>NZ_CP042170.1:0-5867608 GCF_002007065.3 Flavobacterium sp. KBS0721 | reverse complement strand
AGATTCAGATAAATTTTTTTATTATTGATAAAGATTCTCCTAATAAAAAAGGAGCAATTTTATTCCGTATTTCGGGATAACAAATATGTGAACAAATTTCTGTAAAAAAAAATATTTTGGCCTCTAATTTTATAAAAAAAAGTTGTAAGTGAACTTTTTAAATTTAATTTTTTTTAATATATAACTAATGAAAAATCATCAAACGCAAGTGCGTGTTCGTTACTCAGAAACCGATCAAATGGGAGTCGTTTATCACGGAAATTATGTCCCTTATTTTGAGATCGGACGCGTGGAATGGCTTAGAGATAAAGGGATTTCGTATAAAAGTATGGAAGAAAGCGGAATTGGTTTGCCAATAGTTTCGATGCAAATAAATTATAAAAAATCTGCACGTTATGATGAGCTTCTTACAATTCATACTACTTTCAAAAGTCAATCCTCAGTCAAGATTGAATTTGACTGTGAGATTTATAATGAAGCGAATGAGTTATTAACAACTGCTGTGTTTATTTTGGTATTTATATCGTTAAAATCAGGTCGCCCAACTGCTCCTCCAAATTATATTTTAGAATTGTTTAAAACACTTGAATAATTGTTAAAATGAGATAGCTTTTTATATCAATTTATATAATTTCAATATCGATTTCAAACATTAAATCAAAAATGTCGAATACTGATTCGGCATTTTTTTTGCGTGTTTTTGTCTTGATTTTGCCAATTGGTAAACCTGAATCTTCATCGATTTCCATTTCCTGAGACGTAATTTCAAGTTTTTTTTCTTTGATGACCCGCATTACTTTGTTCATGTTTTTGTAATCAAAAGAAATTAAAAAATGAACATCAATTGTTTTTTCGACAATCCCACAAACTTCAAGAGTCATTTGAGCTGTTGTTTTATAAGCAGCGATTAATCCGCCGACACCTAATTTTACTCCGCCAAAAATTCGAACAACCACTACAAGAACGTTTGTTAGTCCAAAAGATTGTATTTGTCCGTAAATTGGTGCTCCGGCAGTATTGCTTGGTTCGCCATCATCATTGGCACGATACGAAATTTTAGGAGCTGTGCCCAATTGATATGCGTAACAATAATGCACCGCATGCGGATGTTGCTTTTTTAAAGTTTCGATGATGGGTTTTACTTCGTCTTCGTGTTCTATAGGAAAAGCATAACCAAAGAACTTGCTTCCTTTTTCTTTAAAAAGCACTTCTTCAGATTCAAAAGCAATGGTATTATAAGTGTCGTCGTATTTCAAAAGTAAAATTCTAAATTATGTTTACTATTTTTTTTAACAGAGTTGATTTTACCGCAAAGTTCGCCAAGGTTTTATTGTTAACTGTTTGTTTATAAGCTTAAAAAGTTCGCAAATCTAAATCAATACAAAGCTTTGCGAACTTTGTATTCTTAATTCGTTAAAATCTTCGCGAACTTTGCGTAAATCTTTGCGCCTTTGCGGTAAATTCTCTCCAAATTCAATTTACAATATCTTTTTCTCAAATAAATCTACAACATCTTCCTGTCCAACTTGTAAATTCCAAACATGAAGACCTAAAGCGGCGGCAGCATCTGTGTTTTCTTTTTTGTCATCAACAAACAAAGTACGTTTTGGCGATAATTCATGTTTGTTAATAATATATTGATAAGCTTCCGGATTTGGTTTTCGCATTCCAATTTCAAATGAAAAATAGACTTTTTCAAAACATTGATAAAAATCGCTGTAAAATGAAATTCCGTTTGCGTTTTCGAAAGTTTCAATATGAATAGAATCTGTATTGCTCAATAAAAACAATCGGTATTTTTTTGAAAGCATTTGAAGAAACTCTAATCGATACAAAGGAAAATCTGCTAAAACCGCATTCCATGCTTTTAAGATTTCTTCTATCGAAGCATTTGGTAATTCTTTCTGAAAACCAGCCAGAAAATCATCATACGATATATCTCCGGTTTCAAACAAAAGATTCAAACGATCCAGTTCTGCATTCCATTCCGTCATGCCTAATTGCTGCAATCCCGAAATGGTAGCTTGTTTGTTTAAATTGATAAAAATATCTCCAAAGTCAAAAATTATAGTATCAATCATGATTTCTAATGTTTAGCAATTCATCGCTCTGAATGTTGGTTTTAATTGGATTTTTCATCTGAATCATTGGCGCTTTAGTTCCTTTTTCAAAAGAAATGTTTCCTATAAAAATTCGGGCTTCATCCCAAATATTCTCATCTATAAAAGATTGCAAAGTCTGCAATCCGCCTTCAATTATAATAGACTGAATTTGGTTTCGATGTAAAACAGCCAAAATCTGCGGTATTATATTTTGATTAAAATCAATTACTTCAAAGTTAGTGTTTTCTGCCGAAAGGTTGGTTTCAGATTTTGTAAACACGATGGTTTTTACCGTATTATCAAAGACAAAACTGTCTTTTGGGATGCGATTGTTTTGATCTAAAACAACTCTTACCGGATTATTTCCTGACCAGTCCCTGGTATTTAATTTCGGATTGTCGTCAATGATAGTTTGTGTTCCTGCTAAAATAGCTTGTTCTTCGCTGCGCCATTTATGAACCAATTGCCTTGAATAGGTATTTGTAATCCAAACCGGTTTGCGATCCTGATCAATTTCTTTTTCTGGAGATAGAAAACCGTCCTGACTTTGGGCCCATTTCAATATTATATAAGGTCTTTTTTGCTGATGAAAAGTAAAAAAGCGTTTGTTGAGTTCGTTGCATTCTTTTTCTAAAACACCAACTGTTACATTGGCTCCGGCGGCAATTAGTTTTTTGATGCCGTTTCCTGCTACTTTTTCGTTAGGATCAACCGTTCCAACTACAACATTTGGAATTTGGTGTTCTATGATCAAATCGCAGCAAGGAGGCGTTTTGCCAAAATGACTGCAAGGTTCCAGGCTTACATAAATTGTAGCTTTTTTTAATAATGATTTGTCTTTTACAGATCGAATGGCATTGACTTCAGCGTGCGGTTCTCCGGCTTTTTTGTGCCAGCCTTCACCTATAATTTGATTTTCGTAAACAATTACGCTACCAACCATAGGGTTAGGAAATGTAGTTCCAAAGCCATTTTCTGCCAAATTTATGCAGCGTTTTATGTATTTTTCATGTATATTCACGGTACAAAAGTAGTTATTTTTGTTTAGTTCGATGGTTAACGATATAGTTAAGAAACTATCAAAAAACTATTTTTACTTTTGTAATACAATACACGAATATATACATATGGAAAATTGGATTATCAGAGCAATTAAAAAAGAAGACAATCAGGCAGTTGCCCAATTAATACGATCGGTTTTTGATGAAATGGAAATTCCGAAAGTGGGTACAGCATACGAAGATCCGTATTTGGATTTAATGTTTGAAGAATATAACAAACCGCAATCAGTTTATTTTGTGGTCGAAAATAATAGTAAAATTGTAGGCTGTGCAGGAATTGCAAAGCTTGAAAATGGAGATCCTGAAATTTGCGAATTGCAAAAAATGTATTTCCTGCCAGAAACTCGTGGTTTAGGGATTGGAAGTAAAATGATGGAAAAATGTTTAGAGCAGGCAAAAGATTTTGGTTTTAAAAAATGTTATATCGAAACGATGCCTTTTATGCATGCAGCTCAAAAATTATATAAAAAATCCGGTTTTGAATATTTAAATGTTCCTTTAGGAAATACAGGGCATAGTTCTTGCCCAGTGTGGATGTTGAAAAACCTATAAGTTTACTATGAAAAAAATGATACTTCCGTTTTTAGTGTTCTCTATTTTGTTTTCCTGTAAAGACGATAAAGTAATAAAAACTCAAGGAGCTCAAACTCCGGTTAAGAATCAGGTTGTTAAAGATTCGGCTGTAAGTGATGAAGTTGTTGTAGAAGAGGATGTTAAAAACGATTTTGAAATTTTGTTACCAGATGGTTACAGAGATGATCAGGGGCAGAACCCGGCTAATTCCTTGAATAAAGACTGGATTGATTTGTTTGAGCAAAATGGAGTTTATTATTTAGGAAAAACTGACTTTACGATCGAAAAGGGATATGATGAATGTGTTGGAGATTCTATAAGATCAATTGTTTCTAAAAATAAATCGATTTTGTTTATGGATTATCCGAAATTGAAGTTGGGAAAAATAAAGTCTTTGAAATTGGATAAAAATAAAATCTGGCCAGGCGAAAAAGTAACTTTGAAATTCGAGAATGCTGATTATGTGTTTAGAGCTGAAGGAAAAGTACTTTCGACTGAAAAAAGAATTTTAGATGATAATAAAGAGGAAATTTATAAAAAAGTAGAAAACTATAAGTTGTTTTTAAAAACTAATAACGGCCCTGAAAAATTGCTTTTGCAAGTAGAGACTTTCAATGATACTTTTGTTGAATTGCTTTTTGCCGGAGATATTGATAATGATGGTAAACTGGATTTTATTTTTGGTGCCAACAGAGATTATGAAGAAACACGCGTGATATTATTTCTCTCTTCGAAGGCTGAAAATGAGGAGCCGGTAAAAAAAGTTTCTGAGTTAGCTATTCAGTTTGATTGCTAGAATCGTAAACTAAATTGATTGTTGAAAAAAAAATAGATTAAAATATTTGCTTAAAAATTGAGGCATTAAAAAATAAACTCAAAATGAGAATCAAACAATATAGAACTCAATTTATAAAAGAATTATCGCCTTTTTATGACGCTTATGAAGCGGAGAGTTTTTTTTATTTAATATTAGAGGACAAACATAAATTACGTCAGATAGATTTGGCATTAAATCACGAATTGACTTTTTCGGAAAGTGATTTTGCTGTCTGGGATTTATTATTAGCGCAATTAAAAAAGGAAGTTCCTATTCAGTATTTGTTGGGGAAAACTAATTTTTACGGATTGGATTTTGAAGTGAATGAAAATGTTTTGATCCCAAGACCGGAAACCGAAGAATTGGTAGAATGGATTGTCAATGAAAATTCAAAAGTTGATAAGTCTAAAACAATTAAAATTCTGGACATAGGAACCGGGAGTGGCTGTATTGCAATTTCATTGGCAAAAAATATTCCGAATGCTCAGGTTTATGCGATGGATGTTTCAAAAAAAGCTATAGAAACAGCGAAGCGAAATGCTGTAAACAATAAAACGGATGTTACTTTTATTCTTCAGGATGTTTTGAATGCAGAAGAATTGAAATGTAATTTTGATATTATAGTTTCGAATCCGCCTTATGTGCGTAATTTAGAGAAAGAAGAAATCAAGAAAAATGTGCTGGATTATGAGCCCCATTTGGCGCTTTTTGTAGAAGATAGCGATGCCTTGGTTTTTTATCGAAAGATAGCTGCATTGGCTCAAAATAATCTGTTAGAAAACGGGCAATTGTATTTTGAAATCAATCAGTATCTTGGATGTGAAATGAAAGATTTGTTAGAAAAAATGAATTTTGAAAACATCGAATTGCGAAAAGATATCTATGATAATGACCGCATGATTTTTGGTAAGGTTTCGAAAACTTTATAGTTTTTTTAAGTATTACCTAAGTTTTAAAAAAATAAAAACTTCTAATTTAGCCCCGATTGCAGTGGAAATCCTTTTGTTTTTTTTCTTTAAAAAAATAAAAGATTGAAATGAAAAGCGGGACAACTGGTCTTTTGAATGATTGATTTCTGCTTCAAATATTTAAGAAACCAAAAACTGAAAACTGTGACTGAAAACTGAAAACTATTCGTAACGCAAAGCTTCGATAGGATCTAGTTTTGAGGCTTTTATAGCAGGATATAAACCCGAAACAATAGCAACGGTAAAACTAGTTGCAAATGCTGCAAAAATAGCAACCCACGGAATCACGAATGCAAAACTCATTGCAGTTGCAATGGCAAAGCCTAAAAGTATTCCGATTATAATACCAATCAAGCCCCCAATTTGTCCTATAAGTAAAGTTTCGATAAAAAACTGAAAAGCAACTGTTGATCTTTTTGCTCCTAAAGCTTTACGAACGCCAATTTCGCGTGTACGTTCTGTAACCGAAACGATCATGATATTCATTAAAGCGATTGAAGATCCTAAAATGGTAATAACGCTAATGATCCAGGATGCCCAGCCTAAATATTTTGTGATGCCCAAAATACGGTTGATTAAATCATCGCTACGGCCAATTCCGAAATTGTTGTCGCGCGTTGGGCTTAATTTTCGTACGCGGCGCATGGTGCTTGTTGCATTATCGATGGCTTCGTCCAGCAATTCTTTTTTAGCCACCATTACGCTCATTGTATAATTGATATTTGGTGCAGTAAATAAAGAACGTGCTACCTGAATTGGAATTAAAACACGTAAATCCTGACTGTTGCCAAACGTTGATCCTTTTTCTTTTAGAACGCCAATAACTTTAAAACGCGCGCCACGAATGGAAATTATTTTATCTAGTGGATTTACATCTTTTAATAATCCTTTTTCGAAATCTGATCCTACCACACACGAATAGGTATTGTTATCGACATCGAATTGATTGAAACTACGGCCCAGATTTATTTCTAAACCCGAGTTGGATATGAAATGTTCGTCGACACCCAAAATCTGAATTTCCGGATCGGTTTTTTTGTCTAAGTATTTAACTTCTGCCGTTCTGGTGGCTGTAAAGGATAAAGAAGTTTCGGTAAAAGGATATTTGTATTTGTTTTTGAAAGCAACAGCTTCAGGGTACGAAATAATTGGGTTTACAATTTCACGTTCGTTGCTTCCTCTGTTTTTAAGGTTGTTTTCGTATTGGTTAATGTTGAAAGTATTGGCTCCCATAGAAGCGAAATTGGTCGAGATAGTATTTTCGAGTGCTGTTACAACGGTTAAGATTCCCACCAAAGCGGTAATCCCGATAGCGATAATTAATACGGTAAGAATAGTACGCAATAATTGTGTTTTGATAGAACCAAAAGCAATTCGGATATTTTCTTTAAATAATTTTAGCATCATGACCAATTTGTCACGAAAATACGTTTTTTGTTACAAGTTTGTTTTCGAACTGGCATTATTTATTTTAAAAAATAAGATATTTGCAGACGATTTAGGATTCGAAGAAAATCTAAAATCTAAATATAATTAATATAAAAGAGCTTTTGGTTTTAGAATTTTTAAAAAGAATCTAAAATCAGAAGTCTAAAATCTAAAATAAAAAAGATGGCTTCAAAACCAAGCATACCACAAGGAACAAGAGATTTTTCGCCTGCAGAGGTGTCAAAACGTCAATATATTATTCAGACGATAAAAAATAATTTCGAGAAATTTGGTTTTCAGCCAATCGAAACGCCTTCGTTTGAGAATTCAGATACCTTAATGGGAAAATATGGAGAAGAAGGCGATCGTTTGATTTTTAAAATATTGAATTCGGGTAATTTTTTCTTTAATAAAAATAAAATTGAATTACCGGAATCTATCGAAGCGCTGCAAACTAATTCTGCCGAAACAATAGATTTGAATCAAAGAATTGAGTTGAATAAATTTACCGGAAAAATTTCGGAGAAAGCATTGCGTTACGATTTAACAGTTCCGTTTGCGAGATATGTGGTACAGCACCAAAACGAAATTGAATTTCCTTTTAAAAGATATCAAATTCAACCGGTGTGGAGAGCTGATCGCCCACAAAGAGGACGTTACAGAGAATTTTATCAATGTGATGCCGATGTTGTTGGTTCAAAGTCATTATGGCAGGAAGTAGAATTAGTTCAGTTATATGATACGGTTTTTACTTCTTTAGGTTTAGAAGGCGTAATAATCAAAATCAATAACAGAAAAATATTATCCGGAATTGCCGAAGTTATTGGAGCATCAGACAAATTGATCGATTTTACAGTAGCTCTTGATAAACTGGATAAAATTGGTGAAGATGGTGTGAAAAAAGAAATGATCGAAAAAGGTATTGATGAAAAAGCTTTGGTTAAAGTACAGCCGCTTTTTAGTTTTACGGGATCATTTGCAGATAAAATTGCTCAGCTTTCAGATTTACTAGCAGAATCTGAGGAAGGAATGAAAGGAGTACAGGAATTGAAATTTATTTGTGACAATGTGGCAACTTTAGGTTTGGCAACAGCGACTTTAGATCTTGATGTTACCCTTGCCCGCGGATTAAATTATTATACCGGAGCTATTTTTGAAGTTGCGGCTCCAAAAACGGTGTCAATGGGTTCTATTGGCGGCGGTGGAAGATACGATGATTTGACGGGTATTTTTGGTTTAAAAAATATGAGTGGCGTTGGAATTTCTTTTGGTTTAGACCGAATTTATTTGGTTCTGGAAGAATTACAGTTATTCCCTGAAACAGTTGCAGCAACATCAAAAGCATTGTTTATCAATTACGGTGATGCTGAGGCTTTGTATGCGTCGCAGGCCATCCAGGAATTGAGAAAAGAAAATATAAAAGTAGAATTGTATCCTGATAATGTAAAAGTAGGGAAACAGTTTCAATATGCAGATAAACGATTGATTCCGTTTGCAGTAATTGCAGGAGATCAGGAAATCGCTTCGAATTCTTATTCGCTTAAAAATCTTGTTTCAGGAGAGCAGGTTTCTGTAGATTTTGAAGGATTGAAGGCTGCTTTGTTGGTTTAATATTTTTAAAAGCAAAGTTTTTTAGCCACAGATTTACAGATTAAAATGATTTTTATTCGTGAATTCGTGGCGGAATTAACCGCAAAGTTTTTGTTTTACTTCAAGCATAGAAAACACAAAGTTCGCAAAGCCAGATAAACATAAAGCTTTGCGAACTTTGTGTTTTTATAAAACCTACTTTTAAAATCTTAGCGCACTTTGCGGTTAATTTCGCAAAGTTTTTGTTTTTGATAGAAAAGGATAACGTTCACAAAGCTTTGGGGTTGATTGTGTTAATAAATTATCAGCAATTATCTTGCTAAAATCTTTTTAAATCTGCCTGAAATAGTTGCCAGAGAAGAAAAAAAACTTTTAATTTGCCGACCTTAAGTTACGGGCGTAGTTCAAGGGTAGAATAGCGGTCTCCAAAACCGTTGATGGGGGTTCGAATCCCTCCGCCCGTGCAATTAAATTATTTTTTGCCGCAAAGAGCGCAAAGATTTTTATCTAAGAATATTTTAAAAAAAAACAAAGTTCGCAAAGCTAAATCAACATAAAGCTTTGCGAACTTTTATTTGAAAAAATTAACCGCAGAGAACACAAAGTTTTTTAAATTGTAAGTTTAGTAAAAACACAAAGTTCACAAACCTTTGCGAACTTACATTGTGTAAACACAACTTAAATCTTAGTGATCTCTGCGGTAAATTTTTCTTTCTCAAAAAAGCATAAAAAAAAGCTTCGTCTCTTAAGGCGAAGCTTTTTTTAATATAAGGTAAATTTGAATTAATAATTATTTTGAGGCCGAGGCCAACCCTTAAATTCAATTTTGGTGGTAATGATTTTTGTTTTACGCTACCAAAGATAAAATAAACTATAACGTAATAGTCTTAAATTTATACTAAAATTTAATTGTCTAATTTCGTTTTTTAAAAGACTCATAATTAATAAAGTGACAATTTGACATTTTATAAGATTTGGCAGTACTTTTGCAATCCAACAGAAAGAATAAAAAATGAAGTTTAAGAATATTTTTAAAAATAAAAGTGATATGACTACGGAAAATACAGAGTTCGATCAGGAATTAGATGATGCAACGTTAGAGAACAATGCAAACGGTGAACAATTAATTGTTGAAGAATTAAGTGTTGAAGAGCAATTAGCTCAAGACTTGGCAAAAGAAAAAGATAAATTCTTGAGATTATTTGCTGAATTTGAAAATTATAAAAAAAGAACTTCAAAAGAACGTATCGATTTATTTAAAACGGCAAATCAAGAGGTATTGTTAGCAATGCTTCCTGTTTTAGATGATTTTGACAGAGCAACTGTAGAAATCAACAAATCTGAAGATGAGAATTTGAAAAAAGGAGTGGAGTTAATTCACGAAAAATTGAAAAGCACTTTGGTTTCTAAAGGTTTAGAGCAAGTTGAAGTAAGAGCAGGTGATGCTTTTAATGCTGATTTTGCTGAAGCAATTACCCAAATCCCAGCTCCGTCTGATAAATTAAAAGGGAAAATTGTTGATGTTATTGAAAAAGGATACAAATTAGGAGACAAAATTATTCGTTTCCCTAAAGTGGTTATCGGAAACTAAAAAATACAGATAAAATATTCTGAAGATCAATTTTTTAAGTATTGGGATTTAGAATTTTTGATTTGCAATTTAACCTAAATTATGAAAAAAGATTTTTACGAAATACTAGGCATTTCAAAAAATGCTGATGCTGCCGAAATTAAAAAAGCTTACCGAAAAAGTGCATTGAAATATCACCCGGATAAAAATCCAGGCGACAAAGAGGCAGAAGAAAACTTTAAATTAGCCGCAGAAGCTTATGAAGTTTTAAGCGATCCTAACAAAAAAGCAAAATACGACCAGTACGGACACCAGGCATTTGATGGTTCCGGAGGATTTGGTGGTGGCCACGGCGGTATGAATATGGATGACATTTTCAGTCAGTTTGGTGATATTTTTGGTGGAGGATTTGGTGGTTTCGGTGGAGGCGGAGGCGGTGGCCCTCGTCGTGCTAAAGGAAGCAATCTTCGAATTAAAGTGAAACTTACTTTAGAAGAAATTGCAAATGGAGTTGAGAAAAAAGTAAAAGTAAAACGTAAAGTTCAGGCTAAAGGAGTAACATACAAAACATGTTCGACTTGTAACGGTCAGGGACAGGTAATGCGTGTAACCAATACTATTCTAGGAAGAATGCAATCTGCGTCAACTTGTCCTACTTGTGGCGGTTCTGGTCAGATTTTAGATAAAAGACCTTCTGAAGCAGATGCTCAGGGAATGGTTCAGGAAGACGAAACAGTATCGATCAAAATTCCTGCGGGAGTTGTTGATGGTATGCAATTGAAAGTTTCTAATAAAGGAAACGATGCTCCGGGAAATAGTATTCCAGGAGATTTAATTGTAGCGATTGAAGAACTGGAGCATGAATTCCTGAAACGTGAAGGTGAAAACATTCACTATGATTTATACATCAGTTTCCCGGAGGCAGTCTTAGGAGTTTCTAAAGATATCGAAGCCATTAACGGAAAAGTTCGTATTAAGTTAGAAGAAGGAATTCAATCCGGAAAAATCCTAAGATTAAAAGGAAAAGGTATTCCAAGTATTAACGGTTACGGAAGTGGTGATTTACTAGTTCACGTAAATGTTTGGACTCCAAAAACGCTGAATAAAGAGCAAAAACAATTTTTTGAAAATGCTTTAAACGACGAGCACTTTATTCCAAGTCCTGAAAAATCAGAAAAATCATTTTTCGAGAAAGTAAAAGATATGTTTTCATAAGTTCCACTTTTTCTGAAAAAGTAAATAAATTTAAAACCCATTCTATACAAAATTATAGAATGGGTTTTTTTATTAATAGTACAAAATTTCGTTAGTAATTATTTACTTTTACATTCTTAATACCACAATGGTTAAACCAAAGCAGAAAATCTTAAATATAGCATGAGCAACTTACTCGAAGTACATAAAGTCGTAAAAAAATACGGCGATTATGTAGCGCTTAACGAAGTTTCATTAAATGTACCAAAAGGTAGTATTTATGGGCTATTAGGTCCAAATGGAGCCGGAAAAACTTCCCTTATTCGAATCATCAATCAAATTACTTTACCTGATAGCGGCGAAATAATTTTAGATGGAGAAAAATTACAGCCAAAACATGTGCAGACTATTGGTTATCTTCCTGAAGAAAGAGGATTGTATACCTCGATGAAAGTTGGCGAGCAATGTTTGTATCTGGCACAAATGAAAGGACTTAGTAAAGCTGAAGCAAAAGCACAGTTAGAATATTGGTTTGACCGTTTGGGAATTCAGGGCTGGTGGAACAAAAAAATCCAGGAACTTTCTAAAGGAATGGCACAAAAAATTCAGTTTGTAGTTTGTGTGCTGCACAAACCAAAATTGCTAATTTTTGATGAACCTTTTTCCGGATTTGATCCTGTAAATGCAAATGTGATCAAAGATGAAATTTTGGCATTAAAAGAACAAGGTGCAACAATTATTTTTTCGACTCACCGTATGGAAAGCGTTGAAGAACTTTGCGATCATATTGCTTTGATTCATAAATCGAATAAATTAATCGAAGGAAAACTAAGCGATGTTAAACGTCAGTTTAGAACCAATAGTTTTGAGGTAGGAATTTTGACCAGCAATGTTGAAGGTTTGATGTACGATATCACGCAAAAGTTTACCGTTTCGACGGCAAGTTTTAAATCCCTGAATGATGATTTAAAATTAGATATCCAAATAGGAAATTCGACTCCAAATGAGTTATTAAATATCCTGACACAAAGAGGACAAGTAACCCATTTTGTAGAAAAAATACCAAGTGTAAACGATATTTTTATTCAGACTGTAACAGAGAAATAAATTCCAAAAAATAAATTCCAAATTCCAATTTCGGACGTTTTAAAGTTGGAATTTGGAATTTTTAAAATTGAAAAATTACGAAGAATGAGTATAATTTCATTAATTATTAAAAGAGAATTCATTGCAAAAGTCCGCAATAAGTCTTTTGTTGTTATGACTTTTTTAAGTCCGTTGTTGTTTGTTGCAATCGCTGGATTTATTGGTTATTTGAGTTCGATGAAAGCTGAAACAAAAAAAATCGCCATTCACGATGAGACAGGTTTGTTTGCGAATGATTTTGTAAAACAGAACAAAAAAGAAGCAGCCTTTAAATATCTAAATCTGTCTGAAATAGATATAAAAGCACTTAAAGATAGTATTACAAATGAAAATTTTGATGGTTTAATTATCATTCCAAAAACAAATAATTTAAAAGATTTAGAAAGTAAAATTGAATTTATTTCGAATAACAGTCCCAGTATTTCTTTTATCGAAAAAACACAAGATGTTATTGCAGAGAAAATTACAAAGATAAATCTCGAAACAGCAAAACTTGATACTCTAGCCATTCAAAAAGCACAATCTTCAGTAAATCTTCATTTGATAAAAGCTTCGGGAGAAGAAAGTCTAAAAGGATTAAATGAAATCAAAATAGGGATTGGCGGAGCTTTTGGTTATTTGATTATGATGTTCATTATCATTTACGGAAACATGGTGATGCGTAGTGTGATCGAAGAAAAAACAAACCGAATTATAGAAATTATTATTTCATCGGTAAAACCCTTTCAGTTGATGATTGGTAAAATCATCGGAACTTCGCTTGCGGGATTATTACAATTTATGATTTGGGCCGTAATTGGGTTGAGTTTAATGTTTGCAGCTTCGGCATTTTTTGGTGTAAATGTTGGCCCAACACCAAGAATTTCGCCTGAATTGATGCAATCAGCGCAAAGTGAAATGTCGGGAAGTGCTCAAATGTACATTAGCGAATTATGGAATTTGCCTATTGCCAGTATTATAATAGGTTTTGTTATTTATTTTATTGGAGGATACTTTTTATATAGTTCATTTTACGCAGCAATTGGAGCAGCAGTTGACAATCAAACCGATTCTCAGCAATTTCTTTTGCCTATTTTAATGCCACTAATTTTAAGTGTTTATATCGGATTTTTTACGGTTGTCAATGATCCTCACGGAACAATTGCCGTGCTATTTTCAATGATTCCGTTAACTTCGCCAATTGTAATGTTAATGCGACTTCCGTTTGGAGTGCCGTGGTGGCAAATAGCAATTTCGGTATCATTATTGTTTGCTACGTTTTTCCTTGTAGTTTGGTTCGCTGCCAAAATTTATCGTATTGGTATTTTAATGTACGGCAAGAAACCAACCTGGAAGGAATTGTATAGATGGCTTAAATATTAATTTTTTAAAGTTGCTAAGGTTCTAAGATACTAAGAGGCTAAGATTTCTTAGCTTTATAAATAAAAACCTTAGAGCCTTAGCAACTCAGAACCTTAGCACCTCAAAAAAAATGAGTAAAATACTAATTATAGAAGACGAAGCATCGATCAGAAGAGTTTTGGTGAAAATTTTATCAGAAGAAAATGATACGTATCAGGTAGAGGAAGCAGAAGATGGAGTTGCGGGTCTTGAAAAAATAAAAAACAACGATTACGATTTGGTTTTGTGTGATATCAAAATGCCAAAAATGGACGGTGTAGAAGTTTTAGAAGAAGCTAAAAAAATCAAACCTGAAATCCCGATGGTGATGATCTCAGGTCACGGCGATATGGAAACCGCGATTCATACCATGCGTTTGGGAGCTTTTGATTATATCTCGAAACCACCGGATTTAAATCGTTTATTGAACACCGTTCGTAATGCTTTGGATAAAAAACAACTTGTAGTTGAAAATAAAATCTTAAAGAAAAAGGTGAGTAAAAACTACGAAATGGTAGGGGAGAGCGAAGCCATCAGTCATATTAAACTAATGATTGATAAAGTTGCCCAAACAGAAGCCAGAGTTTTAATTACAGGACCAAACGGAACCGGAAAAGAATTAGTAGCACATCAATTACATGAAAAAAGCGAACGTGCTAATTTCCCTTTAATAGAAGTAAACTGTGCTGCGATTCCTAGTGAATTGATCGAAAGTGAATTGTTTGGTCATGTAAAAGGTGCTTTTACATCGGCAGTAAAAGATCGCGCAGGAAAATTTGAGGCCGCTGATAAAGGAACTATATTTCTTGATGAAATTGGAGATATGAGTCTTTCGGCGCAAGCCAAAGTGTTACGTGCTTTGCAGGAAAGTATGATTACCAGAGTAGGAGCCGAAAAAGATATAAAAGTTGATGTTCGTGTTGTGGCTGCAACCAATAAGGATTTAAAAACCGAAATTGCCGAAGGTCGATTCCGTGAAGATTTGTACCATCGTTTGGCTGTAATTTTAATTAAGGTTCCGCCATTAAACGAAAGACGTGATGATATTCCGGCTTTGATCAGGCATTTTGCTGCTAAAATAGCATCGGAACAAGGAAACGTGGTTAAAGTATTTTCGGCGCAAGCCATACAATTATTGCAGGAATACGATTGGACAGGAAATATCCGTGAACTTCGAAATGTAGTCGAAAGATTGATCATTTTAGGAGGAAACGAAATTTCTGAAACCGATGTAAAAATGTTTGCAAGCAAATAGATGCTTCGCGCAATAGGCTTTAAGCTTTAGGCTTTAGTCTATCAAATAGAATAAATAATTTTTGCTTAGAGCGTAGAGCTTAAAGCTTAAAGCACAAAAAGATGAAACTAAAAAAAATAAACGAAAAATTACAAGACGCATTAATCGAAAATGGTTTAACAGAAGCAAATGTTTTGCAGCAGGAAACTTTTTCGACGATAAAAAGTGGTGCAGATTGCATTATTCTTTCTCCGGCCGGAAGCGGAAAATCGACAACTATTGTTTTGAATGTTATTCAGCAATTGTCAGGTCATACTGAAGAATCACCACGCGCTTTGATTTTTGTTGAAGACAAAGCGAAAGTATTAGAAATGGAAGCACTTTTCGAAAAATACGGAAAATATTCTAATCTTGAAGTTTACGGCGTACACGACAAAGGTGATACAGATTATGATAAAAATTATATCTCGACAGGAATCGATGTTTTAATTGGTACACCCAATAAATTAAGCGACATGTTTACAACCGCAGGTTATAATGTAAACCGCTTGAAAATGTTTATTATAGATGATGCAGATCCAATGTTGAAATTACGTCACGAAACTAAAATCATGCGTATTTCGAACAGTATCACCAAAACGCAACGTCTTATTTTTGCTGAAACATTGACAGAACGCATCGAAATTCTGGCTGATAAAATGATGTTAGAGCCTTATTTATTTGATATGGACGAAGAAGGTGAAGAGGAGCTTGATGAGGAAGAAGATGATATTCAGGAAGAAGAGTAAGAAAGTCGCAGTTTTCAGTTTCAGTTTTCAGTGCTGTTTTGAAAAAAAACATTTTCAAAAAAATCTGTAAATAATATTACATTAGAAAATAAAATAATTACAAAAAAAACAGAATGTTATGGGATTAATGAAGGTATATTCAGGAAGTGAAGTATTGGCACTTGCTTTACAAGAAAGATTAGAACAAGCAGGTGTAGAAACTACAAAAAAAGATAATATTCAGTCAGCTCGTTTAGGCGGTTTTGGACAATCTGATTTAGCCGTTGAGGTATTTATTCAGGAAACAGATTTTGCAAAAGCAAATCCAGTTATCGAAGAATTCAGAATGAGTATCTAATGGAAGTTTTCAGTTTTCAGTCGCGGTTTCCAGTGGTTACTGAGACTGAAAACTGAGACTGAAAACTAAGAAATAATGCAATATAAAATGCTAGTGCTCGACATGGATGATACCTTGTTGACAGACGATCATAAAATTTCGGACCTAAATAAAAAAGTACTTCTTGAAGCGCAGGCAAAAGGCGTTCATTTAGTTTTGGCTTCAGGCAGACCAACATCTGCCATGACAGCTTACGCTAAAGAATTGCAGCTTGATTTGTACGACTCTTATATTATATCATTTAATGGTGCTGTAATTAGTACCGTAAAAGATGATTTGGTTTTGTTCGAACAATGTTTAACACCGGAACAAATTCATGATTTATACGATTATAGTGTAAAAATGAAAACGCATATTATTACCTATATTGATGGTGAAATTGTTAGCGAAACAGATTCTGAATACATCGACATCGAAAAAGAAATCACCGGATTGCCACACAATAAAGTACCTGATTTTAAAGCAGCAGTTACCAAACCTGCAGTAAAATGTATTTTATTGGCAGAACCTTCTTATCTCAAAGAAGTTGAAGGAGATTTAAAACTGGCAATGCCACATTTAAGTGTTGCAATGTCGAAACCCTTCTTTCTGGAAGCGGCTCAAAACGGAATTGATAAAGCAGCGAGTTTAAAACTTCTGGCTGAAAAGCTAAACATTCATCAAAGTGAAATTATTGCCGTAGGAAACGCAGGAAATGATTTAACGATGATCGAATATGCCGGACTTGGAGTTTGGGTTGACAATGTAACGCCTGAATTGCGTGACAGAGCAGATGTTATTGTAGCATCAAATAATAATGATGGAGTTGCTGAAGTAGTACAACGCTACATTTTAAACTAAATAATTCCTGAGATGAAAGATCCAATAGAAACAGAACGTTTAATACTTAGAGAATTTATTTCTACAGATGATATTGGAATGTTCGAATTGGAATCTAATCCAAATGTACATACTTATGTAGGGAATAAACCTATTACACATATTGACGAAAGTCGGGCTTATATTGAATTGGTTCAGCAACAATACAAGAATTTTGGAACAGGTCGTTGGGCTGTGATCTTAAAAGAAACGAATGAGTTTATAGGCTGGTCAGGAATAAAATTTATTACCAATGAAATCAACAATCATAAAGATTTTTATGAAATAGGATATCGTTTTATCGAAAAACATTGGGGAAAAGGATATGCTACCGAAGCTGGTAAAGCTTTTATAAATCACGCTCTTAACGTAATGAAAGTAGATGCGATTTACGCGTATGCAGATGCAGGAAATGAAAACTCAAGAAGAATTTTAGAAAAGCTTGGTTTGCAATACGTAAATTCTTTTGAATATCAAGAAGAATTGGAAGTTTGGTACGAACTAAAAAATCCAAACCTATAAAACCTAAGAAATGCGTTCCAAATCTTTGTAAACTTAATCTCGTTTAAGATTCACAAAGATTTGGAAAACAGCTCGTAGTTTTTCTAATATCTAAATATTAGATTATTTTTTAGCTACAGAAACAAAATATTTATTTCCGTCACCCATTGTAAGTTTTACACGCTCGTCGCAAAGATCGATTGCAAAATTCGCACTTTCGTAACAAGTACAAGTAGTGTTTTTGTCTTTAGACATTTCAGTTTTACAATTGTTGTTCTTAAAAGTTGACAATTGTGGTGTGTACAAACTAACTAAATCAGTAGAAGCTGTTACTAACGAAATAATACTTGCTGAATTATTACTTGTAATTCTGTAAACAATTCTATCAGTATAGTTTACTTCATTTACAGTTACTTTACGAATATAAGTGTAAGCTGTTGAGCCTTCACCCGGTTCTTTTACTTCAAATTTAAATCCAACCGCACGAATTGCAATATCAAATTGAGATTGAGAATTTAAGCTCGCCCAAGTTGTCAATGTACTAATAGATGGAAATGGATTAGCAGCTGGAGCAGCAGTTTGCGCTTGCGAGCTAAAAATGGTTAAGAACATCAAGCAGATTGTGGGTAAAAATGCTTTCATATGGAGTTTTAATTTATAATTTTTGCCTACTCTTTCTGGTTTTCGGCCTTCCCATTTTTTATAACAACAAAACAACAACATAACGAGGGAAAAACAAAATTGTTATGCGCAAATTATTGTTTAAATAATATAATTTTTGTTCACTGCTTTTGCAGGAAGTAAAATTATTTTTAATGAACGAATTAAACAAAGCTAAATGTAAGAAAATTTCAATTTAATACGCAAAAAAATGTATTTAATCGATAATATTTGCATTTAATCGATGTTTTTGTCATTTAATTCTTATCGAAAAGAAAACATCATTTTTACTAAAACAAAATTTTCATGGCTTGTGATCGCTAATTGATAGTTTTTTATAACAGTTTAAAATATTGGTTTGCTGCAAATTATTGATATATAGTATATTATTGATTTTATTTTAAAGAATATTGTACGTAAATTTGCAAACTCTTTAAAAGAGATGTAAATATAATATCTTACTACTTAAAACGTAGTTTATTCCCATGGAAAACAGAAAAAAAGTTGCCTTTTATACGCTTGGTTGCAAACTGAATTTTTCAGAAACATCTACAATCGCCAGAAATTTTAATGACGAAGGTTTTGATCGTGTTGATTTTGAAGAAATTGCAGACATTTATGTTATCAATACATGCTCAGTTACAGAGAATGCTGATAAGCAATTTAAGCAGGTCGTAAAAAAAGCAATGAAACTTAACGATAAAGCTTTTGTAGCGGCAGTAGGCTGCTACGCACAATTAAAACCAGAAGAATTAGCTGCCGTTGATGGCGTTGATTTGGTTCTTGGTGCTACCGAAAAATTTAAAATTACCGATTATATTAATGATTTGAGTAAAAATGACATGGGTGAGGTTCACTCCTGCGAAATTGCCGAAGCCGATTTTTATGTAGGTAGTTATTCTATTGGAGACAGGACCCGTGCTTTTCTGAAAGTTCAGGATGGCTGCGATTATAAATGTACTTATTGTACGATTCCGTTAGCAAGAGGAATTTCAAGAAGTGATGCTCTTGAAAATGTATTGCAAAATGCTAAAGAGATTTCGGCTCAAAATATCAAAGAAATTGTTTTAACCGGAGTAAATATCGGTGATTACGGAAAAGGAGAATTTGGGAACAAAAAACACGAACATACTTTTTTGGATTTAGTTCAGGCTTTGGATAAGGTGGATGGAATTGAGCGTTTGCGAATTTCATCTATTGAACCTAATTTATTGAAAAATGAAACAATAGAATTTGTGTCTAAAAGCAGAACTTTTGTACCTCATTTTCATATTCCGTTGCAATCAGGAAGCAATGATATTTTAAAATTAATGAAACGTCGTTATTTACGTGAAGTATATACAGAACGAGTAAACAAAATTCGCGAAGTAATGCCACACGCTTGTATTGGTGTTGACGTGATTGTTGGATTTCCCGGTGAAACCGATGAGCATTTCTTGGAAACGTATCATTTTCTTAATGAAATGGATATTTCATATTTACACGTATTCACGTATTCAGAAAGAGACAATACCGAAGCTGCAAATATGCCAGGAACTGTTCCTGCAAATGTTAGAGCAAAACGAAGCAAAATGCTACGCGGATTATCCGTTAAAAAACGTCGTGCTTTTTACGAAAATCAATTAGGATCTAACAGAACGGTTTTGTTCGAAAGTGAAAATAAAGAAGGATACATTCATGGTTTTACCGAAAATTACGTAAAAGTAAAAACACCTTGGAATCCGGAGTTAGTAAATACGCTGCAAGAAATTAATTTGACTAAAATTGATGAAGACGGAAGTGTTCGTTTAGATTTTATAAAAAAATTAGCGGAGGCTTAGAAGGTATTTTTAAGTATAGTATTTCGACCGAAGAAAGAAATCACACTAGAAATTCAGCAAAGAATATCGCTGATCTTTGTCGAGTCACGAGTGTGATTTGTTTCTTAGCTAAAAGACAATAAAAACAAAACGCCCTTTATTAAAGAGCGTTTTTGTTTTTTAATAGTAATGCTATTTTCGTTCTACTATTTCGATTCCATTATAATTCGGTACTTTACCAATTGATGCAGAAAAATGAAAAGGATTTGTAGACTTTACTTCATCTGTCTTATTTATTGAATCAATCTTCTTTTGATTGAAGAATTCGAATATTTCCTTTTTTTCTGTAATTCCTTTCAGACTTATTTTATGAGGTATAGTTTCGAAAGCATTATCTTCCCGGGATAGAGAATTCCAATCATTTTCGCTGACACCTATTCCTTCGCTTTTATGCTTATTGCTAACCATTAAAAGCGTGTCATTTTTTATATTTATAACTTTAAATAAAGTTTGAAAACTCTTATTTTGGGTAGCTCTTCCGTCGGGCGTTAATAACGTTGAATCCATATTAACTTTATAAACATCTCCAACTTTAGGATTTTTAAGCAACTCATTAATATGTGTATTAGTGTTTTTAAAAGACCAAAGTGAAAATAAACCATAAATAAGTGCTAATCCCAATATAATAAAAACAGTCACATGATTAATAAATTGAAAAAGAGAGTGTTTGCGACTGGCCTTAATGTCTTTTATACCATTCAGTATTCCAGGCGTATATTTTTTTTTGTCAAAATAAGGAGCATTGACTGATTTTATTTCATGACCACATTCGGTACAATGTACACTAGTCGGACTGCCCATTGATAGAAAAGGAATGATTGCCTTAGCATATCTCGAATATAATGTTACTTCGAGGCAACCTTTTTTTAAACAAACCGGACAAGTCTCATCGCTTAATCGTTTTGAGGTTAGAGCCTTAGTAACAATGCTAATAATGTAAAACATAGTGTTGCTATTTTCGTTCTACAATTTCAATTCCATTATAATTAGGAATTTGGCCAATTGATTTGGAAAAGTGAAAAGGATTTATTGATTTTACTACATCTGTTTTGTTTATTGAATCAATTTTCTTTTGATTAAAGAATTCGTATACTTCTTTATTTTCAGTAATTCCTTTTAAACTTATTTTGTAAGGAATAGTCTCAAACGCATTGTCTTCTCGGGATAGAGAACTCCAGTCGCTTTCTTTAACGCCAATTCCTTCCGTTTTATATTTGCTGCGAACCATCAAAAGAGTGTCACTTTTTATATCTATGATTTTAAATAGGGTTTGTGATCTTTTACTTCCCATGGTATTTGCATTTAACAAAAACATGGAATCAATATTTACCTTATAAACGTCTCCAATTTTTGGATTTGCAAGCATTTCACTGGTTTGTGCATTGGTATGTGAAACAGAGTATTGTTTTAACAAACCAAGAAGAAATAATAAACCCAGCAAAATTAACAGTGACCAAGGATAAAGTAATTGCCAGAGTGTGCGCTTATGATTGGCTTTAATGTTTTTTATTGCATTAATTATTCCGGGAGAATATTTTTTTTGACCAAATGCTTCAGCAAGTAAAGGCGTATTTACTGATTTAATCTCATGACCGCATTCGGTACAATGTACAGCGGTTGGTCTGCCTAGCCCAAACATAGGGATTATTGCAGCTGCATATTTCATGTATAATATAACTTCGATAGTTCCTTTTTTAGAGCAAACCGGGCAAGTCTCTTTTTCTATTAGTATCGAAGTTAAAGGCTTTGAAACAATACTGTGATAATAAAACATGACTTTTATGGATTAATTAAATATTAGTTTTTTCGATCATTTGATAAATCGTTTTTTTGAACTTTATAGTATCTACATCTAAAACTGTTGCTTCAATTTTAAATATTGATTGGATTTTGTTTTTGGTATTAAATTTCATCAACTTTTTTTTGGTACTATTTCCTATTTTATCAAAATAAGCAGGTGTTTTAACAGTAATGCAAAGTTCTTTTACCTTTGCAGAACCAAAGTAAGAACTCCCAGTTTCTAGTTCTGTTGCGCCAGTAATTTCAGTCCAGGGAACAATACCTACTCCGGTATAATCCTTATTAAAAAACTCAATGCCTTTTTCTGTTAGAGCCATTATTGCCTCATTATTTGATGCAATTTTATACTTTTTGATCGTTTCAATTAATAATATCACAAAACATATTGGCATAAAAATAACCAATTTAGGATAATAGAAATTTTCAGTAAAAAATTTTCCGGTTCCGTACCAAAATCCAAACAGGCACGATAATGTAAGCAAGCCAAAAATTATAGATTCATTTTTTAATTTTTGCTTATTTATATAGATTTTACTTGGGAACTGTAATGATTTTGTTTCCATATATTAGGCTTTTTAATTTATTTTAAAAATTTATTTCGTTTAAAAAAATGTAAATAGATATAGTTAGAAATGTGCTGCACTTTTAGATATAACTAATGATTAATTTTTATGGAGCCATCCTTCTATTACTAAATTAGTTGCAGCGTAATTTGAGCCAGAGACTGTTATTTCTGCTGGTGGCTCTGAAAAGAAATAATCCGGATATTGCGTCACAGTATTTATACTGTATGGAAGAATATCTTTATGACCATATTCTATTGAGGTATTTCCTGTCTTACTGTAGCCAATTAAATCAAAAAACAAAGGAGTTGCCGTGTCGTTTATTATGAGGGAGGCAGAGTCTTCGTTTTGGAAGTTTACAGCTAAGATAACTCCGTTTTCAAGTTTGTAAGTGGTGTTATATACCAATACATATCTGCTAACGTTTTCATTATTTTTGACTACACAAATGTTAAGGCATCCAAAAGTCATATAAATAAATAGGCCAATGGCAGGAATTAGAAATGTTAAAACAATAGTTCGCTTATACTGTGAGAAAGAAGTTATACGAAAAACTAATATTAGAATTACAACTAGTAAGCTTGAAAAAATTATGATGAAGAAAAAGAGCAGCCAGTAAGATATCATTGTTTTGAATTTTTTGGTGAAATGTCTTAATGCTTTGCAACTAAAAAAAATAGACTAAGTTTTACGATTTCTTTTAATCTGTTCTCTATAAGAAAACATTTAAGTCTTCATTTTCAGTATGTAACCAATGAAAGCCATTATTGTTTTAACGAGTGCAAATTTCAGATTTAAGTTTGGGAAATAAAGCCTTTAAAAGACTTACAAATGTCATTTTAGGCTATATTTTGCTTTAGAAGATGGTTATAAAAAAAGTTCTCGAAATCAGAAAACCCTTTAAAATGTGCTTTCTGATTTCGAGAACTTTGTTAAAGTTTAAATTCAATTTTTGTGGTTATTTTGCGTAAAATGAACGTTATTTGCAGCTTTGGTTTAAAACTTTGTCAAAGTTGAAACGTTAGTTGTAGTCAGAATAAAATTCTATTTTTGATCTTTCTGCAATTGCCAATTTCAAAGAATGAATAGCAAAAACTCGCGACATTTATTTCAATTCAATTTTCTTTCGGGTCAATTTTAAACTTTCGTCATTAGGATCCTTTTCCATTTTATAAACTGTTTTATTTTCAAGGAAAATACTTTTTTGTAAATCTTCAGCTGTAAATCCTTCGCAGCCAGTTGGAATTAAAAAGGATTCTATAATTTGTTTCCAGTTTGAATTTTGCAAAGAATAGGTTGTCATCGAATAAGTACATCCGTTCATAGGCGCCTGAAAGATTGAAAAATCATCTTTTCCGTCTTGGTTTAAATCTCCTTCGTTAATAAGCTGAGCTTCGCAACAGCCAATAACAATGGGTTTTAGTGCTGAATTACTAAAAGAAATCGTGTATTCGTCAGGAGTTCCGTCTTCAATAGGATTTCCTTCACCTTCTTTTGTTTTGGTAACAAAGGCAAATTCATTTTTTCCGTCACCATCAAAGTCACCTTCAATTTTTTCACCAATCAAGAGTTTATTTGTTTTTTCTGCTTGAGAGGTTTTGTCTTGAAGTTTAACCGAAACAGAATCTTTTTTTGATTTTTCGATTATGGGATTCTCGGATTTATTTTTTTGTGAACAGGAAATCAAAAGAAAGGCGGCGAATAATAGAATAGTTTTATGCATACTCTATTTCTGATCTTCCGGAATCACTAATTTCAACGAATTAATATAATCCGTATCAAACTCGATAACTCTGATTTTTTGCGGATTAAAACTCAATTCACCACCAAACTGACCTTTTATATCTAAAAAATCAATAGTTAATTCCTCGTCGTTTAATTCGATCAGTTTTCCTAAATAAGCTGATTTTGCTGATTTTTTCGAAATCTGAAAAATGCCGTATTTGTTATTTACATAATTCAGGATCGAATTCAAATCTCTAATCGGGATAATATCCTCAGCATTTGTTTTTAAACCTTTTAAACGAATTACTTTTTCGGTAAATGCAAGATCCTGATCTCTGTGAATGGCTTCGATGTTTTTGTTCTTCAAAATCACAAAACCATCCAGTATAAAATCCTCCGGATTGTTTCGTAGTAAAATCCAGTCGTCAGAATAATCGATAAGAAATCCGGTAAAAAGTTCTTTTTTATCCTGAAATTCTATTGAAATTAATTGTCTTAAATATTGTTCCATCATATTTTTGTTGAAATTCCAATTTTTTAAAATTCCAAATTCCAATTCATAAAGTTTTTTACGTTCAAGAATAGGAATTTGGAATTTAAATTTTGGAATTTATTTTATTTTTAAGGGTTAGTAGACCAAATACTGCTGTTTTTAATGAAAACGCGACGGCTTAATTTCAGCTGAGCAATAATTAATTCGGCGACATCTTCAGATTGCATTACTTTATCCGGATTACCATCTGTAAGTTTTAAGTCTAAAGCCAAATCGGTGGCAACCGTACTCGGCGTTAAAGCCGTAACGCGAATATTATGTTTGCGAACTTCCTGCATTAAAGAATCAGTCAATCCCAAAACGGCAAATTTCGATGCGCTGTAAGCACTTGTCAATGCATTTCCATTTAATCCCGCTGTCGACGAAATATTGATGATATCACCAGTTTGTCTTTCGATCATATTAGGTAAAACTGCACGGGTTGTGTAGTAAGTGCCCATTAAGTTTACCTGAATAATTTTTTCCCATTCAGTTGGTTCCAATGTCATGAAATTGCCAAAAGCAGCGATTCCGGCGTTGTTGATTAAAATGTCTATGCTTTTAAACTCTGCAAAAGCTTTTTCTACCGCACTATTGATAGAATTAATATCAGAAACGTCAGCAGATAAAGCAAGAGATTTTACACCTAAAGCAGTAGTTTCAGCAGCCAATTGATCTACATCTGCCTGAGTTCTTGAAACTAAAATTACGTTTACTCCTTCTTTGGCAAGTGCAATTGCAATTGCTTTTCCAATTCCTTTTCCTGCACCTGTAATTAAGGCATTTTTATTTTTTAAGTCTGTCATGATTTATTTTTTGAAATGCAAAAAGCATCATTTTAGTAACACAAAAATACAGTTTTTGCTTCCTAAAATCATGCTTTCGCTTATTTTCTTAATCTAAGTTTAACAACTTCAATTTATTCTTTCAGTACCATGTCGATGCACATAACAGCGGCAAGGATTAATTGTCTTAAAGGACTATCTGGCGCAACAGTTTCTTCAATTTGTAGCACATAATTATCAGCGCTCGTAAAAAACTCTTTGCCCATTCCTGCCCATTTTTTGCTTACCTGGGCCAATTGTTTGTTTTCATGACTGAATTTAAAATCCCAACCTGTCCATTTTCCCTGAAGCGTGGCGGCAGTTCTTTCGTTTTTATCGAGAATTTCAAATTTTCCTCCAATCGAAAATAATTTTTGTTTAAATGTTCCCACTAAACGGTCTTTTTCGTCAAAAACTTCAACAGTCGAACGAAGCCAAGCGATACCACGTTTTACAGAAATTATTTTTTCGCCCGAAGCCGTAGTAATTTCAATATCAAAAGGAGTCATTCTTTTATAATCTGTGAAGCGTAACATTTTGGTAAAAAAGCCCAGGTTATTCTCGCGGCAGTTCATTATAATTTCATTGCTTTCCGGATTGTAAATGTCGTAGTTGTTAGCGGCTTTAAACATACCGATATGTTCTTTTACAAGAAATAGATTCTGATTTAAAATTGGGTTCATGAAATTTTGTTTGATATTGATTTATATAAATATTTTTATCTGAATAAATTTTGAAGGATTTTCAAAAGGAAATCAAATGTAAAAATAATTTTGTTAATAAATCAATATTAAATTGGTTTGAATTGTAATGATTTAAAGCTTAATCCTTGTTTTTTGATCTAATCACAATAGCTCCATGTATCGCTTTTTCTCCATAAAGAGCTGTTGCATCATTAGCTTTTAAAACCTGAATGCTTTCGATATCATTGGGGTTTAGTTTAGAAAATTGTTTGGCATCTATTACAATTCCGTCCAGAATTGTTAATGGTTCATTGAGAAGAGGCCGGGATGGTGCACAGATTATTATTTTATTGGTTAAAATGGATTGCAATGTATCTTTTGTCTTTGTTTTTTCCTGTGCTTTAGCAACGAAACATATAAGCATAGAAAGGGCTAATGAAATAAGTTTTACGTTTTTCATGATGATAATTTGAAGTAAATGATGAGTTTTATCTTTGTCAAAGCATTACACTTTGACAAAGATTTTTTAGATTTTTTCTTTTAGTTTTTAGGAGTTGGCTTACCTGTTTTGGTAGTGATAATTACCACTCCTTTTTTGCCTTTTTCGCCATATTTTGATGTGGCTTCAAGATCCTGAAGAACAGTTATGGTTTTTATTTCCTGTTTATTCAAAGGGGCATAAGGACTTGTGGGATTTTTGCCGAATAAATCATTTTCAGAATAATAAATTCCGTCAATAATATATAATGGAGCGTCCAGAACAACTAGTGAATCTACATTTTCAGGTTGCAAATTAGGAAGTTCGGCCTGCATCATTTTATCTCTTTTTTGGTCGTCGCTATGTGCTATTGCATTTCCGTTGAGAATAATTAGCGGAGCACTTTTTTTAGCTACCTGAGTTTGGTTATCAGCAAATGCAACTTTAGCCGATTCTCTCTCTATAGTTCTGGAATAATCTAAGTTTTGAGCCGCTTTATCTTTCAAATTATTATTATCTTCTTCTAGCGCATACTCAGCTTGTATAGGTGCATTGGCAGGTTCTTGACTAATGATGGCATCTGCGCTTCCTGCTCCCGTAGCCTCAGAAACGTAAGCGGTATTTTCTGCTACATTATTTTGAGTGGTAACTTGCTTATCTAAAATTTTAAGCGCTTCCGGTTTTGGAATTAGTACTGAATCTGAAGCAACAACAGCTTTATTCTTCTCTAAAATGTTTTGTTTTATCTTTTCTTTATTAACAACTGTAGAATTCTGAATTGTTGTTTTGTCTGATTTTATAAACTGAGAACCTATTGAAATTAATAATAAAAGAGAAGCTGCGATGGCAATTTTTTTCCATAACGAGATTGCTTTTTTATCTTCTTTTTTGTCGAGTTTTTCTTCAACGCGTGCCCAGACTTTGTCCATTCCGGGAAAATCTTTTTGTTCCGAGTTTTCTGCGGCTTCTTTAAATTTATTGAATATTTTATCTTGATTGTCCATGACTATTTTGCTTTTTGGTAATACAATTTATTTACTAAATCCTTTAGCTTCGTTTTGGCGGCATTCAATTGTGATTTTGATGTGCCTTCAGAAATGTTTAGCATTGCGGCAATTTCTTTGTGTCCAAAACCTTCAATTACAAAAAGGTTAAAAACAGTTTTGCAGCCGTCTGGAATATGGTTGAGTAAATTGAGTAAATCTTCTTCTTCTAATATATTAATCTCATCCGTAAAAGGTTGCGAAAGCAATTTGACATCATCAAGATACATATTGAAATTGGTGTGCTTCTTTATCGTTGCCAAACAATGATTTACGGTTATTTTACGCGCCCAGGCCTCAAAAGCCAGCACCTCTTTTAGTTGCTCCAGTTTTGTAAATATGGTATAGAAAGCGTCAGCCATGGCTTCTTCTATTTCTTCTTCCTTTTTGAGGTATCGTTTGCAAAGGCGATACAATTTTGGAGCCATATGCTCATAAACCTGACGCTGGGCATCACGGTTCATTTTTTTGCAGTTAGAAATTAGCGTTTCGTTTATCACAATTGTTGTCTTTATACTAAAGAGGGTTGAAAAGATAAAAAGGTTGGGACGGAGGTTAAAAAAAGTTTTTTTTAAAGGTTCAAAGGTACAGGGGTTCAAAGTTACAAAGGTTTTATCTTTGAATATATTTGTAAAGGCACATTTGTAGAGACGCACAGCAGTGCGTCTCCCGCAAAGATATTCACCAGTTTATGTTATTGCTCCGGAATTTTATAAAGAGTTCCGGAGCAACGGATCATATTGTAGAGATGGATTTTAATCCATCATTCGCAAGTAAATCGACAATGTATATATCATTCTCAATAATATACAAGTGGACATTCGTTGCGGGAGACGCACTGCTGTAAGCCTCTACGTTATAATAAAAATAGAAATGAAAAAATGAATTTAATTTTTATTTACTGTATTTTCATACCAATTTTCTATTTTCCTAATAGATTCTTCATTTGTTTTCGGATTGCAATTCAATCCCATATTAATTTCTGTTTTTGAAATATAGGAGTTTAGAAAAATTATTGCAAAACCTCCAACTTCACCACTTTCACTTGACATAAAAGAGGAAAATGTACTCATATATCCACAACATTTTTCTTTAGAATGCATAATTGATATCAAATACTCAATATCATTCGGTTTTACCCAATTATCAGGAAAATCTCCTATCATTGTTACAAAATTAAATTTCGAATCTTTATTGTATTTCTCTTTTAGAAGTGTAATAAATGACTTTGGATCTAAATCTTTTGCCCGTATGAAATACCCTTTTTTTGTATTAAAATCTAAATCTTTAAAATTGAATGTTGTAGAGCTCTTTATTTCAGTTTTATTTATTTTAAAATTATAAAATACATAACCAATACTCAAAAGAATGATAAGTACTAACAAAGAAAGAATTATTTTTCTCATGAAATTTACTTAACCGGCAAAACCAACTTAAAAATCTTAGTTTCCAACAATTCCGTATCATTATCCTCGCACAATAAAAACTCAATTTTGTTATTTTCTTTTTTATAGAAAGTTAGACCTTCGAATTTATTGGTTGAGGTTATTTTTTGAGTAAAATCTATTTTCATGGTTTTAAGGTCGATTCGGCCAATGAAACTTCCAAGAATTTCACCATCATCGTAAGTTGATTTGGTGTCTTCGGCGGTAGAAAGGAAATAAATTTTGTCTTCGACCAAGATGGCATCGGTAAAACTGGAGCGAACGCCTTTTATTTTTGGCAGTTTATAATTGGTAGCAACCAAGGCAAATTCTTCGCCCAGACTTTTAGCATGAATGGTAAAAATGGTATTTTTGTTTGAAACTCCGTTTCCGCGATTGAATAAATACCAGTTTTCACCATCGAAGATTGCACCTTCGAGATTAAAATCTTCCGGTTTTATTTCGCCAAAGCTTTGCATTAAACCGTATAAATCAACGAGATTGTTTTTTTGTAAAATGGTTTTGTTTTTAAGATCAAACTCGATCATTTTGTTTCGGTTTTCGGTAGAACCGGAACCAAATACATATAAGGTATCATTATGATGCGTGATCGATTCAAAATCGGGTTTAATGTTTTTCGGAATGTTTTGCGACGGATTATCAATTAAAGCGTGTTGATTTAATTGCTGATTCTGCATATTGTATTCGTATAAAAATCCGCTGTTATCGCCAATAATATAAAGTGCATCATTGTTATAAAATAATCCTGATGCCGAACCGATGCCTATGATTTGAAATAATATTTCTAATGTGAATTTTTCCATGAAATGTTTGTTTTTGAAAGCTTTTATTTATCTCGACTTTATCTTTTTAAATGTATTGTTTTTTTCTGCTTCCGAAGTTATTCTTTCGAGCATGTCAATTATTAATTTACTTTTTAAGTTAATGTTATGTTCGTAGTTTATATTGTACAATGTTTTGTCTGAGAAAGTATCGTTTGTTTTTTTTAGGTTAAAATGGTCGAAGACTTTTATTGTTGTTTTATTCTTATTTATCATTTTAAAAACCTGATATCTAGAATGAGAGGTTCTCAAAGTTGATGTGTGTTTGTTTTTATCAGTTGAAATTTTATATTCAAATGGCTTGACAACTTCTTTTTCGATTAAATTTTTATTTGAGAAATAAATATCCCAAAAATTATCTTTAGAAACTATGCTTCCCGGGTATTTGAAACAGGTATTTATTTTAGTTAAGAATGTCTTTCCTTTTTCTTTCCAGAAAACATATGCTGGTTCATGTTTTAGTTCATCTTCGCAAGTTTCTTCGTCATATATTTTAGATGAATCATATGTTCGTTCGCATCCCACACAATAATTTTCATACACACAAATTATATCGATTTTTTTTGACTTAAGATCTTTAATGAAATCAGAAGTTAATTTATCAATGTCAATTTCTTTATTGGTTTGTGCATTTCCTATAGTGGATAAATAAAAAACAAATAAAAATAGAATTGTTTTGGTCATTATTGATTTTGAAATATTGGAAAAGTTCTTTTGAATACTAAACCTAGGTACTATCTTAATTACCTAATTAATTTTAATATTTTTTATCTTTGTTTTAACAGAGAGGAAACTTACTGTGATCATTCGCTGGATGTTTACCTTGTGCAGCCTCAATTTTATTGGGGCTGTTTTTTATGCCTTTTTCAAAGGCAAACAGAGAGAAAGACTTCTGCTCCTTTTCTTGGATGCTTTTTATATAATTTGGTTCAAAGCGTTCCTTTTTCTTCCACATATAATAAATCATTGTCAGTAATTTCTTTTGAACGGCAACATAGCTTTTCATTTTGATTCCGTGCTTATTATAAGTTCGTTCAAATAGTTCCTTAAATGGTTTTACTTCGCATTTTATAACAACAAGTGATGGCATGTGCATTGCTCTTCTAATTCTGGAATTACCTTTTTTTGATATTTTGGTTTTTCCAACCCTGGTTCCTGATTGGGCTTCTACAACATCATAACCTGCGTAAGAAACCAATTGTTTGTAGTTGTTGAAGAGTTCGAAACCATTAGTTTCGGCTAAAATTGTTGCTAAAGTTAAAATCCCAATGCCTTTTATTTCTAAAATATTAGCAACACGTTCAGCTATTTTTGCATCTGATTTTATGTGGTTGTTGATTACTTTTTCCAATTCTTTCAGCTGTTTGTCAAATAAAATTATGGTTTCTTTTAATTGATTTGTTACTGGATCGACTTGATGCATGGCAAAACTTAATGCATCGAATTGATTTTTTAAAACCGTTTTTAATTCGGTTACATTTTGATGTTGTCTGGTATATAGTCGTAATTCATAAAAAAATGTTCCCATAGGCTGCCAGGTATCCAAACATTGCTCGGCTCCCATCTGGGATAATCCTTTGGCATCGATACTATCATTTTTTGATTTTAATCCAATTGCTTCCAAATACTTTTTGGCCTTATTGGGTAAAATAATAGAAACCGAAAATCCTTTTTCAAATAAATAATAAGCGCAATTTTCATGATAAATCCCTGTAGCTTCCATACATACAACAACTGGAACATTTTCCTTTACGTGTTTTAATACCCAATCTTGTAAAATTTTAAATCCTTTTTTATTATTGGAAATTACAGTACTTGATTTTACAATTACTTTTTGTTTTTCATCAATACAACTCATACAAGCATTGATCTTTTTGCTTGAAACGTCTAGTCCCACAGAATACTTTAAATTCATAATTCCATATTTTAGAATAATAAACAAAAAATTACACTGGTCTTTGCTCATTTTTTATACAGCATCTTTATCTAAAATAAAGTGCTTAAGTACTATTGTGACTTAAAATGTAATTAAAACTAAGAGGATTTACCTAGTGTTTACAATATCATCAATGATGTATTTCGCCCCGATAGAATTTTGCAACTTAGTTCTGTTTATCAATAGTTTATATCCAAAGATAAGATTTTGATATAATAATGTAAAGATATGAGCCCTGATAGCAATGAAAATACTTTGAGAAGAAATTGTATTTTTTACTGACAGAACAAAGCGACCAGAAAAAGCTCTTATTGTGGCTTGTAAAAAAACAATTTATCGAGAAAGTATTACAATGAGCAGTCCTGATAGCTATCGGGATTCGTAAAATTAGTATATTTATAATTATAAAAATGTAGAATATATGAAATCGCCACTTATAAATCTCTATAGAAAGAAAAAGATTTGAAAAGGCGATAACATATATGACCTCTAATAAATAAAATCAACATATATGAAATCGATAGACCCGAAGGATTTTAAAGTTACAGATAAAATAAAATTGTCAAAAATTCCGACCCTACTAAAGGTAAAAGCGGATGATGACGAAAAGGAGGAAAAACTGGATAAAGTACAGGCAAAACTGAGCGATTTGCAGGATGTCATGTATGCGCATAACAAGTATGCGGTTTTAATTTGCCTTCAGGGAATGGATACTTCGGGGAAAGACAGTTTGATTAGGGAGGTTTTTAAAGAATTTAATCCGCGTGGAGTGGTGGTGCACAGTTTTAAAACGCCTAATTCGGCTGAACTGGAACATGATTATTTGTGGCGTCATTATATTGCTCTGCCGGAAAAAGGGAAGTTTGCAATTTTTAACCGTACACATTACGAGAATGTTTTGGTAACACGCGTACATCCTGAGTTTCTTTTGGCAGAGAATTTACCGGGAATTAATTCGGTTGATGATATTAAACCCAAATTTTGGAAAAGAAGAATTGAACAAATTAATAATTTTGAAAGTCACATTGCAGAGAACGGAACGATTGTGATGAAGTTTTATCTTCATTTAAGCAAGGAAGAACAGCGCCAACGCTTATTACGCCGACTTGAAGAGGGAAAACACAACTGGAAATTTTCGCCGGGTGATTTGAAAGAACGTGAACATTGGGACGAATATCAGGAATATTATGAAGAGGCGATCAATAAAACTTCGACAGAACACGCGCCGTGGTATATAGTTCCTGCTGATGATAAGGAAATGGCCCGTTATATTGTGGCCAAAATTATCTGGGAAGAGATGAAACAATACACGGATATTAAAGAACCGGAACTGGATGATGCAATAAAAGCCAATTTTGAAATGTACAAGGAGGAACTAAAAAAAGAGTCTTAAAGTAGACTGCACCCAAAAGTTTAGACAAATTAATAATTAAGTTTTATAATAATGAGCTCGATATTGTATCGGGCTCATTCCTTTTAGATTAAGTTTAATTCTGTCATTATTATAATAATTTATATACTCAACAATCTCTTGTTTCAATTGATTAATGGAAGTGTATTTTTTAAGATAAAACAACTCTGATTTTAATATTCCAAAGAAGTTTTCAATTATCGCATTATCAAGACAATTACCTTTTCTGGACATACTTTGTTTAATTCCTTTTTTCTTTAATAAATGGTGGTATTGTTTCATTTGATACTGCCAGCCTTGGTCAGAATGCAGAGTCAGATTAGTATTATCGGGTATTTTTTTAAATGCTTTTTCAAGCATATTTAAAACTTGATTAAACACTGGTCTTTGTGATAATTCATAGCTAATTATCTCTCCATTAAACAGATCAATTATCGGCGATAAGTACAATTTATTGCCAGAAACATTAAATTCAGTCACATCGGTTGCCCATTTCTGGTTAGGTCTATCAGCTTTAAAATTGCGCTGTAGTAGATTAGGAGCTATCTTTCCCTGCTCTCCTTTATACGATCTGTACTTCTTGATTCTGATTAAACTTTTTAATCCTAAAAATTTCATCAATCGAAGCACTGTTTTGTGATTAATTAAAATCCCCTCTTTTTTGATTAATAGAGTAATACGTCTATATCCTAATCTACCTTTATGATAATTGTAAATCTGTTTAATTAAATCTTTTATCTCTTGATATTTATCGATTGCCTGACCTTTCTTTTCATAATAATAATACGTACTTCTAACCATGTTCATACAATTTAGTAAAAGATCTAAATCATACTTATGCCTTAATTCCATTATGGTTTGAGCTTTTTGTTTTGATTGGCTTGCTCGGCTTGAACTAAGGCGTTGAACTTTTTTAGAATTTCATTCTCAGCGCGCAGGTACTCTAACTCCTTTAAGAGTTCCTCTTCCCTGGTTAGAGGTTTGTCTGTTTTTCGTTGCTTTCTCTTAAAATTCATAACTGCTGGTCTACCACGTGATTTAAGTTCTAAACCTGCCAAATCATCTTTTGCATATTTTCTTTGCCAGCTTATTATGGTTGACTGCGCTGGAATTTTGAAAATCAAGCAGGCTTCATCCAAAGATAAAGACTTATTTTCAATGGTTTGTATCACTTTTAATTTAAAGTCTGCAGTATAAACTTTATTTTTTTGCCTTGGAAAAAGACCTTCAATTCCAAATTCATTATAGCGGCTAATCCAGCACGTAAGGTTGCTTTCAGCTATCTTGTTTGCTCTAGCTGTGCCTTTAACCGAATTATGTCTTTTCAAAACTTCTTCTACACAACGAAGTTTAAATTCACAATTGTACTTGACTTTTCTTTCCATAAAAATGCCCCCAAATAGTGTCTAACTTTTTGGGGGCAGTTCAAAGTAAGACTCTTTTTTTTGCCTCAATGTTACTAGAAGTTTACGTGTGTTTTGAATTACTAATTTAATGTTAATTTTTTTGTAGTATTTCTGAGATTTTGATCTCAGTCTTATTTTTTTGATAATATGAAAGTCATTTTAAGTTAAAGAGTACGGATTTACTTTGTAAAAAAAATAAAACCAATTTTTAGCTAAATGAAAAGAATTATTCTACCCCTGGTTATTTTAGGTTCGTTGATTACATCTTGTAACAATAACGATTCTAAAGACGAAACAGAAACACCAACGAGTGTTGTATTAAAGGATCAATCTGTAACGCCAAGTTTATTAAAGGCACAGGCAGGTTTTGAGAGTTTAAAAATTTACTCTCTTTTTAGTTCAGATGATGTATTTCCGGACAGTCCGAAATTTGTTTTTGGAGGTTCTGCAGATGGTTCAGGTTTATTGAAAAACACTGACGGAACTTTTACTTTTTTAGTAAACAACGAAGATAATTTTGCTGTTTCGAGAATTACGCTTGACAAAACATTTAAACCTACAAAAGGGGAATATTTGCTAAACTCTAGCGGAGGAACATGGAGATTGTGTGGCGCGACTATGGCAACAAAAGAAGAACATGGCTTTGGACCTGTTTATTTAACTTGTGGAGAATCTGGTGAAGAATCCCGCACGCATGCATTAGATCCTTACGGAAGTGTAGGTTCTGCATCTGTATCTAAAGAATTGGCTGGATTTGGCCGTTTAAGCGCTGAAAATGCTTTGCCATTGCGCACATCTGCTTACAAAGGGAAAACAGTAGTTGTAATTGGCGATGACGATTCTGGAACTTACGGAGGTCAGGTTTTTATGTATGTATCAAATGCTGTAGGTGATTTAACCAATGGTTCTTTGTATATGCTAAAAAGAAATGATGACAACCAAAGAGAAAAGGATATTGAAGTTAGTAAAACATATCCGGTTTCTTTTGTAAAAATCGACAACCATACTACGCTTACCGGTGCGCAAATCAATGCATCAGTAAATACTCTAAAAGCGATTAAATTTGGTCGTGTAGAAGATTTAGATTACCGTAAAGGTGGTGATGCTGCAGATCGTGAATTGTATTTTAACGTAACAGGACAAAATACTACAGGAACAAATGCAGATGGTTCAAGAACAAAATACGGTAGAGTTTACAAATTAAATCTTGATGCTGCTGACCCGTTAAAAGGAACTCTTGAGGTTATTCTTGACGGAGATAACCGTTCAGGTGTCGCAGGGAAATTCCAAAATCCGGATAACATTTGTGTAACTAAAAACTATGTATACGTTCAGGAAGATGCTAACGGATACGGAGACGAAACTCACGATGCTTATATCTACCAATACAATATTGCTACAAAAGCGTTGAAAGTTGTAGTTGAATTAGATCACCGTCGTACTGCTACAGATGCTGCGAAATATAACGTAGGCGGAACTTCGAAATTTGGAGATTGGGAATATGGTGCTTTGATCGACGTATCAGATCAGGTGGGTATTGATGATACTTTTATGTTAAGCGTTCAGCCGCATACCTGGACAGGAGAAAAATATTTAAGTCCTGACGGAGGAACAAATCGCCCGAAAGAAAATCAGGCAAGTCAAATTGTAGTGATCAAAGGTTTGGCGAGATAAATTTCTAAATTATTATAAAACAGTTGTCCACTATCTCTATTTGAGGTAGTGGTTTCTGTTTTTCTGAATATTCCTCTTTTAATTTTTATTACATCATGAAAAAAATATATTGTTTGTTCTTTCTGGTTGTGTTTATTGCTTGTGAGAAAAAAAGCAAACATCAGGAAGTAAATGAACTGTTTCAGGCTGATATCACTTTATTGGTTGAAAAAGTAGCCAAATTGAAGTATTCCGTACAAGCGGATTCTACTGCAGCGCAAATTCAGCGACAATTTCTGGAAGCACATGAAAGCTATAAAAAGGTCGAAATGATCAGCGAGTATTATTCGCCCGCAGTTTCTAAATCGATCAACGGACCTGCAATACCGGAGTTTGAAGAAAATGATAAAGTAACGGTTCCGCCCGAAGGTTTTCAGGTTATCGAGGAATTGGTTTTTCCGAAGTACAATAAAGAAAGTAAAAAGGAACTACTTCAGGAATTGGGAGTTTTATCTTCAAATTTAATTCGGTTAGAAAAAGTATCAAAGTCTAATGAACTAACAGATGCGCATGTTTTTGATGCTATGCGACTTGAAGTGTACCGAATAATTACTTTGGGAATTACAGGTTTTGATTCTCCAGTAATATTGAATTCACTTCCTGAAGCTTCTGTAGCTTTAGCAACTATCGAAAAATATTATAAAATTTATCTGGAGAACGAATCAGTTTCGAATGGAAAGCAGGTAATTGAGATTTTAGAAAAAGGAAAGAAATATTTAAAAGCAAATACCAATTTTAATGCTTTTGATCGTGCATATTTTATCAAAGAAATTTTAAATCCGTTAAGCAAAGGAATTTATAAAACACAAGCCGAATTAGGAATTCCGTTAATGAAAGAACAAAGAGGCCTGAAAGTTACCGCACAAACTTTATTCGATAAAGATGCTTTTGATGCCGAAGCATTTTCGGGTTTTCCGGATTATCAAACAACACCGGAAAAAATCGCCCTGGGTAAAAAGTTGTTTAATGATCCTGTTTTATCCGGAAATAATACACGTTCGTGCGCTTCATGTCATCATGCCGAAAAAGCTTTTACGGATGGTTTACAAACAGCGGTTGCATTAGACGGAAAATCAATGATTCAGCGCAATACACCAACATTAACCAATATTGCTTTTCAGCGTGTGTTTTTTGCAGATTCGAGGGTAAGTTATCTCGAAGATCAGGCCATTGCGGTTATTAAAAATGAAAATGAAATGCACGGCTCTTTAGAACAATCGGCTTTGACGATTCAGAAGAATGGTGATTATGTGAAGGATTTTAAAAAGGCTTTTCCAAAAGGAGAAATTAATGAATTTGCAATCAAAAATGCTTTAGCATCTTATATTCGTTCGTTAAGTCATTACGATGCTAAGTTTGATGCATACATGCAAAATAAAACAGCGTTTACTGAAGATGAAAAAGCAGGATTTAATTTGTTTGCCGGAAAAGCCAAATGCGCCACTTGCCATTTTGTTCCGCTAACAAACGGAACTGTTCCGCCAAACTTTGACAGATCCGAAAGTGAAATTCTGGGAACTCCCAATAAAAATAAAAAACTCGACGGAGATTTAGGAAAGTTTGTCATCACGCAGGCAGCCATTCATAAAAATTCGTTTAAAACACCAACAATAAGAAACATCGAACTTACCGGGCCTTATATGCACAATGGCGTTTATAAAACACTTGAAGAAGTAATTGATTTTTATAATGATGGAGGAGGAATAGGTTTAGGATTCGACGTTCCGAACCAAACTTTACCTGAAGACAAATTAAACTTATCCGATAAGGAAAAAAAACAGCTTATTGCATTTATGAGAACTTTGACGGATAAGAAGTATTTGGAGAAAAGAGAATAGAAAAAAGAGAATAGAAAAAAGAGAATAGAAAAAAGAGGTGAATTTTACCGCAAAGACCGCAAAGATTTTTATTTGTAAGGTTAAAAAAAACAAAAAGTTCGCAAAGCTTTGTCACTTCAGCTTTGCGAACTTTGCATTCTTTTCAACAGGTAAAAACTTTGCGAACTTTGCGAAACCTTTGCGCCTTTGCGGTAAAATGCACATCGCAGGTTTAATGCTTAAGCTATAAAAATACAAAACCCGGGAGACTATGCGATCTCCCGGGTTTATACCAAAAACAAAAAAATAAAATAAACCTAAATTTTATAATTTAAAACCATAGGCTAAACGTAAAGCCACCTGATTGGTATTAAATTTATCATAGTCCTCATAACGGACACTAATGTCAATGTATTTGTTGGCATATCCAATCCCTGGCGCCCATAAAAAAGTAGTGTCATTATAACCGTTTGTAACGGCAAATCCTGCACCAACTTCACCCATAACATAAAATTGATCTTCCCATACAAAGGCTTTAAAACCTGCTTTTGCCGGGATAAATCCAAGATCTTTTACTTCAACTCCATTTTGATCTTTCATAAACAAGTTTGTAAAACCTGTAGTTAAAGTCAAAGATGCTTTCTTTGTCAAATCATATTGTAAACGAACATCTCCACCAAGTGACCATCTGTAATCATTATCAGTTGGTATTCCTCCATTTACACCAAAGCCTAATCTAAAACCCTGATCATAATTCTGGATTTCACTGTCCTGAGCGAAAGTTTTGTTGGCGTATAAAAAAGCGAAGGCACATAAGCATAACATTTGTAATTTTTTCATGGCTAATATTTTTGAATTATTAATGATGTAAAAATACTTTCAACGTCTTCGGGCTTTGTTATATAATTTTTCAAAATTGTTACATAATTTTAAATTTGCCCTTTTTCAGGCCTGTGGAGAATTTAGATTTTAATTTATTTGGAAGTTTCATATTGGAATTAGAAGAATTGGAATTTAAATATATTTTGATTTTAAGAATCCCTTTCTGAGTATCTTTGCCGACTAAAAAAGTATATACTGAATTAAAGGCTCAAGGGAGTTTGAATAGGATTTTGGGAGGACCAACTTCTGCTGCAACGTCCTTTATATGCGCCTTCATAACCTAACAAAAAAATTAATCCAAAATTCACTTTCAAATAGTTAAATTTGAACCGAAAAACAGAGCTATTGATTTTACAGATTTTTTTAAAGAATCTTTCTAATCATTGGCTAAAAAGAACAAAATAATAAATATATAAAAATGGAATTACCTAAATTTTTACTCGGAGACAATACTGATTTCGCAGATGATATTTTCATCATTCACCTTGACTACCCAAGATTCATCATCAACCTAAAAGACGATGAGGTTGAATTTATGGAAGAAGCAGAAGATCTTGACGAGGCAGAATTGAATGCTGAAATGGAAGGGTTAATTGTTTTGGCGAATGAGTTTTACGACAGGGAAATAAAACGTTACGAAGAGTAGAGATGTATCACGCGATCTTTCTTAAATTATTTTAATAAAAATTTGCAACTCTGTGACTTTGCGAGATTAAAAAAATAAAGTGATTAAAAATACTTTTATTTAAATCTCTGTTTCCACCAAAAATTAACTTTAATGATAAAATGAAAAAATTAAGTTTTTTAAAACCCATTTTTAATTTCATAGCAATCGGATTGCTAATTACTACTTTAAGCCGAATCTTTTTATTTTTTATATTTAAAGAGAGAGTAGTGCAAACACCGGATTTCTGGTACATTTTCCCAATCGGACTTCGAATGGATTTGATATTATTGTGTTATTTATCATTTTTACCGGCTGTTTTAATTACTTTTCTACCGAATAAATGGCTGAAGTTTACCAATAATTTTTTGGTAATATATAGTTTTATATTTCTGTTCCTGATTCTTTTTGTAGAATTGGCTTCACCGGATTTCGTAAAACAATACGACACGCGACCAAACAAGATCTTCTTAGATTATCTTATTTATCCTAAAGAAGTTGTTGGAATGCTTCTTAAAAGTTACCTAACTTCGATTATCGTGACTTTTATAATTTTAGGAGTTGTGATTTATTTTGCTTTCAAAAAAGGAAAGAAATATTTCTATACTACAAGTGCTGAATATAAATTCAAACTAATGCTTTTTCCATTAGTAGCATTTTTATTGTTTTTTGGAGCACGTTCAAGTCTTACTTCAAAACGCCCAATCAATGCCAGTAACGCTGTTTTCTCAACAGATCAATTGACAAATACTCTGGGATTAAATTCATTTTATACGGTAGCTTTTGCAGCTTATTCGATTAAAAATGAAGGAAACACCAAGATGTACGGTAAAATGGATGAAGCCGAAGCAATTGCTCGTGTAAAAAAATATATGATTGCCGGACCAAATGATTTTACAGATGCCGAAATTCCGTTTCTACATGTACAACAACCCGATACAGTTTTGAAGCAACCTTACAACCTGGTTATTTTTCTACAAGAAAGTTTAGGTGCTGAATATGTTGGAATTTTAGGAGGAAAACCATTAACGCCTGAATTTGATAAATTATCGAAAGAAGGATTATTGTTTACCAATTTATATTGTACCGGAACAAGAAGCGTTCGCGGAATCGAAGCAGTTGTAACCGGATTTTTGCCATCACCATCAGAAAGCGTAGTGAAATTAGGAAACTCGCAACAAGGATTTTTTACCTTGGCAGAAGCTTTAAAACAAAAAGGATACGACACCAGTTTTATTTATGGCGGAATGGCGAATTTTGATAATATGGCTTCGTTTTTCAACGGAAATGGTTTTCAGGATATTGTAGATCAGGAAGATTTTGATTCTGATGGAAACAAATATGCTTTCAAAGGAACCTGGGGTTATTCTGATGAAGATTTAGTAACCAAAGCCAACAATTATTTTAAAGCAAAAGGAGATAAACCATTCTTTTCTTTAATGTTCTCGACTTCAAATCATGAACCTTTTGAATATCCTGCGGGAAGAATTAAACCTTATGATGCAAAACCTGCAACGGTAAACAATGCCATGAAATATGCCGATTTTTCTATTGGGAAATTCTTCGAAATGGCAAAAAAAGAACCTTATTTCAAAAACACTATTTTCATTGTAATTGCGGATCATAACACAAGAACATACGGAAAAAATTTAGTGCCAATTAATAAGTTTCATATTCCGGCTTTGATTATAGGACCAGGAGTTCCAAAAGGAACTTCATATAGCAAATTAGCAAGTCAAATTGATATTCCGCCAACATTATTGAGCTATTTAGGTCTTTCGTTTGAAACACCAATGGTAGGAAGAAATCTAAATAAACTAGATACAAAAACACAAGGAAGATCTATTATGCAGTTTAACGATATCAATGCATTCCGTGTAGAAAATCAGGTTGTCATCATGCAGCCCAATTTGAAACCTTTGCAATTCGAAATCAAAAATGATACAACTTTAGTTCCGGTAAAGTTAAATGAAGAATTAGCAAAAGATGCTTTGGCGCATGTAATTACAGCAGGAAATTTATATAAAGAGAATAAATATAAATTAAGAAAAGGTTCTAAGTAGCTAAGTTACTAAGGTTCTAAGTTATTTACTTTAAAGAAGAAATCTTAGCAGCTTAGAACCTTAGTCACTTAGTATCTTTAAAATATAATTTAAGTAAACTCTGAGCAGCTGCAAAAGGTGATATTTCATCGTTTTGCACTGCTTTTTTGTTTTGTTCCAATCGCGAAATAATTTCAGGCTGATTATAAAAGTTCAGTTTAAGTTGTTCGTTTATGGTTTCCATCATCCAGAAATGATTTTGTTCTTTTCTTTTTTCCTGGAAGAAACCGGATTGATTAGTTTGCTCAAAATAACTCGAAATTGTATCCCAGATTTCCGAAATACCTTCTTTTGTAATAGAGCTGCAAGTAGTAACTTTTGGCTGCCAGTTTGATTTTTTTGGAGGAAATAAATGCAAAGCCCTGTTGAATTCCAGCTTTGCCTGATTTGCTTTTTTTACATTATCACCATCAGCTTTGTTGATGACGATGGCATCGGCCATTTCCATGATACCGCGTTTAATGCCCTGAAGCTCATCGCCGGCACCGGAAATTTTTAAAAGTAGAAAGAAATCTACCATGCTGTGAACAGCGGTTTCGCTTTGTCCAACGCCAACCGTTTCAATAATTATAGTGTCAAAGCCTGCGGCTTCACATAAAATAATCGATTCGCGGGTTTTGCGTGCAACTCCGCCCAAAGTATCTCCTGAAGCACTTGGTCTTATAAAAGCATTTTCGTCCTTTACCAATTCTTCCATGCGGGTTTTGTCGCCCAAAATACTTCCGTGCGAAAGCGAACTGCTGGGGTCAACTGCCAAAACAGCCACTTTTTTGCCTAATTGAGTCAGATAACTTCCAAAAGCTTCAATAAAAGTACTTTTTCCCACTCCGGGAACTCCCGTAATGCCTATTCGGATCGATTTATTGGCATGAGGTAAACAGCCATTAATGACTTCATTTGCTTTAATAGCATGTTCTGGATTCGTGCTTTCGACCAAAGTTATGGCCCTGCTAAGTGAGGTAATATTTTTATTTAAAATTCCATCAATCAATTCGGTAGAAGAGGGTTGTTGTCTTCTGTTTTTTTTAATTTGATGTATAGCAGCAACATTGGTGATTTCAGGAGGTGAAATTCCGGCTTTTTCGTGTAAGCTGCTGGATTGTTTTTTGGAACTTGACAAAATATTGTTTTTGGTACTGTAAAAGTACAGAAAACAAAAACAGTTTCAAAAAGTTAGTTTGCCACGAATTTCACGAATTTATTATCCCTATCGAATTAGAATAAAAAAAAGGATTCGTGGTAATTCGTAAAATTCGTGGCTTAAATAAAAATTAGTAAGCCGCAGTAAAACGAACCTGATGGTGTTTTGCATTTTCAGCTTCATCTGCAATAACAACTGCTAAATCTTCTACAGAAAGAATACTTCTTTGTTCGTCGTTAAAAACAGGATTGTCCAAACCTAAACGATATTTTCCGGTTCTTCCTGTTGTAATTCCCTGATGCATTTCGAAAGCAGGACTAAAAAATGCCCAATCTAGTTCTTTTTCTTCTTTAAGGATATTCAGATAATCTCTTGCTGCTGTTGCTCCGGCGTGGTATTCTTTAGGGAAATCAGGAGTGTCAACCGCTTGTAAACCTGGCGCGACAAATAAACTTCCGCCACCACCAATCGTGATAAAACGTTTTACACCCGATTTTTTTACCGCTTCCTGAATCGCTTTAGATCCCGCAATAAAATCATCGTAAATATTAGGATTCGTCCATCCTGGATTATAAGCGTTGATAACTGCATCGTGTCCTTTTAAAATTTCTGCCAACGCATCGACGTTAAAAATGTTAGCACTTTTCCATGTTGCATTTGATGTGTCTTTTGGGGTTCTTGCAATAGCAGTAATGTCTTGATTTCTGCTTGCTAATTCGTTTAAAATGGCTGAGCCTACAAATCCTGTAGCTCCAATAATTGCGATTTTCATAATATATAAATTTTATTAGTAATAAAAAATGTTACAGTTTTGTGTAAAAAAATACTTTTAGAATTGATTCGAAAAATCTTCCAGAGAAATTCCTTCTAATTGTAAACTCACTTTTTGATTCATATCAGCGTATAAAGCACTTAAATTTTGATTGATTTTTTTACCAACCGGACAATCCGGATTAGGCTGATTTTTTGCATAACCTAAACCAATGGTTTCAAAAGTCATTTCAAAAATTTCTTTTAATGTGATTTTCGAAGGATCAACAGACAGTTTTGTCCCGCCATTTTTTCCTTCTTTACTTTCTACAATATGATTGGCTTTTAGATTCGCAATTTCCTTTCGAACCAAAACAGGGTTCAAATTAATGCTTCCTGCAATATACTCAGATGACAAATAATCATTTGGAAATTTTGTGAGCAAAGTAAGAATGTGAATCGTTATGGCAAATTTACCTGAAATCATACTGTAATAAAATATGTTACAAATGTAGTTAGGTTTACGGTAATAAAAAAAGATTTTAACGAAAAATTAATTTTTCTATAAAACAGTGGCAGTTTCTTAAAATAAAATGATTTCTAAACACACTGCTTTTTTATAAATATTAGATTTGTATTTGATTATTAACACTTTAAATTTATCTAGATGAAATTTAAAATCATTTTTATCTTTTTCTATACATTGTCTACTTGCATGTTTGCACAAAATCATGTACAATATGCAGATTCAATTAGGGTATCGAATGCTATTCCGGAACTGAGTTATGCTGTAGTTTCTGGCGATAAAATTTTAGAAATAAATGCATTAGGGGTACATTCGGTTGATTTAAAAGACGCTGCGACTTTAAATGATCGATTTCATATTGGTTCAAATACCAAGGCTATGACAGCTTTTGTAATTGCCAAATATGTTGAAAAAGGTAAGCTAAAGTGGAGTACTAAATTCTTTAATCTTTTTCCGGATTTAAAGAAAACCTCAAAACCCGACTATTACAATATAACGCTTGAAGAACTAATATCTCATCAAGCGAGAATTCAGCCTTTTCAGGGAGAAAATGACCCTGCAGTTCCTGATTTTAAAGGAACGAATCAGGAAAAGAGAAATCAGTTTGGTAAATTTGTATTAACGTTGGATCTTGCCAAAATTGATTCGGACCATAAATATATCTATTCTAATGCAGGTTATACTTTAGCGACTATGATGCTCGAAAAAGTAACCAGAAAAAGTTGGGAGCAATTAATAGATCAGGTATTTAATAAAGATTTAAAACTTGATGTGAAGCTCTCCTGGCCAGAAAATCAAATTGCGAAAGATACCTGGGGACATTCATTCGAAAACAATAAATTAATTCCAGTTCCTTCAAACACAGATTATCATTTAGATTACACAGAACCTGCAGGTGATATTAATATCAAACTTACCGATTATATTAAATTTATTCAGCTTAATATTAAAGGGCTTCAGGGGCACGATAATTATTTAAAAGCAAGTACTTATCATTTTATTCATAAAGGAATTGAAGGATATTCTTTAGGATGGTTTAACAGTTATGAGGATAATAAAGATTTTTCAACACATTCCGGAACCGCTGGAACGTATTATACGATTGCAGCCATTGATAGAAGAGATTTTATAGGTTATATTATTTTTACCAATTCTTTTAATGAATCTACAGTAAACGGAGTGCGATTATTAATGAGAAAATTGAAAAAGGATTATGGTAGGTAAAACATTTTAGATCCTTAAATTCTTATTTTTGATACTTTTGCGCCATGAACAATTTTATCCTTATATTTTTCTTTCTTGCCCTTGGCTTGGTCTTGCAGCATATAAAGCAATTTCCAACCCATATTTATAAGGTTTTAAATAAAATTGTAATCTATATCTGTTTACCGGCAATAACCTTTTATCACATTCCTAAAATAAAGTGGAGTAACGAATTATTATTTCCAATAGCCTCAGGATGGATTAGTTTTATACTGGCTTTTGTATTTTTTCATTTTTTAGGAAAAAGGTTAGGCTGGTCTAATAAACTCATTGGCTGTTTGGTTCTGACAGCAGGATTAAGTAATTCATCCTTTTTGGGATATCCCATTATCGAAGCTTTATATGGAAAGAAAGGATTAGAAACGGCCATCCTTGTCGATCAGCCCGGAACTTTTGTTGTGGTTTCAACCTTGGGTGTTTTTGTAGCTGCTTTTTATTCAAAAGGAAGTCCGGATGCTTTTAGTATTTTCAAAAAAATCATCTTTTTTCCGCCCTTTATTACTTTTGTGGTGGCTTGTTTAATGAATGTCTTTCAATATGATTTAGATGTAAATATTCAAACCGCATTATTAAAAATCGGAAGTTTGGTAACACCTCTTGCACTACTTTCGGTGGGATTGCAGCTTACTTTTGATCGAAAAAGTCAGCATTGGCGATTTCTTAGACTAGGACTTTTCTTTAGGCTTATTGTGACGCCTTCTGTTATATTTGTCTTGTATGTTTTTGTTTTCAACCAACATTCTGAAGCCATTAAAATAACGATTATGGAAATGGCGATGGCCCCCATGATTACAGGTGCAATTTTAGCTTCGACTTATGGTTTGAAGCCCAAGTTAAGTAGTATGATGATTGGTTTTGGAATCCCAATTTCTTTTGTAACACTTGCCATTTGGTACTTTATAGTAAGCTTTATTTAGTTATAAATATTAACTAGATAGGAAAAATAGAATTTTAACTTTTTTTTAAAAAAATCGTGTTTTCCTTATGTCTTTTTTGATTAATTTTAGATGAACTAAAAAAATATAATTATGTCAACATTAAGATTAGGAGATATTGCTCCAGATTTTCATGCAGAAACAACCGAAGGGCCAATTAATTTTCATGAATGGTTAGGCGATTCCTGGGGTGTTTTATTTTCGCATCCTGCAGATTTTACCCCTGTGTGTACAACTGAACTAGGAACAGTTGCCAATTATGTTCCTGAATTTAAAAAAAGAAATACAAAAGTTATAGCGCTGAGCGTTGATGGTTTAGAGTCTCACAAATTGTGGATAAAAGACATTAACGAAACCCAAAATACAACCGTTAATTTTCCGATCATTGCTGACGAAGATAAAAAGATAGCAACTTTATATGATATGCTGCATCCAAATGCAAGCGAGAAATTTACGGTACGCTCGGTTTTTGTTATTGGACCGGATAAAAAGATAAAGTTAACACTAACATATCCGGCTTCAACAGGAAGAAATTTTGAAGAATTGTTACGTGTTATCGATAGTTTACAATTAACTGCAAATTATAGTGTAGCAACTCCGGCGAATTGGAAAGACGGAGAGGATGTTGTAATTACACCAGCGGTTCCTGATAGTGATATTCCTGCGAAATTTCCAAAAGGGCATACACCAATCAAACCTTATTTGCGAATGACGCCGCAACCTAATAAATAAGGTTCTAAGTTACTAAGATACTAAGGGGCTAAGATTCTAAGATTGTTGAGAAAAAAAATCAGTATCTTAGTGTCTTAGCCCCTTAGCATCTTAGTCTATAACTCAACGGCAACGCTTTTCTTCATAAGTTCGTTCATTCGTTTTTTATCTCCAACGACCCAGATAATATCATTTTTTTCTAAAGTCAAATGTGATTCCGGGTTTAAAATTCGATTACCATTTCTTTCAATTCCCACAACAAGACCACCGGTTTTTTCTCTAAACTGGCCAATTCTTTTTTGTATAAAATCATCATTCGAAATTTCTAACTGGCGCAGCACAATATCAGATTCCTGCGAGTTGTTAGCAGCCTCAACCTCATTTTGTAAATATTTGGTGAATTCTGAAATTTGTTCATCTGTACCAATAACACAAATCTCGTCGCCCGGAAACAAGCGTTCATTTTTAGTGGGAATAGGAATTGTAATTTCACCACGACGAATAAATGCAATATTGATTCCCATATTTTCACGAATGCGTAATTCTTCCAGAGTTTTACCCGCAAGATTTGATTCTTTACCAATATCAAAAATAGACATGTGGCCATCCCAAGGCATTAAATTGGCGTATCTTCTGTCGATTTTTTTGTTTTCGCGATCGTTTAGATTCTTTAAAAAATGAGTTTCAATTTTATGATACTGCTCGTTTAATTTTTTAGGAAATAGCTGATAGGCTCCAATGGCAATGATCAGGGCAACAAAAGCAACCAAAGGCGAGAAGAAAATATTCAATAAAAATCCAACGAAAAATAACCCAAGACTCATTCTAATTAAAATAAGCATCAAAAGCGCACCGCGATATTTTCGTTCTTCCCATAATTCTTCGACTTCAGTAACTTTTACTCTGCGTAACGAAAGCGCCCATAAAAAAGGAGCAATTATGACAAGGGTAATCAAAGCGGCCAACGTATTTCCAAAACGGGTATCAGCTACTAAAGGCGCCACAAATTTAGCCGATAATAATATGATAGCCGTAATAATTATAGTGTGTAAAATGATTTGTGTGATCGAAGCACGAAGCACAATTTGCCAGGTACTAACCGATTTTATCGCTTGTGCATTGACACTATATCGGTTGATATTTTTAATCCATTTTTTAGGAAGTTTCTGTTCCAAATATCCTGAAAAAGGATCAGAATATTTAATTAAAAACGGAGTTGTAAAAGTGGTAATGGCAGACACGGCCACAATTATTGGGTATAAAAAATCACTCGTTACTTTAAGCGTCATACCAAGAGTCGCAATAATAAAAGAGAATTCACCAATTTGCGCCAAACTCATACCCGTTTGCACAGATTGTTTAAGCGGCTGACCAGATAACAGAGCACCGATAGAAGAACTAAATGCTTTCCCGAAAATAGTCAGCAGTGTTATCAGCGCAACCGGCAACATATAAGTAACCAATGTTTCCGGATTGATTAACATCCCGACTGATACAAAGAAAACGGCACCAAATAAATCTTTTACAGGCTGAATCAAATGCTCGATTTTTTCTGCCTGAGTAGTTTCTGCAATAATAGAACCCATAATAAAGGCCCCAAGAGCAGGAGAGAAGCCTACATTGGCAGCAAACATCACCATCATTAAACAAAGTGCCAGGGAAATAATCAGCAGCATTTCATCCGTCAAAAGATGTTTTGCTTTTTTAAGGATTGTTGGGATAATAAAAATTCCACCCAAAAACCATATGATCAGAAAGAATATTAATTTTAAAACAGATTGTAATAATTCGCCTCCTGAAACCTGATCACTAACGGCAATTGTCGATAATAAAACCAACATTAAAATCGCAACAATATCTTCGACAATTAAGGCGCCAAAAACAATCCCGGCGAACTTTTTTCCTTTAACACCCAATTCATCAAATGCCCGAATAATAATGGTTGTTGATGAAATTGAAAGTGTGGCACCAAGAAAAATACTATCCATCTTGCCCCAGCCCATCCATTGCCCAACACAATAACCAATGAGCGTCATGAATAAAATTTGGGTAATGGCGGTTATCGAGGAAGTTCCTCCAACTTTCATTAATTTTTTAAAACTAAATTCGAGCCCCAGACTAAACAATAAAAAGATCACCCCAATTTCTGCCCAAACCTCTACACTTTTCATGTCAGTTATAGACGGGAAAAAATCAAAATGGTTTCCCGCTAAAAATCCGGCAATTAAATATCCTAAAACCAGAGGCTGCTTCATTTTTTTAAAAATCAAAACGGCAATTCCGGCGGTCATCAGGATTAATCCCAAGTCGCTAATAAGTGGTTGTAGGTGGTGTGTAGTCTCTGCAGCGGCGCTTAAGGCAATCATAAAGTGGTATTTTATATTAAGGAGGTTAATCCAGCTTTTCATTTCAAATGAAATTCACTGAACTCCTAAGACAATAAAAGTTAAGTGAAGTAATCTGGGCTATTTCCTGGTTTAAATAAAAAAAAAGCTATCTCGATAAAGATAGCTTTTTTTGAGAAAATATTTTAGGTTTTCTTTAAATTCCTACGTAATTACTAGGAGTTATTGCCATTAATTCAGCTCTGACAGCATCAGAAACTTCCAGGGTTGCAATAAAATTATGAATTGCTTTTTTATCAATAGCTTCATTTGTTCTTGTCAAACCTTTCAAAGCTTCATAAGGGTTTGGATAAGCCTCACGACGTAAAATAGTTTGAATAGCCTCAGCCACTACAGCCCAGTTTCTCTCTAAATCTTCAGCAAATTTACCTTCATTCAAAAGCAATTTGTTTAAACCTTTTAGAGAAGCTTCAAAAGCAATAATAGTATGTCCGATTGGCACACCAATATTACGTAAAACAGTACTGTCAGTTAGATCACGTTGTAATCTTGAAACCGGTAATTTAGCTGCCAAATGTTCAAAAATAGCATTTGCAATTCCTAAGTTTCCTTCTGAGTTTTCAAAATCAATAGGGTTAACTTTATGAGGCATTGCCGAAGATCCAATTTCTCCCGCTTTGATTTTTTGTTTAAAATAATCCATCGAAACATACGTCCAGATATCACGATCTAAATCGATTACAATGGTATTGATTCTTTTTAGAGCATCAAAAAATGCAGCAAAATGATCGTAATGTTCTATTTGAGTGGTTGGAAAAGAGTGGTGTAAACCAAGATCTGTTTCAACAAATTTATTTCCAAATTTCTTCCAGTCAATTTGTGGGTAAGCAACATGATGTGCATTGTAGTTTCCTGTTGCACCACCAAATTTAGCAGCAAACGGAATATTAAATAACAAACGCATTTGCTCTTCAAGACGTTCTACAAATACCAGAATCTCTTTACCCAAACGAGTAGGAGAAGCCGGTTGTCCGTGCGTACGTGCCAACATCGGAATGTCCTTCCATTCTACGCTTAATTCTTTTAGTTTAGAAATTAAAGAAATTAACGATGGCATATAAACCTGCTCAAACGCATCTTTTGTAGAAAGAGGAATAGCAGTATTGTTAATATCCTGAGACGTTAGACCAAAGTGAATGAACTCTTTGTATTGAGATAAGCCTATTTTTTCAAAAGCATCTTTGATAAAGTATTCTACCGCTTTTACGTCGTGGTTGGTTACTTTCTCCGTTTCTTTTATCCAAAGAGCATCTTCTGTAGAGAAATTTTTATAGATATCGCGTAAGCTGTCAAATAAATTTGGATTGACATCTGCAAGTTGTGGTAAAGGTACTTCGCACAAGGCAATGAAGTATTCAATTTCAACTAATACACGGTATTTTATTAGAGCTTCTTCAGAGAAAAATGGTGCTAATGAAAGGGTTTTACTTCTATATCGTCCGTCAATTGGTGATATAGCATTCAATTCGTTTAAAGTAGTCATTGTTATGTTGTTTTTCGAAAGGCACAAATATAAGCTATTGTTAAAACTTCTGAAAATTACCGAAGAGTTATTATGATAGAAACTAATAAATTAAATTATTGTTTTGAAAATTTTATCCCAAATGGTAAAATAGAAACCAAAATTATGCGATTCATTTTTATGATGATCAGAATGAAATTTGGTTGTAGATATCCATTTTGTAACATAATTTTTATACCAAAAATCAGGAAAGAGATCTTTTTTTAAATGACCAAATATTCCGTACATGAGATTTAAAATAAGATAAATAATAATGCTAAGATAATTAAAGTCTAAAACTGTAATCGATAATAACCAGATAATGCCAAATCCTAAAGTTTCTACAGGATGCAGCACATACAAACTATAAACGCTTGTTTCGACATGCGTGTGATGAAGTTGGTGAATAGGGGAAAACCATTTTAAATAATGCGCCAGAAAATGGAAACAAAACATAAAAAAATCCATTACAACAATCAACAATAAAGTGTCTGTTATTATTGAAAAAAATGAGGGCGAAAAATCTATTTTAATAACCCCAAAATGATATAATTCAAAACCCAGCAGCGTTATAAGGGTATTGCAGATCAAGGTTGACAGTACCCACTTGCGATCTCTGTTATTTAATTTGGTATTATCATATTCGATTATTTTTGCCAGAATAACAGAAAAAATTATCAGGATAAAATTTTCGATTAAAAAGAAAAAAAATAAACTAAGTAAATTGAACTGAGATAATTGCTGTAACCAGCTTTCGAATATCATGGTGTTTTTTCTATTTCAAATAATCTTTCTCTTAATTCCGCAACACCTTCAGAGGCAACCTTAGCAATAACTTCGACTTTATTCTGAATATTGGGAATTGAAATTGGTTTAGGATCAATATAAAAAACAGGCGTAATACTATACGTGTAAGAGATTAATCCCGCCGCAGGATAAACTTGTAATGAAGTACCAATAACGGCAAAATAATCTGCGTTTTCTGTAATTTCAATAGCTTCTTCAAGTGCCGGAACATCTTCGCCAAACCAAACAATATGAGGTCTAAGCTGATGTCCGTTTTCATCAAGATCGCCCGTATATAAATCATCCGGCCAATCCAGAATTAAATCGCGATTTCGCGTGCTTCGTACTTTTAATAATTCTCCATGCAAATGCAAAACTTTTGTACTTCCGGCACGTTCGTGCAAATCATCTACATTCTGGGTAATAATATGTACATCGAAATCCTGCTCTAATTCGGCTAAGATTTTGTGACCCAAATTAGGTTCTACTTCTTTTAGCTGCTGACGTCTTTTATTATAAAAATCCAAAACGAGCTCCTGATTTTTTCTCCAGCCTTCAGGTGTCGCCACTTCCATCACATCATGTCCTTCCCATAAACCATCGCTGTCGCGAAAAGTTTTAATACCGCTTTCGGCACTTATACCGGCTCCGGTTAAAACAACCAATTTCTTTTTCATTATTATTCAATTGAAGGATAAAAATAGTGATTTATGGGAATAAAAAAGTTAAAGTCAATATTTTGTGCCATTACGCACTTAATATTGATAGAAAAAGAATTAAAATAAATTTAGCATGCCGTAGGTATGCAATAGCTATCGTTTTGTTGCGTACCTACGACACGCCAATCAATATCATGAATCTGATGTCTACCAATATTATGTGCCTAAAGGGCACATTTTAACTTTGATTTTTCACAGGAAAAAAAGCGTAATTATACTTATTGTAAGAGTCTTACAAAAGGCTTATTTTTATTGTGGAGTAAAGTAAAATAAACTTTCAATGATTTTAATTCAGTTTACAGGATTATCAGGTTCAGGCAAAACAACATTGGCTCAGAATGTTCGCCATTTGTTAGCGGATAAAAGTTATAGTGTCGAGATCGTTGATGGAGATGTGTATCGTAAAACTATTTGTAGTGATTTAGGATTTTCGAGAGAAGACAGATACGAAAATATCAGACGTTTGTTTCAGGTAGGACAAAATTTTGTGAAAGAAAATACAATTGTTTTAATGTCAGTCATTAATCCTTATGAAAATCTGCGTAACGAGTTAAGAACGTATGAATTTGTGAGAACGGTATATTTAGATTGTTCGATAGCCAACCTTATCAAAAGAGATCCAAAAGGATTGTATAAGAAAGCTTTGCTGCCGGATCACGACATTAATAAAATTAATCATTTTACAGGAATAAGCGATGTTTTCGAAATTCCGTGCCATGCAGATTTAGTACTGAAAACAGATCTGGAAACGGAAGTTTTTTCCACTAATAAACTATATGATTTCATTATTAAAAATTTATCTGAATAATTTAATTTTTTACAGTATATGAATCCTTCTTCAAGTAAACTTCCGGTTTCTTTTTCAATAGATCAATTGCAAGAAGATCTTGTAATATGCGAAAATGATTTGTGGACACCACATTTTAATACCAATCGATACGAAGGAAACTGGACAAGCGTTTCCCTCAGGTCGCAATCGGGTTTGGTAAATGATATTACCTCTTTTCCAAACAAAGAATACTTAAATACTAATTTACTGGATCGCTGTCATTATTTTAAAGAAATTATGGATTGGTTTCAATGCGAAAAAGAAGCTGTCAGATTACTTCGATTAGATCCCCAAAGTGAAATTAAAGAACATGTAGATAATGATACTTCTTATGAAGATGGTTTTTTTAGAATTCATATCCCTATTGTAACCAACGATAATGTGTTTTTTTATGTAGATAAAAAACATGTTCCTATGAAAATGGGAGAATGTTGGTATGCCAATTTTCAGCTTCCGCATAGTGTAGAAAATAAAAGTACTGAACCACGTATTCATTTTACACTTGATTGTATAAGAAATGATTGGTCTGACGAATTGTTTACTAAGATGGGTTTTGATGTAAATGAATCACCAAAGGAGAATCAATATTCAGATGAAGTAAAACAGCAGATTATTGCTGAGCTTTCCCGAAATCCATCAGAAGCCGGAGCTAAAATCATTGCAGATCTGCAATAAAAATAAAATCGTAAAATGGAAAATATAAATCATCCACTTTTCAACTGGATTCCTGTTACATTAATCGAAAAAGACAATGAAATTTATTTTGAATGGATTTATTTGGGAGACCTAAAATATGCCGATCCGTTTTTTGATGAAACGCTTGCAAAGTGTAAAAGTCATCCTTATAATTCAAAGCCATTTAAAGTAATAAGTACGGTAAAAAATCTTATAGATTGGTCTAATGAACTGATTTCGGTCGAACTAAAATCATTGGTCTTTCATGTCTCCAGATGCGGTTCTACAATGTTGAGCCAGTCTTTGGCGAGTTCTTCAGAAAATATAATGATTTCTGAAGCGCCAATTATCGATCAAATTTTAAGAAGCGATCTTTTTAGTTTGGATAAAAAAACAATGCTAATACATTCAATAATAAAATTATTGGGACAAAAAAGATTTCCCGAACAACAGCATTTAATCATAAAACTTGATGCCTGGCATATTTTTAAGGCTTCGTATTTAAGATCCATTTTTCCTGAAATGCCTTTTGCTTTACTTTATAGAAATCCAACAGAAGTTTTAAAATCACATCAGAAAATGATGGGAATGCATATGGTTCCAAATGTATTGCCTTCTAACGTTTTTGGTATTTCTCCTAAGGAGATTAATGAAGTAAGTTTTGAACAATATGGCGCCTTGGTATTGGAAAAATATTTTCAGGGATTTCTTGATTTTTACAAAACAGATCAAAACGTTGTAATGCTCAATTATAATGAAGGAATGAAAGCTGTTGTTGAAAAATTCGTAGCCTTTATAAAAGTGCATTATTCTAATGATGAAGGTAACAAAATGTACGATCGTTTAAAAAGACATTCTAAAAATGAAAGCGCGGTTTTTGCCGGAGATCATTTTAAAGAAGAAACTTTGCAGATCGACTTTTCGAGGCTCGATGTTTTGCATGAAAAATTGAATAACAGCGTAGTTGCGTATTGATAGAGTTGAAAATGGAGTTGAAATTTCTTTCTGTTTTAATAATGGTGTATTTTTGCGGCAAATACAAATAAAATGATTGATTTAGATTACCTCGCTTTCCTTGAAAATATACTGACTGATAACCGCAAAGAAAAATTTTTAAAAGTACTCGGAAATCGTACCAAGCATTTTACGGTTGTTGTAGAAGATGTTTTTCAGATGCACAATACAAGCGCTGTTATGCGTAGTTGTGAGGTTTTTGGGATTCAGGAACTGAATGTTATCGAACAGCGTTACGGAAAGAAGATTGATAAAGAAATTGCAATGGGCGCTCAAAAATGGGTAGACATTAATCAGTTTGATTCTGTTACGACTTGTATTTCGACTTTAAAAGATCAGGGATATCAAATTATTGCCACAACGCCTCATGAAAATGATTGTTTGCTGGAGGATTTCGATATTACAAAACCAAGTGCTTTATTTTTTGGAACAGAAAGAGACGGATTGTCAGAAGAAATTCTCGAAAAAGCAGATGGTTTTCTTAAAATTCCAATGGTCGGTTTTACAGAAAGTCTGAATATTTCTGTTTCTGCCGCGATCATCATTCAAAACCTCACCAACAGATTACAAAAATCAGATATCAACTGGCATTTATCCGAAGAAGAAATTTTGGAGAAACGTTTGGCATGGGCTAAAAATTCGATTAAAGATATTAAACGAATTGAGGCGCGCTATTTTGAAGAGAATCCTAGATAAGTTGCTAAGAGGCTAAGTTACTAAGTTGCTAAGAATATAGTTTGTGTTTGACAGGTTAGTAATAATTGTAGATTTAATCTCGCAAAGTCACAAAGTTTTATTTTAAAAAGTAAGATTAAATAGCGTCCAGTTAAAGCTAAATGTCATTAAGTTAATCCTTTATAAAATCAAATTATTACAAATCAAATCCGTTTCTATCCGCGTTTTTACGAAGTAAATCTGTTTTATCCGCGTCAAAATTAGACGCTGATTTCACTGATTCGCTAAAGCGAAAACGCTGATAAAAACGGATTTTTAAAATTACTTTCTTGATTAAACGGTTAAGTAATTTTGTAGATTTTTTCTTAAATTAATGAAATTGAACTTTAGCTGGATGAAAATATTAACGGAAAAAAAAAAGGCTTTAGCCAAACCAATAAAGTTTGGCTAAAGCCTTTTTTCTATTTAAATCGTATTCCCCTAGCTGAAGCTAGGGGCTATGCAAAAAAACTTTGCAGCTTCGCTCCTGATAGCTATCGGATTGCGAGAAATTTTGAGTAAAATTCACACAAGTTGTCAAACTTAGAACCTTAGCAACTTAGCGCCTTAGTATCTTTGAAGCTATTTCTTCAAAAACAAAATAAATCCTAAAATACTAGCAATCAAAATGGTTAATGCAGCTACAACCATTGTCAGATCACGAATGTTTTTCCCTGCCCAATCCATAAATAAAAATTTGTGGAGAATAGCAAAAGAATAACCTTCTACCATATCAGAGTTTTTAACGACAGCTGCCAATCTCGAAGTAGCAGTTTCGATAAAATACGTTGTTTTTTCCGGCGTGTCATAAGCCAATTTTATAACCGGCAATCTTTTATTGACAAAGCCATATTCGCGACTGCTAAAATCGGTTAAGAGTTTAGAGTCTAATAATTTTACGTTTTCTAAAGAAACATGAGGTTCATCTGAACCTTGATCCATTTCGCAACAAGCAAGTTTAGGCGCTCCATCTGTAAAATAATAAGCTAGAAATTCAGCGTATTTAAAGTCCAGATTTGGCACAACTTTATTGGTTGCAGCATTAATATAAATTACCTCAGATTTTGGATCATCTTTTTTATTCCATTTTGCATTAGAATCTGATTTCGATGTTTTGAATTTTTGTTTTTCAAGCAATTCGCAACGGAAATATGTGGTGTCGTTTAAAGAAATAATACTCGCATTCTGAAAACGGCTCCAGTCTAAATCCAGATTATTACTGGCTACCGGAATTTCTTTGGTTACAAATGTTGGTTCGTAAACCATTTGCGATAAAGTATACGGATTCCATTTTGTTGTGGCGTGATAGGCTCCGCTAAAAGCAAATGTCAAAGTAAAAAGCGAAACCCAAATTCCAATTTGACGATGGTATTTTCTTAGGCCTTTTTTAGGAGCTAAACTATCTGTTTTTTTAAATTGTTTCCATAGTAAACCATAAATTAAAATTCCGCTCAAGGCAGAAAAGCCAATGATTGACAATAAGAAAATCATCGTAATGATTCGGATACTATTGTTTGAAATGGCATCGATAAAAGACCAGTTATGAAAAGTATCAAAGAACCAGATAAACGCTTGTCTTGATGTTGGGTTATAAGTGGCCAATTTACCAGAAGATGTTTCTACATAAACCTGCATGGCATCAGGGCGATCGAAACTTAATTTGTACACCGGCAAATAACGATTGACATATTTGTATTGCGAAGTAAATTCGGTTACAACTTCACTATTTTTTACTGCGCTTTTTTGATCGTCCAGAAAATAACGCGAAAGCCATTCCGCATATTTTTGATCTCCGTTTTCCAGTTTTTTGGCTGTTGCTGTATCAAAATACCAAAGTTCGCCAATTATAGTTTTTAGCTGATAATAGGTTTTATTGTTGAAAGTGACAATTCTGAAATTTTTGAATTGCGTTAGTTCATTTTTTTGTAAAACTTCCTGAATCGAAAAGTGCAATTGCGTTTTATCAATTACTTGCGTTTCGAGTTTTTCGTGTGCAATTTCAGGTTTAAAAAAATGTGCCATAAACGGATGCATCAATCCTGAAAGTGTCCAGAAAATTAACGGAATAATGGTAATTAACCCAATCACACGGTGCCATTTGTACATGTGCTGTTTGACTTTCCTGACAAATTTAGAATCTTTCTTTTTAGATTTTTTGGCTTGATTTATTTCTTTGCTCATATTTTGAGTATTTATGATTTGCTTCATTTTTTTTGCCACAGATTAAAAGGATTAAAAAGATTTTTTAACCATTAAGAGATTAAGAAAAGTTAAGCTTAATGAAACTTAATATCTTAATGGTTCAAAAATTAAACTTCCTTAATCTTTTTAATCCTTTTAATCTGTGGCAAAAACTTATTTTTTTAAGGAAAAATTATACTGTATTCCAAATACAAATGTTCTTGGTGCCGCTGCTGTGTAAGTAGGTTGAGCATTTGTTGTATTGGCTCTCGAAACATTATAAGCATATAATTTATCCGTTAGGTTAAGCACGTTTCCGTATACTTCAATTTTTTTCCATTGATAACCCACTCTGGCGTTGAATATATTATATCCGCTGTATTTTACAGTATTTATCTGATCCTGGTAATAGCTTCCCACAAGCTGCCATTCTACAGAAGTTCTAAGATTTGGAAGCCAGTTTGGATAATAACTTACCTCAGAATTTCCGGACCATTTGGGTGCTGCAGGCATTTCTTTTCCGTTTAAATCCTGAACAGGGTCGCTTGGTTTGTCCGAAAGTTTAAAATCGATATAAGTGTGTTGCGCGTAAGTTCCGCCCAGACGAATATTGAATTGTTTTGAAGGACGATACGAAGCGCCAAACTCAATTCCTTTATGACGTGTTTCTCCAGCCGAACGATAATCAGTTGAATTATCAGCGAGTTTAATGTTTAGTAACTCATTTTTACCTTCCATATAATACAAAGCATAATCAAAATTTAATTTATTTTGAAAGAAAGAAAGCCAGCCGCCAATTTCGTAATTATTGAAAGTGGCAGGTTCCAGATTATAATAAAAATCTGCAGGAACGCCAGTTGTTCCGCCTGTTCCGGGTTTTGTTCTAAAAATAGAAGTGATTCCGGGAGGCGCAAAACCTTGTGAATAATTGCCATAAAATCCGGCAAACTCAACTGGATTGTAATTGGCACCGGCTTTAAAGGTTACTTTATCATAAAGTTTACTTCCGGTAGAATTGTCAAGAGCATTGTCATAATTCACTTTCATATTGTCATAACGCCCGCCAACCGTAAGAATCAGTTTTTCAATCGGGTTAAAACTTACTTGCGCATAAGCTGCAGCGTTATAAATGTCTGCAGTATAATCGGCTAATTTTGAGTCCGGATGCTGTGCAATGATTTCATAAGAATCAACGGTTTGTTTTCCCGCTTCTCCGGGATTCAAATTGGCCTTTAGATCAATAACATACGACCAGTAGGTTACTGGAGAATAATCGTATAAAGCACCCGCAACAAGTTTGGTATTTAAAAAATCAAACTTCTGAGTATGTTGTCCAATCGCCCCATAACTTTTAAAGTTATTCGAATTTACTTCGCCTTTTGCCGTTGTAGGATTTACAGTTGGGCTCCATCTGATTCCATACGAAGGATTTTGGCCTAGTTTATTATCACGTAAATATCCTGTAATATAACTGCTCGAATTACTGTTCCAATCGTGTTCTAATGTTAATCGCGTTCGTAAAGCATCAGATTTTCTATACGTGAAATTAGAAGTGCTTTTGTATGTTCTGTTGTTAAAAGCATCTTCGTTAACCGTTCCGCTCATGTCAGAATAATATTTTCCGTACATCGTGTTACTGATCAATCGGGTAGAAGGAGAAATGTTGAAATCGATCCTCGCATTCAGATTGTCTTTATTGTAATCAGAATACGCCATCCAGCCATTTTCCTGCAAACTGGAAATTCCCGCAATATGAAAACCAACTTTGCCAATTGTTGCTCCGCCGGCAGCCTGAAATCTTCTGTAACCATAATTATCGCCCTGAACACCAAATTTAAATTCCGGATCAACTGGTGGTTTTAGCGAAATCAAATTGATAGTTCCTCCAACCGCTTCAGGTCCGTATAGTGAAGAAACAGGGCCTTTTACGACCTCGATACTTTGCAAATTAAACTGATTAATTTCCAGTAAAGCATTGTGATTAAAAATTCCCATTGGGCGAATTGGCAAACCATCTTCGAGGTATAAATAATAAGCATTGGTGGTCATTGGCTGACGAATAGACATCATGTGCTGCTCATTTCCTAAATTCACCATTAGTACTCCCGGTGTTTTATTGATGATTTCGTAAACCGCCGTAGCTTTGGTTTCGTTGATTGTTTTGGCCGTGATTTTGCTTATTGCAACCGGAGTTTCTTTGCGTAAAGTGGCTGTACGATTGGCTGTTATAAAAACATTTTCCAATTCCTGAGATTTTGTTGTGTCTTTTTCTGTTTTATTCTGAGCTGCGACACATTGTCCTATAATTAGTAATAGGATGAGGGATATTTTTTTCATTTTAAATGATATAAATTTTAAAAAATCAACCGGTATTCTCTTGGCAGAATACGGGAAAGGCTTCTCAAAAGAATTGAAAAGCGGGACTAAAATTTATATAAAGTAAGATGGTGGATGAAAGGTAGCGTTTGAAACCGAAATTGGTTTTTTATCGAAATAAGCAAAAATGGCTTTTCGTGTAGTTATTGGTACAACTAATTTTAAATTACTCAACGAAATAGTATGAATATAAATGACTTCTGCTTTTTCTTTCAGGTTATCATGCATTTTTTTTTCGTTGTCAGCATATTTCTTAAGACTTTTTTGAAGCTCACAACGGCCATTACAGGAATTAAAAAGCATTTTGCGCTGCACACAAATGGTTTTCGAAATTTCATCCTGATTTAATTTGAATGTAGTATAAACGCAGAAACTGCCAAATGATGGCATCAAAAGCATAAAGGAAAGAAATATGATTATGATTTTTTTCAAAGCTTGTTTCGTTGTTTTGTGTTTTTTTATTTTTAACGCAAATTAAAAGTTGAAATGTACCTTTAGGTAAAAAATATTGGTAGCGTTTTTGATTTGAAATTCGTTGGCGTGCCGTAGGTACGCCATAATTATCGTTTTGTAGCGTAACTATGGCACGCTAAATTTATTTCAATTGATATTTTCTAGCCATATTTGGTGCCTAACGGTACGAATTGTCAAACCAGCTTTGCGGAATCTCCTGCTGGAATGTCTTTTCATTTTATGATTTTATATAATTTTAAATTTAAAATGTGCGTAAACACGGTTTCGTTGTTTGGCGAACAACGAAATACATCTCAATACTAATTTGAAAATGTGATTTTAAAAATTATATAAAATAGGATGGAGGTCGAAAAGTAGTTGTCGCAACAGCAATAGGTTTTTGATCTAAAGAAGCAAAAAATGCTACTTGAGAGGCTATTGGACTCACTAATTTGAATTCGTTTGTAGTTGTATTTTGAATGTAAACAACCTCTACTTTTTCTTTGAGATTGTTTTGCATTTTCTTTTCATTGTCGGCGTATTTTTTTAAACTTTTTTGAAGTTCACAACGGCCGTTACAGGAGTTAAAAAGCATTTTGCGCTGTACACAAATAGTTTTCGAGATTTCGTCCTGATTTAATTTGAAAGAGGTATAAACAAAGAAACTGCCAAATGATGGCACTAAAAGCATACAAGAAAGTACTATGATAATAAACTTCTTCAAGATTTGATTTTCTTTGTTTCGGCAGCAAAAATACATTTTATTCGTTTTATAACGAATGATTTTGAGTTTTTTCTAAAAAAAAATCTCCAACTATAAATTATAATTGAAGATTTTTTAAAGCAAAAAGTAATAAATTTTTATAAAGCTTCCAGTATTAAATCCGGAATCCGAAATGTTTTTTCACGCGTTTTGTCAGTTATTTTATTTCACTTGTATTACTGAATTGTTTAGTTTAAACGAGCAATAAACGAGATAAACAGCACATAAAATAATGATGCCTACGGCACCTTGCTGAGTGCCAATGTAATCTGTTGCAAATCCCATTAAAGGAGGAATTATTGCTCCTCCAGCGACTCCGGTTACCATTAATCCTGATATTTCATTTGTTAAGGCTGGCTGTGATTTTATGGCTAAAGTATAGATTACAGCAAAAATGCTCGATGACCCAAATGCAATTATGCAAACCAATAAGAGAATTAGAGATTGATTTTGCACAAAAATTAAGCCTGTTAATGCCAACAGTACTACAATCATATTGATTTTAAAAAATGATTTCTCAGAGAATTTACTCAATAAAAGAACACCAAATACGGTACCAATTGTACGGGCTGCAAAATACCAGCTTGAACCATATGTGGCAGCTTCTTTGGCTAAACCAGCTCTTTCTATTAGTAGTTTTGGCGTTACGGTATTCATGCCTACATCCAGACCAACAATACACAGAATACCGAGAAATGACAATAAAATATTGTTGTCTTTTAACAGACCAATTGTTTTTGAAAAGCTGGCCGTTTTCTTTTCAAATGAAACTTCTTCTATTTTGGTAAAAAATAACCAGACCAATGAAATAGAAGTAATTAGGGTATAAATGTAAAAACTCTTCTCCCAAGATCCATATTTTAAAGAAAAATAACCAACTAATAATGGTCCTGCAAAAGAGGAGATTGCTTTAATAAATTGTCCTCCAGTGATAAAGCTGGTGAGTTGTTTACCATTGACAATATTTGTAAGCAACGGATTTAATGAAACTTGTAAAATCGTGTTGCCTATTCCTAATAAAATAAAGGTAATATAACAGCTTGTTTCATTAAAAGAAACCACAGGAATAACAGTAGCTATTAATGTAATAAGCAACCCCACTGAAACTAGATTTTTTCTACCGTATTTGTCCATTGCCATTGCAGCGGGAATTGATAATATGAAGAACCATAAAAAAACCATAGAGGGTAAAAAACCGGCTTGGGTCTCGCTCCAATTGAATTGAGATTGTGCGTAGGTAACCGAAATACCTACTAAATCACAGAATCCCATGATAAAAAATCCCAGTAAAATTGGTAAGAGTTTAAAAATAGTGTGCTCTTTTTGCATGATTTATTATTTAAGTTCTTATTAGTAAATAAAATTAGTTAGACCATTTTTGACTTGGTTTATCGCCAACAGTCATTTTCATGACCCCGCCTTTTTTTATCTCATCCAAATTTATTTTTAAATTTTTTAAATCTGTATTATTGAAAGCGGCTTCTTGCAGATAAACATTCTTTTTAGAATTATTAGTCACTTCAATTGTAAAATCTTTTCTGTTTAATGACTTAGGTAATTTAATACTTACCTTATCAAACAACGGACTGCTTATTTGGTATGACGGATTAATTTCGGTTAGGCCTTTAACATCAAATAAACCTATAGATGACATTACGTACCAGGCACCTAATTGTCCCTGATCTTCGTCTTGTCCGTAACCATAACCGTGTATTCCTTCTGTTCCATAAAATTCATCGCAAATGGCATGTACCCATTTTTGAGTGAGATAAGGTTTTCCTGAAAAATTAAACAGCCATGAAATATGCAGGTTGGGCTGATTTCCGTGATTGTAAAATCCTGATAATCCTGCAAATGCATCAATCTTAGTACCGCCGCCAAATACGTTTTTTTGAGATTTTTCAAAAATAGTTTCCAATCGGTCATTAAAGGTGTCTTTTCCCAGTGTTGCCACTAATTCATCTATATCATGAGGAACATAAAAAGTATACTGCCATGCATTGCCTTCCTGAAAACCTCTCCATGGTTGTGAAGGATCAAAATTATCAACAAATTTTCCGTTGGCATATTTAGGGCGAATAAATTTAGTCTCTTTATCATACAACAATTTCCAGCTTTTGGATAATTTTATTAGTTGTTCATAATCTTTGGTTTTTCCCAATGATTTAGCAAATTGTGCTACTGCAAAAGCACTGTATGAATATTCTAATGTGTGCGAAGCTGAAAATCCGGAGCCTTCTGTTACGGTATTAAAACCTATGTCGTCCAGTTGTGGTGAGTAGCCATGTTCTATAAATTGTTTTACATCCATTTTTCCTGCACCTTCAATTCTGTCTTTCCAGGTAATTTCGTTCTTTAAGGCAGCTTCATAACCTAATGCTACATCAAAATTTCGGATACCTGAATTGTACGCAGAGGCAATTGCCAAACCTGTAAAATTAGTACCAACGCCGGAAACATACTTACTATTTGCAAGTCCGTCTCCAAGCCAGCCGGCATCTTTGTAAACCAGTAGTTGTCCTTGTATCCAATCAGCGTAATATTCCGGATAGGCGAGAGCCCATAATTGGGTTAAATTCCAAAATCCTCCCCAAATTGCATCTGTATTGTAACAATTGTGTTTAAGAGTTCCGTCACTATTTAATGGAATTTGACCAATTTGCCCGTTATTCATAGGGTAGGCTCCATTCACATCGTTGTACAATCCTCTTCCTAAAAGAACATGATATAGACCAGTATAAAATTTTATTTTATCGGTTTCATTTTTACCTTCAACAGTGATTCTTCCTAAATATTCATTCCAGGTAGCAAGTGCTTCCTTTTTTGCTTTATCAAAATTGGTGCTTTTTGCCTCGGTGTCGAGATTTAATCTGGCATTTGCAATTGAAGTATACGACAGACCAATTTTTACTGTAATTGTTTCATTTTCTTTCGTGTCAAAAGTTAAATATAAACCAGCTCCAATTCCCGAAATTTCTTTTTTGTCAGGTTGTGTTTCTTGTTTCTTGAATACACCAAAGGTCTTTGGTTTTTTATCCAAAACGGCAGAAAAGTACATGGCCACTTCGGCACCTGCCTGATATTTTTTTACGTATTCCGGAGTAGTAATTACATAACCCTCTATGCGGCCATCTTTGGTCATGGTTACTTTTGATTCTTTTACTGCACCGCTTTCGCCTTGTCTGTTTCCGATATCAAATATAATATGAGATTCGTTTGATTTTGGAAAAGTATAACGCTGAAAACCGACTCTTTTTGCAGCGGTAAGTTCTGCTTTTATCTTATAATCTTTTAGTAGAACCGAATAATATCCGGAAGTAGCATATTCGTCTTTTCTGTCAAATCGGGAGCGATATCCTTCGTCCGGATTTTCAAGAGTTCCCGGAATTGTCTGTAATTTGCCAACAGAAGGTGCGAGAACAATTCCTCCAACCTGAAATTCATGCAGACAGGCAAAACCTTCGATTGAGGTGTCACGGTCATCATATCCTGTTGCTTCCCAGCCATGTTCATTACCAATATGGGCATTGGTAGAAGGGCCTAATTTCGCCAGTCCAAAAGGTACAGCAGCGGGAGTATAAAAAAACCATCGGCTATGGGCTGTTCCTATGTTTGGATGTACATAATCAGATAATTTTTTTTGTTCTTTTTGACTATAAACTGTACTGAATATACAGCTCATGAGTATAAATAATAGGTTTGAAATCTTTTTCATTATAAAATAATTTAAAGTGTTTTATTTTTTTATTAATGCAATTCGGGCATAAAGTTCAATTACTGCGGCTTCATTAAGCAGCCATTTTGGTGTTTTTGATTCATCCTTTTCAGCATTCCAATTGCTGTAAACCAAACCTTTATTGTCGCGGGCATTTTTCCAGGCGTAATCGATGTTTGTAATAATAGTATCTACATATTTTGAGTTGTGATCTACTTCATATAAATCCTGATAGCCGCGAAATAATACGACAGTAAACCACGGGTCATCTAAAATTGAGATACGGCCATCGGCTTGTTTTTTTCCAAAATACAAATAAGATCCTTCTGCCAATGACTGCGCTTCTGTAAGATACTCTTTATTGCGTGTAATTTTATATAAGCTTACGGCTGCCTGAAGCATTGTTCCGGTATTATAAGTCCAGGCAGTTTTTAAAATTGAACGATCGGCCGTTTTCATATCATTCCAGTAAATGTTTTCTTCTGCCCGTAAGTGAGAGTGCATCCAATTGTAAAATTTTAAACCCCAATTTAAATAATATTTGTCATTTGTCTGCTCATAAATTTTTAAAGCTAAGACAGTTGCTTTTCCGTTAGAACAGGCTGGTTTTTGATTGTGAACACCTTCAAGCCAGGTAACTCCCCCTTCGAGATCATCATTCCATCCGCTGATAATGAATTCAAAAACTTCTTTGGCATCTTTTAGATAATGAGCTTCTTTTGTATTAGCGTAAGCTTCGATATAATCAATCCCCACTAATCCGTTATCGTCATAATAACGATCAGATTTTTCAAATCTTACGGGATATGCCTGATAACCTATTGGTTTTCTAATTGTGTCGCGATATTGTTTTTGGGCTTCGATCAAATTGGCCAATGTCTTACTGTATTTTTTTTGATCAATTTTGTAAAGCAAATTTACAGCAGATGTCATACCGCTAAAAGGCCAAAGAAAAGAAACTTCTTTTGCCGATTTTTCTCCATCATTAAAATAATTGATATTTGGCTGATTTGTATTGGGATAATACTCAGAAAATAAATTATGTTGAGGTAAATAATATAAACCGTAAACCAGAGCATAAAATGATTCCGCTTTGTTTTTATACGTTTTGTACGAGGCTGTTTCTTTGTTTTGGCTATCCGCTTGTACAGCAAACAGGCAACAGGTAATAAGAAGGATTAATTTTTTCATAACTGTTTTTCTCCTTTTAGTAATGCGATGCGGCCATAAATCTCTACTAATGCAGCTTGTTGTAACAACCATTTGTCTCTTCCTGGCTTTATTCCTGACCAATCTTCGTAAAATAATCCGTAATTATTTCTGGCTTTTTCCCAGGCATAATCTGCATTGCTAATAAAGGTGTTTACATAATTTTGCGCATTGGGATCGTGATTAAGAAGATCCAGATATCCTCTAAAAAGACATACATTAAACCAGGAATCATGATCCGGGAAAAACAGTTTACCATCGACTGTTCTTGTGAAAACGCGATAAGCAGATGATGCAATTGCCCTGGCTTCATTAAGATAGATCTGATCTTTAGATATTTCGTACAATAAAATGTTATTGGTAATCATTGCACCGGAATTATAGGTCCATTTGGTCTTGTTTACGAAGTTGTCCCTTACCCTGATATCGTTCCAGAAAAGATGATCTACCGGATCTTGTGTATTTGCATTGAGCCAGAGATATAATCTTTTAGCAAATTTCAGGTATTCTTCGTTTTTGGTATGTTGATAAAGTTTAAGGAGATAAGTTGTTGTAAAAGCAGTTGCACATACTGCTTTGTTGCAAAGATCACTTTCGGGTTTATTTTTATATTGCTCTACCCAATATATTCCGCCGCCAGCTTTGCTGTCTTCGCCAGTTATACTAAAATCAACCTGTTGTATTGCTCTGTCTAAGGATGCCTGATTTTTATTGATTTCATAATCTTCAATTAATTCAAGTGCAATAATGGCGTTGTCATCGTAAAAACGATCATCTAAACTGTACTGTACCGGAAATGCGGCATAGGCATTAGGCAAACGCTGGGAATCGTAATATTTGTCCAGCGCATTATAAGGATCACTTAATACCTGATCTTTATATCCTATTGCTTTTAATTGGTTTACGCCAGTTAAAAGAGCATCAAGTGACCAAAGAAAGGAACTTTGCCTGTCATCACTTTGTTTAGGGAAATTTTCGAGATAAAGTCCAGTGCTGTTGATTTTATAGTTTTGCTGAATCAAATCAAATGTTTGTTTTGCTTTTTCTTTATAACTAATGCTGACAACCGGATCAGTGGGGTCTGGAGATGTTAATTCATTGTCTTGATTTTCCTGACAGGAAAAAAAAAGTATTGAAATTAACAAGAGACCTGTTTTTTGAATATTTTTCATAATATAAAGTTTTAAACAGGCTGTTTGAATGCATCAAACAGCCTGTTATTTTTAATTAGTTATAATAACCGAATGTTTATAATCTCCATTAGGTGACATATCGATAACGATATTTGCATGCTTGTTTTCAGAATCCTTAGGAAGTTTGTACATCCCGATCCAGTCTTGACTTTGACCCGGAGCTGGCAGGTCTGCCAGATTGTAAATGTTATAATATTGAGCAGGTTGAGTGTCGTCTGGAGGGGTTCCAAATGCCGGTATTCCGGGAATATTTGAACCGTTCATTTGATCATTATGATAACTTCCCCAAATTTCTTTTCCCTCATTGGTAGTAATCCAAAAACGATAACGTTCTTCAGGATAACCCCAATCGTGGTAAAATGGAAGGGCAATATTTTTTACTTCAAATTTGTGATTGCCAATATATGTTAAATCTCCAAGATTGTACTGCCATGTTCTGATCATTTGAATCGACTGAATTTCTGTTGTTTTAATGGTAAGTAAATTAAAATCGACAATAATTCTATAAGCATTTCCGGTTCCCGTAATTGCAGTACCCGCTTCTGTTTCAGACTCGATCAACTTTTTATCGGCACTTAATTTGTAGTAAATTTTTGGATCCGAAAGTGAATTGCATAGATTTACTTCACCATTGTTAAGAGACGCAAAAATTTCGAAAACACCATCTTCCACTTTTTTAAATTTCATTGCTGATTCAATACTCTGTGCTTCAAATCCTTTTCCGTAGATATACAATTCAGTTGGAATCTCTGCTATTCCGGCCGGGCGCTTTAATCTTAAAATGCGGGTTTCTTGTGTGTCTTTTTTCTCGCCTCCCTGAGAAGCCACCACTTTCCATTTTACAATTCCTTCAGAATCAATGCCTATGTTAGCATTTTTGGCCAGAATGATAAGCTGTTTTGGTGTTAGTGATAACCAATTGTCACTGCCTCCGCCATTAGAAACCATTTTATAAATGGGGCTGCTAAAGTTCCCATTTTCTTTATCAAATACAACTTCATATAACACAACACCTCCATAATAGGATGTTGCTTTTGTCCATTCGAATACAGTTGGAGATCCGTTTTCTAAATCTATTGCCAGAAGTTGGTTAGCCGTAGGGCTTATTAATGATTCCGGTGCATCAAAACCAACTTCTAATTCATAATTGTCGGTACAGCTTCCTAAAACAAGGAGGATTATCAGACTAAAAAGTCTAGTATATATCTTTTTCATAGCTTTAGGTTTTACCAATTTGGATTTTGAGTTAAGTTTTTATTTAAATCTCTTTCTGATTGCGGTATTGGCCACAGATAGTTTTTACCAGGATCAAACATTCTTTTTTCAACACGGATGTATCCATTATCGATAAGTATAGCTTCATTTGTTTTTATTCCGTGAACCCATTGATTCAAAGCTATTTCGGCTGTTTTCCAACGGCGTAAATCCATTAATCTTAATCCTTCCATTGCAAGCTCTGAACGACGTTCGCGACGGATAATTTCTTCCATTTCAGCATTTGAAACAGTAGGATAATCCAAGGCATTTGTATTTGTAAATCCTGCCCTTGTACGTAATTTTTTAATTGTCATATTCCATTCTGTCTGACCAAAATCATTTAGTTTTGCTTTTGCCTCAGCATACATTAGTAGTACTTCAGCATAGCGAATCAAAATTAAATTGGAGCCAGATTGCAGCATATTACGAGCTGTTTTGTCATAAAATTTAGAGACGTAATATCCGGTTGGAGTAGCGTTTGATGAATTATTTATAGAATTATCTCCAGTTCCCAGAGCGGTATTTATCGTCGTAAAAGTACCATTGGGGTTTTCTAATTGAGAACCGTGTCTGATAAGTGTCGCGTCTAAACGTGGATCCCTATTGTTATATGGTGTTAGTTCATTATAACTTGGATCTGAAATAGTTTTCCCGTTTAATAACAAATAGCTGTCAGCCAGTTCTTGTGTTGGAGAAATTGCCGCGAAGCCGCCAAAAGAAGGCGGAATTAAATAATATTGAGTGCCCTGTTCTCTGTTTACAGGCATAAATTGAACATCTAAAAGAACTTCTATATTATTTTTATTCTGAGGTTTAAATAAATCAGAGTACGTCCCTGAAAATAGATCTAAAAATCCCGCTTCCTGTTTATTTATAAGTGCATCGCAGATTGCTGCCACTTCCTGCCAACGGTTTTCACAAAGTAAAACTCTTGCTTTTAATGCCATTACTGCACCTCTGGTAAAACGTCCTTTATCTTTTGCGCCATATGAGTTGGGTAATATTTTAGCAGCATCCAGTTCATCCAAAATAAATTGCAGCACTTCACCCTTGGGTGTTCTGCTAATTCTTGTTGATTCTTCGATACTGATCTCCTTTGTAACTAAAGGTACATCTCCGTAATTATTCATTAATATAAAATAATGGAAGGCACGGATGGCTCTTGCTTCAGCAATGTATCTGTTTTTTAGGTCAGGATTTAAGTTGGTTATTTTATTAATGTTATCTAATAAAATATTGCAATGTTTGATTCCTACATATCTGGAATTCCAGACATCACGAATTAATGGCGATGATGCATCGTAACTGCCATTTGCTACATCTCTGACAAGTGATCCGTTATTACTTTTTGTGTATGAATTATCAGAAAGCGATTCATTAAATATAAATTGATCTGCATTGTACAGGTCAGGATAACAGCTGTTTAAAGCATTAAGAGCATCGTCGGGTTTGTCCCAAAAAGATAAATCCGATTCTTTATCTAATAATGGTGTGTCGAGACTTTCGCATCCCCAAAAAACACACATTATAAGTGCGATTACTATATGTTTTGTTTTCATATCTAAATATTTTAGAAGTTAACACTTAGCCCAATGGCTAAAACTTTGGTTATTGGATACACGCGGCCGTTTGATGCTTCGCTGGAATTCACTTCAGGATCATATCCCGCTTTTAGTTTGGTGAATGTCAGTAGGTTTTGCCCCGTTATATAAGCTCTGAATTTGTTAACTCCCAACTGATCTGTAAATCTGGAAGGAATTGTATATCCCAGTTGTATATTTTTTAAGCGCAGGTATGAGGCGTCTTCTATCCAAAAGTCTGATTTGGCAGCATTATTTGCTGATTCAGTACCAATAGTTAAGCGTGGATAGGAGGCATCGGGATTTGCGGGAGTCCATCTGTCAATATGATAATCCATTACAGGGCCTTCGTTGCTGTTATGAAAAGCCTCAACTCCTTCACCGCGAATCCACATGCTGCGTTTTCCAACACCTTGAATAAAAATGCTTAAATCGAGTCCTTTCCAATTCGCTGTATAGGTAAAACCGTATGTATAACGAGGATACGGATTTCCTAAAATAAATCGGTCGTCTTCTTCTTTAATTACGCCGTCTCCATTTCTGTCAATGTATCTTATGTCTCCCGGTTTTGCTCCTGCAGCATTAAAGTTTTGCTTCGCAGCAGCGCTCACCTCATTTGCATTTTGAAAAAAGCCATCACTTTTTAATCCGTAGTAGGAGTTTATTGGATATCCTTTTTTCAAAATAGTAACAACATCGGTTCCGGAAATAAGAGTTCTTCCGCCATCATTGGTAACCTCATTTACATTGTCGGCAATATTTGCATTGATAGTATGTTTTACCTTACCTGTTTCGAATGCATAATTCACACTAAATTCCCAGCCTTTATTGTTAACAGAACCAATATTTTGAGTAGGGGATCCGCTCCCGTAAATACCGGGAACAGGCAGATTATTTACCAATACATTTTTTGAGTCTTTACTATATAAATCAATTGTAAAGGATAGTTTATTATTAAAAAAACCGGCATCAATTCCAAAATCCAGCATTTGACTGGTTTCCCAACTCAAATTTTGATTTGCCTCACTAAAATAGGCACCGTTGGCAAGATTGTCATTAAATGAATATGCCTGCGTATTGATGGATACTGTTCTCAAATATTTGTAAAGTCCTATATCCTGATTACCAACCTGTCCCCACGAAGCACGAACTTTTAAATTGCTTAAATAATCTGCTGATTTCATGAAATTTTCTTTGGAGATACGCCATGCCGCAGAAAATGACGGGAAAACTCCCCATCGCTTCTCACTGTCAAATCGGGAAGAACCATCGGCTCTAACATTTGCTTCAAGAAGATAACGATCTTGATAAGAGTAATTTATTCTTCCAAAATAAGATTGAATTCCCCATTCTTCCCCGCTGCCATAAGTGTTTTTTTCATCAGTCAGTTCTCCATTACCTAGAACCCCAAATTCATTACCGGGAATTCCTATCTTTCTGGCCTGAAACCATCTTCTGTCGCTATTTTCTTCAGATATTCCTAGCAAACCGCTAAAAGAATGATTTTCGCCTAATTTTTTATTATAATTAAGTGTAAGAGTCGAATTGAGTAATAACGTCCTGTCGAAACGGTCCATAACCGAACTTTCATTATCTCCTCCTCCTGAATAAGGAGCATAATCAATTGATCTTCTGAACTCATGATTGTTGTTATCGGCAAGATTAGCTCCAAAAAATCCTTTCAGTTTCAAATCCTTTATGATAGACCACTCGGCTGTAAGACCTCCTGAAAAACCATCATTTTGATAAGTTCGCATTCCGCCATTGGTTAAACGTGCCAATCCGTTGGAATTACTGCCACTTGGAAGGGTGAAATTACCGTTTGCATCTTTTACGGGATAAATTGGAGGTATTCTGGTTGCTTGCTCGATAAGCCAGTTTGTCCAGTAAGCATGCTCTTTTATCGCTGAACCATTATAGGCTCCGCTGGCTGTTATATTTAATTTCTCAGATAATTTGGAGTGAATGTTAATCCTCACATTATTTCTTTTCAGACCATAATTGTCATTTCCCTCAAATAAGCTTTTTTGATTAATATGACCTATAGAAACATGATAAGAAATCTTTTCTCCGCCGCCTTCTACAGAAAGATTTTGTGTAGATTGCGGTGCTTTGTCTCTGTAAATTTCGTTTAGCCAGACCGTTCCCTGACCTATTTTTTTATAATTACTAATTTCATCAGGTGTAAATTTTGCAGGTAATCCGGAGTTAATCAAGGCTTCATTTCTCAGCTCTGCATATTCCCAGGCCTTTGCATATTTAGGCATATTGGTTGGTTGCTGTAAACCATAGATGTAATCATAGGATATTCTGGTTTTTCCTGATTTCCCCATTTTGGTAGTAATCAGGATTACACCATTGGCGGCCCTGGAACCATAAACTGCAGCAGATGATGCATCTTTAAGAACGGATACACTTTCAATGTCATTTGGGTTAATATTGTCAATGCTTCCTTCCAAACCATCTATTAAGATTAATGGATAAGTGCCTGATTGAAAAGTACCAATTCCACGTATGTTTATATTGGTTCCCTGCCCGGGTTCACTTGAACCTTGTTGTATCACTAAGCCTGCAATTGTACCCTGTAAAGCTTGCGATGCAGAGGTTACTGGTTTGTTTTCAAAAACGTCTGAACGTACATTAGTAATTGCAGAACTTAGATTGGCTTTTTTTTGAGTTCCATAACCCACGACAATAACTTCTTTTAAAAGATTTTGTTCTTCTTTTAAAATGAAGTTAAGTGTCGTATTGCCTTTTACTTCTTTTTCGACACTTTCAAAACCTATGTAGCTGACTATTATTACTGAATTTTCGGGCGCTTTTAATGTATAAACTCCATCAGCATTTGTTATGGTAGCAATCTTAGTTCCTTTGATGCTAACAGTTGCTCCAATTATAGTCTCGGATGTCCTGCTGTCTGTGACAGTTCCGGAAATTGAATTTTGGGCATGCAACACGGCAAGGTTAATTATCAAAAATAATGATAAGAACAGCATTGATTTTTGGGATATGCATATCCCAAAAAGCGGACTGGGTGTTTTCTGGTTTTTCATAAATACATCATTTTTTATTTTTTTGTTTGGTTAATTAATAGCAGAGATTGTTATTTTATAAAAGACTTTATCAAAAGTGATTTGTCATTTGGGTTTTCATTATATATTGTATAGCTTTCAGCAGAAGCAGGAACAACAAATGTTTCGGCATAATTGAATCGTTGTTTAATGCCATTTTTAGTTTCTATAATAATTGATGTTCCTTCGATAAGCATCCAAACGTGACATTTGTTATGAGTCGAAATAGTAATTTTGTTGTGCAATGTATAGCGATGCACATCGTAGAAATGCTCATTGTGCGTAGGCAAATGTTCTAATTTGTAGTCTTCTGTTTCTGTGATTGTATAAGGAACCGAAATTAATTCAGGAACGACAGCAGCTCCCTTTCTTTCAAAATTTAGATTCTTCATACCATGCTCGATATTAATCGGACGCGGTTTTCCATCTAAATCCAGACGAAGCCAATCGTACATTTTGAAAGTAAAAATGTAAGGTGCGCTGCTAATTTCCAAAACTAAATTGTTGCTTCCGGACGCATGAATAGTACCATTTGGAATTAAAAACAGATCATGTTTTTTGGCTATAAATTTCTGTATGTATTTGTCTACATCCAGTTCTTTTACATTTTTTTGACTGTCTGTCAATGCCTGATGAAATTCTTCTGGCTGAATATCGTCTTGAAACCCTAAATAAACCAATGGCTCATCTTTACAGTCCAGAATGTAATACGTTTCATCCTGCGTAAATGGCATTCCAAAATTTTCTTTTATATATTGAGGACTTGGATGGGACTGAATCGAAAGGTTTCCTCCATCAAAAGTGTCCAGAAAATCGAATCTTATTGGGAAATCATATTTAAATTTTTCTGCACAATCTCCCAGTACTTCTTTGTAATTGTTAAACATCAAAAAGTCAAAAGAAACTTCTAATAAATATTCGTTACTTTCGAACATTATTCCGTTTTCGAGAACCATAAGTTCAAATGACCACGCTAGATTATCAACATCCTTATTTAAACCTTCCATTTTTTCTTTCATCCATGTTCCTCCCCAGGCACCGGGCTCAAACCATGGTCTTGGTCTAAAAACATTTTTTGCCATTTGGTTAAGGCCTTCACGAAGTTCATAGCCTGACATGAATAAGTAATTGTCTGGTCGTTGTTCGTCTACAATTAAGTCGATAGCAGGAAGTATTTCATTTTTGTGTTTATTTAAAACAATCCAATCAACAAAATAAAAGCGTTTGTATGTTCTGCGGTTGTCAATACGATTAGCTGCACCTAAATTATTCGCCATTCCGGCACGAGCTCTAAACTGTAGTTCATTTTTTGGTAAGTCAAAATAGACTAATGGAGCTTGCCAGTTGGCCAGAGAAGCACCACAGCCAATAATAATATTGATATCAGCAGCAGTGTCTGGTTGAATTAATTGTAGTTTTTTGGTATCAAACCAGTCAATTAAACTCTTATCTGTTATTTTTCCAAAAAGAGGATCATCACCACCTAAATAAGGTACTAACATTTCATCTAATTCATCCGATGACTTCATTGCGGCATCTACATGAAACCAGCGTACACTTTTGCCTCTTTTATTTAGCTCTTCGTCCAGGCTCTCTATGAGGTGCTGCCAAAAAACACCAATATAACCATCAATTGTAATGGTTTTATGCTGTTCGATCCATGTAGCAAATTCTTCTATTCCGGCTTTTATCTTATTTTTTCCAAGCGGATATGAAGGGTAGGCTTCATAATTGTTTTTAATGTTGTTTTTCTTTTCGGGAGCTAAAAATTGCTGCGTTTTACGCCAGTCGTTGTTCTTTTTTAAATCTTGCATTTTTAAAGAGTTATTCGCAAATAGGGCAGCTCCCATGATGGCAGCTTTATCCCATAGTGTGCATATATTAATTTCAGTTTTATTTATTTTTTTAATTTCTTCTTTAATTGTATCTAGAAAGTGATGAGATGCTTTTGCTAGTCCTCCTCCCAGAACAAGGCTTTCGGGCTGAAATTTATTAATCCATGGAGTCATAAACCGGATAAAGTTTTGGGCAAATTCATTAAATAGAAAAATAGCATCGGAGTCGTTAAGGTCTGCCAGAGCTGTTATCTCTTTTACGGTAACCACTTGTTCCCGATTTAATTTATTCCATTTCTTAACAAACCAGCGCGTCGAAAAATAATCGTCGCCTATTCCTTTCTTAAATGGGATATTATATAAATAGCCATTGGGAGCAACACCGTCTTTTTCTCCAGATTGTACCTTGCCATTAATCAGATAAGTACTTCCAAAGCCGGTTCCTAATGTTAGTACAAGGCATCGGGATTTATTCTTTGCTGCGCCTGCATGATATTCTCCCATTGCAAAACTTTCGGCATCGTTTAAAAAGTATACCGGACTATTTTTTACAATTTTTTTGATTGCTTGTTTAACATTCAATCCAAATAATGAATCGTATTTTTTTACACCATTGATTTCTGAGATACCTTCCTCATAGTTAAAGGGACCTGGCATAGAAATACCTACGGCAGCAATTTGATTTAAAGAAATGTTTGTATTGTGTGTTATTTTATCAATAAGGTTCTCAAAAGATTTTATAAAATCATCACAAGAGCCATTAGAATCTAAAAGGTTTTTTTGATATGAATCTGCGAGTAGTACTCCGGTCTGAGAATTTAATAAAGCTCCTGATAAATGCGAACCTCCTATGTCTATTCCTAAATAATAAAGTTTCATGTGGTTTAAGGTTAAGATAAATAGCTTTTAAATTTGATATGTACATATGTATGTACAATATCGTTATAGCAAAGTAAATAAATTGTTATCAAACTACAAAAGGAGGTTGTTACTTTTGTCAAAAAAATAAAGTAACTTTGCCTGTAATAACTTGAATAAATAGGTTTTACTGCCTTATTATGTTGAATTTTTTTATTTAAAACAGCTGATTTTAAATGTTTTATAAAAATGAGTAATTCTCAAAGAATTTATTAAATACCTATGAAAATAACACTAAATCACGCCAGTTCTATTCCTCTGCATGTTCAGATAGAAGAGCAATTAAGAGTAGCAATTAAGTCTGAGGAGTATCAAAAAGGAGTGAAATTGCCTAATGAGGTCGCTTTGTCTAAACAATTAGGTATATCAAGAGCAACCTTGCGTCAATCTATCAATAAACTTGTTTATGAAGGATTGTTAATGCGAAAAAAGGGTGTAGGTACATTTGTAAAGAAATCCTCTATTAGTTCTAAAGCTCAAAATTGGTTGAGCTTTTCGCAAGAAATGAAAGCGTTAGGCATAGAGACCAAAAATTATGAATTGCATTTAAGCTGGGTAAAACCAACTGAAGAGCTTTGCTTGTTTTTTGATATAAAAGAAGATATAAGGATTTTGAAACTAGAACGCTTAAGAGGAAAAGCAGAATATCCGTTTGTCTATTTTATTTCCTATTTTAATCCGCGAATAGGATTAACAGGGAACGAGGATTTTTCTCGCCCATTATACGAAATACTTGAACAGGATTTTAATTCGATTGTAAAATTATCTAAAGAAGAGATTAGTGCCATTAGTGCAGATTCTTATTTGGCTGGAAAGCTGGAAATAAAGGCAGGAGATCCAATATTAAAGCGTAAAAGATTTGTATTTGATCCGGGCAGCAGACCTTTAGAATGGAATGTTGGATATTATAAAGCGGACAGTTTTACCTATACACTTGAATTCGAGCGCGAAATATAATATCTGAAATAATAAAATAACGGCATTTTAGATAAGAAACTCCAATTATAAATTTATAGTTGGAGTTTTTTTTGTTTTTCAGTCTCTATCTTAATCAGAACTTTGTAAAACGACAAACCCGACAAGTTTTAAAAACTTGTCGGGTTTGATGTAATTTATAGTCAAAGTTTAGAAACTCAAAACTGCGACTGTGAACTGTGTAACTTATTTAACAAGAACCCAAGCACCGGAAGCGATTAAAGTTTCTGCTTTTTTAAATTTCATTTCTTCAGTTCTGCCTGTTGCAACTTCCTGAACTGTAACAGTATCATTACGGTTGATTTTCGGCATGTCTCTTACGATAGTTTCTGTAACCTGACGTTGTTGTGTTTCTCCAGCTTCGCGGTTGATGTCTTCGCTGTTTACAATTTCGTCTTTGCTCAATTTGAAGTTTTCTTTTTGGCGAACTTCTTTTGCTTCGTGAATTTCAGGAACGTTTTGAGCTGGTAAATCACCTTTAAACAAGAATGAAATCACTTCTTTATTAACGTTGTCTAACATTCCTCTAAACAAATTAAATGCTTCTAATTTGTAGATAAGTAATGGATCTTTTTGTTCGTGAACGGCCAATTGAACAGATTGTTTCAATTCGTCCATTTTACGTAAATGTTTTTTCCAGGCTTCATCAACAATTGATAAAGTGATGTTTTTCTCGAAATCAGCAATCAACTGAGCACCTTGGCTGTCATACGCTTTTTTAAGGTCTGTAACAACATTCAAAGTTTTGATTCCATCAGTAAACGGAACTACAATACGCTCGAATTGGTTGTTTGGCTCTTCGTAAACTCCCTGAATAATTGGGTAAGCTTCTCTTGCGCTTCTTTCTGTTTTTTCAGTATAAAAAGCCAACGCTTCTTTGTATACTTTTCCTGTAACTTCAATATCTGATAATTTTGTAAAATCTGCTTCAGAAATTGGAGATGTAATTCCGAAATAACGAATTAAATCAAAATCAAACGTTTTGAAATCATTTGCTATTTTATTGTTGCTTACGATCAATTCGCAAGTATCATAAAGCATATTCGCGATATCCAGTTTCAAACGCTCACCAAATAAGGCGTGACGACGACGTTTGTACACTACTTCACGTTGCGAGTTCATAACGTCATCATATTCTAATAAACGTTTACGAACACCAAAGTTGTTTTCTTCTACTTTTTTCTGAGCACGCTCGATAGATTTAGTCATCATTGAATGTTGAATAACTTCACCTTCTTGCAATCCCATTCTGTCCATAACTTTAGCAACTCTTTCAGAACCAAATAAACGCATTAAGTTATCTTCAAGAGAAACATAGAATTGAGAACTTCCCGGATCTCCCTGACGTCCTGCACGACCACGTAACTGTCTGTCTACACGACGGGAATCATGACGCTCTGTACCCACAATTGCTAAACCTCCTGCAGCTTTAACTTCTGCAGATAATTTAATATCGGTACCACGACCAGCCATGTTCGTTGCAATAGTTACAACTCCGGCTTTACCTGCTTCTTCAACGATTTGAGCCTCTTGTTTGTGCATTTTAGCATTCAAAACGTTATGTGTAACGCCTCTCATTTTCAACATACGGCTTAATAATTCTGAAATCTCTACAGAAGTTGTTCCAATCAATACTGGTCTTCCTGCGTTTGATAATTCAGTAACATCTTCAATTACAGCGTTGAATTTCTCACGTGTAGTTTTGTAGATATAATCTTCTTTGTCTTGTCTTGAAATCGGACGGTTGGTTGGAATCTCCACAACGTCTAATTTATAAATCTGCCATAACTCTCCAGCTTCTGTAACTGCTGTACCTGTCATACCACCTAATTTGCTGTACATTCTGAAATAATTCTGTAATGTAACAGTTGCAAATGTTTGCGTAGCAGCTTCGATTTTTACATTTTCTTTAGCTTCAATCGCCTGGTGTAATCCGTCAGAATAACGACGACCATCCATAATACGACCTGTTTGCTCATCGACAATCATAATTTTGTTGTCCATGATCACGTATTCTACATCTTTTTCAAATAAAGCATATGCTTTTAAAAGTTGTGTAAGAGTGTGAATACGCTCGCTTTTTACTCCAAAATCCTGAAATAATCTTTCTTTAGCTTCAGCTTCACCATCTTTATCCAGTTTTTGTTTTTCGATAGCAGCAATTTCAGTTCCAATATCCGGAAGTACAAAAAAGTCAGGATCTGTATCTCCAGAAAGGTATTGAATACCATTATCAGTCAATTCAACCTGATTGTTTTTTTCTTCAATTACAAAATACAAAGCTTCATCCACTTTATGCATTTCGCGATTGTTATCCTGCATGTATTGATTTTCAGTTTTTTGAAGCAATTGTTTGATTCCTTCTTCACTCAAAAATTTAATTAATGCTTTATTTTTAGGTAAACTTCTGTAAGCTCTCAATAATAGGAATCCACCTTCTTTAGTGTTTCCTTCTTTGATTAATTTTTTAGCTTCCGCTAAGAAACCATTTGCTAACTGACGTTGTTGTGCTACTAAGTTTTCGATTTTTGGCTTCAACTCATTAAACTCATGACGATCTCCTTGCGGAACCGGTCCTGAAATAATAAGCGGTGTTCTTGCATCATCAATTAATACAGAATCGACCTCATCGACAATAGCGTAGTTGTGTTTTCTTTGCACTAAATCGTTTGGCGAATGTGCCATGTTATCTCTTAAGTAGTCAAAACCAAATTCGTTGTTGGTTCCGTAAGTGATATCAGCGTCGTATGCTTTTTTCCTTTGTTCTGTACTTGGCTGGTGATTATCAATACAATCAACAGTTAAACCGTGAAATTCGAATAAAGGTGCTTTCCATGTACTATCACGTTTTGCCAAGTAATCATTCACCGTTACTAAGTGAACACCGTTTCCGGTCAAAGCGTTTAAGTAAAGCGGCAATGTAGCCACCAAAGTTTTTCCTTCACCCGTTTGCATCTCGGCAACTTTACCTTCGTGCAATACCATACCACCAATTAACTGAACATCATAGTGAATCATGTCCCATGTAATTTCTTTTCCGGCAGCATTCCATTTGTTTGCCCAAACTGCTTTTTCACCATCAATAGTGATATACGTTTTTGTGGCAGAAAATTCGCGGTCTTTTGGCGTTGCAGTAACTTCAATAAATGAATTGTCTTTAAAACGACGCGCTGTTTCCTTAACAACAGAAAAAGCCTCAGGAAGAATCTCCAATAAAGTTTTTTCTGAAATTTCGTATGCTTCTTTTTCAAGAGAATCGATAGCATCATAAAGATCTTCTCTTTTGTCGATGTCTTCGATGTTTTCAACTTCTGCTTTAAGTGCAGCAATTTTAGCATCTTTATCAGCTCTTGCTTCTTTTATTTTTTCTTTAAAATACGCGGTTCTGGCTCTCAATTCGTCGTGAGACAAACTCATTAAGCTGGTTTCGAATGTTTTAATTTTGTTTAAATAGGGCTGTAAAGCTTTGACATCTTTCTGTGATTTATCACCTACAAAGACTTTAATAATACTGTTTATGAAACTCATGATTTATTGTATTTCTATTTTATGTAAATGTGTATTTGAACCAAAAAAAAAGCCTCGGTGATGAGACTTTTTTCTTTGGTTTATTTTTTAATATTCATCCTCGTTCCAAAGATAATCTTCGTCTGTTGGATAATCAGGCCAAATTTCTTCCATTGATTCATATATCTCTCCTTCATCTTCTATTGATTGAAGGTTTTCTACTACTTCTAATGGAGCACCAGCTCTAATGGCGTAGTCTATAAGTTCATCTTTGTTAGCAGGCCATGGCGCATCACTTAAATAAGATGCTAATTCTAATGTCCAATACATCTGTTATCTGTTTAGTTTGTGCAAAAATAAATTTTTTACTGAAAAAGACAAGTAAATTTTGATTTATTTTAATAAAATTTAAGAACGTCTTTACTAGTATTCAGTTTTCAGTGCCAGTTTTCAGTCTTAAAACTAAAATTTGCTGCTAATTACTGTATTTTTTAGTATTCAGTTTTTGGTGCTGGTTTATAGTCTGAAAACTAAAAACAGCGACTGTTTACTTTCTCGGAATCCATTTCACTTCCTCCGCTTTTAAGTCTGAGGACAACTTCCGTGCCAAGACAAAAAGGTAGTCAGAAAGTCGGTTTAAGTACATGATTGCGATTTCTGGAACGTGTTCATTATGACTTAAATGTACTGCCAAACGCTCAGCACGGCGGCATACACAACGGGCAATATGACAATATGACACAGTTTGATGGCCACCTGGTAAAACAAAATGAGTCATTTGTGGAAGACTTTCCTCCATTTTATCAATTTCGTTTTCTAATAATTCAATGTCAGAATCAATAATTCCCAGATTCTTTAATCGAAGTTCACCGTTTTTTAAAACTTCTTTTTCTGCGGGAGTGGCTAAAATGGCTCCAACAGTAAATAATCTATCCTGAATTTCGATTAAAATCGTTTTATAATGCGCATCGATTTCCTGATCGCGAATGAGTCCTATATAAGAGTTCAATTCGTCAACAGTTCCGTAACTGTCAATACGAATGTGATCTTTAGGAACGCGCGTACCTCCAAAAAGAGCTGTCGTTCCTTTGTCTCCGGTTTTTGTATATACTTTCATTTTTTTTTGATGCTAAGGTTCTGAGTTGCTAAGATTCTAAGTTTATTTTAGAATGTAGATTTCTGATTTTAGATTTAATGATGTAATCAGAAATTTAAGATTTAGAAAATAATCTAAAATCTAAAATTACTTCGTCGTGTCGCTTTCAATCAAACCATCTCGCAAACGAATTACGCGATGTGCATAAGCAGCAATATCTTCTTCGTGCGTTACCAAAATTACCGTATTTCCCTGGGCATGAATGTCACCAAACAATTTCATAATTTCTACAGAAGTTTTACTGTCTAGGTTTCCGGTAGGTTCATCGGCCAAAATAATTGATGGTTTATTGACCAAAGCGCGGGCAATCGCAACACGCTGGCGTTGTCCTCCTGATAGCTGATTGGGTTGGTGATCCATTCTGTCGGCCAGATTTACTTGTTTTAAAACTTCAATCGCGCGTTCGCTACGTTCAGATTTTGAATATCCTGCATAAATCATGGGTAATGCAACATTATCTAAAGCAGTTGTTCTGGGTAAAAGATTAAAGGTTTGAAATACAAATCCAATTTCTTTATTTCGAATTCCGGCCAATTCATCGTCTTTCATCTGGCTCACATCTTTTCCATTCAATACGTAATGTCCTGAAGTGGGCGTATCCAGACAACCTAATAAATTCATTAAAGTCGATTTTCCGGATCCCGATGGTCCCATTAAAGCTACGTATTCGCCTTTGTTGATTTCTAAATCTATACCCTTTAAGACATAGACGATTTCGTTGCCCAATACAAAATCTCGTTTGATGTTGGTTATTTTAATTAATGGATTTGCCATTTCGATTTACAATTTTGGATTTAAAAGTACAAAACACTTTTCAATAAATGGTAAGTAGCCTGAAATTGATTTTTGTTACAAAAACAGCCATTTATAAGGCTTCGCATTTTTTCGTCAAATTTTTTTAATACTATTATATTTCATTGATTTAAAAACTTGTTATATGATTGTGAAATGTTTTTACATAATTATCATATTTATTAAATTTTGTTGAATTATTTTAATTTTAAATATTAAAAAAATGATAATTATTTAAGTTTATTTAAAAATTTAACTATATTTGTTATCTAATCTTAAATAATCAAAATTATGAAAAACATACAATTATTATCGGGAGTTGCATTAATTGCATTAGCATTTACATCTTGTAAAGATGAAAAACAAGAGAAAGCTCAAAAAACAGTCGATGCTTACGTAGCTTACGTGGATTCGGTTAAAAATGTAAAAGCTGATGATTTGAAAGCCGATTGGGCAACTGTTGAGGCTGAATATGACAGAAAAGCTGCTGAAGCTCAAACTGCACTTGCAGATCTTAAAGACAATTCTGCAGCAACAGAAAAAATAAATGCAAGTAAGGTAAAATACGAAGAGTTCAAAAATGAAATGACTACCGTTCTTGCCCCTCCGGCTCCAAGCCCAAAACAACAATTAAGAAACGCCTTATTTGGTGAAGGAAAAATTGGTGATGATATGAATTTTGACTGGGTAAACGCTAAAAATATTCATAGTGTATACCAACAATTTGTACATACTGTAGAGGATAATAAAGATAAATATACTCGTGAAGACTGGGATGAAGTGAAATTGATGTATGAAGCTTTGGATAGCCGTAAAAATACAGTTGAAAAAGAAGGTCTTACATCTGAAGATAATAGAAAAATCGCAGGTTTAAAATTGAAATTTGCTCCAATGTATACTGTTAACAGAATGGGAGCAAAATCAGAAGAAAATAAAGAAGCTAAAAAATAATTAAGTATTCTTGAATTAGTACTAAAATGACAATCAGAAATGATTGTCATTTTTTTTATGCCCTAATTACAAAATGTTCTTTTTCCTGCTCGTATCTAAAAAATACAAAACCCCATTGAAAAGTATCAATGGTTACGGTGACTTTTGGGTGATTTTTGATCGCTTCCCAAGCTTCTTCCATTTCTGGAGACCAGTGAATGTCATCAAAAATCCAAACAGAATCATTGGTTATAGTGGTTAATAAAAGATCGAAATAAGCTAAAGTTGCTTTTTTTGAATGATTACCGTCAAAATATATCAGGTCAAAATTTTCAGTCTCGGTTTTCAGTCTCAGCTTGATGTCTTGCAGATAATTTTCAAATTCAGTTATTACCGAATCTACATTATTGAAATTGAATTTTTGAAATTGCAATTGACATTGATTTGCTGTTTCCGGACAGCCTTCGAGTGTAATTATTTTTGCTTTTGGATTTCCTAAGGCCAAAGCAGAAGTTGCTAAACCTAATGAAGTTCCTATTTCCAAAACGTTTTTAGGCTGAAAATAATTAGTAACTCTAAAAAGTAACTCGGCACGTCTTGAAGAGATTCCTGCTGTCTTGGCTATTTTAGATATTTGTCTTCTGTTCGATTTAAAAACTTTTGATCCCGCGCCAAAATCTGTTACATCGATAAAACTTTTATTTTTTAAAAGCGATTTTCTATAATTTTTTAGAATCGAATATTCCGGTTTTGACTTTTTATCGTAAAAACATTTCGTTAGTAAATTAAATACGAATGGCGAATGAACTCCGTGTTCGTTTTTTGAATTCCAAAGGAATTTTAAATAAGATTTTATTTGAAATAGCATAGAAATAGTTACATCTGTGTGCGAAGATAGTAAGATAATGATCAATAGTCAAAAGTGAAGAGTTTGTTGCTTTCTCTTTAAAACCTTTCCGAATTCAAAAACACTATATTTGCCAACTTTAATTTAAGCTAATAGTAATACGTTTTTTATGATGTTGAAGGAAGAAATAGAAGATACAAGTAAGATATCTTCTGAAGAAATTAATCGATGCATTGCTATTTTAGCACAATTGAATTCTAATACAGATCAGATATTTGATATTCCGAAAGAACAGCGAATTGCTTTGATCAAAGAAGCCGGAATGTTTTCGAGACCTGATAGAGATGAATTTTCCCGAAGAGTAAAAGACGGACTTCAGGCTGCCAAACGAAAAAAAGAAAAGAAAGACAAAACCGCTCGTAAAGAAACCGGAATTCGTCATGCGCGTGAAGCAAGTATTTTTGTAGCGCCGAAATTACTGGCTCTAAATGATCTTGCCCATAAAGAACAATTAGAACTCGAAACTCCAAGAAATTGCTACGTTTGTAAAACAGAATTTACTAAAATGCATCACTTCTATGATACGATGTGTACAGATTGTGGTGATTTTAATTATGCCAAACGTTTCCAGACAGCCGATGTAAAAGGGCAAGTTGCTATTATTACCGGTTCTCGTTTAAAAATTGGTTATCATATTACTTTAATGCTTTTGCGTGGAGGAGCAACTGTTATTGCTACAACCCGTTTTCCGGTCGATTCGGCTTTGCGTTTTGCGAAAGAAGAGGATTTTATGGATTGGGGACATCGCTTAAAAATTCATGGTTTAGATTTACGACATATACCAAGTGTGGAGATTTTTTGCAATTTTATTGAACAAAAATACGAACGCCTTGATATTTTAATAAATAATGCCGCCCAAACCGTGAGACGCCCAGCTGGATTTTATTCGCATTTAATGCAAAATGAAGCATTACCAATAAATGCATTGCCTAAACAAGCGCAGGAATTATTAGGAGATCATTTGAATTGTCTGGATGAATTGAAAATGCTGACAAGTGGCGCTTCATCTAATGAAAATATGCCGGTAACCTGGCACGGACCTGAACCGGGAATTGGTTTGCGTGCTTCGGCTCAATTGTCTCAAATTCCGTATTCTTTTGATAATGCATTGGTCGCTAATGAAGTTTTTCCGGAAGGAGAACTCGATGCCGATTTACAGCAAGTCGATTTACGTAAAACCAATAGTTGGCGTTTGCGTTTAGGACAAATAGAAACTACAGAAATGATCGAAGTACAATTGGTAAATTCTGTTGCGCCTTTTGTGTTATGCAACCGACTTTCGGAAGTAATGAAAAAAGATAATACAGGTAAAAAACATATTATAAATGTTTCGGCAATGGAAGGGAAGTTTCATCGCTTTTTTAAAGAAGACCGTCATCCGCATACAAATATGGCAAAAGCCGCTTTGAATATGTTAACGCATACGTCATCCGGAACTTTAGCCAAACATGGTATTTTTATGAACGCTGTTGATACCGGCTGGGTAACAGATGAAGATCCTGCCGAATTGGCCAAAAAGAAACAGGAATTAGAAGATTTTCAACCGCCATTGGATATTGTTGATGGCGCTGCACGTGTTATGGATCCTTTGTTTGACGGAATCAATACCGGAAAGCATTGGTGTGGAAAGTTTCTGAAAGATTACAACCCGATTCCTTGGTAGTTTTTAGTTTACAGTTTCGTTCTCAGTTTAAAATAAAAAAACCACAACAGAATTAAATTTTGTTGTGGTTTTTTATTAAAAGCAAATAGATTATCTGTATATATTTACACCATTATTTGCTTGCCATTGCTGTTCCAAATATTCAGCATCTTCACTATTACGTGGGTGAACGCCTAGAACTACGTGGCCATTTTTAATTCCGTCTTCATAAATTTTTGCTCTGTCTTCAGGAATTCCCGATCCTACAAGAGCTCCAATTAAACCTCCTGTAATTCCTCCAGCACCAGCACCAGCTAATCCTGCAGCGAGCGGACCTGCGATGATTAATCCTAATCCCGGAATAACCAAACTAGTTCCTAAAGCAGCAACAACACCTACAATAGCACCAATTGTTCCTCCAATTGCAGATCCTGTTCCTGCACCTTCGGCTGCTTTTGTTCCTAATTCTGAATGATCATCTTTGTCAGAATAATGTTTTTTTCTGGTTTCGTCTGACATGATAAGGTTTATTTCGTCCTTAGTATATCCTCTTTCATTTAAATTTGTGTAAGCTCTTTCGATGCTGTCACGATCTGAAAACATTCCAGTTAATACTTCGCGTTTTGTTCCATCAGGATTATGTAAATTTTCCATTTTATGTATATTTAAATTGTGAATTCATTTTCACTTTAACAAAGCTCGTAAAATAGATTAATTTAGTATTTACACAATTTTTCATAATCATTATATAATACAATTCTTATTTTTATAAAATTGATAGCACTTTTTTGGGATTATATCATCAGTCATTATTTGGATAGAAATAAGAAAGCCACAACAAAATTAATTCTGATGTGGCTTTATATGAGTTGTAAAGTTGTTGTTTTAGTTGTTAACTTTTATCAATTTAACATCAAAAATAAGTACTGCTCCTCCTGGAATTTTGTCCCTTCCACCATTTCCGTAAGCAAGTCTTGAAGGTACTAAAAGAATACCGCTTCCTCCAGTCTTGAAAAAAGGAATTCCTTCTGTCCAGCCTGGTATAACTTCATATAAGTTAAAAGAAACTCCTTCTGAATTACTTTGGTCAAATACGGTTCCGTTAGTAAATGTCCCTCTATACGCTACAGTAACGTTTGATTTTGCAGTAGGTTGAGTTCCCGTTCCCGGAACATCGATTACATAATACAAACCAGATTCTGTTCTCTGAGCATTTAGTTTATTTTTTGCAATATAATCAGTGATTTCTTTTTCGTTTTCAGCAGTATAATCTTTTTGTTCATCTTTTGAACAAGAAATAAAAAGCGTTAACGCTAATAATGAAGTTAAAAGGTATTTCATAAAATGTGGATTTTTAAGGGGGCTAATATAATAAAGTTTTCAGTCTCAGTCTCAGTTTTCAGTTTTGTTTTGAGGATATTAAATACTACATCCAAATTTATTCGGATTGTTGATCATATAATTGATAAGTTTTCCAATCTCAATATTTTTCATGTTCAGGATGTCAAATTTTTCCTGATTGATATATTCGCATGTAACTGAATATTCTAACCATACGTTAGTTTCTGAATTTTCGGCATCACTGTCAGTCAATTTACTTATAAAGTGATTTACATATCTTCTTTTTCGATATGCTTCTGCAATATTTGCTGAAACGCTTCTTGAAGAACGTCTTATCTGATCAGTTAATGAATATCTTTCTTCTTTTGGAAAATTTTTTGAAAGTTCAAAAATTTCCATCGCAAGTTCAAACGACTTTTTATAAGCCAACAATTCCTTAAAATCCATTTCTTTCTTTTTTACAAAAATAAAAAAAAAGAAAGAAAAAGATTACTTTTAAGGGAGTTGTATTTACAATATCAAACTGAAAACTGTCACTGAGACTGAAAACTAAAAAAACTATCCCTCAATTTTAGCCGAAAGCTCAAACCAGCGTTCTTCTTTCTGGTCTATTTTATTGATGATGTTTTGTAGTTCGTTTGCTTTTTTCTCGATATCGGCATCGGCAACTTTTCCGTCAGAGAATAATTGTTCGATTTTAGTTTTGTCAATTTCTAAATCTTTAATTTCTCTTTCTAGTTTTTGATATTCTTTTTGCTCGTTGAAAGTCAGGTTTCCAGTTGGATTGTTTTGTTTCCAGTCTTTCTTTTCGGCTTTGTTTTCTTCTTTTTGAGCCACATCGGCACTGTCTTCGTAGGCTCTGAAATCAGAATAGTTTCCTGGGAAATTTTCAATAACACCTTGCCCTCTAAATATGAATAGATGATCGACAATTTTATCCATAAAATAACGGTCGTGAGAAACTACTAATAAGCATCCCGGATAATCTAAAAGAAAACTTTCTAAAACGTTTAGCGTAACAATATCCAAATCGTTTGTTGGCTCATCCAGAATTAAAAAGTTAGGATTCTGAATTAAAACGGTACATAAATACAAACGTTTTAATTCTCCACCGCTTAATTTTTCTACAAAATCGTATTGTTTTTTGGCATCAAAAAGAAAACGCTCTAACAGTTGTGAAGCCGAAATCATTCTTCCTTTTGAAAGCGGAATAAATTCTCCATATTCTTTAATAATATCAATTACACGTTGTCCTGGTTTCGGATTGATTCCGGATTGTGTATAATAACCAATTTTGATCGTTTCGCCTTTTACAACACGACCACTATCTAGCGGAAGTGTTCCCGTAAGGAGATTTAAGAAGGTAGATTTTCCGGTTCCGTTTTTACCAATAATTCCAATACGTTCTCCACGTTGAAAATCAAAACTAAAGTTGTCCAGAATAACATGTTCCTTGAATTTTTTCGAAATTTTGTGAAGCTCGATAATCTTGCTTCCCATACGTTCCATATTAATTTCAAGCTCTACTTTGTTTTCACGACGACGACTTTGCGCTTTTTCTTTAATTACATAAAAATCATCCTGACGCGATTTCGATTTTGTCGTTCTCGCTTTTGGCTGACGGCGCATCCATTCTAATTCTTTTGTAAATAGATTTTTTGCTTTGTCAACGCTGGCATTTTCAGAGTTAATTCTCTCTTCTTTTTTCTCTAAGTAATACGAGTAATTTCCTTTGTATTGGTATAATTTTCCGTTGTCCAATTCAATGATTTCGTTACAAACACGTTCCAGGAAGAAACGGTCGTGCGTAACCATAAACAACGTAATATTTTCTTTGGCAAAATAACTTTCAAGCCATTCGATCATTTCAAGATCAAGGTGGTTGGTAGGCTCATCCAGAATCAATAAATCAGGGCGATTGATTAGGATAATCGCCAATGAAAGACGTTTTTTTTGTCCACCCGAAAGATTTTTTACTTTCAATTTAAAATCTTCCAGTTTTAGTTTGAAAAGAATTTGTTTGTATTGCGTTTCAAAATCCCAAGCATTATGCTGGTCCATTCCGTCAAAAGCTTTTTGATACGCTTCTTCGTCATCCGGATTTTCAAGTGCTTTTTCGTATTTTTCAATTACTTTTAAAGTCTCATTATCTGAGGCGAAAATACTTTCTTCGATAGTCAGTTCTTCCTGCAAATTGTTGTTTTGCGATAAAAAAGCCATTTTAATACCTTTTCTTAAAACTACCTGACCAGTATCTGGTTCGTCTAAACCATTAATAATGCTCATAATGGTTGTTTTTCCAGAACCATTTTTGGCAATAAAAGCAATTTTTTGGTCTTTATTGATTCCAAATGAAATGTTGTCAAAAAGCGTTTTTTCGCCAAATGACTTCGATATATTTTCTACAGATAAGTAATTCACTATAAACTAGGTGTTATAAATTATAAGTTAAGAATGTTTTGCAAAACATAACTTTTTTGCAAAAGTAAACTTTTATATCGCTATTTGCGAATTATTTATGGAGATAGGAATTTAGAACAGGACTTAAATCAATGCGATGAATTTGCTGTGGAACATTAATAATAGGTTTTCGAACCAAAGATTCATTGGTTAAGTAATAATGCAAGCTATCTTGAGTCGCGATTCCTTCTATCTGAAGAATGGGAAATTTTAAAGTAATCCTGCGTTTGTTCCCGGATAAAAAATCATTGTTTTTATAATCATATAAAAGATATAAAAAAGGTTTTCCAATTTTAGAATAGCCACAAAGTACAACGAGTTTTTTTGATTCTAAATAAGTTGCGCCGGTAACCAAACCTTTAGTGTCAAGCGTATGTTTTAGTTGTGCAACGTGATTGCCTGATTGGTTGGGTAAAACATATATATTGGTTTTAGAAGAGCGCCATTCTTTGGTGAACAAATAGATACTGTCTTTTGAAACGATAAAGGCTTCACAATCAAAATTGGTAGTATTTGGTTTTTTAGCAGATAAATCAGTTTGATCAGCATATCGAAAGGAAATGCTTTCAATGCTTGGATTTCCTTCTAAAAAAGATTTTTTTTCAATTTTTAAAATATTCAAATCTGTTCTGCTTCCCGAAGCGTTATTTCCGAAATCACCAATATATAAATGAGTACTGTCCTGAGAAATCTCTTCCCAATCATGGTTTACTACCTTATCTAATACAATCTTATTCCTGATTTTGCCCAAAGAATCTAATCCGTAGATCGTTTTGTCGTGATCGTCATTATGTGTCCATAATAAATTGTCGAAAGCAATTAGTCCGGAAGTTTCCTTAAGCGAATCGCTAAGTCTAACAGAGTAGTCCGCTTTTATTTTAAAATTTTTGTACAAGCAGCTTCCATCATTTACTGTTGCGTCCGGATTATAGTTTTTAGAAAGAGGATCTGTGCAACCTCGAATTTGAGCATAACCCGATGAGAAAATCAGGAAAAAAAAGAAAATCGTTTTTATCATGGCTGCAATATTAAATTTGCATAACATAAAAGTAAAGTTTTAAAGAATAGCTTTAAAATACTGTTGAAAAATATAATTAAAATGGTATTTTGCGGTGCTGATTAATCAGATTTTTATTTAATATTTGTAAGTATAATTCCCTAGTATGAAAATTTTACAAAGATTGTCACATTACCGTTTTTCACGCTATTTTAAACTTTTGTTTGTGGCTGTGGATGTGGTGTTGTTAAATATGGCTACAGTACTTTCTGCGTTGGCCAGATTTGGCAGTTTAGACAAGCTTTTATCCAAAGAAGAAAGAACAGTGGCATTGTTGGCAATTTTAATCTGGGTAGGACTATTACTTCAAAACGATTCCAGCAGAAGTATAAGGGTCGAACCTATAGAATCTATATTGGTGAGAACCATAAAAAAGTTAATCATTCATGCCGCTTTAATCTCAATTTTTGTTGTTTACTTAAACTATACAGATATTTCAAGATTGAGATTGTGTTATTTTTATCTGTTTTTCTTCGTATTGTTGATGGTCTGTCGATATTTATCAATGAAGCTTTTAAAATATATTCGGGCAAAAGGGTATAATTTTAAAACTTTTATTGTGGTGGGAGCCAATCCCTCAGGAGAAAAAATCCGCAAAATACTCGCCAGGGATTTAACATATGGATATCGCTTCTTAGGTTTTTTTGATGAAAAAATAGATACAGCAATTGTAAATCCCACTGCGGTTTTAGGAGGTTTTAAGGCAATTCAGGAATTCGTTATCGAAAAAAAAGTCGATGAAATGTATGTGGCTTTGCATATTGATAATATTGAAGTAATCAACGAACTAACGCGCATCTGCGAACAAAACATGGTACGGATTAAGTTTATTCCTGATTTTCAGCTGTACACAAAATCAAGCAAAGTCGAGGTTTCTTTTTATGAAAACACTCCTGTATTAATGTTCAGGACAGAACCTTTAGAATTTCCTGTAAACAGGCTCATAAAAAAAGTATTCGATATTTGTTTTGCGGCTTTTGTCATTTTATTGGTTTTTCCGTGGCTGTTTCCAATTATAATGCTGATTATTAAAATAGAATCGCCGGGACCAATCTTTTTTAAGCAACAACGTTCAGGGCGTGACAATAGGTCTTTTATGTGTTTGAAATTCAGAAGTATGTATGTTAATGGTCTGGCACATAGAAAACAAGCCGAAAAAGGAGATAGCCGTATTACTAAATTTGGTTCTTTTATTCGTAAGACAAGTATAGATGAACTGCCACAGTTTTTTAATGTTTTATGGGGAGATATGTCTGTTGTAGGACCAAGACCGCACATGGTAAATCTGGCAAAAGAGTACAGTGATTTAATCAATAATTATCTGGTGCGACAATATGCTAAACCCGGAATTACAGGCTGGGCACAGGTGAATGGTTTTCGCGGCGAGACAAAAATATTAAGCGATATGGAAAACAGAGTGGAATATGATATTTGGTACATCGAAAATTGGAGCTTATTACTCGATATAAAAATTATCATCAAAACAATCATCAATATATTCAAAGGCGAAGAGAACGCCTATTAATTAAAGTTTAAAAAACTGATTGTTATTGATCACTTCTTTTAGATTCGAAATACTGTCAATTTTTATTTTTTGCCCCAATGAAGCAACGTGTTTCATATGATGCACATCAGTTCCTGCAAAGTCGTACATTCCTTTTTTAAGGAGCTCTTCTGCGATTTTGGTTATTCTTTCTCCATAATAACCTACTGTAGACAGCAAATTGAGCTGAAATAAACATCCCGCTTTTTTTAGTTTTTCATATTCACCAAAGTCTTTTCGGTAATATAAATAACGCTCCGGATGTGCCAGAACCGGAATATATCCTGCAACCTGCAATTCAAAAATTGTCTTGTATAATTGTACTGGAGCTCTTTGGTACGATATTTCAACCAATACATAGTTGTCTTTTAAGGTGAGCAATTTTTCGGTTTTAAAATGACTTTCAAACCAATCATCCATAAAATATTCGGCAGCAGCCTGAAAAGGAATTTTGATATTATTTTCTTTTAAAAACAATGCTGTTTCCTTATGTTTTACAGTAATAGTTTCCGAAGAATTAGTATAAATATAATGACTTATATGAGGGGTAGTAATAATGTGGGATATTCCAATTTCCTGAAATGCAGTGATAAGTTTTGTTGTGTCAGTTATGTTTTTTGCACCATCATCAATTCCCGGTATTAAATGAGAATGAATATCAACGTAATTATTCGAAAGAAGATCTTTAAGAAACGGTTTTGATTTTAAAAAGGATAGCATGTTGCAAAAGTATGTAAATGAGAATAATTTGTGAGGGTTAAATTTTTAATGTAACAAATGTAACCGAACATTTTAGAATTATATTATATTTGAGATTGCTATAAACCTACTTTTTTATGAAAATTAAAGAAAATCTATACAATCAAAGGATTATTTCTATTGATGCTTTACGTGGAATTACAATATTTGTTATGATTTTCGTAAATGAGCTGGCCAGTATTTCAAATGTTCCGCAATGGATGAAACACATGCCGGCTGATGCTGATGCCATGACTTTTGTAGATGTTGTTTTTCCTGCTTTTTTATTTATTGTAGGAATGTCTGTTCCTTTTGCTTTTAACGCCCGATTACTCAAAAGAGATAGTGCCAAAACAATCTGGACGCATACTTTAAAAAGGGCTTTAGCTTTAATTATCATTGGTGTTTTTATGGTGAATGCAGAGTATGGCTATGATGCTTCAAAAATGATTATCGCGCCAGTTTTCTGGGGACTTTTAGCTTATGCAATGCCAATCCCGGTCTGGAATAAATATGGTAAAGATTTTCCGGTTTGGTTACAAAATACATTGCAATATGGCGGAATGTTAGTTTTGGTTGCGTTGTATTTTTTATATGTTCGGGATACGGGCGAAATAGGAATGACGCCAAAATGGTGGGGTATTTTGGGCTTAATAGGTTGGGCGTATTTGTTTACAGTAATTTATTATTGGCTGGTTTCAGGAAAATTATGGGCAATGATTGCCTTCTTAATTGTTTGTGTAGCAGCAAATACAATCAATTTAACCGAAGGATCTTTTATACAACAAACGTCCTGGTTGAGTTTTATTGCCGGACATTTAACCCACGCCGCATTAGTTGCTGCAGGAGTAATAATTTCGTTATTGTTTTTTGACCGAAAAGTAGCTGCCAAAATCAACTGGGCAGTAATAGGTTTTGCCGTTTTATTTTTTGTAACAGGATATTTGTTAAGACCTTATTTTGGAATTTCAAAAATAAAAGGAACGCCATCCTGGACGATGTTTTCTGCGGCAATCTGTACCGTATTGTTCTATTTTCTGTACTGGTTAATGGAGATTAAAAAGATCACCAAATGGAGTAATTTCTTTATGCCTGCAGCAGCAAATCCTTTACTGATTTATATTTTACCCGGCGTAATTTATTATTTCTGCAAAGCTTTTAATATTCATATTATTCCGGGATACTTTCGCGAAGGAGTTCCGGGAATTCTCTGGGCGTTGGTATTTTCGACAATTATGCTGTTTGTGATGAAATTATGTAATAAGTATAAAATTCAATTGCATTTATAGTAAAGATTTAACCGCAAAATTTTGTTAAGTTTTGGAAATGAGAATTTAACCGCAAAGGGCGCTAAGATTTACGCAAAGTTCGCAAAGTTTTTTTAAAGCTGGATTTTAATATGTTCGCAAAGTTGCGAAGACGCAAATTTTGTTTTTTTAGAATTGCAATTTAAGAAATCATCTTAATCTTGATAATCAGTGGCAAAACATAACCGTTCGCAAAGCTATTAAACGCAAAGCTTTGCGAACTTAGTTTCTGTTAGGATTTTCTCTCTTTTATTATTTATAAAATAGCTGCATTTTTAAAATTAATTTTAAATTTGTAAGAACTTGTTTCTTAAAGTTTTATGAAATGAAAAATCTAAAATCTCTTACAGTTTTATTTCTCTTTTTCCTGATGCCTTTTTGTTATTCGCAAAATGATTCTATCGCGAAAAGCAAAAAAGATATTTTAGATGTTTTGTATCAGCTCTTTCATAAAAATGATTCGCTTCGCATAAATGCCGATAAAAAAGTAGCCTTTTCTCTGCTTCCTGTTCCTATAGATGCAAATAAAAGTGCCGGATTAGTAGTTTCATTTTTAACGACTTTTTATCTTGGAGACAGTAATACAACGAGAATGTCTCAGGTTACTTTTTCGCCTTATTTTAGTTTTACCAAACAATATGTTTTTCCTGTTCAATCCTATATTTATACCAAAAACAACAACTGGAATTTTATTGGAGATTATCGTTTTATGATTTATCCGCAGGATACTTACGGATTAGGCGGCCATAATACAGACAAAGAAATGTCGACTCTGGATTATCAGCAATGGCGTTTTTATCAATTTGCAACCCGAAAAATTATTGGAGATTTTCGGCTGGGTTTAGGATTGTTGTATGATAATTATCAAAATATTTCTGAAGATTCTTATGTGGATGATCAAACCGATTATGTGAAATATATGGACGGCGATTTCTCTGATGAAACTTCTTTTGGTGTTGCCATTCAGGGATTGTACGATTCGAGAAAAAACAACGTAAATCCGGAACAGGGTTTGTATGTCGAAGCAGATTATAGAATGAATACCAGTGGAGTAGATGGGCAAAAATGGAAATCGATCTATTTTGATGCCCGAAAATACCATTCTTTTAGTAAATACAAACACAGAGTTCTTGCTTACAGAGCTTTTTATTGGTCGACCTTTGGCGGAAAACCACATTATCTCGACTTGCCAAGTATTGGCTGGGACCGCGACGGGAAAACAGGCCGAGGTTTTACCAGAAACAGATTCCGCAGTAATGCATTGCTTTATTTTGAAAGCGAATATCGAACCGATATTTCTAAAAACGGATTTTGGGGCGCTGTATTTTTCGCCAATCTTTCTTCGGTTTCAAAATTGGATACTTATGATTTTAAGAAATGGAATCCCGCTATTGGTACAGGTTTGCGCATTAAATGGAACAAAAAAAATAATAGTAATCTGGTGCTTGATTTTGGTGTTAGTAAAAACGATTGGTCATTGCGATTGGGTTTGGCCGAAAATTTCTAACTTTCCCAAAAATCAATTCCCTCGTTTTTCATGCAATTATCGGTAATTATTCTTAATTATAATGTTCGTTACTTTCTGGAACAATGTGTTTTAAGTGTTCAGGAAGCACTTTCTAAACTTGATGCCGAAATTATTGTAGTCGATAATAATTCGTCTGATGAGAGTTGTTTGATGATGAAAAGTAAATTTCCTGATGTAAAATTAATTGAGAATGATGCGAATTTTGGTTTTCCAAAAGGAAATAATATCGGGGTTGAGCAAGCTTCGGGAAAATACATTTGCATTTTAAATCCGGATACCGTTGTTGCAGGGGATACCTTTATAAAGATTTTGGCTTTCGCCGAAAGGCAAATCAATCTCGGAATCGTAGGTTGTAAATTAATTGACGGAACGGGAAATTTTCTGCCGGAAAGCAAACGCGGCATTCCAACGCCCTGGGTGGCTTTTACAAAAGTTTTTGGCTTATATAAAGTTTTTCCAAAATGGAAACTCTTTAACCAATATTATGCCCAGTATTTACGAAAAAACGAAACTGGAAAAGTAGATATCCTTGTTGGGGCTTTTATGTTTATGCAACGAGATTTATATAGAGAACTTGGCGGTTTTGATGAAAAATGTTTTATGTATGCTGATGATATCGATTTGTCGTATAGGGTGTTAAAGCAACAAAAATCAAATTTCTACTTTCACGAAACAACTGTTTTGCACTATAAAGGCGAAAGTACGGTAAAAGACGAAAAATACATGCAACGGTTTCAGGAAGCGATGAATTTCTTTTATCAAAAGCATTTTAAGAAATCCTGGTTTTTTGAATTTTTTATCCAAATTGGTATTTGGTTTTTCTCTTTTATCAAAATGTTTCAGGGAAAAACCAAGCCAAAACTATTGCCTGAAAGTATCATTTTTTACTCTTCAAATAAAAATTTGTCTGAAAAATTACCTTCTATTTTAAAAAATAAAGTGCGGTTTTTAGATTTAAAAAAAGAAAAAATGGTAAATTCGTCCCTGATTTTTAAGGGTAAAAAGGTGGAGATTATTTTGGATAATCAGTATGTTTCATTCAAAAAATGTATCAAAATCATAAAAACTCTTAAGGATAAGAACGTTACTTTTAAGATTTTCCCCAAAAACACAAATTTTATTATTGGGAGTAATTCCCGAAATGACAGAGGGCAAATTATAAAAATTGAGTAAAAAATTAAATTAAGTGTAATTTATATTTAAAATATTCAGTAATTTCGCAATCAGAAAATCAAAATCATCCTTTAGATTAACAATATGGCAAGATTTGAATTAAAACTTCCTAAAATGGGAGAGAGTGTCGCTGAAGCAACTATTACCAACTGGTTGAAAGAAGTGGGAGACAAAATTGAAGCTGACGAAGCAGTACTGGAAATTGCAACTGATAAAGTTGACAGTGAAGTGCCAAGTGAAGTTTCAGGAATTTTGGTTGAACAATTGTTTGGTAAAGACGATTTGGTTCAGGTAGGACAAACCATTGCGATTATTGAAACTGAAGGCGATGCTCCGGCTGTAAAAGCAGTTGAAGAACAAGCCTTTGCTGCCGAAGTTGCAGAAATTGAAAACACAATCGAAACAGTTAAAGATACCTTCACTACTCCTAAGGATTTTACAGCGTCAGATAAATTCTTTTCTCCATTAGTAAAAAATATTGCAAAAGAAGAAGGGATTTCTATTGCTGAATTGGAAAGTATTGCAGGTTCAGGAAAAGATGGCCGTGTAACAAAAGAAGATATTTTAAAATATATTGAAAACCGCAAATCAGGTGTTGAAACACCAAAAGCAGTTGTAGAAGCTCCAAAAGCAACACAGCCAGTAGCAGCTCCGGTTCAAAAAAGTCAACAAGCGGTTCCGGTTTCTGTAAATGGAGGTGACGAAATCATCGAAATGGACAGAATGCGTAAATTGATTTCAGGATACATGACGGCTTCGGTGCAAACTTCGGCTCACGTACAATCTTTTATTGAAGTTGATGTAACGAATATTGTAAAATGGAGAGAAAAAGTAAAAACGGCTTTCGAAAAGAGAGAAGGCGAGAAGCTGACTTTTACCCCAATTATGATGGAAGCGGTTGCAAAAGCATTAAAAGATTTCCCGGGAATGAATATTTCTGTAGATGGTGATTATATCATCAAAAAGAAAAATATAAACTTAGGAATGGCTGCGGCTTTACCAAATGGAAATTTAATTGTTCCGGTAATTAAAAATGCAGATCAGTTGAATCTGGTTGGAATGGCAAAAGCGGTTAATGATTTAGGAAACCGTGCAAAAGCAGGAAAACTAAAACCAGACGATACACAAGGCGGAACTTACACTGTAACGAATGTGGGAACCTTTGGTAGTGTCTTTGGTACGCCAATTATCAATCAGCCACAAGTGGGAATTCTTGCTCTTGGTGCAATTCGTAAAGTGCCTGCGGTTATCGAAACTCCTGAAGGTGATTTTATAGGAATTCGTCAAAAAATGTTCTTATCACACTCTTACGATCACAGAGTTGTAGATGGAGCTTTGGGTGGAAGTTTTGTAAAAAGAGTAGCTGAATATTTAGAAGCTTTTGATGTAGACAGAGATTATTAAAATCATATAAAAGTAAATTCAAGCCCGGAAAATTTTAATGATTTTCCGGGTTTTTTGTTTTGTAAGAAAAGGTTAAGAAATGAAGAATGCTATTCTCCAAGAATGAATTTAAAAGTTAAAATCATAAAATTGAGTTGATTTTTGTTTAAAAAAATCAAGAATAAAAGAGGAAATTCGGCTTTAAAAATTACATTTGTAATCTTATAAAATTAAAAAATGGAACTGAAACTCAACAAACCAATTTGCTTTTTTGATCTTGAAACAACCGGAATTGATATTGGTAAAGATCGAATCGTAGAAATTTCGATATTCAAAGTTTTTCCAAACGGAAATAAAGAAAGTAAAACCTGGTTGGTGAATCCAACAATTCCAATTCCGCCGCAAACAACCGCCGTTCACGGTATCACCGATGAAAAAGTTGCCAACGAACCTACTTTTAATGAATTGGCAGCGCAAATTCATAATATGATTAAGGATAGTGATTTGGGAGGTTTTAATTCAGATCGTTTTGATATTCCGCTTTTGGCTGAAGAATTACTTCGTGCCGGAGTAGATTTTGATATGAAAAATAAAGTGTCGGTAGATGTGCAGACTATTTTTCATAAAATGGAAGAACGTACACTAAGTGCTGCACTAAAATTTTACTGCGGAAAAAGTTTAGAAAACGCGCATTCTGCAGAAGCAGATACAATGGCAACCTATGAAATTTTAAAAGCACAACTAGATCGTTACCCTGATTTAGAGAATGACATGAAATCATTGTCTGAATTTACAACCCGTAAAAAAATCGCCGATTTTGCAGGAATGATTGCTTTTGATAAAGACAACGAAGAAATCTTTACATTCGGAAAACACAAAGGAGCCAAGGTTGATAAAATTCTTGAAACAGAACCAGGATATTTCAGCTGGATTCAAAATGCTGATTTTCCATTGTATACTAAAAAGGTTTTAACAGCAATTAAATTAAGAAAGTTAAATACTAAATAAGGTACTAAGTCACTAAGGTTCTGAGATGCTAAATTTTTTGCATTTTTCTTAGAACCTTCGCGACTTGGTATCTTAGCAACTCATAAAAGAAATGAAGATTATTTGTATCGGTAGAAATTATACCAATCATATCGAGGAATTAAAAAACGAACGGCCAGCAGAGCCGGTGGTTTTTATGAAACCGGATTCGGCAGTTTTGTTAAAGCAGCATCCATTTGTAATTCCTGAATTTTCTGAAGAAATTCATCACGAAATAGAGATAATTGTAAAAATTAACAAAGTAGGAAAGTACATTGAGCCTAAGTTTGCGCACAAATACTATGATGAGATAAGTGTAGGTATTGATTTTACTGCCAGAGATTTACAGGATAAATTGAAAGCAAAAGGGTTGCCTTGGGAAAAAGCAAAAGCTTTTGATGGATCTGCGGTAATTGGAGATTTTTTACCTAAAACAGATTTTATTTCGATGGAAAATCTTACATTTGAGTTAACAAACAATTCTGAAACAGTTCAAAAAGGGAATACAAGTTTCATGCTCTGGAAAATTGACGAGCTTGTTTCTTATGTATCGCAATTTTTTACTTTAAAAATAGGCGATATTATTTTTACAGGAACTCCTGAAGGTGTAGCTTCGGTTAAACCAAATGATGTTTTAGAAGGCTTTTTAGAAGATAAAAAATTATTTAGAATACAAGTAAAATAATGGCTTTAAAATACAACCTTTCGAAAGTGTATGCGCTTTCAGACAATGATCCTGAATTTGTAAACGAAATTCTAAAATTATTTGTTACCGAAGTTCCGGAGGATTTAAAACAAATCAAAGAAGGAATCAAGAAAAAAGATCATAAATATGCCTATTCTTATGCGCACAAAATAAAACCAACATTAGATTTGATGGGTTTAAATGTTGCTTTTGAAGAAATTCTGCAAGTCGAAGCCTGGACAAAGGCAGAAGGCAAGAAAAAAGAAATTATCGAAACTTTTAAAAGTATAAGAGTGCAGGTAAAAGATGCTATCAAGGAAATTAAAAAAGATTTCGATTTGTAAAATTTGGGCGTGCCCCTGTTTTTGCTCTTTTTTAATTTAAGACAAAAACAGGGTCGATCCCAACGTTTCGGGACGTTATATCTTTTGTTCCGGAAATTTTTTATTTAAAAAAGGCGTCTCTTTTCGTAACAAAAGAATGCCGCTACTACCCCTCACGCATAATCATTGCGGCAAAAAACCTACTTTATAATAATGACTTACAATAAGTAAGTAAAAATATTCCACAGCTATGAAAGCAACTATCATTACTATTGGAGACGAAATTTTAATAGGTCAGATTGTAGATACAAATTCAGGTTTTATCGCTAAATCACTCGATCGAATCGGTGTCGAAGTTCATGAAATGATCTCGATAAGCGATGATAAAAAACACATTTTAGACACTTTTGCACAATTGCAAAACAAAGTAGATGTTGTGATTGTAACAGGTGGTTTAGGGCCAACAAAAGACGATGTTACCAAAAAGACATTCTGCGATTATTTTGATGATGAATTAGTCGTAAATCCGGAAGTTTTGGCTCACGTGACCGAATTGATTGAAGGGTTTTATAAAAGGCCTATTTCACAATTAAATAAAGATCAGGCACTGGTTCCGTCAAAATGTACCGTTTTGCACAACAAAATGGGAACTGCGCCGGGAATGTGGATGAAGAAAGAAGATACGGTATTTATATCGCTTCCGGGAGTTCCGTACGAAATGAAATATTTGGTAGAGGAAGAAATAATTCCTAAAATTGTTCGTGAATACAAGCGCCCGTATATTATTCATAAAACTATTTTAACCTACGGTCAGGGCGAGAGTCTAGTGGCAGAGCGTATTGAACATTGGGAGAATAATTTGCCTGAATTCATCAAGTTGGCTTATTTACCAAATCCGGGTCGGGTGCGGCTGCGTTTGTCTGCCAGAGGAACGAATAAAGAACTTTTAGAAGCAGCGATAGAAGAAAATGTAAAATCATTAGATGCTATCATTCATGATATTATAGTAGGATACGAAGAAAATGAAACGATCGAATCTGTAGTGGGTAAAATATTGACAAAACAAAATAAAACCATTGCAACCGCGGAAAGTTTTACAGGCGGAAAAATAGCTGCTGTTCTGTCTGCTGTTCCCGGAGCTTCTAACTACTTTAAAGGCAGTGTAGTTTCGTATGCAACAGAGGCGAAGGTTAGTGTTCTCGGTGTCTCGCAGGATTTAGTCGACCAATTTTCGGTAGTTAGCGCAGAAGTTGCGTCGGCTATGGCTTTGAATGTGAAAGAGATACTCAAAACAGACTATGCAATTGCCACAACCGGGAACGCCGGACCGACAAAAGGTGACTCTGATGCTGAAATCGGAGCTGTTTTTATCGCTTTGGCTACTCCAAACGGTATAATTGTCGAAGAATTTAATTTTGGCCAACCACGTGAAAAAGTGATAGATAGAGCCGTGATTAAGAGTTTAGAAATATTACAGAAAGAAATTTTAAAAAATGTGCTATAATTTTTTGTTTCAATCGTTTATTTTTCTTTTCTTTGCACCCTGATTTTGAATAACGATAAAAGATAAGTATAATGTCAAGAGTTTGTGACCTTACAGGTAAAAGAGCGATGGTAGGAAATAACGTTTCTCACGCTATGAACAAAACTAAGAGAAAATTTTCTGTAAACTTAGTTAAAAAGCGTTTTTATCTTCCAGAAGAAGATAGATGGATTACTCTTAGAGTAGCAGCATCTACGATAAAAACAATTAATAAAAATGGAATTTCTGCTGTTTTGAAAAAAGCGCAGTCAGAAGGATTTATCAAATAATCTTTTCCTAAATAAATATATAGCAAGATGGCAAAGAAAGGTAATAGAATCCAGGTAATTTTAGAATGTACTGAGCACAAGACTTCTGGTGTTCCAGGTACTTCAAGATACATTACAACTAAGAACAAAAAAAATACTCCGGACAGATTAGAGATTAAAAAATTTAATCCAATCTTGAAACGCGTAACTGTTCACAAAGAAATTAAGTAATAATTAGAGATTTTTGTAGATCTCAAAAGTAATACGTTACTATTAAGTAATAGTGTAATACTTGAAGATTTATTGAATTTCAATAACATTTGAATCATGGCAAAGAAAACCGTAGCATCGTTACAAACATCTTCTAAGAGATTATCAAAAGCCATCAAAATGGTGAAATCTCCTAAAACTGGTGCATATACATTCGTAGAATCTATTATGGCTCCTGAAGAAGTTGATACTTTCTTGAAAAAGAAATAATTACAATTACATTATATAGAAAAGCTACTTTCATTCGGAAGTAGCTTTTTTATTTTTTATATTTGTCTAGAAATTTAAAGAAGGAGAACAATATGTTTTTTTTAAATAGGCCTTCTTTAAAGATTAAGATTTCAGATAATTTAAAATCTAGAAGTCTAACAATCTAATAATCTACAAAAAAATGAGTTTTTTTAAAAAATTATTCTCTACTGATAAAAAAGAGACTTTAGACAAAGGTCTTGAAAAATCAAAAACTACTTTTTTCTCAAAGTTAAGCAAAGCCGTTGCCGGAAAATCTAAAGTCGATGACGACGTTCTGGATGATTTGGAAGAAATTCTTGTTGCTTCTGATGTTGGTGTAAATACAACACTTAAGATAATCTCAAGAATCGAAAAACGCGTTGCTGAAGACAAATATTTAGGAACAGAGGAACTGAACCAGATTCTTCGTGAAGAAATTGGTGCTTTATTATCTGAAACCAATACTGGGGAAGCGACTGAATTCGAAATTCCGAAAGATAAAAAACCATACGTTTTAATGGTGGTGGGAGTAAACGGAGTTGGTAAAACAACTACAATTGGTAAACTGGCTTATCAGTTTAAAAAAGCGGGTTATAAAGTTGTTTTAGGTGCTGCAGATACTTTTCGTGCTGCTGCTATCGATCAATTGCAAGTTTGGGCAGATCGTGTAGATGTGCCTATTGTGAGACAAAATATGGGAAGTGATCCTGCTTCTGTTGCTTTTGACACTTTGCAGTCTGCGGTAGCGCAAAATGCCGATGTTGTTATTATTGATACTGCTGGACGTTTGCACAACAAAGTTAATTTGATGAATGAGCTTACTAAAGTAAAACGTGTGATGCAAAAAGTGGTTGCTGATGCGCCTCATGATGTATTACTAGTTTTAGATGGTTCTACCGGTCAAAATGCTTTTGAGCAAGCGAAGCAATTTACTGCTGCAACTGAGGTAACTTCTCTTGCTGTAACTAAACTTGACGGAACTGCAAAAGGTGGTGTTGTAATTGGTATTTCTGACCAGTTTCAGATTCCTGTAAAATATATTGGTGTTGGTGAGGGGATTGAGGATTTACAGGTCTTTAATAAATATGAATTTGTAGATAGTTTTTTTAAATAATTTTTTGAACTAATTCAATGAGTTTTTCTTCTTTAAAAAATATGACGCCTCTTACTTTTTATTTTGCAAGCGTTGTTTGTTTTGTACTGGCAAATGTACTACGAGATAAAAATTTGTCTTTTTACTATGTGTTATTGGTTTTAGGAGTGATTTTCTTTTTTATGGGAGTCTTAAAAAGATTGCGTACGAAGTAATCGTTTTTTGTTTTTGTACAGTTAATTGCAAATAAAACTGAATACTGGAGTTTTATCCTTATTTCTTATGAAGTACTTTTTTCTTGTTTTAATTTGTAGTTTGCTTTCCTGTACAAATACAAAGAAGGAGAATGAAATTACAAAAAGTAAGGTAATTGTTATCCAGCCATTGGGTAATTTTAAATTAGATCAGGCTAATAAAGTTTTGATTCAAATTAAGGAAATTAATCCTAATGTCATTTTAAGACCTAATATTTCTTTTCCTGAAAACTCTTATTATAAACCTCGAAATAGGTATCGTGCTGATAGTATTATAAAATCTCTTCGTAATAATATTGGGAACGATTCTGTTATTGTGGGTTTGTCAAACTTTGATGTTAGTACTACTAAAAACGGAATCAAAGATTGGGGAATTATGGGATTGGGTTACCGCCCTGGTAAATCCTGTGTAGTTTCGGATTTTAGAATGGCAAAGAAAAATAGAGATCAACAATTTTATAAAGTTGTTTTTCATGAATTGGGTCATACAGAAGGTTTGTCTCATTGTAAAACAAAAACCTGCCTAATGAGAGACGCTGAAGGTGGAAATCATCTCGATGAAGAAAATGATTTCTGTGATAGCTGCAAAAGCTTTCTGGTAAAAAAGGGATGGAATTTGATTTAAATAAAGATGGTTTTTTATTTAAGTTCCCATTTTGTTCCATCGGTAAAAGCAATGTAATAGGCTCTTGCCGCTAGAATAGTGTAGGCATCTGTCGAAAAATCTTCCCATATTTTAGATTCTATTTTTTTTGACTTCAGTAGGACATCGGTGTGTCCTCTTGTTATTCCCTTTACAAAGAAAAATTGGCCGCTTGCCGGTTTGTCAAAAACATTTTCACAGTACCATTCAAATTTAATGGCTTTAATATTTTTTGGTGTGGTGTTTTTGAAGGTTAGTTTTATGTCTTTATGATCAGAATATTGATTTTTAAGCAAACTTGCTGAAATAATCTTAACTGGTGAATTCTTCGTTTTTTCTGTGTCTAAGAAGTTGTTTTTTACGGAATCTGTTAGTATTTTTTCTACTGTATTTGTAGTTGGATTATATTCCTGGATTGTGGTCTCGGTTATGTTGTTTCTTTTGTTGGTGCAGGAAACTAAAATCAAGATAATAAATAGTGCTATATTTTTCATTTTGTTTATTGTATGAGCTTTAATATCTGGTATTTAGTATTGTGATAAAAAATAGTAAAAAAATTAAATGCAAAGATGCGATATGTTAAATTTTCTTATAGCCAGTAAAAGTCAAATTTCAGGTAGAATAAGTTTTTAATAAGGTTGTTTTTTTATTTTCTATTATTGTAAATCTTCTAAAAATTAAGAGATAAATATTTCATTTGAATTTTATAAAGTTAACTTTGTGATGCAAAATTTTCTTTTGAAAATAGGATCCCTAGCCCTGATGGGAGCAGCATCCTTTTGTGGTGTTCCCGATAGCTGTCGGGAGACACAAAGATATAGTGGACAGCAGGAAATAGCTCCTAATTCTGCTACTGAAACTTAAGAAAGCTATGAGTAACAATTATTGAATTTTAATAAAATATAGTATGAAAAACACTTTTATGGTTTTGGTTTTATCGCTTTTGTTTGTGAGCTGTAAACAGGAAATTAAACCGGAAGATATTGCGAAATTAAACGGTTATTGGGAAATTGAAAAAGTAGTTTTTGATAAGGGCGAGGACAAAGATTACAAAATGAATGAAAGTTTTGATTATTTTGATATTAAAAATAATAAAGGAATTAGAAAGAAGGTAATGCCACAACTTGACGGCACTTTTTTGACCAGTGATTCTTTTGAAAATGTTTCGGTTCGGTTTAAAGATGACCAGGTTTTCTTAGATTATAAAACAGATTATGCAAAATGGAGTGAGGAATTGATTTCAATAACAGACGAGAAGCTAGTGGTGAAAAATCAGGAGAAAAAAGAATATCATTATAAAAAAGCAGGACCGGTAAATTTATTAGACGATGGCAAAAAGACTAAATAATCAGAGTACGATTGGGGCTGTTTTACAACAGATTATCCAGGTGAATAAATTAGGTCCCGGAATGGATCAGATTGATGTAAAAGAGGCTTGGAGACAGTTGATGGGGAATGGTGTAAATACGTATACGAAAAATGTTGTCCTGAAGGGAAGTACTTTATATGTAGAGCTGGCATCGGCAGTGTTGAGAGAAGAACTAAGTCACGGAAAAACTAAAATCGTGAAAATGATCAATGAAGAGTTGGGACGCGAGGTAGTAAAAGATGTAATTTTGAGATAGACTTTTTTGTGTTTAATGAAGTTTTTATTATGAATATAAAATCTAAATTTAATTTTTTTGCAATTTTTATCATTTGCTGGATTACTATATTGCCATTTTTGGTTGTTTATCTTTCGGCTACATCTCGGGTTGCAGGTATGTTGTGGCCTGTTTTGTTTGTGGCTTTTATTATCTTTTTTTGGCTGACAGTTTTTAGAACGAGAGCTTATAAAGTTGAGATAGACGATGATAGTGTAATTGTAAAACGTTATTTTGGAGCAGGAAAATCTGTAGTTTACGATTTTACGACTTTAGATGGTTTTATAACTTTGATTGAATCAGCAAAAGGAGGTGTTTATGAATCTCTTTTTATTCTTAAAAATGGAAAAAGAATTGGTAGTATTTCAAGTTTTTATCACAGTAATTTTGAAGAGTTAAAATCGATTTTGAGTGATAAGCTAAACGATATGGGTGAAAGAGAATCTAGTTTTACTGGCGAATGCACTGAGCTGTTTAAGTAAAAATGAAAATAAAAAGAAAATCCTGTTTGTGTAAAGCAAACAGGATTTTTTTATGCGTTTCTGTGACTGAAAACGGCCACTGAGACTGAAAACTAATATTAGAATTGCTCTCTTCCGGCAAAATGAAATGCACCTTCGATAGCAGCATTTTCGTCGCTGTCAGAACCGTGAACTGCATTTTCTCCAATAGAAGTTGCGTATGCTTTACGAATAGTTCCTTCAGCAGCTTCAGCTGGATTTGTAGCTCCAATTAAAGTTCTGAAATCTTCTACTGCGTTGTCTTTTTCTAAAATTGCAGCAACAATTGGTCCGCGAGACATGAATTCAACTAATTCTCCGTAGAAAGGTCTTGCTGAGTGAACTGCATAAAATGCCTGAGCATCAGCTACAGTTAGTTGAGTTAATTTTAATGAAACGATTTTGAAACCTCCATTAGTAATCATTGCTAAGATATTACCGATGTGTCCGTTTTGAACTGCATCTGGCTTAATCATTGTAAAAGTTCTATTAGTTGCCATTTTATATTTATTAAATTTTGTGCAAAAGTATACTTTTTTTATGAATTGATTTTAATTAATTCGTAATTAAAACACGGTACAATGATGTTTTGACTAATAGAAGCTGTTTTTTTAAAACCATATAGGTTGAGATGCACCGCAGTGCATCTCGCACAAAACATTTAATGATGTAAAAAAAGACGCACTGTTGTGCGTCTCTACATATGGTGAGACAATTTTAAACTTTAAAAATCAATTTCTTTTTGTAGAATACCCACAATATGAAAGTCCAGATGCCAACATAAACCAATGCTCCGGCTAAAGAAGCAGTCATCGGATTGCTGAAAAATGGTGCAATTCCGAAAGTATATAAATAGTTTAAAAGATTGATTTTCTCTGCAGGATGATGCGGGTTTTGAAACTCGATCATGACTAAAGCCTGCGGGATAATTTGTGAGGTAAAAAAAACAATCATTGGGTTTACTCCCCAGACCAGGAAAGGCTTGAAACCTTTTTTATAATTAGCAATATCTATTATATAATATAAGATGGTTAAAACTACTGTCGCTAATCCTGTCGTGTAAAGAACGTAGCTGCTGGTCCAAAGTGATTTGTTGATAGGGAAAATGATATCCCAAATTAATCCAAAAAAGATAAGTATTGTACCGATAATACCCATTCTTTGTGCTTTTTGAATTTTGATCATATCGGTTTGTAAAAGTTGCCCAATCAATAAACCGATAATTCCGTTTACGATTGACGGAATCGTACTCAAAATTCCCTCCGGATCCCAGGTTACGGTTCCTCGATACATATGTCCTTTTAGTAAAATACTGTCAAGCCATGAAGCTAAGTTGGTTCCTTTATCAAGATTTGCTTCGCCAATTCCGGGAACAGGAATTAATGTCATTATGGCCCAATAACCTAACAATAAAACGATTCCGGTTATAATCTGCGTTTTTTGAGATGTTTTTAAATACAAAAGAGAAACAACAAAATATACAATTGCAATACGCTGTAAAACTCCCGGGAGTCGTACGTCTTGATATGCTTCGATACCGCTATAAGCAAGTAACAGATAAATAAACAGAATCGAAAAGGCTAAAATATTTTTGATTTTCGAACTGAAACTGCCCATTAAAGCGTAGCCAACAGCAACGGTAATGATTAATCTTCCCATTAAAAGTGGAATTCCTTCAAGACCAAATAATTGGATTTTTCCGAAAAAGTTGAAGAAAATTCCTAAACAAAGCATTCGTAAGGAACGAACTAAAATTTTGTTGAAAGTTGTGCCGTCATAAAATTTATCTGGCATTGCTAAAGGAACTGCAACTCCCATGATAAAAATAAAAAATGGAAAAACTAAATCGGTTAGGGTGCAGCCGTGCCATTCGGCGTGTAATAATGGAGGATAAACATTGCCCCAGTCTCCGGGGTTATTTACAATTGTCATCAATAAAATAGTCAGTCCTCTAAAGACATCCAATGAAATCAAGCGCTCTCTGGTCATAATTTTGGTAAATAGGTTAATTTTTGTGTTTAAAAAAGTTGCTATTTGGTTTAGAGAGGCAATAATTTCAGAAGAGGTGGTTATTTGTTTCTGAGGAATATTACTTTATTGTTTTTGTTTGCCACGAATTAAACGAATTTATACTAAATTTTTAAGGAAAAGCAATATGTTTTTCCTTTGAGAATTTACATTCTTGGAAATTTGTGTAGTTCGGGGCAAACTTTTTTTATATCATAATTATATTAAAATTCGTTTCTAATGGTTTTAGTTTTTGGATTAAAAGCGGAATTAACTGTTCGCCTTTTTCCAGATAAAATTCTGAGAAATTAGTATGGCGTTCCTGTAAACTCTGATTAGGAAACAATTCGAATTGTAAATCTGTTACACGTTGCAATTCGTTCTCTAATTTTCGTTTTTGGGCTTTTAATAATCTTTTTTCAAGATTGTCTAATCCTTTCTTTTGTTTTACTTCCTGCGCTTTTACAGCTCCAGTAAATGATTTGTCGGTTTGTTGCGCAAGTTCATAAAGATATTCAAATTGTTTGTCTAATATTTCTTTTTGAGGTGTTAAATCAATCGGAAATGCAGATAATTTATGTGTAATAGCGTTTATTAAATTATCTGGTTTTGTGAATAAATCTGCCCAGCTTAAACCTAGGTTGTCTGCTTTCTTACCTTGTTTTTCTGTTGCTAAAAGTACGGAGTTTCGAACCAGCAGCATTGGAAAAGTAATGTTTACAGCTTTAAAAAAAGATTTTAATTCCAGCCAATACGCAATTTCTCCGCCTCCGCCAATGTAGCACAAATTTGGTAAAATAATTTCCTGATACAACGGACGCATGATCACGTTTGGACTAAATTTCTCGGGATTGCTTTCTAATACTTTTAAAATTTCATCTTTAGAAAATGACATTCTAGTGTTGTTGACAAAATATTTATCATTTTCGAAAATAATGCGTTCACGCAAATCATCTTCGATATAAAATAAATTTATTTCACGAGGATTTACCTGAACCGTATAATCCTTTAGTTGTTCTATAGTTTCCTGAACTGCTTTAAAAGAAGTTTGTTGCTCTAATTCTTCTTTGATGTACGGAATGAAAGCTTGTTTTAAATTGGCATCATCAGCATCTAAGATTACCAAGCCGTAATTTGAAAATAAGCTATTGGCGAGAAATCGCGTAGCATCGGCAAGGTTTTTATGTTTTAAATACGCTTCTTCAAACAGTTTTTTTATAACGCTGGCATTGGTGCTTGATCCTAATTCTAACGAATAAATTTCGAAAAATTCAGCTAAACCTTCTGTCGAAAGTCTTCCAACTGGACCATTGCTTTCTTTATTCCAACGGAATTTTTTTCCTTTAAAATTAAAATAGTTGATCTCTTCAAAATCATGATCTTCTGTCGCCATCCAATAAACAGGCACAAAATTATTCGATGGATATTTTAATTTTAATTCCTTGGTAAGATTAATCGTCGAGATAATTTTATATAAGAAATACAAGGGACCGCTAAATAAATTTAACTGATGTCCGGTGGTAATAGTATACGTGTTTTGAAGCCCTAAAAGTTCGATGTTTTGTTTTGTCGAATCAGAAATTTCGATGTTCTGGTATTGCTTCCTTAAAGTTTCAACCAGTGGGATTCGGTTGTTGTTATCAAAGTTGGCTGCTTTTTCGGCAATTTGTTTTTCGAAGTTTTCCAAAGTAGGAAAGTTGTTGTACAGCGTCTTCAATTCTAATTTTTGATCTAAATAATCTTGCATCAATTTAGAGAAATATCCTGAAGTTTGGTAGCTGATACAGTCGGTTGGCATAATTTTAAATTTATTTTTGACAGCTGTAAATTTAATGAAAATATGCAGTGAAAAACAGTTTTAACGATAGCTTATGATTTGATTTTTCAATTTTATTTTAAAGCTCCTCTAATCAAGTTTTTAATGTTGAGTTTTTTCAGTATTAAAATAAAAATGAAATTCGGTAAAGTTGTTAAAAATGCGTGATCATTTAAAAGTATTTGTTCTAAAGATGAATTATTAATAGCTAAATTCTATTTTTGTAATCAAAAAAGATATATCTATTTTACATGGAAACTACCCCGAAAAAGAAGAACTCACTAAAACACGTTCTTTTTGGTTCTTTAATAGGAACCACAATTGAATTTTTTGATTTTTATATTTATGCCAATGCCGCAGTATTGGTCTTCCCGCAATTATTTTTCCCCGGTTCTAATTCGACTATAGCGACTTTGGAATCTTTAGCTACTTTTTCGATCGCTTTTTTATCACGTCCTCTAGGATCCGCCTTTTTTGGACATTATGGAGATAAAATAGGTCGTAAATTTACTTTGGTTGCCGCTTTATTAACAATGGGAATCTCGACAGTTACCATTGGATTTTTACCAAGTTATGCCAGCATTGGCGTTGCAGCTCCGTTATTATTAATGCTGTGTAGATTTGGACAAGGCGTAGGTTTAGGAGGCGAATGGGGAGGAGCTGTTTTATTGGCTATAGAAAATGCACCGCCAAATAAGCGTGCCTGGTATGGAATGTTTCCTCAATTGGGCGCTCCAATAGGATTATTGCTTTCCGGAGGAACTTTCTTATTCTTAACCGATTCTATGAGCAATGAAGATTTTATGGATTACGGATGGAGGATTCCGTTTATTGCCAGTTCTCTTTTGGTAGTAATAGGCTTTTACATTCGAACAAAAATTACCGAAACTCCTTCTTTCGAAAATTCTAAAAAAGAACAGGAAGAAGTAAAAGTCCCTTTTTTAACACTGGTGAAGTCGTATAAAAATCAACTTATTTTTGGAACCTTTGCCGCTGTTACCACTTTCTTGGTTTTTTATTTAATGACTGTTTTTACGTTGAGTTGGGCGACCTCGGATTTAGGAATTGTGAAAAGAGACGGATTATTAATACAGTTGTTTTCGGTATTGTTTTTTGCCATTTTTATTCCGGTTTCGGCTGTAGTTGCAGATAAAATTGGCCGACGTAAAATGCTTATTATTGCTACAGTGGCGATCGCGATTTTCGGATTTTTCTTTTCTTATTTTTTAAGTTCGGGAAATATTGTGTTAGTAACTACTTTTGCCTGTATCGGAATGGCTTTAATGGGCTTTACTTATGGGCCATTGGGAACCTTTTTATCAGAGTTGTTTCCAACAAATGTGCGTTATTCTGGTGCATCCTTAACTTTTAATATGGCAGGAATTTTGGGTGCTGCTTTTGCGCCTATGATAGCAATTTGGTTAGCCTCTACTTATAGCGTAAGTTATGTAGGTTTGTATTTAACAATCGCCGCATGTATTTCTTTATTTGCCTTTTTGGTCATCAGCAAAGAGGAACATAAATTTTAAAAGTTTAATAGCAATCCTGATAGCTATCGGGAACAAAAGATATATGTAAAGTCCGCAATCTTGATAATTATCGTGATTGCGAACTTTGTAGTTAAATCTATCTCTTCAAACTAAAATGGCCTCTGTATTCTTCCCCGTTCAATCTTGTTGCTGTAAACCAGTAATCTGAGGCAGGTTCATTTGTACCAAGATAAGTTCCGTCCCAGGAAGTATTAGAATTTAGTTCCTTGATGAATTTTCCGTAGCGATCAAATATTTTGATTCTTGTATTCGGTTTCAAATAAGCGAAATCTATTGTCCAGGTATCATTATAACCATCATTATTTGGTGTAAAGAATTTAGGAAAAGGAAGTTCATCAACAAAATTGATACAATCTCCCTGAGTTGCTTCTAAAATATTTATGGTAATTGGAATTCTGTCGCTTTCGCAATTGTTTATGGTTTGTGAGGCATAATAAGTGATTCCGTTTTGAAGAACTGTTGTTTCAGACAAAGTATTATTGGAAGATGTACTTTGATACCATTTAATATTTTGCCCTGTAATGTTAATGCTTTTTATTGAAGCATTTTGTTGTACACAGAATGTCTGCGGAGAATCAGCAATTGGATTTTGTGTATCCTGAATTTTTACTGTTATCGCTAATCTTTTACTTTCGCAATTGTTTACTGTTTGCGTAGCGTAATAAATACCATTTTGTAATAAAGTGGTTTCTGGTAAAATGTTGCCATTTGTGGCGGAGTCATACCATTTAATTGCCGTTCCGGTTAACGCTATGTTTTCTAAAGTTGCAATTTCATCGATACAAAATTGTTGATTATTGTTTCCAATTGGTAAAGGAGTATCATAAACCTGAACTAGAATTGGAGTTCTTTCACTTTCACATCCAATGGTTTGAGAAACATAATACGTTTTATTGTTTTCTATTACAGTTGTATTGGGTAAAACAGCAGCTGAGAAACTAGTATCGTACCATTTTGTGTTTTGTCCTGTTATTTGAATGTCATTTAATGTTGCATTTTCGCTTTTGCAAAATTCCTGATTTGCATTTCCAGTTGGAGCAGAAGGAGTATTTACAATTGAAACTGTAATTCCGAATCTTAGGCTTTCACAATTATTAATTGTCTGAGAAGCATAATAGGTTTTTCCGTCTTCAAGATTGGTTGTTTCTTGTAATAATAAACCGTTTGTTACTGCATCATACCATTTTATTGAATTTCCTGTAACTTGAATATTAGCAATTGTTGGATTTTGTCCTGTACAAAAGGGCTGATTTGCATCTCCTGTTGGTGCTAAAGTATTCTGAATTTTTGTTGTTACAGGTATTCTGGTACTTTCGCAGCCATCAATTGTTTGTGAAACATAGTAAGTTACATCATTTTGGACTGTTGTAATATTTGGTAAAATGACTCCGGCTGTTGCAGCATCATACCATTTTTTATTTTGTCCAGTTACAACAATATCATCTAAAGTTGCATTTTGGTTGGAGCAAAATGTTTGTGGGGAATTGGCTGTAGGAAGAGGTTGGCTTGTAATATTTACCGTTTGACTTTGGGTTGAAATGTTTCCGTTTCCGTCGTTATAACTCCAAACAATGGTATAAGTTCCCGGTAAATTGTATGATAACGGGTTTGTGGTTGTGCCTGTTATAGCTCCTGCGCAGACATCCGTGGCTGTTGGAATGGTTGATATTATTGTATTACAATCTCCTGTTATTGTAGGAAGATTTACAATATCAGGAACTGGTTTTTCAACATCCCCAATAACTACAGTGATTTTTTTTGTGTCATCGCAGCCGCCCGTTCCGGTAATTAAGCAACTATATTCTCCGCTATTAAGAGTTGTAGCATTTGTAATGGTTGGGTTTTGATCTGTTGATGTAAATCCATTTGGTCCAGTCCATGAATAATTTGTTCCTCCGGATGCTTTAAGCTCTAAAGTTTTACCAATGCAAACGGGGGAGTTGCTTTCTGCTTTTGGAATACCAAGTATAACTGATTCCTCAAATTTCATTAAAAAATAATTATGAAACCCGAGAATGTTAGATTGATAGGAACTCGCATCAGCAATACCGTTATTCTCACGTGAATTCCCGCTGGCAAATATGTTATTGTTTCTGTCTAATGCTATTTTTGTAGGACTTTCTAATGCATCGCCACCAATATCTGTTCCCCATATAAAATCTGCTTCTTTAGAAAATTTAGCAATGTATCTTTCAAAATGTTTGTTTGATCTGTATGAACAAGCATTTGTTAATTTGGGATTAGCAAATCCAGAGTTTGTAGCACCAAAATATATTGAGTTGTTTCTAAAAACTATTGAAGAAATATGATTTTCACCTAAGTAACTGCCCCAAATTCTTTGACCATTAGAATTCAATTTTGCGAAAAATCCTTTATATGAAAAATTATTACTGCTTTCAAAACTGCCAGAAGTGGTCATGTTATTATTGCTTGCTGTTTCTCCTCCAATATAAATATTATCTTCATCGTCAACTTCTACTGCATAGATTTCGTCAATTTGTTCTCCACCGTAATAAGTTGACCATATTCTTTCTCCGTTAATAGAAAATTTGTATAAAACTCCATCTGGATGTCTAATTGGGTCGTGTAACTCTTGAAAAACCCCTGGTGTAGAAATATTATTAAAACTGTATGTATATCCTCCTATAATCAAGTAATTATTTTTTACTACTATATCATTAAATATATCACGATTTTCACCTCCTACATAAGAACTCCAAATTAAATTTCCTGAAGATCCAAATTTTGCTAGAAATCCGTCAATTGTATTAGAGAAAGCCGGGTCTACATTTATATGTGTTTGAAATTTACTATTTATAGCAATACCAGTTGTACTATTAGTAAGGCCAATAATATAAATGTTGTCGTTGTTATCGACATCTAAAGCAAATCCCGAATCTTCATATTCGCCCCCAAAATAAGTTCCCCACAATCTAATACCTGAACTATTAAATTTTATCAAAAAAGCATCTTGATAACCTCCTAAATTGGGTTTATATGATCCTGCAGTACTTATGTTAGTTTGATCTTGAGTTGTCCCTGTTATAATTATGTTATCCTGAAAATCTATTTTTACATCAGTTATGCCAGAATAATTTTGTCCACCATAGTAAGTTCCCCATAAACGATTTCCATTAGGGGCAAATTTTTCAATGATACCATTTAAATAGACTGATGATGGTGTTGTTTGATGTGCCCCTGTTGTGGCATATGATGAATTTTGAGCATTTGTACTTCCGGCTACATATGCATTTCCAAAAGAGTCTGTACTGATACTTGAAGGACTAAGTACTTGGCCTGAACCAGTGTGATCTCCATAAAAAGTCCCCCAAAGTCTCGTTGGCACAGGATCAATTACAATTGTTTTTCCAGAAACAGCTTCTAAACTACTAAACCCATACACATCCTTCTTTATTTTTCTATATCCAACGGCAATTTCTTGTTTGCGATTTCCTTCTTCAATCCAACTTGCTGGCAATGTTTCTTCCATTTTTCCAAAACGAACATTCATCTCAATTTTATTGTCAACCAAATCAGTTTCAGCACCACTAAATTTTAGTTGAATATCAGAAATTTTTCCTTTTGGATGGATAACAAAATTATATTCGACAACTTTTTTAGGATCATTCGGAATCGTAAAAACGACATCAATATTAGGGTAAATATTTTTGTAGGTAATTTGTTTGAATTGATGAACGCCGGTAATTCCTTCCGGTTTATTTGGAATATTATAATAGTTATCAAAATCTGCTGATTTTTGTTCCGTAATCAATTCAACTTTAGAATTTGAGTTTACAAAATCAATATCAATTCGATGAAAAGTGTATTCTAAATTATATTCTGGTTTTTCTTCTTTGTCTTTTTCCGGAATCTGATAAGGAAGTGTTTTTGCTGTTTGAGAACGAACAACGGGAATTTTATTTACTTCATAAACGTCATAGGAGAATCCGTTTTTTTTAAGCTGAACATTTAATCCATTAGAGTTTAAAAGATATTTTACAGCAGTATTTGATTTTCCTTTTTGATCGATTATTTGACCTTTATTTTCTTTAAAACCAATAGATTGATTTTTATTTTGAGAAAATAAATGAGTTGTAAGTAGTAAAAAAAATAAAAGTAAAGTTTGCTTCATTTGTAAAATTTGGATAGCGACAAATGTAATTAATTATCTACAAAATAAAACTAAAATCACAAGTTGAATCTTTTCCTGAAAAGTCTCTAAATATCCCGTATTTTTGCAAAAAAATAATCTTGTCTTGAAAACCAAACTTTTTGTTGTTACGCCGCCTTTTACCCAACTGAATACTCCGTATCCGGCGACAGCGTATATAAAAGGATTTTTAAATACAAAAAATATCGAATCGGTTCAGGCTGATTTGGGTATTGATGTGATTTTAGAATTGTTTTCGAAAAAAGGTTTGATTGATTTGTTTCAGGTTTCAGGTTTCAAGTTTGAAAGTGTGTCCTCCCGAGCGGAGTCGAGGGATGATGTTTCTGATAACTCAAAGCGTATTTTTGCTTTACAGGACGAATACATCAAAACTATTGATGCTGTAATTCAGTTTTTACAGGGGAAAAATCCAACTTTGGCTTTGCAAATTTGTCAGGAAGATTTTCTGCCGGAAGCTTCTCGTTTTGCGCAGTTAGAAGAACTCGATTGGGCTTTTGGTACCATGGGAACGCAGGATAAAGCGAAACATTTAGCCACATTGTATCTTGAAGATATATCCGATTATATTGTTGAATGTGTCGATGAAAATTTTGGCTTTAGCCGATATGCTGAACGTTTGGGCCGAAGCGCCAATTCGTTTGATGAATTGTACGAGGCTTTACAGCAAGAACCAACTTATATCGACGCGATTTTAATTTCGATTTTAAAATCGAAGATTGAAACGATTCAACCTACATTTTTCCTGATTTCTGTTCCCTTTCCGGGAAATTTATACAGCGCTTTCCGATGTGCACAATGGATCAAACAAAATCATCCCGAAATCAAAATTTCTATGGGAGGCGGTTTTCCTAATACCGAATTACGTTCACTTTCGGATGCACGTGTTTTTGAATTTTTCGATTTTATCACTTTAGATGATGGAGAAGTTCCAATAGAAGAATTAATTTTCAATTTAGAAAATCCAAATTCCAATTCTTATAAAAGAACTTTTTTATTAGAAGATGGAAAAGTAGTGTACAAAAACAATTCTCTAAAACACGATTATAAACAAGCCTACGTAGGAACGCCTGATTATTCTGATTTGCCTTTGGATAAATACATTTCGGTTATCGAAATTGTAAATCCAATGCACAGAATGTGGAGTGACGGACGCTGGAATAAACTTACCATGGCACACGGTTGTTATTGGGGAAAATGTACTTTTTGTGATATTTCATTAGATTACATCAAAGTATACGAACCGGTTGCAGCCAATTTATTGTGCGATCGAATGGAAGATATGATGCTGCAAACAGGGCAAAATGGGTTTCATTTTGTCGATGAAGCTGCGCCGCCTGCTTTGATGCGTGCTTTGGCATTGGAAATTTTACGTAGAAAACTGGCTGTTACGTGGTGGACAAACATTCGATTTGAAAAAAGTTTTTCGAAAGATTTATGTTTGTTACTAAAAGCTTCCGGTTGTATTGCTGTTTCCGGAGGTTTAGAAGTGGCTTCAGATCGATTATTAAAATTAATTGACAAAGGCGTAACGGTGGAACAAGTTGCAAAAGTGACCCGAAATTTTACCGAAGCCGGAATCATGGTTCATGCCTATTTAATGTACGGATATCCAACACAAACCATTCAGGAAACCGTAGATAGTCTTGAAATGGTACGTCAGTTATTCGAAGCGGGAATTTTGCAATCCGGATTTTGGCACCAATTTGCGATGACCGCACATAGTCCGGTTGGTTTGTATCCGGAGAAATTTGGCGTAACAAAAAAGACCGAAGCCATTGGAACTTTTGCCAATAACGATATCGACTATACAGATTCTACAGGAATCAATCATGATAAATTTAGTTTCGGATTAAAGAAATCACTTTTTAATTTCATGCACGGAATCTGTTTTGACTACGAATTGCAGGATTGGTTTGATTTTAAAATTCCGAAAACAAAAATAGATCCTGATTTTATTTTTAATGCACTTGAAGAAGGAAATGACTTCAATACAAAACCAAATGCAAAAGTAGTTTGGTTAGGAGGAAAGCCTTTTACAGAACATTTTACAAAATCTAAAAAAGGAAGATCCTGGGAAATGATGACTTTTACTTTTCATGATAAAAAGGAAAGTTTCAATATTCAGACCAATAAAGAAGAAGGAGAATGGCTGGTCGAAATTTTAACTAAAATTACAATCTCAAATGCTAAAAATTATACTTTTCAGGAAGTAAAAGCCGATTTTGAAACGAGTTTAGAAGATTTTGAATTGTTCTGGTATTCAAAACCTATTAATACTTTACGTGAATTTGGTTTACTGGTTTTATAACTTTAGTACGAAACAATTTCGCCATCTTCCGGAATCGAAACTTTATCTAAAAGATCATTTTGCTCTAAGGCTAGTCTTAATTCAGCTCTTTTTGTCGGGCAATGGTTTAAAGCTTCTAAATGATTTGCCAAAATATATTTAGGCGCCAAGGCGACAAATTTCAGAATATCATTCATTCTCATTAATAATGGCTGACCAATATCTAATCTCGCAGTTCCGCAGGCTACGACGGCAATTTCTGGTTTAAACTCAATCAGTACTTTTTGTACATGTTCAGTAAAAATGGTATCTGAGCTTATGTAAATTGATTTTTCGTTAGGTAATTCGATATAAAAACCCATTACGTTTCCCATCAGTTTTGCAATAAATCCGTAACCGTGAATAGCCGGAATACCTATAATTTTGCCTCCCAGAAATTCCTGCGGTTCCCAATAATTTAAAGTTTGGAGAATATTTAAGCCTCTTGCGCTCAAAGCATTTTCATCTTTTGCACTGCAAATTACCGGAATACTTTTTCGTCGAAGAAAAACTTCACCGGCTTTGTCGATATGATCAGGATGTAAATGTGTAATCAGGCAAATAGTAACCCTGCTTAAAATATCCCTCGTATTTTTGGGTAAAGCAACAAGCGGGTTTCTATGGGGTTTATAACGAAAAATCGTAAAAGGCGGAATTGTTTTTCTCTTTCCTAACATGGGATCAACCAATATAACATCGGTTTCAGTTTCAATAACTAAAGTGGCGTTACGTAAATGATGTAATTTCATATCTAGGAAAATTAGATATTAAAAATACGAAAGTTTTTTAAAATTAATTTTACAGTTTTTTCTATATTTTTAGCAGAATTGTTATTATTAAATTTTATGCATTTAGAGGTTGGGTTTCATACATATTACATTTCTATTATTACAAATAAAGCAAAATCTGTTTTCTACACAGGTGTTACAAATGATTTAAGAAGTAGATTACTTCAGCATAAAAATAATATTGTATCAAAAAACAAGACTTTTGCTTCAAAATATAATGTGGAGTTTTTACTCTATTATGAAAAATTTACTTGGATTCAAGAAGCGATTGCAAGAGAAAAAGAAATAAAAGGTTGGAGAAGAGAGAAAAAATTAGCTCTTATAAAAATAATTAATCCTGAATTAAAGTTTTTAGATTATTAAACTTTAATTACTCGTGCGGAATAGTATCGTGGAGATTCCTCGTTCCTCGGAAGGACAAACTTTGTGGTTACTTTTTGTTGATAGGTTTTCAACACAAGTATGTCCTTTCGAGGAACGAGGAATCTCCACAAGAAACTCGACATAGTTTTGTTTTTCATAAAGTTGCCACAACGTTTGTCCTTCCGAGGAACGAGGAATCTCCGCAAGAAACTCGACAAAGATTTGTTTTGCATTCGAACTGAAAAAAATTACTTTACGGAATATTGTAGCGAAGATTCCTCCTCCGCTGGAAGGCAATCTTTGCGGTTGTGTTGTGTGGAAGTTGTTAGTAACAAAGCCTTTTTATTATCGTTTGTCTTTGGAAACAAGGAATCTCCACAAGTAACTCGCCAAAGATTTGTTTTACATTCGAACTAAAAAATTACTTTACGGAATATTGTCGCGGAGATTCCTCCTCCGTCGGAAGGACAAACAGTGTGAAGAAAGGAGAATCTTTGAGGTTGTTATATGGAAAGAAACGAGCGCTTACACCGTAAACCTAAACCCAATTCCATGCAAATTTTCTATCGAAATACCTTCTTCATTCACTAAAATTTTACGCAGTCGCGAAATAAAAACATCCAGACTGCGTCCCATAAAATAATCATCAGTTCCCCAAAGCGAAGTTAGAATTTGTTCTCTTTTTAAAACCGAATTCTTATTATCCAGAAATAATTTCAATAATTCGGCTTCACGTTGTGTCAGACTGATTTTTTCACTTTCATTAAATAAAATAAAATTGTTGGTGTCAAATTGATACTTTCCAATTTCGTATACCGATTTTTCTATTGGGATATTTTTCTGGGAACGCTTCAGGAATATTTCAATTTTTAGCAGCAATTCTTCAATGCTAAAAGGCTTTACCAAATAATCATCGGCGCCTAGACGCAAACCTTTAATACGGTCTTCTTTTAATGTTTTTGCAGAAAGAAAGATAATCGGAATATCAGTATTTAATTTTCTGATTTCGGTAGCCAATTCAAAACCATCCATTTTTGGCATCATGATATCAAATATACAAATGTCAAAATTTTCTTTTTTAAAGGTTTCTAATCCCAATTGTCCGTCGCAACAATGAATTACTTCATAATTGTTTTGTTCCAAATTATCTTTGGTCAAAAAAGCTAATGTTTCATCGTCTTCGGTATAAAGTATTTTGAATTGTTTCATTTTTTATAAGGAATTGACAAAGTTATCGTAATGCCGTTTGTTGGGTTGTTTTGTACTTTTATTTTCCAGTTGTGCAAGTTGCAAATTTCTTTTACATAATACAAACCAAGTCCAAAACCATTCACTTCATTGCTTTTTTCGTTTTGGGCACGGTAAAATTTATCAAATACAAATGACATATTTTTAGGAGAAATTCCAATTCCGTTATCACTAAAAGCTATTTTGATAACTGAATTTTCTGCGGAGATTTCAATCGTGATTTCCGGTTTTTCATTACAGTATTTTATAGCATTATCCAGTAAATTATAAACCAAATTAGAGAAATGAAAAACATCAGTTTCTATTTGATATTCAGTAGAAAGTGTTTCGATTTTAATAGAAGCTTCAGGATATTTTAACTGAATATTTTCGATCGTTTCTTCGATAATCGGAACAATTAAAACCGTTTCTTTTTTTAATTCTAAAGGAGCATAATCTGATTTGGCAACGTTTAAAATCTTTTCAATATGATTGTTCAGCTTATGACTCTGATTGATAATGATATTGGTGTAGGTGTGCAATTTTTTATCGTCTTTGATAGGATTTTGTTCGCTTAAATATTTTGATGCAATTAATATAGAAGACAAAGGCGTTTTGAATTCATGCGTCATATTATTGATGAAATCCCGTTGCAGTTCAGAATATTTCTTTTGCTGCAAAAGCGTAAAAATCGAATAAACATAAATCAATAAAATCAAAATTAAAGCGATCGAAAGTATAAACCAAAATCGCATCGAACTGAATAAGTAAGTCGTTTCGTTAGGAAAACGAATCGCAAAATAATATACTAAATTTTTATGCTTTGGAAAAGAAACTGTTTTTTTTGTTTTTTCTTTTTCAGCAAACGAAATGTATTTTCCGTAAACCATCTCATCACTTTGGCAATTGTACACTGCGTATTCAAAATCAGTTGTGATGTTCATTTTTTTAAACTCTGATCTCAAATAAAATTCTAGAATATCCGGTTCAAAATCGTTCTGGATATTTACAATATAATAATCGTTTGAAATTTTCTGAACAGGATTCAGACAAGACGATTCATGATCTTTTCCTTCGTATAATTTTCGGGCAACTTCCAGCAAGGCTATGTTGGCTTTCTGGCTTAATTTTTTTTGTTCTAAAGTAAAAGCCTCTTTCGTCCAAAGCAACTGTGCCACCAATATGCTAATAATGGCAACAAGTCCCAGAAGGATAATACTATTGAGTTTATTTATTTTCAAGAAATCGGTATTTCAGAGTGTAATATTAATCAAATTTAGGCTTAAAAACACCGATTAACAAGTCATTAACAAAGATTTGAAAGCGGTTAACAGCGATTTGGTTTTGTCTGAAATATCTTTGTAAAACAAAATCAGAACTATAAACCATTAAATTATATAACTATGAAAATGATTAAAATTTCGATGTTAGCTTTAGCTTTAAGCTTAATGTCTTTTTCGGCAATTGCACCAATACAGTCTTTGACATCTGAAACAAAAGTTGAAGCAGCAACAGCTTCTACAATTGTATGGAAAGCAGAAACTATTGATGTAGGTCAAATTCCGCAAGGAACGCCAAAAGCAATTGTTTACGAATTTAAAAATACAGGAAAAACTGCCGTTGTAATTACAAACGTTCAGGGATCTTGTGGTTGTACTGCAACAGATTATACAAAAGAGCCTATTTTACCTGGAAAATCAGCTAAGGTAACAGCAACTTATAATGCAGCAAACAAAGGTGGGTTTACAAAAACAGTTACTGTAACAACAAGTGCGGAGACAACTCCAAAAGTACTTACTTTAAAAGGTACAGTAATCTAAAAATAAAGGTTGGTTATAAAGCAGAAGCTCCGGATATGTAATGTATTCGGAGTTTTTTTGTTTTTTTATAAAGTAAAAATAAGATTTTTAAAGCAGTATTAATTTTTTTGGAAACGCTTTGATTTCGGCAAAACTTTTCTATTTTTATTAAAAAAAATATTATGAAAATTTTGTATCCGCTTGTTGCTGTAGTACTTCTTATTAGTGCTGTTTCCTGTAATAAAAAAGCAGACAAGAACACAGAAGAATCAAAGACTTCAGAAAAAGTGGTTCCTGAACTTAAAATTACAATTGACAGTTCCGGCATTTCCACATTTTATCAGGCGTATCCTAAATTGATTAAATTTCAGAGCGAGGTCCAGGCTTTGTACAAGAAAAATAAATCTACCCAGTTATGGCTGGATAATAAAGGTGTTGTAGAATATGCAAATACTTTATTTAATAAATACAAAGGATTAGATCAGGAAGGTTTAAAAGCTAATTTTCCTTATAATGAAAAGATCAATCCTATTTTTGAACATACAGCCGATAACAAATTATCAAAAGCAGATACCGATTTGATGATTACCAATTTGTATTTTTATTATGTACAGAAAGTTTCCGGCGTAGACGAAAAAACAACCCGCTCATTAGAATGGCTTTTACCTCGAAAAAAAGTAAATTATCAGGTTTTTTCAGATTCGATTTATAAAAAAGCTACGATTAGCGACGACAAGAAAAGCAAAATGTTCAGTCAATATTATAAGCTTCGCGATGCGCTTCATCGATATAGAGAGATTGAGAAAAAAGGTGGATGGAAAACTATCGAAACCGAAGAAGGTGTTAAAAGTCTGAAACTGGGAGATTCTGTTGCAACAATTGGACAAATCAGAGAAAGGCTTTTTATAACCGGAGATCTTAAAGAAAACAGCAAAAGTAATATTTGTGATTCGACATTGATAAAAGGAATCAGAAGCTACGAATTGCACCACGGATTAACACCAAAAAACACGATTTTACCGGAACATATTGCGGAGCTCAACATTCCTGTTTCAGACAGAATTAAAACCATTATTGCCAATATGGAGCGTTGTAGATGGATTGATCCTGAACTCGAAAAAGGGAAAGAATACATCGAAGTTAATATTCCAGAGTTTAGATTGTATTTGATTCGCAATCATGAAATTGCATTTGTATCGCCTGTGGTAGTAGGAAGAGCAATGACCAAAACCGTAGTTTTTAGCGGAATGATGAATAATATTGTGTTTAGCCCGTATTGGAATGTACCTACAAGTATCATCAAAAGCGAGATAAAACCAGGAATGGCCAGAAATAAGAATTATTTAGCACAGAAAAATCTGGAATGGAATAATGGAGCAGTTCGTCAGTTGCCAGGAAAAAACAATTCGCTTGGTTTAGTGAAATTTTTATTCCCCAATTCAAATAATATTTATTTGCACGATACGCCTTCCAAAAGTTTGTTCGAAAGAGAAAGCAGGGCTTTTAGTCACGGGTGCGTTAGGGTAGGAAAACCAAGAGAACTAGCCATCGAAATTTTAAAACAAGATCCAAGCTGGACTACGGAACGTATCGATAAAGCCATGCATGCCGGTAAAGAAAACTGGGTAAGTCTAAAAAAGAAAATTCCGGTTTACATAGGTTATTTCACCGCCTGGGTAGATCGTGATGGCAATTTGAACTTTTATAAAGATGTTTATAAAAGAGATGAAAGTCTGATAAAATTACTTACCGAAGAATAAAAGCTAAGAGAGATTTCGCCACGAATTGCACAAATTTTCACAAATTTTTTATTTACAATGCTAAAAAAATTAATTCGCGAAAATTCGTGTAATTCATGGCAAAAAAACTTTATTTCGGTAATACATCAACACACTTATAATAACGTTTGCTGTAATGATCAGAATCTAAATCGCTAATCGTTACGCTGCCGGCTTTTCCGGATGAGGCATGAATAAATTTAGAACTCATACCGTTGGCTTCGCAAATAATACCCACATGTCCAACAATTGTTCTGTTTTTATAGCCATAAAAAACCAGAACATCTCCCACTTTAAAATCTTCAGGCTTTTTTGAAACTCCTAAATTTTTATATCCGCTGGAACTTCTGGGTACGCTAACATCAAAATGTTTGAAAACATAATTGACAAAGCCTGAACAATCAAAACCTTTTTTGGGATCATTTCCTGCATACAAATAATGTATTCCTAAATATTGTTTCGCATAAGTAATAATAGAATCGCGATCTATTGCAGTCAGTATTTTTTCGGTTGGATAACTAACAGGCTTTTTTTCTTTTGGTAAAGTAAAAGAAGAACATAGAATCATAGATGCAAATGCGATATATAGGGTTAATTTCATTTTAAAGTATAATTATAAGATTTTATTTATGAATGTATAACGTTGCTTTTGAATATCAAAACAATGTTATACAAATAAGGAATTGTTGAATAACAAGAACGGAAGATACATCTTTTTATTTTGGTGTTTTTTTATTGCTTTTTGATGTTTTAGTATCTTTAGTGTTATCGTATTTCAAATATATTTGTGAATCGCATTTATATTTTAACAAATAAATTATGTTTCTAAAAAAAATAATGTTTTTAATTTCGTTTTTGCTGATTTCGATTGTTTCGACTTCACAAAACAAAACAAATACTTTTCTATATCAGGGCCGTGTTGAAAAACTTTCGGATAACAAAGTGGTTTTAATAGGAACGGCTTCTTCGGTTTCTTTTAATTTTTCAGGTAATGAATGTTCGATTTCTCTTCAAAGTGTTGATGCATGGGAACATCATAATTATGTTTCTTTGGTTTTAGATGGAAAATATATTGGAAAATTGAGAATTGAGAAAGGAGCACCGCAGTCTTTTCCAATAAAAACAACTGTAAATAAAAAAGAACATACTTTAGAAATTTATAAAACGACAGAAGCGCACAGCGGTGGAATTTTATTTGCGGGAACAACTGCAAAACTGACTTCGATTTCGGCCAAAAAGAAAAAGAAAATTGAGTTTATTGGAGATTCAATTACTTGTGGCGCGGCAAGCGATCCATCAGATGTTCCTTGTGACAAAGGGGAGTATTTTGATCATCATAATGGCTATTATGCTTATGGTCCAGTGCTTTCGAGAGCAATTGGCGTTGATTATTTGATGAGTTCAGTTTCCGGAATTGGCATGTACAGAAACTGGAATGATGAGAATAAAGAAGAAGGAATTATGCCCGATGTTTATCAGAATTTGTATTTAACGAAAGACAATTCTAAACCTCAATATGATTTTGCTTTTCAGCCTGACATTATAAGTATTGCATTAGGAACCAATGATTTTTCTGGTGGAGACGGTAAAAAAGAACGTTTGCCTTTTAATGCTGAAAAATACGTTTCAAATTATATCAATTTTATAAAAATGTTGTACAAACACAATCCAAAAGCACAAATTGTCATTACAAATAGTCCGATGATAAACGGTCAGAACGCGATTGTTTTTGAAGATTGTCTTAATAAAGTAAAAGCTGCTTTCGCAGAAGATAAAACGCATAAACCCATCTTGATTTTCAAATTTAAACCTATGACGCCAAAAGGCTGTTCAGGACATCCAGATGTGGCTGATCATAAGGTTTTGGCTCAGGAATATGCTCCGTTTTTAAAAAAGTTGCTAAATGAAAAATAATATATTTAAGTTTGTTTTCATTCTGATGATTTCCAGTACTATGATGGCAAACGTTACACTTCCGAATATTTTTGGTGATAATATGGTTTTACAGCGCAACTCCGAAGTTAAAATTTGGGGCTGGGCGAATCCTAAAGAAGAAATCAAATTGGTTTCTAGCTGGAACAACCAGGAATATAAAGTGACTGCCAATAATCAGGCGCAATGGGAATTGCATATCAAAACGCCCGAAGCCGGAGGACCTTTTACGATTTCTATAAAAGGATATAACGAAGTTGTATTGAAGAACATTTTGATTGGCGAAGTTTGGCTTTGCACCGGACAATCTAACATGGAAATGTCTGCAAGCTGGGGAATTGATAATGGCGATGAAGAAGCTAAAAATGCGACAAATCCTAATATTAGATTTTTTACGGTTCCAAAATTAACTGCTACAAGTCCGCAAAATAATTTACTTGGAAATTGGGCTGAATCGACTCCCGAAACCATGAAAAACTTTAGCGCCATTGGTTACTTTTTTGCCAAACGCTTACGCGAAGATTTAAAAAATGTTCCAATTGGCTTAATTTCATCTAACTGGGGCGGAACTCCGGCCGAAATCTGGATGCCGGAAGAGGTTGTTCAAAATGATCCTATTTTATTAGAAAATGCTAAAAAATTAAACGAACAGGAATACGGACCGCGCCAGCCCGGACGTGCTTACAATGCGATGATTTATCCCTTTACAGGTTTTAAAATTGCCGGAACACTTTGGTATCAGGGCGAATCGAATGTTGGTTCGCTAGTTTATGATAAAACATTGTCAGCTTTGATTACTTCTTGGAGAAAAGCATGGCAAGACGAATTCCCTTTTTATTTCGTTCAGATTGCACCATATAAAACCGGCAGTAATAATTTCTCAAATGTTACGGTTAGAAATTCTCAACGAAAAATCCTGAAAGAAGTTCCGAAAACCGGAATGGTTTTAACAAGTGATATTTCGGACACGATTGATATTCATCCAAAAAATAAAAAAGATGTCGGAATTCGTTTGGCAAATTTGGCTCTTGCCGAAATGTACAAAACGAACAATAATATAGTAAACGGACCACTTTTTAAAGATTTTAAAGTCGAAAAAAACAAAGCCATAATTTCTTTTGATTATGCTGATGGATTGTATTTTAAAAACAAAACATCAAAACAGTTTGAATTGGCTGGAGCTGATGGAATCTTTTTTCCTGCAGAAGCTTCGATAAAAAATAATCAGGTGATTTTGTCGAGTAAAAAAGTTTCAAATCCTGCAAAAGTGAGATTTGCATGGGGAAATACAATACAATCTGACTTGTTTAATAAAGCGAATTTGCCTGCTTCTTGTTTTACGGATGAATTTTAGATTTTAGATTTTTTGCCCACGGATTTTACGGATTAAACAGATTGATGCTGATTTTTTTTGTTTTGTCAGACTGAGCGAAGTCGAAGTCCCGCAAAGTAAATCGCCAAATTGAATTAATAAATAACATTTTGAATATCAAAATCTCGCAAAGACGCAAAGTCGCAAAGCTTTAAACTTTGTGCCTTAGTTCCTTTGTGGCAATCCTAAAACCAATGAAAAATAAAATAATAACTATCGGGGTTTTTACCCTGTTTACTGTTGGAAATATGAATGCACAGAAAAAACCGTATCTGGATAAAAATAAGACTGTTGAACAACGAATTGATCTGCTTTTGCCTTTGATGACTTTAGAAGAAAAAGTGGGACAAATGAATCAATACAACGGATTTTGGGATGTAACGGGACCGGCTCCAAAAGGAGGAAGTGCGGAACTGAAATACGAACATTTACGAAAAGGTTGGGTTGGTTCAATGTTAACCGTTCGTGGTGTAAAAGAAGTTAAAGCTGTACAGAAAATTGCGGTAGAAGAAACCCGCTTGGGAATCCCGTTGATTATAGGTTTTGATGTAATTCACGGTTATAAAACGTTGAGCCCGATTCCGTTGGCAGAAGCGGCGAGTTGGGATCTGGAAGCGATTAAGAAATCGGCGGCCATTGCGGCAGATGAAGCTTCGGCATCCGGTATTAACTGGACTTTTGGTCCAAATGTCGATGTTGCAAATGATGCACGCTGGGGACGTGTGATGGAAGGTGCGGGTGAAGATCCTTATTTGGGAAGTAAAATTGCGATTGCGAGAGTTCATGGTTTTCAAGGAGAAACAATTGCTGATCTGTCTAAAGTAAATACGATCGCGGCTTGCGCCAAGCATTTTGCGGCGTATGGTTATGTTGAAGCCGGACTGGAATATAATATTGTTGATATTAGTAATTCTAAATTGTACAATTCTGTTTTGCCGCCTTTTGAAGCAACGGTTCAGGCGGGAGTTCGTACGTTTATGAATTCCTTTAATACTTTGAATGGCGTTCCGGCAACGGGAAATGTTTTCCTTCAAAGAGATATTCTGAAAGGAAAATGGAAGTTTGACGGTTTTGTGATTTCAGATTATGCTTCGATTCGTGAAATGATTGCGCACGGTTATGCCAAAGATGAAGCCGATGCAACTGCAAAAGCGGTAATTGCAGGTTCTGATATGGATATGGAATCGTATTTGTATGTAGCAAAATTGGTTGCACTTGTAAAAGAAGGAAAAGTAAAAGAATCCTTGGTTGATGATGCCGTTCGCAGAATCCTCCGCGTGAAATTTGAATTGGGTTTATTTGATGATCCGTACAGATATTGTGATGAAAAGCGCGAAAAAGCAGTTGTTGGCAGTAAAGCCAATAATGAAGGCGTTCTTGATATGGCAAAAAAATCGATCGTATTATTAAAGAATGACAAAAACTTGCTTCCGCTAAAAAAAACCGGACAAAAAATTGCTTTGATTGGAGCTTTGGCAAATGATAAAAACAGTCCGTTGGGAAGCTGGAGAATTGCAGCAGATGATAACACAGCCGTTTCGGTTTTAGAAGGAATGCAGCAATACAAGGACAATCAATTGGTTTTTGAAAAAGGAGTTGATTTGTTGTCACAGAAAGCAACTTTTTTAACAGAAACAGTATTTAATACGACAGATAAAAGCAGTTTTGAAGCTGCCAAAACAGCTGCAAAAAATGCAGATGTTGTCGTGATTGTTCTGGGAGAATATGGTTTTCAAAGCGGTGAGGGGAGAAGCAGAACCGATTTGAATTTGCCGGGATTACAACAAGAATTATTAGAAGAAATTTATAAAGTGAATCGAAATATTGTTTTGGTTTTAAATAATGGTCGTCCGTTGAGTATTCCTTGGGCTGCAGAAAATATCCCAACAATTGTAGAAGCATGGCAATTAGGAACTCAAACCGGAAATGCCGTAGCACAGGTTTTATATGGAGATTACAACCCAAGTGGAAAATTGCCAATGTCGTTCCCGAGAAATGTGGGGCAAGTGCCTATTTATTACAACAAATACAGCACAGGAAGACCAATTGACAGTGATAAAAATGTTTTTTGGTCGCATTATATGGATGTGGAGAAAACGCCTCAGTTTCCGTTTGGTTTTGGATTGAGTTATACGAAGTTTGATTATAAAAATCTGAAAATCAATAAAACGGCTTTTGCAAAAGGAGAAAGTGTTCAGGTTAGTGTTGCCGTTACCAACTCCGGAAATTATGATGGAAAGGAAGTAGTACAATTGTATATTCATGATGAATTTGCAAGCATTGTTCGCCCAATAAAAGAATTAAAAGGTTTTGAATTGGTGAATTTGAAAAAGGGAGAAACCAAAACGGTAACTTTTACTTTGACTGAAAAAGAGCTTGGTTTTTATGATAATGATGGTAATTATTTGGTAGAACCGGGAACTTTTAAAATTATGGTAGGAGGAAGTTCTGATAAAGGATTAGAAAGTGGTTTTGAAATAAAATAGTAATTAAACTTTATTTTTTTTGGTCGTTAAATTGATTTATTTTTGCTAGAAGACTATTAATTGAATTATTAAAAGTAATAAAATGCTAAACCTACACGATTTTAAAACGGAGTCATTAAAGTTAATTTATGAAGATGCAAAAAACAGGTTTGATGATATTACCAAGGCTTCTGATACTATAGATACTAAGGCAAATACTTTATTTAATTTGTTAATACTTATTGTAATAACTACTTTAGGTTTTTTAGTAAATAAATATCCGTGTATAAATTATAAAGATTTAATTGTACAAGATGCTATCGCATTGTGTATCGTATCTGTTGTTTCGTTGATTTGGGTTTCAACAATACTTTTTCCCTCAAAAATTAGGCTAAAAGGAACTAAACCTAATTTTCATATTGAAAGCCCAAATTTTAATAGAAATTGGACTGATGATCAAACATCTCTTTATGTACTGTATGATTGTGTAAATACGATTCAAATTTCAATTAAAGAAAATGAAGAAATACACTCGAAGAGAGTTAAGAATTTTAAATGGGCATGTTTTATAATTGCTTACAGTATGCCCATTATTTTAATTTGGTCAATTGTGGCTATTGCTCGGTCTTAACAAGATAATCACCACCGTCACGTGTTGGAGGAGGAGAATCATTAGATCCCATATCATTACCAGAATTTCCGCCGCTTTTTTCTTTATCGTCATTTTGTAACATGTAAAGTTATATTTTAAATTAGTGAGAAAAAAATCCCTGTCAGCGGGATGCTGGATTAATCTTTTTTTTTATGAGATAGAACTTTTATTTATATTACTTATAGCAAGAATATGTTCTTTTTTTAATTCAGGAAAATCTTCGATAATTTCTTCAAAAGACATTCCTGTCGAAAGCCACGAAAGAATATCTGAAACACAAATCCGTGTCCCTGTAATAACAGGTTTTCCAAATCTGATATCAGGGTTGATTGAAATTAAATTTTGCCAGTTATTTTCCATAATTTTATTATTTAAACAAATTTACAAAAATTAAGTTCTATTTGAAATTTAAAATAATCAGGTTTGTTTTTTACTCAAAATTTTTGAAATAAAAGGTTTTTCGCCACGAATTCACGAATTACTTGTTCAAAAATTCGTGAATTCGTGGCGATTTCTATTTTAAATAAAAAGCTTAGCGTCTTAGTGTCTTTGTGGCAAAACTTCGTAAGTTTTTTTTACCTTTAAAACCTATTAAACTACAACCTTAAATAAAAAGAATGAAATATAACAGATGCGGAAAAAGCGGGTTATTACTACCTGAAATTTCTCTGGGCTTGTGGCACAACTTTGGTTCAGTAGATAATTTTGAAAATGCAGAAAGTATTGCTGTAGAAGCTTTTGATAAAGGAATCACCCACTTTGATTTGGCTAATAATTATGGACCGGTACCGGGTTCTGCCGAAACTAATTTTGGTAAAATCCTGTGGCATAATTTTCAGGGAAATCTGCGCGACGAAATCATCATTTCGACCAAAGCAGGTTATACCATGTGGGATGGACCTTACGGCGATTGGGGTTCCCGTAAATATTTACTATCAAGCTTAGACCAGAGTTTGAAAAGAATGAAAGTCGATTATGTCGATATTTTTTATTCGCATCGTCCGGATCCGGAAACTCCAATTGAAGAAACGATGCAGGCTTTGGATTACGCTGTAAGAAGCGGAAAAGCCTTGTATGTTGGAATCAGTAATTATTCTGCAGAACAAACGAGAGTTGCCGTCGATGTTTTAAAACAATTAGGAACGCCATGTTTGATTCATCAGGCCAAATATTCGATGTTAGAACGTTGGGTAGAAAATGGTTTATTGGATGTTCTGGAAGAAAAAGGAGTGGGCTGTATTGCATTCTCGCCTTTGGCACAAGGACTTCTCACAGATAAATACCTAAACGGAATTCCGGAAAACTCAAGAGCGCACAATCCAAACGGACATTTGAAAGAAAATGAAGTTACAGCTGAAAGAATCGCGAAATTAGTGCAGCTGAATGATATCGCACAAGATCGTAACCAGTCTTTGGCTCAAATGGCATTGGCATGGTTACAAAAAGACAAACGAATTACATCGGTTTTAATTGGCGCGAGTTCTGTTAGACAATTAAACAATAATATTGATTGTTTGCAAAGTCTTGAATTTACACAGGATGAATTGAATGCGATCGAGAAAATATTAGCATAATATATTCTATAAATAGATATCGTAGAGACGCTCAGCAGTGCATCTCTGTCATGTATAAACATAGAAAACCCGACAATCATAAAATTGTCGGGTTTCAAAATCTAAGAGGGTGCTTTTAAGCTATTTCTTCAATTCCATATTATATTTCTTCACAATATCCAAAGTCGATTTATCCGTAGAAAAAACAGAATTCAATCCTTGTGGTTCCTGCGGAGGATCTGTCGTTAAAGGATCTCCGGGATTCCATTTTCCGTCTTGGGTAACAGGTTTGCCTTCGCCGCCAAATCCCCAAAAATTCGCTGCCTGTAGCGGACCATTATTTTTTACACTTTCGGCAACTCTGCCAAAAATATAATTGTAAAAAACATCTCTGTTTATTGTTGATGTCGTTTCCAGTAAACTTTCGTTTTCTCTTCCCAAACCAAATTCTTCAATAATAATTGGGCGTTTTAGATTGTTCGCCACCTTAATATGCTCATCAATATATTTTCCGGCATTTTCAAGTGTTATTGGTATTGTTTTTTCGGCATCGTCAGCCTTAAACCAATTCCAGTTTTTGGGCCAGATATGCATCGTCAAATAATCAATATTTGGGTTTTGATGTGTTCTTTCAAAAATTTCCATGCTGTCATTCGAACTGTTTTTCCCTTCAGAACCCGTGGAAACCAAATGATTTTTATCTAAACTATCAATCAAATTAACAATAGTATCGAGCCATGATGTAAATTTCGCTTCATTTTCTACCGTAAAAAGTCTTGGTTCATTACCAACTTGCCAGGACATAATTGTGTTGTCTTCGGTATATTTCTTTTTTGAGTATTTGTTGGTTCTTCCAATGATAAATTTTACATGATTTTCTAAAGCTTTCATACAAGGCTCGCAACTGTAAAATTGTTGGGTATACGCCATAAATTGCGGCCATGTATTTGGGGTAATATTCGGAACCGGAATCGCACCTTTGCCGTTCCATTCTAAATATTGCGACATTCCGCCCGACCATTCCCAGTTGTTGGTCAGGTATAAAACTGCATACATTTTGCGTTTGCTCATTTCGCTGATCAGAAAATCCAATCCGTCAAGCAAATCTTCGTCGTATTTTCCTTGTTCGTATTGCAACGCCGGACGAACCGTAAAATCGTATTTTCCACCATCGGCACCAACCAGAATTCTTAGATTATCGATTCCGTTTTTTTGCATCAAATCCAGTTCCCGAAGCAATCTTTTTCTGTCGCCTACTTTTTTCGAAGCCAGTAAACTTCCGTACCAATAATTCGTTCCAATATAAGCGTACGGTTTATCGCCTTTATAAAATTGCGTTCCCTTGACCGTAATTCTTTCCTGCGCCTGACAAGCCATAACAGAGAACATTAAAGCTAATCCGAGGGCTTTTAGAAATTTATTTATCATTGTTTATTTTTTTTAGGAGCTAATCCCGCTGTTCCTTCCAATCTTTTGTGTCCGCCGCGGCGGACACAAAAGGATTTTCCCTCCCATCGGGGCTAGGGGTTGACGGTTTTAAGATATCTTTTGTTTCTTCAATTTTTCCCAATCTTGTCATTTCGACGGAGGAGAAATCACACTCGTGAATCGATAAAGATTGACGATTCTCTATATGGAGTTTCTAGTGTGATTTCTCTTTCGTCGAAATGACAAAAAAACTGCTTTTGTTACTGTGGTTGCTTCGTTTCTTGCAATGGCGGCGGAGCATTTAATTGTAAATTAAATTGAATCAATTCGATTAATTAATTCCATACAAGCCCGGCTATTATGATAAGGACATTTCCAAAAACCGGCCTTGTCTTTTTCAATCAACGAATAATCACGATAAACTCCCCAAAACCATTCGCCGTTTTTAGTGTCCAAAATATTGTTTTTAATGAAATCCCAGTTCTTCAGAACGATATCTAAATAAATTTCATTTTGCGTTAATTGATACGCATTATAAAAACCAATTAAAGCTTCTGCCTGAACCCACCAATGTTTTTCAGCAATCAGCTCGTTATTTTTCGGATCTAATTCATACCATAAACCTCCATCATCATCCAAACCTTCCTTCGTAACTTCGGCCATTTTAATGGCGTGTTTTTTATAATTGGTTATTAGATTTTCATCTCCTGAAATTTCGGCACACTGCAACAAAAGCCAGGCTGCTTCAATATCATGACCATACGAAATCACGTCTGGTTTTTCAATCCATTCTTCATTAAAAAACAATCTCAAATGTCCTGTCTCACTATTAATAAAATGTTTTTCTATAGTCTGTAATAATTCAATAATTGTGTTTTGCAGCTTTTTGTCTTTCCAAACCTTAAATAAATTTGCATACGCTTCCACAATATGCAAGTGAGTATTCATGGTTTTCTTTTCATTCGCATCTTTTTCACTCAGACGCAAATCGGCAATTGGTTTCCATTCTCTGGTAAAAGCTTCTAAATAGCCTCCGTTTATGGAATCGTAACTGTGTCTTTCTATTTGTAAATATAAATTGATGGCGATTTCTAAGGCCTTTTCGTCTTTAGAAATAACATAATATTCTGATAGACCGTAAATCGCAAAAGCTAAAGCGTAAATCTGATTTTTAGTGTCTTTTGGCGTTTTATCAACATTGATGCTCCAAAATAAGCCTCCAAATTCGGGATCATAAAAATAATCCGAAAGAAACTCAAAAGCACGTTTGGCAGTTGCTTTATGACTCTCATTTTTGGTTGCCTGATAGCCTGCAGAAAAACTCCATAAGATTCTGGCATTTAAAACAGAACCTTTTTCTGCATTTGCAATAATATGATCTTTGTGATCAATCTGACCAGTAAAACCACCATTTTCGTTGTCTAAGGTATGCTCTGACCAATATTTTAAAATAGAATCGAGTTCAGCTGATAATTCAGTTTTAAGTTGCTTTAATTGTATTGACACGATAAATTAGATTGTTTTGTTTTTTTCGATTTGATTGATGATCGTTTTTACTGAACCTGCAGAAATAAAAGTATCGGCTGGAGCATTTGTAACATAATCAACCAGTTTTTCTACAGATGAAACGGCAACATGCATTCTTGTATCTGATGATGCGTAATACACATAAACGGTTCCGTCGTTGTCTTCGATCCATCCGTTAGAGAATAAAACATTCGACACATCTCCAACTCTTTCGATTCCTTCTGGCCCCATAAAATGTCCGGCAGGAACGTGAGTTACTTTGCTAATATCGTGTAAATCTGTCATAAACATATAGAGCGTGTAACGTAATCCTGCAGCGGTGTTACGAACTCCGTGTGCGAGATGCAGCCAGCCTTTTTCGGTTTTGATAGGAGCGGGGCCAAGGCCATTTTTCAATTCATAAATCGTATGATATTGTTTCCCAAAGATAATTTTCTCCTCTTTTACAACAGGATTTGTCATGTCATCAACGTAGCCTAAACCAATTCCGCCACCGGCTCCAACATCAATAAAACCATCTTGCGGACGTGTGTATAAAGCGTATTTTCCGTTTATAAATTCCGGATGCAAAACTACATTACGCTGCTGTCCTGTATTCGAAATCAAATCAGGTAATCTTTCCCAGTTTACCAAATCTTTCGTGCGTACGATTCCTGCATTGGCTACAGCCGAACTTGTGTCGCCTTTTGGTGCTTTAGGATCTTTTCTTTCGGTACAAAAAATACCGTAAACCCAACCGTCTTCATGATCGATCAAACGCATATCATAGACATTCGTATCCGGTTCTTCGGTTTGCGGAATCACGCATGGTTTCTCCCAAAACTTAAAATTATCCACTCCGTTTGGACTTTCCGCTATAGCGAAAAAAGATTTTCTGTCGATTCCTTCCACACGAACAGCAAGCAAATATTTTCCTTTCCATTTCATGGCGCCTGCATTAAAAGCGGCATTCATTCCTATGCGTTCCTGTAAAAACGGATTGGTTTTTTCGTTAAGGTCAAAACGCCAGTTCAATGGTACGTGGGCCGCTGTAACAACCGGGTTTTTGTAGCGTTCGTATATACCGTTTCCGGCATGATCCTGAGGAGCATTTTTTTGCTCGATCAGTAGTGTATGTTCTTTTTCTAATGCTACTTTTCTATCCTGAAATGTAGTTGAAGTGGCTATTGCTGTCATATAAATAGATTTCTGTATCGGTATAATTTTAATTGTTCTGGTCTCTTTTTTCGTTTAAATCCTGTTCGATTATCTGAAGCTTATCTTCAGATAATGGATAAAATGCTATAAAAGCAACTGATATTATAGCTGCAATGGCAGGGAGAATGCTTAACATTAACTGAATTCCGTTTTGAGCTGTAGCAGTTTGCTCAACATTGGCCTGAAAACCATAATAACCCAAAAGCCATCCTGCTCCTGCGCCGCCAATGGTCCATCCAAATTTTTGTGACATGGATGAGGCTGAGAAAACCAATCCTGTTGCTCTGCGTCCTTGTTTCCATTCAGAATAATCGGCACTATCCGCATACATAGACCAGATTAGCGGGAAAATACAACCGGCACAAATACTGATTAATACCTGAAAACTCATGATCAGAAACACATCTTCTTTCCCGAAGAGATAAAAGATAAAACTCAAAATTGCGGCTAAGGCCATGGCACCAAAAAATGTCTTCTTTTTACCTATTTTGTTTGCAATGGGTGTCGCGATAATTACCCCAATGATATTAGCGGCTTGACCTAAAACCAGATAAATAGAAGTGGGGGTCATGTGAAAATCGGTTCCAAAAAGCGAAAAATCAAAGTTTACATTGCTGCTTACGTAGTATTTAAAATAATAAACGGCGGCTCCGTCACGAATTGAATTGAAAACCAAAGCGCCAATTCCGGCTCCGAGTAAAATCCACCACGGTTTATTTTTTAGTAAATCTTTTAAATCTTCCTTTAAATTGTTTTCTTCATCTGAAATTGGTTTTACTCTTTCTTTGGTGAATAAAAAACAAGCCCAGAAAAAAGCGGTTGTTATTATTCCAAAAACAGCAATCGTGGTGAGCCAGCCTGATTTAGAGTTTAGGCTTCCGCCGAAATAATTGACTAAAGGTTCAATAAGCCAAAGTGCCAGAAGGCTTCCTCCAAAAGCAAAAACCATTCTGTAAGACGATAATGTATTTCTTTCTTTTCGGTCAGATGACATTACGCCCAAAAGCGATGCATACGGCACATTGATTAAGGAATAAATCATCATCATCGCCGAATAAGTTACATAGGCGTAAATTATTTTTCCTTTTTCGTCAAAATCAGGAGTGTAAAAAGTCAGCACGCCAATTACAGCAAACGGCACAGCTACCCATAATAGATAAGGTCTGAATTTTCCCCATTTGCTTTTTGTCCGGTCGGCGATGATTCCAACAATGGGATCAAAACAAGAATCCCAGATTCTGGTAATCAAAAACATGGTTCCTACAACGGCAGGCGCCAGTCCGAAAACATCGGTGTAGAAAAATAGAAGGTACATGCTGAAAATTTTCCAAAACATCGATGATGCCGCATCTCCAAGACCGTAACCTATTTTTTCTTTTAAACTAATTTTGTCGTGCATCAGGCTTTTTTTAATGGTTGTAATTTAGATTTGGTTAGTTATTTTAATGTTTCTATGCGTTGATTTTTTTGACGCGGAAAAAACGGATTTACTTCGTAAAAACGCGGATAAAAACAGATTTTTAATTTTTAATTCTCAATTATTAATTTTTTTTAATGTCTTTTTCAAATAAGGTTTTGTCCAGATTATAAAAATCAACAAAATCTTTTGCGCTTATTTGTCCTGTATATGGCGCGTAATAATGCATTTTTTGTTCTTTTTCCTGCCAGCCGTGGTTTCTCCATAGTAAAACATAGGAAATTTTATAATCACCAATAGCTTTCGATAAAGTTCCTGTCCACCATTTTGGGTCTGGAATTGCTTCGTAACCGGCTTCTGCAATGGCAATAGGTTTGTGTTTTTCAAGACCAATTTCGTTGATGATTTTTAATTGATTCTGAACTTCGGCAATGAATTTTTCGCCTTGTTTGTCGTCGTTATTCTGATACGAATCAAAACTTAAAAGATCAGCATAATTATCACCGGGATAGTTGGCCAGAAAGTCTTCTTTAGAACTAAAACTGCTTGTGTTGTAAATATAAATTAAATTATGAACTCCTTTTTTTTGCAGATATTCAAAAGTAAATTTCCATACGGATTTGAATTCTTCAGGTCTACCATTTCCTTTTCCCCACCAAAACCAGCCTCCGGTAAGTTCATGATAAGGTCTGAAAAGCACTGGAATATTTTTACCTTTTTTATCTTTTAATGACAGGAGATAATTCGCTGCTTTATCTAACCAAACGGTAAATTTTTGATGGTTTTCTCCACCAGGTAAAACTGTTTTTAATGAATTTGGGGTGTTGTCCCAGGCGCTTTTTCCGGTTGCAGGATTGTCAAAATGCCAGCTTATCGTAGTGATTCCACCTCTTTCATGACTTTCTTCTATATATTGTTTCATTTTTGTAAATGGAATTCCGTCTATATTATCAGGGCTGTCTTTTTCAAGACCTGCCAGGTCCCAGCCATAAACAGCAGGATAGTCACCAACGACATCTTTTATATCGCTTCTGCCATTTTCATATTTCCAGTTTACACCATAAGCAAGATCATCCTGATGACCAAACATGTATCCTTTTTGGGTTAATTGCTGTAGCTTTTTATATAGAGAAACTGTTTCCGGTGTAGCTTTTTTATCTGAAAGTGACAAATTAGTATTAGTAATCGCTTGCTTTGAAGAGCAGGAAATTCCCGTAAGTACCGCAGTTAATAGTATTAGTATGTTTTTTTTCATTAGGAATGTAATTGTTTTTCAGTATGATAAGTTTACGGCGACAATGAAAACGCTTGTTGTAAAAACTCAATTTTTATGATCGTTATATCATTATCAATTTTTGATTAAAATTATCAAAACTTTAAAAAGATATTGTATTATAAATGATTAATGTTTATTATCAATATTCTTTTTGTAAAAATGATAATTCTATTTTTCAAAGATAATCGGATGTTTATCGTCTAATTAATATTATTTTATCAATTATATATCATATTATTGCAAATAAAAAATCCAATAGTACTTCCTAAAATAGTTTCTAAGATGAGTAATGCTAAAAATTTTTATCGAGAAATTGCTCCGCTTTCGGCTGGAGATAGTTTTTTAGTTTTCGACAGAGTAAAAGATAGTTTTGATTTTCCGGTGCATTACCATCCGGAATTTGAGATCAATTTTATTTTAAACGGCAAAGGAGTGAAGCGTGTCGTGGGTGATAATATTGAAGAAATTGATAATGTCGAATTGGTTTTGATTGGTCCAAATTTATACCACGGTTGGGAATTGAATAAATGTACGAGCAAAAAAATTCACGAAATTACGATTCAGTTTCATAACGATCTTTTTCATGAATCTTTATTATCACGACGTATTATGAATCCAATTCGTGATATGTTTAATAGATCGATTCACGGTATTTTATTTTCCAAAAAAGTAGCCGAAGAATTAACTCCAAGGCTGGTAAAGCTTTCTAAACTAGATGGTATGGACTATTTTTTAGAAATTACTTCTTTGTTATATGATTTAGCCAATTCCAGAAATCAGCGTTTGCTATCGACTTATACAGTAGATTATGATACGTTTGATGATTATGATAAAATGAAGTTGGTTTATGAATATGTACAGAAACATTTTGCAGAAAAAATAACTTTAGAGGATGTTGCCGGTGTGGCCAGTATGTCGATTATTTCTTTTAATCGTTTTATAAAGAAACGTACGGGGAAAACTTTTGTTAATTATATAAATGATATCCGAATTGGATATGCTGCGCGTTGGCTCGTAGAAAAAGATATGAGTGTTTCTGAGGTTGCTTTTAAATCCGGATTTAATAATATCGCGAACTTTAATCGTAGTTTTAAAGCTATTAAAAATTGTACACCCAGTCAATATAGGGAAGATTTCTCCGGATTAAAACGTATTTTATAGTGATACTTTTTTTGCACAAACAAATATTATTTTTAACGAAATCGTTTGCTTTTAAGCAAATTTGCTAATTTTTATTTATAAGATCAAGCAGTTTGACGGGGTTGTTTTGCGAATAATGCAATTATTTATACTTATTATTTTCATATGTGTTTTTTTAAAACGTTATAGTAAAAATATTATCATCAAATGATATAATACTATCGATTTAATGTTTACTTGTGTTATAGATTTGTTAAATAATTTAAGAAATAAATACAACCCTTGTTTATGACTTGAATTAGAATAACAAATTTAAACTAACCAAACATTTATTATGAAAAAACTAATGACTAACTTCATTCATTGGAACGCTAACCACAGAGTAGTTCCTTTGATTTTATTTTTGTTGCTGACCAGTAATTGTATTACAGCTCAGGTTAAGGTAACAGGAGTAGTTTCTGATGATAAGGGACTTTCTATACCAGGCGCAAATGTCATGGTATCAGGAACTAAAAAATCAGTTTCAACAGATTTTGACGGAAACTATGCTATCGATGCGCCAGCAAATGCAAGTATTTCAGTTTCATTTATTGGATATGTTACTCAAACCATCAACGTAAAAAACGGAGGTAAAATAAACGTGATTTTAAAGCTTAGTGCTGAGGATTTGCGAGAAGTACTTGTAAACGTTGGATATCGTAATCAAAAAAGAAAAGATGTTACAGGTGCAATTTCGTCAGTAACAGCAAAAGACTTTAAAGATTCTCAACAAGTTACGGTAGAGCAATTACTGCAAGGCAGGGCTGCCGGGGTTGTGGTAACAAATAATTCCGGTAAACCGGGAGGAAGTGTTTCTGTAAAGATTCGTGGTAGTGCTTCTTTAGGTGGTAGTAATGAACCGTTATATATTGTAGACGGAATTCCTATTTCTGGAGATGCGACCAATCAGGCTACAGGAGGAACAATTGTAAGTGGTTATATTGGTACCAATACAGGAAGTGTAACGAATAGTCCATTGGCATTTTTGAATCCTAATGATATTGAAACGATGGATATCCTGAAAGATGCTGCTTCTGCTGCAGTTTATGGTTCAAGAGCGTCAAACGGGGTGGTTATTATTACAACTAAAAAAGGAAAAAAAGGTACAGGAAGAATAACTTACGATACTGCTTTTTCTACCCAAGATGTTACAAGACTACTTAAAACAATGGATTTAAGTCAATATGCAACACAACAAAATGCATTGGCTCAAGTGTATGGTGTGGCACCAAGAGATGAATTTGCTGTGCCATCGGTTTTAGGAAAAGGTACAAACTGGCAGGACGAAATATACAGAACTGCTTTAATGACAAGTCACCAATTGTCTTTTTCTGGAGCTAAAGATAATATGAGTTATTATGTTTCAGGAGGATATTTGAATCAGGACGGGGTTGTTATTGGATCTGATTTTAAAAGATATACTTTCAAAACCAATCTTGAGGCTAAAGTGAAAGACTGGCTGACAATGGGTGTTACGATCAATGCGGGTATTACCAATCAAAATATTACTATTGAAGGATATAGTGATGGTATTATTGGTACAACAATATTATCGACTCCGGATGTAGCGGTTAAAAATTTAGACGGAACTTATGCAGGACCGCCTAAAGATGGTACGCAAGGCGCGTGGATTAATCCTGTTGCCAGTACTTTGATGAATACAAATTACCTTGTACAAAAGAATTTTCAGGGAAATTTTTACGCTGCTGTAAAATTGGCAAAAGGATTAGATTATCGCTTTGAATTTGGAGGTTCGACCAATATTCAAAACTTCGAAGGATTTCAGCCTACATATGCCTGGGGAGCTGCTGTAAATAAAGTAAATCAGCTTCAGGAAAGATCAAATACCTGGTACGGACTGAATCTTAAAAACATGCTTACCTATAATATTTCTTTAGGAAAACATAACTTTAATGTTATGGCACTTCAGGAAGCAAATGATTCTCATTGGTTTGGAGGAAGTCAGTCTATAAGTGGTTTATTAAGTAATGATGTTCATTCTATAAATCTTGGAGATCAAAAAACATTAGTGGCCAGTGAATATAAAGGAGAAAATGCGTTGTACTCTTTCTTAGGATCTTTGAACTACAACTTTGATAATAAATACTTTTTGCAAGGTACAATAAGAGCTGACGGAAGTTCGAACTTTGCCGAAGATAAAAGATGGGGTTACTTTCCGTCGATTTCAGGATCCTGGAAAATTTCGAATGAAAAATTTATGGAAGGTACAAGGGAGTATGTCGACAATATTAAGTTTAGAATTGGATATGGTGAAACAGGAAACCAAAACATTAGCGGCGGATTGTATGGCTCTAATATTCAAACAATAAAATCGGCTTTGGGGAATTTCTTTACAGCGGGTAATATTGCCAATCCTGATTTAACCTGGCAAAAAGCAGAAGACAGCAACTTGGGTCTTGATTTTAGTTTATTTAAATCAAAATTGTTTGCTACTGTTGATGTGTACAGAAAACAATCTTCAGGATTTTTATTTGTATTGCCTTTGCCAAGTTATGTTACAGGTTTAGAGCAATATCAGGGTGGTTTGGCAGCGCCAACAGTAAACTTAGGAAGTATGAGAAATGAGGGTATTGAGGCAACGCTGAAATATTCGAACAATTTTTCTAAAAATTTCACCTGGGATGCTACTCTTATGTTTTCTAAAAACAACAACAAACTGTTGAGCCTGGTTGATAATTTTGATTTAATTAAAGACGTGCAGGTTAACGGATATACGACAAAAACGGTCACAAAAAGTGAAGTTGGTCAGCCAATTGGACAATTTTACGGCTATGAAACGGTTGGAATTATCAGAACAAATGAACAATTGGCAAATGCTCCAATTCCTTATACAGGAAACAAAGCGGTGAAAAGTGTTCTTGGAGATGTAGAATATGTAGATCAAAACAAAGACGGGTTAATCGACGAAAAAGATTTAACCTATATCGGGAATCCGCAAGCTGACTTTATTTATAGTTTCAACAATCAATTTAGATATAAAAATCTGGATCTTTCTATTTTCTTAACAGGATCTCAGGGCAATAAAGTAATGAACTTAACGAGAAGAGCTGCTACAAAAAATCAGCGTCTTTACGAAAATCAATTAGCAGAAGCAGCAGATTTCTGGACACCGGACAATCCAAATGCTAAATATCCAAGACCAGACGGCGGTGACGGACATCCAAATATTGCAATATCTGACCGTTATGTAGAAGATGGTTCTTATTTGAAAATTGCGCAGTTAACTTTTGGATATAGCTTGCCATCAGATGTGATTTCTAAAACTAAATTAAGCAAACTTAGATTTTATGCAAGTGTTACAAACCTATACACTTTCACAAAATACACAGGTTATGATCCTGAAATTGGAGACTATAACCAAAATGCTTTATTGAGTGGGATTGATTCAGGGCGTTACCCTACGAACCGTACCATCACTTTTGGAATGAATGTTGAATTTTAATAAAAACTATTATGAAAATATATAAAATAAATTTTAAGAGCTTAGCGGTTTTTGTTTTGCTGGCTTTATCTGCTTCATGTAGTGATGATTACTTAGACAGACCTGTTCAGGACGGATATGTTAGTGAAAATTTTTATACTTCGGATGAGCAAGTGCAGCGTACTACTTACGGAATGTACGGAAGAATGTGGGCGCCATTTTATACTAAATGTTTTTACGCTCTTTCAGAATTGTCATCAGGAAACTGCTGGTCGAATGTTGATGGAAACGAGGTAATTCAGTTTAAACTTACTTCAGACAGCTTTATTTTATCAGATCCGTGGAGATCTTGCTTTAGCATTATTGCACAATCTAATGATTTAATTAATAATCTAAATAAAAATGCAAAAGAGGGTGTAAGTCCGGCTGTGATTAAAAATACAATTGCCGAAGCTCATTTTTTCAGAGCAGTTTCTTATTTCTATTTAGTTCGTTTGTTTGGTCCGGTGCCTATCATCGAAGATAATTTAGCGCTTGCCAAAAATCCGATGGTGAACACGAATAGAATCGAAGATGTTTATAAATTCATCGAAAATGATTTAAAATACGCTGCGGCAAACCTTAAATCAAAAGTGAGATTAAGAGGAGGAAGTACAGAAAATGTTTTTGTTTCTCAAGGAACTGCAGAGTCGTTTTTGGCTAAAGTATACCTTTATGAGAAAGATTATCCAAATGCAAAATTAATGGCTGAAAAAGTAATTAATTCAGGAGAATTTGGACTCTTACCAAATTACGCCGATTTATTTTTGACTAGTAAAAACAATAACGAAGAGTCTATTTATTCCTGGCAGTGGTCAGGTGCTGTAAACGAATATCAGGCAGGGAATTTTTCGAATGTGCAATACGGTTTAGATATTTTAAATGACAGAGTATCTTACGGAGCCGTATATATTCCTAGTAACGATATTCAGGAAGCTTTTGAAGTAGGGGATGTAAGAAGAAAAGAGTCTTATATGATTTACGGAGATACTTATCCAACATTAAAAGGAGATGATGCAGTAGGATTTACATTGGATAAAGCAAAATATCCAGGTGTTTTAGATGCAACAGGTGCAGCGGTAAAAAAATATGTGGTAGGTCAGGAAACAGGTGAAACCGGTCCTGCAGACAATTGGGGAGCGATGAGTAACTGTAATTATATTATGCGTTATGCGGATCTTTTACTGATTCATGCCGAAGCAATTTTGGCTGGAGCGAGCGAAACTAGTGATCCTGCGGCTAAAGCATCTTTTAATAAAATCAGAAAAAGAGCGGGATTAGCTGAATTAGGCGTTAATGTACCATTGACCAAAAAAGCGTTGTTTCAAGAGCGTAGAGTAGAGTTTGCTTTTGAGGGAGAATTCTGGTATGATTTAGGAAGATTGCCAAGAGCTGAGGCTATTGATATTATTTCGAAACAAGACAGAGGTTCTGATTATGAAGGAGTAAAACATTATACACCTGTAGAAACTGATTTTATTTTTCCTAAACCAGCGAATGATGTTAGGAAAAATCCAAAATTAAAAGAAGCTCCGGTTCCTTACGTTTTTAAATAAACCTTAAAGAAAAAACAATCATGAAAAATATAAAAAAAATAATGGCATTGAAGTTTTATTTACTGGCTTCAATTTCAATTTTCTTACTTAATTCTTGTTCTAATGACGACGGAGGTTCTTCGGGTACATTAGCCATAACAGGAATTAGCAAATCGGTTATAGATGATCCATTGATAGAAGGCGACAGGCAGGTCGATGTGCCAACAGATGTTATCAATGCGGGTAATACTTATATTATTAGAGGTTCTGGTTTTTCGACTCTAAAAACAATTTCTTTTAATGGTTTGGAAACGGTATTCAATCCAACTTTGGTTACGGATAATGCGATTGTAGTAACTGTTGATTCGGACACTCCGTATTATAACGAAATGGATGAGATGAAATTGGTTACTAATATAGGAACATTAGTTTATTCAATAAAAGTAAGACCTCCTTTTCCTAGTATTACAGGTTTTCCTATTAATCCTACTCCCGGAGATATAATCACAATTAAGGGTGATTATTTTCTTCGTCCGGTGGTTAATTTCGGAACAACCAAGGTCGAGCCAATTTCTTCTTCATTGACAGAACTTACGGTAAAAGTACCGGAAGATATTCAATACAAAAGATTATCTGTTACCAATGTTTCAGGTACAACCGTTGCGGGACAATCATTTGGAAGTGCTATTTACGACGATGCTTATACTTCCCTAAGTGGTGGTTATGCGTTATGGAATGCTGAAAATCCTTATGACGATGCTTATACTAAAGATCCTAAACAAGGTGCAAAAAGTATTTCATGGACCGCTCATCAATGGGGAGGATTAGAATTTATGGTCGTTATCTCTCAAGTTGATCTTGCTAGATATAAAGGAATCAGAGTGAGTTTAAGAGGACAAAATGCGGGTAAAATTGGTGTTTTCCTAAACGGAAGTGACGCAATTAAACCTTCATATGACTTTTCATCTGACTGGACTTATGTTGAAATCCCGTTCAGTGCTTTTAATAATCCGACAGAGCTAAATAAGATTACTTTTCAGGAGTTTGGAGGCAAAGCAGGAGGAAATACCATTTATATTGATGATTTGGGTCTGATATTAAAATAGTTAATAGATTTTAAAAGAATCATTTTAAAATTATAAAAATGATTCTTTTAATTCTTCAGATGTAAAAATTACTAAAAAGAAAACTTATGAAAATATTATATAAATTAAAACAAATTGCATTAGGCGCACTTTTGCTTGCAATGGCTTCTTCCTGCGATGATACGATTGAAGATGTTGGAGGTGCTCAGCAAAATTATAACTCAGTTTACGGGATAATCGCAGCCAATACTAATTTAGCGACTTTTACCAAAGCTATAGATTTGGCAGGATTAAAATCTACTTTTGATAAACCCGACGATTTTACTTTTTTTATTCCTACAGATGCTGCTTTTGATGCTTATTTGGTAAAAAGCGGTTATGTAAATTCGCTTGGATATCCTGATATCACACTGGTTCCGGTAGATGTTTTAAGAGAGGTGGTTTTAAGTCATGTTGTAAAAGGAGTAAAAAAGAGAGTAGGCTATTTAGATGGTGTACAGGCTGATTATCTAACAACTGGCGAATTGTCTACAATGGCGAATGCAGAAGATGCAGATCTTTATTTGCTAAGTGTAAATGTTACAAATGGCGTTTTAAAAGTAAACGGATCTGATAAACCTGCTCCGGGAGTAGATTATTATGGTACAAATGGTTTTGTAAATGTTTTAGACAACGTAATATCTTTAGATCCTCCGGCTCCGGTAATTGAAGGCGTGTCTAATGCGTCTCCTTCTCCTGGAGAAGATATTATTGTTAAAGGTCTGAATTTTGTGCAAGTACAAAATGTTAAGTTTGACGACAAAGTTGTTACGTTTAAAGTATTATCTAAAACAGAAATACAAGTAACGGTTCCGGCAGATTATGGTTCTAATGCTCTTGTAACAGTACAAACAGTTTATGGTGTTTCAAATATTGCTACGCTGGGTGTGAGATACTTATTGTATGGTGATAACTTTTCAGGAGCAGCTTCACCAGTTTGGGACGGTGGCTGGGGAGGTACTCAGGATTTTCAAAATACAGAAAGAGTAAATCGTGGTACTTATTCTATTAAAAGAACAAATAATGAGGGTTGGACAGGTATGTCTATAGGGTTTAATTCTATTAATGTTGCAGATTATGGTTATTTGAAGATTTCTGTATTCCCTGTAAAAACAACTAAACTTTTCTTTTCTATCGCAACTGATTTACCTTGGGCTACAGGTTTTTCTGTTGAGGTAAAAGCGGGAGAGTGGAATAATCTTTCAATTCCGTTTTCGGATCTTAAAGCAGATAAGATTGGTGCAACGATAAGTTCATTAAACATTCAGGAATATTCAGGTGAACCTGGAACTGTATATCTTGATGACATAGGTTTCTTATAAAAGAAGGTTTTTATTTTGAGTTTTGTTTAAAGTATTCCCTAATTCATTCAATTAGGGAATATTTTTTATAAAACCAGTTTGTTTATTGATAATCAGTTTGTTATATGATTGTTTAGTACTGTTATTTGAGAAAATAGTATCTTTTTTTATCTGTTTTTCTGGTTAAATTTATTGCATATTAACAAACCAAAAAAAAAGAATTTATGAAAAAAAATGACTTTCAATTTTCAACCAAACTAAAACTTTGTTTATTAAGTTTTATTTTAATTTTAATGGGCTATAGGTCAAATGCTCAGGAAATTACAGGCTTAAATCCTTATTGTGTAGCTTCAAATCCTTCTTATTCAGTGGTAGCGCCAAGCGTACCTTATGATGAAGTAGTATGGTCTTGTACAGATCCACTTGTGACATTTTCAGGAAACCCATCTCCTTTGACGCTTTTTAAAGTTTTGTATAAATATCCGGGATTTATTGCCGGAGGAGAAATCCTTAAAGTAGAATTTAAAAGTGGCGGTACGGTTGTAGCAGTAAAACAAATTACATTCGTTGCGCCCGAAGTGCCTGTACAGCCCAATTATCTTGTAACCAAAACAAATGATTACTGTACCAATCAATATCATATTATAACATTAACGGTAACAACAGATCCAAATCCAAGCCCGAATACAAATTTTTCAATCGCACCAAGAGTACCGGATCCAAGTATTGTAGTAACACAAACCTCAAAAAATGTATTTGACCTAAAACTACCTTTAAACGGACAATCTTATTTTTTGTATGATGTAACAAGTACAACATCACTATCAGGATGTCAGTCGAATACTGTGTCATCGACCACATATAGTAATTCGGTTTCGTTAAACTTAACAGGTTGTTTAAACAACACTCCTAATCCGGGGCCAAATTATGATTTTACAGTATCACCAAATCCATATAGTAATGGTTATATCACTATCGTAGCAACTGCAGTTTCATCGCAAGCTCCGGCAACTTGCAGAATTTATAATAGTTCAGGTGCTTTAAAACTTACATTTTCATTACTGGGACCAAGTACTTATATTCCGCTTAAAACGGCTGTAGGACCCTCTTTGACTGCAGGGATTTATATTGTTCAGGTAACGTATCCAAATGGAATTGTAAAAACTAAAAATTTAGTTGTGAATTAAAAAAAAGTTGTTCTTAAAAAGAACTCCATTTCGAGCTAATCGATTTGGAGTTTTTTATATCGTTAATTATTAATGTATTAAATTAAAAAAGTTTCCATCATTAAAAAAAATCAAAAATAAATTATAATGAAAAAAACAATCGTACTATTAGCCTTTACAATCTGGTGCAACTGTAGCTTTGGCCAGGGGAATACACATACACAAACAGCTGGAAAATTTGAAGGTTTGGCCATGACACCTCCTATGGGTTGGAATTCCTGGAATACCTTTGGAACAAGTATCGACGAAAAATTAGTAAAAGAAACCGCGGATATAATGGTTTCGTCAGGAATGGCAGCAGCAGGATATAATTATATTGTACTCGATGATGGCTGGATGACCAGAGAACGAGATGCCAACGGAGATTTGGTTCCGGATCCGGTTAAGTTTCCAAACGGAATGAAAGCTGTCGTAGATTATGTGCATAGCAAAGGATTAAAATTTGGTTTGTACAATTGTGCCGGAACGCAAACCTGCGCCGGTTATCCGGGAACTCGTGGCTATGAGTATCAGGATGCAAGATTTTATGCTAAATTAGAAATTGATTTTCTTAAATATGATTGGTGTAATACAAAAGGAATTACTGCGCCGGAAGCTTATACTACAATGAGTAATGCACTAAAAACTGCCGGAAGACCTATTGTTTTCAGTCTTTGCGAATGGGGAGACAATCAGCCATGGGAGTGGGGGAAACCAGTTGGGAACCTTTGGAGAATCTCGGGCGATATTTATCCTTGTTTTGATTGTGAATTCAAACATCCTGAAAATTGGTCGTCATGGGGATTCATGAAGATAGCCGAAATGAGAAAAGATATTCGTAAATATTCAGGTCCTGATCATTGGAATGATTTTGATATGATGGAGGTTGGAAACGAAATGAATGATACCGAAGATAAATCGCATTTTGCCATTTGGTGTATGCTTTCGTCGCCGCTTGTTGCCGGAAATGATTTCAGAAAAATGTCTAAAGAAACTCTGGCGATTTTAACCAATAAAGATTTGATTGCAATCAATCAGGATAAATTAGGAATTCAGGGTTTTAAATATTCAGCCGAAGATGGTTTAGAAGTTTGGGTTAAACCATTATCAGATGGAAATTGGGCAGTTACTTTTTTGAATAGAAGTGAAGTGAATAAAAAGATCAATTTCGATTGGAAAAAGCACCTAATCAAAGATACAGATTTTGGTTATGAAGCTGATTTTAGTAAAACAGTTTACAAACTGAAAGATCTTTGGAAGAATAAGGAAATTGGCAATACTAAGAACAGTTTTGTCTCTGAACTTGCTTCTCATGATGTGATTACACTAAAATTATATCGTTAAACCTTTTATTATGAAGTTAAAGAATAAATTATTTCTTGTCGCTTTTGTTTTAGTTTTCACCTTTTTAAATGCTCAGGTTCAAACACATAAGTATCTTAGTGTTTCGGGCACTCAATTAGTAAATAGTTCTAATGAACCTGTTGTTTTAAGAGGAATGAGTTTTGGCTGGCACAGTATGTGGCCTAGGTTTTATAATGAAAAAGCAGTTAAATGGCTAAAAAAAGATTTTAACTGTAATGTTGTTCGGGCCGCAATGGGAGTTGAACTCGGAGAATATTCATATCTAAAGGATCCGAAATTTTCGAAAGAAAAAATTGAAGCCGTTATAAAAGGAGCGATTAAGTCTGATATCTATGTAATTGTAGATTGGCACAGTCATAATATTAATTTAAAAGAAGCCAAAGAATTTTTTGCAGATATTTCCAAAAAGTATTCTAAATATCCTAATATTATATATGAGATATTTAATGAGCCGGATCACGAAAGCTGGGCTGAGGTAAAAGCCTATTCTGAAGAAGTAATAAAAGTGATCAGAGAAAATGATCCTAAAAATATTATTTTGGTTGGTTCGCCACATTGGGATCAGGATGTTGACCTTGCCGCAGCCGATCCTATTTTGGGTTATACCAATATAATGTATACAATGCATTTTTATGCTGCAACACATGGCAAGGAACTTAGAGATAAAACAGATGCAGCTATAAATAAAGGTTTACCCATTTTTGTATCAGAATCTGCCGGAATGGAAGCGACTGGTGATGGCCCATTAGATCTAAAAGCATGGCAGGAATATATCGATTGGATGGAAGCCAGAAAACTAAGTTGGATTACCTGGTCTGTTTCTGATAAAGATGAAACCTGTTCTATATTGAAAAAATCAGCTAAATCTACCGGTAAATGGAAAATGGAAGACTTAAAAGAATCCGGAATCATTGCCCGTCAATATTTCAAAAAATATAATACATGGGAGTTTAGTAGATATATACCTGTGCACAAGCAAACTTATTTGTTTTCCAGTGATAAAAAATAGGTAAGCGACCAGAAAGAAATTCGTGGTATTAATTTTAACGGTAATTTATCGCTATAAGGACGCACAATTGTGCGTCCTTTTTTTGTTCCTTTTTTTGTTCCTTTTTTTGGATCATTTGGTACTATTCGCGTCTATAAATTTTGTTTTGCTATCTGTCAAAATGAGAGTTTTAGCATTGTGTTTTTGTAGGAATTTAGACTTTATAACTTGAACTGGATTATTTGTTATATAAATGCTTGTTTTGGTTTGTGTTTTATTTTTATTTTTAATTGTACCCTATTTTTTTAGGGGGTGTTTTGTTTTAATGTGTGTTTTTTGGCTAATTTAGTCTTGTTTTTAGTGTGTAAATTTTATTATGTGTGTGTTTTTGGTTAAAAACGCTATAAAATTCGTTGTTGAATTTTCAAAAAATATTCTTTATAAATGTCAAATCACGATTATTGTTAATTTAATTTTTGTAATCCATAATTCTGCTATCAAAACATCAAAAAAATAGTCTTCAATTATTCTACTCATACAAAAGTTAATAAATTCGCTAATGAAAATGAAGATGTTTTAGAGGCAGAAAAGAGGTTTTAAAAAGGGACTTATAGTATTACAATACATATATAAAAGATTAACTAACCAGAATCAATTAATAACCAAAAACCAATTACACATGAAAAAAGTATTACACATTTTTGCCGCGATGTTAACGAGTTCTTTTGCTTTTGCTCAAGAAGATACTGAAACCACGACTTCGCCAGCAACAACTTGGGGAGGATCCGCAGATGCTTACTATAAATATGATTTTTCAAAACAAATGAATGGATTAACGAGCTTTACCAACTCTCAAGATTCATTCGAACTAGGAATGGCCTCTGTTCAGGCAGCACACACATTTGGGAAAGCCTCTGTTTTTGTAGACTTAGGTTTTGGAAAAAGAGCAGGAGAATTTTCATATAATGAAACAACAGATAAAGATATTAATGCAAAATTTTTAATTAAACAATTGTTTTTCACTTATCAGATAACAGATGAATTTAAAGTAGTGGCAGGTAGTTTTGGTACACATATAGGATATGAGGTATTAGATGCGGTAGGTAATAAAAACTACAGCATGTCATACGCCTTCTCTTATGGGCCATTCTTTAATACTGGAGTAAAAGCACAGTATACATCAGGAAAGTTTACTGCCATGGCAGGAATTACAAATCCTACCGATTTTAAATCAGCTATGGATGCCGGTTCAACTCAAAAAACTTATATAGCACAATTGGGTTATATTGGCGAAACAGGAAGTGCCTATTTGAATTTCACATCAGGAAGTACAAATCCTACTCCGGGAACTATAGTAATCCCGTCTGATGAAAATAAGACGCAAATCGATTTTGTAGCATCAAAAACAATAACTGATGCTTTTTCTTTAGGATTTAATGCAACATATGCTAAAACTAAAAATGATTTCGATAGTGAGTTAGATGGTGATTGGTTTTCAGTAGTAGGTTACGCTAATTATGCTTTCAAACCATCATTGAGCTTAGCTTACAGAATAGAATATTTTGATGCTAAGGATGCTGCTGCCAATGTAGGAGCGCTAATGGGATCAAGTGTTCTTGCAAATACGGTTTCTTTAAATTACAAAGTTGGAAAACTAACTATAATCCCTGAGTTAAGATACGATTCAGCCTCAGAAGATATCTTTTTAGATAAAGATGCTTTGCCAACAGGAGGATCATTCTACGCTTTAATTGCTACAACATACTCTTTCTAGAGATAAAGATTGATATTTTTTTTTTTTTTTTTTGGAGCTGTCGAAACACACTAATGTTTTGGCAGCTTTTTTATTTGAAGTCTTTTTGTGAAGATTAGAGTAATAGAGAAGAGATATAGTAAATTCTTTTTTCACGCAGATTTAAAAAAGATTTGGGCAGATCTGCGCAAATATATTCATTAATAAAGTTTAAAAATTAAATTCATTTTAATTTGTTTTAATATGCGTGAAACAAAATCATTTTAGTTTTTCGTGCAGTATCTGATATTAAGTTTTTGTTTCAAGTTGTGCAAATTGGTATAATTGCTTCGCCTGTTCGCTGTCGCTCGGGTTGTGGCAAAAAAAGTATAGATAAAGAGAAGTATTGATCTTTCTATTCTCATAGACCTCAGGAGTAGCTAAATTTTACATTCTCAATTTGTGCAAATTTGTGTAATTTGTGGTAAAAAAATTATGCATAAAGAGAAGTATTAATCTTTTTAATCATTCTAATCTGTGGCAAGACTCTTCTTTTGGTTGTGGCAACGTGGCAGTAAATAAAAAACGCGTTTCTAAATTTAGAAACGCGTTTTATATATTTTTGGTATTGTATTCTTTTTACTGAATTTGCTTTTTATAAATCGAGTAAATAGTATCTATTGTTTTTCTATCTAAAGTAGCTGTAACATCAGTTTGAATATAATGAAGTTTAAAAGCTTGTATTGCTGCCGAAAGATTCTTGGTATTGTAACCAATAATTCTCAACGCAGGCTCAATTTTAAAATCAAAAGGAGCCTCTTCCAGAATTTCATCCGGCCAGATGCCAAATCCTTTTTCTGCTAAAGTTTTCCACGGAAATAAAGCGCTTGGGTCTTGTTTTCGTCCTGGCGCAATATCAGAATGTCCTAATATATTTTGAGTAGGAATGTTGTAGTCTTTTTTTAGTTTTGTTAAAAGAGCAACTAAGCTGCTAATTTGCGCTTCTGTAAAAGGTTTAAAACCATTGTTGTCAAGTTCAATTCCTATAGACGAAGAGTTTATATCAGTGTTTTTTCCCCAAGTTGCTGCGCCGGCATGCCATGCTCTCAAATAATCATTCAACATCTGAACTACTTTTCCGTTTTCAGAAATAATATAATGAGCACTTACCTGAGTTTTTGTCAAGGTAAATGTTTTTATAGTTTGCTGTAAAGAATCCTGAGCAGTGTGATGAATAATAATAAAACTAGGTTTTCTTAAGTTAAAATTTACAGTTCCAACCCATTCTGTATTTACTCCATTTAGTAAATAAGTAGATCCTGTTTTCGACAAAGTGTCTTTTACAATGCCTAATTGAGCAGCATAACTAGTGTCGATCACTACAGGGCTAACGGCAGGTATCGGTTTGACCTCTTTGCTTGTAATTTGATTTTCTAAAGTTTTAAGCTGCTGATCGTAGACCTTTTCTGTAATTTTATAAGGGTTTGTCGAACAAGCGGTAATAACAAGGGCTAAAATTAGATAACAAAAGTGTTTTTTTGTCATAGTGCTTATATTTTAAGATGAGGTTGAAACAATTATTCCTGAACTTTGTTTGCTTCAGTATCTTCTTTTACTTCTTTTGTGTCTTTATCTTTAGAGTCTTTTTTCTTTTTTGACTTCGAAGGTTTTTTTATCTCTTTAAAGTCGGCCATAAAGGCAGTATATTTTTCAATTTGATCCGGGTTCAAAAAAGCAGTTACTTTTTTAGTAGTACTTTCTCTTAGTGCTTTTATTTGTTCCACCTTTTGATCCTGACTGCTGCTTTCGTTTTTCAAAAGAATACCTTGTTCTTTCATGCTGTCAGTAAAAACATTTGCAATGGCAATAGCCTGAAGTTCATCAAGATTTACTGCCGGTTTCATTTGCTCTACAATTTTAGCTGCAGTTTCTTCGGGAGGCGTTTCTTTGGGTTTGCTGGTATTAGGCTGAGGTCCTGACATCATACTTCTGTCCATTCCGCCACCGCGTCCATAACCGCCGCCGCCATAGCCATTATTATATCCGTTTCCGTATTGAGCCGAAGCAAAATTGAAACAGCATAAGGTAAAAACTAAAAGAAATAAAGATTGAGTAGGTTTCATAAAAGTGTTTTTATCTTAAATTAATAATTGTTTAGCGTAAATTTAAGCAGGTTCTCCGTATAAATCAAATTCTGTTGCTTCTATTATCCTTATATTAACAAATTCGCCAGTTTTTACATAATGTTTAGAGGCATCAATTAAGACTTCATTATCAACATCCGGACTGTCAAACTCAGTTCTTCCAACAAAGTGTGCGCCTTCTTTTCTGTCAATAATACATCTAAAAACCTGACCAACTTTTTCCTGATTCAAGTCCCATGAAATTTGCGATTGCAATTCCATTATTTCATTTGCTCTCGCTTGTTTTACTTCGTCCGGAACATCATCTTCTAATAAATAGGCATGTGTGTTTTCTTCATGAGAATAAGCAAAACATCCCATTCTGTCAAATTTCATTTCCTGTACAAAATCCTTCAGGATTTCAAAATCTTCCTGAGTTTCGCCGGGATATCCAACAATTAAAGTAGTTCTAATGGCCATCCCTGGAACAGCAGCACGAAAATCTTTCAATAATTGTGTTGTTTTAGCACGTGTAGTACCGCGACGCATCGATTTTAAAATAGAATCTGAAATATGTTGTAACGGAATATCGATGTAATTACAAATCTTAGGTTCGCGCTTCATTAATTCCAAAACATCCATCGGGAAACCTGTAGGGTATGCATAATGCAAACGAATCCATTCAATACCTTCTACCTTGGCTAATTCTTCTAATAACTCAGCAAGATTTCTCTTTTTGTAAATGTCAAGGCCGTAATAAGTTAAATCCTGAGCGATCAGTATTAATTCTTTAACGCCATTTTTTGCTAAACCTTGTGCTTCCTTAACTAATTTTTCAATTGGCTGTGAAACGTGCGAACCTCTCATTAGCGGAATAGCGCAAAAACTGCAAGGTCTGTCGCAACCTTCGGCAATTTTTAGGTAAGCATAGTTTTTAGGAGTAGTAGTCAGACGCTCTCCTAATAATTCATGTTTATAGTCGGCTCCTAAAGCTTTCAATAATTGAGGTAATTCTGTGGTACCAAAATATTGATCTACATTGGGAATTTCTTTTTCTAAATCTGGTCTATAACGCTCAGATAAGCAACCCGTCACAAAAACTTTGTCAACTAATCCTCTGTCTTTTTTGTCTGCATATTCCAAAATCATGTTTACTGATTCTGCTTTTGCGTTATCAATAAAACCACAAGTGTTAATTACGATAATGTTTCCTTCTCTTTCTGCTGGTGCTTCGTGTTCAACTTCTTTTCCGTTTGCACGAAGTTGTCCCATCAGCACTTCACTGTCATATACATTTTTCGAACACCCAAGAGTGATTACGTTAATTTTGTTCTTTTTTAAAGACTTGGTTCTCATACTTTTATAAATTGGAGTGCAAAATTACACTTTTTTTATTCAAACACCGCTTGTTTCCTTTTCTTTTACGTGTTTTTTATGAAGCTATTCCCTCTGTCCGCTATATCTTTTTGTGTCTTTCGCGACGGACACAAAAGGATGTCGCTTTCATCGAGGCTAAAAAAAAATCCGCCAGGCAAGACCTGACGGAAATTTAAAATTGTTTAATTATGTTTAATTTTTTATCAATGTCTTTGAAAAAGTAGTATTGTCTATTTTTAAAATAAAGATACCAGATTGTAGATTAGTTGTGTTGATTTCTATTAGATTGGTGGATTTTTGTTGTTTAACGACATTTATTTTTTGCCCAAAAGAATCATAAATTGCAATGTCGTTTATTTTTACCGCTCCATCAATATTAAAATAATTTGTGATGGGATTTGGATATATGTTAATTTCACTTTTATTGCTAGAGTTTAGTAAATTTCGAGTGATTGAAATAATATTACTCACGTTGAATTGCTCGTCATAAAAAGCGATTCTTCGATAGTAAACGTTTTCTTTAAAAATTATATTAGGATTGTATCCAATAGATGTTTGATTTATAATATCTGTCCAGTTACTATTTTCGGTTTTTGTTTGCCATTTAAAAATTGTTATTGGTCTATGGTCGTAAACCGCTCTACTAACTCTGTATTTTGGGTCTCGAATTGTGTAATCAATATATGGACTTTGATATGTAAAAGGTTTGGGTATCTCTCCAATATTAAGGGTTTGATTTCCTTCTATTACATTGTCGTAGATTGTTTTAGCTAAAATTATAGATATAGGTTGAGTATTTTGAGATAATATATCAATGTTTGATTTATATGTTGATAAATCTTTTGAATAATCTCTTATTTCGATTCTTATTTTGCAAGTGTATTTTGTAAAGTCTAAAGCATCGTAGTTTATTTTAATGTTTTTTATTAAAAAATATGAATCGAAGAATCCTCCAATCCCGACACTTTTCAAAAGAATTTCTTTTTTGCCAAATTCTTCGTAAGCGTAAATGTTAATTGCTGTAGTTTGTCCGTCACTTTGTGATCTGTAAATTTCTAAATCGAAAGAAGTTGAAGAATAATTTGGCACAAATATTTTTGAGTTGATTATAGGTAGATCTTCGCTATATTTTAGATTTTGAGTTACTATTTTTTGATTTGTAGGTGTCGGAGGAGCTGTAGCTAAAGAACCTCCGGTGATTGCTATTTTGGTTGACTGATATGTTTGGTTTTTATTGTTTTTGTATTCTGCATAAAGAATACCTCCTGTATTGTAGAACTCGTTTTTGTGTAGTGTTACGGTGTTGAAAAGTATGTCGCTTGTATAATATGTTTTGAGGTAAAATGTTACGGAATGAAATCCTACCTGCATCGGAATATCAGTTTCGTTTTTCTTATAATATACATATAAGTTTCCAAAAGTATTGTCTACTGATCCGTTTGATGTTTCTAGATGTACATTTAGTGATACATTGATTGTTGGATTACTGTTGAATGCAATTGTGTTATCTGTGATTGATTTGTTGTCTGCTTTTAGTTCGTTGGTTTTTACTGTTACTTGTGAGTAGAGGGTGAACTGAAATAGAAATAAATAAAGAATGTAGTTTTTTAATGTAATCATGGTTTTGATATTTAGTGTTAAAAAAAATAATATACGAAAATATCTCTATTTAAGTTTATTTTTGTATGAAATAATTTATAATTAACACTTCCTAATCAAAAAAAATCCGTCAAGTAACACCTGACGGAAATTTCCATTCATCTATTTATTCTTAATTACAATTCAAATAATAAAGTCAAAGAAACATTGTTTAGTTTCGATGTAATGTTCGCGCCATCAGTAAATCCGGTTGCGAAAAATCCCTGATTCGATTTTCTTTCTAAATACGAGTAAGCTAAATCTACTCTTGTTCCTCCAAAATTATATCCTAAACCTCCAGAGTAACTATTTAAGTCTCCAATTGTAGTTCCGTTCTTATAAGGACTTCCTTCAAAACGATATCCACCGCGTAAACTCAATTGTTTTATTTTGTATTCAGCACCAACCCTTAATTCGCCTGCGGTAGTCAATTGATTGCTAATGTCATTGTTTAATCCTTTAAATCCTGAATCATTTGGTTTGTATTTAGTGTTTCCGTAATCTTTAATAGCATAATCAACACTAATCAATCCTGATTTTCCAAATACATACGCGGCACTAAAAGTTGTTTTTCCTGGAGTTTGCAAGGTGTATGATTCGTAAACATTTAGTACATCAGGGTTAATGTCATAATATTGAGATTGTCCTCCAATAACGTCTGTTGTAGTGTATAAGCTTTGTGATAATTCATCATAAAGTTCGTACCAAGTATTAGATTCATATGCTAAACCAAGTCTGAAAGATTCTGTTACTTTGGCAATGGCTCCAAGTTGAAAAGAAAATCCATTTCCGTATGTATAAAGATCATTGTTGAAGCGTAAGTTGGATATTGTTTCTGTTGGTAGTAAAGGATTGTCATTGTCTTCGTAAAAACTGCTTGTTCTTCTGTAATCTGTAATGTGTACATTCAAATTGGCCCCTAAATAAATTCTGTCTTTGTACGAGGTTGCGATGTTAAAGCTTAATTTGCTATTGTATCCGCTAGAGAAAATTTCATTTTCCTGATAATAATTACCACCTGCAGGAATTCTTGATGGGTAGGAATTACTGACATTATCATAGCCAATAATTTTCCCTTGACTTCCTAAATAAGTTTGCTGTGCAGAATAGCCGGATAAATTAGGGTATTGGCCGTTAGGATAGTTAGATCCTAGGTTTTTATAAGTGTAGCTAATATTATTATTGTTGATAATTTGAAAAGGAACTGGAGATCCGCCGTTAGAGTAATTTGCAAATTCTGAAAAATAATCACCAATAGAGTTTGTTGGATTTGTTCCTACAGATACAATACTATTATTAAAATTATTGGTGTTTTCATAATTGGCTCCAATCGCAATTTTTTTCCAGTTATTGCTAGGATTATGATCATGAAAAACAAAAACAGCTCCTGCTTGGTTCAGTATAAAAGAGTTTTCTTTGTCACTTATTTGAGTTCCAAAATAATTAGAATTATTCTTAATATTCTGGTTGCTAAAAGTTATTCCGGTCTGATTGTTTAAGAAAACAGCAGATCCTGCAGGGTTAATGCTTATTGATGATAAATCTCCACCAACAGCTCCAAATGCACCGCTCATGGCTCTAAAACGTGCAGTTCCGGTTAAGTTATCTTGTGCATAACGAACGGCGTCAGATACTTCTTGTGAATGTGAGACGCTGACAGTTAGTCCTGTAATAAGTAGGAATAATATTTTTTTCATTGGGATAAGTTTTTAATGTGATTTTTCGATTTGCAAAAGAAGGTATTATCTTCTTCCGCCTCCGCCTCCTCCGTATGATCTTCCGCCACCGCCACCGCCGCCAGATGATCTCATGCTTCCTCCGCCACTGTTCATAGAACGTGATGGGCTAGGAGAGTAGCTTCTTGTTGGGGCGTTGTTATTACCGCTATTGTAATTTCTGGTTGTTGTATTGCTGCTTGATCTTCTGTTAGAATAGTCGTAACTATTACTTTGTCCCTGAGCAGCACTTCTTCTGTTTGTGAAATTTGGGCTTGACGAATTGTAAGTTCTTCCGTTTGTAGAGCTTCTTCTAAAATCAGAATATCCGTTTTGTCTGTTTGTTGTATAATTACCTCTGTTGGTAGTATAGTTTCTGTTGGTGTAATTTCTGTTACTGTTGTAACTTCTGTTTGTAGTGAAATTTCTGTTAGAAGCATAGTTTCTTCCGCCATAATAAGCAGCTGAACCTCTTCTTCCGTAGCTATATGAATAATTGTTGTATCTGTAGCCGTAACCAGGTCCCCAGTAGCCTGGGTATCCCCATCCCGGATATCCCCATCCTGGTCCCCAATAGCTAGGATAACCCCAGTAGCCTCCTCCGTAACCCCATCCATAATATGGATATCCGAAACCAAGTCCGAATCCCATTGACCATGTAGGGTCAGAGTAAACATTTACAGAAACATCAGTATTTGCACTTCCCCAGGCAGGGTAAGCGGTCGCAACAGTCTGTGTACTGTCATTATCGGCATAATTGCCATAGGTATCAACGTCTGTAAAAATTTCAGTTGGCTGATTTTCATCTTGTAGTGATCTAAAGTAATCTTTATATTGATTATTAGTGCTTGTGGTAGTTGTTTGAGCATACGTTCTTGTCGAACCGCCATATACTCCATCATTATCATTATATGAAGCGTTTTGGTAAGAACCACACGATGCTAGTAGAAAACTCAATATTCCAATTAAGTAAAAATGACTTGAGTTTTGGCGGAGAGATGTAGAAGTTTTCATATCTGTGGTGTTTTTTATTGTTGCACATTACAAAAATAGTTAGTTTTGTCAAACTATTTAGTTAAAATTATTAAAACAAAATTTGTGCCAAACTATTCAATATGAGTAAGAACCTCACTACAAGATCAGAAGATTATTCGAAATGGTATAACGAGCTGGTTGTTAAAGCAGATCTAGCTGAAAATTCAGGCGTTAGAGGATGTATGGTTATCAAACCTTACGGATATGCTATTTGGGAAAAAATGCAGGCTGAGTTAGATCGAATGTTTAAAGAAACAGGACATCAAAATGCATACTTTCCTTTGTTCGTGCCGAAAAGCATGTTTGAAGCGGAAGAGAAAAATGCAGAAGGATTTGCAAAAGAGTGTGCTATTGTAACACATTACAGATTGAAAAATGATCCGGATAGACCCGGAAAACTAATGGTGGATCCAAATGCTAAATTAGAAGAAGAACTTATTGTTCGTCCTACCAGTGAAGCTATTATTTGGTCTACTTATAAAGGTTGGGTACAATCATACAGAGATTTACCTTTATTAATTAACCAATGGGCAAATGTGGTACGTTGGGAAATGCGTACACGTTTGTTTTTGAGAACTGCTGAATTTTTATGGCAGGAAGGGCATACGGCACATGCTACAAAGGCAGAAGCATTAGAAGAGTCTGAAAAGATGATGAATGTGTATGCTGATTTTGCTGAAGGTTTTATGGCAATTCCGGTTGTAAAAGGAATAAAAACCGAAACAGAGCGTTTTGCAGGTGCTGATGAAACGTATTGTATTGAAGCTTTAATGCAGGACGGAAAAGCATTACAGGCTGGAACATCGCACTTTTTAGGACAAAATTTCGCAAAAGCTTTTGATGTAAAGTTTGCTAACGCCGAAGGAAAACAGGAACATGTATGGGGAACTTCGTGGGGGGTTTCAACTCGTTTAATGGGAGCGTTGGTAATGACGCACTCAGATGATCAGGGATTAGTATTGCCTCCTAATTTAGCACCAATACAAGTTGTAATTGTTCCTATTTATAAAACCGATGAGCAATTGGCTGAAATTACAACTGCGGTTAATGATTTAACTGCTAAATTGAAAAAGTTGAAAATTTCAGTTAAATATGATGACAGAACAACTCAAAAACCAGGATTCAAATTTGCTGAATGGGAATTGAAAGGTGTTCCGGTTAGAATTGCTGTTGGACCAAAAGATTTAGAAAACGGAACTTTCGAGGTGGCAAGACGTGATACATTGACAAAAGAGACTGTTTCCGGAGAAGGAATTGTTACTTATATAAATGACTTATTGGAGCAAATTCAGGCAGATTTATTTAACAAGGCATTAGAGTATCGTGATACTCATATTACGGAAGTAAATAGTTTTGAGGAATTTAAAGAAATTTTAGACGGTAAAGGTGGGTTTGTATCTGCACATTGGGACGGAACTGCTGCCACCGAAGAGAAGATAAAAGATTTGACAAAAGCGACAATTCGTTGTATTCCTTTGGATAGCAAAGAAGAGGCGGGAACCTGTGTGTTTACTGGTAATCCTTCTTCAAAAAGAGTGCTGTTTGCCAAGGCGTATTAATTTTTTTTAATTTTTTTCGCATCAGGTATTGTACATCTTAAAAATAGTTGTATTTTTGCATCCGCATTAGAGAAGCAGGCCCGTTCGTCTATCGGTTAGGACGCATGGTTTTCATCCATGTAAGAGCGGTTCGATTCCGCTACGGGCTACTACTTTTTTCGCGAATTGTTCTTGAAATACTGAGAATTAAAATGGCCCGTTCGTCTATCGGTTAGGACGCATGGTTTTCATCCATGTAAGAGCGGTTCGATTCCGCTACGGGCTACAATAATACCTCTATTTAAATATAGAAAAACTTAGAAGAATACTGGTCTGTTCGTCTAGGGGTTAGGACTCCAGGCTTTCGTCCTGGTAACAGGGGTTCGATTCCCTTACAGACTACTAAAATTAGTTGTGAATAAGTTTTGTAAAATAAGGATTGGTGTCTCGATTTTTATTTTATTAGTTAAAACCAAAGTGATTGTTTTGCAATTGTGGGAGGTTTTTCTTTTTTAGCTAGTATTTATAATAATTATTACATCTAAAATTAAAACAAAATGGCAAATCATAAGTCAGCATTAAAAAGAATCAGAAGTAACGAAAAAAGAAGAGTTCTTAACAGATACCAACACAAAACTACTCGTAACGCGATTAAAGCATTAAGAATAGCTACGGATAAAGCTGACGCTACTTCAAAATTATCAACTGTAATCTCTATGATTGATAAATTAGCGAAAAAGAACATCATTCATGATAATAAAGCTTCTAACTTGAAGTCTAAATTAACTAAGCATGTTGCTAAATTGTAATTAATTACAATTTCCTAAAATATATAAAAGTCCTCTTTAGAGGACTTTTTTTGTTTGTAAAAAAATGGAAAATTCAAAAAAAAATAAATTCCAAATCCCAATAGCTATATAGGTGTTGGGATTTGGAATTTTTTAGTTAGAATTTAGTTCTGCCTGTTGGAATTGGGATTTTAAATTGGAATTTTATTAAAATTTATTTTTAAAGATCCATTTTCTTTTTTAGATACTCCAGCATTGGCTGTGTAATAGGTTTTGAAAGGAAATCGATAATGATGGGATATTTTTTTGCTTTGGCCAAATCTTCGGGGTCAATTGTAGAAGAAAGTACAATGACGCGTGCACTATTGAATTCGGTATAATCTGAAGAGGTAAAATAGTCCAGAAATTCCCATCCGCCCATTACAGGCATGTTTAAGTCTAAAAAAATTAATTCAGGTTTACTTGCTTTGTTTTTGTTGTATTTTAAAGTATTAAAATGATGCAATGCTTCCTCGCCGTTTTGAGCAGTGATAATTTCTTTTGAAAATGAAGATTTTGAAATTACTTTTTTGCATAGCATTAACGTGATCGGATCGTCGTCGATGCATAAAATTTGCTCGAGCATATGATTTAATTTTTAAATGTTATTGTAAATGATGTTCCTTTGTTAACTTCGCTTTCGATGCTTATTGTTCCTCCCATTGTTTCTACCTGCGATTTTACTAAATAAAGCCCCAAGCCTTTGCTGTCGGGATAATTGTGGAATCTCTGATACAATCCGAAGACTTTGTCGCCATTTCTTTCCAGATCAATTCCAATTCCGTTGTCTTTAAAAGTTAAAACTGCTTTATTGTCTATTTGTTCGGCAGTGATGGAAATCTTCAGTTTTCTGTTTTCTGATTTGTATTTTATCGAATTCGTCAGCAAATTAAGTAAAATACTTTCAATGTAAGCTTTGTTTGTATTTAATAACGGAACTCTGTCGAATTTGAGTTTGATAATAGGTTTGTGTAATTCGATTTGAAAAGACAATTGGCTAAAGACGTTTTCGAAAACTTCTTTTAAGGAGACTTCTTCTTTTTGCATTGAAGGATTGTCTTTGATGATAATAACTTTTACTAAATCATTGATGGTTTCGTTTAATAAATGAGTTGATTTTGTAAAACCGGAAAGAATTTCTCTGAGTTCAGGATTTTCTACAGGGGTGTCTTCTATTAGGTTAAGAAGTCCTATTAAATTAGATAATGGGGCTCGCAGGTTATGCGACGTGATATAGGAGAATTGTTTTAGGTCTTTATTATTTTGAGTTAATTCACGAATAAGATGTTCTTTTTCTGTTTCTAATTTTTTCTCATCGGTGATATCTCTTTGAATAGAGATCCAGTGTGAGATGTTTTCTTCACTGTTGAAAATTGGAATCATTGAAAAGCGGACCCAATACTCTTCTTTTTTCTTAGTATAACTAATAGTTTCTATTAGGCACTCTTCTTTGTTTTTTATGGCTGTTAATAATTTTTTTAATTCTTCTGAATCTGATTTTGGTCCTTTGAAGATGTTTGGCGATTTACCAATTATTTCATGAGAAAGGTATCCGGACATTTGCGAAAATGCAGGATTGACATATACTATTTTAGGAATTCTGCGATCTCCTGAGTTGGCTTCTGTAATTAGAATAGAATCTTTAGATTGCGTGATTACGGTTTCTAACAGTTTTAGTCGTTGTTCTTCTTCTTTTTGTTTGGTGATATCCTGGATCGCCCCAATCATTCTTATGGCTCTTCCGTTTTCATCTTTCAACAAAAAACCTCTGTCAAGAACATATTTATAAGTTCCGTCTGCGCATTTAAATCGGTATTGATCTTGCCATTTTTCGGTTTTTTGTTCGATAAATGAGTATAATTTAATAGACATTCTTATGCTGTCTTCAGGATGTATTTTGTCAAACCACCATTTTGATGTTTTTCCCACTTCTGCCGGATTGTATCCAAAAACACTTTCAATTCCTTTGTTCCAGTTAATGCTGTCTTCCTGAATTTTCCAATCCCAAATAGTGTCGCTTGTCGCTTTTGCAACAATGTCATATTTTTCGTTCGATTCTTTGATTTCTTCGTTTGTTCTCTTTAATTTTTCGAAAACAGAAATATTTTTCTTTTCATTTTTTGCTAATATATACCTGAAAATAAACCCTGTAGCTAATATAAAAATGATGTCTTTTACAAAGAATAAATAAAAATATTCTATTTTAGAAAAGTACGAAGTAAGTATTTTATGACAGAGAATTGCCATAATTAGCGATATGATAACGTAAACTAGAGTAATTTGGAGAGTTTTACTTTTCATTACTCAAATATAGTTAAATTAACTATAATTAAACAACAACGAAAGTTCATTTTGGGGGTTAAATTTACATTGTTTTAACGAACTAATTACTTGTCTATACGCAAACTATCGCAGAAACGTTTTTTATATCAAAATAAAGTGTACCTTTGCACCCATTAAAAATCACAGATGGAATCTATTAGAAACATTGCAATTATTGCCCACGTCGATCACGGTAAAACCACTTTGGTTGATAAAATTATGTATCACTGTCAATTATTTCGTGACAACGAAAACACAGGTGATTTAATTCTTGATAATAACGATTTAGAGCGTGAGAGAGGTATTACTATTACTTCAAAAAACGTATCAGTTCAATATAAAGGAACAAAAATCAATATTATCGATACTCCTGGCCACGCCGATTTTGGAGGAGAAGTAGAACGTGTATTAAACATGGCCGATGGTGTATGTTTGCTAGTTGATGCTTTTGAAGGTCCAATGCCACAAACGCGTTTTGTATTGCAAAAAGCGATTGACCTTGGTTTAAAACCTTGTGTAGTTATCAATAAAGTTGATAAAGAAAACTGTACTCCTGAAGAAGTTCATGAGAAAGTTTTTGACTTAATGTTTGAATTAGGTGCTTCTGAAGAGCAATTAGATTTTCCAACTGTTTATGGTTCTGCTAAAAACAACTGGATGTCTGAAGATTTCAGAAACCAAACTGACAACATTGAGCCTTTATTAGACATGGTAATCAAAAATGTACCGGCTCCTAAAGTTTCTGAAGGAACTCCACAAATGTTGATTACATCTTTAGATTTCTCTGCATTTACAGGTCGTATCGCTATTGGTCGTCTTGAAAGAGGTGTATTGACAGAAGGTATGCCAATTTCTTTGGTAAAAAGAGATGGTAAAGTTATAAAATCACGTATTAAAGAATTACATACTTTTGAAGGTTTAGGCCGTAAAAAAGTGACAGAAGTAATTGCTGGAGATATTTGTGCTATTATTGGAGTTGAAGGTTTTGAAATTGGTGATACTATTGCTGATATCGATAATCCTGAAGCTTTACAAACTATCGCAATTGATGAGCCAACAATGAGTATGTTGTTTACAATTAACGATTCACCTTTCTTTGGTAAAGAAGGTAAATTTGTAACATCTCGTCATATTAGAGAAAGATTGACAAAAGAATTAGAGAAAAACTTAGCGATGAAGTTAGGTGAAACTGATTCTGCTGATAAATTCATGGTTTTTGGTCGTGGAGTACTTCACTTATCTGTTCTTATTGAAACAATGAGAAGAGAAGGGTATGAGTTGCAAATCGGTCAGCCACAAGTTATCATCAAAGAAATTGATGGTAAAAAATGTGAGCCAATTGAGGAATTAACAATCGACTTACCAGAAAACCTTTCAGGTAGAGCAGTAGAATTCGTTACAATGCGTAAAGGAGAAATGCTTTCTATGGAAACTAAAGGGGAACGTATGATTGTAAAATTTAATATTCCATCACGTGGAATTATTGGATTGCGTAACCAATTGCTTACTGCAACAGCTGGTGAGGCTATTATGGCACACCGTTTTATTGGATATGAGCCTTACAAAGGAGAAATTGCCGGACGTAACAAAGGTTCATTGATCTCTATGGAAAAAGGAAAAGCTATTCCTTATTCTATCGATAAATTGCAAGATCGTGGTAAGTTTTTTGTTGAACCAAATGCTGAAATTTACGAAGGTCAGGTAATTGGAGAAAACTCTCGTGCTGATGATATGTGTGTAAACGTAACGAAAGAGAAAAAACAATCTAACGTTCGTTCTTCTGGAAATGATGAAAAAGCAAGAATCATCCCGCCAATTATTTTCTCTCTTGAAGAAGCTTTAGAGTACATTCAAAAAGATGAATATGTAGAGGTTACACCAAAATCTATTCGTTTGAGAAAAATCTATTTGACAGAAACTGATAGAAAAAGATTTAAATTCTAAAAGATTTAAATTTCAATATAAAAAATCCCAAATTCCAATTTTTACGGAGTTTGGGATTTTTTTATTCTAAACTTTTTAGAATTTTTAGTTGAAGTTTAAATTTCCTGGAATTTTTAAGTATTGGAATTTAGAATTTTCAGATTGTAATTTCCTTTATTTTTTATCTCTTTAAACTAAAGTGACCTTTTACAATTTTACCATCAACAAATTGCAGTGTAAACCAATAATCATCTGCGGGTAATTGTTGACCATTGTAGATTCCGGTCCATCCTGCACTATTTTGATTCATTTGTTTTAGTAATTTTCCGTAACGATCAAATATGAAAATCTTGTAATCAGGAAGTGTATCAAAGTTGGTGATAAACCATAAGTCATTATATCCATCTCCGTTTGGGGTAAAGAATCTAGGGTAATCCAGAACATATAATAAAAATGAATTAGATAATCCGCAGCCATTTTTATATTTTGCAAGTGCATTGTAAATTCCCGGCTTAACACCAGTGAATAATGGATTGTCTTGAAAAATATTTCCTTCTAATGAGAATTCGTAATTACCAACTCCTGTATATTGTATTAAAACTGAATTATCGATTCCTGAAAAATCTTTAACAATAGCTTCAGTTATTAAAGCAGGCTCTGATAAAACGACTTTGAACTTCTTTGTTTTTTGGCAGCCATTTACATCTGTAACTACTACAAAGTAATCTCCCGCAGTGTTCACTTCAATAGAGGTATTTGTACTTCCGGTATTCCATAAATAACTAGCAAAACCCGTGGTCACATCTAAAGTAATTTCTTCTCCTTTACATAAAATTTTTGTTTCCTCCTCAAAATTAGGAGGATCGAAAGTATTTACAACAAGCTCAATAGGCACGATATCAAAACAGTCGGCCCCGTTTGTAGCTTTAGCATAAATAATTTGGCTAAAAGCGACATTATTTTTAAATATATTAGGTAATTTATTGGTTTCATTCAACGCATCGTTAGTATTTAGATAATAATTAAATACTAATGTAGTAGGTAAGCCTGTTGAAACTTGGGGAGTAACTTCTTCAGCAAGATCAAACTGATACAATCCGTCTTGGTTGTCATCTCCATCACAAGTTGCAATAGGGGCTTGATCTGGAATTGTAGTGCTCGAAATTTTTAATGTTATTTCGGCAATTGCAAAACATCCGTATTCATTTTCAATTCTTGCATAAACAATTTGATCAACGATTTTGTTCGTGTATTGCTCAGGATTTAAAATAGGATTTGTTTTAGCTTTTGCATCTGCCAATGATTCATAATATCCTTTATTTACTATCTCTGGAACATTATTTTTTACAATGTCATTAACTTTTGTGAGGTTGAAAACGGTAATTCCGTCAGTATCATCATCACATTGTAATAAAGAAGTATTGGCTGAAAGAATTTCCGGAGCATATTCAATCTTAATATGTCCTATGAATACACAACTTGTGCCTTTTAAAGTAGCCTCGACTTTATAGTTTCCACCCGATTGAACATTATATGTAGAACTTACCTGCGAAGGAATTTCTACATAATTATTAGTAGCGTCCTGCTTAAACCACTTAAAGTCATATTGAGTATTTTCTAATTGAGTATTTAGAGTGATAGTTTCATCAAAGCATGCAGGATTGTTATTGGCAATAGTTCTGTCTGCACCAAAATCTACTAGAGAAACAAAACTTCCTCCTTCGATAAAAACGGCTGAGTTGTACTGTCCGGTGTAGTCATCTGCAACAACTAATTTTAGATGATATGTTTTATTAGGGATCACTTGAGTGTGGGCTTTCATAGCTACAGTTTGTCCTGCGTAATTTACAGGACTGTTGACAGTATTATATCCATAAAAAAAATCTTTATTTTCTGCTTTACAGCCAGGAGAAGATGTAGTGCCATCTGTATAAGGTAGAATGTCTGCATGAACTGTGGTAGAAGAAACAGATGTTGTAGTATTCGGTATTACCGCTAAATTTTTATAATTCTCGCTACTGCTGACTTCTTTAATTAAAAAAGCGAATGCATCAGAAAAATTGCAGGGATAATATTTTTGATACTCACTTGAGGCAAAAATATAATTAAAGCTTATAGAGTTTGTCATGGATACAAATTCAAATTCTAAAACAGTCGCTTGCGAGCTTTGACTATAATTTAGCGCGGCATTTAAATCTGTATCTCCAGGCCATGCGGAATTTACAAAACCAATCGAATTAGCTTCTATATAAGGGCCTACAGCATTTTTACTGGCTGATGTACTTAAAACTATACCATTCGAAAAAGGAAAATCACTAGTTCCTGAATCGAATGAAGCGTAACTAGCTCCATTACTTGCTGGATTTCCAGAAGCCTGAACAGTGGCTATATTTATGCAAGAACTATTTATTAATACATTTTTCACCAGTGATTCAGGCGTTTTTGTGTCATCTACAGTAATATTCTGCGCTTCTATCTTCGCAGATAGTAAGCAAATAACTAAAGAAAAAAAACAAATTTTAAAATAATTCATAGCCTTAAAAGTATACTACAAATCTCTATTTTTTAGTAATTTGTAAGAAAAATGTATAAACAAAAAAGTCCATACCAAAACGATCAAAATTGAAAAAGAATGTACACCATAATCTTTAGTATTTTCGACCCCAATTTGTGTTCCGATACTTTTTATAACCGATAATCTTGAAACGGGTTCAATAATTAAATTTGACATTGCTTCTAAAGGTAAAAACTGCGTAATCCTATAACCTATATTGCTTTCCGGGAATATTTGAAATACTAAAAGACCTTTTATGATTGATTCAATAAAAATCCATACCAATAAAAATCCCAAAGCAAAGGCAGATCGTTTTACTAAGATACCCAAAAATAGACAAAAAGAAAAGAATCCTAATAATTTTACGAAAAAGGCCAACAAATATTCTAAATCACTAAAAACGATCCCAAATTCAGTATAAGATGAAAACGAATATCCAAGGATTAAAGTCATTATAAAAACAAAAATAGTAGAACCTAAGGCGAAAAGCACAACGGTTAAGAATTTGGACAAAATAAATTCTTTTTTACTCAAACCATCAATTAAATTTTGTTTTAAAGTTCCGTAACTGTATTCATTTGCCATCATAGATACAATAACAATGGCCATGAAAAATTTAAGCCAGGCTGCAAAATAAGTATTAAAATGCCATATAAACGGAAAATTAAAAATCCCCATTTCTGACGGATCAATATGTATGGGACCCAAATCAAATTTTATAGAAGCAATTAATGCAATGAATGAAAGTAAAATGAAGTAAGTTAAAGTAAGGATACGACTGGCTTTGTTTTTCCAGATTTTTTGTAATTCTATAGAGATAAGTCTGTTCATGGTTTAGTTGTTTTGAGTAATGGCATTTTTGGTTAATTCTAAAAATTGAGCTTCAAGACTGTTTTTACGTTTTACCAAATGGCTTAGCGTAATGTTTTTAGAAAATAAAAACTGATTCAGTGCTGCTGCTGATAAATCCGATTTTAAATAAACCAAAAGTTTTCCGTCTTCTTCTGTTATTCGGTCTATTGAATAATGTGTTGCAAGGACATTTTTTAGTGTTGCATTATCATCGGACATAATTTCAAAGAAGCCTTCGTTTGCCGACATTTCATCAACAGAACCTGAATATAAAATTTCTCCTTTTCGTAAAACAATTACATGCGAACACACTTTTTCGACTTCATCTAATAAGTGCGATGCCAGTAAAATAGTAGTTCCCTGCGAAGCAATTTTTTTGATAATATCACGAATCTGGTGAATTCCCTGCGGATCTAGGCCATTCGTAGGTTCGTCTAAAATTAAAATTTCAGGATCATTCAATAGCGCCGATGCAATAGCTAAACGCTGTTTCATCCCTAACGAAAAAGTACTAAACTTACTGTCTTTTCTTTCCGTTAAGCCTACTAAATCAAGCTTTTCATTGATTTTAGCATAATTAATGCTTTTTATTTTACAAACCAATTTCAGGTTTTCTTCCGCAGTCATGTACGGGTAAAAGTTAGGTCTTTCTATAATTGCGCCTACTTTTTTTAAGGCTTCATGAGTCTCGACCTTTCCTCCAAACCAGCTGTAGGTTCCCGATGTACGGTTTACAACATTTAGCACAATTCCCAGAGTAGTTGATTTTCCACTTCCGTTCGGACCTAAAATACCGTAGACACGGCCTTTTTGTATTTCAAAAGAAACATTTTTTAAGGCTTGAATGCGCCCGTATCTTTTATGCAGATTCTCAATAGTAAGTATGGTTTCCAAATTTATTTCGGTTTTAGTTTTAAGTATGACGATTCAACTTGTTTATTGTTACGCTAAATTTTATTTAATGTAAATTTGTAATAAAGATATTCAAAATGAGCGAACCTTTAATGGTTTTAAAAAAACCATCGTACCCTTTAACTCCAGCTCTTTTAAGTTATTTAGATAAATACGAGCGTATTTCAAAAGTATCTGTATTTTATGATGATTTATTGCGATTTGCAGGAGCCATAAATTTATACGATAAAAACGGTGTAGATACTTTGTGGACCCGTGTTTATTATGGAGAGTTTGACCGCGAAGAAATTGATTTGAATTTAAAAAAGATTTATTCGCTTTTGCACTCAGATGGAAATAATGATATTATTCAATACTTAAATGTTGATGCTATCGATTTTTGCACCTTTGGAAACTCAAAACCTTTCAGGGTAAAAGTGCGTAATATTCTCAATGATAATTATGTTCATTTTTATATAAAGAAAGCCGATGCTTCCCGAATTTACGGATTAGAACTTGAAGACATTTTATCACCCGATAAAATAAATTTTCTGGTTTTTGGTGACACTCTGATAGAAGAACATATCGTAGGAATTCCAGGTGATATTTTTATGGAAACTTTGCTGCATACTTCTACTGAAACAGAAAAATCTCAAATAGCAAAAGAGTTTGTGAAATTTAACGAACGCTGTATGATTAGGCTTCTGGGTGATATGCGTTCGTATAATTATGTAATTGTTCCAATTCATGATTTTGACCAGGTAGTCTATAGAATTCGTGCCATAGATTTTGACCAGCAATGTTATGAAGGTAATTTTAAAGTTTATCGTCCGCAGTTTTTTAGGGAAAACTATCAAATGATGAAACTCATAAAGGAAAAATTAGAGGACCGTTCCGTTATTCAGTATAAGGATGAAGAAAGGGCAATTTTGGCAAAACGAATTCATTCTGCCGAAGCCAGAATTACAAAATTATTGAATATTATGTGTCACGATACCATTTCGACAGTAGATCATTTAAATCAACTAAAAATGGAATTGTACCGTTACACTAATGATATGAAGTTTAAAAATGCCAAATCGATGGGACACATTATGTTTGCGGCATTTGAGTTTATTACACGTAATTTTAAAAACACGAATTTAATCTAGTTTTTAGCCACAGATTAAAACGATTTATTTTTAGAAATGGAATTTTGGTAAAAATCATTTTTAATCATTTAATCTGTGGCTTAAAAAATAAAAAATAATATTATGAAAAAGTTTTTTTTACTTGGAATTTCTATTGCTTTACTGGCTTGTCAGCAACAATCAACTCCTGAATTTAGGACGCTTTATTCGCTTCCTAAAAAGTTAAAAGAAGTTTCTGGAATTACTTATTTTCCTGCAACAAACTTACTTTATACTTTAGAAGACAGCGGCAACAAAAATGCCATTTACGCAATAAATTCACAAGGTAAATTGGCTAAAACAATTACCATTACAAATGCAACAAATGTAGATTGGGAAGATATTACAAAAGATAAAAGCGGTAATATTTATATTGGTGATTTTGGAAATAATGATAATGAACGCAGAGACTTGTGCATTTACAAAGTCAATAAAAATCAGTTAAATAAAGATGCGGCTGTAACCGAATATAAAGTTTCTTTTTCGTATCCTGAACAAACTGAATTTCCTCCAAAGAAAAAGGAATTATTTTATGATGTAGAAGGTTTTTTCGAACACGGAAATTACTTTTATCTTTTTACCAAAAACAGAAGTAAAGGTTTCGACGGAACAGCTTTTATTTATAAAATTCTAAACGCTCCGGGAACTCAAAAAGCGACTAAAATTGGTGAATTTAAAACTTGTGATAATTACAATCATTGTGTGTTGACAAGCGCCACAATTAGCCCTGACGGAAAAAAAGTTGTTTTGTTAAGTCATGATAAAATTGTTTTATTTAAAGGTTTTAAAGGCGATTTATTTCATAAAGGATCTCAAACCGAAATAAAACTAAATCACTTTTCGCAAAAAGAAGCTATAGTTTTCAAAGACAATAATACCTTACTGATTGCAGATGAAAAAGCAAATAAAACAGGAGGGAACGTTTACGAGTTTAAAATTAAATAAGGTTCTGAGGTTCTAAGTGGCTAACGTTCTGAGATAGTAAGAAAAAAGTTTGCCACGAATTTCACCAATTTTCACCAATTATTGATTAGTGTAAATTTGTGAAATTCGTGGCAAAAAAACCTTTGTAACTTAGAACCTTTTTTTAAAAACTTAGAACCTTAGCCACTTAGAACCTTAGAAGCTTTACTAAAAGCTATATGCCGCTCCAAAAATAACTCTTCCTATTTCATCAGGAGATTTAAAATAAGACACTCTTGCTGTTAAAACATTGATGGCATTAATCCAAACTCCTCCACCATAATCCTGGTGCCATTTTTTAGAGTCTTCACCATCCAGCCAAACTCTTCCGTAATCAAAACCACCCAGAATACCGTATGTTAACGGAGCAATTGTTTTTTGAATTTTACCAATGCTGAATCGTAAATCACTGCTTTGAGAAAAATAAGAACTTCCTAAAAAGCGTTCGTTTCTATAACCTCTTAAATCAGTATCTCCGCCCAGAGATGCTCCGTGATAAAAATCAAAATTATTATTTAAAACAGCTTTTCCTTTTAAGTAGGTCGCCAAAACTAATTTACCGTTATGGTCAATTTTGTGCGTAAACCCCAAAATGCTTTCAATCGTAGGAAAGTTTTGTTTCGTATTATCTAAATTAGTCAGCCATGTTGCAGAAGCCATAAAAGCAACCCCTAAGGTTGGTTTTGCTGCAAAATCAGAATTTTTGAAAAGATATTTTACTTTTAAACCACCATAATTCTGATTATCAAAAACATTTGGATTTACAATATTTGGCGTGTCAATAAATCTGTTTTCAGTTTCTTCAACAGTCATTCTTTGAAAAAGTGGCAGTACGCTAAATTCGCTTCCATAACGGCCAACGTGTCTTATAGCGCCCGAAACATTAAATTTTCTAATACGTACACGATTATAATCCATATCGACTTCGTCAGCATCGTATTTAGTTTCATTTCCGTACCCAAAATAATTCATGGCAAAGTTTGGAGTCGTATATTGCGATTCAACATCAATCACCCATTTACCTAACAAACCGGGAAAATGCGCTACATAATTAAACTCTAAACCTCCGGTTGCAAAATAGTAAAATGCGTTTAAAACGTGTCTTTGCGTGTAAGGATTTTGTTTGAAATTATTAACCGTATAATTTAAATTGATCCCTACTTTTACACCGTCATCAGGATTATAACCAATGTTAGGAAGTCCTGATACCACATTATATTTAGGTTTTTCGTAATTGTACAGGTTCACATCATAATCATCTGTTAGTTGTGTTTTAGTTTTAGAATCGAGATTATAGGTGTTTTCTTTAGATTTAAAATCGTAGACAATTACTTTTTTTCCGTTTTCGATATTGTACGTATCATTGTTCTGACCGCCAATCAAACGAATTTTAATGTTTGATTTCTGATTTCCTTTTACTTCAAAAACATCATTATCATCTAAACCATAAATCCAAAGATTTTTCGTTTTAGCATCCGTTACCGTTTTGGTGTAAATTAATTCATCACCTTCTTTTTTAACTCTAAAAACTTGAATTTCAATATTTTTTTTAGCATTATGGTTAATGATAAATTTATCTTTTTTATCAGTTCCGGCAATCATTACGGTATGGCTTAGAACATCAAAATAATCTGAAGCATATTTTTGAAGATCTTTCTTTCTGTTTTTTAATTTTTTCTTGATGTCTTCAATCGTGGCATCCTGAACTTCTTTTGGTAAGTTTTTAAAAGCTTTATCAATATCACTATCCGATAAATTTTCCTGTATATATTTAGCCTGAGCAATCCAGTCTTTCTCTTCGGCAGTCTTTAAAAAGGCTAAATCCATAGGATAAGGTTCTCTGTTAAGCCATTTTACATTATCAATTTTGTTTTTGAAAGTTCTCATGTGGCGCAGCGCCGGAATATTCATTAAAATCGAAAGTAAAGTTCCATCATATTTTACAAAAGCCTGATCGCGGTCACGGGGAATTGGTTCGTAAAGCACTTTACTGCCTTTTTTATGTTCTGCCCAACGCCACTGGTCGCTGTGTCTGTCCCAATCGCCAATAAGCATATCAAATAAACGTGCTTTCATGTAAGCATCTTCATCAACGCTGTATTTTTCGTCTTTATGAAGATTTTTCATCATATCTTCAGTACTAATAATATCCGTTGGATTGCCAAAATTCTTGCCATCCAAATGATTATCAGCAGGTCTTTCTTCGACCATATAAAGCTGATCTCCAAAATTGGAGTTAAATTCTTTTAAACCATTTTGTTTTGGTATGTAATACAAAACAGGATTGGTGTGCGGTAAACCAATTTGGTCTGCCATACTGCCAATGGCAAATGAGGTATAAGGGTGCGAAGTAGTATAGAAATCGAATAAAAAGTTCTCAGCATATGTATCTTCAAAATCATTAACAACATACTGATCTTTAAAAGCTACTGATTGCAGGAATACTGTAGCACTTTTTTTCATGGCGCGCATAACATATTCTCTTCCTTTGGGATCTGAAACTCGTAACGATACAGATTGATGTCCTCCGCCTTCACGAATAGGTTTCAGCCCTCCCATTAAGGTGTCTAAAGTAGCCGTTTTAGCTTCTATTGGCAAACTGTAGTACTTCCTGTAATGATTCCCAAATAAGAATTTATGAAAAACACTTTTTTTGGTCATTTTTGCTGAGTAAATAGAAGTAGTCATAGTGGCAGGAAATTTACTGTCTACAGTTGCAGCCCAATTAATTTCTTTTGCCTTAATGATTTCATGTTCAAAAAGTAATTTTTCTTTATTGTTTTCATTTCCAAAAAAGGCAACTTTTGCATCACCGCTTTTAAACAAAGTTAAGGTCGCATAACCATTTCCTCCATAGGAGAATTCAGTAGGGTTTATAGCTCTTGCCGCTTCAGATTTTGATCCGGCACCACTAATGATTTGCTGAATGTTTTCTTTGTTTACATATTGAAGATTGTGATCATGTCCGGAAACAACAATTACATTTTTTTGCTTTTGCAAAAGGGTTTTAATACGTTTTGCATAGATAGTATATTGTTTGTTCTGGATATCCTGCGGACTTACACCAGATGTTTTTCGTAGTAAATTGATAAAAGAACCAATTATCGGCAATGGTATTTTTTGTTCTAAAGGAAATAATTGTTTTTCTAAAGAAAACTGTCCTCCGTGAGTTCCGTTGCTCATCAAAGGATGGTGAATAGCAAGAACAACTGTCTTTTCCTGATTTTTATTTAATAGATTTTCTAACTGATCAAAGAAATCTTCTCTTGTTTTAATATCACAATTATCATTCATTGTGGGGTGATTATCCCAATCTTCTAAGAACCATTCGCTATCAACAGTAATTAACGTAGCAGTACTGTCAATCTTAACATCTTCGATGGCACAACTTTTTCGAGGTAAAAAAGCTTTTTTGTCGTTCAGATATTTTGTTACAAAATCGGCTTGGCGTTCCAGCCCTTTTATACCATTATACCAGTCATGATTACCGGGAATCACAATTGTTTTTCCTTTAAAACCTTTAGTAAGTTTTAATTGGTTGGTCAGTTTTGTTTCAGCCAAAGATATCGCTGCAGCATTATCATCGCTGGGAAAACCCTTAGGATAAATATTGTCTCCTAAAAAAAGTAAGGTCGCTTTTTTGTTTGATTTTTTTAATTTCTGATGCAGCAGTTCAAGCGTTTGCTGTGCCTGTTTTTCATCTGCATTTCCGGCATCTCCAACTAAATAAATTGTGTGTGCAATTTTTATAGTATCAGTTGCGTTTTCCGTTTCGTAAGCACTAACATTTTTTCCGTATTGCGCTTTATGCGTAGCGCAGGAATAAACCAGCAGCAATACAACTAATGCCAAAGACCGGTTTTTAATTTTAGTAATAAAATGATTATCCAAAAACAATTTCATAATTTAGTGGTATAAAAACAATTCTCCATGAATCTAATAGAACAATCCGAAGATTTCGTCAGTAATTTACTCAAAGATAAACTTTCTAATTTATATTCTTATCATAATTTTAACCATACTTTAACGGTAGTAAATGCAGTAAAAGTGCTTTGTAAAAAAGAAAATGTTAAAGAAAATGAAAAGGAAATGCTTTTAGTTGCTGCCTGGTTTCACGATACAGGATATGTTGATGGTTATGAAAATCATGAGCAGGAGAGTGTGAAAATTGCTACAAGTTTTTTAAAAGAAAAAGAACAATCGGATGAATTTATAACGGCTGTTTCCAATTTGATTATGGCTACCATAAAAGAATACATTCCTAAAACACATTTAGAAAAAATAATTAAAGATGCTGATTTTGCACATCTTGTTGGAACAGAATACGAAACAACCTGCGAATTGTTGCGAATTGAACTAAAAAATACCTGGAATCTGGATTTTTCTAATGCCGAATGGGCAAAAGAAAATTTGAATTTTTTAATGAACAAACATCGTTTTTACACTGATTATGCACTGAGAAAATGGCAGCCTCTAAAAGAGAAGAATTTAATGCTTGTTCAGAAGAAAATTGAAAAACAAAAAAAGAAAGAAGCAGATAAACTGGAGGACGAACTAAAAAAGAAAGAAAAAATCGAAAAACCGGATCGTGGTGTCGATACTTTGTTTCGTGTTACTTTAGGAAATCATACGCGATTAAGCGGAATTGCCGATAGCAAAGCCAATATTTTATTGTCTGTAAATGCAATTATTATTTCGATTGCACTTTCGTCTATTATTCCAAAATTAGACAGTCCTAAAAATGCACATTTGGTGATACCAACTTTTATAATGTTGATGTCAAGTGTTGTTACGATAATTTTTGCAATTCTCTCTACAAGACCAAAAGTTACTTCAGGAGTTTTTACCAGAGAAGATATAGAAAACAAAAAAATTAATTTATTGTTTTTTGGAAACTTCTATAAGATGCCTTTAGAAGAATATGATTGGGCAATGAATGAAATGATGAAAGATCGTGACTATCTCTATTCGAATATGATTAAAGATTTGTATTACTTAGGATTGGTGTTACAGCGTAAATACAATTTATTGCGAATTGCCTACAACTTTTTCATGATAGGAATCATTATTACGGTCGTTGCTTTTGTAATCGCATTCAAATCGATTTAAAGTTTTGATTACTAAAGTAGCTTTGTCAAAGTTTCAAACTTTGACAAAGCTTTAGTTATTCAATCAAAAAATTGGCATATTAACGACTTAATAATTAATTAAGCTCATCTAATAGATCCTGATACGTAATTTTGTTTGCTGTTGGACTTGCGGTATTGTTAATCACTTTTACACGAATCGCTCTCAAACCTGAAACTCCCTGAAGATCTTCAACTTCAAATTGTTCAATTGCCGGTTCAAGAATTTTCTTGTGCTGTAAGTATTTAATGTATTTTAAATATTCGGCTTCTTCGCTGTTTTGCGAATACACAATTGTAATTTTTTCTTTCTCTGTAATACGTTCTTTGGTTCCTTTAATGTTCGATTTGTCGATTCGTTTTTTAACGACTTCATATCTTGCATTGTAAGTTCCATCAACATCAAAACGTTTTTCATCCATTCTAAAACGTATAGAAAGCGGTTGGCTAAATACCAAAATCAACGAAGTAACATCCAACTCGTAAGGTAGAGATTCTTTAAGTTGATGATGTTCTAATTCCATTTCGCATAAAGTCTGCAATTGCCATAAGCGCAAATTGTGCAAATACATAATATCAAACGGCTTAGTAGGCGAAATCGAAGCTCCAATGTATAAATTATGCTCGACACCATCTGTTTTAAAGCGCTCGTAATAGTGCGGATAAATTTGCTGTGCCTCAATTTGTTTTTTGTCCAGAACAGAAGCCAGTCTTTTATTGATGATTGACATCGCATTATCAAATTTCTTTCTTTCCTGATAAAACATTCCTGTTTTTTCATCCAGTGTAGAAAAATAGAATTCTTCTAATTTTTGATTCGTAGCGTTGTCTTTTGTATTTTTTAATATTGGATGAATTTCTTCTTCAATATAACGCTGAATATGTTGCTCTGTATCTGCTTTTAGCGGAAAATCCAATTCGGTTCGCATCGATTCCAATTCAAATTTTCTTTGTTCCAAAAGTACCAGATTGGAGTTTGGTTTTTGATTGTCAAAAATTTCCAATAAAGCAGAAAGCTGATTTTTTAAATCAATTTTTACTGTTTCATTTCGATGTTCAGAAGAACCTTTTATATCGATTTGTCCGTATAAAGGGAATACATTTTTAAACACAATTTCCTTAAAAATATAATCCTTTGTATGATTGGTGTTTTGAAAGTAATTCTGAGATTCTTTTTTAAATTTCCAGTAAACACTCGGATGGATTGTAGTGTATTCACGCTGAATAATCGCTTCAATCTGATGTTGCATATCTGTATTGTAACGATCAATCGTATCTGTCAAATACGGTAAAACCAATTCCAGTTTTGTCGCATTCACACTATTTAAATCCCGCGCATTTTCAGAAACCAATTCAACAACACCTAATAAATGTCCGGCTTTGATAACCGGTGCAAAAATACAGCTGTTGATATTTTGTTTTAATAAATGTTCACCAAGTCTTTTGTTGGTAGATTCTTCTGTAAATTTAGCAACATTGGAAATAACAAACGGTTCTTTTTTGTCGAGTAAGTTTTCGAAAGAGCATCCAAAAAAAGCATTTTTACAATCGACTTCCTGATCTGCAGCAAGTAAAAAACTCTTCAGCTGCGTTTCGTACTTTGCAGGTCTTATGAATTTTTCTTCCTCAGGATTATAAATAATAAATCCAACTTTTAAGTTAGGAAGATTAAAAATAGACTGAAAAATATTCGATACTTCATGATCTGTTGTAACTGTTTTTACACCAGGTTTCAATAAATTACTTTTCAATGTCGAAATAGCACTTTCTGTCGTGGCATCAAACAAAGAAACAATTCCGAAACCTTTTAACTGCCAGCTTCCCGGAGGAAATTTAGATTTCCATAATTCGATATCATTATAGTTATCTATTAAGAGATCAATATCACTTTGAGTCAAAGCTATAGATTTTTCTGTTGGAGAAATTTCCATAAAATCGGCATTGTACAAAATGCGGTAATGTTTTTCTACGCCGCTTTCGTCCGGAATATCATAGAAAAAAGGTTTGTTGAAATCAATATGTTCGTTATAATAATTGCTTAAAATCAAACAACAATTATTAATATAGAACTGATGTTCATCAAAATCGCGAATTTCCATATAAAATTCGTCACCTGCATTGCGTAAAATTTTCTTGAAACGTTCTGTGTAGTTGAAGGATATATTCTGAAAAGGAATTGTAATTGCCTTTATTTCATTATGAGTCAAAGCCGTTGGGAATAAATCGGCAACCAAATTCTTAATTAAAGCTTCATTATTTTTAATGGTGCTGTATTCGCGAATTCCGGTTCTGAATTCCGGATATGCTTCAACTTCTTTAAGAATGGCTTTGGCGTAATTAGATCGGTAGTCAACATCTGATAAAGCAATTTGTTCAAAAGACTCAATTAGTTTATGAAATGAGATTATCGTTTCGAAAGGACTTTCGTTGTGTAAAAGACGATCCATTTTTTTTTTGTTTTTAGAGTACAAAATTAAGCATAAATTAAGAATCACCGACATTTTACCATTTCTTTCCTTTATGGTTCAATAGAGATAACTCCTTATAAAGTGGGGCTTTAAAAAACGGATAATTATTTTAACTAAATATTAACACCTATAATAACGGAACGATCGTTCCGTTATTATATCTTTGTACCATAATAATTGAATAATCAATAACTTAAAATTAAATAAAATGAAAAATTTAGAAAACAAAGTGGCTATTGTAACAGGTGGAAATAGTGGAATTGGATATGCAGCTGCAGCTGAATTAGTTGCGAAAGGTGCAACAGTAATTGTAACAGGAAGAAACAAAGAAGCCTTGGCAAAAGCCGAAACTGAATTGAACGTAACCGGAATTGTTTCAGATCAATCTGATTTAAAATCAATTGATAGTTTGGTTGAACAGGTAAAAGCACAATTTGGAAAAGTTGATATTTTATTCTTAAACGCAGGAATTGCTTCATTTGCTCCGGTAGAGTCAGCTTCAGAAGAACATTATGACAGTATTATGAATGTAAATGTAAAAGGAGTTTACTTTACAGTGCAAAAAGTATTGCCTATTTTAAATGACGGTGGTTCTATAATTTTCAATACTTCAATCAATGCACATGTTGGGATGACAAATTCTAGTGTTTATGCTTCAAGTAAGGCTGCAGTTTTATCTTTAAATAAAGTTTTTGCAACAGAATTGGCACCAAGAAAAATCAGGGTAAATGCTGTTTCTCCTGGTCCTGTTGAAACTCCATTGTATGGAAAATTAGGATTGCAAAAAGAAGAAGTAGAAGGTTTTGGAACAGTTTTGTCAGAGAAAATTTTATTGAAACGTTTTGGACAATCTTCAGAAATTGCAAAAACCGTTGGTTTCTTAGCTTCAGATGATGCTTCATTCATTACAGGAACAGAAATTGTTGTCGATGGCGGACTTACAGTAAACGCTGTAGTTTAATTTTTTTTTACACAAATTCAGGAACGATTGTTCCGTATAATCAGTATCTTTGTATAGAAATTTAAATTTTCGATCATGGCTAGAACAAAAGAATTTAATGAAGAAAAAGCTTTAGACAAAGCAATTGAAATTTTTTGGCACAAAGGTTATAACGGAACTTCGGCTCAGGATTTGGTTACGCATTTAGGTATAAGCCGTTCGAGTTTGTATGACACTTTTGGAGACAAACAGAAACTTTTTGCGCAATCATTACTGCGTTATCAAAAACACTCGCAAGATCAGGTTATAAAGCTTTTGGATGAATCTGAAAATGTAAAAGAAACACTGCACGATATTTTTAAACAAGCCGTTATTGAAAGTTTGGAAGACAGAATTACAAAAGGCTGTTTTATGGTCAACTCGTCTGTAGAACTTGCCATGCACGATGAAGACATTGCAAAAATCGTAAAAAGCAACAGCCAGACTATGGAACAAGTTTTTACCAAAGCAGTAAAGAAAGGGCAGGAGTCCGGACATATTTCGAAACAACAAGATGCAAGGGTTTTGGCTCGCTTCATCTTTAATAATTATTCCGGAATTCGTGTTTTGGCCCGAACCGGAGAAAGAGATAAACAAGTTTACGACGATATAGTAAAAGCGGTATTTTCTATATTATAATGTATAAAATTATTAAAAATAAAAAACGGCAATTACCAGAGTAGTTGCCGTTTTTTATTGAATTATAGGTTGCCGTCAATTAGTTTCATTTCGTCTATGATAGAGACAATGGCTAATTGGTCTTCAGGATTTAACTTTTCAGTATATAAAAGCGTAATTAAAATAGTATACGAATCCTCTAAAGATGAATTTTCTTCAAGTTTAAGATCGTGCGGATTTTGATATTTTGCAAGTAATGTTTTCGCAGTTTTAAAGGCAAGTTCTTCTAATTCTGTTTTTTTAAAATCGGCCATTATTTTTGATTTTAATTTAGACGGATTACCAAATCTAGCAAATTTTAAAGGGATAATACTAAAAGTTGTGGAGAAACATTGAAAATTTCATACTCCTATTTTTAACGCAGAGTATACAATCCCAATAGCTATCGGGATTCGCAAAGTTCACTAAGATTTAAGTTGTGTTTACACAATCTGAGGCCACAAAGCTTTGTGAACTTTGTGTTTTTATTGAACTTAGTATATTGAAAAAACTTTGCGTTCTCCGTGTTAAATTTTTTTCTCTCGCAATAGCTTTTGGGATTGATCCATTTTAAATTGGTTTTATTTTATTGAAAGGAAATACAATGAATAAAAAAACGGCAAGTACTATTGTAATTGCCGTTTTTTGTTTTAAGTAAGTAATAGAAAATGAATCAACTACTAGCTTTTTTCTTCTTTATTGAAATAAACTAAGTAGTAATACATTTGTTTTTCTTCATCCCAGCCTTTTTCTACAAATTTTTCAGCGCTTTCAGGATTGATAAAATCCATTTTAATCTGAATATGTGTATCCAGGTTAATAACGTTTTTAATCGATTTTCTGGCGTCAGAAACTGCTGCGTTGGCAATAGGGAATGAGGTTACATCTTCGATGCTGTATTTTTCTCCTTTATCCACTTTATAGTTTTTGAATTCAGGAATCAAGTCAGGATTGTCTAATACTTCGTTTAGGAAGTTTTGTTCCTCAAACTGATCATTTTTTGCGAAATAATTCACAGATCTGTTCATAAACATTACCTCTTCTTTTTTGTCTTCTGCCGGCAAAACAACGTCTTTTGCGAAGTTTTGGCAGAATTTTAAGTATTTTTTTGTGATGAAGTTTTCATCTTCAAAAGCATCAACAGATAAAAAGTGCTCTAACCAGTAACGTGCGTCATAACGGTTACTATCAACAGTTAGAATTTTATAACCTTCATCTTTTTTATAATTAAAAATCAAACAACCTTTGTCTAATTTGCTCAGGTTGATACCTTGTTGCAAAATCATTTCAAGGTTACTGTTTTTTTCTTCAAACTGTAAAAAGTCGGCTTGTAACTCACTTTTAAAAATTCCGATTGCATCAACAACATTATTGTCGATACTTAAATTGGTTAAATACGTTACATAAACCTCTCCGTTTTTAATGTGCGGGTGATTTGATTGCTCAAATAAATGTGTAGTGATTCTTTTAGAAATCTCCTGCAAATTATTTGGATTATCAAAAATCTCCGTTGCATATTTAAACATGTCGTTGTAATCCAAATCGACTTCGTGCGCAAACTGATAATAGTTTTCTTCTTTCTCTCTAAAAGGCTTAAAAAAGTACTCTTTTATCAAAGGCACAATTTCATCATTCAAATTAAAAGGCTGTTCCGATAAAAAAATCGCTTCGTTTCTGCTTTTGTTTCCTACGCGGTGTATCGCAAGCGTCTCGATGTGGGTGTTGAAAAGGTTGATCATATTTAGAGTTACTGAGATTCTAAGTCTCTAAGATTCTAAGTTTTTAGTTAGTGTCTTTTAATTTTCGAATTAATGAAGCTAACATTCTTTCGATCTCTCGACTGTCCTCGTATAAATTGTTAAATTCTTCTTCTTTTAAATAAATTATATTTTTTGCAATTTCAAGCTGGGTCTGCATTTCAAATATAGAACCAAGAGAAATATATAAAAATCGTAAAAAATCTTTATTACTTTCTCTTCCAGATCCTTCTGCAATATTGCTAGGAATAGAAACTGAACTTCGACGTATTTGAGAAGTTAATCCAAACATTTCTTCTTTTGGAAATGTACTTGTTGCTTTGTAAATTTTGGTAACTAAGGTAATTGATTTCTGCCAAACTAAAATCTTTCTAAAATGACTCATTTTTTTATTTTTAAATTAATTTTTAAAAATAAGAAAATTCTTTCAATGTAAAAAAACTTAGAATCTTAGAGACTTAGTATCTCAGAAACTTAGTTTAATTCCAATTCTCCTCAAATCCAAAATCTTCAAAGCTGTCGTCGCCTTCGAACATGTCAAGATCGTCTTCGTCAAGATCATCTTCAAATTCTCCGTAGATATCGTCGTGCATATCGGCTTCAAAGCTTTTTTCTGTGGCTTCATCAGGCATTTCTCCGTGAGAGAATAAAGTTTCCGGGTAAGGAACTCCCGCAATCTGATCTTCAATAGCGGCCAATTCAACTAAGAAAGTCCACATGTTGATAAAATCATATACATAAATGATTTTAGTATTTTGCTCATCTAAGAGGTCAGATAATTTATAATCGCTCATGGTTCTTTGTTCTCCGGGAACATCGCCAGTATCAAAAAGTGCAATTTCATCTTCCTGATTCCAAGTTTCATCGCAGGTATAAAACGAAGCTACTTCCATTCCGTCAAAACCAAAAGCGTTGAAGATTGCATTGTGTAAATCCTCAAGCGTATCGTCTTCAAGAATTGCAATGTCTCTAAAAATATCTTCTTCGGCGTCTAGAATTACTCTAAATTTATAAACCATAATCTTTGTTTTTATTGAGAGGTCAAAGGTAAAATATAAAAAATGAAATACGAATCAGGAATCGCGATTTGTTGAAAAGATTTTCCTTATCGAAAAATTATTCATTAGTGTATCGTTTTTGACTACTAAGAAATCACATTCATAGAGTAAATGTCCAGTTTGAATGGGATATTATTGCCCTTTGAAAATTTTTAGCCACGAATTCACGAATTTGTTGCTATTCGTTGTAAATCATCATTCGTGAATTCGTGGCGATTTTTCGTATTTATCTCCTTACGTCGAAATAATAGGAAATTTTAAACTATCTCCCAACCAATCGTTTTCTAATTTTATGATAACGTTTGTGATAAGAGCTATGACTAGGATAACTTCTGCCTGAAGTCATATTATTAAAAATCAAAGCAGTAAAAAGTAAAATTAATGTTCCCACTAAAACCGGAGAAATCACGTACATATATCCCAAAGCTTTTACTTTTTCGGTTCCGATAACGGCAATCAAAGCGGTTGCGCCTCCTGGAGGGTGAAGTGTTTTGGTAATCTGCATAGCGATTATGGCAAGCGAAACTGCCAATGGCGCAGCAATCCAGATAATATCCGGTGCCAGTTTATGAACTGTAACACCTATAAAAGCAGATATAACGTGTCCGCCAACTAAATTTCGGGGTTGTGAAAACGGACTTTGAATAATTCCGTAAACCAATACACTCGAAGCTCCAAAGGAACCAATTAAATAAACGGCATCATTTCCTGAAAAGTGAATTGACTGTACGTAAGCCAGAATTCCAATCCCAATAAATGAACCAATAAATGACCAAAAATGTTCTTTAGTGTCAATTAAAGTTTCTTTGTAAAGAATATATCGTGTTTTGCGGTAGCTTCTTTTAATTTTTGGAGTGGGCATAAATGTGGTATTTTGCTTGAAAAGAATTAAGATTAATAATTAACTTATTTAGTCAGGCTTGGGGCATAACTGTATACGGTAAAAGGATAAATCATTTTTGCGGTATATTTTGATATTAAACAAACGACCAAAATGGGTAAAAACAAAGTGTAGTCATTTGTTAATCCGCATACTAAAAATATGGCTGTAAAAGGTGCATGAATACTGGCACTTAAAACAGCTGCCATCCCGATAATCATAAAGTTAACCGGAAGTACGTGCACATGAAAAAATGTATTTAGAACAGAAGCCAATAATAATCCTAAAAAAGCACCAATGAAAAGGCTTGGAGCAAAAACTCCTCCGTCTCCGCCCGAAGCTAATGTAATAGAGGTTACAATTGGTTTTAAAAGCAAGACTCCAACAAAAGTAAAAGCTAAAGTAAGTGTTAACGGAATTTCTGTTGAGTTACCAAAAATCCCTTTTATAGCATGATAGCCTTCGCCATATAATTGAGGGAAAACAAATAGCGAAACACTTAAAACAACAGAACCAATTAAGATTTTATAATAATGAGTGTCGATTCTTCCAAATTGAGATTTAAAGAACAAGACACAACGCGTTAGATAAACCGAATTTATTCCTGCTAAAATTCCTAAAAGAATAAAATAGGGAATCGCTTTTAAATGCCAGGTTGTAATAGAAACAGCAAATAATGGCTCTTCCTTTAGTATAGTAAGTAATCCAAAAGCAACTGAAACTGCAATGATGTTCGAAATCACAAAAGCACGGGTCACTTTTCTGGAAATTACTTCGAGTGCAAATAAAATTCCTGCAATTGGGCTGCTGAATAAAGCGGTAACACCAGCAGCAACTCCGGCACAAATTAACTCAGTTTTGTATTTACGAAATACATTTTCTTTTTGCTGTGCAACGGATCCTATTGTGGCGGTGGCAACAACTGTCGAAACTTCGATTCCGGTTGAACCTCCAAAAGCAACGGTTAGTAAGCCGTTTATAAAGTGTGATGGAATTTTATAAGAAGGTAAATTTTTTGAAGTTGATTTGGTACTTTCAAAAACTTCTTTGATGCCTTTGTTTTCTTTTTTCTTGAATAAATATTGTCTTAGAAAATAAATTACAGACAATCCGAAAACCGGAAAAATAATATAAAAAATGGGGTTTACCGAGACTTCATGAAAGAAGATTTCTTCGTAATACTCCGTAATTTTTTTTAGTGAAATTCCTAAAAAGGCAGAAAGAAAGCCAATTAAAACAGAAACGATAACTAATTTTTGAAGGACAATAAATTGATGATTTTTTTTGATTTTCGCCGTTTTGTTCATCAGATGTGGATTTATAAAATCGCAATATTTTTATGCGGATTACAAAATTAGAGAATCAAATTCGTTTTTTAATACAAATCACTCATTATATTGTGTTAAAGTTATAAAAGAAAGAAAATTCTTTAATTTGCCACAAAGACACCAAGGCACTAAGTTTTTCCTCATTTTATGTCATGTTTACGAAAGAGAAATATCATTAGAAACTTGGCAAAGATTGGCGATTTTGTTTGCGGCGTTACGATTGTGATTCTTCGTTCCTCAGAATGACAAACAATATGTTTTATCACGTAATCTTTTAAAAAAAACTTTGCGTCTTAGCGTCTTTGTGGCAAGAAAATCACTTATCTCTCATAAAACTCAATAGGCAACAAATCAGGATCAGCAATAAATGTAAATCGCTTTTCGGTGGTTTCGTCAATTCTGATGGGTTCTGATTCGATATTTTTAGTATTCAGGAAAGCAATTGTTTCTTCCAGATTAATTACTTCGAATGCTAGATGACGTAATCCAACCGCTTCCGGTCGTGAAGGACGTTGCGGCGGATTTGGAAATGAAAATAATTCGATGATGTAAGTTCCGTTTAAAGCCAAATCTAATTTATAAGATTGGCGCTCTTCGCGGTAGATTTCCCTAATAATCGTTAATCCTAAAACTTCGGTATAAAAAGTTTTCGATTTTTGATAATCAGAACATAAGATGGCAATATGATGGACTTTATTTAAGGTAAGCATTTATTTAGATTCAGGTTCTTGATTTAATTTTCTAATAACTTTGGCCGGATTTCCAACAGCTAATGAGTTGTCCGGAATGTCTTTTGTAACCACAGATCCTGCGCCAATAACACAGCCTTTACCAATAGTTACTCCTGGACAAATAACAGAGTTTCCGCCAATCCAGCAATCGTCTCCAATAGAAATAGGCAATGCATTTTCGAGTGATCTTCTTAATTCGGCGTCAAGCGGATGCGTGGCAGTATAGATTTGAACATTTGGAGCGAAAAACACATTCGATCCAATATTTACGGGCGCGCAATCCAGAACAACACAATTGACATTAAAATAAACGTTGTCGCCACAAAAAATATTATAACCGTAATCGCAATGAAAAGGAGGCTCGATATAAAAACTCTTGCCCGTATTAGGAATTAATTCCGCTAAAATTTCTTTTGCTTTTTTGGTTAAGCGATATTCGGTTACGTTTAATCGGTGTAATAAATTTTTAGCTTTTCTTCGGTCTTTTACTAAAACAGGGTCTCCTGCAACATAATATTCTCCCGCAATCATTTTTTCTTTTTCGGTATTCATAAGAATTTAAAATTTAGTTTGCTTATTTATAAGCTTGTCGTTCGCGATCAGAACCCATTCTTGTCATTCCGAGGAACGAGGAATCCTCGTTGCAGAATCGACACAGATCTGCACTTTCTTTGCGGAGTTTCTTACGGAGATTCCTCGTTCCTCGGAATGACAAGATTGGGTTGCTATTTGCGAATGATGGATTAAAATCCATCCTACAATATATTTTGTTCCTACGGAACTCCTCAAAAAAATTCCGGAGAAATGCTTTATATTGTAGCAACGGATTTTAATCCTTGAAAGGATCAATTTTTATATTATTACTATATAATTAAAGCAACTTCTTCAAAATAACGATCTGTCCTAAATGATAAACATCGTGCTGAATAATGCCATGAATATGCTCGTAATACGTATGACCATTATTCACGTAAATTTTTTCGAAATCCTGATCGTCAAAATCTTCAAAAAAGGCATCCCATAATTCTTGTGATTTCCCCAGGCTTTGCAGCGATTGTTCCCATGAAGCTTCAGACGAATCCAGAATTGGTACAAAATAATTATGGTCAGGAGTAGTAACGGTTTCTCCCTGCATACGTCTTAAAATATTCCTTCTCCATTGAATTAAATGATTGACAATTTCCCAAATCGTGTTTAAATTTGGATTTATTTTTCTGTAAGCCTGCTCAGCCGTTATATTTTCTAAAGTATGTGCCAAAGTAACCTCCAGCCATGGATTTCCATTATAAATGGACTGATATAAATTCGAAACTCTTTTGCTTTCTGACATAACTGCGATGGATTATTTGTGATTTCTAAAAATTAAATTTTCGGTTTTAGTGATTATCAAAGATATAAAATCAATTTCTAGATAAACTGTTTTACAACTTTTTCAGTCTCAGTATTAAAAACGAGTATACCTTCGTTTTTGTTGTCAAGCTGGTCGGCTAATTTTCCTTCTTTTGTCCAGACAGCACTGCGGCCAGCACTTACAAAATTATCGCATTCCCCAATACAATTAGCCATTAGAACCGGCATAATGTATTTTTTAGCAATGTTAGGATAATGCGCAAACGCTTTTTCTATTCCGTTTTGAGATTTTGCAACACTGGCGAGATAAATTTCACCTCCAAGTTCATTTGCTTTTTGTGCATGTTCCGTTTGCAGGCTTTCGAAACAAATAGCCGGAATAATTTTTTGATTATCAATTTCGATTATTTCCTGGCCTTTTCCATTTTCAAAATACGGCAATTCGTCTTCGTGAAGTAGCTGTTTAGAATAAGAAATACTTTCTTTATTGGGCTGAAAAATAATCATACTAATTTGTATGCCGCTTTCAGTTTTTAGCGGAAATCCAACTCCGATAGTAATGTTTTTAAGATCACTAATTTCCTGAAAGACATCAAAGCGCTTGTCATCTTTATGAGTTGCGAGATCTTTAGCCAACTCTGGTTCATAAGCTGTTAACGAAAGTTCAGGGAAAAAGACAGCATTCGCATTTAATGAAACTGCAAGTTCAATAAACTTTATATGCTTTTCAATATTGGCTGAAATATCTCCTTTTAAAGGTTTTACCTGTGCAATTGCTATGTTCATTAGATGTTTTATTAAATACTTTGAACTAAAAGCTAAGATACAAATAAAACTAATTTACAACTCATCCCTGAAATTCTACAATTGGGTTATTTTATATTTTTTAACAAAAAATGTTAAAATATATTTGCTCTATCAAAATCAAAAACCATGACAACCAAATTACTTTTTACAATTACCTTTTTATTTTTTACGACTTTCATTTTTGCCCAAAATACCATTTCCGGTAAAGTATTAGATCAAAAAGGCAAACCTGTTCCGGGCGCTAATATTTATATAGATGGAACATACGACGGAGCGACAAGTTCTGAAACGGGAGATTTTTCGTTTGAAACAACAGAAACCGGAAATAAAACATTAGTGATCAGTTTTTTACTTTATGATACTTTCAAAAAAGAAATTGATGTTGCCAACTATAAAGACCAAATCGTAAAATTAAGAGAGAATGTAAACGCACTGGATGCCGTTGTAATTACCGCCGGAACATTAGAATCCGGAGATAAAGCCAGAGTTTCAGTTTTAAAACCTTTAGACATTGTAACCACTGCAGGATCTGCCGGAAATATTATTGCCGCTTTGCAAACCTTGCCGGGAACACAAACTGTTGGCGAAGACGGACGTTTGTTTGTTCGTGGAGGTGAAGCCAGCGAAACCCAGACTTTTGTAGACGGACTTCGTGTAGCGCAGCCTTATGGCGCGACAACGAATAATTTGCCAACCCGCAGCAGATTTTCGCCATTTTTGTTTAGCGGAATTGCTTTTTCTACCGGAGGTTATTCTGCTGAATATGGTGAAGCTTTGTCCAGTGTTTTGTTATTGAATACGCAAGATGAGCCGGACCAGAATAAAACAGATATTGCCTTGATGACTGTAGGTTTAGGAGTTGGAAATACGCAAAAATGGAAAAAAAGCTCTTTTAGCATCAATACCAATTATATCAATCTGGCGCCTTATCAGGCTGTAATTCCTCAAAATGTAGACTGGAATAATCCGTATCAATCTTTAGGAGGTGAGGCAGTATATCGATATCATTTTGAAAGAGGTATTTTTAAATTATACGCTGCTTTTGATGCTGAAAAATTCGATTTAAACCAGAAGAATGTAAATTTCGCTGATCCCATCAGAACCGATTTAAACAATAATAATTTTTATTTGAATGCCTCTTATAAAGGAGATTTTGGAACCGGCTGGCAGCTTACTTCAGGAATTAGTTACGGTTACAGCAAAAACAAAATCAAATTCGATAGTAATGATGTTGACAGCAACGAAAATGCAGCACAACTGAAATTGAAACTGAGAAAAAACATCTCAAACTATTTTAAATTGTCTTTTGGAGCCGATTATTTTATGACGAGATACAATGAAAACTTTGATGATAATATTTCGATAAAAACAGCAAATGGTTACGATTCAAACATCGCTGCATTTTATACCGAAGGAGATATTTTATTCTCGAAAAACCTGGCAATGAAAGTAGGTTTGAGGCTTTCGAATAATAGTTTACTTGACGAAACGAATATTGCACCAAGAGCTTCAATCGCTTATAAAGTTTCTAAAAACAGTCAGTTTTCGTTTGCTTACGGAGATTTTAGCCAAACTCCTGTTGTTGATTATATTAAATACTCAAAATACCATCAGTTCGAAAGTGAAAAAGCGAGACATTATATTTTAAATTATCAGTTTACAAAACCAGGACAAACCTTTAGAGCTGAGGCTTACTATAAAGATTACAGCAATTTAGTTCAGTACAATACGAGAGATATTCAGTACAATTCAGTTTTCAATAATAACGGTTCAGGTTATGCAAAAGGATTGGATTTGTTTTGGAGAGACAGTAATTTATTAAAAAACTTAGAATATTGGATTTCATATTCTTATATCGATTCAGAAAGACAATACAAGAATTTTCCAACTATGGCAACTCCTAATTTTGTTGCGAATCACAGTTTATCTATCGTAACCAAATATTTTATCACCGATTGGAAATCGCAAATAGGTTTCACCAACAGTTTTAGTTCAGGCCGACCTTACAACGATCCAAATCAAACTCAATTTATGAACGGAAAAACAAAGTCATATAATAGTTTGAGTTTTAACTGGGCGTATTTATTAACGACACAAAAAATTCTGTATTTCTCAGTTTCGAATGTATTAGGAACTCAAAATGTTTTTGGTTACGATTACGCAAAATTACCGGACCCAAACGGAGTGTATAACAGACAGCCCGTTGTACCAACCGCAGACAGATTCTTTTTCGTAGGTTTCTTCTGGACGATTAGTGATAATAAAAATGAGAATCAGTTGAAAAATTTATAGTTGCTAAGATACTAAGGTTCTAAGATGCTAAGAAAAGATTCTAAGGCTCTAAGTCGCGAAGATTTTAGATATTAAATAAAAAAAACTTAGAACCTTAGCATCTTAGAATCTCAGAACCTCAAAAAAAAACAATTCAGTCATCAAAATCAACAACTCAGTATTATTTAATTTTAAGAGAACAAAAACCAAAGTATTTTTGAAGTATAAATAATAAGCGACTAAGTTGCTAAGCCTCTAGACACTGAGAAAAAAAGAAGCTTATCTCCTTAAAACCTTAACAAATTAAAAAGAAGAGTTTTAATCATCAACAAAACTTAGAATCTCAGAACCTTAGCATCTTAGTAACTTAAAAAAAAGCCATGATCAAAATTATTACAATAATCACCTTATTTATCTGCAGTCTGATGTCTGCTCAAAATGTAAAACTAACCATTGCTGTTTCGGGTTTAAAGAATAATTCAGGAACTCTTAAAGTAGGTTTGTACAACTCAGATGGTACATTTCTTAAAACAACTTATAAAAGTGTTGCTTCTAAAATTAAAGACAACAAAGCAATGGTAACATTCGACAATCTTCCGGCTGGAGAATATGCAATTTCAACGTACCACGATGAAAACAATAACGGAAAACTGGATAAAAACATGATGGGAATTCCTTCTGAAGATTATGCCGCTTCAAACAATGCAAAAGGATTTATGGGACCGCCGGCCTATAAAGATGCTAAATTTGTCATTGCTAAAGATTCAAAAATTGAAATTGCCTTATAAAATAGTAACTAACAAAATAATTTAAAAACAACCATTTTAATTACCTGTAAAATGAAAAAAATCATCACTTTAGTCGCATTATTCGCAGTTTTAATAAGTTCTGCCCAAACACAATTTGAACAAGGAATGGGAAAAGCGTTCGGGCTTTGGAAAGAAGGAAAAAACACAGAAGCTTCGGCTTTGTTTGAAAGAATCGCTGCAGCAGAAAAAACAAGTTATTTGCCTAATTATTATGTTGCTCTAATCAACACTACAACTGCATTTTCTGAAAAAGATAAAACAAAAATAGATTTGTTATTGACAAAAGCTCAAGATGCATTAGATACTGAGTTAATAAAAGATCAAAACAATGCCGAATTATATGCCCTGCAGGCTTTGATTTATACGGCCTGGGTAGTAGCAGACCCAATGACAAACGGAATGAAATATTCAGCCAAGGTAATGGAAGCTTACGCAAAAGGAAAAGCAATCGATCCTAACAATCCCAGAATTGTTTTTGGAGAAGCTGATTATCAGTTAGGCGGCGCAAAATGGACAGGTGTTGATACAAAACCACTTTGTGTACAAGTTGATAAAGCTGTTGAACTTTTTGCTACATTTAAACCAGAAACTTCTTTTTCGCCAAAATGGGGATTAGAAAGAGCTTTAGAAGCTCAAAAAAATTGCAAAAAATAAAAATAATTTAAGTTGATATTATAATGAAAGACTATAGAAGTTCATTTGCTGATTTAAAAAGCGGAACAATCATTTGTTTCAAGATTTCTATGGTCTTTACAGTAATATTCTCTGCTTTTTTAGGCGCTGATCTCACCATTCAAAACGTATTGCTAACATTTCTTTTAAGCTCTCTTTATTCTTTTGGATTGGGTTTTGGAAATGGTTTTTTAAGTGTTCTCCTGGATAGAAAATGGGATTGGCTGGAACAGACTAATTTAAGAGTGTATTACGGAATTTTGGTTACGGTTTTATACACTGTTCCAGCCGTTTTAGGAATTAATTATATCATTTATGTATTAGTTCAAAATCTTCCTGTAGAGAAGTTTTTTAGCGACAGAATGATTTGGAACCACTTTTTTTATATCGTTTTATCTCTTGGAGTTTCTATTTTCATGCAGGCAAGAAGCTTTATGGTAAAATGGAAACAGGCATCAAAGTTCGAGATAACACAACAAAAGATTATTGCAGGAACGGCAAATGCTAAATTTGAAAGTTTAAAAAATCAGATCGACCCGCACTTTCTTTTTAATAGTTTGAATGTTTTAAGTTCTTTAATCGAAGAAAATCCGGATAATGCGCAACGTTTTACCACTTCATTATCTAAAATTTACCGTTACGTTTTAGAGCAAAAAGACAAAGAACTGGTATCGGTCGAAGATGAATTGTCATTCGCAAAAACCTATATGAATTTGCTCAAAATGCGTTTCGAAAATAGTTTGTTTTACGAATTACCTGCAACAAATATCAATCCGGATGCAAAAGTAGTTCCGCTATCGTTGCAGCTTTTGTTAGAAAATACAGTAAAACACAATGTAGTGAGTGAGCAAAAACCACTGCATATCAGAATTTTTGTTGATGGAGAATATTTAGCCATTCAGAATGATTTTCAAAAGAAAGAAGTTTTGCAGGACAGGCAAGGAGTGGGGTTGCAGAATATCGTAAATCGATACGGAATTGTAACCAACAGAAAAGTATTGATTGAACAAAATGAGAAAAATTTTACAGTCAAAATTCCAATTTTGACCAAACAAATTACAGTTATGGAAACAAGTGCAGAATATAGCGATGAAAATAAGGCTTATTTCAGAGCTAAAAAAAGAGTAGAAGAATTGAAAGGTTTTTACGGGAATGTTATTTCATATGTTTGTGTGATTCCATTCTTGATTTTTATAAATTTGAGGTATTCTCCTGGATTTCAGTGGTTTTGGTTTTCGGCTTTGGGCTGGGGATTTGGAGTCGTAATGCATGCTTTTAAAGTTTTTGGTTACAGCTCAGATTGGGAAGAACGAAAAATCAGGCAGATCTTAGAGAAAGAAAATAAACAAACCTGGAAATAATTATGGAAAATCATCTTAATAATGATCAGGAAGAATTCGAACTTCAAAAAATGGCAAATAAAAAAGTAGTAAAATTGAAAGCTTTTTATTCGCATATGTTTGTCTACGTTATAGGAGTGATCTTTTTTATTTTGAAGGAATATTTCGGAGTTCCGTTTAATTTTTTCCCTTTAAAACATATCAATCTTTTTGTAATGGGAATCTGGACGGTTTTCTTCTTAGTTTCTGCCATTGATGTATTCGCTTCTTTTAAAATTTTTGGGGAAGAATGGGAAGAGCGTAAAGTGAAAAGTATCTTAGAGAAAAAAACAAAAAAACAAAAATGGGAGTAATCATGGAAGTAAATTATAATGAAGAGGATAAATATTTCGCAGCTAGAAAGAAAGTAGAAAGTATTAAAGGATTTTACGGAAACCTGACTTCTTTTTTACTAGTAAACGCAGTTTTGATTTTTATTAACTTGTATACATCACCCAATCATTTATGGTTTTACTGGCCTTTGATGTGGTGGGGATTTGGAGTTGTTTTTCATGGGTTAAAAGTTTTTGAAGTATTTCCGGTTTTAGGAAAAGGCTGGGAAGAAAGAAAAATCAAAGAATTTATGGACAAGGAAAAAGAGAATAAAAGCAAATGGCAATAATTTTAAAGTTATAATAAAATGGGAAGATTTAGAAGACAGTTTTATGATGAATTAGGTGAAGAATACCAAAAGCATTATGGAAAACACAGCGGGGACGAAAATTATAAGGCAGCATACAAAAAAGTCAAAAAAATTAAAGGATTCTATTCGCATTTAAAAGTGTATATAATCGTTAATTTGATCATTATTTTCTCGAGTCTAAACAGAGATTTTTTTGGGAAAGCGTTTAATGAAAGTGGTTTATTTGAATGGCATACGTATTCAACTGCTGTATTTTGGGGCATTGCTATTTTAATTCATGCCTTTACGGTATTTGGACCGGACGTTTTTTTTAGTAAAGACTGGGAGCAAAAGAAAATTCAAAAATATATTGATAAAGATGCTCAGAATAAAAATAAATGGGAGTAATTTTAAACTGAATTTTTCAATTTTTGCATTGTACTAAATGACCACATTAATTATAGAAGACGAAAAGCCGGCAGCAAGATTATTGCAGCGTAAGCTCGAAAAGTTAGATATTGCAGTAGAAACCATGCTGCACTCTGTAGAAGAATCAGTTCATTGGTTTACCAATAATCAACATCCTGATTTAATCTTTCTTGATATTCAGTTATCAGATGGTTTGTCGTTTGAAATCTTCGAAAAAGTAAACATTCAAAGCGCGATTATTTTTACTACGGCTTATGATGAATATGCTTTAAAGGCCTTCAAATTAAATAGTATCGATTATCTTTTGAAACCTATTGACGAGGATGATTTAGAAATTGCTGTCACAAAATTCAAAAACCGAATTCCAAAAGCAGATTCAGGAAATCAAAATCTTCAACTTGATTTTGAGCAAATTCGTCAAATGTTGTCCAATCCTTTCGAGAAGAGTTACAAAAAACGATTCACCGTAAAGATAGGCCAACATTTAAAAGTTATTACGACTGATGAAATCGAATGTTTTTTTAGTGAAAACAAAGGAACTTATATTCATACTTTCGAAAATAGAAACTATCTGATCGATTCTACTTTAGAAATTTTGGAACAGGAATTAGACATGAAGGATTTTTTTCGCGTAAGCAGAAAATTTATTGTTCCGCTTACAGCAATCAAAGAAATTCAGGTATATACCAATTCACGTCTCAAAGTAATTTTACCTTCTTATAAAGAAGACGAAGTGATTGTAAGCCGTGAAAAAGTGCAGGATTTTAAAGCATGGCTGGGATAAATTTATTCCATGCAGAATTCAACCCGAAATTAAAGAGCCATCGGCTCGATCAATTTTTTAGGGTCGAATTTTAATCCGGTTTAGATTCAATGCGGTTTAGGTCAAAATAGATAAAAAACAAAAAGATCCTTAAAACGAAGGATCTTTTTTGTTTTTTATGTTTGTTTATTTACTCAATCGATGCAAGGTAAAAGTCATTGCACTCAAAAGGAAAAATGCCATAATTTGGTGAATTAATCCTAAAGCCAATGGAACACTATATAATAGCGTAAATACACCCAATGCAAATTGAATAAATACAAAAGCTACTAAAGTTTTAATGCTATTTACTTGTGTTCTTGAAAGCGAAAATTGAGTGCTTTTATAGTATAAAAACAAAATAAGAGCCACTACAACATAAGCAAAAGTCCTGTGTACAAACTGGACACCGCTTTTACCTTCGATTAAATTTTTGACCAAAGTTGGTTGTTCAATAAAAACAGAATCGTGTATAAATTCTCCATCACTCATTAATGGCCAGTGATTGTGAATTAATCCTGCATTTAATCCCGCCACAAAACCGCCATAAATAATTTGAATTAATAGCGCCACCAAAGCAAATCGTGCAATATTGCGAAGCGGAATTACTTTAGTAATCGTGCTTTCAGGATAAATTAAATCTAATGCTACCCATAAAGTATAAGCGAAAGTGATGAAAGCAAAAGTAAGGTGTAAAGAAAGTCTAAAGTGGCTTACATCAGGATTGTCGATTAATCCGCTGCGAACCATAAACCATCCAAGGAAACCTTGAAAACCTCCCATTGCCAAAAGAACGATACATTTTTTGATAGTAGAACGATCCAGTTTCTTTTTCATTAAAAAATAAACAAAAGGAACAAAGAAAACTAGCCCGATGATTCGACCAATAAAACGGTGAAACCATTCCCAGAAGTAAATAAATTTATAATCGGATAATTGAAAATCGTTGTGAATATTGATTTTTTGATACTCCGGAAACTTCTTGTATTGCTCGAAAGCTTCATTCCATTTTGCATCCGTAAGAGGCGGGAAGGTATCAGTTACCAAATGCCAGTCGGTCATGGATAAACCTGAATTTGTTAAACGGGTAATTCCGCCAACAACAACCATTAAAAACAATAAAACACATCCTGATAGTAACCAAATGATTACTGATTTATTCTCTTTTTTCATTCTTTTCCAATTAATTCTATTTCGTTTGTTCGTTTTTTCTTTAAGTAAAATTTTGCCATAAAATAATTTGCAATAATATTTAATGGAAGTATTATCGAAAGCTTCCCAATTCTCTCGGCATACGTATCATTGATTTCTAATTTTAAAACATCTATAAGAATAGAGGATTCAAAAATAAAGAATGCAATAAAAACTATTGCAATTGCAATTATGCAGCTAAAGAAAAATATAATTTTAAGTTTAAAATGGTTACTGTTTGTGTCTTTTAGTTTTTTTGAAAACATAATATTTGATATTATGAATACCAATAAAAGTAAAACAAGAAAGACAGCACCTAAAGCATCCATTATTTCTTAGGCGTTAAATTTAATTTTACAGCTCTTTTAATTATAAAATCATATGCAGCCTGATATTCATTCGGGATATCACCTTCCAAAATAGCTTCTTTCACCGCTTCTTTCAAAACTCCAATTTCGCGCGAAGGTTTTAAATCGAATATTTCCATAATTTCTTCACCTGAAATTGGCGGTTGAAAATTACGAACATGATCGCGTTCTTCTACTTCGACAATTTTCTTGCGAACGATTTCAAAGTTTTTGTGGTATTTCTTGAATTTCGAAGGATTCTTGGTTGTAATATCTGCTTCGCACAATGTCATTAAATCCTCAACATCTTCACCAGCATCAAAAACCAAACGACGGACTGCGCTGTCGGTTACAATATCCTGCGCCAAAACAATCGGACGCGAACTCATAATAACCATTTTTTGCACAAATTTCATTTTATGGTTTAATGGCATGTGAAGACGTTCGAATATTTTCTTCGCCATTTTTCCACCTAAAAATTCATGACCGTGAAAAGTCCATCCTTGTTTTTTATTAAAACGCTTTGTTGGCGCTTTTCCAATATCATGCAACAAAGCCGACCAACGTAACCAAACATCATCTGTATTAGGGCAAATATTATCGACTACTTCAAGTGTGTGATAAAAGTTGTTTTTATGCGTATGACCTTCAATTTCCTCTACTTGATTTAAAGCTGTTAACTCAGGTAAAATAATATCCAAAAGTCCGGTTTTGTATAAAAGTAAAAATCCTGTTGAAGGTTTTGGAGTAGATAGAATTTTGTTTAATTCGTCTACAATTCTTTCACCGGAGATAATTTTAATACGATCTGCATTTTTGGTGATAGCATTTAGTGAGTTTTCTTCGATTTCGAAATTCAATTGCGTTGCAAAACGAATCGCACGCAACATTCTCAACGGATCATCAGAATAAGTGATATCAGGGTTTAAAGGCGTTTTTATCGTTTTGTTTTCTAAATCGGCCAAACCATTAAAAGGATCAGAAAGATCTCCAAAGGTTTTTTCGTTTAGCGATAAAGCCAATGCATTTATGGTAAAATCACGACGGTTTTGATCGTCTTCAAGCGTTCCGTTTTCTACAATAGGATTTCGGCTGTCAAAATTGTAAGATTCTTTTCGGGCACCAACAAATTCAATATCAGTATCTTCAAAACGCAGCATTGCGGTTCCGTAAGTTTTAAAAACCTGTACTTTTGGTTTTTTTGGAAGTAATTCAGAAACCTTCAAAGCCAATTCGATACCACTGCCAACAGCAACCACATCAATGTCTTTTTTTGACCCCCGATTTAAAAGCAAATCCCTAACAAAGCCGCCAATTACATAACTGTCGACATTAAGTTCCTGAGATGCTTTCGAAATTATTTCGAAGATTTTATTTTGTAAAGCTGTTTTATAGTTTGTTTGTATAGCCACGAATTCACTAATTTTTTATAAAATAATACGTTTGTGTTCAAGTGAGACAGAATTAAAGTTTGCTAAAATTGCCAAATGGGTTTTTGAAACCTTTAAATAATTTAGACATTGCGAAATATGTTTGGGATGTAAAAAATCACTTGATTTTATTTCAAGTATAATTTTATCAAACAAAACAAAATCAGCATAGAATCTATGATTCAATATCGTGTCTTTATAATTTACTAAATATTCTTTTTCTCTTTCAAATGGAATATTTGCTTTTCTAAATTCATATTCTAAAGCATCTTTATAAACGATTTCAGAAAAACCTCCACCTAAATTTCTATGAACATCAAATAAAATTCCCATTATCTGATAACTTTCCAGTTGATATAATATTTTTGTCATACTCTAATTTTTTTTCGCCACGAATTCACGAATTTTTTTAAATTAATGATTAAAAAGTTAATTCGTGAATTCGTGGCTAATATTTAGAATGCAACTTTCAATTTTATATTGAAATGTTATTTGGAATTTTATAGCTGCAAATTTACAACATAGAAAATGCCTATTACAATCTATCGTTTACTTTTTTGAACAAATTCATAGTTTCAGGTATCAAATTTTATTAAAACAAAAGACTTCACGCTGAATTTCACGAATCATAATCAATAAAAAAAGAAATTCGTGAATTCGTGGCGAAAAAAAAACATCCGTCGGGTTGATTTATATACCTATCAAACAAATCAATTCTGATATCTTATTTTTAAAATTTCAATTTGTATTTTTGAATTCTATAAAAAATGCACACATGAAAATTGTTATATCGCCGGCGAAGTCATTAAATTTCGAAAAAGAATTACCAACTCCTCAATATACTGAACCTGCTTTTTTAAAAGAAGCGCGTCAGGTTCATAAAGTTTTAAAAGAAAAAAAGCCAGCTGAATTAGCAGACTTAATGTCAATCTCAGATAAATTATCAGATTTAAACTGGAAAAGAAATCAGGATTGGAAAACTCCTTTTACTCCGGAAAATGCACGTCCGGCCATTTATACTTTTGATGGAGATGTATATACGGGATTGGATGCTTATACAATTCCGTTAGAGAAAGTAGAGGTTTTACAAAATAAGCTTAGAATTTTATCCGGTCTTTATGGCGTTTTAAAACCATTAGATTTAATGCAGGCGTACCGTTTAGAAATGGGAACTAAATTACCAATTGGTGAATATAAAAATCTGCATGAATTCTGGAAACCAACTGTTACAAAAGCTTTAAACAAAGAATTAGAAAAAGGAGAATTGTTTGTGAATTTAGCGAGTAACGAATATTTCTCTGCAGTTGATGTTAAGGCTTTAAAAGTTCCTGTAATTACTCCGGATTTTAAAGATTACAAAGACGGAAAATTAAAAATCATCAGTTTCTTTGCTAAAAAGGCGAGAGGTATGATGGTACGTTATATTATCGATACGAATGCCGAAACTATTGATGATCTTAAAGGTTTCGATTATGATGGATATGGTTTTGATGCCAATCTTTCTGATGGAAATCATTTGGTGTTTACAAGGTAGGTTTTTTTGAGGAAGGTTCTAAGATTCTAAGATGCTGAGGTTCTAAGATTTTTAGTAGAGAGTCGGAGACTCGGGCTATATTGTAGGGAGGGATTTTAATCCCTTTGGATTATGCCATTGTTATTATTAAATAAAAAAAGCCGGACTAAATAAATAGCCCGGCTTTTTCGTATTATAAATCAATTATTATTAATGCATTGCATCAGCAGGATTAATTTTGTTTTTTCCTTTTTTAATGAAAAGAATAATTGGTATACAGAATAAGAACATGATTCCCAAATACATGAATATATCCATGTATGACATCACTGTGCTTTGTTTTAAAACGGCGTAATCTATTGCCTGATAGGCTTTTTTAAGAGCAACATCCGCACTATAACCTTTTGCTTCAAAAGCTCTCTGCATTCCTATTATACGTTGTTGAACCTGGTAATTGGCAGGATCTAAATTTGTTAATAAATTAACCCTGTGTTCCTGGCTTAAACGAGTGATAAAAGTAGTAATGATTGCAATACCAAATGAACCTCCTAATTGTCTCATCATTCCGGTAAAAGCAGCTCCTTCACCAATATGTTTTCCTTTTAATGTAGAAAGGGAAAGTGTTGTAATAGGTACAAAAAGTAATCCTAAACCAACTCCTCTTAAAATCAAAGGCCAGTACATATGTTCAACTCCTGTATCAGGTGTAAGACGGTTGCGCATCATAAAGGTAAAAAAGAAGAAAATTAAAAATCCTACTCCCACCATATATCCTTGCGGAACACCTTTTTGAATCATATTACCAACAAATGGCATCATGATCGCTGTTGTAATCGAACCCGGAATCAATAATAATCCGGCATCAGTTGCGGTCCATCCTAAAATAGATTGCGTGTAAATCGGGATGATCAAAGTAGATCCGTATAAACCGAAACCAAGAATAAAACACATTACGGTTCCAATTCTTAAATTTCCATCTTTTAAAACACTTAAATTTACAATTGGATGTTTATAAGTAAGCTCTCTCCAGATAAACAATACCAATCCAAGAACTGTAACCACACTTAAAGTTACAATTAGCGAATCATTAAACCAATCATCTTGTTGTCCGTGTTCCAGAACGAATTGTAATGAACCAATAAAAGCGGCTAATAATATAATTCCCCACCAGTCAACCTGATTTGCTTTTAATTTCTCTCCGTATTTTGGACTTCTTACGAAAGTAATCGCCAGAATAGTAGCAATAATACCCAACGGAATATTGATATAAAATATATAAGGCCAGGAATAATTATCTACTAAATATCCTCCTAAAGGCGGACCTAAAGTTGGACCAACAATTACACCCATACCGTAAATAGCTTGCGCCATACCACGTTTTGCTACGGGGTAACTTTCGGTTATAATGGTTTGGGCTGTTACTAGTAAGGCACCACCACCCATACCTTGTACAAACCTAAAAGCTACAAGTTCCCAAATATTACTGGCATTACCGCACAAAAAGGAGCAGACTGTAAATATTATGATAGAAGCCACAAAATAGTTACGTCTTCCAAATTGCTGCGAAAGCCAACTCGTCATCGGAATTACAATAACATTCGCAATTGCGTATGCTGTAATTACCCAAGCCACATCAGTCAAAGTAGCACCAAGGCTACCTCGCATGTCTGTTAGTGCTACGTTTACAATCGTGGTATCTACAATTTCCAGCAGTGCACAAAGTACTGCAGTAATCGTAATAATGACACGTCTGTAACCGTATTCTACTAAATCGTCGTCTCCTTGTACTGCTGTCATTATTTTATTTTAAATGTACATCTACGTCAACATTCATTCCCGGTCTTAGTAATTTTACTTTTTCAGGATCGTTTGATGCATCCAAATTAATTTTTACCGGTAATCTCTGAATTGTTTTTACGAAGTTACCTGTTGCGTTATCAGGAGGTAATAATGAAAAACGTGATCCTGTTGCAGGAGAAAATGAAGTTAAGGTACCTTTGAATTCGTAGTTAGGATAAGCATCTACTTTTAAGCTTACTTTTTGTCCCACAACCATTTTGTTTAATTGTGTTTCTTTAAAGTTTGCTACAACCCATGCTTCATTATTATTGATGATATAAAATAAAGATTGTCCCGGTTGAACCAATTGTCCTGGCTGAATATCTACTTTAGAAACCTGACCGTCAATTGCTGCAGTTACAACAGTATACGTTAGGTTCAAATGAGCAACGTCCAACATTGTTTTAGCTCTTTTTATATTTGCAGCGGCAACTTCAGTTTGTTTATCAGAAACTTTAGATTTTGACTGAATTACTGATTTTTGGTAAGAACTTGCTCTTTGTTGTTGCTCTAAAACTCGAACCTGATTTTCAGCTTCATCTTTTGCAGATAACGCTTGCTCATATTGTTGTTTTGTAATCGTGTGCGTTTTGTATAAATTATTGTAACGGTTATAATCGTTAGTAATTTGTCTCAATCTAATTTTAGCACTTTCGATAGAACCCGTTGCCGATCTCATTTGAGCATCAGAAACTGAAATATTTGCATTAGCACTTCCAATATCTGCTTTTGCAGCTTCGTATTGACCTTCAGCACCTAACAATGCGGCATTTGCTTCATCGATTTTTAATTGGTAATCTCTTTTATCAATAGTAAATAAAGTATCTCCTTTTTTTACAAAGTCATTATCTTTTACATACACTTTACTAATATATCCAGATACTCTTGGAATAATTGGATTCATTTTTTTCTCGATCTGAGCATCATCAGTTTCTTCGTGGGCTAAGGAGTGCATGTATTTTGTTATTCCGTAAGTTCCGCCCACTAAAACCAACACGGTTAGTATAATGATGAATTTAGTATTTGTTTTTTTCTTTTCCATGAGAGCTATCGATTATATTTTAGAAAGATTGAATGATTGTGATAATTGTCCTGATACTGAAAGTAATTCGTAATATTTTTGAATAATTGTTGCTTTAGATACAGCTGTATTGATCTTAGCGCTTAATTGTTCAACATCGGCTTCAACCAAATCATTGGTATCCGCTAAACCATTGTCGAACTTATCTTTTACAAGTCTGTAATTTTCAGATGCCTGTTGAAGCGCTTCGTCATAAACTACGCTTTGATTAATAGCCAGGTCATAATCTTCAATAGATTTTTGAACTTCAACTTTAATACGGTCTGTCATTACAGCCTCTGTATTTTTAACCTCCAAAGCTCTGCTTTCAGCTTCTCTTACATGAGCACTGTTTTTGTAAATTCCAGAGATGTCGTACGTTAAACCCAAACCAAAATTCATTGCATATTTTACAGTAATAATATCTTTTAGATCTAAGGCAGTGTAACCACCAAGTAATGCTAATGTAGGATAGTACGCTGCTCTTGCTACTTTAATATTGGCTTCCGAAGCTTTTTGCTGAAAACGAATAGCTTCTAAATCTTTTCTGTTTTCAAGTGCTAAAACGTCAGATGTTGGTGCATTACTCGTTTTTAAATTAAAGAAATCAGCTTCATTAACCTGAAGTTTTGTAGCAGGATCTAACTTAAGTAAAGTAGTAAGATAAAAGTTGATGTTATTAAGGTTGTTAGTAGCTTCATCAATCGATAATTGTGTTTTTGAAACTAATAATTGCGACTTTAATAAATCATTTCTCGGGATGATTCCGTTTTTCTCTAATTCTGTAAAATCAGTAACACGCTGTTTAGCGCTTTTTTGATTTTCATTTAAAACATCAAGCGTTTTTTGAGCTTTGTATAGCGCTGTATAGTAAGTAATCACTCTTAACGCAACATCTTCTTTTGTTTTAGCAGCATTTGCATTTTCAGCTTCATATAAATTATCATATGCGTTAATGCTATTTTGAATTTTAAATCCTGCAAAAAGAGGCAAGCTTAAATTTGCCATTCCAATCATTGCTCTGTCAGGAGAGGCCAAAGAGGCACTTTCGCCCTGATTTGGCATATCTATCGACGCTTTTGTAAGGCGTTGGTATTGACCGGAAACTTTAATATCAGGATACTGATTGTTTTTAACCTCTTGTAATTCGTATTTTTTTGTGTTTACCTTAGTACTGGCAAGCGTAACTTCGTTACTTTTTTCCCAAGCCAACTTCACGGCTTCGTCTAAGGTTAAACTTGTTTTTTCTTGTGCTTCTATTGATGAGATTCCGATGAAGAAAACACCAAAGAGCAATAATGGATTAATTTTCATAAACAAGTAGCGCTTTTATAGTTTGTTGAATGTGCTTTGTAAGACTGGTTTTAATGTAATCATTATACATTTCCTCTGTTTTTAAATTGAGTAAATCTTCGAAGAAAGGTTTATTCATATGAAAGTGAAAAAAGGTTCCAATAATGGTTGGAGTGATAAGCGGGATAATAACATCTTTCCTGAAAACTCCTTTAGCCTGACCCTGAGCAATAATACTCTCAACAGATTTTAGATTTCCTTTTTTTAATTCTGTAAAAGCAATAAAACTTTTTTCTCTTTTTTTTGCGTTGATTTCAAAATGCAACACTCTGAAAATCCCTTTGTTACAACTTATTCTGTTAATGTAAATTTCGATTAATTTATTGACTTTTTCGATAGGTTCGAGATTTTCCTGTAATAAATTTTCGAGTTGTAATTTTAAATCAGAAGTTTTGTAGATAATTAACGCTTCAAGCAGTCTTTCTTTAGAACCAAAATAATACGAAACCATGGCAATATTTATTTTTGCATGTTTTGAGATGTCTCGTATAGAAGTCCCTTCGAATCCTTTTTCAGAGAATAACTTCTCAGCAACCTCAAGAATTTGAATTTTTTTATCGTTTAATTCGATGTGTGACATGGTATTGTTTCTAAATCGGGTACAAAATTAAACAAGCGTTTAAATTAAACAGTCGTTTAATTTTATTTTAACATAATATTAACAGAAAACCTTGTAGTGGTTTTAGGTTAATATTATGCTTTAAAGCTAGTGTTTATCAACAAAAAAGCTGAAATAATATTATAAATGATATTATTTCAGCTACGTGTTTTATACAATCTTGTCATTCCGACGGAGGAGGAATCTTCGTAAGTAACTCCGTAAAGAGAATCCAATCATTGTCGAGTTTCTCGTGGAGATTTCTCCTCTGTCGAAATGACAAACTATGTCACGGATTGTTTTAAGAAAAGGGATTTTTATCGAATCTCCCCAACAAACTCCTCAATTTTACCAGAACCATTCTCACTCAAATGCTTAATAAAAGCACTTCCAATAATAGCGCCTTTTGCATATTTCGTTGCCTGAGTAAACGTTTCTTTATTCGAAATTCCGAACCCAATAATTTGTGGGTTTTTAAGATTCATGTTTGAAATTCTTTCGAAATAATCTTCCTGAACGTTTCCAAAACCAGATTGAGATCCTGTTACACTTGCAGAACTTACCATATAAATGAATCCGTTTGAAACGCTGTCGATAAAACGAATACGTTCATCTGAAGTTTGGGGCGTAATCAAAAATACATTGATTAAGCCGTGTTTTTCGAAAATCCCTTTGTATTCATCAGCATAAACATCAACCGGTAAATCCGGAATAATTAATCCGTCGATACCAATTTCGGCACATTTTTTACAAAAAGCTTCAACTCCATATTGCAACATCGGGTTAAAATATCCCATAATAATCAACGGAATTTTCACGCTTTCGCGGATGTTCTTCAGCTGATCAAAAAGAATCTGAGTGGTCATTCCGTTATGAAGCGCCGTTGTTGAACTCGCCTGAATTGTTGGTCCATCTGCCAAAGGATCACTGAAAGGCAATCCTATTTCGATTAAATCAACACCATTTTTTTCTAAATCCTGAATAATCTGAACGGTATCGTTTAAGTTAGGATATCCGGCAGAAAAGTAAATAGAAAGTATCTTTTTATCTTCTTGTAATTTTTGAGTTATTCTGTTCATTTCTTATATGTTTTTCTCCTGCAAGGTTTCAAAACCTTGTAGGTATTTATTAAGTTATTTTTTTGCCACTCCCGATAGCTATCGGGATAAAAGATTCTCACTGATTGCTGGAAATTTATTTCACGCAGATTTTAAATAGATTTAAGCTGATTTGCGCAGATCTTTTTTAAATCTGCTCTAATCTGCCAAATCTGCGGGAAATAAAATCTTTTTAATCTGTGCAATCTGTGGCATTATATTTTTTAAATTTTCACAACTTTGCTCGTCCAATTATCATTTTGACTTTCTACCAATAATAATCCTGAATCTGAATCATTCATTTGTCCAATCAATTCACCTTTATTATTCCAAAAAGCACTTTGTCCTGCCGATGGATAACCCCAGGATTCTCCACTAAAATTAGCCATCAAAACATTCATTTTATGTTTCTCAGCATAGCTTTGCAAATCTCGATATGCATTTGGAATCCCGTTTGGTGTAAAGAAAATACTGGCAATGTAAATATCAGTTGCTCTCTTACAAGCGTTTTCAGGATGCAGCGGATTATCAATATCAGCACAAATGGCAAATGAAATCTTTTGGTTCTCAATTGTAATCATCGGATTATAATCGAAAGAAGATTGAAAAAACTCATCTTCGCCTTCGTGCAAAAACTGCTTTGTATAAACTGCAACCGAATTGTCCGGAGAAATAACAAATTCTCCTATAAATAATTGAGATTCTACCTGAATTGGCGCACCGGCAACAATAATAATATTATTTTCAATAGCCAGTTTTTGCAAATGATCCAATCGGGAATCGTCTTTTTTGAAAGCCAGTTTTTGAGCATGTTCTCTTTCATAACCTGTAATTGATAATTCAGGAAATGCGATTAATTGGGCTCCGTTTTGCACAGCCAAATCGATAAGACGATAGTGATCTAATAAATTAGCGCCAATATCTCCTCGTGTTGGTTTTGTTTGTGCTGCTGCTAAAATCATATCGAATTTTATTTATTTTCTATATAAACCCAGGCAGCTGTTCCGGACTTCAACGTGACCTGAACTCTTTTGTAAGCATTAGATTCGAATATGTCAACTTTCGCTAAATCCGAAGCCGAAATATTAAAAGCAACACCATGAATAGGATCTGAAGCATCTTCTGTTGGTACCGCCACAACATAATCTGCCATTCCAAATTCTTCTTCTATCTGAAGACTTTTCAGTTTGTGGCCCAAAAGCTGATCTTTAGTGCCATTTAATACTTTATTAAAAAGCTGCATCTGAATTTGTTTCGATCTTAATGTTCCGTATGAGAATAACTTTGTCATAATTATGATTTTCTCGTTTTATTTTACAACTTAAAATATTCAATATAATTGTCTAAATCTTTATCGCCACGCCCTGAAAGACTTATAACTACAACATCTGTCGGTTTAAATTTCTTTTGATCTAAAACGGCAAAAGCATGCGCACTTTCGATCGCTGGAATTATTCCTTCTAATTTTGTTAATTGTAAGCCTGCATTCATCGCATCATCATCAGTAACAGAGAAAAATTCCCCGCGTCCGGTTTGTGCTAAATGTGCGTGCATTGGACCAACTCCAGGATAATCTAAACCTGCAGAAATCGAATACGGTTCTGTAATCTGTCCGTCTGGCGTTTGCATCAAAAGGGTTTTGCAACCGTGAATAACGCCCACTTTTCCTAATTTACTGGTTGCAGCGCTATGACCGCTATCGACACCTTTTCCGGCAGCTTCAACGGCAATAATACCTACTTCAGGTTCGTGTAAAAAGTGATAATAGGTTCCGGCAGCGTTACTTCCTCCGCCGATGCAAGCTACAACATAATCAGGATTTTCTCGTCCTTCTTTTTCTTTTAACTGCCATTTTATTTCTTCAGAAATTACACTCTGAAAACGTGTCACCATATCCGGATAAGGATGCGGTCCAATCGCTGATCCAATAATATAATGGGTGTCAACTGGATTATTGATCCAGTCACGAATTGCTTCGTTTGTAGCATCTTTCAACGTTCTTGAACCCGAAAGTGCCGGACGAACTTCTGCGCCTAACATTTTCATACGAGCCACGTTTGGTGCCTGACGTGCAATATCAATTTCGCCCATGTAAACGATACATTCCAAGCCCGTTAAAGCACAAACTGTAGCGGTTGCAACACCGTGTTGACCAGCTCCGGTTTCAGCAATAATTCTTTTTTTGCCTAAACGTTTTGCAACTAATATTTGCCCGATAGTATTGTTAACTTTATGCGCTCCGGTATGATTTAAGTCTTCTCTTTTCAGATACACCTTAGTATTGTATTTTTCAGATAAACGCTTCGCAAAATAAAGCGGACTAGGGCGTCCAACGTAATCCTTTAATAACTGGTCAAACTCCGCTTTAAAATCGGGTTCGCTCGTTATTTTTAAATAATTCTGACGTAATTCTTCTACATTCGGATACAGCATTTCGGGAATATAAGCTCCTCCAAATTCTCCGTAATATCCTTTTTCGTTAACGTTAAAGTTCATTTCGTTTCAAGTTTAAAAGTTGGCAACATCAAATTTTCGTTTGAAATTGCTAAATAGATTTTTGTTTTTCAGCCCCGGTTCGATTTCAAATTTACTATTTACATCAATAGCATAAATAGGTAAATTGGTTTTTGATATCTCTTCAATGGCTTTTAATTCGTTTATTCCGATGCCGCCGCTCAAAAAGAAGGGTTTTTCAGACTTGTATTTTTTTAATATGGTCCAGTCAAAAGTGGTTCCGTTGCCGCCTGGCAGTTTTCCTTTTGTATCAAAAAGGAAAAAATCGGAAACTGCTTCGAAAGGTTTTATGGTTTCAAAATCAAAATCATTATCTGCAGAAAAAGCTTTTATGATTTGGACTTTCTTTGGCAATTCTTTTTTTAATTCTGATAAAAATTCAACAGATTCATTTCCGTGTAATTGAACGGCTTGTAAATTATATTTTGACACTTTCGCCAGAATTTCTTCCTGATACTGATTGACAAAAACGCCCACTTTTTTGACCGTTGCTATCAGTTCCGGAATTTCTCCGTTAAAGTATCTTGCGGATTTTTCCCAGAAAATAAATCCCATATAATCGGGTAGGAGTGCACCTACTTCGAGTATATTTTCAGGATATTTCATTCCGCATATTTTGAGTTTCATTTTATTGTTGTTTTTGCCACGAAGGCACTAAGACACTAAGTTTTTTTTATTTTTTGCCACAAAGGCGCTAAGACAGGCAGTTTTTCTGCCACGAATTGCACAAATTATCACGAATTGAATTAGTGAAAATTAGTGTAATTCGTGGCAAACTTAAAGTCATAGTTTGCTTATGAATTCTGTTGCTGCTTGACCTGCATTATCTGTTTTCATGAAGCTTTCTCCAATTAGAAATCCGCTGTAACCGTATGGTCTTAATTCTGAAATGGCTTCGATTGAGGAGATTCCACTTTCTGAAACTTTAACGAATTCATCTGGAATTTGTGATGCCAGTTGTTTGCTGAAATCCAGACTTACTTCAAATGTTTTTAGGTTTCTGTTGTTCACGCCAATCATGTCTAAACTTGGCATAATCGATTTTTCTAATTCTTCTTGGTTGTGAACTTCCAATAAAACTTCCAAACCTAATTTCTTTGCAAATTGAGATAATGATTTGATTTCCTCACGGGTTAAAACCGCAGCGATCAATAAAATTAAATCGGCTCCAAAAGCTTTGGCTTCCAGGATTTGGTATTCATCAACAATAAATTCTTTTCGCAAAAGCGGAATATTCACGCTCGCTCTTGCCAAAAGTAAATCGTCTAAAGAACCTCCGAAATATTTCCCGTCAGTTAAAACCGAAATTCCGCAAGCACCTGCATTTTCATATCCTTTTACTACTTCTTCAACAGTAAAACTATGATTGATTACTGATTTTGATGGAGAACGACGTTTGTGTTCTGCAATAATTCCGGTTGAACTTGCTTTTAGTTTTTGACTTAATGAAATTGTCTCTCTTCCAAAAAATACTGAACTTTCCAATTGTGAAACCGGAATGATTGATTTCTTAAGAACGACTTCCCTTTGTTTGTCAACTATGATTCTATCTAAAATATTCATATTTCTTTGTTTCAGGTTTCAGGTTTCAAGTTTCAGATCCCAACAACTTGAAACCTGAAACAAAGAAAACTTGAAACTATTTTTTACTTACTTAATTCCTGTAATGTTTGTAGTGCCTTTAAGCCTTTTCCTGAAAAAAGACTTTCTTTTGCTAATTCAAATCCTTCTAACGGAGAACATTTTGTAACCGTTGCAATTGCCATTGCAGCATTGGCCAGAACCACATTATTTTGGGCTTCTGTTCCTTTTCCTGAAATGATAGTGGTAAACATATCTGCCGATTCTTCGATGGTTTTTCCTCCTTCGATTTCGGTTTGAGAGAGAAGCCTAACTCCAAAATCTTCTGGTTTCAACATTCCTTCCATGTGTGATGTTATTGTTTTGGTTGGCCCTGTCAAGGAAATTTCGTCATATCCGTCAAGCGAATGTAAAATGGTAAAATTGATATCTGTATTCTGGTATAAGTAAGCATACATTCTGGCTAATTCCAAATTGAAAACGCCTACCAATTGATTCTGTGGAAACGACGGATTTACCATTGGTCCCAACATATTGAAGAACGTTTTTACTGCCAGTTCTTTTCTGATTGGCCCAACATTTTTCATTGCAGGGTGAAATAGGGGAGCATGTAAAACGCAAATTCCGGCTTTGTCGATACATTTTTCTAAGAATGAAGGATCGTTACTGAATTTAATTCCCATTTTTTCCATTACGTTGCTTGATCCTGAAATAGAGGATACGCCGTAATTTCCGTGTTTGGCAACTTTTATTCCCGCGCCTGCTGATATAAACGATGCTAAAGTGGAGATGTTAAAAGTATCTTTTCCGTCGCCACCCGTTCCGCATAAATCGATGGTGTTGTAAGCTGATAAATCAACGCGAACGCACAATTCTAACAATGCTTCACGAAAACCCGAAAGCTCATCAATCGTAATACTGCGCATCATGAATACGGTCAAAAATGCCGAAATCTGACTTGAATTATAATTTCCACTTGAGATATTAATCAATACGTCTTTGGCTTCTTCTTTTGTAAGCACTTCGTGATTGATTAATTTATTTAATATAGTTTTCATTTTTTTTTAAGTTGCTAAGATTCTGAGATACTAAGGTTCTAAGTTTTTGTTTCAGGTTTCAGGTTTCAAGTTAATTCTGCGACTGAAAACTGTGACTGAATACTAAAAACTCTGAACACTGAATACTGCTTTTTAATGTTCATTTCCTTGATAAATCCACATGGGTTCTGTTTTTCCGGCTCTTTCAAATCCGTTTTTTTTATAAAAATCAACTGCTTTTCCGTCGGCGGTTAACATTTGCATGTGAAAATGACTGTATTTCTCCTGCATTTTATCCATAATCAATTTTCCAATTCCTTTTCCCTGATAGTCCGGAAGTACCAATAAATGCGGATAATAAACAGTCAAAAATCCATCAGAAATCGCATTCCCAAGTCCGACTAGCTTTTTGCCTTCCCAAGCCGTAATTAAAGTTTCGGAATTTAAAAGACCATTGTATAATTCGTTTGGTTTATTGGCCGAACTCCATTCATTTTCTTTGTATAAAATCAAAATGTCTTCAATGTTGATTTCTCTGGTTTCTGAAATAGTTATCATTTTTTTGAGGTTCTAAGTTGCTAAGATTCTAAGGTTTTGAACTGTGGCTGTAAACTGAGACTGAATACTAACTTTTTATCCAGTTCTCTAATATCAATTTTCCTTTTGGTGTCAACACACTTTCTGGGTGAAACTGAACGCCTCTCACATCATAAGTTTTGTGTCTCAGTGACATAATTTGTCCATTTTCGTCTATTGAAGTGGCTTCTAAAACGTCTGGTAAATTTGCATCAACAACCCAAGAATGATATCTTCCTACTTCGAATTCATTTCCTAATCCTTCAAACAAAATTTCATCAGAAACTACTGTTTTTACATTGGTTGCAACTCCGTGATATACTTTATCAAGGTTTGAAAGCGTTCCGCCAAAAACTTCTCCGATTGCCTGCTGTCCCAAACAAACTCCTAAAATGCTTTTAGTTGGTCCGTATTTCTGGATTACTTCTTTTAATAAACCCGCTTCATCCGGAATTCCAGGTCCCGGAGAAAGTAATATTTTATCGAAAGAAGCGATTTCGTCAATATCAAATTCGTCGTTTCTGTAAACGGTTACTTCGCAGTTTAAATCTTCTAAATAGTGCACTAAATTATAAGTGAAACTATCGTAATTGTCTATAACTAATATTTTTTTCATTTTTTTTGAGTTGCTAAGTTGCTAAGTTTCTGAGTTACTAAGTCCTCAAACTGAGACTGTAAACTGAGACTGAAAACTAATTTTTATTTTTCTCGAACGTATTTTTCTGTAATAATTCGATTGATTCCTAATTTTTCTACTTTTTCGATTCCTTTTTGAGTTAGTGTGTCATTTTTGATTTTTACGACGAACTCAAATTTGCCATTTTCCCATTGACGGTTGTTGAAATATTCCAGATTTTCGGTGTAAACGCTGTCTTTCAAAGTATATTTTCCGCCTCCGCCAAAGAATACTGCATTTGTCGAATCTTTGCCATTATTTAAATCATGATTGAAAAAAGCAAAATGAGTATTATTTATAATTTTAATCATTTTTGTTTTTGGATTGAAAGTCGAGAAAGTCGAATCTTTTTCTGTCGTTTCTGCTGATATCAGACGCCAGGTTCCTTCAAGTGGATTCTCTTTTTTTTCTGAATTGCAAGCTGTTACGCCAATGATTAAAAATAAAATTGAAATTGCTTTTTTCATGATTATTTATGGTTTTATGGTTTTATGGTTTGTTTGTTAATTGTTTCAAGTTTCAGGTTTAAAATTTGCTTCGCCATTCGGCTAAAGCCTCGTGTCACGTTCCAACAACTTGAAACCTGAAACAAAGAAAACTTGAAACTAAATTTTCTCCGCCATTTCAAGCGCTGTATTCAACGCTCTTAATTTATTATAAACTTCTTGCATTTCGCTTTCTTCGTCTGAACTGGCAACAATTCCGGCTCCGGCCTGACAATGCAATTGGTGATTTTTACTTAAGAAAGTTCGAATCATAATGGCGTGATTAAAGTTTCCTTCAAAATCCATGAATCCTATTGCGCCTCCGTAGAAATTACGATTTGTTTTTTCGTAATCTTCAATCAGTTGCATGGCTCTATGTTTTGGTGCTCCGCTTAAAGTTCCGGCTGGAAAAGTATCGGCAACGACTTGCATTGTTGTAGCTTTTTCATGTAAATGTCCTGTAACCTTAGAAACTAAGTGAATTACGTGCGAGAAAAACTGAACTTCTCTGTATTTCTCCACGTTTACATCGTGTCCGTTTCTGCTTAAATCGTTTCTGGCCAAATCGACTAACATTACGTGTTCGCTGTTTTCTTTTTTGTCTTCAGAAAGTTGTTTGGCTAAAACCGCATCGTGTTCGTCATTTCCAGTCCTTTTGAATGTTCCTGCGATAGGATGAATTTCTGCTTTTCTGTTTTTTACGATAATTTGTGCTTCGGGCGAAGACCCAAATATTTTGAAATCTCCATAATCAAAAAAGAATAAATAAGGAGATGGATTGATACTGCGCAATGCTCTGTAAACATTGAATTCGTCGCCTTTGAAACCTTGTGTAAAACGACGTGATAAAACCAATTGAAAAACGTCTCCACGGAAACAATGTTTTTTGGCTAAAGCCACATTGTGCTTAAATTCTTCATCGGTTAAGTTAGAGAAACCTTCGCCTTCTTTAGAGAATTTGTAGGATGCAATATTTCTGGATTGTAATAATTGTTCGATTTCGGCAATATTATTTTTTCCGTCTACGCTGTGGCAGAAAATATACGCTTCATTTTTAAAATGATTGATTGCAATAATGTTTTGATAAACGGCATAAAAGACATCCGGAATTAAAGTCGCAGTGTCTTTTTTAGCAATCGAAACTTTCTCAAAATAACGAACAGCATCATAAGAAATATATCCAAATAAACCATTATTAATGAATTTAAAATCATTTTTCTCTGATTTAAACTGGCTCGAAAATTCCTGAATTACTTGTGGAATATTTGTCGAAGCATCAATTGCAATTTGTTCGGTAGTTCCGTCAGGAAAAGTTTTGGAGATAATTTCGTTTTCAATTTTAATTGTCGCAATCGGGTTGCAGCAAACATAAGAGAAACTGTTATCATTTCCGTGATAATCACTACTTTCAAGAAGTAAACTATTTGGAAATTTATCTCTGATTTTAAAATAAATACTTACCGGCGTGATGGTGTCTGCCAGAATTTGTTTGTAGTGTGTGTTGAGTATAAAAGGTTTCAATGTATATAGTTTTAATTTTTAGAATATTTGCTTTAGTTTCGGCCAAAAAAAAAGGCTTGTCGTGATGACAAGCCTTTTATATTTATAGTTTTGAAAATACCATAGGAAGCTTAGTTCACGACGTTTGACGTAAATTCTTCCACCACCAAGTATTGTTCATTAATGTTTTCATTTTCTTATTTTGATGTGACAAAGATATAAATGTAAATTGGATTAGAATACATAAAATTTCAAAAAAATCTTTTCTAAATTTTAAAATTTGTTAAATTCTACTGTTTTAAATTACTTTAAAGAGCTAATTTCCAATCGCAATTGTGTTGTTTTGGTTCATCCTAAAATCCGGATTTCCTTTGATATTAGGCGTTGTAAACAATTCGTTGTTTTTGAGCTTTGTATAATTTATTTCGAAATCAGGATTGCTGTAAAATTTTTGAAGTGATGCATTTGCACCACCTGCTTCGCTTACAATTCCGCCATTACAATTGTTAACGATTAAGTTTTTAAATGCAATTTTAGCTAAATTAACATCGCCATTTCCAATATTTCCTTCCAATAAAACAAACGGAGAAAAACCTGAAACGATACTGTTTGATAAAGTAAATAAAGTATTTTCTCTAACGTAAACAGACTCACGTACAAGTCCCTGATTGTTTTCTTCCATGTTTACCAAAGTAATGTTGCTGGCCGTTATTTTAGTAATTTTTTTAGTCATATCCGTATTTCCAATTTTGTCATAAGAATCTACCTCAAAACATCTTGAACCTGAAATATCTGATGAAAAAGGATGACGAATAGCGATACTGTTGCTAATGTTGATTTGAGCTCCTTGTGTAAAATCAAAATCATCATCGGTAGTTCTGTATGAAACCAGATTATTCATATTTAAATCTCCACCATAACATTCGAAAGAATCATCGTTAGAAAAACTAATCTGGATATTGCTTAAAACTGTTTTTCTGCCCACTCCGGCTAGCGAAAGTCCGTTAAGTTCTTTTGCAGCACTCAGTTTCCTTCCGGAATATTCAATTCTTACATATTTTAAAATCCCTGAATTGTCTTCGGCATCCTGACCTCCATAATGATTCAGCATTGGTTCCAGATCAAAAGGTAAGGTATGTACGCCGCCAATCGTATTAATTGGCGCTTTTCCAAGTACAATAATTCCACCCCAGTCTCCGGGTTTCCTGTCAGCAATTTCTTTATTCGAAGTAAAAATAATAGGGTCGGTTTCTAATCCTTCGGCCATAATTTTTGCACCATTCGTTATTACAAGTGTCCCGCAAGTTTTGTCGTCTCCGCGAATAACAGTTCCTGGTTCAATGGTCAAAACGGCATTTTTTGTTACATAAACAACACCCACTAACTGGTATGTATTTCGTTTTAATAACTTGGTATCTTTGTCTATAGTGCCGGCAATAATGTTTGTTGCTTCGTTATATTCAGTATTTGCTGGCTTAAAATTGGCCCAGTTGCCCATCCAGTTTGAGTTGCCAATAATTCCTTTAGGTTGTTGTTGGGCTTGTAAAAATAGGGTACTTAGAAGAGTAATAATTGCAATATGTATTTTTGCTTTCATAACTATAATTTTGATTTCTAGTTTTGTTTTTTAATTAGTTCAAAATTAGAAGCCCAATGTTAATCAAAGTCTTAGATGTTATTACGAAAGTGTTATGTGAATATTAAGGATGTTATCTTTTTGAGAATAATATAAAAACAAACCCCAATAGTTTTGAACCATTGGGGTTTTTCTTATAATAGTAAGAATTGTGTGTGAATTTTAAAATATTAGAATTTTAAAGCTACAGTCAATTCAAAATCATCATTGATAGTTTTGTCTCCTAAGTTTTCGAAGAAGTTACCAGAGTTGTATTTGATGTCATATTTAGTTCTGTCAACTTTGAAAGCAGTAGTTGCAGTGTTTCCAGCTACAGCGATGTCAAAAGTTACAGGTTTAGTAATTCCTTTGATAGTCAAATCAGCAGTTACTGTGTAAACATCAGTAGATTTAGCTCCGATAGTTTTGAAAACTAATTTTGCAGTTGGGAATTTGTCAGTTCCAAAGAAATCGTCAGCTTTTAAGTGACCGTTTAATTTCCCTTGGTATTCTCCAGTTAAATCAGTTGCAGTCAAAGAAGTCATATCAACAGTAAAAGAACCACCAGTTAATTTTTTTCCTTTAAATACTACAGCTCCGTCTTTAAAGTTTACAGTTCCAGAGTGCTCTCCAGTTACTTTTTTACCTACCCATTTGATAGTAGATGCTTTTACGTCGATTTTTTTAGTTTGAGCATTTACTGAAATACTAGCCGCTGCTACGAATAATGCTATTGCAATTGTTTTTAAATTTTTCATGTTGTTAAAATTGATTTTGGATTAATAATAATTATATAGTGATAAATAATTCTTCGTGAGATTTTCTAACTTTTTTGTAGTGTTGAGTGTCGTCCTCATCATGTCTGTAACCAACAGTAGCAATTACTGATGCGTTTAAGCCTAATTTGTCGAAACCTAAGATTTCATTGAATGCAGCAGGATTAAAACCTTCCATTGGAGTTGCGTCGATTTTCAACTCAGCAGCAGCAGCCAATAAAGTTCCTAAAGCAATATAAGTTTGTTTTGCAGTCCAGATATTTTTAGCCTCTTGTGATAAGTTCGAAATCACACCGTTCATCATATCTGCAAATCCGCCTAAAGCCTCAGTAGGAATTCCTCTTGTTTCGCTAATGTTTTGAATATAAGCAGCTACAGATTCTGGTCCGGCATTTAAGTCGTTAGCAAAAATAAATAACTGAGATGAATCTGTAATTTGAGTCTGACCGTAAGCAGCAGCTTTCAATTGTTCTCTAATTTCAGGATTTTCTACGATCACAACTTTATAAGGTTGTAATCCGTATGAAGAAGCAGCCAGTCTAACAGCTTCTTTTAAAGTATTTAAATCTTCTGAAGATATTTTTTTTGTTGCATCAAATTTTTTTGTTGCATATCTCCAATTTAGATTGTCTAATAATGTGCTCATAAAATTAATTTTGTTCGGTTCGGTATTTTTCTAATAATTTATTTAGTAATTCTAATTCTTCAGGACTTATGTTCTCAGCAAATGCGCGCTCGTGTTCATCTACCTTCGGGTCTAATTCTTTCAAAACATCTAATCCCTTTTGGGTGATTAAAACTTCAATTTTGCGTCTATTGCCAGGGCAAACATTTCTGGTAACAAAATCCTTCAGTAATAATTTGTCTACCAATCGGGTTGTATTACTTGTTTTAGCCAGCATACGTTCCTGTATAACACACATATTAGCAGGATTTCCTTTTTGTCCTCTTAATATACGTAACACATTGTACTGTTCTCCGGATAGATCATACGGTTTTATCAACTCGTTGAAATGATCCTGAATCACGTTTTGCGTGTACATGATATTCAGAATAACTTTTTTCGCATTATCCATCTTAACTGTACTTTTTATAACCTCTTCAATTGTCATAGTCGTAAGTGTATAATTTGTATATACAAATGTATATCTTTTAATAGTTGTATATACAAATGTTGTGTTAATTTTTTGTTAATTCAAATAACAACAAGATGCGGTTCATAAACTCTATATAATTAGTATAAAAATACTTTATTTTTTCAATCTAAAATCCTGTTTATTTGATATTTAACTAAAATATAAAGTTGCTAATCTCAACTTTGCCAAAGTTTAAAATTTTGACAAGTTCTTATCAATCCAAATATGTAAGTAATTCAGAAATCTAAAATCTAAACTCAAAAATCTAAAATTAAACATCAGGGCATGCCACCATCCCGATAAGAGGGCAAATTTACTTTGCGCGTATACGCCCTCTTATCGGGATGCTGTCGGGCTATCCGGTCCGCCGCGGCGGATTAGCTTCTATCCCTCATGCGAATCCAGTATACAACAAACCCGACAGGTCATAAAGACTTGTCGGGTTTTATAAAGAAATTATTGTTCCGGTTTTTTAAAATAATGAAACCCCTAATTGCATACGAGTATATTTTTCGGCAGGATTCCACATAATGCCTGCAAAAACAGGAAGTTTATATTGAAATATAGAAATATCCTTCGAAGCTTTAAAACCTGCATTGACTATGTTGAAATTACGATCTGTATTCGATGAATATAGATTTGATTTTCCGTCAAGCGAAAATCCTGCACCTATATATGTATCTAATGTGATCTGATCATTTTTTATCAACGGATAGCCTAACTCTACATAAGTGGAGTATCTGTTTTTATAATCAAGATCAGGTTGTAATTCCTTATCATTTCCATAAAGAATAATGTCAGCTTCAATTCGTAAAGGAAATGCCTCAGGAAAACGATATGAAGTTCTCAAATCAATAAGGTGCGTCGTAGTGTTTTTATCATAATTAAAAACTTCAGGATGTTCCACATTTGTAGTATTGAACAAATCCCACAAACCAATTGTGAGTCCTTTATGTTTGTATTGAACGTAATAATCGACCTCAGTATATTTACCATCAAAGCTATTACCGCCCCAAACCCCAACCGAAAAGTTTCGTTTTTTATCAAAAGTATAATGAATATCTCCCATAGCAGTCATGCTTGGGCTTATAATTAATCCTCTCCAGAGATGACTGGTTGCTAGAGTAACATTAAAATTTAATCGGCTTGGTTCTTTGCTTTCTGGCGTTGTTTCCTGAGCATAGCCAGTTAGTCCTATGATTATTATCATAGAAAGAAAAAGATTTTTCATGAAATTTTTAGATTAAAAGAAGATGATGTTAATTAAGAGTAAGATATAATGCAGCAGCCAGCGAAGCTCCAATTATTGGGCCTACAATAGGTATCCAGGCGTATCCCCAATTACTGCTTCCTTTTATAGGTAAAATAGCATGCATAATTCTTGGCCCTAAATCTCTTGCGGGATTTATGGCGTATCCCGTCGTACCTCCTAATGATAAACCAATTGCCCATACGACTATAGCGACAGGAAGCGCACCTATAGTTCCTAAACCAATTGCTGCATTGGTATCACTGGCAATATTGAGGCTCGGTCCTGCAATGTAAAAGATCGAAAAAATCAAAACAAAAGTTGCAATTGCTTCACTCAGCAAATTCGAAACATTATTTTTGATGGCAGGTCCTGTAGAAAAACAGGAAAGTTTTGCGCCTTCATCTTCTGTAGCGGCAAAATGATCCTTATGTGATAACCACACTAAAAAAGCACCTAACATTGCGCCAATCATTTCACCAAGTATATAGGTAGGAACTAAGCTCCAGCTAAATTTTCCTATAAGTGCCAACCCAAGTGTAACAACAGGATTTAAATGCGCTCCACTAACAGGCCCTGCAATAGTTACGCCTACAAAAACGGCAAATGCCCACGCGGTGGTAATTACAATCCAACCTGAACTGTTTCCGTTGGTACCTTTTAGGTTCACGTTTGCTACAACGCCATTTCCTAATAAAATCATTACCATTGTGCCTAAAATTTCTGCTATAAAGGGAGTCATAATGTTTATTTTTTAGTCTTCAATCCATTGAGATGCGCGTCCTACCGCTTTGTTCCAGTTCTTTACAAGAATGTCTACTTTTGGTTTTTCCATTTCTGGTGAAAATATCTTGTCTATAGACCACTGTTCTTTCAAATCCTCTAGACTCGCCCAATATCCTACAGCAAGTCCTGCCAGATAAGCAGCGCCAAGAGCAGTTGTTTCGAGTGTTTTTGGTCTTGTAACCGTTGACCCAAAAATATCCGATTGAAATTGCATTAGTAAATTATTTTTCGCAGCACCTCCGTCAACTCTTAGTTCTTTTCCTTTGTCGCCAAAATCAGCTTCCATAGCTTTAACTAAATCATTTACCTGATAAGCAATCCCTTCTAAAGTTGCTCTGGCAATATGTGCATTTGTAGTTCCTCTGGTGATACCAAACATTGCGCCTCTCGCATATTGGTCCCAGTAAGGAGCTCCTAAACCGGTTAAGGCAGGAACAAAATAAACACCGCCATTATCAGGAACGCTAGAGGCAAGAGCTTCAATTTCTTCTGACGAGCTGATCATTTTTGCTCCGTCTCGTAGCCATTGTACAGCAGCTCCTCCAACGAAAACACTGCCTTCTAAAGCATAAGTTGTTTTTCCGTTGATTTTCCAGGCGATAGTGGTTAATAAATTATTAGTAGACTGAATTGGTTTTTCACCCGTATTCATTAGCATAAAACAACCTGTTCCGTAAGTATTTTTTACCATTCCTGAACTGGTACACAATTGACCAAAAAGCGCTGCTTGCTGATCTCCGGCAACTCCGGCAATAGGAATTTTGGTTGCAAATAGGGTAGTGCAGGTTTCTCCGTAAATTTCACTGCTTTGTTTTACTTCGGGAAGCATGGCTCTTGGGATATCGAATAATTCTAACAATTCGTTATCCCATTCTAAGGTATGAATGTTGAATAATAAAGTTCTGCTGGCATTAGAAACATCAGTCATGAATAACTTGGTACGAGTAAGTTTCCAGATAAGCCAAGTGTCAACAGTACCAAAACAAAGTTTTCCTTCTTCTGCTTTTTTACGCGCTCCGGGAACATTGTCCAAAATCCATTTTACTTTTGTTCCTGAGAAATAAGCATCGAGGATTAGGCCCGTTTTTTTCTGAATCATATCAGCATGGCCTTGTACTTTCAATTCGTCACAAAATTTTGCTGTTCTGCGATCTTGCCAAACAATAGCATTATAAATAGGTTCGCTGGTTTCCCTGTCCCATACAATAGTAGTTTCGCGCTGGTTGGTGATTCCAATTGCTGCAACTTCGCGGCCTGAGATTCCTACTTTTGCAATTACTTCAGCAGCAGTGCTTATTTGCGAAGACCAGATTTCGTTAGGATCGTGTTCTACCCATCCTGGTTTGGGGAAAATTTGCTCAAACGGTTTTTGAGAGAGGCTTACAATTTCTCCTTCATGATTGAATAGAATAGCTCTCGAGGAAGTTGTTCCCTGGTCAAGAGCTAAGATTAATTTGTTTTGCATGGTTGATAGTGTATAATTAAGTAATAAGTTTTATTGAAATTCTGATAGTAAAAATCCTTTTGAAATTTCTTTGAAATTTGAAATTTCCTGGGTTATCCACACTTCGTCATGTCCCAGTTCTTTTGCTATTAATCGTGCTATTTTTTCAGAAGACTGAATTGCGGCTCTGGCGTCTAAGAATAGCAAACGAACACGTCTTGCTAAAATATCATCTACAGTTCTTGCCATTTCGTATCGAATCGCCCAGGCTGCTTCTGCCATTGTAAATTCATGATCAGGATGTACTTTCTCATTTAATTCAGGCTCAGTTTGCTGCAATTGACGTATTTTAGGGATATCTGTACCATAAATGTATAAGTGATTTTCTCTGTCTAAAGTAGTAGTAGGCTGATTGCCATGAATAGCAAGATGTTCTGTATTACAGCCTTTTGCAGGTATTTTTCTTGTTTTGATTGCTTTGTCTATAATGTCTTCGGCAATTTTTCTGTAAGTAGTCCATTTTCCTCCTGTAATGGTGATTAAACCAGTTTCGGAAACAATGATTTTATGGCTTCTTGAAACTTCTTTGGTGCTTTTTCCTTCTTCTTTAGGTGCTGCCAATGGGCGTAAACCTGCGTAAACAGAAAGAACATCCGCTCTGGTTGGTTTTTTTGCTAAAAAGCGTTGTGCTGTTTCCAGTACAAATTCAATTTCGCTTTCTAAGGCAATAGGCTCTAAGCTTTGTTTTTTGATTAATGTGTCTGTTGTTCCTACTACAATTCGGTTATGCCATGGCACGGCAAATAAAACTCTTCCGTCGCTTGTTTTAGGAATCATTAGCGCATGGTCTCCAGGTAAAAATGATTTATCAAAAACCAGATGAATTCCCTGACTCGGCACGATATATTTTTTGTAAACAGTATCGTTTAGTTTCATTATAGCGTTGGTAAAAACTCCGGTTGCATTTATAACGGCAGATCCTTTTAAGTCATATTTGTCTCCTGTTTCCTGATCCAGAACCTGAACCCCAATTACCTGATTATTATCGTCTTTTAATAAGTTTACAACTTTACAGTAGTTTAAAATACAAGCGCCTTTTTCTGCTGCGGTCTGAGCTATATTTATGGCAAGACGTGAATCATCAAATTGTCCGTCATGATAAATAACACCGCTTGTTAAGCCTTTTTCTTCTACATTAGGAAGCATTTCGATTGTTTTTCTTTTCGAAATATATTTTGAACGGCCTAAACTTAAACGTCCGGCCAATAAATCATAAATGGTTAAACCAATGGTATAAAAGTAACCGCCCCACCAGTTGTAGTTAGGGATTACAAAGGATTGGTTTTTTACTAAATGACCGGCATTTTGAGCCATTAGGCCTCTTTCTTTAAGGGCTTCTTTTACCAAATGCACATCTCCTTGTTCTAAGTAACGTACACCACCATGAACTAATTTTGTGCTTCGGCTTGAAGTTCCTTTGGCAAAATCTACTGCTTCGACTAAAATTGTTTTGTAACCTCTGCTTGCGGCATCAAGAGCAGTTCCCAGACCGCTTGCTCCACCTCCTATTACAATTACATCCCACTTTTCAGTGTTTTTTAGTTTCGATAACTGTTCTGAACGTTTCATATAGTGTTTGTTTTTGTTTCTTTTATTCTTTTTTTGTTTCTATAAAGCAAAATTAACGAAACTAAACGAAACAAAAGTCATATAATAAGTTTTTTTTGGAATTATTTTTTTATCGTACATTTATAGCTTTAAAAATCTTAATATTATCAGGTTATTATGGTTATTATAAATAAAAGACAAGAGGAAATACTGAAAGAACTGGATAAAAACGGACATGTCAATGTGGCGGATTTATGCGAAATTCTTAATGTTTCAACCGTAACAATAAGAAAGGATTTGAACTTTTTAGAAAATGAAAACTTACTGCATCGTACGCATGGCGGCGCAAGCAAGCAGCCTATTTATGCTTTCGAAAGAGATTTAAGCGATAAAGAAGGGCTGCAGGTAGAGCAAAAAAAACAAATAGCAAAAGAAGCTTTAAAGTATATTAATAATTATGATTACATCATATTGGGTTCCGGATCTAATGTGCATTATCTGGCTAAGATTATTTCAGGTTTTCAGAAATTAACAGTAATTACACCGTCTTTAAAGGTATCTTTAGAATTGAGTAAGGAAGCAAATGTCGATACGATTCAATTGGGCGGTGATGTTCGTAAGAGCTCAAACTCGGCGGTTGGTCCTATATCGGAGTCGATTTTGAGCCAGTTTTCTTGCAATAAATTGTTTTTGGGTGCAGACGGACTTCATTTAGATTTTGGATTAAGTACTTCAAATGCATTAGAAGCTCATCTTAATCAAGCCATGATTTCGGTGGCGGAAAAGGTTATTATCTTGGTTGATTCTACAAAAATGAATGTAAGGGGTTTTGGAAAGATTTGTAATTTAGATAAAATTGATGTCCTGATTACAGATGATGGTATTGATATCGAAACCAAAACGAAACTAGAAGAAATAGGAGTTGAGGTTATTATTGCTTCGAAATAGCTTTTTTATATAGATTGAAAAAACGAAACTCGTCTTTTTTTTTTTTTTGAAATTAGTGGTTCGTAGTTTGCTATGGATAGAAGCCAATGTCATTAAGTTAAGCTTTTTAAAGAATAAAATTAATCTCGCAAAGGCGCCAAGAAGCAAAGTTTAAACGCAATATTGTCATTTCGGCGCAGGAGAAATCTCCGCGAGAAGCTCGACAAAGATTGGATTTACATTGCGGATTTACTTACGGATATTTCTCCCGAGTAGAAATGCAAATATTTACAATTTTGAGAGGAATTTATTCGGAATAACATTATTGGTTTTTCTAACGCACAACCACCTTAATTTTAGATTATTGGTTAAAAAATAAACCCAACACGTTTTGAAATGTGTCGGGTTTTATTTTTCATTTTTTTGAAAGGTTACTGTTTTAAATACTTTTCAATATTTGTCATTATTATTTTTCGTTCTTCGGGAGTTGCGTCATTATCCATATCGCTGTGGTTGATAGGGGTGAACTGAACCGTCATTCTGTATTTTTTTTGTTCTTGCTCGGTTGGTAGTACTCCTTCGTCTGCAGCATAGTTTTTAGAGCGCAAAGTATATATTCTAGGATGATTAACTCTTGGAAGCGGCATTCTGCGATTGTCCATTGTTATTATTTTATCAACCAATTTGGGATATTTAACGGCAAATAAAGCGGTCATGTCTCCACCATTCGAATGACCAATTAGCGTTAAATGCTTAAAATCTAATTCGGGTTTTATGGTTTTAAATTCATTTAAAACATAAAGAATGTTGTCTGTTCCTCTTTCCCAGTTTGGTTTACGTGTAACTTTAAGAACTCCATCCATTGGCAGAAGTTCGTCAGTAGGCAATTCGTGCTGAATGCTAATAACAAAATATCCTTTTGAGGCTAAACTTTCGGTTAAATAGGAATAAATCATATTGTCACCGCCTTTATTTTCTCCGTATCCATGACTAAAAATTACAACTTGCTGATTGTTAATTTTTTTATCGGATTTAGGTTGAAAGACTGCAACGGGAATTTTGCGGTTTCGCGATTTGTCAAATAATTCTATGCTATCAAGTTTAACAGGATAGCTGTTGTTTGATGTTTGAGAATTTGATTTCTTGTTATTCGAACAACTTATTAAGAATATAGATAAGAAGATTTGAAAATATATTTTCTTCATTTTTTTGACATGCCTTTTATTTGATTCCTGATTCCGGGATTATATTTTTAAACTAACTTTTTTTCGAATGCTTTTCGTGCTGATCCTCTAAAAAAGACTTCGCCACAATAAGTATAATTTAGCTTGTCCAGAATTTTCAACATTGGGATATTGTCAAAGTTGGTGTCTACTTTTATACTATAAATAGTATTTGTGAGGCAGACATCTTCTATGTTTTTGAAAAGTGTTGTGGCAATACCTTTTCCTTTTGCCAGTTTTGATGCGGCTACACGATGCACAACAGCATAGTCACCATTGGTAAGCCATTTACCTTGTATCTCTTCGTAAGCAGGTTCTTTATCGAATATGATAGCAGCGTAACATAAAATCGATTCGTTCTCTGTAAGTACATAGGCGTAACCGTTTTTTATATCATTCTGAATTGTAAGTTCATTAGGATATCCGTCTTGCCATTGCGTGCTTCCATCTTGTCGTCTTTGTTCTATGGCGTCCTGAAGGATATTCCAGATTTGAGGAACTTCAGAAAGTGCTGCTTTTCTTAAAATGAATTGTTCTGTTGTATTGCTCATTCTTTATGTATTAAATCTTAATGAGGTAATTTATCTTTAATAAAACCATAAAACCAGGTTCCTGCAATTGCACTTAATAAAGTAACCACAATTACCGTAACTCCTGTGCCAATTTGCGCAAACAAAGGTCCAGGGCAAGCTCCGGTAATGGCCCAACCAAATCCGAACATCAATCCACCATAGATTTGTCCTTTGTTGAACTTTTTAGGCTGAATTTCGATTTTTTCTCCCTGAATAGTTTTGATGTTGAATCTTTTAATGATCTGAACAGATATTACACCAACGACAACTGCACTGCCAATTACGCCATACATAAAGAAGGATTGTAATTGAAACATTTCCTGAATGCGGTACCAGCTGATGATTTCGGCTTTTACGAATACGATTCCAAAAATAATTCCGACTAGCATATATTTTAGGTTTGAGAATCCTGAATCTTTTATCTGACTTCCGTTGATTCCTTCTGTGTCTGTATTTTTATTTTCTAAATGATTCATTTTTGAAATTTTAAAGTGAAAGAATGTGAGGTAAAATCAAATTCGCCATGATAAAACCGCCAATCATAAAACAGATTGTCGCTACTAATGAAGGCCATTGTAAATTTGAAATTCCCATAATGGCATGTCCGCTTGTACAGCCGCCTGCATAACGAGTTCCGAAACCTACTAAAAAGCCTCCAACAACGATCATGATAAATCCACGAAGCGTGAATAAACTTTCCCAGGAAAAAAGTTCTTTTGGTAATAAACCGGAATGATCGGTGATTCCGTAAGTGGCTAATTGCTCAGAAAGTTGTGGCGTGATTGCAACCGGATTTGGATTCGCTAAGAAATAAGCAGCGATAACTCCTCCAAGGAAAATTCCGAAAACGAAAAATAAATTCCAGCTTTCTTTTTTCCAGTCGTATTTAAAAAACGAAATATTTGCCGGAATACAAGCCGCACAAATATGACGAAGCGAAGAACTAATCCCGAAAGATTTGTTTCCGATAAGCAATAAAATAGGAACTGTTAATCCAATTAACGGACCTGAAACGTACCAAGGCCAAGGTTCTCTCAAGATTTCTAATAAATTCATATAATTTAAAAATTTGATTTTTTTTTCACCATATAAGTGATATAGGTAATTATAAGTTGGAGTTTAAATCGCGTTGAACTTATATGAGCTCATATAAGTTTAACCAGTTTAGAGTTAAAACGTACCGTAATTAAATGAACTTATATAACTTATATGGTGAAAAAAATATGTTCAATGTTTATGCTTTCAAAACCTTACTCTGGCAAACAAAATCTGATTTTGGAATTTCTGTTTTTGCTATGGCTCCAAAACCACCGTCAATTTCGGTAAAGTTTCTAAAACCGCGCGCTTGTAAAATTGACGCTGCAATCATACTTCTGTAGCCACCTGCACAATGCAAATAAAAATGCTCATTCGGATTAATGTCTTTTACCCAGTCATTTATATAAGCTAAAGGTTTGCTGTAAGCGTCTTCGATATGTTCAGCTTCATATTCCGTTTCTTTACGAATATCGATTACTTTGTCTTCTTCTATTTTAAATTCAGAAGCAAATTGCTCTGCTGAAATTCGGTTAACCGTATCCACTTCAAAACCTGCTTTTTGCCATGCTTCAAAACCACCGTCCAGATGTCCGATAATTGCATCAAAACCTACACGGCTTAAACGTGTTACAGTTTCTTCTTCAAGGCCGGCTTCGGTTACTAAAATAATTGGTTGTTTTACATTGGCAATCAAAGTCCCAACCCACGGCGCAAAATCGCCATTGATTCCGATATTGATCGATTGCGGAATAAATCCTTTATGGAAATCGGCACTTTTTCTGGTGTCTAAAATTAAAGCTCCGGTTTCTTCGGCTACAGCCTCAAATTCTTTTACATCTATTGCTTTCATTCCGTTATGCAAAACCGATTCAAAGCTTTCGTAACCTTGTTTATTCATGGCCACATTCATACTAAAATAAGCTGGCGGAGGTAATAAACCGTCGGTAACTTCTGTGATAAATTCGGCTTCGGTCATGTTGGCGCGCAAGGCATAATTGGTTGCTTTTTGATTTCCAATTGTCGAAACCGTTTCTTTACTCATATTTTTCCCGCAGGCACTTCCCGCACCATGCGCAGGATAAACGATAACGTCATCAGCCAAAGTCATGATTTTATCTCTTAATGAATGAAATAAAATTCCCGCCAATTGGTCCTGTGTCATTCCGGCTGCTTTTTGTGCCAGATCGGGACGGCCAACATCGCCAATAAATAAGGTGTCTCCAGAGAAAATAGCGTGATCTTTTCCGTTTTCGTCGATCAGTAAATAAGTCGTGCTTTCCATGGTGTGACCAGGCGTATGCAAAGCTTTTATGGTGATTTTCCCGATTTTAAATTCTTGTCCGTCTTCGGCAGAAATGCAGTCGAATTCGCAAGCAGCATTTGGCCCGTAAACAATGGGTGCCTGAGTTTCTTTGCTTAAATCGACATGTCCGGAAACAAAATCAGCGTGGAAATGTGTTTCGAAAATGTATTTCAGTTTCACCTCATCGCGTTCTAAACGATCCAGATAAGGCTGAATTTCACGAAGCGGATCAATAATCGCAGCTTCGCCATTTGAGGTTATATAGTAAGCACCTTGTGCTAAACATCCGGTGTAAATTTGTTCTATTTTCATGATATGTATTCTAAAAGAAGGGAATACAAAGGTAACCTACTTTTTGCTTAAAATAGGTGACTAATGTTACACAAATTTGATTTTTGTGTAAAAAAAGACAAGGTGTTTTTATCATATAAAGCCCATAGGAAATTTAAAAATACACATTTAAAAAATTAATAATAGTTTTAAAATTGACGGTTTGCGTAATCTGCATTATGCTAAAATGAACTTACATTACTTATATGGTGGAAGAAAAAAAATCTACGTAATTTTACAACTAACGAAAATTATTGATATGAATACAGAAGATTTATTAAATCAAATCGCTTTTATAAAAGAGATTGATAAATTGAAATATATCCAGCGAAAAACAAAATTATTTAATAGTGACCGAAACGAAAATGATGCAGAACACAGCTGGCATTTGGCTTTGATGGCGATTGTTTTGGCGGAACATTCAAACGAACCAATTGATATTCTAAAAGTAGTAAAAATGGTTCTGATACATGATATTGTCGAAATCGATGCCGGAGATGTCTTTATATACGATACACAAAAAAGTCATGATAATACTGATGAAGAGCGATTGGCGGCGAATCGTATTTTCGGGTTATTGCCTAAAAAACAAGCTGATGAGATGATTGCTATCTGGGAAGAATTTGAAGCCGGTGAAACCAACGAAGCCAAGTTTGCAAAATCGATGGACAGACTAGAACCTTTATTGCAAAACACTTCTAATAACGGAGGAACCTGGAAAGAGTTTGATGTACCTTATAAAAAAGTATACGAAAAAAAGAGCGTTATAAAAGAAGGTTCAAAAACGATATGGAGTTATGCCGAAGGATTAATAAATGAAAGTGTTGCAAAAGGAATTTTGAAAGATGAATAATTAATTTTACCCTATAATTGTATAAGTTCATTTTAGGTTTTGCGAATTTTATATTTATATTAAATGTATTAAATGAATTTTTTTATTGCAGTATGTTTAACCTTTTCAGATTAAGCTAAGGTTATATTTTCTTATCTAACTTATATAGTTTAAAAAAGAAAAAACTTCTTTTAAAGGCAGGGAATTCAGGTTTTAATGGGTAAATTTGAGGAGACTTCATAAATAAATTACCGCCATGGAAGAAATGCTTTTTTATGACCGAATGCAATTCGCCTTCACCATTACTTTTCACTATCTTTTTCCGCAACTTACAATGGGTCTTTCGCTGATCATTGTTTATTTTAAATGGAAATATCTTAAAACTAAAGACGATCAATACAATCACGCCACTCATTTCTGGATGAAAATTTTCGCTCTGAATTTTGCGATGGGTGTTGTAACCGGAATTCCAATGGAGTTTCAGTTTGGAACCAATTGGGCAAAATTCTCTGAATTAACCGGAGGAATTATTGGCCAAACACTCGCAATGGAAGGGATGTTCTCTTTCTTCTTAGAATCCTCATTTCTGGGTATCTTTTTGTTTGGAGAAAAAATAATTGGACATAAATGGCATTTTGTAACCGGCTTATTAATTATGATTGGTTCCTGGGCAAGTGGATACCTTATTATAGCCACACATTCTTGGATGCAAAATCCTGTAGGTTATGAAATTCTCGAAAACGGAAAATTTGTGCTGACGAATTTTAAAGCCTTATTCCTGAATCCATGGTTATGGCCTTCGTATTTACACAATCAGGCAGCATCTTTGGTTACAAGTTCATTTGTTGTGGCCGGAATTGGAGCTTTTTATATTTTGAGTAAAAAGAATGTTGCTTTCGGAAGAATGTTCGTGAAAACAGGCGTAATCTTCGGATTGATTTCTAGTGTTATTGTGGCAGTTCCAACGGGAGATTTACTGGCTAAAAATGTCGTAAAATACCAACCTGTAACTTTTGCAGCAATGGAGGGAATTTTTCATACCGAAAAGAAAGGTTCTGAAATTGTTTTAATTGGGCAACCCGATGTAAAAGATAAAAAACTGGATAATAAAATTGCCGTTCCTAATATCCTGAGTTTCCTGACTTACGGAAGCTGGCATCAGGAAATAAAAGGTCTGGATCAGTTTGAAGAAGATCTTCACCCAACCAATATTTCCGGTTTATATTATGCTTATCATATTATGGTAGGACTGGGAACTATATTTATAGGTTTGATGGCTTTTGCACTTTTTCAGTTAATTAGAAAGAAATTATTCGAAACCAAATGGGTTTTGTGGTCGTTGATGTTTATGATGCCATTTCCGTACATCGCCAATACCACAGGCTGGTACACGGCCGAATTAGGAAGACAACCCTGGTTGGTTTATAATTTGTTGCGAACTTCTGCTGGAGCGTCACCAACGGTTTCGTCCGGAAATACCTTATTTACTTTGTTAGGTTTTATAGGATTGTATCTTTTACTTGGAATGTTGTTTTTGCTTTTGATTGGAAAAATCATCAATAAAGGACCTCATAATGTTGAACTGAATTCAGAAAAAATATAATTATGGAATTTTTTTGGTACGTTGTTTTAATGGGAATTCTGGCCGTTTATATTGTATTAGACGGTTACGATTTTGGAGCAGGAATTATTCATTTATTTTTTGCGAAAGAAGAGAAAGATAAAAAAGCAATTACAAGCGCTATTGGTCCGTTTTGGGATGCTAACGAAGTTTGGATTATTGCTGCGGGAGGTGTTTTGTTTTTTGCTTTCCCCACTTTATATGCGTCATCTTTCAGCGGATTTTATTTGCCGTTGATTATGATTTTATGGTTGTTGATTTTCCGTGCGATTGGTCTTGAAATGCGCGGACAAGTGCATCATCCTATGTGGGAAGCGATTTGGGATAAAGCTTTTGGGATCGCCAGTTTGCTTTTGGCTTTATTCTTCGGGATTGCTTTGGGGAATATTGTTCGTGGTGTAAACTTAGGAATGGTAGCCAATGGTGTTTCGACTCAGGAAGCACATTTTTTCTTTTTGCCTTTATGGAATCCAACTTTTAGTCCGCAGGCAAATGAGTTGGGAATTATTGATTGGTTCACACTTTTTCTGGGAATTGTGAGTGTTGTTGCGCTGACAATTCATGGTGCGAACTGGATTATTTATAAAACGAATTCGGCATTGAATCCAAAACTGAAAAATGTAGTTTTTAAACTAAATATTGTTTTATTGGTTTTAGTTTGTATTTCGCTGCAAATCTGGCATTTTATTGAGCCAAAACCGTTTCATAATTTCGTAGAGAATCCAATTCTTTGGTTTTTTCCGTTAATGACTTTTGTTGGTATCTTGGGATTATTCAAAGTTCGTTCCTGGCAAAAAGACGGAATGGGATTTTTGTTTTCAACTCTGTTCTTGGTAGGCGGATTTGCTTCAACGGCGGTTTCGATTTTCCCGAATGTTTTGCCTTCAACTAATAATGTCAATCCGTCACTGACTATTTATAATACTGCTGCCGGAGAATATGGATTAAACGCCGGATTGAGCTGGTTTTTTATCGCTTTATTTCTGGTGATTATTTATTTTATTATCCAGTACAGAGTTTTTAGCGGGAAGATGGATGATGTTGGGTATGGAGAACATTAAGTTTTTTTTATAGCCACGAATTACACAAATTTTCACGAATTAATATATGAATAGCCGTTGGTTTTAACCAACGGTTTTTTTATGCAGTAGTGTTGGCTTTAGCCAAATTGTTGAGTATATTTGGCTAAAGCCAAGGAGGTTAGTTTCTTGTTCAGTAGGTTAAAACCAACGATTATTCAAATCAAATGAAAAGGATTTTCCAAGTGCGGTTACTTCTTGTGTCCTTGCGAGGAACGAAGCAATCTCATCATGTATTGTTTTATTCGCCACGAATTCACGAATATTAAATGAATTATATTCAAATATGAAAAACTATTTTTTGATACTATTTACTGGTTTAATTCTAATTTCTTGTAAAAGGATCAATTCAATTATTGATGGATTCAATTTAAAGAAAGAAAAGTTGTCTGAGTTTAATGTGAAAATTGATACTCTTATTTCAACTAAAAATGGGGATTTGACTAAAGCAGTTTTGTTTAAGAATAACTTTTATTGCATGTTTGAAACATCAAGAAAAAACACTTCTCAGCAATTTATTAAAATGTTGGTTTTTAATCAGAAAGGTAAATTCATTGAAGATGTTTTTGTTCCTGAAGAAATTCAAAATATGTCGCATTATGATTTAATAGTTGAAAAAGATAGTTTGTATGTGAAAGAAAATCAGTTTGAAAAAGAAAATTTTGTTTTGGGAGAATGTGTTGCAGATTTAAATAAAATCAAAACAAGGAATTTTGCCATCTTTAAAGATGAAATTTATACTATTTATTCTGATAGTAAAGGAGAGTGGGGTGGAACAATTTTTTTTGAAAATAACAAGACAAGAGAAGTTTTTGAAACTTACTCAAGTTGTGCCGTAGTTGTTAATAAAATTAAAAAAGAGTATTATGTAACAAATAGTGGAATGTATTTTTCAAATGTTTTGAAAATATCTGAACCAACTAAACTTCATAAAAGCAAACTAAATCTTAATGAGAATGAAGGAAGTAAATATCATAAAGGTGTTACGGAAATTTTAAATATAGATGACGTAAATATTGCAACTTCATTTGTAAATCAGGATCAATTATTTCATTTGTATTCTGATAAAAAGAATGTATTTGTTGGAGTTATTGAGAATGGAAAAATGAAATCTGTTTATAAATTTGCTTTCAATTTTTATCCTCATTTAAATCAAAAACTTGATGATGGAAAACAATTATTAACTTTTTATATTCCAGCAACTAAAGAAAATGGAGTATTGATAATAAATCAAAAGAATTTTTACTTTCATCTATTAAAATAAGATTTTTTTGAGATAAGATATTAAATAAAAAAAATGAAAGCTCTAGAGTTATCAGATAAACAATGGAAAAACATTTTAAATGTTGTAACTATTGTTTTTGCAATTTTTCTTTTTATCATGGCTTTTTTTATAGATACTGATAAAAAAAGATTTGAAGAATCAATAAAAAATATTGAAGAAGAAAATTTCCAAGGCTATGTTATCGATAAAGGATTTGAAAAGTTTAATCACAATGCATCAATGATATATCTAAGTAATAATAGAAAGTTTGCTGTTTTTGGACAATTTTGGGCGGAAATCAAGATTGGAGATTCACTTGTAAAGAAAAAAGGAGAAACAATTATTACAGTTTATAGAAATAAAGAAAAATTAGTATTAGATAATAAGGATGTAATGAACTCTTGGAAAAAATAAACAACGAAAATTTCTATTTCACACAAGTTTGCGTTAGGGATAGTAGCGATATCCTTTTTCTTGCTTCTTTAGCAAGGAAAAGATATAGCGGATAGCCCGTTCGCCGCGGCGAAAACGCCCAAAACATTAACACCTTTTTATTTGTTGAAAATACCAGCTTAAACGTTTTAAATACTGGATGATCTTGTTTTATATAAACTGGACTATAAGTGAGTTTGCTCTTTGCTATACTTTCGCTTTTTAATCAAAATATCTAAAACAATGAATTACCAAATCAAAAAAGCAAGTATTGAAGACCTTGACGAAGCAGCGGAACTTTTTAACCTGTATCGTGTTTTTTACCGTCAGGAATCTGATGTCGAAAAAGGAAAAGCATTTCTGAAAGATCGATTATTAAACAATGAGTCGGATATTTTTTTAGCAATCGTGGACGAAAAAGCGGTTGGATTTGTGCAGCTCTACAAATTATTTCATTATACCAAATTGCAAAAACAATGGCTGTTAAGTGATCTTTTTGTACATCCTGACTACAGAGGCAAAGGACTTTCGGTAGCCTTAATTGACCGAAGTAAACAATGGTGTGAGGAAACAAATGCCTGCGGTTTGATGCTGGAAACCGAAAAAACAAATGATATAGGCAATACATTATATCCGCGTTGTGGATTTGAATATGACGGACTGCATAATTATTACCATTGGTGGAAATAAATAATAAAAAATGGGGAAGCAGTAATTGTTTCCCCATTTTGGTTTTCATCTTTGTCGAAGTTCAAAACTTTGACATAGATTACGCTACAAGTAAACTAAATTAAAAATCTGCCGAATCTGCTAAATCTGCGAGAAACAAAAAAACTTAAAACAAAACCTCTTTGGTAATAATATAAAATCCCATTACGAGTACAAACCAGCCAAAAAGAGGCTTGAGTTTCGTTCCGTCAATTTTTTTCGAAAGCTGACTCCCGATAATCATTCCGAAAAGTGCCATGGCAGAAACGCCTAATAAAAACGGATAATTTATGGGTGTGCCAATGTATAAATCGCCTCCAAAACCTATGGTTGAATTGATGGTAATAATCAGTAATGATGTTCCAACGGCTTGTTTCATAGGTAAATTGGCGAAAAAGAGCAGGGCAGGAATGATTAGAAATCCGCCTCCGGCACCCAGAAATCCGGTGATGATTCCGACTACGAAACCTATTATGCTTAATTGTATGTAATTGGTTTCGGTTGTTTTTATTTCAGGTTTGTTTTTTCTAATCATGGAGATTGCTGCTGTGATCATCAAAACTGAAAAAATAATCATAATTAGAAAATCTTTTGAAACGGAATAGGAAGCGATAGAAAATAGGGTAGAAGCAATCTGCGGAAAAATAACTTCACGAATAATCAGAATCGAAATCACAGAAGGAATCGCAAAATACAATGCCGATTTGAGTTTAAGATTTCCCATTTTATAATGGCTATAACTCCCAAACATGGCAGTCAATCCCACAATAAACAAAGAATAAGAGGTAGCCTGCTCCGGATTTACTTTAAACAAATACACTAAAATAGGAATGGTCAGGATCGATCCGCCTCCGCCAATTAGGCCCAGCGAAATCCCGATAATAATCGAAGCAAAATAACCTAAATATTCCATTGCATTTGTTTTATGCAAAGGTGCTTGGATAAAAAGAAATCTACAGTAACATTTATCACATAAAAAAAATAAACACAAATTTCACGAATTTGCACAAATTGATTTGTCAGTTAGAGCGAAGTCCATAACCCGCAAAGCATTTCGACTTCGCTCAATGTGACAACTGTTGTCTTTAAATATTAATTTTACCATTAAGATATTAAGAAAGTTAAGTTAGCTTCTTTATCTCTTAATAAACTAAAAAGGGAATTAAGGATTAATCTTAATTTTTCTTAATCTCTTAATGGTTAATAAAAAAATAAACCAGTGAAAATCCGTTTCATCCGTAAAATCCGTGGGTAATTTAAATTTTTACCATTAAGATATTAAGAAAGTTAAGTTTAGCTTTTTTTATCTTAACATGTAAAGGGAATTCAGCAGCAAACCTTAATTTTTCTTAATCTCTTAATGGTTAAAAATAAAAAAAACTTAGTGTTAATTCGTGAAATTCGTGTTTAATAACTCAATTTGATTGCGATTAAGTTTGACCAAACCTCTTTGTTCCATTTTTTTGAGTAATCTTGAAATGACTTCACGTGAAGTATTCAATTCGGTTGCGATTTCCTGATGCGACAAATTAACTTCAGAACATCCGCAGGCATTAGAATGTCTTTTGAGGTAAAATTCCAAACGTTCATCCATAGAGCGAAAAGCAATGTTGTCTACAACTTCGAGAACTTCCTCAAAACGGCTTCTGTAGGTTTCGATAACAAATTCGTACCATGTTCTGTGTTCCATCATCCATTTGTCCATCATTTGCAGCGGAATCATCATAACCGTAACATCTTCGACTACTTTAGCCATAATCTGGCTTTTTTCGCTTTTAGCGGTGCAAATCATAGAAATCGCACAGGCTTGTCCGGGTTGTAAATAATACATTAAAAACTCACCGCCATCTTCGCCTTCACGATAGATCTTGATTTTTCCTTTGGTGATCAAAACGGTGTTTTTTATGTATTGTCCGGTCCGCATTAAAATGGTTCCGGTTTCAAAATCTTGCAGGTTTCCGTTCTCTTCTATGGTTGAAATGAGTTCGTTGGAGAAATGAGGAAAAATATTTTTAAGTGAGTTTTGCATATGTTAATTGTGGTAATAATAGCCCACGGATTTTACGGTTTGAACTGTTTTTCACAGATATAATTTTAAAAAAATCAAGGATTGAATTTTTAAACACATAGAAACATAGCTTTTAGTTACTCAAAAAAAGGCGTTTCACTTGCATTAATGCACATAGCTATGTGTAAATAATGTGTTATTTATTTTGCTCTAAACTTAAAAAAATATACCTATGTTTCTATGTGTTTAAATTTTATTTTTTGCGACGAATTTCACGAATTAGCACGAATTAATTAATGAGAATTAGTGCAATTCTTAGCAAACAATTTTAATCATTTTAATCTGTGGCAAAAAAATATTGGTGGCCAACTTTTTTTATCAAATTAAGATTTAAACCTTTAATTTTATACAAAGATAGCAGATTGAAATCGTATTAATTGTCAGAAAACTGTTTTTAAGATGCATTTTATGAAAATACAAAAATCCTATTTTCTATCGATTTTATAGAGTGTAATTTTAAAAATAGTAAGTAAATTTGTATTTCACTGATTATAATACTTTCTCTAAAACGTTTTCTGAGAATAATAATCGAAATCGCATTGAGCACGTTTTTAATTAATAGAAACGTCGTAATTTTACAAAAAACAGATACTATGAATTTATCACAAGAAGATTGGGTTAATCAGCTTGCTGCTGACGAGAATGCAGTTATACTGGACGTAAGAACTGAAGACGAATTTAATGACGGTTATATTGAGAAAGCCGTAAACATTGACATCAATAAAGGACAAGGTTTTATTTACGAAATCGAAGAACTTGATAAAAATAAAAATTATTATGTGTATTGCCGTTCTGGAGCCAGAAGTGCTAAAGCATGTCAGATTATGAATGAGCTAGGGATAGATAATGCCTACAACTTGCTTGGCGGAATACTGGATTGGGAAGGCGAAACCGTAAATCCATAAAAATAAATGAAGAGGCGCAAAAAAGCCTCTTTTTTCTTTTAATAAACTATTAATAACCAAACAAAAATTACCAGATTATGAGTTTGATACCGGAAGAATACCAGATTAAAAACCTTATAAATCAAGATACTTATCTTGTAAATGGCGAATTAAAACAATGGACAGGACAAACTACTCCTGTGTTTTCAACGATTTCATCTACAGAACAATATACTCCAACATTATTAGGATCTATTCCGTTTATGGCCGAAAAAGAAGCTGCAGAAGTGGTTGAAGCTGCCAACGCGGCATATAATAAAGGTCAGGGATTATGGCCAACCATGAAAGTAGTTGACCGTATAAAATGTATGGAAAATTTTGTGAAGCAAATGAAGGAAACCCGCGAAGAAGTGGTTAAACTTTTGATGTGGGAAATTGGAAAAAACCTTGGCGATTCGCAAAAAGAATTTGACAGAACAGTTGAATATATTTACGATACTATTGCCAGCTATAAAGAATTAAACGGACGTAGTTCGCATTTTGAAAAAGTACAAGGTGTAAATGCTATGATTCGCCGCGGACCTCTTGGAGTTGTATTGTGTCTAGGACCATACAATTATCCTCTTAATGAAACTTTTTCTTTGTTGATCCCGGCTCTAATTATGGGAAATACAGTGATCTTCAAACCTGCTAAACATGGTGTTTTATGTATTTCTCCGTTATTGGAAGCTTTTAGAAGCAGTTTTCCAAAAGGGGTAATTAATATTGTTTATGGAAGAGGCCGTGAAGTTGCTTCTCCGATCATGAAATCAGGAAAAATTGATGTTTTGGCATTAATTGGAAATAGTAAGTCGGCGATTGCTTTGCAGGACCAACATCCAAATAAAAACAGATTGCGTTTGATTTTAGGTTTAGAAGCTAAAAATCCGGCGATTATTTTACCGGATGCCGATTTGGATTTGGCGATTCAGGAATGTATTGCAGGAACTTTATCTTTTAACGGACAACGTTGTACGGCTTTAAAAGTGTTATATGTTCATGAATCTGTTAGGGAAGAATTCAACAAACGTTTTTCTGAAAAAGTAGATGCGTTGACTTTTGGAAATCCTTGGGAAAAAGGAGTTTCTCTAACACCGCTTCCTGAAACTGAAAAACCAAATTATATTCAGGGGTTAATTGATGATGCCACAAGTAAAGGAGCAAAAATATTAAATGAAAAAGGTGGAAAACATACAGAGAATTATATTTTCCCTGCAGTTTTATATCCTGTAAATAAAGATATGCGTGTGTATCACGAAGAACAATTTGGACCAGTAGTGCCTATTATTTCTTTTAAAAATATCGATGAACCACTGGAAGATATGGCCGAATCAAATTATGGTCAACAAGTAAGTTTGTTTGGGAAAGATATAAAAACCTTAGCACCGCTTATTGACTCGTTAGTAAATTTGGTTTGTAGAGTAAACCTCAACAGTTCTTGCCAGAGAGGTCCGGATGCATTCCCGTTTGCAGGCCGTAAAGATTCTGCCGTAGGAACATTGAGTATTCCGGATGCTTTACGTTCATTCTCAATCCGTACGTTTGTTGCTTCAAAAGATATCGATTATAATAATGAAATTTTGCAGGAATTGCTAAATAGCAAAGAATCGAATTTTATTAATACCGATTATATTTTGTAGTAATCAAGGTTATATATTAATTGTAAATACCGTCTTTTTCTTTTTTAGAATTAGACGGTTTTTCTTTTGTAGTGGTTTTAGATTACTGTTTTTGTGTAAAATAAAAAACTATAGTTTTAAATTTGTGTAACATTAAGTTAAAAACATCAACTAATATTATAATCAATTCATCATCAAAATCTTAAAATCATTTATGAAAAAACAATCAATCATACTACTCCTTATAGTCTTTGCTTTTGTAACCCAAAACAGCTTTGCACAAGAACTTTATATGCCCAGAAATATAAAAGAGGCTTACAAAAAAGGTACGCGTTCTATAGACGGAAAACCTGGAAAAAACTATTGGCAAAATCATGGAAAATATACCATGGATATTTCGGTAGATCCTAAAACAAGAATTGTCAGCGGAACAGAAACAATCGTTTACGAAAATAATAGTAATGATACTTTAAGGAATTTAGTTGTTCGATTTGTAAATAATCTGCATAAACCATCTTCACCGCGAAGCGGAACTGTAAGTGATGATTTTTTAAGTGATGGATTGACTATTACTTCTTTAAAAATTGAAGGTGAGATCTATAAAGAAGATGCACGAAGCTGGGGTACGGTTGGGAATGTAAAAATGAAAAAAGGTATTTCTCCTCATTCTAAAGCTACAATTAGTATCGATTGGAATTATCCTTTGTCTAAAGAAAGCGGAAGGGAAGGACAGATCGATGAAACTACTTTTTTTGTAGCCTATAGTTATCCTCGTGTAAGTGTTTTTGATGATTACAACGGTTGGGACAGATTGCCACATACAGATCGTCAGGAATTTTATAATGATTTTAATGACTATGTATTTTCTGTAAAAGCACCTAAAAATTATGTGGTGTATGCAACGGGAGATTTCTTAAATCCTGACGAAGTTTTGCAACCCGAGTTTGCAGCGCATTTGAAAAAATCATATGCAACAGATGAAATTTTACATATTGCAAATGAGACTGAACTAAAAAGCGGATTAGTAACGAAACAAAATGAATGGAATGTATGGAAATTCGAAGCGAAGAATATCTCAGATGTTTGTTTTGGGTTAAGTGATCACTATTTATGGGATGCCAGCAGTATTGTGGTTGATAAAAAAACAAATCGCCGCGCGAGTGTGCAGGCAGCCTATGATATAAAAGGAACCGATTTTGTAAATTCGGTAAAAAACAATCAATATGCTTTAGACTTCTTTTCGAACAATTGGCCGGGAGTACCGTATCCGTTTTCTAAAATGACTGCTTTTCAGGGTTTTGCCGATATGGAATACCCTATGATGTGTAACGACTCGCAAATGGGAGATCCTGTTTTTGCACAACTGGTTCAGGATCATGAAGTAGCACATACTTATTTTCCGTTTTATATGGGAATAAACGAAACACGTTATGCTTTTATGGATGAAGGATGGGCAACTACTTTTGAATACTTAATTGGAATTGCAGAACACGGAAAAGAAGCCGCTGATAAATTTTATAAAGAATTTAGAGTTCAGAATTATATCAAAGATGAATCTACAGAAGAAGATCAGCCTATCATTTCGATGTCTACACAGGTTTCAGGTGCCGGATACGGAAATAATTCCTATGGTAAAGCATCACTTTCTTATTTGGCTTTAAAAGATTTGCTTGGCGATGATTTGTTCAAAAAATCCCTTCATGCTTATATGGAGAACTGGAATGGTAAACATCCTATTCCGTGGGATTATTTTAATTCTATGAATACAGCTTCAGGACAAAATCTGAATTGGTTTTTCAATAACTGGTTTTTTACAAATAATTACATAGATCTTTCAATAAAAAATGTCGCTAAGAATGTAGTTTCAGTAGAAAACGTTGGTGGTTTTGCAGTTCCTTTTGATGTAAATGTTGTTTATGCAGATAATTCGACAGAAACCTTACATCAGACTCCGGAAATCTGGAAAGCCAATCAAAAAAGAACTGCTATTGCATTAAAAAATAAAAAACAAATCAAGCAAGTAACTTTAGAAGGAGGTATTTTTATGGATGCCACGCCATCAAATAATACTTTGATTATAAAATAATACGTAACCATGTCGGGAGAAAAAGATTTAGAAAGATTGCTTAAAAGTATGAAACCTGAACACGTTTCAGGAGATTATGTTTTTTGTAAAGTGGAGAAATTTGAAAATCTGGATTTGAATAACGTTGTAATGTTATTCAAGGAAAAAGAAGCCATTACATTAATTCTAAAAAAAGAGATAGCCGATCAATTACAATTTGATTATTCAGTTGTGATGTCCTGGATAACGCTAACAGTCCATTCTTCACTTGAGGCCGTTGGTCTTACAGCAGCGTTTTCGAAAGCACTTTCTGAGAAAAATATTAGTTGTAATGTCGTTGCTGCGTATTATCACGATCATATTTTTGTTAATCAAAAAGATGTGAACAAAGCAATGGAAATTTTGTATTCATTTTCGGTTTAACGTATTATTAATTAGGTTTTAATACATATTTAAAAGAGAGTATCTAACAATTTAGATGCTCTCTTTTTTATTTAATGAAGGGAAGTTTTTGGTAAAAAAATCATGAAATGCTATAAAAGTTTTAGAATTAAAAAACTAGGTTTGCAAAAAAATACAAAACCTACTACAAAAATGAAAAAACTTTTACTTTTAATTGTTTTATTTATTGTTTCTAAAACAGTCGCTCAAAACGATCCGAAAACAGCATTTCAAAACAGTCGATACGAATTAGCACTATCGTACTATAAAAAAGCTGATTTTAAAAAAGCCTTAGATCTATTTCATCTCGCTTCCAGAATTAAACCTGAAACAGAAATTGGTAAAGAATCCATTCAAAAAGTAGATACTTTGAAAACTGTTTTGAGAGACTCGATTTTGACTCAGGCATTGGGAACCTGGAAAATGAATGGAAATAAACCGGTTTGGGCATTTAACCAAAACGAAAGTCCTGCTGAAAAAGATGCTGAGGAATTTATTGCTATTCTGCCAAATGAAATTTTATTTTATGAGAAGAATAAAAAGACACAGGAAAAGAAATTAATCAAAACAGAACCTTTGGTTTATTATAATCAACATAAGTCAGATGCCTTGTTTTCGGATGTGATTTTATCAGATGGTACAATATGGAATTGTTCTATTAATGAAAAATCAGATGAACTTCGTGTAATAAATGTTGGTAAAACTGGCGATAATGGTATAGAAAAAATAGAAAACAATAATATAGAACTCTTTTATATTAAAGTAAAATAACAAGAAAGGGAATCTAAAATAATCAGATTCCCTTTTTTTATGTTTAATTTTTTTTATAAAAACTTAAAACCAAGCGAAATATTAGAAACTGCAGTTTTTACATTTCTGCCAGACGGATCAAGGTCTGAAACTCCGGCAAGATATCTGTAATCTAAAGTCAGTTTCCATAAATCGACACCAACTCCTCCAAGAATGCTGCTGTTGTTTTTTTCAAAAGCAATATAATTCAAGCTATTATTGGCTTTAATATCAGAGTAACTCTTCCAGTTATATCCGGCAAAAATGCGAACATTTCCTAATTTTCCTAAAGGAACAACTTTAAAACCAATCAGTAAGGTAGCATCAGTTCCTGATAATTTATACTCAGTTTCTCCAATTCCGGTTTGCGAAAGACTAAATTCTGATTTAGCATAACCAAATTCTGCCTGTCCATAAAAAAGCAATAAATTTACCCGCGCAAATCCTGCAACGCCAAATCCTGTTCCAGAGCTTTTTGAACTAAAATCATCCGTAAGCGGAGAAGTAATATTATAAGAAAACTGAGGTCCAACTTGTATCAATTGTGCAAAACCATTTATACTAATACATAGTAATACTGCTAAAATGAATTTTTTCATAACTGGATTTATTATTTTTAGATAGCATAAAAATAAATATTATTAATTAAAAAGGAATGATTTGTATTGTTTATTTGTTGTATGTTTTTGATAATCAATAAAATGAAAATTTTTAGTTTCAGAGAATATGATTTTTAAATCCTCTAAATTTGTATACCCTAAGAAATAATGTTTTATGGAAATCAAACCAATTAAAGCGTCGCAAACCTGGCAAATCAGGCACGAAGTAATGTGGCCGGAGCAGCCTTTTGAATTTGTACAATTAGAAGAAGATAATTTAGGATTGCATTTTGGTGTTTTCGATCAGGAAAAATTGATTTCGATAGTTTCCTGCTTTGTTGTCGATGAGGAAATGCAATTTAGAAAACTGGCTACTTTACAAAAATTTCAGGGAAATGGAAGTGCTTCTCAACTGCTGCATTATATTTTGAAGCTTGCAAAAGAAAACAACTTAAAAAAAGTTTGGTGCAATGCAAGAACCAATAAAAAATCTTTTTACGAGAAATTCGGAATGAAAGAAACTCTTAAAACTTTTATTAAAGCAAATCAGGAATTTACAATAATGGAAATTATTTTATAGAAACTATAATCGTAATAATGGAGTTAAAACGTCCAATATTAAATAATTACATTTTTATCGTCTTTAATACGTATTATTTTTCTTTCATATCTAGTTTGTTTTTATAAGTAATTTTAAGATAATTAGCCATAAAAAAATAGCGATTTAATAGATTTCATAAATAAAAAATCAATGAAAACGTTTTCGCTTTTATTAAATGTTAAAGCTTATAAAAAAATCTTTTTTTGTTTCGATACTTTGCTTACTTTCGCACCCAAATGAGAAAGTTAATAGTATTTTTAGTATTCATGAATTTGCTTCTGCTTGGCGGAGGGCAATATCTTAATGCGGGTACTCCTAAAAACTTTCATCACCATACCCTTGAGAAAAAGCACCGAGTGAAATTCACGAATCAGGATCAGGGCAGTTCAATCATTGAAGATGCCGATGTAGATCTTGAAGAGGAATATCTTGGAAGTGATGATCTTAAAGATGGGCTTACAAACAAGTTTTTTCCAACAAATTACAGTTTACTTGACAATTGGTACTTATCCTTTTCAAGCCAGACTATTGTAAATGATTACAATCGTTTTAAAATCTTCGTGCCATTCTGTGGCCAGTCAAATCCTATTTACATTACCCAACAGGTTTTAAGAATTTGATTCAACAGTATACATCGGTTACCTAAGTTGTGATCCGTAATATTTTGTTGAAGTATATTTTTTTTTCTACCTCATCTTATATGAAAGTTAAGCTATAACTAAGGCTGCCTGATGCATTTTTTCATCTAAAGGAATCACTGTATTCCAAGCATTCAATCGCTTAATTTCCATTAAAATCATGAAAAGAATTATCTTGTTCACAGGCTTATTTGCCCTTGTGTGCCTTACTAGTTGTACAACTAAAAAAGAAGAAAAAGAAGAAGCAGAAAAATTCACCGTAACTAATCCGGTTAGAATTGATACTTCGTTTACAAAGGAGTATGTTTCGCAAATTAAATCTGTTCGAAATATCGAGCTTCGTGCCCAGGAAAAAGGGTTTTTACAAAACATTTATGTTGATGAAGGACAGTTTGTAAAAAAAGGACAACTGTTGTTTAAAATTATGCCCAATATGTATCAGGCTGAATTGCTTAAAGCACAGGCTGAGCAAAAATCAGTAGAAATTGAATTGCAAAATTCAAAATTACTGGCCGATAAAAATATCGTTTCTAAAAACGAATTAAGTGTAGCTCAGGCAAAACTGCAATCTGCAAAAGCCGAAGTTGCATTGGCAAAATTGCATTTATCATTTACCGAAATCAGAGCTCCGTTTGACGGAACTATTGACCGTATCCCTTTAAAATTAGGAAGTCTTATCGACGAAGGCGAATTATTGACAAGTCTTTCAGACAACAGTCAGATGTTTGCTTACTTCAATGTATCAGAACCTGAATATCTACAATACCAAACAGACGTAAAAGACCGTGCTGACAATAAAGTTAGCCTTGTTTTAGCGAATGGAGATATTTTTAAAGAAAAAGGAAACGTAGAAGTTATCGAAAGTGAATTTAATAATGAAACCGGAAATATTGCTTTTAGAGCGAGATTCCCTAATTCAGCAAAATTACTTCGAAATGGTGAAACCGGACAAGTTCAAATGATGGTTCCTCTTAAAAACGCCATTGTAATTCCGCAGAAAGCGACTTACGAAATTCAGGATAAAAAATATGTTTTTGTTGTGGATAAAAACAATAAAGTAACGTCAAGAGAAATTACAATTACAGGCGAAATACCTGATTTATATGTGATTAAAACCGGACTTACTGAGAACGACAAGATTTTACTTGAAGGAGTTCAAAAAGTAAAAGAAAACGATAAAATTAAATTCGAATATCAAGCTCCTCAAACGGTTATCAATCATTTGCGCGTAAAAGCAGAATAGGTTTAATCATTAAAAAAATACAAAAATGTTTAATAAATTTATTCAAAGACCTGTACTGTCGATAGTAATATCGCTTATAATTGTCTTTTTAGGAATATTGTCGGTGTTGAATTTACCTATCACCCAGTTTCCTTCCATCTCGCCACCGATGGTAAACGTTACAGCAGATTACCCTGGATCGAATGGAGAGTTAATGATCAAATCAGTAGTTATTCCGTTAGAAAGAGCCCTAAATGGAGTTCCCGGAATGAAATACATGACTTCTGATGCAGGAAATGATGGTGAAGCAAGTATTCAGGTTGTATTTAATTTGGGTACAGATCCTAATCAGGCTGCAATTAATGTTCAAAACCGTGTAGCTTCTGTTACAAATAAACTTCCTCCATTGGTAGTTCGAGAAGGTGTAAAAATTACTCGTGAAGTTCCGAGTATGTTAATGTACGTGAATCTTTACAGTACGGATAAAAATACCGACATGAAGTTCTTGTACAACTACGCTGATATCAACGTATTATCTGAACTAAAAAGGGTAAACGGTATTGGATCAGGAGATATCTTAGGGACACGTGAATATGCAATGCGTATCTGGTTAAAACCAGATCGTATGTTAGCTTATAAAATTTCTGCAGATGAGATCATGGAGGCTTTATCAAGTCAGAGTTTAGAAGCTTCGCCTGGTAAAACAGGAGAAAGTTCCGGTAAGCGTTCTCAGGCATTTGAATACGTATTAAAATATTCAGGACGTTTTACAACCAAAGAACAATACGAGAATATTGTGGTAAAATCAAACGCTAACGGGGAACTTTTACGTTTGAAAGATGTTGCCAAAGTAGAATTTGGAAGCTCGATGTATGATATTTATTCGAACTTAAACGGAAGACCATCGGCAGCGATTGTATTAAAACAGTCTTTTGGTAGTAATGCGAATCAGGTTATTGAAGACGTAAAAGCTAAACTGGAAAAGATCAAGCAAAAATTTCCAAAAGGAATGGATTATGAAATTTCGTATGACGTTTCTAAATTCCTTGATGCTTCTATCGAAAAAGTAATTCACACTTTGATTGAGGCGTTTATTCTGGTAGGTTTGGTTGTCTTTCTTTTCTTAGGCGATTGGCGTTCTACAATTATCCCGGCTATTGCAGTACCGGTTTCCCTGATAGGAACTTTTATTTTCATGACTTTCTTTGATATTTCATTGAACTTAATTACCCTATTTGCTTTGGTGTTAGCAATTGGAGTCGTCGTCGATGATGCGATCGTAGTTATCGAAGCCGTTCACGCCAAGATGGAAGAAGAACATCTTTCTCCGCTTAAAGCGACCAAAAAAGCGATGCACGAAATTGCAGGAGCTATTGTCGCGATTACATTCTTAATGGCTGCAGTATTTATTCCCGTTGCGTTTATGTCTGGTCCTGTTGGAGTTTTCTACAGACAGTTCTCGATCACGATGGCGACAGCAATTATACTTTCGGGTATTGTGGCTTTGACTTTGACACCGGCACTTTGTGCGATGATGTTAAAAAATAATCATGCGACACCTAAAAAGAGAACTCCTATAAATAGATTTATAGATGGTTTTAACAACAAGTTTAATCTTGCACAAGGAAAATACCAAAATGTACTAGGTAAAATTGTAAACAGAAGAGCCGTTACTATTATTGCCCTTTTAGTTTTTTGTGCCGGAACATGGTTAATTAGCAGCACAGTTCCTTCAGGGTTTATTCCAAATGAGGATCAGGGAATGTTTTATGCTATTATACAAACGCCTCCGGGTTCATCATTAGAAAGAACAAATAATATTGCTGAGAAATTACAAAAAATAGCCGAAACGGTAGACGGAGTAAAATCGGTTTCTTCATTGGCGGGTTATGAAATTTTGACAGAGGGTACGGGATCTAATGCCGGAACATGTTTGATCAACTTAAAAGACTGGAGCGATCGTAAACAATCTGTACAGGAAGTTATGACCGAACTGGAAGAAAAATCAAAAGATATTCCAGGAGCAAACATCGAATTTTTCCAACCACCTGCAGTACCCGGATATGGAGCAGCAGGAGGATTTGAGCTTCGTTTACTGGACAAAACAGGTTCTGGTGATTTCAAAAAAATGGAAGCAGTAAATAAAGAGTTTGTAGAAGAACTAAACAAACGTCCGGAATTATCGAATGTGTTTAGTTTCTTTAGTGCGAGTTTCCCTCAATATATGATGAAAGTCGACAATGATCTGGCACAGCAAAAAGGTGTTTCTATCGAAAATGCCATGAATACTTTGTCCACTCTTGTAGGTAGTAACTATGAAATTAGTTTTATTAAATACGGAATTAATTATAAAGTTATCGTTCAGGCATCTCCTGAATATCGCGCACAACCGGATGATATTTTAAAACTTTATGTAAAAAATAATCGTGATGAAATGGTTCCTTTTTCGGCCTTTATGAAATTAGAAAAAGTGTACGGTCTTTCAGAAATTACGAGACATAACATGTATAATTCTACTGAAATTAGTGGTGGACCCGCTGTTGGATATAGTTCAGGTACCGCTATTAAAGTAATTCAGGAAGTTGCAGAGAAAAAATTACCAAGAGGGTATGATATTGACTGGGCAGGTATTTCTGCAGATGAGGTGGCTCAGGGTAATCAGGCAATTTGGGTATTCATGATTTGTTTAGGATTCGTATACCTTGTGTTAGCGGCTCAATATGAGAGTTTTATTTTGCCATTATCTGTAATTCTTTCTTTACCGGCAGGTATTTTTGGAGCTTTCTTATTGCTGAAATTAACAGGATTAGAAAACAACATTTATGCTCAGGTAGCGATGGTAATGCTTATTGGTTTACTAGGTAAAAATGCCGTACTGATTGTAGAGTTTGCGATACAGCGACATGCAGCAGGAAGATCAGTACTTGAAGCCGCAATGGAGGGAGCGAAAGCGAGGTTCCGTCCTATTTTGATGACTTCATTTGCTTTTATTGCGGGATTATTGCCACTTGCTTTTGCTAGTGGTCCGGGTAAAATTGGTAACAGAACCATTGGTACTGCAGCTGCCGGAGGTATGCTTATAGGTACTATTTGTGGGGTATTTGTAATTCCGGGCTTGTATTTCATTTTTGCAAAAATTGCAGAAAAGCATAAACTGGTAAAAAATGAAGAAGAAAATCCATTAACAGAAGAAATTGATGATAACCATGTATAAATTCAAATCATATCAATATGGTATTGCGTTAGTTATATGTCTTACGGTTGCAGGGTGTAAAGCCCCTGCGCCTGAGGCAGCACCTACAACCAGTACACCAGTTCCTGAATCGTTTGGTATAACAGCTCAAACTCAGGACGCAAACAATAATACCTCAGCTTTAGTCTGGAAAGAGTACTTTAAAGATCAAAATTTGGTTGATTTAATTGATGTTGCCCTGAAAAACAATCAGGAATTAAATATCACTTTACAGGAAATTGAAATTGCTAAAAATGATATTCGTGTAAAAAAAGGACTTTTATTACCCACTGTTGGTGTTCGCGCCGGAGCTGGAGTAGAAAAAGTAGGTAGATATACAAGTCAGGGTGCGGGTGATGCTACTACAGAAATTAAACCGGGTGTAGAAACTCCGGATCCGTTGGGAGATTTTACCATTTCGGCGTACGCCAATTGGGAAGTGGATATCTGGAAAAAACTGCGCAATTCTAAAAAAGCGGCATTAAACCGATATTTAGCAACTGTTGAAGGTAAAAACTTTGTGATTACCAACCTTATTGCTGAAGTTGCCGATTCTTATTACGAATTATTGGCCTTGGATACGCAGTTGGATATTGTAAAACAAACAATCAAATTGCAGACTAATGCTTTAGAAATTGTAAAAATCCAAAAGCAGGCTGCAAGAGCAACAGAATTAGGAGTTAAGAAATTTGAAGCAGAGGTTTTGACTTCGCAAAGTTTGGAGTTTGGAATTTTGCAGCAAATAAAAGAAACAGAGAATAAAATCAACTTTTTGTTGGGAAGATATCCGCAAGAAATCAAGAGAACAAATACTAATAACTTTTTAAGTTTATTGCCGGCTGCTGTGAGTTCAGGAATTCCGTCTCAGTTATTAGCGAATCGTCCTGATGTAAAACAAGCCGAATTAGAATTGGTAGCTTCAAAATTAGATGTAAAAGTAGCCCGTGCTGAGTTTTATCCTTCATTGGATATTTCTGCAGCTGTAGGAGTTCAGGCTTTTAAACCATCTTATTTGTTTACGTTTCCGGAATCTATTTTATACTCGTTAGCGGGAGATCTTGCTGCACCGTTAATCAACAGAAATGCGATCAAAGCAGAATTTGCAAGTGCAAATGCAAGACAACTTCAGGCGTTGTACAATTATGATCGTACAGTTTTGAATGCTTATTTAGAAGTTTCGAACCAGCTTTCTAAAATCGAAAATCTTCAAAAAGGATACGATCTTAAATCGAAACAAGTAGACGCTTTGAATACGTCTATTGATGTGTCTAACGATTTGTTTAAATCAGCGAGAGTTGATTATTTCGAAGTGTTGATGACACAGCGTGATGCATTAGAAGCAAAATTAGAATTGGTTGATACCAAAAAAGAACAACTAAATGCTGCTGTCCATGTTTACAGAGACTTAGGCGGCGGATGGAAATAATATTGCCTGTTAATTTGTAGAAGAAAAAGCCTTTCAAGAGTAAAATTTTGAAAGGCTTTTTTGTAATTATCATGTCTAAATTTAATTTGACTATTTGGGCATTATTATTTTTGCTTTAAAGCCTTTGCCAGGTTCTGTGTCAAAATTAATAGTTCCTTTAACAGCCTGAATACGGTTTTCCATGTTTTGGAGACCATTTTTTACCATCTCGGTTTTTTCGCAGCCTTTACCGTTATCCGTATAATTTATTAAGATTGATTTAGGATCAGTTTCAAATTTTATGACCACTAGATTGGCTTCACTGTGTTTTTTCATATTCACCATTAATTCCTGTAAAACCCTGCTAATGGTAATCTTTTTTATCTCATCAATACTTTCCCAGTGTATGATTTCTACATTGGTAACCATGATGTTTCTTTCGCTGGTATTGTAAGTCGAAAGCATATCTTTTAGGCTTTTGATAAAATTTGTTCCAGTTTCAATTTTATTGTTTTCTCTTGAAATTCCCCTCACACGTCCGTAAATATCATCTAATTTCTGAAGTAGATTCTCTTTGGTGCTTTCTGTAGATAATGGCTGAGATTCGGTAAAAGCAATGACGTTAAAGACATCGTTGGCCAATTCGTCATGAATTTTTTTAGCAATTCGGGTTTCGGTGTTGTACGAAGTCTTAAATTCTATTGCTTTGTTTTTATTTTTGTAATAGCGTATTAAAATGAAGATCAATATGACTAGAAAAACAAAGACAATGGCAAATACAATTCGTAGATAAGTGGCTTTTTGAAGCGATAATAGGTTTTCTGCTTTTTCTAAACGAAGTTTTGCGTTTTCATCTTTCTCTTTTTTTGCATCGTATTTTATTTTTGCAAACTTATTTTTAAAATTATTTCTAACCTTAATGATACTGTCGTTTAAAGTAAAATACCTTTGTACATATTTGCCATTCTGCGCACTGTGATCATTTGAAATTAAAATTTGCAATGCTTCTAATCTTTCATCAACACTATTTAGTTTTGTGGCAATATTGTAAGCAGTGAGAGCATTTTTATTCGATCTTTGAATGTCTTTTTGAGCATAATAATCGGCAAGGTGCAGATAACTTTCAATCCTTCTGTACGTATCATCAAATTCATTTCTTGTCTGGAGTGCTTCATTCATTAAATTGAATCCTTTTTCATCTATTCCTTTTTTAAAATAAGCATAACCCAGATTATCTATAAGTGTAGCTTCTTGTTTGGCGAGATCTTTTTTCTTTGATAAGTTTTTGTTTAAAAGAGAGTCTAAAAGAGTGATTGCATTATTGTATTTTTTTTGTTGGATATAAACTGCCGCAATATTGCTTAAAGGAATTTGCTTCTCGACAGGATCTGTAAAATCTTTTGCAGCTTCTTTGTAATAAAAAATAGCATCATCATAAAGGGAAAGTTCTTTATCGGCAACGCCTAATGTATTATATATAGAAGCAGTATAGATGCTATTTTTTTGTACGTAAGCCAATGCTTCGGTAACGGTTTCCTTACTACCGTAATAATCTCCGTTGACTTGCTGAATTGATGACATCATAATAAGTATGTAGCCAATATTAGCACTGTCTTTTTTTACACCTTCTTTTAAAGTTTCATATAGTTGTTTAGCTTTGTTAAACTGATCAAAAGCGATATTAAAGTTTTGCTTATTATAATTTTCAAGACCTTTATTTCTTAAGCTAAGTGCCTCTTTTCGGATCAATTCTGTGTTGGTATTAACGGTCTTTTTTTGTTCGCACGAAAAAAGAAAAAGAAGTAGAATAAAAGAAAAAAACGGGGACCGTAACATACAGATTTACTTTCCCCGAAAATAGTAATTAATTAGATACTAAAAATATATATTTAATATTAAAGTGGAGGTGGCGGTACTACAGTTCCATCACCAGGGCCATCAGCATAAGTTGCTTTTATAGGATTAACAGCTTTTTCTGTATCCTTTTTGGGTTTGCTCTCGTATTCATCAGGAGTACAAGAAAATATAGTGAACAATAATGCAAAAGCGATAAATAGTATAAATTTTTTCATTTTGATTTAATTTAGAAATTAGACATAGGTATTGCTGTCCGGAGTTAACCAGAACTTGTTTGGAGCAATACCAAATTGATTTTTAGGAAGTAAATCGTGTAGAACAGTAAGACGTTATTTATACTTCCTGAATAAACTCAGTCTTACGGTTTTTACACTGTTAATTTGAACTAGTTTTTATATTTGTTTTAGTCTGCAGACAAAACCTGAACTAATTTCTATTGCAAAGGAAAGGTGCTTTTAGACCTTTGTAGATAAGGGATTCCCGGAATTCCCGCGTTTTCCCAAGATTCCCGAAAATTCCTAAAAACAAAATACAATGCATGGTAAATTTAGGCTCGTTAGAACGTGTTAGTGGAATGAAAAACCAATCTGACCTTTTATTATATAGAGACAAAAAGCGGTAAAAAGGTTGGATTAGATGATAAAAAAAGATGAATTGATAATATTGAACAAATTAATAAATTGAGATTAGTAGTAGAACCAATCCAGGAATTGGAAAATGATAAATAAATCATAGCATTACATTTTAATTTATTGGAAATTGAACATGAAGAGTCGAAAGAAGATCCTGAAAAAGGAAATCTTTTCTTTAATTTCAGAAATATATTTCTAGAAAAATGTCTTAGAAAATATATTAGGAAAAATAATTAGGATTGTAAATGGAGCTGTTGCTCTAATGTCATCTGCAAATTTATATTTTGTGCAGCATAAAGATTAAAGTGAAAAATTTCGAAATGAAATTTTAAAGCATTTTGAAAAATAAAATGCGTAAAGAAGTAAAAAGAATAATTTTTTAAGGAGTAATTCTGGCTTTTAAAGAGTTTGTTTTTTGGCATATATTTTCTGTTATTTATACTATAAAGATAAGAAAAAATAACCGTTAAACCTAATAAACACAAGGGAAAAGGTCGTTTTTTTTGCTTTTTTTAGTAAATAATTTTTTGTTTTTCAGTGTTTTAAATTACTAATATTTAAAGCTATAAAAGTTACTTTTTCTAGTGGTTGAATTGTAATAAAATTATCTATATTTATAAAAATATTGCATTAGGTTTTAATTTCTATTTACTTTCATTTTAAAAATATCTTATGAAAAAGCTTCTACTACTATGTATTGTTTTATGCACTTTTGGTTGCAAAAAATATGTTGTCTCGTTTGAACAGCCAACAGATATGAAATTGGATAACTTAAAACTTGAAGTACTTCTGGATAAAAAGAAAGTTCAGGAAATTAAATTAAAAGCAACAAATGAAATGCCTACTTATGAAACGGCAAAACTGCCAGTATCAGATGAAGGAAAACATCTGCTTCAGGTTAAAGTAAATGATACGATCTTTAGTTATAATATAAATTATCCCGAAGAAAGATATCTTCTTGTGACCACCCATTTAAAAAACAATGGCAAGATTACTATTGGAATTTTAAAACAACAATATCCTTTTAGAGTTCAACGATAAATGATTTTATTTTAGATAAAAAAAGCCTTTCACAACTTAATTGCGAAAGGCTTTTATATTTTGAGGTATAAGGTTTAAGATAAGAAATCTTTAAACCACAATCCAGAATGTTTAATGGTTCGTTGCTGCGTGTCGAAATCGACATGAATTAAGCCGAATCGGGCGTTATAGCCTTCAGCCCATTCGAAGTTATCGGTAAGACTCCAGACAAAATAACCTTCGACATTTAGGCCATCTTTTCTGGCTTTTAGAATTTGTTCTAAATGATCTTGAATATAATGGGTGCGTTTGATATCGTAGACTTTTCCGTTGCTTAAAGTGTCAGGAAAAGCGGCACCATTTTCGGTAATGATAATTTTTTTAATGCCTTTATATTCGTTGAATTTTTTCAGGACATGATATAAGGCAGGAGGATAAACTTCCCATCCCATTTCGGTTGAAATTACATTTCTTTTTTCGGCACTTATTAGTTCAGCGCCTATGTACGGAATCAACATAGATGATTTTACAACTTCACGAGTGTAACATTGCAGGCCTATAAAATCAAAATCGAAAGATAAATTGTCGAGATCGTCGTCTAAAATATAATTATTGAGTTTTTTTAGCACAGGCAAATCACTTTGTGGATAACCCAATCCCAAAATAGGTTCGATAAAAGTTCTGTTGAGTAAAGTATCAACACGTTTTGCGGCTTCGATGTCTTTAGCGCTTTCTGTTGCGGGTTCTATATGCGTGCAGGAGAAAGTTGTACCAATATTGGCTTCGGGAATTCTGTTTCTTAATATTTTCGCGCCGGAAGCCGTAGCTAGTGTTACGTGATGCATGGCTTTAAGATAATTGGTAATCCCTTTTTTGCCCGGAGCGTGAATACCCAAAAAATATCCCGCTCCGGTAAAAACAGATGGTTCGTTGATCACCATCCAGTTTTTTACGCGATCTCCAAAATATTGTGCGCAAACTTCGACGTACTCTGAAAACCAGGAAACTGATTCACGATTAGTCCAGCCGCCTTTAGTCTCTAAAGCATGCGGTAAATCCCAATGATAAAGTGTAATCCAGGGTTCGATTCCGGACGCCAGTAAAGAGTCGATGATTTTGTTGTAGTATTCAATTCCGGCTTGATTTACAGGATGAATTCCTGTAGGCATAATTCGGGGCCAACTGATAGAGAACCTAAAATTCGGAATATTTAATTCCCGGATTAAGTCAATATCGTTTTGGTACGAATTATAAAAGTCACAAGCGGTTAAAGCATGATGTCCGTTTTTTATTTTCCCTTTTTGAGACGTAAAAACATCCCAGATCGAAGAACCTTTTCCGTCGGCATCGTGTGCTCCCTCAATTTGGAAAGCGGCGGTTGAAACACCCCACAAGAAATCATCTCCAAATTGGTCTTTGTTCAAAAATGAGTTCTCTATTTTATTCATTCAAATAAGTATTTCCTTTATTTTTATTGTAATTTATTAATGAAGGAAAGACGATTGCATAGCTCTTAAAAACAGCCATTCTTTGAATGAAACCAGAAAATTTAGGTTGAAGAATTTCATAACGTTTAGTTTTAATCAAATTAATAAAACTAATGTGAATTTAACGTAAAGTGATTATTATCAAATGATTAAATAATAAAAATGGGAAGATGTTTAATCTTCCCATCCACAAAGTGTAAGGCCTAAACCTTGTGCCTGTTTTAGTGATGTTTTTACAGTTTCATGATTGCAAGATGATAAACCACGACAGGTTTGGCTATAATGGTATTTTTTAGCACCAGTCGGGCCACAAATATATACAGTGGTTTGAGGAGGTGTAAAAGAAGTTAAAAAAATAAATAGTAAGAGTAAAGAATATTTCATCAGTATTTTATTTGACAATTAATTGGTATTTATTTCCATTTAAATCGGTGGCATTTAGTTTTCCGTATGAAACCCATTCAGTTTTAATTTCAATATCAGGAATAGTATCGCCAAGTAAAATTCCTGCGCCATACTTTCCTTCAACATTGATATTCCCAAAAACCGAATCACCATCAATGTTGATTCCTTTTACATCATAATTGTATTCGTATTTTCCGGGATTTCCGGTTCTGTATTTGTATTGGTAAGTATCGTTTACATGATACGTTTTTGCTTCTTCGGCAGTAATTGTTTTTCGATCATCGGGCGTAATTACTTGTTTTAAAAACGAATTAATTTCCGGTGGAGGAGGAGCAGAAGCTTTTTTGCAGGATAAAAACGTAAATAATAAAAATAAGATGAGGTAGTTTTTTTGCATAGGCTTTTTGGATAACGTTTATAATTATTTCTAACTCCGAAAATTTAATCATACTTAAATTTAACATTGTTATTAATATAACTATTAAGCCCAATGCCTTTTATTGCTAATCTCTTCATATTTTCAACATTAGATTGCCCAGCTTTTCTGTAGCTATATTTATAAGTATCTCCCGAAGAAAATCTTACCCGAATATAATCTGCTCCAATTTCGTACGCAGAGATTCCTGACGCACCACTTCTATTTGTATATGTTTCCATAATTTTATTGATTTAAATTAATTTGTATGATTTCTTTACAAAGAACTTTAGCATTTTTTTCTCCAATTACAATCACCTAAAAACCTGTGTTATATTTTTGATTAAACGAATGATCAGACATTAGCAATAGTCCAAAAAACTGAAAAAATGCCAATATTGCAGGAATGAATGTCCAACAAAAGAGGAGATAAAGAATTCCTTGTACAGATTGTCCTAAATAAAATTTATGAATACCAATTCCTCCAAGAAAGAAAGTTAAAATTGCTGCGGTTAGTTTACTTTTCATAATTTACATTTTAGATAAAATTGCTGTTTTTTTTGTGTCAAATTCCATTTGTGATATAATCTCACTATCTAATAATTTTTTTAATTTTTGAAGTGTTTCCAGTGGATCTTCTTTTTGCTCTGCTACATTTTGAGGAATAGGTAAATTCGCATTTACAGTAATTCCTCCCCCGGCAATTGCTCTTTTATTTTCCAGATCATGCTCACGTCTATATGCAATCATTTCTTCTTCTTTTTGTTGCGCAAATTGATATAGTTTTCTGGCTTGAGCTTTTGGTAGGTAATCGAGCATATTCATATTTCCTTTGACTGTTTTCATAGAAAAGGTTGCCCCAATAATTCCCTCTTTCATGTGACAATCTAGTATGTCTTTCCATGCATAATCCTGAAAATCCATTGATAATCCTAGATTTCTTGGTCTACAAAAGATTATTCTTTTATTAGTTAGAGCTATACAATCTGGTGAAAGATTTACAACTGGTTTTTTTTGTACGGCAATGTATTCTACCTGCTCTCCAGAAGTAAGTAATCCGTTAACTTTAGTTAAAAGTTTTTCGACCGCTTTTGGATCTTGTTCTTCGTTTAAGAACTTTTTTAAATCGTTTATCATACTTGTTAATATTTTAATTTGTAATTATCCAAATGTAAATCCAATTAAAACCAGTATTTTACGGAAATCCATAATCCGTATTTTTTTAAATTTTAAGCCATAAAAAAAGCCCCGAAGGAGCTTTATAGAATTATAATAGTAAACGATATTTTAAATGATCCCCATATCTTTTGCAATAGAAACCAGATGAACAGTATTATTTGCTTTAAAAAAATCTTTTAGTTTTGAAAGTCTTTTTTCCATTGCACTTTTGCTGTTGGGTTTGATGCCTAAGTCTTTAAAGATTTGTATAATTTCGTCTTGCGAAGTTCCTGATGATAGGTGTTTTAAAATTTGAATATCTAAATCATCGATTTCAAAATTGCTTTTTTCCTGAAGCGCAGAAGCAACTTCATAAGAAATAAACTTTTGATCTGAAGTTGAAGTAATGTGAATTGCTTTTTTTAAATCTTCAATACTATTTCGGCCTTTTAATACAAAGCCATCAATATCAGCATTATCAAAAAGAGATTTAATGCGATGGCTTTTATCTTCTACCGAATAGGCGATAATTTTAATATCAGGCTGTAATTCCCGAACCTTTTCAACAAGTTCATCACCACAAGTAATCTGTACGTCGCGATGATCCTTTTTAAATGAAAGATCACTAATTAATAAGTCATAAGGTTCATTGTCCAGAATAGCTTTTCGTATTTTTAGAAAAGCGTCATCACAATATTTTGAGTTTTGAAAATTTACAATTTCTAAATCTTTTAAGGTTTGTTCGATTGCTAAATTAATACCGTCAAGATCTTCGGCAATTATTACTTTTTTAAACATATGGCTTTTATTTAGGCAGAGTTATTTTTACTTTAAAACCTTTATCCGGTTCAGAGTCAAAAGTAATAGTTCCTTTTATGGCCAGAATACGGTTTTCCATATTTTGCAAACCATTTTTTATAATTTGATCTTTTTCGCAGCCTTTTCCATTATCTGTATAATCAATAAAAAGCATTTTTCCGTTACTTTCGAACTTTACAACCACCAATGAAGCATGACTGTGTTTTTTCATATTCACCATTAATTCTTGCAGAATTCTATGAATCGTGACCTTTTTTATATTATCGACTAATTCCCAATTTACTTTTTCGATATTATTAATAATGACGTTTGTAGTCTCGCTATTATAAGTCGAAAGCATTTCTTTTAAGTTGGCAGCATAATTTGATGTGACATCGATTGTACTGTTTTCTTGCGAAATTCTGCGAACACGAGAATAAATATTGTCTAGTTTTTGAACCAATGTTTCCTTAGTATTCTCGCTGGTCAAAGGTTGCGTTTGAGTAAAAGTCATTGCATGAAAAACGTCATTTGCCAATTCATCATGAATATCTTTAGCAATTCGGGTTTCAGTATCATAAGCTGTTTTTATTTTCTCGATTCGGCCTCTGTTTTTATAATATCGTATTAGAATAAAAATTACAATAATCAAAAAGATGACCCCAATACCGGCCACTACTTTTTGATATTTTTGTTCCTGAATCGACAATAGATTTTCTGCTTTCTCTAAACGAAGTTTTTGGTTCTCGTCTTTTTCTTTTTTAGAATCGTATTTAATTTTGGCAAACTTGTTTTTAAAGTTGTTACGAACCTTTATAATACTATCATTTATAGTAACATACTTTTGAGCATATTGTACATTTTTATTTCCGGAATCATTCGAAATTAAAAAAGACAAAGCTTTCAAACGTTCATCGACACTATTAAATCTTGTAGCGATTTCATATGCCGCTTGTGCATATTGATTCGATTTTTTAGAATCTGTTTTTAAATAAAATTCAGCAAGATGTAAATTGCTTTCGATACTTCCGTAGAAATCAGCAATTTGTTTTCTTAGTTGATAACCTTCGTTCATTAATGAAAGTCCTTTTTCGGTTAATCCGTCTTTAAAATAAGCAAAACCTAAATTGTCTAAAACCCGGGCTTTTCTAGAGGGGTTTTTATTAATTGATTTTTGGTTCAATATAGACACTAAAACTTTTATAGCTTCGTTATATTTTTTTTGGTGAATATAAACGACGGCAATATTATTTAAAGAAGGTTGTTTTGATATTTCATCTTTACAATCTTTAAGAGCCTCTTTATAATTAGAAATGGCATCATTATATAAGGAAAGTTCTTTATCAGCAATCCCGAAGAAATTATTTATTGCTGCACTGTAAACGTCTCTGTTTTTTACATACGGTAAAGTTTCTGTGAGTGTTTCTTTACTGCCATAATAATCGCCGTTTATTTGCTGGATGGAAGCCATTTGAATGAGGTTATAGACAATATTAGAACTGTCTTTTGTAGTTTCAAACGCCATTTTAGATTTATTGAAGTTGTAAAAAGCACTATTAAAGTTTTTATTTTTGAAATTAAAAATTCCTTTTTCCCTAAAAAGATAACCTTCTTCTGAAACAGATGTTGAGTTACCAGAAGTTGGTGTTGTTTCTTTGCACGAAAGGAAAAAAAGGAAAAAAAGAAAACAAAAAAACGGGGATCGTAACATAAAAGGTACTTTCCCCGAAAATAGTGATTAATTGTAAATTAAAGACTTTTATTGTTTATTATTTTATTGTTTTGGTGGTGGTGGTGGCGGAACCACGATAGGAGAATCTCCAGGTCCGTCAGCGTATGCTGGTACTTCGGTTTTTATATTCGCTTTAGTATCTTCGAAATCGTCAGAAGTACAAGAAATTACAGTCGAAGTCAATAGCGCAAACGCACTTAATAAAAACATCTTTTTCATTTTTTTTGATTTAAAATTAGACAAATGTATCGCTGTTCGGAACTTTTCCGGATGTTAGTTTGATGTAAAATCAAATTTCTACGAATATAGTATTTAATTATAAGTTAATTACTGTTATTATTAATCTGGTTTTTTTGGTGGAGGAACAATAATTGGTTCATCACCCGGCCCGGCATATGATGGTTTTTCAGGATTTACCTTTTTGTGAACTTCTTCGAAATCGTCAGCAGTACAAGAAATCATAGTTGTCAATAGAGCGCACGCTCCCAATAATATTAGCTTTTTCATTTTTTTTATATTTAAGGATTAAGCATGAGTATTGCTGTTCGGAACTTTTCCGGAACTTTTAATGCAACATCATTTTGTGTTGGGAAGTGAAGTGCGTAGACAGTAAGATTGATTTATACTTCCCGGATAAATTTCGTCTTACGGTTTTCCGTACTTTTAATTGAACTAGTTTTGTATTTTTGTTTTAATTCGATATCGAACAAGAACTAATTCTGAGGCAAAGTAACAACGGCTTTGAGCCTGAATTGAGAGGGAATTCCGGGAATTCCGAAGTATTTTTTGAAGTCCTGATAATTCCGCAAAATTCCTTAAAAATCCAAATGAGAAATCCTTAAAATTCCAGAAAACCCATGCCAAACAATACTTTTGATGATTATAAAATTGCTGTAAAAAATAAATATGAAGAGGTTAGAAACAGCGAATACTTTGTTTATTTAGATAATCCAACTAGAGGTAGACTTCGTAATTTATGTTGGGAGTTATTTCTGCAGCAAAACAGAAATCAGGATGATTTAAATGTTTTTAGTTCCTTATTAGGATTATCTTTTGATGTTACTAAAAAAAACAAGTTTGATGATCAAAAAGATAAATTCAGACCTATTGAGACTTTCTTTAAAGGAGAAACCGACCCTGCAAATGTTGAGGCAGTAAATATGGCTGCAATATTGGTAGGTTTTGAAGCGCGGCCTTTTAATAAATTTAGAATTCACAATTTATATCCTGATGAAATTAAAGGTGATGATGGAGTAGTTTTAGTAAATCAACAAAAGGGACAAAATGAGGGTTCAGGAGATCTGGAAGTTTTTCTTGATGAAAAGGAGAGAGAAAAAGGAATAGAGAAGGGGATAATACAAGAAAAGGAACATGTTGAGGTAAAAGAAAGTGAAGAAGTAACAGAAAGTACTACTGAAGAAATAAAATCAACGCCACAAGCAATCAATGCATTTGTCTCTATTCAGGAAAAAACTCCGGGCAAATTGAACAAAAGAATTAGAAATACTATAATAGGACTGGGATTGGTTTTATTTATAGGGTTTCCGGTTATCTTTTTTGCATTTCCAAATAAAGGCTGCATGCAATGGACTGGTAATAACTATGAGATTGTAGATTGCGATTTGAAAGCGGCAGATAACAACATTGAACTGTTAGATCCAAATCTTGTTAATCTTAAAAGGATTAAAGTATGTGATACAACACCATTCTTTAAAAACGAAAAGGCTATAGTGTTTTATGCCAGATCAGGAGATTCATTAGAATGCTTTAATCAAATTGGGCCTCATCCTGAGAGGCGTAGTCAATATTTAAGACCCATTACAAGTTATATGATTGGCAAATACGTAAGTAATAAGCCATGTAAATAACATTGATAATTCGATTCCGTAAATAAATTCTTTAAACTGAAATGAAATTATGTAAATCAAACCGAAAATTATAGAACATTGTTGGAGGACTTTAAAACTAATTTAGCATAAAATAATTTTAAAGAAATCAAACATGAAAACTAAAAGAATATTATTCGGATTATTATTGAGCATTGGTTTATTTGCAGGATCTTGTAGCAGCGATGACAATGACGGGGAAACAATCGTTCCAATTCAGGGAAAATACAACCTTAGCCAAACAGGAGTAATTATCGATGGGAAAGAAGTCTTAACAGATGCTCCGCAAAATCAAGCGGGATGTAGTAGAGATTATTTAGATCTAAGATTGAGTAATGCAGCAGTTATTGGTGATTACAATGGTTCTGATTGCGCCTTAGTAGAAACTGCAGGAACTTACGTAAGATCTCATAATGATTTAACGCTTACTATTGGTGCTTTAAGCTCAACTAGCGATATCATGAACCTTACAAACAAAGAGCTGAAATTGAAAGATAAAGCAACTGGTATTATTACTGTTTATACAAGATAATCTATCAAAGTAAATTTTTCTAATTCCTTGGGAGAATTAGAAACGAAAACGGAAACGACTTTCTAAAAGTTGTTTCCGTTTTTTATTGTTTTAATTTTAAACTACAGGGATATAAATGTCAAAAGTAGCTCCCTTATTTTTTTCGCCTTTTGCAGTGATGATTCCGTTGTGGTTTTCTACTATTTTTTTTACGATTGCAAGGCCAATTCCTGTTCCGGTGTATTCGAGTTTTCCGTGTAAACGCTGAAAAACTTCGAATATCTTTTTGCTGTACTGGGGTTCAAAACCAATACCATTATCCGATAAACTAATGTGGCAGTAAGTTGCTTCTTTAACTAAAGATTCATGATCTAAATTTTCACCTTTGGTAAATTCACAGTTTATTTTTATTACTGTAGGGATATCCGGATTGGCAAATTTTATGGAATTACTGGCCAGATTATATAATAGTTGTCTGAACTGAAACGGAATAATATTTGCTTCGCAGGTATTGTCAATTTCTATTATGGCTCCTTTTTGCTCCAGTTCTTCTTTCAGGTCTTCTTTTACCTCATCGATAATGGTAGAAAGATTTACTTTTTCGAATTTTCTTTCCTGAATATTGGTTCTCGAGTAGGAGAGCAAATCATTAATAAGCGTTTGCATTCGCTGTGCTGCATTTTGCATTCGCTGAAATTTATCTTTTCCTGAATCAGATAAATTCTCAGATTCTTTCTCGATAATCTGCGTTGCAAAAGTTTGAATTTTTCTTAAAGGTTCCTGTAAATCGTGACTCGAAATATAGGCAAACGACTGAAGTTCTTTGTTCATTTGCTCCAGTTCGACATTTTTTTGCGCGAGTTCTTTGGTACGCGCTGTAACTTGTTTTTCTAATTCCTGGGTAAAAGCTTTTTCTGTCTGGATATCGGTAAAAGCACCTACCCACTTAATGATTTTATTGTCTTTATTCAAAACAGGTTCACCAATAACAGAGTGCCATCTATACGTTCCGTCTTTCCTTAAAACCCTCACATCTGCTTTATACATTGCTCCGGTTGCCAGGCTTTTACTCCATACTTTATTGTTTTCCTCAAAATCGTCAGGATGAATCATGGCTTTCCATACTTCTTCACCACTAGGAACTACGCCTGTATATTCAAACCATTTGCCAGATGTAAACAAAGCGTTTCCTTTATCATCTGTTTCCCAAATAAGCTGCGGAATACTTTCGGTCAGAGAACGGAATCTTTTTTCGCTTTCTTCTATTTTTTTTCTTGCCTCTACTTTTTCGGTGACATCAATCATGGTGATTTTTATCCCTGAAATGCTATTGTCTAACTCACGCTGAGGTGCAAATTCAAAATCGATATACATTTTATGGTCCATATTATCAATAGTAATATAGAATAAAGACTCAGATTCTGAATGCAGATTTCCGCTCGTATAAACGTCATTTAGCAGTTGGGCATATTTTTGTTTTTGGAGTTCCGGGAAAACCTCTAATATATTTTTACCCTGAATATCTTTTTCATTTTTTCTCCAGATATTTTTCAATAAGGCACCATTGACCATTTCGATCAACATATCCTTCCCTTTTAAAATTGCTTTAGGAACAGGAGATTCCATTACCAGTCTACGGAATCTTTTTTCGCTGGCTTCAAGTTCCTGCTGGTGATTTTTTTCGTCGGTAATATCTCGTATAGTTCCTAACAATCTTTCGGGATTGTTTTCGGAGTCATAAAATACTTTTCCTTTTGCTTCTACCCAATGAATAGATTGATCATCCCATATTACCCTGGCTTCATAATGAATGTTTCCTAAGGCAATAGCTTCTTTAAAAGCTTTCTCTCGTATGTGTAAATCATCAGGGTGAACATGGCTAAGAAGTTGGGCATGAGTTAGATATTCCTTGTTTTTATAACCTGTTACAATTTCCAGATATCGATTGGAATATTGAAGGTTTTTTGTTTTTACATACAATTCCCAAGTACCCAGTTCACTGGCTTCAACTATAATATTAAGTCTCTCTTCGTTAAGTTCTGTTTTCTTTCTGGCCTCAACTTTTTCAGTAACTTCGGTTGCGGTAACGATGATGCCTGAAATTTCTCCATTTTCTTCTTTTAAAGGATGGTAAAGAAAATCAAAATAGAAAATTTCCGGATCTCCAGATCTATTGATCGGCACCGGCAATTCATTTCCGTGATAAGGAATACCGGTTGAATACACAGTATCCAAAAGCTCGCCAACGGTTCCTTTTACTTCCGGCAAAGAATCGAACAAAGGTTTGCCAACAAAGGCACTTTCTTCTTTTCCTACCAATTTTAAATAAGCTTCATTGGCCATTTCTGCTACGTGGTTAGGACCGCGTAAAATCGTAATTCCTACAGGAGCTTGTTTCACCGTATTTCTGAAACGTTTGTCAGCTTCTTCAATTTTTTGTCGGGCATGTACCTGCGGTGTATTGTCCAATACCCAAATGGCAATTTTTGTTACTTTTCCTTCTGTATTTTTTAGCGGAGCATAAACAAAAGTCACATATATTTTTTCTTCTTGGCCATGTCTGATGAGATTCATCTCCACCTCATTGGCATAAAACGGATTACCTTCTTCAATTACCTTTTGCAACGGAACTTCGTAAGCAGCTCTTACCTCAGCAAAAGCGTCCCAATAATTTTTTCCTGCAATTTCCTCGTATTTTTTTCCTGCAACTTCTATGAAACTGTCGTTTACAATTTCAGTTATTAAAGTTGCTGCATCCAATACGCAGATACCAATAGGCGACTGCGATACCATACTACGCAGGTTTTGCTCGCTTTCCTCTGTTTTTTTCTTGGCTAAATTCAGATCTGTCAAATCGACTCCTGTATTCATTACACCATATACATTGCCGTTTACGTCATATATGGGCGTTAGGCTGTAATTAAAATAATAAGTATGAAATTTTCCGTCAACAGTAAGATCAAGAGGTGTATTTTGGGTATGAAAAGATTTTCCGCTGGTTAAGACTTCACTAATTTGTTCAAAAACCAATTGGTTATCCAGTTCCGGAACTACATCTTTAAATGATTTTCCGATAACGTCATTCCCTTTTCCCCATATTTTTATAATAGAATCATTGGCCAGTTCAACAATCATATCCTTTCCTGCATATAATGCAATTGGGAAAGGTGCATTTTCGACCAGCTCTCTTACTTTTTGCTCACTTTCTACCACTTTTGATCGCGAAAGTACTTGCGAAGTTACTTCTATCGCAATTCCAACAACGCCCGAAATACTGCCATCGGCTTCTCTTAGGGCTTCATAAACAAAATTCAAGTACGTATCTTCTATTTTTCCGTTGCGGGGCAGCTTAACAAGTTGCTCGTTGGCAACAAATTTTATTCCGGTTTTGTACACACTATTGAGTACATCTTCAAGATATTGATTTCTTGTTTCGGGTAAAGCGTCAAAAACAGGTTTGTTAATAATTTCACTGGCTTCGACTCCCCATAACTGAATCATCTGATCGTTGGCAATTTCTACAACATGATCTGGTCCTCTCATAACACACATGGCTACGGGAGCCTGCATGATGTTGTTTCTAAATCTGTGATTACTTTCTTTAAGAGCTGCAGTTGCTCTTACTTTTTCTGTAGTTTCGATTACCGTAACCAGAAGACCGCCTACAACACCATCTTCTTTTTTAATAGGGCTGTACGAGAAATCAAAATAATAATCTTCATCATATCCATTTCTGTCTAATGTGAGCTTAAAATCAGGAAAACTAACAGAACTTCCATTCATTACATCATGAAACATAGGTGCAAGGATATCCCAAACTTCTGAAAATGTGGTTTGAGAACTAATCCCTAAAGCTTTAGGATGTTTTGAACCCAGAATTTGGCTGTAAGTATCGTTGTATATTTGGGTATAATCTTCTCCCCAAACCACTAACATTCCAAAGGGATTGTTGAGCATTAGGGCCACAATGGTTTTAAGGCTTTGCGGCCAGTTTTCAGGATCGCCTAAAGATGTTGTACTCCAATCTTTAGCGCGTATCAATTTGCCCATTTCGCCACCATCGGATAGAAAATAATGTTTATGATCTGTAAAACTCATTCTGGAAACGAATTAGGGTTGGAGTATAAATTGCTCTCTTCGAGGTTGCTTGAAATTATTTTGGGATGCCAAAATAAGGGCATTTTCGATTACTTTTTTTAATTGAGAAAATTCGCCGGGTTTACGAATGTAATACGTTGCACCTTTTGCATACATCACGTCTACAATTGAATTGTCCAGCGAAGTAGAAAAAATAATCACCGGAAGGTTTTTGAGATTTTCACTTTCTTTTATTTCTTTTAGACATTCAGAACCATTTTTTCGGGGCATATTAAGATCCAGAAAAAGCAAGTCCGGTAAATTGTCTCTGGAATGATCTGCTAAAAAATCCATAAGCTGCACGCCATCATTAACAGTTACGAGAGATACGGGAAGCGTTAATTCATCCAGTGCTTCTTTAAAAAAATCGCAATCATCTTCATCATCATCCGCCAGCAATAAATTGTAATTCTGTTTAATCATTTGAATATTATAAATTTTTTACTTTTTCAGCAATTCAATTCACATTTTACTTTTTTGCATTATCCTGTTTTGAACTGTCTTTCTCTTAATTAGAGATCATATTTAATTCAAAATCGATTTAATTCTGCTAAGATAGAACTAATTTTATTACTATTAATCAGTACTATACCGATAAATTTAACGCTTTAGATTCTAAATCAATAATTTGTGAATTTCGGGTATTGTTTTTAAAATTAATGGTTTACGGTTTTTTATAGGTTCTTTTTTAATGAATTATAAAAATAAAAAAAGAGTTTACATTGTACAACAATTGTTACTATCTGCTTATCACGGAAATTAACCTCAAAAAAAATCCGTCAAAAATTTAATTTAACGGATTTTAATATAGCATCTTGATTAATATTAGTTTGTAAATATTATGTTGAGATGGTTAAACCTTTAGCTTTAAAATTGCTAAAAAGTACCTGACGCGCACTGCTAATAGTTTCTTCGGTACGGTAAATACTGCACCAGAATTTTATTTGCAGTTTGAATTTTTCATCGGCAATTGCAGTGTAATAAATATGCGGAGGTTTTGTGTTATTTACCAAATCCATGCTTTCAAGAGAGGATAATATTAAGGCATTAATGTCTTCCGGCATAACATCTCCGCTGACTTCTGCAGCAATTTCTACCAGTTTAAAATTATCAGTATACGTCCAGTTCGTAATGTTTTGCGACAATAAATTACCATTTGGTATAATAATTTCCGCTCCGTTTGCCGAGTTGATTTTGGTGGTACGCAGTCCCATCGATTTTACTCGCCCTGATTCTGAACTAATATTGATTACGTCTCCAATTTGTATGGGTTTATCAAAAATCAAAATAATCCCCGAAACGAAATTGTTCACCACACTCTGAAGTCCAAGTCCGACACCAACACCCAAAGCTCCAAGTAAAATACTCAGTTTGTCTAAAGGCATTCCTGATGCAGCAACGGCCAAAAGGTAACCGCAAATTAAAACCACAAGTCTCGTGATCAATAATTTAGAATGTTGCTTTTTGTTGATGTTTTCTTCGTTTTCATCATCAACTTCACCAAAAAAGTACGCTACATAATTCTGCAATAAATGCGCAACCCAGATAATGATAAAAAACAATACAATGTTTCCAAGCGTAAAAGTGATACTTCCGATGGTATTGGGATGACTTAATAATGAATTTAAACCCGTACGTAAAGATTCCCAAATGTTTAAATTGGCTGCAATGACCACAATCCACATATAACTAATCACGATGATGAAAGGTTTTTTGAGTGTTTCAGACAAGCTTTCGTAATCAAAAATCTTTTCGATACCACGTTTTACACGCGTCGTATAAATTTGTAAAAGGATAATTTCTAAAATTATTTTCAAAAGTACACTTAGTGCAACAATTTGAGTAAGCGATATAAAAGCAGTTATGCTTAACATATTGGCAAGAGAAACTCTTCCAAAAAGATTATTAAGGATTGCCAGTACATTCAGACCAATAAAAATGATCGTTGCCCATTTAAAAAATCCTTTGTAGTAAAGCTGATCTTTTAGTGTTTTAATTTGAACGAATCCATAACGAACACCCAAAATATTGATGATAATAAAAGCGCAGCGTTGTATAAACCCAACGGCAATAAATAAGTCAAGGAAACACAAAACAAAAAATAAAACTAAAAGCAACAGCCAATTGCGCATCGCCACTTTTGACCAATTGTCTTTGAATAGAATCGTAATAAGTCCCAAAAGACCAAGCTGAATAAGCTCTATAAACATCGCCGGAGCATACAAATTGCTCACTACCGCAATGTTAAGGCCTACTACAGCAACAGGAACAATGATGCCGTTATTGATATATTTAAAGTTAAATTCAGATAAATGTTCTTCGTGGCCGTTATTTTTAAGGTATTTTAAATTACGAAAAATGTACCAGCCCAATAATCCCATTAATAAGACCAAAAAGATCAATGCGCCTGCTTTATAACTCAAATAGTACGAAGCGACATTTTCTTCGATAATTATTTTAGCCCTGATATTTTTTCCGACTAATTTTTTAGAAGTAGAATCGCTGATACTCCATAAAGCAGGATATTCTTTTCTGAGCATGCTTATTCCGGATTGTTCCAATTTACCTTCTACGGTAATTAGCGCATTCGAAACCGCAATTTTTCGTTCTACGGTAAGTCTTTTATTGGTATTTAAAATGCCCTGATTTTTGTTCATTAAACTGTCTGTGCTCAGGTATCTTTCTTTAAGATTGGCAAATTCTTTTTTAAATTGCTGGCGTTTAATGGTATCTTTCAAAAGTCCCATTAAAGTTTTATCCTTGCGCAAATCAATTACCCTGCCTTTGATTTTTTCAAGTGCAAGATTGCGGGAATTAATTGCCGTATTTTGTTCGTCAAGTTCCTGTTCGATTTCTTTGAGCACAATACGATACATTTGCTGGTTGCGCACGTTAGGGTTTGCCCCTTTTAAGCTTACCAGAATAAGATCGAGTTTTCCCTGCGTTCGTTTAATTTCTCCAAACAAACGATGACTGTTTCCGTCAAATTCGGTGTCATTATGAGCAGATTCCAAAACTTCTCCCGCTTTTTCGATCGCCATTAAATAATCGCTGTCGGTAGCACTTTCTTCAAAAAGTTTCGATTTGGTTTGGGGTTTAGGCGGAGTAGTATCAGCTTTAACCGGTGCAGTTTCAGTTGTAGCCGCCTTGGTTTGTGAATAGGTTAACGGCGCGTAAAAAAAGACAGCTAACAAGGTCAGTAAACCAATAAAATTTCTTTTCTGAATCATAATATAAGGCAATGAATTTAAGGGTCAAATGTAATTTTTTTTGGGTTATTTATGATGGAAAGTATGATAAAATTTGGTTAAAAGAGGTTTTGCGGGGTTGAGTTTAATGTGTTGTGTTCAATTTTTTTTGCCACAGATTAAAAGGATTTATTGTGCGGCAACTTTGTCAAAGTTTAAAACTTTGACAAAGTTTCAAAAGTTAAAGAGACATAGTTTTACATATAGACCAATACACAAACCAGAAAATAAAATCTGCTCAATCTGCCAAATCTGCGTGCAAAAACTAACCACACTCAAAAGAAAAAATCATTTTAATCCTTTTAATCTGTGGCTAAAAAAAGAAAAATTAAAAATATTATATTCGTACTCTAAATACCAGAATTACCAAAACAATCAGAAAATGGAAAATATTACCGTAATTATCATGTTACTATTTGGTGTTGCTTTTTTGAGCCTCATCAGTAAAAAATACAATTTCCCCATTCCGATTGTGCTGGTACTTTGCGGCGTAATCATTAGTGTAATTCCGGGGCTTCCGGTAATTGCCTTAAGTCCCGAAGTGGTGTTTATTGTCTTCTTGCCGCCACTTTTGTATCACGCGGCGTGGTACACCAGTTGGTCTGATTTTAAACAAACCATAAGACCAATTACTTTGGCGGCTGTAGGTTTAGTGCTTTTTACCACTGTGGCCGTAGCCATTGCAGCCCATATGCTGATAGATGATATCTCTTGGCCGTTAGCTTTTTTATTGGGTGCGATTGTTTCTCCTCCTGATGCGGTTTCGGCAACTTCGATTACAAAAGGTTTGGGTTTGCACCCAAGATTAATTGCAATTCTCGAAGGCGAAAGTCTGGTGAATGATGCGAGTGGACTTGTCGCTTACAAATATGCTTTGACCGCTATTACTGCCGGAAATTTTGTACTCTGGCAAGCCGGACTGAATTTTGTGATCATGTCGGTTTTAGGAATCGGTATAGGTTTAGGCGTAGGCTACATCATGAGTTTTATTCATAAAAAGTTTGTTTGCGATGAGGTGATCGAAGCGACTTTAACTTTATTAACACCTTTTGCTTCTTATCTGATTGCGGAACATTTTGAAGCTTCGGGAGTTTTGGCTGTAGTGGCAACCGGACTTTTTCTTTCGGCGAGATCAGGAACGATTTTCACGCACGAAAGCCGAATCATGACGGGAACAATCTGGAGTGTTCTAACCAATATTCTAAACGGATTGATCTTTATTTTAATAGGATTGCAGTTGCGACAAATTATAGAAGGAATCGGGGATTACTCCGGTTGGTCTTTGTTTATTTGGGGTGCTTCGGTAAGTTTGGTCGTGATTTTGGTGCGTTTTTTATGGGTAATTCCGGCGACATTGCTGCCAAGATATATCAGTAAAAAAATCCGTTTGCAGGAAGAATTTGATTTCCGGAACATGATTGTTTTCGGCTGGTCGGGAATGCGTGGTGTGGTGTCGATGGCTGCGGCTTTGGCGCTTCCGCTAATGATGAACGAAACGGAAGCATTCCCATTACGAAACCTCATCATTTACCTGGTGTTTTGTGTGATCCTTTCGACTTTGGTCATTCAGGGACTAACATTACCCTGGCTGATTAAAAAACTAAAAATCGAAAAGTACTCCATCATTGCTGAAGAATATGAGATAAGAAACATTATCGTTTCGCAAACCATTACCCATATCGAAGATAATTTCTCCTTACTCAACGATGATTTGCTCCATAACATAAAAAGCAAATATGAGGTAAAATTCAACCGCCTGCAAAAAACCGAACTTCCAGCCAATTTCTTCGGAAAAGGAAATATAATGGGTGGCGAGATTTTCAACGACTTCACCAAACTTCAAATCGATCTTTTGAATGTGGAACGCGGAAAGCTAGAATCGATGCATAAATCGGGTTCTGTAAATGAAGAGATTTTTAGGAAGATTGAGAAGGAACTTGATTTGGAGGAGACTAGGTTGTGGATGGAGATGTATGAGGAGTAGGGGGGTTGGAATTTAATAAAAACCGAATTATTCCTTTTTTTGAAGAAAAAAGCAGACTTTATGGAATACATTTTTAATTATAAATCTTTTTAAATATTAAGAAAGCTCAACTTTATAGTTGGGCTTTTTTTATTTCGTACCAAAACGAGTTGATATAAAATTGCCTTATTCTAATAGTATAATAACTTTTTGTAGTAAATCTAAAATTCTTCCAGTTATATATTTAATTAATCGATTTCGTCGTTAAAAAACACGTAATAAATTGATGGTTTAAATAATTATTTAATTTACTAATTAGCATAATCTATTATGGCACACTTTTCAGACCAGGTACATATTACAATTTCAGGATTTACTCAAAACATCGTTTATTATGATTTAAAGTTATCACAAAAGATGGCAGATCATCATCATTTTTCATTTGTTTGGCAATATACAGGAAAAGCAATCATTGATCCTGCAGATCAGGCCAAAGCAATAAGAAAGTATCTTGGCGACGAAGTTATTTTTACTTTTAAAAGTTTAACCGGAATCAAATTAATGAGTAAAGGAATTATTAATAATCTTACTTCCGTTGACCTTCACGGTAGTCCGGCAGGTTTGCACGTTACAGGAATAAGTCACACCATTGTTCTGGATGATATGAAAAAATCGAGAACCTATCTCGAACGAGGTTTGGATGATATTGCACTGAGTATATTTGCAGAAGGACCTGGAGAATTTTACCAACGAGCTGCTATAAGATCAACTTATCTTAAAGAATTTAAGTATATGGCGCAGTATAATGAAACCAGTTTTAACTTTCTTAAAAGACTTTCAGCCCGTTATGGACAATGGTTTTATTTTGACGGAATGCGTATGCAGCTCGGACAAACTTCACACACAAAAATTAAACTGATCAACGGCGCTTCGCTGCATCGTTTTAAGATAGAAGCCAATATGTCGGCGCATAAAATTTCTTTGGCGGGCTATAATTACAATAATGCCGAAAGTATCCGAAATTCTGCAGGTAGAACATCAGCAGGAAGTAAAGATAGTTTTGCCTCCGTAATAGGATTTAATCAGGGGACTATAGCCCAGCCAGAATTAAGAATTGGTGCTTATACCAATAATGCCCAAAGTAAGGAAGAAATTGATGAAATGGTCAAATTGCAAACTGCCGGCAGTGATGCCAATAGTGTGTATTATAGCGGAATCTCTTATTTGCCATTAGGACTTGGGCAAGTGTTTACTATTGTAAACCAAACCGTAGAACACGAGTTAATTGTTATTGAAGCAACACACCATTCTGAAGTTCACGGAAATTACACCTGCGAGTTCAAGGCAATTCCGGCAGATGTAGCTGCGCCACATTATACCAATGTTCATGCTTTTGCCAAAGCCGAAACCCAGCCTGCCAGAATAATAGACAACAATGATCCCGAAGGTTTAGGTCGTGTAAAAGTAGAATTTTATTGGGCAAGCGGAAGCACCTCAAGCGACTGGATGCGTGTTATACAAGCCTATTCAGGTGAAGGTAGGGGCATCTATTGGAGACCGGAAATACGCGATGAAGTAATGGTTAATTTTGAAGGAGGAAATATTCAATGTCCTTATGTTTCAGGATCGCAGTATAACGGTAAAGCAAAACCGGAATTCTTTGATCGTGAAAATATGATAAAAGCTATAAGAATGCGCTTTGGTCAATTGCTTAAATTCATTGAGAAAATTGGTATTATACTTTCTGATCCTAGTGGAAATGAAATTCATTTGGATGAAGAGAATAAGAATATCAATGTGACTTCTCCGGAAACTGTTACCATACGAGCTAAAAATATCATTCTTGATGCTTCAGAGAGTATTACGTTGAAAGCAGGAACAAATATTATTCAAGAGGCAGATAATGATATAACACAAACTGCAGGAAATAATATTACAATAACTGCCAATGGAAATTTATTTGAAAAATCAGATAACAGAACCGAAATTGCAGATGAAAACTATATCAGAACCGTGGGCGGAACTGCAGGGGAAATTGCAGGGAAGATGAACATCAGTACAACAGAAGATGATATAGATATACACAGCGCGAAAAATCTAAATGGACATTCGGGTGAAAATTCAAGTTTTAACTAAAGAGTATGGCAATTATAAAACAAGCAAAAAACATTATGGTAAAAGTGCAATCTGAAAGTGTCATATTTGCCCACCAAAGCATGACAAAAACTGCTAAAAAGATGATGATACGAACTACAGAAGATGATATAATAATGATTGCAGCTAAAAAACTAAAAGCAAAAAATAATGGGGATTAATTTTTATGATTATGTAAGTAAGTACGATTTTGTACCTTTTGCACAGCTATTGAGTAGTGATGATTTTAAAGTTGGAACAGCAAGTAAAGCAAAAATTATTTCGGCATATCTAAAAGAGGCCTATCAGGCAATATCTGATGTGAAAATTGAATTTAAGCCTGAAACAATCAAAAAAGGAAAAACTGTATTAAAGTTTAAACTTCAAAAAGCACATCAGTATGCAAGTGATCCTGACGGCTATTTAAGGTATAAGCTCACAACTATTGCAGGACAAGAATTTGTTTCGAATCATAAAAAAGAAGTAGAACATGATTTGGGAATAAAAAAATACGGAGATATTATTGAGATTGTATTTAGCAAAAACCTGATGGAAAAGGTTCAGTTTATTGATTTTTATTTTAAAGATAATACTGATGCTTGGCTTGAACTTAAGGGAGATGTACCAGACAGTTGGGAACATTGTGGAAGAGTTACAATTGGCGTAGCTTCTGTTTGCTACTGTTTAGAGATGGGATTAGTAAACAAATCATGTTCTGGTAAAGGTGAAAAGATTTCTGATGCGGATTATAAAAAACTAGCAAATGAATTAGATACAGAATCTGCTGCGATTTATGCAGTTGCTAAAAGAGAATCATCCGGAAAAAACTTCACTATGCATAATGACAAGCAAGTTGCTAAAATTTTATATGAACGTCATTATATGTATAGATTACTTTCATCAAAATATGGAGAATTATTTGCTAAGCAAAAAATGGAAATGAAACCATATTTAGTTAATAGTGCATCAGGAAGATATGTATATAGTTCTGAAGGAATAAAACAAGCAAATGAAGAAATTGCTTCTTTGGAAAAGTTTGATAAAGCAAAAGAAATAGACGAGGATATCGCCATACAATCTTGTTCTTGGGGGGCATTTCAGGTAATGGGAGAATATTATTATCATAGCTATAAAACTCCGAAAGATTTTGAAAATGCTATGAATATGTGCGAAAAACAGCAACTTTCTTATTTCAAAACATACTTGCTAAAAGTAAAAACTAAGGCACATAAGGCCCTTCAAGATAAAAATTGGGAAAATTTCACCTATTGGTATAATGGTTCTAACTGGAAAGTAAATAACAGTTCATATCCCACAGATATGGCTAAATATTACGAAGAATACAAGTCGAAAAAATGAAACAAAAGAGAAAACTAAAGATAATACTATTGCTGCTAGCAATGTTCCATTTATATTGTTGCACTAGGAAATCTAATGCGCAAGACGATATCGTCTTGCCAATAGATCATAAAATAAAAATAAATAAGAGTCATTTACAAGATAGCAGTGTATATTATAAAAATCCTGATCTAATCAATTTTATAACATCAGATTATGATAAAAATGGAATTAAAGATTCTGTCTTTCTATCTGCGAAAGATTCTATTGTAGGGTTCTCAATTATTCTAAATGGAAAAAATAAAATTAAAACGACGAGACTCTTGCTTCGAATGGCAGATTATCAAACTGAAAGAAAATATAACTTCTTCTTGTTTGGGAATGATTCTGATACCATATCATTAATTCAAGAATATGGGGCCGCCAGAGATGCAATGTCATATATTATCTATTTTGATGTACTTAAAAAAGTATTTATTGCCAAGTACGTAATTTATAAATATAGAAATAATAAGACGGGAGAAATAATAGAGGACACTATTTTTCAAGACAAATTAATAGAGAGAGTTGACATGATTAAATATTTTAATAATTAGAGTAATTCAGCCTAAACAAGCTTGATTTTTTTTAAAAGAAATTACTTGTGATTAGGTAAAGGTATTAATCAGTGCCATGAAGAACAAAGATTGGGAAAGCATTGCATATCATTATAATGGTGCTAAATGGAGAACAACAAATCCAGATTATCCGACTAAATTCAAAAAATATTACGATGAGAGAAAAAAATAAAATTATATTATTCTGCTTTATTTGCTTGCTCTGTTCATGTCAAAATACGAGTAAAATACTAAATACTCAAAATATCAAATATGAGAAAATAAATGAGGAGGTCAAATTAATTGAAGACTTCAATTTTGATAAACATCTTGATACATTAAAAATAATAATGAGAGATAGTGTAAATTCAGATTTAATGATATGTTTTTTTTCTGGACATGATTCAGTAATTAGTAAAAAAGCAATTTTTCCAAAAGGAGAATTATACAGTGATATGAGTTCGAGCCATATTGATTTATCATATAAAAACGGAACTATTGTTCTGGTTCAGGAATATGGATCTTCAAATCCTGAAGGATGGTATACAAGCTATATCAATTACAATATAGTTTCTAAAAAATTTATAGTAGATAGTATTACAGATACCTGGAAAAATTTTAATGCTAAATCAGATATTGATTTTATTAAATCAAAAACTAAATTAATGAAAATGAATTTAGTAGATTTTAACGCACCTTCAGAATTTTATAGTTTAAATAAATTATAGGAGTTTAAAAAAATATAAGTAAAAATGGATTAAACAATTTACTCAAACATACGAAGTTAGAATCGATGCATAAATCGGGTTCTGTCAATGAGGAGATTTTCAGGAAGATTGAGAAGGAACTGGATTTGGAGAAGACCAGGTTGTGGATGGAGATGTATGAAGTAGTGGGATTTAATTTATAAAAAATTATTTATGATCTAAAAACCAATTTATAACCTCGTTACCAATTTGGTCATTTAAATCATTTGTTCCTGGTTTGAAAATAGAGAGTTTTCCTAGACCACATTTGTGTTGATTAATTTTTTCTCGATTGTCTAAAAGATATTCATGCACATGGTGATCCTGAAATTTAACAAAACCATCAAAATCACTTTTGCTAGATGGATACAGTAACATTGCCTTTGTAGATTTCCAATAATCGTTATATACATACATTTGTCTTAAATCATGTGTTGAAGGTTGGGTGTAAGAAATGTTTTTCCATTTTGTGTCGATAATAAATTTATGTGATCCACTTTCTATTACAATATCCGGTCGGATTGAAATACCATTCCAAAAAGAGGTGGAATTCTGTCCATAGACATTTACTGCTCTGTCTGATTGTTTTAGTCTTGCTAAGATATATTCTTCCCATAGAGAATTCATATCGAATAATAATGCCAACATGTTTTCTGAACCACTAGAAATGTTTGGAGCAAAATTTAGAATGATAAATTTTGAAATTGCCAAAGCAGTTTCATAAGGAGCAGTTTTTCTAGTTTTAGAAATTTTAGAAAATGTATCTTCAGTAACTGAAATACTTTTTACATCTGGAAAGTCCAATTGAACAATTTTGCATCTTGAATACAAATAATTACTAGTACATTTTTCTACAATATCTAAAGCTTTGGAAATTATTTGATGGATAAGATGATCTTTTTCATAAACTTGGTGAGTGGTGTAGAATCTTTCTTTATGTACCAGATTTTTACTGATATGTCTAGCAAATTCTAATTTCCCTTTTAAAGCTTTTACATTATTTGTTTCTTTATAATATTGCTTTATTAATCCCTGACGAATTAAAGTTTGAACTTCATTTAAAAACCACTCAAAATAAATGTCTAAGAGATGTATATTTTGTCGGTTTACATCTGCATTGCCTAATTTCTGAATTTTTATTTTTTTAGTGACACGAAGCATGTCAATTAATACTTTTTGCCATACATTGATACTTTTACCATCATTATCGATTTTAGGCAAGATCTCAATTGTTAAACCATTTACTTGAATGACACCAACAAATTGTTTGAATTTTATACCATTATAGCGAATTTCAAAATATTTACCATTATGTAATGTATTTAACTTTGAAAGAGCTTGGTAATCTGCTCTTTTAAAACGATTACCATTATAAACATCATCAATTACTAATTGATGATGTTCAAAGACTTGTATGATTCGATTGTTATTCAAGGTTTAATAAATTGTTTATAGCTGTTGAAATATCTATATCTTCTATTAATTCAAATTTTGGTTCTATTGCTGGTAAATCTAATGATCTTGAGAATTTTGCAAATATATTATTTTGTTTTGCGAATTCTAGACAAGTAACAAATCCCTCACCTAATATCAATGCAATTTTTTGATAATCATTATAAAAATACTCTTGTAAAAGTGGAATTATCTTATTTTTAAAAACATCCAATAATTCTTCTTCTGTTTTTACATTAATAAAATAAGCATGACCAATTAAGTAATCTCTATTTAATAAAACTTCAATTCTGGTATTTATTGTTTCCAGAATAAGTTGAAGATTGATTCCTGTATATTCGAAATTATTAAAATAAGACAAATCATCTCGTTCGTTATTAATTTTCATAGTCTCCCAAATTGCTACTTTCTTAGCTTTTAAATCATCTGAAACTTGAATAAAATCAAATAGTTTATTCTCCTCATACACAAATTCGGGGTCTTCCCAACCAACCATTTTGTATTTCCATAAGAGCTGGCAATATAATGCAGATGGACTTAGCAATTCAGTCTCCGGCATCATTTCTATAAATGAAAAACGCCTTCTTAATGCAGAATCTAGAGATTCTACACTTCTGTCTGCTGTATTCATTGTTCCGATGATATGAAGATTTGGAGGTACACCAAATTTTTCTTTACTATATGGTAATATAACTTCTAAAGCTTCAGAATTGTCAAGACGTTTGTCTTCTTCAATTAAGGTAATTAATTCCCCAAATATTTGTGATACATTTCCACGATTGATCTCATCAATTATTAGAACAAAATTTTTCTTAGAATTGTCAACGTTTTCAATTTTTATATCATAATTAGCTTTTAAATATTCACCAATTGCAACGGTATATGATTTCCAATCTCTTATTTTTCCTTCAAAAATATAGTCCCTAATCATTTCTTTAGTTACGCTCATTTCACTTGCCTTTTCAGTCTGAGGAATAACAATAAGGGATTGATTGGTACTTATTCTGATGTTAAACTTTCTTTTTTGAACAGGTGTTTCAAATATTATTGAAGAAACACTCTCTTGTATATCTTCAATAAATTTAGAATATGAATCTTCAAAATTTGTAGATGATCTTAAGATAGTTGCTTCTTTACAAATCAATTTAAAAATTCCATTTTGAACATCATATTTGACAAAAGTATCACTTGGGTCTGGTTTTAAAGGTTTTATGCCTTCGATAAAATCTTCATAACTCATACTTTGGTGGAATGTTGTAAACATAATTTGGTTTTCCATAACCAATCTTTCAAATTCCTTTTTTATAATTTTCCTATCTTGGTTAAAATCGAACTGTGGGTTAATAAGAAAAATGGCTTCATTAATTGTATGAAAAGTTTTTCCTGTTCCTGGAGGACCATAAAAAATTTGATTTAACATTTTACATGCATTTTCAAGTTCATATTGTTTGGCATCATTCTTTTTAATTTGTGAATGTAATTTTACTTTTATAGCATTTATACGATTTAAATCTTTTTGAAAATCATTTTCAGTAATCACATACCTATTTTTTATATCAAGTTCATCCAATAATTTTAAGGCATAAGTTCTAAAATCAGTTATATAACTGTTAAGGTTATTCCATATATCATTTTGATCTTCATATGTTTTAATCCCATGATTTTTTTCATGTAATTTAAGATCAATGTGATTTGCCAATTGTGTATGAAATTCTTTTTCCTTAGGATCATCAATTCCGGATTTAAAAGAAATCTCTAGGTAATTAACCAAACTTCCATCTCCTTCGATTCCGATTACAAATCCAATTGTTTTTATTTTTCGAGCATTATCTCCTTTTCTAAACAATGGAACATATATATAATGTGAACCTTGAAACCATTGTCCAATGTGCAATCTTTTTTCTTTTGATTGTACACTATCTCTTTTTCTTAGTGAAAATGTAAAATTTGGATTTTTCTCTTTAAATTTCAAAAGATAGTTTAGAATGTCATCACTTAATTTTATGATTTTTTCTTTCTTTTTATTCACGATTTGCTATGATTTTGGTTTTGGTAAAATTTACATTCTTACCTAAATATTTTAATTGTAAAATGACATCTGTTTTCAAAACAAATATCATTAATAAATAATTTTCTAATTTACGGAAAACCGTAAATCCGTAAAAATTAATTTTCAACAAGGATACCAATAATTAAAAACAAAGCAATGCGTATTTATACCTGAGTTTCAAATTAATAAAAAAATGTTCTCATAACCCCAAAACCCCTAGCCCAGACAGAAGCGGCATCCTTTTTCTTGCTCCTTTAGCAAGGAAAAGATATAGCGAATGGCTGGAAATAGCTCCTAAAAATTAAATTCCAAAAATCCTTCAACTTCTCTCGTTATAACAATAATAAATCTCAGAAAGCGTTATAATAAAACTTCAAGCCCTTTTGGGCACACCAAAAGCTCAACCCCAAAAACCTCCCAAATCCCCAACAAAAACTGTATACTGTATCCCAAAACCGTATAATAATTACACACGTCAAAATAATCCCAAACCCCTAAACGACTCAAAACCAGTAAAAACACATAATGGCACAACGCTTGCAAAATGGGATAACGTAGATATTCCTTTCGATAAATGAAAATAACGAATCGGGAGGAAAGCAAATAAACTAAAAGCCCATAGCAAGCAATCAAAAAGTAGTGTCATATGAAAAGTGAAACCTTAACAACAGAACAATTTTATACGTCGAAATCAGATCTTAATAACGAACAAGCCTTAAACAGTTCCATTTTTCGTATTAGTAATGATCATGCAACAACAAAAAAAGTAAACGAGCGAACCAAAAGTAAGTTTGGATTATTTGTGCTGGTAAGTACTTTTATCTTAATGTTTGTTGGAGCTTATTCTGTCTATCATATGCAAGATGACTTCGATCAGTTTCAGATTGAACGTCTGAACTCAAATTGGGGATTACCATTTTTGATCATTGCGGGATTGTTGTTTTTCTTTCAGACAGGAGTTTTCCTGTACAATTTATACCTGTTTTTTAAATACAAGCCAATCGAATCCGTTTCGGATGAAATGTTGCCAACCGTTACCGTAATCGTTCCTGCGTATAACGAAGGAAAACTGGTTTGGGATACTTTATTGAGTTTGGCCGACAGTGATTTCCCTGCACATAAACTTGAAATATTAGCCGTTGATGACGGAAGTAAAGATGATACCTGGTACTGGATGCAACAAGCCAAAATAAAATTAGGAGATCGTTTAACGATTTTTCAACAACCGGCAAACGCAGGAAAACGTCACGCCCTATACCGCGGATTTGAATTAGGAAAAGGTGAAATTTTTGTAACGGTAGACAGTGATTCAATCGTAAAAAAAGATACCCTACGTAATTTAGTTAGCCCGTTTGTGGTAGACGAAAAATGTGGAGCAGTGGCAGGAAACGTTCATGTTTTAAACAGCAAAAAAGCAATCTTACCAAAAATGCTGAATGTAAGTTTCGTAATGAGTTTCGAATTCATGCGTTCTGCCGAAAGCAAATTAGGTTCGGTTCTTTGTACTCCCGGAGCAGCAGCAGCTTACAGAAAAACAGCCGTTTTCGCTTGTCTTGACGAATGGATCAACCAGACTTTTATGGGACAGCCATCTGACATTGGTGAAGATCGCGCCATGACAAATATGATTTTAAAACAAGGTCAACACGTATTGTTTCAGAGAAATGCGTATGTACTAACAAACGTTCCTGAAGAATACACCGGATTGTATAAAATGTTTATCAGATGGAGTAGAAGTAATGTGCGTGAAAACATTGCAATGGCAAAATATGTTTTCACCGATTTTAGAGAAGGATCTAAATTTGGTTCAAGACTTTTATGGCTCAACCAGGCATTAAGAATCGTTATGGCATATCCGTTCATGCTTTTCATGTTCTTTTTTATCGCCATTCACCCACTATTGTTTTTAAGTTCAACATTTTTAGGAATCTTAATCGTATCAAGCTTTCCGGTTTTGTTTTACGCAAAAAGATACAATTTTTCAGATTCGCTTTGGGCGTATTCATACAGTGTTTTTTACACCTTTAGCTTATTCTGGATTACACCATACGCCATTGTTACAGCCAATAAAAGAGGTTGGTTGACACGTGGTTTAGCATAAAAAGTAAATATTAGAATTAGATTAGAAATTGAAATTAGATTTGTTTTTGAAACTCCTGTTCATCTGAGCAGGAGTTTTTTTATGGAATAAAGTGAGATGTTTTTTTAGCCACTGATTAAAGGATTAAAATGATTTTTTACTAACAGGAGATTTTAAATTACGTGTGGTTCTAATTTGGTCAAAGTTGTATATCTTGAAAAACACATTTAATTTATATTTTTTTCAGGAGCTAATCCCGCTATCCGTTCCAATCTTTTCCTGGCTAAAGAAGCCAGAAAAAGGATTTCCACTTCTATCGGGGCTAGGGCACTCATTTTCATAAGAATATTTTGGTTTAGTTTGTCATTTCACAGAAGAAATCACATGTGTTCAAAGTTGATTTGCGCATTTTTGTCATTTCAACCGAAGGGAGAAATCACACACGAACTCAACAAAGATTGTTGATTTTCATTGTCGAGTTTCGTATGATCCTTGCTGCGTCAGGATGACAAGATTGTGGTGAACATTCATTGTCGAGCTACTTGCGGAGATTTTTCGTTCCTCGAAATAATAAACTTTGGCGCTATTTCTTGAAATCTTAACTTATCGTATTTCAACATAGCCCGTGGTTTCAACCACGGGAAACGTATCGAAATAACGTATTGAAATAACGTATCGAAATAATGAAACACGATAAATATATTTTGTATCCCAACGGTTGAAACCATTAAATATCTTTTTCATATCAAGATTTTTTAAATCTGAATTTAAAATCACGTTATTTTTCTTCATTAAAATAATTTCAAAAAAATAATTAATAAAAGAATGTTCATTCATTTATTATTTTATCTTTGCCAAAAAAAAGCATGAGAATTCGGGATATTGACAAAGAGAAGCTGGTCATTACAACTGCAATTGATCAAATCGTACGCGACGGATTTCAGGGATTCAGCATGAATAAGCTGGCAAAAGCCTGTTCCATTTCTGTTGGAACCTTATACATTTATTATAAAGACAAAGATGATTTAATACAAAAAATAGGTGCTGTTACGGCACTTAAATTTTTTACCAGTACGGTAAAAAACTTTTCGCCTCAAATGTCGTTTGAAGAAGGATTATGGAAGCAATGGGAAAACCGCGCGGCATTTACCATGAAATACCCCAAGGAAGTTGCTTTTTTTGAAATCGTCAAACATTCGCCTCACTCAGAAATTATTCTGGATTCTATTAAAGAGTTTGCAGATTTTAGAATGATTATGAAAGAGTTCATAGATAACGGACTACGTAATAAAGAACTGGTTCCTATGACATTTGAAGCCTTTTGGTCTGTCGCCTACGGACCATTATACACGCTGTTGAACTTGCATACTGAGGGTAAGAGTATGGGAGGAAAGCCATTTAAGCTTACCAATGAAATTATGAAAGAAGCTTTTAGCCGAACCATAAAAGCTTTAAAACCATGAAAAATTATGGAAACTGATTTAAATACCATACACGTTTTTAAAACAAATATTGCCACTGTAGATCCGGCTTGCCAGCTGCGTAAAACGCTCGACGAGCATGAGGACATACAGCAATGGAGTATCGATCACGAAGATGTCGATTGTGTACTTCGCGTTGTTTCTTCGGTACTAAAACCCGAAACAATCATTGGTATGATCAACGAATTTGGTCATGAATGCCAGGAATTAAACTAATAAAAAATAACCACTTTATATGGAAAAAACATTAGGGGACAGCCCCACTTTTACTTTTAACCAAAAAATCATTATCGCCATTCTGGCCCTGTTGCAGTTTACTGTAATTCTTGATTTTATGGTCATTTCTCCGCTGGGAGATATCTTAATGAAAACACTCGACATGACCACTTCAAACTTTGGTTTTGCCGTTTCGGCTTACGCGTTTAGTGCCGGAATTTCGGGATTATTAGCAGCAGGTTTTGCAGACAAATTCGACCGAAAAAAATTATTGATTTTCTTTTATACAGGATTCATTATTGGTACCGTTTTCTGCGCACTTTCATCGAGTTATATGATGTTGCTTATGGCAAGAATCGTTACCGGACTTTTTGGTGGTGTAATTGGTTCAGTATCTTTAGCCATAGTAACCGATTTATTTGTCATTCACCAAAGAGGCCGTGTGATGGGATTTATACAAATGGCTTTTGCTACCAGTCAGATTTTAGGAATTCCGGTTGGTTTGTATTTTGCCAACAATTGGGGATGGCATTCGGCCTTTATCATGATTGCCGTTTTAGGCGTCCTGATTCTGATTGCCATTATCACCCAGATGCAGCCCATTATCAAACATCTTGAAGTACAATCAGATAAGAGTCCGTTTTTGCACCTTTGGCATACGCTAAGCAACAAACAATATCAGATAGGTTTTGCTTCTATTGCCTTTCTTTCGGTTGGAGGTTTTATGTTACAGCCTTTCGGAAGTGCTTTTTTGGTCAATAATATTAAAATTAGCCATTTAGAATTGCCAATGGTATTTTTCTTTACCGGACTTTCAGTTCTTTTTATCATGCCTTTGGTCGGAAAGTTAAGTGATAAAATAAGCAAGTTCAAATTGTTTGCGGCAGGTTCTATACTTTCGATCATTATGATTTTAATTTATACCAACCTAAATCCTATTCCGCTATGGGAAATCGTAGTGATCAATATGATTTTGTTTATGGGAATCATGAGCCGAATGATTCCTGCTACAACACTAAATACCGCTATTCCGGGATTGGAAGATCGTGGTGCCTATATGTCGATATCATCTTCCTTACAGCAAATTGCAGGCGGAATTGCAGCAGTTTGTGCGGGATATATTGTCCATCAGAAAACAAAAACAGCTCCGCTTGAAAATTATGATATTTTAGGATACGTAATTGCGATTATTACACTTTGTTCCATATTCTTTATTTGGAGAGTGAATCAGTTAGTAAAATCGAAAGATGCTGCTGCGAAAGAAGTAAAGATCTAAACGGGTTTTCGTTTGAGAATAAGAAAGCTTGTCTGTTGAAGACAAGCTTTTTTTTTGGATTAATTTGTTTTGAATGGCCCGCGGATTGTACGGATTAAACGGATTTACGCTGAATTTATTCGCAATCTTGTCATTTGACGGAGGAGAAATCATACTAGAAATTAGCCAAAGAAAATCGAGAATCTTTAGAGCTTCTTGCGTGTCCTTCGACTACGCTCAGGGTGACAATATTGGGGTGACTTTGTGTGAAACTTTGTCAAAGTTTTGAACTTTGACAAAGTTGCTTGAAGTGCTTTTTGTTTAAAGTTTAATATTTATCCGCATTGTCAGGCTGAGCGAAGTCGAAGCCCACGTTCCAATTGGAGCGCCCTTCGACTTCGCTCAGGGTGACAATAGTTACAAAAAAAAAATCCAAAAAGATAAAAAATCCGTTTTAAATCCGCGTTTTCGCTTTAGCGAATCCGTATCATCTGCGTTCAATAGACAAAGAATTTCACGAATAAAAGAATTGCAAATTCCAATAAAAAAAATCCCAAATTCCAATAAAGGAACTTGAGATTTTAGCTTTTTTTAAATTTGGAATTTGGGACTTCAAAAATTGGAATTTTCTAATTCTGTTCCTCAATCACAGATTTATTCAGCTTAATAACTCTAATCTTTTTATTGGTATTATCCGATAAAAAGATACGATCGTTAAGTTGTGCAACACCTACAATGCTTCCAAAAGGATTTTGCCCTAAAACATCAGTAGCATTTACGCTTGCCGTGTAGTTACGAGCCATAAAATCTGCTTTAGGATAAAGTCTTAAATAATTGGTGTTTCCGTTATTTTCAGATGTAACAGCCCAGTCACTGGTAAAACTTACGGCAATTGGTTTAGTTACCATAGTCGACGTTACCGGTTTTATAGGTTCAGTAAGTGAGCTTGCCGCATTGGCTCTGATGCCTGCAATATTGTAATACAAATAACTTTTTGCATCTCTTCCGGCAACGACTAAATTTTCGCCTTCAACATCAAGTGAATACACCTGGTCAAAACCATTTAAAGTATTCAGTTTCGCGATAGGTTTTAAATTCCAATCACTGGTTTCTGTAATTTGAGAAGTTTCAAAAACTTTAATCGAGGTTTCTTTTTCTTTCACGAAAACCAATCCGTCTTTTACCACAACGCCAAAAACGTGTACAAAAGTCTGCCACCATTGACCGTTTCCAACAATGCTGATTCCCGCATTTGTATTTTCGTCCATTACAAAAAGTCTTGACTCACGGCTTCCTATATAAATTCGGCCTTTATCAACAGCAACAGAAGTGATTTCTGTTAACGGAGTAGTGGTAGTTCCTTTTTTATATTCGGTAATGGTTTTGATATGTGCCAAAGTTACCGCGTTAAAAACCTCAAGTACATTGCCATTAGCAACATATAATTTTTCGTTAGCAATCGCGATTCCTTTCGGATCTAAAGTTCCAGTTCCGTCCCCAATTTGAGCCGCTGTTATCGAAGCTTCGTCAGTAGGGTAGAAATAGTTGTAAGTAGTTGGATCATCGCCATTAGAATCTTTGCTGCAATTGGTAAAAAAGCAAAGTAATAGTAGTAAAAACGGTATTTTGTTCATGATAGTTTTGTAGGTTAGTTCCATTTTCCTTCTCCTTTATATTTTACTAAAAATGTATTTTTAGGATTAATAGTAAACACAGGTTTTTTGTAACTACCTGTTAAATAAGTAGTCTTTGTGTATCCTTTTAATACATCGGGATCAGTAAAAGGAAGATCATTTAAATGTATCAGATATTTATAAAACTCTGTTAACATTTCCTGCTGACCACCGCCTTGGCCGCTATTGGCCAAATTACTACTATGGTTATAACCCGAATGGTGCGAATATTCGTGTGACCAAACTGACATTTCGCCTTTCCAGTGTCCGGTAACATAACCCGATTCCCATTGCGATGCCAAAGCGCCTCCGCCCCAGGCAGAACCTCCGCCTACCATGGCCATATTCAGTGTACGGCTATCAATATAAGTGTTATACGCTTGTTCGATTTGAGCTTTTGTCAGATAATCATAAACGCCATCGACATCATCAGCATTTCCGTGCCAGTTTAAGGCTCCATTTATTTCTGTTCCGGCTGTTGCAGCCTGTTCTTTTTTGTAACGGTCAAAATTCATGAATGTATCATAATACAAGGGATGACTAATGGCATACGAGAAATTGATGATCATTGTGATCGCTTCTTTAGCCAAAACAGGATTCATCGGTAAATATTTATTAGGATCATCAGCAGGATTATTAAGGTGGTACTGCGTGCTGAATTGTACTAGTCGATTTGATTTTATTTTCTTGAATTTGGCAAATAAAGGATCTGATGATTCTACCGAAAATTCGATCGCACCGGAAGAAAATCCGCCAATTTTATCAATCGTAACCGTTTTTCCGTTTTCTAACTGATAATCATGTTTTCCTTCGACCAAAGGAAGTTGGTGAAAAGAACGGTGAAAAGCAGGAACTTTAGAAAATTCATAAATTAAAAAGCGCTTGTCGTAGTTCGCTATTTTGGCATAGACTTTTACATCGCTCAGTCCAACCGGAGAATAAAGAGAAACCTGTACAGAATCTTTTCCTTTTTGGATGATCTGCATGGGCTGGTTAACGCGGAAAAAACGATCCTTGTTGTCATACATTTTCGACGAGCTTTCATCGTCTTCGAACATGGTCATAGGTCGGTTTTCCTTTGGTAAATTACTAGCGTCAATGCTGGGCAAATAATTGGCTTTGTAATCGTCTCCTTTCGAGTCATCGTCGCTGCAGCCAATAAGTATGCTCGCGAAAATAGCAAAGGGCAAAAAATAAGAAATGGTTTTTCTCATAAGGTTTGTAGGTTAAATTTGGGGTTTATTTATACAACGCAAAACTATCAATATCATTATTAAAAACAAGAATATTGACAGAAAATTGCTGTTTTAATTTGTTATAAAAGTAAGTTTTTTTAGATTTTCTTATTTTTTTACTTTTTAAGGATTTAGCAAAGCGAAAGATAAGTTGTAACTAAAAATTCAACTTTTAAATCTGATCAAAAATGTTTTGATTTTGATTTAAAAGCTGAAAGTTTTTGAGGTAATTAGAATAGTATTTATAGAATAATGGTCCTGTTATTTAATAAAATTTAAAGTTTCTATTTCAGATAAATCATCGTTAAATTGTACAAAACTCGCTGGAAATCCCTGTTTTATTTTTCCAATTTGATCTTCCATACCAATGGCGCTTGCAACGCGTGAAGTAGCCATTTTTATTGCTTCATCTGCAGAAACATCTAAATGATTATAAGCATTTTGCACTGCTTCCAGCATAGAGATTGTAGCTCCGGCCAGATTGCCGTCGTTATTTCTGTAAAAACCATTGTCAAGATGTGCATCAAAATTATCCCATTTAAAGTTTTCTACTTTTCGGCCTAAAAAGGTAGCATCACTAATCAAAAAGAATTTATCTTGTTTGAGTTTGTATGCCAGTTTTGCTGCAGCATAATCGCAATGTGCGCCGTCAAGAATTACAGGAGCATATACATTTTCATTTTCAAAAGTAGCTCCAACCAAACCCGGTTCACGATGACCAAATTGCGTCATGGCATTGAATAAATGAGTGACAAGTTTTATGCCTTTCGAAAAATAAACCTGCGCTTCTTTATGCGTAATAGTAGAATGTCCTATAGAAATTTGTATATCACTTTCTAACAACATATTTAGTTGTTCGTCTGTAAAACATTCCGGTGCAATCGTGATGACTTTGATTACGCCTTTTCCCAGTCTGATAATTTCTTCAAGTTCCGCATTCGTAGGCTTGCGAACCTGATCAATACTATGTGCGCCACGTTTTAACGGATTCAGAAACGGACCTTCCAAATGCATTCCGATCACACCATTATCATGTTTTTGAATGTAATTGCGAACCGCTTCAATTCCTTGAAGAATAGTTTCATGCGATGACGATATCAAACACGGAAGTACATGAGTCGTTCCGTATTTTAAACTTGCATCATAAATATCCTGAATTGTTTCTTCGGTAGGAGTCTGGCTAAAATATAGTTTTTCTCCGCCATTTATTTGAATGTCAATAAAGCCCGCCGCAATATGTTTTCCTTGTAAATCAATCGTTTCAATGTCATTTGGAACCTCTTTTTGAACGGAAAGAATAGTTCCGTTTTCGATAATAATAACTCCGTTAGTAATAATTTCATCACCGGTATGCAAGATTGTATTGATAATCGCCTGTTTCATTTTTTAATTTATTTCTTTACTGCTATACTAAAAAGGTAGCCATTTATATTTAAAAATAAAAGACTCTGGTATCCATTAAAAAGTAAATTTTGTTTGGATTCTTTTACCAAGGTTCAGATATTTAGATTCTATTTTTGTTTAGCAATATTAATTTTTACAGTAAAAGTATAATGTTTTATTATTATTTATGTAAAATATTTTTTTAAAAGAATTAAAGAATTCTATCTAAATGTTCTGAATTCTACAAATTTTGCGTTTCTCTGAAAATTCGTTTGTAATGTTCTTGCAGATGTAGTAGTGGTAATTTTATTATAATTGAAAATCATTCGACTTTTTCTACGCCATTTGATTTTCTATAAACTATAAAAGAGGAAGTAGCTTGATGCCATTCCTCTTTTATAATTTTGAGATTATATAATATGCTAATGAATACCAAAAGTCATTACCGCGACTTTAAATCGCTATTGATTATTGATGTATAAATATCCTGATCTCTCGACTCTCTTTCCGTTATCGTCATATCGTAAAGTATAAAAATAAGTACCAGTAGGGAGTTTTTCGCCTCGTTTAAAGGTTGCACGTCCATCAGATATGCCTTCGAAAGGATTGGTTACATTGTCATAGCCGTCTTTTTTATAGACGGCGATTCCATATCTGTTAAAAATTTCAACCGTATTATTAGAGAAACAATCAATTCCGCCGATTTTAAAAGTGTCATTGATACCGTCTGCGTTAGGTGAAATTGCATTATAAACCTCAGCAAGGCACGATACATTTATGGTTTGTGTGTAAGTATTCTGATTTCCACAATTATCACTTGCGGTCCATGTCCTTATCAGGCTATATTTACTACTGCAAGATCCATCAACCTTGGTTTCATTATAATCAACTGTCGTTGTTCCGCAGTTATCTGTAGCGGTAAGTATTACAGCAGGCGGAATAGTCGAGCAATCTGCCTCAACTGTTGCTGCTGGTAAAGGTTCAACAAAAACTGGTGGGGTAGTATCTGCTACTGTTACAACCTGAGTGTGTGTTGTCTGATTTCCACAAGCATCATTTGCTGTCCAGGTTCTTTGAAGCTGATAGCTGCCTGAGCAATTTCCGTTTATTCTTACTTCATTATAGGTAACGATTGCAGTCGAACAATTATCAGTAGCAGTAAGGGTAACTGCTGGCGGAATTACTGCTGAGCACTCTACAGTTATATTTGCCGGTAGTGCTTCTGCAAAAACAGGTGGCATTGTGTCTATTACAGTAATTGTTTGCACTAAACGAGTTGATAATCCTCCACAATCCGTTATGGTATAGGTTCTGGTTACGATGTAAGGACTTGCTGTACATCCGGTACCTCCATTATTAGTATCAAATACTGAAATTGCAATTGTTCCATTACAATTCGATGCTGCATTTGTTATATCGCTTACATTAGCAATTGGAATATCTTCGATACATTGTAAAGAGAGGTTTGCGGGTGCTGTTCCGGTTGGTGCAACGGTGTTATTTATTGTATAGGTATATACCCAATCGTGTGTGTTTCCGGTGCAATCCGTAAAGGTATAGGTGTAAGTTAGGTCTCCGTTACATGCAGGTGTTGCGGATATCACTGGCACAGATGGCGTTAGTATAGTACCGCAATTATCTGTTACTGTGGGAACTGTCGGTGTCACAATCGATGCCGCGCAGGCAACTGTTGATACTTGATTGACCGGCATTGTAAAATCTGTTCTTTCGATGGTATAGGTATATACCCAATCGTGTGTATTTCCCGTACAATCGGTGAAAGTATAGGTATAAGTTACATCTCCGTTACAAGCAGGTGTTGCGGATATCACTGGCGCATATGGAGTTAGTGTATTGCCGCAATTATCGGTTATTACGGGAACTGTCGGGATTGCAATCGATGCAGCGCATGCAACTGTAGATCCTTGATTGGCCGGCATTGTGAAATCTGTTCTTTCAATGGTATAGGTATATATCCAATCATGTGTGTTTCCGGTGCAGTCGGTGAAGGTATAGGTGTAGGTTACATCTCCATTACATGCAGGTGTTGCGGATATCAAAGGCGCAGATGGCGTTAGTATATTGCCGCAATTATCCGTTACTACGGGAACTGTTGGTGTCACAATCGATGCAGCGCAGGCAACGGTAGCTCCCTGATTGGCCGGCATTGTGAAATCTGCTCTCTCAATGGTATAGGTAGATACCCAATCGTGCGTGTTTCCTGTACAATCGTTGAAGGTATAAATGTAGGTTACATCTCCGTTACATGCAGGTGTTGTGGATATCAAAGGCGCAGATGGCGTTAATGTATTGCCACAATTATCGGTTACTATGGGAACTGTTGGTGTCACAATCGATGCCGCGCAGGCAACGGTAGATCCTTGATTGGCCGGTATTGTAAAATCTGCTCTTTCGATGGTATAGGTATATACCCAATCGTGTGTATTTCCTGTACAATCCGTGAAGGTATAGGTGTAGGTCACATCCCCGTTACATGCAGGTGTTGTGGATATCACTGGTGCAGATGGCGTTAGTATAGTACCGCAGTTATCCGTTACTACGGGAACTGTCGGTGTTACAATCGATGCCGCGCAGGCAACTGTTGATCCCTGATTGGCCGGCATTGTAAAATCTGCTCTTTCAATGGTATAGGTATATAGCCAATCGTGTGTATTTCCGGTACAATCCGTGAAGGTATAGGTGTAAGTTACATCTCCGTTACATGCAGGTGTTGCGGATATTATCGGCGCAGATGGAGTTAGTGTATTGCCGCAATTATCGGTTACTACGGGAACTGTCGGGGTTACAATCAATGCCGCGCACGCAACTGTAGATCCTTGATTGGCCGGTATTGTAAAATATGCTCTTTCGATGGTATAGGTATATACCCAATCGTGTGTATTTCCGGTACAATCTGTGAAGGTATAGGTGTAAGTTACATCTCCGTTACATGCAGGTGTTGCGGATATTATCGGCGCAGATGGAGTTAGTGTATTGCCGCAATTATCGGTTACTATGGGAACTGTCGGTGTTACAATCGATGCCGCGCAGGCAACTGTAGATCCCTGATTGGCCGGCATTGTAAAATCTGCTCTTTCGATGGTATAGGTATATACCCAATCGTGCGTGTTTCCCGAACAATCCGTAAAAGTATAAGTGTAGGTTACATCTCCGTTACATGCAGGTGTTGCGGATATCAAAGGTGCGGATGGTGTTAGTATAGTACCGCAATTATCCGTTACTATGGGAACTGTCGGTGTTACAATCGATGCCGCGCACGCAACTGTAGATCCTTGATTGGCCGGCATTGTGAAATCTGCTCTTTCGATGGTATAGGTATATACCCAATCGTGTGTATTTCCCGCACAATCCGTAAAAGTATAGGTGTAAGTTACATCTCCGTTACACACAGGTGTTGTGGATATCAAAGGCGCAGATGGCGTTAGTATAGTACCGCAATTATCGGTTACTACGGGAACTATTGGTGTCACAATCGATGCTGAACACGCAACTGTAGATCCTTGATTTGTTGGTACAAGAAAATCAGCTCTGCCTAGTACAATTGTTTGAGTACAAAGACTAGTGTTTAAAATGGTATTTTCCCCTACATCACGCACTTTATTATTGTTGGGATCGGCATATTCTGTTACCGTATAAGTTCGTATTATATTTCCGTTACAACCGGGATCAGCTTCATTAGAAGCGGTAATATCTAGTACTCCACAAGGAATATCTCCGATGATTCCATCTCCATTTCCCAGAGCTTCAAATTCGGCTTCGGTCAAAGTGGTAGCGGTTGGTAATTGATCATAACAGCTAATGGTTGTTATCGGGAAAGTAGGACAAACCACTTCAAACACACAACAAATTGGTGCGACATCCGCGACTGTTAAAGTATTGCAGGCATTAACATCCTGAATGCTCACATTATAATCGGTTCCTGCGGGTATAGGTTGTGATGTCCAGGTGTTGCCTGACCATGTACCTGGTGCGCCTGTTCCTGTTGCTGTATAAGGAGCTTCTCCCGTTACACTAAATGTCAGTACATATCCTGAACCATCGCTGGCGCAAGCGGTAGATGCTGTTCCTGCTAAAGTTATTTCACTAATAATTATATTCTGAATTGCTGTTACACTATTTCCGTTTCCATCTTCGAACAACCAGGTTACCGGTGTTGTTCCTACAGCAGTTACAGGAAATAAAGTTGTAGTAGTACCAGTTACAATGCCAGTGCAATTATCTGTTGCAGTTGGGGCAATTGGAGTTACTGAACATTCTCCTGTAATAGTATCTAAAAGGGGGGCAACAGGCGCAGTCGTATCTTTTATAATTACATTTTGAGTTATGGTTTGCGTATAACCATTTCCATAATCGAAATTCCAGGTGATAAGAGTTGTCCCTTGTGTTGTTATTGGGAAAAGAGTTGTAGTAGTTCCTTCGATTATACCAGCGCAGGGGTCTTCAATGGTTGGATTAGTTGGAGTAGCCTCGCATTCTGCTGTTATATCGGGTAAAGCGGCAGGCAAAACCGTAGCACTTATTTCAATATTTGTTGTTGTAGTATTCGAACAAAATCCGTCAGTAAATTCATATGTTACTGTATGCTGACCAGGAGTCGAAAGGGCTAAATTTATTTCTCCGCTAGTAGCATTAATGCTTAAACCTGCGTCGCCAATGTAAGTTCCACCTGATTGACCAGTTTGAGTTATGGTCGCAGTACCTCTATTACAAGTAAATGGGTCCGAGTATGCAATAAGTGCTGTTGGCAGGGGATTTACAGTAACTGTAACGGGTTTAGCAGGAGGAGGAATAGCACAAATACCATCAGCTTCGACTGTTACATAATAAGTAGTTGTAAATTGTGGGCTTACACTTATTGTTTCTACATTGCTAATCGAATTTACAAGTCCCGCATCAGTATACCATGTAAAAACAGGATTTATCAGAGCACTTGTAGCTGTTAAAGTAGCTGTTTCTCCTTGGCAAATGCTTTGGTCTGCTACTGTAATGTCCGAAACTGTTGCTACAGGATTAACGGTTACTGTAACCTCTTTCCTGTTTCCTGCTTCATTACTACAAAAATTATCCCCTTCTACGTCCACATAATAAGTGGTTGTCGTGAGAGGACTTACTACTAAATTTTCTCCAGTTCCTAATATTGTTGCCGAAGAAAGATTACTATCAAACCAGGTAAAAATTGGATCGGACATCGTGGGAGCGAATGCGGTTAAAATTATACCCGTTTCGTTGGGACAGATTGTTCTTCCCTCCGCAATTATGTCAGCAGCATTTGATCTTGGGCTGACAATTACAGTAAAATTAGTTGATTTTGCTGCTCCGCAACCGCTGGCAGTAGCAGTAATAGTGGCTGTTCCGTTAAAGGAAGAATTCCAGTCAACCATTCCTGGTTGTGAACCAGCTCCAATTGTTCCTGCTTCTGGCGGATTAATACTATAAGTAATGCCTGTAGCATTTGTCACTGTTGCTGAATAATCGATTGACTGGACCGAACTCGACTGACAAATTAAAGGCACACTACTAGCATTAAAGACAGGAAGTGCAACCTCAGCATTTGGGTTTATGGTCACTGTAATTGTTGCATTAAAAGTACATCCCGATGTAGTAACTACCTGTACACTGTAGTCTCCAGTATTTGCCGTTGTAACATTATTTATGTTTAAAGCAGGGCTATTTACTATTGAATTATCCGGTAATGTCCATACAGTACTTGTAACTGGCCCTAAGGCAATGGTAGATAAATTTAGAGTAGCTCCTGTACAATAAGTATTATCTCCAACAATAATGTCGCCTATTTCATTTGCCGGTTTTAAAGTAAAAGGCTGTATAACTTCAAAGCATGACGTTTTTGCTTTAATAACATAATTTCCTGCTGTTAATGCTGTAAAAGTTGCACTCGTTTGTCCTGTTGCAGGAAAATCGGGATCAGTATCTTTTTTTATAAAATAATTGACAGTGCCAATTGTATTATTCACTTTAACAGTAAGGCTTCCTGTCGTATTTCCCGGACAAATGACACCACCGGATTGTGCTAAATCGAAAGAAGGGAAATTTGGTAATACTTCTAAAGGTACAGTTGCTGTATTTGCAAATACTTCAGATGGTAATAATAGTCGATTATCGTTTTGACGGCTTAACGCCAATTCATATTTTCCTGCTAAATCAGCAGTAAAAGAAAAATCAATTGTAGCATCTCCTTTTAATGAATAATTTCCGGTAGTAGTAAAGATCGCCGCACCGGTTGGCATTTTTAGCAATCTTGGATAAGCATAATCTGTACCATAGACGGTTGTTATAATGTCTGGATTTCCAGTTAATCTTTTCCCTACTGCAGTAATTTTAATTTGTCCTTTTTTAATGTAGCGATCGCAAGTAACGGTACTCGGTTCAGATGTAACGTTTTGGAGCGCTGCACTTACAAAATAACTGTCTAGTACAATATCATAATCAGCTGTAAAGCATTGTGAATCTGTTACTCTGATTTTATAGGTTCCGGGTATCAAGTCATTTCCTAAACCGGTGTAATAAGAATTAGTTGTTGGTGTAAATGTTCTGTTTATTGTCGAAGGTCCGCTGACGGTTTGAATTCTGACAGGCGCTACCAAGCCAAGACTTGTTGTAAGATTACTTATAACCAGCGCAGATCTTCCAAAGTTTTTAGAACTCGGTCCGTCCGTAAGTGTAATTTTATCTTTAATCGCTAACGGAGTGAAATAAGCCGGATCGATATAAAAATTATTTGGATCAGTTTGTGTGGGTTTTGATGATGCAGATGTCGTATAGTTTCTGAAAGCATAATTGGGTAAAACTTGTCCGGTTGCATCTTTTATCACTACAACATATGTTTTTCCGATATCCAGTTTGAACGAAAAATTATAAGGAAGCTCATAATGTTGTGTGTTAGAAGTTCCTTTTTCTGTAATATCCAGAGTTATAGGCTGACACCCTCCTGATTGATATAAATTGGTTGAAAATTGTACTTGTGTTAGTGGTGTACAGGCGGCCGGAGTGGGGTCATCATAGATAGAAATACTAACAAAGGATAAGGGCAATTGTTTAAATTCTCTGTATTGCGCTAAATCTAACTGATTTGTTTTCGTAATCCCACAAAGTGTTACTGTTCCCCTTATAATGCCCCATTTTGAGCGATCATTTGGTAAAGTAAATACAGTTGAATATGCCTGTGCCTGCGTTAAATTATCAAAGACATCAAAACCTCCTGAAGCATTTTGCACTTCAATTTTATAAACAGCATTTTTTGCTCCATAATATTGAGGAACGTTAGTTCCTGAAGCAGTTGTAACGTCAGAAATAGTTAAACCTAATACATAGGATAAATTGGTAACAGTCGCACTTACAATTGGCGTACACAAATCATTAGGTGTACTAAAAACAACATTAAAAAAAGATGCTGACGGTTGCTGACTAACTGTTCCTAAAGTAAAATTTGTATAGGGAACATTAGGTCTTACTGTCAATGTATTAGGTGCCAGTACAATCGTACCGCAGTTATCAGTAGCTTTTAAAGTATAATTTCCTGCAGCCACGCCCGTAAAAGAAACTGAAGATTGGGTTTGTTGTTGCTGGACAAGATTATTGTTTGAATCTCTTAATTCTACATTGTAAGGCTTGTTTCCTCCTGTTAAGTTCGCATATACTAAGCCCAGAGGATCTGTAGAACCGCAATACGCGTAAAAAATGGAATAGTAAGTAGAAAACGTTGGAGAAGTGGTAGTATAATTATTAGCAACATTTACCGTAGTTGCAGACTTTACAAAAGTTGTTCCGTTAAAGTATCCGTAAAAATAGTCACCCGGCTGCAGCATTGTAAATTGGGCAGAAGAACTACTTATTATATCCGGTTCGTTAAAAGGAGATTTAGCAATACCGTAAGTAATCGGAGCGGGTACATCAGTAGCTAGTAGTGTGATTGTTCCATTATTGGCACAAGTTGACGGCGTTGCCGTTGCCGTAATGGTTTGAGCAAAAATTTTGTTGCCTAACAGATTTATTATGGAAAACAAAAGTAAAAATAAAGTAATTTTTGATTTCATGATTTTTAAATTAACTGAAACCTTTGACAGTAATTGCAATGCTTAATTACATGTCAAGTATCAGGCTGTAAATTAAATACATGTGTCTTACTGTTGTTAAAGTCTTTTAATATGTGAATCGGCAAAAGTCTATTAAAACAGACCTTTGAAATTACCCATAAAAGTTTAAAGAATGACAGATTAAGACCTTTTTTTGCTTTATTATGCTGTCGAAAAACTGAATTGTATAAAGGAGTTGTAAAAAAAGATATAGGCGTATAATGGCTTATAAATAAAATGTAATGCTTTGGTTATTAAAATTTTATATAAAAGTAATAAAATATTTTCTTACTTTTTAGAGTGGCTTTAGCATTTTTTTTGGGACAGCAAAAGGAAACAAAAATAAATGCTGTTTTTTTTATTTTTAAATGATTATGCGATTTTTTTTATGCAGTTAATAATCGATATCATACAAATATCTGGTACATAACATCTAAGACACGAAATGTTAATACAATGTTTTATAAACAGACATTTTTATTAATGTAAACGTAACCTTGCAGACCTACCCTCGGTTCTAATTTTGGAGACATATTATAAACAACACACTTGTAGTATATGTCATTTTTTAAATTAAGAATACATCGCAAAAAAATAATAAGAATTGGTGTTTTAGCAAGCGCCGTTCATTTGCAAAATAATACAAAAATACTGCATCATGTATAAAGGATTTACGGATGAGCAGCTTGTTGAATTATTGAAACAAGGCAAAGACAAGGCGTTTGATGAATTGTATTTTCGGTATCGGGATGTATTGGTTCGCTTTGTTTATATGCGAATGAAGTCGGTTCCGGTTGCTGAAGAAATCGTTCAGGAAGTTTTTACCACTATTTGGGAACGTCGAAAGACTTTGGTTATTCAAAAGAAATTCTCGGCTTATATCTATACTTCGGTTCGTTATGTGACTTTAGATTATATCAAATCGCACACTATTACAGATCAATATATAAAAGAAGTTACAGACAGAAATACAAATGACCACAATAGTACCAATGCAACCGAAGATGCTATCTATTACGAAGAACTTCAGAAAGCGGTAGACAAAGCCACTTTATTGCTGCCCAAAAAATCCAAAGAAGTTTTTATTCTCAGCCGCATCAAACATTACACCAACAAAGAAATAGCCGAAGAACTCAATGTATCGCACGAAACGGTTAAGTATCATATTGCATACGCGCTAAAATTTATGCGCCATTATTTGGGCGAATTCAATTGATTATTGTTTGTTGAAATTAAGCTGAACGTTTTTTCTTAACAAAAGCGTAACCTTTAGCGCCTACCCAAAAGGAACAATCCCAAGACATACTATTAAAGAGATAAACAAATTATAATGCCTGACAAATTACATCAAGATATACATCTTTTTTTAGAAGGAAAGCCTTCTGAAAAAGGAGAAGAATTATGGAATAACTGGTACGATCATCCTCAGGAAATTTTAGATCCTGCTATTATAATACCATCTGATCATTCAAAACTTAAAAAAGAAATCAGACAAATTAAAAAATCAAATCCGGTTGTTTTTCTTTATCGTAAAAACTGGACTATGGCAGCTTCTATAATTTTTTTAATGGGACTGTCCTGCTTTTTTTACCTCTCATTTGTAAAGACAATTTCTAAAGAATATGCCACCAAATTAGGCGAACACGCTAAAATAACATTAAGCGACGGAACTCAAATTTGGCTGAATGCAGGAAGTCATTTAAAATATCCAGTTGAATTTAAAGGCGGAACGCGCGAAGTATATCTTACCGGAGAAGCTTTTTTTGATGTCGCCAAAGACAAAGAACATCCTTTTATAATTCATACCGATAAAATGGATACCAAAGTACTAGGAACCAGTTTTAATGTTCAGGCTTATCCGGATCACGAAAAACAGGAAGTCTCAGTTTTAACCGGAAGAGTAAATGTAAAATCGACTGTAACCGAAGAGAATGTCTATGTAACTCCGGGACAAAAAGTGGTTTTTAAGTCAAAAAATAATAAAATTCAAGCCTTTACAGATATTCCTGTGAATTCTATTTCGCTATGGCGAAAAAATATTATTGTTTTTGAAGACGCACCATTGCCGGAAGTTATTGCAACAATCAATCGCAATTATAATGTAGCGATCCAGATCGATAATAAAAACCTCAACAATCTAAAAATCAGTGCTTATTTTAAAGAATTACCTGTAAATCAGGTTGTGGCTTTGGTATGCAATATCATCAATGCCAATTATAAAATTGAAGCAGGAATGTATATCATTCAATAAGAAAACCTTTAAAAGAGAATAAAAAGAATTAAAAATTGAGAATTAAAAATTAAAAATCTGCTCGATCTGCTAAATCTGCGAGCAAAAAAATTAAACACATAGAAACATAGATTTAAAATTAAGAATTAAGATGCTTTTAGAAAATCATGATTTTTTCACATAGCTAATGTGATTTATTCCAAGTGAAACGCCTTTATCGACAAAGAAAAGCTATGTCCCTATGTGTTAAAACAATTACGCAATTACAAGTATTTTAAAATTAAGTTAATCAATCATCTACGTAGAAACCAAGCAATAATCCAAACACAAATTAAAATTCCAAAAACATGAATCAAAAACAAATGCGGTATGTTGTAAACTGTCAGAGCATTAAAAAATCCATTTTGATTAAAGCACTCTTTTTTGTCGCTTTATTTTTTACAGGATCAACAATGAAAGCAGCCAGCGTTAACAGCAGTAAAAGGGTAACCTTAAAAGTTGAAAATGAAACGATAAAGAATGTTTTTCAGAAAATAGAAAAACAAGCTGATGTACATTTTATGTACGAAACCAATCAGGTCAATACCAATCAGAAAATTAGCCTGAAACTGAGTAACGTGACCTTAGAACAGGCATTAGATAAAATATGCAGCAATTTTTTCCTGAAATACGAAATTGTAAGTAACAATATCATCATCAAAAAAAATCAAAAATTAGCAGATGCAGGACAAGGTAAAATAAGCATTTCAGGAACTGTTTTTGGAGGAGATGACGGAATGCCGTTGCCGGGCGTGGGTATAAAAGACAAGAATTCTGACGCAACTGCAACGACAGATTTTGACGGAACTTTCAAGATGGAAATCAATTCATCAGAAGCTGTACTTGTTTTTTCGTACGTAGGTTATATTACGCAGGAAGTAAAAGTAACAAGTTCGGATAAAAACATAAGCGTTAAACTATTAGCAGACATGAAACAGCTTCAGGAAGTTGTGGTTATGGGATATGGTTCGGTAAAAAAGAATGAAGTTTTGGGAGCTGTTGGAACGGTTTCTATGAAAGAAACTTCAAGCAGAACGTACAACAGTGCAGCCGAATTATTGCAAGGTACAGTTGCAGGTGTTACGGTAATTAATAATGGTGGAGATCCTACGGCTGAACCAACAATCAACATTCGTGGTATTGGTTCCCTGAATGCCGAAACGCCTTTGATCGTGTTGGACGGAATCATCTACAGCGGATCTTTAAACACATTAAACCCAAATGATATTGCATCTATAAGTGTGCTTAAAGATGCGGCTTCTGCAGCGATTTATGGGGCAAGGGCTTCCGGTGGTGTAATTTTAATTACATCAAAAAAAGGAACTTCTGATCATATTAATGTCAATGTAAATTATCAGGGAGGTTTTCAGAGTGTAGCCAAAAAATTAGATGTTTTGGATGCTGCCGGATATGCCGATGCTATGAACACAGCCAGAGATAATGCCGGTATGCCTAGAATTCCTGCTTTTGATCCTGCATTTGAGCCAACAGCAAGAACAACGAAAACAAACTGGATGGATGAAATTTTCCGTACAGGTGAAATACAGGATTTGTCTATTTCGGTAAACGGAAAAACAGAGAAATCGAATTTCTTTTTGTCAGGAAGTTATAGAAAAAACGAAGGAATTTTATTGAATACTTTCGGGACAAGATATACAGCAAGAGCCAATTCTTCTTTTAAACTGGCGCCCAATTTTACATTAGGTGAAAACATGTCGTATTCCTTAACAGATGGTCAGGCGGCAAATACAAATAGCGGTTATACAGGTGCAATTTTAGCAGCGATTTTTTATCCGCCAAATGCAACCATTTACAGAGAAGACGGTTCAGGACAATTTGGAGGAGTTCCAGAAAAATACATTGGTTCGTACGGCGACGTGATTAATCCGGTGGCCTATTTAAAAAGACTGGACAACAGAAATCCTGTTTCGACTATTTTGATCAATCCTTATGCCGAATGGGAAATTATTTCAGGATTAAAAGTAAAATCAAACTGGGGTTATACCAGAATTCAAAACAACTCAACCGATTTTGCAGTTAAAATTACAGAACCGGGTAAAGTGTTTGATTTTAACAGATTAACATTGACAAATTCAACAACAACCGATTTGTTAAGTGAACAGACCCTTTCTTACGAAAAATCATTAGGCAAACATAATTTCAAAGCTTTGGCCGGATATACGTACCAACAAACCAAAAGAGATTTTTATACAGTGCAGGGAACAGGTTTCGATAACGAAGATGCATCACAGCGTTATTTATTGAATGCTAAATTGGTACAGCAAACAGCTGCCGGATTGTCTGAAGAAATTATTTCTTCTTATGTTGGAAGATTGAATTACGACTTTAATCAAAAATATTTAATTTCAGGAATTGTTCGTCGTGATGGAACTTCAAAACTAACATCTGCAAACCGTTGGAAAGTTTATCCTTCTGTTTCTGCAGGTTGGTTGATTTCGGAAGAAGGATTCATGAAAGGCATTAATCCGATAATCAGTACACTAAAATTACGTGGAAGCTGGGGACAAATAGGAAACTTAGGAAACCTTGGGCCATACCAGTTTAGTGTACCATTGACTCAAACCCAAGGTTTAATCGGGTCAACTCCGGTAATCAATTACGGATATGCAGAAAGCGAATTATCAAACCCTAATTTAAGATGGGAAAGCTCTGAACAAACCAACGTAGGATTAGATTTCACGATGTTCAACAGCGCTTTGTCAGGATCTCTTGACGCTTATGTAAAAACAAACAAAGACATGTTGGTTCGTGATCAGCTACCGGGTGTTTCGGGAACTCCACTGGGCCGAATTGTAAACTCAGGAAATGTAGAAAACAAAGGAATCGAAGCAAGTTTGACCTACCAAAAAACTCGTGGCGATTTTAAATTTGATGTAACAGCAAACGCAGCCTTTTTAAGCAATAAAATTGTTTCGATCAAAGATGATTTAACCTCTCTTGAACCATTGAATTTAAGCCGAGTTCGTAGCTTGCCTTTGGCCAATATTTATCAGGTAGGAAGTCCGGTTGGTGCTTTTTATGGCTATTCTACAGACGGATTGTTCCAAAGTAATGCTGAGGCAAAAGGGTATGTAAATACCAAAGGCGAAGTGTATCAGCCAAACGCTGTTGCAGGAGATATTAAATTTAAAGATGTAAACGGAGACGGCGTTATCAACAACAGCGATAGAGTTGTATTGGGAAGTCCTTTTCCTAAAACCACTTTTAGTTTAAACATGAACTTTAAGTACAAAGGTTTTGATATGAATGTGTTTTTTAGCGGAGCAGCAGGAAATAGCGTTTTTAATGCGGTAAAACATACTGGTTTAAACGGTTCTTTCCCAGGATATAATTTATTGGCGGAGTCTAAAAATGCCTGGTCGCCAACCAATACGAACACTAGTATTCCGGTACTTTCATCAACAGATAACAACAATAACTTTGGTCGAATCTCTGATTTTTATATCGAAGATGCTTCTTTCGTAAGATTAAGAAACCTTTCGATTGGATATACGGTTAAAGACCAATGGCTAAACGGAAAAGCAAAATTGAGATTTTTTATCTCAGGTCAAAACCTTTTCACGATCACCAAATATTCAGGAATGGATCCTGAAGTTGGCTTAAACAACTTTGGTATGGACTTAGGAAAATATCCACTTTCCCGTATTTATATGACGGGTGTAAATGCAACTTTTTAAAAAACATAAAACAAATAAAATGAAAAATTTAAGTCTTTTAGTATTGAGTTTTGTGCTTTTACTGGGCGTTACAGCTTGCGAAAGCGAACTTGATCTGGTTCCGCAAGGAGCACCTTCAAGCGGAAATTTCTGGAAAACGCCTGCAGATGCAAAAGCAGGAGTAAACGCGATTTATGCTTTATATTCGGATGATAATATGTACGGTCGCGGATTTTTCTGGCTGAACAATGCCAGTGATGATATTGGTACAAAACCAAGACAAAACGCAGAACGTATCAAAAATTTTATTGTTGATGGTGCAGAATCTGATACCAAAGATATCTGGAGAATTCACTACGAAATCATGAAACGCTGCAACGATGTGATTCGTAACATTCCGAAGATTAATCTAGATGAAAAAACAAAAAACACCATGTTGGGCGAAGCTTATTTCAACCATGCTGTAATGCATTTAGAATTGGCGTATCACTATGGAGACGATCGTGCGGGAATCCCAATTCAGGATCGCGAAAACCCTACCAATGTGTATGTGCCAAGAGCTAAAAATGTAGCTGAAAACTATGCCTATATCGCAGCAGATTTAGTAAAAGCAGCTGAGTTATTGCCTTATTTTAATGAACTAACTCCTGACAATTATGGTCGTGCTCATAAAACAGCAGCCTGGGGATATTTGGTTCGTACGTATTTGTATGCCAAAGACTGGGACAATGCGATTAAGTATGCCAACATGATTGTTGCGAGCGGAAAACACAAATTGCTGGACAATTTTGAAGATGTATTTAAAATCAAAAATAACTGGTCTTCAGAATATATCTGGTCTGTAACTTCAAGTGCCGAAAATACTTCTTTAGGTTCAATTTTTCCTGGAGTTTGTCTGGAAGATAAAGGTTGGGGAGCGTACAACGGTTGGGGAAATTTTTATCCTACCAAGGAATTGTTTGATACCTATGATCCAACAGATAAAAGACGCAGCGCGACTATTTTGCAAAAAGGAGATAAATTCCTGTATTTTGGTGAATTAGTAACTTTTAATGAAGGAAAATATATAGTAAGTTCCAGTAACAGAACCGGATATCAGTTCAATAAATATATGGAGCCGTTTGGTTACCCAAAAACAACTTCTGGGGGAATCGACATTCGTTATGTAAACGCCAACGGAGACAAACCTTCAACCGCTTTAAACGTACCTCTTTTGCGTTATGCTGATGTGATTTTGATGTTGGCGGAAGCCAAACTAATGAAAGGCCTAAACGCCGATACCGAAATCAATATGATTCGTCACCGTGCAGGTCTTGGCGATCTTGCCGGAGCAACACTAACCGATTTAAAAAGAGAAAGACGTTGCGAACTGGCCGGAGAATGGACAGACCGTCATTTCGATTTAGTACGTTGGGGCGATGCTCAGGCGACGTATGCAAAACCTTTACACCATTATAACGGAACCGTGATTTATCCGGCTCGTAATTTCAACCCGGCCATTCACCATGTTTGGCCAATACCACCAGACGAAATTGCAGTGAGCAAAGGAGCGCTTACGCAAAATAAAGGCTGGTAATTTGTAGTTTCAGTTTATTTGTTTTGTTTTTTCTACGCTGCAAGCTTGTCGGAGCTTGCAGTCGTAAGAAAAAAAACAAATGAATTTTTAAATATAAAAACAGGCCAGTCTTTTTTTTGGAAAAGGCTGGTTTGTTTGATTTTTTGCCACAGATTAAAGGATTAAAAATGATTTTACCCGATGAAACTATACAAAGAATCTCCTCATAGTTTGTCATTTCGACCGAAGGGAGAAATAACACTAGAAGTACACAAAGAAAATCGCCAATCTTTGTCAAGTCCCGTTTGTGATTTCTCCCTTCGGTCGAAATGACAAACTAAACGAGCTATGTCCATTTAAACAAGTCCCAGCGGGACGCCATATTTATAGAAATTTAATTGGATAAAAAAATCTAAACCCCATCGGGGTGACATATATACCGCTCCTCAGGAGCTCTAAAGGGGGAATCAATAATTGCTATAAATATTACGCTCCAATGGAGCTTTAAAAATTAAATAACATAAAATGAGAAAAAAACTTTGCGCCTTTGCGTCTTTGCGAGATTAAAACTGACAAAGATTAGCAATTCTCATTGTCGAGTTACTTGCGAAGATTTCTCGTTCCTCGAAATGACAAACTAAATGAGCTATGTGCATTGAAACAAGTGAAACGCCTTTATTACACGCCCCAAAAAACTATGTTCCTATGTGTTTAAATTAACCTCAACCAGAATAAAAAAAATCTCCAAAAACTTTAAAAAAGAAACAAACCCAATTTTTCCAATGAAAAAAATAATCACCTTTTTTTGCCTTCAGTTTTTCCTGTTTGCACAAGCGCAGGAATACAGTTCATCCAACATTCATTCTCATAATGATTATGCGGGTAAACTTCCTTTTTACGAAGCCTATTCTAATGAAACCGGTGTTATCGAAGCCGATGTTTTTATTGTAAATAATGAACTTTTTGTGGCGCATACCTCTAAAGAAATTACACCACAGAATACACTTAAAAGTCAATATCTGGATCCGCTTTCGGTAAAATTAAAAAGTCTGGGCGGAAAAGCTTATCCAGATAATAAACCTTTGATTTTAATGATTGACATCAAAACAGAAGCCGATGCAACTTTAAAATTAATCGCCCAACAAATCAAAACCTATCCTGATTTAATTTCGAACAAAAATCTAAAAGTGGTAATTTCAGGAAACCGACCTTCTCCAGCAAACTGGAAAGAATATCCTGATTTTATTTATTTTGACGGAAGACTCAACGAGAATTATTCTCCGGAACAATTGTCGCGTGTCGAAATGATCAGCGAAGATTTAAAAGAAATCACCATCTGGAACGGGAAAGGTGTAATGACTCAGGCCGATACTGAAAAAGTGCAAGCCATCATTAAAAATGTGCACGATCAGAATAAAAAAATCAGATTCTGGGCCACTCAGGATAATGTAAATACCTGGATGACTTTGATGAACTTAAAAGTTGATTTTATTGGCACCGATAATGTTCCGGAACTGACACATTTCATTAATAATATCAAATCGACATTTTACCAAAATACCGAGTTTCATCAGGCGTATGTTCCTAAAAATACTTCGGCTTTCGCCAAAAAGAAACCCAAAAATGTTATTCTTTTAATTGGTGACGGAATGGGTTTAACGCAGATTTATTCAGGTTACACGGCGAATAAAGGGCAGTTGAGTTTGTTTAATATTCCAACTCAGGGATTTTCGATCACTAAATCTTCAGACAGTTATATTACCGATTCGGCTGCGGGAGCAACAGCAATGGCAACGGGACATAAAACCAATAATCGTTTTATAAGCGTCGATGAAAACGGAAAACCATTAGAATTAATCACTCAACAATTGGCAAAGAAAAACTATAAAACGGCTATTATTTCAGCCGGAAATATTACTGATGCTACGCCTGCCTGTTTTTATGCGCATCAGCCGGAAAGAAGTTACAGCCAGCCAATCGCCGAAGATTTTTTATCGAATCCGTCAGATATTTTGATAGGAGGAGGGCCAAAAGAATTTACATCGAGAAAAGATGGTAAGGATTTGTCAAAATTATTGATCGAAAAAGGCTATACTTTTTCGGATAAATTCAGTTCTTTGGATACCATCAAAAATTTCAAATTCATTGTTTTGGATGATGCTTCTGTAGTGTCTATGAAAAACGGAAGAGGAGATTTTTTATCTAAATCTTTAGCCAAAGCAACCTCAACTTTTGCCAAAACAAAAAATCCGTTTTTTATCATGGCCGAAGGCGCACAAATCGATTACGGAGGACACCAGAATAATGTAGAATATGTGGTTCGTGAAATGCTCGATTTTGATAAAGTCGTAGGACAGGCAATGGAATTTGTAGACAAAAATCCGGAAACATTATTAATCGTTACGGCAGATCACGAAACTGGAGGACTTTCCTTAATTGACGGCAGTATCGAAAAAGGATATGTTCACGGAAGTTTTAGTACCAATGATCACACAGCAGTTCCGGTTCCGGTTTTTGCTTACGGTCCGGGTGCTCAAAATTTTACTGGAGTTTACCAAAATACTGAAATTTATACAAAGATTATGGAGGTTTTATCTAAAAAATAGTATTCGTTTTGTTTTAAAATTTCAAGAGACGGTTTATAATAAAACTGTCTCTTTTTTTTTATAAATAATTGAATCTTCAAAAAAAGTAAAGAAATAAAGAAAGCTATTGTTTTTTAAATGTTTTGTAATCAGTGTTTTATGTCCGAGGTCTGAAATTCTAATGTTCCTTTAATGTGGCAGCGAAAATTTAGATTTAAATTGCGCGATTATTGTTTTTTTTAGAGAAAGAACCTTGAGTCGGGGTTTGTTTTCAGGAGAAAATAAACTGAATCAAGAGTTCTTTTTTATACTAATATTAAAATAAATGCTGAACAAAATTAAAAATAGTCTTTTCTGTAAATGCCTTCAGGCGTTGCTAATCGGCTATTTTTTAATGAGCAGTATCAATTTGTCTACTAATTTCAGCCAAATTATAAATGATAATGCCGAGGTAAATTCGGTAAAAGGAATGACCTGCAATTTCCTGAAAAAAATATTCAAATGCGACGGAATTCCTGAAGAAGTAGATGACTATAAAACAAAAGAGGCTAAAACCACTAAGCTTGCAAAAGGCATTGTTTTATTAGAATATCTGATTCCGCTTGATGCATCTCTGGCGGGTTTGTATTTCCAAAACGGACCTAAAAGAAAAAATTACATAGACAATCCCCTTTTTTTATTCGCTTTTCACGGCAAGATCTATTTACCTCCACCCCAGAGAATTGTGTAAATATTTCACTTTTTTTTTGTAGATTTAAATGAAAATCTCTCATCCTTAATACGGTATTTACCGTATGTTAATGTCTATCTATTAATCTTGTATTTATATATAAATTCATGACACCATTAAAACGTTTTTATAATTTACTCGCACTTGATAAGCGCGACGTTTATCAAATTATATTTTACGCCGCTTTTGCGGGTCTCGTAAATCTTTCCCTGCCTTTAGGAATTCAGGCCATTATCAATTTTATTCAAAGCGGGCAGTTAAGTGTTTCGTGGGTTGTGCTTGTTTTTTTGGTCACCGTTGGAGTTGGTTTTGGCGGAGTTTTGATCATTTTGCAGCTGCGAATTGTCGAAAATCTTCAGCAAAGAATTTTTGTACGATCCTCATTTGAGTTTGCTTACAGAATGCCTTTAATTAAATTCAAAGAAATGTATTCTGAATATGCACCCGAAAAAGCCAATCGTTTTTTTGATACGCTGATGGTGCAAAAAGGAACGGCAAAACTTTTACTGGATTTTTGTGCCGCTTTTCTGCAGGTAGGTTTTGGTATTATATTATTGGTTTTGTACCATTCCTTTTTTACCGTAATTGGTCTTTTGTTTATCGTTATTTTATATGTCATTTTTAAATTTTCGTATAAAGATGGTTTAGAAACCAGCCTGAATGAATCTAAGTTTAAATATAAAGTAGCAGCCTGGATTCAGGAAATTGCGCGTAATCGTGAAAGTTTTAGAAGAAAAGGCGGTTTCGAATATGCATTAAACAGAAACGACGGTTATGTGAGCGAGTATATCAATTATCGCGAAAAGCATTTTCAGGTCATGAAAAAACAATACATTCAGCTTACTATTTTTAAAGTGATTGTTACGGCTGCCCTTTTGTCGATTGGTGGTTTTCTGGTAATTCACCATCAAATGAATATCGGGCAGTTTGTGGCAGCTGAAATTGTGATTGTATTGCTGATCAATTCAGTAGAAAAAATAATCTTTGGGCTGGAATCTTTTTATGATGTACTGACTTCTGTAGAAAAAATTGGTCAGGTTACTGATATGGAGATTTCGGGCGTTCCGCAAACCTCAGCTGTAAGCGATACCGGTATAAATATCGAAACCGAAAGTGTTGCTTATAACTATCCGGATCATAACAAAAAATCCCTTAAAAATATCAACCTGAAAATATCTCAGGGAGAAAAGATCATTTTAAGAGGAACAAATGGTGCAGGAAAAAGTACTTTATTACGCTTGCTCTCCGGTTTACTGGAACCCGAAAGCGGTACAATGTACATCACAGATAATTACATGAACCGACTTGACGAAAATACCTATAGAGCTCAGGCAGGTACATTTTTGCAGGGCGATACGCTTTTTGCCGGAACCATTAGAGAGAATATTCTTTTTGGTAACGAAACCATTAATAATGATGAGCTAAAATGGGCGCTGGACAATGTTTGTCTTACACCTTACATTAAAACTTTTCCTAACGGGCTTGAGAATCAGATTCATCCGGGCGGGCGTGAACTTTCGGCTTCAGATGTTCAAAAAATTCTTTTGGCGCGAAGCATTGTAAACAAACCTAATATATTATTCCTCGAAGATCCCGTTGATAAAATGGACGAATTGACTTCGGGTAAAATAGTTGATTTTTTACTTTCTGAAGAAAATAACTGGACGGTAATTTTAACTTCTAAAAATGATATTTGGAAGAACAAATGCGACCGTATGATCACGATTGATGATGGAAAAATTATTAACGACATAAAGCTTTAATCATGCTCAATTTATCTAAAGATAATAACGTACTTATTACTCCCGGAAAATACGTTTCGATAACCAGCGTTGCCCGCAGACCCCATTATAAAATTTTAAACAGAGTCATCGTAGGTTTTTTATTGTTCGCATTAGGTTGTTTATTTCTTCCGTGGACACAAAACATTTCAGGAAGCGGATCAGTTACGACATTAAAACCGGACCAAAGACCACAAACCGTTCACAATGCCATTGCCGGAAGAGTAGAGAAGTGGTTTGTAAAAGAAGGCGATTTTGTAAAAAAAGGTGATACCATTCTTTTTATTTCAGAAACCAAAGAAGATTATTTAGATCCAAATTTGGTAGGCAACACCAAAGATCAGGTCGATGCTAAAAAAATGGCGGTAGAATCTTATGGCGATAAAGTGACTTCGCTGAACGATCAGGCAAAGTCCCTTAATACCGAAAGAGAATTAAAACTGCAACAGGCACAAAATAAAATAAAGCAGTCCCTGCTGAAAATAAAAAGTGACAGCATGGATCTTGAAGCTGTAAAAACACAGTTAAGAATCGCTCAGACACAGTTTAATCGTTCTACAGCCCTTAATAAAGAAGGTCTAAAACCAATGACCGATGTAGAGCAAAAGCGATTAAAACTACAGGAGTCTGAAGCGTATATTATTACGCAGCAAAATAAATTGCTAAGCAGTAAAAATGAGCTTATAAATGCCAGAGTCGAGATTAATAGAATTGGAGCTGAATATGCTGAAAAAATTTCGAAATCAAGAAGTGATAAGTTTACCGCTTTAAGTACACAATATGATACAGAAGCTCAGGTAAATAAGCTGGAAAATCAATATGCAAATTATAGCATAAGAAATGGAATGTACTATATTACAGCGCCTCAAAGCGGCTATGTAAACCGCGCATTATTAACCGGTCTTGGAGAAACCATAAAAGAGGGAACCCCAATCGTCAGTATAATGCCTGCAACTTATGATATAGCGGTCGAAACGTATGTAGATCCTATCGATCTTCCGTTGGTACATCGTGGTGCAGATGTACGCGTTTGGTTTGACGGATGGCCTAGAATTGTATTCTCAGGATGGCCTGGATTGTCTTACGGAACCTTTGGAGGTAAAATTGTTGCCATAGAAAACTTTATAAGTGCCAATGGAAAATACAGAGTATTAATTGCTCCCGATGGTAATAAAGAAGAGAAATGGCCCAAAGAGTTAAGTATAGGTGCCGGAGCACAAAGTATAGCTTTGTTAGAAACCGTTTCGGTATGGTATGAAATATGGCGTAATCTAAATGGTTTTCCGCCAAATTATTATAAGTCAGATGAAAAAGCAGCAAATGGAAAGGAAAAGAAATAAGAGGAGAACCGCTGTAAAATTGTTTTCTTTTTTATTCTTATTGGGAATTGTTACAGGTTACAGTCAGGATTTTAATAAAGAAGAATTAAGTTATAGCGAGTTTTTAGGATACGTAAAAAAATACCATCCGCTGGTCAAACAAGCCAATCTTGAAGTAAGCACCGCCCAGGCAATGCTTATGGTGGCGCGCGGCGGATTTGATCCGAAAATTGAAGTAGATTACAATAAAAAAGAATTTAAAGGAACCGAATATTATTCGTTACTCAACAGCAGTTTTAAAATCCCAACCTGGTACGGTGTTGAAATCAAAGCTGGTTTTGATGATACAGACGGGCAATATTACAATCCGCAAAACCGTACGCCCGAAGCCGGATTAACTTCATTAGGAATTAGCGTAGCTTTAGGTCAGGGAATGTTTATCAATCAGCGAATGGCAGATGTTCGCGAAGGAAAATTGCAGTTAAAACTAAGCGATGCGCAACGAAAACTGAGAGCCATCGAGGTTTTGTACAAAGCCAGTGAAGCGTATTTTGAATGGAGAAAAAGTTATAACGAAGCCGAACTTTATAAAAGTTATCTGGGTTTTGCCAGTACTCGTTTTAATGGTGTAAAAAAGCTGATTGAATTGGGAGATTCTCCCGCAATAGACAGTGTTGAAGCAGGAATTACGGTACGAAACAGAGAACTGAATGTTGAAAACGGAAATCTGAAACTGGCCAAAGCCAAGCTGAATCTGTCTAATTATTTATGGATCGAAAGTGTTCCTGTCGAGTTAGAAGATAATGTAAAACCGGAACAAAATTTAATTCAGACGCTTGAGGGCACCTTGAATACCTCAGCAATGATGGTAAATTCAGAAACCTTTGAAGCGCATCCTAAAATTCAGGCTCTGGAAACTAAAATGTCGATGCTCGAAATCAACAGACAGCTCAAAGCAAATTCATTATTGCCAAAGCTAAATGTGGGCTACAATTATATTTCTGAACCTTCCTATTTTAATTCTTTTAATGCTGATGATTATAAGTTTAATATCGATTTTAGTATTCCTATTTTCTTAAGAAAAGAACGCGGAGGACTTAAACTCGCCAAGCTTAAAATTCAGGATTTAAAGTTTGATATCGATCAGCAAAGACTTGAACTTAAAAATAAAATAAAAGCGCAGCAAACCGAAATTGCTTCTTTAAAAAGGCAAAAAAACGTTATTGACAATCTGGTCAAAGATTACGTGACCATGCTCAACTCAGAAGAGAAACTGTTTTCCTTTGGCGAAAGCTCGATCTTTCTGATCAATTCGCGTGAAAATAATCTGGTGAGTGCAAAACTATCTCAAATTAGTATCGAAAATCAGTTTTATATTTCGAATGCTGAGTTGTATAAAATACTGGCAAATCCCGATTGATTGTAATGCTTAAGAATTTAGTTATATTTAATTGTTGACTGAAAAAACCTGTGAAATTTATATTTGCAGGTTTTTTCTATTTTAGATCAAATTAATTCAGGATAATTTGATACGCGCATCTTCTTTCACCTGCAATGATATGGCTAATGCGATTGATCATAACGTCGCTGCCCAGTACAGACCTGAAAGTATTTAATTCAGAGGAACAAAAGCCCTGACAAATAGTAGCAGCGGCACAAATAGGGCAGTGGTTTTCGACCAAAAGATATCCTTCCTCATTCTTAGAGTATTCGGCCATATAACCTTCTCTGGTTCTTATTTCAACCAGTTTTTCTATTTTTTGTTCCAAATTATCGATAGTATCAATTTCTTCGTGATACTTCTTTTTCCCTACTTCTTCATAAACATTAATAACATCATCGAGCATATTGTTTCCCATCAAGCTCATAATATTAATTAGTTTTAAGGTCAATTCAGCATGAGTATCCGGGAATTTAGCATTTCCATTTGCTGTAAGGCTAAAAGTTTTTTGTGGCCTGCCCACACCTTTAGATTCTTCTTGCGGATGAATAAGTTCTTCTTCGACAAGTTTAACTAACTGTTGTCGAACTCCTTCCTTGGTTATTTTAAGCTCATGCGCAATCTCGAGAGCCGTAAGAGAACCCCGCATTTTGAGCAACATTAAAATCTTATTTGTAGTCATAAATTAATAAAACAAGTATTTAGTTGTTTTATTATGCAAAATTATTAATTTTGCCTTACTTATCAAAGCGCATTGCGAGATATTATTATCCTAAAAGCAATCCAACTTGTGAGTTACAGCATTTATTAATACAAACTGTAGATTATGGTACTAGAATTACAATCACCTCCCCTTAGTTCATATGATAGGATTGCTTTGCCTGTTTATATCGTTCCGTATTGGAACGTGTTGATGAAAATCTGTAAATAAAATATTCTTCAGATTTTAAAAATCTCAAAAAACTTTAGTTAAAGAATGAAAGCTTCTTTTTAAAACTTACTCAGTCTAATGCAAAAAATAGTATTCAGATTGGGCAGGGGATAGCTATGCCTAAAAATCAGCCAAATTCAAAAACTTAAAACGCAATAATATTTCAATTTTTTAATCATCCAGATATGGAAATAATAAATAAAATAAATGCTTCAGGCATACAAACACTTGATTTGCGGGCGTACAAACCCACTGAAAATGATTTTATCATATTTGACATTGTGCCTTTTCTAATAGAAGATTTTCTATTGCAGGAAAAGGCCTTTCGATCTGAAATGGCCAATATCAACTGGACTCAGTTTAAAGGAAAAGATGTCGTAATCACTTGTTCAAATGATGCGATTGTTCCGCTTTGGGCTTATGTATTAATCAGTTCGTTGCTAGCGCCTAATGCCTCAATAGTAGTGTACACTGTAACAGAAAACCACATCAATCTTTTATGGATCGAAAGAATACGAAAAATAGAATTTTCGGCTTTTATCAATCAAAAAGTAGTGCTTAAAGCCAATTCATCCCTACCCGAAGAAATTCTCGTTTTGGCCACAAGCCAGTTAATTAAATATGTAAAAACCCTAATGTGGGGAGAAGCAGGTTCTCCTTTAATGATTTATAAAAGAAAATAATGAAAAAAATAGCAGCAATCCTGTTTATAGGAACCCTTTTGATAGTTTCATGCGAAACCAAAAAAACAGAACAAACAGAAAGTCCGGTATCATGTCCAACGCTTACGCTAAAAGCTCAAAAAGCCGATGTTTCGGTAGAATATCCCACTACTTTAGAAGGGGAACAAACCGTCGAAATACGCTCAAAAGTAGATGGATATATAGAGCAGGTTTATGTAGAAGAAGGTTCGGCTGTAGCCAAAGGACAAGCGTTGTTTAAAATCGATGCCAATAGTTATTTGCAGGAAGTAAACAATAAGAAAGCAGCAGTTCTCGCCGCCGAAGCCAGTCTGGAAACAGCCGTTATTCAAACCAAAAGAACATCGGCTTTGGCTGAAAAGAAAATTATAAACAATTACGAATTAACCTCAGCCAAAAATATAGAACGCGTAAAAAGAGCCGAATTAAGTCAGGCCAATGCTGATTTATCTTCGGCAAAATCAAAATTGGCGTTCACCAATATTGTAAGCCCAATTAACGGAGTTGTGGGAAGTTTACCTTTTAAGATAGGAAGTTTGGTCAGCAGTTCGGCAGCCGATCCTTTGACTACCGTTGCCAATACTAAAAATATTTACGCTTATTTCTCTTTAAGTCAGCAACAATTAAACTCTTTTTTAGAACAATTTTCAGGCAATCAATTAAAGGAAAAATTCACGAATATGCCAGCCGTTTCTCTGGTTACCGCCGATGGAGAAACGTATTCATCAAAAGGAAAAATTCAAACCTTAAGCGGCGTTTTAAATGCAGGCACAGGATCAGCTAATTTCAAAGCTGTTTTTCCAAATCCAGAAGGAAAACTTTGGAGCGGGGCAAGTGCCACAATAGTGATTCCAACACAATTTACAGCAGCAATTCTGGTACCTAAAAAAGCAGTATTCGAATTGCAGGGACGCTTTTTTGTATTTACTGTAGATGCAAAAAACGTAGTGCACAACACCGAAATAAAAATAAGAAATGAAGCCACCGAAAAAGAATATGTAGTAACCGAAGGTGTAAAATCAGGAGATAGTATAGTTACAGAAGGAATTGGAAATTTAAGAGATGGAGTAAAAATCGCACCGATTTCTTCTTCAAAAAAATAAAAAATCATGTTTAGAAAATTTATAGAGAATCCGGTATTATCCACGGTAATATCGATCATCATAGTGATTTTAGGGTTGCTGGGATTAGTTTCATTACCCATATCACAATATCCTGAAATTGCCCCGCCAACAGTTGTAGTAAACGCTTCGTATCAGGGAGCAAGTGCCAATGTGGTGATGAAAAGTGTAATTATACCTCTGGAAGAACAAATAAACGGAGTCGAGAATATGACTTACATGACATCTACTGCCAGCAGTAATGGTAGTGCGGCGATAACCATATTTTTTAAACAGGGAACCAATGCTGATATGGCTGCCGTAAATGTTCAGAACAGGGTTACGAAAGCGACAAGTTTATTGCCAAATGAAGTTATTAAAGCAGGTATTACAACCAGTAAACAGTTGAGTAGTACTGCTTTTAGTTTTTTGTTATACAGCACAGACGGGAAATATGACGAAAAATTCCTTGATAATTACTTAAGGATCAATATTATTCCCGAAATGAAACGTGTTGAAGGTGTGGGAGGAACCCAAATTTATAGTGATCAGGAATATTCGATGCGTATTTGGTTAAAACCCGATGCAATGGCAAATCAAGGTCTTGTTCCGGACGATATTATTAAAGCATTGCAGGAGCAAAATATCGAGGCAGCTCCGGGAAAAATTGGAGAAAATAGTAAAGAATCTGTTCAATATGCCTTAAAATTTACAGGCCGACTTGAAAATCCGGCCGAATTTGAAAACATTGTATTAAGAAGTGGTCAACAAGGAAGTTTATTGCGATTGAAAGATGTGGCCGATATTGAATTTGGAGCTTTAGATTACACCACATCATTGATTACTCAGGGAAAAGTTTCTTCAGGAGGAGCAATCAGTCAGATTTCAGGATCGAATGCCAGAGAGTTAATCATTGCTTGTGAGGATATTTTAAAAAAGGCATCCAAAGATTTTCCTCCGGGAATAGAATACCATACATTCTTAAATGCTAATGATTTTCTGGACGCGTCTATCGAAAAGGTAATTTATACCATTATCGAAGCCTTTATCCTTGTTTTTATTGTAGTATTTATCTTCTTGCAGGATTTTAGATCAACATTAATACCGGCAATTGCCGTTCCGGTTTCGATTATTGGTACTTTCTTTTTCCTGAAGTTATTTGGTTTTACAATCAATTTACTAACTCTTTTTGCTTTGGTTTTAGCCATTGGTATTGTCGTCGATGACGCAATTGTAGTAGTCGAGGCCGTTCACGCCAAACTCGATCAGGGCGCAAAATCGGCCAGGAAAGCGACTATTCACGCCATGAGTGAGATCAGCGGAGCGATTATATCGATTACCTTAATTATGTCGGCGGTGTTTGTTCCCGTAACTTTTATTACAGGTTCGGCAGGAGTATTTTATAAACAATTTGGATTAACACTGGCTGTAGCCATCTTAATTTCGGCTATTAATGCATTGACTTTAAGTCCTGCGCTTTGTGCTATTTTATTAAAACCACACGATCCTGAAAAATCAGATCACAAAAAAGGTTTTTTACCAAAATTCTATGCCAGTTTTAATGTAGCTTTTGATGCCGTAACCAATAAATATATAGGAGCAGTTCGATTCCTGATTCGCAGAAAATGGATATCCTTAGTCGCTATAGCAGTATTTGGGATGGTATTTTATGCTTTAATAAAAACGACACCTACAGGTTTTGTACCCAATGAAGACGGTGGCGCAATTTACGGAAATGTAGTTTTACCAGCGTCTTCCACACTTGAACGCACTGAAGAAATTACAAAAGAAATCGACAGTATTGCGAGAAGTATTCCGGAAATAGAACTATCGTCTACATTATCAGGAATGGATTTAATTCATGGAAATGGAGGTTCTTACGGTGCTTTATTCATTAGATTAAAATCCTGGAAAGACAGGAAGGGAAAAAATCAAGATGTCAATTCGGTTGTGGCTAAATTGTTCGAAAAGACGGCCCATATAAAAGGGGCAAGTGTCATTTTCTTTGCCGCGCCCACTTTGCAGGGATTTGGAAATAACAACGGATTCGAAGTGCAATTGCAGGATAGAACCGGAGGCAGTTATCAGGATTTCGAGAAGAATATTGGCAAGTTTATGACCGCAATCAATCAGCGACCAGAGATTATGTATGCCACAAATCCGTTTAATATTGGCTTTCCGGAAATGGAAGTCAATGTAAATGTAGCGAAATGTAAAGATGCGGGAGTTTCTGTAAATACAGTATTAAATACACTTCAGGGATATTTTGGCGGAATCTATGCTTCGGATATTAATAAATTAGGAAAACAATACAGAGTAATGCTGCAGTCGCATCCGGATTACAGAGCGAAAGAAAGCGACATCAATAAAGTTTTTGTGCGAACAGATAAAGGAGCAATGGCACCAATTTCGGAATTTGTAACCTTAAAGAAAACATATGGTCCGGAATTTATAAACCGTTTTAATCTTTTTACCTCAACCGCGGTTACTGGCGCACCCAATGCCGGATACAGTTCAGGCGATGCCATCAAAGCAATCGAAGAAGTTGCAGCACAAACTTTAGACAGAGGATATGCTTATGAATTTTCCGGTTTAACCAAAGAAGAACTTTCAAGCGGCAGCCAGACCACATTAATCTTCGGACTTTGTTTGATATTTATTTATTTCTTATTGAGTGCGCAATACAAGAGTTATATTTTACCATTTTCAGTATTGTTATCCTTACCAATTGGACTTGCAGGAGCTTTTATATTTGCAAATTTGTTTGGGGTCGATAATAATATTTTCCTTCAGATTAGTTTGATTATGCTAATTGGTCTTTTGGCTAAAAATGCCATTCTTATTGTAGAGTTTGCCTTATTGCATCGTCTGAGCGGAAGAAGTTTGGTGCAGTCGGCTCTATTTGGTGCTAAAGCCAGATTACGACCAATTTTAATGACATCGTTTGCTTTTATCTTCGGTTTAATTCCGCTGATGATTGCGACAGGAGCAGGAGCTTTAAGTAACCGGTCGATTGGTACAGCTGCGGTTGGCGGAATGTTGATTGGTACTTTATTCGGGGTTTTTGTAATTCCGGTGCTGTTTATCATTTTTCAGTCGCTGCAGGAAAGAGTAGGTGGGGTTAAAGTACCAGATCACGAACCAAGAAATATTGATTAAAGCTTCAGCGGATATTTTTACCGCAAAGATCGCAAAGTTTTTTATTCGTCTGGTTTTTATAAAAACACAAAGTTCGCAAAGCTTTGTGTTTAATCAGCTTTGTGAGCTTTGTGTATCCCGATGGCTGTCGGGACTGTGTTCTTTGTGGTTAAATCTTATTTTAGAATGAAGCAGATTATTTTACCACAGAGGGCACAAAGTATTTTTACATGGATGGTTTTATAAAAACACAAAGTTCACAAAGCTTTGCGTTGAACCAGCTTTGCGGACTTTGCCTGAAACTTTCAGCTTAAATAGGCTTTGCGAGCTTTGTGAAAATCTTTGTGTTCTCTGTGGTTAATTTTTTTTTCCACAGATTATAAAGATTAAAAAAGATTTCAGCTTTGCGGACTTTGCCTGAAACCTTTCAGCTTAAAATAAACTTTGCGGCCTTTGCGTAAACCCCTGCTCCCGATAGCTATCAGGATTGCGGTTAAATTTTACAGACTTTGTAATTAAATAAAAAACATATTATAATGAAAATATACAATTATAAATTAATCATCATTTTACTGATTGTTGCCAGTATATGGAGCTCGTGCAAGATCACGAAACCGTATACAAAACCCGAAACAGTTGTAACGTATCGTGATCCTGAGAATAAGGACACAACAAATATCGCAACCATGAAATGGTCGGAATTATTTACAGATCCAGCTTTGCAGCAACTTATTACGGACGGATTAGCAGCCAATCTGGATTTGAAGATTGCGGTGGAAAGAATCAATCAGGCGGGAGTAAATCTCAAACTGAGTAAAGCCGCTTTTTTACCTTCGGTAAACGGAAATCTGTCGGTTAAAGAATCCAGATTGGCCTTCCCGCAAGGGTTTGGACTTTTCGACCAATCCACACAATATGATTTAGGAATTACTGCCGGATGGGAAATCGATGTTTGGGGTAAATTAAAAAGTGCTAAAAAAAGTGCATTAGCAAATCTATTGGCTACAGATGCTGCCAAACGTGCTGTTCAAACCCAATTGATCGCTAATATTGCCAATTCATATTATCAGTTGCTAATTTTGGATGAACAATTAAAAGTACTTAAAAAGACAGCCAAAAATAGAGAAACTGATGCCGAAACAATCAAGGTTCTCTTCGAAAATTCTATTATTAATGGCGTTGCCGTGGTGCAAAGTGAAGCCAATTTTTATGAAGCAGAATTAGCCATTCCGGATATCGAACAAAAAATAACCGAAACCGAAAATGGTTTATGTATACTTCTGGCAAAATCTCCGACTAAGGTTATACGTGGCTCTCTCGAAAAGCAAAAGCTAACTTACAATCTTAAAATTGGGGTTCCGATGCAGCTTCTTTCCAATCGTCCGGATGTACAACAAGCCGAATATAATTTTAGAGCGGCATTTGAAGAAACGAATGTAGCAAGAGCTTATTTTTATCCTGCTTTGACCATCAGCGGAGCAGCCGGTTTTTCAAGTTTCGGACTGAAAGACTGGTTCACAAACGGAGGACTTTTTGGTAATATTGCCGGAGGACTTACCCAGCCTATTTTTAATATAGGAATCAATAAGGGAAGATTAGCGACGGCATTATCATTACAAAAAGAAGCGCTTTATAACTTTGAATTTTCGATGCTAAAAGCAAGCGAAGAAGTTTCGAATGCATTGTCTAAATATGATAATGCTGCATTAAAAGAAGAAAAAAGAAAAAAACAGTTAGAAGCTTTATTGAAAGCAGTTGAGTTCAACAAAGAATTACTGAACAATTCGACAACCAATTATACGGATGTACTTACAGCCGAACAAAATCTATTAAACGCACAATTAAGAGGAATTGATGACCAAAGTCAAAAATTGAATGCGGTTGTAAACTTATACCGAGCACTTGGCGGAGGCTGGAACTAAAAAGTTCAGCATTTATGGAAATAATAAAGCTCGATCAATTACGATTGGGCTTTAGTTTTTTTATTAATTAGTTGATTTTAAATTGTCGCCATCTTTATCATGAAGTCTTCTAAAAACTAATCCGGAAAGAATAGTCAGAAAACCGACAACTAAAAATGTATATCGAAATGCATTGTGAATTTCATTATGAATAAGTTTTATATCACCCTGAAAAATTTTAAGGACTAAAAGTCCAAAGGCAATTCCAAAACCAATGGCCAATTGCTGATTGACAGAAACTAAGGAGTTGCCACTACTGGTATGATAAACCCTTAAATCAGCAATAGAAATAGAATTCATAGAAGTAAACTGTATGGAGTTGAAGAAACCCAAAACTGAAATAATAGGAACATACCAATAAAAAGAATTATGAATAGACGGAATGGCCAATGCACAAATTAAAACACCAATAATAAAAGTATTCACCATTAAGGTTTTTCTGTAACCGTAAGTATTTAAAATTTTAATAACAGCCGATTTACCAAACATCGCTGTAAGAGCCATTGGCGCCACAATCCATCCTGAAGTTACCGCCGACTGTCCGTAAGCAATCTGAATCATCATTGGCAATAATAAAGGAATCGAACTAAAACCCAGACGAGTTGCCAGATTGCCCACTATACCAACCCTAAAAGTTCTTACCTTAAATAAATTCAAAGGAAAAAGCGGATTGTTGTCTGTAACAGCATGGCGATAGTACCAATACAACATTAAAAATCCGGACAGTAACACCAATAAAACCGGTGTCAGACGAACAGTATTGCCAAATAATTCTAAAGAAACAGACAATAGGAGTGAAGCCGCTGCAAAAATTAAAAAGCCTTTTAAATCAAAATCGATTATAGGAGATTTGTAATCAGGCATGTATTTAAACTTAAAAGAATACCAATAATCCCAAACGGAATATTGATCAGGAAAATCCAGTGCCAGGATAAATAATCAACCATATATCCGCCCACCAAAGGACCTAACACGGGACCAATCAGGGCAGGGATAATGGCAAAATTCATTGCCTTCAATAATTCTTTTTTAGGAAATGTTCTAATAAGGGCCAGCTTGCCAACAGGAGTCATCAAACTGCCGCCGATACCCTGAACAACACGGGAAAAAATAAGATGATTTAAATTCTGCGAAAGCGAACAAAATAAAGATCCAATGCTAAATAATAATAAAGCAAAAATAAAGACTTTCTTAGTTCCAAATTTATCCGATAAAAAACCGCTAACCGGCATGAAAAGCGCAAGAGTTAATACATAACTAATAATAGCATTTTGCATATCAAGCGGCGACTCGTGCAGATCTTTGGCAATAGCCGTTATCGAGGTATTTAGAATGGTAGAATCGAGCATTTGCATAAAGATCGAAGTCGCCAAAATAATGGGTAGTATTTTTTTGGTGGTTTCAATGTTTAGTTCTGCAGGGTTTGCGTTCATATTTTTAAAACTTTTTCTTTATTTAAAATTTAAATCTGGATACTTAAAATTTTATAACCTGTTATAAAATCATACTAGCTAATTGTTTAAAAACATAGTCCCGATAGCTATCGGGATTGTTTACTTAAAAAAAGGCGTTTCACTTATTTAAAATACATCCCTATAGCTATCGGAACTATGTGAAAGAAATCAGTTTCTTTTTGTCTCCTTTTTGGTACACATAAAATCTTGTTTCTATGTGTTTAAATTTTTTCACGCAGATCTCGCAGATTTAGCAGATCTTGTTTAAAATTTAATCCTTATCATAAAAAAATCTCCTAAATCTGCGAGAACAATAATCTATGTTTCTGTGTGTTTAATAATTAACTTCAGCGACTTACTAAATTAAAAGTTATAGAAATTTGCTTTTAAAAACCATTAACTTTTCTCTAGTCATTTCGTTTATGGCGTATGAAATTCCGCCCATACCAATACCCGAAGAATCCCTTCCTCCAAATGGCATCCAATCGACTCTAAAAGCAGTATGATCGTTGACCATAACAGCAGTAGCATTTAGTTTTTTAACGGTATCCAAAGCAATATCAACATTTTTTGTAAAAACGGCTGCCTGAAAATGAACATCGAGTGCATTGGCTCTTTTTATGGCTTCATCGCGGTCTGTAAAAGAATAAATGCAAACAACAGGTCCAAAGATTTCGGTAGTAGAAACTTTCGAATCCTCTGACGGATTAAACAAAACGGTAGGCTCAAAGAAAGTATCAGAAATCCTTTTTCCGCCTGTGATTAATTTAGCACCTTTTTTAATGGCTTCATTTACCCATTCCTCGACGCGATCGACTTCTTTGGGCGTGATAAGCGGTCCTACATCTGTTTTTTTATCTAACGGATTTCCTGTAGTTAGTTTATTGGTTGCAGCTGCAAACTCTTTTATAAAATGATCACAAATAGCTTCATTTACATAAACTCTCTGAACCGAAACGCAAACTTGTCCCGCATGATAAAACCCTCCTTTTACGAGATCAGGAATCATTTCCTTAAAATCAGCATCACTTTCAACAATGACAGGCGCGGCGCCACCATGTTCCAAAGCACATCTTGTACCTGGTGATAGTTTACTTTTTAAATACCAGCCTACTTTGGCTGAACCAATAAAAGAGAAAAAATTAACTCTCGGGTCTGTCACCAGTAATTCGGCAACTTCATTATCGCATAAAATAATCTGAAGCCAGCCATCTGGTAATCCTGCTTCTTTCAAAATATCGGCAAGAGCCAAACTCGATAACGGTGTGGCAGTTGCGGGTTTAAAAATTATGGGACAACCGGCAGCAATGGCTGTCACGATTTGGTGAACCGCTAAATTTAACGGATGATTAAAAGCACTAACAGCTACCACAATCCCGATAGGTTCTTTTGAGGTAAAAGCAATCCTGTTTAAAGAAGCTTCGGTAAGACCCATTGGAATTTGCTCTCCTTTTATTTGAGAAATGTGTTCTGCTGCTAATTTTACGCTTTTGATGGCTCGAAGTACTTCAGCCCTGGAATCCTGATACGGTTTTCCGCCTTCATTTATAGCAGTAACCAATAATTCCTCAATTTTGTCATTCATTATCGAAGCTGTTTTTTCCAGTATTTCAATTCTCTTATAAGCGGGAATCCAATTCGAGTGATCTGTAAATAAATTTTGGGCGGTAGTAAGTATACTCTCAATATCATTTTTACTTATAAGGGGTAATTCTTTAATAAAACTTTGATCGTATGGAGATGTGATTTTTGCAGTCATTTTCATAATGTCTTTTATTTTAAATCAGGGTAAAAAAGTAATTCCTGATATCTTTTTTGCTATTGTATTTAATCTAAAGTTAATTAAATTAATCCTCATAACAGGCAAAATGCTTAAAATAGATCTCCTAATTTCGTTTTAGATGAGTCCTTTTATTTAGAATATAAAGATGATAATAGTTCTTGCTGATGAAAAAAGAAGCTCTGTATCTGGATGATACAAATTTATTAACTTTGAGTTTCTAACTACAACCAATTATAAGGATGGAAAAAATAGAGCACATCAATTACATCAAATCTCCCATTGCAGAAGTTTATAAAACACTAACAACACAGGAAGGTCTTGGCGCTGTCTGGACAACAGAATTGATTGTAAAGCCGGAAGTGGGTTTTATCAATGAGTTTGATTTTGATGATAATTATGATACAAAAATGAAAGTGGTCGAACTGTCTCCCAATAAAAGAATCCTATGGGAATGCGTGGCCTCTGATCCGGAATGGATTGGTACCAAAATTTCATTTGACATGACAGAAAAAAACGGAGTTACATCTGTTGTTCTCAAACATTTGGACTGGCGCGAACTGACCGAGTTTTACCAGTGGTGCAATTATAATTGGGCCATGTTTCTGTTAAGTCTTAAAAGTTATTGCGAAGATGGGGAAGGAACGCCATACCAAAAGCGAAAGTTTTAGTGGTGTTCTGCAAAAAGAAAATGCAATATTGATTATATTATTAAAGCTTCATCAGTAAAATAGGGACATTTTTTTCTGATTAAATATATATCACCCCGCTGGGGTTTCTCTCCACACGGCATAATAAAGTTTCTATAAATATCCCGTCCTACTGGGCAATGTTATTAAATTAGATTGTGTTCCATCGGAACACCTCATCGGTAGAAAAAAAATGCATCATGAGAAACATCGTCCCATTGGAACGTTTGAGAAATTGTATATATTTTTACCAAATTATTATCTATAAAATCAAACGTTCCTACGGAACGTGAAAAAATGCCGTATTTATTGGGCTACCAATGAAATGTTCCGATGGAACAAAAACAAATTGATATAATATTGTCCTTAACAAATTGTCCCATTTGATTTTTTCTTAACTTAATCAAATTGGCACTATTCCTTCAGTGAATCAAGCTCCATCGGAGCTTCATATTTATAGTTATATATAAGTCCCTGACACTATAGCTCCAGCGGAGCGATATATAATTTCCTTCTTATTAATGACATGCTATTCTTAATGAGCTTCTTTTTATTGTATTACATTCAAATTTTTAAAAACAGATTTCGTGATTTCTTTTCGGCAATTGCCAAAATTAGAAGCGTTTAGTTTTCTGTCTTGCAAAAGGCGTGTGGCAAAAAAGTAAGCTCCGTTTTTATTTTCGATGTAACCCACCCACCAGCCAGTATTGATGTCGTTTTCTCTGGTCCAGCCTGTTTTGGAGTGAATGGTATAATCATCGTTTTGTTCGTTTATCATTACTTTTTTTACGATGTCGATATTGCGTTTAGAGAAAGGCAATTTTTCTTCGTAGAGTTTTTTAAGAAATTCTACCTGATTGATAGGTGAAATTCCGAAAGCGCCAAAATTCCAAAAATCGGGATCAGTTTGCGAAAGGTTTATGTTTCCGTAATGACAAAGCGTTAAATATTTTTTGTAATTGTCCTTTCCAATTTTCTTTGCCAATTCAATAAAAGCCCATCCTGCCGAAACTTCAAAAGCTTCTTTTACGGTTATGTCGTGATAAATATTGGGGCGATAATCGTATTTTAGAGTATCTGTACTTCCCGGCCATTTTACGATGTCGTTCTCGCTTGCAATGGTTTTTGTTTCTAAAGCAATAAGCAAGTTGATGATTTTGAAAGTTGAAGCGGGCAATGTTTCTTTTCTTGTAGCAACGGTGTCAGACAAAATCCAAGTATGATTTTTATGGTCATAAATCGCAATAGCGCCTTCGACATTACAGTCATCAAAATATTTTTTAAAATCCTGACGCACCAAAACCTCATCATTTTTTGATGTAAAATGATTGTCTTTTCTTTTTGTTGAACAGGAAAAGAGAAGTGCGATAAAAAGGATTCCAAAAACAAATTGTGTCGATTTCATATTGATGCTTTAAAATATTAGTCGGATTTTAGAAAAAGTTTTTCGCCACGAATTTCACGAATTTTCACTAATTAAAATATTCAAATGGATATTAATTATTATGCGCAATTAACATAAAAAATTCGTGCTCATTCGTGGAATTCGTGGCGAAAAAAAACTTGTAAAGTCTTTTTTAAACTTTAAAAATCAATTTCTTTTTATAGAAAATCCATAATATGCAAGACCAAAATATAGCATATAAAATAGCATAAGCCAACGAAGCATTCAACGGATTTTCGAACCAGGTTGCAATTCCGTATTTGTAAATCGACGTTTGAAGACTAATTTCTTCCGAAGCTATTTCCGGACTTTGTATCTTAATTGCACTCAACGCTCTAGGAATAATTCCTGAAAAGAAAAACACAATCATAGGATTTACGCCCCAGATTAAAAATAGTTTTGTCCATTTTGTATAGTTTGCAACATCTATTATATAATATAAAAGAGTTAAACAGATTGTAGCAATTCCGGCCGTGTATAAAACATACGAACTTGTCCAAAGCGATTTGTTGATTGGGAAAAAGGTGTTCCAGAGTAAACCCAAAGCGACCAAAACAATTCCTGTAATAGCTAGTTTTTTTACAATTTCGATTTTGGTGATTTGCATGTTTAGTATTTGACCAATAAACATTCCCATGATTCCTGTACCAATGGCTGGTAAAGTGCTCAAAATTCCTTCAGGATCCCAGGTTTTACTAGAAGCCCATAAATGTCCGTTTAAAAGTAAATTATCTAACCACGCAGCCAGATTAGTTCCTTTTTCGAAATTGGCAGGGCCGAATCCCGGAACCGGAATAAAAGCCATCAAAATCCAGTAAATCAATAAAATCGAAGCGGCAACGATAAGTTGTGTTTTCAGGTTTGTTTTTAAATATAAAATAGAAGTAAAGAAATATACAATTCCTATTCGTTGCAGAACGCCAGGAATTCTTACGTCTTCAAAAGCTTCGATTCCGCTGTAGGCTAAGGATATTAGTACGGCAAAAATCCCTACCGCGAGATAGGTTTTAACTTTTAAAGTAAAGTTGCCTAAAAGAGCATAAGCTACTGCAAAAGTGATTAGTAATCTCACGATTAATAACGGAATTCCTTCTAAACCAAATAATTCGAATCGGCTGAAAAAAGCGAGAAAAAATCCTAAACAGAAGATTCGTAACGAACGAACCATAATTTTATTAAAAACAGCCAAATCAAAATGTTTCGTTGGCATTGCAAACGGAATCGCGGTTCCCATTATAAAAACGAAAAAAGGAAATACTAAATCGGTAGGAGTACATCCGTGCCATTCGGCGTGTTCTAAAGGCGGATAAATAGAGGCCCAGCTTCCCGGATTGTTGACAATGGTCATCAATAAAATGGTAAATCCTCTAAATACATCCAGTGATATTAAACGTTCTTTTGTCATTGGTAGGGTTATTTTTTTGGTTTCGTTAATTATCTAAAAAAAGAGAAAATTGTGATTGTTTTTTTAATTCGGAAAAGAAATTTTTCCCATCGATACGGATGGAATTCTTTTTCGTGGGCCAAAATCAGAAGTGCCGCCTGAGACCGTTTCATTGGCTAAAATCGCAAATAAAATCGCTTCTTTTGCATCGCCTGAAATGCCTAAAACATCAGTATTTTCAAAATTACAAGGCAATAATTCTTTTAGCCATCCCACTAATAATGGGTTGTGCGCACCACCGCCCGACATATAAACGGTGAAAGTTTCAGGAGAATAGATTGTATTGTTTATGGCTGAATGTATAGCTTCTGCAATTGTTTCTGCGCTGAATCGGGTTAATGTTGCCAATAAGTCTTCGATAGTAATATTTTGGGTATTGCTTTGGGTTTGCGCTTTTCGAACATAGTCAATACTAAAAAGTTCCGGACCTGTAGTTTTAGGGAAAGGTTTAGCAAAGAATTCATCTTCTTTTAAAGCCTTTAAAAGAGGGGCATTGACATGGCCTTTTTTCGCAATTTCGGCATCTTTGTCATACGATTTTTCAGGAAAATGAAGTCGGGTAAAGGCATCAATTAAGGTATTTCCTGTTCCTGTATCGGTAACAAAAACTTCTTCGGGATTATGACTTGAGGGCAAATAAGTAAAATTAGCTATTCCGCCCATATTGAGCATAATGCGGTTTTCGTCTTTTTTTCCAAACAAAAAGTAATCTCCGTAAACGGCCAGTGGTGCTCCTTCGCCGCCTGCTGCAAGATGTTTTTGCCTAAAATCAGAAATGGTTATAATTCCGGTTTTTACAGCAATATGATCTCCGTCTCCAATTTGCAAAGTACCGTTTGGAAATTTTTCCTGTTGATGTAAAATCTTCGGAGCATGAAAAACAGTTTGTCCGTGTGAGGCTACCAAATCTATTTTTTCAGCCGGAATTTTCCAATGGTTCAAACGATCCAGAATAATATTGGCATGAAGAATTCCGATCCATTCATTCAATAAAACCAAATTCTGAAAATCGATAGTGGGTTTGGCAAATACGTTTCTGATTTCGGTTTTTACTTCTTCAGAATAATCAACGGTGTCAAATTGAATTAATTGCACTTCGGTAGTGTCGCCTGAACCTGAAATTTCGCATAAAGCCACATCCAAACCATCCAATGAAGTACCAGACATTAATCCGATAATTATTCGGGACGATTTTTGGGCAATTTTATACAGTGATTCCAGATTTGCATTCATGATATTGTTTTTTTTTTATAAATTATTCTTCGTTGTGTATAATTATTTTAAACACATAGAAACATAGATTTTAGAACTCAAAATAGGCGTTTCACTTGTTTAAAATACACATATCCAGCTATGCGAAAGAAATGTATTTCTTTTTTGAATTCTTTTTAATAACAGAAAAATATGTTTCTATGTGTTTAAAAAATGCCAACTTATAAGCCAACTCGTATTTTTTTATTTTATAATAGCTTCCTGAATAATTTGCTGAATTTCTTCTCTAATTTTTCCTTTTGCTAATTTATTCTCATCGCCATTTGTTCCCGGATAAGTTCTGTTGGATAAAAATACATAAACAATTTCGGTTTCAGGATCTACCCAGGCGATCTTTCCGGTAAATCCGGTATGACCAAAACTTGATGGTGATACACAAGCACAGGTTGGCCCGTCTTTACCAATTCGTTTATCAAAACCTAAACCTCTCTGAACGCCTTGATTGGCATAATAACAAGTATTAAAGGCATCAAATGTTTGTGGAGAGAAATATTCTTTATTACCGTAATTTCCTTTTTGCAAATACATTTGCATCATTTTGGCAACATCCATAGCGTTAGAAAAAATTCCGGCATGACCGGCAATTCCGCCTTCCATTGCTGCTGCCATATCGTGCACATAACCCTGAATAACCTGATGCCTGAAATACGTATCAACTTCGGTAGGGGCAATGTTACTTTTATCGAATTTGTCTAACGGATTGTAAAGCGTATTGTTCATCCCGAGTGTGCTGTAAAAATTCTGTTTACTCAGATCTTCCAGTTTTTTATGCGTTTTTCTTTCCAGATATTCTTTTAGAATAATAAAAGTAAAGTCACTGTATTTGTATTCTTTTTTAAGCGATACCGGACTATCGGCAATGATTTTCATGATCGTATCGTGATAATCATTTCGAATGTAAAGGTTGTCTGCTACTTTTGTGGTAAAACCAGTTTCGGCTATTTTTCGATAGTATTTTTCAGAAGGATTATTATTGCTGTCTAATGTTGCTTTGTAAAACGGAATCCAGGCCTGAAGTCCGGCATAATGCGTTAGTAAATCCTTGAAAATGATGTTTTCTTTGTTTGTTTTGGCAAAAAACGGCACCATATCTTTCAATTTGGTATCGAGATTTACTTTTTCTTTATCGTACAATTGCATCACGTTGGGCAATGTAGATATCATTTTCGAAATCGAAGCGACATCATATAAATCGGTATTGGTCACTTTTTTTCCGTTTTCATAAGTTTGATTTCCGTATGATTTCTGAAAAATCACACTTCCTTTTCTAGCCACCAAAACCTGCATTCCCGGCGCCATTTTTCCATCAATTGCTTTTTGCGCCACAGCATCGATTTTTGATAGAATGGCGGGATTCATATTCACGTTTTCCGGAGCGGTAAAAGCAAGACGATTTAATTTTTCGGTTGTTAATCCGTCATTTACTTTGAATGAAGTATTGATGGATACCGGCAGTTTTCCTTTGGCTGAAATAGCACCAAAAAGTAATTCGGCCGAAACTACCTGACTGATATCTGAATTTTGGTACGAAACCACCAGACCTTCGATATCATCAAAATCAGAAATAGATAATAGCGAATAAGGCTTCGCAAAAATGTCGAGAATTACGTCGTTGTGTTTCGCAATTTCTTTTAGCCAAAGCATTTCTGTTAAAGTAAATTCTTGTTTTTCCCAAGGTTTATTTACTTTATGAAAGCTGATAATCACCTTGTCAAATTTTCTCAATTCCTTATTCAGGCTGTCAAGATTGGTGTCTTTAACTTCTATTATTTCGGTATATTTTTTTAATGTAGAAACAAAAGTACTGTTCGTATCATCGCCTAATTTTACGTAGGCAATTTTTTGATCGAGTTCTTTTATAGGCAATATTTCCTTTTCATTTTTTAAAACAGTAATGGCATTTTCATACAATTGATAATGCAGCGCATCATTTTGCGACGGATTAAGATCCGTATAAATATTGGCCATATCAATAGGCTTGTAATGATTTAATCCTGCTTTGAATTTATAATGCAGTATTTTTTTTACCGAATGTGCCAGGCGTTCCTCAGTAATCACATTTTCATTATAGGCTGCTTCCAGTTTTTGCACGGCTACGGGAACATTTTCAGGACAAAGTAAAACATCATTTCCGGCAAGAATTACCGCAATTTCTAAATCTCCGGGACCTTTAAAATTGCTGGCACCTTTCATGGCCAAACCATCGGTAAAAATTAAACCTTCAAAACCTAACTCTTTTTGAAGCAGGTTGGTCACTACATTATAAGAAGCCGAAGAAGGCATATTTGGAGTTGTTTCTAAACTTGGAATATTAAGATGCCCAACCATCACCGAAACTAAACCTTCATCAAATATTCTTTTGTACGGATATAATTCGATTTGCTCCAGTCTTTCTTTCGAAAAAGTAACCAAAGGCAAAGCGTGATGAGAATCTGTTGCGGTATCGCCATGTCCGGGGAAATGTTTTCCGGTACTAAAAACGCCCTGACTTTGTACGCCTTTCATTAAAGCAATCGCTTTTTCGCTTACATTAACTTTGTCTTCGCCAAAAGAACGGTTTCCAATTATTGGATTTTTAGGGTTGGTATTGATATCTAAAACCGGAGCAAAATTAAAATGAATTCCGATTCGTTTGTTTTCGTTGGCCATATTTCGACCCACTTTCTCAATTAAATTCAAATCCTGAATCGCGCCCAAAGTCATATTCCACGGATATCGGTAAGTAGAATCCAATCGCATTGCCAATCCCCATTCGGCATCAATTCCTACGAACAAAGGCACTTTTGCTTTTGATTGGTACAGATTGGTCAATTTCGCCTGACGAACCGGCCCGCCCTGAAAAAAGATTACTCCGCCTACTTTATAATCCTGAACGAGTTTATTGACTTCGTTTACGTGAACAGAATCTTTATTCGAATAAGCCGAAATCATAAACAATTGACCTACTTTTTCACGAAGCGACATTTTGTTGTAAATGCTGTCGACCCAGGCAGTTTCTTTATCTGAATCTTTGAAAAAAGTCTTTTTCTCAGATGTTTTTGGAGCCGTATAAACGACTGTATCTGTAGTAACGGGATCTGTTTTTAAATCTTTAATTGTAGTGTTTTTTTTTGAAACGCCACAATTGGTGATTAAAAATAAAAATGAAGCACAAAGGCTGATTTTTATGATGTAATCTTTCATGTTTATTATTTTTTGGACAATTGAAACTTGTTTAAAAAGATTTCAATTGATTATTCAATAGAGTTGTGTTTTTAAGATGGTTTTAAAAACTTATTTTTTCAGTGCTGCGGGAACTTGTCAGGTATAATCCTAAATAGGTTATGAGTCCGTTTAGTACAATTAATTCATTATCAAAAACATATCCTGAAAATAACATTGCTGAATTTTCATTGATTAAATACGTGAAGAAAGGCGATAATAAACAAATTACCGGAACAAATTTATCTTTTACATGTTTTGATTTCTGGAACAATCCAAAAGCGTATAATCCTAATAATGGACCATAAGTATAAGACGCCACCTTGAATATCATTCCAACCACTGAACTATCGTTGATCGAATTGAAAATTAGGATGACAAAGAAAATCAATGCAGAGAAACTGATGTGAACTAAATGTCTTGTTCTAACGGTATTTTTCTTGCTGTTTTCGGCTTTGTCCATTCCTAGAAAATCAACGCAAAAAGAGGTTGTTAAAGCTGTTAATGCCGAGTCTGTCGTTGCAAATGTTGCTGCAATGATTCCTAATAAAAATACGATGGCCGGAATTGTAGCCAAATGATTCAGGGCAATTTCCGGAAAAAGTAAATCGGTTCTTGGTTTGCCAGTTACTAAATCAGTCGGGATTGCGATGCCGTTTTTGTTGGCATAGATATAAAGTAAAGCACCAACACTTAAAAAGAAAATATTGATAACAACAAAGATTCCTGTAAAAGTGAACATGTTTTTTTGTGCTTCGCCAATGTTTTTACAGCTCAGGTTTTTTTGCATTAAATCCTGATCCAATCCTGTCATGGCAATGGTTACAAACATTCCGCCCAATATTTGTTTGACGAAATGGAATTTACTTCCCAGAAAATCATCAAAGAAAAATATTTTAGAATAATTACTGTTTTTTACTTCTTCGAAAGCGCTAATCGCACTTAAATCCATACGGTCGCAGATGAAATAAATGGTAAGAAAAACTGAAGTTACCAGAAAAAATGTCTGTAAAGTATCGGTTATAATAATCGTTTTTAAACCGCCTCTATATGTATAAGAAAAAATTAGCAACAATGAAATCAAAACTGTAACGGCAAAAGGAATATGATAAAAATCGAATACAAAACGCTGTAATACAATCACAACCAAATAAAGCCTGAACGCCGAGCTTACTGTTCTGCTGATCAGGAAAATAGACGCTGCGGTTTTATAGCTGTAAAAGCCCATTCGTTGCTCGATATAGCCATAAATCGAAGTTAAATTCATTCGATAATACAACGGCAATAATAATTTTGTAATTACTATAAAACCTATTGCATTACCCAAAACAAACTGAAAATACTTGAATTGCTCGCCACTTGGTGCGCCAACTTCTCCCGGAACAGATATAAAGGTTACTCCTGAAAGTGCCGTTCCTATCATCCCAAAAGCAACCAGATACCACTTTGAGTTTTTATTGGCGGTAAAAAAAGCATCATTTCCGCCGTCTTTTCTACTCACCCGATGCGAGATGTAGAATAAAGTTCCGAAATAAATGATGATAAGAAGAAGGATGGTACTTGGTGTCATTGTATAGTTTTGGTGGTTGGTTCTTAATGAATTTTGGTGAATCAAAAGTGAATCAAAGATGAATAAAACGGTTGATTAAACCTAACGGGTTTTTAAAACCTGTCAGGTTTGGTTCTAGTTTTCCTGATTTTTGCTTTGAGACAATAAAACAGCTCTTACGCTTTTGTGTTTTTGCAGTAATTCTTCGGCTAAATCATATTCAATTCCAAGTTCTTCCATAATCATCTTGATGCCGCGTTTTACCAGTTTTTCGTTAGACAATTGCATGTCTACCATTTTGTTGCCTTTTACTTTTCCTAACTTAATCATAACCGAAGTAGAGATCATGTTTAAGGTCAGTTTTTGGGCTGTTCCGGCTTTCATTCTCGTGCTTCCCGTTAAGAACTCAGGTCCTACGATCAATTCAATAGGATAATCGGCTTCCTGCGCAATAAGTCCGTTGCTGATGCACGAAATACTTCCGGTTTTGATGTTGTGTTCTTTTGCTTTTTTCAAAGCGCCTAAAACATAAGGCGTGTTTCCTGAAGCTGCAATCCCAATAATGAAATCTAGACTTGAAATTTCAAATTTAGCTAAGTCCTTCCATGCTTGTTCCGTATCGTCTTCGGCGTTTTCAACTGCTTTTCTAATGGCAGTATCTCCACCGGCAATTATTCCGATAATCATATCATGCGGCACGCCAAAAGTTGGCGGACATTCTGATGCATCTAAAATACCAATTCGTCCCGAAGTTCCGGCTCCAATATAAAATAATCTGCCGCCCAGCTGCATTTTTTTCACAATCGCTTTCACCAGTTTCTCAATTTTAGGAATCTGCTCTTCGATAATATGCGGCACTTTTTTATCTTCTGTATTGATATTCGTAAGAAGTTCTTTCACGCTCATTTGATCCAAGTCTTTGTACAAAGATTCTTGTTCAGTTTCAGGATTTTTATTTTTCATTTTTCTTTTTTTTTGATTTTTGAAACCAAAGTTGGTTGAATAATTCGGTTTCGATATTTTGCAATTAATTGGTTTGTCTTTATAAGCAGGGTGTGATTTTCTTAACACATAGAAACATAGCTTTTATTACTTTAAAAAAGGCGTTTTACTTATTTAAAATACACATAAGAACTACGTAGAAAAAACACTTGTTTTAATAGATTAGGTAAGCTTTTCTCATTTTTTTGAAGGCTTCTAAATCCTTCTGCCAGCTCTTTCTTATTTCATTTTCAGAAACTCCGCTTTCGATTTGCTGTTGCAGCTTTTTAGTTCCGGCAAGTTTGGTAAAAAAGGGATTGAAGAATTTTGTTTTATCACTAGTATTTTGATAGGCTTTTATCAGCCATTTAAGTTCTAATTTAGTGAGTTTAGGATAGGAAGTTAAATCTTCTCCAAAACATTCTTTTCCGTTATAAAGCGGATCTTTGGCTCCAAAATTTGGTTTTGGAGTAAAAGTAAAATTGGTTTTCTTTAAAAAAGGAGAGCCGTAAATTTGAAATTGTTTCTCGGTTCCGCGTCCCATACTTACGTTTGTTCCTTCAAAAAGACACAAACTGGCGTATAGGTTTATCGATTGGTCATTAGGTAAATTGGGTGATGGTTTTGCGAGTAAACTGTATGGCATATCTCTTTTATAATCGACACAAGGAATAACAGTTAGTTTGCATTGAACTTCGTTTTTCAACCATTTTTCGCCATTGATCATTTTTGAATATTCGCCAATTGTCAGGCCGTGAAGTAACGGAATAGGGTGCATGCCCACAAAACTCGTAAATTCTTTTTCTAAAAGTGGTCCGTCTATGATACCGCCATTTGGGTTTGGTCTGTCCAGAACAATAAGCGGAATTCCGTTTTCTGCGCAAGCTTCCATTACATAATGCAAAGAAGAAATATAGGTATAAAAACGAGCACCAACATCCTGCAAATCGAATATCATAACATCGATTCCAGCCAATTGTGCCGCTTTTGGTTTTTTATTGTCTCCGTAAAGAGAGATGATAGGTAATCCTGTTTTTGGATCTTTTCCGTCTACTACATGTTCGCCTGCATCGGCAGTTCCTCTAAATCCGTGTTCGGGTGCAAAAATGGTTTGTACGGCAATTTTCTTTTCTAATAAAAAATCTACCACATGTGTTTTATCAGATAAAATTCCGGTTTGATTCGTAACGATTCCAACTTTTTTATCTTTCAGTAAAGGCAGGTACTTTTCGTAATTATCAGCTCCGGTTTTAATGAAAGAGGCTGTAATTTCGTGAGGATTATTTTTTGCAGCTTTTTGAAATGAATTAGAATAAGACGGCGTGTAAATTATAGAAGTTACTATAAAGACACTTTTTGCTATGAATTTTATCATTTTAAATTACAGTTTAGTAGTGAGAAGACAAAATTGACTCAATAAAATTATATTATTATTTGATTGGTAGTGTAAGTTTTTTTGATTTGATGATGTAGTGTGGTATTCTGGAAAGGGAAGTCTATGATTATTAGACCGGTATTTTATTTTTGTCAGATGCTGCTATGTCTTTTTACAAAGAAATAATTTTAAAATACTACCTCTGGTTTTAGTACCCAGAGGTAGTGTATTATTTATGGGTTTGGTAATTGAGGATTACCAGCCCGGATTTTGTTTTAATGTAACACCTTGAGCTTTATATAAATCAATATCATTAGTTGGGATATTCATTAAATAATGTTTTGGTTCAAAGGTTCTTGTACTTGCAGGATAAATTTTCACATATCCGTTACCATCAACTACAGTTTGTGAGCCAACAGGAGTACCAATTCTGGCTCCAAGATTTACGTCAGGATTTTTTGAAGTATCAAGATAATCTCCTTTTTTCCAACGGTAAATATCAGCTTGTCTTAATGTAGTCCAGCTCATGAATTCTATTTGACGCTCACGACGTACTTCCCAGATTAGCGGACTAACAACACCAGAGATTTGCTCTAAAGCTGAAGTTCTTCTTGGATCATTGATTGCTACATTTCCGGCAGAAGCATTATTTCCGTCAGTAGTCAAAGCAGCAATTCCGGCACGTGCACGTACTTTATTGATCGAAATATCAAGATCGTTATTGGTAGCGGTACCCAATTCAGCACAAGCTTCGGCATAATTTAAATATACTTCGCTTAAGGTAAAGATTGGAGCATCAGTATAATTTCGTCCTCCTGTAGTAACATCAGGACCAGTAGTAGCAGGATTGTTGTACAATTCGAATACATATCCTGACATCGAAACTAAAGCCGTTGTACCAAAAGGTTTTCCTTTGTAACCATAATTTGCAGGATTTACAGTTTTACCAAAACGCGGATCTCTGTTTGCAAAAGTTTTTGTTACGTTATCATCACCGGTATATTGTGCATTTCCCGCTTGTTGAATTGGTAATCCGTTTGTAGTTACATAACTGTCAGCAGCCCATTTTGTTAAGCCGTATTGAATAGTTGATGTATTGGTGTAGTTTTGAAGAGAGTGCATCAATACGTTTGTTAAATAACGTTTTGCCAATATCACTTCTGTATTTCCAAGTAATTCAACTGAATTGTAAAGTGATTTCCAGTCTGCATTTAATTTATAAGCCGGATTGTTCATTACAGCTAATGAAGCCACTTTTGCTTTGTTAAGATAAGCGCTGCCATCCTGACCTAAATGATATTTTCTGTATGTTCCTTCGTATAAGCAGGCATTACTTAATGCTGCATAAGCTGTGTATTTGTTTACAGTAGCATTTTTATCGTCAGAAACAAGCATTAAGTTTGCAGCTTCTTCTAATTCTGCAATTACTTTGTCCATAACTTCACCCCTTGGTGTTGCCGGAGCATAAACTGCCGGATCTCCCTGAATTAAATATTTATCAGTATAAGGAACATCTCCCATTTTTTGCACTAAACGAAAGTAGGTGTAAGCTCTAAAGAATTTAGCTACCCCAATATAATGGTTCTTTTTCTCAGCAGACATACTCACTGTTGGTATTTTTTCCAACATCAAGTTACAACGGCGAATAAGCGTATAATATTCATTCCAGGAATAAACATTAGTAGTTGCTGCTGTAACCGGCATTTGATAAAAAGTAAAGGCTGATAAGTTATCATCTACTTTGTAATCACTTCCGTGGTAATAGAAAAAAGAAAGTCCGATTGTCGTACCATTTCCGTAACCATAAAAAGTATCATAGTTAAGCCATGAAAATGTTTTTACGTTATCTTCTGATTGCCAGAAGTTTTCATTTGTAAATTTATCTGCAGGGTCATCTGTAAGATAGTCTGAACAACTAACTGCACTCATCGCTACTGTAGCTGCGGCAAGCATTAGCAGAAATCTTGATTTTATAATTGATTTTTTCATTTTAAAAGTTTTGAATAGTTAGTATTAGAAAGCAAGCTCAACACCAAAAGATATGGTTTTGGTATAAGGATACGCTCTTCCCCAGAACACTTCTGTTTCATCAATTTCAGGGTCAACAGGAAGACGTTTGTCTGCCCATGTTACTAAGTTTTCGCCTGAAGCATAAATTCTTACTTTCTCTAAAAAAGCTCTTTTTACTAAGTCTTTTGGCAATGAATATCCAAGAGTAACATTTTTTAGACGGAAATAAGACATGTCTAATAAATATCTTGTTGAGCTGACAAAGTTGTTTGAACCTGAAGTACCTGCGCCAAGAGTATTGGCTTCATTTCCATAATATGGATTTGGCCAGTAAGCCTGAGTATTTTCCGGTGTCCAGTAATCAGCCTGATTCGCATACATTTGCTGAGGTGCACGATAGAAAGGCAATACAGCATCTGAAGCAGCCCAGTAATCACGTTTTCCAACTCCCTGGAAGAAACCTGAAATATCAAATCCGCGGTATTTTCCACCTAATGTAATACCGTATTTGTAACGTGGCGTTGTATTACCAATTTTTTTCAAATCTCCGTGATCGTCTGCAGTTCCTGCACCACGTGTGATCGCTCCGTCTCCGTCAAGATCTACGTAATGAACATCTCCTGCTCCGTATTTAAAGTTACCTACCATTGTTTTAGAATAATCAACACCATTTACTGTTTTTCCGTTGTTGGTAATTACGTCATCAGCCTGAAGAAGTCTGTCGCTGGTTAAACCCCAGATTTGACCAATTTCGTAACCATCATAATAAGGATAAGTAGTAGGAGTAACCAAACCTAATAATTTAGAAGTATTGTTCCATTTTGTAATTACAGATTGGTAATCAGACAAAGCTACATCAACAAATACCGAAGCATTTTCGCTTAAGTTTTTATTAAAGTTCAAAGACAATTCCCAACCTCTTGTTCTCATGTTTCCTGAGTTGGTTTGCGCAGCATTTTGACCAAATGAACCCGGAAGTGTTATACCAGGAGCCAACATTCCTTTTGTATCACGTTGGTACCAGTCGAAAGAAGCACCAAGCATGTCAAATATTTTAATATCGATACCCAAATCTTTGGTGTATACTTTTTCCCAGGTTAATGAAGGATCAACGTTAGTTGGTAAACCTGTAGAAGGAGGCAATGTAGAACCGCTGTTTACCCATGAAGGATTAGCAGAGTTCAGGATCGATAAGAAAGCATTGTTTCCTACGTTTTGATTTCCAATTGCACCAATAGAACCACGTATTTTAAGGTCGTTTAACCAACCGCGTGTGCTTTCCATGAATTTTTCATTCACAATTTTATATCCTACAGAAGCAGAAGGGAAGAATCCCCATTGTTCGTTTGTAGGAAATTTTGAAGAACCATCGTAACGAGCATTCAATTCTAATAAATAAATTCCGTTATAATCGTAGTTGATACGGCCAAAGAAACCTGCAATAGAATACGTTGTTTCGGCCGGATTAAGTGAGGTATTAGCAGATCCTGAAACAAATTGTTCTCCTACTGCAAGATTAAACTCCGGTTTTGATTTGTCTAAAAGTGTATTTCTTCTGGCGTAGTTACGAGAGAAATCCTGCCACTCAGAGTTAAAACCTCCTAAAACCTTGAAACTATGTTTGTTGATTTGTTTTTTATAGTTGGCATAAATATTTACAACATTTGTAACAGACTCTGATTTAGATTGCGCTACATAATCATTTCCGGCTTCAAGAGTTGCAGGAATTGCAGTTTGAATTGTGGTAGCATCGTATGGCATTGCAGACCAGCTGTCCCATGCTAAGAATTTACCACCATTTTGTTTTCTGTTGTAAAAATTAGTTACGCTGCTTACTTCAGCAATCACGTTAAAATCTTTGGTAATATCTGCTGTAAACTTAGCGCTTAATCTGTTGTTGCGCTGTATGTTTTCATTTCTTGATGCATTAGCGATATATCCTCCCGCAGTACGGAAATTATAGCCTCTGTAGGTTCCAAAATTAGGAAAATATTGTCCCCAGCGAAGTGCATATCCAAAATAACCTCCATAACTTGTATCATCAGTACCAGAACCGCCGTAGTAGTTAAATGGCTGGTCGTATGTACTGTTAATAGTCATTACTTTGAAATCACCCGTAAGCCAGTCGGCCAATTTTGTAGTGAATCCTAAATTGATGTTGGTTCTTTGTCTTTGTTCCTGATTTACTCTCAACATACCCTCTTGGTTAGTAAGGGCAAACGAAGCAAAGAAAGAACTTTTGTCTCCTAAGTTACCTTGTGCCGAAAGATTGTGAGTAGTTTGAAGCGCATTGTTTGCATACAATTCTTTATTAGCATCCCAAACTCTGTAGAAATAAGGTGTACCATTTTTAATCTCCCAGTCTTCACCATAAACCATTTCATGACTGGTACGATTGTTTGCATATTTTTCTTTCCAGTTTTTAATTCCGGCAAGTAAAGTATTGTAGTTTGCTCCAAAAATTTCCGGTACAGCACCATCTGTACGTGTTCCTGCAGCAATTAGTCCCGGAATTTCTTCTGTTGGATCTAAGAATTTTAAGGTAGAAATAGGATTCACGAAAGCGGTATTGGCAGAATAAGAAAATCTCACTTTTCCTTCTCCGGTTTTTCCTCCTTTGGTAGTAATCAATACAACCCCAAAAGCAGCACGTGCACCGTAAATAGAAGCCGAAGCGGCATCTTTAAGTACGGTCATTGTAGCAATATCATTTGGATTGATAAGCGATAAATCTGTAGGGACCCCATCAACCAATATTAAAGGAGCGTCTGAACCATTAATAGTTCCGGCTCCACGTATGTTAATATTCGCCGTACGATTGATATTCCCTGAGTTAAAACTAACATTTACACCGGGTGTAGTACCTTGTAATGCTTTACTTACATCTGTAAGAGGTCTGCTTCCAATAGTTTTGGCTACATCGATTGAGGCAACAGCTCCGGTTAAGTTGGTTTTTTTCTGAGAAGAGAATCCCACAATCACAACTTCGTCTAGTTTTGAAGTGGTCTCAGCAAGAGAAATGTTTATTTTTTGCTGCCCTTCAATTTTTACCACTTGTGTCTCAGATCCCATGTAGCTAAAAACTAAGCTTTGCCCTGGTGAGGCTGGGATACTGTAGTTTCCGTCAAAGTCGGTAGTGGTACCATTTTTAGTTCCCTGAATAAGGATACTAACCCCTGGTATAGGAAACCCATCCGCTTTGTTTTTTACAGTTCCGGTAATTGTTTTTGTTTGCCCAAATGTTACTTGAATGAACAAAACCAACAATGAAATAAGGAATAATTTTTTCATGATTATTTGGTTTTTTTAATGGTTGTTGAGCAAATATATTTATTTATTGCATATAAATGCAGTTTTTTGTATCTTTTTTCGAAAATTAATTCAAATAACGCAAAATAACGCATATTTAATATGTAAAATCTTTCTGCTTTATAATATTGAATGCAATTCTGCAAACTATTGCAGTTTCCTACAAAAGCACTGCTATTCAATTGAAATATTTGATATATTTGTCCTGAATTTTAACTTTTTAAAAAAATGCTGAAAGCCGAAAGACATCAATATATAATGACGAAGCTTATTGAAGAGCAGAAAGTTGTCACAACAGATTTAGCTTTGGCTCTTGATTTATCTGAAGATACAATTAGGCGTGATTTAAACGAATTAGACAGTAAAAAGCTACTGGAAAAGGTGTATGGCGGAGCTGTGCAGGTTTCGGAAAAATCCGTTGATGTTTTTAATATTAATATAGCTGCCGAAGAAGAAAAGAAAAGGATTGTGACAAAAGCACTCTCTTTATTGCATGACGGACAGGTGATTATAATGAGTGGCGGAAGCACTAATTTGGTTTTTGCAAAGTTGATTCCTTCCGATTTAAAAGCTACAATATATACTTATAGTTTACCAATCGCCATGCAATTATCTCAGCATCCCAATATTGATTTAATATTTATTGGTGGCAAAATGCAGAAAAATGCAATGGTAACCATTGGTATGGATGTTATTCAGGTGGTGTCTAAAATTAAAGCTGATATTTGTTTTATTGGCGCAAGCAGTATTAATATAAAACAAGGTCTTACCGAGATTGGTTACGAGATCTCAATTGTCAAAAAAGCCATGATAGAGGCTTCTGACAGGGTTGTGTCGATGTTTTCTTCGGATAAACTCAATACTAAAATGCCGCATGTGGTGTGCGATTTGAATCTTTTGGATACGATCGTAACCGAATTAAATCCGGAAGATGCAAGACTGGAAGAATACAAAAAGTCAGGTGTTTTTATCTTATAAATTCCAATTCTCTTACTATTTTTTGCGTTATTTTGCGTTATTTGAATTTTATTTTGTTAAATAACGCAAAATAATGTAATTGTTCTCTTTTTTGTATATATATTTGTTAAAACTAATTTTTTAACTTAGATATATTATGAAAACGAATACTTCTTTGGCTTACGACATTCCCGGGAAATTTGAAGAAACCCGATTTGAAAAAAATCATAACGTGATTTTCGAAAATTCTGTTCAGGGTTCAAAAATGGTTGCTCAGGAAATAGCCGAATTAATCCGTTCAAAACAAGCCAACAATGAATCTTGTGTTTTAGGACTTGCCACAGGATCATCACCTATAAAAGTATACGAAGAATTGGTGCGCATGCACAAAGAAGATGGTCTTAGTTTTTATAATGTGATCTCTTTTAATCTGGATGAATATTATCCAATGACCAAAGAGAACCGTCAGAGCTACCATTATTTCATGCATCAATATCTTTTTAATCACATCGATATTAAACCGGAAAACATCAATATTCCTGACGGAACCGTTGCGATCGAAGAACTGAACCAATATTGTGTTGATTACGAATTGAAAATAAAAGAAGCCGGAGGACTTGATTTTCAGCTTTTAGGAATTGGGCGTACCGGTCACGTAGGTTTCAACGAACCGGGATCGCACATCAATTCAGGAACCCGAATTATTACACTGGATCATATTACAAGAGTCGATGCTTCATCAGATTTTAACGGAATCGACAATGTTCCTAAAAGAGCCATCACAATGGGAGTTTCAACAATTCTTAGATCTAAAAGGATTGTACTAATGGCCTGGGGACAAAATAAAGCTTCTATTATAAAAAGAACAATTCAGGGCGAAATAACCTCAGATGTTCCTGCTACTTTTTTACAAAACCATGCTAATGCAACTTTTGTATTAGACCAATTTTCTGCATCTGAATTAACCCGATTTGAAACACCATGGTTAGTGGGCGGATGTACCTGGACGCAGGAATTAAAAAGCAAAGCTATTGTTTGGCTTTGCAGAGAAACCAAACAATCAATATTAAAATTGACCGACAGAGATTACAACAACAACGGAATGTCGGATCTTTTGGCTCAGGAAGGTTCTGCGTATGATTTGAATATTAATATGTTCAATGTTTTGCAACATACTATTACAGGATGGCCGGGTGGAAAACCAAATACTGACGATTCTCACCGTCCGGAAAGAGCCAATCCTGCAAAAAAACGAGTAATTCTTTTTAGTCCACATCCTGATGATGATGTGATTTCTATGGGAGGAACTTTTTCAAAATTAATCAAACAAGGTCACGATGTACATGTTGTATATCAAACCTCAGGAAATATAGCCGTTACAGATGACGAAGCATTGAAATTTGCTGAAGTTGCCAAAGATTTTTTAGGTGATGCAGAATCACAAATCAACTTTAAATCGGTGATTGATTTTTTAAATAGTAAATCCGAAAATCAAATTGATTCTCTTGAAGTTCGAAAATTAAAAGGATTGATCAGAAGAAGAGAATCTTATGCCGCGACAAGATATATTGGTTTAAAAGATGAAAATACACACTTTTTAGATCTTCCATTTTACGAAACAGGACAGGTAAAGAAAAATCCGTTAGGTCCTGAAGATATTGCCATTGTAAAAGATATTATAGCCAAAATAAAACCTCATCAGGTATTTGCCGCAGGAGATTTAGCCGATCCGCACGGAACGCACGAAGTTTGTCTGAATGCGATTTTTGCTGCCATGAAAGAGCTAAAACCGGAGAAATACATGGATGATTGCTGGTTATGGTTGTACAGAGGGGCGTGGCACGAATGGGACATTCACGAAATTGACATGGCCGTTCCGCTTTCTCCATCAGAAGTATTGCTAAAACGCAGTGCCATTTTATACCACCAATCTCAAAAAGACAGGGTTATGTTTCAAGGAAACGACTCAAGGGAATTCTGGGTGAGAGCCGAAGACCGTAACAAAAACACTGCAATTTTATACGATGATTTAGGATTGGCAGAATACGAAGCAATCGAAGCCTTTAAACGTTTTGATTATTAATACATCTAATTTTTTTAAACACATAGAAACATAGATTTAAACAAAAACAAAAGAGTATTTAAGAAAATTATAATTTTTTCACATACAAACTATGTGTATTTAAATTAGTGAAACGCCTTTTAATAAGTTTCATGGGCTATGTTCCTATGTGTTTAAAAATATTTGCATAATAAAATTAAGGTTACCTATTTCAAATTACCAACCAAAAGCAAACCAACCAATAAAATGTCCAGTCTTCTCCCATTACAGCAACTTTCAGATTCATTAGAGGGAACTCTTTTTTACGATGAGCTTTATAAGAAATTATATGCTACAGATGCTTCTGCGTATAGGATTATGCCTGAAGCAGTTGCAATTCCAAAATCAGTAGAAGATATTGCTAAAATTATTCGCTTTGCAGCAAAAAACAACATTTCAATTACACCCCGAACAGCCGGAACTTCTTTGGCCGGACAAACGGTAGGAAACGGAATAATTGTAGATGTCTCTAAACATTTTACAAAAATTGTTGCTTTTGATGCCGAAAAGAAAACCATAACAGTGCAACCCGGAGTGATTCGCGATGAGTTGAATTTGTATTTGAAGCCACACGGATTATTTTTTAGTCCAACTACCTCAACAACAAATCGATGTATGATTGGCGGAATGGTCGGGAATAATTCATCGGGAACAACATCAATACGTTACGGTGTTACCCGAGATAAAATTGTGGAGATAAAAGCGGTTTTGAGTGACGGAAGTCTTGCGGTATTTAAAGATTTAACTTCTGAAGAATTTATTGAGAAAACCAAAGGAGATTCTTTAGAAAGTAAAATTTATAAAACGATTTACGAGGAACTTTCGAACAAAGAAAATCAGGAAGAAATTAACAAAGAGTTTCCAAAACCTGAAATTCACAGACGAAATACAGGTTATGCCATTGATGCCTTATTAAAATCAGCATTATTTTCGGGAACAGAAAATACAATCAATTTAGGGAAATTACTTTGCGGAAGCGAAGGAACTCTGGCATTTACTACAGAAATTACCTTAAAAGTAGATGATTTGCCGCCAACAAACAATATTATGGTTGTGGCGCATTTTCATACCATTCAAGAAAGTTTAGAAGCTGTTGTTGTAGCAATGAAACATCATTTGTACACCTGCGAAATGATGGATGATACGATTTTAGATTGTACGAAAACCAATAGGGAACAATCTAAAAACCGATTTTTTATTGTAGGAGAACCAAAAGCGGTTATTATGCTCGAAGTAGGATCGCATATTAGCATGGAAGATGCCGAATTGCAAGCCGATGCTTTGATTAAAGATCTTGAAGCTAATAACTTTGGATATGCTTTGCCTAAAATTTACGGAACCGATATTGATAAAGTAAATGAGGTTCGGAAAGCAGGTTTGGGACTTTTAGGAAGCATTGTTGGCGATGATAAAGCAGCCGATTCAATTGAAGATACAGCGGTTGAATTAAGCGATCTCCCTAATTATATTGCCGATTTTGCTGCCATGATGGAAAGACATGGTCAAAGCGCCATTTATTACGCACATGCCGGAGCCGGAGAGCTGCATTTACGTCCGAAGATCAATTTAAAAACAAAAGAAGGATTACACCAGTTTAGAAATATATCTACGGAAGTAGCTCATTTGGTAAAAAAATACAAAGGTTCGTTAAGCGGTGAACATGGTGACGGAATTTTGCGAGGAGAGTTTCTGCCTTTTATGATTGGGGATAAAAATTATGAACTGCTAAAACGAATAAAAAAAGCATTTGATCCTGATACGATTTTAAACGTTGGGAAAATTGTAAATGCTTCTAAAATGGATGAAAATCTTCGTTTTGAAGCAGGAAGAATAGAACCAGAGATAAAAACAATTCAGGATTTCTCAGACAGTATGGGAATTTTACGTGCTGCCGAAAAATGCAATGGTTCAGGCGATTGCAGGAAATTGCCATCGGCAGGAGGAACTTTGTGTCCGAGTTACCGCGCCACCCGAAACGAAAAAGATACCACTCGTGCCAGAGCCAACGCACTGAGAGAATATCTAACGCATTCTGAAAAAGACAATAAATTCGACCATGAAGAATTGTATAAAGTATTCGAGTTGTGCGTAAGCTGTAAAGCCTGTGCCAGCGAATGCCCAAGCAATGTTGATGTAGCGACTTTAAAATCGGAGTTTTTGTACCAATACCAAAAAGCAAACGGATTTTCTGTTCGAAATAAAATCTTTGCTTTCAATTCAAAACTCAATAAGTTAGGAAGCATCGCGCCATCTATGACCAATTTTGTAGCCAATTTGCCTTTGGTTAAAAAAAGTATGGGAATCGCACCAAAAAGACAAGTGCCTTTATTAGCGCCAACAACTTTTAGAAAATGGTACGAAAAAAATAAAAAATCAGTTGCAAATAATGCTTTCGAAAACGGAAAAGTCTATCTTTTCTGTGATGAATTTACCAATTATTATGATGTTTCGGTAGGGATTGATGCTTATGAATTACTAACCAAAATAGGTTATGAAGTACTTATAATTGATCACGAAGAAAGCGGAAGAGCTTTTATATCGAAAGGTTTTCTGGAAGAAGCGCAGGATATTGCCAATAAAAATGTGGCTATTTTTAAAGATTTAATTGATGAAAATACGCCTTTAATCGGAATAGAACCTTCGGCAATATTAACTTTTAGAGACGAATATATTCGATTGGCCTACGATAAAGAAGGTGCCGAAAAGTTATCGAAAAACACCTTTACGATCGAAGAATTCTTTAAAAGAGAAATAACAAACGGAAAAATACATTCGGGACAATTTTCGGATACGGAGAAAACAATAAAAATTCACGGACATTGCCATCAAAAGTCGTTAAGTACTATTGAGGCTTCGTTTGCAATGCTGAATTTGCCCAAGAACAGTTCGGTTACCATTTATAATTCAGGTTGTTGTGGTATGGCGGGTTCATTTGGTTACGAAAAAGAGCATTACGAAATCAGTATGCAAATGGGCGAGGATACATTGTTTCCAAAAATTCGTACCACCGAAGCCACAACAGCAATTGCCGCTGCAGGAACAAGCTGCCGTCATCAGATTTTTGACGGAACGAATAGAAAAGCAATGCATCCGGTAACTATTTTAAGAGATTGTTTAAGATGATTTTACGAATTTTAAATGAAGCTTAATTTTCTTTTTACCATTAAGAGATTAAGTAATTTAAGGCTTTATGAAATTAATATCTGAATGGTAAAAAAAAGATACTTATTTTGACATAATAATTAAAACAAGATTTTATGAAAAAAGCAATCTGCACCCTATTTCTGATGTTTGTATTTTTTTCTGCGAAAGCAGCTAAAACAGATACAATTCAGGTTTTTAGCCCTTCAATGAATAAAAGCATTAAAACCTGCGTGATAACGCCGGATGATTATAAAAAAAGCAATAAAAAATTCCCTGTTGTTTATTTGCTTCACGGTTACAGCGGCAATTATGGCAGTTGGGCAAAAGACTTTAAGGATCTTGCAAGACAGGTCGATCAATATGGTTTTATAGTAATTGGTGTTGATGGAAATTTTTCAAGCTGGTATTTTGATAGTCCGATAGATCCAACTTTTAAGTACGAAACTTACGTAATAAAGGAATTAGTTCCTTTTGTAGATAAAAATTACAAAACCATTGCCAGCCGCGAAGGCAGGGCAATATCCGGTCTTAGCATGGGCGGACACGGCGCTTTGTATTTGTCATTTAGACATAAGGATGTATTTGGCGCAGCAGGAAGTATGAGCGGTGGAGTCGATATTCGCCCGTTTCCTGAAAACTGGGATATCAAAAAACGCCTAGGAACACTAACAGAATTTCCTGAAAATTGGGAGAAAAATACCGTTACCAATATGCTTGAACTGGTAAAAGACAACAAGCTGAAAATGATTATAGATTGCGGTGTAGATGATTTTTTTATGGATGTAAACCGTGAACTTCATAATAATATGCTGACCCTAAAAATAAATCACGATTATATAGAACGTCCGGGAAAACACAATATTGAATATTGGGAGAATTCCTTAAAATTTCAATTGTTATTTTTTGATAATTTTTTCAAAGAAAACAAATTGAAGTAAGAAATTATGTTTTGCAATTCACACATTAGCAATACATAAAAATTGGTTTGGTTACCTATCCTAACAGGTTTTTTAAACCTGTTAGGTATTTTTTCAGTCACAGATTTAAAAGTTTTTTCTCGCCGCAAATTGCACAAATTTTCACGAATTAAATCTGCTAGAAAAAAGGTTAGCCACAAATTAGAAGGATTAAAAAGGTTTTTTTTCGCCACAAATTTCACAAATTTACACGAATTAAATCTGCCGAATCTGCCAAATCTGCGAGAGAAAAGGTTAGCCACAAATTAGAAGGATTAAAATGATTTTTTTACCGCAAATTTCACAAATTTTTACAAATAAATCTGCGTGAAAAAAAATAACACAAGATATATCGTAGAGGCGCACAGCAGTGCGTCTAACACAACGTAACCACAAAATAACTTAAACAATAGTTTAATAATTTAAAAACAGCGCAATGAAATATCTATTATCCAAAATATTATTAATTTTTATAATTGCGTCTGGCTTTAGTCAAAAAATAGAAAAATCAGGAATTATAAAATTTGTACAACTTACAGATTTACATGTTTCTCCGGGAAATGAAAATGATTTTTTGTTGCAGAATATTATAAAAGAAATCAATAAATCTGATAATGAATTTGTGGTGGTAACGGGAGATTTAACCAATCGTGGTGCCGATGATGAACTTAAAAATGTCCATGCTATTCTTTCGAATTTAAAAATTCCGTATTATGTTATTTCCGGAAATCACGAAACCAACTGGAGCGAAAGTGCCGGTTTAACCTATAAAAAAATATGGGGCAACGATCGCTTTGTATTTTCGAAAGGAGAATATCTTTTCATAGGATTTCCGTGTGGTCCTTATATGAAAATGGGAGATGGTTTTGTAAAACACGAAGATGTGCTTTGGCTGGATAAAACCCTAAAAGACAGCCTTAAAAATAACAATAAAAAAGTCCTGAATTTTGCACATTACCCTTTAGATAATAGCGTAAGTAATTATAAAGAAGTGCTTCAGGTTTTAGAAAAATATCCTACTGTCGCCAGTTTTTGCGGTCACGGACATACTTTAAAAAAATATGATTTCTCAGGCTTAAGCGGAATTATGGGCACGTCGATTACCTCACGCGATGGTAAAACCAAAAGTTACAACGAAGTAATTATCAGTAAAGACAGTATTCGTATTTATCAGAAACAAATTGATCAACCGGGTGTTTTTAAATTTTCGGTTCCGTCGACACCTTCAAAAATTGAAATTCCAAAAGATTCAGGAACAGATATTTCTCCTTTTGTAAAAGATATTGCTTCTATTTATAGTGTTCCTTCTTTTGATAAAAAGAGCCTTTTTTTCGCTAATTCGATTGGGGAGATACAATCCGTTAATTTGAAAAATAAAGTACTGAATTGGAAAAAAGAAACCGGAAATGCCATTTATTTTTCTCCAACATTGGTAAAAAACAACCTTATTATTGGTACAATCGAAGGAAATATACTGGGATTTGATACACAATCCGGCAATCAAAAATGGAATATTCTTGTTGGTGGTGTTTTGGTAGGTTCGCCAGTTGTCGAAAATAATAAACTTTATACAGCAAGTTCTAATGCATTTATTTGTATCGATGCCGTTAGCGGAAAAGTGATCTGGCAAAATAAATTACCTGAGTCTTATTCACAAGGAACTCCTTTGATACATGGTGATAAAATTATTTTTGGTGCATGGGATACCAATGTGTATTGTTTGAATAAAAATACGGGAACACTCATTTGGAAATGGAATAATGGTAATAATAAACAAGTTTTATATTCGGCCGGAAACGTGAATATGGCGGCATCAAAAAACCGACTTTATCTGGTTACTCCTGAACGTTTTCTGACGATTGTAGAAATAGAAACCGGTAAAACTCTTTTAAGAACTTCGAAATGGAAAGTAAGGGAATCGATGGGAAAAAGTCAGGACGGAAAATGGTTTTATGCCAAAACAATGGAAGGCGAACTTTTAAGATTACCACTTAATGATGATCTGGAACTGACGGAAGAAAATTTGGTAAACCAAAGCAAAGTTTTAGATCTAAAACTAGGATACGAACATAATCCTGCGGGAATAGTAGAGAATAAAAACAAAATATATACAGGCAGCCGAAAAGGTGAAGTTGTTGTGGTGGATGCTGAAAAATTTGAAATTATAAAACAAATCAATTTAGGAAGTTCCAGTGTAAATGGCTTCTCGGTTGACGATCAGGGAAAAGTTTGGACATCTCTTATAGAAGGCGGTATTTATTTATTAGAGTAGTTATGTTGTTAGTTATCCTAACAGGTTTTTAAAACCTGTTAGGTATTTTTTCGCTACGGAGTAAAATTTTTTTTTCGCCACAAATTGCACAAATTTCTGCGAATTGAATCTGCCAAATCTGCCGAATCTGCGAGAGAAAAAAGATTCCAGAAATTACTAAGTTAAAGAATAAAATGAATTATTTATAAATGATGATTATTTGCAATTATTCCGTCCAGTTTGTCATTTCGACGAAGGAGAAATCCTCGCAAGAAACTCGACAACGATCGGCTTTTAGGAATGGAGCTGCTTGCGAGGATTTCTCCTTCGTCGAAATGACAATATTGAGTAAAACTTTGCTCGAAGAGGTATCGGAATTACGATTGATTTCTCTGCCAAAAACATAAAAACATATTAACTAACCAAAAATAATATTTATGAAAAGTTTAAAAATAATATTTCTAGTAGTATTGTTTCAAACCAATATTTTTAGCCAGCAACCAGCAAAAAGAGAAATGCGTGCTGCGTGGATATCTACGGTAGACAATATAGACTGGCCGTCGAAACCTGGCTTGTCAGACAAGGAAATGAAGACCGAAATGATTACGATTTTGGATAATTTACGATCTTATAATCTGAATACCGTCGTTTTTCAAATTCGTCCTACTGCAGATGCTTACTACAAATCGACCAAAGAACCTGCTTCGCACTGGATTACAGGAACACAAGGAGTTGCTCCGGGTTTTGATCCGTTGCAATTAATGATTGATGAAGCCGGAAAACGCGGAATGAGTGTTCACGTTTGGCTTAATCCGTATCGTGTGCAAAAAGATACTACTAACGAAGTGCTTTCAAAAAATCATTTGTTTTTTAAGAAACCTGAACTGTTTCTTACTTACGGAAAAACAAGATATTTTAATCCGGGATATAAAGAAACCAGAGATTTTGTAGCTTCTGTAGTGGGCGAAATAGTCCGTAATTATAACATTCAGGCCATTCATATGGATGATTATTTTTATCCTTATAAAATTGCAGGACAGGAATTTCCTGATCAGGCGGCTTTCGCCAAAGAGCCACGGGAGTTTAAAGACAAAGACGATTGGAGAAGAGATAATGTCGATTTGATCATCAAGCAAATACGCGATACCATAATTGCGAATAAACCAGATGTCGAATTTGGAATTTCACCTTTTGGAGTCTGGCGAAATATTGCCAAAGATTCGCAAGGTTCGAATACCGTGGCCGGAGCAACCAATTATGACGATTTGTATGCCAACATTTTGAAATGGCAAAAAGAAAACTGGATCGATTATGTTACGCCACAATTGTATTGGCACATAGGTTTTGACAGAGCTAATTTTGAAGTTTTGGCAAAATGGTGGGCATCGCACAAATATGGAGCCAATGTTTATATAGGTCATGGAGTTTATAAGCTTTCGAAAACGGCGAAAGAAGTAGAGTGGAGAAGTCCGGATCAAATTGTGAAACAAATAGAAATGATTCGTACAATGCCTTTGATTGATGGTTCGATGCATTTTACAGCAACCAATTTTCTGAAAAAAGGAGATACGCTGAGGAAACCTCTTATGGAAAAACAATATAAATACATCGCTTTAACGCCCGAAGCGAACAGGGTTACAAGGATAAAACCTCAACCACCGGTAAATGCTTCGATTGCTCAAAAAGGCAGCACTGCAGTTCTGACATGGAAAGCTGGGGTAAACAATCAAAAATATGTGATTTACAGATTTCCTAAATCAAAAATAACCGATTTCTCTAATCCGGAGAACATTTATTATGTAACAACAGCAACAAAATTAGAGGTTCCGAACGCTAATTTACAGCAATATACCTACGCCATTACCGCTTTGAGTAATACACAAACAGAGAGCAGTCCGATACAATTTTAATAAAACAAAAGTTTAAAAAGATGAAAAAAAGTATTTTACTAATCGCCATTTTCCTGAGTTCCCTGAATACGATACAGGCTCAGCAACTGGATATAATCCCGAGGCCTGTAAAAATAGAACAGAAAGATAAAGCGTTTATAATTCCTTCATCGCCGAAGATTATTATTGACAAAAAAATAGAAAAAAGTATCCTTTATATTGCAAGTGATTTTTCAAAAATTACTGGAATTACGGCATCGGTTGTTAACGGAAATAAACAGGAAAAAAATACAATAGCACTTTTGGTAGATGAAAAAATGAGTCTTCCAAATGATGGGTATCAATTGAGTGTCAATAAAAAAGGAGTTTTGGTAAAAGGAAAAACGCCAAATGGAGTACTGAATGGTTTTCAGACTTTGCTACAAATCTGCTCTGCAAAAGATGTAAAAAAAGGAACAATTCCGTTTGTAAAAATCGAAGATTATCCTCGTTTTGACTGGCGCGGAATGATGCTCGATTGTTCCAGACAATTTTTTGATAAACAAACGGTTGAAAATTATATTGATTGGCTGGCAGCACATAAAATGAATGTTTTTCACTGGCATCTTACTGATGATAACGGCTGGAGAGCCGAAATAAAATCAATGCCGGATTTGACTGCAAAAGGAGCCTGGAGAGGACCGGGCGAAGTGTTATTGCCATCCTACGGTTCTGGAAACAAACGTTATGGAGGTTTCTACACTCAGGAAGATATGAAAGAAGTGGTTGCTTATGCATCTGCCCGAGGTATTGCTGTAATGCCCGAAATTGAAATTCCGGGACATTCGCGTGCGGTAACAGCAGCGTATCCTGAGATTGGTTGCGCTATAACGCAGGAACTTAAAAGTGTTCAGGGTGAAGTAAAAAATGTTTGGTGTGTAGGACGTGAAGAAAACTACCAAATTTTAGATTCGATTATTAGAGAAGTTTCGGGAATTTTTCCTTTTGAATATATTCATATTGCAGGAGACGAAGTCAATCGTGCCAACTGGGAGCATTGTCCAAAATGCCAGGCTTTGATGGCGAAAGAAGGATTTACAGATAGTTTTCAGCTTCAAAATTATTTCTTTAGAAGAGTTCAAACCATTGTGGATAAATATCATAAAAAAACAAATGGCTGGAATGAAATTTTAAAAGGCGGAGAAATAAATCCAAACACTTTAATTAGTGCGTGGCAGGGAATAAGCTACGGAATTGAATCGGCTAAAAAAGGACATGAAACCATTATGATGCCAGGACAATATACGTATTTTGATATGGCACAATCTGAAAATGAACGCGGGCATCGCTGGGCAGCCATTACAGATACCAAAAGGGCGTATTCGTTTGAACCAATTCCGGAGAATGAGTTAACATCTGAGCAGCAAAAACTGATAAAAGGTGTTCAGGGTGCTTTATGGAGCGAATATCTGGATCGTCCAGCAAGAATTATGGAGTACCAAAGTTACCCGAGAATTGCTGCTTTATCAGAAATTGGATGGACGAAGAAAGAAGATAAAAACTGGGATGATTTTTACGGAAGATTAACGCACAGTCATTTACAGCGTTTGGCCAATATGGGAATTGCTTTTAGGGATTTTCCGCCAACGGCAATTTACAAAAGCGGAACTATTACCGTAACTCCGCCTTATGATGGAGCTGTTGTGCGTTATGATGCGCAAGGAAATGAACCTACAAGACAATCGCCTTTGTATACCAATCCAATTCAGACCAAAGAATACGAGCAATATATGTTCCGTACTTTTTTTAATGAAGATGTGGCGAGTCCTGCTGTAAAAGTCGAAAAACTGCCGGTTGCCAACTGGAATACTTCTAAAATTGAAGTGGTAAACATTTCGGAGAATATTTCTGAAAATGTAGACAAAAAAGGAATTTGGTACCTCACTTTTGAACCAACAACTGATGCAAGTGCGAATGGAAGTATCAGATCTGTTTCACTTTTTGAAAATGATCAATTGATACAAACTTATGCAGAAGAAAAAACACTGAAATCAAAACCTCGTTTGCGATTTGTGATCGAAAATTACAACGAAAAAAATACCTATCGTTTAGATTTTGTAGTGGATAATAAAGAAGCTAGAGAATCTTCGGCGAAGGTAAATTTTAATTGTTCTCCTTATTTAGAGCCAGAAGTAAAAGTCACCTCATCGATGGCGGAGAATCCTAAATTCCCTATTTCGAAATTAGAAGATTATAATATAGAAACGTATTTACGTACGGATGTTGCCTGCGCAAATGGCGACTGGATTTTATACACTTTCACCAATCCTGTTGTTTCCTCAAAAATTGATGTATTAACAGGGATTCCGCATCACCCGAGATTTATTGTCAATGATGGTCATGTCGAATATTCATACAATGGTGTCGATTTTGAAAAAGGAGACAGTTTTGATTACGGAAATGCATCGATTTATCCAAAACAGCCTGTAAAAGCCGTTAAGATTATGATAACGGCCACAAACAACGAACCTTTGATGGCGGCTCAGGATTTAAGAATTAATCCATAAACAAATGAAAAAAATAGGAGTTAGAATTGTAGTTGTCTTTTTGATTTTTTTAGGGATAAGTTGCCAGTCGCTTAAAAAATCGAATAAGTCTTTTGATACAAAGCAAAATGAAGTTTTCATCGACTCGATGATGAATAATGCCTTAGGAAAAGGATTTTTTCCGGGAGCACAAATTATTGTGGGTAGTAAAGATTCTGTTTTCATTTTGAAAAATTATGGTTATCATGATTACTCAAAAAAAGAATTAGTAAAAACAGATGACGTGTACGATTTGGCTTCTATGTCGAAGGTTTTAGGCGCAACACTGGTAATCATGCGTTTGGTGGGCGAGGATAAAATAAATGTAGACGATAAATTGGGCGAAACTGTTCCTTTCTATAAAAACACGGCTATTGCTGATTTAACTGTTTTTGAATTATTAACGCACACATCAGGATTAACGCCAAGTATTACTTTTTACCAAAGTTTGCTTTCTACGCCTGACGGATCGCCTTTGTTAAGCAATCAGCAATCTGAGAATTATCCGGATTTGTTTGATACGATGTATGTAAATAAAAATATTGTTTACGATTCAAACTACCTTTCTTTCGAACCTAAAGATCAGTATGTTCAGGTGTATAAAAATATGTGGATCAATCCTGAATTTTACAAAACAGTTTATGGTAAAATTGCTGTTGCCAATACACATGAACGTGGTAAATATTTGTATAGCGATCTCAATTTGCTTTTGGTACAACAAATCATAGAGACAAAAACAGGGCAGAAACTCGATCAATTGGCTAAAGGAATTTATAGTGAATTGGGGATTTCAAAAATTGGATACAATCCGCTAAAATGGACTTCGGAGGAAAATGTAATGCCAACCGAAATTGATAATTTTTTCAGAAAAGATACGATCAAAGGTTATGTGCACGATGAAGCAGCGGCTATTTTGGGAGGAGTTTCAGGAAACGCAGGTTTATTTGCCAATGCACAATCGATCTCAGTGATTTGCCAAATGCTTTTGAATAATGGTAAATATCACGGAAAACAAATTTTAAAGTCAAAAGTGGTAAAAGAGTTTACAAAATCACCGCTTGTAAAAAAAGGAATCTACCGTGGACTTGGTTTTGATAAACGTAAACCGGATGAATTTTACAAGAAAAATGATTTTGGACATACTGGTTTTACAGGAACTTTTTTCTTTATGAATCCTGAAAATAACAGGTTTTTAATCATTCTGACGAATCGCGTAAATCCAACGAGAACAAACAGATTAATGTACAAGGATGATTTTACTGCTAAAATTTGGAGGCAAATTAATAAGTAAAAAGGTTTGCCACTAATTGCACGAATTTTCACGAATTAAATTTTAAAAATCTGTGGGCGAAATTTAAACACTCGCGGTAGCTATCAGGATTGTAGGATTAAAATGATTTTTTCTGCCAAGAATTCACGAATTAGTTTATGAGTGAAAGCGAAAAAAGCAACCGTGAATTAAGCTAATGTATTCGCAATAATTCGTGAATTCGTGGCGAAAAAAAAAATATAATCTGTCGCAAACGAAAAAACATAAACTTTATGAAAAGACTAACTATACTATGCGTACTAATTTCAGCAGTATCTTTTGCGCAAAAAATAAAAACGGGAGCAGAAAATTATACCGCTTATCTGCCTTTATTAAAAGGAAAAACAATTGGTATTGTCACCAATCAAACCGGTATTATCGATTCGAAAACTCATTTGGTTGATTTTCTGGTTCAGAAAAACATCAAAATCAAAACAATTTTTGCGCCTGAACATGGTTTTCGTGGTACAGCCGATGCCGGCGAACACGTATCTGATGAAATTGATTCAAAAACGGGTTTATCTATTACTTCTCTTTACGGTAAAAACAATAAACCAACTCCAGAGCAACTGAAAGGAATTGATATCATGGTTTTTGATTTGCAGGATGTAGGAACGCGTTTGTATACCTACGTTTCTACGATGCATAGAATTATGGAATCTTGTGCTGAAAATAATATTCCGCTAATTGTATTAGACCGACCAAATCCAAATATTGCGATTGTTGACGGTCCGGTTTTGGATATTGCTTTTAAAAGTGGAATAGGAATGCATCCAACGCCTTTGCTTCACGGAATGACTTTGGGTGAAGAGGCCAAAATGATCAATGGTCAAAAATGGCTGAAAGACGGCATTCAATGTAATTTGACCGTGATTCCGTGCTTGAATTATAACAGAAGCATGACGTATAGTTTGCCGGTTCGCCCTTCGCCAAACTTACCAAATGATCAATCGATTAATTTATATGTGAGTTTGTGTCTTTTTGAAGGAACAAACGTAAGTATGGGACGCGGAACCGAAAAGCAATTTCAGATTTACGGTTCGCCTTATTTACCAAAAAGCGATTTTGCATTTACGCCAAAACCTAATTTTGGAGACAAAGATCCTTTGTATAATGGTGTAGAATGTAATGGAGAGGATTTATCGGCAATACCGAGAATTAATAAACTCGAAATTAAATGGCTGATTAAAGCGTATCAAACTACGGCAGATAAATCGAAATTTTTCGATAAAAGAAAATTTTCTATTAGAGCAGGAAATGAAAAACTGCAACAGCAAATCGAAGCAGGAATTTCGGAACAAGAAATAAGAAACAGCTGGAAAGAAGGTTTGCAGGAATTTAAAAAAATGAGAAAGCAGTATTTGATTTATAGAGAGAGGTAGGGTTTGGAAATTTTAGTACAATAAAAATAAAAAAGGGAATAGTGATATACTATTCCCTTTTTTATAGAATTCATTGTGTTAATTTTTTCGAGTTATATTCCTCCATCTTGTATAATCCAATTATTTGGAGAAGATGCTAGAATTGCTTTTCCTACACTTGAGGCAGAGGTTGGCTTTGCACCATTAAAAGTTATGCGAATTGAGGGTTTAACAGGTCTCGTACTCCATCCATTATAAATAGCATCTAGATTAGCACGTGAGAAAGTCAGAGCAGTTTTGTGTTGCATGAAGTTTACAAAATTTATTACATTTGAAATATTCCAGTTTCCAATATTTTGATCAAATGCTGTAGCACCTGAAAACATTGAATTCATATTTTGTGCATTAGAAACATTCCAAGAACCGATATTTTGGTTAAATTCGGTAGCAATTGAAAACATATCCTGGAATAAAGTAACATTTGAAACATCCCATGAACTGATATCCTGATTAAAAGAAACGGCACCTTGAAACATTGAGTTCATCCAATTTGCCCTTGTCACATTCCAACTTCCAACTGGTTGATTAAATACTTTGGCCCCGCCAAAAAGTTGAGCCATATTTATTTCTCCTGTAGTTTTAAAATTCCAATCATTAATACTATTGCTTCCTCCATTGTTAAAAGATTGAGCATTTCCAAACATTAAGTTAAAAGTACCCCCTTTTGAAACATTCCAATTTCCAATATCTTGATTAAATGCGATTGCATTTTGAAACATACTTGTAAAACTTGTTACGTTACCAGTATTCCAGTTTTCTATAGGTTTATTAAATGATGAAGCATTGCTAAACATTGCTGCCATAGTAGTTACGCTGGATGTATTCCATCTATTGATATCTTGATTAAATGCTGCGGCACCATTAAACATATTAGACATGTTGTTTACTTTTGATGTATCCCATTCTCCAATATTTTGGTTAAACGATGTGGCGTTACCAAACATATTAAACATGTTTATACAGGACGATGTATTCCATCTGTTAATGCTATGATTAAATGCTGTGACACCGTAAAACATATATGACATATTTTTTGATTTGGAGACGTCCCAATTTTCAATAGGTCGATTAAATGCCACCGCACCGCTAAACATAGAAGTTGTATCAGTAACATTTGATGTGTTCCATTTACTAATATCCTGATTAAATGCTTTGGCTGTCATAAACAGATAGCTCATATCTGAGACTTTAGAAGTATCCCAATTTCCAATATCCTGATTAAATAGAGTATTAATAAACATTCCGCTCATACCTACGCAGGATGAAGTGTTCCATCCACCAATATATTCATTAAATGATGGAGAATTAGAAAACATATTAGAGAGATTAACGATTTTTGATACATCCCAATCATTAAGTTTATTAATCGTTGTTAAGGAAGCGCAGTCATAAAACATAAGATAAAAAGAAGTGAATCCAGTAGTTTGTAATGTATCCTCAACAGTTGTTAATGTTAAGTTTTTACATGAATAAAAACAGCCATATATGCTATTTAATATTCCTAATTGAATACTTCCCCATTTTTGTATCGATAATATTTTTAATCTTTCACCCGAGTTAATATAGAAAGACCAACCCTTACATTTACCTAAAATAGTTATCGTATATGTTCCCGGTACACTATAGGTATGTATTGCAGATGCATAATTTGTAATAACAGATGAAGTGCCATCACCCCAATCTATATTAAAATCATAACTGCCATTTGGCATTAATGGTAGTCTTATCTGGTTATTAGCACTAGAACCAGTAGTAATGTTATCCGTTTTCCATGTAGAAATAAAAGGTTTGTAAGTTAATTTATTTCGTCCAAAAACTGTATTTTGTAATAGGGCACTCATTATACTCCTAATAATAAAATGCCATTTGTATTGCCTCTTTTTGTAAATGTGAAAATTTGTTTTTCCGAAGTTACAGAAGGTGTTCCAAATAACCAGGTGTGTGGAGCAGTAATTGCCCATGTTACATTTACTCCTGATAATGTGATACCATTAAAAATAAAGCTTTCTAGTATTGAAGAAGGAACGGTAATCGTACAACTAGTAGTAAATAATACTGTTTTACCATACCAATCAGACGGAATAGATTGACTTGTACTTACTTCTATTTGCGTTGTAATGTCTTGTTTAGATAAATCAATATTTCCAGTTCCAAGGATAGATTCTCCATTTATAGTTTTAAAATTATTAGATGTAACTAAAGTTCCGCTTGTTGATGGAAAATTTAAATCTAAATCAGTCTGTACATCTGTATTAAAACGAATAGTTTTGTAAGAGTCATTTGTTCCTATCGCCAATTGATTTGGAGCAGTTGTGTATACCGTTGCTCCAGCAGCTCCTAATATAATAGCTCTCGGGTACTGATTTCCAGCTCCTGCATAATAACCCAAAGCAGTAACCATTTCTTGTATCGTCCCATTACCTGCATTTTTACCAATAAAAGTTGATTTTCGACTTAGACCAGCCATACCGCCAGATCCTAATTGAACCGCATCTTCACTTTCTGCTCCAACAAAAATCTGCATGCCTTCATCACCGTTACCAATCCACATGTTTTTTGTTGCATAATTACCTGCTTCTAAAACAGATTGTAAATCTTGCTTACCTGGCATGGTTTCGCTGAATTCCAATTCTCCTTTTTCGTTTGTTACTAAAATTTTACCCGGCTCATCTGTTTCTAAGTCAGATACTTTTATTCTGTTGTGATTTGTGTTCATTTTTGTGGTATTTAATTTGTAATAATAATTTGAAATCTTTCTTGACAATTGTAAATTGATGTCTTTATATCAGATGTATTATTGATATAGTGTATTATCTTGGGTTCTATTGACACCGCTTATTCCTAAGTCTTATTTGCAATTTGGGAGCAAAAAAGTTTTAATTCTAAAATTCACTTTAATCATTTTAAATTTTTGGTAAAATGTTTCGAAATGAGTTCTAAGAGTATCTTTTGAATGTTTTTAATTGGGTCTTTTACACTGGACCTATGGAGTATTAGATACATATTTTTTTATCTAACGCTCTGGTACTATCAACTGCGTGTTGTTATAATAAGTGAAACTTAGTTCCTCATTTTAGTTGAAATTTTATTTGGCTGATTTATTTCTAAATCAGCCACTTTTATTCTATTATGAAATTGTCTTTATTAAAATTGACATTCTAAATATATCTGGCCAGTTGCAGCGCTTATTGATAACACAGGCCTGCTATTTGAACTAGGTTCATAAGATTCTTTATCACCATTAGAAATTAGGAAAAAATTATAGGCTTGTCCTGAAACGAGTAAATCTAATTGAGAACTAGTTAGATTTATTTCGTTATAAGCGGTAGAATTGCTAGGAACAGAAATACTATTGATGAAGGTAGTATTGTCCCAGTCATTCCAATCAGCAGGTTGAAATTCTTGATTAAGTGGAATCTGAATATTGGATCCAAATAAATTAAAAGTCAATGCATTTCCAACAGTGTTTTCAGCAAACTTAAATTTTATTTTAGCAGATTTTGGCTTTATAGTAATTGACGAAGTATCAATAACACCTCTATATCTATTTAGATAATATAATAAATTATCTGCACTTACAGCTGCACCAATAAACGTATTATCGTTATACTCTAAATCTGAGGCAAGGGCATTTCTACATGTACCCCAAGATCTAGATCTTTTTTCAAAAATTACCGATCTTACAGCAGCCAGAGATAGGATAGAAGGAAGTGTTGTGCTAGTTAATATATTACTATTACTTGAATTTCCTTTGGCATCTTTTGCTTTTACATAAAAAGTGTACGTACTAGCTGCAGATAGACCTGTGATAGGATAGTGAAGTACATCAGATGAAGTTGAAGTAAGTAAAATTCCGTTTTGATATATATCATAACCTGCAAGTATCCCATTATCTGTTGATGGAGTCCATGATAATATTAATGAATTTGGAGTAATCGAAGACACACTTAAAAAAGGACTTGTAGGAGGAGTTGAATCAGCAATGCAGGTTCCCGCATTATTCGCATATATTTGAGCATTATTTTCCAACCAGGCAAGTGCTTGATTATTTGCATCAGTTATACTGTCATAGGATACAAATTGATTTGCATAAGCAATAAGTCCAACTTCAGTACCTGTTTCTCCCGGGGAACAATTATTTTTTGTAACGGTTTTAGTTTGTTGGCTATTGTAATGTCGAGTGACAGGTGGGCAGGTCGTAATATCTAAAATAGGAGCAATATAATCTGGATCTGATGTTACATTTGGTTTTGTTTCTTCTGTGGAGGTATTGTCATCTGTATAGTATTTTTCTAAAAAAGCAAAAGACTTATATCCTGTGTTTTCCATGTTTTTAATAATTTATTACAACCTTTGCAGTTGATTGGTTATTAGAATAGTTAATGTATCCAATGTGAGTAACTTGGTCTATTGCGAGATGTGTACCCTGTACTAAAATATTTTTTGAAAAGTTTAATTGCTGTACTTGGTTACCGTCATTATTTATAATGTCTTTACCTTCTTTTAGCATTGTACCGCCAAGGAAAGTGGTGATTTCTACATCAATATTTCCGCTAGCCTTAGAACTCCACCAAACTCCAGCCATTCTAATTTGAACATCATTCAGATTAGAATAAACTTCTTTTACTTTTTTAAAGTTTACCAAGCAAGTTTCGGTACCTGTCCTATCCTGAATGTCACCGCCCCACATAATGTAAGAATCCTGTGCAATTGCGCTAGCCGGAATTTCATTTCCGAGTCCAAATCCTACCCATTTTTTATCTAAAGCACTGAAACCTGTATTTATAAAACCTGTAAAAGTATCTAAATCAACACCGGCGCCAGGAGCCCACTTGTATTTTATTACCATATAATCAAAAGGTAATAATGTTGTTGGCGGTTCTAAAACACATGAAGGGTTTGCTCCACGCCATGCTGTAGGTCTAATACTGCAAGTTCCAATGTTGTTAGCATAAGCCTGAGTATTTGCTTTTAGCCAAGATTCAGCTTGTTCATCAGCTTCGGCAGTGCTTATTGTCGATACAAATTTATTGGCTCCTGCAGTTAAAGTAACTGGATTTCCAGTGGTTCCTTTCAAGCAGTCATTTTTTTTAACCGTCAACGTTTTTTCATTATTATAATAAACCTCTAAGCCTTCTACCGGAGTATGATGATCTCCGTATGCAAAGGGTTTATATGTTGTGTTTTCTTCCATACATTATGTTTTAGTGAGTAATAATGTTGCTTTTTTGTTTTCTAAAACCATTAAAAAGTTATTGAATAATTATTTTATTATAATGGTTTTACAGGCCAGACAATAGTCGTTAAATCATCGACATCAGTTAAATCTCTTAGTGCCTGTCTGTAATTTTTCCATTCTGCTTTTTTCTCTGGAGAAAGAGGCGAATCTTCTACTTGGGTCCAGTCGGTTTCAGTTAATAATGAATTTCTAATTGCTCTTAAGCTCTCCATAATATTATCCTGACTTTCAACAAAAGCAGAATAAGTATGTTTACCATTAATTACTTTGTAATTTTTCGATAAAGCTTGCTGCCATTCTTCTTCGGTCAGTTCAATATTGGGTTGTTGAATATTCTCATGAATTCCTTCAACATAAAAGCCTGTGTATTCTCCGTTTTCGTTGTATGATCCTTTGTACATCATTTTTTATTTTAAAGTTTTATTATTAATAACCAATTGCAAACATGTATCCGGTACTGCCATCAATAATTGCATTGTATGATGTATTCGTAACATTATAAACATGATTAAAACCTTTATTTCCTGACGAATTTCTATAGGTAGAAAGAACAACACTGCCTACTCTCTTTGGCCAGGCAATAGGGAAAGTATAGTTAGTAGAACCATTCATTATATAATCCCATTGTAATATTAAGCCGTTACTAAATTTTTGATATCCACCAGTCAGCGGTATACCAAAAGGGGAATGTCCGGCATCATAATCAGAACTTGTAGAATTAGACACAGAACCGTCTGCCATTAAATATTGGTTAGAAGTGCCGCCAGTTTTTACAAAACCTTTACTTTCAACAGCTTCTGTAAAGGTTTTATTTCCTGCAACGGTTTGTTTTGTGGTTAAGTCAACATATTTTGTATTCAACTCAGGATCTGTTAATGAAATTGAGCTTTGAAACCAATAATCGACTTCGATATTACGGCCGCTTATAGGGGCAGAAAATGTAATAACGGCACTGTCTTCTGCTATAGAATAATCTTTACCTTCTCGAAGCAGCTGGCCATTTTTATATATTTTCACACTGTATTTAAGAGGCGTTTCTTTTAGTGTAATAGTATCATCATTAAAAGTGTCGGCGCTAAAGTTTTCTTTGTAAGGGATCGATGCTTTACCAAAGATGGAATCAGAATTACCAGATGTTGGATTGGTATTTTTAAACCAATAGTTTACCTCAATATTTCGGCTCGTAATCCCTTCACTAAAAATGATTATTCCTGTGTCAGAATTTAATTGGTAATCTTCATTTTCTTCTAATAACTGTCCGTTTTTGAATACCTTGACACTGTTTTCAACAGGAGAAAATTCTAATTCTATTGTTGTGCCTGTAAAATCGTCCTCATATTGTTTGTATGGAGAATAGCAGTTACCGGAAAGAATTCCTGAATTTTGAAAAATGCTTTTTAAAAGTGCCGGAGTAATATAATGCTCATTGTCTGTACCTGTTTCCACCATTTGAAAATCGGCTTTATCGTCATCTCTATGAACGAAATTGTCAAAAATTTCGACGAAGTCAACGTGTGACGGAATATCTCCATCTTTGAATTTGTTGTGAAAGTCATTTCTGCTTGTTGCCATGTTGTTTAATTTTATTTCTTGCTATAAATTTTTGTTTGATGAGGCGGAATAAAATACCAATGAGTTTAATCATTGGTATTTGCTGCTAGTTTTAAAGAGTTAAGATTTTTTCTTCACTGCTGAACATTCCTGAAGAGTTTTCAGAGATTACTTTGAAATGGTGATAGATTCTTTCACCATCATCATTTTTAATAATCAATTCATCTGTATAAGAGTTTACATTTTCCAGCGGAAGAATGACATCATCCAGGTTTGAAGTAACTTCATGAATTTTTTCCCAATTCCCAGATCGGGTCATTTTATATAAATGATATTTACCATTGTGAACTGTTTTCTTCCAATTGAAGATGACTGTTTTTAGAATTTCAGCATTTGTTCCGGTTATATTTCCTGATGCTTCTAATACAGGTGATTCAGGCGAAATAGTATCCGCAATTACAGTAGCTGTAATTTTTGAAGGCTGCGAAGGCGCATAGTCAATATTGATGATAGGATTTTCTGTAGTTGAACCTGGATCTGCATATTCGATTTTTCTTGAAACAGTAATTCGGTAAAAAAGGCCATCGCCAAACGGAACAACTTCTAAATCTTCAAATTCATCATAAAGCGTCCAGACATTATCAAACTCATTAGATAAAGTATCTTCGTCAATTACAATTTCTTTAGCCAGTGTCATCGTTCGTATCGATTGTGCATCCAACATTGAAGAGGCACGATAAATATTGATTTTTCCGATTTTGTATTCCGGCTGATAAGCATTTATTTCAAACTGAATTGATGGTTTAATTCCTAAAACCTGATTTTCAAGAATTGGCATGATTCTCTTAATTTCCGGCGTTTGCGGCGGATTTGAAGCAACCAGTTTTACAGGTCCTAAGGGATCACTAAGTTCACTAAAATTCATTTTAATATCCATTTCGCGAACCGCATAGAAATAAAAACTTTGAGAATTTCCATCCAAATTAAAATCAGTAAACTGTGTTATGTTTTCAGTTTCATTAACGATCTTCATCATTGGCGCAATATCAAAATCGGGATCGGTTGGTTTTAAGGCATGACCATTTTTATCTTTAATTGTCTGCTTTTTATTGGTTGGTACATACGTATTGTCTTTAATGTATTCATAAATAACCGGTACTTCTGTTAATGGAACGTAGGCTGATTTTATAGCTTCTTCAATAAAATAAACAGCCAGTAAATTGGTTTTAACTCCATTAACTGTAGAAATTAATACTTGATTTAATGAGGTTAAGTTCTCTATTGTTTTGGCTTTAATTTCAGGTTTTTGCGTTTCATTATGCCATTTGATAAAATCATTAATTAGTTTTACAAATTCGTCATTATCCGGTAATGGAAATCTGTAGTTTGGCTCAGATTCATTTTCAGGGAAGGATTTGTAATTCCCATTAATTTCAAGGTATTTAAAGTCTAAAAAGTTTTTCCATCTTTTTTCAAAATCAGGTTCTTCATTGCCACCTATTTTTTTTAGTTCTTCACGAATGGTATTTATAGTCGTTGTTTTATACAAAAGATTCAGGAAATCTTGTTCATTGGCTCTATAATGCAATGCGCCATAAGGTTTACGATCTTTTTTGTATTGAGTTGTAAAAGTAAAAGTCGAACGATTGTAAAAATCCGGTCTTGTAGCATATAGATTATGTCCCTCTGTAATTTCTGGTTTTTCGGCCTTTTCAACTCTAACGGCATACATAGGACTCGGAATACTAATCTTGGATTTGTACTCAAAAGTAGGACGAACAGCACGCGAACTAATTCCGAAAATAGAGTAGCGTGTACTTTCATCTGCTCTTGGCTGAATATTTTCTTTTGTAATTCCAGAAGCTTGGTCTTTGTACAGATATACTTTATAACTAGGATAATAGTTTACTTCTTTATTTCCAATAATGATTTCATCATGGCTTTCGAGCATTGTTTGATTTACATAATCTCCTAATTTGAAATCTGTATCATTAACATATAAAACCAAATCTCCTGTTTCTCCAATATTCTTTGTGCGAACAACTTTAAATTCTTTTCTGGTTTTTACAGGAACCGAAACTCCTTGTTTAACAGAGCTTTTTGTAAATAAACGAACAATACCATTAAACCATTCTACAGAGTTTTCGTTTCCTGCTTTAAACTGAGGGTGCTGAGGTAAATTAAAACCAGAAAAAGTGATTTGATATAAACCTAAATGTTTTTTGTCAGCCAATTTGATTGGTTTTTTATCTTTATCCAATTCATATTGTCCGTTTTTATCCATTTTATATGCATCTTCCAATACCTTTTCTATTAGGGCATTTTTCCAGATACCTCTGGTTTTCTCTAATTGCAGCTCTGTTGTGTTTTCGCTTTCAGGCTGAATAACTTCACGATGAATAACATTTAAACTTTCGGGATATTGCACTTTAAAATCAATTTCCGGTTTATGCCAGTTCGTGTCCGTTAACATGTTTTGAACCAAAGTGCATAATTTACTTTCAGGCATCTCTATGCCCTTAATTTGGTCAGAGTCTATTGTGGCATCTCCGTCAGCATGAGTACGGTCACTTACTTCTTTCTTAAGTACAGTGATATTAGCATAGCCAAATTCATCAGGATCCTGAGGTTTTTGTTTTGGTTTAAGAACAACATTTATATCCTGAATTACATAATTTTGATCTCCAATGGTTAGAATTCCTCCTGTAAATCTTGCTTTATTGCTTTCAGTTAATGTTACTTTAACATCTTCGCCGCTGCTAAGAACTTTATACTCTCTTATTGTAACAATTGAGGTCAGTTCATCATCATTATTAATACTTGCAATTTCACCATATTCTACTTCAGGAAGTCTGTCTTTGTAGTATAGTTTAAAATGATCTGCAAATATTTCTTCTGTATCAGGAAAAATACTGTTTTTGTCCAACTCAGCTTTTTGAGCAGATATTTCTGAAGGAACAGTGTAACTTAATAATTCCTGAGCCGAGTAATAGTCAAATAAAATTCTAACCAATGTTGGATCATCTCCTATAATTTTACCAAGACGGTCCTGCTCAGATTGAGAGGTGAACATTAATGGGTTTTCTTCGGTAATTAAAAGTGAGTTAATATTGCTTGGCGGCATTAAATTGTTTGCCGGTTTAATATCAGACTCAATACTTATTCTTCTTCCGGCAGATGCTCTGGAGAAAATATTAACGCCATATCCCTGATAGATATAAGTTTTTTTACCTGCTTCTTCCTGACGTACATTTAAGATTGATTTCCCAGCATCCGGAATAATAACCGGTACCGGCTCATAAAATGATTCGTTAAGGTTTTTATTGACATTGCGATATTCTAAATCAAATGATATTTCTGGTTTTCTCCAGTTTGTTTCGCCATCAATTTTAAAATTAATACCTACATAGACAGGGAATGTAAAGGAGCTTCCATCATATTCTAATGAAGATTTAAAGAAATCATCAGCCTTAGTAGATGCTATGTCATAATCCATGACGTCATCCATAAACAAACTTACGTATCTTTTCTTTCCGTCAAAACTATATCCGTTTGGATCTGTAATTTGAGCATTTTGATTTTCATCTGAACCCACATTTAAACCAGGCACAATTTTATTTAATTGAACCGGCAGAGAAAAACGCTCTGTAGCTGTAGAAGTTGGAATACTCATAGAAAGATGCTGAACCTCTCTTGATCCCAGGCCATCTCCCAAATCACCAAAAGTGGTGTATTCTGTTAGATAAACATAGTCTCCGGAAAGCACTTCTTCGTCAATATCAATACATCCCAAACCTAACATACGTGCAATATGGTAATCGTTTGCCGCAATATTTAACAAATCAAGATTAGATATTTTTTCTGCATCGTCCTGTTCTTCTCCCGGTTCAGGATCTTTATCTGCGTCAAGATCTCCAAAGTTGATCGCTTCTAATGCGGTTGGGTCATTTGGATTTTCGCTTAATTCGATATAGCGTTCAACAATTGACTTAATGTTTTTATCGCTTTCATCTCCTTCAATGGTTGGTCTGTTCCATTTGCTTTTATAATTGGCAATATTTACATATTCGCCATCATTATATTTTAGCCATTTTCCATGAACAGCATTGAGTTTTGGTTCTAATTGCTCAAAAACTTCGATATCATTTTTGCTTAAACCATATTTGCCTTTTAAATTCCAATCGCCATTAGTATTGGCATGTGTAATGAAATCTGAATAAAACTCAAAGTTTATAGCATTCAAAGTACAGTTATCAGCCTTAAATCGAATGCTTCTTCCGTTCTCTGCAAGCAAACGAACGTTATTTAATTGTGTCGAAGAATAACTTTTACGATTTGTAACTCTCTTAGCAGCAATAATGGTATTCTCTGCAACAGATAAAGTTTCTAACCTTACCTTACTTGAAGATGTTGGTGGTGAAAAGTTTAATTCTGCAGCAAAAAACAATTCGGTTTTATTTTCAATTTCAATTAAGTTGTTTCCGTATGCCTGCATAAAAGCGGCAGCGTTAGCTAACGGATCTATACCAAGTTTGACTGATTTATACTTTGCTTTATTTTGAAAACTAACATAAATAGATCTCTTAGAATCCATTGTCTTATAAATCCATAAAGCCCTTTGATTATCTACAACATTTGGTTCTCTGGTTAGATCTAAAGTGTGGCTTACTTTTGTATAAGGAGCCCTGTATAGTTTTACAAAGTCCTCCGGTTTATTAAAATTAATTTTTTCACCCTTATATAAATCTCCTTTTGGAAGATGTTTTTCACCTAATTTACCAGCAAGCAGCCAGCGAAGATGAATTCCTCTGGTACTGTCAACTCCTTTAGAACCTGAAGCGGCAATTTGCAAATAAGTAGACTGCAGATTAGTTTTTCCTGTAGTAATATCAATTATAGATGATTCTTTGCCAACTTTAAAGCTGATAGTAAAACCTAAAGGATTTTTAACATTGTTTAAAGCAATTGGAGTAAAGAAATTTCCAAGCGCTAATGGTTTTCCTTCAATTCGAATTACAACCTCAATTTGTGTTGAGCCCGGAATTGTAACAGCATTTTGAAGTTTAAAAGTTAAGCCATTTAAACTGCCCGCAGTGTGTATTTTTGTTCCTGTGCTTAAGGAAAGAGGAACACGGCTTTTGTTTCTAAGAACAAGAGTTCCGGCTTGCTGGCTTACTTTTACACCTTTCTTTAAAGCAGGATAAGCGATTTTATTTTCAACAATACTTACATTCGAAATACAGCCCGTTTGAGCAGCAGACAAATCCGTAATAAGCCTGTTTAATTCTATTCCTAAAGTGCTGAAATCAGGAACCCTAAGGTAATCTGAATCCAGAGCAGAGATTTTATCCTCTTTTAGTTTTGGTGCTCTGCCTAAAAAAGTATTTAATGGCGTTGTTAATTCCTTAATATCTTCCATAGTGCTCGTAACACCATAAACAAAGACCTGTGATTTTAGATTTAGATCAGTGAATAAATCTTTTAAAAACTCAGAGTTGTTTACCTGAATTCCGTCTGTTACAACGAAAACAATATCAGGAGTTACAGCTAAATTCTTGGCAGCATTTAAACCAGAAGCCCAATAATCAGATTGGATCGTAACTTTACCATTGCCATATAGATTAATCCAGCTTAAAAAATCCTGTTTGTTACCTGCAATTTTTTTCTGAATAACATTATCGGTTCTGACAGCGGTATCGCTGTCAGACATTCCGATTAATGAAAGTGTTATATTGCTTTGCGCCTGAGCATTAATAAAAGAAGTCAGTCCATCTCTAATTTGCTGTGCTTCATTGGTGTTTATCGAACCGGATTCGTCAACAACGATTGCTATATATTTTTCGCAGTCCGAGAGTGGGATTGCCTGAAGATTTATAGAACTCATTTTTTATTGTTTTTTAAAGATTTATATTTTCTGATTCTGCTTGTAGTTGTACTTTTATGTCTTGCCTGTCAATTGATGAAGTCAATGCTCTAGTTGCATTTACAGCAATTTCTTCGTTATTCCACATTCTGTAATCAAACATGATATCCACATTAGGCTCTAAAATGAATTTATCATCATGCATTATCAATACCTGCGAATAATCTTTGGAATGCAATACCTTATAATCATCTTTTTTAGTATATTTTTTCTTTTCGTTTTCGACCGTGATCGTTACCACAGAAATAGTCTCCTGGATTTCTTTCAACGGTATTTTCGGAATATTAAATGGCTCCGGATTACGAATTAAAAGCGCTATTACCTTACCTGTATTGGTATCAATAATTTTATTTACCTCAGTATTTTGAGCCGGATCAAGAGGAGACAGTTTTAAAACTCCCTCAATGGCGCGATCAAATGAATGCTGATATTTTATTGCAATTGAATCACTTAATGTATTTGCTTCAGTTTTTGCTGCGGCTAAATGATATAAGGCATCAATTTGTTCCTGATTGACATTTACATTTACATCAAAGACTGCTTTACGATCTGTGGCTTCATCGATGTTGTAACTCTGAATTTGCTCTTCAAAATTTTTGTAACGAGAAGTCTGGAATCCGTATTGATGTACTAAAACATTTTCTTTTTCATCTACTTCTTTGTTTTGGTTAACATCGTAATAATTATTAGCTAAAACGGTATATAGTTTTGAAGGTTGTAAATCAGTTAGGTTAACTTGATATCCATAAGATTTTGGTTTTAAAGGATCTCCTAAAAGAATACCGCATTTTGTTTCAGGATGAGCACCGATAAAGTTATTTATCAATTTAATACCCAGTGGAATTCTAGGATCGTTATCACTTACCCATTTTGCATCTCCTTCATTATCTCCTTCTGTTGCTCTTGGATAAGTTACGGTCTCTTCTGGAAGCGGATATGGAATAAGCGTGTCATTAAGAGGATCTTTTATAATAAGATTCAATGATCCCTGGATTTCCTCGCTTTTAGCGCCATAAGCAGACCAGCCTTTAAACATGTGATAAACATAAGGACTTGTAAAAAACATCGAGATCTTACATTGTTCATGTCCGTAGAAAACAGGTTTAGACTGCAGTAAACTACCATCTGCATTTGGATAAGAACGATTGTAATCTAAATATTGTCTTAGCGACGTCAATGGTGATTTTGACAAATCTGTCAATTCGTTCTTTGCCGGAGGCAGTTCACCTGGCAATACCGGTTCTGGAACAGGATCTGGAACAGGAAAGTGTCCAACAGGTCCTAATGTTTTAAATCCATAGAAATAGTTAAAATCAAGTGGTTTATTGTCATCTACAGTATCAGTCAAAGTAAAATCTAAACAATAGGTTGTATTAGGTCTCCAGATTGGCTGAACAGTATTTCGTACTGCAGCTTCCATCGCTTCTCGGTTTTCTTGTACCGCCTCGATTGAAGGAATTGTTGTGTTATGGAAATAGCTTTCTTTGCTTAACCATTCGATACTCTGAACGCTGGTGGTGTAATCTAACTCCGGATCTTCTTCTGTATATCCACTTGAACAAATCGTCTCATTAACCGTAATTAATTTAGAATTTTTAGGTCTTTTGTTATAATCCACTTTGGCAGTAAGCGAAAGTGTCGTTAAACTTGTAACTTCGGTTGTTAATGCTGCAACAGACGAAGTAAGTGTAACATTTTCTGCAGCATATAAAGAACAATTATTAAACTGATTATTAAACAACGAGAAGTAAACTCCTTTTTCTTTAGGTTTAGAGGAAAGCATCAGGATTTCATTTGCAGAAGGTTCATTTTGAATATGGATAATCGATGCATTTTCAATCGTAGTCCCTCTTTTAATTAATCTGATAAGCTCCAATGTTGAACCAAAAACAAATAAGTAATCTTTATTATAGGCAATAATCGAGTTGTCGGCTAAAGTCTTGTTAGATAGGTAAATTGCCGAATCGAAAATGGTATCTTGTTTTACAATATCTAATGAGTTTCCTGTAATTTGAGCCAGACCAAATTTTCCGTTTGAAAATTGAACCGTAACCAAAGTTTTTCCGTTGAAAATAACAGCATCAATGATTTCAGATATAGAGGCATCAGAAATTACTTTTGTACTCAAATTAAGATCAAAGCGAATAATTTTCTTGTCTTTTGTAATTAGACTAAATTCCGAATCGCTATGCTGAAGAACTTTTATTGCCGTTCCATTTATTTTTACACGTTTAATAAGATCGCGGCTGCTTCCGTTAACCCAATTAATTTGAGTTTCATTTTCTAATGTATTAACCCAAAGCAATTCATTATTGGCTAATGGCAGTACTTTGTTAAATCCTAAAGAATAACTATTTAAGTATTGAGTCCCTGTTTTTAAATTTAGTTCGTCATCAAGCTCAACAATAGCCATTGCATCGATAGGAGACTCACATCCCACAATAAAATCAAGATCAATAACGGCTTCTCCAATTCCTTTACATTGATCAGCATCTAGAGCCTGAGTTACCAGTAAATTATCATTTACAACCTGCATCGAAGTAACAACACCGTTTAATAGACGTTCTCTTAAAATATCCCCATTTGAGTTCATTTGTAAAAGCACGGTAGTATTTTTCTGCGGATGGAAAGAGATAATATAAGTGTCGTTGTATTTTATTACTTTGTCAAAAGCATATAAATCTTTTCCTTTATATCCGTAATAATGCGTAAAAGTCAATGCATTTGGCGTTTCTTCCTGGATATTTTCATTTCCGGCATTGGTTTTTAATTGGTTTAATTTTGCATGTAACAAATCATATTTTTCAAGGTCGCGCGGCCCGGACATTACAAAATCTCCGTTTGCACTTGTATAAGTATCGTCAAACAATGCCGCAATTTGGTTTCTCACGTCTTTAATAGCTTCTGCCTTAGCCGCAATTGGTGTAATTACAATTTTATCGATTTTTGTTTTTGAGCTAGCATCAATTTCTTTGTGATATAAAGTTATTTCATTTAACAGCTCAGCTTTAGTGTATGTTAACTCTGTAGAAATTTCTCCACCAGCGGTTTTTCTTATATTAACAATTTCATAAGAAGCTAGTTTAGCACCCTCTTTAATAACAGAGGTATACGCTTTTATTTTTACTTCTTTGGCCTGCGTTGTAAGCTTAAATGCCGGCTCAATGGCAGATTGAGGGAAAATAACTTCTAATTCATTATAGTTTTTGAATGCTAGTGATTTAATGAATTTATGAGGATTTCTCTCTCCGGTGATACTCATAAAATCACCTTCTGTGGTTTGGCTGTTTTCAAGAACTTCCGGAATTTCTCCAATTAGTTTAAAAAACAATCCGCTAATTTTATCTGCGGTATATTGTGTAGGAACATAATAACGTTGCCCAATTTTTTGCCTAAGGAAATCAGTATGTTCTTTTTTAATTTTATCAGATGGACAGAACAATTTTGAAGGTGTAATTCCGAATTGCTCCGGTGCATGCCATCCTGGTTCTCCCGAGCTTAAAAATGAAAACGGATTTGTGGCTAATACACGAATACTGTCGTACTGATCAATTGCTTTCTGCCATTGCGCCCAAGGTAAATTTGTGACTTTACTGCGTTCATTTTTTTCTACAACAGCTTCAAACGGATGATAATCTTCCCAGACAGATCCATTCCATGATTTTAAATTAATTGATTTAATTTCATATTTATGTTTAACCTGACGAATTGGTCTTCCGGCAACTTTTTCAATTGGCGGCATCATATCTGTATAGTTTTTTGCATCGCCGGTATAACCGCCAATTTTTTTAGATAATGATGGATTTGGCAATAAGCCTTTTGCCATTTTAATATCGATATACGTGTCTAGCGGAATTATGTTTGTAATAAGATCTGCTTTTGGCATACCACCCTCAAACTGTTCTTTATTGTAATCTTTCTCATCTGTCGATTTGAAATAATCAAGAGCAAAAGCCTGATTAGTTAGCATGTGAACTCCTTTTACATTTTCTAATGTTCGGTTGTCTTCGTCATCTCCTAGTGTTCCTTTTGGCAGCGGACTGTATGGCGTACGATCAACGGTTCGGTCAATGTCCCATTGAAGTTCTATAAGAAAGTTTTTACGAACTCTTACAAAACCAATTTTTACACGAACACTTAATTGCAGTTTAGCGTAAATTAAGAATGGTCTAAAGGATTCAACTGAGAAAACGGTGTCCAGAGCAATTTCAACTTTTATAATCCAAATTTTAATTTGAATTCCGCCGCCTGCAGTAATATAACCGCCCATTTGCGGACGTTTAAAAGAAATTTTCCCTCCTAATTCTAAATAAGCCCATAGTTTTACCTTAGCAGGACCAAAGCTTTTTTCGAGTTTAAAATCTAATCGGGCTCCAGCCTCAATTCCCTGAGCCGAAAGCATGATAAAAGCTTTTGCAGAAAATAAAGTCAGAATTCTGGCCATAATTGGGTCTTTTCTAGATCCAATATTTACATACCACGGTTTTTGGTTTTTAAAGAAGAAACCTGCTTCCAGCAAAGCATGCAACTGGAAGATTTCACCTTTGTCTTTAGGAATACTAAATTCTGCTCCGGCAGCCAATTCTAACGAATCATCTCCAAATGCTACCATGGCAAAGAATGGAGGATTGCTAGGATCATCTTCAATAAGTCCTAATCGTCCGGCAATAACATTTAATCCTGCCTCAATATAAAATAGAGTAGGAAGAGATAATAACAACATCGCCCTTAATGACAATACATGTCCGCCATCAGCAATGGTTCCAAAAGTCGCTCCGGCACCAATAGAGAATGGCGATTTGTACTGCATGGAATCAGGTGGACCGCTGAATTTATTAATATTAATTCCAGGTTTTGGATGTTTGTAAAACTCGTACCATGAATTATCTTTATTTAATCCTGCGGCTTCTTTAGTTGCTACATATCTAAAACCTAATAAACCTCTAAAAGCAGAAATAGCAAGAAACCCTAACGGAATAGGAGTAGGAAGCTCAATATGAGCATCTACTAAAAATGCCGGATATTTAGGCATAAATCGCATGCCAACACCACCTGAAATTTTTGCTTTTGGCAGTTTTAAGGAAACCTGCCCTTTAAATTCTTGAGATTTTCCAGGTTCAGGAAGCGAAATCATACCATTGATGATAGCCATTGCAGATGCTTCTGTGGCTGTTCCTGGAATGATTAAATCAACCTCGATAGTTTGAATTCTGATAAACGAATCTTCGTGACCGTCTTCAGTACAGTAATAATATTTAACACCTTCTCCACGAGCGTCAACTCCAAGCGGATTGATACTGATAGCACCATCAAAACCAAAGAAATTATATTTACGTCCGTTAATTTGGGTAGAACCAAAATTTACATTCGTAACCGACATCTTAACCGGACCAAGCTCTAATGAAAAGTTGATCGGAATTGGGATTGAACCTCCTTCAACCTCGATGCTTCCATCGCTGTAAATACGAAGTTTTTCAATGTTAATTCCCTGTCCTTTCATTAATCGCTGCATGACAACACTAGGAAACGAAACATAACATGAAGTTCCTACATAATAATCTTTGTCTTGTTTTCCCAGTTCAAAACTGTAAAAATCAAAATCGACAAGATTCAGTAAATTGGCACGAGGAGCTGTTTCTTTAGGAAATGAAGCAGTAAGATTAAAATCTCCGTCATCGTATAAATGTCCTTCAAGAATGGCACTAAATGGTCTTTCTGGTTCATTTGGCCGTTTTATTTTAAACTTTTCAAATAATAGTTTTCCTTTAATATTCGAACCTATTACTTTGTTCTGTTTAAAGGAAATATCAAATTTGTTAAAACCAATTTTGAAACCTCTTTCTGGAGATCCAATGGTTTTCCAAAGTGTATTATCTAAATTTAATTCAGATAAAAAACTTTGGTATTCTTTAGCGTTACTAAAAGTATAAGTTGTCGAAGACTTAATAGAGGTAGAGGCTAAATTAGAAAGTGTTGTCAGCGATAAGGGATAATCAAAAGCATAAGGTTTTCCTTTGCTGTTTAGTTCTTGTAAAAAGGCAATTAAAGATTCATAATCGGCAATTTCTTTTTTAGTTACAACAACATCTTCATCTCTATCAAACATAGAGATTGGATAATTAAAATTGAATTTGTCGTTGAAGTAATTAAATGTACTTCCCATACTTCGAACGGTCTCAAGGTAAATATTTCCTGAAAGGCCACCTGAACCTACTAATAAATCTGAAGCACCAAGTCTTAGTGTTTTGTTTTCATTTTCAGGGCTTGTTTTAGGATCATGAAACCATCTTGAAGGTAGTGTAACCGAAACGGCACGGGCATAAACTCCAACAAAATCATTAGAACGCCCATCGGCATCCGCTTCAGGAATGTTGGTTTTTTTGCTTAAATCGACTTTTAAAGTATCTAATTGAAGAATTAAACCGGTATTTCCAATCATTGCAAATGTAGAAGGACTTAAGCTTCCTCCTAATTCCAGCTGATAACCAATTCCGGCTTCAGTATCGGCATACAATTGTGCCTTACCAAATAAGAACATTGATTTAGCAGCAGGGTCGGGGTATGCCGTACCATCTCCATTTATTGGTCTTAATATACTTTGGGGAAACTCAATAGCGGCACTCAAAGCTAAAGTTGCTTTGGCTTTTGGAGTGATGATTCTTTTAATATAAGCTTCGATACCATTTGGAGCGATGATGTTATAGAATTCCTGTAATTTTTGTTTCGTTGCGCTTAAATCTTCATTTAAAATATAAGTGGCGAACAACAATAAAGGAATTGTTTCTGTAATAGCCGTACTGGTATTGATAAGTGTAATTACACTACTAATAGATTGTTCAGCGCCTTCAGGAAGTTCTAGTTTTTGTGCTTCAGGCAAATTCAGTATTCCGTTAATATCTTCCAGAAGGGTTTCATATTTTGTTTTTCCTTCTTCGGCTTCAACAAAAATGTTCAGCATGTGGGCTATAACTTGTTCTTCGCTGATGCGAAAAACCTGTAAGCCTACAGAATAAAAATCTTTCATAGAGAAAGAAAAACTGCTTGAGCTGAATGTTTTTAGGAAAGCTAAAATTTCCCATTGATATTCTAACGTAATAGGAAATGAGGAAATCGTAGAATCTCCGTCAGGATCCGGGTTTAGAACAAGTCCTAAACCGAATGGAAGCGGAAGAGCCAGTCTTTCGCTGGTAACGATGTCAAGACTATAAAAGGCGGAGTCGCCGCGATATCCTTTAGAATATTGTAAGTTTTTGTAGTGAATTTTATCAAAAATGGCATTTAAACCATTTTCGACAAACGATAAAAATTCAGGTAAATCATCTACAGTGATTATCTCCGATAGTCGGGGATAATATCTTGCTGCAGGAATTGGAACCGCAGGAATAGGATTAGTTGGCATATTCTAATGTGTTTTTGACTTTGATTTTGTTCATATTCTGAATGATTAAGTTGTGGCAGCATCAAACCAATCTTAGCGCTCAAAAAGCATAATTTTTGGGTTAATGGTTTTGGTAATCTGCATTGATTTGTCCAGGTTTAGTACACTTTATAAAAGGTTCTTTTTTGGATTTTTAACACTGTTTATCCCTTTTGGTAGTGTAAAAGTCAGCTTAAAATAGGGGTTTAAAAAACAGGTGCTTAGTGGTTTAACATGGGTGTTCTGGAGCTTTACAGAGTTGTAAAGTAAAAGGACAGGTAGGAGATCCATTGTTGAAAAAGCTAAATGAAAGAGCAGGACATTAGTATTTTTTAGTTTCCTAATGGGTAAAATGTAATTATTCGAATTTTATTAATTTTTTTCTTTTGAGAAAATTTAATTCACAACAAGTCAAAGAAAAATCTATGACTTGTTGTTTTATAATTATCTTTTTTCAGATCTCGCCAACTGGTAAATCAATTTATTAATTAGCGAAAATTATTATTTCATGTTTTCAATAAAAATTGTACGGTTTTCTGTTCTAAGAACTGTATTTGCATTTAATCCGGCACTATTAGTTTTGTCATTATATTCTACTGAATTTAGAAAAACAATACTAAAAGAAGCTTCTGACGCTCCCAATGTTTTTGTGTTCGCTGCATCTCGTAAGTAATAAGTTTTAGATACCTGTCTGACGCTATTTCCATCAATTGTATGTTCAGGAAAAGTGATGTTTGACCATCTTGCATCTATGGAAGAAGGATTGTGATGATCAAAAATTAATATATTTTGATAGTTTTGATAACCATTATTATTTAGGCCATTATATTCTGCTATTTTGACTTGATTTACCGGATTTGTTCCTGAGAAAGTTGTACCAAATATGCCGTTATTAACTTTTAAGAAAATTTCGGATTTAATTAATGTAGGTTTAATATTGTTACTGCTAGTGAATTCATATAATGTTGCGATGATCTGTGTAAACGTATTAAATCTATACATTGAAATATCAGAAAAAGTACCTATAGCTAAACTTGTTGAGATGTTCTGAGATGTTCCCGAAACAGCGTTACCATAAATTGTTTCAATAATTCTTGTTGATTTATAAATTATTGGAAAACCATCAGATGTTGTGAATAATCTTGATCGAAGATTATTATGAGTTTCCCATAGTTGACCATTTGTATCTCTCTCGATAGCTCCGTTTTGTGCTGTATTTGTCAGAGTACCATTTGGTATAATTAAAGGAGGGGTATTTATAGTACCAGATGCTAATGTAACTTTATTTGTAAAACTCCAAGCTCCAGAAATGGTTTGAACTTGGGATTTAATCCATATCCACCAATTAAATAATTTCAATCGGGTAATGACTTTATTGTCTTCTGTTACAGCAGTTGTTATTTGTGTTTCCGGATCCGAAGCAAGATTTACGGTTTTATTGTCAATTAATTCCTTCAATACCTTTCCTTGTCTGGCATCTAGGGCTTTACCTTCGCTGGTGCAATCAAGTGCATTGTAGTTTTCGGTTTTTAGAGTGCTTAAATCGCTAAACTCTAATTCACCTTTCATATTCGTTTTTAAAATTTTGTCATGTTGGCTTGTTTCTAGATCTGACACTTTAATTCTGTTGTGATTTGTACTCATTTTTAATTAATTATTACGGGTTTAAAAAATTTACGGGCGTGTATTCAGTTATTTTTTGGGGTACCGTAATTTATGCTGGTTGAGGTAACTTCAAAAAAGACTTAATCTTTTTTGATTGTTAAATGGCAACCAGAAAAATTATTGTTTTAAAAATTGTGTTAGTGGCGTCACAATAGATTTTTATTTTACATTGCTGTAAAACAAATAGGGAGTGGGGTAAGTGTGACTTTAAAAAAGTCGATTATTAGGTTGTAAAATTTATGATTTTACATTTTAAGGTTTTTGAAAAAGGGTACGATTCCCTGTTATTTTATAAAAAGCTTTTGAAGGAAGATTTGAATCTGCATCAGCGTCTGTATCATTTGCATAACTTGGAGGTGTGAGGTAAATAAAATTGCCATTTTCATCAAGGCAAACTCGCATTTTTTCAACTTGCATGTCGGTTCCTGGACTTGTTTTTTGTCCTGTGTAAAATTCTACACGGCTTTTTCCCGTTCCTTTTCCTGTACCAGATTTTATTTTTTGTGTACCTCCATTGAGATTTGGTATACCTGGCGCGTAATTTTGCTGATAATACAAAGTGACTGAATTGCTGCTTATATAGACATCATTGTTAATATCAACGGCTAATTGATTATCATATGATGAATTTACTGCATTGTAGATAGCTGACCAAGATGAACCATCAAAAATTCTGACTGTTCCATCGACTTGTACTGTATATAAATTTCCATTAGGAGAAGATGCCAATGATGTAATATGTGAAGTTGTTGGAAAAGGGAAATTTACAAAAGTTCCATTACCTCCAGTTTGTTTAAAACCTGATGATGAAAATAAAACAGCGATAAATACGTCATTATTATATTGAACTGTAATTGCTGAATAAGTTGCCGCTGCAACTGATTGGTTTATTCCTGGCCCAACTCCGTCAACTAATTTAAAAACTCCTAATCCGTTTGCAAAGTAGTATACATCATTATTAATTTTTGAAGCGGCTAAACCATCTGCATTAATTCCCATAGGAATGAAATTTCCGGCTCTACCAGTTCTTTTGTATATTTGACCACTTGACATTATAAACATATCTCCAGCATTGTTAATCGCAAAACTATTTACTGCACCTGGATAAGTAGGTACGGTAAAATCTTGTAAAGCCCAAGTAGAGCTTTCAGGGCTCTTTTTGTAAAAGATTCCACTATGAGTGTAGCCATAAAGGTCTCCATTAGGGTCTAATGCTATCGACTTCATTGCAAAAATTAAAGTACTACTTGTAAATAATCCAGAAGAGTAATTAATAGTACGACCAGCTTGTATTGTAAAATCTCTTCCTTCAGTAAGACTGTCAGATTCTTCAATTCCAATTATTTTATTGGTCTGATAGCCTAACGTAATATCCTTTGTTGGAGTATTAATTGTACCTATACCTATATAAGTTCCCGTATCTTGAATCCTGCTATTTCCAACCACTGTAGAACCCACATATTTAGCAATTCGGTTAGTGGTTCCTGCATTGATTACACCAGTAATATCTGAAGTCATTGCAACAGTTCCGTTTTTATCAGGAAAAGTCCAGGTTCTTGATGTGGTGGCTGTATTTGTAATAAATGATGTAAAAGTGTTTGCTGTGTTTCGTAAACCTAACATTAAGTTCAAAAAAGTTTTTACTCCAGAGACAGTTTGAGTTGTAGTTGTGTCCATGTCTGGTGTAGCAATATTACCACTTCCAAATATTGAATTTCCTCCTACTGTTTTAAAGAGAGATTTAAAGTTTGCCCATGTCATCATTCGGGCTAGAGAACCAATTAGAAGCGGCATTTTGTCTGTGTCAGCAATTGTATTGACAGTTTGCAGTGAGTCTTGGAATGCTCCAAAATTTTCATCCGTAAGATTTGGCTGAGAATCATTTTCTGCATCGCTAAACTCCAATTTACCATCGAGGTTGGTTTTCAAAATTTTATTTGGGTGATTTGTTTCTAAATCAGCGACTTTAATTCTGTTGTGATTTGTACTCATTTTTTAATTAATTTTTATGGGGTTAAAATAATTTGTGTGCATTGTTTTGTATAGATGTAAAACAAATAAGTAGGTCCTAATTATGGGTACGGCTTAAAAAAAAAGTCAATAGGAGAGTGGGGAAGCTTATAGATTAAGTTTCCGGATTGGATTTTTGAAATGTGTTTTTAGAGTTTTCTTTAGATTATCTCACTTTTAAGACAACTCAAAGGCTTTTGTCTTTGAGTTGTTGTACTTAAAATATATTGATTGTTCAGGAGCGAATAATAAGTAGAAATAATTCGTACAGCAATTATGAACACTTCGTAGAGCGGCTGGTTTAAGAGATTTGGTTTTCTCTTTCGGTTTAAAAACAACTCAAAGATTTTTTTCTTTGAGTTGTTTTTATTTTTGTCAATCTATTTTAGAATAAGACATTCTTTAACTTAATGACATTGCGCTCGCGCCAGCGGTGGGGTTAAAATTCACTTTTTAATTGAGCAACGTATTGACTTTCTGTTAAATTGAAATCATTAGGTTCCAAGACCAAAGTAAATGTTATATTATTCAAGGTAATTAAATAGTATATATCTGATGTTGGCCATCTTTTATATTGTAGTGGATTGGCTTTTATTGCGGTAAATGCCTGACCAATTATGGTTTTATAATAATCCCCTGCATAACATTGTTCTTTAAAATTCTTTAGCTCTATTAAAAAATCTCTCAACCCTAAGGTAGACACTTCGTATCTTTCTACTTTGTCAAAGTCTCCGTACCGAGATATTGTAGTATCGGAAGATACATAAAATAAATCTGTACCCCAATTCAAATAATCTAACTGTCCTGCAATAACCGCATTTAATTCGCCTAAAGTTTCTGTTATATGGCTTAAATTCATATCTGATAGAGCTGATGCCTGATTTAAATCTGAAGTACTTACTCCAATCATTACTGCTCTATTTGTTGAATATTTTGTTACGAGTATCTGATATTCATAAATCATAATATATTGTTTAAATGTTTAATTATTTTTTGGAATTACTGTTCCGTAAGGTAATGCTCGACTAGGCATTATTGTTGGGGGATTCATTAGTTCTAAACCTATACAAATATGAAGTTCTACTCCTTCACTACTCCAGCCTTGCCATGTATTTGAAGGTCTTCCAGGACTACGATGTGGAATCCAGTCACTTAAAGTTAAATTGTGTCTGGCATACGTTATTTCAACAAGAACCTTATCTTCATTCATCCCCCCTGCTGGCGCGAGCGTCCCGCTCGTGCACGTGAAGCATTTCAATTAATATCAATTTCTAAGACGGTCTGATCATTATCGCCATAATTTCTAGCAGAGCTGTATTTCCAATCTACAGGATTAGTAACAAAACCAGTCTCTCGCGGGTTGTTATGAATATAATTTAATTTTTGCTCAAAAACTTTAAAAGACCAGATTTCAATGGGTTTGTTGTTTTGCTGCCAAAACTGCCTGAATTTTACATTGCTGTTTTTCTTTCCAGCTCTTTCAAACATCCAAAGCATCCATTCTTTTCTGCTTTCTTGTGGATTTTCTTCAATTACTTTGAGCATTTTTCGAGAAGTAAAACCTTTAAAATCTCTTATTAGGCTGGAAGGGTCTCCATTTTCAGATCTGAAAATTAAATGAACATGACTTGGCATTATGCAATAACCATAAATCTCCATTCCCTTGTTCTTTCTGCAGTAATCTAATGACTCAACAATGCTCCCAAAATACTCTTCTCTTGTAAAAACATCTATCCAGTAAACTGTAGCAAAACTTATAAAGTAAGCTCCAGTTTTATCTCCAAATTTATTTTCTGCTCATTTATTATTTTTGAGCTAATGTAAGAAATACTTTGCGTTCACGAGCGGGACGCTCGCGCCAGCGGGGAGACTTCGCACAGCAATTACGAACACTTCGTAGAGCGTGGATAAAATTAAATTTACTTAAAATGGATTATAACCTTGTTTTACTCTATCAACAAGACTGTTTATATATTCAGACAGACTTTTATTTAAACTTGCAAAATGTTTAATGTTATTTTGTTCAGGAAGAAAAGCCTGATAAACAAATGGGTTATTCCCTTCATCTAAATAAATATATAAAAATTGTTCAGGTCCATTATAAACATCAATAACAAAGAAAGGTCTGGATATGTTTTTGTTATATTTAAGCAGCCATTTCCTGGCAGAGATTTGCAATTCATTCTGTATTTCTTCCTCTGTTTCATTCCAGCCATAATCCAAAACATAACAATAGTTACCTGCCAAAAAGAGTAATTCGCGTAATGCCTTTGGAAAAGTATTACCATTATTATATAATTGTTCTAAAGTTTCTATTTCTTGTAAAGAAATGGGTTCAATTGTTCCTTGATAATCTATATCATTTGGATATTTAGATGGATAATTCTTTAATTGTTCTAAAAATTTTATGTCCATGATTTACTTTTTTAATGACTTTACTAATTTGAATACTTCTACTGAATTATCAGCTTTTGGATGAGCAATAAATTTAATTTCTAATATTTTTCCCTCAGTCTTTGCATAATTTTGTGCTGCCTGTAAATATTTTTGGCAAGATGTACAAGTGTATAATGTTGATTCTATTTCAATCACAAATTTATTACCTTTATGGAAATGATTTTGAAAAAAATTATATAAAAATTTTACTTCGGTATCGTTAGATCTAGCTCTTCCATGGAAATCAAAGGCATTTTTAGCAAAAGCATTGTAGCCTTCTGCATTTGAAGTTTGAATAAACATTTCATTGATCTCATCAGGGACATCTTTAAATAATTCTACAAATGATTCGGGGGTTCCTGAAATATAAAATTCTACAATTGTTGGCTCAATTAATTCGGAATTGTTATAACAGTTAATTTTAATTCTCGCTCTATTACTTTTAAGATAGCTATTAAGTTTCTCTTTATCACTTCTAAAATAATCTTTAAAAATACTATGAAAATCTGAAAGTTCTTGAATAGACATTCCTTTAAATGAAATGTTTTCTTGATACATTCTCATTGAAGTACTCCAATTCAATCTTTGCGTCTCAATTCGAAACCCAATATCATTTTTTGTTGGACCTGTTTTCAAAAATTCTATAACATCGTCAGAAGTTAATAGATCAGGCATACTTCTAAGAGAAGGGGATTCATGTAATAAAATAACACCGTTAGGAGTTTGTATCAAATTATTAAATGCAATAGGATCTAATTTTCCAAATTTGCGTATAAATTTTAATCTGATATTAAAACTTGATGGTTCTATAATTTTTCGTAAAGAGTCTTCATTATAATATCGAAATAGGTCATTTATGTAAGTCTGATCAGTTAATATTTCAATATATTTTCTATCTACAATTACATTGTTGGAATAAAAAAGCCTCCAATTATCAAAAGCTTTACTGTTATTTGCGTTTAATAGTTGTCTTATTTTTGAATCTTTTAATGTCCCATAATCTAAGTAGAAAGCATATTTTTCTGCCTCGCTTTCTATTTGATTAAATTTCTGTAAAAAGTTTTCATATTCAGATCCTTGTTCTGTTAATGTGTTTATTATATTGTTTACAACTAATTCTCTATCACCAGCTACTTTTTTAACAATAAGAAGAGCCTGATCTAATTCATTAATTTGAGCAGATGTCATTTCTGGCCTATAAATAGAAATACCATCATCATTAAATTGTTTTACAACACCATTTAAGTGAAAAGCAGAATCAATAACTTTTGATTGTATATATGGTCTTGCTAGCATAGAACCAATGGTTGCCCAAATAAGATAGGTATTCGCTTTCTCAGCAATTTCTTTTGTTAATGAATTGTTAGTTGTGTGAATTACATAATTGTTTAATGATATTGCATTAATGGCTGAAAATTCAAAAGCATTTATGACTCCGCTTATTGCTTTCCAGCTTAAAACTACATCTGATGCTACAACAGATTCTGCTGTCCACAAAGATCTCATTTTAGATAGATATCCTAAATATCGTAAATCAGCTAGAGCACCTACGCCAGTTAAATTTAAAGCAATTTCAGCAGCGAGTATTACTCCAAAATCGATTTTTTTTAAGTTGCTGTAATCTTCCATATAAAACAATAAGAAACCTGGTATTGTATGGATCTTTTGGTCACCTAAGCTTTCTCCATCTTTAAAGTCTGCTAACGTTTCAACTAAATCTAAATCAGGTTTGAGCCCCATAACTGTTATGGGTTGTAGAAATTCGTAAGTACCATAAAGTATTGGATCTGAATAATGATCATCATATCCTTTTCGCGATTCAATTTTAGATTCATATACTTCAATTGATTTGCCAACCATTTTATAGCTATAATTGGTTACAGTTTCAATTTTTGCCCCATTGCGATTACCTGTAACACTTTCATAAATAATAAAAGGTGGAGTAGTAGTATCATTATAGTATTTAGGAACTTTTATACTGTTAGTTGGGTCTGGATTATTTTTTAATTTCATATATTCAGATTCTTCATATACGCCACAAGCATTGCGTTGTTTAGTGTAAGAAGGATCAGAATATATAGGGTTATATGTTGAACTAAACCATATTTTGTATAATAGTATGATGAATTTCATTCTATTATTATACGAATTCCATAATCCAAATGTATATCTGGAGTACCTGTCGTCGTCAATATCTTTATATAATATTTCAAAAAGTGTGGTTTCAGATTCTACGGATCGTGGACCTTTCCCTCCTTGTAATGTAATGTAGTTATGAAAATTAACTAAATCATTTAATAAATCGTTTCTATCTGCTGAAGAAACGGATTTAAAAGTAAATGACTCAATAATTTTTAGCACTAATGATTCACCATTATTACGTTCCGTTAACTTGACATTTTGCTTACTTAAATTATAGAGCAAATCAAATTTATCAATAGCGGGAACAGTAGCTAAAGCTTCGGCAGATAATACTGTTGCTAACCAATAAAGCTTATCTTTTGTAGAGGCATTTTTAACTAAAATTTGGTTTGCATAAAAACTTTCGTAATATGAACGCAAGTTTGCTAAATAATCTTCTAGTATTTCTACAGTAGGATTGACAAATATTGGGTTGTCTGTCCACTCTAGAGATTGATGGCTTAGATATGTTTGAAATTCAGGTTCGGTTAAAAATTGCGAGAATAAATCTTTTATTATAGAATTTATAAGAATTGCAATTTTAGCAATTAAGAGAGCCTTTTCTTGTTTACTGTCTGTCTCTATCGGTGTTACAAATCTTCTGATTTTGTCTGAATAAAATAGCATTGCAGTACTCAGCAATTGAACATTTATTCCTTCTAGAGGATCTGGTGCAATCCCATTTGGAATTTTAATCTGCCAAGTTCCGTAATCTACAATCTGTATACTTGGTTGATAGGACCATTTGAAAGTTTCAATTTTACAGAAATCGGTATATGGAGCAGAAACTTTTAATTTTTTAACAATTACCTCATCACCAGCGGATGCTGGTTTAAAATCATATTTATGATTCTTTAGTTGATAAAGCTTTTTTTTATCTATAAGATATTCCAGGAAAAAATTTTCTTCATAAAAGCCACCTATGACATCTTGATCTATTTGTCCAACAAGATCAACATCCCTAAAGTCTTCTTTTACTGTTTCTTTAAATTTTTTAGTAACTCCGTCAATGACTGCTTCGAAAGAATTCAAAAAGCCGTATATAGTGTATTTTGGGTTTATTAAACCAGTTAGTTTAATAACATCCCCTGATTTTAATATTGCTGCTTGCTCCATTATAAAGATAAATCTAGGTCTAACATTAATTCTTTTCTCAAATTCTCTTTTACATACTCACTATACCCCTTACTAAAATGATATCTCCTATCAAGCGAATACACAAAGACATCTTCCTCAGGTTGAGATAATACATTTTCACCCTCGGCATTCTCGGCAACAATTGCAACCTTGTATTTCTGGTATTTGATATCTTCAGGAGAAATTAGTTCGTTTTCATCTTCAAATAAATCAATCAAAAACAAACGTGGATTTTTTGTGTCATCTTTGATTAATGCTTTTATAGCATCATTTTCAGTTTGAGTTAATCCCAAGATAATTTTAGTTGGAGTAGATCCATCTAGTGTTTTTAATTCCAGTCCGGTAATCGTTTGAGTACTGTCTGTAAACATTTTGAGGTTATAGTAGTAAGGTTCCGGTAATTCGTAAGTTTTACTTTTTGTTACGGCACCGCTTGCAGAAGCTGTTGTTTTGGTATCTGGCGTGGTGCTTCCTGTAGCAGAGACAGCATTGTTCATAACATCGATAGGCTCTGTAAGGTAGGTTACACGTTTAACGGCTGTAGGTTCTTCAAGTTCGGTTTCGATAACATCATCAACAGTTAGAGTTTGTACTATTGAGATTCCCTGCTGTTTTTTATCGTAAAACTCATTGATAAGATTCAGTTTTTGAGAAGTCATTCTGGAATAACTTTCATCGGAGCTAAGTTTTAATAAAGGTTTTGCGTCTATTAAGCTGAATACGTTATCAAAAAAGTTGGCTTGCCCATATAAAATAACAAGATCTCCGTTTTCATCTAGAGTTGTTCCGGCTGTATATTGATTCACTTTTCCCTGATAAAGCAAAATGTTAATCGCAGCAATATTTTTACCTTGAACAGCAGGAGTTGTAAGCTGAATGATTGAAGTTAGATTACTATAGTTTCCTGTTTCATCCGGGGGTAATCGTAAACCGTCGGCATTAATGAAATTATCTTTTTGGGCATTGGCTACTTTTGCGATTTGTCCGTAAAAAGCAGTATTGTTATTATTGTCGGTTGCGAACTGTAAATACAAATTGTTTGTTGTAACAGAAGTTGCCTGTTTCTGAGTATTCACTAAAACCGGCCATCCAAAAGTGCCATAAACAGCAGCAGTCATTGGGACGACTTTAGTAGCAGGATCTTCTAATAATCCTGTTTTTAAGTTTTCCGGCCCTTCGCCTAATTTATAATTTCCGTAGAAATCATAACTGCGCGTGCGATCACTTTGAATGTAGATATACCAATTGTTTTTTGTATAAAAGCTATTGATAATACTGTTGTAAATTTCTGTACCTTTTTTAGTTGTTTTACTTCCGGCAGAAACTACATCTACAGCATATTCCGGGACAAATAAGCCATAAAAGGCAGCGATATCAATAAATTGTGTACTTTGCTCACGTTGCAGTTTTTTCTTATAATCTGTAGAACCATCTGCAATAATCTTTGCATCGGCTTTACGTGCATATCCTAAATCAAAAATAAATTCGCCATTGGTCGGGTTGTTTTTATAGTCGCCGTAATTTAAGACAACATCAATTCCGCATTCGCCTTCAGCAAAATTCCCTAAAGATTTTCCCATATCAATCATAGGCAGTTCAAAAGGATCTTTTTCTTTAAGCGTGCCGTTTTTGTCTTCAAATTCAGATTCTTTAAAAAAGAGATTTGAAAGTAAAGTACTGTCGGGAGTTAAGATATCATAGCTAATATAAGCGGCAGTAAACGGAGGAACAGGAATTTCTGTCACCGTTTCACCGTTTTTGACTTTACGCCCTTCATGAAAGGCTTTAAAATCTTTATTTATCTTATCGATAAAATCTGAATATTCCCCTTCATTTTTAATAACTAGTGGCTCAGAATCGTTTGTAAAAAAGTCACTCTTTTTTAATCCTCTATAGATAAAGTACTTGATGTTTAATCCCGGAAAAGGCTGTTTATAAGGTCTAAGAATTAGATTTACTTTGTTAGGATTGTCCGTTTGAGGCTGTATTAAAACAACGCCTTTACAGATAGAATAGGCTTTTTTAGCAGTATCTAAATTGAATTTGGAGGTGAGGTTAAACTGAGTGCTCGAGACGGGACCAAAAGCTTGTTCCTGACTTTGCGTAAGGCCTCCTGACTCCACGAAAAAATGAGATTGTGCAGACATATTTATTTAATGTATTATTTAAAAATTGATTTATTTAAACCATAAAGGCTTATAGGATTTGTACGCGAATCTCCCAATTAGAAAGAGCAGTACAAGCAGAAGCAGTCTTCCCATCCAGATTTGCACCTTTTGCCAAAAAGTTAAATGATTGACAAACTTGGTAATCGTGATTGTTTTTTCCTGAACATCCTTTACTTGTTTCGATTTCCAGAAAGCGTAGAGTTCTTGTTCTTTCAGGTCGCAGTCTACGCTGAGTTTATTGTTATCAAGTCGAACCCTTGGGCTTTTTAATGTACGCCCTGGTTCGGCCTGAATAACATTTTTAAGAACTACTTTTCCGTTAATACATTCCAGTAAAGCGTTATAGGAACTACTGTCTTTAGCAATTTTAAAAACAGTATCATGCAAAGTTTCTGTAATAGTGATGGTTTGAACTTTGTTTTCGTTTTGCAACGGTTTAGGACTCCGGCATGAAACCACAATCAGGATAATAAATAAGGAGAGAACAAAGCATTTTAGTTTTTTAGTCGTCATTATAGTTGGTTTTAATTTAATTTTGCAGGCGCAAAAAGCCCTTTATACTTTTTATATCTCGTTTTCTTCGGGCTACTTTATAACCTTCACGGCCGCCTGTATCATTTGTATTTCCTTCGATGGTGTAAATCATGGTTCCGGCTACTTTTTCTACAAATCCGGTATGGCCTAAACCATTTTTTAAATCCAGAATAAAAACATCTCCCGCCTGCGGAATTTTTTTTACCAAAAGTGGTCTTGAGTTGTATTGATCCAGAACTCCTGCCGTTTTCTTTAAAGGATTTTTTGCGTTAATCTGCAATGCCGCATTTTGGGTGCACCAGTATACAAAAGCCATGCACCAGGAATATCCTTTTGAAAGTCCTACACTTCTTAAATAAATCTCGACTTCAGGACCGGAGTTGCTGTTTCTGGGAATTTCTTCGACACCAATTTGTGCCGTAGCGATTTCTAAGGTTTTTTGAATTAGTGTCATGAATTTTTTCCGTTTAGTTGTTTGAATTTTTGTAATTCATCAACCAATTGCTGGTTGATAAGCATGAGTTCTTTGTGTTGTATTTCCATTTTTTTTATGGTATCGGTAGCTGCCGTAAGTCGTGCAGTAAGGTCATCCAAAAGATCACGGTAATATTTTACGGCACTTACGGCATTGTCAAGTTCTGCGGCTCTGTCCTGAGCCAATGATTTTCGCATTGAAAAAAACCAAGTAATAAAGGCGGCAAAAAATGCGGTTAGTGAGGGGTATAGAAATTGCTCCATCGAATGTTAATGTTGAATGTTAGGTTAAATATGTTTTTTGAGAAACAACAGTAGGATGTTGTTTTTTTGGGATTTACAATCTTGTAAATTACAGTGAGATTGTGTTGGGTTCTTTCCTTTTGAGATTGCAAAGATTGGGTAAAAAAAGCCCTAAAAAAAACGAATGCAAGGTCTGCGAACATTTGTATTCTAGGGCTTTACATAGTTGTAAAGGAAGCGGACAGAACTCATTTTTACAGAGGTAAATGAGTCATCTTTGCATTGTAAAAACAAGTTTTTTTTACAATTAAAAGATTTGATTTTCTTTTATAATAATTAAGAAGATTTTTTCTGAGTAATCATAAGTTCTTCTATTTTTTTCAATTCTGAAGTAATAGGTGTACAAAGAATTTCATACAAAGTAGTTCTTGAAATAGGATAAACAGGATACACATATTTTCGCCATACTACGGTAGTAGGAATATCTTCTGTTTTATGTTTTTGATACAACTCTTTAACTAGTTTGTAACGCAGTAATTTATTTTTTTGAATTCCGAGGCTTCTGTTGGAGGATATAGGCATGATAATAATATTTATGGAGTGAGAGAAAATGAAGAAAGATTTTGAAAAGAGAAAGAAGTATTAGAATGAAGATTTAATCATGATTAAAAATTATTTGAATAATAAAGTGATGACATAAGATATACAGCAGCCAAATCATTTAATTTTTTAAGTAATGGTTTTCTCCTTCAAATGCCATTTTGTTTAGAACCTCGTTCTGAGGTAATATTTGTTAAAGATTTTTTTAACAATTGAGGTCAGTACTCTTCCTATTATGATCTCGTTCCGCAGCTCTTAAGACTGGGAACTCTAAAGAAAGAATGGTTTTTGGCTGCTTTTTTGGGTAAAAAGAGCCCATCTTCGGTTCCTGTTTTCCTTCAAAAAAAGTGATAAACAGGAACCATTTTTTATGTCTGCTAATTTTTTTTTATGCAGATAGTGAGGGATTTTTTCAGCCTTTATAAGTGGCTGTTGTATGTTTTTTGAATCTTGGATTTTTGATTACGACGCTTTCATATTGGTTAAAAGCCTGGCGTTCTTTATTCGAAAGATCATTTTTGCAGTTCCAGTTTCCAAGTCCGTCTTTAAAAATTGTATGTTCGTTAACCTTGTAAATTTCGTGGTCTGTAATTGGTTTTATTTTTACGCTCATTCAAGTATTGTTTAAAAATTATTTTGATTCTGAAATAAAACCATTCACGAAATAAAAGTATTGGTTTTAAGTTGGTTGCAATAAGCAGTAACGCTAAGAGAGCAGAGGCATAAAGATCATTATTAGGCTGCATGACTTTGCTCGTTTTGCTGATTAAAAAAATTAAAAGCATAACCCTGTAAAAAATCTACAGACGACATAGACAGCGGAATATTGATTTTCACGCCATTTTCATCAATTCTGTTGGCCTCGATAAACCAGCTTGAGCGAATAGGTTTAAATGACGAAGCAATAATTTCAACTCCATCTGTAAATTCTTCATTATTAAATTCTTTCGTTAGTTTTTGAAGTTCAAGAACTCGTGAACCTTTTAAATTACCTTTAGCATCTTTCTTTAGTAAATTGAAAACAATTTTTACCAGCGATGCAGTTTCTTTACTTGTAGAAAGAGACGAAATATAGTTTTGTACTTTTTCAATTCCAATGGTTACAGTATCGTCCCAACCTTCATTAATGCGGTATCCAATCGTAATTTCTTCTTTATCATTAGAGAAAGTATGCGACATTTGTTTTTCTTTAAAACCATAAACCTGATTTTTTAAATCCAGAATAGTTTCAAATAATCTAAAAGTTTCTGTTTTAGCGTTTCGCATCATTTCTGACGTTTCATGCAGTCTCGAAAGTGCTTTGGGAATCGTTTCGGCTACCAGTTTTTTATAAGCATCTCTTTCTTCATTTTTTTTATTTTCAATTCGATTTAGAGCCTCTTTTAATTGTTGTGCAGAAAACTGAGATAAATCCATATTTGGGTTGATTGTGTTTGTTAAGGGAGTATTCATAATATATTGGCATTTAGTTATGTAATAAAATTTCTTCTTTAAAAGGATCACCATAATAAGGTTTGAAATTATAGAAGTGAGCAAGTTTCAAAACCTCTTTTATTTTATCTTCAATTTGCGGAGAAACTGGTCGCGATGAGGCCGTTTCATCATTCAGGATATGCATCCATTGAAAACGTTCCTGATTAATGCAGATTCTTTCTCCGGCTGTGAAAGTTTTTGTTCTTTCTGAGCAATATTGTAATGCCAGATATAATAAAGCAATACGTTCTTCAATTTGATTTCTATTCATGATTTTTAGTGATTAAGGTTCTTAATTGATTGATATCAGATTCGATTAAATTTCTCTCAGGACTGTTTGGATTTTCAATCAGCCAATTTTCCAGTTCCTGAATTTTTTCCTTGATTTGATGTGTTTCCATTTTTTATATTTTAATTAATAATGAATAAATTTTTTATAGTTAGTGATTAATATTACTGCTTATTCGTAGTTTTATTCTTATTTGGCGTAGTGCTGTTTTTTTTGTTTTTTAATATCTTAAATTTATTTCAAATATTTTATATTCAATTGTTTAACTGATTGTTTTGTTATGTTTGAAATTCCGGTGTTGCATAAATTTGTATGTGATTATCTTGTTTTTAATATTTATTTTTCTTTACTTTGCAAATATAATGTAAAATAATACATCAAAACAAATTTTTAACGTAAAAAAAATACATCTTTTTATGGGGTCAACGGAAAGAATGAGAGAATACCTTGATTATAAAGGGATTACTAAATATAAGTTCTGTAATGATTTAGGCTTTTCTAATAAGTTTTTAGATAACAGCAGTAACATGGGAACAGATAAAGCGTGTAAAATTTTACATCACTATCCGGAAATTAATTCCGAGTGGCTTTTAACCGGAAACGGACCCATGGTAAAAGAGGATAATGCTAATATTATAATTATGAATAATGATCGAAAAACAATAGATTCACTGCAGGTGAGTCAGGAAATACCTTTATATGACTTAGAAGCTGTGGCAGGTTTACGAGAATTATTTAACAGCGGAAAACCTCAAAGAGTTCTGGATACTATAAAAATTCCTAATCTGCCTAAATGTGACGGAGCTATTTCTGTAACTGGAGACAGTATGTATCCACTTTTAAAATCAGGAGATATTGTTCTATATAAAGAAACCGAATTTGAAAATATCTTTTTTGGTGAGATGTATCTTTTAAGTGTGAAGTTAAATGACTGGGAAGAATATATTACCGTAAAGTATGTTCAGAAATCAGACCAAGGATCTGACTTTGTTAAATTAGTCAGCCAAAATTCACATCATCAGCCAAAAGATATTCATATTTCAAAAATTTCTGCATTGGCATTAATAAAAGCAAGTATCCGTATTAATACCATGATGTAAAGCTTCTGCTATTTTGGAATTATAAAAACTAAAAACCTTTAAATTGTTGATTTATAGGTTTTTTTAGTTTTAATGCGTGTTTGCTGTTTTTGACAATAAGTACAAATACACCCCTTAAAAAGAAAATATAGAGACTGCTGATTTTTGTATTAGATTTACCTTGCAGGACGTTTGACACCTCTTTTGTATCAAATCCATTCAAAATTTATTGTTGAGCTCTTATTTTATTCTATATATGAAAAGCATTAAGAAGTATCTTTTAAGTTGTATTTTATTGTACTCGATTTCGTTGAGTTCTCTTGCCCAGAGTTCAGATTTGTATTTTGATCATATCGATTATGATGTGAGTTTTTCGCAGAGCATGATCTCAAGCATTCATCAAACCAAAAAAGGGTTTATCTGGATAGGAACTGCAAACGGATTAATTAGCTACGACGGTTACAGTTTTTTACGATACGCCTACAATAAAGACATTTTAAATACCATAAGTAACAATCACATCAATGTTGTTTTAGAAGATAACGAAAGACAACTCTGGATAGGGACCAATAACGGCTTAAACCTTTTTAATAAAAAAGAACGTGATTTTTTAAGAGTCGATGTTCAAAAAGTAAAAGGCGGGAGAAACTACATTTCATCGATCATTCAGGACGATCAAAACCGCATCTGGATTGGAACTTTTGGTGGTGTCAAACGCCTTAATAAAAAACAATATTTATTAGAAGAAATCTCCAACGATCATAATTCTCCTTTTAGAAAAAGCAGGGTTTTATCACTCTTTTACGATCGTAATTACGGCGTTTTAGTGGGTACAGCAAAAGGATTGGAATGCTTTGATCCCAAAAATGGATCAAAAAAAGAACTTCCTAAAGCTTTAAAAGAAAATGAAGCATTACTAAAATCAAAGATTTGGAAGATAATAAAGGAAAAAAACAACGACTTATGGTTTGCGACAGAAGCAAACGGAGTTTTTCATTATAATGCGGCTGCAAATTCCGTAAAAAACTATCTTCAGAATTCTGGTAACGGGAAAAGTTTATCTTCAAATTGGGTCAACGATATTGTGGCTGTAGATGCCAATACCATTTGGTTTGCCACAAAAAACGGTTTGTGCGTTTTTAAAAAGGATAAAAATGAATTCACAAAATACCAGCACAATCCGCTTGCAAGTTACAGTTTATCTGATGATGATGTAAAATGTTTTCTAAAAGACCGACACGACGATATCTGGATTGGAACCAATGGCGGAGGTGTGAACTTTTTCCAGAAAACCAATACCAATTTTGCTAATGTAAGAGAGGTTATAAAACCTAATTTCGGATTAAACAGTGCACTCGTAAATGCCGTTTCCAAGGAAAATAATAATGCTGTCTGGGTAGCAACAAATGGCGGAGGTTTGAACTTTCTGGATTTCAGGAGCAAAAGCAATACTGCTTATTTAATTGATACTAATGATTTTGATAAAAGCGTAAACATGATTACTGCTTTAGTAAATCAAAATGAGAATTTATTCTGCGGAACTTTTAACGGACTTTTTAAATTCAATAAAAGGAACAAAACATTCAGTAAAATAGTACTTTCTCCAAATCCAAAAGAACGAAGCAGACCCATAACTTCATTATTGATTGATAACGCAGATTTGTGGGTGGGAACTAACGGAAACGGGTTAAAAAAAATACTTCCGGACGGTACTATTGAAAGTTACATGGCCGACGGGACTTCAAATGCACTCAGCGATAATTTTATTACAGATATCGCAAATCGCGAAAATGGTTTATGGATCGCCACACAATACGGTCTGAATTTTTTCGACAAAAAACTGAAAAGAGTTACCAAAATCTATAAATCAGGTAAAGCGAGCGGATTGCCCAATAACAGTCTTACCGTAATGTTTACCGATTCCAAGAAAAGATTTTGGGTAGGAGCTGAAAGCGGGGGTATCAATTTGTTGAATGAAAAATCCGGACATTTTTTCGAAATCAACCGCGCAATGGGTTTTACAGATGAAACCATAAAAAGCATTTCAGAAGATGGAGAAGGAAATATCTGGGTCAGCGATAACAATTTATTGTATAAAATAAGAACAAAGAAGTTTAAAACGATTCCCAATATTTCAGATTTTGAAATTACATCTTATTCCTCAAAAGATGGTTTAAAGGTAAAACAGTTTTCAAACAACAGTAGTTTGAGATTAAATGATAATGAGTTGATCTTCGGATCTTCAAACGGATTGATCGTTTTTAATCCGTTCAAACTAATCAAGACTCCGGATAATGCCGAGATTGTTCTAACAAAACTGATTGTCAACAATGAAGAAATCAGGCCCGGAAATAAAGAGGTAGATTTAAAAGAAGATATCAGTGAAACTCAGGAAATTACTTTGAGTCATGATCAGGGTTATGTGGGTCTTGAATTTAGTGCGATGAACTTTGTAACGCCAGAGAAAAATGAATATGCCTATAAATTGGAAAGTTCTTTTAATAAAGATGACTGGCATACTATTGGTTCACAGCATTATATCAATCTAACCAATCTAAATTCAGGAACGTACCTTTTAAAAATTAAAACTTCAGATGGCGGCGGAAAATGGAATCCAGCAGTAAAAACCTTAAAAATTATCATGCTGCCGCCGTGGTGGAAAACCTGGTGGGCATATATTTTCTATTTCGGATTATTGTTTGCCGGTTCTGTTTTATTATTCCGATTTTTTAGAAATAGGGAATTATTAAAACAGGCATTTTATCTCGAACAGGTTGAAAAAGAAAGACAAGAAGAGTTGTATAAAATGAAACTGGATTTCTTTACCAATGTTTCGCATGAAATCAGAACGCCGTTAACACTGATAAGCGGACCGGTTGAGGAACTTTTAAATAGTGCCGAAAAGAATTCGAATCTCGAACACAAACTCAAAGTCATCAAAAATAATTCTGACCGATTATTAAAATTAGTCAATGAATTAATGGATTTCAGGAAAGCAGAAAAAGGCAGTATGAAAATTTATTGCGAACAGCAGGATATCGTTTCCTTCTGTTTTGATATTTACGAATCGTTTCGTGGATTTGCAGTCGAGAAAAAAATCGATTACAAATTTGTGCTTAATATCAATACTGCTTTGATTTATTTTGATAAAAATCAGATGGAGAAAGTCATTTATAATCTGCTTTCGAATGCCTTTAAATTTACCAGTAAGAATGGCCGAATCACATTAGCTGTAGAACAAAAAGAAGATTCAGATTGTATAGAAATAAAAGTAAAAGACAACGGAATTGGTATTCCGGAAAACAGGAAAAAGAAAATTTTTAAAAACTTTTTTCAATTAGACGATCGCGGAAGCGCGAATTTGGGAAGCGGAATTGGTCTTGCTTTAAGCAAAAGTATTGTAGAACTGCATCACGGAGAAATTAAAGTACAAACAGAAGCCGATGCCAACTTTAATACCATATTTACCATTACTTTAAAGAAAGGAAAAGATCATTTTAAAAAATCACAGATCGTTGAAAATGCCATAAAAATAGAAGAGAACGCAAGTCCAATTTCGGATGTGAAAACCGAAATTGAAACCTATGAAGCAGAAGATCATGAGGAACCGGAAAACAGTGCGAAAAAAACAATTCTCGTTATAGAAGACAACGAAGAAGTATTGTCCTTTGTGTATGATATTTTATATCCCGAGTACAAAGTCCTCAAATTTACAGACGGAATAAAAGCACTGGAATACATGGAAAAAGAAATTCCGGATCTTATTGTAAGTGATGTTATGATGCCTGAAATGGACGGTTTTGAATTGTGTAAAATTTTAAAAACCAATCTCAATACCAATCATATTCCCGTTATTCTCTTAACCGCAAAATCGTCTATTTTAAACAGGATCGAAGGACTTTCGACAGGAGCAGATGCGTATATTTCGAAACCTTTTAGTATTGAGGAATTGAAGCTTACGATTGCAAATTTATTATCAGCCAAAGAGATAATGCGTCAGAAATACGGGGAAGGATTTATTACAGATGCTGAACAGGAAAATGTCAACACGCCCGAAGGTTTATTTGTAAAAAGACTAATGCATATCATTGAATTAAATATCGATAATACTAATTTTGATGTCAATGATTTGGTTAAGGAAATAGGAATGAGCAGAACCGTTCTTTATAAAAAAGTACAAACGCTTACCAACCAATCTGTTGCTGGTTTGATAAAAAATATGCGATTAAAGAAAGCAGCCAGTTTGTTGACAAATACCAGTTATTCAGTGTCTGAAGTGACATATATGGTGGGTTTTAATGATAGAAAACATTTTAGCAAAGAGTTTAAAAAGTTTTATAATTTATCGCCTACTGAATATAAAGGGTCGAAAAATTAACAGCTAAGGTTTAACCGCAAGGTTCGCTACGATTTACGCAAAGTCCGCAAAGTTTAATTTAAGCTTTGCGGACTTTGCGTTTTCACTTCATTGCGCGCTTTGCGGTTAATTTTTTTTGTCAAATTAATCGAACTTCAATTTTTTAAGATTTTTATTACGAATACCGTTTTTTTAAAGCTTAAAACCGCAAACAAACACATTAATCCCCCTAAAAACGAATATCTTCCTCCCCTAAAACCATCATTTATTGGTCACATTTGCAATGAAATCATGACTGATTTTACACTAACTAACCAAAAAATAACTTATGAAAAAAAACAAACATGAAAAGATGTTTTTTCTTGAAGGAAATTATCTAAAACTAATTTTACTGCTATTTGTGTGTATGCTCGCTACCACAACGAATGCACAGGAAACTTCAATCACAGGAAAAGTAGTCGATAATCAAGGCCTGCCTTTACCGGGAGTAAATGTACTCTCTAAAGGAACATCAAAAGGCGTTCAGACCGATTTTGATGGTAACTTCAGTATCAATGTTCCGGCAAAGAGCATATTGGTATTCTCTTTTATTGGGATGGATGAGGTTTCGGTGGAAACTGAAAATAAAAAGAATCTAAAAGTAGTGATGAAAGCAAGCTCTCAGGCGCTGGACGAAATTATAGTAGTGGGTTATGGTACGAAAAAGAAAAGTGACGTAATCAGTTCTGTAGCATCAGTAAAGCCAGGTGACATGACTAAAGTTGCCACTTCTGATGTGGCCGAAATGTTAAGAGGTAAAGCAGCAGGGGTTCAGGTATCATTGGCTGATGGCGGACCGGGAAGTTCTTCAACAATACAAATTAGAGGAAAAAAATCGATCAACGGAAGTAACGAACCTATCGTAATTGCTGATGGAATCGTAATAGGAAACATCAATGATATTAATGCTAATGATATTGCTTCTTTAGAAATTTTAAAAGATGCCGCCGCGCAGTCTATTTACGGAGCAAGAGCATCAAATGGTGTGATTTTGATTACTACGAAAAGAGGAAAAACAGGAAAGGCAAAAATTGCTTATAATGGTTTTTCCGGAGTGCAGACAATCAACCGAAATTTTGATATCTATAGCGGCGAAGAGTTTGCGCAGTTAAAAAGAGAAGCTTATAGAACAAGCAATAATGGTGTTTACAGACCAGATAATCAGGTTTTTTCTCCGCTTGAGCTAGAATCGGTTCAATCAGGAAAATATATCGATTGGGAAAAATATGCTTTAAGAACCGGCGTTACGAACAACCATAGTTTGAGTGTTTCATCAGGAACAGATAAAACAAGCATTTTTACGAGTTTAAACTACATCAATACTTCGGGAGTTGTACCTAATACCGACTTCGAAAAAGTAGCCATGAGAATTAATGTTGACCAAAGAATTAGCGACTGGCTTAAAGTGGGAATGAATCTTTCGCTTCAGTTTTCAGAGTCAAATCGTCCAAATGTGGGTAATATTCTAAATAATGCCATTAATACATCACCACTAGGTAAAATTTACAATGATGATGGTTCGTTCCGCCATCTTCCGGGCGGAATTCAGGAAACACCAAATCCGCTAATTGATATTTACGAAACCAATACAAATGAGTTAAACAGAAACGACATCATGAATGTGTTTTTAGACATCAACATTTTAAAAGGTTTTACCTATAAATTGAATGCCAGCCGAAGATCGTGGAATTACAAAGCAATGAATTTTAATTCTTCTAGATCACTTTCAGGAATCGCAAATTCAGGACAGGGAAGCGGGAGTATTCTTTTTAAGGATAATGTAGAATATCAGTTTAGTAATATTTTGAATTACAATTTTAAACTGGCAGAGAAAAACCATTTTAGCGCAACGGGAGTTTACGAAATAACATCATCAGAATACAATGAATTTAAAAATTCATCAAACAGGATTCCGAGTGATATTTTGGGAATTTACGGTTTAGAAAGTGCTTTTTTGAATACACCTGAAATTGGCGGAAATGAAAGATCGCTAATTTCATTTGCAGGAAAACTGGAATATGATTTTGACAACAGATATTATTTTACAGTTTCAGGCAGAGCCGATGGATCATCAGTATTTGGTAAAAATAATAAATGGGGATTTTTTCCGGCTGTAAATGCTGCCTGGAATGTTTCGAACGAAAGTTTCATGAAAGAGCACGTTCCTGTTTTGAGCAATTTAAAATTAAGAGCCAGTTATGGTAAAGTAGGGAATCAGCCCAAAGATCCGTACCAAAGTATGGCAGTGGCAGATCAGAGAGATTATATCATCAACGGAATAAAAGTATCCGGTTATGTTCCGGGTTCACAATTGTCTAATCCGGATTTGCGCTGGGAAACGTCAACACAGTTAAACCTTGCTGCTGATTTTGGTTTATTCAAAAACAGATTAACAGGAACTGTTGAGGTGTATAATACTGATACATCAGACTTGTTGATCTATGAAACGCTAAATGCCAATACAGGATATACAACCAAATTGTCTAATCTTGGTAAAGTAAATAACAAAGGTTTAGAGATTACTTTGAATGGAGATTTGATCAAAAAACAAGATTTTAGATTGAATGTTGGCGCAACTTTCACTAAAAATAAAAACAGCATCGTAAGCATTTATGGTAAAGATGCCAACGGAGACGGAAAAGAAGATGATTCTGTTGGAAACCTGTGGTTCATTGGTAAACCAATTGATGTGTATTACCGCTATAAAGCTGTTGGGATTTATCAGCAGGGAGAAAATATCCCCATTGTTACAGGAACGACTTTGTATCCGGGAGATATAAAACTATACGATGCAGATCCGTCAAACGGTGCAAATCCAAATCCGGATCAGGATAGAGTGATTACTTCAAAACTGCCGGATTGGTTCGGAACTTTTTCAGTGAGTTTAGAATACAAACGTTTCGATTTCTCGGCAGATATTTATACCGTTCAGGGAGTTACCAGAGACAATTTATTTTTATACGATTATGTAAAAGGAGGGTCTTTAAGAGGAGTTAAAAACGGTATTAAACAAGATTACTGGACACCGGAAAACCCGGGTGGAAACTGGCCAAGACCAAGAGACGGAAATGATCCGCCGTATATCAACACTTTAGGATTGCAGGATGCTTCATATGTGCGTTTACAAAATGTATCACTTGGATTTAAGTTTCCTGAAAACACACTTAAATCATTAGGATTGAGTAATATGAGATTGTATGTAACAGGAAGTAATTTAATTACCATTACAGATTATCAGTCGTACAGTCCTGAAAAAGATATCAACGACTATCCGGAACCTGTTACTTGTGTTATAGGCTTACAAGTAGGTTTCTAACAGCACATTTAAGACATCAATAAAATAAAAATAACAAGATTATGAAAAATATAAATTTTCTATTTGTTTTGATATTCGGACTTTCTTTAGGACTGACTTCGTGCGAAGAGTTTCTGGAAGAAAACGTAAAAGATCAGATTTCTGTAGATTATATCTACACTTCTCCGGCAGGTTTAGAAGTTGGAGTAAATGCACTTTACAACCAGATGAGGTATTATAATTCGCCATCCGAAGATAATAGCGATTTGTGGGCCAATGTATTCTTTATGGTTGCAACAGATTTGGGATTGCACAGAACCTGGAATACACCTTATGGTACGGGACATAATCCACAATCTTTTACAGGATCAAAATGGATTCAGGGATATAAAATTATCGACAGATGTTCTGCTATTATAACTTCGGCAAGATCTATCAATATGGATCAAAATGCGAAGAAAAGACTTGTGGCACAAGCACGTGTTATAAGAGGCGAATTGTACTTGGATTTAAAACAAATGTACGGCGGAATCTTAATTGATACCATTCCAACAACACCGGAAAACATTAATGATGTAGCAGAATATAAAGTTGCCAGCGATGCCGATGTTTACAAATTAATCGACGGCGATTTGGATTATGCAATAGCAAATCTTCCTTTTAAGGTAGATGCAGGACGTTACGGACAAGGTGTTGCAAGACACATACGCGGTAAAAGCGCTTTGTGGCAGCAAGACTGGACAGAAGCAGCAGCACAATTTGATGCGATTATCAATGACGGAACGCACGGTTTAGTGCCACTGGCTGAGGTTTGGGGACAAAATGCAAATCATAAAGAATCACTTTTTACCTATCAAAGAGATTTTCTATTAGGTCCTAGTGATGATTTAGCAGGCGGTGGCGGTTTCTGGCTGGGAAGCGTTTTTACACATAGACCTTATGAATTAAATGCAAGTGAAATGATTCAGGATGTGGCTTATGGAGGTCAGTCTTTAGGATGGTTTTATCCCAACAATTATTTGAAATCACTTTATGATCAGGCCAACGATTTGAGGTTTAAAACCTACTATTACTCAGATAATTACCAGGATTATAAAATCAATGTTCCGGGAAATCCGAAATTTGGCCAGCCGATTACCAATCCGGCAATTGCGGCTCCAAACGGAAACTACAGAGCCTGGCACTGGAGTTTGAAAAAATACCACGATACAGAAAAACTGCCTATGACATCCAACAGTTACAAAGATTATATGTATTACAGATTGGCCGAAACTTATTTATTGGCATCCGAAGCATATCACAATCTGGGTAATGACACAAAAGCACTGGCTTATTTGAATAAAGTGAGAAGAAGAGGTTACACCGGAAATCCGGAAAGTACGGTAACCACTTTTGATTTGACAGCCTGGACATTAAATAATTATTTGGATGAATCAGCCAGAGAATTGGCTTTTGAAAACAACAGATGGTTCTTGCTAAAACGATTAGGACTTTTGGTAGAAAGACAAAATCTATATTTCCGTTCAAGTCCATCCGGAACGAGTGCCGGAGAAGTGCCTTTGAAAATGACACCAGTAATGGTCAATATGCCTATACCGCAAACTCAGATCGATTTAATGGGAAAACCTGCAGGATTTAATGTGGGATATAATTAATTGGAATCAAGTTTTTGTTAGTAACAATCGAGCTGGAAATTGAATTTGGTTTTGATTTCCAGATCAAATAAAAAATAACACGATGATAAAGAAACAATATATTTTAGGTCTGTTAACCGCTTTGTTGTTTGCTTCTTGCAGCAACGACGAAAAAACAGTTTTCATTAATGTTGATGATAATGGAGCTCCGGTGAATCCGACTCCAACATTGACTTTAAAAGAAAAAGCAAAGTTTAAAATTGGCGCTGCAGTAAAAATGAAAGATTTGCAAAACGAAGCCAATTTTAAAAATGCAGTCGTAAAACATTACAGCCAAATTACAGCCGAATACGAAATGAAAATGGCAAGTATCTGGACTTCTTCGACAGCATACAATTATACAGCGGGAGATTATTTGGTAAATTTTGCCAAAGACAATAGTCTGGAAGTTCACGGGCATACATTGGTTTGGTACGATTCGTTTCCGGAATGGTTTAAAAATGCCAAATACGATTCAATTGCATTCGAAGCCAAAGTCAAAATTTATATTACAGATGTTGTGGGACATTATAAAGGAAAAGTAAAAAGCTGGGATGTTGTAAACGAGGTTTTTGCAGATGGAGGAGCTTTAAGAAACGAAACGGTTATTAATTCGCTTTTTAAAGACCCAATTGGATTTTACGGAAGATGTTTTAGATACGCAAAAGCAGCAGATCCGGATGCTAAATTATTTTATAATGATTACAGCGTTGTTATTGATGGAGGAAAAAGGGCCGCTATTAAAAAAATGGTCACAAGATTCAAAGCCAACGGAGTGCCAATTGACGGGCTGGGAGATCAGTTTCATTATGCGACCGATACCAACCGACAAACCATGAAAACCGGTTTTACAGATCTGGCTTCAACAGGATTGCTAATTCATATTTCAGAATTGGATATAAAAGTAAATACAGGAAAATCAGATTCGTATGTGTTTAATGATGTCGAACAGCAAAAACAATCTGAAACCTATAAATACATTACAACAATGTATGAAGAACTGCCTCAAAATCAAAAATTTGCGATCTCAACCTGGGGTGTAACCGATAAATATACCTGGCTGACAAGTTTTTGGCACCCAAAAGAATATCCGTTGCTTTTAGATGCTGATTATAATAAGAAACAGGCTTATCAGGGATTTTTAGACGGTTTAAAATAGAGTTTTAGAATATAGAGAATAGAATATAGAATATAGAGAATAGAATATAGAATATAGAGAATAGAATATAGAGAATATAGAATAGAAGCAAGAGACAAGAAGCAAGATTAGATGAGGAATACTTTCTGTATATTCTTTATTCTATTCTCTTAAAAAAAACAAGAATCAAGATTTGCTGAGAGGTCTATTCTCTTTGTTCTTTGTTCTTTATTCTTTGTTCTTTATTCTTTATTCTTTATTCTTTCTTCTTTCTTCTTTCTTCTTTCTTCTTTCTTCTGTCTACTCTTTCGTCTATTCTGTTAAAAAAAAATAATCAAAAAAAGAAATCATGAACATAAAACTAAATAATATAGCCAAATTAAAATACTTGTTTCTCGTACTTTCGATAGGTTTGCTTTCCTGCGATGATGATATACGTGAAGTATATCTTTATAATCAGGGAAAATTAGAAGCAACTTCAACCAATACTGCTGTTAAAGCAGGAGAAACAGTTACTTATACCGATGCGTCAACAAAAGTACGTGCTGTAAAATGGACTTTTCAGGGCGGGGCTCCGGGATCTTCAATCGAACCAAATGTTGAGGTAAAATATACTAAAGGAGGAACTTTTACAACAACTCTCGAAATCACTTTTGTTGATAATACGATACAAAAGAAAACATTTACTGTAGAAGTCGAAGCTCCTGCAACGCCACCAATTGTTATTCCGGCTGATGCGCTTAAAATTTACTCTGATAATACTGATTTTACCAAAACAGCACCTGTTTTAAATTGGGTTTCAAGCAATCAGTTTGTACTTAAAGAAGTGGCTACTGATGGTTATGAAGGAGCTTATAGAAATTTTTCTCTTCCGGCCACACCGCCTGCAGCTGAAGCCAAATGGGCAATGGCAATTCTGTCGTTTGTAAATTTCACGGATATCACTTCTTACACTTATATCAATATGGCGGTAAGAACAACTAGCACGGGAAAAATCAGATTTAGAATGAAAGATGCCTCGAATACAGGTTATGTAGAATTTGATGCCACAAGCAATTTATACGGATTAAAAAGAGATGGAAGCTGGAATATGGTTAAGATCCCAATTGCAGAATACAAAAAACAGAATTCGGCATTAGATCTTACTAAAATTAAAGATATTTTGGTTTTAAGAAGCGTTGATCCGGAAGATGTAAGAGCTTTAAATAATTACATTTTCGATATTGATCATATCTATTTATCTAAATAATTAGAGTGAACTCAGTCTCAGTTTTCAGTCTCAGTTTTCAGTTTAACATGACTGATAACTGGGACTGCGACTGAGAACTGAGTACTGCGACTGAATACTAAAAAACACCTCTTAAAAAAATAAAAACTAATGTAATGAAGCATTTCCTTTATCTCATATTCTGTTTAGTAAACCTGATTTCTTTGCAGGCGCAGAATAGTATTAAATATCAAAAAGTCGAAGCCCGACAAAACGCTTTAGATCCCAAATGGATATCGTATGAAGCCAAAACGGTTGATAAGCTACCCGGATTTAAAACTAGAAAACAAGAACCAATTTCGATTTATGGAGGATCAAAAGTCTGGCAAAAAGAAGCTACAGGATTTTTTAGAACTCAAAAGATAAACAACAGATGGTGGATTATCGATCCCGAAGGTTATCCGTTTATCTATAAAGGAGTTGCTGTTTTTAATGCGGGCCGTTCTGTAAATCAGCAAAAAGCATTTGATAAAAAGTTTGGAAGTCAGGAAAATTGGCTCAAACAAGAATCAAAATTACTTCGCGATAATGGGTTTAACGGAGTAGGCGCGTGGTCGAATACAGACTTAGTTCGAAAAGGAGAAAATCCGCTGGTTTATACGGTTATTGTTTCCCCAATGGGAATGTATCATTCTGATCATATTAAAAAATACGGTGGAAAATACAAAGAAGCCAGCTGGCAAAATTACCGTTTTGATTTGGTTATGGTTTTTGACAAAGAATTTGATGCGTATATCGAAAAAGCATTCAAAGACGTTTCTCAGTACAAAAATGATAAGTATTTGATGGGTTATTTTACTGATAATGAACTGCCGTGGTATAACGACGCATTAGATAAACATTTAACTTCATTGGCCAAAGATGAACAAGGTTATCTCGCTGCAAAAGAATGGCTGGATCAAAGAAAAGGTTTTAATGCTTCGATATCAGATGTAAATCAGGAAGATAGAATGGCATTTACTGCTTTTTATTTTGAAACTTATATGAAAAAGGTAACAGCGGCGCTTAAAAAAGCAGATCCCAATCATCTTTATTTAGGATGTCGTTTTAATCAGGATAAAGAACAGGAATTAACAAATCCGGAGATTTTTAAAGTGGCCGGAAAATACATGGATATTGTTTCGATCAACCATTACAGGAAATGGGAACCAAGTCAGGATTTAATGAACAATTGGGGCGAATGGTCAGGAAAACCTTTTTTAATTACAGAATGGTATACGAAAGGAGAAGATTCTGGATTGCCTAACAATACCGGCGCCGGATGGCTCGTTCGAACGCAGAAAGAGAGAGGACTTTTCTATCAGAATTTCACGTTGGAATTACTGAAAAATAAAAATTCGGTGGGATGGCATTGGTTTAAATATATGGATAATGATCCCGAAGATTTAACGACTGATTATTCGAACAGAGATTCGAATAAAGGAATTGTAAACAGTGCATTTGAACCGTATACGCCTTTACTAAAAGAGATGAAAATCATCAATGATAATGCGTATCAATTAACGCAGTATTTTGATAAGAAATAAATTTTTAAAGACATAGAAACATAGGTTTTTTAGACTGAAAAAAGTATAATAAAAAAAACTAGTTTCTAATATATAGACTAAGCTTTGTGAATCTAAACAAGTAAAATCGGCTCAATCTGCCTAATCTGCGAGCTAAAAATTTTTCCCGCAGATTTAGCAGATTAGCAGATAAAATTGAGAATAGAAATCCAGCTATGTGCATTTAAATAAGTGAAACGCCTTTTTTAAAGACAAAGAAAATCTATTTTTCTATGTGTTAAAATATTACGCCAGATAATTAAAAATAAAAAATAATTTAAGCTATGAGAAAAATAATAATGCTGTGTTTTACTTTTCTGATTTTTGGGAAAACGATGGCGCAGGAAATTCCGTTACTTGCGAATATTGCGTCACGAAACAACATCAACCTAAACGGAAAATGGAGTTATATTGTAGATCCGCTTGAAAACGGATATTACGATTATCGTCTTATGCCCTTTAAAGACAATGGATTTTTCCAAAATAAAAAATTCAACACCACTGAGTTGACCGAATATAATTTTGCAACTTCTGCTACTATGGATATTCCTTCTGATTGGAATTCTAAAGACGAAAGATTGTTTTTTTACGAAGGAACGGTTTGGTTTGAGAAAGATTTTAATTATAAAAAGAATTCTCAAAGCAAAGGTATTCTTCATTTTGGAGCAGTCAATTATGATGCGAAAGTGTATGTAAACGGAAAATTGGCAGGAAGTCATGTTGGCGGTTATACACCATTTAATTTTGATGTAACCGATTTATTGGTCGACGGCAATAATTTTGTGGTTGTAAAAGTAGATAACAAACGCCATAAAGATAATGTGCCAACGGTAAACATGGATTGGTGGAATTATGGCGGAATTACCAGAGACGTTACTTTGGCCCAGGTTCCGAATACGTATATTGAAGATTATCTGGTGCAGCTGGATAAAAAAGACAAAACAAAAATCTCAGGCTGGGTAAAATTAAACAGTGAAACGGCAAATCAGTCGGTTTCGATTAAAATTCCGGAACTTAAAATTAAGAAAAACATTACAACAGATGCCAAAGGAATGGCGTATTTTGAGATTAAAACCAATCCTATTTTATGGACGCCTGAAAAACCAAAATTATACGACGTAACCATTGACAAAGCAGATGAAAGTATTGCGGATCAAATAGGATTTAGAACCATTGAAACAAAAGGAAAAGAAATTTTGTTAAACGGAAAGAAAGTTTTTTTACGCGGAATCAGTATTCATGAAGAAGCTCCATTTCGATCAGGAAGAGCCTGGTCTACAGAAGATGCGGTTACGTTATTGACCTGGGCAAAAGAATTGGGCTGTAATTATGTACGTCTGGCGCATTATCCGCATAACGAAAACATGGTAAAACAAGCCGAAAAAATGGGCTTAATGATCTGGTCTGAAGTTCCGGTGTATTGGACTATTTCGTGGACAAATCCGGATACTTACGCCAATGCCGAACGTCAGCTACATGATATGATTTACAGGGATAAAAACCGTTGTGGCATTGTAATTTGGTCCATTGCAAACGAAACACCGCATGGTGACGATAGAGATATCTTTTTGAGTAAACTGGCTAAATATGCACGTACTCAGGATAATTCGCGTTTAATAAGCATGGCGATGGAAGTAACCAAAAGTCCGAACAACGTAAATACACTTCACGATAATATGAACGAATATGTAGATATTGTAAGTTTCAACCAATATTTGGGCTGGTACAGAGGAACCAACGAATCGTGTAAAGACATGCAATGGATAATTCCGTATAACAAACCCGTTATTATCAGTGAGTTTGGTGGAGAAGCTTTACAAGGTTTGCATGGTGATAAAAAAGAGCGCTGGAACGAAGAATATCAGGAAGAATTGTATGTTCAAAACACTCAAATGTTCAATCGTATAGAAGGTTTGGCGGGAGTTTCTCCTTGGATTTTAGTCGATTTTAGATCACCAAGAAGACAGTTGCCTAATATTCAGGATTTCTTTAACCGTAAAGGATTAATTTCTGATCAGGGAATTAAAAAGAAAGCTTTTTATGTCATGAAGGATTGGTATGCTCAAAAAGAAAAAGACTATAAATAACAGAAAGTTTAAATAATTAAAAAAGTGCGGTTGCCTGAAAAGACGACCGCACTTTTTTTTGTGAATTATATTAAGATTTTATTGTTTTAAATCATCTTCTTTTTTCTTTATACACCTTCCTCTTGGCTCGTCACCTTCATGAAGTACAATTTCTGAATGCAGGAACTGTGCAGCTTCTGCAGAATCTTTTACTTTAATGGCACTTCTTTCTAACATCTCTGATTCAAATTCATTTATGACACTTTCTCTTATGCCTACTTTTCTCCATTCAGACACTGGTCTGCATCCTTTTGAAATGCCACGAGCGAGAGCAAGGGCATCCAACAGCGCCTGATTGGCACCTTGTCCTTTAAACGGACTCATGGGGTGAGCTGCATCTCCAATCAAAGTTACTTGTTTGGCTTTCGATAATAATGTAGAATTAAGTAATTCCCTATCATAAACAGGATAACCGGAAATTTGCGCTTCCTGAGTCGCTGCTATAATCTGCGGAATAGGATCGTGCCATTGCGTTCTTCGGCTTGCTTCGTCCTTAAGCGCCTGAGTTCCCTGAGCACTAAGCGTTTTTGCTTCTTCTTCCGGCATTGGAAAACTAAGCTGCCACATAACAGAATCTGCCGTATAAGGCATTATGTAAATACGCTCATTGCCGTTAGCGGTCTGAAATACGGTTGCTGAATCCAATAAATCACTATCAATTCCGTCAAGAGCTTTTAATGGACAAATGCCCAATATCACGATACACTCCAGATAACGCAAAGGTGTAATGTTTTCACCAATCAGTAATCTTCGTACGGAACTTCGAATACCATCGGCTCCAACCAAAAGATCAGCTTTTACGTTTTTTATTTCACCATTAACCTGAAATTTTAAATCAATACCTTCGTTTTTGTTTGTTTTAAAATCAACCAATTGATGTCCCCATTCTACAAAATCATGACCTCCGAGTTGTTCTAATAATGCCAATCGTAAAGATTGTCTTGCAATATGCACATTGGTTCGTTTATTCGCCGTTTTAGTATCGGATTGTAACCATTTTCTAATTCCCCATTCCCCAATGACTTTTCCTTCTGTAGTATGAACCAAATGCCTTGTTGAAACCACACCATCTTTCAGAGAGAAAATACCCAATCCTTCTATGGCTTTACTGGCTTGCTGCAAAGTAAGTCCGTAACCCTGAGATCGTGCCTCGAAGTTGTGATCACGTTCATAAAGAGTAAAAGGAATTCCGCGATGTAAGCAGGCAACGGCCAAAGCCACACCGCCAATACCACCACCAATTATAGCAACATGTGGATAATTTTCTTTATCCGCAACAGGTGCGCTAGCTGACCGAATCAATCCTGAGCCATTACAGTTCAGGCATACGTATAAATTACCTTTAGGATAAACCGGAGCCGTTCCTTCTTTTGTTTTTTCAAACTGATCGAGAGCAATCTGGTAGAGCAGTCGCGCTTTCTTGCTGATTCTTCGGCTTTTTTTGCCGCGTCCCTGACATTCCGGACAAGTAGTCCAGCTGTTTTGTTGATTTTCCACTTTTTTGCTTTACGCTTTATTTAAGTTGGTACTAAAGTAGGATTTATATTTCCTTTAAAGATTTAATTGCTTCACTGATTTCCTGATCTAAGACAGTAATCATAGTGACAGTTTCAGCGCTAAATTGCCCAAGTTGAGCTTCTTTCTCAATAATCGATAAATAATTGCTAAGGTCATTTAGCATAAAGATGTCTAAACTGGATTTCATAATATGAGAAAGTCTGAGTACTTCATCATTATTATTGTTATGAAATGCCTCGCTTAGTAGAATTACTTCATTGGGAATTTTTTCCAGAAAAAGACCAATCATATCCTGCTTAAATTTAGGGTCCCCGCCCGATACTTCATCCAGAAATGACAAATCTATTTTTCTCTTCAAAACAGGAGAAATGTCTTTATTTAGTGCTGTTTTTATAGCTTCTAAAAGTGCTTCCTGTTTAAAAGGTTTTGGCACATAAGCATTCATTCCTTCTTTATAACAACGTTCTTGCTCACCTACAAGAGAGTGTGCGGTCATGGCAATAATAGGAATGCTTAAATTCATTTTATTTCTAATATGATGCGTAGTTTGATAACCGTCTTTAACAGGCATTTGAAGATCCATTAAAACTAAATCATATTTATTTTTTGATAAAAGATCGATGCCTATTTCACCATTTTCGGCAATATCCAATTCAAAACCAAAATTATGAATAACGATTTTTGCCAGTTTCTGATTTAAAGCATTGTCTTCACAAAGAAGTATTTTTAGTTTACCGGGATTATATTCTGCTGATGGTTCGTCTGCTGTCTCAATGTAATTTGCTTTTTTATAAGTAATTACAAAGAAAAATTCAGAACCAACGCCTTGTTTACTTTTTACATAAATTTCGGCATTTTGTAATTCAATGAGCTGTTTTACAATGTTAAGGCCAAGCCCTGTACCGCCAAATTTTCTTGTCGTACTTTCTTCTGCTTGTGTAAATCGTTCGAAAATCGTTTTAAGTTTTTTCTCCGGTATACCTATTCCGGTATCTTTAACAGAAAATCTAAGTGAATAATTATCGGCAGTTTCATTCACTTTTTTTACAGAGATAGTTACTTCCCCTTCTTCAGTAAATTTTAGCGCATTACCGGCAAGGTTTACTAGTATTTGGTTGAGTCTTCCCTGATCGCCAATTGCAATTTCAGGCATATCGGCATCCAGAAAAAGATTAAATTCTACAGCTGCGGGAACTTTTACTTTTAATAAATCATAAACATGTTTAAGTGTTTTTTTTAAATTGAATGGCTGTGCATCAATCATCAAATTACCTGATTCAATTTTCGAAAGATCCAGAATATCATTAATGATCAAGAGCAAGTTTTCTTCTGCAACCTGAACACTATTAATATAATCACGCTGAACATCGTCTAGTTTTGTTTGAGCCAAAAGATCTGTAAAACCAATTATCGCGTTTAAAGGCGTCCTGATTTCATGGCTCATATTGGCCAAAAAACTATCTTTTGCCAACACTGCACGTTCGGCAATTTTTTTCTGCTTAGCCAGTTCATTATTCTTTGTTCCTAATTCTAACTGGTTGATAACGTGCCTTGCAATAATAGAAAGTGCATTTCGTTGGCTTTCATTAAGTTCTTTAGCGACATGATCTATGGCGCAAATGGTTCCTATATTATATCCGTCAGGAGTTGTAAGCGGAACCCCGGCATAAAACCTAACTTTGAAACCTTCAACAACATTAGGATCGTCTTTAAATCTTTCGTTTAAATGAGTGTCGCTTATTTCAACCATTTCAGATTCCATGATAGTATAGCGGCAAAAGCTAATTTCACGAGGCACTTCAGATATGCCAATTCCTATTTCAGATTTAAACCATTGTCGATCCCGGTCTATAAATGAAATATGAGCGATAGGCACACTGCAGATATAAGAAACCAGTTTGGTTGCATCATCAAAAGTATGTTCGGGCAACGTATCAAGAATGTTATAGCGTTTTAATGCTGCCAGACGTTCAAGTTCGTTGTGGGGTGTAGGTTGGGAATTGTTCATTCTATGGGAAAGTAAAGTGCAAAAGTATAAATAATATTAGATAAAAGTTTTGAATTTAATTTATCTATAACAAAGTTCTTGGGATTGGTAATTTAATGCAGCTATTATTTATGGTTTGATCTGAAATAAAAAAAAGGAAGATATATCTAAATATCTTCCTTTTTGTGGAGTCGCCGGGAATCGAACCCGGGTCCAAACAAGCAACTAAAGAGCTTTCTACGCGTTTATTTCCTGATTGAATTTTCGATGTTAAGCTAGGTCAGGAACAACCACTCAACACTTATCTTCTTAATTTCGAAATCCACCCGAAGCTCATGGAAATCTAGGTCTATTTTTACGGTTCCCCTGTACTGACCGCCACAAACCAAGGCTTTCAAGGAGAATCCAGCTTCCCTATCTGATAGGGACGTGGCTTAATCTTACTATAATTCGGATTATGCAGCTAAAGCGTAGTTATTTTCGCCGTGTAAAATTGTAAGATCTTATATTTACGAGCAAGGTCTCAATGCTCGACGTGCTTACTTTTCAATTCGACTTGCTGTCAAAACCAGTCGACCCCAAAAATGAGTTTGCAAATTTATACTATTTGAAGTTAGTTTTGTAATAAATTTTTCAGAAAAATAATATTATTCTTCATCCTTGAAATTAAACGGATAATCGCCAAAAATAGGAGCCAATTTACGAACTGCATAGGTTTTCGTTGTCATTTTATTCGATAAAGCAATAATGGTAACATGCTCTTTCATTAACGGAATATAAGATGATGTATTACCATGCCACCAACCGTTGTGAAAGTAATAGTTTTGGCCCGTTTCCCAATTGATCATTCTAATACCTAAACCGTAGTTTTTGGTACCTTTTCTTTCATTACTATAACCGGTATAAACTTGTTTTAAAAGTTCAGGTTTTAAAAATCCGGGAGCATTTCTGGCGCGGTCAAATTTTAAAAGATCTCTTGCAGTCGAAAATACGTTTTTATCTCCGTAAACATTATCCAGATAATCAAAACCAATTTCGACACCATTACCTTTATAAGAGGGAACGATTTTTTTTCTGTCCTTATCATCATCAAAAACATAAGTATGCGTCATTCCAAGAGGCTTGAATATCATTTCAGACATGGCTTCTTTGTATGACAGACCTGTAATTTTTTCGATAATAAGCGCAAGCATTGCATAATTGGTATTGCAGTAACTAAAACGTGTTCCGGTTTTAGCTTCTAATCCAATATCTTTTGTAGCCAAAATATCAAGAATATCTTTATTGGTTAGTTGATTGTGTCTGTCCCAAACCGACTTGTCTCTGTCTGTAAAATAAGCGTAATTACGCATTCCGCTTCTGTGAGATAATAACATTCGAATCGTACAATCCGGATAGGGAAATGTTTTTAAAATAGTGTTTACTTTTTGGTCCAAATCGATTTTACCGGCATTCACCAATTTTAAAACTGCTGTTGCAGTCAAAACTTTACTTACGGAAGCAATTTGCACCGGAGTTTCTGCTGTTATTTTCGTTTCTTTATTTTTATTGGCGAAACCATTATATCTTTCAAAGATAATCTGACCATTTTTGGCCACTAAAAAACTTCCGTTCATACTATTGTTCGGCCAGTTTTTTGTGTAAAAGTGATTTATTCTTCCGGCAACTGAATTGATATAAGCTTGTGAAATTTTAGTTTCATTTGCTAATGGTTTCATTTTAGGTAAAGTATCTTCGACTTCTGCTGTTGTATCTGTTTGTGTTTTTTTGTCTTTACCACAAGAGGTTAAAACTAGTATTGAGAAAAGTATTTGTGGTATATTTGTTTTTTTAAGGAGGCTCATTTTCATCATTCTTTAAAAACAAATATATAGAATTCAATATTTATGTTTTGTCTTTTTTTACTGTTTAAAAAGACTATTTTAACAAAATATTAAGACGTAGTTTAATTAGTTGATTGTTATTCAGCTTCTAACGGTTTTAAAACATTCTTAGTTGTATTTTCACAACAAAAATTTAACTAAATTTGTTACATTTGAAACAAATTTAAGTAAAAAAGTTATATTAATAATTATTTTAATCTGCTATAAATGAAATTTGGAATTATAAAAGAAAGAAAAAATCCACCGGATCGACGTGTTGTATTTTCACCAAATGAACTTGCAAAACTGAAACAAACCTATCATGATGCTATTGTTGAGGTAGAAAGTTCTGATATTAGGATTTTTTCTGATGTTCAATATAAAAGTATGGGAATCACTGTGACAGACGATGTTTCTGGCTCTGATGTTTTATTTGGCGTAAAAGAAGTTCCTGTAGAAAATTTGATTCCAAATAAAGCGTATTTCTTTTTTTCGCATACGATAAAGAAACAGCCTTATAATCAGAAATTATTGAAAGCAATTTTAGAAAAAAATATCGATTTGTACGATCATGAAACTATTGTTGATGATCAAAATCGTCGCTTAATTGGTTTTGGAAAATACGCCGGAATGGTTGGTGTTTATAATGGAATTCGTGCTTTTGGGATAAAATTTGAATTGTTTAAATTGCCCAAAGCAGAAACTCTTGCCGGAAAAGATGCCTTGATCATGCATTTGAAGCGTCTTAATTTGCCTGCATTAAAATTCATCCTGACCGGAACCGGAAAAGTAGGCAGCGGCGCCAAAGAAATTCTGGATGCTATTAAAGTTAAGGAAATTACAATCGAAAATTATCTGACTAAAAACTATGCTCAACCTGTCTATGTTCAATTGGATGTTTTAGAATATAATAAAAGGATAGACGGAGAGGTTATTGATTTTAGAGATTTTGTAGCCCATCCTGCTGAGTACGTTTCTGATTTTGAAAAGTTTACTAAAGTTTCGGATATTTATTTTGCCGGGCATTTTTATGCTACTGGCGCTCCAATGATTTTAACGAGAGAAATGTTGAATGCCAGTGATTGCAAACTAAAAGTTGTGGCTGATATTTCTTGTGATGTGAAGGGGCCAATTGCCTGTACTTTGCGTTCGTCGACAATTGAAGAGCCTATCTATGGTTATTTTCCTTTAGAAGACAGAGAAGTTGAGGTGTTTCATCCTGCAGCTGTTGTAGTTATGGCAGTCGATAATTTACCTTGCGAAATCCCTAAAGATGCCAGCGAAGGTTTTGGAGAGCAATTTATGGAACATGTTATTCCTGCTTTCTTCAATGGAGATAAAGACGGAATTTTACAACGTGCTAAAATCACCGAAAATGGTAAGTTGACGGAAAGATTTGCCTATTTGCAAGATTATGTAGACGGGAAATAATTCATAATTATAAATTGTTAATTATGAATTGTTAATTGATTTTAATCTTCAGAGTACAGTATTGAATATAACAAAAGAGCTTTCTATTATTTAGAAAGCTCTTTTTTGTTAACTATGGATAAAGTATATGCATCGATTGTTTGGAATAATTTACCATTAACAATTCACAATTTATAATTATCTAAACCATCTCCTCCGGTTTTACCCACGCATCAAAATCCTCTGGAGTTACGTAACCCAAACGAACAGCTTCGTCTTTAAGCGTTGTTCCGTTTTTGTGAGCGGTTTGAGCAATTTCGGCTGCTTTATAATAACCTATTTTGGTGTTTAAAGCCGTAACCAACATCAATGAATTGTCTACCAATTCTTTGATTCTTTTATAGTTGGGTTCTATTCCCTGAGCGCAATGTTCATCGAATGAAACGCAGGCATCTCCTAACAGTCTTGCTGATTGCAGGAAGTTTGCAGCCATAACAGGTTTAAAGACATTTAGTTCATAATGTCCCTGCATTCCGCCAACGGCAATTGTCATATCATTTCCTATTACTTGTGCGCATACCATGGTTAAGGCTTCGCATTGCGTTGGATTTACTTTTCCGGGCATGATTGAGGATCCTGGTTCGTTTTCGGGAATATGAATTTCTCCAATTCCGGAACGTGGTCCTGAAGCCAGCATTCTGATGTCGTTTGCTATTTTGTTTAGTGAAACTGCCAATTGTTTTAATGCTCCGTGTGTTTCAACAATCGCATCGTGTGCAGCCAGCGCTTCAAATTTATTTTCGGCTGTAACGAAAGGCAGGTTGGTGAATTTTGCGATGTATTCGGCAACTTTTACATCGTAACCTTTTGGTGTATTTAGTCCGGTTCCTACTGCGGTTCCTCCAAGAGCAATTTCTGAAAGATGTGCTAAAGTATTTTTAAGCGCTTTTAATCCGAAAGATAATTGAGCGGCATAACCTGAAATTTCCTGTCCTAAAGTTAATGGTGTAGCGTCCATGAGGTGCGTACGGCCAATTTTTACAACGTCTTTAAACTCGGTTGCTTTTGCAGCTAAAGTTGCGTGCAATTTTTCGACTCCCGGAATGGTGGTTTCAATTACCATTTTATACGCTGCGATATGCATGGCGGTAGGGAAGGTGTCGTTTGATGATTGCGATTTGTTTACATCGTCATTGGCTTTAATAAAAGGTTCTCCTTCGCCAATATTAAATCCTTTTAAAACTTGTGCGCGATTGGCGACAACTTCATTCACGTTCATGTTGCTTTGGGTTCCCGAACCGGTTTGCCAAATCACTAACGGAAATTCATCCTTTAATTGCCCGGCAAGAATTTCGTCGCAAACGGCTGCAATAGCGTCACGTTTTTCGGCTGGTAAAACGCCTAAATCGGCATTGGCGTAGGCGGCTGCTTTTTTTAGATAAGCGAAACCTTCTATGATTTCTTGTGGCATTGATGCCGAAGCGCCAATTTTGAAATTATTTCTTGAACGTTCTGTTTGTGCTCCCCAATATTTATCGGCTGGAACTTGTACTTCGCCCATGGTATCTTTTTCTATTCTGTATTTCATGATGTTATATATGTGTGATTATTGTTTGTTGTTTAATGTTTGTTGTTTAATGTTTGTTGTTTAATGTTTGTATGGTAAATGGAACGCGGATGAAACAGATTTAATTCGTTAAGTCGCGGATTTACACGCATTTTTTACTGGTATGCTTACTATTTCTTTAGTTAATAAAAACTTCTTTTGGAAAACTATTGCCCTAGGTACTATCTTAATTACCTAATTAATTTTAATATTTTTTATCTTTGTTTTAACAGAGAGGAAACTTACTGTGATCATTCGCTGGATGTTTACCTTGTGCAGCCTCAATTTTATTGGGGCTGTTTTTTATGCCTTTTTCAAAGGCAAACAGAGAGAAAGACTTCTGCTCCTTTTCTTGGATGCTTTTTATATAATTTGGTTCAAAGCGTTCCTTTTTCTTCCACATATAATAAATCATTGTCAGTAATTTCTTTTGAACGGCAACATAGCTTTTCATTTTGATTCCGTGCTTATTATAAGTTCGTTCAAATAGTTCCTTAAATGGTTTTACTTCGCATTTTATAACAACAAGTGATGGCATGTGCATTGCTCTTCTAATTCTGGAATTACCTTTTTTTGATATTTTGGTTTTTCCAACCCTGGTTCCTGATTGGGCTTCTACAACATCATAACCTGCGTAAGAAACCAATTGTTTGTAGTTGTTGAAGAGTTCGAAACCATTAGTTTCGGCTAAAATTGTTGCTAAAGTTAAAATCCCAATGCCTTTTATTTCTAAAATATTAGCAACACGTTCAGCTATTTTTGCATCTGATTTTATGTGGTTGTTGATTACTTTTTCCAATTCTTTCAGCTGTTTGTCAAATAAAATTATGGTTTCTTTTAATTGATTTGTTACTGGATCGACTTGATGCATGGCAAAACTTAATGCATCGAATTGATTTTTTAAAACCGTTTTTAATTCGGTTACATTTTGATGTTGTCTGGTATATAGTCGTAATTCATAAAAAAATGTTCCCATAGGCTGCCAGGTATCCAAACATTGCTCGGCTCCCATCTGGGATAATCCTTTGGCATCGATACTATCATTTTTTGATTTTAATCCAATTGCTTCCAAATACTTTTTGGCCTTATTGGGTAAAATAATAGAAACCGAAAATCCTTTTTCAAATAAATAATAAGCGCAATTTTCATGATAAATCCCTGTAGCTTCCATACATACAACAACTGGAACATTTTCCTTTACGTGTTTTAATACCCAATCTTGTAAAATTTTAAATCCTTTTTTATTATTGGAAATTACAGTACTTGATTTTACAATTACTTTTTGTTTTTCATCAATACAACTCATACAAGCATTGATCTTTTTGCTTGAAACGTCTAGTCCCACAGAATACTTTAAATTCATAATTCCATATTTTAGAATAATAAACAAAAAATTACACTGGTCTTTGCTCATTTTTTATACAGCATCTTTATCTAAAATAAAGTGCTTAAGTACTATTGTGACTTAAAATGTAATTAAAACTAAGAGGATTTACCTAGTGTTTACAATATCATCAATGATGTATTTCGCCCCGATAGAATTTTGCAACTTAGTTCTGTTTATCAATAGTTTATATCCAAAGATAAGATTTTGATATAATAATGTAAAGATATGAGCCCTGATGGGAGCGGCATCCTTTTGTGTCCGCGGCGGCGGACACAAAAGATATAGTGGACAGCAGGAATCAGCTCCTGAAAATACTCATGTTCTTATAGTTTAGCTAGTTAAATAATATTCGAAAAAATCCCTTATTTAAAATGAGTTTAAATATACGGATTATTGTGATTTTATGAAAATTGATTTGGTTTTTATTGCTAAGGAAAAATATAAAACATACATTTGTCCTTACATTCAAAAATTCCGGAAAACATGTTTGAATTTTCACAGTACTTAGGCTTTTTACTTTTCTTGACCATACTAACTATAGGGTTTTGGTTGATGTTTTTCTTAGTTGGTTTCGTATCTTATTGGGTTACGGGAGCAAGCTGGGAAATGATCAAAGAGAAAAGAGCAAAGAAAAAAGCAGAACAAGCAATTTAATTTTAAGTTGACTTTATAAAAAAAGGACCCGTTTTTACGAGTCCTTTTTTTTGTTCCAAAAAATGAAATTCCAAAAATAAAAAAATCCAAAAAGCCAATCCCAAAACCTATACAGAAAGAAAAAATTTACCGCAAAGAACGCCAAGGTTTTCTTACTATCAGCTTTTTATAAAAGGCAAAGTTCGCAAGCTTTATGTTGATTTAGCTTAGCGAACTTTGTGTTTTAAACATTCTTAGATAAAAATCTTTGTATTCTCTGCGGTAAAAAAATGTAGATATTATGTTTTCAACAACATTTACAGTTTATCAAAAAAAAAACCAAATTCCAATTTTTAAATTGGAATTTGGATTTTAAATTTTGGAATTTATCCAATGAGATTGGAATTTGGAATTTTTTATTTTTGGAATTTCACGAAGTGTTATCCAGGAAATTCTCCTCCGCCGTCACCATCATTTCTTGGCGCACCCGGTTTTTCTCTTTCGGTTTTAGGTTTATTGAAACGATAGGTAAACGATAAGTTGAATTGACGTTTACGAAATTGCATTTCACCATATGATGTCTGGCTTTCAAGAGTTGTATCATTTTGAAGGTAAGTGTATGACTTCATGATTCTTGAGTTGAAAATATCGCTAATATTGAATGCAATAGTAGCTTTATCTTTTAAAACATCTTTACTAAAAGCAGTATTCATGGCAAATTGTCCAAGGTTTTTACCCTGAGCTGTTTTTTGTTCCCCATTGTAGACTCCGCTTAACTGCCAGTCGATTTTGTATGGTAAAGTTAATTTTGAGTTGATTCTGGCAAACCAGGTTGTGGCTTGGTTGTCCAGATTTTGTACAACAACGTTTCCTTTAGTATCAGTGTACGTGTTTTCTCCGGTAGTTTTTACGTTGTAAATATTGAAATTACTGTTTACTCTCCATTTTTTGAATGGAGTATAATTCAATGTAAATTCAAAACCGAATTTTTGCTCTCTTCCTAAGTTAATTGGACGGCTTAAAATAACCGGAATTCCCTCAACTGGATTATCTGGTGTAGGAGTTACGACCTGACCATCATAATCTACAACGTCGCCTGTAGGAGTTCTTACGAAACTAAAAACGTCTTTTGTGTTTTCGAAATAAGCCGAAGTATTAAAAGTTACTTTGTCCCAACGTTTAAGATATCCAATATCATATTTATCAGTTAGAGACGGATCAAGATCCGGATTTCCCTGAAAAATATTGACATTACTGGAGTAATTTGTTGCAGGATTCATGAAACGTCCTCTTGGTCTTGACAAACGTTTACTGTAGCTTGCCGTAAAATTACTCTGATCTGAAATTTCGTAACTAATAAAAGCACTAGGAAATAAGTTGTTGTATTTCTTAGTATTGAAATCATTATTATCTAATAAGTTCACCTGAATGTTGGTGTCTTCCCAACGTAAACCAAATAAATAAGAGAATTTGTTTACTTTGAAACCGTATTGCGTGTAAATCGCATTTATGTTTTCTTTGTACTCTAAAGTATTTGAAAGATTGGGATTAGCAATACCACTATTGTCGGTTATTATGTATTTGTTGTTTAAGTCACCAAAATTACCTTTGTATCCGGCTTCGAACTGGCTTCCTTCGCCTAAAGGCAAAACATAATCAGCCTGAACTTGTATTTGTTTTTGAACCTGATCGTTTAAAGTATTATTAAAATTAGGTGATGCTGTAATAAGACTATTACTGTCATCTGTATTTCTTGAAACCGATAAATCGGCAGTAAGTTTGTGTCCTTTGTCGTTGAAGTTTTTAATTAAATTTGAAGTATACTCTACATTTTCGCTATCTGTATCTCCATTGTTCAAACGGAAAGAAGTTCCTGTAAAAGCTCGATTAGCGTCGAAATTATTGTAGTTAATTAAATCTCTGCTATTTCCATTACTTTTTTGGTAATTAATAGCATTTGTCCAAAATGTATTTGGCGCAACTGTCCATTCTACACCTGCTCTTCCGTTGAATCCTTCGTTGGTTCTTTTAGTGTCACGATCTTCATCTAAATATCCTTTAGGTGTTTTATCGGCATTAAAATATTCCGTATTGGTTAATCCTCCACCTTCATTGGTTCTGTAGTTGTAACCTGCAGTTGTGAAGTAGTTTAATTTTTCGGTTTTATAATTCAGGTTGGCACTTGCACCATACGTTTCAGGAATACCTGTTGAGGCAATAAAAGTTCCGTTTAGTCCCTGATTTTTTCCTTTTTTAAGAATGATGTTGATCAATCCTGATCCTCCTTCTGCATCATAACGTGCTGATGGGTTTGTAATTACTTCTACTTTATCAATAGCATCTGCCGGAAGCTGGCGTAAAGCTTCGGCAACGTTGATGGCGTTTGAAGGTCTTCCGTCAATTAAAATTCTGATATTATCACTTCCTCTTAAGCTTACGTTTCCTTCAGTGTCAACAGAAACCGATGGAACATTGTCCAAAACGTCACTTACAGTTCCGCCTTTTACCATCATATCCTGGCCTACATTGTATACTTTTTTGTCCAGTTTTATTTCTACTGACGATTTTTCTGCACGAACAACAACTTCATTCAGTTGTGCTGCGTCTTCAGATAGATTTACGACACCTAAATTAGTATCATCCTGAATATTTTTTCCTTTAATCTCGGTTGCTTTAAACGAAATAAACTCAACTTTTATATCGTAAGTTCCAGGAGCAATTGCTACATCAAATTCCCCTTTAGGATTTGTGATTCCGCCTGCAATGACTTTAGTGTCATTTGGTGCTGTGATCGAAATAGTGGCATATTCAAGAGGTTGTTTGCTTATTTTTTCGAAAACTTTTCCTGTAACTTTTACTTTGTTTTTACCTGGTGGTTGTTGCGCGTAATTGTAAAAACTTGTAAATAGGAATACAAGTAATACAGCAAATTTGATTTTTTTCATTTTAATTTCTGGTTTCTTTTTCTTTTAGACCGCAAATGTACCTTTTGGTTTAAAGAGAGAAATCACAAAAAAATGTTAATAATGCTCTTTATAATCAATCTAAAAAAGAAGCAACTTTCTCTAAATCGCGTCCTATAATTGCTTTTCCGTCCTTTATAACAATTGGACGTTCTATTAAAATGGGATAATCTGTCATGGCCTGAATAATCTTGTCATTGGTTAATTCTTTTCCTTTATAATTTTCGATCCATATTTTCTCTTTAGTTCGAACTAATTCAATGGCCTCAAGATTTAATTTTTTGAGTAATGCTTTTAGCTCATTAAAATCAGGAGTTTCTGTCAGGTACGGAATGATTTGGTATTCCTGATTGGTTTGCTCAATAAAAGCCACACAGCTTCTTGATTTTCCGCAGCGTGGATTGTGGTAAATTTGTATCATTTTGTTATATTTAAAGTGTGTTAAGTGAATTAAATTAAAAATTCGGTATTTTAGCAAGACCAAAAGTAAGATTTAGTTGTTAAATCGAATTCTCATTTTTAAATTATTATAAATATGTTTTTAGAGCAAGGAATTAAATCTCAAAATAAGTTTTGGTTGTATCTAGTTGGATCAGTTTTAATTATTATCGCGTCATTTATAGGTCAGATTCCTTTTTCTGTTGCGGTGTTGGGAAAAACTTTGACCGGGAAACAAGCAATTCCAACAGATAATGCTGCCGTTATGAAAATATTCGAGCCAAATCTTACCTTGTTTTTGGTTATGATTTCGTTTGCTTTTGCATTTGCCGGTATTTATTTTGTACTCAAATATTTGCATCATCAAACCCTTTTATCGGTTACAACATCAAGAAAAGCGGTCGATTGGAAACGTATTTTTTTCTCCTTCTTTCTTTGGTCTTTTTTTACAATACTAAGTTTTGTAGTAGTGTATTTAAACGCTCCTGAAAATTTTGTATGGAATTTTAAACTGGTTCCTTTTTTGATTTTATTGGTTTTAGGAGCGATATTGATTCCCATTCAAACCAGTACCGAAGAATATATTTTCAGAGGATATCTAATGCAGGGTTTTGCTAATTTGGCTCTTAATAGATGGTTTCCGTTAATGATGACCTCTCTTATATTTGGGCTAATGCATATTTTTAATCCGGAAGTTGCTAAAATGGGTTACGTTATTATGGTTTATTACATAGGAACTGGCTTGTTTTTAGGCGTTATTACCCTTATGGATGAGGGAATAGAATTGGCTCTTGGTTTTCATGCTGCCAATAATTTAATCGGAGCTTTATTAGTTACTTCAGATTGGTCTGTCTTTCAGACTCATTCTATTTTTAAAGATTTATCAGAGCCATCTGCCGGCCTTGATGTTATATTGCCGGTTGTCATAATCTATCCTATTTTACTTTTTATTTTTAGTAAAAAATATAATTGGAGTAACTGGAAAGAAAAATTAACCGGTAAAATAAATGTTGTAGAAATTTCAAATCAATTATAAAATGTCAAAATTAACACACAAAAATGTTCACAACTATTTTAAGATAAATGGTTTTCATTTAAACGCTGACGAGTTGCGCCGTGTTGCTTATGATTATATAAAAGAAGGCGACGGAAATGAAGCTGCAATAGGGGAGTTTCTGCTCGATTGGTTCGATGATAAGGACTATATCGAGATGAAAACTTCCGGAACCACGGGGCTTCCAAAACTAGTAAGATTAGAAAAACAAGCCATGATTCAGTCTGCCTTAGGCACTGGAGATTTTTTCGAATTAGAGCCGGGAAATAAGGCTTTACTTTGTTTGCCTGTGCAATTTATTGCCGGTAAAATGATGTTGGTTCGTGCTATTATTTTAGGTCTCGAATTGGATATTGTTGCGCCAAGCACACAACCATTAGGGCTAAATACAAAAGAGTATGATTTTGTTGCTATGGTGCCTTTGCAGGTTCAGAATTCGATTGATAATTTAAAAAATGTAAAAAAACTGATAGTTGGCGGTGCTAAAATGGATACTGCTCTTGAAGAAAAAGTTTTGCCATTGATAAAAACCGAAGTCTATGAGACATACGGTATGACGGAGACCATTACTCATATCGCTGCGAGAAAAGTGGGAGAGAATGTTTTTACTGTTTTGCCAAATGCAAAAATTAGTCTGGATGATCGCGGATGTTTGGTGATTACTGTTGCTGCTATTTCTGATGAGCCAATTGTGACCAATGATTTGGTCGAATTGATAAGAGAGAATCAATTTATTTTCCTGGGAAGAATTGATAATGTTATTAATAGTGGAGGAGTAAAGCTCATTCCAGAACAGATAGAAGCAAAACTGATAGGTAAAATAAATACCAGATTTTTTGTAACAGGAGTTCCGGATACTTCTTTGGGCGAAAAATTAATTTTGGTTATCGAAGGCGAGAAACAAGAATTTGCGCCAGAGTTTTTTGATGTTTTAGATAAATATGAAAAACCAAAAGAGATTGTTTTTGTTCCGAAGTTTAAAGAAAACGAAAACGGGAAGTTGTTGCGTAAGCCAAGCATGGCTTAATGAATTTAAAATAGGTTGCTGTTTTTAGTCCCTACGGGACAAATAGCCTTTTTCGGTATGCTTTTTCACCAATATTTAATCTCTAAGAGATATTTCTTTTTGAATATTTATCTTGTAAAAAGGTTTCAATCTCTGTAAGTTGACTCCGTTAGGAATTTAATGTTGGTAAAAAAAGAGAGCTCAATAAGTAAAAATATCCCGTAGACCCTATACTTCTCTCGTGATAAAATAAATAAATCCCAAATTCCAGCCTTACAATTGGAATTTGGGATTTAAAAATTGGAATTTAAATTTTAACTATTCTTTTATAACAGCGTCTTTGCGTTCCATTAAAGCCATATAAAATCCATCAAAACCAGATTCAGAAGCTAAAATTTTACGATCTTTTATGAAAGTAAATTGTTGTCCGATTTCGGTTTTCAGGAATTTTTCTACCTGCTCCTGATTTTCAGATGGTAAAACAGAACAAGTTGCGTAAACTAACTTTCCACCTGGTTTTACAATTTTAGAATAGCTTTCTAAAACTTCTGCCTGTACTTTACGAATATTATCAATAAATTCAGGTTTCAGTTTCCATTTGGCATCCGGATTTCTTTTAAGAACTCCTAAACCACTACAAGGTGCATCAATTAAAACACGGTCTGCTTTTTCGTGTAATTTTTTGATCACTTTTGTAGTATCGATGATTCTGTATTCAATATTAAAAGCACCATTTCTTTTGGCTCTTAATTTCAATTGTTTCAGTTTGCTTTCGTACAAATCCATTGCAATCAATTGTCCTTTGTTTTCCATCAAAGAAGCAATGTGCAGTGTTTTTCCTCCGGCACCGGCGCAGGTATCTACAACGCGCATTCCTGGTTTTACATCCATAAAACCGGCTACTAATTGTGAGTTGGCATCCTGAACTTCAAAAAGACCTTGTTTAAAAGCGTCAGTCAAAAATACATTGGCTCTTTCTTTTAATACTAAAGCTTCAGGCTGATCTTTTAAATATTCTGTTTCAATATTCAAATCCATCAACGTATTTCTCAGGCTTTCTTTAGTTCCTTTAAGCGTATTGGTTCTTAAAATAACTTTAGCAGGCTGGTTTTGAGCGGCAATTTCTGTAGCCCAAACTTTTTCTCCAAGTTCTTTTACACCTAATTCATCCATCCAGTCCGGAATAGATTCTTTTAAGGCTCTAACTTTAGATAGTTCATCAAAACGTCCTTTTATTTTTCTTTCGGGAGTTCCTTCCAGTTGTTTCCAATCCGGGATTGGGTATCCTCTTAAAACGGCCCAAACTGCGAACATTCTCCATAGATTTTCTCTGTCGAAAGGTTCTTTTACTTCGGCAATTTCTGCGTATAATCGTTTCCAACGAACAATTTCGTATATCGTTTCAGCAACAAACTTCCTGTCAGAACTTCCCCAACGTTTGTCTTTTTTTAATGCTCTTGCTACCACTTTGTCTGCATATTCTCCTTCATTGAAAATTGCATTTAAAGAATCGATGGTAGTATAAACTAAATTTCTGTGTAATCTCATTTTAATTATTTGAGTTGCAAAGGTACTATTAATTGATTGAAAGTTAAATTTTTAATTTTGATTGTTGTTTTAACTTCCTTTAAAAAGAAAAAAAACACTCTAATAAGTTTAAAAGAGTGTTTTTTGAATGTATTTTAGAATTGATTTATTTGATAATTCGGGTTAGTCCGATGTTTTCCGGAGCGTGAAGCACCATTGGGAATTTCTCTATTTTAACTGAACTACTATCTAGACCAAATGCTCTTTCTTCAGACAAACTCAGTTTCTTGATAAAGAAATAAGAGTTCATGATGATATTTTCGTGCCATCTTAAATCATTATCGTTCGATAAGAATTTCTCAGACAATACAAATTTGAAATCACCAATAATATTGTTTTTGTTTAATGATTCGTAACGGCTGGTAATATCTACTTCGCCACGTTTTACCATATCGCGAATTACTTCTCTAAACATCAAATTGATTTTGGTAGGTTCTCTAAATCCTAAATTAAAATCGATTCTGTAAATGTCATCTTTTGCAATTTCGGTAACTTTATATTGTGTTTTATATGGTTCAGTTAAGATATTTACGTGAACAAACCAGTAGATATCAGCTCTTTTTGGTCGTTTTTGTAATATCGAATAAATTACCTTTTCCTCCAGTTCATCTACGCGATTAGCATTGGTCATATAAACCAAATGTGTTGCGTATTTAGGAATAGATAAGTCTTCGCTCAACTCCATTAATACTTTCTTATAATCGTCAATTTTGATGATTTTAGTATAGCTTTTATTAATTTTCTTAGCCAAATACCAGATCGTCATGATAGAGATAAGTACAGACGCAATGATTAAAGTCACGTAACCTCCATCTGCAAATTTGGTAATATTAGCAATCAGGAAACTGAATTCAATTAATAAATAAATGGTAATAAGCGGCACCATGAAGTATAATTTTACACGCTTCATGATTAAGTAATAATTAAGCAAAATAGTAGTCATGATCATACATAGTACAATCGCTAAACCGTACGCATGCTCCATATTACTTGATTTTTCGAAATGCAAAACGATTCCAACACAACCAAAAAACAACAACCAGTTAATTGACGGAATGTATAATTGTCCTTTTACTTCGGTAGGATATTTGATTTTTACTTTTGGCCAGAAATTCAGACGCATTGCTTCGTTGATCAATGTAAATGAACCACTAATAAGGGCCTGAGAAGCAATAACCGCTGCTAAAGTCGCTACAACAATTCCGAATGGTAAAAACCAATGCGGCATAATAAGATAAAATGGATTTCCGTTTTCTCCACCTAATTGTTGCAAAGTACTTCCTTCATGGTGCGTTAAATACGCAGCCTGTCCAAAATAATTTAATACCAAAGTCAGTTTTACAAAAATCCAGCTGATTCTGATGTTTTTTCGACCACAGTGACCCATATCAGAGTACAATGCTTCAGCTCCTGTTGTACATAAAAATACTAATCCAAGAACAAAAAATCCTTCAGGATGTATTTGTAATAAATGATAAGCATAATATGGGTTAATGGCTTTTACAACTTCAGGATGTTGTAAAATTTGAATGAATCCTAATGTGCCAAGCATAGCGAACCAAATTAGCATCATTGGTGCAAAAAACTTTCCAACCAGCTTGGTTCCAAATTGTTGTATGGTAAATAAAATAAATAGAATCCCAATTACAATATATACTATTGTATCGGTTTCCATTTTAGGATAAAATGCTCTAATTCCTTCTACCGCTGATGATATCGAAATAGGCGGCGTTATAATTCCATCGGCAAGCAATGCGCTTCCTCCAATTATGGCGGGCACAATGAGCCACTGAATTTTTGTTTTTTTGACTAACGCATATAATGCAAAAATACCACCTTCGCCATGATTATCAGCACTTAAGGTAATAAGTACGTATTTTATTGTAGTTTGTAAAGTCAAAGTCCAAAAAACACATGAGATACCTCCTAATACAATATCCGCGTTTATGATATGTTCGCCAAGTATGGCTTTCATTACATATAATGGAGAAGTACCGATATCCCCATAAATAATCCCTAATGTGATCAATAAACCCCCTATAGACAACTTACTATGTAAGTTTTTATGCGATGCGCTCATGTATGTTTTTATAAAAGACGGTTGCAAATTTACTGTTTTAAAACAAATTAGAGTCAATTATAAGAAAAAAGATAAAAAAAAGCACAATCGTCAAATTGTGCTTTAGTTTTTTATTTAGAAATGCGAATTTAATATTAACCTCTTCTTCCGCCTGAACTTCTTGTGCCTGCGCTGTTTTCTCTTTGTGGCTGGCTGCTTCTTGATTCCTGGCTTGCTCTTGGAGCTTCAGAACGCTGAGTGTTTTGAGCTCTTGATGAGCTTGATCTGCTTTCTGAACTTCCTCTGTTTTGGGAGTAGTTTCTTGTTGGTTCTGCTCTCTGCGGAGAGGGAGTTTCTGTTCTTTGAGTATAAGTTCCTCTATTATTTGTATTTCTAGGTGTACTTTCTCTTGAAACATTAGAATTGTTCTGACTGTAATCTCTTCTGTTTTCGGTTCTGTTAGTTGTGTTTTCAACTCTTGCCGCATTGTTATTGTTTACCGTAGCCGAATTACCTCTGTTTACAGGAGTTGAACGATTAGTGTTGTAACTTCTGTCAGTATTAGTTCTGTTTTCAGCATAGTTTCTGTTTGTAGTTCTATTGTCTGTTGCAGATGTTCTATTTGTATTAGATCTGTTTGTATTGTAAGTGTTTTGATTTCTGTTAGATTCTCTGCTTGCAGTACGTCTTTGATCTAAATCATACCTGTTTGTTACATTAGCATGTCTTTGAGCAAAGCTATAGTTAGGACGTCTTGTTTCGTAACCGTAAGTACGTCTTGATGCGTATAAAACCGGAGCTCTGTAACTTCTTCTTGTTGTTACGTAATTGTAATGATTGTTTACATTGATATAAACTCCAATGTTGTTTCTATATCTGTAAATTGGGTAAGGGCTCCACGCTGCATAGTAGGTTGGATAATAATTCCATCCCCAGGTAGAGTAATATGGTCTGTAATTATTTACCCAAAATGAGGTATATATTACTGGCGCAACACTGTAAACCGGCTCATAAATATAATTGTCTCCGTATAAATAAGTATTACCTACCACCTGTACGCTTACTTTATTGTAATTATCTCTTTCTACATCGATTGTTGCAATATCCTGGTAAACATCACGATCAAGAACTGCCTGGATAATTACAACGTGAGTTCTGTCTTCTACAGATTCTATCACACGTAAATAATCAACCTGATCATCGCCATTTAAATCAAGATTCGAGATTTGGTATTTTGGATCATTCAAACGTCTTTCGAAATCCTGAAGATTGGCTGATTCACCAAAGATAGAAGCTACTGCTCTTAAGTCTAAGTTATCGCTTATATCTGAATTTTTTGCATATACAGTAGTTTGGCTTTGTGCTGAACAAGAACCAAAAACTAAAGCTGCAAACGCTATTAAAAGTAAATTAGTTTTCATGATAAAATCATATTAAAGATTAATACTGGGAGATATCCAATTACTGTGCCAGAAAAAAACAAGGAACTTATTTTATATGTTATAAATAATTGTATTTTAGCAATAAAAAAAACTGATTTATATGAGAAAAGTAATATTTTTTTTCGGTGCTTTAATTTTATTAATGTCTTTTAAAGCGCTGAATCATAATGATGAAAGACCGTTTTACAGTGGTTTTACTTCAATACAAATAGATACTTTATTTCAGGATAAAATTAGTATTAGAGCGATCTCAATAGACAAGAATAAAGTTTGGTACGGAGCTGATAATTCCCGATTTGGCTATTATGATTTAGATAAAAAAGAGAAGTTTGAAGATCGTATTTATCGTGATACCTTGAATCTGGAATTTAGAAGTATTGCTCAAAATTCTCAAAGTATATTTTTACTAAGCGTAGGAAATCCTGCACTGCTTTATCAGGTTTCTAAAAAAACACAAAAAGTAAAATTAGTTTATAAAGAAGTGAACGCTAAGGTGTTTTACGACAGCATGCAATTTTGGAACGATAAGGAAGGAATAGCAATTGGTGATCCTACCGAAGATACTTTTTCGATTATTGTAACACGTGACGGAGGAGAAACCTGGACAAAAATATTATCGGATAAATTACCTACTAATGCTGAGGGTGAAGCTGCTTTTGCCGCAAGTAATTCGAATATCGTGATAAAAGGAAATGATACATGGTTGGTTTCAGGAGGAAAAAAAGCACGAGTATTTTACTCTGCCGATAAAGCTAAAACATGGAAAGTAATCGAAACTCCTATTGTGCAGGGAAAAACAATGACCGGTATTTTTACAGCTGATTTTTACGATGCCAAACACGGATTTATTGCCGGTGGAGATTATGAACTTCCAAACAAAAAAACAGACAACAAAGCTTTTACTACTGATGGAGGAAATACCTGGAAGTTAATAGGGCAGGAAATGGGTTTTGGATACGCGTCGTGCGTGCAATACGTTCCGGGCGGAAATGGTAAGGAAATTATTTGTGTGGGTTCTGAAGGTATTCAGTACTCTCAGAATGGTGGCGAAAACTGGACGCAATTATCAACGGATACAAAATTTTTTACGATTCGTTTTATAAATAGAAATACTGCGATTGCTGCAGGTCATAATAAAGTAGTAAGACTTCGTTTTAAATAGTCTTAAAATAACAAGAACCCTAAATAATAAAGTAAGTATTATTATATAGTGTTCCTGTCGCTGTTGTTCTTTAAATGTGGCTTTTTATTTGTTGCCGGCTTTATCTCTGTATTGTTTTAATAATTTTCGATTAAAATCGTCTTCAGATTTTTTAAGCTTTAATATTTTCTTTGCCGAAAGTATCTTTTTTAAATTGGTATTGTATTTATCACGTAAAAGATATAATTCCTTATCTGTGCTTTCTATTTGCGATAAAAGAGTAGCGGCTTCTTTTTCTGACATCGTACTAATATTATCATCATCTAATTTGCGTAAATACACTTTCATTTTTTCGTGACGCAATTCAAATTGTTTGTCATCGTACGCATTGTAAACAGGCCAGAATTTCTCCGCCTCAGTAGAGGTAAGTTCCAGCTCGGTAGTTAAAAAAGAAACTTTATAAGCCTTAATTTTTTCTCGCTTTTCATCTGTTTTATCGTTTTGGGCATAAAATGAGAAAGTAGCAAAGAATAGAATTATTGGTAATATATTTTTAATTTTCATCTTTTGATATTTTTATTTATTCTGAAATTAAATTTTCAATGTTTGGATTTGAAGCCAAAATATCTTCTAGTGTTTCCTGTTCAAGGGCAACACTTTTATTAAGTTTGTCAATATCTTTAGTATCCAGTTCTTTAATTAAATCATACTGATTTAGGTTAGACTGATAGGATAAATAGGTTTCCAAAGTATCTTCGTCAAGTTCTTTAGAGGTATTATTATAGTTGTTTATGATTGGAATCATTAACGCCATAAAAACTACAGCGGCAGCAATCATAGAAAGTACCTTTTTACGTTTGTAAATCGGAATTACTTTTACTTCTTTCTCTTCGTTTAGCTGCTGTAAAACTTTTGCCGAAAAATTATCAAAATAATTTTCCGGAGTTTTAAATCCAGTGGCTATTTTCGGTTCGTTTTCTAATTTAAATGCTTTCATAATATCTATAAGACAGGTTTTGTTACAAAAGGTTTAATTTGATGTAACATATATTTCAATTTTTTTTACAGCATGATGATAAGATGCTTTCAGAGCGCCAACTGAAGTTCCGAGGATTTCAGCAATTTCTTCGTATTTTAATTCCTGAAAGTACTTCATTTTAAAAACCAATTGTTGCTTTTCCGGCAAGGTTACAATAGCTTTTTGAAGTTTGATCTGAATTTCATCTCCATCAAAATAAACATCGGCTTTCAAATTGTCGATGGTTTTATTTTGTAAAGCTTCAGATGTTATTCCGCTTAGTTTTGCTTTTTGGTTTAAAAAAGTCAGAGCTTCATTGGTGGCGATTCGATACATCCAGGAGAAGAGTTTACTCTCTCCTTTGAAATTTTTTAAATACTGAAAAACTTTCACGAAAGTGTTCTGCAATACATCATCTGCATCATCATGATTCAAAACAATGTTTCGAATATGAGAATATAAAGGTTTCTGATAATCAGACACGAGTTTTTGAAACGCTGTGTTCTGCGTTTTAGGATTTAATAATTCTTGTATAAATTCCTTCTCGTCTGTCAAATTCCTTGATTTATCTTATTAGAATGAATTTTAAACAAAAGGTTTAATCAGCTCTAAATAAATTAGAATTCTGATTCTTCTTCAGTAGTTTTAGGAGTTGTTGTTTTAGGAACCGTTTTTGGTTTTGGTGCTGCTTTTGGTGTTTGTGCAGGATCTGTTTCTGTAGGTTCTACAGATGTTGGTTCTGTATTGGCTCTGTAAACAGGAGCTTTTACAACAGGAACAACTTTTGGTTTAATAGGATAATAAACTTCGGTCATCAGCTTAGATGGACTTTTTACATCCAGTTTGCTAATAGTTAAAATTTCAAGGTGAGACCAGCTTAAATCCGGCATTATTTTTTCTTTATTTATAAAAGCTGTGGTTTTTGCCATTGCTTCGTTTAGATGCGTGTAATCACCTGTTAAAGTTGTTTTTACTGCTTCAAAACCATCCAGTTTTCCTCCCGAAATATCACTTCCTGCAGTGGTCAGGATTTCTTTGTTTGTAGGTAAACAAATCGAAATTTTTGCCAATCCGGTTGTGGTGTCGTACGTATGGTAAATAATAAAAGGTTTTCCGTTGGTAGACAAGCCATTGTTTTCGCTGAAATCAATCAATTTAGGAATAACAATTCTGGCGTTTTTGGTTATTTTTGGAATTTCACTTGTAAAAGTTTGTCTGATATAAGCAGTTTCGGTTTTTCTTACCACACCATTTACTTTTATAGCATATGTTTTAGTTTCGAAATCCAGGTTTTTATCAATGTTGGCAAGACTTTTTTCGTAAATAGTTCCAATAACTTTATCAGAACCTCCGTTTAGGGCTGTGTATACTTTAAACAAAAAGCTCATCGTTCCTGTTGCTTTCCAGGTTACTTTTGTTTTTCCTCCCAAAGTATCTTTAAAAGTCCAGTTTACATCAGCTTCTGTTCCGTCGTATTTCATTTTTTGCTGAATGCTTTCTCCTTCTTTGGTTTTTAAGGTAATGGCATTTCCGTTTCCTTCGGCTCCAGCCCAATAATAAGAGGCGCCATTTCCAGCTGTTTTATTAGGGAATGTCATTTTCATCGAAGTATCTGCTACTGACCACGATTCAAAATCTTCGTAATTTCTAAAATCATTTACATAATTATAAACGGTTGCTTTTGGGGAGTTAATCACCTTGCTTCTTTCTACAGAAAAAATCCCCTTTTGGGTAGCGACAAAAACAGTTAGCGCAACTAAGCTTAATAATAATAAAAGGAATAAATATTTTAGAATCTTCATTGGGAGTCATTTATTTGGTGTCGTAAAGTTATAAATTTTATTACTAGTCACGCTAATTGTGTAGCAATAAAAGTATACTTTATAAAATTATATGTGGGTCAATAAAAGCTTTAAATAAAACGTTTTTTCAGCAGTTTAATTGTAAAACTTCTGAAATTATTTGATTCTAAATATAGCAATAAATTTTCGAAATTATCTTTTAAAGAAAAATTTGATCACAAATAACAGGGCAATAAAAATAAGGAACACTATTAATACTTTGTAATTTCCTTTATAAAAAATTCTGTGTAATGCGAGATCTTTTCGATAAGCAAATATCATTACGATTACAAATGCAATAAAAAAACAGAGTGCGAATATTAATTGTCCTTGACTAAACATAGTTGAAAATTATTTTTGACAAATTTAGAGAATTGTATATGAATAGTTGCTAATTTGGCATTTCATTTAAGTAAATAAAATCATGAAGAAACAACTTAATGCGGTTACTGAATTTCATACTGCTTTTAAAATAGGTCACAGTCAAACACCAATTGCTGATTTGGGCGAAACTAAAAAAATCCTTCGTTATAATTTAATGAAAGAAGAAAATGAGGAGTATCTCGAAGCAGTTCAGAATAATGATTTAGTCGAAATTGCTGATGCTCTGGGAGATATGATGTATATTTTATGCGGAACCATTATCGAACATGGTTTGCAAGATAAAATCGAAGCTGTTTTTGATGAAATCCAACGTAGTAATATGAGTAAACTTGGCGAAGACGGACAGCCAATTTACAGAGAAGACGGAAAAGTAATGAAAGGGCCTAATTATTTTAAACCTGATTTTTCTAAGCTTTTGTAAAAGATTAACCGCAAAGAACGCAAAGTTTTTTTTGGGTAGTCCTTGTAAAATAAGAACAAGAAGTTCGCAAAGCTTTGCGCAATTTTTGTCATTTCGACGAAGGAGAAATCCTCGCAAGTAACTCCGCAATGAGAATCCAATCTTTGTCGAGCTTCTAACGAGGATTTCTCCTTCGTCGAAATGACAAGATTGTGGAAAAAAGTAACCCGACAAATTTTAGATTTGTCGGGTTTTTATATTTAAAACGATCTTTTGGTTATTGAACTTTAACCGTCCATCCAAAAGTATCTTCAGAAAGTTTGTTTTGAAGATTGGTTAGTTTTTCTTTTAAAAGTGCAGCGTATGAATTTTCTACCGGAGCCATTTCATAGTAAACATCCTGATAAGAGAAACCTTTGATAACGCTGATAACTGCAGCAGTTCCAGCTCCGAAGATTTCCTTTAAAGATCCGTTTTTGGCAGCTTCTACTAATTCTGAAACAATAACAGGGCGAACTTCTACATTAAGACCTTCTTTTTCTGCCATAGCAATCAAACTTTTTCTGGTAATACCATCTAAAATTCTTTCGCTTGTTGGAGCAGTTAGTAAAGTGTCATTAATTCTGAAGAAAACGTTCATTGTTCCTGCTTCTTCCAGTTTTGTATGCGTTGCATCATCTGTCCAGATTACTTGCTGAAAACCATCTTTGTTTGCTAAATTTGTTGGGTAAAATTGTGCAGCATAGTTTCCTGCAGCTTTTGCAGCTCCAATTCCACCATTTGCAGCTCTACTATAATGTTCAGCAATAATTACTTTTACTTCGCCGGCATAATACGATTGTGCAGGAGAAAGTAAAATCATGAATTTATATTCATCAGAAGGATTTGCAACAACGCCAGCGCCTGTAGCAATCATAAAAGGACGAATATACATGCTGCTTCCGTTTCCTTTTTGAACCCATTCCTGATCGATTTTCAATAACTCATTTAAACCATCCATAAAAATAGCTTCAGGTACTTCCGGCATTGCCATACGAACTGCTGAATTATTAAAACGCTTGAAGTTTTCATCAGGTCTAAACAACCAAACATCATTATTGTCATCTTTGTAAGCTTTCATTCCTTCAAAAATAGCTTGTCCGTAGTGAAAGACTTTTGAAGAAGGATCCATTAAAATTGGAGCATAAGGCTTAATGACAGGATTTTGCCACTCTCCATTTTTAAAATCACATTCGAATAAATGGTCTGTAAAAACAGCACCAAAGCTTAAGTTTTGAAAGTCTACTCCGCTTATTTTTGACGAAGTTGCTTTTCTGATTTCAATTTTGCTTGTTTGAGTTGTACTCATAATTATGTAAAGTTTTTATGTAATTTTCATTGTAAAGAAGGATTCTAAAACAATGATTTGGTGTTAAATAGAATTTACTGAATGCAAAATTAAGTAAAAATATATAAATTCCTTAGTAAAACTGCATTATTTATGGCGTTTAACTGAGATTTATTTATCTTATAATAAAGTGAAAAAATTAAGATGATTTTATAAAGAATTTATGAAAAAACTGCCGTTTTTTAAGGCTTTACGCATTTGTTTTGACTAAATTTGACTGTTAAAAATAAATAAATTCCAGAGATATCCATTATAAACTTCTAAAAAGTGAAGAGAGAAATAATTAAAACGCTAGATGGCTCAACGACAATTCATTTGCAGGATTGGGATGAGTGCTACCATTCTAAACACGGTGCCATTCAGGAAGCAAAACATGTATTTATAAAAAACGGACTTTCATTATTTGAAGATAAACCGGTAAGTCTTCTGGAAATTGGTTTTGGAACGGGTTTGAATGCTTTTATCACTTTTTTAGAATCGAATCAAAAAAATCAAAAAATTGATTATGTGGGAGTAGAGGCGTATCCTGTTGAGGCATCAGAAGTTTTAGAAATGAATTATGTCAGTGAACTTGATGCATTGGAATTTGAGAACATTTTTGAAGAAATGCATAAATGTGAATGGGATAAAAAAAATGAAATTTGCAACACATTCTCGTTAACCAAAAGGAAACAATTTTTTCATGAAATAGACGATTTTGAAACTTTTGATTTGATTTACTTTGACGCCTTTGGATATAGAGTACAACCGGAGTTGTGGAGTACTGAAATTTTCAGGAAAATGTACAACAGTTTAAAGCCAAATGGAGTTTTGGTAACCTATGCTGCCCGCGGAGTTGTTAAAAGAAGTATGATTGAAGTTGGATTTACTGTCGAAAAATTAGCAGGCCCTCCGGGAAAACGAGAGATGTTTCGAGCCTTTAAAAAGGTTTAAATGAGTTGTTTAGAATGATTCTATATTGATTTATGCATATTAAGAAAACGTATTCGTTGCTAAAGTTTTTAAAATAATAAGTTAAAATACACGCATATGAATGATATTTGATTAAATTTGTGCGAGTTTAGAAATATAGATAACCCCCGAAAATCTTATTTTATTATGTCAAAAATGATGTTTGATTACACGAAATCAATACTTGAGAGAGTAAGTTTCGATCCGATACTTTTCTGTAAAGAATTAGAAAAAGCTATCAAAACGCTGTTACCATACGAAATGGAGCAATTACAAGAATGGTTAATGAATTTTATTATCGAAAAACCAGAACTAAAACAAAGTTTACTACTAATCAAAGTATAAAAAAAAGGAGCCAAATTGGCTCCTTTTTTTATGTCTATTTCTTTTGTAGCGGACTCACAATTTGAACGTTCTGAAAAACAATTGCTCCTTTTACAACTCCGGCAATTGTAGATCGCAAAGCGTCGATGATTTGCATTTTTAATTCGCTTTTTGGGTAAATTAAACTTACCTCACGAGCGGGTTTTGGTTCCTTAAAATTTCGTAGCTTCAGTTTGTCGGAATCTTTTAAGTCTAAGGTGTGCAAGTACGGAAGTAACGTTGTACCCAAACCTTCGTCGGCTAATTTTATCAGGGTTTCAAAGCTGCCGCTTTGTATCTGAAAATTATTCTGGTCGATATCAGTACCATTTTTGCATAAATTCAAAATTCCGTCTCTAAAACAATGTCCGTCCTGCAAAAGCAAAATTTCATTGATGTTTAAGTCCGAAACTTCAATTTCGTCTTTCTGAAAACTGGCGTGATGTTCCGGGATATACGCTACAAAAGGTTCAAAATACAAAACAATCTCTTTTATTTTTTCGTCTTCAAGCGGCGTTGCGGCAATGGCAGCATCAAGATGTCCGTTTTTTAATTTAATAATAATCTCATCTGTGTTGAGCTCTTCGATTAAGAGTTTTACTTTCGGATATTTTTTGATAAAATTGTTTAAAAACATTGGTAAAAGAGTAGGCATTATGGTAGGTATAATTCCTAAACGAAATTCCCCTCCAATAAAACCTTTTTGCTGTTCTACAATATCTTTGATTCTATCAGCTTCATTAACAATGTTTTTGGCCTGATTTACAATTTTTTGACCAATGTCTGTAAGCTGAATGGGTTTCTTACTTCTGTCAAAAATTAAAATATTAAGCTCTTCTTCAATCTTTTGAATCTGCATACTTAATGTAGGCTGTGTAACAAAACATTTTTCGGCAGCAAGCGTAAAATTTTTGTGTTCGGCAACAGCTAACACATATTGTAATTGAGTAATCGTCATTTTGATAGTATTTTGTGATGCAAAAATAAGAAAATATAATTTTTTTTTATACTATTTTAAAAGAACTTATATTAAATTTGTAGTAAACTTATTATAAAACGAAAAACTATGAAAACAAATATTTTAGGATTGCCTGTAAAAGAGTCAGAATTGTTAGTAAAGGAATTGAATATTCTGTTGTCAAATTTCCAGGTATATTATCAAAACTTAAGAGGAATACACTGGAATATTCGTGGTAAACGTTTCTTTGATTTACATGTTAAGTTTGAAGAATTATACACAGATGCCCAATTAAAAATTGATATGATCGCAGAAAGAGTATTAACAATAGGAGGGACTCCGTTACATACATTCGAAGATTATATTAAAAATAACAAATTGGCTGTTGGAAAAAATATCTCGAATGATGAAAAAGCAGTTCATCTTATTGTAAATTCTTTATCTGATTTATTGAAAATTGAAAGAGAAATTTTGAATCAATCTGATGAAATTAATGACGAGGGAACAAATTCTATGATGAGTGACTTCATTGCAGAGCAGGAAAAAACAATCTGGATGATGAGAGCATGGTTAGAAGAAGAATTGTAAAGCCTTGTTTATAAAATAATTAAAAGCAGAATTGTCACATTAGATAATTCTGCTTTTTTGTTATTGTTAAATTTGTATAAAAATTTTGCTCACAAGCTTTGATTTTATTTGTTTAACACTATTTTTGCTTCGATGAAAATACTAGCCCGTATATTATTATTTATATTTATTGCTTTCTTATCGACCCCAACAATTGTTCAGGCGATAAAGAAAGGGACTAATACGGCTATATCTTTTAATTGTGCAGAAGAAGAAGTTCATAAGGAACTTAAATCTATAGTACATCCTGTGGTATTAGAACATGAGGTAGTATTACCTGTCTATATTCAGAAGAAAACGATTGTTTCTGAAAACATCGTAAAATTAGATAATATTTCTCCGAGCATATTTGCTCCACCTCCCAACTTGATATAATACTTCCGATTATTTGAACTACACTACATTTTTGACTAAATGTGGTAAATCTTTAATGAATAATTTTTTTAGTATTGTATTATTATGACAAAAAAAATCAATCTTTTTGCCAACCTTAAATCTGATTTTGCTTCAGGTTTAGTGGTTTTTTTGGTGGCTCTTCCATTGTGTTTAGGTATTGCAATGGCCTCTGGAGCGCCGTTGTTTTCTGGTATTATCGCAGGTGTTATTGGTGGTATTATTGTTGGCTATCTAAGTCAGTCACATATTAGTGTTTCGGGGCCAGCAGCTGGATTAACAGCTATTGTTTTAACCGCTATTACTGATTTTGGTGCTTTCGATGTGTTTTTAATGTCTGTTTTTATTGCAGGACTAATTCAGTTAGCATTAGGGTTTTTAAAAGCCGGAAGTATCTCGAATTATTTTCCCACAAATGTTATTGAGGGAATGCTGGCGGGTATCGGTATTATTATTATCCTGAAACAATTGCCGCATGCTTTTGGTTATGATGCAGATTTTGAAGGTGATCAGGCTTTTATTCAAAACGACGGAAGCAACTCCTTTTCATTTTTATTTGATGTGCTAAATCATATACAATTAGGAGCCGTAGTGGTTTCATTGGTTTCGCTTGTAATATTGATCTCTTGGGATAAAGTACCTTTTTTAAAGAAATTAAAATTAATTCCGGGAGCACTTGTTGCTGTTGTTATAGGTATAGCTTTAAATGAATTTTTTACAGCTACAGGAAGCTCATTGGCAATTGCAAAAGAACATTTGGTTTCATTGCCAGTTCCAAAGTCTTTTGATGAATTTAAATCTATTTTAATTACGCCAAATTTTGCCGCGGTTACAAATCCGCAAGTTTGGGTAGTTGCTATTACAATTGCCATTGTAGCTTCTATAGAAACACTTTTATGTATTGAAGCAGCCGATAGAATGGATGTTCAAAAACGTTATACCAATACCAATGTTGAGCTTAGAGCGCAAGGTATCGGTAATATTGTAAGTTCACTTTTGGGTGGTTTACCAATGACATCAGTTGTGGTAAGGTCATCAGCTAATAATAATGCAGGTGCAAAATCTAAAATGTCAGCTATAATTCATGGTGTGCTTTTACTAATAAGTGTTTTGTCTATTCCTGCATTGCTAAATAAAATTCCGTTGGCTACTTTAGCAACTGTATTAATTTTGGTAGGATATAAATTAGCAAAACCTGCAACATTCAAACATTTTTGGGAGAAAGGGAAATACCAATTTATACCTTTTGTTGCCACTTTAGTGTTTGTTGTAGCAACAGATTTACTTAAAGGTGTTGCTTTAGGAATTATCATTAGTGTGATTTTTGTACTAAGAGGAAATCTAAAAAGAGCTTACAGTTTCAAAAAAGAAGAATACGAAGATGGCGATGTAATTCATATCGATTTGGCTCAGGAAGTTTCATTCTTGAATAAAGCAGCTATTAAATTAACCTTGAATGAAATTCCGGAAAACTCTAAAGTAATTATCAATGCGCAGGATACAGAATATATTGCCCATGATGTGCTGGATTTAATTCGTGAGTTTAAAGAAACGAGAGCAATTGATGAAAACATCAAGGTAAAACTAAAAGGATTTAAAGAGGCTTACGAGCTTGAAAATTCACCTGATCTTAATAATCATGTATCCATCGAACATTATTATGATGTTGCAAAAAGAACATTGGTTAAAAAAGAAACGATAAAAGAAGATTTTTAAACAAATTAAATTAATTAAGGTATTTCTTCATTGTGAGAAATATTAAAAATTAGATAACTTTACATTAGTTATTTTTAATATGTTTAATCATGTAGAAATACCATTCAAAAAAAACAAAAAAATGAGAGAGTTTTATAAGCAGTTATTAGAAAACAACAAAGAGTGGGTTGAAAAATCATTAGCATTAGATCCTAATTATTTTGCAGATTTAGCAAAAGGACAAACTCCGCCATTATTATGGATTGGATGTTCTGACAGCCGTGTTCCTGCAAATGAAATTATTGGAGCTAAACCAGGAGAAGTTTTTGTGCATCGTAATATTGCCAATATGGTCGTACACTCTGATATGAATATGCTGAGTGTTCTGGATTATGCTGTAAATGTACTAAAAGTAAAACATGTTATTGTTTGCGGACATTACGGTTGTGGTGGTGTAAAAGCAGCAATGGGTAATATGTCTGTGGGAATTATCGACAACTGGATTCGTCACATTAAAGATGAGTATCGTTTGCATGATAAATACTTAAACTCAATTGAAGATGAAACAGAACGTTTTAATGCTTTTGTTGAAATCAATGCTAAAGAACAAGTGTACAACCTGGCAAAAACTTCGATTGTACAAAGTGCATGGAAAAACGGTCAGGATTTAATGCTGCACGGATGGGTTTATGGTTTGAATTCAGGTTTTGTAACCGATTTGAATGTAAATATTGCTTCGAATGATGAATTAGATGAGGTATATCAGCTAAGTAATCTATAAAAATTAAAAAATCGCCTCAAAAGGGCGATTTTTTTATTCGTTTTCGTCCAGATTTTCGTTGAAAGCAGATGGTAATAAAGTGGGAATAAACTTGATTAAAATCGGCAATAGTAAACTTCCGCCCGGAAGTAAAAATATGGTCAGTGACGGAATCGTTTTGCAAATATCCAAAAGCTGTTTTTTTACTTTTTTCTTTTCTTTGGCATCCAGATCCCTGGTTGTAGAATAAGCCAGAAGAACCATTAATTCCTTACTCTGAATAATTTCCTTAACTAGTCTGTTTTTGTTTCTTACAATAAGTTTTACAACGCTGTGCGTCATTTGATCATAGAAATGCTTGACTGGGTTAGAATAATTAAAATAGGGAATTTTCTTTTTATGAGTTGTAATAAAAGTATTTGTTGTATCGATACTTTGGGTAACAAAATCATCAGAAACCCCCATCATTGATCCTAAAGAGTATAAAAAATAAGCTTCTTCATTTTCTACAACACCATCGCTCCATAAAGCCATTCCGGCCATATCAATCAAATAATAATGTTCCAGTTTATTACTGAAATAGTCGAGCTGTAAGGTTTCTAAAGTATCTACAGTAACTTTTGAGAATTTCGAATATCGAATAGAAGCTTCAAAAAGTTTAATTAATAAATCATCGTGTTGTGATTTGACAGTTTTGGTTTTTAAGGCCAAAGCTACAATGCCCAATACAGTTTCTTCGATTCGTTTTAAATATTTTTCAGGAATTGCGCCTTTTTCCAGGTATTGTCTAAAAGCCAAAACATCAATAAACAAAAGCGCATTGGTTACTAAATGCGAAAAGTTTTTACTAATGATGCTGTCATTTGTCTGAACGCGTTGATCAATTATATTTTCTAAAGAAAGGGAAGGAGTGTCTTTTGGAAGTAAAATTTTGAACAAATTAAACCCTTCAGGATTCATTTCTTTATAAAATTTTAAAACTTCGCTGATAAAGTTATTGGGTTCAAAGCTTCTTTTTTCTAAACAAAAAACGCCGTACAAAGTATTTAATAAAGCAACTTTAGAAATTTCGGTTTTAAACCAGCCTTTTATATGAATTGGAATTCGGGAATCGATAGTTATGATGTGACCATAGATAAAACCAGTTTCTCTGACTTTATAGTAAAACGAATCTGTAGTCTCAAAAGGTATAGCTTCTGAAAATTTTTGTTCACTAAAAAACTTATCTATCCAACCTGGTGCTGATGGGTTAATCATTAACTTTAATTTATAGCTGCAAAGCTATATCTTTTTCTTGTCTTAGGATAAATTTTAAATGAAATAACCACTAGATTTTGTGAAAATGTAGTGGTTATTGTTTTTTTATTTGATGATTCCGGCACAAGCAACTCTTCCGCCTGCATTTCCGGTTGGCTGAGTTGTAAAATCATCAGTTCCCTGATGTACAATCAAACCTTTTCCAAGAACATCTTTGTTGGTGTCTCCACAACCAATACACCATTCGTCAGTGGTTAATGTGATAGTTCCGTTACCTTTTGCATCAGCAGTAAAGTTTCCGATGTCTCCTTTGTGGTATTCAGCAACACCCCATTTTCCGTGTTTTTTAAAGGTTGGATTCCAATGTCCTCCGGCTGAACTTCCGTCGGCTGAACTACAATCTGCTTTTTCGTGAATGTGTATCGCGTGAACTCCCGGAGTTAAACCAGTCATTTTTGCAACAAAAGTAACTTTGCCGTTTTTCTCTGTAAAAGTAGCAGTTCCTGCAACGGCACTACTGCTTTTTGGCTCTAAGGCAACAGTCAGGGTTTTGGCATCGTTTGATTTTGTATTGGTCTTACAGCCAATGATTAAGGCGGTAATTATAGCGAAGGAAACGATAATTTTTTTCATATATAAGGGCATTTAAATTAATGATTAAGTAAATTTAACATAAAATTCCGACATTGATTGAAGCTAATAGTTAAAAAAATCTAAAACTATTGGTTGTTATTTAATGTTGTGATATACAATCAACCCAAAATTATTGCGTAATTTCGTATAAGCTCCGATTTGATTTTTTTTTTAAATCTGTATTTATTATTTATAATTTAATCTGTAAAATTATGATAAAGAATATTCTAACGTTAGTTTTTTTGGGAGTTGTCTTAATTTCCGGTAATGCTTCTAAAACTATAAAAGAAAGCGCTGTTAATCAGTTGTAAGGAACATGGGAACTGAATTATATTACTGGTCCCAGAATAGCTTTTGAAGGTTTATATCCCAATAAAAAACCAACGATAAATTTCGATCTCGCGGAAAATCGTGTATCAGGAAATAATAGTTGTAACTCTTTTACAGGTAAACTCATTTTGACTGATAATAAAATCAATTTTACACAAGGTATGGCAGTTACCAAAATGATGTGTATGAATGGGCAACAAGGAGAGCAGGTTTTTATGAGCACTTTACCCAAAATCACATCATATGATATTACTGCCGATGGTAAAACCTTGAATTTTATTTCTGGTGACATTGCCATGATGCGATTTACTAAAAAATAGATCTTTTTTTAACTCTATTAAAACTTTATTTTATGAAAACTAAATTATTCATTTTATTAATGTTATCCTGTTTATTGAGTTTTCCTCTTTTTGCGCAGGAAAAAACAAAGAAAGAATTAAAAGCTGAAAGAGATTTGCAGAAACAAAAAGAAATCGAAACGCTTATTGATTCTAAAAAGTTTGATTTCGAAGCTCAAAAAGTCAATCCACAAGGAGGAAGAGTGATTAATCTGGATTATAATATGTATTTTTTAAAATTTAATACAGAAAAAACAACATGTGATTTACCTTTTTTTGGACGTGCTTTTAACGTACCATACGGAGGCGGCGATGGCGGAATAGTATTTGAAGGCGTACCGGAAAATATAAAAGTAGAAAAAAAGAAAAAGAGTTTTTTAGTAAGAGCTACCGTTAAAGGAAAAGATGATGTATATGATTTGCTGTTTTCTATCTTTTTGGATGGAGGTGCAACGCTTTCTGTTAATAGTAATAACAGAGCTTCAATTTCGTATACTGGCGAAATTAAAGCACCCAAGACACAAGAAATTAAAAAAGAAAAATTTTGAGTTGTATTGCATCCCGAATGCATAAGATTTATGCTAAAAACTCCTTTTGCAAAATATCCCTGAGATATTCTTTTTAATGTTATTGTTTTTAATTTCCATTAGAATTCCTATTCCATACAGAAATATGATGATGACAAACAAATTAATATCTGTAAACTCGAAATTAGAATTTCGAAAAGATTTGGCTGAAGGACAATAGCTTTGTCATTAGCTTATCAATATTCATTTTTTAAAACTGTAAGAATGTTTTGATGATTTAATTTTTAATGTGTTAAAAATCAGTATATTTGATGTGCGTTAATTTTTAAAATAAATAAAATTGAATACTATGAAAAAAATTAGTCTTATTGTTATTATGGCAATTGCCACATTTTCATCTTATGCGCAATCTTCCTTTAAAGAAGATGTAGAAGTTCTGCAAAGTGTTTATGGAAAATCAAAAAGTGATCTTGTAAAGCAGTATATGAACTTGTCTGATACACAAAGTGTTGCTTTTACAAAGATTTATGATACTTATGAAACAGAACGTAAAGCACTGGGGCAAACAAAGTTTCAGCTTATTAATAATTATGCCGCAAATTATGCGACTCTCACAGATGAGAAAGCAGATGAGTTGGCAAAAGGAACTTTAAAAAATAATCTGTCTTATGAAAAATTATATTCTAAGACTTATAATCACGCTAAAAAAGCAGTTGGAGCGATAAATGCGGCTAAATTTATTCAGTTAGAAGTGTATTTGCAAACTATAATAAGAGCTGAGACTTTGGAATCAATTCCTTTTATTGGTGAATTGGATAAGTCAAAATTGCAATAGATTTAATTTTACAAAGAGAAAAACGGCACTTACCTCGGTTAACTGCCGTTTTTTTATTGTTTGGTAATAAATTTATTGAGCTGTTTTAACCTGATAAATGGCATTTACCATTCCGTCTCGTGGTGTATCCAATGGAAGTTCCCAAAACATGATTCCCCCTAATTTTTTCGCTTTTGCATATTCTGCTTTAGCTTTAATAGAAGTTAAGTTGTCTCCGGTTGCAAATGTTTTTTCTTTTGTGTTGTACCAATAAGCAGCTTTAGCTTTATCATCCCAAAAGTATTTCCACCCATTTGCTTCTGTGTAAGTATCGGCAAAGCTTTTAAAAGGAACACCTTGAATATGTTCTCCTGCCTGATACAGACCATTATTTATATTTTCCACATTTTTCCAGGTCCTGGTATAAAAAGCACCACCAATAACTAATTTTTCTGCTGGAATTCCTTGCTTCAATAGAAATTCAACTGCTCTGTCTGTAGATTCCTCTTTAGGATTAGTGCTGTATAATGGAGTATGATGCCCTGTAACAGTCGAATAACCGTTTACTAAATCATAACTCATAATGTTGATACGATTTACTAACGGTCCTACAGTTTTCCAGTCTATAGATTCATCTAAAAATTTCTGAAATCCTCCTGCAGCAAAGCTTAATTCGTACTTCTTGCCTAAAGTAGAACGCAAAACTTTGATTAATTCTGTAAAGTTAGGTTTGTCAGAAGGTTGAAATAAATGACCAGGCAGTCCTTCAATTGCCGGATATTCCCAATCTAAATCTAAACCATCTACTTTAAAATAGTTGCTCACTTCTTTTACTGATTTTGCAAAAGTCAATCTTCCTTCGGGAGTTGAAAATGCAGCAGAACAAGGCTCACAACCACCCCAGCCGCCAAGAGATAAAATAATCTTAAGTTGAGGATTTGATGCTTTTAGAGAAACCAGATGCTTAATTGTGGTTGAATCTTTAGCAGAATCAACGCTTAGTTTTCCATCTTTTAAATGGCAAAAGCTAAAGATAATTTGATTTAGTTTATTGACTTCGTATTCGTTGATCAGTTTATCATCGCCCGTGTAGTAAGCAATGATGTCCATTTTTTTGTTTTTTTGTGCAAAGATATTTGTGGTAAAAATGCCCAATAACAAAAGGATGATAAGGTTAATTCGTTTCATGTTTTAGTTTTTTTTTAGTTTTTTGAATGCTAAATATAACCATTTTACTTATGCTATAAAGTCAATCTTGATCAAAATTTGCAAATCATTGCAAAAATATTGCGACTTATAAATAGGATTTTAGAGATTATTTTAATCTGTTAAAATGTGGGCAGACCTCTTTTATATGCACTGCTGTGTGCCTCTATTTCTAAATGAACTTATATAACTTATATGGTGAAAAAATAAAAAACAAAAAAATAAACCCGCACTGTTTCGGATAAGTGCGGGTTTAAACAAATTAAAAGCTAAAAACTATTTTTGTATTAGAAGCAGTATTCATTTTCTGCAACTAATTTAGTTGTAATAACCTCTCTCAAGGCTACAACATTTGGATTGTTTGTGTATTTTGTAAAACGTTTTAATCCCATTAACATCATACGTTGTTCGTCACCTTCAGCAAAAGAAATAATTCCTTCTTTTCCTCTTGAGTTAACAATATCTACAGCTTTGTATAAGTATAATTTTGCCATTGCAATTTGCTCCTGAACTTTATCTTCGCCTTGATTTTTGGCTAATTTCTCCGTTCTAAGAATAGTACTTTCAGCCATGTAAATTTCGATTAAGATATCAGAAGCAGCCATTAATAACTGTTGGTGAGCATCTAAATCCGGACCATATTTTTGAACAGCACTTCCGGCAACCATTAAAAATACTTTTTTCAGGTTAGCAATAATTCCTTTTTCTTCAGCAAATAATTCAGAGAAATCTGGGGTATCAAAAGATGGTATTCCCATTAATTCTTCAGAAACTTTCATTGCCGGTCCTAACAAATCAACGTGGCCTTTCATTGCTTTTTTGATCAACATACCTACAGAAAGCATTCTGTTGATTTCGTTTGTACCTTCGTAGATTCTGGCAATACGAGCATCTCTCCACGCACTTTCCATTGGAGTGTCTTCTGAGAATCCCATTCCACCAAAAATCTGAATTCCTTCGTCAGCACAGTTTTGAACATCTTCAGAAACCGCTACTTTCAAAATAGAACATTCGATTGCATATTCTTCAACACCTTTCAATTCAGCCTCCTGGTGAGAAGTTCCTTCTGCTTCACGAGCAGCAATTCTGTCTTCGATATCTTTTGCAGCTCTGTAAGAAGCACTTTCTCCAGCGTATGCATTAGTTGCCATTTCAGCCAATTTAGAACGAATAGCGCCAAAAGATGAAATCGCAGTGTTAAACTGAATTCTTTCGTTAGCATATTTTACAGCTCCAGAAGTAACTCTTCTTTGAGCATCTAAACAAGCTGCAGCCAATTTAATACGGCCAACATTCAAAGCATTCATAGCAATTTTAAAGCCGTTTCCTCTTTCAGACAACATGTTTTCAACCGGAACTTTTGTCTCGTTAAAGAAAACCTGACGAGTAGAAGAAGCACGGATTCCTAACTTATGCTCTTCTTCATTCATAGAAATTCCGTTTGACGGATCGTTTTCTACGATGAAACCTGTAATATTTTTATCATCTCCAATACGGGCAAAAACGATGAAAACGCTACAGAAACCTGCATTCGAAATCCACATTTTTTGTCCTGTAATTTTATAATGTGTTCCATCTTCAGATAAAACAGCTTTCGTTTTTCCTGAGTTTGCATCAGATCCAGCGCCTGGTTCAGTTAAGCAATAAGCGCCAAACCATTCTCCAGTAGCCAATTTAGGAACGTATTTTTTCTTTTGTTCTTCAGTTCCATAAAGTGTAATTGGCATAGTTCCAATACCTGTATGAGCACCAAAAGCAGTTGAGAAAGATCCAGTTGCACCAGAAATATAATCGCAAACTAACATTGTAGAAACGAATCCCATTCCTAATCCGCCGTATTCTTCAGGAACCGCAACTCCAAGAAGTCCCAATTCTCCCGCTTTACGCATACTTTCTTCAGTAAAAGCGTAATCTTTTTTCTCGAAACGATTTTTGTTAGGCCAAATTTCTTTGTCTACAAACTCCTTCACAGAGTCACGCATCATTAATTGCTCTTCCGAAAAATCTTCTGGTGTAAAGACATCTTCGCACTTTGTTTCCTTAACTAAAAACTGACCACCACGGGTTACGTTTTTTTCGATTGTATCTGCCATTTTGTTTTTGTTTAGATAAAAGATGAAAGAATCAAGAAGAAAGATTTTTGTCTAACTTACTTATGAAACCAGTGGTCATCTTTTGAAATTCAATTATTTTGTTTTCTATTTCTTCTGTTTTTTCTTTTGATAAATAGTCGTTCTGACATGCTATCAATAATTGTGTTTGAAGTTCAAATGAAGATCCTAAACTAATATTCAAATAATGTTGAAAATGTTTATTCCCTCTGTTTGAACCTTCTGCAATATTTGACGGCATTGAAACTGAACATCGATTCATTTGACTACATAAACTATAAGTTTCTGCTTTTGGAAAAGTTGAAGTCAGTTTATAAATATCATTTGTAATATTCATAGCTAAAATCCAAATTTTCAAATTCTTAAAATTGTGTCTCATTTTTTTTGAGGCAAGATAAGAAATAACAAAATTAAAAGTAAGTTTTTTATTACTTTTTAAAATCTTTGCTCTTGTATATTCCTTCTCAAAAAAAAATCTTTCCTCTTGCTTCTTGGCTCTATTATCTCTTCTAAAGAACCTCGTAAATCCCCGCAGAACCTTGTCCAGTTCCCACACACATAGAAACAATTCCGTACTTATTTCCTCTGCGTTTCATCTCATCAAATAACTGAACAGAAAGTTTAGCTCCTGTACATCCCAGAGGATGACCTAAAGCGATCGCTCCACCGTTTACGTTTACGATATCCGGATTTAAACCTAACTCGCGAATTACAGCCAAAGACTGAGAAGCAAATGCTTCGTTTAATTCAACCAAGTCAATATCTTTCAATTCTAAACCAGCTTGTTTCAACGCTTTCGGAATAGCTTTTACAGGTCCGATACCCATAATTCTTGGCTCAACGCCAGATGAAGCAAAATTTACTAATCTGGCAATTGGCTCAAGGTTTAATTCTTTAACCATGTCCTCACTCATGATTAAAACAAAAGCAGCACCATCACTCATTTGTGATGAGTTACCTGCTGTAACGCTTCCGTCGGCAGCAAAAACGGGTCTCAATCCCGCTAAAGCAGCAACAGATGTTCCGGCTCTTGGACCTTCGTCTTGTTTTACAACGTATGATTTAGTTTCTTTTTTTCCATTTTCATTGATGAAAGTCTGATCAACTGTAATCGGAACGATTTGTTTGTCGAATTTTCCTTCAGCCTGCGCTTTTAAGGCTTTCATATGAGAGTTGTAAGCAAACTCATCCTGATCTTCTCTTGAGATTTTGTATTGGTTCGCAACCGCTTCAGCAGTTAAACCCATTCCCCAGTAATAATCTTCGTGACCTGCAGCGGCAACTTTATAATCCGGAGTTGGTTTGTAACCTCCCATCGGAATAAAACTCATACTTTCAGCTCCACCAGCGATAATACAATCTGCCATTCCTGATTGGATTTTAGCAGTTGCCATTCCGATAGTTTCTAATCCAGAAGCGCAATAACGGTTCACTGTAACACCAGGAACATCTTCCACTTTTAATCCCATCAAAGAGATCAAACGTCCAACGTTAAGTCCTTGTTCTGCTTCCGGCATGGCATTTCCTACCATAACGTCATCGATACGTTTTTTGTCGAAATCAGGCAGTTCATCCATCATAAACTGAATAGTTTCTGCTGCTAATTCATCAGGTCTTTTAAATCTAAAAACCCCTTTTGGTGCTTTTCCTACCGCAGTACGGTAAGCTTTTACGATATATGCTGTTTTCATTTGTTTTGTTTTTTTAAGATTTATTAGAAGAAAGAAGAAAGAGGCAAGAAGCAAGATATTTCTAAAGTCTTGCTTCTTGTTTCTTGCATCTATTTTCTAATTACGAAGTGGTTTTCCTTTAGTTAACATATACTGAATTCTCTCTAAAGTCTTACGCTCTGTACAAAGAGATAAGAAAGCTTCACGTTCGATATCTAATAAATATTGTTCAGATACTAAAGTTGCTTCAGATAAATCACCACCAGCCATTACGTAAGCCAGTTTGTTGGCGATTTTTTTATCGTGCTCAGAAATGTATTTTCCAGCTTCCATTTGATCAGTTCCAACTAAGAACATTCCTAATGCTTGTTTACCTAAAACCTTAACATCAGTTCTTTTGATAGGTTGTGTATAACCCGCTTCTGCCATTAACAAAGCATGTTTCTTAGCTTCAGCAATCTGACGATCTTTGTTTACTACGATAACATCTTTTCCATGTTGAAGAAGTCCTGTATCAAAAGCTTCGTAACCAGAAGTCGAAACTTTTGCCATTGCGATGGTTAAGAAATATTCCTGAAGAACGTTCAATTCCACATCGTTTTTACGGAATAAATCAGACGCTCTTAAAGCCATTTCTTTAGATCCACCACCACCAGGAAGTACACCAACACCAAATTCAACTAATCCCATGTATGTTTCTGCAGCAGCAACCACTTTATCAGCATGTAAGCTCATTTCGCATCCACCACCAAAAGTCATTCCGTGAGGAGCTACTACAACCGGAATAGAAGAGTAGCGAACACGCATCATTGTGTCCTGAAACATTTTGATTGCCATGTTCAATTCATCATATTCCTGCTCAACTGCCATCATAAATATCATTCCGATATTAGCTCCAACAGAGAAATTCGCTGCCTGATTACCAATAACTAAACCTTGGTATTCTTTTTCAGATAAGTCGATTGCTTTATTGATAGCCTGAAGTACATCGCCACCAATAGTATTCATTTTAGATTGGAATTCTAAGTTCAAAATTCCATCTCCTAAATCCTGAATGATTGCGCCACTATTGCTCCAAACTTTTTTGCTTTCGCGGATGTTGTTTAGAATAATAAATGAATCTTGTCCAGGAACTTTAACTTGTGATTTTGTTGGAATATTATAGAAATAAGAAGCTCCTTCTTTTACAGTGTAAAAACTGTCACTTCCGGAAGCTAACATTTCAGTAACCCATGCAGCTGGCTCTAAACCTTCTGCTTTCATGATTTCGATTCCGTTAGCAACACCAATCGCATCCCAAATTTCGAATGGACCATTTTCCCATCCAAAACCAGCTTTCATCGCATCATCAATTTTGTATAATTCGTCTGAGATTTCAGGAATTCTGTTTGAAACATAAGCAAACATTCCTGAGAAACTCTTACGGTAGAATTCTCCCGCTTTGTCTTTTCCTTTTACTAAAACTTTAAAACGATCGATAGGTTTATCAATAGTTTTTGTCAGTTCAAGAGTAGCAAAACTTGCTTTTTTAGCAGCGCGGTATTCTAATGTATCTAAGTCTAAAGACAAAATATCTTTATCTACTTTTTTATAAAATCCCTGACCGGTTTTGCTTCCTAACCATTTATTTTCCATCATTTTGTTGACGAAATCAGGAAGTTTAAACAATTCGTGCTGTTCGTCTGTTGGGCAGTTTTCATAAATACCGTTGGCAACGTGTACTAAAGTATCCAAACCAACAACGTCAACGGTACGGAAAGTAGCCGATTTTGGACGACCAATTACCGGACCAGTCAATTTATCAACTTCTTCAATAGTTAATCCCATTTCTTTAACCAAATGGAACAAACTCTGAATACCATAAATACCAATTCTATTTCCAATAAACGCCGGAGTATCTTTAGCAACAACCGAAGTTTTTCCTAAAAATTTAGATCCGTATTCGTTTAAGAAATCCAATACTTCAGTAGAAGTTTTTGGACCAGGAATAATTTCAAATAATTTTAAGTAACGCGCAGGGTTAAAAAAGTGAGTTCCGCAGAAGTGTTGTTGAAAATCTTCGCTTCTACCTTCGCTCATAAAATGAATCGGAATACCAGAAGTGTTTGAGGTAACCAAAGTTCCCGGAGTACGGAATTTTTCGATTTGTTCAAAAACTAGTTTTTTGATATCTAGACGTTCTACAACAACTTCGATAATCCAGTCAACATTGGCAATTTTTGCCATATCATCAGTCGTATTTCCAGTTGTGATTCGGCTAGCAAATTTTTGACTGTAAATAGGAGAAGGTTTCGATTTTAATGAATTCGCCAAATGTTCGTTTACCACACGGTTGCGAACGGCTTTACTTTCAAGTGTTAATCCTTTTTTAGCTTCAGCTTCTGTCAGTTCACGAGGTACGATGTCAAGAAGTAAAACTTCAACACCAATATTAGCAAAATGACAAGCTATACCTGAACCCATAATTCCGGATCCAATTACAGCAACTTTTTTAATTGTGCGTTTCATAAGTCGTTAAAATTTGTTTTTGTTTTTTGAATTTGGGATAAACCTTTTCATTACTATGAATGAAGTGGTATTATTCATTTTCTATTTTTTCTGTTTGATTAAATATATTTTTGTCCTGAATCAATTCGTTGATAATTTCAGAAACTTCAATAAAATGCTTTAGTTTTTCATCCGAAACATGTTTTCTAACCGTTTCATTAAATTTCAGCACCGTATTTTTAGATAAATCTCTTTTTTCTTTTCCAAATTCCGTCAGGTAGATCAAAACACCGCGGCCATCCGTTGGGTTTTTCTTTCGAACAATCAAACCTTTATCTTCCATCGATTTTAATGTTCTGGTCAGGCTCGTAGCTTCCATTCCCATTCTTGGACCTAAAGCAGTAGACGGAGTTCCTTCTTCTTTGTCAATACTCAAAAGTGCAAACCCGGTCGCCATTGTGGCATCGTATTTTGCAGCTTCTTCGTTGTACATTCTTGATACAGCTTGCCATGTAGCTCTCAAAATATAATCTATTGTTTTCTCTTTCATATGTAACTATATCGATTTCAAATATAATCAAAAAATACTATGCATGCATATTAATTTATGATAAATTTTTGGTTAGTAAAAAATTAACTCTGATTTAGAGTGGTTTATGGTTTAATTTTAATTGAAATATACTATTCTTTTTTGAAGTTTTAACAAATTTAATGCTGTAAAAATCGTTTTATGGTTTTAAATTAAGATTTAATTCTACATTTTGTAAAAAATCATGCGTTTAATTCAGTCTTATCTTCAGTACTATAGCGCGAAATTGCCTTTTCGAGGATCTTTTTCATACGATTTCGTAGATTTTCAGGTTTAATTACTTCGATACCATCACCAAAACCTAACAGAATGCGTTCCATTTCATAGTTAGGAGTAAGGAATATATGTACAATAATACTTTGATCCTCATTTTGTTTGATCAGTCGCTGCGAAGAATGCAACGGTTTTGTCAAAACATAAGGGGCGTTTACTGGATCAATCCAAAGTTCAATTCGTCTGGGTTGTGATCCTGTATTAACCGTAACGCCAATTACATTTTTATAAAACAAATCGGCATCAAAATCTTCTTCTAAATAAGGAAGATTAAAATCGTAATCAATCGAAATAATTCGATCCAAAGCCAAATTGGCAATAGGCTGAGAACCTTTTTTCTTTCCTACCAAAAACCATCTGTTATTAAATTCCTTCAAAATAAAAGGATGAAAATGAAATTTATTTTCCTCTCTCGATTTAAAAGATTTGTACGTAATCACCAGAACAATCTTTTTGATAATGGCCTGATATACTTCATCCAGATAATGCAGACCTTTTAAATTGTCATTTTTATCCAGATAAATAACGGGCTTCGTATGCGACTTTTCCGCATAGATTTTATCTTCCAAACGTTGTAAAATATCCGATACATCATTAAACAAGGAGAAATCTTTAAACTGTTTCAACATCGAAACGGTTTCGGTCAAAACATTCATATCCGTTTCCGTCAGCGGAATATCCGTTATCGAAAATTCGTCGTCTTCATATTTATAATATTTTTTATCATAAACAATAATTGGCGCATTATAACCCAGTTTTTCACTGCGCATCAGCTGAATATCCATTTGAATCGTTCGTTTACTAATCGGGTTTTCGCGGCCTTCATATTCAAACAAAGCTTCAGAACAGCATTCGATCAAATCTTCTAAAGTCCATTGCCGGTATTTATTTTGCAGACATTTGTCGATCGTTTTGTAGCGTATTAAGGCGTTCTTGTTTTGAGACATAGTTTTAAGGTTTTTGCCACGAAGGCGCTAAGACGCGAAGTTTTTTTAATGCCACGGATTAAAAGATAAGAAGGGATAAAAAATCTGCTTTATCTGCTAAATCTGCGAGAGAAAAATTTTGCGCTATTTTATTAAATTTTCTATTCCAATCTTCTCGTTCCTATTATCGTAGAGACGCACAGCAGTGCGTCTCTACAATATGCTGTTCGGTATCATCGTCTTTGAAGGCAAACCCGACAGGTTTTAAAAACCTGTCGGGTTTAACATAACGTAATATCTACGTCAACAACAAAATTTCCTTTTCAATATTAAATCTCGCTTTGTCCTCATACAATTTCCTGAATTCATCGGTTTGAAAAATAAACTCATTCTCCAGAAAATGTTTCAAAGCTTTAGCTCTTCCTGGTTTGTATAGAAAATCAGGATAAATACTATATTCTTTTCTAATCTGTTCAAAGTAAATTTGATAATCGTCCCAATCTCGGGCGAGAATCTTTAAATCAAAATCGATAAGCCAATTAATATCTTCAATTACATTATGCTGATGTTGTTGCGTAGCACAAATGGCATCAAAAACCAATTGTTTATTTAGTGTTGTATTTTCAGGCAAAATAGCCAAAGCATATTCAGCACTTTTGAGTTCGTTATTTTTTTTGGAAGCCGAATAAACAACATCATGATAAAAAATAGAAAATAATATTTCATTCGGATTATCAAGTTGATTATGATAGTTATCAAAACTTGCAATCATATCTTTTATATGTGCAAGATTATGATAATGCCTTGATTTTTTGGAATATGCCTTTTCTAAATCCATCCAGTTTTTCTGAATTTCATTTGCTGAAAAGCCAATATTTGAGAGTAATTCAGAATAAATTCGGTCTAAATTCATATTGTTTTTTAATCAAATATAAAATTCTTTTTTTACTGCGCAAAATAATTGCGCAGTAGTTCTGAAATCTTTGTTCAGGAAATAAAACAAATAGTATTTCTTAAAAGGAAACAAAAATTTTACTACGCAGAATAATTGCGCAAGAGTTTAGAAATCTTTGTTCAGAAAATAAAAACAAACGTTCATACAAATAAAAAGAATAAAACAGGTCAAGTTTGAGTTACTTCGAAAACACTTTCCAATGTACACACTTCTACCATTACCTTTTTATTCAATTTAAAATGAAGCAGTAGCTCAGCGGTTAGAGCAGGTAGTTTTGAAATTATCCTTCAAAGGTCAATCAAAACTTACTTCGTACACTTCTAATGTCCGGGTCGTGGGTTCGAATCCCACCTGTTTCACAATTAATGGTCAATTAAAACTTACTTCAGACAATTGGTAACTTTCGGTTCGAGTCCGAACAAGTTTTAAAATCATCATTAATAAAAAAGGAGAGTCAAGATGAACTTACTTCTCGGGGAAACCCATCAGATAAAACAGTTCATCAATTACACTCCAATTTCAGGTCAAGTGTTTCTTACTTCAAAATCTTTTAGGTAGAACTCAGAAACGCCATTATCTAAATTTTAAAAATAAAAAAAATGAAAACACAAGAATTATTAAAAATCAGTTTACGTCAAAACGCTATTTTCATTCCATCAGAAATGATTGCGAATGACGACAAAAATTTATCAGGAACAACAACAGTTTTAGCGGCCAATGTTTCAAAACTCGGATTTACATTTTCTGAGTCATTATTGCATGCTTTAAACAATGTAAACCCAAATTATAAAGTTGAGGTTTTAGAAGTTCTAAGAGAAGTTTTGGGAACAGCTAAAAACTGGGCGCCTTTGGTTAAAGAATGGAATATTCCAACCGGAGAATCTGCCATAGATCACGTTGCGACTTTTTTTGCCAATTTTTTTCAAACAAAAAACGGAACAACTTTGCAATGCGGACATATTATCCCAAACAATACTTTTCCTTTAGAAAGATACAATGGTTGTCCGTTTTGCGGAACTCCGTTTGAATTTGGAAAAATCGAAAATTACGGACAAGGAAGCAAATTAAAAGTTTTGGATTTATGGTCAGAAAAGGAATTGGAAGATTTCTACAAATCATTATTGCAATCTAAAACCGCTTTAGATGCTACGCAGGCAGATAGTTTAAAAATGGCGTTGAAATACTTGCCATTACCAAAAGTAGATATCGCAATGAAGGAAACTTTGATGTTGGTAATCGATGTTTTAATTGAAGAAGGTAAAGCCGAAAATGCGTGTCAGTATTTTAAATCGCCAACAGATATCTTAAGATATTTATGGTTCAAGAATACAGGATTGTTGCAAATTATTGAGCCAAAAACCATCATCAAACGAATATCTAAAAACGCAACTCATTTTTATAATCCTTTAGATACAAGTGCGCAGGCGAAAGTTGCGTCTCAAAAAGATTTGAAACTTAAATATTCCAGAAAAGAATGTTTGATGGTTGCATCCTGGTTGAATAATCTTGATATGGATGTTGAAACAATGTGCGAAATGATGCACCCAAAAAGAGGAATGTGGGTTCGTTTTATCCGAGCGCTTCGTTTGGCGGAGTACAGCAAAAGAAAAGGTTTTGAAAAATTAGCTTTTTTAATGGATGTGTTTTACAATCAGGTATATGACGTTTGGCAAAGTAAAGTAAACTCTTCAAGATTAAAATTTGATGCCGATAAAACATTTGCATTATTAAAACAACGTCCGGGATTGTTTGCACGTTCGTTATTCTCGAATATGCTATGGTTTGGTGCAGACGAAACCGTTGCTCATTTCGAAGAAATTATAGATAAAGTTCCTGCCAGATTGGTATTTACTTTGAACATGTATGCTCAAAATTATTTTGATAAAAACATGCAAAGAAGCGTAAAACCTTTAGGCGGAACCAACAAACGAATTGCGCCAAACGGTTTATTGAAATTGTACGATGATGATCAATTAGAAGCGATGAAAAACCAGATCGAAGAATTGTGTGTTTTGGCCATGAAAAAACGATTTGCAGCAATTGCTAACAAAAACAAAACGATCTATATTGATCCGCAATTGTTTAATATGCCAGTTTCGATTGGTGATAGAAGCGAAAATGTTCAGGATTTACCGGTTGCTTTAATGGGAACACGTTTCCCAATTGAAGGAAACGAAGTGCGATTGTTCATGCAATGGGGTGCAGGTTTGCCAGCGCAACATATGGATATGGATTTAAGCTGTCATATTGCGTATGAAGATAAAGCCGATATCTGTTCTTACCACCGATTGGAAACTATTGGTTGTAAACATAGCGGTGATATCAGAAGTATTCCGGCTAAAATTGGAACCGCTGAGTATATCAACATCAACATTGATGATTTGGCGAAAGCCAAAGCAAAATTTGTAACTTTTACTTGTAATGCGTTCAGCAACGGAAGTATAACGCCAAATCTTGTTGTGGGTTGGATGAACAGTAAACATCCGATGAAAATCTCTGAGAAAACCGGAGTTGCATACGATCCGTCTTGTGTAGATCATCAGGTTCGTGTAACGCAAAATGTTGCCAAAGGTTTGGTTTTTGGAGTTTTGGATGTAGCCAAAAGAGAAATCATTTGGTTAGAAATGACCTTTGGAGGACAAGTTGTACAAGGTTTGGATTTTAAAGGAGTTCAGGCATTATTAGCAAAACTAAGCAGCAAATTGAATATTGGTAGCTTGTTGCAACTTAAAGCGGAAGCCCAGGGTTTAACAATCATCCAAGATCAAAATGCCGATGAGGTTTACGATGCACAATGGGCGATAAATGCTGCGGCAGTTACGCAATTATTAATTGATTAAAAAAAGGGGCAAAGGTTCAGAGTTGCAAAGGGGCAAAGGTTTTTGTAGAGATGTATTGCTGTGCGTCTTGCAAAGTTTTTTATAAAAGTAATAAACGTACAGTTTGTCATTTCTCCTTGCGTCGAAATGACATAAAATGCGAAATCTGCGTAAAAACCTTTGTCCCTCTGAACCTCTGCAACTTTGTACCTTTTTAAAACTACGCAAAATAGCTGCGCAGTTGCTTTTGAATCTTTGTTTAAAGATAAGAACTAATGAATACAACGCTTTTAAAAGAAATGATTTCAAAAAATTATGTACGGGTAAACAAACATCCTGAACATGATTTATATATTTATAATTATACTCAAAATGCTCAATTTGAGAGAATTTGGAATGAGGTAACTTTAGCGTGCAGAGGTTTGATTTTAGATAAAAATGAAAACGTGGTTGCAAGACCTTTTCCTAAGTTTTTTAATTTAGGTGAACTGGAAAATCAAATTCTTCCTGAATCGACTTTTGAGGTTTACGATAAAATGGATGGTTCAATGGGAATTTTGTATTGGATTGATGAAGTTGCGTTTATGGCAAGCCGCGGTTCTTTTGCAAGCGATCAGTCGGATAAGGCGAATGAAATGCTGCACGGAAAATACAGAAATTCATGGCCGCTTTTGGATAAAAACAAAACCTATCTGTTTGAAATTATTTATCCTGAAAACCGAATTGTTTTAGATTACGGCGCAGCAGAAGAACTTGTTTTACTGGCCATTATTCATACAAAATCCGGAGAAGAATTTCCGCTTGAGGATATTGGTTTTCCTGTAGTTGAAAAATATGACGGAGTCAAAGATATTCTGACTTTAAAAGAAATGAATATCGCCAATAAAGAAGGTTTTATCATTAAGTATGCGAACAATTTCAGAGTGAAAATTAAGTTCGATGAATACCTTCGTTTACACCGAATTATCACTCAGGTTTCGAATTTGAATATTTGGGAATATTTGAAAACCAATCAATCAATGGAAGAAATTTTGGAACGCGTTCCAGATGAATTTTTCGATTGGGTAAAACAAACCAAAAGGGATTTAGAGAATAAATATTCGGTAATAGAAGTTCAATGTAAGGCAGATTTTAAAGTTTTGGAATCACGCAAAGAAACGGCTTTGTATTTCATGACTTGTCAATATCCGGGAGTTTTGTTTGCAATGCTGAATAACAAAAATTATTCGGAGATTATCTGGAAAATGATTCGCCCGGTATTTGAAAAACCGTTTAATAGAGAAGAAGAATAAAATGAGAAAAGTAATTTTAATGAAAGGATTGCCGGGAAGCGGAAAATCGACTTTGGCAAAAAAGATAATTGCAGAAAACCCTGAGACCTACAAACGAATTAACAGAGACGATTTGCGCGCAATGTTTGATAACGGAAATACTAGTGATAAAAACGAAAAATTCGTTAAAAAAGTACGTGATTTATTAATAGTAAATGCTCTTGAAGAGGGAAAAAGCATTGTGATTGATGATACGAATTTATCTGAAACAAATCTAAGACGCGTTTCTCAATTGGTTCAGGAATATAACACAAAATTCAATGAAAAGGTTGAAATTGAGGTTATGGAAGTTAATACAGATGTTGCGGTTTGTCTAGAACGAGATGCGTTGAGAGAAAAACCGGTTGGAGAAAAAGTAATCAGAAAAATGCACAGACAATTTTTTAAAGATTCTCCGGAATACTGCCCTCAAAACTCTGATCTGCCAAAAGCTATAATTTGCGATCTTGACGGAACGCTGGCTTTAATGAACGGAAGAAATCCTTTTGATGCCAGTAAATGTGATGAAGACGAAATCAATAATCCGGTGGCGAATGTGTTGCGAAATTACAAGAAATTGGGATATGAAATATTGCTGGTTTCAGGAAGAGAAGACCGATACAAAGAACCAACATTGCGATTCCTGGAAAAACACGAAATCGAATACGACGACCTGATCATGCGTAAAACCAAAGACAGCCGAAAAGATTCGATCATAAAAACCGAAATCTATAACGAGTTTATCAAAGATAAATACTTTGTAGAATTCGTTCTGGACGACAGAAATCAAGTTGTCGACACTTGGAGAAATGATCTAAAATTGCCATGCTTCCAGGTATATTACGGGGATTTTTAACTTGAAGGTGCTGAGGTTCTAAGTTGCTAAGATACTAAGGGAAAAAACTTTGAGGATCTGCTTGATACTATCGGGATTGCAAGATTAAATCCAGACAAAGAGAACAAAAAACTTAGCGTCTTAGTGCCTTAGTGGCAAAAAAAAACCAGACAAAGAGAATAAAAAACTTTGCGTCCTAGCGCCTTAGTGGCAAAAAAAAACAGACATGGAACTAGTAAACAAAGACTTTGAAATACTCACAGATTACATCCTGACCTTTCATTCGTATAAATACCTCAATATCGATCTAATCGAAGACTGGGCCATCGAATTGATCAATTCCGGTTATGAGAGTGAAGCTATTTATAACTTGGCTTGTTTCTATAAACCAATTGATTCTGGTGAAGTTCAGCCTTATCTGGAAGCCGTTCTCTCAGAATTGAATCTAACGACAAAAAACAAAGAGGAATCTCAAAAAAGTCATATAAGATATTTTCTAAATAAAGTAGCGAAACATGACGATGTGAGAGGTAACCTGAAAAGAATGCTCCATCTCTATTGCGACTTTGATGTAGACAAAGACATAATCGATCTGTCTGTTCTTGATGATGCTTGGGATGATTTGATAGCAGGCCAGGTCAATTGGTATTATAAAGATGTTAGTCTGGATACTATAGAACAAGAAGTTATAGTAATGGCCCAAAAATGGCTTTATGAAAATTTATAGAGAAGGTTCAAAGGTTCAGAGTTGCAAAGGGACAAAGTTTTTTCACTGCAAATACTTGGTGTAATACCCATTTTATGTCATTTCGACGAAGGAGAAATCACACTCGAGACTCGACAAAGATTAGCAAATTCCTGAATGGAATTACTAGTGTGATTTCTCCTTCGTCGAAATGATAAACTTTGTGTAAAAACTTTGTGACTTAGCGCCTTAGCGGCAAAATAAATAAAGATTAACAAAGACTCAAAAAATAAAAAAACTTTGTGTCTTAGTGCCTTAGTGGCAAAAAACAACAAATATGAATACATACATAGACATAGGAATCAACCTAACCAATAAACAATTCCAAAACGACATAGACGATGTCGTACAAAACGCTTTAGATGCCGACGTATCGCAAATGATCCTAACCGGAACAAGTGTAAGAAACAGTGAAGAATCTGCACGAATAGCAAAAGAATATCCCGGAATATTATATGCTACAGCCGGAATTCACCCGCATGATGCGAAGAGTTTTGATGCGCAGAGTATTTCGAAACTGCGAAATTTACTAAAACAGAAACACGTAGTTTCGGTAGGCGAGTGCGGACTCGATTTTGATCGTGACTTTTCGCCCAGAAATGTTCAGGAAACCTGTTACAAAGCCCAGTTAGAATTGGCGATTGAAGTTCAGAAATCTTTGTTTTTGCACGAAAGAGCCGCTTTTACAAAGTTTATGGACATTACAAAAGACTATTTGCCACAATTGCCAAAAGCCGTTGTGCATTGCTTTACCGGAACTTTGCAGGAAGCCAAAACCTATCTCGATAACGGATTTTATCTTGGTTTTACCTGAGCAATATCCGACAGTAAACGTTTTGAGCATTTAAAAGAAGTGATTCAATACGTACCGCTGGACAGAATGATGATCGAAACCGATGCGCCATTCATGCTGCCGAAAAACGTACCCAATAGTCTCCTGAAAAAATACCACGAACGCCGTTGCGAACCTGCTTTTCTGCCTTTTGTTGCAGCAACTGTGGCGCAGTTTAAAGGAGTTTCAGGGATTGTGGTTGCGGAGGAAACTACTAGGAATGCTAAAAGTTTTTTTGGCATCTAGTTTGGTTTCCTAACAGGTTTCCAAAACCTGTTAGGTATATATTTAGCGATTTAATTTTGTAGGCTTTTAAATCAGGGGTTTGTACTTGGTTTGAAGGCTTTTGTTTATATATATTTGAGAAGTATTCAATTGCTATATTTATGGAAAGCCGTAAAAAAGGGTTTAAAATTTTATTCATCTTTGATTAAAATGTTTCCAAAATAATGATCAAACTCACAGTTTAATTAGAAAAATGAGAGTATATTAGAAGACAGGAAGAAGTTGAATAAGAAGTAAGATTTATTAGTAATAATTAGTTGAAAAAAAAATATTATGGAACCAATTACAATGGCAGTTATTACACCTTTTTTAATTGAATTAGGTAAAAAAGGATATGAAAAGTTTACAGAAAAAGGGATTAATAGCATTTCTGAAGGAGCAATAACATGGATAAAATCTTTATTTATTAAAGACGAAAAACCAAAGAAAGCACTATTAGAACTGCAAGAACAACCTGAGAATAAAGAAAAACAAAATATTGTAAAAGCAATAATTGAAAACTCAATAGAAGATAATCCAGAATTTGCAATTTATTTAAAAGAACTAATTGAAAAACTACCAAAAAACACAAATATCATTTCAAGTACTAAAAATGTAATTACAGGAAATGTAAATACTGGTGGTGGAAGTTTTATCAACGGGGATAATAATCAAATAGTTAATTAAATGGAGTATAATAAAAATATTATTGGTTCTGCTGAGACACAAGGCGGAGATGTAATTAATGGTGATAATAATATTCTTATTAAGATTGTTGATGGATTGTCACTTCTACTTAATGATTATAAAAAACAATTAGATGAGTTTAACAGCTTAATTTTAGCATTTAAACCAAAAACAGCCTTGGATTTAATTATAAATTTAGAAAAAAGGGTTAATGAAAATAGTAGTAAAAGTGATAATAAAATAACTAGCAAAATATATTTTCTTAAAGGCCTTTGTAAAAGGGAATTAGAAGGTTTTCCAAAAGAAGAATCAGCATTAGATTTTATTAAAGCATATAATTTAAACAATGAAGATGAGGAATTAAAAATTAGAGCTTGTATCGAATACTTAAACATTTCTGAAAAAAGTAAAGCAATTGATTTAGCAAATAATATTTTACTATTAGATAATTACAATCTTACGGCTTGGTTTGTAAAATCAGTAACTTCAGATGATATTAAATCTTTTTTGCAATCTGTACCTAAAATTGTTCATGATAATTACACTTTTCAACACAACATAATTTATTTTCTGCTGGGTAAAAAAAATAATAATTTAAAAGATTATGGCCTTAAATTGTCATTTGATTTTAATAAATATGTCGAAGTTACCTTTGAAAACAGACCAGCATGGATAATATGTCTTGATCTACTTATGACTACGATTATTAATAGACTTCCAAAAAAATACGTATCAGGAGAAAACTTTATAATACAAGACGATCCGGAATTGGTAAAGGCTATAGATTTACTTGAAGTTTATATAAATAGGTTAGAGTTAACAGAAATTTCAAATACTTCAAAACATCAAAAGTTTTTTTTGAATTATCTAAAATATTTGAGTACAAATGATGATTTGTATTTTAAGTCGGTGGGACAACATTATAATGAATTGGCAAAACCTCACTGGTTTTATACTCTTTTCTACTGTCAATTGACAAATCATAAAAAAGAATTCGAATTATCATTATATAATTTACTTGAATATGAACGAGTAAAAGGGGAATTACATTTAGAATTCTATCTTTTTAAATTTATTGTTCTTCATTTTCTTTCAAAAGATGAAGAGATTGAGAAACTTTACACTAAATATTTAAATTCTATAAGTATAATTGACTATCGGCACTTATTTATTTTAATAGATATTTTAGATATTGTCCAACAACATACTGATGGCAATGATAAATTCATAGTGCAATTTAATAAAGTTCTAGAAAAAAGATTTGATGTTGATGATCTAAAAGTATTATTAAAAGCAACAATTGAATTAAAGTGTATTGGATATAACGACAAAGGAGCAATTTTATCATCTTTAGATTCTATTAAAGAGAGTAACTTAATTGATAATAATTGTAAAAATCTAATTGCTGAAAATTTAAATAAACTTGGAAAACCTCTTGATTCATTAAATTTAATGGATACTTACATTGATAAAACGGTTATTTCCGAATCACTTAAATTGTACATATTTATTCTTCAAAGTTTGCTACAAAATAAAGAGGAAACACCAAAAGGGAAAGCTCAGGAATTATTAAAATTATTAAAATTTTGGAGAGAAGAGAGCAATTATATAGAGGAAAGTTTGTTACGTATAGAGCATGATTTATATGCCAAAATAAATGATTTAGATAATCTTGAAAAAGTAGATAAGTTACTTTATTGCAATTTTCCTGAGAATTTTAGTTATTTATATTTCTATCTAACCGTGCTTGAGAGAAAATCTAGTTTTAATGAAGTTAAAGAGATTTCACTGTCAATTCCTACTGTTTACGATGATGAAAGATTGGGGATTGCAATTAGTGGAGTTTTATTAAGAAATAAGAATAATGTAAAAAAAGGATTTGAAATTTTATACAAATTAGCTATAGATCAAAACAATACTGAAGCAAGGCAAAACTATTTTGCTGGTTCCTTGTTATTTAATGATCATTTTGAAAATTACAATTCAGTTGAGCTAGGTCATTGGGTCATCCATATTGTTGACGGGAAAATAGAAAAAAGAAAAATCGTAAAAGCAGAAGGGATACAGAAGGACTTTTTAGGTAAAAAGGTTGGTGATAAATTCATAAATGTTAACGTATTGACAAATAAAGAAAGTATAATTGAAATTAAAGAAATTTTCAATGATGCATTAAATTTATTTCGAGATATAGCAAATGAAGCTGAGAATCCTATTAATGAATTAGGTCTTCAATCATTAAAAATTCCTGATGATATAAATGAATTTCCAAAATTTTTAGTTGAACAATTTGGTTCTATTGGGACTACCGAAAAAATTAGAAAAGATAATCTTTTAAATGATTATTATAATTCTCGAATTGGTTTTCTTGCAATTGTACATACTGTTTTTAAGGGTAAATTTATAGAAGCATATTTGAATTTAACAAACAATAAAGATTCTAGATTTACAACAATACCAAATATATTTACTGCTAAATTACAAAAAGAAGAGGGGATTTTAAAATTTGTATTAGATTTTAGCACATTAGTGCTTTTCTACTATTTAGAAATTGAATTAAAATTTAAATTCAAGCATAAGTTTATTATTTCACAAAACACAAAATGTCAAATACAAAATGAAATTATATTAATAAACAATTCACCAGAATCGACCTTAAGTGTAAATGTAACAACTGAGGGAGTTAGAAATCATTTTTATCCTGATGATATAAATAATCAGAGAGTAGTTTTCTTGCAATCAATAATAAATTGGATTGATAATAATTGTGAAATTGATTTAGTAGCAGAGAAATTAGATGTTGTTTTAAAATTAACCCGAAAAGAAGAAATCGAAAATAGTATTATAGATAATATGATTGATTCCTTACATCTTTCTATAAGAGAAAATCATAGGATTGTTAGTAGTGATATTGCTGTCTTTTTATTTGAGACGAATAAAGGGAATAATAATTTTTTAAATCCTGAAAAATATCTATTGACGTATTATTTTGAAAACTGTAATTATTCGTTTTATAGGTTTTTGTTGAAATCGAATTATTTGGGAATTGATATAAACTTTGAAACTTTAAAAAATGAGTTTTCTGCTTTTAAAAATGGAAAAGAGAATTATTACCTTTTAGTGTTAGAAAATTTACAGTTTTCAGTAAATAATAACCCTGATGTAATAATTTTAAGTATTGAATTTCTTGAATACATTTATTTCGATAATTTAATATCTATAACTGATAAAAATAATTATGCTTTTCAATTATTTATAAACATTTTCAATGGAATGTCTGTAGAGCTAATCAGACAATATCAATCATGCCTAATTAATAAATCAACATTATTTGGTAATTATTATGATCATATTTTTAATGAGTTTACTAGGGTAAAAACTATGTCTATCAAATCTTAAGTTTAATAAATAAAAATAAAAGCTAAATCATTTGGGAATTCGTATTAATAAACAAAGATTTTAAATCGTTAAAGGCATTTTAGAGTTACCATAATTCCAATAAAAACAAAAAAAATGCGCAATTCCTATTGCGCATTTTATATATAAAATATTCTCGTTATCAAGAATATTATTTCAATTTCATCAATTTTTCTAAATACCCAACCTTCTCCCTTTCAGCCAAAACCAAACGCTCATAAAGCTCAATAACTTTATCAAGAGGATTTAAGAAATATATAATTTAAGAAATCATCATTTTCACTCCCAAAATATGCTTGCAAATCCCTCTTTTGCCCTGATAAGCCGTAAACCAGTCACAAGTACATCTTTGCGAATTGTGGTCGATAATGACTTTGTGTACAACGCCGGAACCTTTTACTTTGGCTTCGATATAATCGGCTCTTCGTTCGACGATTTCGATATCTTCGTTCGCTAATAGTTTTTTGGCATTTTTAAGTCTTGGGTTAAGCGATAAAATGCGTTCGGTTTTAAAAGGGAGACGACGATAGAAATGCGCTTTTTCGCTTAAATCATAACCTAATAATCCCATCGAGGATAAATTCGAAGTCAGATTGTCCATTGTGCCAAAATCGATATCATTTTCTATAGAAAGCATTGTTGGGTCAAACGTTTCATTCGATTTAAGTAAACTGTTCAATCCGTAAACCCATTCTATAGGTAAATTTTCGGTCATGGTTTCGAGTACATTTCCTTCGCCTGAAAATCCTCGGTACGAATCAGGAGAAAAAGCCATTAAGAGCTGCATTTTTCCAAATTCGGCGACTATTGCACAAGTTTGTTTGTCTGTCGATTCGTAAATGAAGATTTTGTCTACAATAGCCAGAATTCCTTCTAATAAACGCAATCTTTGCACGCCACCAATTCTAACACTATCGGCTGTAGCCAAAGTCGAAAACATAAATTTACCTGCTCTTTTGGTAATAAAAAAATCACCTTTTACAGTTCCTTTTGGTAAACTCTGAAACAACTGAATCGTCTGAATTTTATTCAGTTCAAACTTAATATCCATATCTGCGAGATACAATTGCACGCTCGTTAAACCTTTTATCCAGCGCATAGGTAAAGTCACTTTTTTCTCGGTTACTTTTGTTTTGCTGGTAATGACCTGAACATCCTGCTGACCAACGGCAAGTGTTACTTTTTCGTTTTTCTGAATCGCATTCAAAGCATTCAGCATCGGATCATTAAAATCGACATTCGTAGTTCCGTTGGCAATAAATTCACCGTCGATCGCTTCGGGTTTCATATCCAGTCGTACATAAACGCCATTACAAGACGAAAAACCTTCGAAACGCAAGCGCTCAGATCCTGCTGAAACAATAGGATCGCGAAGACTTGGCGGAACGGGTCCAAAACTGGAACGAACCACTTTGGCAATCGTAGTCCAGCATTTTGCGGTAACATAAGGATCAGTCAGATTTCCCCAGAAAAAACACGGAATGTTATTGACTTCCTCAATTTCGGTTTGATGTGCCAGAACCAGATTGTTGATGCCTTTGGTTTTACTGTAAGTCGAAATTCCTTTATAATTATATTCGAGATCTGTCATTTTTCTTTATTTTAAAATTTGCTTAATCAATGATTTAAGCGATGCATTATCTTTCCATTTTTCGAAGAAAACAATGGCTTCCGCAGATGGTTTCTGATTGGTTTTGGTTAAAATATCAAGATAGTTTTCTATTATTTTCTTGAAGTTGGTTGGCAATTTATCTTTTAAATCAAGATTGGCAAAGAAAGCGTTTAACAACTTCAATAAAGCATTATTGTGCAATGGCGAAACATCTTTTATGGCAATTAATCCGTCGACCAATCTTAAAAATACACCATATTTTTCGGTGGCGAGATACGCTATTTTCTGAGCAAAAAGTTCGATATCAATAGTTTGTTTTTCGATAAGATGAATCAAAACTTCTGAAGCCATTAATCGTAAATCCTTCTTTTCCTGAAAGAAACAGCAGGCATATAAAAGCAGGCTAATGTCTGAGAATCTAAACTCTGGTCGGTTGATAACGTCCAGAAATCCTTTTAATTCCGGTTTTGCTCCATCGGCAATATTACAATTGTGCAATAAAGTCAACGCGAGAGCATCGGAGTTTTGCGGGGTAAGACTGTGCCAGAAATAGGTGTTTCCGGCATAATTGATATTATAATCCCAAGTGTTTGATCGCTTGTAAACATCCTGGCTGTACAGCAAATAATTGGGGATTTTAGAATAATTAGGCAAATCAAATCCTAGTTCATACCAGGATGGTGTTCGTTCTTTTTCTTTGGTTTGATAATTCGTCCATTCGTTCCATTTTTCCTTAAACTCGACCTTAGGTTTAAAAGGAGATACCACAAACGGAATCTCTTTTAGATATGTATTCTCAAATTCAGGGAAAGTATCGTTAGGATAAAATGTTCTTGCTGCAACCGCCCAAAGCGATAGGTTTCCGGTTTCTTTGGTCGTTTTTCCCATTGTTGCCAATAGTTTCGAGAACAGAGAAGTATCGTCTAATTCGACTTTCTCATTTACGCCCAGACAAAACGATAATAAGGGTTTGAGTTCACCTTCGATCTTATCCAATAACGGAATGGCTTCTTCAACATTTTCTCTGGGCATACGGGCAATTGCAATAGCCAGATCGACAGCGTCAATTTCTTCCTTTGTATTTTGGTACGCAATAACCCTTTCTAACAAAACTTTTGGAGCAACCCAATACGGTTTATGACTGGGGAAAGAGAGCAGGGGCAAAGTAGAATTGGAATCTATTTTTTGCTGTACTTTTTCCATTAAAGGCTGCATTAACAAAGTGGTAATAATCTTTGAATAATGATTGACTTTACTATTGAATTTATTATCGATGTTGGCGATTTTAGATTGTAAAAATGCCTTCACGAAATTTTTGTGAGTTGCTTCAAAATAATGTTTCTGCAATTGTTTTTCATAAGGCTGCAATTGCGCGCTATAATCTGCCGGAAACAAATCACGTTGCGAGATATAAATGTTCAGTAGAATTTCTGAATCTACCGTTTCTTCTGAATTGATGAAATTTCCAAACTGAAAAACGACATCGTTCCAATCCTTTGGCAACTGAACTTCTTCTGTAAGCAATAATTCTTGTTGAGGTTCGAATGTATATTCTTCATGAGCAGCATCATCGACAGCCAGCGCATCTTCGTCTAAAAACTGGGTTAATCCTGATTTGATATTTCCCTGCATCAGCGTTACGTATGAGGATAATTTCTCTTTTAGCACTTTATCTTTTACGTTCGCAATTTTGGTAATAATTTTGGTAGCACGTTCCTGCAAAGCCAGATCAGCAATCACATAAACATCGGCAATAATGGATGATATAGTGGCGCTTAGTTTTGGGTTTGATTTATTTATTTTCTCGAGAATTGGTAAAACGTTTTTAATAGCTGCTTTACAATCGCTGCGCATCATAAGCGGTTCAAGCCATTCGAGAAATGATTTGGTTTTGAATTTTGGATGATCGTAAATTTTCTTGATCAGTTCAATTCCGTAACTCGTTATAGGCGGATACGGATTGTGTAGAAAAGAGAAAATATTTTCCTGGTAAAGAATAAGTTCATCGGCAGTAACATTAAATTCTTCGATTCTTTTTCTAAAGAAAGATTTGAGGTTATTGTTCCATTCTTTGGTTTGAATCTGGATAGCATTTTCGATAAAAAACGCACGTTCCATCTTTTTTTCGTCTAATAAAGATTTGTAAATAACGGCCCAGGTCTGGAATTCATCATGTTTCTGTTTGTCGTTTTCCCTAAAGAAACTGTTGTGCAGAATCGTTTCATAATTAAACAATTCAGGAATATCCCTTTTCCAGGTTAGTTGATCATTTAATGAATTATTAATGAACCTTCTGGTCTTCATTTTGGCACGCCATTCATTTGTTGCGGCAAGTGTCAAAGCGTATAATTCAGGATTGAATACTAATAAATGCTGCTCTTCGAGTTGGCGCAGCGTATGATAATTAAATCCCACCCAATCTTGCCTTTTTACTTTGTCTAAAATAAAAGTATCAAGCCAGTTTGGTTTTGCCCATAATAAAACCTCCATCACCTGAGGCTTTTCATCAATTTCGTTCAGTAAGCTCAAAGCTTCATCCCAGGAATTGATATCTGCTTTATCAAATAGGGCGATGGCACTTAGGGTAATAATATCACTTTGTTTTTTATCGCCGCGGGTTCCCCAACCATAATCGTGTTTGTCTTTTTTTACATAACCCGGATCTTTGGTAAGATCAGTATAGGTCATAAAATAACGTTTACTTTTCTTGATCAGTTTTTTTAGAGCTTCAATATTTCCTTTTGATTTTTCTTTCAGGAAAGGCAATAGCAAATCTATATTTTTAGATTTTACAATTGCGTCATATTCTTCCAGAACTTCATCAGATTTTGCGCTTTTTGCGGTTTTAGGTTTTGAAGCTACAGCAACATCACCAGTTTCTGAATATCCTTTTTTTACTTTTTCGGCCAGTATTTTTTCTGCTGATTTCAGACATTCTTCGTCTGTAGAAAATGATTTGGTTTGAGAAGTTCCCGATGTTCCGTTTTTGCCGTAAGTCACAGTGTATTCTAATCCTGTAACTTCAATTTGCCAAAACTTATCAGAATTTCCGTCTATGTATTTTAAATATTTTTTCATGGTATTTTAAAGACTGAATTTGATAAAAAATAATGCGTGCGTATATTCTCAAAAATATAAAATTATTAAGGTTTATAGGCTTTTTTAAGGGAAAATTTAGGTTAAAATTGATCACTGTCTTATAAATATTTCAGTGCGAATACTATGCAAATGTTAAAATATATTGTACATTTGGTCCTGAAATGGAAACAAAACACATATATATCAATCTGTCAGTAAGACAATATAGTGATCGTTTAGCCGGATTTATCTCGGCTGAAGGTTCAGGATGTAATATGTATTTTAATGAATTGAAGTGTAAATTGTAGTTACAAACTCAACATAAATATATAAAAGCGTCCTTTTTGGGGCGCTTTTTTTGTTTTTGTACACTGAGAGAAGTCGAAGCGCGACACTTTTCCGATAGGGTCGGAATCGTTCAGGATGATAATTTATATTGCTTAGTAGGATAGAAAATGATAAAAAATAACTTTTAACTAAAAAAAATTAAAATAATAATAGATGAAATGTTACATGATACGACTAATTAAGGAATTATACTCTTGAAAAGTAATTTGATGATAGACAGTCAATTGATAAAAATAAGAATCTGCACAAGTATGCGGACAGCCATTTCTATGCTTTTTATTGGTTTAACTAATTGAAAATCAGTAAAATAAATATTAAAAATGATTTGGATAATTGATCTTTTCAACTATATCTTTGTCGAAGAAATTTGAAGATAAAATTTCAAACAACAATGATTTAAAAATACAATACAACAAATAAAATGGATTTTAAATATAACTCATATAACGCAGCATTACAAGCCCCAGGATTCGTTTCTGGATGTTTTACAATACAGGTGCATGAATGGCAGTAGGATAAATATGTCTTACTCAAATCTCATGAAGCACCTTTAATCGGGTGCTTTTTTTATGCTTAAAAAGTAAAGTTTTGCCACGAAGGCACGAAGGCCCAAAGATTTTTTATAAAGAATTGGATTAAAGATCTGGCGTCTTTGTGAGGAGCAGACAAAATATTGACTAAGTAAAAAAACTTAGTGTCTTTGATCCTTTGTGGCAATTAAAAAAATAAAGATTAGTGCCTTAGTGGCAAATTAAAAATGAATTAAATAAAACAAAAAATATACCATGAACAACAATACATTAGATAGATACAAAAAAGAGATTAGAAAAAAATACGAGATCGAAAAAGAAGGTGAATACTTTGATTATTTGTACAGTCCATCTCGTGGAAAACTACGTGATTTCTGTTGGCTTATTTTCGAGAATGGTGTAAGTCAGGAAGACTTAAATGTTTTTAGAAATTTATTTTCTATAGATTTTGATTACACGAAAAAGAAGAAATTTAAGGATCAAAAAGACAAGTTCAGACCTATTGAAACCTTCTTGAAAGGAGAAACAGATCCGTCGAATATTGATGCAATAAATCTGACTGCAGTTATGGTTGATTTTCAACCACGTCCGTTTAAAAACTTTAATAAAGCGTGTAGAATGGAAGATGCAAGACAAGTTGAAAACAGCTACAATACTAAGACAGCTGTTGAAGCAGAGAAAAAGATCAGAAAAATAGCCGCTTTTGCAGAAAATGAAAAGTCAGGAGAATATGCTGGAAAAAAACGTCTTTTTTCAAATTTCGCCACTCTGTTCTCTAAAAAAGGAGATCAAAAGAGTTATCCGGAAAAAGCAATCCGGTTTTCGAGTGGTTAGATACTCATTTGTCAACTGAAGGAAATCTTCGTGAAATAAAAAACGGCTGTCTTATGAGACAGCCGTTTTCGTTTGGTTATATTATTTTGATTATGAATTCTGACCATATATTTTAGCGTAAAGATCTTTGTAAATTTCTTTAATAATTTTACGCTTTAATTTTAATGTTGGAGTCAATTGTCCGCCATCGATAGACCAAACATCAGGGGTAAGCTCAAAACGTTTGATTTTTTCCCAGTGACCAAATTTCTCATTGATTTTCTCTACTTCTTCGTCGATACGCTTAATGACATCGGCATTTGAACTAATTTCTGCATTGCTGCTTCCTAAAGTTACTTTATGTAATCTTGCCCATTCTTTTACGAAATCAAAATTAGGCTGAATAAAAGCGGCAGGCATTTTTTCTCCATCACCAATTACCATGATTTGTTCAATAAAACGAGATTGTTTCATCGCATTTTCAATCAATTGAGGAGCAATATATTTTCCGCCCGAAGTTTTAAACATTTCTTTTTTACGATCTGTAATTTTAAGGAAACCTTCGCTGTCAATTTCACCAATATCTCCTGTATGAAAATATCCGTCCTGCAAAGCTTCGGCAGTTTTTTCAGGATCTTTAAAATAACCTAACATTACATTTGGTCCTTTACAAAGAATTTCTCCATCCTGAGCAATTTTTACTTCAACATTGCGAATTACTTTACCAACCGTTCCAATCTTGAAACCTTTGTTTCTTTGATCGTTTACAGCAATTACTGGAGAAGTTTCAGATAAACCGTAACCTTCCATAACCGGAATTTCGGCAGCAGCAAAAACTCTCGTTAAGCGCGGTTGTAAAGCAGCACTTCCGGAAACCATTAATTCTAAATTTCCTCCTAAACCTTCTTTCCATTTACTGAAAATAAGTTTTCGTGCAATTTTCAACTGAAATTCATACCAAAAACCATTGGCTCCGTATGGCTCGTATCTTAAACCTAAATCGATGGCCCAGAAAAATAGTTTTTTCTTGATACCGGTTAGTTCACCACCTTTGGCATAAATTTTATCGTACACTTTCTCTAAAAGTCTTGGTACAGCTGTAATCACTGTAGGACGAACTTCTTTTAAGTTATCACTGATTTTATCAATCGATTCTCCAAAATAGACAGATACACCATAATATTGATAGATATACAAAATCATTCTTTCAAAAATATGGCAAATAGGCAAGAAACTCAAAGCAGTACTTTTTCCCGGATCAAACGGAATTCTTGGCGCACTGTCTAAAACATTCGACACAATATTTTGGTGCGAAAGCATTACACCTTTAGGTCTTCCTGTTGTTCCTGATGTATAAATAATGGTAGCTAAATCATCCGTTTTAATACTGTCTTTTCTGGCTTCAACTTCATTCTGATTGCTCTCATCTTCGCCAAGTGTCAATAACTCAGTCCAGTGTTTGCATCCTGCAATTTCATTAAAAGAATAAACCTCTTTTAATTGTGGGACATTTGCTTTTATTGCATTTACTTTGTTAAGTACTTCTTCATCAGATACAAAACAGTAAATACTTCCGCTATGATTTAATATATATTCGTAATCTTCTTCGGCAATTGTGGGATAAATAGGGACGTTTTGTGCACCGGTTTGCAAAATACCAATATCCATGATATTCCATTCGGTACGATTGTTTGAAGTGATTAAAGCAATTTTATCATCTTTTTGAACGCCTATACGTAATAATGCTCTCGAAATAGCATTTGCTTTTGCAATATATTCCTGGCTAGAAGTTTTTTCCCAGACGCCGTTTTTTTTGGTTGCTAAGGCAACTGGAAGGTTGTAAGTTTCTTGTTGATAATAGGGAAAATCAAAAAGTCGTGTGATTGAAACCATGTTTAATATATTGAATTTTACCGCAAATTAAATAAAAATTAGGTATGATTTTTAATTTTATAAAATTTTATGGGAAAAATTATAGGTATTATAGAAAATTTACGAAAACGTTTTCTTTTTTGTAGTAATTTTTTGAAATACCAAGAAATGTTTATTTCAGGGACTAAATTTTATGAAAAATTACTGAACGTTATAATCCACATATTCTTTTACTCTTTCTCCCATTAAAAACATTTTTTTCTTGGCAAAATGAATAGAAAATTGAGAATAAATCCATGCATCGCTATCATTTGTTCTGTACCAAAATGTGTAAGATGCACTATTGAAACCTTCCTTAAAAACCGGAATTCCTTCATCTGTACATTCAATTCCCCAGTTGATCTTAGTTTTACTTAAATCGTCTGCCTGGATAACACCGGTACCGTCGGGATTTAAAATTGTGCTTGGCGCTTTTTGTCCTGTAGGAATATAAGTTCCGGGAACAGGATAACCAATTGTAGTGGTAATATAATGATCACGACCATTGTATGTAATTTGATCTACATGCACCTGGGCATGAGATTGTGCAGCAACAAAAAATAACGTAATAAGTAATAAATGTAAAGATTTCATTCTATGTAGGTTTAATTGTTTTTGGATGCAAAAAAAATCAGTGGCATAATTTTTTTGGCGAATATACTTTAAATTTCTATAGAATAATGAATCCAAAATACAAGAATGAATTTATTTAGTTTTTGTTTCATTATAAAAAAGATGTCGAATAAATAATGATTTCCTATTAAATAACAAATCGTTTGATTCTTTACAAATCAAACGATTTAGTTGTTATATTAATAAAAAAATATTAATCTTTAATTTTTCCTATTCCTATGGAAAATCTATATCCGAATTGTAATTGATAAAAAGCTTCATTATTATCTTTTTCGGAATTATTAAATGTTTTAAATCTTAAAAAGATTGCTTGCTGTTTAGTCTCACCTGGAAAAAAATATACTTCTGCCTTATTTTGAAAAACTAAAAATGATGCAGGGTTAATTATATCTTTAAAATCATTAAAGCTTTTTGAATTATAATTTGTTAATTCTGCGGAATAGATAAAACCAAAATTATTATATCTTTTAAATTCGAGAGCAATACCTCCACCAATGCCTAAAGATTTATAATTTACGGCTTTGTTTTCACTCATAACGTCTGATATTTGATATTTTGTAGTACCATAAAAATTAATCTCAAAAGGATATTCTTTAGCAATTTTAAAAGAAATAAAACTTAGATTTAGTCCCATTTGTAAGTATGATTTTTCTACTATCTGTAAAGAATTTTGAATTGTAAACTTATTATCCGGAGCTTCCTCAAGTGTTAAATTTCTAATGTCTTTATCAATTCTGGAAAAATTTACGAAGGGGGAAATTTTTTTAAAAATATATAAAGTTGTGTTATTTGGATTAAAAGGAGCTACATAAAAATCACCCTTACCTTCTAATTGTATAACTCCATTTGGAGTATCATCACTAAATAGTCCTAAAAAATCGGTATAAGTACGTAATTCAACAATATTTTGTAGTGCTGTATTAGCTATCATTTTATATTTGACAGGTTGATTTTTATTTGTTTCTACATCTTTTATTATTGATGGAAATTCTAAAACTTCGTCTTCAGGCACATAATTATTGCCGGGATTTGCAACATATTCTAGAACATCAGAAAGCCTAATTTGATAATATAGAAGTTTATTTTCGTCTGTAACTTTTTCTAAAGGACTTTCTATTTCAATTGGATTACAATATAAAAAGCGGTTGAAATTTCTTATTGAATATCTTAGTAAACTTACAGGGTGTTGGTTTTCAAATAGATATTCTTTGTTGTTGTTATCTGTTACAATCAGTTTAATATCATATAAACTTCCTTCATACAAATGAATTTTAATACTTTTAAACTTTAAATAACTTTGAGCTTTTGTTTTTTGTTTTTTCTTTAGAAAGCCACGCTCTCTTGTAACATATTCATAAGGAACTTTTTGTTCATTTTTTGGAATAGTAAAGTCTCCAAGGTAAGATTCGCTTTTTGCATTAAGAATGTCTTCAAAAATTATATTGGCATTTTCATTTTTGAATAAACTATCTTTTTCCTCTATTACTTTTCCTTTTCCAAAATAAATATATGTTTTAGTGTCAGGAATGTTTTCTGAATTTTTAGTGTTAGAAATAGTATATCGTTGAGGGAATATTTTATCGATGTCATCTTCTTTAATTCCTTTACTTAAATAAATTTTTTTATAACTAAGGTATAATTCGTAGATAGAGTCTAATTGGAGTTTGTATTTTTTACTTTCTTCTAATTGATCTGATAATGTTTTTGATAAAGATGTTGGGTCAGAATTTTCAGAAATTGAACTTTTTAAATTAGTTAGTTTTGCTATCTCAGCTTGATAGCTAATATTAATTTTTGCAAAATCAGCAGATAATTGTTCTAAGGACTTCTTTTCTGGATCTGTAATTTGTGCCCAGCTAAATGGGGCAAAACTGAGAAAGACGATTAATTGTAGTAGTTTTTTCATAATTGATTTGTTTTTGGATTTGTATTAAGGTCTATTTATAGATTTTGCACAAAAAATTAAAACGATTACCGGGATTAAAATTATTAACATTTCTATCTGGTAAATTGTAATTTCTATCAAATAATATTTACAAATTTAACATTTGTTTAAGACTGTGAAATACTCCAAAAGATGTATTTATCAAAAATGAAGAATTATATTAAACCCTGAAGAACAGTTTGTTTGATAAGTTGCGCAGTGTTTTTGCAATTTGATTTTACCAAGATATTATTGCGATGTTTTTTTACTGTAAGTGTACTAATAAAGAGTTTTTGCCCTATTTCGGTATTATTTAAGCCATCTCCGATATATTTGATTATATCAATTTCCCTTTTAGTGAATTGATTTAAATAGTGAGATTTTTGTTTTTCAATATAACTTTGATTCTTAGAATCCATACAGAGTTGTATTTGTGGATTCTAAAAGTACTAAAAAAAAGCATTTAAATTAACGCGTAAAAACACCTGTTTTTAGATGTTTTTGAATGTGTATTTTTTTACTTTAACATTTTTCAATAGGTTAATTATTACGCTCATCAAGCAAATAGAATATTACTCTGTCGAAAACTGATTTTTCAATAGTTTTTCTTAAAATCAGATTTAAAAAGAGTAGGAAAAGTAACGATTAAGCTCTTTAACTATCAATTCTTTTATATAAATATTAAAAAAATAAGCTTTTTATGGCACCCTAAGATATTATTGAATTAGTCTTAGAACCTTTTAGATTTAGGATAGAATAGGGTTTTAAGCCCTAAATTAAATTAGTGTAGATGATTTTAAATCCAAAAACAATACAAATTACAGAAGAAATTATAATTAATGCATATTGTAATTTTTGAGATCTAAGAATGCTCCTAGTAAACGGAATACTAAATAATCCGGATGCGATAAACATCCCCAGAATAGATCCTACACCAAAAACTAAAATATACATCAAACCTTCCAGAGGTGTTTTCATTTGCGAAATAACCAGAATCACTAAAGATCCGCTTCCGGCCAGTCCATGAACCAAACCTACACCAAAGGCAGCTTTATAATTTTTAGAAGTGTCATAATGTTTGTGCTGAAAAGAGACGATAGGATGGGAGTGAAAGTAAGTATGGGTGTGCATATGCGTATGCGTAAGTCCGTTGCTGTGTATGTGTGAATGACTGTGAGAATAGGTATGTGAATGTCGTTTTTTGTATAATAATTTGAATAAACGAATGGTTCCTAAAATAATTAACATCAATCCCACTACTGCTTCAAGATAACTAAAAATATTTTCGCTGATCGAAATCTTAAAACCAATCATAATAATACCAACCATAAAAATAGTTGAGGTATGCCCAATTCCCCAAAATATGCCATCTTTTAGCGCATCTTTAATCTTATTTCTGTTAGTAACGAGATTATTGACAGCCAGTAAATGATCAGCTTCAAAGGCATGTTCGAGTCCGGCATACACCGTAATTAAAAATCCGATCATTATGAGTTTTATTGATAATTAAAGTAGGCAGCACAAGCACCTTCAGAAGAAACCATTGGCGCTCCCAAAGGATTAGAAGGTTTGCATTTTTTACCGAATTCAGGACATTGATTGGGTTTTTTATTTCCCGTTAAAATTTGTCCCGCTATACAAAGTCCGTCTGTTTTTTCATTGCTTGTTTTTATGGTAAACTTTACGTTGGCGTCATACATTTTATAGGCTTCTCTTAAAACCAGTCCGCTGTTTTCTATTGTTCCAATACCTCGCCATTCCTGATTACCTATTGTAAAAATAGTATTTACAACTTCTTTGGCTTTTACATTTCCTTCTTCTTTTACCAATCGTGTATATTGATTTTCTACCTCATATTTTCCTTGTTCTAATTGAAGTACGGCATGATAAATAGCCTGAACGATATCGGCAGGTTCAAATCCGGAAACTACGATCGGGATTTTGTATTTTTCTGCAATAGGATAATATTCTTCAAGGCCAACAATTGTGCAAACATGTCCTGCTCCTAAAAACGCATTAATGATGCAAAATTCATCAGATAAAATTGCTTCCATTGCAGGTGGAACCAAAACATGAGAAACTAACAAACTAAAATTCGTCAAACCCAGTTTTTGCGCATGCATCACCGCTAATGCATTGCTCGGGGCGGTAGTTTCAAAACCAACAGCAAAAAATACAACTTCACGGTCTGGATTTTTTGCAGCAATATTTACAGCTTCAAGAGGAGAATATAAAATACGTAATTCTCCGCCTTCTGCCTTTGCCTGCAACAAACTTTTTGATGATCCGGGAACTCTTATCATATCTCCAAACGAACACATGATGACACCCTGATGCATTAACTCAATCGCTTTATTGATTAATGAAATAGGAGTAACACAAACCGGACAGCCAGGACCATGAATCATTCTGATGTTTTTTGGCAGCAAATCCAGTAATCCGTTTTTGACTAGTGCATGTGTCTGTCCTCCACAAATTTCCATGATATTCCATGGTTTTGTCGTTATCCTATGAATTTCGTTTATATAATGTTTGACCAATTCAGGATTTCGATATTCAGACAGATATTTCATTTTAGACTATATTTAAAAGTTCAATTATGAAAATTAAAGTCGAATTAGGCTGAATCATCGGTGGTGCTCCAATATGCCCATATGCTAAATCATGCGGAATATAAATTTTCCAGCGGGAACCTTCAGGCATTAATTGCAGAGCTTCCTTCCAGCCGGTTAAAGTTTGTAAAATGCGCATTTTTTGAGGCCCGGTTTCTTTAGTAGAATCAAAAACATCTTTATTGAGTAAATACCCCTCATAAATAACATCTATAGTATCTGTAATTTTGGGGATTTGTCCTCTTCCTTCTGCTAAAATTTCATATTGTAAACCGCTTGCCAACGTAACAATGCCTTCTCTTTTTGCGTTTTTTTCTAAAAAAGGTTTTCCAATTGCTGCATTTTTTACTTTTAATTCTTCCTGTAAAAGCGCTACGTAATTATTAAAAATTTCAATAGAACGTTTAGGCGAAATTTTCTCAGTAGATTTCTCAAGTACAGATCTCATTCCGTCTGTATAATCTTCATATTTAATTTCATCAAAGCCAATATCTTTAAGGCTCAAAGCCATTACAACGCCAGCTGAGTACGAAATTTTGTCTTTTTCTTCTGTTTTACCAATGTTCCCTAATAATTCAAGAATATCCATAGCTTATTTTTTTAAATGTAAATAATGATTGAGTTGTCCAAAAGAAATATTTTCGTCGTTTGGTGAAAGTGTTTCATGAAAATGTAATTTGAATTTAGGTTTGAGATGATCAATAATTAAATCGATAAGTATTGAGTTTTGAAAAACACCTCCGCTAAAAGCTATTTCTTTTGATTTTGAAAAACAGGCGACTTTTTCGATACATCTCACCAACGTAAAATGAAAGTTTAAAGCGATTATTTCTAAATCTTTGTTATGCTGAACTTCTTTAGCAACTTGTAAAAGAAGTTTTTTTGCAGGAATTAAATTCGTTATTTTTTCATCTTTTAAATAATCCTTTAATTTTAATTCTGATTTATTAAAAGCTTGCTGGGCTAAGTTTTCTAAATACATTCCGGCTTCCGCTTCAAATAAAATAGAATTCTTAAATCCCAATGTAAAAGCAACTGCATCAATTAATCTTCCCATTGAGGACGTTTTTATAGTGCTGTTTTTGATGTGTTTAGAATAAATTTTTAATTCATTTTTATTAAAAAAAGATTGAAAGTAGCTACTGCTTTTACTTATAGACAATGCAGCCATTTTAGGATTTTTAGCCATTTGATCCCCTAAAATCCAGGGAAAATATTCCAAATGTCCAATTCTGTTTATGCTGTTATGATCGTATTCAAAAAATTCGCCCCCAAATATTTCCGTATCACTTCCAAATCCGGATCCATCCCAAACTACTCCTAATATTTTAGATCTTTTCCAAAGTTTTTTTTCGCTCAAAATAGCTGCAAAGTGAGCTTCATGATGCTGAACTTTTATGGTGGCTACAGTTTTATCCTTATTTACAAATGAGGTTATTATGTTGTTATTTTCATAATTAGGATGCTGGTCGCAAACCACTTTTTTTGGAGAAAAATCAAAAAAATGTTCGTAATTTTTTATTTTTCTTTCAAATCTATTGTAGGTGTCAAAATTGAGTAAATCACCAATATACTCACTCATGTAAACCTGATTATGGGTAGTAATAGTGATGGTGTTTTTTAAAGTTGCACCTAAACAAAGTAATTGTTCAGGATTGTTTTGTAAAATAGAAAAATCAATATTGGGAGCAAAACCTCTTGCATGACGCAGGATAATTTTTTGCTTATTTTTTCGCGAAAATTTAATTACCGAGTCATCCTGAGAATTTTGAATTTCAAGATCATGATGCAAATAATAATCTGCTATAGGATTCAATGTTTTTACAGCCTCGTTTTCATCTGAAAAAATAGATGACCCGTTAAAATTTCCACTGGTAGCTATTAGAGGTTTTTGAAATAAATTAGAAATTAAATGTAAAACTCCAGAATTGGGAAGCATCACTCCAATGGTTTTCATGTTTGGAGCTATTTGATCTATCGCTAAGTCGATTTGCTTTTTTAGGGTTAAAATTACAATTGGTGCCTGAGTAGATTTAAGTAAATTCTTCTCTGTTTTATGACAAAACAAATAATTTTCAATCTGTTTTGCATCTGGAAACAGAACGGCGAAAGGCTTTGTCAAACGTTTTTTTCTGTTTCGTAATTCCTGAACAGCTTCGGAATTTGTAGCATCACAAAGCAGTAAATAACCCGAAGTGTTTTTTACAGCAATGATTTTTCCTTCACTTAATTTTTCTGAAATGTTTTCGAAAATTTCCTTATTCGAACCTGAAATAATAGCTCCGGTATTATCTGTAAATGAAACCTGAACCCCACAATCCGGACAGGAGTTGGTTTGTGAGTGAAAACGTCTGTCTGCAGGATTGTTGTATTCTTCAAGACAGGAATCACACATTTTAAATTCATTCATACTGGTATTTTCCCTTTCAAAAGGAAATTTTTCAGCAATAGCATATCTTGGCCCACAGGATGTGCAACTGATAAAAGGATAGTAGAAGCGGCTGTTTTGAGGGTCTAAAATTTCTTCTTTGCAATTTTTGCATATAGCAAAATCAGGGGTCAAAGGCGAATTAATACAGATGTTTTTCTCTGTTGGTTTTATAAAAAAGGAATCAAATTTTTCTTGTAATACAACTTCTGAAATTTGAATACCGGTTATTTTTGCATTTTTTGGATGTTTTCTTTTTATTTCGTTTAAAAAATCAGTTGCAGTTTTTTCATTTTCCTGCAGTACTATTAGTACTCCAAATTCATTATTAGAAACATAACCTTTTAAATTTAGTTTAATGGCCAAATTATATACAAAAGGCCGAAAGCCAACACCTTGTACACTGCCTGAAATTATTATTTGAAATGAAGGTTTCAAGGAACTAAGTATTAATTTTAAAATTTTCTATTTGCTGGACAATCTGTGTTGTCACTTTTTCTATGGCAGCATCTACCTTTGGCGAAAGCTTCATAGACATGGGTTCCATTTTTAAAATGGTAATGGTGTATAAATAAATTTCCGGCATAGTATCCAGCATAGACAAGATCTCAACCATGTCTTTTAAGCCAAAGTTATGTCCGCTTAACGAAATAGGGAAGTCATCAGAAAAACGCGGTTTCAAAAGTGTAATGGTTCCTTCTTCCTTATTGTCCATCGTTGCATCAACAATAATTACTTTTTTATGATTTTCGATGTAGGGGATTAATGTGAAACCGCCTGTTCCGCCATCAATAAAAGAGGTGTCTTCCGGAAATAAGGTTTTATCGATTCTGTTTAAAAAATGTACGCCAACACCTTCATCACCCATCAAATAATTACCAATTCCAAGTACTAAAACTTCATTTCCATCAGAATGAAAAGCATCTAGTTTTCTTGTCATAATTTCTTCTTGCATTTATCTCTGTATTTTTATTTTAAACTGAATCTTTATTTACTATTTCTGTTGTAACAGGTTCTTTTGTTGCATCTGCATCTTTTTTAATTCTTTCTGTTCTCACAAATTTATAACCGCTTACCATGGCAGATGTTTCCCCCAAACCTTCCAGCCAGTCATGAAAGAATACTAGATAAATATGTATTATGGCAAATAAAATAAAAGTCCATGTTGTAAAATGATGAATGGTTCTAACATTAAAATCCCCTCCGGCTAAATTGGTCACCCAACCAAACATTTTAGGAAAAAACCAGGTCGAAGTAGGAGCGTACATAGCAAATCCTGTCCCGATCATAATAAGTCCCATAACGAACATTGCCAAATAAGAGGCTGCCGCTACGCTATTATGGCCTACAGCACCTGAAGGAGAACCATTATAATGCTCGTTTTGTAAAAAAATATCAAACTTGATGACGTGCCACATCCTTTTGAAACCTTCTTTTTTGAAGGGAAAGAATACACGCCAATTGGCATATTTATTACCTTTAAAAGCAAAATAAACCCTCAAAATCATAACTGCGACTAACAAATAAGCACACATAAAATGAATTTCACGGATGTAACCAAACCAAAATTGACCTGTTGCTTCCTTCGTAGAAATAATTCCCGGCGGATTGCCAATAATAAATCCTGTTATAACCAATCCTGTTATCGCCCATGCATTTACCCAATGAAATATTCTTATGGGTAATTGCCAGATATAAGCTCTTTTATAGTCATTAGTTTTTGTAGACATGCTGGAGAATTTAAATAGTGCAAATAGAAATGTCGTTTACTTCTTTAATGATATCGCCTTTTTCATCGTATAAATGCACAGCACAAGCAATACAAGGATCAAATGAATGTATGGTTCTGATAATTTCTAATGGTAATTCCGGATTCGCGATTGGTGTATTCAGTAAACTGCTCTCATAAGGCGATCTTTGTCCTTTAGGATCTCTTGGAGAAGCATTCCATGTCGAAGGAACGACTTGTTGATAGTTCGCTACTTTGGCATCTTTTATTACAATCCAGTGGCTTAAAGCTCCTCGTGGTGCTTCAACAAGACCAACTCCCTGAGATTCTTTTGGCCATGTTGAGGTTTCCCATTTTTCTGTATTGGCCATTTTGGTATCCCCCTTTTTAATATTTTCAATTAGGTTATCGAAAAATTCCAGATTCCAATTGGCAACCAATTGAGATTCCAGAGCTCTGGCCGCTGTTCTGCCTAAGGTTGAAAATAAAGCCCCGACAGGAACTTGTAATTTTGATAAGGCAGCATCAACGATTTCTTTAAATTCTTCTCTTCCGGATGCATATCCTACCAGCATTCTTGCCAACGGGCCAACTTCCATAGCATGACCTTTCCATCTTGGTGTTTTTATGAAACTGTATTTTTCATCAACATTCAAATGCGTATAAGGCGGTTTTGGTCCTGTATAGTTTATTTTAGTTTCTCCGCTCCAAGGATGTTTTCCGGCATTTCCATCTCCTTCATAATCATACCATGAATTGTTAACATATTCTTCTACGGTTTTTAAATCTCTTAGATCTAGATCATGAACTTTTGTTAAATCTTTATTCAAAATTACCCCTGACGGAAATTTGAAGGTATTCATGTTGGTATTATTATATCCCTGTGTTGGAAAATCCCCAAAAGTCATAAAATTATGAAAGCCACCAATCGCGCCCCAATCTTTGTAATAACCTGCAATTGTAAGTACATCCGGAAGATAAACTTGTTCTACGAATTTTTTTCCATCTTCAAGAAGCTGTCTTACAAAAGCCAGTCTTTCTGCATTTAATCCGCTTGCATCGTCCAGGTTTATAGAGCATGCCATTCCGCCAACCAAAAAGTTAGGATGTGGATTTTTGCCTCCAAAAATGGCATGAACTTTCACGATTTCTTTTTGCCATTCAAGCGCTTCCAGATAATGAGCTGTAGCCATTAAGTTCGCTTCAGGCGGCAATTTCATTTGTGGATGTCCCCAATAACCATTGGCAAAAATTCCTAATTGCCCACTGGCAACAAATTTTTTCAATCTTGTTTGAAGATCAGAGAAGTAACCAGGTGAACTTTTTGGCCAATTTGAGATTGATTGTGCCAATTGAGAAGTTTTTACCGGATCAGCATTTAAGCCGCTAATAACATCAACCCAGTCAAAAGCGTGTAAGTGATAAAAATGAACAACATGATCGTGCAGGTATAAAGCACCAAGCATAATGTTTCTAACAATCTCGGCATTGGGTGGCACAACAATCCCAAGTGCATCTTCTACAGCTCTGATAGATGCTGTAGCGTGAGTCGAAGTACATACACCGCAAGTTCTTTGCACAAAAGCCCAAACATCTTTAGGATTTCTGTCTTTTACAATATTTTCCAGACCTCTTACCATTGTAGAAGATAAAAAAGCCTCCTGTATAGTGCCATCTGAGATTTCTACTTCGGCTCTTAAATGTCCTTCTATTCTGGTAATTGGGTCAACAACTATTCTCTCTGCCATTTTATTTTTTTATGGATTATAAATCTTCCAGATGTTTCTCGTTTTCAGTTCCCTGATTTATTCTGTGATTGAGTTCTTCTTTTTTAGAGATATTCGATAGAACGGCATGAACTCCGATACCCGCAGCAACGCCTCCAAGAGCAATTTTACCCAGCGTATCTGCATTTGCTTCGATATTACCCGGAGTTATAGAGGAATCTCTGGAATAAAAACTTCCTGCGTCCCAAAAATCATTGGCACTACAGCCAATACAGCCATGTCCGGACTGAATAGGATAACTTACACCGCCATTCCATTTCATGTTGCCACAGGCATTGTATGTGCTTGGCCCTTTACAGCCTACTTTATACAAACAATATCCTTTTTTAGCATTTTCGTCATCAAAATTGTCTGCAAATAATCCTGCATCAAAATAGGGTCTTCTGTAACAGCTGTCATGAACTCTTTTAGAATAAAAGGCTTTTGGACGACCTGCACTATCTAATTCAGGGAATTTTCCGAATGCGACGATATGCACAATAATTCCGGCCATAACTTCGCCTATTGGCGGGCACCCCGGAACATTTATAATAGGTTTATCTGTAATTATTTTATGAATTGGCACAGCACCTGTAGGATTTGGCTTCGCTGCTTGTATGCAACCAGATGTGGCACAGCTTCCCCAGGCAATTATAGCTTTTGCACCTGCAGCAGATTCTTTAAGGATATCTATGGCACTTCTTCCTCCAATACAACAATAATTTCCGTCAGCGCCCATTGGGATTGAACCTTCAACACAAAGAATATATTCTCCTTTGTATTTCTCCATAGTGGCTTTTTTAGCCGCTTCGGCCTGATGACCGGAAGCTGCCATAAGTGTCAAAGTATAATCTAATGAAATCTTGTCTAAAATGATATCTGCAACAATAGGATGGTCAGAACGGATAAATGATTCACTACAACAAGTACATTCCTGAAAGTGTTCCCAAATAACGGGCAGTCGGGGAGTGTTTTCGAGAGCTTTAGTAATTTGACCAATTGCCGAACTTTGAACCCCCATATAAGCTCCTATGTAAGCAACAAATTTTAAAAAATCCCTTCTGCTATAACCTTGTCTTTCGATACTGTTATAGTAGGTTTCATAGACTTTGTTTTTATCCTCCATACTCATTGTATTTTAAGAATGCTGTAAGTTATTTTGAAAAAGAATGTATTATGTATATCAAAATTTTGATTTCGTGGATTACAAAACTATTCAAACGTTTAGGATTTAAATGTGATAATTGTCAGTTTTTACGTGGTTTATTTAAATGTAATTTGCTGGATTAAAAATCTTTTAGAAATAAAAAAAAGATGCACGAACTTTCTGTAGTTACTTCAATTGTGAAGATCGTTCAACAAGAAGTAAATAAAATAAATGGTAAAAAGGCACTTGAACTTTACTTAGAAATCGGAAAATTAGCCGGTGTAGAAATGGATTCTTTTTATTTCGTCTGGCCACAATGTATTGAGGGAAGCGTTCTAAGTGATACTAAATTATTTATTGAAGAACCTATGGGAAAAGCCAGATGTGCAGAATGCGAAACGGAATTTCATATTGATAAAAGTTTTGACAGCTGCCCCAATTGCGATAGTCCTTTTAAAGAAATTATTGCAGGGAAAGAATTAAAAATCAAAAAAATAATCATTAATTAAGGATAGTTATGTGTACCACTTGCGGCTGTAGTTCTGATGAAAACGAAATAAGATTTACTAAAATAGGAGACAAACAATTTCATTCTCATTCAGGTCATTACCATTATCATGATCAACATAGTCATGAAGATCATCACCACGAACACCATTACGATCACGATCACGACCATGATGACCACGATCATCACCATAGTAATGATCATTCGCACAGTCACTCGCACGAAATAAATATTGTACAGCTAGAGAAAGATATATTGTATAAAAATCAATTAACAGCAGAAAGAAACAGAGGTTTTTTTGAAGCTCTCAATATTTTCTCTGTCAATTTAGTAAGTTCACCGGGGTCTGGAAAAACCTCTTTACTAGAACGAACAATAGCAGATTTGAAAGATAAGATGGCTTTTTCTGTAATCGAAGGAGATCAGCAAACAACTAATGATGCCGACAGAATCCATAAATTAAATGTTCCCGTAATCCAGATCAATACCGGAAAAGGATGTCATCTGGACAGCGAAATGATTTCACGTGCTGTCAAAGAACTAAAACCTGTTGCGGATTCGATTTTAATGATTGAAAATGTTGGAAATTTGGTTTGCCCGGCCATGTTTGATTTAGGCGAATTAAAACGAATTGTAATTATATCCGTTACAGAAGGTGAAGACAAACCGCTCAAATATCCTGATATGTTTTCAGGTTCGCAAATTTGTATTATCAACAAAATTGACTTGCTTCCCTATTTAAAGTTTGATTTACAAAAATTAAAAGAATACGCAAAAAAAGTAAATCCGCATTTGACCTTTTTTGAAGTTTCTGCAACTTCGGGCGAAGGTTTACAAGCCTGGTACGATTATTTGGCAAACTCTATAAAACAATAACTTATGTGCTTAGCAATTCCGGGACGACTTGAAAAAGTGACAATAGAATTGGATGAAACTTTCAGAATTGGAAATGTTTCTTTTGAAGGTATAATAAAAGAAGTCAATTTGGCTCTCGTTCCTGAAGCCAAAGTGGGCGACTATCTTTTGGTTCATGTAGGTGCAGCCATCGGCATTATTGATGAGGCTGAAGCCAAAAAGACTATGGAGGTTTTAAAACAAATGGGCGAGGAGATTTAATTTTAAAACATGAATAAAAAGACTGAAGTGATTCATTTACATCACGGTAGTGGTGGTGAACATATGACTCAATTGCTTAATGAAGTAATTTTTAAAATCTTGAAAAATGATATTTTAGAAGTACGTCATGACGGTGCGTTTTTAAATATGAAGGGAAATTTGGCTTTCTCCACAGATAGTTATGTGGTTTCTCCAGTGTTCTTTAAAGGAGGTAATATTGGTGAACTTGCAGTAAACGGAACTGTAAATGATCTTTCGATGTGTGGAGCAATTCCTAAATATCTTTCATTAGCCCTAATTATAGAAGAGGGTTTTGGTTTAGAGGAGTTTACTCAAATTATCAAGTCGATTAGGGAAGCGGCTGATAAAGCTAATGTTCAAATTGTTACCGGAGATACTAAAGTTGTCGAAAGAGGGAAAGGTGATCAAATTTATATCAATACTTCGGGAATTGGTGTTGTTCATGAAAAGGCCAACATTAAAACTCAAAATATTCAGGAAAATGATGTTATCATCATCAACGGACCAATAGCGTCACACGGAATGGCGATTATGTCTGAACGTGAAGGATTAGAGTTTGAAAGTGATATTTTGAGTGATACCACCAATCTCAATTACATAGTTTTAGATTTAATAGAAAAATTTGGAGATAAAATTCATTTTTTGAGAGACGCAACCCGTGGCGGATTAGCATCTGTTTTGCATGAAATAGCAACTGAGATCAATTTAGGGATTTCACTTTTTCAGGAAGATATACAAGTAGAAAATCAGGTAAAAAGTGCCTGCGAATTATTAGGTTTAGATCCTTTGTATGTGGCTAATGAAGGAATCTTTGTTTGCGTTGCAGCTCCTGAAATTAAAGATGAGGTAATTGCTGTTTTGCAAAAAGTAAATTCAAATGCATCAGCTATTGGTTTTGTTACAAATGAACACCCATCAAAAATAATTATCGAAAGTACTTTTGGAGGTAAAAGAGTGGTCAATCCTTTGGTTGGAGAACAGTTGCCGCGAATTTGTTAATCATTTTTTTTACCACGAATTTCACGAATTTCCGCGAATTATTTTTTAATTGTTTTGTACTAATGGCAAACAAATGAAGAACTTTAAAATCATTTTGATCATTTAATCCGTGGCTATTTTTTAAGATTAGAAATTAATAATTTGCGAAAATTTGTGTAATTTGTGGCGAAAGAAAAAAAAACGCTCGATAAATTTCGAGCGTTTTTAGTAAAAAAAATATTTTAGTTTTTCTCAATCCATTTTCTCGCATTGATAAAAGCTTCATGCCAAGGTGTAAACTCGTCATTTCTGTCTTTTGGATAATGTGCCCAGTTCCATTGGAAAGTCGAACGCTCAATATGAGGCATAGTAACCAAATGTCTTCCTGTTTTATCACACATCATGGCTACGTCATAATGAGAACCATTTGGGTTTGCAGGATAGCCTTCGTAAGCATATTTAGAAACAATGTTATAATTTTCTTCACCCATTGGTAAATTGAATTTACCTTCTCCGTGAGAAACCCAAACTCCTAAAGTAGTCCCAGCCAATGTCGATAACATTACTGAGTTATTTTCCTGAACTTTTACAGAAGTAAAAATACTTTCGTGTTTGTTACTATCATTATGAAGCATTTTTCCGTGCACTTCATGCTCCGGATTAATAACTTCTAATTCCATAAACAATTGACATCCGTTACAGATTCCAACAGATAATGTATCTTCTCTTTTAAAGAAATTATCTAAAGCTGTTTTTGCTTTTTCGTTGTATAAGAAAGCTCCGGCCCAACCTTTTGCAGAACCTAAAACGTCAGAGTTAGAGAATCCTCCAACAGCTCCAATAAACTGAATATCTTCTAAAGTTTCACGGCCAGAAATTAAATCGGTCATGTGAACATCTTTTACATCGAAACCTGCCAAATACATTGCATTTGCCATTTCACGTTCAGAATTACTTCCTTTCTCACGAATAATAGCCGCTTTTGGTCTTGGTTTTGAAGCATCAATTACAGGCGCTTTACCAGTAAAGTGCGCTGGGAAAGTATAATTTAAAGCTTGATTTTTATAGTTTTCAAAACGTGCTTTAGCCGTTCCTTTTTTAGATTGTTTTTGATCTAATAAATAAGAAGTTTCAAACCAAACATCTCTGTAAGTTGGAATATCCAATTTATAAATTCCAAATTCCAAAACTGCAGTTTCTTGAACTGAACCAATTTTGAAGAATTCGATATTGTTCGCTTTTAATTTAGCTTCAACAGCTGCATCTTCTTTTGCCTGGAAAACAATTCCGATATTTTCTGCGAAAAGGATTTTCAATAAATCTTTTTCTGCGAAAGCTGAGAAATCAATTTTAGCTCCCAAGTTTACATCAGCAAAACACAATTCTAATAAAGTAGTAATCAATCCACCGCTTCCGATATCGTGACCTGCTAAAATTTGGCTTTCGCCGATTAATTCCTGAATCGTATTAAAAACATTTTTGAAGAAAGAAGCATCTTTAATTGTAGACGTTTCGTTTCCGATTGTATTTCTAATTTGTGCAAAAGAAGAACCTCCTAATTTGAAATCATCCTGAGACAAATTGATATAATAAATTGAATCTCCGTCTTTTTGTAAAACAGGTTCAACTACTTTTCTAATATCTGTACAGTTTCCTCCAGCCGAAATAATAACCGTTCCCGGTGCAATAACTTCGTCATTTGGATATTTTTGTTTCATCGAAAGTGAATCTTTTCCTGTTGGAATATTGATTCCCAATTCAATTGCAAATTCTGAACAACCTTCAACAGCAGCGTACAAACGAGCGTCTTCACCTTCGTTTTTACAAGCCCACATCCAGTTTGCAGATAATGAAATTCCTTTCAATCCATCTTTAATTGGAGCCCAAATAATGTTTGATAACGATTCCGCAATAGCATTTCTACTACCAGCAACCGGATCAATCAAAGCAGCGATAGGGGCGTGGCCAATAGAAGTTGCAATTCCTTCTTTTCCTAAATAATCCAGTGCCATAACACCAACATTGTTCAAAGGCAATTGCAAAGGTCCTGCACATTGTTGTTTGGCAACTTTTCCACCAACACAACGGTCCACTTTATTTGTTAACCAGTCTTTTGATGCAACAGCTTCTAAACGTAAAACGTCTTTTAAATATGATTCAAAATTTGCGTTGTCATAAGAAACAGCAGCATATTTTCTATCGATAGTTTTATCTGTCATAACCGTTTTTGGAGAACTTCCGAAGAAATCTTCTAAAGCATAATCCATCGGTTTTGAACCATTTGATTTTGATTCGAAAGTAAAACGGTGATCTCCCGTTACATCCCCAACCTGATACATTGGCGAACGCTCTCTGTCAGCGATTCGTTGCAAAATATCAATATCTTTTTGACCAATAACCAATCCCATTCTTTCCTGAGACTCGTTACCAATAATTTCTTTTGCAGAAAGTGTTGGATCTCCAACTGGTAATTTATCCAAATCGATTAAACCACCAGTTTCTTCAACCAATTCAGAAAGACAGTTTAAGTGTCCTCCAGCACCGTGATCGTGAATAGAAACGATCGGATTATGATCACTTTCTACCAAACCACGAATCGCATTAGCAGCACGTTTTTGCATTTCAGGGTTTGAACGCTGAATGGCATTTAATTCGATTCCTGAACCGAAAGCTCCGGTATCTGCAGAGGATACCGCTGCACCACCCATTCCGATTCTATAATTTTCTCCACCAAGAATTACAATTTTATCGCCTTCTTGTGGTTTCTTTTTAATTGCCTGATCTAGTTTTCCGTAACCAATTCCACCCGCTTGCATGATTACTTTATCGTAACCAATTTTACGGTCGTTTTCTGAATGTTCGAAAGTTAAAACGGAACCTGTAATAAGCGGTTGACCAAATTTATTTCCGAAATCAGAAGCTCCGTTTGAAGCTTTGATTAAAATATCCATTGGCGTTTGGTAAAGCCATTTTCTTTCTTCCATTGCGTTTTCCCAAGTCCTGTCATCCTGAGCGGAGTCGGAGGATTTCAGACGAGAGTATGAAGTCATGTAAACCGCAGTTCCTGCCAATGGCAAAGAACCTTGACCACCTGCTAAACGGTCACGAATTTCTCCTCCAGAACCTGTTGCCGCTCCATTAAAAGGCTCGACTGTTGTTGGGAAATTGTGTGTTTCTGCTTTTAAAGATAAAACCGAATCAAATTCTTTTATCTCATAATAATCGGGTTTGTCAGCTGTTTTTGGTGCAAACTGCTGCACTTTTGGTCCTTTTACAAAAGCAACGTTGTCTTTGTAAGCAGACACAATATCGTTAGGATTTTCTTGTGATGTTTTTTTGATTAATTTAAAAAGAGAAGTTTCTTTTTCTTCTCCGTCAATTATAAAAGTTCCGTTGAAAATTTTGTGACGACAGTGTTCTGAATTCGCCTGAGAGAAAGCAAAAATCTCAGAATCAGTCAGCTTTCTTTCTAATTTTAGAGCAAGATTGTCTAAGTAATCTACTTCTTCCTGGCTTAAAGCCAAACCTTCAACTTTATTGTAAGTTGCAATATCATCGATTTCCAAAATCGGTTCTGGCTGAACATTGATAGTGAAAATTTCCTGATCTAATTGATTGAATTTTTGAAAAAGCATCGGATCAAAATCAGTAAAATCTTCCGTTGCAGGAAAAAATTCTTCAATTCTGATGATGCCCGGAATACCCATGTTTTGAGTAATTTCTACAGCATTTGTACTCCAGGGTGTGATCATAGTGGCGCGGGGACCAACAAAAAAATCCGTCAATGCGGATTTTTCGATCTTATTAGAGTTGGCAAAAAGCCAGTTTAGTTTTGAAATGTCTTGAGCCGAAATTTCGTTTTGCGCTTGTACGGCAAAAACAGTTTTGCTTTGGTTTTCAAAGAAATGGATCATTGTTTTGTGTAGTTTGTTGTATTGAGGTGCAAATTTAGTGTAAATAAATAGCAAGCGCAAATTTGAAAACAAAGTCTTTTGAACTTTTTGCCACAAAGACATAAAGGCACAAAAAATTAGTTAAAGTAATGAGTAATCGTACTGTTTGTGCCAATAGCAAAAGTGAGAATAGATTTTGTGCCTTTGTGTCTTCTTGGCAGGAGTAAACATGCTGTCATTGTCGTAAAAAAATAAAAAAAGCGGCAAATATTGCCGCTTTTTACTTTTTAGTAAGCACTCGTTATTAGTTGATTATAATTTTTTTACTGCTGGTTTTTGAACCTTGTGTAATATGAACAATGTAAATTCCTTTTGGAATATTATTTATCGTTACAAGCGAAGCAGTACTGTTTTGTTTTGTAAATACCTTTTGTCCTAAGATGGAGACAATTTCGATATTGGATGCTTCATTAGATTCTTTTAGCTGAATAGTAAAATGACCATTTGAAGGATTTGGATAAAGAGAAACATCATTAAAATCAAAATCTCCAACACTAAGATTTGCAAGTGAATGACTTCCTAATCCATCACATTTGTCTTTTGGATATACATCCCATTCAGCAGTTTTATTGAAGGTAGTATTTGGAGACGAAATAGTTGGTTTTCTTCTTAAAGTTTCATCAATAGAAAAATTCGCTGTATTGCCGAGTGTGCCAATAATGTCAATTAAAACATCATTTTTGAATAATCCAATAGGGTCATTTCCGTTAAATTGCAATTCTGTAGCACCGCTTGACAGATTTGCATTTGCCGGATTAAAGCAAGTTGTTAGCCCCTGACTGTAAGCTATTACATACGAAGCTCCCTGCGCAAGTGTACCTGTAAGTGCCAGTCCGGCGGTAGAAGTCCATGCGCCTGCACCATTAATTTGTTTTTTAATTGTATACTGCGTTAAATCTACTGTGCTTCCTGTAAAATTTGAAATTTCTAAAAATTTATTATTTCCTGATCCTTCAACATATTCTGAAAAGAAAATTTCATTAGCGATTGGTCCGCCGCCTGTAGCTGCCGTCGTAGTTCCGTCAACAGGAGTAGTTGCCAGTGATAAATTGTTTGAAGTATCTTTTGCAATCACATAAAATGAGTACGTTGTCGATGCTGTTAAGCCGCTAATGGTGGCGGTTGTTCCTGTTTCATTTTGTTTAAAAACATTGTTTATATAAACAGCATAGCTGGCAATTCCAACATTATCTGTAGCGGCTGACCAGCTTAAGCTAACCGTACTTGAAGTGCTTGCTGTAACAGTTAAATTTGATGCAGGATTTGGCGGAGTAGTATCATCTGCTTCGGTTGTCCAGACGGCTGCTACATATTCAGGATGGTCAATGTATGGATTGCGATTGTTTTGGCGCGCATAAATAGCATTGTTTCTCGCAATTTCTCTTGCGTTTACTGGATCCTGATTGTGCCACGCAATCAACTGACTTAAAAATGCCGGAGTGAATACCTTGTTAGCCGTTCCGTTAAACATAGGATACGAATATCCTGCTACTGTATTCTCATATCGTGTTGCAAAATAAAAATACATTCGGGCAATATCACCCTTAAATTCATCAATAGGTTCAAAAACGGGGCCTGAATAACCAGCGGTAGTACTTGGGCCTAATTTGCTTCCATTAAGGCTTGTTTCAGTTGGTGCAACCACAACAGAATGAGGATAATTAGAGCGAACACCATTTACTTTTCCATCAGTTGGTGTAATAAAATGCGCATCAGAAACCATTGGGGCTTTTTCATCAAATACAGATTGCGGAATAATATGTTCTCTATTGTAGCAATCACCTTCGTTTGTATAGCTGCCACATCTTTGTGTTGTAGCAATACTGTAAGTGTAGGGGTCATTTCCGGCAGGATTTTCAGAATACATGTCTAAAACTGTTCCGTCATTTTCATAAAAGTTATCAATGTCCGATGTTGCATAAGTGGTATATAAACCACCATAGCCATTATCAGTATGGCCTTTTATAATATTATACAATTGCGTTTTTAATGTGTAGCCTGTTCCTGTTGCGGTATCATAATAACCGGCTGGAATTTGGGAAAAACCAACAGCAGTAAACATCAGTAAGAATAAAAAGTAGTTTTTTTTCATAAAAAGTGGTTAAGATTTGGTGCTAATAAATTGATGTTGAATATCCTCAATATATTAATTGTATCAAATTTACTACTTTTTGAAATACGCTACGTTAAGTGATCTTTAATTTTAGAAAAATTTTCTTACTGTTGTTTTTTTTTTCTTGCCACCAAGACGCTAAGGCGCAAAGTTTTTCACGTACTGTTTGTCATTTCTAGGAACGAGAAATGACAAACAGTACGTTTAAATAGTTACCTTTTAAAAAAAAAACTTAGTGTCTTCGCGGCAAAATCTTATTTAGGAAAAACAGCACTCTGATATGCGCCTAAATCGGGCGGAGAAGTTCTGGTTTTCCCCAGAATATCCAACGGAATTATATACGCCTGGTTCCCTTTCGCGAAAGCGGGAGAAGTAGTATCAATATTAAACTTGTTCTGAGAAACATTATAAAACTTCGGATTTTCATTTATGATAATCTGATTATAGTGTTCTGTGTCGGTTTTAAACTGATAATCAGGATTGGTACTTGAGCTGCTGAACTTCAACAGGCAATTATTGAGTTGGTAGATAAATGCTGCAGTTGTGTTTTTATTCAAATTGAATTCGTTTGTACTTGATCCGTAAATAATACAATTATTGAAAGTCGCCTGCGTTAAAGGATTTGCTGCAGGGGTTAATCCAGCCAAATTGTTGCTGAGGTTAACAGCAAAATGTGATGAGTTTTGCCAGTTGTTATTAAAAGTACAATGCGTGAAAACATAATTTCCGCCATAAACACAAGATAAACTCGCTAAGCCAGCATAATTAATGACGATGTTTTCTCCGTTAATGTATGCGTTTTGAGCTAAGATTCCGTATTCGGCACAATTGTATATTTGGGTATTTTTGATGTCAATTGTAGTGCTATTATCAGGACTTTTTATATTTAAACCTGTAATAGCATTTTTTAAAGTAAGATGATTGATTGAATGATTTTTACTTCCACTAGCTAAAATAACCGAGTTCCATTGCCCGGGAATGTCATCGTAAAGAGATTCTAATCGATCTCCTTCAAAAATAACCTCTTGTTCTAATTTATTGGTAGTAGATACCGCTCCATTTACTTGTAATGATGCTTTGTTATCAACATAAAGTCCTGAGTTAGCATGAAAAAAGACTCTTGCACCAGCTTGAAATGTCACGGTTTTATTTTGAGGAACGCCTGCAAAACCATAAATAACATAGGGTTTCTGATTGGTGAAAAGCAATTCGTTTCCGTTTGCAGCGTCATTTTCATCCAAATAAAAACCATCAACAGGTTTGCCGTCTATTACGATTTTTTCTTTGGTTCCGTCAGCATTTTGTTTTGGATATAAAAAAACAGCATCCTGAATTAAGGTAACCAAAGCAACTTGTTGAAGGTTGGCACCGCTGTCAAACAAAATTTGATCTGTGTACAAAAAATCAGTCGGATTTGCATCTGTAATATCTGCGGTGGTTTCTATAAAAATATACAAACTGTCTTTCGCTAAAAGTGTTACGTCTTTAAAAATTTTGCCATTGTTTCCGCTCATTCCGTCAACGGTCATCCTGTATTTAGAATTTAAACCATTTTTAAGCTGAATGGTGGGAATCGAAATATCATCTTTACTTGTATTGTAAACCTTAAGTTGGTAAGTGCCTGAGCCAATATTCTTAAAAACAGTATCTAAATAAACAGTGTCTTTTGAAAATTTTAAATTTCCGGAACTGGCAACGGTGTCAAAATCAGTGCGACAAGAACTGAAAGTTATAAGGATTCCAAAAATAAAAAGTATAAAGTATTGACGCATTGGTTTCTTTTTTTTGCCACTGATTTAAAAGATTAAAAAAGGATTTTATATTTTTTTTAATCTGTGATAATCTGTGAAATCTGTGGCAAAAAAATATTACTTTTTTAGCCGAAGATTAATATCGATTATTTTTGTAAAAATAACAAAAAACTTACACGTTTGAAGTTGATTTTTAATTTAGAATTCGATTTTCGAATTTGTATCTCTTCTTTTCTTTAATTTTACGATTTTAAATTCCATTTTAATGAATTATACAAAAGAGCAGATTTTAGCGCGTTGCAACGAATTTTCTAAAAACACGCTAATGGAAACGCTAAAAATAGAATATATAGATGCTGGCGAGGATTTTTTGACGGCGAAAATGCCTGTAAATCCTTCCGTTCACCAACCAATGGGACTTTTGCACGGAGGAGCTTCTGTAGCTTTGGCAGAAAGTGTAGGCAGTGCAGCATCATTTTTTTTCATCAATCCAAAAGAACAGGAAGTACGCGGAATCGAAATTTCGGCCAATCACTTAAAAAGCATCCGTGAAGGCTGGGTTTTCGGGACAGCGAGAATCATCCATAAAGGTAGAAGTATTCATCTTTGGGAAATTAAAATTACTGATGAAGCCGGGAATCTGATTTCGCTTTGCAAGTTGACAAATATGGTTTTAGAAAGAAAGAAAACAGAATAGAACATGAATGATTTTTTTTCTAAAATAAAAAAACATTACGAAAAGCACTTGCCTTTTGTAATGTATTCTAAGCCTAATTCCAGAACTATTTTTGGACTTTTACAGCAAAATGACGCTTTGCATACGATCTCTAATTATAAAGAAAAAGGTTTTGTTTTTGCTTCTTTTGATGAAAAACAATTGGTTTTAATTCCGGAGAATGAATCTGAAGTTATAACAACAGAGCAAGAAGAACTTTCTTTTGAAGTTGTTGAAGTTGAAGATTCAGGTTTTGGTGCAGCCGCTAAAATTCAATACGAAGATTTAGTTTCGAAAGGAATAGAAGCGATTAAAAACGAAGAATTCAAAAAAGTGGTTTTGTCCAGAAGCGAAAAGGTAGATTTGGCACAATTTGATTTTGTAGCCACTTTTCAGCATTTGATCGAATTGTATCCTACTACTTTTTCGTATTGCTTTTTTCATCCTAAAATTGGATTTTGGATGGGAGCAACCCCGGAACAATTACTAAAAGCTAACGGAAATGTTTTTGCAACTACGGCTTTGGCAGGAACTCAAAAAGCAACCGCTGAAACTGAAATTCTCTGGCAGCAAAAAGAAAAAGACGAGCAACAATACGTAACTGATTTTATTGTAAAAAGATTGCGGGAAGTTGCTGCTTCGGTTAACGTTACAGAACCTTACAGTCTTAGAGCGGGATCTATATGGCACATTAAAACGGATATTTCAGGAGTTTTGAATGACAATTCGACGCTTGAAGAAGTGATAGATACTTTGCATCCAACTCCGGCAGTTTGTGGTTTGCCAAAGAAAAAAGCAAAAGCCTTTATCATAGAAAACGAAAATTACGACAGAACTTTTTATACCGGTTTTCTGGGTGAGTTAAACAGCAGTTTTGCCAATAACGAGATTAGTTCTGATTTATTTGTAAATTTACGTAGCATGCAAATTCAGGAAAATAAGGCCATTTTGTACATGGGCTGCGGAATTACAAAAGAAAGTATTCCTGAAAGAGAATGGGAGGAAAGCGTGAATAAATCAATGACGATGAAGAGAGTATTGAGAATAGCTTAAAAAAAACAAGTTTACAGTCGCAGTCACAGTTTTCAGGTTTGCTGTGACTGAATACTGCGACTGTAAACTGCGACTAAAAACAAAAACAATGAAATTAGATATATTAGCCTTTGGCGCACATCCTGACGATGTAGAACTGGGATGTGCAGGAACAATTTTAAAAGAAATATCCCTTGGAAAAAAAGTAGGTATTGTTGATTTAACGCGCGGTGAATTAGGAACGCGCGGTACGGCTGAAACCAGAGATCAGGAAGCAAAAGATGCAGCAAAGATTTTAGGGGTTTTGGTTCGTGAAAATCTAGGTTTACGAGATGGTTTTTTTGTAAACGATGAAAAGCATCAGCTTGAAGTCATAAAAATGATTCGAAAATACAAACCAGAGATTGTATTATGCAATGCAATCGATGATCGTCATATTGATCATGGAAAAGGAAGCAAATTAGTTTCTGATGCTTGCTTTTTATCAGGATTGATGAAAATTGAAACAGCTGTAGATGGCGAAAGTCAGGAAGCCTGGAGACCAAAAGTAGTATACCATTATATTCAGTGGAAAAATATTACTCCGGACTTTGTGGTTGATATTACGGGTTTCGAAAACAAAAAAATAGAAGCTGTTATGGCTTATAAGACCCAGTTTTATGATCCAAATTCTACCGAACCTGTAACACCTATTACAAGTAAAAACTTTTTTGAAAGCCTAAATTATCGTGCGCAGGACTTAGGAAGGTTAGTTGGTAAAGATTTTGCAGAAGGTTTTACTGTTGAAAGGTGTTTGGCAGTCAATAGCTTAGAAGATTTGATATAATTTTGGTGTAAATTTTTCATTTTTTTCTTTGGAGAAGTAAACCTTTGTTGTATATTTGCAACCGCAAAGAAAAATGGTGGTTGTAGCTCAGCTGGTTAGAGTATTGGTTTGTGGTGCCGAGGGTCGCCGGTTCGAACCCGGTCAGCCACCCAGAAATTTAAAGCCTTGAAGAAATTCAAGGCTTTTTTTGTGCCTATAAGTTAAATTCCAATTTTGTTTAAAATTCCAAATTCCAGGATGGTGAATATTTCATTAACTAAAGATTTTGAAATTTTGGATTTAATTTTTTTGGATTTATTTTTTGTTTTTCACCAAAAAAGAGCAGCGTTTAAGTCATGATTTATTGGTTATTACGGTTTAACTTGTAAAACATTTTACTTCATCAAAAACATTTTGTTACTTGATATCTCCGGTTTTCAAACGTTTTTTCTTTGGAGAAGCAAACCTTTGTTGTATATTTGCATCCGCAAAGAAAAATGGTGGTTGTAGCTCAGTTGGTTAGAGTAGCGGTTTGTGGTGCCGCGGGTCGCCGGTTCGAACCCGGTCAGCCACCCAGAAATTTAAAGCCTTGAACAAATTCAAGGCTTTTTTTGTGCGTAGAATTTATAAATCTATTTCTTAAATTACTCTTCCTGGCTATTATCCTTAATTAATCTCACAACCTTTAAAGAGAGTAAAAAAACTACCGCAGAAAACGCTAAGTTCTTTACTCTTAACTTTTATAAAATACTAAGTTCAAAAAAGCTTTGCGAACCTAGATTATCTAAGCAACTTAAATCTTAATGAACTCTGCGAAAAACCTTTGTGCTCTTTGCGTTAAAAATAATTATGAACAATAAAATTTTTAATGTTTCTCTGCGATATTTAGCATTAAGACTAAAAAAGCATAATTACTAAAATTCGCTAAAGTATTGCCTATTTAAAAACCGGTCAAATTATCAAGACTGGAATAATTTAGTATTCTAAAATGTTAAATTAAAAAGTAATTTTTCATGATTTTAATCATGAAATAAAATTAAGTGGCATAATATCTTTACAACGTAAATCAAGCTCCAAAAAAATAAAACAATCTATAATCCAGGTATTTTAAAAATAATTTTTAAGAATATCAAGAAAAAATAACCGTATGGATAAGTCATTCTTAATTACTGAAATAAACCGACTCAAACAAGAAAAAAATGCGATTATCCTCGCTCATTATTATCAGGATAGTGAAATACAGGACATTGCTGACTTTGTAGGGGACAGTCTTGAGTTATCTAAAAAAGCAGCCTCTGCCAAAGCAGATATCATTGTTTTTGCAGGAGTATATTTTATGGCTGAAACGGCAAAAATTATAAATCCGCATAAAAAAGTGCTTTTGCCTGACATCAATGCTGGATGTTCTCTTGCTGATGGATGTGATCCTCACAATTTCAGGAAATTAAAAGAGCTTCATCCTAATCATGTCGTGGTAACTTATATCAATTCTTCGGCCGAGATAAAGGCACTAAGTGATTGGGTTTGTACTTCATCAAATGCAAAAAAAATTATAGAAGCAATTCCTAAAGAGCAGGAAATAATTTTTGCTCCTGATAAAAATTTAGGAATGTATCTAAAAAAGGTAATAAACCGTGAACTACTACTTTGGGATGGCTCCTGCATTGTTCACGAAGCTTTTTCATTAGACAAGCTTATCGAAATTTACAATGCAAATCCCACTGCTAAAATTGTAGCACATCCTGAATCAGAAAGGCATATTCTCGAAACAGCCCACTATATTGGATCAACGTCCGGAATGCTCAATTTTATCAAGAATGATGCGGCTACGACTTTTATTGTAGCAACAGAAGCTGGAATCCTGCATCAGCTATCAAAAGATGCACCACAAAAAACGATAATTCCGGCGCCCTCACACGAAGATAATACTTGTGCCTGCAGTGAATGCGCTTATATGAAAGTAAATACTTTAGAAAAACTTTATTTATGTCTAAAAAATGAAGGCCCGGAAATTACTATCAATGAAGAATTACGATTAGAAGCCATAAAACCTATAAACAGAATGCTCAATTTGTCATAACATCTAAGTCAATCAACATGAAAAAAACTGATATACTTATAATTGGTTCCGGAATAGCGGGGTTATTTTTTGCGATAAAAATTGCAAAAAAGCGACCAGATTTATCCATAACAATTATGACCAAAGACAAGGTCAAAAACTCTAATACCCAATTGGCTCAAGGTGGTATTGCTGTTGTTACGGATTACATAGAGGATAGTTTTGAGCAACATATAGAAGATACCCTAAAATCGGGCGGAGGTTTATGCGATGAAGAAATTGTAAAAATGGTTATACATCAGGCTCCTGAGCGATTAAAAGAACTTATTGATATTGGAGTTTCTTTTGATAAAAATAAATCCGGAATATGGAATTTAGGTTTGGAAGGCGGACATTCTCAACATCGTATTTTGCATCATAAAGATATATCCGGAGCAGAAATAGAAAAAAATCTAATTGAAACTGTAAAATACTTATCGAACATTACAGTTCTCGAAGACCATTTGGTTATTGATGTCGATACTAAAAAAAGTAACGGAAAGATTCGTTGTAAAGGCGCTTTTTATTGTGATAAAATCAATAAGAAAGTAAAATACGTACGTACTAAAACGGTAGTTTTGAGTACAGGAGGATGTGGCCAGATTTTTAAGAATACGACCAATCCTGAGATTGCAACTGGTGACGGAATTGCAATAGCTTCCCGCGCCGGAGCGGTAATAAAGGATATGCAATACATACAGTTTCACCCAACAGCATTGTATGAAGAAAATAAAAATCCGTTTTTTTTAATTTCAGAAGCTGTAAGAGGTTTTGGGGCGCACATTGTTAATGAAGATCAAAAGCGTTTTATTTTTAAAGATGATATTCGTGGGGAATTGGCAACAAGGGATGTAGTATCGCAAGCCATAAGCAAAGAAATACAAATGTCCGGAAAGCAGTATGTTTATTTGGATTGCCGACATCTTGATTTTGATGAATTTTATACTCATTTTCCGTCTATTACAGCATATTGCAAGACTATTGGATTACATCCTGAAAAAGATTTAATTCCTATTGTTCCCGTTGCTCATTATCAATGTGGCGGTATTAGTGTAAATAAAAAATCACAAACCAATATAAAGAATCTCTATGCCATAGGTGAATGTTCCAGAACAGGTTTGCATGGGAAAAACAGACTGGCTTCAAACTCATTATTAGAAGCTTTGGTTTTTGCTCACCAGGCTTCGGATCATATTGGCAGGACTATTGATGATTTATCTTTCTCCTCAAAAAAAAGCCTGTTGAAGTTCGATGAGCCTTTACTGGACAAAGATTCTAATTACTTTATAAAATTAAAAAAAGAGCTTCAAACCATGATGACGTTTTTTTATGCCAGTAAAGATTCTGATTTTCTTAAAATATTAAATAGAATAGAATCGATGAAAATGACAACAGTAGGCTTATTATTTAGAAAGCAAAAAATAACAACACAGCTAGTTGAATTTACTAATATGCTTACCGTTGCTAAAATTATTGTAGAACAGAATAAGACCGAGGTTTTAAAAAAGGTTACAAGTTATTAAATCACATTTTCTGTAATCATTTTTAAATAATTCAAACCGTTTACAAAAAGAAGTATTGTCTATAATAACCAAAAAAGCATGACGATTAAGTCATGCTCATTTGGTTATTATAGTTTGGTTTATTGAATTATCGTATTTCGTCGAAAGTATTTCCTTGTTTGATATCTCCGGTTTTAAAACCTTTCTTAAACCAGTACATTCTTTGTTCTGATGTACCGTGCGTAAATGAATCCGGAACAACATGTCCTTGCATTTTACTTTGAATGGCGTCATCGCCAACTGCATTTGCTGCACTTAACGCTTCTTCGATATCTCCTGCTTCAAGATATTGCTGGTTGTCATGAGCCCAGACTCCTGCATAAAAATCGGCCTGTAATTCTAGCGCTACAGAAAGTTTATTGGCCTGCGCTTCGCTTTTTCCTTCTTGTTCCTGACGCATTTTTTCAGATGTTCCCAGTAAGGTTTGAATATGATGGCCTATTTCATGAGCGATAACATAAGCAATGGCAAAATCACCTCCTTCAGCTCCAAATTTGGTTTTTAATTCTTCAAAAAAAGCCAAATCCATATATACTTTGCGATCGCCCGGACAATAAAACGGACCGGATGCAGATGATGCACCACCACAAGCTGTGTTTACAGAGCCTCTAAAAAGCACCAATTTAGGTTTTTCGTAAGTCATGTCATGTTCTGCGAAAATTTTGCTCCAGGTGTCCTCATTACGAGCCAGCACCACTCTAACAAAATCTCCGAGTTCTTTATCTTCTTTGCTTAATGGCGCAGCTGCTTCGGTTTGTGTCTGACCGCCTTGCATTTGCTCTAATACATTTCCTATAGTCTGGCCATTTTCGCCGCCAAAAACATTCAGTAATAAAATAATAATACCAATAACACCGCCACCAACGGCTACTTTTCCGCCAGAAAGTCCTCTTCTGTCTTCTACATTATCACTTTGTCTACCGCCTAGCCACTTCATATTATGTTGTATTTTAGTTTATTGAGTTTTTATGTTACACGAATTTATAGATTTTTTAGGAATTATTGTTAAAATGAAACAATTTAGTTTTAACTATTTTAACCATTTTGATAACGCTTCTTCTACAGTGCCTTTAATAATTGGTTTAGAGATATAATCATCCATTCCTGCTGATAAGCATTTATTTCTTTCATCTTTCTCTGCGCCTGCGGTTACTGCAATGATCGGAATATCTTTTCCGGTAATTGTATTTCTTATGGCTTTTGTTGTTTCATAACCATTCATAATGGGCATCTGAATATCCATAAAAATAAGATCAGGATTTATGCTTTCGAATTGATTAACGGCTTCGTATCCATTTTCGCATTCATAAATATAAGCAGTTCCATACAGGTTTTTAATAATGGTTTTTAGTAATAACATGTTTACTTTGTTGTCTTCAACAATCAAAAAAGTGATATTTTTATGATAGGCACCAGCATTTTTTGAGCTTAATTCCAGATTTATTTTCTTAAGTTCTGCATTGTATTTTTCATTAATGCTTTGGTTGCTAGTTTTTAAATTTAAATCAAAATAAAAATTACTTCCCATGTCAATCTTACTTTCCAGCTGTAATCGACTATCCATTAGAGCCAATAACTGATTGGATATTGTTAAACCCAAACCGGTTCCTCCAAACTTGCGCGTTGTAGAGCTATCTTCCTGAGAAAAAGCTTTAAAAATTTTCTTTTGGTTTTTTTCCAGAATTCCAATTCCGGTATCTATGACGGAAAAACGAATAACACAATTGCCGCTTTTATTTTTTTCCAGAACAGAAACATTTAATTTAATCGAACCTTCGTTGGTGAATTTTACTGCATTTGACAGCAAATTGATCAAAATTTGTTTGATTCTCACGATATCTGTCCAAATGTATTTAGGAACATCAGGATCTACATTTAATTCCAGTTTAAGGTTTTTCTGGTTCGATTCGTAAACAATTAGATCAAATACCTGTCCAAGCACTTTTTTAATATCATATAAATCAATAAAAAGTTCCAGCTTTCCGGCTTCGATCTTCGAAAAATCAAGTATATCGTTTATAATTTCTAACAAAGAATGAGCTGACTGATTGATGGTAGTCATGTATTTTTCCTGAATTTCTTCAAGTTCCGTTTTCATCAGTAAATGGGTAAAGCCAATAATACCGTTTAAAGGCGTTCTTATTTCATGCGACATATTGGCCAAAAAGTCTGATTTTGATTTATTCGCTGCTTCGGCCAATTGTTTGGCTTTTATTGCATCTTCGGTTTCTTTTTTGTTTGTGATATCAAAATAAATTCCGCCAACAAATTCAATTTCGTCTCCTTTTTTAATAACATCACCAAATTCTTCTACCCAGATGTATTCGCCGCTTTTTCTGCAAATTCTGTATATGTTGTGCAAAGGCATGCCGTTATGTAAGTTATCAATCTGATTGCGGACTACTTCGTCTTTGTCATCAGGATGGATAAGGGATAAAAAAGATAAATTATTCTCAATAAATTCTGATTTCGAATAACCCGTTAAATTCGCAATCTCATCATTCAGGAAAATTTTGGTCGACAAGGCATCAAATTTTGATAAATAAACCGTACCCGGAATATTGTTGGCAATCAGTTTGAACTTTTGTTCACTTTCGAGAATTTTGGTTTCATTGCGATTTCTCTCCAATGCCGATGAAATATTGTTGGCAAGAACCTGAAAGATATAGATTTCTTCTTCAGACCATTTTTTTTCGTTGGTACAATCATCAAAACCAATAAAGCCGGTAAAAACATCATTAATAAACAAAGGCAGAATCAATATGGATTTGATTTGGTTATCAATTAATAGTTGTTTAAAAAAAGTATCACCAAGTTTACGTGTGAGCTTGTTTAAGATTTTTCTATTTTTGGCTGCTTCGTAAATTTCCTGTAAATTGTCTTCTGTAAGTTGTTGTATTTTTGTAATTTGAGGTTCTATTCCTTTTCTTGACCATTTGTATTTTTGGGAGATACAATTTGTATTAAAGTCCCTTTCGTAGTAATACATATGATCGACTTTGGCTGCTTTACCAATTATTTCATACGTTTCCTGAAACATTTCGTGAGTGGTTTTACTCAGCAAAAATTTCTCTGTGCATAAAGAAAGTGCCGAAAGCAACTGACTTTTAAATTCTAATCTTCGTTCAGCTTCCAGACGCTTTTGCGACGAAATAGCCAACGAAATCACATCTGCAATTGTTCTGGCATAATTGATATCTTCATTATCCCAGTCCCTTTTTTCCTGAGTGCTTTCAAAACAAACGACACCGCCCAGTTGTCCGCTAGAAAATATGGGAACATCCAGCATTGATTTAATGTGATTTTTGGTAAAATAAAGCTTTTGAAATTCTGATGTTTCTAATTTATTAAAAACATCTGGCGCATTTATTATGGCCTTGTTTTTTAAAGTTTCAAAATAAATGGGGTATGATTCTTTATCTAATATGTTTTTGTCGCTTAAATTCTGATTATCAATACTAAATATGTTTTTGCAACTAATTAAGTCTTTATCATATTTCCAGAAACTTACTCTGTTTGTTTTGGTAACCGTGGCAGCCTCTTTAATAATGTAATCCACAACAGTATCCAGATTATTATATTTACTAAAATCTGTGGTTGATAATTTTTTTATGGAATGATTGTAAGATTCAATTTTTTTAAGGCGTTTCTTTTTTTCGTTTTCTATGTTTTTGATATCCGTAATATCTCTGGCTATACCGGCATAACCAATGGTTTGGCCTAAATCGTTTTTACGAATTATAATTTTTTGGGAGATCCATAAAGTTTTTCCGTTTTTCTTTAAAATCGGAATTTCTATAGAGGGAAAATTGTTTTCACTGCTGTCCAGGTTTTCATAAAAATCAACTGCATTTCGCTGGTAGTTTGCATGAATAAAATTCGAATAATGTTGTGATATAATCTCATTTTCCGAATAGCCTAAAATCGAAAAACCAAAGTCATTTACAAAAGTAAAATAACCTTCACTATCGATTTCAAATATAATATCAGTTGCGGTTTGAATCAGGTTTTTGTATTGATCCTGAACATTGATTTGTTCTGTAACATCCTGTCCGATACTGATAATTAAATCATCAGAGAACTTTTTATCTTTCCATTGAATGTACTTGTATTCTCCATTTTTACTCTTTAATTTCCGAATATAAAGCTTGTTTTCCTCGTTGTTAAAATTGGTTATATTTTCAATAAATTCTGTTTCTTTTGTTAGTTTCCAAAATTTCAAACCCATTACTTCATCCGGCAGATATCCTAGAATTGCTGTTATTGTTTCGCTGCAAAACAGTACCTCGTTTTTTTTATTTGTGGCAATTGTTAATGAATTTCCCTTATGCACAATTTCATTTGTAAACCTGAAATTATCCTTACTGTTTAATAAAACGGCATATTTTACCTGATTGATAATAAAAATAAGAATAGAAAAATTGATTAATATAATGGATGATTTTAAAGAAATTAAGTGAAAAATAACGGTTGCAATTAAAAAACTAAAAACCAAACCAACAAATACCCAATATATTTTGATGGGTTTTAAAATGCTGTACGAAAAGAAAAACGAGATTAAAAAGACAATAATTGGAATAACATCATTAGAATGAAAAATAATATTATGCGCAATGTAAGCGACATAAATAAAGAAAAAGAATATAAATAATGGCTGAACCCTGTCTCTTAGAAATTTAATTCTACTTGTTATGAAGTAAATAACCAGAATCGAAAATCCGATGGAAACATTGATTACTAATAAACTTTTAGGTCTTATTTTAAAAAGTTCATTGATAATTTCGATTAGAATAATGGCAATGCCAAAAAATAAAATATAAAGTTGATATTCTCTGTTGGCAGTTTCGGTTTCCAGTTTTTTTTCTATGAAATAACCAATTCTGGATTTTATTTTAAAAAATTGATACACCAGAATACTCAAAAGACCACATAACGCTAATCCTAAAAGTATAATTTTAGGATTGTTATAAAAAATAATGTCGGAAGTAAAAACATACCAGTTTGCAATAATTGATTTTAGGGCATTACCAATCGTGGCAATTCCAGAAATCAGCGAATTGAAAAAACTATAGTTCTCTACCATAGAATTTGAGGTATGTTTGGTTTAGTAAAAAGTTTTTTGAAAACTCTAAAAAGAGTAGGTTAAGCTCTTTTGTTGTATAGAATCTTCTGTTTTATTCTAAATCCGATTGCCCAATTGAATCAATTGGATCTTCTTTATCATTTTTAAAAATTGCATAATATATAGCATATGTCATTGAATAACTAAGCGGCACAGTAAAAAGGATTCCGATAAAAAGAGCCATAAAGCCAATTATCAAAGCAACAACAATAGTGATCATTAATCCTAAAAGTACGACCGGTTGTTTTGCAATAAGGATGAAACTTGATGTAATGGCCTCCATTGCTTTTAAGTCTCCAAATATAATAAGCGGAACCGTTAAAAATGTAAAATAGGAAGTCATCAACGAAACCACAATTCCTATCATATTAAGATTTTGAATTTCGAAAAATGTAGATATAGAGACACTGAATAATGAGATAATTGCAGTTGCCAAAAATATTTGTAAAAATTTACTTGATTTATAATAAGTAAAAATGGTCGAAACATTAAATTCCTGATCTCTGTCAGCACAATACGCCATTTTTAGAAATCCTGCACCAAAAGGGCTTAAAATTGCAGAAAATAATACTGTAGCCAAAATATAATAAACGAGTTGAATACTTGATAACTGATTAGGTTTGATCGAAAAGAATGCAGGGTCATTTAATTTATCTACACCAAAAATAACGGCTAAAAGAATAGAACCAATGATACCAAATAGTATAGAAAATACTAATAATATCAATCCGGCATAAAGTGCTATTTTTTTATAGTTTTCAAAAGCAGCGTTAAAGACAGTTGAAAAATCTAAGGTATAACCATGATTCTTAATGTCTTTGATTTGATTAAGTGTGGATTTCATTTTTTGTAAAAGTAGAATTGTTTTATATTCTGGAATTTAAGAAAGATAATGTGACGTAAATATAATATTTTTAATCAAATTCATAGGAAAATATCAAAAACATTACGAAATTGTTTTTGCTGTTATATCCAGTCCAATATTCTTTTTATAGAAGCTAATTTATCTTTGTAAGGTGCATATCTCATTGGTAAATCGAGCCAGTTTGCCTTCTTTACGACAGCTTTATGGTGAGAAAAAATATCAAAGCTCAATTGGCCATGATAAGCGCCCATGCCACTATGGCCAACTCCGCCAAAAGGTAGTCTTTTATTAGAAAAATGAACAACAGTATCATTGATACAGCCACCGCCAAACGAATAAGTTTTAATTAATTTTTTGGCAAACGATTTATTTTCGCTAAAAACATAAAATGAAAGAGGTTTCTCATAACGGCTAATCACGTTTTGAATGTCAGCTTCTGTTTCATAAAGAAGAATAGGTAAAATAGGACCAAAAATTTCTTCTTTCATAACAGGACTATCCAATGCAGGTTCTTCGATTAAAGTTGGTGAAATATAAAGTTCGTTGGCATTTGTTTCTCCTCCAAAAATCACTTTTTCGGGTTCGATCATATTGGCTAGTCGCAACCAGTTTTTGGTATTGATAATACGGGCAAAATCCGAAGATTTGTCGATTTTTTTTCCGTAGGCTTTTATAATTTCCTCGATTAAAAAAGAGATGAAATTAACTTTCATGTTTTTTTGGATCAAAATATAATCGGGAGCAATACAAGTCTGTCCTGCATTAATAAACTTACCCCATACAATACGTTTAGCAGCGAGTTTTAAATTGGCAGTTTCATCAATAATACAGGGGTTTTTTCCGCCGAGTTCTAATGTAATTGGAGTTAAATTTTCGGCTGCGGCTTTTGCAACCACTTTTCCAACAGCCACACTTCCGGTAAAGAAAATATAATCCCATCGTTGTGTCAGTAGCTGATTAGACACTTCGACACCGCCTTCAAAAACTTCAACATGATTAACGTGGAATGTTTTTTCGATGATTTTGGCAATTATTGCTGAGGTGTGCGGTGTAAGTTCAGAAGGTTTTAAAACTACCCGGTTTCCGGCTGCTACGGCTGCGATTAAAGGGCATAAAGCCAATTGAAACGGATAATTCCAGGGAGCAATAACCAGAACGTCTCCATAAGGTTCTTTATAAATATAATCTGTCGAAGGAAAGTTAAGAAGAGAAGGAAAAACACGTTTTCGCTTTGCCCATTTATGAATATTTTTGATGGTGTCTTTTAAGTCCGAAATGACATAATTCGTTTCGGTTAAAACAGCTTCAAATTCGGGCTTTTTAAAATCATCGTATAAAGCTTTTACAATTAAGTCTTCGCTTTTCTGAAGGTTATACAACAACTTTTTTAGCGTTTCTTTTCTGTATCCGATGTCGTTTTTATAGTCCATTTTTATGATTCACTTGATTTTTGCCTATGCAAGTTAATCGATAAAAATTAAAAAATTAACAATTGTATCATAAAATCAAAGGGCGTTCCAGATAGTTTCATCCGGAGTTGGCGCTGTGATGGTGATGTTTTCTTTAGAAACAGGATGAACGAAAACCAATTTCCGGGCATGAAGATGAATGCCGCCATCAGGATTGCTTCGGTCAAAACCATATTTTAAATCGCCTTTAATAGGTGATCCAATAGCGGCTAACTGAGCTCTAATTTGATGGTGACGACCCGTATGTAAATTGATTTCCAACGCCACATAATTTTGAAGTTCTTTAAAAACGGTATAATCTAAGCTGGCCAGTTTACTGTCCGGAACTTCTTTTAAATGTGCTTTCGAAGTATTATTTTTTTCGTTTCTTTTAAGATAATGAACCAACTTGGCCGTTGTTTCCTGAGGTTTATTCTTTACAACTGCCCAATAAGTTTTTTGAGTTTCACGATTGCTGAACATTTCATTCATTCTCGTTAAAGCTTTACTTGTTCTGGCAAAAACCACAATTCCGGTTGTAGGACGATCTAAACGATGAATTACGCCCAAAAATACATCACCAGGTTTATTGTATTTGTCTTTAATGTATTCTTTTACAACATCAGATAAAGGTTTGTCACCTGTTTTATCACCTTGTACAATATCGCCTACGCGCTTGTTGACCACAATAATATGGTTGTCTTCGTGTAGAATTTGGAGGTTGTTTTTATTGGAAAGAATTTTCATTTTAGACTTGCTTAGATTTTTAGACTGACTTAGACTTCTTAGATTTTTTAGGCATGTTTTAATTTTCAACTTATTGATTAAAGTTTTAAAAAAAAACTATAATAAAGTGGCTCGAAATCTTGAAGTCATTTTTGTAATTTCGTATAGGAGACTTATTAACTCTGTTGTGTTTTCTTCATCAATAAATCCTAAATCAGATGAAATTAAAAGTTGTGTTTCCACTTCGTAGGCAGAACCAATTGCAATTTCCAAGAATCGGGCGAAATCTTTATTTGAATTTCTGGATGAACCTTCTGCAATATTTGAAGGAATTGACACAGATGCTCTTCTTAATTGATTTGTAATCCCAAACTTTTCTTCATTTGGAAAAGTTGCTGTTACGTTATAAATTTTAGAACAAAACAATCTGCTTTTTTTCCAAATTTGAAGTTCTTTAAATTGATGCATTTTTTTTAGATTAGTTAGATTTTTAGACAACTTAGACTTCTTAGATCGTAAAAAATTAAATCAAAAAAATCTAAGAAGTCTAAAATCTAAGAAGTCTAAGAAGTCTAATCTAGTATTGCTCCCCAGAATTAGGAAAATCACTTGACTTAACATCAGCCGCATATTGACCAATTGCTTTTGTCATTTCTTCGTATAGATTTAAATAACGACGTAAGAAACGCGGACTAAATTCATTGTTCATTCCTAACATATCATGAATCACCAAAACTTGTCCATCCACACCACCTCCGGCACCAATACCAATAACCGGAATCGAAATGCTTTCGGCTACTTTTTTAGCTAAATCGGCTGGGATTTTTTCTAAAACAACAGCAAAGCAACCTACTTTTTCAAGCAATTTGGCATCTTCGATTAGTTTTTCGGCTTCCTGATCTTCTTTGGCGCGAACGCTGTAAGTTCCGAATTTGTAGATCGATTGAGGTGTTAAACCCAAATGTCCCATAACCGGAATTCCTGCGTTTAATATTTTTTTGATAGATTCTTTAATTTCTTTTCCTCCTTCAAGTTTCACAGCGTGACCGCCACTTTCTTTCATGATTCGAATAGCAGAACGCAAAGCTTCTTTTGGGTCAGACTGGTAACTTCCAAAAGGTAAATCTACTACAACTAAGGCTCTCTCTACAGCGCGAACTACAGATGAAGCGTGATATATCATTTGATCTAAGGTAATTGGCAATGTCGTTTCGTGACCCGCCATAACATTTGATGCTGAATCGCCCACTAAAATCACATCGACTCCTGCGGTGTCAACAATTTTAGCCATTGTAAAATCGTAAGCCGTAAGCATAGAGATTTTTTCTCCGTTGCTTTTCATTTCGATCAATGACTTTGTTGTGATTCTTTTATAATCTTTTTTTGCTACTGACATTTTATTTTTTTTTGAAGATGTAAAAGTATTGAATAATTATAGATTGAAATCAGCAATAGTAGATTATTTCGATGGCAAATAACTTTCCATCTTTAAATTCTATTTCAAAATGGCTGTCTTCTAATGGTATAGAGTATGAATGTGGGGTTTTTAAAGAAGCACCAATATAAGAACCGTACTTTTCGATAAATGCTTTTTCAGATAAAGAACTGTCTAAAGCTGCATTTGCATTGAAAACAAGTTTATTCGTTTGATTTATGAAAATCTTTATGACCTCTACTTTGTTTTCTTTTTCATTTACAGAAGCTTCTAAATCCGGATAATAATAAAAAAGTTCGCTAATATAGAGACCACATTCATCGCTTATGTTGGCTTTTTTTACCGGATTGCCCAATGCATTTACTAATTCTTTTTGAGTAAAAAATAATGATTTGGTTTTTAAGCCTTTTACCACAAATTCTGATTTTTTGGTAAATGCTGTTATTTCTTCCTGTTTTTTATGTTTTGCTAATCCTTTGGCTATAGCCATATTCAACTCTGTATCAGCAATAAGTTTAGGATCATTTAATTGTTTAACCACCTCATAATATCTTTGATAAGCAGGCGAAAGTTTACTGTTCTCGCTATTCCAGGCAAGTTGAACAAGTCGTTCGCCTACAGTTTTACGTTCTGTAATATTATTGACATCGAGTTTGTCGAAATCTTTTAATAAGGTATTAAAATCAGGTCTTTTGCCAACAAACTTTCTTAGCGTAAACCTGGCATATTCGTCGCTAAATTGACCGCTAATATTTACCCATTCGTCTTCATTTTTTGGAAGATAATTAATAGCTACAGGATCACCAACAAATAAAATTTCTCTAATTTTTGAATTTTTATCAGGTTGTGCACGCGCCTTTAAACCAGCAACCAAAACAAAAAGGTGATTGCCGCCATAATAATTATCGCCTCCTTCTAGAATAGGATTTTCATTGTCTCTTATTTTGACATCTTTAGCATTTAATCGTGTTGCCACATATTTCTCGGGAATATAACCTTCAGATAAGTTATCGGCTTTTACTTTGTACCAGCCATTTTTACTTTCGGATAATAATTGTACTTCGGCACCATATTTAAAATAGCCCAAAAACTCAGCAGAAGTATTCGCTGAAGTATACAAGCGCGTATCTGAATTTAGAAAATAACGTTCCTGAGCATGCAATAAAACAGAGGATAAGATTGCTATAAGAAAGTAATATTTTTTCATGGAATAAATTTGGAAGAGTTTTTTGCCACAGATTAAGGGATTTAAAATGATTTTTTTAATATGCTTAATTCATACTTATTTAATCTGTGTAAATTCTTTAATCTGTGGCAACCTTTATTATTTTAACAATCAGCCATATTTACAGCAATTGCCAATCCTCCTTCAGAGGTTTCTTTGTATTTAGAATTCATATCTTTTGCCGTTTGCCACATGGTATTAATTACTTTATCCAAAGGCACTTTTGCATTTTTAGAATCGGTTTCAAGGGCTAATTCGGCAGCATTTATGGCTTTTATAGCGCCCATCGTATTTCTTTCGATACACGGAATCTGAACCAAACCGCCAATTGGGTCGCAGGTTAGGCCAAGGTGATGTTCCATAGCAATTTCGGCCGCCATTAAAACCTGAGCAGGAGTTCCGCCCATAAGTTCGCAAAGCGCTGCTGCAGCCATCGATGATGAAACACCAATTTCGGCCTGGCAACCGCCCATTGCAGCCGAAATTGTAGAACCTTTCTTGAAGATACTTCCAATTTCTCCGGCTACCATCAAAAATTGTTTGATTTCTTTTTCGCCTGCATCGTGATTTTCGATTACCAGATAATACATTAAAACGGCCGGAATTACACCAGCGCTTCCGTTTGTAGGAGCAGTTACCACGCGGCCTAAAGATGCATTTACTTCATTCACGGCAAGTGCAAAACAACTTACCCATTTTAGGATCTGACGAAATTTCACTTCGGTTTTTCTAATTTCTTCCAGCCAGCTTTGCGGATCAGAATAATTCGATAAACCTATTAAGTTTTGGTGCATATCAAAAGCTCTTCTGCGAACGTTTAATCCGCCCGGAAGAATTCCTCCGGTATGACAGCCAATATACATACATTCTAACATCGTGTTCCAGATGCGCATTAATTCCGAATGAATTTCTGCCTCCGGACGCATCGATTTTTCGTTTTCATAAACAATTTCCGAGATGGACTTGTTTTCTGAAACCGTATAATTTAAAAGCTCCACTGCATTTTGGATAGGGAATGGGAAAGCGCATTTTATAACCTCTTTGATTTTGGCATTCGTGCGTTCTTCTTTCACCACAAAACCTCCTCCGATAGAATAAAAAGTAGATTCGTATTCAGAATCATCCTCTTTATAAGCCGTAAATTTTAATCCATTGGCATGAAAAGGAAGAAATTCTTTATTGAAAACAATATCCTGAAGAAAATAAAACGGAATTTTGTATTCATTGGCCAGAATAATCTCGTTGTTGTCTTCGATGGTTTTAATGATTCCGGCAATATTATCAACAGGAATATATTCCGGATCTTGCCCGCTTAAACCTAACATTACAGATAAATCTGTAGCATGGCCTTTTCCGGTTAAAGAAAGTGATCCGTATAAATCGACTTTTACCCGTTTAATCTGATCTAAAATTGATTCGTCTTTTAACTCTTCTAAAAAACGTTCTGCGGCTCTCCAAGGCCCTAAAGTATGCGAACTTGAGGGGCCAACGCCAATTTTAAGCATATCAAAAACAGAGATACATTCTTCCATTGTGCAATATTTATTAAGACAAAGATAATTGAATAATGCAATGAACTTTTACTTTCGTTTGTTAATGTTGCAGTTTTGTTAAAAAAAATATTAAATATTAATAATTTGATAACGAAACAAAAATTATTGCTTAATATGCGGTTTTCGTGAAAAGTTCGTATTTTTTTTAGGTATTTTTGTAATGAAAACAAAGAATCCGATTTTTTAAGTTCTAAACAGAAATCGGTAAACCATAACTTCTGGGATTTCATTTTAATTGGGATACAACTTTCGCGAAAATTAAAATACCATACAGAAGATAAAAATATATTATGATAGAATTTTTCAAGCATTTTTTACAAGAATTCGAATTACCTCTTAGCAACCCAGTATTGATTTTCTCATTGATACTTTTCATTATTCTCTTGTCACCTATTTTATTAAAAAAAATAAATATTCCCGGAATTATAGGACTAATTATTTCGGGTGTTATCATTGGCCCACACGGACTTAATATTCTGGCCAAAAACTCAGCTGTAGATTTATTTTCGACAATTGGACTTTTATACATCATGTTTATTGCCGGTCTGGAACTGGATATGAATGAGTTTAAAGCCAACCGAAATAAGAGTTTATTGTTTGGGTTCTTTACTTTTATTTTTCCTTTGACGATTGGATTTCCGGTTTGTTACTATTTACTGCAATATGATTTTAATGCCAGTTTTCTGACCGCCAGTATGTTTGCCACTCATACGCTTGTAGCTTACCCAATTGTGAGTAAGTTAGGTATTGCAAAAAATCAGGCGGTTGCCATAACAGTTGGAGGAACGATATTAACAGATACTGCCGTTTTGATTATTCTGGCCGTAATTATGGGAAGCAGTCAGGGAAACCTGAATCAGGCTTTCTGGATAAAACTTACGGTTTCGCTGGCCATTTTCTCCGCGATTATGTTTTTGGTGATTCCAAGAATTGCCAAATGGTTCTTTAAAAAATTAGAAAGCGAAAAACACGCACATTATATCTTTGTACTTTCGGTTGTTTTCTTTGCCGCATTTTTGGCTGAAGTAGCAGGAGTAGAGCCTATTATTGGTGCGTTCGTTGCAGGTTTGGCATTGAATCCGTTAATTCCGCATTCGTCTGCCTTGATGAACAGAATCGAGTTTATTGGTAATTCATTGTTTATCCCGTTTTTCCTTATTTCTGTGGGAATGTTAGTCGATATTAGCGTAATCCTCAGCGGACCAACAGCATTAATTGTTGCCGGAACTTTGAGTGTTGTGGCGATTTTTGGGAAATGGATTGCGGCATTTTTTACCCAGATTGTTTTTAAATATACCAGAACAGAGAGACAGCTTATCTTCGGGTTAAGCAGTGCACATGCCGCTGCAACGTTGGCGGTTATCTTAGTGGGATTTAAAGCGAAAATTCTGGATGAAAATATCTTAAACGGAACTATTATTTTAATATTAATAACGTGTATTGTAGCATCTTTCGCTACCGAAAAAGCGGCTAAAAAAATAGCAATTTGCGAGGAAGAAGTTTCTCATGAAGATGCACATAGCGATCAGATTTTAGACGAACACATACTAATTCCGTTAGCAAAAACTTCGGCGACAGCCACTTTATTAGATTTTGCACTTTTAATAAAAGATAAGAAATCATCTAATCCGGTCACATTGTTAACGATTGTTCCTAATAATGATCAGGCTGAAAAAAATATTCTAAAGTATCGAAAAGCGGTTGACAAATTCGTGATTCAGGGATCAGCATCAGAAGTAAAAATAAATACAATTGCCAGAATTGATCATAATCCTGCGAGCGGAATTGCCAGAACTTCGAAAGAAATTATGTCAGATATTGTGATTGTGGGCTGGCCAAGAAAAACAGGTTTTCTGGATAAAATTTTTGGAGAAAACGTAGATTCGATTATTAATAATGTCGATAAAAGTTTATTCATCTGTAGGTTTCAAAAAACTTTTATAGAAGAAAAAAGGTTAGTTTTTATTTGTCCTCCTTTTTCTGAAAGAGGAGTTGGATTTCATTTATTATTACAGAAAATCTGCCGATTATCACAGGAATTAAGTATCCCTATTGTGATTTATGCCGAGTATAAAACGCATCAAACGATCCAGCAAATTGCGGCTAATTTAAAATTGAATGCCAAGTTAGGTTTTAAAAGCATTATGGATTGGGAAGATTTTGAATCGATTTCTGATGAAATAAAACCAACTGATTTAATTGTTTTTAACCTCTCTCGAAAAGGTTCTGTTTCGTACCAGTCGATTTTTGATAAATTACCTCAGAAGTTCGAAAAATCATTCGATGACAACAATCTTATTTTAGTGTATTCGCAAGACGATCGCAAAGGAACTTCGATGGATGCCTACGAAGATTTTACTGCGACGCCATTAACAAAAGGACTTGAAGCGATTGAGCAAATTGGCCGTGGTTTGGGAAGTATTTTTAATAAAGGATAAAAAATGTTTTTCGAGTAAGAATTTTATTATTTTTGATTTTGATTTAAAAATTAAGAATGAGCGAAATTGTACATTACTATAATGATCTGGCAAACACTTATGATCAAAATAGATTTGATAATTCTTACGGAAGATTTATAGACACTCAGGAGCGAAAAATCCTTGATACGTTATTAACGAACCAAAACGAGCAAATTCTTGATTTAGCTTGCGGTACTGGCAGACTTTTAAATTATGCTTCTATAGGAGTTGATGCAAGCGCTGAAATGATCGAAGTAGCGAGAAGAAAGTTTCCTGAAAAAACATTTTTACAAAACGAAGCTCATCAAATAACTTTACAGAACAATTCTGTAGATACTATTATTAGTTTTCATTTTTTTATGCATTTGGATCAGGATAAAATCAATCAGGTTTTAGAAGAATCAGACAGGATTTTGAAAAAGAATGGCCGAATTATTTTTGATATTCCATCGCGAAAACGAAGAAATTTGTTGGGTTATAAAAAAGCAAATTGGCACGGAGCAACTAGTTTAAGTATTAAAGATTTAGAAGCACATCCAAATTTTAAGATCAAAAGCACATTTGGTTTTTTATTTTTTCCTATACATCGATTTCCAGAGTCTTGTCGGAAATCCTTACTAAAGCTCGATTCATTTATAGCCAATTCATTCCTGAAAGAGTATAGTTCTTACTTCATTATAGAATTAGAAAAGAGATGAATAGCTGGAAACAACTCAAGATAAATGTAAAATTATTAATCAGGTTTACGAATGATTTGTGGAGTAAAAGATGCTTTCAATTTTCTAAAAAGACCAATAATAATGTAAATTTTGATTATTCGATTTCGTTATCACAGGAGATAAAAAAAGGAATTTCTTTTGAAAATAAGCTTCATAATCTTGAAATAGCTTCAGGAAAAATTAATGAATATAGTATGAAGCCCAATGAGATTTTCTCTTTTTTTAAAATTGTAGGAAACCCCGAATACAATTTCAAAAAAAGCAGAACTTTGGTAAACGGAAAATTAACAGAACAAAACGGAGGCGGTTTGTGTCAGGTCTCCGGAATTATTTATCATATCAGTTTAATTGCAGGGTTGGAAATTGTAGAAAGGCACAATCATTCTGTTGATATTTACACAGATGAAACCAGATTTACACCCTTAGGTACAGATGCTACAATTGTGTATGGTTACAAAGATTTAAGAGTAAAAAATAATCTGCCGTTTTCGATTAAATTTGAAATGGAGATAAAAGACAATTTTATTCAGGTAAATTTGCGAAGTGAAAAAAGGATCGAAGAGAAGCAATTGTTTTTTGAATCTAAAATGGATCAAAAAAATGTTATTGTAAATGTACTGAATAGTGACAGAAAATTGCTCAACCAATCCCGGTACATAAAAGTCGTGTAGTGTTATAAAACTCAATAAAGATGAAACATAAAGCCCAATCAATCCGTCCATTTATAGGATCCAAAGATTTTGAAGTCTCCAGAAATTTCTATAAAGATTTAGGTTTCGAAGAAACAGTTTTAGATCCAAAATTTTCTGTTTTTAAAACTGGGGAAATTGCGTTTTACCTTCAGGATTATTATGCGAAAGAATGGATCGAAAATACCATGATTTTCCTTGAAGTCGAAGATGTCGATGATTATTACAATCAGTTATTGGCCTTAAACTTAACAGAAAAATATGGTGTAAAACTAACGCCAACTGTTCATCTTGATTGGGGAAGTGAATGTTTTTTGCATGATCCTTCAGGTGTTTTATGGCACTTTGGGAAGTTTAATAAATAAGTTTTTTGCCACTAAGAAACTAAGGCAGTAAGTTTTTTTGAATTTACCGTCATTTCAATTGGTGAAATTGCTTTGCCTGTTCGCTATCGCTCGGGACGTGGCAAAAAAATCGACACTTATAAGTTGAAATCGGCTAGATGAATGGTGTTTCCTTCTCTCTGGTACCAATCATTATAAACCAGTTCCAGTTTTTTTACCTGAAACTTTCCAAAATTATAATCACGAAACTTTTCTGCAACTTGTATTAATTGTTTCGTGTTTTCAAGTTTTTCCTGAAATCTCATTACCGTAGAATGTGCTGCTGCAATGATATAACGACTGTCGATACTTTGCTCTAAAGTAGAGTTTTTAAAGCTCTCCCGAAGTTTATTCCTGAAAATATTCAACGATTCATCCGTTGGAAAACCCTGAATCATTATAGCAGAAGGTGAAGCTGTAAGGCCCCGAAATTCAATTTCGATTTGATCTAGTTCAACCAGACTTTGCTCAATTAGATCAATATATTCGGGAATATTTATTTGATCTAACGTAAACCCTTCGTAGCAAGAAATAATTCCCATTACCGTAATGTGAATATCAGAATCAGGATAATAATACTGATTGGGTTCAATTGCCTTTATTTCTTCTAAAAATAACTGAATATTTGCTTTAATGGTTTCGCTTGGGCGAATGAGCAACGTGAGACCAAATCTGGAATCTGATGGATTATTTATTTGAGGATCTAATTTATATTGCTCCGTAAGAATAGCTTTGGAGGATTTTTTATAAAGTTGATTGTAATGTTCGGTTAAATTCATTTAAATTATTTCTTGTTTGTTTTTTCGAGGTTTTCTTTGACCCTAAACTTTACAATTTTGGCAATCAGGTCGAATGGCATTGGTTGATCCAAAGGAAATTGTACAGAACCTTTACCTGATTTATACTTCGAAAGTTCTTCCTTAAAAGTTTCATGTCCGCTTGGTAATGCATATAAACCAATGTGATTTTTGAATGCAGCAAAATAGACCACGACGCCGTTTTGCTCAAAAGCCGGCATCGAATAACTGATTTTTTCTTTGGCGTCTGGCGCTGCTTTTTGGATTGTTGCCCTGATTTTTTCTAAAATTTCCTGAACATCATTGGGGAACGCGCCAATATATTCGTCGATATTTGCTGGTTTCTTTGTGTCCATTTTTAATGCAATTTATTTTAAAGTTTGTTCTTTTTTAATCTCGCAAAGGCGCAGAGGCGCAAAGTTTTTTAATATTTTCTCTTTAAACGTTGATTTATATTCAATTACAAATTTTGAATCTGCTTAATCTTCAAAATCTGCGTAAAAAAAAGAACCAGAAATGTGCTAAAAACTTTGCGACTTCGGGACTTTGCGAGATTATTTTCAGCCCAATAAAAAAATCCTTGCGAACTTTGCGGTTAAATAAGTTTTTATGCCAATCCTTTAGGAAATCGATCCAAAACCAGATTCAACTGAATATTATGTTCCAAATATGCTTTGGCGCCAGCCAAAACCAGTGTAAAGCCTTCAGTAGAATTGCGGACCTGATCGATTATTTTATCCGAATCTCCTTTTAAGCCTGAATTGATAATGCTTACAAATGTTTCATTTTCGTTTAATGGACTAAAAATCCATTCTACCAAAGTACTCTCGTCCGGATTTCCCCATTCAATCACAATCTTATGATTTTCCTGCAAAACATGAGTCGTAACGGTTAGTGAAAATCCGTACATTTCCCAGGTCCATTCGGTTGTAGTATCTTGTTCTAGTTTTCCGGAACCTTTTGTAAACCAAAAATTACGGGTAATTTCCGGATCTGTAAAAGCCTGAAAAACTTCTGAAACAGGTTTTCTAATTAGCATTTCGGCTTTGGCGAAGTGGTTGTTTTCTGTTTTCATTTTTTATTGGTGAGATGTTGTTTGTAAAATGTTATTTGTAAAATTTGAAACATAAAATCGCAGAGTTTGTCATTCCGCAGAACGAGGAATCACAAACGAAACTCCGCAAAGAATGTCGCTAATCTTTGTCGATCAACTAGTATGATTCCCCGTTCTTCGGAATGACAAAACTGGCGTATAAACTTGAAACAAAAAAAAAACTAGAAACTTGAAACAAATTTTTATGACCTCTAATTTAAGAAAGAAATCCCAAATAACTTCAAAAAAAAAATCCACACAAGTCTTAACCTGTATGGATTCTAAAATCTATCTATGATTTAAAGATGGTTTAAACCTGATCTTTATCAATCCATTTTCCGGTCGTTGGCGCCACGTAATTTTTCATTTGATCTAATAAGTTGTCAATGTTATCGCTCACCAAAAGCATTTGCTGATTAACATCTTTTAATAAACCTTTTTCTACCATTACTTTTGTTAATTCGATCAAAGCATCGTAAAAGCCATTGATGTTTAAAATCGCAATTGGTTTTTTATGAAGTCCTAATTGCGCCCAGGTCAGCATTTCAAAAAGTTCTTCAAGAGTTCCAAAACCACCCGGAAGTGCAATTACGCCGTCGCATAAATCGTTCATTTTGGTTTTTCTTTCGTGCATACTTTCTACCAAAATCAATTCGGTCAGGCCTAAATGTGCAATTTCTTTAGATCTTAAAAAATTGGGTAAAACTCCAATTGCTTTTCCACCTTCTTTTAAAATTCCGTCGGCTACAGCACCCATTAAACCTACGTTTGCTCCGCCGTAAACCAATTCAATATTTTGTTTTGCTAAGGTTTGTCCCAGCAATGTTGCCTGTTCTTTGTAAATTTCTTCGGTTCCAAAACTGGATCCGCAGAAAACTGTAATTCTTTTCATTTGTTTGTTTTATGGGTTGTGTGTTTTGTGTTATTGGTTGTGAGTTAAATAGTAGAAGTTAAATGTTGTAAATTAAAGGATATTGGTTAAATTTTGGAAATTATAATGCAAATTAAAGATTGAAAGTCTGTATTTTGTGCCGTTAGGCACTAAATATTGGTAGAAAAAATATAAATTAGATAGATTTAGCGTGCCGTAGATACGCAACAAAAATAGTACATTGCGTACCTACGGCACGCTAACCAACCTCATAATCTAATATGCTACCAATATTTAGTGCCTAAAGGCACATTTGAAAGTTAATTTGTCAAAAAAAGAAGAGTAGATAATTACCAACTAATAATTCACAACTTATAATTTCAGCCTTTAACTCATAATTCATAACTTATAATTCATAACTCCCAACTTATAATTTATAATTTTCAACCTTCAACTCATATTCAAAATGAGGTATATTGAGAGCAACATTACTAATGACATTTACTTCACCCACTTTTATTGCGCCCAGTTTCCCGACTGCTTTTTGTGAGCGAATATTATCTGTTCCAATATGAAATAGTACCGAATCTACATGTTGAAAAGCATAATCAATCAGAAGCTTTTTATTCGATTTATTGTACAAACCTCCCCAAAATTTTCGACCAATAAAGGTAAAACCAATTGCAATACTGGATTTCTCCTCATTGTAATCGTAATAACGTGTATTGCCTACAATTTCATTGGTTTGTTTATCCAAAATCAAAAAAGAACTTTTTGAATTGATCGCAGCATCAAAAAAAGGTCTGAAGACTTCTATTTTATATCGGTCTTTTATGGGATGCTGTTCCCAAATTAAAGGATCTGAAGCTACTTGATAAAGTGCGTCAAAATCACTTTCCTGTAACGGAATTAATTTAGTAATGTCGTCTTCTAAAATTTCAGGTTGTAAATTGAACGTTGATTTTGCCATTTTATAAAGTTTAAAATTTTCGTTTGTCACTAATTTTGACGGAGGACCACGAATTTAAAATAAAAATTTGACTTTAGTTTTCCACAAAGAAGTTTTTTGCCACAGATTATAGGAATTATAAATGATTTATAAATTGTGTGTAATTTCTGCTTTTGCATAAATACCAAACGATTGTAAATCCGCGATAATCTGTGTCCTCGCTTGCGAATCCGTGTCATCTGTGTTCGAAATCACAATACTATAAACTTTGCAGATGCAGCACTTGAGCTTGCTTTGTTCTTCGCAATGACGTAAAATGTGATTATATTTTCTTAATCTGAACACAGGAAACATTCTCCATTGTAACTTCATTTCCCACTTTTTTAAGCAATCCGGTTTTTTGATTTCGTTTAAAAACTACTACGTTCCCGGAATTGACATTGGTGGCAATTAAAAACTTTCCGCTTTCATCAAGGGCAAAAACTCTTGGATGATTTCCTAAAGTCGATTGATAACCAATGTTTTTCAAAAGCCCCTTTTCATTAATAGAAAAAATGGCAATGTTGTTTTCTTTTCCTCGATTTGTTGCGTAAAGAAATTTTCCGTCGGGCGAAATATGAATGTCTGAACTTTCAAAACCTGTTGTTATAGTTTCCGGATGCGTATTAATGCGCTGGATTTGTTTTAAAGTTCCATCCTGATATTGGTAAACACTTATTGCGCCTGCCATTTCTTCAATACAATAACCAAATTTTTCATTGGGATGAAAGGTAAAATGTCTTGGTCCGGCTTCTAAATCTGTTTTGGTAAACGGAATTTTGGTTTCTATCAATGGCTGTTTTTGGGTTTCATTAAAACGGTAGAAACGAATTTTATCGGCACCTAAATCAGGCATAAACAAATAATCATTTTGAGGCGAAAATACAGTCGAATGTACATGGGATTTTGTTTGTCTTTCTTTATTGACGCTTCCGTCTGAATATTGAAAATTTTGTGCAATCGTATCTATTTTTCCATTTTCTAATATCGGATGAACGGAAACACTTCCTTCGTTGTAATTACCATTTACCAGCCATTTTCCGCTTTTGTGAACCGAGAGATAAACCGGATTTTCGCCGCCACTGGATTGTTTGTTCAAAAAAGTCAGGGATTTGCTCTCAGGATTAAATTCAAAACTGCTTACACTTCCTGCATTTGGAGTTTTTGTATCGGTACAAGCATAAAGAAATTTTCCGTTTGGCGATAAAGTCAAATAGGAGGGATTGATGATATTTTTTGCTGAGGTTATTTTGTTCAGTTTTCCTTTTGCAGTATCTAATTGATACACCTGAATAGATTCAGCGGTGAGATCCCGATTGTAACTTCCCAGAAAGACATATGTATTTTGGGAGTAACTATTTAGGGTAATGAGAAAAGCAATTGCTAAAAGGTATATTTTTTTGGGCATGTTTTTTTGTTTCAGGTTTCAGGTTTTCATTATATAGTCACAGTTTTAAGTCGCAGTTTTCAATCTACAATCTACAATTAAAAATTATCTAACCTCTTTCCACCATTGTTGGAATTCCTGTTTTTCGTTTCTGAGTTCTACTAATTCTCCGATTTTTGGATTAATTAACGGAATAGGATTTTCTGAAGCTTCATTCAATTCGGTTATTTTTATCAAAGGTTCGTCCCAGGAATGGAGAGACAAAGGAAATTTTGAATTATGAACCGGAAAAACTCTTTTTGCTTTTATATCTTTCATGGCTTTTATGACATCTTCCGGTAGATTGTGAATGTATTTCCACGCAGGATTATATTGTCCGTTATCGAGAAGGGCGATATCAAAAGGACCAAATTTGTTGCCAATTTCAGCATAATGCGTATCGTAACCGCTGTCGCCGCCCAGATACATTTTAAAATTGTTAGCTTCTAACACAAACGATGTCCAAAGTGTATTACAGCGATCGATGCTCCTGCCCGAAAAATGTCTTGACGGAGTGGTATAAAGCGCGAGATTCTGATCTAATTCTATTTTTTCGTTCCAGTCCTTTTCGATGATAATTTCTTTGGGAAATTTCCAAAATTCAAGATGTGAACCAACGCCAAGAGCGCAAACTACTTTTTTTATTTTGGATTGTAACTTTTTGATTGTGGCATAATCAAGATGATCGTAATGATCGTGCGTAATCAATAAATAGTCAATTTCAGGAATATCATCAGCGGTGTAAATATCAGTTCCTTTAAAAGCTTTTGTAGTTCCGTAAATAGGAGAAGCGTTACCGCTAAAAACGGGATCAATCAAAAAACGTTTTCCTTCAAGCTGAATGTAATAGGAAGAATGTCCAAACCAAACCAAAACATCCTGATCGATAGAAAGTTCATGCAGATTTGTTTTTACAGACGGAATACTATCTGTTGGAATTTTGCGATCTACTTTTTTAAATAAAAAGTCAAAGAAAACTTTAGAGAAACTATAACCTTCGGCAAGTTCAGGAGTAAAGCTTTGATTTTCGAATTTTCCGTTTTTATAGTTGGGTGATTTTTGTAGTAAAGCCAATCTTTCTCCTGATGGCTTTTTACCATATCTGGGATGTTGTGAAACAAAAATAAGAACGGCGAACAAAAGAATTATTACGGTCAGAATCATGGTGGTATTTAATTTGAGGGATATAATTTTTTTAAATTTTCTAAAGAATGCAAAACCAAATCTTTTAAAACTTCAACATCGATGTCGGCTAATTTTTTAATATAAATACACCCTTTTGAAGCTTTATGTTTTCCTAGTTTAGAAAGTAATTCGTCTCTATCGTCTGGTGAAGTATAAACATAAAGCGAAATGGCTCCTTTTCGTGGAGAAAACCCCACAAGAGGTGCATCGCCTTTGTGACCGCTGGCATATTTATAATGATAACTTCCAAAACCAATAATACTTGGTCCCCACATTTTAGGTTCAAAATGGGTTATCTTCTGTATTATTTTAATAAGTTCAAAAGTATCATTTCTTTTGGTTTCATCTTCAACAAAAGTATTTATAAAATCAGTAATACTTTCATTGGTTTCGGTAGTTTTATTCTTTGCCATTATGTTTTATTTTTTGTTTAGCAAATTGCTTTTCAGCAGAATATTTTTAATTTTCACTTCGTTAGCGTAAAACAAATCACGATTTTGATTCATTTGGTTTTCTAAAATAATTAAACTCACATCACTGTCAGGAAAATATAAATTTATCGAAGAAAAACCGTCACCTAAACCTGTATGGCCAACATATTTGATAGGCTCTTTATCAACAATTCTAAAACCATATCCGTAACCTACTTTTTCTGGTCCGAAGAAACTATTTTGAGCTGTTATATTGTACTTAAACAGTAATTGATACGTTTCTGGTTGCAGCAGTTTTCCTTTATGCAGATTTTCATTCCAGATGGCTAAATCGCCTGCAGTTGAAACAATTCCGTTAGAAGAAGTACTTTCAATAGTAATCATAGATCTTGAAACTAACTTAAAAGCATTATTGTTGTTGACGTAACCAGAAACTAATTTTTTAATTGGCGCTGCAGAAAAACAGAGTGTATTTTTCATTTTTAGCTCTTTAAAAAATGAATTGGCTACTTCGTAATAGCTTTTTTTAGTAACATATTCAAGTATTTTTCCCAGTAAACTATATCCTAAATCTCCGTATTTAAAGTCACTTCCCGGTTTAAACAACAGCGGTTTTGTCAAATCGATAATTCCATGCGTATGATTTAAAAGTTGGTGAACCGTTACAGATTCTGCCCAGCTTTGGTTCAATTGAGGTAAATATTTTTTTATAGGCGCCTGTAAATCAATTCGGCCTTGTTCTGCTTCTTTTAAGATTAAAACAGCCGTGATTTGTCTTGTATTCGACATGATTTCAAATTGGCTGTCTGTTTTTAAATATTTTCTGGTTTGAAAATTGGTAAAACCATATACTTTACTATAAACTGTTTTTCCGTTTTTAGCGACCAGTACAACGCCATTAAATATTGGATTGCTTACACTTATCAAACTATCAATTTGAGCAGCATAATTGTTTTTTTTCTGAGCAGATAAAAAACTGCTGGAAAATAAGAGAATAGAGGATAATATAAAGGTAATTCGAAGATTGGAAGTCATTTTTTATTTTTTTTGTTTCAAGTTTCAGGTTTCAGGTTTTCAGTCTTGGTTGTAAGTTTTGTTGCTGTTTTGATTGCGAATTAACCGCAAAGAACGCTAAGTTTTTTTATCAGTCAGAAAGTTTAAAAACACAAAGTTCGCAAAGTTTTGTATTGACTTCACTTTGCGAACTTTACTAATTTATAAAACTCCGTAAGTAAAAAAACATTGCGTTCTTTGCGGTTAAAATCAGAACATTCCATTTTCGTTAATAGTTTCTTTCGGAATGGGTTGTCCCAAATCCCATAGTTCTACAATTTTATCGGCTTTGAATTTAAGAATATGAACCACTGCAAAACCTAGTTCTACCGGAGTTTGTTTTAAATGCGAATGTACGGCGACCAAATTTCCATCTTCAAGAATATGATGAATTTTAAAAACTTTATTAGGGTTTGTTCTTGTAGATTCTTCCATTGCCAGCATCAATGTATCAGCATCACCTTTAAAATAAGCATTATGATGTTTAAACTTTTCACCAACATACAAACGAAATGCTTCGTGAGAATGCCCGTTTGCAGCGAGTTTTAAAAAGTCCTGGGCTATTTCTTTTTTAGTCATAATTTTAAAATTTTAAAAGCTAACTAAGTTATAAAATAAGAATTTAAGAAAATCAAAAAGAGATTACTATTTTATTCTAAACGCTTAAATTCATAAACACCATTATAACTTTGGCCAGCCCAAAAAATAAATAACAGTGCCCCAGTATTATCTAAGGCTTCGTTTATAATTAGATTATTGTTTTTAGAAAGCGTAATGCGTCTTTTATTGTTATTGCATCCACCAAAAAGATAAGGTATTCCGTTGCATTTCAGGTATTTGTTATCGAGATAAAACATGCCGTCGTTTTTAAGTTCGCCTTTTATTTGCTGTTTTTTTATGCTTTTATTGTTTTTAAACAATGCAACGTCTAAGTCCGTATTGTTAATGAGATTTAATTCGATATGATATGCAGTAAGGCCTTTTACAATAGAATCCTTATCGTCAAATTTTAGGATATCGTTTGTGATGTAATTATAAGAGTTGATGATGTTTTGGGAAATATCATATTGTGAATCCGGATTTTTTTTGTCGAATTTTTTTATGGGATAAAAAGAATATTTTCCGTTAAACGAAAGAAGATTACTTTCATTTATTCTGGTGTAATCATTTTTAAAATCTTTAGTAGAAAAAGAAGCGCAGTTTAGTAATGAAACTGAAACTAACAGAAGTAACAATAGTTTTAAAGTCTTTTTCATATCCGATTTTGTGGTATTAAATGATACTTAATAAGTTCGATTTTAAATAGTGATTTTCATTAATGAGCTTTTTGGCTTCAGGACTAATCCAAAAATTTGGGCGATATAGTTTTGTACTGCTTTGCAATTTTGCTTTAGCAGATAATGCTTTTATGTTTTTTATTAAATCATTAAATAAAAGTGTATTGCAGAATTGACTGGTATCAACAACAGAATTAAATTTATCTGTAGAAAAACTTACCACTTTTGGATAAGTCAGTTCTAAACCTATTGTGCCTTCAACATTCATGTAAGCGATGCTTAAACTTTCCTTATCCTTTGAAAAGGTAAGATAAAAAGGGCTAATGTTGATTACCGGCTCTGTAGGATCGACTAATTTAAATTCATCAGACCGTAATCCTTGTTTATCTATAATTTCTTTAAAGTTAATTTTATGAAGATCATCAGTAATAGAAATTCTGATTTTTTTCTCATAAGACCATTGTTTTTTTTGGTCTAATGCTGTTTTTCCAATTAAAATTTCATTAAAAAAATCTTTATAACTATCAAATATGTACGCCTTATCCGTTGCTTTGTAATTTATGGCAACGCTTGTATTGGTAATGACAAAGTAAAATTTAAGTTCTCTGAAAATAGATTCAAATTCCTTGGGTGTAAGAATAAAATTGAATTTGTTCCAACCTTTTCCAGAGCCCAGTCCGCCAAAATAACTCATAAATTATAATTTAAGTTGAAGCAAGCATAAAGTTTACGATAGCATCAGAATGTATTTTTGTGGTATCGAAAACAGGAACAGAAAAATCAGATTGATCGATTAATAACGGAATTTCGGTACAGCCTAAAATAATCCCTTCGGCGCCACGCTCGATTAGTTCGTCGGCAATTTTAATATAATTTTGTTTCGATTCCGGATTTATAATTCCTTTTCCTAATTCTTGTTTTAAAACTTGCTGGATATAGTTTCGAGTTTCCTGACTTTCGGGAATCAATACATTTAATCCAAAACTTTTCAGACGATCTTTATAAAAATCCATTTCCATAGAAAACGAAGTTCCTAAAAGGCCAACAGTGGTAATTTTCTCTTGTGTTATGGCTTTTGCAGTTTCAGTACCAATATGAATCAATGGTACCCCAATTTCTTTTTCGATTTTGTCCGCATGCATATGCGCTGTATTGGCGCACAAAACAATAGCGTCAACACCGCTTTTTTGTAGACTTAAGCATGCATTCAATAGCAGTTCGTATGCGTTTGGCCAGGTTTTTTCCTGAATATCAGCAAAATTCAAAGAATAAATCAGGCATTCTGCGAATTGCAATCCGCCCAGTTTTTTATTGATGCCTTCGTTTATGAATTTATAATAATCCATTGTCGAAACCCAACTGGTTCCGCCTACAAGTCCAACTTTTTTCATTCTTTTTATTTTATAAATCTTCTGACTTGATTTGCGAAATATCAATACCTAATTTTTCAAATTCCTTTTGTCCAAGATCAGTAATGTAATAATTTTTATCAAGGGGTTTATTTTTGGCAATCCAGCCTTTTTCAGTAAAATTTTCTACAAGTAACTGACCCAATTTTCCTCCAATATGCTCGTAACACATTTTTGCAGGTTTTCGTAAAACTGATTTCTCGTTCATTTTGAAAAATTTAAAAATTAATATTATTTTGAAACGACTAACTTTCTAGCCAAATAAGCCACTGGCAAGTAGGCAAATACGACATCTAGTATGTTGTACCAAATGGGTGACGGCAATGTAAAAACATTAACAATACCTCCTAACAAAAAGAAAGAACCAATTACCAAAGCCAGTTCTGTTTTGCGAGTGGCGGCAATTAAAGCTGTTGTTGCAGCACCGGCAAAGGTTCCGATGGCATGTGCAAGGAAAGGAAAAATAAAATGTTTAGGTTCAAATAAATGCATTGTCGCTTTTAATCCTTCCATAGTAGTAACATCTGCACCTTTTGGAGGAGGAATAACCGAACTGCTCATTAAAATAATAGCCATATTGACAATACTTCCAACAAAAAGGCCAATAAGGACGGCCAAAGTATTTTTAAAAATCGGATTCATAAACTTGATTTAAGAATAACGAATTTATGAAAATTATAGATGCTATTTTAATTAAAAGCTTGTCTGAATTCTAAAGGAGAGGTATTTGTTTTGGTTTTAAACAATTTGCTAAAAGATTGCTGATGTTCGAAACCCAGTTCAAAAGCAATTTCACTAATTGATAAATTAGTTGTCGAAAGTTTTTCTTTGGCTTTTTCGATCAGTTTATCGTGTATATGCTGCTGTGTACTTTGGCCTGTAAGCGATTTGAGCAATCCGCTTAAATAATTGGGCGTAACATTTAGGGTTTCGGCAATATAATTTACAGTTGGCAAACCTTTTTTATCCAGAGATTCACTAGCAAAATAATCGTCGAGTAAGTTTTCTAAACGAGCCAGAATCTGATGGTTGCTTATTTTTCGGGTTATAAACTGGCGATTGTAAAAACGTTCTGCGTAAGTAAGCAATAATTCGATTTGGGCAACAATAACATCCTGGCTGAATTTATCAATATTGGACTGATATTCCTGGCGGATATTTTTTATAAGGCCTACAATCATCTTTTCTTCTTTATCAGACAGATGCAAAGCTTCATGAACCGAATAGCCAAAGTATTCGTACTGCTTAATTTTTTTTGCCAAAGACGTATTCCATAAAAAATCAGGATGAATCAATAATGACCATCCTGTGTGTTGTAACTCGGCATTTCCTTCAATAGAAAAAACCTGACCTGGCGCAATAAACAACAAAACACCTTCATTAAAATCGTATTCCTGCTGACCATAACGCATGGTTGCATTGGCATGGCGTTTTAATGCAATCGAATAAAAATCAAGCATCAAACTTTTAGGTTCATCTTTGTTTAGATGTTTTAGATCTTCAAAATTATAAACGCTTACCAGCGGATGTTCAGGTTTGGGCAAATCCCTAAACTCATGAAATTCGCTGATACTTTTTATGCGGTGCGGTTGATGATTTGCCATAATCTAAGGTACTTATTTTTGGTTATAAATAGCAGCAAATTCTTTGGCATAATCTGCCAGTTTTGTTTTTCCCATTACTGCCGGTCTGTTTTTAATGTAATCTTCGCCCAATATACCGTTATAAAGTCCGGCGTACATTTCGACCAAACCTTCGGCGATTTTAGGCTGCATCCCTGCGTTTATTAAACCATTTAATGTTTCTTCATCAGTGATTACAACCCATTTTAAATCCGGTTTGCCTATTGCTTCGCCCAAAATGCGAACTGTTTCATCACCAGTTAATTCTTCGCTAGAAACATAACGTACAGTTTTACCTTCAGGCAGCGTTACGATTTCCTCAGCAATTGCAGCGGCAATATCATTGGGAGAAACCCACGGAATCATTCTGTCGCCACCATAATTGGCTGCAATAAAGCCCTGCGATTTGATCGACGGGATATAGGCGAGTAAATTATAAAAGAAAGAAGTTGGGCGCATAAACGTAATCGAAACATCGTCAAGCTTTTTCAAAACAGCTTCGATCTCATTGTAACGCTGAATTATTCCCGAATTCTGTTCTAAGTGAGCACCAATACTGCTTAAAAACACCACACGTTTTACACCGGAATTTTTGATAGCTTCGGCATAATTATTCCCAATTTCGCGTGTAAAAGCCTCCAGATCCAGATTGGGATCAAAATAATTGGCTCGCGGAATCATGCAATAAACGGCATCTACGCCTGTAAAAGCTTTCGTTAGAAAAGCGGCATCTTCAACAGAACCTATTGCTGCCAAAGCTCCAAGAGCTTCAATTTCGGTTTGCTTTTCAGTACTGCTGCTAATCACTGTAACCTCATGTCCTTTTTGCACTAAATCTTGTGCTAATGGTTTGCTAATGTTCCCTAAAGAACCTGTAATTATAATTTTCATCTGTTTAAATTTTATATTACAAAGTTGCGTAACATTCAAACAACAGCTGTAGTCAAAACTATGATTATCGTAGTCAAAAAGTGGGAGGAAAGGACTAAAAGCTATTTTTTAGACAATTTTTTTTCATTTTCTGTTTGCGGTTTTCCGCTTGCATTTGGTTCGCCTTTTCCGGTTGTGATAAGCTTTTGCAGACTATTCTGAATATAATTTGTCCAGGAGTCCCTGCAGATTTCAAAACATTCGTATTCCGGAACCAAGCCAAAATGCGTAAACTTAAGTTCGGTTTTTCCGTCTTTTTCAGAGATTTCAAAAGTAGGTTTTGTACCTGTCCATTCCGTTTTATCTTCTGTAAATTTAAAATAGTTTTTCTCGATCAGCCAAACGATTTTCTCATTTTCAATTACTTCAATCAGTTTTATTTTGCAACGATGAATATCTTCATAATGATAATTGAATACATCATTAAGTTGAGCCGTATTGCCTTCAATTTCTTCAGACCACCAACCCCGAACGTTTGTAATGGCATCAAAAACTTCTTTAGAAGATTGGTCTACTTTTATACTTGTGGTAAAACCTGTTGCACTCATCTTTTTTAATTTTAGAAATTAGTAAATCAAATTTACTCTTTAAAAACCAATGCTTTAGGGTTTTTAGCGGACAATTTTGAGGGGTAAATCAGACAGGTTTTTGAATTTTAGATTTTTTGGAATTCGGTTTTTGGAATTTTAGATTTCATTTTAAGTAGCAGAAATCATCATTTTTAGCAACACCATTTGTTCTGCTGTATGGCTTTCGATGCCCAATGTCATTAAGTTAAGCTTTTAGAAATAAAATTATTACAAATAAATTCATTTTTATCTGCGTTTTTACGAAGTAAATCTGTTTTATTCGCGTCAAAATTAGACGCTGATTTAACTGATTCGCTAAATCGAAAATGCTGATGAAAACGGCTGAAGAATTAATGACGATTGTTTAATCTTCTAATCCTATGAAGTGTAATTGATCAGGAGTATTTTTTATAAATAATGTAAGCTATTAAAAAATAAATAAAGAACACCCAAAACACAAACCAGCCATAACGCTGCGTGTTTACAATATTCTCGTAATAATGTGTCTTTACTTTAAAATAAGACTTTGTAATGTTCTTTAAATTTTGAGCAAGAATAGCATAGTTGGTAACTTCGAGCGAAGTAATCACAATGTTTTTAGCATCATAAATTTCTATAATCGTCTTTTCCCCTTTATAGATATCGTACAATCTATAATTGTGTGAACCTTTTATATTGTAATCCTGATCATAAACTTTGCACACATCATCAAAAATAATATCGGTTGATGAATTTAAGAAGGGATATGAAATGTTTAAACCAGTATTGGTGAGCGTAACTTTCTTTAAAGTTAGGATCAGATAAATGCTTAAAAAAGCAAATAATGCAATGAAGCCCGCAAATACCCAAACTAAACTATTTTCTAAGTTAATCTCAGTAAAATATTTAGGATTAAAAGTAAAAAAAGCAATAGTTATAGAAAGTAAAAACGCAAAAATACCTAAGCCAAGTAATAGTAAATTAGGATTACCTACAATTGTTGTGTCATCTATTTCTTGATCTTCAACGGGTTTGTTCATGTTTTGTGATTATTTTACTCAATCCGTTTTACCACATTATCAAGATCATTAACAACAAGTTTAATGATAATTTTATTGTTTGGAAAAAACTTTTGCATATCGTTTCTTAAGTATACGAAAGTTTGCGAAGCTGCTATATCATCTTTAATTGATTCGTTGCAGGAAATAGAAATTTCGTAATTGTTATTTATTTTTTCCAGATACACATATTTCGTTATAGCGTCATCAAAAAAAGTTGTTTTCTCAAAAGCTTCAGCAATTTTATCTGCTTCATTTTCATTGATATTACTCTGATACGCAATTTCATGATTCATAGTCCCGTATGTTTTAGTCGACTCTGTAAGTCTTCCGCTGGCAGCTTCATTCGCAAAGGCGATTCCAAATATTGCACCAAGAGTAACGATACATCCAATAAGAGAAATACCAATCGTTCGCCACCAATTATATTCTTCGCCACCGTTTTCGATGTGTTTGGCTATATTTTCTTCCTGATATTTTTTTGTGAAGTAAGCTGCGATTCCCATGTAAATAATTGGAAATATAACATTTGGAATATTAACATCTTCGGGGATCATAAATATTAAACCAAAAATAAGCAGGGTTGAAAGAATCGTTATAATCCACGTATTTCTTACTTTGATAAAGTCTCCAAAAACCTTAAAGTTTTCGGCTATAAAATACCCTGCAACTATGGGACCTCCTAAAAATGTTCCAATACGAATTGCTTTTTCAGTATAAATTTTTTCTGTTGGAACTTCTTCAAAAACTGATTTTTCGAGTATTGTTTCTTCCATAAAATATTTTTAGGTAAAGGTTTTTCTTTTCAACGAAAATACAAATTAAAACCAAAATAAAGAACGCCTTCTAAACCGAAAATATTTATTGCATCGCAAAAATAATGACATCACTAAAATTTTCTATTTCTTCGATTACGAACAAACTATCATTAAAATAATCCATATCAAAATCGTCATCGCCCCAAATTTCGAATCTTTTATGGCAGGTTTCTAATTTGGCTTTATCAAAAACATTTTCATTCCAGTCAAATTCGTATTGTTCTGCCAGTTCGACGGCTTCGTCATTTACATATTCTTCTTCAGAAAATGCAATATGAAGCTGATAATCATCATCAAAAATAATATCGATCTGATTGTTGTCAAGAACAATATCGGGTTTGTTTTCTATAGTTCCTTTTTGATAAAAAGTTTCTAAATTGTTTTTTAGAAGAGATAGGCTGGCATTTGAATTAGGTGCTATAAAAGCTAAGTAAGAGTAGAAGGTATTGGGCATTAGATTTTTTTTAAAGCTGTTTTTCTATTATTAATGAATTTGAAACTTTTGTAATATAAGATAATAACGCATCGATATCATTATTCTTTATTTAAAAAACTTTAACAAATAGTATATTATAGCTTTTCAAAATATAAATCTTCGCCATCTACATAGGACTGTTCTAATTTCATTTGTCCGTTAATAAAATGGTAAATATATTTTGTTGAGCCATCAATCACTACCACATTTACTTTTGTTTCTCCAGGAGTGTTGCTTCCTGAAATATAATCTAATTTATATTCATATTTTTGAGTGCTTACATTTGTGCCGTTTTTTATAATCGTTAGATTTGATTTATTGTCAAATCTGTAAATTATATTTTGGTCTGAGAAATCTGTAATATTATTGGGACCACCAAAAACAAGACTTTCTGTTTTAACTAGCTTCCATATTCCCTCTACTGGATTTTTAACTTTGTCATTGTCATTACTGGAGCAGTTTATAAATAAAAAAGCAACTAGAAATAAAGTAATTATTTTTTTCATAATTTTAAGTATTTAGCTTTTAAGTTTATTTCAATCAGATATAAGCAGTAGCATGTAACAAATATAAAAATAACTTTTTTCGCTGGTTAGAAATTAAATCTTTTAATTAAGATGTTTGTTTTGTTAAATGGTTGCGTAACTTTTTAATTATTTTATTAAATTAATGCAAATCCTCTAACAACTCGAATAGAATATAGTCGCCATGTTCTGATGGTCCTCTTTCTTTTTCGATAAAACCTTTTTTTCTGTAAAATGCCACGGCTTTTGTGTTTTGCTCTAAACATTTTAAGGTGATAGGAAATTGGGTTTGCTGGATTACCGCTTTCAAGAGTAAAGTTCCAATGCCTTTGCCCTGATATTTTTGATCGATATAAAAATGGTGAATAAAATTATTAGGCATCCAGATCGAAATAAAACCAACAGGAATATTTTCCTCGATTGCGACCAAAACCAATTCTCCTTTTATATGTTTTTCAAAATCATCTAATTTAAATTCTGTAGGATCGAGCCAGAAGAACGTATCTTGCCTTTGCTTTAAGAACAGTTTTCTTAAAACATTAAAATCCGTATTTCTAATTTCTCTAATTTCCATTATCGTTTTTTAATCTTGCTAAACTATGTAATTCTAGATTTCTACTTCGGCTCTAAATACAATTACAGCGTCACCTTTAATTTGAATCAATGTTGGTTTGTTATCTTCAATACTAACTTTAACTTTTATTACGCCAAGACGATCTATTTTTTTACCTTGCTTTCCGTTAAACTCAAATTCATTATTTTTAAAATTAACTAAATTATTTTGTACCAAATAACCCCCAAGTGGTCCGTTTGCATTTCCGGTAACCGGATCTTCGTTTATGCCAATTGCGGGCGCAAACATTCGGCCATAAGTCAAAATATCCTGATCGTTCGAATCGAAAGTAAAAACAAAATATCCATTGCAATTTATTTCTTTGCTTAGTTGGGCCAAATCATTATAACTGGGAGATAAAGTATTGAGTTTCTCTCGGCTTTTTATACCAATCATTACTTTAGAATGTCCTGTAGAGGCAATTTGAATGGGGCATCTTTCATCAAGATCTGATTTTTGTAATCCTAATGCTGTTATCATTTTTTGAGTTATAGTGGTATCAAAAATATCGCTGAGTTCGAAATTTCCCTGGGTCATTAAAATTTGATAATCCTCATTTTCTTTGATAATCTCAAATGGGAGAATACCAATTTTTGTTTTAAACCTTAAAATGCATGAATCCAGTTTTTCTTCGATTGCTTTTGCATACATTGCCGCAATGGTAGCGTGTCCGCAAATAGGGACTTCGGTATTTGGAGTAAAGTAGCGAATAACGCCATCACAATCTGCACTATCTGAATGAAAAAGAAAGGCAGTTTCAGAATTGTTGAGTTCTCTGGCAATTTGCTGCATTTGGTAGTCATTCAATCCGTCTGCATTTACAACAACTCCGGCAGGGTTTCCTTTAAATTTCTCTTTTGTGAAAGAATCAATTTGATACGTTATTAGTTTTTTCATTATTTTTTATGCAATTTTTTTTTATTTGGTAAATAATATAAAATCCGACTTACTTTCATAAATCGGATTTTTGGAATTATTTTCTCGTGAGATCTGTAATGAGCAAAGGATTGTTTTCTTTGAGTTTGTTGGCTAGTTCCTCGGCTGTTTGTGGATTTTCTTTTAAATGCTCGTATTCGGCAGAAGTGATTCCTACGATTTGCAGAAATGAAAGTTCGCCATGCGGGGTTTGTTTTTTTTCGATTTCGGGATCAGCAACAATTAATAAAGCAGTGATTTCGGTGTCTGTATCGAGTCGAATTGGTCCATTTGCCGGCATGTAATGAAACTCTTCGAACCAATTGCCGCTGTCGAAAACATATCGGGCAATGTTTTGGAGCATTACAATGGCCCAACTTGGGTTTCCGTTGTCCGGTTCAAAAGGTTTTAATCTAAAAGTAAGTTCGAATCCCCACTTGCTAAATTCATCGTTTAGTTTTTCTTCGTTATAATATAATTCTGAAAATCCGTAGGTTACAAAATGCAGGTGATCTGTTTTATTTTTACTCTCGTAAATGCTTATTCCGTCAAGCGGATCTTCGCCGCCCAGCATGTAAGGTATTGGGGGGACATAATGTTTGGGTTCCTGATTGGGGTAAAGACGATCAAATTCCTGATCTATTGCGATCCAGCCGACAGCATCGTCTTCTGAAAATTGTTTTTTATATTCGTCTAATGTCATGCTTTCTGGTTTAAATAGGAGACTTTGTAATTATTTATTATATCGAATGAAATATTAGTTAGTCTAATTTAAAAAGAAAATTTAGGATTTTTATATTTTATAAAATAGAATTTTCTGTTTTTTAATCGTCTAATGTCCAAAATGTGTATTAAAAGTAATCGTGATATTTTTCACAAAGTCTCTGGTATATTGCCCAGTAGGATCTAAATCAGGATCGAGAATAGTGATTTCGAGTCCGCTTAATTTTTCGTTTTGAAACAAATAGGAGGTCAGCTCATTAAATTCCTGATAAGTAAGACCATCAGGCGTTCGACTGTCTACACAGGGCATGATAGTGTCGTTTAAAACATCGACGTCTATATGCAGCCAGAAACCGTCGAGATTCTTGTTTTTTACCTCTAAAAGAAAAGACTGAACAGCAATTGAGATACCTTGTTTTCGCAATTCACGCAGACTCAGGTAAGTTGCAGCCGAATTGCGGATTTCATTTTCACACTCATCATCGTATTCGCGATTGCCTACGCACCAAAGATTTTCTTCTTTTATATAAGGCGATAAATTAAGAATATCAGTGAGTTTTTTATGTCCGTTTCCCGTTACTATCGAAGCTGCCATTCCGCCGACTCCGCCAGTTTCAGACAAGGAGACATCCATAAAATCAGTATGGCCATCAAGATAAAATAAGCCGTAATTACCTTTTTGTTTTAATGCAATTGCCGATCCCAACAATATACTGCAATCGCCGCCCAGTATAAATGGAAATTTATTTTGCGAAAGTAAATTGTTTATTAAATAGGCTTGTTCCCGTGCGTAATCGATCAATGCATTTGCATTTAGGATATTAGTTTCGGTTTCTCTAATATTTGTGTATCGTGGAGGATCGAGCCTTAGAACATCCTTATGATTGATGGCTTTATGCAAATTATGTTTCCAGAACCAGTTAGGCAGATTTTTTACGCCTGGTTCTTTTCCGGGTTGAGGTTCTTTTAAGCCTAAATTAGATGGAAACTCAACAATGCATATTTCTTTCATGACTTATTATTTAGGTATAAAGTTATTAAAATATAAGTTTTGGTGTGTTTTTTTAATTAAATGAAATAATTTGGGAACTTACATCAAATAAAGACTTACTAATAAAAAATCCGATTCGCAAAAAGAAGCAAATCGGATTTTAAAAACTCTTATTTTAAGATTGGAATGATATGTTCCCATTTTAGTTGTTCTGCAAAATCTAAGGCGGTTTTATTATTATGCGTTTTTGCGTTTACATCTGCACCGGATTCTATTAATACCTTTACTGTTGTACTGTTTCCTGCAATTGCTTCGCGATGCAAAAAAGTATATCCTAATTCGTCCTGAGCGGTAAGTTCATTTGGATTTGTTTTTATAAATTCCAGAAGGCTTTCCTGCATGTTTTGGCTCATAGGATGTTCTACAAGGTTTTCCGGTTTTTCTTTTTGTTCGTAAGCAACCAGAATATCATTAAAGTCGCCAAAATTTAATCCCCAGGCAGCATCATGTTCTTCTCTTTCGGTTTCGTTCATTTCTGATCTCATAGCTTGTATGGTGAAACCTCCATATGTTTTATCCTGAGTGACAAATAGCCAGTCACTAATTTGATTTGCCGGAATTTCTACATATTCGCCATTACTAACATTTGTTAATTCGTTAGGGTCGTTTACTAAAATGCCTTTTATTTTTTCGCCATCAAAATTTATCTCATTGATCCACATATGTTCAACTACGGTATCGTTATTTATTTCCTGTGTAAAAGCCAGTTTTACGCAGGCAATATCAAGTGCCGGTACTATTCGTCGGTATTCCCAGGACAATTCTCTCCAGAAATACTTAAAAGTTTCCTGAGCTTTTTTGAAGGCTTCGATCATTTTTGGACTTTCTCCGTCGGCAAAAAAAATTGGTGTATTTTCCATTATTGATATTTTAGAATATTATTTCGTATTACGTAAATATAATTTTTTTGTAAGAAAGTAAAAAAAGTAATGGTTGATTTTATGAATGTTTTATGGCGTTTTAGTTTTTTTGCAGTAAAAAAATCCGACTTGCTTTCGCAAACCGGATTCTATAAAAAAGGTTTTTTTAATCTATTCTATTTTTTTTACAATTTGATTTACCGCATTTTCTAAACCTTTATAAAAATCACCTTTTTTAAATTCGGGTATTGCAAAATTGTTTATAATGTTTTTGGTTTCTTCTTCAGTTAGTTTATTAAGTCCCTTTCGACTACTTTGAATCTGAATTTGTCGTAACTCTTTGCTTAATACAATTAAAATTGCAGGATTTAATTTTAAATTATCTGATAAATACTTTTCTAAATAGTATGCATATTCCGGAACACTCGCGTACGGTTTTATTGATGAAATGGTAACAACAATAATTTTATGACCTGATTTTTTTTCAGATGATTTTAAAGTGGTGTTTAAAGTTACAATTTGATTTGAAGTTAATATTTTTTCGAAATCGTTTAGATAACTATATGATTTTGAAAAAGTATTTTCGGTCACTGAATTTTGAGCAATTGCTTTTCCCGACTGGCCAAAAAAGTTGTTTGGCAAAAGGAAAGAAATTGTAATAACAAGTAATATCTTTTTCATTTGAAAATAAATTTGGGTGCTGCAAAAATATCATTTTATTATCATAAATGGGCTTCAGTTTGCTATCAAAAGGTTACTATTTTATTTGTTTTTTTGTAAAGTTAAGGTAAGTGAAAGGAGGGCAGATGCGTCCTTCTATTAAAACAAAAAAATCCGATTTGTTTTCACAAACCGGATTTTTAAATTGAAAATTATATGTAACCGTAAAACGGTTTGATATTACAAGTGAATTACTTCGCCGTAAGCATCAGCAACAGCTTCCATAACTGCCTCACTCATTGTTGGGTGAGGGTGAATAGATTTAAGGATTTCATGACCTGTAGTTTCTAGTTTACGAGCTACGACTGCTTCTGCAATCATATCTGTAACACCAGCACCAATCATGTGGCATCCTAACCATTCTCCGTATTTAGCATCAAAGATTACTTTTACGAATCCGTCAGCAGCACCTGCAGCTTTTGCTTTTCCTGAAGCTGAGAATGGGAATTTACCAATTTTTAAATCGTATCCTTTTTCTTTAGCTTGTTTTTCTGTTAAACCTACAGAAGCAATTTCAGGAGTTGCGTAAGTACAACCAGGAACGTTTCCGTAATCGATTGGGTCTACGTGTAAACCAGCGATTTTTTCTACACAGTTAATTCCTTCTGCAGAAGCTACGTGAGCCAAAGCCTGTCCAGGAGTAACGTCTCCAATGGCATAATATCCAGGAATATTAGTTGCGTTGTAAGCGTTTACTAAGATTTTATCTCTGTCAACAGCAATTCCAACTTCTTCTAAACCTATGTTTTCGATGTTTGTTTTAATTCCAACGGCAGAAAGTACAATGTCAGCTTCAAGAATTTCTTCTCCTTTTGCTGTTTTTACAGTTGCTTTTACACCAGTTCCGGTAGTATCAATTTTCTCAACAGAAGAGTTGGTCATAATTTTTACTCCTGCTTTTTTCATAGAACGCTCCATTTGCTTAGAGATATCCTCGTCTTCAACAGGAACAATGTTTGGCATAAATTCTACAATAGTAACTTCAGTTCCCATTGAGTTGTAGAAATGTGCAAATTCAACTCCAATCGCTCCAGAACCTACAATAATCATAGATTTTGGTTGTGTTGGTAAAGTCATTGCCTGACGGTAACCAATTACTTTTACACCATCTTGTGGTAAGTTTGGTAACTCACGAGAACGGGCACCAGTTGCAATGATAATGTGATCAGCGCTATATTCAGTAACTTTATTGTCTTTATCGGTAACGTCAAGTTTTTTACCTGGTTTTAGTTTTCCAAAACCTTCGATAACGTCAATTTTGTTTTTCTTCATCAAAAACTGAACTCCTTTGCTCATTCCGTCAGCAACACTACGGCTACGTTGTACTACAGCAGGGAAATCTTTATCGAATTCAGAAACTTTTAATCCGTAGTCAGAAGCGTGTTTTAAGTAATCAAAAACCTGAGCTGATTTTAGTAATGCCTTTGTTGGGATACATCCCCAGTTCAAACATACACCACCAAGGTTTTCTTTCTCTACTACAGCAACTTTAAAGCCTAATTGTGAAGCTCTAATTGCTGTTACATATCCGCCAGGACCACTTCCTAAAACAATAACGTCGTATTTCATCTTTTTGGTTTTTAGTATTTATTACCGAAAATGAAGTTTAATTCCGAAACTCATTTTTCGATTTATTCTTTTGTTATTTGTGATTGCGAATTTAAGGATTTATTTTAAAAAACACCTGAAATTTTATTTTTACACGTACTGATTTTGATCTTTTCACAGAAATTTAAGTAATTGTTAATTGCAAATTGTGAAATATGAATTGAAAAATCAGATTTAGAAGTGAAGTCTCAAATTAAATTGTTTATCAAAATAAACGAAGTCGAAGTCCTTTTCGTATTGAAAAGATCTTCGACTTCGCTCAAATGAGAAATCAATTAAAAATTAATCATTCATAATTTATAATTAAACCTTAACGTGTCCCCAGTTTTCACCGCTGGCAATACGTCTTATTTGCATTTCGCTTACGCCAAATTGTTTGGCAATCATTTTAAGTCTTGTTTTTTGTTCCGGTCTTGCCAGGATTTTCTTGATTAACATTACTTTGGTAGTTGTTAATTTTCTTCCGTCGGCTTTTAAGTTGTGTTCGATTAGATTCTTTTTTGCCTGAATCACACGTGGACTTTTGCGGCTATGCGCCATCATTTCGGCTTTTGTAGCCCAACGCAAGTTGTTTACATCATCGTTACTTCTGTTATAATCCAGATGCAATACATAAGTCTGTTCTTCGGATGTTTTTGGGATAAAATACTGGGCAACTAATTTGTATAAGAAAAGATATTTATTGACAATTTTATCGTCATTTTTAACCTTAAATCTAAAGGTTGGGTAACCATCACTTAAACCGCCTTTAAGGAGACGACCGTTTTGAATTTCGTCTGAAAAGCTGATTAATCGGCCTTTGTTTGAAATGGCATATCTAAGTTGTAATGAAGCGTTTATTTCTATTTCTTTGAATTGTTCGTTTGGATAAAATCTATTTTGTGGCATTTTCTTTTGCATTTGAATTATACATACTCAAATATAAATAATTCAAAAATCAAAGCAGTTATATAATTTCTTCCAGATATTACATTTATGATTCCTATAACGCTAATTTAACTTTTTTAAGAATTTTTTTAGCATTTCAAATTTAATTAGCGACCGAAAACTGGGAGTCGTAGAGGTTTTTGTAGTAACCGTCGACTTTATTGAGTAATTCCTGATGTGTTCCCTGCTCAACAATTAAGCCTTTATCCATTACTACAATTTTATCAGCATTTACAATTGTCGCCAATCGATGTGCGATAATAATTGAAGTTCTTCCTTTTGTAATCGTTTCGGTAGCACGCTGAATCAATTCTTCAGAATACGTATCTATCGATGACGTTGCTTCATCCAAAATCAAAATACTTGGATTGCTCACATAAGATCTTAAAAAAGCAATCAACTGGCGTTGTCCGGACGAAAGCATTACACCACGTTCCTTAACATCAAAATCATAATTATCCGGCAAACTCATGATAAAATCGTGTACGCCAATTTTTTTTGCAGCGTCAAGAACCTTGTCACGTGTAATTTCTGGATTGTGTAAAGTAATGTTGTTGTAAATCGTATCGGCAAATAAAAATACATCCTGCAAAACCACTGCAATTTGTTTTCGCAACGAAGCCAGTGTATAGTTCTCTATATTATGACCATCGATAAAAATAGTTCCGCTGTTGATTTCATAAAAACGATTCAGTAAATTGATGATCGTTGATTTTCCTGCTCCTGTAGAACCTACAATTGCCACGGTTTGACCTGAAGCTACAGATAAATCAATACCTTTTATCACTTCCTCTTCCGGAATATAACTAAAACGAACGTCCTTAAATTCTATACTTCCTTCAAAAACCGGAGCTTCAAGTGTTCCAGTATCCTGAATATGGTCCTGAGTATCAATAATATCAAAAACACGATTGGCAGCAATCATTCCTAATTGCATCTCGTTAAATTTATCCGCAATCTGACGTAATGGGTTAAACAACATCCCAATAAACATCGTGTACGAAAATAAATCTCCAAAAGTCGTAAAGTGATCTCCGTTCAGGATTTTAAATCCGCCATAAACTACAACCAAACCTAGAGTAATCGACGAAATAATATCAGCAATAGGAAAAAAGATCGAGTTATATAAAATCGTTTTAATCCACGCCACGCGGTGTTTATCATTTATAACCTTAAAGTTATCCGCTTCAATTTTCTCACGGTTAAAAAGCTGTACAATCTTCATTCCCGTAACACGTTCCTGAACAAACGAGTTCATGTTGGCAATTTGCGTACGTACTTCCTCAAAAGCAACCTGCATTTTACGTTGAAAAATTCGGGTAATAAAAACCAGAATAGGCATCGCAACAACCACAATCCAGGTCAGTTTCCAGTTCATGTAAAACATAAAAATCAAAACCACCAGCATTTTCATCAAATCACTAATAATCATGAACAATCCCTGACTAAAAATACGTGCAATCGATTCAATGTCAGATACTGATCGGGTTACCAATTGTCCCACCGGAACCAAATCAAAGTACTTCATTCTAAAGCTCAAAATATGCTTAAAAAGTTTTGTACGAATGTCTTTTACAATATCCTGCCCAAGCCAGTTGGCCCAATACACAAAATAAAACTGAGAGAAAACCTCCATCAAAAGGACCACTCCCATCAATACAATGTACATCAGTAGACCTTCCTTATCATGCGTCTTGATATAGCCGTCGACCGTTTGTTTTAATAAATAGGGGCGAAGTGCTGCAAAAATCGACAAAGAAACTGCAAAAATAATAACGCCGTAATAGCGCCATTTATAAGGTTTTGTATAAGTTAAAATTCGTTTGAATAATCCGGTATCAAATGCTTTTGCTTTCATTTATTTTTTTCTATGCTTTAAGCTATAAGCTTTAGGCAATAGGCTTAATGCTAATAGCCTAAATGCTTTTGCTTTCATTTATTTTTTCTATGCTTTAAGCTTTATGCTTATAGCCTAAAGCTTATAGCTATATATAATCGTAATCAATTTCGGTTAAATATAATCCGTGTGCCGGAACCGAAAACCCGGCTTTTTCTCTGCTTTTACTCGCAATGATATTTTCAAAATCGGTTAGGGAAATTTTATGTAAACCAATATTGACCAAAGTTCCCACAATAGAACGAACCATATTTCGTAAAAACCTGTTGGCTGAAATAGTAAAAATCAGGTTCTTGTTTTCAATTTTCCAATACGCTTCAAAAATCTTGCAGTCAAATGTGTTTACATCTGTATTTACCTTCGAGAAACATTGAAAATCCGTATGATTCAGTAAGATTTTCGCCGCTTCATTCATCAAAGCTACGTCTAATTTTTGATTAAAATACCAACTCAATTCCTGCAAAAACGGATTTTTAACAGTATTGATGTGGTATTCATACGTTCTCTTTGTAGCATCAAATCGACAATGCGCGTCGTCCTTAACCAAGATAATATCAAAAATCGCAATGTCTTTTGGCAAATACGAATTCAGTTTATGTACTAAACTAGCAACATCAATTGGAGTTTCAAAATCAAAATGACCGTACATTTCACTTGCATGAACACCAGTATCCGTTCTTCCTGCACCCATTACATTTATAGGAGCATTCAGTAAAACCGAAAGTGCTTTGTTTAAAGTTTCCTGAACAGAAGGGGCGTTGGGCTGAAATTGCCATCCATGATAATGCGTTCCGTTGTAGGCAAATTGAATAAAATATCTCATTTTTAAGGGACAGAGGTTCTGAGGCGCAAAGGTACAAAGGATTTTTTTAAAAAGTTGCTAAGATTCTGAGATGCTAAGGTTCTAAGTTTTTTTATGCACCGGCAAATCGTAGAGACGCACAGCAGTGCGTCTAAGGTTTTACAGGTTCAAAGGTTTAGAGGCGCAAAGGGACAAAGGTTTATAATATTGTAAATCTTAGGGATGCATATGGCGTGTCTAATGGTTTGAAAGAAGACTTAGGTTCTGTATTAAGTTTTATAAATCTCAAAAAAACCTCTGCTTATTTGAATCTCTGCACCTTTGTATCTTTGAACCCTTTTTTAGAAAAAAACCTTTGTACCTTTGCGCCTCTGAACCTTTGTTCCTCAAAAAAAATGAAAAAAATCCTCCTCCTTTCCGATACCCACAGTCATATTGATGATACTATTTTAAAATATGTAAATCAGGCTGATGAAGTTTGGCATGCCGGAGATATTGGAGATCTGACTGTTACCGATACAATAAAAAAGCTAAAACCCTTACGTTGTGTTTACGGCAATATTGATGATGCGCAAGCCCGATTAGAATTCCCGTTGCACAATCGTTTTTTCTGCGAAAATGTTGCTGTCTGGATCACGCATATTGGTGGTTATCCGGGAAAATACAATCCGGCAATTAGAGAAGAAATGGCGCTCAATCCTCCAAAATTATTTATTTGCGGACACTCGCATATTCTAAAAGTAATGTTCGATAAAAAGAATAATTTATTGCACATGAATCCCGGTGCGGCAGGAAAAAGCGGATTTCATCAGGTACGAACCATGTTGCGATTTGTAATTGATGATGATAAAATAAAAGATCTGGAGATTGTAGAAATTGGTAAGAAATAATTTAATGAGGTAACGGTATTTTAATCTTTATCGACGTTCCTTCATTTGGGTTTGAAACAATCGATAAACTGCCTTTGTATTTTTTAATTCTGGCTCTAATTCGGTTCAGACCAAAACCTTCGGCTTCGTTGAGTTTTTCGGTTTTAAAACCTTTTCCGTCATCATGTATCGTTACAATAAAATAATTGTTGTTTTCGTATAACATGATCTGGCCTTTTTTTGCCCCACTGTGTTTAATGATGTTACTAAATAATTCAGATACAATAAAATAAACCTTCATTTCGAATTTTTCAATATACCTTTTGCTAGTAGGGATTTTGCTTAAAAATTCAAACTGAATACTCGAATTGGTATTTCGTTCGCACAAATCTTCCAGTGCATAAATCAAGCCAAAACGAACCAAAAGAGTAGGGACGAGGTCGTGTGACATATCTCGCAAAAGATCATGTGCTTCCTGAAGAATGGCTTTTGCTTTCTGGATTTCTTCAGATTTTATATTGTTTTGCGCTGTAAAAGTATTCAGGTGTAAGCCAACAGAAGACAATAACGAATTGATGTTGTCGTGTAAAAAAGAGGCAATTTTTTTACGTTCGATTTCCTGGGTATCTATTCCGGCATTGATAATGTTAAGCAGTATTTTTTGTTTGGTATCTTTTCGCTTTATCTTCTGTTTCAGTTTGTTATTCTGGTAAAAAAAATAAAACAAAAAGAATATAATGATAACCAGAACAATAGATAAACTAACTATTTTTTTATTTCGTAATTTTTCAAATTTTCGAATTTCATTAATTTTTCCTTTCGAATTTTGCTGCGTTACAATTTCTGTTTCTTTTGAAGGAATGGCTTGATTTTGCTGGCTAAATAAAGTGTTTCCGCTCACAATAGTGAATAAAATCGACAATAAAAAAACTCTAATTAAAGCCATAACTCAACTGTAAATTTTTCGATAGGTTTTTTAATATTTAGAAGGCACTAAGGATTTATTAAATTGTTTTTTAGTGCATATTTTACAAGACCAATCGTATTCTTGGTTTGTAATTTTTTCATGATATTCTTCCTGTGTGTTTCAACCGTGTTCAGGCTGATAAAAAGCTGTTCGCTAATCTCTTTGCCACTATATTCTAATGAGATCAGTGTAATGATCTCAATTTCCCGTGCACTTAAAATAGGATTTTCAACATAAACTGGTTTATTCAATTTTGGATTATTATTTGTAAAACTATTAAAGATTTTTTCCCGTACGGCATCACAAAAATATTCCTGACCCTGATAAACAGCTTCGATGGCCTCAATGATATTTTCGCCTGCGCATTTTTTGGTGAGATAGCCTTTTGCGCCCAATTTCATTACTTCTTTTATGATTTTTAAATCATCATAACTAGACAAAATAATTACTTTGCAGGGAAATTTCTTTTCGCTAAATTCTTTCAGTACTTCGATACCATCTTTTTTAGGCATACTGATATCTAATACTAAAATATCGGCATTGTTCTGACTGACATCCTGATAAACAGTTGTTCCGTCCAATGAATTGCCTACAACTTCAAAGTTATTTACGGTTTGCAGCAAATTGGTAAGGCCATCAATAAGTACTTGATGATCATCAGCAAGATGTATCCTTATGTTGTGTGTCATGATTGTTTGGAGTAATAAGCAAATTTATGAAAAAATTATCTTACAAAGTTTGTTTTTAAGGCTTGTTTTAGTGATTCTCTCAGATTTGCTAAAATATAAGGCACAAAAAAACCCGAATTATACAATTCGGGTTCTCTTCGCACAAAAAACTTAAGTTTATAGGTTTATCTCAAACGATCTACAGATTTTACGAGATCTTCATCCTTTTTGATGGCCTTATTAGCTAAAACTAATAATACGATAGCAACAATTGGTAGAAACATCCCAATACCTTTCTCTGAAACAGCAAGTGTTTCTCCAGATAAATTTAGAGAACGATATACAAACAATCCTAATAAAATTAAATTTAATATTATGTTCAGTCTGTTCATTACAAACTGATTTTGTCTTTTTTTATATGAAATAATACTAACAATAGTAAGCATCGTACTTAATCCAACTATTATATTATATATTGGATCTTGATTAAAGTAAAATAATGCTCCCCCTTTTAATGTCCATAACGGAATAAAAAGCATCAAAACACTTGTTGCAATAAACGTAAGAATTAAATAAACGGTTTGAATTCGTTGTATCATGATGTAAAATTGTTTTACAAAAATATATTTTCTTTTTTTAAAATACTATTGTATGATAAAATTTTATTCGTATTATTGCATCATAATACCGTAAGCACTTCATACTGCGGTCAATCGAAAATTATTATCTACCTATCTTTTTACAGTATTCCGTTAAAATAATTAAATTCATAGAACATTCATGTTTGATATTTCTGCATTAAAAGAAATGAAGCTTTCTGAGCTTCAAGAAATAGCTAAGTTAGCTAAAACTATAAAGTTTACTGGTGTCAAAAAAGAGACCTTAATCAGTCAGATTTTAGCACATCAGGAAACCACTGTAGCACCGTCTCCTAGTGCTGTTACTGAAAAGGAAAATGTTGATGATAAGCCTAAAAGAGCAAGGATTGTTCCTGTGAAAAAAGCGGCTATTAGTAAAAATGCTCCAGTCTTAGAATTTGATACAATAGAGGAAACTCCGGAAAAAACAGAAGCTCCTGTAGTCGCGAAACAAGCTCCGGCAGCAAAAATAACTCCATCAGCCAAAATAGCTCCTAAAGCCAAACAAGCACCGATAGTTAAAGCAGCTGCAGAAGTTAAGGAAGTAACAGAAATCCCTGAAAATTTAGAAGTTCAGGAAGAAAATACGGAGATAGAGAAAAAAGGACCAAAAATCGTAAAATTCAATAAATCAGCTTACGAGAAAAAAGTCGCTTTGCAAAAAGAAAAAGAAGCCACAAAAGAAGCAATTCCTGAAGGCGAAGCTGTAGCAGAAACTTCGACTGCTGAAAAAACAGAAGTGGCAGTTCCAGTAAAAAAGGTCAATCCGAACCAAAATAAAAATCCAAACCAGAATCCAAATCAAAATCCTAATTCAAACGCTAATCCTAATGCAAATGTAAATCCAAATGGTAACGGAAATGGGAATAACGGGAATCAAAATCCAAATCATAAAAATAAAAAGAACAATTTCAGAGATTCAGATTTTGAATTTGACGGAATTATAGAAAGTGAAGGTGTTCTTGAAATGATGCCGGACGGTTATGGTTTTTTACGTTCATCAGATTATAATTATTTAGCCTCTCCCGATGATATTTATTTATCAACGTCACAAATCAGATTATTCGGTCTTAAAACCGGAGATACTGTAAAAGGAGTGGTTCGTCCTCCAAAAGAAGGCGAAAAGTTTTTCCCATTAGTTCGTGTACTTAAAATTAATGGTCACGATCCGCAAGTGGTTCGCGACAGAGTTTCTTTTGAGCACCTTACGCCAGTTTTTCCTTCAGAAAAATTCAAGTTAGCCGAAAAAGGCAGTTCAGTTTCAACCCGTATTATCGATTTGTTTTCTCCAATAGGAAAAGGACAGCGTGGTATGATTGTAGCTCAGCCTAAAACGGGTAAAACAATGTTACTAAAAGACATTGCAAATGCAATTGCAGCCAATCATCCTGAAGTTTACTTAATCGTTCTTTTGATCGATGAGCGTCCAGAGGAGGTTACGGATATGCAAAGAAGTGTTCGTGGAGAAGTAATCGCTTCTACTTTTGACAGAGAACCACAAGAACACGTGAAAATTGCTAATATTGTTTTGGAAAAAGCAAAACGTTTAGTAGAATGCGGACACGATGTTGTAATTCTTTTAGATTCGATTACACGTTTGGCAAGAGCTTACAATACTGTTCAGCCAGCTTCTGGAAAAGTATTAAGCGGTGGTGTTGATGCCAATGCATTGCAAAAACCAAAACGTTTCTTTGGAGCAGCAAGAAATGTAGAAAATGGTGGTTCGTTAAGTATCATTGCAACAGCATTGACTGAAACTGGTTCTAAAATGGATGAGGTGATCTTTGAAGAATTTAAAGGAACCGGTAACATGGAGCTTCAATTAGATCGTAAAATTGCCAACAAACGTATCTTCCCTGCAATCGATCTTACTTCGTCAAGTACACGTCGTGATGATTTGTTATTGGACGAAAAAACATTACAAAGAATGTGGATCATGCGTAAATATCTATCAGATATGAACCCTGTAGAATCTATGGATTTTGTAAACGAGCGTTTTAAGAAAACCAGAAACAACGAAGAGTTTTTGATTTCTATGAATGACTGAAAAAGACGCTAAGATTCTAAGTTTTCTTCTTTGAGATTAAACTAAATAACAACAAAAAGGGATGAGTTTTAAAACTCATCCCTTTTTGTTGTTATTGATTTTTGTGCTATAATATGTTCAAAGTTTGTGTCATTTCGACGGAGGAGAAATCACATAAAGTGAAGGCATATATTGCGTCGCTCTCTGGATGTGATTTCTCCTCCGAAATAACAATATTAGACTTAAGTCTATAAAAGAAAACTTAGAAGCTTAGTATCTCAGAATCTTAGTGTCTCAGCAACTTATTTCTTATCCACTACCGGTCTGTTCTCTCTATTGGCTAATTCCCAGGCGATTGAAAAGGCTAATTTTGTTCTTTTGGTTAATGCATCGTACTCAATTTTTTCAGGTTCGTCACCTTTTCCATGATAATCTTCGTGAACTCCGTTGAAGAAGAATACTGACGGAATACCATGTTTTGCAAAGTTATAATGATCAGAACGTTCGTAAAAATGATTTGGATCTTTAGGGTCATTATATTTAAAATCCAGATCTATTTTGGTGTATTTTTCATTTTGTGCTACTACAATATTATGCAGATCGCTTGATAATCTGTCGGCACCAATTACATAAACATAATTATTTGTTTGAGCATGTTCTACATCACGACGACCAATCATGTCGATATTGATATCTGTAATTGTATTGGCAATTGGAAACAAAGGATTCTCAGAATAATAACGTGATCCGTGCAAGCCATGCTCTTCACCCGTTACATGAAGGAATAAAATCGAACGTTTTGGTCCGTGTCCTTGTTTCTTAGCTTTTGCAAACGCTTTTGCCATTTCGATTACCGCTACAGTTCCGGATCCGTCATCATCGGCTCCGTTATAAATTTCGCCTTTTTGGATACCTACGTGATCGTAATGAGCAGAAATTACTAAGACTTCATCCGGTTTTTCAGAACCTTCAATATAAGCCCAGATGTTCTCGGAATCTGGTAAATTTTCGTTTCGTCTGGCGTTTAGGAAAGCAGCAGGAATGTGTTGGTAATAATCTGTTGCTCCTTTAGGAAACGAAATTCCGCTTTTTTTGTATTGTTCGATCATATAAAGACCCGCTTTTTTCTGTCCTTTAGATCCGGTTTCACGGCCTTCCATTTCGTCAGAAGCGACAACGTACAACATCTTTTTTAAATCTTTTTCGCTAATAGATTTTATGTATTTAGTAGGATCAGAATTGTCTTTTGATGCAGCCGACTGCATATTTTTGCATGAAAAGGCAGTGCCAATTAATAATAGAAGAATAATTTTTTTCATTGTTGTTTAATGTAAGTTTACAAATGTGTAAAAAGCGTATAAGATTAGTAAAAATAGAATAAAAAAGGAGTTAATAAAAAACAAAGCCATACTTTTTGCAAACTACAGCCATTTGGTTTGTCCGTAAAAACGATGGTATAGGTGAAGCAATTACCCAAATTAGCGCGAATTAATTTTATTTTAAACCAGCGTAAATCCGCGTGCTATTTTTTGCCACAAATTGCACGAATTAGCACGAATTAATTATGTTGAAAATCAGTGTAAATCCTTTTAATCACAGTAATTCGTGTGCTATCAATACAATATTATTTTTTCAAGACTTCATTCAGGAAAAGCTGTAAATGCTCAAATGATCTTTTTGCTGCAACTGCATTATAAGCGGCTCCTTTTGAGTTGTCGTTTCCTGCTTCAGGGTTGGTAAAAGAGTGAACGGCATTGGCATAATAAATCATTTGCCAGTCGGCTTTTGAGTCACGCATTTCCTGCTGAAAAGCTGTAATTTCTTCTTTTGATTCAAACGGATCATCGGCACCATGACAAACCAATACTTTTGTTGTAATTGGTTCAACAGGACGGGTTGCATCTTTACCTAAACCGCCGTGAAACGAAGCCACACCTTTTAAGTTCAAATGTCCGCGGGCAGCTTCAAGAACTCCGGTTCCTCCAAAACAATATCCTATAGCAACAATATTATCTGCATTGGCTCCGGATTTTACTAATTCCTGCAAAGCTGCATTGATTCGTTTTTGATAAACTTCGTGATTCTTTTTGTAATAACCGGCTTGTTTTCCGGCTTCGGCAGTATTTGTTGGATAGTTTCCTTCGCCATAAATATCAGCGATAAAAACATTATAGCCTAGTTTTGATAAATTTTCTGCAATATCTTTCGAGGCTTTATCGATTCCTAACCAGGCAGGTAAAAGTAAAATGCCCGGATTCTGACTGCTTTTTTTAGCAGATTTTATAAATAAACCATTTAAAGCCTGAGAGCCATCTGTATATTTTACGGGTTTTAATTGTGCATTTATAGTGTTAGAAAACAGTATACTAGCAAATAAAAGAAGTGCAGAGTTTTTCATAGTGGTAGAATTTTAAACAAATATCAGAAATATTATGTTACAAAAATATCCCCTAAGCTATTTCTTATGAGGTTTTCTACAGGATGACTTCTAAGATAAAAATCATCTGGATACTATATTATAAGGTAATATTGCGTTTAAAAGCGCAGCCCAATTCAATAATAGAATCAGTTTTAGCGATACCGGGAATACTGTCGATTTTTTCATAAAGAATTCTTCGCATATGTTCGTGGTTCGTTGCAATGATTTTAATATAAAGTGTGAAAGAACCAGTCACAAAATAACATTCGGTAATCTCCGGAATATCTTTTAAAGCTTCGATAATTCTATCTGAATCTGAATCTTTATTGAGTGTAATTCCCGTAAAAGAAGCCCAGTCGTAACCAATTTTCTTTTCCTGAATAATTGGTTTTATACCACTAATGACACCTTGCTCTATCATTCGATTAATTCGCTGATGCACCATAGTGTTTGATATCTTTAAATTAGCGGCAATCGTAGAAAAAGCCATTCGGCCATCTTTTTCTAATTCTTTGATGATGCTAATATCAAAATCGTCTAATATATCCATTGTCTTAACATTGATTTAAATTCACTTTCCGAATTCATAAAAGTAATTATTTTTTTCAATAAAGCAGGAGAAAACCAATTATAAAGACAAGTATTTTTGATTTTTTAATGGTCTAAAAATACTATTTTTGACTTTAATATTACTTTTTAAAAGTCAAAATACTTGTTTTTACGCCTGATTATGAATAAAATTTAATACTTTTGCTTTTTAAAAGAAACAAATTTATGGTACAAACTGATAAATCACTTTCGTCAAAATCAGAAGTTTTGATTGAAAAAGAAAATAAATACGGAGCTCATAATTACCATCCACTTCCGGTTGTGTTAGAAAGAGGAGAAGGTGTATATGTTTGGGATGTTGACGGAAAAAAATACTATGATTTTTTATCGGCTTATTCTGCAGTAAATCAAGGACATTGTCATCCTAAAATTGTGAAAGCAATGACAGATCAGGCACAAAAACTGACTTTGACTTCGCGTGCTTTTTATAATGACAAACTGGGAGATTATGAGGAATTTGTAACGAAATATTTTGGTTTTGATAAAGTTTTGCCAATGAATACTGGTGCTGAAGCTGTTGAAACTGCTCTTAAAGTATGTAGAAAATGGGCTTATGAAGTAAAAGGTATTCCGGAGAATCAGGCACAAGTTATTGTTTGTGAAAATAATTTTCATGGAAGAACGACTACAATCATTTCGTTTTCTAATGATGAAGGTGCCCGTAAAAACTTTGGTCCTTTTACAGAAGGATTTATAAAAATAGAATACGATAATCTTGAAGCTCTTGAAAAAGTTCTTGAATCGTCAAAAAATATAGCGGGATTTTTAGTAGAACCTATTCAGGGTGAAGCTGGAGTTTATGTACCGTCTGAAGGATATTTATCGAAAGCAAAAACATTGTGTGAAAAACATAATGTTCTATTTATTGCAGATGAGGTTCAAACCGGAATTGCACGTACCGGAAAATTATTAGCGGTTCATCATGAAAATGTTCAGCCTGATATTTTAATTTTAGGTAAAGCAATTTCAGGTGGCGTTTATCCTGTTTCGGCAGTGTTGTGCAACAATGAAATAATGAATGTGATTAAACCTGGTCAGCATGGATCAACTTTTGGCGGAAATCCTGTTGCTGCCGCTGTTGCCATTGCAGCGCTGGAAGTAATTAAAGAAGAAAATCTTGCTGAAAATGCAGAACGTTTGGGTATTATTTTAAGAAAAGGTTTAAACGAGATTGCAGAAAGAAATAACCTGATCACGCTGGTTCGTGGAAAAGGATTACTAAATGCTATTGTAATCAATTGTGGTGAAGACTCAGATTTAGCGTGGGAGATTTGCTTAAAATTCAGAGATAACGGATTATTAGCAAAACCAACTCACGGAAATAAAATTAGACTAGCGCCGCCATTGGTAATGACAGAAGCTCAAATTCAGGAATGTCTTGAAATTATCGAGAAATCATTAAACGATTTTAGGGATTAAAAAAAACAGGTTAATTATTAAATAAAAAAGTTGCAAGATGTTCTTGCAACTTTTTGCTTTTTATACGGTTGCCATAAATTATATAACAAGAGACATTAATTGTATAATTTTTTTAAGCGACTTGAGAAGTAGTTTTGAATGTCTTTAAAAATGAAATGAAAAGCCAATGTTTTAATGTTTCATTTTTAAATAAAAAATAAGAAAGAACCAAAAACGGTCTTACTAACTTTTATAAAAACAATTCTACTATAATGGCTTACTCAAATAATGATATAACACGTTTTTTAGATGCGCAGAATAAACTTTATTTAACCGCTCTTGCCGAAATGAAAAAAGGAAAAAAAGAAACACACTGGATGTGGTTTATTTTTCCTCAAATACAAGGATTAGGTACTAGTAATATCTCAAAGTATTATGCGATTGCCAATCTTCAAGAGGCTAAAGAGTTTCTGGATCATCCTATTTTAGCTAAACATATTATAGAAATTTCAGCGTTGTTATTAACATTTAAAAGAAAATCTGCCGAAGGTATTTTAGGCGATTTAGGTGCCCGTAAATTATGTTCATCGATGACACTTTTTTCTCAGGTAGAAGGTGCTCATCCTATATTTCAGGAAGTTCTGGATACATTTTTCTTAGGATATTCAGATCAACTTACTTTATCCATCATTGATTCACAAGTAGTAGTGTCGCCAGCTGTTGAAGCATTAATATAAATTACGCTCAAACGTAAAGAAATGAAACCATTCCACTTTAAGTGGAATGGTTTTTTGTTTGTGGAAGTTTTTTTTAAATCTGCGTGAAACTTTTGCGCCTTTGCGCGATTAAATAATAAAGTTTTTTTTCTCTAAACAGCGAAAAATTGGCACGCAGAGTCGCAAAGTCTTTTGCTAATAGTTCAAGCTATAATAAGAGAACTTAAAAAAGATTAAACAGATTAAGAAAAATAAAATCTGCTAAATTTGCGTGAAAAATTAAAACACACAGCTATGTGCATTTTAATAAGTGAAACGCTATTTTTGAATTTGAAAAATCTATGTTTCTATGTGTTTAAAATAACTACTACCAATTACTTTTTTAAAGCCGCTCCACCAGGCATAACCTCTGTTTTCAATTTGAATTTACTGTATTCAATCACTCCGGTTTTATCTGCCCAGTCAAAATAAGCTGCCGAAAGTTGGTTTACAATTCCCGGATTTTGCTGTGCGACATTGGTAGTTTCGCCACGATCGGTTTCGATATTATAAAGTTCCCATTCGTACGACGGATAAGTCGAAACCAGTTTCCATTTGCCGTCTCTTACGGCTCTGTTACCCGCTCTTTCCCAAAATAGTGGTGCGCCTCTATCGACCTGTGAAACATTATTAAATAAAACAGGCAACAAACTGCTCCCAACCAAAGGGTTTGTCGTCACACCATTATACTGTTTGGGATATTCAATTCCGGCCAATTCATAAAAAGTAGGAGCAAGGTCAATAATATGTCCTGTTCCTTTATCGATTCGGCCTGCTTTTATTTTTGATGGAAACCACGCAATAAACGGAGAACTGAATCCGCCTTCGTGCATATTATTTTTATATTGCTGCAACGGAGTATTCGATAAATACGCCCAGTTTTGTTCCTGATAATCAAATAATCCCGAAGTTCCAACTGGCCCATCATTTCTTACTAAACCTCTTCCTAACGGATTATAGGTATTGAAGCCGCCTTGCGCTCCATTATCAGAAATGAAAATAATCAGCGTGTTTTTATCTTTTTTCAACGCCTTTAATTTCTCTAAAACTTTCCCCACATTCTGATCCATATTATCGACCATAGCGGCGTAAACTTCCATTTTGGCTTTCCAGAATTGCTTTTCGTCATAAGTTAATTTACTCCATTCCGGCACTTCAGGATCTCGTGCAGAAACCGTTTGATTGGCGGGTAAAATACCGTTTGCTTTTAGTTTTTCAATTCTTTTTTCTCTTAAAATATCCCAGCCTTCATCAAATTTTCCTCTGTATTTGGCAATGTCAACTGGTTTTGCCTGTAATGGCCAATGCGGAGCTGTAAACGCTAAATACAAAAAGAACGGTTTATTTTCTTTATTTTGTTCGTCTAAGAAAGTCACGGCATTATTCCCAATTTCATCTGTAAAATAATACGAATCATCTTTAGGGTGTAACTCTTCATTATTACGAATCAGTTTTACTGGATAAGGCGTTTTCCCGAAAGGCAAAGGTTTGGTATCAAAATAGTTCGATGCTCCTTTCAGGATGCCGTAAAATTTATCAAATCCTCTTTGATTAGGCCATTGCGCTTTATCTTCAGAACCTACGTGCCATTTTCCGGAAAGCAAAGTGCTGTAACCACCCGAACGAAAAACTTCTCCCAATGTCAGAGATTCTTTGTTGAGATAACCCTGATAAGCGGGTAATCCTAAATTAACATCAAAAAATCCCATTCCGGCTTTGTGCTGATATTGCCCAGTAAGCAAAGAACCGCGTGTTGGCGCGCAAATCGAGTTATTGTAAAATTCGCGTAAGCGTAAACCTTCACTGGCTAATTTATCGAGATTGGGTGTTTTAATTTCGGAACCATAATTCCCTAAATCAGAATAGCCCATATCATCAACCATTATTAAAATAATGTGCGGTTTTTCAGAAGTTGTTTTGTTTTGTGCATTTAAAGCCACTACAGCAAGTAGAAGGTTTAGTGTAATAAGTGTTTTTTTCATTATTGTTGATATTTTAAAGTGTCGAAAATTATATTGTAGGGATGGATTTTAATCCATTCTTCTCATTTTTGTCATCCGGGATTTTATAATAAAACCTAATCTTTTTTTAGGAGCTAATCCCGCTATCCGTTCCAATCTTTTGTGTCCGCCGTGGCGGACACAAAAGGATTTCCACTTCTATCGGGGCTAGGCCAATCATAGTTTGTCATCCCGAAGGAACGAGGGATCTCCGCAAGAAACTCCGCAAAGAATAGCGACAATCGTTGTCGAGCTACTTGTGTCCTTCGACTTCGCTCAGGATGACAATGATTGTGGTTACTTTTGTCTAAATCATCGAATTTTAACTTTGTCAAAGTTTAAAACTTTGACAAAGTTCTCGAGTTCAAAATTTGGTTTTACATTCCCATAGCTATGTGTTTTATTACGAGTGAAACGACTTATTTAAACACTCCAAAAAGCTATGTCTCTATGTGTTTAAAAAAAAAATCATTTTCCAAACAGTAAAAAAGCGATAATTAGCGTAATAATCACATTGAATAATTGCGCGATTAAGAAAGCGTATAAAGGTTTGCGGCTATTATTACTCAGTAAATCTTTAAAGTTCGTTTCCAATCCAATACTGGTAAAAGCAAGAGCAAACCAAATTCCCTGTAAATTCTTTAAACTGTCTTTTACTTCGTCCCTCGCTTCAGAAGTAAGAAAAAAAGAAAAGAGGATTGAAGCCATAATAAAACCGATAACAAACTTTGGAAAACGTTCCCAAATTACTTTTAACGTAGGTTTCGATGTTTTGGCTTCCGCCGAATTATTATGCGTGTACGTCCAATAAACCGATATGGCAAAAGCAGCAATTCCCAGTAATACATTTTGAGAAAATTTGACAATCGTACTAATTTTTAAGGCCGTTTCTCCAACCAAAGATCCGGAAGCTACGACTGCTCCAGATGTATCGATACTTCCGCCTAACCAGGCTCCGGTTACTTCTTCAGGAAAATTGAAATATTTAGCGATTATCGGCATGAAAATCATCATTGGGATTGCGGTTACCAAAACAATTGAAATTACATAAGACAGTTTTTTCGAATCGCCTTTTATAGCTCCCGACGTGGCAATAGCTGCGGAAACACCACAAATAGAAACCGCGCTCGAAATCATCATGGTCAATTCGTCATCGATTTTTAATTTTCGGCAAAGCCAAAAAGCAAAATACCAAACTGCTAAAACAACAACCAAAGCCTGAATTAATCCCAGAGAACCGGCTTTTAGAATGTCTGAGAAAATAACGGTGGTTCCTAATAAAAACAAACCTATTTTGACAAATACTTCTGTAGAAAGTGCTGGTCGAAACCATTCGGGAAGTTTGAAGAAGTTTCCAATCCCTAAACCGATGGCTAAACTGAAAATTACAGCTTCCAAATTTAGTCCTTTAACTTCTGTATTTCCTGCAATAATTAGTGCGATAACGGTTAGAATATAAACTAAAGGAAATCCTAACAAAAAGTGCTTTACCGATTTACCGATTAATAAGGCGCCCAAAGTTCCGATGGAAATCAGGTATAAAAATTGTAATCCGAGAATTTTAAGGTTTGCCAAATCGAATACATCGTGAAATAAATCGGTTCCGGTGGACCATTTGAAAACGGGAACTTCGGGAAGAAAAACAAAAAGGGAAATCCCGATGATGATAAATCCGAGAATTACGACGGTCCAGTCTTCGTGAATGTTGAATGTTTTGGTTGGGGTTGACATTGTGTTATTTTATTATTATCCTAACAGGTTTTAAAAACCTGTTAGGTATTTAATTTGTTTATTTTTTTTTGAATAGCCTCCAGCTTTAGCTGGAGGTTATTATTGATTGATACACATTGGCTTTAGCCGAACATTTATATTTGGCTAAAGCCCTGAAATATTATTAAATCTAATCTCCAGCTAAAGCTGGAGGCTATTCAAAAATCGAATTAAAAGATATTCTGAATTAAACCCGACAGGTTTTTAAAACCTGTCAGGTTTGTATGATGTTGACTATAAATCGACAAAATATTTTTGTTTGCCAAAATCGAATTCATAATGCGTTAGATTTGGCCATAAAGGTTTTACCAAACCTTTTTCCCAATTTTTTAAAGCCACATGTAATTCTTTTACTTTTTCAGGATTTTGTTGAGCCAAATCTGTTGTTTCAGACTTGTCATTTGCTAAATTATAAAGCCATTCTTCGTGCGTTTTTCCGCTGATAATTAGTTTCCAGTCACCGCTTCTGATGGCTTTTGCATCGCCGGATCGCCAGTATAATGTTTTGTGTGCTTCTTTATTTTCGTTGACTGTATTTACAAGATCAACGCCATCATAAACGCGGTCTTTTGGTAAATCAGAATGAATCGCCGCAGCAATTGTAGCAAAAATATCCAACGTACTTACGGGAGTTTTATAAATAGTATGCGGTTTGATTTTTCCTTTCCACGAAAGTGCAAACGGAACATTTACGCCGCCTTCGAAATGAGAAAATTTTCCGGCTTTTAATGGCGCGTTTGTGGTGGCGAAAGTATAATCGGCGCCACCGTTGTCGCTGGCAAAAATGATTAAGGTATTTTCTTCCAGACCTTCTTTTTTAACTTTTGCCCTGATTCTTCCCACGGCATCATCTAGGGCGCTGATCATGGCAAAATAAACACGTTTGTTTTCGTCTTTGACATTCGGGAAACGATCGTAGTATTTTTTACGAACCTGAAATGGTGTATGTGGCGCATTAAACGGAACATAAAGTAAGAATGGTTTCTTTTTATTTCGATCAATAAAAGCTTCGGCTTCATCTGCAAATGTTTCGGTTAAATAGGCTTTGTTGTGAATGATCGTAGTATCACGACGAATTTGCCCGATGCCAACACGGCCATTTCCCCAAATTGTTTTATCTGTAAAATCTTTATGGTGGTGGTTGATGATATCCGGATTATCATCTTCGGGAGTGTAAAGCGAAAATGCCTGATAAAACCCGTAGTGATAATCGAAACCGCGGTCTAAAGGAAAAAATCCTTTGTTGTGTCCCAAATGCCATTTTCCGATAATTCCTGTGCTGTAACCTTCTCTTTTGGCGAGGTCAGCAAACGTAATTTCAGATTGTGGCAAACCTTGTGTCGCGATCGAAGCTTCGTTTGGATAATTGATTTTATCATTCAGTTTCCAATTATTGGTATTGATTAAATATTTGAAACCGTAATATTCGAGATTGTTTTTTGGATAACGATCTCCGGGCTGGTATTCATGACCAAAACGCTCCTGATAACGCCCGGTTAAAATTCCTGCACGTGAAGGTGAACAAATCGAAGCGGAAACATAACCATCCTGAAACGTAACTCCGGATGCTGCCAAGGAATCTATTTGTGGCGTTGGTGTCGATTTCCCTCCGTACAACGAAATATCATATTTCCCTAAATCATCAGCCAAAAGAATGATAATATTTGGTTTTTTGAAAGAACTGTCTGTTGGGACTTTTTCAGATAAAAATGCTGCTTTTCCTTTAAGTAATTTTGCGTCCGGTTTTATTAAGGTTCCATCTGTGTTGATGGGCCAGAATAAAAAGATAGCGAGAATTGCCACTACAATAAGAATGGAAAAAAGAATCTTTTTTGTTTTTGATAATGCCATGGTTTTTATTTTTTTATTTTGGATGACAATTATAATTGCGAAGGATGGATTAAAATCCATCCCTACAATATGATTTGTTCCTCCGGAACTTCTTGTATAAAATTCCGGAGGAATGATTTATTTTGTAGCAACGGATTTTAATCCGTTGAAAAAAGTTTCGATTATTTCACAGCCAAAGCCACATCAACATCGTTTTTCAAATCGCCTAAACCATCTTTTTTGAATACAATTTTACCATTTTGATACAAGATCAAAGTAGGGAAGACCTTTACCGTTTTTAAATCGGCAATAACTTGTGGGCTCTCTTCTAACTCAATCTGAACAATTTTAAGTTTCTCTCCGTATTGTGTTCTCAGATTTTCTAAAATTGGTTTTACGGTTTTGCAGGTGGCGCAATATTTTGAACCAATGTCTACTAAAACGTACGTATTGTCGGCAATGATTTTTTTGTATTCCGGTGTGGATAATTTGCTTTTTAAATTCGAATAAAAAGGTTTTCCGCCACCAATCCAGGCTGCAATTCCGCCATCAAGAATATAGACTTCAGAGAATCCTTTTTTTATTAATTCAGTAGATAAAAGACCGCTTCTGTAAGCTGCAATAGAATAGATAAATACAGGTTGCGAAGGATTTAAAGCCGCTACAGCTTTCTCGTAATTATCAGACTTAAGATTAAAATTTACAGCACCTTCAATATGATTTAGAGCAAATTCTTCAGGACCTCTGGCATCAATTATTTGTGGATTTTTCTGGCTTTTAATTTTCGCATAAAAAGCATCCAGTAACACAATACTACTGGTGCCTTTATCTTGTGAAAATCCTACTACTGTAAAAAGGAAAAATACAGCTGCGAAACTACTTTTTAATATATTATTTTTCATGATTTTGATTTTATGGAGTTACAATATTCCAATACGGATTTGCCGGTTCAAAAGTGCTTGCCAATTCTCTGAATTTAAACGGATCACCTTCAAAACTAACGCCGTCAGAAGTTAGAATGTCGCGTGCCGTTTCAGGATTGGATAATAAAGCTACAAACTTGGCTTTTGGGATTGTTAGGGTAAATTCGGCTTTATCATTTGGTCGGGTTTGACTTTGGTGCAAAACGCCGTTTTTAAGATAAACCAGAATGTTTTTATTGAGTTCCGGGAAGATGAAACGCAATTTTACGTCTTTTCCTGCCGCTTTATTTCCGTCAACCGTTACAGATAAATAATCGAAAATAGCTTCTGGAGTTAGTGTAGACAAAAATCCTGCGGCACGATTCACAGGGTTTTTAGGAACAATTATGCCTTCGCGAAGTTCTTTTGCTCCTGATAAATACAAATCCCTCCAAATTCCGGATTCACTTTGATAAGCGATTTGTTCGAAAGCATCGGCTTGTAAATTTTTAGCGGCAACATTTTCAGGATTCGCAAATATGACATGTTTCAGTACTTCGGCAACCCAACGGCATTCTCCTTTTTGGTAACTTTCGGTGGCTTTTTTTAAGGCTGTTTCTTCACCGCCAAACCATTCGACATATTTTTTAGCCGATTCTACTTGTGGTAGTTTATCATAATCAGCAGGATTTCCGTCCCACCAACCTAAGTAGAATTGATAAGTTGCTTTGGCATTGTGTTTTACCGTTCCGTAAAAATCACGATTGTACCATTCTTTGCCCAATTCGGCAGGAAGTTTTATTTCTTCGGCAATTTCGTCTTTATTCAAACCTTTGTTGGCCAAATGAACAGTTTGATCGTGCACGTATTTGTATAAATCTCGTTGTTTTTCCAGAAAAGTAATTCCTTTGTCATGACCGTAAACCGGCCAGGTATGCGACGGAACAATAAATTCGGTTTTGTCTCCAAATAAATCAATGGCTTCGTCCAGATATCCTGCCCAGGCTTTAGCATCTCGGGTTTTGGCACCGCGAGGCGTTAGGACATTATGATAGGTATGACTGGCAATTTCGGCAGAAAAGAAAACTTTTTGAGCAGGAGCAAAGACCGTTAATTCGGCTGGAGCTTCAGAATTCGGCGTAAGCTGAAAAATTAAATCCAGGCCATCAATATTGATCGTTTGTCCGGTTTTTTCCACTTCAAAATTAGGCTGTAAAAGAGAGGAAGAACCTCCGCTTAAAAACGGTTTTCCCAGACCCACATCAACCTGACCTGTCGCGCTTCTTTCTAAACTTAACCCAAATTGATATCCGGCTCTTCGGCGCATTACATTTCCTAAAAGTACATTTTCGCTTACCGCTTCTTCGTAGAAACCTTTTGGTGTAATAAATTTTACTTTTCCGGATTTGATATCCTCGGCAGCAACCAATCCTTCAATACCGCCATAATGATCGCCGTGACTATGCGTTACAATTACGGCCAAAATAGGTTTATTAACGACGTGTTTTTTGACCAATTCATAAGCAGCAGCAGAAGCTTCACCAATAGTTAAGGCATCAATGACAACATAACCATTTTTGGTTTCGATAAACGAAATATTGGCAACATCAAAAGAACGAACCTGATAAACGCCATTGGTAATTTTAAACAATCCGTTGATGTTGTTGAGCTGTGCCTGACGCCATAAAGCAGGATTTACCGTTTCAGGAGATTTTCCTTTAATGAAGGCGAAATCGTTCAGGTTTACAGCGATATTTCCGGTTTTAGAAAGAATTTTACCGTCGGCAAGAGTGGCGATAAAACCTCTCTTGGCGTCGGTAAAATCAGCAGTATCATCAAAGTTTAACTTCGAATATACTGCCTCATTTGATTTTTGGGTAAAAGTTGACGCCTGTTTTGGCGCTTGTGCGTTTGCAACAATGGTGAAACCTATTAACAGGGTTGTTATTTTATTTTTTTTCATGGTATTTTTTAAGATTGAGCCTGCTCGTAATACACCGGACCCGCAGAAACAGTTTCTATTTTGGCTTTTATTGGAACAGATAAGACTCCTTCTGCCAAAGCACTTCCTTCTTTTTTGGATTTGAATATTGGCCACAAAAATTGCGCATACCATTCTTCTTGTTTGTACGATTTCATTCCGTACGATTTTGGATATTTTCGTGTAATTAAAGCCGTTCCGAAAATCACATCCCAAAGAAAAAACATGTTCCCAAAATTTCCTTTAAAGTGTCCAACGCCGTCTCCGCTAGTATCTGCGTGATGTGCGTGGTGCGTTGCCGGAGTCGAAATTAAGCGTTCAAGAACCCATGCAACTGGATGTAAGATTCTGTATTTGTAAAATGGTTTGTCCCATTTGATGCTTGAATGCGCGCCAAGAGTGATGAAACTTTTGATCACCAGAACAAACAAAGCAGGTAATCCTAAACCAAAATACGTTAGTGTAGCCGTTAAATAAATTTGAGAAAAGAAAACCGTGTAAATAAAGTTTTGTCTCGATGCCATCGCCATTCCCATATAAGGAGCCGAATGGTGCGTTCTGTGAAATCTCCACAAAAACGGAACCTGATGATGCAGTCTGTGGTACCAGTATTGTGTTAAATCATCTGCAATTGCGATAAGGAAAAATCCTCCCCAAAACGGAACCCATGAAAGGGAGTTGGCCAAATTCGGAATCAAATATGGCAATGCTGTTAAGCTGAAAAATGCAATCACCGGTGGTAAAAGTAATTTTGGAGCCAGGAAACAAATAATATCTATTTTGCGTTCTTCACCCGTCCATTCATCATCATATAAACCGGCTGTAAATTCTATAATTCCCAGAACCAACATAAAAACAGTTAATCCCCAAGTTCGAATGTTTTCGAAAGCCGGTTTTGTAAATTCTAAAAACGAGGGTAAGGTAAGGTGCGATTGTGTTATAACACCATTTGTTAGTTTGAAATAAAGAAATATTGCCACTACCGGAAGTGAATATATGACGAAACTAATACTTAAATCTCTTATTAATCTGCTTCTTGAATTGTGATCTATTAATGCCATGGTATCTTATTTTAAAAAATTACTAATTAATGCTAAACCTCCCGCCAAAATGACTAGCGGAACTAAAAAAACAATCGCTCCCACGATGATTTTTTTTCCTATAATTTCATAGTCTACTCGTTTCATGATTTCTAATTTTTATGTTTATAACTGTAATGAAAATCAATGCGTTTTTAATAAATGTAAAAATAAATAAAATACTACTTTAGTTCTATTGAATTAATAGAGTTTTGTTTGTTGATTTTTTCCAAATTTGTTATAATACGTATTGATTATTATTTTACTTTTTGAATGGTTGGAAGCGTCTCCACCGTTAAATTTTCTCTGAGTTTTTCAGAAGGCAAGTACAAACGAATGATCAGACTTGCTTTTTGAACATCGTTGATTGGCAGCCAGTTTTCCTTTTTCTCAGTTCCTGAAAGATTGATTTTATACGAAGTACTATCCGCTTCATATTTTACATCTTCAAGATTATAGCTGTATTTGTTGATTGGGTTTTTAATTAAAAAACCATTTTCGTCATACGCTGTAATACTCCAATATTTAGCGTCCAGTTTTTTTCCGCTAATGACATAATCAGCTTTTGGGTCTAATGCGTTTCCTTCGCTATCAGTACTTGTGCTCAGGTAGATAACTTCTTTTTTAGTTAAGGCATAAGGTCCGTAAACTGCCACTTGTGCAACGGTTAGTAAATCGGCTGAGTTGAGGTCTTTGTCTTTATCAACCGTTTGCCAGTTACCAATAATACGTTGCGAGTTGCTTTTGCCGGATTTGATGTTGTAAACACCAACGGCACTCCCAAATATAATAGCGAGAATGATCAATGCTACCGCAAGTCCTGTCTTTTTAATTTTTTGATTTAAAGCCATTTTAATTTTTATTTAAATTGAATGTTTTGTTTCTCTGACCTTGTCAAAGTTTATACGCATTTTTGTCATCCTGACGGAGGAAGGATCTTCATAAGTAGCTCCGATTAGAAATTCGTCAATCTTTGTCGAGTTGCTCGTGGAGTTTCCTCGTTCCTCGGAATGACAAACTTTGGGGCTACGATCACAAATGATGGATTAAATTAAAAAAAATCCGTTTAAATCCGTGTCTTTGCAAAGCAAACCCGTTTCATCCGCGTACCATGACAAAGCTTGTGCGGTTACAATCGCGAATGATGGATTAAATTTTAAAAAATCCGTTTAAATCCGCGTCTTTGCAAAGCAAACCCGTGTCATCTGCGTACCATGCCAAAAGTTAAGCTTACTTCCCTAATTTCTCTACCGTTACGCCATGCTGCAATTCGGCCAATGTTTTTACCGGATATGCTTTCGAAACCAAATAACGAAACAGAATCAATCCTTTATTCGTTGGACTGTAAATAATTTTTTCCTTCGGAATATTTTTCAAAACCTCGGCAGTACTTCCTTCAGGAGCTAAATAATATTCGAATTTGGCTTTTACCTTTTCCTCGTTTTCAACAAAAAAGTTGGTGGTATTTTCTTGATAAGCCGAGATAGACCAATAAGTAGAATCGGGAACAATTCCTGAAATTTTCAATACATTTTCTTTCAAATCATAATTGATTGTCGAATATAAAAAGTCAGGATTTGGTAACGGAATTACTCTGCTGTTTTCGGCATTGGGCTGATCTCCAAATCGTGGAGTATTGACAACGCCCAGACTTTTTTCTGCAAATTTTTTCTGCACGTAGTAGGGAGTTACCCAAATGGTCAGGTAGTAAAAACTTACTGCAATTACTACAAGAATCAAGGCGAAGAGGCCTTTTTTCAAAATTGGTTTTGTTGCTGCCATAATTTACTTGTTTTAATATCAGTACTATTCATCATGCTGTAAAGTATCATGAATAGTACTGAAGAATTTCTATTTATTTTTCTTGTGAACTCGTTGTTTCAAAACATCCTGCCAGTCGATAAAAGGATAGATGTTATTTTTCTTCGCCTGATCATCAAAAGCAGCCTGAAGTTCTTTTAGTTTTTCAGGATTCTTTTTAGCCAGATCAACTCTTTCGTTAAAGTCAGTATTCAGGTTGTATAATTCCCAAACATCATTATCGTAGGTACTTGGTCCAGTACTTTTTGCCAAAGCGCCATTATCAACAATATCGATAAAATCAGGATGATGAGGTGCCGCAGCTTTCCAGCCGTCTTTGTACAAAGCTCTTGATCCAAAAATATAATAGTATTGAATTTTATGTCTTGAAGGCGCTTTTGCATCGGCATAAGAATAGGCTAATGAAGTTCCCTGAATAGAATCCTGAGCAATACCGCGGATTTCCTTTGGAGCTGTAATGCCAACTGTTTCCAGAGTGGTTGGCAAAATATCGATCACGTGACCGTATTGGTTACGAATTCCAGGAGTTTTGATTCCTTTTGGATAATAAACAATCAACGGATTACGCGTTCCTCCTTCAGAATGAGCATCTTGTTTCAGGTTTTTAAAAGGTGTATTCGCTGCCAAAGCCCATCCATAAGGATAATTTCCTTCGATAGCTTCCGGAGTTCCCAAAAGATCAATTTTAGCCAGGTTTTCTTTTACATCATCTTCTTTAGAACCATTCCCAAATAATTTTTTCAACAACGGCTGATCGATTGTTCCGGATCCTGTTCCTTCTTTACTAGCTCCATTATCACCCAAAACAACGTAGAAAACGGTATTGTCTAACTGATTTATTTCTTTCAGATGATTAACGATTCGGCTTACTTCATAATCCGTATATTCCAGATATCCGGCGTAGATTTCCATGAAACGAGCGTATAGTTTCTTTTCGTCGGGAGATAAAGTATTCCACGCTTTTACATAAGAATCACGCGTAGGCAATTTGGCATCAGCCGGAATTAAACCTAATTTCTTTTGATTGGCAATTACTTTATCGCGGTAAACATCCCAGCCTTCATCAAATTTACCTTTGTATTTATCACTCCATTCTTTGGCTACCTGATGCGGAGAATGTGTTGCTCCTGGCGCATAATATAAAAAGAAAGGTTTGTTTGGTGCTGCACTTTTCTGACGATCGATATAGGTAATGGCTTTATCTGTGATCAATTCACTTAAGTGTTTCCCTTTTAAATCAGCTGTAAATTGGTTTTTAGATTTATCATTTCCTGCATTATTCAGTCTTGTATTTCCGTTTAACCAGGTTTGATCTTCAACTAAATCCGGATTGTACTGATCTGTTTCTGATCCTAAGAATCCGTAGAAATGATCAAAACCTTTTCCGGTTGGCCATCTGTCAAACGGACCTGCATCTGTAGCATCTTCATCTGGAGTTACACCGTATTTACCTACTGCAAAAGTATTGTATCCGTTGTCGCGTAAAATCTCAGCAATCGTTCCTGCCGAAGACGGAATTCGACCATCATATCCCGGAAAACCTGCTGACATAGCAGTATGCGAAAACCCGCCTACGTGAACGGCGTGTGCATTACGACCTGTTAATAATCCGGCGCGGGTAGGTGCACAAATCGCTGTGGTGTGAAAGTTGGTATAACGCAAACCGTTATTGGCTAAACTCTCGAAAGTAGGTGTGTTGATCAAACCTCCAAAAGCACTTGTAGCGCCGTAACCCACATCATCTAATAAAATCCAGACTACGTTTGGCGCACCTTCAGGAGCTTTTACAGGATCTGGCCAATATTCTTTAGAATCGGCTAGTGTTTTGCCAATTACACCTTTGTAGTTGGGATCGGGTTTTATTTGCGCAAAACCTAATTGCGTCAGTATTAATGCAGTAATCAGCAGCCCTTTTTGTGGACTTTTGATTTTAGTATTCAATTTGAATTTTTTCATTAGATTAAATTTTTTAATTATTTAATGCGTAATCATTGTTTAACTATTTTATTTTATTCCAATCTTGCACACCTACTTTTACAGACCATTGCTGATGTAATTCAATCAGGTTTTGGAGTAGTTTCGGTTCTGATTTTGCTACGTTTTTTGTTTCGGTTCTGTCAGTAGCAAGATTGTACAATTCCCAGGGCTGATTGTTTTCGGCTACAGCCTTCCATTGTCCTTTTCGTATTGCTTTGCTGCCTTCATGTTCCCAAAACAAGGCTTCATGTGCATCGGATTGTTGTCCTTCAAATTCCTTTTTTAAACTAATTCCTTCTAAAGGTGTTAGCTTTTTTCCCTGAAAAGAATCCGGATATTGAAAACCCGCATACTCGAGAAAAGTTGGAAAAATATCAATCAAATGACTTATTCTGTTGCTTACTGTTCCCGCTTTAATATGCTTAGGATAATAAGCAATAAAAGGGGAAGCAATGCCACCTTCGTGAGTGTTCTTTTTGAATAATTGAAAAGGCGTGTTGCTCACATTTCCCCACGGACTTTCATAACTATCAATTGAGGCAACAGAACCTGGAGTTCCATTTTTTTGTGTAACATAATTCCAATTTTTTACATCATCAGCACTTCCACCATTATCCGAAAGAAAAAGGATAAGTGTGTTATCTTCTTCTCCCAACGACTTGACTTTCTGCAGGATTTCTCCAATTCCAGCATCCATTCGGTCGATCATGGCGGCGTATATTGCCATTCGCGTATCCCATTTGTCTTTTTCTTCGACGCTAAGTTTTTCCCAATCCGGTACTTTTTCAAAACGATTTGATAAGTCCCAATTTTTATCAATGATTCCTTGTTCTTTTAATTTTTTAAAACGACTTGCTCTCAATTTATCCCAGCCTTCGAGGTATTTGCCTTTGTATTTTGCAATATCTTCCGGCAATGCCTGAATGGGCCAATGTGGAGCATTATACGCCACATAAAGAAAAAAAGGCTGTTGCTTATTTCGTTGTTTTTCTAAAGAACTAATAGCAAAATTGGTAATTTCCTGAGTTAGATAAGTAGAAGTATCTGTGCGAATAATTTCTTTATCTCCTTTCATAAAAGTGACTTTTCTTCCGTCGTTATATAAAGGTTCTGAGTTAAAATAACTGCTTCCATTATTTTGTAAAGTAAAAGAATCATCAAACCCTCTATTAACTGCCCATGCTGATGGTTGCAGACCCACGTGCCATTTTCCGGAAACAATTGTGTTGTATCCTGCCTGTTTGAGTGCTTGCCCAATCGTGATACAATGCTCGTTTAAATATCCCTGATAGGCAGGAAATCCTTTGTCCTGAACCATGTCGCCAATTCCTGCTTGGTGTGGATACAAACCCGTGAGCAATGAAGCCCGGGAAGGACAACAACGTCCTGCATTGTAAAATTGCTTTATAATAAGCCCGTTTTTAGCGAGCTTATCTAAGTTTGGCGTTTTAATTTCTGAGCCAAAAGCACCAATATCTGAGAAGCCTAAATCATCTGCCAAAATGACGATGATATTAGGTTGCTTTTTCTGTGCCAATAGCTGAAATTGTGCAACAACCAATAGGGCAATAATGAACAGTTTTTTAATCATTTTATTTATTTGGATGAAAATCGGTTATTAGTATCCAGGATTCTGTGGCAAACCAACCGGATCAATACTTCTTTCGCTTTGTGGAATAGGGTAAAGGTTATTTCTTTCTGAAACAGAGTTTTTAGCTGTTACTTTTTTCACTTCTGTAACCAGAGTTCCCCAACGAACCAGATCGAACCAACGTTGCCCTTCCTGAACAAATTCTTTTTTGCGTTCTTCCTGGATTGCTGCTCTAAAAGTGGTTTGTGTTAATCCCGATAAATCTACAGCTGCGTCCGGCGTTGTAATTGGTTTTCCAAAAGCTCTTCTTCTTACCTGATTGATCAGTTCATAAGCTTCCGGTGTTGGTGTTCCCTGTTCGTTTATCGCTTCCGCTAAAGACAATAAGATATCAGCATATCGAATAATTGGGAAATTAATAGCCACGTTACCCGGAGTTGCCACATTGGTTAAATCCAAGTATTTTTTAAAGATGGGTTTAGGGAAAGTGTAAATATTTGCAGTTCCCGGAATTGGCAATGTCTTGGCATAACTTACATCTCTTCTTGTATCTCCAGGAGCATATATATCATAAAATAAAGCAACATCCGAGATAATATCTGCTGGTTCTGTAGCAGTAAAACCTATAAATGATGTCGATTGAAAAGTACTTCCGCTTGATCCGTTTCCTGCCTGATTTGGCTCGAACTGTACAGAGAAAATATGTTCTTTTCCATTCTTTTTTGTTTTAGTAAAAATATCCTGAAAACTTTCAAAAAGGGCATATCCGTAACCACCGTTGATGACTTCTCTGGCTTTTAAAATTGCATTTGGATAGTCTTTTCTTGTTAGATATACTTTGGCTAAAGTTGCTTTTGCAGCTCCTGATGTTGCGCGTCCTGCATCACTTGCGGGATAAGTTGCAGGTAAGGCTTCGGCGGCATTCAAATCTGAAATAATCTGAGTGTAAACAGCATCAACAGTTTCTCTTCTTGATTTTAAACTTTCTAATTGTATAGAAGTTGGTTCATGCAATTCGATTGGCACTCCTCCCCACAAACGAACTGCCTGAAAGTATAGTAATCCTCTAATGAATTTTGCTTCATTGATCAATCTTGTTTTAACGGTTTCGTTTCCTGCTACTTTAGGGATATTATCGATAGAAACATTCGCTCTATTTATTCCGTTATAGATTTGGCGCCAGGCAACCTGAACACGATCAGAAGTGGCATCATGGGTCAAACTGCTTAAAGCTCTTACCTGAGGGTTTGTTGCCGAAACTCCTGCTGAAGCGTAATCTGTAGCCATATCGGTTAAGAAATAAAGGTTTCTGCCAAATAAACTTTGTTCACCGGGATCCAGACTTAAAGAGGCATAAACAGCAGTTACACTTGCCACAGCATCATCCTGCGTTTTAAAATATTTATCTTCGGTAACAAAAGAGGTTGGTGTTACTTCTAAATCTGTGCACGATGCAAATAAACCGGCACTTAGTATGATTGTTATTAGTATCTTTTTCATTATGTATATTTTTTACTTAGAAAGTTATGTTCAGACCCGAAATAAATGTTTTATAGTTTGGATAAGAACCAAAATCAATTCCGGGATATAAGTTGTTTTGTTCATATGAACTTACCTCTGGATCATAACCAGTGTATTTTGTCCATGTAATTAAATTTTCAGCAGATACATAGAATTTAATGCTTTTGGCTCCTAATCTTTGAGAAGCGCTTTTAGGCAATGTATATCCTAAAGTGATTAATTTTAATCTTAAAAAAGAAGCATCTTCTACATAACGCTCAGAAACGATTCCAAGAGGAGAACTTGTTGCTCTCGGGATTTCATTGCTTGGGTTAGTTGGAGTCCATCTATCTTCCAGCGTAACATTAGCATTTGTTCCAAGAGTAGAAATCTCTAATTGCTGATTTAAGGCATTAAATATCTTTCCGCCATATGATCCCTGAAAAGAGAAATTAAGATCAAAATCTCGATATGAAACGGTATTACTAAAACTTCCAACAAATTTTGGCTGAGAACTTCCCAAGTTACCTTTGTCAAGTGCTGTAATTACGCCATCTCCGTTAGTATCAACATATCTTCTGTCTCCAACTTTTGTATTGGCTAAACTGTTTATTTTTGGCTGCGTATTAACTTCTTCCTGAGTCTGGAAAATTCCGTTGGTTTTATATCCCCAGAAAGTTCCCAGAGGTAATCCTACTTTTACCGTTACGGGTTGTTGCTGTAATAAAGATCCGTTTGGTACTACAGGAAAAAACTGATCTACTCCGTTTCCTATTGAAACTACTTTGTTTTTATTGGCAGAGAACACAACATTTGAGTTCCATGAGAAACTTTCTGTTTTTACATTTTCTGTTGTTAAACCAATTTCAATACCTTTATTTTCAACACCTCCAATATTCTGAAGCACTGTAGCATAACCTGAAGTAAGCGGAATAGGAACATTAATTAATAAGTCGTTTGTTTTCTTGTAATACACATCAAATACAAAATTGATTTTTCTATCTAATAGTGATAAGTCTAAACCAACATTATATTGATTCGTTTTTTCCCATTTCAAATCCGGATTTGCCAATCGGGTAGGGGCTAAACCTGTTTGTAATGTTCCTCCAAAGGAATAGTTTACAGAACCCATTTGAGCAAGAGAAAGGTAATTACCAATTTCCTGGTTTCCTGTTGTTCCTGCTGTAATTCTAAGTTTGGCTTCGGTTACACCTTTAATATTTTTAGCAAAATCTTCGTCGGTAATATTCCATGAAAATCCTGCGGAAGGAAAATAACCCCAAAGAGATTCTGATCCAAATCTTGATGAACCATCGGCACGTGCAGATAAAGTAAAATTGTACTTTCCTTTGTATGAATAATTTATTCTGGTTAGCCATGATTTTAATACACTTTCGAATGCATCACTATAGGGTTTTACTGCAACACCATCTTGCAGAGCGTTATACGTATTAGCATCATTTACAAATGTATTAGATCCTGCATTTACTACTTCACCTTGAGTGTATTGAAGTGTATATCCTCCTAAGGCCGAGAATTTATGGTTTTCGCCAAAAGTGGTATTGTAATTCAACGTGTTTTCATTCAATACAGAACTTACTAAACGATCTCCAACAGAAGCCAATCCCTTTGTTCCTGCTCCGGCAGTAGTGGTAGACGAAGCATAATAGTTTTGTTTTGTATCAATAACATCACCACTCACCGCTACTTTTGCAGTAAGTTTTTTAGTTATTTTATATTCACCAAATAAGCTGGTCAAAATTCTGTTTATTTTAGTTTCGTTGGTTGTACTGACTAAGTCGTTGATAGGGTTTGGTATAATACCATTTACAGCAGTTGCATAGGGATTATTGGTTAAGTTATAACTTCCGTCAGCATTTTTAATAGGTACTACAGGAGGTTGATACAAAGCCACCACTAACGGGTTTGGCGATCTTCCGGCAGTAGCACCGCCATTAGTACCAACACCATTAGAAATCGAATTACTGTAGTTAGCATTTACGCCAAATTTAAATTTATCAGAATAATTTCTTTCGTAATTGACACGAAGTGAAATCCTTTTAAAATCGGATGCAATTACAATTCCGTCTTGCTGAAAATATCCTGCTGAAATTGCGTATCTTGAACGCTCATCTCCACCAGAGAAAGATAACTGATGATTTTGTACAGGTGCTGCAGTTCTAAAAAGAGCATCTTGCCAGTCATAACTTCCCGATGTTTTAAACGCTTCTATCTGAGCTGGTGTAAAAGAAGGAGCCTGACCAATACTGGCCTGAACATCGTTACGCAAGCTTGCCCATTGGCTGGCATTCATTAAGTTGAGTTTTTTTGATACATTTTGGAATCCAAAATAACCTTGGTAAGAAATATTATCCTGTCCTTTTGTTCCCTTTTTCGTAGTAATAATAACGACACCATTAGCGCCACGCGATCCGTAAATAGCAGTTGCTGAAGCATCTTTTAATACTTCAATAGATTCAATATCGGCCGGATTTATAGTCGAGAGCACATTGACTGTTGCACCGGCATTCGTAACACCCGCTGTACTATTATTGTTATCATTATAAATTAATATTCCGTCTACAACATACAGAGGTTCATTACCGGCCGTAATCGAGTTTCCTCCTCTAATACGTACGCTTGATGAAGCTCCCGGGCGCCCCGAACTTTGTGTAACTACCACTCCCGGAATTGCTCCTCGTAGTAAGTTATCTGCAGATGAGGTGACTTGGGATAAATTAGCTTTGGGAACAGAAGCTACAGAACCTGTAATGTCTTTTCTCTTTTGAGAACCATAGCCAACAACTACCAGTTCATCCAATTCCTGGCGTTCTTCTTTTAAATGAATTGTAATTGGATTTTTATCTACGATTATTTCAGCCTTTTTATAACCAATGTAGCTTATGATTAAGGTATAAGGAAATTTTTGACCGGTTTGAAAATAAAATTTTCCTTCAGCATCTGTCTGAACACCGTGTGTTGTTCCTTTAATAACAACCGAAGCTCCGATAATTGGCTGATTTGTAACATCATCTACCACAGTTCCGTCGAGCTTCGATTGTATAAGTGGTGTTGTATTTTGGGCATTAATTCCTGCGGTGACAAGCAGGAGAAATAGTAATGAGTTTATTTTTAAAAAATTTTTCATTTCTTTGTACTGGTTTTAAGTAATTAACAAGAGGCCTTGAAAGTTGATTTTTCAACTCTCTACAGGTATTCTTGGTTTAGTGATAAATGTTCTTTAAGCCTTGCCATTTCTGTTGCCGCAGAAATGGCTTTTTTTATTTACAGCAACAATTTTGCATCTTTTTCATCTTTGTTTTTTAGTTATTAGTTATTCTTTTTAATTTATAGGTACAGTTTCAATAATCCTTTTGATACCAAATAACGGATCAAACAGATTTTTGTAATTTCAATAAGGTGATTTTTTGGTGTATTTTAAATTTCGTCTTTATAAATCGATTCGGTGAAAAAGAGATCTCGAATGTAAACGAAAAAAAGGCTAAGAATTAGCAACAGAAGCACATATAACAGACTGTGTTATAAGTATATTTTTTAGGAAAAATGTTATACGCTATGCTTTTGGTTGTTTTCAAAATATAATTCTTTATGGTTTCAAATAATTTTATACTCTACTAATCCTATAGACAAAGTTAATTTTAATATAATAAAATCCAAAAATTTGTTCATTTTTTTTTTAGTGTAAAGCAAAATAAATCATCTATAATCAAAAATAAATAGATTATAATACTGTAAATCAATATGTTGAGTTTGTGTGGTTGGCTATAGCAAATGTTAAAAAGCACCATAGAAAAGAGGAAAAATGTAGTATTTTACACTTTTTTTTTACACTTTTAAAAACTTAAAATCTTCAAAAACAATGTAAAAACGTCTGATACAGTCTAATTTACAATTACATATCTAATTTTTTAATTAATAAGATACCCTGAAATTCTAATTTTTTTCTAATAAAAAAGATAACAATTTGTAGGTGAAAAATAACGGATTGTTAAGTAATAAAAAAGCATTCTTTTATAATTTATTTTTATAAATAATTAATTGTTAGTTATTTACTATAAATATTTTCTTATTTTTATTGTATGGAATAGTGCTTGAAAAATGAAAACTGATATTTTCATTTGTAGGATTAAAATATTATAGAAGAATAAAAAAGAATATTATTATAAATAGATTGAAATTATTGAAAAGATATTTTAGTCTCGAAAGTTCTCTTATTAACAAGAATAGTAATTTTTTTAATTAAGTCATTGTTAATTAGGTGGTTGTGTTTTATTTGTTTTCAAAAATAAGACTGTCTTTAAAATGATATATATCATGTTTTCTAATAATCTATCGATCTAACTTTGCTTTGTAATTGAGGAAGTAAGTACTCATTATGAAATTAAAACTAGATATTTTAATATTTCTGTATGGATAATCTATCTCAATCTCACAAAATTTTATTTTTAAATACGCTGGCTTTTTCAGTGTGTTTTGCTTGTTGGACATTAAATGGAGTTTTGGTTACTTATCTCGTAGATAAAGGAATTTTTAACTGGACAGTTGTCGAAACAGGCTGGTTATTAGGTATTCCTATTTTATCTGGTTCTATTTTCAGACTTCCAATTGGTATTTTAACAGATAAATATGGTGGTAAGATTATATTTTCGGTATTGTTATTATTGTGCTCAATTCCACTGTTTCTTCTTCCATTTGCTGCTTCTTTCTGGAGTTTTGCGGTTTTAAGTTTTTTCTTTGGGTTGGTAGGAACAAGCTTTGCTGTCGGGATTGGCTATACTTCTATTTGGTATCCTAAAAACTGGCAGGGTAGGGCTTTAGGTATTTTTGGAATGGGAAATGCAGGTGCCGCAATTACTACTTTTATTGCGCCAACCCTATTAAATAAATTCTCAGAGACAGATCCTGTTAATGGGTGGAAAATGCTTCCTGTTATTTACGCTTCTGTATTGGTTCTTATAGGCTTGCTTTTTATTGTTTTTGCTAAAAATAAAGTCAATTCAGGAGTGTCAAAAACAATGAAAGAGTTAATGTCTCCTCTTAAAAATATAAGGGTTTGGAGATTTGGAGCTTATTATTTTTTAGTCTTTGGATGTTTTGTGGCCTACTCGCAATGGCTAGTGCCAAACTTTATGAATGTTTATCATACTACATTGGTAATGGGCGGAATGTTTGCCACAATGTTTAGCTTACCATCCGGAATTGTGAGAGCTTTTGGAGGATACTTATCAGATAAGTTTGGAGCAAGAAAAGTAATGTATTGGGTTTTAGGTTCATCAATAATAATTAGTTTTTTACTGATGTTTCCTAAAATGGAAATCTTTACGGCAGGACCCGGAGTTTTGGCTACTAATAATGGTGTAGTTACAGAAGTTGCAGCAGATGCAATAGTTGTTAATGGTAAAGTGCATAAAATCAATCAAAAAGAAACTTCAGCAAATCACGAAACCGCCATTTTTCCTGTAAAAAATTCCTGGCAGGAAATTGTAGTAAAACAAAATCAGGAAGTAAAGAAGAAAGAACTATTAGCTCAGGGTATTACGCAGATCAAATTTAGTGCAAATCTTTGGGTGTATGTGATATTGGTAATCCTTATTGGTATATCGTGGGGAATTGGTAAAGCAGCTGTTTACAAACATATACCGGAATATTTTCCTAATGAAGTAGGTGTCGTAGGAGGAATGGTTGGTTTGATAGGCGGTTTGGGAGGATTCGTTGGCCCTATCATCTTTGGTTACTTACTTAATTATACTGGACTCTGGACCAGCTCTTGGATATTTATTTTCGTCATTTCTGTCCTTTGTTTGCTTTGGATGCATCGAACCATTATAAATGTACTCCGAACAAAATCTCCAAATTTTACCAGACACATAGAAGACAATCATTAAAACAACTAATAATTAATAAATACGCAAATATGAAAACTTGGTTAGACAAATGGGACCCCGAAGATGATGCATTTTGGAGTTCTACCGGAAGTAAAATTGCCTGGAAAACTTTGACAATAACAACATTAACATTAATATTATCATTTGCCTCGTGGTTTATGATGAGCGTTATAGCTGTTAAATTACCGGGATTAGGGTTTCGTTTTACTAAAGATCAACTTTTTTGGTTAACAGCAATTCCTGGTTTATCTGCAGGTTTTCTTCGAATTATACATACGTTTATATTACCCATTTTTGGTACCCGACATGTAGTTTCTTTTGCTACAGCAATTAAATTAATTCCGGTAATAGGTATTGGGTTTGCGGTAATGGATGTAAATACGCCGTTTTGGATATTTGCACTTTTGGCTTTTACAACAGGTTTTGGCGGAGGAGATTTCTCATCCTATATGCCAAGTACAAGTTTATTCTTTCCTAAAAGACTTAAAGGTACTGCACTAGGCATACAAGCCGGAATTGGAAATTTTGGTGTTTCTGTAGCGCAATTTGTTACACCGCTTGTTATAAGTGTCAGTATTTTTGGTGCCGCATCTGTATTTACAAGTATTGATCATAAAGAAGCAATAATTGTGTTTCAGAATGCCAGCATTCAAAAACAAAAAGAGGTTTTTGCTGCTCTGGATCCTGAAGTGCAAACTAGAATATTGACAAACGTAAAGAAAACTGTTATTGACTCAGTAAGTGCATCAATACATTCAGATGACAAAGTAGTTTTGTTTACTTCACTGCCGGTGAAAGCCAAAGCTAAGGCAATTGCAAATGCAAACCCAAAGATGGCTGAAAAAATATTAAATGATATTAGTCCTGAAAATACAGCTGTTAAAAACACAGAAATATATTTACAGTCAGCTGCATTTTGGTATGTTCCTTTCTTAATCCTATTATCATTTATAAGCTGGTTTTATTTAAGAAGTATTCCAATGAAAGCTTCTATTAAAGAACAAATGGATATTTTCTCTAATAAACATACTTGGTATTGTACCATTACTTATGTAATGACTTTTGGAACATTTGCGGGTTTATCTGCAGCCTTCCCTTTGATGATAAAGTTTTTATATGGAGATTTCCCTAACGCACCGGATCCTTTAGTATATGCATTCTACGGTCCTCTTATTGGTTCTGCAAGCAGAATTGCTTTTGGTTTTGTTGCTGATAAAGTTGGAGGGGCTATTCTTACTACTATTACTGGTTTAGGAATTTTAGCAGGTTCTGTAATTTTGGTTACTCAGGGATTAGTAGCGCCAACCAGTATGGATCAGTTTCCAATGTTTGTCGCGGTAATTCTGGGAATGTTCTTCTTTACAGGAATTGGAAATGCGGGTACTTTTAGACAATACCCAATTATTTTTGCTGAAAACCAACGTCAGGCAGCAGGAGTTATCGGATGGACAGCAGCGATTGCAGCATTTGGACCATTTATCTTTTCTAAATTAATAGGAAACAACCTTTCTGCCAATGGTACTGTAAATCAATTCTTTATTGGTGTTGCTATTTTCACTATATTAGCTACAGGTATCAATTGGTGGTTCTATAATCGTAAAGGTTGTGAGAAACCAAGTTAGGAAGTAATCATTAAATAAAATTAAGGATGAAAAATAAAACATTTAATACCAAAGCTTTACTTGTTGCAACTCTCGTATCAGCATTAACTATAGTGCTCGTTTTTTACGGATCAAGACAATTGCAAAATTTTGATGCTGCTCTTGTAACTTATCTATTCGGAACCGTATTCGCTTTCTTCGGGATAGTTTATCGTTACTCTGTTTGGTTGCAGCGTCCGCCAACCTGGATGTACTTCAAACGCAGTATTAAATTTCTTTTTACAGGGAAAATATTTGAACACATGTGGTTTTTAGGCAAAGAAACTGTAGAAAATATAGTAGTTCAAAAATTCATTTATCCCAGAAGTAAATACCGTTGGGCAGCACATTTTTGTATCGCATTAGGATGTTTATCGGCCTTTGCGATAACAATCCCTCTTACGTTTGGATGGATTCACTTTACATTGGCAGAAAATTCAATATCTGTTTATGAGGCTCATTTTTTTGGATTTAAAATGATGGATTTTCAAATTGGATCTGTAATGGCATTTTTGATTTTTCATGCTCTAAATTGGTCTTCATGGTTAGTAATATTTGGATCTGTTTATTATTTGAGAAGAAGATTAACAAATCCCGGTTTAATAGCAACCCAAACTTTTGAAGGAGATTTATTGCCTCTGATTTTATTGATTGCAATATCGGTTACAGGATTGTGTCTTACTTATTCTTATCAGTTTATGAAAGGATTCGCATATGATTTCTTAGCTGTAATTCACGCCGTAACGGTAATTATGTTTTTGATATGGATTCCTTTTGGAAAATTCTTTCATATTATTCAGCGTCCGGCTCAGATTGGGGCTCATATTTATAAGAAAGAAGGAATGAAAAAAGGAATGGCTGTTTGCCCTCATACAGGAGAAGCATTTGCTACCAAACTTCATATCGATGATTTGAAAATTGTTACCAAACAATTAGGTTTTGACTTTACACATGAAGATGGTACATCACACCTTGATTTAAGTCCTGAAGGAAAAAGATCGCGTTTGGCAAAAGCACACCTAAAAGCAAGATTAGATAGTGGCGGAAGCTTATTTGGATAAAAAAAGAGTTTCAGGTTTCAGGTTTAGTTTTTTTGTTTCAGGTTTCAAGTTTTAGGTTACTATAGCTTGTCTATAAACCAAAGTCTGCACAAAGTGTGAACTTGAAACCTGAAACAAAAAAACTTGAAACAAAAAATAAACCTGAAACAAAATAAAACAAAATAAAGACATGGCAAAATTACCTGTATCAACCGAAAAAATTATTGAAGATTTTGGGCCGCATTTAAATTATGCACCAAAAGATGGTTACGTAGGTAGAGACGAACCGGACGAAGTAGTAAAAACGCACTGTTGTTTTTGCGGAATGCAGTGTGGGATTCAATTATTGGTCAAAGAAAATAAAGTAGTAGGTTTCGAGCCATGGATGGAATTTCCTTTTAATGAAGGGCGTTTATGTCCAAAAGGAGTTCAGCGTTACCTGCAAAATAACCATCCGGACCGTCTTTTACATCCTTTAAAAAGAGTAGAAGGAAAAGGTTTTGAAAAAACAACATGGGATGAAGCCATGGATAAAACCGTATCTGAAATTAAAAGAATTCAGGAAAAATATGGTAAACATGCCTTTGGAATGTTATCAGGAGTATCGCTAACCAATGAAAAAAGTTATTTGGTTGGGAAATTTGCCCGAGTAGCATTAAAAACCAGAAATCTGGATTATAACGGAAGACTTTGTATGGTAAGTGCAGGAGCCGGAAATAAAAAAGCTTTTGGTTTAGATCGTGCTTCGAACAACTATTCAGATTTAGAACATGCCGAAGTAATTATCGTTGCCGGAGCAAATATTAGTGAAACTTTTCCAACACTAACACATTGGATCTGGAAAGCCAGAGATCGCGGAGCAAAATTAATTGTGATCGATCCGAGAATGATTCCGCTAGCCAGAACGGCAGATATTCATTTAGATGTAAAACCCGGAACAGATTCTGCTTTATACGGTGCGATGTTAAAATATTTGGTTGATTACGATATGCTGGATCACGATTTTATAGACAATTATACATCTGGATTTCAGGAAACAATCGATGCAGTAAAAGATTATACTTTAGAATGGGCAGAAGAAATTACCGGAATTGATAAAGATAAAATTAAGGCTGCAGCCGAATTATGGGGCAAAGCGAAGACAAGTTTCTTACTTCACGCACGTGGCATAGAACATCACTCAAAAGGAGTTGATAATGTATTGGGCTGTATCAATTTAGTTTTGGCAACCGGAAGAATTGGCCGACCTTATTGTGGTTACGGAACCATTACCGGACAAGGAAACGGACAGGGAGGAAGGGAACACGGTCACAAATGTGATCAATTGCCTGGAAATAGAGATATCGAAAATCCGGAACACAGAAAGTATATTTCTGAAGTTTGGGGAATCGACGAAAAAGACATGCCCGGTAAAGGATTAACCGCTTACGAAATTATTGAAGCCATTCACAGAGATGAAATCAAAGGACTAATTTCGATTTGTTTTAATCCGTTAGTGTCGCTTCCCAACAATAATTATGTGAGATCGGCTCTTGAAAAATTAGAGTTTTATGTCTGTATTGATTTCTTTTTGAATGAAACTGCCCGTCATGCAGATATTGTTCTGGCAGGTTCTTTACAGGAAGAAGAAGAAGGAACCACAACTTCGGCAGAAGGACGTGTTATCCGTATTCGACAAGCTGTAACACCTCCGGGAGATGCAAGAACGGATACTTCAATATTATTAGAAATTGCCGAACGTTTGGGTGAAAAAGATAAATTTACTTACGATAATAGCGAAGCCATTTTTAATGAATTAAGAGTCGCTTCAAAAGGAGGAACAGCAGATTATTTTGGAATTACTTATAAAAAAGTAGAAGATAATATGGGTGTTTTCTGGCCATGTCCGTCATTAGATCATCCTGGAACTCCCAGATTATGGGAAGACAAAAAGTTTAAGACTCCTGACGGAAAAGCACATTTTAATCCCGCACCCTATAGAGAACCGGGCGAAATCACAAACGATGAATATCCAATAACACTGACAACAGGACGAGTTGTTTCTCAATATTTGAGCGGTACACAAACCCGTCGAATTGGCAAATTGGTAGATCAGTTTCCTGAACCAATGTTAGAAATTCACCCTGAATTGGCTGCAAAATATAATATAAAACAACGCGAACTAGTTCGTGTGGCTACTCGAAGAGGAGAAGGAATTTTTCCGGCAAATATTGTAGAAACCATTCGGAAAGATACTGTTTTTATACCGTATCATTGGCCTGGAGCCAAATCAGCAAATCAGCTTACAACTGGAATTTTAGATCCAATTTCTAAAATTCCAGAATTTAAAGTATGCGCCTGCTTACTAGATCCGTTAGGACAAGTAGCTCCCTCATCAAATGAATCTGAAGCTTATGCAAGTGTTTAACCTATAAAAAAATGACGCGATGAATTTAACTAATTTCAATAAAAACGAAGAGTTTTTTGTAGATCTGCAACGTTGCATTGGTTGCAAAGCCTGTGAAATGGCTTGTGCAGAATGCGAAACTAATGGGCAGGAGTCATTGATAAGTGTAAATTATGTAGAACGTTCTTCAACAATTCAGACAACCGTGCAGGTTTGTATGCATTGTGAAGACCCGGTTTGCGCCAATGTTTGTCCTGCAGATGCTATTTCTCAGGATGAATTTGGAGTTGTTCATACTGCAAACACAGAAAGATGTATTGGCTGTTCAAATTGTGTAATGGCCTGTCCGTTTGGAGTTCCTAAAAAAATGGAAGATTACGATTTGATGATGAAATGTACGATGTGTTACGATAGAACAAGTGTAGGTAAAAAACCAATGTGTGCAACTGTTTGCCCTAGTGGTGCTTTGTTTTACGGGACAAGGGCAGAAATCGAAGAAATGAGACCCAACAGTTCGCCTATCAACACATTTATTTTTGGTAAAGAAACAGTCAATACAAAAGTGAACATTATGATGCCAAAAGGAAGTAAAGAATTAAGAATATATTAAATCTGTATCCATGTCAAAAGAAGATAATTTAAATGAAAACTGGAAAAAAGATTTCCCAATAAAAAAACTGGAATCCACTCAGGTAAGCCGTCGAGATTTTGCCAAGTTCCTGACTTTTGTTTCCGGAGGATTAATGGTAGGAAGCGGATTCGTTGCCGCCAAAGCGTATTTGCTGCCAAAAGAAGGTGTTCAGGGAGAACATTTTATTTGTAATAAAGAAGAAATTCCTGTAGGAGGAACAAGAGGATTCGTAATCGAAGGAAGTACAATTCCGTACATATTGATTCATTTAGAAAGTGGCGATTTCAGGGCTTATGAGCAAAAATGTACGCACCTTTCCTGTTCTGTATTTTACAAACCCGGAACCGGAATCATTCATTGTCCATGTCACGAAGGTTCATTTGATGCCATGACAGGAGATGTAATTGCCGGGCCGCCGCCAAGAGCGTTACCGCAATTAGAAGTGTTTTTTAAAGACGATGCCGTTTATGTAAAAGCAATGGTAGAAAAGAAAGACATTTATTTATAATCCTAAATTCAATAAGCTATGAGTACTTTTAGAAGAAGTCAGAATCGGGCAAATCCAAATAAACTTAATACTATACTTTCGACGCTCATTGTTGTTTTAATTTTAAATGTGAGTATTCAAATTTGGTTACTTTATGCTTCGCTGAATAATGCATTAGATAATAATAAAGAAATACTGTTACCTGCTTTTATAGCTTCCGCAATCTTATTTTTTATAGGATTTGCATGGATGTATTATTTGCCATCGGGAAATTTTAAAAGAAAAATAACGAAATAAATTTATTAACAAAGCAACAAGCTATTTATCGTTTTTTCTGGAAGTATATGAAGAATTAAGCTTAAATTTATATTCTTTTTAAAATTTTAGTTTACTAATGATTAAAACTAAGTAAAAATACTTATATTTGTAATAAGTATTTTTTGCTTATATATAAAATAGCAACCATGATTCAAGTCGAAGAAGCCTTATCTATTATTGCAGAGAATAGCACTACTATGCCAGTTCAAAAAATCCAGGTGAGTAAATCACTAGGATATATTCTGGCCGAAACAGTGTATTCTCCAATTGCAATGCCGCCGTTTCGTCAATCTGCAATGGATGGTTATGCATTTATTCATAGCGAAAAACATCAATATGACATAGTAGGTATTGTGCAGGCCGGAGATCATTCCAAAATAAAACTGAAAGAAAATGAAGCAGTAAGGATTTTTACGGGTGCACATGTACCTGATAATGCCGATACTGTAATCATGCAGGAGCACGTAATGGCTACCGAGAATTCAATTTTAATTACCAGAATGCCAGAACAATACGCTAATGTTCGCCATAAAGGAGAGCAAATTGGCGAAGAAGAAGTTGTTTTTAAGGCAAATACTTTAATTACGCCTGCGGCAATTGGTTTTTTAGCCTGCTTAGGAATCACGGAAGTTGAGGTATATAAAAAACCTAAAGTTGCGATTTTAGTAACCGGAAACGAATTGGTAAAACCCGGTAAGAAATTATCTAAAGGAAAAATTTACGAAAGTAATTCGGTGATGTTGCAAGCTGCGCTTCAGACAATTGGAGTAAAGAAAACCAAGATTTATAAAGTAAAAGATAATCTCAAAGCGACTAAAAAAGCACTAAAAGAAATTTTAAAGAAACATGACATCGTTTTAATTTCAGGCGGAATTTCTGTTGGAGATTACGATTTTGTAAAAGAAGCTTTGTTAGAAAACGGGGTAAAGGAACTTTTTTATAAAATCAACCAGAAACCCGGAAAGCCAATGTTTTTTGGATCTAAAAATGATACTTTAGTTTTTGCTTTGCCCGGAAACCCGGCTTCCTCATTAACCAATTTTTACATTTATGTATATCCTGCAATCAAAAACAGAATGGGATTTAAAGACATTCATCTAAAGAAAATGCTTCGAAAATTAAATGATAACATTACTAATACAACCGGAAAAACATTATTTTTAAAAGCGTTGTATGATGAAACTCATGTTACCGTTTTAGACGGTCAAAGTTCAGCAATGCTAAATACCTTTGCAATTGCCAATAGTTTATTAGTTGTTCCTAATGAGGTGGAAAGTTTAGAAAAGGGACAATTAGTGACTCTTTTGCCAATAGATTAGTTTTTAGAATAGAATAAAGAGAATAGAATAAAGAGAATAGAATAAAGAGAATAGATTAAAGAGAATAGATTAAAGAGAATAGATTAAAGGAATATTTAGTGAAAAGTTTGAAATGCAGTATGTAAATTTAAACATATAGCATAAACCTGAAACAAAACTTGAAACTTGAAACAAAAAAACAAAACAAAAAACCGAAACAAAAATTATGAGCCTTCTTAGTTCCGAAAATATTGTATTATTCAGCTTTGCTTTAATCGTGATTGCTTTCTTGTATTCTAGTGTTGGGCATGGCGGCGCATCGGGTTATTTGGCTTTGATGACCATTTTTGCTTTTCCGGTTGCTATTATGAAACCTTCGGCATTGCTGTTGAACTTATTTGTATCAAGTATTTCGTTTTTCTTTTATTACAGAATGAAATATTTCAAGCCAAAGCTGTTTTATCCGTTTGCGATTGCCTCAGTTCCAGCGGCATTTATTGGAGGTTTTGTCACTTTGGATAATACGATTTATAAAATTATTTTGGGTATTGTATTGGTTTTTGCTGCATTCAGATTGTTTGGATTATTTAGTTTTAAAGAAAAAGAAGCAGTTGAGATTAAATTGCCTTTTGCATTGGCAATAGGATTTATAATAGGTTTATTGTCCGGAATGTTAGGAATTGGCGGTGGAATTATCCTGAGTCCAATTTTATTATTTTTAGGTTGGGCAACCGTAAAAGAGTCTGCAGCAATATCAAGTTTATTCATTTTTGTGAATTCATTTGCAGGAATGTTAGGATTTTTTTTAGGAGGAAAAACGATTCCAACCGAGAGTTTTTATCTGGTTCCAATTGCAGTTATTGGAGGAGTTTTAGGCGGATTTTACGGTAGTGGATATTTCTCTAATAAAACATTGAAATTTGTTTTAGGAACCGTGATTTTAATGGCAAGTATAAAATTGATTTTTCCATAATGAAAATAAGTAACAATGTTAAAACCTGAAATTTGAAACAAAAAATTAACCGCGAAGTACGCAATGTTCTTTTGCCTAAGTAATTTATTTTTAAACTCAGTAGAAAATAAAATCTTGGCGCTCTTTGCGGTAAAATTTTTCTCATTTAACCTGAAACAAAATTAGTCATGGAAGCTTTAACAGTATTTATTCTTTGTGGAGGAAAAAGTTCCCGAATGCAAGCTGAGAAAGGATTAGTCCTGTTTCAGAATAAACCATTTATTGAGCATATTATTAAAGCAGTTTTACCCATTACATCGACTATAAAATTAATAACGAATAATAAAGAATACGATTATTTATCGTACCAAAAAATATCCGACATCATAACTGATAAAGGACCTTTGGGAGGAATTTACACAGCGTTGACCAATTCTGAAACAGAATTCAATTTGATTCTGAGTTGTGATATTCCTTTAATTTCGACCGAATTATTATCAGAATTAATTTCGAAACACAATCAGGAAGCTGAAATCACCGTTTTTGCTTCGGAAAGCAGAATGCATCCCTTAATTGGAATTTATTCTAAAAAAGTATTACCCATTATCAAAAGCGCAATTGATAATGACGATTTAAAAATGATGAATTTAATAGCGAAAATTCCGCATCAAATCATCACGATCGAAGAAAGTGAAAACTTTCATTTGACTAATATTAATTCTGTTGACGAATTAAACGACCTGAATATCAATTTAAGTTAAAAGCTATGCGAAATTTAAAAACACCAAAATTAACAATTGTAGGCGCAGGTCCTGGCGATGTCGAATTAATTACGTTAAAAGCCATAAAAGCTTTAGAAAAAGCTGATGTTGTTTTATACGATGCGCTTGTCAATGAAGAATTATTGCAATATGCAACAAAGGCAGAAATTGTTTTTGTGGGCAAAAGATTGGGTTGTCACGCTTATACGCAGGATCAGATTAACGAATTGATTGTTTCAATGGCAAATCGTTATGGTCATGTCGTACGTTTGAAAGGCGGTGATCCGTTTATTTTTGGAAGAGGAAGTGAAGAAATAGAATATGCAGAACAATTTGGGTTAGCAACCAGTATTGTTCCTGGAATTTCATCTGCTTTAGGAGTTCCGGCATCGGTAGGAATAAGTTTGACACAACGTCAGATTGCCGAAAGTTTTTGGGTAATTACGGGAACAACTTCCAATCATGAATTGTCTAAAGATGTTCATTTAGCATCAAAATCGAATGCGACGGTGGTTATTTTGATGGGAATGCATAAATTAGAGGAAATCATTTCGATCTATCAGCAAAATAGACAGGATGATTTACCGATAGCAATTATTCAAAACGGAACTAAAAATACCGAACAAAAAGTAGTAGGAACGATAAGTTCAATTAGTAAATTAGTAGCTGAAAATAAAATTTCGTCACCGGCAATTATTGTAATTGGCGAAGTAGTAAAAAACACTTCAAGGCTGACGTCTTATTTTCAGGAACATTTTGAAGATGAATTTATTTTTCAGAATTTAAATTTAAAATAATGATTGAGATTAAATATTTTGGTGCTGTAGCAGAAAAGACTAAATGTAGTTTCGAAAAGATAGCAACTTCTGAATTGTCATTGCAGGATTTATTACAGGATTTAGAGGCGAAATATCGATTTGATTCGATTTCTTTTAGTGTGGCAGTGAACCAGAAAATTGTACCAAAAGCAACAGATTATAAGTTACAAACAAGTGACATTGTTGCCTTATTACCGCCTTTTGCAGGAGGATAAATTGAGTTTGTATGAATACAACAGCACGTTATAACCGACAAATAATCCTTCCTGAAATAGGAGAGGCCGGTCAGGATAAATTATCTAAAGCTAAAGTTCTGGTTATTGGAGCAGGAGGTTTGGGAGCTTCGATATTGCCTTATTTAGCTGCGGCCGGTGTTGGAGAAATAGGAATTGTTGATGATGATGTTATCGAAATTTCGAATTTGCATCGCCAAGTCATTTACAAAAGTTCGGCTGTTGGAAAATATAAAGCAAAAGAAGCTAAAGCGATGATTGCTGAATTGAATCCGCTTGTAAAAGTGAATGCAATTACGGAGAAATTGTCAGGAAAAAATGCCATTTCCTTATTCGGTAATTATGATATTATTGTTGATGCAACAGATAATATTGCTATTAAATATCTGATAAATGATGCGTGTTTAATTACAAATAAGCCAATGGTATACGGATCTGTTTTTAGATTTCAAGGCCAGGTTTCGGTCTTTAATTATCAAAATGGACCTACTTACAGATGTTTGTATCCGGATGAAAATACACAATCAGCCAATTGTGAAGATGCCGGAGTAATTGGAATTACAGTTGGGATTATCGGACAGCTTCAGGCCAACGAAGTCATCAAAATGATTTTGGAAATTGGAAATGTCTTAAGTGGTAAAATAGTAGTGTATAGTATTTTGAATAACGAACAGCAAAAATATGATTTTGATAAAAGTGATGTTCAATTGATGACCAAAGAGATTTTTGATAAAAAATATAGTAAAGAAGAATATCAGGTTGAAGAAGTAAAATTTGAATCGGTTTTAGATGAAATTAATATTCGTGAGGTTTTATTTCTAGATGTTAGAAATAGTGATGAATTACCAAAAATCAGTTTAATAAATCAAATCCGGATTCCTTTAATGAATTTGGAAAATGAAATGGAAAAACTCGATAAAAACCAAACCATTTACGTTTTTTGCCAATCCGGAATTAGAAGTAAAGTTGCAGCAGAATTGCTTCAGAAACATCAATTTAAAAATGTAAAAAGTGTTCTTGGAGGAGCTTTGGTAATGAAACAATTATTAGAAGAAATAAAAATATAGCCACAGATTAAAGGATTAAATTGATTGTTAAAATTAGTGAAATTCGTGGAAGAAGAAAAAAGCAATTCAATCCTTTAATCTGTGGCAGAAAAAAAACATAAACAATGAGTAAAAATGTATTTGTAGAAGGGCCAATTGCTCCTGAATTTATCGCAGAATCAATCGCTAAGCATCAGTCAAAACATACGATTGGTGCGCATAATATTTTTTTAGGACAAGTTCGTGCCGATGTTATTCACGATAATACGGTTGTTGCAATCGATTATTCCGCTTATACGGATATGGCCAATGAAGCGCTGCATGCTATTCGCGAAAAAGCTTTTGCCAAATTCGATTTGACCTGCATGCACATTTACCATAGTTTAGGCGTGGTAAAAGCAGGCGAAATTTGTTTGTTTGTATTTGTTTCGGCAACACGACGCAAACAAGTTTATGAAGCGACAGAAGCCATTGTAAACTGGATAAAAACCGATGTGCCCATTTTTGGAAAAGAAATGTTTGAAAACGATACATTCACCTGGAAACAAAATACTAATGGTTGATATTACGCATAAAATAAGCACTTTAAGAGCTGCTACAGCTACAGCAATTGTAAAAGTAAGTAAACAGGAAACAATTGATGCTGTGGTAAATAACCTGGTGCCAAAAGGAAATGTGTTTGAAATGGCGAAAACCGCCGGATTATTTGCAGTAAAAAACACGCATTTATCGATTCCGGATTGTCATCCCATTCCAATTGAATTTACTTCGGTAGATTATAAAATTGAAGGTTTAACGATTGAAATTATTTTTAATGTAAAAACCGTTTACAAAACAGGAGTAGAGGTTGAAGCCATGCACGGAGCATCGATAGTGGCCCTGACGATGTATGATATGCTGAAACCGATTGATAAGGAAATCGAAATTTCGACTATTAAATTAATTCATAAAGAAGGTGGGAAATCATCTTTCAAAAATAAATTTTCAAGTGTAATTAAGGCAGCAGTTTTTGTTTGTTCTGATTCTATTTTTGCGGGTGATAAAGAAGATCGCTCTGGAAAAATTATTGTAGAAAAACTAAATGCCTTCGGAGTAGAAACAGCACATTATGAAATTATTCCTGATGAATTGGATATTATTCAGGAAAAAACAATGGCTTTCGCCAAAGAGCACCAACTGGTCATTTTTACAGGAGGAACAGGATTATCTCCAAGAGATGTTACTCCCGAAGCTTTGTCTCCATTACTGGAAAGCAGAATTCCGGGAATTGAAGAAGCCATTCGTGATTATGGTCAGCAAAGAATGCCATATGCAATGTTATCCAGAACAGTTGCAGGAACATTAGGAAAAAGTTTGGTTTTGGCTTTGCCGGGATCAACAAACGGTGCGAGAGAATCTATGGATGCCATTTTTCCGCACGTACTGCATGTTTTTCATATCTTAAAAGGAAAAAATCATGACACCCTCTAAAACCATTTTAACGGATGATTTTGGGCGAAAACACAATTATTTGCGTATTTCGCTGTTAGAGAAATGCAATTTGCGTTGTACGTATTGCATGCCTGCTGACGGAATCGAATTATCTCCAAAAGCCAGTTTAATGACGGCCGATGAGATTTTTTCGATTGCCCAAACTTTCGTGGAAAATGGTGTTGATAAAATTAGATTAACAGGAGGAGAACCGCTTCTGCGAAAAGATTTTCCGGAAATTGCTTCAAAATTAGCCGCTCTTGGCGTTGCTCTTTCGATTACTACAAATGGTATTTTAATCGATCGTCATATTGATACTTTAAAGCTTTATGGAATCACTAAAATCAATTTGAGTTTAGATACGCTAATTGCTTCTAAATTTCATTCTATAACACTTAGAAATCAGTTTGAGAAAGTTGTTGATAATTTGCATTTGCTTTTGAATAATGATTTTAAAGTAAAAGTAAATGTAGTTTTGATGAAAGGTTTTAACGAAAATGAAATTGTAGATTTTGTCAAATTAACCCAATATTTGCCTTTATCAGTTCGATTTATTGAATTTATGCCTTTTGCCGGTAACGAGTGGGACAGAAGTAAAATGATTTCCCAAAACGAAATTTTATCAGAACTGGAGAAAAATTTCCCTTCAAAAGAAATTGAGAAACTAGAAGACGAAAAAAACTTTACGGCGAGAACTTATAGAATAAAAGATTTTCAGGGTGATTTCGGAATCATAAGTTCTATAACAAATCCGTTTTGTGACGGCTGCAACAGAATTCGCCTTACAGCAAACGGAAAAATCAAGAATTGTCTCTTCTCAAATGCTGAAACCGATTTGCTAACGCCTTTAAGAAATGGTGAATCGATCACGAATTTGATTTCTGAATCTATAAAAAATAAAAAGAAAGTTCGAGCCGGAATGGTTACGCTGGAAGAAATGGATGATCCCACGCTTCACTTTGATAATCGTAGTATGATTGCGATTGGGGGATAGTTCTTTTAGAGTTTACGAAATATTGTCATTTGTCGTGCCTCGAAATGATAAACTAGAAGAATAAATCTTTACCAAATAAAAAAGGTCTAACTTTTTCAAGTCAAACCTTCTTTTAATATTATTTCTTCTTTTTAGCTTTCTCTTTTTTCTTAGATTTCGCTTTCTTTTTAGCTATTTTTTTAGCTTTCGCTTTATCCTTAGCTTTTTTAGCCTTTTCTTTTTTCTTAGCGGCAGCTTTTTGTTTTGCTTTTTTAGCCTTTTCTTTCTTTTTGTCTTTTTTAGCCTGATCTTTTTTCTTCGCTAATTTCTTTTTTTCTTTTTCCTTGTCTTGGTCTTTCACTTTTTTCTTCTTTTTATCTGTTGATTTATCTTTTTTACTTTCTCCTTTTGTTTTTTCAACCACGTCATCAGCCTTGCTTTCTGATGAGTCTTTTTTTACTGGTTCTTTGATGCTTACTTTAGGAGTTGTTATTTCTTCTGTTTTTTCAATAGCAGCTGGAGTAATTTTTCTTGCCGGAGCTCTACGGGCTGCCGGTTTCGGCGAAGTTGTTGCTGCAGTTTTTGTTGTAGCTTTCGGCGTTGTAGTAGTTGGCGTAGCAGGTTTTGCAGCAGTTGTCGGCGTTGCTTTGCGAACTGGGGTTTTTGTAGCCGGCGTAGTTACCGTTTTTTTATTTTCTGTAACAGGCTGAGAATTTTCAGGTGTTGAATCAATTTTTTCTGGGGTAATTTTTTCGTTTTCGTTTTCCATATTGATGCGGTTTTAGATAAGTAATTGCTACAATGTAACTAAATTGTTAATTAACAGTTAAGTAAAGATAAACATAAAACAAGTCCGCCAATGTTAAGTTTTTACTTAAAAATTAACTATAAAGGGCTTATTTTTAATAGATTGAGTTTTTGGTAAAAAATAAAGACTAAAATCTCTTAACAATTCTACTTGAGAAATAATGTAAATTACTTTATAATATGAAAGAATGATAAATGATAGTTTCAATTGATTTTGCTTTTGAAAACGAGTGCCATAGCCCAGATGGAAGCGGCATCCTTTTACTTTTTTCTTTAAAAAGTAAAAGATATAGCGGACAGCTGGATTAGCTCCTGAAAATATTAATGAAATCAGTTAGTTTAATTCTCAACAATTTCCAGAATCTTAAAATTACTCTTTGGCGCTTCGCATAGAGAACAACAATAGTTTTCAGCTAAATCAGTGAATAAAATGCCTTTCGGGATTCCCTGACTTTCATCTCCGTATTCGGATTTATAAAGTGTTAAACATTCCTGACATTGGTAAATATCTAATTGCGGTTTTTCTTTTTTCTGTGGATTTTCTGTTGTTTCAGGAACAGAATTTCCTAGTTCTTCGAAATATTTCTTACTCAGTTCAATTAATATTGTTGGGAGTTCAAGTTTGTCTATATCTTGCGAATGCACCACATATTCGCGTGTATTGGCATCGAAATTCTTTGCATATAAAACATTATAAGTATCTCTTATTTTAATGGATTCCAGAGCCTTTGGTAGTTCATTTTTCTCGACCACTATCGATGTAAAATAGTGTCCGTCGCGATTGTACTCTGATAATCCAAAAGTGAGGCCGTAAGTGCTAATGTCAAATTGATCGAGTGTTCGAACCAAATATGTTTTAAGATTCAAAGCCCATTCTACCGCTACAGGTAAGTGCCAATTGAGTTCTAATAACGAATGACGGACATTGATGCCTCGTTTACCCAGAAATTTTTCCCATTCCAGTTTTCTATCTTTGGGAATTCCTTTTACAATAAAAGATTTCCAGGGCGTAATACATATTTTACCAATTTTGCAATCAAAACACAAATCGCACATTTCTTTAAGGAAATCTAAATTGTACAAATTATTTCTCCAATACAAACCCAGCCAGTATTGGTCGATTCCCATACGGTTCATGCCTTCATAATAAGGAAAGGGATAAAAAGGAACGTTCAATGGTTTGTCGATTGTTCGGTTATTGGTGTCCAAAGCTTCGCTGACAAGTGCAAATATCATATCGATACCAATAGATTCCTGAGCTGTAATTCTTTCAATTTCATAGTAAAACTGTGCGATATCCCAACTATAAATAAGTATTGGATATACTTCCATACGTTCCCAATTGGGTAAACGAATGTATAAATACCAGTAATCTTCATGTTCCGAAGCAATAAAATTAAGATGTCCGGTAAACAAAGGAACAAGCTGTTGTTTGGGATCGTTGATATTCACTTTTAGTCGTGGCTGCTCCTTAAATTGCTCCAGAATATATAAAAACTTATTGCCGGTAAGCCAATTGGTATTCCTGAAAATATCTGTAGAAACATAGGATGAAACAATATTATTGCCGCTTTTTTGCTCAGGAAAAACAAAGTGATGTTTGCCCAGTTTTTCTTTGTCTAAAGTTTTAAATCCTTTTGGAAAAATAATATCCTGCCTTGAACCAAAGGAAATAGAATCTAAACCCTGATCCATCGCCATATTGACTACTTCCCTTAATTCTCCCGGCGAAATAACGCCTCCTTTTACTATTAATCTCGTTAGTTCCATATCTCTATTTTTGTTTCAGGTTTCAGGTTTGTTTTGTTTGCTTTGGCTGTTCGGCTTTCAGCCTCGGGTCAGGTTTTTGTATTGTTTTGATTTTACCGCAGAGTTCACAAAGTTTTTTCGCAAAGTTTTTTAGTTTGTGTTTAATAAGTAGTCAAAGCTCGCAAAGCTTTGAGTAAAAATTTTAGTGCAAAGCTTTGTGAACTTTTTTCGATAGAAAACAAACTTTACATACTATATAAGCCTTTGCGAAACTTTGCGAAAAAACTTTGTGCTCTTTGTGGTAAAATTTATATTCAAACTAAGGCAACTTAAAAACCTGAAACCTTAAACTTGAAACAATTTTTTTAAACTTTACATTTCGCCAATATCTCCTTAACCTCTGTTTTACAACTTCCGCAGCCTAATCCTGCGCCGGTATTTTTGCATAAATCAGTAAAATTGTTTACGCCGCTTTTGATGGTTTCTTCTATATTTCCGGCTCCAACCTGACTGCAGGAACAAACTAATTTTCCCAGAACAGGTTTTGCATTTGAGCTTCCTCTTAATAATAAATTTCGCTTGTCTGATAATTCGATTTTGCTTTCGATCATGGTTTTAAACTCGGCAAATTCATTTTTATCTCCCATCAAAATAGCGCCAACAAGCAAATCATCCTTAACGATGCATTTTTTGTAATAACGTTTTTTTAGATCTGCGAAAATAATTTCCTCGTATGAATCGTCATTTTCCGGAATTTCAATATCGCCAATGCTGCACAGGTTAATATCCTCTAGTTTTAGGATATTCATTAAAATAGAACCTTTGTAAAAACTGCTGATGTCGCCAGCTAAAAAGTTAGCCAGAATATCAGCTTGTTCTTCGGCGGCAGAAGTGATTCCGAATAATTTATTGTTGAATTCTGCTATTTCTCCAATCGCAAAAATATCAGGATTTGAGGTTTGCAAATACTGGTTTACTTTTACGCCGCGTCCGCAGGCAAGGCCACTTTCGCGCGCTATTTCGATATTCGGAATTGTTCCAATCGTATAAACAATAGCATTTGCCGTGATGATTCTGCCGCTTTTTAGCGCAATTTCTATTTCATTCGGATTATCGGTTTCAAAAACAGTGCTTACTTCGTTATCAAAATAAATCTGAATATCGCGAAGCTGAACTTCCTCTGCCAATAATTTACTTGAGATTCGATCCAATTGGCGTTCCATCAATCGGGAAGCCCTTTGAATAATCGTCGTTTTAACTTTTTTGTGTTTTAAGGCTGCAGCCAGTTCTAAACCTAATAAACCTCCGCCAATAATAACAACATGTTGCTCCTCAGTAGGTAAATTAGTGCTGTCAAGATGTTTTTTTAAACGATCTGCATCCTCTTTACGTCTTACAGTAAATCTGCCTGGAAGATGTAGTTGTGCATTTTCAGGAACAAAAGGTCGGCTACCTGTTGCCATGATTAACGAATCATATGTATGTAAGTTGCCTAAACTATCTGTTATTGTTTTTTTATTTGAATCGATTTTCGTGATGGCCACGCCGGCATTCATTGTTATTTTTAATTTATTTAAAGCCTCACCATCTTTTACTTTTAATAATTGTTCCCAGCTAAATTCGCCAGTCATATATTCGGGAAGTAAAACTCTATTGTAAAACGGATTTACTTCATTCGAAAAAACTACAATCTCATCTGTTGAATTGAACTCACGATAGTTCTGAATAAACCTAAAAGAAGCAGCTCCCGCACCTACGATTGCAATTTTCTGAAAAGGTTTTACATATTTGCTAATATTGACCGTTGTGTATTTAAAATCTGGCTCTTTAGAAACAGGATCAACAACCGTATTGGTTAAGTTATTGGTTCGGTTGAGATCATTTTCGAGTTGTTTACCCCAATGCATGGGCAGGAAAACGACTTTTTCTTTGATGCTGTCTGTAACTTTTGCTTTAACGCGAACTTCTCCGTTTTTGCTTGATACAATAACAATATCGCCATTTTTAATGTCATTTTTAAAAGCGTCAATTGGGTTTATTTCTAAAACTGGATTTGGGGTATGTGTCATTAATCTTGACACTTTTCCCGTTTTCGTCATCGTATGCCATTGATCGCGCACCCTTCCTGTTGTTAAGATAAACGGAAATTGCGGATTGGGTTGTTCTGATGTGTTTTCTATTGCTGTTGGTAAATTAAAAATCGCTTTTTGTGATGGCGTATAGAATTTTTTATCCGTAAAAAGTCGGGGAGTGCCCGGATGTCCGTAATCTGGTACAGGCCATTGAAAAGTTCCTTCGGTTTTTAAACGATGATAATTTAGGAAAGAAATATCAATATTGGTGTTTTTAGTTAATGCACAATGCTCTTTGTAGATTTCTTCTGCGCTATTAAAGTTGAATCCATTAAAGTTCATTTTTTTAGCAAAGCGAATTAAAATTTCAATGTCCGAAAGTGCTTCACCGGGAGCGTTGATTCCCTTTGGTAAATAAGAAATTCGTCGCTCCGAATTGGTCATTGTACCTTCTTTTTCTAACCAACCGGCGGCAGGCAGTAATAAGTCAGCATATTTTGAAGTATCTGCATTGTGCGAGATATCCTGAACCACTACAAATTTGGCATTTTGCAATGCTTTTTCGATTCGGCGGGAATCGGGTAAACTCACTAGCGGATTGGTACAGATAATCCAGACAGCTTTCATTTTACCTGATTCCAAAGCTTCGAACATTTCGGTTGCAGTTAGTCCAGGTTTATCTGATATTGCATCAACGCCCCAAAAATCAGCGACTTCTTTGCGATGTTCCGGATTTGCAATGTCTTTGTGTGCCGCGAGAAGTGTCGCCATTCCGCCAACTTCTCTTCCGCCCATTGCGTTGGGCTGTCCCGTTAATGAAAAAGGCCCTGAACCCGGTTTGCCTATTTGTCCTGTCAATAAGGATAAATTTAGTAAAGCGGTATTTTTATCAACTCCAACAGCACTTTGATTCAAACCCATTGCCCAAAGCGAAATAAAACCTTTGGCTTTACCAATAATATCGGCAGCAAGTTTAATGTCATTGACCGAAATACCACAAATCTTTGATGCTTTTTCTAAAGAGGTACTTAAAACTAAGTCTTTGTATTGCTTAAAATTTTCGGCATTGTTTTTTACAAAATCATGATCTACATAGCCTTTTTCGATGATACGTTTGGCAATGGCATGGTATAAAATAATATCAGATCCGGGAATAATCTGCAAATGCAAATCGGCAAAAGTGGTGGTATCCGTGCGTCTCGGATCAATAACAATGATTTTTATTTTAGGATTTTTCTCTTTGTGTTTTTCTATTCTTCGAAATAAAATGGGATGACACCAGGCAGGGTTTGCTCCCGTAATCAGGAAAGTGTCTGCCAGTTCGATATCATCGTAAGCAATAGGTACAGCATCTTCTCCAAAAGTTTTTTTATAGCCCACAACGGCTGAACTCATGCACAAACGAGAATTCGTATCTATATTATTGGTTTTCAAAAAGCCTTTTACCAATTTGTTTACCAGATAATATTCTTCGGTTAAACACTGGCCAGAAATATAAAAACCAACGCTATCCGGACCATGCTTTTTTATGATAGAGGTAAAAACGGCTGCGGCGCGATCAAGCGCAGTATCCCAACTAACGCGTTCGAGCGGATATGATTTACTGCCGCGCATTTCGGGATATAAAATCCGGTCTGCTGTGTCATTGACTACGTAGTGCAAATTCATTCCTTTAGAACATAACATTCCTTTGTTTACCGGATGGTCTTTGTCGCCCGTAACCATTACGCCATTCTTGGCATCCTTGGTTACGATTATGCCACAGCCAACGCCACAATACGAACAGGTAGTTTTGATTTTGGTATTTTGCATCACAGTTTTTTTAAGTACTAGTCCTAAATCTATTTTAAAACTAAATAATTCACTTATTTATTTCTAAAACAAAAATAAGTATTTTTACGTATAAATACTTATTTTTATAATTTATTTTTATACTTTTGATTAAAATAAAAGAGGAACAACAATTTAGTGTATTATGCATAAAATTTGAACTCATGAAAGACCCGCAGCCTATTTGTTATACCTGTAGCAACGAAAATTGTTTTATTAAGAAACATTTGCACTTAGAACAGATGAAAGAATATGTTTTAAGGAAAGAAACTTTTATTTGCAAAAAATCAAATTCTTTTATCAAAGAGGGTGATCCTATAAAAGGATTGTACTTTATCTGTTCAGGAAAAGTAAAAACAATAAAAACAGGAATAAACGGAAGGGAACAAATTGTTCGGTTAACAAAAAATGGAGATACCATCGGTTTTCGCGGATTTGGAACCAGCAAGAGATATTTGATAGGTGCCTCTGCCTTAGAAGATACTGTTTTATGCAATTTTAGTAACGAAACGATGCTGGAAATGCTTCAGAAAATTCCGGAATTTACATATGCTTTGATGTTGTTTTATGCCGATGAACTCAATAAAAGTGAGAACAATATTCGTAAAATTGCCCACATGAATGTTCGCGAACGTGTAATTGATTTGTTGCTGTATATTCACCGTAAGTTTGGACAAATAAATGACTTAATAGATATTGAACTTTCGAGAAAAGAAATTGCTGATTTTGCCGGAACGACTGAGGAGCAGGCGATTCGCGTAATTTCAACTCTAAAAAAGGAAATGCTGATAAAAACCGTTGGTAAAAAAATTGGGATTTTGGCTGTGCCTAAATTACGATGTGAAATTATGGAGCATAAATATTTTACTGTTTAAATTTAATATGAAGTTACAAGTAGTGATGTTTAGTCATCATAATGTAAAGACGCACAATAGTATACTTTTTTGTGCGTCTCCTTTTTTTATATTACAGATTGTTGTACCAATTTAATATGTAATCTGCAATTTCTTCCCAACCTTTTTCGCCACAAATAAAATGGCTTTTATTGTCATAGATTTTTACATCAACTTTGCTATTGGGATCTTTATATTGAGCAGCAATTTTTTTGGTTAAGGCTGGCGGAAATATGTTATCGTTTCCTCCGCCAATAAATAAAATAGGCTGATGCGGTTTTTTGAAATCTGCATTTGAGAAGGATTTCAATAAGGTTTCTCTGCCAATTTTTCTGCTTTCAGGAACAGCAATCAGGTCGTAAGCTTTGTCTTGTTCAGGTTTTGGTAGTGTATTAAAAAAGGCACGATTGTACCAGTCTCTTGATCCTAAGTAATATCCTTTACTGGAAAAGAAATTTACTGCGGGCCAAACAATTTTTACTGTACAAAATGGAGGAAGAACATTTTTAGGAGGCGCTCCATTGATGCTTACTGCGGCATCGGCTTTGCCTAAATCTATAAGTTTTTGTACTGCTAATCCTGCCATCGAATGCCCAATTACAAGTGGTTTTTCAGGTAAAGTATCGATGAGTTTTGCAATATTTTGTACTACATCTATAAAGCCTGTATCAACAAGTTCCGGATGTATCTTTTCCCGAAGTGCTGCAGGATCACCATCGTGTCCGGGATTTGCAGGGGCATATACTGTATATCCTTTCTGCTCATAATAATTTTTCCATTCTGACCAGGTACTATCATTCACAAACATTCCGTGCACTAATACAATTGTTTTTGATTTTGCCATTATTTAGTTATTTAAAATTGATACTAATTTTAGAATAGGGCAATGCAAAATGAGAAACAACCTTTTTACTTTAGGTTGCCGCTTTTAGATAGTTTCTTTTTTTTTTGTACTAAAATACAAATAAAAGTTTTTATTTTAACAATTGATTTTAATTTAAACAACTGTATTGCAGTTGTTTATTTGTTTTTGAAGTGAAATTGTGTAGAGATGTGCGGTAGAAATTTTTTGCACATCTCTACGAAACGTTTTTTTAGAGAGCTTATTTTTTCTTTCCAACAAATCGAATAACAGAACCTTTTCCGTTATGGAACAAACCTTCGTTTAATGTGATTGCTTTTTCTTCTAATTGAATGATTTCATAATCAGGAAAATCAGATTGTATTTCTTCAATAGAAAATAGGGATTCAATATCTTTTGGTCCGCCAACTTTATCATTGATAGCCAGATATTCTAAATGTTTTTTGCTGAAAGCTTCAAAAATGATGTATCCGTCTTTGCGTAAATAAGTTTCTAATGTTTGGTGAATGGATGATTTAATAGCTGCAGGAAAGTGTGCATAAATTAATGCAATTACATCAAATTGTTCTGCTTGATAATTAAGGGTTTCCAGTTCTCCAACTTGGTAATCAATTACAACATTATTTGCTTCGGCTAGTTTAAGGGCTTTGTTTTTTCCTTCGGCACTAATATCAAATGCGGAGACTTTCCAACCTAATTGGGCCGCAAAAACTGCATTTCGACCTTCGCCTTCAGCCGGGAAAAGAATACTTCCGGTTTTAAGTTTTTCTAATTGTTCTTTTAAGTAATTGTTGGGCGCTGTGCCATAGGCAAATTCTTCGCTGCTGTAGCGGTCGTTCCATCTGTCTGTCCAGGTGTTGTTCATTTTTTTTTGTTATTGGATTTGAAGATTAGTACTAAGAGAGGCTTTACTGATTATTCTTTCAGTTAAATAAAGGAAAGATTTAGTTTTTCGTACATCAAATATACCCAATTATAAGTGCAAATGTCCTTCGCGTAGAAAACAAAAAAATACCCTTTTTCTTTTTTAGAAAAAGGGTAAATTGTATTATTTTGATTTAAAAAAAATCTTTATTTTTTCCAGCTGAAAATTCTAGGATTTACTGAAATCATTAACCACGCCCAGTTGTTGGTGTGCCCGGCATATCCCGGAGTTTTTAAAACTTCTAAAGTTTTAGTACCAAACATTTGAGAATATCCTCCTGTAAGTGTGATATCTTTTTTGAAATTGAATCCGGCAGTAAAGTCGACCTCAGTTCCTAAATATGAATCCATTTTTTCATTAGCCACCACTACATCAGCAGCAGACAGGAATACATGTGGCATTAAAGCAAATTGCCATTTTTTTACATTATAATTGAATTTCAAAGAGGCGTCTTGCAATCCAACACTGTTTTGATGACCTCCACCAACATAAAAATAATCCATGTAGCCGTTGAAAGCGTGATTAGTACCAAAAATAGGGTTGAATGATTTGATTACTTTGCTTGCGTCATCCTGATCCTTTCCTGATAGATATTCGTAACCAATACCTGCCTTAAATGAATCTGTAATAGCATATGCAAAGTTTAGTGCTCCATCCCATGCACTAACCTGATTGTCTGCGCTTTTTCCGGTTTGACCGTAGAAACTTAAATTACTGTCAATTTTTTTGGTTTTATAAGTCAAATAAGTACCAAACGTTTGTTTGTAGTCTACTAATAATTTTTGTGCCGGATTAGCATATTCGTAACCCGTATTCAAAACTAATAAACTAATACCTAATTGATCTACGTTAGTATGGTACCAGGCATATTGCATTGCTTTATAATTACCTACTTTATAAGGAGTTTGAAAAGTATTTTCGGCATCAGAATTATAGGCTAATCCCATGTCAAGCTGGTGGTTTTTGGGATGGAAAGAGACCATCAACGCGTCGTGGCTTTGTCCTTGTTGTAACCAGTCAATTTCTCCCATAATACGTTGGTTGTCATAAGAAAGTACCTGACGACCTGCTCTTGCGCTCCATTTTTCGGATATATCATATTGTGCCCAAGCTTCAAAAACGGCTATGCCATTTTTATCTGAAGTTGTGGTTGTTCCCACATCTCCCCATGTTCTGACATTCTGTAGAGTTAATTTTGCAGATAATTGATCCTGCTTGTAATTAAAATTTAATCTTGAACGTTGTGAGACTTGAGAAGTTGCTTCTGTGCCTTCAGGAATAAGAGTTTTATACCCGTTACGATATTCAAAACGAGGACGTAGTTGCAGATTTACATCTAATTCCTGTGCTTGAATGTCAAGACTTATTCCTACCAATAATAGGAATAGGATGATTTTTATTTTTTTCATGATTGGTTTTTTTAAAATCACAACAAATTTATCAGAAAAATAGCTCTTTTACAATGATATAAATCATATTCGAACTAATTTTTATTTTGAATATTAATTTTTAAACTATTGTCTGTCAATTACTTTTGCGAAAATAGGTGATTTTTCTTTCATGATTTTACTAATTGTGTAATGCATCCAAATTAAGCAGACAGCAGAAAAAATGAGAATAAAAATCCATGAACTGGACCAGATGCCGGTTGCAGTTAAAAGGTATCCAAAAATGATTGGCCCAAAGAAACCGCCCAAACCGCCAATCATGCCTACCATGCCGCCAACAACGCCAACTTCTGTTGGGAAATATTCCGGAATATGTTTGTAAACGGCCGCTTTTCCTATTCCCCAGGAAATTCCTATTAAGATCACTAAAACCAGAAAGACCCACATATTCGCATCAAATTTAATAACCGTAATTCCTTTGGCCAAAAGTTCTTTTTTCTTCACCGTTTGATTTTGTTCTACCACGACTTGCTGCCAGGATGTACTGGTTGGAAAGATGGAACTTTCGCTTACATCTTCTTTCTTTTGTGCCACGGCAAAATCTGTTTCCCCAATTTTGATATTGTTATCTGAAACAGCAGTTATAGTGCCTTTTTTAGTAGCTAAAACGCCCGGGCCAGTGGTAGTAATTTCCATTTTCGGAATCATTAATAAAGCACTCAAAATTACTGATGAACTTAAAACCCAATACATCACTTTTCTGGCTCCGAATTTATCTGATAAATATCCTCCAAAAGCACGAATCACGCCGGAAGGTAAACTGAAAAGCGTTGCAAATAATCCGCCCATGACCAGACTGGTTTGATACACATTCATGAAATTGGGTAATAACCACTGCGAATAAGCGACAAAACACCCGAATACCAAAAAGTAGTAGGCTCCAAAACGCCATACTCTTGCTGATTTTAAAGAACCAAGCATTTGAGAAACGCTTTTTGTACTATTTTCTATTTTTTTATTTTTAGCGAAAATCAAAAATGCAACTCCTATTATTAATAATGAAATGGCATAAATAACCGGCAATATTTTCCAGCCATTTTGAGGATCGTCAATAGAGAAATGATTTAATAATGAAGGTGCCAAAAAGGTAGTGATGGCAGCTCCTGCATTTCCCATTCCAAAAATTCCCAGTGCGCGTCCCTGCCATTCTTTTGGGTACCATATGGATGTATATCCTATCCCAACGGCAAAACTTGTTCCTACCATTCCGAAGAAAAAACTCAATAAGGCAAACATAAAAAAGCTGTCAGCGTAAGGAAGCAGAAATAAGGGAATCGAGCAGAGGAGGAGTAAAAATGAAAAAACGTATTTTCCACCGTATTTGTCCGTTAGAATTCCAATAGGTAAACGCATGATAGAACCCGTTAATATCGGAATACCCAGAAGCCATCCCACCTGAACAACGCTCCAGTGGAAAATTCCGTTATCGACTAAAAAAGTTACTAAAACACCATTTAGTGTCCAGCAGGCAAAACACACTGTAAAGGCCAATGTGTTCAAAATTAAAATTTTGTGAGATTGAGATAATGGGTTTGTAGTTTTCATAGCACTTATAATTTTTGATAAAAATAAGTACTATAACTTAGTTGAAAACTGCCAAAACGCAGTTTTTGAAAAATAATTACGTATAAATACGTAATTTATAATAAAGAATATTCAGTTGCTTTGTTCGAAAGTTCCATCAGGTTTTTTACTTTTAATTTTTTCATTAAATTAAAACGATGTACTTCGGCGGTGCGCTTACTGATATCAAGTGCTTCAGCAATTTCTTTATTTCCTTTTCCGGATAATAACAGTGTCAGGATTTCTTTTTCTCTTTTGGTAATCATCATTTCATCAGCTAAACTTTGTTTAGGTTCTAATGATGTCGAAGAGTTGGTCAACTGGCTAATTAATATAGAGGATATATCGCCACTAAAATATTTTCCGCCGGCAGCAACGGTATGCAGTGCTTTTAAGAATTCTTCTTTGCTTGAACCTTTTAGTAAATAACCATCGGCGCCGGCTTTTATAGACTTTAATACGTATTCTTCAGATTCGTGCATAGAAAGCATGATGATCTTTACATTATTATTTTCGCCTCTAAGTTTTTCTACTACCTCGATACCTGTTAAGTGGGGCATACGAATATCTACTATAAGTAAATCAGGTTTGTTTTGTGCAACGACTTCAAGAGCATCGGCACCATCAATAGCTTCGCCTACAACCTCGATGTTTGCTTCGTTTTCAAGTAATGATTTGATTCCATCTCTTACAAAAACATGATCGTCTGCCAGTACTACACGAATGATATTGCTCATAATTTACTTAAATTTTTTTTTGATTTTTACGTATATTCATCTACAAAGAAGATGCTAATATACGTAATTTTTGAATTTTAATTTCTAAATTTTTAAAATTGCAAATTCTAATATTAAAGCCAACATTAAAATATCATTAAAAAATGGAATTACATTATAATTTATATGTTGCTATTTGAAGATGGTCTTGGGTTGAACTTTGTCAAAGTTTAGAACTTGGACAAAGTTTTTACTTGAGCTTTGTCATTTCTGGTAATTTCTGAGTAACTATTAAGATCTTATGAAAGCAATTGCCCGCGAGAGGGATAGGAGCAATCCGCCACGGCGGAGAGGATAGCCCGACAGTATGCCGGTAAGAGGGCGAATAAGCGCAAAGTAAATTTGCCTTCTTATCGGGATGGTGTCTCGCCCAAATTATTATTATTTGATAGATTTACTTTGCGGGGCTTCGACTTCGCTCAGCCTGAAAAGCTTGTGTGAGAATTGGAATTAAAAATATTTGGAATTTATTTTACATCGGAATATTAAAAGTAATTCTTGTTCCTTCGCCGGGAATAGAATTAATAAATACACGGCCATTTACGTATTGAATTCGCTCTTTCATAAACAATAATCCCATTCCGGATTCGCTATTGCGCTTTTTGTCTACGGCGTGAATATCAAAACCTTTTCCGTTGTCGTCTACAATAATGCTTAGCAAAGTATTACTGTGCGAAAGCTGTACAATTATGTGTGATGATTCGGCGTATTTTATGGCATTATTAATGGCTTCCTGCGTTAGGCGGTAAATGTTGATTTCGATCAAAGAATCTAAACGCTGATTAAATTCGGTTTTGTTGTAAAACAGAATTTCTTTTCCGGTTAGTTTCGAAAGTTCCTGCGTAAGTTTTGCCAGAGAGGAAACGATGCCGTGATCGCTGAGTTCCGGAGGCATTAGATTGAAAGTTGCGGTGCGAACGCCTTTTATAATATCGAGTGATAGTTTTTTTAAGTATTCGATTTTTTGAGCTGATTTTTCTTTGTCTTCCAGATTGATACTTTCAAGACTAAACTTTAAACCGGTAAGCATTTGGCCAATTCCGTCGTGAATTTCTTTCGCGATTCGGTTTTGTTCGTTTTCCTGATTTTCGACGATTTTACTCGAAATAATCTTTTGCTGATTGATTTTTTCGGTACTGTTTTCGATATTCAGGCGTTCGACTTCCCGTTGTGCTTTTTTACGCTCGGTGATATTGAAACAAATAATTAAAAGTTCTGATTCTTCTTTTTTGATTGTTACCGGAACCATCGATAAGTCGAGCCAAAATGTCTGGGATTCTTTATTGATGATTTTAATTTCGCCCTGCCAGCCGCTTCTGTGTTTCTCAAAGATAATTCGGTCAATATTCAGTTGTTCCTTCTCATCGGTTGTTAGCACTTCAGAGAATTTTTTGTTGGATGAAAATCTCGTATAGTTTAAAAGTTTGGCAAATTTTTCTCCAATATGAATGATCGAGCCATCTGGTGCAATACGGCAATACAGCAGCGTATTTTCCATGGCATAGTTCAGCGATTTTAATTCTTTTACCGAATTTTCTTTTATTTCGCTAATAATTTCAGTGTCATAAGCGAGCTTTAAAGCTTTCTTTTGAGAAGATAAAAGTCTGGCAATCAGTTTTTCTATTTTTTTATTGGTAGGTTTAAAGATGAAGAAAAACTCCATTAGTAAAACGAAAAGCGTAAAGGCGAAAATCCAATATTCTATTTTGCGTTGTTCTGTTACTTTTTCGTGTGCTTCAAGATCGTACTGACTTACAATCTGATTCATTTTTGAAAGGAAAACGCCTTCGTATTTTAGTATAGTCTGAACCAGTTTTTGGTTTTGGGCTAAATTGCTTTTTTGTTTTAAATTTAAAAGAAAAGAATTAGTTGACTGACTAATAGTGCTGAAAACCGGATTGATTTCGGTATATAATTTATTGAGGGTTTCGCTTTTTTCTCTGGGGAAAGCCAAACTGTCATTACCGTTTTCAAGCGCATTTTGAGTTGTTTTCCAGAGTTCGAGGACCTCCTTTAAATGCGAAATTTGTTTTTGTGAAATGGTATCTGAAACATAATGTAAAATCAAGACTTCTTTGACAATTTTCTGGCTTAGCATTCTTTGCTTTCCCGAAATATTGATGATTTTAGAATCGCTTAGTTGCTGTTTTAAATTGTACTGAACCAAAATCTGACTTAGAATGACGGTTACGGCAATAGTCCAGAGTGCAAAAAAATACCAGCGGCGTAAATTTTTGAAATTAATTTTATCTGCAGCTTCCTGATTGCTTTTTTTCATTCGAAATGAATATTTGTCTTTTATCTTAAAATGAAATTCGTTTTCAAACTGATTCCATATCTCAGATTACAATCCTAAAGAGGCTTTTATTAAATTAAGATTTTCTTCAGAATAATTGATTTTTAAGGCTTCCTGATGTCCTTTGTCAGACATTTTATCCCAGGTTTTTTTAATGATGTTTTTTAGTTTTTCATCGTCGTGTTTATGTACGAAAGGATCTAAATAATACTCTAAAAACACCAGACAAATGATGTCTTCCAGCAATTGGGTTTCGGCATCTTTTTTTAATAATTTCTTTTCGATTAAAAAAGAAACACGATCGATAAAGTCCTGATTGTATCCCGCCTTTTCTAAGATATCGGCTGTAGTTTTGGCGTGAAATTTTTTAAGGTCTTCTCTCCATCTCAAATAGCCCACACGATCCATTGGGTAAGATTCGCGAGCAACTTTCCATCGGCAAATATGTTGTGCTTTTGAGGCAATCTGAATTTGTTCTGAAGCTTCAGGTTCAAACTGCATCAGTCTTTCGTACATTCTGTTCGAATACAATAATTCCTTTGGGTATTCAGTATTTTGATCGATTTCGATATTAGGATCCTGAGCATTTTCAGCATCAATCCATTCGCTTGCTTTTTGAAAAGGTGTAGTCATTTTTTTGGTCTGATAATAGAATTTCAAATATACGTAAATTAACTTTTAAGGCTTAATTTTTTTCAGGAGCTAATCCCGCTATCCGTTGCAATCTTTTGTGGCGAACCCCGCCACAAAAGGATTTCCACTACTATCGGGGCTAGGGCAATCATTTTCATAAGAATATTTTCGTCTGTTTTTGTCATTCCGACGGAGGAGGAATCCCCGCGAGTAGCTCTACAAAGATTGGCGTTCTTCTGTGCGGAGCTACTTGCGGGGATTCCTCCTCCGTCGGAATGACAAGATTGTGAATAAAACTTGTATTGTTAATCTACAAAGCCAACAAATACTTCATCTTCAATAACTTTAATGGGATAAGTTGCAATTTTAAAATCTTCACCGTTTAGGTTTGAACCATCAACTAATGAAAAAGTTTTTTTGTGCATTGGGCAGGCAATTTTAGGGATATCATCTGTAGATCCCGTCATTCCTCTGGCCAAAACCATTTCCATTTTATGCGGACAGGCATTTTGGCAAGCGTACCATTCGTTGCGGCGCGTGAAATTAAAAATGGCAATTTGTTTGTTTTTGTATTTGATGCAGCCGCCACGATTGGTGGGGAAATCTTCTACTTTTCCGGCTTTGAACCAAATTGTCGCGTCGTTTGGATGAACTGTTTCGTATTGATTTAAGATTTCTTCCATTTCAGTAAATTTTGTGTTCCTGTTTCTTATCCCTCTTTTTACAATCAAGAGAGTTTGATGGCGCAGTAAAAAAGAGGGTAAGAGGACAGCAAACGTTTGTGATATTTTTTTTCTTTTTTTGGAGCTGAATTTTTTAATTAAAAATTGAGAATTAAAAATTAAAAATCTTTGAAAGCTATGTGTGTTTAAATAATTATGTATAAAGCTTTACGACCATGCTTTTGGTGCTTTTTGATCTCTTAACGGAACAAAAACAACATTGTCATCTTTCTCTTCCGAGTTTACAAAGTGATTGAAACGTTTTAACAATCTTGGTTTTTCAAGTACCTGTTTCCATTCGCATTCGAAGGTGTTTACAAGAGTCTGCATTTCGGCTTCAAGAGTTTCACAGATTCCTAAACTGTCTTCGATAATGACTTCTTTTAGGTATTCTAAACCTCCGTCTAATTTATCCAACCAGGTTGCAGTTCTGATAAGCGGTCCAGCCGTGCGGATGTAATACATTAAAAAACGATCTAGATATTTGATAACGGTTTCTTTGTCTATCTTTTCGGCTAACAGAACAGCGTGTTTTGGGTTGGCGCCACCGTTTCCTGCGATATATAAATTCCATCCGCCTTCAACAGCAATTAGTCCAAAATCTTTTCCTCGGGCTTCGGCACATTCGCGAATGCAGGCCGAAACTCCTCCTTTTAATTTATGCGGAGAGCGAATTCCTTTGTATCTGTTTTCTAATTCGATTGCAAATCCGGCGCTGTCGTCCATTCCGTAACGGCACCACGCATTTCCAACGCAGCTTTTTACGGCGCGAAGTGATTTTCCGTAAGCGTGACCACTTTCAAAACCATTGTCAATTAGGATTTTCCATATTTTTGGCAAATCACTCAAATGTGCTCCAAATAAGTCAACACGTTGTGCGCCAGTAATTTTTGTGTATAAATCGAATTGTTTTGCCACTTCTCCGATAACTATTAATTTCTCAGCAGTAATTTCTCCACCGGCAACTCTTGGTACAACAGAATACGTTCCGTTGCGTTGAATATTGGCCAAAAATCTATCGTTGGTATCTTGAGTTGTAACGTGTTTATTAGCAGTATCATTATAAATACTAGAAAAAATTGAAGCCACAACTGGTTTACAAACTTCACAGCCGTCGCCTTTTCCGTGATGATCTATTACTTCATAGAAATTCTCGTATTTATTGATTTTTACCAAATCATATAATTCCTGGCGGTTGTAGCTAAAATGCTCGCAAATAACATCTTTTACTTCTTTGCCAAGAGATTTTTGAGTAGCTTTTACCAAATCTGAAACCATTGGTTTACAGCCTCCACAGCCAGAAGTTGCTTTGGTATGTTTGACAACATCTGAAAAACTGGCGCAGGTTTCATCTAAAAGTGAACAGCAAATTGCGCCTTTTGTTACATTTTCGCAAGAACAAATTACTGCTGTATCGGGTAAGTCAAGAACGCTGCCTAAACTAGAACCTTCAGAACCGTCTCTTGAACCTAAAATAAGATCTTCGGGATTTTTTGGTAAGGCCATAGCATTGCTGAAAATCTGGAAAAGAGAGTTGTAATCGCTGGAGTCACCCACCAGAATTCCTCCTAGTAAGGTTTTAGAATCTTTGGTAACATTGATTCTTTTATAAATTCCACTTAATTTGTTTTCATAGATAATAGCGGTTACATCATTATTTTCTACGAAAGGATCACCAAAACTCGCTACTTCAACACCTATTAATTTTAATTGTGTCGACATATCGATGGTTTCTCTCATAGTTTTGGAACCATTTAAGATTTGCTCAGCTGCTACATCGGCCATTTCGTAACCTGGAGCAACAAGTCCGTAAATGTTTTGGTTGTAAAGGGCTACTTCGCCAATCGCATAAATAGAAGGATCTGATGTCTGCATTTGGTTGTTTACCACAACACCACCTCTTAAACCCACTTCAAGTCCTGAAACCCTAGCCAGTTCATCACGAGGTTTAATTCCGGCAGAAATAACCAACATGTCAACCTTTAACAATTCGTTATCTGCAAACATCATTCCCGTTATACACTCTTTTCCGTCGATATATTGCGTGGCTTTGTTTAGATGAATACCAATATTTAATTCTTCTATTTTTGACTGAAGCATATCGCTTGCCCCTTTGTCTAATTGTCTTGGCATTAAACGCGGAGCAAATTCTACCACTTGCGGATTAAGTCCTAAATCCCTAACAGCTTTTGCTGCTTCAAGACCTAATAAACCACCGCCTAAAACTGCTGCTTCTGTTGCACCTTTTTGTTTTATCTTTTTGGCGTAAGCCATAATTGCATCAAGATCTTCGATGGTTCTGTAGACAAAAACGCCTTCTTTTTCGACTCCGTCAATAGGAGGAACAAAAGCTGATGATCCTGTTGCCAGAACTAAGTAGTCGTACGTATGAGTTTTCTCTAAATGAGTATGTACCGTTTTATCGCTACGATTAATATCTGTAATTAATTCAGATGTGTTGAGTGTAATATTGTTTTCTACGTACCATTCGGTTGTAGAAAGTGATAAATCGTCGGCAGTTTTTCCTCCAAAGTATTCACTTAAGTGAACACGGTCGTAGGCTCGCCTTGGTTCTTCACCAAAAACGGTTATCTGATACTTTTCATGTCCTGATTTTGCAATGAATTTTTCGCAAAATTTATAACCAACCATGCCGTTTCCAACTACTATTACTCTTATCATGATTTCTTTAATTAAGTATTACTATGCAAATATAAGTATTTATACTTATAAAAATACGTAAATAATTATTTTTTTTGAATTGATAACGATTGTTGTTTACGTATTTTATCGTAATCTTTTACGTAATGCGGGTTTTGATTGAATTAGAAAAGTTATAACTATTATAAATTTGAAAAGATTCTAAATAAGGATTTCGAAAAAATGTCGTAAATTCATAAGAATTTTATATATGTTTTATTTAAATGGAATATTCTTAACGTAAATTCTATGAAAAAATTACTTACACTTTTGCTATTACTATCATTGACAGTAGGTTGTAAATCTACAGCGGGCAAAACTTCAGATACACAAAATACTAGTTCTGAATACGGAAGTCAGGAAGATCAAATGAAATATTACTTTACGGGAACCGGGAATGAACCTTTTTGGGGAATAAAAATGGGCAATGAGAATATTGAGTTTACATCCTTAATTCCGGGAAAGGAAAAACTTGCTTTTCCTGCAACCGAAGTCATAAAGGCAATGGATGCTAATATAAAAATGTATAAAGTAAGTAATGAAACAGCAAGTGCGACAATCACGATTCAGCAATTAGAATGTCAAAATTCGATGTCGGGAGTAATCTCTCCTTATAAAGTTTCAGTTGAAATTAAAAATAACACCGAGCTTACTAATACAAAATTGAGCGGATGCGGGAATTATAACACTGACTATCGCCTTCATGATATTTGGGTTTTGGAAGAACTAAACGGTTTCAAAGTTTTTGCAACTGATTATCAAAAAGAATTGCCAAGGATTGAAATAAATTCTTCAGAAAATAAATTTATGGGTTACGGAGGTTGTAATGCAATTAGCGGGAGTATTTTTTATGAAAAAGATCTTCTGCGATTTTCTAAAGTAGTTGCAACTAGGATGGCTTGTGCACAAGGAAATAAGGAGGATCAATTTATAAAAGCGCTGCAAAGTACAACTACTTATTCTATTGGAGATAACAGATTGACACTTTCGAATCCGTCAGGAAAATTGTTAGTATTTAGAAAGGTGGATTGATTTGAATTTCGATGTTTTCGAATAGTTTGTCATTCCTAGGAACTAGGAATGACAAACTTGTGAGAAATTGGTATTTGGAATTTAAATTATTGGAATTTAAAAAAATTATTCAAATAATTCCTTAGGATCCTCTTTTTCTTCTTCAATAAAATCAAGTTCTAAAGCTCTTACCGTTTGCACCGCATTTCCGGCAATACCACGAATCGATCCGTACATTCCTAAAGTATTATGTACTACTTTTTCGATTTGTTTTTCGCGTTGTTTCCAGATTCTCTGCATCGCTCTTTTTTCGGCATCAAGATCTCCTTGCATTTGCGTAAAACCTTCTACGATTCCTTCAATCTGCAAACGGAATTCGTTGCTTGTTAAAAAGTCATACAACATCGACATTTTATCGCCTTTGTTTTCCTGCGCCTGAACCGCCTGACTTACCTGAATCAAAGATTGTCGCAGAACCGCGCTTAAACCTTTAAATTCTTCATAAGTACAAATCCAGATGCCGTCGCGCATTCCCATTCGGTCCATTCCGGCTGGCATTACTTCGGTTACTAAAACACCGATATTCGCTCTTTTAGTTCGAATATCATTTTTGAATTTCTCAATCCAGGATGGCTGAAAAGCTTTGGTACGCTTGCTTTCGTAATAAATAGAACCGCAATTTTGCAGTTCGCGTGTGTTTACAATCTGAAGACAATCAGCACCATTGGCACCTTTTTTAATTTCATCAATACTGTCTAACGGAAAATTATTCGCCAGCCATTCTTCGATTGCTAATTCCATTACTTCGCCTTGTAACTGCATAGAACCTTGTTCCTGCTTGCGTTTCATTTCTTCGATTAACTTTTTCTGATCGTCAGATTGTTTTTGATATTCTTTTATTTTTAATTCGTTTTTTTCTTCTTCCTGTTTACGGATTTTATCGCGTTCCAGAACCAAAGTAGCGTTTAATTGCTTTTGAGCTTCAGCTTCGATGGCTTCTTTCATTTCCAGTTTTTCACGTTGGAGTTTTGCAATTTCGCCTGTCATTTTATTCAATTCTCGAAGTTTCTCTGATTTCTCAGAAAGTTCTTTTTCCATTAAGGTCAAACGATCTTTATTTTCTTCTTCGAGTTTGGCTTTTAGTTTTTCGGTGATTTCTTTTTCGGCTGTCTTTTTTTCGCGTTCTAGGCGTTCAGCGAAAAGTTCATTTTCCTGTTTCTTTTTGGCTTCAAAGTCGGCTTTGGCTTTTTCGAATTGTTCATTTTTAAGTTCCAATTCTCTGGATTGAGCATTGGCTTTTTGTTGAAATTCTTTACGGATACTATCTTCCAACTGATGTTTTAATACATCATTTACATCGATTGGTGTCCCGCAATTTGGGCATATAATTGAAGATTGCTCAGCCATTTTTATTGATTTTTTTAACGAGAATTATAATTTGCTAAGGTATTTAAAAGTTCTCTTTTAAGTGCAAAACAAGTTGTGATAAATTGTAACGTTTTTTTAGCCACGAATTCACGAATTTTTATTTTTTAAAATCTATGCGCAAACAAAAAAAAGAAATTCGTGAATTCGTGGCTATTCTTTTTTCAATAAAAACTCCACGGCAGTTTTCGTAATCTCAGAATCATCTTCTTTTGAAGTAATTAACGAAACATCCGTAAATAAATTGACTTTTTTCAGTTCAATAAAACCAATTTCGGCATCCTGATTATTCTTCGCAATATTAGAGGGAACAATCGAAATTCCCAAACCATTTTTGACCAATTGCACAATCGAATTGATGTTGTTGGATTCGTGAACAACTTGCGGTTCAAAGCCGTAAAAAGCACAAAGCTCTAATAAAATGTCATGATAATGTGGTGCGTAATCTTTATTAAAAAACACAAAAGTTTCGTCTTTTAGTTTCGGAATCTCTTCTTCAGATTTAATTTGAATTAAATTCTTATTGTAAACTACCGAAAACCCATCCTGAAACCACAATTGCGCTTTTATTTTAGGAGATTTTACAGGAGACCGAATGATGCCCAAATCAATTTTTCCTTGCTCCAAAGCTGAAATTTGTTTGGTTGTGGAAACTTCAAATAATTTGAAATTCACATAAGGAAATTGTTCTTTCAAATGTTTGATCAAATCTGAAATAACAGACGAATAAATCGAACTGATATACGCGATTCTAAATTCGCCGGAAACATTTTCAGCAATCTTTTTTGTTTTAACGGAAATGCGTTCCAGATCTTGAAAAAGTTCTTTCACTTCTTTTTCGAAATATTTTCCAGCTTCGGTTAATTCGACTTTTTTATTATTTCGGTTGAATAAGCGCGCCTGGAGTTCTTCTTCCAATTCCATAATCTGACGACTCAATGGAGGCTGGGAAATAAATAGTTTTTCTGAGGCTTTGGTAAAGTTTAATTCTTCGGCTACAGCCAGAAAATATTTTAAATGACGTAATTCCATGAATACTTATTAAGTATTAATAATTGACAAAATAAGTATTTTTGAAGTATATATGAAAGAAATACTTTTACAAAAAAGTTTTGCCACAGATTAAATGATTAAAAGGATTTTTGAAATTGTGCGCAAATTTGTTTGCCACGAATTGCACAAATTTTACAAATGCAAGCGATCATTAATTCGTGGACATTTGTGAAATTCGTGGCTAAAGAATCTTTTTAATCCTTAATCTGTGGCAAAAAAAACAAAAAACAAGAACTATGAAAAAATCAACTATTGAAGAAATCAGAGAACGTTTTGATAATGATGTCGAACGATTTTCAAATTTAGAAACCGGACAAGTCGCAACAATCGACGCTACCATTTCTTTAGAATTAATTACGGAAGCTTCGAAAAGAATTGTTCCGAATGCTGTAAACGTCTTGGATATTGGCTGTGGTGCCGGGAATTATACTTTGAAAATGTTGTATAAGTTGCCCAATTTGAATAGTACTTTGGTTGATTTGAGTTTGCCAATGTTGGATCGAGCATTCGAAAGAGTTTCTTCAGCAACCAACGGTAAAGTAGAAGTAAAGCATGGTGATATCCGTGAAGTTGAATTACCGGAAAACCATTTTGATATTATTTTGGCTGGAGCAGTTTTACATCATTTAAGAGATGATCAGGATTGGGAAACAACTTTTACTAAAATATTCAAATTATTAAAACCGGGAGGATGTTTTATGATTTCGGATTTGATTACACAAGATACTAACTTGTTAAATGAATATACCTGGCAGCGTTACGGCGATTATTTAGAAGGAATTGGTGGAGCAGAATATCGTCAGAAAGTATTGGATTATGTAGAAAAAGAAGATACGCCAAGATCAATGAATTATCAATTGGATTTGATGAAGAAAGTTGGTTTTACAAGCGTTGAAATTTTACACAAGAATATGTGTTTTGGAGCTTTTGGCGGGATTAAATGATTTTTTTTTTTCGCCACGAATTCACGAATTATTTTTTTTTAAATCTATGCGCAAAGTATTTAAATTAATTCGTGAATTGCTTCGCCCGTTCACTATCGCTCGGGTCGTGGCGGAAAACTATGCAATTTGTTTTGGTGCAGGAAATTTATTCCTCAAATCAAAAACCAATTGTGAAGGACCGTTTTGCTGTAGATAATCTAACTTTTCTACGGCTTCTTCAAGTGTTGGAATATGTCCTTTCGGAATCCACCACATTGCTGTGGCTGCTTTCCCGAATTTTAGAAACCATTCTTTTCTACGTCTTAAAAACTCGCTATGAAAGGTTTTGTACATATAATGTTCTAAAGTTTCGATGCTTTCCCAAACCGAAACGTTCACAATGATCTGTTCGTCATTGTATGGGTTTAAGTTTGTGGCGTTATAAGTGTCATCTTTCAATCTCCAGACAAAGCCTTCGCTGTCTTCGGCTAACTTGTTGACAAGATCCAAATTATCTACAAATTCCTTCATGATCGGGTCGCTTATGGTAACTCCTTTCATTTTGGCAATATTAATTTCGGCAAGATGATATTTACTCATGTTTAACTAATTAAAGATGAAGCAAGTTAATTTATTGGTGCCTAATTATTGTAACTATTTATAATAATTGTGTTGTTTTATAAACCTGAATAGGAGAGGCAACCAGACCTTCGCTTTGCTTGATAAAATCCTGTAAATATGGTTGATTGTTATGGATATCAAGTCCTGACTGATCTTGCCATTCTTCCCAAATAATAAAAACATTTTCAGAATGATGAAGATCATAACGTACGCAAGCTGCTTCTTTTCTGGTTTCGGTAACCAAATGATTTAACATGCTTTGTAGTTGTTCTATGTTTTCGGTTTTGCTTTTAAATAATGCTGTAATTGAGATCATAATTGTGAAAATTTAAAGGTTAGAAGTTAAAAGTTTTTTCTAAGTGTTTGGTGTAATTTTCTTTAAAGATGTCAATGTTTTCGGCAGTGGCACCTTTTTCAACGTCGTGGAAATGAAAACTTTCTAGTTTTTCCATACCTACAAATTTATTCATTTTATGGAAACCAAACATAGCTCCGTCATCTACAGATGTTTCTTCGAAAAATTCTCCCGGAAGTGTGAAAGCGGTTGCAGGCGCATTCCAACTTGTGGTAAGCATGTATTTGCGTCCGTGTAATTGTCCTCCGGTTCCGTAATTTATGTCCGGATTGGTTCTGGTTCTTCCGTCACTTCTGTAAATTCCTTTGTTGTGTCCGGCTGTGAAAACATCGTCAATGTATTTTTTGAAAAGATTAGGTAATTGAAACCACCAAACCGGTGTGTGATAAACAACAACATCGGCCCAAACGAATTTGTCTACTTCTTCATCAAGATCAAAACCTTTTTTGATGTCGGTTGTTTTAATTTCGAATTGCTTGCTGTTTGTTAAGTATTCGATTGTCCAATCGGTAACGGTTTGGTTAAATTTTCCGCCTGAATGTGCGAAATTTTGACTTCCGTTGATGATAAATATTTTTTTCATGTCCTTAAATCTTCTTATGAAATTTTGAGTGTGAGGGATAGAGGCGTTATCTCCCGATTTAGAAAGACAAGGCTTTTTAGCCGTAGTTTTTGTTAATCGGGAATATAGCCGAAAGCCCGACCCCGCTTTTTCTGCGGGGACACACCCAAATTGTTTTTATTATTTTTTAATGTATTGAGTATAATTTTAAACACATAGAAACATAGTTTTCTTTGGCTAAAAAAGAATGTGGAAAGAAACTAGTTTCTCACACATAGCTATGTGTTTTTAAACTAAGTGAAATGCCTTTCTGCGTGCCTATTGGCTATGTTTCTATGTTTTTAAATATTTTTATTTTGCTTTTGAAATGGCCTGATTGATGAAGTCTAATTCAGAGCCAGATAAATCAAAATCCATTGCTTTTGCGTTAGAAATGGCTTGTTCTGCGTTTCTTGCTCCAGCCAAAACGATTGTGATTCCTTTTTGTAAAGTCGTCCAGCGTAAAACCAATTGTGAGATTGAAATGTGTTTTGCATTGGCCAATGAACTCAATTCTTCAACTAAAGTTTTTACTTTTTGAAGATCAAATTGACCAAAATAACCATTTCTATGATCGTTGTCTTTTAGTTTGCTATCAGTGAAATATTTTCCGGTTAATAAACCTCTTTCCATTGGGCTATAAGCAATAATTCCGATGTTTTCTGCAAGGGTTAACGGAAGCAAATCGGTTTCTATTTTTCGATTCAGCATACTAAACGGAACCTGGTTTGATGCTAATTGAATTGTTTTTTGCGCTTCCTCAATTTGCGAAGCACTATAATTACTAACTCCCGCCGCTCTGATTTTTCCTTGTTGAATCAAAGTTTCAAGCGCTTCCATCGTTTCCTGAATTGGCGTTGTAGAATCTGGCCAGTGAATTTGCAATAAATCGATATAATCGGTTTGAAGACGTTTTAAGCTTTGTTCGACTTCTTTAATAATGTTGCTTTTTGAAGCGTATTTGTAAATCGGGATTTTTTTTCCGTTATCATCGGCATCGAAAAAGAAATCGCCTTTTCCTTTATTGCTTCCGTCCCAAACTAAACCAAATTTGGTCAATAACTGTACTTTTGAACGATCATGAGATTTTATAGCTTCGCCAATCATTTCTTCGCTTAAACCAAATCCGTAAAAAGGAGCGGTGTCTATTGTGGTTACGCCATGGTCGATTGAAGCCTGAATGGAAGCGATTGAGTCTGCTTTTTCGTTTCCGCCCCACATGTTTCCGCCAATGGCAAATGCGCCGTATGTAATAGTTGATAATTCAAGTTCAGTATTGCCTAATTTTCTATATTCCATAATGTAGTATTTTTAAATCTTAAATTTCACTTGGCAAAATTATACCATTTTTAAGAGTGTTAACTTGTATATATTTGTCTTTTTTATGTAAATTTGCAACTTCAAATAATTTACTGCATCATGAAAAAAGAAAATTTATACGAGCCGTTTACCGTTTCCTTTGAAACTCTGGATGAATATCCGGATGTGGGAGATCGTCATAATTTCTTTGAATTGGTTTATATTTTGGAAGGAACAGGTTCGCAATGCATCAATAAAAATATTTTTGAATATGATGCGGGACATATGTTTTTACTGACGCCTGAAGATTGTCATAATTTTACTATCGAGACGAAAACAAAGTTTTTCTTTTTGAGATTTAATGATATTTATTTGAAGAACTCCAGTTTACAAAATGAAAACATTCAGCGTTTAGAATATATTTTGCAGAATGCGAATCATCAGCCGGGCTGTATTTTGAAGAATGATGCCGATAAATGTTTGGTAAAAGTGATGGTTGAGGCGATTTGTCGTGAACATCAGGATAAAGATGTTTACAATCAGGAATTGATTCAGCAATTGGTGAACACACTTATTATTATTGTAGCGAGAAATATTGCAAAGTATTTACCGGAACAGGTGAATGTGGGAACTGAAGGGAAAGCGATGGATATCCTGCAATATATTCAGAATAATATTTATTATCCAGAGAAAATAAAAGCAGAGTCATTAAGCGAATATTTCGGAATTTCGAATACTTATTTAGGACGTTATTTTAAAAAACATGCTGATGAAACAATGCAACAATATATCAGCAATTATAAAACTAAACTGATCGAACATCGTTTGCAATTCAGTGATAAGCGTATTAATGAAATTGCGTATGAATTTGGTTTTACGGATGAAAGCCACTTTAATAAATTCTTTAAAAAGCAAAGAGGGAATAGTCCTTCGGAATTTAGGAAAACGATTCGAATTAGCGCGTGATAAAATGGCACACGGATGACACTGATTCGCAAGCGAAAACACGGATTGTCACGGATTTTTTTGTTTTAGATTGAACGGATTTAATCTTGATTTTCTTTGCCGGTTATAAAATCGAAATGTTCTGTTTTGCCGTTTTTCAGATTGTTGATTTCGTTTTTTAGAAGTTCTTCTAATGATTCAGCTACTATATTTCGTTCCCAGGATTCGTTTTGAAGTTCTATGATTTGTCCGAATTTTCCTTTTTCGGCAGGGTCTGTATCATAGATTAAATAATCGCCATTTCTTCCTGTTGCAAACGGAATCCATTTTGGGTTTGCGTAGTTATTGGTTTTTATTTTATCAAAATCTATTTCCAGTTCCGGAAGATCGTCTTCGTCAAATTGTAAATCTTGTATAGAGTTCCATTCGTCTTTGATGTCTTCAAACGGAATAAGATCGTAAGTCCAATTGTTGATCAAAAACTGAAAAGCAGAAGTTACGGCATCGTATTCTACGTTTTGAACTTTATAAAAATTTTGAAGAGCCGGCGGTATTTTGATTTCTTCTTCTAATTCAGAATGTTCTTCTAAATTTTCTGCAGAAATCCCCTCAGTGAGATTGTAATAACGATTGTCTGATTCAATAATTTTATTGATTTCGGTAATCCATTCTTGCCATAAGGATTCGAATTGTTTAAATTTTTCATCAATAGGCAGGCTGGGCTTTTTAATCTTTTCCTGGTAAGCAGCTATGTCGATCGCTGTTATTTTATCATCATCTTTATTAAACCAAACGCTGATTCCTTTAAGAATAAAGGCACCGCTGTCATCACCCTTAAAAAGTTTTACAAGTTGTTTTTTATTGGTTGTGTAAAATTCAAAAAGATTTTGATCTTCAAAAATAAATTCTCCTGAAAAAGACTGTTTTGAGCAGAAATCATAAGTTCCATAATTTAGATCCAATAATAAATTTTCTGCTTTTTTTCCCTCTTTAGAAAATGCAATTAAACCATGATTGTCCCAAGTATAAATTTGGTTATGCTCACTCTTTTTTAATCTTGCTTCGCCTAAAATTGTTTTTAAAACCGCTATTTCAACAGGAAATTCGACAGCAATATCATTAATTTTAAATTCTTTTTTAGATAATGAGATTTTTAATGACATACTATTTTACGGATATTAGAAATATTAGATGATTTTTTTTATGACACGAAGTTTGTGGGTATGTTTGTTCAATTCCGGATTGTAAATTCCTAAATGGTCTAAACGGTCAATACGAACTTTTCCACTTGCGTGAATGATGTAATTGTTGTCCATAATGATTCCGACATGAATGATGTTTCCTTCGTCATTGTCAAAAAAAGCTAAATCTCCAGCTTCGCTTTCTTCGATAAAACTTAAAGGTTCTCCTTCAAGTGCTTGCTGTGAGGCATCGCGATGAATTTTATAGCCGTTTAGTTTGTAAACCATTTGCGTGAAACCGGAACAATCGATTCCGAAAGGTGTTTTACCTCCCCATAAATAGGGAGCGTTCAAATACATAAAAGCGGTATTTATTAAAGCGCTTTTAGGTTTTACACCACTGGTTTTTGTTCCTTCGAAATCAAAGTTTGATGTATTGATTTCGCTATTATTTAAAAAAGATAATGATGCGCCAAGCGGAATTGGTAATAATAAATTATCCGGCGCACTGATATAATCAATCAAATCAGCATTTAAGATAATTGCTTCTTTGCTTAACTGATTGTAATTGGCTTCAGAAATTACCTGATATTGTTTCGAATCTACCCAGCCTTCATAGTCATCAAACTGAATTTTTATTCGGGCCCATTGATTTTGACGTTCTAAAATTTCGATGTGCTCGCCAAACAAAAGTTGTGTAACGATTTCACTTCTGTCACTTGGTTCAGATCGAACGGGTACTATGGCTAGATTGCAAATTCCGAACATTTAGGGTAATTTATAAGTTGAAAATTGGGAGTTATTATTTTAACAACTCCCAATCTATTGTATTATTATTTAAGCTCTTTCGATAACAATTGCAGATGCTCCACCACCACCATTGCAAATTGCAGCAGCTCCGGTTTTAGCATTGTTTTGTTCTAAAACATTTAGTAAAGTTACGATGATTCTGGCTCCTGAACAACCTAAAGGATGTCCTAGTGAAACAGCACCGCCATTTACGTTTACTTTATCGTTATCCAGATCAAGGATTTTTGAATTGGCTAATCCAACAACTGCGAAAGCTTCGTTGAATTCGAAATAATCAACATCTCCAATGGCGATTCCAGCTTTGTTTAAGGCTTTTGGTAATGCTTTTGCCGGACTTGTAGTAAACCATTTTGGTTCTTGGGCGGCATCTGCGTAACCTTTGATGTACGCTAAAGGTTTTAATCCTAATGAGATTGCTTTTTCTTCAGACATTAAAACTAAAGCAGCAGCTCCGTCGTTGATTGTAGAAGCATTTGCAGCAGTAACTGTTCCGTCTTTGGTGAAAACAGCAGCTAATGAAGGAATTTTATCCAATTTTACATTAGTGTATTCCTCATCTTTAGAAACGATAATTGGTTCACCGCGTCTTTGTGGTACTTCGACAGGAATAATTTCGTTGTCGAATTTTCCGGCATCCCAGGCTTTTGCACTTCTTTCGTAGGATTGAATAGCAAAATTGTCTTGGTCTTCACGGCTGATGTTGTATTCAGATGCACATAAATCAGCGCAAACTCCCATTGCGTTGTTATCGTAAGCATCTGTCAAACCATCTTTTTGCATTCCGTCAAGCATAGTTGCCGGGCCAAATTTAGTTCCGTTACGCATTTGTATGTAATGCGGAATCAAGCTCATGTTTTCCATTCCTCCGGCAACTACAATTTCAGCGTCACCACAAGCAATAGCCTGAGCAGCGAACATTACAGCTTTCATTCCGGAAGCACAAACTTTGTTTACAGTTGTAGCAGCAACTTCTTCAGACAAACCTGCGAAAAGCGCGGCCTGACGTGCTGGAGCTTGTCCAACTCCTGCCTGAACAACGTTGCCCATAAAAACTTCATCAACTAATTTTGGGTCCAGGTTAATTTTTTGAAGTGCGCCTTTTATAGCGGCGGCACCTAATTTTGGTGCGGGTACGGTAGATAAACCTCCCATGAAACTTCCGATAGGTGTTCTAACGGCAGAAACGATAACAACTCTTTTGTTCATTTTCTGTTAATATTAGTTAATCAAGCAAATTTACTCTTTATTTAAATAAATTCAAATTTTGTATGAATATGTATCAGTTTCATTGGATTTTAAATTTAATATCAATTTTTTGTTAATTCTATTTGTTTGATTGTGAAGTGGTTTAAAAAAAAGATTGAAAAAAGTTTAAAAAAAGCACACAAATAGTTGTGAGATATGGAATGTTGTCTTACATTTGCAACCGCAAAACAGAACACGTTTCTTGAGCTTGGAGAGGTGCCAGAGCGGTAATGGAGCAGATTGCTAATCTGTCGACGGGTAACCGTCGCCAGGGTTCGAGTCCCTGTCTCTCCGCTTAATTTTTGCCTTCGGGGTGTAGCGTAGCCCGGTTATCGCGCCTGCTTTGGGAGCAGGAGGCCGCAGGTTCGAATCCTGCCACCCCGACAGAAACTTTGCCATAAAGTTTTAAAACAAATGGACGCATAGCTCAGCTGGATAGAGCACCTGCCTTCTAAGCAGGCGGTCGAAGGTTCGAATCCTTCTGCGTTCACATAAAAAGCCATTCAATCGAGTGGCTTTTTTGTTTTATTAAGATGGCTTAGTGGTATATATTAGCTGGATTTAAGATTTTGATTTTCAATCATGACATCCCTAAGTTAAGTAAAGAATAAGGACGCATAGCTCAGCTGGATAGAGCACCTGCCTTCTAAGCAGGCGGTCGAAGGTTCGAATCCTTCTGCGTTCACCAAACCGATCAGATATCTTTTTAGATATTTGATCGGTTTTTTCGTTTAAAATCTAAATTTTTACTAATTATTTTGTTTTTTTAGCAATTCTTCGATTTAGATTGTATTTTAATTACAGTAGCTTTTTCATAGATTAAGATAAGGCTGAAAGCCTTGTCAATAGTGGCTTTTACTTGTGTGAGTAGTGCTTTTTTGTGTAATTGGTTCGAAATCCTCTCTTGATGAGGTAACAGGATTCGAACCATTTTAAATGTTTGATTTATAGTTGTTTATTTTTTTAAGAGATTTGCTAAATTGTACAAAAGTCTTAATTAGACTGTGTTTTTGAAAAAAAAAATTGACTTCCAATTTTTTTTAACTCCGTTCGAACCACTTTGGTAGCAAGATGACAAATCAGTTTATTCTAATATTTTTCCAGCCTGAATATTACTTGATTAAATTTTGTTAAAAAAAAATACTCTCGCCATAAATACAGAATTTCTTCAGATTTCATCTTCAACTTTGCCTTATAATTAATTCTCTTTCTATGAGGAAAAACTACGTTTAATTTCTATTCAACAAGCGTAATTAGTAATATCTAATCTTTTCTAACATGTTAAAAATCTTCCTCTTATTCCTTATTGGTATGACTTCGATTTGTGCGCAAAACACAATAAGTGATACAATTGCTGTGCAAGATACAGTACCTAATTTAAAGTTCAATTACAAACAATTAATCATTCCCGGGGTTCTTTTGGGATATGGATTTATTGGTTTGGAAAGTGATCAGCTTAAGAGTTATAATTCAGAAATTAAGGAAGAAGTAAATGAGGATATTGATCATAAAGTTTCAATTGATGATTTTTCTCAGTGGGCACCTGCAGCTTCTGTTTATGCACTTAATGCTTTTGGCGTAAAAGGGAAAAATAACCTGAAAGACCGCTCTATCATTTTGGCGAGTTCATATTTGATGATGAGCGCTTCGGTATTTGCCCTTAAGAATATCACAAAAGTGGAAAGACCCGACGGATCCTCCAATAACTCCTTTCCTTCAGGGCATACAGCTACTGCTTTTGCGGGAGCCGAATTTATGTATCAGGAATATAAGGACCAATCCATTTGGTACGGAATTGCAGGATATGCAGTAGCAACAGGAACGGGACTTTTTAGAATGTATAATGACAGGCACTGGCTTACAGATGTTGTTGCGGGAGCAGGTATAGGAATATTAAGTACAAAAGCTGCTTATTGGATATATCCTTATCTGCAGAATAAGGTCTTTAAATCCTCAAAAGAAAATAAAACCACATCGATGATTATGCCTTTTTATAACGGAAAAGAACTGGGATGCAGTTTTGTAAGGCAATTTTAAAGCAGTAAATAATTTAGGAACTACAAAATTAATTTCCATAGGCAGATTATGTAAGTCTCTCTATGGAATTTATGTTTTTATAAAACAAGAACCTGCAAAGCGCCCGGAAGTATGCTTACTTTTATTTTATTTGTTTTTAAATTATACTGTTCTCCGTCAATTTGGGCATCAATGAAGATTTTGGAGGGCATTTCGATTTGAATATCTTTTACGAAACAGTGTTTTGCCTTTTCAAATTTTTCGATGGAGTTTCGAAGAACATGATAACCCAGCATAATTTTTTCAAAAAAGGACAATTTCGGTATAATAATCATATCGAGTAATCCGTCGTGAAGACTTGCTTTTGGGGTTAGACTCATATTATAACCCATTTCGTTTGAGTTAGATATGAATAACATCAAAGGATCTGTTTCCATAATCTGATCGTTAAAATGCACAATAGTTTTTTGGGATTTAAATTCTAAGCTGGAAGATAATGCAGCCTTGATATAAGCGGGAAGTGTTCTTTTTCCTGCTCTCTCATATTTCTTGATAATCATGGCATCAATACCGATACCCATATTGCTGAAAAAGTATTTGTGATTGAGTTGCCCAACATCCATAACTGTTGAATTTCCTTTTTTTATAATACCAATCGCTTTGTCAAAATTTCTGGGAATATTCAGGTTAGAGGCCAGCCCGTTTCCTGAACCTACCGGAATAATTCCTAACTTAATTGAAGTTCCCACAAGGCAAGAAGCTACTTCGTTGATGGTTCCGTCTCCGCCGCAAGCAATGATATAATCAGGATTTCGAGTAATAGCCGCTTTTGTGAGTGCTATGGCATGCTTTTTTTGGTTGGTATAATCAACTTGAATTTTATATTCCTCTTTAGAAAATTGATTCAAAAGATAGGAAGCAGATAGGTTGTGTTTTCCACTCCCGGATATAGGATTGATTATAAAATGAATGTAAATCATTATTTTAAAAGTTTATTGGTAAAAAGAAAATCGGCAGTCTGGTACCACGAAATTGTTTCTTCTAAAAATGACTCGTCGATAGTAAGAGCTTTAAGACTATTGTCTTTTTTGTTCCAGCAGTAAAAGGCCTGTTTTTTCTGGTCGGATAAAATCATTACTTTTTCCTTTTTCATCAAAACGAGTTTGCGATACGTTCCCATTAATGCCCTTTGCTCAAAATTGGCATCCAAAACATTTTTTCCAAAAAAATCAGATTCATAATTCCAGTGAAACAAAGAAAAAAGGGTAGGCCACAGGTCAATTTGCGAACACTGTTTGGCTATTTTTTGATTCTGATTCTCTGGTAAATTCACAATGAAGGCTGGAATATGGTAATTGGCAACATCTATTTCATCTTTGCCGGCGCTGCTGGCGCAATGGTCGGCAATGATTACAAATACTGTGTTTTTAAACCAGGGCTTTGTTTTGGCTTTTTTGAATAATTCTTTCAGTGCAAAATCGGTGTATTTTACCGCTCCCTCGCGGCTTGTTCCCGATGGAATATCAATCTTTCCTGAAGGATAAGTAAAAGGCCTGTGATTGGATGTTGTCATTACAAAATTGAAAAATGGCTTTCCGGCTTTGTATTGCGAATCGGCAACTTTTAGCATTTTATTGAAAATGTCCTGATCACAAATTCCCCATGCATTCTCAAAAGTTACTTCGTTATCATTTATGTTATGACGAACGGTTTTAATTGCGTCGCTCAAAACGCTTCCTCGTCCACGATCATAAATCGTAAATCCGTTGCCTCCAAAATAGGCATTCATATTATCAAAGTAGCCGTCTCCTCCATAGAAAAAGTTACAATCGTATTCTCGGGTTTTAAACACATTAGAAACCGTATAAAGATTTTGATTATTAGGTCTTTTAACGATGCTCTGGCCCGGCGTGGGAGGTATACATAAAGTAACGGCTTCCATGCCTCTGACCGTTCTTGTTCCAGTGGCATATAAATCCTCAAAGAAGATACTTTTTTGGGCAAGGCTGTCCAGAAACGGAGTTATGTTTTCTTTGTTTCCGAACTCCTTAAGAAAACTTCCGCTAAGACTTTCGACCAAAATAAAAACAACATTTTTGTTTTTAAGGGAAGCGGCACTGTCTGTTATTTTTCTGTGAATGGAAGAACCACTTTTAAAATAAACAGCATTATCAGCTGCCAGTTTCTTTCTTATAACACCAAAAGCTTTGTCATTATGAATTGAAGTATAGAAGTCAACATATTTCATCTGGTTATTTCTAAAAGCAGCAAAAAAGGAATAAATTCCTGATTTTGAAATTTCAGAATTATACCGGTTGGAAGACCATTCCGCCTGATTATTGGTAATAAAGAAGCTAAAAAACAGAGCGACAATTATAGCTGAAGACAAAACCGAAAGTCTGGTTTTTAAAGTTGATTTTGAAGTAAAAGTTGTTGTAAAAGCTTTTTGCTGATAAAAAAGAAACAGAAATGCTGCACTTAGCAGTAAAACTCCGCCAATTAGCAAAGGAAGCGGATAAGACTGTTTAATATTGGATACAACTTCATGTGTATAGATAAGATAATCAACAGCTATAAAATTAAATCTTGTTTTGAATTCATCCCAAAATGTCAATTCGGCAAAAAAAGTAAATACAAGAATAAAGACCGTGAGTGATGTGAAAAAATAAACAAGGACTTTATCTAATATCGAGCCAATCCATTTATTAGGCATAAGGCTATAATACAATATGCTGCAGAGTGAAATGAAAACAACAGTGCCAAAATCAAAAAACAAACCTGTCAGGAATGTTCTTAAAAGAGCAATCAAATTCCACGAAACTTCATCATATTGCCATATGAAAAAGGAAATTCTAAGCAATTGTGAAAGCATTAAAAACCAGATAATGAAATGAAACAGCATTGAATACCTGCCGTATTTTGGGGATAATTTATTCATGTTTTTATACTATTAAAAAGGCAAATTTTATAACCTAATTCTGAATTTATTTTGAATTTTGGTTTTTATTGGGAAATCAGAATTTATAACTGTAGCCAAAGCGAACTACCTGTGTCTCATAATAATCCTTGCTGGTGTAGCGAAAACCCTCGCCCTGAATTTCTTTTTTTATTACCAGTGTATTGAAGATATCGGTGGCATTTATGAATACTTCGCCTTTTCCTTTCTGCACACTCTTTTTTACACCAAGATCAGTAGAAAAGCGAGAGTCAATTTTTCCCTGTGGAATAATGTCCGGAGCCAGATAAACCATAGAAACCTGTCCGGAAAGTGTTTTGTTAAATTGAAAAGTATTATTCCATTTCATATTACCTGAAGTAACTTCCTGAAGACTTCCGCTATAAGTTGACGCAACTGGATATAAATTGGTAACCGTAAAAGCGTCTATAGTATTTTTATATAAATTTCCATTCAGATTAAAAGAATACCAAGGCGTAATTTCTTTGGCAAAGACAAGCTCAATGCCAAAAGAAGAACTTTCCATGGCATTTTGGAATACATTATAAATGATTGGGCTGCCGGGAACCGTTGTTGCAATTCGGGTAATGGTACCGTTTACAACCCTATAATAAAGTGAACCTAAAAAATAGCCCTTTTTAAAATCATTTTTATATCCAACTTCAAAGGCAGTTGTGTACTGGGGACGAAGGGCAGGATTTCCTACTTTAATAATTTCAGCATCATCGTACTTAGGAAAAATACGAATATCGACTTCATTAGGCCTGTCAACACGGCGGTTGTAAAAAGCGGTAAATTTATTTTTATCATCTATTTTGTAAGCGAGTTTAACACTCGGAAAAGGTTCTGTATAATTATAACCGTCACTTTTATAAGTAGGGTGATTGGGGTTTACCTCATACTTTAGCTGTACATATTCATAACGCAGTCCCAACTCAGCTTCAATTCTTTCTGTTTCATAAATATAGTTTCCATAAATAGCAGGAATGAGTTCTTTATAAGTGGCCCAACCACCTGCATTGGCATCGATAGGGGAGTTTTCGCCCGGAAAAAACTGCATGTTGGTTGGAATTTCCCGATTTCTAAATTTAATTCCCGTTTCAAAACGACCGTATTTTAAAGGCTGAACATAATCTAAATTTAAGTCGATTACTTTTTCATCTGAAAGTAATTTAAAGGCATCTTGTCCTGTAGAAGCTGGCAGAATATTATCAAAGAAATATTTTTCATCTTCCTGATGGTACGTGTAATTAATTCCCGCATTTAATTTTCGCCCAGCTTGTCTAAATTTATGCTGGTAAGAAGCGCTTGCCATCACGGTTGTCTTAAGCTCATCTTCTAAAAATTGCCATAAGCGCAAACGCTGAGAATAATCTTGGTTAAAAAAAGGCTCATCTCCGTGATCGATAATTTTTTCGCTTCCAAATAATCCGGAAAATGAAAAAGTATTCTGGTCGTTATAATTCCAGTCGATTCCGGTTTTAATAGTGGTAAAATGTGTGTCGCGATTTCGTTTGGTTTGCTGGTTAATTATGGTGCCATCATCATAGGTTCTGGTTACAAACTCATTTTTGTTTAGGGTTTCAGTATACAAATAATCGGCTTGTAAATAAGTGTTTACTTTGTTTTTTCTGTAATTTAAAGACAGGCTCGGATTGATTTTTGGTGTCATGTGATATTGATCTCTAATTGTGGGAAGATTTGCTTTACGCTCCCACAATGCGCCATAACCCGAACTGATTCCTATTTTACCATTTAAGCCATCCTGCTTATTTTTTTTATAAATGATATTGATGATTCCGGCATTTCCGTTTGCATCATATTTAGAAGAAGGATTATTGATAATTTCAATTTTTTCGATAGCAGAAGCAGGAATATTATCCAGCCCCGACTGGTTTCCAAATCCTGTCAATGCCGTTTGTTTGCCGTCAATTAAGATGGTTACTTTATCATTTCCTCTTAACTGTACTTTTCCATTCTGAACCGTAACACCGGGCAAACTCTGCATGGACTGCAGAACTGAACCTCCGCTTTGCGTAATATTATCAGCTACTGCAAACACTTTTTTATCCATTGTTACAGGATTTTTTTGTGTGCCTGAGCTTACAGTTACTTCAGATAAAGTATTGATGTCTTCTTCCATTTCGATAGCTCCAAGATCCAGATAATCGGAAAGGCTGCCAACAAATACAGGTTGAGATTTTGTTTTAAAACCAATTGAAGTTACCTCCAGCGTAAAATTCCCTGAATTCACTCCTGTTATAGTAAAGCGCCCGTCTTCGCCGCTAACAGTTCCAAAGAAAATTTTAGGATCTTTTGAAGATTTTAAAACAACATTGGCGTAAGGTATTGCAGCTTTGGATTTACTATCTGTAATAATTCCCGAAAGGATTACTGTTTTTTTCTGGGCAGATAATTGCATTACGGCTAGCAGAAGAAAAGAGAAGAGCAGTAGTGTTTTTGATTTCATTTGTACTATTTAAAAAAAGAATAGTACAAAGCTCAAAAGTGATTCTGTAGGAAGTTTGAATTTTTAGAAAATTACTTCAAAAATATGCAGATTTTCAGTAAAAGAATAACGGATATTCCAACGATTAATTTCGCAGATTTTTTTGATAATAGCCAGTCCCAGCCCATTTCCCTGCGATGACGGATTTACTTTTGAAAAACGATTAAAGATGCTCTGCGCTCCCAGCGGAGTTTCTTGGCCGGTATTGACAAATTTAAGAGAATTATTTTCTATGATAATATCAATTACACCATTTTTTATATTGTGGCGAATGGCATTCAGAAATAAATTATTAAGCAGTACTTCTGTAAGTGCCGTATTTCCTTTTGTTGTAATGCTATTTATAAAATGGGTATTGATTGTTATACTCTTGGATTGAGCCTGTTCCATAAAAAAATCGAGATGTTTATCAATATATTCGTTGAGAACAATAGTATCATGTTCCAGATAACTTTCATTATCAATTTTAGAAAGTAAGAGCAGGTTTTTATTGAGTCTGTTTAGTCTTGAAACATCTTTATTGAGAGATCCCACCAATTCAGATTGTTCGCGGGTTAAATCCAATTGCTGGAGCGTGTCAATTTTAGTCTGAAACAATGCCAATGGGGTCTGGAGTTCATGAGCTGCATTTTCTACAAATTCTCTCTGGCTTTTATAAATAACAGTGTTTTTTTCGATTAACCGTTCCAGACTTTTATTAAGGCGGTCAAATTCATCGATATCTGTGGCAATAAATTGGGGCGCATTGTTTTTATCAATTTCAAATTCCTCAATCTGGCTTAGTGTGTTATAGAAAGGTTTCCAGATTTGTGCAGCCGATTTTTTGGATATCCAGATAATCCCTGTCAGCAGGATAATGATGATAAAAAGAAACATGAAAGCAACGCTAATGACCATTCCCTCCATTTCTACCAGATTTCGCTTTTCGATATAAGTATATTTTTTTCCGTTTATTTCTACCGGGGCATACAGTATACGAAATGGCTCTTTTTCATTGGCCATGGCTTCAAAAATCATCTCACCAACGATGGAATCTTTGGTTACGCCCATATCGGGCACAATAGTAACATTATGATTGTATTTGTTCCATGCCGCAATGTCAGCAGCTTTATAATTGCTATGGCTTTCCTGCACAAAAGCCCCTTTATGAAAAAGCAGTACTTCATCTGTTTCATAAATATACAGCCACTGGCAGGTATAATAAAATACCGGCGCCGCTATTAAAAGTATTATAATAGCATAAATAAGAAAACTGTTGGTGGTTTTAAGAAGTAGTTTTTTATTGCTCATTTTCCCATTTGTATCCCAGGCCATACACGGTTTTGATATAATCGCCACTGCCGGCGTGTGTTAGTTTCTTTTTAAGGTTTTTGATATGGGCGTATATAAAATCATGATTATCGAGCATATCGGCCATATCACCGGAAAGATGTTCTGCAATTGCCGATTTTGAAAGCACTTTATTTTCGTTGCCAATTAAAAACAAAAGTAAATCTAATTCTTTTTTGGTGAGATCTAGTTTTGTATCATTTACAAAAACTGTTTTGGAGAAAACTTCGACTACAATTTCATTAAAAATAACACTATTGCTTCCTTTAAAATTTTTACGGCGAATGAGTGCCTGCATGCGAACCAAAAGTTCTGCGAGATGAAAAGGTTTGGTCAGATAATCATCGGCACCAAGATTAAATCCTTCCAAACGCGTTTCAAGGTTTTCTTTTGCTGAGATAATAATTACACCTTCGGTTTTATTTTTGGCTTTTAACTCTTTTAAAATATCAAAACCATCGCCATCCGGCAGCATAAGATCCAATAATATACAATCGTAATCATAACTGTCTATTTTGGTGAGTGCCAAATTATAGTTTTCGGCGGTTTCACATTGAATGCCGTTTGTTTTAAAATAGTCTTTGATGCTCTGCGCAATTTCGCGCTCATCTTCAATAATCAAAATTTTCATGCTGCAATTTACAAATGAATTCTGAAGAAAAACTGAATAAAAGGGCTCTTTATTGAAATTAATCATCCTAAAATGTTTTAAAATAGCAGATTGTAAAATTCTTACCATCGTATGACGGGGCTATAAAAGATGTCGATTTATTTTGTTCACCATGAAATAATTTCCTTGTAATATAGGGATTCATCCAGTAGGCAATTTTGGTACTCAGAATTCCAATTCCTGCACCAGCTGCTACATCTGTAAGCCAGTGCCTGTTGTTGTACATTCGAAATATTCCAGTACCGGCAGCAACGGCATACCCCGCTACGCCATACCATATTGATTTATCCTTATATTCCTGATATAAAAATTCAGCCCCTGCAAAAGCGATAGCGGTATGTCCTGATGGAAATGAATTGTTGGAAGATCCATCCGGGCGTTCTACATTAGTAACTGACTTCAAGGCAAAAACAGATCCTACAGTTAAAATTGTTGAAGTCGCCAAAATTACAGAACGGTCGCGCATATTGTTTTTTCCTTTGACTCCGAACGCATTAAGCGCATAAACAGAAACCGCAGGAACATATCTCGAAAAATCATCTATTGTAACCTTTTTATCAATGTCCTCTGTAAATTCGTCGCGGATTTGAAAGTTAAAACTTTTTATCTGGCCGCTTTCAGCACCCCAAAAACCATATCCTATTAAAACGCCTGGAATAATAAGTTGTTTATAATTGAATCTGATATTTTTAACGGTGTCATTTATTATAGAATCCTTAGAAAAGGTATTTTGCCCTGAAGCTGAATAAACCAAAAACTGTAAAATAATAAGGATGATTGTTTTTCTCATCAAATTTTGTTTTGTTATTGCAATAGTATATTGATAATTAAGTATTTAAAAGTATCACAATTTTTTACGCAATTTAAAAATGTGAATAGTAAATTTAATTAATTGTAAATACGGATCAATATTTTTTGGAAATAATATTATCTGGGCACAATTGGATTTATGAATATATAAAGAAAAATTACGTAGAACGTTAACTAGTATCTATTTTATTAAATTTTAGTTAATGCCTTATTTTACTATCTTATATATCATAATAAACACTCAAGAGAATCGGCTAATAGTTTCAAATCTTCCAGTAATAGGTTCGTGTTCACTCCTTCTAAGTTCACTTAAAAAGCCATTCAATCGAGTGGCTTTTTTGTTTTCTGCAATTCCCGAAAAATGAAATTGTTCTTTATCATCTTTTTTATAAAATGTTTGCACATAGTTTGCACATGAAGACCATAATTCAACCTTTATTATGGCATAATACACTGTCTGAAGGATTACGTATTTTGGATAACAATGAACTTTAGTGTTCATTTTTTATTAGTTTTGAAAAACTAAAGATAAAACTTAGTCATAGATGCGACAGAACCTTTGTAAAGGCTGTTACAAAAATGTTGCTGGATTTTACTGAAAACTGCTGTATGACAGATTCTTCAGTTTTAATGAATTCTAACTTTTCAAGGTAGTTTTGACAACAATAGTTTGATCTTAGCTAAGACCAGTTCAGGTTCATCAAGCTGGATAAAATGTCCTGACTTTATTGTTGTTATATGGGTGAAATCAGTCACTCCGGCCTTCAGTGATTCCTGTGCATCGTACCATAGTTGTCTATCGGTCATATCATGTTCAGCATCAATTTTCATACTATTTATTGCAATAACTGGAACGTCAGGTAAATTAGGCAGTCCTTTCATGTATCTGAAATCCTCGATTAATTGCAGGGTTTCTAATGCTATTCCTGAATTAGCGCCATAATCGGCCTTAAAAGCGTTATATAGGGAGTCTATCTGACTCTGCGAAAAATGGTTATACTTTTCATGAGAAGCATCAACAAATACTAATCCAGCAACTTTCTCTGGATTTTTTACAGCAAAATCCCTAATGATCAATCCTCCCAATGAGTGTCCTACAAGCAGTACTTTTCTACCGTTTGCAAATTTATCAATAACCACTTCAAGCTCACTTCTTAATTTATTGATGTCTCTGGGCGTATTAGTGCCAGATTCTGATTTTCCGTAACCGGCTCTATCGTATAATAAAATATCAGAATCTAAAGTATTAGATATGGATACAATCTCTGAGGATTTTCCGGTACTATACCAGGATGTATGATCATTCCCGAGACCAGATTCAAAAACAACTAAGTATTCTGAACTTTTAGATACTGAGTAAGCCATTAATTTATGTGTTCCTAACTCTACTTCAGTACCAGTATATTCTGAATTGCGATTTTTATCGTCATCAGAGCAGGAGGTAAGACTGAGAGAAGAAATAGCTGTTATAAAGAAAAATAATTTTCTAATTGCATTGACTTTTTTTAGATTTAATTTTTTGGGTGCGTTTTTTAAGATCATCAGTATTATTTTAGTTTCTTTTAAGGTAACTTCGATACAAATATCAATATTACTGAGCACCCGAAAGTTCGGATTTATGAATCCGAACCTATTTACAAACAAATTCCAGGCTGCAAATTTAATATTTGCATAAAAAGTCAAATATTATAAAACAATTTGTACCAAAGCAAGATTTGTTTTTTTAAACTGAGAAGGGGTTTGATTGGTTGTTTTCTTAAAAGTAGTATTAAAAACTGTTTTAGAATTGAATCCAACCTCAAAAGCAATTCCTATTAAACTTAAATGTTGCATGCCAGGATGCAGCATCATTTTTTTTGCCTCTTCGATGCGGTACCTATTTATAAATTGATAAAAATTTTCATTAAAACCTTTATTAATGACGTAAGAAAGTATATGAGATGAAATCTCTAATTGAGAAGCTAATTTGAATAAGCTTAATTCAGGATCCAAAAAAGGCTTTTTGTTTTCCATTACCAGAATCAAACAAGATTTTATTTCTTGTAGATACGCGTCAGAGATTAGTTTTTTCTGGCTTACTTCTGAATTCGAAGTCTCAATTATAATGATGTCGATTTCTTCTTTTTCTTGTTTGTTAAGCGGGATAAAATCTTTTTGCTTTAAAGAAAAATAAGCAATAAAAAAAATCCCGACCAGATAAATCAGACTGGCAAAATGATCAAATAGATAATTATTATTTGCTATTTTAAAGACGTTGTCAATCAACCAGAGCCCAGTTACAATCAATATACAAATGACTACTTTCTGTAACCATTTTAAGTTGATTGTTTCTGTATTAGAAGTATACAGAAACAGATGCTTTTGATATGCAACAATTTCTTTATAAGACGAAATACAATATAAAATAACCTGAAGACAAAAAAATAAGTCAAAAACAAAAACAATAATTTCGGCATTTTTTCTATCAGCTGTTGTTGGGGCTGGTACCTCAATCAGGAGTGAAATTAAAATTAAAAGTAGCATTAGAAAAGCAAATGCAAAATGAAAATTATCTTTTACGCGCCATTTTCTATTAGGTCTAATGAAATAAATTATACTAAAGTAAAAAACCGGAGCGATAATAAAATCCGTTATCCCCAGAAAATCGTTTATGAGCATTCTGGTTTTTAAAAACTGAGTTTTTTCTAATAAGTCATTAAACTGAATAATGAAAATGCACAAAATAAAAGAACCAAACCATCGACTAGCCTTGCAGTTGGAGTGATTAATATTTGCAAAGATTAAAAATGCAAGTAATAAAGTTGTACCCGCAACAAAAAAGCTGATTAGTTGATCCATTTAAAAAAATAAGAATATATGTTAAATGTTTTTGAAAACAACAAAATTACCATATTATTTATAACCATTTTCACTTCACGATGAAATTGAATTTCTGCTTAAATTACCATGGATAATTTTATTTTTGAGACATCTTAAAAATGGAAATCAATATATTTGCATAAGAGGAAAAATCATATCGAAAGTTTAACCAGTTATATTTTATTACATTTAGCGAATGATTAGTTTTACTTCATTGCATCACAAAATATCCTCAAAAGAGTCGGCTAAAATTTTTAAATCTTCAAATAAAAGGTTGGAATTCACTCCTTCTAAGTTTACCAAAACCTCCAAAAATGTATTTAATATTTTTGGACGTTTTTTTGTTTATAAATATTTGATTTTGCTAGTTTTAAGGAGATAATCTATTTTGATTATCCCCTTTTTTTATTGAAAGTATTAAAACCTTGAGCCAACTCATGGTTTCCGTCGTTTTTACGAAACTGAAAAACATGTTTTTTAAACGCTTTTGCAATAACTTTAAGTTTCAATTTAGTTAAAATCAATTTTTAAATGTTTTTTTGAAAGCCCAAAAAAACAATTGCTTTTTACAATTAGATCAAAAATGATTTTCTGTTTTTTTGATCTTAATATCGAAGAAGATATTTGTAATTATCCTATGCATTTAGACTAATATCCTTCAATATTACTTTTCATTATCAATACCTGTAAACAATAAACAGCATACTGGATCATGATCATAGAAAATGAAAGATTTTATTTTTTGAGGATTAAAAAAATGAATATGCGACGAGAATAGTAAATTGAACAGGAGTAAAATGTTAAGTAAAAACAAATCAATAATCCTTAAATTCTGGTGTCAGATTGTTTTATATTCTTTTTTATCAGAAGAGATAAAAAAGAAAGAAAGTAATTTTATTATGTTCTGCCTGAAAAAAGTTCACTTTTTTTTGCTCCTATAATCTTTACGAGTTTATCAAGTTTTGATAATTTTAAATCAACGTTTTCTGTTTCAATTTTACTGTATTGACTTAGCGACATCTCCATTTGAATAGCAACGTATTCTCTGGTTAACTTATTTCGTTCTCTAATTTCTTTAATTTTTATACCAACCATATTACTTAAAATGAATTAAAAAATTAATACTTAAATCATTGTCTATAACAACTTGCAGCAAATCTATTTATTAAAATTATGATCAAAAAACACTGTAATAAACTACTTTGGTTTAAATTAAACATTTCAAATTTTCAGCATGTTTTGTAAAATTAGAAAAGCTTAATTAAAAGGATAAAATTGAAAACCTAAAGATAAAAAATAAAAATTAATGATAGCACAAAATAAATGATTGATTTGCAGTATTTTATTTCCCTTTTTTAAGAAAATAATTAAATAGTAAAGTCATTAAATTATTAAAACATTAACGAATTATAAATTTACGTTTAGGCATATTTTTTTTAAATTTACACATCATCTAATTACTCGTTTTTGTGGAAATCCATTTGATTCTTCTTTCATTTATTACCGGAATATTTGGAACTACAGTTTCATCCATTATACTAAAAAATTATAAATCCAATCAAGCCATAAATATTTATTTTATTGTATTTATGATGTTGGTTTCTTTGATCCAATTAGGGATGGGTTTAAATCTTCTCTTCTTTCAAAAAGCAATATTTACTAATTTTTATTTTGAATCGAGTATTTCGATAGTAATATTACCGATAGTTTATATCTACTTTAGAAAATTGTTTAGTAAGGAAAGTAACGTAACCATCAATAGTGTTTTACTTCATGCTATTTTTCCATTAACGTATTTTGTGGTGATACTTTTCAAAAGCTACCCCTTGGATAAATCCTTCTATTTTTATTTTAATGATAATATTGTATACTACTTTTTTGGTGTATTTGTATTGCTGTATGTTTATCTCTGCTCGATGATTTTATATAAAAACATATTTGATAAAAAAGGCGATAATCATCATCAGTTTAGAAATACGTGGATATCTAAATGGACAAAATTTATTTATCTTGAAATCATTATAATGGCATTTGCGCCATTGATATTGTATTGGTTCAAGGATCTTACAGAAACAGATGCGATATACCAGCCGGTAAGTTGTGTCACACTACTAATAGTATGCTGTAAAATAGTATGCTGCCCTGAGATATTTTATGGATATACACATTTGAAAAATAAAATCAACGAAGAGGGAGATACTCCTTTAAAATTTAATTCGATTTGGATTCTTTCGAATACAAATATCCCTAATAGCCTGCAGGATCAGGTTTTGAAAGCGAAAATAGATAGTAGCTTACCTGATTATATTAAGGAAATTGAATCTCTTATTCTTAATGATGATTTTTTTATTCAGTCAGATGTAAAAATTAAAAATTTGTCAAATAAATTAAAAATCCCCAAAAGCCATTTAAATTATATATTCAAATACCATTCAACTGTTACCTTCATAGAATTAAAAAAAATAATAAAAATACACCACGCCACTGTCCTGATAAAAAATAATTATCTGCAAACTAACACACTTAATTATTTAAGTAAAGAAGTTGGGTTTGCTTCTTATGATCCGTTTTACAGAAGTTTTAAAAAATACACTGGAAATACGCCTTTGGATTATTATAACTTAGTCAGAGCTAACAAATAATGACAATTTGAAATAAGTTTTGCAACGACAAGAAATGAAATTGTTTTTATTTGGGAGCACTATAAGTTGTAAATTATAACTCAGAGTTGTTTTTTAGTACTTTTAAAATTAATGTTATAGCCGTAGAGCGTATTTGTCTTTTTTGTGCTCTAAATACCATAGATTAGTTATGACATTGGCGGAAATAACTTGCAGATGTTATTTAAAATAGGTCTTTTCTTCTATTTGTTTTGTTTTCAAAAAAAAGCGAAACATCAAATCTAAAAATAAACTCAATTGACACATCTAAAACTTCTGCTATTTTTTCTAATTTGGATACAGTTAAATCAACTTCTCCACGCTCAATTTTCCCATAACCGCTGGTACTCATTTTAAGCTCATCGGCCACATGGTCCCGGGTTAGGTTTTTTAATTCTCTTATTTTTTTTATATTCTTGTACACTGCAGGATTCATCTCTTAAAACTTGTAATTAACTTACTTTAGCTACATTAATTCCAAAAGTAAATATTTCGTTTTTTTTTTTTCGTTACAACTGTAACTTTAATTCCTAATAAAGGACATTTTAACACTTGTTAAAGACTTAATAGTAAAAAAAAAGTTTTTTATTTCGAAAAACTTTTATAAACATGACTATTTAAGGAAAAACAAAATAATCGACATGCTTTTTGTTAATTTTGGGATATATATTCATAAAACGAATTGAATGGCGTTTTTTATTGCAAAAAAACTAAGCTAGTGTTTGATTACTAGAATTATAAAATAAAATCAAATATTCAGTTGATAAAGTTTATTACATTTAAACCGTAATAAAATTTATTACATTGAAGAAAAAACAAATTTCATTCAAAAAAACCACACAAAAAAATGCTGATAAACCTTTTTTATCTATTTTCAGGATTACTTGGACTAATCTGTTTTATAATTATAATAATGCAGTTTAAATACAATAAATTATTAAACATTTATTTATTACTCTCTTTTAAGTTACTTGCTCTTAATTTTTTATTCAAAGGTTTGGACGGTTTTAATATTTTGTGTCTAACTGCAAAGGGGCATAATGCGTATTATCCCTTTCTAATTGTAATTATTCCGGCAATGTATTTGTTTTTTATTAATATTGATAAAGACAGTAAAAAATTCAACTATAAGGAGTTGGTGCATTTTATTTTTCCGGTATTTTTAGTGGTATTAAATTTACTTGCCAGGCGATTACTGATTGAATCGGTACCGTTATTCACCATTAAGTTATTTTTTTCGATTTTGTTTGAGGCTTATGTCATTTACTATACTACAATTATTTATATATTCTTAAAAAATAAAATCTGGAATAAAGAACTGGATCTTGTGAACATTAAACAAAATAGAATAGTAAAGCAATGGGCGTTTTTTATTTTTTATTTATACTCTTTAATTGTTTTTCACCTGATTGTCGTTATTTCACTGAATTTGAAATCTGTAAATAATCTTGAATTAAATAACTACAAATTTTTTCCGGCATTATTGCTGAACATCATGTATTTTAAAATATTATTTACTCCGGAAATATTGTATGGTTATACTGTCATGCAGGACAAAGTAAAAGAGCATGACAAATCTAATTTTATTTTAAAAGATTTATGGATTTTAGATTCTTTAGAAGGCATTACTAATGTTCAGGACAAAGCGCTAGGTGCAAAAATTGCCAAATATACAAGCAGCTATATTCACGATATTGAAAAATTGGTTTTTAAGCACGAAATTTTTCGAAACCCAAATGCATCGCTCAATGATATGGCGAATAGACTTAAAATACCCAAAAGTCATTTGACATTTGTTTTCAAGTATCTTTCAAGAGTAAGCTTTACTGAATTTAAAAAAATAGTACGAATACACGATGCATTACAATTAATAGAAAAAGGTTATTTACAGTCAAACACTATAGAATCTTTAGCCAGTAAAGTAGGATTTTCATCTTATAGTCCGTTTTATACAACCTTTAAGGAAGTGACAGGAATCTCTCCGCAGATTTACATTAAAAAGAAATAATTACGACATTCTTTCTTAGAAATATAAAGCCATAAATCTTTAAGAGTTTAAGATTTATGGCTTTGTATTTTTTAGTCGTTTGCATTATCTTCCAAAATCGTCTTGTAAGCGAACGATGTCATCTTCATCAGAAGGGTGATCCGGATCAGTATGCTGCCAGATTTCAGCAACAATTCCCCAGGAATCCAAGCCTGTCAAACGATGGCGTTCTCCTTTATTCATTTGAATAAATTGACCCGGATCAAGTATTTGAAGTTCTTTTTCTTCATCAGTATCACTTGTTTTTACACCAACAGGACCAGAAAGAATGGTCCAGATTTCGGCTCTCCTAAAATGATATTGCCAGGACAATCGTTTATTAGGTGCGACAATTAAAATTTTTGGGCTCAACTTATTGGTAATCTCAATTTCGGACATTTCTAAATGCGGAAAAAATTGCGCTGCAAAAGCTTGTGCTTGTTTTTCATCTATTACAAAAAAACCTCCCCATGGTCTTGTGTTATCCTGTTGTACTACTTTAAAATTTTGGTCTTCCAAAAATGAAGCGATCTTTTTAAATATTGTATCCTTGTCTGTTTCTTTAGATAAATTAAAATCCATTTTTTTTATTTCATTTTTATTAAATCGCGATCTTAATTTCTGCGGCTTTGTGCTTAATTTTTAAGACACATCCCAAAGATTCTAAAATCAGGACATAGTGAGAATTAGTTACTTCTTTGATTACAGCATCATGATTTAAAAAAGGGCCTGAATTTACTTTAATCGTTTCGCCTACATTGTATTGGCTAATACTAATAGCGGCGTTTTCAGTAAGCCACTCTTTTATAGTGCTGATTTCTTTATCTTTTACAATGGCATGTTTTCCTAGCCAGTATAAATACCGGATGGCTCCCCGTGATAAAAAAACTAAATTTCGGTCTTTATCAGCCAATTGAACAAATACATAGTTACTAAAAAGCGGTACCTCAAGCGTTTTTTTTCTGTCTGAATATTGCTTTGTAGTTTTTATTAAAGGACAATAGCAGTTTACGCCCAACTGCGTGAGTTGGTCAGCAACTCTTTTTTCCCATTTTGGTTTTGTATAGATAACGTACCAGTTCATTTTATATATGTTTTTGGATTGTACAAGATGATTTTTAGTCTTTTTTATACCACTTTAAGAACCAATTGCCTGATAAATGAAACCAATAGATTCCAGTTCTGTTTTATTCAAAATATTTCTGCCATCAAATACAAAAGCCGGTTTTAGCATCGAATCGTATATTTTTTGCCAGTCATAAGTCTTAAATTCGTCCCATTCTGTGAGCACTGCAATGGCATGTGATTCCTGACAAGCTTCATAAGGATTTTGGTAAGAACCCAGGCTTGCTTTGTTTTCTTCCTGCGATCTGGTTTTTAAATAATCTAAATCGGCCAGTATTTTTTCTCTGCTTACTTTAGGATCATAAACTGCAATTTTAGCCTGTTCTGAGATTAGATCATCTGCAACATAAATAGCTGCCGATTCTCTGGTATCATTCGTATCTTTTTTGAAAGCCCAGCCAAAGAATGTTATTTTTTTATCGGCAACCGTATTATATAAAGTTTGTGTTATTTTGGTCGAGAATCTTTTTTTCTGATAATCGTTCATAATAATAACCTGCTCCCAATAATCAGCCACTTCATTTAATCCGTATGATTTTGCGATATAAACTAAGTTTAAAATGTCTTTTTGAAAACAAGAACCTCCAAATCCAACTGATGCTTTTAGAAATTTAGAACCAATTCGGCTGTCCATTCCAATCGCTTTTGCTACTTCATTAACATCAGCACCGGTTTTTTCGCAAAGTTCAGATAAAGCGTTTATCGACGAAATGCGCTGTGCCAGGAAAGCATTGGCAGTTAGTTTAGACAATTCTGAAGACCATACATTTGTGGTTAATATTTTTTCTTCGGGAACCCAATTTTTGTAAACATCAACTAATGCCTCAATTGCTTCTTGTCCTTCAGGAGTGGTTTCGCCACCTATTAAAATTCGGTCCGGATGTAATAAATCAGTAACAGCTGTTCCTTCTGCCAGGAATTCAGGATTGGATAAAATTTGAAATTGCACTCCGTTTCCGGTGTTGTCCAGAATACTTTTGATAGCCTCAGCAGTTCGTACCGGCAGAGTAGATTTCTCTACCACAATTTTATCATCTTTTGAAATTTTGGCGATTTGTCTGGCGCAAAGTTCAATATATTTTAAATCGGCTGCTTTTCCTTTTCCTTTTCCATACGTTTTCGTTGGCGTATTTACTGAGATAAAAATAATCTGGGCTTCTTCTATCGCTTTTTCAACATCGGTAGAGAAAAATAAGTTTCTTCCTCTGGCTTCCTCTACAATAGCACTAAGCCCTGGCTCGTAAATTGGAATATTGGCTACATCCTTATCATTCCAGGCCGCTATGCGTTCTGTATTTAAGTCAACAACTGTTACTTGTATGTGTGGACATTTTTTAGCAATTACTGCCATGGTGGGTCCACCAACATAACCAGCACCGATACAGCAGATTTTAGTAATTTTAGTTTTCATAATATTTTATCTGTTCTTCTTTGAATGTTAAATTAATATTTATTGATACTTGACTTTTCTTTAAATACCTATTAATAGTATAGCGGTATATTAATTGTAAATTATTGAATATTAATTATTTGTAAGATTTTGTTTTGTGCAGTTAAATACACTTTAACAGTTTGTTTTTGTTGCAAATAGATTTAATATATAGGTAAGTGAAATTAATTGTGTTTTATTTCTTTAGGCGCTCTTTTCAATTGTAATTATTCCTTATTAAGACTTTTTAACCACTAAATTAAGTTTCGATTATTCTGAGTCTGTGTTAATTTTGCCTTGTTGGTAGTCGTTTTTTTGTAGTCACTTTCCAACTTTTTCCAAACATAATAAGTCAAAAAAATAATAAATTTTATTTTTTTTAGGGATAGTAAAATGTAACTATTCACGGGGAACCCTTGTTCAATTTTAAAATATTTGTATAAATATCTTTTACAGCCCGATTTATTTTTTGAACTCATTTATAAGCAAAAAACCAATATTATGAAAACAGGAATAACCTTTAGTGCTTTTGATTTATTGCATGCGGGTCATGTGAAAATGCTTGAAGAAGCGAGATTACATTGTGATTATTTGATTGTTGGCTTACAAACAGATCCAACTATTGACAGACCTACCAAAAACAAACCCACGCAGACAGTTGTAGAACGTTACATTCAGTTGAAGGCGTGCAAGTTTGTAGATGAGATTGTGCCTTATACCACAGAGCAGGATTTAGAAGATATCTTAAAAGCTTTTCAAATCGATGTGCGCATTGTAGGTGATGAATATAAGGAAAGGGATTTTACAGGCAGAAACTATTGCGAAGAAAAAGGTATTGTACTTTATTTCAATACGAGAGACCATCGTTTTTCGAGTTCTAATTTACGCAGAGAGGTTTTTCAGATTGAATTATTAAATGAGAAAATATGAATTCAACAAATAAAATAATACATGTTGTGCTAACGGGAGGAGTAGGAAGCAGGCTTTGGCCACTTTCCCGTAAAAGCCAGCCCAAACAATATCTGGATTTATTTGAGGGTAAATCGCTATTTGAACTGACTTTAGAACGAAATGCCGCAGTGGCAGATGATGTTGTAGTGGTTGGAAACAGAGATAATAGTCATTTGACGGAGAACGTCATGAAAAAATTAGGCGTTCCTTTTACGCATATCATTGAAGCTACTCCAAGAAATACAGCTGCTGCAATTGCTTTTGCTGCATTCAATGCTGATCCGGATGACATATTGATCGTAACACCATCTGATCATATCATAGAAGGAGAAGTACAATATAAGGCAGGATTGGATCAGGCTATAGCATTAGCAAAAAATAACTTTTTAGTCACTTTTGGGATACAGCCTTTAAGACCGGAAACCGGCTATGGATATATTGAATTTGATGGAGATACAGTATTGGCATTTCATGAAAAACCAAATTTAGAAAAAGCAATATCCTTTACAGAAAGCGGAAGATTTTTGTGGAACAGTGGTTTGTTCTGTTTTAAAGCTGGTTTCTTTTTAGAAGAGTTAAAAGTACAGGAACCGGAACTTTACAAGCGAGCCCAACTGGTTTGGCAGGATAATGTCGATGGTTTATTAAATTATGAATTATCGCTTCAAATACCTTCTATCAGTGTAGACTACGCTGTAATGGAGCGAAGTAAAAATATAAAAGTAGTGGCTACTCATTTCGAATGGTCTGATTTAGGATCTTTTGAAGCGGTATATGATTATTTGATGCAAAACGGACATTCAGCAGATCTTAACGGAAATATTGTAATTGGTTCTGATGTGCATACGGCCTTTGTAGGTTTAGAAGATTGCTTATTGGTTCATACTCCTGATGCCCTTTTGGTTTTACAAAAAAAATATTCGCAAGAAGTTAAAGAGGTGTATCAGCAGCTGGAGTTATCAGGTTCTTGTTTGATTTAGCGCAGCAATTTGTATTGACAATCACCGGACTTAAAGAAAACAGAATTCATCTCTGCACAAGATGAAAAGTACAAAATCAAAACAAAATAAAAGATAAATAATTATGGCTAAAGTAGCACTAATAACAGGGGTAACTGGTCAGGATGGAGCTTATTTAAGTGAGTTTTTATTAAAAAAAGACTATATTGTTCATGGCGTAAAAAGAAGAAGTTCTTTGTTTAATACAGATCGTATTGATCATTTGTATCAAGATCCGCATGTAAATAATCAACGATTTATATTGCATTATGGCGACATGACTGATAGTACGAACTTAATTCGTTTGATTCAGCAAATTCAGCCCGATGAGATTTATAACCTGGCAGCAATGAGTCATGTTCAGGTTTCTTTTGAAATACCGGAATATACAGGAAACGCTGATGGTTTAGGAACACTAAGGGTTTTAGATGCAGTTCGTTTGTTAGGATTAGAAAAGAAAACCCGTATTTATCAGGCTTCTACATCTGAGTTATACGGAAAAGTTCAAGAAGTTCCACAATCAGAAACTACGCCTTTTTACCCTCGTTCTCCGTATGCTGTTGCAAAAATGTACGCCTACTGGATAACGGTTAATTACAGAGAAGCTTATGGAATGTATGCCTGTAACGGAATTTTATTCAACCATGAATCTCCTATTCGTGGAGAAACCTTTGTAACCAGAAAAATTACCCGCGCGGTTTCCAGAATTGCCTTAGGATTGCAGGATAAATTTTATTTGGGAAATCTTGATGCACAAAGAGATTGGGGACACGCTAAAGATTATGTACGTATGATGTGGATGATTCTTCAGGCAGAAGAGCCGGAAGATTGGGTTATTGCAACAGGTACTACAACTCCGGTTCGCGAATTTGTTAAAATGAGTTTTGCTCACGTTGGTATCGAATTAGCGTTTACAGGAACTGATGTAGATGAAAAAGCGTATGTCGCAGTTTGTCGTAATCCGGATTATCAAATAGAAATAGGAAAAGAAGTTTTGGCGGTAAATCCTCGTTATTTCCGTCCAACAGAAGTCGAATTATTGATTGGTGATGCCACGAAGGCCAATACCAAACTAGGCTGGACTCCGGAATATGATCTTCAGGATTTAGTGACCGATATGATGGAATCAGATGTGAAATTAATGAAAAAAGATCACCATCTGGAAGAAGCAGGATATCAAACAATGAATTATTACGAATAAAAATGGGTTTAGATAAAACAGCAAAGATATATATTGCCGGACATCGCGGGATGGTAGGCTCAGCAGTTTGGAGAGCATTAGAAAAGAAAGGATATTCAAATCTAATAGGTCAGTCTAGTGAGGAATTAGACCTTCGCAATCAGGAAGCTGTGAGAGCATTTATATCCAGAGAAAAACCGGATGCCATTATTGATGCGGCAGCAAAAGTAGGAGGGATTCTGGCAAACAAAGATTACCCGTATCAATTTATTATGGAGAACATGCAGATCCAGAATAATCTTATTGATACTGCTTTGCATGCAGGAATAGAAAAGTTTATTTTTTTAGGCAGCTCTTGTATTTATCCTAAACTGGCTCCGCAACCCTTATTAGAAGAATATCTCCTGACAGATTCCCTGGAACCCACTAATGAGTGGTATGCGCTGGCTAAGATTTCAGGAATTAAATCCTGCGAAGCCATCAGAAAACAATTTGGAAAAGATTATGTGAGTCTCATGCCCACTAACTTATACGGCATTCACGACAATTTTGATTTGACAAGTTCGCATGTTTTACCTGCTATGATACGCAAATTTCATGAAGCTAAAGAAAACGATCATTCGCCTGTAACACTTTGGGGAACAGGAACACCGCTAAGAGAATTTCTTTTTGTAGATGATATGGCACAGGCCGTTGTATTTGCTTTAGAAAATCAACTTCCGGATTATCTCTACAATGTTGGAACCGGTGAAGATTTAAGTATTGAAAAATTAGCCTGGACAATACAGCAAATTGTTGGACATCGCGGAGAAATTATATGGGATACAACAAAGCCAGACGGAACTCCACGAAAATTAATGGATAGTGCTAAAATGAATCAATTGGGCTGGAAACATCAGGTCGCTTTAGAAGAAGGAATTGAGGAAACCTACAACTGGTTTTTGGCCAATGTAGAAAATGTTAAAAAAGTTTCTTTTTAGTCTGATTTTAAAAAGGCACCTGAAGTAAATAATACTGAACTTTTATTTTTTTTATCTCCGGAAAAGCAATTGAAGTAGTAATAATAGTTTCAAATATTTTTAATGAAACATTAATTTTTAATTTTTAAAAACATGAATCAAAGTAAAGTATTGGTTTTTGATGACTTTCATTATTTTTCGAGATTTTTAAAGTATGAGTTCAAAGACATCAAGTTTTTAACGGGTAATAAAAAGGCCATTATCTATGGAAATGAGATAAATACAGACCTTTCACTGATTGTTTTTGTCCTTTATTCTGAAGATGATTTAATCGATTTGTTTAGGTTGTATACTCATGGAATTCAGTTATTAATTTGCAATCACTGCCCGAAATTCCTGAATAAGTTTACCAATATAAAAAACATAGGGGTCTTAGATTGCTTAGAAACAAAAATGGGGTATCGGGATGATCTGCGTGTATATTTTGATGAAAAATTCAATTTTAATTAATGGATAATTGCACACAAAAATACTGCCCTATGGAGTTTCAATATCATCAAAGAATTTAATCAAAAAATCATAAAGAACATTAAGACCCAATGGATACAGAGTCTGACATGCATTAACACACAGATCAATCTTTCTTCATGGTAAGATCTAGTTTTATTTTAATTGTTTTGGGGTATAATTAAAAACGGTGTTACTGTATGCAGATGTTGTACTTATATGATAAGTAAGCATAACACTATTCTTGGGTCTTTTTATTGTTCTTCTCTAACCGCCGGCCAACACTACATTTTAGTCTTAGGACTATCTTAAAATCTTAAAAATTACGCACAATTATGTCAGTATATGAGTCAATAGTAAAAAATTTCGCGGCAAGTATATTCGGAATGGGGGTTAGTTTTCTTAACCAGATCGCAATGGTTCCTTTGTTTATTATGTACTGGGGAATTGATAAATATGCTGATTGGATATTAATTACGGCTCTTTCCTCGTTTTTTGCGATGACCGATATGGGACTCAACCGGGCAAGTAACAATGAATTTGTCATTAAGTACAATCAAAAGGATTATGATACCTGCTTAAAATTGCAAACGAATGCCTTCTTATTTGTTTTATCTGTATTTGGTGTATTTCTTTTAGTATCTGTTTTGATCTTCGCCCTTTGGGGGTTTAAAGGAATGCTGGGAGTAGAGCACTTTACAGAAAAAGAAACCTCTGTTGCCTTTGTTTTACTTTTGTGCGAAGTTTTTGCCATGATGTATGGCAGAGTGTACCATGGTATTTTTAGGGCCACATCACGAACTCACGTAGTTATTGTAGCAGACAACCTCATACGTATGGCTGAGTTGATTATACTGTTTTGTGGGATCTTTTTTAAAATGGATATTATTTTAATGCTTACGATATATCTTATTCCTTCGATAGCAGGAATTTTGTTTAAGCATTTTGCTTCCCGAAAAACATTCGCATCAGGACTTTACCTGCGCAATTTTGACGGACCTGTTTTTAAATCAATTATGAAACCGTCGCTTGCTTTTATGTTTTTTCCGTTAGGGCAGGCCGTTTCCAGCCAGGGGATGGTGTTTGTAGTGAATGTACTTTTGGGCGGGACTTTTCTGGTTGTTTTTACCACAACAAGAACGCTTGTTAATTTTCTGCGTCAGATGATGAATATGTTGTCCACATCTATCAATCCTGAAATTTGTGCAGCTTACGGAAGAAAGGATTATAAAACGATATTAAATATCTACAACAAATCACTCGTAATCACATTTGCTGCTACTTTATTATGCATTATTTTACTGGTATTTACAGGAAAAACAATTTATATGGAATGGACCAAACATGCCATAGTATTCAATGAAGTTTTCTTTATAGGAATGTTGTTTGTACTCTTGATTTCATGCCTTTCCGGATTGTCAAGTGTCATCCCGCTTTCTACCAACACCCACGTTCGCTTTACGGTAGTATTTTTAATTTCTCAGGTTGCCGGAGTAGCATTGTGTTATGTGTTTCTAAAAATAGAACCTAATATGAACCTGATTCCTTTGGCACTTGTACTTACAGAATTTGCCCTTTTTGTATACACATTAAGGAATAACAATAAGTTTCTTAACATCAGCTTTAAAGAAATGTATGCCGGATTATGGGATCAGGCAAAATTTATTTTAAAAAAAAGTAAAGCAACTTTTACAGCGAACTAATTGCTTGTAAAGAGGCTAATTAAATACCCTTAAAAATGTCAATCAAAAATACCTACAGGCTTTTAGTAAATAAGTACGATTTATTTACCGTGTTCCAAATTTGGAGATCCGGAAAAAAATATACCACAAAAATATTGAACCAAAATTACGTTACAACAACCCCGACTGTTCATTTTATACACAGATATATTACCAATAATACCGGAGATAAAGTTTGTGGCTATTACCAGTATTTTCTCTCGGAATTTGACCAATACAAATGCATTGTACACGATGTAAATAGAGTCGATTTCTCATTGATTAAAAAGAATGACGTAATACTTGTAGGCGGCGGCGGATTGCTTAACGCAATGCCCGAATGGAACTATAATATCAATAAAGCAGCAAAAAAAGCAGGAAAAGCAGTAGTATGGTCCGCAGGATTCAATTCTAATGCAAAACAAAAAATCAATAAAAAAGTCGATTTCAAAGCTTTTGATTTGGTTGCAGTTCGCGATTTCAAATACAATGATTTTCGTTATGTGCCTTGCGCTACGTGTGCTTTACCAGAATTACAGCAGGAGTATCCAGTCAAGAGATATATTGGAGTAGTGGCACATAAAGATGTTCCGCACCATCTTCCGCAGGAAATTCATGAATTCGATAAAATTACAAACAGCGCTTCATTAAAGGAAATGATTGCTTTTATAGGAAGCTCTGAAGTGGTTTTAACCAATAGTTACCATGCCGTTTACTGGAGCATTTTAATGAAAAAGAAATGTATACTGTTTGCCCCAAGATCCGAAAAGTATGATTTTTACAAATATCCGCCCGTTTTGTTTTCAGGAGATTTGGCCAAAGATATTTCTCAGGCTGTAATTTATCCCGATGCCTTAAAAGAAAGTCAGGCTCTTACTGACGAATTTGTCCAGGATATAAAATCATTAATAGAAAAAAAAGGCAATTATTAACCAAAGAACCTGCGTTTTAAAACTAGTTCATTTTTAGTTTTTTTATCAAAAAGATCAATACATAATAAAGTGAAGATATTATCTATAGGAAATATGTCAGGCTTGTCCAATACTTGTCTGCATCGTCATTGGGCGTTAAAAAAGATTTCAGATGAAATTCATGTGGTCAATACACGCAAGAAACCCTTTTCTATCTGGTATCGAATTGCCTATCATTTGTTTCAGTCAGGTCTGGCGGTCAGATTGCCTGATAATTCATCAGCCAATAAAAAAATAAAGGATTTTATAAGGAAAGCTATCGAATCTCCTTATGACATTGTCTGGATCGATAAAGGAGTTACCATAAACCGTAAAACTCTGGCACATATCAGGAAGCTTTCGCCTAGTACAAAGATTGTGAGTTATTCACCGGATAATATGGCTTTAAGGCACAATCAGAGTCAAAATTATCTCGATTGTATTCCGCTTTATGATCTGCATTTTACCACAAAATCTTACATCCTTGAGCACATGCGACGTCTGGGTGCCAGAAAAATAGTTTTTACAAACAAACATTACGAACAAACTTTTCATTATCCCAGAATGCTTAGCGAGGATGAAATACAGCGATTGGGCGGTGATGTCGGATTTATTGGAGCCTGGGAAAAAGAGCGGTGTGACAGTATTTTATATTTAGCAAAGAATGGAATAAAAGTTAAGGTTTTTGGAGATAAAAAATGGAATGAATATAAAACTGACAACCTTGAAATAGCACCTGGAATTTATTCAGAAGATTATTCGAAGGCACTGCAGGCATTTAAAATTTCTCTTTGTTTTTTAAGAAAAATGAATTCTGATACTCAAACCTCCCGTACAATGGAAATTCCGGCATGTGGCGGTTTTATGCTGGCCGAGCGAACAGCAGAACATTTGGAATTGTTTAGTGAAAATAAAGAAGCCGTTTTTTTTGCTGACGATCAAGAACTATTAGAAAAATGCCGCTATTATTTAAATAACGAAGAAGAACGCAGGCAAATAATTGAAGGAGGAATACAAAGATGTAAAACCTCTGGATATTCTAACGAAGAAGCTGTTAAGAGAATGCTGAAAACCGCGCAAAAAAATGACTGATAATCTAAAAATACGAAGGAAAGGAAGTGCTTTACAATCAGTAACTAAATATATTGATTTAGTAGTAGTACTTTCTATAATTGGCGAAATATTTTTTTTCCCTTCCTGGCAAAATTTTGCTGGTTGTGTGATGACAGTAATAGTTTGGCTAATCTTTCGTAATTTTTTCTTTAAAAAGAAAATAATACTGGAACATCCGTTTTCTTTTTTAGCATTTTCATCTATTTTTCTGGCGAGTTTTATTCCTTTGACCGCAACATTAATAGAATCAAAACCCATTACATACGGTTTTCAAAATCCTTATGAGACCTTTTTTTATCAAACACTGATTTTTATTGTAGCTTCATTATCATTTTATGTAGTAGTTTACAGAAAACGAAGACGCAACAATATCATACAGCGCACCTTATACAAGCTAAATTTTTTCGAAACCGAACCTTCAACATTATGGATTTTAGGACTTATAGGTTTATTGGCCAGAATAAAAAGTCTTGCAGTGGTAAACGAAGTGCAGTATGGAGACGCTGGAAACAAGTTTTTAGAAGGATTAACTTATTTGCAATATGCGCCTATAATTATGTTTTTCCCTTCATTATCAGGACTGCCATACAACAAGTTTCGCAGTAATCTTGTCGTTATTTATGCGTCATTTACGTTTGTTTTAAGTTTTGCTGCAAACAGCCGTCAACAAATGATTTATCCCATTTTTACGGTTCTTTTATTGTTTATTCTTTATTTATTAAAAGATAACATTTCTATTTTCAGCATTCTTTCACCCTGGAAAATAGGCACAATCGTTTTTCTGGTATTTTTTGGATTAGGATTTCTGTCTGATATTTCCTTAGCGATGCTTGCCAACAGAAAAATTCGTAATGATGTAAGTCGAAGTGAACTTTTGGACAATACCATCGAAACCATGCAAAACGAGAAGCTGATGGAAAAGCTTAGAAATACCTCAATAGAAGTACAGGATAATGTATTTAGTTATAGCAGAGGCTGGGACGAAACCTATCTGAATAATTTTATGATTAACAGATATGGTAATGCAAGGGTTATTGATCAAACCTTATATTATGCCAATAAAATTGGCTATGGAAATGAAAAAATGCAAAAGAGTTTTTTCGAAAAAACGTTAGCGATTTATCCGCTTCCATTTTTGTCTGTAGTTGGAGTTACTATTGATAAAGAAGAGTTAGAATATTCTCCCGGTGATAAGCTTTACTTTACCGGTACGCATACACCTTCTGCATTAGGCGGATTCCGGGTTACAAGCCTGGTAGGAGATGGGTTGGCCACATTTGGTTATTGGTGTTTCCCGATCGTGTTTGTATTATTGTTTTTGTCATTTACATTAATGGATAGTCTTGTTTTATTTAAAAATGGTACCATATTATTCTCAACTCTTGGACTCATAAATATATTTGGTTTTCTGGGTATTTTCAGAAACTCTATAAGTTCGATCGTTCCATTAGCTTATATATTACGAGGGTTTTGGCAACAATGTTTTATTTTTTGGCTATTGGTTTTTTTAATAAAACTAATGCAGCTGCCTAAAAAAAAACAGAAGATAATCATCTCGCAGACCGCTTAGAAATGGTCCTCATTTTTCTTAAAAAAAATCAACCGAAAAAGATATTTATACCGCTTAAATAGTAGTAGATATTGGCGAAGTAAGCCTATAGAAAAAACAATCATGAAAATAGTATTATTTACACACCCTAGTTTTGTAGGATCACAAAGTATGCCCAGATATGCAAAAATGTTAGCCGATGGCATGCAGCAAAAAGGCTACGAAGTGCTGACCTGGCAACCTCAGGCTTTTTTTCATAAATTACCGTTTTCGCCCATCAAAAAATGGTTAGGATATATTGATCAGTACCTTGTTTTTCCTTTAAAAGTAAAATCAAAACTCAAACATTGTTCTAAGGATACGATTTTTGTTTTTGCCGATCAGGCTTTAGGTCCATGGGTACCATTAGTAAAAACGAAACCGCATGTCATTCATTGTCATGATTTTTTAGCTCTAAATTCAGCTTTAGGAAAAATTCCTGAAAATCCCACTCGAGGAACCGGAAAAATCTATCAGGATTTTATTCGAAAAGGATTTTCTAAAGGAAAGCACTTCATATCAATATCAAAAAAAACACAGGAAGATTTGCATGAATTGCACGAAGGTAAAATTTCATCCTCGGTAGTTTGTTATAATGGCTTAAACAGAGAGTTTAAAGTTTTAGATACTCATTCGTCACGCAATTCTCTGGATAATCTCCTGAATATTGATTTATCAGCAGGTTATATTCTTCATGTTGGCGGCAATCAGTTTTATAAAAACAGAAAAGGAGTAATAGAGATTTACAATGCCTGGAGAGCCTCGTCGGATGTTTTTTTGCCGCTTGTATTGGTAGGTGCACAACCTACAGAAAAACTAAAAGAGGTATATGAAAAATCTTTATACAAAAAAGACATTCATTTCGTAATAGGCCTTGATGACCAATATATTAATGCAGCTTATTCCGGAGCCACCTGCTTATTGTTTCCTTCGCTCGATGAGGGATTTGGCTGGCCAATAGCAGAAGCTATGGCATGTGGGTGTCCGGTAGTAACTACAAATCGGGCTCCTATGACAGAGATTCTTGGTTTTGCTGATTTTTTTCTAATACAGCGTAGGCCATTTAATGCATTATTAGTGGAAGATTGGAGTAAAAAAGCGGCAAATCAAATAACCAGAATTGTAAATCTTTCTGATTCAGAAAGACAGGAATGTATCGCTACAGGATTAGAGTCGATTAAAAAATTTGACACTGAATTTTTTTTAAATCAATTAGAACAACAGTATAAACTAATAATAGAATAAGAGGATTTATTTCTTTTTGCATTTTTTTAATAATGAAAATAATGAAGATAAAATTGTTCAGTCAGCCTAAAGTAGCCAATAGAAGAATTGAATTGGATTTTCTGAGAGGTTTAGCTATTTTGTTGGTTTTGGGATTACATTTTAATACACCCACTTCAGGATTATACTTTTTAGATAAGGCGATCTTAACGGTTAAATCGTTTGGAGGAACCGGAGTTAATCTTTTCTTTGCTTTAAGCGGTTTTCTGGTAGGAGGATTATTGTTGAAAGAATTAAAGGCGACAGGAGACATCAATGCACCAAGATTTTTAGTTCGAAGAGCGATAAAAATTTGGCCTCCGCTATACTTTCTTTTGATTGTTCATCTGTTTTCAGGCCATCATCCTATTAGTACTTTTTTGTGGCAAAATCTTTTTCATGTACAAAATTATTTTGGTTCTTCAATTAATCAAACCTGGTCGTTAGCGGTAGAAGAGCATTTTTATATATTTCTTGCTTTTTTTATATCGTATCAGGCAAAAAATCCACCAAAGAAAATCATATTCAATCTATTAATAGTTATTGTAATATCTGTGAGCTTACGTTTGGTTGCTGTAAATTATGGCTATTTAGACGCCACTTTTCGCCAGACACAATATAGAATGGATAGTTTGCTGTTTGGTGTTATTTTATCAGTAGTGCATATTTATTACAAAGAATCATTTGATCGTTTGGCTTCTAATCGGTTATTACTTAACATTTCATTTGCTGTTTTAGTACTAACAATTTTTTTCACGGTAAATAATCCGTATCTCGACCGAAGCATTGGTTATTTAGTTCAGGCCATTGGTTTTACATTACTAATTGTACAGGTCGTAACTTCTAAATCGATTCTTAAAAAAAGTATTATTTATCGTTTTATAGCATGGATCGGAATTTATTCTTATGGAATTTATCTATGGCACTCGGTCTCTGTTGGACCTTCCAAAAAAATCCAACAGATACTTTTTAATCAAGGATATAATGACCTGGTTATTTTAATTATAGTAATGCTGTTTCAGTTATCTCTAAGTTTATTTTTAGGATACGTAACATCAACCATTATCGAATGGCCTTCATTGCGTTTAAGAGATCGTTTTTACCCTTCTACTAAAAAAAGCAATAATAAAGAAACAGTTATTGCTGCAGAATAGATGAAAAATGCATCACCACGATTTAAAATTAAACAACCATAACAAGAAATGAAAGTACTCAGAGTTATAACCTCCATGAATCCAAAAACTGGAGGTCCTTGCCAGGGAATACGTAATGTAAATCCTTTTATTAAGCAATTAGGTACAGAGGTCGAAGTAGTATGTTTGGATAATGCAGAGGAAGAGTATGCTACAAAAGATGATTTTATTATTCATAAAATAGGAAAAGGAAAAACCTCTTATCAATATCAGCCTTTGTTGTATGACTGGTTGATAAAAAACGCCTTAAAGTATGATGTGGTAATGGTTCATGGTCTTTGGCAGCATTACAATTTAATGGTTTACAAGGCAATTAATTCTTTAAAAAAGTCTTATAAAAAAGTACCAAAAGTAGTGATCATGCCACATGGTATGCTAGATCCTTATTTTCAAACTGCGGCTGACCGAAAATGGAAAGCTTTTAGAAATGAAATGGTTTGGTATTTTATAGAAAAAAAATGCATAAATAACGCCGATGCCCTTTTTTATACGTGTCAGGAAGAATTGCAGCTGGCGTCAACAACTTTTGAAGGATATAGTCCTAAAAAGGCGATTAATGTGAGCTACGGAATTCAGGCACCACCCGTCAGAAAGCCGGAATTTGATACTGCATTCTATAAAAAATGTCCTGAAGTGCTCCACAAGGAATATTGGCTTTTTTTAAGCAGGATTCACGAAAAAAAAGGAGTCGATTTATTGATTCAGGCTTACAATCAGCTTTCTATCGATAATCCCGCTCTTCCGGATTTAGTAATTGCGGGACCACATGAATCTGTTTACGGACAGGAAATGATAAAAATGGCCGCCGAAAATTCAAAAATTCATTTTTCAGGAATGTTGCAGGGCGATGAAAAATGGGGCGCTTTCTACAATTGCGAAGCCTACTTGTTACCAAGTCATCAGGAGAATTTTGGTATTGCTATTGTCGAAGCACTGGCCTGCGAAAAAGCAGTATTAATTACAGATAAAGTCAATATTTACAGGGAGATTGAAGATGGCGGAGGAGGTTTTGTTGGTGCTGATACTTTTAATGGAATTCTGGGAATTCTAAAAAAATGGGAAGCACTGAATAAAAATGAAAAAACAGAAATGGGCAAAAATGCCTTTTCACTATATCAAAAACATTTTGATGTAAAAAGCACTGCCCAAAGATTAAACAAAGTTTTAAAATCACTTATTTAAGATGATCTATCAGGATTTACAAAAATTTACTGTACCCAAAACATTTCGCGGAAAATCTAAAATTACTGTACAATTATGGTGGATCGTACAAGGAACACTTTTTGCATTGTCGCCTCAATTTTTTTATGGATGGCGTCGTTTTCTTCTTAGGTCGTTTGGAGCCAAAATTGGAAAAGGAGTACTATTAAGATCGACCGTAAAGGTTACTTATCCCTGGAATATCGAAATAGGAGATTATAGCTGGATAGGCGAGGACAATGTTTTGTACAGTCTTGGAAAAATTAAAATAGGCAGTAATGTTGCCTTAGCACATAAAGTCTACATCAATACGGGCGGACATGAATACGATAAAATTTCTTTTGATATTTTTTGCGAACCGGTAGTTATCGAAGATGAATGCTGGCTAACAAATGATGTATATGTTGCTCCGGGAGTAACTATTGGCAAAGGTTCAATAATCGCCGCCAGAAGTTCCGTATTAAAGAGTATGCCAGGCGGTAAAATATGTGTAGGAACTCCAGCTATTGCAATAAAAGACAGAATTTAAAATTATAAAAATGGCAAAATTTTTAATTACCGGCGGATCAGGGTTTATTGGTACCAATTTGATCAATAAATTACTAAAAGATAATCACCAGGTAGTGAGTATCGATATTAAGGAACCTAAAACAAAGGAACATAATTCTATTTTTAGAAAGGTAAATTTATGCAACAGGCAAGAATTAGAGAGTGTAATACTTTCATATGATCCGGCATATGTCATTCATTTAGGAGCCAGAACAGACCTAAATGGTAAAACATTAGAAGATTATGATGCTAATATTGGCGGAGTAAAAAATTTACTATTTGTTTTAGATCAACTAAAAAATCTTAAAAAAGTCATTTTTGCTTCCTCAATGTATGTTTGCCAGCCAGGTTATGTCCCTCAGGATTTTAATGACTTTACACCTCATACCATTTACGGAGAAAGTAAAGTTTTAACAGAAAAAAACATCACAGACTGGAATCCTAAATATACCTGGACTATTGTAAGGCCAACCTCTATTTGGGGACCTTATTTTGATGAACCTTATAATCTTTTTTTTAAAATAGTACTTTCCGGTAAGTACTTTCATATGGGCAGTAAAGCCTGCAAAAAAACGTATGGCTATATCGATAATTTTATTTACCAGATACAATCAATTATTGCTTCAGATAAAGAGCTGGTAGATCAAAAAATATTTTATTTGGGAGATTATGAGCCTTATAATATTACTTCTTGGGCAGATGAAATTGCAGGAATCAAAAATATAAAAATCCATAATGTTCCTTATTCTGTTTTTGTAATGGCGGCTTTTTTTGGCGATTGTTTGAAACTACTGAAAGTTAAATTTCCTATGACAAGTTTTCGATTAAAAAACATGACGACCAATAATTTTTTCGATTTATCTGATATCGAAAAATTGGCTCCTCATTTACCTGTATCCAGAAGCAAAGGAACGAAACAAACCGTAGACTGGATGGTGGAGAATTATAGTATATAATAGCAGCTCCAATTTCTTAACACATTTTTTCAATTTACGATTGATAAGCTTTTTTTTATGAAGAAGCGTATCAACTCTTCATGCCTATCAGGTGTTCAGCCAATAATTTGTAATAATAATATAATTATGAAAGTTTCTATAATCACTATTTGCTACAATAGAAAAAATACTATTGCCCAATGTATAGAAAGTGTTTTAAATCAGAACTATACCAATATTGAATACATTGTCATCGATGGAAATTCTAAAGATGGTACAAAGGATATCATTCAATCTTATGCTGGTAAAATTACCCAATATCTTTCAGAACCTGATAAAGGGATGTATGATGCCATCAATAAAGGATTGAAAATGGCTACGGGAGATATTATAGGTTTAATGCATTCTGATGATGAGTTTTATGATGCTGGTGTTGTCACTAAAATTGTAAGCGCTTTTCAACGAAATAATCAGACTGAAGGAATTTACGGAGACGGCATATACGTGAGTAACGATGCCGAAGAAAAAATAATCCGCAATAGAATAGGAGGAGACTTTGTTTTCGAAAAATTAAAAGTAGGCTGGCTTCCTTTACATCCCACTGTTTATTTGCGAAAATCTGTGATCGAAAAATTAGGAGATTATGATTTGAACTTTACAATTGCTTCGGATACTGAATTACTGCTCCGCTATTTATTTGTGAATAAAATAAAATTAGTATACCTGAGCACCTATGTTGTCAAAATGAGAATGGGCGGATTAAGCACTTCGTATAAAAGAGCTTTTGAAGTATTGTATGAAGATTATCGTATTTATAAACATCATGGTTTATCAGCATTTAGAGCTGTTTTTCTGAAGAAATTAATAGCGCTGAAACAATATATCAACTAATCTTTCAATTACCCCATTACCAAGAATGAAAATAAAAAATGCGCGGAAAAAGAGTATCATTATTCTTTTTTTGCTTGTATGTACCGGTAGTATTTTTTACTACTCATGGATTCACAATCCAGGTTTGGAAACCGAAACGTATTTGCCCCTTTGGATCAGGAATTGGAGTAATGAATATTTTAATTTACGAACTGCTGTTCCCTTTGTCGCTCTGGGCTATTTATTAGAAGTATGGCAAGGACTTTCTAACGCTGCAGCTACCCAATCTCCTTTTCGATTAAAGACCATAATAATAACTGCCGTAGTGGTTTGCATGGCAGAGGGCGGACAGTTTTTTATAGCAACGCGTCAACCGGATTTTATGGATATTTTCTTCGGAATTTCAGGAGGTATTTTGGGTTGTTTAGTGTATCATTTAATTCAAAAAATCAACTTTTTATTTAGTAAAAATGCGTAACAGACATAAATTTACTTTTATTTTTTGCAGTATCCTTTCTGATTTTTTTGCGATAATCGGAGGCATATTTCTTTTTTTCAACTTTACAGAAGAAGCTTCTGTGCAATGGAATATTTTTGTTGTTGAAAACAGTTATCTCTTTGCTGTAGTGGGCTGGTTAGTGGCAGCCTTGTATTTTAATTTGTACCGACTGGATACTATTTTTAGCCTGACTACTTTTTATCGCAACAGTTGGCGAGTGTTTTTAAGTCAGTGTATCTTATGGCAGATTTACCTTCTTGTTTTTCAGGGTGCCAGTGAATACAGAATGGCAATTGGAGCTAATTTGCTACAATTTAGTTATTTACTTTTTTACCTTTTATTGTCCAGGATTGTTTTTACGCTGGTTTTAAATAATATTAAAAAGTTCATAAAAAAACCTTTTATAGTAGCCATTTGGGGTTTTAATACCACGAGTATACAATTGGCTTCAAAACTAGAAAGCAACGCTTATTTTTATGATTTCCCCGGAATTATAAACGATATCAACGAAGAGATTTTTACAGACAAAGTAACTTTTGGAGAAGCCCTGTCAAATGCTATTTTGAGAGCTTCAGGAAATGGTATTCAGGAGTTGTATATTGTAGTAAAACCACAATTTATAGACGATTTGAATGGCTATTTTGAATTGGCAGACCGCTATTGTATGCGTTTGAAATTTGTTCCTGATTTATCTACAATTTCAAAGTCTTCTTTCAGCAGTTCTAATTTCGAAAATTTTCATGTTATACGTCCTCGTTATGAACCCTTGCAAAACGCATACAATCGACTGGTCAAACGGGTATTTGATATCGTTTTTAGTTTGTCAGTTTTGGTTTTAATATTATCATGGCTGTATCCGTTAATGGCTATAATAATCAAAAAGCAAAGTAAGGGACCTGTTTTATTCAAACAGCTTCGTACAGGGAAAAAAAATGAAGCTTTTTGGTGTTATAAATTTAGAAGCATGACTGTTAATAGTCAAAGTGATAGTTTACAGGCTCAAAAAGAAGACGCAAGAGTTACACCCATAGGAAAATTTATTAGACGAACTAGTATTGATGAACTGCCTCAGTTTTTTAATGTTTTATTAGGAAACATGAGTGTCGTAGGACCCCGTCCTCACATGCTCAAGCATACGCAGGACTACAACGAACAGATTAATAATTTTATGGTTCGCCATTTTGTAAAACCGGGAATTACCGGTTTGGCTCAGGTTTCAGGTCATAGAGGAGAAACGAAACAAGTCTCGGACATGCAACGAAGAGTAAAAGCTGATATTGATTATCTGCAAAACTGGAGTCTCATAAAAGATATTAAAATTTGTGTTTTGACCATAATTGTAACCCTGAAAGGGGATGAAAATGCTTTTTAAACTTAAAAAAAAATGTTATGAATATTACCATTATCTCTTATTTAGCTGGTTTCATTTCTGGCGTTTCTATTGCCGGTTTTTTTATTGGCAAGGAATTGTATCGTTTTTATGTAAAAGACAAAGTGCAAAAAAAACAGCTGCACCGTTTGGCTAAATTGAATGACAACATGAAATCGAAACAAAAATTCCAATTAGAATCCAATTAATTGATTAGTACGTTCTAATCAATTGAATTTATACTTCTCTAAGTATTCCGAAACTGCAATACTAGTTCTGTCTTTTTAACCCCATAATTTATAATTCCCGGAATTTTAAATTACTTAAACAATCTATTATGAATCGAGTATCCTACATTTTATTTCTTATCGTTATTTTATTTTCGTCCTGTGCATCAAAAAAAGATATCATCTATTTTCAGGATGCTGCTGGTTATGCTTCAGTTCCAACTTCTATCAAAGCTGTTTTAGTGCAGCCAAACGATATTTTAAGTATCCGGATTGGCGCGCTGGTTCCGGAGACAGCAGTACCTTATAATATACAAACAGGAAACGCCGCAAACAATTCTACATTAGATATGCTAAAAGTTCAGGGCTATTTAGTGTCTCCTGACGAAACAATTGTACTGCCTATTTTAGGATCTGTTAGTACAGCGGGATTATCTGTAACCGATTTAGAAACAAAGATTAAAGGAGCACTCGAAAAGGGAGGACATTTAGTAGATCCTACCGTTGCAATTCGAATTTTGAATGCTAAAGTAACCATTCTGGGCGAGGTAAAAGCACCCGGAACTTATACCTTTTTAGAACAATCACTATCTGTTCCGCAAGCCTTGGGTTATGCCGGAGATTTAACCATAAGTGCCAAGCGAAATGATATTTTATTAATTAGAGAATCAGAAGGCAAGAGAGTAATGATGAGTGTGGATCTTACAACAGTAAACTGGATGAACAATCCACAATATCAGATTCGCCAAAATGACGTATTAGTTGTGAATCCCAATACTGCAAAAGTAAAAACGGCCGGATATATTGGCAGTACAGGTACTGTACTTACTATTGCTTCATTGATACTAAGTTCTATTATATTATTAACCAGATAAAAAGCTCATGCATACAGATAAAAATGAATATTTTGACCCAATAGAAGACGAGAATTCTGTACAACTAAAACAAATGTTAAGTAAATATTTAAGGTATTGGCCTTGGTTTTTACTTACCATTATAATAGCACTTTTTAGCGTTTTTGCCTATTTGAGATATGCTGACGTTGTTTATAAATCACAAGCCAAAGTAAAATTATTGGTAGATAAGGAAAGCTCGAATTTTACATTAGATGTAACGAAATTATTTAATAAGTCAAACATTAATTTAGAAAACGAAATCGCTTTGTTTAAGTCGGTTCACCTATCAGAACAAGTCGTTAAGAATTTAAAACTGAATGTAGAGTATTACTATAATTCTACGGTGAGATCGAAACAAATCTATAATGCTCCCTTTATTGTGAGTTACAATGAGGATATAACAAACCTAAAAACTGCTTTGCAATATACGATCAAGGTAACGCCAACAGGATATAACATTTTAGATGTTTTATCGGGACAAAAGTTTGAGATTGCCAGATACAATTCAGATAAAAAAAATGCCCATTTGCCCATAAGCATAAAGCCGGCCTTAGGATCAGACATTACAAAAAGTGTCGATATGAGCTATAATGTCACGCTAAAACCACTGAATGAAACTGCATTAGAACTCAGTGATGCATTCGAAATTGATGCCGAAGGAAAAGACAGTGACATTCTTTCGATCTCTTTAGAAGGAACCAATGGCCCTCAATCAGAAGCAATTATCAATAATTTAATTCACGTATTTGAGGCAGATGGCATTACAGATAAGCAAGAAGTTTCGCGTAGGACAATCAATTTTGTCGACGATCGTTTTGTTTATTTAAGAAAAGAACTGGACTCTATAGAAAGTTCTAAAAAAAACTACAAGAAAAGCAATAATTTAAGTTTTATTCAGGAAGATGCCGGTTCAAGTATTCTCCAGAAAACAGCAAAGGAGCAAGCATCATTTGATATAGAATCTCAATTATTATTAGCGGATTTACTAAAAAAAAGTATCGAATCTCAAAAAGCATTTGAACTTTTACCGGCAGATATCGGCATACAAAATCCTACAATCAATCAATTGGTAGCCGATTATAATACTGCGGTTTTATCCTATCAAAAACTACAAACAAGTGCAGGAAGCAATAATCCGGCTATTCAGCTTTTGGTTACTACACTAGTAAGCTTAAAGAACAATATTATCAATTCTGTAAAAGGTTTTAAGCAGCAACTAAAAACCACTCTGGTTCAGAGCGAATCAGCTCAAAAAGCAGCTGACGGAAGTTTTGCTTCTATTCCTGAAAAAGAAAAAGTTTTGCGTAGTATTGAACGTCAGCAAAACCTTAAGGAAAGTTTGTATTTATTATTGCTTCAAAAACGTGAAGAAGCTTCGATCAATTTAGCCGTTACCGTGGCTAATACTAAAATTATAGATTACGCTATTACAGATATTTATCCCGTTTCTCCAAAAAAAGCTAAGATTGTTTTAATCGCTTTATTTTTAGGTATGGTGATTCCGTTTAGTATTTTATTTATAATTTTTAAATTAGATAATAAAATATATACGGCAACAGATGTCGAAAATATAGCAGGCAATATCCCTATTCTGGTAGAGCTGCCATCGCTCAAAGAAGATAAAAATTCCCAAATTCAAAATTTAGAAGCTTTTAGGACTTTAGCCCAAAATACTAATTTTATTACGCCTTACAGCGAGGATAAAAAGGGGAAAGTAATATTTGTTACTTCATCTATAAAGGGAGAGGGAAAAACTTTCGTTTCTTACAATTTAGCGACCGCTTACTCACATCTTGATAAAAAAGTAATTGTTATAGGTGCTGATTTTAGAAATCCACAATTACACAGAAACTTAGATAATATAAGTAAGGACACCAGAGGCTTTAGTAATTATTTGCATGATAATACTTTACATTGGAAAGATTTATTGCTTAACAATGGGGATAATGAATTTTCTTTTGATCTTTTTTTATCCGGACTTATACCTCCAAACCCAACCTTATTATTATCCAATGAGCGTTTTGCAAGTTTTATTGATGAGGTAACAGCAGCCTATGACATTATTATATTTGATACGCCTCCAACCTTATTGGTTAGTGATACGCTTATGATTTCTAAGTATGCAGATACCACTTTGTTTGTTTTACGTTCCGGATTTACAGAAAAAAATCTGTTGACTTATTCTAAAAAACTATTTAAGGATAAAAAAATCATCAATATGGGTTATGTACTTAACGATATTGATTTTAGTTCAAGTTATGGTTACGGATACAACTACGGGTATGGTTATGGTTACGGAAGAGAAGCAGAAAAAAAATCATGGTTCCAAAGATGGAAAAAAAAGAAATAATCGAAATTGTCGTAGAAAAAAAATGCAATTCTAAAAAAATAAAGTAACAGCAATCCAAATGAATTTAGCGATAGGTATTTTAAAACAAGCACAAGAATGGTTAACACCTGTTTTTGATCAGGAAACACAAGATAAAGTAAATGAACTGATTGCTTTACAACCCAAAGAATTAAAAGAAAGTTTTTATAAAAATCTTGAATTTGGTACAGGCGGAATGCGCGGCGTAATGGGCGTTGGTAATAACCGTATTAACAAATATACGCTGGGAAAAAGTACACAGGGATTATCTAATTATTTGTATAAAGTATTTCCGGACCAAAAGCTCAAGGCGGTTATAGCGTACGACTGCCGTCATAATAGTGATACACTGGCCAAAACCGTGGCTGACGTTTTTTCAGCCAATGGCATTCAGGTATATTTGTTTTCCAGTCTGAGACCAACGCCTGAATTATCTTTTGCTTTAAAATACCTCAATTGTCAATGCGGAATTGTACTTACAGCATCACATAATCCACCGGAATATAATGGGTATAAAGTATATTGGGAAGATGGCGGCCAAATTGTTCCGCCTCAGGATGCACAAATTATAAAAGCCATCGAAGACCTGAAATACGACCAAATTAAGTTTGAAGCAAATGATGATTTAATTCAGTATATCGATACCCAAATAGATGAGGCTTTCGTGAAATCATCTGTTCAAAATGCCAGTTTTAATACCACAAGTGAGGCAAAAGATAATCTGAATATTGTTTTTACATCTTTGCACGGGACTTCAATTACCGTTTTACCAGATACATTAGTGTTGGCAGGATATAAAAATGTACATATTGTTGAAGAGCAAAGAGTACCAAATGGAGATTTCCCAACGGTAAAATCTCCAAATCCAGAAGAACCGGAAGCCTTAACAATGGCCCTGGCATTAGCAGAAAAAACCAATGCTGATATTGTTATTGGTACTGATCCTGATTGTGATCGTTTAGGAGTGGCGGTTCGCGATAATGACGGAAAAATGACTTTATTGAACGGAAATCAGTCCATGATTTTAATGACCGCCTTTTTATTAGAAGAATGGAAAAAAGCGGGAAAAATAAATGGGAAACAATTCATTGGTTCAACCATTGTTTCGACACCAATGATTAAAGAATTGGCAGCAGCTTATGGCGTTGCCTATAAAAGTGGCCTGACCGGTTTTAAATGGATAGCCAAAATGATCAAAGACTTTCCTGAACTCGAATTTATTGGCGGCGGAGAAGAAAGCTTTGGCTTTATGGTAGGAGACAGCGTTCGCGATAAAGATGCGGTTGCAGCAAGTTTACTAATTTGCGAAGTAGCTGCCCAGGCCAAAGCGAATAACAGTTCTGTATACAAAGCATTATTGCAGCATTACGTAGATTTTGGTTTTTATAAAGAACATTTAATTTCTATTACCAAAAAAGGAATCGACGGATTGGCTGAAATCAATAAAATGATGGTCAACTTAAGAGAAAATCCTTTAAAGGAAATTAACAATCAAAGAGTAGTGCGGGTTGAAGATTATAAATCATCCGTATCCTTTAATTTGTTGAATAACCAATCAGAAACGATAAACATGCCCAAAGCAGATGTCCTGATTTATTATACCGAAGATGGATCTGTAATTTGCGCAAGACCTAGCGGTACTGAACCAAAAATTAAATTCTACATCAGTGTGAATGAAGAATTAGATACCATAGAAAATTTTAAGCTTATAGAAGATCTGCTGAACGAAAGAATAAACAATATTTGCACTTCGATGCAATTAGAAAAAAAGACAAATTAATTCTAAAAAAAGATAAAAGGTTTTTAATTAAAAAGTTAGTTTGATTGAAGGTTGCAGATTATTGGTCAAAAGTAAAATGCGATTTAGTTATTTATTGTTAGTAAAAAAAGCTGTTCATAATCGAACAGCTTTTTTTTTGCCTTTTTATGGATGCTTCAGGAGTTTTTATAATAAATATAGATTGAGCTAGAAAAAGAGTGTATTGTTTTCCAGCAAACGTTCTATTTTCTTTTTGTCAGGAATCTTAAGAGGTACTGTTTTAAATTGATTAATTTCAGTCTCACTATGAATGTCTGATCCCGTAAAATCATACAAATCATTATTAAGTAACTCTAGCGCCTGGCGTTGAATACTTTTTCCGTAATATCCTGTTAATGAAAGTAAGTTGAGTTGAAAATAGACTCCGGATTGTTTTAATTTTTGATATTTACTAATCGAGTTATGAAGATAAAGATAACGTTCAGGATGCGCTATAATTATGTTATAATTTTTTGATTTTAACTCAAACAGCATTTCATACAGATTCAGCGGATTATAAAATAAATTGAATTCTATCAAAAGATAATTATGAGTCAGACATAATAATTTTTCGTGATTGCTTTTTTCAATTAAAGTATCATCTAACATATACTCGCTTGCATGCCCTCTTAAAAACATCTTATTACTATCGTTTTTAAGAGCTATTTCATAAGCCTCTTTGATACTTTCAGAAGTGTTATTCCAGATCCCGCTAAAAGTATGTGGGGTGGCAATAGCGGCATGAATACCAAGTACTTTCATCTGAGTTATTAAATAGCTCGTTTCTTCGGGGGTTTTAGCACCATCATCAATACCTGCCAGTAAATGGTTATGAATATCAATATAGCCATCAGGTAATATTTCCTGCAGATAAAATTTTGATTTAAATATTGAAAACATAAAGTATTTTTTTGCTTCAAATTTATTACGCTTCTTCTTCAAACAATTATTAAAAAAGGACATTAAAGTCTTATTCAGGACATTTAAATCTTGTTTAATTAAATGTTATCCTGTTTGAATATTGAAATTTACAACCTGATTTAGCGGGATTTTTGCAGCTTCATTGTATTAAAAATAGAGAAATTCTATTGTAATAAATCTATTAATGAATGTTGGTAAAATACTCGAAACTTCGGGAAAGATTTTAGCTAATAATAAGGCGTTTCAATTACAAGTTCTTCTAATAACCCCCAATATATAATGTTCAAATTCTTACCATTAGATCCAAATACAGTTTTTATATTATTTTTTCTTGAAAATTTATTTATATCTATTATCATTTTTAGCTATTCATTTTCCAATGCTACAAGTGACAGTAAGAAGATTTTAAATCATTTTGGCCGTGCAAAATTACTATTAACCGTTGGCTGGATACTCATTCTTTTAAGAAACGTTATACCTGATTTTATCTCAGTAAATATTGCCAATACGATCATTTTTATAGCCTGTTTTTATGAAACGATCGCCATGCTGGCATCGCTTAGGATAAAATCAAAGAAACGTTATCAATTGCAAATAGGCATTACTATTATTGCATCTGTAATATTCAATGCTGCAATACTATTTGAGGCGGCAGTAAATACCCGTATTTTAATAATGCTACTGGGAATATTTGCTATTTATTTACCTCCAACAATCAGTCATTTTAACGAAAACAGGTATAATTTTTTCCGAAATTTCTATGCGCTTTGCTACGCCGGATTTGAAGTTTTGCTATTTGTAAGGGCTATTTACTGTTATTTTAATCCGCAAAATTTATTTTTTGTCAATAGTACGTTAGACCTTTTGTACAGTATAAGCTTATTTTTATTTGCTCTTATTGGTACAGTTGGATTTTTATTATTGATTAAGGAAAAACAAGACCTTAAAATTCAGAAACTTTTAGACGATAAAAATATCTTTTTTTCTATAATTGCCCATGATTTAAGAGGTCCATTGGGCTCATCAGTAGCACTTTCAAAACTATTGATAGAGGATGTAAAAGAAAGCAACCTTGCAGCAATTAACGAAATTGTAGAAGTGCTCCATCAATCCAATAAAAATATTTACAAATTACTGGACAATCTATTAGAGTGGTCCAGAGCACAAAACGGAATGTTGGAATACAGTCCTGAAAAAATTACCCTGAACGAATTAATTACCCAAAATATAGAACTCAACCAAAATGCAGCACTCAATAAAAATATCGATCTTTTGTTTGAATCCACTGAAAAAGTAGAAATTGAAGCAGATAAAAATATGATCGACACAATTGTACGCAACTTGCTGAACAATGCGATTAAATTTACTGGCGAAAATGGTAAAATTGCAGTTAAGGTGCAAAAGAAACATCAAAATGCAGAAATATCCATAACCGATAATGGCATTGGAATTCCTGATTTGATCAAAGAAAAATTATTTAAAATCAACGGAAAAGTGATCCGCAGAGGAACAGATAATGAAATAGGAAGCGGAATGGGATTATTACTTTGCCGTGAATTTATAGACAAACATAAAGGTAAAATCTGGGCCGAAAGCGAATTAGGAAAAGGCAGTACTTTTAAGTTTACTTTGCCTTTGCAAATACCCAAAAAAAAGTCAGGCCTTCATCCATCAATTAGTTTATAACCAATTGATTTTTAATTTTTTTCGAAATAAAGATACTTCGTGCTATTGCTTACATCACGTAATCTTATTTGCGAATTATTAAATTCAAAAAGTTTCCAGCTATGATTTAATTTACCCATTAATTCAGTACTAAAAGTGAGTTTCAATTCGCGAACGTTATTCTGTACGCTAGTTTCCCATTGACCTGTTTCAGACATGGCCCCTTTTGTAGCTATTACAGATTTATCACTTTTAAAAACAAACGAATACCCGTTGTAAAAGAACGTTTTATCTGAATCATAAAAATAATAAGGAATTATCCAGGAGCCTTTTGTTATGGTTGCTGCAAAATCCAACGAAACAATATTGTTTTCCGGGCAGTAATCAATAGCATATTTTATGGCATTTTCGAATTCTAAATTAGTATTAATTGATTTAGGCTGATCATTATAATCTGCTACCGAAATAGGATATTTTAATGAAATATACTGACTGCTGTTTAGATTTTTTATAAAATTAAAAAAAGCCTGATCACTTATAATAGAAACTGAACTTGCTATTTGATTGGCACTGTTGTAAGTATTAATCGTAATGGGATAGTTGATCTTTAGTCCATTAATTTTGGATAAAAGATCAGGATACATATTCCAATAATCAATTAAGGTATTAAAATCCGCTTCATTAGGAATCAGTTTTTCGATGTAATTATAGTACACCATTGTTACCGGAAAATCTATTCTTACAATATCATCATCATAAGTACTTGCATTGATATTATCCAGTACTTTTTGATAATCAGCTGTAGTGCTTAGTGCAATTTGCTGGTTGTTTACCGTAACCGTATAGGGTAGTTTTATTGTACAATAACTAGAGCCGTCTATGATATTATCCTGTACTGTAGGCACCATAGCAACCCTTTGCAGATAAGACGTAAGCGGAGAAACATTTGTAATTGTTCCCTGCACATTATCATCTCCCTCATCTATCTCACTTTGACAAGACAGCAAGAGCAGAACAACGGCAATTGATAAATATTTTTTAAAAGGGAACATATTTAGATTTTCACAAATGTAATAAAATTTAAAGAAACTAGTTTTTAATAAATTCGACATCAGGGCTTTCATTTTAATCTTTATACTAAATTATCAAATGGTAATAGCATTTATACTTTTATAAAACAATAAGTTCTTCTTTTACCCTACTTGAATTAAAAACAAATACTTTTGCACATTCCAAATTAAGAGATAAATGCCAAATAAAAACGAATCAAATACCTGTGATGAACTGATTTTTTCGTCTTTTTTTAAAAGTCAGATCAAATCGCTTCGAAATTTTCTTTTTTACAAATTTGGCAATATGCAACAGGCCGAAGATCTGGCGCAGGAAGCCTTTGTAAAACTTTGGCAAAATTGCAGTGCTGTTCCGCTGGAAAAAGCGAAATCGTATATTTATACTATTGCAAACAATAGCAGCCTGAACCAAATTGCACATCAAAAAGTGGTTTTGCGGTATGAAAAAAACTTTACCGGTTTGGATAAAACAAACGAAAATCCGGAGTATCTCCTCGAAGAAAAGCAATTTCAAACAAAGCTCTTGAAAGCCATTGAAAAACTCAATGAAAAACAACGTACAGCTTTTTTAATGCACCGCATTGACGGCAAAAAATACAGCGAAATTGCACTGGATTTAAATATTAGCGTAAAAGCCGTAGAAAAACGCATTCATCTGGCTTTATTAAGTTTACGTAAAGAAATTGATCTATAAAAGTAGGGTAAAATTAATTTTAATTGTTTTAACAATATAATACCAATACAATGAAAAAAAATCACTTATTGGCCAAATGGCTCAGCGATGATTTATCAGAACAAGAATTAGCTGAATTTGAAGCTAGTCCGGATTTCGAAAAATACCAAAAAATAAAGAACTACACCGCTCATCTTGAAGTAGATGATATGGATGAAAATACTATTTTAGCCAACATTCTTAAACAGAAAAAAGAAACTCCAAAAGTGATTCCGTTATCTCAAAATTGGATCTTTCGTGCGGCCGCTATTTTTGTTCTGGCACTGGGAGTTACTTTTGCTGTCAAAAATTTTGTGCCACAAATTCAAACAGCCAATTTTGGAGAAAGAAGTACTTTTTCGCTTCCCGATAATTCTGAAGTAGTGTTAAATTCAGGTTCTGAAATCAATTATAAAAAATGGAACTGGGACAACAACAGGCATCTGGAACTACAAGGCGAAGCTTATTTTAGAGTAGCCAAAGGTAAAAAGTTTGAAGTACAGACCAGTCTCGGTAAAGTATCCGTATTAGGAACTCAGTTTAACGTGAAAGCCAGAAAAAACAGATTTGATGTCATTTGTTATGAAGGACGTGTGAAAGTAAATTACGGCAATGCACAAATCATTTTAACACGCGGAGAAAGCGTTACTTTCGAAAATGGAAAACAATTCAGTACTCCCGTTAAGTCTTCTAAGCCAGAATGGATCGACAATCAAATTTGTTTTAATAAAGAAAACATCAAAAGTTTGTTAGACGAATTGGAAAGACAATACAATATTACTATAGAATTAAACTCGAAAGATACCACTTCGCTGTTTACCGGAAAATTACCTACTAATGATCTGAATGTAGCTTTAAATATCATTAGCACAACCTATCATTTAGAAGCAAAAAAAGTGGCAAACAATAAAATAATATTTGACAAAAAATAAATGCTGCGCCCCAAACCATTTCATTTTTTGCTTTTGATTTTTTTTCTTGTTCTGAATCTTTCTGCTCAGAACAAAGGAATTACTATACCCTTAAAAAAGATATTAATTGAAATAGAACAACAGCATCAGGTAAATTTTAATTATACCGAAGATAATGTTGCGGGCCTGGAGGTAACACCACCAAAAAAAACTCTTTCGCTGGAGCAAAAATTGCAATATCTGGCTAAAAAAACAAATTTGGCTTTTGAAAATATTGGAAACCAGTTTATTAATATTTATAAAAAAGAGAAAGAAGCAATACGAATTTGCGGTAATGTTTTTTCAGGTACAGATAAAAAACCTATTGAAAATGCCAATGTTACTTTAACCAACAAAACTCAGATTGCAACAGATGCGAAAGGCTATTTTGAATGCAACAAAGCCGATGCAAACCTGTTAATCATTAGTCATGTGGGATTTATATCGAAAAGAATTCTGGTGGGCAAATCAGACGCTGAAAATTGTATTCAAATAGTATTAGACCCCGAAATTACACAACTTGAAGAAATAAAAGCCAATGCTATTCTGGCTTCGGGGATTTCAAAAAATACCGATGGATCATTTGAAATTAAACCCAAGAAATTTGGTATTCTTCCCGGGCTTATAGAACCGGATGCTTTGCAGACCATGCAGCAAATACCTGGGGTAAACAGTCTTGATGAAAGTGTTTCCAGTATTAATGTTCGCGGTGGCACACACGACCAAAATTTGTTTTTATGGAATGGGATACGAATGTTTCAAACGGGACATTTTTTTGGTTTAATATCTGTTTTTAATCCCAATCTGGCACATACTATTTCGATTTACAAAAACGGAAGCTCTGCTTTTTACGGAGAAAGTGTTTCCAGTGTTGTGGCTATTTCTTCTACTGCCGAAAACACAGAAAAAAACGCTTTTAGCGCAGGAATCAATATGATTAATGCCGATGTTTACGCCAAGTACAATGTTTCGAAAAAGAGTTATATCGAAATTTCGGCCCGTAAATCGATTACTGATTTTGTAGAAACACCAACGTACAGGGAATATTTTAATAAAGTATTTCAAAATACGACCATTACTGATTTTTCTAAAAGTCAGAACATTGATTACCAAAGTGATAAAAAATTTGGTTTTTATGATGCTACACTAAAATATGCTCAGAAAATTGGAAGTAAAGACCAAATAATTCTGGATTTAATTACCATCAAAGACAATCTGGAGGTTTTTCAAAGTGCCACTATATATGACATGAACAGATCTGAAGACAATGTTTTACGCCAGCAGAATTATGGAGGAAATTTATCATGGAAAAGAAACTGGAACAGCTTTAATACGACTAAAATTAATGTGTATAACTCTTCTTATGAACTTTTGGCCAACCAAAAAACGACATTTGGCGATCAGGTTGTTATTCAGGAAAATACAGTAAACAATAATGGTGTTAATTTAGAAAACAACCATATTATTAGCTCTAAATTTAGTTTAAACGATGGTTATCAGTTTAACGAAATGGGGATTACTAATTTAGAGCAGGTAAGCAATCCTGATTTCTACCGTAAAGTCAAAGATGTATTAAGGACGCATGCTTTTATTGTAGAAGGAAAGTTTAACGATACACTTTCACGCATCTATTTTAAGGCAGGAACCCGAATTAATTATATCGAAAAATTTAAGAAATTTATTGTAGAACCGCGCATGCAGTTGAGTTACGGCATAAATAAAAACCTGAATTTAGAATTGCTTGGCGAGCTAAAAAGCCAGAACTCACAACAAATTATTGATTTGCAAAAAGATTATTTCGGCATCGAAAAAAGACGTTGGATTACCTCAAATGACAGTACTATTCCTATTCAGAGAAGCAGGCAGATATCTTTAAATTTATTCTACAAAAAGAACGACTGGCTGCTGGATATCGAAAGTTTTTATAAAAAAGTAAAAGGCATTACGACCTCCAGCCAGGGATTTCAGAACCAGTTAGAATTTGTTAAAACAACTGGTAACTACGAAGTTTGGGGAGCAGAAATGCTGATTCAGAAAAAAATGAATCATTTTTTAACCTGGTTAAGTTATACGTATAACCACAATAATTATCATTTTTCTAATTATGAATACCCAAGTTTTCCCAACAATTTTCAGCTGATGCATACAGTTTCGTGGGCGGGAATTTATGAGAAAAATAATTTTAAAATAGCTTTGGGCACAAAATGGTCCTCCGGCAGGCCAAAAACTTCACCTGATCTTTCTCAAATTGATCTTTCGGATCCTGTATTGGTTTACAATAAACCAAACAATACCAATTTGCATATTTTTTCGCAGGTTAATATTTCGTCTACTTATAAGTGGGAAACGGAAAAGGGAATTCAATATAAAATTGGACTTTCTATCTTAAATATACTGAACAGACGAAATGAAATCAGCGAATATTACAGGGTAAGTTCACTTTCAAATTCTATTGAGGAAGTCGAAACATTCTCACTGCAAAGAACTCCAAATCTTAGTTTTAGGATTTCATTATAGCCTGAACTATCTTGGTTTATTAAGGCTTCTGCATTTTTTTTTTACTTTTTTTTCAAAAAAATATAATTCTTTGGTAGGGTAATCTACATAAAGGCTGTTTTACTATTGGATCCAATTAAACGAGGAAAAAATAACTCCCTTAACCTAATCAAAAGAACAATGAAATTAAAACAAATTAAAATCGCCCTTGTTGCTCTTGCAGCGACAACTTTTTTTGCAAGCTGTAACAGTGACAACAATGATACTACTCCAACTGCCGAAGTAAAAAAAGAAGTAAGTCTTTCTACCAGTGCAACATTAGGCTCTTATCTTTCTGATAAAGACGGAAGATCTTTGTACTATTTTTCAACAGATGCAAACGGACAAGCTTCTTGTACTGGTGGATGTGAAGCTGTATGGCCTGCTTTTGTGGTAGATAATTTAACTGCAGATAAAATAGGAACAGGTTTAACATTTTCAGATTTTGCTACCATAACTACGGCATCCGGCAAAAAACAAGTAACCTATAAAGGATGGCCTTTATATTATTACGCACCAAGTGTAAACGGAACCAATACTGCAGAAGCAGCCGGTAAAACAACCGGAGACGGAGTTGGCGGTGTTTGGTTTATTGCAAAACCTGATTACTCGATTATGATCGTAAGAAGCCAGCTTGTAGGACATGATACTAAAAACTATAAATCAGATTATACTGAAGGAGATGGTTTGACTACTTATTTTACAGATGCTAAAGGAATAACGCTGTATACTTTTAAGAACGATAATTTCAAGAAAAACAATTTTACAAAAGCAGATTTTTCGAACAATGCGATTTGGCCAATTTATGAAACAGATAAAATCGTAGTTCCTTCTGTACTTGATAAATCTAAATTTAGTGTTATTACAGTATTTGGGAAATCTCAATTGGTTTACAACGGCTGGCCTTTGTATTATTTTGGACAAGATGCAAACGTACGAGGTGCCAATAAAGGAGTTAGTTTTCCTGCTGTTGGGGTTTGGCCGGTAGCGATAAAAGATGCTCCGCTGGCGATATAAAAAAGTTCTATTTTTTTAAAGGAAATTTCAAATTAGTCCAATTTATACCGGACTAATTTGAAATACTTATAAAGTAAAATTCTGGTATACAACTTCATATAACCGGATAAAACAGCATTTAAAATCTATTTATGAAAAGGAAAAGAATAACACTAATAATTATAGTCTTGCTTTTGCTGATTCCTGCGGGCTATTATTTTTATTACGGATTTCTTTATAAGGAAGCACGCAATATCGCATCCGAAATGCCGGATTTTAGTCTTACAGCAGCAAAATTAAGTAAAGACTATACCTCAAATCCACAAAAAGCAGATTCATTATATCTCAATAAAACTATTGAAATAACGGGTGAAATTACCAAACAAACAGACTCTGTGATCCTCCTTGAAAATACTGTTTTTTGTCTTTTTACTCAAAAAATAAAAGAGAAAATTACCAATAAAAATGTGACTGTAAAAGGAAAGTGCATAGGTTATGATGAGCTTTTTCAGGAGATAAAACTAGATCAGTGTACCATTAATAAACAAAACAATTAATCAATTTTATGAAGAAATTTTTAATCCCAATCTGCCTTTTTTTGGCTACGATGGCTTATTCGCAAGAGGATCTGCTCAAAGATCTGGATTCGACTCAGGTAGAAGATAGTTATGCTGCAGCAACTTTTAAAGCATTACAGGTTGTAACGTTACAAACAACAAAAATGGCAGCAAAAAAAGAGTTCTATTTTGTAGTCTCACATCGTTTTGGTACTGTAAAAGATGGTTTTGATAGTTTTTTTGGTCTTGATAATGCAACCACTAAACTAGGGGGAATTTATGGCGTTACAGACTGGTTATCGGTCAGTCTTTCCAGACATACATTAAACAAAATGTACGAGACCGGATTAAAATACAGAATGGCGAGGCAAAGTGCTAATTTTCCTGTTGACATTGTTGGATACAGTGTTGCCGATATTAATACTTTTTTAGAAAAAGACCAATATCCAGGACTGGAATTTAAGCACCGCACGACTTATGTACAGCAGTTATTGGTGTCAAGAAAAATTAACGAAAGGCTATCTCTTGAGCTAGTACCTTCTTTTATTCATAAAAACCTTTACAATCCGACAATCGAAAATGATAATCAATTTTCATTTGGAGGCGGCGGTCGCTATAAAATCACCAAAAGATTATCTGTAAACTTAGAATACATGCACAATTTTGATACTCCTGGTTTTTATGAAAATCCTTTGTCTGTAGGTCTTGATATAGAGACAGGCGGGCATGTTTTTCAATTGATATTTACCAATTCTCAATCGATGAGCGAGAGCGGATATCTTACCAATGCTTCCGGCAACTGGGGTAAAGGAGATTTCTTTTTTGGATTTAACTTATACAGAGTATTTTAAAAACTATAAACAGACACATTATGAAGAGATTAATAGCAATAACAATTTTACTTTTTGCACTAACAAGCTGTAGCGATGCCGATACTTATCAGGATATCGAAACGCCTCCGGGAGCAGTAACACCTCCGGGAACGGGAACGCCCGGGACTGATCCGGTGGTGGCAACCAGCTACACTAAAAACGTAAAATCAATTATTGATGGCAATTGTACAGGCTGCCATCAGGCAGGAAGATCTGCAGGTTTCAGGCCTTTAACGACTTATGCCGAAGTAAAAGCTGCGGTTGAAAATGCGGGTTTATTAAACCGTATTCAACTGCAAACAGGACAACAAGGGATTATGCCGCAAGCAGGAAGAATGTCTCAGGCCAATATTGATGTAATTGTAAAATGGAATACTGACGGACTTAAAGAAAATTAATTATTATGAAAAAACAACTTATAAATTTCTTTGTATTACTATTGATAATAGTTGCTAATACAAATGGATTTGCGCAAAAACTGATCACAAAAACAGGAAATATAAAATTTCAGGCTACAATGCCTTCTTATGAAGAAGTGGCTGCCGAGAACAAAAGTGTATCTGCTGTTTTAGAACAATCAACAGGCGATTTTGCGGCTTTGGTTCTTATAAAAGGTTTTCGTTTTAAAGTGGCTCTGATGGAGGAACATTTTAATGAAAATTATATGGAGTCTGAAAAGTTTTCGAAAGCAACATTAAAAGGGAAAATAGAAGATTTTGACAGTGCAAAAATCACCAGCACAGCTAAAAATTTTACCTTGAAAGGCGATCTTACTATTCACGGAAAAACAAAACCTGTTACGGTTGTCGTAAAAATTTCAAAAGCGGCCAACGGAGTTACTGCTATTGGTGCATTCGAAGTAAAACCTGAAGATTTTGATATCGAGATACCAAGCATGGTTAGAAAAAAAATTGCGGATAAAATAAAAATCAGCTATAATTTTTTATTGGTAAAATAACACTGTCAGTAACTATTTAGCTAATAGAAATTACCCATCGCATATTAGCTAAAGAGAACTTTTTTTGATTTGGAAGATCATTAAACATGACTATTGCCTGAGGTCAGTTTCATTAATGAACTGGCCTCTTTTTTTAATAACCCTAACTGAATCTAAATGATCTGCAAAAATTACGTTGTTGCCGGCGAAGATGTAAATGATTATATGGTAATGGAAAATACCGCTTATATTTCATACACGCTTCGATTATTATATCATTTTTTATTTAATAACGGATTTTCAAAAGAGAAACTCAATGCTTTGCATTTGGGTTTGCAGGAAGGACATCATGAACTGGTTTGTTATAAAAATTTGATGTTTACTGAACCTTTTTTTGTGGAGATGAAACATTGTTATATCAATGATACAATCAAAATTAAAAGTAGCTTTTTCAACTCAAAAAACGAATGCTGTGCTGAAGTAACGAAAGAGGTCGAATGGTTTGATAGTATTCGCAAAGAAATTATTGCAACACCCAAAGTAATTCTGCAGCATTTTAATCCACATTATCCTAATGCAGTTAGTCGTTATTAAACAATTAAAGAATCAGTTTGTAGCTTTTTAGTTGTAATAAAAATGTCAATTCTTATATTTTAATATATTCAGAAAGGCTCATAACCATCCAACCTGCTTTCTCCAATGATTAAACTCCGCATCGTTTTGGTGCAAGCCCGTTTTATGAACCGAGGGGATGAACTCTACTATAGATTTTTCGTCGTGTGCGTCAAGTTGTAGTTCTTTGCGCAAGCGTATCATTTCGGTCTTATTTTCGACGGGAAACATTCCGTTGCTGTCAAACTGAGTGCCGAATTTCTGTGGTCTTCCTTCAAAATAGCATATTCTGTCATGCAGGTAAGCAAAGTTTTGCGGACTGACTTCATCACCAGCTTCGGATATTAGCGTATAACATCTTTTCATAAAAACCGGCAAACTGATGGCGTGCTGAACAATAAGCCATGCTGCCTGGATGGCTTCTTCGCCAACAATTGATTTTGTAGGGTAGCCGATGGTATTGATGATTTCATTAAGTCGTTTCGCATTCTCCAGATGCACGAGCTCCATATCAGGATTATAGCCAGGTGAAAGTTTCCCTTCTTTTAAAAGTTCTTCGCGTACCTGCAGGTCATGATGCGCCATTTCTATCAATTCTTTAGCGATGCGATTATTCATTAAATTATAATTAAAAGTTTATTTTATTCGTTAAAAATCATAACTACGTTACATCTCTCTTCTGAATGATATTCAACTCCTTATTAAAAGAATTTCTATATTTTTTAATATATTCAGAAGGTTTCATTCCAAATAATTTCACGAACTGCTGACGGAAATAACGCTGATCTTCTATACCTACCTGAGGGCCTACCTGCGCGATATTGATGTTTTCTGTAAGCATAATTACAGCCGCTCTTCGGATTCTGATCGATCTTATAAAAACATTGACGGTTTGTCCTGAAATTGCCTTAATCTTTTTGTAAAGACTTGAATGACTCATTCCCATTGCGGCAGAAAAAGTTTTGAGGTTAAAGTCACTGTTTTCGAGATTGGCTTCGACGATTTCGATGCATTTATCAAGGAATTCTTTGTATTCAACAGGAACTTTATTGACATTTTCGCGAAGTGTAATACTGTCTAAGTAATACTTACGCAATTGCCCTCTGTTTCTAAGAACAGCATCTACACGCGCCAGAAGTATATCGCTGTCAAAAGGTTTCGTGACATAGTCGTCTGCACCTTCGGTAATACTTTGCAAGTGAATATCATTGCTAGTGGTAGCTGTGAGCAGTATAACCGGAATATGGCTTAAATCATCATTTTGCTTGATTTTTTTACATAAATCCAAACCGTTCATGCCTTCCATCGAAATATCACTCAGCACGATATCCGGCAGGTGTTTTTCGACAAGTTTTAAACCTTCGAGACCATTTGCTGCCGAATAAACAATATAGTTGTTGAAAAAAAGCTGCACCAGATAATGATTCATTTCAGGATTGTCTTCCACAATTAAAAGTACTTTTTTGGTACTGATTAATGCTGACTGTATATTTTCAGGATTTGAGGATTGACTTTTGTCTTCAAGAATATTTTGATTGTCAGCAGGCATTCCTTCTAAAAGTTCCCCAACAAGAGGCGACATTTGAGGATGATTTTCATTGATGCTCATTGCTGCAAAGTGACTTTTTCCTTTTGGAAGAATAATAGTAAACGAAGTTCCTTTTCCTAATTCGCTTTTACACTGTATTTCGCCGTGATGTTTATTTACAAAATATTTTACAACATAAAGACCTATTCCAAATCCGTTACTGGCTTTAGACTGAACCTGTTTGAATTTTTCAAAAACAGTATCAATTTCATTTTCAGGAATACCGCTTCCGGTATCTGATATAATGATAGAAACATCAGCAGTATTTTCGATGATTTCGATAGTTATAGCACCTTTATTTGGTGTAAATTTGAAAGCATTTGAGATTAAATTAAAAAGACTAATCTCTATTTTTTCATAATCGCCGTATATTTCAGCAGGTGTTTTTTCTTCAATAAACTGATAATTGAGACTTTTAACCGCAGCCATTTGTGTAAAGCTTTCGTAGATTTCCCGACACAGGTTATTTAAATTAATTTTCGAAATTTTGAGTTCATCAAGATCTGTTTCCGCTTTTCTAAACAGTAATAACTGATCTGTGAGGCTCAATAATCTTTTGGCATTTTTATAGGCAAGATTCAGATCGAGATCATCTTCAGAACGGTTTTTTCTGTCCATTGCGCTTTTCAGCGGATTTATAATCAGAGATAGGGGAGTGCGCAGTTCATGGGCCATATAAGTAAACATAGAAGACTGCTTTTCAGCATGTTCTTTGTCTTTTTTATGTTCCATACGGGAAAGTTTTATTTCGTAGCGCAATCTTTCTTTGTTTTTGTGGTAAAGTACATAGGCATAAATGGCACCGGCAGCAGCGATGAGGTAAAAAGTATACGCCCACCATGTTCTGTACCAAGGCGGAAGGATTTTTACTGTTGCCAGTGTTACTTCCTTTGTCCAGTTGCCTAAAACATCAGTTGTTTTTACTTTAAAAATATAGGTGCCTTCCGTCAGCCTGGAATAATTTGCCCTGTTATTTTTTGAGGTATAGTTCCAGTCTTTGTCCCATCCGTCAAGAAAGTAAGCGGTATTGATTTTTTCTGAATTGACATAATCAAGATAAACAAAATCAAAACTCACTGCCGATTTTTCATAAGGAAGTTCGGCGCCACTGATCATTTCGAGCTTTTTTTCGGTAATATAGGGGCTGTCCAATTTTAAGGACTGATTGTTCACCAGCAAATCATTTAATAAAAACTTACCCGTATTTTTTTTGTCTTTTATAGTATTGGGATCAAAAACATTGAATCCGTTGATACCACCAAAAATAAATTCTCCTGTCGAAAGTTCCGTTCCCGCATTCCAGCTAAACTGACTGCCCTGAAGTCCATCAGAAACTCCAAAATTTCTGAAAGTATTGTTCTTAGGATTTAATCTTGAGATTCCCTGATACGTACTCATCCATAAATCTCCTTTTTTATCCTTTAAAAGACGAAGAATGGTATTACTCGAAAGACCGTTTTGTGTGGTATATTTTTTGAAAGTGCCTGTTTTTCGGTTGAATAAAAGCAAACCGCCTTCAACCGTACCAATCCAAAGATTTTTATTTTCATCTTCGGTTATACATCGAATAGTATACTCTGAATGATAGTTTTTTACTTTTTTTGTTTTGGTATCGATCTCAAAAAAGGAATTGAAAGTTCCGCCCCAGATTTTTCCGTCCTGAGTTTCGTAGAGACAAGTAACATCGCGCAAAGCGGTGCTGTAACAAATGAATTTATTTTGTTTTTTATCAAATTGATATAATGCTCCGCCATTAGTAACGGCAAGCCATAGCGTTTTTTTTGAGTCTATAAACAGCAGCCAGGATTCCTGTTCTGCTTTTTTGGTAATCTGATTATAAATAGAGAAATTCTGAATGGCTTTTGATTTCGGGTCAATACGACAGACTCCGCCTTTCCACATCGCCACCCAAATGGCATTATCAGCATCCCTGACAATACTTGTAACAAAATTGCTCTGAATTTTTCTGCCTGCAGCTGAGGTGGTCGAGTAAACATCGTAAGTGTTTTGTTTTCTGTTCCAGTATCGCATTCCGGCGCCATCTGTACCAATCCAGATATTTTTCTTTTCGTCTTCACAAAAAGAAAGCATGAAGTTGGCAGCCGGATCTTCGTCTTCTTTATTGGTCAGCGGATCCTTGCTTTTAAAATGATTAAAATAGAGCGGTTTTTCTCCCATCATACTTACACCTCCACGCAGGGTTCCAAACCACATTTCTCCGGTTTTGCTTTCAAATATATCATACAGCGATTTACTGTTTAGTAATGAAACAGGCCCACTGGCACGATATAAAACAGGAGCAGGCTGATTTTTGGTAATGGTAAAAAGGCCCGCACCATCAGTGGCAATCCAGAGTCTGTTTCCCTGCTGATAAAAATCACGCACGACTGTTTTTTCCAGAAAGTAATTTTTAGAATAAGTATTAAGGTTATGATTATATAAGTACGCCCCTTCATCTGTTCCTATCCAGAGTCCGTCATTTGTCAATTTAATGCAATTTGAACCTGTAATGGTAGGGTTAAGAAGTGTTAGTTTTTTTGATTTAATATCATATTGGCAAAGACCGGTTCCGGTGATAAAAACGTAGAAAATTTGTTTTTTTGCATTATAAGCTATTGATCTTGCGATATAATTTAATTTTCCGTTGAAAGGGATTGCCGTGCCAATTTTCTCCCCTTCTTTATAAACTACAATCCCCTCTTTTGTAGCGACGAGAATCATATGTAGCGAATGAACAGCAATTATTTCGTAAGCCGTAAAGTTTAAAGGTTTGATTTTTTTATTGGTATCATAATATTGCAGCGGAGTAAAAGAAGATCGTTCTGCATTAAAAACTACCGGTCCGGCAGTTGTTCCTACCCACAAATTATTTTCAAAGTCACCTTCGATACAGCTAATAGCATTTCCCTGAATAGAATTTGGATCGGTATGAATATGGCGGTAAACTTTAAAATCATTTCCATCATATCGGTTTAGTCCATCAAAAGTTCCAAACCACATATAACCATTTTGATCCTGATAAATAGAGGCAACAGAATTGTTCGAAAGTCCTGATGAAATATCAAGATGGCGTATCGGGTAATTTTGTCCGGATGCATGTAGATGCAGAAGACTAATAACAAGAAAGAACTTTAATTTATTCATAGAAATTTTTTTAAAAAGCGTGCTGCTCTTTGATATACGAAAAATAAAAGGGATGTGATTAGAAATCAGGATCAATTTTTTTATGTGAATATATGTTGATAGCTGTGTACTTTGCGAAATTAACACATTTATTAACTAATGCTCAAAAAACACTACTGGTTTTTTACAGGAATGGTGGATTATGATTTTAGTGTTTTTTTTTTAATCAATGCTAAAGGCTTTGGAAAAAAAGATGCTTACTAGTTGTTTTTTTTACCGCAGAGAACACAAAGATTTTATTTAAGATTGCTTTAAAAAAAAACACAGAGTTCGCAAAGCTCGATCAATAGAAAGCTTTTGAACTTGTGTTTTATAAAAGTTAAGAGTTAAAAAACATACTGCCTAAATTATTTTACCACAGAGAACACAAAGATTTTTATTTACGATTGCTTTAAAACACAGAGATCACAAAGCTAAATGAAGACAAAGCTTTGTGATCTCTGTGTTTTATTAGACTTATCATATTAAAAAAACTTAGCGTTCTCTGTGGTAAATATTTCTTTCTCTAAGGTTTTGAGGTTAATATAGTAATTGTTTTTTACCGCAGAGAACACAAAGATTTTATTTAAGATTGCTTTAAAAACACAAAGATCACAAAGCTAAATGAAGACAAAGCTTTGCGAACTTTGCCTTTTTTAAAAGCTAAGAGAAAAAAACTTAGCGCTCTTTGCGGTAAAAAATTTTTTTTTCTAAGGTTTTGAGTTTAATATAGTAATTGTTTTTTACCGCAAAGAACACAAAGATTTTATTTAAGATTGCTTAAAAAAAACACAGAGTTCGCAAAGCTAAATGAAGACAAAGCTTTGTGATCTCTGTGTTTTTATTAGACTTATTAAAAAAAACTTAGCGTTCTCTGTGGTAATTTTTTTCTCATAGGTTTTTTGAATTTTCTTATTTAAAATTTAAGCATATCAAATTGCTTTTTTCAGAATAAACCGATTAAAAACAACAAATTATTTCATTGTTAATTCTATTATTTTAAAGCTTAATTATTGATGTTTTGATTTTTTTTGAATTAAAAAAATAGATAATATGTTTTTATGAAGTGTTGTACAGACACTTTTACGAAATTGTCCCCTTTTATAAATGAATTTTTCCCTGTCTAAATACCTTGCTCTGTACTTAATTTGCAAAGTGAGTTGATAAGCTACAACGTTTGAGTAATACTGCTTTACTTTTTTGTTCAGAGCAAGTCAATCAAAAAAAACTAACCAATTATCTTAACCAAAAACAATGTAAACATGACCAACACTTCAATTACCATTTACAGAGGAAAACCTTTTCCTAGTTATTAAAAAAGTGAATAAACTTATTTTAAGAAGCAGGTTATAAAACTAACTTATATAACGCTGCAATCATTTTGTAACCAACACTAATAAACAAAAACTATCTTAAACCAAACCCATTAAAAAAGTATGAAAAGAATTAAAACAAAATTTTTACTTTTATTATTCTTACTACCTTTTTGTGTTTTTGCTCAGAACACAATTACCGGAGTTGTATTGGAAAAATCTTCCAAGCAGCCCATACCGGGAGTAAACATAAAAGTATCAGGCGCAAATATTAGTACCTCTACAGACTTTGACGGAAAATTTAAATTATCCGGAGTAAAAGCAGATAGTCAGATTACGTTTTCCTATACCGGATATTCTAATCAGACCATTCCGGTTGGCACCCAAAAAAACATAACGGTATTTCTTGATGAAGATACTAATCTGCTAAAAGAAGTTGTGGTTCAGGTAGGTTACGGAAGCGTTAAAAAGAAAGACGCGACAGGATCTGTTACTGCACTTACTACAAAAGACTTTAACAAAGGAAATAATATTACGACAGAAAATTTACTGAACGGAAGAGTAGCCGGTTTATCAGTAAATTCAACTGGTGCTCCGGGGTCTAGTTCTCAAATTAGAATTCGAGGCGGAAGTTCGCTTTTTGCAAGCAATGATCCACTTATTGTAATTGATGGATTACCGCTTGATAATGCTACCAATACAGGATCGTCTTCCTTTTTAGCCTCATTAAACCCTGCAACGGTAGAATCTATTACGGTTTTAAAAGATGCGTCGGCTTCTGCCATTTACGGTTCCCGCGCTTCGAATGGTGTTATTATCATCACAACTAAAAAAGGAAGCAAAACATTATCTGTAGACTATAATGTACAATATGCTGCAGGAACGCTGACAAAAACGGTTGACGTTTTTAGCGCAGATGAATTTAGAAGCGTTATCGCAGACAGAAGAAGCGATGATTTAAGTAAACTGGGAACTGCAAATACCGATTGGCAAAAAGCAATTTACAGAAACACCGGAACCATAGATCAAAGTTTAGCCGTTAGAGGAAGTTTATTCAATATTATTCCAACGAGTTTAACTTTAGGAAATACAGATCAGCAAGGTTTGCGTTTAACGAATACTTTCAAAAGAAACACAGTTGGTTTAGTTATGAATCCTGCTTTTCTTGACAATCATTTAAAATTGAGGCTTTCGGCCAATTACACCAACGAAAAAAACAGATTTACAGATGCTGTTGAAGGAGCTGCTATTGGTTTTGATCCAACTCAGCCCATAAAAGTGGATGGCGCTCCTTATGGCGGTTATTTTGAATATACTACAGGAATTGATTCCAACGGAAATTATCCTTTAGTTTCAACCGCAGCAAGAAATCCTGTTTCGCAATTGTTGAATACCAATGACAGAGGAACGAATGACAGAATTTTCGGGAATTTTGAAATAGATTATAAATTCCACTTTTTTCCTGCTTTAAGAGCGGTTGTAAATGTTGGTTTTGATGAGTCAAACGGAGACCGAAGAAGATTGGTTGGTGCTGATGCGGGTTCTGCTCCATCAAACAACAACATTCCGTATGGTACAGATGAATATACAGAAGCAACCAGACGAAATAAATTATTAGATACTTATTTAGTGTATAATAAAACTTTTAAATCACTGGTTTTTGAGGCGACAGCAGGTTATTCGTATCAAAAATTTCAAAGCTCAAAATTTGAAACAGGCAATATTCTAAACCCTGATTTACCATCAACATTTCCGGAAACAACTTTGGATACAGATGTTGTTTTATTAGGATTCTTTGCCAGAACAAACTTAAATTTCAGAGATAAATATTTACTAACACTGTCTTACAGAAGAGATGGTTCTTCAAGATTTGAAGAAGCGAATCGTTGGGGAAATTTCCCTTCAGTAGCTTTTGCCTGGAAAATCAAAGAAGATTTCTTTAAGGAAAGTACCGTATTATCTGATTTAAAATTAAGATTAAGTTACGGTATTACAGGACAGCAGGATATTCCTGAGCCAAACGGATACTTGCAGAAATATCAAGTTGGCAGCGGAAACTCTGAATACTATTTTGGTACAAGTCCGGTTCCGGTTGCACTTCCTTCAAAAAGAACAAACAACCTGAAATGGGAAGAAACTACTTCGTACAACGCAGGTCTTGATTTTGGATTTTTAGACAATCGTTTATCTGCCGGACTTGATGTGTATTACAAAGAATCTAAAGATTTATTAGTAAATGCAGCCATATCTGATGGTAGTAATTTCTCGAACCGTGTGTATCAAAACGTAGGAAGCTTTACTACAAAAGGTGTCGAGTTTACGCTTAATGCGAATGCCATTAAAACGGAGAATTTCAATTGGAATATGAATTTTAATGTATCCAAATTTGAAAGAAGAATCAAAAATTTAGTAAACGGAAGCGATATCTTTTTAGGAGATAATATTGCAGGAACAGGAACTCCCGGACAAATTTTCAGAGAAGGTTATACTCCTTATTCTTTCTACGTATACAAACAAATGTACAATAACGAAGGAAAACCAATTGAAGGTGCTTTTGCAGATTTAAATGGTGATAATGTTAGAAACGATGCTGATAAATACATTTATAATAATCCAGATCCTGACTTTACATTAGGATTTGCATCGAATATGAATTATAAAAAATTCGATTTTTCATTCAATTTAAGAGCGAGTATTGGTAACCGAATTTATAATGCCGTAGACGCCAGCAGAGCACAATATGATGCTATGGAAAATGGAGGGGTTTTAAGTAATGTTCCGTCTCAGATACTAGATACTAATTTTCAGACTACTTCAAATGTAGTATTATCAGATCTTTATATCGAGAATGCTTCTTTCTTAAAAATTGACAACGTTACGTTAGGATATACTTTAAACAACTGGTTAAACAGTAAAGCATCGTTAAGATTTTCGACTGGAGTTCAGAACGTTTTTGTAATTACAAAATACAGCGGTTTAGATCCTGAAATCACCAATAACGGTGTAGACAAAACAATTTATCCTAGACAACGATCTATTTTATTTGGTCTTAATCTTAAATTTTAATAAAGATGAAAAAATATATTTTAATAACAATTTTAGCTTTGACTACCGTTTTTCATTCTTGTACTGATGACTTAAATGTAGTCTCTGAAGATGATGACGTTCTTTCGTCTGATGTTTTATTTTCGACTCCGGAAGGATATAAAAAAGCTTTTGCAGGAGTCTACGGAAATTTAACTTTAACCGGTGTATTGGGGCCTGATAATTCTTCGCTTGAAGGGGTAGATGCCGGAACAAGCCAGTTTACAAGATGTTTACTCTACATGCAGGAATTAACGACAGATGAATTGGTTTGGAGTTACGAAAATGACGGAGGAACCGCAGAATTACAACGTAATATCTGGACAGCCGCAAATCCTGTTATTTTAGGAATGTTCAGCAGAACCATGGTTTCTGTTTCCTATGCCAACGAATTTTTACGTCAGAGCACGCCTGAAAAATTAAGTTCAAGAGGTATTACAAATGCTACAACATTAGCAGATATTGCACTTTGGCGTAAGGAAGTTCGTGTTTTAAGAGCGTATGCGTATTATAACATGATGGATTTATTTGGAAAAGCACCAATGTACACTGAAAATGATCCTGTAAATTTTGCGGGGCCTGAATTTAACAGAAAACAATTATTTGATTTTATCGAAAGTGAATTAAAAGCGGTTTTACCAGATTTAAAAGCAGCCAGAACCAATGAATACGGAAGATTAGACCAATCTATGGCTCGTATGATTTTGGCAAAAATGTATTTAAATGCTCAGGTTTATGTTCAGGCCAATCGTTTTGATGATTGTATTACAATGTGTAACGAAATCATTGCCGGTGGTTATACTTTGAAACCAAAATACCTGGACAACTTTAAAGCGGATAACGAGAACTCAGAAGAAATCATTTTCGGAATCCAGTCGGATGGAGCGGTTTCTCAAAACTGGGGAGCAACAACGGTTTTAACAAACGGACAAATTGGTGCCTGGGAAAATAATGGTGCCGATTTTGGAATTGGCGGCTGGACAGGAGCACTTAGAATCAGAAAAGAATTTGCGCAAAAATTTGATGGTGTAAAATTCAGCCAGGATACCAGAAATACTATAGGAAAAGGTGTTGCGGGCGATCCTGCAAAACAAAGATCTATTGATATTGAAGATATTGGTGTAAAAACACAAGGTTATATTTTATCTAAATTTTCGAATAAAACTACTGCAGGAGTAAACGGAATCAGTTCTACTTATGCCGATACTGATTTCCCATTATTCAGATTAGCCGATGTGTATTTAATGTATGCAGAAGCGACTTTAAGAGGCGGAAACGGAACAACTGCTCAGGCTTTAAGTTATGTAAATGCGTTAAGACAAAGAGCGAATAGTAATTTGACTGTTGGAAACATTACTTTAAGTGAGTTAACGCTTGATTTTTTAATCGATGAAAGAGCGCGTGAATTACACTGGGAAGCACACCGAAGACAAGATTTAATTCGTTTTGGCAAATATACCGGAGGATCTTACAATTGGGCCTGGAAAGGAAATTCATCAAAAGGAATTTCGATTCCTGCTTACATGAGCGTTTTCCCTATTCCGGAAGGATCATTGGGAGCCAATAGAAATTTGACTCAAAACACGGGTTACTAAAACTTTTTTTAAAACATAAACGATACGAAAAATGAAACACATATATAAAATCTTTACAGTTATTGCCTTAATTACAGGACTTTGGTCTTGTGAAAACGAAACAGATTTGATGATCCTTGAGCCTCAGGAAGCGGCTTTCTCGATGATTACACCAGATAATGGTTCTTCGACTATTTTAAATAAAGACACACCCAACAATACTGCTTTGACATTTACCTGGGAAAAAGTAAGTTACGGAACGCCTACAATTGTTACCTATACCGTGCAGTTTGCAGCCAGCAATACAGAGTTTGCAGCTCCGGTAGATATTACGTCTACGACTTCTACTCACGCTGCTATTTCAGTGGCAGAGCTTAATGCAAAAGCACTTGAATTAGGTCTTACGCCTGATGTTGAAGGAACAATTGATGTTAGAATTAAATCTACAGTTGGAACAACGCTTTCTGAGCCAAAAAATTCTACACCAATTACCATTGCATTAACGCCTTACAGAGGTGTGTTCCCTAAAATTGATTTGTTTTTAGTAGGACCTGGTACCGCTGCAGGATGGAGTGTAACGAGCAACAATATGCCAATTTACAGAGATACAAAAGAAACTGCAAAATTCTATTATACAGGATTTTTTAATAAAGATGGTTTCAAATTAATTGAACAAATTGGATTCTGGGCTCCGGCTTATGGAACAAACGGAGCAAAAGTTCAATACAGAGCAACAGAAAGCGATACTGATCCGGGCGTTTTCCCTACGGCAGCTGCAGGTTATTATAGTTTTGAACTTAATCTTGAAGAACTAACCTATAAAATTGAGCCCTATACAGGCCCAATGACAACGTATGCCACAATTACTTTGACAGGATCGGTATTAACAGGCGATGACACCGGATGGAATATGGATGTTCCTTTAGTGAAATCGGATTTTGACGGACATATCTGGAAAGTTACTCAAACTTTAAAAGCAGGAAAAATGAAGTTTAAGGCTAATGGCGGATGGGATGTAAGCTGGGGAGATAATGGCGGAGATATTATTGTTGAGGCCGGAAAATATGAAATCTGGTTCAATGACTTAGATGGTCGTTATACGTTCATTGCAACTCCATAAATTGAATTAAAAAAATAAGAGAAGCCTCAGCTTATTTTGAGGCTTCTTCTACATTCAAAATTTCAATCATTATAACTCCTATCATGAAAAAATATATAAAAATTCTTGGGTTACTTGCGATCACTGCAATTCAGTTTTCGTGCTCGAGTAATGATTCGGCCGATACAGAAGCGGTGAATCCGCCGGATGCAACGGATACTTTTATCAGAGCATCAGATGTTTCTTTTCTTCCTCAAATGGAATCTTTGGGAACTAAATTTTACAGCAATGGCAAAGCCGAACCCATGCTGACAACATTAAAAAATGCAGGTTGTAATACCGTCCGAATTCGTTTATGGAAAAATCCTGTAAACGGTCGTTCTGGTTTAAACGAAGTAAAACAATTGGCTCAAAAAGCAAGACAAGCCGGTTTAAGAGTATGGCTTACCGTTCATTACTCTGATAATTGGGCCGATCCGGGAGAACAAACTACTCCTGAAGAATGGAAAAATTTATCTTTTGCTGATTTAAAAACAGCAGTTGCTGATTATACCGCTACAATAATTACAGAAATTAAGCCGGATATTATTCAAATTGGTAATGAAATTAATAGCGGATTATTATGGCCACAAGGAAATCTAATCAGTAACGAACAACAATGTATCGCTTTATTAAGTGCTGCAAGCGCAACAGTTCGCAGTAAAGCACCAAACACAAAAATAATGATTCATTATGCAGGTGTAAATGGCGGCAGCACAGATTGGTTTTTTACTAAAATGAAAAGTATTGATTACGACTATATTGGATTATCATATTATCCTATATGGCACGGTAAAGATTTAACAGAAGTAAAAAATACCATTGATGCTTTAGGACAAAAATTCAGTAAAAGAGTCCTGATCGCAGAAACGGCTTATCCTTTTACTTTATTGCACAATGACCAGACGAATAATATTGTAGGTTCAAACGATCAGTTGGTTTCAGGATATCCTGCAACTCCGGCAGGACAAAGAACTTTTGTAATGGATATTAAAAACTTAGTAAAAACATCCCAATTCGGACAAGGGTTTGCGTATTGGGGAGGCGAGTGGGTTGCTTTTAAAGGACCACAATCTACAAGCGGATCTACATTCGAAAATCAGGCTTTGTACAGTTTTGATAATAATGCCTTATCCGTAATGCAGGCTTTCAGTAAAGAATAAAATATGAAAAAATCACTTAAAATTGGATCTTTTTTAATGCTAATGATATTTGCATTTACTTCTTGTAAACCAAAAATGATTAGCGAAAAAAACTCCTTTTCAAAAGGGGCAGATGTTGGCTGGCTGCCACAAATGGAAGCAACAGGCTATAAATTTTATGATGCAGACGGTTCTCAAAAAGACTGTCTGCAATTATTAAAAGACCGCGGAATAAATACCATCAGGTTACGTGTTTGGGTAAACCCGAATGAAGATAAAGCCAGCGGACACTGCAGTCCGGAAGAAACGGTTGTTATGGCAGTTCGTGCACAAAAAATGGGAATGCGTATCATGATCGATTTTCATTACAGCGATTCATGGGCAGATCCCGGCAAACAAAATAAACCCGCTGCATGGGCAAAACATTCTTTTCCGGAATTGTTAACCGATGTGTATCAGCATACTTATGACGTTTTGAAAATGCTGAAAAAAGCCGGAGTAACGCCGGAATGGGTTCAAATTGGAAATGAAATCCCTAGCGGTATGCTTTGGCCGGAAGGACATACAGATAATTTCAGTCAGTTAGCACAATTACTGGATAAAGGATACGAAGCAACAAAAGCGATCGATCCAAAAATTAAAGTAATTGTTCACTTAGATGAAGGAAATAAAAGTGAAAAATTCAGATGGTTTTTTGATAAAGCGACTGAAAATAAGGTGAAATATGATGTAATTGGTTTATCATATTATCCGTACTGGATCAAAACCGATTATCAAAGTACTATATTAGATTTAGAAAATAATCTAAAAGACATGGCAACACGCTACAATAAAGAAGTTATGGTGGTCGAAGTTGGTGGTGATTTCGAACAAGTACAAAACACCAAAGAAATGCTTGAAGCGACTATAAAAGCCGTAAAAAGCGTACCCAATAATAAAGGATTGGGCGTTATTTATTGGGAGCCACAAGGCGAAAAAAGCTGGAGCGGTTATCAATTAAATGCCTGGCTTTCTGATGGGAAACCTTCACCAGCTTTGGATGCTTTTAAAGAATAGATTTTTTTTAAATTAAAAATTAAATATTAAATTTTACCATTAAGATATTAGGTTTCATAAAGCTAAGTGCTTTTAATATCTTAATGGTGAAAAAATAAAAAATAAAATGAAATTAATTTTTAGATCAATACTGCTAGTATTTCTTCTGGTTTTTTCTTCCGGAAAAATGATGTCACAATCCACAACTGTTTTAAAAGACAATTGGCGCTTTTCTAAAGAAGTAAAAGGAGATGCTTTTTCTGTAGATTTTAATGCTTCGAAATGGGAAAAAGTGAGTGTGCCGCACGATTGGGCGATTTACGGTCCTTTTGATAAAGAATGGGACAAACAAGTTTCGGCAATTGAACAAAACGGAGAAAAAGTGCCTACCGAAAAAACAGGTCGTACAGGTGCGCTTCCGCATATTGGTACAGGCTGGTATCGCAATACATTTTCAATTCCTGAGTTTAAAAAAGGGAAAAAAGTACTTCTTATTTTTGAAGGTGCAATGAGCGAACCTCAGGTTTATTTAAACGGAAAAAAGGTAGGAGAATGGGGTTACGGGTACAGCTATTTTTATATTGATATTTCGAAAGATTTAATAGCCGGAGCAGAAAATGTTCTGGCAGTAAAATTGACTAATGAACCATTTTCTTCAAGATGGTATCCCGGAGCAGGTTTATACAGAAACGTGAGTATTGTAGTAAAAGAACAGGAAAACTTTGTACAATGGGGAACTTTTATTACCACTCCGGACATCAACGAAAACAGCGCTGTTGTTGATCTTAAAGCTGAGGTTAATGGCAATAATTTGTCGATGATAACGGAAATAAAAGATGCAGCTAATACGATAGTAACAACACAGAAAGTGACAGAAATAAAAGATGGAAAATTGCATCAAACTATTGCTGTTGCAAAACCTCATTTATGGAGTCCTGAAACCCCTTATTTGTATACAGCCGTTAGCAAATTATACGCAGCTGACGGAACTTTAAAAGACGAACAAAATATAAAATTCGGAATTAGATCAATTAAATACGAGGCCAATAAAGGATTTAGCCTTAACGGAAAAGTGACAAAATTTAAAGGAGTTTGTCTTCATCATGATCTTGGGCCTCTTGGTGCTGCGGTCAATAAAGCCGCGCTTCGCAGACAGCTTACGATTCTAAAAGATATGGGATGTAATGCGATCAGAAGTTCTCATAATATGCCTTCTTTTGAACAGCTTGAATTGGCTGACGAAATGGGATTTATGTTTCTGGCTGAAAGTTTTGATGAATGGGCAAAGCCAAAAGTGAAAAACGGATATCATCGCTTTTTTGAAGAATATGCAGAGAAAGACATTGTAAATTTAGTGAGAGCTACAAGAAATCATCCTTGTATTGTAATGTGGAGTTCAGGAAATGAAGTTCCGGATCAATATGGAGCTGAAGGTTTGACAAGAGCTAAATTTTTACAGGATGTTTTTCACAGAGAAGATCCTACGCGTCCGGTAACGGTAGGAATGGATCAGGTAAAACAAACTATGGAATCTGGGTTTGGGGCTTTATTAGATGTACCGGGACTGAATTATAGAGTACATCTTTATGAAGAAGCTTACAAATCATTTCCACAAGGATTTATTTTAGGTTCAGAAACTGCTTCGACAGTGAGTTCAAGAGGAATTTATAAATTTCCTGTTGTGCAGCAAAAAGAGAAACAATACGATGATTTTCAGTCTTCGTCTTATGATCTTGAAGCTTGCAGTTGGTCGAATGTTCCTGATGAAGATTTTGTGCTTCAGGATGATAAACCTTGGGTAATTGGCGAATTTGTCTGGACTGGTTTTGATTATTTGGGAGAACCAACGCCTTATGATGAAAAATGGCCATCAAGAAGTTCTTATTTCGGAATCTCTGATTTGGCGGGATTGCCTAAAGACCGTTTTTATTTGTACAGAAGCAGGTGGAATAAGGAAGATAAAACGCTTCACATATTACCGCATTGGAATTGGAAAGGAAGAGAAGGAGAAATTACCCCGGTTTTTGTTTACACCAATTATGACAGCGCAGAACTTTTCGTAAACGGAAAAAGTATGGGCGTTCAGAAAAAAAACAATTCAACTCCGCAAAACCGTTATCGTTTAATGTGGAATGATGTGAAATATGAGCCGGGAACGGTAAAAGTGGTAGCATTTGATTCGAATGGAAAAATAGCTGCCGAAAGTGAGGTTAAAACCGCTGGAGATCCTTATAAAATCATTCTTGAAGCAGATCGCAAAGTGATCAAAGCCGATGGTGATGATATTTCTTTCGTAACCGTTTCAGTTGTAGATAAAAATGGATTACCATGTCCTACAGCAATCAATGAACTAAACTTTAAAGTAACCGGAGCTGCAACGTATAGAGCTGCTTGTAATGGCGATGCTACATCATTAGAAATATTTCATGACAATAAAATGAAACTTTTCAGCGGTAAATTGGTGGTATTGGTTAAAGCAATTAAAACTGCAGGAGCAATACAATTGGAAGTAACTGGTAAAGGACTTCAGAAAGGTAAAATCGATTTAAAGTCAGAACTTTAATAATTAAAATAACCCGTTGGGTGTAATAATTTTTAACATATAATAATATAGTCCAAAAGCGCAATGCCATTAAGTTAAGATATTTTAGATTGTGTTCCATCGGAACACCTCGTCGGTAGAAAAAAGGCATCGTGATAAACATCGTCCCATTGGGACGTTTGAGAAATTGTATATGTAATCTGTATTATTATTTATAAAATCAAACGTTCCTACGGAACGTAAAAAAACGGCGTATTTATTGGGCTACCAATGAAATGTTCCAATGGAACAAAAAACAAAGTGATTAGGTATTGTCTTTAACAAATTGTTCCATTGAATTTCCTTAACTTAATGACATTGCCCAACGGGTTTAGAATAGTATTTTAAAAAAGAAACCAGACATTTTTTGAATGTCTGGTTTCCTTTTTTTTTCTGTTTTTCAGAACTAGTTTGTAACTAAAGCATCATTAGCATAAACAATACCTTCGTAGCAAGCATTATAAATGTCTTTTAAATCTTCGAGGTTTGTTACTCTTGGATTAAAACCGGTACATGGATCGATTAATGCATTATTGGCAATATAATCCAGATTTTTGTCCCAGTCTTCTTTTGAGATTCCAAATTCTTTTAATGAAGAAATATTGTTGACTCTTTTTCTTAATCCTTCAATAGACTGTGCCAGTTCTTCAGCAGTTTCAAGTCCAATTACTTTTGCCAGTGACGGAAATTTAGCAGTAGCCGAATCATTATATCGAATAACGTTAGGTAAGAAGATCGCATTTGCACATCCGTGCGGAATACCATACAAAGCACCAACCTGATGAGATAATGAGTGAACAATTCCTAACCAGGCATTATTAAAAGCCAAACCTCCCATAAATGAAGCGTCGTGCATATTTTGACGTGCAGTAATATTTGAAGGGTTTTTTACCGCCTCTTCCAGATTATCAAAAACAATTTGTAATCCGCCTTTTGCTAATACATCAGCAAAATTATCATCAATATTAGAAACATAAGCTTCAACGCAATGTGTTAAAGCATCTAATCCTGTATTTGATGTTACGTGAGCCGGCATCGAAGTACAGATTTCTCCATCGATTATGGCAACATCCGGAGTTAATTCATATGAAACAATTGGATATTTTACCCCTTTTTCGCGATCTGTTATTACGGCTAAACCTGTCGTTTCAGTTCCTGTTCCGCTAGTAGAAGGAATGGCTATAAATCTCGCTTTGTTTCTAAGTACCGGTACGTTAAACGGTTTAATAAGTGAATCAAATTCGGTATCTGGATGTTCGTAAAAAATCCACATTGTTTTAGCGGCATCAATTGCAGAACATCCACCAATACCTACGATCCAGTCCGGCTGAAATTCATTCATGGCTTCTGCACCTTTAAAACTTGTTGCTGATGACGGATCTTCTTCGACACCATCAAAAACAAAAGTTTCGATTCCTGCTTCGTTTAAATATGCTACAGCTTTATCAAGCGTTCCGCTTTTTTTCATCGAACTTCCGCCGGTTACAACAAAAGCTTTTTTACCTTTTATATTTTTTAATTCTTCAAGACTTCCCGGACCATGGAAAACTTCTCCTGCAACAAATAATTTGCTCATCTTTAATAGTATTTAATTATTGATGCAAAGTTAAATGTGAGGGCAGGGCAATATGTTATACAAACAAGACTACGCGGTATAAATTTGCGCCAATTCCTGCTGAAGTTCGGTAGGTGTTTCTTTGAGTTTTGCCCGTACAAATTTATTAAGGGCCGACGGAGAACTAAATCCCAGCTCAAAAGCAATTTCTTTGTGAGAGAGATCAGAAAACAATAATTGACGTTTGATTTCGGTCAGGATTCTGTTATGAATTGCATTTATAGCCGTTTCACCACAATGTTTTTTAGTTATTTCATTGAGTTTTTTAGGAGTAATAGAAAGTTGCGACGCGTAGTATTGCACCGTGCGTTCACTTCGATATTGTTGATTTAAAAGTTTTTTAAAACCAATATAAATATGCTGATTTGTTTTTTGATGCAATACAGGATGCTGACCGTGCACAGATTCTATAAGTCCCAATAAAAAGACTTTGATATAAAAACGGGCTTGTTCTTTTTTGACAAGGCTTGGTTTGTTGTAAATATTCTGAATGTTTTTTACAAGGGCAATCGCTTCTTCGAATTCCTGATTAGGAAGCGCTGTACAATTAAGATTGGCAGAAAGATTTACATTATAAGGGCTTAACTCGTTTTTTAATATATCGGAACAAAATAATACTTCTTCAAATAAAATTATTTTACCGCTTAAATCATCGCTGAAATTAGATATAAAACAAATTTGTTCCGGAAACACAATAGAAATCTTTCCTGCTTTAAGAAAATGAATTTTGTCTTCGATCTGTATTTCGACTTTTCCTGTTGCTACAATTACAATAAAAAAGTGATCGTTTTTGTGCGGTTGCAAATAGTTTTTTAGATGTTCTTTTTCTAAATCAAAAACACGGAAAGATAAATTTTTATCTTCTGCTTTTTGAATGATTTTCTTAAGCTCGGACCTTTTTATGTTCATTAGATTTATTTCTAATACCAAAACAGCTCTTTTAAGTTGTTTGATATTGACCGGATTTTGTTATTGAGATATTTTATTTAGGGAAACTAAAACGAATAATAATTTTGCAAATTTAAACAATAGTGCAAGATTATTATTCGTTAGTTCGCTATTTTAAATATTAAAATAAAAAACGCGGTGTTTATTATGTATTTAGAATGTTTATCTGTATACAAAAGTACTTTTTTTACTTTCTTGCCATGATGTGTTAAACAGGTTAAAAAGTTCGTTGTGATCAACGTCGATTTCAGAAGCAGAATACATTAATGTTAATTGATTGGTTTCTTTGTTAAGAGCCATATTCCAAAGCATTTTAGAAAGTCTTCCTTCGTATTTTTGAGGATTATTAATGGTAACCACTACCAAAGTATCTCCTCCGGTTTTTTGTGATTGAATATCGGCTACATCTTCCCAGTTTACAATACCAAATGATTTTGACATAGGAGTAGTTTTGCCATAAAAATTGTGTTGGTTTAATTCAATTAATGGACTCTTGTCTTTTAAACTCGACACACTTTTTAATAAAAGAATCAACATAATTAAGAACGCTCCGCCGGAAAATACCAATGGTTTTATTTTGAGTTCACCGTCAAATATTCCGGCACTATAAAGAATAACAAGAAGCAGAATAACGCAGACTCCTAAAGAAGTGAATAATAGTTTTTTTGTTTTTTTTGAATTTCGGTATAATTTTACTTCTTTTTGCATTGTGTTCATTTCTTGCATTTTAATTTGAATTGATTGTTTGTATTATTTAAATATTCTTCCAATAATTTTTCCAATATCAGCAAAATCATCCAGATTGCTTACGGCTCTTTTTTCGGTAACCGTTTTGTCAATTTTCGAAAATGGATAAATTAAGATATAATTATTTTTATTCAGGTTTTTGTTTAAAATTTCAGGCACATTTTGCATTTGAGAAAAATAAGAATGCATGCCTCTGTCTGCCATTAATACGATCAAACCTTCGTCCTCCTCTAAATTACAGGCAGCTTCCTGAGCTTCCTGCCAGGTCGTTACCGGATTAAAAACAGCTTCGATATTTGCCTTTTTAATAATGCTCTTTAAAATTTCAGTTGTTTTATCGTTGGCGTAAAAACTCATTTTCGCTCCTGAATTTTTACCGATATTCCAGACTCTTAATAATGAATGGAAAAAACCGGGTTCACGCTCTGCATTTGCAGGGATCAATACAGCATATTTTTTTATCGTAGCAACAGGCTGAACGGCATGATAAATAATGACATTTATTTCCTTATTGCGCAAGTAACCATTATAAAGATTGTAGGTGAAAGAAGAGGAGAAACCTTTTTCTTCTTCCAGGCCAATAATTAGATCGGTAATGTTTTGTTCTTTGACGACATTGCTAATTCCTAATACAACATCATTATCATGTCGGGTAATGGGATTAAGTTTTACATCTGCTCCGGCGGACATATTTACGGCTTCGCCAAGTAGTTTTTCTGCATTTTTTGATGAAGATTCGCTTTTAGCTTCATTGATAATATTTACGGCAAAAAGACTGTCTTTATTGGTTTGAGTTTTGATGAGCAAGCCCAGATTGACTAGTTTTTCAACTGTATTTTCATGATTTAATGCCAGGAGTATTTTTTCTTTTTCATGACTAGTTCCTGCCACAGTTTCTTCTTTATCTGAATCTGCAATTCGCTGCGCACTTGCCATAGAAACAAATGATGAAATTGTACAGGAAACAAGAATAAGTAAAATACTTCCGTTAAGGACATGTTCATTTAAAAGTCGGACAGGTTCTCCTGCTTCATTTTCGAACAAAATAATATTATACCCTACCATTACCGAAGCTAATGTTGCAGCTGCAGATGCGGCACTCATTCCAAAAATAAGAGTACCCTCATCATTGGTAAGGCTAAATGTTTTTTTGGTTAAAATAGCAGCAACATATTTCCCTCCAATAGAAGCTATCAGCATGATCGAAGCTACTCCAAGTGTTTCCCAACTCTGAATAAAAGCATTAAAATCGATAAGCATACCAACACTTATAAGAAAGAAGGGAATAAAAATCGCGTTTCCAACAAATTCTACGCGGTTCATAAGCGACGAAGTATGAGGTATAAGCCTGTTAAGGGCAAGACCTGCAAAGAAAGCTCCAATGATGGCTTCAATCCCGGCTAATTCTGCCAGTAAAGCAGCAAGATATATCATGACAATGACAAAGATGTACTGCGAAATTTTATCTTCGACATTCTTAAAAAACCAACGTGCAATAATAGGAAACACGAGTAAAACGATCAAGGCAAATACGATCATAGAAACGGATAGTTTGACCCAAAAAGAGGTTCCTACTTCTCCTTGCGACATCCCTACAACTACAGCTAAAACGACCAGTGACAGTACATCGGTAATCATTGTTCCGCCAACAGTGATATTTACAGCCAGTTTTTTGGCGATGCCAAGTTTGCTTATCATAGGATATACGATAAGAGTATGAGACGAAAAAAGACTGGCAAAAAGTACTGTGGTTAGAATAGAAAAATGCAATACATAATAACCGCCAATAAGTCCCAGTACAAAAGGAACTATAAAAGTATAGAGTGAAAAAGTGATGCTCTTCCACTTGTTCTTTTTAAAATCGCCCATATCGATCTCAAGACCTGCCAAAAACATAATGTACAGAAGTCCTGTTGTACCTGTTACCACCACACTGCTGTCTCTCGCAAGCACGTTAAAACCGTTAGGACCTATTACGGCTCCCGCTATAATAAGACCTAAAAGATGCGGTACTTTTATTTTATTCAATAAAAGCGGAATACACAAGATTATAATAAGCTCTATCAGGAATTTTAGCAGTGGATCTTCGATAGGAAGGCTAACGTGTTGTATACTTAATAACATATATTATTTTTTTTGAGGAAGGGTAAGTTCTACAGAAAATCTTGCCGTACAATTATCCTGTCCTGTTATAGTCTGTGTTCCTTTAATGACATTATTCTTGATATCGTCAAGCACTACATTTATTTTGGTACTATTTTTAGAAATACTGTCGGTTTTAAATTCTAGCAGTATTTTATCATCGCTATATTTGGCCTGAAACACACGAATAAGCTTTTTGTTATTTAATACATGGGTGTAAATTCCTGTTGAGTCTGATAAAAATTGCCAGGTTTCGTTACGCTGATCTCCTATTACATATTTGCTGCAGTTCGATTCACGGCACAACATTTTACTGTTCCAGATTCCCTGAATGTTTTCCGGCCATTCTTTTATAGATGAGGTTATGTCTTGTACGGTATCTTTTAAGGCATAAATACTGTCACGAAACAGAAGTAGGGATTGATAGTCTGATTCTTTTTCGGCGATTTTTTCTTCTCTTACATTCAAAGCTTGTTCTCTTCTTTGCAGTTCAATTTCTTTCTTGTTTTCGCATGAAATAAAGAGACATGTAAGGAATACTATTAGAGGGATTTTTTTCATAAAACAGATCTTATGGATTACATTTTGTGGAAATAAAAATTCACACTTTTACTAGTGCAAAAGAAACTTTGGTACTACAAGGTACTAAATTTAATTAGGAAACAGCCTGTTTTTGGGTCATTAAGATTTATTGGGTTTTATGTCTGGCGGAATAAAGTGGTTTTATAATACATCCTAAAATGTGCAAAAACAGACACAGATCATTCTGTAATAAGTGACTATGATCGTTTTTTACGGATGATGAACTGCTGCTCTAAAAAGTTGTAATGTTCTAAAAAAAAAATACCGGAAAGTTATTGAGTCAACTTTATTTTTATTGAGTTAATGCGGAGCTTTAAAATGGAGTACATTTATTTTAAAATTAAAAAATAATTACAATTACTATTTATAAATGCATTTCAAATACCTACTGATTTTTTTTGTTTTATTTTCAATTAAATCAAATTCGCAAATTTCTCAAATTGTCGAAGAGAAAAAAAATTTCCGGGCAGCAGATTCTCTACTGAAAGAGCCTAGTTTTTCTGTTCATAAAGATAATTATTTTTTAACAGGAGTGCCTATAAATACTGATATTACCCGTAATAATGCCGATGTAAAATATCAGGTAAGTTTTAAATTACGATTGAATTCAAAACCTTTATGGGGAGGTTTTTTTCCGTATTTAATGTATACCCAAAAAGCTTTTTGGGATATTTATGCAAGTTCCAAACCATTTTCTGAAATTAATTTTAATCCCGGTGTAGCGATTGTTCGTCCGTTTTATTTAAAAGGCAATAGGTTGACTTATGGAAGCGTCTCATTCGAACATGAATCAAATGGTAGGGATTCTATTTATTCGAGAACCTGGAACATGCTGGCTTTTTCATTAAAATCCCAGATTTCTCCACGATGGATTGTTGGTTTAAGAGGATGGATTCCGCTTGTCGATAAAGAAGACAATCCTGGATTAACCAAATATGTAGGTTATGGCGAAGCCAGTGCAACTTATCAAATACAGCCCGGACGATGGAGTGCTGATATTCTTTTCAGGAAAGGAAGTGGACTTATTAATTACGGATCTTTACAGACACAAGTAAACTGGAGGCCTTACAAAAGCGAGAATTACTATCTCACGCTCCAATGGTTTGTGGGCTATACAGAAAGTTTGATTGATTATCAGGAACATAAAAGTATGGTGCGTATAGGATTTACAATCAAACCCGAAAATATGGGCATTTTTTAAATTACTTTAAATTCAAACCGAATTTTTATTTGCAGCCCAAAATATTGAATTTCTTAAAAGGATAGTATAAGCTTCATTTTGAAACAATTCAGGTGAATGTCCCATAAAAATGTAAACATTTCGGGATTTAAAATGATCGTTGGTCCAAATTACCGGATGGTCGCCCATTTTTATTTTTGATTCCGGCTCATAAGATGATTCGTCTACCGAGCCTATGACATGTACATTTGGCCGCGGGCTCTTGTTATACGTATACCATTCTTCGGTATTTACAGAAAAGTTTGAAGGAATTCCTTTTGTTATAGGATGTGAGGTGTCTTCGATATTTACTTTGGCTCTGGCAAAAGTCGGAATATAATCTAAAAACTTTATACCGCCCATAAAATCAGAAAACCATTGCCACATTGGGTATCCGTCGAATTCGCCCAATAAAGTTGCGTGATGTAATCCTACCCATCCGCCTTTGCCATTGTTCATGTATTTCTCAAAAGCTTTCATAGATTCCTCGCTCCAGGTATAAGGAGGATAATCTAATTGTATAAAAACCTGATATTTTTTTAGAAGAGCTTCGTTTATTGTTTTAGTACTTTCGATATAATCAATTGTAAAACTGCTATCGACAGCCAATTTGTTTAGCCAGGGTTTTGCAGCCTTGGTAAAAGCCAGATGATGTCCGCCATTTTCGTATAAAACCAAAGCTTTGAACCTTGGCTTTTTTGACTTTTGGGCATTACAATCGGCCTGAAAAAAGAAGCTGAATATTATTAAGCAAATTACTAGTATATAGTTTTTCATTGAATTTTAAAATTGCTATTTTACTAATTGATAGTGGCTATTGCATTTTCTCTACGACCCGTTTTTAAATCAATAACTTCAAATTTTTTGGTAGATGAAAAAGAACCTATATCGGTGTCACTATTAATCAAAATGCCACCAACAAGAATAACGTATTTGCAATTGTATGTAGTCGCAGCAACTAATTCCTCAATGCGTTTATCGATCGAATCGTAGATTATTTCTGTTGCTTCATAAAGTGGTATTTCGGCTTTTAGGATTCTTTCTTTTTGTTTGAAAAGGATTTGTTCAATAGTATTCATCTGATAATCAATTTCTGTAATATGGCCGGGTTTTATAGCATTATTGATTAGTTTATGCAAAGCACCATTGGCTGCACCACAACAACCCGAAGGTTTATTTTGTCCAAAGCGATTAATCTCACCAATAATTCCTTCTTTCGAAATACCAATATGTGGTCCGTAATAGATAAAAACGGCTCCATCATCAGGAACATGACTTGCAAATGCCTGCATGCCGGTTAATCCCGTAAAAGGAAATCCGTCTAATCCTCCCATTTTAAAAGGACCCAAAAATTCATTTGTTCTTACAGGGTATTGAATACTGTTGACATCATCACTGCAAATACTGTCTGCAAACATGATTTGCGCGGGTTCCAGATCTAGTTTTTCTTCTACATAATCTATGATTTTGTTCATAAAATCAATAGTAGTTAAGGCATCAGGATAGTATTTTCTAATAATTTCTAGTTTTTCTCTTTTTTTCATTATCAAAATGGGTTGAAAGTTTATCTAGTCTTCGCAGTTTGTAAAGCCATAAAAGTTATTTTCTTTTTAGAACGCCTTAGCTTTTAGGAGAAAAGTAAAGTTAGATAATTTCTCAAAAGGATCTTTATTTTTTTGAATTTGAGCCTTATTTATTTTTGATGTGGAGAATTCAAAATGTTTATCTACAAGGCATATTTTTTCTTCTTTTGTTTGTTTTCGATAAACAATTGTGAAAAAAAAATCAGCTTTATAATAAGTAAACCATTATTGTACTAATTGTAAGGCATTTTGCCCTTAATTTTAAGAAATAAGTAATTTGTCGAATAATTTTGTTTTTGGTCGACTTTTATGTTAATATTTATTAAAAATTAATACATATATTCGCAAAAAATTTTGTGAATGAAAGTAATATTACACTTATTAATATTGGGTTGTTTTTTTAACGTTACACTTTACGGACAAAATGAGACCAATATCACTTATGGGCTCAAGCTTGGCGGACTTTTTTCTCAAATTAGTAATCTGCCTGAAAGCATTAAAGGTCGTGACAATACGTACGACAATAGTGTGATGGAAAGTAAAGGCGGATACGGATTAGAGGGAGGCTTTTTTTTAAACTGCAAACTTTATGATACGCGTGTTGCTATTCAGCCCGAAATTTTATTCAGACAATCGGGAGAAACCGTAAATTATCACGATGCCACCGGAAAAGAATTTGAACTGGGTTTGCATTATTCTTATTTGCAAATTGGTGCGCTGTACAAAGTATATCCGTATGAAGGACTAAACTTAGGTTTTGGCGCATTTTATGGCATCAGTTTATCGTCTAATAATGTTACTTACAAATCCAACGAAGCTGGAGGAATGTACGATGTTGCGACCAGACAATTTTATAAAGATGGTCTTGACGGAACAGATGATTTTTCCTTGTGTTTTGCCTTGGGTTATGAATTGCATCAAAGTATCCACTTTGATTTACGTTATTATTTAGGTGTAAAAGATGTGGTAAAAAGTAATTCTTCTTCCTTTCAGTTTATCGAAAATCAAAACAAAAGCAGTGTCATTTGCTTCTCTTTAGGTTATAGTTTTCATCAATGGTAATTTCAATAAAAAACATGAAAAAAATTATTTTGCTTTTATTATTAGTAAGCACAAAATCGCTGTTTGCACAAGGTGACAGAGAGATTACTTATGGTCTTTTTGCAGGCGGAATTTATTCTAAAATGTCTAATCTTCCTGATGTAATTGTACCAAAAGGAATTTACGAAGGATATACTTTAAAAGAAGAAGGCAAATTTGGCGGTACTGCAGGTATTATGATCAACTGGAAATATCCGTACGCCAAAGTGAGTATTCAGACTGAATTGTCTTATTCAGGTCAGAGCACCGATTTAAAATATGAGGATATTAAAGGGTTAAAATATACAATGACTTTTGGATACAGTTATCTAAATGTTGGTGCGCAATTTAAATATTATCCTGTCGAAGGTTTTTACATTGGCGCAGGCCCTTATGTAGGATTTAATATTGCCTCTGACAATATAAAATACAGCTCGAATGCCCAGGAAATTTTTGCTGATTCAGGTACTTATTTTGAGCCGGATGCGAATGTGCAAAAAGTTTTGAAAGAATCCCTAACGGGGAAAAACTATTTCTATGGTATGTTTTCTTCCGGATATGAATTTAATTCAAGGCTTTCTGTAGGAGCGCGTTATACTTTAGGACTTACAGATGCTCTGACTACCGAGGAAAACGGACATCGCTATAGCGAAAATAAAAACAAAATCAATAGTATTTCACTCATTATTGGTTACTCTTTTGACTTTGATGATTTAGCCAATTTCTAAATAGTCGCTTCTCATTTAAACATAAAAATTATGTACAAAAAGATTTTTTTAATATCCGTTTTTGTAACCTTGTTGACGAGTAATTTAATTTTTTCTCAGCAAAAAGTGCTGCCCGGATTAGTTGAAGAGCCACAATTTTGGATTAAATCCCAAAATAATGGTGAGGCTTATTATTGGGAAAGTCTGACAAAAAAGGAAGCCAAAATATCGGCCAGAAAACATAGCGGTGCAGTTTTTAATTTTAACCCAAGTATTGTTTTCGACAGCACACAAGATTCTTTGATTTTACCTTTGGGAACAGAAAGTAAAAGAAAACAAACGCTGTTTATGGTGTATAAAGTAAAAGACAGTCTGAAAGAACAATTTTTATGGACCATAAACGATACTAAAAAAACACTTTCTGTAGCCACCAATAAACGGTTGGTTGATCTAAAAAAATACTCGTATCAAACCTATCAGGAGAAAATAAAACCCAATAAAGCTAATATTCATTTCTTTCAACAAAATGTAACAGATAGTGTTGCAAAGTTATCGTTGCTGACTATTGGACAGAAGTCAAAATTTGATAAATTACCCCCCGAAGAATTCAAAGGAAACATCAGCGAGATTCTGGTTTACAATAGGGTTTTGTCAGGTCTGGAAACTCAAAAAGTGGCAAGTTATCTGGCGGTAAAATATGGTATTTCGTTGTCACAGTTTGATATCAAAAATTATCTGAATAGCAAAGGTCAAACCATCTGGGACATCAACCAGCATAAAGGATTTGAAAATTCGATTACTGCAGTAGGGCGTGATGATGCCAGCGGATTATTGCAACCCAAAAGCAGTAATATGGTCGATGAAGGACTCCTGACTATTGGACTTAAAAGTAAATCGAATACTATTCCGGATAATTATTTTGCTTTTTGGAGTGATAACGGGAAAAATCTTCTGGTAAAAAAACAGGAGCAGGGAGAACCTATTGGAATCGCCAAAGAGTGGCAGCTGGATTTTACCAACCCAACCGATTTAAGTCTTGACTGGACATTAAATCCAAAATTCATAAAAGGCACTTTACCAAAAGATACTTATTACTGGTTGCTAGTAGACTATTCCGGTAAAGGAACTTATGACGAAAAAGATTCAGAATATGTTAAGTTAGCCAGTACTTCGAGCCAGGAAAAACTGGTATTGAATGATTTTAACTGGGACAAGCAAAAATCTGGCAAAGCCAAATTTACGCTGAAAGTCGCCCCGGAAATGTTCAGCCGTGTCTGGATTACAGAGGCAACTTGTGGTGTTTCAGGATCAGGGCAATTAAATTATGCTATAGAAGGCGGAGAGGCCCCATTTACCGTTACTGTAAAAAAAGAAGGCAGTGAAGTTGCAGTAAAACAATGGAATCAGGCAGCAAAAAGTGCAACAGGAGTACAGCTTTCATCAGGAACTTATGATTATATCGTAAGGGATGCAAAAGGAAATTTGTACTCAGAAACTGTTTTTGTGGCTGATAAACAGGGAACATTCCCAAACCTGAAACCAGATTATCTATTGAAAGACGGAAATGCACTGACTCTTGATGCCAGTGCCGGTTTACCAGAAGGAAATTATGAATACCAATGGTTTTATGAGGGTGATTTTATAGATGATAACCCAAAAATACTGATCGATCAACCGGGAGCATATGAACTTAGATTGGTAAACAATCAGGAATGTAAAACCGCTACCAAAATTGCTGTTGCTACTGATGGAAAAGAAATAACAAATTCCAGCGTACTTATTTTATACCCAAACCCCACTACAGACGGCCGTTTTTCTGTTGCAATGCAATTCCCTAAAAAGACAAATGCCAACATTAGTATTTATACGCCAACAGGTTCGCTTTTAAAACAAAAACATTTCAGCCAGATAGAAACCTATTTGTATGAAGATGTTATAAAAAGTGCTTCAGGAATGTATTTAGTAAACGTAAGTTCAGATTTTGGAACCAAAACGTTCAAAGTGATTGTGAAGTAATTCAAATCTGGTTTTTAAACAGATTAAAAGAATTGCAACTTGAAAAAATAAACAGATTGCCCCATAATTGATTACCCTACTTTATGAAAAATAAAATTATAATACTGGTATTTTTAATAGGTTCTTTTTTGTTTGCCGCCAATTTTGGTCCCTACAAAATAGTTTCTTTATTTACTGAAGGTAATGATGACGAATTGATTATTGAAAAAGCAAAAGCAGATTCGATAGCGATTCTTAAAAACGAAACTAAAAACACAAAGTCGTTTAGTGCAGATATTGCCGAAGGTATTATAGGAATAAAGGATGAATCTGATGTTGATGATGCCTACGATAATGTTTTTCATCTTAAAGTAGATGCTTTGCCATCTCAGGAAGAAAATGCGTATCTGGAATATGACTTGTACGGTTACGATCAGGCAGCTTCTATTTCAAGAAGTTTAAACAATCAGCCTAGTATTGGAGGGCAATTTGTATCTCAAAATAAAAACTGGAGCAAACAATCTGAGTTACTTTCAGAAAAGTCATTGCGAGAAGGAGACAACGTTGTATTGTTTACGGCTCCGGAAGGAATTTCAAATTCATACCGAATAAAAAATGTTCGTATTGTTTATAAAACTGCTCTTGCTTCGGCTGACTTTACTTTATTAAAATCAGACAATAAACTTTATATAAAGGGAACCAATTTTCCTTCTCAAATCAGAAAAATGAGCATTGGCGGAATTTCCATTGATGTGAACCAACCGGAATTCGAATTGGTTTTGGATGCTGCAACTACAGGAAAATCTATTTTAGTAACCAAAGAGACGGCAACCGGAGTTATTGTAAATGAAAAATTAGAACTCAATCAATTTTTGAAAGTTCCGGGTTACAGACCACTCGAAAATGCAAAAGAGCGCATTGCTAAAACCATCAATATTGAAACCGTTAATACATTAGATTACAAAGATTTCTCTGCAGTTTTTCCTGTTGGAGCTTTAAAAACAAATGTAAAAGTATCGGTAAGCGGACTTCGAAAAATAGATATTGCACCGCTAAATTCTGCCATGGTCAACGTTACAGGAACTAATGCAGGTTTCAGGTTATTGCCACACGGAACTATTTTCGAAAAGGCTGTAACCTTATCATTGCCTTATGACAAAAAAACAATCCCGGAAGGTTATACCGAGAAAGATATTAATGTATTTTATTTTGATGAAAATAAAAGATTATGGCAGGAAGTAACCAAAGACTCTTTGGATATCAAACAAGGAATTATTAAGGCCAGAACGACTCATTTTACCGATTTTATTGCCGGAATTATAAAAATGCCGGAATCTCCCGAGACTTCAGGTTATACCCCAACAAGTATCAAAGATTTAAAAGCGGCGAGTCCGCTGGTTGGAATTCAGTCTATCGCGCCACCTTCTGCAAACGGAAGAGGAACGGCCAGTACAGGATTTTCAATCGTGATTCCAAACGGAAGAGGCGGTATGCAGCCTTCATTTAACCTTCAATATGATAGTGATGGCGGTCATAGCTGGGCAGGTATGGGTTGGGATATTTCGGCACCTGCAGTAAGTATCGAAACCCGTTGGGGAGCACCACGATACGATGCATCAAAAGAAACTGAAACTTACGCCATTGCCGGAGAACAATTGATCCCCAATTCGCACAGAGCCGAATGGGTAGGAAGAACAACCGACAAACAGTTTTATCCAAGACGAGAAGGCGCCTTCCAGCAAATTATCCGTAAAGGATCATCTCCTAAAAATTATTATTGGGTAGTAAGGGATAAAAGCGGAGTAGCCAGTTATTACGGTGGAAACGCGTCAGGACTTTCAACCGATGCAGTTTTACAGGATGGATCCGGAAATATCGGACATTGGGCACTATGTCTTCAGGTCGATCTAAAAGGAAATACAGTTGAATACGAATACGATAAAAAGGACGGAGAACTCTATCTTAAAAAAGTATATTATACCGGTTTTGGTTCACAAAAAGGAAATTACAGCGTCACTTTTGTAAAAAACAGTGATTTAGGCGAAGCCAACCGTGCAGATGTTCAGCTTTCGGCAAGATTAGGTTTCAAACAACTCAACAATCAGTTATTACGCAAAATCGAAGTACGCTACAAAAGCGATATGGTTCGCAGTTACGAGCTTAAATATAAAGAAGGCGCTTTTAAGAAAACATTGCTGGAATCGATTTCAGAATACGATTCTGAATCGAAATTGTTTTACACCAATACAATGGATTATTTTGATGATGTTCGTGATGCTTCAGGGAAATATAATCCTTTTGGGCCGGAGCAGAGTTGGGATGTTCCTACAGACGATATTAAACAAGGCTTTACAGGAATTAAAGAGTTTGAAAGCAATCATACTTTAGCGGGAAGTACTAACGGAACTTCAACGGGTATTAATTACAGAATAGGTGTAGGATTACCAACTTTTGGTACTTTTAAAAATAATACTATTGGTGCCCATGGAGGAAACAATTGGGGGAAATCAGAAACTTCGATTGTACTCGAAGATATAGATGGAGATTCATATCCAGATAAAATATTTAGAATTGGAAGTAATGTGTATTATCGTAAAAATTTACACGCGACTAAGCCTAATTCATTTGGAGAAGCGGTCAAAATTGAGGGAATAAAAAATCTTGGGATCAACAAAAACAAATCATTTAGCTGGGGAGTAGATGCCAGTGTTGGTTTTGGAGTTGCTTCGGCAAATGTTGGTTACGACGAACAGCGTTCAACCAATCGAACGCTTAGTTATTTTATGGATTTTAATGGTGACGGATTAGTTGATTTTGTGAATAATGGAAAGGTGTATTATAATCGAATTGTAAATGGCGTTCCTGTATTTATGCCATCAAGTTCACAAACCCCTTCTCCGGTTTCAGGTGGTGGAGATTTGGCACTTACTATGCCGGACCGAACCTTAGAACTTCAGCAGTTATTAGATAAAAACCCATTGCATGATGTAGTTCGCGTATGGCAGGCTCCTGCAAAAGGTACCATTATATTAAATCAAAATTATCAGCTTTTAGAAGATCTTTCTGAAGAAAGACAAGAATACAAAACAAGAAATGGTTTAGATAAAGCTGATGGAGTACATTTGTATTTTCAAAAAAATAATATTCTAATTTGGGATGAAGTCATTACAGCTTTAGATTATACTCAAAAATCAAAACCAGCTCAAACACTTAATGTCGAGAAAGGAGAACGTTTGTATTTTAGAATAAGTTCTATAAAAGATGGAAATTACGATAAAGTAACTTGGGATCCTAAAATCGAATATACTCAGGTTGAAAAAAGAACCGAAATTTCTAATGCTTTAGAAACAATAAATGCTACAGCCAAAGACGCGAATTTAATCACGCTGAAAAATTTTCATGCAGCAACAGATTTCTTTGCCAGCCAGGCCAATTCTATTGTAGTGCCAAAAGCAGGAACAATAACATTTTCAGGGACTTTTAAGAAACCGGTTACCTCGGATCACATCACTTTAAAAATTGTAAAAAATGTAATTAATACAGCAGGAACAACAATTCTATATGAGCGTAAATTTTTAGCATCAGAAGTAGTTGACTTTAATTTGCAAACACTGGTTTTTGCAATTCCTGACGATAACACATTTGTTACAACCACCCTTGAATCTTCGACTAATATCGATCCAAAATTATTATTTGCAAATCCATCAGTGATTTTGCCAAATATACCAAATACGAGACCTGAAGATAATATTCGTAAGGTGGATGTTGGGCATAGTTTTTATTCTAAAATTGATGGAAATTACGTGATTGATGGCGTAAAACCAGACGTTACGGGTAAATTGAAGCTGTTTGTAAAAACTACAGATTATACATTGACTACCAGTTTGAATAGATCCAGATATAACGGAAATGTAATACTAACTGCGAAACAAAATGGTTTGCTAGTGGGCCGAACAACTTATACTGTTACAAATGGTGTTTTGAGTCTTACTACTTCTACTGCTGATTTGAATTATGCTTATCCGGATACACAAAAAAATGTACCGATAGATTTAGAAGTATATGTAAGCGATCCTGTACTTAATGAAGTTTTAACTACATATCCTAAGTTGGGAGCGTTAAACATCAATTACGAAATAACAGATTCAGTTACAGATCCTGCACTTCCGGTGTTATGGGAAAAAGCGACAAATGATTTTTCAATCTATACTAATTTAAGCGAAACCGAATATAATTTTGGTTTACAATATAAAAATTGGGGACGTTTTATTGTGAATGGTAATCTTGCTGGTAATCTGATAGATCAGACAAAACTTAAGTTTGAAAACAATAGCGGTATTGATCCTAATAATTTTCCGGATCCAAATACTTTAGATCCTGAAAACATGCCGGGAGAATTCGATACAGGCAAAGAGTATTTTTTGCCTATGAGCGCTGTTTATTCTGATAACATTCTATACGGAGGTGAAAAAGCCAGTTTTATTCAAAATGAGTTTATGGGAACCAATCGTTTAGGAGAAGATGACTTTGCAGAATATACTGATTTTTCTTCGCCATTAACAGATCCATTATCAGGAGGTGAAACTGATGCGCTTGATATGATCAACGAAAGCAAAAGCCGAAGTATTGGTGGTGGTGCAGGAGTAGGTGGTGGTGCAGGAGGTATTAGCGGAGGCTTGACAAAATCTACCGGTGATACTTATGTAGTTCAAACCATGAGTGATTTAAACGGAGATGGTTTTCCGGATTACATAATCGATAGTAAGGTACAATATACCACTCCGATTGGAGGAAAAAGCAGTGATGTTACCAATATAGGCGATTTTAGTCATTCTAAGACCAATAGTACAGGCGGAAGTTTGTCAGGAAGTTATAATCACGGCGCACCGCAAAGTTCATTGCAAATGACTGTGAGCAAAGGGAAAGTCAAATTTAATTCTGGTTCAAATGCCAGTATACAAGACGCTCTTAAAGCAGGAGGAACAATCAGTTTAGGAGGTAATGTTGGTAAAGGAGAAGATCGCTCTGAACAAATATTTTCAGATATTAATGGTGACGGACTTGCAGATAGAATCGAAACCAATGAAACAGTTTCCTTTAATACCGGTTACGGATTTTTGCAGGCTGAGCGTTGGGAAAACATGAATGTAATTAACAAAGGAACTTCGCTTGATATTGGTGGAAGTGCCGGATACAGCGTTATGAACGGATCTTTTTCAGGAGGACTTAATTATTCGAGAAGCACGTCAGACAACAGCCATTCATTTTTAGATATCAATGGAGATGGTTTGGCAGATAAAATTGAATACAGAGACAATACTGTTTTGGTCGAATTAAATATGGGTAACTCGTTTGCCCCTGCTATTACTTATCCTCGTTATGAAGCGATGACCAGAAATACGGGTGTAAGTTACGGAGGAAGTGTTGGAGCATCATATGATATTCCGTTAATTCCGCCAATTGTCGTAATGAAATTAACCCCAAGTTTTGGAGGAAGTTTTGGTGCCAGTACTTCCCGTTCCGAAGCTTCTTTTTCAGATATTGACGGTGATGGAAACTTAGATTACATCTTATCAAAAGATGAAGATAATCTAGTAGTACGCCTTTCCAATATCAAAAGAACCAATAAACTAAAAAGTGTAACCAATGGTGCCGGAAACAGTTATGTGGTAGATTACGAACTGTTGAAACCAACTTACGAAAATCCGTCAGCTAAATGGGTTCTACAATCTGTTGATGTTTTTGACGGACATGTGGGGGATGGTAGTGACCATTCTATTGCAAAATTCAGATACGAAGACGGTTATCACGATCGTCGTGAAAGAGAATTTTACGGTTTCGGAAAAGTCATTCAGGAACAAATTGATACTGCTGACAATTCGGTTTTTTCGACTTCCATTCAGGAATTTTACAATCAGGATTACTTCCGTAAAAATCTCTTAAAACGTGGTTACACATTAGATAAAAACAATAAAATGCGTCAGGAATCAGAAAACGAATATAGTTTTATAGATGTTGCGACGCAGACAAATGTTAATTTATCAGAACTGAATTTAGCTTTATGTGATGCAAAAAGTATTTTTATAGCATTAACTCATACTAATCAAAAAATATATGAAGGGGGAAATGATTATCTTGAAACTAATACTTTTAATACATACGATGCCAAAGGAAACATTATACAATATGAAGATTTAGGAAATGGAAGTGTTGATGATAGGGTGACTTCAAAAATAAGTTATTATGAAAGTACTACACCATATTTTGGAGGAATTCCTAAACAGTTAGAAGTATTTACAAATGAGGGTTTGAGGCGTAAAAGAGCTACAATCATCAATACAAGCACAGCTGAAGTCACTCAAATAAAAAATTATATTGCAGCTGATAAGATTGCAATTACTGATATTGTTTATGATATTTATGGTAATCTTCAAAAGATTACAGGTGCTTCTAATCATAAAGCACAGAGAATGACATTAGAATATTCTTATGATTCAGATAATTATAGTCACTTAATTGGAATAAAGGATGCTTTTGGTTATCAGAATAAAATGGAATATGACTATCGCTTTAATACATTATTAAAAACTACTGATCGTAATGATCAAAGTACAATTTACTCGCTTGATGCTAATGGACGAATTAGCAGTATTAGAGGACCATATGAAATTGCTGCTGGAAAGCCATATACTATTGCATATGAATATTTTCCAAATGCAAAGGTACCATATGCCAGAACTCGTAATTATGATTCTGAATTAGACAAGGATATTGAAACATATACCTACACTGACGGATTAGAAAGGGCAATTCAAGTTAAAAAAACAGCTAGTTTATTTACTCAGGTTGGTAGTCCTGATCAAGAAGCACAAATTGTGTCAGGAAAAGTTATTTATGATGGATTAGGTAGACCAGTAGCAAGCTATTACCCAACAACGACAACTACGATAGACAATAATTTTAGTACTGCAGTATCCGCAGTAGCACCAACTAAAACAGAATATGATGAGGTAGGACGAGCTATTAAAGTAACCTTACCGGATGGCAGTAGTAATACTACAACTTTTGCTTTGGATAATTATAATGGAATTTCAACACTGCGTACAATTCAAACAGATGCATTAAATAAATCTACACAAACCCAAACGGATGCAACAGGCCAGAATATAATGGTTATGCAAAATGATCTAATAACTAATTTTGAGATTAATGCATTAGGTGAAAAAGTCAAAGTTACTGATGCTATGAATCATATTACCAAAAGTAGTTATGATTGGTTGGGAAGGCGTACTTTATTTACAACTCCTGATGCAGGGACAACGACCTTAAATTACGATTTAGCTGGTAATCTAACTTCTCGTATTACACAGGAAATTAAAAACACAGTACCGAATGGAGGGGCTATACAATACGAATATAATTATAACAGATTAGAATCAATAAAATATCCAAAAAATCCTCAAAATAATGTGCAATATAATTATGGCAAGTCAGATGGTACAGCTTCACGTAGAGGAAGATTGTGGTTTGTGCAGGATGCAAGCGGTGGTCAGGAATTTTTCTACGGAAAATTAGGTGAAGTCGAAAAAGAAATACGTACACTTCGTATTACACCAACTGATGTACAAACTTACATTTCACAATATGAGTATGATACCTGGAATCGTATTCAGAAAATGACCTATCCTGACGGCGAGGTTGTAGAGTATACTTACAACCGTGCAGGAAACTTGCAAAGCATGCGGGGTAAAAAAGAAAGCCATACGTACGATTATATTAAACAATTAGGTTATGACGAGTTTGAGCAACGCAAGTATCTAAAGTACGGTAATGATACAGAGACCAACTATACTTATGATGCTGTAATGAGAAGATTACAACAATTGCAGGTAAAGAGCGGTACCAGACAAGTGATCAACAATTCGTACAGTTATGACTTGGTTGGGAATGTTTTAGGTATTAAAAATGTTGCACCTGTAGTCAACAATACTTTGGGTGGAACTTCGAACCATGAATACCAATACGATGATTTTTACAGATTAAAATCGGCAAAAGCAACGTATCAAGGTGAGTTCACCAAAGCAAGTTATGAGCTGAATATGAGCTATAACAAAATGCATAACATCATAAAAAAGGATTTAGTACATACGGTAAACAATGAACAGAAAGGTTATGTTTTAGATTATAATTATGATAACGAACTGCATCCTAATGCACCGAATAAAATTGCTGAAGCAGGAAAAGCAGAACCACGTCAATATGTGTATGATGGCAACGGAAACCCCACGAGTTATACGGAAGAAAAAAAATTCAGAAAAATGACATGGGACGAAGAAAATCGTTTAATGGGAATAAATGATAACGGAAGAATTCACCAATATACGTATGATGCAAAAGGCGAACGAGTAATAAAAAGTTCAGGAGATTCTCAAAATGTAGCCATTAACGGAGAAACGGCAGCAACAATTGTGCATACAGATGATTACACAGGATACGTTTCTCCTTATTTTGTAATTAGTAAAGGCAAATTTACAAAACATTATTTTGAAGGTGCAGGAAGAGTTGTAAGTAAACTTGGTAATGGAACTTTTGCTCAGCCTTTAGGGATAACAGCTGGCGGAGTAAACTATACTAAGTTAACAGCTGAGCAACAAAAAGCATTAGATACCTATGTGAAAAGTTTAGGAGTACCACCAGGACCGCCTACACAACAAGGAATTTATGCTACACCTGAATTTACTGGAGATCCATATCCAACTGAAGTAATTAAGCCAGTAGAGGAAAATAAGGAACCACCAGAAGGTTGGCCGCGAAACCCAATTTTTAATGCACCGGGAGATGTACCTGGACCTCCGGTACAATTTGGCCCTCCGATTGAGCCCAATACGGTGAAAGCTGGTGAGGGATTTACTGGAATTGGTTTACCTGAAAACGATATTTTTTATTTTCATCCAGACCATTTAGGTAGTACTTCGTATATTAGCAACAAAAATGGTTCTGTTTCACAACATGTGGAATATATTGCTTTTGGGGAGATTTTATTTGAAGAACATAGTAGTTCTTTCAATACGCCATATTTGTTTAATGGTAAGGAGTTGGATAGAGAAACAAATCTTAGCTATTATGGAGCTAGGTATTTAGATATGAAAACCAGTTTGTGGTTAAATGTTGATCCTCTGTCAATATATAACCCTGTGATTGAAGATGAAACTTATTTTGACGATGATCATAATGCGGGTCTATCTAATTCATTTAATCATAACACCTACGGATATTGTTATCAGAATCCAGTAAGGTTAATTGATCCAAATGGTAAACAGGTCGATGTTATTGATTTTATTCCTTTTATTGGTAGCTCTAGGGATATTTATAGAGGAGTAAGAGATGGAGATTGGGTTACTTTGGGATTGGGAGTTGGTGGACTGGCATTAGATTGTGTTACTTTTGGAAGTGGCTCAATAGCAAAAGGACTAGCGAAAGGTACTGGTAAAGTATTATTAGAAGGAGGCTCTAAATACATTGTAAATGGAGCGTATAAAATGTCAAAAGCTGAAATGAAAGTTGCACTGAAAGCAGAAGGCTCTGTGATGGCAAAAAAGAGTGCAGCAGAATTAATTGAAGGAGGAGCAAAATTTTCGGCAAAATATTATAGACATAATTTACAAGTGTTTACTCAATTATTAGGCAAAGGGATGGATGCGCATCATATTTTCCCAAAAGCTAAGCAATTCGCTGAATTTTTTGCTAAGGCTGGTTTAGATGTCAATAATCCAGCAAATATGAAATGGTTAGAGGCTTCAATACACAGAGGTAAGAACTCTGCCTTACATTTGAAAGAATGGGAAAAAGTTATGGACAAATATAAAGGGATAACACCTACAATAGAGCAACTGCAAAAGGAAGCAAAAAGAATAGAAAAAATATTTGAATAATGGAAGTATTAAAAACACTCGTACGAGGTAATAAAAAAGGTGCAGTAAGAATAGAAGCAAAAGTTAAATATGAAACATCAGGGTCCTTTGATGATCCATCATTTCTTAAAGAAAATAATATTTTTAAAGTAGATGAAGGTAAAATATTTTTTGATATGATTGGATATCAAGATCCTTGGAATTTTGCAATATCAGAAAGATTTAAAAATATTCTTGAAGAGAATAATATTAAAGGATGGGATTGTTATCCTATTGTTATTGAGGATGTTGAGTTGAAGTATTACGGTTTTCAAATTACAGGAAGGGCTGGCATTATATCTGAATATGATGAAGATGGAGATCGAGTATATGGAAGTATTAAAGTTGATTTTGAAACTTGGGATGGATCTGATATTTTTTGTTTAGGAGATACAGCAATTAAAGTAATTAGCAATAAGTTGTATGAAATACTAGTAAAATCAAAAATTACAAATATTGAATTTGATGATTTAGATAAATATTAAATTATACTTCATTTTTTTTAAAGAGTTTTATAAAAATGCGTAAATGTCATTCTGAGTTTGCGTTTTTTTTTCATAAATAATGAAGGAGGTTTCATGATATTTACTTTTTAAATTATACCCCCGCTGTTCGAAGTCTCCCGACTTCGAACCGTCAAAGAAAATCGACAAAGAATAAAAAAATTAAACTTCGCAGAAATGCGAAGTTTTTTATGTTTAAAAATGAGAATACGAAATAAAAGAATTGTACTCAGCCCTTAGGTATACAGACAGAAGAGTTAATTATACCAAACTAACAGCAGAACAACAAAGAGCATTAGATACCTATCTAAAAAGTTTAGGAGTATCTCCGGGGCCTCCAACACAACAGGGTATTTATGCCACACCAGAGTTTACTGGTGATCCGGAGAATTATTGAAAAAATCTGGAAAAATACAGATGTCGAGCGAAGGTTTTCCTGTAGGTTCCAGTAGTGATTCAAGATTTCCATATCCTGATACTGAAGATTGGCAAAAAGCTATTGGAGCATTTAATTTCTGGATGAGTGCAGATGTTACCGCTGTAGAGAAAAAAGGCGTTATTTCCTATACGATGAAATTAACTATACATGCTGAAGACAAGTATAATTTTAATCCTGGAATGTCAGATATTGCTACAGGAACTCCGGATGATGCAAATGGAAATTTTGAATTAACAGGATTAGGAAAGCAGTTTATGCAAAAAGGAACATCTACTCATACAGTTAAGTGGACTGTAAAGACAAATACAAAAACACCTTAATTTAAATAAAAAATGCAAACTAAATTATTTCACTTATTAATTATTATATGCTGTTTTTTTTCTTGCATGAAAGAGGAAAAAATAGAAAATAGTAATATTAATGAATTAAAACAAAGAATAAACATAGATGGCATAAACCCTATTTCTGTTAGATTTTCAATTAGCGAATTAGGTCAAAAAAAAGGAAGAGCAATTGGTCCAAATGACTATGATTTGCAAGTTATTTTGAAACTATCAGAATCTGACTATCAGAATCTAAAAGAAAATTATTCTAAGAATAAAGTTAATATTGGAGACAAGGTTTACTTGAATAAAGATTTTATAAAACCTTGGTTCACTAATTCTATTAAAGAAAGTTTCTTTTTAGAGGACGATTATTATAGAATCCGATCTGAAGTATATTTTCCGGATCGTTTCTTAAAATCACCTTTTACTGGAGGATTTTTATTTTTTACAGTAGATCATCAAGTTTTTATTTATATGTATACTACGTAGATACTTTTATAGAATGCTGAATTAAATTAGAGGATGCAAAGACTTGGATCAAGGGTTTTGTTTATGTAAAAAGAAGAAAGCTTTATATGAAAACTCCTTCAGGTAAGGGAATATTCTCTGGAGAAGGTGCTCCAGGTCTAATAGGAGAAGCTCCAAGAGCAAAACAAAAATGGCTTGAATTATGGAATAAATGACAAGATTACCCACCGCAGTTGAAGGATATGGCAGACTAATTACTTTGATAATAAAATAAAATGAACTTAAAAATCAATCAAATTGATAAAAAAAGCTTTTCAAATGCAATATTTTTTTGCTCTTTATATTTTTTAATAGGAACCTATGACAATTTAACAGGTCTTGAAATTGAAAAATTTCTAAATAGTATAATTTGTGGATCAAGTAGTAGTGGGTGTGAACTGATTATGTTATTACTATATTCCCAGTCTTACTTGTATGGGGCTTTATTCTGTGCTTTTTTAGGAAGTAGTGATATAGCTTTCATTTTTTGTCAAATAATAGTATTTCTCTTTTTTACTTCGATACTATATATTATTTTAAGAGAAATAAGGTCATTAAAGCAAAGGAAAAAACAAAATAGTAAATAATGTACTTCATTCTCAGCTCTGTCAAGACTTCGATAAAACGTTTGTATTTTTATAATCTCTCTTAACCTCACAAAGAATCTATAAAAACCTCACATTGTTGTGAGGTTTTTTATAGATTTACGAATTCAGATTCCTGATTATGAAAACGTATTAAATATGAAAGATAAATTTAATATATCAGATAAAGAACATCTGACAACTAGAAGTACTATTCTCAAAGACTATGGCATTCCCGAACTTGAAAAAAATGGATATGTCAAATCTCCTTTCAAAACATCCTGGTTTGGACAATACGATCCTAATATTCGCGGATACTCCTATGAGTTATGCAAGCTTACAAATGAAAATCAGTTACATATTATTACTTTGACTGTTTTGAGAGGGGAGAAACGAATAAAAATAGACTTGAATATTTTCGAACTTCATGAAAAGATAAATTCAATTTCAGACTTGAAAGAGTGTGACGGAATACATTTTCACCTGCCGCCTAATGATTCCACTCGTATGCAATTAAGGAGCGATGATTACAAAGGCCCTCCTTTGTTTTACATGCTTTTTTTACCCGAGTATAAAATAGGAAAGTATACCACGCAAAGTAGTTTTGAAAAACAGCTGAATAAATTAAGGGAATTGGTAATAAAAGACATGGCAAATATTGATTCCTTTGTAAAAAGATGGCACGAACTCCATAAACCAAATGTAACCGACAAAGAAGGAAATATAGTCAAGAAAATCCAGTAAAATTATGAGTGATAATCTACTATTGTAAATTAGTACTGCTTTACATTAAAAATTTATAAAATGAAATTAAAACCAAATTACCTTTTTCTACTGCTTTTTTTAGTCTTTGTAAATTCAGTCACAGCTCAAATAAAACCTTTGATAGTACAACGCTATTATCCTAAGGATTCCCTAAAATATAGCAAATCCATTCCGGATGGGGAGTTTAATTATGAAAGCAAATCATATGGCAAAACAACAATGATTATTCATTGCGAAAGCCAGTACGGTCATTTTGAATTTGTTTTTAAAAAGAAGATCAGCAAACTCAGCCGTATGATTGATTATAAAGATGGCGCCGTTGGTGAGGTTTATAATTTTAAAACAAAAAAATGGGTTCATGAAGAAGAAACCTGGAAACATAGTGATATGAAGGGCAAACCTAAGGATACTATAGTTTTTAGCGAACATAATTTATATGCCTTTGTTTTATTGCATGATCACGGAGGATTGATAGAAAAAGCCAAATTTCAGGATTTTGGCAATGTCGTATATTGGCCTGAATTTGATTATCAAAAATGTACCATTAGCGATGAAGATAAAGACGGTAAACCTGAATTTTATTTGTCGTATATGGGAGACAGCGATGGTCTAGATGCAAAGCCGTTCAAACAAATTATTTATACAATTCCTGAAAAATCAGCGAATCAGATTTTCGTAAAATCTAAAGCAACGGCCTATTATCCTTCAGGTAATGAAGATGATGTTTATAAAATTGAACACGATGAAAACTGGAAACAATTACCCAAACCCGTTAAACTCAAAAGCCAGAAAATAATTAAAGATCATAGTTTAAAGTACAAAGATTAATAAAGTATTATCTAAAATTGCATTTTTTGTACAACACTTTTATGTCTATATTTACATCATACAACACATTTTACAATGAAAATAAGCACATCTTCAAAATTTCGTTTTTTAGTATTCTTCGGTATCATATTGTTTGTGCCTAATGCAAAAGCCCAAAACGAAGTGTATGCAGAACCTCAGAAACAGGAAATTGCAGACACCACTTTTGTAAATTTAAAAGATTACAGCAAAGATTTTATTTATGATATGAAATACGCTACCGAAGATAATTTTCTGAAAGCAAAAGTATACGATTGTGCCGAATGTGTATTGCGTTACAAGACCGTTCAGGCGCTTGTAGCGGCCAATAAAGTATTTATGAAGAATGGGTGCAAAATAAAAATATACGATTGTTACAGACCTTTATCCATTCAAAAGAAAATGTGGGAGATAGTATCCAATCCAGAGTATGTTGCAGATCCTAAAAAAGGCTCCATCCATAATAGAGGAGGAGCCGTAGATATTTCGTTAGTAAATGCCGATGGAATAGAGCTTGAAATGGGAACTAAATTTGACTTCTTCGGAATTCAGGCCGGTCATAATTATAAAAAACTGCCTGTTCCTGTAATCGCAAACAGAAAATATCTTAAAAGTGTGATGATTAAAAATGGTTTCAATTCATTTGATTCAGAGTGGTGGCATTATAATTTAAAGACCGGTTTAAAAGATAAAGTCTCCAACCAAACCTGGAAATGTGATTAATTATTCAACACATCTCATATTTTCCATAAAGTAGGTATTGGGTTTATAAACCTTTCCGTTTAATTCAGATGTTAACTCTCTTTTTACAATATAATCCTCTGTTGTGGTCAGGTATTTAATTCGCATAATCGATACAGGAGATTTTTTCAGTTCTTCATAATTATCTTTCATAAACATAAAAATGCCCGTCGTGATACGATTATCAAAACCTTTGTCATCATGAATAAGCGTACCGCAATTTTCTCTGTCAATATGCATTAGGGTAACTATTTTTCCGTTTTCTAATTGCAAAAATATTTTCGAATTCTTATCAAAACAATTCGCTTTTATAAAATCTTTACTTTTCTGGATAAGTTGCAGGTTTAATGTAGGCAAACCATCTGTTTGTGCTAAGGCAAAGAAAACATAATCAAATGTTCCTCCAAAATATTTTTCGCTAATAAGGTAATCATTGGTTACTTTATAACTACCAATAGAGTCATTTACATTGGCACTGTATTCACATGGTTTTTGGGCAAATGCGGTAATCGTTAATAAAAAAAAAGTTAGAGTAATTAGTTGTTTCATTTTTGAGTTATTTTTCTGCAAATTAAAACTATTTTGTTATAATTTTTATCAGTTGTAAAAAAACAATACAAATTTCCTCCATTTTTTATTTTCCATTTTTTTCGAATGTTTTCTACCGTGTCCGGAAAATTTCGTGTAGTGATATTCGCCTGCTGGTTGGCAAGCTCAGTTTTCATCTCATTTTTGCTGTACCCAATCACTTTTTCGATTTCAAAAGTTCGTCCCGGAAAATCGATTAAATTTTCTGATGTATATAAATGAGAGTGTTTATGCAGTTTATTGATGTCGTAAAAAGCACTAACTTCATCAAAACCACCGGATTTCATTATAGCCGAATTGGCTTCATAAACGTACTTTTGAGGCAAATGATACGACGGAAAAATAGTATCATCGCCCAAAATAAATTCAAAAGTTTCGATTTTTTCCTTTAGAATATTGGCTGTTTTTATTTGAATTTCGCCTTTGTAATGATTGTGAATTTCAAAGAGCAATTCTTTTACTTCATTGTCAAGGGCAATAATATGAATGTTTTTAACGAATTTTAATTCAGACAAACCCGCTGAAATATCCAATAAAGGAGCAGTTTTTATTAAAATAGAATCACTTTTTTCAAAATAAAAATCCAATAATTCAGGAACATTTGGCAAACAATCTTTCAGCATAAAAACTTTGCCTTTTGCATCACTTCTTCGGGAAGGATCTATGTATATCCAATCCCATTTTTCATCAGATTGGTTTAAAATATTTGTTGAATCATCTGCATAAAATGTACAATTGTTTACTTTTAATTGTTCGAAATTGTGCTTTACAATATTTGATAATTCTTCATTTATTTCGCAATGTGCAATGTTTTTGAATTGTTGGGTAAAATAATAATCATCCACGCCAAAACCTCCCGTAAGATCAATTAAGCTTTCGCCTGATATTAGTGAAGCTTTATAAGCAGCCGTTTTCTCAGATGAGGTTTGTTCAACAGAAACCTTACTTGGATAAATGATATTCTCTGTTTTAAACCAGGTAGGTAATTTATCTTTTGCTTTAGATTTTGCTTCGATTTGATTTAAAATCAAAATCCAGTCCGTTTCAGGAAATGGATTTTTCTGAAGCGCTAATTTTGTAATTGAGGCACCGCTATTTTGAGTTATAAATTTCTGGATTTTTTGGTCTAAAATAGAAGTGTTCAATGCTAAATTCTTTCGGTTAATACAGAGACGATTTTGTTATCAGGAAAAAATTCTTTCAAAATTACTTTCACCATTGTAAAAACCGGAATAGCAATAATCATCCCGACAATCCCAAAAGTAATTCCGCTGATTATAGTAATCAGGAATATTTCCAGCGGGTGCGAATTTACACTTTTTGACGAAATTATAGGCTGACTAATATTATTATCAATTGCCTGAACTAGTAAAAATCCTATGATTACATAGATGGTTTTAGGTAAAATTTCGGTCTGAAAGTCACTTCCAATCATACTAATCATGGTTAAAATTCCGGCCAGAGTTGTTCCAATTATCGGACCTATATAAGGAATGATATTTAAGATAGCACATAAAAAAGCAATTACAAAAGCATTCTTATTTCCAAAAATCATTAAAACAATTAGATATAAAATAAAAACAACGGTTAATTGCAATAATAATCCAATAAAATATCGGGTTAAAAAGTGGTTGATTTTTGTAACAGAGTTGATGATTTTATCTTCATTATTATCCGGAAGAATTTTACGCGCACTTTCTTTAAATGAGTCCTGATCCTTAAGAAAGAAAAACGTAATGAAGAAAACAGAAACCAATCCCATTCCCATATCGGCTAAAAATCCTAATATTGAATTTAGAAAAATGGTAAAATAGCTAAAATCAATAAGTGAAGTGATTTTAGAATCTTTTAAAACTTTATTTAAATCAACATGTTGAATATTAAAATACGCTTCGATACTGCGTTCTGTTTGCATAAACTGTCGCTGCAAACTTTGTGTATCCAGCAAAGAGAGATTATTGGCCTGAGAAATAATCAAGGGCACAAATAAAAAGATAAAACCAACGATTGCCAAAATAAAAAGGATTAAGGCTATAGTGGCGGCCAGTGAATTGCTAAATTTTAGTTTATTTTTTAAGAATTGTATTAACGGATTTGCAATTAAACACAATAGTAAGGAAATACACAAGTAAACAATTACGGTTTGTATCGTGTACAGAAAATATAAAACGACAGTAATAATTAATATAGTTGCTAAAGCTCTTAAGATTCCGTTAGATATAATTTTAGATGTGATCATATTTTGATTTTAGATTATAAATATAGGAAAAAGCTTTTAAAACTAAGGGATAAACAAAAAAAAGCGAGATGATTTCATCCCGCTTTTCACTTCCTTATTTTAATCTGTTTTTTTAGATTCCAAAAGCAGCTCTTGCACCTCCTGTAACAAAGATGGCGGCCATTCTGTTTTTTTGTCCGTTAGAGAACATGTACATAGCATTATCATCAACATAATCCATGTAGTTCATCGTCATCTCTACAGGAGTTCCTGAACAAGTACTGTAGTGAGGATAAGCAGGTACACCATAATTTTCCTCATTATGCGTAGGAGTATCAGCTACTAAATCGCTTCCGCAATTAGCGTCTCCCCAAATATGGCGCAAATTCATCCAGTGACCTACTTCGTGAGTACCAGTACGTCCTAAGTTAAAAGGAGCATTTGCAGCACCTGATAAACCAAAATATTTAGAATCAATTACAACTCCGTCTGTAGCAGATGCTCCTCCAGGAAATTGCGCATAACCTAATATTCCGCCACCAATTGCGCAAGACCATAAATTAAGTTTTGTGGTTGGCGAAGTTGGTGCTAAACCGCCCTGAGCTACTTTTTTCATGGCATCGTTTGTTCCCCATGAAGTTTTCGTAGTCGATTTTCTATTGATCTTTTCTAAAACAAATGAAATTCCTACGTTGGCTTTTACGCCTGAAAATAGGGCAGGTACACTATTGTAATCTGAGTTTAATGCATTGAAATCTTTGTTAAGGACATCAATTTGGCTTTGAATTTGTGCGTCAGAAATGTTTTGTGCGGCAGTTCTGTACAAGACATTGACTACAACAGGAATTTGAACTTTTCCGTTTACAAGTTTTCCTGAAATCAGGGCCTTGTTAGTAAAAGCTTCAATTTCATTCATTCTGATCGCTAATGTAGGATCAGCTTTCAGCTGGTCATCTAACACTTGTTGAGATGCACATACGCGGCGCGTTGATGCAGCTGTTGCTTCTGAATCTGTTGATTCTGATTGGTCATTTTGACAAGAAAACAGCAATAGGGCTGTTACCGCGGAAAAAAGAACTTTTTTCATAATAATTTGGGTTTTTGTTATAAAAAATTACATTTGGTTGTTTGTTCCGCAATTTTATAACAAAATCATTTTGTAGCCAAATTTTTATAATGATTTATTTGTCAGAAATTTATAAACCCTTGTATAATCTAGTTCTTACAAAAATATCAATTATTTTTTTAAGATGTTTTTTCTTACTTAATATTTTTATTGATGTATTTTAACGTATTTATTTACTTTTAATCGAGGTTTTGTTTGCCGTTTGTAAAAGGATTGCTTTCGAATTAGTTAAATTTAACATTTAAACAAAAAAATTAGATACTAGTAATCTCGTATAAAGCAATACTGGCAGCCTGGACAACATTCATACTGGAGTTTTTTCCAAACATATTAATGTGTAAAATTTGATTCGAGATTTTTAAAAGTTCATCAGAGATTCCGTCAATTTCACTTCCTATCAAAAGTGCAATTTTTTGATTGTCAGGAATCACAACTTCTTTTAATGGTTTACTATTACTTGCAATTTCCAGTGCAATAATTTCAAAATTATTTTGAAGAAGATAATCCACTAATTCGGTTGTTTCTTCTATTACGGTATGAGGTACATGAAGATGCGTACTTCGGGAAGTTTTGTTTATTTTTCGGGGAGTTAGCGGAATATCTTTTCCTAAAAAGATAATATTCTCGACTCCAAATGCTTCACTGATTCTAAAAAGAGAACCTATATTTTGCTGAAAGTAAATATGATCACAAACTAATGTGATCGGAAATGTTTTTCTTTCAAATTGGTTTTCTTCGTGAGTAAGTTGCACTTTATAAGAATTAAGAATTAAAAATTAAAAATGAGAATTAAAAATTGAGAATTAAAGATGTGAAACTCCTAGCTAGCGTAAGAGCAATGAGGTTTTTTAATTTTTAATTCTCAATTTTTAATTCTTTACGTTTCTATCGGTTTAGTTGGTAAAAATATAATTGATAATGTTGGCGCCCATTTTCAGGGCTTTTTCTCTAACGGCCAAAGGATCATTGTGTACTTCGGCATCTTCCCAACCGTCACCCAAATCACATTCATATGTATAAAGTAATACTAATTTATTTTCTACGAAAATTCCAAAAGCTTGTGCGCTGGTTCCGTCATGCTCATGAATTTTGGGTAATCCGTTAGGGAAAGGATAAGGCTTTTGAAAAATCGGATGAGTTGCCGGAATCTCAACTAGGTTATTAGTTGGGAATATTTTTTTAATTTCTTTTCGAATATATTGATCCATTCCGTAATTATCATCAATATGAAGAAAACCTCCACCAGTTAGGTAATTTCTAAGATTGCTAACATCTGCATCGCTAAAAACTACATTTCCGTGGCCTGTCATGTGCACAAAAGGGTACGAAAGCAAATCAGGATTACCAGGCTCAACAGTTGATGGTTTTGCTTTTATTCTGGTATTAATGTTGGCATTACAAAACTTAATCAAGTTAGGTAATGAGGTTGGATTTCCGTACCAATCACCGCCGCCGCTGTATTTAAGTAAAGCAATTTCCTGTGAAAATGAGGAAATGGAAAAAAGTAATAATAAGTAAAATATTCTTTTCATAATAATTATAAATTATCTGGTGTTTTCCTTTTTAAACGCTTTTTTGTCATCTCGAGGAATCACACTAGAAATTCCGCAGAGTATATGGTCAAATCTTTGTCGAATCCCGCGTGTGATCTCTCGTTCCTCGAGATGACAAGATTGAGTTTAATCTTTGTTGAGCGCTGTTTCGTCAAAAAGAAAAGATTGTTTTCAATTAGAACTTTCATTAAAAAAAACAACACTATGACAAGCAACAATTGCGGCAGTTTCGGTTCGTAAACGCGTATTTCCTAAAGTAACCGGTTGATAATTATTCTCTAAAGCCAGTGCGATTTCCTTTTCAGAAAAATCACCTTCAGGACCAATAAGCATCGTAACGCTTTGATTTGGTTTTAAAATATCTTTTAATGACTTTTTATCAGTTTCCTCGCAATGCGCAATCAATTGCAAACCTTCGTTTTTTTGTTTAATGAATTCCTTAAACGAAATGGCTTCGTTTAATTTAGGCAAATACGTTTCGTTAGATTGTTTCATGGCCGAAAGAATAATCTTTTCAAAACGTTCTAAATTAATCACTTTACGTTCAGAGCGGTCACAAATAATTGGTGTGATTTCCTGAATACCAATTTCGGTAGCTTTTTCCAGAAACCATTCAAAACGATCGTTCATTTTGGTTGGGGCAACGGCAAGATGCAGACGAAATTTAGGTTCGTCGGTTTTTTTTATCGAAAGTACCTGAACGATACATTTGTTGTCAGAAGCCAATGTAATTTGAGTTTCAAACAATAAACCTAAACCATTTGTAACATGTAAAATATCAGAGTCTTTCTTTCGTAAAACTTTTATTATATGTCGGCTTTCTTCTTTATCAAAAGAAAAGCTTTCAGTTGATTCGTCTATTTCAGTATTATAAAATAATTGCATAGTTAAAATTGAATTCGCGCTTTAGAAACCACTGCTGAAGTTTCAAAACGACTTGATAAATATTTTTGATATCCTACAATTCCTATCATTGCAGCGTTATCGGTTGTGTATTCAAATTTGGGAACAAAGGTTTTCCAACCGTATTTTCCTTCACTTTCTTTTAATCTGGTTCTAATACCTGAATTTGCCGAAACGCCTCCACCAATGGCAATTTGTGTAATTCCGGTTTCTTTTACTGCCAATTTCAATTTATCCATCAAAATTTCAATGATAGTATATTGAATAGAGGCACAAATATCATTCAGGTTTTCTTCGATAAAATTCGGGTTTTCCAGCTTTTTCTTCTGAATAAAATATAAAATCGCTGTTTTTAATCCGGAGAAACTAAAGTCTAATCCTGGAACTTTAGGTTTGGTAAATGCAAATGCTTTCGGATTTCCTTCTTTTGCGTATTTATCGATCAAAGGCCCGCCCGGATAAGGCAGTCCAAGAATTTTAGCACTCTTGTCAAAAGCTTCCCCAACCGCGTCGTCAGTGGTTTCGCCAATAATTTCCATGTCAAAAAAGCCGTTCACTTTTACTATCTGAGTATGACCTCCGCTAATGGTCAAGGCCAGAAAAGGAAATTCAGGTTTATCAAAACCTTCTTCATCTATAAAATGGGCTAAAATATGCGCATGCATATGATTTACAGCTATTAACGGAATTTTTAATGCCAATGATAATGATTTGCTAAAAGAACTTCCTACAAGCAAAGATCCCATTAAACCCGGACCTTGTGTAAAGGCAATGGCAGTTAGTTGATCTTTTTGTACATTTGCTTTGCGAAGCGCTGCATCAATTACAGGAACAATATTTTGTTGATGTGCTCTCGAAGCCAATTCGGGAACAACACCACCATATTGGTTGTGAATTAACTGATTGGCCACAACATTTGAGAGTACTTTGTCGTTATGTAATACCGCGGCAGCAGTATCATCGCATGAACTTTCGATGGCAAGAATAAAAACCTCTGAATTTTGCATATAAAGGCACGAATTTTGAATTATATTTGACAAATCAAATATTTGATTTTCTTTTATTATAAGGAGAAGCCAAAATTAAAGAATTTTTATCAAAAACAGTCGTTCTTTGTCTGTTCAAAATAAATTTAAAAGAAAACTAAAATAAAAGCAGTTATCAAAAAAGTAAAGAAAATAATATCACGAACCCTAATTGGGTTAATTTTACTTTTGTTAGTACTTGCTATCACCTTGGCTTTACCTATCGTTCAGACAAAAATTGCCAGATACATTACAGAATCGTTAAATACTGATTTTAAAACTAAAATTAGTGTCGAGAAAGTTGCAATCAATATTTTTGGAGGAGTAAAACTTAAGAAGGTTTTAATTCTGGACCATCACAACAAAACTTTAATTTACTCTGATATCATTACAACTGATATTTTAAGTATTAAAAGAACGCTGGATGGTGATTTGATTTTTGGTGATCTTCGTTTAACAGGATTGATTTTTAATCTGAAAACCTATAAAAACGAGAACGAAAACAATATAAATAAGTTTATTAAATTGTTTGAAACTAGTCCTGAAAGAGCCAAATCAAGTAAGCACTTTTTGCTGACAGCCAGAAATGCCTACATCTCAAAAGGTGCTTTTTCTGTTGTTGATGAAAATAAAACCACACCTGTATTTCTTGACTTTAAAAAACTAAACGCTTATATCAGTGATTTTAAATTATACGGTCCGGATGTAAACACGACCATTCATCGTTTTTCTTTTTTAGATCATCGCGGCTTATATGTGTCCAACTTTGCAGGTAAATTCAGTTATACCAAAAAACAGATTAAAGTTGAAAATCTTGCTATAAAAACCAAAAGAACCTCGATTTACGGAAAAGCGATCTTAAATTATAACGTAGGAGATTTTCTTCAATTTACAGATAAAGTAAAATTTGATGTTGCATTAGATTCGGCTTCGATTGCTTCAAACGATATTCGTTATTTTTTCGACGGATTGGGTAAAAATCAGCATTTTAAAATAAAAACCAAGATCAAAGGAACCTTAAATGATCTTAATTTAAGACATCTTAATCTAAGTGATACCAATGGTTCTAAAATTAACGGAACCATAAATTTTAAAAACCTTTTGGGTACCAAAACTCAAAAGTTTGCCATGGATGGTAAATTTGACAAGCTGGTTTCCAGTTATGATAATTTAGTGGTGATACTGCCGGGTATTTTGGGTAAAAAACTTCCTAAAGAGCTTAAAAGGTTAGGAAAATTTAATATTGTGGGCAAAGCAAAAGTTTCAACCACGGCATTAGAAGCTAACTTTAAAATGATTACAGATCTGGGGAATGGTCAGGCAGATTTGCATATGAATAATATCGATTTTATTGATAAAGCATCTTATTCCGGAAATATCATTTTGGATAATTTTAATGTGGGGGCTTTATTGAATAGAAAAGATATTGGCAAAACAACTTTAAATTTAGATATTGACGGTAAGGGTTTTACAGAGAAATATCTTAATACGATTATAAAAGGAGATATTGCCAAATTAGATTATAATAAGTATACCTATAATAATATCGTAGTAAACGGTAATTTTAAATTGCCTTATTATAAGGGACAGCTTTCTGTAAATGATCCAAATTTAAGTTTAACTTTTGATGGATTAGTAGATTTAAGTAAACGCGAAAGTAAGTATGATTTTCATATTAATGTAGAGAATGCTGATCTTCGAAAGCTGAAAATCTTAAACGATTCTATTTCTCATTTCCGCGGAGATGCAGTAGTTGAAGTTACCGGAAATTCTATAGAAAACCTTCAGGGAACCGTTTTAATTAGAGATGCTGTTTACCAAAATCCTAAAGCCACTTATACTTTTGATGAAGTAACGGTAAGCTCGAATTTCGACGCTGATAAACTGCGTACCATAACCATTAGCTCAGATGATGTAGTAAAAGGGGAGATAGTAGGTAAATTTCAGTTTGGGCAATTAGATAAACTGGTTATGAATTCGGTTGGTAGCTTATATACCAATTATAAACCTTATAAAGTAAAAAAAGGCCAGTTTTTGCGTTTTAACTTTCATGTTTATGATAAAGTAGTCGAAATGTTATATCCTGAAATTAATATAGACTCAAGTACAGTAGTGCGTGGGAAAATAGATTCGGATTTACAGGAATTTAAATTTAGGTTTAAATCTCAGAAAATTACTGCGGCAAAAAATACATTCGACAACATTCGTATTAGCATTGATAATAAAAACACACTGTACAATGCCTATGTCGAGTTAGATAGTATAAAAACACCTTACTATAAAATACGTGATTTTAATTTAATTAATGTTACTGCAAAAGATACGCTGTTTGTTCGATCGGAGTTTAAGGGAGGATCAAAAGGAGAAGATTATTTTAATCTCGATTTGTACCACACTATAGATAAGAACAAAAATAATATCGTTGGGATTAAGAAATCCGAGATGAAGTTTAAAGACTATATATGGTATTTAAATGAAGATGATGGTGAGGATAACCAGATTGTATTTGATCAGTTCTTTAAAAATTTCACTATTGATAATATCATCTTATCCCATGAAAATCAGAAAATTGATTTGAATGGTGTAATCAAAGGAAACGATTATAAAGATCTCGTCCTTAATTTTGAAGATGTTGATATTAATAAAATTACGCCATTAACTTCCAAATTTGTATTTAATGGTAATTTGAATGGTAACATCAATTATAAACAGAATAAGAATGTGTATCAGCCCACGGCAGCCATTTCGATAGATCATCTTAATTTGAATAAAGTAGATTTAGGAACCTTAAAATTCGATATTTCCGGAGATGAAAGTTTCAAAAAGTTTACCATAAATTCATCCATTCAAAATGGATTTACAGAATCGTTTCGGGCCAACGGAACTTTCGCAATCGAAAATAAGGAGACTTTTTTAGATTTAAATTTAAAACTCGAAGGATTTAATCTGGCCACTTTAGGTACAGTGGGAGGAGATGTTTTATCAAATGTAAGAGGATCGGTTTCCGGAAATGCGGCAGTTGTTGGTAATCTTAAAAAACCGGAGATAAACGGAAGACTCTACGTAGAAAAAGCGGGAATGACAGTTCCGTATCTTAATACTGATTACGAATTGAGCGACCGAACAGTTATCGATTTAACAGATGAAAAATTCTTATTCAGAAACAATCAGTTAACAGATACCAAGTACGGTACCAAAGGATTGCTGAACGGAAGTATCGAACATCATAATTTTGGTGACTGGAAGCTTGATCTTACCATAACCTCAAAACGATTACTGGCATTAGATACAAAAGATAGTGAAGATGCAGCGTATTTTGGTACGGCTTTTATCAATGGTACAGCAAGTATTAAAGGTCCAACAGAAAACCTATTTATAAAGGTGGATGCTAAATCAGAAAAAGGAACTGAAGTGAAGATTCCTATAAACAACGCACAAAGTGTTGGGGAAAGCAGCTGGATACATTTTGTAACGCCAAAAGAAAAATATAACCTTGCCAATGGTATTGTCGAAAAAACAAGAAATTACAATGGTCTTGAGTTAGAATTTGATTTTGATATTACGCCTGATGCCGAGGTTGAAGTAATTCTGGACAGGAATTCCGGTCATGGTATGAAAGGAAAAGGATACGGATCGTTGTTGTTTAAAATCAATACACTGGGTAAATTTAATATGTGGGGAGATTTCCAGGCCTACGAAGGAACTTATAACTTTAAATATGGTGGTTTAATAGATAAAAAATTCGCTGTTAAAAAAGGAGGTTCTATTATTTGGGAAGGAAACCCTATGAAGGCGCAATTGAATCTTGAAGCCGTTTATAAAACATCTGCAAATCCGGCTGTTTTATTAGATAATTCATCTTTCAATAAAAAAGTGCCGGTAGAGGTTGTAATTGGTTTAAGGGGAGATTTAACAAGTCCGGAACCTAATTTTGATATTCAGTTTCCTTCTGTGAGTAATGTTTTGAAATCAGAGATACAATATAAGTTAGATGATAAAGACGTTCGTCAGACGCAAGCTTTGTATTTGCTTTCGACAGGATCATTTATGAGTCCGGACGGATTCAATCAAAGCGATTTGTCAGGAACCTTTGCAGAAACTGCTGCTAGTTTATTAGGCGGGATTATTAAATCAGACAACGATAAGATCAATATCGATTTGAATTTTATATCGGCAGATAAACGAATTGGTCAGGAGGCCGATGGTCAATTTGTGGCGAATATAACATCGCAGGTAAACGAAAGAATAACCATAAACGGAAAATTAGGAGTGCCTATAGGCGGTGTAAACGAGTCAGCTATTGTGGGAGATATCGAAATATTATACCGTGTGAACGAAGACGGATCGATGAATCTTCGTTTGTTCAATAAAGAAAACGATATCAATTATATAGGACAGGGAATTGGTTATACGCAAGGAGTCGGTATTTCGTATGAAGTAGATTTTGATACTTTTAGCGAACTGGTCAATAAATTATTTAAGAATCATAAATTAGAAAGAGCCATCAAAAGCTCTTCAGATGATCTGCAGGATTCGTATCTAAACCCTGATTTTGTAAAATTCTCCAATAAAAAAGATGCAGAAAAAGACAAAAAGAAGTCTGGTAAAAAAGAAGAAAAGAATGAAACACAGCCAAAAAACAATAGCGAAGGTTTAATTCCTGATAATGACTTTTAGCCCATTGTGTTAAAAATAATCTTAAAAGAAACCATTCGCTTCGCAGAATGGTTTTTTTTGTGCTAAATTAGGGGCTGATTTATTTTCTTACAATATCAAAAAGTGCCGAATTTTTATAACACTTCATTTATGTATTGTTAATTTTAAAGATTTAATTAAAATAGGTACGTTTTATTATTTTAAATGAAATTTTTACTATCGAAAAACTTATTAACGAAAACGTTTGAATTTAACAAATTTTATTAATTAATGATAAACATCACCTGAAAAGTGCTGAATGTTTGCTAATTTTACACTTTAATACTTAAATAATGCCAAAAACAATAAAAAAAGTTGGTGTTCTTACTTCGGGAGGAGACTCACCAGGAATGAATGCTGCAATACGATCAGTTGTTCGAACATGTGCTTACCATAATATAGAATGCATAGGAATTTATAGAGGGTATCAGGGAATGATCGAAGGAGATTTCAAAGAAATGGGACCTCGTAGCGTAAATAATATTGTAAACAAAGGCGGAACGATCCTGAAATCGGCTCGTTCAGTTGAGTTTAGAACACCGGAAGGTAGAAAAAAAGCTCACGATAATCTTGTGAAAGCCGGAGTAGATGCTTTGGTTGTAATAGGAGGTGACGGAAGTTTTACCGGAGGATTAATTTTCAATTCAGAATATGGTTTTCCTGTAATGGGAATTCCGGGTACAATTGATAATGATATTTTTGGTACAAGTCATACCTTAGGATATGACACCGCTTTGAATACTGTTGTAGATTGTATTGATAAAATTAGAGATACAGCAAGTTCGCATAACCGTCTGTTTTTTGTAGAGGTTATGGGTAGAGATGCAGGTCACATTGCTCTTAATGCCGGAATTGGCGCTGGTGCCGAAGAAATTCTTATTCCTGAAGAAGATTTAGGTTTAGACAGATTATTAGACTCTCTTCAAAAAAGTAAAGCTTCAGGAAAATCATCAAGTATTGTAGTTATTGCTGAAGGAGATAAAATTGGTAAAAACGTATTCGAATTAAAAGATTACGTTGAAGCTAATTTACCTGAATATGATGTTAGGGTATCTGTTTTAGGACATATGCAGCGTGGTGGTTCTCCATCTTGTTTCGACCGTGTTCTTGCAAGCCGATTAGGTGTAAAAGCAGTAGAGTCTTTAATCGAAGGAAAATCAAATTACATGGTAGGTCTGCAGGCAGATAAAGTTGCCCTGACACCTCTTGAACAAGCAATTAAAGGTAAATCTGAAATTGATAGAGAATTGTTGAGAGTATCTGATATCATGTCAACATAAAAAAAAAGTTTAAAAAGGAAAGAAGTTTATTGTGAGGAAATTAGACTTTAAAGTAGTGTAATAAAAACAAAAGCAAAAATTAAGTAAAATGTCAAAAGTAAAATTAGGAATAAACGGATTCGGACGTATCGGAAGAATCGTTTTTAGAGAAACTTTCAATAGAGATAATGTAGAAGTTGTAGCAATCAACGATTTATTAGATGTTGATCACTTAGCTTATTTATTAAAATATGATTCAGTTCACGGTCGTTTCAACGGAACTGTAGAAGTAAAAGAAGGAAAACTTTACGTAAACGGAAGAAATATCCGTATTACTGCAGAAAGAAATCCTGCTGACTTAAAATGGAATGAAGTTGATGTTGACGTAGTGGCTGAATGTACTGGTATCTTCACTACTATCGAAACTGCAAATGAGCACATTAAAGGTGGTGCTAAAAAAGTAATTATTTCTGCTCCTTCTGCAGATGCTCCAATGTTTGTAATGGGAGTAAATCACGAGTCTGCAAAAGCTACTGACTTAGTAGTTTCTAATGCATCTTGTACTACAAACTGTTTAGCTCCTTTAGCTAAAGTAATTCATGATAATTTCGAAATTGTTGAAGGTTTAATGACAACTGTTCACGCAACAACTTCAACTCAAATGACTGCTGATGGTCCTTCAAGAAAAGACTGGAGAGGTGGACGTGCTGCTAGCATCAACATCATCCCGTCTTCTACAGGAGCTGCTAAAGCGGTTGGAAAAGTAATTCCTGCTTTGAATGGAAAATTAACTGGAATGTCTTTCCGTGTTCCTACTGCTGACGTTTCTGTAGTAGATTTAACTGTAAAAGTAGCTAAAGAAACTTCTTACGAGGAAATTATGGCTGTTTTAAAGAAAGCTTCTGAAAATGAATTAAAAGGTATCTTAGGATATACTGAAGATGCAGTTGTTTCTCAGGATTTTATTTCTGACAAAAGAACTTCAATCGTTGATGCTACTGCTGGAATTGGTTTAAATTCAACTTTCTTCAAATTAGTATCTTGGTATGATAATGAGTACGGATACTCAAGCAAATTAATTGATTTATCTGTGCATATTGCAGGTTTAAAATAATATTATATATTTTTGTAAAATCCCGTTATTTCAAAGTAACGGGATTTTTCTTATTTTGTTACTTCTTTAATTAATGTAAAAAACACACTTTTTATTTAGCTAAAGAAAAACTAATCCAAAAACTAAATAAAATGAAATTAATAGTTGATAGTGGATCTACGAAAGCCGATTGGATTGCAATTGATGATAATGGAAAAGTATTATTCACCACACAAACATTAGGATTAAATCCTGAAATTCTGGAAGGTCATGAAATTATCGAAAGGTTAAATGACCGTTTTGATATCTTACAAAATAAAAAAAATGCAACACATTTGTTCTTTTACGGAGCAGGATGTGGAACTGACAGAATGAAAACAGAGCTTTCGCAAATATTTCAGGAATATTTTGTTAATGCTATTGTAGAAGTTCATGAAGATACATATGCAGCAGTTTATGCGACTACTCCAAAAGGAGAAGAAGCTATTGTGAGTATCTTAGGAACAGGTTCTAACTGCAGTTATTTTGATGGGAAAGTATTGCATCAAAAAGTACAATCATTAGGATATATTGCCATGGATGATTGTAGCGGAAATGTTTTCGGAAAAGAATTAATCAGAAAATATTATTTCAATAAAATGCCTAAAGAACTGGCAGTAGAATTTGAAAAAGAATATGATTTAGATCCTGATTTCATCAAAAACAAATTATACAAAGAACCAAATCCAAATGCTTATTTAGCGACTTTTGCTAAGTTTTTGATCAAGCATAAAGACACTGAGTTTTGCAGAAAAATTATTTTCAAGGGAATGAAATCTTTTGTAAAAAATTACATCAAACAATTTGATAATTGTAAAGAAGTTCCGGTTCATTTTGTAGGTTCTATTGCTTTTTATCTAAAAGACGAACTACAGGAAACTTTTGATAAATACGAGCTTCAATTAGGTAATGTTTTAAGAAGACCTATTGATGGATTGATAGCTTATCATGTTGCTAATCAATAATTAAAAGGTAAGTATGGAAATTGCTATAATAGCTCACGATGGTAAGAAAGCAGATATGGTTCAGTTTTTAAATAAAAACAAAACACTTCTTCTTCAGGAAAATATTAAACTGATCGCTACAGGAACTACCGGAAGTAAGGCAGTAAATGCCGGTTTTAAGGTAAAAAGAATGCTTTCAGGACCAATGGGAGGCGATGCGCAAATTGCTGCTCGCGTAGCCGAAGGTAAAACGCAAATGGTTTTCTTTTTCAAAGATCCTCTGGCGAGCCATGCTCATGAAGTTGATATTAATATGCTTATTCGTGTTTGTGATGTGCATAATGTACCTTTGGCAACAAATGAAGCTTCTGCTCAGTTGTTATTAAATGCTATAGCGTTGCAATTATAGAATTTTACATCATTCAATATATACCAAAAAACCGTTTCATCACTGAAACGGTTTTTTATTTGCTTGTAATTATATTACTATAATTCTAGTTGTTGTTTGTTCTTGTTTTTTTAAGTGCTATTGTACAGCAATTATCGAAATCTCTACGTTTACATTTTTTGGAAGGCATGCTACCTGAACTGTTTCACGCGCAGGTGCTGTTTTTTCATCAAAATAAGAACCGTAAATGGCGTTTATAGCCGCAAAATTGTTCATATCCATGATGAAAATTGTGGCCTTAACAACGTTTTCAAAAGTCATGTTTGCAGCTTCAAGAATGGCAGCAATATTATTCATTACTTGTGTGGTTTCGTCATTTATATTTTCTGTGACAAGTTCTCCAGAAGCTGGATTTATGGCAATCTGGCCAGATGCATAAAGTGTATTTCCTGATAATACGGCCTGGTTGTAAGGCCCAATTGGTGCAGGTGCTTTGTCTGTAAAGATGATTTTTTTCATGATAATAGTTTTTTAAATACTAAATAGGATAATTAGAGATAATGAAATTAAGATTAAATCTTTAAAGATTCCATTCATTATCACTAAAAGTTACTTTAAATAAAGGATTGCTTATCGATTAGAAGTGCTTCGTTTGTTCCATTTAATGTCACTAAGCATTCCTGATTTGATTCCGATAAAGAAGTTCCAGTTGGAGTTTACACCCAATGGACTCCAGTTAAATGCCATTCTCCAGCTTAATAAATCTCTTTCAAAACGGAATTGCGTAAAAGTAACTCCCTTTTGCACAAAATCGTAACCGGTGGAAACTCCGCCTTTCCATTTTGGAGTAATATCCATATTAGCAGAAACCATGATAGAGTTTCCTGTAATTTTATTTTCCCGATTTACATTTGAATAGGTCAGGGAATAAGCCATAGTCATATCCCATGGTATTTTTGCTTTAAAGAATTCTGTGATTACATCGTCTTCGTCATCTTTTTCATTAGCAAACTGGCTGTTTCGGCTGTCATTCAAATCCGTATTTGTACCAAATAAATCATCTTTACGTCCTCCGTTCCGTTCACTTTGTGTATTGTCTTTTTCCTTTCCGGTTCCTTTGTTAGAAAACGAATAGTTTAAAGTTACGTTGGCACTGGTCATTCTAAATAAACTCCCGCCATTATCAATATTATAAGTGTTAATTCTGGCTCCGCCATTATCGATCGCGTAAGGATCTAATGTAGCACCAAAATTCACATTCATTTTATTATCAAAAAGTTGGGTTCCTCCGCTTACAAGAACTGGTTGCCATGCTAAACTTTCTTTTCCGTCAGCATCAAAATTATAACTCGTGCTGAAGTTTAAATTGTTTAACAGCATGATTTTCTTAGGTTCTGTTTTTGTGCTGTCTCTGTCTCTTACTTTAGCTTCAAAAGTATTGCTTAAAGCAAAGGATACAATATTCGAATTACTTTTACCAGGTGCTCCAAAAATTCCACCATCAAATCTGGAATAAGTGGAAATTCTACCAGTAGCATCAACAGTATAATTATTGTAATACTGGTCAAAACTTGGTGTGTACGAGTAAGTAACCGTTGGACGCATTACGTGACGAATGGATTGAATTCTTTTGTCGCTTCCAAAATTAAACGTACCATAAATTGTAGTTCCTAAATTGGTACTGAAATTATAAGTTCTAAAAGCATCAAAACCATTAACTGTTGTATTGACCACCTGACCTTTATCCGGATCATAATCTTTATCAATAGTTTTTGTAACCCATGTTTCCTGATAATTGGTAGAGGCTCCTGCGCTAAAATATTTAAATATTTTAAAATTGGTACTAATTGGAATACTATGCTGCATGCCTATTTGAGCATCTCTAAACATTTGTGGTTTAAAAAATAATGAATCTGTAGTGGTGATGTTGTTTTTACCACTCAGGTTATATTGCAAGTTGATGTTCTTGATAAAACCTTTTTTAACCCCATCTTTTCCAACAAAAGGATACACACGATCAACACTGGCTTGCAAGGTTGGTAATGTCATCTGTATTTGCTCCGTTTGTGTATTTTGCGAATGCGTTGCTGTTAACGAAAAACGTGCTTGTGGTATAGTGTTAAATGTTTTGTTGTAAGAAATCGATGAATTTAAAGTGTTGTTTAAATTCGAACCAACGTTGGCCTGGTTAATAGATCGCTTAAAATATTTACTACTACCCATATTTACAGAAGCAGAAAAACTGGAATTGGGATTTGATTTTGTGTCTTTTGAGTGAGACCACTGAATATTGTAAATGTTTTCTTTACTGTAGTCAGGGTAACCTCGCTCGCTATTGATCAAATTCTCGAAACGAACATTTATGTTTCCTCTATACTTGTATCTTGTTGCGTACGCTGATTCAAATCGCATGGCATAACTACCATTGGTGTAATAATCAGCTAATGCCGTTAAGTCATAATTATCGCTTAAAGCAAAATAATAACCCATGTTTTGTAATGAGAAACCTCTGGTGTTTGAATCGTTATAACTTGGTACAATAATACCCGAAACACTTTTTTCCTTAGTCATCGGAAAAAAAGCAAAAGGCAGAATTAACGGAGTTGGTACATCTGCAATTACCATTTGAGTGGTACCGACGACAACCTTTTTGTTTGGAACGAATTTTACTTTGTTCGTTCTGAAATAATATTCAGGATCATCAATGTCTTTTGCAGTGGTAAAACGGGCACCTTTTAAAAAGTAAACAGAATCGTTTTCTTTTTTTGTAATAGCCGCTTTAATTTTAAATTCTCCCTGTTCAGTCCTTGAATTATAAATTAACGCCTTTTTTGTTTTAAAATTAAATCGGATAGAATCAGGCTGAACTTCGCTTGGTCCTTGTTTAAAATTAGGATATTGTATCAAAACACCTGCAGAATCTCTTATACGACCCGCATAAACTTCATCTTTTTCCAGATTTAAAACAATAATACCCGACTTTAATTCGACATCTTTATAATATAATTCGGCTTCATTATATAAAGTAAGCGTCTTCTTTTTCCTGTCGTACTTCGCATAATCTTTGGCTTTATACTTAGTAACGGCATCTAAAGCGCTCTTTTTGGTTTTAACAGTATCTAACTTTATGGTATCAACAACAGACACCGGCGTTAGATCTGTAACAGCAGTTTTGGCTTTATCTGTTTGTTTTACAGTTGGTAACGGCTTTTTTTTGTTTTTTATCTCTTGCGAATATAAATTACCACATCCTAAAGTTAGGAAAAATGATAATAAAACGATATTAAATAAGTTTGTATGCAAAGGTTTAAATGCTATTTTTGTAAAATTATGGCTTGTTTTTTGACATGTCAAACTTACATATAATTTTTTGTCAAAAATAATCAATTGTAAAAATTATAGCAGTTACGTTTTATTAAAATTAACTTTTAGATTTATGAACAGATTTAACAAAATTAAAGTAATATTTACTTTTTTTCTAACGATATTGTCTTTTTGTGCATACAGCCAGTCAAATGTTTTTAAGGTAACACTTGATGCTGGGCATGGAGATCATGACTTTGGAGCTGTTTATAGCGGACGGATCGAAAAAAATATTGCTTTGGCTATTGTTTTAAAAGTTGGTAAAATTTTAGAGAGCACACCCAATGTTAATGTAATTTACACTCGTAAAACAGATGTTTTTATTGATTTGGTCGAAAGAGCTAATATTGCAAACAGAGCCAATTCGAATATTTTTGTCTCAATTCACTGTAATGCCAATAAAAATACTGCTGCAGACGGAACAGAAACATATGTAATGGGTTTAAGTAAACTGGCATCGAATCTTGAGGCTGCGAAAAAAGAGAACTCGGTTATTACTTTAGAGAAAGATTATAAACGTAAATATGAAGGTTATGATCCTAATTCTCCTGAATCGATGATTGGATTAACTTTAATGCAGGAAGAATATCAGGACAATAGTATTTCATTAGCCAGTAAAATTGAAGATAATTTTGAAAAATTGGGTAAAAAGCTGAGACAAGGAGGAGTAAAGCAAGCGCCTTTTATGGTTCTTCATAAAGCCTATATGCCAAGAGTTTTAGTGGAAACTGGATTTATTTCTAATCCTACTGAAGGAAATATTTTAAATTCTGAAGAAGGGCAAAACGACATTGCAAAAGCTATTGCCGAGGCAATTTTAAGTTATAAAAGAGAATATTTTGGTTCAGGATCCAATGAATCAAACGATGCGCGACCAGTAAGAGATACTACTCCGGTAAAAGCAAAGGTGGTTGAAGCTCCTGCGGTTGCTAAGAATACTCCAAAAGGAACATTCTTTAAAGTACAGCTTATTGCCAGCATTAAAAAAACGCCATTGGAACCTAAAAATTTTAAAGGATTAAAAAATGTAACAATGATATACGAAAATAATATTTATAAATATTTTTACCAGGAAACTTCAGATTATGCAGCTGCTAAAAAATATTTAGAAGAAGCTAAGGATAAAGGATATGGAGCTTCTTTTTTAGTTGCAACCAAAGACGGAGAAAAGATCAGTATTCAAGACGCTATTAAATAATAGCCTTTAGTTCGAATATTTATACTAATTTTGTACAAACACTAAGAATTTTGAAACTAACAAGAGAAATTAAAACGGCTATTTTAGTCATCGCGTCAATTTTATTATTTATCTGGGGCTACAGCTTTTTAAAAGGCAAAGACCTTTTTACAAATTACAAAACATTATATGTAGAATATAATAATGTTGAGGATTTGTCATCATCAGCACCCGTTACCATAAATGGACTTTCAGTTGGTAAAGTAAGTAAAATTACAATAAATGAATTAACAGGTAAATTACTGGTTGAACTTCAGTTAAAAACAGATTTTCCAATCTCAAAAACAAGTAAAGCTGCTTTGTATTCACCAAGTTTAATTGGTGGAAAACAAATTAAGATTTTACCTAATCTGGCTGATAAAGATCCGGCAGAAGAAGGTCAATTGCTTTCTTCTACTGTAGAATTAGGTTTAACAGAATCTCTGGGAGGTAAAATAGAGCCAATTCAGCAAAAATTAGATTTAATGCTTTTAAATATCAATACTTTGGTTTCCGGACTAAATAATGTATTGGATAAAAAAGGACAGGAAGATCTAAAAAAATCATTGGCAGAATTGAGTCAGACTATGGAGCAATTTCATAGAGCATCAGGAACTTTGAATTCTATTTTAGATACTAATAAAGGTCAGATTAACGGAGTAGTGACAAACTTTAATAAAATGTCGAACAACTTCAATAAGATATCTGATTCTTTGAACAAAGCCGATTTAGGAAAAACAGTTAGAAACCTAAATCAGACTTTAGCTAAAGTAGACGGTATTATGAGTAATTTAAACTCAGGAAAAGGTACCGCAGGTAAATTATTAAATGATGATGCTTTGTATAATAATTTGGCTAAAACTTCGAAAGAATTAGAATTGTTATTGCAGGATGTTCGTTTGTACCCAACACGTTACGTAAACGTTTCTCTTTTTGGAAAGAAAAATAAACCTTACGTTGCGCCACCCACAGAAGACGCAAATACAACAGATAAAAAATAATTAAGGAATGGGATATTTAGATAATATTTTATTTGCTATACTTTTAATAGCTGGTTTTGGCTTTTTTGCATTAAGCATAAAAAAGATTATCAGAAACATTAACCTTGGAGTTGATGTTGATCGTAAAGATAATCCTAAGGCTCGTTGGGCAAATATGGCGATGATTGCTTTAGGGCAGTCCAAAATGGTGAAACGACCTGTTTCCGGAGTATTGCATATTGTTGTTTATCTAGGTTTCGTTATTATAAATATCGAATTACTCGAAATCATCATTGATGGTTTATTTGGTACACATAGAGTTTTTGCACCTTATTTAGGTGTTGTTTACGATTTTTTAATTGCCGCATTCGAAATATTAGCATTTTTAGTTCTGGTTGCAGTTATTATATTCTGGATCAGAAGAAATATAATTAGAGTAAAACGTTTTATAAATCCTGATTTAAACGGATTTCCAAAAAGTGATGCCAATTACATTTTGTATTTCGAGACTGTTTTAATGATTTTATTTTTATTAATGAATGCCTCGGATTTGCATTTGCAAAATGTTCCCGGAGGATTCTCTCATTTTCATAAAGCAGGAAGTTTTCCGATAAGTCAGTTTATTGCGCCAATGTTTAATGGCGTTTCAAACGAATTGGTTGCATTATTGTTTGAAGTTTTTTGGTGGTTGCATATCGCGGGTATTTTGGTTTTTATGAACTATTTGTACTTCTCTAAACATTTACATATTCTTTTGGCGTTCCCGAATACGTATTTTGCAAACCTAAAACCGCAAGGTCAGTTTGATAATTTAGAATCGGTTACAAAAGAAGTGAAATTAATGATGGATCCTAATGCAGATCCGTTTGCAGCAGCTCCGGCAGATGAAAATGCAGCGCCAAGTAAATTTGGAGCAAGTGATGTTCAGGATTTAAACTGGGTTCAGCTATTGAATGCATATACTTGTACAGAATGTGGCCGTTGTACATCATCTTGTCCGGCCAACCAAACAGGTAAAAAATTGTCTCCTCGTAAAATTATGATGGATACAAGAGATCGTTTGCAGGAAGTAGGGAAAAATATTGATGCCAACAAAGGTGTTTTTGTTCCGGATAACAAGACATTATTAAACGATTATATTACTCCAGAAGAATTGTGGGCTTGTACCTCATGTAATGCTTGTGTAGAGGAATGTCCGGTAAATATTAGTCCGTTGTCTATTATTATGGATATGCGTCGCTATTTGGTGATGGAGCAAAGTGCTGCACCAATGCCATTGAATGCTATGATGACTAACATTGAAAATAATGGTGCGCCATGGCAATACAGTCAGCAGGACAGGCTGAACTGGAAAAATGAAAATTAGAGTTAAAGTTTAGTTGGTTAATCGTTTATTCGCTTAACTGATAGCATGAAATAATTTTTCGGTTTTGGATAAAGTAGGAATTTTAATCGTTTACAGCGATTAACCAACTTAGCGAGCAGCCGATTAAACAATAAAAAGAGATGTCAGAAAGTTTAGTAGTGCCAACAATGGCTGAAATGCTAGCCCAGGGAATACAGCCAGAAGTTTTATTTTGGGTAGGTTGCGCGGGAAGTTTTGATGATAGAGCAAAAAAAATTACGAAGGCATTTGTGCGAATCTTAAACCGTACTAATGTTTCTTTTGCGGTTCTGGGTACTGAAGAGAGCTGTACCGGAGATCCTGCAAAACGTGCCGGAAATGAATTTTTGTTTCAGATGCAGGCGATGATGAATATCGAGGTTTTGAATGCTTATGAAGCTAAAAAAATTGTTACCGCTTGTCCGCATTGTTTTAATACTTTAAAAAATGAATATCCTGAATTAGGTGGTCAATACGATGTAGTGCATCATACTGAGTTTTTAAAGTCGTTGATGGATGACGGAAGATTAACAGTTGAAGGCGGACAATTTAAAGGAAAAAAAATCACTTTTCATGACCCTTGTTATTTAGGAAGAGCCAATAAAATTTATGAAGCACCGAGGGATTTAATAGAAAAACTTGATGTAGAATTGCTCGAAATGAAACGTTCTAAGGCGAATGGTTTATGTTGCGGAGCTGGTGGAGCACAAATGTTTAAAGATGCTGAACCGGGAAATAAAGAAGTAAACGTATTGCGAACAGAAGATGCTCTGGAAGTAAAACCGGATATTATTGCAGCAGGTTGTCCGTTTTGCAATACAATGTTGACTGATGGTATTAAACATAAGGAGAAAGAAGGACAGGTTAAAGTAATGGATATTGCGGAGTTAATAGCAAATGCGCAAGATCTTTAATTAAGGTTCTGAGGTGCTAAGTGAGGTGCTAAGTTTTTTAACTTGAAACCTGAAACTTGAAACTACTTTTGAATCTAAAATCAACAATCTAAAATCTAAAATTAAAATGTATATACCTTTTGAAGATTTACCTGGCGAATCCAAAATCTGGATTTACCAATCAAACAGAAAATTTTCTGAGGAAGAATTTTCTGAAATAGAAGCAGACCTGAAAACTTTCATTGAAGGTTGGGCTGCACACGGAACAAGTTTAGAAGCTTCATATCAATTAAAATACAACCGATTTATTATTTTGGCTGTAAATCAGGATGTGCAGGCAGCTACAGGATGTTCTATTGATAGTTCGGTGGAATTTATTCAGAGTTTAGAGAAAAAATATAATGTTGACTTGCTTGACAAAATGAACGTTACTTTTAAACTTGGGGAACATATTGCTCATAAACCGTTAATTGATTTCAAGAAAATGGTTAAGGATAAATCGGTTTCTGAGAACACGATTGTGTTTAATAATCTTGTAAACAATATAGAAGAATACAACGAATCCTGGGAAGTTCCTGCTGCTGATAGTTGGCATAGCAGATTTTTCTAAGAGAGATTTATAATATTTTTGGAAGGCATAAAACTTGGGTTTTGTGCCTTTTTTTGTTTTAACTGGCGATTTTTTATCGCAATCTTGTCATTCCGGGTGTTATTTTTTTTTACAAAAGCAATATAAATGACGTCATTGTTAGCGAAGTTGAAGAAGATACAAGAAATTGTATAATCTTTGCCATGAAACGCAGATGACACTGATTTGCTTTGCAAAGACGCAGATTAAACGGATTTTATTTTAATTCTAAAAAACGTCATTGGTAGGAACGAGAAATCTCCGTTGCAAGATCGACAACGATTGACTTTTCTTTGCGGAGTTTCTTGTGTGATCCTTCCTTCGTCAGTATGACAAGATTGTGGAAACTTTCGTTCTTGTAAAAAAACAAAACCTCTAATCTAGCCCCGATGGGAGTGATATCCTTTTTTGCCGGGGTTCGGCAGAAAAGATATAACGGACAGCGGGACAAGTGGTTCTTTTGAAAACATCACTTTTGCTCCTGAAAAACATTATTAATCATTAATTATGAATTTGCTTGGGAGGTTCTTACTTGATTTACCACAAATTAAAATGAAATAATCTTGTTGTCCAGGCTAGTATTAAAATTGATTTTGATCTAATAAACTCATATTCTGAGGTCTAATCTTCACAAAAATCTAACAATCTAAATCTTCGATTAAAAGCTATTTTTGAGTACTTTCGTAGTATTAAATTTAATACATGAAAATAGCTATAGTTTGTTATCCGACATTTGGCGGTAGTGGCGTAGTTGCTACAGAATTGGGTCTTGAATTAGCCAGACGCGGACACGAAATCCATTTTATTACTTACAGTCAGCCGGTTAGGTTGGCACTTTTAAATCCTAATGTTCATTATCACGAAGTAAACGTTCCTGAATATCCTCTTTTTCATTATCAGCCTTATGAATTGGCTTTGTCAAGCAAATTGGTTGATATGGTGAAATTATATAAGATTGAAGTTTTGCATGTGCATTATGCTATTCCGCACGCTTATGCGGGCTATATGGCGAAGCAAATGCTGAAGAATGAAGGTATAAATCTTCCGATGATTACAACGCTTCATGGAACTGATATTACACTGGTTGGAAATCATCCGTTTTATAAACCTGCAGTGACATTTAGTATCAATAAATCAGATTACGTGACTTCTGTTTCGCAGAGTTTGAAAGATGATACTTTGAAGTTGTTTAAAATCAAGAATAAAATTAAGGTAATCCCTAATTTTATTGAATTGGACAAAATGAAAAAAGATCCGCTTGCGCCTTGTCACAGATCCGTAATGGCGAAAGAGAATGAGCGAATCATAACGCATATTAGTAACTTTAGAAAAGTAAAACGTATTCCGGATATCATTAAGATTTTTTATAATATCCAGAAAGAAATGCCTGCTAAATTAATGATGGTGGGTGACGGTCCTGAAAAAGAAAAAGCAGAAATTTTATGTATGGAGCTGGGGATTTACGATAAGGTAATTTTCTTTGGGAACAGTAATGAAATTGATAAAATTTTATGTCTTACTGATTTGTTCCTGCTTCCGTCAGAAACTGAAAGTTTTGGTTTAGCAGCTTTAGAAGCAATGGCTTGTGGGGTTCCGGTAATTTCTAGTAATTCAGGAGGTTTGCCTGAGGTTAATTTTGAAGGTATTTCAGGATATTTGAGCAACGTGGGCAATGTTGAAGAAATGGCTGCAAATGCAATTAAAATCCTAAAGGACGATAAAACATTGAGTGAATTTAAAGCAAATGCCTTAGAGGTCGCAAAGAAATTTGATATCAAAAATATTTTGCCTAAGTATGAAGCTTTGTATCAAAAAGCGATAGACGATTATAAAGAGTAAAAACATTAAATTTAAAAACATACGTAAATGAAAAAAGTAATTTCGGTTTTAATAGTTTTTGTTTTAATTTCCTGTGGAGCAAAAAAAACAGCAGATTCAGGTTCGAAAGTTTTGTATGAAGTTTTAACAGAACAATCTGACGGTGGTGGAAATATTAAATTTTTTGAAATTTTGACAGAACCTAATGAAATCAAAATGTTGGAAAGTGATCCGCTTTTGAAAGATAAAATGAAAGATGACGATATTAGCAATTCAAATTATGTTATCTTAAACATGGGGGAGAAAAACACCGGCGGATATTCTATTAAGGTTGAAAAAGTGGAAGAAACGGATAAGAATATTATTATTACTGTAAAAGAAGTAAATCCTGCTGCAGATGCGATGACAATGCAGGTAATTACTTATCCTTATACGGTGGTAAAAGTGCATTCGAAAAAAGAGATTATTATAAAATAAGCATTGTTTAGGTTGGATATTGAATTTAACCGCAAAGTGCGCGAAGTTATTTATTTAAAGTATAATTGGAAATTAAAAAGTTCGCAAAGCTGTTTCAATACAAAGCTTTGCGAACTTTGCTTTTTTATAAAACCCCGCCATATAGAAAACCTTGCGCACTTTGCGGATAAATGATTAAGTGCTATAAAAACAAAAAAATCCTGTCGTTTTTCAGCGACAGGATTTCTTTTTACAATTATTTTTTAGTTTTAATTTTAGAATCTAAATTTAACTCCTAAACCTACATCAAATCCAAAATTGTCATCGTCATAATATCCTGAACCAATTTCAGGTCTTGCATCTAATGAAAGTGTGATAGGTGCTTCGCTAAATCTGTATTCTATACCAATATCTCCAGCTGCAAATACGTATGTTCCGCTGTCGTTATATTTAAAATTGTTATTGTAATAATCGTGGTCCCAGGCAGCAATACCACCACCAACACCAGCGTACCAGTTAAAACCTCCATCAATGTTCCAAACCCATTGGTAAAGAGCAACTCCTTTAATGGCATCTACATCACTACTATTTCTAAAACCTAAATCAAATTCAAGTCTATTTTTTTGGCTTAAGCCTAATTGATATGATACCTCGCCACCAAATCCGTTGTTATCTCCTAAACGTACTCCTAAAGCATGTTTTGAAATTTCTTGTGATTGAGCTGTAAATGCTAATCCTAATAGCATGAAGGCAGATAAAATGATTTTTTTCATAAAAATGGTTATTAAATTTTTTTCAAATGTACAGTTACGTGTAATGTAGAAACGTATACTATTTTTAAAAATTGTTATATAATTCACATTTTTACGTTTTTATCAAATTTTGTTAAAGACTTCTGTGTCAGTTGTAGTGCAGGATTTCTCTTTTTTTGGCGCAGTTTTTTAGACTTATTTTTTAAGGATGATTGACGAAATTAATTGCGAACTTAAAATATCTTCCATCTCAAAAAGATTTTCTTCTTCGCTAAAATTGCTTTCAATGTACGAGTATAATTTCCAACGCTTTTTATGATATTCTAATGCAGTAAGATTTTCGACCCAATCACCGGAGTTTAAATATAAGGTAGATCCGTGTTTGTTTTCCTTGGTGATAATTTTTGGTTCATGAATATGTCCGCAAATTACATAATCGTATTTTTTTTCGATGGCCAGATCTGTGGCTGTAGTTTCAAAATCCGAAATAAATTTGACGGCTTTTTTAACGCTTGCTTTTATTTTTTTAGAAAAAGAATACGGTTCCCGACCTAGTTTTGCTAAACACCAATTGGCAAATCGATTGCTTAAAATGAGATAATCGTATCCTAATCCGCCTAGTTTTGCAATCCATTTTGAATGCTGAACCGAAGCATCGAAAACATCTCCGTGAAAAATCCAGGCTTTTTTATCGTCTAATTCTAAAACTAATTTATCGACCAGAGAAAAATTTCCCATATTCATATCGCTGAATTTTCGAAGAATTTCGTCGTGATTTCCAGTGATATAATACACTTTTGTTCCTTTCGATGCCATCCCGATGATGCGTTGAATGACTCTTAAATGTGCTTTTGGAAAGTATGATTTTCGAAACTGCCAGGCATCAATTATATCGCCGTTTAAGACTAATGTTTTGGGTTTAATGCTTGATAAGTAGTTGTTTAGTTCTTTAGCGTGACTTCCGTAAGTTCCCAAATGAACATCTGAGAGAACGACCAATTCAACATTTCGTTTTTTCAATTTTTCTTTTTTTGAAGTTTAGCAAATAAAAGAAACTTTCGTCAGAGATATTTTATCAAAAGGTTACCAATTTGGCTACAATTTTAATAAATTGTGATTTTTAAACTACTTAACCTTTAGTTAATAATACTAATTTTAAATTTTTTAATTTAATTCATAAAACTTACATTTGCTCAAAACAAATTACAATGGCAGGAAATAGCTACGGCACCCTTTATAAAGTTACAACATTTGGAGAATCTCATGGTGAAGCTTTAGGCGGAATTATTGATGGTTGTCCATCAGGAATTGAACTTGATTTAGAAGCAATTGAACTTGAAATGTCCAGAAGAAAACCGGGACAATCAGCAATTGTAACACAACGTAAAGAACCGGATGCAGTGCAGTTTTTATCTGGTATTTTTGAAGGTAAAACTACCGGAACGCCAATAGGTTTTATCATCCCGAATACCAATCAAAAATCTGATGATTACTCTCATATAAAAGACAATTACAGACCAAGTCACGCTGATTATGTATACGACCAAAAATATGGTTTTCGTGATTATCGCGGTGGCGGAAGAAGTTCTGCGCGTGAAACGGCAAGCAGAGTAGTAGCAGGAGCAATTGCAAAGCAAATGTTACCGCAAATTAAAATTAATGCTTATGTTTCTTCTGTTGGTCCAATTCATTTAGACACACCTTACCAGGATTTAGATTTTTCTAAGATAGAAAGCAATCCTGTTCGTTGTCCTGACGAAAAGTCGGCGGCGATTATGGAAGAATATATTCGTGATATTCGTAAACAAGGTGATACTGTTGGTGGTGTTGTATCTTGTGTCATTCAAAACGTTCCGGTTGGGTTAGGAGAACCTGTTTTTGATAAATTACACGCTGAATTAGGAAAAGCAATGCTTTCTATAAATGCAGTAAAAGGTTTTGAATACGGAAGCGGTTTTTCTGGTTCTGAAATGAAAGGCAGTGAACACAATGATTTATACAATCCTGACGGAACTACAAAAACGAATCTTTCAGGAGGAATTCAGGGAGGAATCAGCAACGGAATGGATATTTATTTTAGAGTAGCTTTTAAACCTGTTGCAACAATTATGCAAACCCAGGATTCATTAGATAATAAAGGAAACATAACACCCATGACGGGTAAAGGTCGTCATGATCCTTGTGTTGTGCCTCGTGCCGTGCCTATTGTAGAGGCAATGGCGGCAATTGTTTTGGCTGATTTTTATTTAATCAACAAAACATATTAATAAAAATTAAGGCAGTGAGGGTCTTAATATTTTAATTCTAAATAAAACAAATTAATGCAAGTAACAGAAACTAAAAAAAAATCATTTCTTAAAGGATTAACTGGACAAATCGTAATTGCAATGGTGCTTGGAGCAGCTTTAGGAATTGTGATTCATAATTCAATTTCGCAGGAAGCTGCACTGTCTTTTAGTAATAAAATAAAAATGCTTGCCACAATCTTTATCAGATTAGTGCAAATGATTATCGCTCCTTTGGTTTTTACCACCTTAGTAGTAGGAATTGCTAAATTGGGAGATATAAAAACAGTGGGAAGAGTTGGAGGAAAAGCTCTTGGGTGGTTTTTTACAGCCTCTTTTATATCCTTATTGATTGGATTATTTTATGTAAATCTTTTAGAGCCCGGAGTAGGTTTAAAATTGGATCACGTAGATATGGCTGCAGCATCTGAGGTTACAGCTAAAACAAAAATATTATCTGTTGAAAATTTTGTAGAACACATTGTTCCTAAAAGTCTTTTTGAAGCATTGGCAACCAATGAGATTTTACAAATTGTAATTTTTTCTATCTTTTTTGGATTAGCGGCGGCTTCATTAGGAAGTACGGTAAAACCAATTATAAATGCTTTTGATAAAGCATCGCATATTGTTCTGAAAATGGTAAATTATGTAATGAACTTTGCTCCAATTGGAGTATTTGGAGCCATTGCAGGTGTATTTGCTATTAGGGATGCAGAAGAATTAATTATTACGTACTTTAAATTTTTCGGATCATTTTTAGTCGGAATCAGTACATTGTGGGTAGTCCTGATTGCTGTAGGTTATATTTTCCTGAAGGGAAGAATGACGGAATTGCTAAGACGTATTATAGGACCATTGGCAATTGCTTTTGGAACAACTAGTAGCGAGGCTGTTTTTCCTAAATTAACGGAAGAACTGGAAGAATTTGGTGTAAAGGATAAAATTGTTGCCTTTATGTTACCGCTAGGATATTCGTTTAATCTTGACGGAAGTATGATGTACATGACTTTTGCCAGTATCTTTATTGCTCAGTTTTATGGGGTTCATTTAGATCTGGGAACACAAATGGCTATGCTTTTGGTTTTAATGTTGACCAGCAAAGGTATTGCCGGTGTACCAAGGGCGAGTTTGGTTATTGTTGCAGCTACTTGTGGTATGTTTAAAATTCCTGTAGAAGGAATTGCTTTAATCCTGCCAATTGATCATTTCTGTGATATGTTCAGAAGCGCTACCAATGTTTTAGGAAATGCTTTGGCGACTTCGGTTGTAGGACAATGGGAAGATGATAAAGAAGACGGCATAGAAGGACTTGAAGAAGTTTAGTTTAGAAAAATAGTTTTATACTTTTTAAATGATAAAAAAACCGTAATGATAACTTTCATTACGGTTTTTTATTTGGTGCTATTTGTAATTGGTAAGAATCAAAATAATAGAGATAAAAATATTGATTAGTATTACTTTCATTATGAAAAACATACTGTTATTTTGAAGTTATAATAATGTATATTTGAATAAACATTTCCCCCAAATTTATGTCTTATTACAGGTTTTATTTTTTAGTTTTTGTTTGTATGCATTTATTTTGTCCTAAGCTATTTGCTCAGACTAATATTGGATCAAATGAAAAAATTAAAAATTTAACCCAGGAAGCCTGTGATTATTTAGATGACACCAATTATGAAAAGTCTTTAGAGAAATCCGGTATAGCTTTACAACATGCTTTCAATATAAAAAATGATACGTTAATTTCGAGGAATTATAATATAATAGCGATTAACTTTCATGAGCTGGGTGAAGTCGATAAAGCAGATTTTTTTTACCATAAAGCCTTATCTTATGCTAAAAGATCCAATATTGTTAATTTAAAAATGATGATTACCAGTAATTTAGGTAATTTATGTTTTTTTGAAAAAAAAAGATATACTGACGGAATTGCTTATTATAAAGAATCACTAAAATATGGCGAACATGCAAAGTATTCTGAAGAAGTTGCTATCACAAACCTTAATATTGTTTGGTCCTATTTTAAGATTGGAAACTATGCTGACGGATTGCCTTACCTGAACTATATCAATAAGAATCAGAATGCTTTAAAAGGAAAATCAAACGATGTGGCCTTAAATTTTTTGAATGGAATGTATTGGTCAAATGAAAATCAAAATGCTAAGGCCAATAAATATTTTTTAAAAGCTATTTCTTACGGGGAATCTATTCATGAAAAAACAGATTTGTTATATGCTTATTTAGAGTATTCGAAGTTTTTAAATAAGATTGGTAAATTTGAGGGCGCTTATAAAAATATGCTTGCTTATAGTACTATCAGAGATGAAATGACTAATAAGGAAAAACTCAAGCGAGCTTCTATTGCAGGTTTTAATCTCGAGTTAAATGAGTACAAAAGACAAATTGATAAAATAGAGAATGAAAAAGATTCACAATATCAAAGCCTGAAAAAATCGAGGATCATTGTCATTTTGTTTATAGTGATTTCGCTCATACTTCTTTTTCTGATTATTACCCTGATCAAAAATATCAGGTTTAAGAAAAAACATAATTTAGAGCTTTTAAAAGCAAAAGAAATCGCAGAAGAAGCCTCTTTGCTCAAAACTCAATTTATTTCGACCATAAGCCATGAATTGCGTACTCCGCTGTATGGTGTAGTAGGGATTACTAATATGCTGCTTGAAGAGCATAAAGAATTATCAAAGAGCCAACATTTAAGTTCTTTGAAATTTTCAGCGCGATATTTATTGTCATTGGTAAACGACATTCTTCAAATTAATAAAATTGAAGAAAATAAAGTGGTATTAGAAAATCTGACATTTAACATTTCAGATGAAATTACCATGATCAAAAATTCTCTGTCTTTTTTGTCTCAAAAAAATAATAATAAAATTTCTGTATCTATAGATCCTAAAATTCCGGAATATTTAATTGGAGATAAATTACGACTCGCCCAGATTTTGATGAATTTAGTAAGTAATGCATTAAAATTTACTAAAGGTGGTGAAGTCGAAATTATTGTAAAACTCATTAATATAGAGTCAAAAATGTACTTTCTTGATTTTTTAATTAAAGATAATGGGGTAGGAATTGCAATTGTAGATCAGGGTAAGATCTTTGAAAAGTTTGTTCAGGTAGGCAGGAAAGACGAAGATTATCAGGGAACAGGATTAGGGCTGAGTATTGTGACACGATTGTTGGCTCTTTTTGGAAGCACAATTAATTTAAAAAGTAATATAGGCGAGGGAACTTCATTTTCTTTTGTAATTGCTTTTGAATATGATCCGCAAAAAACAAAAAACATTATAGATGAAATCGAAGTAGATTTGACTTCAAGTGAAGTTTATAAAATTTTGATAGTCGAAGATAATCTCATCAATCAACTGGTGACAAAGAAAATTATAGAAAAGAATAATTATATCTGTAAAGTAGTAGACGACGGTTTTGGAGCTTTGGAAATCCTAAATAAAGAAGATTTTGATCTTATTTTAATGGATATTAATATGCCGTTAATGAATGGATTTGAAACGACTAAAAGAATTCGTTTAAAAGATATAAAAACACCTATCGTAGCATTGACTGCTTTTGATAAAGGTGAAATAACCGATGAAGCAATTTCATCCGGCATGAATGATATTATCATTAAACCTTTTGAGCCTGTTAAGCTGTTTAAGATTATAAGCTACTTAATATATGAATCAAAAAACGAGACAAGCACAAAAAAAATAAACACTAATTTCACAAATGTCGATTTGTGAAATTAGTGTTTACTTGGTAGCGGTATATTAATACCAGCGCTTTTTATTTTGCTTAGAAGCGTTTGATTTTCTTGATTTATGAGCGCCACCGCTTCGGTTAGAATTTTTGGGTTTTTCTTCTGTTGCTTCAGGACTTCCCGCGTGCCATTGGTAAGGATGATCCGTAATCGTTTTTACGTCTACTTTTATCAATTTCTGAATGTCTTTCCAGTAACCATGTTCGTCTTTACTGCAAAAGGAAATTGCAACTCCTCCGTTTCCGGCACGTCCAGTACGTCCAATTCTATGCACGTAGGTTTCAGGAATATTAGGTAAATCAAAGTTAATTACAAAAGGCAATTGGTCAATATCAATTCCTCTTGCGGCAATATCTGTCGCAACAAGAACACCTACTTCTTTGTTTTTAAAAGCATCTAAAACACGTTGTCTTGCATTTTGCGATTTATCACCGTGAATGGCTTCGGCAGGGATATCTTTTTTGCGCAATGCTTTTACAACATTATCAGCTCCGTGTTTGGTTCTTGAAAAAACCAATACGTTTGATAAATCTTCGTTTTTTATAAGATGATATAGTAGATTTCTTTTTTCTGTTTTCTCCACAAAATAAACACGCTGTTCTACATTTTCTGCTGTAGATGAAACCGGAGAAACTTCTACTTTTGCAGGATCTTGCAAAAACATCTCGGCCAATTCACGAATAGCAATAGGCATTGTTGCAGAAAATAATAAAGTCTGACGGTTTTTTGGAGTTAGTTTTACAATTTTCTTTACATCATTTATAAAGCCCATGTCCAGCATCTGATCTGCTTCGTCAAGAACCAAAGTATGTAAATGATCCAGATCAAGAAAACCTTGTTTTTGTAAATCCAGCAATCTTCCCGGTGTTGCCACCAAAATGTCAACTCCGTTTTTTAGTGTGTCAACCTGAGGATTTTGCGAAACTCCGCCAAAAATTGTCAATTGCGTCAGGTTGGTATATTTGGCATAAGTATCAAAACTTTGTCCAATCTGAACTGCTAATTCACGTGTTGGGGTAACTATTAAGGCACGAATTACTTTGGCTTTTTTTGATGAACCTACAATTCGGTGTAATTGATGTATGATGGGGATTGCAAATGCAGCGGTTTTTCCTGTACCGGTTTGGGCACAACCAATTAAATCCCTTCCTGCCAAAACAATCGGAATAGATTGTTCCTGGATAGGAGTAGGGTTTAGGTAGCCTTCTTCAAATACGGCTTTTTGTATACTTTTTGAAAGTGATAAATCTTCGAATAACATATCTTAGGTGTTAAGAATTTAGTTTTAAGTACTAAAATTCTGTGCAAAGATAGGTTTATTCGACCAATCGTTTATTTGATTCTTGTTTTATTTGGCAAATGAACTCATTTTCAGTAAGTCATCTTATAATAAAGTATGCTTTTCGTTGTTGGCTTTGATGAAATCCGTAACTAAATAACCAATTAATTTTCCAATTAAATTATTGTTGGGAGAATCGGCCAAATCCGGCGCTCCTTCGCAAATATGCAAGTAAGCAGCATTTCTGTGCTGTCCGAAAAAGGAAATAAACTGACGTAATTCTTCGACCGAAAATCCGCTAATTGTCATCGCACTGCTGGCAATGTTAGGAATCGCGTCCAAATCGATTTCAATACCAAAAGCATCTGTTTTGATAAATTCTAATGCCAACGCCATCTCTCTGTCAAAATCTTTTTCTTTACGAATATTTACACTGTCGTAGGTATTATAACGAACGCGGTCTTCTAATTTTTTAATAATGTCTAAAACACTTTTTGAAGTATAGTTTTCGTGTAAACCAAAAATGAAATATTTTTTTAAGAAGCCTTCTTCATAAGCATAAGAAAATCCATTTCCGCTATGGCGGCCTTCCAGGATCCTAAAATCAGAATGGGCATCAAAATTAATAGCATTTATAGGTTTTCCTTTGGCTAAAGCCGAACCTTTTATATTTCCGTAAGCATTATTATGGCCTCCGCCAATGATAATTGGAGTTTTCCCCGCTTTGATAATTGTAAAAATAATGTGCGAAACTTCTTTGTCTACTTTTTCAACCAGCTGACTTAATTTTGAGCGATCGTCAATATCGTTAAAATCCAAATTTTCAACATCGCGCATTTCTTCTGCAACATTAATATGTCCTAAAATAATAATCTGGCTGCCTTTAGAAAAACGATTGTGCTGTATATTGGCAATACTTTTTATAGCACTTTCCCAGGCCGATGCTGCGCCAGGCCTGCCGTAATTGGCACGCACGCCAATATCTTCAGGAATTCCCAACAGTACATATTTGGCTTCGCTTTCTTTTAGAAAATTGATTTTATCAACTCCTTTTGGAATGATAATCATCTTTTCTCCAAACTTTATTTCACCACTTCGATGATTTGTGACTTTTGCTAAATCATTGATAGTAAACGGGACTAATTTCTCCATGAAAAAAATTTATTTTCCAAAAATAATATAATTGTAGTAACTTACGTTATAACCTTATATTAATTCTTAAATTTGTTTTAAAGAAAATTATTTAAATATGGAAAACCCAAAGAAAAACAACTCAAGTCTAAAAGCGGTAATCGCAGTTTTAGCAGTCCTACTAATTGGTAGCTTAGTGTATATTTTTAAATTGTCGTCAGATTCAGATGTAACAAAAACTGAACTTACAACAACATTAACAGAGAAAGAATCTGTAATGAAAGATCTGCAGGAGTTAAAAACAACTTATGATGCTGCAATCGCTGAAAACACTTCTATGTCTGATGAATTAATTCAGGAAAGAGATAAAGTAGTAGCCTTGATGGATGATTTAAATAAATCAAAAGGTGATGTATCTAAATTTAGATCTCAGGTTCAGGCAATGCAAGGTAAAATGAAAACTTTAGTTGCTGAAAACGATGAGCTAAAAAAGCAAAATGGTGTTTTAACAACTCAAAGAGACAGTACAATTGTAGTTTTAGGTGAATCTAAAAAATATAATGAAGTACTTGTAGGTCAAAACGAAGAATTGGCTAAGACTGTTGAAAAAGGGGCTAAATTATCAATCTTGAATACTAAAACTTCTGCTTATAAATTAAGAAGTTCTGGAAAACAAATTGAAACTGATAAAGCAAGCCGTGCTGATGTTTTAAAAATTAGTTTTACTGTAGCTGAAAACCAAATCGCTAAATCTGGTGATAAAACGTACTATGTGCAAGTTATCGATTCTAAAAACAATGTTTTAGGAGATAAGAAAACAGAAAGTTTTGGTGATAATACTTTAACTTATAGTTTTAAAACTACTGTTAAGTACGAAAACAAAACAGTTAACGTAAGTGAAGATTTACCAGGTAAAGATTTTGCTAAGGGAGCTTATTTTATCAATGTTTTTGATAATGATGAATTAGTTTCTAAAACTAGTTTTAACTTAAGATAATACAATTATCGCTTAGGTAATAATACCACTAAAATATTAAAGGTCTGTGAAGTTTCACAGACCTTTTTTTATGAGATAAAGTTAGTTGTTTTTGAGATAAAAAGAAGAATAGATTCTAACGGAACTATTATTTTTTTTACCATTAAGAGATTAAGAAAAATAAAGTTTTTACAGCTTAATGAAACTTAATCTCTTAATGGTTCAAAAATAAAAGCTTGATTTCTGGCTTCTTTTTCTTCAGTTTTTATTTTTATACTAAAATTTCACCTTCGATAAAAACACTTTCTATTAGATTGCTTCCAAAAGCGTATGGAATCTGGTAGTATGACGAAATGGGTTTTGTGAGGATCAAATTGGCTTTTTTGCCTTTGGTGATACTTCCGTGGGTTTCTGAAATTCCCATTGCATACGCGCCGTTTATAGTAGCTGCATTAATAGCTTCTTCAGGAGTCATTTTCATTTTGATACAGGCGGTTGCAACCACAAAATTCATATTTCCGGACGGAGTAGAACCTGGATTGAAATCGGTTGCTAAGGCTAATGGAAGCCCGGCTTTAATCATTTCTCTTGCCGGTGTGTAAGGAATACTTAAAAAATACGAGCACGATGGTAATGCGACAGGCATCGTTTCTGTGTTTTTTAATGCTTCGATATCTTCGGGGTTCATAATTTCAAGATGATCTACAGAAAGGGCTTTAAATTTAATTCCGGCTTGTATTCCGCCAATAGAATTGAATTGATTGACGTGAATTTTTGGCTTTAAGCCAAATTGAATTCCTGCCTGCATAATTTTCTCTGTTTCTTCTACAGAAAAGTAACCTGTTTCGCAGAAGACATCAACATAATCCGCTAATTTATTTTGGGCAATTTCGGGCAGCATTTTGGTGATGATTTCATCTATGTACCCCGCTTTGTTGTCTTTATAGTGTAAAGGAAAAGCATGTGCGCCAAGAAAAGTGGCTTTTATTTTGATGGGATAATTCTCTGCCAGTTTTTTAATAACGCGAAGCATTTTGAGTTCTCCTTCAATAGTTAAGCCATATCCGGATTTTATTTCTACAGCTCCTGTTCCTAAATGCATGACTTCTTCTAATCGAACTCTTGACTGCTCGTAAATTTCTTCTTCTGTAGTTTCGTTGAGTTTCTTGGCCGAATTTAGAATCCCGCCTCCACGATTCGCGATTTCTTCATACGTAAATCCGTTAATGCGGTCTACGAATTCCTGTTCGCGATTTCCTGCATATACAATATGAGTGTGGCTGTCGCACCATGTTGGAAGTACAGCCCGGCCTTTAGCATCAATTACCTTATCTGCTTTGATTTCAGGAACATTATCCATTGCACCAAAATCCTCAATTACATTATCTTTTATAAGTAAAAAAGCATTTTTTATGGTAGGAAGAATAGCCATTTCTGCACCCGAAACTTTAGAAATTGAAGTTTCACGAACCTGAAGCAGTTCTTGTATGTTGGTAATTAATGTCGTCATTATTTATATTGTTTTAAAACACAAATTTCACAAATTATCACGAACTAATCCGTGAAAACTGTGAAATTTGTGTTTAATATTGAATTTATTTTTAGTTTATTCGGAAACCGTTATTTCGAACATCTTGCTCCAGTTTTTTCCTGTTACGAAAATAGTTTTAGTTTTAGGATTGTAAGCAATTCCGTTTAAAACATCATCTTTGGTAATTTTGTCATCCATAAATTTTCTCAAACCAGACATGTCTAGAATTCCCTCAACGGCTCCAGATGTTGGGTTTACGACAGCAATAGCGTCTTTAAACCATACATTGGTATAGATTTTTCCGTTAATCCATTCCAGCTCATTGATCGCTTTAATTTTTGAAGTTCCTGAGTACACATTTATGTAATCTACCATTTTTTGAGTTGCTGGATCCATTTTCCAGATTTTCTCTGTTTTATCGGTTTGGTAAATGTATTTTCCGTCATTTGTCATTCCCCATCCTTCGATATCTTTTTCGTAAGCAAAGGTTTTTTCCAGTTTTAAAGTATTTGCATCATAGATAAAACCAGTTTTGTTTTGCCATGTTAACTGAAATAATTTTCCATTGATAAAAGTAATGCCTTCACCAAAATATTTTTTATCAAGATCAATTTGTTTGTAAATTTTACCTGTTTTGTAATCGTACTTTCTTAAATATGATGCGCCCTCCTGACCGGTACTTTCGTATAAAGTATCTTTGTAGAATTCTAAACCTTCTGTGAAAGAAAGTGTGTCATGAGCGTAAGTATTTACGACTTTATATTTTAATGGTTTAGGTTCAACGTTAGAAACTAATTCGATTCTTTTGGTAGCATCAGAAGAATCAGATCCAAAATAAACCGTTGCTTTTAGGTATTGATATCCTAATTTTTGATCTTTTAAGGGGAAATTAAATTTTGAAGCTCCTTTTGTACTTCCCACTTTTTTATCACTAACAAAGTAAACAATGCTATCGATTTCTTTCGATTTTGGGTTTAAAATTCCAATAGAAATGGCATTATCTTGTGTAAAATGTGCCGGAAAAGCAGAATCATCAATATTAAATAAAGAATTTTCACCTTTATTTTTATCTCCACATCCAATTAATGTGATTCCTAATAAAATGACAGCTAGGAAGTTATAATTTTTCATAGTTTAAAATTTGAATAAGCCAATATACGATGATATTTTTATAGCAACAAAGGTCTTGCAAAAATATAAAAAGATTGTATATTTGCACCGGCAAGTCCTACACGACCAGCTCCTGCAGACTCCCCCAGGATGGGAACATAGCAAGGGTACGTGGTTGAGCGGTGCGATGTAGGTCGCTTGCCATTTTTTTTATTCCCGATGCTTCGGGATTTTTTTTATAATTAAATCAAATTTAGTCTTCCTTATGGAGGATTTTTTTATTTTTGGTACTTCGTAAGTTAAAAGTTATTTGTTGAATGTTACAAGTTTAACAGATTTACCTGAACTTAATAATGGATCAAATGGAAAAGCTGTCGAATTTAACCGCAAAGAGCGCAAAGTTTTTTTGAGATACTAAGTTTTGTGAGTATGCTAAGTTCGCAAAGCTTTGTGAATAACTTTGCGACTTCGCGGCTTTGCGAGATTAAAAAATATTTAACCGCAAAGAGCGCTAAGATTTTTTGATATGCTAAGTTTTGTGAAAAGGCAAAGTTCGCAAAGCTTGTGTGCTTAGATTGTAAGCACAATGTAAATCGTAGTGGACTCTGCGAATAACCTTTGTGTTCTCTGTGTTAAAAAAAAATTAGTGATCTCTCATAACTTATAACTCAAAACTCATAACTTTTCAAAATGAATAAAGTCGTTTTAATTACCGGAGGATCCTCAGGGATTGGAAAATCTATTGGAGAATTTTTGCAAAAAAAAGGTTTTGTGGTCTACGGAACGAGCAGAAATCCTGAAAAAGTACTGAGTTCAGTTTTTCCACTGGTTGCATTGGATGTTCGCAATGCTGAATCTATAAAATCAGCAGTAAATAAAATTATTGCCAATTCAGGTCGTTTAGATGTGGTGATTAATAATGCCGGTGTTGGAATTACGGGGCCTCTGGAAGAAATTCCTACCGAGGAAATCAAGAATAATTTTGAAACCAATTTTTTTGGTCCTATTGAAGTAATGAAAGCTGTTTTGCCGCAAATGCGTGAACAAAAATCTGGTTTGATTATTAATATTACTTCTATTGCCGGTTATATGGGACTGCCTTACCGCAGTGTTTATTCGGCATCAAAAGGAGCTTTGGAATTGATTACTGAAGCTTTGCGAATGGAAGTAAAGTCATTTGGTATTGAGATTACAAATGTTGCGCCCGGAGATTTTGCAACTAATATTGCATCCGGACGTTATCATGCGCCGGTTATTAAGGGTTCTGCTTACGAAAAAGTATATGGAGAAACGCTTGCGACAATGAACGAACATGTTGATGCCGGTAGCAATCCTAATGAAATGGCTGAAGCGGTTTATAGAATTATGCAGCAAAAAAAGCCAAACGTACATTATAAAGTAGGCGCTTTTATGCAGAAGTTTTCGATTGTTTTAAAACGAGCACTTCCGGATAAAGTGTATGAAAAAATGTTAATGAATCATTATAAACTATAAAAATATGGAAAAAATAGCAGAATATTTACCGGCTCTATTTGGTGTTTTAATATTGGTCGTCGTATGGTCGCTTATTCGAAAATTAATGAGTTCATTGAGTGATAAAATCAATAACGCTGAAATTCATAAAGAGGATACTCTAAGAGTTCTCGAAGAAATCAGAGATGAATTGAAACAATTGAATAGAAAAAATTCTGTTCAATAAACTATACAAAAAATAGGAGCAAATTTTTGTGCTATTCTATTGGAATAAAAATTTCAAATTTTGCTCCTTGATTTAAAGCTCCTTTGGCTTTTATAAAACCATGATGGTTTTCTACAATTCGCTTTACTATTGTAAGTCCAATTCCGGTGCTTTTTAGCGGTTTGGTATGTAGTGCCTGAAATAAGCCAAATATTTTATCGCTATACAATGGGTCAAATCCAATGCCGTTGTCTGAGATTGTTATTTTATAATATTTAGTAAGCGGAGCAAGCTTGTTTAATTCTCCGTTGGTGATTTCTGCCGATAGGGTTATGATTAAATCCCTGTCAGGACTTGCGAATTTTAATGAATTGTTGATCAGATTGTATAGTAGCTGCCTGAATTGAAATTCTATCACGGAGAGTTTGCCTAATTCTTTGATGTCAAAAAGTACATTTTTATTTTCAAACTCGTTGGTGAGATCTTCAATAACATCCTTTGCGATGGTGTTTAAGTCTTTTACTTCGAACTTTCTATCGTCAAATTTTGTTTTAGAATAAATCAAGAGATCATTAATCAGGTTTTGCATTCGAAAAGCTGAAGTCTTGATTTTATGAAAGGCTGTTTTGCTTTTTTCTGATAAATTGCCGGCTTCTTCGCGCTCAATGGTATCTGTAAAAAGTTGTATTTTTCGTAATGGTTCCTGAAGATCGTGACTTGAAATGTAATTGAAAGCTTCGAGTTCGCTATTCATTTTTTCAAGTGAAAGATTTTTTTCAATAAGTTTTTTCTTGAAATCTGAGTTTAATCTTTCTGCTTCATCTTTTTTAACCTGAGTTTTTTCAAGTAGGTTAGTTTTTTCTTCCAGCGCTTTTTTGTTTTCTACTGCTTGTTCAATTCCTGCAAGGTGAAACGAAATAAGTTCAGCAAATAAGTTGAACATTTCGCGTACTTTGAACTCTTTTAAGCTGTTAGGTTTAGGGTCTATGGCGCATAAAGTCCCAAAGAAACTTCCGTCCTGACGCATGATTGGTACTGAAATATAGCTTTGTAATTTGTACATCGCCGGAGTATGGTGGTCATGATACTCCTTGTCTTCGCTTACATTATCAATAATTACGGGTTTGGGATTTTGTCTTATTTCGTCGCAAATTGTTGTTTTTATTTGTAATTCGTCTCCGGGTTTTAAGCCAAAAAGGACATTGTCCTGAACGCTGCATGTAATCCATCTTTCGTCGGTAACTCTTGCTACTGCTGCAAATCCCATTCCGGTAGTCTGGCAAATAACATTCAGTAGGTTTGGAATAATTGAGATGTTCCCGATGTTGATTATATCTTGTTTGAAATTGTCTTCTAGCACTTTTAAGGGGTGATTTTTTATTTTTTAAAAGTACGAAAATAAAACTAGTTTAATACTAAAGGTATTTTTCTTATCATTTTAGGTGTTTAGAATTATTTTTGACTTTTTTATTTTATGGAAATTATAAATTGTAATTTTGCACCGAATTTGCGTTAGGGATGGAGGCGGCATCCTTTTGTGAAGTGAAACGGAACAAAAGATATAGCCGAGAGCCCGACCGTTAGGGAACGCCCAAAAACTGAACACAATTAAATAGATATAATTATGAAATTTTTTATTGACACGGCTAATTTAGCTCAGATTAAAGAAGCACAAGCTTTAGGTGTTTTGGATGGTGTAACAACTAATCCATCGTTGATGGCAAAAGAAGGAATCACTGGAAAAAACAACATTTTGAAGCATTATGTTGACATTTGTAATCTTGTTGAAGGTGATGTAAGTGCTGAAGTTAATGCGCTGGATTATGATGGAATGATCAAAGAAGGTGAAGAATTGGCTGAATTACATGATCAAATCGTAGTTAAATTACCTATGACTAAAGAAGGTGTAATGGCTGCAAAATATTTTTCTGATAAAGGAATTAAAACCAACGTAACACTTGTGTTTTCTGCAGGTCAGGCTTTATTGGCTGCAAAAGCGGGGGCAACTTATGTTTCTCCTTTTATTGGTCGTTTGGATGACGTTTCTACTGATGGTTTGAATTTAATTCAGGAAATTAGAGAAATCTATGATAACTACGGTTATGAAACTCAAATTTTGGCCGCTTCGGTACGTCATACAATGCATATTGTAAACTGTGCTAAAATTGGTGCAGATGTTATGACAGGACCTCTTTCTGCAATTTACGGATTGTTGAAACACCCTTTGACAGATATTGGATTGGCTCAGTTTGTAGCTGATTTCGAAAAAGGAAATAAGTAATACACAGGTACTTAAGATTTAAAAATCGTCATCTTTTAAAATAAGATGGCGATTTTTTTTACTTTTATATATCTCAAATTGAAGTATATATGAAAAAACTAATCTTAATTATGGTGTTTTTTTTCCTGAATTTTATTGTAAATGCACAAGCTGCCAAAATATTGAAATCGGTCAATGATGACGGTGATGTGGCTACTTTTGAGCTGGATTGTTCGGTTCAGTTTCAAACTTTGGCAAAAGGTCTGCGATATAATATTACACGCCATGAGTTTAAGGGACCGGAATTGAAAAACAATTATAGGTTATTGCTGGTAATGGATGGTTTTTATTCGAAAACACTCAATAAAACGATGGCTATTTCGGCAGTTTTAAGTGATGGAACAATTTTGGAAGCAAAAAAAATAATTGAGGATGATGGCTTTTTTGATGGTGCCTGTACATTGAAAATTAAAGATCCAAAAGCCCTTTTAGAGGCGGATATTGACAAAGTTATTGTTCATGCGGATAAAGATGTCATCTATGTATTATCAGAGCAAAACAAGAGTGTTTTTAAAAAGAATCTTAGTAATGTTATTAATGCTAAGTAGAGGTTCTAAGATACTAAGGTTTTGAGGGACTAAGTTTTTTCTTTTACGAATTAAAAAAATCCCAAATTTCAACTTTGTGGATTGGAATTTGGGATTTTTTTATTGTTTTTTTAAACTTGTTCTAGTGACCTCCGCCACCACCTTCAACATGGTTAATTCCTTGTCTTTTTAATATTTTAGGGCAATAGAAACCATAAAATGCTAAATAAGCAAAACCAAGTAACGGAACGATGTAAGAGAAGTGTGTCCAGGTAATACCTAGTATTCCGCCAGGACTTGTATGATCGATATCACAGATTGCGCCCTGAACCAAAGGAATAACTCCTCCTCCTAAAATCATCATAATTAGGAATGATGATGCTTTTCCTGTGTTTTTACCTAATCCTGCGATAGCTAAATCGAAGATTGATGGCCACATGATTGATAAGAATAAACCTCCGGAGATAAAGAAGAATTTAGCAATTGATGGATCTGGCCATACTAAACCGGCAAGCATCATTAATAATCCTGATATTCCGAAAAGCATTAGCGTTTTTCCGGCATTTTTACCCCCTACAAAACTTACACCAATAAATAATAAGATCCAGATTGGATAGATATAAAATGCAGAAACATCGTGTGCAGCAAAAATGTTAGCTCCAATAATAACTCCAAAAGCTATTGCAGGAACAATGAATTTTAATGCTGTATTTACTAAGTTTGAAGTGTTGAAAACGTTAACACCACCATTCCAGCGTCCAATCATTAAACTTCCCCAGTAAAGGGCAATAAAAGGTGCGATGGCATCTTCAAGAACATTACCAAATTCAGCAGTATGTAATAAGGCAGGCAGGTTACTAATGATCGTTACCTCAGTACCAACGTAAATAAAAATACCTAACATTCCCAAATATAATTGTGGATAATCTGAGATGCTGAATTTTTCGTGTGCTACTTTAACTACTACTTCCTCTTCTTTTGCAGGATCTTCGATTTTCGAGAAGTTCATGAAAATAGCAACTGCAATAAAAGCAAGTCCTAAGATGATGAAAGGCAGTTTAATATCTTCTAATGAAAGTGATGTATTTTTGTTATCGCCCATTCCAAATAAAGCGATTCCTAGTAAAATTGCTCCAATTGTTGTTCCAAAAGAGTTGATACCTCCGGCTAAAGTCAAACGGTGCGCTCCTGTTGCGGGACTTCCCATTTTAATAGCCAACGGATTGGCTACAATTTGCTGGATTGAAAATCCTAAACCTACGGTAAATAAGGCAGTTAGAAAAAATGGAAAACTTTCCATTGTTGCAGCAGGAATGAATAAAAATGATCCAACTGCTGAAAGAAGTAAACCGGCAGAAAGGGTTTTTTTATATCCGAATTTTTGTAAAACATCTAATTTTAATGATACTAAAAAGAAGATCATAGATCCTACGAAATAAGCTGCATAAAATGCCCAGGCCACTAATTGTGATTGAACCTGAGATAAAGTAAATACTTTTTTGAATACGGGAATCAGGATATCATTGGCAGAACCAACAAAACCCCAAAAGAAGAAAACAATTATCAACGAGATAAACTGTCCCCATTTGGTTTGAACATTTTCTGAACTCATAATTTAAGAGGTTAATTTTTTTATTTTATTGTTTTTTGAAGACCGTAAATATATTTGTTAAGTATATCAAAAAAAAATAAAAAGGCACAAATAATGTTAAATTTAAACCAACGGCATCATTTTTTCAACAATGTGTTAATTTATACCGACTTAGAAAATGAATTTAATAGTTAAAGTTTATTCTAAAATTTTGTTTTTGACCTCTTTGCTGTAATTTCTCCCTATCGGAATGGTGTAAGATTGGATCTGAATGCGATTTCCTTCGATAGATTTCACTTTATTTAATGCAATTACGTAAGATTTATGGATGCGCAAAAAGCGATCTGCAGGTAATTCTTCTGACAAAGAGGTGAGTGATTTATGGGTAATATAGGTTTTATCAGGAGTCACTACTTTGATGTATTCCTTCATTCCTTCGACAAATAGAATTTCTTCAATATTAATTTTCATCATTTTTTTATCGACTTTGATAAAAATATGAGAATCGCCTTTTGTAGTTTCGACTTTAATATTGTTTTTTAAATTGTATTCGGTAGTGATTTTATTAATGCATTTTATAAATCTGGGCAGTGGGATAGGCTTTACTAAATAATCCAAAACATCAAGATCGTAACTTTCTGCAGCAAATTCCCTAAAAGCAGTTGTTATAATAACTTTGGTTTTATTTTCGATTAAACTAATGAGTTCAAAACCTGTCATCATAGGCATGTTGATGTCCAGAAATACGGCATCAACAGCAGTACTGTTTATAAAATCAAGCGCTTCCAGAGAATTATTGAATGTACCGATGACTTCAAAATCTGTAAAATTGGTAAAATAATTTTGCAGGACTTTGATAGCTAATGGCTCATCGTCAATCAACACGCATTTAATTTTCATTATCAATAGGTATTTGCAAACGGATTATATAGTAGTTTAGTTTTGTTGTGTGTTTTAAACTGAAATCGTTTTTGTAAATTAATTTTAATCTTTTCTTGGTATTTACTAAACCAATTCCGCCTTTGGCATTAAGATTTTGTGAATTTACAAAATTATTTAGGATTTCAAAATCTAACATTTTATTGTTGATAACCTTACAATTTATCTTAATTTTTAAGTTATTGTTGTTAATTCCTCCGTGTTTAAAGGCATTTTCGACCAATGAGATGAATATTAAAGGAGGTACAACAACATCTTCTATATTCGATTCGAGATTAACCGTAACTTCAACATTCTCAAAGCGTAACTTCTCGATTTCGATATAATTCTGAATGTAATCAATCTCTTTAATTAATGGAACAAATTTGGTGCCTTTTACATCATATAAAACATATTCCATCAAATTTGATAGTTTTATAATAACATCCGGAACCTTATCAGAAGATTCTAATGACAAGGCATATAAATTATTTAAGGTATTGAAAAAGAAATGCGGCTGAATTTGATTTTCAAGGTATTTCAATTTGATTTTGAACTGATTTTCTCTTAAAGACCGGTTTCGTTCTCTTTCCCGAAGCCATGTTAAAGTGAGATAAACTGATGAAGCCATAGCCAGCACATATAACTCTCCTATACAAACGGCCAGAATATGATTAATATCAAAAGGATGATATTCTCTATTGGCTTCCGGCCAAATATTTTCGGATATAATATAATAGGTCAAAACTGTTTTGAGCAGATAGATGCCAAAAAGGCTTGCTATTAATGCGAGGGTATATGGAATATACTTTTGTTTCAATACATATTTTGGCACCAAAACAAAAAGATTAAAATATACTAAAGGTATATGCAAAGAGAACTCAATTAAATTTGATTTAAACGAATAAGGATAATCATTAAAGTAAGCTCCCCATCTTAAAAAGTTAAGGGTAAAGTAACTTCCCCAAAACCAAACATGATTTTTAAGCTTAATATCAAATTTTAATTTTTGGATTTCTGTCAACTTTAGTTTGGTGATTTAGTATTGTAAAATTTCTTCTCTGGAAATATTGTGCAACTTTAAACAATTACTGGGTAAAACACAATTCTTTTGAATAAAATTTTATAAAAAAAGATATATTTTATATTATCTCTGTGGGATATCGTTTTCGTAAAACATATTGTTGATTGTTTTGTGTCGTTCGTTTAAGGTTTTGTGCTGTATGTTTAAAATGTTTTATTTATGTTAATTTTAACAATAAATTTATCACTTAACCAACAAAACCATGATAAAATGAAACAAATTATGTTAATCTTTATGTTTGTGTTTACGGCGCAGGTATCGCTTGCTCAGGTAAAAACAATCAAAGGTTTAGTAAGCGATCAAAACGGATTGCCGCTGCCGGGAGTAAGTATTATTATTCAGGGTACGAAAACTGCAACCCAATCTGATTATGACGGAAAATATACGATACAAGCATCGGCAGGTGATATACTTGTTTTTTCGTATATCGGAATTAAAACGAAGACTGCCACTGTAGCAGAATCATCTACAGTAAATGTGGTTCTGACAGAAGATGCACAAAACCTAAATGAAGTTGTCGTTACCGCTTTGGGTATCAAGAGGCAGAAAAAAGAATTAGGATATGCAGTTCAGGACATTAAAGGTGATCAGCTTAATAAAGTAATTACAACAAATGTAGCGTCGGGACTTTCAGGTAAGATTGCCGGTGTTGATATTTCTATGCCAGCTACAGGAGCAGGAGGAAGTGCCAGAGTAATTATTAGAGGGATTTCGAGTATAGGTGAGAGTAACCAGCCACTTTATATTGTAGACGGAATTCCTATTGATAACTCAGGATTGAATAATGACAGTGCCGCAGCCAGTAAATGGTTTGACGGAAGAGATAACGGAGACGGAATTTCAAGTATTAATCCAAATGATATTGAGAGTCTTACTGTATTAAAAGGTGCGGCAGCATCAGCTTTATATGGTTCAAGAGCGTTAAACGGAGTAATTTTAATTACAACTAAAAAAGGAAGTAAAGGAAAATTGCAAGTAGAGCTAACGAGCGGTGTTAGTTTTGATCGCGTAAATGCTAAGTATGACGATTTTCAGGATGAGTATGGTACAGGAAATCGAGGGATTTTGCCGGATCCTACAAAAGCACCTACTGAAATTTACGGATATACAACCAGTGCGTGGGGACCTAAATTTTCTAATAATGTAGGAACACAGGTAAAAATATTTGATGGCTCTATGCGACCTTATGCTAAAGTGGATAACAATATTCAGGATTTTTTTAAGACCGGAGTTACAACTACAAATGGAATTGCACTTTCTGGCGGAAGTGAAAATGCATTCCTTCGTTTTGGATTTAATAATATGAAAAATGATGATGTTGTTCCTAATTCCGGATTAGAAAGAAACAATGCGACTTTAAATGGTACTTTAAAATCAGATAAATTTACTTTGGATGCTAATGTGAATTATATGGTCGAAACTACCAACAACCGACCAGGATTGGGTGATTCGCCAAACAATGTTGGTTATTCCTTAAGCGGTCTGGCGCCTAATATCGATCAGGCGTGGTTGCAAAATTATGGTGATCCGGAGACAGGAGAAGTTTATAAATGGAATAACAATATTTATCAATTGAACCCTTATTTAACGGTAAACGCCAATCACAATTCTACTACGAAAAATCGTTTTACAGGGAATGTTGCGGGAACCTATCAGCTTGAAAAATGGGTTGGATTGACTTTTAGAACCGGTTTAGATACTTATGTTTTCGGTTCTAAAGATTTCATGGTACCGGGAAGTACATGGCCAGGGAGAGATACCGGCTATCTTAGAGTGGGAGATATTACTGTTTCTGAAATGAATACGGATGTTATTGCCACTTTTAGCGAAATAAAATTAGCTACAGATTTGACATTTTCAGGAATTTTAGGAGCAAACAGAAGAGATTTTAGAAGATCAGAAAACTCTAGTGAAGGAACCAATATTATTCAGCCGGGAACAGAATTTATCAGTAATTTTTCAACTCAGACCATAAATGCACCTATAGAAACCAGAACAAGAACAAATTCTGTTTACGGTTCTGCAAAGTTTGATTATAAAGGTTATTTATACGCTGAGTTTACAGGAAGAAATGACTGGTTTAGTGTTATTAATAAAGACGCTTTTTATCCGGGAGCTTCATTAGGTTTTGTATTCTCGGATGCATTTAAGATTCAGAGTGACGTTTTTTCTTATGGAAAATTAAGAGCTTCGTGGGCAAAAGTTTCGAATGCTCCAGGTGCCTATAAAAATGCATTAAACTATACGACGTATTCTTCTTACGACGGACAAAGTGTAGTAAATGTTAAGAATACATCGGCACCAAATGCAAACCTGACTTTTCAATCAAAAACAGGAATCGAATTTGGTTTAGAAACGGCTTTCTTCAAAAACAGATTAAAAGCAGATATCACTGTATATCGTGAAGATACAGCTGATCAGACACTTGATTTAGCTTCTTCATCAACATCAGGATATGAATTTCTTTCGGTAAATGCAGGAGAATTACGTAACGAAGGTATTGAGATCTTTTTATCCGGTTCACCAATAAAAACTAAAGATTTCGAGTGGGGAATTGATTTGAATTTTTCTAAGAATAAAAACTCAATCCTTTCTTTGCATCCTGAAATTAATACCTATACTATTTCTGAGGCTCGTTGGGCTAATGCTGCAATTGTAGCTCAGGTTGGAGGCAAATACGGTACTATCATTGGAAAAGATTTTCAAAGAACACCTTCAGGTGAAATGATTGTAGGTGCAAATGGTATGCCTCTATACACAGATACTAAAGTAGCTTTAGGAAAAGGAGTTCCGGATTGGTCAGCGGGTTTAACCAATAGATTTTCGTATAAAGGAATTACTCTTCAGTTTTTATTAGACATGAAATTTGGTATGGATGTGTATTCTATGACAAACTCAGTTGCTGCAACAAGAGGATTGTTAGATATTACCACAGAAGGAAGGGATGCTTATATTGCTGCAAGAACACAAGCTGCAGCAGCTGATCCTAATTTTGATATAAACAGCTGGGTTCCTACGGGTGGTTATGTAGCAAATGCAGTGGTAAATACTGGAACAGCTGAGAATCCTGTTTATGTAAAAAACACCAAACCGGTAGATCCTCAGGAATATTGGAGACAAGTTACGGATGCTACTCCGGCACCGTTTATTTATGATGCTTCGTATGTGAAATTAAGAGAAGTAAGCTTAGGCTATACTATTCCTAAAAGTGTTTTTGGCGGAGCAAAAATAAATTCAATCTATGTTTCTGTATTTGGAAGAAATCTATTGACATTCAATAAAGATTTGCCAAACGTTGATCCGGAGTCTATGTATACTTCAGGAAACGGACAAGGTTTTGAGTATGGATCATTACCATCAAGACAATCGTATGGTTTTAATATTAAAATTACATTCTAAAAAAGTAAATTATGAAAATCAAATATATAATAGCCATGCTTGCAGTGTTTACGGTAGTTGGCTGTACAGAAAATTTTGACGAACTGGAAAAAGATCCCGTGGCGTTATCTGCAAATCCGGCGGGTCAGCTTACATTTACCCAATTGTGTATGTCCGGAGACGGATACTATCAGCACAGAACCAATTTAATATATGCCGGAGGTTTTGTACAGCATTATTCTGGTTCATGGGCAGTAACAAACTACGGTGGCAAGTTTAATAATTCAGAGGAATATGCGGTAGCTTTATGGAGAAACGTATATGCTCACGAAATGAAAAGTGTTGTAGATATTCTCGATGTAACCGGTAAAGATGCTTCGGCTGTAAACATGAATGCTGTCGCTAAAGTTATGAGAGTGATGATCGCACAGCGATTGACTGATATTTATGGAGATGTACCTTATTCAGAAGCCGGTTTAGCTTTTTCTAAAGGAATTGTAACGCCTAAATATGATAAACAACAAGATATTTATGCTTCTTTTTTTAAAGAATTAGATGAAGCTTACAATCAATTAAATGTTGGAAAAGATCTGATAAAAGGAGATTTATTTTATAAAGGGGATGTTTCAAAATGGAAAAAATTAGCTAACACCATGCGTTTGCGTGCGGCAATGAGAATTTCTGAAGTAAATCCCGCCGAAGCAGAAAAACAAGCAAAAGCAGCGTTTCAAAATGGAGTTTTTGAAAGTAATGCTGATAACTGTATTATGCAGCATTTAGATTTTCCTTTTAGTGATGATCCTGCCAGACTGGATTACAGAGGAAACGGATTGTCTTATGGTTTTATAGGAAATGAACAGGGAGATCACTTTAGTTCGTTACTAATAGATTATCTAAAAAATAACGGAGATCCAAGACTGACTATGATCGCTACTCCTAAAACAAGCAGTAGTGTGATTCCCGGAGCAGCATTACAGCCGGGCGAAACATTATATGAAGGGGTTAAACCGGGAGTGTTTAGATGGGAGCTTCCTGGAGGATCAAATTCTGCTTCTGGAATACAGTCTTATTTAAAATTAAGAACAACTCCGTTTTTGCATGTAAGTTATTCAGAAAGTCAATTGTTATTAGCAGAAGCTGCTTTTAGAGGATGGGTTTCAGGCTCTGCCGCAGATTATTACAAAAAAGGTGTTGAAGCAGGAATTAAGCAATTAGAGATTTATGGCGCAGCTCCAGCAAGTCAGGCAAGTATAGATGCTTATGTAAATGCTAAACCTTTATTGGCAGGAACAGAAAAAGAACAAATAGCCACACAAATTTGGATTACCTACTTGTTTAATAGTATCGAAGGATATTCAAACTGGAGAAGAACCGGATATCCTCATTTAATACCAATAACAAATTCAGATTCCGGAACTGGTGGTGTTGTGCCCACACGTTTGTATTATCCAAATGATGAGATGCAGAAAAATGAAAAAAACTATTTAGATGCAGTATCCAGATTAGGAGGAAAGAATGATTGGTTAGGGAAAGTTTGGTGGGATGTAAACTAAAAAAAAATCTCAAAATATAAAGTTATGCCTAATAAGGTGTTATTTTCATTCTAATTAAAAATTAAAAACAACAAGTTTAAATTAAAAATTATGATAAAAAATAAAGCCTTATTAGGCATCCTTTTTTTTATAAGTTCCCTTTTTTCAGCCTATAGTTGTTCTAATGATAAGCCATCTGATTCTGAGAATGCAAAGACTAAAACAGCCAGAGTTGTAGGCTATTTATCTTCGGATAATTTCAGTAAAATGACTTCTATTCAGTTTTGTCAATTAACACATCTCAATGTGGCATTTGCAAATCCGGATAAAAGCGGAAATATAGTATTTAACGGAGATCTTGACGGACTTGTTAAATATGCCAAATCCGTTAATCCTAAAATTATAATTAGTATTTCACTCGCCGGTGGAGTCATATCAGAAGAACAGGCTTCAAATTGGTCTTTTTTAATCGATAAACCAGAAAACAGGCCAGCTTTAATTCAGAACATTGTCAGCTTTGTAGAATTGCATCAGTTGGATGGAGTAGATGTCGATCTCGAATGGAACGCTGTCACCTCAGGATATAGTGGTTTTGTAATTGAATTAAAAAAGAGCCTTACAGAGCATAAAAAAATATTAACGGCTGCTTTGCCTAATAATTCCCGTTTCGAAAATATAACTCAGGAAGCATTAAACGCATTCGATTTTATTAATGTAATGGCTTACGATAGTACAGGCCCATGGTCTGCCGATAAGCCAGGTCAGCACAGTTCGTTTGAGTTTGCTAAAGAAGGAATTGACTTTTGGCATAAACTTCAAAATGTGTCTAGTGATAAATTAACGCTTGGTGTACCTTTTTACGGTTACAATTTTACTTATCCAGATGTTACAAGTTCAACTTATAATGACATTATACTAGCAGGAACTCAATTTGCAGATCAGGACGAACTGGGTAAAATATATTACAACGGAAAATCGACGATTGCTAAAAAGGTTGAATTTGCTTCTCAAAACACTGGAGGAATAATGATTTGGGAAATAGCTCAGGACTCTTTTGGCGAATATTCTTTATTGGATGTCATTCATAAAAAATATACAAGTTTAAAAGTCAAGACAACAGGATTTTGTGGCAATTAAATCAAAAAAAAGAATACTATATGTGCTCTTTAAATTAGTAAGATTTTACTATCCTTAAAAGTTGTTTTTTATCTAATAAAACAACCTTTTTTAGAAGTTTTTCGACATAAAACTCAGGTAATTAGATTTTTATAGTAAATGACGATTTTTTAGTAATTATGTAAATTACTTGCGTAAAAGATTAATAAATAGATCAAATACAGTAAATATGTCAACTTGAAAACGTTTTCGTGAAACGGATTATTGATTGATTTATGTCGTTGGTTTAAAATTTAAAGCCGTTTGTATAAATTATTTTTTTTAACAATCCCTTAAGAATAAATTTACACCATAACTAACAAAATAAATAAACATGAAAAAAATTTTCTTAATCTTTATGATTGTTTTTACGGCGCAGGTTTCGCTTGCACAAGTAAAGAGTGTCAAAGGTGTGATTACAGATTCTGATGGGTTGCCGTTGCCAGGGGCGTCCGTTGCAGTACAAGGAGGTCAAAAAGGTGCTACTACCGATTTTGATGGTTTGTACACAGTTGAAGTGCAAAAAGGACAGACTTTAGTTTTTACTTATGTAGGTCTTGAAACACAAAAAATAGTTGTAGGTGATGCCGCTACAATTAATGTTAAAATGGCTGTTGCAGCATCAAATGCTCTTACAGAGGTTGTTGTAACTTCATTAGGTCTTAAGAAAACTAGAAAATCATTAACTTATTCAGCTCAGGAACTTAAAGGAGAAGAGTTAACTCGTGTAAAAGATGCCAACGTTATTAATACAATTGCCGGTAAAATTGCCGGTGTTGCCGTAACAAAAAGTTCTGGTGGTACCGGAGGATCTACTAAAGTTTTGATCCGTGGTAACTCATCTATCATGAACAGCCAGCCACTTTATGTTATTGATGGTATTCCTTTATATAATGGTTCTTCAAATCAGCAGGGTAGTTATAATGCGTCAAACGACTCATTTGGTAGTACTGCCGGAGGTAACCGTGATGGAGGAGATGTTGTTTCTTTGATTAATCCTGATGATTATGAAGGAATGACAGTACTTAAAGGTGCAGCAGCATCTGTATTATACGGATCTCAGGGAGCAAATGGTGTTATCTTGCTTTCTTCTAAAAAGAATAAAGAGAACGCATCAAATTTAGCAGTTTCTTCGGTTACAACTTTTGAGTCTGTACATTCATTACCAAAATTCCAGAATGAATATGGTGCAACTACTTCTGCTGCAAATAAATCTTGGGGAGCAAAAGTATCTTCACCAGATTTTGTTGAAGATTTTTTCAACACTGGTGTTACACAAATTACTTCATTAGCGTTTACAACAGGAACAGATGTAAATTCAACAAGTATATCTTATGCTAATACTTCTGCTTCCGGAATTATCGAAGGAAATGGATTAAAGAAAAATAACTTTGGAATTCGTCAGACAGGGAAATTTTTTGATAATAAATTAACGGTTTCTGCTGATGCAAAATACACCAGCCAAACTATTGATAACAGACCTGTAAACGGACTTTATTCAAATCCGCTAACAGGAGTGTATTTGTTTCAAAGAGCAAATGACTTTAATTACTATAAAGATAATTACGAATCATTTATTCCTTCCAGAAATCTTAATGGTCAAAATTTCTATACACTATCTGATATTTATGTTCAAAACCCATATTGGTTAATCAATAGAAATAAATCTATTGACAAAGACAATTTCTTTAACGGAAACATTGCTTTAGATTATAAGGCAAACAATTGGTTGAGTATTGGAGCAAGATATAGCTATAATAGAGTTGAAAACGATTATGATAAAAAGATTTATGCTACAACCAATACTTCTTTATCTCATATAAACGGTAGATATATAAACGTTGCTACCTTAAGCACACAGCGTTACGGAGATTTAATTGCTAAAATCAATACTAACTTCAACGAAAACTTTAGTTTTAATGCTATAGTTGGAGCAAGTATCAATAATACTTTGTCAAATCATTCTACTACTTTAGATTCTGGTATTGTTGGAGGTCTTGTTAATGCTAACTTGTTTACATTAGGAAATTTTGGCGAAGCATCAGGACTAGATAATTTAAGTCTTCAGGCTACAGGTTCTTCACGAGAAGTTCAGTCGATCTTTGGTTCTGCAACTTTTGGTTATAAAAACATGTTATACTTAGACGTTACAGGTCGTAATGACTGGTCTTCTACTTTAGTAAATACAGATACAGCTTCCTATTTTTATCCATCTGTAGGGGTTACAGCTCTTTTAAGCGAAATGACTACTATGCCAGACTGGATTAACTTTGGTAAAGTAAGAGCAACTTATGCAGAAGTTGGTAATGACGTTTCGGCTTTTGTAACTTCTCCAAAATCAACTGTTCAGGGTGGTAATCTTATTCCTCCTACGGTAGGGCCAAGACCAGGTGAAGGATTAAAGCCAGAGTTAAAATCAGAATATGAGTTTGGTACAGAATGGAGAATGTTTAATAACAGATTAGGTTTTGAGGTTTCTTATTATAGCTCAGAAACTAAAAATCAATACATTCAGGTTCCTGCACCTGCAACAAATCCTTACGGTTATACCAATTACGGAATTAATGCCGGTAGTATAGAAAATAAAGGTTTTGAAGTTGTTCTTACCGGAAAAATCATTGCTGGAGATAAATTTTCATGGGATACGACAATCAACTATTCTCAAAACAGAAATAAAGTAAAAGAAATTCCTGAAGAGTTAGGAGGAACAATTCCTTTAACTCCGGTAAATAATGTTAATTACAGATATTCTTTAACTGAGGGAAGACCTTTTGGAGTAATTCAGGGAAGAGATATTCTTAAAAATGAAAATGGAGAAATTATTTTAGACAAAGATGGTAATCTATCTATCGACAGTGAATTTAAAGAAGTTGGTAATGCAAATCCTGATTTTATGTTAGGCTGGTCAAACACATTTAAGTTTGGTGCTTTTACAGCTAATTTCTTGATCGATGGACGTTTTGGAGGAGATGTAATGAGTATTACAGAATCTATGAATGATTTTTATGGAGTATCAAAGAGAACCGGAGATGCCAGAAATGCAGGTGGTGTGCCAATAAATGGAGTAAAACCTGATGGTACAAAAGTAACTTCTATGGATGCTGAAAAATATTACAGCGCAGTTGGAGGAGTTAACGGAGCTACTTCACAATATGTATACGATGCTACAAACGTAAGTTTAAGAGAGGTTTCACTTGGTTATACTTTCAATAAAAAAGTACTTCCTTTTGTTAATACAGCAACTTTATCAGTAATCGCAAGAAACTTATTCTTCTTTTATAAAGATGCACCTTTTGATCCAAACATTGCTTTAAGTACAGGTCAAGGTTTACAAGGAGTTGATATTTATGGCTTGCCATCAACAAGAAGTATTGGACTTAATTTAAATGTAACTTTCTAATTTAAAATCTCATGAAAACAAATAATATAAAAAAATCATTAATCTGTTTCGGTCTTTTAGCCTTAGTTGGTTGTACAGATAATTTCGATGAGGTTAATAGTAATCCTGATGGTTTTACCTATGAGGAAACAACGCAGGACTTTAATCATATTAATGGTCCTTTTAAAACGATGTTTGATAATGTCATGGTCAATGTTCCGGGTTGGAAATACCAGGTAGCAAATGATTTATCTGCAAATAACTGGGGAGGATACACTGCCGCTCCGGGTTTTGATGGTGCTAATAACCTTTCATATGCACTTTCTGATAACTGGAATATTTGGTGTTGGGAAGCTGCTTATGCACAAGTTATGGCAAATTTCTATAAAGTTGAAAGAGAATCTAAAGGTAAATACGATGAGTTTTATGCTCTTGCTAAGATTATTAAAGTGCAAACTTTACATAAAATGGCAGATGCATGGGGACCAATAGTGTACTCAAAATTTGGTACTACCGATGCAACAATTGCATATGATTCTCAAGAAGAAGCTTACGGATTTATGTTTGAAGACTTAGACTATGCTGTAACAGAACTAACAAAAAGAATCGATGCCGGAGAGAAAAGTTCTTTTACCAACATAGACCGTTCAACATATGAAGGAGATTATAAAAAATGGGTGATATATGCGAACTCATTACGTTTAAGATTGGCAATGCACATTGTAAAAGTTAAACCAGCATTAGCTAAGGCAGAGGCTGAAAAAGCGATGAGCCAGAAATTTGGTGTAATGACAAAAGCTGATGATGCTTTTATTTTAATTAAAAAAGTATCACAACACCCTCTTAGAGTTTCTTCTTATGACTATAATGATAGCCGTATGTCTGCAGATATGGAGTCTATCATGGGAGGTTACAACGATCCTAGAATGAGCTCTTACTTTAAAACATCTGTTAAATACCCTGGTGAATATAAAGGAATTCGTACTGGTGGAATTATGGGAGATAAAACGGTACATCAGGACTTTTCAACCTTTGGTAAGATCATAGAAAAAGACAAGCAGGTAGTTTGGTTAAATACTGCTGAAATTTATTTCTTAAGAGCAGAAGGCGCTTTAAGAGGCTGGAATATGGGAGGTGACGCAGCAACATTATATAAAGCAGGTATTACTGCATCTTTTGAACAGCTTTCTGCTGGAGGTGCTGCTGATTATATGGCTGATAATGTGAAAATGGCTAAAGATTATGTAGATCCGGCAGCTCCATTCAATAGTGGTCTAGCTGTAAATAAGGTTACTGTTGCCTGGGACGAAACAGCAAGTAACGAAGTAAAATTGCAAAAAATCATTACTCAAAAATGGATTGCTAATTTTCCTGATGGTTACGAAGCCTGGACAGATCACCGTAGAACAGGTTACCCTAAATTATTGCCAATTCTTAACAATCAAAGTGGTGGTTTAATTACTACTGAATTGGGTGTAAGAAGAATACCTTTTGTTTCGACTGAAAAAGATGGAAATCCTGGTGGTGTGGCAACAGGTGTTGCAAAACTTGGAGGTCCTGATAATGGAGGAACAAGAACCTGGTGGGATGTGAATGCTCCAAATTTCTAGAATAAAATATCAAAGAACTATAAGAATTTAAGTTTGGTTAGTAAATGGTATAAGCAATGCGAGTTGCTTATACCATTTCAAAAACCAAAATTGTAAATAGCAAAAAAAGAAAAAGAAATGAAAAGTGCTTTAGAAATAAAACCTGATATCAGCTATAAAAGTGCGGGAAAATTTGAAGAAACCAGATTTGAGAAAATCCACAATGAAATCTTCAAAAATTCAGCAGAAGCTTCTATAATTGTGGCGCAGGAAATTGCGCAATTAATTAGATCTAAACAAGAAAAAGGAAAATCTTGTGTATTAGGTTTAGCAACAGGTTCTTCTCCTATAAAAGTTTACGAAGAGTTAGTGAGAATGCACAAAGAGGAAGGCCTGAGCTTTAGCAATGTGGTTACTTTCAATCTGGATGAATATTATCCAATGACCAAAGAGAATAATCAGAGCTATCATTATTTCATGCATCAGCATCTTTTTAATCATATTGACATCAAACCAGAGAATGTTAATATTCCGGACGGAACAGTACATATTGATGAATTAAACCAGTACTGCATCGATTATGAAATGAATATTAAAAATGCCGGAGGTCTTGATTTTCAATTATTAGGAATTGGGCGTACAGGTCACGTAGGTTTCAACGAACCGGGATCGCACATCAATTCAGGAACCAGAATTATTACACTGGATCATATTACAAGAGTAGACGCTTCATCAGATTTTAATGGTATAGACAACGTTCCAAAACGTGCTATTACTATGGGAGTTTCTACGATCATGAGATCAAAAAGAATCGTTTTAATGGCCTGGGGACAAAACAAAGCCGATATCATCAAGAGAACCATTCAAGGAGATATCAGCTCAGAAGTTCCGGCTACATTTTTACAAAATCATGCTAATGCGACTTTCGTATTAGACCAGTCTGCAGCCTCAGAATTAACGCGTTTCAAAACGCCTTGGTTAGTAGGGGAATGCATCTGGACACAAGAATTAAAAAGCAAAGCGATTGTTTGGTTGTGCCAAAAAACAAAACAATCGATATTAAAATTAACAGACCGTGATTACAACAACAACGGAATGTCTGATCTTTTGGCGCAGGAAGGTTCTGCTTATGATTTGAACATCAATATGTTCAACGTATTGCAGCATACCATCACAGGATGGCCGGGTGGAAAACCCAATACTGATGATTCGCATCGTCCGGAGAGAGCCAATCCTGCAAAAAAAAGAGTGATTCTTTTTAGTCCACATCCTGATGATGATGTGATTTCTATGGGAGGAACTTTTTCAAAATTGATAAAACAAGGTCACGATGTACACGTAGTATATCAAACCTCCGGAAATATAGCTGTTACAGACGACGAAGCATTGAAATTTGCTGAGGTTGCCAAAGATTTTGTCGGCGATGCCGGCAGCGGAATCAACTTCAAATCTATAATTGAATTCTTAAACAGTAAATCAGAAAACGAGATCGATTCTCTTGAAGTTCGAAAATTAAAAGGATTGATCCGAAGAAGAGAATCATACGCCGCTACAAGATACATTGGTTTAAAGGATGAAAATACACACTTTTTAGATCTTCCGTTTTACGAAACAGGGCAGGTAAAAAAGAATCCGTTAGGAGCAGAAGACATTGCCATTGTAAAAGATATTATTGCCAAAATAAAACCACATCAGGTGTTTGCAGCAGGAGATTTGGCAGATCCGCACGGAACGCACGAAGTTTGTCTGAACGCGATTTTTGCCGCCATGAAACAATTAAAGCCAGAAAAATACATGGATGATTGCTGGTTATGGCTTTATAGAGGAGCCTGGCACGAATGGGACATTCATGAAATTGACATGGCCGTTCCGCTTTCTCCATCAGAAGTATTATTAAAACGTCACGCGATTTTATACCACCAGTCTCAAAAAGACAGGGTTATGTTTCAGGGAAACGACTCAAGAGAATTTTGGGTAAGAGCCGAAGACCGTAACAAAAACACTGCGATTTTATACGATGATTTAGGATTGGCAGAATACGAAGCAATCGAAGCCTTTAAGCGTTTTGATTACTAAAATTAAAAAATAAGATTCGGGTGAGAGCGAATCACAGTACAAAATTCAGATTGATTTCATAAGGAAAGTGAGGATTCAACAGGGTCATTCTGAGTTTTGTTTCTCATTTATTTAATACGGTTATCTCCAGGTAACATCTTTTTCAAAAACAGTAAAAAATGAAATATTTATTAGTCCTACTATTAGCAGGTGTAACATCTAGTGCTCAAATTCAAAAAGAGCAGCTAAATCTTATGCCCTGGCCTCAGAGTGTTGTTGTAAACGACGGAAATTTTGCTTTAAACAAAAACTTTAAAGTAAACATTACCGGAAATCCTAATCCTCGAATTTTTGGTGGAGTAACTCGTTTTTTACGTCGCTTAGATGGTAGAACCGGTATTTTTTTCGAACAAGGTTTTATTACTAAACTAAATGAAGTGCCAACAGCTTCACTTCAGATCAATTGTACCAAAGCGGGAAAAATTGGTTTGTATGAAGATGAAAGTTATCATTTAGATATTAAACAAAATCAGATTATAATAAATGCAACAAGCGATTTAGGAGCACTTCATGGTCTTGAAACGTTATTACAAATGTTGCAGAATAACAATAACTCATTTTATTTTCCAAACTCAAAAGTTTCAGATTTCCCAAGATTTACCTGGAGAGGTTTAATGATTGATGTTTCAAGACATTTTCAGCCAATTGATGTCATCAAAAGAAATATCGATGGATTGGCCGCTATGAAAATGAATGTTTTTCACTGGCATTTGGTAGACGATCAGGGTTGGAGAATCGAAATGAAAAAACATCGAAAACTGATTGATTTAGCCTCAGATGGAATGTATTACACACAGGAAGAAATCAAAAATATCGTAAAATATGCTGATGAGCGCGGTATTTTGGTGGTTCCGGAAATAGATGTTCCTGGTCATGGATCTGCAATACTTACCGCTTACCCGGAAATAGGAAGCAAAGTGATTACATTGACAGGAGGAACTTCTGAAAAAAATATTCAGGGTACAGCAATTACTACCTATGGAGTTGAAAGAAATGCAGGTATTTTTTCGCCAACATTAGATCCTTCAAATCCTAAAACATATCAATTATTAAGTGAAATTTTTGATGAGGTTTGTCCATTATTCCCAGGCGCTTATTTTCATATCGGGGGAGATGAAAACGAAGGTAAAGACTGGGATGCAAACCCAAAAATTCAGGAATTCATGAAGAAAAACAAGTTGGCAAACAATCATGAATTGCAAACTTATTTTACCATGCAATTGGTACCAATGCTTAAAAAACATGGTAAACAATTAATGGGATGGGAAGAAATTTTGACAAAAAATATGTCAAAAGATGCCATTATCCATTCCTGGAGAGGTCCTAATGAAGGCGTGATTGCAGGTCAGTCATTGGTTGATGCAGTAAAAAAAGGATATAAAACAGTTTTATCAAACGGATATTATATCGATTTGATGTACCCAATTGCAAGTCATTATTTGAATGATCCGATGCCAAAAGGAGCCAATTTAACTGCCGAAGAAAAAGCAAGAATATTGGGTGGAGAAGCTACAATGTGGACAGAATTGGTAACGCCAACAACTATAGATTCAAGACTTTGGCCAAGAACAGCTGCAATTGCAGAAAGACTTTGGTCAGCAGAAGATATTACAGATGTAGCCAATATGCGCAAACGTCTTGAAGTAGTTTCTTTTAGATTAGAAGAAATAGGATTAACACACATTCGCAACAAAGATGTGATTTTAAGAAACATCACAAACAATCAAAATATCAACTCATTAAGCGAGTTCTCGAATGTTTGTGAGCCATTAAAAGGATATACACGTAATAAAGGCGGAACGGAGTATCAAATGTATTCTCCATTCACACTTTTTGCTGATGCCTGCGGGCCGGATGCCAAAGATTCTTTAGCTTTTGATGATGCAGTAACGCAATATCTGGCCAATAAAACATCGGAAAATAAAGCAAAAGTAGCCGCTTATTTAAATAGATGGATTGCCTTAAATAAAGAATTAGTTGCCCTGAGTGCCAATGCGCCATTAGTTCAGCCAATTTTGCCTTTGTCTAAAAAACTGACAGATGCATCGCAGGAATTGTTGCTTGTTTTAGAGAACAAATCAACATTAAAAACGGATGATCTAAAAAGCTTAATTGAACAATGTAATACAAAAGATCATGCAGATGTTGAATTATCAGTATACGCGAGTCTTAAAAAATTAATTTAAAGAGTTTGGTTTGAGTTAGTACTTAGTAAGTTTTGTTATCCTGATTATTAGTAATTTATTTATCTCTGCCAGAAACCTCTGGTAGAGGTGAATATGGTAAAAAACCACATTAAAAACTCATTAAATCAAATAAAAAATATAGTAACCAAATAAGAAGTATTAACATTTAAAACCAAATAAAACAGAATAAAGCATAAACATGACAAACAAGTAAATATTAAAATTGATAAACCCCAAATTTATCATTTGTTAACCTAATTTTTTTGAATTTAAATAAATATCAATCAGTGCTATTCACTAATGATTATGGAAAATCAGTAATAGTAGTATTTATTTTTAGAAGTAATATGAATTAATTTCCTGTGAGTTGCAATGTTTTCTATTTGCAATTTATTGAAACCCAGTTGTTGTTTTTTATGTGCCGTGTTTGGTGCACAATTTATTGCAATTGGAATATTTATTTTTTTCTATTAACCAATATTAATTTAACTATGAAACATTATTACAGATTGCTTTTTTTGTTACTGTTTCCCTTACTCGCGTTAGCCCAACCAGCTCACGGCAAAAAGGTAGTGGGGTATTATGCGCAATGGTCTATCTATGCCCGGGATTTTAATATCCCAAAAATAGACGGAAGTAAATTGACGCATTTGAATTATTCTTTTTATGGGACAACTTATGATCCGGCCCATCCTGAGAACACCAAATTATTATGTTTGGACAGCTATGCCGACTTTGAGCATATGGAAGGCGGAATCCCCTGGGATGCTCCGGTAAAAGGAAACTTCTATGACTTGAAAAAGTTGAAAGAAAAGTATCCTCATTTAAAAGTTTTAATCTCTGTAGGAGGATGGACTAAAGGTCAGGATCTTTCTCCAATTGCAGCAAGTCCTGTTGCAAGAGCCGCTTTGGCTGCAGACATGGCAAACTTCATTACCACGTATCCTTTTATTGATGGCTTCGACATCGACTGGGAATATCCTCTTTCCGGAGGAACAGATGGTACCGAGGTAATTAACGGAGCACCAATTCCTCCGCAAAAGTACAGCCCGGACGACAACAAAAACTTAGTATATTTATTGAAAGCAATGCGTCAGGCAATGCCAAATAAATTAGTTACAATTGCGGCTGGAAACAATGTTCGAAATGTATCCAAACAATACTTAGGGCCAAACAACAGATCACAATACGGAATGACAGAAGACATTTCGACATATTGCGATTATATCACTTATTTTGGATATGATTTTGGTGGAAACTGGTTCGATAAAACCTGCTACAATGCTCCTTTATACGGAAGTGGAAACGCAAACGATCCGCTATATGGCGCAGCACAATCAGAATCTTTGGATGAATTAACCAATCAATATTTGACTGTAGTTGGTTTTCCTGCCAATAAATTAATCATGGGATTGCCTTTCTACGGGAAAAAATTCGACAATGTTGCCAATAATGGAACCAATCCTAATTTACCTGGATTATTCGTTTCTGCACCGAGATATATTGTTTCAGGATGTACAAATCCACAAAATCCAACAGGAACGTGGGATGGTCCGGCAGCCTGCGAAAAATCAGGAAGCATAGAAATTTGTGATTTAGTCGGGAATCCGGTTACCAATTCACATCCTTATTTAGATCCAAATACCATGTTGGTTACTCCAAGTGCAGCTTCGGCAGGATGGGTACGCTATTTCGATAATACAACAAAAGTTCCTTATTTATACAATGCAACTTTAAAACAGTTTATCTCGTATGAAGATAAGCAATCAATGGATTTAAAAGTGCAATATATTAAATCGAAAAACCTTGCCGGAGGTATGGTTTGGGAATTGTCTCAGGATACAAGAGGTTCAATTCCAAACTCATTATTAACTCAGGTTGATACATCATTTGGAAGCGTAGTTCCGGGAACAGTAAGTATTACAGGTTCTGTAAAAAACGGATCGGCTTTAGTTCCGGATGTTACTGTTGAATTACGTAATGCAAGCAATGTCGTATTGCAAACTGTAGTTTCTACTGGCGGCAATTTCACCTTCAATAACTTAACTTCAGGACAAAATTATACATTAACAGCTTTAAAAGCTTCGTATACATTTGTTCCGGTTACTTTAAACAATGTTACAGTCAATCAAACCGCTGTAGTGATCAACGGAACGCAACCTGTTTATACCGTAAGCGGAACAGTTCTTAACGGAACAACTCCGGTTTCTGGTGTAACAGTTTCGGCTACATCTGGAGCAACAGTTTTAACTGCGGTTTCGAATGCAAGCGGAGTTTACAGTGTTGCAGGTTTAACAGCAGGACTTAATTTTACAGTTACAGCTGCAAAATCAGGTTTCTCATACACACCAACTTCAACAGTTTATAATGCAATTGATGCGAATAAAACGTTGAATTTTATTCAAGGCGCACCAATTGTTAATTACACAGTAAGCGGAACTGTTGTAAACAATACGACTCCGGTTTCGGGCGTAACAGTTACAGCCACTTCTACAACCGGAAATTTTACGGCAGTTACAAATACAAGCGGTGTTTATTCGCTTAGTTTGCCTTCTGGAGGAAATTATACCGTAACAGCAGCTTTAACAGGACAAACTTTTACACCGGCTTCAACAGTTTATACCAATTTAGTGGCCAACAAAACACTAAACTTTGCTCAGGATGTTATTGTAACTCCTTCAGGTAAAATTAGCGGAACGGTTAAAAACGGAGCAAATTTTGTTTCTGGTGCCAAAGTAGAAATAGTTTTACCATGGACAGATAATACACATCCTTGGAAAAGTGTTATTGCCATAACAGATGCTCAGGGAAAATACAGTTTTGACAATGCAGTTGTAGCAGGATATACCACAATTACAAGTTTAAAATTAAACACTTGGGAAAACGGAGAAGTAGTTTACCTACCTAATAATCTGGCCAATTTTGCCGTTCCTGCAAACCCAACAGTTTACAACTTCAGTACAGGTTCTAGTGCAAGAGCAGCACTGGCAAGTACTAACTTAATTAGCGGAACTGTCAAAAATGGTACAACTCCTGTTGCAGGAGCTAAAGTAGAATTAGTAGTGCCCTGGACAGATAATACGCATAACTGGAAAAGTGTCCTTGCAACAACAGATGCATCAGGAAATTATAGTTTTGATAATACAGTTACAGCAGGTTACACGCAAGTTTTAAGTTTAAAACTAAATGGTTGGGAGAACAATAATACCGCATATTTCCCCAATAATCTGGTAAATTTTGCAATGCCAACAGCTCCAACGGTTTACAACTTCAACACCAATACAGTTACAATTACGCCACCTCAGGTAACTATTACAAGTCCATCATTGGCAACGGTTGCTATAGCTCCGGGAACTGCAATTCAGTTGAAAGCAACTGCAAGTGTAGATGCAACCTTAACTATTTCGTCAGTAGTATTCAATATCAACGGACAAAATATTACAGCAACACTTTCAGGAACAGAATATGTAGCAAACTGGACACCGGTTGCAGCAGATTTCAACAAAAATTATACGTTGAAAGCAACAGTAACTTCATCAAGCGGTACAACAGCCGAAAACACTAAAGCATTCTCTTTACAATGTTCAGGAACAACTTGTCCTAATTCATTGCCTGTAATTACTTGGAATTCACCATCGAGTACTGTAAACCAGAGTTCTTTCCAGGTTGTGCCAATTTCAGTTACAGCTGTAGATAGTGACGGATCAGTTTCAGGTGTTACTATCACAATAAATGGAGGTACATTCAACATGACAGCAGGTACAAATAATACTTACACCTATAATTTTACTCCATCTGCTTATCAGGATTATCCAGTTGTAATCAAAGCAACAGATAATAAAGCTGCTGTAACTACATTAAACAATACCATTAAAATTGCTCCGGTGAGCACGAATAGATTTATCCCGCTTCCATCCAAAATTATTTTAGGATATGCACATTCCTGGGAAAATGCAGGAGCTCCGTTTTTATACTTCTCTCAAATGGTGGGAAGTAAGTTTAACGTAGTCGATTATTCTTTCGTAGAAACCGTTAATCGTGATGGTTATACACCAGTATTAACTACCAATGATACCCGATATATGACCAATGGTGTTTTCAATAAGCAATTGTTGAAAAACGATATAAAATCCCTAAGAGATAGCGGCGTTCCTGTTATTGTCTCTATTGGAGGTCAAAATGGTCATGTTGTTTTAGACAATGTAACGCAAAAAAATATTTTTGTTAATGGTCTAAAAGCCATTATCGATGAGTATCAATTTGATGGAGTCGATATTGATTTTGAAGGCGGATCGATGAACTTTAATGCAGGAGGTTTAAGAGATATTTCGTATGCGGGTATTTCTGCTTATCCAAGATTAAAAAACGTAGTAGATGCTTTCAAAGAATTAAAAGCGTACTACGGCCCTGGATTTTTATTAACAGCAGCTCCGGAAACACAATACGTACAAGGAGGATATTCTACCTACACAGATACTTTTGGTTCCTTCCTGCCAATCATTCAAAACTTGCGTAATGAATTAGATTTGTTAGCGGTACAATTGTATAATACAGGAGGAGAAAACGGATTAGATGGTCAATATTATGGTTCAGCTAAAAAAGCAAACATGGTAACAGCCCTAACCGATATGGTAATAAAAGGGCATAATATTGGTACAACAGGAATGCGTTTTGACGGTTTACCGGCCTCAAAAGTTCTTATTGCATTACCAGCTTGTCCAAGTGCAGCAGGTAGCGGCTATTTAACGCCGGCAGAAGGAATTAATGCTATGGATTATTTAAGAAACGGAACCACGTTTTCAGGAAGAACATACACTATGCAGCCAGGCGGACCTTATCCTTCTTTAAGAGGTTTAATGACCTGGTCTGTAAATTGGGATGCATCTTCTTGTGGTAATTCATCTGAATTATCGAAAGCCTATGCCGCTTATTTTGCTTCGCAGTCAACAGCAAAAAAACTGTCAGTGGATAAAATTGAAGCAAATAATACAACTATGGCTTATTTCAAAAACGATGCATTATCAGTTACAAATGACACCCAGGATATCGCTCAGGTAGAGGTATTCAATACCATCGGGCAATTATTGGTGAGTCATAAAAACATTCAGAATAATAAAGAAGTACTGCTTCAAAATTACAGTTTCTCAACAAAACAAATATTTGTAGTGATCGTAACAGACAGAGCAGGAAACAAAAAATCACTGAAAGTAATGAACTTTTTAAATTAATTAAAGGAATGAAAATTTAGAAATAAAAAAATTAGGACGGTTAAAATTGAGTTTGGTTATTTATTTTTTAATCTAGTTTTTATTTCGAATAAATGCATCAAGTTTAGGTGATTTGTTATTTGGTTTTCACCTGGAGGCGAGCATTATGAACCTGGCAATTATATTGTCAGGTTTTTTTATGTTTTAAAGTGACGTAAAATTAATAGTGATTTTTTTTAGGAGCTATTTCCTGCTATCCACTTGTATCTTTTATTTTTTTAAAGGAAAAAAATAAAAGGATACCGCTTCTATCAGGGCTAGGGCATTTGTTTTAATAACGATAAAGGAGAATAAAATTAGTGTAAATCCGCTTAATCTGCAAAATCTGCGAGCCATTAAAGAAGCAAAGTAACCTCAATCTGCGTCATTGCGAGGAACGAAGCAACCACACTATCAATTGATTTAGCAAGTGAGATTGCTTCGTTCCTCGCAATGACATAAACCCGTGTTTTCGCAGAGCGAATCCGTGTCATCCGTGTGCCATTTCTTAGCTATTACCTCAAAATACAAACAATTTTAAGTACTTTTGAATCCCGGTAATTCCATTAAAAACTTCATGCAAAAATCAATCAGCTTCATCATAGCATTTCTAATCTTCAGCACAAGTTTCGCTCAATCAAACCACGAAACCCCTGAAGTAGACCCAATTCAAATTCAAAAAACATATACAGATTGGTCTGCCTATCAAAGCAAAAACATCATGCTTTCGAGAGATTTTATAGCATTCGATTCAAATTCAAAAGAAATTTCAAAAGAATCCTTCCTAAATCAATTGGCAAACGAAAACTTCATCCCAATCCGATTAAAATCAGATGATTCAAAATATTATTATAAGCTATTCGAAATTCAGCCCGATTCAGATACCAGTATAAAAGCCACAATCAATCAAATTGGTTTCGATGCCCACAAAAATTTCGAAATGGAAGGAACTCAATTTCCTAAATTCTCTTTCAAAGATTTAAAAGGGAATCTGGTTTCAAACGAATCCATGAAAGGAAAAATCATCGTTATTAAATGTTGGTACATTCACTGCACGCCATGCATCAAAGAATTTCCGCAGGTAAACAAACTGACACAAGAATACAAAGACCGAAAAGACATTCTTTTTATAAGCCTCGCCGAAGATGCTCCGGAAAAATTAAAAGCATTTTTAGCCAAAAGACCTTTAGCATATTCAGTAATTCCAAACATGAAAGTGTATATGAACGAAGCATTACAACTCAATTCATTCCCAACACATTTCATTTTAAACAAAGAAGGAATTATTGCAAAAGTGTTGCCTAATTTCGAGAGTCTTGAAGTCGCTTTAGAGAAAGAAAGTAAATTGTAATTTTTTTAAACCCTATAAGTGATATAAGAAATTATAAGTTTGCTTATATGAACTTATGTAGCTGTTGAATTTAATCTCGCAATCCCGATAACTATCGGGAGCAAAGTCGCAAAGTTTTTTATTGGCTTTTTTAAGTTATTAGGTTTCGCTTTAAAAGAACTTATATTACTTATATGGTAAAAATTTTCAACGCAAAGTATGTCTTCTTTGCGCCTTTGCGTCTTTACGAGAAATTTTCTTCGCATGGTAAAAACTTAGAACCTTAGCCCCTTTGCATCTTTGAACCTTTTTCCGTACTTTTGCACCAAATTAATTAAAAAGACATTCATGTTAACAGTCAATAATTTATCAGTTCAATTTGGCAAACGAATTTTGTTTGACGAAGTAAATACCACATTCACACACGGAAATATTTATGGAGTTATTGGAGCCAATGGTGCTGGAAAATCTACTTTTCTAAAAATCATTTCGGGCGATATCGATCCAACTTCTGGCCACATTCATTTAGAACCGGGAAAACGTATGTCGGTTTTAAACCAAAATCACAATATGTTCGACGAGCATACGGTTTTGGAAACTGTTTTGATGGGAAATAAAGTTTTGTATGCTGTTAAAAAAGAAATGGATGAACTTTATCTAGACTACAACGATAAAAACGCAGACAGAATTGGAGAGCTTCAGGTTCAGTTCGAAGAAATGAACGGTTGGAATGCAGATTCTGATGCCGCATCGATGTTGTCTAACTTAGGCATCAACGAAGAGCATCATTATACATTAATGGGCGATCTTGAGGGAAAAATTAAAGTTCGTGTGCTTTTGGCGCAGGCTCTTTTTGGAAACCCTGATTTGCTTATTATGGATGAGCCTACCAACGACCTGGATTTCGAGACAATCGCCTGGTTAGAAAATTTCTTAGCCAATTATGAAAATACAGTAATTGTAGTTTCTCACGACCGTCACTTTTTAGACTCAGTGTGTACACATATTTCTGATATCGATTTTGGAAAAATTAATCACTACTCAGGAAACTATACTTTCTGGTACGAGTCTAGCCAATTAGCGGCAAAACAACGTGCTCAGCAAAACAAAAAAGCCGAAGAAAAGAAACAGGAATTAGAAGAATTTATTCGTCGTTTCAGTGCGAACGTTGCCAAGTCTAAACAAGCAACTTCTCGTAAAAAAATGATTTCTAAATTGAATATTTCAGATATCAAGCCTTCTAGCCGTCGTTATCCAGCGATTATTTTTGATCAGGATCGTGAAGCGGGAGATCAGATTTTGAATGTTGAAAATTTGGAGGCTTCTGTAGAAGGTGATCTTTTGTTTAAAGGAGTAAATTTGAATATGGCAAAAGGCGATAAAATCGTTCTTTTCTCTAAAGATTCGCGTGCTACAACAGCATTTTACGAAATTTTAAACGGCCAGCAAAAAGCAGATTCAGGAACTTTCGATTGGGGAATTACAACCAATCAAGCGTATTTACCGGCAGAAAACCATTCGTTTTTTGAGAACGATTTGACATTGGTAGACTGGTTACGCCAATACGCAAAAACAGAAGAAGAGCGCGATGAGGTATTTATTAGAGGATTCTTAGGGAAAATGATTTTCTCAGGAGAAGAAGCTTTAAAAACAAGCCGCGTATTATCAGGAGGAGAAAAAGTACGTTGTATGCTTTCGAGAATGATGATGGAAAGAGCGAATATCCTAATGCTGGACGAACCAACGAATCACTTAGATTTGGAGTCGATTACGGCTTTCAATAACTCGCTAAAAAACTTCAAAGGATCTGTAATTTTCACCACACATGACCACGAGTTTGCACAAACTGTTGGTAATAGAGTAGTAGAGCTTACGCCAAACGGAGCAATCGATCGTTATATGACATTTGATGAATATCTTGACGACGAAAAAGTTCAGGAATTAAGAACAAAAATGTATGCTAAATAAACATAGCTTTAAATAAAAAAGAAATCCCGATCAGTAATGATCGGGATTTTTTTATGTTTATTTCTTACCAAAAAGCTTAGCGAATATAAAGATGATGATCGCAACAATAAAGATGACGATAAAAATCCCGAATCCCATTCCGGCTTTAAAAATGTCTCCAATAACTTCGCAACTTGTAAATGAAAATAGTATTACGAATACCATTAACAAAGGTGTAATGTTCTTTTGCATGATTTTGCTGTTTTAGTGTTTTAAAAAGAATTTTGTATTCTAATTATCGTTAGATTAAAATTACTTCAAACAACAAAAAAATGTATTACATAATTTAATTCAAAAGTTCTATGATTTTGATTAACACTAATAGATATTCAAAAAAGAGCCATAGGCTCGACCCATATTGTAGGGCTGGATTTTAATCCAGTTTATAGAAGGTTGAATCGTTACAATATTTTAATAAGCTGAATTTTATTACCACAAGTATCATCCAAAATGGCAATTTTTACATTTCCCATTTCAGTTGGTTTCATGGTAAATGCAACGCCAAGATGTACAAGACGATCATATTCTTGCTGAAGATCATCCACATTAAATTGCGTGTACGGAATTCCGGCATCAAACAACGCTTTTTGATATGTTTTTGCTGGTTCAAAATGATTGGGTGATGGTTCTAATAAAACTTCAACACCATCTGGTTCATCTTTAGAAACTACCGTTAACCATCTGTTACCTTCGCCTAAAGGCACATCATTTTTTTTTATGAAACCCAATTTTGTAGTATAAAATTGTAATGCCTTTTCCTGATCTTGGACAGGGATTCCTATGACTTTTACTTTCATTTTTTTATATTTTTAAATTGACTATTTTTTCTGCCATATTCATTTTTGATGTCTGCTAATTGCAATGCCATACAATGATCTAAAGTTAAAAAATGAATTGATTTTGAAATTTTTCCCGTTTGATATTCGTTTAGCAAATCTTTCCAAATTGTTGGATAAAATATCCCTAAAGAAAAAAATATTAAACATGGAAAAGTAAAATTACCATTTCCAATTAAATAGGCTTGCATTCTGATTTCATCCTTCATTGTCATTTCATATTCTAAAACAATGTGCTTGAGATCGTGATTTTCGAATTTCGGAATTAATCGATAGTTTTTATTGTCGAGCATTTCTGCAACTTCACGCCCAACGGTTCCTGCTTGTAAAGTTCTTAAATGAATTAATTTAGGTGCTAAATAATCTTTTCCGTGAATAAGTTCTAAAAGCCAAATAATGCCTCCGGTGATTTTGAGTTGTTTAATTCTGTTTATCATTAACATGGAAGACTTTTTATTCTCCAATAGTTCCAGTCTTAACTTCTCCGGCTCGTTTGTAACTTACAGCAATCACACCGCTTGGTGTAACCGTACTTTCTATTAAGGTAAATCCTGCAGGAGTTGAGCTATCATCAAACAATTTTTTCCCTTTGCCCAAAATTATAGAATAAATTAGAAGCCCAAGTTCGTCCACTAAATCATGTTGAAGCAAGTGTTGAACAAGTGTAGCACTTCCCCAAACTTTAATATCGCCGCCTTCTGAATTCTTGAGATTTTTAATGTCTTCTATGTTGGAAAGAAATTCGGTGTTTTCCCAGTCTGAGCTATTTCTGGTAGAAGACAAAACATATTTGGTAACTTCATTAATTCCCGGCCAGCCTTCTGCATGTTTAGGCCAATAGTCTTCAAAAATATCAAATGTTTTTCTGCCCAAAAGAATATCGGCAGGTTTCATTTGTTCCTGCATGACATTGCCATATTCTTCATCTCCAAAAGGTGCTACCCAGCCTCCATATTCAAAACCTCCCGAAGTATCTTCTTCAGGGCCACCAGGTGCCTGCATTACGCCATCGATTGTAATCATGGTTATGACGATTATTTTTCTCATGATGTTTGGTGTTTAATATTGTCAAATATAAGAATATTAGAAATAAAATAATCTCTGCGTTATGGTTGTTGATATTCAGCTGTAATCTTAAATTGATTTATATGCTTAAGAAAAGGTTAATCACTTAAAATAGTCTGTCGATATAACTCTTAATGTTTTGTAAAGATTCATCTATGTTTTTAACTTCTTTTGCTAATGAATGAAGATTTGAACCGAATTCCGTTTCAATATAGTTTTTTACAGTTAAAGATTCGGAATCAATCAATTTAGTTGTTAGCTGTACATTTTCATTTAATCTTTCTTGTTTCATAGCAAGTATAATTGATAGAAAAATAACTAAAATAAAAATTCCTACAATAAAAAAGCAACAAATTTCAAGTATTCTAGCCATTATAGAGATCGGTTTGATAATTTCAATATCTCCAAATGTGATGGTCTTCAATGTGTAATAGAAGAAATCAAATGTTATGTATTGACCTGTGTAAAGAAAGTTTTCAGGGTTTAGTTTATATAATTGGAAATTCAGAAAACTAAAAAAAATAATTGAATAAAACATAAACATTAATGAACCAAATAGGCAAGAAATTATATACGCTTGCTTTCCTTTCTGACCAATAATTTTTTGCTTAAATAAATCTGCGCAGAAATTAAAAATTAATACTCTTCGTATTTGTTTTTCTCTTCTTGTTTGTAATTCTAATTTTTCATCCTCTTTGTTTATTATATATGATTTTAATAAAAATGAATCTGATTTATTCTCACGATTTATTATTTTCTCTATTGCATCTTCAAGCGTTGTACCAAATATTGATGGTGTAGTAAAAGCTTTTTTTAATAATCTATACAAGTAATTTGTGAAAAAATATGTAATACTTAACATGATAAAAATCCTAGAGATCCTATGATTGGAAAAACAAAAAATAATTACTGTTAGTAGAAATAAGCTTAAGTTAAATATCGTGAGTTTCAAATTATACAAGGCTGAAATTAATGAATTAATATAATTTCCAAACATATATATTTTACCGATAGTTAATATTGTCTTAGGAATAAACCAAAAAACAAGTAAAAAAGGGTACAAAGCAAAAGCTAATATATAGTACCAAGGGTTTAGAATAAGATATAAAAGTAACAATAAGAAAAATATTATTGGGATATATGGAATTGCCCAATCCAATGTAGATGTTTCAAGCAAAATTAAATCAACTCTAAATAAAAACAAAGAAATTCCAATGCTCCAAAATATTAAAAAACAAAAATGCTTAAACGCTAAATTTAGATTTATTTTTTTTTCAAGATTAATGTTTAGAAATGTTGACATAATAATTGTAAAGTTGAAATGAATTGTATTATTATTTACAATATTATCGATAATTGTAAATAATGTATTATACTGCTAAAATATGTTTTTTAAATTAGAATAGAGTTTAGTTATTAATATTGTTTTTTTTTGAATATTAAAGAAATAGTTTCCTTTATGAACTACTTTGAAGTTGTGAAATCCCCCATCCAAACCAAAAAAAATATTTCCCCACCCAACACCCCAACAAATAAATTCTGATTTCGTATATTTGCCCAACCAAACATCACACTTAATTATGAGCCAAAAAGTATTACTTAATTCAAAAGAAGTTACTATCATACTCCATCGTTTGGCTTGTCAGTTAATCGAAAAACACCTTGATTTCTCGGATACTATTTTAGTGGGGATTCAGCCAAGAGGCGTTTTTTTAGCTGAACGTTTAAAACAAATATTGGAAAACGAATATCAGGTTCCGGAGATTTCTTTGGGATATCTGGACATTACTTTTTTTAGAGATGATTTTCGTCGTACTGATAAACCGCTGGAAGCCAATAAAACACAAATAAATTTTATAGTCGAAAACAAGAAAGTCATTTTTATTGATGACGTATTGTTTACCGGACGAAGCATTCGTTCTGCTTTGACCGCAATTCAGTCTTTTGGGCGACCATCAGAAATCGAATTGTTGGTGTTAATCGACAGACGTTTTAGCCGTAATTTGCCTATTCAGCCCGATTATCGCGGTCGTCAGGTTGATGCTATAAACGACGAAAAAGTAAAAGTAAGCTGGAAAGAGAATGAAGGCGAGGACGCCGTTTATCTGATAACGAATTAAAAGTTTAATCGGTGATTTGTTTAATCGTTTAATCGGAAAGAAACGATTACCGGTATAGCAAATAAACGCTTAAACAAATCAACAAATAAACGATTAAACAAAAAAAATATGACAGAGAATGAAGCGTTTATTTATGAATCAATTTTTAATCAGGTCAGAATGGGATTTCTTTCTCTTGATGAGATTCAGGAGAACATTATAGAAGAAATTGAAGACAACGAATTTGCAGACGAAATCTCAGAAGAGTGGGCTTTTGACAAAATAAGAGAAGAATACCAAAAATTATTGTCAGAAAGTAAACAATGGGAAAGTCCAACAGATACTGAAAGGCTTATAAAAGCGTTTGATGAATTGTGTGACGAAAATATATTGGCACTTCATAATGCAGGTTATACGACAACAGATGGTGAATATGAAGTGGTTGAGGTTGAAAGAGAATTGCAGGAAAACGAAATAGAGTCTGACGGTTATTGTTTTTATCATGAACAGGATTTGGCCAGAGCAATCGCTATTGAAAATCCAGGTTTGTATATCGCTTTTCAAAAAGTAGATAATTCGGATGATGCAACGACGATAGAAGTAGGAAAGCGAGTTGCCGAAGTTTTAATAAATAACGATTTTAAAATAAAATGGGACGGTTCTGCAAGAACTAAAATTGAAATTCCGGGTTTCAGATGGCAAAAGATTTTTGATGAAGATGCAAGAGATCTCCAGGATTACAGTGAAGTTGTAGACAGAATGGTTCAATAGAGAAGCTTCTCTTTAAAACATTGAAGAACTGAATATTTTTAGAACTTCAGGAATTTGACAAATAAAAATTAAAGAAATAAAAATGAAAGAATTAAGCGTAAATCATTTATTAGGAATAAAATACATCAACGAGAATGATATTAACCTAATTTTTGAAACGGCAGATCATTTTAAAGAAGTCATTAACAGGCCTATTAAAAAAGTTCCTTCATTACGAGATATTACCATTGCCAATATTTTCTTCGAAAATAGTACCCGAACAAAACTCTCTTTTGAGTTGGCTCAAAAACGATTATCTGCTGATGTTATCAGTTTTTCGGCAGCTCAGTCTTCGGTTAAAAAAGGAGAAACCCTGATTGATACTGTAAATAATATCCTTTCCATGAAAGTAGACATGGTTGTAATGCGCCACTCCAATCCCGGAGCGGCTTATTTTTTATCCAAAAATGTCAAAGCCAGTATCGTAAACGCCGGCGACGGAGCACACGAACATCCTACTCAGGCTTTATTAGACAGTTATTCTATCAGAGAAAAATTAGGAGATGTAGCCGGAAAAAAAGTTGTTATTGTAGGTGATATTCTGCATTCAAGAGTGGCTTTATCCAATATATACGCTTTGCAAATGCAAGGTGCCGAAGTAAAAGTTTGCGGACCAAAAACGTTGATCCCAAGATATATTGAATCACTGGGAGTTACAGTTGAACCCAATTTAAGAAAAGCCTTAGAATGGTGTGATGTTGCCAATATGCTTCGTGTACAAAACGAACGTATGGATGTGAATTTCTTCCCGTCAACACGTGAATACGCACAACAATACGGAGTCGATAAACCCTTATTAGATTCTCTAAACAAAGAAATCGTAATCATGCACCCGGGACCAATCAACAGAGGAGTAGAGATTACTTCTGAAGTAGCAGATTCTGATCACTCAGTGATTTTAAATCAGGTAGAAAACGGTGTAGCGATTAGAATGGCGGTGATTTATTTATTAGCTTCTAAGATTCAATAAGGTTTAGTTTACAGTCTCAGTCTCAGTCTCAGTTTACAGGGATTGTCCGGATTTGAAAATGTTTTTTCTTTTACTGTTACTAAAAGCTCAAAACTGTATGCTGCGAATGTTTACGGAAAACTGCGACTGAAAACTTAGAATCACACAAGTTTAAAACTGTTTACTGCGACTGCGACTGAAAACTAAAAAAATTGTACCTTAGCTCTCATAATAGCGCCTATAAATAAGAAGATGAAAGTAGATCAAAAAGGACATACCGTTACAATCAAAAATACGCAAGGAGATTTTAATGCTTTCCTTGAAAAAGTAACGCAGCAATTTAAAACCTTTGAAAAACAAAATATTATAATCGATTTATTAGCAGATTCAGGTTTGTCTGAAAAAGACGTTAAGCTTTTTTTACCACTTGCAAAACAGCAAAAAAAAGCCAAAAAGTCATTTGTAATTGTAGTCGCTGATCTTGACTTTAATGCTATTTCGGATAAATTAATCGTAGTGCCTTCTCTTTTAGAAGCACATGATATTATCGAAATGGACGAAATAGAAAGAGACCTCGGGTTTTAATTTTAGATTTTAGAGTTCAGATTTTAGATTTTTGAATAACTAAATCAATCTTAAAATATACTTACTCAATCTAAAATCTACAATCAACAATCTAAAATGAAATTAACCATACTTGGCTGTTATGCCGCAACTCCCAGAACACTTACCAACCCAACTTCGCAGGTTTTAGAAATTAAGAACAGATTGTTTTTAATTGATTGTGGCGAAGGAACTCAGGTACAATTGCGTAAAAACAAGATTAAATTCTCCAAGATTAATCACATTTTTATTTCGCATTTGCACGGAGATCACCTTTACGGATTAATTGGTACTATTTCGACTTTTTCACTTTTGGGCAGAACAACAGATCTGCACATTTATGGTCCGAAAGGAATTAAAGAATTGATTCTTCTTCAATTGAAACTGACGGAATCCTGGACAACTTATAATTTGTTTTTTCATGAATTAGAGTCTAAACAAAGCGAAGTTATTTTTGAAGATACAAAAGTCATCGTAAAAACCATTCCGCTAAAACATCGCGTTTACACGAACGGATTTTTATTTCAGGAAAAACCCGGAGACAGAAAACTAAATGTTGAGGCTGTTCAGCAATACGACATTCATACAGCCTATTATCAAAAAATAAAGGGTGGAGGAGATGTGACACTTGATGACGGAACTGTAATCGAAAATGAAAAATTATCTTTTGATCCTATTCCCTCAATGAGCTACGCTTTTTGCTCGGATACGGTTTATCATGAAGCAATAATTCCGATTATAAAAGATGTTGATGTATTGTATCATGAATCTACTTTTTTAGAATCAGAAGCCCCTTTGGCCTTAAAAACATTACATTCAACCGCCAAAGAAGCTGCAACGATTGCTCTTAAATCGAATGCGAAAAACTTGATTTTAGGTCATTATTCTACACGATATGATGGTATTGAACGTTTTAAAGAAGAAGCAGCAGCAATTTTCCCGAACGTACTTTTAGGCGATGACGGAGTTTCTTTTGAGTGGTAAAAAAAGTTATGAGTTTAGAGTTATGAATTATTAGTTTAAAAAGAAAATCTAACAATCTAAGCAGTCTAACAATCTAAAGATCTAAAAAAATGAATGATTTAAGCAATTATAGAAAATCTTACGAAAAGAGCGAATTATTAGAAACCAATATTCCTGAAGATCCCATTAATCTTTTTAACAGATGGTTTCATGAAGTGGAAGATTTCGGCGGAAGCGGAGAGGTGAATGCCATGACACTTTCTACCATTGGATTAGATGGTTTTCCGAAATCAAGAGTAGTTTTATTGAAGAAATTTTACGAAGAGGGATTTATTTTTTACACCAATTATAAATCTGAAAAAGGAAAAGCAATTGAGGCAAATCCTCATGTTTGTTTGTCTTTCTTTTGGCAGGATATGGAGCGTCAGGTCATTATAAAAGGAATTGCCCAAAAAACGTCTGAGAATATATCTGATGGTTATTTTGATTCCCGTCCTGACGGAAGTAAATTGGGTGCGATTGTTTCTCATCAAAGTGAAGTGATTCCTTCGAGAACTTTTTTAGAAGAAAATCTAAAAAAACTGGAAGCAGAATTTGAAGGAAAATCAATTCCAAGACCCGAAAATTGGGGAGGATATTTGGTCACTCCTTTAGAGGTTGAATTTTGGCAGGGAAGACCTAACAGACTGCATGACAGAATACGTTACCAAAGTCAATCTGATTATTCCTGGAAGATTGAAAGATTATCATCTTAGTTTGTAAGAAAATTATATTAAATATAATAATAATAGTGTATTTCATCGATTATTTTTGCAGTTTACCGATAAATTGAATACGTTTGAATAAGAAAAACGATACAATTTATTTTTACAATATATTTTAAGGAATTTGCCCCAACATTTACTTTAATTTTAACTGCTATTGATTATGAAAAAGATGATGTGTGCCATGATGTTCGTTGTAATTTTTATTACAATGAACTCATGCTCTGCAGATAGTGCGGAGGGAGCAGATAATAGTACTACAACCGAAACTCTGATTACGAACTACACGTACAACGATTCAGAGATCGAAACCATGAAACTTATCAACGATTACAGGGTAAGTATTGGTTTGAATGCATTAGAAAAAATAAATCATATTTCGTTTAAATGTGAAGAGCATAATAATTATATGATTGCCAACAATGTTGTCGATCACAATGATTTTACTTCGCGTTCGAATAATATTATTAGCGTTTTAGGAGCTAAAAAAGTAGGTGAAAATGTCGCCTACAATTACAAAACTTCTGAAGCAGCAGTAAGAGCGTGGCTTGACAGCCCCGGACATAAAGAAAATATCGTAGGAGATTTTACTCATTTTGGCTTAGCAGTAACCACTGATGCTAAAACCGGAAAAAAATACTATACGAATATATTCGCTAAAATTTAAATATTATTGGACTGGTTGGTTTTTAGTAGTCGTTGCGAATCTTTGATTTGCGACGACTTTTTTTAAAGACAAACAACTGGAAAGATCCCAAATAAAAAAATCCAAATTCCAATACAAATAGACGTATTGGAATTTGGATTTTTTAAAATATTGGAATTTCTTTTTTAAAGTCCCATTATAATAAACTCACTTCGTCTGTTCATTTGATGTTCTTCTTCGCTGCATTGTACACCATCAGAACATCCATTTACCAGTTGTGTTTCACCATATCCTTTTCCGGTTAGCCTGTTTTTGGCAACACCGTTTTTGACCAGCCAGTCAATGGTTGATTTGGCTCTTCGGTTGGATAAAGCTGCATTGTATTGATGTGTAGCTCTACTATCGGTGTGCGAGCGAATATCAAGTTTCATCGTTGGATTGTTGTTTAGCACATCGAGGATTTTCTCGAGATCCAAAGCTGCTTCGGTTCTGATATTGGATTTATCCAGATCGAAATAAATTATTTTAATACCAAAACATTTACCAAGGTCATCGCCAATGGTGACCTTACAAGTTGATTTTTCTAAAGCAATTGGAAGACTTGTTTTTCCGGTTAGCTTTCCAATGGTTACTGTAACTTCCCTTGTGGTGTATTCCTCTTTTTCAGCTCTTACATTATACGTTTTTCCGCATTCCACAGTAAAAGTGTAATAGCCGTCTTTATCTGAAACCGTGCTGTTTTTCATTGTGGTTCCTTCATACAAAGTGACTTTTGTTCCCGGTAAAACAGCAGTGGTATTAAGGTCGGTAATAATACCTTCCAGTGTCTGGATACATTGTAGTTTTCGGGTTTCCAGAAATTTATAAATATCATCTGATCCCTGACCGCCATCTTTGTTAGAACTGAAATAGCCTCGTCGGGAAACCGGATCTATGTTGTAGGCAAAGTCATCTTTTGGAGAGTTGATATCGCTTCCCACATTCTGAATATTGCTGATGGTACCGTTATCTTCAATATTCCCTACAAATACATCGAGTCCGCCAAGTCCGGGATGACCGTCTGAAGCAAAATAAATTTCGTTTTCGCTCGTTACGTAAGGGAAGGTTTCTTTGCCTTCGGTATTGATAGAAGTGCCCAGGTTTTGTGGCGCACCATAACTTTCTCCATTAATACTTACTTTGTAAATGTCAGACTGTCCGAATGTTCCGGGCATATCAGAGGCAAAGTACAAGGTTTTTCCATCAGCACTCAGCGCAGGATGCCCAACACTATAGTTATCACTGTTAAAAGGAAGTTCGATACTATTTCCCCATTTGCCGTTATTATCCAGTGTGGCTTTGTATATTTTTATTAAAGTAATTTTATTTTCATCTTTTCCTTTTTTACCGTTTACATAATTGTTTCGGGTAAAATAAACTGTTTTGCCATCTTTGGTAAAAGCCGGAGAAGATTCATGGAATTTGGTATTAATGGATGTTTTGAATTTATTGACTTTGACGCTTTTACCTGTTGTGGCATCCACATCTGCAAAATACAGATTGGTAAAATATTCATTTGTCCATTTGTGTTTGCGCTGCGAGAAGTTTCCGGTATCCCTGGCCGAAGCAAAATAGATTTTGTTGTCATAAACGAAAGATCCGTAATCGGAATATTTAGAATTGATTCCGGCATCTTCAATAGTATAACGACCTGAATTGGCTTTTATCTGATCCAGATAATTGACATCTTCTTTGTACAATTTTCCCCTGTTGTCGTTTTTGAATTTAGCATTAAATTCAGAAAGGATTTTATTGGCCTTATCTATTTGTCCTGTTGATTTTAAGGATTGAGCATATCTGTAATAATACTCAGGTTCTACACTGGTATTCATCGCAAAAAGTTCACCATACCATTTGGCGGCCCCATCAAAATCAGAATTGAAGTAATAGGAATTACCGAGTTTTTTGAACATATCCTCAGATTTGTATCCTTTTTGGACTACGCGTTCATAGGTTTTAATGGCATCGATATACGCATAACTGTCATATTTTTTGTCTCCGGCAGCTGTTTTGGAATCCTGGGCGTAACTGTCGAATGAAAAACAGATTATTATTAAGCAGAGAAGTATATATTTTTTCATAATTATTATTTTTAGAAGAAACGAGGGGTTGTCATTTTACCGTTGTTTTTAAAGAACTCATAACGCAGGAAGATCTCATGTGATCCTGAATTATAATTGTTTAGGTTGGTGGTTTCACGATCATAACCGTATCCTAAATAAAGTCCGTCTGTAATCTGGAAACCTACCATAGCACTTAATGAGGCACTCCATCTGTAAGCTAGTCCCACCACAAATTTTTCCATAAACATAAAGTTGGCCGATACATCAACCTGAAGTGGCGCTCCTTGGACCATTTTAGTCAGGACAGCGGGTTTGAATTTGATGTACTCCAGTTTATCCAGGTCAAATACATATCCAGCCATTAAATAATAATTGATTTTATCCTTAAAAATGGCAATGTCATTATCATCATATCGATTGGTTTCGATAAAATTAGGAACTGATAAACCTATGTAGGCCTTATCAGAATGCCAGTAAACACCGGCTCCTACATTGGGAGAGAATTTATTGTCGAGATCCTGAAACTGCGGATCGCCCTGACTTTCAGGATTTAGCTTGTTGATATCCAGATTAAATAAATTGGCCGTTCCCTTGATTCCAAATGATAATTTGAAATCAGGTGAGGTCTGTACAGTATAGGAAAGATCAACCGAAAGATTGTTTTCGTTAATGGGCCCTATTTTATCATTTACCAGTGAAACTCCCACTCCCAAATTGCTGTTGCTGATGGGAGTATTGACAGAAAAACTGCTGGTTTCAGGTGCTCCGTCGAGTCCCACCCATTGGGTACGGTACAGTCCAAAAATACTCAAGGCTCCTCGTGATCCTGCATACGCAGGATTGACAGCTATGGTGTTGTACATGTATTGCGTATATTGTGCATCTTGTTGTGCATAACAGGCGATGCCTGTAAACATTATGACGAAGAAATATAATTTTGCTCTCATAGTAGATATTATTATATTATTATTACTATCGATTTTATTTTGATAAATATAAATACCCATCTTTTTTATTATTTTGAAGTACATTATTTCCATCTAACGATTTGTAATTAATAATGTAGAAATAAGTTCCGGTTGGTAATCCGTCAGATTGCTTAACAGTTGTTCTTCCTCTTGATATTCCATCAAATGCGTTGGTGGTGTTGTTATAATTATCAGTTTCAAAAACCAATATTCCCCAACGATTGTAGATCTCTACATTGTTTTCAGGATAACAAGTGATGTCATCAATACTATCAATTTTGAAAACGTCATTCATTCCGTCGCCATTAGGAGAAAAGGCGTTATGTACCACAACGTTTCCACAGGCTAATACTTTACAATCATCATTAATTTCCATGTTCAGTAAAATGCTTCTAGGACAATTTTGATCTGTTATTTTATATTCAAATGTGTAATTGCCAAGTGCTAAACCAAGTGCATTAAAAGTATTTCCTTGTATCGCATTGCTGTTATTAGAATCAATCCAAACTCCTGTTGAAGGTGTATTTTCGGGCAATAGAGAAAGTAAATCAATAAGAGTTGAATCATCATTACAAGCTTGACTTGAAATATTTACAATACCATTTGGCACAACAGTTATCGTAACCGTTGCAGTATCGCAGTTATCAGCACTTAGCTTATCACAAATTTGATAGCTGTAAGTATATGTTCCTGCAGGAGTTAAACCAGATACCGTTACATTTCCTAAGGTATCAAAAGTGATGTTTGGGTCTGTTTTAGCATTGTTATTTGAATTCAATAAGGTAAAGTTTACGAGTTCTAATGTTGCTCTGGTAATACCTTTAAAGTCATTGATCAAAACATTACCAACTAACCCAAAAGTATTACAACCTATATTAGCGTAAACATCATCATTAGCAATAACCGGAGTTGGCGGTGCAGCCGGTTCAGATACAATAACTGTTACGATTGCTGTGTCACAGTTCCCCGCATCTGCATTTTCGCATATTTGATAGGTCATCGTATAAGTTCCTCCAGGAGTTCCGGCTGCAACATCAACAGAACCATTAGGATTTAATGTCAAGGCTCCTTTAGGATCCGGTGTTACAATTGTAAGTGTAACATCAGTTGGAATTATTGCACTAGCATTCAAACTATCATTGTTGTATACATTTATAACGTTTGTTGCTCCTGTAGTTCCGTTTATTGGTCCTGCGTTGTCATCATTTGCTACAATAGCAAATGTTGGTCTGGCAGTACAGTAAGGTTCCGCTTTTGGATACTCTATAGTTATGGTCTCGGTAGGATTAGTAGAAATTATCAATTTGGCAAGAGGACGAAGTGTTTCAAATCCGTCTGGTGCTTCAATCCATTTATTGTCCTGAAAAACCCAACCTGGCCAGTCGATACCTTTTCCGGTTTGATCCACTACTGCTCCGGGCCATAATAGGCGTCCTTTAAGTGGTAAATCATTCATTGTACTGATAACGTTATTGTTACTGTTTGCCCATGCAATTGTTACACCGTTTACAGGAGTAAAATTTAGAGTAGTTACCACATAATCAATGTAAGGAACATCGTTAACACAAATTGGAGTCGCTGTTACAGTCATTACCGGAGCTTCTATAGTTACAGTAACTGTTGCGGTATCACAGTTTGTTGTTTGGTCGGCTTCGCAAATTTGATATACTAATGTCAAAGTTCCAACCGGAGCATTTGCTAAAACATCTACAGATCCGTCTGTGTTTAATTGTAAAAACTCATTTGGAGTTACTGTTGTAATAATAACATCAGCAGCTGTTACAACTACACCTTCCAGTGTGTCATTAGGCAATACATTTACTACATTTTTCGTAATATTATTGACTCCCGCAATTGGTCCCGCTGTATCATCATTGGCCACAATATCAGAGAAAACTTTACAATTTACTCCAAAGTCAGCATCTAAATGAACCAAATCTTCCGGGGTTATCGTTACAATATACCCAGTTGCACCACCGGTAGTACTGCAAACCGTATGCAATTGCGATTTACCGTTTTTATTCGTCACTTTTTTATTAGTAATTGAAGGTAGAACTTTGACTAATCCAGAAGCTCCTAAGGTGGCAGCAACTGCATCAAGGTTAGCATCTTTTACCAGTTTAATAGTGTAATCTCCATAAGGATTTGCACTATCAGGTCTGTCTCTCCAAAATCCTTCAATACCCACAATTACTTCCTGATGATATCCGTTAGGACCATCAATAATAACATTAGCACTCAAAGCATTTCCAAAACCTCCTGCATTTAATTCCCCCACATTCATAGGCCCAGAATAACTTCCGTCACCATTAAGGTCAATCCATTCCCATTGGCTATAATCAATTGCTCCGTTTCCGTCAGGAATGTTTTTAGTTACAATGCCATCATTATTAGCATCATACCATTCATCCTGAATTCCGTTGCCATTTGTATCGTACCAAACATAATCTCCTAAAACCGGTAAAGTTGATTTTCCATATTCAAAATTATGTTCCTGAATTTTACAATCTTCAAGTGTAGTAAAGAATAAACTTGAATCGACAGGATATAATTGATGTGCACTATTCAAGTTGGCATCCTGAACCTGAACCAAATAACTTCCGGCAACCATTCCTGAGAAATTATATAAACCATCGGCACCTGTGATGCGTAATAAAATAGGTCCAGCCGTAGTACCTTGCGGAACCAAAGTAACAGGTACATTTGCAATTGGCGTATTCGTGTCTTTGTTTATAATTTGTCCGGATATTTTAACCGTATAAGTTGGCTGAGAAATCACAACCGTTGCCGTTGCAGAACAAGTTTCGTTACTGCTATTTACAGATGATGTTGCTGTAAGCGTGTAGGTTCCTGCCGGTAAATTAGTATTGCCAACAACCTCATTATTTTCATTTCTAATAACCACAGTCGATCCCGGACTATTAGTCACTAATATTAAACCGTCTTTTCCTCCAAGACAAGTTACATGCGAAGCAACTCCTGAAACCGAAACTTTATTTTCTACAGTAAAGGTTTGTTTCAATTCGGTTTTATTACCGGCACAATCAGTCAATGTATAGGTTCTGGTTAAGATAAAAGCATTTCCATCACAACCGCTTCCTCCATTATTAGAATCACTTACAATAATATCTACCGTACTACTGCAATTATCAGCAGCATCTTTGATATCACCGGAGTTCCCAACCGGAATATCTGCAATTGTTTGTAAATTAGATACATCAGCAGGAGATGTTCCAGTAGGAGCAGTTGTATCTCTCACCGTTATAATCTGAGTATAAGTAGCTGTGTTTTTGCCACAATCGCTAGTGGTCCAGGTGCGTGTTAAAGTATAATTAGTAGAACAACCGTTTATAATATCGCTTTTAATTTCACTAAAAACGATCGGTAAATTACCATTGCAATTGTCACTAGCCTCAATATTTGCAGGTTCAGGAACAGCATCGCAAGAAACCGTAATATCTTTTGGAAGTTCTCCAATAAATGTTGGTTTAGTTGTATCCTGAATTGTTATCACTTGCGTGAAAGTGTCAGAAGTATTTCCGCAATCGTCTTTTACTGTCCAGGTATTGGTATACGTTCCCGCATTCGAACAATCTGCCGAAGCTGCAAACGCACCGCTTACTTTTACAATATCCAAAACATCGCTATCACATAAATCAGAAGCAATTGGAAATAACGCTTGCGCGGAAGTTAAAGCCACCGCATCACTGCATTCGATAGTTTTATTTAAAGAAGCTACAGCAGTTGACCAAGTTGGAGCCGAAGTATCTTCAATAGTAATCACTTGCGTGAAAGTGTCAGAAGTATTTCCGCAATCATCTTTTACTGTCCAGGTATTGGTATACGTTCCTGCATTCGAACAAGCTGCCGAAGCTACAAACGCACCGCTCACTTTTACAATATCCAAAACATCGCTATCACATAAATCAGAAGCAATTGGAAATAACGCTTGCGCGGAAGTTAAAGCAGCCGCATTACTGCATTCGATAGTTTTATTTAAAGAAGAAACAACAGTTGACCAAGTTGGAGCCGAAGTATCTTCAATCGTAATCACTTGCGTGAAAGTGTCAGAAGTATTTCCGCAATCGTCTTTTACTGTCCAGGTATTGGTATACGTTCCCGCATTCGAACAATCTGCCGAAACTACAAACGCACCGCTCACTTTTACAATATCCGAAACATCACTATCACATAAATCAGAAGCTATTGGAAATAACGCTTGCGCGGAAGTTAAAGCAGCCGGATCACTGCATTCGATAGTTTTATTTAAAGAAGCCACAGTAGTTGACCAAGTTGGAGCCGAAGTATCCTGAATTGTTATCACTTGCGTGAAAGTATCAGAAGTATTTCCGCAATCGTCTTTCACTGTCCATGTATTGGTATACGTTCCCGCATTCGAGCAATCTGCCGAAGCCACAAACGCACCGCTCACTTTTACAATATCCGAAACATCGCTATCACATGAATCTAAAGCTATTGGAAATAACGCTTGCGCGGAAGTTAAAGCCACCGCATCACTGCATTCGATAGTTTTATTTAAAGAAGCCACCGCAGTTGACCAAGTTGGAGCCGAAGTATCCTGAATAGTAATCACTTGCGTGAAAGTGTCAGAAGTATTTCCGCAATCGTCTTTTACAGTCCAAGTATTGGTATACGTTCCCGCATTCGAACAAGCTGCCGAAGCTACAAACGCACCGCTCACTTTTACAATATCCGAAACATCGCTATCACATAAATCCGAAGCAATTGGAAATAACGCTTGCGCGGAAGTTAAAGCCACCGCATCACTGCATTCGATAGTTTTATTTAAAGAAGCCACCGCAGTTGACCAGGTTGGAGCCGAAGTATCCTGAATTGTTATCACTTGCGTGAAAGTGTCAGAAGTATTTCCGCAATCATCTTTTACTGTCCAGGTATTGGTATACGTTCCTGCATTCGAACAAGCTGCCGAAGCTACAAACGCACCGCTCACTTTTACAATATCCGAAACATCGCTATCACATAAATCAGAAGCAATTGGAAATAACGTTTGAGCGGAAGTTAAAGCCACCGCATTACTGCATTCGATAGTTTTATTTAAAGAAGCCACCGCAGTTGACCAAGTTGGAGCAGTAATGTCCTGCACATTAATAACCTGACTAACAGGAAGAGAAATATTTCCACAAGCATCTACAGCAGTCCATGTTCTTGTAGTGGTATATGAACCCACACAAGTACCTTGAGTAACCACATCGTCATATGTTAATGAAGAAATTGTACCATTATTATCAGTTGCAGTCGCAGTTGCAAAAACTGGTAAAGCAGGACAATTAATTGTAGAAGCCAAAGGCAACGGATCTATAATTGGTTTAATAGCATCTCCATCAGTAATAGTTACTGATTTAGAGATGGTACAAAGATTAGCATCTTTAATAACGACTGTATAAGTTCCTGCAATAAGCCCGCTTGCAGTTGCAGAAGTTTGAACTGGAGTTGTGTCCCAAGAATAAGTATATCCTGAAGTTCCGCCTGAAACATTCACAGTTGCAGATCCGTTATTACCGCCGCCACAACCAACATTTACCTGACTTGTTGTAGCGCTTAAAGCCGTACCCGGTTGCAAAATAGTAACCAAATTACTTTGTGTCGAACAATTATCAGTAACGGTCAAAGTATAAGTTCCCGCCGGAAGATTCGAAACCGAAGCGGAAGTTTCAACTGAAACATTTAAAGCATTTTTCCAAGAATAAGAAACAGTTCCAACGGCATTGGTTACCGCGCCGGCTGTTACACTTCCTGTACTTTTCCCAAAACAAGTCACATCTGTTTTAGAAGAAGCTGCAAGAGCTAAAGCCGCAGTTGGTTGTAATATAGTAACAGAATTTGTTTGTGTCGAACAATTATCAGTAACGGTCAAAGTATAAGTTCCCGCCGGAAGATTCGAAACCGAAGCTGTAGTTCCAACTGAAACATTTAAAGCATTTTTCCATACATAATTTACAGTTCCAACAGAATTAGTTACCGCGCCGGCTGTTATAGTTCCAGTGCTAAATCCAAAACAAGTAATATCTGTTTTAGAAGAAGCTGCAAGAGCTAAAGCCGCACCCGGCTGTAATATAGTAACCGAATTAGTTTGTGTCGAACAATTATCAGTAACAGTCAAAGTATAAGTTCCTGCCGGAAGATTTGAAACCGAAGCTGTAGTTCCAACTGAAACATTTATAGCATTTTTCCATACATAAGAAATAGTTCCAACGGCATTGGTTACCGCGCCGGCTGTTACACTTCCTGTACTTTTCCCAAAACAAGTCACATCTGTTTTAGAAGAAGCTGCAAGAGCTAAAGCCGCAGTTGGTTGTGTAATAATAATTGTCAAAGTTCCTTTACAGCCATTTGCATCTGTGGCAGTTACTTCATAGCTTCCAACTCCCAAATTGGTTAAAATCTGAGTAGTACCAGCATAAGCATTTCCGTCTTTTTTCCAGGAATAGGTATAAGGAGCAACTCCGCCAGTCGCATTATTTACTGTAATAGAACCCGTTGACTGACCATAACAGTTTACATTTGTATGTGATGCTGTAAGTTCAGTTACAAGAACTGTACTTTTGGTCACGACAACTGGTTTTATGTCATAACAATTAGTGGTTGGGTTTGTTCCTTTGATGTAGTAAGTTCCGGGAATTGCCGAAGCATAATCCGGATACGGAATAGTTGCAGCCAAATCTTTCCAAAACGTATAAACTAATCCTGCCGTACTTCCGGCTACAATTGCCGAAGCAGCAATATTAAGTGTTGCAGCAGGCGAACAAATGGGTGCCGGAGCAGTTATAACTAGCGTTGGCTTAGCATAAATATTGACCGTAATTGGTTTTTTAGGTCCAATACAAGCATTTGAAATTCCTTCGGCAACATAATAAGTAAATTGCCCAGCTGTATCAGTAGGAGGCGTTATTGATTGTTGTGCAGTAGAAGTAGTAGTCAAATAGTAATATAATGTATAACTCGGGTTTGTAGGTGTCGCAGTTAAGGGCTGAGAAACATCACCAATACAATAATTTACGGGTCCACTCACAGTTGGCATTGTAGCAATACTTTGAACCGTTATGGTAAACTGAAAATAACAACCACCCGTTGCTCCTGGAGGAATAGCATAGTAAGTATTTGTTCCAAACGTTGCAGGAAAAGGATTGTTTATCGTGTATTGAGTTGTTGTTCCTGCTATAATTGGATAAGCATTATAAAAAGTCGATCCCGGAGGAAATGAACCCGTTACATCTGTAATTGGGATTGTTGTTGATCCATTACAAAATGTAAATGCTATAGTTGGAGGTGTAGCCTGACAATTTGCATTAATAAAAGAACTGGTATTAATGGTTGTTTGCAGCGGTGCAGAAATCGCAACGCCACTACAAGTACCACTTGTTGTATAACCTAAGATAAAAGGTTTATTGGTAACTGCCACACCAGAATTTATTCCAGTACCATTTAAAGTACCATTTACAGAAATGGCATTGCTGCAATTAGAGTTTTTTAGCAACGCACAGTTTTCTGTAGATTTAAGTTTAAAGGTTAATTCTGCGAGAACTGTATCTGTATTTGCAAGAAGAGGTAACGTTCCTAAATCCCAAACAATAGATCCGTTTGCACCAATAGTAGGCTCATAAGTCAAACTGTTTGGAGTTGGAAGTGGAGTGAAATTCACTACTTTTCCTAAACTTCCGGGTACAAAAGTCGCATTGTATGGTATCGGAATTATGATTTTGGAATTTTTTGTCGGTTCAGAACCTTTATTCTTTATTTGAAGTTTATATCCCATTTCCTGACCAGGTAAAACAGTATAGGGACCTGCACCCGCCGAAGTACCATTTATTGTGGTAGCTGTAAGTGTGCCTTCAATTTCCGGGACATAAGCATCAACCGCCATGGCAATTGCAAAAATGGTGTAAGTGTCTACAGTTGAACCATATCTAAAAGTAGTTGAGGTTTGATTATTCCCAATAATATCTTTAGCTGTGTTGGGTAAATCAAACATGCTAATGTCGATACCGGAATTATTCGTTAAACTTGGATTTCGTGTATTTCCACCTGTGAAAATAGAGGAATTAAAGAAGTTTGTAGTCGAATTTCCGGTTCTGCTTAACGTAATGTAATCGCTATCAAGATCAGTAACTGCTGTTCTTTTTTTAACTTTAAAATAATCTCCGCTATAATTCACATCTCCTTCACCGGCCATTATTCCTAATTTTATTCCAACAGGGCCAGAAGCCACAGAGTTAAAACCGGAAACCGGAATATTATAGCTCAGAGTTTGACTTTCCCTCACATAAGCGTGTCCGTCAAAAATGGTAATATCTCTGTTTTTCATACTGGAATTTTCGTAAACCACGATCAATGCCCATCCGGCATATTTTCCAATATCACCACCATCGTTTCCTTGGGTAGCAGCGATATCTGCAGCAAAATAAGCACCAACACCGTGGTCTTTCACGTAAGTGGTAACTTCTGCATAAGCAGTAAACATATTTCCGTTTGCATTTGTTGGAAAATAAATATCAGTTGCTGCAAAAGTATCATAGCCGGATGCTGAAGGACCTTTGAATAAAATTTTTCGTTTATCTAAAGTTTTAGTCAGCGTTCCGTTTGTAGCGGTAAATGTGTTTGGACTATTTGTGGCATTAGAAACTCTTCCTGTCCAGTATAAACCAGCATACACTATTTTTGAGCAGTCTAAATTTGTACCGCTGTCAGTAGGCAAAACAAGAGTTGATGAAGAAGAGTTTAATGTGGTGTTGTCGCCGTCAATATCAACATATTTCATCGAATTACCACCATTTGTGGTATTGTCGCCATAGTTCTGCAACGTCAAATTAGTATTTCCCATCATCGTAAAATTACCTTTTACGTGATACGTTTTTGTTGTTGGAGTAAAAGAAGAAGTTCTCTCTTTAAACGGAACAATAACTTGTGCATTTCCTGTAAAAGCACTTCCTAATAACATTAAAAATAAATAACAAAGCGCTAAATATTGATAGTAGAATTTTTTCATAATAATTGCTTTTAAATTATCCGCCGATAGAAATATTGTAGATAAGAACATATTTTGAAGTGTCATTTTTGATCATGTTATTGATCACTGCTTCGCTAGTTTGAATTGCTGTAGAGATGTAGATGTATTTTAATTTACCAAAACCTGAAAACGAAGTAAGATCAATAGTCCTGCTTAAGTCAGAACTTGTTTCAATTTTGATAGTGGCAATTTCAATATCATTGCCCTGTATTGCTGCTGATCCCAAAAAAGGTATCGAATTGATATCTGTGTACAAAGCAGTGGGATTATCGCCATAGATTTTTACCGTTCTGTCATCAGATAAATAGTAAACTGCCGATTGTAGATCGTACAAGAGATGTTTCACTTGAATTGCATCAGAGGATGGTAAGGCACTTAGATATGAATCTACATTTTTTGTCTGTGCAAATGCAAGAGTTGTAATTAAACAAAACAGTAAAGAAAAAATGTTTTTCTGAAAGATGTTTTTTTTGAAAGAAAAAATAAACTTACAATCGTGAACAAATTTCGCTGCTTTTTCAAGAGTAGTTTTAGTTATCATATGCGTGGTTTTTTGTTTTTGGTATTTATCAAATTTTAACAGAATCAAAGTTATAGAGAGGTGCAACTTTTGATTTTTTTTGTCCGTAACTAACCTAAAAACTCGTTGAAGTGTATTTTTTTTGTTAGATAATGCATCGAAAATGTATTTTTTTTGTCATTTCTAACAAATAAAAAAGTGTAATTTTTTTTGTTTTTTTGATTAAAAATGCAATTTTTAAAATATTTTAAATGATTAATAATCAGATATTTAGTTAATTTTTTATAAATAAGCTTCAATCGACCAAGTGTTTGTTTTAATAGATGAAGAACACTTTTTCGAAAAAATGGAATAAGTCGATTGTTTAGATATTTCGTTTATAAGAAATTTTAATTCTTGTTAAAATTTGCCTTAAATGTTAACAGAAATAAAAAAAGCAGAAGGTTTAATATTTCTTTTGTAAATTAGAAGTTCAATAAATTATTAACCTCCTAAGAGGTTTATAAACCATCCGCTTATGAAAAATTTAATTTTAATACGTCATGCAAAATCAAGCTGGGAAGCTCCTTTAAAAGATTTCGACAGACCTTTAATGAAAAAAGGAATCCTGGATGCCCATGAAGTATCGGCAAATATTTCAAATTTTCTTCCTAAAACCTATATAATATGGAGTAGTACTGCGGCACGGGCTTCAGAAACGGCGCTGATTTTTGCCCAAAATATTTCATATCCTATAGAAAGTATCGTTTTTAAAGACGATCTTTATACTTTTGATGATAAACAGCTTGAAAAGATTATCAAATCATGTGATAATAGTTTCGAAAGTGTTATTCTTTTTGGACATAACGAGGCTATTACAAATTTTGTTAATAAATTTGGAGATGTTTTTATCGAAAACGTTCCTACTTCAGGCTTTGTGTCCTTACAGTTTGATGCAGATAGTTGGAACGCAATCAATAAAGGTAAAACTCATAAAACAATTTTCCCCAAAGATTTAAAATAATAATAAAGTGTACGAACAGAAATATATCGATAGAGAAAAAAGTTGGTTAGCGTTTAATGCGAGAGTACTTCAGGAAGCCGCAGATAATACGGTTCCGCTTTTAGACAGACTGCGTTTTGTTGGAATTTTTTCAAACAATCTGGATGAATTTTTTAGAGTTCGTTATGCTGCGATTCGAAGATTGAGCCTTTCAGGAATTTCTGGAGAAAAATATTTAGGTGGAGTTTCTGCTCATCAGTTAATTAAAGATATTACCGAAATTGTAATTCAGCAGCAATCTGAAAGTTTACGTATTTTAGGTAATATTGAAACAGAACTGGAAGCCGAAAATATTTTAATTATTAATGAAGATGAAATAACACCGGATCAGGCATGTTTTTTAAAAGATTTTTTTGATCAAAAACTGAGTCCGGAATTAGTTACCATCATTTTAAATGATTTAGCAGAGTTCCCAATTCTTAAAGACACGTTGGGTTATTTGGCTGTTCGTTTAGAAATGAATACAAATAATGAGGTTCGTTACGCCGTGATCGAAATCCCGAAAACCATCAACAGATTTGTTGTGTTGCCATCTCACGATGATAAACACTATGTAATTCTTATTGATGACGTAATTCGTTATAACCTGAAAAATATCTTTAATATTTTCGATTATAAAAGTGTTTCGGCACATATGATCAAAATTACCCGTGATGCTCAGCTAGATATCGATAGCGATTTGAGTAAAAGTATGCTCGAAAAAATTGCAACATCAGTAAAAGACAGAAGAATAGGAGAGCCAGTTCGTTTTATTTATGATAATTTAATTGAAGAAGATACGCTGCATTTCTTTTTAGATAAAATGAAAATTGTAGAAACAGATAGTATTATTCCCGGAGGAAGATACCATAATCGTCGCGATTATATGAGTTTTCCCAACTTAGGAAGATACGATTTACTTTATAAACCAAACGAACCATTGCCAATTCCGGGTTTAAGTCTGGGAGGAAGTATGCTCGAAAAAATAAGTAAAAAAGATTATCTGTTACATGCACCGTATCAGTCATTTTCGTATTTAACCAAGTTTTTGCGTGAAGCGGCTTTAGATCCAAAAGTAACCAGTATCAAAATTACCTTGTATCGTTTGGCTAAAAATTCGCAGATTATTAGTTCATTAATTAATGCTGCTAAAAATGGTAAAAAAGTAACCGTACAAATCGAACTTCAGGCACGCTTTGATGAAGCTTCGAATATTTCGTATGCAGAGCAGATGCAGACCGAAGGAATTGAACTTATTTTTGGAATAAAAGGTTTAAAAGTACACAGTAAAATTTGTGTGATTGAAAGAACCGAAGACGGCAAATCACGTCGGTACGGATTTATCTCCACAGGAAATTTCAACGAATCAACAGCGAAGATTTATACAGATGTCACGCTTTTTACCTGTCATCAGGGAATTTTAAAAGACATCTCAAAAATATTCGAATTTTTCGATATCAATTACAGAGTACACAGATACAAGCATTTAATAGTATCGCCACATTACACAAGAACTAAATTTATTAAATTAATAGATCGTGAAATTCTGCACGCTTTGGCAGGTAGAAAAACACATATTAAATTAAAAATGAATAGTTTATCTGATTTTAAAATGATCGATAAATTATACGAAGCCAGTAATGCCGGAGTAAAAATCCAGCTTCAGGTAAGAGGTATTTGCTCTCTGATTCCGGGAATTCCGGGAATGAGCGAAAACATCGAAGCCATAAGTATTGTCGATAATTACCTGGAACATACAAGAGTTTATATTTTTGGAAATGCCGGCCTGACCGAAGTTTATATTTCGTCTGCCGACTTCATGACCAGAAATCTGGACGGAAGAGTCGAAGTAACCTGTCCGATTTATGATCTTGAAATTAAGAAAGAATTAATAGATAATTTTAATATTGCATGGAAAGGAAATGTCAAAGTGAGATACCATTCCTATAAACTAGATAATAAATACAAACCTCGAAATCATCATGCCCCATTTAGAGCGCAACTTGAAACCTATAAGTATTATCAAAACAAAGTATCAGTATTAGAGCAAGTTCCTCAAAAAATAAATTAATAATAAAAAGAATAAATTCAAATCATAAGTGAGCATGATTAATATAAAGAAATATGCAGCAATAGATATTGGTTCAAACGCCATGAGGCTTCTAATATCGAATGTTGTAGAACAAGATGGCAAAGAACCACAATTTAATAAAAGTTCGCTTGTTCGTGTGCCAATTCGTTTGGGACAAGATGCCTTTACAGTTGGAGAAATTTCAGAAGAAAATATAGATCGAATGGTGGATGCCATGAAAGCATTCAATCTTTTGATGAAAGTACATAAAGTAGAGCGTTATATGGCGTTTGCCACTTCGGCAATGCGTGAAGCGTATAATGCTAAAGAAGTAGTGGCTTTGATTAAGAAAAAAGCCGATATTAAAATCGAAATTATTGATGGCAAAAAAGAAGCCGCCATTATTGCATCGACAGATTTACATCATTTATTAAAAACAGATGAAACTTATCTTTTTGTAGACGTAGGTGGTGGAAGCACAGAGTTTACTTTGTTTTCTGACGGAAAATTAATCAATTCAAGATCCTTTAAAGCCGGAACTGTTCGTTTACTGAATAATATGGTGCATGATGTGGTTTGGGATGAAATCGAAAAATGGATTAAAACCAATACGGCAGATTATGATGAGGTAACCTTAATTGGTTCTGGAGGAAACATTAACAAGCTGTTTAAAATGTCCGGAAAACAGCAGGAAAAACCGCTTTCGTACATTTATATCAATTCGCAATATGCGTTTTTAAATTCATTAACCTACGAACAAAGAATTGCAGAACTGGGACTGAATTCAGATCGCGCCGACGTAATTATCCACGCTACCAGAATTTACCTGAATGCCATGAAATGGAGTGGAGCACGCCAAATTTACGTTCCCAAAATCGGACTTTCTGACGGAATCGTAAAAGCAATGTACTACGGGAAAATTTAATTTTTATAGATCTTTTTTTGCCACGAATTTCACAAATTTGCACTAATTTTTTATTCTCACTATAAAATATAATTCGTGTAAATTTGTGCAATTAGTGGCAAACTTTTTTATAACAATCCCAAACTTAATCTTAGATATAAATGAATAAAACAAGACTTGAAGCTTTTAGTGATGGTGTATTAGCAATTATTATCACTATTATGATTTTAGAAATTAAAGTGCCGGAAGGACATGAATTTGCCGATTTAAAAAGGCTTATTCCTAAGTTTTTAAGTTATATTTTGAGTTTTATTTATGTGGGAATCTATTGGAACAATCACCATTATTTAATTCATGGCATGACCAAAATAAACGGAAAAATCCTTTGGGCTAATTTGCATTTATTATTTTGGTTGTCCTTAATTCCTGTTGCAACAGGCTGGATGGGAGAGCATAATTTTGCAAAAGCTTCCATGACTTTGTACGGAATCGTATTGTTTTTATCTGCAATTGCGTATTTTATTTTACAGCGCATTATAATTGTAAATGAAGGTGAAAATTCAGTATTGGCAAAAGCGATTGGAAAAGATTTAAAAGGGTACACATCAGCTGTTTTATATGTCGTAGGAATAGTCTTTTCGTTTTACAACGAATGGGTTTCAGGTGCTGCATATTTTGCTGTAGCAATGTTATGGCTTATTCCGGATAAAAGAATTGAAAGAGTTTTCGCGTCTAAAAATTAATCTATTCAGAATTTATAATGAAATCAGTTTTTCAATCAATTCAGGTTTTACCTCAAAATGAATTAGAGCTGCTCGATGATTTAATTACTTTTCGAAAACTCAAAAAAGGAGAACTTTTATTGAAAGAAAATGAGGTCAGTAATGAAATCGTTTTTATCAAAAAAGGGATTTTACGTTCGTATTTTTTCAATCATCAGGGGGATGAAATCACGAATTGTTTCGCTTTCGAAAACGAATTTATGGCATCATTCTCTAGTTTTATAACGCAAAATGTAGCCGAAGAAAATATTCAGGCAATAGCCGATACAGAAGTTCAAGTCATAAGCCGTGAAAGTTTAGAAAAACTTTACGCCTTAGGTATTCATTGGCAGGAAATAGGACGTAAGTTAACTGAAATGGAATATGTTACGCTTCAAAAAAGAATGATTTCTTTTCAGAAATTATCCGGAACCCAACGTTATGAAGAACTTTATAAAAACCATAAAAAATACCTGCAGCTCATTCCATTGCAATATTTAGCGTCCTATTTAGGCGTTACACCAAGGCATTTAAGCAGAATTCGTAAAGCAATATTATAGGACATTTGTCTGGTTGTCGAGAGATATCTCATCATTATTTTTGCTAAAAACAATATATAATGATGAGAAAAAATATTTTAGTAATTGGCGGAACCGGCTTAGTAGGTAAAGTCATATTACGAATTCTTGAAGCAAGAAATCCTGACTTTAACCTGTTTGTAGGAAGTCGTCAGTCAGGAAAAACGAATAAAAATTTAATTATTGACGTCAACAATCCAAAAACGTTGGAATCTATTATACAGAATAAAATCGACCTGATTGTATTGTGTACAAAAGATCGTAATAATGAAATTTTGCAGTTTGCCATACAAAACAAATTAGATTATATCGATATTACAAAGCCAACACCAGATCTCACTATTGCGTATGATTTAGCTAGGGCAAATAAACAGAAAATAAATAGCCGAATTGTTTTTAGTTCGGGCTGGATGGGCGGTATCGTAGGTAGTCTCGTAGATTTTATGGAGCCTGACAAGCATAAAATTCAGGAAACCAATATTTTTATCTATTATTCTGTAAAAGATTTGGCAGGAAAAAGTTCAGCTAATTTTTTAGCCGAAAACGTATGCAAACCATTTGTTGTTTATAAAAATAACCAACCACAACATGTAAAGCATTTTTTAAATTCCGAAAAATTTAATTTCTCTTTCGGAATTGGGAAACGTCAGGTTTATAATCTTGATGTTCCGGATTTGTTTATTTTAAATCAGATAGAAAAAATACCAACTGTTTTGGTTAAGATGACCTACAATTCTAAGTTTGTAACCAGTTTGATGGGGTATTTTCAATCGCTTAAGATTTTTAATATCATGTTTTTAAAAGAAAGACAATTGCTTTTTGGTTCAAGCGGAAATGGCGATCAAACCATTTTTGAAGTAATCATAAAAACGAAGGATAAAACAAAAAGAGTTAGCTTGCAAAGCATTAAAGGTCAGGCGGAATTGACGGCTTTTTCGACAGTTTTGCATATCGAAAAAATGTTGAGTGACACTTTATCAGGCGGAATTTATTTTAGTCATCAAATACATTCGTCGAAAGAAGTTTATGAGGCTTTAAATACTTACAGTACCATTAATCTTAAAATAAACGAATAGAGCATGAAAAAAATACTCATTATAAATGGACATCCAAATCCGTCAAGCTTCAATTTTGGCATAGCCGAATCTTATTTAAAAGGTGCAATCGCTTCCGGTGCAGAAGTCGAAACCATAACAATTGCAGCATTAAATTTTAATCCAAACCTGCAATTTGGTTATCAAAAACGAACTGAATTAGAACCGGATTTGCTGGAGTCCTGGGAAAAAATCAAAAGGGCAGACCATTTGGTTTGGATTCATCCGGTTTGGTGGGGAGGTTTGCCGGCAATTACAAAAGGATTTATTGATCGTTTGTTTTTACCAGGAATGGCGTTTCAATATCGTGAAAACTCAGTCTGGTGGGATAAACTGCTAAAAGGAAAAACGGCACATATTATTACAACTCTTGATCAGCCAGGCTGGTACTATAGATTTTTTTATGGAAGACCAAGTGTAAATCAATTAAAGAAATCTACTTTAGAATTCTGCGGTGTAAAACCCGTAAAAGTAAGTTACATCGGAATTATAAAAACAGCTACAGATTTTCAAAGAGAAAAATGGCTGCAAGAAGTTTACGATTTCGGATTAAAGAACAAATAAACAATTTTGCCACGAATTACACCAATTAGTACTAATTTTTCATTTATAAATGTTCTAATTTATCCTTTAGATTCGTGTAGTTCGTGGCAAAAAATAGTTATCAATAAGGTAATACTTTTTTACCTTTTACTTCTTCTAGTAATTCGGCCATAGCCAAATAAAAAGCACTGCTTCCGCAAATGATGCCAATTGCTCCAGCAAGAGTAGCTATTGACTCAATTTCAGTCCATTTTTCTATAGCCAAAAGAAAAAATAAAACGGTTAATGAAAGAAAAATAAATTGCTGAACCTTGCTTCCGCCCCATGTTCCGTACCACATAAAAGCAGTAAATATTCCCCAAAGAGCGAGATACCATCCTAAAAATGAAGAAGGAGTAGGTCCCGCTACAGTAATATCACTACTTGGAAGCATCCAGATCGCAACCAAAGTAATCCAGAAAAAACCATAGGACGTAAAGGCAGTAGCGGCAAAAATATTTCCCCGTTTAAAAGCAATAATTCCCGCAATTACCTGAGCAATTCCGCCATAAAAGATTCCCATTGAAAGGATGACAGCACTTATAGGAAAAAATCCCATATTGTGAATGTTTAATAAAATAGTGGTCATTCCGAAACCCAGAAGACCCAGTGGTGCAGAATTTGCTAATTGTTTTTCCAATTTCTAAGATTTTAATAAATTATTAATAGGTCAAAAATATAGAAAAAATACTACAAAATATATTGTTGCTTAAAAAATCTACCGAAATAATCGTTGCAGATGGATTTTAAAATTAAGAAGTTAAATCTAATCCAAATGTAGATCTTAAAAGTTCCAGATTAGGATTAATTTCCACCAGTCGATTGTATCGATCCTGATCGTTTAAACTTCTCTTAATTTCAATAGTTTCATTTACATTCACTTCAATTGTAATGTCATGATTGTGTAAATGTCCTTTTAAATGCCCTAAAAGACCATGAATCTGACCTTCAAAATCAAGTTTAGAACCTTCATTAGGTAATTCGAAAGTAATAACTGTTCCATTTAATTTAGGATCGTTAATCAATAGTAGCGATTGCATGATTTTATGGCCTTTGTCCCCCAAACGTTGTGCATATTTATTCCATTGCACTAACATTTCAGTCTCCGTAAATTCTTCCGTAGGCATTACAGAAGTCGGTTTTACATAAGACATATTGGCGGCTTCCAGCTCTTTTTTCTTGCGAATACTCGATAAAGAAAAAGCAGAAATTTTAGGTTCGTTACTAATTTCAGGTTGTGGAGTTTCAACTTTTGGAGTTTCAGCAGTATTGTTTACAGCAACATTGTCATTTTGATTGACATTGCTATTTTGATTGAAATTGTTTTCTCCCTCAGTATTTGGAATTTGGGTTTTCTGATTTGTAATTTCTCCTCCAGTATTTGGAATTTGGGTTTTTGCAGTTGGAATTTCAGTAATAGAATATCCACTATTTCTGTAATAAGTAGGGGGAATTATGAATTGCTCAACTTTTTTTTTTCTCCATCAAAGCTGATAGAGGCCAATTGCATCAAACATAATTCAACCAAAAGGCGTTGGTTCTGACTCAGTTTGTATTTTAAATCGCAGTCATTTGCGATATCAATTCCTTTTAATAGAAATTCCTGAGAACATTTTTGAGCCTGAACGCCATACATTTGTTGCGCTTGTTCACCCACTTCCAGCAAAGCGATTGTAGCAGGAGTTTTACTTACCAGTAAATCCCTGAAATGCGAAGCCAGACCGGCAATAAAATGATGCCCGTCAAAACCTTTTGCCAGAATATCATTGTAAGCTAATAAAAGATCCGGAATTTTATTTTCTAAAAGTAAATCGGTAATGCTAATGTAAGTTTCGTAATCTAAAACGTTAAGGTTTTCGGTTACAGCCTGACGTGTTAAGTTCGTTCCGCAGTAGGAAACCACACGGTCAAAAATAGATAAAGCGTCACGCATTGCACCATCTGCCTTTTGAGCAATAATGTGCAAAGCATCGTCTTCAAAATTGATTCCCTGACTTTTCGCAACTTCAGCCAAATGTTCTTTAGCATCTTTTACTGTAATTCTTTTGAAATCAAATATCTGACAACGAGATAAAATCGTTGGAATAATTTTGTGTTTCTCTGTTGTTGCTAAAATAAAAATAGCATGTTTTGGCGGCTCTTCTAATGTTTTAAGGAAAGCATTAAAAGCTGCCGAAGACAACATATGAACCTCGTCAATAATATAGACTTTATATTGTCCGGTTTGTGGCGGGATTCTAACCTGATCGATCAGGCTACGAATATCATCAACCGAGTTGTTCGATGCCGCATCTAACTCAAAAACGTTAAAAGCGAAATCCTCATTAGGATCATCATATCCGGGCTGATTTATTTTTCGAGCCAAAATACGCGCGCAAGTAGTTTTACCAACTCCACGTGGTCCTGTAAATAAAAGGGCAGAAGCAAGGTGATTGCTGTCTATGGCATTCAACAAAGTGTTGGTAATAGCTTTTTGTCCCACAACATCCTTAAAGGTCTGTGGGCGATACTTACGAGCCGATACTACAAATTGTTCCATATTCTTTTTATTCGATAGCAAATATAGGCTGAAATTTACCAAATCACAAATCTGAAAATCATAAATATTTAAGGGAATTTTGATTGTTTTGAATGTGAGTCAGTAAGGAATTTGAATTTGAATTTTTTAATATAATAGTGATTAAATAGAATGCTGATAAAACGGATTCGCTAAAGCGAAAACGCGGATTTTTACGGATTTTTTTTCTTAACACTTGTCTTCCTGAGCGAAGTCGAAGATCGAAATCATTATCGACAATCAAAGTGTTTGCGAGGAACGAAGCAATCTCATTATAATTTATTTTTTGTCTATTTTTAAATATATCAAGTTTTGCTATTTGAATTTCTTTTATTTTAACTGCAGTCTTTAAATTTAATTATATTTGAAATGTTACATTCATTCTGTCAGCACGTTTGATACGAAAGTACCACTCATAAATACCTTTTCATCCTAAATCCCAATATTCAATGAAAAAACTTGTACAACTACTCATAATTGCACTTTGCTCATTCCAACTTCAAGCCCAAACAGCACAAGATACGATTGATATCAAACGTGTTGCTTTAGCATACATTGAAGCACAACATACTCCAAACCCGAAATTGATGGAAAGTGCTTTGCATCCTCGCTTGGTAAAAAGATCGGTTTTTAGAAGCAAGGCCGCTCAAAAAGATTATATATCAGAATACTTTACAGAGAATATGGTAATTCTTGCAGAAACTTATAATGTAAAAGGGGATAAATTCCCTAAAAATCCAAGGAAGGAAATTAAGCTTTTGGATATTTCGGCAAGAACAGCATCTGTAAAACTATTGGCCGATGCCTGGATAGATTATATGCATATTGTAAAAACCAATGGCGAGTGGAAAATTATAAATGTACTCTGGCAATATAATGATGTCACGCAACATGAATAAACCTTAAATAAAAATCTCATTTACTATTTACCATGTTACTCAATATAATCCATGCAACAATTTAATTTTAGAAATAATACTTTAAATCTTAAAGTCAAAAAATCGCCATTTGCAGTTAGAATTCTAATGTTCTTTTTTGCGTTTGCATTTTTTATTTTTCCTTTGGTTGGAACTATTGTAAGTGTTTTGATTGGAGGCGGATTGCAAATTGGCTATTTTATATGGATTGGAATATTTGGGTTGATGGGTTTTTATCTTCTTAGAGTTTCACTTTGGAATACATATGGCGAAGAGACTATAGAAATTTGAATAATAAAATTATTTATGAAGCTATTTATGGTTGGTTTAAAGATGGAAAAAAAGAAACATTAATTTCAGATCCGAATTATCAAGCTATACCTGCCGGATATATAGAAGATAATGAAGGTGTTTTACTTATCGCTTCTGAAAATACTGAAATACAATCTGTTGTAAAAATGAAAATGCCTCAGTTAGAAGAATTAATTTCTATTTTAGCAACTTCAAAAATATAGGATATTTATTTCTTTTTTACTGGAAATGATATAAAAACCTTCTAATATCATATAATGTTTTTATAGTTAATCTGTTTAATTTTAGATAGTTAATTATTAAAAAAATGTTATTATGAAAATTCAAACAATTTTACTGGGAATCGGACTTTTTGTTTCACTTGCAGCCTGCGCTCCAAAAGATGCAGATATTGAAAAAGCTATCAGCGAAAAATTGAGCGACACGCCAAACGTACAAGTAACTGTACATGATGGTGTAGCAACAATTACTGGAACTTGCGACGACGCAATTTTCAAAAAAAATATCGAAAAAAGCGTTAGAGCAGTAAAAGGAGTAAAATCTGTTGTGAATACCTGCGAGATTGCAAGAGCCAATCAAGAACCTGCGGCAGCAGCTGTTATCATTAATCCAGATACAGAGTTAGATAAATCGATACATAAAGTTGTAGATGCTTACGATGGAGTAAGTGCTACGGTTGTAGGTGGTGTAGTAACACTTTCTGGAGAAATTAAAAGAGAAAAACTACAGCCTTTAATGCAAAGTATACAGGAACTGAAACCGAAAAAAGTGGATAACAAATTAATCATTAAATAAGTTATGATGAGTTTACAAGATAAATATAGAGATGTCACAGATTTGGCAGGTGAATTAGGAATCGCCAATTTGCAGGTAAGAGAACAAGATAATGTTTTGTATATAGACGGTCAAGCCAAATCGGCAGCAGATAAAGAAAAACTGTGGGATGCTTACGGAAAAATAGATCCTGATTATCGTTCTGCTGATGTGGTAATGAACATCGCTGTTACTGAAGGAGCTACAACTGAATACACTGTAAAAAGTGGAGATTCCTTGTCTAGAATTGGAAAAGCTCATGGCGTTTCCTGGGAAGCCATTTTTGAAGCCAACAAAGATATTGTTAAAAATCCTGACCTGATTCAACCAGGTTGGAAATTAAAAATACCAACAGCATAATTTAGTTTTGTGTTGTTATTGAAAGTCCGTCTTATGATGGGCTTTTTTTATGTTTTGAATTGAAATGGGCACGCGTATGACAATGATTTTTTATTTTGTCATTCGCAAGGAATGATAATCTCAGTAAATTAAAGTTAAAATTTATCATGATTTCGAAATATTACCAAAAATTGGTAACTTTGATTTAATTATAAAATGCTATGGGACGAAATACTTCAATATCACTAGGAAATCATTTTGAAAACTTCATTGAAAATAGTCTTTCTGAAGGAAGATTTAAAAACGCGAGTGAAGTAGTTAGAGCCGGTTTACGCCTTTTAGAAGAGGAAGAAAATAAACTAATTATTTTGAAGAAGGCAGTTCAGGATGGAATTGACAGCGGACGTGCCGTAAACTTCAATGCCAAAAAGCACCTTGAAAGTTTAAAAGCAAAGAGAAAAAATGGCTAAATATTATTTGACTAATAAAGCGGTCGACGATTTAGCTACTATTTGGGATTATACTTATGATGAATGGTCAGAGAGTCAGGCGGATAAATATTATCTTCTACTTTTAAACTCGTGTCAGGAAATAGCCGAAAATCCAAGTCTCGGAAAAAAATACGATAACGTAACAGAAAAATTGTTAGGTTTTAAATCGAATCAGCACATAATTTTTTATCAGATTATTTCAAATAAAGAAGTTGAAATCATTAGAATTCTTCATGTTAGAATGGATTTAAAAAGTAAGTTTTAACTTTTTTCGCCTTTCATTTCGATTGTTATGAAATTTTTTTAGGAGCAGATCCTGCTATCCGTTCCAATCTTTTGTGGCGAACCCCACCGCACGAAGTTTAATATTTTATGTCGCTGAGTTTAAGTTATTTTAAACCCAGCGACTTATTATTTATCTTCCTTTAATGCTTAAATCAAATAAAAATTTAGCAGTTTCCTGATCTGAGTCGGCGGAAAAGCCTGCTACATAAACGCCTTTTTTGCCTGATGTTGATTTAATTCCGTATACAACTGCCTCATCGCCAGGGTCTGATTCCCCTTCGTATCGATACACATGTACAATTTCAAATTTTTCAGGATTCTTTTTAATCAGGTCCGAGTTTAGATTAAAATCACAAGTAAATCCTTTTTCATGTAATTGATCCAGAGCTTTTGAAACAGTTGCGTAGTGATACATTCTTGTCATGATAATTGAATTTTAAAATTATGGATTTTAAAGATAACCAATTTAAAATTAAATCATTATGATAATAGGCCAAAAATCTAAAATTTAAAATGATTATTGTTAGTAGATAAAACGCTACTTTTGCACCGCAGACCGCCTTATCGTCGTCCCAATTTATCGGGAGGGAGGAAAGTCCGGACACCACAGAGAAGCATAGCGGGTAACACCCGTCGGCGTTAGAGATAACGCAAGGACAAGTGCAACAGAAAGTATGTACAGGTAATGCTGTAGTGAAACCAGGTAAACTCTATGCGGTGAAATACCAAGTATATCAGCATTTAAGGGCTTCTCGTCCGTTGTTGAAGGGTAGGTAGCTTGAGTCATGTAGTAATACATGATCTAGATAAATGATAAGGCCTTGATTTATCGAGGACAGAATCCGGCTTACAGGTCTGCATTTTTTATATATTTGTGAAACTCTCTAATCTACCTTCATGAATATAACCACTCCAAAACCTTTTGCTAAACCGGGAAAAAGTACTTTTAAACTCATAATTACCAATCTTACTTTTTGGGTTTTAATTGCCATTATTGCCGGGATTTTGCTAGGACATTTTTCGCCCGAAAATGGTGTAAAAATGGAAATTTTAGGCACTAAATTTATCGCACTAATCAAACTTTTTATTGGTCCGATTATCTTCCTTACCATTGTATTGGGAATTTCCGGAATGGGAAACCTGAAAAAAGTAGGCCGAATTGGTGTGAAAGCGCTGGGATACTTTGAGGTAGTTTCGACAGTGGCACTGGCTATTGGTGTTGCAGTGGCTTATTTTTTTAAACCCGGTAAAATTGATAAATCAGGTTTGACTTTGGGCGATGCTAGTCAATATACAAAAGGCACAGCGAAGGATTTTTCGTGGTTGGAGTTTTTCTTTTCGAACTTTACATTACAGGTCTTACTGGCAGCAATTGTTTGCGGTATTGCTTTGAACTTTTACAGCAAAAGAGAACAAACCATTTTGGTACTGGAACGCTTTTCAAAAGTCGTTTTCTTTGGGTTGAAATACGTCATGTATCTTGCCCCAATTGGTGCATTTGGCGGAATGGCGTATACGATTGGTAAGTTTGGTTTGGGAACTTTGATTCCGCTTGGCAAACTGATGCTTTGTGTTTACCTGACTATGGCTTTGTTTGTGTTTTTGATTTTGGGAAGTATTTTGCGATATTATAAAATCAGTATTCTTTCGATTTTAAAATATATTAAAGAAGAGCTTTTACTGGTTTTGGGAACTTCGTCATCTGAAGCTGCTTTACCAAGTATTATGGTAAAACTGGAACAAATGGGTTGCAGTAAATCGGTTGTGGGGTTGGTGATCCCAACGGGTTATTCTTTTAATCTCGACGGAACTTCAATTTATTTGTCGATGTCGGTGATTTTTCTGGCACAATTGTATGATGTACATTTGAGTTTTTTCGAAATACTAAGTGTAATAGGAATCCTGATGATTACCTCAAAAGGTGCGGCGGGAGTTACCGGAAGCGGTTTTATTGTTCTGGCTTCGACATTGACGGCATTGCATAAAATTCCTGTAGAAGGCTTGGCTTTTTTACTGGGAGTTGATAAATTTATGAGCGAAGCAAGAGCGATAACCAATTTGATTGGAAATACAGTAGCAACAATTGTAATCTCAAAAAGCGAACGTGATTTTACAGAGCTTAATCTCGATCCAGTTGTAGAGGAATAATTTGTTTGGCTTTGCGCGTAATGACACACGGATGACACGGATTCGCTTTCGCGAAAGCGCGGATTTATGCGGATTTTTATTGGTTTGTGTTTGGTTCTTTTGCACCACATTTTTGTCATTTCGAACGAAGAGAGAAATCACACGCGTAATTCCGTTCCTACGTTACTTTATATTTATTGGAATTTAAAATTTAAAATTTATGATTAGAATAGGAATTTTAGGGCTCGGTGGAGTAGGTGGTTATTTTGGAGGACTTTTAGCGAAAGCGTATTACAAGTCTGAAGAAATTGAAGTGATTTTTATCGCTCGTGGCGAAACTCAAAAAGCAATCGCCGAAAACGGATTGACAATCATTACAGATGATACAGAAACTGTTGTTTATCCAAAATTGGTTTCGAATAATCCGGATGAAATTGGCATATTGGATTATTTAATTTGTGCCACTAAAACCTATGACATCGAGGAAAGTTTACTTTCGTTGCAGCAATGTATCGCTCAGGAAACGGTGATTCTTCCGCTATATAATGGAGTAGATGCTCCAGAACGTATTCATAAATTATTTCCAGAAAATGATATTTTGCAAGGTTGTGTTTATATTATTTCGATGATTTTTTCGCCTGGAACAATTCGGAAAATTGGTTTTTATGAAAAGTTATTCTTTGGTTCTAAAACGGCTTCAAATTCAAAATTAAACGAATTACAAAGCATTTTTCAGAAAGCTAAAATCGAAAGTTATTTGGTAGAGAATATTGAAGAAACAGTTTGGGAAAAATTCATTTTCATTTCTGCTCTGGCTTCTGTAACTTCTTATTTAAACCAGAATATTGGACAGATTTTAAGCAATTCTGATGCTAAAGCTATTTATGTAGAATTACTTAAAGAAATTGAAATGGTAGCCAAAGCCAAAGGTTTACAACTATCAGATGATATTGTAAACCAGACTATTGTAAAACTAGAAAAATCGCCTAAAGAAGCGACTTCATCTATGCACAGGGATTACTTGGCAGGTAATAAAATAGAAGCGGCTTCGCTGACAAAATTTGTAGTCGAAGAAGCTTTGAAATATGGCGTAAAAACTCCTCTGTACGAAAAAATAAGTACCGTTTTATTGTCTTGAAAAGTTTATGCTTCGTCTTTTGTAGCGCGCACTAAACTAATTCCTGACATAAAAAACACTATACCTAATATACCGTAAATAATTAGTGATTTAATGTCTCGCGTTTCGCCTGAAGTCCCTGCAAATATAACAGCAGTATAAATCAAACCAACGATTCCGAGGATGGTTAATAGTCCTCCGAAAAATCTTTTTAGGTTCATGATGTTTGGTTTTAAATGTTCATTACAAATGTATTACGTACTTGATGTAAATAGTTATACAATTGGTTCTAAAACTTATATCATTTACAGTAGTTTATATAATGCCCAATACTTTGCTACATATTTAGTGTAAGAAAATATTTTGATTTTTAATTCCTTTGTATTGTTTTAATCTTATTTTTGATGCAACAATTTAAAAATCAAACATGAAGAAAAATTACCTGTTTTTACTTTTAGCTGTTCTTTTTATTAATGCTGTTCAGGCGCAGGATGATGCTCCGATTGCTGTAGTTAAAAATCAGTTTAAGGTTAATTTGCTATTTCCCGCATTTGTTTATGAGCATGGTTTTGATGCTAAAAACACACTTTATTCTGAAGTAACTTTAGGAGTTGGTTATCGTTATAGCAGTTATTATGGCGAATCAAGTTGGTATGTTTTTCCTACGATCAACGAACAGTTTCGTCATTATTATAATTTAGAAAAAAGAGCTGCCAAAGGAAAAAGAACCGCCCGCAATTCAGGGAACTTTTTAGCCGCGTCTGCTTATTATAACTTTAAATCATTAAATACCAACGAAAAATACGGTAATTACGATCCGTCGTTTACTTTGGCAGCACTTTGGGGGTTTCAACGTACTTACAAAGGCCGGTTCAATCTTGAAGTACATTTAGGGCCGGGTGTGAATTTTGATAAATATGATACTGAATTTGTACCCGTTGCTAACTTTACTTTAGGTTGGGTTATTGGAAAATAATCAAAAGAGATATAGTAGAAAACCTTGAGAGATCAAGGTTTTTCTATTTTAAATTCTAATCCAATATTTCGAACACTTTCAATTTTTATTTTTGGATCTGAGTTAAAATATTTTCTAAGTCTGCTGATAAAAACATCCATACTTCGTCCTGAAAAATAATCGTCTTTTTTCCAGACCGACATTAAAATTTGATCTCTTTTTAATAGCTGATTATGATTCAGATATAAATATTCGATAAGAGAAGCTTCCATTTCTGTGAGCTGCTGCACGTGATTTTTATTATTAAGGGTTAATCTTTCATTATCAAAAATATAAGAACCAATTTCAATTATATTATTTCCCTCGAGACTTCTTTTTTGCTCCATTCTCTTTAAAATGTTCTGCAAACGCAGAATCAGTTCGTCTACTTCAAAAGGTTTTATGATATAATCGTCTGCGCCCAGTTTTAAACCAATAATTTTGTCTTCTTTTAATTTTCTTGCAGTCAGGAAAATAAACGGAATTTCGGGATTGATCGTAATTATTTTTTCGGCCAGTGAAAATCCGTCCATTTTGGGCATCATGACATCAAAAACGCAAATATCAAAAGTCTGTTTTTTAAAATAGTCTACAGCTATTTCTCCATTTTCTGCCCAGATTACTTCAAATTGATGCAGTTCTAAGTATTGTTTTAAAATGGCTGCAAAATCAAAATCGTCTTCAGCTAAAAGTAATTTTTTCAAAATAAGGTAATTTAAACTTTTAATAAAATAGTAAACTGAGTTCCTTTTCCTAAATCACTCACAACATTCACAGTACCCTGATGCGCTTTTATAATTTGATCTACATAATAAAGACCTAATCCTAAGCCTTTTGTATTGTGAAGGTTTCCTTGTTGTACGCGATAAAATTTTTCAAAAAGAAGTGATTGTTTGTTCTTTTCAATTCCAATTCCGTCATCTTCAATACTAATAGAGAACTGATTTTCGACAATACTTGTTTTTACAGTTATCGTGTTTGAACCATATTTTACAGCATTTTCAAGAACATTTAAAAACGCAGTTGTGAGATGGAATTTATCTAAAACCAAAATTGTTTTATGAGTTTGAAAATCGGTTTTAAGATTGATTTTTGGAAATGCAATTTTAAAATCATTGATTATCGTTAACAGAAAATCTTCCGTTTCTATTTTTTCTTTTTGTAATTCAATTCCATTCTCGGCCAGTGAATTCGCCATCACCTGATCGATCAAATTTTGTAAACGATTGTTTTGGCGTGAAATCGTATTGACGATAGCATTAAAATTTTCATCATTATCTCTAATATCTTTTCGCTCTAATATTTTGGTCGAAATACCCAAAGTCGCCAAAGGAGTTTTGAGTTCGTGCGTAATATTATTAATAAAATCGGTTTTGATTTCGTTTACTTTTTTCTGCTTGATTAAGGCTTTTATGGCAATGACAAAAAGCGTTATAAGCGTTAGTACAGAAAGCAGCGAGAGAATTAAAACAAAAGTCATTCGTCTTAAAATAATCATTTCCCAATCGATTACCGAGATATACATGGAGTCTTCGGTCAGTAATTTATAATCCTGACTGGCATAAGAACCGTTTGTTGTTCCAACATAATTTCTAACCAGAAATGCATGATTTAAGGATGCCAGATTACCGTATAGTTTATTTCGAATAAAAGGTTTTTCAGAAAAAATAGTATCTGCTTTTTTGGCATTTTGATACAGGACAAATTTATTCAGTACAATAGCAAAATCTATCTTTAGATCCGGTAAATCTCTTTCGAATTTACGCTGAATTTTTTGCGTTAATGCATCCCGATATTCATTTTCAAGAATGTATTTTTTAACATCGACTTTGGTATTTTTCCCCTGAATATAATTTTCAGATAATTGTTTGTAGAGCGCGTCTTTTTTTGCTACAAGTACCGAATCAATATCACTATAATTATTAGAGATTTGAGCAATTTCATTTTTGATTTCGGTATGAAACTGCGCCACTTTGTAATCGTAAGTAGTTTTTACCAAATAGCATTGTACCGCTGATAGAACGATAAGAGCAACGACAGAAAACGCTATTAGTAAATTGATTCTTTGTTTCATTAGTTGTTTTTGTTATGGCTCGCGGATGAAACGGGTTAAACTGGTTTACACGGATTTTTTTTTTTACGCAGATTAAAGACTTTTCAGATTTATAAAAAAATCCGTGTAAATCCGTAAAATCCGTGGGCTATTCCTAATTTCAAAATTAATGCTTTTATGATACAATCAGCACATTAACCCCGCATTAACCTTCAATTAACCTACGCAACCTTTTTTTTAAAGCATTTTTGCAGGATCACAACTTTAACTCCAACCAAAAATGACCGCCTATTTGCCCTTGAAACTTTTCCTGATTTTATTTCTTTTTCTGCTTTCGTTATTTGGATATTCTCAAAATGAAACACCAAAAGACAGTATTTCGAATACATTAAATGAAGTTGTGGTTGCTCAGAACAAAAAAACTTTTACCAATGCAAACGGAAATATAAAAGTTGATGTCGCCAATTCGATCTATAATTCGATCCCAAATACGGTTGATTTATTAGCAAAATTGCCAACGGTTCAGGTAAGTTCTGATAAAGAAAGTATTTCGGTTGTTGGGCGCGGAAATCCTTTAATCTACATCGACAATCAAAAAGTTGGAATGAACGATTTGAATGCTTTGGCTGTGGCCGATATTAAAACGATAGAAATCATTCAGAACCCGTCCTCTAAATATGAAGCCGAAGGTCGTTCTGTAATCCTGATTACACGAAGATTTAGCAAAAAAGATGGTTTTAGAACAGAGATTTCTGAGGTTGTTTCTTTTAAGAAAAAATACAGTAATTATCTTGGTTTTAATACCAGTTTTAAAAAGAATAAAATCGAATGGAAAGCCAATTTTAATTACAATCAATTACAGCCTTGGGAAAATCATAGTATCGATTATCAAATTCCGGATGCGCAAATTATTTCTAAGTATGATGTAACTGCTTATTCTAAAAAAAGGCAATTTGTTTTTGGAGGCAGTTTATTTTACAAAATAAACGAAGAGGATTATTTTTCGTTTAGTGTAAACGGCAGGCCTCAAAAAGACATTTTTCCAATTAATACTATAACAGGTAATACAAATAAAAATGTAGAAAATAATGTTTTAACGTATAGTGATAATGACAGCAAGAAGAATTTTGTAAACTCATTTGTAAACTATTCTAAAAAAATAAAAGCGATCGATACACAGGTTTTTACCGGTTTGCAATATTCTAATTTCGATCAGGGATTATGGAGCCATGTGCAGAATAATTATAATAATACCCAATTTGAACTCACACAACTTCGTGATCAAAAATTTCAGGTCAATGTATTTTCAGGAAAGATTGATGTTGAGAAAAAGTTTAAAAACGAAATGAAGTTGGAAATAGGAGGATTGTATGCTTCTGCCGATTCAAAATCAGATTCTGATATAGTGTATTTTGAGAAAAGTGAAAATGAAATTAGTCATTATGATTTTAAAGAGCAAAATCTGGCAGGTTACACTCAGCTTTCAGGAAAGATTAAAAAAGTCGATTTCTCCGTGGGTTTTAGAGTTGAAAACACCAATGTAAACGGAAAGTTTAAAACTGATTTATCGCCTTTAATCAATAAAAATTATACTGATTTTTTCCCCAAAATACAGTTTTCAGTCGCAATAGACAGTACGAAAAACATTAGTATAAATTACGCAAAGAGTATTTCAAGACCCAATTATTCGTCGCTAAGTCAGGGGACAACATATATAAATCCGTATTTTTTATATGCCAGAAATATCAATCTGAATCCTACGATTGTCAACGAAATTTCTTCGACATTTCAGTATCATGATAAATCGGTAAAACTAACCTATTATCAAAATACAAATCCGGTTTACAATAGTTTCTTTTTTGATAAAGAACTGAATATAATGACTTTTAAAGACGTGAATTTTGACAAGGAATCTGCGTTTGTTCTCGACGTTGAAGTGCCTTTTACCTATAAATTCTGGACGATAACCAATTCTTTAGTTTTTGTTTCAGAGAAGATGATGCTTCGGCAGTATTTTTATCTTCAAAACCGTATGCATATTATTATTCAAACAATGAATTCAAACTGCCAAAAGGATATACGGCTGTTCTTGCTTTTAGAGGAGTTACAAAACAAAACAAAGGTGTTTTTGAAAGAAATGCCAGGGCAATTGTAGACATGGCAGTTTCGAAAACTTTCTTTAAAAATTGGAATTGCAGTCTGAACTTTAATAATGTATTTAAAAAGATAAATGAAGAAGAAGTATTTACCATTAACAATATCAACTCAAAAGCAAGGTATTTGGTAGATGAACATGAAATTTCTATTTCAATCAAGTATTCTTTTGGAAAAGTAAAGGAAACTGAATTTAAAGGAAAAAGCATGGAGCAAAACTCGGGCCGGGTGAATTAAAAAAAGAAATCATTGTGTGTAATTATTTTTAACACATAGAAACATACAATGGTTTACTCGAAAAAAGGCGTTTCACTTATTTCAAATGCACAGAGCGGGCTATGAGAAGGAAATTTATTTCTTTTTTGGAATTCTTTTAGATGCATAAAAAAAATCTATGTTTCTATGTGTTAAAATTAAAGTTTAGAATTTCAATTATTGCAAAATGGAGCGAAATCGGAAATATTATAAAATCTCGATTTCGCTCCATTTGAGCTTATTATATTCAAACTAAAACTAACCTTCGTCGTCTTCTGTAGCTTTATTTAATTTAATAGTCAGTTCTTCCTCATCATCAGTCGAGTTGAGTTCGAAGAAACTAAAAAATGAACCTCCATAATTTTTTTGAAAAGAAAAATTACTTAAATGTTCCATTTTCGTGTATTTAGAATGTTCAATAATCATCATTCCGTCTTCATTTAATAGTTCTCTTTCGAAAACCGTAAGAACAATTTTTTCAAACGCTGCCTGATCTAATCCGTAAGGAGGATCGGCAAAAATGATATCGTAAGAGGTTTTGCAATTGTCTAAGAATTTATAGACATCACTTTTCGTTGCAGCGACATCAAAATCATATTCTGATGACACTTGTTTGATAAATTTTACACATCCAAAATCACCATCAACTGAGGTTATTGGAGCACTTCCGCGCGAAGCGAATTCGTAAGTAATGTTTCCTGTTCCGGCAAATAAATCCAAAACCTTTAAGCCTTCAAAACTAAAATGATTGTTCAAAACATTAAACAATGCTTCTTTACTCATGTCAGTCGTAGGTCTTACAGGAAGGTTTTTTGGCGGAAAAATGCGGCGTCCTTTGTATTTTCCTGAAATGATTCTCATGATTGAAATAAGATATAATGTTTTTTATTTTGTGCAGTTGAAAAGCTGTTTCTTTCTTGTAATGTGCTTACATCCAAAAATGAAATATGACGAATGTATTTGTATGCAATGGAATAGTACGGATCGTTTTGATGTATAGTACCTAATAATTCAAGCGGAAAACTTTCCGGATTCAAGCTCAATTGTTCGGCTGTAAAAAGAATGTAATAAAGAAAATCTTCCGGAGTCTGATATTCAAAAGAATTGAATAATAACAATTTCTGATTTTGAACCACGATAACTTCAAAATGATTGGCATTGAAATTTACTACCATTTTTTTCTGATCATTGTTCTTGGAGCTTTCAAGAATTTTCTCGACCAAAATACTGTTGACGTGTTTGTAATCAAACGAACCAACGGTGTCAATCAAAAAGTTGTTGATATTGATGTAGGGGATATAAACCGAATGCATTTCGTAATTCGAAATTTGATCGAAAGTAAAAAAGTCGGTTTCAAAAACCTTTGTATTGTATTGTAAATAGCTTCCTAAGAAATTTTCGTCGAACAAAGCGCTCGGTACAAAAGTCGAAAGATTATTATTATGGATGACTAAAATTTCATCGTAAGTATCTTTTAGTTCCGGATAATTTTTAAAAGCGGCGCTGTATAATTCTTCAATTTTTGATGGCTTTTGCGTAGCATCAAAATTGATTTCATTAAAGGCTGTTATTGTATTATTTAAAGTATCAAAACAACAAAATGAAAATCCGTTCAGTGAAACCTGAATAGAAAGCTTTTTGTAATTTTTGGAAGTGATGTTAGTATTTTGCAATGACATATTGATTTACAATTCGTTACCTGTTTTACAAGAAAGAATTTAAGGCGATTACAAACTTACAAATAAAATAAATAACAATATCAATGTCAATGCCAACTTCAATGTCAAATTTCAATTTCAAAAAGTAATATCTTAATTTAAATAGTTGTGTGGTTTTTCGGTATCTCTAATTTTATTTAAAATTAATTTTTAGAATCCGCGTTGGTGTTTTTTATCGATTGAGATTAAAGTTTGAGATTGATATTGAAATTTGACATTGACATTGAAGTTTGACATTGAAATTGATTTTTGAAATTGATTTTTGAAATTGACATTGAAGTTTGACATTGAAGTTTGACATTGATTTTTGACATTGAAATTGATTTTTGAAATTGACATTGAATTTGATATTTAAAAGCCCGTTCTTTGTAGTTCAATTTTTCCCTATGAATTCATCACTTTTTTATGGCGTTTTACAAAAACGATTTCCTTTTGCACCCACTTATAAACAGGATGTTTTTTTTCAGAAAATCGCTATTTTTCTAACAGACACGCATAACGATACGATTTTTGTCTTGAAAGGATATGCAGGAACCGGAAAAACAACCGTGATCTCGACAATCGTAAACAATCTGGGAGATATTAATAAAAAGTTTGTTTTGCTGGCGCCAACAGGTCGTGCGGCAAAAGTGATTGCCAATTATTCGAATACACCCGCGTTTACAATTCATAAAAAAATATATTTTCCTAAAAAATCTGCTGGCGGAGGCGTGGCTTTTACCAAGCAGGTAAACAAACATAAAAACACCATTTTTATCGTCGATGAGGCTTCGATGATTTCAGACAGCAATTCAGATTCGAAATTGTACGATAACGGATCACTTCTGGATGATTTAATTCAGTATGTATATTCCGGGACCAATTGCAAGATGATTCTTTTGGGAGATACAGCGCAGTTGCCACCGGTGAATTTGGATATAAGTCCTGCGCTTGATGTGCAAACTCTGGCTGTGCATTATGACAAAGAAATCGAACATATCGAACTCGACGAAGTAATGCGTCAGGAAGAAAGTTCCGGGATTTTGTACAATGCGACAGAACTGCGTGAATTACTGAAAGATACTTTTATCACTGAGTTTAAATTTGATGTAAAAAGATTTAAAGATATTATTCGTCTTACCGATGGTTATGATATTCAGGATGCGATAAACTCGGCTTACAGTAATTATAGTATAGAGGATACAGCTTTTATTGTACGTTCGAATAAAAGGGCGAATCAATACAACGAACAAATCAGAACGAGGATTTTATTTAAAGAAAGCGAACTTTCGGTTGGGGATTTCCTGATGGTGGTAAAGAATAATTATTTCTGGCTAAAAGAAACCGATGAAGCCGGATTTATTGCCAACGGAGATATTATTGAAGTTTTGGAACTCTTCGGAATCAAGGAATTATATGGGTTCAATTTTGCGAAAGTAAAAATCAGAATGGTCGATTATCCGGATCAGAAACCTTTTGAAACGGTATTGTTGTTAGATACCATTAAAAGTGAATCTCCGTCTCTAACCTACGAAGAATCAAATCGTTTGTACGAAGAGGTCATGAAAGATTACGAAAGCGAAACCACAAAATACAAGAAGTTCCAAAAAGTAAAAGAGAACGAGTATTTCAACGGATTACAAGTAAAATTCTCCTACGCGATTACGTGTCACAAATCGCAAGGTGGGCAATGGAATACTGTCTTTATAGAACAACCTTACCTGCCAAACGGAATCGATCGTGATTATATCAGGTGGTTGTATACCGCTATGACACGTGCCAAAAATAAATTATATTTGATAGGATTTAAAGACGAAAGTTTTGAAGAGTAGTTTTTTTTTGCCACGAATTTCACGAATGAGTACGAATTTTCTTTTTATTAAATTCGTTAAAATTGCCTAATAAATAAGTACAACTAGAAAAATTGCCGCAAAGAATTAATTAGTGAAAATTAGTGAAATTCGTGGCAAAAAATCTAAATATAATGACAACACTAAACGACTTACATTCGATTTCATCAACGTTTTCGAATACAGATAAAATGCCGGTTTTGTTTTTGGGACACGGCAGCCCGATGAATGCTATTGAAGAAAATCAGTTTGTAGCTAGTTTTCGAGATTTGGCTAAAACATTGCCACAGCCCAATGCTATTTTATGTGTTTCTGCGCATTGGTTTACCAATGGAACCAAAGTTACTGCAATGCAAATGCCGAGAACAATCCATGATTTTGGAGGTTTTCCTCAAGCGCTTTTTGATGTGCAATATCCTGCGAAAGGAAGTCCTGAACTGGCTGTTGAAACTAAGAAAATATTAGAACCCGTAAATGTAGATTTAGATGAACATTGGGGTTTAGATCATGGCGCGTGGAGTGTAATTAAACACTTATATCCTGAGGCAAATGTTCCTGTAATTCAGTTGAGTATTGATTATACTAAATCGGGACAATATCATTTTGAATTGGCTCAGAAATTACAATCTTTACGTCGTAAAGGAGTTTTAATTATTGGCAGCGGAAATATCGTTCACAATCTCCGTTTGGTTGATTTCAGAAATTTTGACAAGGACAATTACGGTTTCGATTGGGCGATTGAAGCGCGCGAAACCATTAATAATTATTTGCTTGACGAGAATTTTCAACCTTTAATTGATTTCGAAAAAATGAATAAGGCGATACAATTGGCGATTCCAACGCCGGATCATTATTTGCCTTTATTATATACTTTAGGTTTAAAAGAAAAATCAGAAGAACTGAGTTTATTCAACGATAAATTGTTGGCCGGTTCTTTGAGTATGACATCAGTAAAAATTTTGTAACATACTTAAATAAACTCTGCGAATCTCTGTGAAAATCTTTGTGACACTTTGTGTTATAATTTTTACCACAGAGATCCACAAAGATTTTCACAGAGATTCACGAAGAATAAAATAAATTTAAAAATATTAGGATGAAAATAATAGCTGTAATTCCGGCGCGATATGCATCAACACGTTTTCCTGCTAAACTCATGCAGGATTTGGGAGGGAAAACCGTAATTCTAAGAACTTACGAAGCAGCGGTTGCCACAAAATTGTTTGATGACGTATTTGTAGTAACCGACTCGGATTTGATTTTTGATGAAATTGTTTCGCATGGTGGAAAAGCCATCATGAGTATCAAAGAACACGAATCAGGCAGTGATCGTATTGCTGAAGCTATTTTTAGCCTTGATGTTGATATTATTGTGAATGTTCAGGGTGACGAACCTTTTACTGAAGCTGGGCCTTTAGAACAGGTTTTGTCGGTTTTTAAAGATGATGAAGATCATAAAGTTGATTTGGCTTCGCTAATGCGTGAGATTACAGATGAAGACGAAATCAATAACCCGAATAATGTAAAAGTTGTAGTAGATCAATCGCAGTTTGCGCTGTATTTTTCAAGATCTGTAATTCCGTATCCGAGGGATAAGGATGTTGGTGTTCGTTATTTTCAGCACATCGGGATTTATGCTTTTAGAAAACAGGCTTTATTAGATTTTTACAGCCTTCCTATGAAGTCTTTAGAAGCATCTGAGAAACTGGAACAACTTCGTTATTTAGAATTCGGAAAACGTATTAAAATGGTTGAGACAACTCATGTTGGAATTGGGATTGATACTGCTGAGGATTTAGAAAAGGCTCGTACTATTTTAGGAGTTTAGTTTGCGCGTAATGGCACACGGATGACACGGATTCGCTTGCGCGAAAGCACGGATAAAAAACGGATTTTAATGAAAAAAAATACAAAACAATATGTGATTCGAAAATTGAAATGGCCTATTAGTTATTTTGATTATCTAGAAAATTATCTTGTTTTATTTATGCCAGTTTTATTGATTTATGCTGGTATAACTAATTATGAAAGAGATGGGCCTTTTCTTATGTCATGGGGATTAATAATTTTGATTGTTTTTGTTGTAAGAATTGAAACTGAGCGCCGTTTCAAAGAGTTAATTTTAGTAAAAGATTATTCGACAGATGAAATAGGAAAATTGCTGCAAAAAAATAAGTGGACCTTAATTCATAAAGGGGATGGAACTTTAGAATTTTATACCGGTGGATCTTCATTTTCTTGGGGGCAAAAGGTCACAATAGTTAAGGTTGCAAAAGAAAAAATATTGATAAATACTTTACCAGCACGAAGAGCTCCGTTTACTTTTTTTAAGGATATACTTAATTATAAGGAAGTAAAAAAGATATTAGAATCTTAAAAAATTAGATATAAAAAAAGCTCCAAATATTGGAGCTTTTTTTTAAATATATAAATCTAAATTTATTGATACAAATTTGGATATTTCGAAGGATTAACTTCATTCATCAAAGTATATACTTTCTCGAAAATATCTTCGGCAGAAGGTTTTGAGAAATAATCACCATCAGTTCCGTAAGCTGGTCTGTGTGCTTTTGCAGTCAGCGTTTGCGGTTTACTGTCTAAGTGAATGTACGCATCTTGTTCTTCCAGAATTTGTTGCAGGATGTAAGCCGAAGCTCCACCAGGAACATCTTCGTCGATTACTAAAAGACGATTTGTTTTAGCGATACTTTTTACAATATCTTTATTGATATCAAACGGAAGTAAGGACTGAATGTCGATTACTTCACAATCGATTCCTAATTCCAGAAGTTCGTTTGCGGCTTGTTCGACCAATCTTAAAGTCGATCCGTATGAAACTAATGTAATGTCAGCACCTTCTTTTAGGGTTTCAACTACACCAATCGGTGTTTTGAATTCACCAAAATTCAAAGGTGTTTTTTCTTTTAATCGGTAACCATTCAAACATTCGATTACAAGAGCCGGTTCGTCAGTTTCTAAAAGAGCGTTGTAAAAACCTGCTGCTTGTGTCATGTTTCTTGGTACGAGAACGTGAATACCACGAACGGCGTTGATAATCATTCCCATTGGAGAACCGGAATGCCAGATTCCTTCCAGACGATGTCCGCGGGTTCTGATAATCAGTGGCGCTTTTTGTTTACCAACGGTTCTGTATTGTAATGTCGCCAAATCATCGCTCATGATTTGAATTGCGTAGAGTAAATAATCTAAATACTGAATTTCAGCAATTGGACGTAAACCTCTTAAAGCCATCCCGATTCCTTGCCCAATAATAGTAGCTTCACGAATACCAACATCGGCAACACGAAGTTCTCCGTATTTTTCCTGCATTCCTTCAAGGCCTTGGTTTACGTCACCAATATTTCCTACGTCTTCACCAAAGATTAGTGTTTCAGGATATTTGGTAAACAAAGCATCAAAGTTATCACGAAGGATCATTCGGCCATCAAGGTCGGCTTTTGCATTATCAGCATATTCAGGAAGCACTTTTTCTACAGAAAAAACATTTTTATCTGAATCTGAATGCAAATGGCTGCTGAATCTTGGTTGGGTAATTTCGATATAATTAGTAATCCAGTCAGACAATAAAACTTTGCTGTTTGGAATTTCTATAAAACGCAATATTTTTCTGGCGATTACCAGCATTTCCTTTTTTAAAGGCGATTTGATAACGCTTAATTCAGAAATGTATTTTTGTATTTTATCTTTATGGTTGATACTGGCAGCAGAAATTTGCTCCAGCAAAGCCATAAGATTTTTTTGATCTTCGATAATTGGGTTGATAAAAGAGTTCCAGGCTTCTTTTTTAGCTTCGAAAACTTCTTTTTTCAATTGGGCATCAATTTCGGCCAATTCTTCAGGCGATGCAATATTGATGGCAATCATCCATAAACGCATCTGACGAATACAATCAAAATCTTTTTCCCAAGCCAGTCTTTCGGCGTTTTTGTAACGCTCGTGAGAACCAGAAGTAGAGTGGCCTTGCGGTTGTGTTAATTCGTTTACGTGAATTAAAACCGGAACGTGCTGTTCGCGGGCAATTGCAGCAGCTCTTTCGTAAGTCGAAACCAACTCTGCATAATCCCATCCTTTAACCCTGAAAATTTCGTAACCGTTTGCATCTTCGTCGCGTTGGTATCCTTTTAAGATTTCAGAGATGTTTTCTTTGGTAGTTTGATGTCTTGCGTGAACCGAGATTCCGTACTCATCATCCCAAACACTCATTACCATTGGTACCTGCAAAACTCCGGCAGCATTTATGGTTTCGAAAAATAAACCTTCAGAAGTACTTGCGTTTCCTATAGTTCCCCAGGCTATTTCGTTTCCGTTTACAGAGAATTTGTCTTTAGTTTTAATACCTTCAACATTTCTGTAAATTTTAGATGCCTGGGCCAAACCCAATAATCTTGGCATTTGTCCTGCTGTAGGCGATATATCTGCGCTTGAATTTTTTTGTTTTGTTAAGTCTTTCCAGGATCCGTCTTCGTTTAAACTGTGCGTTACAAAGTGTCCGCCCATTTGTCTTCCGGCAGACATTGGATCAAAATTTAAATCAGTATGACCATATAAACCTGCGAAAAATTGTTTTGGAGTCAGTTCTCCAATAGCCATCATAAAAGTCTGATCGCGATAGTATCCGGAACGAAAATCTCCGTTTTGAAAAGATTTTGCCATAGCAAGCTGTGGAACTTCTTTTCCGTCACCAAATATTCCAAACTTGGCTTTTCCTGTCAATACTTCTTTACGACCTAAAAGGCTACATTCGCGGCTGGTTACTGCAATTCTGTAGTCATTCAATACCTCAGTTTTGAAATCTTCAAATGTTAATGTAGTATTGCTTTTTTCTTTTATCATAATCTTGAGGGGTCATGTTAGACTGCGAAATTACTTAAAAACAATCAATAATCATAATTCTTTAAAATAAATATAATTTAATTATTTGTATTTAAAATCAAAAAACTACGTATTTTATTTGGGTTATTTTTATAATAAAATGTAATTTATTGATAATATCGCATGTTTTTCTTTAAAATTTATTCAATTAAAACCATTTTCTAGTAAAAAGATTAACTAATGTTTTTGGTGAAAGTGTGATAACGAATCGTATTTTTTCATTGTATTTGTTTTGAGAAATTTCCCATCCGTTATTTGAATAAACAGGAAAGTAAAGTTCAAAATAATCAGGAACAAGATTTAAACGAATTCCGCTATCATAAACAAAATTCTCACTTTGATGTTTGCTTTTCATAAAACCGATATCGCCGTAAACCTCAATCCAGTTCCAGATCGAGTAACTGGCGTTTAGTGCCGTCATCCATTGATTGGCGTAGGCTGGCGCTAGTTTTGACTTAAAACCACCTTCGGCCATAACATATTGCTGACTAAAAAATCCGGTGCTTTCTGATCGTCCGTAAAAATTATAATCGAACATATAATCTGTTGGGCGGTCTAAACCAAAACTAAAATAATCTGAATTTGTTGTGTTGTATAAAAAACTTCCGGCGTACAATCTCAAATTCAGTTTGTGATTGTTTTCGAATAATCTTCGATATTCAACTTCTCCGGCAATTTTTCCAAAGTTTCCACCAAACTGAACATCGGTCATAAAATTAAAGTGATCGATTAATTCGGTTTTGGTATTTGAATACCGGGCATTAAAAACAGAATAATTGGGTTCAGAATTATCTGTTATGTACTGACTTGCTTCACGTTTTACAATGACTTGTCGAAACGTAAAAAGTTGTTTTCTGTTGTCTCTAAAATTCTCTTCCCGAATTCTAAACTGAACCATCGGATTCAATCTTAAATAGGTTGCATCAGGCGCATAATGAAAATAATTTTGACTCACAGAATATCTAACATTATAGAGTGTACTGTTTCTGTAATATTGATTGTATACAAATGCTGACGAACCTGAAATTGTTCCTGCTTTAATAGAGTAAGCGGGATTAATATCAAAAGTAAAAGGTTTATCGAGAATAGTTTTGTTATGAAAACGTATTCCGGGCGTAAAACCATCATACAGATTGTAAGTAACTGTTGGGATGTACAAAATCTGGTTGTAATACGGATCTTCAAGATCTTTGGCAAAATTAAACTTGATGGGACGATTTGTTATCACCACACTTTTTAATGATTTCCAGTTGTTTCTTTGGTTGTATTCCGGAACTTCATTATCGTAGTTTAAGACAATTTTATCCGCATTTTTGCGGTCTACTTCATAAATAGAATCGGTGTTTTTAGGTTCAATCCATTTTTTAAAAACGACTTCATTTTTCTTAAGTCCGTAAACCGGAATAGGAACAAAATTGTTGGTTTTATTTTTGATCTGAAACTGAACGCTGTCTTTTGTTCTGTAAACATTAGAAAATTTGTAATCGATAATATCTCTCGAATCAATAATTGTATTAAAAAACCAATCGATATTTTTACGGCTGTTTTTGGTTAATATTTTTTCGAAATTATAGCGATTCGTTTGCTCTGTTTTATTCAGGTTATAAAATTCCTGTACGCTTTCGGGAACAATATCGTGATCCAGATAATCATCTAAATAACTCAGGCTTAATCCCGCACGATATTTACTGGCAATTTGTTCGTTGAATTTTATTAAAGTATTCTTTGGATCTCCAAGTGGCTGGTCAAGGTTTTTGCGAGCCATCAGCATATAATAATAGCTGTATTGCTCATTGAAAGTAAGATTGGTAATGTTGTAACTTTTAAAGAGTTTCATTTTAGAAAGTCTTCCAAGCATCTTTTGATCCAAATGATTTTCCTCCATATATTTCATCATGGCATAAATCTGAATCCCGTCATACACCCAATTGTCTTTTCGGGGATCTAAGCGCAAACTATTCTTTAAATAATTATTAAGATAGGTTTTTAAGAACGTAATTTCAAATATAAAATCATCAGAAAACGGACTAATAAATGACGGTAACTGATTCAGTCCATAAAACGGATTTCGGTCATAATCTACCTGCGAAACGGTGATTTTTTGATGCGGATATTTCCCTATAAAAGCACTGGCAAAATTCACTACTCTATTAATGATAATGGCTTTCTGAATTTCGCTAAGTTTTTTGTTTTTAAGATCACTGAGCACTTCCAGAGAACCATTGTCATAACTTGCAAAACTATTTTGTTTTTCGATAAACAAATTAAAATCAGTTCTGTTATTTCCGGAATAGGAGTAGGTTTTAAAGAGCGAATTCGTAGCGTCTTCTGATACCGAATTCAAATCGGTAGTAATCGCGTATTGGTTTGGGATTTTTATAGCAATTTCATAATCAACGCCTGCATTTGCAATGTCGTCCAGATTATAATTGTTAGATTTCGTAAAACGATGATTTTCAAATCGCGCCGGGCTCAGGAACCAGTTTTTTAAGTTCATTCCGCCATTTTGATCAAAGCCATAACGGGTGAATTTATCACTCGGAATTTTTGAAATATAAACCAGATGCAAATCGATTTTCTCACCAGGATATAATTTTCGATTCAGTTTTACAACCACAAAATCAGGATTCTTTTCCGTTCTTTCCCATTCAAGTGCCCTATTATCTGAATCGGTCAAATTCAAAATCGTAGTATTTCCTCTTTCTGCAGCTTTTGCCAGATGAAAACCGCGATAAAATTCATCCGAAAATCTTTTGGCTAATGGCGTATTCTTTCCAGAGAATGCATTGTTCCAATCGTTTAAAACAATCGAAATCAAAGAATCGTTAGACGTGTTGTAATAAGTAATATCCTGTTTTACGTTCAGTGTTTTAAGCTCGAGATTAACCGCCACCTCCATTTTAGACTGATGTTGTGCATATTGTTTTAATGAGCTCATTAAGACAAAAACGAAGAATATAACTTTATATAATAGTTTCAATGATGGCCTAGGATAATTAATATATAACTTAAGTTACGAGTGTTCGGTTGTTTTGGTTTTTTGTAAAAATAACATAAAAAAAGCTGTTAAAAAAAACAGCTTTAATTTTTTGTAAGATTTTATGATTATTTAACCCTTAAGTGATATAAGAAAATTTAAGTTTAATACTTTATGCGGCATTTTTAAATGAACTTATATCACTTATATGGTGAAAAAAATATTAGAAATTAGGACTTAAATCATATTTCTTGTAGAATTTATCCAATACATCAACTACTTCATCTTCAGTGTCAACGATCTTAAATAAGTTCAAATCTTCGGGACTAACGGTATGCATTTTTTCTACTAAAACCGTTTTTACCCATTCGATCAATCCTGACCAGAATTCAACGCCAACTAATATAATTGGGAATTTACCAATTTTTTTGGTTTGAATTAAGGTAATCGCTTCAAACATTTCATCAAGAGTTCCAAAACCTCCTGGCATTACCACAAAACCTTGAGAATATTTTACGAACATTACTTTTCTCACAAAGAAATAATCGAAATTCAGGTTTTTATCGTGATCGATATAAGGGTTAAAGTGTTGTTCAAAAGGCAATTCGATATTTAATCCCACCGAAATTCCGCCTCCTAAATGCGCACCTTTATTACCAGCTTCCATGATTCCGGGGCCACCTCCTGTGATCACACCGTAACCAGCTTTACTGATTTTGTAAGCAATTTTTTCTGCCAATAAATAGTATTTATCATCTGGTTTCGTTCTCGCCGAACCAAAAATAGATACACAAGGACCAATACGTCCCATGCTTTCGTAACCGTTTACAAACTCGGCCATGATTTTAAAAATCGCCCAGCTATCGTTTGTTCTAATTTCATTCCACGTTTTTTGTTTCAAACGGTCCTGAATTACTTTGTCCTCATCATTATCAAAATCTTCTAATCTCATTTTAGGTATTTTAATTATTTATATTTTTATTTTTAGCTGTGTCGTTTTTAAATTTTTATCCTGAGCGTAGTCGAAGGAGAAGGAGCTATTTCCTGCTGTCCACTGTATCTTTTATGGTGAACCCCACCATAAAAGGATGCCGCTCCCATCAGGGCTAGGTCACCAGTTTTCAATTGAAACATTGTTTTATAAAAAGAAAAATTCTTTCATTTAATACGTTTGTTCTTCAATTGACTTAGTAATATTGCTTTTAACTTTTCCGGTATGTTCTGTAGTTTTCGATTCAATCAGCATTATCGAACATTCCTCAACTGAAGAAACCCTGTGATTTACGCCTTTTTTTACAACGAATAAATCACCTTTTTTCATAGTGAATGATGGTTCGTTTTCAATTTCCATTAAAAGTTCACCGTCAACAATGTAAAATAATTCGTCTTCATTCTCGTGATTGTGCCAGGGAACTTCATGGCCTTTTATTTTAGCCACTTTAATATATTGATTGTTTACTTCGTCAATTATTTTGGGCGAAAAATATTTGTCAACGTTACCGAACTTTTCTTTTAGATTCATAGATTTTATATTAGTCTTTGCCAAAATCAATTTTTTTTTCAAAAACGGCTAGCTAAATTAAGTCTTTTTTTGAGAATTGCGACAGAAATGCACATTTATTAATTTAAATGTAACGTATGTTAAATCTTTTTTTTTGGTTTGTGATTCATTATCAAATGATTAATGAATTTTTATAAAAATGGATCTATCTCCATTTTTGTCATCCCCGAGGAACGAGGGATCTCCGCAAGAAACTCCTCAATCAAAATCCCCAATCTTTGTGTCGAGATGTTACCAATATTTCGTTCCTACGGAACTTGGTTGTGTGGACGCGTAATATTTTCAACGGATTAAAATCCGTTGCTACCAACATTTCGTTCCTTCGGAACTTTTATAATAAGTATGAAAAGAGTCTTAGGCTCGATTCACTTTGTAGCGAGGGATTTTAATCCGTCGAAAGATGAAGACATACAAAAAAGATTGGTAGCATCGACCAATTTTGTATGGATGGATTTTAATCCATCCGTACAAAGGTTTTACTCCAATTCCTTTTTCAAAAACTTCGCAGTATAGCTTTTTTTATTTTTCGCTACTTCTTCCGGAGTTCCTTTAGCGATCAATTGTCCACCGCCTTTTCCGCCTTCAGGACCAATATCAATAATATAATCAGCAAGTTTGATAACGTCCATATTATGTTCGATAACCAGAATTGTATTTCCTTTATCCACCAGTTTATTGATTACATCCATTAGAACGCGAATGTCTTCAAAATGCAAACCAGTTGTAGGTTCGTCTAAGATATAAAACGTATTTCCAGTATCTTTTTTAGACAATTCTCCGGCTAATTTGATACGCTGCGCTTCACCACCAGAAAGTGTTGTACTTTGCTGGCCAAGCGTGATATATCCTAAACCAACATCCTGAATGGTTTTTACTTTTCTATAAATCTTCGGGATGTTTTCAAAAAACGGAACGGCTTCATCAACCGTCATATTCAATACATCCGAAATTGATTTTCCTTTGTATCGAATCTCTAAAGTTTCTCTATTGAAACGTTTTCCCTGACAGGTTTCACATTCTACGTAAACATCCGGTAAAAAGTTCATTTCTATAGTTCTTACACCGGAACCTTCGCAGGTTTCGCAACGTCCGCCTTTTACATTAAAACTAAAACGTCCCGCTTTGTAACCACGAATCATGCTTTCGGAAGTCATGGTAAACAAGTTTCTGATTTCGGTAAAAACCTCTGTATAAGTTGCCGGGTTCGAACGTGGCGTTCTCCCAATCGGACTTTGATCGATATCAATAACTTTATCAATATGTTCAAGACCTTCAATCTTTTTATAAGGTTGCGGTTTTTTTACGCCATTAAAATAATACGCGTTCAAAATAGGGTAGAGCGTCTCGTTGATCAAAGTAGATTTTCCACTTCCTGAAACTCCTGTAACGCAAATCAATTGTCCTAAAGGCAATTCGATAGAAACGTTTTTAAGGTTGTTTCCGGTTGCTCCGGTTAGTTTTAAAAACTTTCCATTTCCTTTGCGACGCTCTTTCGGAATCTCTAATTTCATTTTACCATTCAAATATTGAGCAGTAATTGTATCTGATTTTAAAGTTTCAGCAGGAGTTCCAATGCTAATGATTTCTCCTCCGTATTTACCTGCTTTTGGTCCAATATCAATAACATAATCAGCACGTTCGATCATGTCTTTGTCGTGTTCAACGACAATAACTGAGTTTCCTATATCTCGTAATTGCTCTAAGGAATGAATTAGTTTTTCATTGTCTCTTTGGTGCAAACCAATACTTGGCTCGTCCAGAATATATAAAACACCAACCAATTGCGAACCAATTTGAGTTGCAAGACGAATACGTTGTGCTTCACCTCCCGAAAGTGATTTTGAACTTCGGCTTAAAGCCAAATAATTCAAACCAACATTCATAAGGAAATTCAAACGGTCTTTGATTTCTTTTACTACTTCTGACGCGATCAAAAGTTGTTTATCAGACAAATGTTTGTTTAAATCCTGAAACCAAACAGTCAGATCAGAAATATCCATATCGCATAATTCAACGATATTTTTTCCATTTATTTTAAAAAATAAAGCCTCTTTTTTCAAACGCGAACCATCACAAACGGGACAATTTACTTCATCCATAAAATCTTTTGCCCAACGTTTTATAGTGGTCGAAGAAGTTTCGTCAAACTGATTTTTGATGAAATGCGAGATTCCTTCAAAATCTATTTTATAATCGCGGGTAACTCCTAAATCTTTAGAATTGACAACGAATTTATCTTTTCCACCATGCAAAATCATGGTCATGGCTTCTTCCGGAATTTTCTCAATCGGGTCTGTTATCTTGAAACTGAATTTCTCTCCAATAACTTCCAATTGCTTAAAAATCCATGACGATTTATATTCACCAAGCGGAGCAAAACCTCCTGCTTTAATCGATAATTTCGGATTCGGAATAATCTTTTTTACGTTGATTTCGTGAACTGTTCCTAATCCGTTACAATGCGGGCAGGCTCCTTTTGGAGAGTTGAACGAGAATAAATTAGGCTCAGGATTTTGATACGAAATTCCCGTTGTAGGACACATTAAATTTCTACTGAAATAACGAACTTCATTCGTATCCTGATCTAAGATCATCAAAACATTTTCGCCATGATGCATAGCTGTATTGATACTTTCAGACAAACGTTTCTGATTGTCTTCGGTATCTTCGATCAACATTCTGTCGACTACAATTTCGATATCGTGCGTTTTATAACGGTCCAGTTTCATTCCTGAAACCAAATCCTGAACTTCGCCGTTTACACGAACTTTAAGGAAACCTTGTTTTGTAATTTGCTGGAATAACTCGGCATAATGACCTTTTCTGGCTCTAATAATCGGAGCGAGAATATTGATGCGTTTTCCTTTAAAATCCTGAATAATTAAGTCTTTAATTTGTTCATCAGAATACGAAACCATTTTTTCGCCGGTGTTGTAACTATAAGCGTCGGCACCACGAGCGTAAAGAAGTCTCAGGAAATCGTATATTTCTGTAATTGTCCCCACCGTAGAACGCGGACTTTTACTGGTTGTTTTTTGTTCGATCGCAATTACCGGCGAAAGACCATCGATTTTATCAACATCCGGACGTTCTAGACCGCCAAGAAACTGCCTGGCATAAGCGGAAAAAGTCTCCACATAACGACGTTGTCCCTCGGCATAAATGGTATCAAACGCCAAAGACGATTTTCCCGAACCTGATAAACCGGTAATAACCACCAGTTTTTCACGCGGAATAGAAATGTCTATATTTTTTAGATTATGAACTCTTGCACCAAGAACTTCAATAGTATTGTCTTTTTCTAACATAATTTTGAGCAAAACGCAAAGTTACCACTTTGATTTGTTCTTTTTGTGCTCGATAGCAAAACTTTATGTTACAATTAGTAACAAAATAACGTTAGTTTTTTTTGTGGTTTTTTTTAAAATTAGCATTTTTTCTAATTCAATTCTTTACGTAATATCTTCGTTCTTGCTCTTTTTTTTCTTTAATGCCTAATCATCGCAAGTACAAAAACAGCCACAATTGTTACATCCTCCACATTCCCAATTACACAACCATCCCTTACACTTCAGCTTTATTTTCTTTAATATTTTTTTCATTTTCTATTTTCTATCAATTAATCAAAAGTGACGTTTTTTAGTTTAGTTATTTCTATGTTTTCTTTTATTATAGTAAGTAAATCGTTATTTCAATTAATCGTTGTAATCATCAATTTGATCTCTCTCTGCAACTTCGTTAATATTAAATGTACTTTTTTTATCATCACGTATTTTATCTTTATAATAATTAATACCTCTGACAAATTCAGCAACATATATTTTCTTCAACTTATCATATTTGTTGGTACTGGTTATCCCATTATCTAATTCATCATCCGTCAATATATGAGGAACTGACAGATGGATTTCTAATTCATAAAGATCTTTTAAGTAAGAATTCCAATTATTATCACCAGCACCCCGATAAGTTATTATCTTATCTCTCAAGTGAGGAAGATTGAATTTAGCACTTTCAGAGTCATGATAGGCATCCATATATTCTTTATTACCGTTTCTATAATGATAGTCCACAGACCCACCGATACTATCCATTTTTTTATCAGCTTTGATAATTATTTCTTTTAGTCGTGCAATTTCTTCTCGTACTTTGGTATTTTCGGCAAATGTTCTTTCCTTACCAGTTGTACTGCGTAATATTATAATTGTATCTATTTTCTGCTCACCATTTACATATGTAGTATTTTTTAATTCTGCAAGTAGTTTCTTCTTTACACCTTCATTAGATAAACTGTCAATGACATTTTTATTGACTTCCTCAACTTTACTATATTTAGACATCGTTGCTAACCACAATCCTTTATCATGTGGCGACATTCTATTTAATTTATTAACCAATATGATTGATTCTTCACGTTTTTTATAATCTGGAAGGGATTCAAACCATTTCACGTAATTTTTTACTGTATTTTCATAAGAGGGCTGTGCCTTTTTCTTTGTCTGACTTTGTACTGATAATGCTAGTATTAAAATAAACCCTAATAGTATTTTTTTAATCATAATTTACTTTCTTTATAAAGATATTTTTTAATTTTTTACTCATTAATTAAATAGTAGTTAGATCAACAGATCATTTCAATTAATAAATGTTATCATTAGAAATTTTGTACCAAGCATGAGATGAAACAGATCCGCTAGAGCTAAATAGTCCGGGTTTACATCTTTGCGGTGTTAATGCTAATAGTAATCTTTGAAAGTCGTTTCTAATAATTCCGCATCGTCGACATTTATAAGTTGCCATATTTTTTAATTTATTAATTCCTTTCAAAAATAAATTATCACTCCTTTTCTAATTAATTTACTTTATAAAAGCATCCTTATTTAATTTGAAAGCATCTTTTTAGTTTATAAACGAAAAAAGCACTTGTCAAAACTTGACAAGTGCTTTTTGAATTATAAGTAGAAGAAATTAAACCAAAAGTAAAATAGTAACTATTGTACCATTATTTTCGGTAAAAGTAATTTCGATAGGATCTTTTAATTCCTGCAAAAGTGAAAGTCGCTCTTTTGTAAGCTGAATTCCTTTTGACTGATGTAGTTTATTTTTTTTTGAGGCCTTAATTCCTAATCCGTTATCGGTGATTTTACATTCTAAAATAGTTTCTGAAATCATTTTAAACGAAATGATCAATTGGGGAGCAACACTTGATTCATTAAAAGCATGAACAAAAACATTCTCTACAAAAGGCTGTAAAAGCATTGTTGGAATTTTGGTAAAACAAGTATCTACTTCTGGTGAAATTTGAATTTCGAAATCTAATCGATTATCAAAACGCATGTTCTCAATGTTAATGTAAGCCTGAAGATATTCTATTTCTTCATCAATAGTAATCTTTTGTTTTGATGAGTTTTCGAGTGTTTTACGAATTAACTTCGAAAATTCGCTAATATAAAGCAGTGAGTTTTCGATGTCGTTACTTATAATGAAATCCTGAATAGCGTTGATAGCATTAAAAGTAAAATGCGGATTCATTTGGCTCAGCAAGGCTTCGAGTTTGGTTTCGGCAATACGACGCTGAATAATCGTTTTTTCGTTGGATTTTCTTTTTATTCTAAGAAAAATAAATACGATTACTCCGGAAAAACAAGCAACAATTAATACAATAAACCACCAGCTTAACCAAAACGGAGGCTGAATATGAAGTTGTAAAATCGTAAAAACTTTTGATTTCCCTGCGTTCATATCAAAAACTTCAATAGCTACATTGTAGTTTCCGTAGGGCAGATAAGGTAAAAATAAATTGGTTTTTTCGCTATAAGGACTCCAGCGATTATTACTGTTTAGGCGGTATCTAAATTTTAATTTATTAGGAAAAGGGTGCCCCTTTGGAACAAAATCAATTGAAAAAGAATTGTGCTTGTAGTCTGAAATGAGTTGTTTTGAATTATAACTGAACCATCTGTAAGCCGAAGGTTGTAAAGGAATATTATTTATTGCAATTTTACTGATTCCAATTTCAGAAACGGTTAATTGCGCTGCAAGTAAACGGATTAAATCTATTGTATAAAAACCTTTTTGAGTTCCCAGCCATAATGTATTTTCGAAAATTTGAGAAGTAGTTATTCGGCAATCTTTGAGACCTTGTTCCTTGTCAATAAGTCGAATAATGCCATCTTTATAAATATTGATCCCTTTTTCTGTACCTATCAAAATGTAGTCTTTGTACGATTCAAGAAATAAAATAGTATTCCCAATAATTTGTTTTTTTGAAATCGTTTTAAGAATTCTGAATGATTTTGAATCATCGATTATAAAAACATCCCCAAATTCAGCTGCCAGAATAAGTTGCCCTTTGTTGTTTTTTGTAATGTGTTTGAACTTTTTTTCTTTCCAGATTCCATCAGACAAGTACGATCGGAACTGACCATTTTCATATACGTATAAACCATTAAAAACGGATAGAAGATAAGTTTTGTTTTTATTGGTTAAAATTTTTACAATGTATTGTGGCGTGTTTTTATTGAATTTTGAATAATGCGTATTTTCTAAGGTTTTTAAATTTTCGTACACCCGAACTCCTGCATAAGTTATGGTTTCTATTAATTTATCATCATAGCCAAAACCAATTTTTAAACTATGTTTGGGAAGGTAATTGACTATTTTATAATTTTTATCAATTTCAAAAATACCTATATTGCTGCTAATCCATAAAGAGTTTTGGTTTTTTACCATTTCATAAAACTCAATTTCATTTGTTGGAATGTCAAAATTTAATTCGAAATCCCTGGATTCTGCTGATTGTTTAGTTAGGATTTGTTTTCCTTTTCTAAAGAAAGTCATTTCAATTTTCTTAAAATCGTCTAGTGAAATAGAATTTGTAATTTCTTGTTTTGCATTAATGACTTTTAGGCCGGAAGTTTCCAGAATTATCTTTTGATTATTAAAATCTTCAAAATCTATAATGTATTTTGAACGGAAAGGATTATAATTAATGATTTCATCCAATCTTACCTGGTAGATTCCATTGTCATTCGAACCCACATAAAGTATGTCATTAAATTTATCATAGACAACATTCAGTAGAATTTTAGAATCAATTCCGTATGCAGCAGACACATCTGTCATCTTATCTTCTGCAATTGTATAAAGTCCTCCGTCAGGAGTATAAACGCCCCAAGCTGCTGCAAAAATGGTGTTTCTCTTGTCTTTTGCGAATTGCCAGACAAAAGATTTTCCAAAATCTTTAGAAGAGGTGTCTCCTTGTGAAATTTTATCAAAATCAAATTTATTAATATGGCTTTCGTTTCCGCTATAAAGTGTAGAACCAAAAAGTCCTAATGAATAGGAGTTTTTATGTAAGATAACGGGTTGGATTCGGGGAGTCGAAGACGATTCGTCAATTCTAAATAAACCTGCAAAAGTAGAAGTAAAATAGACTACACCATTATATTCCACGAAGGCTAAGGAAATAAAATCTTCTTTATGCTCGGGAACCTTAGGAGTAATTAGTTTGTTTGTTTTTATGTCAATTATAGAAACGCCTTGTTCTGTACCAACATAAATTTTATTTTTATAGGGGAAAACTTTTCTTGTTTTATTGGCTAAAAGCCCATCTTTCATAGTAAAAACAGTAAACTTTTTACCGTCGAATTTGCTTACGCCGCCACCATAACTGGCAAACCACATATTACCTTGTGTATCTTCTGTAATATCCCAACAACTGTTATGCCCTAAACCATTGCTTTCATCAATAGTCGTAAAGGTCCCGTTTTCCATTCTTGAAATACCATTTTCAGTTCCTATCCATAAAATGTTTTTAGAATCTAAAAATAATGACCGTACTGCATTATTAGGTAATCCATCTGAAGTGGTAAAGTTTCGCGATGGGAAATATTGACCTAAAGCAGAAGTTGTAATTAAAATGAAAAAGAGTTGTACAAAGATCTTATTTGGTAATGGCATCAATAAGCTCTTTTTTATTAAATGATTTATCCGAAACAGGAATTTTATCACCTGAAGTCATTTCGAGAAGAAACTCATCTGATTTAAAATTGACAACATATTCCCGGTTTATCAAATAACTTCGCTGTACTTTTAGGAAATTAGGAGAGGAAAGAAGTAATTCACAAGTTTCTTTGAATGATTTTGAAGTATAATGTTGTTTGTCTGTAGTGTGAATAAGAGTATACGAACCGTCTGACTTGCAAAAAATGATTTTGCTAACCTGCACTACCTCAAAGCCGGTTTTTGTGGGAAAAGCAATTTGCTGTTTTCCTGTAAATTGATTGGCTATGTTTTGAGAAAGTAGTTGGTAACGATTTAAACTGTTCTTTTTTTCTAAAACAAAATCGAGTCTGTCAATTGCAATTTTAAAATCTGAGACATCAATTGGTTTTAATAAATAATCTAAAGCACTGTTGCGAATCGCTTCGATAGCATATTCTTTATGAGCAGTTGTAAAGATAACTTCAAATGGAATACTCTCGAAATGAGTAAGCAATTCAAAACCGTTTTCATCCGGCATCTGAATATCCAGAAAAACAAGATTGGGTGCATTTTTTTTTATTGAAATTAAAGCTGCAGTAACCGAATTGCATTCATCAACTATTTCGATTTTATCTTCATAATATCGATTGCATAGTTTTTTTAAGAAACTGCGCGCATGTGACTCATCATCAACAATAATGGCTTTAATTTTCATAATAAACTTTGGTGGTATTTGGTTTTTGGAAAGAAAAGATAACGTTATTTCAGAATTTTGAAAACAGCTTTATTCGATTGTCATAGAGCGTAATTTAGTTCTGTAAGCCTCAAGTGCAATAGACTTAGAAATGAATCCAAAATATTTTCCGTTTCGTAAAACAGGAAGAAAAGCCGATTTTGATAGCTCGAATTTACTCATCACGATTTCCATGCTGTCATTTGATGAAATTGTAGCCAGAGGTGTTTTCATTACATCTTTAATCAAAGTATACTTAACGCGATAGTTATTGAAGATAATTTCCCGAATATCATTAAAATGAACTACACCAACTAAATCTTTTTCGTTGTCGACAACAGCAAAAACAACCTGATTCGAGTGCGAAATAAGATCGACCAGTTTACTTAAATTTTCATCAGGATGAACCGTTAAATAATCACATTGAATAATAGTGTCAATATCTAAAGTAGAAAGAATATTGGAGTCTTTATTGCTGGTAAAAGCGTGACCTTTTTTAGCCAGACCTTTTACATCAAGAGAATATTTTTCGAAACGTTTAGAAATAGCAAAACTTATCGAAGAAACAATCATAAGCGGAATCATCAAACTGTAACCTCCGGTAATTTCGGCGATTAAGAAAATGGCAGTAAGCGGTGCATGAAATAATCCGCTCAGGATACCGGCCATTCCAACCATGGTAAAATTGCTGATTGGTAATTTTGATAAACCAATAAGGCTGATGAATTTCGAGAAAAAGTAACCTAAGTAAGATCCTAAAAATAGGGAAGGAGCAAAATTCCCTCCGTTACCACCACTTCCTAGAGTCAATCCTGAAGCGAATACCTTTACCATCATCGTGCATCCTACAAAAAGAAGCAACACCCATTGATTATTTCTAAAATCAGCAAACAAAGTATTGTCTAATATATGTCCCGGATCACTTTCAGATAAGGTTTTGATACTTTCGTAACCCTCTCCAAAAAGTGTTGGAAATATAAAAATAAGTAATGCCAATAATGAAGAACCAATTAAGGCTTTTCTGTACGGACCCACTTTTAAATGTGAAAAATAATGTTCGACTCTTTGAAAATTTCGAGCGTAATAAACGGCTATAAAACCGGTCAAAATTCCTAACAGAACATAAAAAGGAATATTATGATAGTTAAAAGCTTCTTGTTTTTTAAACGATAATAAAATAGTTTCATCCAAAACGATAGCAGAAACCAAAGCACCGGTAGCGGCAGAAATCATAATAGGCGTAAACGCAGAAATGCTTACATCGACTAATAAAACTTCTATAGCAAAAAGAACTCCAGCAATTGGAGCATTAAAAGCTGCAGAAATTCCCGCTGCAACTCCACATCCAATAAGTAAGGTTCTGTCTTTATAAGGTAATTTATAGTTTTGGGCAAAATTTGATCCAAACGCTGCTCCTGTAATTACAATAGGACTCTCTAAACCGGCAGAACCTCCTAAACCAACCGTAAGGGAAGAGGTAACGATTTGAGCATACATCTGCTTTTTCGGAATAATACTGGCTTTTTTTGCCACAGCATATAAAATCTGAGAAGTTCCTTTTTCGATGCTTCCGTTAAGAACTCTTTTTACCACAAAAACAGTCAGCACGATTCCGACAATTGGAAGTATACTGTTAATGAAACTTAGTTTTAAAATACCGTTGATGTAAGTCGCAAAAGAGAAAACACTATGAGCAAAGGTTTTAAGAACAATTACCGCCAAAGAGCAGGAAACACCAATTAAAACACTTGATAAAAAAATAAATTGCTTTGGAGTCATTAATGATTGTGCCAAAGCGATGATGCTTTCGAGTCTTCTGAAATATTTTTTTAGCATTCTGTTTGTAAAAGTTAGGTAAACTACAAATTTAGATGATAATGTTTAATTTTAAATAGAAATCTGTAATTAAATTAAAAACCAACTGCTGTATCGTCTCCTCGGGAATCTGCGCCACCTTCGAGAGTGTTGTTTGGTAAAACTAATATACAGTCTAATTTACCAATTACCGGAGTTGTTTTTTCGTTGATTAAATATCCTTTTGCTTTTAGTTTGTCGATAGTGTTTTTATCAAAAGCATTGGGTTCAAAAGTAATTAAGTCCGGTAACCATTGGTGGTGAAAACGCGGAGCATTTACAGCATCCTGCATGCTTAAATTGTATTCGTAAACATTTAAAATGGCTTGTAATACACTTGTAATAATCGTTGATCCTCCAGGAGAACCTACAACCATAAATAATTTACCGTTTTTCTCCACAATTGTTGGAGTCATTGAGCTTAACATTCTTTTTTGTGGCGCGATGCTGTTGGCTTCATTTCCTACCAGACCAAACATATTTGGAGAACCCGGTTTGGCACTAAAATCATCCATTTCATTATTCAAAAAGAAACCCAATTCATCACAATAATATTTAGATCCGTAACCATCGTTAAGCGTTGTTGTGGCTGCAACGGCATTTCCTTGCGCATCAACAATCGAATAATGAGTGGTTTCGGTGCTTTCATTAAAATTTACTTTTCCTTCTTTTATTTCGGATGATAAACTGGCTTTTTTTGTATCGAAAGTTGACATTCTGCCTTTTAAATACGAGTCAGATAACAATCCGTTAATCGGAATTTTTACAAAATCAGGATCTCCTAAAAATTGGCTTCTATCGGCATAAGCTCTTCTTTCGGCTTCAACAATTACCTGAATCGATTCTTCAGAGTTATGTCCCATTTTGGCTAAATCATAAGGAGCAATCATCTTCATGATTTGTGCCAGACAGATTCCGCCGCTGCTAGGAGGTGCCATCGAAGTTATTTTTAAATCTTTGTAATTAAATTGTAATGGCTTTCTCCATTTTGCTTCGTATTTTTCTAAATCTTTAAGGGTTATAATTCCGCCTTTTTTCTGAAGATAATTCACTAAGATTTTAGCCGTTTCACCTTTATAAAATTCGTTTCTTCCATTTTTTGCAATGCGTTTCAAAGTATTGGCAAGAGCAGGATATTTGATGGTGTCATTTTCTTTAAAATTACCGGCCAATAATGTAGTAGGACCATTTATTTTTACAATCGCATCATGATAAGCCTGCAGTCTTTTTTCTTGTTTTTGGGTTACGACAACACCTTTTTCTGCCAAGGCAATAACAGGTTTTAGAATTTCAGACATAGGCAGAGAACCTAGTTTTTTATGAACCGCAAAAACTCCGGCAATAGTTCCCGGAACACCAATAGCAAGAGCAGTTTCGGTACTTTTGCCTTTTATAACATTTCCTTTTTTATCCAGAAACATGTCTTTTGTTGCTGCCAAAGGCGCTTTTTCGCGATAATCTAAAGATCCCACTTCGCCATTCGCTTTTCTGTAAACCATAAATCCGCCACCACCTAAATTTCCTGCGTACGGATATGCAACCGCAAGTGCCAGTTCTGTGGCGACCATGGCATCAAATGCATTTCCGCCTTTTTGAATAATTTCGGCACCGACTTTTGAGGCTTCCTGGCGCGCCGAAACGACCATCGCTTTTGCAGCTACTAATCCGGTTGGTTTTGGAGTTTGCTGGCTAAAACTATATATAGATATAAAGTTTAATAAAAAAACTATTTTTTTCATAAAAAGAGAATCGTGTTTTGTTTTTATAAAATCTGATTGATTTTATAGAGAGTGTAATTTTTGTTTTGCATGTGTTCGGATATCTTCAAAAAAGAGGGTGAATTCCTGTTCGAATTCAGAGTAGAATGCTACAAGTTCCTCGCTTGCAAACTGCATCTTTGACAGGTTCTTAGATCTTCTATCCATTTGAGTCAGGATGTTATGAATTCCTTCTACGGTTTGATAACTCAAAAGCCAGTTTCTTTCGATCATGTAAGGCATTAAACCTTGTGTTTTTTCGGTCAGAATATCATAATTTTCATGTAATGATTGGTAAAATCGATTAATGAAATCTTCGAGTTTTTCATCAGAATATTTTGTCCAGTTTTTGGCCAGGAAATGATCATAAATGATATCAACAATCACACCTGCATAATGATGGTATTTTTCATGCAGACGTTTGGTGCTTTGTCTAAAAACATCATGGGCATCCGTATAAGTATCTATCGAACGATGTAAAATAATACCTTTTTGAACTTCATCAGGAAAATGTTCAAATTGTTTCCCTCGAATTCCATCGGCCATAAAATTACCAATTTTGATTAAATCATTATCTCCGGACAAATAGATGTGGGCTAGGAAATTCATTGTTTTTTTTTGAGTGGCTAAGGTTCTAAGTGGCTAAGAAACTAAGTTTGTTTTAGTAAAAGTATGAAAACTTTTTGATATCGTTTTATTGAATGATGCAGCTTAGAAGGCTTGTGCTATTAAAGTATCATCAACTTAGTTTCTTAGCAACTTAAAGACTTTTTATAGGATCTCGGAACCTTAGCAACTTAGCACCTTAGAACCTTTTTTTTAAATTCTTAGCCACTTAGTCACTAAGAACCTTAGTAACTTTTCTATATTTGTAATTGGTAACCATAACTCATAAAAATGACTTTAATAAAATCGATATCAGGAATAAGAGGAACAATTGGTGGAAAAGTAGGAGATAACCTGACTCCTGTTGATGCTGTAAAATTTGCATCGGCATACGGTACTTTTCTTAAAAACAATACTTCAAAAGAAAAACTAACGGTTGTAATTGGTCGTGATGCCAGAATTTCGGGACCAATGATTCATAATCTTGTTGTGAATACATTAATAGGTTTAGGAATTAATGTAATTGATCTTGGACTTTCTACAACGCCAACGGTAGAAGTGGCTGTTCCTTTAGAAAAAGCTGATGGTGGAATTATCCTGACAGCTTCTCATAATCCAAAACAATGGAATGCCTTAAAATTATTGAATGCAAAAGGAGAATTTTTAAGTGGAGAAGAAGGCGCTAAAATTCTTGAAATTGCCGATGCTGAAGCTTTCGATTTCTCGGATGTGGACAGTTTAGGCGAAATCACCGTAAATGATGCCTACATGGATATTCATATCGACGAGGTGCTGAATTTACCTTTAGTTGATGTTGAAGCAGTAAAAGCAGCAAAATTTAAAGTAGTGGTTGATGGAGTAAACTCTTCAGGAGGAATTATTATTCCAAAATTATTAGAATTAATGGGCGTTGAAGTAGTAAAATTATACTGCGAACCAAACGGACATTTCCCTCATAATCCGGAACCATTAAAAGAACATTTAACAGATATTTCTGAATTGGTAGTAAAAGAAAAAGCCGATATGGGAGTAGTAGTTGATCCGGACGTAGATCGTTTGGCTTTTATTTGCGAAGACGGAGAAATGTTTGGGGAAGAATATACATTAGTGGCTTGCGCGGATTATGTTCTGAGTAAAACTGCAGGAAATACAGTTTCGAACATGTCATCATCACGTGCTTTGCGTGACGTAACTGTAGCTCATGGCGGAAAATATGAAGCCAGCGCAGTTGGAGAAGTAAACGTAGTAGCATTAATGAAGAAAAACAATGCTATTATTGGTGGCGAAGGTAACGGTGGAATTATTTACCCAGAATCTCATTACGGACGCGATAGTTTGGTAGGAGTGGCGTTGTTCCTGACTCATTTGGCCAACAAAAAAATATCAGTTTCGGCATTGCGTGCTTCATATCCTGAATATTATATGAGTAAAAACAAAATCGAATTAACACCACAAATTGATGTTGATGCGATTTTAGTAGCCATGACAGAAAAATATAAAAACGAAGATATCACAACGATTGATGGTGTGAAAATTGATTTTGCTACAGAATGGGTTCATTTAAGAAAATCAAATACAGAACCAATCATCAGAATTTATACTGAAGCTCCTTCACAGGATAAAGCAGATGTTTTGGCTCTTCGAATTATAGATGAAATAAAAGCCATTGCGGGAATTTAAATGCTTGAAACGGGTAGATTTAACCGCAAAGTACGCAAAGGTTTTTTAATATTGAGTTTTTATAAAAGGCAAAGTTCGCAAAGCTTTGTGTTATAAACTTTGCGAACCTTGCGTAAATCATTGCGAACTTTGCGGTTAAAATGAGCAGTTATTAAAAGAAAACCTCTTTCATTTATTTTGAAAGAGGTTTTTCTTTTTTTAGTTTTTAATAATCTTAATAGATTTTTTAACTGAGCCATAAACTGCATTTATAATATAAACTCCTGTCGATAATTTATCTCCAATTTTAATATCTTCATTCGTAAAATAATCGTCTGAAGCATAACAAATACTCCCTTTCATATCGACTATTTTTAAAGATAAAGGCTCCGTAATCGATGATTTTATATGAAGTGTCGATTGTATTTTTATTGGATTTGGATATACTGTAAAAGAATCTTTTTCGAATGCAGGATCATTAACACCCAGACTAGCTATTGCAGCATCTATATAATTAAAATTCATATTGTTTGATTTGAATTTAATTTTCAGATAAACTTCGCCTTTAGGCAAGGCGATACCTTTTACAATTTTGTTGGTATAGGTTTGCAAACCACCAGTTGCATCAAATGTTTCATCTGTTTTAATCACGACATCATTTACTAAAACATCAAATTTACCCTGGTTTGTGGAGGCTACTCTAAAAGAAAAATTATAGCTTCCTGCTTGATCAGTATTTAACATAAATTCATTCCAATCGCCCTGGTCAATAGCGCTTACATTTTGACCCGTTCCGGAATCTGTAGTATTTTGCAGGCTCGTTCCTTTTCTTCGGTAATGTTTATTGGCGGTTATTCTGCCTGGAACGTTCATTTTTTTTGAGGTGTAAGTGGCATTTACATATTCGGTTCCTATTGGTCTTAGAACACCACTTTCAGGAGCTAATAAAGGACCTTCTGCCATGTCTAGCCAATCGGCAGGAACTCTTCCGGTAAACCATGAATAGCGATAGATGTCCGGATCGTTTTCAAAATTTGTTATGATTTCTTTCATAAATGCCGTTTTTTGAGCTGCAGTCTGAACCACTCTGTTGGCAAATTCAGTCACCCAAATGGGGCGGTTGTATTTTTTAAGAAGACTAGTAACGCCAATAACATCGCCAGAGGTTCTGTCATAAGTATGAAAGGCAATGTAATCGACTTTGCAAGTTGGGCATAAAAGAAAAAACTGATCGTGCCACGCAGTCGGACTGCTGTAACCTCCATAACTATTATTTGGGTCATTAAAAGCTGGTGATGCACTTACTATTTCCAGATTTTTTGCAACAGCTATTTTTTCAATATTCTTCCAGAAATTTACAGCATCTTGCGGAGTCATTCGCGCGCCATCATTAAAATTAGGTTCATTAAAAGCGAGCAAATATTTGGCACCGGGTTTTATTCGGTCAATAAAAGCCTGAACATTGTTATCGCTGATCTGATTCCATGCCATGGGTACATATTCGACACCAATAGAAGTATAATTGGCGTTTGTATCCTTTTCAGGCAAAGAACCCCAGTTGTACCACCATGAAACTCCTGGTTTCAGGGCAAGTAAATCAGCTGTCGAATGATCTTTGTAAGCTATTCCGCGTTTAGGACTTTGAGCGTGAGTGAGGATTGAAAAACAGAGTAGGAGTAAGAAAGATATTTTTTTTGTCATAGTTTGATAATTTAGATTTGGGAAAATTTTATCAATATCAAATATATGCCGTTTATCTCGTTTCTCATTTTGATTCTGCGATAAAAAAATATTACAAAAACCCATCAAAAACATGCTGTAGATATATGAGATAAATGAATTTCTTGTTTTGGATAGTTTTCAAAAAAAAATCCAAAAAAGTAATGGTTGCCTTTTTGGATTTTTATTTTAATTAAAACAGTTATTCAACTCTATGCTTCCATCTTTTATGTGTCCATAAATAATATTCTGGAGCTTCATAAATTTGTTTTTCTACCTCTTTTAAGTACTTTTCTGTTATGTCGAAATTTGGATATTCTTTAGGGTCGTCTGCTATGGGTACAATCGTAGCCTCATAATAGCCGCGAGCTACTTTTTTTACTTTTACAAAAATCACACTCAAATCATATTTTTTAGCCAGCATTTCTGCACCTGTATGAACAGGAACTTCTATCCCCATGAATTTCATCGAATGAAAAATTCGGTCTAATTTTGGAGACTGATCACTTGCTAACCCGTAGAGGCTTAAAATTCCGTCACGCTGATTTTGTGCCATTAGCGGAATGGTTTTTCTTGTTTCGACTAATTCTGCATCGTATTTAGAACGTATTTTTCGAATTAATTTATCAAAATAGGGATTAGCAATTTTTTTGTAAACACCAATTCCTCTAAATTTAATTCTCTTATTAATGGTCAAAAGCCATTCCCAACTCGCGTAATGAGAAGCGACTAAAACAACACTTTTCCCTTTATTTTCATAGGCACGAAGAACTTCGATATTAGTAATTTTAAATCTTTTCTCCATTTCTTCTGGCGAAATACTCATCGTTTTGATCATTTCTAAAAACATATCACACATATGCTGATAGAATTTTTTTTCAATTTTTTTACGTTCTTCTTTACTTAAGTGCGGCAGTGTAAGTTCAAGATTTTCGCGAACCACTTTTATACGATAACCAATAACACGATATACAATAAAGTATACACAATCTGATAACCAGTAAAATATTCGAAATGGGAGTATAGAGATAAGCCAAAGAAAAGGATAGGCTAATATATAAACGAGAAATTGCATGTAATTTTTTTTTACAAATATAAAGTAAAAATGAATAACCGTTGATATTTTGCTTTGACACTAACATATGTTTAAGAATGACTATATTTACAATTCACATTAAATATTTTTTATGAATACCATTTTAGTTGGGATAATAGTCGCCAATGCTTTGATTAGTTATAAAGGATTTAACGATCTTGCCTTTTTTAGAAAATACGAATTTCATGTAGGAAGTATCCGTTCAGGAGAGCAAATCAGAATGCTTTCGTCAGGATTTTTACATGCAGATATTATGCATTTAGCTTTTAATATGCTAACGTTATGGTTTTTTGCTCCTGTAGTAATACAATGGTTGGGGACTTTTTCTTTTGTTTTAATTTACTTCGGAAGTTTAATATTCGGGAGTTTGCTTACAATGTTATTTCATAAAAATGATTATAGTTATAGAGCTGTTGGCGCTTCTGGAGCGGTAACGGGAGTTTTATATTCTGCAATATTATTACAGCCTGATATGATGTTAGGAATTTTCTTCGTTATACCAATGCCGGCTTATTTATTCGGAATTTTATATTTATTGTATTCGATTTACGGAATGCGTGCCAAAAATGACAATATTGGACACACGGCACATTTTGGAGGTGCTATAGGGGGGTATTTGATAACTTTGGTAAAAGAGCCTTCATTAATTGTAGATCATAGTTTGATGGTAATTCTGTTAGCAATTCCTATTTTGATACTTTTTGTAATGGCAAAGTTGGGCAAACTATAAATATTGGCACAACTTTTGAAATTCCATTATCAAACAATTTAAATATCACAAAAATGAAGAAAGCAGTATTATTTTTAACAATCATGTTTATGACTATGTCTTACGCTCAGGAAACCAAACAAATTCCTCAAATCAATGTAAACGGAGAGGGCAAAGTAAAAGTAGCGCCTGATCAGGTTTGTATTTCGGCAACTGTTGAAACAAAAGGGAATAATGCTAAAGATGTCAAAAAGCAAAATGACGAGAAAATTGATGCAGTTTTAAAATTCATCAAAAAAATGAATATTCCAACAGCAGATTTCAAAACCAAGCAAGTAGCCCTTAATCCACAATACGATTATGAGAAAAAGAAAACAAGTTACAATGCTACACAAACTGTAGAAATTGTAGTTAAAGATTTATCTAAGTATGATGAATTAATGGAAGGTTTGGTTCAACAAGGAATTAATCGCATTGACAGAGTTTCTTTTGAAACTTCTAAATTAGCTCAAATAGAAACAGAAGCTAGAAAATTGGCAATCAAAGATGCTAAATTAAAAGCAGAAGATTATGTTTCGGTTTTAGGACAAAAAGTTGGTAAAGCATATACTATTTCTGATAATACTCAGGTGTACCGTCCACAACCAATGTATGCTGCTATGAAATCAGTAGCTATGGATTCAGCTGGTGCATCAAACGAAACTTTGGCAATTGGAGAAATAGAAGTGGTTGCAAATGTTAGCGTGAGTTTTATTTTAGATTAATAAAATATAAATTTCAATTTTGAAAATCCAAATTCCAATTCTAAAATTGGGATTTGGATTTTTTTCTGTTTTTTACTTTTTGAATTTGGTTTGATAAACTTATGCTTTTAGACCGGCTGTTAGTTTTAAACTAGAGTTTTCATTATTTTTGCACTTTTAAAAAATCTTCATGAATTCTTCTGTAAAAGCCATCCATCCTATTTATAATCTACAATTTGGATTAGTCTGTTTAAGTTCATTACTTTTTTCTGCCAGTTTTAATATGCTGATTCCTGAATTGCCGGAATATTTGAGCAATATGGGAGGAGCAGAGTATAAAGGATTAATTATTGCTCTTTTTACCTTAACAGCAGGAATTTCCAGACCTTTTAGTGGTCGGTTAACCGATACTTTGGGCAGAGTACCAGTAATGGCAGTTGGTTCTATTGTTTGTTTTGTCTGCGGTATTTTATATCCGGTTTTAGGAACAGTTTCCGGATTTTTATTCTTGAGATTAATTCACGGATTTTCTACTGGATTCAAACCTACAGCTACTGCGGCCTATGTTGCAGATATTGTCCCAAGAGAACGCTGGGGTGAAGCTTTAGGTTTGCATGGATTGTGCTTTTCTATAGGAATGGCTCTTGGTCCGGCTATTGGAAGTTCAATTAAATTGTATTCTTCTATGAATATGCTTTTTTATGCTTCTTCTGTTTTTGCGCTTCTGTCTATTGTTATTCTGATGAATATGAAGGAAACTTTGAAACATAAACAGCGTTTTAGCCTGCGTATTTTAAAAATTTCACGAAAAGACATTATAGCTTTAGAAGTTCTTCCCGCAGCTATAGTGACTTTTCTTTCTTATATGGCTTATGGTGTTATCCTGACATTAATTCCGGATTGGAGCCAGCATTTAGGAATTGCTAACAAAGGCTTGTTCTTTATGGTCTTTACTATTACGTCAGTAATGATTCGTTTTGGAGCAGGAAAAGCGTCTGACAAGTACGGCCGCCTTCGTTTGATAGCAATTGGACTCTTTTTATTAATTATATCCTTAGTGATTGTTGGGTTTTCAACATCAATTGCCGGATTTTTGGCCGGAGCGGCATTATATGGAGTTTCTACGGGGATCGTATCTCCGGCTTTAAATGCCTGGACAGTTGATATGAGTTTTCCGGAACATCGTGGCAAGGCTATGGCAACAATGTATATTGCATTGGAAGCAGGAATTGGTCTTGGTGCACTTTTCGCCGGATGGGTTTATCAGGATGTGATTGCAAAAATTCCAATGTTGATGTACGCCAGCGCAATAATGGTTTTCTTATCCTTATCGTATGTTTGGATTCAATTTAGGAAAGATAAAAAAAGCAATTTTTCACAGCAATTGTAAGCTGGTATTTAAATTGTTTACTTATAGGTATCGTTATGATAGGAACTAAGTCAAGATTTTTATTATATAGCCTGATAGTTTCAAAGACTATCGGATTTATTTTTTGCACCTATATATATAAGGAGAAGTTTCTGCTATAATATATAAGAGCAATTTTCACATAAACTAGCTTTTATTGGAATTTGGAATTTTAAAGATTTGGAATTTTAGTTTTTATTAGGAGCTATTTCCCGCTGTCCTTCCAATCTTTTGCTTTTTAAAGAAAAAAGCAAAAGGATTTTCCCTCCCATCGGGGCTAGGGCAGTAGTTTTGAGAATAAAAATTAGTAATAAGAAGAAAGAAACTGCCCCAAAAGAATAAACTTTGCGACTTAGCGCCCGATAACTATCGGGATTGCGCGATTAAAAAAAAACAGTAAAAACCCCAACTTTGCTGACTTTTTCAAAACAAAGCCAACAAAAAAAGAAACCTTCGCGCCTTAGCGCCTTCGTGGCAAAACTCATTAAAACCACCCAAAACAGGCAAAACCCAATAAAAGCAGCCAAAGATCAAAAAAACTTCGCCTTGTAAAAACCGTCAAACCAACGACTTATAAAAAAGATGGAAAATATATAATAAAAAGTCTTGTAAATGTAAATAAAGGGTCTACTTTTGCACCCGCAACAGCGACAGACGTTCTTTAAAATACTGACAAGCATTACGAATCAAACTGAAAATTTATTTTCAAAAAAAGATTAAAAAAAGCTTGTGAGATTTAAAAACAGAAGTTACATTTGCACCCCGCAAAACACGGAAAGTTCATTGAGAGATTGGTAAGGTTTGGAAGGAAAAAAGAAAAGAAATTTTCTTAAAAAAAACTTCAAAAAACATTTGCCACTTTAAAATAAGTTTTCTACTTTTGCACCCGCTTTGAGAAACAAGCGATATTGAAAAAGAAACACGTTCGTAGACATATTGAATTGACAGCCGTTTTAACAGAGATGTTAGAACAAAAGAATAAGAGTAATGGAATCGAGAGATTTGAAAAACCGATAGAGAAAACGTCGAATAATAATTAGTCTTAAGCAATTAAGACAAACAATATACGATGAAGAGTTTGATCCTGGCTCAGGATGAACGCTAGCGGCAGGCTTAACACATGCAAGTCGAGGGGTATAGTTCTTCGGAACTAGAGACCGGCGCACGGGTGCGTAACGCGTATGCAATCTACCTTTTACAGAGGGATAGCCCAGAGAAATTTGGATTAATACCTCATAGTATATAGCCCTGGCATCAGGATTATATTAAAGTCACAACGGTAAAAGATGAGCATGCGTCCCATTAGCTAGTTGGTAAGGTAACGGCTTACCAAGGCTACGATGGGTAGGGGTCCTGAGAGGGAGATCCCCCACACTGGTACTGAGACACGGACCAGACTCCTACGGGAGGCAGCAGTGAGGAATATTGGACAATGGGCGCAAGCCTGATCCAGCCATGCCGCGTGCAGGATGACGGTCCTATGGATTGTAAACTGCTTTTATACGAGAAGAAACATCCCGACGTGTCGGGACTTGACGGTATCGTAAGAATAAGGATCGGCTAACTCCGTGCCAGCAGCCGCGGTAATACGGAGGATCCAAGCGTTATCCGGAATCATTGGGTTTAAAGGGTCCGTAGGCGGTTTAATAAGTCAGTGGTGAAAGCCCATCGCTCAACGGTGGAACGGCCATTGATACTGTTAGACTTGAATTATTAGGAAGTAACTAGAATATGTAGTGTAGCGGTGAAATGCTTAGAGATTACATGGAATACCAATTGCGAAGGCAGGTTACTACTAATTGATTGACGCTGATGGACGAAAGCGTGGGTAGCGAACAGGATTAGATACCCTGGTAGTCCACGCCGTAAACGATGGATACTAGCTGTTGGAAGCAATTTCAGTGGCTAAGCGAAAGTGATAAGTATCCCACCTGGGGAGTACGTTCGCAAGAATGAAACTCAAAGGAATTGACGGGGGCCCGCACAAGCGGTGGAGCATGTGGTTTAATTCGATGATACGCGAGGAACCTTACCAAGGCTTAAATGTAGATTGACCGGTTTGGAAACAGATCTTTCGCAAGACAATTTACAAGGTGCTGCATGGTTGTCGTCAGCTCGTGCCGTGAGGTGTCAGGTTAAGTCCTATAACGAGCGCAACCCCTGTTGTTAGTTGCCAGCGAGTCAAGTCGGGAACTCTAACAAGACTGCCAGTGCAAACTGTGAGGAAGGTGGGGATGACGTCAAATCATCACGGCCCTTACGCCTTGGGCTACACACGTGCTACAATGGCCGGTACAGAGAGCAGCCACTGGGCGACCAGGAGCGAATCTATAAAACCGGTCACAGTTCGGATCGGAGTCTGCAACTCGACTCCGTGAAGCTGGAATCGCTAGTAATCGGATATCAGCCATGATCCGGTGAATACGTTCCCGGGCCTTGTACACACCGCCCGTCAAGCCATGGAAGCTGGGGGTGCCTGAAGTCGGTGACCGCAAGGAGCTGCCTAGGGTAAAACTGGTAACTAGGGCTAAGTCGTAACAAGGTAGCCGTACCGGAAGGTGCGGCTGGAACACCTCCTTTCTAGAGCCCCAATTGTTAGTAGTAATACACGATGGGGAAAAAAGATGTTTATCTAAAGGATCTGAATTTTAAAGTTCAATTACTCTTGCTGTTAGTTCAAATAATAAATTTTAAGTAAAACAGAGTCTCGTAGCTCAGCTGGTTAGAGTACTACACTGATAATGTAGGGGTCGGCAGTTCGAGTCTGCCCGGGACTACTTTTTAAATTGTTAATTATAAATTATGAATTGTAAATTATAAAAAGACAAAATAAAGAGACTGTAAACTTGAAAAGGAAATTCTAGAGTTGAGGCGTTATGAATAATAATTCATAATTCATAATTCACAATTCATAATTAGATTGGGGGATTAGCTCAGCTGGCTAGAGCGCCTGCCTTGCACGCAGGAGGTCAACGGTTCGACTCCGTTATTCTCCACTGGTTTACTATAAAGATAGTAAATAAAAGTTCATTGACATATTGAGATAAGAAAATAATAAAAAGTAGAAAGCGTTTTTTGTTATAAGTAGCAATACAAATAATAAAAGACAAAAAAAAACGGTCATAATTGATTTTATGATTGGTACAATAAGCAAAATAAGGGCGTATGGGGGATGCCTTGGCTCTCAGAGGCGATGAAAGGCGTGATAAGCTGCGAAAAGCTGCGGGGACGGGCACACACCGATTGATCCGCAGATACCTGAATGGGGCAACCCACTATGTTGAAGACATAGTACACCGATAGGTGGGCAAACCCGCTGAACTGAAACATCTAAGTAGGCGGAGGAGAAGAAAACAAAAGTGATTCCGTAAGTAGTGGCGAGCGAACGCGGATTAGCCCAAACCAATGTTGTTACGGCAAGATTGGGGTTGTAGGACCACGAGATTTTATGCACAAGGAACCGGAAGTTACTGGAAAGTGACGCCAAAGAGGGTGATAGCCCCGTATGGGTAACGAGTGTAATAGATAGTGGTATCCTGAGTAGGGCGGGGCACGTGAAACCCTGTCTGAATTTGGCGGGACCATCCGCTAAGGCTAAATACTCCTGAGAGACCGATAGTGAACCAGTACCGTGAGGGAAAGGTGAAAAGAACCGTGAATAACGGAGTGAAATAGATCCTGAAACCATACGCTTACAAGCGGTCGGAGCCCTTTCGTGGGGTGACGGCGTGCCTTTTGCATAATGAGCCTACGAGTTAACGTTGCTGGCAAGGTTAAGTGGTTAAGCCACGGATCCGTAGCGAAAGCGAGTCTGAATAGGGCGCTTTAGTCAGTAGTGTTAGACGCGAAACCGTGTGATCTACCCATGGGCAGGATGAAGCTGTGGTAACACACAGTGGAGGTCCGAACCGGTTGACGTTGAAAAGTCTTCGGATGACCTGTGGGTAGGGGTGAAAGGCCAATCAAACTCGGAAATAGCTCGTACTCCCCGAAATGCATTTAGGTGCAGCGTTAGTTATAAAGTTATATAGAGGTAGAGCTACTGATTGGATGCGGGGGCTTCACCGCCTACCAATTCCTGACAAACTCCGAATGCTATATAATGTTCACTAACAGTGAGGGCTTGGGTGCTAAGGTCCAAGTCCGAGAGGGAAAGAACCCAGACCATCAGCTAAGGTCCCCAAATATACACTAAGTTGAAAGAACGAGGTTTGTCTGCCCAGACAGCTAGGATGTTGGCTTGGAAGCAGCCATTCATTTAAAGAGTGCGTAACAGCTCACTAGTCGAGCGGACGAGCATGGATAATAATCGGGCATAAGTGTATTACCGAAGCTATGGATTTAGAGTTTACTCTAAGTGGTAGGGGAGCATTCCAGCAGGGTTGAAGGTGTATCGTAAGGTATGCTGGACTGGCTGGAAAAGAAAATGTAGGCATAAGTAACGATAATGCGGGCGAGAAACCCGCACACCGAAAAACTAAGGTTTCCACAGCTATGCTAATCAGCTGTGGGTTAGTCTGGTCCTAAGGCGAACCCGAAAGGGACAGTCGATGGCTAACGGGTTAATATTCCCGTACTACTAATTACTGTGATGGGGTGACGGAGTGATGAAAGCGCCGCGAACTGACGGAATAGTTCGTTGAAGTACCTACCTATAAGCTGCGCAGGCAAATCCACGCGGCTTGGGGAAATACGATAGTACTCGGAGTCTTCGGACAAAGAGATAGTGCGCCTAAGGGCTTCCAAGAAAAACCTCTAAACTTCAGGTAATTAGTACCAGTACCGTAAACCGACACAGGTAGTTGAGGAGAGAATCCTAAGGTGCTCGAGAGATTCATGGCTAAGGAATTAGGCAAAATAGACCTGTAACTTCGGGAGAAAGGTCGCCCCCAGCAATGGGGGCCGCAGTGAAGAGGTCCAGGCGACTGTTTATCAAAAACACAGGGCTCTGCAAAATCGTAAGATGAAGTATAGGGCCTGACACCTGCCCGGTGCTGGAAGGTTAAGAGGAGATGTTATCTTCGGAGAAGCATTGAATTGAAGCCCCAGTAAACGGCGGCCGTAACTATAACGGTCCTAAGGTAGCGAAATTCCTTGTCGGGTAAGTTCCGACCTGCACGAATGGTGTAACGATCTGGACACTGTCTCAGCCATGAGCTCGGTGAAATTGTAGTAACGGTGAAGATGCCGTTTACCCGCAGTGGGACGAAAAGACCCTGTGCACCTTTACTATAGCTTAGTATTGACCTTGGATAAATGATGTGTAGGATAGGTTGGAGACTATGAAGCGGCGTCGCCAGGCGTTGTGGAGTCATTGTTGAAATACAACCCTTTGTTTATCTGAGGCCTAACCCCGTTTTGCGGGGGACATTGCTTGGTGGGTAGTTTGACTGGGGTGGTCGCCTCCAAAAGAGTAACGGAGGCTTCTAAAGGTTCCCTCAGTACGCTTGGTAACCGTGCGTAGAGTGCAATGGCATAAGGGAGCTTGACTGAGAGACATACAGGTCGATCAGGTACGAAAGTAGAGCATAGTGATCCGGTGGTTCCGCATGGAAGGGCCATCGCTCAAAGGATAAAAGGTACGCCGGGGATAACAGGCTGATCTCCCCCAAGAGCTCATATCGACGGGGGGGTTTGGCACCTCGATGTCGGCTCGTCACATCCTGGGGCTGGAGAAGGTCCCAAGGGTTGGGCTGTTCGCCCATTAAAGTGGCACGCGAGCTGGGTTCAGAACGTCGTGAGACAGTTCGGTCTCTATCTACTGTGGGCGTTAGAAATTTGAGTGGATCTGATTCTAGTACGAGAGGACCGAATTGGACAAACCTCTAGTGTATCTGTTGTCCCGCCAGGGGCACCGCAGAGTAGCTACGTTTGGAAGGGATAAGCGCTGAAAGCATATAAGCGCGAAACCCACCACAAGATGAGATTTCTTTTAAGGATCGTGGAAGATGACCACGTTGATAGGCTATAGATGTAAAGGCAGTAATGTCATAGTCGAGTAGTACTAATAATCCGTAAGCTTATGTACACCCTTTTCCCCCGATGCAAGTCGGGGGGAGAAACTTTCTAAAACTAAAATACTTTTCTTTATCTCAGTATGTTAAGATATTGTGTAATGTTGACTAGCTAAGGCTAATCACCCATTGCAAAACGGCCTTAAGGTGGTTATTGCGGCGGGGCTCACCTCTTCCCATCCCGAACAGAGTAGTTAAGCCCGCCTGCGCAGATGGTACTGCAGTTATGTGGGAGAGTATGTCGTCGCCTTTCTTTTAAGAATCCTTCCTGATTTATCGGGAGGGATTTTTTGTTTATATCACTTTGTGAAATTTACCGCAAAGTACGCAAAGGTTTTTTTTATTGTCTGTACTGCTGTCTTTATTAAGGTCGCAAAGGCTGTTCGTTGCGAACTTTGCGTAATCCCCTGCGTTCTTTGCGGTTAATAAACTTTACCAAAACCAGCGACCGGAAGTTCGTCAGCGATTGAACAAGTTCAAAAATTGATCATGATATTCTGTTGGAGTACATATTAAAATACGTCTTTAGATCCCTCCATATCTTATTGTTGAACCCAAAATAAGCATACTAAGTCCTATTACAGTTACGCTTATAATCGAAAATGCTATTTTATTGAGATTGTACTTAGTGAGATTTGGAATTACATAAATTTGAGTATAGAGTGCAAGAACAAAAGTTAGCATTAATAAAACCAATTTTATCGAAACTACTTTTTCTAAACTGCCGGAAAAATGAAACCATGATTGGTACGTAATTCCAAAATCATAGGCCATCCAAATTCCTGTTATAATCAGGGCAATTAAAGAAGATATACCAAGTGGTTCGAATTTTTTTTCAAAGTTTAATATAATTAAAGGTTCTTTTTTTCTTAAAGCAACTGGCAGAAAAACAATACTAAGCGTAAGATGGCCTCCAATCCAGATCGTTGCAGCAATAAGGTGAATTATTAAAAGTATATGGTGTAAAGTCATAATACAGATTTTAATTTAAAGTATTGGGGTTAAAAGAATTAAGACATATTGTATTCATTCTCCGTAAACAGCTGTAATATTTGACGCTGATATATTTTTATGGTTTATTTCTTTATCACAATAATTTAAGTCGCTGAGCTTGGAGAAATTATTCTTTAAAGAATTGTACAAAGTGATTTCCTTCAAAGTTTTATTTTAAGATACTTTATCATCTTTATAATATCTATTATTTTTTATGGAATTGTTTATTCGCCACCACTAAACACGCCAATATATAATAATCCAATTCTGGATTTAAGAAAAATCCAATTTTCCTTTCTTTTTATCTGGTGTTTAATTGACACTTTTGAAGGCTTTTTGAAGCGCATCCTAAATTTTTAACGCTTCAAAAAGCTTGTAATCTCCGTTTCATTTGATCACATATTTTTCTATCATTTATGATATTTAGAGCACTACTTCAAAGTTTTTTTCAAGAACAATTGCTCTTGGAAATAATATATTGTTTTCCATATGGATATGCTTGTGCAGGTCACGTTCAAATTCTTCCAGCATCAAAAAAGTAACTTTATAAGTATTGCACGCATCTCCCGGAGGAGTATAATTATGGGTAAGTAAAGCTATTTTTTTAAAGCGCTGTCCTTCAATATCATGTTCTTCTTTCATCAAAACTACCTGATTTTCGATTGTTCCAAAATGTGGCATTTGAAGCAATTGGCCTTTATTGTGCGCTATTTTCATTTTTCGGATATAGGGAAAAAGAACCTCTTCTTCTCTTTTCATATGAGTAGCAAGATCTGCGGCAGATTCAGTAAAAAGGGTGTTGATTTCAAAAAGTTCAGGATGTACTTCACCGTGAACACTGCATAATTTATTTAAAAAGCGACATAGGACCGGCGTTTTTTCTTCTACATACCTGTGATGCGTTTTTTCGATATAATCTGTTAACAGATCCAAAGGCCATGATTTATAATCAAAAGTTTGGTTCGCCGAATTATTTTTTGCACGGTCAAGCTCTTCGACAAGAAGATATTCTTCGATGTTTCGCTTTTTGCAAACTTCTTCTAAAGTACGATGTCCTTTGCAGCAAAAATCAATATTATATTTTGAAAAGATTGCTGCGGTTCTGAAATCATTTGCTACGATTTCGCCAATTGTGGTTGGGTTTGTTGTTGTCATAGAATTAAGTTTTTATAATGGATTAAGATTAAAATCGGCTGAAATGAGATTTTTACGATCGTATTTTTTAATTTTCGGCTTTTTTTTAATTTTTAAGAAAAAGAATTCCGGGAATTTTAACTCCCGGAGATTCAGGTTTATTTACTTTTTTTTCGAAGTGTGAGTTCAAAAACAAACCAGCACAAAGCCAGTACGCCAAATCCGAAGATAGTGTCGCCAATTGCTCTAAGCCATTTTAAGGTTACCATGGCTGGCTGTTGCATGAGTTCAGCAGAACGTGCATACCACATTCCGTGCTCGATACTTTCTATAGCCTGCCATATTCCAACCGGAAGAAGACTCATTAAAGCCATGGCCAGCAAGCCAATATTGGTAGACCAGAATATGAATTTCATTAATTTTTCATTCCATCTCTCTTGTCTGTACAAACTGCGCAGTACAAAAAGCATCAAACCAATTCCCAGCATTCCATAAACTCCAAATAAGGCAGTATGTCCGTGCAAAGGCGTTGTATTTAAACCCTGAACATAATACAAGGCAATAGGCGGATTAATGATAAATCCAAATACTCCAGCGCCTAAGAAATTCCAGAAAGCAACAGCAATCATAAAATAAATAGGCCATTTATAATCTTTAATCCATTGGGTTGATTTAGAAAGTTTGTAGTTGTGGTAAGCTTCATAACCAATTAAAACCAAGGGTACAATCTCTAAGGCACTAAAGGTTGCTCCAAGCGCCATAACAGCCGTGGGAGTTCCGGCGAAATAGAGATGATGGAAGGTTCCTAATATTCCGCCAGACATAAAAATGATGGTAGAGAAAAGAACATTAAGTGTAGCTGTTTTTGTTTTTAACAAGCCCAGACGAACAAATAAAAACGCGATTACAACAGTAGCAAATACTTCAAAGAAACCTTCTACCCATAAATGTACTACCCACCATCTCCAATATTCGGCAATGGCCAGATTGGTTTGTCTTCCCCACATGAGTCCGGCAGCATAGAAAGTAGCGATAGCAGTACATGAGATCAGGAACATAATGATTAGATTTCTCTCGCCGTTTTTTTTCTTCAGGACCGGTAATAAGGGGCGAACCATAAATGCCAGCCAAAGAAACAATCCTACAAGAAGAAATATTTGCCAAAACCTGCCCAGATCTACATATTCGTAACCTTGATGACCAAACCAAAAGTTTTCTACCAGATTAAGTTTCTGCATAACACCAAACCATTGTCCTGCCATAGAACCTAGTACAATTACAAGTAAGGCATAGAATAAAAAGTCAACCCCAAATGTTTGAAACTTTGGATCTTTGCCGGAAACCGCCGGTGCAATATACAATCCGGTGGCAAGCCAGGCCGTCGCTATCCAGAATATGGCCAGTTGAGTATGCCAGGTTCTTGTTACGGCATACGGAAGAATTTGATCTAACGGAACTCCAAAGAAACCGTTTCCTTCTACACCATAGTGCGCAGTAATGACACCCAGTATAACTTGCAGCACAATTAAAAGGCTTACGACCCACAAATATTTTTTTATTCGGTACATCGAAGGTGTTTTTCCTTGTTTCAGCAAAGGATCCTGAACCGGTACTTCAAAATGTTCGTCTTCTCCTGATCGTACATGATAAAAAATAAGAATTCCGATGCAGAACAAAAGCAGTATGATACTGACTCCTGACCAGACCAAAAGATCTTTTGTTGCCACATTTCCAACCAGTTCATCTGATGGCCAGTTGTGGGTGTATGAAATTTTCTGATTCGGTCTTTCTGTTACAGTAGCCCAGGTTGCCCAAAAGAAAAAAGCATTCATTTTATGCATTCGTTCCGGATCTTTTACAGACATTTTAGGAATAGCATAATTATTACGGAGCGTATCGAATTTAGGATCATCCATAAACAAACCTTCATAATATTTGCTTAGGTATTCTATGGCTTCAATTCTGTTTTGAGAAATCGTGATAACACCAGTAGTTTTGTCGTAGGTATTTTTACGCACATCATTCTGGAGTCTGATTTTCATGCCTGCCTGCTGTTCCTCTGTTAGTTGGGCATAAGTTTTTGAATATTCTTTTTGAGATAATTTTTCGAGAATAAAGACAGCTTCTCTATGCAGCCAGTCTGCAGTCCAGTCTGGCGCTACATAAGCACCATGTCCCCAAATGGTTCCCACTTCCTGACCTCCAATGCTTTGCCAGATATTCTGGCCGTCTTTTATTTCCTGAGAGGTAAAAATTACCGTTTTATCAGGGCTTTTTATTTGGGTAGGAATAGGAGGTGCCTGCTGATAAATCTCGTATCCGTAATATCCTAATACTGAAAAAGAGATACACATTACGAGTGCAAATCCTATCCAAAGTTTTCTTTCCTTATTCATTTATAATGATTTTGAGTTTTATTTATTTAAAAGCCAATGAATTATTCTACAATTAGCTTTCCTTTCATCATTGATACATGTCCGGGAAAAGAACAGATAAAATCGTACGTTCCTTTTTCATTAATAGTAAATTCGATGGTATCACTTTCTCCGCCGCCAATTATTTTGGTATGAGCAATTACTTTTGCTTTTTCAGATGCAGGTATGTAATCTGTATTTTTTGCATCTACGGCTTTTTGTGTAAAATCAGAAATATCTGTACCAGGTGTCAGAATGACTAAATTATGTCCCATTACCGTTTTCTCCATCTTGCCAACATGTTTCAGGGTAAGGGTGATTTTTCCTGCCGGAGCTCTTAGTTCATGCAAGGAATACTGCATTTGATCATTACTTTCAATATGCAGATCATTTGTAGCCGCAGGAGTTTCAACAGGATGTTCTTCGTAGGGTTGTTCCGTTGCAGTAGTTTCAGCAGGTGCTATATCTTTAGCCTCTTTTTTTCCACATGAAAATAAACTAAAAATGGTAAAAATAGCTAAAACGGTAATCTTGAAAGATGTTTTCATTGTTATGGGTTTTGAATGTTATTGAAAAATTTTAATACTGTAAAAGTATCACCGCAATCTTTTTTAGTTTATGATTCCAATCATAAGGACTATTTATTTTTTTAGCCTTTTTAAAAGTTGTAATGCTATTTTTTATTGTTTTAAAATTTAGTCAAAACTGTAAACAAGATTGATGAAGAAATTACGTCCCATTCGCGGTATTTTGTTCCAGTCTGAAAAAGTGGTGTAATATTTATCGAATATATTTTCAACACCTGTCTGCAGTTTTATTTTGTTTTGATTCCAATCGAAAGCATAACCTGCATTAATATTAAAAATCAAATAATCAGATGTTTGGGTTTGTCCGTACGCTTTGGCAAAATCATTTTGCGCAAGATTTCCCGAGGCTAAAATTCCTGCATTGAGTTTATTTTTTTTAAATTCGATTCCGGCATTATATCGAAGCGGACTTATAAACGGAAGATTATTATGATCGTCATCTTTGCCCAGACTATAAGCAATTAATGTTTTGATGTTCCAGTTTTGCGAAATTGAATATTCCAGATTAAAATCAGTATTAAAAATCGAAGCGTGATCAAGTGCATTGTAAATTTTTATACCAGATGCTCCAATAGTCATAGGCAAAGTTTTCGAATCAATTTTTCCTATTATGTAATTCGAAATATAGAAATACGAAGCTGTAATTTTAGATGTTAAGCGGCTGCTTTTAAATCCAAAAGAAAAATTTCCTTCAACAGCCTTTTCATTTTTTAAATTTGGATTTCCTATATAATCATAAAAATCATTGCTGTTGTAGAGATAGAATCCATAACTTTCAGAGACGGAGGGCGCTCTTTCGGCGTAAGCCAAACCAAAACCATACTCCAGTTTTCCTTTATTGGCAGTATAATTTCCGGAGAAACTCTTTAAAAAGCGATTTTGTGTCGCCTTCATTTCAGGATAAAAAATACGAAGGCTTTGCAATCCAAAATCATTGGCTACAGTATTAGAATGAAATCCCAGATTAGTACTGATTCTAAGTACAGCTTCCTTCGAAATTTTAATATTATCTTCTAATGATAATCCGTTGTAGAAAGTGCGTACATCCGGCCAGGTATACATAAACATAAGATTCTCATTTGTATCAGCAGGATACATGGTCATTTCGGCTACAGCCTTATTATAAAAAGTATTCAAATCGGCCAAAAAATCATGGTTTTTGATCTTTCCTTTTATTTTAGAATAAAAACCAAAGGTTTCAGACGATCCCGGCATATCCATATGAATGGGCACCGAAGGCCTTTTAGTATCGTCCATTTTGTGTTTAATGGTATTAAAATAACCCTTTGTTTCCCAGTTCGAAACAACACTGTTAACCGGAATATATTGATAACTCAGCGCCACGATTTTGGCTTCTGCCAATGAAACATCCATAGGAAGTGCAGGATAACCAACGTTTGTGGCTTTGTCGTAAATGGCAGTAGCTTCGAGTATATTTTTTTTATTGATGTTGTAACCTGCAGCGGCCGAAATATTATATTTGGTAAATTGCGAAAAGTCAATTTCTTTTCTATCTCCGGCTTTGTAGTTTTCGGCATCCCGACGCATAAAATCTATTCGGGTAAAAAAACTACTATCATTATATCCCAAAGCGGCACCAATAATTTTTTGCTGATTATTACTTTCGTAACCGGAATTCAGACTAGTATTCCAGCCGTTTGCTTTCTGATTCAATTGATTGCGTTTTAAATCGATCGAACCTCCAATTGTTGCTCCGTGGCAACTTGCCTGCTGACCAGATGCAACTTTTGCCTCAGATAAATTAGAGACTTCGACATAAGAAGTTACCGGATCCATTTTGTCTGTACAGGCACCAAAAATGCGCATGCCATCGATGGTAATTACAGTACGTTCGGTCGACATATTGTTAATGGTGGGTTCCCACGCATAAGAACCTCTTTTGATCATATTTATTTTGGAAGATCCACTAAGATAATCCTCTAAAGAAGTTAACGATTTAGGCTGTTTGAGATTTAAAGGTGTTTTTTTTCCTATTACTATAATTTCATTAAGATTTACAGCTGCGACAGTATCATTCTTTTTTTCTTGCGCCCAGCAGACTGTTGAAAATACAGCTAAGAGGATGGCTATTGTATTTTTCATTGTGAAATAATTATAAGAAAGAGACAGCGAAAACCATCTCTTTCTTGTTATTGGTAAGTTTTTAGAATTCTATTTCTAAGAATAAACTACTTGCCGGATTTTCTGTCGTTATGGGTTCTCCCTTTAGTACTTGATCTGAAGTGTTTAAAAGCTGCAGATTAATTCTCCAGTATCCCGTCATGGTCAAGGAAAATTTTCCTTTATAAAATCCATCCTTCAAGGATTGAGTTAAATCGGTATTGTTTGGCGAACCATGATTTCCCATGCTTGGCATTCTGGGATCGATTTTTATTTTAAAATTATTCACTGTAGAAAATGTCATCATATCCTCCATTTTATAAAGGCCTAAACTAATATCATTCGTAGCGACTTTTGGATTTTGAGGAGCAATGTAAGCGACCAGATAACGAACGCCGTCAATACCGTTAAAAGTGCTAACGGTTCGTTTTGCGGAAGCCGGAACTTTGATAATATCCTTCGCCGTAGACGAAATACTATCAACGGTATAAGTAAGAGTCAGATTCCAGTATTCAGTGTCATTTTGAGCCATTTGAAAGATAATATCGCCTTCATATAACGTTTGTTTATCTGCTATTTTGGTCACAATCGATTTTGGACAAGAATGTTCCATCATGGCCATATGCATTACTGGGAGCCAGTTTATTTTGGCATTACTAACGTAGGCATTTGTTTTTTTGTCTTTGATTCTAAGAGTGATATGATTGTACCCCTGAACTAAAGCGCCGCTTTGAGAATAGAGTTCAATAATGTGATTCTCGTTCACTATTTCCTGAATTTTTTGCAGCCCCGTGGTTTCATCGATTGGAGTTTTATCAGCAGCATTTTCATCGGATGAACAAGAAAAGAAGAGAATAGCTAAAGCTAAAAGAGTGGTGTATTTTAAAATTTTCATTTGAGTATTAATTTGAATTAATGATAATATGGCTTCCGCCGAATGTAAATCCGGAGAAGAAAAATTAGAAATAAAAGAAAAATTAATACCAGAAAATAGGCGGACGAAATACAGAAGCAGTAGCGGTAAGGGAGTACAGATTTTTATAGACGGAGTTTATCGCTACAAGAGGTTTTTTAATACTTTCAAAACTAAAAACCGGAATGTTTACCAGGAAAAGCAAAGCAGTTTCGAAGGTTTCACTTTTTTTCTCGCTTGAGGCAGGCACATCATTTTTATATGCTTTTGCCAGTTCTTTTTTTAAGTGACATTTTCCGTTACAGCCCAGTTTTGGAGTGTCTTTGTTTTCGCATAATTCTGTTACAATGTAATGGTAGTTCAAAATGTAGTCCAGAATTGGAAACGCTGGTCTGAACACGACTGCAAACAGGAATATATAAACACAAATTTTCATAACTGTATTTTGAAAGTACGAAGGTATTGTGAACATTTTTTGCAGTGTATGATTACAGTCATACTTTAAGAGATACAAGTTTTGGAATTTTGTTCAATAGTTTAACAAAATAAAAACCATAGTAATGAACAGATTATTTTTAGTAACAATGTTCGGTCTTTTCTTGTTTGTGTCTTGCGGAAAAGAAAAATCGAATACAGATCAGGATTTTTCGACTCCCTCGGTAGAAGAGAAAAAAGCTGAAGCAGAATCGTATGATCCTAAAAGAGGATTAGGAAAATTTTCTACTATTGAATTAGGTACTTCCTTAGACAAGTCAATGGCAGAAAAAGGATTAAAAGTAGCCGAAGTAAAATGCACTTCCTGCCATAAACCTACAGACGAAAAATTAGTAGGACCCGGATGGAAAGGGGTTACAGAACGCAGAACCCCGCAATGGATTATGAACTTTATTACCAATCCTGATCCTATGATCGACAAGGATCCTGAATTGCAGGCGCAATTAGAACTCTGCATGATTCGTATGCCTAATCAGGGGCTTACAGATGATGAAGCCAGAAATATACTGGAATATATGCGCCAGATTGACGGTATAAAATAATGCTAACCATAAAATTATAATGCTAAATAAAAGTCTTATGAAGAATAAATTTTTAAAATCAGTTTTCGCCCTTACGTTGGGGTGTGCCTTTTTTGTTTCCTGTAAACCTAAAGATTCTAGTGATACTGTAGAAGGTGATGCTGCACAAAAAGTATATGTTGCTCCGGGTAAATACGATGAATATTACAATTTTGTATCTGGAGGTTTTAGTGGGCAGGTGAGCGTTTACGGACTTCCAAGCGGAAGATTGTTAAGGGTGATGCCGGTATTTTCGCAGGATCCCCAAAGTGGTTATGGCTACAGTGAAGAAACCAAAGCGATGCTGAATACTTCGCATGGTTTTGTGCCGTGGGACGATCAGCACCACATGGATTTATCACAGACTAATGGTGAAGCAGACGGAAGATGGCTTTTTGCCAATGCTAATAATACGCCAAGAATCGCACGTATTGACCTGAAAACTTTTAAAACGGCAGAGATAATTGAGCTTCCAAATTGCGGAGGAAACCATTCCTCTCCTTTTATTACACAAAACACAGAGTATGTAGTAGGAGCGAGCCGTTTTAGTGTACCGGCAGATAATGATAATGGCGATGTACCTATTAATACCTATAAGAAAAACTTTAAAGGACATATTAGTTTTGTAAAAGTTGGAAACGAAGGAGAGCTTGATCTTGCCTTTCAAATTGTAACTCCGGGCGTTAATTTTGATCTTAGTCACCCCGGTAAAAAAGAATCTCACGGCTGGTTCTTCTTCTCTTGTTATAACACAGAACAAGCCAACACATTGCTTGAAGTTAATGCATCAAAAAATGATAAAGATTTTATCATGGCAGTAAACTGGAAAAAAGCGGAAGAGTATATCAAAGCAGGGAAAGGAAAACGCGTACCTGCCAATTATGTTCATAATACCTGGGATGAGAAAACCCAGACTGCAAAATCTGAAACTAAGAAAGAAGTATTGATTTTGGATGCTGCAGAACTTAAAGATATTTGCTATCTGATTCCATGTCCTAAATCACCTCACGGCTGTGATATTGACCCAACGGGTGAATACATTGTGGGAAGCGGAAAATTAGCAGCATTGATTCCGGTATTCAGTTTTACAAAGCTTAAAGATGCCATTGCCAAAAAACAGTTTGATGGAACTTATGCCGGAATTCCGGTAGTTAAATATGAAGCAGCTCTTTATGGTGAAGTTCAAAAACCTGGACTAGGACCTTTGCATACAGAATTTGACGGAAAAGGGAATGCGTATACAACCATGTTTGTATCTTCTGAAGTTGTAAAATGGAATATTAAAGACCTGAAAGTTTTAGATCGAAAAGCTACTTATTATTCACCAGGACATCTTATGATTCCGGGAGGAAATACAGAAAAACCTTTTGGAAAATATATGGTAGTGTATAATAAAATCACAAAAGACAGATTCTTGCCAACAGGACCTGAATTGGCTCAAAGTGCACAATTGTTTGATATCAGTGGCGATAAAATGAAACTTTTATTAGATTATCCAACCATCGGTGAACCGCATTATGCACAAGGTATTCCGGCTGATAAAATACGTAATAACGGTCAGTTGAAATATTACAAAATGGCAGACAACCAGCATCCATATGTTGCCAAAGGAGAAAAAGAAACCAAAGTAGTGAGAGAAGGAAATAAAGTACATGTTTACATGACTTGTATTCGCTCTCATTTTGCTCCTGACAATATTGAAGGAATTAAAGTTGGTGATGAAGTTTATTTTCACGTTACTAATTTAGAACAAGATTGGGATGTACCGCACGGATTTGCGATTAAAGGGGCTAACACAGCCGAATTACTGATCATGCCAGGCGAAACGCTTACACTAAAATGGGTTCCTCAGAAAAAAGGAATGTTCCCATTCTACTGTACCGATTTCTGCAGCGCACTGCATCAGGAAATGCAGGGTTACGTTAGAGTTTCACCTGCAGGAAGTAACGTTCCCATTACTTATAGTTTAGGTACAAATTTACCAAAGGAATAGCTAGTAACCCATAAAGGGAACAAAGTTTTCTTTGTTCCCTTTTTATTTCGATTTATCATGAAAAATCAAACACTTTCAACTTTTTCTAAAGTAGTACTCTTTTTGTGCAGTCTGCTTTTAATAGGGTCCATTTTTGTACCCATGTGGAGAATAGAACTCAGTGCACCACAATATCCTGAAGGCTTGGTTTTAAAACTGCATGCTACTAAAATAGCCGGAGATGTTGATATTATAAATGGTCTTAATCACTATATTGGGATGAAGACCCTTCATACAGAAGATTTTATAGAATTTAAAATCTTGCCTTATATTTTAGCTTCATTTGGTGTCATTGCAATAAGCGGTTTGTTTTTTGCAAAGCGAAAATTGCTCCACATCTTTTTCTTCGCTTTTTTACTTTTCGCGGTATTAGCAGCTGTCGATTTTTACCGCTGGAACTATGAATATGGTCATAACTTAGATCCCAATGCAGCCATTCGGGTTCCGGGTATGGCGTACCAGCCGCCACTGCTTGGTTATAAACAATTATTGAATTTTGGTGCTTATTCTATTCCTGATATTGGCGGATGGATGCTTATTACTGTTGGCGTTTTACTTTTTTTGGCCATCATAAAAGAGAAAAAATCAGTTTCACCTCTCGATAAATTCTTCGGCATTTTAATTAGTACTTGTTTTCTTTTTTCATGCTCAGGCGATAAAGCAATTCCAATTAAATTGAATACAGACAATTGTGATTTTTGTAAAATGGGAATCAGTGATGGAAGATATGCTGCAGAAATTATTACCCAAAAAGGCAGGGCGTATAAGTTTGATGATATTGCCTGTATGGCCAATTTTGGTAAAGAACATCAGGAGATGCAGATCAAAGCCTATTATGTAAATGATTACGCCAAAGAAAATGAATTGATTAGAGCAGAGAAAGCTTTCTTTATCTCTGGCGGTACCATAAAAAGCCCCATGCATGGGAACATAGCGGCATTTTCGAACAAAAGTGAGGCAAAAGCTTTTAAAGCAATATCAAACGCAAACGAAACAGAATGGACGGCTATTATAGAAAAATAAAGCTGGAATAAATGCTCATTACAACCCACTAACCATGAAAATATTCTTCTGTCTTTGTCTCTCAATGTTTCTCACCTGTCTGCATTCGCAAAAAATAGAAGTAGGTAAGGATAAAACCATCAAAACAATAAAAAAAGCGATTGAACTCGCAAATCCCGGTGATACTATCGTGGTTTATAAAGGTGTTTATAAGGAAGGAAACTTAATTGTAGATAAAAAAATAATACTGCAGGGAAATGGCTTACCTATTCTCGATGGAGAAAAAAAATATGAAGTGGTTTCCATCAAAGCCGATAGCGTAACTTTTGCGGGTTTTAAAATCATCAATTCGGGCTACGGTTCCCTCAATGACCCTTGTGGCATTAAAATATACAACAAAACAGCAGTTACCATAAAAAACAATATTCTTGAGAATAATTTTTTTGGAATTTATGTTCAAAAAGGAATTGGCTGTATCATAAAAAACAATACGATCAAAGCTTATCAAAAAGAGGAACAACGAATAGGAAACGGGATTCATTGCTGGAAAAGCGACAGCATACAAATTATCGGCAACAGAATTTCCGGACATCGTGATGGTATTTACTTTGAATTTGTTTCTAATTCTATTATCTGGAGAAATATCTCAAAAGAAAACATTCGATACGGACTTCATTTTATGTTTTCTAATGATGATTCCTATATCTCAAATGTCTTTAAAAATAATGGTGCGGGCGTAGCAGTGATGTTCACGAAAAATGTAAAAATGTTCAATAATTATTTTGAAGAAAATTGGGGAGATGCCGCTTATGGTTTATTGTTAAAAGAAATTTCAGATAGTCATATTATAGGAAATAAATTCATTCGCAATACTTCAGGAATTTATATGGAAGGAGCAAGCCGGATTATGCTTTCAAAAAATATTTTCAAAGACAATGGCTGGGGCATGAAAATTCAGGCAAGCTGCATGGATAATGAGATTTCCTTTAATAATTTTCTCGCCAATACTTTTGACATTAGCACCAATGGAAGTTTAGTGCTCAATCATTTTAATAACAATTATTGGGATAAATACGAAGGATATGATCTTAATCGGGACGGAATTGGAGATGTGCCTTTTCATCCGCTGAGTCTTTTTGCTGTTCTCACGGAAAACAATCCTTCGGCAATGCTGTTATTCAGGAGTTTTATGATTACGCTTCTTGATAAATCAGAAAAAATTCTTCCAAGTATTACACCCGATAATTTTGTCGATCAAACTCCCGAAATGAAATCTCTTGTATTATGATTACTTTAGAAAATATAAATAAAAAATTTGGCAGACTTCAGGTATTGCAAGATGTGAATCTTCAGTTTAATGCAGGAGAATGTATCGCCCTTATTGGCCCAAATGGTTGCGGAAAAACGACCTTAATCAAATCTGTTTTAGGAATGGTTTTGCCTGGCAGCGGTGATATTTTATTCCATAAAAAATCCATTCTAAATAAGTTTGAATATAGAAATAATATTGGATATATGCCTCAAATAGGCCGTTATCCGGATAATATGACTATTGAGCAAATTATTGCCATGATCAAAGAAATTCGAAATTCTAAAGACACGCTCGATGAAGATTTGATAAAAGCTTTTAAGCTCGATAAAATGAAAGGCAAGCAAATGAGAACACTTTCCGGCGGTACAACCCAAAAGGTAAGTGCTGCATTGGCCTTTCTTTTTAATCCTGATGTGTTAATACTTGATGAACCCACTGCAGGTCTTGATCCTCTGGCAGCAGAAATTTTAAAGCACAAAATCATACATCAAAAAAATGAGGGAAAGTTAATCCTGATTACCTCTCATTTGCTTAGTGAACTTGACGATATGATAACCCAGATTATTTTTATGCAGGATGGGAAAGTCCATTTTCATAAAACGATAACCGATTTGCTTGAATCAACAGGCGAAAACAAAATTTCAAAAGCTATTGCAAAAATTCTAAAAGAAAAGAATCATGAACAGGATTATTAAAATTGTACTATTAGATATTCTTAAAAATAAAATTATACTGAGTTACACCTTTATTCTGGCTTTATTATCCTGGGGCTCTTTTGGTTTGGAGGATAATTCAGCCAAGGGATTGCTGACAATCCTGAACGTAATTTTATTTACGGTTCCGTTAGTTTCGATACTTTTTTCAACAATATATCTCTATAATAGTTCAGAATTTATTGAGCTGCTGCTCAGCCAGCCTTTAAGACGAAAAAAAATATGGATGAGTTTATTTGCCGGACTTTCTATCGCGATGGTATTTGCCTTTTTATTGGGTGCAGGAATTCCTCTTTTAATTAACGCACCTGATGCTGCAGGATTTATGATGCTTTTGTCAGGATGTTTAATTTCGATTGTGTTTGTATCATTGGCTTTTTTGAGTTGTATTTTGACCCGTGATAAAGCAAAAGGAATAGGTTTAGCAATCATGTCCTGGCTGTATTTTGCAATACTTTTTGATGCATTGGTACTATTTCTATTATTTCAGTTTGCCGAATATCCTATCGAAAAGGCAATGGTGGCAGTAACGGCATTAAGTCCAATAGATCTTGCCCGTATTCAAATCTTGCTGCACCTTGACCAATCGGCGATGATGGGATATACTGGAGCTATTTTTAAAGATTTTTTTGGAACGACACTCGGACTAACAATCTCTTTTGCATTATTGGTTTTATGGATTGTGGTTCCGTTTTTTATCTCACTTCGAAAATTTAAAAGAAAAGATCTTTAATCGTTTAAGAAAAGAATATGAAAACAGATATTAAAAACAAAGAAGACATCAAAATACTGGTAGATGCCTTTTACCAAAAGATTCGAACAGATGCGACTATTGGATATTTATTTACCGAAGTTGCCGCTGTCAATTGGGAAAAACATCTTCCGACAATGTATGATTTCTGGGATAATATTCTTTTTTACACTGGAAATTTTGACGGAAATCCAATGATGAAACACAGAGCGCTGAACCAGAAAAGCAGTTTAACCAAAAGTCATTTCAAGCACTGGACTAAATTATGGAAAAACACAGTCGATGATTTATTTGAAGGTCAAAAGGCGAGTGAAATAAAGATCAGAGCAAATAATATTTCAAAAGCAATGATAAGTAAAGTGATACAATAAAAAAGAAACTTTTTAAAGTTCCTTTTTTACTTCTATAAGAGCAGATACTGAATTAATAATTTTGGGCTAACCTGAAGTAAAGAAACAGAAATTGATAAAATTTATCCGATACGAGTGATGGTTAACTGCTGGAATCTCATTCAATAAAAAAGTTTATGATCGACAATTTCAATTTTTTTTACCTTATTCATAAGTGAAATCGTGCGTATAACAGTCTCTACACGTAAACCGGTAAAATCTGCAATTTCCTGTCTCGTGTAAGGAATTCTCATTTTTTGACAGGCAGTTACATTATTTTGTTTTTTTAAATTATCAAGAAAATATTTTATACGGTATTCCGGCTTATGATTTATTATGTTTTTAGAAAAGACAATTTTATTGTAAATTTTCCAGGCAAAAACTTTTAATATTTTAATCTGTATATCAGGATTTTCCTGAAGAAAGGCAATGAATTTTCTCTTAGAAAGTTTCAGTAAAACACAATCTGTTTGTGCAATTGCAGAAGCCGGGTAAGGCTGTTCGATAAATAGCGGAGGTTCTCCAAAACTGTTTCCTTTTTCAAAAATTCCAATAGTAAGATCTTTACCGTCTTCGTTCGTATAACTCATTTTTACGGTACCTTCCAGTATCTGATAAAAAGACAAAGGTGGATCATCCTCATAAAAGATAATAGTATTTTTGGGTACTTTTTTGGCTACTGCCCCCCAGGTATAAAGTAAGTCAGTATCAATATGCATTTTTACAGGTTTTTAATACATAAATATCAGGCTCAGGACAGGTTGCTGTATTCTTGAAATTTTTGTTGTCAATTATCATTAGATAGTTTTGTGGTATTGTTAGTTTAAAACAAAATAACAAATTTGAACAGCCAAAAAACATGATAAATGTTAGGTATTAAGAGTGTTACGAGGCTGCAAGAAATTTTCTTACCGCCGAATTCTAAACTAAATAGGGTTAGTCTTACATGATATTGAAGCTTCAAAAAATGGAAGATCTTTTCTTCTAATAGCTATCATTTCAATATTATGTTTTTGAAAAGATCATTACATGATAAAACAGCAAGGTTAAGGCTAAACTTACTTCGCTTTGACTATTATTATCTGTAGATATCATATTCTTTGTCAATCTGATAAATAAATTAAAAAACTGGTTGGTATTGTTTTGCTTAAATAAGTGTTGTAGTTACATTTGTTAACTGCTTATAAAAAATCAGGATGAGCAAACAGTCAGGAATGTTTTTTTAATTAAGGATTTATTGGATAATAATAAAGAAAATGGAGATCAACTTAATAACACATTTAAATAAAAATCAAGTACTTGTAAGTTTTTTTGTGATGGTGATATTTTCATCATTTTCCGCTAAGGCTCAGCTAAAAACTACAGAAAGTACTATTGGTTTAGGCTGGAGCAATAATTCTGTAAATACAGTAATTTTTAGAAACAGTGCACTAACTACTTTTAAAGGAGTTCAATATACAGCATACTACGATCCCGAAGGCAGGGTAGTTTTGGCAAAACGAAAACTAAATGCACAAAAATGGGATACATTAATTACTCCGTATAGCGGTAATGTAAAAGATGCACACAACGACATCAGTATCGCAATAGATGGTGATGGCTATCTTCATATGAGCTGGGATCATCATGATACCCGTTTGCGTTACGCCAGAAGTAAAATGCCATACAGCTTAGAGTTAGGCCAGGAAAAAGCAATGACCGGCAAGGAGGAGGAGAAAGTAACGTATCCTGAATTTCATAATTTACCTGATGGGAAATTATTATTTTGCTACCGTTCAGGAGCTTCCGGAAGAGGAAATATGATTATGAAATCGTATGACGTAAAAACGCAGCAATGGACCGCCTTACAAAATAATTTAATCGATGGCGAAAATCAACGCAGTGCCTATTGGCAAATGTGCGTAGGCGAGAAAGGAATTTACATGTCGTGGGTTTGGAGGGAAAGCTGGGATGTATCTACCAACCATGATATTTGTTACGCTTTTTCTGCAGATGGAGGAAAAACATGGCAAAAATCTACAGGCGAAAAATACGTCTTGCCCATTACAAAAGCAACGGCGGAACAAGCCTGGAAAGTACCTCAAAATAGCAGTTTAATCAATCAGACGGCCATGACGGTAGATGAAAAGGGAAATCCATATATTACTACTTATTGGGACAATACCGGAATACCGCAATATAAAGTAGTGTATTTATCCCATGGAAAATGGAACTTAATCAACACTGCTTTTCATACAAAGTCATTTACTTTGGGCGGAGGAGGAACCAAAAGAATCCCTATTTCACGTCCTGAAATTTTAGTTCATAAATCGATGTTGTATTTGCTTTTTAGAGACGAAGAAAGAGATAATAAAATAGCATTAGGATACACTAATCTGCAAAATATAAACTGGAAATTACAAGATCTTAGCCGCTTTTCAGTAGGACAATGGGAACCTAATTTTGATAAAGAACTCTGGAACGATAAAAAGCAATTGCACATTTTTTCTCAAAATGTAAATCAGGCAGATGGAGAAGGTTTGGTAAAAGCAAATCCTGAGCCAGTACAGGTTTTAGAAATAGAAAAGTTGCCTGTGCTATAATGTCTTTTTTTTAATTTAAAAATTATGAATTGTATAAATTATTTGCTAATTTATTTGTTTTATTGCTGTTTTTATTGATATACCCCTTCTAATATATTGTTGTGTCCCTCTTGTTTTATGTGTTGTTATTTAAATTTGTGAAGTTATTTTTTATTTCTAAAATAGAGCATATCATTTTCTAACCGGGACCTCTGTATTTTTTTTAAGTAAGTCTTTATTTAATGATGCTTGGTAAAGTTTGATTGAAATAAAATTAAGGAGTATTGAATTTTAGTTCCCATTTTTAAAATAATTAAATGAAAAAAATTGTATTAGCACTTGCCTTATTTTTGAGTCTGCAAAGTAATTATGCCCAGAGTAACGAATGGGAAAATCCTAAAATTCTGGACCGCGGAAAAGAAGCAGGCAGAAGTTCCTTTCTTTTATATAATAATGAAGCTGAATTGAAAGGGAACAATCCTCAAAAATCAGCCTTATATCAGAGTTTAAATGGAAGCTGGAAATTCAATATTGTAAAAAATCCGTCGCAAAGACCTATGGATTTTTTTGCAGTAAATTTAGATGACAGCAATTGGAAAAACATTCAGGTGCCTTCGAACTGGGAAATAGAAGGTTTTGATATTCCTATTTATACCAATATTACGTATCCATTTCCTAAAAATCCACCTTTTATAAATGGCGATTATAACCCGGTAGGAAGTTACAGACGCACTTTTACAATTGCTGATTCATGGAAAGACAAAGAAATCATACTTCATTTTGGTTCTATCAGCGGTTATGCTAAAGTTTTCCTTAACGGAAAAGAGGTAGGGATGACCAAAGCATCAAAAACGCCTGCCGAATTTAATATTACTTCATTTTTACAAAAAGGAAATAACCTGATTGCAGTTCAGGTATTTCGCTGGCATGACGGAAGTTATTTAGAAGATCAGGATTTTTGGAGGTTAAGCGGTATTGAGCGTGATGTTTATTTGCAGGCAATGCCCAAAACAACTGTTTGGGATTATTTTGTAAAAAGTGATTTAGACAATCAATATAAAAATGGGATTTTTAATCTTGATGTTACTTTAAAATATTTTGAAAACAGTAAAATTAAAAATACCGTTGTTAAAGCTGAATTGTTTGATAAAGAAGGAAATACCATCTTTTCTGAAAGTAAAAAAGTAAACGCTAAAGAACAGAAAATCAGCTTTGAAAAAACAATCGAAAATGTAAAACAATGGAATGCTGAAACACCAAATCTGTACAGATATACCATTACATTACTAGACAATAAAGGAAAAACATTAGAAATTATTTCTAAAAAAACTGGTTTTAGAAAAGTCGAAATAAAAAATGCCAGACTCTTAGTAAATGGTAAGGTTGTGATGGTAAAAGGTGTTAATATACACGAACATGATGATGTAAAAGGGCACGCTCCTGTTGAAGCAACAACAATAAAAGACCTTCAGCTAATGAAGGAATTTAACATTAACGCCATTAGAATGAGCCACTATCCGCATGATAGTCATATCTATGATTTATGTGATGAATATGGATTTTATGTGGTTGATGAGGCCAATATCGAAACCCATGCAATGGGTGCCGAATTGCAAAACTGGTTTGATAAAACCAAACATCCTGCTTATTTGCCAGAGTGGGCACCGGCACATATGGATCGTATCGAAAGAATGTTTGCACTGGATAAAAACCATCCGTCTATCATTATTTGGTCTTTAGGTAATGAATGTGGTAATGGTCCTGTTTTTTATGATGCTTACGATTGGCTTAAAAAAACAGATACTACGCGTCCGGTTCAGTTTGAGCAGGCAGGAGAAAACAGAAATACCGATATAGTTGCCCCTATGTATCCGGGCATAAAAAGCATGAAAGAGTATGCCAATTCTGATAAAACGCGTCCTTACATCATGTGCGAATATGCACACGCTATGGGAAACAGCAGCGGAAATTTTCAGGAATACTGGGACATTATCAATAACAGTAAACGCATGCAGGGTGGATTTATTTGGGATTGGATTGATCAGGGATTGAAAACAAAAAATGAAAAGGGAGTTACTTTTTGGGCATATGGCGGAGATTTAGGAGGTGCTAATTTACAAAATGATGAGAATGGCTGTGCTGACGGACTTGTGTTTTCTAACAGAACTCCAAAACCTGCATTATATGAAGTGAAAAAAGTATATCAAAACATTCAATTTCAACTTAATGGAACTGATTTGTCGGTTACAAACCATTATAATTTCACCAATCTTTCTGATTATATCTTTAAATGGGAATTGATTAAAAATGGCGTAAAAACAAAATCGGCAGAATTTACTTTGGATGCAGCTCCGGAAGAAACTAAAAAAGCAGCACTGGATTTAGGTACAATCGAGGAGAATTCAGAATATTTTTTAAATGTTTTTGCCGTTTCAAAATACGATGCGCCATTGCTGGCTAAAGGACATGAATTTGCAAGAGAACAATTTAAAATAGGCAAAGGTTCTTATTTTAAAAACAACAGCATTGCCAAAAGTGCTTCAAAATTAAAATACACTGTGAGCAATAACATAGTGTCTTTTGAAGCTGAAAATGCGACAGGACAATTTGATTTGAAAAAAGGAGAAATCCTGAACTATAAACTGAAAAATGCGGGCAATGAAATTTTTACCAATTTCCCGTCTCCTTATTTTTGGCGTGCTCCAACAGATAATGATTTTGGAAACGGAATGCCAAATAAATTAGTAATCTGGAAAGAAGCCTCAAAAAATCCGACTTTGATAAGTGTTAAAATGGATAAAAATACAACAGAAGGTTTGCTGATTAAAGTAGCCTATCAACTAGCTCAGGCAGCTGTTCCTTACACCGTAGAGTATCTAATTCAAAATAATGGATCAATAAAAGTGACTGCATCTATAGATATGGCAGGGAAAGACTTACCTGAATTACCTCGTTTTGGAATGCGCATCAAACTAAACGGTAATTATGATAATCTAAGTTATTACGGAAGAGGGCCTTGGGAAAATTATTCAGATAGGAATTCGGCTTCTTTTATTGGAGAATATTCAGATAAAGTAATAAACCAATATGCCAGAAATTACATTCGTCCTCAGGAATCAGGTTATAAAACCGATGTTCGCTGGCTGACATTAAAAAATCAAAACGGGCAAGGCATTAAAATCGAAGGACAACAAGAACTTAGTTTTAGCGCGTTGAATATTTCGACAGAAGATCTGGATCCTGGAAAAGATAAAGCACAAAGACATCCTTCTGATTTGAATTTAGATTCAAAAGAAGCTGTTTACCTGCATCTGGATTACAAACAAAGAGGTTTGGGTGGTGATGATAGTTGGGGACGACTTCCTCATGATCCGTACCGATTATTAGAAAAACAGTACAGTTATTCGTATACCATATCATTGGTGAAATAAACTGTTGAGCATAATTATTTTTAACACATAGAAACATAGATTTTTCTAATTAAAAGAAGTCGTTTCACTTGTTTATAATGCACATAGCTTACTATGCGAAAGAAATGTATTTCTTTTTTTGTATCCTTTTTGTTCATAAATTCTATGTTTCTATGTGTTTAATTATTTTTTTATGACGCTATTAAAGCAAACGGCAGAAGCAATTATATTCTATGAATTTAATTCGTATTTTTCTAAATATTTGTTCGGGAAAACCTATGAAAATCATTCATAGGTTTTTCTAATTTTAAAGATTTTAATTTTAATTAGTAAATTTTAATAAAACCTGACCATTTAATTCCAACCACACTATATTTTGAAAAATAGAATCCTTTTATTTTTAATATTTTTAGTCTGTTCGCCGGCAATGCCGCAGAAAGCAGGTTCAGCTGTTGCAAAATTTGGACATGCAAAGTATGATATTGGTTATATTGGCATAAAAAACGGACTTGCAAATAATGCTGTTACTTCTGTATACAAGGACAAGCGGGGATTAATGTGGTTTGGTACTTATGACGGAATAAGCAGGTTCGATGGTTATAATTTTTTAAATTTCAGAAACGAACCCAATGATCGTAATTCGCTAAATAATAACAGGGTTGTAAGTATTTGCGGCACTAAAAATGAAATTTGGATTGGTACAAAAGGAGGCATAAGTGTTTATGATTATTTGAGCAATCAGTTTAGTACACGATATTATATAAATGCGAAAACCTCTAAGAGTGAGCCCATCGATTTTGTTATCAATAAAATCGCAGATCACAAATCAAACATGTATATCGCCACGGCAGGTAAGGGATTGCTTTATTATGCAGACAAACAGGAAATCGTTCAGATCCCGCTTTATGAAAACGGAAAACTGCATTGGGATTATCATGTTCAGGGAATGGATTTTGACAAATCCGGCAAATTCTGGTGTTTTGTTCAGGGCGTTGGTCTCGTTACTATGGATGCAACAGCCAAAAAACTAATTGTTGTTTTTTCTGATTTTACAACCGGAAGCTGCATTTTATCAGATAAATTTTCAAACATTTGGATAGGCGTTGATGAAGGTTTGCTAAAGTACAATACATTAAAAAAAACACATCACATTTATACGAATCAGGAAGTTCAGTATCCTATTTCTGATTTAATGTGCAAGAATGATAAAAAAGAACTCTGGATCGCTACAAACGGTAACGGTATTGTAAAATACAATTATACTTCAGATACTTTTTCTTTATTTAATGCGAGTTCAGATGAAGAAAAACTGAATAGCAATGCCATTTCGTCCTTGTTTTTAGACAATGAAAACAGAGTTTGGATTGGAACTTTAAGAGGAGGAGTGAATAAAATTGAGGAAACAAAAAGTCCTTTTAGTACCATTTCGAAAAATGAAAATATAAAAAACACCCTGCCCAGCGATTTTATTTTGTCGTTATCAGAGCAGGATAGTGAACATTTATGGATAGGAACTGACGGAGCGGGGGCAAGTTTGTGGAATAAAAAGACCAATACGTTTACCAATTATGCGTACAATGCAAACAATCCCAATTCGATCTCGAATAATTTTGTAACCGCAATTGTCACAAATGATAAAGGAACCTGGTTTGCAACCTATGGCGGCGGAGTTTCCTTATTTAATGCTCAGACCGGTAATTTTAAAAAGTATAGTTTTTACAATCCTAAATACAATGCATTTCAAAAAAATATCTGGGTACTTTTTCGTGGTAAGGATAATATTTTATGGGCCAGTTCTCCAGATGATGAAGGACTGTACCGGTATAATAATACAACTGACAAATTCGATTTTGTCGATGCCAAAATTAGAGGAATTATTTCGATTACCGAAGATGAAAACAATAATCTCTGGATAGGGAATTTTACAAAATTATTTCGATTCAATCCCAAAACTATGGAGCGAAAGGAAATTGATGTAAAATATCCGGTGAGATCAGTTATTGCTCTTACTAAAACAAAAATACTCGTGGGTACAGAAGGGGGAGGTTTGATGATTTTTAATCCCGAAACTTCGGCTAAAAAATTCCTCACACAGCGAAACGGACTTCCAAATAATTCAGTTTTAAACATTGTTCAGGACAATCAGGGCGCTTTTTGGGGCAGTACCTACAACGGAATATTTACCTATAATGCTAAAAACGGAAAAATCACCAGTTATCACGATACTGACGGACTGCAAAGCAATCAGTTTAATTATAATGCGGCCTTAAAGCTTACCACTGGCGAAATTGTTTTTGGTGGAATTAAAGGTTTTAATATTATTGATACCAGAATTAATAGTCAGATTCATGATTTCCCAAAAGTGGTAATAACTGCTATAAAAGTAAATAATAAAGTTTTTGATCAGTCGGGCCTGACTTCTTTTGGAATTGATCAAGTAAAATTACCTTATGACGAATCGATGCTAAATATCGATTTTGCAGCTTTAGAATATAGTCTGCCTGAAAAAATATCGTACGCTTATTTTCTCGAAGGATGGGATTCGCAATGGCATTATATTGATAATATCCGAAGTGCCAATTATTCCCGATTAACAGAAGGTGATTATGTACTGAAAATTAAATCTACAAACGCAGAAGGAATCTGGAATACAAAATCCATTTCATTGCCTATTACCATATTACCACCATGGTACAGAAGTGGTTTTGCTTATTTTGTGTATTTTCTTCTTGTCGCTTTTATTATTTATGTTGTAGATAAATACCAGCGAAAGCAGGCACAGCTTCAATATGAGATAAAGCTTTCGCAAGATTTGGCCAAACAGGAAAAAGAGTTAAACGAGAAAAAAATAACTTTTTTTACCAATATTTCTCATGAGTTCAGGTCACCATTAACCATGATTATCAATCCGTTGAAGGATATTATTTACGGTACAGATCAGCAAATAGATCCGGGCGCTATCGAAATGGTATACAGCAATTCCAGAAGATTACTGAGTTTGGTGGATCAGCTGCTTCTTTTTAGAAAAACAGAAACAGAAACGGGAAAACTTAAAATTGGGCAAATTGATATTGTAGAACTGGCCAAAGAAGTTTTTAGCTGTTTTGTACATCATGCAAAAATTAAAAAAATCGACTACAGTTTTAGTATTTCCGAAGAAAAGCTGTTGGTTTATGTCGATCGTGAAAAAATAGAAATGACTTTGTTTAACCTGATTTCTAATGCATTAAAATTTACAGAAAAAGAAAACGGAAGCGTAACGGTCAATTTGCGCTGTACAGACGTTGAGGTAATTATAAAAGTTATTGATAATGGAGAAGGCGTTCCCGATGCAGATAAAGACAAAATTTTTAATTTGTTTTATCAGTCCAATACTAACATAAAAAATAACCGTAAAGGTTTTGGTATCGGACTTTATTTGGTTAAACAATTTGTAAATCAACATTTTGGAGAGGTGAGATGTTATGATAATGAAAATGGAGGAGCCATTTTTGAGATTAAATTGCCTCTTGGAAAAGAACATTTTGGAGATGTAGAAATCAGAGAAGACCTAAGCGACAGAACTTTATTTCTGGAGGATGCATTAGAAGATAATGTATTGCAGGAAAGTGGGTTGCAGTCAATTGATGAAACTGGTAATGTAAACGAGTTAATTAAAGATGCCAAAAGTATTTTAGTGGTTGATGATAATGCCCAGATTAGAAATTATCTAAAACGAATTTTATCCTCAAAATATCATATTACGCTCGCTGAAAATGCCGAAACAGCTTTAGATATAATTAAAAAAATACAGCCTGATCTGGTCATCTCAGATGTGGTGATGGGAGAAATGAACGGTGTGGCTTTTTGTAAACATATTAAGTCAGATGAAGAATTAAAACACATTCCTGTAATATTACTTACCGGAGGAACTTCAGAAGAAGTAAAACTAAAAGGGGCAGAAGTAGGAGCCGATGATTACATCACCAAACCATTTGATAACGACTATTTATTAGCGAGAATAAGCGGAATATTAGCCCGACGAGACAGCGAGCAGCATTACCTGCTGAACTCGGTGACCAAAAAAGAAACCAATCTAAAACTATCCGATGAGGACAAAAAACTCATCGAAAGAATTGTAGATGTTATTGATGCCAATTTGGATGTAGAGAATTTTAATGTGCATGATTTGGCATTTCACCTGGGCATGAGTTATTCTTTAGTATATAAAAAAATTAAAAAAATTACAGGCAAATCTGTTTCAGAATTTACCCGCAACGTCCGGTTAAGAAAAGTAGCAACATTATTGATTACAACAGATTTACAAATAAGCCAGGCCGCTTCAATTGCAGGTTTTGGCGATATAAAATATTTCAGGAAACACTTTCAGCAATTTTATAACATAAACCCTTCTGAGTTTAAGAAAAAATATCAAAACGTAAAGGACAATAAATACATACTAAATGAAAGTTTTTGGAAATCAACCTAAAACTTACAAAACAAGATAAAAATATTTTAATGAATCATTATTTAAAAAATACTGCTTTAGTGTTGTTTCTGTATTTTGCAGCAACAATCGGCATTCATTCACAATCAAAAAAACTTCAAAAAGATTCGCCTGAAAAAGTGCGTAAATTTTTTGTATCCTCTTTAACAAAAATTGGAAACCCTGTTTTAGAAGCATTAAGTAAAAACCAGCTAAAACAAACGATGCCTGTAGAGAAATCTCCCGGAGCATGGGATGACAGAACTCATGTAACATATCTGGAAGCTTTTGGCCGACTCCTTTCCGGAATGGCTCCCTGGCTGGAATTAGGTGCAGACGAAACTGCAGAAGGAAAACTAAGGGCAAAATATATCGATCTGGCTCAAAAGTGCATTCATAATGCAACTGATCCGGGCAGTCCCGATTATATGAATTTTGTGATTGACAGACAGCCTCTGGTTGATGCGGCTTTTTTTGCTCAGGCTTTGCTTCGCGCACCCAACCAACTTTGGGAACCACTAGACAGTATTACAAAACAAAATGTAATTGCAGCATTAAAATCATCCAGAAAAATTGAGCCTTATCAAAGCAACTGGCTTCTTTTTGCAGGAATGATTGAGGCAGCGATAGTTAAATTCGACAAAGACCCTGATAATAACCGGTTAAATTATGCTTTAGAACAACACAAAAAATGGTATCTGGGAGATGGAACTTTTGGCGACGGGCCTGATTTTCATTGGGATTATTACAACAGTTTTGTAATTCATCCCATGCAATTAGATATTTTAGGCACTCTTAAACAAAAAGACAGCGTTTACAACGCAGATTATGCAACAGAGTTAAACAGGGCAAGACGTTATGCAGCAGTTCAGGAAAGGTTAATTTCTCCTGACGGAACTTATCCTCCAATAGGAAGATCATTAGCCTATCGTTTTGGAGCTTTCCAGTTATTATCTCACATTGCCCTTTTGAAAGAATTGCCAAAAGAAATTGCTCCGGCCCAGGTTCGCTCAGCATTGTATAGCATGATTTACAACCAAATAAATGCATCTGGCACTTTTGATGAAAAGGGCTGGCTGCAAATTGGATTATATGGTCACCAGCCTAATATTGGTGAAGGTTATATCTCGACCGGAAGCCTCTATTTGTGTTCAGAAGCTTTTTTGGTTCTTGGTTTGCCTGCCACCGATGTTTTTTGGACGGATCCTTATCAGCCCTGGACACAAAAGAAAATATGGTCAGGAATAGAAATTCCAATAGATCATGCAACAAAATAATTTAATATTTAATCTTATTATAATGATGAAATTTAGAAACTCACTTTTTATTTTAATGGCCGTTGTTTCACTGGTATCCGTTAGTTGTAAAAGTACTGCCTTAAAACAAAAAACTGCCATAAAAGAATCTAAGAAAGAAGTTATTGCTATTATTGACAAAGTAAACAGCCGTTGGCAGAATACGCATCCGGAATTGGGTAATGCTTTTTGGAATGTTGCGGCTTACCATACAGGAAATATGGAGGCTTATAAAGTAACACAAAACAAAAAGTATCTGGACTATTCTATGGCATGGGCAGAAAAAAATCAGTGGATGGGAGCCAAATCAAATGACAAGTCAGAATGGAAATACAATTACGGAGAAAATGACAAACATGTATTGTTTGGCGACTGGCAAATTTGTTTTCAGACGTATATCGATTTATACAATTTTACAGGAAAAAATGACCCTCATAAAATTGCACGTGCCCGTGAAGTCATGGAGTATGAAATGAGCACCGAAGCGAACGATTACTGGTGGTGGGTTGACGGATTGTATATGGTAATGCCGGTGATGACAAAGCTGTACAACGTGACGGGTAACGAAATGTATCTGGAAAAATTACATTCGTACTTGTTGTATGCTGATAGTATCATGTACGATAAGGAAACCAGCTTATATTTTCGGGATGCAAAATATGTGTATCCAAAGCATAAAAGTGCCAATGGTAAAAAAGATTTTTGGGCCAGGGGAGATGGTTGGATTTTTGCAGGCTACGCCAAAATTATTCAGGATTTACCAAAAACAGCCCAGCATAGAGAAGAATACATCAGCCGTTTTCAGAATATGGCCAAAGCGCTGGCAGCAGCACAGCAAAGCGAAGGATACTGGACCAGAAGTATTTTAGATCCGGAACATGCGCCAGGACCTGAAACCAGCGGGACAGCATTTTTTACGTATGGTTTTATGTGGGGAATTAACAATGGCTACTTAGATAAAAAAACATATTTACCGGTAGTGGAAAAATCATGGAACTACCTCACAACATTTGCTCTTCAGGCTGATGGAACAGTAGGATACATACAGCCCATTGGAGAAAAAGCTATTCCGGGGCAAGTGGTCGATAAAAATTCGACAGCTGATTTTGGCGTTGGCGCTTTTTTATTAGCAGCATCAGAGATCTCTCGTTTTGTGAAGTAAAGTTTAAAGTTTGTTTCAAGTTACAAGTTGCTTCTCTTTATAGTTTTACCACGGAGTTTCGCAGAGTTTTTTCACTGAGTTTCACAAAGTTTTTTTGCAGCTTATTTATTTCATTGAATATTGAGCTTTAGCGCAGCATGCTGAATTTTTCATAGCGTTTCACATAAGTCAACCTATTTCTTTGTGAAACTCTGTGAAATCTTTGTGTATCTCTGTGGTACAACTTTGTGCATCTCTGTGGTAAAAATGTACTCAAAGTAAAGAACCTGAAACTTGAAACCCTTCCAATGTTTCTTAATTAATTGCGTATCGTTTATTTTAATTCTTATTTTTTTGCCATACATGTAAAAAATAAGCCTTTTATTTCTGAAAATGCGGATTTGCCCCTTTTATAATGTCGTAATTACCCCCTTTTACTTTTATGTCTTATGCTAGATTTGCAAGGCAGACTACAGAACTACTGCGAGATATTTTTTTACGTAAAAAAAATTTGAAAAATTAAAATGTGAAAAACACACTTAAATGAGTTTTTACAGTCTGTAACTTAACTAATCAATTAACCAAAATTACAACCAAAAATGACAAAATTTATTAGGAAGATTAAGGCTCCTGATTATGTATCTGGATTTGATTTGAAAAAGAAACTTACACTACTTTGTGTTTTGGTTTCATTGTCTCAGGTACATGCTTTCTCTACCGAATCCGGTAGTACAACAGGAACAGAAAAAGTACAGCCACAAAACAGCATCACCGGTCAGGTTAAAGATCACAAGGGGATTCCTCTTCCGGGTGCTTCAGTTGCGGTAAAAGGAACAAAAAAAGGAACTATAACAGATTTTGACGGAAAATTTACACTGACAGCAGATGATAATGCTGTATTAGTAGTATCCTTTGTTGGTTTTGTAACCAAGGAAGTAGCACTAAATGGTAAAACAAATATTAATATCCAACTGGAAGAAAACGCTGCTTCGTTAGATGAGGTAGTGGTAGTAGGATATGGTAAAATGAAGAAAAAGGATTTAACAGGATCAATTGTTCAGGTTAAAGCAGAAGCTTTAGCCAATCAAAACCCGCAAACGGTTCAGGATTTATTGAGAGGAGTTCCCGGTCTAAAAGTAGGTTATTCTGCTGATGCAAAAGGAGGTGGGTCGTTGCAGATTCGTGGACAAACTTCTGTTTATTCTGACGGAGGTCATAACTCACCACTTATTATTTTAGACGGAATGCAATTTTACGGTGAGCTTTCGGAAATTAATCCTGATGATATTGGCCAGATCGATGTCTTGAAAGATGCATCTGCAACAGCAGTATACGGATCTAAAGCAGCAGCCGGAGTTATTGTTATTTCAACGAAAAAAGGAAAAACCGGTAAGCCTGTTATCAATGTTACTACAAATACGACAATTACTACCAAAAGTGCTTATCGCAATGTTTATAATGCAGAAGGATATGTAAAATATCGTCAGGATTGGGAAACTGCTAAAACTTACGGAACAAATACAACCACCGGAAATTACGAAGCATGGGTAACCGGAACGGCTGCCAATAAAGCGGGCTATTATACAAATCCAAATCAATTAGATCAATATGGTATCACTCAGGCGCAATGGTTGGCTTATCAGCCAGCTGCACAAATACAAGGCAAAAGTCTGAATGAAGTTTGGGGACTTCGCCTTGGAATTACTGATGCGTCGCTCCTGAAGAATTTCACAGATGGAAAAACACACGATTGGTATGGCAGTACTTTTAGAACAGGAATAAATCACGACAATAACTTAAGTGTTTCCGGAGCAAGTGATAAAGTAAATTATTATATGTCTTTGGGTTATTTAACTTCAGAGGGAGCTATTCAGGGTAATGATTATTCTGCAGTTCGTGCCAATATGAAAGTCGATGCTAAAATTACAAGCTGGCTTGAATTTGGAGCAAACGTTAATTTTCAGGATCGTTCAGATGGAGATATATCTGTTGGTACAGGTACGAATTATTGGGATGCAAATATGTTAAGAAACAGCCCGTTTTCTAATTTTACAGAAGCAAATGGTGATTATACAAGACAACCAATGGGACCAACAATTGGAGGTTATAATTATTACTATGACCGACAATTTATGGAACTTGAAAAAGGGTATACAGTATTGAATACCATTTTTAATACAAAGGTAACCTTGCCTTTAGGTATTACTTATTCATTCAATGCTGCGCCACGTTATGAGTTCTTTTACAACCGTTATTTTCAGTCGGCAGGAAATAAAAACCTGAATCCTGTTAACATAGGAGTAGACAGAGGTAATGGTAAAAAGTTTACCTGGAACCTGAACAATACATTAACATGGGATCATACATTTAGTGAGAAACACCATTTTATAGTAACTTTAGTTCAGGAAGCAGAAGACCTAAAAACATGGTCAGATATTGTGTATGCACGTAACATTCAGCCTTCTGATGCCTTAGGATTTCACAATATTGCTAACGCAACTCTTTTGAACAGCTCATTTTCAAGTACAGATACGCATCAGACAGCCGATGGTTTAATGGCGAGACTTTTCTATTCGTTTGATAATCGTTATATGATAACCGCAACGGTACGTCGTGATGGATATTCAGCATTTGGAGCTTCATATCCTTATGCTACTTTCCCTTCTGTTGCATTGGGATGGAACTTTAATCAGGAAAGCTGGTTTCATTGGACTCCTTTAAGCACAGGTAAATTACGTTTGTCCTGGGGTAAAAACGGAAACAGATCGCTTGCAGATCCATACATAGCTTTGGCGAATTTAGGTTCAGGTACAGGAGCAACAATGGGATATATAGATGCTTCAGGAAATATTGTTGATACGAAGTATTTAGCCATTGACCGTATGGCAAATCCTAATTTGCAATGGGAAAAAACAACTGCAACAAATATTGGTCTTGATTTTGGTTTCTTAAAAGATCGTATTACCGGAACTGTAGATCTTTACAGATCAGTTACCAATGATATGATCATGAGTCAGCGTTTGCCAGGTTTCTCCGGATTTGGATCAATTGCAACCAATCTTGGTGAGGTCGAAAATAAAGGGATCGAAATCAGCCTTAATACTTTAAATATAAAAAATCCAAATTTTGAATGGACTACCATGGTTGCTTTTTCATACAATAAGAATAAGATTAATGCATTGTATGGCAATATGGAAGATGTTAAGGATGCCAATGGTAATGTTGTTGGAACAAAAGAGTCAGATGATAAAACAAACGGATGGTTTATTGGAAGACCAATTTCTCAAATATGGGATTATAAAGTAATTGGAATTTGGCAAAAAGATGAAGCTGTAGAAGCTGCAAAATACGGACAGCGTCCTGGGGATCCAAAAGTTGAAAACAGTTATACTGCTGATGATGTGAATGGAAAACCAACTTATAATGAAAAAGACAAACAATTTTTAGGAGAAACTGCGCCACCAATTAACTGGTCATTGCGTAATGAATTTAAATTTTTCAAAAATTGGGATTTGGCAATCAATATGTATGCTTACATGGGACACAAATCGCTTGACGGACGTTATATGAATACGTATAACGATGGTAGTTTATACACCAACAATTACAATCCGTTTGTAAACCCGTACTGGACAATTGATAATCCAACCAATGACTGGGCACGTCTTGATGCAAGAGGGCCTGCAGGAGCCGGAACAGCAAAATTATACGATCGTAGTTTTATTCGTTTAGACAATATTTCGTTGGCCTATTCACTTCCTAAAGATCTTATCGATCGTTTGCATGTTAGAAATTTCAAAATTTATGCTTCGGTTCAGAACGCTGCAACATGGTCAGCCAATGATCAATGGAAATATTATGGTGACCCGGAAACAGGAGGGCTTGCTACGCGAATGTTTAATTTAGGATTTAACGTTTCACTTTAAAATTATCAATAATGAAAACTTATATAAAAAATAAAATTTTAATACTTGCACCTTTAGCAGTGGCTTCTGCTCTTTTGGTTTCTTGTTCTAAGGATTTTCTGGATCCGGATCCGCTTTCGTTTTACGAACCAGAAACTACATTTCAGACTGAATCAGGATTGCAGGCGACTTTAGCGATTGCCGATAAAGGTTTGCGTAATAATTACATTCACTATAATGCTGCGTCAAACAGCGTGCCTATCGGTACGGAATATGTTTTTTCTGATATGGCGAAATATGGAAAAACGGATAATAGCAGTACTATTTCTGATTTTGCTAATACCATAGTGCCAACCGGAAGTTTTAAAACAGCAACAAACGATGATTTTTATCTTGGGTTTTATTGGGATGAAGGTTATAACGGAATTAAATACGCGAATACTGTATTAACTTACATTGATAATGTGACCAGTTTATCAGAAGAAGTAAAACGTAAATATATTGGCCAGGCCTATTTTCACAGAGCATACCGTTATCTTAATTTAGTATATCAATTTGGAGATATACCATTGATTACTAAGATTTTGCAGGTTCCAAAACAAAGTTATTATTCTACTAAAAAAGAAGCTATCATCGAAATGATTACAGCAGATATGGAGAAAGCTGTAGAATGGGTACCGGAGCAGTCAAAACTGGCTTATGTAGGTTTAGTAAATAAAGGGGCATGCCGCCAGTTGCTAATTAAATGTTACCTGGCTTCAGGAAGATTTAAAGAAGCAGAAACACAGGCTGATTTACTAATTAATCAATCAGGTTATTCTTTAATGCAGGGATCTTTTGGAACTTTTGATCCGGGTGGAAATCCAACAACATGGGCGATAAACAGAAACGTGATTTGGGATTTACACCGACCAGAAAATAAGGTGATTGCCGGTAACAGAGAAGCCATTATGGTGATGCCAAATGGTGGAGTACAATCATTTTTACCGTTTGCTTCGATGAGAATTTTTGGTCCTAACTGGAATTCCGGTACGCTTACTACTCCTGATGGTAAACAGGGGGCAAATCGTTTTGCTTCAAACAATGCAAATTACCAGGCGAAGTATGATTATGCAAGAGCCCTTGGACGTGGTATTGGAACAATTAGTGCTTCTTATTATTCGCAACATCCTATGTGGGTTGTAAATGGTATCGAGGACAAACAGGATCTCAGACATAATAGCGCTGTTGGTAACTGGGTAAATATGGAAGATCTTAAATACAGTGATAAAACTTCTGCATACTACCAGCAAAATTTTAGAATGAAAGAAGGCAATACGCAATTGTCAAAAGATACGCTTCGTGAATGGTTTGATTTTCCGTTGTATAAAATATATCTGCATGATGTTGTAAATGAAACCAATCCAAATGCAACTGATTTTCAGGGAGCAAGTACAGGCGGTAAAGCGCACTGGTATTTATATCGTTTGGCCGAGACATATCTGCTAAGAGCCGAAGCACGATTTTATCAGGGTAATGTTGGTGGAGCAACTCAGGATGTAAATGTTATCAGAGCCAGAGCCGGAGCTTCGCAAATGTACGGGCAGGTAACTATTGGTGATATTGCTGCCGAAAGAGGGAGAGAACTTTATCTGGAAGAATGGAGAAATGTCGAGCTAAAACGTATTTCGCACTGTCTTGCCCTTAGCGGACAACCAGACGAATGGGGTCAGACCTACAGCAAAACCAATTGGGATAAACAGTCAGGAACTGATGCAGCCGGCGGAAGTTATTGGTACCAGCGTATTTCACATTATACCCTTTACAACAAACATCAGAGTGGAATTGTTGTACCAAACGGAACTAAGTTTTATACTATGGACAAACGTAATAACTACTGGCCAATTCCAAATAGTGCTATAACGGCTAATATTAAAGGAAAACTAAGTCAGAATTACGGTTATGATGGTTACGATCCTAATGTTAAGGTTTGGGATAAATGGCAGGATGCTGTTGCAGATGAAACTCAAATTTAATGATACACAATTAAAAAAAAACAGCTAAGACTGCAGTAATCTGATTGTTTTATTTTACTGCAGCTAAAGCGATGTTCTTTACATATTTTACGCCTTTTAATAGTGTTTTTTAGCAGTGTTGATTACTACAGTATTATCCCTTAAGTGGTTAGAGGGGATAATACTTGTAGTTATCGTTTTCATTTCACATAAAAACCAGTTCAAAATATATTGTGATCCTATCACTTTGTAACTAACCACTTATACCTTTTAAACTCCATAATACATTTAAAATAATACCTGTTAATAATAGCAGAAGAAATAGTGTAATACTTCTTTAAATTCAACTCAGAAGAAGCACAATTTCTTAGCAAATAATTTTGTCGGTTACCAATGAAAGCATGAAACAAAAATTTTAAAATAATTTTTATAACAAATATTTCATATGAAAAAACTATACATATTTTTATTATTCTGGTTATCGGTCTTTGTATTCAATATACAGGCACAGGCGCCTAATCTGCCGGTAAAAGCAAATTTAGCCACCACATTAAACGGTTCTAAAACTTTTACAAATGCAGTGACTTCAGATGTCTTATCATTTCCACTATCCAGTCAAACGGAATTTACCTTAGAAGTTAAAGCCAGAATTAATGCCGCTGTAGGCAGGGGTTTAGATGTTGAGGTTAAAAATGCAATAGGACTTGGGTTTAGAACCTCTTTGGATAAAACAACTTTCAATGCTACTACAATTTTATCATCACCTGAAAATATAAGTACTTCTGTAGATAATGCTCAGGAACAAACGTACCGATATGCCATAAAAAACGGTGTGGCAAATATTTATCAGGACGGACATTATTTAACGTCTAAAACACTTGATTTTTTAAATGATAATTCAGGCACAACAATAGCATATGGTGCCGATAATCTATTGGGAAGATGGTCTGGAATAACAGGAAATAATTCAGGGAAACCGAACGATTATGGCTGGGCAAGTACTTCTACGGCACTTCCGTGGAATACTGCAAATTCAACCTCTGGCGTACGATATCTGGATGTAACTTCCGGACATACATTTGAATCTGATAATTCAGTTTTCAGCGGAAGAATCATGTACATTCGTTGGGATAATGCCAGTTATTCAGCTGCAACCTATAGTTTTCCTGTAAAATTAGAACAAGGTTTGCGATATGAATTTTCATGGATTTACGAATACATTTCGAATGCTGCTCCTGGTGCCAAATTAAATGTAGCAATAGCATCAGGCGCTGACGGATCTGGTGTTATTGCTTCTAAAACATTTACAACGGGCAATGCCAATAAATTACGAAAAGGCGATTTATCTTTTGTTTCCAATTTTGATGGCAATTATTACCTGACCATCACCGGTGATTACGGATTAATGGCCATCGCCGATTTGAAATTGAAATCTTCCAACATAATCAATACATGGGACGGTTATTTTAATGATAACGCCGGAACTCCTGCTGCTTACGCGTGGACAAATGTTACAGCTCCAACCATTTTTAATACAGCCAACAGCACCAGCGGAACACGATTTATGGATGTAACTTCCGGTCATACTTTCGAATCTGATGCGACTAATTTTTCGGGAAGATTACTCTATATGAGATGGGATACAACGGCACTTCAAAATTCGGTATATTCTTTTCCGGTTTCCCTGGAAGCTTCAAAAGGATATCAATTTTCCTGGATCTATGAGTACATTTCTAATTTAAGCCCCGGTGCTGCAATAAGTGTAGCTATTTCTACAGCAGCTAATGGCGGAGGAACAATTGTGGCGTCTAAAAATTTTGTAACAGGCACTGCTAATGCATTACGAAAAGGCGATTTGTTATTTCAGTCTCAAAGTGCCGGAACGTATTACATCAATATCACCGGAGCCAAAGCACTTTTTGGAATAGGAGATCTAAAAGTTCAGGAACAGCAGACAGCCAATATTGTTATTGGTAAAAATTATGCAACCGGAGCTGTTGATATGGCTATTACATCAGTCACTTTTGAGAATGTGGCATATGCACCGGAGAAAGTTATTAGCCCTTCGTTGCAAACAAAAGAGATTACAGGCAACGCAACTGTTGCAGCTTACACAAAATCAAAAGTAATTTTAAACGGATCAGCATCTTTGTATGTAAAAAACGGATACAATCCTTTAATCAATTCAACAGTAAATTTGAACTCAGCCGATGCGCGTTTGTATTTCGAAAATGTAAAACCAAGCGAGGTTATTAGTTCGCAGTTACAGTATGTTTCGATCAACGGAGTTTTGGCAGGTAATGGAACAAACGCAAATGTTACCAATTATGGGTCGGGAGCTGTTGTATCAACGTATTCAGTGGATTATCAGCCTTTACAGGTTTTTACCGACGAGAATTTTGCCGGATCATCCCAACAATATAGTACTGTAACACCATTTGATAATTTAGGATCTTTTGATAATGCTATTAAATCATTCAAACTAAAAAAAGGATACATGGCAACTTTTGCGACAAGTGCAGACGGATCCGGATACAGCAGGCTTTATATAGCAGAAAATGAAGATCTTGAAGTTGCGGTTTTACCCCTTAATTTAAAAAGTACAATTTCGTTTGTTAGAACAATGAAATGGCACCAGGTCAATAAAAAAGGACTTGCCGGCGGAAGTACAGAAGCTATAAATGCCAGCAATATTACCTGGTATTACAATTGGAATACCGGAATGGATACTACACCAAATGTAGAATATGTACCAATTCGTCAAACCCAATGGTGGCCTTCCTTTACACCAGCTTATACAAAAGATGGTTATACTCATTTATTAGGATTTAACGAACCAGATCGTCCTGATCAGGCAAATATGACAGTTGAAGCTGCAATAAGTTCCTGGCCAGCTCTTTTGAAATCAGGATTAAGAGTAGGATCTCCGGCAACATCAGATCCGTTTAATCCGTGGATGGCTAATTTTATGACACAGGCAGAAGCCAATAATTATCGAATTGATTATGTCGCACTTCATTGTTACTGGTATAAAACTGCCGCACAATGGAAAAGTGATTTACAGAACATTTATGATAAATACCACAGACCCATCTGGATTACAGAATGGAATGTAGGTGCAAACTGGACAGGTAACAATTTTCCTGACGGACCTGTTTTACTTACAGATGCAAATGCTATTAAGCATAAAAATGATCTGGCAGCAGTATTAAATGTGCTTGAAACGACTGATTATATCGAGCGTTATTCGATATACAACTGGGTACAGGATTCAAGAGCAATGTATGTAACAATAGATGATGCTTTTAAAACCAGAAATCCAAACTGGCAAAATTATGTATGGCTTCAAACAGCGCCGGTTATTTCCAGCACCGCTACAAGTTACACCGTACTAACGCCGGCAGGAGAATATTATGCTAAAAATGCATCGGCGAAAGCCTATAGTTCAGGTAAAGAATACATTCCGTTATGGAAAACGAAAGTAGAAACGCTGAGTTATACGCTGTCATCAGATTATAAAAATATTACCGTAAAATGGACCGGAAGTAATCAGGAATTGGTCAACAAATATATTTTAGAAAGAAAGCTAACTGGCGAAAGCGCATTTTCAGTTTTTTATGAATCAACAAATTACAATGTTCTTGAAAAAACAGATCAGGTTCGTAGTCACGCAGAATACAGAATTAAAGTAGTAGGCAAAGACAATGTCGAGTCAGCTTACTCCGCTATTTTGGTTTATGATCAGCCTGCTATTCCGGCAATTCCAACCAATTTTCAGGGAGAAGCAATATCAACATCAGCCATCAACTTAAAATGGTCGGTAGTTGCAGATGCAGCATCTTATAAAATAAAAAGAGCAACAACAGTAAACGGTACTTACGAAAGTATAGGGGAATATGTAAAAGACACTATTTTCAGCGATACAAATTTAGAAGCAAACAAAGATTACTTCTACAAAATAGCATCAGAAAATGCCGGGGGCGAAAGTCAGTATTCGTCGGCTTTACAGGTTAAAACACAAGCAACGCTAAGTACGTTTATGGCCAAAAATGCTTTGACTTTAAATGCTTCAGAAGGAGATTTGGCAGGTGCTATTAGCGCGTTTCCAAATCCTACCAATGGTCAGTTTGATGTTTTTTTACCAACCATTGAAACTACCGTTGCAATTGCAATTTATACCTCAGATTCAAAATTAATTTCGAGATCAAATTATGCAATTGAAAATGGAAAAGTGCATCTGAATATCGAAAATCAGCCTCGCGGAATTTATCTGGTTAAGATTCAGTCGCATCCGGATGCCGCAATCAGAATCATTAAAAAATAAAATTTGCAGACAAAACAAAAAAGTATTGGTTTTTTAGTTTAGTAGTGATGAGGGATCTTTCGGGATCCCTTATTTAAAATGTTTGGACTGAGTTCAATATTAATTTTAGATAAAAATAAACAGAGTAAAAATGAGATTTATTGGTAAGTTTTTGGTGTTAGGTATTGTTCTGATACTGATTTTTGGTTTCGTCACCCGCAAACCGAAATCTTCAAAATATGAAGATTATAAGTTGGTTTGGGCAGATGAATTTAATAAAAATGGTCCTCCGGATGAAAAGAACTGGAATTACGAAACAGGTTTTGTGAGAAATCAGGAAAATCAATGGTATCAAAAAGAAAATGCCTTTTGCAAAGATGGTTTTTTGATTATTGAAGCCAGAAATGCAAACAGACCCAATCCCAATTTTGTGGCTAAAAACCATAAGGATTTTGCCAAAAACAGAGATTCGATAAAAGTTACCTCTTCTTGTTTGATTACCCGCGGAAAACATTCCTGGCAATACGGAAGATTCGAAATGCGTGCCAAGATCCCAACCGGAAAAGGAATGTGGCCGGCTTTCTGGAGTTTGGGTATAAAAGGCAACTGGCCTGCCAATGGCGAAAGTGATATCATGGAATATTATACAGGAAAAATATTAGCCAATGCCGCATGGAAATCAAACGACGCGCATACAGCCTGGGACGCCGAAGCAGTAAAACTCACAGACTTTAAAGATAATTCCTGGGCAAACCAATTTCATGTCTGGAAAATGGATTGGGATGCAAAGTCAATTAAATTATATGTAGATGATCAGTTATTAAATGAGATTACTATCGACAAAACCATAAATACGCCGGATCAAACTATAATCCCGTTTCGGCAGCCTCATTATCTGTTAGTAAATCTGGCTGTAGGAGGAATAAATGGTGGGGAATTTACCAGTGCAGATCTTCCGTCAAAATACATTATAGATTATATAAGGGTTTATCAAAAAAAGAAATAAAATGAGATTAAGATTAAAATTTTCGATAATTATAAGTTTTGTATGTTCTTTTGTTTTTTCGCAGAACAATTCTTTTGTTCCGGGAAAACAGTGGAAAGATACAGATGGCGTACATATTAATGCCCACGGAGGCGGTATCCTTTTTATTGACGGCATGTATTATTGGTACGGAGAATACAAAACCTCAGGCCGTGCAGGAAATGTATCTTTAGAAGGAATCAGCTGTTATACCTCAAAAGATTTGTACAATTGGCATAATGAAGGTATTGTGCTAAAAGTAGAGCAGGATAGTAATTCTGAAATTACAAAAGGCTGTGTGATGGAACGTCCAAAAGTTATTTTTAATAAAAAAACCGGTAAATATGTTATGTGGTTTCATTTAGAGCTGAAAGGGCAGGGGTATAATGCTGCCAAAGCCGCTGTTGCGATAAGTGATTCTCCAAAAGGACCTTTTAAATTTAAAAAATCCTACCGCCCAAATAAAGGGGTTTGGCCAATAGATTTTAAGGATGAATTTAAAATACCGGGAAATAATGAAGCTGCATTGAAATCCTGGAGCCCGCAATGGCTGACGGCAATCAAAAACGGAATGCTGGTTCGCAAGGATTTTGATAAAGGACAAATGTCGAGAGACATGACGGTGTATGTTGATGATGATGAGAAAGCCTACCTTATTCATTCTTCGGAAGAAAACCTGACACTTCATATTTCAGAACTTACAGATGATTATTTAGATTTTACAGAAAAATGGACAAGAGTGGCACCGGCCGGACATAATGAAGCCCCCGCCATTTTTAAAAAAGACGGTGTTTATTATATGATTACTTCCGGCTGTACGGGCTGGGAACCCAATGAAGCGCGTTCTTTTTCGGCCAAATCTATTTGGGGACCTTGGGAATCTTTAGGAAATCCGGGTGTGGGTAAAGATGCGTCACTGACCTTTCATTCGCAAAGCACTTATATTCTTCCTGTTCCGGGCAAAAAAGATCAGTTTATTTTTATGGCCGACCGTTGGAAACCGGAAAACGCAATTGAAGGAAGTTATGTTTGGCTGCCGATATCTTTTAGTAATGGGAAACCGGTTTTGAAATGGTTTGATCAATGGAGTTTGGCTTCTTTTACAGAAAATCAATAAAATAATATATTAATAAGCAACCAGTTAGGTGTAATTCGTAAAAAATAATTAAACACATAGAAGCATAGATTTCATGATTTTTGGAAAAAAGTAATCAAAAAGAAACACGTTTCTCACACATAGTCCTGATAGCTATTACCATCTGTACAGAAGTACAAAAAATAAACACGAATTTCACTAATTGCCACTAATTAGTTTGTGAAATTCGTGTTTAAAATTGACTTATAATATTGTGTCCAGACGGTAGGACAGCGATCGGGATGGATTGATGAAAGTGAAACGCCTTTTTTGAGTTCAATAATCTATGTTATTATGTGTTATAAATAATTACACCCAACAGGTTATAAGTATTTCTAAAGTAATAAATTAGGTCTTGTAAACAGGCACAATATTTTTAAAGTTATGAAAATGAAAACAAAGCAAAATTATTTGAAACAGAAAGCACTTCTTGTTTTTTCTATGTGTATGTGTTTTTTATATTTTTCAACGGTGCATGCCCAGAAAAAGAGACCTGTAAAAGAAGCTGTTCCTTTATACTCTATACGATTGAGCGATCCTGCTATTTTAGCAGACAGTAAAACCAATATGTATTATATGACCGGTACAGGCGGTTTGCTTTGGAAAAGCAAAGATTTAAAATCATGGAATGGTCCTTATGATGTCGCCCAAACAAACCCAAATTCCTGGATGGGAGCAAATCCTATGATTTGGGCAGCAGAACTCCATTTGTATAAAAATAAATATTACTACTTCGCCACTTTTACAAATAAGAAAAAAATAATAGATACAGTTGCCGGCATTCCTATTGAGCGTCGCGCGAGTCATATTTTGGTAAGCAATAATGCTGAGGGACCTTACGTACCAATGAAAGATGATATTTATTTGCCTGCTGATAAACCAACTCTGGATGGAACATTTTGTGTAGATAAAAACGGAAAACCGTATATGATTTATTGTTATGAATGGCTGCAAAACGGTAATGGAACCATGGAAAAAATAGAACTAAAACCGGATTTAAGCGGATCCATTGGAGAAGGAAAATTACTTTTTAAAGCAAGCGATTCTCCCTGGAGCAGAGAAAAAGATGCCAACAATAATGACAAACCAAATAAAGTTACCGATGGACCTTATTTGTTTAACACAGGCTCAGGACGTTTAGGAATGATTTGGACAAGCTGGATTTATGACGTTTATACCCAGGGAGTTGCCTATTCTCAAAGCGGTACTTTAGATGGTCCGTGGATTCAGGAAAAAGATCCTATTACACCACCAAATTTTGGTCATGGTATGTTGTTTAAAACCTTTGAAGGCAAATGGCTAATGTCGGTTCATAGCCATCGAAAGGTGGGTGATAAAACAGTCAGAATTCCTAAGTTATTTGAGGTTGATTTATCGGGAGATAAATTAGTGGTAGTAAAACCTTATTTGCCTTAAGAAACAATCAGAGCAACTTAGCAATATTTATAGTCATAATTTTATATTATAATTGTTATTTTTACACTTATTGTTTTATTTCTATTCAATTAGAAAAAAATAAATAGGTGTGAATGATTTATAATTAACTAAAAACAGTTCGATACTAATGACCGGGATAAAATATTTTAGAAAAACTTTACTATTTATTAATTTATTGTTACTAGGCTGTCTGTCAAATAGCGTAGCTCAGCATAAAAATATCGAACAAAAACAACGTTTCAATGTTGACTGGAAGTTTTCTTTAGGAGACTCTCCAAATAATAGTTTAATGGATTTTGATGATAATAGTTGGAGAAATTTGAATTTACCGCACGATTGGAGTATCGAAGGAAAATCAGAAAAAACTAATGTAAGTGGTGGTGATGGCGGTTTTTATCCAATGGGAATTGGCTGGTATCGAAAAACATTTTCTGTTCCCTCTGAATGGAAAGGGGAGAAAATTTCTATTTATTTTGAAGGTGTTTACATGAATGCTGAGGTATTTATCAATGAAAAATCGATAGGTATTCAGCCTTACGGTTATACTTCTTTTGAATATGATCTTACACCTTATTTAAAATTTGGACAAAAAAATACAATAGCAGTTAAAGTAGATAATTCTCAACAGAAAAATTGTAGATGGTATAGCGGCTCCGGAATATATCGCAATGTATGGCTACTGATAAAAAATCCTGTTCATGTTAAAAATTGGGGCGTTGCCCTTACTACTTTAGAAGTAAAAAACAATATGGCTAAAGTTCAGGCAAAAACTATTGTAAAGAATGAAAGTGCGAGTACACAAAGTATTTTGTTTGAAACAGTCATTGCAGATGCAAAAGGAAAAGAAATTGGAAATTTGGCAAGTAAAATAGCGCTTCAGCCTAATGAAGAAAAAGAAATAATCCAGATTCTAAATGTCAAAAATCCTAAATTATGGTCTGTTGAACAGCCCAATTTATATCAGGCCAAATCAATTATAAAGAAAGAAGGAAAGTCTATTGCAATAAAAACAACTGATTTTGGAATTAGAACAATTGATTTTAGTGCCGAAAACGGTTTTTTATTGAATGGCAAAAAAATAATTTTAAATGGTGGTTGTGTACATCATGACAACGGTGCTTTGGGAGCTGCCGCTTATGATCGTGCAGAAGAGAGAAAAGTAGAATTGCTCAAAGCGGCAGGATTTAATGCGCTGCGAACGTCACATAATCCTCCTTCTGAAGCTTTTCTGGATGCTTGTGACCGATTGGGTATGCTGGTTATAGATGAAGCTTTTGATGGATGGAGAGAGAAAAAAAATACTTACGACTATGCCAGTATTTTTGATAAATTGTGGAAACATGATGTAGAATCTATGGTATTAAGAGATCGCAACCATCCGTCTATAATTATGTGGAGTATTGGTAATGAAATTATTGAAAGATCAAAACCTGAAGCGGTTGAAACAGCAAAAATGCTGGCAAATGCTGTTCGCAGTATAGATGCTACACGTCCCGTAACATCAGCAATGACCACTTGGGATCAGAGTTGGGAAATTTTTGATCCTTTGATGGCAGCTCATGATGTGGCAGGTTATAATTATCAGTTGCATCGTGCAGTATCAGATCATGAAAGGGTGCCTTCGCGTATTATTTTGCAAACCGAATCCTATCCAAAAGATGCTTTTGCTAATTGGAATTTAGTTCAAAAACACAATTATATTTTGGGAGATTTTGTCTGGACAGCAATGGATTATCTAGGCGAATCAGGCATAGGTCGTTACATATATCCCGGTGAACCTTTGGGCGAGCATTGGGAATCGAATTTGTATCCATGGCATGGTGCCTATTGTGGCGATGTAGATTTGATGGGATGGAGAAAACCTATTTCTCATTATCGCAGTATGTTATACAATGACAATGAGAAAATATACATGGCAGTTCGCGAGCCAAATCCTGAAAGTGGACCAATTAAACTTACTTCCTGGGCAGTTTGGCCAACATGGGAAAGCTGGACATGGCCAGGTCATGAAGGAAAAAATATTGAAGTAGAAGTATATTCGAAATATCCAAAAGTACGATTGTATCTCAATGGTAAAAACATGGGAGATAAAGAAACTACTGAATTACAGGAATTTAAAGCAACGTATGTCATTCCGTATGAAAGTGGCGAATTAAAAGCTTTTGGTTTAGAAAACGGTAAAGAAGTTCAAGAGGTTATGCTAAAAACTGCTGGTAAGCCAGCAAAGATTAAATTAGAGGCAGATCGCAAAACAATTACAGCTGATAGTCAGGATTTAGTATATGTAAGTGTTGAAATTACAGATGAAAATGGATTTTTAAATCCAAATGCCGGGAATGAACTTACATTCAAGGTAACCGGTGCAGGAACAATTGCAGGAGTTGATAATGCCAGTTTAAAAGATACTGATTTGTATGTTGGCAATACACGCAAAGCATGGCATGGACGCGCTATGGTAATTATTAAAAGTAATAATGAATCCGGAATTATTAATCTTGAAGTTACTTCTTCGGGATTGAATAAAGCCGTAATCACAATACAATCAACAAAGAAAAAATAAAGTTCAATACAACGAATAACAAAATAATTTAAAAATGAATCATTTAAAAGTTTGGTTTTTTGCCACAATGTTTAGTGTGTCTTTATTTTCGCAGCAAAAAGAAAACACCAATAACATTTTTAAAATTGTTAACCCGGATTACAAGCTGAGTCCTTACACCGGAATGACAAAACAACACTGGAAAGATGCCGGACTCTATTTATTAGAAGGCGCTTTTAGTTACATTCATAATCTGGATGATCCAATGAAGTTCCCGAAACAACCCGGAAAAAGTTATCCTCAGGACGAAAACAGAGTACCAACGGAAAAATTAGAAGGATTGAGCAGAACGTTATTTATTGCTTCTCCGTTGCTGAAAGAAAATCCCAATTTAGTCATCAATAATATCAAAGTGGCCGATTATTACAGACATCAGTTTAGTAAATTAATCGATCCTAAAAGTCCCTCTTATATTACGCCAAGAGCCAAAAACGGAGGGCCAAGCCAGAATTTGGTCGAATACGGAGCGATTGCCATGTCATTGCTTACCAATCCTGAAGTGCTCTGGAAACCATTGCCTCAGGAACAAAAAGACGCATTGGCAAAATCAATGCTCAGTTATGGTGACGGCCCAACGGTATCTTCAAACTGGAAATTCTTCAATATTTTTGTATTGAGTTTTTTCAAAGAGCAAGGTTATGCTGTAAATGAAAAATTGTTAGAAGAATATTTGCAGAAATCCTTAAACGATTATCGTGGCGACGGCTGGTACAACGACAATCCTGCATACGATTATTATAGTATGTGGGGATTTCAGTTGTATGGAGCATTGTGGTCGGAATATTTTGGGAACAAATATTATCCGGAATATGCCGCGAAGTTTAAAAGCAATTTTAGAGATCTTAATGCTAATTATCCTTTAATGTTTAGCCGTAATGGTGAGATGATTATGTTTGGGCGCAGTATTAGTTATCGTATTGCAACCATTGCAGCTTTTCCTTTTATGGGACTTGAAAATGATGCTGCAGTTAATAATGGCTGGTTGCGACGAATTTCTTCCGGGGTTTTAAAACAGTTTCTGGAGCATCCGGAATTCATGAAAGATGATGTACCCACTCTTGGTTTTTACGGAGCATTTGAGCCTGCAGTGCAAGTATATAGCTGCCGGGGAAGTGTGTATTGGATGGGAAAAGCCTTTATGGGACTTTTATTGCCGGACGATAATCCGTTCTGGACCGCAAAAGAAAATGAAGGAGACTGGGAAACCAAATTCAAAAAAGAGGAGGTTTACAATAATTTCCAAAACGGCTCCAAGATTTTAATTACAGATTATCCTGCTATTGGTACTTCAGAAATAAGAGCGTGGTGTCACGAAAAAAAGAAAGACGACTGGCAGGGATTTCGATCAACAGAAAACTATAATAGGTTAGCGTATAACAGTGCTTTTCTCTGGCAGGCTGATGGTGCGAATGGCGAAGTAGCGATGAATTACGTTTTTAAAAATGGAAAACAAGAGTGGGAGCCGCTGCGTTTATTTACTTTTAAAAAATTCGAAGATGGTATTTATTATCGCGATGCTGTTTTAGAAACCAATGCCAAAATACAAATGAATCTGGCTGATATTCCTCTGCCAAACGGTATTTTAAGAGTTGATAAAAATAGTAGTTCTGAAGCCGTTTCTATGCGATTAGGACATTATGCCTTGCCACAATTCGAAAAAGAAATTACAACAACTACAAAAAAAATAGAAGGCAAAACCGTAACCATTATCGATAACGGAAAATACCAATTGGCTATGATTCCGCTTTTAGGCTGGGATAAAACAGAAGTCGTAACAGCGAAAGGTTTACATCCTGAAAGCCAAATAAGTAAAGTAATTGATGTTGCGGATGATTTTAATCCAAACAATAAATCTAGCATTTACGCTACCTTGATGTTGTGGAAAAAGTCAGGAGAGAAGTGGGAGAAAAAGGAGCTAAACCCTATAAAAATTCTTGAACAAACGAATGACACTGTTACAATTCAATTTACTAATGGCATAAAAAAGATAGTTGATTTTAATAAAAAATAATTCTTAGCAAGAGGTGTAAAGGTTTAAAAACAGGCGAATTTACCTGACAAATTCAGGATTCAATTTAACTGGTTTATGCCGAAACCGAATGTTTTTTTTAATTGTAGTGGCTTATAATAAATAGCATTTAAATAATTAACCCATCAAAAAAAATAATCCTGTTTTTTTTTGATGGGTTAATTATTACAAAAACAAGGAAGATTTTCTATTTTGTTTTTGACTGTAAATTTTTCGAAAATTGATTGCTTGTAAATTTTACCGAATTAAAAATAAAATTTGATATTATTGTTAAAAATGTTAAAACAAGTTGCTTTTTCTGATCATTGTTTAAATTCTATTAAAGATTGAAATAATTTTTAAAAATAAATTAATAGAGATGGAAATTATTTAGTTTTGCATAAAGACAAATCTTAAAGGGTTTTATTTTTTCAAAATGGAAAATAAAAAAAGTGATATCAATCTGTGGAAACAAATTAAAAAAGGAGAGGCACAAGCTTATCATACATTATATGATGGCTATGCAGATTTGCTTTTTAGTTTCGGAATGCAGTATACAAATGATGACGCTTTGGTACAGGATGCTATTCACGATGTATTTGTAGAACTGCACCGATATCGAAAAACTCTTTCAGAAAATGTAATTATTAAATCGTATTTATTCAGATCTCTTCAGAATAATATTTTTAAAAAATTAAAATCTCAGACTAAAATAGTTCGGCTTGAAGCTGTTTCAGATAGTATTTATAAAACAGATTCTACCGAAGAAGAACTAATTTACAATGAAACCATTTTTACAAAACACGCAAATTTAGCTGTAGCGCTAAATTCACTCACTCAAAAACAACGTAACGCACTGCATCTTCGTTTTAGTGAAGATCAATCTTATGAAGAAATTTCTTCTACTTTAGAGATCAGTCTGGAATCATGCAGGACCTTAATTTACAGGGCGTTGAAAGAATTACGAAAGAAACTTTAATAAAACTTTAAAAAAAGATTAAATTTTCTGTCTATGTTTTTGCTTTTTGCTTCTCTTGTAAATAGAGAATCTAAAAAAGGAAAATATTTTGTACCCAAATTTCAAAATTTTATCAAAAGAAGCCAAATCAGATTTAAAGGCTAGAATTGAAAATAGTATTGCTTACGAAAAACAGCGCGCCAGAAAAAGAAGGCTTCGTACACTTTCGTGGAGTGCTGCTGCCATACTCTGCCTTTGTTTAGGAATTGCAGTTGTATTAAAACAGGAGGAAAAAACGATTAGCCCCATTGAGCAATTTGCAAAAGAAAATGCGGCCGCAAGCATCGTAGAAAAAACTGGTAAAGTTAGACTAGTACTGGCAGGACAAGAAACTATTAGTATTGCAGATAGCAGTACAATTGCCTATAATTCTTCCGGAAGCAAAATAAGTGTAGACAACAAGCAGTTTGCTCAAAAAAGATCGCTCGAACCACAATTTAATACGGTTTTGGTCCCTTACGGAAAAAGAGCACATCTTAGTTTAGCCGATGGCACTTTGGTCTGGCTGAATTCAGGATCAAAATTAATTTATCCAACAGCCTTTAATACAAAAAACAGAGAGGTATTTCTTGAAGGTGAAGGGATTTTTGATGTGGCTCATAACGCAGCTAAACCCTTTTTTGTAAGAGCAGCTAATAATTATAGTGTTCGTGTATTAGGTACTTTATTTAACGTGAGTTCTTATGCCGGAGATGCCAAAGTTTCTACAGCTTTATTGCGCGGAAAAGTACGTATATCATATGCTAAAAAGGGCTTTTTTGACAGAGATACAATTCAGACAGATCTTAAGCCGGGAATGATTGCAGCTCTGGACAAAAAACGCCAGACCTTACAGACTACGACAGAAGATGTGAGTACAATTTTCTCCTGGAGAAAGGGATACTATGAATTTTCTAAACAAAAATTACCATTGGTTTTAGAAAAGCTAACGAGATATTATAATGTCACTTTTGTTATGAATAAAACGACGAACCAAAACGAAACGTATTCCGGAGCTTTTACCCTGAATGATGATTTAGATAAAGTGGTAAAAACACTTGAAGCAACAACTGGTTTTGACTTTGTTTATGATGCAGCGACCAGAAAAATTACTATCAACTAATATAATTAACTAAAAATTATCGATTGCCTATGAGGAGATAAACATGACAAAAATAAACTAGGAAAAACTAACCAAAAAAAAACCAAAAGATGCTCGAACATCTCTTGGCTTATGTAAAATTTTTAATTGCGAACGCAATTATTGAAATAACTAAAACAAAATTATGAATAAAAATCATGATAAAGGCTTTCTATTGCCTAAAAAAATCATCAATCTTACTTTTATTTTATTTATGAGAGTATTCATTTTAGTTCTCTATTTAGGATTAACCAGTATCTATGCAAATGTTGCGAAAGCGCAAAATGAGATCTCTGTAAAAGTACAGGGTGTTTCACTGCAAACGCTTTTTAGTACTATTCAGCAAAAGAGTGACTATGTGTTTTTTTATAATGATGATCTCATGTCGTCTACAAAAAAAATAAATCTAAATGAGTACGCAACTGTTGAACAAATTCTAAATACAGCCTTGTCCAATACAGGGTTAACGTATACCATTATAGATAAGCAAATTGTAATTAAAAAGGCTAAAAAAGTCCCACAGGAACAATATGATATTACCGGTATTGTTACGGATAAAAACGGAAATCTGTTAGTGGGTGTAAACGTTTTGTTGGTGAGTAATAAAGCCAATTGGGATGTAACGCGTGAAAAAGGAGATTTTAGAATGCGTGTAACTGCAACAGACTCACTTCGTTTTGATTATTTAGGTTATGAATCAAAAATCGTTGCCGTAAAAAACCAAAAATTCATAAAAGTTGTTTTAACGCAAGATGTAATGGAATTGACGGGAGTTGAAGTTGTGGCTACCAATGGATATACTGATATTCCAAAAGAAAGAGTAACAGGAGCAATTGAAGTGATGAGCGCAAAAGAAATTGCCAAAGTTCCTACAGTAGATATCAATTCCCGCTTAGAAGGAAAAATTGCCGGAGTTATGGTTGATCCGAGAACGGGTAATATAAGTGTTCGGGGAACAACCAGCTACAGCAGCAACTCTAAACCGCTTGTTGTTATTGATGGTTTTCCACAGTCTGTAGATGATTTTGCTTTTAGCAGAAGAGGAGTGCCCGGAGCATCTATATTAAGTTTCTTAAATCCTGATGACATCGAGACCATAACGGTTCTTAAAGATGCAGCTGCAGCTTCTATCTGGGGTTCAAGAGCAGCAAACGGAGTAATTGTGGTAACTACGAAAAAAGGGAAGAAATCAGATGAACCTACTGTTAGTTTCAGCACAGCAACCACTTTTGGAGAAAAAATAGATTTATCTAAATTAAGAGTAATGAATACGGCACAATACGTAGATTATGAAAAAGATCTTGTAAATGGCGGATTTGTTGTTGACAATATATCGAACTGGCAGGCGACAAATCCTAGTGCGGCTCAGGAAATTATGTTCAAAGAAAAAAGAGGACAAATTTCTGCTTCAGAAAGAGATCAAATGCTGAATTCATTATCGCAAAAAGGTAATTTAGGTCAGATAAATAAATATCTGCTACAAAATTCACTTACTAAACAATATGATTTTTCTGTTTCCGGAGGAAATGATAAAAGTACCTATTACTTAGGGCTAGGCTACAACACAGATGATGCTTCGATGAAGGCAAATAACTCTAAATCGATGAATGTAACATTAAACAATTCATTCAAATTAAAGAGCTTTTTAAGATTTGAAACCGGAATTAATTATTTGTCATCAAAATATCAAACCAATGTTACGGCAAACGAAGCACTTTCAAATGTTTCTACTTCTGCATTAAGACCGTATGATATGCTTATAGATGAAAACGGAAAGAGTCTTGATTATTACATTAAATTCAGACCAGAAGTTATACAAGATTTTGATAATAAGGGGTATCTTCCATGGACTTATAATTTTATAGATCAGTTGGACTATTCGAATGTTAGAACAACTGGCGAAAATCTAAGATTAAATGCAAGATTAGTAGCAACAATCACGCCTTGGTTAAACGTTGAAGCTTCGGGAATGTATACTTCTATTTTTAGCAAAACCAGAACGCTTAACGAATTAGAAAGTTATTATGTGAGAAACATGATCAACGAAGCAACTTCTATTGCAAACGGTAAATTGGTTCATGGAATTCCTGTTGGTGCGAATTTGAGCGATACAAATCAAAAAAACGAATCGCAGAGTATGCGTTTTCAAATGAATATTAACAAATCGTTTGACGAAAATAATAGTTTAAATTTTTTGGCTGGTGCCGAAGTTAGAGAAGAACGCAGAGAAGGCAGTTCACAAACTAGATATGGTTATGATACTGATACCAATTCAAACGTTTCTGTAAATCCAACTCAATATTATACTACAGTTTACGACTGGACAACTTACATAGGGAATTTTGATAACAGTATCAGTAAATACAGAGACCGTTATTTGTCTTATTATGCACTGGGTTCTTATGATTTCAAAAACAGGTATCATTTGTCAGGAAGTGTTCGTTTTGATGATTATAACCTGCTTGGGGCTTCCAGAAAAAACAGAGCGCTGCCATTGTGGTCCGTTGGAGTAAGATGGGATATTAATAAAGAAAATTTCTTAAAAGAGGTAAGCTGGTTAAGTAATTTATCTACTCGCGTAACGTATGGTGTGGCAGGAAGTGCACCGGCAGGAGGTTACGGAAGTAACAATGCTATTATTGGTTTAGGAGGTATCGATTTTTACACGCAAATGCCTACTGCAACGATATCACTGCCGGAAAACCCTTTTATCAAATGGGAAACTACTGCTACTTTTAATGTTGGCTTAGATTATGGACTTTTCGATAATAGACTTCGTGGTAATGTAGATGTTTACTATAAAAAAACAGATGACATTATAACTAGTCTTCCTTTTAATCCAACTTATGGCTGGGCATTTTTAAAATACAATGCAGGAACTCTTGATGGAAATGGTGTAGACTTAGGATTAAGTGGTACAATTTTCAATGGAAATTTTAAGTGGAACAGTACTTTTAATATTGCTTACACAAATAATGAAGTTACTGATTCCCGATTTAAGGCCGTAGGTGCAAATCAGCTCTTTGGGAGCTCTCCACTTGTTGGTATGAACGTAAGTTATATGTATGCGTACAGATGGGCAGGATTAGATGCAAACGGGCAATCTACAATTTATGCTAAAGATGGAAGTATAATCGATTCTTCGAAAGGAATTAATACCATAAGTAAAGACGACTTAAAATATATGGGAACTACGGTTGCTCCTTATTTTGGAGGATTTATGAACGATTTCTCATTTAAAAATTTCAGTTTAGGAGTTCAGATTACTTATTTTATGGGAGCTGTATTCAGAGATCAGCAAATGCAAAATTATCCTACTTACAACGGTGCTCAATATGGTGCTGTAGCCAAAGATAAAATTATTGCAGATCGCTGGAGACAACCTGGAGACGAAGATTTTACGAATGTTCCGGGATTGGCAAACATCAGCTACAATAGTTTAAATCGTTTTCAGAATGCTGATATTAACGTTTTATCTGCCGATAATATTCGTTTACAGCAGATTTCATTAGGTTACACAGTACCAAACGAATGGTTACAAAAAACCTTTTTCAAAGCATTAAGTTTCAATTTTGCAGCAAGAAATCTTGGGTTATTATGGGTAAGAAATGATAGAGGAATAGATCCGCAATATCTTTCTAATAATAATTACAATACTCTTGCACCACAGCGTACTTATACTTTACAATTTAATTGCAGCTTTTAATCAAAAAAGAACTTATTATGAAATTTTTAAAAATCACACTATATATTATTCTGCCATTATTGCTGCTTAATTCCTGCAGAGATTATGTTGAAGTTGAACCTGTAGGGAATAATAGAATTTTAAGATATACCTCTGATTACAGAGCATTGGCGAATGCTTACAATACATACAGCGGTTCCGGAGGAATGTATCTCATTTCAAGTGCCGATGTAGAATTTTCGACAGCTTTTCAGGCGCGTGTATCAACAATATGGGGAAACAGTTATACCTGGAAATCCAGAATTTTTGATGAATCTCAGGGAGACTCAGATTGGATTAATTTGTATCAGACCATTTATTACAACAATGCCATTATTAAAGGTGTAATGAAGAGTGAAAAAGGAACCGAAGCAGAGAAAAAACAAATTTATGCTGAAGCCTTTGTTCATAGAGCTTTTGCTTATTTACAGCTGGTAAATATTTATGGGCCGCAATTTGATCCAACTACCTCAAATGCTGAAAAATCGGTACCGCTTTTACTTACACCAGAATTATTTTCTTCATTAGAAAGGAGTTCTGTTGATGTGATTTACAAACAAATTCTTTCTGATTTGCAAAGCGCCCTGGCAAACGATCTTGTTGATACGCCGGATTTTAATGTGCTTCCGTCAAAGAAAGCCGTTTATGGTATTTTAGCCAGAACCTATTTGTATATGGGCCAATATCAATTGAGTTTGGATAATGCAGAAAAAGCCTTAACCATGCAAAAAGATTTAATTGATCTAAACACTTTTGCCACAGCTTACAGTTATCCTGTTTTACTTAGTAATCCTGAAATCATTTTTTCTAAAACATTACTAAATGGTTATAATGGCGCGCCGTTGGCTCAAGATTTATTAAACAGTTTCAGTAGTGATGATTTACGTTACAATTATTATACAATTCTTGGTAATGTTTTTAATCCATCACATACAGGAAGAGCTTTTGGAATTGCTACTTATAGTAATACAAACGGAATCAACATTGGGGTTTCTGTTCCTGAAATGTATTTAACTGCAGCAGAATGTTATGCCAGATTAGGGCAGCCGCAAAAAGCCGTTGATTATTTAAATATTTTAAGAGCTAAACGATACAAAACAGGTTCTGTTTACCAGGTAAGTGCGAATACAAATGCCGAAGCTTTAAATCTTGTTTTGACAGAAAGACAAAAAGAATTCATTGGTAGAGGATTTCGCTGGTTCGACCAGCGTCGTTTAAACTTAGATCCAACTTTGCAAAAAACATATACAAGGGTTTTCAAAAACGAAACCTTTACGCTTACGCCTAACAGCGCTGGATATGTATTCCCAATCCATCAAAATTATATTGATTTTAACCCAGAACTGGGGCAATAAACACAAACTACAATGTTAAAAAAAATAACAAATATCAAATTATTGGTATTGGCGTTCTGCGCCTTTACCATACAAATTTCTGCTCAGGAAGTTAAATCCAGATTAAAAGGAATGGTAGATGTTCCGGTTCCCGGAATGGCTCTCAATATGACTTATGATGCAAAAGGAGGACCTTTGGAAAATATCAAAGAAATCAATGGTTACGCTTACGTCTTTAATGATTACAACTGGGAGATCGAAGATCTTAAAATGAAGAAAAACGGCGCTGTCTGGAATGTGGAATACACTGTTCCAAAAAACTGCGGATTCATGGCTTTTAAGTTTTATGGAAACACGGATAATGGAATTGTTACAGATACAGGACAAGACACAGGATATCTTTTAGTAGTTTTTAAAGAGCCTAAAGTAAAAATGCCCGGAGCAGATTTAGCGTGGGCAACGTTTAGAAATAAGGATTTCAATAGTCAGTTTGGTGGTTATTTTAAGGATTTTTCGATAGACGGAGATGCTACAGAATATTGGTTAAAAAAGGAAGTAGCAGATCAGGGTAATAATTTTCCAAAATTTATTGATACGTATATTAAAGTATTAAAGGCTCAGAAACCGGAGCGATTTGATGAATTAGGACACCGTTTTTTAGGAGATTTTACAAAGAAAATGAACGGACAGCCGGAAGAAGTTTTTCTAAACGTTTACAATTTATACAAATTTGAACTAAAGGATCAGGCAAAGGCTGATTCTCTTGAAACCGTAATTCAAAAACAATTTCCTAAAGGTGCTTTTCAAAGATTCAAAGCCTTTCAAAAAATTATGCCAATTGCGGATGCTGCAGAAAAAAACAAAGTGATAACGCAATTTTTAGCTGATTTTCCATACACTTCTGATGTGCCTGATTCTCAAAAGTATTTTTATGATAATATCGTAAAAGCGCAATTTGGCTATTATTTTGAGACCAAAGATTACAACAGTATTTTAGCTTTGATTCCAACTATGAATTTTGCTAATCTAAACGATGCGTATCACCAGAATATTTCTAAAGCTCTTTATTTAAAGGTTGTAGATCCTGCCGTTATAGAAACAATGGCAGTGCCAATGATCAGACAGATGCAGCAAAAATTAAATGACTTGTCGTATATGCAAGGGATTTACTGGTCTCCAAATCAGGCAAACGAAAATGCTAAGGACAGACTAAACGACCAATTAGTGATTCAGATTCGTATGTACGACATGCTGAAAAAATACAAAGAAGTTTTAGAGACTTTTGAATTACTGCCATTTACAAAGCGTTATGAAAAAGCGAGCGTAAACGACATTCATGTAAAAGCCTTAGAAGCATTAAACAAACCAACTATCGAAGTTTTAAAAAACGCAGCAAGAGTGAATGCTTTATCAGAAATGTCAACTGCTAAATTAAAAGAAGCTTATTTAAAAGAAGGTAAAAAAGAAGCTGATTTCCCTGCTTATTTAGAGCAACTGAAAAAAGAAAATAAAGCTGACGTAAAAATTGCTTTGATGTCTCCTATTCCAGCTCCAGCGATTAAAGTGCAGTCAGCAGACGGAAAAGCAAAACAATTAGCTTTAGACAGCGGAAAAATTATCGTAATTGATTTTTGGGCGACTTGGTGCGGACCTTGTAAAAAAGCATTTCCGGCGATGCAGCAATTGGTAAACAATTTCAAAGAAGACAAACAAGTTGAAGTTTATTTTATCAGTACACAGGAAACCAAAGAAGGATACAAAAAAGAAGCGTTGGCTTACTTAAAAGAAAAAGGATTAAAACTGGATACTTATTTTGATTTAATGAAAAAAGGCGGCGGAACGAATAACGAATCGTTTTCTAAATACGCAGCTATCTTTAAATCAAGCGGGATTCCGAGAAAAGTAGTCATCAAAAACGGGCAGATTCGTTTTACTTCTGAAGGATATTCAGGAAATCCGGGTCAGCTAGTTGATGAACTTACAGAAGTCATTAATGCTTTAAAGAAAGAGTAATTTCTTTTTGAAAATCAAAAAAATATGAAAAATATACTTTTACTATGTACACTCGCACTGAGTGTACATAGTTTATCAGCACAGAAAAAAACCGTCGACGAATCGGCTTATCAATCGTGGCAGAGAATTAGCGGTAAATCTTTGTCATACAATGGAAAGTGGATGTCTTACAACACGGTTTTTCAGGATGAAGAAAAGGAAAATAAAAAGCAAACTATTATTCAGGAAGCACCAAAAGGAAAACGTTTGGTACTGAATGATATTAGTGATTTAAAATTCATCGGGAAAAAAGACTGGATTCAGTACAGCAAAAATGACAGCACGCTTTTGCAAAATCTAAAAACAGGTGTGAAAAAACTTTGGAAAAGCAAGCATTACACAAACGCTCTTGAAGGAACAGATTTTTTATACTATTCACGTCCCGAAGCTGTTAAAGGAGATTTTTTTCTACAGCGTCTGGTTTGTTTTAATTTAGAAAGTAACGACAGTATTGCTGTAAACAATATAAAATCTTCTCGCTTTTTAAAGAATAATTCTATAGTTTATGTGCAAATCGAAAAAGACAAGGCTTATTTAAAACATGGCATCCCAGGCGGGAAACAAGAAACTGTTTACAGTGGAAAAGCCGCCGATTTTGGTGATTTCCAATTAAATGAAAAACAAGACGGCGGTACTTTTACTTTAAAAGGCAGTAACAGCACCGATTTTAATACGGTATATTATTTTAATCTGGCTACTAATGCAACAAAGCCATTGTTCAATTATGATGATGTTGTGTTAAACGATCCTGACTTTTCAATTTCAAAAACAGCTTACGGATTAACTGAAGACAGTAATTTTATTGCGTTGTTAGTGAATTCTAATAAGCGTCAGGAAAACACTCAGATTCCCAAATCAAATATTGAAATTTGGAGATCCAATCAAGGAAGCATGGAGCGCAGACAAGAAATGCTGCGAAACTCAAAAACACTTCCAAGTGAAGCGAAATTTCTTTACGATATCAAAAACAAGAAAGTCATTAAGGTGGCTTCAATTGGTGAATTTGATCCGGTAATTATTCCTGAATCAGGGAATTATCAAGGTGTTTTTGCTATTGATAAAAAACCGTATGTAATAGAAGTAGACTGGACTTTTAACGAACGTAATGATATCTACTGGATTGATGCTTCGACTGGAAAATCGACAAAAGTACTTACAGGAGTTTTTGGCAGTGTATCTTTAAATCCGCAGGGGAATTTTGCTGTTTTTTATGATGAACAACAAAAAGGTTGGACTGTTTTTGACAGCGCTTCTAAGCAGTTTAAAAACATTAGTTCGCAAATTCCTTACCCTGTTTCTGATGATAATGTAGATATGAAATCCAGTAATACTGCGTTCGGTATTGCAGGCTGGTTAAACAACGGAAATACAGTTGTCCTTTACGATCAGTTTGATTTGTGGGCGATTGATCTTACCAATCAAAAAAAGGCTTATTCTATAACGCAGGGTTACGGAAGAAAAAACAAAATAGAACTTCGTTATAACGAAAATGGTTTTATTGGCGATTTAGACAATAGAAAGTCAATTACTCTGGTAGGTTTTGATATCGTACATAAATCTAAAGGAGTGTATAAATTAACCAATAACAGTTCTATAACAAAGGTATTTGCAAATCCGGATTATAATGTAAAAATTGAAACCGTTTCCGGTGATGATTCAAGCGTACTTTTTGTAAAAGAAAGTTTTACTGTTTTTCCAGATTTATGGTGGGGAACTTCCAGTTTTGGATCTCAGCAAAAAATGACCGATATCAATCCACAGCAAAAAGAATATGCGTGGGGAACTTCAAAAGTATTGACTTGGAAAAGTTTCAACGGAAAAGAAAATCAAGGGAATCTTTACCTTCCGGAAAATTACGACAGCAAAAAGAAATATCCTGTTATCGTTCATTTTTACGAAAAACATACGGAAGATTTTAATGCGTATCTATCTCCTGAAATTAGTACATCAAACATTAATATTCCAACTTTAATAAGTCAAGGTTATATTATTTTCCAGCCAGATGTACATTACGAATATGGAAATCCCGGAAACAGTGTTTACAATGACGTAATCAGCGGTGTTGAATATTTAATTGCAGAAGGCATTACCGAAAAAGGAAAAATTGGTATCCAGGGACATAGTTTTGGAGGTTACGAAACATCATTTTTATTGACCAAATCAGATGTTTTCAGCTGTGCCATTGTAGGTTCCGGAGTAAGTAATTTTACGGCCAATTATCCTGTTATGCGAACAAACGGAATTTCGACTATGTTTAAATACGAAGCAGATCAATACCGTATGGGAAGTTCTTTATACGATAATCTGGATGGTTATATTAAAAATTCCCCAATATTTTCTGCTAAGAATATTACAACTCCTGTACTTATTTTTCATAATGATAATGACCGCGCGGTGCCTTATCAGGAAGGTCAGTCTTTATTTTTTGCACTTCGCCGTTTAGGGAAAAATGCCTTATTGGTGAACTACAAAAAAGAAGGACACACCTTAGATGATGCAGCAAACAAAAAAGACTGGACCAACAAAATGCAGCAGTATTTTGATTATTACCTAAAAGGTACAGCAAAACCAGACTGGATGTAATATAAGCCGATACATTTATACAATCCAAAGACTGTTATTTGAAGGTTTCTTTTGAGACCTTCAAATTAACAGCAGGAATTTCTTATACCATTTTCAAATTACAATTCAAGAAAAATTCAAGAATAAATCAATCAAAAAACAAACAAAAATATCAAGCAAAATGAGAGCAAAATTATTTCTGGCGCATTTTATAATACTGGGTTTAACTCAGGTTTCAGCGCAATTTAAAACTACAATTGCACTACGGAAAGATGTAGTACATGGGACTTTAAACAACGGAATGCAATATTTTATTCTGCATAATGAATGGCCAAAAGATAGAGCCGACTTTTATTTTGTTCAGAATGTGGGTGCCATTTTAGAAGATGACAATCAAAACGGATTAGCGCATTTTCTCGAACATATGGCTTTTAACGGAACGGAGCATTTTAAAGGAAAAGGCATCATCAATATGCTGGCGAAACATGGTGTTGCTTTTGGACGTGATATTAATGCTTATACCGCACATGACGAAACGGTGTATAATTTAAGTAATGTACCTGTTAAAAATCCAGCTTTACTAGATTCGTGTTTGTATGTTTTACATGATTGGTCTGGGTTTTTGTCTTTAAAAGATGCCGAGATCGATGCCGAAAGAGGTGTGATTCACGAAGAGTGGCGTACCAGACGAAATGCCGATTTAAGAATAGGATCGCAACTGGAACCTTTCATTTATAATGGCTCAAAATATGGTAAAAGAGATGTTTTAGGCGATATGAATTTGATTGATAATTTCAAATACAAACAATTAAGAGATTATTATAAAAAATGGTATCTGCCAAATCATCAGGCTGTAATTATTGTGGGGGACATTGATCCTGCAAAAATCGAGGAGAAGGTGAAGAAAATAATGGGTTCAATTCCGATGCCTTCAAATGCTGCAGAGCGAACTTATGAGACTATTCCGGACAATGATAAATTGTTGTACAAACTTGCTGTAGACAAAGAAGCGCAGAAAACATCTATCGCATTAAACTTTAAAAAGAAAAAGCCTGCAGTCCAGGATCTTGCAACATTTGAAAACAATATTGCAGAACAATTGGCTTTACAAATGATGAACAATCGTTTTAGAGATTATACCGTAAATAATGAAACGGCCTTGATGGGAGCTGGTTTAAGTTATTCTGGTTTGACACGCTTAACTTCTTTTTTTACCTTAACTGTAAATCCTAAGAACGGAAGATTGTTAGAGGCTTTCCAACAAGCGTACACCGAATATGAGCGAGCCATTCAAAATGGTTTTACAAAAGAAGAACTGGATCGTGTGAAAGAAAATATGCGTACAGGTTATGAAAATCAGTTAAAAAACAAAGATAAAATCAGTAATGAAAACTGGGCTTCGCAATTGCAGAATTACTTTTTAGAAGCTTCGCCTGTAATGAGTTTAGAAGATGAAACAGAATTTGTAAAAGCAGCTTTGACTAAAATTGACCTGAATGAAATCAATAAAGTGTTTCGTGCGCTTCCTACAGAAAACAATCAGGTTTTAACGGTTTCCGGACCAGAAAAAGATAATGTTACGTATCCTGCAGAAACAGATTACACCACAGCAATTAAAAAAATAAAAGAGCAAAAGTTAGCCCCTTACACGGAAACAATTGCAAATACAGACTTGGTAACAGACAAACTGACCGTTAAGCCAATTTCGAAAAAATTTGAAATTAAAGGAATCAAAGAGGCAAAAGGATATGTTTTAGAAAATGGTGCCAAAGTAATTATATACCCAACAACTTTGTCACAGGATCAGATTCTCTTTTCTGCTTTCAGTCCGGGTGGGGTTTCACTACTACCTGAAAAAGATTTAGCATCTTCACAGATTGCGACTGTTTTAGCCAAAAACTCCGGTTTAGCAGATTTTAAAGTGACCGATTTACAAAAACAGCTTTCAGGAAAAACAGTTAAAGTAAGTCCGTTTATTGGTGAACATTACGAAGGTTTCAGCGGAAGCGCCGTTAAAAAAGATCTGGAAACACTTTTGGAACTGACTTATTTGTACTTTAAAAATCCAAGATTTGAAACTACAGCATACAAACGAATTATTGATTACTATAACAACGCACTCGAAAATGTAACGGAAAACAATAGTAAGATATTTGGTGATACTATTGCTTTATTAGACAGTAACCATAGCAAACGAACTTTTCTTTTAAGCAAAGAAAATCTTGGCGAACTAAAATTTGATGAAGCTTCAAAAATTTACAGAGAGCGTATTTCAAATGCTTCTGACTTTACTTTTGTTTTTGTTGGAAATATTGCTGATAAAGATCTTGAAGTGATCAATAAATATTTAGGAAATGTAGCAGGAAATCACACTCAGGAGAAATTTGTAGATCATAAAATTGGAATTTCAAAAGCATTTGCAAAAGAAAAACTGATCAGAGAAATGAGCGTTCCTAAAACGAGTATTTATGTACATCTTGAAAATAGAAAAGCAGCTTTTTCAGAGAAAAACCAAATTATGGCATATATGCTTTCTCAATTGTTAGACAAACGTTATTTAGACAAAATTAGAGAAGACGAGGGCGGAAGTTATGGCGTACAAACACAGAGTTCATTGTCTAAAAATCCATCACCTGTTTTTTCACTTCGCGTAAGTTTTGACTGTAATCCTGAAAAAGACAGCAAATTGCTTCAAATTGTATATGACGAGCTGGATAATATCGTAAAAAATGATGTTTCAGATAAAGATGTATCAGACATAAAAGAAAATTTGATAAAAAGCAATCAGGAGAATGTTAAGTCAAATTCGTATTGGATGAGCACAATTGTTGATCAGTTAAAAACGAATGATAAATTCGTAAGCAGTAATGAGTACGAGAAATTGATCAAAAGTATTTCGGTAAAAGACATTAAAAAATATGCAGCTGAAGTAGTACCAAACGCTGATAAAGTCGAAGTTGTAATGCAGCCTAAAACAGCTTCATCTCCTTTAAAATAAATATTTGCGACACAAAAAAGAACGGCAATTCTGAAGATTAATTTTAATAGTCTCTTTGGTAAATTTGAATTAGTAAGTATTTTAACAAGGACTAAGAGAGCTGTTTGCCGGCAGCTCTTTAAATCAATATGATTGCGTTAATTGTAATTATCTTCAAATCATTGCTTTTATACCATCTTGGTAGCCTTTACCTTAGAATTTTAGATCTAAAAAAATAAATAATAAAGGCCTTTAAAGCATACTTAATCTATTTCTGTCCTGTCAGCAACAAGACGGAAAAGTGGTTCGTATTTTTTTATTTGAGGCTCCAGATTTTTATTTATATCAGCTGGACCTATACTTCCTTGCAGACAATACAATTTTTGTTTTTGAGTAAACATAAACTGTAGCATTCTTATTTTTACTTTGTCCTGATTCAGGGTTTCTTCAACTTCTACCATCATTCCGGGTTGATCATCAATTTTTAATGCTTCTGTGCGAATGAGTTTAGCCTGAGGCGGAATCATCTCTGAAATTGTTTTTTCATTGAGAATAAAATTATACTCTTCCGCAGGCAAATCATATATTACAATTAATATTTTTTCGTTGCCTGTGCCATAGTGACTGGTAAACTGTTGAACTGTTTCAGTCCTGTCTGCTTCTTCGGCCAGCCAACTTTTGGGAATAGGAAATTGCAAAACGGCCTGTTCTGCTTTTGGATGTCCTTTTGTTGTAAAAGTCTCTACATGGCCATCAGTAATTTCCTGATGTGGAGCATCATGATAGGCAAACGAAATAATTCCTTTTGATAACAAGGTATCCATACGAAAAAGCGATCTTTCCTTTACTTTTTCCAAAAAATCCTGTGCGTACTTTTCCTTTTGAATGGGATTTATAAATTGTTCCTTAAGCAAAGTATTAATGCGGTTTTGTATGGCATTATAATCAGAATCATGCAGCTCGTCTTTCAGATAATGCTCAATATTTCGTTCGGCCCTTTCGAACAAAACAGATCTTTTTTTAACTGCTGCCACATCAGGTTTAAGTTGCGGAAATTCTATGGCGACCATTTGAAGTGCAGTACTCTGGCCTTTAAGAAATGCATAAGTTTCAATAGCGAATCTTACCTTGGGCGCATATTTTTCTAATTGTGAGTATGTTAGCGCAGGAAATATACAATATAAAAATAGGATGAGTTTTTTCATTTGTATCTAAAGTTTAGTAATGTAGATGCAAAATCATCTACAATATTTCAAATTTGAGAATTGAGATAAAATTTAGCTTATAATATTGTTCCCCATTTTTATATAATTTCCATCTTACTAAAATGTGCTGAGTATAATTTAATCATAAAAATTATCTACTTAATTTCCGTCTGAAAGAAAGTAGGATAACAAGCAAATCCACGGGCATACTCTGTCAATTTTGCAAAAATCATTACTTCACAAGTTTAAAATATTTATAAAAACACTTTAATTTTTCATAGTCTTTGATTTTTTAATACTAAAAAGTCTTTCAAATAATGTGGCGTTACACAAAATGCCCTAATCTATAATTTAAAAAGCGTCTGGAGGTAAAGTTAAAGGTATTTTAGATGGAAATTTGCACTTCGAAATTTAGATGATTGAAAAACAAATACTTTAATATAATTTTAAGTACGTAATAATTAACATGTTATGAAAAATAGATTACTGCCTTTATTCGTTATTTTAGGAACTGTGTCTGCTTACTCGCAGGTGGGTGTCGGAACATTAAATCCGAAATCCTCTGCTCAGTTAGAGGTGTTCTCTAATAACAAAGGTGTGCTAATACCCCAAATTGCCTTGACAAGTATTACAGATAATAAGACAATTGTAAATGGTAATATTGTCAGTTTATTAGTTTATAATACTACTGATAATTCCAGCATTACACCAGGATACTACTACTGGTTTGATAATAGATGGAATAGAATGTTAATTTCTGGAGATCTTACTACAATTGCTGGTAATTCTGTACCTGCTGCTAAAGGTGAACCTGGATATCCAGGTGAAAACATTTCTATTTATATCGATAAATCCACTAGTACAGTTTACGTTCAAAACTCTGACGGAACTTGGTCACCAATAAGCGGAAGTGGAGGAACGCCTGGAAAAGATGGTAAGGACGGAAAATCAGCATTTGAGATCTGGAAAGAGCTTCCTGGCAACGATGGAAAAGACCTGAACCAATATGTTGCTGGTCTTAAAGGAGAAACCGGAGCGGATGGTAAATCAGCATTCGAGATCTGGAAAGAACTTCCGGGCAACGACGGAAAAGACATGAATGAATATGTTGCAGGTCTTACCGGTGCAACCGGAGCTGATGGTAAGTCAGCATTCGAGATCTGGAAAGAACTTCCTGGCAACGACGGAAAAGACCTGAACCAATATGTTGCTGGTCTTAAAGGAGAAACCGGAGCGGATGGTAAATCAGCATTCGAGATCTGGAAAGAACTTCCGGGCAACGACGGAAAAGACATGAATGAATATGTTGCAGGTCTTACCGGTGCAACCGGAGCTGATGGTAAGTCAGCATTCGAGATCTGGAAAGAACTTCCTGGCAACGACGGAAAAGACCTGAACCAATATGTTGCTGGTCTTAAAGGAGAAACCGGAGCGGATGGTAAATCAGCATTCGAGATCTGGAAAGAACTTCCGGGCAACGACGGAAAAGACATGAACGAATATGTTGCAGGACTTACCGGTGCAACCGGAGCCGATGGTAAATCAGCATTCGAGATCTGGAAAGAGCTTCCTGGCAACGACGGAAAAGACATTAACCAATATGTTGCAGGACTAAAAGGAGAAACCGGAGCTGATGGTAAATCAGCATTTGAGATCTGGAAAGAGCTTCCTGGCAACGACGGAAAAGATATGAACGAATATGTTGCAGGTCTTACCGGTGCAACCGGAGCTGATGGTAAATCAGCATTCGAGATCTGGAAAGAGCTTCCTGGCAACGACGGAAAAGACATGAACGAATATGTTGCAGGACTTACCGGTGCAACCGGAGCGGATGGTAAGTCAGCATTCGAGATCTGGAAAGAGCTTCCTGGCAACGATGGAAAAGACATGAACGAATATGTTACAGGACTAAAAGGAGAAACCGGAGCCGATGGTAAATCAGCATTCGAGATCTGGAAAGAACTTCCTGGCAACGATGGAAAAGACCTGAACGAATATGTTGCAGGTCTTACCGGTGCAACCGGAGCGGATGGTAAATCAGCATTCGAGATCTGGAAAGAACTTCCTGGCAACGACGGAAAAGACCTGAACGAATATGTTGCAGGTCTTACCGGTGCAACCGGAGCTGATGGTAAATCAGCATTCGAGATCTGGAAAGAACTTCCTGGCAACGACGGAAAAGACCTGAACGAATATGTTGCTGGTCTTACCGGTGCAACCGGAGCTGATGGTAAATCAGCATTTGAGATCTGGAAAGAGCTTCCTGGCAACGACGGAAAAGACATGAACGAGTATGTTGCTGGTCTTAAAGGAGAAACCGGAGCTGATGGTAAATCAGCATTTGAGATCTGGAAAGAGCTTCCTGGCAACGATGGAAAAGACATGAACGAATATGTTGCAGGCCTTACCGGTGCAACCGGAGCTGATGGTAAATCAGCATTCGAGATCTGGAAAGAACTTCCTGGCAACGACGGAAAAGACCTGAACGAATATGTTGCAGGTCTTACCGGTGCAACCGGAGCTGATGGTAAATCAGCATTCGAGATCTGGAAAGAACTTCCTGGCAACGATGGAAAAGACATGAACGAATATGTTGCTGGTCTTACCGGTGCAACCGGAGCTGATGGTAAATCAGCATTTGAGATCTGGAAAGAGCTTCCTGGCAACGACGGAAAAGACATGAACGAGTATGTTGCTGGTCTTAAAGGAGAAACCGGAGCTGATGGTAAGTCAGCATTCGAGATCTGGAAAGAGCTTCCTGGCAACGATGGAAAAGACCTGAACGAATATGTTGCTGGTCTTAAAGGAGAAACCGGAGCTGATGGTAAATCAGCATTTGAGATCTGGAAAGAACTTCCTGGCAACGATGGAAAAGACATGAACGAATATGTTGCAGGCCTTACCGGTGCAACCGGAGCTGATGGTAAATCAGCATTCGAGATCTGGAAAGAACTTCCTGGCAACGACGGAAAAGACCTGAACGAATATGTTGCAGGTCTTACCGGTGCAACCGGAGCTGATGGTAAATCAGCATTCGAGATCTGGAAAGAACTTCCTGGCAACGATGGAAAAGACCTGAACGAATATGTTGCAGGTCTTACCGGTGCAACCGGAGCGGATGGTAAATCAGCATTCGAGATCTGGAAAGAACTTCCTGGCAACGACGGAAAAGACCTGAACGAATATGTTGCAGGTCTTACCGGTGCAACCGGAGCTGATGGTAAATCAGCATTCGAGATCTGGAAAGAACTTCCTGGCAACGATGGAAAAGACCTGAACGAATATGTTGCTGGTCTTACCGGTGCAACCGGAGCTGATGGTAAATCAGCATTTGAGATCTGGAAAGAGCTTCCTGGCAACGACGGAAAAGACATGAACGAGTATGTTGCTGGTCTTAAAGGAGAAACCGGAGCTGATGGTAAGTCAGCATTCGAGATCTGGAAAGAGCTTCCTGGCAACGACGGAAAAGACCTGAACGAATATGTTGCTGGTCTTAAAGGAGAAACCGGAGCTGATGGTAAATCAGCATTTGAGATCTGGAAAGAACTTCCTGGCAACGATGGAAAAGACATGAACGAATATGTTGCAGGCCTTACCGGTGCAACCGGAGCTGATGGTAAATCAGCATTCGAGATCTGGAAAGAACTTCCTGGCAACGACGGAAAAGACCTGAACGAATATGTTGCAGGTCTTACCGGTGCAACCGGAGCTGATGGAAAATCAGCATTCGAGATCTGGAAAGAACTTCCTGGCAACGATGGAAAAGACCTGAACGAATATGTTGCAGGACTAAAAGGAGAAACCGGAGCTGATGGAAAATCAGCATTCGAGATCTGGAAAGAGCTTCCTGGCAACGATGGAAAAGACCTGAACGAATATGTTGCAGGACTAAAAGGAGAAACCGGAGCTGATGGAAAATCAGCATTCGAGATCTGGAAAGAGCTTCCTGGCAACGACGGAAAAGACATGAACGAATATGTTGCAGGACTAAAAGGAGAAACAGGTGCCGATGGTAAACCAGGAGAGCAAGGACCTGCAGGAATTGGAGGAAAAACGAACGGAGGTACAAATGTTACAATAACAGGAGATGGTACTGAGGCTAGTCCTTATGTAGTAAATGCAACAGTCCCTCAACAAGCTATTGATGAGTTTACAGCAGACGCTGGTCAAACTAGCTTTACATTAGCTGCGACACCATCTAATTTATCTAAAGTAAAATTGTATATAAATGGTGTTCGTATTGATAAAGACGCATTAACAGTAACCGATAAGATTCTGACTTATAAACCAGAAAGCAATGGTTCATACATATTAATGGTAAACGATAATGTGATAATTGATTATCTAAAATAATATTATAAATTTTGGGAAGCAGGCAAACTTTGACAAAGAGCCTGCTTCTTTAAAAAAAAATGATATTGAAATGATTAGTAAATAACTTATTGTAATACACCTAGGGCTTTTCGATTTGAAAAAAAAATGATGTATCAATAATTTGACTTGCTTCATAGTTATTTATAGATTTTTAATATTCATTAAAAATACCGAAAAATTGAATTGCTTCTTTAACTCAAAAGCTGATTGAAAGATTTTAGGAAAACGATTAAAAGAATAAAAATGAAGAAAATAATTTATCTGATATTCCTGATTCAGACTGGATATATACTAGGTCAAACAGAAACTTTAGTGACTGTAAATGGAAAAAAAGTAACTGTTAACCCAAACGCGCTTACCACAGCAAACAATGGTTTAACAGCCACAAATGGTAACCTTCAGTTGGGAGGCGAATTGCTGAAATCTTCCGTTTTAACGACCACGCCAACTTCTACTTTAGCCATTACAGGATTACAGACTGGCGTAGAAACCAATAATATTCTAACAGTTGATACAAACGGTATTCTGGAAACCACTGTCAAAGAAAACTTAACGAGTGACAATTTAGGAAATCACACCGCATATAAAAATTTGGAAATGTCAAATAAGGACATTCAAAACACACAAACAGCATTCATAAACAATAATTTGGATATTTTAGATAAAATTACTAGTAATACAAAATATTTTAGCATCAATAAAGACAATGGAATGTTTAATATTTGGAATTCTGGTACTTCCTCAAATGCCTTGTCAATAGACCAAACAAACAATAGAACAGCTTTTTCTTCGACAATTGGTTTTCCTTATGCTGATGGTATAAAAATAATGTTTACAAACAATAAAGATGCCACAAGAATCGACCATTCTAGCGGATGGATAGTAGGTACAATATCTGGTCAAAAAACATTGGCTAATTCAGGACAATTTAACTGGTCAAATTATTCAAATTCTGGTGCACAAAAAGAAATAATGCTACTTACGTCTACCGGAATAGGTCTTGGCACAACCGCACCAACGACTGCTATGCATGTTAAGGCCACAGCTGACCCTATTCTTTTAGAAGGATTGACAGCATCAGCCACGGCAACAAATCTAAAATTAGTAGTTGGAGATGATGGCATTGTTAAAAAGAGCATGTTTCCTAAAACATACAAAACTCCAACAATAGCACCAGGGAATTCTTATTCCGTAACATTGCGAGGCAATCTTCCAATAACAGCTTTTCTCGTTCAAACCTCAAATCTTTGCGGAAGAACAGCCATGAATTCTTTTCGATCTTACAATAATACATTATCCTTTTTAGGAGGACAAGCAAGGAATGTATCTTTTCAATCTTCAGTCTTAAATGAAGATGGAAGTTCTTTAAAATTAGAAGCTAATGGTGTAATTGGTTGTGAAGATGGAGGGGATGGAAGTCAATTTAATTTTATCATTACAAAAATAGGTGCGGTAATAACAATTACAAATAACGGAAATATTAACAAAGAATATAGTATTGTTCAAACTGGCCTATAAATTAGAAAAAAACAGATTTTAAAAAAAATATGAAAAAACTAATATACCTTTTATTATTGATCCAAAGCGGATTTATGATAGCACAGACAGAAACAATGGTTACCGTCAACGGAAAAAAAGTTTCAATTAATCCTAATACCCTAAACACAGCTAATAATGGTTTAACTTCTGAAAGTGGGAATATTCAGTTAGGTGGCCCGTTAATGAAAGCTTCAACAATAACAACAACTCCAGATTTTACTTTAGCCATTGTAGGATTGCAGGCTGGTACCAATGCAGATGAAATCGTGGTAACAGATGCCAATGGAGTTTTAAAAACAGTACCTAAGACTAGTTTTACCGGAGATAATTTAGGAAATCATACAGCAGCTCAAAATCTGGAAATGTCGAATAAAGATATCCTAAACATTAAAAATGCGTACATTAAAAATGACGTGCAATTTTCAGATAGAAATACTGCTAATACAAAATACTTTGGTCTGTATAAAAATGCCGGAGTATTTGGAATTTGGAATTCAAATAAGAGTGTAAATGCATTATCAATTGATGAAACAACAAACAATACAGCTTTTGCTTCCACTATAAGTTTTCCAGATGCTAATGCTTCAAAAATATTATTTTTGAATAATAATAATGCGGCCAGAATTGAACTTACAGAAGACTGGAATTTCGGACTTGTAGCCGGCTCAACAACTACAGCGAATTCTGGGCAATTTAGCTGGTCTAACTACTCAGGCACTAGTGGTGCGCAAAAAGAATTAATGCGTCTGAATTCTACAGGTTTAGGCATTGGCACAACTGCTCCAACTGCTGCACTTCATGTTAAGTCAGCTGCAGATCCATTGCGTTTAGAAGGATTAGTTGAATCTACTGACCCTTCAAATATAGCTTTGGTAATAGGGACAGACGGAGTTGTTAAAAAAAGTCTTTTCCCTCAAACTTATGCCGTTCCATCAATTGCTCCGGGAGAATCTTACATAGTAACTTTAAATGCAAACATTACGGTCGCAACCTTTATTGTTGCAACACAAAATAGTTGTGATAAAAATGCGATTGCCTCTTTTCAAACCTACAACAATGTTATTTCATTTTTAGGCGGCCAGGGAGGTAACATACTTTATACAGCTACGGTTACTAATAATGATGGTTATGCTCAAAAATTAGTTGCAAATGGTACGGCTAACTGTGAGGACGGAGGAGATGGCAGCCAATTTAATTTTTCAATAGCTAAATCCGGATCTACTATCACTATTACAAATAATGGTAATGTAGAGAGAACATATACTATTATCCAAAACGGTATGTAATTTTAAGGGAGGATCATATGCCATAATAATTATACATAAAAGCTCAAATTATAAGTTATTTGAGCTTTTATACGTTTGCAAATTATTGATAATTAATTTTATGGTATTTGGAAAAAGGAAACAACTATAAATTGATTAATAGCGTTTGGCCATTGTATAAATTATTTTTTCTAAATGAAAGAGGTATATTGAGGCAATTTCACTCTGTTTTATCTATTGAAAAAAAATGCTCTGCTGGAAATATTGATTTCTAATACATATCATATTTATCTGTGTAAATAACTTTGAAGTATAAGGTCATAGTTACAATTATAAGACTTATTAATAAATCGAAAAAAAGGAACAGAACTTTATAATCAAAGTTCTGTTCCTTTTTTTTTGAATTTAAATTTTGAAAATAAAAATGAACTTATTATGATATTCTAATAACTTCTAGAGGATGCAAACTCCTGATTAGTCCTCTAATTTTGCACTTCATTTAGAGCGGTTTTCAAGTAGTAATATAAAAAAATAAAATTTATATAAAATGATAAAAGATTTACAGCAATTTCAATTTGTCTTGAAAAACAGAAAAGATTTAAACTGTGTATTTAGTTTTATAGCACTCCTATTATTGTGTCAAAAAGGGCAGGCTCAATTTGTTAATCAAGGAGATTTAAAAGTAAGTAATAATACATTATTGTCAATCTATATGGATTATGATAATACGACCACGGGAAATTTTATTAATGATGGACAAGTTCACGCTTTTAAAAATTATAATAATGACGGAGTGGTTTCTTATAATGAGAAAAATTCAGGTACTACTTCTTTTGTGGGAGAGCAGGAGCAAGTAATTACGGGGTCTCAGATTGCTGATTTTCAAAATATTGTTTTTAATAATCTGGCTTCTCTGATACCTTTTCAACTGAAAACAACTATTTCTATCGGTAAAAATTCTGATTTTAAATACGGAATTGTTAATGCCGCAGATTATAATGGTAAAGTTATTTTCAAAGAAAATGCAACACATTCTGAAGCAAGTGATCAAAGTTTTGTAGATGGGAAGGTACAGAAAAAAGGAACTAATGAATTTCAATTTCCTGTAGGAGATGAATATTTTTTCAGACCCTCTTTTCAGGCAGGTGCTGCAAATGGAGATATTTATACTGCACAATATTTTCATAAAAATTCGGCAGATCTTCACTCTCATTTAAGTAAAGATGAAACAATTTTACAGATCAATGATCAGGAATACTGGGAAGTAAAACAAGAAAAGGGAGCTGACAAAATTGTTTTGAGTCTTTCGTTAAATAATGATACTACCCCTTCTCAATTTTTTGCAGAAACGTCCAAAGTAAAAGTAGCAATTGTTCGTTGGGATGAAGCATTAGGGAAATGGGTAAATGATAAAGGTGTTCTTAGTGAGCCCGTTACCGGGGAGGTCTATTCAAGATTATTAACAGGTGCAGTAGGAGGGTACGGAATTTTTACAACAGCTCTTGTTAAAGCAGAATTTGAAGACCATGAATTAATAGTGTACAACGCAGTTTCTCCAAATGGTGATGGTATTAATGATACTTTCCATATTAAAGGAATAGATAGATATCCTGACAATTCTCTTGAAATTTATAACAGATGGGGTGTTAAAGTATACGAAGCAAAATCATATAATGAAAGTGACGTAATGTTCGCTGGATATTCTGATGGGCGAGCAACAATAAATAGAGGAGAAAAACTTCCAACAGGGACTTATTTCTACATTTTGAAATACAATAATACGCAAAGGGTAGTCGAAAAATCTGGCTATCTATATATAAATAATCAATAATTAAATCCATAAATAGAACGTAATAAATAGAAATAATGAAAAAACTTTTTTATGTAGTATCGTTATTGTTTTTAGGTATTCTGGGGGCTTCTGCACAACAGGAATCGCAATATTCGCAATACATGTACAATACTATGACCTTTAATCCTGGTTATACAGGTTCAAGAGAAGTTTTAAGCGCCATGGCACTATACCGAACACAATGGGTGGGGTTAGAGGGAGCGCCAAAAACAATAAATTTTTCAGTTCAAACACCATTAGGATATCATGGTAATGGACTTGGTTTAAATATAGTAAGTGATCAAATTGGCCCAACAAAAAATACCGGTTTTACAGTTAACTACGCTTACACTATTATGCCGTCAGATGAATTAAAAGTTTCATTTGGTATCTCTGGAGGTTTTGACAATTTTGAAGTGGATTACAATAAAACAAATCGTGAATATGAAGATAAGACTATGACAGGAGTGGAATCTCAATTTTCGCCTAATGTTGGAGCAGGGGTTTATTTTCACACTTTTAAATGGTATGCGGGAATCTCTGTTCCTAAATTATTAAAAACAAACTTTTATGATGATGTTGCAGCATCGGTATATTCAACAAAAGCCCATTATTATTTTATGGGAGGATATGTTTTTGATATTAATCCGTATTTAAGATTTAAACCAGCAGTCTTGGCTAAGTTTGTTGTGGGCGCCCCTGTTGCGGTCGATATGTCGGCTAACTTCTTGATCAATGATAAATTAACGCTTGGAGCAGCATACCGTTGGGATGCAGGTGTTAGTGGTTTAGCTGGTTTTCAGGTAACAGACGGTATTCAAATAGGATATGCATATGATCGCGATATCACAAATATTGGGAATTATAATTCAGGATCTCATGAGATATTTTTAAGATTTGATTTATTGAGTAAAACTAAAACCAGACTAGTGAGTCCGAGATTCTTCTAATAACGTTAAATACAAAATAGGATGATTTATAAAAAACTAAAAATTACTTTTATATTCCTGATGGTTTGTATCATGCAAATAGGAACTATTCAGGCCCAGGTTCAGGATAAAAATTTAGAAAAAGCTAATGCTGCATATACAAAGTTTGCCTTCATTGAAGCGATTAAGTTATATAATAAAGAAATTAAAAAAGGAAATAATACTATAGAAACCTATACTAAGCTTGGAGATTGCTACTATTATAATGCAAATTATCCGGAAGCAGCAAAATGTTATGCTAAAATCATGGATTCTCCAAAAGGTATTGATCCGCAATATTATTTCAGATATGCACAGGCTTTAAATAACAATCAGAATTATAAAGAATCTGAGCAGATAATGAAAACCTACTACTCAAAATCAGGTAAAAAAGACTTGAGTGCAGACTGGAATGGCATAAAATTAATGGAAGAAATAAAGAGACAGTCTGGTCGTTATATTTTTAAACCTGTAGCGATCAACTCTCCCTTTTCTGACTTTGGAGCTTGTTTTAATGGTAGGGATAAAGTAATCTATGCTTCGGCTAAAGATACCGGAACAATCATAAAACGTAAACACAGCTGGAATGAGAAATCCTTTTTAAAATTATATTCAGCTGATATTACGGTTGATGGCGGGTTACAAAATTCTATTATATTAAAAGGAGATGTGAATACAAGATATCATCAAAGTACTCCTGCCATAACAAAAGATGGTAAGCTAATGTATTTTACAAGAAACAATTATGTTGAGGGAAAACTTGGAGCGGATAAAGAAGGAACCACTTATTTAAAAATTTATGTGGCTGAGAATGTCAATGGAGAATGGAAAAACATCAAAGAACTTGGATATCCTATCAATAGTGATGGCTTCTCATCTGCGCATCCGGCTTTAAGTGCCGATGAAAGTGAGTTGTATTTTGTTTCTGACCGAAATAATAAATTTGGGAATTCAGATATTTATGTAGTTAGTGTTAAAAAAAATGGGCGTATCGGCAATGATATTACTAAGTTGGGGGATGAAATCAATACTTTAGGAAGAGAAACATATCCTTTTGTAGATGCTTCTGGAATTTTATATTTCTCTTCAGACGGACATCCTGGTCTTGGTGGTTTAGATGTTTTTGCAGCACTAAAAGATGATCAGGGCAAATATCATGTAGTAAATCTTGGTGACGGTGTAAATACAAACGCTGACGATTTCGCTTATACAATTCAGGATGATACCAAAAAGGGATATTTTTCATCTAACAGAACTGGAAATGACGATATTTACAGTTTTACAGAACTTAGACCAGTTGATTTTAACTTTAATGTAAAACCAATTGTTTCAGGAACCTTAAAATATACAAGCGGAACACCAATTGAAGGTATGGTGGTAGAGGTTTATAATTCGGAAAATGAAATGATTAATACGGTGTCTTCTGGTAAAGATGGTATATATACTCTTGACCTTAAGCCTTACAGAGATTATAGATTGGTATATAAAAAGCTTGGAATTGCTGAAAAAACACAAATTGTTACTCCTCAATTAAAACCAGCTGAGAAACGCGAATACTCATTTGATTTTATAAATGAAATGCAGGTAATTGTAGGAGATCATATAGTAACATTGCAAGAAGGGGATGATCTTACGCATAAATTAAAACTAGATCCAATTTATTTTGATTACAATGGGTTTAAGATAAGAGAGTCATCGAAAGCAGAATTGAATATAGTAGTCGAATTGATGAAAGCGCGTCCGAGTATTTCTTTAAAAATTAATTCGCACACCGATAGTAGAGGTAGAGATGATTTTAATATGAAGTTGTCTGAAAACAGAGCTAAAGCAACTGTAGATTATATCGTAGCACATGGAATTGAAAAAGAACGTGTGCATGGACAAGGTTACGGCGAAACTAATTTAATAAACAGGTGTACGAATGGCGTAAAGTGTTCTGAAGCGGAACATCAGGAAAACAGACGTTCTGAGTTTATAATTCACGTCAACCATTAAAGAAAATATTAAATATTAATTTAAAAAAAAAACAGTAAATTTTAATAATGAATTAATCCTGCTTTCTTATAAAATCATCAATAGGTCTGTTCTTGAAAAAATTAAAATACTTGGATGAAAAATAACTTAGTTTACTATAGTTTAATTCGTAAAGAACATTTGTAATAGTTTTAAATTCTCCGCTTTTTAATAACCTTTGAGCAAGAGACATTTTTTCCTTAATAAATAAATTGTTTGGAGTATCGTTAAAACATTTTTTGAATAAAATCTTATATTTTGATTCTGACATACCTGCCATTGAAGCTAAAAAAGTTACTGAAGGAAATAGGCCATACAAATTATTAAGAAGATATTCTTTTGTTTTATTGATTGCTTCCAGCTCGCTATCGGTAGCGTTTTTTGAATTTTGAGAATGATAAAATTTATTAAAAAAATTGCCGAGCAGTTTTAAGGATATACCTTTAAGCAAGGGTTCAAATGATAAATCGAATACTGATTTGTTTTTGATGGACTGAATTAGTAAAATACTATTGCTGTCGATATTTCCATAATGATAAAAAACTCTTTGGCCTTCTTTAGTAGTTGGTTTTACTTCTTCTTTTTTGGAATGTTTTTTTATAAAATCATTTAGAAGGGCCTTATCGACGAGTATTCTTATAGCAATTGTCCTTTCATTGACAGAGGGTGTAAAGGAACTCTCGATTTGATTGTCTATAATCGCAAGATCTAATTTGTCATAGGAGCCAATCTCGTAAGATTTGTTATTGATTTTTATTAAATTAACATGCTCACTTAAGTCAAAATGAAATATATATAAAGGATTATCAGATCGATTTCTTGTAATTTTTAGGGGAATTTTTAAAGTAAAATCTATAAACAAAACCGATATACCTGGTATAATTTGAGTGAAATAAGAATGTCCCTTACCCATTGATTCCGGAATTACAGTAATTTTACCATCAATGAATTTGGCTCCTAATTTTTGAACAAATTCACTTTGCCATTCAGGAGTTAAACTATAGTAGTGTGAAATTTTTTTCATAAGCAATTATTAATCTTGATAAAGAAGGATTTTGTTTAGGAAATTAAATTTCACAATAGCTACAATTGCTTTATAAAAGTTTTGGGAGATAAGCCAAAATTCTCCTTGAACTTTGAAGCAAAATAAGAGTTATTTGTAAAACTTAATTGATCTGATACTTGTGATATTGATAATTGCTTACTTTCAAGCAATTCTTTAGCTTTTAAGAGTTTATTGTCCATGAAAAATTTATTAGCAGTCGAGCCGGTAATTTTTTTAAATAAATTTTTAAATTTTGTCTCCGACATATTGGCTCTATTGGCCATTTGTGTAATACTTGGAAAATGGTCTCCGATATGGTCTATTAAATACATTTGTGAAGCAATTATATTTGATAAATCTGAAGAATTGACTGTTTGAATAATGATTCTTCGGCTAGCCATTTTTTTTAAATAATTAGAAATAAGCATCTGAACCGTTCCAATTAAATTTAAATTAAATATAGACCCGCCAACTTCTAATTTGCGTAGGTCATTTAGTAAATGATAGCTTTCACTACTCATTCGATCAAACCGTACAATTGTATTTCTGTTTGGATCTGTCAATAAATCGATGTCGCGAAATGTAATATTATGATCTTTCACAAATGATATTATTTTTTCTTTTTTTATAAAAATGTAAAGAGCAAATGTGCTGCTTCCAGCCTTAACGTTATAATCAGTCTCCAGCGATCCATCCAGTACAGATAAATTATAGCGCCATCTGCCTACATCGTACACTGTACTTTCTCTACTGACAGTAGCTTCTCCTTCGGTTAAATTGTAATAAAGCCCAACAAAATCATTGTCTTCATTTTTTTGAATAAATCGAAAGTTCTTATTATATTTTACATTTATATAATAAGCAACTATACCTTCTCCGCAATCAAGGAAATATCGGGTTCCTGTCTGTAGTTCTTCGGGAATAATAATATAATTGTCTTCAATTTTTCCTCCAAATTGATTAGCAAAATTTTCAATCCAAGAGAGATCAGCACCATAGGAATGTTTAATTATTTTCACGGAAATATTTTTAATAAAGTTAATAAAATTTTTCGTAATGTTTTAACATTTAATATGTTGACATATTAATCAGTTAAGATGTATCGTTTCAATTCTGTATAAATTTATAATTTTTAGTGTTTTTTAGTCTGAAGTGTACCTGAAATAACGGCATTAGAAAGCTGCATTAAGACAAGGAAAATCGAGAATTTAAAGATTCGCAGATTTGTGTTTTATAAAATTTCCCGGAAAGTTTATTGTGGATTTATACTAGTAAATTTATCTCTAAAAAAACCTTACTGGTATTTTTAGGAAGGAACCGTATCGACTCATTAAACAAATTAACCGAGAATGGAATCCAAGCTTTGACATATATTTGTAATTGTTTTTCTCTTAGGTTTTACAATTGAACTGGTTCAGAAGCAAAGTTTTTTTGTCAATTTGGATTGCTCTTTTTGGAATATTTGCACTTATATTTATTGAAAAAAAGACTCAGTTTTAATAAAGCGTGACAAATTCTTTTTCGCTTCGTATATCGTTACTATTTATATAATTAATTAAATTTATTTCATAATTAAACTTCTTACTAGTCTGATATTTAAATGTTTAAATATTACAACAATGCTTTAAAATTGTATAAGAAAATTGAAACACCGTGGTAGTACATTTGAAAAACAAATTTTTTAAAAAACATATCATGAAAGATTCAAATACAAAAACAGCAGCGAAAAAAGCAACTCCTGCTAAAAGTAGTTCGACATCAAAAAATGGAGCTACAACTAAAAAATCAGCTGACAGTAAAACCACTTCTCCGAAAGGGACAGTGAAACCGAAAGCATCAGCGGCAGAAGGATTAAGAGATCTTTTTGTAGATTCACTAAAAGATATATATTGGGCAGAGAAAGCTTTAGTCAAAGCACTTCCTAAAATGGCTAAAAATGCTACTTCTCAAAATTTAATTGACGCTATTAATGATCACTTGGAAGTTACTAAGGGTCAGGTAAGCAGACTAGAAGAAGTATTTGCTTCAGTTGGTGAAAAGGCAGTAGCCAAAAAATGTGATGCTATGGATGGCCTCATTAAAGAAGGCGAAGGTATTTTAGAAGAAACTGAACCGGGTGCTGTTCGTGACGCAGGGATCATTGCTGCGTCTCAAAAAATAGAGCATTACGAAATTGCAACTTACGGAACTCTTGCCGCATTTGCTAAAACTCTTGGGGAAGACGAAGCTGTATCTTTATTGGTTGAGACCTTAAATGAAGAAAAAGAAGCAGACATTACCTTAACGGAAGCGGCTTACAATACTATTAATTTCGATGCTACTGAAGACGACGAAAAATAGTAAAATACTATTATAGAAAAAGCCTGCAGTTCAAAACTGCAGGCTTTTTTTTTAGCATCTTATCTAGATTATGTAGACAAAGTCAAGTGATAAGTAACGGTAAAAAATTAATTTGCAAAAGTCACCTTAAATAATTTTTACTGAATGAAAACTAATCATTTTATCTCGTTATATAATTTCAAAATGGTGATTTATATATAAGAATTTTATCATATGTTGTAATTTTAATAGCTTAAATAAGAGTTACTTAGCTTTCTGTAAATTTAAAATAAAAAATATGAAAGCAGCAGTTATTCACGGACCAGGTTCCGTTAAATATGATACAGTAGAAGATCCAAAAATTAGTGCTCAGGATGATATTATTTTGAAAGTAACATCAACAGCCATATGTGGATCAGATCTGCACATTTATTCGGGGGCAATGCCAACATCTCCAATGGTTTTGGGGCATGAATTTATGGGAATAGTTGAAGAAACAGGATCAGCAGTTACTCATCTTAAACGAGGCGACCGTGTGATTGTTCCTTTTCCTGTAGCGTGCGGAAATTGTTTTTTCTGCAATCATGATGTGCCGGGAAACTGTGAGCACAGCAACCCTGAACACTATGGTCCTGAGGGAGGAATTCTGACGGAAAAGGGTGGTGCTCTTTTTGGGTATACCGACTTGTATGGAGGATACGACGGAGGACAAGCACAGTACGTAAGAGTACCTTATGCCAATTATGGTCCCAGAGTAGTGCCTGAAAACCTTAGCGATGAACAAGTACTTTTTCTGACCGATATTTTTCCAACGGGATACACTGGTGTAGACTGGGGAGAAGTGAAAGGAGGAGAGACGGTTGCCATTTTTGGTTCAGGTCCCGTTGGGATAATGGCTGCAAAAAGTGCATGGCTCAGAGGCGCAGCGCAGGTTATTATCGTAGATACATTGCAATACCGTTTGGATAAAGCCAGAGTTTCTACAGGTGCTACCACTATATTGTGGGAAGATCCAAAAGATGTGGTGGAGCATATCAGATCACTTACAAACGGACGTGGAGCGGACGTATGTATTGATGCCGTTGGATTTGAACCCGAAAGAAGCTTCACAGACAAAATAAAAGCGACTATCAACTTTGAAAAAGGTTCTATCAAAGTTTTAGAAGCTTGTATGAGTGCAGTTCGACGAAGCGGTATAGTGTCGGTGCTTGGTGTATATCCTGTTAATTATGATAATTTTCCTCTGGGACAGTTTTTTGATAAAGGAATTATTTTAAAAGGTGGACAGGCACCTGCGCATAAACATATCGACAAACTTTTGGAATATGTGGTACAGGGAAAAGTGCAGCTTGATGATATCATTACCCACAGACTTCCTTTGTCTGAGATTTCACACGCATACGAAATTTTTAATAAGAAAGAAGACGGATGTGTAAAAGTAGTATTGGATCCTTGGAAATAATTTGCCTTGACCGTACGATATTAAACAAAAAAATCTACAACTGTAAAGATGTAGATTTTTTCTGTTTTAATGATTTTTTTAATGGTGCTTAGCAACATAAAATAATATAATAAACCACTACAATACTATAAAAGTTAGATACAGTTCTTGGTCTAATTTTAAAGTATAAAAAAATAAGCAAGACAACGCATTTAGTATAACGCTCAAAGAAATAATCTACTAACGCTAAATTATATAATTATGTTTAAGAAAGGACAAAATGTACAGCAGGAATTTGGTAATCAGGTGATGAAAGTAATTGGATTCGAGCCTGAACTTATTGAAAACGTAATAACACAATGGGAAGATGAAGAGGGTACTATCGTAACTGGAAAATTCATGGAGTCACAGCTGCAGTCGGCAGAAGAATAATGAACAACAGATTGTAACCGCATTTAAATAATATCAAATAAAGAAATAAGATGATTAGTAAACTGCTACCGAAAGCTTCCTTTTATGATTATCAGGAAAAGGACATAGAATCTATTTTTCAAAAAATGGATAATAAAGCGACAACAAGGCTTTTGTATCAGTTGCCTACAGGCGGAGGCAAGACAGTGGTATTTTCAGAAATAGCCAGAAGATTTATTGCACAATATGCTAAAACTGTCATTATCCTTACCCATCGAAAAGAATTATGCAAACAAACATCCATGGTATTAAAAAGCCTGAGTGTGCAGAACTGCATCATTAATAGTACAAGCGGTAATTTTAAAACAGGCTGTGATTGTTATGTAGCCATGGTAGAAACGCTTCGCAACAGAATAAAAGCAAAGAAAATAAAACCTCGTGATGTGGGACTTGTGATTATTGATGAAGCACACCATAATTCATTCAGAAAATTAATGGGAAGTTTTAAAAATGCTTTTATTATTGGTGTTACGGCAACTCCTTTTAGTAGTGATACTGCAAAGCCAATGAATCTTCATTATGATACACTGATCACAGGAGAAAGCATTACAACGCTTATAAATGAAGGTTATCTGGCCAAACCGGAGTCATTCATTTTTGAAGTTGAACTTAATACCCTGAAAACGGGAATCCATGGCGATTATACGATAAACTCCTCAAATGAATTGTACAGTTCAGCCGTCATGCAGGATTTATTATTAAAAGCATATAAAGAAAATGCATTAGGAAAAAAGACACTCATTTTTAATAATGGTATCGAAACGTCTCAAAAAGTTTTTGAGACTTTTACAAAAGCAGCAATTCCGATAAAACATTTGGATAATAAAACATCTGATGAAGAGCGCAAAAAAATCTTAAAGTGGTTTAAGAAAACAAATGACGCAGTTCTTACTTCGGTTTCAATTCTTACCACGGGATTTGACGAGCCGACCGTGCAGCATATTATACTGAACAGGGCAACCACTTCTATTACCCTGTATCATCAAATGATCGGTCGAGGTTCGCGAAGACTTCCATCAAAAAAAACATTTGGAATAACTGATTTAGGAAATAATATTCATCGTTTTGGTAATTGGGAAGCACCGCTGGATTGGCAGTTTGTTTTTGAAAATCCCGAGGCTTTTGCAAAACAGCTACAATATCATACTGTTGGAAATTCTGCGGTACAATCCCATAGCATTTCGGCTGAATTGCGCGCCAAGTTTCCCAACACACTTGAAATGACGTTTGATGTTGAGGCTGCCTATCATGAAGCGCTTGAAATGGATAAAAAACCAAAGACTGTTATGCAGGAATCGATTAGGCAACAGGCAAAGATGTGCATGGATAATGCCAACACTCTTTCTGAAGCAGTTGCATTAGCTGAAGCACTCCATCCTGAAATTGAGTGGAGGGTAAAACAATATGTGAAGTGCCTTGAGAATGCCAGCAGGAATTATAAAGAATGGTTGATAGAAGATTATCAAAACCGACTAAAGAACCTTATCGTCAAATTGTTTGCTAGGGTGAAATCGCCAATCGCTGAAGTAGTTTAATTTGTCACGACTGCCAGAGAAATTTTGAGTGTTTTATAACATTTCTTAAATAGTATTCTTGGATTATCAGGAAAGGTGGTTATTCAGGAAGTAATAACTAATATTTAAAAGGAAAAATAAATAAGTTTTAGTTAAGAATAATCTTATAATTTTTAAAAAACAAGAAAATATCCTGATTACGTACTTTTTTATTTTATTCAATTCCAATGAATTAAAAAATAACTTTAAAATAACTTAAAATTAAGTTCGTTTTTTGTTTGTAAACATGAAAAACGTTCCTATATTTGCAACCGCTTAGAACAACAAAGCGCACTAACGCTGAGATCGGGGAGATACTCAAGCGGCCAACGAGGGCAGACTGTAAATCTGCTGTGAAAACTTCGCAGGTTCGAATCCTGCTCTCCCCACTAAAAGTCCTAATGAAAATTAGGACTTTTTTTATGGATAAATTTTAATGTTGAAAATTTTAAAATCGGCTTTCTAAAATTTATAAAAAAGCAAAATCTGCAGTTCAAAATTTCTATATTTTTTGTGCGATAAAATCCTTGAGCAAGATGTTTATAGTAAAATACAACATCTTGGAATTCTATTTTTAGTACTAATTAATCCTTTTACAAATCTATGACTGATCAATTTTCGTATGTAAGATTAAAGGAGCTATCATGGAAAACTTATCGATATTTCATATAAAAATTTTGCAGACATTAGCTGAAAGGTATGGTATGAGCTTCAGTATAGAAGAGCTGACAAGCCTCCTTAGTCCAATTTTTAATACTTTAACAACATTAACTAGCAATATGTCCTCTGGAACGGAAAATCAAGCAAGAGTATTAGAAGCTTTAATTTTTTTGAATGAACAGGGATATGTCTTTTTGAATTTGGATACTGACAAAAGTTTAATAACGATAAAAGGTCTTGTTATATTAAACGATAAAGTCTTGTGTAATTAATCCAAATCTAAGAGTAAGTATTTAAGGCCTCTAAAGCACAAATCCCGAAAAGTTAAGTCTAATGTAGTGCTTTGCGTTTCTATGCTTCGCAATGTCGTTTATTAAAGCTAAAAATGATAAAGCTTAGTGATCTCTGTGTAAACTCTTTTTCTCTCTCTACGGGGTGTAAGGTTGATCTTCAATTATTGTATATATCCAAAAAAAAAATCTCCACGAGGGAGATTTTTTGTATTGTAATAGTACTATTATTTAGCTAAAAGCTCTAGTATTTTTGCTTTCAATTCAGGACCTCTTAAGTCTTGAGCAACCACTTTTCCTGATGCATCAAGAATAAAAGTTGCCGGAATAGATTCTACTCCGTATTGTTTTGCAATTGGCTCTTCCCAAAATTTCAGGTTAGAAACATGAGTCCAGGTTAAACCATCTTTTGCGATAGCTTCTGTCCACTTGCTTTTTTCTTTATCTAAGGATACACCAATAATATTTAATCCTTTTGAATGAAGTTCCTTGTAGATTGCTACAACATTTGGATTTTCCTGTCTGCATGGTCCACACCATGAAGCCCAGAAATCTACAATTGTCACTTTACCTAAGCTTTCTTTAAGAGAAACAACTTTTCCTTGCGGATTAGGAGCCGAAAAATCTGCTCTTCAGTTAGGGCTGCCAACAGGAGCTGCTGATGCACCAACTGCAGGTAATTGTGCCTGACCTAATTTTGTTTTAATTTCTTTTCCGGTAGTACTATTTTTCAAAGACTCATCCAAAGCATTAAATAAGCTTTCTGTCTTTTTAATATCAGCACTTGGATCTGCAACCATACTTTGAATAATCAAAGCTGAGATGTAAGCTTTTGGGTGAGTTTCAGCGTAAGCTAAATATTTCTTTTTAGAATTAGCCTGAACTTCAGTTTGAAGAGTCATGTATTGTTTCATCAAACCATTGATAGTTGCTGTATCCTGAGCTTGTTGAGCTTGTTGCATTTTTTGAGTATTCTTTTTCTGAAAGTCAACTAAACTTTTTTGAGTTTTAGTTAAATCCTCATTGAATTTTACATACTCGTCATTGTTGTAAGTTCCAGAAATTTTAGATTTATGAATACTATCTTTATCAATTGCAATAGTAATTTCTCCTGTTTCTAATATAAAAGGAATTGGTCCGTTAGCACCTTGAAGAATTAAAGTATGAAAAGCTGGTTCAGTTACTTTTCCTTTTATTTCAAATTTTCCGTTTTCAACTTTTACTGTATCAAGAGCCACTGCCATTTTAGTAGTTGGGTCCTGACCTTGAAGAATGATTGTTTTTCCGTTTTCAATACCTGTTGCAGTTCCTGTAATTAGGTATTCTCCGTCTTTAACTTTACTGCATGAAATAATCGCTACAGAAGCGGTTAGTAAAAAAAGTATTTTTTTCATTATAAAAAATTAATTAGTTAATTGATTTGTGCAACAAAAGTATCTAAAAATATAAAACTTAAAGAATTTTGTAACCTAAAATTTTGTTATAGTTTTTTTTGGTGTAATTATCATATAATCAGTGTGTTTGGTGGGTTAGTTTGCTGCAAAACTCTTAATTATATTATTATTATGAATCTAAATAGATAATTTTTTAATTTTTAAGCATAAAAAAAGCACTCTTGTAAGGGAGTGCTTTTATACATATTTAAGTATAAATCTATTCTTGATTTGTTTTCTTTCTCCATGTAAAAGAGTTCAAAATGTGTCTTTTTGCGAATCTTCCAGGAGAATCAGCATTTACCATTTTTACGTAAGTTGCTTTAGGAACACTAATGTATTCATAAACACTTCCGTTAGAAAAATCGATGATCAAACGACCTTCAACAAATTTATAATCAGTAATTGATGAAGTTGCGATAGTCTCTGTGTATTCAGGTAAATTTGCTTTAATCGTCTCAGGATTAATACTTACCAAAAAGTGATAAGCCTCAATGATAGCCTTACTTTTTTCTTCTGCTTCTTTCAAACCTGCATCATCACCTTGAAATTTATCAGGATGAGATTCTTTCATCGCATTACGATAGATTGTTTTTAAATCTTTTAACTCTGCAGTTTTGTCTACGTTTAGTAACTTGCGGTATTCAACTATTTTTTTCATAAATAAGGTAACTACTTGTCTATTAGTTTGAAATTGAAATTAATTGTTCAAAAAGACAAATTTTTTGCAAAGGTACACTTTTTTTTAACTTTTTAGTTTTGAAGCAAAAAATATTCGAAAAATATATAAAATATTGATTCTGAATCTCCAGAAGAAGGATTTTTGTTTGTTTAAAAATAGTAAGGAGCCAGGCGCTAGTTCTAATAAGAAATTTAGTTTCAAAAAAAGGTTTTAACCACAAAGCGCGTAAAGGCTTTTAAATTAAGCAGTTTATAAAAAACGCAAAGTTCGCAAAGCTTTGTGGTAATAAGCTTTGCGAACTTTGCGAAAATTCTTAGCTCCCGATGGCTATCGGGATTGCGGTTAAACTCTCATTTCAAAACCTGAAACCTGAAACAAAGAAAACCTCAAACAATTTTTTATTTATCCTCAGGTTTCTGATTCGCTTTATGAAAGTTTTTTGATTTCTTAGGATATTTATCATAACTAATATCGCTAGGGTTTTCAATCACAGACTTTATAGTAATCAATTCTCCTAAAGTATGATTAGTATGAGCGATTTTATAATCTAAAAGATATTCACCACAAAAATAATTGTTGTTTTCATCTTTCTCCATGATGCCTGTATAAACCCCTTTTTGCAACATTTTTTCTTGTGAATCTTTAGACATGACTTGTTTATTTTAAAATTAAAGGTACAAAGTTAATCAATTTATGTTTGTTTTAGGGAGTTCTTTACAATCTCAGTATATTTGCACATGCAAAAAAACTTCAAGCCACATCCCAATTCGTTCAAAAATACATTTTGTGTTTTTCATGAGGTCCTTTCAAATGAAATTGAAGGATTAAAGAAACAGTTTGAAAGTAAAGCAGGAAGTACCTATTATTATACCGAAGCAGGAATGTATCGCGTTTCGAATCATTGGGGTAGACTTGCCAACAGTAAATGGCGTTTGGTGGCACGTGAACCGGAAACCGAATCGAAAACAAAAATAGGATTCGCTAACTGGAATGAGTTTTATCCTGATAATGCCGATGAGAAACTATATTATATAGAAGCTAATTTTGATAATAATACCGTAACCTATCAACACAAAAAGAATCCACAGTATGATGGAAAACCGATTTTAAGAACCAGTTTTGAAACTACAAAACGCATCAAACAAATCAGGAATTTGCAGCAACTAACATCATGGGCAAAACATTTTGATTATGATGATATAGATGATTTACGAAAGCAAATTATCACTGGACTGATTTACACCGAGAAAACTTTAGAAGAAATTAAAAGAGAAATATAATGGGACGCAACAACGAAAGGAATATCAAAAAGCACAACGACAAATTGCACAAAGCCCAAAACAAAGTAAAACAGGCTGAAATTGCGCGTAAAGAAAAACTAAAAGAAATTATCAAAAAGTTCAACGAAGACAACAAACAAAGCTAAAAAGTTTCAAGTTTTTTTAGTTTCAAGTTTCAAGTTGCGTCACGGAACCTGAAACCTGAAACTTGAAACAAAAAATAACAATACATATAAATATGAAATTCGAAGATTTAAAAGTAAGCGTACAGGAAATTATAGATTTAATTGCTGCAAAAAACAATAGAGAAGCCAATAACAAATTGCTTGAGGTAAACGAAACATTAGACGAAATGCTGGATCACGCAGAAGAAGACGAAGATTTGAGAGAAATCAGCAGATATCAGGTTTTACTGAATCAATTACACGTAAAAATTAACGGCGAAGAGCAGGTTGATGGAGAATAAGTGTTTTTGTGATACTGGTTTATTGTTTAAAGATTGCTGCGGATTGTATCTCGAAAATAATCAAAAAGCACCAACAGCTTTGGCTTTGATGCGTTCAAGATATTCGGCGTATGCCACTCATAATGCAGATTATCTTATGGAAACCACCTATGTTTCTGAACGAAAATATTATTCGAAAGCAGAAATCCTAAAATGGGCAACAAGCAATAAATGGCAAAAACTGGAGATTTTAAGTTCTACTGAAAACACAGTTGAATTCAAGGCCTATTTTCTCGATTCAAACCATCAGCCTCAGGTGCATTACGAATTTTCGACCTTCAGATTCGAAAATAATGCATGGTATTATGTTGATGGAAAGTTTGAATAATTAATATACTTCTTGCCAATTTTGGCTAATTTTATTCAAATACTTTAACTAAAAATTAATAAACGTTTCTTTTTTCGTAATTTTAAAATAGCGTAATTTTAGAATTATGAAAAACGAATTTAAAAAAGGTTTTTATTTTAAGTCGTACGAAGCCCCATTTCAGTCTCCGTTTGAAAAACTTTTTGGCATTTTCAAAGAGCTAATTACCCATACTTCGGGCGATTTTGATGAAGCTATAGACTGGCTTCGGGAGTTGGACAAAGAATATAAACTGACCGACGAGAACTACACAATCGATGATTTTATCGAAGATTTAAAAAAGAAAGGTTACATAAAAGACGAGGTCAAAGAAGACGGAACTGGCGGTTTTGGAATTACTGCAAAAACAGAACGCGCCATTCGTCAACAAGCCTTAGATCAAATTTTCGGAAATTTAAAACGTTCCGGAGCGGGAAATCACAAAACAAAACATGCCGGAAATGGCGATGAACATACCGGGGAATTCCGTGAATTTAATTTTGGAGATGGTTTAGAACGTATTTCGCTGACAGAAAGTCTTCGAAATGCCCAAATCAATAATGGTGTCGAAAGTTTCATGCTGACCGAAAATGATTTGGTGGTCGAAGAAACGCAATACAAAGCCCAAATGAGTACGGTTTTGATGATCGACATCAGCCACAGTATGATTTTATACGGCGAAGACCGAATCACGCCAGCCAAAAAAGTAGCCATGGCTTTGGCCGAATTAATTACGACACGTTATCCAAAAGATACGCTGGATATTTTGGTTTTTGGTAATGATGCATGGACAATCCCAATCAAGGATTTACCTTATTTGCAAGTCGGTCCATATCACACAAACACGGTTGCGGGACTTCAGTTGGCGATGGATATTTTGCGAAGAAAGCGAAATACCAACAAGCAAATTTTCATGATTACCGACGGAAAACCAAGTTGCGTGCGGGAGCGTGACGGTTCGTATTATATGAACAGCAACGGACTGGACGAATATATTGTAGATAAATGTTACACTCAGGCGCAACAAGCCAGAAAATTACACATTCCGATAACGACATTTATGATTGCAAACGATCCGTATTTACAGCGTTTTGTCAATCATTTTACCGAAGCTAATCAGGGAAAAGCGTTTTACACCGGACTCAAAGGTTTGGGAGAAATGATTTTTGAAGATTATGAGACGAATAGGAAGAAGAGAGTTAGGTAGTTTTCAGTCTCAGTCTCAGTTTACAGCTGTCACGCTGAGCGAAGTCGAAGCGCTTTTATACACAACGCATATCGTAGAGGCGCACTGCTGTGCGTCTCCCGCAAAGAAATGACAGAATCCATGTCATTTAAATAAAAAATAATAAAAACATATTTCAATAAAAATGGAAATAAATAATATAACAACATTAGGACAATTAAAAGCCTCAGGATATAAAAGTATAAGTATCAAAGACGAATTGCGAAATAATCTTCGTGAGAAAATCAAATCCGGAAAACCTGTTTTTGAAGGTGTTCATGGTTTCGAAAATACCGTAATTCCAGAACTGGAACGCGCTATTTTATCCCGTCATAACATCAATTTATTAGGACTTCGTGGTCAGGCAAAAACACGTTTGGCGCGCAAAATGGTCGAATTATTAGACGAATATATTCCGTTAGTAGCGGGATCTGAAATCAATGACGATCCGTTGAACCCAATTTCGCGTTTTGCAAAAGATTTAATTGATGAAAAAGGAGATGAAACACCAATTTCGTGGTTGCACAGAAACGAGCGTTTCTTCGAAAAATTAGCTACACCGGATGTAACCGTAGCCGACTTAATTGGAGATGTTGACCCGATAAAAGCAGCAAATTTAAAATTATCTTATGCTGATGATCGCGTAATTCACTTTGGAATGATCCCGCGAGCGAATCGTTGTATTTTCGTCATCAACGAATTACCCGATTTACAAGCCAGAATTCAGGTTGCATTGTTTAATATTTTGCAGGAAGGCGATATTCAGATTCGAGGATTTAAACTGAGAATGCCACTTGATATGCAATTTATATTTACAGCCAATCCGGAAGATTACACGAATCGTGGAAGTATTGTAACGCCATTAAAAGATAGAATTGGGTCTCAAATCCTGACACATTATCCGGAGAGTGTTGCCATTGCAAGAACCATTACAGAACAAGAAGCAAAGCTGGACGAAACACAACATAAATTGGTTTATGTGCCAAGTTTAGCCAAAGATATTTTAGAGCAAATAAGTTTTGAAGCTCGTGACAGCGAATACATCGACAATAAAAGCGGTGTAAGTGCGAGAATGAGTATTACTGCTTTCGAGAATTTAATGAGTACGGCAGAACGCCGCGCCTTAAAAGCCGGAGTAGATAAAACAACTTTACGTTTGTCAGATTTCATTGGGATTATTCCTGCGATTACAGGAAAAGTAGAGTTGGTTTATGAAGGAGAGCAGGAGGGAGCTGCCGCAGTGGCACAAAACTTAATTGGGTCTGCAATTCGAACTTTGTTTCCAACACTTTTGCCTAAGATAGAAAAACTTGAAAAGCCAGATGCAAAAACACCATATTCAGACTTAATCGAATGGTTTTTTGCAGAAAGTGGTTTCGAATTATTAGATGATGCTTCGGACAAGGAATATCACGCTATTTTGGATGAAGTAACGCCGTTAGATGTTTTATTGAAGAAATACCAGCCGCAATTGGATAAAAAAGACGAATATTTCTTTAAAGAATTTATTTTATGGGGATTGGTAGAATATAAAAAATTAAGCAAAGATCGCTTTGCACAAGGACACCAGTTTAAAGATATGTACGGAAGTTATATTAGTAAATTGTAAATTATTAATTATCAATTATAAATTATGAGTTATAAATTATTAATTTAAGATTGCGTATTACAAGTCAAACCCGACAGGTTTTTAAAACCTGTCGGGTTTTTTATTTTAGTTTTTTTGGCTAATTTTTAAGTTTGTCACCCTGAGCGGAGTCGAAGGGCGCTCCAATTGAAATGGGCTTCGACTTCGCTCAGCCTGACAAAACAATCCGTAAAAAAATTGCCATAGTTTTATCGAGAAGTTGACTCACGAACATAATTCTATAAAAAAAGATGATTTTTATTACAGAGTTTCTAGTATGATCCTTTCTTCGTCAGGATGACAAGACTGGCTAAAAACAAAGACAAAGACTGAAAACTGAAAACTGAGACTGGATACTACGCCCGTTCGCTCGCGAGAGGGATAGAAGCTAGCTACCTTGTAGCGCGGATTGCCCGACACCATCCCGATAAGAGGGCGAATACGCGCATAGTGATTTTGCCCTCTTATCGGGATGGTGGCTCGCCCAAAGTATTTCTCTTCTTTTATTTGTTGAAAATAAACCCGTTACCATTTTTAATTACTCTACCTTGCTCCGTTAGCTGTATTTGCAGTTTTCCCAAAAACAAAATGGAAAATGGTTTCGAAGATCTGATTGCGAGTTATATTGAAAACAAAGTGGGGATATCAGAACATTTTTTAAGTCCTGAACTGGCGAATCATTTAAAACAAAATTTACTCGACTTAAACGAGAAAAGTTTGTTGATGGCTGCCGGAATTGGTAATTCAGAGAAAGTGTCTTATGATGGAGCAATTAGAAGTGATTCGATTTATTGGCTGGATAAAAAGCATAATAATGTGTTTGAAAATGAGTTCTTTGCTCAAATTGACGCTTTTATTATTTATTTGAATGAAAGTTGTTATGCCGGAATTACCGGTTACGAATTTCATTATTCATTATACGAAACTGGAGATTTTTACCTGAAACATTTGGATCAGTTTAAAAACAATCCAAGCCGAAAGTATTCGATGATCAGTTACCTGAACAGCAATTGGCAGGAAAGCGATGGGGGAGAATTGATGATTCATCAGGAAAATAACAATCAAAAGATTTCGCCTACTCAGGGGAAAACGGTTTTCTTTAAAAGCAACGAACTCGTGCATGAAGTTTTGGTGACTCAAAATACAAGAATGAGTATTACAGGATGGTTGAAAAGTGATTAATTAATTGTCTTTTTTAAAAGTTGTAAAGTAGATAAACACTATTTTTGTGCCCAAAATGTAATCCTATGTTGTTTCTTGTTTTAAGTATTTTGTGTAGCGTAATTGTGGGTGTGATTTTTAAAATAACCCGAAAATACAAAGGCAATCCAACGCAAATTGTGACTTTCAATTATGCGATTGCTTTAGCGCTGTGTTACTTTACTTTTAGTCCAAATCTCGACGAAGTCGATGCAAGCGCACCCTGGAATATTTACATTGCGATTGGGATTTTATTGCCTTTTGTATTGCTTTCTCTGGTGGCTTCTATAAAATATATGGGGATCGTAAAAACTGATGCGGCGCAACGTTTATCTCTATTTATACCCATATTGGCAGCATGGCTTATTTTTAAGGAAGAATTTAACTCTTATAAAGTCATTGGGATCATTATAGGTTTTATGGCTCTTTTGTTTATTCTAAGAAAACAATCTTCAAACACAGAAAATAAATGGTTTTTCCCGGCTGCAGTTTTAGTGGGATTTGGAGTTATTGATATCCTTTTCAAACAAGTAGCACTTTATACGAGTTTGCCTTATCCAACCTCTTTATTTGTTGTTTTTTGTGTTGCTTTATCGGTAGCGATAGTAATTTCTATTTATGAAATAGGGATTAAAAAGGTGAAATTAGAACCTAAAAACATCCTTTTTGGGGCTTTGGTGGGAATCTTTAATTTCGGAAATATTCTATTTTATTTAAAAGCTCATAAGGCTTTCGCCGAAAATCCTTCGACAGTTTTTGCCGGAATGAATATGGGAGTTATTGTTTTAGGAAGTCTTGTTGGTTTGCTTTTTTTCAAGGAAAAATTATCTAAAATTAATTTTATAGGGATCTTTTTAGCCCTGATTTCGATTGTTTTTATCGTCATTTCTCAATTTAAATAATTTATTTTTCACTCTTAATTGGTTAGTTTACAGTTTGTTTTAGGCTGGATTTAATAATTATTGAAATAAACTCGACTAATTCTATAGAATTTATAAATATAATTTATAGATTTGCAATGACAATGAAAAACTTTAGTCTATATATCATCCCGTTTATGTGCAGCTTCACGATGTGTTGCATGTCAAACGATGCGATGAAATGGCGTTAATAGAGAAAAACTTGTTAGTTATTTTTTTTTTTAGCCTTTCATGCACCATGAAAGGCTTTTTTTTAGAACCATTAAAAAATGAATAAAATGAGATCAAATAGAAATACAAATAGTATGATGGAATGTTGTGTGATGAAAATTCCATGTTGCAGTTGTAGTAATTATTAAAATAATAAAAGCTCTTTGTAACTATCAAAAGGACTTTTTTAATGGATCAATTTCTAAACCCAATAAACCCAAATTAAAAAAATATATATCATGAGTACACAATTAATAAAACAGAATCCCTTTCAATCGATGATTGATCGCTTTAATATCGCCGCGGATATCTTAAATCTGGATGAATCTATCAGACAGAAACTGCAGCGACCGGAAAAACAAATTGTTGTTAATTTTTCTATCACATTAGATAACGGAAAAGAGCAAAATTTTGAAGGATATCGTGTTATTCACAATACGGCTTTAGGGCCATCAAAAGGAGGAATTCGCTACGATAATGCCGTAAATCTTGACGAAGTAAAAGCGCTTGCTGCCTGGATGACCTGGAAATCTGCTGTAACCGGAATTCCGTTTGGAGGAGCAAAAGGAGGAATTATTTGTGACCCAAGAACGCTTTCTAAAAGTGAATTAGAGAAAATTACCAGAGCTTATACGAAAGCTTTAGCGGATATTTTTGGTCCTGAAAAAGATGTTCCTGCACCGGACATGGGCACGGGTCCTGACGAAATGGGCTGGCTGATGGATGAATTTTCATTGGTTCACGGCAAAACAATTCATGCTGTTGTAACCGGAAAACATTTGCATTCAGGAGGATCTTTGGGCAGGGTAGAAGCTACTGGAAGAGGTGTGAGTATTATTACCTTATTGGCGCTTCAAAAACTAAAACTAAGACCTGCAAGATCTACTGTGGCGATTCAGGGATTTGGTAATGTAGGATTGCATTCGGCTTTGTTTTTGTTCGAAAAAGGACTAAAAGTAGTCGCCGTTAGTGATGTTTCTGAAGCTTTTTACAATCCTGAAGGGTTGAATATTCCGGAATTAATTTTGTATTATAATTTGAATAATAAAAGCATTAAAGGATATCCAAATTCAGTGGCCATCAAACATGAAGATTTATTACTGTTAGATGTAGATGTGTTGATTCCGGCTGCCAAAGAAGATGTAATCACACAAAAGAACGCCAATGCTATTCGCGCTAAAATTATTGTAGAAGGTGCAAACGGACCCGTTTCGTCTGATGCGGATCAGATATTGCATGAAAACAATGTATTGGTAGTTCCGGATATTTTAGCGAATGCCGGCGGAGTTACTGTTTCTTATTTCGAGTGGCTTCAGAATTCGCTTTTAGAATCCTGGAGAATCCACCAGATTAATACACGCTTAGAAGATATTTTAGAAAAAGGTTTTGAAACTGTTTTTAGAATCGCTGCCAAACACAATGTTACGCCACGTATTGCTGCCTACATTATTGCTTTGCAAAAAGTAGCTGATACGCAATCTGTAAAAGAAGTTGCTTTGGCTGAGCCAAAATTTAAGCAGAATTAAAAAGAAGGTTTTAGCATATAAAGACTGTTTTCATTGATTACTATTATTTTCAAAAGAGAAGGTATTAATCGATGAAAATATCTTTGTTTTAAGTTAATAGTAATGCACTGTATGACGTAAAAAATTATTAAACACATAGAAACATAGGATTTTATGTGAAATAAAGTATACAAAAAGAAATACATTTCTTTCGCATAGTCCCAATAGCTATCGGGATGTGAATTTAGATAAGTGAAACGTCCTTTTTTTTGAGTAAGCAAAAGCTATGTTTCTATGTGTTAAAAATAATTGTCCCAGTGTTTATAGTAAAATGTATTTGAGTTTTTTTTAAATCAAAAAAGGAATTTTTAAAATGAAACATATTAATTTTCTAGCTTTTGCAATGCCCGCTTTTTTTCTGTTCTTATTTTTAGAATATAAATTAGCGCGACGCAAAAAGAGACCGGAAATTTTTAACTACGAAAGTTCAGTGTCTAATATTAGTATTGGTATTGCAGAACGACTGATCAATTTATTTATAGCCGCAAGTTTTTATCAATTGTATTATTTGATATATGATAATTATAGAATTTTTGATATACCAAGCAATATTTTTGTCTGGTTTGCCTTGATTCTTGCTACTGATTTTGTTTGGTATTGGTACCATCGATTGGGTCATGAAGTCAACTTTTTCTGGGCAGCGCATATAGTGCATCACCACAGCGAAGAATTTAATTTTACCGCTGCGGCCAGAATTACTACTTTTCAGGCCGTTGTAAGAACCGGATTTTGGTGCGTACTTCCGTTGGTTGGTTTTCATCCGTCAATGGTCATTACTATGCTTATTGTTCACGGCGCTTATTCTTTCTTCACGCACACACAACTTATAGGCCGAATAAAATGGCTGGAATATGTTTTTGTAACACCATCGGTTCATGGCGTTCACCATGCTTCTGACGAGAAATATTTAGATAAAAATTATGGCGATATGTTTACCTTTTGGGACCGCCTTTTTGGAACTTTTCAGGAAGAAGAAGAAAAACCAAAATACGGTTTAACGCATCCGCTAAAAAGTTATAGTTTCCTTTGGCAGCATTTTCATTACTACTTTGAAATCTACGAATTGTGGAAACGTTCTGAAGGTTTTAAAGCCAAATGGAAAGCTGTTTTTGGTAGTCCGGCTCATATGGATCAGGATATTCGTCCTATATTAGAAAAGCGATTTCTGCAGGATAAAACCAATCCGCATCAAAGGCTTCGGTTTAAGAATTATCTATATATTCAGTTAGGGGTATGCACTTTGTTTCTAACGATTTTTACGTATTATTTCGAATATTTGAATGTCGTTGATAAGGTTTTTGTGCTTTCGATTATCCTTATCACTTTAGTCAATTGTGGTGCTTTATTAGAACAGCGAAAATGGATGTATTATCTTGAATATGCCCGTATTTTTATGATTACGACGTACTTTTTATATGTAGAAAATTTAATTTCATTTTTCTTTATTCCGCTAGCCATTATGATTTTTGCGGAGCAGTTGTTTTCGTTAAGTACACGATATCAAAATGTTGTTCTTCAATTAGAGGCTTCAGAATGAAAAAATTGGGCCACGGATTTTACGGGTTAAAACGGATTTTCACAGATTTTTTATTAGATGAATTTGTATGATTTGGGAACCGAATAAAGGATTAGAAAAACAGCCACGAATTCTCGAATTATTATGCACAGTCATTATGTGAATAATTCGTGAATTCGTGGCTATATTTTCTGAAAGGGTAAAAAAAAGAGAATCTGTGTCAATCCGTTTTAACCCGTAAAATCCGTGGGCAAAAAAAAATTAAATCGTTTTAATCGCCATAATCTTCTCTTCAAAAGTATCTTTAAAGTCTGATTTGCTTTTGATTCTGGTTTTGTAGGTATAAATGGTAGCTACAGAAAGTTCCAGGAATTCCGCCATTTGGTTACTGTCCTGAATTCCTAAGCGATACAATGCGAAAATTCGCAATTCTGTGTTTAAGAGTTCTCCTTTTTTTACCACACATTTATGATCGTTGGGAAATAAATGATTAAAATCTGTCACAAACGTGGGAAATAACTTCAGGAAGATTTCGTCAAATTGATGAAAAAGATTCTCGCGTTCTTCCTTTACATTATAGCATTTTAAACTTGCAATAACTTCGTCTGTTTTTTTTGTAATGATTTTGTGAAGTGTACTTTTCTGAATGTGATCTATTTTATTAATGAAAGCTGAAGTTGCCTTTATAAAATAAGTAATATATTCTTCTTTAATAGCATTAGCTTCACTGAGGCTAATATTCATTTCCTGAAGCTGCGCGTATGACGAAGCCATTATTTTTCTGGCTTTATTTCTTTCTTTCAATTGTTTAAAAATGATAATCGAAAACAAAATAATAATTACCGTAAGAATCGTTAGCAGAATAATAATCCTTTCGAGTTTATCGTTTTTTTCTTTTACATTGTTTAATTGCGCTTTTTCGATAATAGGCAATATCGACGAAATTTCAATTTTACGATGTCTGGCATTATAAAAAGTCGCATCATCCATGGCAATGTTAATGTACTCATTGGCTTTGTCCAGATAACCCATTTTAAAGAGTTCGTTGGCCAAATTTCTTAACGCCACAGTTTCTTTCGTGGCATTTTTTACATCCGCAATAGCGGCAAGAGCAAGATATTGAATTGCCTTTTTTGTATAGCCTCTTTCAGAATAAATATAACCGAGACTTGAAGTTGCAATTCCATAATAATCAGATGGTAATTTGTAATTGTTGATCCAGTAGCTAAACGCAAATTCGGCACCACGCCAGTCTTGCTGTTTTAGGCGTTTTAAGCTCTCTGCGGCCCAATATTCGTTTGTATTGGTTCCTATTAATTCTAACGCCTTTTTGAGGAAATGATTTCCTTGCTGTATGTAATGGATATTGAAACGCTGATCTTTATTATAATCTGCCAGATCATAATAAGCGCGGGCTTTGATCGAATAAAATTCGAACTTATTTCTTTGATCGAGTTTTTTATCGTCGATAACATTCAGGGTATCAATAGCTTCTTTAAAGAGACCAGAGGAAAGCAATACAAAGCCTTCTTTTATTCGGCTTTTGGCCAAATAAATAGGTTCTTTAAGTACAATAGCTTTGATCTTGGCTTGCTCTAAATAGTAATAAGCCGAGTCGTATTTGAAAGATTTATATTCTTCAAACAATAGCATATAATTATTATAAAGCTGCTCGTTGTTCTGGCTCAGAGTAAACTTAGAGACGTTTTTCTTTAGCGTTTCTATTTTACGATACTTCTGTTTTAAGTAGATTTCCTTTTTAAGGAGTACTTTATCTAATTCTTCCAGAACAGGATTTGTCTCTTTCGCAGAGAGAGAAAAACCTGCAAGTAAAAAATACAGAATTACTATTCTTCGCATGTTTTTGGTTTGGTTTAGGAGGTAAGAAAAAATTTAGTTCGGCTTGAGTTAATTCGTTTTTAATTCAAAAATAGTTTAAGAGCTGATGATTAGCAACTTTAAAATAGGGTAGCTTCTTTTGTAATATATATAAGAAAAGTGAAGTAATTATCGTGTGAAACCGGGTTTAGAATGTTAAAAGTACTCTAATAACTTGCAATTATACAATAAAAAGGAATTAAATATATGTATAGTGAAAAAAAAATCTGTTTTAATTTAGTTATTGTCATTTTTACCATAGTTTATTTGCGTTTTTCATCTCAACAAAACCTTGATTTTTTAATTTACGAAAACGTTATAGTTTGTTGGTTTTCAATTATTTAGAGTTTGAAATTACTGAATTATATCTTGATTTTTCACAGATGTTTTTTTTTAGATTTATTTAACCTCTAGTTTCGTACTGTCCTTTTTAAGGGATAAAAAAAACTAACAAAAACCAAAATTTATGAGATGTAAAAGTATTTACTGGTTAGCTGTTTTTATGTGTTTATTTGCCATTGGCTGTGATAACACAGAAGACGGAAGCTACGTTGATCCGATTACCATTTATGAGAAAGTAAATGGAAACTGGGGATTGACAAATTTGAAAATGGTCGATGAATTTGCAAAGGCAAATAAGATCGAGCCAAGCGAAGAAAACTTGAGTACCTATTTCAACTACGAAGATTTTAAAATCAAGTTTAATGTAGATGAAAAGAACAATCCAACAAGTTACGAAGTTACAGGAGATGTTCCTCCTTTATTTGCTCCAAAAGGATACTGGCAGTTAAGTTCAGATTTTCAGCCAACAAATCCGGGTAACCCTGTCAAAATTTATTTGTACAGTGATGCTCAAAAAACTCAAAAAACAGATGAACTTCGATTATCATCGGTTCCGGGAAAAAACGGAGAGATGGAAATTCAGTTAGCACGTGTTTCCGGCGGAAGTGTGTTTATTTCCTATGTGTTTAAATTAACTGCTATTAATTAAAAAGTAATATGAAAAAATTTATATATACAATTTTACTTGCCTTATTAATCGCTCCTAATTTTGTGCAGGCACAAGAAACAACCGGAGCTGTAGGCAGTATGACATCATTTCCTGTAGTATACAAATATGATGAAAAAGTGACATGGTTTTTTGATCTTTCAGCAACAACATTTGCTGAAAATGAAGTTTTATATTTATGGATTTGGTCGCCATCAGAACCGGATGCAGGAAATTGGGAAAACTCATCAGACTTTGCGAAACTTACTCATGTAAAAGACAAAATCTGGAGTATTACTTTGACTCCAACGGAATATTTTTCTAAAACTCCAACCGATATCGCTGCAAGTGCAGGATTTTGGCTTCGTATAAAAAACAAAAACGGATCGAAACAAAGTGAAGTGGCCAATATGCCATACACGGATTTCTCTTCATTTTATACGGCGAATGAGCTGATCAGAGCTTACCCAACAAAACCAACAATTGATAAAGGAGTTAGTATTTTGTTTAATGCCAATCTGGCTCCGGGATTTGCAGGTGCAACAAGCGTACACATGCATAGCGGACTTAACGACTGGACTATTCAGCAAATGTACGAGGCATCGAAACCGGAAATTGCCGAAAAAACAAAATTGAAAGACTTAGGAAACGGTTTTTATAAAATGGATTTAGTTCCAAAAGATTATTACAATGCTCCGGACGATTTCGTGATGGAAAACATGGTTTTCCTGATGGTAAAAGACAATTGGGCAGGAACAACTCCGGATCAGGTTTTATACGCTGGAGCGTTTGTACCACCACCAGCACCGGTTTTTGGATTTTTCCCTTTACAAATTAGTCAGAAAGATTTTCTTGGAATGTCAAGAAAAAATAACGAATCGGGCGTAAACAAATTAATCTACACCATTACAGCCGGAAGCAAAGTTATTTCGGGTGAGTTTACCGGAGGAACTGCTGAGATAAAAGGATTTGTCAATTTAGTTTCAGAACTTAAGGATGTTCCCAATCTAAGTGAAATTCATGTTGTGGTAAAAGACAATAAAGACAAAACAATTTCGGATACAACGATTCCACTTAAAACTTTAGACAAGTAATTCTCTATCAAATTAAAACATCAATTCTAATGAAATGAGCATAGCCACAAATTGGTTGTCATGCCAAAAATTGATATGCAAATTACATATGACCGATATAAAAAAATAAATAACTAGATATGAATAGTAAAAATAAAAAAATAGTCCTGCATCAAATGTGGACTACTAAAAATGCAGTATTCATGATTTTCATGCTTTTTCTTTCCGCAGGAATGTTTGCGCAGGAAAAAAAGCAGGTATCAGGTACTGTTTATGATAATACAGGAAGTGTATTGCCGGGAGCAACGGTAATTGAGGTTGGAACCAGAAATGCAACCACTACAGATTTTGACGGAAAATTTGTCTTGAATGTAGCCGTAGGAGGTGCTATCGAAGTTTCGTTTATTGGATCTACCAATCAAAAGGTTCAGATTACAGCAGCAACAAAACCAAACATCGACGTTCGTTTGCAAAATGATGGTTATCAGCTTGCCGAAGTTCAGGTAGTTTCTGTTGGGTACGGAACGCAAAAGAAATCAGATTTAACAGGCGCAATTTCAAGTGTAAAAGCCGATGATCTGGTAAAAGGAACAATTTCTTCTACAGAACAGGTTTTGCAAGGAAAAGTAGCGGGATTAAATATCATTCGTCCTTCTGGAGATCCTGCTGCAGGTTCTACCATACGTTTACGTGGAGGAACTTCACTTACAGCAAGCAACAGTCCGCTTATTGTAGTTGATGGTATTGCCGGGGTTGATATCAATATCGTTCAGCCATCAGATATTAAATCGGTAGACGTTCTTAAAGATGCTTCGGCGACAGCCATTTACGGATCAAGAGGAGCAAACGGTGTCATCATCATTACTACAAAATCAGGTACAAAAGGAGTTTCTGTAACCTACAGCGGATTATCAAGTGTGGGTTATGTAACAGATAATTTAGATCTTTTATCAGCCAATCAATGGAGAGGTTATGTCCGTAATACAGGAAACAATGATGCTGTTGATTATGGCGGAAATACAAACTGGCAAAAAGCAATCCAGCAAACGGCTATTTCGCAATCGCATACTTTGAGCATCAATTCGGGTAAAGCTGATAGCGGTTTTAGAACTTCACTTTCGTACTTAAACAACGAAGGAGTGATCAAAAAAACGGGTCTTGAAAGATTAAGCGGAAATATTAACGCTTACCAATATCTTGGAGACAATAAAGATGTAAAATTTGATATGGGTTTATTTGCCAATGTTGATAAATGGCACCCAATGGATTACAGAATTTTTGAGCGTGCTTACAATTTAAATCCAACCATTCCGGTTTATGATGCTAACGGAGAGTTCTCTGCTGTTAGTGGAAATATTTACCAAAATCCGGTTGAAATTTTAACCAACAGAACAGTAGATAACGAAAGACACAGATTATTAGGTTATTTTAAAACCGAAGTGAAATTTTTAAAAGATTTTCTTGCTGTAGCCAATATTTCATACGAACATAATGCATTAAAAGGTAGCACATACAAGCCATCTTACGCCATTATGGAGGGAATAGATGAAAAAGGATATGCTCAAAAAACATATGCTGAATATGCCAATGCGCAAGGAGAACTTTATGTAAATTATAATAAAGTTATTGATAAACACACTATTGGAGCTCTTGCCGGATATTCTTACTTAGAGAATATTTACGAAGGTTTTGGCGCACAGCGTAGTGGTTTTGTTACCGATGCTTTTAGTTATAACAATCTTGGTGCAGGTTACAATTATCGTTTGGGCGATGTGTATTCTTATAAAGGAAAATCAAATCTGGTTTCGTTTTATGCCCGCGCCAACTATTCTTATGACGGAAAATATCTATTAACCGGTACGGTAAGAAGAGATGGTTCAAGCCGTTTTGGAGAAAACAATAAATGGGGAACTTTTCCATCTGCATCTGTAGCCTGGAAAGTGTCGAGCGAGGAGTTTATGAGTTCAACAAAAGGTTGGTTAGACACTCTTAAATTTAGAGTAGGTTATGGAGTTACCGGTAATCAGGACGGAATTGGAGAGTACAAATCGCTTTCGATTTTAGGAGTGGGTAATGACAGTTATTACGATCCCACTACAGGAAGATGGAGTTTGGCTTATTCGCCAAAACAAAATCCAAATCCTGATTTAAAATGGGAATCAACAAAACAATTAAACATTGGTGTCGATTTTAGTTTATTCAACAGAATTACAGGTTCATTCGAATATTATTCAAAAAACACAGACGATTTGCTTTATACTTACGAAGTGCCTCAGCCTCCTTATTTAGTAGGAACTATGTTGGCTAACGTTGGTGAAATGTCTAATAAAGGAGTGGAGCTTACATTGAATGCTGATATTATAAAGGGAGATAAATTTTCATGGAATGCTAATTTAACTTTAGGACATAACGTTCAAAAAATCGAAAAGTTATCGAATCCTACTTATAAAACAGATGTTATTTACAGCGGATCTTTACACGGATTAGCGGGTATGTCAGGACAATATTCTCAAATTATTGCCGAGGGTTATCCCGTTGGAACTTTCTGGGGATTCAAAAATGCCGGTCTTGATGCAGATGGTAAAATTCAATACTATAATGCAGCGGGAAGTGTAGTGGCAGAAAGTGCTCTGGTAGATGCTGATAAAAGAGATTTAGGAAATATTCAGCCTGATTTGACAATGGGTATCGGAATGAATTTTACTTACGGAAATTTTGATTTAGGGGTTACAGGATACGGAATGTTTGGTCAAAAAGCATTAAATGCAACCAACATGATGCTGAACGATCCTAACAGATTACCCACTTTTAATGTTCCGGATGATTTCCTGAATAGCGGCATAACATCAGCTCCAAAATATTCAGATTACTGGATCGAAGACGCTTCTTTCTTCAGACTTCAAACAGTTTCAGTAGGATATACTTTGCCATTAAAATACAAAAGTTCAAAACTTAGAATTTATCTTATGGGAGAAAACCTTGCCGTATTTACAAAATACAAAGGTGTAGATCCTGAAATTGGTTTAAATGCGCAAGACGGTATCAATCAAACCGGAGTAATGGATTTAACTGGATTAGCGGCTCCCGGAATTGACAGATACAATAATTATCCCCGACCAACTACAATTTCTGTTGGATTAAATTTTACGCTGAATAATTAAGCGAATAACTCAAAAATATAAAAAATGAAAGTCAAAATAACAGCATTATTATTAGTAAGTATGCTTTTTACGATATCATGTACAGATTTAAATGAAGATTTATATGATAGAGTAGAAGACGGGAATTTTGGACAAACTCCAAAAGAAGTTGATGCATTAGTAGGAGGAGCCTATTCTTCTTTACGAGGATTTTCCGATGGTATCTCTACCAATTATCCAACGAGTGAGTACGTATTCTTTTTGAATGAGACCGTTTCAGATGAAGCTACCATTCCTACCAGAGGAACAAACTGGTACGATGGCGGGCAATATCAGGATGCACAAAGACATACCTGGAAAACAGATAACCGTTTGATTTTATCGGCATGGCGTTACAACTACACCGGAATCGCAAAAATCAATTCGATTATTTATCAGGTTGATAAATCAAGTTTGACAACTGCGGCTAAAGCGCCAATTTATGCCGAATTAAAATCCTTAAGAGCTTACTATTACTATAATCTTTTAGATTTGTTTGGGAATGTGCCAATTGTAGTAAATTTTGAGGATACCTCTTTGCCATCAAATTCTACCAGAAAACAAGTATATGATTTCGTAGAAAAAGAATTGCTGGACGCTATTCCGCATTTAACTTCAAATGTGGTATATTCTAAACTAACAAAAAATGTAGCGTATTCACTATTAGCAAGATTGTACCTAAATTCAGAAGCTTTTATTGGTACACCGCGTTGGCAGGATTGTATTGATATGTGCCAAAAAGTAACAGGATATACTTTAGCGCCTGATTTCTTTGCCAATTTTGCTACAGAAAATGAAAAATCACCAGAGATTATTTTCGCTATTCCTTACGATCAAAAAGCAGGAACAGTAGGGAATTATATGAACTCCATGTCGCTTCACTATTTACATAAACTAACCATTTCTGCCTCAGGAAATGATTATCCGTGGAGTGCCAACGGAATGTGTGCACAACCGGGCGTTTATTCTGCTTTTGCTGCTACAGACAAAAGAAGAAAATGTATGGTGGCAGGAGATCAGATTAGTGTAGCTACAGGTTCTATAATTACTATGGATAACGGAGAACCTTTAACTTATACAGAAGAAATTACAAGTGTGGCTGATGCCAAAGAAAACCAGGGCGTTCGTTTAGGAAAATACGAAATGAAAGCCGGCGAACAATGGGAACGTGATCATGATTTAGTTTTAATTCGTTATGCCGAAATTTTAATGATGCAAGCAGAATGTTATGTACGTTTAGGAGCTGCAGATTTGGCAAAACCTTTTGTACAGCAAATTACAGCACGTGCCGGAGAAGAAATGCCTACCGTAATAGATCTTGCTTTTATAGACAAAGAATTACTTAAGGAATTTACTTTTGAAGGAAGAAGAAGAACAGACAATATCCGTTTTGGAACATTCTTCGACTCATGGTGGGAAAAAGGACCAACGGAGAAATACAGAGCGATTTTCCCAATTCCAAGTACAGTGCTGACAACAAATAAAAATTTGGTACAAAATCCTGGGTATCCTGTAAACTAGGTTATTGAATGTCAGTCTTCCATGTTGGTTAGTCGTGGAAGGCTGACATATTTTAAAAATAATTTTTGCCACAGATTACAAGATTAAAATGATTTTTGTTTCACGCAGATTCTTCAGATTAAAGCGGATTTAATTTTGATTAAAAAAATAAAGTCATCTGCAAAATCTGCTTCAATCAATTTAAATCTGCGTGAAATAATTTTAGCCAAAGTTTTTCAAAATTAAAATGATTAAAAAATCTGTGATAATCTTTTAATCTGTGGCAAAAAAAATCAGCTCAATCTGCCAAATCTGCGTGAGAAAATTCAGTGGCAAAAAAATAAAAACAAATAAAACGTCAATATGAAAAGAGCTATCACATTATTGTTTTTTGGGATCATGAATGTTTTAGTCGCCGCCGGTTGTAGCAGCGATGATAAAAATTCTGATACTCCCACAGAACCGGAAACAATTGAACCTGTTGCGATTGAAAAAACAAATAGCACCAAAATTTATGTTCATTATATGCCTTGGTTTGAAACCAATGAAAGTAGTGCCGATAAAAAATGGGGATATCACTGGACAATGGCCAACAAAAATCCAAATAACATTGGCGCAAACAATCGCAGAGACATTGCGTCGTACTATTATCCGCTCATTGGCCCTTATCATTCAGGCGATAAAAATGTGATCGAAAATCATTTATTATTGATGAAATATTCAGGAATCGATGGTGTTTTGATCGATTGGTACGGCACTTTTGATGTAAACGATTATCGAATGGTAAAAGAAAATACAGAACAGCTTATCGCGATGCTGGACAAAGTTGGACTAGAATATGCCATTGTTTATGAAGACCGATTTTTGCCAAATGTTGTCAACGCCGGAAAAGCAATTTCGGTTACCAGTGCAGCCAAAACCGATTTATCTTATATGGAGAAAAACTATTTTGATGATAAAAATTACATCAAAATAAACGGAAAACCATTACTGCTTAATTTCGGTCCAATCGTATTACAAACACCAGCCGAATGGACGAACGTTTTTAATGTTCTGACAACAAAACCTACTTTTTTAACACTCTGGAACGAATCTGTAGATGCCGGAGATAATGCCTCGGGAGAATATGCCTGGGTATATAAAAATAACACTTATCTCAGTGATTTTTATACCAATAACAAACCAAAATTAGCTGTTGCAATGGGAGGCGCTTATCCCGGTTTTAAAGATTTTTATGCCGAAGGTGGTGGCGGAGCTGCAATTGGATGGACAATAGAACACAACAATGGAGCAACTCTTGATGAAACACTTGCTCTGGCTAAAAATGCAAATTTAAATTACCTGCAATTAATTACATGGAATGACTTTGGAGAAGGAACAATGTTCGAACCAACAGTAGAATTTGGTTATACCTATATCGAAAAAGTAAAAGCATTTGCGGGCGTAAAAAGTGCCGAGACTGTTTTTCCTGAAATCAGTAAAATGTATAATCTGAGATTAGAAAAGAAAGGCAATGCCGATGCCCAGAAAAAATTAGATCAGGCTTTTAATTATTTTGTCTCTATGCAGCCAGCAAAAGCAAAACAGTTACTAAACGAAATTAAATAAAGAGTTGTCATTAATACAATTAAATAATGAAAAACATAAAATATAGATACTGTCTAATCGCTTTAGCATCAATGTTGATCGTTGCCTGCAGTACTAAAAAAACATACAAAATAAGTTCTCCCGGAAAAAATACCGAATTAATTTTTGAATTAACTCCTTCGGGTCAGCCGCAATATAGTTTAACATCAAACGGAAAATCTGTTATAGAACCTTCGTTATTAGGATTTGAATTTAAAGGAATCCAAAAAATGACAGAAGGTTTTGAAGTGGTTTCCACCGAAGAAAAAGCAGCTGATGAAACCTGGGAACAGCCTTGGGGCGAATTCAAAAAAGTAAGAGATCACCACAATGAACTGATTGTGCATTTGAAAGAATCAAAAGGTGAAGAACGTCTGGTTGATATTGTTTTCAGGGTTTTTGATGACGGTGTTGGTTTTAGATACGAATTTCCAAAACAGCCTAATTTAGGGAAAGTAGAAATTTCAAACGAAATCACGCAATTCACTTTTAAATCAGATAATGAGGTGTGGTGGATTCCCGTGCATCGCGAAAACAGCTATTACGAAAGTACCTACCGTAAAACTGCTGTTAGTAAAACCGATACTATCAATACACCGGCTACTCTAGAAACCAAAGAAAAATTATTTGTGGCGATTCACGAAGCCAACTTAACCGATTTTGCCTCAATGACGTTACTTAAAACAAATGATAAACAATACAAAAGCGAATTAGTGCCATGGGCTAATGGTGTAAAAGTATATGCTCAAACGCCTTTTAGAACTCCGTGGAGAACCATTGTAGTGGGAAAAAATCCTGGAGAAGTAGCCACTTCGACCATCATGCTAAATTTAAATGATCCTTCAAAAATTGAAGACCTTTCCTGGATTACACCTTCAAAATATATCGGAATCTGGTGGGGAATGCATTTAGAAAAATTCACTTGGGGACAAGGACCAAAACATGGCGCGACGACTAAAAACACAAAAGAATACATTGATTTTGCGGCGAAAAACAATCTTGACGGAGTTCTGGTAGAAGGCTGGAACGAAGGCTGGGATGGCGACTGGACTGCAGATGGCTCTTCTTTTAGTTTTGTAAAAGCCTATCCTGATTTTAATCTGGAAGAAATTACTAAATACGCCGCTATTAAAAATGTTCGTTTAATAGGACATCACGAAACGGCTGGAGCCACAAAACATTACGAAAGCCAATTAATAGATGCTTTTAAACTGTATCAGAAAATGGGCGTAAATACTGTAAAAACGGGTTATGTAAATAAATATCTGGATAAAAAAGAATGGCACGATAGCCAATACGGAGCACGTCATTACAGAAAAGTAATGGAAACTGCGGCTAAATATCATATCATGATCGACAATCACGAACCTATAAAAGGAACCGGATTACAGCGTACGTACCCAAACTTTATGACGCAAGAAGGCGGAAGAGGACAGGAATACAACGCATGGTCTGTCGACGGCGGAAATACACCGGAACATTTAACCACTTTGCCTTTTACCAGAATGCTTTCAGGACCGTTTGATTATACGCCGGGGAATTTCAATTTTGATTATAAAACACCATCAGGAGCAAGAGTACAAACGACTTTGGCAAACCAGTTGGCCTTGTATGTCATTATTTTCAGTCCGTTGCAAATGGCATCAGATTTACCGGAGAATTACGAAGGAAAACCGGAATTTCAGTTCATAAAAGATGTTCCGTGTACGTGGTCTGATACCAAAGTTTTAGATTCTAAAATAGGAGAATATACCACCATTGCCAGAAAAGACTGGGACGAGAAAGACTGGTATTTGGGAGCTATCACAAATAGTTATGCCAGAAATCTTAAAGTTGCATTATCGTTTTTAGATGCCGGAAAAGAATACGAAGCCGAAGTGTATGCAGATGGAGCAGGAGCAAATTACAAAACAAATCCGTATCCTGTGACCATTTCAAAACAAAAAGTAAATAGCAAAACAATATTAGATCTTAAATTGGCAGCTGGAGGAGGAACAGCTATAAAATTTACTCCAATAGAAAAATAAGTTAGTAAGTTTTATTTTGAGTTAAGTTTAAGTTTGAGCAATAAAACCCGATAGCTGTAATAGTTATCGGGTTTGTTATTTTTTCAAGTTTCAGGTTTCAGGTTTCAAGTTTCAAGTTTCAGAAAAAAACCTTTGACCATTTGTATCTAAAACTTAGAATCTTAGTACCTTAGAAACTTAGGTCCTTTAAAAAAACTAATGCTTATATAGCTTAACATGATTCCCAAAAGTATAAGCAGCACTAATAGTGGGACCGTTATAGCCCCATTTTAAATATCCGTTTAGCCTGTCTCTTTCAGTATCTACTTTAAAATTTAATCCTGTATATCCTGCAGTAAGACTGAAATTTTGATGCACATTATAAGAAAGAGCTAAATTATAACTTATGATACGGCCATCAATATTATCAATTTTTAGGGCAAGATAATTGGCATTAACATATAAGCCAAATCGTTTTGCTAAAACAAATTCTCCCCAGATTCCCACATCCGGTAATGGTGCAGTAAAATTAAAATTATCTCTATACTCTGCAATTGCCTGATTGGCTTCAACGCGTATTCCTAAATCAGCAAATAAAACGTGAGCACCAATTAGCAAACCGGCCTCATATTTTGGTTGAGATAAAAAGGCATAACCATAGGCAATTCGGGCAATTTGAACATCAAAAAAGGCATTAACCCTTGTGTTTATATTATAGGTGTGTTCTCCAAAATTAATTTCTTTTTGTAAAGTTTTCGATGAACTTCTGTCAAGGGCAAAAAATTCAAAACCCAATCTTGATCTTCTTGAAATACGCCAGTCAAATGTTCCCACAAAGGAAGTACTTGATTTTGAAAATCCTAAATCATCTTCCAGATCTATTTCTGTACCACGATTTCCATTGTTGCTGCCCACTTGGATTTGTGTATTATTGACAGGAAAAAAAACTCCGGCAGTTACTTTAAAACGTCTTGCGTGCCAGGGTAACTCGTTAGCATCATAGTCCTGAAAGTCTTCTGAACTATTTCCTTGCAGAGAAGGTAAAGAATGTTCTGAAGGAATTTCTGCAGTGGTTTGTGCCTGAATTGAAAGAAAGGAAAGAGAAACTATCAAAAAATAAAATAATTTTTTCATTGGATTTATTTTTAAATTTATTGATAAAATTTTAACACTTAAAGTTAACAAAAAAAAACATTCATTTTTGTTTTTAGATCTTGTAATTTATAAATTAGATCTGAATATCAGTAAATTATAGGTTTGGTAGGCTTTGTTAGTATTCATTTAATTTAGAAACCTTTGTTATTAGAATGGCAATTTTCGGAAAAATGTCTTATAAAAAAGTGAGCCGCGTGAGGGATAGAAGTAGTCCGCCGCGATGATGGCACGCCCTAATTCAATATCAATGGCAATGGCAAAATTCAATATCAAAATTCAATATCAAAATTCAATATCAATATCAAAATTCAATATCAATATCAAAATTCAATATCAATTTCAAAACTCAATTTCAATATCAAAAAGAGTATCAATGAAATATTTTTTTTAAAATTTTGTATTCTATCTTATTTTTGATTGTAATTGATTTTTGCCATTGCCATTGCCATTGTAGTTGCCATTGCCATTGTAATTTTCATTGATATTGATTTTTGCCATTGCCATTGTAATTGATTAGGCTATATTTGAGAGTAAATCTGAAAACAATTATGGATAAAAAATTAAAACAATACCTTGTAAAGTCTTTCGTAGTACTATTATTGATTCATTTAGGCTATTTTTTATATGGCTATTTTAAGTTTGAAGGAATTGGGAATATCGACATCTATACCGAGTTTTACAGGTTTAAGTTTTATGATGATGTTTCTATTTCGCAATTTTTTATAACAGGTTTGTTTTTGCTTTTTTTCCTGATTTTTTTATTAAAGAACCACTCGAAACAAAATTATTCTTTTGTAAAACTGCTTAAAATAGGAGGCTTATTGCTCCTTATTTCTTTTTTTAGTTTTTCATTTTTTATTAGTTATAGTTTTGGACTAAATGCCAAATTAAGAACTGAATTGTCTGAGAAAAAGCTGAATAAGGACAAAGTATTGCTGAATGTCTTACGTCCGTTTTTGTATAATTATACTTCGTACAGTTCAGAGAAATTATTTAATCCTGTAAATATATTATACCCAAAACCGTATCCGGTTATTGAAGTTGCCGACAGTACTTTGATTGGTAGCTATTATAGTGTAGAATATAATTATTACAGTATTGACACGCTAAAAATGTTAACAGCAGATTTAGATAAACTCTCTACAGCAACGAGTACGATTTTAGACAGCATTGGTTTTGGTAAAAAAGAACTTCTGGAGCGTATCATCAAAAAAAATACTATAAAAGACAGCACCGAAATCATCTACAAAGGCAGGAATGTAAATCCTGACTATGACGAGGATATTTGCATATTTATAAAAAATAAAGCTTTGTACAAGCCTGTAAAAGGTATTGCGATAGAGAAACAACAATATGATGCTGCGGTAAAACGATATAAGCTGCTTTATACCATTAAAGAAGATTCGTTACTCTATAATTTTCAAAAGCTGGATACACTTTTAAGAAAATATAAGATCGAAACAAGTATAGTACCAAGAGATCTGGCCAAAGACGTTAGGTTTTATCAAAATCATGATAATGAACCTCTGAATGCGATTAGAAATAATTATGACAGAAAGGCGCTAACAGATAAATTTGATACATTGGAACGTTTGTTTTACCAACCCAATTATCTTCATCCCTCTATTATTGAAATCTTCTTTGCTGTTGTTGTGGGAGCCTGGTTAATAGGGTTCTTAATGTACATTTTATTCAATTATAAAAGAAAAAAAGTCTAAGTCAAATTGATTTTTAATTTAGACATTCATATTAATTTTTGAATTGAAATTTAAAATTGATATTGCCATTACCATTACCATTGATATTGCCATTGAAATTGATATTGCCATTGCAATTGATTTTTGCCATTGCAATTGATATTGCCATTGCCATTGATTTTTGTCATTGCCATTGCTTTTGCCATTGCTAAACCCTGTTATAATCGGCTTTCCAGTGCACGATCGCTTTTTTTATGGCATCTCCGCTAAGGTTATTTTTTAGCGCGTCTTCTATAAGAGGCAGCAGTTCGTCATCCGGAGCAAAACGAAGGCCGAAAATTTGATCATCGGTTAGTTTGTATTCAATTTCCTCAAATCTTTTTCCGGTAAGAGTAAAATAGCGATACCGAATTTCGAGACGTACAATTCGGTTTTGAAGAATCAGGGCATAATGCTGACGAAGCATAAAAGCCAGGCAAAATAAAAACACAAAAACAACGCTTATAAAAGACCATATTAGCGTATCGTTTGTAGTAAAAGCAAAGTAAATACTTGCAGCCAAAAAGATAGTCAGAATAGGGTAGTAAACAAAATGATGAGGGGTGTAGAACCTGATATGATTGTAGTAAGTCTGAATTTTCATAATTTATTTTGTTTATGGTGTGATATTAAAAAACAAAAGCTACCCTAAAAAATAGAATAGCTTTTTTTCCAAAAATAAACTAACATAACCAATGTTCTCTTTATAATTAAACTTATTTAAAAGTTCTCTTAGTAGTATCTATATTTAAAAAAAAGCCTCAATCTGCATCCTCTTTTTTCAATGGCTTTATTTTGTTTGGTAAAATTAGTTGATCTGATAAAAAAAGCTTTTATATTTTAAAGTGTAAATGTTACATTATTTCAACTTTCTAAGCTGAATAGTTATTTTTTTTCTCTATAAATTCATAATGATGCAGATTTAAGTTGTTGATATTGTGATTGATGTGTCATTATAGCGAACTTATAATTTTCCATTGCTGTACTTTAGACTGATAGGTTTGACTTGCATTAGCAGGGCTTGTAGAAGGTAAAGTAATAAACTCATAATTTTTCTTTAATTGAACATATTTCTTAAAGAAAGCAGCTGCCTTTTGCCCGTTGAATAGTATGGTTTTAATGTTTGGATGTTGCTCTAAAAATGTTTCAAAGTCATTTGCTATTTCATTTTTTATAGCACTATCCAAACTTCCAATCCTGTCGCAAAACTGCAGCACATCCCATAATGCAACTTTGTTTTTTTGCAAAAGCGCTTTTCTCTTTTCATAATCATTCGAAAAATCTTCCTTAAAAATCTCAAACATGAATTTCCAGAAATTATTTTGGTTATGACCGTAATATTGATTTAGTTCTAATGATTTTGTTCCGGGCATTGTGCCTAAAATCAAAACATTAGCATCATCATTAGCGATAGGCGAAAAAGAAAAACTCTTCATATATGTTGTACTATTTATAGAAGAAAGGTAAAAAATATTACTGTTAAAAACATCATTCATAAGTAATTATAAAACAATTTCGAAAAATTATATAACACTTTTCGTTCACTTGTGAGCGAACTTTGATTTGTTGATTTTTAGAAATCCGGAACCACAAATTGGCTTTTCTTTTTTTATAAATCTATATAAAATGATGTTGAATTTTAAATCCCTTGCAAAATGAAAATAGTTACTATAAACACAGAAAGAATTCAAAATATTTTTGAAGAATTACAAACAAACTTCGGCGGTAAAGTAACTTTTGATTTAGACGAATATAGACTTGAAACGAACAATAGTTTTGCAAAAGGTGCTATAATTGGTGCCTCTTTTAATGATAATATTTCGTATGTTGAGTTCGATATGACTTTCGCTGAAGATGTTCGAATGGATGTTGTAAACCCAATAGAATCGCCAGTTTATTTTGCGTATTGTTCTAAAGGAAGTTTATCTCATAGTTTTGGCAGTACCGGCGAAGAGCGAAAATTTAAAACATTTCAGACCGCGATAGTTACATCAAAGAAAAATCAGGACAATGTATTGTTTTTCGAAAAAGATAAAAAAACAAAATTTACCCTTATAATAGTAGGAACCCAGCTTTTGCATCAGGATCCTACAAATTCTCTGAATCAAAAAGTAAAAGAAACTTTCTTTGAAAATAATAATGTTCAGGATTTCTTTTACGTAGGTTCTTACAACCTGAAAATTGCCGAAAAAATCGAACAATTAAATGCCATTACGCAAACCGGAATAGTTAGAAATCTTTTGAAAGAAGGAATTCTTCGAATTATTCTCGCAATGGAAATTCAGCAGCATACAGATGATTTAAGCGTCAGTGCAAAAGATACTAATTGTCTTACCTTACGCGAAATGGAAGAAATAAAAGAACTTTCTGAAGCCATTAGAGCCAATCCAGAAGAAGCTTTTACCATTAAATCCCTAAGCAAAAAGTCAGGTTTGTCGCCAAATAAATTGCAGGAAGGTTTTAAACTCATACATAACAGAACCGTAAACGATTATATAACGCACATGCGCGTTTTAAAAGCCGAAATCTTAATCAGAACTTCTGATCTTAATATATCCGAAATAGTTTATTGCATTGGTTTTACCAGCAGAAGCTATTTCTCAAAAATATTCAAACAAAAATTCAATTGCAGTCCAAAAGAATATAAATTCAACTTGAATCCATTGGCTATTACAGCTTGATTGAAAAGTTGCTGAGGTTCTAAGACACTAAGATTTTAAGTTTTTTATTTGCGAAAAATTATACTATATACTAAGACGTACATCAAGTGCGTCTTTTTTTTATGTTCATACTATTTTTCAGGAGCTGTTTCCTGCTATCCACTTGTATCTTTTCCTGGCTAAAGGAGCCAGAAAAAGGATACCGCTTCTATCAGGGCTATGGCACTGGTTTTCATTAGATATTTTGTTTAGGAGTAGATAATAAATCATTACATGTCTTCAATTTGCAATTACAGCGTTCTATCTACAAAAAAAAAGACGCACCATTGTGCGTCTCGAAGAAAAACTTAGAATCTTAGTTTCTTAGAACCTTAGTATCTTAAAAATTAACGTCCAAACCTATAATACTCTAAATCCTGATTTTTTTTATTATTAATAGAATCCAGAATTGAGTTCATGCCGATAACGCTAAAAGTAATTCCGTTGCCTCCAAAGCCCAAAACGTAATGTTCGTTTTTGTTGGGATCCGGTTTTCCAAAGTAAGGCAAACCATCTTTAGTTTCGCCAAAAGTTCCTGCCCAGGAATAGTCAATTTTAAAATTGATTTTGGGGAATTTTTTCTTAAAATGTCTTAAAAGATATTGTTCTTTTTTATCTAATAATTTGTCACGTTTTTTGGCATCCTTAAAATCTTCATCACCGCCACCCATAATAATCCTGTTGTCTGAGGTTACCCTGAAATACAAATATGGTGAAGAAGTATCCCAGAAAATAGCATTCTTAAATGCTGCAGGTAACATTTCTATGTTTTCTGATGCAATTACATACGTACTTTTTAAGTCAACTACTTTCTCAGTTAGCGTTTCGGTACTTTCGTAACCGCTGCAATGAATAATATGTTCTGCGGTGATTGTAAATTTATTTTCGGTATGGGCAATAGATTTTGCTTTTTGATGCTGTATTGAGGTAATATTGGTACGATCATAAATTTGCATTCCCTTTTTTTTGCAGTAATGCAGTAAATCATTCGCCAGTCTGTAAGGATCCATAACGGCTGCAGTTTTAGATTCTATCGCTGCAATGGCATTTAAGCCCATTTTTTCAAGATCCCATCTTTCGAGCCAGTTTACATCAAATCCATGTTCTTTTCTGCACTTAAATTCATTTCTCAAAAAGGGGATATCTTTTTTTAAGGAACAGTAATAAATACTTTTTTTAAATTCGAACTGGCATTCACTTTTTATGGTATCTATGATAGTCCTTAAATCAAAAATTGCTTTTTTTCCATTTGTGTAACTGTCAACGGCACATTCTACACCTCTGATTTTGATGAGTTCATGCAACGGAACATCGATTTCATATTGCAGCAAAGCAGTACTTGCGGCAGTGCTTCCGTTAGCAACGTCGCGGCGATCAACTAGTACAACTTTTTTTCCTGCTGAGATTAATTGATATGCAATTAAAGCTCCTGTAATTCCTCCGCCAATAATTAAAATTTCTGTATTAAGATCTGAATCTATAGACGGGTAGCTGTATCTCATGGCACTTTTTAATGGCCAGAAAGTTTCAGAGGAACGTAGTTTCATTTTTTTGTTATATTTCGGGTACGTAATTTAGTTCTGTTTTTGTCTTTGCGTTCGTGTTGTTCAGAGGCTTCCGCAATAGAATGTGAACTTCTGATGCTTTCCTCATTTTTGGCGAGTTCACTAAGTTTGTGGTAATATTTCTGAACAATCATCATCTCTTCTTCGGTCATGCTTTCAATATCAACTAAGCTATTGCTGGAGTATTCATTTGAAGCAACCAGCTCGTTTAGCTTTAACTGAATTGCAAGCGAATCTTTATTTTGTGCTTTCTGAATTAAAAAAACCATCAAAAAAGTTATAATTGTCGTTCCGGTATTGATTACCAGCTGCCAGGTTTCTGAGTAGCCAAAAATGGGACCTGAAACTGCCCACGCCACCACGATCAAAAAAGCACCTATAAACGCTGTAGTACTTCCGGCAGCTTTAGAAACATTTGTGGCAAATTTTTCGAAAGCGCCACTTCCTTTAGATTTTTTTGTTTTCATTTTCATTTTACCTTTTACGTTTACTCACTTTTTCTTTACGAATAAGTTTGTTGTGTTTTTCGTCATAAACAGCAGCATTGATTTTTTGACCCGTTTTGCTAAATATTTTAATTTTAGGATCCTGATGCGTTCCTGTAATTACAATAGGAAATCCTATGATTCCAAAAGGAGGTAAGCCTAATCGCATTCTTAAATCCAAAAGTCCGTCGAAACTTGTCGTTCCCTTTATTGTGGGCCTGAAACTGGCGACACTAAAAGTAAAATCTTCAATATGAATTAAATTATTATCGATTGTAGAATTGATTTCGATTCCTTTTAAATTAGGATCGTCCAAACCTTTTTGTCCGGTTTGTGAACTAATCCCATCAAATAATTTTAATCCTTTGACTTGTACGTCACGTAAATTCAATTTTCCGCCTCCTTCAAGAGAAGGATAAATAGGGCTCATGTTTCCGTCTAAATCACCTTTTATTTTATAATCTACAGAAATAATTCCCTGTGCTTTTTCTGCAGCAGACACCATTTCACGAAACATCGGAATTTCTTTGTATGCTCTTTGAACGCTAAAATCTTTGGCAGTAAAATGAGCATCAAAATGGGCAGATGTTGGCGACTCGTCTTTATAAGTAGCATTGATTCCTACCAAACAATCTATAATATTAAAATTGGCGTTTTCTAAATAAAAACCCGCTTTTGTCATTCCAACTTTACCGTTAAGTTTATTTAAAACCAGTCCGTTATATTCTACTTTATCCGCATCTGCAGTCAGGGCCACATTTAAGTTTTTAGGTACAATAACCACTCCGCTCATTTTAGGATGATCTTCTTTTGCATATTCTACTTCAAGATTACGATCTGTATTTTCCCCTTCTTTAAGCGCCATAAATTCATCAACATTAATCAGTTTTGATTTCATTTTAAAATCTCCGCTCAATGTTCCGTGGGATTCCAAAAAATAATTAATCGTATTGAGTAAATATCCGTTTATGGCAAAATCTGATTTTCCGTAAGTGGCATCGAATTTTTCGAACCACATTTTCTCATTCTGAAAACGGAAATTCCCTTGTTTGATAAAAAATGCTTTTGGAAAAAGTTCTGATGTAGCTTTGATGTTTTTTAAAATAATAGTTCCCTTATTGTCCAGCTTATCATATTGTCCTTTTGTGGCATAACTTTGTTTTCCTTTAAGCGAAAGATCTGCTTTTGCATAACCCGTTACATCAAGTCCTTTTTGCGAGAAAACCTGATAAATTCGTCCCACGTTTAGCTCTCCTTTTATTTTGGCATTATAAGCCAAATCACTAAAATCTGATAAAGTAGCATTTACATACATCGGACTTCCCTCAAAAACAAATGATGCCGGAGCAACAGCAACAATCAAATCCTGAAAAGTTCCGGCTTTGTTGAGTACATTGGCTACAAAAGTGATGTCTTTGATAGGATTAGGATACGAGTCGGTTTTTAGCCATCCGTTGCGCAATGAAATGCCGCCAATGGTTTTTGGGAATAATTTTTTTGAAGTACTAAAAATACCTTTAGCCTGAATATTTGTTTTTAAAGTTCCTTTTAGATCAATACTGCTTAGACCTATAGCAGCATCAACTGTAGCCAGATCTAATGCACCTTTTACGCTTGCATCTACGGTCATTTCGTTAAATCCTTTGCTGCGTAAATAAGCGGTAAAATAATCTTTCTCGCCTACTTTAAATTTAAAAGTTTTTAGATTGATTAAAAGTTTTTCGATGTCAAGAGAAGGCAAAATTGCATTTAGATTCATCTGAAAATCAGTTAATGGGGCAGGAGCATTCTGATAATTGATTGCACCTTTATCGATTTTTAAATTAAAAGCTAAATCCGGTTTTTGCTTTTTGGCAACATTATAATCGCCTTTAAAAGTAAAAAGCAAATCACTATTACCTGAGATTTCGGTTTCATTCATCCAGGTTAAATATTCCGGAGGCATTACAGAAAATAAATCCTTTAGCGTAGTGTTTTCAGAAGCTGCTTTGATATTAATTTTATATCCTTCTCTTAAAATAGTAAACAAACCAGTAAATTTTAGTGGTAATTTATTGATTCGCAATTCATTTTTTTGAAGTATAAACGAAAGTGCATGTGTATTAATTCGGGTAATTAAATCAGCACGAACTTCTTTTTTTCTAAGATAAGCGGTACGGTCGTAATAAAAATCGACATTATCGATTCTGGCATCGGTATTTAAGTCAAAAATATCTTCACTTAAGTTTCCTTTTCCAACATAATTAAAGCCTTTTGCATCGACCAGTATTTTGGCAGAACGATCGTTGTATTTTACATGACAATCTTCAAGATCAATTCGTTCTAAACGAATCGCAGTTCCTTCTTCCGGAGCATTAGGATCGTCCGTTTTTTTATCGCGATCTTCGGGAGCTACATAAATGTTATAATTGGCCTGTCCTTTTTGGTTGACCATTATATTAATTAAGGCTTTAGAAACATATAATTTATTAATTTTTACTTCGTTATCAAAAATCAGTCTTTTCAGGTTGATACCAAAAGCGACCTGTTCTGCTTTTAGCAAAGTATCATTGCTAAAAGGCGCCGATCCTGTCATTGACAAATCATCAAGAGAAACAGTCAGGGAAGGAAAGTGTGTAAAAAACGAAAGTCTGGATTTCGAAAAATCCAGTTTAGTGTCTAATCGCTCGTTGGCGATTTTTTTTACTTCTGTAGCAACGGTTCCGGGAAATAGCAATGGTATCAAAAACAATAATAGCAAGATACTTGCTATTACTATTCCTGTTACTTTTAATATTTTCAGGCTTATATTTTTATATGAAGTTTTCATAGTATTTCAATTTATTCCATAAAAAAGGTATGGATAGATTTTAAAATATGGCTCATAGAATAATGGCGAGAGGCGTGTAATTTTTTACGTAAAAAAGATATTGCTTTGAGTGAAAGTAATTTTATCCGGCATGTTTTTTATTTTCCTTTTTCAGCTTTTTTTGCCTCTTCAGCTTTTTGTTTTTCCAGTTTTTCTTTTTCTTCTTTGGCTTTCTCTGCTGCTTTTTCCTTTTCTTTTTCGGCTTTTTCAGCTTTCTCTTTGTCTTCCTTCGCCTTTTCTTCTTTAGCTTTTTCTGCTTTTTTCAGCTGCTCTTCTTGTTGCTCTTTTATTTCCTCTTTTTTCTTTTCTTTTTCTTTCTCTTTTTTCTTGAAATATCCTTTAAGAAGAAAATTACTTTTTGCGGCTTCCATATTTTCGCTAAAACCTTTGGTACCGGATTCTAAGTTCGAAAGTGTATTCGAAACACTGTTCGCCATTTTATCATCACGAACTAATCGCGCCAAAGCACCATTTCCGGTATTCATACTATGACTAAAAATGGCTAATTCATCTGTTATTACAGCTGCATTATCAACACTTTTTTTAACGCTTTTCATTAAATCCTGCATCTCAATTCCGTTAACAGAAGCAATTGCTCCGCCGTTTTCGATTATTTTGGTAGATTTAACACCTGGAGAAATAGTCAGAACTTTGTCTCCCATTAATCCGTCAGAACCAATACTGGCACGGGCATCTGTTTTAATAAATTCACGAACTTCATCCTTAATCACCATTCTTACTACAACCGAAGAATCGTTTATTAATTGAATTTCTTCTACCGTTCCGATATTAATTCCTGAAAAACGAACATTATTACCCACTTCCAAACCGCTTACGGTTTTAAACTGTGATGTGATGTTGAATGTCGAACCAAAAAGATTTTTTTGTTTCCCTATAAAGTAAATCGCCATTATAAAAAGCAATAAACCTATTGTTACAAACATTCCTAATTTCCAAGTATATCCAGATTGCTTATCCATGATTTCTAATTATTTATTTTTAGTATTATTGAAAAAAAGAACGAACCCATTCGTCTTCGTCTTTTTCTAGTTCTTCGTATGTTCCTTCGGCATGTATAACTCCATCTTTCAAAACCATAATTCTGTCGGCTGTGAGTTTTGCACAAGCCATATCATGCGTAATAATGATAGATGTGGTTTTGCGTTTGTGTTTGATGTCCAGAATCAATTCGCTTATTTCACGAGATGTTATCGTATCTAATCCTGTTGTGGGCTCATCGTATAATATGATTTCCGGTTTAAGGATTAGAGTTCTGGCAAGGCCAATTCTCTTTTGCATTCCTCCGGATAATTCAGATGGCATTTTGTCGATAGCATCGCTTAAACCTACATTGTCCAGCGCTTCCATTACTTCACTTTCGACTTCCTCAGAAGTTAGTTCTCTTTTATGCTTTTTTAATGTAAAAGCCAGATTTTCCCGAACCGACATCGAATCGTATAAAGCGCCGCTTTGGAACAAAAATCCAATTCGGACTCTAATTTCATTCAGTTCCGGTTTTGTCAGGTTCAGTACATTTTCGTCAAAAACTTTTATTTCGCCTTTATCAGGTTCAATTAATCCAACAATACATTTTATCGTTACCGATTTTCCTGATCCTGAACGTCCTAAGATTACCAAATCCTCGCCTTTGTTTACAGTAAGATTTACACCTTGCAGGACTTTGTTGTCTTTACCAAAAGTTTTGTGCAAGTCTTTAATGACAATGATAGGATCTTGCTTTTTGGTTTTAGAGACTTTATCTTTTTCTATATTTTCTTTTTCCTTAATCATCTTAAAAAAATAAATCGGTTATTTGTACAGCAACCATATCAATAATAAAAATGGTTAACGAAGCGGTGACTACTGCAGAGTTTGCTGCTTTTCCTACACTTTCGGTTCCGTTTGAAGCATTAAAACCTTTATAACATCCAATCATTCCGATAAAAAATCCAAAGAAGAATGTTTTGACCGTTGCCGGGATTATATCTAAAAATTCAAGTGATTGCAGAATTTGGGTCAGATAGCGATAAAAGTTGACATCACCATGAATATTAATACCTACATATCCGCCTATAATACCTATCGCATCAGCAAAGAAAACTAATATAGGCACCATTAAAGTACAGGCCAAAATTCTTGTTACTACCAAATAGTTATAAGGATTGATGGCTGAAACTTCCATAGCATCAATTTGTTCTGTTACTTTCATAGAACCTAATTCCGCACCAATTCCTGATGAAATTTTACCTGCGCAAATTAAGGCTGTAATTACAGGAGCAATCTCCCTTATTAAAGAAAGAGCTACCATACCCGGCAACCAGGATTCGGCTCCAAATTTTACTAAGGTTGGCCTGGATTGCAGTGTAAGCACCAAACCCATAATAAATCCGGTTATAGCCACCAGTGGTAATGATTTATAGCCAATAACATAACATTGTTTCAAAAACTCCTTTGTTTCATAAGGCGGAACAAAAACCTCCTTAAAAAACTGCTTTGCAAACACTGTTGCATTTCCTATTTCTGTAAATGTATTTTTTAGAGTAAGTATCAAAATACTATGTTTTTAAGTTAATGCTAATGCATGAAAATCAACTGTTTATGGGGTAGTGTACCCCTTGATTATGATAACTTAAAATTACTTTAGAAGTACAGAAAAAATCTTACACAACTTTTTTAGAAGTTTATATAATTAACATAATGCAACACAATAATTAATATAAAGTTGCGTTGCGGTAAAAATGTTAAAAAACAAAAAATCCCTTTATAAAAAGGGATTTTGGGTTCAATAGTATATTTAGTTAGAATATATTGTAATTCAATTATGAATTGATCGCAATTCCGGCTTTAGCTTTCATTAGCGGAATCACTTTTATTTCAGATTGTTTAAGGTTTTCCATTAATAATCTGGCAGTTAAAAAGCAAACCGTTGATTCAGCTCCCTGATTTAAGTTGACATTTTCTTTTTCGAGTCCGTCGTAACCACCGCCGCTTATTGGATTGTACATAATTTCTCCCAAATGATTTTTTCCTAAAAACCAGTTAAAAGCCAGTTTCATTTTTTGCTTGTACTCAGGAGTACCAAAAGCACTGTAAAATGAATTTAAGGTATGAATCGTGTAAGCAACATCTATAGGCTGTTCTCCGTACTCGTGTACTTGTTCTTGCGAATCTCTGTGCAGCCATCCATTATTAGAAATAACTTTGAAGTTTTTATCCTTAAACATTTTCGACATTAAAAAGTCAAGAGAATCTAAAGCCACTTTTTTATAAATAGGTTTATTGGTGGTTAAAAAAGCAAAAAGCATAGACTCCGGTAAAATTCCATTTCCGTAAGTCATGTAATTTTCAAACCATTTCCAATCGTGTGAGGCGTGGATTTCATAATTAGAAAGCAATTTAGCATTCAGTTTATTGATAATTGCCGCTACATATAAGTTAGGAACAGCAGTATGGTATAAGTATAATCCTTTTGTTGCAAAACCAATAGAACGAGGCGATTGAATACTTTCGGCCCATTTTAATGAGTTTAATAAACATTGCGAAGCTTTTTTAATAATAGTTTCAGGTAAGATTTCTTTGTTGGCCACTACAGTTCCTAGAGCCCAAATTGCTCTTGCATTAGAATCTTCCAGGTTTACTTCGGCATTTTGTTCGATATGCTCGCGATTTTCCTGATCGACATAATTGATAAAGTTTCCTTTTGGCTGCTGGCAGCGAATAATAAAGTCTAAATAAATTAAGATATAGGCTAAATCTTCCTTGTCCTGAGTAAGTTTGTAGTGCATGCAAATGGCAATTAATGCACGTGCATTATCATCTAATGTATATCCTGACTCTAAATCCGGGATCGAAATTTTGCTAAACTGGATAATACCCAAGTCAGTAGTCATTTTTTTGATGTGTCCTAACTGAATTGATGGATAGCTAAATTTTATTTCTGCCGGATTGTCAATTAATTGTTTGTAAGTGTTCATATGAGTAATGGCCACATTTTCCCACGATGATGCTCTGGTTTTTCTAAATGCATTAATTCCCATTTCTTCTCTTAAATCATCATTAGAAAGTAATTTAATCGCTGCATCAGCAAATTGATCTACTTCTCCAATATCTACCAATATTCCGGAATCAGGAGTTAAAACTTCTAAAGTATGCGGAATTTTTGATGCTACAATAGGACAAGCGCAACTCATTGCATATGCAAAAGTGCCGCTCACTGCCTGATTTGGATCCTTTGAAGTGAACATGTAAATATCTGCAGCTTTTAAATAATCTAAAAGTTCATTAGTATCTAAATATTCATTTACAAAACGTACGTGATTCTGTAAATTTAAATCGGCAACAATGCCTTCAAGTTTATCACGGTACGCATCAACACCATCAATTATTAAATTTGGGTGTGTTTTGCCAATGATTAGATACAATGCATTTGGTGTGTTTTCAATAATTTTAGGAAGGGCTTTTAAGCCTGTTTCAATATTTTTTCCTTCTCCTAAAAGACCAAACGTAGCCAGTACTTTTCGGTCCTGAATATTGAATTTTTCTTTGGCTTGTTGTGGCGCTTCGTAAATTACAATATGAGTTCCGTGTGGCACACAAGTAATAATGTCTTCGGCGATGTCATAGTCTCTCATCAAAATTTCTTTTGACTTATTGGTCATCACAAAAACCGAATTGCTGTAAGAAAGCAACAGTTTTACAAATGTTTTTAATTCTTTATTAGGATTTTGGATCACACTGTGAAATGTGTAAGTTAAAGGTTTTTTTACCTCATTCAAAAAATCTAATAAATAGTCTCCGTAATTTCCATCAAACAAACCAAATTCATGCTGAATATGAACCAATTTTACCGCCTTATCCTTATTGATTTCATGAGCAACTTTAGTATATTCCTCTTTGTTTTTTGTATTTAATGTATAAGCCTGAGTAGGGTTCTCTTTTGGTTCTTTTACTAATTCGCAAACTTCGCAAGTAATTGATTTACCAAAAACGTCCGTAATTCCTTTTATAGTGTCTTGTGTATAAGTAGCGATTCCGCATTGTGTTGGTGGAAATGTAGATAGAAAAACTATTTTAGATTTATTTGATATCGTTTTCATTGGGATTCTGTTTTAGTTCAGTTAATAAGTCATTTTGGTACATATAAGAATATGAATTTGGCCGTTGCTGAGCTACTTTCATATCTTTTAAAATATTTATCTAAAATTACTTTAAGCCCCAAGGCCCGATTAATCCAATCGAGCAAAAAATTAACTCAAAAGCATTTATGTGGGAATTTTGTAACAGAATTGGAGAATTATAAAAGTAAGTCAAAAATCTGATTTATAGTTGATTGCGATACAAAATTAACGTTTAGAGTTAAAGCATTTTGTACGAATTATTGATCTTTGAATAAACAAACATTTTATATATTAAAATGTCATTTATTAATTAAATAACTAAGATTATGTTACGTTGGACAGTTACATTTATTATTCTGGCTATTATAGCAGGAATTTTTGGTTTTGGCGGAATTGCCGCCGGAGCAGCTAGCATTGCAAAAGTTTTATTCTTTATATTTTTGGTATTATTCGTAATTTCATTAATTACAGGAAGACGAAACGTTTAGTAATAAGGAAGTATACAGTCCCGGTTTTCGGTTTACAGGTTTAATGTAAACTGGAAACCGGGATTTTTTTTGTTTAAACTGCGAGTAAGACTGCTACTAAGGATACAGTCCCGGTTTTCAGTTCTTACTGCAGCTGAAAATGAGATTTTTTTAAATATTAAATTTACTCCGCATACTGCAACTGCGACTGAAAACTGCGACTGAGACTGCGACTGCGACTGAAAACCGAGACTTTAACGAAAAGAATAATACTTTCTTGTAATCGAGGCGATCGGAAGTCCAATGCATACTATCAAAATTAATATCGATAAGAGCAACGGAAAATCGAAGTGCTTTTCAGGTAACAGAGGAAATACGATTGGAAGCACAATAAGATTCATTATGATCCAGACCAATATGCCGTACAAAATTCCCGAAAGGATCACGTTTTTTTTAAGAAATGGCAAATACGAATATATTATAAAATAAAACCAGGCAAAAATAAAAGCAATCAGATAATGAAATCCAAGTCCGTACCAGGCCATTTGCGTTCCTCCGGTATAAGCTTCTTTCTTAAACACGCCACTTGCAATAGACTGAAGAATTTTGATGGCAGTTGTTTTTTCCAGTACTACAGCATAAATTATAACTGCTGCAAGAATATCTAATGTTCCTGCGATTAATCCGGATAAAAAAATAGTTCCTGATTTTGATTTCATATCAATAAAAATATTGCGTTTTTATAATTATAATGTCGTTATATAATTTGAAATTTTTTGCAGTTGATGAATGTGCCTTTGAGAATGTACAAGTGCAAAATTAATCCATTCATAGATCGTGAAATTTTCAAACCCCGGAATCTGAAAATCCAGACAAGTTAATGTTAAGTCATAATTTTCGGAAGCGTTTAATAAATCAGATTCTATTTTAAGCAAAGATAAAGTCAACGAGTTTTTATTGTAGTTTTTTAATTCAGGTTGTAAAAAATCCGGTGAATCCATTTTGATACTGAAATTCAAAAAAATAGCTTCGAGTTCTTTTACATGTTCGTCGTATTTACGAATAGTAGCTTTTGTTTTTCCTGCAAATAATTCAGGATAACCGGAATTGCCCAGGACGATATGCTGCACTACCTGACCAGGTGTCCAGCTACCTTTATACGGAACGGTATTAATTTCTTCTTCGGAAAAGGAGGAAAGCGTTTCGTTAAATTTTTTAAAGGTGTCAACAATATTTTTTTGAAGTGCTGTTTTCATCGCGTTGTTATTTACTGTTTAACAGAGGTAATCCACCAGATATTACCAAAAGGATCCGTGACCCCGCAAGTTCTGCCATAATCCTGATCGCTTAGCCCCATTAGACTTGTCGCGCCATTATCCAGCGCTTTTTGATACGTTTCGTCAGCATCAGGAACATAAACAAATAAATTTGCGTTTTGTTGCGACCAGTCTTTAGTTTCATCGGTCACCATGATGGTACTTCCGCTGAGTATAATTTCAGCATGCATAACAGTCCCGTCATCTCGTAAAACTTGCTGATTAGAATCTTTTGCATCAAAAACTTTTTTGCAGAAATCAATAAATTGAGATGCGCCTTTTAAAATTAAATAAGGCATTATAGTCTGATGTCCTGATGGTAAATTCATGTTTTTTGATTTTATAATTAATACTATAAATTTAAATTTAGTTATTTAAAAATCAGATTATTGTGTTTGTTTCTTAGGTAAGAACTTCACAATAGAAACCGTTCGCTTTAAGAATTGCAATAATTTTTCTGCTTGAAATTGATAAACTATGAATTCTTAAAATTTTATCACAATCTTCCAAATCAAAATTGATAGCGCTGTTTGGAAAGTGTTTCAAAAGTTTTTCGACAATCATTTCTGATTGTTCCACTTTCTGAACATTTGTTTTAAAAACTTCGATCATTATTTCTGATTATAAAGCGATATTTTTATATCGTTCGATTTTGTGGTAATAATGATATGAAATTGCAAGGATTACCAAAAAGATCAACGGAAAAAAGGATTGAAAACCAACTCCGTCAACTGCAAAATGACTTATAGAGGCAAATATAAAATCGAAACCAAATCCGGCATAAGCCCACTCTTTTACATTTTTGGGCACTTGCGGAATCACCAATGCCAAAACACCTAATATTTTAAAGATAACTAAAGCAACCCCGAAATATTCCGGATATCCCAAATGTTTGAGTCCTTCTTTTGCCATCTCAGACTGAGAAGTTAGTGCCGGCATAACGCCTTCGAATAAGAAAATAATAATCGTAGTAATCCAAAAAATAATTTTAGCTTTTTTCATAGGTTTGTTTTTAAATGGTTATTAGTTAATGTATTACAAACTTACAAATGTTATTTTTTGTGCGAATAGTTATTTACGACTATTTTAAGGTCATTTAGGACAAGTTGAGGAATTTTAGATTTTAGATTTTAGATTTTTTTTGAGAATGTAGAGAATAGAATGTAGAGAATAGAATGTAGAGAATAGAATAAAGAGAATAGAATAAAGAGAATAGAATGTAGAGAATAGAATATAGATTTTTTAAACAGAGTTTTTCATACAGTTTGTCCTCCTGAGGAACGAAGGATCACACTAGTAGCTCGACAAAGAGGCTCCGCAAAGAGACTCGACAAAGATTACGGAATTACTTTACGAAGTTTCGAGTGTGATCCTTCGTTCCCGATGACAAGATTGAAAATAAAAAATCCGTGTCAATCCGTGCTTTTGCGAAGCAAATCCGTATCATCCGTGTGCCATTACAACGCCTTCAAAATATAATTTTTAATGACAAACAAATCCTCAAAACCTAATCTGGTATAAATGTCTTTTCCCATTGCAGAAGCTTGTAATAAAGCATATTCAGCTTTTAAATCTATCGATAGATTAAGTGCAAATTTCATGATTTCTTCGGCAAATCCTTTTCTTCGCATCTCCGGGATCACACCAACGCCATGAATTCCTATAGTGTTTCCGGTTTGAAAAAGCATAAAAGTGCCGATGGGTTGATCTTCATTAGATACCAAATAAAAATGAACATTTGTATAATGCTGAATCAGGATTTCTTTGCTGATTACATAACCAAAAGCATTAGGATATAAGTCTGACCAGATTTTGGCGTCTTGTTCATTATCAATTTTTTTGAAGCTAAGGTCATGTTCAAGTTTGAATTTTTTATTTAATTTTAATGCCATTGCGACTTGTTCGGTTTTTAACGAAAAACCGTATGCTTCAAGTATTTCAAAAGACTTTGTTCCGAAGATATCCCAATACGGTAGAACCAAACCCAAATTGGATTTCATAGTTTTGATCATATCCGGTAAGTCTTTTTTAGCAATGTCTTTACGCAACCACAATTTATTGGGCCAACCCGAATTTTCGATTTTGCAGTATTCGAAAGTATCATTTTTATGATAGGAGAGGAAAGGAGTTCCAACGGTTTTCCAGAAATCAGTAAGGTTATTAATATTGTCCTGGATGAGGTTTGTATTTTTCATTTTATTGCAATTGAGACACAAAGATAACTTTAGGTTTTATAAGAAACCTTTACATATGTTGATTTACAAATCTTTCTCCAGTGTTTTCCTGATTCGGCTTAGTTGTGTGGGTGTGATTCCTAAATGTGATGCGATATGAAGCAATGCAATTCGCTCTTCAAGATCAGGATGTTTGGCTAAGAGATCCAGATATCGTTCGGTGGCATTTTCCATGACTATCGAGATTTCCCTTTGTTCTTTTTCGATTACCCAATTTCTTTCGAGATAAGCAATATAGAAGTTTTTTAAATCATCATTTTGAAAAATAAGTTCCCTGTATTTTTTATAATTAATGTTGATTAAAACAGCATCTTCCAGCGCTTCAATAGAAAAATCAGAAGGAGTTTGCTGTATTAATGAAGCTGTAGATCCTGCAAGATCTCCTTCGAGAAAGATGTTTTTATTATAAATATTTCCTTCTTTATCGGTTATAAAAGCGCGTAAAGCACCTTTAGCAACAAAATGAATTTCTTTTGCAATTTGACCATTTCTTAAAAGTAATTCTCCTTTTTCAATTGAATTTATCTCAATGTTATTTTCGATTAATTGCCAGGATTTCTGAGAAATAGTAGAGTAGCTATTGAATTTTGCTTTTAGATCGTTAATGTATTTTGCTTGATTGATTGACATTTTGTTGAATTTTTTTTGCCACTAAGGCGCAAAGGCACAAAGTTTTTTTTGCCGCGAATTACACAAATTTACGCAAATTTTTATTGTGGTAAATTTTGAGAATTCTGCTAAAAAATAATTCGTGTATTCATGGCGATTAAATTCAAAGATAATTTTGCAGCCACGAATTCACGAATTATTTTTAAAACTTTGTGTCTTAGCGACTTTGCAGCAAATTAAAAAACGCTGTAAAACCTAAGTCTCACAGCGTTTTCATCTCAAAAAATAAATAATTAACGGGTAATGGGTATTATCTCCAGCCGCCTCCTAATGCACGATATAACTCGGTGTTGGCAGAAAGCTGTTGTCTTTTTATATCAGCTAATTCTAACTCACTTTGTAGTAAATTTGATTGCGCCGAAAGCACTTCAAGATATTCAGCCATACCATTTTTGAATAACAAATTGGCATTTTTAATGGCTTGTTGTAATGTTTTTACTCTTTCTTTTAGGAAAGATTCTTGCTGTTGCAATTTCTCTACTTTTACCAAAGCATCAGATACTTCGCTAACTGCAACCAAAACAGATTGTCTAAAGCTTAAAACTGCTTTTTCTCTTTCGGCAACGGCAATATTATATTGCGTTCTTACTTTTTTATTGTTTAACAAAGGTTGTGTTAATCCTCCGGCAACGGTTCCGAACAATGAAGCCGGAATGTTGAACCAATTGCTGGTTTCGAATGAATTTACGCCACCCTGAGCAGTAATTTTAAGTGAAGGATACAAGTCGGCTTTTGTGATTCCTACATTTGCATTGGCAACTTTAAGCGCTAATTCGGCACTTTTTACATCCGGTCTTCGGCTTACTAGTGAAGACGGAATTCCGATTGCGTTATTGTTTTTCACTTCAAGAACACTTAAGCGAGTTGTTCTGGTTTTAGAATTCGGGAATGATCCTGTTAGAACGCTTAACGCATTTTCCTGAATGGCAATGTTTTGTTCTAATTGCGGAATCAATTGTGCCGAAACCAATTTTTGTGCTTCAGATTGTTGAATCGCTAATGTAGTAACCTGTCCGGCATCGTATTTTAATTTAATGATATTGGTTGTGCTATCATTCAATTTATAATTCTGTTTGGCGATTTCTAACTGCGCATCTAACATCAAAAGGTTGTAATATCCTTTAGAAACATTGGCTACGATAGTCGTTTGCAATGCTTTTTTTACTTCTTCTGACTGAAGATAACCTGCAAACGCCCCTTTTTTCTGATTACGGATTTTACCCCAAATATCAGCTTCCCAGGAAAGTGTTGCTCCGGCCGAATAATCATCAATATGGTTTTGGCCCAAAGCCTGACCTAAATTCTTTCCGGTAAAACTATTATCAGATGGATTGCTTGTACTTGCACTTACATTAAGATTTACCTGAGGAACATTTCCCCATTTAGATTGTGTGAATCGGTATTGTGCAATTTCGATATTTTTAGTAGCAATCTGTAAGTCATTATTTCTGGCTACAGCGCTATCGATGAGCTCAATAATATCTTTTTCTGTAAAGAAATTTTTCCACTCCACGTCAGCAATACTTGTAGTATCTTTTGAAACCGATGCATTCCTGAAATTTTCAGGAAATGCATCTTTTGGAGTTTCAATATCCTTCGAAACTTTACAGGATATTATAGTCGTGATCAAAATGGCGATCATCACGATTTTGGTTATATAATTTTTCATTTTATATGTTGTCATTAAATTTCTGTACAAGTATCTTTTCTACTATCAAGATCTCTTGAGATTTTATAGGATATGTATCCAATGCCAATGATAATGGCTACGAGGATTGTCGTTATATAGTTTTCCATTTTTATTTTTCTTCGTTATGAATTACGGCTACTGGTTTTCCAGAAACCTTTTCTTGTAAATATTGGAAGATGATGAATAAAACCGGGATGATAAACAACCCTAATATTACTCCTGATATCATACCTCCGGCGGCACCAATACTAATTGAGTGGTTACCTTGTGCTGATGGTCCTGTGGCGCTCATCATCGGGATTAATCCCACAATAAAGGCTAGTGACGTCATGATAATTGGACGTAAACGTAGTTTGGCTGCATCGATTGCTGCTTTTACCAATGCCTGACCTGATTTTCGTTTCTGGACGGCGAATTCGATAATCAAAATCGCATTTTTGGCGAGCAGACCAATAAGCATTACCAGTGCAACTTGTACGTAAATGTTATTTTCAATTCCTGTTAATCCAATAGCTACGAATACTCCAAATATACCTGCAGGGATAGATAAAATTACGGCCAATGGCAAGATGTAACTTTCGTACTGTGCAGCAAGTAAGAAATAGATGAATATCAAACACAGTAAGAAAATTGTTGCCGACTGACCTCCGGACGAAATCTCTTCACGAGTTTGTCCTGAAAATTCAAAACCATAACCCGCAGGTAATTGTTGTGCTGCAACTTCTTGTATTGCTTTAATGGCATCTCCGGAACTAAATCCTGGTTTTGGGATCGCATTTATCGAAATCGAATTAAACAAGTTGTATCTCGAAGCGGTTTCTGAACCATAAATACGAGTTAGTTTTACTAAGGTATTTATGGGTACCATTTCGCCAGTTTTGTTTTTAACGAAAACTCGGTCAATTGATGACGGATCAGCTCTGTCAGCAATATCAGCCTGAACTACAACTCGGTAATATTTACCAAATCGGTTAAAGTCAGAAGCTTGTGCGCTACCAAAATAGGTTTGCATGGTTTGCAAAATGTCTTTTACATTCACACCCAATTGGTTTGCTTTTTCGTCGTTGATATCCAATTGCAATTGAGGATAATCGGCTTTAAAAGAGGTAAAGGCTACGGCAATTTCCGGGCGTTTCATCAATTCTCCGATGAAGTTTTGAGAAATTCCGCTAAACTTATCCAGTTTTCCTCCGGTTTTATCCTGAAGTACCAAATCTAAAGCTTCAACATTACTAAATCCGGGAACGGTTGGGAAACTGAACACGAAGAAACTTCCTCCGGAAATAGCACCTAATTTACCACGAACCTGATTCATGATTTCGTCGATATTCTTGATTTCTCCACGATCTTCGTTTGGTTTAAGCAATACGAAAACAACTGCTGAAGACGGACTTGTAGAATTAGTCAATAAGTTGAAACCTGAAATAGCGGTAACGTCTCTTGAGGCATCCAGTTTGCTCAGAATATTTTCTGCTTCGGTCATTACTTTTTGAGTTCCGTCAAGAGATGTTCCTGAAGGTGTGTTTACTGCAATCGCAATAAATCCTTGATCTTCTGTTGGGATAAATCCTGCAGGAGTTGTTTTTACCATAATTACAGTAGCTACAGTAATTAATGCCAAACCTCCTAAACTTAACCATTTTCTGCGGATTAAAAATTTCAAACCTCCAACATAACGGTTGGTTAGGGAATCAAAACTTTTGTTGAATCCGTTAAAGAATTTTTGTTTAAATCCTTGTTTCTCATAAGGACCATCTCCATGAGCCGAATGATTGTCTTTTAAGAATAATGCAGCAAGTGCAGGACTTAAAGTTAAAGCGTTTACCGCCGAGATTACAATTGCAATTGCCATCGTAAAGGCAAACTGACGATAGAAAACCCCTGTTGAGCCTTCCATAAAACCAACCGGCAGGAATACAGCAGCCATTACCAGCGTAATCGAGATAATAGCACCCGTTATTTCGTGCATTGCTTCATGAGTTGCTACTTTTGGAGACAAATGTTTGTGCTCCATTTTAGCATGCACGGCTTCGACGACGACAATCGCATCATCTACCACAATACCAATCGCCAGAATTAAAGCGAAAAGTGTTAGAAGATTGATCGAGAATCCGAATAACTGCATGAAGAAGAACGTTCCTAAAATTGCTACAGGTACAGCAATAGCCGGGATTAATGTTGATCTAAAGTCCTGAAGGAATATAAATACTACGATAAATACCAATATAAACGCTTCAAGTAAAGTATGCTGAACTTGCTCAATAGACTGATCTAAGGCAACTTTTGTACTATAGAAAATGTTATGTTTTATTCCTGTTGGGAAATCTTTTGAGGCTTTCACCATCAATTTGTTGATAGCAACCTGAATATCATTCGAGTTAGAACCTGCCAATTGGATAATACCAATTACAACTCCTTTTTTACCATTTAAACGGGTTAAACTGTTATAAGAATAAGCACCAAGTTCGACTCTTGCTACATCTTTAAGACGAAGTATTGAACCATCTGCATTAGAACGTATAGCAATATTTTCATACTCTTCGGGTTTGGTTAATTTTCCTTTGTATTTAATTACATATTCAAAAACTTCTTTACTTCTTTCTCCAAATTTACCCGGAGCAGCTTCCAAACTTTTATCCTGAATTGCGCTCATGATTTCGTTTGGTGTCACTTTGTAAGTTGACATTTGTGTTGGGTTTAACCAAACACGCATCGAGTAATCTTTTACACCTCCAAAAATACTGGCAGAACCAACTCCCGGAATACGTTTGATCTCCGGAATAATATTAATCTGTGCATAATTGGCAACAAAAGTCTGATCGTATTTTGACTCATCTTCGGTAAACATACCAATGGCCATGATAAAACTGTTTTGTTGTTTGGCAGTAGTTACACCTTGCTGAACAACCTCTGCAGGCAATTGACTCGTTGCCTGAGCAACTCTGTTTTGCACGTTTACTGCAGCCTGATCTGCATTTGTTCCTAATTTAAAGAAAACTGTAATAGCAAGAGATCCATCATTACTGGCTGTAGAACTCATGTAAGTCATGTTCTCAACACCATTTATAGATTCTTCCAGAGATGGTGCCACAGAACGTAAAACCGTTTCTGCATTCGCTCCCGGATAAACTGCAGTTACCAAAACCGATGGCGGCGCAATATCAGGAAACTGTTGTAAGGGCAACTTCGTAAGACCAAGTATACCTAATATCACCAATAAGATGGAAATAACGGTTGCCAGTACAGGTCTTTGTATAAATATTTTGAACATTTTCGTAAAAATTATTTTTTATTAATTATTTGGGCAACTTTTGCAGGCGATGATTTCTCAGGCTGAATTACTTGTCCGTCCTGTAGTTTATCGATACCGCTTAATACAATTTGGTCACCGGATTTTACACCATCTTTAATTAAGTAATTTGTTCCGCTTTTACCAGAAACCGTGATAGGCATTTTGGTCACTTTATTTTCTTTATTTACTGTAAAAACAAAAACTTTATCCTGCATTTCTACAGTAGCCGATTGCGGTACCAAAACAGCATCATCATGTTGAAGACCTAAACGAATTTTTCCTGTATTTCCTGAACGTAAAGTTCCGCCAGCATTAGGGAAAGTCGCTCTTAAAGTAATTGCTCCGGTAGTTTTATCAAACTGACCGTCTACCATATCAATTTTTCCGGTTTGAGGATAAGCGTTGTTATCTGCTAAAACCAAAGTAACAGGAGGTAATTTTTTTAGTTTATCACCTAAACTATTTCCAGCGTATTGCGCTTTAAAGTTGATGAAATCAGTTTCACCTAAAGAGAAATAAGCAAACACTTCGTGAACATCAGACAAGTTTGTTAATGGCTCAACATCTGATGCAGAAACTAAACTTCCTTGTTTTTTAGGTAATCTCCCAATATAACCACTTACTGGGGCTGTAACATTGGTATATCCTAAGTTAATTTTGGCAGAACCTACCATTGCTCTTGCTTGTTCGATATTAGCAGCAGCAATTTTTTGAGAAGCTTTAGCCGTTTTTAACTGATAATCAGAAACTACTTTGTTTTGTACGAGAGGAGTTAATTTATCAACTTCTAACTGAGCGTTGATTAAAGCAGCTTCGTAAGCGTGAAGACTTGCCAAAGCATTGTTTAGTTGCTCACGGAACGGACGTTCGTTTATTTTAAATAAAGTCTGACCTTTAGTTACATAAGCACCTTCGTCTACATACACTCTTTCAAGGTTTCCGCTTACTTGTGGGCGAATTTCAACGTCAACTGTTCCTTGTATCGAAGCAGGATATTCAGCATCTGTAGTAGTGTTTTCGCTTGTAATGGCTAAAACTGGTAATAATGGTGGAGCAGGAGCTGCAGGAGCTTGCGATTTATCTGCACAACTGCTTAGCACTAGCGCCAGAATAAAACTGGTTATAATTACATTTTTCATTTTCGTATTGGTTTTAATTTGTTGGACATTCTGTTTTTGTAAAATTGTTGGTACTGTGGCATTCCCGGGATTCATATTTAATTATATTAAATTATCTAACATCGTTAAGTAAATAAGTGCAAAAATTCAAATAGAGTGCTTTCCGATTCTACTTCGTAATCGGTATTAAATTATTTATCACTGTTAAGTAAAATTAAAAAAAAAGCCTCTATATTACGCTAATTAAATTTTCTAACACTGTTAAGTAAAGTAGTAAAAAAATAGTTGCTAAATTACCTATTAAATCATTTATCACTGTTAAGTTAAAATGAAATTTTTTTTATTGAATTGATTTTATAATTCCACCAATCGCATCCTTTAGGATTTGATTGTTGATAGTTTCCATAACTTCGCTTTTATTGATAATATTAATCGCGATTAAACCGTGAATAACAGAGAAGAAAGTAAAATATTTTTGTTTGATTACTTCATCAGTAGGGTTGCTGTTTTTCATAATTTCAGCAATTACCGAAGTAAATAATTTATAGGGTCTTTCCTGAGCCGAACATTGTTGCTGACAACAATTCATTTGCACTCCAAACATCACCTGATACATTTCAGTATCTGTAAAAGCGAAGTCCCAATACGCCATCCACATGGCTTCTAGTTGTTCTTCCGGTTTTTCAAATTTATCCTTGGCTTCCTGAAGTTCTTTCGTTAACTTAATAAACCCTTTCCCGGTTAATTCGTTAAGGATAGCTTCTTTATTCGAGAAATACTCATAAATAATTGGAGCCGTATATTCAATCTTGTCAGCAATTTTTCGCATACTCAGACCTTGCCATCCTTCTTCTTTGACGATAGCATAAGCAGCCTCAAGAATGTTACTTCTTGTCTCTTCTTTTTGTCTTAAAATTCGATCTTTACTTGCCATTTTAATTAAGTATTAAATTGTTTAACACCGTTAGGCAAATGTATGGCGGTTTTTCTGATTATGAAATAAATTTGTCATAATATTTTCTTATTGTTGTATAGACAAGTATTAAATATCGCTGAAAGCCTTCAATTATAAGGGATTTTTCGATAATGATTTTTTTAAGGAGCAGATAATTTTCGTGTTTTAAAGACCATTTGTCCTGCTCTACACTATATCTTTTATGGTGAACCCCACCATAAAAGGATGCCGCTTCGATCAGGGCTAGGCGAGAAATGGTATTTTTTTATTTTGTGGGATATTTTTCAGGATGTTGAGAAGTGTGAAAAATGGCATTTAGAAAAACAGTTTTTGATAATTCGTCAACAATGAAAAAAGCGATATAAGGAAATTTTTTAAAAGGTAAAAAGCGATAATTATTATCATGAAATTGATAGAATGGATTTACCTTTAAAGCTTTATAAGTACTTTTATAATCATTAAGAAAGTCTAAAGCTACTTTTTTAGTTGCTTTTAAAATGTAATATTCAACTGCTTCTTCAATATTTTTTAATGCAATTGGAGAAACGATAACCTTATAGTTCATACTTCTTTTTTAAATCGGTATAAATTGATTCAGCATCTGTGTATAAACTTTTGTCTAAATTAATCTGACTATCTAAAATTTCTTGTTGTTCAGTAGATAATTCATACGACTTTACATTTGCTATTTCGAATTTTATCTTTAGTGCTTTCATAAAAGCTTTTACAGCTTCTATTTGAGAAGCATCTTCGGTATATGCTGTGATGTTAATTGCTTGCATGATATTAATTTACTAAAGTTGATGAACAAAGTTAAGATAAAACTCTTATTTTCATGTTAATCCGAATAATTTATTTCTTTCTCTACTTTTATCAAATGTATTTTCGGGATTTAATGATAAACTAATATTTTTTAACCGGATTAAAATCCGGCCCTTCAATATAGGTGGAACCTACGGCTCTTTTTTAAATCATTTAATGATTATATCACATAGATTTTAAAATTCCGGAGGAATGATTCATATTGTAGGGCTGGATTTTAATCCAGTTGAAAATGAATAATTAAAAAACGTTATAAGACGTTTTTATTTTTTCATTCACATCATTATAAAACGGAGTTCCAATTCCGTATTTTTTAGCATTTTGAATTACATAGTCAACCAGAAATTGTTTCTCAGTTTGATTATGATTCTCAAAATCCAATTGTAAAGATGATTTGGATTCAAACGGAAATTTGGTTAATAAGTCTTTAGAAGTTTCAATATCCTCATTAGTCAAATTGATATTATTTTTCTTAGCAAGCGATTGAATCTCGATCATCATATTTTCAAGAATGTGCATTAGATTTTCATCTTCCAGAAGCTGACCAAAAGAAACTTTATAGGTAGAAGTGATTCCGGCAACGGGCGCAACGAAAAGATATTTCTTCCATAAGATCTCATTGATGTTATCGACATACGTAATGTCTAAACCTCCGGCAGTCAATAATTCTATTAATGGTATATTCTCTTTTCCTCCAACGAAAATTTTTCCTGGTCCGCCAATATGCTGAACATGTCCGGGTTTCTTTACGTTTGATGCCACATAAATACAACCTTCCATAATTTGTCCGGCTTCTGGCAAAGTTTCTCTGATTATTTCTTTGGCATTTACCACATTTTGCAAAGTGATTATGATCGTTTTGTCGTTGATACAATCTTTATAAGTAGATAATACATCTTTTATTGAATAGGATTTAGAAGTAAGTATTAAAACATCCAGAATCCCAATTTCTGTTGGATTGTCTGAAACTAAATCCGGAAATATAGTGGTGGTTTCACCTTTTGATTCAAATAGCAAACCTTCATTTTGAATCGCTTTTTTGGTTTTGCCTCTGCAAATGAATATGATTTTGGTTTCGCTGTCTTTATATTTTTTAGCCAGAGGAGCACCAACAAATCCACCGATGCCGCCAATGCCAAGAATTCCTATTTTTGTTATATCTGAGTTCATAGTGTAGTATTTTGAGTTTTAAATCTTGTTGCAAAGTAAATAGGTTCAAGATCATTAATTGATGTAAAAATATCGGTTATATTTGTAAAAATTAAGGATTATGAAAGACACCTTTTTTATATACAAAGATTTCGAAATTTATTCGGTTGAAGAACTTACCTGGAAAAAGGAAGTTCATAGGCATAATTTCTTCGAATTGTTATACATAGAGTACGGAACCGGAAATCATATCCTAAATTCGATTCCTCATAATTTTAAACAACATGATATTTATTTGCTTACGCCAAAGGATTATCACTCTTTCAAAACAGTAACAGCTACCAAGTTTCATTGTTTGCGTTTTCTGCCTAATTTCTTTTCGAATAAAAAAGAGATCGAGGAAATAGAGAAGTTGTTTTATTACCACAATCAAACCAACGGAAATTTGATTTTCCTTGAAGATGATAAAGCTTTTTGTGAAATGATTATTCTGAAAATACTTGAAGAAGTTGCCAGACCAAAAGGACAAAACGAAATCATAATCAAGAGTTTAATGATGTCACTGATTCAGATTATTAGACGAAATGCAAGTATAAATGAGAATAGTTTGAATTTTCAAACGACTGAAGTTTTAAAAATTGATACTATTTTAAGTTACATCAGATCGAATATTGCCAATCCGCATTTATTGAAGAAAAAAGAAATGGCGAATCATTTTAATGTTTCGATCCATTATATTGGTGAGTATTTTAAAACGCATCTCAATATAACTTTACGTGATTACATAGAGCAGACAAAACTGAAAGTCGTTACAGAGAAATTAAGCAAAAGCAATTTGACGTTCTCTGAAATCAGCAATGATTTGGGTTTTATTGATAGTAGTCATTTTAATAAATTCATTATGCGAAGCACTGGAATATCGCCATCGGAATTTAAAAAATCATTGAGTATTACGTGAATCTGAATTCGATTGTTTTAAATAGAAAAAAGTCCCAGCGGGACGAAATATTTATAGAAAATATATGTTTTGTTCTACAGGAACACCTTCGGGGTGATATATAAATTACGCGGTATATATATATCGCTCCGCTGGAGCTTTGTTGACGTGGTGCTAATTGTTTGCTATAAATATTTCGCTCCTCTGGAGCTTTACTTCATATTAATAAATTGATTTTATAAACTATGGGTTTTTTATCTTCAAAATTTAAAAAATCATTGAGTATTACGGGAATATGAATTCGATTGTTTTAAATAGCAAAAAGTCCCAGCGGGACGAAATATTTATAGAAAATATATGTTTGTTCTACAAGAACCCCATCGGGGTGATATATAAATTACGCGGTATATATATTACTCCGCTGGAGCTTTGCTGATGAGATGCTAATTATTTGCTATAAATATATCGCTCCGCTGGAGCTTACTATTAAAATTATTTTATAAAGTCCATTTCTACGTGCTCAATTCCGGCATCTAGGAAATAATTATCCGTTTGTCTGAATCCGTTTTTGATGTAGAATGGAGTGGCGATTACCTGAGCGTAAAGATAAATTTTGGCTTCGTTTTTTAAATCGTCTAATATTTTCAATAGAATCGCTTCGCCAATTCGTTGCCCTCTAAAGGTATTCAGGACAGCAATTCTTTCGATTTTCGCTCCTTTTTCCATTTTTCGGTATCGCGCTGCTCCGGCTGGTAATCCATTTACGGTTGCCAGATAGTGCACCGCTTCTTCATCATCCATCGATTCGCGTTCCTGTGATACATTTTGTTCTTCTACAAATACTTGTCTTCTTATTGAAAATGCGGTTTCTATTTGTTCTTGATCGTCGACTTTCTTGACTACAATTGTATTTTGTGTATGGGTTTGACTGATGTTATTACTCATTTTAATTTACTTATGTATTTATAAAAATAATCTGCGTGTAAATATACGTAGTCAACTACATATATTCAAAATAAAATGAAGAATTTAATCTTTTTTTATAGCAAAGATGGTACTTTAGGGCAATGCTAAAAAGTGATTGAAGTACTAAATTTCTAGAATAGCCCCGATGGGAACGGTATCCTTTTTCTGTCTGCCGCGGCGGACAGGAAAAGATATAGAGGACAGCGGGACTAAAGTTCTGGTGGAATGAAATTTATTTGCTCCTAAACATAAAAAAAACACCTCTAAAGATTATGTCCAGAGGTGTTTTTAAAGTTGAAAAATTTCAATTATTTACTTTACATAGTTGGGAGAAACACAAGTTTCCCAGTAACTTACAATTGTTTTAATCATTTCTTTGATTTCGTTGTAGCCGGATGGCTTAACAAAAAATCCCTGAATAGATTTTGAATAAGCATCTATAACATGTTTTTGTTCTGCGCTTGTAGAAAAGAATAAATAAGGGATTGATTTGAGTCGTAAATCTTCATTTTGATGAATTTTTTCCCGCAATTCCATGCCATTTAATTTTGGCATATTAATATCAGAAAAAATAATAAAAGGCTCAATTTGTGTAGAGGTTAAGTATTCTAATGCTTTTTCACCTTCGGCAAAAAAGATAATTTCATTTTTATAATCAAGTTCTTTAAAGATATCAGTTAGAATTTCCTGATCGTCTAAATCATCTTCAATTATAATAATTGGGCCGCCTTTGTTCATTTATATTTTTTTCAAAGGTAGATGTTTTATTCTTAGCTATTTTTTGTTTTTATAATTTACTGATAATCAAATAAAAGCCTATAAAGAGTGTTTTGCTTTCATTAAGTCATTCTTTAAACACAATTCCTTTGCGAACTTAGAGCAAAGCGTAATTCACAATACTTTGCGAACTTTGCGTAATTCTTTGTGCACTTTGCGGTAAAATTTTCTTTGTCAAGATTGCGTTAGAAAAAGCTTTTTTAGCAATATTTATTCTCTACGAGATACATCCAATTGTATGCTATAATAAAAATACACCTCTAAACATTACATCTAAAGGTGTTTTTAAAAATAAATATAGTAAGATAAATTATGACTCGGTGTTGCTCAGGTCTTTTTTGCGATAGACCAGATAAAATACTTGTGGTAAAACCGTTAGGGATAAAATCATACAGGTTATTAATCCGCCCACAATCATGATAGCCAATGGTTTCTGAACTTCGGAACCCATTCCGGTAGACAATGCTGCAGGTAATAATCCTAGCGATCCCATTAGGGCAATCATCACAATAGGACGAATTCTGGCGTAAATTCCGTTTGAGATGGCATCTTTTAAATGCATTCCAGCCCTCATGTTTTCTTTGATGATTCCGATGAGGACAATACTGTCGATGGCACTTACTCCAAAGAGAATAATAAATCCGATTCCGGCCGATATCCCGAATACGGTTCCTGTTGCCCAAAGCGATAAGAAACCACCAATAAAGGCGTAAGGCATTGCGCTCACAGCGACCAGAGTATCTTTGAAATTGCCAAAATTGAAATACAGCAAACATAAAATCAAGATCAATACAACAGGAACAATCATCGCTAATTGTCTGGAAGCTCTTTCTTTGCTTTCGAATTCTCCTGCCCATTTCATTACATTTTCTTTAGGCAGTTTTACTTCTGCAGCTACTTTTTTCTGTGCTTCATCAATCGTACTTCCCAGGTCTCGTCCTTCTATACTAAAACCTACGGCAATATAGCGGCTGTTTCCTTCACGATAAATGAACGTGGGACCTGTTTTATATTCTACGGTTGCGATTTCTTTCAGTGGGACTTTCTTGCCATTCATAGTTGGAATAAGAATGTCTTCGATTTTTTCTTTTGAGTCACGATATTCTTTTTCGAAGCGTAAAGTGATATCAAAAATCTTTTCGTCATCGTAGAACTTCGTTGCGGCCTGACCTCCAATGGTCATTCGGATTACGGCTTGGGCATCGGCGGTTGTTATGGCATAACGCGCCATTTTTTCGTCGTGAAGCTGAATCCTTAATTCTGGTAAACCAATGTTTTTATACACATTAATATCTTCGATTCCTTTTACATCTTTGATCGATTTAGCCACTTTTGCAGCCATGGCTTCGAGTTGAAAAAGATCATTTCCGAATATCTTAATCACCAGCGGACTTTTTACTCCGGCAACATATTCCTCAACGTTATCCTGAATAGGTTGGCTAAATCCAAATCCAATTCCGGGATATACATCGAGTTCTTTTTTGATCTCGGCGATTAGTTGTTCTTTGCTTATATCGCGTTTCCACTCGTCCTGATGTTTTAATTCGATATGCAATTCGATATTAAAAAATCCGGTTGGATCTGTTCCGTCATTTGGTCGCCCGGTTTGTGTGAGGACAAATTTTACTTCTTCGAACTTCCTTATTTTCGTTTTCATTTCTTTGGTAAGTCTTACTGCTTCGTCCAGATTGATACTGTTAGGCAAAGTGGCTCTTACATAAATGGCTCCTTCATTCAGTTTCGGAATAAATTCTGAACCATAAAAAGCAAACTTCGCACAACATATTGCTAGTAAACCTAAGAATGCATATAAGGTTGCTTTGCGATGTTTGGTACTCCATTTAAAAAGCTTAAAAAGGTTTTCTCTAAAGAAACGCGAAATCATATTTTCTTTCTCTACTATGTTTTTGGTCAGCATGACTTTACACATTGCCGGAACATAAGTAAGGGATAAAATCAACGATCCTAATAATGCATAACTTAGCGTGAAGGCTAGGGGAGAGAACATTTTTCCTTCCACTTTCGTGAAAGAGAAAATAGGGAGCAGTGCCACAATTAAAATGATGAGGGCAAAGAAAATATACGTGGCTACGCTGCCCACGCTTTTCTTAATAAGTCCCATTTTACTCATATTGTTAAAGCGTTCCATTCCTACTTTATGCGCTTTCTTTTCGAGCGAGACAAAAACCTGTTCGACAATAACCAAAGTTCCTTCGAGCAGTAATCCAAAATCAAGCGCTCCCATCGAAATTAAGTTCGCAGGCAAGCCCTGAATACGCAGCATTATAATCGCAAACAAGAACGAAAGCGGAATTACAGACGCCACAATCAATGAGGTTCTCCAGTTGTAGAGGAAAATAAACACGATTAGCGATACCAATAAAATCCCTTCGATAAGATTCTTGGTCACGGTATGTACTGTTGTGTCGACCAATTTGGTACGATCGATAAACGGAACTATTTTTACATTATCCGGCAGCACTCTTTCGTTCAGTTCTGTCAAACGATCTTTCAATCGCTTGATGACTTCACCCGGATTTTCTCCGCGTAACATAATCACGATTCCTTCTACCACATCATCATCGCCATCTAAACCTACCTGACCTAATCTTGGTTTGGCAGAGATTGAAACTTCGGCGACGTGTTTTACTAATATGGGCGATGATCCTTTGGTTTCGATTAAGATATTCCCAATATCTTCGACTTTATCAATCAGACCAACTCCGCGAACTACATAAGCCTGATCACCACGCTGAATTACGTCTCCACCTACATTTACGTTACTTTTAGAAACGGCTTCGTAAACATCAAGTGCAGATAAGTTGTAGTTTTCTAATTCGGTTGGATTAATTTTGATTTCGAAGATTTTTTCTTCACCACCAAAACTCACCACATCGGCAACTCCGGGAACGGCAATTAGTTCTCTTTCGATTACCCAATCCTGAATGGCTTTGATTTCCTTAATTGGTAAATCACTTTTGATGATATATCTGAATATCTCACCCGTTGCTCCGGATGGCGGTTCAATATCAACATCAGCACCTTCCGGAAGATCTAATCCGTTAAGGCGATTTGAAGCATATTGCTGTGCGTAAAAATCCTCGACATCATCATCAAACAAAACGGTTACAACCGATAATCCAAAAAGCGAAATAGAACGTACTTCGGCTTTTTTAGGAATCGTGTTCATTTGTTTCGAAATCGGAAGTGTGATGAATTTCTCTACTTCTTCGGCACTTCGTCCGGGCCATTGCGTAATGATTCTTGCCCTTGTATTGGTTACATCAGGGAAAGCTTCGATGGGAGTATGGATATAGCTGACTATTCCGGCGACCAGTAGTACTGCTGTCAGGAAAAAAACGATGAGGGAGTTTTTTAGCGAGAAAGCGACCAGTCCTTGTACAAATTTTTTCATATTTTGTATGGTGTTTATCCGTTTTTAGGGATAATTAGTTTTTTAATCGTTCGTGAATTAGCAGTTGATTTTTAGTAATCACCATTTCACCTTCATTAACTCCTTTATCAAAATAAATCCAATTGTTGTTTTTTATAATCGGATTCACTTCTCTGGTTTCGATCGTGCAATCGTTTTTATAAATCAGGATATGATCGCGATTGTTATCAAAAATCACTGCTTTTGCAGGAACGGCAGCAAGCATTTCGCCACCTTTACTTTTATCGATAATGATATCGGCAGTCATTCCCGGTTTTAGTTTTAAGTTTTTGTTTTCCATTACAATTCTGGCTTTTAGAACATGTTCATCGGCATCAAAAACTTTCGCCATCATTTTTATTTTTCCTTTAAAAATTTCATCCGGATATGCCGGTGTGGTTACATCGACCAACATATTTTCGCTCACATTTTTTAAATTACTGGTGTATACATTGACCAAAACCCAGATTTCTTTGAGATCAGAAATGGTAAAAAGTGGCTCGCTGCCATCTGTAATCTGCATTCCCGGGCTTATGTTTTTAGCTACGATATAACCTTCAGTGGGGGCTTTTATCAGGAAAACAGATCTTTCGCTGCTGGCGCTAAACATGGCAAGATTGGCTCTCACATTTTCTAAAGAAGATTTTAAAACATCCAGTTCGCTTTGTGCCTGCATTAAATCTTTCTGAGAAGCGATTCCGTCTTCAAACATCGATTTGGTCGATTGTAAATTACGTTGTGCCACCGCTATTTGCGATTGAAACGATTTACTTTCAGATTGCATACTGTTGAGTTCTGTACTTTTTATCTCTGCCAGAACTTGTCCTTTTTTGACATAATCACCCAATGAAAAAGTAGTTTTGGTAATAATTCCTTCAACAAGGCTGTTAAACTGTACTACGTGATCGGCGTTATACGTTATATTTCCGGTAAGGTTTATCGATTCGCTAACCGAACGTTTTTGAACGGGTTCGATCGTGATTTTTTCTTTTAAGTCTTTGTCGATACAAAATTTTTCCTCTTTTGTATCTTTGATTTCTTCTTTTTTGCCACATCCGTAAACGAGCATTAACCCAAATATCGGGAGTAAAATAAGTTTCTTCATTATGTTTGGTATTATTTTTAGATAATTAGATTTTAATTGATTTCCTGACCCGCGATGTAGCGCAATTCTTCAAGGTTTTTATTCAGGTCTTTTTTAGAATTCAGCAGGATCGATTTGTTATCGAGATAAGCATCAACAAAATCAAGATATTCTAACATACTGGTGTTGCGCTGCATGAAGTTTTTGTGGTAGCTTTCGAGAAGTTTATCTAAATCTGATTCATAATTAGCCTCAACGCTTTCGTAGAGTTTTTTGGTTACAATAAGATCTTCATAAGCTTGTAAAACCTCAGATTGTACACTTATTGTTTTCTCTTCGGTCAATAATTTACCTTGTTCGATTGCTAGTTTTGCCGCTTTTATATTCCCTTGGTTTCTATTAAAAAACGGAAGATCCAAAGCAAAACCAAGTCCTACGAAATCATTCATCGTACTGGCACCACGATCGTAGCTAATGCCCAGTGTAACATCAGGCGTTCGCATTGCTTTTTCGTATTTGTACTTATTATCGTTGTAATCATTTCCTAACTTAATGACTTTCATATCAGGACGATTTTCTATTGCCGAAGCCATAAGATTGCCTAAGTTGATATTTTCGATATTTTTATTGTCAGGAACAAAACCTTCATCTGTAAGTTTGATGTAGCTTGTAGCAGGCAGATTCATTAAAACCTTCAATTCTTTTTGTAATGAATTGTTTTCTTTCTTTAAATCGCTGATTTCTTTTAAGAACTGCAGTTCAGATGCTTTTAGTCTAATGTATTCGCCACGGCCAATATTTCCCTGAGCGACCTGATTGCCATATCCTTTTAGCATGGTTTGCATCGACGAAAGCTGTTTTTTATAAACTGCTTCCTGAGCCTGAGTATATTGTAGTTCAGTAAGATTACCTCTAAACTCAATTTTTAGATTGCGCAAAAAGGTTTTAAAGTATTCTTTAGCAATATCAGCGCTCACTTTTTCCATCGCGATAAGCTTTTTACGCTTTCCGGCTGTTTGTACCAGTTGTTCAAGTTCTGCAGTAACCTGAGTAGTTTTACCAAAATTGCCCCACAAAGGCGGAACTTCCTGTGCTGTAGCATTGTGCCAAAGGTTAAGCTCGCCAATCGTCAGGGTAGGATTGGGCCATAATTTAGCCTGAATCACCTGCGCATCGGCAATGTCAATGTTTAGTTTTTCCGAAAGAAGAGCAATATTCTTATCCAGAAACAAAGCCTCGGCCTGTGTTCGGGAAAGAACAATTGTATCGTTTATTGCAGCAGTTTGTGCCACACTTTTGTGCGATACAATAACGAGTAGGGTTAAGAGTATACGTTTCAAATTAAGTTTGTTTTTAATATGATGCAAAGCTATCTACAGCATATTAAACCCTAATTTGATGTGTGTTAGAAAGGAGTTAGAGTTACATTAGAAAACGATTAGAGTGGCGGAAATAGTAAGGTTACCGTCGTTCCAACGTCTTTTTTGGATGTAATCGTAAAGTGAATATTATTTTGTTTGAAGATAATATTGGCCAACGAAAGCCCAACACCGCTGCCTTTTATATCATTGACATTTTTGCCCCTATAAAAGGTTTGTTTGATGAATTTTAAATCCTCTTTGCTAATTCCGGTTCCGTGATCTTCAATTACAATTTTAAGCTGATCATCTTGTTGCAACAAACTTATTTTGATCGGATTTCCGTTAGAGTATTTTACAGCATTTTCTATAATATTATACAAAGCAACCTTAATTTCGTTGCTGTTTCCTTTTATCGAAAGCAGTTTGTCATTGACAATTTCAATCGCGATTTGTATCTGAGAACTTTTTAACTGATACACATCCGGCAATTGATCGTTGATGTCCCAAACCAATTCATCGACCCTAAAAATTTCATTGAGTTCTGTATTATTTCTCAATCCCGAAAGCATCATCAGCGTGTTCATCGTATCTTCGATCTGATATACGTTTTCTAATACTTTTTCAGACATTTCTTTGTATTCGGCACTAGTTCTGTCCTTTTGTGCAAATACTTCCAGATTTCCTGATATTGCGGTTAAAGGTGTTTTGAATTCATGCGAAACATAATTGATAAAGTTTTTCTGAATGATAAAAGTGTCCGAAAGCCGCTTAAACAAATTATTATATGTCTCGATCAGTTCCTGAATATCATCTTTGGTGTTTGGCGAAACAATATGACGATCGAGCGACGAAGCTTCGATTTCATTTACCTGATTGATAATATTTTTTATCGGACTGTACGCCAGATTCGAAAGCAAACGACTCACAATATATATCGTGATTAATCCGCTTATTAAAACCAAAATCATAATGATTAATAATCTGTTGGTAATGGTTTTAAACTCCTGATCGTTTTTCTTGACAAAAACCACAAAATCTCCCTGATTATCATGATAAAAACTTCCAAAATAAAAATGATGATTCGATTTAAAATTCAATTTTCGATTCTTACGAATGTAATCCAGTCGTTCTGCATTTATATTGTGATCGATTGTTTTATCTCCGTATACAATTTCATTTTTATTATTATAAACACGCGAAATAATCTCAAGTGAATTTTCCCTGAATTGCTGCCCAATGATCAAATGCTGATTCTCCGGTAATTCATCTTTTTCCAGATAAAAAATACCGGTTAACAAACATGTTTTCTGAAGTTCATTAAAAATGATCTTTTCAGAATAGCCATAAAAAGACAAATACGTAATAATAGAAGCAATTACAAAGACAACGCTAAACGTGAAAGAAGATATTAAGGTAAACTTGTTGCGAATTTTCATGACTGTTCTTTAAGCATATACCCAGTTCCTTTTATGGTATGGATGAATTTATGATTTTGTTCGATTTTGTTTCTTAAATAAGAAATATAAACATCGACAACATTTGTATTATTATCATAATTAATGCCCCAAACAGCGTTTAAAATCTGAGTTCTTGACATTACCTTATTTCTGTTTTCCAGTAAAAATATAAGCAATTTGTATTCACGCGGAGATAGATCAATCAAAACATCATTTTCGGTAACTTTATGTTCTTCGGGATTTATGGCTAAACTTCCCAAGGTGTATAAAGTTTCTACTTTATCGTAATTAAATTTAGTTCTGCGCGTCAAAGCATTTACCCTCGAGATTAATTCCTTAAAATGAAAAGGTTTAACCAAATAATCATCGGCACCGGAATCCAGCGCATTTACCTTATCATCAGTATCGCTGAGTGCGCTGAGCATTAATATTGGAGTATGAATTTTCTTGAAACGCATCATTTTCGTGAGCTGAATTCCGTCGATTCCCGGCAACATAATATCCATCAGGATAATATCCCACGTATCGTGCTGAAGTAAATCCCGCGCAATCTCGCCCGTTTCAGCCAGATGTACCGTAAAATTATTTTCTTCTAAACCTTTTATAATAAATTCGCTAATGCGTTTATCATCCTCAATGAGTAGAACATTCATAATCTAATATTGTTATAATTGGTTTTTGTATGAATCAGGATTAAAAAAATAAACTAAAGTTGAAATTACCTGACGAATTGTATTTTTAAGAGAAAATCAAAAATAGCAATTAATTATCGCAATCGCTGTTAAAATTGAATCTTGTAGGAAAAGAACAACCCAATAGTCATCCTGAGCGTAGTCGAAGGCTTATGAAAACAAAACTCAAATAAATCCTTTTGGAATTTGGAATTTTAAAATTTGGAATTTAAGTTTTTTTAGGAGCTATTCCTGCTGTCCTTCCAAATCTTTTCCTTGCTAAAGGAGCAAGAAAAAGGATTTTCCCTCCCATCAGGGCTAGGGCAGTTGTCCATAAGAAGATTTTATTTTTTAAAAGAAAAAACTGCTTTCATTTTTATACTAAGTAATTTAATTATTTTCTGAACTTTTGTCCTATAAAATAATAATCCAAATTGACATGATTTTTATATAATTTCAATTTAATTTTTAATAATAATTTGAACTTCAGTTAATTAACTTTTTTTAAACAAAGGTTTAACATCGTCTGTTTTCGTTGGCTGTATGGAATTACTAATTTTAACTAAATCAAAATTAATAACGTTTTAAAAATTAAAATTATGAAAAAGAATATAGCCATATTAGCCACAAACGGTTTTGAAGAATCAGAATTATCATCGCCTAAAGCCTATTTAGAAGAGCAAGGCTGGAATGCAGATATCATCAGTTTAAAATCTGGAACTATCAAATCCTGGAAAGACGGTAACTGGAGCAAGGAATATAATGTTGATGTAGTATTAGATCAGGCAAATGAAGCAGATTATGATGCTTTGGTTCTTCCGGGAGGAGTTATAAATCCTGATTTATTGAGAAGAGAAGAAGCTGCAGTAAATTTTGTACGTTCCTTTTTTGAAAATAAAAAACCTGTAGCGGCTATTTGTCATGGTCCACAAATTTTGGTAGACGCTGATGTTTTAAAAGGTCGAAAAGTAACTTCGTTCTTCTCTGTGAAAAACGATTTGATAAATGCGGGAGCACAATGGGAAGACTCAGAAGTAGTCGTAGACAACGGATTAGTAACCAGCCGAAACCCGAATGATTTGCCCGCTTTTAATAAAAAAATGGTGGAAGAAATTAAAGAAGGAAAACACGAGCGTCAGACTGTGTAAAAAGATTTTTTTATTTATCAAGTTGCAAAAAATGCAAGATCAATTTTGGTCTTGCATTTTTTATATGTTTTAAAAATCTGGAAGTTTTTTTTATTCTTTTACTCTTCTAAATCAAAACTTTCATACTTTAATAAATAGGGACCAACTTTTGTTTCTTCTCTGTATAAATATTTGTTTATTATGTCTTCTACATTTATTATACTATCTTCATTTAATTCTTCTATTCCTGATTCTTTATTTCCGAATCCATTGTATGAGGTGCCTAGTTTTAACCCCTTTCTTACTGAAGGTTCAAGAAACCATCTATCGTGAAATGGTGTATCTAATGTATCTTTATCCCATACTATTTTAATTTGTGTATCTAATGGCTCGTCTGATGATATATTTTTCCATTCTTGAATATATATATCTTTGTTTATTGATTTTTTTGTTTCCTCGTTAATATGATTATTATTTCTACTTTTAGTTTTGCTTGTAAGAATTTTAACGCTACATTCTGGCTTAGTTTCTTGAATTAATTTTAAAAGATTTAATTCATTTTCTGTAAAGTAGGGATCAATAATTATTAGTTGATCTTTAATATTTTCTTTAAACCATTTTTGGAAAATAGAAATAGCCTTATTTCTCTCTCCAGGTGATATTATTGGATTATTCTCTGATTTAGACTTATGATTGTATAAATTCTTCATTTTTTGAATATTGTTTGAAGATAAAATGACAATTAATTTAGTATTTTCAATTGTTGCGGAAAATATTGAATTTAATATATCTTTTTCTTTATTGTTTATTTCATATCTTTTTATTGCATTTTGGATAAAATATACATATGAATCAAACGAATCATCAAGTGAGTGATTTGAAGCTTTTTCTAAGATCTCATAAGTTTCAGTTATATCTTTTGAACTTTTTTTACCATCATTTAAATCCAATAAATTTTTGTGAAAAACTTCTTGAAATTGGCTGCAACTTAAATCATTTAATAATTTAGGTTGCTTACATGCTTTGTCAATTTTATTTTTACTTTGCAAGCGTGCGATTAAAGGTTCTTTCAGTTTCTTTCGTGCTGGATCTTGATCTAACATTGTTATCAGTTCTTCAGCTAGTTCAGTATTATGTTGTTGTGCCATGTCTATTAGGTTCTTAATTCCAGCTATCTCGCCATCTTTTGTAATTAACAAATCCTCTAATGCGAGTTTTAAATGTTTTTTAAATTTCCCTCCACTTTTATCAATATTTAACCATATATCCCAGCTTGCATCAAATCTATTTGTTTTATCATAAATTGAAGGAATAGTTTTGATTAATTCAAATGCCTTTTCCATAATTTCTATTGGTTTTTTGTTTGATTTAATAGTTATTTTATCAGCAATAAGTATTAAAATAAAAGACCTATCAGACAAATTGTCAATTAAATTAGCGCGATCAATTAAGCTTTTCCAATTTGATTCAGTGTAGGTTTCTAAAGATAAAAGTTCAGCTTCACTAACTATATTATATCCTTCATGTTGTATCCCATTAGGAGAAGGTAATTTGTCATTAATTATTTTTTTTATTTTTGATTTAATAGAATCTCGTTGCGTATTATTCAAATTTGTATTATTTCTTATTGTATCAATAATATAAGTAATATGTTTGAAAATCATATAATCGTTATCCAACTTTTCAAGAAGTATGGTTAATTCATTAATGCTGGAATAATCTAATTTTTCAAATAATTGTTGATTGTTACTTGTTGGGTCGTCCGGATTTAAATTTGTCAAAATATAGCTAAAAATATTTTTAATCGATTGATCTTTTTCATCGGCTTTCATTTTTTCAAGATAATCAGAAAAGAACGTTGTTGAATTATAGGTATATAATGTTGGAGCAATATAAATTATAGTCTTTACTTTATAAGAATCTTCCGAGTTTGAAGACCATTGCGATAACAGAGGATTAATATATGTTTTAAAAATATTGTTGGATATATTTGCTTTATTAAGCGCACGTAATTTTAGATATAATGCTGACCAAAGTTTTAATTTTTCTCCAGTTGATTGTAAAACATCTATAGTATTGTAAAGTAAGTTTAACTCTTTCTCTATATCAGATTTAAATAAACTAATACCACAAATTGATTTTATGGATAATTTAATACTCTTAATATATGTAGTAATTATGGAGTTGGAAGAAAAAGCTTCTTCTTGTTTTAAAGTTGTAGAATAATCTAGATATTCTTTCGCCTTTTCAAATGAAAAATCAGAAAGATCACGTGCTATTAAAAAACCTATCTCAATTTTCTCCCATAAAATATCAATTGAGTCCCATGATTTTCTTAAATCGATCAAAAGTTCGTCTATTTTTAAATTATAAGTTTCCTTATCGAAATTTAATATTTTAATAGCATGACAAATTATGTAGCATTTATTACCTACTTTAGTTAGATTTGTCAGCATTGGATAATAAGGGGTTATTTTCGTTATGTATGGTAAAACATTCTCTTTTTCAAAATAAAATTTATCAATTATTAAAATTATTATATCTTCTAATAATGAAGGATTTTTAATTTCACGATTAAATTTATTAATTACAAGAAAATCAAAATCATTTATATTTGTTTTATCAATATAGGTTTCCAGAGCTAAACAATAAGCTGTATCTCTTCTAACCTCAGTGTTTAATTTCTTTATGATTTCAAAAATAAAATCTGAATTAGATATCATTATTGTTGAAATTATATTTTCTATCATTTTAAAATGATACGCAGTATCTTTCAAAAGCAAATCTATATTTTTTTTTGTTTGAACTTCAATAGTTTCATACGAACTTATTGAATTCTCTATTTCATTTGATAAATCATTTTTAGCAAGCCAAATCCATAAAAAGGATAAGCAATCTGTCTTAATAGACAAATCTGTTAATTCGTCTATTAAAAGATAAATGTCAAATATTCTGTCTTTTGCTTTTTCATAGTCAATTTTCAATAGAGCTTCAGCTATTGTTAACTGAAGTTGAATATAACTTTTTGTAGGTCTGTCGATTGTATTTTTATGAGCATCAAAGAGTAAAATTAAATCTTCGATTTCTTTTTTATCTTTAATTTTAGGTAGAGGGATAGCAATTTCATAAAGTGAATTAGCATTTGGGACATTTTCACTAGATGTTCGAACAATCTCTTCTAAAGTAAATTTTATTGCTTTATAAATATCATCGTCTTCAGAATTGTTTTTTATCCAGTTTTTTAATATGAACAGTTTTTGAGAAAATTTAGAAATATTATTGACTGAATTAATTAGATCCGATATAACATATTCATCCGATAGAAAACGTAATGCTTTGGTTATATTCTTTACATCTTTATTTTCAATTTTTGAATTTATAACGTCTATATCCGCAATTTGTGTTTTGTTTTTTTTATTAGCTTCAGTTGCAAATAAAGTTAAATATGCAAAAGCATAATCTAAAGAATTGTTGACAGAATTATTATCAGTTACTTTTTCTACCAATTCAATTGCTAATTGAAGATTAGTATAAATAAGTAAACTTGCAATCTCAAATCCTTTTTCTTTAATACTTGTAAAATCAATTTGCTCATACAATGATTTAATTTGCTCAATCAAATCTGGATCATCAAGTAGATTATTGATTTTTCTTTGTTTAGCAACAATTGTTAAAAGTTTAAGCCTATCTTCTTTTAAGAGTGCACTATTAGCTAGAGATAAAGCTTGTGTGTATTGATTTAAAACGATTAATGCTTCAATTTCACTTTCACATAATTCATGTTTCTGAAGCTCTTTTACAGAAGATTTGTGTAGTGCAAATTTCAGTCTAGCTTCATCAAATTTAAGATTAGTTTTTTTTGATGCGTCAAATGCTAAAGAAAATTGTGAATGAAGATTTACAATAGTTTTGTGCTTATCAAGTAAATGTATGAATGTATCAGTATTTAAAAAAGTTGTTAATTTTTCCCATAGTTTTGCTTTATTATATAAATGCGGTAGATTAAAAATACTTGTATCTGATGCTTGATTTTTTTCGTAAAAATCTATTAATTGAGCATTTATAATTTCTTCAAAATGATTTAATTTAAATTTTGAAAATTTTCGTATACTTTCCATTTCAAAAGTTATTTTATTGGAACTCGTACCAATGAAAGTAATGTTTTCGATTTTCTCTTGTAACTTTAGTAATTTAATATCTAAAATTTCACAAATGGCTTGAAGTTCTAGCTCTATATCACTAAAAGCTACTACTGCTAAAATTTTATTTAATAATTCATCATTTGGATCAATTTCACACCATATTTTTTCTAAATAATCTGTTTTTTCTGTTAAATTATTTGATGATAAAAAACTTTCAGCACCACCATGAGTTTTGCATAAAAATTTTAGTTCCTTAAGTTTAGAAGGTATGCCTTTAGAGCTTAGTTTATGTAATTCTTGAAGTAATTCTTCGTCTGTTGAAATATCTTTTAAATACTCTTTTGATTCATGAAATCCAAAATTTATAACAGAAATTGATGAAATATTTAATTTTAAATTAAAAATAATTGAAAGCTTTTCCTTTTTTCCAGAGAAAATAAATTTAGCTTTTTTCCAAGGTAAAATTTCAAACAACGGTAGTAATCTCTCTATTTCCGAATTACTTAACAATTCCAATCCGTCAAAAACAAAAATTAAAGGTTTCCTAAATTGCTTTATTTTTTTTCTTAGTCGACCTTGAATTGAATTATAAAGTGTTAAGTCAGGAATAGAATCAGTTTCCACATTGTTACAATAAAAGTAAATTTGGTTATATATTTTTTCTAGAATAGAATCAAAACTGTAAGTGTATTTATCAAATTCATTAACTGAATATGAAATGCACGATAGAGAATGGTTTAAGATGAAATCATTCAAAATTGTTGTTTTGCCAATTCCTTCATCTCCTTCAAGTAATAAAATATCATAAATATCTAAGCCTTTTTCTATTTGATTTAATATAGCGTCCCTTTTTATATAATCTGTTGGGATTTTATCAGTACCAGCTAAATATGGAAGATTAATTATTTTAGTAGTCATTGTTGGTTATTTTAAGTTTTTTAATAGTTTAATTAGACGAAATTGCTAAATGTAATATTATTTAATGGGCATAATTACGGAAAACCATATTAGGTCAATTTATATCTTGCTCTGGTAGAGTTAAAGTCTATTCACGATAAGAATTAAATTAATTATCATGCTATTGTTATTCTTATTTACCTCAAAATATAAATTGATTTTGTCAAAAGTACCCATTTATCAATCTAAACAACCACGTACTTATACCTGTTTATTTTTATGAAAGCCAGACTCATAGCAGTGATAAAAGAGGAAATCCTTTTTGTCCGCCGTGACGGATAAAAAAGATTGTTTCTTCAGTTTTCGATTTACTAGTGTAGAATAATAGTAGGGAATGTGTCCTAAAAAAAATCAAAAGCTTTCATTTTATTAAAAGTTTCAAAAAAAGCTATAAACACAACGCCTGTTATTTCGAAGAAAGAGAAATCTTCGCAACTAACTCCGCATGCAAAATCGCCAATCTTTGTCGAGCTACTTGCGAAGATTTCTCCTGCGTCGAAATGACAAAATTGAGATTACTTTGCGTTTTAAGGGATTAATCCCGAAGCCTCGGGACGTTGCTACAAAATAAATTATTCCTACGCAATTTTATAAAGAGTTCCAGAGGAACGTATTATATTGTAGGGATGGATTCCAATCCATTCTACACATGCAAAATCGCCAATCTCTGTCGAGCTACTTGCGAGGATTTCTCCTGCGTCGAAATGACAACAATACGCGTAATAGTTAATTACAAAACTTTGCGCCTTAGCTCCCAATAGCTATCGGGATTGCGAGATTAAAAAAACTCAGCGAATCTCCGCGCTATCTTTGCGAATCTCTGCGAAACAATTAAACATAAAAAAAAGGCAGCACTTTATCAGAGTGCTGCCCAAGAGGTAAATTGTAATCTACATTTTAAAATTAGATTTTAAAATGCCGCATTAAGCGTACAGTTTTTGGTAAACTACTATAAGAAAGCTAAACGCAGGTTATTCGTTTATGATATCGCCTTCTTTAGTTTCTTCGCTGGCAATTTTTACCAGTTTATCTTTCGGGTTCAAATCACCGAATATTTCGATCTTATCGTCGATTTCTCTTCCTTTTTTCACATCAACTCTCGTTGCTTTGTGGTTGATTACTTTGATCACATACAAACCTTCGGCAGAACTCACTAATGCCGATTTTGGAACTACAAATGTGCTGTCTTTTGCGTTAAGCGGCAGCAGCACTTCGGCAACCATTCCTGGCAATAAGTTTTTCTTAGTATTGTGTACGTCCATTTCAACTCTTTCAGATCTTAGTTTTAGATCTAAAGCTCCTGACATTCTGGTAATTGTAGCTTTAAAAGTTTCCGGTAATGATTTTACATTAAAACTCATTTCGTCGCCATTGTGTAAATATCCTGTATAAAGCTCAGGAACAGAAACTGCCAAACGCAATTTATCCTGCTGCTGAATCGTCAATAAAGGTAAATCTGAACCTTTTCCTGCCGGACCAACAAACGTTCCTAAATTGACGTTTCTTGCTGCTACAACACCATCAAAAGGAGCACGGATTTCAAGATAACCTCTCATAATCGATACTTCTTTGTGAGCGGCAACTGCGGCCTGATATTGTGCGTAATCTGAGTTTTTCTTTCCGTTGGCCATTTCTAAATCGTTTTTAGAAATCGTTCCTTCTACTTTGCTTGTTTCGTACAAACGGTTGTAAGTACTTTTGGTCGTAGCATAAATGGCTTCCATCGATTTTAGTCTTGATTCGGCAGCAGCCAGTTGAGAACTGATTTCCGGAGCTTCAAGAACGATCAAAAGCTGTCCTTTTTTTACTTTGGTACCAATATCTACTTTTAGCAATTTTACAAAACTGCTTACTTTTGCGTACAAATCTACTTGTTGAAAACCGGTTAATTCGGCTGGCAAACGCAATTCTGTTGTTAGCTTTTCTTTCTCTAAAGAAAATGTTTCTGTTTTAGGTTCAATTTCGGCAGTAACGGTTTCTTCTTTCTTAGAATTACAACTAGTTAGAAAAAATACGGCTACAAAAAATAATGCGGTCGATTGTATAATTTTATTTTTCATTTTTCGGATTTAATGATGAGATATAATGGATGCTTTCTTCGTCTTCAGGATCTAAAGAAACAGATTGTGTTGTTGTTTTTTCTTGTGCCCAGGCAAAAATCAATGGCAAGATAAGCAATACTGCAAAAGTCGAAAATAATAATCCGCCAATTACAGCTCTACCTAACGGAGATACCTGATCGCCGCCTTCGCCATGACCAATTGCCATTGGTAACATTCCCGCAATCATCGCAACTGATGTCATGATAATAGGACGAAGCCTTAAAGCCGCAGCTTCACGAGCAGATTCTAACGCGTTTCCGTTCTTTTTACGCAACTGTTCTGCATTCGTAACCAATAAAACGGCATTCGCGATCGAAACCCCAACCGACATAATGATTCCCATATACGATTGTAAGTTTAGTGTAGAACTAGTAATCGTAAGCATTAATAACGCTCCTAAAACTACCGCAGGAACTGTGGTTAGAATTACTAATGAAACTTTGAACGACTGGAAATTAGCGGCTAACATTAAGAAGATCACAAATATGGCAACCAATAATCCTACTTGTAAACTGCTTAATGTTTCTACCAATACTTTACTCATTCCGATTGGAGTAATGAATAACCCCCTAGGTAATTCTCCCAACGAACTGATGGTTGCATCCACATCTTTTACTGCCGTACCTAAATCGGTTTGGCTAATGTTGGCTGTAACGGTAATATATGGCATAGCCCCTAAATTGTCATTTTCACCACTTACAAATCCGGGTGTAATTTTGGCAACGTCACTTAAAACAGGACGAAGCGAGTTTTTTAATACCGGAATTTCTCCAATATCTGTTTTACTCTTCATCTGATTCAACGGAACCTGAACCTGAACGTTGTATGATAATCCGGCTCTTTCGTCGACCCAGGTATTTTTCTCTGTATATCGTGATGATGAGGTCGAAGCCACAAGTGATCTCGAAATATCATTCATATCTACGCCCAATTCGGCAGCACGTGTTCTGTCAATATCAATATTCATTGCAGGATAATGAATAGGCTGACCAATTTGTACGTCTCTGAAATAAGAAATCTTTTTCAGTTTTTCTACAATTTGAGTAGCATATAATTCATTTCGTTTTTTGTCTTTTCCGGCAATACGAACTTCGATAGGAGTAGGGGAACCCTGACTCAAAACTTTATCTGTTAATTCGATTGGCTCAAAAGAAAGTTTTACATCCGGAAGCACTTTTTTAATTCGGGCTCTAAAGTCGTCCTTAAAGTTGTCCATATCCGTATGATATTCTTTTAAACTCACCTGAAATACTGCTTCATGCGAACCTGCCATGAACAAGTAAATAGGGTTAATCGAGAATAACGACGGGTGCTGACCTACATATACAGACGAGATTCCGATATGTTCTTTACCCACCATTTTTTGCAATTCTTTCAAAACAATGATTGCTTTTTCTTCGGTACGCTCTAAACGGGTTCCGTCGGGAGCACGCATTCTTAACTGAAACTGACTTGAATTTACTTTCGGGAAAACATCTTTTCCAATAAAATTGATAAAGACAACCGCCAAAAGCGTAATTCCAACCAGATATATTATAGCTGTTGCTTTTTTATAAGGAAACAATCGGTCCAGCGTTCGCATAAAACGGATTCTGAAACGCTCGAAAGCACCAATCTTTCCATTATTGTCGATATCCTCTTTTGCGACCATGGCTTTTTTCTGCGTGATCAGATCTTTTTCAGATTCCGGAGTTAATCCGCAATCGTTAAACTCTGCTTCATCATCAGTAATATTGGGTCCATGTTCGTGTTTTGGATGTGCTTTCATCAGCCAGTTTGCCATTACAGGCACAAAAGTCTGAGAAAGTAAAAACGAAATCACCATCGAGAATCCAATCGCTAAAGCCAAAGGCAAGAACAACGCTCCGGGAATACCCACCATGGTAAATGCCGGTGCAAATACTGCCAGAATACAAAGTAAGATCAATAATTTTGGCAATGCAATTTCCTGACACGCATCCCAAATAGCCAGCGCCTTGGGTTTTCCCATGTCGAGATGCTGGTGAATATTTTCGATGGTTACCGTACTTTCATCCACCAGAATTCCAATCGCCAAAGCCAGTCCGCTTAAAGACATTAAGTTGATAGTTTGCCCAAATAATTTCAGGAATAAAACTCCTGAGATAATCGAAATTGGAATCGTTAAGATTACAATTAATGCAGCACGTTTATCACCAAGGAAAAGCAATACCATTAAACCAGTTAAAACTGCTCCAATAATACCTTCTGTAATCAAACTTTTTACCGAGTTAATTACATAAACCGACTGGTCAAATTCGTAGGATAATTTTACGTCCTCGGGAAGTGTACTCTGAATTTTAGGCAATTCGGCTTTTAATTTCTGAACCACATCCCAGGTCGAAGCATCTCCGGCCTTTGCAATACTAATATAAACCGAACGTTTTCCGTTTACCAAAGCGTAACCTTGTGTAATATCGGCACCATCTTTTACAGTGGCAACATCGCCTAATTTTAAGTTTTGAACGCTTCCTTTAAACAACGGAATATTTTCGAAATCCTTAACTTCTTTGATCGTATTATTGGTTGGTGTAATGTAGTTGACATCGCCCATTCTTACGTTTCCTGACGGTGCTGTCTGGTTGTTGATACGAATAGCTTCAACCACCTGATCTGGTGTCATATTGTGCGAACGCAATAAATCAGGATCTACGTTAACCTCAATTGTTCTTGGGCTTCCGCCAAAGGGTGCCGGCGATAATAAACCCGGAATCGAAGTAAACGAGGCACGAACATAAACGTTGGCTAAATCCTGTAATTCGTTATTTGATCGTATTTTACTGCTCAAAACCAATTGTCCAATTGGCAATGAAGAAGCGTCAAAACGAATGATAAACGGAGGCTGGGTTCCCGGAGGAAACGCCGCCTGAATCCTGTTTGAAAGTGAACTCAATTCGGCTGCAGCCTGAGCCATATTCGTGTTTTCATAATAGGTTAATTTCATGATCATTAACCCCTGAATGTTTTTGGTTTCTACCGATTTTACACCATTGGCAAAAGGCAGAATGTTGACATAAGTCTTAGCAAAATAAGCTTCCATCTGGTCTGGCGTGTAACCTCCAAAAGGATGTGCAATATAGATAACCGGCAAGTTCATTTTTGGCAGGATATCTACCTTGATGTCCTTGATGGCACCAATTCCGAAGAAAAATAGACCCGCAACCAATACTAATATGGAGATGGGTTTGCGGAGTGCAAAACGTATTAAATTCATTAGGATCTAATTAAAATTCATTTATAAATAAGTCAAAATTGCCTGTCGCTGCTACTTTAAGCAAAAACGATTGCCACACATTATTGTTCACGATATCACGGTCGATTTCGGCACGATTTAGCGTGTATAAGGTTTGTGTAATATCAGTAAGATCAGTCAAACCATTTTTGTATAAAGTCGATTTTTGCAAATACGCTTTCTTGGCTGCATCGACCTGAATAGGCGCTTCGGCAAAATTGTCAAGTGTAATTTGTATTTTATCGTCGGCTAGTTTCAATTGCGATTTCAGTTCTCTGTCTGCCTGATTGTACTCTTCCTGTAAACCTTGCGAAACATATTTTTGAGCACTTACTTGTTTGCTCATTCTAAACGGAGTCGTTAAATTCCAGCTAATTCCAATTCCGACTAAGTAATTCGTACGATCGGGATTTACGCCATCCCAATAATTTCGGGTAAAAGCAGTCTGATCTGTCGCATAAGCCGAATCAAATCCGGAAGCTCTGGTTTGTAAAACTCCAAAAGCCGTCATTGTTGGGTAATAAAAGCGTTTGTATAGTTTAACTTGTTGATTACTATAATCAATTTTCGTTTTGTATAATTGTAATAAAGGATGTAAACTGTCTGAAGTTGCAGTTCCTCTTAAAACCTCTTTTGGGATATCATTTACAAATAAAGTATCCGTTACGAAATCCTGAGGTGCAACTCCCATCAAGTCAACCAGTTTGCTGTTTTGTTCCTTGACGAAATTTTTAGCAAGATTCAAAGAAATCTTGGCTTTGGAAACTTCGGCTGTAGCCAATGTAGAATCGACTCCTGCTAATAATCCGTTTTTAACGCGGGCTACGGCAGTTTTCTTGAAAATTTCGGCACGGCTTAAATTCTTTTGCTGTGAAATCAATAATCTTTGGCTGGCCAATAAATTGAGGTAAGCAGCAGAAATTTTAATTTCCTGTTGAAATTCTTCCTGTTTCAAATCCTTTTCTTTGGCCTGAACATCAATTTTAGATAAGTTGATTTTTTCCTGTATTTTTCCAAAAGTGAAAAAATCCCAGTTCATGTTGACCAAATAAAGCGCACCAAAAGCCGAATTCCAGTTTTGTTGCGGCAACGGCAATCCTGATGAAGCAACTCCTAAACCGCCAAAACCATACAAAGGTCCGTTTTGTCCGTTTACAGTTCCGTAATCCTGTTGAGCTGATAAGTTAAGATTGGGTAAATAATCGCGCTTAGATTGTTTCAGCGTCTCGCGTGAAGCATTGGTGTAATTGTTTTTTGCTTTTATGGAACCGTAGTTTTCTAAACCTGTTTTTATGGCTTCTTTTAAAGACAAGGTTTGTGCATAACTACCACAAGCAAAAATCAAGAAAACTAATAAAGTAATTTTTCTGAAGTACATAAAATTAGTGGTATGAAATTGATACAACAAAATTATTTTACTTAAGCTGATATATGTCATCTTAAATGATGTACTGCGATAATAAATGACCAATTGAATTCGTCATTTTTTGGAAATATAAATTAAATATTTGTCCGTACTTTGTAAACTATTTAAGTATTAAAAATGAATATAAAATTGGATAACATATTGGATAACAAATGGTGGCAGGAAGTTGCCGTTGTTGCCTTTTCATTTACGATTTATACGTTAAAAAATGACTGGATGTTATTTAGTTCGTTTACTTCCATATTAATGGGAGTTTTTTTCTACTTAGTTTTATACATGCACGCCCAATTCAATCGTTTCTTTCTTTTGCCTATATTATTCAAAACCCAACGTCCTGTAACCTACATCATTTTAACTCTTTTTGGCGTATTTGTCTTTTCGGTGGTTTTGTACGAAATCACAATGCTCAATATGTTTAGCAATTGTCATCTCTATCAAAACTCCCATCAAAGAAGTTATGCGTATCAATTGGCAAGTGTTTTAGGAACTTTGGTTTGTATTTTGAGCCCAATAATTGTGTTTAAATTCTACAGGATTCACAGGAAAAAAACAGATGAAACGATCTTGTTTAACGAAATGCAGCTGAACTCTCTGAAAGGACAATTAAATCCTCACTTTTTATTCAATACCTTTAATACCCTTTACGGAATTAGTCTGGAGTTTCCGGAGAGAACCCCTGATTTGATCATGAAGGTCTCGCAGTTAATGCGTTATCAGCTGGAAAGCAATAGCAAAAAATGTGTTTCTCTTGAGGATGAACTGGAGTTTATCAACAGTTATGTACAACTCGAAAAAGAACGTGTTGGCTATAGATGCGAAATAACATATGATTTTAAAATCGATAATGAAAATGCGTATAAGATTTCGCCGATGTTGTTGATTGCTTTTATCGAAAATGCTTTTAAACACGGAACCTGCGCGATTGAAAAATGTTATGTCAGAATTTTTATTACTGTCGAAGAAGGACAATTGCATCTTCATGTAGTGAATTCAATTCCTACGAAAAAAACAGATGTAGTTTCTACCAAAATTGGTTTAAAAAATACGATAGAACGTTTGAATTTGATTTACGGAAAGAACTATAAATTAGACATTCAGGACGATAAGAACACTTACATTGTAGATTTTAAAGTACAATTGAAAAAGTTTGTAGAATGAGAGAATCCAAAAAATGTATAATTGTAGATGATGAACCCGCAGCGCATTATGTGTTAGCGAATTATATCAAGCAAAATCCACAATTAGAACTGGTTTTTCAGGGCTATAATGGTATTGAAGCAATGGATTATCTTCGCGAAAATCCCGTAGATTTGATGTTTTTGGATATAAATATGCCTGAAATATCAGGAATGGAATTGTTGAAGATTCTTCCCACTCATCCTAAAACGATTCTAACAACAGCCTATTCTGAATTTGCTCTCGAAAGTTATGATTATGGTGTAATTGACTATCTTCTGAAACCTATTTATTTTCCAAGGTTTTTAAAAGCAATTGATCGTTTTTTCGCAACCGAAAACGTCAAACCTAAAGCAGAAGAAACAGTTGTAAACTCCGTTAGCGTTAAAGTTGATGGTTATTTGATGAATGTCGAATTAGACCAACTTTTGTTTGCGCAGAGTTTTGGTAATTATGTGAAACTGTATACGACAAAAAGAACGTATCTGGCCTCGATTACGACAAGCGAACTGGAGAAATGTCTGCCGGAGAAAAATTTCATGCGCATTCATAAATCATACATTGTAGCGCTGGATAAAATTGAAACAACAGACAAAGATTTTGTTGTCATTAAAAACGAAAAATTACCCGTTGGGATTACCTATAAAAGAGAATTATCCGACAGGTTAAAAAAATAAAACCCGAAATAAATAAGTGCTTACTAATTCAATTATTTAAAATGAAAGCCTGCAATGATTTTCTTGTAGGCTTTTTTATTTTTACTCGGGTTTTATTATAAAAATTATTATGTTACTTTTAGTTTCCAGATCGATAGATTTACTCCTTTAAAAATAAGCCATAAGCTGAATGATAATTCGGCAAGTAAACATGGCATTAATAAAGCAATACTAGAAAATTGTGGTGCAAGTATTAATACAAAACTGTTCGTTAAATAACATATTCCTGCAACTGTCATTAAAACGCCAATTGTTTTAGGAAAGTATACTGATCTAAAAATTAAATATCCTTCAAGAAGACATACAAACCCAAAAAAGATCAATCCAATGCCGAAACCAAAATCATGTAGCTTGATGGAAAGATAAGATAGTGTATGCAACTGATCCGGAGTAAAAGATTTAAGATATTCTGCATCTCCCAAAAAGAATAATGCAGCTAAAAGATTTAATTTATTGAGTACCAAAACTGCGGTTTGTATCAAATTAAAAGACAAGTTAAGTAAGGCCAGTTTCTTACTTACCGGTTTTAAAAGGTAATACAGAATGATCATTACAGGCAAATCGCAAATATGCATGATCAGATCAGCTGTAATTCCCATTTTCCATAAAAAATCAGCATGCATTATATTGTTTGCAGTTGCATTGGCATCTCCGGAAACAAAAAGTTTATTTCTAACAAGAGCTTCAGCACCAATTCCCATCAAAATAATAACCAGATATAATATTCCGGCTATACGGGCATAAAGTTGTGGTGAACTTTCGAAATTCTTAAAACTAAATCTCATTGTTTTGTGGTTTTGGTTTTATATAAGACGGCTTATTTAGGATAATGTTACTCTTTCTTTTAACATTTTTTTTCAATTTCATATTTACTTCAAAATAAAGTAGTAATTTTAATACGTTATTTTAAGGATTGTTGATTTAAAACCATAATGATGAAAAACCTTTTCTTTATTATTACCTTTTTATACAGTAGTTTTTTACTAGGACAAAATGGAACTTCTCCAGATAAAGTCGTTACTCCGCCAGAAAAAGTATTGTTTACTTTTCAAAAAGAATATCCAGGGAAAGTTCCGGTATGGAACCTGAAATATGTTGGTGACGATGATGATGAAATTCGTTACGAGGCAAAATTTAAAACAAATGCAACGACAGAAGCGCTGGCAGTTTATGATAATCTGGGTGTTTTAAAAGCTTTTGAATCTCAAATTCCGCTTAGCAAACTTCCTACAAAAGCTCAGGCTTATTTAAAGAAAAATTATCCGGCCAAAGCCATCAAGGAAATTGCCGTTGTGGTAGACGACCAAAATAAAACCACTTATGAAGTGGGAATACAAAAAAACTCTAAATTTTATGATGTTGTTTTCGATAAAAACGGTGGTTTTGATGTAATCGTCGAAAAAGATTAAATCTGGAATACTTACTAACTCAATATATTTCTAAATGAAAAACCCGATAGATTTTTTAATCTGATCGGGTTTTGTTTTATGTTAAGAACCAAATCTAACAGGTTTGATTCTTATTATTTATCTAATAATTTTTAATTCACAATTAATAATTTATTAAAGCATCATTCCACCAGAAACCTCAATACGCTGCGCATTTACCCAGCGCGCTTCTTCGGTGCATAAAAAGGCAACAACACCGCCAATATCATCCGGTAAACCCACTCTTCCTAAAGCCGTTACTGATGCAATTTGCTGATTCATTTGCTCGTTATCACGAACAACTCCGCCTCCAAAATCAGTTTCGATTGCGCCTGGAGCAACCACATTTACTTTGATTTTTCTTCCGCCTAATTCTTTTGCCTGATACTTAGTTAAAGTCTCAATTGCGCCTTTCATAGCTGCATAGGCCGCATAACCAGGAAATGAAAAACGAGCTAAACCTGTAGAAATATTTACAATTCCTCCGCCGTCATTCATTACGTTTAATCCTTTTTGTGTTAGGAAAAAAGGCCCTTTAAACTGAATATTTGTCAATTGATCAAATTCTGCTTCAGTTGTCCCGATGAATGAATTGTGAATTCCGATTCCGGCATTGTTTACTAAAAAGTCAAATTTATCTGTTTTAAAAGCAGATTTTAAAACGTCATTTACGTTTTCGAAGAAAGAATCAAAAGTTCCAGTTTCAGCCACATTTAATTGAAGTGAAGCTGCTTTCTGACCTAAATTTTCTATCTCTTTAACCACCAAATCGGCTTCGTCTTTTTTGCTGTTGTAGGTTATAATTACGTCGATTCCTTTTTTAGCAATTGCAATTGCCATGTTTTTTCCTAAACCTCTGCTTCCGCCTGTCACAAGCGCTATTTTTGTATTTACTGCCATTTTTTTAAATTTTAAATTTAGAATATAGATTATAGAATATAGATTGTTGATTATTTAAAATATTGCCACAGATTAAAAGATTAAATTGATTAAAAAATCTGCTCAATCTGCGTGAAAAAATTAAACACATAGAAAACATAGGTTTTTAATACATAGCTATGTGTTTTTTAGGTTAATGAAATGCCTTTTTTAAGCTTTACAATTAACTATGTTTCTTTGTGTTTAAATCTAGCCACAGATTTGTAATTTTTAATTCTCAATTTTTAATTAATTCCCGTGTAATGCATTAAACGACGCTTTTAATTCCGGAACACTAGCATTTAATCTCGTTTCGCTGGTTCCAAAAGTAAGTTCGCTTTTTCCTTCTTTCAATTGTTCAAAAATTGAAACAATGAAATCATTTACGCTTGGATGCATATCGTGTAATCCTGCGCCGCCAAGGTCTGTATTCAATGCCGGCGGAATAATTTCGATTACTTCAATATTTTTTGATTGTAATAAATGGCGAAGTGAAAGTGTAAACGATCTAAAAAATGCTTTTGTAGCAGAATAAACGGGAACTTTTGCAAAAGGAGAAAATGCCAGTCCGGAAGTGACATTCATTACAGTTGTCAGTGATTTTAATTGAATAAACAATGATGTTAAATGCAATGGCGCTTCAATATTGGTTGTAACTTCACTTTTCATACTTTCGTAGAAATCAGAATCAGTAATTGAAACCCATTTTTGAATTCCTGCGTTGTTGATTAAAACATTTAAGTCAGGATGATTTTCTGCAATCCATTCGTAAAGTGCTACGCGTTCAGTTTCGATTGCCAGATCGCATACTTTTGTAATTACAGTAGGGAATTTTGCTTTTACTTCATTCAAAACAGATTCACGTCGACCGCAAATAATTACGGTATTGTTTTCCTGAATAAATCGCTCAGTAAGTCCAAGTCCGATACCGCTTGCACCGCCTGTTATTAAAATTTTGTTGTTTGATAAATTCATCTTTTCGATCTTTTAAATTGATAAGACAAAGGTAGGAGTGAGGCAGCGTAAGGAAATTGTAAATATCAAGCCGATGTTTGCGAAATTCAAATCAGAGGGAAATTAAATTCCAATTTTTTGAAATTCCAAATTCCAAATTCTAAAACGTAACGCGAAACTTTGTCAAAGTTTTAAACTTTGACAAAGTTCTATTGAAACCTGAAACCTGAAACCTGAAACCTGAAACCTGAAACCTGAAACCTGAAACCTGAAACCTGAAACAAAACAATCTAACTTCTAAAAGCCAAAGGTGTCAACGACGTTTGTTTTTTAAAGAAATTAGAAAAGTGCGCCAATTCTTCGAAACCTAGAGAAAAAGCAATCTCAGAGATGTTCCAGTCCGTTTGTTTTAAAAGGATTTTGGCTTCGTTTGTCAATCGGCTGCTGATTAATTCGGTTGTGGTTTTTCCTGTGTTTTCTTTTAAGACCTTATTTAAATGATTGACATGAACCGATAAACGTGATGCAAAATCTTTTGCGGTTCTTAATTCTAATCTTTGATTTGGAGATTCTATGGGGAATTGTCTTTCCAATAATTCAGCAAATAAGGAAGAAACTCTCGCTGCAGAATTATGTTTGGAATAAAGCGCCGTTATGGGCTGTAATTTTTGTCCGAAATGAATTAACTCTGCTACATAATTTCGGATCAAATCATATTTATAGATATAATCTGAGTTGATTTCTTTTTGTATTTTATTGAAAATCAAAGCAACTTCTTCTACTTCTTCGTCAGACAATTGAAAAATAGGATAACCGTCTGAAGCAAAAATAGGAAGTTCATCCAGATCGATTCCGCTTTTATTTTTGGATAAAAATTCACTGGTAAAAACACAAAACTGCCCGGATTGATTGGTGTCTTGCGGAACATAATTATACGGAATTTTGGGCGTAGCGAACAGAAGACCTTGTTTTTCGATTTCGATTATTTTATCGGCATATTCAGATCTGTTTTTCCCTCTAATTAAACTTATCTTATAATAAGCTCTTCTGTCATAAGGCATTATTGACTTCCCCTGCATACGTTCTAAGAGTTCTTTAATGTCAAATACATTAAAATGCCCAATTTCTTTTTTGATGTCGTTGGGTAATAATGAACTTGGTTCCACAGAAGAACCATCGGTGATGTCCTGATAAAATGAATCGAGTGATTTCATAAGATGAATTGTAAAATTCAAATATACGAAAAATAGATTTTAGTTTTAAGGTTCTTTGCTTTGGGTGGATTTAACCACAAGGGTTTTACGCAATGTTCGCAAAGCTGCCTTATTTAATCTCGCAAAGACGCAAAGTTGCAAAGTTTATTTCCTTTGCGACTTTACGTCTTTGCGTGAAATTACTAGCGCCCTTTGCGTAAAATCCTTGCGTACCTTGCGGTTAAAAAAGGCTCCCTTGAATTAATTCCGGCTGAGGATTACTGCCAAAGGGGAAAGTTTCTAAAATAAAATATTGTCTTTTAATTGGATCAAATTCTCTTAATATAATGGCATCACATAAAAACTCCATATTAATTGTAGTGAATAAATCACGCGCCATTTGGATGTTTTCAGGCGTTAGATTTCGTCCTATTGAGATATGAGGATCGTCGCTCCTGTCTTTACTGGAAATCAGAAGTGCTTCCTGAATTTTTTTCATCATAGGTTTTAAGTCTGCTTTAGAATTTTCACTTGGAGATATAAAGAACGCCCGACTTTCCTCATAAGCGTCAAAATGATCTAAATAAATTTGAACAGGAGTTAAAGCGTCAGCGATTTTAAAAAGTTTCTGTATGTACTTAGCAAGTTGATTTTCATTTGCTTTAAATCCACCAATTGTAATATGCGCCACAGAATTGCAGCTGCCGTACCATCCAATTCTATTAAATAATTCTAATTTTTGTTTTTTGATTATCTCAATTCCATCTTCTGAAGGATGAAAAACAACTGAATATTTCTTTTCCATTACATCTGCTTTTCTGCAAAATTAGAATTTAAATTTCATTGTCAAATCCACATAAAAAGAATCTTTGTCCAGAATGGATTAAAATCGATCCCTACAAAATAAATCGAACCTCCGGTTCTTTAAGCTGATGTGTTTTTATTTTATTATTAAAATTTAAATTGAGCAGTCAAAGCAGCATAAAAATAATCTTTTCCAGTACCAACTTCTTTTAAAAATGACCCTGCATTAAACCAGCCCGTTTCTAAGGTTAAAGATAGAAAATCGTTAGCCGTATATTCTAAATTTGAAATTAACTGCGAACCTATAAAGCGTTCTGTTGTATTTTCTCCGGAATATAAAAGTTGCATATTTGGGGCATATAAACCGTCACTTATTGTTTGTCTCCAAAAAATATCATAATCAAATCCGAGACCTAATTTGTCGGTTAAAGTAAAATTAATCGACGGATGAATATCAATTAAATTGGATGGGCCAATTAAAGCGACTAATCCAAAGTAAGCGCCTCTTGGGTACAAAGGATTAAAGGTTTGTAAATGATTGTCGCCAGAATTTTTGTCGCCTGAAATAATCTCTGTTTTAAGGCCTATTTCTGGAGTAAATTTTATGTTTTCAAAAGTATAACAGGCAAAAGAGGAAATGGTCCAGGCCGAAATTGTTTTTTGATTTAGCGTTCCAAATTGATACAATCCTTCAAAATCATATTTCCAGTTTCCTGTGTTTTTCCAGATTCTGGTTCCAATAGATTGTCTGTTTTCTTCGCCAACTGCGTCATCAAAAACGGCTCTTTTTTTCCATAATCCTAAATAATACAAATCGATATTTTGGATAAAAGGCACTTTGTGTATGACCGTATAATTTCCCCAGAATTTTGCATTTTCATTAAAGTTATCATTGAAAGTGCCAGGGTTATTAGCAATTGGATGTGTATAAAATACATCGGTCTGCCAATTGTTTTTTTTGTAAAATAATTTTACCGCGTCAAAAGCAAGTCGGCTGTTAGGACCTTCACGAACCGCGATCAACCGCTGTGAACCATAAGACATTTCCTGTCTTCCGGAACGTAACGTTAATCGTTCGTTTTCGGTATTAATAAAATCAATATCCAGAAAAGCCTGATGAAAATCTAATTCATTTTGATCAACGGGACTTGGATCTGTTTTACTATTTGCCAGACTGCTTTGCAATTCGACAAAAGTCCTGAAAATTCCCAAATGAACATCAGCATGCAGAAGATAACGAGAAAGTAAGTAACCATCGCCTTCATCAGAATCATCTCCCCATTTATCATTTACAGTATATGTGTATTGAAATCTCGCTTCGCCGCCAATTGAGACGTAATTGTTACTGTTTTGACTCAGCGGAATATATTTTATTTTTTCGTACCAATTTCTCGTAGAATCTTTCAAATAAGTTACATTATCGTCATATCGAAGCTTTTGAAAAACTGGTCTTTGCTGTGCATTTGCAGAAAAAAAGATTCCCAAAAGAACCAATAATCGGATTGTGTTTTTCATTTTTAGTTTTTTTGATAACCTCCAAAATAATTAACCGGGCTCCAATCCGGAATCGCTTTTGGTTTTTCGTTTGCAAAGGTTCTAAAGTCATTATCAGCATAAATAACCTTCCCGTTTACGACTGTCAGTTTTGATTCGATGTTTAAGATTTTTTCTTCGGCTGTATTGAAATAATCTTCAGAAAGAATTGCAAAATCAGCTAATTTATCTTTTGCCAGCATTCCTCGGTCTTTTTCAATATTGATTAACTGCGCGCTTCCGTATGTGAATAATTTTAAAGCGGTCGTTCTGTCTACGATATTTTCGTCATTCATATATTTTAAACCGCCTAAAGTTTTTCCGGTTGTCAGCCAGTATAAACCTACCCACGGATTGTAACTTGCTACACGGGTTCCGTCAGTTCCCATTCCAACCTTAATTCCTAATTCTAAAATTTTCTTAAGCGGAACTGTATTTGCCGCAGCGGTTTTTCCGTATCTTTTAATGAAGCTTTCTCCCTGATACGCCATTCTGTGCTGAATGGCCAATCCGCCGTTTAAGGCTTTGATTCTTTTTAAATTTTCTACAGAAACTGTCTCTCCGTGATCGAAAAACCATAAAAGTCCGTTTAGAGGAGTTTCTTTGTTGATGTCTTCAATAACATTTAAAAATCGGGTGATGCTTTCATTATAAGTAGCGTGAATTCTAAAAGGCCATCTGTTTTTAACTAATAAAGATAAAACTTCTTTTAATTGCCCTTCCATTGCCGGGCTTAATTCCGGTCTTGGTTTGTCGAAGTTTTCAAAATCGCCGGCACTCATAACCAGATTTTCTCCTGCGCCCTGAACATGATATTCCACTTTATTAGCATGGTGATCATCGTCACAGCCTTCGCCAATTTCAACCGTCTGCATCCATTTGGTATAATCGTTTAGTTCTGTTCCTGCTTTTTGTGCAAACAAATAATAAGGCATTCTAATGGTTAAATCGCTGTCTTTGCATAAACCGTTTGTTACGCCATAATCGTCAGGAAAGTTTTGAAATCCGCCTCCTGCATCCATAATTGCTGTTACACCAAGACGGTTCATTTCGGTCATAAATTGTTTGGTCGAATTGAATTTTTCCTCTTCGGTTAATTCCGGAAGTTTAGCAAGTGTAGAGTATAAAATAAAAGCGTTTGGTTCTGCCACTAATAATCCGGTTGGGTTTCCGTTGGCGTCTTTTTCAATCAATCCCGCATTTGGGTTTGGTGTATTGGCATCTATTTTTAAGGCTGCGATTCCGGCTTTGTTTAGATAAGCGTGACCGTATAAATGAAGAATAAATGCCGGAACATCGCCTGTAGCTTCATTAATTTCTGCTAAAGTTGGTAATCTTTTTTCTTCAAACTGATAAGCATTCCATCCGCCTACAACGCGAACCCATTGGCCTTTTGGCGTTCTTTGTGCTTGTTCTTTTAGCATTGCCAAAGCTCTTTTTAGAGAACGAACACCATCCCAGCGCAACTCGGTATTAAAGAATCTTCCGCCGCGGATGATGTGCATGTGAGAATCAAATATACCAGGAATAATTACTTTTCCTTTGGCATCGATAACAGTTGTGTTTTTGTCTTTTAATTTTAGAATTTCGCTGTTTTTTCCGGTTTTTAGGATTTTTCCATCCGAAACGGCCATTGCTTCTTCAATCGTGTTGTTATCGTCTAACGTATGAATTACAGCATGATGAACGATAAGTGTGGCTCTTTTGCCTTGAGCGAAAACAGGCAGGGAAATGATGAAAAGAAAAGCTAGTATTTTGAAAGAGAGTTTCATGGTTGTGGTATTTTTAGTTGGTTTTGAATGTATTTAATTAAAAATCAGGAATTAAAAATTAAAAATATTTGGGAATTGCAGTAGAACTCCCCATAAGTATAAGTAATCGATGTCGAGTTTCATGTGTGATTTCTCCTTCGTCGAAAAGACAAAACAATCGTAGATTTTTAATTTTTAATTCCCAATTTTTAATTGAAAATTAATTAATGTTTCAACATTTCGTGAGCATATTGAACACCTACGCCATAAGCACCACCGTATTTTTTAACTAAATCTGTTACAGGTACATAAGTTTCCTGACGAGCCCAGTCACGTTGTAGTTCCAATAAATATTGTAATGAAGTTACCGGGTGAGCACCAGCCTGAACCATACGGGTTACGGCCATTTCGTGCGCTTCTTTAGAAACGTCTCCGCTTGCATCTGTAATTACATACACATCATAACCTTCGTTGATTGCTGATAAAGCTGGTCCAACAATACAAACGCTTGTCCATAAACCTGCAAAAACCAGTTTCTTTTTACCTTTTGCAACTATAGCTTTGTGAGCAGGAATATCTTCCCAGGTATTCATTGATGTACGATCGATGTAATTGGAAGTTGCCTTTGGATAAAATTCTTCGATTTCACGAAAAACGGGTCCACTAAATGATTTTTCTGCAACTGTTGTTACAATGGTAGGAACTTTGAATATTTTTGAAGCTCCGGCAACTAAAGCGGTGTTGTTACGAAGTTGATCAATTGGAATGTTATTTACTGCAAATGCCATTTGGCTTTCGTAATCAATAAGTACTAATGTGTGGTTGAAAGGATCTAATTGTGCCGGACTTGGTTTTTGAGCGAATCCAATAAAAGTTACAAATAATAATGCTGCGGTAAGGATTAATTTTTTCATGATAATTTATTTTTATTGTGAATAAAAGGTTTTTTAAAATATTTTGTATTTGATTTTCAGTGTTTTGCATTCACATTAAATGCTTTGTTTGTAATGTTTTGATTTTAAAGGTTTTTTCAAAAAAGGCAATAAATGTCCTAACGATATATCGCCAATTTGTTTTTGGATATTCGTAAATGAAAAGTTTTAAAGCTTTTTTGGTTTTTTAAAAAGGAAACTGCGGTACCTAAATTTTTCCTTTTAGATGTAATCGGTGAAGGATTTCTGATTTTAATAAACCGCTTCCTCCTCCAAAATGTTCAATTACTTCGACTTCAGGTTGTTGTTTTAAACAAAAAGAAGTGAACTTTTTTTCGACATGATCTTCGATTCCGGAACTCAAAAGAACAATGTCGATTTTGTGATTTTGAAAGTATTCCTGAGCATCATTCTCGTGATGAAAAGCAACTGCATGCCAGTTTTCATCTGCATTTACAAGTCGAAGTAAAATGGCCAGTATCGCTTCGTTTTTTCCAAGTAATAAGAATTCAAGAGTTTTCATAATCGCTTTTTTTAAAGTCTACAACGAACTAAGTTGCTAAGTTTTTTAGTTTTTAGTTTTTCAGTTTTAATAGAACTTGTAATTTGTTTTACAAATGTATTTGTTATTTAAATGATCTTCTCTTAATCTAGAACAAGAAATAATTTTCTCGGATTTAATGTTTTCAGGTTAAGACAGTAACTTTTTTCAAAAACTAATAATTTGCTTGACAAATGTATTGGTTAACTCAAAAATCATTGCTTAATCTAGGACAAGAAATAAAACTTTAGTCGAAGTGTCTGTTTCAGGTTTTAGATTCAGTTTTTAAAAGAACTATGCATTTATTTAGCAAATGTAATACGAAGCTAAAAGACCCTGGCTTAATCCAGGACAAGAAATTAATCTTATAGTTTTTTAGTTGTTAAGTGTTTATTTTTGAATTCGATAAAGGATTTTTGTACTGTTATTTTGTAAAAGATTCTTTTTTTTAATTTAAAAAGTGGTGTTATAATAGTAAAAAAAGAGGGTGCTAACTAATAGTAAACCAATTAATTATTCTTGAATGATTATAAATAATAGAAAAAAATATAGTCCAAATGTGGAAACCCGTAATGTTTTCTATAAAGTAGCTTGTAGATTTGTGTTATAGAAATTAATACAGAGGTTGTTTTTGCCTTTTTAAACAGCTTTGTTAATTCTCTATAGGTTAACTGTTTTTGGAGAAACATTTTTTTTAGAATGAAAATTTGACTTGTTCATTTCATAGTGAATTCTTAGTATAAGTTTGCAAGACATACGAGAAAGTCTAATTTTTATAGGGTTTTTAGATTTGGTTATTTATTTAACTGAATTTAAAGACCCTTTTTTTTGGATAAAATCCTGTAAAATATATTCGTACCTAAAAGTTGCAGATGTAGAATATGAATGAAAGTTGAAACTTAGAAAAAGGTAAATTGTTTAATTTTTTCTCTCAGTTATTTTGATAAAATATAAAAGGCAAAACTTATAAGTTTTGCCTTTTATATTAGTTTAATTTAGTTGCTGTATCCATGATTTTTAAGCCATTCTTCGCAATCTCGTGTCCAGAACTTACTAGTGTCTTTTACGCCCAAACCAAAACCATGTCCGCCTTTTTCGTAAATATGCAATTCAGCAGGAACGCCATTATTTTTTAGCGCTAAGTAAAAATTGATACTATTTTCAGGTAAAACAGTCGTGTCGTCTGTTGCATGTACCAAAAAAGTTGGTGGAGTTTGTGCGTTTATCCTTTTTTCGTTCGAAAATGAATCACGCAATTCCTGAGAAGGATTTTCGCCCAATAAACTAATTTGTGATCCTTTGTGTGTAATATCATTTTGCATGGATATTACGGGATAAATTAAAAGAGAAAAATCAGGACGTGCACTTACTTTAAAACTACTTTCATATATTTTATCATCGTAATGCGTCGCCAGCGTTGAAGCTAAATGCCCTCCTGCAGAAAATCCTAAGATTCCAATTTTGTTTGCGTCAACATTATATTTTGAAGCATTTTGTCTCACATAACGCACGGCTTCCTGAGCATCTTGCAAAGGACCTATGTTTTTGTTTTTCATTATCTTATCACTTGGTAATCGATACTTTACTACAATAGCAGCGATACCCAGGCTATTAAACCATTCGGCTACTTTAGTTCCTTCTTTATCAATTGCCAGATGTTGATATCCTCCGCCGGGAAAAATAATAACTGCAGCCTGATTGGGTTTGATCTTTTTAGGTAAAAAGATACTGAGTGTTGGCACGGAAACTAAGCTTGTGCTTAGAACTTTTCCATCTTTGATACTTTCATTTTCCTTGTAATCCGGTGCTTTAATTTCATCTGGTATTTTATTCCAAAGTGGTATAATCACATTATTTTGAGCCTTTACCTGAAGTGAAATGCTTATAAGCAAAACAAGTATAGTTACCTTTTTTTTCAGAAACTGTTTTTTTGAATTTTTCAATTTTATAAGGAATTAGTTAAAATGTGCTTTTTTTAGCAAAGATTCAAAAATAGCTATTTTTCGACTATTTCTATGTTTGAAAAAATGTTAAAAAGAACTTTTTATTACGACATAAGGTATAGACGTGATAATTGATTTTTAAGTATCCATTTTTGGTACAATTTTACCCCCTCAAAAGGACAAATTTCATATGTCTGCTTTTAACATATATATTGTTTAATGTGTAATTTTGAATAGATTTTTTTGTTCTATATGTTTATTTATTTAGTTAAAATAATTTTTTATATAATATATTTGGAATATAAAGATTAAAAACTATATTTGTGCAATCGATTACATTATTTTGTTTTGTCAAATTTTAGCAAATTAATTTTTATTGTCCTTTAAGATTATGGGTAAATTAATATTGCAAAAAAAATATCAATTTTATAATTCAATTTTACTATGAACCAACCACCAGACACAGTTATTACCAATCAGTCCAAAAAATCTACAGGAACATATCGCTGGAGTATTTGCGCTTTACTGTTTTTTGCTACGACAATTAACTATTTAGACAGACAAGTACTTTCATTGACTTGGAGCGATTTTATCGCGCCGGAATTTCACTGGACCAATAACGATTATGGGAATATAACGGCATTGTTCTCAATTTTTTATGCTGTTTCTCTATTATTTGCAGGCCGATTTGTAGATTGGCTGGATACTAAAAAAGGATTTCTGTGGGCTATCGGGATATGGTCTTTAGGAGCTTGTTTACATGCTTTTTGCGGTATTGCTACAGCAGGAATAATTACAGGAAATTGGTTTGTAGGATTTGAAGGAGCAAAAGACGCAATAGGCCTGGTACAGGACACAGGATTAGTAATTAATGTAAGTGTTACATTATTCATATTTGCCCGTTTTGTTCTGGCGGTAGGTGAGGCAGGAAATTTTCCGGCCGCTATCAAAACTACAGCGGAATATTTTCCTAAAAAAGACAGAGCATTTTCTACCAGTATTTTTAATGCAGGAGCGACGGTTGGAGCGTTAGCAGCTCCCATATCAATTCCTTTTATTGCAAAATCTTTCGGCTGGGAAATGGCTTTTATTATCATTGGAGCTTTAGGTTTTGTATGGATGGGATTTTGGGTTTTCATGTATGATAAGCCAGAGAGACATCCAAAAGTAAGTGCTGCTGAACTAGAGTATATTCAGCAAGATGATGTTGCTGATAGTAAATTAGTTGGTTATGTTCCGGAAACTACTACTAAAGTTTCTTTTGTCGAGTGTTTTAAATACAAACAAACCTGGGCTTTTGCATTTGGTAAATTTATGACCGATGGGGTTTGGTGGTTCTTTTTGTTCTGGACACCAGCTTATTTAAGTTCTGTTTATGGGATGGATTCTACTCAGGCTGCCTTACCATTATTTGTGTTATATATGATTACCCTGCTTTCTATTGTTGGAGGATGGTTACCCACTTATTTTGTAGAGAAAAAAGGTATGAACCCATATGAAGGAAGAATGAGAGCGATGTTAATTTTTGCATTTTTCCCTTTATTGGCCTTAATTGCACAACCGCTTGGATATATAAGTTACTGGATTCCTATAATTATTATAGGTATTGCAGGCGCAGCTCACCAATCATGGTCAGCAAATATTTTTACAACTGTTGGAGATATGTTTCCTAAAAAAGCAATAGCCACTATCACAGGAATTGGAGGATTAGCAGGAGGTGTTGGTTCTACTATCATCAATAAAGGTTCAGGATTATTGTTTGATCATGCTAAAGAAACTAATATGTCTTTTATGGGATTTCATGGTATTGAAGCAGGTTATTTCATCATTTTCTCTATTTGTGCGGTATGTTACTTAACAGGCTGGATAGTAATGAAAACATTAGTCCCTAAGTATAGTCCGATTACGGGAATGTAATATTTGGAAAATTTTAATAGTTGAAAATGTATTTTTTAAAGATAAAAATCTAATTTTGTGCAATCGATTACATTAAATTAAAAATTATGACAAAATATAGTTCAAGATACGCGTCAAGCCCGGAAGCTGTAAAAAAGTATGATACACAGGAATTAAGAAGCGAATTCTTAATTGATGACTTAATGCAGGAAGATGAGATTGTTTTAACCTATTCTCACTATGATAGATATATAGCTGGTTCTGCAGTTCCGGTAAAAGGTGATTTAGTCTTAGAAACTATTGATCCGCTAAAAGCATCCTATTTTTTAGAAAGAAGAGAAATCGGAATTATTAATGTTGGAGGGAGTGGTTCTATTATAGTAGAAGGAAAAACATATGCACTAGGTTTTAAAGATGCTTTGTATATCGGTAGCGGTAATAAAGAAGTGATTTTTAAAAGTGATGACAGCAAAAATCCTGCTAAATATTACATCAATTCGGCACCGGCTCATACTACTTACCCAACAGTAAAGGTAAGTTTGGCAGAAGCAAATAAATTAGAATTAGGTACGATGGAAACGGCAAATCATCGTACAGTAAACCAAATGATTATTGGCAGCGTTGTAACGACATGTCAATTACAAATGGGAATGACGGAATTAAGACCGGGAAGTGTTTGGAATACTATGCCGGCTCACGTACACGATCGTAGAATGGAAGTTTATTTCTATTTGGATATTCCGGAAAATCAGGCAGTTTGTCATTTCATGGGACAACCTCAGGAAACAAGACATATCTGGATGAACAATCATCAGGCGGTAATTTCTCCACCATGGTCAATTCATTCAGGATCTGGAACAAGTAATTATACTTTTATCTGGGGAATGGCAGGAGAGAACTTAGATTACGGAGATATGGATGTTTGTAAAATAACTGAATTAAGATAACTTAATAACAATTAAATAAAAAATTATGTCAATTAACCTTTTTGATTTAACTGGAAAAATTGCACTTGTTACAGGAGGAGTTCATGGTCTTGGAATGGCTATGGCAAAAGGACTTGGTCATGCAGGAGCAAAAATTGTAATAAATGATCGTTCATCAAGAGAAACAGTAGATAACGCAGTTGCAGAATATAAATCTGTTGGTATTGAAGCTTACGGATATGTATTTGATGTAACTGATGAAGTAGCTGTAATCGAAAATATAAATAAAATCGAAAGCGAAGTAGGTCCAATTGATATCTTAATCAACAACGCAGGAATTATAAAAAGAATTCCTATGATTGAAATGGAAGTGGAAGATTTTGAAGCCGTTATAAAAGTAGATTTAGTAAGTCCTTTTATCATGTCTAAAACAGTTGCCAAAGGAATGATCGAAAGAAGACAGGGTAAAATAATCAATATCTGTTCGATGATGAGTGAATTAGGAAGGGATTCTGTGAGTGCTTATGCTGCAGCAAAAGGAGGTTTAAAAATGTTAACCAAAAATATGGCTACGGAATTGGCTAAATTTAATATCCAAACGAACGGAATTGGACCGGGATATTTTGCAACAAGCCAAACAGCTCCTATTAGAGTAGATGGTCATCCTTTTAATGAGTTTATTATCAGTAGAACACCTGCTGCACGTTGGGGAGATCCGGAAGATTTACAAGGTGCTGCAATATTTTTGTCTTCAAAAGCAAGTGATTTTGTCAACGGACATATCCTGTATGTTGATGGTGGAATTTTAGCGACTATCGGAAAACCATCCAACGAGTAATTCGCAATAATAAAGAAAGAAGAAATGAGCGCAAATCAAACATTCATAAACGATAACTTTTTACTTGAGAATAAATTCGCTGAAGAGTTATATCATAATTACTCAAAAAATCAACCCATAATTGATTATCACAATCACTTAAATCCACAGTTTATTGCCGAAGATAAAATTTTCGACAATATAACACAGGTTTGGATAAACGGAGATCATTACAAATGGCGTGCGATGCGTACATTGGGGATCAACGAGCAATTTGTTACAGGAAATGGTTCAGATAAAGATAAGTTCTTAAACTGGGCAAAAACAGTTCCGTATACGATGCGTAATCCTTTATATCACTGGACGCATTTAGAATTAGCCAGATATTTTGATATTTATGATTTGTTGAATGAAAAATCAGCAGAAAAAATTTACATCGAAACAACAGAAAAAATTAATTCTCAGGCCTACAGTACACAAAACCTGCTTAAAAAAGTTAATGCTGAATTGGTTTGTACTACAGAAGATCCTATTGATAGTTTAGAGTTTCATCAGAAACTATCTAAAAATCCTATTGGAACTAAAATGAGTACAGCTTTCAGACCTGATAAAGCTATCTTAATTTCTAATGATGGTTATAATGCATATCTGGACACATTAGGGGATGTGTCCGGTATTGCAATTAATACTTTTGCTGATTTGCAGGCTGCATTAAGAAAAAGAATTGAATTTTTTAATGCAAATGGATGCAAATTAAGTGATCACGGTTTAGATCAGATTTATTTTGAAGAATTTACAGAAAATGAAATTTCTTCAATCTTCAAAAAGAAAAGAGAAAACAGAATTATATCACCGGAAGAAGCTTTAAAATTCCAAAGTGCTGTTTTGGTATTCTTATCTGAAACGTATCATGAATTTGGATGGGTGCAGCAATTTCACTTAGGGGCATTACGTAATAATAATGCACGTATGCACAGAATTTTAGGACCTGATACAGGTTGGGATTCAATTGGAGATTATCCGCAAGCGCAAAAATTATCAAGCTTTTTAAATGCTTTAGATAGTAAAGATAAGCTGACTAAAACAATCATCTATAATTTAAATCCTGCAGATAACGAAGTAATGGCAACCATGATTGGAAACTTCAATGACGGAAGTGTTCGCGGAAAAGTACAGTTTGGTTCAGGATGGTGGTTTTTAGATCAGAAAGACGGAATGACTAAACAATTAAATGCTCTTTCAAACATGGGATTAATTAGTTGTTTCGTAGGGATGTTAACTGATTCAAGAAGCTTCTTATCTTTCCCTAGACACGAATATTTCAGACGTATTTTGTGTAATCTGTTAGGAGATGAAATCAAACGCGGAGAATTACCTAACGATATGGAATGGATAGGAAAATTAGTTTCAGATATTTCATATAACAACGCAAAAGAATATTTCAAATTCTAATATTTTTAAATCTTTAAGGATTTTTAAAAAGTTTTGAACCATTAAGATATTAAGTTTCATTAAGACGTAAAGCTTAACTTTCTTAATATCTTAATGGTGAAAAAGAAAACGTTCAAGTATAAAGCTTAATTTTTCTTAATCTCTTAATGGTAAAAAAAAGAAAAATTTACTGGTAAAACAATAAAAACAATATGAGTAAAGTAGTTGCATTCGGAGAAATTATGTTGCGTCTTTCGACAGAAAGGCATTTACGTTTTTCACAATCTACAGCATTTGGTGCTTCGTACGGAGGAGGTGAATTTAATGTTTGTGTGTCTTTGGTGAATTATGGCGTAAACGCAGAATTTGTAACAAGATTACCTGAGAATGAAATTGGTACTTCGGCATTAAAAGAAATGCGAAAAATGAACGTAGAGTCTAAAAACATAGTTTATGGAGGTGAACGTTTAGGAATTTATTTTCTTGAAACTGGTGCAGGAACCCGAGGCAGTAACGTGGTTTATGATCGTGCACACAGTTCTATGGCAACTATTCAGAAAGGTACAATTGATTGGGAAAAAGTCCTTGAAGGTGCGACTTGGTTTCACTGGAGCGGCATTACGCCTGCAATTTCAGAAAGTGCTGCAGAAGCTTGTTTAGAAGCTATTAAAGTAGCTCATAAAAAAGGAATTACCATTTCTTGCGACTTGAACTACAGATCAAAATTATGGCAATATGGTAAAACTCCAAGTGATGTTATGCCTGAAATGTTAAAATATAGTAATGTTATTTTGGGAGATATAGATACAGCTTATTTCATGTTAGGAATACCTAAAGTGAACCCAAATTATCAGGATGAGAAATCGCTCCCGGTTTTGTATACGAAACTATTTGATTTAATTCCTAATTTAAAAACAGTAGCAACTACATTACGTTATTCTGTAAGTGCATCACACCAAAGAATTGGAGGTATTTTGTTTGACGGAAAAGCTATTTATCAGGCAGCTGTTAAAGAAGTTACACCAGTAGTTGACCGTGTTGGTAGTGGAGATGCTTTTATGGGCGGATTAATTTACGGATTACAGCAATATCAAAATAATAACCAGAGAGCGTTAGACTTTGCAGTAGCGGCTTGTTGTTTGAAACATACCATTGCAGGAGATTATAATCTGGTTACTTTAAAAGAAGTTGAAAATATGATAGATGGAGATGGTTCTGCATTAGTATCAAGATAATTAAGAAAAGATGGCAAAATATTCAAGAATTGAAGTGGCTTTACAAATGAAAGAGAACGGAATGGTTCCGTTGTTTTTTCATTCAGATATAGAAGTAAGCAAGAAAGTACTAAAGGCATGTTATGATGGTGGTGCGCGATTAATGGAGTTTACAAGCAGAGGAGATTTTGCACATGAAGTTTTTGGAGCTTTAAATAAATATGCTTTGGCTGAATTGCCGGGAATGATGTTGGGTGTAGGTTCTATAAGTGATGCAGCAGCGGCTTCATTGTATATGAGTTTAGGAGCTAATTTTATTGTGACTCCTGTTTTTAGAGAAGATATAGCCATAGCTTGTAATCGACGTAAAGTACTTTGGTCGCCAGGTTGCGGTACGCTTACTGAAATTGCAAGAGCGGAAGAATTAGGATGTGAAATCGTAAAATTATTTCCCGGAGACATTTACGGACCAGAATTTATAAAAGCCATAAAAGGGCCATGTCCGTGGACAAATATAATGCCTACCGGAGGTGTTTTACCAACCGTAGAAAGCCTTACTTCATGGTTGACTGCCGGCGCAACTTGCGTAGGTATAGGTTCACAATTAATTTCGAAAGATATATTAGATAAAGAGGATTATGATGGCTTAAAAACGAAAGTAAGCGAGGTTCTTGATATCATCAAAAATATTAAAAATAAATAAGGAGTAATCATACCAATCCTTATTTACAAGAGTTTTTTTAGATTTTAGAGATTGTAACAGAACATTACACTTGAAAAATAAATTTTGTCATTCCTCACAGCAAAATTTACTTTCCTTATACAAGTGTAATGTTTCTTTTACAGCGAAAAAAAATAAACAGCAATAAGGTATTTAGTGGTTATTTATAACACTTTAAAGATTTAAAATGAAACAGTTAAACAGAAAAAATACAGGATTAGAAAAATTACAGCCAATAAAAGTAGTTCAGTTTGGAGAAGGAAATTTCCTGAGAGCTTTTGTTGATTACGCATTTCACAAACTAAATAAAGAAGTTGATTTTAATGCCGGTATTGCAATGGTGCAGCCTTTGAAAGACGGTATGGTACACCTGATTAACGATCAGGACGGTCTTTATACTTTGTTTATGAACGGTATCAAAAAAGGTGAAAAAATACAAGATATTGAGTTAATTACGAACATTGTAAAAGCGATAAATCCGTATACTGAATTTGCAGATTATTTGGCTTTAGCCAAAGAAGAAGAACTTCAGTTTATTGTTTCAAATACTACTGAAGCTGGAATTGAATTCATTGAAAGCGATACTCCGGATATGCAGCCGCCAGTTTCATTTCCTGCAAAGTTGACTGTTTTATTATATGAAAGATTCAAACATTTCAATGGAGATGCTTCTAAAGCGGTAACGATCATTCCTTGTGAATTGATTGATTATAACTCAGAGACGCTTAAAAAATATATTTTACAATATGTTGATTTATGGAAATTAGAGGATGAATTTAAAACTTGGGTGTCAGATGCTTGTACGTATCACAGTACTTTGGTTGACAGAATTGTTCCCGGATATCCAAGAGCTGAAATTGAAGAATACAATAACAAATTGGATTATCAGGATAATTTAATTGTTGCTGCTGAACCTTTCTTCCTTTGGGCTATTGAAGGTGGCGATGATTTAAAAGCAAAATTACCTTTTGATAAAACAGATTTGAATGTAAAAATCGTTGATGATATTCGTCCTTTTAAAATGATTAAAGTTCGTATTCTAAACGGTGCGCACACGGCAATGGTTCCTTTTTCACTTTTATATGGTAATAAATTAGTAATGGAAACGGTTAACGGAGATTTTACCGGAAAATTCGTAAACAGCGTTATTGGTGAAATTAGTGAAACGCTTGATATGGACAAAAATGAAATTACCGCTTATTCTGAAGAGGTAATGGACCGATTTAAAAATCCATTTATCAAACATGCACTTGCTGATATCGCATTAAATTCTATCTCAAAATTCAAAGTAAGAGTTTTACCAAGTTTATTAGGATATTATAATACTAACAAAAAATTGCCTGTTAATTTGACTTTTTCTTTAGCAAGTTTAATTCAGTTCTACAAAGGAACCTGGAATAACGAAGCATTACCTGTAAAAGATTCTCCGGAGATAGTTGAAGCATTTAAAAACGCCTGGCAATTAAAAGCTACAGATTTAGTTGTAGCTAAAATATTGGCTAATACTGAATTCTGGGGTGAAGACTTAACTCAGGTAAAAGGTTTATCTGAAGCTTTGGTACTGGCCTTAAATGAGATTGAAGAAAACGGAATAGAAAAAGGTTTTGCTAATTTTAGCAAACACTATTAATTGGAATAGTTTCTAAAATTCTAAGTTTTCGGGACGCATCTTAGCGACTTAGCACCTTAGAAACTTAGTTACTTTAAAAAAAAACGATCATGCAAAAAAAATTAATAAAAGTCAATCCGGCAGATAACGTAATTGTCGCTTTAACCGATTTGGTACAAAACGAACAAATTATGTTTGAAGGAACTACCGTCTCACCAACAACTGATGTTAAAGCAAAACATAAAATCGCAGAGCAAGATTTTACAATTGGTAATGATATTATAATGTATGGTGTTTTGGTGGGAAAAGCTGCTAAACCTATAAAAAAAGGAGAAGTAATTACCACTGAAAATGTAAAACATCAAAGTGAAAAAGTTTTTGGTAAAAACGGAAATTTAGGTTGGACTCCACCAAATGTAGATCGTTGGAAAGACAAAACTTTCAACGGATACCACCGTACTGATGGACAAGTTGGAACCAAAAACGTTTGGTTGTTTTTTCCATTGGTTTTTTGTGAAAACAAAAATATCGAAAAACTGAAAGATATTTTCGAAAATGAATTAATGCCCAAAAAAGAAGTTTCTTATAAAAATTTGTTACGCTCTTTAATTGAAGAAAAAAGCGTAGAAGAAGTTTCGGATAAAAATTTAAATGAAAATCTTTTAGATAATGTCGAAGTAAAATTTATCAATCATCAAGGTGGTTGTGGAGGGATTCGACAAGATTCAGAATTGTTGGCAAAACTGCTTGCAGGATATGTGAACAACCCAAATGTTGCAGGTGCAACTGTTTTAAGTTTAGGTTGCCAAAATTTGCAAGTTGATATTTTTAAAAATGCATTGAAAGAAATGAGTCCGAATAGTGATAAAGAAATTTTGATCTATGAGCAACAACAAATTGGAACTACTGATCAAATGTTTCAAATGGTGATTAAAGATTCTTATGAAGCCATTAAAAGAGCCAACAAAATTGAACGCAAACCTGCTCCTCTTTCAAAGCTAAGTATTGGTTTAGAATGTGGAGGGTCTGACGGATTTTCAGGAATTTCAGCTAATCCGGCATTAGGAATTGTTTCAGATATTTTTGCAGCTTTGGGAGGGAAAACAATTTTGGCAGAGTTTCCAGAATTATGTGGCGTTGAGCAAGAATTGATGAACCGATGTGTGGACGAAGAAAAAGCAGATAAGTTTTTAACTTTAATGAAAGCTTTTGAAAAATCAGTTGTAGATGCAGGTTCAGGGTTTGATATGAATCCATCTCCGGGAAACATCAAAGACGGATTAATTACAGATGCAATGAAATCTGCTGGTGCAGCTAAAAAAGGTGGAACTTCACCTGTTGTAGATGTTTTAGATTACGGAGAATATATTTCAAAACCAGGATTAAATCTTTTAAATACGCCAGGAAATGACGCAGAATGTACCACAGGATTGGTTGGATCGGGCGCAACAGTTGTGTTATTTACCACGGGTTTAGGAAATCCGATGGGAAATCCGATTGCACCCGTTGTAAAAATTTCTTCGAACACGGCATTAATTAATAGAATGTCTGATATTATCGATGTAAATGCCGGAACGGTGATTACTGGTGAAAAAACCATTACCGAGGTTGGAGCAGAAATAGTAGATTACATTATAGAATTGGCGAGCGGAAACGTAGAAACAAAAGCAGACCAGTTGAAACAAGATGTATTTATTCCTTGGAAAAGAGGAGTTTCGCTTTAATAACAAAATATAAAAAAAAACTCACTAAACAGTGAGTTTTTTTTTTTACCATTATGTCTTGTCCTGAAATAGCGATACACAAAAAGTATCATTATGGAAAAAGATCAAGAATTGCGCTATGTTAAGCGTACACAGAAAGATTACAGTATGTCTTTAAAACTTCAAATTGTTCAAGAAATAGAACAGGGAAAAACCTCAATTTCTCAAGTTAAGAAAGATTATGCTATTCAATCACGTTCAACAATTGTTCAATGGCTTCGAAAATTCGGTAACTTTGATTGGGACAATCAAACACCTTCTCTTATGCAAAAATCTCCTGAACAGAAAATAATGGAACTTGAAGCCAAAGTGAAGTTATTGGAAAAACAAAGAGCATTTTTAGAACAGCAGGCTTTCGTTGCTGATAAAAAAGCTATTATTTTCGATATGATGATTGATATAGCAGAAAAAGAATATCAAATTGACATTCGAAAAAACTCACCACCCGAACAATCGACCATTTTAAAAAAGAACAACAACAAACAATAATGTTTGCCTGTACTTTGTTCGGGATTGACAGACAGGTTTACTATCGTCGAGTAAAAAAAAGTTGCGATAAGAAGCTTTTGGCTTCAAAAGTTGTTAATATGGTTTTGGAAATTAGAAATACAATGCCTCGAATTGGAGCAAGAAAATTGTATTATCTTTTAAAAAGCGAGTTGAATCAACTTAAAATAGGCCGAGATAAATTTATAGATATACTTAGAGCAAATCATTTATTGATAATATCAAAACGTTCTTACCATATAACAACAAACTCTCATCATAGATTTAGAAAACATCAAAATCAAATATTAGAGTTAGAGATTTGTAGACCAGAGCAAGTCTGGGTATCAGATATAACCTATATTGGAAAAAGAAAGAATCCATGTTATTTAAGTCTAATAACTGACGCTTACTCTAAAAGAATAATGGGTTTTAATGTGGCAGATAATATGAATGCTCATAGTAGTTTAACAGCTTTAAAAAATGCAATAAAAAAACGCAGAGATAAAGGCAAAACATTAATACATCATTCAGATAGAGGAATACAATATTGTTCTGATGAATATCAAAAACTATTACATAAAAACAATATAAAATGTAGTATGACCCAAAACTCTGATCCCTATGAGAATGCAGTAGCTGAGAGAATAAATGGAATTTTAAAACAAGAATTTAATATTGATAAGTTTAATCTAAAACTTGCTGTAATGAAGGTTTTAGTGAAAAATGCAATTGATATTTATAATAACAAAAGACCACATTACTCTAATTATATGCTCACTCCAAGTCAAATGCATCAACAAAGTGTAGTAAAGATGAGAACTTATAAAAGAAAAACACCTGCAATAAAAAATATTACAGGTGTCTAATTAAATATATTTGTCTAATAATCTGTATCGATTATTTAGGACTAGTCATTAAGATATTAAGAAAGTTAAGTTCTAGGTTCATCTCTTAATGATGAAAATTAAGTTTTATTAAGCTAAGCTTTATATTCTTAACATCTTAATGGTTAAAAAAAAAAAACAAGCTCACTGTTAAATGAGCTTATACAACTTATATGGCAAAAAAAACATTAAGAGTTAGATCTTGACGAAGATTTACGAATGTGTAATTCTGGTGCTAAAACAACCTTTTTTTCTATTTTAATGGTTTCGGTTTTGTCTACTTGTTCCAGGAAAACACGTGCTGACATTTTTCCCATTTCAAGTGGTGACTGATCTACAGAAGTTATAGACAGTTCCATAAATTTAGTGAATGGTTCGTTACTGAAACCAGCTACGCAAAAATCTTTAGGGATAATTATATTTCTTGATCTTAATTCCTGAATTGCACCTAAAGCAGCGAAATCACTAGATGAAAATATAGCATCGGGCGGGGTTTCTAACTCTAATAAAATTTCTACTGCATCTTTGCCCGCATCAACAAAACTTTTAACGGGTATAACATATTCTTCCTTAAATTCCATTCCGTTATCCAATAAAGCCTGCTTGTAACCTAAAAATCTGTTTTTGAAAATTTCAAGAGACTGATCTCCGGATAAATGTGCAATACATTTGCAGCCTTCATCAATTAAATGCTTTGTTGTGATGTATCCGCCCTTAAAGTCATTGATGGTTACTGAGCTAACTCCATCAATATGTTTGCTTCTGTCAAAAAAGATAAGAGGAACATTTTTTTGTAATACGTTTTGAAAAGCACCACTGTTTTCACCAGTAACATCAGTGACTGACATAAGGATACCATCCACTTGCGCATCTATTAATGTATATAAATTCTCATTTTCTCTTTTTGCACTTTCATGAGTTTGGCAAATAATTACCTGATAACCATGAGGATGAAGTTCCTCTTCGATTCCTCTAATAACAGATGCAAAGAAATTGCTGTCTATACGAGGAACAATAACGCCAATATTATTACTACGACCACTTTTTAACGCTAAAGCTAGTTTGTTTTGCTTGTAGTTCATCGAAGCGGCAGTTTTGATAACCAACTCTCGTGTACTTTCCTTTATTTTCGGATTGTTGTTTAAAGCCCTTGAAACAGTAGCGGCAGTGATATTTAATTTTTCGGCAATATCGTAAATAGTTATTTTTTCGCTCATTAAGAAAGGTTTTCGAATTAATCTCAGACAAAAATACATTTTTTTTTATAACAAACATAAATTGTTATCGATTACCATAATTTATAATTAAAACGTTTTCGGTTCAACAATGACAATAAATTATGCTTTTTTTTACATTAACTGTAATTATAATTCATAATAAAAATTAAATATATAAATTTTTTACAAATAAATTTGGTGCGGTCGAACTTATTTTATACTTTCGTGTAATCGATTACATATATATATAGTTTTGACTATCAAATAATAAAACTTACTCAAATGATTATAAATAAGATTATAGCATTCAAAACAGTTTTAATCTCTGTAACAGTGGCTTTAATGACTTTATCATGTACAAAGCAAACTTTGACAGTTTCTGATTCAGATCCTTGGAAAAAGTTGGAATTAATTATAAAAAGCATTACTAAAACTCAATTTGCTGATAAAACTTTCAATATAAAAGATTTTGGTGCAGTAGCTGATGGAAAAACTTCAAATACATTGGTTTTTGAAAAAGCAATTAAAGCTTGTGTTGAGAATGGTGGCGGGAAAGTTTTAGTTCCTAATGGTAAATATTTAACAGGGCCTATACATTTAGAAAGTAATGTGAATTTACATTTAGAAGACAATGCCGAAATTCTTTTTAGTATAAATCCAAAAGATTATCCGATGGTTCATACCTCATGGGAAGGAACTGAACTTATGAATTATTCTCCTCTTATATATGCCAAGAATAAAACCAATGTTGCCATAACAGGAAAAGGAACGCTTAATGGTCAGGCTGACGATACAAATTGGTGGATTTGGTCAGGAGGTAAGGACTATGGCTGGAAAAAAGGAATTCCATCTCAGAATGATCCTCAAAACCGTGAAGTTTTAATTGAAATGGCTGAAAAAGGTGTTCTGGTTAGTGAAAGAGTTTTTGGAGAAGGCCGCTATTTGCGCCCCAATTTTATTGAGTTTTTTGAATGTAATACGGTTTTAGTAAAAGACATCACTGTAATAAATGCTCCGTTTTGGATTTTACATCCTATAAAAACAAATAATATCATTATTGATGGTGTAACGGTAAATAGTCACGGACCTAACAATGATGGGTGCGATCCTGAATATTCGCAAAATGTACTTATTAAAAACTGCACTTTTAATACTGGTGATGATTGTATTGCCATAAAATCCGGACGTGATGCTGATGGAAGAAGGGTAGCAATACCAAGTAAAAACATTATTGTTCAGAATTGTAAAATGATCGATGGACATGGCGGAGTTGTCATGGGAAGCGAAATATCTGCAGGTGTAAATAATGTTTTTGTTGAGAATTGCATAATGGACAGTCCTAATCTGGATCGTGCAATTCGTATTAAGACAAATTCAAAAAGAGGTGGTGTTGTAGAGGATATTTATGTGAGAAATCTTGAGGTAGGTACCGTAAAAGAATGTGTTTTGCGTGTAACAATGTTTTATAACGTATACGGTTCGCAAACAGGAAATTTTATACCTACAGTAAGAAATATAAACCTTGAAAATATAAAAGTAAAAAACGGTGGAAAATACGGAGTTTGGGCAGAAGGGTATGAAGAATCTCCAGTAGAAAATATTACACTAAAAGATGTAGTAATAGCTAAAGTAGGACAACCCTACTTACTAAAAAATGTAAAGAATATCAATTTTATAAATACAAATGCGAATGAACAAAAAGTAGAAAATCATTAAAAATTTAAAACTATCAATTTAACCAAAACTATTTAACCAAACTATGAATTTTAAACAATTATCAAAGAAAAAAATAAAATACAATCTAGTATTTTTATTTTTCCTGAATTTCCTGGTGAGTACTACAATACATGCTCAATCTACTGTGGTAGAAGGGAAAATTACAGATGCCGCGGGATTATCACTACCAGGTGTAAATGTTCAGGAGAAAGGAACTAAAAATGGTACCTCTACAGATTTTGAGGGAAGTTTTAAAATTAATGTGACAAATAACAAAGCCATTTTAATAATTAGTTATTTAGGTTTTCAGACACAAGAAGTAAGTGTTGCCGGAAAATCTAAAATCAATGTAAGTCTTTCTGAACAATCAAACTCACTAAATGAGGTGGTTGTTGTAGGTTATGGTACTGTGAAAAAATCAGATGTTACAGGTACAGTAAGCACTATAAGTGCGGCGACTATAACTGAGAGAAATACAACAAATCCATTAGAAGCTATACAAGGAAGTACAGCAGGGGTTCAAATTTCTTCTGCTTCAGGGCGTGCAGGCGATGGATTCAAAATCGTTATCAGAGGAAACAACTCTTTGCTATCTGATACTAGTGGTACTAATTCTACAGCTGTAGGATCGACTCCTTTGTTTGTTGTTGATGGTGTGCCTCTGGATAATATCGACTTTTTAAACCCTCAGGACATTGCCAGAATGGATGTATTAAAAGATGCTTCTTCTGCAGCAATATATGGTTCCAGAGCTTCTAACGGGGTTGTGATTGTAACAACAAAAAGTGGTACAACAGCTAAAGCAGGAATTAATGTTAGTTTTAATACATCATATGGAACTAAGACAGCTACGAGATTACCGAAATTTATGAATTCACAAGAGTGGTATGCATTTAATCAATCTGCATTTTTATCTTATCCAGCAACTTCGCAAACACCTCAGGCACTTGCAACTGCTTCTACAGGTAATAGTCCTTTATTAGTTAAAAGATACAATGAAGGTTTTAGTTATGACTGGGTTGATGCGATACTTAAACCTGGTGTAACCCAAAATAATTATTTAAACATTTCGGGACGTGGAGAGTCAGGATTAAGCTATAACATAGGACTTGGTTTACAAAGTGATGAAGGACTTATTGATAATGATTCAACGGACAAATATTCTTTTAAATTAGGTTTAAATCATAAAATAAATGACAAATTCTCTACTGGTGTAAACATTACTGTAGCGCGTATTGAGAGCCAATTAGGTAGTGATTTAGCAATGCAGGATGCATTTAGGCTGCCTACACTTTTGTCTCCCTGGGCTGTTGATGCTAACGGAAATGATATTGTAGGACAATTAACATTACAACCTGGTAAAATAACGCAACCTGGTAATACCACCCTTATTTTAGACAGAACTAGTAATGTCAATCCATTAATGGAAATTGCAAACTCTTCACAAACAGAAAAAACATGGCAAACTGTTGGTAATGTTTATTTTCAATACCAAATGCTAAAATGGTTAAGCTTTAAAACAACTTTTGCTGCAGGTATAGTAAATTCTGTTACAGGTATATCCAATACCGCTAATACAAATCAGGGAATTCTAGTAAAAGGAAATTCTTCATCAATTAGAAATTACAATAATTTCAATTATACTTGGGACAATCAGCTGGATCTAAAGCATACTTTTAATGAAGTACATGATTTTAGTATGTTATTATTGCAAAGTACCTACTCCAATAAGGATGAAAATTCATACTTATATTCAAGTAATCAGCCTTTTGAATCAGGAATTTACAATATTCCATCAGGAGCACCTTCAACTTATTCTTTTGTTGCTCCAACACCAGAAACACCTTATGTAAAAAACGAGTTAAAATCTTATGCAGTACGTTTAAATTATGCTTACAAGGATAAATATTTATTAACCGCCTCTAACAGATGGGATGGCTCATCTGTATTATCAAAAGGAAATCAATGGGAAAGTTTTCCATCAGTAGCTTTAGGCTGGAAAATTAGCAAAGAGTCATTTTTAAAAAGCAGCAACATTATTTCTGACTTGAAATTAAGAGCTAGTTTGGGGTATACAGGAAATGACAATGTTAATGCTTATGCGTCGCAGGCACTTTTAGACCAACAAACATTCTATGCGAACGGATCGAATCTTGTTGCAGGATGGCAATCAAAAAATTTAGCCAACATAAAATTAGCTTGGGAAAAAACTAGAGAAGTAAATTTTGGACTTGATTTTGGATTACTAAAAAACAGAATTTCAGGAAGCGTCGACGTTTATGACAGATTATCAACTAATGTAATCAATAGCAGACAACTTCCTTATGAAACGGGTTACGCAAGAACATTTGACAATGTAGGTTCAGTTAGTAACAAAGGTGTTGAAGTTTCATTAACAACTAAAAACATTCAGTTAGAAAAACTAAAATGGGAAACAACATTCATATTTAGTAAAAATATAAATGAATTAGTTTCTATTAATTACCAAGAAACAAGTGATATAGGAAATAATTTAATTCTTGGTTCAGAATTAAATCCTAATTTCCACTATGTTTATGATGGAGTTTGGCAAGAAAGCGAAGCTACTCAGGCTGCTTTGTTTGGTGCTAAACCTGGTAATGGTAAATTAAAAGACCTGAATGGTGATAATAAAATTGATGCTAACGATAAAACTGTAATTGGCAGTAGCGTTCCTAAATGGCAGGGAAGTTTTTATTCTAAAATGACATTTGGCCAATTTGATTTCAATTTCTCTATTATTACGAGCCAGGGACAAACCGTATATAGTCCTTTTCATAGACAATTTACAGATGTTACAGACAGAAACCGTCAAAGGGTAAAAATGGACTATTTTGTACCAACCAATGGTGCTGGTGTTACTCCAAATGCTTCAAACAATGCTCCAAGACCTGGTCCTACAGCGGGTGGTAATGGAGCAGGTGCGACTTATCTCGAGACAACAAATACAGGTCTTGTTGGTTATGCATTTTACAGAGATGCATCTTACGTAAAAGTAAAAAACATCTCATTAGGTTATACATTAAATTCAGATTTAATGCAAAAACTTAAACTTAGTAATCTAAGAATTTTCATTAATGTTTTAGATCCGTTTGTTTTTACTGATTTTGATGGTTACGATCCTGAATGGGCAGGAGCTGCGATAGGTATTAACCGTCCATCTTCTATTACTACACAATTAGGATTAAGTGTTAACTTTTAATAAAATAAAAAATGAAAAAAATAATAATAATTTTAGGAGTAATTGCCTCACTATTTACTTCGTGTAGTGACATAGATGAAAAAAGTTTGTCTTATCCTGCGGCTGATGAAACATACAGAACCTCAGGTGGATTTCAATTGTTAGTGAATTCTACTTATGCAAGATTAAAAGAAATTTATGGAAATAATCCATGGTTTTTTGTGGGAGGAACTGATTTGTATGCTGAAGGTTTTAATCCCGAATCGCCTTTAAGTAATTATGCCAGTCTTGTACCTTCATCTAACAATGTGGAAGAGTTATATGTATCTTGTTATTCTCAAATACAATCAGTAAATAAAGTATTGTATTATTCAACAATTACAGAGCAAACATCTAATTTAAATGTATTAGTAGGTGAAGCTCGATTTTTAAGAGCAAATGCTTACTTCTTGTTGGTTCAGGCTTATGGAGGAGTACCTATTGTTAATGATCATATAGTGAGTACTGAAAATACATCTTTTAACAGAAATACAGAAGAAGAAGTGTATAATCAAATTATTGAAGATTTGAATGCTTCTTTAGCAACTGTAGGAATAGCAAATTATGCTACATCAGGAAAAGTAAACAAGAGAGCTGTAAATGACTTATTGGCTAAAGTATATTTAACAAGAGGATACCAATCTTATGGTAAGCCCGCAGATTTTTCTACAGCAGCTACTTTTGCAGATGCAGCTATTGCAGGACAGCCATTAGTATTGCCATTTGATCAACTGTTTAAACCTGGAAATGATCTAAATGCAGAAACTATTTTTTCTGTTCAATATGACAAAGCTTCAACAAGTACTAGTCCAACCACTCTTGGTAACAGACAATATTCTTATTATAGTTCTAATTTAGGAGGAACCAATGTTGGTGCGCCACAGAGAAGTCAAAATTTATTACCAACACAGTATGCTTTAGATCTTTATGAGGGGCCAAATGACAAAAGATGGGATGCAACTTTTATGACCACAATTTATTCAGGTACCGAAACAACAAACGGAGTATCTTCAACTGTTGTATATTTTCCTTATTACAGAAGCAGTACTTTGAGCACATTAAAAACATTACATTTTTATGAGCCAAAAGGGTATACACCTTCTCAAAGAGCTGCTTATATAGCTTCACATCCTGACTTACAAAAACCTAATAGACCAAATGGAGAGCCGAGAGGATACCATAGATATGGAGAATACGGTGCAGAAAGCGTTGCTGTTCCGGGATGGATTAATGATGCTGGTACTATACCTGTGAAAAAATTTGATGATCCAGAATTATCGACACCACTGGGTACTGGAGCTGTAAGTACAAGAGATATTATCCTGGCAAGATTAGCAGACACATATTTAATTGCTGCTGAAGCTTATCTTAAATCAGGAAATCCTGCAACGGGGCTATTACGCTTAAATGCCGTAAGAACCAGAGCAGGAGTAACTGGCGCCCTTCCTGCAGAATTTAATATTGATTACATTTTGGATGAAAGAGCAAGAGAAATGTTAGGTGAGTATAATCGTTGGTTTGATTTAAAACGAACAGGTACTTTGACAACACGAGTACCAGGCAATAATTATAAAATTAAATTAGTCGATTTTGGAACTGCTCCGAATCAAAAATTATTAAGACCAATTCCTCAAAAAGCAATTGATTTGAATAAAAATAAAAATTTTCCTCAAAATCCTGGTTATTAGTAATTGATAATTTTTTGAGAAATTGTTTTTTTGAAGAAGTTAAAAAGGAGTTCGATCATGAATCGGGCTCCTTTCTTAACGAAATAATAGTTCGCTTGAAATGAAAAGAATGTTGTTAGTATTATTGTTTGTTTATCAGGGTATTATAGCACAAGTTTATAGTATTGATACGTCATACACCGTAAAAAGTACTTACGTCAAACTAATTAAAAAATATCCTTCTATAAAAATTGCAGAAGCAAATAAAGGAGTAAATGATAAACAAATTGAGAATGTAATTTATTATAAAGACAAAAACAGAGCATTGCATTTGGATGCTTTTTTTAATACAAACAAAAAAAATAATCCAGGCGTAATCATGATTCATGGTGGGGGATGGAGATCAGGAAATAAAAATCAAATGCGAGTTTTAGCACAGGAAATAACGACAAAAGGTTATTCTTGTTTCGCAATTGAATATAGGTTATCACTGGAGGCAAAATATCCGCAGGCGATTTACGATGTAAAAAATGCTATTAAATTTATCAAAGATAATGCAAAAAGATTCCATGTAGATCCAGACAAAATTGCCGTTTTAGGTTGCTCTTCGGGAGGACAAATGGCAGCTTTGATTGGTACAACCAACGAAGATTTAGCTTTTGAAGATGCGAAGTATAAAAGTAAATCATCTTCAAAAGTACAGGCAATTATTGATATTGATGGAATATTAGCTTTTAAACATCCAGAATCAGAAGAAGGAGAAATGGCAGCTTTTTGGTTGAACGGAACTTATGAGGAAAATCCGGAAAACTGGAAACAAGCGTCGGCATTAAGTCATGTTGATAAAAATACACCGCCAACACTATTTATCAATAGCAGTTTTGACCGGTTTCATGCAGGACGAGATGATATGATTGCGATTTTAAATCAAAATAAGATTTATAATGAAGTCAAAACAATCAAAAAATCACCTCATTCATTTTGGTTTTTTCAGCCTTGGTTTGACGAAACGGTAGAGTACACCACCCAATTTTTAGACAGAATATTCAAATAATTATAATAAAAATGAAAACAAAAATCACATTAGTAACCTTATTTTTAGTTGGAGTTACAGCGGTTAATGCTCAAAAATATGACATTAAGACGGCGAAAACGTATGCCGAAATATCTGCGAAAACGGATGGGAAATGGGAAGGACGTAAATACATTGGAGGAACTGTTTTTAAAAATGTGGATCGATTAAAACTTGCTCCTGAACATACAGACCATTCTTTTGATATTCGTTACGAAGGTCCGGGTTGGGAGAGTAATCGAATAGGATATCGTTTATACCTGGATTGGAGAAATGCTATTGATATTTTTGGAAAGAAAACTTCAGCGAATATTTTACCACTTGTAGGGCAGGATAATTTTGATTCGTATCATGAAATGAGCGATTGGGGTGCAGATATTCTTAAAGCCGGAAAAGGAATCGGAATTGGGTCTATCGATCGTTATTTAAATAATGAAAAATTACACTTTCGTGAAGTAGATTCAACTATTGCAACTGTGGTAAATAAAACAAACGAATCTGGTGTAAAAGTGAATTACTACGGATGGAAAACGGCTTCTGATAAAATCGATTTTACATCAGTGTTAACCATTAAACCAGATCAGCTGTACACGCAGCACACGATTCAGGCATCAAAAGAAATTAAAGGAATTTGTACGGGAATTGTAAAGCAAAAAAATACAGAATTGCTTAAAAAAGAAAGCAAAAATAAAAAATGGGCTTATTTAGCGACTTACGGTGAGCAATCATTGGTTCCGGATAAATTAGGAATGGCTATTTTTTATCAAACAAATACCATTGAAAATGTGGAAGATACCACTTTAGATTATCTTTTGGTTTTTAAACCTACTACGAAAGCTACTTCTTTTTACTTTTTAGGCGCTTGGGAACAAGAACCAAACGGAATTAAATCAAAAGAAGAATTCGTGAAGTATTTAGATCAAAAGTTAGAAGTACTGAACAAGAAAGGTAAAATGTAGTTTGAAGAAATTAAAAATTAAAAATTAAAAATCTGCTTGATCTGCTAAATCTGCGAGAACAAGTATTAATCTTTTATCCGATAGCTATCGGGGTTTGTAAAAAGATATCCAGTACTAAAAATAAAATATATGTCTAAGTTAGATTTTATAAAAGTAAATTTCAACACTGTTGTATTTACATTGCTACTCATTTTAAGTAGTAAAACAATAGCGCAGGAAAATAAAAATGCTGTTCTTACTGACAATTTAAAATGGTCAGAGAGAACGGCATTTACTATTTTGAATACCTATCCTAAAGCCTCGCAGATCGACGGGACTAAAAAGCCAAAATGGGATTATAAAATGGGATTGGTTTTGTATGCTTTTGAAAAATTATATCAAAAAACAAACGACAAAAAATACTTCAATTATATAAAAGAATATGCTGATGAATTAATCGATCGTGATGGAAATATTTTAGATTATAATAGTAAAGATTACAACATTGATTGTGTAAATCCGGGAAAATTACTTTTTAATTTATATGATGAAACCAAAGACAACCGCTATCAAAAAGTTATAGAGCAATTAAGGACTCAAATTGAGAACCAGCCAAGAACAGCAAGCGGAGGTTTTTGGCACAAGCAAATATATCCCAATCAAATGTGGATAGATGGTTTGTATATGGCTGAACCTTTTTATACACAATATACAGTTAAGTATGAAAAAGGTAAAGCTTTGGATGATATTGCAAAACAATTTGAATTGGTGCAAAATCATTTGGTCGATCAAAAAACAGGATTGGTATATCAGGCTTGGGACGAGAGTAAAGAAATAGCATGGGCAAATGCTGTAACAGGAACATCGCCAACAATATGGGCACGCGGTATAGGTTGGTACATGATGGCTTTGGTAGAAACGCTGAATTATTACCCTAAAACAAATCCAAACTATAAAAAGCTGGCAGACTATTTGAACCAGATGGCAAAAAGTGCAGTCGAACATAAAAGTGCATCAGGTCTATGGTATCAGGTGGCGGATAAACCTGATTTGAAAGGCAATTATTTAGAGTCGTCATCTTCTGCGATGATTATCTATAGTCTGGCAAAAGCAGCGAATAAAGGATATCTAACGTCAGGTTATAAAAAAATCGCTCAAAAATCATTTGATGCGTACCTTAAGGAGTTTGTAAAAAAAGGTACAAATGGAGAAGTAATGATTTCAAATGTATCCTTGAGTGTTGGTTTAGGAGGAAAACCTTTTCGTGACGGAACAAATGAATATTACGTAAATAGTAAAGCAAAAGATAATAGTTCTCCGGCTTTAGCAGCATTTTTATTGAGTGCAATAGAATTAAAAAAATAAAAAAATTAAATATCTTAAAAAATGAAAAATACTAAAAGACAAAGTTATTTTACATCAGTTGTTTTAGTTTGTTTAATAGCTTTTACAAGCTGTAAAGTAACTTCTCAGGAACCTTCAAAAAAAGAAATCATTATTTCTAAAAATTTAAAATGGTCTGATAAAATGGCTTTGACCTTAATGAAACGTCATCCTGAAGCCTATATGATTGATGATTCTAAAAAACCGAAATGGGATTATGTTCATGCTTTGGTTTTGCATTCGATCGAAGAATTATACAAGAAAAATCCGGATGGAAGATATAAAACTTATATAAGAGGTTATGTAGATGAGTTAGTGCAAAATGACGGAACTATTAAAACCTATGAATTAGACAAATACAATATTGATCTGGTAGTGCCGGGACGTTTGCTTTTTGATATATATGCTGAATCAAAAGAAGAAAAATATATAAAAGCAATGCAGTTAGTGCGCAAACAAATTGCTGAGCAGCCACGCACGCAAAGTGGAGGCTTTTGGCATAAAAAAATATACCCAAACCAAATGTGGTTAGATGGGTTATATATGGGAGAGCCATTTTATGCACAATATACTCTTACTTTCGAAAACGGAGAAAAGTTTGATGACATCGCAAAACAATTTGAGGTAATTCAGTCGCATGCTACAGATCCAAAAACAGGTTTATTGTACCATGCCTGGGATGAAAGTAAACAAATGCCTTGGGCAAATAAAGAAACAGGTAATTCTCCAAATTTCTGGTCAAGGGCTTTGGGCTGGTATGTAATGGCGCTTGTTGATGTATTGGATTATATGCCAAAAGATCACCCAAAACAAAAAGAATTAGTACAATACCTTAACAATGTATCAGCGGCTTTGGCTAAATTTCAGGATAAATCAGGTTTATGGTATCAGGTAACTGATAAAGGTAATAAAGAAGGAAATTACCTTGAAGCTTCAGGATCATCAATGTTTGCTTATGCTTTTGCAAAGGGAGCCAACAAAGGATATCTGCCAGCAAGCTATAAAAAATTAGCGAACAAAGCTTTTGACGGATTGACTAAAAAATTAATAAAAGTAGATGCTGATGGCGGAATAACGCTTACTCAAGCTTGCCAGGTGGCTGGTCTGGGCGGAACTCCCTATCGTGATGGATCATATGAATATTATGTAAACGAAAAGAAAAAAGACAATGACCCTAAAGCTACCGGACCTTTTATTCTGGCTGCTATAGAATTGAATAGATAACTTCTATTACGTTTAATCAACCAGTTTGTCATTTCGACGAAGGAGAAATCCCCGCAAGTAATTCCGCAAAGAAAGTCACCAATTTTTAGATCAACTCTTGCAATTAATTCGTCTATTACCTATTGCTCGTGTCTCTTTCGTTGAATTGATAAAAAACAGGTTAAAACTTACTTTCCAATTAAAACCTGTCGGGTTTAATTGGAAAGTATAATAAATACCAAAAATGAAAAATTTCAAAGCCCTCTTTCTTTTATTATCCATAATCGCGATACAAAAGAATTTTGCTCAGGTTTGGGTGCCGGATAATGGAGACGGAACGTATACCAATCCTATAATTCATGCCGATTATTCGGATCCTGATGTGGTACGCGTGGAGGATGATTTTTATATGACGGCATCCTCTTTTAATTGCATTCCCGGATTACCCATTTTACATTCGAAAGATCTCGTAAATTGGAAAATTTTGAGTTATGCTTTGCCAAAACAACCTCCGTTTGAAACTTTTAATAAAGTGCAGCATGGCAATGGTGTTTGGGCGCCGAGTATTACTTTTCATAATAATGAATTTTATATTTATTATCCTGATCCTGATTTCGGAATTTATATGATTAAAGCTAAAAAAGCAGAAGGCCCGTGGTCTGAACCTCTTTTGGTAAAAAGTGGCATCGGACTTATCGATCCTAGTCCTTTATGGGATGATGATGGGAAAGTGTATCTGGTTCATGCCTTTGCCGGAAGCCGGGCACAAATAAAGAGTCTGATCGTGGTTTGCAGTATGAATGCAGAAGGAACAATAGCCAATAATGATGAAGTGATGGTTATAGACGGACATGAAAGCGAAGGCACAATCGAAGGACCAAAATTTTATAAACGAAATGGTTACTATTACATTTTTGCTCCTGCAGGTGGGGTTTCTACCGGTTGGCAAACTATTTTAAGATCAAAAAATGTGTACGGCCCCTATGAAAAAAAGAAAGTTTTGGAACAAGGAAAAACTGCCATAAATGGTCCGCATCAAGGTGCATGGGTGCAAACGCAAACAGGAGAAGACTGGTTCATTCATTTTCAGGACAAAGGTGCTTATGGCAGAATTGTACATCTTCAGCCCATGAAATGGGAAAAAGATTGGCCCGTAATGGGACAGGATTTTGATAAAAACGGAATTGGAGAACCGGTTACAACATTTAAAAAACCAAATGTAGGTAAAAAACATCCAATAGAAACTCCTGCAGAATCTGATGAGTTTAATGAGCCAAAATTAGGTTTGCAATGGCAATGGCAGGCGAATTCTCAAATCAATTGGGGTTTTCCAACAAGTTTAGGATATCTTAATTTATTTTGCCAGACTACTATAAAAGACAATCAGAAAATTTTTGACGCGCCCAACTTATTGCTTCAAAAGTTTCCCGCAGAAGAGTTTACTGTCACCACTAAACTGACTTTTAATACAAGGCTAAATGCGGAATCGACAGGACTTATAATAATGGGATTAGACTACAGTTATCTTAATTTTAAAAATGATAAAGGGAAGCTCTATCTCAATCAGAAAACAGGAACTTTTGATAAGAAAATTTCGGAAACAGAAACAATTCCTGTTTTAATAACAAACAATATTATTTACCTTAGGGTAAAAGTTAAAAAAGGAGGTATTTGCAGTTTCTTTTATAGTTTAGATGATAAAAAATATCAGTCTATAGGATCTGATTTTGTTGCAAAAGAAGGAAAATGGATTGGGGCCAAAGTTGGTCTTTTTGCCTTGAGCGAAAAAGTAACAAACGATTCAGGAAATGTTGCGGTAGATTGGTTTAGAATAACAAAATAAGCTTAAAATGATTCAATTTAAAAAATATATAGTATTAGTTTTATTTAGTATTTGCTTTGCAGTAAATGCTCAAAACACCTATAAAAACTGGCCGGATATTATTCGTAAAAATGATGCAGGATGGTTTGGTACAGATGAGGCTAAAAAAATAGCAGAGAATGCTTTGTTGTATCAACGAGATATTGGCGGATGGCCAAAAAATATTCAGATGCAGGAAGAGCTAACCGCGCAGCAAAAAAAGGATTTACTTGCCCTTAAAAGTTCGACTAAAGAAATTACTACAGACAATAGCGCAACCTGTCAGGAAATGCTTTTTATGTCTAAAATGTATGCTCAGGTCAAGGATGATCGCTATAAAGAATCTTTTTTAAAAGGTTTAAACTACTTATTTGAGGCCCAATATGGTAATGGGGGATGGCCTCAGTTTTTTCCACTGAAAAAAGGGTACTACACACACATTACATACAATGATGATTCGATGGTGAATATACTAACCATTATGAAACATGTAAGTGACGATAATGATTTTTATAGTGTAAAACCATCAAAGGAAATTATCGAAAAAGCTAAAAAATCTTTCGATAAAGGAATTGATTGTATCTTAAAAACGCAATACAGACAAAATGGAATTTTAACGGCCTGGTGTGCACAACATGATGAAGTTACTTTTGCTCCCGCAAATGCAAGAGCTTTTGAATTGGCGTCTTTAAGCGGGTATGAATCAGCTAAGATTGCTTTACTGTTAATGTCGATAGATAAACCTTCGCCCGAAATAATAACGGCAGTAAAAAGTGCACAGATTTGGTTCGAAAAAACAAAAATCACTAATCTTGAGGAGAAACGTATTTTAAACGATGACGGAAAAATTATTGATAAAAAAATGGTTGTTTCTCAAAATGCTGCACCAATTTGGGCAAGATTTATGGAGCTTGACAAAAATGAACCATTTTTTTGCGACCGTGATGGAGTTAAGAAAAAATCTATTGACGAAATTGGTGCAGAACGCAGAAACGGCTATTCCTGGTATACAGATGCCCCAAAAGAAGTATTGAAAAAATACCCTGCATGGGCGATTAAAAACGGAATTAAATTATCCGCAGCAGAGACTTCAGACAAAAAAAAAGCTAACTTTTTTACTGTTGCTTTAGACGGATCAGGTGATTTTACAAAAATTCAGGATGCTATAAATGCGAGTCCTTCATTTCCATATGAAAAAATAACGGTTTTCGTAAAGAATGGAGTTTACAATGAAAAGATTAAAATTCCGGAGTGGAATACTCATTTAGCGCTTGTTGGTGAAAGCAGGGAAAATACCATTATAAGTTTTGATGATAATTTTTCGAAAATCAACACAGGAAGAAATAGTACCTTTTTTACCTATACGATTTTGGTAGAAGCCGATGATTTTTCAGCATCAAATTTAACGATAAAAAATGCTTCAGGTGATAACGGACAAGCAATTGCATTGTCTGTGGTAGCAAATCGTGCTAAGATATCAAACTGTAATATTCTGGGCAATCAGGATACTTTGTATGTGTCAGGAAAAGATGCAAAGCAATATTTTAAAGATTGTTATATCGAAGGTACAACCGATTTTATTTTTGGAAGTGCTACTGTATTATTCGAAAATTGTGAAATTCACAGTATCAAAAATTCCTATATCACAGCAGCTTCAACTCCTCAGGATACTACTTTTGGGTATGTTTTTAAAAAATGCAAACTTACCGCTGAACCAGCTGCTACATCAGTTTATTTGGGCAGACCCTGGCGTATTTATGCCAAAACAGTTTATATCGATTGTGACATGGGAAAACATATCAAACCAGAAGGCTGGCATAACTGGTCAAAACCCGAAGCAGAAAAAACTGCTTTTTATGCAGAGTATAATTGCAAAGGCGAAGGTTTTCAGCCTAAAAAAAGAGTTTCATGGTCACATCAGCTTTCAAAAAAAGAGGCAGCAAAATATACAATAGAAAATATCTTAAAAGATTCTATTGCTAATTGGTATTCGAAATAAAAAAAATTAGCCCACAGATTTTAACGGATTAAACGGTTTTCGCTGTTTTCTTTTCTTGTTTTTTATCAAAAAAAACTAAGATCTGCCCAATCTGCGAGACTTTTTTAAACGTTAGGTTTTTGACTAATTAAAAAAAATTAGTTTGCTTTATGTAATAAAAAAATCCGCGAAAAACCGTTTAACCGGTTACAACCCGTGGGCTAAACCAAATAAAATATAACATTATGAATTTTAAGTGTCTCATTTTTCTACTGATTTCATTTGCTTCTTTTGCACAGCAGACTGAATTTCCATCGGCAAAAGTAGATGCTATTGTCAACAGAATTCAGCTTCCGGTTATTCCATCTTATCAAATAAATGTTTTAAAATTAGGAGCAAAAGGAGATTCTGTTACCAATAATAAAGCTGTATTTGATAAAGCCATGGCGTTGTGTAAAAAGAACAAGGGCGGAACGATAATTGTGCCCAAGGGGATTTATAAAATCAATGGTCCAATTCACTTTGTGAGTAACGTTAACCTTAAAATGGAAAAGGGAGCAAAAATTAAATTCAGTGATAACCCGCAAGACTACTTACCCATGGTTTTAACAAGTTGGGAAGGAACAATGTTATACAATTACAGTCCGCTAATATACGGTTACGAATGCTCAAATATTGCTATAACTGGCGAGGGAACTATTGATGGAGAAGGAGGTAAGGTATGGAAAAGCTTTAAGGCCAAAGAGGGAGCAGGAAAAAATCTAAGCCGCGATATGAATCATAATGATATTCCGCTTAAAGACAGGAAATTTGGGGAGGGGCATTTTTTACGTCCGCAAATGATTCAGTTTTTCAATTGCAGGAATATTTTGGTGGAGAATATTCGTATCGAAAATTCCCCTTTTTGGTGTTTACATTTATTAAAATCCGAAAGTATCACGGTTCGGGGAGTACGTTATAAATCGTTAAATTATAATAACGATGGTATTGATCCTGAATATGCAAAAGATGTTTTAATCGAAAATGTAACTTTCGATAATGGTGACGACAACGTGGCTATTAAAGCAGGAAGAGATCATGAAGGAAGAGCAAATTCAGCCACACCAAGTGAAAATATTGTAATTAGAAACTGCAATTTTAAAGGACTTCATGGCGTTGTAATTGGCAGTGAAATGTCAGCAGGAGTACAAAATGTTTATGTTGAGAATTGTAAAACCATTGGTTATCTAAAAAGAGGAATCTATTTAAAAACTAATGCCGATAGAGGCGGTTTTATTAAAAATGTTTTTGTGCGAAATATCAAACTCGATGAGGTAGAAGATTGCTTATATATCACTGCAAATTATCACGGAGAAGGCAATGGTTTCCAGTCTGAGATTTCGAATATTTCTTTCTCGGATATTACCTGCAACAAAGCCACAGAAAATGGAATTGTAATTCAGGGATTTCCGGATAAAAAGATCAGGAATATCTCTTTAAGGAATATTGAAATCAAATCTGCTAAAAATGCGTTATCGAATGAGAATGCAGAAAACGTTCTAATGACAGATGTATTTATAGGGCAGCGCGCAACAGTTCCATCGGCAGCGAAATAGTTTTTTTGAAGGACTGAGAGACTGAGGAATTAAGGGACTAAGGCTTTTAGCTGCCAAGGTTAAAGAGGTTCATGATACGGGCTAAGAACTTTTTATTGTCAATACCAACGCGACCCACCATTAAATTAAAAAAATGATTAACATCAATAATATATTAAAATGAAAAAATATATAGCACTAACATTGCTTATAACTACAGTTTGTTTTGCACAAAAAACAGCAGTATATTGTATTGGAGATTCGACAATGGCAGACAAGAAAGATCCGGAACGTAACCCGGAACATGGGTGGGCACAGGTGCTGCAGACATTTTTTAATGATAATATTGTTATAATAAATAAAGCTGTAAACGGCAGAAGTACCAAAAGTTTTATCAATGAAAAACGTTGGGACTCTGTTCATAATAAGCTTAAAAAAGGAGATTATGTTTTTATTGAATTTGGACATAATGATGAAAAAATAGAAGATTCTACGCGATATACTAATCCGCATACAGCTTACCGACACAATTTAATTCGCTTTGTAAAAGAAAGCCGTGAAAAAGGTGCAATTCCAATATTGCTTACTTCTATAGCAAGACGTAATTTTAATGAAAAAGGAGTGTTAGTGCCTACTCACGGAGATTATCCACTAGAAACAAGATTAGCAGCACAAGAGTACAATGTACCACTTATAGACCTGGAATATCATACTGAACTATTAGAACAATCTTACGGACCAGAAAAATCAAAACAATTGCATTTGCATTTTAAAGCCGGAGAAAATGCTTATTATGATAAAGAAAAAGCAGATGATACACATCTTTCAAAGAAAGGGGCTGTTGAAGTTGCCGCTATAGTCGTACAGCAGCTTAAGATCCTACAGGATAAATCCCTGGAAAAACTTAAAAAATCAATAAAATAGCAATACTTCACAATGAATTTACTACTAAAGTAAGTCTCTTTCAATTGCTTTTGAAAAATCAATGAAGTTATCATCATTGATGATTTCGGAAAATGTTTTGTGATTAAAATATATAGATAAACCAGTGAAGCTATCTTCACTGGTTTTTTTTACGTAAAGAGAAGCTTTATTTAAGCCTAATTACTATATTTTTTTTATAAAATCATCTGATGGCTTTCTGTGAAACTGATCGTAATACTTTGAACAGAAATAACTTAATTTTGTATAATTAAGTTCATAAATGATTTCAGTTAATGTCGTGTAATCGCCACTTTGTAAAAATTTATTGGCCAGCATCATTTTTTCCTTTATAAAAAAATTATTTGGAGTACTCGAGAAACTTTTTTTAAATAGCATTTTGTATTTTGAAGGCGACATACCGGCCATTTCAGAAAGAAAGCTTATAGAAGGAAACGGATTATAAAGATTATTTAATAAATATGTTTTTGTTTTGGTAATAGCTTCAATTTCTAATTCGGTAACCTCATTTTCAACAGCTTTTGAATTTTCATACCGATTTAAGAAATTACCCAGCAATTTTAGCGAAATACCTTTTAGATGGGAATTAAAATTGATGTCGAATACTGATTTATCCTTTATAGATCTGATTAATAAAATGCTGTTACTGTCTATATTGTCATAATAATAAAGCGAATTTTTTGGAACTTTAATTTTTCGTTTACTGAATTCCTCACTAGGATGATTTTTTAAAAAACCATCTAATAGTTTTTTATCAACAAGTAATCGCAATGCTAATGTTCGTTTGTTTATTGCCGGTTTAAAAGAACTTTCTATTTTATTATCTATAATAGCAAGTCCCAGATTATCATAAGATCCGATTTTGTAATCAATATTATTAATTTTGATCACGTTAGCATTTTCACTTAGATCAAAATGTAAAATATATAATTGATTATCAGATTTAATACGATTTATTTTTACAGACTCATTCAGTACAAAATCCATAAGTAATACTGAAATACCAGGAGTGATTTGCGTAAAATAGGAATGACCTTGACCAAGTGATTTCGGAATAACGATTATCTTATTATCAATAAGTTCGCCATTCATTTCCTTAGCTAAATGATGCTGCCATTCTGGAGTTAAACTATAGAAATGAGTGAATTTTTTCATAATAAAATGTGGTATATTTTTAAATTATAGTTGTTTGACAAATATTTTGGGGGATAATCCAAAATGTTCTTTAAATTTTGATGCGAAATAGGAATTGTTGGTAAAATTAAGATCATCTGAAATTTGCGATATAGAAAATTGTTTACTTTCAAGAAGTTCTTTTGCGTGCAGTAATTTATTATCCATAAAAAAGGCATTAGGTGTCATTCCTGTTATTTTTTTAAATAAATTTTTAAATTTTGATTCAGACATATTAGCCATATTAGCCATAATTTGAATACTGGGAAATGGCTCTTTGATGTTTTCAATTAAAAACATTTGTGATGCTATAATCTTGTTTAAATCGTCTTTGTTTACTGTTTGAATGATAATTCTGTTCGCAGACATTTTTTTTAGAAAATTTGCCAGTAACATATGCACTGTTCCGGTCAAATTCAAATCAAAAATAGGACCGCCAACTTTAAGTTTTTGTAAGTCATTTAAAATATGAAAACTGTCGCTACTCATCCTGTCAAGCATTACAATGGTGTTTTTTTTAGGATTTGTTATTTTATCAATATCACGAAAGTATATATTGTTTTTTATGGCAAAAGACTCCATCATTGACTTTTTTAAAAATATAGACAAAGCCAATGTTCTACTGCCTTTTTTTACTTCATAATCTGATTCTAAGCCACCATCTATAACTGCTAGGTTATATTTCCATCGGCCTATGTCTTTCATGAAATTATTGGCAGATAATTTGGCGTCGCCATCGGTTAAATTATAATATATTCCAACGAAATCATTGCTTATGTTTTTCTGGATAAATTGAAGGTTTTTGTTGTATTGTACATCAATATAATAGGCAATGATTCCATCGCCACAATCTAAAAAATAACGTGTCCCTGTTTGGATACTTTCAGGGACAATTATAAAATTTCCAACAATTTTTCCTTCGAGCTGTTGAGCAAAAGGTTTTGTCCATTTTAAGTCGGTACCGTAGAAGTGTTCAATTTTTTTCACGTAGAGCTAGTTTTATAAAGTTAAATTTATTTTGTTTTTGTCTAATACTCTGCTTTTTAATTGTTACCCATAAAAAGTTTTTAATAGATGAATTTTATCAGATACAGATTTAATCTGTATCTAAAGTTTTTATTGTAGTTGCATCTACTGGAAATAGCAAGACATTATCATTTATTGTCTTAAAAAGTCAGTTCCATTAGAAATAATAGATATAATTAAGATAATTTTTGACTAAGCGTTTTACGATCTATTTGCAGTATTTTTGCTGCTTTACTTTTATTATTATTTACAGCAGTAAGTGTTTTTATGATGTGTTCTTTCTCAAATTCTTTTAATGATCTAAAGAGAAAACTTTTTTCGGGAACATGGTATTTTAAATGTTCAGGAATATGCTGAACATTTATAATTTCGTCACTTAATATAATCATACGTTGAATAATATTTTCTAATTCTCTGACGTTTCCCGGCCAGGAATATCGAAGTAATATTTCAATAGCTTTTTCATCTATCGAAGTATTGGGTTTGTTATATTTTATCCCATACTTTTTTAGAAAGCTGTTTATTAATAACAACAAGTCTTCTTTTTTATCTCTAAGAGGAGTTGTTTTTATATTAATGACGTTTATTCTATAGTATAAATCTTCTCTAAATTTTCCTTCCAAAACCATTTTGTGCAAATCGCTATTGGTTGCACAAATTATTCTCACATTTATTTTTTCAACTTTTGTAGAGCCTACTTTAGTAACTTCTTTTTCTTGTATTACGCGCAAAAGTCTGGTTTGAACTGATAACGGGGCTGTTGCAATTTCATCTAAAAATATAGTTCCGTTTGAGGCTGCCTGAAAAAATCCAATTTTTGATTCTGATGCTCCTGTAAAGGCTCCTTTGGTGTATCCAAAAAATTCCGATTCTATAAGATTTTCCGGAATTGCACCACAGTTTACCGATATAAAAGGCATTTTTGAAAATGCACCTTTATAATGAATTGCTTTTGCTATAAGCTCTTTTCCTGTACCGCTTTCTCCTTCTATTAATACATTAACGTTATTGTCTTTTACACGGTTTATTATTTCTACTAATTTTTCAAAGTGTTCTGAACGGCCTACAATACCAAAGTAATTATTGTTTTCTACTGACGAATTAATCCTGTTTGATAAAGTTTTCGGACTTGTTTGTGCCTTCAATAAAGATTTTTTAATGGCCTTTTGAAGTTCATCACTTGAAAATGGTTTGTTTAAATAATCTAAAGCGCCTGCTTTTATAGAATTTATTGCATTATCAATAGTGTTAAACCCTGTAACAACTAATTTAGGTATTAAGGGGTAATGTTCATTAGTATATTTTAATAGTTCAATACCATCAATATCAGGCATATTGAGATCTGTAATTAATAAATGAATATCATTATATTTTAAAACATCGATGGCATCAATTACAGAAGATGCTTTGTAAGTATGATAATCAAAGGACTTTAAGTGACGCTGAATTACATCAAGCATATCATAATTATCATCGACGATAAGTATGTTTTGTTTCATTATGCTCATAATTAGTTTAAAGGTAATTTTATTATAAAAATCGATCCTGCCGGCGTATTATTTTCTATGACTATTTCTCCATTATAATTTTTAACGATTCCATGAACGACACTAAGTCCAAGTCCGCAGCCTTTTGTAGTTTTAGTTGTAAAAAAGGGTTCGAATACTCTTTGTTTAATGTGATCAGGAATTCCGGTTCCCTGATCTTCTATTGTTATTATCAAATTTTCAGTGTCACTATCGATAATTGTTTTTATTGTACTTTTTTCAGGAGAGGCATGTATGGCATTGATGAGTAAATTAAAAAAAACCTGTGTAAGTTGAACATCATCGATCTTAGCCTGTATAGTATCGTTTTTAAAAACCAGTTCGCATTTAATATTTTTTTCCTGAAAGTTTTGTTTCAGGAATGACATTGCAAAATCAACAATAGGTTTGACTTCTTTAAATTGTCGTTGCTGAGGTATTTCGCAAGAAAAAAACATTAGTTTTTTTACGATTTCACGACAATAAATAACAGAGTTTATTATTGTAGCAATATCAGAATCTATTTCATGATCTTTATTGCTACTCTTGATTAGTTCTGCATAACCCAATATGTTGCCCAAAGGAGTATTAAGTTCATGTGCTATTCCTGCTGTCATTTCTCCCAGAATAGAGAGTCTGTCTATTCGTTCTACCGTTCGCATTAATCGCTGTTTTTTTTCGATAGTATTAAACTTCTCCAGATAATTACCTATTTCATATGCAATAGTATCCAACAGTTTTTGTTCTTCGTTCAAAAAATCACTAGCATTGTATTTACTTTTTGGATAATGAACCTTAATATATCCAGCAGTTTTTTTTGCGATATATATGATACTAGTTTGGTATTCAGTATGTTCAGTTAGTTCAGCTGTATTTAATATATAATCGGGAACAAATAGCTCTACTATGGCATCTTTATCGTATCTCCATGCCTTTTTTGTACTCGAAATTATTTTTTGTAATGCTTGTTTTTCTTTAGTGAGAGACCTTGCAATTATGGTTGAAACTTCATAAAGGCAAGTTAACTCTTTAACTCTTTCTTTAAGCTTTTCTTCTGTAGGAATAAGTTTCATTTATTTGTAAGAAATTATTTATAATGAATTTAAATTGATTTCAAATGTAGGCAAATATTTTAGTTAGTAGTAGTAAATAAAATTTAAATTAAACTATTTGAAAATAAACTAAATATAAATTATTGTTTAGTCTTATTCTGATATTTTAATAACTTATAAAGGTATTTTTTTGATTTTTTTTCATCGATAAAAATAGCTGTTAAATTGTAAGAAAATTATTTTGTACAAAAACAATATTTCATTTTATGGAAACCACTTTTTATCTGCTATTTGAGCAATTTGTTAAAAGTCGTATTCTGCTATTTTTATGTCTTCATTAGTAAGCGTACACATTGTGATTGCACTAATTTTGATTTGATTTTTTACAGAAATAAAAAATTTCCAAATACGTACAAATGCAATCATAAAAGATATGAGTAATTCTGGTTTTTTTCTGGAGTTTGAGTTGAATATAGGCGAAATTCGAAAATTAAATAAAATGTATTTTAAGAGCCTCTATCGAGAACGTGTTGTTGTTTTTTCAGGAATTCTCTTAATCTCAGCTGTTTTTTTTGATTTTTTTGATCTCAATGATGAAATAGATTATATACAATGGCTGGTACGAAATCTGATCCTTATTGTATTGTTTTTTTTATTTCAGTATTCGTTTGTAAATACGATAAGTAAAGTTGTTTTTCAGTTCATTAAAAAGCTATTAAAATATAATAGGTTTAGTAAAAAGTATAAATTTAATTTTACCAATTCGAGAATTTATGTGCATTCTCCCATGGGTGAAGTTGTTCATAAGTGGAGTCAGATTGATAAAGCAATTTTAACTAAAGATTTTTTCTTTCTGTACGTTAGGGGGCGAAATAATTATATAATTTCAATTTCAAGCAAATACAATAACGGTCGAAAAATAGATGAATTAATATCTTTTGTAGAACATAATGTAACTCATATTAATAAAATATAATTTTCTGGAAACTTTTAAATAAAAACCTTAATCTGTTCATTTTATAACGTATAGGGTTCCTTATTTAATCTCTGTCAATTTACCTTTGTATGAAATTTAAAACAATTGATTTGTAGTTGGTTAGGTTGTGTTTTTAAGGAATAACAATAAGGAGAATAATTTTTTAATTACTTCTAAATAAGTTTAAAAATGGAAAAGGAAAGAGTTTTGGTTTGTGATAATAAAGGTATTTTTTTAAAGATGTTTAAAAGACGCTTTAAAAATGAATTTGATTTTTTCGAAAATTCATTTTTGTCGAAAAATGAAAATGAAGCTGCAAAATTTGATCGCTCAATATATGTTGTCTATGACAAGTCTGAATTGGTTGAGTTTTTACAACTTGAAAAAAAAGGAACTAATGTTTTGGTATGCTTGTTTAATAAACAATTATACGACAGTTTATCGTTTTTACAAGAGGTTAAAAGTTTGATATTGTTGGATAGTTCTAAGACAAGAATTGAAATTATAAAAGAGTTACAATCTCATTTTAAAAATAAATCTGATTTGGTACCCGAAACGTCAGAAATGAAGTTTGCAGCTTCGAATATAATGTCAATAAAGTTTAATAATTTTTATAAAGCTTTATTTTTTCTTATGTAATTTAGTTAATTATAATTCAGTTTCCAATTAATGTGTTGTAGTTGGAATAAAAAAAAGCAGGAATCCCATCAAGGATATCCTGCTTTTTTATACGAAATAGTCCCAAAAAGAAGTTATTTCATTTTATATATTTCTGAACCCGCCAGTAAAAAACAGCCTAATCCGTAATCTTCAAAATCAGGAACTTTATCATAAGATAAAGGTTGGCCGTCCTTTGGTTCTTTTCCAGTAGATTGCAAATACCCTAAAAAGCCATTGGTGTGTAAACTTTCAGTTGTCATCGCATTCCATGCTTTTTGAACAACTGGCAGGTACGTTTCTTTTTTGAGAATCCCGCTGTTGATTCCGTAAGCCATTCCATAAACAAATAATGCTGTACCAGAAGTTTCTTTTTCTCCAAAATTAGTGGGATCATGTAAACTTACATTCCAGAAACCATCAGCTCTCTGGATAGGAACCAGGGCTGCTGCCATAGCTTTTAAATCTTTTACATATTGTGCCCTGTAAGGTGCGTTTTCAGGAATAATCGTTAGCACTTTAGCAAGAGCCCCAATTACCCATCCATTTCCGCGGCTCCAGTAGCAATCTTCTCCGTTTGGTTCCTTGTAAGGAGGATCAAAATCAGCATCGCGCCACCATAAACCATCTTTAGGATTATAAAGTCCGTGATCTCCATGTTTGTCACGCGAGTACATGTACATTTGATACATTTTTTTGAAATAGCGATTGTCTTTTTCCAACACTCCAAGTTTGGCAAAAACCGGCATCCCCATTTGTATAGCATCAATCCACGACCAATCGTCTAATTGAGGCGTATTCAAAAGCATGTTGATATTCGCTTTTGTATTCTTCAATTTTTTGGCATCCGGCTCCAGATTATACAAATCGATATAAGTTTGTGCAGCACAATAATTATCGGCGTTTCGGGTCGTATTTCCGCCATTAAAACCCCATTTATGAAATTCAGACCAGGCATATGCATAATCGTAATAAGCTTCTTTAGGGTAAATTTCATGTAGTGCCATAAGTCCTTCATAATAGACCCCGCGCGTCCAGATATTACTTGGGCGTTCTTTATTGGTAATTATTGTTTTGCCGGTTTCAGGCCATTTTTGCATGAAATAATCATTGGCAAGCATCATTTGTTTTAATACTAATTTTTTATCAAATGCTTGTTGTGCGTTTGCCGAGTTAGTGTATGAAAGGCATATAGCGAAAAATAAAAGTAACTTTTTCATTTTTAATATTCGTTATTTAATAATTAGTTTTCTTGTTTTAATGGCGTAATCGTAACAGGGCCTAATAATCCCGAAGGCATAAGTTCCCATTTTGTGGCATCAAATTTTTTATAATCTTTATCGACCATATTGATTTCATAAAAAATCTTCCATTCTTCACCTTTTAGTTCTTTATCCCTGATTCTGTTGGCAGAGAGATTTGTAACCTGAACCTTTAGTATATTTTTTCCTGATTTTAGTTTTTTAATGTGCAATTGATAAGGAACAGACCATGCCGTACCTATAAATTCATCATTTAGCCAGACTTTGGCACTTTCGCGGACATCTCCCAAATTGAGACTCCATTGATCTGCTTTAGCATTAGGCTTGTCAAATTCTAAAGTATAAGTTGCCGTTCCGGAAAACGCAGCTGCATCAGGACTTAATTTAGTCCAGGATTCTAAAGTAGATACTGTTGCATTTGCAGGAAGCTCCGGACCACCTTTGTCAAATGCTATTTTCCAGTTTCCTTTTAAAGAAATGGCATTCGCAACAGGCTCATAATATTGCCATTTTTTTTGTGATGCCGTATTTTCTGTTTTTAAAAAATAAGATTGTCCCGGTTCTATTTTAAGCTTAACCAGTGTTGTATTGGCATTTTTAGTAACAATAGCATTACCGTAAGCTCTGGTTAACGGATCAAAAATAACAACTTCTTTATTGCCGATTTGCAGCGGAATAAAAGTATCTATCGTTTGTGGGGTATGATTAACCAAGTAATAAATTTTTTCACCATCAATATCTCTTCTTGTGTATTTTAAACCTGTTTCTACAAGTTTTTCAGGATACAGTTGTACATTTTCCAGAGCTTTAAAAATGTCTGAGGCAGGCTGTATTAAGGCTGCATTTGCTGTTAAAAGATTTTGAAGGTTTTCCTCCTGTTTCTTAAAATCGTTGAATCCGGGAACTGATTCAGGTAGACCTTCAAAAATAATAGCTCCGCCAGCTTTTTTGAGTTCAATTAGTTTTTGCAAAGTAGCAAGAGGCATTTTTTTACAAGACGGAATAATCAGCGATTTAAAACTACCGCCGGGTAAAACAATTTTTCCGTTGATTACTTTTGCATCTGCTATAAAATTATCAGAGATAAAATCTACGCCATATCCCTTTTTTATTAAACTTTTGGTAGTGTCATAAAACGAGGTATCGTACAGCCATTCTGATAAAGAATGTATTTTGAACTGAAAGAATAAATTACCTTTTTGATATTTGTCCCAAGTATCAAAAATAGGCCAGTAAAGCAGGATTTCATTATCAGATTTTCCTTGTTGTAACAATGACTGGCAATTTGATATGTAGGAGAACAAAGCCGGAGCATCTTCCCAAATACTGTTATTAGAATTGAAATTTACCGAAGCATAAAATTGCCATCCCGGCCATGCTGCCCTTGTTGGCGAATATGTAGATCCATGAAGAAAAACATGATTTACTCCGTTGAGCATTAAATCTTCGACCTCAGGTTTACATTGTGATAACGCTGTTTTAAAGTGTTCTCTCAGCCATGTAAAAGTCTCTGATGAAACTAAATTTTTACCTGATATATGAGCCGCAGATGACGAAAATTTCAACATCACCGGATCAGCATCACCTTCACGAATATCCTCTTTTTCTCGTCTGAAACCCGGAATGTCAAATGGCATAGAGCCAAAAGTTTCACATTCCGGAATATCCGCGGAAGCATACAAATCAATAAGATTTCCGGGAGATCCATGCGCCTGAAGTTTGGTTTTAAAGTTTTTAGAATGCGCCCATTTAGTCCATGATTTATCAAATTTATTCAATAACAAATCACCAATCGTTTGCCTGTAATCACTTCTTATTCTGTTACCCGCTTCATTATAAGTTTCATTTAGTAAAAGAGGTAATTGTTTTTTAAGATCATATCCACGTAAGGCTTTAAATTCTTCAAAGAAATTAGGTGTGAAATCAGTTCCGTATACCTCAAAACTATCATTAAAAATGGCTCTTATTTTTCCTTCACGACCTTTAAAAGCAGTATTAAAAGGAACTACATATGCATTTAGTGCTTCTTCAGAATAATGATCTAAAGTATATCCTTTGCCACCCGGCGCAGCTCTTTTTACTTCCTGTCCTGTTTTTCCGCTAAAAACGGCGTAAATCGTATAATCAGTTTTATGGGCTTTCCATTTTAGTTTATTAGGTTCTGATAAGTTGGGTAAAGCAACAGGATTGCCTTCAATTCCTTTATCTTTAGTATTAACTTTATTCTTTTTAACCTGATCTGTTAAATTAATATAAGTGCCATCGCTTGCATAGGCTACAACATATAAAAGTTCAGCAGGTACTTTTTCTTTACTGTTGGTGACAACAATATTTTTATCGAAAGTTTCATTCTTCTTAATCGAATATTTCTCTACAATTAATTTTGAGGCAGCATAAGGCAATGTTACATGAGAACCTCCGTAAGGCCAGCCCGTTCCCAATACCATATCAACTTGCATATGCAGACTATCGGCAATATGAATAGTGTAATCTAACATCTCCATCCATTTAGGCGAAAGATAATCGATAAAATTATTTTCTTCTCCTTTTACACCGTAGATAGGTGTAATCTCAACACCACCAATTCCTGCTTTATAAAAGTCTGTCAAACTCTTTTTGAGGTTGGGTTTATCTACAGCACTTCCCATCCACCACCAACGTGCCCACGGCTGATTGATGTTAGTAGATTTTGGCCAGGGAGAACCGGATGTTTCTTGCGCAAAAGTGCTAAGAGCGCCGCAAAAGAATAAGGTAATAAGGAGATTGGATTTGGTTATTTTCATTATTTACTCAAAAAGTTTTAGTGGTTACTAAATTAATCACTTCACATCGTTAAAAAATCATACAACACAATTTTTCAGCAGTAGTAATGAAGTAAAAGTATTAGTAACCCATCAAAAGGCTATCCTGTAGCATCCTGTTTTTAGTAATTATATTAAAAAACGGAATGTTTAAACAATGTAGTTACTTATTTTGTTATTCTTTATTTTTTATATAAATAAATACCAAATAATAAAAAATATTTTAATTAAATTTTTGATATCATATTTATTAATATTTCATTTTTTTTAAAGATTGTAAATCAGTCAGTTGTGCGATTTTTGTCTTAAAATAAATATAAAAACGCTATAATGTACTGAAATCTAACAGGATACTACAGGATGCCACGGCAACTGGTTCTGGATAAATTTGAAAAAACTATTAAACTAACCAAAATTTAACTTTTATGAAAAACAAGCTTAATCTTTTGCTGATTATGGCCTTCTTTGCTTTACTGCATGCGTCGGCTTATGCGCAAGAAAAAACGGTTACAGGAACAGTTACTGATCCGTCTAAACTCTCCATTCCGGGAGCTAACGTAATCGTTAAGGGAACCAATAGAGGAGCTAGTACTGATTTTGATGGGAAATTCACCATAAAAGTTTCCGAAGGAGAAACTTTGGTTTTCTCTTTCGTAGGATTTTTAAAGAAAGAACTAAAAATTGGAGCTTCAACTACTTATAATGTTTCTTTAGATGCAGAGAGTTCAAACTTAAATGAAGTCGTAGTTATTGGGTACGGAACCCAAAAGAAAAAATTAACTACAGGAGCCATTTCAGGAATTAAAACAGAAAACTTTACAGAACGACCAATTTCCAGAATCGATCAGGGTTTAATAGGGCAGGTAGCCGGGGTGCGTGTAAAACAAACAACAGGTTTACCAGGGCAGCCTTTTAGTATCGAAATTAGGGGAGCAGGATCTATTACGGCCGGAAACGAACCTTTGTATGTGGTAGATGGATTTCCTATTTACACCGAAGGATCCAACAGCAACGGAGGATTTTCAAGCGGAAGCCCACTAGATAACATGAACCCTAATGATGTAGAGTCGATCGAAGTATTAAAAGATGCAGCAGCAGCTTCTATTTACGGATCAAGAGCCTCAAACGGAGTTGTTTTGATTACAACAAAAAAGGGAAAAAAAGGAAAAACAAAATTTACTTTTAATATGTATGGCGGTGTAAATAAAGAAGCCAACAGGGTAGATATGTTATCAGCTCAGGGATGGATCGACAGGGCTAAAACCATGATCGATTCGCAATGGGTAGGATCAGGAATTACAGGTGCTTCTGCAAGCCAGAACAATGCGGAAAGAATTGCAGCTTATAATGCAAAAAATCCAACTGCACCTCTTAACACAGCCAATACAAGGTATTATACTTATTTGTATGATGAAAGATGGGATATTCCTGGACATCCTGGATTAGATTATATCGACTGGCAGGATAAAGTTTTCCGTACAGGAGAATTCAATAACTATCAATTATCGGCTTCCGGAGCGACTGATGTTGTTAATTATTATGTATCTGCCAATTACCAAAAAAATTCAGGATATATTGTTGGTACAGATTACACCTTATTTTCTGCAAGAGCCAACGTTGACTTTAAATTATCAGAAAATTTTAAAACAGGAATAAATATTGCGCCTTCATACTCCATCAAAAATGATCCGGGAGTAGAAGGAAAAGACAATACCTTATTTAAAGCCCTTGTAGCAACACCGGTTTTTGAAAGCGCCTCCAATGCGGCAGGAGAAAAATATACAACCAGATATGCGTGGGGAAGTAGTACGACCAATATGCTTAATGCATTGGCCAGAACAGGAAAAAACTCCATGTACAGAACCTTGATTTCTACCTATGCAAGTTATCAGTTTGCTAAAGGGTTTACCTGGAAGACAACATTAAATTTTGACAACTCAGATAATACAACCGAAAGTTACACACCAAATGATGTTCAGGCAAGTATTAGAGGAGCATATAACACATACAGAAGACAAAACTTAGTTAATGAAAATACCTTAAACTGGGACAAATCATTTGGAGATCATAATTTTAATGTGCTTTTAGGACAATCGTTTAGTTCATATGAAATTATGAGATCAAATTTATCTTCAGGGGCACTTTATAATAGTTCAACTGTCGAGACATTGCCCACGGGATCTTTAGGATCAACCAATGCAGAAAAAAGTACATTGCTTTCTTATTTTGCAAGATTGCAGTACAACTACAAAGAAAAATACATTTTATCTGCAAGTGTAAGACGTGATGGTTCTTCGAAATTTGGATCAGATAAACAATGGGGAGTTTTTCCTTCGCTATCATTAGCTTGGAGAGTAAAACAAGAAGAGTTTTTACAAAAAGTAGACTGGCTTAGTGACTTAAAACTAAGAGCGAGCGGAGGACTTAACGGAAGTAACAATATTGGCAGTTATGCCTCTTACGCAACATTGGCGACCTATAATTATTCTATTGGTGGTGCAGCTGCAATTGGTCAGGGAGCATCATCGATAGCAAACCCATCATTGCACTGGGAAGAATCAAGAAGTGTGGATTTCGGTTTGGATTTTGGAATTCTAAAAAACAGAGTAACAGGAACATTCGAAGTATACAGAAAAAATAACAGCGAATTATTATTAAGAGTGCCTATCGTTGGGGCAACCGGATTTACAAGTTATTTGACCAATGTTGGGGAAGTACAAAATCAGGGTTGGGAATTTGAATTGAGCTCTTTAAACGTGAAAACACCAAGTTTTGAATGGAGAACTTCGGCCAATATAAGCCATAACGAAAACAAAGTTTTGGCGCTTGGACCTGGCCAGAGTAAAATTGAAATTAGTAATGCCTATGATGGTGGAGTTCCTTTTGTAAAATTAGAAGTTGGAAAACCAATGTATACTATTTTTGGATTACAGCAAAACGGAGTAGTGAGTCAGGCTGATATTGATGCGGGTGGAACTACAATTGGAGGTAATAAATTAGTTTTGGGAGATCCACGATATATTGATCAGAACGGAGATAAAAAAATCAATTCTGATGACCGTGTAGATTTGGGTAATCCAACTCCAAAATATACCTGGGGAATCACCAATACCTTCAAATATAAAGATATTGATATAAATATATTAGTTCAGGGACAAAACGGAGGAACAGTTTACGGATTAACAGGAAGAGCGATTGACCGTACCGGAATGGGATCTGTTGAAAATTCATTAAACGTAGATCCTTCGGTAAGAGGAAACTGGAGAACATCTTTTGGATATCAGGCCAATTCAGACTGGTTGTACAAATCAGATTATGTGAGTGTTCGCAACATTACAATTGGGTATAACCTTAGACAAGCCATTAAAGGTTTAAGCAGAATCGATAATATGAGACTTTATGTAACGGGAGAAAACTGGTTCTACTGGAACAAATATAAAGTAGGTTTTAATCCTGAGGCAGTAAATACATCAGCGAGTTCAAACAGCGATTTTTCTGTACCGGTAGATTATGGCGGAGCTCCTTTGGCAAAATCTTTAGTGATAGGACTTAACATTAATTTTAATTAAAATAAAATGAAAAAATATATTTATTTACTCACAGTAATAATGGCAATAACGTCCTGCACGGATGAATTGAATCAATTGCCTTTATCTCAGGGAACCATTGAGAATTTCTACGCCACACCTGGCGATTTTGTTCAGGCCAGAAATGCAACTTATTCTGTGGCTTTTCACGGAATGGGAACGTATGGTTATGCCAACAGAGTCCTGAATTTAAGCGAGGTAAGATCAGATAATTTGCTTGCTACAACACAAGCTTCAAGAGATTGGGAAGGAATTAATAGTTTTTATACCTCGATAAGTTCGAACACTTACGTGAAAGAAGCCTATTTGAGTAATTATAATGCTATTAATAAAGCCAATCAGTTATTAGAAAAAATCGCCGAAAAAGGAGATCAGATTTTTACCAATCCGGCTGAGAAAGCTTCTATGATTGCCGAGACCCGTTTTCTTAGAGCATTCTGTTATTTTGATTTAATAAGATGGTTTGGAAGAGTGCCATTATTAGAAAAAACAATGACCGCTACCGAAGCTGCAAAAATACCAAGAACGCCGGTTGTAGATGTTTATAAACTGATCATAGCAGATCTTGAACAAGCTATTCCGGATTTGGCACCAACATACGACGCAGCGAATTTTGGTCGTGTTACCAAATACGGAGCAAAAGCATTATTAGGTCTTGTATACATGACCCGCTCAAGCCCAACATATAGTATTGATGGCGCTACATTGGGATTAAACGAATGGGACAAAGCCTATCAGCAATTAAATGATATTAAGTTAAGTGGTTTATATACCTTTAATACAGATTACGAACCCATTTTTAAAGTAGAAGGAATTACCAATAAAGAAAATGTATTAACAATTCCGTATACTCAAAGTTTGCCGCTGGCCGTTGGAGGCAATTTTATGGTAGAGTTAGGTTACGAGCCTTATTTTGCTTCGGTAAATTTATCAGCGCAGGGAGCTTTGGAGGCAAAACCAATTTCAACCGGATTTTTGAATTTGTTTGAAGCAACAGACAAAAGAAAAATTTACGGAATTGCAACCAGTTATACAGTTGCTACCGGAACCTATAAAGGAAGTTATACGTTGCCTGTTTTCAAAAAATACATTGATGCTGCCAGATACGGAAACGGTCGTGAAGACTGGGGTGTCGATTTTATGGTAACACGTTATACAGATGTATTGATGTTAATGGCCGAATGTACGCTTCACGGCGGCGGCGGATCGCAGGCAGAAGTAGATGATATTGTAAATAAAGTAAGAACAAGAGCAGGTGTTGCGGCAAATGCTTCTAATATTACTTTGGATGATTTGTTTACAGAAAGAAGAAAAGAATTTTTCTCAGAAGGGACAAGATGGTTTGACCTTATCAGATCAGGGAAAGCAGTAACTACAATGAACGCCTGGAAAGCGGCAGAAGATACCGAAGGGAAAATTAGAACAATCGATAACAATTCATTGTTGTATCCAATTCCGTTATCAGAAATTTTAGCCGTTCCTGGGCTTTACGATCAAAATCCGGGTTACGATTAAGAAACATTTGCTCCAATTTTTTTATTTTTTTTTAAAGAAGTTGTCTTTTTTTAGACGACTTCTTTTTTATTTAAAATAAACAGGAAAGCACAGGATAGATTCACCGTTTAACTGTTTTAAATTTAATGTTTTAGTATTTAAAAATATTCTAATGATTTACCTAAAAAGACTTCTCTTAATTCTACTGGTTTTTAGTGCAAAAAACGCTGTTCTGGCGCAGGTTAAATTGCCCGCTTTAGTAGCTGATAATATGGTTTTACAGCAAAATACAAAAGTTAATTTGTGGGGATGGGCAGCTCCAAACGAAAAAATAACCATTCATTTAGGATGGAATAATCTTCCCGTTGAAGTTTTGGCGGATGCTGCTGGAAACTGGAAAACAGCATTAAACACACCAAACGGAAGTGACAAAGCTTATGATATTACCATCAATGCATCAAATACGATCTCTTTAAGAAATATTTTAATCGGCGAGGTTTGGCTTTGTTCAGGTCAGTCGAATATGTTTTTTCCTGTGGGAAGAGAAGATAAAACATGGAAAACCGGAGTCAAAAATTATGAAGAAGAAGTAAAAAACGCCTCTTTTCCCAATATTAGATTGTTTACCGTTGCCGTAAATGCTGCGCAGACACCACTTGAAGATGTTACCGGAAGCTGGAAAGTGTGTACGCCCGAAAGTATTCAGAGTTTTTCTGCCGTAGCCTATTTTTTTGGCAGGGATTTATATCAAAAACTGAATGTACCCATCGGATTAATTTCGACTTCATGGGGCGGAACAAAAGCAGAAGCGTGGACAGCGCAAAGCGTTTTAGAACAAGATGTTGCCTTTTTGCCCATTTTGCAGGAAGACGCAAAAAACGAAAAAGCATATCAGGAAAAACTTGAAAACTATTATTTAAATCTTACCAATGAGCAAATTGCAGCGGCAGAAAATGCTGTAAAAGGACAATTAAAAAAGCCTAAAAAAGAAGCCAACAAAACCTCGTATGTATTGTATAATGCAATGCTTCATCCTCTGGTAAATTATACTATAAAGGGTGCTATTTGGTATCAGGGCGAAAGTAATTCAGGAAAAGCCTATTTGTACCGATCTTTATTTCCTGCCATGGTAAAAAGCTGGAGAGAAGAAAGGAAACAAGGAGATTTCCCTTTTTTTTATGTACAAATTACACCTCATAAAGGACAAAATGCCGAAATACGCGAAGCACAATTAATGTCCTTAAAAATAATTCCGAACAGCGGAATGGTTGTGACAACAGATGTTGGAGACGCCAATAATATTCACCCAATAGACAAGCAAACCGTGGGTTACAGACTCGCTTTAATTGCCCGCGCTAAAACCTATGGAGAAAATAAACTGGTGTATTCAGGACCTATTTTTAGCCAAATGAAAATTAAAAAACAAAAAGCACAATTATTTTTTGATTACGCCGAATCAGGTTTAAAGCAAAATGGAGACCATCTAAAAGAATTTGAAATAGCAGGAAGCGATCAGGTTTTTTATCCGGCCGATGCCAAAATTGAAGGGAAAACAGTGGTAGTTTCTTCTTTGAAAGTAAAAGAACCCGTTGCCGTTCGTTTTGCCTGGAAAGCCATTCCTGAACCTAATTTATTCAATAAAGAAAATTTACCCGCGTCACCTTTTAGAACAGATGATTGGGAAATTAAAACAGAGAAAAAATAGGTTTAGTGCTTGGAAGCTTTGTCAAAGTTTTAAACTTTGACAAAGTTTGTATAGTATTTTGAGAACCGTATCAACATTACTAAGATTTAACAAAGTTACCATAAAGTTTGTCATTCCGAGGAACGAGGAATCTCCGTTAGTAGTTCGGCAAAGATTGTTAACTTACTTTATCGAGTTTCTTGTGAAGATCCCTCGTTCCTCGGGATGACAAAAATGCGTTTACCAAAAGAGTAGCGAATCTTAAATTCAAAAAAAAAATGAATAGAAGACAATTTATAATCGGAAATTCTCTCGCTGTTATGGCGCTGTGTCTTCCATTTTCGGCGAAAGCCATTACTTTATGGGATGATCCAAAGCTTTCTGATTTCGAAAAAAGACTTCGACCAGTTGGACGCGCTTTAGAATTCGAAGATTATTATGTTTGGTGCAACAGCCCAATAGAAGGTCCCGATGGCAAAATTCATGTGTTTTTTTCCAGATGGCCCAAAGCAAAAGGAATGAGCGGATGGATCAACAGTTCTGAGATTGCACACGCAGTTGCCAACAATCCCGAAGGACCATATGAATATGTAAGTACAATTTTAGCACCGCGAGGCGAAGGTTTTTGGGATGCCACAACTTGTCATAATCCAAGCATTCATTTTGTAGACGGAAAATATGCGTTGTTTTTTATGGGAAATTCCAACGGAAAAATGAATACCAAACGAATTGGTTTAGCCACTGCAGATTCTCTTTTCGGACCCTGGCAAAGACCAGATCAACCATTATTGCTTCCGGGAAAAGAAGGCGAATGGGATGATCTTTTAACCACAAATCCTTCGTTTTTAAAACATCCAAACGGAGAATATTGGCTGTATTATAAATCATTGGATACAGAAAATTACGAACATCCAAAGTTTCCCGTAAAAGGCAACAGAAAATACGGATTGGCGATAGCTAAATCCCTTCACGGGCCTTATAAAAAATACGAGCATAATCCGGTTATTGATTTTTCTAAACTGGGAGACAACAAACAATGCGAAGATGCTTTTGTTTGGTATGAAAATAAAAAATTCAAAATGCTGGCAAGAGATATGGGCGTTTTCGGAATCGATTACGGATTGTACATGGATTCTGATGACGGAAAAAACTGGAGTAAACCCCAAATTGCCTATCAGCCCTTAAATAAATATATCAATCAGCCCGAAGCACCCAAACATTTGAATCGGTATGGAAGGGTAGAACGTCCGCAGTTATTGTTTCAAAACGGGAAACCAACTTACTTATTTACCGCTTCGCAAGGAGGGAGATACGAAACGGCTTCGGCCTTTATTTTTAAAATAGTTTAAAAGGTGCTGAGGTACAGAGGAACAAAGCGGCAAAGTTAAAAGTGGTAATCTATTTGAATTGAAACAAGTGAAACGCCTTTTTGAGACAATGCAAAACCTATGTATCTATGTGTTTAAAAAATTACGCCCAACAAAAAAAAACAAAAATCATTAGAAAAAATGGAAAATAATACAAAAGTAAGAAATGCTTTTACGATGAAATTAAAACCGGGTTTTGAAGCCGAATATAAATTACGTCACGATACAATCTGGCCTGAATTACAAACTTTACTTTCAGAAAGCGGAATTCAGGATTATAGTATTTTTTTAGACGAAACAACCTTAACACTTTTTGCTGTTCAAAAAATCAGTAAAGATTTTGATACGACTTTTTTACCCAATCATCCCATTGTAAAAAAATGGTGGAGCTATATGGGAGATATAATGGAAACAAATGCAGATAATTCGCCAAAAACTATTGTGTTAAAAGAGGTTTTTCATTTGGATTAAATGACTAAATTGTTCCCCAAATAAAAATAAAAAAAGAATGAAAAATACTATAAAATTTTACGCGCCCTTTGCATTATCAGTATTAATTTTTGCGAACTGTAATGCGCAGAAAAAATCAAACGGAAATACCATTGTTTTAAAAAACACCTCTACTATAGAAGTGCCTCAAAAAGCTATTTCGATAAAAAGAAATCAACTGTCTGTAAATAACCAAACAGGAACTTATCCTGTTTTAATATATAAAAAAGATACAATTCCGGCACAGGTTAATGATTTGGATGGCGACGGAAAATGGGACGAACTTTTTATAGTAACAGATTTTGCTCCAAAAGAAGTTAAAACAGCAACCTTAAGCTGGTCAGATACAGATCCTAAATTTCCAATAAAAACGAGTGCAAGATTCGGAAAAAGAGAAGCTAAAAATCTGCCTGTTCATCCCGCCACAGATGAAGTTTTGATGGCCAACCAAGTGCATAAAAAATTAGGTTACCAAAAATACCAAACCGACGGCCCAAGCTGGGAAAATGACAAAGTAGGTTTCAGGCATTATCTGGACGGAAGAAATTCAAAAGATGTTTTCGGAAAAAAAATACCTGCCATTACACCAGAAGATGTTGGAATAAACAGTAAAGGAGCTGTTGAAGACAATTATCACGTGATGTACGATTGGGGAAGAGATATTTTCCCTGTCGGAAATTCAGCCGGACTGGGAGGTTTTGCTTTATTGATTGATAATAAAATCAACAGACTAGGAATTATTGGCAGCGATACAATAAACAATATCGAGAAAACAACATTTAAAATTGTAAGTGAAGGTCCCGTAAATTCTGTTTTAAGCTATAACTATCAAAATTGGGAAGCATCAGGAAATAAATATCAGGCACAGGAAACTGCATCAATCTGGCCAGGAATGTACGGTTATAAAAATACTATTTCGGTTAATGGTTTAAAAGGAAAAGAGACGCTTGTAATTGCATATTCTAACCTTAACAATCAAAACCCTTTGCAGGTAATTAATGCCGGAGATTTTGTATGTTTCATATTACATGATAAACTAACCTACGAACGCCAATGGATTCTGGGAACTGCTGTAATTGTTCCAAAAGCGGTTTATAAAGGTTATATCGAAGCGCCAAAAACAGGAAAACTAACAGATTCCTATTTGATAAAACTTTCTGCAAAAAACAATCAGCAAGTGAGTTATTATCCGATAGCGGGCTGGGAATTAAGCGCAGATAGTAATTTTAAAGATTCGAAGTATTTTACCAATTACGTCACGACTTTAGCCAAGCAGCTTTCGGCTAAAATTAAGGTTGAGGTGAAGTAAGATTATGTAGTAAATTGATAAATTAACCGCAATGTTGTCATCCCGAGGAACGAGGGATCTGCGTTGCTAAATCGACAAAGAATACGCGTTCATTTTGTCATCTCGAGGAACGAGAGATCACACTCGAAACTCGACAAAGATTGTTAACCGTTCAGTTTGTCATCCCGAGGAACGAGGGATCTCCGCAAGAAACTCGACAAAGTAAATCGCTAATCTTTGCAGAGTTTCGAGTGCGATCCTTCATCCGTCAGGATGACAAGATTGTGGAAACTTTGGCTACACTCATTAAAAAAAAATAAACTAATACTAACACATAACCAAAATGAAAAATATTTTTAAAATTTTAATCTGCATCATAGGGCTTTCACATACATCCTTTGCGCAGCATTACGCAAATGATACATTTCCGGATGGAAGCGAAATCACCAATTGGTTTAAGGATTATTCTAAAATTCAGTTGAAAGATCTGGGCAAAAAATACACGATTACAGATTTTGGAGTAGGAAAGGACAGTACCAAAATTCAAACCGTTGCCATTCAGAAGGTAATCGATAAAGCCGCTGCAAATGGCGGTGGAGTTATTATTATCCCAAAAGGAGTTTACTTAAGTGGGGCATTGTTTTTTAAACCTAAAACTACATTATACGTTTCAGAAGGCGGAGTTTTAAAAGGTTCTGATAATATTGCCGATTTCCCAATAATGCCATCGAGAATGGAAGGCCAAAATCTGGATTATTTCCCCGCTTTGGTCAATGCATACGGAGTCGATAATTTTTCGATTTCGGGAAAAGGAACTATTAACGGAAATGGCAAAAAATATTGGGATGCTTTTTGGGCGCGACGCAAAGAAAATCCAAAATGCACCAATCTCGAAGTTTCAAGACCGCGATTGGTTTTTATATGGAACTCTAATAACGTGCAGCTTCAGGATGTAAGATTAATAAATTCTGGTTTCTGGACGAATCATTTTTATAAATGTAATAATGTAAAACTGCTTGATCTTTATATTTTTTCTCCTCACATTAGCTCAAAAGCCCCAAGTACAGATGCGATCGACATTGATATTTGCACTAATTTTTTAGTAAAAGGCTGTTACTTATCTGTTAATGATGATGCAATTGCCTTAAAAGGAGGAAAAGGACCGTATGCCGATCAGGATAAAAATAACGGACCTAATGCCAATATTATCATCGAAGACTGCAATTTTGGATTCTGTCATTCTGCGCTAACAAACGGAAGCGAATCTATTCACAACAAAAACGTAATCATGCGTAATTGTAAAATAGAAGGTGCTTCGAGATTATTGTGGCTAAAAATGAGACCCGACACACCACAGCGATATGAATACATAAGAGTAGAAGATATCAAGGGTGAAGCCAAAACCTGTCTGGCTGTTTTTGCATGGAAACAATTTTTTGATTTAAAAGGCCGTCCTGATGTTCCATTGTCTTACGGAGATCATATTACTTTAAAAAATATTGATCTTAAATGTGATACTTTTTACGGAGTAGAAAATGATCCAAATGTTCGTTTATCGAATTTTGTATTTGAAAATTTAAACATTGAGGCAACTAAAACTGATATTGATAAAAGCATTATAAATGGAGTAAATTTTAAAAATGTTTACGTGAATAAACAGTTGGTTGAGTAGTTTTTCCTCAAATTCTCAACAAAATTCAGATCGATATGGAGCAAAATGTTAAATTTTTGTGTCGTTTTTTGTAATTGAGATAAAAAATAACAAATTATTTTCAGTCATTTTACAGACCTCGTGTAAGCATCTCTTTTTATAGTTGATAAAATAAGTGGTTGATTAGTAGTTGTTTGGTTCTTGTGTGGTTCGCAAAAAAAAGCGAGGTAAATTTAATGTTAACGGGAACCCTGAAAAACACTGATAATTTTAACGTGAAATATGTTGTAACTATCAATCAAACTTTTATTTTTGCGGCTTAATTTAATCATTATAAGCATGAAAGATCTATTAGTAAAAATCAACGCCGAAATTGACACATTTAGAGCAGAAGCTGAATCTTTAACAGAAAAAGGTGTTAAAGCTGCTGGACCAAGAGCTCGTAAAGCTACTTTAGAAATTGAAAAACTTTTAAAAGAGTTTAGAAAAGTTTCTATCGAAGAATCAAAAAAATAATATTTTTATTCAAAATAAAACCTCGTTTAAGCAATTAAACGAGGTTTTTTTTATGGGATAAATTTGAGGTTAGAGGTTAGAAGTTAGAAGTTATGAATGAATAAAAATTGTCAAGCAACCCATAACCCATAACCCATAACCCATAACCCATAACTCATAACACATAACTCATAACACATAGTCCCTAAGCCCACAGTCTTTTAATTTTTTAATGCTTTCCGCTACGGTCAATGCATTGAGATTAGCACCTTCTGCACCGGTGTGCGTATGATCTTTCGGGAAAAAGGCTTTTACTTTTTCTTTGCCTAAAGCTTCGTATTTTAGGGCAACTATTTCATTCAAATCGATATAGAATACTTTTTCCTTTTCGGCTGCTTCTTTCGACCAATTTCCGTACGTATCACTTCTTCGTTCTACTTTATCGTTTGGCCATTCATTTCTTGGCGTTTGGCTTAAAACAATAGGTATAGCGCCTTTTTCTTTGGCTTCCCGAATAAATTTGTTCATGTACCACCCAAAAGTGTGTACAATTTCTTTAGATCCATCTGCAAGGGTAACTTCCTGTGTTTCGTCGCCATTTCCTTTAAGAGAACCTCTAAATTTTTCCTTATCAATAGCCCCGGCATCATTATGCCCAAACTGAATCATTATATAATCCCCGGGCTGTAATTGTTCTTTAACTTCATTCCAAAGGCCTTCATGATCAAAAGTTCGGGTACTTCTGCCGCCTCTGGCTTTGTTAATCACTTCAATTCTGGTTGTATCGCAATACGCAGGAAACGGAACTCCCCAACCCACGGCATTTTGATCACCATTATTGTTGGCCATTGTAGAGTCTCCAATCAAATACACCTTCTTTTTGGCAGGAAGTACAATTTTTGGATCTTTTAAAATGTAATTTTTCAAAGAGTTTTTACTTTCTTTTAGTTGATCAATAATTAGTGAAGCAGAAAGTACCGCACCTTTTGCTGAGGTATGCGTATGGTCTTTTTTATAAAAGTAAGTTCCCGTTACTTTTTGTTCGCCCAGTTTTTCCATTTCCAGAGCCATTTTATCATTCAAATCGATAAAAGTCACTTTCTCTTTTTTTGCAATTTGTTTGGCCCATAAACCATATGATGTATTGTTACGGGGCACTTTCCCTTCTTTCCAGTCGTTTCGCGGAATAGGAGAGCAAACAATAGGAATCGCTCCTTTTGATTTTGCCTCACGAATTACCTTTTTAATGTACCAGCCGTAGCTATGAACAATTTCATGTTTTTTGGTCAGGATATTATCAATTTCCCGAGTTTCGTTTCCGATTCCTTTGATCGTTCCGCGGGCACGAAGACTGTCGTTTACCGGGCCATCATCATTATGCCCAAACTGAATCAGGACGTAATCTCCTTTTTTGAGTTTATTTAAAACCGCAATCCACAAGCCTTTATCCTGAAAAGTTCGGCTGCTTGTACCACCCAAAGCATGATTTTCGATATTGAGTTTTGTAGTATCTAAAAATTGCCCAATATAATCGCCCCATCCCCAAAGTCCGCCGGAGCCATCGCCTTTACCATTTTTTACAGTAGAATCGCCCACCATAAAAACAGTTGGCTTATTTTCTTGTTTTAAAGTGAAATTGAAAAAAAGGAAAGCCAGAGATAAAAAAGAAAGTAGTTTAATTGATTTCATGAAATATGATATTTTGTTTTAAAGTAATTGTTTAATAGGTTTTAATAATCGTAACTCAAAAAGACTAAACAAAAGTTAGACTTCGCTATCAATGAAGTTTTAATTTTTAATTTCAAGCCACTCGTTTCATCTGCGTACTTTTTTCGCAATCCCTTAGTGACCTCAAAGCAAAGCGAAATACAAAACAAAAACCTTGCGAACTTAGCGTAAACCTTAGCGCTCTTTGCGGTAAAAATCATTTACATTTTCAGGCTAAGCGAAACGAAAGCCTTATCAGGAAACCTGAAACCTGAAACCTGAAACTTTTTTATAGCATAGTTAATTTGATGTTATTTCAAAACTAGTAGTTCTGTTTTTATAAAGTATCCTGTACTATGATGTTAAAAAATAAGAATATTATAAAATATTATATTGCAAAAATCAGGTAGGTACAGGATACTATACCACTAAAAAACAAAGAAATTGCATCCACGTTACAGCATTCATAAAATTAGAACAGAATAATTTTATTATCCGAATTTAAGGATAATTCATTTTTTACAACGCTATGAAAATTAAAAAACAATCTATTCAAATCCTGGCAGCTTTATTTCTAATGTGTTCACTCGTTACGTTTGGACAAGAAAATAAAACACCACGCAAAATACACTACGCGCCGGAGGGAAATAGTTTTGTTTTAAAAAATGGCACCCGAAAATTCAACCGAGCGTTGTACGGTTCTAATACAGGATTTAGGGTAGAAACAGGCGATTTGCCTGAGTTTGCAATGTATATGCCGGGTATGGGAGGGAATTTTAAATTAGGTATCGTAAACGGAAACGAAAGCAAATGGATTACTGAAACTTCAAAAATTGATACCCGATATGTTTTAGGCACAATGCATTATACCATTGAAGACCCGATTTTAGGAAACGGAAAATTATTTATAGATGTCGTCGCTTTAAAAGAAAGTGAAGGTTTTATTGTAAAAGTATACGGTAAAAACGTATCTAAAAATTGCAGCTTAATTTGGGCTTTTGGCGGAGCAACTGGAAAAAAGTTTAGTCGTGATGGCGATATTGGCGCTGATCCTGAATCGGTTTTTTATCTACAGCCAGATTATTGTAGCAATAATAAGTACACGATCAAAAAAGAATCTTTCCTGTTAGAATATGGTTCAGAAAGCAATAAACAAAAAACAGGAAACAATAAAAAGCTTACTGGATTTTTTCCGGAATCTGTAACACATTTGGCCAATGCAAAGTCTCAGAAAACTCCATTAGAACTTTACAATTCAAATCCGGAATCGTTGAGTCTCATTACAGGAAAAATAAAATCAATTACAGAAAAAGGTGATTATTGGTTGTTTTTGGCAGAAGATTCTAAAACAAATTACAACCAGAAAAATATAGCTCAACTTTACGAAAAGTCAGTTCAGCAAACACAGCTTTTGGCTAATAGAGTCAAGGTTTCGACTCCGGATCCTTACATCAATACTTTAGGATCTGCACTTGCAATCGCTGCCGACGGAATTTGGGAAAGTCCAGCCTATCTTCATGGTGCCATTGCCTGGAGAATGTATCTAAATGCCTGGCGAGGTGCTTATACAGCAGATCCTTTGGGCTGGCATGACAGGGCAAAAACGCATTTTACCAGTTACAGCAATTCGCAGGTGACAAGTCCGGAAAGTGGCCCGATTGTGTTGGATGAAGAAAGAAATTTAGCCCGCCAAAAAGAAGAAATAGGAACTTCGATGTTCAGTAGCGGATATATCAGCAGAAGTCCGAATAAGAATAACGTCGCACATCATTATGATATGAATCTGGTTTTTATAGATCAGATGCTCAGACATTTTAAATGGACAGGTGATACGGCATTTATAAAAGAAATGTGGCCCACAATCCAGAGACATTTAAACTGGGAAAAAAGAAATTTCGATCCTGACGGAGACGGATTATACGATGCATATGCTTCAATTTGGGCAAGTGATGCCTTGCAATATAGCGGGGGCGGAGTCATTCATTCTTCGGCGTATAATTATTACGCGAACAAAACGGTTGCTCAGATTGCAAAGAAAATTCAGCAAGATGAAAACCCTTTTACCAAAGAAGCTGATAAAATTCTAAAAGCAACAAACAGTCAGCTTTGGGTAGCCAATAAAGGAATTTTTGCCGAATATAAAGATGCTTTAGGAAACAGATTATTGCACGATACACCAGGAATCTGGAGTATTTACCACACGATTGATTCAGAATTATCGAATCCTTTCGAGAGTTATCAAATGCTGGATTATGTCAACAATCAGATTCCGCACATTCCAATTTCGGCAGAAGGATTGGATAAAAAAGACCTTTATGTTATTAGTACCACCAACTGGCAGCCTTACACATGGTCGACAAATAATGTGGCTTTAGCCGAACAATTGCATACCTCTTTGGCGTTTTGGCAAGGCGGACAATCAGAAAAAGCTTTTACAATGTGGGAAAGTGCTCTGGTAGAAAGTATGTATTTAGGAGCTTCGCCCGGAGGTTTCGAGCAGCTTTTGTATCAGGATGCCATGCGTGGCGAATTGTACCGCGATTTTGCTGACCCAATTGGTATGGCTTCACGAACTTTGGTCGAAGGACTTTTTGGAATTCAGCCGGATGCTTTGGCTGAGGTTTTAACCATCAAACCCGGATTTCCTCAAAAATGGAATGAAGCTTCTTTGCAAATTCCGGACATTTCAATTGATTTTAAAAGAGAAAATAAAGAGGAAAAATACCAGATCAAAAACCAGTTTTCGGCTAAAATGAATTTAAATCTGGTTTTGAATTCGTCTTATGAAACTGTAGAAAATATTACTGTTAACGGAAATTCAGTTTCATGGAAATCAGTTCCGGAAAACATCGGAAATCCAAAAATCAGTATCGAAGTTCCTTATAATACCTCTTATGAAATTACCATTAAATGGAAAGGCGATTTGATAGAAGAAGTAACTTCAAAAGAAAATTATACTGCAAATGAAATAGTAGAATTGAAAACTTCTAAAGCTAAAATAATATCAGTTTACGATCCGCAATTAGTTTTAAGTGAAATTTCCAAAACAGAAAATTCGCTCAAGGCAAAAGTGAATTTGGCAGGTGATAAACTCTTTTTTGTAGAATTGAGACAAGGAGAATTATCCTGGTGGAAACCCATTCATGTAAATGTAAAATCAGTTAATAAATCTCTTAACGAGTTTACAAACTGGGATGCGCCATTGGATAAATCCAAACGTGCAGAAACAATTTCGTTAGCATCATTTTTTAACTCAAAAGTGACGGATATTTTCAATTATGAATATTTGTCCCCAAGACCTCAAACGGTGACTTTACAATTACCCAAACAAGGAGTAGGGAATTGGTGTTATCCGAATATTTCCGTAAAAATCGATGACAAAGGTTTACGCGAAAAAGCAAAAACAAACGGGCAGATTACAACTCCAAACGGAATTCCGTTTCAAACGCCTTCTGATGAAAATCAAAAAAATATTATCTTCACCTCCATGTGGGATAATTTTCCTGAAAGCATTAATATTCCCTTAAACGGAAAAGCTTCACACGCCTATTTCATGCTCGCAGGAACTACAAACCCAATGCAAAGTCGCATCACAAACGGAGAAATTACCATTAATTATACGGATGGAACTTCGGAAATTCTGCCTCTAAAAAATCCCGAAAACTGGTGGCCTATCGAGCAGGATTATTTTATTGATGGTTTAGCTTTCACAACCGATGCGCCAAAACCGCCAAGAGTTTATTTTAAAACCGGAGAAATTTCGAGATATTTCAAAGATTTTAAAAGCATAAAAGGATTCACGAGTTATGGAGTCGATGGCGGTGCAGGAACGATTTTAGATTTACCATTAGATAAAAATAAAACATTAAAAAACCTGACTTTAAAAACCATTGCCAATGATGTGGTGATTGGTTTGATGGGTTTGACTTTGGTCAGGTGATTTTAGATTTTAGAATATAGAGTATAGAGTATAGAGTAAAGAGTGTAGATTTTAGAATATAGATTTTAGAATATAGATTGTAGAACATAGATTGTAGAACATAGATTTTGGATTTTAGATTTTGAAATAGAAATTTTAAGCTCCAGAGGAGCGATATATTTGTAGAAACATTTATAGCTACTATCATTTTAGTCCCGTAGGGACGACATATAAATCAAGCCAATAAGAAAATTGGATAACCTATTAAAATAAAAATATGAAACCGCTTAAAATTTTACCGCAATCCCGATAGCTATCGGGAGCAAAGCTTTTTATGCTTGCGTGATTTATGACAAAGCAAAGTTCGCAAAGCTTTGTATTGATAAAGCTTTGCGAACTTATTTTTTAACAAATATTAGAGATAAAAAACTTGCGTGCTTTGCGGTTAATTTTTTTATTTCAACCTGAAACTATAAACCTAACCAAATGAAAAAACATCTATTAATAATTATATCATTATTCTCGATTTCATTGTCGGCCCAACAGAAAATTGATAGAAAAGCATTAGTAACAAGGCATAATGTACAAATTACGGCTATAGATACTTTGGCTTCGCTCACAGTTGGTAATGGTGCTTTTGCTTTTACTGTTGACGCTACCGGTTTGCAGACTTTCCCTAAAAAATATCAACACGGAATTCCGTTAGGAACACAATCAGAGTGGGGTTGGGACAGTTATAAAAACACCAATAATTATAAATTTTCAGAAACCCTGAGAGATTACAAGCAATACGGCAGGGATATTTCGTACACGGTTCAGATAAAGGAACCAGCCAGAAAAGTCGAAGCGGTGAATTGGTTTCGTCAGAATCCGCATTTATTGCAATTGGGAAATTTAGGTTTTGAGATTACAAAAAAAGACGGAACTCCGGCAAAACCCGAAGATATTAAATCGATTGCCCAAAAACTAAATTTATGGACAGGGGAAATAGAAAGTTATTTTGAAGTAGAAGGAATTCCCGTAACAGTTCTTACGGCTTCGCATCAGGAAAAAGATGCCATTGGTGTAAAAGTAAAATCAGATTTATTACAGCAAAAACGCTTAAAAATTAGTTTAAGAATTCCGTTTCCTACAGGAGATTGGGCAGATATGGGAACAAAATACGAAGGCAAGCAGGATTATAAAAGTATTCTTCTAGAAAAATCGAAAACTGAAGCTATTGTAACTCACGTAATGGACAGTATTTCATATAACGTAAATTTGAGTTGGAAAGGAAATGCACAGATTAAAAAAACTGCAGATCATTATTTTGTGATCGAAGCATCCAATACTAATACTTTAGAATTAAGCTGTCTTTTTGCTTTAGCAGATAAAAAAATACCAAATTCTTCTTTTACAGATATTGAAAACAGCAGTATAAAAGGTTGGGAACAATTCTGGAAAAGTGGCGCTGCCGTAGATTTTTCAGGCAGTACAGATCCGCGAGCCAAAGAATTAGAGCGCCGGGTAATCCTGTCACAATATTTGACCAAAGTGCAATGTACAGGAAAAGTACCGCCTCAGGAAACAGGTTTAACGTACAATAGTTGGTACGGAAAACCGCATTTAGAAATGCATTGGTGGCACGGTGTTCACTTTGCACTCTGGAACAGACCTGAGTTACTAGAGAAAAGTTTACCGTGGTATCAGAAAGTCTTTGATAAAGCCAAAAATATCGCCAAAAGGCAAGGTTTTGAAGGTGCAAGATGGCAGAAAATGGTTGATGCAGACGGGAATGAAAGTCCATCATCTGTAGGTTCGTTTTTGATTTGGCAACAGCCACATTTTATTACCTATGCTGAATTGATTTATCGTGCCAAACCTACCACAGCAACTTTAAATTTATATAGCGAGCGTGTTTTTGCAACCGCAGATTTCATGGCTTCTTTTGCCCATTACGACAGCAAAACAGATCATTATGTTTTAGGACCTGGTGTTATTCCTGCACAGGAACGTTTTAAAGCAATGGAAACTTTCAATCCAACTTATGAATTAGCGTATTGGAACTGGGCATTGAAAACGGCAATCGCATGGAAAAAGAAGCTAAATCAAACAGTACCTGAAAAATGGGAAGCGGTTTTGGCGAAACTTTCTCCGTTACCCATTTTAGATCAGGTATATCTGGCCACAGAAAGTGCCAAAGATTCCTATACCAATCCGGAATTCAAAACAGATCATCCGTCTGTATTAGGAACTTTCGGGATGCTTCCGGAAACATCGCTTTTAGATAAAAAAATCATGAAAAATACTTTCGATCTGGTTTGGAAAACGTGGTCGTGGGATAAAACATGGGGATGGGATTTCCCAATGACAGCCATGTCGGCAGCGCGTTTGCAAATGCCCGAAAAAGCTGTTGAAGCCTTGTTTATGAATGTAACGACTAATACTTATTTGAAAAACGGACACAATTATCAGGCAGAAAGATTAACGCTTTACCTGCCAGGAAACGGAGGATTGCTAACGGCTGTTGCTATGATGTGCGCCGGTTGGGACGGAAGTACAGAACCAAATCCGGGTTTCCCAAAAGACGGAACCTGGAAAATACAAAGCGAAGGATTTAAAAAGATGTTTTGATTTGATGGGCCACGGGTTAGACGGGTTTGAACGGATTGTCGGAGGTTTTTTATTTAATTTTTTTGAGCTTAAATTCTCCACAAAGTCGCAAAGTAATAAACTTATAAAACAAACTTTGCGCCTCTGCGTCTTTGCGAGAGATTTTAAAAAAATCAGTGCAAACCAGCTAAAACCCGTTCAATCCGTGGCCAATAACTAACCATAAAAAACACCAATCATGAAGAATAAAATTTTACTATTATTTCTTTTATCAACTTTAGTTTCATTCGCTCAAAGGCAAATGGAAAACCTCGATCGTGGCGTTATTGCTGTAAAAGACAAAGGTCAGTTTTTTATAGGATGGAGAGTTTTAGGAACTGATTCTGATAATATTGCTTTTAATTTATATCGAAAAAGTGGTACTAGAAAAGCTATTAAACTTAACAACAAACCTATTCTGGGTGCAACGAATTTTATAGACTCAAAAGCCAATAGTCAGGAAGAAAATACCTGGTTTGTAAAAACAGTTTTTAAAGGAAAAGAAACCGATGCAAAAGGAAGTTTTACGATTCCTTCCCAAAGCCCGGATAAAGATTATTTATCTATTAAACTAAAACCGGTTGAAGGATATATCCCAAATGATCTTTCGGTGGGGGATTTAGACGGAGACGGAAGATACGACTTGATCGTGCACATGACTGGAAAAGCGCACGATAACTCACATACCGGAATTACAGATCCACCCATATTTCAGGCCTATACCTTAGACGGTAAATTTTTATGGCAGATTAATCTCGGAAAAAACATTCGCGAAGGCGCACATTATACCCAGTTTATGGTATACGATTTAGATGGTGACGGAATTTCAGAATTTGTTTGTAAAACTGCCGACGGCACTACCGACAGCCAGAATAATGTGGTTGGAGATGCTTCAAAAGATTGGGTAGAACGCGACCCCAATTCGCCTATTTTGGGTAAAATTCTAAAAGGCCCTGAATACCTTTCTGTTTTTGACGGAAGAACCGGAAAGCTAATTACCACGACCGATTATATTCCGGAACGCGGTGATCTTGCCGGTTGGGGCGGACATGGCGGCAGCGGAGGAAATGATACTAAAGGAAACAGAATTGATCGTTTTACAGCTTGCATTGCTTATCTTGACGGCGTTCATCCAAGTGTGGTTATGTGCCGTGGTTATTACGGAAGAACTGTTTTGGCAGCCTGGGATTTTAAAGATAAAAAACTGACTTCAAGATGGGCTTTTGATAGTAAAGATGCCGAGAATCCCTATTCCGGAATGGGAAATCACGGACTAACGGTTGCAGATGTGGATAACGACGGAAAAGACGAAATTATCTACGGATCGATGTGTATAGATGATGACGGAAAAGGTTTGTATACAACAGGTTTTAGACACGGAGATGCACTTCACGTTTCAGATCTTGATCTTGATGTTCCCGGCTTGGAAGTTTTTGGAATTCACGAAATAGAAAACGGAACTACAGGGCCGGGTGTAACTTTGTTTTCTGCCGCTGACGGAAAAGTGTTGTTTACCGGTTCTATAAACGAAGATGTTGGGCGTGGAGTTGCAGACAATATAGATCCAACCCGAAAAGGCGCGCAATGCTGGTGGTCTGGATCTCCTTTTTTGCATGACATGAAAGGAAATGAAATAGGAAAAGCACCAAGTTCTATCAATTTTTTAATTTATTGGGATGGGGATTCTTCAAGAGAATTACTCAACTCAAATTACATAGATAAATACAACGCAGGCCGATTATTTACTGCAACAGGCGCGGCATCAAACAATGGTACAAAATCTACGCCGGCACTTTCGGCAGATATTTTAGGAGATTGGCGTGAAGAATTAATTTTAAGATCTGAAGATAATTCAGAACTTAGAGTTTATTCGACTACAATTCCAACCGAAATAAGACAATATACTTTGATGCACGATCCACAATACAGGTTGAGCGTTGCATGGCAAAATGTGGGATATAATCAGCCGCCACATACCAGTTTTTATATGGGAACAGGTATGAAACCTGCACCAAAACCGAATATTGTACTGGTTAAATTTCAGGAGAATTAGGTGGTACTATTCGGTGGTATCAATTTTTAATAACGATAACTTTATCATTTAAAGCAAGCAGAAGATGCATTTTAGAGATTAGATTAGAATAAAATGTTAAAGAAGCTTTTAAAGGACTTTTTTGGGTGAATTAATACATCACTTTTTTGTGTTACAAATTAAATGATAATCCCTATAAAACAAAAAAAAGAAGTGATACAATTTGGCTTTAGCCAAAGGTTTGAAAGAGGCTTTCGCATGTCTTCAATTAAATTTCAATATTATCTGATTGTTTATTTTTGGCGGTTGTGAGTTTCCCAATTTCGCTAAGAAATTCAGGATCAAATTCGGTGTAGGCTCTTAGAGTATATTTTTCATCTCTTTTTTGCATGACGAGACGAATTTTATGAACCATTAACCAAATGGGTTCATAGCGTTTATGACCCAACAAATATTGAATTTGTAAAATGGAGAATTTTCGTTTAGAGAGTGTCATTAATTCGATGCAGATCATCCAGTATTTAATGGGTAAATTGGAGTTTTCCATCACTGTTCCGGATCTCAGACCAATTCTGTTTTTACATTTTTTACATTGAAATTTTAAATCAGATTTTCTAAAGGAATGTACATTATGCTGGCATTTTTTGCAAATCAATCCATTCTGTAAACGTTTGCTTTTTAATTCTTCAATACAGATTTCTTCATTTGGGTATTTTTCGAAGTACTCTCGCAATTCCATTTAGTGCTATTTTCTTTTACCGAATAAATATAGATAAATGAATTACGCATACAAAGAAAGAGCATAAATAAAAAAGAGAATATTCAAAACGAATATTCTCTTTTTACAATTTATATAAAATGCAATTACAATTTTTCTGCTATTTCTTTTTTGTATTTATTAAGGATAGATTTTGTCATACCTAAATTAGCTTTGGTAGAATCTACGGCTAAGTAAATAAAATACTCCCCATTATCAGATACATCAATAATATGAATTTGAGAAGTAAGAGTAATCATGATATTATCAACACTTTGTCCTTGCATATTTAGTGCTTTTATCGCATTCATTTTTGCTTTAACCACTTCAAGATTAAATGCAGAAGCTAATTCAGGATCGAAATCGCTTACTACAGATTGTGAATAATATGACATTCCGCTTTTGATTTCAGCTACAGAAACTGCGATAAAACCGGGTACATTTTTTTTTAGATCTTCTCCAAATTGTTTTAAAAAATCAGACATAGTTTTTTAGTTATTTTAGGGTTTTGAATCCTTTATTGTGGATTTTGGGCAAAAATATAGATATGATTCTATTTAGTTATCCGCAATACGTACCTAAACTTATTTTTTTCTTAGTAATCATCTATTAGTTAAATAGTTTGTGAGGTTAGTATGATACTAATTAAAATTTAATGATTCTTGTTTCCGGAAAGCTTATTGAAAGGCTTTCAGATATCTGTGATTTTGTAGTGTGTTTTTTGTTTTTCAATTACATTTGTTTAAAATGTCGCAAATTCAGAGACATTTGCGCAACGCGAATAAGGAACACTTCGGAGAGCGGGAGGTAATTTTAAATCAAGTACAGGAGCTAATTATAGAATTAACAAAACAAGAAGATTATTAAAAAAAAATATTGATAATGAAGAAGTATGTCATTTTATTTTGCGTGTGTTTAAATTTAGTGTCTTGCGGTTCAGCTAATGATTGTGACTCTTCGGCTGAAAATCGAAGAATTGATGAGTGTCTTTTGATTGTAAAAAAAATTCCTAGTGATACAGATGAAAGGTTTGACTATGGAGGAACTAATCCAATTACAAAAAAAGATTGTGATTGTAATTCAAAAAGAAGTGATTTATGGTGGGCGAAATATAAAGAACACATTCAAATTGGAGACACTATTATTAAAAAGAAAGGCGAACTTATTTTTAGCATACATAAAACAAACACTATTTTAAGTTTTAATTTTGAGTGTGATGGTAAAACCTATAAATAAAAAAATACTCCAGCTCTCCGAAGTGTCCTCATGAAAAGTTGCGCAAATATCTCAACGTTAATGATTCAGGATTATTAGAAATTGAAAAAGTTGATAATCCAATAGTAAATGTTTTAGATCCAAAATCTTTAATGCTATATAATTTATATTAAATTCAGTATTAAAGTCGGAGACTTTCAGAGTTTTTTGTTTTTCAATTACATTTGTTTAAAATGGCGCAAAGTCAGAGACATTTGCGCAGCGCGAATAAGGAACACTTCGAAGAGCGGGGTGTAATGATTCATGTAGGAGGAAATTTTACAAGAGATGGTAAAACTCGTCTGGTTGGTTCGTACGGTTGTTTTGGAATAAGCGGGAAGAATGCGGGTAATAAAGGAGCAAAAAAGTTTATTAATGATATTATTAAGCGATTAGAAAAAAATAGAAAAGCTAATAAAGGAACGGATATAAATATTAAACTTAAAAAAAGAAATGATGTTGATTGGGAATGGGAAGTTGATGAAGAGGGAGAAAAAGAAGAATAATTTAAAATATTAAGAATATGTCTATAAAAATGTTGTTTGTAGTTTTGATAAGTTTTTTTTCATGTCAGAAAAAAGAAGCTTTTACTAGAGAAAAATTAATTGGAAATTGGCAGACTATAGATAAAAAACAGTCTTCCATAATTCTTGAAATCAATAAAAACATTATTTCAAGATTAGAAAATGGTAAGAAAATAGTTTATAATAGTTACACTCTTTCTGGAGATACTTTAATTTTGGTAAATACTAAATTTAAGGAAAAACACTTAATTGAGATTTTAACGGATACTAAATTACGATTTGGAGCTGTCAATTCTTATCAAAAAGATGTTGAATTGATTGATGCTGTTGAATTTTTTAAAAAGTAATATTTATAATTTTTACAGATTTGTATAAATAAATCAAAGCCATTCCATAACGGAGTGGCTTATGGTTTTATAACGTCAATTATAACTATGTAAAACGTACCAAAAGACTGAATTCCGTACGTAAATTCGCCTGTTTCAGCTATAAGAAGCCAAAAGTAATTGTAATCAAAATCCACGACCCACCTCCTTCCTGTATCGGCTATTTTGGTACAAAATTCCACGATTTAAACATCAAATTACCTCCCCGTACTACTGTAATATGTACACATTCCAACCGATACCTTCGATGCTTCACTCGAAAATTCCACAGTTTTTGAAATCCCCGCTCCCCGAAGTGTTCTCATGAAAAGCTGCGCAAATGTCTCTTAGACTGCACCCAAAAGGTTAGACGAATTTATAATTAAATTTGATAAAATTCTTCTGATTATTTCAACAAAAAAAGCCTCAGATTTCCCTGAAGCTTTCTACTTTAAAATCTTAACTCTATAAAAAAACTTTGCGCCTTAGCGTCTTAGTGGTAAAAAAACTAAATAGAATTTCGATCAATAAAATTAAAAGGCACCTTCACTGGTCCTTTTTCTTTATTCAAAATCATTCGGGCAGCAGTTTCTCCCATTACATTAAAATCGGTAGACATCACCGTTATTCCCAATAACTCTTTCAAAGGCGTATCGTTATACGAAATCACGCCAATATCCTTACCAAGAGTAAATTTTTCATCTCGAATTTGTTTCATTAAATTCACCAAATCCGATTCTTCGATGGTAATAAATAAATCCCCTTTTTTAAGGATCATATCGTCGTAGACTTCGCTTAGAATTTCAAAATTGATTTCATGCTCTACACAAAATTTTCTGAATCCGTGCAAGATACGGCGCGGATACGGATAAACCGCTTTGTCAGGATATACAAGAATTAGTTTTTCGTATTTTGCTATTTTGGCCAATCCTTCTTTCAGAGCGTTATAAATATCATTTTCAAAATCCTGATATATTTTAATGATTTCGCCCTCCATTCCAATTTTAATATTATCCATTAAAACCAGTTTTTCTTCCGGAATTCTCTGGATCGCTTTTGCAACTTCATCTGTAAAACTCAGGTGTTTTAACTCATCTGTTTTAAAGTGTGTTGTAATAACATAATAATCATAAGCACCTTCAAATTTATCCAGTAAGTTCAAAAACAAAGTTTCGTCACAATGGTAAATATGCAGATCCGTATGCGCATTTGCTCCAATAGTATTTATAAAAGAGTTGTACGTTTTCATTTTGTACGCACTTAACTTATTTAAAACAAATAGCACATTTACTTTAGATTCCAGTTTTGTTCGGGTAATGTAATATCCTTTTCCTCTTATCGAAGAAATGATTTTTCGCTCTTTTAGAATGTTATACGCCTTTTCGACAGTATCTCTGGACATATAAAACTCTTCGCTAAAGCTATTTATAGAGGGTATTTTTTGATTTATTTTTAAATTTCCGTTGGCAATATTTTGCAGGATCGAATCTACAATTTGCTTGTATTTAGGAATCCTGGACTCTTCATCTATTTTAATTAATTTAATCATTTTGTAAGTCTTGTAAATTATGCAGCAATAAGTTACGATTTAATTTTGAGTTATAATTGGCGTGAAAAAAAATTTAGTCTAAAAGGTAAAATAATTCAGTCCGGTACTTTTCTCACAAAAGCTTTCAAATTAAATAAGGGTTGTTGTATGTTTTTGCTGATTTGTATGTTTAAGGCAAATTGAGGATATAATAATTACGAAATCGATTGCTAAAATAGAAATTTTAAATTTATATTTCCAATAATATCGGGCAGTTGTTTGTAATAATCTTCAGTTTTAACATAAATAACAAAACTATAAAGGATAGTACAGGACAGTTTTCTTTTTTACATTCTATTATTTTACAAAACCAATTTAACTATCAAATTAACCAAAAACTAAATTATTAATGGAATCATTATTAGGAATCATTTTTCATTCTATCGGAGGATTTTCTTCAGGTAGTTTTTATATGCCATTTAAAAAAGTAAAAGATTGGGCTTGGGAAAGCTACTGGATCGTGGGAGGATTTTTCTCCTGGCTTATAGTACCACCCATTGCAGCGTATTTAACGATTCCAAATTTTGTTGACATTATTGTAACAGCATCGCCAACCATAAAAGCGTTCACCTTTTTGATGGGATTAATTTGGGGAGTTGGAGGATTAACCTACGGCTTGGGAGTTCGCTATTTAGGAATGTCTTTAGGAAACTCTATTATCCTTGGGTTTTGTTCTGCTTTTGGTGCCTTGGTTCCTTCAGTTTATTACGATTTATATCCAACAGAAGGTAAAATTTCGTTTACCGATATGCTTTCAAATCCGGGCGGACGTCTTGTTCTGGCAGGAGTTTTAGTTTGCCTTATAGGTATTGCCATTTCGGGAAAAGCAGGAATCTTAAAAGAAAAAGATTTTGCAACAGGACACGAGGACAAAGACAAGGAGTTTAGTTTAGTAAAAGGTTTGATTATCGCCGTTATTTCGGGAATTCTGAGTTCGTTTTTTAATTACGGAATCGAAGCTGGAAAGCCAATGGCAGAAACCGCAGTAAATTATGGCTGTAACCCGTTATTTCAAAACAACGTGACGTATATCGTTTTGATGTGGGGTGGCCTTACTACCAATTTCATTTGGTGCATGTACCTTAACTTTAAAAATAAAACTTTCTCAGATTATACCAATACTAAAACGCCAATTGCCAGAAACGTACTTTTTTCGGGTATTGCAGGAACGATGTGGTTTTTACAATTTTTCTTTTACGGAATGGGAGAAAGCAAATTAGGAAACGGGGCAAGTTCGTGGATTTTGCATATGGCAACCATTATCCTGACCGCAAATTTCTGGGGATTTTATCTTAAAGAATGGTCGGGAGTTTCTAAGAGAACCCTTAGAACTTTTGGTTGGGGAATTGCACTGATCATGCTTTCAATTGTATTGGTTGGAATTGGAAATTCATTATAAACATACAAACATAACATAACAACAATGTCGAATATAAATATAAACAATATGACTTTTAAGCATGTAAGCTATCTTTGGGATGACGCTAAGGCAGCAGCATTGGCAACAGATGAAGTAGCGCTTTTCATTTATCGATCTAATTTATTAGGAGCCGATTTAAGATTGACAAACTATGGTGGAGGAAACACGTCAGTAAAAATTACCGATAAAGATCCGTTAACCGGAGAAACCTCTGAAGTAATGTGGATTAAAGGTTCTGGTGGAGACATTGGTACACTTACAAAATCGGGTTGTGCGGCACTTTATCTGGACCGTCTTCGTAATCTTGAAAATGTGTACAGAGGAATTGAGTTTGAAGACGAAATGGTCGAATTATTCAATCACTGTATTTTCGATTTGGCTTCAAAAGCGCCTTCTATAGATACGCCTTTGCATGGTTTTTTACCTTTCAAACATATCGATCACTTACATCCTGATGCGGCAATTGCAATCGCTGCTGCCAAAGACGGTGCTAAAATTACCGAGGAATTATTCGACGGCGAAATTGGCTGGGTAGGATGGCAGCGTCCTGGTTTTGACTTGGGGCTTCAGTTAAGAAGCTGTTTGGAAGAAGCTGAGAAAAAAGGGAAAAAATTACGCGGTATCATGTTAGGTTCTCACGGTTTGTTTACCTGGGGAGATACTGCTTACGAAAGTTATGTAAACACACTTGAGGTAATCGAGAAATGTGCTGAATATTTAGAAAGTAACTACGGAAAAAAACGCGCTGTTTTTGGAGGTAAAAAAATAGACAGTCTTCCTGAGGCTGATCGTAAATTAAAAGCAGCAAAAGTAGCACCAATTCTTAGAGGTTTCTGTTCATCAGAACGTCAAATGATTGGGCATTATACAGATGATGCAAGAGTTCTGGAATTCATTAATTCTAATGATTTATCAAAATTGGCTCCGCTTGGAACTTCTTGTCCGGATCACTTTTTACGTACCAAAATCAGTCCTTTGGTTTTAACATTGGAACCAAACGAAGATTTATCAGATGTTGAGGCGATCAAAGCAAAATTAACACCTGCTTTTGAAGCGTATCGCGCCATGTACAAGGACTATTACAATACTTGCAAAAAGTCGAATTCGCCTGCAATGCGTGACCCAAATACGGTCGTGATTTTATATCCTGGCGTAGGTATGTTTACGTTTGCCAAAGATAAAACAATGGCGCGTTTGGCATCAGAATATTATATTAATGCAGTAAATGTAATGAAAGGTGCTGAAGCAGTTTCAGAATATACTTCGCTGCCACATCAGGAAGCTTTTGATATTGAATATTGGTTGCTTGAAGAAGCAAAACTGCAGCGTATGCCAAAACCAAAAGCACTTTCAGGAAGAGTAGCTGTAATTACAGGTTCTGCCGGCGGAATTGGTAAGGCAATTGCCAAAAAGTTTGCACAGGAAGGTGCCTGTGTGGTCATCAACGATATCAACGAAGAACGTTTAGAACAAGCTACAGCTGAGTTTATCAAGTTATTTGGTAAAGATGCCGTAGCAAGTACATTACTAAATGTAACCGACGAAAAAAGTACAGAAAAAGCATTAGACGAAGCTTCATTAGCTTTTGGAGGCGCAGATATTATAGTGAACAATGCCGGAATTAGTATTTCTAAATCTATTGCAGAACATACGCTTGAAGAGTGGGACAGATTGTATGACATTTTGGTAAAAGGACAATTTATTGTTTCAAAAGCCGGAATCGAAGTCATGCGCAAACAAGGATTTGGCGGAGATATCGTAAACATTGTATCTAAAAATGCAGTGGTTGCGGGTCCAAATAATCCGGGTTATGGTTCGGCCAAAGCAGCTCAGGCGCATTTAACCCGTTTGATGGCAGCTGAATTAGGTGCCGATAAAATTCGTGTGAACACCGTAAATCCTGATGCCGTAATCTCAGATTCTAACATTTGGTCTGGCGGTTGGGCAGAAGGCCGTGCAAAAGCATACGGTATAACGGTTGCCGAGTTACCGGCATATTATGCAAAGCGTACGTTACTAAATGAAATTATATTGCCGGATGATATTGCAAACGCTTGTTTCGCATTCGTTGGCGGTTTACTGGACAAATCAACAGGAAACGCGCTGAATGTAGACGGCGGAGTATCAATGGGCTTTTACAGATAGATTGTTTAAGTTTTTAAGTTTGTTTAAAGCAAAAGTGGTTTTTTGTGATCTAACGTTCGATAGCATTCGGACGTTAGATTTTTTTAGACATAACTGCCTGCAAAAATGAGCAAATAGCATACAAAAGTAAAGTTAAACCAGAGTACAATTTATTTAATTTATATATTGTAATCTCTATTAAAAGATAAAATAATATGTTAATCGGATCAAACAATATCGCATCTCACAACGACGATTTATTAAAAAAACATCAAAATAAATTTGCCTTTACAGTATCAGAAATTGGTGATACAGAATCTATTATTCAAAAATTGATCGATTTTCAAATCGCGATTCCATCCTGGGCTTTAGGAACAGGAGGAACACGTTTTGGTCGTTTTGCAGGAGGCGGGGAACCACGTTCTATCGAAGAAAAAATCGAAGATGTTGGTTTGCTTCATGCTTTAAACAATGCTTCAGGAGCGATTTCTTTACATATTCCGTGGGATATTCCACAGGATTATAAAGCCATAAAAAGTCTTGCTGCACAGCACCATTTAAGATTTGATGCCATGAATTCGAATACCTTTCAGGATCAGGCAGGTCAGGACAATTCGTATAAATTTGGATCATTACAAAACGTAAACAAAGCAGTTCGCAAACAAGCAATTGCTCATAATATAGAAGTTATCCAACACGGAATCGAATTAGGATCAGAATCACTAACGATTTGGTTAGCAGACGGATCTTCTTTTCCGGGACAATTAAACTTTAGAAAAGCCTACCAAAATACATTAGAAAGTTTAGAAGAAATCTACGATGCATTGCCTTCAAACTGGAAATTATTCTTAGAATACAAATGTGCAGAACCTAATTTTTATTCGACAACAGTAGCAGATTGGGGACAATCGTATTCGTATGTAAAAAAGTTAGGAGACAAAGCACAAACTTTGGTCGATTTAGGACATCATTTGCCAAATGCCAATATCGAGCAAATCGTTTCTTTATTATTGATGGAAGAAAAACTGGGAGGTTTTCACTTTAATGATTCAAAATATGGAGATGACGATTTAACGGCCGGAGCTTTAAAACCATATCAATTATTCTTGATTTTTAATGAATTAGTAGAAGGAATGGACGCTCGCGGCATGAATCACGCCAAAGATTTAGGTTGGATGATCGATGCTTCTCACAACATAAAAGATCCTTTAGAAGATTTATTACAATCGGTAGAAGCCATTATGATTGCATATGCCCAGGCCCTTTTGGTAGACAGAAAAGCATTAGAAAAAGCACAGGAAGAAAATGATGTTGTAAAAGCACAGGAAATTCTTCAGGACGCTTTCCGTACAGATGTTCGTGCATTGGTTGCCGAAGCTCGTTTACGTTCAGGCGCAGCATTAAATCCGGTGGAATTGTACAGAAGCCTTTCTGTTAGAAAAAATCTAATTGGTGAAAGAGGATTAAAAACATTGGCAACAGGATTGTAATTATGAATTATGAGTTTTGAGTTATAGTAATACTCTATTGCAGTTTTTTATAAAACAAAAACTAACTCATAACTCATAATTCAAAACTCATAACTTATAATTAAATGAATGTAGTTGCAATTTTTGACATTGGTAAAACAAACAAGAAAGTATTTTTATTTGATGAAAATTATAAAATTGTCTGGGAAAAATCAGTAAATCTTGAGGAAACCGTAGATGAAGATGGTTTTCCCTGCGAAGATATCGAAGTACTTAAAAACTGGATATTCGATCGATTGGCAGAAATTAAAAACCTAACGGATTACGTTTTAAAAGCCATCAATTTTAGTACTTATGGTGCTAGTTTTGTTTATATTGATGAAAAAGGAAAAGTTTTAACTCCTCTCTATAACTACTTAAAAGAGTATCCGGAGGAGTTAAAAAATGACTTTTACAATAAATACAAGGGAAAAGAAACTTTTGCAGTAAAAACAGCTTCGCCCGTATTGGGAAGTCTGAATTCCGGAATGCAGATTTACAGGCTCAAAGAAGAAAAACCGGAATTATTCGATCAGGTAAAATACTGTTTGCATTTACCGCAGTATTTGAGTTTTCTTTTAACGAATGAAGCTTATTCTGACATTACAAGTATTGGATGCCATACCAATCTTTGGAATTTTAAAAAGATGAAGTATCATAAATGGCTTAAAAATGAAGATATTTCAGATAAAATTCCACCGCTTCATTACGGAAAAGACATTATAAAACAAAAAGACGGATTGTCCATTGGAGTTGGTTTACATGACAGTTCATCGGCTATTATTCCGTATACTATCAATTTCACAGAACCTTTTGTTTTATTATCAACAGGAACCTGGAGTATTTCCCTGAATCCGTTCAATAATAAACAATTGACTTTTGATGAACTGCAGCACGATTGTTTGTGTTACATGCAATACACAGAAAAGCCTGTAAAAGCAGCGCGTCTGTTTTCAGGCAATGAACATGAAGTGCAAACCAAAAGATTAGCAGCACATTTTAAAGTTCCGTTGGATACGTATAAAGAGGTTTATTTTGATAAAAAGATAGTTTCGAATTTAAGAGCTTTAAATTTTCAGATTATTTATCCAAAGAAATATGATTTTGATATTCTAAAAGAATGTCCGTTTCAAAAAAGAGATTTGAGTAATTTTAAGACTTATGAAATTGCATATCATCAATTGATGCTCGATCTCGTTGAACAACAGTTTTTTTCGACTAATTTGGTCATTCATAACAGTCCTGTAAAAAAGATTTTTGTGGATGGAGGATTTAGTAAAAATTCAATTTTTATGAATTTACTGGCCGAAGCTTATCCGGATATCGAAGTTTTTGCGGCTTCGATGGCGCAGGCAAGTGCTTTGGGAGCTGCATTGGCGATTCATCAAAACTGGAATCCGAAACCGATCCAGAATGATTTGATTGATTTGAAGTTTTACAAGCATTGATGTTTAATTAAAAATTTAGAATTAAAAATTAAAAATCTGCTCGATCTGTGAAAAATAATAGTTTATAGATTAAAGGATTTAAAAGTTTTTTTGTTATTAAGTTTAGTTTTGTCATTCCGAGGAACGAGGAATCTCCACAAGTAGCTCGGCAAACAAAATTGCCAATCTTTGTAGAGCAACTTGTGGAGATCTTTCCTTCGTCAGGATGACAAAAATGAAATTAGATCTGCCTGAAATAAAATAATAGCCAAAGATTAAAAAATAAAAATAAATCTGCAGAATCTGCCAAATCTGCGAGAGAAAATATTTAACACATAGTTATTATGTGTTTTAAAATACCAAGAATATGAAAGTTGGACTTTTTATACCGTGTTATGTCGATCAGTTTTACCCAAAAGTAGCGATTGCAACTTATGAACTTTTACAGAAATTAGGTTGCGAAGTTCACTTTCCGATGGGACAAACCTGCTGCGGACAGCCTATGGCCAATAGCGGATACCAATATTTAACCAAAGGCTGCGATGCCAACTTTATAGCTAATTTTTCAGAATTTGATTATATCGTTTGTCCGTCAGGAAGTTGTGTTTTACATGTAAAAGACCATTTGCATGATGAAAAACAGGAAGATTTGGCTGCAGCAATGCGCAAAAAAGTTTTTGAATTAACGGAGTTTATTACCGATATTCTGAAGGTTGATTCTATAGATGGAAATTTTCCGTATAGAGTAGGAATGCATGTAAGCTGTCACGGTCAACGCGGATTAAAGCTTTCGCAGATGACCGAACTTAATGCGCCATTTTTCTCTAAACCGGAACAATTACTACACAATATAAAGGGATTAGATTTGGTTTCTTTATCCAGAAAAGACGAGTGTTGCGGATTTGGAGGAACATTTTGTGTGACCGAAGAAGCTGTTTCGGTAAAAATGGGACAAGACCGAATAAAAGACCATGAAAACCATCACGTAGATTATATTACAGGCGGAGATATGTCGTGTTTGATGCATTTAGAAGGAATTTTAAAAAGACAAAAAAGCCCCATCAAAACCATTCATATCGCCGAAATATTAAATTCGTTGGAAAACTAAGTAATTTTAAAATTAAGCTTAATTTTCTTTTCACCATTAAGAGATTAAGTAAATTAAGGCAAAGCTTTATGAACTTAATATCTTAATGGTAAAAAAACAAAAAGAGATGTCATCAGAAAAAGTTATACCGCACAGCGAAGCCGCAACACGTTTTAACAAAGATGTAGAACGCGTCAACTGGCACGATGAAACACTTTGGTTTGTTCGTGAAAAAAGGGATAAATCGGCACATCAAATTCCCGATTGGGAATTACTTCGCGAAACTGCTTCACAAATTAAAAATAATGTGCTTTCAAACATTCACGATTATTTGATTGAATTTGAGGCCAATGCACAGAAAAACGGTATAATAGTACATTGGGCAGCCGATGCAAAAGAGCATAACGAAATTGTACATTCGATCATGGCAAAACATGATGTCAAGCAAATGGTGAAATCAAAATCGATGCTTACCGAAGAATGCCATTTAAACGATTATCTGGCCGAAAAAGGCATCGAAGTAATCGATTCTGATTTAGGAGAATACATTGTACAGCTTCGAAAAGAACCGCCAAGCCATATTGTTTTGCCCGCTATTCACCTTAAAAAAGAAGATGTCAGCGAAACGTTTCACGAACATTTAGGTACACAAAAAGGAAACATCGATCCTCAATATTTAACAGAATCGGCTCGTTTGAGTTTAAGAAATACTTTCTTGACAAGAAAAGTAGCTTTAACCGGAGTCAATTTTGCTATTGCAGAAACCGGTGAAATTGTCGTTTGTACCAATGAAGGAAATGCCGATATGGGCGCGCATCTTGCCGATGTTCATATTGCCTGCATGGGATTCGAAAAGCTGATTCCGCAGCGTAAACATTTAGGTGTGTTTCTGAGATTATTAGCCAGAAGTGCAACAGGACAGCCTATTACCACATTTTCTAGTCATTTTAAGAAACCAAGAGACGGCAAAGAAATTCATATCGTGATTGTCGATAATGGTCGAAGTACCCAATTAGGAAGAGAAGATTTTAGAAATTCCCTCAAATGTATTCGTTGCGGCGCGTGTATGAATACATGCCCGGTCTACAGACGAAGTGGCGGACACAGTTACCATAATGCTGTTGCAGGACCAATTGGTTCTATTTTAGCACCCAATTTAGACATGAGCAAAAATGCCGACTTACCTTTCGCAAGTACACTTTGTGGTTCTTGTACCAATGTTTGTCCGGTAAAAATTGATATACACGATCAACTGTACAAGTGGCGTCAGGTTTTAGTAAAAGAAGGACATACGCCAACAGCCAAAACCGTTGCAATGAAAACGATGGCAACAGTTTTAGCGAATCCTACTATTTTTAATATTGCCGGAAAATCAGGTCGTTTTGTAATGAAAAATATTCCCGGTCTGGTCAATAATAAAATGAACAAATGGTACGATCAGCGCGAAATGCCTGAAGTTCCCGAGGAATCTTTTAGAGAATGGTACAAGAAAAATTCAAGAGAAGCAAAAGCAAAAGACAATGAGTACTAAAGCAGATATTTTAAATAAAATAAAGCAAAATCAACCTGCTTTTATCACTAATTTGCCTGATCTGAATCTTTTAAGTTCAGAGAATCCTGATGTGCTTTCAACTTATAAAACGGTACTCAAAAATATAGGCGGAGATCCTGTTGAAGTGTCGAATTATGCTGACATCATCGAATACATAAAAACCAATTATAATCTGCAAAAACGACTGATCACAACAATTCCGCAACTTGCAGAAATCGCAGCTTTAAACTGGACAAACGATGATCCGCATTCGCTTCAGGATGTCGAATTGAATGTGATTAAAGCCCATTTTGGCGTAGCCGAAAATAGTGCGCTTTGGGTGACAGATGATGTATTAGGACAGCGCGTATCGCCGTTTATTGCACAGTATTTAGCCATCATCGTACACAAAAAAGATATTCTCGCAACAATGCATCAGGCTTACGAAAGAATTGGAAATCAGGAATACGGTTTCGGAACTTTTATTGCCGGACCATCAAAAACGGCTGATATCGAACAATCATTGGTTTTGGGAGCGCATGGCGCAAGAGGATTGATTGTTTTTTTATTGGATTAAGATCGTTACGCAAAGTATTTTGAATAGGCTCCAGCTTTAGCTGGAAAATCCAGATTTGATAGAATAGGGCTTTAGCCAAAATAATATTTGTTTGGCTAAAGCCCTTTCGTTATAATTTATTTTCCCATCCAACTAAAGTTGTACGCTATTCAGTCTTTTACATACTTGGAGAAATAATATAGTTCAATTGTAAGTTTATTTTTAATCTATTGTAAAATTTTGCATGGCATAGTTTATAGAGATAATTAGAAGAGGATTCCCTATCCTCTTTTTTTTGTTTACAGATATACGATAACGTTTGTGTACATCAAATAAAAGTTTAATTTTACCTAATTATATATTGCCTTCCCGCTTGTCAGCACAAAATAATCCTTCCTAATTATTTTGACAGGTTGCTGGTCTAATAAGGTATTTTTTTTTTGAAAACTCATTTTCATTACATAAACTCATAATTCATGTATTCACTTGTAAAATATATTTTGCTGCTTTTTTTAGCATCATTAAGTTTAGTTTCCTGTACTCAGAAACAAGGAGATAAAATTAAGGTTGGATTTTCTCAGGCCATGACCACAGATGATTGGCGCAAACAAATGACCAGTTCAATGAAAATTGAAGCTTCATTACGTCCAGAAGTCGATTTAAAAATTAGCGATGCCAATAATAATGTCGCCAAACAAATCGACGATATCGAAAAGTTCATCGCCAATAAAGTAGACGTAATAATCGTATCTCCAATTCAGTCCCAACCTTTAACAGCCGTTGTCGAAAAATCGATAAGAGCCGGAATTCCCGTTTTGGTGGTAGACCGCAAAATTGATGGCGAAAACTACACCGCTTATCTTGGCGCAGATAATATCGAAATAGGAAGAATTGCTGCCCGATATATTATTTCGCATAGTAAAGCTTCGGGTAAAATTATCGAAATTACAGGAGCAAATGGTTCGTCGCCTGCGTATGAACGTAGTCTGGGCTTTAGTCAGATCATTCAGGGGAATAAACGTATGAATGTTGTCAATACTATTCACGGCAATTGGGAAAAAGAATCGGTAACAGCACCGTTAAAAGCTATTCTTTTACAAAATCCTGATGTTGAATACATTTTCGCTCACAACGACCGCATGGCATTGAGCGCCTGGGAAACAGCTAAAACAGTAGGTCTTGAAAATAAAATTAAGTTTTTGGGAGTCGACGGCTTAAATTCGGTAAATGGCGGTATCGAATTGGTAAAGAGCGGCGTTTTAGACGGAACTATTTTATATCCAACAGGAGGAAATGAAGCGCTGAAACTGGCTTTGAAAATGTACAATAAAGAACCGATTTCAAAAAACAATATCCTCAATACTATTGTAATCGACCATAACAATGCTGAAATTATCGAAAACCAAATGGATAAAGTCGATCAGCAGCAAGTGGTTATCGAGTCGCAGCAAGGTGCCATAAAAGTACAGGAACGAGAATATGCCTCGCAAAACAATTTGGTGAGATTACTGAGTTTTTTCCTGGTGATTATTTTGAGTCTGACCATCTACAGTATTTATTCGACGATTTCTATTTCGAGAAAGAAAAAACAACTGGAAAGAATTAATCAGACTGTAATCGACCAGAACAATGAAATTCAGGAAATGGCTAAGGTTGCCGAGAAAAGCAACGAAGCAAAACTAAATTTCTTTACCGGACTTTCGCATGAATTTAAAACTCCAATAACGCTTATTATGAGTTATGTTGAGTCTTTAATCGAAAATGAAAAAATTAAAGGAACAGCACTTATTGATGAAGTAAAACTCATTCATAAAAACTCAAACAGATTACTCAGATTAATCAATCAGTTATTGGATTTTAGAAAAATAGAAGAACAAAAATTTACTTTAAGAGCCTCAAATACTAAGATCTGTGATTTTACGAATGAAATAATGACCAATTTTAGGGGAGAAGCGGTTCGCAGGAATATTGATTTTCAGCTTATTTGTAAAAATAAAAATCTGGAATTGTTTATTGATAAAGGACTGATGGATAAAGTCTATTTTAATTTGCTTTCGAACGCTTTTAAATTTACGCCTGATAACGGAAAAATCACGATCTCGATTATCGAAAATCAGGACAATACGGTTAAAATTAGCTGCAAGGATTCCGGAATTGGAATTCCTGAGAATGAACTTTCTAATGTGTTTAGTCCGTTTTTTAAAGCTTCGAATAATAATAAAAACAGTTCAGGAATCGGACTTCATCTTTCTAAGGAATTTGTTCTTTTGCATCACGGAACCATCGAACTAAAATCAAAGCAGGGAAGTGAGTTTGTTATTACTTTATTAAAAGGAAACAGCCATTTGCAGCCTTCTGAGATCGTAAGCAAAGCCGAAAACCTAAATATAACGCCTAGTTTAATAACAGATAATCTTGATATAGAATCAGATGTAAATGAGGTACATGTTATTTCTGATGCAGAGAAACATTCGATTTTAATTATAGAAGACAATAATGATTTGGTCACTTTTTTAAGAGCTAAATTATCGAATGAATATACAGTGCATACTTCTGACGGAAGCGACGCTATTGAAAAAGCAATGGATATAGTGCCTGATATTATCATTTGCGATATCAACCTGGTCGATAAAGACGGTTATGAAATTAGCAAAGAGCTGAAAAAGGATTTGCGCTCTTCGCATATTCCCATTATTATACTAACGGCGCAAAGCAATAAAGAAGCTGTTTTAAAAGGATTGCAAAGCGGAGTAGACCAATATCTTACCAAACCGTTTAGTCTTTCTATTCTAAAACAATCCATTTCCGGTTTGCTTTTCAACAGAGAAAAACTTCGTTATTATTATACCAATAACATTTATCGTATCGAACCCGAATCGAAATTTGGTAATCAGGAACAGACTTTTATTACCAAAATGAATGATATTATTAAGATGCATGTCGAAAACCCTAAATTCTCTGTCGAAGATTTGGCAGACAAACTAAGTGTTTCAAGAGTTCAGTTGTATCGAAAAGTAAAAGCGATTATCGGTATTAATATTAGCGATCATATCAATAATGTCAAATTAGAGAAAGCTGCAGAGCTTTTAAAATCAAATGAGATGAATATTTCTGAAATTGCCTACTCACTTGGATTCTCTTCTCCCAACTATTTTTCTACCGCTTTTAAGAATAAATTTGGAATTTCGCCAAAAGAATACAAATCCTCTAATTCAAATTAGTACAAAAACGTATCTTTTCATGTATCAATTTTGTATTAAATGTAACAAAATCGAAACTACATGGTTTTCGTAAATAAATTTTAATAAACGTAAAGCCTTGTAAATAAACGGTTTTAACTTAAAATAGCAAACTATCAATAATTATAGAATTAAATTGTAACATCATTAAAAATAAGTTGTTTTTTTTGCGGATATCTTAGCAACAAGTTTTTAATACATCTACAATGAATAAGATATTGATTTGGTCTGTTACTGCTGCACTGGCAGGTTTTCTATTCGGTTTTGATACCGTAGTTATTTCTGGAGCTGATAAACAATTACAGCTTTTATGGCATTCATCTGATGCTTTTCACGGTTCTGTTGTTATGGCAATGGCATTGTGGGGAACCGTTATAGGTGCCATTTTTGGAGGAATTCCAACCAATAAAATAGGACGTAAAAAAACATTGTTCTGGATCGGGATTCTATACTTTATTTCTGCCATTGGTGCCGCTTTTGCAAACGATCCTATTGTTTTTGCCGCTTTCAGGTTTATTGGCGGTTTAGGAGTTGGTGCTTCGACTATTGCCGCTCCGGCTTATGTGTCTGAAATTGCTCCGGCAGACAAACGCGGCAGACTAGTAGCTTTGTATCAGTTTAATATTGTATTGGGAATTCTAATTGCTTTTATATCCAATTACTTTTTAAAAGATATTGGCGAAAATGCCTGGCGTTGGATGGTAGGAGTTCAGGCTTTTCCTTCTCTTATCTATATTCTTTTCATACTTACAATCCCGGAAAGTCCAAGATGGTTATTGTCTAAAAACCGTGATGAAGAAGCCCGTAAAGTCTTGTTTAAAATTGATCCTACTGCTGATCTTAAAGACATCATGGATGATTCAAGAGAAAACGGAGTTACCAAACACGAGAATATTTTCATGAAAAAATACCGTTTCCCATTGATTCTGGCGTTTTTAATTGCGTTTTTCAATCAGTTTTCCGGAATCAATGCCTTTTTATATTACGCACCAAGAATTTTTGAAGAAGCAGGTTTAGGACAAAATACAGCTTTACTAAGCAGTATAGGAATCGGAATCACCAATCTTATATTTACCCTGATAGGAGTAGCATTAATTGACAAATTAGGAAGAAAGTTGTTAATGTACATTGGTTCAGTTGGTTATATCATATCTTTAGGATTGGTTTCTGCTTCCTTTTATTACAACTGGGGCGGATTATCAGTGCCCACTTTTCTTTTCTTATTTATTGCATCGCACGCCATTGGCCAGGGAGCTGTAATATGGGTGTTTATCTCAGAAATTTTCCCTAATCACATTCGTGCTTCAGGACAAGCTTTTGGGAGTTCGGTACACTGGGTTTTAGCGGCGATTATTCCGTCTTTAATTCCAATGTTGTTTTCAGAAATTGGACCCGAAGTCGTATTCTTAATTTTTGCACTGATGATGGTCCTGCAGTTACTATTTGTAATTTTTATAATGCCGGAAACTAAAGGAATTTCTCTAGAAGTTTTAAGTGAAAATCTAACCAAAAAAAATATCAAAAAAAATGACATCAAAGAAACATCTGCCGCTGGCATTATATAGTGCCGTACTATTATCAATAGGAGCTTGTAAATCATATACGGCTGTTGCACAAACAACTGCTGTCTCAACTTCAATAGCTACAGAAGAAAAAATGTATCGTCCTAATTTTCACTTTACACCAAAAAATGGATGGATGAATGATCCTAACGGAATGTTTTATGCTGATGGAGTTTATCATTTGTATTATCAGCATTATCCTGAAAAAAGTGTTTGGGGACCAATGCACTGGGGGCATGCGATTAGTAAAGATTTAATTAAATGGGAAGAGCAGCCAATTGCGCTTTATCCGGACAAAGACAAATATATTTTTTCAGGAAGTGCTGTTGTAGATACGCATAATACATCGGGATTAGGGAATGGCAAAACAGCTCCAATTGTAGCGATTTATACGCTGCATGATATGACAAAAGAAAAAGAAGGTAAGATTGATGTTGAACAACAGGATATTGCATATTCAAATGATAATGGTTTTACATGGCAGAAATTTGAGGAAGGAAATCCTGTCATAAAAAATCCCGGGATTCGCGATTTTCGTGATCCAAAAGTAAATTGGGATGAAACCCATAAACAATGGATTATGGCTTTGGCAGCGCAAGACCGTAATCAGTTTTATGCTTCTAAAGATCTTAAAAACTGGAAATATTTATCTGAGTTCGGAAAAAATATTGGTGCTCATGGCGGTGTATGGGAATGTCCGGATTTCTTTGAAATAAAAGTAAAAGGAACCAATGAAACCAAATGGGTTTTGATTCAGAATTTGAATCCCGGAGGAGCAAACGGAGGTTCAGGAACACAATATTTTATTGGTGATTTTGATGGCACAACTTTTACATTAGATTCTAATTTCGCAAAAAAAATAGACACAGAAAAAGCGGCCTGGCTGGATTACGGAAAAGACAATTATGCTGGCGTTACCTGGAATAATATACCAAGTGCTGACGGACGAAGATTGTTTATTGGCTGGATGTCAAACTGGGAATATGCGCAGCAAGTTCCAACACAATCCTGGAGAAGCAGTACCACAATTGCCCGCGAACTTCAGGTAATAAAAAAAGGAAACGACTATACTTTGGTGAATAATCCCGTAAAAGAAATCAATACATATATTGGTAAAACAATAAAAGTGAAGAGCCTGAAAGGAAAAGGAAAGTTAACCCTTATTGAAACAGGAAAAATCGATTTAACAAAAGCGATGCTTCATTTTAATATCAAGAATCTGAAACAGGATATTTACACTTTTACACTTTCAAATGCGAATGGAGAAGCAGTGACTTTCGGAATTAATAATTCAGATCACTACTTGTTTTTAGATCGTTCGAAATCAGGAAAAATTGATTTCTCTGAAAAATTTGCTTCAACAATTACCAAGGCAGCTTTAGACGGAAGTCAAAAAGAAGGATTTTTTAAAATTATTCTGGACAAAACATCTATTGAAATATTTTACAACAATGGCGAAAAAGTAATTACCGAAATCTTTTTCCCCAACGAGCCTTATACCTCTCTTACTGTTTCTTCAAACAATGGAGTTGAGCTGAACAACTTAGAAATTAACCAATTAAATATAAACTAACCTTAAAAACAAAACCACTATCTATGAAAACCAAACTCATTTATTTTCTGTTTTTCTTTTTTCCTATGCTGGCGATGACGGCACAGGAAAGCGGAATTAAAGGAACGGTAATTTCGTCAGACGACGGAATGCCACTTCCGGGAGCCACTGTGCTTATTTCTGGAACCAATACCAGTACAGTAACAGATTTTGATGGAAATTTTTCCCTCCAAAATGTAGCTGAAAATGCAAAAATGGTCATTTCTTTCATAGGATTTGCACCGCAATCGATTGATGTTAAAGGACAAAAGGTGTTCAACATCATTTTAAAAGTAGATAATAATCAGTTGAATGAAGTTGTTGTAACTGGATATTCAAAACAAAAAAAGACTGATATTACAGGAGCTGTTGCTGTTGTCAACATGAAGGAAGTCATGAAGCAACCGGAACCTAACCCAATAAAAGCCTTGCAGGGAAGAGTTGCCGGAGTAAAAGTTTCGTCTGACGGTTCGCCATCCGGAGGAAATACAAAAGTGGTCATTCGTGGTGTAGGAACTTTAAACAACACAGATCCTCTTTATGTAATTGACGGAATGCCAACAAAATCCGGAATGCACGAACTAAACTCTAGTGATATAGAAACAATTCAGGTTCTAAAAGATGCTTCTTCGGCCAGTATTTACGGTTCAAGAGCTTCAAACGGAGTTATCATTATTACGACCAAAAAAGGAAAAGAAGGTAAAATGAGAATTAATTTTAGCACTTATACCTCCATTTCTGATTATTCAAGAAAACAGGAAGTGCTGAATGCCAATCAGTTTGGGCAGGCTTTATGGCAGGCCAATATCAACGACGGATTAAATCCAAACAGCAATAATTTACGCTATCAGTTTGATTGGTCGGTAAACAATAACAAACCACAATTAAACAAAGTTTTGGTTCCTGAATATTTAGATGCCAATCAAACCCTGAAAGCTTCAAATACAGACTGGTACGATGCAATCTCGCAAACCGGAATAGCAAATTCGTATGATTTATCAGTTTCAAATGCCTCAGATAAAGGAAGTTATGTTTTTTCTTTGGGATATTATGGAAATGAAGGTGTTGTAAAAACGACTGATTTCCAGAGAATTTCTGCCAGAATGAACGGTTCGTATAAATATTTTGACGGGAAACTGGTTATTGGCGAAAATTTCTCGATGACCCGTACCAATGAAGTTACAGATCCCGGAGTTCTGGATCCGGCACTTCGCGCATTGCCAATAATTCCGGTACATACCGTAGACGGAAAAGGCTGGGGAGGACCAGTGGGGGGAATGAACGACAGACAAAATCCTGTTCGTCTTTTAGAATACAACAAAGACAATAACTATGATTATTTACGTCTTTTCGGAAATATGTATGCCGACTTAGAAATCATTAAAAACCTGCACATCAAGAGTAGTTTTGGTATCGATTACGGATCGTATAAAAAACGTACACTGCAAAGAAGTTACCAGTCGGGTTATTTGCAAAACGATCAGACATCGGTAACCATTGATCAGTCGTTGAGCGATAAATGGACGTGGACCAATACTGCTATTTACAGTTTGAATTTAGGAAAAAGCAATCTGAATTTTATGGCAGGAACAGAGATGTACAAAGATGTTTTTGATACAACAACTTTGCGTAAAAATGATTTCCTGATCGAAACTCCTGATTATATGTATCCTGATGCAGGAACCGGAGAATCGTTTACCAGCGGAACATCGACCGTATATTCGTTACTATCTTTCTTTGGAAAAATAGATTATGAGTTTGATAATCGTTACTTACTTTCCGGTACTATTCGTCGTGACGGATCGTCTCGTTTTGGTAAAAATAACCAGTACGGAACCTTCCCGGCAATTTCAGCAGGATGGAGAATCAGTAACGAAGATTTTGTTAAAAATAATGCACCTGTTTTCTCTGATTTAAAACTAAGAGCAGGTTGGGGACAAACCGGAAATCAGGAAATTAGCAACACCGCAGTTTATAGTTTATACCTGGCCAGTTATGCAGGCGGAAGTCCGACATGGGCAACTTCTTACGGTACGGCTTATGATATTGCAGGAAACGGAAACGGATTACTTCCGTCAGGTTTTATTGCAACTCAATCCGGAAATGATGATTTGAAATGGGAAACAACCACACAAACCAACATCGGTTTAGACTTTGGATTATTCAACCAAAAATTAAGTGGTTCTGTAGATTATTATATCAAGAAAACAGATGATATTTTGGTTTTGCCTCCTTATTTAGGAGTAATTGGCGAAGGAGGAAATCGCTGGGTAAACGGTGCTTCGATGCAAAACGAAGGTTGGGAATTTACTTTAGGATACCATGACGAAACTTCATTTGGATTAAAATATGATATCTCGGCAAATGTTTCGGCCAATAAAAATAAGATTACAAAATTACCGGACGAAGTACGAAATAATTACGGAGGAGACGGATTAAACGATAATATTTTAGGTCGTCCAATTAATTCAATGTACGGTTATGTTACTGATGGCTTATTTAAAAGTCAGGATGAAGTAGACAACTCGGCCAATCAGGAAGGGAAAGGCCTTGGTAGAATTCGTTACAAAGATTTAAACGGTGACGGAGTAATTACAGATAAAGACCGTACATGGATAGGAAATCCAAATCCGGGCTTGACTTATGGATTTAATTTAGGATTAGGATATAAAAATTGGGATTTTACTACTTTCTGGGAAGGAGCAAGTAATGTAGATGTGATTAACAACACCAAATACCAAACTGATTTCTGGAGTGTTGATGACGTAGGTTCGAACAAAGGAACCCGTTTGTTAAACGCATGGTCTTTAGACAATCCAAACTCTACGATTCCTGCTTTAACCACTGTAGACCGAAATGCAGAATCAAGATTTTCGACTTATTATGTAGAAAACGGAAATTATCTTAAACTTCGTGTTTTGCAATTTGGCTATAGCCTGCCAAAAGATTTATTGAAAAAAATGAATTTCGACAGCTTTAGATTGTACATCAGCGGACAAAATTTATTGATCATTGATGCAAAAAGTTTTACTGGTGTAGATCCTGAAAACGCAGGATTTGGATATCCGCAGCCAACCACTTTTACGGCTGGTCTTAATTTTACTTTATAATAAAGATTAAATCAAAAAACATGAAAAAATTACTATATATAACCGGTTTTTTAGTACTTGGAATCTTGGGTTCCTGTTCAGATTTTCTGGAAAATGATCCTCGTGGCGTACTTTCAGAAGAAGATATTGTGACACCGCAAACAGTAGAAGGATTTATGAATGCGGCTTATGCGCAATTAGGTAACGACCATTATGATTCGCCGTACAGTTTATGGCCTTTTGGAAACGTTCGCTCTGATGATGCTTACAAAGGCGGAAGCGGAACGAATGATATTCAGGATTTTCACTTTTTTGAAGTATCCAATAATATCCGACCTGATTTTGCCGAATTAGACAACTTTTGGTACATCAGTTATGTTGGAGTTTCAAGAACCAACAAAGCTTTGAAAGCATTAGAACAAATTTCAGAAGCTGAGTATCCGTTGAAAAAAACACGTATGGCGGAAATGCGTTTCTTAAGAGGGCATTTTTATTTTATGCTGAAAATTATGTTCAGAAGTGTTCCTTACATCACAGAAGATATTCCGGTAGAAAATTATAAAACCATCTCAAACAAAGTACTTTCAAACGAAGAACTTTGGAACAAAATCGCCGAAGATTTTCAGGCTGCAGCCGATGCTTTACCGGAAACTCAGCCACAAGTGGGACGTGCTACTCAAAAAGCAGCTTATGCTTATTTAGCAAAAACACGTTTGTATCAGGCTTATACACAGGATGAAACGTATAAAGTAACAGGAATCAACCAACAGCATTTACAGGAAGTAATTGCAGCTTCAGATAAAGTAATTGGAAAAGCTAGTTTAGAACCTGATTTTGCCAATAACTTTTTGCCTGGAACTTTTGAAAACGGAGCCGAATCTATTTTCTCCATTCAGTTTTCAGACAATGATGGAACTTTATACGGAAGATTAAATTTTTCAGATGTACTCTCAACTCCACAAGGTTTAGGATGTTGCGATTTTCATAAACCAAGCCAGAACTTAGTAAATGCTTTTAAAACAGGAACGAATGGTTTGCCGGAATTTGATACCTATAACGATCAGGATTTTGATTATAAAAATATAGATGCCAATACTGTTGATCCGCGATTGTATCATACCGTGGCCATGCCGGGCTTGCCGTATAAATACGATCCTGAATTTTTGTACGTAGAAGCCTGGGTAAGATCTCCGGGAACGTACGGTTATTTTGCTTCATTAAAAGAAAACGTAGCGCCAAGCTGTAGTTGTGTGGTCAATATCGATCCATTTTACGGAAACTCAAAAAACAGAATACAAATTCGTTACGCCGATGTGATTTTAATGCGTGCCGAAGCCCTGATTGAATTAGGAAGACAATCAGAAGCTTTGCCATTAATCAATCAAATCAGAGAGCGTGCAGCGCAAAGTACAGGAAGACTTCCGTACGTAAAAAACTTTAAAATCAATACGTATGTAGACGGAAGCAATTGCAACTGGACACAGGATTTTGCCCGTAAAGCATTGCGTTGGGAACGCCGTTTAGAACTGGCTATGGAAGGAAATCGTTTCTTTGATTTAGTGCGTTGGGGTGTTACAGATGAAGTAATGAATGCATTTTACAGCGAAGAAAAAACAAAACGTACCTACTATCAGGATGCCTTTTTTGATGCTCATAAAGAAGAGTATTGCCCAATTCCTTTAAAGCAAATTAATTTCAGTCAGGGATTGTACAAACAAAATTTAGGTTATTAATCTATTTTAAGAAATCAATATGAGAAAACTTATCAATACATACTGGGTCAAAGTGGCTGCAGTATTGGCTATCGTTTTTGTATTTACAGCCTGCGAAAATAGTTTTGAGAGCGGAGGTTTTGATGTCAATTCGCCATCGAATGTTACTTCTTTTAAAATAAACGGAGTTGCAGGAACCATCGACCAGAAAACCGGAGCCATCAATATAACAATGCCTTACGGATCTGATATTACGGCTGCAAAACCAGAAGTTGTTTTGGCAGAAGGAGCAACATCAAATCTGGATCTAACTGCACCAATAAACTTTACAAATCCTGTAAAGTTCAGAGTAGTAAACGGTAATTTGTATAAAGATTATACGGTGACAACCGTGGTTTTAAGTCCTATTAAAAGTTTTACTATTAATGGAGTTGCCGCGGCAATAAACGATGTAAGCAAAACTATTACCATGACATTGCCCGAAGATACAAACCTGACAGCACTTCAGCCTGTAATCGAATTAACGCAAGGAGTTTCGATCTCGCCCGTTTCAGGAACTACGATCGATTTTACCAATTCTGTAACTTTTGTAGTGACTTCAAACGGTAAAAGCGTTAACTATACGGCCAATGTAGGACTTCCGGTAGCAGGTTTGGTAGTAGCCTTTTTAGGGACTGCTACAACAAGAGCTGAAATTACAAATATGGATGAAGTTACCGCTGCTAATTGGTTCTTTTCCACTTTTAGCGGAGCGAAATATATTTCATTTGCAAGTATTGAAAGCGGTTCAGATTTAAGCGATGTTGATGTAATATGGTGGCATTTTGATTCCGCGGCCAATTTACCGGCAATTGCCTACAAACCTGCTGTAACAACCGCTTTAAAAAATTTCAGAACAAACGGAGGAAATTTACTTTTAACCTCTTTTGCCTCTCAATATGTAGATGCTTTAGGAATTGTTCCATCCGGAAAAGGACCTAATAATGTTTTCGGGGATTTTCCTCCAAACGGAAACGTTGATGCAGGTTCTTGGGGAATGTCGTTTAAAGGCCATGAAAATCATCCAATATTTCAGGGGTTATCCACTTTTGAAGCCGGAAAAGCCAATTTACTGCAAGGCGGAACTTTCAGGTTAAATCATACCGCATGGTGGTTTTTACCGGAATGGGGAGGTTACGGAAACGGTGAAGGCTGGAGAAACCAAACCGGAGGGACTAACTTAGCAAGTGAAGCCTGGGATGATGCCCTTAATGGACGAGTGACCATTGCAGAGTTTCCAAATACAGGAACGGATAAAAATGTAATTGTAATTTCGATGGGAGCTTACGATTGGTATAATGAAACCAATAGCTCAGGAGTACCAAGTCAGTCAAATGAGTTTCTTTCTAATATCAAACTTTTGACGCAAAACAGCATCAATTATCTGGCTGAAAAATAATTTACTTTCAACTCAAAAAAATGAAATACAGCAATATAATTACAATAGCGTCCCTCTTTTTTACACTTGCTTCATGCAGTCAGGATGATACCTATACGGGAGGTTCGATTTCAGGAGGAAATACCGAGATAGCAAGTATTTTTCCTGTTCCGCCATCGCAATGGATGGGTGCTGGTGATCCTTATTACAGCGCGGGATATACAGGAGATATTATGCCATTTTTCGATAACGGAAAATTCCATATTTACTTTCTTCACGATGCGCAAAATAAGCCTGCGGGAACAGGATTTCATGATATTCATGAATACTTAAGTACAGATTTAGCCCATTTTACTTACGAGGGCCAAATGATCCCATTTGGAAAAACGACTGATCCTGATTTTGCCATTGGCACAGGATCAGTTGTAAAAGTGGGTAATATTTATTACTTTTATTATACAGGTCATAATGAAACGCCAGCTTTTGTGCAGTCAAATGCCAGAGAAAGTGTTTTATGTGCGACAAGTTCTGATTTAAAAAACTGGACAAAAGTTCCTTCATTTAAGATCACAGCACCAGCCGGATATTATAATTATGATTTTAGAGATCCGCATGTTTTTTACAACGAAGAACTTAAAAAATATTCGATGCTGGTAAGCACACAAACAGAACCAGGAAGAAAAGCAGTGTTGCTGCATTTTACAAGTACTGATCCGGTTTCAGGAAAATGGGACGTGCAAAACCCAATTTATACCACAACTCCACAGGAAAATTATCTGATGATGGAATGTGCCGATATTTTTAAAATGGGAAGTTACTGGTATTTGATTTTTTCTGAAAACTGGAGTGCTAATAAAGGAACACATTACAAAATGTCGACTTCGATAAACGGACCCTGGACAACGCCGGAAATTGACAGAATCGATGGCGAATATTTTTATGCCGGAAAAACAGCTTCTGACGGAAACAAAAGATATGTTTTTGGATGGAATGCCAGAAAAACGCCTGAAAATGATTTAGGCAATAAAGATTGGGCGGGAAATATGGTCATTCATGAGCTAACGCAAAATGCTGATGGAACCTTATCAACGCAGTCGCCACAAAAGGTAAAAGATGTATTTTCTAAAAAAGTAGCGCCCGAAGTCGATGCAACTTCAGGAGATGTAACAGCAACATCCGGAACTTATACATTATCTGGGGCAACAAATAAAGCTTTAGTAACGTTTAAAACTATAGGTAAAAAAGCAAAAATAAAAGCAGACCTTACTTTATCCGGTTCAAATGGTAGTTCGGGATTTGTTTTTCATACCAATGAAACAGGAGGTTATTATAAAATTGTATTGGATATCGCCAAAGGGAAAATAATAGGATACAATTCAGCCTCGCAGGAAGTAACCGCAATACCATTTAAGTTACAAACGAATACCAAATACGATGTTGAGATAATTGCAGAAGGAAGTGTAGTAGTATTTTACATCAACGGAAAAGTGGCTTTAACGAATAGAATTTACGGAAGAGACAAAAATAAATGGGGGTTAATTGCTGAAGGACAAAATAGTAGTATTTCTAACCTTCAGATTACGCAACCGGAATAACATTAATATAAAATAGTTTTAGAATGAATAACGGAAAAAACCTTAAAGCTGTAGCCTACGGAGAAGTACTTTGGGATGTTTTTGATAACGAAAAAAAGATTGGCGGAGCACCTCTTAATGTCGCTTTACGCATGAAAACATTAGGTTGTGATGTAGCCATGATTAGCTGCGTAGGAAAAGATAATGACGGAGAGGCAATTATCAATCAGGTCAAAAATCTGGGACTTGAAACGGATGCAATCATGCAGTCGGAAAGTTTTCCAACCGGATTGGTAAATGTTACCTTAAACGAGCGTGGTTCGGCAACGTATGAAATTGCCTATCCATCGGCCTGGGATAAAATTGTACTCAACGATTTTGCAAAAAAAATAGTTGCCGAAGCTGATGTGCTAATTTACGGCAGTTTGGTTTGCAGAGACGAAGTTTCAAGAAAATCTCTCGAAGAATTGTTACAGACAAACGTATATAAGGTTTTTGATGTGAATTTAAGAAAGCCACATTACTCGCATGAAATTTTGGAGCAACTAATGCATTCTGCGAATTTTATAAAGTTTAATGACGAAGAATTATTAGAAATTGCCGAAGCAATGCATTCACCTTTTACTGGTTTAGAAGAGAATATGCACTTTGTGGCAGAAAAAACCAATGTTACGGCAATGTGCGTAACAAAAGGGAAACACGGCGCATTGCTAATGTGGGAAGGCAAACTTTATGATAATAGCGGCTATCCTGTTGAAGTTGCAGATACGGTAGGAGCAGGCGATTCATTTTTGGCAGCACTAATTACTTCGCTGCTTACCGGAAAAGAACCTCAGGCAGCTATAGATTTTGCTTGTGCGGTTGGAGCTTTGGTTGCTGAAGCGCCAGGAGCAAATCCCGTAATTTCGCATTCTAAAATTGAAAATTTAATGACTAAAGTTTCATAATTATTTAGTCTTTAATTGTTTTTGAAGAACAATAAAGTAAAAGCCACTCCCGAAAAGGAGTGGTTTTTTGTTTTATAAATTTCAAATATAGCTTTATTCCTGCTCTGTTAAGTTTCCTGATTGGGTGGCGTTTTTTTGCGCCATAGTATCTTTATGCTCTGCTCCCCAATTGCTTATTGAGCCCCAGATTGGCACTAATTTCAGGCTAATTTCGGTAAGTTCATATTCGACTCTGGGCGGAACTTCAGCATAAACGGTACGTTTTACCATTCCGTCACGTTCTAATTCGCGCAATTGTAAAGTAAGCATGCGTTCGGTAATATTACATATTTGGTTTCTTAATTCACCAAATCTAAGTTTTCCTTTTTCAAGTTTGCACAGTATCAACAGTTTCCATCGACCGCCTACAAGACAAACAGCATAGGTCAGATTGCAGGTTGTGATATAGTTTCTGTTTTCTGTATTGGTAGAACTTTCCTTTCTTTTAGACATTACTTACTTTTTTGTTAGTACCCTACATTGGGATGTTTACTCTGTAAAATTAGTGTACTGTATGTAGTTTTGCAACTCTAAATCATTACAACATGTTAAAATACACTTTTACGCTTATTATGGCAGTAACACTTACAGGAATTCCCATTCAGGGACAAGCCATCAAAAATGCCATTTATTCATCTCTAAACTCTGAAAGCAATGAAATTAAATAAAAAAATAGCATATGTTGGCTGTCTGGGAATGATTGGAATCATAACGACAGAATTTGGAATAATCGGAATCTTGCCACAAATTGCCCTTTATTACGGAATAACAATCGATAAAGCGGCTTATTTATTAAGTGCTTTTGCATTGGTTATTGCACTTACGGGACCCTTTATGACTTTGCTATTTTCTGGTTTTGATAGAAAAAAGATCATGCTTGCTACCATTTTTGTCTTTTTATTTTCGACAATTATTTCTGCATTTTCTCCACCTTTTTGGCTTTTGATGATCGTTCGTATGCTGCCTGCCTTTTTACAGCCCGTTTATATCGCCACAGCAATTGCAGCAGCAGTATCATCCGGAGAGAAAAGTCAGGAGAATCAATTGATGGGAATCGTTCTTGGCGGAATCGCATTGGCGATGGTTACAACGGTGCCTTTTGCGACCTATTTGGCAAGTGTTTTTACATGGCAGATTTCATTTTTTGTACAGGCCATAGTAAGTGCATTAGCATTAGTTACAATTTTCAGGATCATGCCAGACGGAGATATACCAGAGAAAAAATCATACGGAAGTCAGGTTAAAATTCTAAAAGATAAATCCTTTGTTTTAAGTACTGCAATGAATTTTTTTATGATTGCATCGTGGTTTTCAACTTACAGTTATTTTGCTGATTATTTAATAAAAACCAGAAAAGTAGATATGGAAACCATTAGCTATCTTTTGCTTTTGTTTGGCGTTGTAGGTGTTTTTTCTAATTGGTTATCGGGAAAAATGCTGACCAGAAGCATAACAAAAACAGTTGCCTTTTTTCTTTGCGGAACTGTGATTATTCCAGTGATACTTATTTATTCAGGAGATAGCCTCTGGATAACTGTAATTGTAGTGGCGATTTGGGGATTTTTTTATGCGCCATGTTTCTTAAATGCATCGGCTTACATGATTTCGGCAGCTCCAAAATCGCTTGAATTTGCGAATAGTTTAGCGACTTCCTTTGGAAATCTGGGAGTATTTCTAGGTACAGCTGTTGGCGGCTGGATTATTTCTCAAAGTACCATTAGCAATGTTCCGTGGGCAGGAATGGGGTTTGGAATATTATCCTTGTTGATGGTAGTTTGCAGAAGCATTTTAGAAAAGAAGAAGAATAAAATATTAATACCTATTATGTTAAGTAATAAATAAAAATCCTTTCACTTAAATTTGAAATTGCCCTCAAAAAGTTAACTACTATTTGAGGGTGTTTTTTGTTAATAAAGTTCGTTTATTTTTAAAATGAGTTTATGACTTGTTAAAACCCTTAATTAAAAATCAATCATTCAAAATAGGTAACAAAAATTATCGCTTTGTGTTTTTATTTAACGTATTAGTGCGATTATTATCATTCAATGATTTTTGTCATATTTTGTGTTAATTGTGAGTCGTAAATGTATTTATTTGTTAACTTTCTGATGTTTATAAATTTTTAATGTATTTATCTTCAATTGATTAAGTGTTATTTTTTGTAAACTTTTTTAATCTGATTTTTTTTAGAGTTTATTTGGTTCTAAATTTACCATTCGTAAAAAACTTCAAAATATCATAATCATGGATGAATTATTAGCTACAAAAAATCAAACAATTATTTACACTCAGGACGAAGCAATTCAGGCTTCTTTAGACTACTTTAAAGGAGATAGTCTTGCTGCAACTGTTTGGGTAAGCAAGTATGCTCTTAAAGATTCTCAAGGTAATATTTTTGAAAAATCTCCCGATGATATGCACCGTCGTATCGCGTCTGAAATAGCAAGAATTGAGAGTAAATATGCAAATCCGCTGAGCGAGCAAGAAATTTTTGATCTCATAAAAGATTTCAAATATCTTGTGCCTCAGGGAAGTCCGATGACCGGAATAGGAAATCCGTTTCAGGTAGCATCCTTGTCCAATTGTTTTGTAATTGGCAGTGACAATTCGGATTCGTATGGCGGAATCATGAAAACAGATCAGGAGCAAGTTCAGTTAATGAAACGCAGAGGAGGAGTGGGGCATGATTTGTCACATGTTCGTCCTAAAGGTTCTCCAGTAAAAAATTCAGCATTGACCTCTACAGGATTAGTTCCTTTTATGGAGCGTTACTCCAATTCAACTCGAGAAGTAGCGCAGGATGGCCGTCGCGGTGCTTTGATGCTTTCGGTTTCTGTAAATCATCCCGATGCCGCTGATTTTATTGATGCTAAAATGGAACAGGGAAAAGTAACCGGTGCCAATGTTTCGGTGAGAATTGATGATCTATTTATGAAAGCCGTAAAAGCCGATGCGCTGTACGAACAGAAATATCCTATTTTTAGCGATACACCTTTATATTCTAAAGTAATTAAAGCAAAAGAACTTTGGGATAAAATCATACACAATGCCTGGAAATCAGCAGAACCTGGGATTTTATTCTGGGATACTATTATCAACGAATCCTTGCCGGATTGTTATGCTGATTTGGGATACAAAACTTTATCAACAAATCCGTGTGGCGAAATCCCGCTTTGTGCTTATGATTCCTGTCGTTTATTGGCAATAAATTTGTTCTCCTATGTAAAAAATCCGTTTACCAAAAAAGCTTCTTTTGATTTTGAACTTTTCAAAAAACACGTAGCAGCTGCTCAAAGGATAATGGATGATATCATTGATCTTGAACTGGAAAAAATTGATGTTATTTTAGAAAAAATCAATCAGGATCCGGAAAGCGAAGAGGTAAAAATGGTAGAGAAAAATCTTTGGTTAAACATCAAACATAAAGCCAATGAGGGTCGTCGTACCGGAATTGGAATTACTGCCGAAGGTGATATGCTGGCAGCATTAGGTTTACGTTACGGAAGCGACGAAGGTATTTTGTTTGCCGAAAAAATTCACCAGACACTTGCCGTTGAAGCTTACCGCGGATCAGTAAATCTGGCTAAAGAACGCGGAATGTTTGCTATTTATGATGCTAAAAGAGAAAAACATAATCCGTTTTTGCTTCGATTAAAAAAAGCCGATGCAGAGCTGTATACCCAAATGCAAAAACACGGACGTCGTAATATTGCATTATTGACAATCGCACCAACCGGAACTACAAGCTTAATGACGCAGACTACATCGGGTATTGAGCCAGTTTTTCTTCCCGTTTATAAAAGAAGAAGAAAAGTAAACCCAAACGATAAAGATGCCAGAGTTGATTTTGTAGATGAGTTAGGAGACAGTTGGGAAGAATATGTGGTGTTTCACCACCGATTCAAAGAATGGATGATGATCAACGGATATGATACTTCTAAAAACTACAGTCAGGAAGAAATTGATGTGCTGGTAGAAAAATCACCGTATTACAAAGCAACCAGTAATGATATCGATTGGCTGAACAAAGTAAAAATGCAGGGAAAAATCCAGAAATGGGTCGATCACTCTATTTCAGTAACCATTAATGTTCCTAACGAAACACCTGAGGAAATGGTGAATAAGCTGTATATGGAAGCCTGGGAAGCAGGATGTAAAGGCGTTACCGTTTATCGTGACGGCTCACGTTCAGGAGTTTTAATTTCGAATACAGAAAAGAAAGAGGAAGTCAAAGAAATACAAGCAAATACCTTTACAACCAAACGTCCGCAAATATTAGAGGCCGATGTAGTACGTTTTCAAAACAGTAAAGACAAATGGATTGCCTTTATCGGATTATTGGATGGCAAACCTTATGAAATCTTTACCGGTTTGGTAGATGACGAAGATGGTATCTTGATTCCGCGTTGGGTTTCTGAAGGATTGATTATTAAAAATAAAAATGAAGACGGAAATACCCGCTACGATTTTCAATATAAAAATACCAGAGGTTACAAAACCACGATCGAGGGACTTTCGCATAAATTTAATCCCGAATACTGGAATTACGCCAAACTGATCTCAAGTACGCTAAGACACGGAATGCCGATTGATAAAGTAGTAGATTTAATTAGCAGTTTACAACTGGATAGCGAATCTATAAATACCTGGAAAAATGGTGTATCGCGTGCCCTGAAACGTTACATAGTAGATGGCACAGAAGTCCGTGGACAAAAATGCAGCAATTGCAACTCAGATAATCTTATTTATCAGGAAGGCTGTCTTACTTGTAGTGATTGCGGTTCGTCTAAATGCGGCTAATTTTCTTTGCCACGAAGGCGCTAAGACGCTAAGTTTTTTATAAAGTTTTTGCCACGAAGGCGCTAAGTCGCAAAGTTTTTTTATAAAGTTTTGCCACAAAGTCGCTAAGGCGCAAAGTTTTTTTATTATCTATAATTGATTGAAAGCTTTGTGTCTTAGCGACTTCCTGGCATTCTTTTCTTAAGCGCTAACCAATTAAAAATCTTAGTGTCTTAGTGCCTTCGTGGCAAAAACTTTTTTTCGCGTAGGGATAGTTTTATTAAAAATTCAGATCAAGGTAAAATCCTATAAACACTGAGGTATAAGTGATTTTTATAACTCTATTTTTATGATATATTTATAAATTTAGCTTATAATTGTACTATTTACACAAAATCAAAAAAACACCTTTTATTTTGAAGTATTTAGTTTCACTTTTTATACTGCTATTTGGTTTTCCTTCATTGGGTTATGCACAGGACAATCCTGTAAAATTTCTTGATATTTCTGATGGATTGTCTAACAATTCCGTCACCACTATCTTTCAGGATAGTGATGGCTATATGTGGTTTGGAACTTACGACGGACTCAATCGTTATGACGGATACAATTTTAAAGTTTTCCGTAATCGAATCAACGATAAAAAATCACTTTTATTCAATACGATTTATAATATCGAGGGAGATTCCAGAAAAAATATTTGGGTCGGTGGCTCAAACGGCGTTTGTATTTACAACAAAACCACAGCCACATTTCATTCTGTAGAATATGCGGTATCAGGCAAAAAGTCTGAAATATTAAAAGACATCATTCACCAGATGCGTTCTGTTTCTGATGATTTGGTTTTAATAGCCTCTCAAAACCTGGGATTAATTGCTTTCGAAAACGGTTCTTTTGTTGGTAAACACATTCCGCTAAATGTTTTGGGAAACAGAATTACGGTTAATAATTATGATGCGATTGCAATTCAGGATGACAAAAAAAACAATCATTCCTGGGTATATATTAAAAATGTTGGTATTGCCAGCTACAATTATAAAACAAAAAGTTTAAAAGTCGCTTTTCCGCTTTCTATGGAAGTCAAAGCGATGAAATTGGCTACAGACGGCAATTTATTATTAGGAACTGATGAAGGTTTGTTTCTCTTTAATACCAAATCAGGTTCGTTGTCAGAGAACTACTTTTCGAGCAAATCCAGCGTTACCGATTTTCTTTTAGATAAAAAAAATGAAATCTGGATTACCACAGATGGTTCAGGAATTTATAAAGTCATTGGTACAAGCAAAAAAGCAATTCCTGCAAATGCGATAAAAGAAAATCAAGTTGCCAAAAGTAATTCGGTTTGGAGTTTATACGAAGATAAATCAGGCAACAAATGGTTTGGTTCTTTGCGTGGAGGAATAAGTATGCTCAGCAATACACCCAAATACTTTAAAAGCATAAAATACAACTCAAAAGATCTTGTAGAGAATTTTATTTTGTCTTTTTGTGAAGATGAAAAAAACAATGTTTGGGTGGGTACAGACGGTGCAGGTTTAAAATATTGGGATAGAAAAAACAATTCCTATACCAGTTACAGCAACAAACTTCCGAACAAATTTATTACCGGAATTGTACGTGACAACAACAACGAAATCTGGCTATCGAGCTGGGCAGGCGGCGTAAGTAAAATCAATCCAAAAACAAATTCGGTTACACCATATACGTGTTACAATCCTTACACCAAACAAATCGAGAAGAATATTTGGTTTGTTTACAAAGATTCAAAAGCCAATATCTGGGCAAGTGCCACAAACGAAGGTGCCTTGTATTTTCTTGACAGAGTAAAAAACAGCTTCACACTTTTTGATCCCTCGGTTACTAATTTGCAATGCATGACAGAAACCATCGACGGAAAACTTTGGGCAGGAAATTATACGTCATTATTTTCTATCGAAAAAAACACACATAAAATCAATAAAGTTACGATAGGACACCCTGTAAGATGTATTCACGAAGACAAGGATAAAAACCTTTGGTTGGGCACTCAGGAAGGTGGTTTATTGCTGTTTGACCGAAAAACAAATACTTTTAAAAGATTAACCACAGATGATGGTTTGCCTTCAAACACCGTTTTAAGATTGCTTGAAGATAAAGAAGGAAACCTTTGGATGAGTACGTATAATGGTATTTGCAGGTATGATAAAAAGAGAAAAACATTCCGTAATTTTTCTGTAAATGATGGTTTGCAGAGTAATCAGTTTAGTTTTAATGCGGGGCTTAAATTATCTACAGGAGAATTTTTGTTTGGAGGAATAAACGGTTTTAATGCCTTTTTTCCCGAAGCCATAAAAGGATTCAATCAAAAAAACAATTTATTGCTATCTGATTTTTATGTCAACAATTTGCCTATTGAAGAAAGCAAAAACGACTTAGAATGGGAGAATGGCAAAATCAAACAAGTAAGTCTTCCGTACGATCAAACGACATTGTCACTCGAATTTGTCGCGTTGGATTATAATAATGCTGACAAAATAAATTACGCCTATTATTTAGAAGGCTGGGACGAACAATGGAATTATGTGGGTCAAGCCCGAAAAGCCAATTATGCCCGATTGACCGAAGGAAAATATATTTTTAAAGTAAAAACTACCAATTTTAAAGGCGGCTGGAACAAAGAAGTAAGTTTAATAACCATAGAAGTTTTACCCCCGTGGTACAGAGCATGGTGGGCGTATGCATTGTATATACTGGCCGGTATAGGGGCTATTTTTGCTTATTTGGAATACAATAAAAACAAAGAAAAACTCAAGTATAAAGTTAAAATTGCTGAACTGGAAAGCAAGAAAGAAAAGGAAATTGCCGAAAAGCAATCCTCAATGTTTACCTATATTTCGCACGAATTTAGAACGCCGCTTTCGCTGATCATAAATCCGTTGAAAAAAGCAGTGCAGAAAGAAAGTGTACAAAATGGTTCGTCGGGAAGTGATTTGGCCATTGCGCACAGAAACGCCAGGAGACTTTTGAGTCTGGTCGATCAGTTGTTGCTTTTTAGAAAAGCAGAGAACGATGCGGATTCACTCAGATTATCTCCCATTAATGTAAATAATCTTTGTAATGAAGTGTATCAATGTTTTGTCAATCAGGCAAAAGATAAAAGTATTCGATACAATTTTGGTATTCCGGATCATGAAATTGTGATTATCGGTGATTACGAAAAAATTGAAATTTCGCTGTTTAATTTAATGTCAAATGCTTTTAAATACACACCAATTGGCGGAGAAATCAACCTTAAACTTACAGAAAACGATCAGCAGGTTTACTTAGAAATTTCGGATAGTGGTGACGGAATCGAACCCAAAGATATTGAAGTGATCTTTGAAAAATTCAAACAAATAAAATCGAAAGTATCCATTGGAACCGGTTTTGGAATTGGACTTTATATCGTTAAATATTTTGTCGACAAACACAAAGGAACCGTAAGCTGTACCAGTGAAATTGGAAAAGGAAGTACTTTTAAACTCACATTCCTTAAAGGAGACAGTCATTTTGATAATGTAGAAATTACGAATGAAATCCCAAAAAGGAGCCAGTTATTTGATGAGCTTATTATCGATGACGGTGAGGAACATCAGGTTTCGAATCCTGCCGTTTCAGAAACTGATTTCCAGAAAATCATGCTGACCGATAAACGTACGGTTTTGATTATTGATGATAATGTCGAAATACGAGCTTATCTGATCAAACTATTTTCAGAATCCTATATTGTTTACAGTGCCGAAAATGGAGAAGAAGGTTTAAAACTAACCAAAAAACACATGCCTGACCTGGTGATTAGCGATATCACGATGGAAGAAATGGATGGTTTGGAATTGTGCCGAAAAATAAAGGAGAATGACGCTTTATCTCATATTCCGGTTATTTTACTAACAGCATCAAAAAATCCCGAAACTCATCTGCAGGGAATCAACGACGGTGCAGATGATTATATCACCAAACCTTTTGATGATGATATTCTGGTGGCGCGTGTCGAATCGTTACTAAGAAACCGCAGTAATTTGCGTACCTATTTCTTAGATAGTATCACACTAAAGGAAAACACCCAGAAAGTACCGCAGGAATATCAGGAAATCCTGAAAAAGTGTATTGATATCGTTGAAGCCAATATTCATAAAAGAGATTTTACGATAAAAAACTTCGCCCTCGAAATGGGAATGAGTCATAGAACCTTGTACACGAAAATTAAAATCATTTCCGGCCAGACTTTAAATGCCTTTATTCGTTCGGTTAGAATTCGAAGAGCGGCCATGCTAATGCTTACCGAGGATATTAATATTACTCAGGCAAGTGCAGAAGTCGGTTTTGAAGATCCTAAATATTTCAGACAGCAATTTGTAAAGCTCTTCGGAATGACACCTTCGGAATATATCAAAAAGTACAAGAGTTCTTTCAACTCAGATCTTAATGTTATTAAATGATTTTTAAGCTCAAACTTGTCATTGCGAGGAACGAAGAACCACACTTACCAAAATCACTAATTGGATTCAGCGAAAGAGATTGCTTCGTTCCCTCGCAAAGACGAATAGTGGGTTTACTTTGTCGAGTTCCCAGTGTGATTTTTCCCTTCTTTTGAAATGACAAAATAGTAAGCATTAAAAACGCAAACGTTTTAGCTGTAAAACATGATTTTATTTGGTAATTACATATAATTCAAAAATAGGCTGTTATTTTTTCATAGTCCTTAATTTTTAATCCAAAATAATAGTTAATTGCAATTTTGACCTCCTTTTTTTTCCATTTTACCCCTCCTTAAAAGTGTGTTTTATACATTTCTTTGCACTTATAGTAATCTGTTAGTTGAATTACTGTGTGTAATATAAGTGTTTATTTTACGATAAGTTTTTGATCTGTTTAAAGGAATTGAGCCTTCTTTAAAATAAGATAGTAAGAGTTGGTTTTACATGTTACTTATCAAACCCGCAGTAAAAAGCTGCGGGGTAAAATAAAGGTTAATTAGAGAATGAGATAATTAGATAATATTATTGAAGTTGTTCAATTTGCCAATTAAAAAATCAGCACAGTTTTTAATTATCTCATGTTCTTACGGTCAAATTATCACATTATCTAATTATAAACAATTAACCAAACCCAATAAATATGAAAATAACCACATAACCATTTTTTGTTGTACTATTTATTGCCTCATAAAAATAGTTAGCAACGCAAATCTTAAAAATTAGCCTACACAATTTTAAACTTTCACTTTACAATACTTAACTAACCTAACCTTAAAAATCAAATGAAAAAAAATGTATTTTTATTTTTTCTTGCTGTTTTTGCTGTTCTATTTACAGGATGTCAAAATAACGAATCTGATTTTCCAAGTTCTGACAATCCTACTGTCGCAGTTTCGACAAAGGAAATTTACGGAGCACCAAGCAGGAAATTTGAAATTAAAGCCGCTTTGGCTGACGATTTAGGATTAAAAAGCGTGAGAATTCAAATCCCTGAATTATCACTGGATAAAGTCATTGCTTTCGCAACTGATCCCTTACTTAAATCATACGATTTGAGTTATTTTTTTGAAGTTCCTGCCAATAGAGGAACCTCTGAAGCTTTCAAAATAAAATTAACGATTACCGATGTTTCAGGAAATGCAATTGATGAGGATATCAATTTACGTCTTGACGGAGAATTTGCTGCACCATCAATCACCATGATTACTCCAAAAGAAGGAGCCGTTATTTTATTATCGACAAGCAATCAAATGCCGGTGAATTTTGTAGTTAATGACGATTCTGGAATTGATTATATTCAGATTCAGTGTGCTGCATTGGGTATTGATGAAAAAGTTCAGTTAACAGGAGCACCACAATCGTATACTTTCAATAAAACGTACACATTACCGGTAACGGCTGATAATTATGTTTTAACGATTACGGCAAAAGATAAATTTGCGATTCCTAATACAGGAACGCTAAGTGTAAATGTTGTAGCTACAAATGAGTATCCTGCCATTTACTTATGCGATCAGCCAAAAGGAACGAGTCTTACCACTGATGCTGTTGGGGTACCGATGTATTTCCACAATAAAGAAGGACAAGATTTCGAATTCAAATATTATGCTGATAAAGACAATAAAGAAATTTATTTCTTAGGTCAGGAATCTGATTTTGCGCCACATTGTTTTGGTTTAAATGCTTCAGGTGAATTGGCAGATGACGTTGCATCAACACCAATTATCTTGCCTACAAAAGGATATTATGTAATCAAAGTAAATCCAAATACTCTAAAATATACTGCAACTAAATATACGCCATCAAGTAAAGTTTGGGCTGATGTAGCCAACGGATTATGGCATGATGAAGAAGCAAAAAGAAGACCTTTCGTAAGTGTTTGCGGTTCCGGAATTCAAGGTGCTGACTGGGATACCTGGACGGCTTGGGTTCAAACAGGATTACACTTAGCCAACAACCCAAATAACCCTTACCAATTAGTAGGAGAGTATACGCTGACAGGAACTATGGAAGCAACTTTTACAGGTCAATGGTGGAATCCATCATGGAGGTTAATCAAAAACGGGGTGGCTACAATGTCGCCGGGAGAAAACGGAAATGCTAAATATCCGGCTGCTCCGGGAGTTTACAAAGTAGTGCTGGATACTGAATTGGAAAGACTTTTTGTTACTAAAAAATAGTAGCTTATCATCTGGCTATAACATTTAATTAAAAAATATCTTAATATGAAATATAAATTTATATGGTTGTTTATCACCATGTTGTGCAGTGCTGCGACATTTGGTCAAATAACAGTAAAAGGAACCGTTAAGGATAAAGGCAATGTGCCCATTCCGGGAGTAAACTTAATCGTAAAAGGAACTGCAAGTTCAGCTGCTACAGATTTTGATGGAAATTTTACGATTTCTGTTCCCAATAAAAATGCCCAGATCGAGTTTTCGTTCATTGGCTTTGCCAATAAAACTATTTCGGTAGGAGAGCAAACCGTTTTAAATGTGATTCTTGAAGAATCAAGTCAGGTTCTTGACGAGATTGTTGTGGTGGGTTACGCTGCTGTAAAAAAGAGCGATGTAACGAGTTCGATTTCTTCTATAAAAGGAAAAGAGCTTCAAACCATGACTGTGGGTAACGTTGCAGAATCTTTGCAGGGTAAAGTTGCCGGAGTTCAGGTTACAGGTCAGGGTGGTCCGGGCGCTCAGCCAAGGGTTTTAATTCGTGGAATTTCTACGGTAAACCTTAATACAGATCCGCTTTATGTGGTAGATGGAATCCCGATGGGAACAAGCATCAACTTTTTAAGCAACAATGAGATCGAATCGATGGAGGTTTTAAAAGATGCTTCTGCGAGTGCCATTTATGGTTCCCGAGCTTCGAACGGAGTTATCTTGATCACTACCAAAAAAGGTAAAAGTGGTCAGACAAGATTCAATTTTGATATGAGTTCAGGGATTCAGATGATGAACAATCCTTATAATATGTCAGATGCTGTTGGTTATGCTACAATTATGAACAAAGCCTACAACAACTCAGGTTATGCAGATTATTTGCCAAATCCGTCTCAATACCAAGGAAAAACAACTGATTGGTGGAAAGCTGGAATTAAGTCCGGAGCGCCCGTAACAAACGCTTCTTTGGGAGTTAGCGGAGGTTCTGATAAACATACTTATGCCATTAGTTTAAACTATTATAACTCAGAATCTATTTATGAAGTGGGAGGATGGGAAAGAATCACGATGAGAATCAATAACGATTTTAAATTCTCAGATAAATTTTCTGCCGGAATTACTTTAAATCCTCGTTACGAAACTTATGGAGCTCCTGGAAACTGGGCTGATTTTGATAAAATCGATCCTATTACGCCAGTCTATAAACCAGCAGATCAATTGACAGGTTTAGAAAACGAATACAGCATTTTTGCACGTTCTCCTTCATACGTTTGGAATCCTGTTGCATCTGTAAAACGTTATGATGATTTTACAGATCAGTACAACTTAAATACAAACGGTTACTTGCAATATACGCCAATAAAAGGTTTAGTAATTCGTACTCAGGCTTCTGTAGAAGTAGGAGATAAAGTTAGAAGCAAATTTACACCGGATTTCGTAATTGATGCTGCACACGAAAAAGCAGAGATCAATACGATCGAAAGATGGAATACAACAAATGTTGACTGGACATGGCAAAATACTATTACTTATTCACGAGCATTTGCAGAAAAGCATAATTTCTCTTTAATGGTAGGTAATACTATGGAAGAATACAATGGTAAAGATCTTTGGGGATACGGAGAAGGAGTTCCTAACAATACTGATGCCATGAGAGAATTAAATGCCGCAACCAAAAACCGTAATAGCGGTGGTAACAGCTGGTCAAGTTCTTTGATGTCTTATATTTCTCGTTTCTCATACAATTATGACAGTAAATATTATTTTACAGGAACATTCAGACGTGATGGTTCTTCTAAATTCATGACTAATAATAAATGGGCTAATTTCCCGTCGGCATCTGTTTCATGGAGAATTCTTAATGAAGGATTTATGGAGTCTACAAAAGATGTTTTAAGCGATTTAAGATTTAGAGCCGGTTGGGGTAAAGTAGGAAATCAGGGATTGCCAACAGCAGTTTATCAATCCAACATTGGACAAGGATTTTATCCTATTGGCGATGTAGTGGGCGATACTTCTTTCCCATCATCTATGGCGAATAAAGACATTAAATGGGAAACTGTAGAAGATATGAGTTTTGGACTTGATTTCGGATTATGGAAAAACAAACTATCAGGATCTTTAGAATATTATCAAAAGAAAACCAAGGATATGTTGTTCCTGAAACAATTTCCAACGTACAGTGGTTTCCCTGATAATTCAAGAATCTGGTCAAATGTAGGTTCTATGCAATCAAGCGGTATTGATTTATTGCTTTCTTATAAAGATAAAAAAGGTGATTTCTCTTATGGAGTTGATGTCACTTTTACAACAGTAAACATAGAAATGCTTTCATTATCATCTGAAGGAGAAAAACTTTACGGAGCAGGAAACAGAACCTTAACGATAAAAGGTGAAGAACCTGGATTTTTCTACGGATATGTGGCTGACGGATTATTCCAAAACCAAACACAATTGAATTCGCATACAGACGAGCACGGAACAAAATTACAACCATACGCTCAGGTAGGAGATGTTCGTTTTAAAGATGTAAACGGTGACGGAAAAATAGACGAAAAAGACCGTACAAAAATTGGTTCGCCTTGGGCAGATTATAATGTAGGTCTGAATTTGAATTTTGCTTACAAACAATTTGATTTAGTAGCCAATTTTTATTCAAGTATTGGAAATGAAATCGTAAACGAAAACATTTCGGATTTATACAATGGTGCAAGTTTAACCAACAAAGTAAGCGGATTAGACCAAATGGCATGGCATGGTGAAGGAACTTCAAACCGTGTTCCTCGTTTGTCTAAAGATGATAACAACGAAAACTTTACCAAATTCTCTTCTTTATATGTTGAAGATGGTTCGTTTGTACGTATGAAAAACCTTCAGGTTGGATATTCATTCTACAACAAGTTTGGTTTAGATAAATTGAGAATCTCATTATCAGGACAAAATTTATGGACATGGACCAAATACGATGGTGTTGATCCTGAAGTTGCAGGAGGAGATCCTGACAAAGGCGACAGAGTAAAAGGATCAGGTTTTGGAGGATGGAACTATCCTGTTCAGCCGACTATTTTGATGGGTCTTAATGTAGCATTTTAATAAAAAACGACATGAAAAAAACGATATTATCAATACTAGCTTTTTCTCTGGTTGCAGTTTCATGCAGCGATTTTATTGAAAAAGACGAAAGAGGGAAACAAACCTTAGAGAACTATTTTCAAACCGCACAGGAATGTGAGAATTATGCAAATGAATTAACACAAAGATTATTATTGGCTAAGGATTGGTGGACATTAGTTGCACCAAGAGTAACCAACGAAATGGCAACTGATGATGCCTGGATGGGAAATACAGGTCAGGATAGTGGCGCACACAGGCCAGCTTCACAATACCTGATAACGCCAGATAATATGGGAGACATGAACAGTATTTATACTGCTCATTATTACACCATTCAATCAGCCAACATTGGTTTAGAGAAAATGGCTGCATCACCAATTCCTGATGCGCAGAAAAATCAATATATGGGAGAATCCTTATTTGTAAGAGCGTATTGCTATTACGAATTGGTGAATCTTTTTGGAGCAGTTCCTTTATATACAAAAGTATTAGGAACTTCTGATCTGAATTTACAACGTAGTCCCGTTGCAGATGTTTATGCTCAAATCGAAGCCGATCTTAAAGAATCTGCTGCAAAACTGGATAATACTCCGGTAGCCAGAAACGGAAGAATCAACAAATGGGCAGCTTATGCTTTATTGGCGCGTGTATCGTTGTTTCAGGAAAAATGGGCTGAGGCCAAATTATATTCAAACAAAGTAATTACCGAAGGACCTTTTGCTTTAGAAGCTGATTTCTTAAACATCTGGAATGTAAACAATCATAACGGAGTAGAGTCTATTCTTGAAGCACAAACTTCGTCTGTACAGGATAAAGCTCTTGGAGCTGCTTTACCAACTTTGGCAGGAGCCAGAGGTGAAGACAAGAAAAACTTCCCGAGTAATGATGCGGGAGATGTTCTTGACGGTTGGGGATGGTGTATGCCAACCAGTGATTTAGAGAATGCTTACCTTTCTGAAAATGATGTAATTCGTCGCAGAAGTACTATTACAAAATGGGGAGAAGCAGCTTATGGAGATGAGGTTTTAAATCCAACACACAAATTCAGCTTAAACGATAATAAATCAGGGCGTATCATTCGTAAGTATTATATCCCGATAGCAACTCGTCGTGCATTAGACAAAAAAGACGGTCACTTACCATTGAATATTCCTTTGATTCGTTTGGCCGAAATGTATTTAACACGTGCAGAAGCTAATTATCATACCGGCGGAGACGCTTTAGGAGATATCAACGTCATTAGAGCCCGTGTAAAATTAGATCCAAAAACAGGATTATCAGGACCAACACTTTTAAGACAAATCTACAAAGAGCGTCGTTTAGAATTGGCTTTCGAAGGATTACGTATGTTTGATATCCGTCGTGAAAAAGATCCAAATACAGGAAGACCGGTAATTGAATCATTGATGGGGCCAAACGGAACTTTTGTTCAGTACAACCTGAATTCTACAGATCCTTACGAAACGACCAATTTGAGAGAACCTCAGGATAAAGGAATCAATTTTAATCCTGCAAAACACTTATTATGGCCAATACCTCAACTAGAAATTGATTTAAGCGGAGGTGTAATCACTCAAAATCCTAATTACTAAAATGAGATTAATCAACAATAATAAAGTAAGTCTGCTGTGTGCAGGCTTACTTTTCGCAAACTCTTTTTTGGTAAGCTGCGATTCAGAAAACAACGGAAATTCAGATGCTGAAAATACTACAGCGGAGTTAAGTATCAATCTTGATGCAAATCTTCAAACGATGGAAAGCTTTGGAGCTTCTGATGCCTGGCAATGTAATTTTATAGGAAGAAATTGGCCTTCGGATAAAAAAAACAAAATAGCCGATTTACTTTTCAGTAAAGAAGTAGATGCAGACGGAAATCCAAAAGGAATTGGTTTATCGTTATGGCGTTTCAACCTTGGTTCAGGAAGTACTGAGCAGGGAGATGCAAGTGATATTACAGACGAATGGAGACGTACCGAATGTTTTACTACAGATGGAGTTACCTATAACATGAACAAACAAGCCGGACAGGTTTGGTTCATGAAAGCAGCAAAAGAACGTGGTTTAGAAAAATTACTGGCTTTCACCAATAGTGCTCCGGTATATTTAACACAAAACGGAAAAGCGCATGCATCAATAAAAGAATTTTATAATTTAAAAGATGGAAAATGGTCAGAATTGGCTGATTTCTGGATAAACTCTTTAGATAAATTAAAATCAGAGCACGGTTTAACAATCGATTACGTGTCTCCGTTTAATGAACCACAATACGAGTGGGATGGTTCAGGACAAGAAGGTTCGCCGGCTACGAATACCAATATTTATAGTTTTGTAAATGTACTTTCTCCAAAATTACAATCAAAAGGATTGACTTCTCAGATTGTTGTAGGTGAAACGGCAGCTTACGAACATCTATACAAAACGGTTTCTGGTAAAGAAAACAGATCGAACCAAATTGATTATTTCTTCGGAGTAAATTCGGCAAAAAATATTGCAGGATTACCAAATGTAAAAAAGACCATTTCAGGACACAGTTACTGGCAAGCCTGGCCTTTGACAGAATTAGTGTATTCAAGACAATTGGCAGTGACAAGAACACAATCAGTACCGGGATTAAGTCTTTGGTCATCAGAATATTGTGTTTTAGAAAGCCCTGGAACAGCTGAATTACCAGGAGGAGCAGGTCCGGGAAGAGATTTAGGAATTCAAACCGCACTTTGGACAGCCCGTATCATCAGTACTGATATTGCCGTTGGAGGTGTTTCGTCATGGCAATGGTGGACAGCCATTAGCCGCGGAGATTACAAAGATGGTTTAATTCACGTAGATGATGGTTCAAGCAACGGAGCAGGAAATGCAGATTATTGCAAAAATGACGGTTTTGTCAGAGACGCTAAAACACTTTGGGCATTAGGAAACTTCTCATTCTTCGTAAAACCAGGAATGGTGAGAGTGCAGATTCCTAGTGTTGATAATGCCACTTCCGTGAATGGTGTAATGGTTACTGCATACAAAGATGCCGCAACAAAAAAATTAGTAGTTGTAGCAGTAAACGTTGGCAAATCGGCGAAAGCCTATAAACTAAACCTTTCAGGCGGTGCATTAACAGATAATAAATTAACACCTTATACCACTTCTGAAACATTAAGCTTGAAAAAAGGAACTGCTGTTGAAGCTTCTGGATTTGAAATTCCTGCCAAGTCAATTGTGACTTATGTAGGGACATATAAGTAAGAGGTTCTAAGGGACTAAGTTGCTAAGGTACTGAGGTTTTTTTTTCTCAAGGATGGATTAAAATCCATCTCTAAAATATATTTTGTTCCTCTGGAACTTCTAAAGAAAATTCCGGAGGAATGATTCATATTGTAGCAACGGATTTTAATCCGTTGAAGTGAGAAGATTGCGATTTACCGTGCAGACCTTTGTCAAAGTTTAAAACTTTGACAAAGGTTATAACCGCAAACTATGTCATCCTGATCGAAGTCGAAGGACACGCAAGTAACTCTACAATCAAAGACGATAATCTTTGACAAGCTATTCACGGATTGTGGAATGATTATATAAATCAGAAAGAATAATAAAAATAATGAGAAAAGTATACATCTCGCTTTTATTGGTTATAAGTTCGCTGTCGTATGCACAGCGAACCGTAACCATTAGCACTGATCATGTAGTACAAACCATGGACGGTTTTGGAGGCTCTGATGCCTGGAGATGCCAGTTTGTGGGTAAAAATTGGCCGGAACAAAAAAAGAATGCCATTGCCGATTTGCTTTTTAGCAAAGAAATCGATGCACAGGGAAATCCAAAAGGAATCGGGCTTTCGATCTGGAGATTTAATCTGGGTGCGGGAAGTACGGAGCAAGGCGAAAAAAGTAAAGTTTCGGACGAGTGGAGAAGAAGTGAATCTTTTTTGCAGGCAGACGGAACTTACGATTTTAATAAACAAGAAGGACAAAGATGGTTCCTGCAGGCGGCGAAAAAACGTGGTGTCGAAAAATTCCTGATTTTTACCAATAGTCCGCCGGTTTACATGACCAAAAACGGATTATCTTTTGCATCCGAAAAGAATAAACTGAATCTAAAAGATGGTGCAATCCCAAAATTTGCCGATTTTCTAGTTCAAAGTATTCAGGGATTGGAAAAGAAAGAAGGAATCAAATTCGATTATGTAAGCCCAATCAACGAACCGCAATGGGAGTGGATGCCAAAACACGGTGACACTAACAGTCAGGAAGGAACTCCGGCAACGAATCAGGAAATTTACGATTTGACCAAATCACTTTCAGAAAAACTGAAAGCGAATAAATTGAATACAGAAATCGTCATTGCCGAAGCCGCACAAATCGATTATTTATACGAAAATGTAAATTCAGAAAACCGCGACAAGCAAATTGATTATTTCTTTGGAAAAACAAAAACCAACGTTTCAAAATTCCCAAATGTAAAAAACGTCATTTTAGGACATAGTTATTTTACTACCTGGCCCATTGAAAGACAGGTTTTAAGCAGAAAATTAATTGCAGCTAACATCAAACAAAATCCGGGATTAAAATACTGGCAGTCGGAATATTGTATTTTAGAAAATCCGGGAGAAGCTGAAATTCCGGGCGGTTCAGGCGGAGGAAGAGATTTAGGAATGCAAACTGCTTTATTCGTAGGGCGTTTAATTCATAATGATATTGCTGTTGCCAATGCCGCTTCATGGCAATGGTGGACATCGCTAACACGTGTTGATTATAAAGACGGTCTGATTTATCTGGATGACGGAAAAAGCAACGGAGGAACAGCACCGGATTACGTAAAGAATGACGGAGAATTTCACGATTCAAAACTACTTTGGGCTTTAGGAAATTACTCTTTGTTTGTACGTCCGGGAATGCTTAGAATCGATGTTCCCAACCAAAATGATCTGGAAGCAGCGAACGATGTAATGCTTACCGCTTACAAAGATGTCGAAAACAAAAAGCTAATTGTAGTTGCTGTAAACGTTGGAAAATCAGCCCAGAAATACAAATTCAATTTATCGAAAGGAACGGTGAAAAACAATGATTTTACACCTTACATAACCTCAGATACTTCGAATTTAAAAAGAGCAGCAACTCAAAAAATCGATAATCTCGAAATTCCCGCAAAATCGATAGTGACGTTTGTAGGGGAGTTACAGTTTTAGTATTCAGTCACAGTCTCAGTTTACAGTCACAGTTTACAGTCACAGTTACTGAAAACTGAAAACTGAGACTGGGACTGAGACTGCGACTAAAAACCTGAAACTTGAAACAAAAAATAAAAATAATAACTAAAAAATAACAAAAGCTTAGAACCCTAGATTCTCAGCACCTTAGAACCTTAAAAAAATGTTTACAAAAAAGATCTTACTACCCGTATTTCTCTTTTCGTGTTTGTCTGCATTCAGCCAGATCTCGTTTGGAGATTCAAAGAAAATCAATGACAACTGGAAATTCAATCTTCAGGATACTCCGGATGCACAAAAACAAGCTTACGACGATAGCAAATGGCAGTCAGTAAACGTCCCTCATGACTGGAGCGTAAAAGGACAATTGAGCCCAACATTGGCAAGTTGTACCGGTTTCTTGCCAGGCGGAATTGGCTGGTATCGTAAATTGGTTACGATTCCTCAAAGTAAAACAGGCGAAAAAGTCTACTTGTATTTTGAAGGCGTTTACAACAGAAGCGAGGTTTTCATCAACGGGCACTCTTTAGGAAAACGTCCAAACGGATATATTTCTTTTGCTTATGATGCGACTCCGTACGTAAAATATGGTGGAGAAAACACGATTTCAGTTCGTGTAGATCACAGTCAAAGTGCCGATTCAAGATGGTACACCGGTTCAGGAATTTACCGTGATGTTTGGTTGGTATATTCTAATCCGGTTCATATTGCGCAATGGGGAGTTTATGCATATCCGGAAGTAAAAAAAGGAACAGGAACATTAAATGTTGAGGTTGAGGTTGAAAATGGTTCAGCCGGAAAATCAAGTCTTACCGTAGTAAATGAACTGATTTCAAAAGACGGAAAATCAGTAGGTAAATCTTCTTCTAAAGTAGAGGTTGCCGCTAATAAAAGTGGAAAAATCTCGACCAAAATAAATGTGAAAAATCCACAATTATGGGATTTAGAGAATCCAAATTTATATCAGCTTAAAACAACTGTTTTTAAAGACGGAAAACAAATTGATGAAACGGTAACCAAAACAGGTTTCAGAGATTTCAAATTCGATCCTAACAATGGTTTTGCATTAAACGGAAAATGGATGAAAATGAAAGGTGTTTGTCTGCACCACGACGCCGGAGTTTTAGGTTCTGCAGTACCAAGAGAAGTTTGGGAAACAAGATTGAAAACATTAAAAGAAATTGGTGTAAACGCGATTCGTACAAGTCACAACCCGCAAGCGCCTGTTTTCTATGAACTTTGCGATGAGTTAGGAATATTGGTTTTAAACGAAGCTTACGACGAATGGGAATTTCCAAAACGTAAATGGTTAGAAGGATGGAATTACGGAACTCCGGGATTCGAAGGTACGTTTGATATTTTTGCAGATTACGCAGAAAAAGATTTGGAAGATTTTGTACGTCGTGACAGAAACCACCTTTCGGTTTTTGCATGGAGTATTGGTAACGAAGTAGATTATCCAAATGATCCGTATTCTCACCCGGTTCTGGATAAAGGAAAAGACGGATTTGGACAAGCCAATTATGGTGGTTACAAAAAAGATGCGCCAGATGCGATGCGTCTTGGAGCAATTGCAAAACGTTTGGTAGCTGCGGTTAAAAAATACGACAAATCACGCCCAACAACTGCTGGTTTAGCCGGAGTTGCGATGTCTAACGAAACAGAATACCCAGGTGCTTTAGACATTACAGGATACAATTATACAGAGAGCAAATACCAATCGGATCATGAAAAATATCCAAACAGAGTTATTTTTGGAAGTGAAAACGTTCACGACATGGAACCTTGGCTGGCAGTAAAAAACAACAAACACATTTTCGGACAGTTCTTATGGACAGGAATTGATTATTTAGGAGAATCAGGAAGATGGCCATCAAGAGGTTTTTACTCAGGATTGGTTGATTTTGCAGGAGTAATCAAACCTAGAGGATATTTCCGTCAGTCACTTTGGTCAGATAAACCAATGACATATATCGGAACTTATCCTTTAAAAGATGTAAAAGATGTATCTAAAGATGCGTGGGCTATTTGGAATTACACTCAAGGTGAAAAAATTCGCGTAGTGGTATATACCAATGCAGCAAAAGCAAGATTAGAACTGAACGGAAAAGTAGTGGGCGAAGCAAAAGCTTACGACGAAAAAACCGGAATTATCTATTGGGATATTCCATTTGCTTCAGGAAAATTAGAAGCAATTGGTTTAAGCAAAGACGACAAAGAAGTGAGCAGATACGCTATTTCGACTACGCAGCAACCTGTAGAATTAACTATTGCAGATAAAAACATTACGATTACAAAAGACAAAGGAGTTGCTAAAATCATGGTTCAGGTTAAGGATCAAAACGGTTTGCCGGTTATGCTTTCAGATAATGAAGTTACGTGCACCATTAGCGGACCTGGAGTTTTATTAGGATTGGAAGCTGGAAACAACAGCGACATGACAGATTATACAGATAATGTACAAAGAGTTTTCCACGGTCACATTGCAGCATACATTCAGGCAACCGGAGAAGCTCAGCCTATAAAAGTTACCTTTATAAGTCAATGGTTAAAACCAGTTGAAGTTACAATTAATGTGAAGTAATAAATCGGCAAGACCGAATAGGTTTTTAAAAGCTGTTAGGTCTAACAAAATGTCCGTTAGCTAAATAAATCAACACAACTAAAATTTATTACAATTGATTTTAATTTGTGATAAAAAATGAACCTGTCTGTTTATACAAGCAGGTTCTTGTGTTTAAGGAATAAATTATATTATATTTGAAGTGTATGTTTTACATTTATTAATTTTTACAAGCTTAAAATGAAAATAAAAAATACAATTGCTTTGGCAATAGGCGTTGTTTTAGCATCGGTTTCATCGAATGCTCAAACCACAACATTCAAAAAAGAGGAATTCAAACAATGGGCACAAACGCCTCCAATGGGTTGGAACAGTTGGGATTGCTACGGTTCTACAGTCGAAGAACACGAAGTAAAAGCCAACGCCGATTATATGGTAAAAAACCTGAAAAAATTTGGTTGGGAATATGTCGTAGTCGATATCAGATGGTTTGTAGAAAATGACAAAGCAGGCGGATACAATCAAACAGATCCGCGTTATGTAATCGATCAGTACGGAAGATATTTGCCGGCTTTAAATCGTTTTCCATCTGCAAAAGACGGACAAGGATTTAAACCTTTGGCAGATTATATCCATAAAAAAGGATTGAAATTCGGGATTCATATTATGCGCGGAATTCCTAAAAAAGCCGTTGAAGACAAATTGCCTATCAAAGGTACAAACGGAATCACAGCTGATAAGATTTATTCTACAGCATTGCAATGCGAATGGTTAAGAGACAATTATACTGTTGTTGAAGACAAGCCGGGAGCACAGGAATATTACGATTCGTTATTTGAATTGTACGCACAATGGGGCGTTGATTTTATTAAAATCGATGATTTATCAAGACCGTATCACGAAGGAGAAATTAACCTGATCAGAAACGCAATCGACAAATGCGGACGTAAAATTGTATTGAGTACTTCACCGGGAGAAACGCCTATCACTGCCGCGCCACACGTAACCACTCACGCCAATATGTGGAGAATGGTAGATGACGTTTGGGATACCTGGCCACACATTACACACTTGATGAATGTTGCTCAAAAATGGTATCCTTACATTGCGCCGGGAACATGGCCGGACTGCGATATGATTCCGCTTGGACGTATTTCTTTAAGAGGAGAACGTGGCGAAGACAGAATGTCCCGTTTGACAAAAGACGAGCAATATACTTTGATTACTTTCTTTAATATTTTTAAATCGCCTTTGTTTTTTGGTGGAGATTTACCAAGTAACGACGCTTTTACTTTATCATTATTAACCAATAAAGAAGTGGTGAAAATGCACAATGAAAGTACCGATGTAAAACAGCTTTTCCAGAAAGACGGAAAAATAGCGGTGACTTCAAAAAATCCTAAAGACGGAAGTGTTTATCTGGCTTTATTCAATATCTCGGACAATGCGACAGAAACGATTTCGGTAAATTTATCAGATCTTGGAATTTCAGGTTCAGTTCAGGCTGTTAATTTATGGACAGGGGAGAAATCGACAGTTTCAGCAGCAGCCGTTTCAGCAGCATTAAAACCTCATAGCTCAGTACTTTTTCAATTAAAAGCTAAAAAATAATGAAAAAGCTTTTACTGCGTCATCGAATTCTGATTGTACTTTTTACAGTTTTTATTTCATTTGCATTTGGTATAAAATCAAAAGAAGACAAACCAGACAAGGTATATCTTTTCGCATACTCCACATTAAAAAATAATGGAAAAAACGGGCTTCATTTTGCCTGGAGTACAGATCAGAAAAACTGGTTTGGTGTAGGTCCTGAACATTCTTTTTTAAAATCAGATTATGGGAGTTGGGGACCTGAGGGTAAATCAATGTCGGAAGCTTTTTTGATTCAGGATGATAAAGGAATTTTTCATTGTTTTTGGGGAGTGCACGACGATGTTTTTGCAGCTGCTTCAAGTAAAGATTTGATTAACTGGACAAGACAAAGTTACATTCAGGCAATGAAAAATGTAACGAAAAATGAATCAGGAAAACCAATTATTCAAAACATAAAAGTCAGCAAAAAAGCAGGAGAATATACCATTCATTGGAAAGCAGACAACGCAAATTACGCTAGTTTTACCAAAGATTTTAAAACATATTCTAAAGCAATAATTGATGACAATAAAGTTCCTCAGTTTAGTGAAATCACATTACAGGGAGAAACCCAAAAAGGAACTATTACTGAAGTCGATTGGACTTTAGTTGATTCGCTGATAAAAAACATGGAATCATCAAGGCTTAGGGACAAACAAGATAATACTTCGCCCAAAAGTGATAGTTTGCTGTTTGTTGGACTGAAACCTGTAAAGGCTCAAATTAGCATTGATGGAAAAGATGCTAAAAAAATAAGCAATATGCTTACGGGAATGTTTTTTGAAGATATTAATTACGCTGCAGATGGTGGTTTATATGCTGAATTGATCCAGAATCGTGATTTTGAATATTTGTTACACGATAAAAAGGGCAGCGATAAAAACTGGAATGAAACAATGGCCTGGAGTGGAAATTTTAAGGTAGAAAAGGAAAATCCAATTCATCCTAATAATTCACATTATGCTGTGCTTACAAATAGTAAAATCAGCAATTCAGGTTTTGACGGAATTCCGCTTAAAGCGAATGAAAAATACGATTTCATTGTTTTTGCAAAAGGAGCAAAATTTACGGTAAAATTAATTGGGGCTAACGGAGAAACTTTGGCGGAAGCCGCACTAAAACCCAATACTTCATGGAAAAAAATTAGCGCAGTGCTAAAAGTATCCAAAACAGTAAGCGATGCTCATTTAGAAATTAGTTCTGATGGAGAAGTTGCCGTTGATATGGTATCTCTTTTTCCTCAAAAAACGTTCAAAAATCATAAAAACGGACTTCGTGCTGATTTGGCTGAAACAATTGCGGATATGCATCCAAAGTTTGTTCGCTTTCCTGGTGGTTGTGTGGCTCACGGCGATGGAATAGGAAATATTTACCGTTGGAAAAATACTATTGGACCTTTAGAAAGCCGAACTCCAATGCGTAATATTTGGGGATATCATCAATCACTTGGATTAGGATATTTTGAATATTTTCAGTTTTGTGAAGATTTAGGTGCGCTTCCTGTTCCGGTTTTGGCGGCAGGAGTTCCGTGCCAAAATTCATCTGATGGTGGTGCCGGACAACAATTTGGTATTCCGATGGAGGACATGGATGAATATGTACAGGATGTTCTGGATTTAATTGAATATGCCAACGGACCCGTGACAAGTGTTTGGGGTAAAAAACGTGCCGAAGCAGGGCATCCTAAACCTTTTAATTTAAAATATGTTGGTATTGGCAATGAAGATTTAATTAGTGATGTTTTTGAAGAACGTTATAGAATGATTGTAAAAGCCGTGCAGAAAAAATATCTGGAAATTATCATTATTGGTACTGTTGGACCCTTTTTTGAAGGCACAGATTATAACGAAGGATGGGCAATTGCCGATGATTTGAAACTGCCAATTGTAGACGAACATTATTATCAAAGTCCGGGCTGGTTTATTAATAATCAGAATTTTTATGACAGCTACGACCGTTCTAAATCAAAAGTGTATTTGGGAGAATATGCATCTCGTGGCAATAAATTTTACAATGCTTTAGCCGAGGCTCTATACCTTACTGCTATTGAACGAAATGGCGATGTAGTTACAATGGCTTCTTATGCGCCTTTATTAGCTCGTGAAAAACACACGCAATGGAATCCTGATTTGATTTATTTTACAGGAAATGAAGTAAAACCAACAGTAAATTATTTTGTACAGAAATTGTACGGACAAAATCCTGGTGATATTTATTTACAGCCTAAAATAAAATTATCAGATGCAAATAATGAAGTTCATAAGCGAATTGGTGTTTCAGTGGTTCAGGATAATGCTTCAGGAGATTTGATTGTAAAGTTGGTCAATATGCTTCCGGTTGCCGTAATTCCATCAATAGATGTATCGAATTTAACGACGACTGAAAATGCAAGTTATACTACATTTTCAGGAAGTCCTGAGAGCACAACTGCCAGACCAATATCTCAAACGATAACGGTTAAGGCAGCCTTTTCAAAAGAATTGCCTGCTTATTCATTTACTGTGATTCGTATTAAAACTAAATAATTTTTCAACTATTTAAAGTTATATTTTTTGAAAGTTGAAAACCATAAACAGAATAGATAATGAAAAAAACACATTTTAGTCTTGTATTATTTTTAATGATTTTTAATTTCTTACAAGCTCAGAATAACCCAAAAGGAACTCCGCCCGTTATTGCAGAGAAAGATTTAACAGCTTATTTATTTGTGTACTTTACAGGAAATTCTGTAGAGGAAGAAGCAGTACGATACGCCATAAGTGCCGATGGTTATCATTATTATCACTTAAATAATAATAAACCGGTCATCGACAGTAAAGCGATTAGTTCAACCGGAGGTGTTCGTGATCCGCACATTTTGCGTGGCGACGATGGCAAAACATTTTATATGGTTTTGACCGATATGACTTCATCAAAAGGCTGGGACAGCAATCGCGCCATGATTTTGCTAAAAAGTACCGATCTGGTAAAATGGGAAAGCAGCGTAGTAAATATTCAAACTACTTTTCCTGGAAATGAAAACCTAAAACGTGTTTGGGCACCGCAAACCATTTACGATGCAAAAGCAGGAAAGTATTTAATTTATTTCAGTCTACAGCATGCAGGAGGTCCGGATAAAATTTATTACGCTTATGCGAATAAAGATTTCACCGCTCTTGAAAGCGCTCCAAAATTATTGTTTGTACCAAAATCAGAGCGAGCTTCTATTGACGGAGATATTATCGAAAAAGATGGAGTTTATCATCTTTTCTATAAAACCGAAGGAGGAAAAGCCGGAATAAAAGTGGCAACAACTACAGATTTGACTTCAGGAAAATGGACAGAAAACGACAATTATCTGCAGCAAACCAATGATGGAGTTGAAGGTTCGAGCGTTTTCAAACTCAACAATTCTGACGATTATATCCTGATGTACGATGTGTATACGAAAGGAAAATATCAGTTTACCAAAACCAAAGATCTGGAGAATTTTACTGTAATTGACAATGATATTTCAATGGATTTTAATCCTCGTCACGGAACCATTTTACCTATCACACGTTCTGAGTTGAAAAGACTTGTGGCCAAATGGGGAATGCCGGAGAAATTTCCAAAAATAAATAATAATCCGGCTCTTGAAGGGTATTATGCTGATCCTGAAATTTTATATTCAAATAAAACCAAGAAATATTATATCTATCCAACCAGTGACGGATTTGATGGTTGGTCAGGTAACTATTTTAAAACCTTTTCATCAGATAATTTAACCGACTGGAAAGACGAAGGAATTATTGTAGATCTTAGAAAAGATGTAAGCTGGGCCAACAGAAATGCCTGGGCGCCTTGTATTGTCGAGAAAAAGATCAAAGGAAAATACAAGTATTTCTATTATTTTACAGCAGCTCAAAAAGTAGGAGTAGCTTCATCAGATAATCCTACGGGACCATTTACAGACAGCGGAAAAGCTTTGGTAAACACAAGACCGGAAGGTATAAAAGGCGGTCAGGAGATCGATCCGGATGTTTTTACAGATCCTAAAACCGGTAAAAGTTATTTGTATTGGGGGAATGGATATATGGCTGTAGCCGAATTGAATGCCGATATGATCTCGCTTAAAAAAGGGACTACAAAAGTCATCAAAGTAGACAATACTTATCGTGAAGGAACCTATGTGATTTACAGAAACGGGCAATACTATTTCTTGTGGAGCGAAGACGATACAAGAAGCCCAAATTACAAAGTAAGATATGGAGTTTCAAAATCGCCTTTAGGACCAATAGAAATTCCGGAAAACAATATTGTTATACAAGGAAATCCTGCTGAAGGAATTTATGCAACGGGACATAATTCTGTGCTGCAAATTCCAAATAAGGACGAATGGTACATTGTTTATCATCGTTTTTCATATCCAACAGGAATAAAAATGGGAGATGCAGGCGGTTTTCACCGTGAAGTTTGCATCGATAAACTGGAGTTTAATCAGGATGGGACTATTAAACAGGTAACTCCAACACATTTGGGCATAAAAGCAATTAAATAATTTTATATATTAATTTTGGTCAGTAAGGGCTATTTCTTTGGATAGAAATAGTCCTTATTTTTTTTATATGATTCTCAAAAACAGGTACAATAAGAAAATGTTTTAATAAAATAAATAATAAAGGGAGAGGACGTAAATAGAAGTAAAAATTTACATTTTAGATTTAATTACAACTTTTAGTTATATTCTATAAGAGGGTTTGTAGGAAAAAAAAACGAGAGAATGCGTAATATTGCGTAGAAGAATATTGTTTTAAAATAATTATGAAATTGTTTTTTTAGCTGTTTCCATTAATTCTTTACTACAATAAGTACATTTTTTTTTAAAATAATCCCCCAATTATTATGTTCTTTACCCTCACTCATGACCAAGTTCAATTTCAGTATGGATCTAATCGATGGCAATACAGCTATAATGAGATTGTAGAGCTTGGTTTACTCAAAAAAAAGAAGTCTTATCTTCTTGAAAATTGCACTTTTATTGCAGTAACCGCGTTGGCATATTATTGCATGGTTTTTTCTAATTTATCTGAGTTGTACTATATAGGGCCTACCTTATTGGTATATACAATTCTTATTATTTTGAGATTTCATAACGACATTGAATTTGAATACTATGTCATTGTGAGAGATATTTATAAAAAAGAAATCAAGGTAAAAATTAATGGTTTAGATCGTTCTGCAATAGGAAAACAGATCGATCATTTCTTAAATCTAAATTTTAACCGATTACTGCAAACAACAAACAACAACCTATAAAATAAAGCAATGTTAGTATCAGGAATTTCCCCTTACGATTTAGTTTTGATGGCAGCGGCTATTTTATATGGTTTTATAATTACGACTAAAAAAAAATGAAAGCACATTATCACGTTAACCTACTATTGTGGTAGTATGTTATTAAACCTTCAATTAGTATAGCTATACTACTAAAAGTTTAATGCCGGTCAGTTTTAGCTATACAAAATACCCCAAATAAAATTATGACCAGTTCGATAAAAAATAAAATTAAAAGCATTAGAGAATTAAAAAATTATACCCAGGAATATATGGCGGATCAATTAGGAGTTACACAGGCAGGTTATAGTAAAATTGAAAAAGGAAAAACAATTCTTTCCTATGTAAAATTGGTCGAAATTGCCCGAATTCTCGAGGTTAGTGTAGAAGATGTTATTAGCTTTGACAGTCAGAGATATTTTAATAATGTCAATAAAGTCAGAGGAAACAATAACGGAAGTATTCAAATTAACTCTGATAATAGTGCTACTCTCAAAGTACTGTATGAAGATAAAATAAGGCTCTTAGAAAAATTATTAAGCAAAACAGAAGAAGAGTTATGTCGTTATAAAGACAAATTTGGACAAATTTAAAGTGCTCATTATTAAAATAGTACTTTATCAGTTTATTTTACCAAAGGGTGTTTGAAATTTTTCAGGCACCCTTTTTATTTTTGTATTAAAAAATCACTAAAAGTGAGTATTGTGTATGGTGAAAAAGCGATATAAATTGGTTCGAATATTTTTTTAGAAATGAAATCAAAGATAAGCTTAATTGTATCCATACTGTTATTTTGTAGCTGCACCACTACTACCTTGTCCGGTTATGTGTATGATTATGATACTGAACGGCCAATTAAAAATGTGCAGATAGATATTAACGAAAATACAACCAAAACCGATAGCGCAGGATATTTTAGCATACAAGTAAAAACTAATAAAAGTTGTAAAATACTTTTAAGAAAAAGTGGTTACGCTGCAAAAAGAATCAATCGGTCACCGGATTCTCTTGGGGCATTTTCAAAAAGGAATCTTAACAAGGTCAGGATTTATTTGTTTAATAAGAATAGCGATTTTCATCAGTAAAAAAAATATTTTTTATTTCCACAGGTTTTGGAGTGGATTGTAACTATATCAAAACTTAAAAAATTCAGACAATAAAAAAACGGAGTCGCATAACTCCGTTTTTTTATAATTATAAAATTATTTTATACCGTTTGATCATCTGTAGTTGCGTCAGCTGCATTTGTTTTTACCGATACAATTCCGCTATCTCTTGCAGAAGTACTTTCATACATTTCACTTGATCCAATGATTTGACCGTTGCTGGCTTTTAGATTAAAATACGGTTTCCCGCTCTTGGATTCCTGCTTATCAAATTTAGAATCATCCTTAGAATTTGTTTTCACAGATTCAATTCCGTTTAAGCAAGCCGCTTTTGAAGAATAACCTTCACTACTCAAAATAGTCTGGCCGTTACCCGCTTTTAAATTAAATTGGAATTCACCATTGGTTCTTTTAGTAATTACAAATTTTCCCATGTAGTTTTATTTAAGTTAAATATTATTATTTTGCTACAGATAAAAATACAAAACTTCGTCCTATAAATCATACAAATACAAAAAATAATAATTGATTATCAGAAAATTATCAATATAATAAAGTTACACCATTTAGTGATTTCAGTATACTCTTTGCTTGTTGTCAGTTCCCCATTCTAAAATCGGTAACGCTTTTTTGATCTAAGCTAATTTCCTCAAAAACACTTTGTGTTCCTCTATCTACAGGACATTGTGTACTAATTCCCATCCAGATTGTTTTAGGATAATTGTTTTTGTACAAACGAACCATTTGCCAGTTTTTTTTATCCAAAGAATAGTAGTTGGCCACTGTTTTGGTATCTGATGATATTTTCATGTAAACTGTTGGAGTTTTTACAATATCATGATTGTTATCGTCAGAAGTTCCAATGGTACGAACCGACACCATGCGATGATTGCCGCGTTCGTCTTGCTCAAAACAAAACTTTTGATAGAAATTATCATGCACATAAATATATAAAACACCCGCATTGTATAATCCCTTCTCTGTAAACTCAGGTGTTACTTTTGCAACTAAAGTAAAAGGTTTTGTATTATCAACTTTCGAAAGCAGGATAGGAGCAGTATTGTTGGATAATTCACCATTTGGATCAGAAAAATAATCTTTCTTTTCGCCTGCGCGGAAAATTACTTTGCCATTCGCATCGGCTTTCGCCAAAGTATCAGCGCCATTAACAGATTTTGTAAAATGAATATTAGCAAGTTTAATATCGCAAGGGCTGCCGTTTACAAAGGCTGAATCTATTTTCTTGTTGTTTTTTGAAGCCGTTTCAGATACTTCTTTTTGATTATTATTTCCGCAGGCCGATAATAAAGTTAAACCGGATAAAAGACAGAAAACATACATTTTTGATTTCATAAAGTGATTTTTTTTAATATAAAAATTATATTTTAGTGGATCAAAAATACCATTGCTTTCCAAAAGCCACAATACGTAAAATTAACCATTTTAATCCTGTTTATGTCAAATGTATCCGTCGAGAATCAATTATCAGCTGCTTTATTAGAACAAACATTTTCGATAGAAGAATGCAATGATATAGAAACATTCAAAAAATTGGTAGCAGGTTATGTAAGCCTCGATCAGTGTGTGGCCGTTTTATCAGATTTTCAAGCCGATTGCAGTTATATTTACGCCGGTAATTTTGGTAAAGTATTTGGTTTACCTGCTGAAAACTCCATGATCGATTCTGCTTTTGAGGAATGTATCTTTACCAAAATTCATCCAGACGATTTAATAGAGCGTCATATTCTGGAACTCAATTATTTTCAATATCTAAAAACTTTACCGTATCAGGACAGCTACAAATACAGTACATCAAGCCGCATACGAACTCAGAATACCCTTGAAAACTGTGCCTACATCAATCACAGAACGATTTACCTAAAAAGCTTTAGTAATGGAAGCATTTGGCTGGCATTATGTCTTTACGCACCATCGGCAGATATTCAGCCCCGTTTAGGAATCGATGGAAAAATTGTGAATATTGAAACGGGTGAAGTTATTGCTATCGAAAAATACAAGCATTACGAACAAACATTACTTTCAAAAAGAGAGCTCGAAATCCTTACACTGGTTGCAAAAGGAAGTAATAGTGCACAAATTGCAACACAACTCAATATTTCGGTTTATACCGTACGCCGACACAGACAAAACATTATCGAAAAAATGAAAGTATCCAATACTACTGAAGCAGTAAAAACGGCAATGGTTATGGGAATCATTTCGATTTAAATATCGGGATTAAAAATATTTTTTTTGAGTTAATACTTTAAGCCGTTTAAATCTTCGGCAAGAAAATAATTATCTATTTTTGTTAAGCACGATTTATTAGTATGAAGGAAATAAGCGAGATTCTAAAAGCACATTCTCAGGCAAAAGCGACTGGAAAAAAGACAGCACTTGCCACCGTGGTAAAGGTTGAAGGTTCTTCGTACCGTCAGCCTGGAGCCCGCATGCTTGTTACCGAGGATGGTTTGCTTACTGGCGCCATTAGCGGTGGCTGTTTAGAAGGTGATGCATTGCGAAAAGCGCTGCTGTCAATCCATCAGCAGCAAAATAAATTAATTACTTATAATACAAGTAATGAAGATGATAGCGAAGTAGGTTTGCAATTAGGATGTAACGGAATTGTTCATATTCTTTTTGAATATATTGATGATGCGGTAGAGAATAATCCGATACAGCTTTTACAGCAATTAGAATTCGAACGAAAAGATGCTGTCGTGGCAACGGTTTTTTCATTAAAAAGACAAGCGGCCCAACAAGGAACCCTATTGTTTTATAGGGAAAATGAAACGCCAATTTACGCTAATAATACTGCACTTAATATACTGGAAGATGTAAAGCAAGCATTGAAGATCAAAGCAACTGTGGTAAGACAGCTTCATGACGAACAAGAGAATGAGGTTTTGGCAGACTATATAAATCCTCCCGTTTCTCTGGTGATTGTTGGAGCAGGAAATGACGTTCAGCCATTGGTAAAAATGACTTCCTTATTAGGTTGGGAAATTACCATTGGCGAAGGCCGCGCTACACATGCTACAAAAAAGAGATTTCCGGAAGCCAAAAATGTATTTGTTGTAAAACCGGAACAGCTATTAGAAAATATAAGTATCGATGCACAAACGTATTTTGTCCTGATCACACACAATTATAAATACGATTTGGCTGTTTTAAAGCTTTTGGTACAAACCAATTGCAACTATATTGGAATTTTAGGTCCTAAAACAAAACTCAATCGTATGCTTGATGATTTGAATAGTGAAGGCATACAATTGACAGAAGAAAAGCTTACTACCATTTACGGCCCAATAGGACTTGATTTGGGCGCAGAAACAGCAGAAGAAATTGCCTTATCGATTGTGGCTGAAATTAAAGCGGTAATGAGCGGCAAACAAGGTGTTTCATTAAAGTATAAAACAGAAAAAATACATAGTTCAACCCGTACATCTCTGGTTTAATATGAAAGAGCTAACAGGAATTGTTATTTTAGCAGCCGGAAGTTCTTCAAGATTAGGACAGCCCAAACAATTGCTTTGGTATAAAAACGCTACTCTTTTAAAAAACACAATTGCCGAAGCTTCTCAGGTAGCAAACAGCGCCATTATAGTCGTTACAGGATCTAATCACGAATTGATAGAAAAGGAAATCACCAATCCCAAAATAAAAACAATCTTTAATCCTGATTGGGAGTTAGGAATGTCATCTTCTATTGCAACAGGTTTAAAAGAATTACTACGTTTATATCCTGACATCACAAAAAGCATTTTCACTGTTTGTGATCAGCCCTATATTACAACTATTGTTTTTGAGAATTTAATAAGCGAACAGCAAAAAACAGCAAAAGGAATTATAGCATCTGCCTACTCAGAAACGGCAGGAACACCGGTACTTTTTCATCAAAAATATTTCACCGAATTGCTACAGCTAAAAGGTCAGGAAGGTGCAAAAAAAATAATCAATAAATTTTTTGAAGACACCGCTGCAGTTCCTTTCGAAAAAGGCAATATAGATATCGATACTATTGAGGATTATAATAAGCTTATTTCTTAAAAAGAGGTTCAAAGGTTCAGAGGAACAAAGCGACAAAGGTTTAGAGGTAAAAAACAGGAAAATCTCTAAAATAATATTTCGTTTCGAAATATTGGTGTAAATTTACACCAACTTAAAATTATTGTTATGACACGACAAAGTATATCATTAACTGCACCAAACGAAGAGTGGCTTAAGAATCAGGTTAAAGCGGAAGAATTTAGTAGTAAAAGTGAAGCTATTAACTATTTGATTAAGCAAGCTCGTACACAAGAGGAATACTATGAATTTGTGAGAGCTAAAATAGATAAGGGAGAAAAAAGCGGTCTTACAAAAAAACAAACAAGAGAAGAAATGTTAGCAGAATTCAAAGAAGGTCTGCCTAATGTATAGTTATTTTTTAAGTAACGAAGCCAAAGAAGATTTACGAAGAATTTATTATTATGGAGTTGGTAAGTTTGGTGTTAATCAGGCGGATAAATATTTTAATATGTTCTATGATTGTTTTGATAGAATAGAGGAAAATCCTTTTTTATTTCCATCAGCCGACTATATCAAAAAAGGATATCGTTATTGTGTTTGTGGAGTTGATACGATCTACTATCAAATCATAGATAAAAGAATAGAGATTATTACCATTATTGGAAGGCAAGATTTTTAATAGAAATCCTTTGATATAAGCTCTTCAAATCTTCTCGACTTGGCGAGAAATTATTAAGTATTAAAAAAAAATTAGTGTCTTCGAGCCTTTGTGGCCAAAAAAAACATGTCGCTCCGCTGGAGCTTTTTTTCATAGTCACATTATTAGCTATAAATATATCGCTTCTCCGAAGCTTAAAAAAAAGAAACGTTGCTACTTAGCAAGAAATCATAAGCTAAAGAAATAAAAAACTTTGCGACTTCGCGTCTTTGCGAGAAATTATTAAACATAAAAAAGCGACTTTCTCAGAAATCATTAAGCAAATAAAAAAAACTTTGTGCCCTAGCGCCTTCGTGGCAAAAAACAAAAAACTAAAGCTCTCTTACCAAAGCACAAACCCTCTCAATCGTCAAAAAAATTTCTTCTTGAGTTGTAAATTTCCCTAAACTAAAACGAATCGAACTCAAAGCATTTTCATCAGATAACCCCAAAGCCTTTAATACGTGCGAAGGTTCGGATGTAACAGCAGAACAGGAAGAACCGTTAGAAACTGAAATATTTTGCAAAGCCAGAATAAGACTTTCAGAATTCACTCCGGGAAAGCAAATATTCGACGTATTATATATTCGGTTTGTAGTGTTTCCGTTTACAAACGATCCTTCAATTTGTAGTAAAGATTTTTCAAGATGATCTCTAAGTTTTTGTATTCTTTCCTGATCTTTTTTCATTTCAGCTTTCGCAATTTCGCAGGCTTTTCCCAGACCAATAATTCCGGGAACATTTAACGTCCCGCTGCGTAATTTGCGTTGTTGTCCGCCGCCGTGTATTTGTGGAGTTAATTTTATTTTCGCTTTCGCGGAAAGATACAAAGCACCTACACCTTTTGGGCCGTAAAATTTATGTGCCGAAAGAGCCAGAAGATCAATGCCTGATTTTTGTACATCAACAGCCATTTTACCAACAGCCTGAGTGGCATCACACATAAAAAGAGCCTTTTTTGCATGAACGATTGCAGCTATTGTATCAATGTCCTGAATTACACCAATTTCATTATTGACCATCATTACAATAACCATTAAGGTTTGATCAGTAATAGAGTCGTTTAAAAGCTGAAGATCTAAAATACCATCAGAATCCACGGGCAGATAAGAAACCTCAAAACCAATACTTTCCATAAATTGGCAAGTATCCAAAACAGCTTTATGTTCTGTACTAACCGTAACAATATGTTTTTTATTTTGATTTGAGAACCCTTTTATAGCTAAGTTGATTGATTCTGTTGCGCCTGAGGTAAAAATTATTTCTTCCGGATTTGCCCCAATCAGGTTCGCAGTTTGCCAGACAGCATTTTCGACAGCTTCATGTATGGTTAAACCTGCTAAATGACTGCTGCTCGCATTTGCATAAGCAGTGGTAAAATAGGGAAGCATAACATCCAGTACACGTTGATCAAGTTGGGTAGTAGCGTTGTTATCGAGGTAAATGGTTTGCTGTAGGGACATTTTTAAATTCTTAATAAAGTAAAAATACAATTTTGTTATTTAAATCTAATTTTTTTAATGATTCTAAATTGCATTTAAAATGGTGTTTATGTGAATTTTGTAATTTTTTGTCGCATAGGATTCCTAAATTTGTTAGGAGTAACATAAGATTTTTATTAATTTAAAACAGTATGCATGGCTGCCAAACGAACAATTAGAAACAAAGCAGTAGAAGAAGAAGCCAATTCTTCACGTCGTGATTTTATAAAAAAATCCGGTTTATTCACTGCACTTGCTTTGACCCCGCCTTCATTGGTGATGGCTTCTGATAATAAATGGGATGAAAAAATTGCAGAATATTTAGAGACCGTTCCGTTATCGCTTGAAGTAAACGGCGTGAAACACAATCTAAATATAGAGCCCAGAACCACGCTGCTTGATTTATTAAGAGAACAATTGTTGCTTACCGGAACCAAAAAAGGCTGCGATCATGGGCAATGCGGCGCTTGTACAGTTCATGTAAATGGTACCAGAATACTATCTTGTCTGTCATTGGCATCCATGCAGCAAAACGTTCAGGTAACCACCATCGAAGGACTTTCAAAAGGGAAAAAACTACATCCCATGCAGGAAGCTTTCATTAAAAACGATGGTTTTCAATGTGGCTATTGTACCCCCGGACAAATTATGTCAGGTATAGCCTGTATCAAAGAAGGTCATGCCAATAGCAGAGAAGAAATTAGGGAATATATGAGCGGAAATATCTGCAGATGCGGAGCTTATCATAATATTGTTGATGCTATTACAGAAGTTAAGGAAGGAGGGAAGCTAGTATGAAAAACTTTCAGATCATAAGAGCATTATCATCAAAATCAGCAGTAACTACTATTGCCAAAGAAAACTCAGCAATGTTTATTGCCGGAGGAACCAATCTGGTCGATTTGATGAAGAAAAATGTTGTCGCTCCTGATAAACTTATAGATATTAACGGAGTAGATTTAAAAAAGATAGAATTCCTGACAGGAAAAGTTTCAATTGGCGCAATGGCCAAAAACAGTCAGGTTGCCGAAGATAAAACAATACAGGAAAAATATCCTTTACTGGCATTGGCACTAGCTGCCGGTGCATCGCAGCAAATTAGGCATATGGCTAGCGTAGGAGGAAATATGTTACAGCGTACCCGTTGTTCTTATTTTTATAATACTGACATGCCCTGCAATAAACGAACTCCCAAAAGTGGCTGCGGCGCCATTGGCGGATCTAATAGAATGCATGCCATTTTTGGTGCTTCGGATAGTTGTATTGCAGTGCATCCCAGTGATATGTGTGTGGCACTTGCAGCTTTAGACGCTACCGTTTTTGTTGAAGGCCCTAAAGGAAAAAGAGAAATTAAGTTTACTGATTTTCATAGGCTTCCAGGCAATATGCCCGAAAAAGACAATACACTTGAAAATAAAGAAATCATTACTTCAATCGAGATTCCTAATAATAATTTTGCGAAGTACAGTCACTATCTAAAAGTTCGCGACAGAACCAGTTATGCTTTTGCATTAATATCTGTTGCCGTAGGTTTAGATATTCAAAATAATACGATTAAAGATGCAAGGCTTGCAATGGGCGGCGTGGCGCATAAACCATGGAGACTGACAGAAGCAGAAGAATTTTTGAAAGGAAAAACAGTTTCTGAAACCACATTCCGGAAAGCAGCTGATTTAGCCATGCATGGTGCAAGAAGTTACGGTGATAATGATTTTAAATTAACACTCGGATCAAATGCCATTACTGAAGCATTAACGATAGCAGCATCTAAATAATTTGAATTATGAGCAAGACAAGTAATATAAATAGAGTTGACGGATTTGCTAAAGTAACAGGTTCAGCAACATATTCAGCCGAGTATAAAACTCCGGGCGTTGCTTATGCATGCCTGGTAGGAAGTACAATTGCCAAGGGAAGAATTAAAACTATCGATACTAAAAAAGCCGAATGGGCGCCGGGAGTTTTAGCAGTAATCACACATCTTAATGTAGATAAACCTGCCGGATACGAACACCCTAAAAAACGGGACAACTTAGGTCAGCCACTTCAGATTTTTAAAGATGATTCGGTTCGTTATTATGATCAGCCCATAGCTTTGGTCATTGCAGATACTTTTGAGCGTATGCAATATGCTGCCAGTCTTATTAAAGCCGATTATTTAAAAGAAGACCATTCGACAGAACTTGAAAAAGTAAAAGATAAAGGAAAAACTCCGGAACGCGCAAAAGATTATCACCGCGGAGTTGAAGATGGATATAAAAATGCAGCAGTAATTCTTGAAGAAGAATACATCATACCAACAGAAGTCCATAATCCAATGGAACTGGCGAATATTATTGCCAAATGGGATGGAAACAAACCTACACTTTATACTAAAAGCCAGGGAGTAGAAGGAACACGTAAAAGTGTTGGTGAAGTATTCGGGATTCCTGCCGCAGATGTTGCTGTAAATTCAGAATATCTTGGAGGTGCTTTTGGGATGGGATTGCATACATGGCCTTATGAAATTGCAGCCCTTATTGGCGCAAAAAAAATAAATCGTCCTGTAAAACTGGTATTGCATAGAGAACAAATGTTTACCAATGTAGGATTTCGACCTTATACGATTCAGAAAATGGGTCTTGGTGCCACCAAAGAAGGCAAGCTAACAGGATTAACGCATGAAGCCATAGCGATGACTTCGAGTTATGAAGATTTTATGGAAGGTACCGTAAACATGTCCCGATTTATTTATGATTGTGCCAATGTTTCGACCCGATATCGTATTGTTCCTCTTGACACTTGTACGCCAATCTGGATGCGTGGGCCGGGAGAAGCAACAGGATCTTTTGCTTTAGAAAGCGCTATGGATGAATTGGCTCATAAACTAAATATGGACCCAATTGAATTTCGTAAACTGAATTATGCCGAGAAAGATCTCGAACAAAATAAACCCTGGAGCAGTAAATATCTTTTAGAATGCTACGAAGGCGGTATGGAACGCATTGGCTGGAAAAACCGTAAAAACAAACCCGGATCTGTTCGTGAAGGCGAATGGCTCGTAGGTTATGGAATGGGAACAGGAACTTTTGGCTGCTATAGAAGTCCAACTTCTGTAAAAGCAAAATTTCTAACCAATGGTACTTTGGTTCTGCAATGTAGTGTAAACGATATGGGACCGGGAACAGCCACTATGATGACCGCAATTGGCGCAGATGTAACCGGAATACCAAGCGAAAATGTAATTATCGAAATGGGAAAAAGCGGTCTTGCCAAAGGACCAACCCAAGGAGGTTCAGCAACCACTTCATCTGTAGGATCAGCAGTAAACGATTCCTGCCAGTTATTAATAACAAAAGCTATTGAACTGGCGAGTAAATCAGATGCCTTGAAAAATATACCAATTGCAGATTTGGCTTTTGTGAATGGTTCAGTAACTTCAAAAAAAGACAGTTCAAAAAGTGTTTCTTTAGGTGCAGTATTAAACGCAAATAAATTAGAAGAATTAGTAGTAGAAAATGAATCAAAAGCTGCAGAGGAGGCAAAGAAATATTCGATTTATTCTTTCTCTGTACATTTTGTAAAAGTGTTGATTAATCCAAATCTTGGAAAAATCAGATTAGCACATGTGGTTTCCTGCGCTGATATCGGGACTGTAATCAATCAGAAAACTTCGGCAGGACAAATGTATGGCGGAGCAGTGGGAGGAATCGGAATGGGATTGATGGAATCTTTAGAAATCGATCACAGATTTGGTCGCCCTATAAATAATAATTTTGCCGATTATCATGTTCCCGTAAACGCTGATATTGAAAAACAGGAAGTATTTTTTGTCAATAAAAAAGATCCTATCAGTAATCCAATGGGAACAAAAGGACTTGGTGAAACGGCCTTGGTAGGAATGGCACCTGCAATTGCCAATGCAGTTTTTAATGCAACAGGAATACGTGTGAGAGATTTACCCATTACGCTGGATAAAATATTAGAAACCGTAAAGGTTTAAAATAAAAAACGAGACATTCAATGTCTCGTTTTTTTGTATCTATTTCAAACATAGCCCATGGTTTCAACCACGGGGACGCAATCAAAAGAAAATAATCCTTATCCAATCCCATGTTCCTGTGGTTGAAACCACAGGCTATGTTATTTGAGATTTCAAGATTTTCGACCAAGTCCCAGCGGGACGAAATATTTTTAGATAATATTTTATGATATGCAACAGAGCCCCGTAGAGGTGAAATATATGTCAATCCGCTGGAGCTTCGTTTTCAAATTGTACATTTTGGTTCTATAAATATATCGCTCCTCAGGAGCTTTTTTTGTATCTATTTCAAACATAGCCCGTGGTTTCAACCACGGGAACACAATCAAAAAACAATCCGTATCCAATCCCACGTTCCCGTGGTTGAAACCACGGGCAATGTTTATATAGTATTGAAAATTATCTACAAAAAAAGGGAGACATTAAAAATGTATCCCTTTTCATATCAAAAAATAATTTAATTATTTAATCGTAATAGGTAATTCAACAGTTGTTTTATCCCAGCCAATAACCAAATTGGCTATAGAACCCTGAGTTGTAAAAGCGATTGATAATGCTTCGATTACTGTAGAAACCGGTTTTACAGGAACTGAAACTCTTACAACATCTTTACTTTCGTCATAAGCATAACCTCCCCATAAATCAAGTTCTTTATTAAGGATGATTGTCCATTTATCTTTTTCAGGAATAGCAAATAAGCTATAAGTACCAGCCGCAATTTTTTTACCATCAATTGTTACTGCTTTGTAGAATTTGATTTCTGTGTTTTCATTCGCACCTACTCTCCAAACTTCACCAAACTTTACAATATCACCAAAAATGGTACGCCCTTTTACAGAAGGTCTTGCGTAAGTAACTTTGACAACAGGATTTGGAGTGTCAGTTTTTTTGAATTTAACTGCTTTGTTCGGGAAATAAGAAATATCAACCGGACTAGCATCAAGCGGAGCAAACTTTACTACTTCCTGAGCTTGAACTGTAAAGACAGCAAATAAAGTAACTGCCAATAAACTTAATTTTTTCATAGGAATACAATTTTTAGAATAACTACAAAGTAAGTTAATAATGAATAAAAATCATATCATTACAGTTTGTTTTTTGTTAATGAATTGATAATAGTTCTTAATTTTATTATTCTTTTTTCTTTTTAGCGTACCAATCCTGCATAATATAAAAAGCTTTCTTCTTTTCGCCATCATTCGAAATTAAACCTTTACGATTGTAACCGTCCTGAATTCCTGGAAGCAATCTTTTTGGCGATCTAAAATCTACGAGAATCCACGGACTTAAACCGCTAAGATGAGGTATTTTTTCGATCATTTTCAGGTTCTGGCTGTATAAGTATTCCTGATATTCCTCTGTCCATCTTTCATTTTTTTCTCCGTGAAAGCCCGCTTTGGCATCTCCTCCAAATTCAGAAACAATTACTGGTTTGTTGTAAGGTGTGTCCCAAAATGTCTTTTCAGCGTTTTCTAAATTTCCGCCATACCAACCCAAATATTGATTGAAAGCAATAATATCAAGTGATTTACCAATTTCATCATCGATCATTCCAACTCCTTTTACATTATGAGTCAATAATGCCGCGCTGATTAATCTTGTATTGTCCAGTGATTTTGTATGTGCTACTAAATTTTTTAAAAATGTATTTCTTGCATCAGAAATTGGGGTTTCATTCGCCATCGACCAAATAATTATACTGGCTCTGTTTTTATCTCTTGTAATAGCCGCTGTCAATTGATCTTGAGCATTTTTATATGTTTTTTCGTTAGTGAATTCAACAGTCCAGTAAACCGGAATTTCTTCCCAAACCATCAAACCTAGTTTATCGGCCAGTCTTATAATGTTTTCATTGTGCGGATAATGTGCCAGACGAACATAATTACAACCCAATTCCTGAGCCCATTTTAATAAACGCAAAGCATCTTCTTCAGAATTCGCACGTCCGCCTTTTGCATTTTCTTCGTGAATAGAAATTCCGCGTAAAAAGATCTGTTTTCCGTTTAGTAAAATTTTGTCTTCCTGAGTTTCGATGGTTCTAAAACCAATATTGTCTTTTAATTTTTGTCCGTTAAAATCAATTACGACATCATATAATTTTGGATTTTCAGGCGACCAATAGGAGATTTTCTTAGCAGGAATTTCAAAATTTACAATTCCGTCAGCAGCCACTTTTGCTTTATAATTGATTTTCAATTCCGGAATCGAAATCGTAACAACATTTTGCGCCGGATTGAAATTGTTGATTTTTAAAAAACCCGAAATCAAAGCCGTATTTCCTTTTTTAAGCTGAATATTATAATCTTCAATAAACGATTCATTCTCTTCGATTAAAGTAACATCGCGCGTGATTCCGCCATAATTCCACCAATCGGTATTCACAGTCGGCACATCTTCTTTATGACGTGTATTATCAACTTTCACTACCAAATAATTGTCTTTAGGTTTTACAATCGAAGTTACTTCATAATTAAAAGGTGTAAAACCACCTTCGTGAGTTCCTAGTTTTTTCCCGTTCAAATAAACATCCGCTTTATAATTAATCGCTCCAAAATAAACAAAAAGGCGTTTTTTATCCTTTAATTCATAATCGAATGATTTCTTAAACCAAACGTTTCCTTCATAATATTTAAGTTCCGGAACCTGAGAATTCCAATCTCCCGGAATAGTAATTTTTGCCGATTTATCAAAATCATATTCTACCAGTTCCTGTTTGTTTGAAGCATGATAATTATTAAAAAAAGCACCATTAGATGGTTTTGCCTGTTTATCGTATTGATCCAGATGAAAGCTGTAAAATCCTGTTTGATATGGATCGATGATATAATTCCAAACACCGTTTAAAGAAGTTGTGGTTCTGTTTGGAACATTCGAGATTAAATTTTGTGCCTGCCCGATAAAAGCAGTTGCTAATAGTAATAAGGTAATTAGTTTTTTCATTCTTATATTTATTTTGATCATTTTATATTCGATGACTACTTATCTTTTCCAGATAAAACAGTTAATTCTTTTATACTAAAATCTGAAAATCTCATCGTTTCATCTTTCATATTAGCAATATCTTTCAAACTGCGATACATTCCCCATTTAGGTCTAATGAAAGAATTGTCAGCGCGAATCGTTTGAATGTTTGAATTGCTGTAATTCATCAAAGTCTTTCCGTCACTTACTTTTTTTATAGTTATGGCATAAGTTCCTTTTAAGCCCACTTTAATGGTTTCTGTTGCTTCAACCCAGGTTCCTTCAAATAAAGACATATTTACTGTTTGGTATTTTATCATTTTTGAAGCTTTATCTTTAACATAAATGATTTCCAGTTGATTAGAACCGTTTGTCATTTTTCTTAAAGTTAAAGTAAACAAAGGATTTCCTGCATCGCCATCAACCGCTTTAATCTGATGAATATGCGTAAAATCCTTAGTAGGTTGAAATCCTGCAGGTATCTTAAAACGCCATTTGTACTGAATAGTTTCGCCAGTTGTTCCTTTTAAATTATCAGGAGAAGGTTCAAATGATTTTATTTCGACACGCTGCCTGTCCGTTTTACCTTTTACAGGTTCATTGTCCGGAGGTGTGTTTGTAACATGTAGATTAAATTCAAAAACATACTTCTTCAGATCATCATCATAAACTTCCGTAATATGACGCCCAAAACTGGGATGAATAGCATCTGGAGCTTCTACGGCGCCGTTTTTAGTTCCACGCGCCAATGCTTTTGTAATTAATTCATAAGTGCCGAGTCCATCAGGGCCATCGGCATTTAGGGTTACTTGTGCATTGGTTATAAAAGTGGTCATTGCTAAAGCAATTCCGTAGAAGATTGTATTTTTCATAATTGTTGATCTTTATTATTTCAGGCGATTCCGAAAAGTTTTTTTGCCACAGATTGTCAGGATTAAAAGGATTTTGTTTCGCGCAGTCCCGATAGCTATCGGGAGCAGATTTAAGCTGATGAGCGTAGATTTGTTCTCATTTTTGTCATTTCGACGGAGGACCCGAGCGATAGCGAACCGGCGAAGCAAATCACAATATCCCGAAGCTTCGGGACGCAAACAAAATCGCCAATCTTTGTAGAGTTACGCGTGTGATCCTTCGTTCCTCAGGATGACAAGATTGTGTGTAAACTTTGCGTCTCTGCGTCTTTGCGCGATTAATCCCGTCCCCAGGATAAAACAAAAAACTTTGCGTTCCCTGCGTAAACCCTTGCGAACTTTGCGGTTAAACCGTTAAGCTAATCAATTCGCAATCTTCAAATATTCTCCTTTAAAACTCTGATTCAAAGCCGTCATTTCAATCGGAATCCCGGCTCCATCAGGAACCACTTCTATCGAAGCCTTTCCATTAGCCATTTTTATCGATTCACTTCCAGTTGGAGTTCCTTGGCTTTTCATCGTTTTTCCCCCTTTTAAACATTGAAAATAAACACTTTCCTCATAATCTAAACAACGTAAATTGTTGTTGTCAATTGCAAATGCCGTTACCAAATAATTGCCGTTTTTTAATTTCTCTGATGATAATTGTAAAGAAGTTGCCGTATCATTTTTATTAAAGCGATAATTTACTTTGATCGTGTCCGAAACTTTTTTTCCGTCTTTTGTTTCTCCAACAGCGATTAAAATATTTTCACCTTTAAGGAAATTCACATCCCAAGTTAAGCCATTTGCGGGATAAAGCGAAAGGTTTCTTTGTTTTTGTCCCAATGATTTCCCCTGATGAAATAAAGTAACCTTTTCGCAATTACTAAAAACACTCAAAGTTCTTGGCGTATTTTCAGGACCTTGACGTTCTGTCCAGGTATGCGATTCGATGTAGGTAAAAGGTTCATTGCTCCAGTAACTTTTAAAAACATAATACGCATCTTTTGGATTTCCGTTACGATCCACAAGTCCTTTTTGATTCATATACGGAATATCATCTTCCGGGCGCAATGGCGTTGCAAAATCCTTAAATGCCCACTGAATATTACCCACAAACGTTGGATCATTCTCGGATATATGCAAGTGCCAGTCGAATAAATCAACGATATAATTCTCGCTCCAATCGCCAATTTGTGCAATATTGGCCACTTTGGTCTGTACAATAGCTTCTTCCCAACCTTCGGCTTTTATGATGTTTTCGCCTGTAATCGGGTTTTCGCTGTGACGGCCGACATGACTGTCTCCACCATATTCAGCGTGAATAAAATGTTTGTATTCTTTTTTATAAACGTCAATTGCTTTTTGGTAACTTTTGTAACTTCCGGAATACCAGCCCGACCAAATAGAAGGGGAGAAGACATCAACAATTTGCGAACCTTCATAATATTTTCTAATCGCGGTTTTTCGCGTTGGATCCATTTTATGTGCGATGTCGTTTAGTTCCGTCAGGAATACATTAGTTTTTTCGGTATTATCTCCGTCAGGAAAATCAGGCAACCAGTTCATTTCATTACCCAAAGACCAAATAATAATACTTGGGTGATTGTAGTTTTGATTGATGATTTCGGCCAGCATATTTTTGGTATTCGTTTGCCAAAGTTCACCGCCAATTCCGCCGCGACACCAAGGCAATTCATCCCAAACCAATAAACCCAGTTCATCGCAGGCTTTGTAAATTTCAGGATCCTGCGGATAATGCGCCAGACGAACAAAATTAGCGCCCATTTTTTTAATCGATTCCATATCTGCATGATGTTGTTCGTTGCTCATCGCAGCACCAACTCCGGCTTGTTCCTCATGACGATGTGTACCGCGAATGAGTAATCGTTTTCCGTTAAGGTAAAACGGACCGTGATCTTTAAATTCAAACCACCTGAAACCCACTTTTTCATTTATGCTGTCTCTGATTTGATTTTTCTCTGATAAAAAAGCAGTGACTTTATAGAGATTCGGCTTTTCGGTATCCCATAATTCAGGATTTTTTAGATTTTCGAATTGAATAGTGGTCGTTTTATCCGAAACCGGAATCGTTTTACTGGCAATCTTTTTCCCTTTTGGATTTTTAAGAATTACTGTTAATGATAAATCTTTTACGTTTTCAGGATTTAAAGTTGAAGCCACAATGTTTAAAGAAGCTTTTTTAGCCGAAACCTCAGGAGTTGTAATTTTTAAATTCTCGATATGATTCTTGTATTTAGACAATAACCAGACATCGCGGGTTATTCCGCCATAAATATAGAAATCACTTTTTTGAGACGGGATCACTTCAATATCATAACTGTTATCCACACGAACAAAAATGTCGTTGTTTCCTTCTTTAATAAAATTGGTAATATCAATAGTAAAACCAATATATCCGCCAATATGTCCGCCGGCTTCTTTACCGTTTACATATACTTTTGTCGTTACATTCGATCCTTCAAAATATAAATAATAAAGCTGATCTTTATCGATAGAGGCGATGTTCAGCTTTTTTTGATACCAGCTTGCATCACGTCTGTAACCCGGATTAAGATCGGTTGCGTCTTCGGCATTCCAGGTATGAGGTAAGTTTAATGAAATCCAATTAGTGGCTTTTTGTGCTTCGCCAAGACTTGGAGTGTGATTTTCCAGATATTGCCAATTGTCATTGATATTCATTTTTGTCTGAGCAAAACTGCTGCTCAGACAAATTTGAAAAAAAACAAAAAGTGCAAAAGTATAAAATGTATTATTTTGGTACGGTGAGGTATTCATAGATTGTAAAGCTTTTTTTTTAAAATAGGGACAGAGGTGCAAAGGGACAAAGGGACAAAGCTATAAAGGTTGTGAGGTTTGAGATTTCAAAGACTCAAAGTATCAGAGATTCAAAGTTCACAACCTTTGTCCCTTTGTAACTCTGTACCTTTGAACCTTCATCCTTCTTACTTTTTCCTCAACAATGCTTCCAGAAAATAATAGTCGGCATAGATTATTGGTTCGTCGATTTCGTCGTGTTTTGGCCAGTTTCCGGTGCTGTGGTCGAATATAAAAGGCGCGTTTATCTTTGGATCTAAAATGTATTTATCCGAATGTAAACTCGCGATTATTTTATCGGCGAAAGCCAAATAACTTTTATTTTTAGTATAGTCGTATAACTCATACAAAGCAGAAGCCATAACAGTTGCAGCAGAAACATCACGCGCTGAATTTGGAATAGCAGGATCTCTGAAATCCCAATACGGAATTCCGTCGTCGGGTAGATTTTTATCGTTCATAAAAAATTGTGCTGTTGCTTCGGCTTGTTTTAGGTATGCAGGATCTTTGGTATATCGGTACGACATGGTAAATCCGTAAACTGCCCAGCCTTGCCCGCGTGCCCAAACCGAATCGTCATTATATCCCTGAAGCGTAGTTTTCTTTCTAACAGCTCCTGTGGTTGGATTGTAATCAATAACATGGTAGCAGCTGTTATCTTCTCTAAATTGATTTTTGAGTGTTGTATTGGCATGCTGAATCGCAATATCCTGATACTTTTTATTACCGGATAGTTTTGTGGCTTCAAAAAGCAATTCGAGATTCATCATGTTATCGATAATTACAGGATAATCCCAAATTTCCTTATTGAAATCCCAAGAACGGATGGCACCAACTTTTGCGTCAAAACGAGTACATAAAGTTTCTGCTCCTTTGATAATGACGTCTTTGTATTCTTGTTTGTTTTCTACTTTTAAAGCTTCTCCGTAAGCACAATATACTTTGAAACCTACGTCATGAGAATTTCTGTTTACGTTTTCTTTTTTGCTGAAAGGCGTCCATTTTTCGGCTTGTTTTTTATATTCAGAGTTGCCTGTCAATCGGTACAATTGCCAAAGATTTCCGGCAAAGAATCCGCTTGTCCAGTCTCTTGAGGGAACTTTTTTAATCGCATTGGTTTTGATGTTCATACTTCTTGGCATCGACATCGAATCAACCGGATAAGCGAGTAACATTTTGTATCGGGTTTCCAGAAGATTATCTGCTGCTGCAGAAGTGTTTTTTGTTGTAGAATTAATCCCTGATTTGCACGCTGTTACCAGCAATGCAAACCCCAGGATTAAAGCAAAATTACTAACTTTACTCATACTTATTATTGTTTATTTAATTAAAAATGGAGAATTAAAAATTAAAAATTGGTTATAGTTTTGTTTAAAATGGGTATGAAAAACGAAACTCAGGATAATTGCGATTCCAAAGATTTTTAATTTTTAATTCTAAATTTTTAATTTTCATTCTTATGCTTTAGTAACCAGGATTATTTGGTTTTAAATTAGGATTAATCGCTAACTCAGTTCCCGGTAATGGAAATAAATAATCTTTTGCCGGATTAAAATTGGCGTGAGGCTCTAAACCACTTGGGCCAAAAACTTCCGGACCGTTTTTCAACCTTTTGATGTCGTACCATCTGATGTATTCAAAAGCGAATTCTAATCTTCTTTCGTCAATAACCATTTTTCTAAAATCGGCCTGAGATAATCCCGGTGTAATATTTGCAGGAAAAGAAACCAGTTTTCCGGCTTTGTTTCGGGCTCTGGCGCGTACTCGGTTTACATAACCATCAGCTTCTGTAGTTCCCGGAGTAATTTCGTTTAAAGCTTCGGCGGCGGTTAGCAATACTTCAGCAAAACGCATGGTGATATAATTGTGTTGAGAAGTTCTTCCGTTGGCACCTGCTTTTCCCGGAAAACGGTAATATTTTGCAATATGCGGACGTGGCGCTTTTTCGTTATCGCTTGAAGGATAAATTTGCAACGCACCACCCGGACCAGTTTTTTTTCTAATAATCGTATCAAAACTTACCGCTCGTCTGTAATCTCTTTGATCCCAGGTATTAAATACTTTTAGCGACGGAACTGCTACCGAGAATCCTTGTCCGTAACTATAACTATCATCTTTTAATGATCCTGTAAAAAATGACGTATAATCCTGACCGTAGTTTCCTGAAACTAAATTATTAAAGTCAATTGTAAATAAAGGTTCTTTTAGAGCTGCTGCTTTTGTAGCGTTGAATAAATCCTGAAAATCAGCATCTAAACCTAAACCAAATTTGGCTTCGTTGGTAATTACATATTTAGATTCGTCGTAAGCTTTTTGGTAATTTCCTAAAGTCAGATAAACGGATGCCAAATATCCTGCTGCTGTACCTTTTCCGGGAACGGCTTTTACCTTTGGTTTATCCTCGAGCCATTGTTTTGCAAATTCAAGATCGGCGATGATTTTTGGATAAATTTCAGCCTCTTTTGTTCTGCTTAATTTATCAACCTGAGAAACCTCGTTTACCGGAAAATCAATATAAGGAACATCGCCAAAAATACGCACCAAATGGTAATAAGTAAAAGCTCTTGCAAAATAAGCCTGCGCTACAATTGCGTTTACTTTTGCCGGATCTCCCGGAGTTTTTTTAGCACCTGCAATCGCCTGATTTGCTGCTGCGATAATGATATACGATTGTGGCCAAAAATTGGCTACAAGCGCATTTGTATCATTCATGTTCATATCATTTACATCGATACGTGCCGCCTGAGTGGTTCTGTCGCCAATATCGGCCATATCATCGCGCAACATTAGGGCGATGGTAAATTCTCTTCCCCAATAATTATTGTGTGCAATGTTGGCAAAAGCTCCGTTTACAGCAGCTTGCAGATCATCTGTGTTATTAAAGAAGTTCTCAGGACGAATAGTTCCTACAGGATGTTCTTCCAGATCTGAACATCCAAAAGCGAATATTCCCAAGAAAAGAAAAGCTATATATTTTTTCATAACGTTGTTTTTTTAACTAGAATTTTAAATTGAAACCAAAAGTGAAGGTTCTTACATTCGGGTAACTTCCGTAATCCAATCCTAAGTTGGTATTGCTTCTTGAATTGTTATCATTCAGGTAATTTACCTCAGGATCAGAACCGGGATATTTGGTAATAGTCCATAAGTTTTGTGCACTGATGTAGAAACGAACTTTGCTTAATCCAATTTTTGAAACCACATTGTCATCTAAACTATAACCTATAGACACGTTTTTTAAACGGATGTAACTTGCATCATAAACAAATCTTGAAGTAATTCTTTTCGTTCTTGCCGCATTTACTGGCACATTGGTATCGGTGTTTGTTGGCGTCCAGGCATCCAAAACTTCTGTAGTGGCATTATTATTTCCAGAAGCCAGTTCCATCAAAGTATAATTTAAAATCTGATTGCCCTCAGAACCCTGAAAAAAGATATTTAAATCAATATTTTTATACGTGAAATCATTATTGAATCCGAAAATGAAATCAGGATTCGGGTTTCCGATAATCGTTTTATCATTAGAATCCAGTTTTCCGTCGCCATTTAGATCTTTGAATTTTTCTCCTCCGGCAATAGTTTCAAAATTCCCGGGAAGCACCGCTTCTCCTTGCTGAATTACACCATCATAAACAAACCCAAAGAAAGAACCAACCGGTTGACCAACTCTTAAAATCTGAGATTCTGTTGCAAGAAAATGTCCAGGCGCAGAGTTGATCAAAAGATCTTTGTTGTCAGCCAGTTTCAGGATTTTATTCTTGTTCGAAGAAATATTAAAATTAGTTGACCAGGTAAAATCTGCTCCAATAAAGTTTTTGGTATTAATGCCCAATTCCCAACCTTTGTTTTCTAATTCTCCCACATTTTGAAGCTGAGAAGCAATTCCTGAAATTCCCGGTAAAGGCCTGTTGAACAATAAATCTTTGGTAATTGTTTTATAATAATCGGCTGTAACGCTGATTCTGTTATCGAATAAACCCAAATCAATTCCGTAATCTTGTTGGTATGAAGTTTCCCATTTTAAATTAGGATTATTGATTGCCGTAAGCTGAACCGCATTTACAATCACGTCGCCACTTACATCATATACTTCAGAAAATTTAGACAGCGTAGAGTAGGCATCGATAGACGGATTTCCGGTGGCACCATAACTTGCTCTTAATTTAAGATTAGAAACTGTTTTGCTATCTTTTAAGAAGTTTTCTTTGCTAACATTCCATCCAATTGCTCCAGAAGGAAAAGTTCCGTATTTGTAGTTTTCACTAAAGCTTGACGAACCGTCACGACGTGCTGTAAAGGTGAATAAATATTTATCATCATAATCAAAATTCAACCTTCCAAAAGCCGATATTAATTCTGTTTCAGACAAACTTGATTCCGGTTTTAAATACACCGTTCCTGCACCTAAATTATGGTAAGAGTTAGAATTCGTCAAAAATCCTCTTGATGCGGCATAAGCACGGTCATTTTTATTTTTTTGATACGAATATCCTCCAAGAACCGTCAGGATTCCTTTGTCAATAATCTCACGTTTAAACGTTAAATAGTTCTCTGTAAGGAAAGAAGAAAATTTAGTATTGTTTATAGAAGCTTCTCCTTTTACATTTTTTCCTGCAATCAAAGTCGACGGAATATATCTTCCGGTTTGAGAATTATTATCGGTTAAACCTAAAGTAGTTTTAAAATTTAAATCTTTTGTAATTTGATAAGAAGCAAAAAAGTTACTTCTGTTTACGGTCGAAAGTGTCTCCAGAATATTATCCATTGCAGTTGCATACGGATTATCAATATCGTCCCCAATTGGAGCCGTTGTCGTATACGTTCCGTCAGCATTATAAATTCCTTTATCCGGCATGAATCTGTACGCCGCTGCAATTACACCCGCTGCACCAGTTCCTCCAGCGCCCGTCTGGCTAATAATTCCGTCTTTGTTTTGTTTGCTTTGAAACATATTCAAACCCACTTTAAATTTATCGGTTAAATCTGCTTCAACATTACTTACAATCGTGTATTTATCTATTCCGGAATTAATGACCACTCCGTTTTGATTGAAATAGTTTCCTGAAACATAATACCTGATTTTATCAGAACCTCCTGAAAAAGATAATGAGGTGTTCGAAATCATTCCTTCACGGTAAATTACATCCTGCCAGTCTGTATTTGCACCGCCATCTGTATGCGTGGTAAAACTTTTTCTGTACGCTACAAACTGTGGCCCATCTAATAAATCTAGTTTATTGTTGACAGATTGTACCGATGTTGAATTACTGAATTCGATTACCGGTTTTCCTGGTTTACCTTTTTTGGTCGTAACCATGATAACTCCGTTGGAACCTCTGGATCCGTATATGGCTGTAGCCGATGCATCTTTAAGAACCTCAATAGAAGCAATGTCCTGAGGTGCCGGCATAGAAACTCCTGCAAAACCATCGACAACAATAAGAGCATCTCCACTTGCATTGATTGATGTTCCTCCACGAACCCTGATTTTTACCGGAGCACCAGGTTCACCACCATTATTAGATTGTACCGAAACCCCCGCTGCACGGCCTTGTAAAGCCTGTTCTGCATTTAGAGTAGGGTAGGCGGTTAATTCTTTTGCGGTTACAGAAGAAACTGATCCTGTAATGTCGCTCTTTTTACGGGTTCCGTAACCTACCACAATAACTTCATCAAGATTTTTAGTATCTGGTTTTAAACTAATATTGATGACCGTTTTGTTTCCCACAGGAACTTCAACAGTTTGATATCCCACATAATTAAAAACTAATACCGCATTTTTCTCCGAAACGAAAACACTATAGTTTCCATCCATGTCTGCAGATCCTCCAACCGAAGAACCTTTTACATATACATTAGCACCAGGAAGCCCAAGTAAGTCTTCGCTGGAAGTAACTTTTCCGGTGACTTTTCTCTCCTGTGCAATTCCAACAATATTTACCAGTAAAAAAGCTACCAGCAAATACCATTTAAGCGATTTGAAATTTTGGTTTGTGAACATTCATTTTGGTTTTTAGGTTAATGTTAGATAAAGTAGAAAATCAGTAAACTCATTCCGATTATGATTATCACAAATAGAAATTGCAGTAATAAGAATTTTGTTTTCTTGATTTTCATAGGACAAATGTAGTAGCCGAAAACGATATAGAAATACAAAAAAGGGTATCTAAAAATTCAGATACCCTTTTTTTGTCCCTTTAAAATAACGAATTCCCTAAAAAATTTCTGAAGATTTAAAAAATTTGTCAGCAAACTGAGTTGGCGTTTCCCCATACTTTTTTTGGAAACATTTGCTAAAGTATTTTGGATTGTTGAATCCGACTTTATAACTAATTTCGGAAACGTTTAATTTATTTTGTTCTAATAATTGAGCGGCACGTTTTAATCGTATTTCATGAATGAATTCGTTTGGCGTAAAATTCGTCCAGGCTTTTATTTTTAAAAATAACATGGTACGGCTTACACCCAATTCAGTACAGAAAAACGGAATATCGAATTGTTCGTTCGAAATATTTTCCTCGACAATTTTGAAAGCTTTTTTCAATAAATCTTCATCTAAAGAAGAAACCGTTATTTCTGACGGAATGAAATTATCATCGCTGGAGAATTTGTTTTTCAAGCGTTCAGTCGAATTCAACAGATTTTTAACGCGAAGTTTAAATTCAATTAAATTAAAAGGTTTGCTGATGTAATCGTCAGCGCCACTTTCTAAACCCTCAAATTTATACACTAATGAAGTTCTCGATGTCAGCAGAATAACCGGAATATGGCTTGTTTTTAGATTTTCTTTGATTTTCGAACAAAGTTCCGTTCCTACCATTTCGGGCATAATAACATCGCTGATAATCAAATTCGGAACGTGCTGCAATGCTTTCTCAAAAGCTACTTTTCCGTTTTCGGCTTCAATAATATTATAATCTTCCTTTAGTAAATTTTTCATGAACGATCGTAAAACTTTGTGATCTTCGACAATCAAAATAGTTTGTTTTTCGTCATTTACCACAAAATCATCAATGTCTTCCGGCTCTGTTATTTCGGCTTTTTCTAATTGAGCAGTGTATTGGTCGATATCATCACTAATTCTAAAATCGGTAATAATTTCGTTGTCTAAAAGATGCGTTCTGCCTAACGGAAGCGTAACTTTAAAAATCACTCCCTGAGTTTCTTTATTGGTCACTTCTATATCTCCCTTATGCAGTTTTACGATATTTTTTACAATCGAAAGCCCAATTCCGGTTCCTTTATTATAGTTTTTCTGAACATTGTTGTGCATTGGAACTTCAAAAAACAAATCAAAAATTTTATCAATATGTTCAGGCGCAATTCCCACTCCGGAATCTTCTATAGCAATAAAAAGATTTTCGTTGTCGTGTGAAATTTTCAGGTGAATATTTCCGCCTTTTGGAGTATATCTGAATGCATTTGAAATTAAATTATAAAAAACCCGCTCGAGTTTATAGCGATCAAAATACACGAGAATTTCTTCTTCAGAGGATTCGAAAGTATAGTTGTAGCCGCCATCTTTGGCATATTCGATAAAAGATAAAAAGATTTCTCTGGTAAATTTCACAATATTTCCTTCGGCAGATTCAAGCGTAACCTGATGGTTTTCGAGTTTTCTGAAATCCATTAAACGATTAATTAAACTCAAAAGATGATTGGCACTTCCTTCAATCACCAATAGCTTTTTATACATTTCGTTTGTACCGTTATAATTGGCCAGAATTTGTTGCAGAGGCCCTAAAATCAAGGTTAATGGCGTTCTGAATTCATGCGAAATATTAGTAAAGAAATCCAGTTTGGCGATATTATTTTCTTCAATTCGTTTGGTTTCCAGATATTCCAGTTCCAGTTTTTGTTTCAGTCTTGCTTTCGATTTCATGATCCAGATCAAACCGTATAATCCCACACCAATTACAATTCCGTACAATAAAAATGCCCAGATACTGCGCCACGGAGCAGGTTTTACGATCACGGTCAGGGTAGTGGGAACTTTGTTCCAAACGCCGTCATTATTAGAACCGCGAACTTCAAAAGTATAGGTTCCGGGATTCTGAATGGCAAAAATAGCTTCGGTACTTTTGGTTGTCGTCCAGTTGTTTTCCAATCCAACCAAACGATAACTGTATTGATTGTTTTTGGATCGAATATAATTCGGTATTGCAAAATCTATCGAAAAATTGGCCTTGTCATAATCGAGCGTAATGGTTTTGGTATAACCAATGCTTTTTTCTAAAATGCCAATCGAATCATTAGGATGAATGTTTTCGTTCTTGATTTTGAGATTGGTAATTAAAACTTGAGGAGCATACGTATTTAAGGATATCTTCTTGGCATCAAAATACGTCGCGCCGGAAGGGCTTCCGAAATAAAATTGATTCGAATCCAGTTTTAAAGCTGCATTGTCATTGAATTCATTACTGGCCAAACCGTCTTTTTGATCGTAAATAACCACTGTTTTCAGCGTTGTGCTGTATCTTATAATCCCCTGATTGGTACTAATCCATAAGTTTTTATCATCGTCTTCAAGAATAGAATGTATCGAAGTGATAACTGTATTTCCGATTCTTAAATTGATTTTATTGAATTTCTTTCCATCAAAATAATGCAAGCCTTTTGCTTTTGTTCCCACCCAAATCTTCTTTTGACTGTCCTGAAACAAGGTCAGAATATCATCGCCGGATAAAGAAGCCGAATCGAAAAAGTAATGTTGAATCGAATATTTATTAGGAGTAAAATTGTTCAGCGGAATATAATTTAAACCGTTTTGAGTTCCCACCCAGGCGCCTTTTTTTTGATCGACTAAAATAGTACGCACAATATTATTGGTCAGATAATTGGCTTTTGTATTATCGTTTCCTATTGTTTTAAAAGTTTTAGAATCCGTATTGTACCGAATCAAACCTTTGCCAAAAGTACCAATCCAGATGATGTCGTTTCCTTCTGCCTTGATCGAATAAACACCGGATTCTTTCAATAAAACAGTAAGATCATCGGCAATTCGGTGGTCTTCCATTTTTTTCGAAATAACATTGTAAGCCGATAATCCTTTTGAATACGTACCGATCCATAAAATATCACCAGACAAACACATCGATTTAATATCGTTTTTGATATTTTGACCGCCTTTGCTGTTGATATAACTTATAGCTTCGGTATTTTTATTGTAAATGGTGATTCCGCCGCCTTCAGTTCCAAAATAGATATTCTGCTTTTTATCGGAAATAATGGAACTCACCACATCAAAACTCATCGCAATCTTTTTAGAATTCTGATTGTAATTAGAGAAATTGACATTGGAAATATCCCAAATATTCACACCTTTGTAATAACAGCCAATCCAGACAGAACCTTTTCGATCCATGTAAATCGATTTTACCTTATCGATTCCGTTGCTGTTATTGCTGCTGTTTATTTTTTGAACGTTTTTGTCTTTTCCTAAAATATAGATTCCGTCATACGCGCCAATCCATAAAGAGCCTTGATTATCAAAGGCCAGGGAACGAATATCAGTATTGATTTCGCGGTATTTATCTTCAGATAAAAAAGAAACAAAAGCATTGGATGTCTTATCAAATTTAAGAAGTCCTTTATTTTTTGTCCCCACCCATAAATTACCAGAAACATCTTCGGCAATTGCCTGAACATTGAGAAGATCTGTATTGTTTAAAGGATAATTTTTAAAAGATAATTTGCCGTTTTTTCTGCTCACAAGCTGGCATAAACCCTTTGTTGTGCCAATCCATATTGCTCCTTTTTTTGATTTTAAAATCGTAATAATGTTGTTGCTCGGCACCGTCGCAGGATCTGTATCCGAATGAAAAACGGATGTAAAGAGTTTTGATTTTTTATTGTAAATCGTCAGTCCTTTGGAGGTTCCAAACCACATTTCGTCGCCAATTTCTCTAATAGACCAAATTGCATTACTGCTTATGGTGTGGTTGTTTTTGGTATGTAAATATCTTGTAAAAGTATTGCTGACAGGATCATAACAATTAAGCCCGTTGTAAGTTCCTACCCAGATTTTACCTGTATTATCTTCTTCGATAGATAAAATATCGTTGTTACTGATCGAGTGTTTATTGGCAGCATCATTCCTGAAAATAGTAAATTTACTTCCGTCGTATTTATTCAGTCCGTCACGCGTACCAAACCACATTTGCCCAAATTTATCCTGATGTATGGCAATGACAGAACTCTGCGAAAGCCCATCGGTTGTGGAGATGTTTTTAAGGCGGTATTTATTTTGGGAAAATACATTCCCGGAAATAAAAAGTAAAACCAAAAGGGCTATTTTGTATTTCATGGTGTTGAGGATTTTGCCACGAAGGCACTAAGGCACAAAGTTTTTTATTCATTTTGTCATTTCGACGGAGGAGAAATCACACACGAAACTCCACGTAGAAAATCGCCAATCTTTGTCGAATTACTAGTGTGATCCTTCCTCCGTCAGGATGACAAACAGTACGTTTAATATTTACTTAAAAAAAACTTTGTGCCCTTGCGACTTTGTGGCATTTATTATTTTTTGCGTCTTTGCAATTGATATTCATAAAGAGAAGGAACCTTATCCATCGACATATTCAAAAATTCCATATAAGCATCAGGTTCATATTTGACTTCGAATTTTGCATTGCCATTCACACCAATAATTCTTGCAAAAGGTCCGTCTTTCATGCCGTACAGCAAAATAGGTTTCGTTATTTCCGAAGCATTTTCGACCTGAACATTTAGATTCCAGAATGTGCTGAATGGTCCGTGTGATGGTTTCCAGTAATCTGCACCGCCGCCGCCAAACAAATAATAACTGTTGTTTTTATCCGGTGTTATATGTACGGTAATATGATCGAATAAGTTTTGATGATTAGCGCCTGAATGCTGATCTAGAAGTGCATCGGCAAAAATCTCGCAATCCTGATATACGTTTTTAGTAGCAAAAGTGTTGAAACTTAAAGGATGAACTGTTTTATTATAAATTTTCAGATTCTTAACCAAAACATTATGAACTCCGCCCAAAGTCACCGTATAATGCGACATATGAGGGCCATCGGTCACGATATCTTGTATGGTAACGTTCGAGATTTCTTCGCCTAAAATTCCACTGTCAGCATTGGTGATTTTTACATCTTTGACCCAGCTATTAAAAACGCGTGTCAAAAATATCGCATTGTTTCCAGGTTCTACGTGATGTGCCACTCTGGGAATATCAGGAAAAGTAAAGCGAAGATGTTCGATTCCTACTTCGTTCAGGTGTTTCCATTCTACCAGTTGCGCCTGATAACTTGGTTTAATGGCAATCGTCAAAGGAGTTTTGATTGTAATTTTAGAGTTTGAAATTTTGGTGATTTCCACTTGCTGTCTTACAATTGGAAGTTTAGGAAATTTCCAGTGATGAGAACCCGGTTTTACATTTGCACCTTGGTATAAATCTTTGATGATTTCGCCATTTTCGCCATCTTTATTAAAGAGCTGTAATTCGACAATATCGCCAACTTTCAATCCTTTTACATCAGAAACATTGATGGTATGTTCACCCATATTTCCCGAGCTTACTTTAGCCAGCGGATTTGGAGTAGGTTCGTATTTATCCAAGTATGATTTTACGCGTTCACCCGGAATTTGAGTCCAGATAAATCCACCCGACCAGGCGTATTGCGAGAAAGGCAAATCGACATTATTTTCGGGTTCGCGTTGTCTTTTATCAAGCGTAGTTAAATATTCATGAAGTTCCGCCAATGATTCCGGATTTTTGAGATACATCATCGGTCTGGGGCAGTAAATTTCGGTTCCCGTCTCTCCTGAACCTGAGCCACGAAGGACAAAATTGCTTCTTTCGATATATACAATTTCGCTCAGAATAATGCGTCCCGCAGGTAATTGCAAAATTACATTTCCCTCAACAGCACTTGCGGCTTTTACAGCTTTCAGTAAAGCTTTAGAATCATCAAGAGCATCAATGGCTTTTACGCCGTAATCTGTAGCATTGATAATTTTTCCCTGAACTTCGGGAATTTGGCTTTCGCCGAAATGATAACCGGCATAACTAAAATCAGGCAGGTAATTTGCTTTCGAATCCGTAAGTATTTTGGGCGTTTGGCCAAATACGATACTATTTACAAAAAGGCTGCAGCAAATCAGGAGGTTTTGGCGGATCATGGTTGTGGTATTTGGTTAGTTAGTGGTTGGTTATTTGCTGTTCGCCACGAAGGCGCTAAGACGCAAAGTTTTTATCGCTTGTCTTGTGATCGTCATTAAAAAATAGCCACGAATTCACGAATTTTTATAATTAATTATGCACAATCATTCGTGAATTCGTGGTAAAAAAAACTTATAATCTAGGTAAAACAAAAACTTCGTGCCTTAGCGCCTTCTTGGCGAAAAAAACTTTGTAGCAACATTTAAAGCGATTTCTTAATTCCCATTTCAAGTCCTCGCAATTCAGCCAGACCTCTTAAACGCCCAATAGCCGAATATCCCGGATTTGTCTTTTTATTCAAATCGTCCAGCATTTGGTGTCCGTGATCGGGACGCATTGGCAATTCGCTGTTATTTCTTTTTTCGACTTCGATAATCGCTTTTACAACTTCGTACATATCAACATCGCCTTCAAGGTGATTGGCTTCGTAAAAGCTTCCTTCAGCATCACGTTCAGTACTCCTTAAATGAATAAAATTCATTTTATCGCCGTGACGTCTTACAATTCCCGGTAAATCATTATCGGCTCTCACGCCGTACGAACCTGTACACATCGTAAATCCGTTTGATTTTGAGGGAGCAGCATTCATCAATTCGATCAAATCTTCCTCAGTACTTACCACTCTTGGCAAGCCTAAAATAGGGTAGGGAGGATCGTCAGGATGAATCGCCATCAATACGCCTTTACTTTCAGCAACAGGAATAATTTCTTTTAAAAAGAAGAATAAATTCTCCTTCAAAGCCTTTTTGTCTATATGATTGTATCCACTTAAAGTCATCAGAAAATCTTCTACAGAATAGGCTTCTTCAGCACCCGGAAGTCCTGCCAGAATATTTTGCTGTAATTTTACTTTATCAGCATCGGTCATCGCTTCAAAATATTCTGCAGCTTTTTCGATTTGCGCTTCAGAATATTCTTTTTCGGCTCCCGGTCTTTTCAAAATATACAATTCAAAAGCGGCAAAGGCATTAATATCAAAACGTAAAGCTTTTGATCCGTCGGCAGTTTCATAAGCCAGATCCGTTCTCGACCAGTCTAAAACCGGCATAAAATTGTAGCAAATGCATTTTATTCCGCATAAAGCCAGATTTCTGATGCTTTCCTTATAATTTTCAATGTATTGAAGATAATTTCCAGTCTGTTTTTTAATGTCTTCATGCACCGGAATACTCTCTACAACCGACCAGGTTAAACCCGAAGCGCCTTTTTTAGGATCTCCGTTTTCGTGTTCAATTTCAACTTTTCGTTTGATAATTTCTTCAATATCCCAAACTTGCCCATTCGGAATATGGTGTAAAGCAGTCACAATTCCGGTAGCTCCGGTCTGTTTAATATCTTGTAAAGAAACGGGATCGTTTGGTCCGAACCATCTTAACGTTTGTTCCATTTTTTTTATATTTTATTGATGATGATGATTGTTTTAATGCCTTTTATATATTCATTTTTAGGAGCTGTTCCCGCTATCCGTTTCAATCTTTTGTGCCGAACCCCGGCACAAAAGGATTTCCACTACTATCGGGGCTAGGGCACTCATTTTCATAAGAACTATTTTCCTCTTTATGTCATCCTGAGCGAAGTCGAAGGAACGCAAGAAGCTCCATGAAGTGAGTTGCCAATCTTTGTCGAGTTTCGTGTGTGATCCTTCGTTCCTCAGGATGACAAACTAATACGACTACAGATTTTTAAATACTCGTTGCAGCAAATCCGCCATCGACTTTTAAGATCGTTCCTGTTACAAATTTTGACATATCGCTGCATAAAAATAAAAGCGCTCCGTCGATATCTTCAGGAGTTCCAAATCTTCCCATTGGCGTGTGCTCGATAATTTTTTCGCCCCTTGGCGTTAGTTTTCCTTCCGGTGTCAGCAACAAAGCTTTGTTTTGTTCTCCTATAAAAAATCCAGGCGAAATGGCGTTTACACGAATTCCTTCGCCATATTTTTGAGCTAACTCAACTGCCATCCATTGCGTAAAATTGTCAATTGCCGCTTTTGAAGCTGAATATCCCACAACTCTCGTCAAAGGTCTTTGTGCCGATGCCGATGATATATTAATGATATTTCCTGATTTTTGTTGAGCGAAAAGTTCCGAAAACACTTGCGATGGCAGCATTGTACCAATAATATTAAGATCGACTACTTTTTGTAAATCATCGACTTTCATATCAAATATCGCCTGATCCGGACTAATTGTTGCTCCGGGCATATTTCCGCCCGCAGCATTAATTAAAATGTCAAGACGACCGTATTTTTCTACAATAAAGTCTCTGGCTTTTTCTAATTCTTCTTTGTTTAAAACATTGGCCTGAACAGCAAAAGCTTTTCCGCCGTTGTTCTCTATGTTTTGTACAGCATTATTAGCCTTTTCAATCGATTGAGAAACGATTCCAACGATGACTCCTTGTTGGGCCAAAACATTTGCAAAGTTGCTTCCCAAAACTCCGGCACCTCCGGTTATTAATGCAATTTTTCCTTTTAGATTAAATATTGAATCCATATTAAATTTTAAATTTATAGGTAATGTTTTTAAACACATAGAAACATAGTTTTTTGGAACGTTTGAAGTCGTTTCACTTTGCATTAACAATCATAGACTATGTGAATAAACTACTTTTCTTAGGAAATTCTTTTTAGTTTAAATGACTATGTCTCTATGTGATAAATATTTTCAGGTATTAGTTATCTTCTTATTGTTGCCACTATCTCCAGCATTTTTTTAGTTTCATTTTCGATTACATCATAATCCTGTTCTTCTATGCGTTTTTTGCTGATAAGTTTGCTTCCAAGTCCAACAGCAGAAGCTCCGACAGAAAACCAGCTTTCAATACTCGCATGAGTAGGCTCTACACCGCCGGTAGTCATGAAAACCAATGACGGAAAAACATCTTTTATGCTGCTCAAAAATTCGGTTCCTAATATGTTTCCCGGAAAAAGCTTAACGAGTTTTATTCCGGCATTTTCGGCTGCTATAATTTCGGTTGGTGTCATACAGCCCGGAGCGTATAAAATTTCTTGATCTTTTAAGAAATCAGCCACTTCAGGAACAAAACCTGGACTAATAAAAAAGTCGGCTGCGGCATCGTTAAAATCTTTGGCCTGTTCAAGGTTTTTAATTGTTCCTATTCCTAATAGCATTTCAGGCAATTCGGCATTTCGAATGGCAACCATTCTTTTGAAATTCGATAAAGCTTCAGGACCCCTGTTTGTATATTCTACGGCTCTGATTCCTGCTTTGTAAAGCGTTCTTAAAATGTCGACACTAATAGTTTCATCTGTTGTAAAATACAACGGAAGAATACCTTGTTCAGCAATAACATCGATGGTTTTTTGAATGGTGCTCATCAGTTTTAAATTTTAACTTTAATGACGATTTTTTTAATTGTTCCTTCGCCAATCATAGCCGCGTGAACATCTGTGGGAAACAAAATCGCAAATTGTTTTTCCTGCAATTCAAAAAACATATCCGGTTTGTCGTGAAAAAAACGAACATCTCTTTCGTCGCTGTATTCCCCGTTTGGACTCACACATTTTTCTCTTGGTTTCCAGGCAAAAGTTTCCGGCCCTTTTATCGAAATCTGAATGTCTATGTTTTGGTCATGGCATTCAAAACCTTTTATACTTTCTTCTTTGGTTGTGCCTTCGCCAACAATTACGATTACTTTTAATCCTTCGGCAATTTCAAATGCACCTTCTTCGAGTTTGCTAATGTCATTTTGATTTACGTAATCAAATGCTTCTTTGAATTTAGGATGAAGGCTGAAATATTTTGCAGCGTTTTGTAATGAATCTACAATCATTTTATTTGGTTTTTATGTTTTCTATTTGAACTTTAAATAATTATTAATGCTATTTTTACTTAAATAATTACTTTATATTATTTTGCTTAAAATACTGGTTTATAAATGCTAAATGTTTATATATCAATATTAGTTATTTACACTGTCTTTTGTCATGAAAATTTTTCTGAATCCTGTAAGAGCGATAATCAACTGCAAATATTTTTCTCTAATATAATGTTTTTTTCAAACACATGCGTATATTTGCGTGTACGCACACGGGCTTTTACAAATGTATATAAAAAGTTAAGTAAAACAACTTATATTCAATAAAAAAATAATAATTTCGAATGATGTACAGCATCATTTAACTTAAAACTCATCAATATCATAACGATAAAAAAAATTGCCGAATTAGCCAACGTTTCACCTGGAACTGTTGATAGAATTATCCATAATCGTGGGCAGGTTGCTCAGGAAAATGTCGATAAAGTAAATGCTATTATTGAGCAATATGGATACAAACGTAATATTCTGGCGAGTAATCTGGCTTTGAATAAAAAGTTTCATTTTGCAGTTTTTTTACCACAATATGAAAATCTGGAATATTGGAAAAGCCAAATTATAGGAATAGAAAAAGCAGCTATTGAGTTTAGTAAATTCGGTATTTTACTGGATTATTTCTTTTATGATTTTAATGCAGCTTCGTTTAAAGAAGCCGTTAAAAAAGTACTGGAATTTGATTGCGACGGACTCTTATTTGCACCTATTTTTTATGAAGAATCGGTACGTTTTTTAAGTGAATATGAAAAGAAAAATATTCCTGTCGTCATGATCGATTCGAATATCTCTAATAATGATGAGCATGCTTATGTAGGGCAAGATGCTTTTCAGAGTGGTTATTTGGCCGGACGATTAATCAGTTTTGCGGTAAAGAATGAAAGACAAATTCTGATTTTTAAAATTACCAGAGAGATCGAAAGTACATCGGTTTATTTGCAGCGTATCAATGGTTTTTATTCGTTTTTTAAAGATCATGATGAACTCAGGAATTTTAAATTTTCTGAAATTACCATCAAAGATTCCGGAATCGATCAATTGAATCTGGAAATGTTTTCCGGTATCAATAGTGTTTTTGTACCTAATTCGAGAGCGTATATTGTGGCAAGATTTTTAGAACAGAATAATATAAAAGGCGTAAGAATTATTGGTTACGATTTACTAAAAGATAATATCGAATACCTTAATAAAGGAATAATCGATTTCTTAATCAACCAAAGACCCGAAGAACAAGGATATATGGGAATAAATCATTTGTATAAAAAGTTAGTGTTACAGGAAACTGTTTCAAACACACATTATATTCCTTTAGAAATTATTTTGAAAGAGAATTATGTTCCTGCGAGGAAATCGTAGAATTTTGGTCCACGGGTTTGGCGGGTTTTAACTGGTTTTCACGGATTTTTATTTTTTTATTCGCAATCTTTTCATCCTTGACGGAGGAAGGATCACACTAGTGATTCGACAAAGATTGGCGATTTTCTTTGCGGAGTTTCGAGTGTGATCCTTCCTCCGTCAGGATGACAAGATGAGGTGCAAATCTAAACGAACAAACCCTACAGGTTTTAAAACCTGTAGGGTTTGTTTTTTAGCGAAAAGTTTGTCAGGATAAGAGGATTGCGAGTAGTAAAAAATCCGCGAAAACCATTTAAAACCCGTCAAATCCGTGGGCAATAAAAAACTATTTCTTCACCTTAACCACCAACGGTGTATTTATTTTTTTAGCAAACGAACTCAAATACGTTTCCCATTGTTTTTGAGTTTGAAACGGACTTCCTTTTTTCCAACCAAAACCAGCATAATAGATTGCTTTATTGCTCTTTATCTCAATGTTTCCGTATAGATTACTTAAATCTTTATCTTCGGTAATATGATTATCAAAACTCGTTAAAGTATTTTTTGGAGCTACAATTCCGGTTCCAATTTCAGAATCGTCGATAGGTTCCCAATGGCTTAACCAACCTTCTTTTATGTTGGTTCCCGTAGTACCTTTTTTGTCATGAAGCGTTAATCCTGCGGCGATAGATTTTGTTCCGGTAATGTTAATTTCAAAACGCGAAAGATAACTTCCGTAATCCAGACTGATTAATTTCGACTCGGTTATTTTGTTCCCTTTTGCATCCCAATCGGCATACGTCAGGATAAAACTTGTTCTGATAGGTCCGGTAGTAATAGTTTTCCAGCTAGTGAAATTCTTAGAGAAATAGTATTTATCATCGACTTTAACGGAAATTCCGCCAACGCCACGACTGTCACCTACGTGAAAATTATCCAGACCTTCGCCAGTATCTTTATGATACGTTCCGGTTCCGTTAGTGGCCTTTTCGTACCATTTATTGATAATGGGGTAATCGACTCTTTTGAGCCAGGCATCAATTCCGCTGGTCAAAGTTCCACCCGCAATTTTGTCTTCGACCATTTTTTGAGCCACCGGACCATAAGTTCTAAAAGCGACCTTATTGTTTTCCCACGCATAATCATCTGTTCGCTCCGGAACAAATCTCGAGTAACAGCTAATTACAGTTTCTTTTGATGGATTTTCGGCAACCAAAACTTCAAAATCTTGCTGTGATGAAGCTTTTATTTTAGGCTGAAATAACAATACATCTGTTATTCCGTCGCCATCATTGTCGATAGATTGTGTAGTTAAAAAAGTATTTGTACCAGCTTCTTTTACAGCATAATTTTCCAGTTTAACTGAAGTTGCTAATCCAAGGGATTTTTTGGTCAGTTCAATGGTTTCAAATTCACGATCTATTGGAAGGGAATTGGTAACAGTAATAATTTTGTTTTGAGCATGAACGGCAATACTACTTGCCAGAATTGCGAGAAATAAAACAGGCTTTTTCAAAGTGGTTATTTTTTAATGTTTGTAAAGTGACATTCTAAGAATGATAAAATTACAAATAGATAATTGATTAAAAATACAGAATTGGGGTAAAAATGTGCAGAATTTGGGTTGTGGGATTATTTTAAACACATAGAGACCTAGATTTTTATGATTTTGAAAAGCAAATCAAAAAGAAACACGTTTCTCACATGCTATGTGGGTTGATGCAAGTGAAAGGCCTTTTTTGAGTTCAGTAATTCTATGAGTCTATGTGTTAAAAATTATTATACCCAATGGGTTAATTAGTATATTTAGATATCCTAAATTAATAAAACACCATGAAACAAAGTGCCGGCCTATTACTTTTTAAATTTGTAGACAAAACCGTATTCTTTTTCCTGGTTCATCCCGGTGGTCCATTCTGGAAAAATAAAGACCTGGAGAGCTGGTCGATTCCAAAGGGCGAATTCACCAATGATGAAAACCCGCTTGATGCTGCCAAACGTGAATTTTACGAAGAAACCGGTTTTAAATTAGAAAGTGAATCAGAAAGCGATTTTATTGAACTTGACTCAGTAAAATTAAAATCAGGTAAAACGATTTTTGCCTGGGCATTAGAATTTGATATTGATGCAACTCTCATAAAAAGCAATGAATTTGAAATGGAATGGCCTCCAAAATCAGGAAAACAACAATCTTTTCCGGAAGTTGACAGAGCCGAATGGTTTCAAACCGAACACGCTTTGAAAAAAATAAATCCCGCACAGGCTGATTTTATTGTTCAGATCATCTCTAAAATATCTTCTTCGCTCTAAAAATAGCCTTACTTTACAGAATAATTTTGTAATTTACATTTTCGGTCAAGCCGAATAATTAAAAATGTAAATAAAGAATATGGAAGTTAAATGTATTATTTTCGATTGTGACGGAGTTCTTGTAGATACTGAAAAAATTGGTAACGGAATCATGCTTGAAATGGCAGCAGAATATGGTTTTAAGATGAAACTGGAAGATGCATATCGCGATTTTAACGGTCGTAAATTAAAAGAATGTTTCCTGTATATCGAGAATGCTATTGGGAAAAAACTTCCCGATACTTTTGAAGCAGATTATCGTGAGAAAAGTTTTGAAGCTTTCAAAACGCAGGTAAAACCAATGGAAGGCATCGTCGAATTTCTTAATAAATTAAAAATCCCTTATTGTGTAGCTTCAAGCGGTCCGGTCGAAAAAATCAGACTGAATCTTGAAGTGGCAGGTTTACTGGATAAATTCGAAAATAAAATATTCAGTTCATACCAGATTAATAGTTGGAAACCAGATCCCGAAATTTTTCTGCACGCTGCAAAAGAAATGGGATTTGAAGTTAAAGATTGTATCGTAATCGAAGACAGCAAAGCCGGAGTAATTGCCGGAATTAGCGGTGGATTCAAAGTGTATGGTTTTGCCAATGGTTATAACAATGAAGACTTAGAAAAAGAAGGCGCGGAGCTTTTTCATTCTTATGAGGAGTTAGCTTTTTTGTATTAAAAAGTTTCAGGTTTCAAGTTTCAGGTTTCTGCTACTTTTAAGGTATTAGCTTTGTCAAAGTTTTAAACTTTGACAAAGCTTTTCGCATTTTTAAGCATTATATAATAATCTAATTTTCTCATTACCAAATTCTTTAATTAAAATGTAATTTGTTACATTAAAATAAATTTTTATATATTTGATTATAGAGATTCATTTTTTCTGATGCTTTTAATTATCAAATTATAATTTTAAAAGTAGTAATAAGAATGTCTTTTTTGCTTAAAAATGCCTTTTCCCAAAGGGGTATTTTTGAGACTGTAGCTCTTAAAAAGCTACGAACTAACCTACAGACCGAAACAAAATGACAAAATTTTTACTTAGAATTTTAGTTCTATGGATATCCCTTTTGTATCCAATTGTTAATGCCCAAATTAAGAAAATTGGAGTTCCTTTTATCACCAACTATAATCCTAAAACTTATAAAGCCGCTTCAGAAAACTGGGATGTTTTGCAGGATTCGAAAGGCATGATGTTTTTTGCGAATCATTTTGGTATTATGCAATTTGATGGCGTGAGATGGAGTATTGTGGCACAGCCGGAAAATAAAAGTATGGTGCGTTCTCTTGCGATCGATAACAATGATAAAATGTATGTTGGTGCTCAGGGCGAATTTGGTTATACGGTTCAATTACCAAACGGGCAATATAAATATACTTCTTTAGTGAAATTACTTCCGGAGTCTGCCAGAAATTTTGGTGATGTATTGCATACGGTTATTCGCCATAAAGAAGTAATTTTTTTCTCGAATGAAGAACTTTTTATTTATAAGAATAATAAAATCAAAGTAATACGATCTGAGGCCAAGTTTGATGAATTTTTTGAAGTTGGCAAAGTAATCTATGTTTCAGACAATGTAAAAGGTTTGCTGAAATTAGAAAATGATGTTTTGATTGAAATTCCGAACAGTAAAGAATTTATAGGGATGAAGATCAGGAAAATCTTTGAAACCAATGAAGGTTTGATCATCCTGACACAAAAGAAAGGTTTATTAATTTACAAAAACAATCAGTTGAAATCTTTTATGACCGAAGCGGATAATGTATTGAAACAGAATCAGATCTCAATAGGGATTTTACTTTCTGATGGCTATTTCGGAATTGGAACTCGTCAAAACGGATTGATAGTTATTGATAGTAAAGGAGATTTAATTCAGCACATCAATAAACAAACAGGTTTGCAAAACGATTATGTGACCAACCTTAAAATGGATAGGGAGGGTAATTTATGGGTTACCTTGAAAGATGGTATTTCGATGATTCAGATCACGTCGCCGTTATCAAAAATACTGGACACGTCCAATTCAGAAACCAAAATATATTGCAGTCAGATTTATCAAAACAAACTCTATATCGCTACTGATAATGGCGTTTTTTGGCTGGATTGGAATGCTTACAAAAATGGCCAGCATGAGAATGTTCATTTTCAGCATATACCAGGAATGTCTGAAAACGTTTGGAATATTGGCATTTTTGGAAACTCAATTTTGGCTTTTGAGAAGAATGGAGTTTTTGAAATCAAAGGCAATTCGGCACAATTGTTAGCCAGAACAGATGGCGCCTGGCAAGGTGTTCTTATTCCGAATCATCCTGATTTATTGCTTGTTGGCGGTTATAACGGTTTGTATTTATTAAAACAGATCAATAATTCCTGGGTGTATCAGCATAAAATAAAAGGTTTTGAAGAAAGTAGCAGAGTAATTGTAACCGATCAAAATGAGAATATCTGGATTGCGCATGGTTACAAAGGAATCTTCAAAATGAGATTGAATAAAACATTTGATGCTGTTTCGAACATTGAATTTTATAATGGTAAAAATGGTTTTCCGTCTAGTTTGTTTTTAAATAATTTCAAAATTAAGAACCAGATTCTTTTTGGAACCACAAAAGGCGTTTACAAACAAGATACTCATTCAAAGAAAATGATTCCTGACAATAACTTCAAGAAATATCTGGGAATGAATAGTCATATTCGTTTGCTTAAAGAAGATTCTCAAAACAATATCTGGTATATTTCTGGAGAGAATACGGGAAAAATGAGTCAGAAAGCAGATGGAGGTTTCACTATCGAAGAATTGCCTTTTCGAAAACTGAGATATTTATACATTCCGGGTTTCGAGAATATTCAGACCACTGCAAACGGAGATGTGTTTTTTGGAACACAAGAGGGTTTAATTCATTACAACACCACCAAAAACAAGAAATATCAATCGAAGTACAAAGCAATAATTTCTGAGGTTAAATGTATTTTTCCAAAAGACAGTTTGTTGTTTTCCAGCAGATACGATGTACTTCCAACGAATACAGAATCGGCAAATACATTTTCGCCTGTTTTATCGTATTCGAATAACGCTTTGCACTTTTCGTTTGCTTCACTTTGTTATGATGAAGCTGATGCAACTAAGTACGAATATTGGCTGGAAGGTTTTGAACCTAAATGGTCAGACTGGAATCTTCAGACCGAAAAAGAATATACCAATTTGCCGGAGAACGAATATATTTTTCACGTAAGGGCAAAAAATATTTATGATGTTGTCAGTGAAGAAGCTGTTTTTAAATTTGAAATTCTGCCACCATGGTACAGAACAAACTGGGCTTATATTTTGTATTTGATATTGTTTGGTGTTTTGATTTATACGATTATCAAATACCAAAAAAACCTGGCTGAACGCGAACGTGACCAGCTAATCCTGAATCAGGAAAAGGAATTGCTCCGAAATCGCGCCGAATTAAACGAGCAAAAACTGGCGTTAGAACAGGAAAACATGGCCATTATGAAGGAGAATCTTGAAACAACGATTAATCTCAAAAATGCCAAAGTAGCTTCGAATACGGTGAATTTGATTCATTTAAATGAAATTTTACTTTCGATAAAAGAGCTTATTGGTCAGATTGATAAGAACAACGATTTTAATACCAATTTTGGTTTACTAAAGAAAATCAACCGAATCATTGATCACGAATTACAAGGAGATCAGCACTGGAACGAGTTTGAAGAAATTTTTAATCAGCTGCATGATAATTTCATGCAACGATTGAAAAGTAGTTTCCCGGAACTAACTCCGCGTGATATGCGTTTGTGTGCGTATTTACGAATGAATTTTAATACCAAAGAAATTGCACCGCTTTTGGGAATTTCTGTTCGAGGAGTTGAAGATACGAGATATCGTATTCGTAAAAAATTACAGCTTTCATCAGAAGCAAATATTACGGAGTTTATTTTGAATTTTTAAATGTGTTTATTTTTTATCGCAGATTTGGCAGATCGAGCAGATTTTTTTAATCTTTTTTATCCCTTAATCTGTGGCTAAAATTTTTCACGCAGATTTTAAAAAGATTTAAGCAGATGCGCGCAAATGATTATCAAAATTTAATCTGCTCAATTTGCAGAGTAAAGCATTAAAGAAGCTCCGGAGGAGCGTAATATTTATAGCTCATATATACGTTCTTCGGATTAAAGCTCCAGCGGAGCGATATCTAAATTCATTTTTTCTCGCAGATTTGGCAGATCGAGCAGATTTTTTAATCTTTTTAATCCCTTAATCTGTGGCTAAAATTTTCACGCAGATTTTAAAAATATTTAAGCAGATGTGCGCAAATGATTATCAAAATTTAATCTGCTCAATTTGCAGAGTAAAGCATTAAAGAAGCTCCGGAGGAGCGTAATATTTATAGCTCATATATACGTTCTTCGGATTAAAGCTCCAGCGGAGCGATATCTAAATTCATTTTTTCTCGCAGATTTGGCAGATCGAGCAGATTTTTTTAATCTTTTTTTTCCCTTAATCTGTCGCTAAAATTTTTCACACATATTTTAAAAAGATTTAAGCATGTGCGCAAATGATTATCAAAATTTAATCTGCTCGATCTGCCAAATCTGCGTGAAACAATAATTATTTAATCTGTGGCTGATTTTTTCAAACAGATTTTAAAAAGATTGATGCAGATTTGTGCAGATGTTTTATTTTATAACATATTAATTCTAAAAGTTCCAGATTAATCGCAATTATAACCGCAATCTTGTCATCCCGAGGAACGAGGGATCTCCGCAAGTAATTCTACAAAGATGGGCTACATTTGTTACGGAGTTTCTTGCGAAGATTTCTACTCCGTCGAAATGACAAACTAAACGCAAACTGCATTTTCTTTTATGTTCCTACAATAAAAATCCATCTTCTATCGGTTTATAACCAACACATAACGAATTTTTTACTATCAGTAAAATCCTAAGTAGATTTACGCTTTTTGCGGGCTAATTATTACATTTTTTTACAAACACCGTAGTCAAACCGTATTGTAAAATGTAAGTCTTGCCTGATTTATTTGTTAATATTGTCTCATTATTATTACAATAACAATCTGTTTTTACAAACCAGGTATTTATTGTGCTAGTAATCTTTACTAACAAATAACCTAAAAACAAATGAAGCAAAAAGACTCTTTTTTCGGCCGACCACCGAAAAGCAATTACAATGTAAAAAGGTGTTTAATGTTACTCGTTCTTGCATTATCTCCATTACTAAAAGTTCATTCACAATGCAACACCTTAATTTGGTCGGATGAATTTAACGGAACGACCGTAGACGCGACCAAATGGCAAAGTATTTCCGGAAACGGCTGTCCGTCACTTTGTGGTTTCGGAAATGCCGAAGCCCAGCGTTACGATCCTAATCAGGCCACCATTGTCAAGGAAGGAACAAACAGTTATTTGAACATTCAGGCAAAATACGAACCCAATGCTGCCTTTCCGTCACAGCCGTATTCGTCAGCCAAACTTACCACAGAAGGTAAATATGCCATCAAATACGGAAGAATCGAAGCCCGTATGAAATTATCTAACGGAATGGGCGCATGGCCCGCTTTCTGGATGTTACCTGCCGGAACGTCAAACTGGCCCTTTACTGGCGAAATTGATATCATGGAAGCCAAACACAGAAGCCCAAAATCTGTAGACGGAACGCTTCATTATGACGCAGGTGGCTACCATTATACCGGAAGAAGTTATTCTTCACCCACGGATTTATCTAACGAATTTCACGTTTATGCGGTAGAATGGGGACCAAACATGATTAAATGGTTTATAGATGGTACTTTATTTCATACTGCTACGCCACAAACGACCGTAAATGGGGGATGGCCTTTTAATGATCAACAGTTTTATATTATTTTAAATCTGGCCGTTGGTAGCGGCGGAACGCCTTATACAAGTGTAAACGGAGCAGGTGTAGAACCAATTCCGGCTGACTTTCCGGCAAAATTGCAAGTAGATTACGTTCGCGTTTACAACGGTAGTTTTACGTATGGCGTTTTGGGCGATGCAAAAGTATACCATAACGAAACGGGTAAAACGTATTCGATCAATGCGATTCCCGGAGCGACTTATAATTGGACCGTTCCGGCTGGAGCATCCATTACTTCGGGGCAAGGTACCAATACAATCACTGTAAATTGGGGAACTACAGGCGGAGATGTTTCTGTAGCGACTACAGTTTCAGGATGTGCCAGTAATACTTATAAATTGGCCGTTGTAACGGAAGTACCTTTACCGGTAGAAAGAATCTACGAAGATTTTCAGTCGAATAGAAATATCGTCTACGGACTTAAAACAGGAGTTTTGACAGAAGCGGTGGCAAATCCATCTGCTACGGGAATCAATACTTCGGCTTTGGTGGGGAAATATGTTCGTAACGCCTCTGAATTGTATGATGTTATGAATATCAAAAATGTAACGATTAGTAATGCGAATGATTATGTGTATGGCAGAAAAAAACTTTCTTTTGATATCTATACCTCGGCACCTGTTGGAACTAAAATCTCGATGCAACTCGAAAATAGTTTAGTAACCACGGCAACGAATTTCCCTTCAGGGAGACATAGCGGTTACAAGGCCACAACTACAGTTCAGAACAAATGGGAAACTATTGAATTTGAATTCGAAAAAGTAATTGACGCCAATACAAGCGCTTTATCGATCAATAATGTAGTATTTCTTTTTGAATCGAATTCGAATACCGGAACTACATATTATTTTGATAATTTACTTACTAGAGCAGCACCGGAAAAACCAATTATTGCTACAGATGTTCTTCAGAATTATGATGGTATCAATAAGATAATTAAAGGAACTACAACCGGCGTCTATTCTGTTGTGGCAAATCCGGGAGCCAATGCGGTTAACTCGTCTGCGAATGTGGCGAAGTATGTTCGAAATATTACCGAACAATATGATGTTCTTTTCTTTAATACGCAAGGTACTATCGAAGATGCAGGTTTATTAAAAAGTCAGACCAATAAAATCATGATTGATGTTTATACTACCGCGCCAATTGGTACAGTGGTTAGTCTGAATTTAGAGAATAGTGCAACATCGCTTCCGGCAAATTTCCCTACAGGAAGAAACAGTAATTATGTTGCCATCACCACCAAACAGAATCAATGGGAAACGCTGACTTTCTATTACAATTCAAGTCCGGATCCGGGAACATCCAATCTGGCGGTCAATCAAATGGTGATATTAGCCAATTCAGGTTCTTTTACAAACGATACTTATTATTTTGATAATATCAGAATTGGTTCTACTAAATTACCGGATACTTTTACGCCCGGAGTCGTTTACGAAGATTACCAAACCGTTCATAATATCACGTTTAGGGATGCCATTGGAACCTATACGGCAAACACACCAAATCCAAGTGCAAGCGGAATAAATACATCTTCAAATGTTGGAAAATATGTTAGAAAATCGACTGAATTGTATGATAACTTTTCTTTCAATACCACTTTAAATAATATTGGAGATTTCAAAAGCGGAACCAAGAAATTCGCTATGGATGTGTATACCTCTGCGCCGGTTGGATCTGTGATTTCATGGCAGGCAGAAAGCAGTGCTTCGGTTCCTTCTAATTATCCTGTGGGAAGACATAGTATTTATCAGGGTGTTGTAAAACAAACCAATACGTGGCATACGATTACGTTTACTTATGCGAGCGCTCCGGATGCATCGACATTAGATACTGAAGTAAACCGTTTTGTGTTTTTGTTTGAACCGGGAACAAATTCAGGAAATACGTATTATTTTGACAATATCAGAGCAGTAAATTTAGTGGGAACAGAAAATCCTCCGGCAACTTTACCAGCGCCGTGGGTAAGCACCGATTTAGGTGCTGTAACTCCAGCGGGAGAAGCCACTAACGCCAGCGGAACTTTCACGATAAAAGGATCAGGAACTGATATTTGGGAATCAAGCGATCAATTTCAATTTGTAAACCAGCCAATTACGGGCGATGCTGAAATTATTGCCAAAGTAAATTCGTTAACCAATACCAACACTTATGCAAAAGCCGGAGTAATGTTTCGTGAGACACTTACACCAACGTCTAAACATGCTATGACCGATATTACGGCTGCAGCTGGAGTAGAATTTTTATCCAGAGATGTTGTTTCTGCAATCACAACGGCTCAGACAGCTACAGGAACGACTCCAAAATGGCTTCGAATTGTAAGAGCAGGAAATGTATTTACGTCTTATACTTCAGATAATGGTTCTACCTGGACACCATTAGGTACGCCAAGAACAATTGCTATGGCCAATACTATTTATGTGGGAATGGCAGTAACTTCTCATGCAAACGGAACTTTGGCAACAGGAGTTTTTAGCGATGTTATTGTTCGAAATATCACGCCGCCAACGAACAATGTCAATTTGGCTTTAGCCAAAACAACTTTAGCTTCTTCAGAAGAAAATGCAACTTATTCTTCGGCGAAAGCTACAGACGGAGATGCAGGAACAAGATGGGCGAGTAGTTTTGTCAATGCAAGCGAATGGATTTATGTTGATTTGGGAAGTAATTACAACATCAATCGTGTGGTCTTAAAATGGGAAGCAGCTTTTGCGACCCAATACAAAGTGCAAATTTCGACGGATAATGTTTTTACCGAAAATGAAACTGTAAACACACAAACGGCAAGCGACGGAGGAACAGATGATTTGACTGTAAGCGGAACCGGAAGATACATTAGAGTTTTATGTACGGCGAAAGCTTTGGCTCCATACGGATATTCTCTATTCGAAATCGAAGCTTATGGATCTGCTTCTACAGCTAAAAAAGCTGCGGTTGCAACTGAAGAAACTGATGCAGCAAGTACTGCATTTGCAGTATATCCAAACCCGGCAAGCAATTATATTCAATTGGCAATACCTGAAAAATTAGACAACAAAGTCGTAACGATTTATGATGATTCAGGAACATTGCTGGTAGAGAAAAAACTGAATGCTGATGCTAAAGAAGATGTCATTGATGTAAGTAGACTTAGAAGAGGAATTTACATTTTGAACTTTAAATCCGATCAAAAAAGCTGGTCTAAAAAACTGATCAAGCAATAATTTAAAACCCAGTTGGGTGTAATGATCCTTAATAGTTACATCCAACTTTTATAAATAAACTCGTAGTTATGATTCTTTTTAACACATAGAAACATAGATTTTGTTTGCGAAAAAGGCATTTCACTTTATATAAAGGCACATAGATATCTATGCGAAAGAAATGGATTTCTTTTTTGTATACTTTTTCATCCATAGAATCTATGTTTCTATGTGTTTAAATAAATTTTCCGAATTAAATGCGACGAGTTATAGCTTAATATTTTCTCATTCTTACTAATGAATTAAAAACAAGTTTATTAACCCAAACAATTTTAAACAATGAGAAATTTTAAATTACAAAAAAGGTTTTTTACCGCATTGCTTCTGGCATTGCTATGCAATTTTATGTACGGGCAGGGCCCAATTCCGTTTACGATAAGTAATACGTCAACATTTAATGACAACGAATTGTATGTCGCCATAGTGGGTATTGATTACAATACCGGAAACCACGTTTGGGTCAATGCCAAAACGAGTCAGGTATTGCCTATGAGTGCTTCTTACAATACCGTTACTGGACCTACAATTGGCGGAAATACCGGACCTGGACAAAACTCGAAATATGCCAATTGTTTTACCAAATTAAGTGAAATCCCAAACAAAACTTTTACGCTGCCTCAAATTGCAGGCTGCAGGGTTTTTATTGCCAAAGGGCAGCAATTGTATTTCTACTTTTTTGGTGCAAGCGGCGCTCCTTCAGGATATACATCACCAAATCCGTTGAATGCTACAGACCCAAATCAGGGCATTTTGTATGAGATCATCGAATTGACGAATAATCAATATGGTTTCTTTGGAAATCCATCGAGAGTTGATTCGTATAAATATCCAATGGGATTAGAGTTATTTGGTGCCAATGGATATCAGAAAAGAGTAGGTGAATTAAAAAAACACGCCGATATTGTGGCGGCTTTCAAAGCCAATGTGCCATCAGAATTTCAGGGTTGTGTCAATAATACAACGGGCGAAATTACGGCACCATCAAAAACTCCCGCTTTCGCGGATGGAACCGGAGGAACTTCTGTGGGAGCTCAGGCCAATTATCTAAAATCTTATATTGATGCCATTTGGAACAAATATAAAAATGAAGATTTAATTTTTTATGCCGGAGATGCCGGAGTTTTCAAAGGAAGAGTGATTGGAGAACAATTAGAAGTTGTTGGACAATCCGGAGGTTTTGTTGGCAGAACAGGAAGAGTTCAAAACAGACCATCAACTCAGGAAGCCCTAGAAGGAAAAGGTGTTCTGGACAGAAGATTGGTCGACGGAGATTTGGATCTTGTGGTTCAGGCGCAATTAACGGCGGCGATTAATCGTCATGTGGTAAATGTTACAACTCCTAATCCGGGGCAGCAAAACTGGTACGATGCATCGAAATTTTATCAGGTGAATCCAACCAATCATTATTCTAAATTCTGGCATTTAACGGGAATAAGTGTAGATAATCTGGCGTACGGATTTGCTTATGATGATGTAGCCGATCAGTCGCCATCGCTTCATTCGCCTCAGCCAACAAAAGTAATTGCTACGTTTGGAGGATATGCGGGATCTACGCCATCGGTTCCGGCTACTACAGATGTTATCACGGTATATAAAGATTGTAACTACACGGGATTTTCCGGCGGATTGACTATTGGAGATTATAATCTGGCGCGTTTGAATACTCTAGGAGTTTTAAACGATGATATTTCTTCGCTTAAAGTGGCTCAGGGTTTTCAGGCGATTTTGTATCAGGATGATAATTTTACAGGAGCTTCAACAGTAATTAATTCTGATAATGCTTGTTTGAATGCCACATGGAATGATAAAGTGACTTCGATTAGAATTCTGGCAAATGGAGTAACTATTTTGAATAATCAGACCTTTTATCTTCAAAACAGAAACAGCAATTTGTACATGGATGTATGGAATGCGAATTTATCGAATGGTGCAGCGATCAATCAGGGCGCTTTGAATTCAGGCAACAATCAGAAATTTACCTTCACGCATTTGGGAGACGGATTGTATAAAATCATCGCCAATCATAGCGGTCAGTCTTTAGACGTAAACAATTTTAGTAAAGCAAATGGTGCGAAAGTAGAGCAATATCCATACAATGCAACTACCAATCAGCAATTTGTATTAGTTGCAACTGGTGATGGATTTTACAAAATTGTAGCCAGACATAGTGGTCGAATCGTTGAGGTTGCAGGAGCAAGTACAGCTTCTGGCGCGGTCGTTCAACAATGGGACAATAACAATCAAACGTGCGGGCAATGGAAACTGGTTCCGGCAACGACTTCTCAAACTTCTGTTTTAATTCAGGCCGAAGATTATTCTGCCATGAGCGGTATTCAGGTTGAAGCGACTACAGATACAGGAGGAGGTTCAAATGTTGGTTATACCGAAACGGGTGACTGGTTGGCTTATAACAGTATTAATTTTCCAACGACTGGTTCTTATTTAATAGAATATCGTGTTGCAAGCGGTGTAACGGGAGGTAAATTATCATCTGATTTAAACGGAGGAACTATTGTTTTAGGCAATGTTGATATTCCAAACACAGGAGGATGGCAAAACTGGCAAACCGTATCTCAGACGGTAAATGTAAATGCAGGAACGTACAATTTTGGAATCTATATTCAGAATACCGGAATGAATATCAACTGGATGAAAATTACAAAAGTGGGTGCGGGTTTAACAGCTAAATCAGCTCAAGTTCCAATCGTTGAAGAAGAAGTTGTCGAAACAGCATTGAACATCTATCCAAGTCCGGTCGAAAATACACTTTATATTACTACGGATGTCAGCGGAGGAAATGTAAGCATTGTAGATTCTCAGACTGGAACTGTTTTTTCCGGACGAAAAGTCAATAATAACAGTTTAGATGTTTCGTATTTACGACGAGGCATTTATTTGATAGTATTTGAAAAAGACGGCCAAAAAACGGTGAAACGTTTTATAAAGAAATAAGCTGTTGGGTGTAATTATTTTAACACATAGAAACATAGAATTATAAAGATCAAAAAAGGCGTTTCACTTTGCATTAAAAAACATAGCTATGTGATAGAAACGAGTTTCTTTTTAATGTTCTTTTTTCAAACAAATAAAATCTATGTTTCTATGTGTTTAATTAAGATTTTTATGGATTACACCCAAGGCATTAAAGAATAGTTTTAAAAGAGATTTTATATCTAAGACTTTAGATTTTTAGGTCTAAAGTCTAAAAATTAAAATTATTTTCTCCCCCGAGAATTTACATATCTATTAATCTATTAAAAAATGTTACTATGAAAAACAATTACAAAGTGATCCAGCTAAAATGGATCTTGATTTTGGTTCTGGGTGTTGTTAACTTATCAGTTGCCCAAAAAAAAGTTATCGCTTATATCCCCAATTGGGTAGATCTCAATGCTTTTTCGAGCAGCGTTCAGTACAGTAAACTGACGCACATTAATATTGCTTTCGAAAATCCTGATGCCAATGGATATCTGTCTTTTAATTCAGGAAGTAATACCATTATTAATGCGGCACATGCTCAAAACGTAAAAGTTTTTGTTTCCCTTGGAGGAGGCTCAGTTTCTGAAGGAGGCGCTATTCGTGATAATTATTTCAATTTGATTAAAGCTGCCAACAGAACAGCTTTTATTCAGAAAATCTACGATTATGTTGTGACTCATAATTTTGATGGTGTCGACATGGATCTTGAAGGTCCGGCAATTAATAGCGATTACGGAGGATTTGTAATAGCGCTTGCGGCGAAATTGCATGCTAATGGAAAACTAATTTCGGCAGCGCTTTCAGAAGGATATGGTGGTGCAAATGTACCTGCATCTACTTTTGCAGCTTTTGACTGGATTAATATCATGGCATATGATGCAACAGGACCCTGGCAACCGGGAAACCCTGGACAGCATTCTCCGTACAGTATGGCAGTAAACCAGTTTAATTACTGGACAGGAAGAGGTTTACCAGCAAGCAAAGCGATTATTGGACTTCCGTTTTACGGATATGGTTTTGGAGCTTCTGCCAATCAGGGAATTTCTTATGCCAATATTGTAGCGCAATATCCTGGAGCAGAAAATCTGGATCAGGTAGGAAACACGATTTATTATAATGGGATTCCAACCATTAAAGCAAAAACAACATTCGCAATTCAGAATGCGGGCGGAGTTATGATTTGGGAATTGTCTCAGGACGCGACCGGTGCCAAATCATTATTAACAGCCGTAAATCAGGTTATTACCGGAAGTAATCCACCAACAGGCACAGGAACTTTAATACAAGCAGAAAGCTACTCTTCGATGAACGGTATTCAGACAGAAGCAACTACAGATACAGGCGGAGGCCTTAATGTTGGTTACGCAGATACAGGCGACTGGATGGCATATTCGAATGTTAATTTCCCAACTTCTGGTTCTTACGTAATCGAATACAGAGTAGCAAGTGCTGTAAATGGCGCGAGAATTTCATCTGATTTAAATGCGGGAACGATTCAGTTGGGGAATGTTAATATTCCAAACACAGGAGGTTGGCAAAACTGGCAAACGGTTTCTCAAACCGTAAATGTAAATGCCGGAACTTATAATTTCGGGATATTTATACAAAGTTCTGGTGTGAATATCAATTGGTTCAGAATCACGAAATCGGGAGCAGGTTTAGCTGCAAAATCTGCAGCTTCAGAAGAGTTTGTGGCTTTAAATGTATATCCAACTTCTGTTGATAACACACTTTCTATTACTCAGGATGTAAGCAATGCGAATATGAGTATTATAGATTCTCAAACCGGCGCTGTTGTTTCAGGTTCAAAAGTAAACAACAATAGCATAGATGTTTCTCTTTTAAAATCAGGTATTTATTTGATTGTTTTTGAAAAAGAAGGTACACAAACCGTGAGACGTTTTATTAAAAAATAAGATTTAATTGATAAGATTTAATTTTTAATCTCGCAAAGTGGCAGAGTCGCAAAGAAAATAAAAAGCTTTGTTTCTTCGCGGTTAAATTCGCAATTACACATATTGTTAGTTATGTTTATTTCAACCTTTGTCAAACTTGTAGACTTTGAGAAGGGTTAAGACAATCTTGTCAGAAATGGCAAGATTGTTTTTTTATACCGGTTTCCATTTCCCGTTTTCTTTCGCAATATCAATAAGTTTTTGTCCGTGTTCTGTCATTAAACCCTGTTTTTGATTATTAAGGTTTAACCACGAAGAACGCTAAGATTTACGCTAAGTTCGCAAGGATTTTTTTTTTAATCGCGCAAAGTCGCGAAGGCGCAAAGAAAATAAAAACTTTGCGCCTTCGCGACTTTGCGCGATTATTACGCACCAGCTACAAAAAAACTTTGCAAACTTGGCGTATCCCGATAGCTATAGGGATCGCGAACCTTGCGGTTAAATCAACTTCACGGCACAGCAGTAATAATTATCATTCCGTAACAATACGATAAAGGATTTTAAAGTTTTAATTCATAAAATTGCAAATCGTTTTAAAAAATCCCCATTTACAAATTCTAACCTATGATTTTTAAATTTACTTCTCCTTATAAATATTGTCTTCTTTTTCTGTTTTTTGTTTTATTAAGCACCACAATTTCAGCACAAAAACAAAAGAATCTTGATGGCGTTCAGGTTGCTTTTTTATCTGATGTTCATTTACAGGATTTGTTCGGAACATTTTCTGATAATGATTTTAAAGGCATTTTGAATACGAAAACCGGAAAATATACGTTAATGAGAACAATGGCGTCTCAGTTGCATTCGACCCGAATTTTCAATGAGAACTATTTTGCTTTCATTGCAGCTTTAGAAGATATCGCAAAAAGAAAGATAAAATATGTTGCTCTTCCGGGAGATTACACAGATGACGGTCAGCCGATTCACGTAAAAGGCTTAGAGAAAATTTTAGATGCATACAGAAAAAAATACAATATTGAGTTTTTCATTACCACTGGAAATCACGATCCCGTTGGACCTTTTGCTCAGGAATCCGGTAAAGAAGATTTTTTAGGAAAAGACGGTAAAAGCCAGCCCATTTATAGCAAAGAAGGCCTCTATAAGCCAAACTTAACCATCGAACAGCCTGTTGTTGTGACCGCCGATATTGCTAAAATGGGTTATTTGGGAATTACTGATAATCTCAAAAATTTTGGTTTTTATCCCAACAAAAAAAATAAATTCTGGGCAACACCATTTTCAACTTATACTTCTAAAGATTATAGTTTCGAAAAAGCATCAAAAGCCGCCTTATTATCTAATAGAGTTTATAATGTAACGCCTGGATTTGAAGTTCCGGATGTAAGTTATGTAGTAGAACCTGTCGACGGACTTTGGTTAATGGCAATCGATGGGAATGTTTATATCCCTAAAAAGAACGACGGAGATCCAAAAGATCCTAAAAATTATTCGGAAGCCAGTACGGGTTATAATAATGTACTTTCGAACAAAAAACATCTTATAAAATGGGTCGAAGAAATTTCGGCGCAAGCCAAACAGCAAGGTAAAACTTTGATTGCTTTTAGTCATTTCCCGATGATTGATTTTAATGATGACGCTTCCGCGGAAATAAAAGAGTTACTTGGGCCAAACAAATGGCAATTGAACCGTGTTCCGGTCGAAGAAGTAGCACAGGTTTTTGCAGATGCAGGATTGAAGATTCATTTTGGCGGTCACATGCATATTAATGATACAGGAGCTCGTACAACAGCAAAAGGAAATACTTTGGTCAATATTCAGACACCATCATTGGCAGCGTATATTCCGGCCTATAAATTATTGACAATTAAAAAAGATAATTTGGTAGACATTCAAACGATTACAATCGATGAGGTTCCGCGATACGATGAACTTTTTGATTTGTATAAAATGGAATATCAATTCTTAGCAAGTCAAAATACAAAAGACATCTGGAATATTGATATTTTAAAAACCAAAAACTACCATGATTTTACCGATTTTCATCTAAAGGAATTAGTTCGTTTGCGTTTCCTGAAAGACGATTGGCCGGAATCTTTCAAGAATTTTATTCTAAATATTTCTGCAAAAGATTTATTGGTTTTAGCCAATATGCAATCGGATAAAGATTTTGATGTGATTTTAAAAAACAAAGAAAATTTTAAAAAAGAATGGTCAGAAGCTGAAAGTAAAACAGATAAACTTTTGTCTGAAAACAACCTAAAAAGACAAGATTTCAATTGGACAGGTTACGATTTATTAGTCGATTTCTACCGTTTCAGAAGCGCCGATGAATTGGCTTTAGTTGATGTTGGAACTGAAAAGGCAAAACAATATAAAGTAGTATCGCAGTTATTTTTTGAAAACCATAAAGAAGATGCATCAAAAGAAAAACCATTGCTAAACCAAATGCGATTATTTCTGATCATCTTTAATAAATTCATGCACGAAGTTCCTGCAGATCATTTTAGTGTCGATTTGAAAACGGGGGAGATTAAGAGTTTGAAATGAGGATTGGCACACGGATGATACAGATTTAAACGGGTTTAGCACGGATTTTTTATTTTATAAATTAAGTATAATCACAATTTTGTTATTTCGACGTAAGGAGAAATCTTCGTAAGTAACTCCGTAACGAAAGCTAATCTTTGTCGAGCTTCTTGCGAAGATTTCTCCTTACGTCGAAATGACAAAAAATGAGAATAAATCAGCGTTAATCCGTTTAAATCTGTATCATCCGTGGCCAAAAAAAAAGCCTCAAGTTTCACACAAAGCAAAACTTGAAACTTTAAACCTGAAACAAAAAAACTATTCCCCCCCAGTAACCGGATTCACTCTTACATAACTACCATCATCATATTTGATCTGATAAGGAGAATTGAAGAAAGTGCTTGGTAAATAATAATCTGTTGTGATGACTTGTGCGCCGGATTTCTTGGCAGCTTCAAAGTGCGTATAATCATTTTTGCGCGCTTCTTTGGTATCAGAATCTGCTCTTGTACGAATGATATATCCTTTTTTGACTAAATCTGTAATTTTTGGATCTTCAGAATTACCTATCATTAAAGTTGCTGCTTCTGGTTTTCCTGGTTCTGCACAAATAAAAGCGGAGCGTCCTTTTAAGGATGGATGATTCAATGCATACATATCTCTTTTGGCTCCGTTGTTATCCAAAATAAATAAAAATTTTCCTTTTGCTTTTTTCAGTGTTGGCCAATTGTTGTGCAAAACCGCTTCTTCGAGTGTTTTGTATTTTCCGCGAACCATATCCGGTGTAATGAGTTTATTGCCTAAACCTTTGCGGAGTTCAGCATCTAAAGCATCAAATAATTCAGGTGTAAATTTCTCTGCTTTTGTCCCCATGAAACTATCGTCATCTTTGGGTTCCAATGTGATAAAAACAGGAACGTGATCCGGATTTGCATCAGACCATTTTTTTAATTCTGCAAGAGCATTTTGAAGGGTGTAACACGATGTTCTAAAATCAATATCAATCATGTGAAAAACCTTAAAACCAGGTTTCTTCATCTCCCCATTTGGGTCGTAAACTTTTTCAGATTTTACCAGATCCAAACCTTTTGGGTGCGCATATTTTCCGCCTTTAGGATCTCCCTGAACATCAATTTCAAGATTTCGTAAACCTTTGTTCAATTGATCGGTAATTGAAATATGCGTGTATTGCAAGCCTTTTAGAGAACGCGAAGTGTCTTTTGCCTGAATAAAATTGTATAAATCCGGTTCGATATTCTGGCGGTAACTATTATGAGAACCTATTACTTGTATTTGATTGATTTTTAACTTGTCATTTGGAGTCTGTGCATTACAATGCAGCGCGCCTGCAATAAATAGCGTAAGGAGAATTTGTTTCATGTTTTTTTGAAGTGTAATTTTTTATTAATACTGAGGACGCAGCACAAGAAAATTACCTTTTTTAGAAAGTACTAATGTAAAGACAGGATTTGATTTTTATGTTATTTAAAAAAAAAGAAATCGCAACCTGATTGTCATCATTGCCCGAAAATAGTAGTATTTCTACATCAGAATAATTCTTTATTTAATTTAAAGATAACGTTCAGGCAAAAAACTTTGGTATAACATTTTATTATTTTACATCACCAAACAGTCCCGAAATAAGCTATGAAAAATCCTGAAGTATTTGAAAAAACGTATAATGATTACTGGAAAAAGCTTAATGCGTTTTCGTATACGATGACTCAGGATAAAGACTTGGCACAGAACATTGTTCAGGATGTTTTTATCGATTTATGGGAACGAAAAGATGACATTACTATAAATGCCATCGAGCCTTATTTGTTTCGTGCGGTAAAAAATCAGGTATTTAAACATTACCAGAATAATAAGTTCGATAAGACGATTCTCGAGGATAAATTCGAAGATTATATTATTGATAATTTCAGCTCGATCGATCCTGAATTAATGGATTTACTTTATTCTTTATTAGATAAACTTCCGGAGAAACGAAAAGAAGTTTTATTAATGTATAAATTTCAGGACATGTCAATCGATCAGATTGCAGAAGAACTCGGAATTTCAAAACAAACGGTAAAAAATCAAATTTCTTCTGCTTTAAAACAATTGCGTGAAGGCCTGAAAGACCTTGCCTGGCTTGCTCCATATATTATTTTGCACAAAACTTTTTAAGATAACTTTCTGTTAATGGTTTCATAATATTTCGCGATAGTACGATTTTACATTTCTGGTACTTATTAATAATAACAAGTATTATGGTAAAAAGAATCAAGCATAGTTTAGAATATCTTATCAATAAAAGTTCCCGACATAAAACTTCAAGAGCAGAAGAAGATTTGTTGCATAATTTTACTTTAAAGGAATATCAAAAATCAAATTGGGACGCATTGTCAATGGGAAATCCCGACGAAGTTGCTCAGGATATTTACAACAATATTCAAATTAGAATAGGAAAGAAGAAAAACTTCAATCCTTATTTACAATATATGGCAGCTGCCAGCATTCTTTTTCTGGTTGGTTTAGGTTTTTACTTTAAGCTAGCTATCGTAGCCGAAAAACAATTATCATTTAAAACGTCAGATACCCCCAAATCTATCCAATTAAGTGACGGTTCGAAAATTTATCTGGCAGCAAATTCATCATTTCAGTATCCTGAAAAATTCAAGGGCGAAGAGCGAAATGTTTCTTTATTAAAAGGAAATGCATTTTTTGAAATAGCCAAAGACAAAAAGCATCCTTTTATTATCAGCTCCGGCGAAATTAAAACGAAAGTTGTGGGAACTTCATTTCACATTCAAATGTCAAAATCAAAATGCGAAGTGATTGTAGTAACCGGTAAAGTAAATGTTTCTGCAAAAGGGCAGAGCGTAGATTTGGTTCCAAATGAAGAAGCTTTGTTTACAGCACAAAAATTAACCAAACAAATGGCTGAAAAATCCTATTTGGTCAATTGGTACAATACAGATGTTACGCTCAATCAAACAACTTTGCAACAAGTAATTAAGGTTTTACAATATAAATACGGAGTTTCATTTCAGTATGATAATAAGCTCGTATTGGCAACGCCATTAACGGTGTTCATAAAGAAGGACGCATCATTAGAGAATGTTTTAGAACAAATAAATTATATCACAAACCTAAAATTTAAAGTTTATGGCGAAATAGTAAAAGTGGATTAAAAACAAAAAAGCAGTTGCTGAGAACAACTGCCATTAATAATTAAGTATCGTAAAAAAAACCAATAACTTAAATCATGTATTTTAAACCTTCTTATTTAAATCTAAAGAGTTTCATCTTTTTAGTACTAGCGTTACTGACCATTGAGAGTGGTTTTAGTAAAACTAATTCATTAAAAAAATCAAAAATAGAAAATAAAATAGAGAAAGCTACACTTGTTTCTATTTTTTCGAAACTGAGCGCGAAAACGGATTATAAATTTAGCTACGGACAAGCTATTATTGCTGATAATACCACGTATACAGTAAATTACACAAATGAATCTGTGGCGTTAATTTTAAGTGATCTTTCTAAAAAAGCCAATTTTAATTATAACATTAATGGTAAATTGGTTTTAATTCAGAAGTCAGCTGCGCCAAAAGCGGTTTCTGTAAAAGCAGCAGACAAAATTAGAGTAAAAGGAAAAATTGTTGATGAAAACAAGTTGCCAATTCCTGGTGCAACAGTAATCGAAAGCGGTACTTCAAACTCAACTGTTACTGATTTTGACGGTGTATTTGAACTTTCTGTAGGAGAAGGAAAAAATATCGAAGTTTCGTATGTAGGGTATACCACAAAAGTTCTTGCTGCACAGGCTGGTTTTATGACTGTTCAATTGGAGCCAAGCACTGCTGAATTGAGCGAGGTTTTAGTTATGGGTTACGGAAAACAAGCTAAAAAAGATGTTACCGGAGCTGTTACACAATTAGAAGCGGGTAATTTTAAACAAGGTGTAAACGTTTCTGTAGATAATCTATTACAAGGAAAAGTTGCGGGTGTTCGTGTTGTGAATACAAGCGGAGAACCTGGTGCTGGTGTAAACGTTACCATTCGTGGAGTTGGATCTATCAGAAGCGGAAGTACACCTTTATTTGTTGTTGATGGTATGCCATTGTCTAATGATGATACAAGCCCTGCCGGAACTAATGTTGGTTTTGGAGGTTCAACGGCAAAAAATCCATTAAACTTTTTGAATACAAGTGATATCGAATCGATTACGGTTCTTAAAGATGCATCTGCAGCGGCTATTTACGGAGCAAGAGGATCTAACGGAGTTGTTTTGGTTACCACTAAAAAAGGATCTAAAGGCGAAGGAACATTAACGTTTGACTCTTATATGGGAGTTTCTACTGTTGCTCATAAATTAGATGTTCTAGATGCAGGCCAATATAGAAACGCGATAAAAGATAAAGCATTTGATCATGGCGGAAACACAGACTGGCAGGATGTAATTTTTAGATCTGCAATTACTACAAACAATGCTTTGTCTTTTGCAAAACAAACTGAATCAGGAAATTATTATGCATCTGTTGCACAAATGGATCAGGAAGGTATTATTCATAACAGTAATTTCAAACGTCTTTCGGGTAGAATTAATGCTGCTGAATCATTTTTAGACAACAAACGTTTAAAACTAAAATTGAATCTTACTGCCAGCCAGACTACAGATGATGGCGTTCCAACAAGTGATGACGGTGGTTCTAACGGACAATTGATCGTGCATACTTTGATGGCTAACCCAACCAGATCAGTTTTTGATGCTAACGGAAAGTACACCAATTTTAATATGAACGCGCATTATAACCCAGCTTATTTATTAAGTATTTATGAGGATCAAACGCGTACATTAAGAGTTTTAGGAAATCTAGAGGCTTCTTTCAGAATTATCGACGGATTAGAATATAAATTAAATATTGGTGTAGATCGCTCTACATCAGAAAGAAATACTACAATTTATCCAAACCTTACCGATTTAAATCCAAAAGGTAAATATGTTCAGAACAATCTTGATTCAAAAAATTCATTGGTTGAGCATTATCTAACTTATAATAAGGCATTCGATAAACATAAATTTGAAGTTCTTGGCGGATTCTCTTATCAAAAATTTGAAAGATCAGGAACAAGTTTCAGTATTGATGGAATTTCAGCTCAGGGAGCAGGTGTAAAACCATCTATTAATCCTGGTTTTGCAGGAACGCAGTCTGGTACAACAGGTTATGCTCAGGAAAACGAATTGCAATCTTATTTTGGAAGATTAAATTACAGTTTCGATAATAAATATTTATTGACAGCTTCTATGAGAGCTGATGGTTCTACACGTTTTGGAGATAATAACAAATACGGTTATTTCCCTTCATTTGCTTTAGGATGGAATATTTCTAATGAAAATTTCCTGAAAGATTCTAAAACAATAAATAACCTAAAGCTTAGAGCAAGTTGGGGACAAACAGGAAATCAGGAAGTTCCCAATAAGCAAACTAAGGCAAGTTACTCTTTGGCTGGCCCGGACGGATATTATTTAAATGATGATTTAAATCTTGTAAATGGTGTTTCTGTTTCCAGAACAGCAAATCCAGATTTAAAATGGGAAGTTGTTACACAATATAATGTAGGTCTTGATTTTAATTTATGGAATGACAGATTTTATGGAACTGTAGACTATTTTAATAAAACAACTACAGATGCTATTTTGTATATACCTTCAACTCCTTTGAGTCAGACAAAATTTATCTGGACAAATATCGACGGTAAAATTGTTAATAAGGGTATTGAGATTATGCTGGGTTCTAAAATCATCGATAGAAAAGATTTTACCTGGAATGTTGATGTGAATGGATCTACATTAAACAACAAAATTGAAAACTTACCGCTTTCAGAAATCTTAACAGGTGCTATTTCTGGTCCTGGACAATCAGGTGTTAACGCTAATATTTACAAAAGCGGTTATGCGGCCGGTTCATTCTATTTGTTAGAGCATACTGGTTTTGATCAAAATGGAGCAAACATATTTAAAGACCAGAATGGAGATGGTAAAATTGATAACAGCGACAGGATTATTATCGAAGGAGCTTTACCCACTTTTTACTACGGTTTCAACAGTGATATGAGATATAAAAACTTTAGTTTTTCATTCTCAATTATCGGGCAAACAGGCGGTTATTTGTTGAACAATACAGGGTTGAATGCTTTAAATATTAACAACTTAGCATCAGATCGTAACGTGGCAACAGGATATTATGAGTCAGGGGCAAATCCAACAAACTCACCAATTTTGTCTACGCTTTTCTTAGAAAAGTCTGATTTTATAAGATTAAATGCGGCGCGTATAGGTTACAATTTTGATTTGAAAGGATTGAACTGGATTAATGGCTTAACACTTTATGTTACAGGAAATAACCTAATTACAATTACAAATTATACAGGATTTGATCCATTAGTAAATACGCCTAAAGCAACCGACGGAAACCAATCTATTGGAATTGATTACGCAGCTTATCCAACTTCGAGAACGTTCAGTTTCGGAGCAACTTTAAAATTATAAATTATGAAGACAAAGACATTATTAAGCATAAAATTTTTAACATTATTCTCTCTTATTTTTCTTCTAAACAGCTGTACTGATCTGGATGAAGTTTTTTTAGATGAAATACCTGGAAATACAGTTTCAGATCCTGCAGGTTCACTTGCTGCCGCTTATGACAGGTTGGGTGACGGAACTTTCGTTGATCACGGAGCCATTTTTGCCATGCAGGAATACACTACAGATGAAGCTATTTTACCAACTCGTGGAAGTGACTGGGGAGATGGCGGAAAATGGAGAGATATGCACGAATTTACCTGGAGCTCTACTAATGCAATCATTGTAGGTAACTGGGATTTATTAACAAATGGTATCACACGTTGTATAACAGCTATACAATCGGCGGAACAAAGTTCAATTCCTGAAAAGAAATTATATGCTGCAGAAGCAAAAGCACTTATGGCTTTTTACACGTATACTACTTTGGATTTATACGGACAAGCTCCATATAAAGATCCAATGGATACAAAAGCGACTTTACAAATTTTAAAAGCAGATACTCAAATCGATAAATTAATTACAGATGTTGAGGCTTTAATTCCTGATTTAGCTGATATTGGAACGCAAAGAACTTATCAGGGAAGATTTACCAAACAAGCCGCTTATGCTTTTTTAGCCAACATGTATTTAAATCGTGCGGTATTCAAAGATCGTTATAATGCATCATCAAATTTCAATTTTAATGAACCAGCCGTAACGGGCAGTACAGGAACAGATATGGATCGTGTAATTTATTACACTTCTTTATTAATCGATTCAGGAAGATTTAGTTTAGAAAGTGACTTTTTCAAAAACTTTGCAAGAGACAACAACAATGGTAAAGAACTTATTTTTGCCATTTCTCAAAAAATAGATTACATCCGTAACGGTTCAAACAGTTTTGCTTATGTGTGCATGGAGCGTAATCAGAGAGCATCTGCTGCAAACAGAGGAACAAATGCTGCTTGTATAACTCCTGAATTCTACGCATCATGGGATGGTAATCATGACGATCCAAGATTCGAACAACATTATCAATATGCTGACGGTACATGGTTTATGAACGATGGTACAGATGTAAGTGTTCCCGCAACCGATATTGTACCAAAAAGCAGCCCGGCGTTGCCTTGGTTCCATTTCAACAGAGGAATTCAGGCTGGACTTCAATACGGACCTATATTATTGCCTTCAGGATCTCTTGAAATGGTAGGTAACCGTATCAAAGTTTCTCCATTATTTATGGAAAAAAGTACGGGAACAAGAATGAATTTTACACCATCATTAACCTTTGCAGACCCTACTAAATCTGTTTTTGCTCAAAACGAAATCAACCAGGGAGCCCGTGTTTTTAAATACGAATTCGATCCGGAAGGAGGAAACGGTAACAGTAATGTCGATATTCCGTTATTCCGCTTAGGAGGAATTTACGCCATGAGAGCCGAGGCCTATTTTAGAAAAGGAAGCTCAGGTTTAGCCATGATCGATCTTAATACATTGCGTACCAGCAGAAAAAGAGAATCTTTATTTGGCAATGCACCAGGAAAAGCACTTACTTCTTTAGATGCAGCACAATTGTACAAAGAATTAGGTTTTGAGTTGTACTGGGAATTACAAAGAAGACCACAAAGTATCCGTTTTGGAAAATTCGATTTAGCCGGAACTGCAAAAGCTGCTTCTCAACCCTTTAGAAGATTATTTCCAATTCCGCAAACCGTTATCGACCAAAAGGTCTTCAAACAAAATCAAGGATATAATTAAAAATTTTGTGTTAGTTTATTTTTTTTTACAAAGAGCCTGTTTCGAAAGAGACAGGCTTTTTCATTTTAATTCAGGTATACAATCTTGTTCCATCTTGCAAAACCTTAGAATCTTAGCATCTCAGCATCTCAAAACCTTAAAAATAGGGGCATGCCACCATCCCGATAAGAGGGCAAAGTTACTTTGCGCGTATACGCCCTCTTATCGGGATAGGGGCATGCCACCATCCCGATAAGAGGGCAAAGTTACTTTGCGCGTATACGCCCTCTTATCGGGATGCTGTCGGGCTTTCACTGCTACTTCGGTAGCTTAGCTCTATCCCTCATGCGCGCGCAGTTTTCATAAGACGATTTAATTTATTTATTTTTCAAGAATAAAAAATTAACTCTTTCATAATCAAACCCCCAATGTTGTCATTTCGACCGAAGGGAGAAATCACACAAGAAACTCCACAAACAATGTCTTCAGTCTTTATCGACCAACGAGTGTTTTTTCCCGTCGATCAAAGTGACAAGATTACGGTTATGCTGATCGTAAAAGTAAACCGTTAGACGCACTGCTGTGCGTCTCTACCAAGAATCATTATCGATTATTAATTATCAATTATTAATTATCAATTATTAATTATCAATTATTAATTATCAATTATTAATTATCAATTATCAATTTATCATTGTCGATTCGTTATCAATGTTAATTATTAATCAAATTGCATAGTCATAATAAAATACACACATGCTTAATGGTAGAGACGCACAGCAGTGCATCTAAAGCCCAATTGGCACGTCCAATTAGAAAACCTCTGAACCTTTGTTTCTCTGGATCTCTGAACCTTTTTCCATTAAAAACACGTAGTTATAATATAAAAATCCGTTGAGATCTTATAATATGTGAAGCCAGTTCTATAACTAAATTTGACAGTAATTTTCAACCTTCGAAAATTCAGAAAGTATAAAAATTCAATTACCAATAATTTCAAAAAATACCATAAGATGATACATCAAATCGATACAACAGACAATATTGTAGCTTTCAGAGCTTTGGCAGAAGTAACTAAAGACGATTTTCTTACCGCAGTTATTCCTGCTGTAGAACATTTAGTAAAACAACAAAATGAAATCAATTTTCTATTAGTTTTAGATACCGATATTCAGAATTTTACTGCAGGTGCCTGGCTTGAAGATGCTTTATTGGGATTAAAACACCTCGGAAAATGGAACAGAGCGGCTATCATCACAGATTCTGATGAAATAATTACTTTCACCAACGGATTTAGTTATGTTGTTCCCGGAGAATTTAAAGGATTTAAAAAACTCGATTTTAATAAAGCCTTAAATTGGGTTGAAGGAAATATTGAGATCAAATAATCCCATTTAAAAAGTAAAAATATCATGTAAAAAGAGTCTTTTTAATTATTTTAAAGGCTCTTTTTTATTATTCAAACCATTTATAAAAAAGCAAGCCACAAATTCATGATTGTACATCTTGAATTTGTGGCTTTTATTTTTTGTTGTTTAATGAGAGATTAGTGTAAAACAAAAAAACATGAAATATAGTTTAGTGATTGTATTCGATACCACTACTATCAGTAAGTTCTTTTTTTGCTTTACTAACTTTTGTAAATTGTTTGTAAGCTGCTGAAGCTAATAATGGTAAAGCAAGACCTCCAATAAGATTACCTACTTTATTTTGTCCTGCTTTTTTTAGTACAGCGCCAACGATAAGAGAACTAACTCCGGCGCAGGCAAGCTGTTTTGCAGAAAGGTTTGGTATTGTGTTATTTACTTTTTCCGGAGTAATTCCGTGCAATAATGGATCTATAAAATTTAAATTTTCCATACGTTTTCAATTTATTTAGTTATACTTTTTTATACAGATAGCTTATCACTATCATTTTCGTTCACAATTTTTTCGATTTCTACTTTTTCTTTTTTAATAGCCTGTCTAAGCAAAGCAAAAAGGCTCATATAGACATTAGCCATAAAAACAAGCGAAAATCCTGCCAAAATGTAGCCACGCCAATCATTTAGCAAAAGTTTATAATTACAAAAGATTAAAAATGCGATTGTGACATAATGACTAAAACAATATTCGCAGGTAAAAAGATAAAAAGCCTTTCTTGACAAAATTGTCCTGTCATTTTTAGAATGTTTTACACACCATTCGCGCGGCTCCTTAAATATTTCTTCATGCGTTACAGTCCAGCTGATACAAGCTATGGGGATAGCCAGAACAAACAACCAGACGATTTGAATTGTTATATCCATCATACAAATTCATTTTATTAATCAATTTTAATTGGGTTAAAACCAATAATTTAAAATTACATTAATTGTATTAGGAAAGATTACATAGTTTTAATTTTTTATTATAAATTTTACAGCAAAATTCCATTTCAATATACAAAAAAATAACCGTTAAGTTTTTAAATCTTAACGGTTATCTATTTATAATATTTCATGATTTTTAGAAATTTTCCGGATTCGTACTCGGAAAAGGATCATGCGATACTTCGTCTAAATCTTCTTCTATATCTCTCAAATTCTCGTCATCTTCTGAATCATCATCATCAAGATCGCCGTCTTTCTCTACCGCATCATCCAAATCTTCCGGATCTTCATCGTTTGTTATTTGATCCTCATCATTAGTAATGGGTTCGCCGCCAGGATTATTTTCGTTTCTGTTATAATCATTTGTCTGGTGATTGACGTCATCTATAAATTCTTCCTGAATCTGGTATTTTTCATCTTGATTCGCATTTTCTTTGTCGATAAGAGTATCTAAGTCCTGATTAAAATCACGATTTTCCTGACCGTAATTTTGATTATTTGTATTTTCCATAGTTAGTGTACTTTAGAATTAATTACTTTTTTGTTGTCGAAGGCTTCTTCGCATCTTTCTCATTCGTTTTAGTCTCCTTTTTTGGAGAAGTCTCTTTTTTTGTAGCAGTTTCTTTTTTGTCTGTAGCCTTTGCACCAGAAGTGCTGCTTTTTTGATCTGTAGTTTTCATGATATTTTTTTTTAGTGATTCGTTATAGTACAAATCTACCAACTAAGAACTGCTGATTTCTTACAAAAAAAGATATTCTACTTGTATAATTAACAGCAAGTTATAATGTAAGTTTTTTTATTAATGATATAACTTTTTACGAGATATAAAAATCTATTTTCTTAAAAAGCAAATCAGTTAATTGTTGCTGATTATCAAATGTTTAAATGATGTAATTTTTGACAATAATCATGTAAGCTGTTGGTTATATTGTAAACTACATTTGTCAGGCTTGTTACAGTTTGTATTTCTCGATAACTACTTTATTAAATGAGAATATAAGCTGTTTTTTAAATCATTTTAAAAATCCTAAACAACTATCAAAAAAATGAAAAATTCAAAGAAACCAAGTCAGGATCATGCTGATGAAAAACAAAGAGATTTAGAACTGAATAAGTCAAATGCTGACAATCAGTTTTTGACCACCAATCAGGGAGTAAAAATTAATGACAACAACAATTCACTAAAAGCAGGCGAAAGAGGCCCGTCTTTACTGGAAGATTTTATTCTTAGAGAAAAAATCACCCATTTTGACCACGAACGTATTCCGGAAAGAATCGTACACGCAAGAGGTTCTGCAGCTCACGGTTATTTTGAATTGTATGAGTCGATGGAGAAATATACAAAAGCTGGTTTTCTTAATGATAAAAGCATCAAAACGCCTGTATTTGTACGTTTTTCTACTGTTGCAGGTTCAAGAGGTTCAACTGATTTAGCGCGTGACGTACGCGGATTCTCGGTTAAATTTTATACACAGGAAGGAAATTATGATTTGGTAGGAAACAATATGCCTGTCTTTTTTATTCAGGATGCCATGAAATTTCCTGATTTAATACACGCCGTAAAACCGGAACCACATCACGAAATGCCTCAGGCAGCTTCTGCGCACGATACGTTTTGGGATTTTATTTCGCTAATGCCGGAATCGATGCACATGATTATGTGGGTCATGAGTGACAGGGCGATCCCGAGAAGTTTAAGAATGATGGAAGGTTTTGGAGTGCACACTTTTAGATTCATCAATAAAAATAATGAATCTCATTTTGTAAAATTTCATTGGAAACCTAAATTAGGAACGCATGGCGTTGCTTGGGATGAAGCACAAAAAATCTCCGGTAAAAATTCTGATTTTCACAGACAGGATTTATGGGAAGCCATTGAAGAAGGAAACTTTCCTGAATGGGAGTTAGGAGTGCAAATTATTCCTGAAGCCGACGAACATAAATTCGAATTTGATCTTTTAGACCCAACCAAATTAATTCCGGAAGAATTAGTTCCCGTGCAAATTATTGGTAAAATGGTACTGAATAAAAATCCGGATAACTTTTTTGCAGAAACAGAGCAGGTTGCTTTTCATCCGGGACATGTAGTGCCTGGAATCGATTTTTCTAACGATCCGTTATTGCAAGGAAGATTATTCTCTTATACAGATACACAATTATCAAGATTAGGAAGTCCTAATTTTCATGAAATCCCAATCAATCGTACGGTTGCGCCGATGCACAACAACCAGCGTGACGGGCACATGCGTCAGGAAATTCCAACCGGCCGTGTGAGTTATCATCCTAATTCATTAGGCGGAGGCTGTCCATTTCAGGCAAAAATAGATGAGGGAGGTTTTAGTAGTTTCAACGAAAGAATCGATGCCCAGAAAGTTCGTGCAAGAAGCGAGAGTTTCTCAGACCACTTTAGTCAGGCAAAACTTTTCTTTAACAGTCAAACGCCAATAGAGCAAAATCATATTGCAGACGCATTGTCTTTTGAATTAGGAAAAGTAGAAACAAAAGCCATCAGAGAACGTATGCTGGGACTAATTTCTCAAATCGATAAAAATCTGGCGGCAAAAGTAGCCAAAGCATTAGGTATGAATGTGCCAACTGAACTTGAAAAACCAATTAATCACGGTGTTGGAGCTGATGATGACGGGAAGCAAGAACCTAAAGAAGTAAAACAATCTATTGAAAATTCAGATGCTTTAAGCATGTTGAAAAATCCAACTATTTCGAATACTATTGCAACGAGACAAGTGGCTTTTTTATGTGCAGAAGGTGTAAATGCCGAATCGGTAAAAAACATGAAAATGGCCTTAAAGGATGCCGGAGCAAAAGCAGTAATTATTGCCCCGCATTTAGGCACCATTGTATCAGAAGAAGGTTTGGAAATAGCAGTAGATCAAAGTTATCTAATTGCCGCTTCGGTATTGTTTGATGCTGTATTTGTTCCAGCAGGAAAAGGAATTCCGGCGCTTAAAAACAAAAAAGAAGTTGGCGAATTTATAAAAGACGCGTACCACCACTGCAAGTTTATCGCAGCTGAAGGTCAGGGTGTTGAGGTACTTCCGTTAAAAGATGATGTTCAAAAAGATGCGGGAATTTTAACCAGCGAAAAAATAGGAGATAAGGCTTTGGCTACTTCTTTTATAAAAGCAATGGGAAGACACCGTTTCTGGGAAAGAGAAGAGTTATTAAAAAAAGAATAATTCTTTGATTTGATGAAATTTATTACATAGAAAAAGGAGTTTTTAAAAGAATTGATGTTTCTATGTGTTTTAATTTTCTCGCAGATTTGGCAGATTTAGCAGATTTTATTCTAAGAAACTAAAAAGTAATATGCTGTTAAAGAAAAAGTTTATTTTTTAATACTTTGAATCGTAATTTCAAGTATAAAAAAATAAAAAATAAAAAAGAATCTGCTCAATCTGCGAGAAAAAAATTAAAAATAAAAACCAAAAAAATTACTGAAATGTAATTTCTAATAAGCAGTAAATGAAAAAATTTTTCTACCATAACAGTTTGTCAATTGTGTTCCTGTTACTTTTTATCGGCGCCTTTATAGGTCAGGTATTTTTTGGTATTGAAGAATATAACAAAGAGCTTTTAGAAAACGGTGGTCATGCACTTACGATGAGTAATTATCTGACCACCGGACATTTCATTGAAGCTACTTTCGAAAACTGGGAAAGTGAGTTTCTGCAAATGGCTTTGTTGGTATGGCTGACTATTTTTTTAAAACAAAAAGGATCATCAGAATCTAAAGGTTTCGATGGAGATGAAGAAGTAGATCGTGAACCTTCTGCACAACGAAAAGGTGCGCCATGGCCGGTTAAAAAAGGAGGAATTTGGCTTTATCTATATAAAAACTCATTAACAATCAGTTTGTTTTTGTTGTTTTTCGCTTCTTTTATACTTCATTTTTATGGAAGTTTGAAAGACGAAAATACCATGAATATCTTAAAAGGAAATCCAACACTTTCTATCATGGATTATTGTAAGGAATCAAGATTTTGGTTTGAATCTTTTCAGAATTGGCAAAGCGAATTTCTTTCGGTTTTTGCTATTATCGTTTTGTCTATTTTTTTACGGCAAAAAGGCTCTTCACAATCTAAACCTGTAGACGCACCTCATAGCGAAACAGGAGAATAAATAAGTATAATTAATTATGTAATAATATGGCTTCAGAAAAAGTAATAGCATGTTGCGAGGCTTTAATAAATAAAAATTGGACCATTAGTTTTGTAGAAAGTGCCTCGGCAGGAAAATTAAGTTATGAATTTTCTACCGTGATCAATTCAGGTCAAATCCTGATTGGCGGAATGGTTTGTTATCATACTTCAATGAAAGAAGATTTACTTTTAATTCCGCAGGGAACAATTCAAAAACATACTGCAGAATCCGCCATTGTTACCAAGTTAATGGCACAAAATTTTCATCGATATGTTATGTCTGATGTTTGTGTTGCCTTAACAGGACTTACAACGCCTGGTGGAAGCGAAACACGAACTAAACCCGTAGGAACTATTTTTATTCATATTATTTTTCCGGATAAGCAAATCTCCAGACAATTTACATTTAAAGGAAAACCTGAAAGTATCGTTGATCAGGCTATTGATGCAGTTTCAGAATTAATTTTGGAAGAAGTTCAAATTTAAAAGCAATACAATTTTAGGACTATAAATACGTTAAAAAATGTAATGCAGCAAAATTTTAACGGATTAAAAATGCTACATTTACCACGATGTCATAACTGTTTTTTTTACATTACTTAAGGCATTACTTAAATAGCATATCGTTCGAAAAACAAATTATATTACCACAATCTACAATGACTAATAATTTAGATCCTACTATAACTATTGATTTTTTAGATAATTTAAAAAATCAAACAGCAACAGCACATAAAAAGCTCGAAAGTCTTCCTGTTTCAGCATCTATACTTTCTCCTCAAATGAAAATAGCTGATTATTGTCTTTACTTATCGTTGATGTTTGATGTGCATTACAGCACTCAGGAGATTATTTTTCCTTTATTAAAAAATCATATTACAGATTTATCAGAAAGAGAAAAAACGCAGCTAATTGAAAAAGATCTTTCTTTTTTAGAATACACAAAAAGCAACACAGTTTCGGTTTTTACTAATCAGGATATAGATGTTCCTTTTGCACTGGGGATTATGTATGTCATAGAAGGATCTACGCTTGGCGGACGTTTTATTTTAAAAAATATAGAAACAATTCCGGGATTAGATCAGCAGGAAGGCGTTTCGTATTTTACAGGCTATGGCAATAAAACAGGCAGTTATTGGAAAACGTTTCTCAATCAGCTTACTGCTTACGAACAACAGCATAACTGTCAGGCCGAAATCATACAAGGTGCTGTTTATGCTTTTGATAGTATTTACAACCATTTTTTAAATAGCGTCGAGAATGAAAATTAAGGATATTGTTAATCGTGATTTGGTCACGCTAACAAACTGTGAACATGAACCTATACATATTCCGGGAAGTATACAGCCTCACGGTTTTTTGCTTGGAATAAATCTGGATTGGCAAATTGAATTTTGTTCAGCGAATATTAATGTATTTCTCGATTTGGTTTATGAAGACGTATTAGGTCATAAGTTTAGTAAAATATTTGGAGCACCAGCACAAAAAGAGCTTTATGATTACGTACACAATCAAAAACAACAACTTGTTTTTCCGCTTGAGGTACAACTAAAAGGTGTAGCATTTCAGATCACCATACATAAATCAGGTGCCATTTACGTTCTTGAAGCAGAACCACAATCTACAGGAAGAGAACAATTGGCAGATATTTATGCGCAGACGATTCAGTTTGTGTCTAATATGAACAATACAAGGTCATTAAAAGAGTTATGCGCACTTGTTGCAGAGGGAACAAGAGAAATAACAGGCTATGACCGTGTCATGATTTATCGTTTTGATGAAGATTATAATGGTGAAATTTTTGCCGAAAATTGCAGAGAAGATCTCGAGCCATTTTTAGGACTTCATTATCCGCATACTGATATTCCGGTTCAGGCAAGAGAATTGTATATGAAAAACCTATTGAGACTTATTGTTGATATTGGTTATGAAGCGGTTCCTATTTTTACCATAGATGACAAGGAAAATAAAAATCTTGATTTGAGTCTTTCAAGCCTTAGAAGCACATCGCCCATTCATGTTGAATATCTTAAAAATATGGGAGTTGGTGCAACGCTTACTATTTCGCTTATTCATCATGACAGATTGTGGGGACTTATTGCCTGTCATCATTATTCGCCTAAAAACATTTCTCCTGAAATTAGTTTGGCGGCCAAACTTCAGGGACAATTTATTACTTCTCAAATCGATTTAAGACAGTCGAATGATGAATATGAGATTGCACGTAAAACAAATAAAGCCCTGGAACGATTAACAGCTTTAAATATCCCATTAGAACATGAATCTTTTGAAATTATTTGTGCTAATCCTGAATTGCTAAAACTTTGTAATGCTACAGGAGTTTCTATTTGTATAGGAAATAAAATGTATAAAAACGGCATAACTCCATCTAATCAGGAAATCGATAAGATCATTCTAAGCATGCGTGATAAGGAGTACGGAAAAACATTCAACACCAATAAAGTAAGCAACTTTGTACCGGATCTGGAGAGTTATGAAGATGTATCCGGAATAATTTATTACGCCTTAGGCAATGGCAATAATATTATCTGGTACAGACCGGAAACTGTTGCTGTAATTAATTGGGCAGGAGATCCTGAAAAAGCGATTATTATAGATAGTAAAGGACTGCATCCTCGAAATTCATTTAATTTATGGAAGCAAATCATAAAACATCAAAGTAAAGCATGGTTGCAACCGGAACTAAATGCAGCAGCAACTTACGCGCATTCTCTTCATAATCAGATTATCATGTTATTGCTTAGTGAAGAAGAAGAGAAATACCGAAATCTTAGTGATGTATTGAAAGAAACAAATCTGGAACTGGAAAATATTAACTGGATTAGTACGCACGATTTACAGGAACCTTTACGTAAGATTCAGTTTATTACTTCGAAAATATTATCAGATACAAATGATATTCCTTCCGTAGCCGTGATAGATTCGTTACAGCGAGTAACAAAATCGGCTAACCGAATGCAGAATTTATTGATCGATATCCTGAAATATACCCGAATAAAACATACCAAAGAATCTCTTCAAAAAGTAAATCTTAATACTATTATGGAAGAAACTTTGCAGGATATGAAAGAGATAATTCACGAAAATAAAGCAACTTTTGAATGCGAAAATCTTCCCGATGTTCATGCTGTTCCATTTTTAATGAAGCAGCTGTTTTCTAATATCATGCAAAACTCATTAAAATATGCTTCTTTAAACAGGCTTCCGGTTATAAAAGTAACAGCTTCAAAAGAACCCGAAATCAATGAATATTCTAATAAAGTATATTGTAATTGGGTAACTTTTAGTGATAACGGTATTGGTTTTGAACAGCAATATGCCGAATCTATTTTTAAAATATTTACCAGATTGCATACGCTCGAAAAGTACGATGGCTCAGGAGTGGGACTCGCTTTGTGCAAAAAAATTATGCAAACCTGCAACGGAAATATCCGTGCTGTTGGTAAACTGAATGAAGGAACAGAAATTACTATTTATTTTCCTTGTGATCCGAATGACTCTCTGATTCCAAATTGATTTTAATGAGTCAGATGGCAGAAAACTAATAAAAACAAAAGTCGTAAAAGTAATGCCTTTACGACTTTTGTTTTTTAGATTATTTGCGACTATAAAGTAAAGAACCATTCCTAATTGATTTTTTACTCAATTCTCCTTTCTCGTATAAGTTTTCTAAAATGGTTGTCGCTTCAGCATAAGAGAGATCCAGAATTACTGCATATTCTTTTGGAGCTAAAGTGGGATAAATTTCAAAAAGAGCTAACGAATTTTTAGCTATAAATGGTTTCTTTTTGGCTTCAGGATATAAGGCCAATAAAGCATTTTCGTAAGAAGCGTAAGGTTTAGAACCATAAACCGTTAGCTGATTATTATTTCCGTCAGAAAAAAATAAAGTTGGAAAACCTCTTACACCCAGGGTTTTTGCATAAGTTAAATCTTCCTGAAAAAGAGTTTTTGCCTTTCCTTCATAATCAGTTTTTAGTTTATTAATGTCAAGACCGGCAAGTTGCGCAGACTCTGCAATATTTTCCCATTTTGCAATATTTTTCTTTTCGAGATACAATTTCTCACGTAGCATTCGCATAAAAGTAATTGCTTTTTCTTTGCTCTGAATTTGCGCTGCTTTCACGGCAATACAAGACGGATACGAAGAGTCTAGCGGATCTTCTATCCATACATTTCCGTCAATAGGCATTTCGTAATACAGACTTGCTTCATCCCAATGATGGGCAACATCTGAGGGTTTGCTTATTCCGCCGCTGTTGTAAGACCAATCGGGTAGGAGACCGCCCATTCGGTAATCAATATCAATGTACGCGCCATATTCCAGTTTTAGTTTTCGCAATTGCGGTTCAATTCCCCAACACGAAGAGCAAATGGGATCTGTGTAATACACTATTTTTACAGGTTTATTTTCTGTGGCAATGGTGCCTCTTTCATTAAGTTTTTCGTCAATAGGTATTTCGCAAGTTCCGGTTTCGGGATCGCACAATAACGTATTTATTTTGTTTTCGTTCATTTTAGTGATAATTTGCGATTCACAGCTGCAACTGAAAATCAGGATGAATAATAGCGACAGTATTTTCATAAATCAATGTTTTAAATTTACTGGTCGGTTTTTAATTTTATAAATTTACTGCAAACTTCGCTCATCTTTACTCACAAGTCAATTAGTCTAAAAAATATGACTACAGAAAATAAATCAGAAAAAGAAAATGAATGTCCGGCAGAAGGACTTCTAAAATTGTTGTCCGGAAAATGGAAACCACAGATTTTTTTATTGGCCGTTAATGGTCCTTTACGCTTCAACGGACTTTTGCGAGATATAAAAGGCGCTAACAAACAATCGATCGCGGTCGCTCTTCGCGAGCTGGAAGATTTTGGTATTTTAGACAAAAATGTGATCAAACAAAAACCTCTTCATATTGAATATAATTTATCTGAAAAAGGAAAATCTTTAGTTCCGATTTTTAAGCAATTGGAGTTTTTTTTGGAGAAATAAATTCTACGCAACTTAGATTTAAACAATAATTTGAAATGACTATAATACAAAAAATTAAACGCCTTTATGACCTTTCAGAAAATGAAAATTATGGATTTTCGGAAGCTGATATTCTTGAACTTGAAGAGAAATTAGAGATAACACTTCCGGCAAAAATTAAAGAATATTATCTGGAATTAGGAAAAGAAGAAAACCTAAATTACTCTTTTAACAGGCTTTTGAAACCAGAGAGTGAAATTGGTTTTTCAGACGATGGATATTTGGTTATTTACGAAGAAAACCAGGTTGTAGCATTTTGGGGAATCAAAAAAGAAGATTTAAAACTGGATAATCCGCCGGTATATGGCAATTATGATACAATTGAAAAATCGGACTGGGAAATTGAAACCCAAACTACTGAGATTTTTTTTCTTTTTATGGCTGTTTTTAATGGCACTTTGGGCGGACTAAAATATAACGGAAATTATTTTGGTACAATTGATTCAGACATTGTAAAGTTTGTTGAGCAAAACTGGATCTTAATACCGGATATAAGTCGTGATAATCAAAAAGTATATACTGAAGATTACAATGAGCTGATCAGTTTTTCTTTTGATCAAGATAATAATTGCACGGCAGCTTTTATAGGAACAAGCCATCAGGATCGTTTCGATAGTATTTTAGAGAATTTAGATATTGACTGGTCTTATCTTTCGTATGATGATGACGAGGAATATGAAGAAGAGTAATGGTAATAAATATTATTTTAATAAGAAGGAAACTTTCAAAATAAATATCAAACACACCATTAAACAAGAAAAATGATGAAAAAGCTATTTTTAATTTTACTGTTGTTATTACAAATATCTACAATCTTCGGACAAAACCAAAGTGAAGACCCTTCATTAAAAAAAATTATTGGAACGTGGTATATGGATCAAAACCGGGATACGAAATGGGTTTTCAGTCAGGATGGAAAAGTCTATAATTATGATAAAAATGCTTTTAAAGTAATGTATCACTATACCATTTCGCATTCCTGTCAAAATTATTCATCTGATACTATTGAATTTATAACATTAATGGACAAAGACGGAAATGAATTTTGTTTTAGGATTAATGGATTAAATGTGAATAAAAATGGCATATTATCACTTACTAAAATGGATAATATGGAGTTACTATTATTTGTAAACAATACTGATGTCATAGTAAGGAAATAGCATTTACAAATAAATTATCGATAATTTAGTTTCAAAAAAATGAAAATACCTTAAATCTTATTTGTGTTGTTTTTAATAACAATTGTTTCCTGCAAACGAAATACTGCAGACACTATTTATTCCGTTTCCTACAGTATCGAAAATGGAGCTAAAGGTGCTGCCAGTTCAAGTCTTTTAATCTCAAAAGATTCGACAAAGTACCTATGGGCAAATTATAAGGAAACAAAAACCAGATATGAAGTTACATCCAGCGATACATGGAAAAAAATAATAAATAGCATAAAGTTGGTAGATTTTAAGCATATTAATAGTGGTAAACGACGTATTCAGTATGATGGTTCAGATATTGTAATTACAATAAATGCAGATAAAGAATATAAATTGATAAATGGAGAAGAAGATTCCGTAAATTATACTAAAATAAAACCTTTAGAAATATTACTGAAGCAAGAGTATGAAAAATTAGATTCTTTAGCATTACATCTTTAATTAATAAAAAAATGAAGCAATTACAATTACTATTCCTGATAATCACATTTGCTAATACAGTTCAATCTCAAACCATTAAAGATTGTGCGAGTTGTTTGTCTAAAACAATAAAGCAGGAACAAATAGAAAACTTAAGCATAGATGAATTGCGTTTTCTTACCAACGATTTATACGCCCGAAAAGGATATAAATTCAAAAGTGGTGAGATAGACAATTACTATTCTAATAAAAAATGGTATAAAGCAATCAATGACAATGAGAAAATTGTTTACAATACAATTGAACAGCAAAACTTACAATTCTTTAAACAAAGAACGGCTGAACTTAAAGCAGATCGTGATCAATTAATGAATAAACTAAAGATATTTAAAGCTACAATATTGAGTAATGATAAAGTTACCTTAAAAAATAAATATTCATTTACAACCCAAAACGAGCAATATATAAATATTACTGAAGCTTTAACAAAAATAAATCTTGACGATGTAAACTGGCTAAAACAGATAGGTTTATATAGTGTAACTATTGATAACGGTGATTATGTAATGGCATATGAGCTAAAAATAGAAAAGCATCATATAACCGTACAATATAGCAGCAGAGGAGGATCTGATATTGGCGAATCTTTATACCCAAGCGAATTTTCTGATGAATTTTCTTTCTGGTGGGAATTTGAATGGAAAAACGACACACTGAAATTCATAAAGATGAATGTAGCGGGCTAGAGAATAGATTTTTTTTAGATAATTTAGAAAATGAAAATTTAAAACAACAACATAAAATCATCAATATGTCTCTATACAAATTCGACGAAGTTTTAAATGACTTAATGGATTATTTCATTTTAGGCGATCCGGATTATTTATTGCAGTATAAAACTGAAAATAATTTGCCTGATGATTTACTCACGGAATTTACTACAGAAGAAACCGGAGATCAGGTTGTAGAACAAGGAATAATGGTACCGATGATAGGAATTGAAAATCATCCGTACACCATATACTTCAATCTTTCGGTTGAAACTCCGGAGCTTTTAAAACAAGGAAATGAACTTCAGCATCAGCGTGACGGATATTGTTTAAAAGTAGTCAACGGACGAATTTACCTTTATACAATTCCTTATCTAAGAAATTTTACCACACCAACAGTTGAAGCATTAAAGAAATTCAAAAATGCAACGATAGAATTGCCAAATGGCTGGTATACAATTGCTGTTTTAGCAGGATTAACAAAACAGCTTACGGAAATAGAAACGGTTTCGGGCGAAAGAAAAGAATTTGAAAGTATGGAACCCACTTTTGAATTTGTTTTGAAACCTTCAGATGAAAAACCAGATTATACAGCAGATTTTAATTATCCATTTAAAGTGGAAGTATAATTTATAAAAACTATTTTTAATATTACTAATGAAGTTGTTGTAGCTTTAGCTGAATAATACTGGTTCACAATATAAAAGATAGAGGATAACATCTCAAAAGATAATAATATGAAAATGTACATTTTAGTAAAACAGAATGTTCCTGATAAATTGGTTCCTGTAATTACGGCGCATGCTTCTTTAGCCTGTTTTAGAAAATTTGAACAGAATGAAAACATGCAAACCTGGATCAACGGAATCTTTAAAAAGGTGGTTTGCGTTGTTTCTGAAACAGAATTTAAAAATGCACAAAAAGAAGGAGACCATATTGTATTAACTGAATCGGCTTTGGATAATCAGGAAGTTTGTGCAGCATTTGTACCCAGAGAAGAATATCCAAAAATGTTCAAATTCTTCAGAATGTGGACACCACAAGATAATTTATGATAATGAATAACGAAATAACAATAGAAGAAATCAGAGAAAATACCTTTTTTTGGAAGTTTTATTTATGCTGGTTCAGAGGCTTTGATGAAAAAGAAGAGCTTAACATTGATGAAGCAGTTGAGGTGATCAAAACCAATGAAACCGATTTTTATAATTGGGAAAGGCAATTTTTTAATCATGAATCGATAGAAGAAAACCCGAGATATTTTACAGGCAATCTCACAGAAAATCTAAATTTTGCAGTTGAATTTCAGGAATACGAAATCAATTTTTTTCTGAACGATATCTATATTGGGAATTTAGGAGGTCATTTTGAGGCATGGTTTCTAACATTAGATGAATTGCTGGTTTTTGAAAAAGACCCTGTTTTCTTTTTGCTTATTTTACCAATGACAGGAATACAAGAAAATCAAAGATCGGTTTTGAAACCAATTATAGCAAAGCAACTGGAAGCTATTCCGGGATTTGAATTGCATTCTGAATACATTGCCAATTGTATTTTAAATGGTTTAGTAATGGAATCTTCGTTTCAGGAAACAGCTGAAATCGGTATAACAAATAATGAAAATCACAGCGTAAGGAATATAATAAAATATCCTCGTTATAATGAAGATGTAACAGAGATAAATAGAATTCTTAGATCCTGAAAAAAACAAATTAGTGACGTAGTGCCTTGATGGCTAATCTTTCGTATTAAACTTTTATTAACAAAAACTAAATCTTCATTAGTTTATATTTGTAAGGCAAATTTAATTTTAAGCCTTCGCCAATATGAAAATCCACGCTTTTAAAATCGTTACTTTTTTATTCTTTTCTTTTTCAATTGCAGGATACAGTCAAAATGTAAAGCTGTTGAACATTGATCAGCTGAATGAAAGAATCGAAAAAGGAAAAGACAGTATTTATGTAGTGAACTTTTGGGCAACATGGTGTGCGCCCTGTATAAAGGAATTACCTCATTTTGAAAAGTTAAATGCTGCATTTAAATCAGATAAACTGGCTGTATTACTAGTTAGTGTTGATTTCAAATCAAAATTAAATTCGGCTGTAATTCCTTTTGTAAAAAGAAAAAACATAAAAAGTCAGGTTTTTTTATTGAATGAAAGCGATCCGCAACAATACATCGACCGAATCGACAAATCCTGGTCAGGAAGTATTCCGGCAACACTTTTTATTAAAGGAGATAAAAGAAAATTTATCGAATCTGAATTTACGTACGAACAATTATTAACCGAATATAAAAAACTATAAATTATGCAAAAGTTCATTACCACAGTTACGATACTAGTATTTAGTATTTTATTTGCTCAGGCGCAAACTGCCACGCTTAAAGCCGGGCAAACCGCTCCTGATTTTAAATTGAAAAATGTTGATGGCAAAGAAGTTTCTTTTGCCAGTTACCCAAAAGCAAAAGGTTTTATTGTTGTTTTTACTTGTAATACGTGTCCTTATGCAGTAGCATATGAGAAAAGAATAATTGAGCTGGATAAAAAATTCAAACCGCAAGGATATCCTGTAATTGCTATTAATCCAAATGATCCTGAAGCTTCTAAGGCAGATGCTTATGATAAAATGCAGCAATTGGCAAAAGATAAAAAATATCCTTTTCCATATCTATTCGATCAGGGACAAGTGGTTACAGACCAATATGGGGCAAAATATACACCGCACCTTTTTATTGTTTCTAAAACAGCAAAAGGAAATATTGTAGAGTATGTTGGCGCAATCGACAACGATCCTGAAGGAACTAAAACAGAGAAAACAAAATATGCTGAAGATGTTATTGCTGCCTTAAAAAGCAATCAAAAACCTGCTATAACTGAGACGAAAGAAATTGGTTGTACAGTAAAAAGAAAAGCGAAAGCATAAGATTTTATGTTTTAATACAAAGAAACACCACTGAAAAGTTGGTGTTTTTTTGTTTATAATTTTCTTCAAAGCGTTCCGAATAAACAAATCATATTGTAGAGATAGATTTTAATCCATCATACGCGCAATTTTGTCATTTCCAGGAAAGAGAAATCACACTCGCTCTACAATTTTATCACCGCTTCTAGACAAACACAAACCAATTAATTTTAAAACAAAAAAAAGACTGTCTCAAAAAAGGACAGTCTCTATTATACATTTACAAACTTTTTAGTTTTTTCATAAAGACAGGAAAAACTTCGTTTAGTTCCTCAAAAAGAGGATTCTTTCGATGCTTTAATTTTATTTCGCTAAACAATTTCAGGCCAAGTGCAAATTGTGTTGCTTCGTTAGAATCTTCAAAAATATTTTTATCTTTAATTCTTTCTATAATACTAAATATTTCGTCGTGATTGTCAAATTGTATTCCCAATTCCTTTGCCGGTTCGGTCGCGCCGTTTGCATATTCTTTTAGACTTAATGTCAGATAGTATTTATTTGATCTTTTTTCCATGTGATTTTATATTATAGTTATTTCAACCATTTTTCTACAATGGTTTTAAAGGTCTCTTTATACTGTTCACCAACAGTTATTTCGGTTTTATTTATGAATATGGAATTTTTACTTATTGCATTTATTTTTTCGAGTGAAACAATAAAGGAACGATTGATTCGCATAAATTTTGATGCAGGCAGTTTTTCTTCCAGAGCTTTAAGAGAGATTAAAGACATAACTGATTTTTGAGTGTCTTCAAGATGCACTTTTACATAATCTTTCAGACTTTCGATGTATAAAATATCTTTTAAAGAAATTCTAACCCATTGATATTCTACCTTCAGGAAAATAAATTCGTCATCTGCCGTGACAGAAGGAAACTGATTTGCAGCTTCTTCAGACATTTGAAGAACTTTGTTTGCTGCGCGCAAAAACTCTTCATAACTAAAAGGCTTTAAAAGATAATCTACTGCATTCACCCTGTAACCTTCAATAGCATAATGATTATATGCGGTCGTGAAAATAATTTTGGGTAATGGCCCGGGTTGTTCCTGTAAAAGTCTGGCCAGTTCCATACCTGTTAAATTAGGCATGTTGATATCCAGAAAAACAATATCAGGTTGTTGTTCACGTATTAGGCTCATTGCCTCAACTGCATTATCGCAGCTGCAGGTTAATTCTAAAAAAGGAGTTTGTTCTATAAAGGTTTCCACAAGTCTTAATGCGAGTGGTTCATCATCTACTGCTATACATTTTAGTACCATCATTGTTCTAATGTTATTTGCAGATTTACTTTGTATTTACCGTTTTGGTCAACACCACATGTCATAATATGATTATTGGGGTAAATTAAGTGCAGCCTGCGTTTTGTATTCGTTAATCCAATTCCGCCCTGATCTGTTGTTGAGGTTTTTTCAAAGAAAGTGTTTTCAACTTCAAATTCAAGATTGTTTTCTTTTTGTCTGAGTTTAATATGAATTTCGCTTTTATCAGTAGCATGTATGCCATGTTTAAAAGCATTTTCTACTAAAGGTAACAACAACATGGGAACAATTGGGTAATCGTGTATTTTTTCGGGAATATCAGTTGTTATTGTTAACTTGCTATTGGCGCGAAGCTTCATTAAAGCTATAAAATCTTTCATAAAATCAGCTTCTTTTAATAAAGTAGTTCTTTCGCCTTCGGTACTGTAAAGTAAGTAGCGCATCATACGGCTTAAAGTATGAAGTGCTTTACGCGAATCTTCGATATTGGTATAAGTAAGCGAATAAATACTATTGAGTGAATTAAAAAAAAAGTGCGGATTTATTTGTGCTTTTAACATTGCCAGTTCGGCCATTGTTTTATCCTGTTCCAGCTTTTGTTTGTGTTGTGCCGCTTTTTGCCAGTGGTGTAACATGGCCCAACTGGTACTAATACCCAGAACCAATAAGGTAAGCATGAAGACGTAATTGTCAAAATAAGGATTTCTATATTTTTTAAATCCTAAAACCAAACTGATTTTAGTATGAAGGTCTGTTTGTGAAGTAAAAAAATATGCAATAAGCTGCATGACAAAGATCATAAGGAAAGCCCAAAACAAAAACGGAGATGTATTGTCTTTGATTATTGTTTTTGGAACCATGATTTTGGCATTAGAATAAAATATAATAATAAGCAAAATCAATACAATCATCTGCCATAACCAAAATACAGGCGGTAGTATTACATTCCAGGTAATAGGGATGTAAAATAACATTATAAAACCCAATAACAGCCAGGCAAGGATATGTAATCCGGTGAAAATGTATGGTTTAAAAAAAGTTGGAGACATTTTATTTTATGATTTTATGACAATATTACATTATATTTATAAAAGATATAAAACCAATCGCCCAAAATAGAGTCAGAACCCGTAAAAACCATCTTAGAACCGACGAGCATATGGTAAGATGTCGTGTTAATCGTAAATAAAGTTCTATCGGTTCTTATGTGATATCTATCGATTGTTTCTTGCGCTCCGTCTATTGATAATTTTTTGTTTGTTATATTTTAGTTCTTTTGTTTCGATATAAATTGATAATTACACATTTTTCACAATGAATAAGCAATCCTTTTTAAGCATTCTCGCAGTAGCTGTTATTATCGCATCATGTGGTAATAAAAATGATAAATCGGCTCAGGCCGGAGGTGCACCTCAGGTAAAAGAGTATAAAACGCTGGTTTTAGAGACAAAATCAGCTACACTAAACGCAGACTATCCCGCAAGTATTCAGGGACAGCAAAATATAGAAATCCGCCCAAGAGTAGAAGGCTATATCGATAAAATTTTCGTAGATGAAGGTGCAGTAGTAAAGACCGGACAGCCATTATTTAAAATCAGCGCACCTGAATATGAGCAGCAAGTTCGTACAGCGACAGCAAGTATAAAAAGTGCCCAGGCAGATTTAAGTTCAGCAAAACTGGCAGTAAATAAAGTAAAACCACTTGTAGAAAAAGGAATTATTAGTAAATACGATCTTGAATCGGCTCAATATACGTATGAGTCGGCTTTGGCGGCATTGGCTCAGGCAAATGCAGCTTTGGTAAATGCAAAAACCAATCTGGGTTACACTACAGTTACAAGTCCGGTAAATGGAGTTGTAGGTTCGATCCCTTTTCGTTTAGGCAGTTTGGTAAGTTCTAACACCACTGAACCTCTTACAACAGTTTCCAGTATAGGAAATGTTTTTGCTTATTTTGCAATGAACGAAAAAGCCCTTCTTAACTTTACCAAAAGTGGTTCGGGAACTTCATTAGCAGAAAAAATCAAGCAATTACCGGCGGTTTCGCTTTTACTTTCAGATGGCTCAACTTATCCTGAAAAAGGACGTATTGAAACCGTAAACGGATTAATCAATACCGAAACCGGTTCCGTAAATATAAGAGCCCGTTTTCCCAATTCAAAAGGAATTATCAGAAGCGGAAGCAGTACAACAGTGCGAATCCCGAATGAAGTTAAAGATGCAATATTAGTTCCTCAGAGTGCGACATTCGAACTTCAGGATAAGATTTTTGCAGTGACGGTAGGAAAAGACGGAAAAACTAAAAATGTCAACATTACCGTACTTGAAAATACGGCAGGTAATTATTACGTGGTAACAAGCGGTTTAAAAGCAGGAGACCAGATTGTATTAGAAGGAGTTGCTGCGTTAAAAGACGGAAGCGAGATTAAAACTCATAATGAAAGTGCAGAATCAGTATATGCCGACTTAAAATAAGAAAAAAATGTTTAAAATATTCATACAAAGACCTGTTCTTTCGACAGTAATATCTGTTATTATTGTCATTTTAGGTATTTTAGGCCTCGTTGAGCTGCCTATCTCTCAATATCCGGATATTGCTCCGCCAACTGTAAACGTTTCGGCAAGTTATACCGGAGCCAATGCTGATGTGGTACTTAAAAGTATTGTAATTCCGCTTGAAGAGCAAATTAATGGTGTAGAAAACATGACGTACATGACTTCTACAGCGACAAATGATGGAAATGCATCGATAAAAATCTTCTTTAAAGTAGGAACAAATCCCGATTTGGCAGCAGTAAATGTTCAAAACAGGGTTTCCAGAGCAACTAGTTTATTACCTGTAGAGGTAACTCAGGCAGGGGTAACGGTAACAAAGAGTCAGAGTAGTAACTTGTTGATCTTCTCTTTATACAGTGATGATCCGGCTTACGATCAGACTTTCCTTCAAAATTATGCCAAGATCAACCTTGTTCCCCAAATTCAGCGTGTAGTTGGAGTAGGAGATGTAACCGTTTTTGGTGCAAAAGATTATTCTATGAGAATCTGGTTACGACCAGACGTAATGCAGCAATACAAATTGATTCCAAGTGATATTTCGGCGGCTTTGGCAGAACAAAATATCGAAGCAGCACCAGGTAAATTTGGTGAGAACGGAGATCAGGCATTTCAATATGTAATTAAATATAAAGGACGTTTAACCAGTGCTCAGGAATTTGGCGATATCGTAATAAAATCTGTTGGAAACGGGCAAATGTTACGACTAAAAGATGTTGCTAAAGTAGAGTTAGGATCTTTAAGTTATTCGTCAACCATTAAAACAAATGGTGTCGAATCTGCAGCAATGGCTATTAGTCAAACGCCTGGATCAAATGCACGTGATGTAATTAATAATTCTAAAAAATTAATTGAAGATGCAGCAAATAACTTCCCAAAAGGTGTAAAATATACTATTCTTGTAGACGTTAATGAAAATTTGGATGCTTCTATCGAGAAAGTAATTCATACTTTGATCGAAGCGTTTATATTGGTTTTTATCGTAGTATTTATTTTCCTTCAGGATTTTAGGTCAACCTTAATTCCGGCTATTGCAGTTCCGGTGGCTATTGTAGGAACCTTTTTCTTCCTTAATTTATTTGGATTTACGATTAACTTATTAACGCTGTTTGCAATGGTTCTTGCCATTGGTATTGTGGTCGATGATGCCATTGTCGTCGTCGAGGCTGTGCATGCCAAGCTGGATCACGGTTATAAATCGTCTAAAAAAGCGACCATTGATGCCATGGATGAAATCTCTGGTGCAATTATCTCGATTACTCTTGTAATGGCGGCGGTATTTATTCCGGTTACTTTTATTACGGGATCTACAGGGGTTTTCTACAAGCAGTTTGGTATTACGTTAGCGGTTGCAATAATTCTTTCGGCCATTAATGCCTTGACTTTAAGTCCTGCATTGTGTGCATTACTTTTAAAACCACATGCTGACGATCATAAACATAAAAGTTTTATTCAGCGATTTTATACTTCTTTTAATGTTGCATTTGACAATGTTACCAATAAATATAAAAGATCAGTTCAGTTTCTTTCTGTAAAAAAATGGATTGTATTAGCTTCAATTGTAGTTGCCGGTGCAGCCTTGTTTTATATGATGAAAACTACGCCATCTGCTTTCGTTCCTGCGGAAGATCAGGGAACTGTTTTTGCTAATATTAGCTTACCGCCATCTGCCTCTATGGAGCGTTCTGATATTATAGCCAAAAAAGTAGACAGTATTGCCAAAACCATTCCGGGTGTCAAAAACACATTGCGTATTGTGGGACAAAACTTTACAGCGGGAGCGGGAAGTGCCTACAGTATGGTTATTGTAAAGCTGGAAACATGGGATAAACGTGATTTGAGTGTAAATGATGTAATTGGTCAGCTTTTTGCCAAAACAAGCGGAATTCGTGAAGCTAATATTTTCTTCATTTCTCCGCCAACAATTCAAGGTTTTGGACAAAGTGGTGGATTCGAATTTCAATTGCAGGACAAAGGTGGTCACTCAACAGCAGAATTTTATAAAGTGAATACCGATTTTTTAGAAAAATTATCTAAACGTCCTGAAATACAATATGCAACAACGCCTTTTAATCCTGGTTTTCCTCAATATATGATGGATATTAACCTGGCAAAAGCAAAAGATGCAGGTGTACCGGTTAACTCTATTCTATCTACCATGCAAGGGTATTACGGAGGATTGTATGCTTCGAATTTCAATAAATTCGGAAAACAGTATCGTGTTATGATTCAGGCATCTCCGGAATTCCGTACGAATACAGAAGGACTTAATAAAATTTTTGTTAGAAATAGTGCCGGAAATATGGCACCCATTACAGAATTTGTAAAAATGACAAGGGTTTTTGGGCCGGAATCAATTTCGAGGTTTAACTTATTTACGTCTATTTCTATAACAGGAGCACCAAATCCGGGCTTTAGTTCAGGAGATGCTATTAAGGCTATTCAGGAAGTTGCCGCAGAAAGTCTTCCTTCAGGTTATGGCTACGAGTTTTCTGGATTAACGCGTGAGGAATTGGCTTCAGGAAGTGAAACTATTTTCATCTTTATATTATGTCTTGTGTTTGTTTATTTCTTATTAAGTGCACAATACGAAAGTTATATTTTACCATTTGCGGTTTTATTCTCGATTCCGTTTGGATTGGCTGGAGCATATTTGTTTTCGATCATTTTCAAATTAAACAGTAATATTTATTTGCAGATTTCGTTGATCATGCTTATTGGATTGCTGGCCAAGAATGGTATTTTGATTGTTGAATTTGCCCTTGAAAGAAGGCGTAAAGGAATGCCAATTGTACAAGCAGCAGTTGAAGGAGCCGTTGCGCGTTTACGACCAATTTTAATGACCTCTTTTGCCTTTATTTTAGGACTTGTTCCTTTGATGTTTGCTTCCGGAGCAGGTGCCGTAGGAAACAAATCTATTGGTACAGGAGCTGTTGGGGGAATGTTAATTGGAACCATTTTAGGAGTATTTGTTATTCCAATTTTGTTTATCATTTTCCAAACTTTACAGGAAAGAATTAGTGGTCCGGCCAAAGATGGTTATGATGACGAAGATGATGACGAAGAGGTACAGTTAATCGAAGCTCATAAAGAGTAATAATTTAATTAAGAAAAAATGACTCACAGTTCAAATAAATATATTCTTATGGTAATCGCAGCAGCACTTTTAAGTGCCTGCGTTACCCAAAAATACGAACGCCCCAAAACATTATCGACAGATAATTTATACAGAGATCAGGCTTCTGCCGATTCGACTACGATTGCTAATATGCCTTGGCAAACGGTTTTTAAAGATCAAAAACTAAATGCGTTAATTCAAAAGGGATTAGATCAAAATCTAAACCTAAAAAATGCCATCGAAAATATCGTTCAGGCGCGCGCAACATTACGTCAGACCAAATTAGCTTATTATCCAACTTTGGATTTTGATGCTAATGCAACGCGTAACAAGCAGTCTAAAGCAGCTCTGAATTTTCCGGCAGGAATTAATATCAATACATTAACGACGACTTATAAAATGGGTTTTAGTACGTCTTGGGAAGCTGATATTTGGGGTAAACTAAGCAGTTCTAAAAGAGCCGCTTTAGCAACTTATCTTTCTACAGATGCGGCAAAACAAGCGGTACAGACACAATTAATTTCTGATATTGCTAATAATTATTTTTTATTATTATCGTATGATAAACAATTAGAAATTACCAAATCAACATTAGAAAGCCGTATTAAAAACGTTGAAGTTATAAAAGCTTTAAAAGAAGGAGCAATTGTTACAGGTGCATCTGTAGTACAAAGTGAGGCCAACCAACATGCAGCCGAAGTGTTGATTCCCGATTTGAAAAGAAGTATTCGTGAAACTGAAAATGCATTGAATATTTTGTTAGGTCAGGCTTCAGGACCAATAGAGAGAGGAACTTTAGGAGATCAGGTAATTCCTGAAAAGATAGCAATAGGGTTACCTGCTCAATTGCTGGAAAATCGTCCGGATGTTCGTCAGGCTGAGTTTGATTTCAGAACCGCTTTTGAGACTACAAACATGGCTAAAACTTATTTTTATCCAAGTTTAACGCTTACGGCAAGTGGAGGGTTATCGACCTTGCAATTGAAGAATTTCTTTGATCAGTCTATCTTTTATTCTATAATTGGAGGATTGACACAGCCTATTTTTAATCAGGGACTTAATAAAGCAAGATTAACAAACGCACAATCAAGACAAGTTCAGGCTTTTAATAATTTTCAGCAAAGTCTTTTAGTAGCGGGTCAGGAAGTTTCGAATGCTTTGTATGCTTATGAAATGGCTGTTGAGAAAGAAGATTCAAGAGAAAAACAAATTGAAGCTTTAGAAAAAGCAGTTGATTTTACACAACAGCTTTTAGAATACAGCTCTGCAACTAATTATACTGATGTATTAACCTCAGAACAAAATCTTTTAGCTGCTCAGTTGAGCGGGGTAAATGATAATTTGCAAAAATTACAAGCTGTAGTTGATTTGTACCGTGCTTTGGGTGGTGGATGGAAATAGAATTATCCAAAAATCATTCTTATGATGATTGTGACCAATTAAAATATGATAAACGAAACGTCTCAAATTTTTGAGGCGTTTTTTTATGGATTTTGTCGGTTGTGAGTTGCTATTCGTCGATTAGTATGTTGTTTTTGTATAATAGAAGAACAAAAGCAAATAAATGGCACTACTTTAGCATTGTATTAAATACATTAATACTAAATATCACAAAAATGAAAAAAATAGTAATTGCACTAATGCTTCTGATGAGTGTTTTTGCCCACGCGCAAGTTTCGATCAATGTAAATATTGGTACACCTCCAAGCTGGGGTCCGGAAGGTTATGACGACAGTAGATATTATTATCTGCCGGATATCGATACCTATTACGATGTTAGTCAAAAGCAGTTTATTTATGATAATAACGGCAGATGGGTAAGACAAAGCAGACTACCTTCAGCCTACAGACAATATGATCTTTACGGAGGATATAAAGTAGTTTTGAATGATTACAGAGGAGATGCTCCTTATACTTATCATAAAAAACACAGAGCTGAATATCCAAAAGGGTATCACGGAAAGCCTCAAAAAAACAGAGGAAATAAACCGGATAAGGCTTATAAACAGAATAATAAGTATAAAAATAAAAACGATCATCCAGGTAAGTCCAAAGGAAATTCTAAGAAAGATAAAGATCATGGACATGATCACCACTAAATAAAAAAAGGATTAAATTTCAAGAACGTCTCAGCAATGAGGCGTTTTTTTGTTTTAAAGCACTATTTCTGCATTTTCTTTTTTGCATGAAACATTTATAAACAAAAAAGGCTGTCCTGGCAAGACAACCTTTAATGACTAATAAAATAAAAATGTATTCTAAAGTTTTACTTACCTGATTTACTTTCAGGGCTCATAATAACTTCGACACTACTAGAACTATCCAAAACGTGCTTACTAAACTGCTGAATAGTTTTTTGATTAATTTTAGAAATTAAATTTTTATATTCTTCATCCTGTAAAAATGGAATCTGATTTAAACTGTTGTTATAAAGTGTGTTGTTCCAGAAAGAATTGGTTTTAAGTGATTCTTCTCTGTTTTTTAAAAGTGCTTTTTTAATGTCTTCCAAATCATTTGTATTAACCGGATTTGATTTTAAATCGTTTAATTCTTTCCATACAATCTGCATTAATTTTTCTTCTTTATCAGGATTACAGTCAAAAGTCAGGGCAAGACTAAAAGTTGGTTTCGGAATTATTTCCAGATTTCCGCCCACGTTTACGCCATAACTGCCGCCTTCTTCTTCGCGAATCGTCTGCAGGAATCGTTTTGATAATATTTCGCCGATAACATACATCGACAAAGCATTTTCTTTACTGTATTCTATCGTTCCAGTTAAGTTTAAATAAACGGTTGTTTTCGCAACTTCCATCGGACGTGTGAAATGAACTTCGGTTTTTCCTTTTTTAGGTGCAATATTATGATCGACATAATTTTCCTTTAAAGCCGGATTTGATGGAATGTTTCCAATGTATTTCTGAATCAGTTCTAAGGCCGAATCCGGAATGTTTCCAACAAAGATGAAAGTGAAATCGGCAGCGTTTTTTATGCGGTCACGATAAATATTTTCTGCTTTTTTAAGATCAATAGTTTCAAGGAATTTTTCGTTGAATATAAATGTACGCGGGTTGTAATTAGAATTGGCCAGCTCAATAGTATCCTTAAAAGTGTTTCCGTTGTCTTGTTTGATATTTTCGAGATTGTTTTTATACTGCTCTTTTAGAATACTAAAAATATTAGGATCAAAACGTGGCGCTTCAAAAGAAAGATAAAGCAATTGCAGCATGGTTTCGAAGTCGGCTTTGTTGGAGCTTCCCTGAAAACCCTGCGTATTTTCGCCAATAAAAGGGGCAGCCTGCGCTACTTTTCCGGTTAGTTTTTCTTTTAAACCTATATTATCAAAATTGCCCAAACCGGAAGATCTTGCCAATGTTGTTGCAATTTCGGCGGAAGCCAAATCCTGTGTTTTTACCAACGATTTACCGCCTTTTGAAAATGCCGAAAAGGTGATCTGATCTTTTGAATACGTTGTTGGAAGTACAATTATTTTTGCATCATTTTCCAAAATATAACCTTTTGCATCCTTAATTCCGGCTACTTCAAATGTCTTTTTGATAGCTGCAGGTTTTAATTCTTTTTCGATTAAAGGCGAATTGTTTTCTTTTTTGGTGTACGGTTCTAAAGTCATACTTTCAACCTTTTTCATCACATTAACAACAGCTTCTTTGTTTGGGAAATCATTTTTATCCTGATCAGAACCTGTCACTAAAACTACTTGATTGGTAGGTTTCTGGATCGTTTTCGCGTAAGCGTTCAATTCTTCCAAAGTGATGCTTTTAATAATACCAACAGTCAATTTATAATCATCTTCAGGAGAAAGAAATGGTTTTGCTTTCAGGAAATAATTCGTCAGTTTATCTGCCCAGCTGTCGTTGTCGACTTTATCTTTATTACTGATAAAATCATCGTATGAACTTATGAAAATCTTTTTTGTCCGGTCTAATTCGGCTTGTGCGGCACCAAAACGTTTTAAGCGTTCTGCCTCAGTATACGCGTCTTCAAAAGCCTGAATTGTTTTTCCTTTTTTGGCTAAAGCCGAAATATTAAAGGACGTATTTAATCTTGAAACTGGTTCGAAATAAGTTTTTAAGTTTAATGCCGAACCTTGGTTTTTCAGGATTAATTCTCTGAAACGATTGTTTAAAATACTGGTATAAAAAGAGTTCATCACATTTTTGCGCGTCACGATGCTGTCTTTTAGTAAAGGCTCATCAAGAACATACTGAAGTGTAATAGAAGTAGAAGAAGCTTCTTTGTCTGATGCCGTTCCAAAATACAATTCATCATGTTTTGGAATCTCTGTATAAGTTCTGGCAGCGGCTTTTTTAGCCAAAGGTATACCTGAAAATATGGTTTTTACTTTTTGCTCCATTGCTTTTACATCGATATCTCCCACAATAATTACGGCCTGTAAATCTGGTCTGTACCATTTTTTATAGTAATTGCGCAATTCAGGATATTTGAAGTTATTGATGATATTTAAATCACCAATAACATCTCTTTTACTGTATTTTGAACCCTTGTATAAAACAGGATCTGTCTGCATTTTTAAACGAAAACCGCTTGTTCTTCGGGTTCTCCATTCTTCCCTGATTACACCTCTTTCTGCATCAATTTCAGTATCTGTTAAAGAAAGAGAGCCAGACCAGTCGTGCAAAACCCAAAGAGTAGAATCGATGAGTTTTTGGTTCGAAACCGGAACACCGCTAATATTGTAAACAGTTTCATCCTGAGCGGTATAAGCGTTGATGTCTTTACCAAAACTTACACCGTTTTTTTCCAGCATTTTAATAATTCCTTTTCCTTTAAAATGTTCCGTTCCGTTGAAAGCCATATGTTCCAGAAAGTGCGCCAATCCGTTTTGATTGTCGTCTTCGAGTATAGCGCCAACGTTTTGAACAAAGTAAAAACTAGCTCTGTCTTTTGGCTCTTCGTTGTGCAGGACATAATACGTTAATCCGTTTTTTAGTTTGCCGGTTGTCACATTATTATCCAGCGGAATGTTCGTTTTGAATTGAGCAAACGCACCCTGAAGAGAGAGCGCTAAAATGCCTATGATGATATTTTTTTTAGTATACATTTTGATGATTTTTATCTTCTGTTTCTTCTAATTAATATAAAAGCGGCGCTTAATACGATCAATAAAGGAAATAACCCAATAAATACAATTTTATTGATGAAAACCTGATTGGCATTTATTGTTATTTTTTTATCTGTATTTTCCGGACGAGAGGTATCGATTGGAAATTCGTAATTGCTAAACCAGCTAAAAATATCAGTCATAAACTGAAATGTTCCTGAACCACCCCGGCTTAACTCTGCATTACCCATAAAATCAGCATCTCCGGCAACAATTATTTTTTGAAATTTTCCGTTAATGTTTCTTGTTAGTGCAACAACCAGAGGAATCCCCGTTACAGAAGGCTGTTTCTTCAACTCTTCGGAAACGGAAGTAATTCCCATTTGAGATTCCCATGCAGGCTGATTATTGGTTTTTAAAAGTGGCGTAACTTTAAATCCGGCCTCTTTCGTGATCTTGATTCCGCTGCTTCCTAAAAGCGGAATTGGATTATCGTTTTTGGTTTCACTAAACTTAATAAGATCTGTATTTTTTTGAAGATCGGTTACTAAATAATCCGGAGAGTTGGTTTCGCTTTCCTGAACCAGCGTTTGTTTGGTATAACTTACTCCTAATTTATCTGTTATGGCAGCTAAAGCCGAATTGGTATCAGGTTCAGCCAAAAGCATTACATTTTTTCCCTCGTCGATATATTTGGTAATACGGTCAATTGCACCCTGACTCAATTGTGTTTTTGGATCGGCAATAATTAAAATACCAGTTTGTTCCGGAATATTCTGCGCATTAATATCTACAGAAGAAACATCAAATCCCTGATTGATTAAAGAATATCGAAATGAAATTTCATTAAATCCGGTTTTGTAATTTTTATCTCCAGTTTTGTCTACGCTTCGTTCCATGTTTCCTGTTGCTAGAACAATTTTAGGTGCAGGAACTACCAATCGTTTTAAAGCTGCCGAAATTTCTTTTTCAGACGGAGCTTTAAACAAGTCGTCATACATTCGTAAAAACGTCTTTTTTCCGTTGTATTCAACTGTTCTGACTACTCGGTTTTGTTCCGGTTTCAGATCAATGATTTTTTTAATTTCTTCAGGAGAGTATAATTTTTTAAACTTTAATTTCTGAGTTTCAATCATTTTATCCGCAAGCTGTTTGTCATTCAGTCCTGGGTTTTGTGCATATAAAGCTTCATTGTTTGATGTGTCGTAATAATACACGTATTCCATTTCCATTTGAGGCAAAAAACGAGTGTAGTTTTCAAAACTCGAAATGTCCTGGTTTTGAGAGTACGGCATAACCGTAAAATAATTGATATCTAATAAGTTTACATAAGTGGTAAGTTTGATAGGACCTTCTATTTTTTTAACAATGTCTAAACTCGTTTTGGTTAGTGTTCTGTTTTTATTGCGGGTCATATCGTGATACAATGTCAATGGAGGTCTTGAAGTAATGTAACCCAGAACCAAAACAAAACTTATTAGTAGTGCATATTTTAAAACTCTTTTAGAAACGGGTTGTGCATCTCTTCCGGTTTGTAATTTGTAAATGCTTAAGCCAATAAAAAGACTGCTTACCAATATAAAATACAATACATCTTTACTAATAATAAGACCTTCAAGCATTTCATTGGCACGACCTGCAATCGAGAGAAAATAGGTAACATCTTTTACATATTCGACATCCTGCCATAATTTACCAATAAAATTTAGTCCGGCTAAAACTACCAATGTACTAATGGCTGCAACAACCTGATATGAGGTCAGGCAAGACATAAAAAGACCAATTGCAGCATAGGTACAAACAAGTAAATACAAACCAATAAGGCCTGAAACAGCAAATTTTAGATCTAAATTATCAACAGAAAAATACGCAATTGTAACTTGTAGTCCCAATATAGCAACAAACAAAAGACAGTAAGCGGCAATGGCCAAATATTTGCCTAATACAATTTCTTTGATTTTAATAGGAGATGAAAGTAAAAGTTTGATAGAACCACTGTTGATTTCGCGGCTTACTAAACCCATTGTTAAAAGCGGAACATATAAATACAAGTAATTCTGCATTTCAGTATATAATCCACTGAAACCTGAAAAAAATATTTGTGATAGGTTACTCATTCCTTCTCCCATTTTTTGAGATCTTTCAAACCTTTCCAGAGAGTCAAAGAATTTCCAGCTTGACTGGATTGAAAATATGACTAAAACGACCCAGGCAACTGGCGAATAAAACATCGTGTTGAGTTCTGTTTTAGCGATTCTGTATATTGTTTTCATTTGTTTGTTTTTTAAGAAAGAATAGCGTTTTTAGAAGGGGCTTTTTTAGATAATTGAGCAAAAATTTCGTCCAGAGATACTTTTTCAAATTGAATTTCTCTCAACTTCCAGTTGTTATAAACGCTTAGCGAAATAATTTTCTCCGCAACTTCCTGGGTTCCGGTAAAGGTGATCTGTACTTTTTTTGGAGACAGAAAAATAGCAGCTGTAATTTCAGGAATATCTGTTAATGCTTCAAGAGCCGGCGGATTTTCAAAACTTGCCGTTAATTTGTCTGCTTCGATGTGATTATTAAAAGCATCAAGTGTATCCGAAAAAACCATATGTCCGTTTTCGATCATTCTGATGTCCTGACAGGTTGCCTGAACTTCAGACAGAATGTGTGAGGAGAAAATAACGGCTTTGTCTTTTGATATTTTTTTGATTAATTTTCTAACTTCCAATATTTGGTTAGGATCCAGTCCGTTCGTTGGTTCATCTAAAACGACCAGTTTAGGTTCGTGAATAATAGCCTGAGCAATACCTACACGTTGTCTGTAACCTCCGGATAAGTTTCGGATTAATCGGTTGCTGAAATGTGCAATACCGCATTGTTCTTTGGCTTTCTCTAAAGCATATTTTAAATCTTCTTTTTTTACATGTCTTAGTTCTGCACAATGAATCAAATATTCATTTACCGTTAAATCCAAATGTAGTGGTGGTGTTTGTGGCAGGAAACCAATTAGTTTTTTGGCTTCGACAGGATTTTCTTTTAGATTAATTCCATCAATAAAAATGTTTCCTTTGGTTTGGTTTAAAACGCCGCAAAGAATATTCATTGTAGTTGATTTTCCGGCGCCATTTGATCCTAAAAGACCTAAAATTCGATTTGTTTTAATTTCAAAACTAATATTTTGTATTGCCCAATCCTTACTGTATTGATGTGACAAGTCCTCAACTCTTACAATTGTTGTTTCCATAGTGTTTTTTAAAAATCGCAAGAATGTTTTTTGAAGTAACATTCTTGCGTTTATTTTATTTATTAGTATCCAGAATTTTGGTTTAAGAAAGGATTAGATCGAATTGCCGGCTCCGGAATAGGATATAAGTTATCCGTAGATTTCCAGATTTTATTAGATAAAACAGAGAGTGTTTCATCTAGTTTTCCGGTTCTTTTAAGATCCAGCCAGCGATGTCCGTTTTCTGCAAAGAATTCGCGTTGTCTCTCAAGAGCAATTAAGTCTAACAATTGGTTTGGATTTGTTATCGTAGTATTGTCTAGTAAGGCTCTGTTTCGAATTGCATTAATATCCTGCTGAGCTCCCGTAATATCATTCGATTTTACTCTGGCTTCGGCACGTATTAAATAAAGTTCTGCTAATCGAAGCAGAGTAGAGCGCTCAGAAGGAGAGTCCCCAAAATCATTTTGATATTTACGAGGTGCAATCCCTAAAAACACGCCCAATCTGTCATTAATGTCAATAGTCCAGTTTGTTTTTCTGGCATCACCGGTTTCAAAAAGCGCATTGCCTTTTCTTAGTAATAAAGTACCGCCGGTTGTAAATACAGAAGATCCTTCGTAAGTATAATCAACATTAAAATACGGTATTTGAAGAATAGACTCTTTATTATCTGCAATAAAAGGACTGTTAGTGTCTGTTAATCCGGTAATTAAGCCATAAGTGCCAGTTTCATTAATTACGGCAGATGCGTGGCTTGAAGCCTCATTCCATCTTTCTAAATAAAGATTTACTCTTGCTAATAAAGCTTCTGCCGCCCATTTGGTGGCTCTGATTCTTTCCTGATCATAATTTTTATAATCTGTAGGAAGATCTTTTGATGCATCGGTTAAGTCCAGCAAAATTTGCGCATAAACAGTTTCTTGCGAAGATTGCGGTAACAATGCCGATACATCTACATCTGTAGTAAGTACCAGCGGCACATTGCCCCAAAGATTGGTCAGGTAAAAATAAGAATACGCTCTTAGAAATTTAGCTTCGGCAATCCATTGTTTGCTTTTTACGGCATTAATAGATGTGCTTTTAGTAAGCCCTTCGATTACATTGTTTGCGTTATAAATAGTTTTATATAATTCGCCCCAGTTAGCGTTTATAGTTCCGTCAGTTTCCGGAATTTCATTCGAACTGTAAATATTGGCAATACCTGTTCTTGGCACTAATTCATCAGCCGTTTCTCCTAAAACAGTATGTACTCTGTTATAAAAAAAATCGGCAACCATGCTTTGGTAGATTCCGTTTACAGCAGCCTCAGCTGTTGGCTCTGAAGCATAAACACTTTCTGATGATAATTGATTGCTGGGAAGATCAACATCAAGAGCATTATCACAGCTTGTAATTCCTAATAAAAGAAAAAACGAAAATATAGAGGTATATTTTATAGAAATATTTTTCATGATTTTTTAGATTTAAAATGTAAACTGAGTTCCCAAAGTAATTGTACGTAATGGAGGCAAAGCCAATCCCTGCGTTTCAGGATCCAGGCCTTTGTATTTAGTAAATGTTACTAAGTTTTGTCCCTGAACCGAAAGGCGAATACTCTGTAAATATTTCTTTGTTGCCTCATCTAAAGGAATCTGGTAAGAAGCGCTTACATTTTTAAGTTTGATATACGATGCATCTACAATAGAAGCATTTGATCCTAAATAATTGAAAAAACTATTTTGAAAACCTGAACTTAAAACATTTCCTTGTGCGATATAATCATTGTACTCGTCTACCTGAAAATTCGCTGTTGAATAAGGATAACCCGGCTGAGCACCAGTAGAAGACAGTAAAGTCGTACCATCTTGTTTTACGAATTGAAACAAAAAGTCAAGTGTAAAAGCTCTATAACTTATTGTATTCGAGATTCCCCCGTAATATTGAGGATAAGATGGTCCTGCATATTTTCTGTCACCTCTGCCGGTTTCAGCATATCCGGTAGAAATTCTTCCGTCTCCGTTTAGATCTTCAAACTGAGCAATTCCATTGGCATTTACACCGGTATAATTATACAAATACCTGCCGCCTAAAGGGTTTCCAACAACATATTGCGAGTAATAGCTGGTGAATTCTATACCAGGAAATGATACTAACTTATTTGAATTGGTCGAAATATTAAAGGACGTTGACCAGTTGAAGTTTTTAGTATGAATATTGGTCGTAGCAAGAGTAAATTCCCAACCTTGATTTTCAACTTTTGCAGGTAAGTTTGCCGTATAAGTTGTAAAGCCTGCCTGCGCACTAAGTGTATAATTTACCAATTGATTACTAGAAGTATTTTTATAATAAGCAGCAGTAAAAGAGATACGGTCATTAAGGAAACTTAAATCAAGAGCAGCTTCAAATTTCTTTGTTAATCCCCATTTGATGTTAGGATTTGCAATTCTGGCCGCCGCCATAGAAGCATTTCCGTCACCATAATTACGAGTGTCAAAAGTTTCAGCATATTGATAATCTCCAATTTCGTCACTTCCTATTTCTCCATAACTCGAACGCAGTTTTCCAAAACTCAGCCAGCTAAGGCTATTTAAGAATTTTTCCTGAGTAAATACCCATGCAGCACCCACAGAACCAAAGTTTCCAAAACGATTATTAGCTCCAAAACGGGATGAACCATCTCTTCTAAAGTTAATGTTCAGAATGTATTTATTGTCAATATTATAGTTAAGTCTGCTGAAAAGAGAAATGTATTTATATTCTGCGCTTCCGTTATTAGCGGTTATGTTTTCTGCAGTTCCAAGATTTCCAATTAAATTGTCTGAACTATATCCGCTTGAACTAACGTAAGATGGCATTTCTGATTTTCTGTTCTGCCATGAACCTCCTACAAGAGCCGTAAGATTTCCTTTCCATAATTCAGTTGTATAATTCAGCTGAGGCTCTACAGTAAAATTATTGGTATTGTTTGTCGAAACAGTATACGATCTTTGAAAGTTCATATCCATGCCATTGGCTTCGGCATAAACATGATTACTTGCAGATGCCGGCATGAATTGTTTGGTCTGCATTTGAGCTCTTCCGTATCCAAGATCTGTTTTAAAAGAAAACCCTTTTGCAATCTCATACTGAAGACTTAAACTTGTAATTAAGTTCGTTCCTTTATCGTCTACTCTTTTCTCTAAAGCAGCAAGCGGATTAATATCGCTAAAATAATCCGGAGACCAGTAATAGCTGCCATCTGCATTGTACAACGGACGGTTAGGAGCTGTACCTACTGCATAAGTTGTGATATCAAAAAAGGGCAGTTTATTGTTGTCTGTTGCAAAAATTACAGAAGCTCCAACTTTTAATTTATTATCCAGTGTACTGTGATTGATATTAAAGTTGGTAGAAAATTTGTCATAACTAAAATCTCCCGGTACAACAGTAGTTTCTTTGTGATAAGTACCACTTAAAAGAAAATTTGTGGTGTCATTACCGCCTCTTAATGACGCAGAATAATTATTAAAATTAGCTGTTCCGCCTATTAATTTTTTCTGCCAGTTCGTTTGTGCATTCGGGTCCCAATCTGTAATAGCAATACCGTTGCTATCAACATCAGCAACATCACCATTATTGGTTAATGCCGTTTGCAGCATGTTTAAATACGCTGGCGTGCCTAATGTTTTTGCCATATGAGCTACTTCAGAAACTCCTGAATTGGTAGTTACAGTAAATTCTGTTTTTCCTGATTTTCCTTTTTTGGTCGTGATTAATACCACGCCATTCGCTCCCCTTGAACCGTAAATTGCCGTAGCATCTGCATCTTTTAAGATCTCAATGCTTTCTATATCATTTGGGTTGATGATATTAAGAGGACTGGTCGATTTTTGAGCACCTCTAATAACGTTTTGATCCTGAACCTGTTCTTTAATGTCATCTCCAATATAGGGAACCCCATCAACAATATAAAGAGGTAAATTGTTTCCGGCAATAAAATTTCTTCCACGAATACTGATATTCATGTCAGATCCTGCATAACCGGATGTCTGGGTTACAAATACCCCCGGAGTTCTTCCTTGCAGTGTTTGTAAAATATTGGTTACCGGTTGTTTTTCGATATCTTCTGCTGTAATTTTCACTACAGATCCTGTCGAAGTTCTTTTGGTTGTGGTACCGTAACCAATTATTACAATTTCATCTAATTTAGCCAAATCGGGCTGCATTTTGATCGTGAAAGATACTTGGTTTTCAACCGTAATATCCTGTGTTTTATATCCTAAATAAGATATTCTCAGTGTATGTTTTCCTGATGGAAGCTGAACATAAAATTGTCCGTCGAAATCAGAAACACCTTGTCTGTTTCCGCCTAAAAGCGAAATAGTGACACCTGGTAAAGGCTGACCATTTTCATCAAGAATTTTTCCTGACAGCATATAATCAGCATCATCTGAATTTTCTTTTTTAGCAACACTTGTTTCTGTTTCGGCTTCAGTTTTAGACTTTTCTTTTTTATAAATGACTACATTTTTATCTACTTGTTTGTAGACCAAATTGCTGCCCTGAAGTACACTATTCAAAATATCGCTTACACTGCGGCGTCCTTTTGGAGTACTTACTTTAGGGAAATCTTTTATGATCTGTGGCTGGTAAGCAAATAGTAATCCTGTCTTATTTTCAATCGTTTTAAAAAGGGTTTTAATATCCTGATTATGAAGTTCAATATCAACAGATATCGCTTCCAGATTCTGACCGCTCATTTCATTGGCAAAGACCATGTGCGTGCCGCAGGTCAGTAAGAAAATGTGGAATAAACTGATTCGCATGATCATAATGGTTTTTTTTGACAGGTTAAAAAAAGACGTAGATGTCTTTTCCCTGTCAAACATGGTTGTTTTACAGCGTAATTTCATAAATTTGCATGTTTTTTAATGGTTACTGGAATTAATTATTAAGAATCGCGGCCATCTGGTGTAGGAGCTAGATGGCTTTTTTATTTTGGTTTTAGCTAGTTTTTATATCGTTTTTAAAAAGGTTAATACTCCGTTTTGGTTCTATTCGCAGCCTTTCCCTTCCAGGACAATGGCGTTATTTTGATTATAATGATATGTGGTTTCGATTACACTGCAGACTACTTTTAGAACATGATCTAAATCTTCTTCGTTTAAGAAACTGGCAGTAATTCTGCATTTTTTAATATTTTCATTTTCTAATACAATCGAGACTTTATATTTTTGAGAAATTAGCGCAACAGCCTCTTCCATATTGATATCATCCAGAATCAGGTAATTACTTTTCCAGGCGATTGCAGTTTCGATTTTAATATTATTTTGCTCGAAGTCCAAAGTGTTTTTGTTCACCTTTATTTGCTGGTTAGGCGTGATTATACCGTAAGTTTTTTTAACATCTCCCACTTGTACTTTACCACGTTCAACCGTAACTTCGATATTGTCAGATGTGTCGTAAGCATTGATATTAAAGGCAGTTCCTAAAACTTTTGTACTTACTTTTCCCGTATGTACTATAAATGGTTTTTTCTCATTTCTTTTTATATCAAAATAAGCTTCTCCGGATAAAGTAACTTCTCTGGTTTCTTTGTCAAAATCATTTTGGTCATAGGTAATACTGCTCTTATCGTTAAGGATAATCGTACTTCCGTCTGGTAAACGAATAAGCTGTTTTCCGTTAAATGCCAAAACCGAACTCTCTTTCTCTATATTTTCTTCTTTTGTTTTTATGGCATTGGGTACATTTTCATAAACAAAAGCAGTTCTTAAAGCAAATAAAATGGTGATCGCTGCGGCAATGGCAACCAGCGTTCTTCCAATTTTTCTATAAGATCTTTTATTATCATGAATCGAAATAACCTTAGGAGCTGATGATTGAGAAAGAATAAAATTCAGGATATCATCACTTTTTTGTTTATCCAGAATTTCAACATTCTGATTTTCCTTCATCATGGATTGAATCTTTTCTTTTATAAAATCATCATGCGTGCCTGACTGGATAATTTCCATCAGCTTTTGTTGTTCTGCCTCAGATAAATTATTCTGCAGGTAGTTTTCGAATAATTCTTCAAATACTATTTGTTGCATTTGCGTTTTGATTGTGAGTTAGTAATCGTTTATAATAGTAAACCTGGGTTGTTTTTTGTTTTTGTTTTAATGCAAGGATCTTGTTAAAATAGAAGATAAACCTATGTTAAGTAATGATCTTTATTATAAAGACGATTGAAAAATAGGGAAGGAGTAGTCGAAAGTGAAAAAAATGTAAAAAAAATGTAAAATAATATAAAAGAGCTTTTTTAGCTGTGGCCGAAAGTTTACATTTTAAAAAATAAAAAAAATGTCATGAACATATTCATGTAAGGCGAAATTTTTGTGCGAACAAATTTCAGCGCCTGAGCCATATGTTTTTTTACTGTTTCTGTAGAGATGCCCAAATCCTCACCAATTTTCTGATGACTTAAACCATCCCATTTTGCCATTTTGTAGATTTTTTGCTGTTGTGGCGGAAGCTGATCAACAATTTGATTTAAGATAATATTGTATTGATCGTCTTTTATAGCATCTTCAGTATCATTTGTCGATGTACTTTTGTAATTCGAATCAACAACTAAAGAGGTATCTCTCGCAATTTTCTTGATCATGTCAAAAATATGATTGCGGGAAATAATAAAAAGATAGTTTTCGATATTGGTAATTTCAGCCAGATTTTCGTGGTTTTGCCAGATTTTCAAAAAGACATCCTGAACCACTTCTTCGGCTAACATTCTGGATTTTGTTATTTTTAAAGCAGTAGAAAAAACAATATTTTTGTATTCATTATACAGTTTTGTAAACGCCAGTTCATTCCCTTGCGATAACTCGTAAAGGAGTTTGCTTTGGTCAGAATTAGAATTTAGAGACATTGAGATAATAATTTGTTAACTTGGACAATATTATTACTTTTTTGAATATATGCGCTATTAGCACTAAAAATATTTAGTCGAAATGTTATTTTGCTAATTATTTACTACAAATTTTGTTTATTTTGTAAAAATACATCAGTCATTTTATAAATCAACGAAACGTACTATTTTGAGTACGAAATTCTTTTAAAGCTTCTATTTTACAAGCTTTAAGAGCTTGATTTTATAAAATATACGAAAATATGTAACTATTGGTTTTCAATATAAAAAAGAAGATTATTACTTTAAAAAAAAATATATTTCATACCATAAAAAGGCGCGAAATAAATAGATCTCACATACAATAACTTATCTCAAAAAAAGTGAATGTTTATTCTTGGTATTTAGAAATAGGATAAGATAAAAATGATTTACCAGCTTCCTTTTAAACCTTCTTTAAGTGCGCTGTTATATTTCTCTAAATCAAAGCTATACAAATCAGGGGCTTTATGCGCGCCACCTTTTCGGGATTCATCTAGTTTGGTCAGAATATCATAACGAAGGATTTTTCGATAAAAATTACCTCGATTTAGTTTTTTTCCTAAAATGGCTTCATACAATTTCTGCAATTCCGGCATTGTAAACTTTTCACTTAGAAGATTATAGCCAATAGGGTGATTGTTCAATTGCTCGCGAAGAGTAAGCAATGCTTTATCTAAAATCGATCTGTGATCCATCATAAATGGCGGAAGATTGTCTATAGAGTGCCATTCAACGGCAGTAGAATATTCGTCGATAACCAATTTTACGTGCGAATGTTCTGCGAGCGCATAATAACCAATAGATACAAAACGCTGTTTATTCCAGATACTGTCATCATGCTCTTCAAAAGCACTTTCAGAACGTTTTAAATTTCCAAAAGTATAAAATTGCTGCAGGTAGATATTCTCTGTTCCTGTTCTGTCTTTTAATATTCTAACTGCCGCATCATCAACGTTTTCCTCTTTTTTTACATAACCTCCCGGAAGTCCCCAGGAATTTTGATCTTTCATTTTTACGGTTAAAACATGAAGCGAATTTTCGTTAAAACTAAAAATAGCACAATCGATAGAAAGCGTCGGAATATATTTTTTAAAGGACTCTTCAGATTGTTTTTCAAGTATATGTTTTAATTCCATAAGGGTAAAGTTAACTCCAAATTTAATCTTTTTAAGAATTATATGCCAAATCGTTTCAATTTTTTCTGACATTTTTTTTGAGGCATAAAAAAAAATACTGATTTAGAAATCGAAGTTTTAATTTGAATTTGATGTTCTGAATTAAAATAGGGTCAAGATGACTTTAACTAGTGATTTCAATACTTTACGCAAACGAGGTAGTGTCTTTTTTGCTGTTTTTGAATTACATAAGCATATTTCTTCTTTATTGTTTTTATGGAATTTATAGACTTGAATTAGTGAGATTATGAAAATTATTTAGGCATTTATTTGTTGATATGAGAATTTGTTTTTAATATTGCTTCATAATGAAGCAATGAAATTAAAACTTACTTAAACTAACTTACCACTTATGAAAAAAATGCTAATCTCAGCAATCTGTATGGCTGTTTTTCCGACTCTTGATGCCTATTCTCAAGATGATAAAAAGCAACAAAAAGCCGTAGACTCCATTAAAACAATTACCAAAATTGTAGAAACAGATACCAAAGAAGAAAAAAATAGAAACGTAATGCTTAACGCTGCCAATAACTCAGGTCCGCGTGATGTAAATATTGGTTTGCCATCAACTGTTGGCGGAATCACGATTCAGGAAAATGATTTGCCAGTTGTGTATTATTTCTGGCCTGAATTACCAAACAGAACCTGGAGACAAAGTAAAAGTTTGGAGAGAACCGGTTTACTGAAAATTGGAGAAGCGGCTATTACAACCGGAGATTTAGGGTTTGCGGTAAACTCATACACTAAATTAGGAACAGATAAATTAGAAATTGTTGGTAATTTCTCAGGTTCAAGTTTTGGCTGGATGAAAGGAGATCTTAATGTTTCAGGACCTTTAGCAAAAGGCTGGTCGTATACCATGGGAGCTTACGCTAATTTCGATCCCAATTCTTTCGATTTAAAATTTGCCAATTATTCTGACCGAACTCAAATTTACAGAGCTGGACTTACCAAAAAATTCAATAACGGAAAAGGGAAAATAAGCTTTTTATATAAATATGCCAACTCAGCTTCTTTAACCAACTATGCCGTTTTTAGATATAAAGAAGGCGGAAAAGTCGAAGAATACAATGATTTTAAAATTGGTCGTGACTCGTACATCGTAAATGATGGAACAATGAAATTCAAAGACATACTTACCGGCGAAACTAAGTTTGCCGATATGGGCGGGAGCGATGCAGCAACGACTTCACACACATTTGATATCTTAGGAAATTACGATTTGGCCAACGACTGGAAATTTACGTTCTCAACTCGTTTCAGAACTTCAAAAGCATCACAGTTAATTGCCATTCCGTTGAGTATTTTTCAGGGAACTGCAGCTGATAATTTTACATACGAAGCAACGGGTCAGCCTTATGTAGGAAATGTAAACTCAATGTTGGGATTGTATACTGACGGAACGCCAACAACAACCTTTTTATCCCGTTTCGAAATTAAAAAGAATGTAGAGAAACACAAATGGAGATTTGGATTATTAGAATATTATTATAATGTGGACGAGTTTACTTCAAGCCGTTCTTTCTTTAATCAAACAGTAAGCGCTAATCCTGATAAATTAGTTCGAAATACTCCGGGAGGAACTTCAAATACTGATGCTGACGGATTTTACAATTACAATGTTGGTGGAGAATATCACAACGGATTCGAGAACAAATTATCAGGTTATTTCTCTGATAACTGGACTATTTCAGATCGTTTGACATTGGCTTATGGCATCAATTTAAGATACCACAAACTAAAAGGAGATTATTACCAAACGCCAAGAACGCCAAATGTAGTTTTCGATCCAAGCCAAAAATCATATTTTGATAACAACTGGTTTCATTTAGGAGGTTCTGTAAATGCAGTTTACAAAGTGACAAAAAGTGCCGGAGTTCTTGCTGATTTTACTTATACAGAAAAAAATGGCCAGCTTGAAAGTTATTCAGGATCTGTTGCGCCTAATTTGGCCAAAACAAAAAGTCCGTTGGCAGCATTTGGATTGTACTACAATCTGAAAAATTTAAGCATTGTTTCCCAGGCAACTTATTTAACAAGAAACAACTATCAGGCGAGATTGAATCTGGTAAATCCTGCAGATGGAAGCCAGTCAGAAGTAGCAACCGTTTTCTACGATATTCAAACCTTAGGCTGGACTACAGACATTGTAGCAACACCATTTAAAGGTTTTAATCTTCATTACTTAATTACGTTTCAGGATCCGGTTTACAAGAATTATGATTTCTCTGCTTTTGGAAATAACTATTCTTATAACGATAAAAACGTTTTGGAAATTTCTAAAGTTCTGATGGAAATTGATCCAAGTTATACCTACAAAGATTTCAAGGTTTGGGCGAGTTTCCGTTATTTCAGTAAACAATATGCCAACTTAACAAACGCATTATTCTTTGCGCCAAGATGGGAAACTTTTGGAGGTGTAAATTACAAAATCAACGATCATTTTGATATTGGCTTAACAGCTGTGAACTTCTTAAACCAAACAGGTGCAAAAGGAGCGATTAGTGGTGCGGAGCTGATTACAGATGCTTCAGCTTATTACGACCAGCTTTTGGTAGGATCTTATATTCGTCCGTTTACATTGGAAGCTTCTCTTAATTTCAGGTTCTAAATTTTATCTAAAATGAAAAAAACAATCATAACTGTGGGGTTCGCTTTTTTTATAAGCGTTACAGTACAAGCTCAGCAGGAAAACTTTACCATTATTAAAAATAATAAAGGTGCCGATTTGGGATATTCTCCTGAATCAGGTATTAAAATTCTAACGGTTAACGGAAAGAAATTTAAAGATTTAAATAAAAACGGAAAACTGGATAAGTACGAAGACTGGCGCCTTTCGGCAGATGAAAGAGCTAAAGATTTAGCTTCTCAAATGTCAGTAGAACAAATTGCAGGATTAATGTTATACAGTCGTCATCAGGCTTTACCGGCAGGAATAGCGGGTTATAATACAGGAACTTATAACGGAAAAGTATTTCCGGAAAGCAATGCTAAAGCGTACGACTTAACAGATCAGCAAAAGGCTTTTTTGAAAGAAGATAATCTTCGCCATGTTTTGATCACAAATGTAGAAAGTCCAGAAGTAGCTGCTTTATGGAACAACCAAATGCAGGCCTTTGTAGAAGGAATTGGTCTGGGAATTCCGAGTAATACCAGTACAGATCCGCGTCATAATGCAACTGTTACCGCAGAGTTTAATGCAGGAGCAGGAGGAACAATCTCAATGTGGCCGGATGGTTTAGGAATGGCATCAACTTTCGATCCCAAAATTGTAGAACAGTTTGGTCAAATTGCTGCTAAAGAATATCGTGCGTTAGGAATTGCAACGGCCTTATCTCCACAAATCGACTTAGGATCAGAACCAAGATGGTACAGGATTTCGATGACCTTTGGCGAAAGCCCAGCCTTAACCAGAGATATGGGAAGAGCTTATATTGACGGATTTCAAACTTCATACGGAAAAGACGAAATCAAGGATGGTTGGGGTTACAAAAGTGTAAATGCAATGGTGAAACACTGGCCAAGTGGTGGTGCTGAAGAAGGCGGACGTGACGGACACTGGGCTTACGGAAAATTTGCCGTTTATCCCGGAAATAATCTTCAACAGCATATTGATCCGTTTATCAATGGTGCTTTCAAACTAAAAGGAAAAACAAGCAAAGCTTCGGCGGTGATGCCTTATTATACGATCACTTTTGATCAGGATAAAAAATACAACGAAAACGTAGCCAACGGGTATAGCAAATATATCATTACAGATTTATTGAGAGATAAATACGGTTATGACGGCGTAGTTTGTACAGATTGGCTTGTTACGGGAGATGAAGGAAAAACACCAAATCTTTTTGCCGGTAAACCTTGGGGGGTTGAGAATCTTTCGATTAATGAAAGACACTACAAAGCCATTATTGCGGGAGTAGATCAATTTGGTGGGAACAATGATAAAAAACCGGTTATGGAAGCTTATCAAATGGGAATTAAAGAATTTGGAGAGTCTTTCATGAGAGCGCGTTTTGAAAGATCTGCCGTTCGTTTATTGAAGAATATTTTCAGAGTTGGACTTTTCGAAAATCCATATTTGAATGTTGCCGAAACAAAAGCAATTGTGGGTAATTCTGAATTTATGAAAGCAGGTTATGAGGCACAATTAAAATCGGTGGTTTTATTGAAAAACAAAGCTTCGGTTCTACCTCTGAAAGAAAAGAAGACAGTTTTTATTCCGAAGATTTATACGGCTTCTACCAAAGATTGGTGGGGCGTTGCAAGTCAGCCAAAATTGGAATATCCGGTAAATTTAGAATTGGTTAAGAAATATTACAATGTAACCGAAGATCCTTCAAAAGCAGATTTTGCTATTGTTTTTGTTACAAGCCCGCAAAGTTTAGAAGGCGGTTACGATTTAAAAGACAGACAAAGCGGAAGCAACGGTTATGTGCCAATTTCACTTCAATACGAAACTTATACAGCAACCGAAGCAAGAGCCAAAAGTCTCGCAGCCGGAGATCAGGTTATTGACCCTACAATTAAGGACAGAACTTATAAAAATAAAACAGTAACAGTTGCCAACACTATGGATTTAAGAACAATTCTGGATACCAGAGACATGATGAACGGAAAACCTATTATTGTTTCGGTAACGGCTTCAAAGCCAATGATTTTTAACGAATTTGAAAAACAGGTTGACGGTATTGTGTTGAATTTTGGAGTTTCTACGCAAGCCGTTTTGGATATTGTTTCAGGAAAAACAGAACCATCAGGATTATTGCCAGTTCAGATGCCGGCGAATATGGAAACCGTAGAAAAACAATTTGAAGATGTTCCTTACGATATGACTCCGCACAAAGACAGCGAAGGCAATGTTTACGACTTTGCTTACGGATTGAATTGGAAAGGTGTTATTAAAGATGCGAGAACTGAGGTTTATAAGAAGTAATTTTTTTATGCCACGAAGACGCTAAGGCGCAAAGTTTTTTTCTGATTGGCTTGAGTTTTAATCTCGCAGAGTCATAAAGTTTTTTAAGCTCATAAGTTTTTTTTCACGCAGATTCTGCAGATTTAAGCAGATTTAAGTTGATTATAATAATCTGCGCTCATCTGCTTAAATTTTTTTAAATCTGCGAGAAACAAAAAAACTTAGCGGCTTTGTGACTTTGCGAGCAAATTTCGTAACGATTGAAAAAAAACTTAGCGCCTTTATGAGATTAACGAACCACAATGCAACAACAAATACCACAAACAGATGAAAAATAAAATCACCATACTATTTACTTTTTGCCTGCTTTTAGGCACAACCGTAAAAGCGCAGGAAACTGTAAAACTATACGCCGGAAAAGCTCCGGGATCTGAAAACTGGACACAAAAAGAAGCTCAAATGTACTCTGACCTTTTTAAAACAGAAGTAGTTTACAATGTCACCGATCCTTCATTATTGGTTTATCAGGTTCCAAAAGGAGTAAAAAATACAGGAACTGCTATTGTAATCGCTCCGGGCGGAGGTTTTCAGAGTTTATCAATCAACAGAGAAGGAAAAGAATTGGCTGAAATCCTTAGCAAAAAAGGCATCACGGCTTTTGTTTTAAAATACCGTTTGAACAAAACCGAAACCAATGATCCGGCAAGAGAAATGATGGAAAAGCTGAAAGACAGAGCAGCTTTCGAAAAAAACTCTTTGGCTACTATAAAGTTAGCAGCACAAGACGGAAAAAATGCTTTAAAATATGTGCGTGACAATGCCTCAAAATACGGAATCGATACTAAAAAAGTCGGCATAATTGGGTTTTCTGCAGGAAGTACAGTGGCGATGGAAACAGTTCTGGAAAATACAGCAGATCAATTACCGGATTTTGTAGCCAATATTTATGGAGGTCCAAGACCTGAATTATTAACGGTTGCAACTCCAGAGAAAAAAATCCCAATGTTTTTGTGCGCAGCCAGCGACGATCAGTTAAAACTGGCGCCAAGAAGTATTCAGATGTACAATAAATGGCTTGAAGCCGGACAAAGTGTCGAACTGCATATGTACTCAAAAGGCGGTCACGGATTTGGAACAGGAAAACAAAACCTGCCGGTAGATTCCTGGGAAACACGTTTTGAAGAATGGCTTACACTACAAGGATTTCTAAACTAATATTTCCCTTTAAAGAGACTATTTAAACTATCTATATATGAAACATACATTTATAAAAACAGCAAGAGTTACGCTTTTGACAGCATTAGTGCTTTCTAATTTGTCCTGGAATACTCCTAAAGATGAAACGAATCCTCCGGTTTTAACCGTCAAAGGATTTAAATTTTTCGATTTAAACAGAAACGGAAAATTAGATATTTGGGAAGATACGCGTCTTTCTAATGATCAAAGAATTGATGCAATCATCAAACAAATGACCAATGCAGAAAAAGTAGAATTGCTTATCGGAACCGGAATGCCGGGCATCGAAGTTCTGACTGGTCCTGTTGGAGATTCTAAACAAGGTTTGGTTCCCGGAGCTGCAGGAGGAACTGCTGCTTTTGAACGATTCGGAATTCCTGCAACGGTTGTAGCCGATGGCCCTGCAGGTTTAAGAATTGCTTCAACGAGAGAAAATGATACAAAAACCTATTATGCAACGGCATTTCCGGTGGGAACTGCTTTGGCTTCGACCTGGAATAAAGCACTTTTAGAAGAAGTAGGAAAAGCAATGGGTAATGAGGTAAAAGAATATGGTGTTGATGTTTTATTAGCTCCGGCTTTGAACATTCACAGAAATCCTTTGAACGGAAGAAACTTCGAATATTATTCTGAAGACCCTTTGATTTCAGGGAAAACAGCAGCGGCAATTGTAAACGGAATTCAGTCGCAAGGTGTGGGAACTTCGATCAAACACTTTGCTGTGAATAATGAAGAAACCAATCGTTTAACAATTAATGCGCACGTTTCTGAAAGAGCAATTAGAGAAATTTATCTGAAAGGTTTTGAAATCACGGTAAAAGAATCTCAACCGTGGACTGTAATGTCATCATACAACAAACTGAATGGCGAATATACTTCTGACAGAAAAGATTTGCTAACAGAAGTTTTAAGAAACGAATGGGGTTTTAAAGGAATTGTAATGACGGACTGGTTTGGTGGTTTTCCGGGTTTCGAATCGATTTCAAAAGGCTCAAACTCTGATGTTGTCAAACAAATGATTGCTGGAAATGATTTATTAATGCCTGGAATTCCGGTTCAGAAAAAAGCACTTTTAGAAGCTTTAAATTCGGGTAAATTATCTCAGGAAGTGGCGAATACAAATGCGAAAAGAATTTTACAATATATTTTTCGTACGCCAACTTTTGCAAAATACAAATATAGTGATAAACCTAATTTAACTAAAAATGCTGAAGTAACCAGAAATGCTGCTGCAGAAGGAATGGTTTTGCTAAAAAACACGAATAATGCATTGCCTTTTGCTGACAAGCAAAAAGAGGTTGCGGTATTTGGGGTAACTTCTTATGCATGGATTACAGGCGGAACAGGAAGTGGAAGTGTGAATAATAAGCACACCGTTTCTCTTTTAGAAGGTTTGACTGCTGCAGGTTACAAATTAGATAAAGAACTAGTTGACTTGTATAAACCGCACGCTGAAAAAGAAGTTATTGCTGAAAAAGAAAGAAGAAAAGCAAGAGGTATTTTGGCTTTGCCGGAAAGACTTCCTGAAATGAAAATGGACGATGCTTTCATAGCTAAAAAAGCGGCAAGTTCTGAAATTGCGTTTGTAACTCTAGGAAGAAATTCTGGAGAAGGAGGAGACAGAGTGGTTGATAATGACTTTAATATGGCCAATGAAGAGATTGAAATGCTGGATAAAATTTCAAAAGCTTTTCATGCAAAAGGAAAAAAAGTAGTGGTTATTTTGAATATTGGCGGTGTACTCGAAACAGCTTCATGGAAAGATAAAGTAGATGCTATTTTACTGGCATGGCAGCCAGGTCAGGAAGGTGGACATTCTGTTGCTGACGTAGTTTCAGGAAAAATAAATCCGTCTGGAAAATTGACGATGACTTTCCCTGCGAAATATTCTGATACACCATCTGCGAAAAACTTTCCGGGACTTCCTGCTGATAATCCAAAAGAGGTGACTTATGAAGAAGGCGTTTATGTAGGATACCGTTATTTTAATACTTTCAACATAAAACCATCTTACGAATTTGGTTTTGGTAGCTCATACACGACTTTTGATTATACTAATGTAAAATTGAGTTCACCAACTTTTAAAGATAAATTGACCGTTTCTGTCACCGTAAAAAATACAGGAAAAGTAGCAGGAAAAGAAGTTGTTCAGGTTTATCTTTCTGCACCATCAAAAACGATAGATAAACCAAAAGAAGAACTAAAAGTTTTTGGTAAAACCAAAGAATTAAAACCGGGAGAAAGCCAAACATTACAATTGACTTTATCGCCAAAAGACCTGGCTTCATTTTTAGAAAGCAAAAGTGCCTGGATTGCAGAAGCAGGAACCTATAAAGTTTTCGTTGGAGCGTCTTCTTTAGATATTAAAAAATCGGCTGAATTTTCGGTTGCAAAAGAAATTACAGTAGAAAAAGTAAAGAAATCTTTTAAATTAGATTCAAAATTTACTGAGCTTAAACCGTAATTGTTAGTTAATTATTGTTAGTAAAAAAGCCTTTGAGACATTTTGTCCTGAAGGCTTTTTTTGCTTTTAAACCAGCGACTTCAAAATAGCTAAAAACACCTTTACCGCTTTCTTTTCATATACTTCTTTTATCGAAATAATCATGGCGTTTCTCGTCATGTTTTTTCCTTCTATGGGAATACACGAAATTCCTTTTTCATTTTTAATGGTGGTTTGGGTAAGAATAGTATACCAATTTCCACTTTTCACAAGCTCTAATAAGGTTGGGATATCATTTATTTCGATAGTAACTTTTGGATGCAGGTTATTTTTATCAAAAGCTTCACTAATAAATTGTGTCGTGCTATATCCTTTTGAAGGAAGAGCAAGAGATAATTTGCTTATTTCTTTTAATGAAATCGATTTTTTATTTTTCAAATTAGAATCTGTCGAAGTTACCAGAGTCATAGGCGATGTAAAAAGGATCTGGTAATTAAAATGATTTTCGGTGATAATTTCTTCGAAAGTCAGAATGACGTCCAGTTCAAAATGATTGAGTTTTTCTAACAATTCCTTAGAAGTTCCAAAAACAATTTTAAATTCTATTTCAGGATATTGATTTGCAAATTCAATTACGCTTTGAGTCAATATATCGCGCAGTGCATACGTAACACCAATTGCAATTTTACCGGTATCAAGATTGTTCAAATCCTGCAGTAATTGTAAACCTTCTGTCGCTTTGTTGGTACTTTGCAAGGCATAAATAGAAAATAATTCTCCTGCTTCCGTTAGTTTAATTCGTTTTCCTATTCGGTTAAAAAGCGGGATTTGCAATTCATCTTCAAGCTGTTTAATCTGTTGCGATAAAGTGCTTTGGCTAATGTTTAAAGCATTTGCAGCCTCGGTAAAATTGAGTAATTCTTTGGCTTTAAGGAAATATTTAAGTTGTCTGAGTTCCATGTTTAAAATCGGTTTTATCGATTGATGCTATCGAAAAATAACGTTTTACAAATATAGAAATTCTTTAGACCTTTGTAAAAAATAATGAAGAACTAAAATGAAAATAATACCACTGCAGGAAGGAAATTATGTTGTTAACAGTGAGAAAGAATTCAAACTCATCAATGAATTTCCTTTAGATTCGGGACTTAAAATGGCCATTCAGCCTTTTTTGATTATTACGCAAAATGATTATATAATATTAGATTTGGGTTTAGCATTGAACAAAAACGGAAAACCTTTTCTTCATCATTTGCTGCAAAGTCATGATATAGCGCCGGAACAAATTACAAAAATCCTGATTTCGCATTTTCATAAAGATCATATCGAGGGAATTGGTTTTTTTGAAGGCGAAAACTTTATTCAGAATTTTCCAAATGCAACAATTTATATGCAGGAAAGAGAACTTGATTTTGCTTTAACACAACAACATCCTTCTTATAATCTTAATTTACTCCATCAATTTAAAACGTTTCCTAATGTTGAGTTTCTGGAGGATGACAAAGGGGAAATAACAAATGAGATTTTCTATGAAGTTTCCGGAGGACATTCGCCATTTCACCAGGTTTTCTGGATTAAGGAAAATAACGAGATCACCTTTTACGGAGCAGATGATTTGCCACAAGAAGCGTATCTAAAAATGCACGTAGCCTACAAAACAGATTATGATGGTAAACGTGCCATGGAATCCCGAAAAAAATGGGAACAGGAAGCCAGAGAACAAAACTGGAAAGTTCTTTTGTATCATGATATGAAAAAGCCGGTTTTGGAGTTTTAGATGAAAGAACAAAGAGAATAGAGGAAAGAACAAAGAGAATAGATGAAAGAACAAAGAGAATAGATGAAAGAACAAAGAGAATAGATGAAAGAACAAAGAGAATAGATGAAAGAATAAAGATGTTTTCTGCACATCGCTATGTGAATTAATACATAGTGAAACGCCTTTTTAAGTTAAAAAATCTATGTTTCTATGTGTTTAAAAAATACGCCACTAATTAAAAGTATAAATAACAAAGAAAGGATGTTCGTTAGAGTATCCTTTTTTAGTTTAATTTTAGTTTTTTTCTTTTTCCAAATAATAAAAACAAAACACTTTTTATTTTTTCTTCTAATGAAGATCGCAGAATCGAGAATGCTTTTGTAATCTGGGCTTCGACCGTTTTTATAGAAACATCAAGATGTTCGGCAATTTCTATATTGGTTAAACCTTCTTTTTTACTTAATATAAAAACCTCTTTGCATTTTGGCGGCAGGTTTTGAATTTCTCTGTTAACCACATTCAAAACACGCTGAAATGACTCAGAATCATCTTCCTGAATAACTGAATTTAAAGCATCGTAATATGATTTTTCTAATGAAAACAAAGATTGATTTTTTCGATACAAATCAATGAATTCGTTATAAACTAATTTGTAAAGAAAACTTTTTAAAGCATGATCTGGTTTTAATCTCGTGCGCTGTTCCCAAACTTTAATAAAAACATTTTGCACGATATCCTCGGCGCTGTAAATATTTTTTACCAGACTATTGGCATATACACAAAGTTGATGATGATAAGTATCGATAAGATAGTTATATGCGCCTTCATCTCCTTTACTAAGAGACTCAATTAATGTGGCATTATTATCATAATTATCGATCTTCATAGAAACAAATATATAAATTAATAGTTTTTAAGGCCGAAATGCACGCTTTATTTCGGCAAATTCAGCTTTTTTATCATTTTCTATTTGAAAATTATTACAAATAAAAAGAGGAAAAAAGGCAAAGATAAAAACATTTACTGCATTAATTCTATGAAATTAATATAGTTTGTTAAGGATAAAGAATTATGAAAAATAAAAAAATCATCAAAATGAAAAAAACTTTATCAAATTGTTAGGGTTTTGTTTTTTAGCTTCGTAATAATATTAAAAACAAGTAAAATGACAGTGAAAAAGTCAGAGCGATTAATTGTTAAGTTTATCACAAATCAGGCAAGTAAGGAAGAAATTGAGACCTTGACGGAGTGGCTTAAAGAAGAGAAGAATCAAATTGTATTTAAGGATTTTGTAAAAACCAATTATGCAATTGATACTGCAATGTACACTTTTGATTCAACCGAATTAAAAAAACAATTAACAGAAAGAATCCAAAAAGAAAATAACGTTTTTCAAAAAAGAAGATTTTCGTCTTATTACAAATATGCGGCAATTTTGATTTTGATCTTGGGAGGATTTTACTTCTATCAAAATTCAAATTTATTTCATGCTAAAGAAAATGTCATTGTTCCCAGAGAGGACGATATTGTTTTACAGTCAGGCAATGAATCGGCAGAAACAATAAATATTTCTGAAACACGAGATGTAACAGACAAAGACGGAAAAGTAATTGGAAAACAGGAGAAAAACAGATTGGTTTATTTCAATACCAATTCAAACCAAAAAATGATTTATAATACTTTGAAAATTCCGTACGGTAAAAAGTTTGAAGTTCAATTATCAGATGGTACGATTGTGTATTTAAATGCAGGAACATCATTACGATATCCGGTTCAGTTCGCAAAAAATCAAAGCCGTCAGGTATATCTAACGGGAGAAGCTTTTTTTGAAGTTTCAAAAGATAAAGCACATCCGTTTACAGTAAATGCACAAGAAGTTAATGTAGAAGTTCTGGGAACTAAGTTTAATGTGAACTCGTATATAGAAGATGAAAGTACAAATGTTGTTTTGGTAGAGGGAAAAGTTTCGCTTTATAAAGATAAAAAAACAGCAGAGAATCAGGTTTACCTAACTCCGGGTTTAAAAGGTTCAAATATAAGAGGACAGCAAAAAATCATAACAGAATCTGTGAATACAGATTATTATACAGCTTGGGTAACAGGAAGTTTAGTATTTAAAAATGCCTCTTTTGATGCCATTATAAAAACACTGGAACGTCGTTACAATGTCACTGTTATTAATAAAAATAAAATATTGGGCAAAGAAATCTTCAATGCCCGTTTTGACAATGAGCCTATCGAGGTCGTTTTGAAATATTTTAGTGATAGTTATGCCATTGATTATAAAATAAATGAAGATCAGATTACAATTAAGTAAAGAGAATAGAATAAAGGAGCAAGAGAATAGAATAAAGAAGCAAGAGAATAGAATAGACAAAAAAAATCTAAAATCTAAAATCCAGAATCTAAAATAAAAAACGCCTATGTAACAAAACATCCAGAAAACAAGGATCGTTATTTAGAAAAAAAACCGGAAAATGCGCCAACATTTTCCGGTAGAATAAAATGCGATCAGTACACTAACCAACCACAATTAAAAACATTTAAAAGTATGAAAAAAGTATTGAACAAAATCAGGTTCGACAGGCCTTTTTTGAAATTTGATTTGAAGATGAAATTGACCACACTATTTTTATTTACCACACTGACAGTTATGCAGGCGGGAGTTTCGTATTCTCAGAAAGCAAAAATGTCATTGAATGCCAGTGACATGACCGTTGGAAAAGTCATTGAGAAACTGGAATATACTACAGATTATAGATTTGTTTATAATGTAAGATCGGTAGATTTAGATCGAAAAATAGACGTTAGGCTGAATGATGTTTCTATAGAAACGATTCTAAATACGATCTTTAAAAATACGGGAACTGATTATAAAATTTCAGGATCTCATATTATTCTAACACCTAAAAAAACATCAGAAGCTGTAAAGGCTGTTCCTGAAAAACCAGTTGCAGATTTTATTGTAAAAGGAAAAGTAACCGATGAAAAAGGAATTCCGTTAGTAGGAGCAGCAATTTCTGATAATGGCTCGGGAAATGGAGTTCAGACAGATTTTAATGGTGATTATCAAATTATTACCGTTGGTAGCGAAACAACTTTAGCTTTTGCTTATTTGGGGTATGTACGACAGGAAATAAAAGTAGCCGGTAGAGCCGTTATTAATGTGGTGCTTAAAGAAGAAACACTTGAATTAGGCGAAATAGTATTAACTACGGGATATCAAAATATTTCGGCTGAAAAATCTACAGGATCATTCTCGAGCCTGAAAGCCAAAGATTTTCAGGAACAGCGTTTAGGTAGTTTAAATTCAATTCTGGAAGGACGTATTGTAGGATATCAAAACGGAAAAATTCGTGGAAATACTTCTATGAATGGTTTAACAACACCTTTGTACGTGATTGATGGTTTCCCGATAGAGAGCACAAAATTCAATCAATATTATAGTCTGGAGGAAAATTTACCTAATTTAAATTTAGAAGATATTGAAACTATTACGGTTCTTAAAGATGCGGCTGCATCCTCTATTTATGGTGCACGCGCAGCTAATGGCGTAGTGGTTATTACCACTAAAAAAGCTAAGGCAGGAAGAACAAATATTTCGTTCTCAAGTAATTTAACCGTTACGCCTTATAGAAATTACACTGGTAATCTTACTGACTCAGGAGATATTATTGATTTAGAAAAAGGATGGGCAGCAGGAAATCCTAATTTGCAGGGCGCTAATGCCAGTACTTATGCAAAATCATTATTGCAAAATGCCGTTTTCACCAGCCAGGGTATGCAAACGTTGCTAAATGGTTATGCGGGAAATATTTCGCAAACAGAAATGAATAATCGCCTAAACGGACTAGGTGCGCAAGGTTATAAATATTATGATGACGTTGCGAGATATGCAAAACGTGATCAGTACTTTATTCAGCACAATGTAAGTTTAGGAAAAGCAACAGAATCAAACAGCTTTAATGCCTCATTGACGTATAAAGGAAATAAATTTGAAGATCGTTATTCTGATAATGAATCAGTTGGTATTAACTTAAAAAATTCAACCGAAATTACGAGCTGGTTAACTTTAGATTTGGGTACTTACACTAATTACAGTAAAAGCAATACACAAGCTTACAATCCGTTTGATCCAAAGTTTAAATATCAAATGTACAATCAATTAGTCAACGATGATGGTTCTAACTTTACTTCGACAGCAGCATCAAGATACAACACTAATACCCTTACATCTATGCAGACTTATGGTCTTTATAACATGGATATTACGCCAATGGATGAATTTGGAAGAAATATTGATGAAGGTAAAAACTTCTTAAACAGAACTTTTGCAAAATTTAACGTAAGATTCAATAAATCATTTACATACAATGTGATGTTTCAATATGAATATGCTGCAGATCGTTCAAGCCTTACAAGAGAAAAAGAATCGTATGATGTTAGAGCGACAGTAAACAGTCTGGCTACTATTGCTAATAATAAAGCCGTATTTAATTTGCCTTATGGGGATATCTTAAAAGAAACCAATCAATTTTCGAATGCTTACAACTTTCGTCAGCAGTTAAATTTTGACAAGACTATTAATAATGTACATGATTTTACTGCCATTGCGGGTATGGAGATACGCCATACAAAAGTAGAGTATACTGATAATACGCGCTATGGCTGGGACGAACAAACGTTGAGTTTTACTCCGGTAAATCAGGTAGATTTGCTTAAAGTTTACGGTCCTATTTTTGGAGGTTACATGAGTCAAAATGATTTTGCAGCAGATCGTGAATTGGTAAATCGTTATGTTTCATTTTACGGAACAGGAGGATATACCTATGACAGGCGATATTCTGTAACAGGAAGTTTGCGTTGGGATCGTTCTAACCTTTGGGGTACAGATAATAAATATCAAAATAAACCAACCTGGTCAACGGGTGCGGCATGGAATATTGATAAAGAATCATTTTTTCATGTAAACTGGATCAATGTCCTAAAACTTCGAGGTTCATACGGTATTGGAGGAAATGTTGCCAAAGATTCAGCTCCTTATTTAACAGCGTATTATAATCCTAATAACAATGTTGGCGGACTTCAGGGAGGAATTAATTCAAGACCAAATCCTGAATTATCGTGGGAAAAAACAACAACAACCAATATAGGTTTAGATTTTTCATTCTTTAATAATCGATTGAGCGGAACTTTTGATGTTTACAACAAAAAAGGACAAGATTTATTGGCAAACAGTAACGGAGTTCCAACAGAAGGTTTTGGTTTTTCTACTTATAAAATAAATAACGGTGAAATGACCAATAAAGGTATCGAAACTACTTTAAGAGGAACCATTGTAAAAACTGCTTCTTTTTCATGGGATGCTTCAGTTTTATATGCGTATAACAAAAATAAAGTCGATTATGTAAAAGTTGAAGCCCCCGTTTACTACCTGCAATTAGATTATCCATCGGCCTATCCAAGAGTTGGAAATGATTTTAATACTATTTATGGCTATGAATGGGCGGGTTTAAATGAGAAAGGCTTACCTCAGGTTTATAATGCAGCGGGCGAAAAAGTAAAATATAATCCGTCTGATCTAAATGCCGTAAAAGATTACGGATCAACCGTACCTACACACAGCGGATCGTTTCATACCTCCGTAAACTACAAAAACTTTTCTCTTTCTGCACTTTTCATCTACGAACTAGGTCATAAAATTAGAAATACATTTTTACCGATGCTAAGCAATAACTATTCCGGAGCATTAGGTGATTATGTAACAGATATAACAACTGTAAACAAAAATATTGTAAACCGTTGGCAGCAGCCGGGCGACGAAGCCTTTACAAATATTCCTCGTGCTGTATATGAATACGATCCTGATTTTACTTCAGATTCTCGTGATATTTATCGTTATGCAAATATCAATATTCTTGATGCTTCGAATATAAGATTAAGCAATGTGTCATTAGCTTATCAAATGCCAAGGGATATTATCAAAAGGATACAATTGCAAGATGTGCGCTTTAATCTGAATGCTGAAAATGTTTTTACAGTAGCCAAAAGCAGAGATGCAAAATATCTTTTAAATGGGTTTCAATCTCCAAGTTTAGTTTTTGGTGTAAATATTAATTTCTAATTTAAAAAGAGAACAAGATGAAAAATATATATAAAAAGACACTATTGATATTGGCATTAGGACTAACTCTCAACTCTTGCGAAAGTTATTTGGATGATGTACCAAAAGGGAAAAAAGTACCCACAACTTTAACAGATTTTGAAGCTTTTATACGCGACGAATATACTAACCAATCTGTTTTTGTTGAGCACGCTTCAAACCTGTTAAACGATAGATTTGTTACAATAGCCGGATTATCAGCTGACCGCTTGGTAAAAGCCAATTATATGTGGGATGAAACTGCTGATCGTATACAATTAAATCAGGCAGATGAAGCTATGTATTACAGAAGCTATGCCGGAATTTCGACTTTCAATTTAATTATTACCAATGCATTAGGAACAACAGAAGCAACGGAACAAGAAAAAAGAATTGTATGGGCAGAAGCAAAGATTCTGCGCGCTATGTGCTACTATAATCTGGTAAATTACTACGCAGATACTTATATAGCCTCTACAGCTTCTACAAAATTATCAGTTCCTTTAATTACCAGTGCTGATATTAATGCGCCAAGCAAGCAAGTAAATATTCAGGAATTGTATGATTTTATATTGGCAGATATAAAAGAAGCATTGCCTTATTTGCCCAAAGTTTCTCAAACTGCTTTGCATCCTAATTTAGGAGCAGGTTATGCTTTAAATGCACGTGTTTATTTGCAAATGAATAATTATACCGAGGCTTTAAAATATGCAGATCTTGCGTTGTCTGAAAATAATAAATTGTATGACTGGGTAGGATATTATAATACCAACAAAACAATCATCGAAAATCCGGATCCTAATATTACGGCACCATCGCCTATGGGATATAATTATGTCGAAAATTACACCTTTCGTCATGGCTCTACTGCAGGATTAACCACAGAAAATAATATTCCGGTAGAACGTGCGCAGCGTTTTGAAGCAGGAGATGGTCGTTTCTTGTCCCGCTGGAAAATTAGAACCATTGGAGCAGAAACATATTACAGAAGAATATTATCAGGTAATTTTAATTATGGAGGAATTACTACTGTCGAAGTATATTTGATCAAAGCAGAATGTCTGGCTCGTGCAGGACAAATAAGCGATGCACTAAACGTATTAAACACAGTTCGTAAAACACGTATACTTCCTGCTTCGTATCAGGATATTGTAACTGCAGATAAAACTACTGCTTTGAATGCTATTTTTAAAACTAAAAATAATGAGCTTATCCTAACACTAATTCCTTTTGCAGATGCACGTCGTTTAAACGCAGAAGGTATTTATAAAGTAAGTTTTACAAAAGTAGATGCAGGAGTAACCTACAACTTATCATCAACATCTCATTTATGGACAATGCCATTTCCTCAAGGAGCTACTAAAAACCCTGGAAACGGAACCATTACCCAAAATGTAGCAAAATAAAACCTCAAAAGCTTCCTGAGTAGAAATTCCGAAAGGGAGGCTTTTTTTTAAAAACAGCAATCAAAAATGAACACAATTAAATACAAAATATTCGGATTATGTCTGGGTTTGTCGCTGGTTTCGTATACCAGTCAGGCACAGGCTAAAAAAGCAATTCAGCAATCGTATACCCTTGAAGGAAGTATAAAAGGCCTGGAAGACGGAACCATAATTGAGTTAATTCCCGGAGCAACACATTCATCAGAAACTGCAGTTGCCGAAACGACAAGTAAAAACGGCAATTTTACTTTTACAGGAAAACTAAAAGAACCACGTTTATTTTACATTTCATTTGCAAAGAGCAAAGGATTTATTCCGGTTTTGGTCGAAAATGCTAAAATAAAAGTAACTGCCGAATCTGAAATTTCAAAAAAAGAAGACCAAAGAATCAACTTCAAAAACGAAGTTATTACAGGATCAAAAGCAAATGATTATTTCAAAAAAGAAACTGCTTTTAGAGAAGAGTTAAATAACGATTACGCTGCCTATCATAAAGGTACTGAGGAACTTTCAAAATCATATTCGAAAGCGAGAACAGGAGGCAACAAAAAACAAATGGATTCTATTGGAAATACTCCGGAATGGAAAAAATTTGAAGCAGATGAAAAAGCCTTTTTTGCTAAAGTACAGTCAAGTTCAGAAAATTTGATTTCGAAACATAAAGCAACCTGGTGGGGACCGTTTTTTATGATGACGCAATACAGTTATTTGACACCAGATCAGAAACCCGTTTTTGCACAATTCTCAGAAATAGCTAAAAAAAGCTACTACGGACAATTGGTAGAAAAAGAAGTAAATCCTAAATCGTTGGTAGGAACAAATGTTTCCAACTTTGCATTGAATGATAAAGACGGAAAGGGATTTAATGTAAAAGATATCATAGCGGGGAAAAAATACATTCTAATTGATTTTTGGGCAAGCTGGTGTGCGCCGTGTCGTAAAGAAATTCCGAGCTTAAAAACAGCTTATACAGCTTATGCTGATAAAGGTTTTGAGATTCTGAGTATCTCAATCGATAAAGATCAAAAAGCATGGCAAAAAGCATTAGGACAGGAAAATATGCCATGGCATAATCTCTTAGATGACAATAAAGTAAGTAATGCATTTAATGTAATAACCATTCCGGCGACCTATTTAGTTGATAGTAAAGGTGTAATTATCAGCGACAATTTACGAGGTGAAGCATTAGAAGAAAAATTGAAAGAACTTTTAAAATCATAGTTCTCAGTCACAGTCGCAGTGACAGTAATCAGTAAAATACTGACTAAAAACTACGACTGGATACTGGCACTAAATACTAAAAAAAAAATAACAACATGAAAAGTACAATCTTAAAATCAGGTTTAGCCGCTTTAGCACTTATAACCACAATCTCTTCCTGCTCAAAAAAGGAAGGTTTTACTATCAACGGAACAATTTCGGGATTAGATAAAGGAACTGTTTATTTGGAGAACACAGATGAAAAAGGGAACAAACAAATTGTAGATTCTGCTCAGATAAAAGAGGGAGCCTTTACATTTGAAGGAAAAGTAAATGAGCCCTTATTATATACCTTAAAATTGAAAGGACAGGAATATGGCGCCTTAGTGTTATTAGATAACGAAGACATTAAAATTGAAGCTAAAAAAGACTCTATTTTTAAAGCTAAGATTACAGGAGCAACTCAAAACGATATTTACCAATCGTATTATAAGGATGAATTCAAAAAAATACAAGCGATTGCCGGACCTGTTTATAAATTATCGGATTCTTTGCAACAAAACGGAAAAGTAAAACTAACACCGGAACAGCAAACCATGATGGATAAAAAATGGAAAGACCTTCAGACTTTAGCTGATGATCTTACAGATAAATATATTACTAAAAATAAAGATAAAGTGGGTGCCGCTTTAGTAATTAGTGACCGAATTGTATCTTACGGAACACCTGAACAAGTAAAAAAATATTATGGAATTTTATCTCCTGAAATTCAAAAATCAGTTTATGGAAAACAATTAAAAGCGACCATCGATCTTGATGATAAAACGGCTCCCGGTGCTGTAGCTTTAGATTTTTCTCAAACAGATGTAAACGGAAAAATCGTAAAACTATCGGATTACAAAGGAAAATATGTTTTGGTAGATTTCTGGGCAAGCTGGTGCGGACCATGTCGTAAAGAAAATCCCAATGTTGTTTTGGCATACAAAACATATCACGATAAAGGATTTGATGTGTTGGGAGTTTCGCTAGATGATAAAAAGAAACTTTGGGAAAAAGCAATCGAAAAAGACGGATTAACCTGGACACATGTTTCGGATTTAAAAGGCTGGAAAAATGATGTTGCCGTTTTATACGGAGTAAAATTAGTACCTACCAATTACTTAATTGGACCTGATGGAAAAATCATTGCTAAAAACCTTAGAGAAGCTGAACTACAATTAAAATTAAAAGAAATTTTCAGTAAATCTTAAAAAAGTCCTAGTCTCAGTCTCGGTTTTCAGTCACAGTCTCGGTTTTCAGTTTTCAAAAACTGCCAGCTGCGAATGTAAATTGCGACTGAATACTGAAAACTAAACAAAAATATCACAAAAAATGAAAAAACATATCTTTCTGGGCTATTGCTCACTAGCTTTCTGTACGCTTGTTTCAGCGCAAAATAAATCAGTTAACTTTAAGAAAATAAAGGAATTAGGTGGAATCGAAGAGTATTTGTATCAGCCAAACGGTATGAATGTTTTGCTTTTGCAGGATAATGCTTCGCCAGTTGCAACCGTACAAATTGTGTATCGCGTAGGTTCTAAAAATGAAGTGTTAGGAAATACGGGATCAACGCACCTTTTAGAGCATTTAATGTTTAAGGGAACGCCAGCTTTCAATAAGAAAAATGGAAACACGATTACAGATGTGCTTCAAAATACAGGAGCACAATTAAACGCCACAACCTGGTACGATCGTACCAATTACTTCGAAACCCTGCCAAGTGATAAGATTGCATTGGCGCTTCAGATAGAAGCAGACAGAATGCGAAATTCTTTATTATTGAAAGAAGATAAAGAGGCCGAAATGACGGTAGTTCGTAACGAATTCGAACGTGGAGAAAACAATCCAAATAGTTTATTAGATAAAGAAATTTGGGCTTCAGCATATATTGCACATCCTTATCATCATTCGACAATTGGCTGGAAATCAGATATCGAAAAAGCACCAATCGAAGTCTTGCGTAATTTTTATAATACCTATTATTGGCCTGATAATGCCACTTTGACTATTATTGGAGATTTCAAAAAAGAAAACGTATTCGAATTAATTGAGCAGTATTTTGGTAAAATTACTAAAGCGCCAAATGTAATGCCGCAACCTTACACCGAAGAGCCACAACAATACGGACCTCGTAAAATTGTACTAAAAAAACCGGGAGAGTTGGGCGTTGTAAACAAAGCCTATAAAATTCCGGGAGCCTTACACGAAGATCTTCCGGCCTTAAATATTTTGGGCGAAATAATAGGTTCGGGTCCTTCAGCGATTTTAAGCAAAACTTTTGTAGACACAGGTTTGGGGATTTATGCTTATGCAAATGCCACAAACTTTAAAGAAGTTGGACTTTTTACAATTGGAGTTGGTTTTCCTGCCACTTCAAAGCACGAGGATATTGATGCTAAAATAAGTGAAGTTGTAGCAAAAATTCAAAAAGAGGGCGTAACTCAGGACGAAGTAAATCGTGTTGTGGCAAAAATTAGCGCACAAACTATTTTAGCCCGAGACGGTTCAGGAGTTATTGCATCAGAATTGACAGAAGCCATTGCAGCCGGAGACTGGACAGATTATATCACTGGAGTTGACAGATTAAAGAAAGTAACTCCTGCGGATGTTCTTAAAGTGGCACAAAAATATTTAGTTGATGATCAAAGTACAACCGGATATTTTATACCGAAACAAACTGGTGCACAAAATCCGGACACAGCTCAAGCTAATAATTTTATGCCTGAAAACGGGCCATTTTATTACAGAGATGCCAACCACGGACATGATCACGAAGAGTATCTACAAAACATTTTATCAGAACCAATAAATAACGCTGTAGAATTTGTAAAAGAAACTGCTAGCGAAAAAACACCTTCGGCTTATAAAAGAGAAAAAGTAGCAGGAATCGATATTGTTTCAGTAAAAACTTCGGCTAAAGATTTTGTTACTGTTGCAGCAAGTATTTCATTAGGGAATTATGCAAACGAAACAAAGAATACTGCGATCCCGTCATTAACAGCAGCCATGTTATCAAAAGGAACAACGCTGAACGACAAATTTAAATTTTCAGAAAAACTGCAAAAATTAGGTGTCAATTTAAATGTAAACGCATCGACTTTTAAAATTAATATTGGATTTAAATGTTTGAAAAAAGATTTAGATCAGGTCATTACGTTATTGGCAGAAGAGTTAAGAAATCCATTGTTTGATGCAAAAGAATTCGAAAACTTAAAGCAGCAATTTATAGGAAACACACAACAAAATTTAAATGATCCCGGCGAAAGAGGAACAATTGCTTTGCTGCAGGCTATTTATCCAAAAGCGAATCCAAATTACAGCTTAAGTGTAGAAGATGATATTGCAAATATTAAAAATGCAACTCTTGATGAGGTTAAAGCTTTTCATAAAAAATATTTCGGACCAGCGTCTATGCATTTAGTAATTGTAGGAGATACTGAAGGAGCCAATTTAAATGGATCTTTAAAAAAATCATTCAAAAACTGGAACGGTGGAGTAGTAGAAAATATGAAGTTTGAAGAAGCTGTAAAATCAGCATCAAAAACAGAGGTTATTACCATCGCCGAAAAACCAAGTGCCGAATTATTTATCGGGCAGTATACAGGTTTAAAAAGATCTGATGCAGATTATATTCCGTTTTATATTGCCAATTATACATTAGGCGCAGGTTTTGCCGGACGTTTGATGCAGACTGTTCGTGATAATGATGGATTAACGTACAGTATTTCATCCGGTACAGGAGGGAATATCAGCACTGGAGGTTACTGGATGGTTAATGCATCTTTCAATCCAACTTTGTTTCAAAAAGGATTAGATGCTACCATGGTTCAGGTCGATAAATGGGTTAAAGACGGAATCACAACAGCAGAATTAGAAAATAAGAAAACCAATTTAATTGGAAGTTTTAAAGTTGGAATGTCAACCACAAACGGAATGACCAGAACAATTTTAAGTTTTGTTGAAAGAGGTTTAGAACCAGACTACATAGAACAATATCCAAAAGATATCGAAAAAGTGACTTTACAACAGGTAAATGATGCTATCAAAAAATACATTCAGTTAGATAAGATGATTGTAATCAAATCGGGTTCGCTTGATAAAGAAGGGAAACCGTTGAAATAGAGTACTCTTCTAGTAAAGACAACTTTGCAAAGGTTTTAAACTTTGACAAAGTTACTGCGACTGCGACTGCGACTTGAAACCTGAAACCCGAAACAAAAAAACAAAAATTTTTAATAGTCCGTCTTTCATTTTTTTCATATTAGAAACTGAATTAGTAAGCAATTTTCTAAGAAAGACCCGAAAAGAGCTGTTTGCCAGCAGCTCTTTTTTTCAAAAACATCAAACCTAAATAACCAATGAAAAAATTACTAATAACCTTTATGTTGTTGCTGAGTTATAGCATATTTGGGCAAATGTACAATCCGGTAAAGTGGACAACAACAGTAGAAAAAATATCAGATAAAGAGTATATTCTAAAAGCTCGGGCAGTCATACAACCCGGTTGGCATTTGTACGGACAATATATTGAAGAAGGCGGACCTTCGCCAACCGCTTTTACATTTAAAAATGCGCAGAAAAAATTTGAATTAATTGGAAAAACAGCCGAAGATAAAGGACATGAAACGGTCGACAAAATCTTCGATATGAAAATCAAATATTTTGAAGAGAAAGCAGTTTTTACACAAAAGATAAAATTTACATCAGATGAAATTGCAAACATCGCTGCCGAAGTAGAATTTATGGTTTGTGATGACAGTAATTGTTTACCTCCTTCATCAGAAGAATTGTCTTTTAAAATTCCGAATGCTAAAAAGCAGGCTTCCGCAGAAGCAACGGCTGTTATGCATAATGATACCGTTTCTACAGAAAAAGCAGTTACAGTATCAGAAGAAAAAGAGAACAAAGTCAGTGTAAATCCGATTAAAAAAAATGAATCAAGAGGATTAATAAGTATTTTTATAATTGCTTTTTTATCCGGATTTGCGGCTTTGTTAACGCCTTGCGTTTTCCCAATGATCCCAATGACGGTGAGTTATTTTACCAAACAAAGTAAAACCAAAGCTGCCGGTATTAGAAACGCTTTGATCTACGGATTCTCAATCGTGATTATTTATGTATTGTTAGGTTCAATTGTAACGGCGGTTTTTGGTGCAGATTCGTTAAATGCACTTTCGACAAATGTTTGGTTCAATCTGATATTCTTTATTTTATTAGTGGTTTTTGCCTGTTCTTTTTTAGGTGCATTCGAAATAATGTTGCCCAATTCGCTTGCCAACAAAGTCGATTCTCAGGCAGATAGAGGAGGATTAATTGGAATTTTCTTTATGGCTTTGGCCTTAGCCATAGTGTCTTTTTCGTGTACAGGGCCAATTGTTGGAACTTTGTTAGTAGAGGCGGCTTCAAAAGGCGGTATTGCACCAATTGTTGGAATGTTAGGATTCTCGATTGCTATTGCTTTGCCTTTTTCATTATTTGCAGCATTTCCAGGGTGGTTAAATGCGCTGCCAAAATCTGGCGGATGGCTCAATACGGTAAAAGTAGTTTTGGGCTTTTTAGAACTGGCTTTGGCTTTTAAATTTTTATCGAATGCCGATTTGGTTTTGCAATTGCATTGGCTGGAAAGAGAAGTTTTTCTAACCATCTGGATTGCCGTTTTTGGAACTTTAGCTTTTTATTTGTTTGGAAAAATTACTTTGCCACACGATTCTCCATTAAACCATATTTCAGTTGGAAGATTAACTTTTGGATTACTCGTTTTGAGTTTTACAATTTACCTGATTCCCGGGCTTTTTGGAGCGCCATTAAAGTTAATTAGCGGATTCCCGCCGCCAATGCATTACAGCGAATCACCAGACGGATTTGGAGGTTCTAAAAGTTCATCTGAAATAAAAGAAGTTTTACCGGAAGGAGCAGAGTTTGGTCCGCAAAACATTATCACTTTTCACGATTATAATAAAGGAATGGAATTTGCCAAAAAAGCAGGAAAGCCTGTTTTATTAGACTTTACAGGTTATGCCTGCGTGAATTGCAGAAAAATGGAAGAACTCGTTTGGTCAGATGCGAAAGTTCTGGGAGTCTTAAAAAATGAGGTTGTCTTGATTTCATTGTATGTTGATGATAAAAAAGAATTGCCGGAGAACGAACAATATATTTCTGAAACTACTGGAAAAAAGATTAAAACGATTGGTAATAAATGGAGCGATTTACAAATTAAAACCTACAAAGCAAATGCTCAGCCATTTTATGTAATTGTAGATCACAACAGCACCAATTTAACCGAACCTTCGGCCTATAATCCGAATATCGGGGACTATTACAATTGGCTGAATTCGGGAATCAAAAACTTTAAAAAATAAGTTTTCTTTAAAAGAAATAAAAGAATGAATGCTATTTTAAACAAAACAGAAATAAGTCCATTAGAATCTTATTTTTCTAAATTTAGAGAGAATACTGTTGGTGTATATCATACTTTCGAATCGGTTTACGGTACACAAAAAATGGTATACGCCGATTGGATTGCCAGCGGAAGATTGTATTTGCCGATAGAAGACATTATGCTGAATAAAATTGGCCCGATGATTGCCAATACGCATTCTTTTTCCAGCGAAACGGGTAAAGCTTCAACGTATGCTTATCAATACGCAAGAGAGCTGATTAAAAAAGAGGTAAACGCTAACAAGCAAGATTGTTTGGTAGCCACAGGAACCGGAATGACAGCGGCTTTATCGAAGTTACAGCGCATTATGGGGTTGCGTGCTAAAGATAATATTTACAATATAAAACTGAATTTTGATGATGAAAGGCCGGTAGTTTTTATCACGCATATGGAGCATCATTCCAATCAGGTTCCTTGGTATGAAACTATTGCCGATGTGGTTGTTTTACCCGGAGATGAAAATAATCTGGTTGATCCTGAAATATTATCAAAAGAAATTCAAAAGTACGCCAACAGAACCCTGAAAATTGGTTCGTTTACAGCATGCTCTAACGTTACAGGAATCGTTACGCCGTATCACGAACTGGCAAAAATTATGCATCAAAACGGAGGTTTTTGTTTTGTTGATTTTGCAGCTTCGGCACCTTATGTTCCAATCGATATGCATCCCGAAAATCCTGAAAAACAGTTGGACGCGATATTCTTTTCTCCTCATAAATTTCTTGGTGGTCCGGGAACATGCGGAATTTTGGTTTTTAATGAAAAATTATACCAGGCAAATTTTCCGGATAATCCCGGTGGAGGAAATGTAAAATGCACGAATCCCTGGGGCGGTTATCATTATAGTGATGCTATCGAAGTAAAAGAAGATGGCGGAACACCTGGTTTTCTGCAAGTTATGCGTACAGCTTTATGTCTGGAATTGAAAAACCAAATGGGAATCGAAAACATGAAAGTGAGAGAAACTGAATTGCTGCAATTTTGTTTTTCTCAACTTCAAAAAATAAAAGGATTATCTCTTTTAGGAGATTTAAATACCGAAAGAATTGGCTGCGTTTCTTTTACTATAGAACATATTCACTACAATTTAATTGTAAGGCTTTTGAATGATCGTTTCGGAATTCAGGTTCGTGGCGGTTGGTCTTGCGCAAGTACGTATGCACATTATTTGTTTGGTATTGATGAAGAGGAATCTAAAAAAATGACAGAAGAACTTCTTGAGCAAAATTTAAGCAATAAACCGGGTTGGGTTCGTATATCATTACATCCAACAATGACAAATCAAGAGCTTTTATTTATTTGTGATGCGATACAAAAAGTTGCGATTTATTATGAAGAATGGCAGGAAGTGTATTGCTATAATCCGAAAAATAACGAGTTTGAAAGCCTTGTAAAGCACGAAACGATTGACGAAGAGGTGAAAGAATGGTTTTGTTTAGACTAAATTCCCGAAAGATATAAAATAAAAAAAGGGTTGAATCAAAATAGCTGATTCAACCCTTTTTTATGAATTACTTTCAATTTAGAACTTTACGGTTCCTTTAGGAACAGTTTCTCCAACAGTTGTTTTATTAGCCAGATTAAAATTAGCTGATGAAACAAATTCTATATTCTGACTGTTTTCTCCGTTGACCGTAATTGCTTTAGGAGAAGTAGAATTGAACTCTACATTTTTAAGAGACATGTTTTTTGTATTGTAAATTTCAAATACAGTAGCTTCTTCAATTTCTAATTTTGCATTGTGTATTTTAATTCCGTTAGCATCGATGATAGAAAAACCTTTTTTGGCATTTCCTGTCAGATTAGAAATTTCGATATTTTCAAGATTCATTTCTGGCAAACCTTGTAGAAAAACTGCTTGTTGAGCTCCTTTTATCGTTATATTTTTGATTGAGATATTCTTGAACTGAGGCGTTTCTTCATTCACTGGCATTGCTTTAGAACTTAGTGTATTACCACCTTCTGCCAAAGTTTCTTCGATCGATTTTCCTCCGTAATACAAATTAAATGAAATAGCCTGCGAAGGAATATCAGTCATGAAAATATCCGAGATAAAAATATTCTCGACTACACCGCCACGTCCGCGGTTACTTTTAAAACGTAGTCCAACATCTGTTCCCATAAAGGTACAATTAGATACGTGCATGTTTTTTACTCCGCTTGACATTTCACTTCCGACAGTTACGCCACCGTGTCCGTGATACACGATATTGTTTTTTATAATGATATTTTCACAAGGAACGCCACGATCACGCCCGTCTTTGTCTTTTCCTGATTTGATACAAATAGCATCGTCACCAACATCAAAACTGGAGTTTTCGATGATTACATTTTTACAGGATTCTACATCAAGACCATCTCCGTTTTGAGAATACCAAGGGTTACGAACCGTTACGTTACGCACAATTAAATCTTCGACCATCAAAGGGTGAATGTTCCAGGCTGGTGAATTTTGAAATACCGGACCATCAAGCAGTACTCTTTTGCTGTTTTGAATACTTACCATTACCGGACGTAAAAAATCGTGAATGGTTTCAAACTCTTCTTTGGTTTTTAAATCCAGACGTACGTTTTGATCTGCTCCTTTAGAGGCATTCATAAAAGTTTCAGACGGATACCAGCTGGTTTTATCTTTGTTTAAAACTCCGCCCGAAGCAATCACTTTTTTCCATTGACTGTCAGTTAGTTTGTTCTTTTTAACCTGTCTCCAGACTTCTCCAGATCCGTCCCAGACACCATTACCTGTAAAAGCAATGTTTTCAAGATTTTTACCATAAATAGGAGAGATACATCTCCAGGTATTTAGTCCTTCAAAGCTGGTTTCTATAAGAGGATATAAACTTTTATCTGGCGAGAAAATGATTATTGCACCAGTTTCTGCATGAAGTTCAAGATTGCTTTTTAATAAAATTGGACCTGTAAGCCAGATTCCTGGAGGGATGATCACTTTTCCACCGCCTTTTTTTGAAACCGCGTTTATTGCATCGGCGAAAGCCTTTGTATTTAAAACATACCCGCCATTTACAGCACCAAAATCTTTAAGGTTTACGCTGTTTTTTGGAATTACAGGTTCTTTGACTTTAGCCATTTTAAATTCAATATTCTTATAAGTGTCATAAGTCTTTGAATTTTGAGCAAAACTGTTTTGCGTACAACTTATTATCATAATTGCCAAAGCAATACGTAAAAGGTTAATTGGGTGAGTTTTCATTCTAATTGAATTATGGTTAAAAATTTTAGTCTAAATAGAGAGACTTTTTTGCTAAATACATTTATTGTTTGTTCTTTTTTTATCGATTCGCAAAAAAAGAACTTCGATCGATAAATATATGCAAATGTAATCGATTACACAAATCTATAAAAAAATATTTATAAAGCGGTATTAAATTAGTCCTTACCACAAAATAAAAGTGATTCGTTATGAAAGTCTTTTGTAGCCTTTTATTTTACTAGTATCAGGAAAGTACGGGATGGTTTTATAGCATTTAAGATTTATTCTATTTTTTTAATTTTAAAGATAAAGAAGTGCATTTCGGCGAAAGCCAATTAAAAATATTTCACGCAGATTTAATATGGATTTAAACTGATAATGCAGATTGATTTAAAAAAAATATTTACCAAAATAATAATCCTAATTGATCTGCTCTAATCAGTAAAATCTGCGTGAAACTTTTTTTTTAAACTTATAAAATCATCCTGATTACGTTTGCATTTTGTAGTAAAATAAACCTATATTAGCGTAAATAAATAATTTTTATACGCCTGGATATTTAATCACAAATAGAAATAATAGCATGATTTGTACTATTTACTCACACCAATCAGGGTTTGATGATATTAAAGAAATAATCGTATCTCATTTTCCAAAAGGAAATATTTTAATTGATAAAGAAGAGGAGTCTGATATCATAACATTAGAAATTAATGAAGGAAGTTCTTCGCAAAAAGTAAAAATCTTGTATCGCCAGAGAGCCGAGCCTTCTTATCAAATTCCGGAAATCAATGATTCTGCGCTAACGGCTAATTTAAAAGGACTTTATGGCTTTGTTTATGGATTGCCAACTGTAAATGAAAAAGTAAAAGAACTTTTTTTGCGTAAAATAGAGACTTTAAATTCTGAATTTACCATTATTCAGGAACAAGATGAAATAGCCAATTTAAAAACCATAATAGCCAATATTGCCGAGGAACTTGATGCGATTTTGTTTGTTCAGCCTGATACTGTTATTAGTAAATCGAGCGGCCAGCATTTTCTGGACAAAAATTTAGATTTGATTATTGATACTGAAGGAAATTGCGAAATTGATGCATTAGACGTAAAAATTAATTCGGTTTATTTTGATGCAGATCAGAATGAGTTGACGGTAGATCAGTTGCAAAGAAAAGAGAATAACGAAAAAATTCTGGAAGAATATAACATCAAAATCAACAGAAACCTGCCTTGTATAGAATCTGAAGAGGAGACTACTTTAAGGACACCAAGAGAAATTGCGCAAAGAGTGAGTGCTTTGGCGGTAGTCAATTTAGTTGCGTTTAATAGTATTTCTCCCGAAGAAGCTACAGAATATCTTCAAAATTATAATCTTTGGGATTTTACGACAGAAAACGAAAAAGAATTTCTGGCCAACCCAACCGATGATAAAAAAGCAAACGAAAGTTGGAAATGTGAAGGTATTTGGGTTTTGATGTGGGCTTTGAATAAAATTGAAACGCTGGATTTTCCGGATGAGTTTTGCGATCTGGAAAATATTGATCCGGATAATTACCCTGTTGGTCAGGATAAAGATCCCAATATTTTTATTGATTCGATAATTACCATGCGATCTAAAAGCGAAATTTTGGATGCTAATGATTTGTATTACAGGTTTAATTGGGCTTGTGTCGACGAGAGAATCAATGGCAGGGAAATAGAAGGTATAAATCCGGGTATTGTTTATGAAAGACAATATGCCTTAAACTGGCTGATCAATTATATGGAGCAGGATTGGGATTTTATTACTTGTGATACTTAATTTGTAAAGGTTGCTTTTCTTTGAGCATAATTTTACCGCAAAGAACGCAAAGTTTATAAATCTATGAGGTTTATAAAAAAGACAAAGTTCGCAAAGCTGTATCAATAGAAAGCTTTGCGAACTTTTTGTTTATCAGCATAATATAAAGTAAAACATTTGCGTTCTTTGCGGTTAATTTCTAACCTAAGAATCACTAGTAAACAAACATTCCGCTCCAAAAATCTGAAGCGGAATGTTCTAATTAAAAAAAAACTCAAGTAATAGCATTTTTGCAATTGCATTTCTGCTATTGTTATTTTTAGAATACACCAATATAATGGTTTCCGGCTTTGTTTACCAATTTGGCTCCTTTAGTTACGGCACCTGTTACAGCATCAATGATATAAATGTTTCCGTCTTTACCAACTGGTGTAACAGCTACATATAAATCGTTTCCGTCAACTACAAAACCCTGGTATTGACCAAAATCTAAATCAGCGTCATAAGCAATACCTTCAACTTTCCTAGCTGTTTTTGCATTTAAGTCGATTCTTGCCACAAATCCTTGATTGTTAGCACCGTCATGAGTGTAAACTGCAAAAGCGATTCCGTTACCAACGTATCTCCATGCATCAATGTAAGATCCTTTTACTCCAAGAGCAGTGTCTAAACTAAAAACGTAAGAGTTGTCATATTCGTTGCTTTGATTGATTTTTAAGATATAAGAACCGTTTTTTGTATCTCTTTGAGTAGCCTGATAAATATTTCCATCGTTAGCCACAAAACTATTAAAACTACGGTATCCGCTTGTGTCTCCAAAAGCAACTGTAGAAGTAATAATTTTAGGGTTTAATAAGGAAGGATAATCAACCACAAGTGATTTAGAACCTAAACGCTCAAATTCAGTTTCATTTGCTCCGGTAGCAGTATTTGTTTTACGCATCCATGTTCCGATGATTAATTTGTTTCCTGCTTTGTTTAGCGTTGGTGCATCTAAACGGAAAATATGATGTCCTAAAGCTTCTTCTTCCGGAGTTAACGGAATTTCGTACTGTTTTGCAGCAGAAATCAGGATGTTTTTTAAGTCTAAGCTTAATACAGTTGCAGAACCTCTTGTATGCTTGTATGATTTATCTTCGTTAGTTACAATTACAGGTGCGGTAACATTTACTGCTACACCCGTTTTATCTCCGTCAAAAAGTTTGGTCCATCTTGGTGAAGTTCCTGCATATTGAGAAATGTTGACTGTAGAGCCTGATTGTGCAAAATTATTACCGCCATTTACTTTATAAGTCATAAACTCACCACCGTTTGCACCTGTATACGTGATATTAAAAAGAGTGCTTCCATCTACAGATGATTGCAAACGAGCTGTTCTGGTGGATTGTACAGGTGTTCCGTTGTCGTAAACATTAATAGAAATGTTTGGATTTTTAGCATCTTCTTTACTAACAGAAAAAACTTTAGTACCGCCATTTCCGTCTCCCGGAGCAGTTTGCATTAAAGCTCCTGCAACTGTTATCCAACGGCTTTCAGTTTCCGGTAATGTAGGTGTTATTGGGTCTTCATTATCATTACTGCTGCAGCTTGTCGTTAAGGCAAATGTGGTAAAAACCAAACCAAATGCCATTAATTTAAATGTACTTTTTTTCATATTCATGGTATTTAAAAAAATTAATTATATAGATTTAAAACTTATTCAGTATGTAATTGAATTTCAGATAAAAGGCTACTCCAGGTTTTTGAACGCCAAAATTGTCGTAAACCTGTTCGTTGGTGATGTTTTTTGCATCAAAACTCACAATGTATTTTTTGTTAGGGAAAGTATAACTCAAACCTAAATCATGTGGAAACTGAGACGGTACTTTATCAATTTGGGTTTCCTGCCAGGTGGTAAAAAATTCTCCCACATAAGTAAAATTGTAATACAAATTCAACTCCGAATTAGACTGCAATACATCTTTAAAATTATATTGCGCATTTCCATTAATAATAAAATAAGGCTCATTAGGATATTGCTTGTTATAGTAATCCAGTATTTGTCCGTTTTTATCGTATTTATCTTTAAAGAGCGAATTGAATTTAGACATATTCATCCCGATAAATAATCTTTTATTATATGAATATTCCAATGAGGCTTCATACCCTAAAGATTGCGCTGTACCTAAGTTTACTGAAGGTGAGGTCTGCAAAGCTTCATTTAAACGATTACTAAACTCACGAACGATTTTGTCTTTAGAATTTCTCCAAAATCCCGAGCCGCCAAAACTAAATTTATGCTGATTAATCATATAAGGTCCAAAACGTAATCCTACATTCAGGTTATCGCTTTCTTCAGGTTTTAATGCGCTGTTACTGGTTTGATTTTCGCCCGGATTACCAAAAATTTCATTTTCAGAAGGAAGTCTGATCGCTTTTTCTGCAGATAAAGAGAACATCAATTTTGGTAAAACAAAATAAGATCCTGCGAAACCGTAACCATAAAAAGTAGTATTATTATTCTCTAATTTTTCGACTATTGCAGACTGTCCGCCTGTTGTAATGATCTGCGGAGTTCTTTGTTCTGTTTTTTGGTTATAACGTTTCCCAAACAAATTGGTTCTTAAGCGTGAATCAAACGCCTGAAGTTCGTAGGCAAAGGACAAAACGCTTTTTTGCAGATCTCGTTTTTGCTGAAAATTCCTTTCCATTTCAGATTTCTTTTCATCATAATCATCCCTGTCAAACGAATAAAGCATACTGCTGAATACAAATTTGTGATTATCATTTAAGGTATAATTTAATCCGCCTCTTGTACTGAATATTTTGTTATTGATGTGCAAAATTGTAGCCGCACCTTGTTGCGCACCCGTTGGTGATAAAAAATGCTGACCATCAATGCCAATTGCTTTTTCGTTAAACCAGTTGTAATTCCATTTTACCGTATCGTTTAAAACTTCTCCTCTTTGACTAAAAACAGAATTCACGGTGAATTCAAGCCCTTTTACAATAAAATCTTTTTTAGCATAATTGATGCTGATTACCTGTGCATCAGCTTCGGTAAATCGACCTTTGTAGGGTTTCGACATTGCTTGTCCGTGCTGAATTTCGTTGTAATCGTCAGAAGCATTAAAACCAATTAAAAAAGTATCCGCCCATTTTACATCTGTAAATCCGGCTTCAAAACGTCCTCCGTAAGAACGATACGCGTCATTAAAACGTTTGGCCTTAATTTCTTTTTTAACTCCGTTAGGCTGAATGTTGTAAGCAAATTTCCCCCAAATTTCATAATCGTTATCCGAGTAATTATAAAAACCGGAACCTTTTAAAGTAAAGCCTGATTTATCTCTGTAAGTGGTATTAAAGTTAGATTGAGTGGTATTAAACGAACCGTAAGATATTGAAGCATTCAGGGTATTTTTAGCACCTTTTTTCAAAATTACATTTATGGCACCTCCTAAAGCATCATCTGCCAAATGTGCCGGAATTACTCCTTTGTAAACTTCGATTCGCTCAATTAATGCAGGCGGAATACTATTTAAACTGAATGAAGAACCGTAAGTCGAAATAGGAATTCCGTCTATAAATATTCGGATGGCATTTCCGGACATTCCATTCAGATTGTAATTGATGCTCGAACCCAATCCACCATTTTGTCTGATGCGAACTCCAGCCGACTGTCCTAATAAATCGTTAGTTTGAATATTACGTTTTGCAGCTTCCTGAGTGTCTATGACATTTACAGAGAAACCTTTCTCCATAATTTCTTTCTTTACAGTAGTTTTCTGAATCACAACTTCTTTCAAAGCTTTCGGATCATTTTTTTCTAAAGAAATAGTGATATGATGAGAAGATTGGTGTACGTGAATGTTGATAGTTTTTGTTTTGGCTTCGGGAGAAGAAATTTCCAAAGTATATTTTCCGTAAGGCAATGCTTTAATTTCGAATTGACCATTTTGATCAGCAATAGCAAAATTTTGTGTTCCTAAAACCAGTACAGAAGCTCCCAAAGCCGGTTCATTGTGAGAAAAGTGAACCTTTCCGTTAATATTTCCCTTTTGAGACCAAACTGAAAAATGAACAAACAAAAACACAACTGCTAAAAATTTCATAATTTATTTACTTACCAATAGGAGCGCAAACTTATGTCATTGTTTATATTAATCTAAATAAACGAATTAGAAGATCATTAGAATTACATTAGAAATTCTAATATTGTAGAAAAATGTTCCAGATTATAAGGATTATTGAAGAGGTTCCTGTTTTAGCGGGAGTTTTACTATGTCATGGTCCACGGATGACACGGATTTGCTTCGCAAAAGCACGGATTTACACGGATTTTTTGTTTTTGTCATCCTGAATGAAGGATCACACAAGAAGCTCGACAAAGAAATTTGACAAAGATTGTGGCATTACTTTACGGAATTACTAGTGTGATCCTTCGTTTCTCAGGAAGACAAGCTTGTGGTTACTTTATGTTAAGCAAATAAAAAGAATAAAAAATCCGTTTTAATCTGCGTTTTTGCGAAGCAAATCCGTGTCATCCGTGTGCCATGGCAAAGATACTCGACAAAGATTCCGGAGTTGCTATTGTGATCCTTTCGTTCAGGATGATAAACTTTGTGGTTCGCATTATAATGTGTTCAGGCTTTCGTATATTCTTCTTTATCTTTGTCTCTCTTAAATTTTAAATATGCTTAATTTCAAATTGTACCATCTCGAATTTGACGCTCCTGAAATATTGCAGGATAGCATCAAATGTTTTTGGTACGACAGACGAGATTCCGGTGAAGAATTCTCAAATTTTGAAGTTATGCCGGATGGCTATGCTGAAATTATTTTTTATTTTGGAAGTACTTGTAGTGTTTCTTATAATGGAGTTTTACAGCCTTTACCATCACCATTTATAATGGGATTACTCAATCAGCCTGTTATTTTAAATTCGAATAATCGTTTAGAAATCATTGCCATAAGATGTTTTCCCTGGACTGTTTTCGATTTACTCGGATTGCCATCAGGAAAGGGCAAAGGCGGAGTACATATTTTCGAACATCCTATTGCTCAGCTTCAATCACGTTTGAATGATTTAATTCAGACCAATAAAATAGAGGAAGCGATTGCGCATTTACAAGAGTTTTTTGTGAATGCCCACTCACAAGTTCCTGCTGATAGTTTATTGTTTAAAGCAGGATTGGCGATGCGAAACGCTAAAGGAATTATTCCGGTCAGTGAAGTAGCGTCGGCGGCTCATGCAACAGTTCGTACATTAGAAAGAAACTTCAAGCAATCCTCGGGTCATAGCGTAAAAGATGTGTCAGGTTTGATGCGTTTTGAGCAGGTACGAAACCACTTATGGCATTTTCCCGATGCTAATATTGCCGGTTTGGCTCAGGAATTAGGTTATACAGATCAATCTCATCTTAGCAGAGAATTTAAGCGTTACAGCGGTACTACGCCAGGCGCATTTGCACGAAAAGCAAAGCAAACCATTAGTAATGATTTTGTCGCATTTGTACAATCCTAAGAAACAAGCTTTTTAGAATTTTGTCTTTCAATTATTACATATGAAAACAAAATCAAAAAAACACATATTTTGGATTATCATCGGGATTGTACTCCTGAATTCTATTGGCATGTCGGTTGTATTGCCGTTGTTGCCCTTTATTGTTGGAAAATACCTTCCATCAGAACAAATTGTTGTAGGTATGAGCGCGCTTATGTCGGTCTTTGCAGCCTGTACATTTTTTGCAGCACCCATTTTTGGATCGTTAAGCGATCGATACGGACGAAAATATATTCTTATTTTTAGTTTATTAGGTTCTGTAATAGGCTATGTTTTATTCGGAATTGGTGGCGCTCTCTGGGTTCTTTTTCTGGGACGTATTATCGACGGTCTTACAGCTGGTAATATCAGTATTTTATTTGCTTACATATCTGATTCGACTGAACCAAAAGAAAGAGCCAAGTGGTTTGGTTATATAGGTTCTGCCATGGGAATTGGTAAACTTGGCGGTCCAGCATTAGGCGGATTGTTAGGCGGAATTTCTCTTTCGTTACCCTTTTTTGTTACTGCGGGATTAATTTTTATTTCGGGTTTGGCGACTTATTTTTTATTGCCGGAATCTTTGGTACCTGAAAAAAGAACGAAACATTTAACGCTAAATAGTTTTAATGTGTTTTCGCATTTTAAAGATGTTTTTAACCTAAAAAACGTTAAGATGTTACTCATTTTAGGCATATTCTTTTATATAAGCCTCGGGATTTTTCAGTTTAACTTTACCATTTTTCTAAAAGATATTTACAAATGGGGACCCGTATTTATTGGCACAATGCTAACATTGGTTGGTATTTGCGAGATTATTTCGCGAGCCGTTTTATTGCCCTGTCTATTGAAACGTTTTAACGAAAAGAGTATCGGAATTGCGGGCTTAATTGTTTTTGGAATTGGTCTGGCATTAATTATGAGCAGCGTTTTTTTACCCTCCATAATAATTATTTCGTGTGCTGTCATCTTTATAATTACCGGCGAAGGTTTATTCGACCCCACTTATAATGCAAGATTATCACAATCAGTAGACGAAAGTAATCAGGGAAAATTACAGGGTGTAAACCAAAGTTTGCAATCGGCAAATAATATGATTATGCCATTGGCAGCAGCTGCTATTTATTTTTATAGTCCTTGTATATTGTATGCAACCGCTACATTTATTGTGTTGGTGGCCATTATTATATACGCGAAATACATTCCAAAAACAAGAAAAAGCTGAAACTCTAAAGCATCATTTTAAGATAATGAATCTTTAGAGAAAACTAGAGTCTGGGTTTAAATTTCTTGATTTTAAAGTTTTTCGATTTTACTAATTTTCCGTTATCCGTAATCATTACGCAACTGTAATCGGGATATTTTTGTAGTAAAAGCAAACCTTCTGTTTGTCCTAAAACCATTAAAGAGGTGCTTAATCCGTTTGCTGTTTCTGCATTTGGACCAAAAACAGAGACACTGCACAATCCGGTGGCAGGATAACCTGTTGCCGGATTTATAATGTGTGAGTAGCGTTTTCCGTTAAAAACAACAAACTTTTCATAACTTCCGGAGGTCGTTACAGCGCCATTATTTAAAGGAACTACAGCAAATAATGTATCAGGATGAAATGGGTTCGTCATACCAATGTTCCAGTCTTTGCCGTTGGGTTGTTTTCCCCAGGCAGTCATATCGCCGGATCCGTTTACGATTCCGGCTTTGATGCCTTTTGCGAGCATCATATTTCGGCATTTATCCGTTGCATATCCTTCGCCTAGAGCGCCGAAACCAATTTTCATTCCTTTCAATTTTAAAAAGATAGTCGATTGAACCGAATCCAGAATAATATTTTTATAACCCACTTTTTCTACCGATTTTTTTATGGCTTCCGCCGAAGGCATCTCGGTCATCGATCCGTCAAATTTCCAGATTCTGTCCATAGCGGCGAAACTCACATCAAAACCGCCTTTTGTAGCTTCAGAAAATGCTATGGCTCTTTGTGTCAATTCAAAAACTTCACGATCGACTTTTATGGGTTTAATTCCCGCATTTTGATTCACCTCAGAAACTTGCGAAGTTGCTTTCCAGTCGGATATTAAATTTTCGATTCGGGTAATTTCTGCAATAACCTCGTCGATATTCTGTTCTGCCGAAAGAGAATCTTTTGCCACGATCGTAATATCAAAACGCCCGCCCATAAGTAAAGTTGTTCTTTTTCGTAATATTTGCGCGCTGGCTGATAAACCAAAGAGTACGAAAAGAATTAAAAATTTATTGAGGATTGATTTATGCATGATGACTTTTTAGAAGCGTTTTGAACACGAATTTCACGAATTTACACGAATATAAATGTTTAATTTTAGTGCGCTTAATTATTTCACTATTGAAAATCTAAATTTAAAATGTACCGTTAGGTACAAAATATTGGTAGAAAATTATGTTCGAAAATGTGTTAGCGTGCCATAGGTACGCAATAGCAATGTATTTGTTGCGTACCTACGGCACGCCGGCTGTTTTTAATTTATGTTTTCTACCAATATTTAGTCCCGCTGGGACTTACATAATTTACAATCTAAGCTAATTAGTGAAAATTAGTGCAATTAGTGTTTAATAACAATCCGTCAATAACTGACCATTCTCTCTATAATCTGTTATACTTTTTGCATTTCTTTCAAGACATAATTTATCCAGAATAGCTTCAGCATCTTTTTGCATCGCCAGTGATCCACAAATCATGATGACGCCATTTTCTTTTAATAAATTAATAAAAAAATCAGCATCTCGTTTGATGAGATCCATTACATAAAAATGCTCTGCTTCTCGGGATAAAGCCAAATGAAAACTTTGTAATTTTTGCTTCTGTATCATTTCAGCAGTAAACTTTTTATATCCAGAAACAGTCTCAGTCTCCATACGGAATCCGGAATACAAATGCGTTTCTGTTTTGGTTTTATTCTGCTCTATCATTCCAAGGAACGGTGCAATACCGGTTCCGTTGGAAATTAAAGCCACTTTCGAAACCTTCTTTGGAAAATGAAAAGCTTTATTATTGATGATTCTTGCTTTGATAGTATTTCCCGGAGCAAGGTTATTGAGAAACTCAGAACCCAGCCCGTTTGGATGTAATTTTACAACCAATTGTATGTTACCGGAATGATTTCCAATAGAGTAGAGGCGTTCTCTCGTATCGTTTGCGGGATAAATAGCCAGTAAATCTCCTGAACAGAATTTGGCTCTCATATTCGCTCTTAGGGTAAGTATAAAAGTCTGTTCGTGCTCAGAAACCAGTGTTTTATCTAAGACCATTAGTTTTTGCAAACCTTTTGGCACATGATTGTACAAAGATGGCGTTGTCGATAACGGAATTCCGGTTTCGGCACTCCATAATTTTATCCATTCGACAAATTCTGTGGCTGATTTATCATTTACAGTTTGTACGTTAAATAAACGTTCAGTCCAATCTTGATTTTGTAATTGTTTGTCGATTTCAAAAGCAAATTCACAAAAATCCGGATAAGCTTTAGAACCAAAACCCACTACAGAATACTTGATTTTTTGCTGTTGCGGATATTTATTTAAAAGCGATAAAAATTTGCTTCCGTTAGAAGGTGCGTCTCCTAATCCGTGTGTAGACGAAAAGACAATAATATGTTCGGCTTTCGGAAAAAGCGTGTAGCTGTTCAATTCAGTAATAAAAGCCTTTTCTCCGTGGCCAATCAATTGTTTTAGAATGGCATTGGCAAATCGCAGGGAACTTCCGTTTTCAGAGCCAGCCAAGAGGATGAACTTACTTTCACTGGCTTTGAATTTATTTTTAATACGGCTTGATCTTCTTTTTAAGGTAATAGCAAAACCCGAATAAATGAAAAACAGAATATTAATACTCGCAATAGCCAGTATAAATGCCCAGATTCCGTTGGTTTTTCCGGTATGAAGATTTAGGCTTAAATCTGCTAACTGAACGGTCATCGGAGAACGTTTTTCAGTCACAACTGCGCCTGTAACCTGATTCACTTCGATTTCGCGATCTTTTAACTGAATGATATAATATTCTTCGGGATCATCCGTAAAAGGAAATTCGATTTTGTTGACATCAGCCAGAAGAGTAGTCGAAAATACAGAAACAGTTTTTCCTTTTGGAGTTGCAACAAGTTCTGATTTTTCTTTTTGATTTTTCTCCTTCTCCATAAAAAAGTTGAATCTTTCCAAAGACAAATAGGTTCCTGTAAGCGCAATGATCAAAATCGGAATCAGGGCCAGTCTTCCTAAAACCACATGATAATATTGGGCAAAATAATCTTTTACCACTTTCGAAAAGAAATTACGGATGCCTCTTTGTCTGTTTAAAACAAGTGCAAAACCGGAAATGGCGATTAAGAATAATAAAAATGAAATTACACCAACAAAAAACCGTCCCGTTTCATGAAGAAATAAAGAACGATGAAAACCGGTAACCCATTGAATAAATTCATTTTTCTTTACCGGAGTTCCTAATTGTTTGCCCGTTTTAGGATTAATGTACGCATGGATATCATTACCATCCTCGTCAATTGCCTGAAGCGTTACAAAATGATTGTGATCTACGCTTAACTCTGTAATTTCATCATACTGTTTTTTTAATATGGGCAATGTTTGCGCCAGCGTTATCTGGTCGAAATTTTCTGCCTTATACGGAAGTGTTTTTTCCTGCATCGCATCAACTGCCAGAATAATTCCTGTAGTCGAAGCTAAAATTAAAAACAAAGAAGAAAACAAAGCCAGAGCCAAGTGTGCGTAACGCCAGAAAGAAAGAGTCATTGTGTGGTATTCGAATGTATATTAATTCTCATTTTTGTCATTTAGACGAAGGAGAAATCCTCGCAAGTAGCTCGACAATTTAAGGAAAAACTTTGCATTAGTTTTTTTACGTAGATTTCTCCTTGGCCGAAATGACAATCATTGTGGTTATTACAACTTTGTCAAAGTTCAAAACTTTGACAAAGTTTACTTGTAACGAAAGAGTATTAAATCTTGTTTAATCTCACGTATCTAATATATCCCTTACCTTCTGTTTTATCAGCAAGACCTTCAGTAGTAAGCGGAATTTCAAGATCATTTACATAATATTTCTGATCTTCAACAGCCGACTCAAATCGTAGTTTGTATCCTTTGTTAATTTTAGAATCATCAATTTCTATGGTAGTAATACTGCGATCTCCGCCAGTAACAGATGCTCCGGTTTTGGCACTAATATCAGTAGGTTTTGCTGTCTGGAATTTGTTCCATTCTTTTAGTGATTTGTACCATTTTTTATCATCACCCATTACATAAAGTGTTTTCTCATATTCTCCCTTAGAATTAATAAGGGAAACTACGATATAAGCGCCTTCGCCCATATAATTGGCCATTTGCAGCATGCATTTGTATTTGCTTGCCTGAGCATTTGTCTGAAAAGAGATTAAAAAGAGTAATGTACCTGTAAGTGCTATTTTAAATATTGATTTCATATTTTGAGTTATGAATTTTGAGTTATGAATTATGGGTTATGATTTACGAGTTATGAATTATGAGTTTTGACTTAAGAATTATAAGTTTGGCTTTAACTAAAAATTCATAATTCATAATTCATAACTTTTTACCTATTTTAGAAATTCAACCGAAACATTATTTTTAGTTAGCGATTCATTTTCTTTGGCAAGAGCATAAGCGCTTTCGTCAAATTCGGTATTGATGTCTTTTTTGGCACCAAGAGATACTAGGTATTTCAGGATGGTATCATCTTTGGCTACCATTGCAGCTTTGTGTAAAGCCGTAAGACCATCTTTGTTTTTAGCGTTGATATCAATATTCAGAGAAGCAAGTTTTTTTAGCAAAGCCAAATCATTTTTAGCAATAGCGAAGTGATATAAAGTACTTCCGTCTTTTTGTGCAGCAGCCAGGTTTAATCCTTTATCCTGAAGTAATTTTACTTTTGCCTCAAAAGGATCTTTTGCCGCATTAGCTTCACGTCCTGCCGGTCTGTAGGATTGTATTAAATAAACACCTAGATTATTTGCGTCTTTATCTTTTACGTTTACATCTGCACCTTTGTTTAAAAGTAGCGCAACGGCCTCAGGAGTTCCTGATCTTACCGCCATTGTCAAAGCCGATTCGCCTTTTAGGTTTTGTAAATTAATGTTTTTTACCTTTGGCAACAATTGTTCTAAAACTGCGGTTTCTCTCGCTCCGGCAGCAATCATAACAGGTGTATTTCTGTCTTTGTTTACTTGGTTTGCATCGACACCTTTACCTAAAAAGTAATTAATAATTTCAGTCTGATTTTGTTTTCCTGCTAAAAGGTGCAGTACATTTTCTCCTGATTTATTAGTAAAAGTAGCTTTTAGTTTTACCTCTTCTACTAAATATTTATAAGCTTCCAGAGGAGTGGTTTCTCTACGTGTTCCCTGAGTAGCAACCAAAAGCGCATTGTCTGTTGGTTTAACCCCTTTTTCTAAAAGTTTTTTCAAAAGAGCTACATTTCCTGTTCTGGCGGCGTAGTCAAAAGCAGTTTTTCCGTTACTGTCAGTATCTTTTAAGGATAATCCTTTTGTAATAAAATAATTGGTAAGCGTAAGATCTTTGTCGAACGGAATTGCTATAAGTAATAAGTTGGCACCGTCGTTATATTTTTTCTTCGGATCGATTCCGGCTTTAAAAAAAGCTTCAGCAACTCCTGAATTTAAAAGACCACTTCCTGCTCCAAAAGCAATTGGAGTTGTGCCATGACTGTCTTCAAAATTAATATCAGATCCTTTTGAGATCAGGTATTCTACCAATTCTGTATTTCCTCTGTAAGCTGCCCAGTGCAAATAAATACGATTATCGTGAGTGGGTTTATTTAATGGATTTCCGGGTTGGTCTAATAAGAATTTTATACTTGCAAGAGGCGCGTCATTATTAATAGCAATCACAACAGCATCAAAAGCATTTGCATTGGATTCTGCCGGATTGTTTCCTTTTTCTATTTCAGCTTTTACAGTGGCGACATCTGGTGCAGTTTTCCAAAAAGATTGTTCGAGTAAGTTGTTTTTTTGCTGTGCACTAACAAATAAAGTAGCGGCTAATGCAAAAGAGAGTAAAATATTCTTTTTCATATTTGGGTATTTATTGTTTAAGGTTGTTTATCTGTATAAATAAGGCTGGAGAATAAAGCTATTTAGAACAAATAAAAATAACGCAAATGTAAAAATTAATATTAGTTAATCAATTTATTTGGGGAAGAAAGTCCAATTTTAATGCAACTTTAAGTTTTGAAAATGAGATTGGGATGTTTTAATACAAACGGGACTGTTGTATAATTTCAAATTGAATCGTTTTATAGCACACAGATAAGACAGATTTGCTATCGCGAAAAAACGAATTTACATGGTTTTTTATCTTTTTTATTCTGATAAGTTCTTATGAAAATGAGTGCCATAGCCCTGATAAGTGGGAAACTCCTTTTGTGCTGGTCCCGATAGCTATCGGGAGGCACAAAAGATTTGGAAGGACAGCAGGAAAAAGTTCCAAAATCCTAAATCAGTCTATTAAATTGATAGGGTTAAAAAAGTTTATGATTTTGCATTAAAATTCAAATTATCTCTTTAAATTTGCCGCAGCAATGAAAAACGATAACCAGAACACCAATTATTATAGCTGCAGCATAATGTGTTGCGCGACTATGCGATGGTATGAACTGGCTTATATATAAAAATAAAATGATTTATTTCTGAAGCCTTTCATAATTTATTGAAAGGCTTTTTGATTTTACATTCTGGAATTTCAGAAGCGTTAAGTATTGATATCTGTGTATATAGCAGATTTAATTTGAATTAAAAAAATGATTGAATTAAAAAACATCACCAAGAATTTTCATCAGAAAAACCGAGTTGTTTCGGCTTTATCAGATGTTTCGCTTAAAGTTCCTCAGGGAAAAATATTTGGTGTAATTGGAACTTCGGGAGCTGGAAAAAGTACGTTGATTCGATGTGTAAACTTATTGGAAAGACCAACTTCAGGTGAAATTATCGTAGATGGAAAATCGCTACTGCAATTATCGAATGCACAATTGGCGATTGAAAGAAGACAAATAGGAATGATTTTTCAGCATTTTAACCTGCTTTCGTCAAGAACGGTTTTTGAGAATGTGGCTTTTCCGTTAGAATTGGTTGGTGCATCAAAGGACGCTATTCGAACCCGTGTTTTTGAATTGTTGGAATTAGTAGGTTTGGCCGAAAAAGCAAATGATTATCCGGCAAGCCTTTCAGGAGGCCAAAAACAAAGGGTTGCCATTGCGAGAACATTGGCCAACAATCCGAAAGTGCTTTTGTGCGATGAAGCAACGAGTGCACTTGATCCTGCAACAACAAGATCGATTTTGAATTTATTGAAGGATATCAATCGCCGTTTGAACATCACTATTTTGTTGATTACACACCAAATGGAAGTTGTAAAATCGATTTGCGACGAGGTTGCGGTAATTAGCCACGGAAAATTGATTGAGCAGGGAAGTGTAGGAGAAATTTTTGCCGACCCTAAACACGAATTAACAAAGGAATTTATCGCTTCGTCATTGCATCTTGATATTCCGAGAGTGTATCAGGAAAGATTGCAAAAGCAAGATGCAGAAGGTTTGAGTCCGTTATTACGATTAGAAATGACTGGAAAATCGGTAAACGAACCTGTTATTTCTGAGGTTTCGCGATTGTTCGATACGAATTTTAAAATTGTGAGTGCGCAAATGGATCAGGCCGGAGATGTAAACTTTGGTGTGATGCTGATCGAATTGTCGGGCAAACGCGAGAATTACGAAGCTGCAATTGAATATTTTATTTCTAAACATATTAAAACAGAAATCATAGGTTATGTCTGATTCTATTATTACCTTATTATTAAACGGTACCTGGGAAACCATCGTGATGACATTTGTGTCGGGCTTTTTTGGTTTTGCATTAGGGCTTCCAACTGGTATTTTGCTTTTCCTTACCCGAAAAAATCAAATTCTGGAGCAACCGGTTTTAAACAGAGTTTTATCGGTATTGGTGAATGTTTTTCGTTCAATCCCGTTCATCATATTAATCGTTTGGATGATTCCGTTTACGCGTGCGTTAGTAGGAACTTCAATTGGTGTAAGTGCCGCGTTGGTTCCGCTAAGCATTGGTGCAGCGCCATTTATTGCCAGATTGGTAGAGAATAGTCTTTTAGGCCTTCCTTCGGGATTAATCGAAGCAGCAAGAGCTTTGGGCGCAACACCTTTTCAAATTGTATATAAAGTATTGCTTCCCGAAGCTTTACCGTCTTTAATCAATGCCGCATCGATCACTTTAATTACGCTTGTAGGATATTCTGCAATGGGTGGTGCTGTTGGTGCCGGTGGTTTAGGACAAGTGGGATATCAGTACGGATATATTGGTTATGATGCCGTAACAATGAATTCGGTTTTGGCGTTATTGGTACTTTTGGTGTTTGTGATTCAGTTTGCGGGTGACTTTTTATCGAAACGATTTGATCATAGGTAAATGAATGCTTTGAGATTACTATGACATTACTTTGAGATTACTTTAAGATTTTACCGCAAAGCACGCAAAGTTTTTTTTTAGAATATCTTAAGTTTTGTGCGAAGCTAAAGTTCGCAAAGCTTTATGTTGAACCAGCTTTGCGAACTTAAATTGTGTTAGTACAACTTACAACTTAGCGAACTTTGCGAAAAAAACTTTGCGCACTTTGCGGTTAAATTTCAGACGACTTTGCGGTTAAAATACCACAGAGAACACAAAGTTTTTTAATATACTAAGTTTAGTAAAAACACAAAGTTCACAAAGCTTTATGTTGAACAAGCTTTGGGAACTTAAAATTGTGTTAGCACCACTTAAAACTTAGCGAACTCTGCGAAAAACCTTTGCGTTCTTTGCGGTTAAATTTCAGACGACTTTGCGGTTAAAAATACCACAGAGAACACAAAGTTTTTTAATATACTAAGTTTAGTAAAACACAAAGTTCGCAAAGCTTAATGTGAACTAGCTTTGGGAACTTAAAATTGTGTTAGCACCACTTAAAACTTAGCGAACTCTGCGAAAAACCTTTGCGTTCTTTGCGGTTAAATTTCAGGCAACTTTGCAGTTAAAATACCACAGAGAGCACAAAGTTTTTAATATACTAAGTTTAGTAAAAACACAAAGTTCGCAAAGCTTTATGTTGAACCAGCTTTGCGAACTTAAATTGTGTTAGCACCACTTAAAACTTAGCAAACTTTGCGAAAAAAACTTTGCGTTCTTTGCGGTTAAATTTTAGACAACAAATAAATATTAATTATAAAATTAAAAACATGATTACTAAAAATAATTTTTTAAAAGCAATCGGAATTTTAACCTTGACACTTTCATTGGTTAATTGTGGCAAAGCCAAAAACAACGATCCGCACCACATCAAAGTTGGAGTTGCAACAGGACCGGAATACAAAGTGGCTGAAGTTGCTAAAAAAGTGGCAAAAGAAAAATACGGACTTGAAGTAGAGTTGATTTCTTTTAATGATTACGTGATTCCTAACGAAGCTTTGAGCCAGGGAGATATTGATGCAAATGCTTTTCAGCACAAACCATATCTTGATGAGCAATCGAAACAACGTGGATACAAATTGGCAATCATTGGTAAAACATTCATTTACCCAATTGCAGCCTATTCGAAAAAAATAAAAAACCTTTCGGAGCTAAAAGACGAAAGCACCATTATTATTCCAAATGATCCAACAAACGGTGGACGTTCTTTATTGCTTTTGGAGAAAAACGGTTTACTAAAATTGAAAGACGGAATTGGTTTATTACCTAAAGTAACAGATATCGTAAGCAATCCTAAAAAACTTAAAATAGTAGAACTAGAAGCGCCTCAATTGCCAAGATCCCTTGATGATGCCAATGTAACAATTGCTATAATCAATAATACTTTTGCTTCTCAGGCAGGATTAGTTCCTTCGCGTGATGCTTTGTTTGTTGAGGACAAAGATTCTCCTTATGTAAACTTAGTAGTAAGCCGTGAAGACAACAAAAATGAAGAAAAAGTAAAACAGTTTTTACAAGCTTTTCAGTCTCCCGAAGTAGAACAAGCCGCTATAAAAGAATTTAAAGGCGGAGCTGTAAAAGGCTGGTAAAAAATAGTTTTATTTTGTTAATACAAAAAAGCGCTAAGTCTTTAGATTTAGCGCTTTTTACATATAATAATCGAATTAGTAAAAAATAATTTAATCTTCTTGTGCAGCAGTTTTTTTCTTTCCTTCAATATTAGGAAGAAAGCTTGTCAAAACTCCTATTAAAGGCAAAAATGCACAAACCTTAAAAACATATTCGATGCTTGTAGCATCTGCTAATTTTCCTAATATAGCAGAACCTAATCCGCCCATACCAAAAGCAAGTCCAAAGAAAAGTCCCGCAATTAAACCTACTTTTCCCGGAACTAATTCAGTAGCATAAACTAAAATTGCAGAGAACGCAGATGATATTATTAAACCAATAATAACAGATAAAACTCCGGTCCAGAAAAGAGATACGTAAGGCAATAATAATGTAAAAGGAGCAACGCCTAATATCGAAATCCAAATGATGTATTTTCGGCCAAAACGATCTCCCAAAGCTCCACCAAATAAAGTTCCGGCAGCAACGGCACCAAGAAATGCAAAAAGATAAATTTGAGATTCCTGTACAGACACATGAAATTTATCAATTAAGTAAAAAGTATAATAACTCGTCATACTCGCCATATAAAAGTATTTTGAAAAAATCAGTACCAACAAAATACCCAATGAAAATATCACTTTTTGTCGTGAAAGCGAATGATGTTTTTCTTCTGTTATAGCCGATTTATTTTTAGCTTTTAGATTTAAATGTTCCTGATACCATTTTGCAACGCCCGAAAGAATAATGATTCCCACGGCGGCTGCAAGACAAAACCAGATAATATTAAACTGCCCGTAAGGCACTACAATGATAGCGGCAAGCAAAGGCCCGATAGCACTTCCTGCATTTCCACCTAATTGAAAAATGGATTGCGCCAAACCTCTTTTTCCTCCGGAAGCCATATGCGCCACCCTCGAAGCTTCGGGATGAAATATAGAAGATCCAATACCAATTAAACTAACGGCAAGTAAAATATTAGTAAAACTTGAAGCTACTGCCACAGCCGCTAAACCAAGTAGCGTAAAAACCATTGCAACAGCTAAAGAATACGGGCGTGGTTTTTTATCAGTATAAAACCCAACAAAAGGCTGTAAAATAGATGCTGTAAGTTGATAGGTCAGGGTTATTAAACCAATTTCGCTAAAAGTCAAATGAAATTTATCTTTTATAATAGGGTAGACCGCAGGAACAACAGCCTGAAGCATATCATTAATAAAATGAGTCAAGCTAATAGTAAATAAAATAGAGAAAACAGTTTGTTGGGCTAACTGCTTTGAACTTTCAATGGTGTTTGTTTTCATAATGAATTAAAAAAAAAATCAGATCATCTGATGAATTTAGGTAAAAATTAGTAATTAGTATGTCCTGTAATTTTGGCAACAGTATTCCATGTTTTTTTTGGATCTTTTGCAATGATGTTTTTTAAAAGTTGTTCGTGTATAGTATATGTTTCCTGAAATATTTTAGTGTCGGGATAGATGCTAAGAAACTCCTTTTTTAAATGTTTCGATACAGATTTATACAAATCGGCCAGGATGTCATTTTTGGATGCTTCTGCAATAGCAATATGAAATTGGATATCCGCTTCGACACATTCCTCGATCAATCCTTCATTAGCAGCTTTCATTCTATTGGCCAAATGCTGCTGCATTATGGTGATATCCTCTTCCGTTCTGTTGATGGCCGCTTTTTCAGCAATTTTCAACTCTAACAATTGTCTCACTTCATCTAAATCCTTCAGACTTGCCCGTTTTAATCGTTGGTCCATAGGTTCTTGTATGCTGGTAACTTCCTGAACAAATGTACCAACTCCTTGCTGAATCCTAAGTAAACCTGAATTAGCGAGTAACTTCATCGCTTCTCTTATCGAAGATCTTCCAACACCAAAACTTTTCATCAATTCTGCTTCAATAGGCAATTTCTCATTGATCTTATAATGACCAAGAGAAATTTGCTCCTGTAATTTTGAAGCAACTTCTTCTGCAAGCGATTTTTTATGGATTAATGTCATATTTAGGTTGTCATATCATCTGATGATTGCAAATGTATAAAAATATTTTAGTTAACCTTATTTTAAGCGAAAAGTTTTTTACGCAAAGCACGCAAAGAAATACGCAAAGGTTACAAAGTTTTTATTTCTCTGTGAAAATCTCTGTGCTCTCTGTGGTTAAAAAAAAACCAGAAATATAAACTTTGCGAACCTTGCGAAAAAACTTTGCGCTCTTTGCGGTTAAAAAACACATAGTGAATAATAAAAACCTTATAATCGTATAACTTTTCTCATAAATTATATAACAGGATTTGTTTTAAATTTAAGAGTTTTGATCTATTCTAAATATAAAATCCCAAAACTATGAGAAATATTAACCAAATTGCTATTGTTTCGAGCATGCTAATTACCTTATTAAGCTGCTCTAGTGACAAAGATGTCGATGTAAATCCGGGTACAACCACAAATCCTGTCGAAGGCACCGCTCCCAATACAACTTATAAGCCCGCTTTCGAAGGTCAAACCAGAGTTAGTGGCTTACAAACCAACACACCCTATCAGGGAGTTGTTATCGCGACAGCATTAACAAGCCCATGGGGGATTAAAAGTCTTCCTGACGGAAGATTATTGATTACCGAAAAAACAGGAACGATGCGTATTGCTACAACAGCTGGTGTTTTGAGCGCTCCAATTACAGGAATTCCTGCTGTTAACGCAGCCAATCAGGGAGGTTTACTAGGTTTAGCTATTGATCCAGATTTCGCAACAAACAGAATGATTTACTGGGTTTATGCAGAAGCAACAACAGGCGGAAATAATACCGCTGTTGCGAAAGGAAAACTTTCAGCTGATGAAAAAACAATCGAAGGTGCAACGGTAATTTACAGAGCAAAACCGGCTAATGGAAGCACGCTGCATTACGGCGGTCGTATTCTTTTTGATAAATCCGGTTTCCTTGTAGTAAGTACTGGAGAGCGTTCTGTGTTAGAAACAAGACCATTAGCACAATCTGTATCTTCAGGTTTAGGAAAAGTGGTTCGATTAACAAAAGAAGGGCAGCCAGCAACCGGAAATCCTACTTTTACAGGAACAGGGGCATTACCTGAATTATATACTATTGGACATAGAAATCCGCAAGGTTTGGCACTTAATCCTACTACAGGAGAAATTTGGTTGTCAGAACATGGACCACGCGGAGGTGACGAAATCAATCGTCTAAAATCCGGTGCAAATTACGGATGGCCAACAATTACATACGGAATCGAATATAGCGGAGAAAAAGTAGGAGCGGGAATTCAGCAACAAGATGGTTTAGAGCAACCGGTTTATTACTGGGATCCTGTAGTTTCGCCAAGCGGAATGACGTTCTACACAGGAAATCGTGTTCCGGAATGGCAAAATAATCTTTTTATAGGCGCTTTAAGCGGAATGCATATCGTGCGTCTTGCTATAAAAGACAATAAAGTGATTGGTGAGGAAAGACTTTTGGCTTCAGAAAACCAACGTTTTAGAGATGTAACACAAGGAAATGATGGTGCTTTATATGCCATTACGGATGGTGGAAGATTGTATAAAATTGATAAAAAATAAGTTTCAATTTTTAAATATATATTCTTTTAGGAGAATACTGATAATGGCGCTATATGACGCCATTATTTGTTATGCAGAAAACCGTTGTCTATATTTGGTATAGATTAAAGCAAAAACAATTGAAGAATAAAATTACAACATACTCGCTCACACACCATAAGAGTTTGTTTGATAATGCCGACAATAATAAAGAGTATTTTTATATTCAGGCAAAAGATCATCCTTATATCAGCGAACCTTATCGTGCAGAAAGTTATGCGATAGAATTTCTTCGAAAGGGTAGCATTGTAATGCAAACCAAACTCAAGAAAATAGTAATTCACGCCCCTGCTATACTAACATTGGGACCTTCGGTAATTAGAAGCTTTACAAAAGACAGCGACGAAATTTTAATCGATATTATCTTTTTCAAACCTCAATTTTTCCTGCACAATCAGGCCAATGTTTTTTTTCTTTCGCAATATGAATTTTTCGACAATAGCGAAATGCATGTTTTCAATCTCGAGAAAAAAAACAAAATTAAGTTTGAACAAATCTTTACTTTGTTACAAGAATCTATTGCGTATAATTCTAATAATCAGTCTTCTATTCTAAGAGCTTATCTTTATATACTGATTTATGAATTAGACATTATAAAACAAACCATTACAAACGATTCAGCTCAAAATCCTTTGTTCGAAAAGTTCAAAGAAATCCTTTCCAGAGATTTTATAAGCCAAAGATCCGTTCAGTATTATGCTGATGCTTTATATGTATCGCGCAAATATCTTTCAGAAGTAGTTAAAAATAATAGCGGAAAAACCGCCAGCGATTGGATCGATGAAATTGTAATTCTCGAAGCCAAAATATTGCTTCAAAATAAAGATATTACAATCAACCAGATCAGCGATACATTAAACTTTCCCAATCAATCCGTTTTTGGCAGATTCTTTAAAAAATGCGAAGGAATTTCACCTTTAGAATATCGCAGAAAGAATGTTTAATATATTTAAAAGTATATACGTAATTATAATTTGGGCGAGTCACCATCCCGATAAGAGGGCAAATTTACTATGCGCTTATACGCCCTCTTATTGGGATGCTGTCGGGCTATCCGCGCTACTTCGGTAGCTTGCTTCTATCCCTCTCGCGAGCGACGAGCGAATGGAGTAGTTATTCGTTTTCGATCTCTTTTTTTAGTTTTTTAGCCCAATCTTGGGTTTAATTTTTTTATTTAAACATTCCAATTGTCATCCTGAGCGAAGTCGAAGGGCGCTCCAATTGAAACGTGGGCTTCGACTTCGCTCAGCCTGACAATAAAATGACAATACAATGCATTGTCTTTAAGTGAATAAAATTGTTAGCATCTGCATCTCAATTGTTAAAGTTGCTGCTATTGTGATTTATTAAAAGTAAAACGCCTTTCTTAAGCGATTCAACAAGCTATGTCTCTATGTGTTTAAAAAGAAGTCCCAATTAATCGAACCGCCTTTTCGAACAAAACAAAAGCCTTTTAGCTCTTTTCTGATCAATCAAATCATCTCAACTTTGCAGTAATAAAAAAAATAAAAGATATGTCTAAAATAGCAAAATTCGTAGTAATCATCAATGATAATGTAGTTTGGATGGAAGAAAAAGCACTGAAATTCTATTCTGATTTATTTGGTTCATCGAAAGAAATAGGAGAGAAGTACGCCAATGAAAACCTTTCAAGCCAGAAATTATTCAAAATACAAAACGATTTTTCAGTCGAAATGTTGATGGCGTATGATGGCGAAAATCCGTTGTCTTTCATGAAACTCAATTCATCCCGACTTTCGAATCAAAACCTTGATGCCAATAAACCAATAGGGGTAGATCATATTGTGTACTTCAATCCTGACGATATCAACGTGCTTTTTAAACGTGCCGAAGAAGTAGCTTTGCAAAGAAAATACGACTTAATTTGGGCGAAAGCTTTTAGAATTGATACGGTTTTAATAGATACATTAAAGTCTTTGGGTTACGAAGAATTCAATTACGAAAATGATACTACTCGTGACACAAATGAAAAACAGCTTTACCTTAAAAAATCAGTTTAAGTTAATTCTAATAACTTCATCATTTGCAATCGCATATACAATATCATTTTGTTGTGGTTTCAAAAGATGCTTTCCGGTAAATTCGCCAAATGCAGCCAGAATCATTTGATTTTCTTTCTGAAAAAAACAAGGTAATTTTAAAGATTGCGCACCAAAACCACGCAGCATAATTCCAGGATGAATGTGACCTGAAAAATTAAAAAAACCTTCTTTTAGGGTAGGATGATGTGTAAGTAAAAAATCATCGATTTCCAAAAATTCTACAACATCAATATCAAGTTTGAGATAGTGCTTTTTATCAATAATATCATGATTTCCTGCAATTAGGATAATAGTATTCGTGCAGCATTCTACCCATTTTTCGAATAAATCCCATTCGGTATTTTTAGAACTATGGAATAAATCTCCCAGGAAAATAATTTTTTCAGGTTTAAAATTTTCCACAATATCGGTCAAACGTTTAAAATTTTCCGAAACCACATTATTCGGAATCGCCACGCCGTGTTTCCTGAAATGCGATACTTTTCCGAGATGCACATCAGAAATGAGAAGCAATTTTCTCGTTTCCCAAAATAAAGCCCCACTCGGATGCAAAATAAATGTCTGATTTTGTATGGTAATCGTCATAAAATATTACTTCATATACGAAGCGGTCATTTTTTTTATTCGTTCTGCTAATGTTTCGCTGGATAATTTTTCCCGTAATCGGTCTGTAATTAACGGGAAACTAAAAGGCGTAGGTTTCAAACAGGATTTCCAGATAATCTCCTGATTGTTTATTCGTTCCAAAGCCATAATCAAACGGCCTTCTTCTAACTGATGCTCAAAGGTTTCGCGGTACGCTTGCTGAAACAATAAGTTATCAGGTTCGTAATCCCTGAAAACTTCAAACAACAATTGAGATCCGCTTTGCAAATGTTTTGTCTTGACCATTTTTCCCGGAAAACCTGTAAAAACCAAACCTGCAATTACGGCAATATCCCTGAATTTTCGTCTGGCCATTTCGGTCGCATTAAGGCTTTTTTGCAAATCATGATGCACATATTCCGTGGAGAATAAATTATTATCCAGAACATTCTGCATATCAATTTCCTGATCAGAAAGTAATTCGAATCCGTAATCATTATACGCAAGCGAAAAACTGATAGGCAAAAGTAAACTAATTCTATAAGCCAATAAACTTGCCAGCGCTTCATGTACAAACCGACCTTCAAAAGGATAAAAAATAGCGTGATAGCCTTCTCTGGTTTTAAACGTTTCAATCAAAAACTGATCGTCTCCGGGAACAATAGATTCCTTTCTTTGTCTTGCAAATAAAGGTTGTAGTGCTTTGAGTTCCGGCGATAAATTATCAGTATTGGCACGATACAATTCCTGACGCAGCAATTCGCTCATTTGTGCCGAAAGCGCCATTCTGCCACCCATCCAGCTTACTACTTTAGATTTCTTCTTAGGATCGGCCTTTCGAACCAAAACCTGCATATTTCTTATTCGGAACAATTCGAGCTGTTTTCCCGCGAAGATAAAAGTATCGCCTGGTTTTAATTTCGATACAAACCATTCTTCGATAGTGCCAATATAACCGCCACTCATAAATTTTACGTTGATAACAGCATCGCCCACAATAGTTCCTATTTGCATGCGGTGGTGCATGGCAATCAATCGGCTGTTGATTTTATAACGCCCGTCTTCTTCAACGTCAACTTTTTTATATTCATCATAAGCTTGCAGACTTTGACTTCCGTTAGAAATGAAATTCAAAACCCAATTCCAATTTTCTTCTGTCATTGCCTGATAACAAAAAGTTCCTTTGACTTCTTTAAAAATTTCATCAGGCAGAAATCCGTCAGAAACCGCTAAAGTATTGAGGTATTGTACCAAAACATCCCAACTGTTTAAGTACGGAACGCGATCTTCGATAACATTCTCTTCAACCGCTTTTTTCAATGCCGAAGCTTCTATTAATTCGATTGCATGCGTTGCCAGAAAATAAATTACACTTTCTTTCCCCGGTTGGTGTCCGCTTCTTCCGGCTCTTTGCAAAAATCGCGCAACACCTTTAGGTCCGCCAACCTGAATAATAGTTTCTACGGGAGCAAAATCAACTCCAAGATCCAGACTTGAAGTACAAACCACAACTTTTAGTTCTTCGTCTCTAATCGCTTGTTCAACCCAAAGTCTCGTTTCGCGATTAATACTTCCGTGATGCATCGCCATTTCTCCGGCAAACTCAGGATATTTTTCGAGCAATCGCTGAAACCAGATTTCACAAGCCGATCGTACATTCGTAAAAATCAAAGTCGTTTTACTCGCTTTTACAATTTTTGCCACTTCATCAATAAGATGCAAACCCATATGACCTCGCCACGGATAGGTTTCCATTTTATCCGGAATAATCGAAATGACTTTTATTTTTTTATGAATCTGAGCCTTTATCAAAACCGAATTATGATACGCTTCGGAATCTACACCAAGTAAAACTTCTTGCGCCTGCTGCAAATTTCCAATCGTAGCCGAAATTCCCCAAATGCGCATTTTTGACGCAATAGTTTTTAGTCGGGATAAAGCCAATTCGGTTTGAACACCGCGTTTTGTACCCAATAATTCGTGCCATTCATCAATGACAATTGCCGTACAATTGCCAAATATTTTGTCGTATCCTTTGGTTGCCAAAAGCAATTGCAAACTTTCCGGAGTGGTAACCAATAAATCCGGCATTTTTCCTTTTTGTTTGGCTCTCTCGCTTGCTGATGTATCTCCAGACCGAATTCCGACAGTCATTTGGGTACCCAAATCATTAACGACTCGTTCAGCAGCTTGTTTTATTTCTACCGAAAGAGAACGTAAAGGCGTAATCCAAATCGCTTTAAGACCGGGTTTGTGTTTGCTTTTATAATCGGGATTATTTTTTATGTAGTTGAGAACAATAGGTAACCAGAGCGCATAGGTTTTTCCGCTGCCTGTAGGAGCGTTCAGTAAACCGTTTTTTCCTTGCAAAAAAGCAGTCCAGGCCTGAGTCTGAAACGGAAAAGGTTTCCATCCCTGATTCTCAAACCATTCATTTGCTACCGCAAAAAGTTGCTCTCTGTTCATTATTTTTTTACCATTAAGATATTAAGTTTCATTAAGTTTTGCTTTTTGAAAGAAAATTAAGTAATCGGTTTTTTTAAATAAGTCCCAGCGGGACGTCATATTTATAGAAATTCATAGATTTATTTGATAGAACCCGTAGGGGTGACATATTTAGCTACTAATTAAAAATTAATATATCGCTCCTCTGGAGCTCTTTTTCGCTCGTATTCATAATTTCTATAAATATTACACTCCTCTGGAGCTTTAAAAACAAGAAATAAAAAATCCACGCTCATCCGTGTTTTCGCTTGCGAATCCGTGTCATCCGCGTGCCATTTCGCAATCTATAACTACAAAATCATACTCTTCAAATCCTCAATAGAATTGGCTTCATCAATTTTCTTATCATGTCGCCATCTTAAAATCCTGGGGAATCTTGTTGCAATGCCACTTTTATGTCTTTTTGAAAGCGCAATCCCTTCAAAACCAATTTCGAAAACCAATTGAGGCGTAACGCTTCTAACGGGACCAAATCTTTCCAGCGTATTTTTTTTAATCCAATCATCGACCATCCTGAATTCGGCATCGGTTAAACCGGAATACGCTTTTGCGAATGTGACCAGTTCTCGTTCGTTATTTTCGTTATTATGCCAAAGGGCAAAAGTATAGTCGGTAAATAAATTCGAACGTCGTCCGTGACCGCGCATGGCGTAGGTGAGGACGGCATCAATCACCAAAGGTTCAATTTTCCATTTCCACCAATCGCCTTTTTTTCTTCCTACCAGATAAGGCGAATCTTTTCTTTTGATCATTAAACCCTCGCTTTTCATTTCGCGGGAACGCAATCTTTCCTCCGTCAATTCTTCCCAGGTTGAAAATTTTACCCTTTCGGAAAGCTGCAGCGGAATATCATGGTGTTTGATATCTTCATATAATTGTTCCAATACTATACGTCTTTCTTCAAAAGGAAGATTTCGAATATCCTGACCTTTCCATTCTAATAAATCGTAAGCTTTTATAATTACGGGTGACTTTTTAAGGATCGCTGCGGAAACGGTTTTTCGACCAATTCGGGTTTGAAGATCATTAAAAGTTCCTATTTCGTTTTCTATGAATGGAAGAATTTCTCCATCGATTACAGTTCCATCAGGAATAATACCAATGAAAGATGCAAATTCAGGATATTTATCGGTTACTAATTCCTCGCCACGACTCCAGATAAAAATTTCATTATCACGGATGATGGTTTGCGACCTGATTCCGTCCCATTTGTGTTCAGCGCTCCAATCTTCGGGATTTCCTAAATTTGATGGTTCACCTTCAATAGGATAAGCAAGATAAAACGGAAAAGGTTTGGATAAATAATCGCTGTTTTGTTCGTCTAAAATTAATTCCTGAAACGTAATGGTGTTCGGATTCCAATCGCCCATTAATTTATGTGCCAATGAATCTTCATCAATATTTTCAGCTTTAGAAAGGGCACGCGTCATTAATTTTTGGCTTACGCCGATTCTAAAACTTCCGGTAATTAATTTAGTAAAAACAAAACGTTCGTAATAATTAAGCGCCAGCCAGTTTTCGTGCAGATATTCTTTTTTCTCGATATCTGTTTTCTTTTTCAGGGCAATAATTTCCTGAAGATATTCGGTTAAACTTTTATCTGAATGTTCTTTTGTAGTGGGGATTACCAAAGCAATAGTTTCGGCAAGATCTCCCACAATATGATAACTTTCCTCAAACAGCCAAAGCGGAATATCCGCCAGTTCATTCGCCCATAATCGTAATAAAGTTGTATTTACAGGTCGGGGAGGGCGACGGTGCGAAAGAATAGCAATTGTCCAGACTTTGTCTTCATTACTGGCATTAATGAAATAATTGGTTAAAGCATCTACTTTTACCGAAGTTTTATTAGAACTGTCAAGCGCTTTTATAAGTTCGGCAAAGTTTTTCATGTTTTTATTTTTTTTTAAGAAGAGAGGCAAGAAGCAAGATACAAGAAACAAGATTTGATTCTTGTATCTTTCTTCTTTCTTCTATTATCTTTTATCTTTCTTCGTCTATCCTCTTTTTTCTTGCATCTATTCTCTTTGCTCTTCTATTCTTTCTTCTTCAACATCTTTCTTACTATCCATTTCACCTAATTCTCCTTCATATTGCGTGTGAGCAGTTCGGGCATCATACCCTAATTCTTGTAGATATTTCGAGAATATATCCGAATATCCGTGGGTACAAATTATTTTTTCGGCTCCGGTTGCTTTAATGCTTTCCAGTAAACCCGTCCAGTCGCAATGGTCGCTTAAAACAAAACCTCTGTCTACGGCTCTTCTTCGCCTGGCTCCTCTAAAAGTCATCCATCCGCTGGCAGAACCTGTCACAAACGGAGTCATTTTACGAATCCATGTCGAGCCGTGTGCGCTTGGCGGAGCAAGAACAATACTTCCTAATAAATCTTCTTTTTTAGTTTCGGATGTGACTCTTATAGTGGCTGGAAAATCGACTAAGGGACGTAAAACTTCCGTCATATTTTCGATCGCTCCATGCGTGTATATTTTTCCAATATTGGGATCGAGATATTTTAATAAACGCTGTGCTTTTCCTAACGAATATCCAAAGAGCACAGAAGTTTTTCCTTCGGCGCGATTTTCTGCCCACCAATTATTAATATCGGTCATTACTTCGGCTTGGGGTGTCCATTTAAAAGCGGGTAATCCAAAAGTACACTCTGTTATAAAAGAGTGACATTTGACCACTTCATAAGGCACAGAAATTCCGTCATCTTCGGTTTTATAATCTCCGGTAAAAACCCAGACTTCGCCTTTGTATTCTACTCTTATCTGAGCAGAACCAATGACGTGACCCGCAGGATGAAGCGAAAATTGTACACCATTTACGGTAAAAGTTTCGTTCCAGTCTTTTCCGGTCACATTAATATCTCCTAAACGATGTTTTATGATAGGCACATTGTCATAATGTGTAATGTAATTTTTGTGTCCCCAACGCGCATGATCAGCATGTCCGTGCGTAATAATGGCGTTTGTAACCGGACGCCACGGATCGAGATATACATCTGCCTGCTGGCAATATATACCTTTATCGTTGAAAGCTAATAATGGGACTTTCATAACCTGATTACGCTATTTGAGCAATTCTGGCACTTTTATACAAGGGATAAGTATGCATAAAATCAGATACGCCATCTTTCATGCTATCAAAAGATTTTCCGTAAAAATACAAAGCTGTGGTCGAGTTTCCCTTCCAGTATCTTTCCTGAGATGTATTGGTTATCTTCGAAATTTCTGATTGTACAAAATCAACATTGTAATCTTCCTGATCTTTTTGGTAACCATTTTCTCCATCAAAATAAATAGCAATTCCTTCGTTTTTACCAAACGGAATTTCCTGATGTGTTTTTTCTATAATTACTTTTGATCCTTTTGGGGCGCCACAAATTTCGACAAAATTAATAATGTCGTTTAAAACCGCTTTATTAATTTCTTCCTTATAAAATTTGACATGAATATCACAAAAGATTATTTCTCCGGGCTCTTCTTTAAGAATTCCGCCACCCGAAATTTCACCATAATTATTTTCAGATAAAAAATCATGTAAAGGCAACATATAAAGATTTCTTCGGTCTAAAGGTGAAACTTTATCATTAATCTGAATTACAATATCGTACGGATTTTGAATAGATTCGTCGCTTTCGAATAAATTGGATATAAATTGTATTAACATAGCAATTAAGGTATTAGTGATAAAATAATAAACTCAAAGTTACTAACGAAGCCGAGTTTGGAATTTATACTTTTTCCCAAAAATGTTACATGATTTCTGATTAGAATAAAGAATAAAGAATAAAGAATAAAGAATATAGAATATAGAATATAGAATGCTACCTTATAACGTGCTAATGATTTAAACACAAGAATTTAAGTAACTTAGTTTTACACAAAATAGCCTCAATCATTGTCATTCCTGAGAACGAGGAATCTTCGAAAGTAACTCCGTTCCTAAAAGCCCATCTTTGCCGAGTTTCTTGTGAGGATTTACTCCGTCTGTTCGCTATCGCTCGAGTCTCCTTCGCCGAAATGACAAAAATACGCAGAGAATTATGGATTAAAAAAAAAATATTACAATATGGCATCCAAAGTGCTTACCAAGTCCTGGAAATTATTTGGCTTTGTAAAGATCTGTACAGCAGTAAATTCTTGCGTTAACTTTTTTAAGGTTTCGTGCGAATGCGAAGAATACACCACGACCTGAATTTTACTAAGTTCAGGAATTTGTCGCAATTCTTGTATAAATTCGGCACCACTTAAGTATGGCATTTGCATATCCAGAAATATAAAGTCAGGCAAAACAGTTGCTGTCTTTAGATTATTTAATGCTTCAAGTGAATTACTGGAGATTGTAGTGAGTATATTTTTGTTTAATGAAGCAATCGCAGCGATAAAAAGTTCGCAATCATCTTCGTCATCATCTACTAATAAAATTACTGTATTTTTCATTCCATGAAATTATTTTAAAATCAGTGGCTATGGTTATATAATTTTACGTTGATGTTATATAATATAAATGTTTAGACCTCAACAAGACAAATCTCAAAAGTAGTTTTTCCGTCTTCATTTTTATGATTAATATAGCCGCCGTGGGCTTCTATAATATTTTTAGAAAGCGTCAGGCCAATTCCGGCGCCTTCTGGCCTTGTGGTGAAAAAAGGCAGGAATATTTTGTTTTCTATTTCTTTTTCAATTCCGTTTCCTGTGTCGGTAATTTTTATGAAGATTCGGTTTTCTTTGGCTTCCGCCGAAATTAAAATCTGCTTTTGTAAAGAGTCTTTTAGTGCATGAAAACTATTCGTTAGCAGATTAATTAATACTTGTTCTACTTGTCTGGCATCAACATTTATAAAACGTTTAAAAGTAATATTGTTTATGATTTCGATATTTTTTTCCTTGAATAAAGGCTGCATGATTTGAATACAGTTATCGATCAAGTGCTGCAATTCTATTTTTTCTTTTTTAGGAGAAGGCAGCATTGCTAATTTTCGATATCCTTCGACAAACTTTTGCAAATGGTCACTTCGCCTCAACATGGTTGCAACGCTGTTTTTTACATCTTCAAGATCTTCATCTGACATTGAATCCTGTTCGACCAAATCTTGTAAATTCTGGCAAATAGAACGAATAGGTGTAATGGAGTTTAAAAGCTCGTGCGAGATCACTTTCATCAAATTGACCCAGGCTTCTTTCTCTTTTTTCTCCACTACATTCTGAATCGAATCCAGCAAAACAATAAAATAATCCTGTTCGAAAATCTCGGTTCTAGAAGCCTGCAAAACAAAGGTTTGATTGTTTTGTTCGTTTACACTAATTTCTATAGCTGTTTTTATTTCCTGAAAATTGTCTTCCTCTATAATTTCACATAACGACGGCAATTGATTTTTCAGGTATTTCCACTTCGATACTTTTGGTACATTAAAATGTGTCGAAAAGTAGTCATTCATTAAAAAAATATTCCAATCGCTATCTTGTTTTTGCAGAATGATAATTCCGGTTTCGATATTATTTAAAATAGAACGGTAGATAATATCTTTCGAAATCTGTTCTTTTTCTTTGCTTTTTAAAGTGTCATACAGGCGAAATAAATCACTATAATTTGTATTGAATTTATGTTTCGAAAAATCAGAACTAAAATCATTTTGTAATATCGAAGAAATGGTTTTATTATAAATCAAAACAAAATTGCGAACATAAAAATACATTTCGCGAATCATCAGGAAAACAATAAAAAGGCCAAATACTCCAGTAAAAAACAAATCAATTTTAAAGAAATAAATCGAAAGTTCAATCGCGCTAACAATTAAAATTAATCGAATAAACAGTAGTTTATAGGTTTGAAATGTTTTAAACATAATTTTTTAAATTAAAAATGGAGAATTAAAAATTAAAAACTTTCATTTTTCTAATGTGATATAATCTGGACACAAGTATTGTAAAACAATTTTAAACACAAATTTTAATAATAAACTTTGTTTGTGAAATTAATTCCACAAACAAAAATTAGTGTCAATTAGTGAAATTGGTGTTACTCATCTGTTTTGATGTTATATTTCTCTAAACGACGGTACAAAGCCCCTCTTGACAAACCCAATTCTTCTGCAGTTTTGCTGATATTATTATTGTTTTTGAGCAATGCTTTTTCAACCGCAGCTTTTTCTACAGAGGAAAGCTGAATATCATCCGGATTTTCTTCGTAAGCTGTTATGGTTTCCAGATCTAAATCAGCAATTGTAATTTTATTGTTTTCGCACAAAATTACGGCACGTTCGATTTTGTTTTCCATCTCGCGAATGTTTCCTTTCCAGGCATGTTTTTCGATTTGTTCCGGTACTTTTTTATCAAAAGTAATTTCGTCTCTTCCGTATTTTTCGGTCATTTTATCCAATAAATATTCGGCTAACGGAATCTTGTCTTCGTTACGCTCTCTTAGCGGAGGCAAAATAATTTCCATGGTATTAATACGATAATACAAATCTTCACGGAAATTTTTTTCGGCAACTTCAAGTTTCAGGTTTAAGTTGGTTGCCGTGATAATGCGCACGTTTAATGGTCTTGCCTTTGTTTCGCTTAATCGGGTTACTGTTTTGGTTTGGATCACCTGCAGTAATTTAGATTGCAAATGCAGCGGAACATTCCCAATTTCATCCAGAAAAATAGTGCCATTTTGTGCCATTTCAAAACGTCCGGGAGTATCCACTTTCGCATCGGTAAAAGCGCCTTTTGCATATCCGAAAAGTTCACTTTCGAAAATATTTGAGTTTAAAGATCCTAAATCAACCGCAACAAAAGGATTGTTTTTTCTGTCTGATTGTTTGTAAATATGATGAGCGAGAACAAATTTTCCGGTTCCGTTTTCGCCCAGAATCAAAACATTGGCATCCGTTTTAGCCACTTTATCCGCTAGTGAATATGCTTTTTTTATAATCTCCGAAGTTCCAATAAAAAAGTCATTTTCAATTTCAATATTTTTTTCTTTCTTCTGTTCTTTGCGTGATTTGTCAACGGCTTGTTTTACAGATTCCAGAAGTTTTTTATTTTCCCATGGTTTTAAAATATAATCAAAAGCGCCATTTTTTAAACCTTCAACAGCGGTTTCGACTTTACCAAAAGCCGTCATCAAAATCACAACGGTTTTGGGCGAAAGTGTTTTTATTTCTTTCAATAAATACAAACCTTCTCTTCCGTCTTCAAAACCTATTCGATAATTCATGTCGAGCAAAACAACATCAATGCTTTTTTTCGACAATAATTCGACAATATTTTTTGGATTATTAAGAGTATAAATGTCTTCAAAATACTTTTTCAGGTACACTTTCGACGCAAAAAGAATGTCTTCCTGGTCGTCTATGATTAAAATTGAGGCATTTGTCTTTTTCATTTTTGTTCGGTTTTGGACGAAAGCTGTCCAATAATGGACACTTTAAGTTGTTGTGTGAAAATAAAAATTTAAAAATTAGATAGTTACAAATTTTAAATTTTTGGCATGAAAATCACAATTAGATTAGTAAATCATCAACTATGAGAATCATTATTGCTGGTAAATGTAACAAAAATAGATATTTATAGATTATGTTATCAATTATCTTAATTTAGGATCTGTTTTTTACTTCAGCCATAAAATTTTCAGCAAGAAAAACAAACATCAAAAACGAATTATTATGATCAGAATTACTAAGCTTTCTAAAATTTTTAGAACTGAAGAAGTAGAAACAAAAGCATTAAGCGAAATTTCATTAACCATTAATCAAGGCGATTTTGTATCGATTATGGGACCATCCGGAAGCGGAAAATCAACTTTATTAAATATCATCGGATTATTAGACAGCGCATCTGGCGGAAGCTATGAATTGTTAGGGCAGGAAATGATTGGACTGAAAGAAAGTTTGAAATCGAAAGCGAGAAAAGAAAACGTTGGTTTCATCTTTCAGAATTTTAATTTAATTGATGAATTATCGGTTTATGATAATATCGAATTACCGCTGATTTACAACAACGTTCCGTCATCTGAAAGAAAGAAAAAAGTAGACGAAATGGCAAAGATATTAGGTATTTCGCATCGTTTGAAACATTATCCACAGCAACTTTCAGGAGGTCAGCAACAGCGTGTTGCCGTTGCAAGAGCTTTAATCAATGATCCGGCGATTATTCTTGCCGATGAGCCTACAGGAAATCTGGACAGTAAAAACGGAAATGAAGTGATGGAATTATTAACAGACCTTCATGCCAGCGGAGCAACGATCCTGATGGTGACGCACTCAGATTACGATGCTTCGTTTTCTCAAAGAACTATTTTAATGAAAGACGGAATCATACTTTCAGAAAAAATGAACCATAGAAATGTAGATGTTTTAGTAACGAACTCAATCAACTAATCATGCTAAAAAACTGGATCAATATATTTATTTATCATATCAGGAACAATAAAGTTTTTACGGCTTTGAATGTTTTAGGTTTGAGTATTGGAATTGCGGGTTTGATTTTTGCGATTTTGTATTGGAATGACGAGCATTCTTATGATCAATGGAATCCCAATAAAGAAAATGTCTTTATGGTTGCTAATCAGATGGATCCCACTACTTATTGGGCTTCAAGTTCAGCACCAATAGGATCTGCTATAAAAGACGCAAGCCCTGAAGTCGAATCTTACTGTTATCTAAGCGGTTACTATAGCAATGATATTATTCGCTATAATAATAAAAAAGTGCAGTCTGACAAAATAATTGAGGCGCAAGAAAACTTTTTTGATTATTTCCCTTATCAATTTATTGAAGGAAGTGCAAAAAATGCATTACCAGATGTAAACAGCATTTGTTTGTCGCAGGATTTGGCTGTTCAGATTTTCGGAAACCAACCAGCTTTGGGTAAACAAATTGTGCTGCAGGGTAAAAACCTAATAGTAAGAGGTGTTTATAAACTCGATAAAAAATCAGTTTATAATCCGTCGTGCGTAGTTAATTTTATAGATGCAAGAATAAAACAAACTATTCAGCAATGGGGTAATTTTCAATTTGTTCTGTTGTTAAAATTAAAGAATCCTAATGGACAGCAACGAGTGATTCAAAATCTTCAAAAATTATATTTTGACAACATGACCGCCCTTTTTGCAAAGGATCAGGGTATTACACCTGAAGAGTTTATTAAGAAATATGGTCAGGTAAAACCAGGTTTAGAGTCGTTATCCTCTATACGATTACATACTAAAACCAGTGGCGTGATAGAAGCAAACGGTAACCTTCAATTTTTGCTTATCATGGTAGGGTTATCTGTTTTAATTCTAATTCTATCTATTGTAAACTATATTAACTCAGCTACAGCAAATGCGATAAAGAGAGCAAAAGAAGTTGGAGTGCGTAAAATTATCGGGGCTTCAAAATCAGCTATAATCAAGCAATTTATTTTTGAAACTGCTATCATTTCATTGTTTTCAATTTTGATATCGCTTGTTATTGTTGAGCTTTCTCTGCCTTATTATAATGCTTTTTTAGAAAAAACGCTTGTATTGCAAAGTGGTCAGTTCTATTTGCAGCTTGCGGCTATATTTATTTTGACTGTTATTCTTGCAGGAATATTTCCAGCAGTGTATGTTTCTAATTTTGAAGCACTAAAAGTATTAAAAGGAAATTTTGGAAGAAGCAAAAGCGGTGTCTGGCTTAGAAACGGAATGCTGATTTTTCAATTTGCTATTGCGGCTTTCTTTATTGTTGGATCTTATATTGTGTATGAGCAAATAGAGCTAATGAACTCCAAAGACCTTGGGTTTAGCGGAAAACAAATCCTTAATATCTCCTACAGAAATATCTACGGCGACGGGATAACTGATAAAGACCGTTTTGAACGATATAGTATTATTCAAAACCAATTGAAGCATATTAAAGGAGTACAACAAGTTGCAGGAGGTGGTTTTGTTTTTGGAAGTGGGGCAAAATCTGTAATATCATATCATTATAAAGACAGAAATATTGACGGAAATAATGTACCAATAGATTTTGGACTGCTGGAAATGATGAAAATAAAAATTGTAAAAGGACGTTATTTGAGTCCTAAATTTGCGCAGGATACTGTTGCTTCAATGTTAATTAATGAAACGGCCTTAAAACTATTAAATGAAAAAAATCCGATAGGAAAAAAATTGCACTGGAACGGACAAGATGCCATTATTGTTGGGATTGTAAAAGATTTTAATATAGGAAATCCCGGAGATCCAATCCCTCCAATGTCTTTTTTCCATTTTAAAACTGTTCCCTGGTTTTCAGGAATTTTAAACAATATTTATATTACGGCCGATCCTAAAACCATGCAGCAAACCATAGCTGATATAGAAAATCTCTGGACAAAAAAAGTAGATACAGAATATCCGTTTTTATATGATTTCGTAGATAAAGAATATAAAAAGTCTTATAGCAGTTATGTAAAGCAAAAGAATCTCTTCTCTTTATTGAATGTTGTTGTTATCGTAATTGCCCTTTTCGGGTTATTTGCTCTCGCTTCATATTCTATAGAAAGACGTATGAAAGAAATCGCCATTCGAAAAACACTAGGTGCGGAAACGAATGTTTTATTAAAAGAACTTTGCAAACAATATGTTGTTTTTAGTGTAATTGGATTTTTAATAGCTTTATTTCCAGTCTATTATTTATTGAATAAATGGTTAGAGAATTTTGCGTACAGAATTACTATTTCTGTTTATCCGTTTATAATTGGCTTTACTGCTTTATTGGCCTTAACGTTATTAGTGGTACTTACAAGAGCTTATCAGGCCACCAAAATAGATGTTTTGAAATACCTGAAATACGAATAAAATATAAAATTTAAAACCTCCAAAAAACGAATAATTTTGGAGGTTTTATTTTTAATGAAAGGTTTAAAATTAACCGTGAGCAGCTACAGAAACATCTGCCCATTCTTCCCAAGTGGCTAGTTTTTGTTGGTAAACTTGTTTTGCAAGTGGTAAAGCTACTTTTCCTAAAAATAGGCGTAAAGGAGGATTTTCTGCTTCAACCAGTTTAACAATTGCAGGTGCAGTAGCGCTTGCTTGTCCAAAAGTGTCAGGATCATGTCCTTCTGCTATTGCTTTTTTAAGTCCGTCATAAGCATCAATACTTTTACTATTGAAACCGTTACCCCAAATGTCTGTAAAATAACCGTTTGGTTCAACCAAAGTAACATTGATTCCAAATTGTTTTACTTCGTGAGCTAAAGTCTCTGTAAGACCTTCTACGGCAAATTTAGAAGCATTATAAAGACCTAAATTAGGCAAAGTTGCAATTCCTAAAATAGAAGAAACTTGTATAATATGTCCGCTTTTTTGCTGTCTCATTATAGGTAAAACTGCTTGGGTCAACCAAAGAGTACCAAAAAAGTTAGTTTCAAATTGTGCTCTTGCTTCTGTTTCGCTAGCTTCTTCAACAGCTCCGTTTAAGGCATAACCTGCGTTATTGATCAGGATATCGATTGTACCAAAATGTTGTTTTACTTTTTCTACAAGTGCAAACGAATCTTCGCGTTTGTTTACGTCCAATGTTAGAGGTAAAATTGCGTCTCCGTATTGTGCTTTTAAATCGGCCAGGGTATCAATATTTCGTGCTGTTGCAGCTACCTTGTATCCTTTTGCTAAAAATGTTTCTGCCCAGATTTTTCCAAATCCTTTTGATGCTCCTGAAATTAAAATTGTTTTTGACATTGTATTTGTTTTTAAATTATTGATTTTGCTATTGTAATTGATTTTTGCTATTGTAATTAAAAATGACTGATCGGTCATTTTTTTTAATAAAAAAAAATTAGAGTGTGTTTTCCTCTATAATTTTTTTTAATGTTTTAGCGATAACTTTCATTTTATCATTGTTACCCGCCATTCTCGAAATAAGATGACCACCTTCCATCATGGCTAACATAATGATGGCAAACTCTTCAGCATTCCACTCCGGGTTAAATTCTCCGTTGGCAATTCCTTTGTTGACACTATTGGTCAATAACTGCTGATTAGCGTTACAGCCTTTATTTATTTTCTCTTTTACGATAGGATTAGTGTCGTCAGCCTCGGTACCAAAATTCAGTAACGGACAACCACCTGTAAGTGGAGGATTTACGGCATTACTGAAAAAATCGATATAAGTAAAAAGCTCTTCTTTGGCTGTTTTACTTTTACTAATTTCAGATACCAGTTTATCGCCCAGTACTTTCATATTATGATCTACCGCAGCGCAGGCCAGTACATCTTTATTTTCAAAGTGCACGTACATGCTTCCTTTAGACAATTTCGTTGCTTCCATAATATCACTCATAGAAGTAGCGGCAATCCCTTTTGTATTAAAAATTGGTGCTGCTTTTTCTATAATGAATTGTCTGGTTTCTTCTCCCTTTGTCATGATAGTTTTCATTTTACGAGTACAAATATATGACCGATTGGTCATATTTGCAAATCTTTTTACTTTTTTGTGATAAGTTTCACATTTTGACCTGGCTTGAAATTTGCCACAAAGTCGCTAAGTCACAAAGTTTTTTTTTCATTTCACACAGATTTGGGAGATTCGAACTGATTCTAAAAAGATTTTAAATTAGTCAAAGCAAAAAAATAATCTGCAAAATCTGCTTAAATATTTCCTGAATCTGGTTGAAATAAAAACTTTGCAACTCTGCGCCTTTGCGCGAATATTTCACATCAATAAATAAAAAACTCAATCAAATATTTTTATTTATGTATTTAACTACGTAGTTTTGTAAAGTAAATTTTCAAAAACATGATACCACAAATTATTCCCATAGAAAACAAATTCTCAAATGAGGTAGTAGATTTAATCTTAAACATTCAGCAAAAAGAATTTAACGTTGCTATTACTATTGAGGATCAGCCAGATCTCTTAAATATAAAAAACTTCTATTACACAAGCGGAGGTCATTTCTGGGGCGCTTTTGTAAATGATGAACTGGTAGGAACAATTGCTTTAATAAAATTTAACGATTCTGAAGCTGCGATCAGAAAAATGTTTGTAAAGAAACAATATCGTGGAAAAGAGTTTTCGATTGCCCAGAAATTATTAGACACTTTACTGGATTATTGCAGCGAAAATGAAATTGATGATTTATATTTGGGAACCATAACAGTATTAGAAGCTGCTTTGCGTTTTTATGAAAGAAATCATTTTGTACGAATCGAAAAAGAATCGCTTCCGGACACGTTTCCTGTTATGAGTGCCGACAATGTTTTTTGTCATTTAAAACTAAAAAAGTAACGATGAATATAATTGATGAATCTGGGATTTTAGCCATTTCGACACGATTGCAAAGACTTAGTGAGCAATTACGAAAGGACGGTGCTTTATTTTATAAATCATACGGAATCGACTTTGAACCCAAATGGTTTCCTGTCGTGTATACTTTGCATCATAAAGAAGTTTTGAGTGTGGTCGAAATTGCAAACGAAATTGGTTATACACATCCTTCGACCATTAGTTTGTTAAAAGAACTTGAAAAACAAAAGTTAATTCGATCTAAAAAGGACAAAGTCGACGAACGCAAAAGATTAATTTTACTAACCCCAAAAGGACAGGAATTAATCCTGAAAATGAAACCGGTCTGGGATGTAATGTCCAGCGTTCTAAAAGAAATTGCGGACAATCAAAACAATCTGCTCCAGGCGATTAACGAAGCCGAAAGCAAATTAACACATCAGAGTTTTTTACAAAGAGCACTGCAGTTGAAAAGCCTGGAATAGGGGCAAAGGTTCAGAGTAACAAAGTTTCAAAGGTTTTTTTCTATTGTGACCCTGAGCGAAGTCGAAGGGCTTCCCAATTGGAATTTGGAATTTATTTTTTGGAATTTTAATTTTAAATTTATTTTTCAACTTTATTTTTTAATGTGTTTCCTATGCGCTATTCCCCAATTGATCATTTCGGTTATAATGGGGCCAAAGGATTGGCAATAAGGTGTCGATTCATAAAGAATAGCCACTTTTGCATCACGGTCTTCAGTTCTTTTTACGAGATTATTCAGTTCCATATCCTTCAATTCTTTCGAAAGCATTCTTGACGTAATTCCCGGAATACTTTGCTGAATTTCTTTAAATCGATGGTTTCCGTTACAGATAGAATTGATGATCGGCAATTTCCATTTCCCTCCCAAAACATACAAAGTATCCTGAAGCGCCTGAACTTCTTCTTTCTGATTTCTTTCCATAACAATTTTTAGACGAATATATAAAAACATTTTTTTTCACCATATAAGTGATATAAGAAATTATAAGAGAATCGTGGATTGTTTTTAAACAATATAAATGATATAAGAAATTATAAGCACTTACTTTTTTAACGTTCCAAATTTAAATGAACTTACATTACTTATATGGTGGAAAAAAGATAAAAAAAACACCTAGGTATACTCCATGATACCACTGAAAAAGCAATATGTTTTCCCCTTTAAATTTGTACCATTAATTTAAACAAATAAAAAAATGGACGATTTTAAAAATAAAGTAGCCGTAATTACAGGCGGAAACAGCGGTATAGGTTACGCAACAGCCAAACACTTAAAAGAACAGGGCGCAACGGTAATCATTACAGGAAGAAGAAAAGAAGCAATCGAAAAAGCAGCTTTAGATTTGGGAGTAACCGCTATTGTTGCGGATCAATCCAGTGTTTCGGACATCGAAAAGCTGGCTTCAAAAGTAAAAGAAGATTTTGGTCAAGTTGATATTTTATTCATAAACGCAGGAATTACCAATAAAGGAATAATTGAAGAAGCAACCGAAGCTTTATTTGACAGTATCATGAATATCAATTTTAGAGGTGCTTATTTCAACTTAAGTAAATTTATCCCAATTTTGAAAAATGGCGCCTCAGTAGTATTTCTTTCTTCAAATACAGCAAATATGAGTTATGCTGGAACTTCGATATATTCTTCCAGTAAAACGGCTCTAAATTCAGTTATGAAAATTGCAGCTTTAGAATTGGCTCCGCGAAAAATTAGAGTAAATTCTGTTAGTCCTGGTCCGACAGAAACAGAAATAATGAAAAAAATGGGTCTGGATGAAGAAACAGTAAAAACAATGATGGATGCCATTGTAGACAACATTCCCCTAAAACAAATGGGAACCTCAGAAGACGTTGCCAAAATGGTTGCTTACCTGAGCAGCGACGCAGCAAAATTCATTACCGGAGCCGATTTTATTATGGATGGCGGGATGGTTTTAGCTTAAGATTTCTTATTAGGGACAAAGGAACAAAGCAACAAAGGGGCAAAGGTTCAGAGGGGCAAAGGTTAAATGATTTTTTCTAATGTCATCCTGAGCGAAGTCGAAGAGCTTCCCAATTGAAATTTGGATTTTATTTTTTAAAATTTAAAATTTTAGTTACTTTTTTGGTTTCATTTTACAATTTGAAACAAACGAAAAGCCTCATTACTAGATTTATAATTCCCGTAAACTTAATTTTATCACAATAATTTTTACGGGATATCGATAAAAATGATTTTTCAATAAATAGTAATCTAAATTTTTTAATTTATGAAAAAGGCTTTTCTAATAATTGTACTTTGTATTAGTTCAATTTTTTTCTCATGCAAGAAAGATAAGGATAAGAATCAGGCAGCTTCAAAAACAGTTCAATCCGCTGTTTCTGATTCAATTACAGATGATGGGTGGCCGCGTGAAACAGCAAACAATGGCACAAAACTGGTTTATTACCAACCACAGGTCGACGATTGGAAAGACTATAAAGAAATTACGGCAAGACTTGCCTTTTCACTGACTCCAAAAGACGGCAAACAAGTACTGGGTGTGGCTTCTTTAAAGGCAGAGACATTAGTAGACAAAGATAACCGCAACGTATTATTTAAAAATGTTCAGGTAACCGATGTGCGATTTCCGGCACTTGATGAAAAAAAAGTTCCTGAAATGGAAAAACTTTTCAAAGAAACATTGCCCAAAGGCGGTGATCCTATTTCGGTAGATCGTATTTTGGCAGATTTAAACCAGACCAAAAGCCCTTCAAAAGGCATTGCAGGCAAGAACGATCCGCCTGCCATTTTTTACAGTACAAATCCGGCAGTTTTGCTTATTGTACAAGGAGAGCCCGTTTTAGTTCCGGTAGAAAAAACAGATATTCAATACGTAGTCAATACCAACTGGGATTTGTTTTTTGATAAAACAACAAAGGACTACTTTTTGCTGGCAGATAATGTTTGGGTTACTTCGAAAACACTTGACGGAAAATGGGTAAAAACCACACAACTGCCTTCCGGTTTAAGTAATCTTCCGTCAGGTCAAAATTTTGATGATTTAAAAAATGCGATTCCGCCGCCATCTGGAGGTACCGCCCCACAGATTTTCTACAGCAGCAAACCGGCAGAATTAATTGCCATAAACGGAACCCCAAAATTTATTAAAATAGACGGAACCAAACTTTTATACATCGACAATACCGAAAATGATATTTTTGCCAACGAAGGCGACGGACAATATTATGTTTTGTTATCCGGAAGATGGTTTAAGTCTGCAGCACTAACTGGGCCGTGGACATATGGCGGAAATAACCTGCCGGCTGATTTTGCCAAAATTCCTAAAGATTCGCCAAGGGCCAACGTATTAGCATCTGTACCGGGAACGCAGGAAGCCAAAGATGCCGTAATGCTGGCTCAGGTTCCTACCACAGCCATTATAAACAAAGCCGATGCCGAAGCAAAAGCCAAAGTAACCTACGACGGAACACCTCAGTTTAAACCTATCGAAGGTACCAAAATGCAATATGCGAGCAATACTCAGGATAAGGTCATAAAAGTAGGCGATTTGTATTATTTGTGTTTTCAGGCAGTTTGGTTCATGTCTACAAGCCCAAACGGACCTTGGAAAACAGCAGATTCTGTTCCTAAAGAAATTTATACCATTCCGCCAAGTTCACCTGTTTATAATGTCACCTATGTTACCCAAACAACAACCGATACCACGGTAGAAAGCAGCACAACTGCCGGTTATTTGGGCGCTTTTATTATTGGAGCTACAGTAGGTGCTATATTAACTTATGGTACAGGATATTACTATCCGCCATATGTATATTACGGAGGTTTATACCCAATTTATCGTCCTTGGCCTTATACGTATGGAGGCGGTGCAGTGTACAATCCCTGGACAGGTGGCTGGGCTGCCGGAAGAAGCGTATACGGACCTTATGGTGCGGCAGGAACTTCGGCATGGTACAATCCTGCAACAGGAAGATATGGACGTTCGGCAAGTGTACAAGGCTGGTACGGAGGTCGTACAGCAGCAAGTACCTATAATCCCTGGACAGGAAATTACGCCAGAACCAATCAGGGTCATAATGCCTATGCACAATGGGGACATTCTGCTGCCACAAATGGGCGTCAGTGGGTAGAATCAGGACATGTTACTACAAGGCGTGGTACTGCAATTGGTTACGAAACCTCCGGAGGTCAAAAAGGCGTAATTACACATCACAGAGGCGGAGGGACAACCATTCATACTAACAATAATGTGTATGCCGGACACGACGGACATGTCTATAAAAAAGACGCTAACGGAAACTGGAGTCACTATAACAATGGCAACGGAGGCTGGACACAAGCCGGAAAACTTGGTTCATCAAAAAATCCGGGTTCAGCCATAGAGCGCAATAAACCGAATGAGAATATTGGCGGAGCAACGCGAGCCGGTGATAGAATTCAAAATAAAAATTTACCTAAACAAGACCAAAATCTGGGCGGTGGAAATCGTTTAGGAGATGGAGTTCAGCATGATAATTTTCCAAAGGCCAATCAAACTCTGGGCCAACGAGAAAAACCACTGGGAGAACCAGGTCGTTCTGATATTACAAATGATCTCGATCGCTCAGCATTATCCAGAGATCGTGGAGAATCGCAAACCCGTAATTTTCAAAATTTCCAAAGAGAAGGAAACCGTCTAGGCGGTGGTAATTTAAGAGGCGGAGGCGGATTTAGAGGCAGAAGATAAGTTTGCTAAAAGCTAATAATAAAAAATCAGGAACGATATTTACAATATTGTTTCCTGATTTTTTATTTATGACAAAAAGATAATCATCGTTAAAAAAAAACTTAGTATCTCTGAATCTTAGCGCCTTAGCAACTAATTTTATTAGGAGCTATTTCCTGCTTTCCGTTTCAATCTTTTTATTTTCTAAAGAAAAAAATAAAAAGGATTTCCACTTCAATCAGGGCTAGGCATCCGTTTTCATTAGAAATTATAGACGACTCTGATTTTAAAAGAAAAAAAACTCAGAACCTTAGTACCTCAGAACCTTAGCAACTTTAAAGAAAATCCTTTGTACCTTTGTCACTCAGAACCTTTGCCACTTTTTTATGGAATCCAAAGAAATCCTCCAACAACACATTGCCAAAACCGCTTCGCTAACAGACGAAGAATTTGATTATTTCTTTTCACATTTTAAACCGTTATCATTCAAAAAAGGACAAACTATTATTAGTGCCGGAGACAAAGTTGATTGCGAATATTTTGTAATTTCAGGTTGTTTGAAAGCTTTTTTTATCAATGATGAAATCAAAATGTATATCCTGCAATTCGCCATGCCCACCTGGTGGACATCAGATTATAGTGCTTTATACAATCAAACCCCCGCAACCATAAATGTAGATTGTATCTCCGATGTCGAATTGCTTTGTCTTTCCAACAGCGACCGCGAAAAATTGTGTGCTGAATTTCATCAAATCGAACATTTTTTCCGTTGGAGAACCAACAAAGGATATATCGCTTCGCAAAAACGACTTTTATCTTTTATGAATAACAATGTCAAAACCCGTTACGAAGAACTTCTGGCATTATATCCAGAACTTTACAATTTAGTTCCCAAACACTTAATTGCGGCTTATTTAGGCGTTTCAAGAGAAACCCTAAGTAGATTATATAATTCATAAAGTTTTTTTAACTACAGATTATAAAGATTAAAGTGATTTTTTAATTTCCAATTTTTCTCATAGTTGTCATCTCGACCGAAGAGAGAGATCACACTAGAGATTCCACAATCAAAATCGCAATCTTTGTCGAGCTTCTCGCGTGTCCTTCGACTTCGCTCAGGATGACAAAAATGAGAATCAAAAAAACTTAGAAACAAAAAACTTTGCGTCTCTGCTCCCGATAACCATCGGGATTGCGAGATTAAAAAATATTCACCTGCTTTTATCCGCCCAAATCTTTTTAAATCATCGCGAAACAAAACCTTTGCACCTCTGAACCTTTGCCTCTTTGCACCTCAAAAAAAAGATTGTGATCTACATCACGTAACCAATTTCCATACTCGCCGTTCCTTTGTACTGTACTTTTAAATACAATAAAAATGGAAACAACAAATTTTAATATCGTAGGCGCAAACAGCAACATCGATTGGACCGGCAGAAAAGTTACCGGTGCACATAATGGTACAATTGGTATCAAAGAAGGTCATTTTATTTTGAATGACGGAAAAATAAACGGCGGAAATATTGTCATCAATACCGCCTCAATAAAAATTCTGGATGTTACAGATCCGGATACAAATGCACAATTTGCAGGGCATCTGGCTTCGGATGATTTTTTCTCTATCGAAAAATTTCCAACTGCAAGATTTGAGATTCTTTCTGCAAAAGAAATTTCAAATGGTAAATATTATCTTGAAGGAAATCTTACGATAAAAGACATCACACATCGTACAGGTTTTGAAACTGAAGTAGAAAGTACTAACAATACACTTTCACTTACTGGTAAATTGGTTATTGATCGTACCAAATACGATATCAAATTCCGTTCAGGAAACTTCTTCAAAGATTTAGGCGATACATTAATCTACAACGACTTTGATTTAGATTTTACTATCACAGCCGAAGTATCTAAAAACTAAGACCATGCCTTACGTAAAAATCGAATTGACCCGCGAAGGTGTTACCCGCGAGCAAAAACAGGAATTAATAAGCGGAATCACCAACCTGATTACCGATGTATTAAACAAAGATCCGCATTTAACTCACGTAGTTATTCAGGAAATCGAACTCGACGATTGGGGTTACGCAGGAGATCAGGTATCTGTATTAAGAGAAAAAGGCATAACAGCCGATAAAAAATAAATATCATGAAAAAACAAACGATAATCGTTACCGGAGCAGCTTCCGGTATCGGAAAAGGAATCGCTAAATACTTTTTGGACAGAGGCGATAATGTTGTCATCAATTCGTTAAATCCAACAGCATTAGAAAGTGCTTACAACGAATTTGGAGCAGGAGACAATGTGGCAATGTTTGCCGGAGATGTAAGTAAAAAACAAACCGGAGAACAATTGGTGAAAATTGCTTTAGAAAAATTTGGATCTGTAGATGTATTGGTTAACAATGCCGGAATCTTCGACAGCAAACCATTCTTAGAAGTTGACGAAGCTTATCTGGATAAATTTTTGACCACCAACCTAAAAGGAACTTATTTCACCACACAATCAGTTATTCCGCAAATGCTGAAACAACAAGATGGTGTTGTAATAAATATTGGAACTCCTTTGGTCAACCACGGATTGGGCGGATGGCCTGCTTCGGCTCCCGTGTCAAGTAAAGGTGCTATCCACGCCTTGACGATTCAGTTAGCAGCCGAATTTGGTAAACAAAACATTCGTGTAAATACGATTGCACCAGGCGTTATTCGCACACCAATGCACGGAGACAAATCAGATCAAAGTGCCGGATTGCATCTTTTAAACCGAGTAGGAGAAGTCGATGACGTAGCCGAAATGGTATATACCGTTGCAAAAAGCAGTTTTATTACCGGTGCAATCATCAATGTTGATGGCGGTAAAGGGGCAGGACACAACTTATAATTAAATGAAAACTATTTTATTAATTGCTTTTATGCTCTGCACATTGCAGGGCATAAAAGCTCAAAATAACATTAAAATGGAAAATCAGGCCGAAGTATCAGCGATTACTGATGCATTAGAAAATTATTATTTTAAAGGAATTTACGAAGGCGACGAAAGACGTTTAGGAAGTATCTTTCATGAAAGCGCTCTACTCTTTGGAGATATAAAAGGACAGCCTTATTTTAAAACGGTAGATCTTTATCTTGATGGCGTAAAAAACAGACAAAGTCCTAAAGATTCAGGAAAACCTTTCAAAGGAGAAATCTTGAAGATTAATGTAGTAAATTCAATAGCTACAGCTGAAATTAATGTTAAAATGTACGACTTTAATTATCGCGATTTTTTATCTTTCCATAAGATTAACGGAAAATGGCTTATCGTCAATAAAATGTTGACAGATACAAGCGAATAACTTTAAATAAAATAGCAATGTGGTACAATACAAAAGCTACGGAATTATTAGGGATTGATTATCCTATAATGCAGGGACCATTTGGCGGAAATTTATCAACTGTAGCATTAACCGCTGCGGTATCAAATGCCGGCGGACTTGGCGGATATGGTGCTTATACAATGTCGCCTCAGGAAATTTTTGAGGCGGACAAACAATTAAAAGCAGCAACCAATAAACCATATAACATTAATCTTTGGGTTTCGGATCATGATATTCCGCAATCTGGTTTGTCAGACGAGCAATATGATAAAACTGCAACATTATTTAAACCTTATTTTGATGAAGTTGGCATTCCGTTACCGGAAAAGCCGGCTCCGTTTCAGTCCAGGTTTGAAAATCAGCTGGAGATAATTTTAGATATAAAACCAAAAGTTTTCAGTTTTATGTTTGGGGCACTTTCTGCCGATGTTTTAGAACAATGCAAAAGATCAGGAATCGTAACCGTTGGCGCGGCAACGACTTTAGACGAAGCTATTTTTCTCGAAAGTACCGGCGTAGATATGATTATTGCCTCAGGTTTTGAAGCAGGAGGACACCGACCTTCGTTTTTGGCTTCCGCCGAATCATCCTTAACAGGTACTTTTGTATTACTACAGCTCATTCGCGAAAAAGTAAAAACTCCCATTATCGCTGCAGGAGGAATTGCAAACGGAAAAGGCGTCGCTGCAGCTTTAGCTTTAGGTGCCAGTGCGGCGCAGATAGGAACTGCATTTCTGGCTTGTGACGAATCGAACGCATTACCCATTCATAGAGAAATGTTATTCTCTGATGCAGCAAAATACACTACTTTATCACGTGCGTACACAGGACGTTTAGGCCGCGGATTAACCAGCAGGGTTGCAAAAGAAATTTCAGGAAAAGAAAAAGATGTGCTGCCGTTTCCTTTGCAGACGACTCTAATATCACCCTTACGAAAAGCAGCTCTTGAGCAACAAAAATGGGATATGATTTTATTTTGGGGCGGACAAATAGCACCGATTTTAAAGCACAAAAAAGCCAAAGAACTGATGCATTCACTTATAGAAGAAACGAATGCTTATTTTGATGATTTAAAAGGATAATCATTAAGTGTATATTGACCAAAGCCTGATTTTATAGATTGGGCTTTTTTTATGCGTTATTGTTTTTTAAACACATAGAGACATAGATTTGGAATGCGTAAAAAAGGGCGTTTCACTTTAAATAGTATCGCATAGTTTGCCCAAAAATGCGCAGACTAACTTTGAATATATACATTTATAAGAGTTTTAAACAGTTGGTTTAAAACCTTGACAAAGGATTAGGAGTTTTAGTTTTCCAGATAATGACCGCAATCTTGTCATTTCGACGCGAGGAGAAATCCTCGCAAAAAACTCGCCAAAGATGGTGACATAGTAAAACAGAAAATCTATGTGTTTAAATGAATTACATAATGCAAAATCCAATAGGTCTTTAAAGCCTGTAGGATTTAGAAATGCTGTAAACACAAACTTGTCAGACATAGCCCGTGGTTTCAACCACGGGCTATGTTTGAAGAAAGAAATTAAATTAGGTTACAATTGCTCCTAAAAAACATCATAGAATTCAATTTGATACTATCACCCTAAAACCTTCAACTTCCTCAATGTCCGTTTCGGGTTCGACTTCGTCCGTTTAGACTATTTACTGATTTTAAATCGCTTGTTATTGAGATACTTTTGACAAAGAAATTAATCACAATAACAAAATTTATAATCAAAATGGAAACAATTAAAACAAACAAACGCAGCTTCCTACACGCCATTGCTACAGGAACATTTATGCTGATTGCGGCAACAAGCTTCGGACAAAAAAAGCAAATTAAAGTAGATTCAGAAGCAATTCGTCCGTATCATATTAGTATTTCGAAAGAGGCTTTGACAGATCTTCGTAATCGTGTAAACGCTACAAGATGGCCGGATAAAGAAACCGTTACAGATCAGTCACAAGGCGTTAAATTACAACAAATTCAGAGTCTTGTAAAATATTGGGGAACTACTTACGACTGGCGTAAAACAGAAGTGAAACTAAATGCATTGCCTCAATTTGTTACCAATATCGACGGATTAGACATTCAGTTCATTCACATTAAATCCAAACATAAAAATGCATTGCCATTGGTAATTACGCACGGTTGGCCGGGATCTTTCTTTGAACTTTTGAAAGTAATTGGCCCCTTAACAGATCCTACTGCTTATGGAGGAAAAGCCGAAGACGCTTTTGATCTTGTAATTCCTTCAATGCCGGGTTATGGTTTTTCTGAAAAGCCAACAGGAACAGGTTGGGGACCGGAAAAAATAGGTAATGCGTGGGATATTTTAATGAAGCGTTTGGGTTATAAAAATTATGTATCGCAAGGCGGTGATTGGGGTTCTGTAATTGCAGATGCCATGGCGCGCCAGGCTCCAGAAGGATTATTGGGAATTCACGTAAATATGCCGGCAACAGTTCCCGCTGATATTGCGAAGGCTTTAAAAGATGGAGATCCAGCTCCTGAAGGATTATCGGCTAAAGAAAAAGCTGCTTTTGTATCTCTTAATAAATTATATACAAGAGGTGGCGGATATGCCGCAATGATGGTAACACGCCCTCAGACTTTAGGTTATGGACTTACAGATTCTCCTGTTGGATTGGCTTCTTTTTTCTTAGATAAATTCAACGAATGGACCTATAGCGGAGGAAACGCAGAAAAATCACTTACAAAACATGAAATGCTGGATGATATCACCTTGTATTGGTTGACAAACACAGCTAACTCATCGGCACAATTGTATTGGGAAAATAATACAAACAACTTTAATGTGGTTGAACAGAAAACAAACGACATAAAAATTCCGGTTGCTGTAACTGTTTTCCCGGGAGAAATCTATCAGGCACCAAAAAGCTGGACAGAGAAAAGTTATAAAAACCTGATTTATTTTAATGAAGTATCAAAAGGAGGTCATTTTGCTTCCTGGGAAGAGCCACAACTTTTTACGGAAGAACTTCGTGCGGCTTTTAAATCATTGAGAAAATAACTAGAAATGGTTGTGTAGATTTATTTAAACACATAGAAACATAGATTTTATAATTTACAAGTTCTTTCTAAAAAATCAAGATTTTTAAACATAGTACAACTATGCGGCACTATTTAAAGTGAAACGCCCTTTCTTGATTCAGTAAAACTATGTTTCTATGTGTTTAAATCAAAAGCGAAGAATTATAAAGATTAAAAAATAAAATCTGCTCAATCTGCCAAATCTGCGAGAAAAATTATTTAACACACAATCTAAAAAAACAAACAAAATGAAAACAAATAAAATATACGCAATTATGATCGTAGGACTTATTGCACTATTCACTCCATCAAATGCTCAAGCACAACAAAGCGGCATAAAAAGAACCGATTTACAAAAACACGATTTAAGTATTGCGGGAAAAGAAACGGTTCAGGCCCGAATTGATTTTGATGCTCATACTTCGTTCGGTAAACACGCGCATCCGGGAGAAGAAATTATTTATGTATTAGAAGGTGCATTAGAATATCAGATTGAAGATGAAACACCAGTAACGTTAAAAGCTGGAGAAGTTCTTTTTATTCCGGCAGGAAAGTTTCACTCGGCAAAAAATCATACCAATACCAAAGCGTCTGAGTTAGCTACTTATATCGTCGAGAAAGGGAAACCAATTTTAGTGATGAAAAAATAAAATCTCAGGTTTAGGTTTGTCCGTTTCAGGTTTTACTTCGTCCGTTTCAACTATTTTCTGATTGTACAAGAATGGTTATCAGAATACTTTTGACGAAGAAATTAACTCATAATCAAAATATTAAAAAATAATAATCATGAAAACATTACACAACAAAAGTAGTTTCACCAATAGAGTAGCTTCTAAAATGCTTTTAATGGCAGCTTTATTTTTTACAATGACATTGGTAAATGCGCAATCAGAAAAACAAACAACGGCAAGTTCTCTTGGAACATTAAAACAAATTAATGCCGGATTATTGAACGTAGGGTATACAGAAGCAGGACCTTCAAACGGAACTCCGGTAATTTTGCTTCACGGATGGCCTTACGACATTCATAGTTACAATGAAGTGGTGCCTATTTTAGTTGCAAAAGGATACAGAGTTCTTACGCCTTATTTAAGAGGATCAGGAACAACGACTTTTCTTTCTAAAGATACTTTTAGAAACGGACAACAAGCAGCATTAGCAAGCGATATTATTGCTTTTATGGATGCACTAAAAATTGATAAAGCCACTATTGGCGGATTCGATTGGGGAGCAAGAACAGCAGTGGTGATGGCAGCGCTTTGGCCGGACCGCCTAAACGGATTGGTTTCGGTAAGCGGTTACCTTGTTGTAAATCTGGAAGCGAATTTAAAACCGTTACCTCCTCAAGCCGAATTAGGATGGTGGTATCAATACTATTTTGCTACCGAAAGAGGGAAACTCGGCTACAGCCAAAATACTTATGAGTTTAATAAACTGATCTGGAAAATTGCTTCTCCGTTATGGAATTTCGACAAAGTAACTTACGATCAAACCGCACAATCTTTTAATAATCCGGATCACGTAGCAATTGTTATTCATAATTACAGATGGAGACAATCTCTGGAACCTGGAGAATCTAAATACGATAGTTTGGAAAATAAATTGGCTACAAGACCAGCAATTAAAGTTCCGACTATTACGATAGGAAGCGATTTCGATGGTGCTAACATAGACGGAAAGGCTTACGCCAATAAATTCATCGGTAAATACGAACACAGAATATTTAAAGGAATAGGACACAACGTTCCGCAGGAAGATCCGAAAGCATTTGCTCAGGCGATTATTGATGTGGCTAAGTAAAGTTATTTAACCGCAAAAAGTTTTACCGCAAAGGGCGCAAGGATTTACGCAAAGTTCGCTAAGGTTTATTTTTAAATTAATGTTTAACCGCAAAGAGCGCAGGGATTTACGCAAAGTTCGCTAAGGTTTATTTTTAAAGCACACAAACTTTGCGCGCTTTGCGGTTAAACTTACCACAGAGAACACAAAGATTCACACAAAGTTACACAAAGCTTTGCGCTCTTAGCATTTTTTATAAAACCTTCAATATCAAAAAAAACTTTGCGCGCTTTGCGGTTAAATCATAAGGCATTCAAATTAAAATTTCAAATAATCTAAAGTCTAAAATCTTAAATCTAAAATTATGAAAAAAGTATTATACACAGGAAAAACACACACAACAGGCGGTCGTGAAGGAGCATCTCAAAGTTCAGATGATCAATTGAATATAAAACTGAGTTCACCGGGAACATCACGTCCGGGAACAAATCCGGAGCAGCTTTTTGCGGCGGGATGGTCGGCTTGTTTTATTGGGGCAATGGGAATCGCAGCTTCGAAATTAGGAATTAAGCTTCCGACAGCAACTGCTGTAGACGCTGAAGTCGATTTATGCGTAACAGAAGGAGAATATTCTTTGCAAGCACGTCTTAATGTGAGCCTTCCGGGAATAGATCCTGAAGTCGCAAAAGAACTGACAGCAATGGCGCACCAAACTTGTCCTTATTCTAAAGCGACAAAAGGAAATATTGATGTGACAACTAATATTATATAATCAATCAAACGAAAACCTCTTCTTCCGGAGAGGTTTTTTATTAGTAATATTTAAAACAGAAACCATGAAAAAAATAAAATTAATACCCGTTTTTATCACTTTAATGCTTCTTATTGGAATGACTTCTTCAGCACAAAATGCTGCAGATAAAAAAGAGCAAAAAGGTTTTGCCCTTTTAGAATTGTTTACATCCGAAGGCTGCTCGAGTTGTCCTCCGGCCGATGAATTGCTGGGAAAAATTCAGAATGAGTACAAAGACAGCAATTTATACGTTCTTGCTTATCACGTTGACTATTGGGACAAACAAGGCTGGAAAGATATTTTTAGCAATCCTGATTATACACAAAGACAATACGAGTATGCTAAATTCCTGGGTAAAGAACCAATCTACACGCCACAAGTAATCGTTAACGGAAAAGCTGATTATATTGGCTCGCAGGAAACGGTTATGAGAAATGGTATTAAAACAGCATTGTCTAAGCCCGCAGTCGCTGATCTCACATTAAAAGCAAGCGAAATTAATAACACTCTTTCTGTGAATTATACTGTAGAAGGAACATCAAAAAACAGTCGTTTATTGATTGCCATTGTTCAAAAATCTGCGAAAAATAATGTAAAAAGAGGGGAGAATGCCCATCGTATTTTATCGCACTATCAAATTGTGCATCATTTGCATACCGTAAATTTAAACAAAGACAGATCCGGAATTGCTATTATTCATTTGCCAAAAGGTTTTAATACGAATGAATGGGAAGTAATAGGTTTTGTTCAGGACAAAAACGACGGAATCATTTTAGGTGCGAATAAAGCAGCTTTTCAGGAGCCTTTATTATAAAGAAGAAAAAAATTACGAAGAAGCTCCAGTGGAGCGTCATATTTATAGAAAATAAAGGCATTTACAGTATATAAAAGCTCCATCGGAGCGACATACTTGATTTGGATTTTAAAAACCAGCCGGGAGATTTCTTCCGGTTTTGTTTTTTACATAGCAGATTTAATTTCGCGCAAAGACGCCAAGCCGCAAAGTTTAGCCCTTATTTTTCTTTGCGCCTCTGCTTCTTTGCGCGATTATTTCACAGAAATTCAAAAAAAAGCATAAAACTTCTTGAAGTTAATGGATGTCCAATTCAGGTTTTAAGTTGTCCGTTTGACCTTTTTTAGGCTTCTTGTTTTAAGCGCTACGGTATAAATTTGTTTAAAATTAAAACACTTTTAACTCTTAAATAATATCCTTATGAAACCAATATTATCTTTTTTAGCCGTAGCTTTTTTCTTTTTTTCTGTCCAATCTCATGCTCAAAAATATTCTAGTAATAGTTTAGATGAAGTGACACATTTTCAAAATAATCAAATGTTTGAAACTTTTGTATTTAAAAAATTTATGGTTACTGAAAATAACGGAGATTCAAAGTTAGATCGTTTTTCAAAAGATCTTCGCTCAGAATTATCCAGTCAAAAATGGAACACTATTTTAAATGGAAATGACCCTATTTCTACCAATGGTATTTTGATGATTAAAGTGATTGATAAAGACAAAATAAATCTCTTTGGAAATCCTTTGATGGGATTTACGGAGAAAAAATTAGTTTTTGATGAATCGGCTTTATTTAGTGATACAATATTGGTTTACAGTTTTTAAGGTTGCTAATATGCTCCTTTATAATTTTTATTTACGAACCTTTTAAGGGATTAGAATCCGTTTTCCAGTATTTATAATCGTCATTTTTGTCATTCTAGGGAACAAGGAATCTCCACTAGAAGCACGATAAAGATTGCACTTTATATTGCGAAGTTACTTGCGAAGATTCCTCTTTCCTCGGAATAACAAAAATGCGCAGAGCAACTTTAAACTTAAATCTTTAATAAATAAAATTATTAATTCAACTAAATTAAAATCAGATATTTTAGATGTATTATATAAAGTATTTAATTAATATAAATTAATAGAAAAAGCATAGTTTTCTAAATAATCAGGACACTATTTTTCGATATAGAATACTTCTAAAATATATTATCTTTGAAAAGCAAGACTAAAAAAACAAACACAAATATGGAAAAAGTAAAACGCTTTGAGGTTTCCCCTAAAGTCATTTGGGGAAGTTCTATAGCACTCGCAATTCTTGCTTCGATACCCAAATTATTTGATGGTGATTCGACACCCGGAGACATCATTATAAACTCTTCGATTACGTTGTTGTTTTCTGTTTTTATATGGTATTATAACATGTACAGTTTACCCAAATTTTCCTCGCAGCGCACCCATCAAAGTTTGTTCAACTGGAAACTTTTACTGAGTGTTGTCATGGGGATTGTGGTAATGGTGATTTTGGTAATCGGACATCAGGAACTTTTTCAAATATCAAAAATGGACGCTCCAATTATGTTTGAATTGCGTGGGGTTTTAATCAATTTGATTGTGTATATGTTCTTGCATTTGCTTTTTCAAAATTATCAAACCCAACAAATGGGCGTAGAGTTAGAGCGCACTAAAGCTGTTAATCTGGGCGCTCAGTATGAACTTTTAAAACAACAGGTCAATCCACATTTTTTGTTTAATAGTCTGAATACTTTAAAATCGATGGTTGATATTCAGGATCCACAGAGTTCTGATTTTATCCTGAAATTATCAGATTTTTATCGTTTTACGCTTGAAAGCAGGAAACTGGATTTGATTCCCTTACGAGAAGAACTTCAGATTTTGGATTCGTATGTTTATCTCTTAAAAGCCCGTTTCGAGGACGGATTTGTTTTAGAAAATAAAGTAGATCAAAGACAATATGATGCTGCTGTTCCGCCTTTTACGTTGCAATTATTAATAGAAAACTGCATCAAACACAATGTGGTTTCATTAGATAAACCTTTACACATTAAATTATATACCGAAGGAGATTTCCTGGTGATCGAAAATCAGATTCAGCTAAAAAGAGGCGTATTATCTACCGGAGTCGGACTGGATAATATCAATCAGCGGTTTTCGCATTTGATTCACAAAGAAATTGAAATTGATAAAAACGAAACTACTTTTAAAGTAAAAATACCCATGATTTATGACTATCGTAATAATTGAAGATGAAGTAAAAACGGCCAAAGCACTTGGCCAGCTTATATTGAGTATTAGGCCAGATGCCCAAATTTTGTCGTATATTCAAAGTATAGACGGTGCTGTGAGTTATTTATCAGAGAACGATCAGCCTGATCTTATTTTTATGGATATTCAACTGGCTGACGGATTGTGTTTTGAAATTTTTAAAAATGTCGAAGTTTTATCGCCTGTAATTTTCTGTACGGCATTTGATGATTATGCGATTGAAGCATTCAAATCAAACGGAATAGATTATGTCTTGAAGCCATTCTCAAGAGAAAGCATTGCTCAAGCGATTAAGAAAGCAGGAGAATTGAAGAATTTCTTTCAAAGAAATAAAAAAGCAATGCCTGATTTTGAGTACTTATTAACCAGAACAGGCGAGAATACTGGAAAGAGTAGTTTTTTGGTTTTTAAAAACAATAAATATCAAACCGTTCTAACAGAGAATATTGCGTTTTTTTATATTAAAAACGAAACGCCAACGATTATGACTTTCGATAAGGCTGAGTACCAAATTACACAATCTCTTGATGAGGTTCATAAGCTTTTATCGCCAACGCAATTCTTTAGAACCAATAGACAATATTTGGTCAATTTTTCAGCGATCAGAGAAGCAGAACATTATTTTTCACGCAAATTAATTCTCAAGTTAACTATTCCAACAGAAGAAAAATTACTGGTTGGTAAAGATAAAGCCACTGCATTTTTGAGTTGGTTAGAGAATAGATAATCTATGATTTAAAATGCCACAGATTACACAGATTAAAGTGATTAATCTTTTTAATTTGTCTAATCTGTGGCATAAAAAAATTCACTGATCATAAAAATAGATCAGTGAATATCTATTTAAATCCGTGCAATCCGTGGGCAATCCCTATTTCAAGTTAACTTTCGCTGTAGCGGAAATTTTCCCGTTCGAAGTATTTTGAATAAATCCAATTATTTCCCAGTCTTTTGTATTGAAATTTTTAGATTTTTCAATGGCAATATTTCCTTCTTTTTCATTTAAAACAAAACTTTTAAGCTGTCTCACAATCTGAACGTGATGCAAAGTATTTCCTTTATTTTCGCCACGTGCCACTTTCGAAATGGCTTCTTTTTGAATTGTGGCAATAAACAAATTGGTATTTTGCTTTAATACATCAGTTTTAAAATGAATTGCCAAAGAATCTTTCTCAGAACGAACACTAAGTTCCAGATTTGAAGTTTGTCGAATTGCCAAAGCATCAGAAATCTTTTTAGAAAGTGTAGTTTCATTATAACCCGCAAATTCTGTATTTCCGTTGATGATAAATTGAGGTGTGTACATGACATAAAGATTCAGCCATTTTTGATATTGTTGCTGACGAACGGTAAATTCATTTGAACTGAATTGATCTTTCCAACCCAAACGATCCCAATAATCAACGTGATACGCCAGGAAATAGATTTTTTGGTCTTTGTTTTCGATTTGTAGTTTAGCCATCAATTCATCGGCAGGTGGGCAGCTTGAACAACCTTCGGAAGTAAAAAGTTCTACAACAGCAAATCCTTTATTATTAGAAGTTTGTATTTCGATTTTCTCTGATTTTAACTTTCCTGATAGTTCTTCGTAACTATCAGGAAACATGAAACAGTTAAGAGAAAAAAGTACGGAAAGCGCAATCAGGGCGCTTATTAAAAGTGTATTTTTCATATGGTTTATTTGAGTGATTGTAAAAAGTAATCCCGAGACTTCGGGAGCAAGGTTTCTAATTGAAAAACTTTGAAACTTAGCTCCCGATAGCTATCGGAATTTTGAGATTAAAACAGTAAAACTTTAAAGCTTAATTGGGTAACGTATAAGTTGCTGTATGCAATTTTCTAAACATAATATAAGTCACACTCACCATTATAAAAGCAATAATAGCATCAGTAGTCACGGGAAAACCTAAAACGGCAAGTTTTGAAAAGAAAGCGAAAATGATATCAAAAAAGATTCCGGCAAATACCCATTCTTTCAATCGTAATAATTTGTTTGGGATTAATAACGTAATTACTCCGCCAACTTTCATTACGCCAAGTAAATAGATAAAATGTTCGGGATAACCCAATTGTTGTGTGATACCCCAAACAATAGGATTTGCAGTTAGTTCAAAAAAACCGCTTGCTCCAAACCATAAAGAAGTTAAAATGATTCCTGTCCAGTAAATAATTTTTGTTGTTTTTGTACTCATGATTTCTATTTTTTAAGTTGATTTATAGGACAAATTTGCGCTATAAGTCATCAATTTAAAATTGAAATTAGGTTGAAACAGACAATTTAAACTTTGAAGCAGACAATCTAAAAGCTGATATAATTTTGAAGTTTTAGTATTAAAGAAAATTTAGAAATAAGGATTCATAATCCCATTAAAACATGATGATTAGAACGAAGTTAATTCACCTGATTTTTTCTAAAAGCAGATGGAGTAGTACCTCTATGTTTTTTGAATATTTTGTTGAGATGGCTTTCATCATTAAAACCCAATTCGTTTGCAATTTCACCCACACGCAAATCACTATAAAGCAATCGGTTTTCGACCAGTTTTATTCGGTATTTTGAGATGTAATCCTGTAGCGTTTCATTGGCTTGTTTTTTAAAATACCTGCCGAGATACGTTTCTGAAATTCCAAATTTTTGGCTCATAACCGTTACACTCAGTTTTTCAGGTTCATAAATGTGAGTCTGAATGTATTCAAGAAGATGATGCGTTTTTCCGTCAGATTGTTTGTTGATGTTTTCCGGAAGATATTCAGAGATATTTCGGGCAATAATAACAATAAGTGTATTGATTAGTAACTGAATCAGTTCTGTATTGTATAAAGTGGGATTGTGATATTCATGCCTGATGGCTTCGATAACAGGATGCACCAGATTTTTGTCGGTAATTCTTTTTAAAATACAGCCCGGCTGATGATGGGCATGCTGTAATATGTATTCGAGTTTATAAAGATTATTGGATGTAAAAGGTCCGTTTTTGATATAAATATCTGTAAAACGTAACTGAAAAATAGTTGTTGGACTTGTAATTTCCAAAGAATGCGCATCCTGAGGCGTGATCAAAAAAAGATGTCCCGGTTCATAGGATAATCGATTTTCGTTGATGGTTTGTACACCGGTTCCGGAAACAATATAAAGCAATTCAAAGAAATTGTTGCCTACTTCGGTATGCAGGGATTCGTTTATTTCTTTAAAAACAACTTCGTACGGAAGATATAAATTGGTTTTTATCATAACAACATATTACTAAATTAACGAATGATATTACAATTGTAAAACGTATAAATCAGTATAATTTTGCTCAAAGTTAAATCAAATATTTTAATAATGGATAAAATCACAGACAAAACCACCCAACAACAACTTCAAAAACAAAAGATTACATTACCCATTGCGCCCGCATCCTTTTTTGCCATGACTTTAGGATTGGCAGAAACAGGAAACGCCTGGAGAAATGCCACTTCACTATGGAATTTACCTTCTTACATTGGCGAAGTTCTGGAAGGATTAGCCATAGTTTCTTTTTTATGGTGGCTCTTGCTCTACTGCAACAAATGGATTCAGCACAGAAAATTGGCGGTAACAGAATTCCACGATCCGGTACAATCGTCGTTTCTGGCTTTAATTCCCGAATCCATAATATTGATGGCCATTGCAGTTCACATTTATAGTTTGTCAATTGCTATTTCATTGTTTTGGATAGGTTCAATTTTAAATCTTATTTACGGAGCTTATAAACTTTCAGGCTTATGGACACAAGAACGTCAAACCGAACAGACAACACCTTCTTTATTCCTGACTTTTACCGCCAGCATTTTGGTTAATGCACTTGCAGCGGGATTATTAGGATATACCAATTACGGCTATGTACTTTTGGGCATTGGCACAATTTCCTGGCTCATTATGGATTCTGTTATTACACAGCAATTAACGATTGGCGGACTTGGAGCCAAAACCAGAAACTTTATGGGAATTTATATGGCACCGGCAGTAATTTTATTCGTAGCCTATCAGGTTTTGGCCGGAAAAAATTTAAGCATCCCAATTGTTTATGGTTTAATGGGATATGCTTTATTTGTATTTGTTGCCATAACTTTTGCCCTAAAATGGCTAAAAGAACAAGCTTTTGCACCGGGATATTGGGCGTACACGTTTGGGATAGCCACTTTATCGCAGGGACTTTCAATTTTTGCTTTAAAAACTACTGATTTTACGGTTTCTATATTGGCCATAATAATCTTTTGTATAATGAATATCGTGGTTTTAGGAGTTGCAATAGGATCAGTTAAATTGGTATTGAAAGGCAATTATTTTCCGAAATAAAAGATTTTTCAGTTTTAATTAAATTATCATTCAATACCAACTTTGTCAAAGTTTAAAACTTTGACAAAGTTAATAACACAAAGCATTTTAAAAATAAATCAGCGACAACCCGCATGATCCGTACAATCCGCGGGCGATTTTCTCAAAAATAAAAACTAGATAACTATCTCATAATTAAAATAAAAGTTAAAACATTTGCAAATAAAGACCGAACGGTCTAAATTTATTCCCTCAAATAAAAAGGCTATGAGTAAAGCAGAAAGAACCAGACAATTTATTATCGAAGCATCGGCTCCTATAATCAACAAAAAGGGGATGGCAGGAACTTCATTAAGCGATATCATGGAAGCTACTAAACTGGCAAAAGGCGGTATTTACGGAAATTTTGAGAACAAAGAAGAAATTTGCAAAGAATCATTTCTTTATCTCAGATCTCAATTGTCTACAAAATTGAATACAGCTGTAGCTGAAGGAAAATCGGCCAAAGAGAAACTGTTTAATTTATTGGATGTCTATGCCAATGACATTAATACGGCCGATGGCTGTCCGATTTTGAATTTTGGAACAGAAGCTGACGATACCAATCCTGCTATGAAGGAACAGGTAAAAAAAGCCATTCGTTCTGCTCAAAACAGATTTTTTATTATTGCTGAAGAAGGAATAAAAAATAAAGAATTATCATCAGATATTAATCCGGAACATTTTAGCATAAAAGTTTTTGCCATGATTGAAGGCGCTATTTTATGTAGAAAAATTTTAGGTAACGATGATCAGATGAAAATTATCCTGAACAGCATTAAAACCGAATTCGAAAACTATGTATTGTAGTTTTTTTTTGAACTTTTTTAGACCGATCGGTCTAATTTAAAACTAATTAATTTTAAAAAATGAGAACTTTAAAAGAAAATCATAAGGGCTTTAGTACCTTATTAGCCCTGTCCCTTATCCCGTTATCAGGTTTTGCCACAGATATTTATTTGCCTTCACTTCCTGCTATGGCAAAAGATTTGCACGTTTCAGCTGGAGCCATTCAGCTTTCGTTAGTCTTCTTTATGTTTAGCCTCGGCGTAAGCCAAATTTTTATAGGCAGTATATTAGACAGTTTCGGACGCTTTAAAATTAATATAGCTTCACTTGCCGTGTTTTCAGCCACCAGTTTTGTGATTGCTTTGGTGCCTGATATTTATGTGATTTATGCCATGCGAATCATTCAGGGAATTGTAATTGCCTTTATTGTCATAGCCAAACGAGCTTATTTCGTCGACCTTTATTCGGGCGAAAAGTTAAAGAGTTATATCAGTTTGTTTTCGATCATTTGGGCTTGTGCGCCTATTATGGCGCCGTTTCTTGGCGGATATTTAGAACATAGTTTTGGCTGGAGATCTAACTTTTATTTTCTTGGCGGATTATCGTTACTTTTTCTGGTTTTAGAGCTTTTATATAGCGGAGAATCTCTAAAATATTTTCATCCTTTTAAATTAAAAAACATTGCAGAAACCTATTCAGAAATGTTAAAATCCGGAGATTTTACTTTGGGCGTTTTGATTCTCGCAATTTGTTTTGGGCTTGTTGTCGTGTATAGTTTATCAAGTCCATTTATTGTAGAACGTGTATTAGGATATTCAGCCATTACAACCGGTTATAGTTCTTTATTGTCTGGTTTAGCGGTTATGACGGGCGGTATTATTGCCAAATCGCTTATTCATAAACCTTTGGCTAAAAAAGTCACTATTGCAGTTACCGTACAAGTGATTTTGGTATTGTTAATGATTTCTACCGCTTCTGTTACCAGCAATATTTATACACTAATTGGTTTTACAATGGGAATCAACGTTTGTGGTGGATTTATCTTTAACAATATTTACGGCTATTGTTTAAGCCGATTTTCTAAAAATGCCGGAGTAGCCAGCGGACTTACAGGCGGAGGAACTTATATGTTAAGCTCTTTATTCAGTTACGGATTTGTCAATTTATACGCCGTGAAAAGCCAGTTGCTATTAGGATTCGCTAATATTTCGCTAATCTTTATTGTGGTGATTGTTTTCATAATTTTCAACAGATACAGAGTACAGAATTTGGCAACTGTTCCTGTTAAAATGACTGCAATAAAATAAATATTGCAACAAACCTAATTCCGCTTAATTTAGATTCGGAATATTGAATTGTATTAAAAAGGATTTAAAGCTTAATCGTAAAAGCTTTAAATCCTTTTTTGTTGCGTACCTACGGCACACTAGCGAACTTGAAATTATATGTTCTACCAACATTTTGTGCCTAAAGGCACATTTTCATCTTGAATTATATTGATACAAATTCCATTATTCAAGTATTTAAGTATCTAAGCTTGTAAATAGTGCCGTTAGGCACAAAATGTTGGTAGAAACAAATAGGAATGAAATAACAACGTGCCGTAGGTACGTAATAATCATTCGTTGTGTTTAGTATTTATCAACATTTTGTTTTTAAAGGCAAATTTTAAATATAATAAAACAAATATAAAAATTAAGATTTCGCTGTTTTCTTCTTTTTCCCTAACCAGATTAATAATCCTGTAATAGGTAATGTTAAGGCGAAAAGAGAAACTAAAAACGCCAATATTTTGGTGGGTAAACCGTAAATACTTCCGGTATGAATAGGGTAGTTCAATCGTCTTATTTTATCTCCGGTAGAAAAATTTTCGTAAGGCCTGGCTTCAATTTCTTCGGCTGTGTATTTGTCAAAATAAGCGGCACTGGATTGATTGGGTATTGTTTTTTCTGAATATTCTTTTAAAACCAAAATACTATTAATACTATCGACCGGCATTCTGATTTGGATGTTTCCGGTATACGGAAAAATGCTGTCTGCTTTATTGTAGATACTTTGATAAAAAGCTGTGTGATTCAGTTTAGGATCTGTTTTTGTTGGGTTTTTTACTTTTGCAGAAGGTTTTTTTGTCGTTCCATCAGCCACAAAATAAACGCCGTTTTGAAACCAGCTAAAAGCAAAATTTAATCCGGTTAGTGAGATAAGTAATAAAATTAGAAAACTGTAAAATCCAAAAGTGGAATGGAAATCCCAATTGACTCTTTTAAAAGACGCGTTCCATTTTACAGTTAATCTTTGTTTTAGGTTTTTTATTTTCTTTGGCCACCATAAAACTAATCCGGAAATAAGCATAAAAACAAATATTAGGCAAGAAGTTCCCATGATTATTTTGCCGGTTTCTCCCAGTAATAATTGTCGGTGTATTTTTAAAACAAAAACAAAAAACCTTTTTTCCTGAGGAGTTGTTGCTAAAACTTTTCCGGTGTACGGATCAATAGAAAAAAATTGGGCTTTTTTATCTGAGTCTTTTCCTAAAATTTGCATCGTACGCGATGGATCATTATAGGTATATATACGTGTAATTTTTTTTATCGAATATTGTTTCTCCAGAATATCCGTACAATAGTCAATTGTTTTTTTGGTAGTTCCTATTGCAGCAACAGTATAATATTCAGGATGTATTGCTTTGTCAATTTCCTTCTCAAAAACTAAAATACTGCCTGTTAATGCAGCAATAAAAACAATCAAACCAGATCCAAGACCTAGCCATAAATGCAAAAGTCCAATGTTTTTTTTAAATCCTTTTTTCATATATGCTGTTTTACTAATCATTCTAATAGAATTGATTGGCAAATTTTATTAACGGTGTGTCGAATTGGTTTCTAATTCTAAAATTCTCGCACAAATTTATACTTATTTAGACTCAATATATACTATGTTGCAAAAAAAATATTTCTTTTTTTATTTAAAATAAAACAATCAGATTTTTAGTGTTTTTTAATGAAAATTAGAATTCAATTAGGGAATAAACGTTACGTTTTTTTGAGTTTTGATATCCATAAAAAAATCCCTCAAGTTTTAAAACCGAGGGATTTAGAGTTTATTTAGTAATTACTTTAGTAAAACAATGAAAATTATTTAGTTACTTTTTTGAATCGCATCATTGGGATATCTTTCATAATTAAATTTAGTTTGCCATCTTTATCAATAGCATAACTATCAATTTCTTTAATGGTTTTTGTAAAAACCTGCTCTCCGCCACCTTCGCAGTACATTAAAGTTGCCGGACCTTGCTCTCCAAAAGTAAGTGATTTTCCTTTTAATGTAAATGGAGCGCTGTAACCATTGCAACCTGCATTTCCTGAAACTTGCTTAGTAGCTTCATCAAATTTAATAAACGGTTTTTTATCCGGAAATAAACCTTCAAAAGCAATACGCGGTCCTGAAATATACTCGAGTTCCCAGGTTGTATTATAAAGATCGGCAGTTTTTGAAGTGTCTTTCATCGAGGTACAAGAATTAAAAGATAAGGCTAAAATAGCGACGAATACTAGTACGTAATTTTTCATAAAATAAGATTTTTGAACATAAATTTAAAGATTTTTACCAGAATTCAACCTATAAATCTGACTTATTTTTAGATTCTGATTTTTCAAACAAAGACGATTAAAAAAAGTACTGTGTCATATTGTTAAGGGATAATAGGTTATTACAATAACAGTTTGCTCGTACACATACCTAAATAAAGTTGTGATTTCTCAACGCATGTAAATATTTTTGTATTTTATATGGCTGAATTTTGTTTCATCATTAAAAATAAAAACGATGAAAACATTATTGACCACTCTGGCATTTTTAGCTGTATCATTATCCATCTCGGCACAACAAATTATTCATAAAAAAATATGGAGCAAAAAAATGAATAAGGAAATCGAAACGGTTATTATTACTCCAAAATTGATAAAAGGAAAAATCTATAAAACCGTTTATATACTGCACGGTTACAGCGGAAATCCTGATAGAACTTACAAACAGGATATTCCTGATCTGGCAGGAAAATCTCAAAATTATAATACGATATATGTTTTGGCCGATGGTAATTTTAATAGTTGGTACGTTGATAGTCCTGTAGATAAATCGTCGCAATATCAAACTTTTATAGGAAAAGAATTAGTCGATTATGTTGATGCAAATTATCCAACATTAAAGGACCGACAGTTTAGGGGAATTCTGGGTTGGAGTATGGGCGGATATGGCGCATTAAATATTGGGATATTTTATTCGGATACTTTTGGTATTGTTGGAAGTTCTTGTGGAGCGCTGGATTTTAACCGTTTTGGAGAAAACTTCAATAATTATCAGGTAGATAAAGTTTTAGGTGATTTTAAAAGTTTACCCAAACAGTATTTTACGTTTGAGAAAACCAGGCAAATGTCTTCGGCAAATCAGTTTTATATTTTAGATTGTGGTACCGAGGATCAGCAAATGATCGATATGAACCGCGATTTTCATCATCTTTTAACGAATGAAAAAATAGAACATCTCTATATGGAATCTTCAGGTGGACATGATCCAAAATATTGGAACAAATCTTTGGCAAACCAATTGGCTTTGTTTGAAAATTATTTTAATACTGCAAAGTAAGAAACTTATAAAGATCAAAAACAGAAAACGAATTTACGAAAGAATGAAAAGAAGAAAAGATGGATTAAATTTATTTTCAAATAAGTAAAATATAAAAGCAGGCAAAAAAGAACTTTTTCTTTTGCCTGTTTTGTTTTCTAATATAAGCAAAAAGAAGATTTTGTTTATCTTTATAAAATAAATTTATAATCATGACCATACAGCAATTAAAATATATTGTAGCATTAGATGAAGAACGTCATTTTGCAAGAGCTGCCGAAGTGTGTATGGTTACGCAACCCGGACTTACCATTCAGTTAAAAAATCTGGAAGAAGAAATTGGCATTAAAATTTTCGATCGAAATAAAGTTCCGTTAACACCTACAACACTTGGAATCGAGATTATAAACAAAGCAAAGAAAATACTTCGCGAAGCCGATGAAATTCGTGATTTTGTGGTAAACGAAAAAAACTTGCTTGAAGGTGAAGTGAGGGTAGGAGTAATTTCGACTTTGTCTCCTTATTTGATTCCGCTGTTTATAAAAGCGATGAAAGATGCAACTCCCAAAGTACATTTTATTATAAAAGAAGCCAATACAGGACAATTAATGAAAGAGCTGGAAACGGGATCATTAGATGTTGTTTTGATGGCAACGCCTACCGGAAACCCGAATTTAATTGAACATCCTGTTTTTAAAGAGCCTTTTGTAGCCTATTTAAACGAGCATCACCCCATGGCTAATAATGATTTTTATGAACTTCAGCCAGGTGATAAAACCGAATTGTTGTTACTTCATAGCGAGTTTTGCTACAACGCACAATTGCTGGATATCTGCGGAATCAGAACACCGGGAAAAATAAAGGAGCAATTTACGTATGATATTAGTTCAATCGAAACCTTAAAAAATTTAGTTCGTGCCCAATTAGGATTCGCGATTATACCGGAACTTTCTATTTTGAACGAAAATAATTCGGGACTTTTTAAACCTTTCAAAGAACCAAAACCCGTAAGGGAAATTAGTTTGGTGGTTTCTGATTCCTTTTCGAAAAAACTATTGCTCGAAAAAATGAATGAAGCGATCTGGAATTGTCTTCCTGATTCCTTAAAAAAAGATTTTGCCTATCGAAAAATACGCTGGAATGATTCGCCTTATTTTGCCAAATCAGTTAGTGATTATGTAAAATCACATTCAAAAGCTTAAAAATAAATTCCAATTTTAAAGAGAAAATCCAAATTCCAATTACTTAAATGAGAACATCAATTAAGGTATGGAATTTGGAATTTTTTTATTGGAATTTGAATCCAACAGATTGGAATTTGGAATTTAAAAAATTTTTAATTTATTTTTTAGAAGCAGCAATAATAACTTTCGCTACAGCTTCAGGTTGTGAAATAAACACCACGTGACTTCCTTTTATTTCTGTGATTTTTGTATTCGAACGTTTGTACATGGCGCGTTCTATTTCAGGAGATATACTTTTGTCTTCAGTTGCTACAATTCCGTATGAAGGTTTGTTTCTCCAGGCAGCTTTGGTGATAGGAGTTCCAAATCCTTTTGCGTAGAATGCACCTTGAGAAGCATACATAAAATCAGCGTCTTCTTTGCTGATATCTCCAGCAAAACCAGCATGAAATTTAGCTTTATCATAATACACAACTCCTTTGTCATCAGGACTCAATACACCATTTTCAGGAGCTGGAGGAGCCGTCATTAACCATTGTACAGAAGTTTCTCCGTTATCAGGCTGTAAAGCTGCTACATAAACCAATGCCGCTACTTTAGGATGATTTCCTGCTTCTGTAATTACAGTACCGCCCCATGAATGGCCTACCAAAATTGTTGGACCGTCTTGTTTGTCTAAGGCTAAATTTGTTACTCGTACGTCATCTTCAAGAGAACTCAAAGGGTTTTGAACGATGGTAACGTTGTATCCTTTTTTAGTTAATACCTGATATAAACCTTTCCATCCAGAACCATCGGCGAATGCACCGTGTACTAAAACAACGTTTTTAATTTGCGGAGGAGTTGTTTGTGCATTAGAATTTGCTGTTGCAAATAAGAAACTAAAAATAAGTACTGCGAACATGAAATAACGATTCAATTGTCCTTTTAATGCTATTGTTTTCATAATTGTGTGTTTTTAAATTGTTGTTGTATGTTTTTCTATTATATTGTTTTGTTGTTTTGTTTTGTCAGGCTGAGCGAAGTCGAAGACCTCGCTCAGGTTGACATAAAGTATTTAGTTTAATGTTACCGATAAAGTAATTTCAGTATTTAATAGTTTTGAGATAGGACAAATTTCTTTTGCTTTTTTTGCCGCTTTCTGAAAATCTTCTGCTGTAATTCCGGGAACTTTTCCGTTAAGGATTAACTGAATCAAAGTGATTGTTCCGTCTTCAAAAGTTACTTTTGCTTCGGTACTTAAATCTTCCGGAATAAATCCTGCTTCAGAAAGTAAAAAGCTAAGTTGCATGGTAAAACAGCCAGAATGTGCTGCTGCGATTAATTCTTCAGGATTGGTTCCTACACCTTCTTCAAAACGGGTTTTAAAAGATAATTGGGCATTGTTTAAAGTGGTGCTTTGAGTACTGATTGTTCCTTTTCCTTCCATTCCTGTACCTTTCCAATTTGCGTTTGCTCTTCTTGTAAATTTCATGATCTTAATTTTTATAGTTATTTATTTAATGATTCAAATCGTTTGTTTGATTTTGATGAGACAAATGTATAGCGACTATGCTTATTAATCAAATTAATAATTTTTAGTGTTTATAAATTAAATTTATAACTATTAAATATTGAAGTTTGAAATCAGGCAGGTTTTCTTTGGTACAAGCCGATAACGTTATTTTTTAGGAAATTTATAACTGGGAAAAGAAAGAGAAAAAAATAAAAAAGAAATCGGACTAAAAAACAAATAAAAGTAAATAAGGAAAAAAGAGAGAAGAAATCGAGCTGCTGAAAACTCTAATTTAAGAGGGAAATAAAAGAGTAACCACTTTTTCAAAACGTCCGTGATGACTGATAGAAACGTCTTTCAAAATATTTGATGAAGGTTTGGCTAAGAAAGGTATTCCGTTATCATCTTTGATAATACCTTTTTTAACCACCTCAATTACATTAATGAAGTGATCAATATTGGTTACAGCTATGGTATGTAAACTATCTTTGGAGATTGTAGTTTTGGTGTAATAACTATTATCCTCACAAATTACTATTCCTGTAGCAGAGTGTTCGTTTTTTGAGATAATAGTACACGCCAGTTTTTTAGGAATATATTTCCTTATTTTGGTTTGGCGGTTATAGATTTTATAGGCTGCTTCTTTCATGCTCCAAAGCAGCCATATCATCGTTTCTGGATCTGATGTTTGTGATATTTGTAATTGTTCAGCAACAGTAAAAATCTTTTCGATAAAACCTTTACGCTGCCAGTTACTTTCCTGGCGGGATTGCAGAATATCTATAACATCATTACCAATCATTTTGCTGCGAGCTTTTCAGCTATAATTTCTACCGAAGTTTTAACATCCAGCATTCGTTCCATATCAGTATTATCAATAACAACGTCAAATGCTTCTTCAATATCCAGAATGATGTCTACCAAATTAGCTGAATTTATGTTCAGATCATTGATAAAATCCGTGTCTTCGGTAAGGTTGTCATAAGCCTCTGTATTTGTTGTATAAGGCTTTATGATCAGTTTTAATTTCGCTATAAGTTCTTCTTTGTTCATATTAGTTTTCAAATTTTTTAAAGATTATACACGCATTTACATCGCCAAAACCAAAACTTGCTTTGGCAATTATATTGAGATTTTTATGGATTGTTTTAAAAGGCACTTTTGAGGAATCGATAAGGGCGGTAATTTCAGGATGAAGATCTTCACAATTAGTATTTCCAAATAAAAAACCTTCATGAAGCTGTAAAATTGCAGCAACACTTTCGATACTTCCGGCCGCACTCAGGCAATGTCCGGTCATACTTTTTAAGGAATTGATATGCGGAAAATCAGTTCCCTTTCGATCTAAAGCTTTAGTCCAGTTTTCGATTTCCAGACTGTCTTTTGTAGTCGCGGTAAGATGGCCGTTTATAGCATCGATATCAGTCGCAGTAATTCCTGCATTTTGGATGGCATCAGTAATACATTTCTGAACGGCAGTACTATTAGGAGCTGTCATGCTTCCGTTACCACGTTGTCCTCCCGAGTTTACATTTCCTCCTAAAATTTCGGCGTAAATAGTTGCACCTCGTTCTAAAGCACTTTCAAGATCTTCGATGACCAGAGCTCCGGCACCGCTTCCGGGAACAAATCCCGCTGCGCTGGCACTCATAGGTCTGGAACCTTGCTCAGGAGCATTATTATATTTAGAACTGCAAACGCGCAAAGCATCAAATCCGGCCCAAATATATGGACCGCTGTCACCTGTGCTTCCTGCCAAAATGCGTTTTGCCTGTCCGGATTTTATACGGTCGTACGCCATCATGATAGCTTCGGTTCCTGTAGCACAGGCCGATGAATTTGTAGTTACCTGATTGCCTAAACCCAGCTTGCCACCAAGATAGGCACTAATACCGCTGTTCATGGTTTGCGCTACCACAGTGCTGCCCAATCGCCGAACCTGCAATTCGTCTATTTTATAAATGCTTTCACGAAATTTATCGATGCCTGATGTTCCTGATCCAAAAATGGTTCCGCTATTCCAATCTGGTTCATCATTATTTTCTATTGGTAAACCTGCATTTTTCCAGGCTTCTATTCCGGCAATAACACCGTATAAAATTCCTGTACTATTAAAACCGCGTAATTCAAGTTCTGTAAAATACTGAGATTTTAGTTCGTCTGAAATTGGTGGCTGACCCGCAATCTGACATGAAAATTGTAATTCTTCTAATTGCGTATCATGACGAATTCCCGAAATGCCATTTTTTATGGAATTCGTAAATGCAGGAATCCCAACCCCGTTTGGAGCTGCTACGCCTAAGCCTGTTATTACAATTCTTTTACTCATAATTTATTTGTAATCATGCCAGCCAAAATACCTTTGCAGACTTCTTGTCCGGCTTCGTTTTTCATAACAACATCGCATTTTAGTTTTCCAAACCTGAAAAATGATTTCTGAGAACTTACGGTTACTTTTTCGTTAGGATAAACCGGTTTTAAGAATTGCATATCTGCCGATGTAAAAGCTATTACTGTATTTTTATTAAAGCCATCTCCCAGTAAATATATTCCCAGGCAAACCATTCCAATCTGAGCCATTGTTTCGGTTAAAATAACACCGGGAGTTACAGGATTGCCTTTAAAATGACCTTTGTAAAAATCAAGATCTTCGCTGAAAGTATACGTTCCTGTAATACTGTTTTCATCCACATGCAACAGCTCATCTACAAAAAGAAAAGGTTTGCTGTAAGGTAACTGAGCTATAATATTTTTTAAAGTCATAATTTATTTCGTTTAATAATTTGATGTCTAACGGAACGCGGATAACACGGATTTACTTCGTAAAGACGCGGATTAAAACGGATTTTTTTAATGTTTAGCAAAAATCTGTGTTTAATTCTATATAATAATAATTAAATTAGTTACCATTACCATTGCAACAAAACACGCTGTGCCGAAAATCCCGGACCAAAACTTAACATCAATCCTTTTTCTCCCAACTTTGGATTTCCGTCCATAATACTTTCTAATACATATAAAACAGTTGCACTCGACATATTGCCGTATTGTTTGAGGACTTCTTTAGTTGCATCGATATTTTTGCCTAATCCGGAAAATAGAGATTCTACGGTGTTGACTATTTTTTTTCCGCCGGGATGAAAAATCATATGGTCTATATCCTTAATTTCTAAATTGTTTTTTTCTAAAAACGGGTGAATGATATCTCCAAAATGCGACGAAATAGTATCGGGAACTTCTATATCCAAAACCATTTGCAAACCACTATTGGTCAGTTTAAAACCCATCATATGTTCGGCATCATAAAAATGATACATTTCTTCATTTAGTATTTCAGGGCCATAATCTTCTTCGTAGGATGACAATAAACAGCAAGCGGCTCCATCGCCAAAAATAGCTGCACTTACAATATTAGGCATCGAAAAATCATTGAGCTGAAAAGTTGCCGTTGGAGATTCTACAGCTATAACCGCAGCACGTTTCCCCGGATTGGCTTTCAGGAAATTTTTTGCGTATATAATACCCGATATTCCGGCTGCACAACCCATTTCGGTTACCGGAAGCCTTATGATATCCTGCTTCAATTTCATTTTATTAATGAGATAAGCATCCAAAGACGGAATCATTATACCCGTACAGCTTACAGTAATAATGTAATCCAGTGTTTCTGGATCCCAACCTGCTTTTTTAAGTGCTTTTTCTAATACCTGTTCGCCCAGAATAATCACTTCACGGCTGTAAATATCATTTTTATCTTCAAAAGAGGTTGCTGTAAAAACTTCTTCAGGATCCATGATCGAGTAGCGTTTGTCTACTGCTGCGCCTTCAAAAATCTTTTTTACTTTTTTGATGAAACGTTCGTCCTGATCCTGCAGCCATACATCCAAAAACGGAAGTATATCTGCTGTTGCACGCGAATATTTGGGGAGTTGCTTGGCAACTGTTATAATTTTTACACTCATTTTTTAGCAATTATCCATTGGTAACGAAAAGCCCATTTCCAGTTTATGGTATAGTTTTTTAAATCTAATTTTTTAGAGAAATTCTCTAGCTCTTTTTTCTTAAAACCTCTTAAAATAGAGATTAGTCCATCTTCGCGTGACATTTTGTTTAATTTGAAAATAGTACAAATTTTTTCAAAAAGGCGATAGGCTAATTTGCTGCGGTGCAAATCATTAATGACAATGCCAATGTTGGCGTTGTTATTAAAGATAGTCATTATATTTAATATTTGTTCGTTCGAAAAATGGTGCAGCGTAAGCGTGCACAAAATAATATCGTATTTAAGAAGACTAAATTCGGGACTAAAAATATCGACACATCTATATTCGATATTAGGATATGCTGTCGATAATTTTTGGGCATAATTGATCGTAAAAGCGTTGGCATCTATACCAATAAGTTTAAGATTCAGGTTGTTTTTTTTACCATAATCTGCCAGCATACGCAACATATCTCCGTTACCGCAGCCTATGTCGGCAATTGTTATTGTTTTTGTGGCATCTGATTTTTTCAATAATATTTTTAGTCCGTGCAACGTTAATTTATTGCCGCCTAACAATCTATTAATACTGGCAATTTTATCCAATGCTTCTTGTAATTCTTTTCCCTCGAGAAAAAAATCGTCCATTATCTCCGTTTCCTGTGTTCTATATGTAGTATTTATGATCATTTAATGAATTGCTATTGGTTTGCCGTGCGTTTGTTTGATTATTGCAGGTAATAAGGCCGGTAATGTTACCGTAATGGCAACGAGGGTATTGGTAATAGTTTTATTCCTTAAAACTTTCGCTAAAATCCTTCCCATGAATAAGCGTTTACCAAAGTGTTTTTTCCACTGTTTTGAATAGCTTTTTTCTAATTCGTCTCTCGACTTTATTTTTTCAGAATAAAAATCCAATACTAATTCTGATGCAATTTTGGCGCTGTGTATGGCCATCGCCATTCCGTTGCCGCATAAAGGATGAATAAGGCCGGCCGTATCGCCAATCATTAAAATATGGTTTTCGACAGGCTGTTTTTTATCAAAAGAGATCTGACTTATGGTAATAGGTTTATCAAAAAGAAGTGTACTGTTTTCAAATACAGCTTTAAGGTGTTTGTTTTTATACAATACATTACGCTGATATTCTTCTATATTTTTATATTGTTTGAATGTGGCATAATCGGCCAGATAGCAAATATTAATTATATCATTTTCAACTTTAGAAACGCCGCAATAACCGCCTTCAAAATTGTGCAGGGCCACGAGATCATTTGCAAAATCACCTTTATAATGTGCCTTAACGGCTAACCATGGTGACTTTTTTACGAAAAAATCGCGTGATAATACCTGATCAATATTGGATCGTTTGCCAAAAGCGCCCAAAACTATTTTTGCTGATAAAACCTGATGAGTAGTGGTAATCGTAAATAGGTCGTTATCAAAAGAAACATCCGTAACCATTTCTTTTACAATGGTACAACCGTTTGTTACTGCTTTTTGATATAAAAAATTATCCAACTGATACCTGCTGACACCAAAACCGCCTAACGGAAGATTTGCTGAAGCTGTCTTTCCTTTTCGGGTTGTAAACTCAAATTTATTGATAGTGACAGGCTGTAATTTTGAAATATCGGCATTAAGCCAATGAAGATAGGGTAAGATTTCGTTCGAAACATACTCGCCGCATACTTTGTGGCGGGGATAGACGGATTTTTCTATTAAAGTTACCGATAATCCTTTTTGAGACAGATGTAAAGCGCTCGCCAAACCGGCAAGACCGCCTCCAATAATAACTACCTCTGAATTTGTTTTCATACTAAGCAATTTAGCTATTATATCTTAAATATTTAATACATTTTATATTAAAATTGCTTAAAATTTGCAACGATAAAGGTGTTATAAATACCATTATCTATTACAAAGATCAAAAACTTGCCAAATCTTTAATTACATAATTTTATTTGTTCCTTATAAAATTACAGTTTAAAGTATTGCAATAATTAAAGGAATAAAAATAAAAGCGGGAATTTTACATCTTCCCGCTTTTATTATATTATAAATTCGACACCCATGTTGCACCGCTAATGTCTGTTAAAGTCAGCGTATAAGCACTCTTTTGAAAATTCCATTTATTATCTATAGGAATTCGGATTGTTGCTTTCGATCCTAACGGAATTACAAGACTATGTTTACCGGGCTTTATTTTGGCGACATAATAATTTGATATTGTTTGAGGAGATAACTGAGCTAAATCATTTCCATTCAATTGTAAAAGATTTTTTCCCGCTTCGTTTTTAAGCGAAATACCAATTAAAAATGAACCATACACATCGACTCCTTCTACCCGAAAAACATCAAAACTTAATTCGTTGTGATCCACTTTTAAGTTGCTGATTTCAAGCTTTGGCTTTACAGACTTATTATGAAGCGTTCCATAAACTCCACCATGAAAATATTGATTAGTAAATAAAGTAAGTCCAAAAATAGAAAAGACGATAACTAAAAGCAGTGGTTTATAAGGTGTGAAATTTAATGCTCCGGACCCCAGGAATTGAAACCATTTTGTTTGGGTAAAGGCTGATTTTTTTGTTATAAAATAACCGTCAAGAGAAAGATAATTGCTTCCGGTTAAAAATAGCGTAAATCCTGAGGCTAGTCCTAAAATTCCAATTTGCCATTCGTCCAGGCAAGTAGTTCCGATCCAGCCGGAAGCCAATAAAATTCCTAATGCCAATAAGAAAACGCCAATACTCATCAATCGTGTAAAAAAGCCCAATATCATGGCAAGGCCAACAATTCCTTCGATAATTGTAAATGCGACCATATTAATCCATAAAGCTTCAGGATGTGTCACGAGATATTCTATAAGCGGTTTTATCCCGAGTGCATTGGGTAAAAAATGATTGAATTTTTCTCCTATGTATCCGGCTTCTTCGGGAATTAATTTGTTTTCAAGGATAAGTCGCCTCCAAAAGGCCGAAAAATAAGTCCAGCCCACTACTAAACGTAAGGCCAACGGAACGATAGCGTTCACGTCAAAAGTTTTTTGATGTTGCATGTTATTTTATAAATTTAAAAAAGTAAAAATTGTTTTATACAGTGTACGAAACCACTGCCGGCGCAATCTTTATTTTTTTAAATATTATAAACATAGGAGGGAAGCTTATCAAACTTTTATTGAATTTGAAAGCAGGATGAATAGGAAAAGTGTTAACTAATTGGTATTCGTGTATTTGAAAATAAAAAGAACATCTATTTGGGATTATGGGAACTTGAGCAGTAGCACCATTACTCTTTGAAAGGCTGCTTTTTTGAAGTATACTGAAATGACACGATCCCTGAACAGGTAATTGCGTAAGGCTTTTTTGAGAAAGCTGTACAGACTTGATTCCTGCCAAATGCAAAACAGATTTTTTGACATGACAATTAGAAAATGCATAGAGTAAACCCACCAACAGCAATAGCTGTTTTAGATATTTAAAAATAATGGCGGGTTTTTTTAATTTCATTTTATAAAAATAGGGCTTTTAAAATAAACTTACCGTCTACGCTTACTTTAACTCGCATGTTATGCTTTCGTAACATGATCTGATTGATTTTTCTCGTGGTTTTCGTTTTGAAGATAGGTAATAAAAGTTAGGGGAGAAACGCCGGTAACTTTTTTAAAGGTAATAGTAAATCTACTATGCGATAAAAAACCGCATTGATCAGCAAGATAACTTATTTTATATTTTAGATAATTAGGATCATTTTTCAGTCGGTTAATGATATAATTTATCCGAAGTTCATTGATATAACTGGCAAAATCCTTTGATTTATGTTTGTTGATGACATAAGATAAATAGCGTTGGTTGATACTAAGTTCTGCAGCTACAGAATTTAAGGAAATGTCTTTGTTGAGATACAAATTAGATTTTTCAAACTGCTTTATGCTTTCTAAAATCGTGCTTTCCGTTACCTCCGACATATACTCTTTAGCGACATCTTTCTTGGGAGAAATCTTCACTTCAGTTTCTGTCTGGTTCTCTGTTTTATTAATAAACTTTTTAACTTTATTATAATCCTGTTTTCTTTTCAATATATATATACCAATAATAATGAGTACAATAAGAATACAGCTTCCAATGATAAGATATTTGCTTTTTTGGTATTCAGATTGGGTATCAACCTGTTTTTTGCGTAGTTCTTTTATCAAATCATCTGCAATAACTTTTCGGCTTTGCTCATCATCTTTATTGAGCTTAAGATTGAGCTCATTATAAGTGATGTATTTTTTATTATCGGTTTTTTTATAAAATTCCAACAAAGAAACATAGACTTCCTGTTTTAATGTAAAGTAATTCGAAACTTCTGCTATTTGTTCTGCTGTTTTGAAACTTGAAGTAGCATTTTTAAAATCGCCTTTAGCTATGTAGGCATTTGCAAGACCATTGTATATAAATCCTTTGAGAGGACTATTTGGAGATTGGGATGATTCGAGTCCTTTTTTGGCTTTTTCATAATATAAAAATGCAGAATCGACTTTATGCAGTGAGAGAAAGTTTTTGGCTATAAGTTCGTTATTGACTGCGGTTTGAAAGTTAACATCAATACTGGCTCCGGCTTTTTTAAATAATTGATTACCCTTTTTAAGATGTACAATGGCTTCTGAAAAATCCGAAGAATACATGTAGTAGTAGGCTATTTCCTGAGACAGATTGCCCTGAAATTTATACATGTCTGTTTTGTCTTCAATTTTCCTACTGATCCTAACCGCTTTCTGTAAGTATGTTTTTCCTATGCTATAAATTTCGAATTCGCGGTAAAGTGTTGATAAAAAACCATTTATTCTTGCCTGCATAGTGTAATTCTTGTCGATTACAGCCAGACTGTCTGCACGTTTTAATGCGGCAACCGCTTCATTTCGAATACCGTACTGACGCAGAAGCGTTGCTCTCAGCATACTGGATTTTATTCGTTGTGAATTATCACTTGAGATTTTATAAAGGTAATCGGTATTTTTTAAAGCTTTCTTTGGATTGGAGCCTACTAGTACCTGAGCGGTCTCTGAGAAAATACTGTCGAATTTTGAACCTTGTGCATAATTTAAGTAAGGAAAAACTACAGCTATAAATAGGATAATAATACGTTTTAAGTGCATGTAAATAATTGGAGTTAAAAGGTTGTATGGCGATGATTATTTTTGAGTGATTTTTCGCTTCATTGATAGGGTTATATCAAATTTTAAGAAAAATAGTATGATTTTTATCAATGCAGTGCATCAAATTATTATGACGGGTAAAGTAGTTCTTTTTTTTGATAAAAGTATAGAATTTTAGAAATCATAACAACTTAAAATCATTACGTTACAAAATACTTCTGGTTTACTGATGATAAAAATAACTTCTGATTTCAGCAATAATTACTAGGCAATTTCAAAAATGAAAGCTTTTGCAAAGATAAATTTTTTGGCTGCTTTCTCATTAATTAGCTTCAGAAGAAAGTCATTTTGTTTCTAATAGAAAATACACTTTACTATATTATTTTACGATCAAACTGGATTTTTTCAGCCATAATTATCCAATACTTCTATGGTAATAGCGCTGTAATTACTTATCAAATCGCGATTAAGTGTGAAAATAACAACTGTACTCGTTAAAATGCTTTAAAAGTCGTTTAACTGCAAATATCTGTTTGTTAGCTGTTTATGCTTTTTTTTCTGATCGGATATTTTCTCTATTACGTAATCGAGAAAGGAGTGCTCCCTTTATTGGAAGCTCTAATCTATAATTTCGCACCCAAAATCAAAATATATCTAGGATAATAATTCAAATGATAACTATGAGAAAAAAATTACCCAAAAAAATACTGTTTTTATTTTTGTTTCTTTTTTTTGTATTTAAAGGAAATGCACAGTATGCAACAAGTCATTACATAGCGCCATCTCCATGGCAATACTGGAGTAAAGCAAATGAAATTGTACTTACTACAGAATCGACCACAACGGTCACGGTAACTTTAAAGAAAAGTGACGGTACATTTCTTGCAACACGCACACTTACTTCGGCTGCGCCTGATGTCTATCGTTTCGTTGGATCGCCATGGCAATTAAATAGTAACCCTGTTAATACAATTCAGGACGATAAAGGTTTAATAGTAGAAAGTACCGGTGGAAAAGTATCTGTAAATCTTAGAAATGTAGCTTCTGATCAGGCTAGTTCTGGTGGCGGAGATACTACCGGTGCTACTATTAAAGGAAATGCTTCTTTGGTTAGTTTTGGTAATGAGGGCAGGGGAACTGCTTTCCGTTTGGGGTATTACAGAAGTGATTTTGCAGGTATTTCAGGATTTAACGGAGCCTCCAACCTTCCCGTTTATTCGGTTATGGCAATTGATGATAACACACAGGTAAAGATAAACGGAGCCAATCTGGTACTCTTAAATAAAGGACAAAGTTATTTGTTTCAACGTACAGGTACAGGAGATTTACTTGAAGCAAATAAACCTGTAGTAGCCAATACAGGTGCTTATACAGATACTCCGGGAGGATGTGGAGATGGAGCAGTAGATCAAATGGCGCCGGTAAGTATTCTGGGAACACGATATATCGTAGTAAGAGGTAGTGGTACGTCAGGAACAGGAACTAATTTACCTGAACAGTCTACCATAATTGCATCTGAAGGAAATACTCAAGTTACAGTAACTAATTATGCTCCAAATGGAGCTTTTATTAATACAACAACTTTTACACTTGCAAACGGAGGAGCCTATCGTTCTATTCATCATGGTGATGCTAACGCTCGTTATTCATCATCAATAATAGAATCAAATAAACCTATTGCAGTATATTCAGGAACAGCCCAATCATGTGAAGTAGATATTGCTACCGTACTTCCTGTAGGAGGATGTTCAGGATCAAAATGGACTTCAACAAGTCAGTTCAAAGGTTATAACGCACAAGTATTGCCTTATTTTGGATTTGTTCTGGTAGAATCTCTAACAGCGATTGTTTATGTAAACGGGACTAATATTGAAACTACAACTGGCAATCTTCGTTTCCAGTTAGGTTCAACAGGAGTTTATTTAATTAGATTCGAAAACGCACAAATTGGAAATCCTGCCAATATTACCGTTAATTCTTCAGCAAGAATGAATGTTGGGATTGTACAGCAAGGTGGAGGATTTTCGATGTCGGGATTCTTTTCTTCTTTTAATGAAACCCCAGCGCTTCCTGACGTTACAAGAGACAGTAATGGTTGTGCACTTAACATTATAACTGCCGATCCCGGATTAGAACCTTATCAATGGTATCTTGATGGAGTGTTGATACCTGGTGCAACCAGTCAATCTGTAGTTCCGGTAAAAACAGGAAATTATTCGATTACAGGAACACGTGATTGTGGAGTTACAGGAAAATCGGCAGCAATTTATGTTGCTGTTTGTGGAGATCGCGAAGTCACCAAAACAGTTGCAAACGGATCAACGGCTAATGAAGTTGTATTTACGGTAGCAGCTAAAAATAACGGACCAAATGAAGATAGAAATGTTGTGGTTACGGATGCTTTACCTGCGGGTTATACTTTCGTTTCTGCGTCCCCAAGCGTAGGAACTTATGTTCAAAGCACCGGAATTTGGAACATTGGTAATCTTGCTGTTAATGCAGCTGCTACTTTAAATATTACAGCTACTATAAAAACCACAGGTCAGGTAACAAACACAGCAACTATAAAAGGTGATAATATTGATGTCACTGTGACGAATGACAGTGATAAGGCAACACCTCTGGCTGAATTAAAACTGGTTAAAACAGCCAGAACAGGAGTGTTTAATAAAGTTGGAGATATAATCACTTATGATCTAGTCGTTACCAATACAGGTAAAGTGCCGGTATATAATATCAATATTACGGATGCCAATGCAGATTCGGGAAGTATTTCTCCAGCATTAGTAACAACGCTTCTTCCGAGTGCTTCAGCAAATAGTACAGCCACACATACTGTAACGCTAGCTGATCTTATAGCCGGTAAAGTGATTAATTCAGCTGAAGCAAAAGGTGTTGACGGCAGTAATAATGCAGTAGAAGATACATCTGGAACAGCTACAGGGAATGATACAGCTACAGAAACGGAAACAAAATCTGTAATTGTGGCAGATAATGATAGTGTAGATGCTATTAACGGAAATACAGGAGCAACGAATGTTATTAACATTTTTGCAAATGATAATATAAATGGGGATTTAGTTACTCCTTCAGCAGTTGTTTTAACTCTGGGAACATCAGGTGTTCCTGCGGGATTAACTTTAAATGCGGATGGTAGTGTTGATGTTGCAGCGGGAACAGCCGCCGGAACTTATACTTTCGACTATAAAATTTGCCAGGTTGATATTCCTTTAAATTGTGATGATGCAACAGTTACTGTAATTGTCACCACAATCGACGCCAAAGACGATACACCAGCCCCAATCAACGGGACAACAGGCGGAACTGTTGCTACTGTTTTTGGAAATGATACTTTGAATGGATTACCATTCTTGCCAGCTGATGTAACGTTAACCACGTCAACAGTTCTTCCAACAGGAGTAACTTTAAATAATGATGGAACGATAACAGTTGATCCTAATACAACACCTGGAACTTATCCTATTACATATTCAATTTGCCAAAAAGCAAATCCAACGATTTGCGATGAGGCTGTAACAACAGTAATTGTCTCTACAATTGATGCAAAGGATGATACACCATCTCCAATCAACGGAACAACAGGCGGAACTGTTGCCACTGTTTTTGGAAATGATACTTTGAATGGATTACCATTCTTGCCAGCTGATGTAACTTTAAGCACGTCAACAGTTCTTCCAACAGGAGTAACTTTAAATAATGATGGAACGATAACAGTTGATCCTAATACAACACCTGGAACTTATCCTATTACATATTCAATTTGCCAAAAAGCAAATCCAACGATTTGCGATGAGGCTGTAACAACAGTAATTGTCTCTACAATTGATGCAAAGGATGATACACCATCTCCAATCAACGGAACAACAGGCGGAACTGTTGCCACTGTTTTTGGGAATGATACTTTGAATGGATTACCATTCTTGCCAGCAGATGTTATTTTAACTACGTCAACAGTTCTTCCAACAGGAGTAACTTTAAATACTGACGGAACGATAACAGTTGATCCTAATACTACACCTGGAACTTATCCTATAACTTATAGTATTTGTCAGGTTGCCAATCCATTAATTTGTGATACAGCAACTACTACAGTAATTGTAACTACAATTGATGCCAAAGACGATACACCAGCTCCAATCAACGGAACAACAGGCGGAACTGTTGCGACTGTTTTTGGAAATGATACTTTGAATGGATTACCATTCTTGCCAGCTGATGTAACTTTAAGCACGTCAACAGTTCTTCCAACAGGAGTAACTTTAAATACTGATGGAACGATAACAGTTGATCCTAATACAACACCTGGAACTTATCCTATCACCTATTCAATTTGCCAAAAAGCGAATCCAACGATTTGCGATGAGGCTGTAGCAACAGTAATTGTCACTACAATTGATGCCAAAGATGATACACCAGCACCAATTAACGGCACAACAGGCGGAACTGTTGCCACTGTTTTTGGAAATGATACTTTGAATGGATTACCATTCTTGCCAGCTGATGTAACTTTAAGCACGTCAACAGTTCTTCCAACAGGAGTAACTTTAAATACTGATGGAACGATAACAGTTGATCCTAATACAACACCTGGAACTTATCCTATCACCTATTCAATTTGCCAAAAAGCGAATCCAACGATTTGCGATGAGGCTGTAACAACAGTAATTGTCACTACAATTGATGCCAAAGACGATACACCAGCTCCAATCAACGGGACAACAGGCGGAACTGTTGCTACTGTTTTTGGGAATGATACTTTGGACGGAGCTACATTTTTACCGACAGATGTAACATTAACGACTTCGACAACCCTTCCAACAGGATTGACTTTAAATACAGACGGAACGATAACAGTTGATCCTAATACGACACCTGGAACTTATCCTATCACATATTCAATTTGTCAAAAAGCGAATCCAACGATTTGCGATGAGGCTGTAACAACAGTAATTGTCACTACAATTGATGCCAAAGACGATACACCAGCTCCAATCAACGGGACAACAGGCGGAACTGTTGCTACTGTTTTTGGGAATGATACTTTGGACGGAGCTACATTTTTACCGACAGATGTAACATTAACGACTTCGACAACCCTTCCAACAGGATTGACTTTAAATACAGACGGAACGATAACAGTTGATCCTAATACGACACCTGGAACTTATCCTATTACCTATAGTATTTGTCAAAAAGCGAATCCAACGATTTGTGATCAGGCTGTAACAACAGTAATTGTCACTACAATTGATGCCAAAGATGATACACCAGCTCCAATCAACGGGACAACAGGCGGAACTGTTGCTACTGTTTTTGGAAATGATACTTTGGATGGAGTTGCATTTTTACCGACAGATGTAACACTTACAACTTCAACAACTCTTCCAACAGGATTGACTTTAAATACAGATGGAACAATAACGGTTGATGCTAACACAGCGCCTGGAACTTATCCTATAACTTATAGTATTTGTCAGGTTGCCAATCCATTAATTTGTGATACAGCAACTGCTACAGTAATTGTCACTACAATCGATGCTACAAATGATACGCCAAGTCCAATCAACGGAACAACGGGAGGAACAATCCCAACTGTTTTTGGAAATGATACTTTGGATGGATTACCATTCTTGCCAGCTGATGTAACTTTAACGACGTCAACAGTTCTTCCAACAGGAGTAACTTTAAATACAGACGGAACGATAACAGTTGATCCTAATACAACATCTGGAACTTATCCTATAACTTATAGTATTTGTCAGGTTGCCAATCCATTAATTTGTGATACAGCAACTACTACAGTAATTGTAACTACAATCGATGCTACAAATGACACACCAGCTCCAATCAACGGAACAACAGGCGGAACTGTTGCGACTGTTTTTGGAAATGATACTTTGAATGGATTACCATTCTTGCCAGCTGATGTAACTTTAACCACGTCAACAGTTCTTCCAACAGGAGTAACTTTAAATACAGACGGAACGATAACAGTTGATCCTAATACAATACCTGGAACTTATCCTATAACTTATAGTATTTGTCAGGTTGCCAATCCATTAATTTGTGATACAGCAACTACTACAGTAATTGTAACTACAATCGATGCTAAAAATGATACGCCAAGTCCAATCAACGGAACAACAGGCGGAACTGTTGCGACTGTTTTTGGAAATGATACTTTGGATGGACTACCATTCTTGCCAGCAGATGTAACATTAACTACGTCAACGGTTCTTCCAACAGGATTGACTTTAAATACAGATGGAACAATAACGGTTGATGCTAACACAGCACCGGGAACTTATCCTGTTACTTATAGTATTTGTCAGGTTGCCAATCCATTAATTTGTGATACAGCAACTACTACAGTAATTGTAACTACAATCGATGCTACAAATGATACGCCAAGTCCAATCAACGGAACAACGGGAGGAACAATCCCAACTGTTTTTGGAAATGATACTTTGGATGGATTACCATTCTTGCCAGCTGATGTAACTTTAACCACGTCAACAGTTCTTCCAACAGGAGTAACTTTAAATACAGACGGAACGATAACAGTTGATCCTAATACGACACCTGGAACTTATCCTATCACATATTCAATTTGTCAAAAAGCGAATCCAACGATTTGCGATGAGGCTGTAATAGATCTAATAGTTCAGGTGCCTTCGATCGAAGTGATCAAAAAAGGATCTTTTAATGATGCCAATGGCGACGGTTTTGCTCAAAAAGGAGAAACCATTACTTATAATTTCTCAGTAGTAAACACTGGAACAATGCAATTAACCAATGTTGTGGTAACTGATCCAATGGTAACTGTTACAGGCGGACCAATTGCAATAATGAATATTGGAACCAAAGATGATACAACTTTCAACGCTACTTATGTAATCACGCAGGCAGATGTTGATGCAGGTTTTATAAATAATCAGGCCTTAGTAACAGCAACTCCAATTGTTGGAACTCCAATAACCGATTTATCAGATAGCAATGATCCTGCATTACCGGGGAAAAATGACCCTACGGTAACAAAATTATCTCAGAATCCTGGTTTAAAATTACTGAAACACGGAACATTTGAAGATACAAACCATAACGGGTCAGTAAACGAAGGCGATCGTATTAGCTATGTTTTTAAAGTAATGAATACAGGAAATGTTACTATGAAAGATATTGTAGTATCAGATCCTATGGTTACAGTTGTTGGCGGGCCAATTTCACTAGAACCATTAGCTTTTGATGAGACCACTTTTACAGCAAGTTATGTACTTACGCAAGCCGATATCGATTTGGGTGCCGTCTATAATTTAGCGTTGGTTACCGGAAATGATCCACAGGGAGTAAGTATCGATAATGATTCTGAAGATACTTCACCATTAACTCCAAATGATAAATTTTACATGCCTAGCTGTCCTACTTGTACGGTTACTACTTTGGAACAAAAATCAGGAATAGCCTTAATTAAGACAGCAGTGTTTAATGATGAAAACAACAATAAAAATGCCGAAGCAGGTGAAACCATAACGTATAATTTCGTGGTAACTAATACCGGAAATGTGAGGTTAACAAACGTTGTTGTCAACGATCCGCTTCCTGGAATTGTTATGACAGGAGGGCCAATATCATTAGCTCCGGGAGAAGTTGACAGTACTACTTTTAAAGGAGTATATGCTTTAAAACAAAGTGATATCAATGCTAAAAAAGTTTCTAATCAGGCAGTAGCAATAGGACAAAATCCTTTAGGTGTTATTGTAAATGATGCTTCTGATGACACAGATAATTTAGGAAATAATCCTACCGTTTTATCAATCGAAGGCTGTGTAATAAAAATCTTTAATGCGATGTCTCCAAATGGAGATGCCAAAAACGAACGATTCTACATTCAGGGCTTAGAATGTTATCCTGACAATACAGTCGAGATATACAACCGTTGGGGAGTTTTAGTATTCGAGCGTGAGAACTATAATAACGAAGAGCGTGCTTTTAAAGGAATATCTGAAGGACGCACAACAGTAAAACAATCAGATGGATTGCCGGTTGGAACGTATTATTATATTCTTAAGTACAAAGACAGCGATTCAAACGCACATCAGGAAGCAGGATATTTATACCTCACTAAATAATAGTTAAAACAAATTAAAATGGCTTAGTCCCTAAAAAAAGCTAAGCCATTATTAAAAGAAAAATAAATGAGAAAATTAGTTTTAGTTTTTATGTTTTTTTCCGCTGTAGGATTTGCACAACAAGACGCGCAGTACACACAATACATGTACAATACCATTAATATCAACCCTGCTTATGCGGGATCCAGAGGAGCAATGAGCATCTTTGGTTTGTACCGTACCCAATGGGTAGGACTCGATGGAGCACCGGAAACCAGTAGTTTTTCATTAAATACACCTTTAAGCAACAGTAATCTGGGACTTGGAGTTTCATTCGTAAACGATAAAATAGGGCCAACAAACGAGAATGCCTTATCAGCTGATTTATCATATACGGTACCAACATCTGAAACTTTTAAGTTATCTTTTGGAATCAAGGCAACCGCGAACCTTTTTAGTCTGGACGTCAACAAATTAAATCCGGAACATCAGGGCGACCCGCAATTTCAGGATCTAAAAAGCAAATTTTCGCCAAATGTTGGAGCGGGAGTTTACTACCATTCAGATAAGGCGTACATAGGATTATCTGTACCCAATTTTATCGAAACCAATAGGTACGACGATAATGATACAGCGATCTTTAAAGACAAAATAAACTACTATTTAATAGCGGGTTACGTATTCGATTTAGATCCTTATATTAAATTCAAACCTGCAGTATTGACCAAAATGGTCGAAGGATCACCATTGCAGGTAGACCTTTCTGCTAATTTTATGTTCAACGATAAATTTGTAGCAGGATTAGCTTACAGATGGAGTGCAGCATTAAGTGCGATGGCAGGATTTCAGGTAACCGACGGATTGTTTATTGGATATTCTTATGACCGCGAAACAACGAGATTAAATAATTACAATTCAGGTTCACATGAAATATTCCTGCGATTCGAATTCTTCAATAATTATAGCCGTATAACTTCACCAAGATTCTTCTAAATCCTTCAAAGATGAAAATTAAACATATAGTTTCTACTATTTTTTTAGCACTTATAGGGCTAAAAGGAAACACGCAGACAACAAGTCAAAATAAAGCTGATAAAGATTATACGCAATATGCTTATATTGATGCAATTGGAACTTATGAAAGAGTTGCAGAAAAAGGATATAAAGATGAAACCATGTTTCAGAGACTAGGTAATGCTTATTATTTTAATGGTGAACTGATTAAAGCAGGCAAATGGTATGATGCTCTTTTTGAAATGAATGCAGAACAGAAACCTGAATATTATTATCGCTATGCACAAACTCTAAAAGCAAAGGGAGATTACGCTAAAGCGGATAAGATCCTCGAAGCCTTCAATAAAAAAACGGTAACAGATAAAAGAGGGATTTTATTCGAAAATAATAAAAACTATCTCGAACAAATAAAAGCCAATTCAGGAAGATTCGAAATAGCCAATGCAGGAATAAATTCAAAGCAAACAGATTACGGAAGTGCTTATTACAACAATAAAGTGGTCTTTGCATCTGCCAGAGATACGGGTGGAGTAGTTAGAAAGACATTCAAATGGACGAATAAAGCATTTACGAATTTGTATGCAGCCGAATTAAAAGCTGATGGTACATTGGGAGAACCGGAACGTTTTCAAAAGAAAATCAATTCTAAGTTCAACGAATCGACACCTGTTTTTACAAAAGATGGTAAAACGATGTATTTTACCAGAAACAACTATCTTAAAGGAAAAAGAGGAAAAGATGATCAGAAAATTACCTTGCTAAAGCTTTATAAAGCAGAATTTATTAATGACAAATGGACAAATATATCCGAGCTGCCCTTTAATAGTGACCAATACAGCACGGCACATCCCGCATTAAGCAATGATGAAAAAAAATTGTATTTCGCTTCTGATATGCCGGGAACCTTAGGACAATCTGATTTGTACAGCGTAACGATCAATGATGATAAAAGCTTTGGTAAACCCGAAAATCTGGGAATGGCAATTAATACCGAAGGAAGAGAAACTTTCCCGTTTATAGCTACAGACAATCAATTGTATTTTACCAGTGACGGACGACCGGGATTAGGCGGACTTGACGTTTTTGTATCGACGATTAAAATCGATGGTACTTTTACGGAAGTGCAAAATGTTGGCGCACCAATAAACAGTAAACAAGATGATTTTGCTTTTATCATCAATAGCGAAACCAGCAATGGATTCTTTTCTTCTAACAGAGAAGGGGGAATTGGAAACGACGATATTTACAAAATCACTGAAACAAGAAAACTGCTTTGCGAGCAAAAACTAAAAGGAACTATTGTTGATTCGGAGACAGGTAAATTACTCGAAAATGCTAAAGTAACTTTGCTCGACGAACAATTTAAGAATATAGCTGAAGTTGTTACAAAAGCAGATGGAACTTACAGCTTTAATGTGGAATGCAGCAAAAAATACTACGTAAGAACCGCCAAAGAAGATTTTGAAACCAAGGAAATTCCGGTAACGATAATAGAACAAACTGGCGAAACAAATTTAGTAGTACCAGTAGAAAAACGAATTAAATCAATAGGAGTAGGAACTGATCTGGCGAAAACGCTAAACATACCTATTATTTATTTTGATTTGGATAAATCATTCATCCGTAATGATGCAAAGTTTGAACTTGAAAAAATCCTTGTGGTAATGAAACAATATCCAAAGATGAAAATCGATGTTCGTTCTCATACAGATAGCCGACAAACTGCCCAATACAATATTGCTTTATCGAACAGAAGAGCAAAAGCAACCGTACAATGGTTAACAAAAAATGGTATTGCTTCTAACAGATTAACTGCAAAAGGATATGGAGAAAGTCAGCTAATCAATAATTGCGCTGATGGTGTATCCTGTACAGAAGCGGAACATCAATTAAACAGACGAAGTGAATTTATCATTGTTTCGATAGAATAGTATTCAATACAATACTTTCATAATAAAGAGCCCTTTCTATTTTTAGAAAGGGCTTTCTGTTTTTAAGAACTTAATTTCTTTTAAAAAGAGATGCAATAAACAAGTGATGAGATAATATTATCGTAAAGTTATATTGAATAGTTGTAGGTGTTTTGGGTTTAAAAAGAGATATAATTTATTTTTTGACGTAATTTTCTGTTAAATTATTAGTCAATTTAGCAAATACAGATGTTTTTTTAAAAAAGAGGATAATATAGTATTAGCATATGGTAATATCAGCATTTTCGTTAACTCCAATTTAACATAATTTTACAAGTGTTAAAAATACACTAACCAATATAGTTAAATTATGAAACCAACCACGCATGTTTTTAAAAGTACTGCAACATCCTCTTACAGAGAAAAGATGTTCTTTACGATTTTGTTTTTGTTTGTTGTTTTTAGCTCGTTTTCACAACAGAAGATCAGCGGTAAAATTACAGATGCAAATAATATTCCCATACCTGGAGTATCAGTTTTAGAAAAAAACACCTCTAATGGCGCTGTAAGTGATTTTGATGGTAATTTTCAGATTACGCTTAAAAATAAAGATTCAAAATTGATTTTTAGTTATATGGGCTTTATAACTCAGGAAATTGCTGTTTTGAATAAGAGTGTTGTAAATGTAGCTCTTCAGGATAGTAAAGAAGAATTAAATGAAGTCGTAGTTGTAGGATACGGAACTCAGAAAAAATCAAGGGTCACCAGTGCAATAGCCAGTGTAAAGGAAAAAGATTTTACAAGAGGCGCCATTAATGATGCTTCAGATCTTATTAAAGGTAAAGTTGCGGGTCTAAGTATCAATAACGGTTCAGGTTCGCCGGGATCAACACCCAATATTACATTGCGTGGTTTCTCAACTTTAAAAGGAGGAACAGGACCTTTGGTTTTAATTAATGGTGTACCCGGAAGTATTGATACGGTATCGCCAAATGAAATTGCGTCGATAGATGTTTTAAAAGATGCTTCGGCGGCTGCAATTTATGGAACCAGAGGAGCAAATGGAGTAATTCTTATTACAACAAAAACAGTCAATTCAGAAATAGCGCCAACAATTACGTATTCGACATTTGCTACGACATCTAATTTTGCTAATAAAGCTAAATTTTTAGATGCAGGTCAGCAAAGAGGTTTGCGTGCACAAGGAGTTACCTTGCCTTTTACTGACGGTGGTGCCAGTACAGATTGGTTAGATGAAATCTCAAGAACAGGATTTTCTCAAAATCATAATTTAGCTTTTAAAGGTGGTACAGCTAAAACAAATTATATAGTAAACCTTAATTATGTAAATCAAACAGGAGCTTTTATTAATACGTTTAATAAAGAGTACCGATTTTCATTTGATGTTAATCACAGCATGTTCAACGATAAGTTAAAGATCAACTTAAGCTTACTAAACGGAACAAGTGATATGGGTATCGACGAAGGTATTGCTTCCTATGCTTACAGACAGGCTATGATAAGAAACCCTACTGCTCCTGTATATAACCCAAATGGAACTTATAATGAGGATTCAAATAAACTGCAGTATTACAATCCAGTCGCAATTTTGAATGAAACGACACAAGATAGAAATAGTACATGGCAAAGATTTACCGCTAATTTAACTTTGGATTTGTTACCGGGATGGGATGTTAGTGCACAGCTTTCAAAGAATAAAAATACAGGTTTAACAGGATATGCTGAAACCAAACAACATTATTCAAATACCATAAATAAAAGAAACGGCGTTGCCTCAAGAAGTACAGGAGTTACAGATAATGATTATGTAGAATTAACATCTAAGTATCATAAAAATTTGGGCAAACATGATTTTACAATATTAGGCGGTTACAGTTATCAATATACTGTGAATGAGGGATTTTCTGCCGGTAATTCTGATTTTCCAACAGATGCCTTTTCTTATAATAATTTAGACGCGGGTAATGGTTTGTCAGATGGTACTGCATCTATGGATAGTTATAAAAATGACAGTAAATTAATTGGATTTTTTGGTAGAGCAAACTATAATTTTGATAATAAATACGATTTGTTATTTAGTATCAGACGAGAAGGTTCATCTAAGTTTGGAGACAATCACAAATGGGGTAATTTTCCGGCAGTTTCTGCAGGATGGAGCATCAATAAAGAATCTTTCCTGAAAGACGTTGTTGCTATAAATACTTTAAAATTAAGAGCAGGTTACGGAGAAACCGGAGTAATACCAAATGATCCTTATATGTCAATGACATTGTATAATTATGATGGCTATTTCTTTAGTAACGGAAAATGGGTTAAAGGTTTAGAGCCGGCAAGTAACCCTAATCCCGATTTGCGTTGGGAGAAAACTGCTGAGGTAAATATTGGTCTTGATTTTGGATTTTTTGATAATAGAATTTCCGGAAGCTTTGATGTCTACAGTAAAAAAACAAGTGATATGTTATGGGATTATAATGTACCAACTCCTCCTTATTTGTTCCGTCAAATTACTGCCAATGTTGGAAAAATGGAAAACAAAGGATTTGAAATTCTTTTGAATACAGTTCCTGTCAGAACAAAGAACTTTAATTGGAATTCTTCTATGACTTTTTCGCACAATAAAAATAAGCTAACGAGTCTTTCGAATGATTTATACAAAATTGAAGGAGATTTTTTGAATACAGGAAACACAGGAGATCCAATTTCATTTGAAACACACAGATTAGAAGTTGGACAGTCAATAGGAAATTTTTGGGGATTAAAATCTGTAGACATTACTACTGATGGTAAATGGATTGTTGAATTGCCTGATGGCACAACAAAAACACTTACCACAGAAATGTATAACGATAAAAACAAGCAATATTTAGGAAATGGTATCCCGCAGTATTATGCCGGATGGACGAATACTTTTACCTACAAAAAATTTGACTTAAGCGTTGTATTAACAGGAGCTTTCGATTTTCAAATACTCAATACACAACGTATGTTTTACGAAAATCCAACAATTGCTTATAATACCTTAGAGAGTGCATATGATAAAGTATATGATAAAGCGGTATTAAACTACAATCAAACCTACGTAAGCTACTATGTTGAACAAGGAGATTATGTAAAAGTAGATAACGTAACCTTCTCGTATAACTTTGATGTAGCACCATTTAAAATTATAAATGCAATGCGATTGTATGTATCCGGAAATAATTTGGCCACATTTACAAAATACAAAGGCCTGGATCCGGAGATAAAAAGAGCAGATCCTTTGTCGCAGGGAATGGACAATAGAGATAAATATCCAAGCACGAGAGGTGTGACTTTAGGTTTAAATGTAACTTTTTAAATTAAATCAAAATGAAAAATAAAAATATAGTATATAAAATTCTTATTTCCGGCTTACTTCTTTTAGGAACAGGATGTACAAATTTAGATGAGACCGTTTATGATAAGGTAAGCGCAGAGAATAGTAATTTAACTGCAGAGGATTTAGCGAGTATTATTGCGCCAGCTTACAACTCGTTTAGACAAATTTATGCAGATTGGGATGCCGTTTATAACTTGTATGAAGATTCATCAGATCTAATGGTGACGCCTCAAAGAAACGGAATTGGCTGGGGAGATTATTACATTACCATGCACAAACATACCTGGGGAACTGCGCTTCCAATGGCAGAGGGCAATTGGTATTATATGTTTACAGGCGTAAATAAAGTCAATAGGGCGATATATCAGGTAGAGCAAATAGAAGGTATTGAAAACAAAGAAAATGTCATTCAGGAATTAAGAGCGTTAAGAGCTATTTATTATTATTTACTATTAGATAATTTTAGAAATGTCCCTATTGTAACATCATATATCAATCCTCCGGGATATTTACCAGTTCAAAACACAGGAAAAGAAGTATTTGATTTTGTAGAAAGTGAATTAAAAACAGCTTTACCTTATTTAAGCGATAAGAATAATTCTTCGACTTATGGTAAAGTAAATCAGTGGGCTGTAAAAATGACTTTGGCAAAATTATACCTGAATGCAGGTGTTTATTTAGGTACTCCTAAATGGGATGAAGCTTTGGCTCAGGTGAATGATGTTATCAATAATGGTGGTTTTAGATTGACATCTAATTATCTGGATAATTTCATTATAAAAAATGAATCTTCTCCGGAACAAATATTATCCATCCCTTTTGATCAGGTAAAAGCTCCGGGAACAAGCTGGCCATACAGAACATTGGCGGCTGCAAGTCAGGCCACTTTTGACTTGGCAGGAGGTCCCTGGAACGGAACTGGCGGAATACCTCAATTTATAGATACGTATGACCCGGATGACCAAAGATTAAAAGATTGTTGGTTAGGCGGCAAGCAGTTTACCAGTAAAGGAGAACCGATAATGTTAGATGATAAAGTAACACAATTTGAATATATTAATTATATGACTAGTGTTGACGGTACCGAACCTAACGAAGGTTTTAGAATGGTTAAATATGAAATTGGCCCTGGTGTTGTAGGACAAGCAAGTAATGATGTACCTTTTTACAGATTGGCAGATGCTATGATGATAAAAGCAGAGTGTTTGTTAAGAAAAGGTGATGCCGGTGGAGCCGCAGCTATTGTTACTGAAGTGAGACAAAGAAATTTTAAAAATACCAATCCTGCAAAAGCAACAGTAACCGGAGCAAAACTTTTAGGAGGAAGTGTTTATAAATACGGAACTTATCAGGCTGGAGTAATTACCAATTATGAAGGTGGTGCAGATATTCAGTATGGTGGTTTCCTCGATGAACTGGCATGGGAATTTGTTGGTGAAGCGCATAGAAGACAAGATTTAATACGATTTGGAATATATTCAACAAAATCCTGGTTTTCAAAGAAAGGAGATCCTGCAGATAGTTTTAGAGCTATTTTTCCAATACCACAATCAGAAATGGCTAAAAATAGCAATTTGAAGCAAAATCCCGGTTACTAGAAATTAATATAAAGATTTTACAAGTTGGTTACTTGTAATTATAAGTGTGTGAAAAGCTGTTCCTTCTTTAGGAATGGCTTTTCACTTTTTTAATTATAATTGAAATAATTACAATCATTGTCAACCTGAGCGAAGTCGAAAGGCGCTCCAATTGAAACGTGGGCTTCTCCCGAAGTCTTGGGACGATCAGCCTGACAATATAATAATCACTTTTGGGTTAAATTTTTTTTTATATTAAAATTATAGCCTAACAAAAAATAAAATCTGCTCAATCTGCAAGATCTGCGTGAAACAAATCTCCACAAGAAACTCACACAAAGTATTTCAAAAATTGTCGAGCCACTAACGGAGATCCCTCGTTCCTCGGGATGACAAAAATGCGCAGACAACTATAGGCTTTAGCCAAAATGTAAATATTTAGCTAAAGCCTTTATTTTTTTGACAATTTATAAAAACAAGTTAAATAAAAACTTTGCGTCTTTGCGCGATTAAAAAAATCTGCGAGAAACTAAAAAAAACTTAAAACTGCGCACGATAATGCGAAGGCGAAATTCCTTTCAATTCCTTAAACTTTCTGTTGAAATTAGCAATATCCTGAAAACCGCAAAGTTCAGAAATCGAAGCAATCGAAAGATCTTTTTTGTTGTGAAGTAATTTACAGGCATTCTCAATTCTGATTTCAATCAAAAACTGAAAAAAAGTTTTGTTGGTGCGTTTTTTAAAATAACGGCAAAAAGCATTTTTACTCATATTCGCTTTTTCTGCCACTTCATCTAAAGTAATATTCTGATGGTAATATTCTATGGCATATTCAAAAACAGCACTCATTCTGCGGCCTTCATCATCAGTATATTTCTTTTTGTAAACAAACGAAGAAAGAGGCGTTTTTTCTGAAGAGATAATGATATTTATAATTTTTAGGAAAGAAGCAATACGCTGAATTTTATTCTGTTTTTTTAGCTTATTAAAATGATGTGTAATTTTCTTTTGATTCGAAAGTATTTTCATGCCGTACTCAGAATCCTTAAAAAAATCATCTACAGAACTCATATCATTTAGACTAAAAAAATCTTTACCAAAAGAAGTTTTCGTAAAAAACAAAGTCAGCATTACTGATTCCGGACTTGCCTCTACATTACTTCTAAAAACATGAGGAACATTCTCACCAATTACTAAAATATCGTCTTCCTTATAATCATTTATAGAATCCCCTACAATCAAAGTTCCCGAACCTTTTGCAATATAACTGATCTGAATTTCTTCATGTTGGTGCAATTGGTCATAGAAAACACGCTCAATATCTTCCTGATAAATGAGAGCTTCTCTTTCGGTTTTGGGTATTTTAAAAGGTAGAATTTTCAACGTTTTGTTTTTAGATATGTAAATATTAACAAAAAAAACAGATTATGCAACAGATATGGTAATATAGTATTGATAAAGGCTAATAATGACACAGGAGCTCTTTTCTTTAAGCTTTATTTTTGATAAAAATTAAGAATATGAAAATAAAATGGGATGGCGTAATGCCAGCTGTAACGACAAAGTTTACAGCAGAAGGTCAACTGGACCTCGTAATGTTCGAGAAGAATATTAAAGCACAAATTGATGCTGGAGTGAATGGAATCATACTTGGCGGAACTCTTGGAGAAGCAAGTACATTGACTAAAGAAGAAAAAGAGGTTTTAATAAACAACACACTAAGAATTGTCGAAGGAAAAATTCCGGTTATTGTAAATATCGCCGAGCAAACGACCAGCGAAGCCATTACTTTGGCAAAACGTGCCGAAGAATTAGGTGTAAATGGTTTAATGCTTTTGCCGCCAATGCGTTACAAAGCAACAGATCATGAAACAGTAGTTTATTTTAAGGAAATTGCTCAAAGTACATCATTACCTATTATGATTTACAATAATCCTGTAGATTATAAAATAGAGGTAACACTGGACATGTTCGAAGAACTTTTAAAACTCGAAAACATTCAGGCAGTAAAAGAATCTACCAGAGACATTAGCAATGTAACAAGAATCAGAAACCGTTTTGGAGACAGATTAAAAGTGCTTTGCGGAGTCGATACATTGGCACTCGAAAGTTTAGTGGCCGGAGCAGATGGTTGGGTTGCCGGATTAGTGGTAGCATATCCTGCAGAAACAGTGGCTATTTATAAATTGGTAAAAGCCGGAAAAGTAGATGAAGCTTTAGCAATTTACAGATGGTTTATGCCATTATTAGAGTTGGATATTTCTCCGCAATTGGTACAAAATATAAAATTGGCAGAAGTAGCAACAGGACTGGGAACAGAAAATGTAAGAGCACCAAGACTTCCGTTACAAGGCAAAGAAAGAGAGCGTGTTTTGTCGATAATTGATTCAGCAATGAAAAACAGACCTGTATTGCCGGCATATAAAAATATTTAATTAAAATTGAAAAGAAAGCGATGACTACAGGAAAAAATTATATTGGAGATGTGCTTTCCGCAAAAGGTAAAACGACCTACAAAACAATAAACCCGGAACTAAATTCTGAGAATGAAACTGTTTTTTATGAAGCTGCAGCAGAAGAAATTTCACAGGCCGTAGCATTGGCAGAAGAAGCTTTTAAAACCTACGGAACAATTGCAGATGTAAAAAAAGCAGATTTTCTAGACGCTATTGCCGAAGAAATTGAAGCCCTTGGCGAAGATTTACTAACAACTTATGTTCAGGAATCAGGTCTTCCTGCCGGAAGAGCAAATGGCGAACGCGGCAGAACAACCGGACAACTTAGAGCATTTGCTACGATGTTGAGAGAAGGTTCCTGGATAGAAGCCATCATTAATAAAACAGAAGGTAAACCCGATATTCGAAGACAGCAAATCCCGATAGGGCCTGTAGTCGTTTTTGGAGCCAGTAATTTTCCGCTTGCGTTTTCTACTGCTGGCGGAGACACAGCCAGTGCATTAGCCGCGGGTTGTCCTGTGGTGGTAAAATCACATCCGCTTCATGCAGGAACAAGTGAATTAGTAGCTTCGGCAGTTATAAAAGCATCCAAAAGAACCGGAATGCCAAATGGTGTATTTTCGAACCTGAACAGCCACGGTATAGAAGTAGGTGTCTCTTTGGTCGAAAATCCATCCATAAAAGCAGTAGGTTTTACAGGAAGTATAAAAGGAGGCACGGCACTTTGCAAAATTGCAGCCAACCGAACTATTCCAATTCCGGTTTACGCAGAAATGGGAAGCATCAATCCTGTTCTGATTTTACCATCGGCATTACAAACAGATGCTGAAAAATGGGCTAAAAATTATGCTGCTTCAATTGTGGCTGGTACAGGACAATTTTGTACAAATCCGGGACTTATTTTAGGTATAAAAAGCGCCGGGTTAGATAATTTTATTACTATTTTAGCTTTAGAGACAGATAAAATAGACCCAACTTGCATGCTGCATCCCAATATAAAAAGCCAATACGAAAGCCTGAAATCAGAAGTACTTGGACAAGAAGGATATACGCAGCAAACCAGTTTAGAGAAAGTGGTAAAACCAAATTATGCATTGCAAAATATAATTACGGTTGATGGTGAAACTTTCTTAAAAAATAAAACATTTCACAAAGAAGTTTTCGGGCCTTTTTCTGTAGTTGTCAAATGTGATGACATTCAACAGCTTAATAAAATTATCTTCGATTTAGAAGGGCAATTGACCGGAACAGTTTTAAATTCCGATTTACAAGAATTCGACAATTTTAAGGAAGTAGTCGAAAACCTTAAAAATAAAGTGGGAAGATTAATTTATAATAATGTTCCAACAGGAGTTGAGGTTTGTTCCGGAATGACACACGGCGGACCTTTTCCTGCAAGTTCAGACAGTAAATTTACATCAGTTGGATTAACAGCGGTAAAAAGATGGGTTCGTCCGGTAACTTTTCAGGATTGGCCGGATCAATTATTACCAGACGGTTTACAGGACAAAAACCCGTTAAATATTACCAGAACCGTAAATGATATACTAACAAAGAACCCCATATAATTTATGCCAAGAAAAACCTTTTTTTGTGTAGATGCACATACGTGCGGAAATCCGGTACGAGTTGTCGCTGGTGGCGGGCCCAATTTGGTTGGAAACAACATGAGCGAAAAACGACAACATTTTTTAAAAGAGTACGACTGGATTCGTAAAGGACTTATGTTTGAACCCCGCGGTCACGACATGATGAGCGGCAGTATTTTGTATCCGCCAAGTAATCCTGAAAATGATTTCGGAATTTTATTTATCGAAACTTCAGGTTGTTTGCCCATGTGCGGTCACGGAACTATAGGAACGATAACCATTGCTATCGAAGAAGGTTTGGTTATTCCGAAAATTCCGGGAAAAATCAAAATGGAAGCACCTGCAGGTTTGGTTCAGATCGAATACCAGCAAACCGGCAAAAAAGTAGACTGGGTACGATTGACGAACGTAAAATCGTATTTGGCTGCCGAAGGTCTTACTATTGATTGTCCGGAATTGGGAGAAATTACTTTTGATGTTGCTTACGGCGGAAATTATTACGCTATTGTAGATCCGCAGCAGAATTTTTCAGGCGTTCAGGATTTTACCGCCGGAAAAATTGTGCAGTACAGTCAGGAAGTTCGTAAACGCATCAACGAGAAATATCCAAATCTTTTCATTCATCCAGAAAATGATACGATTCGGGATGTAAGCCATATGTTATGGACAGGAGATCCTATAGATCCAACTTCATCCGGACGTAACGCCGTTTTTTATGGAGACAAAGCCATCGATCGTTCGCCATGCGGTACCGGAACTTCGGCCAGAATCGCTCAGCTTCACGCCAAAGGCAAACTAAAAAAAGGAGAAGATTACATACACGAAAGTTTTATTGGAAGTAAATTTATTGGAAGAGTAGAAGAAGAAACTTCTATAGGAGATATCAAAGCCATAGTACCAAGTATTCAGGGCTGGGCAAAAGTTTACGGTTACAATAATATCATTATTGACGAAGATGACGATCCGTATGCTTTTGGTTTTCAGGTGATTTAAAAAAGAATGATAATGTAAAAAATTCATTGGTTTACAGAAAAACTTCTTTGCCAATGAATTTTTAAATTTAGAATACTAATGAAAAAAGTAAGTATAATTGGCGGAGGGATAATTGGCTTGTGTTCAGCTTATTATCTAGCCAAAGAAGGTTATGAAGTAGTTGTTTTTGATAAATCGGATATGAGCGACGGCTGTTCTTACGGAAATGCAGGAATGATTGTTCCATCGCATATAATTCCTTTGGCACAGCCCGGTATGATTGCGCAGGGAATAAAATGGATGTTTGACAGTCAGAGTCCATTTTATGTAAAACCCAGATTAAATATGGATTTAATGAAATGGGGATTACAATTCTACAAACACGCCAATTTAAAACACGTCGAAAAAGCAATGCCCGCACTTTGCGACTTATCGCTTTTAAGTAAAGACTTGTATCAGGATTTTGCCAAACAAAACAATTCCTTTTTTTATGAAGAAAAAGGACTTTTGATGCTCTTTAAAACTGAAAAAACAGGCGAAGAAATTCAACACGAAGGAATTTTGGCAGAAAAATTAGGATTACAAGTCGATTTCCTTTCAAAAGATGAAGTTTCGAAATTAGAAAAAGGAACCGCAACAAATATCATTGGAGGCGTTCATTATAAAAGTGATGCGCATGTATATCCTCAAAAATTCATGCAGTTCATCAAAGAAGAACTGAACCGGTTAAACGTAAAAATTCATTCACAAACCACCGTAAATGATTTTGTTTTAAAGAATAATACCGTTGCAGAAATTATCACAGATAAAGGCAATTTTACCACAGATGAGGTTGTTTTGGCAACAGGATCGTGGAGTCCGCATATCGCTAAAAAACTGAATGTTAATATTTCGATTTTACCAGGAAAAGGATATAGTTTTACATTAAAAGATCAAAATCACAAACCATCGATTCCAACCATTTTATGCGAAGGAAAAGTTGCTGTAACGCCTATGAATAATGATATTCGTTTTGGAGGAACTATGGAAATTACGCATACCAATGACACCAAAATCAATCAAAACAGACTTCAGGGAATCGTGAACTCGGTAAATGACTTTTATCCGGATTTAAAAATCGAAATGCCAAAAATAGAAGATACCTGGTTTGGTTTCAGACCTTGTACGCCTTCAGGAATGCCAATTATTGCAAGAGATAAAAAACTTAAAAATTTAACGCTGGTAACAGGACACGCCATGATGGGATTAAGTCTGGCGCCTGCAACAGGCAAAATAGTAGAAGAAATCATTTCAGGGAAAACTACTTCGGTAGATACACAAATGTTTCAGCTCTAAAAAATCAGCTTCACTTTCTAACCAAACTTGAAGCTGTTTTTTTTTATTTAAATAACGATTTTCATTTGTATTTAAAGTTTCCCGGGATATAAAGAATATAAATAGTTTGTTTCTCGCAGATTTAGCAGATTAGGCAGATTTATTCTTGAATTTATTAATGATCTGCTAATCTGCCAAATCTGCGAGAGAAAATTTCGCCATTAATTGTGAATTAATTTTCCAGCCCCAGCGGGGCGATATATTTATAGAAATGACACGACACGTTTCGTAAAACCACGAATGGTAATTTCATTAATTAATGAGGAAATCTTTAGAAAAAAATCAATATCCACAATGTTTGTCATTTCGGCCGAAGGGAGAAATCACACTCGGAACTCGACAAAGATTGACGATTTCTTTACGGAATTTCTAGTGTGATTTCTCCCTTCGGTCGAAATGACAAATTAGACGAAAATATTGTCATGAAGCCTAAAACTCTAGCCCCGATAGGAATGGAAATCCTTTAAAACTTAATGTTCATTATAACCCGCATCCTAAAATTCTAAATACAAACCACATTTAAAATTAGAAAAAAACAGATTGCCACATTCCTAAACAAAAAACAAACCAAAAAACAAGACCAAAATGACAGACAATAACCAGGAAGAATTTAAAAAAGAACTCGGGCTTCTAGACGGAACCATGCTTGTAGTAGGTTCTATGATTGGATCGGGAATATTTATTGTAAGTGCCGATATTGCCAGACAAGTAGGATCAACAGGATGGCTTATCTTAATATGGCTTATTTCAGGAATCATAACGATGATTGCTGCAGTAAGTTATGGAGAATTAAGCGCGATGTTTCCTAATGCCGGCGGGCAATATGTCTATCTTAAAGAAGCGTATAATAAACTCATAGCATTTTTATACGGCTGGAGCTTTTTTGCTGTTATCCAAACCGGAACAATTGCGGCGGTTGGCGTTGCATTTTCAAAGTTTACAGCCTATTTAATTCCTGCTGTCAGCGATGAAAATATTATTTATGAGTTGGGGAGTTTTAAGCTCAACGTAGCACAAATCGTTTCTATCGTAACCATTATTTTCCTTACTTATCTGAATACCCGCGGCGTAAAAAACAGTAAGATTCTACAAACGATTTTAACCATTATAAAAATAGTTTCCATTTCAGGATTAATCATTTTCGGATTTACATTAGCTGCCAAATCTTCTATCTGGAATATGAACTGGACAGATGCCTGGACGCCGCGTTCCTTTAATACCGAAACAGGTTCCTGGATGCCAATTGGTACAACAGCTTTAATTTCAGGAATTTCTGCCGCAATGGTTGGAACCTTATTTTCGAGTGATTCCTGGACAGGCGTAACCTTTATTGCAGGAGAAATAAAAAATCCAAAGAGAAATGTGGGTTTAAGTATGTTTCTGGGAACTTTAATTGTAACTATTATTTACGTTCTGGTTAACGTAATGTACGTAGCGGTTATTCCGCTTAGCGAAATTGCCGGAGCAAAATCGGATAGGGTTGCGGTTGTGGCGGCCGACTATATTTTTGGAGATATAGGAACGCTGATCATCGCCATTATGATTATGATTTCGACTTTTGCCTGTAATAACGGGTTGATTATGGCCGGAGCCAGAGTATATTATACAATGGCGACTGATGGTTTGTTCTTTAAAAAAGCAGCAATATTAAACCATTCCAGCGTTCCTGCTTGGGCACTTTGGGCACAATGTATCTGGGCATCTGTATTATGTCTTACCGGAAAATACGGGGATTTATTAGACTTCGTAATCATTATAGTGCTGATTTTCTACATTTTAACGATTTACGGAATTATACGTCTTCGCAAAAAAATGCCTGATGCAGTTCGCCCTTACAAAGCAATCGGATATCCTTTTTTACCATTGCTGTATATTGTAATTGCCTCGGCAGTTTGCGTGTCGTTATTGTTCAACAAATTCTCCACTTGTGGGTGGGGCGTTTTGATTATGTTAATAGGAATTCCAATCTATTATTTGATAAAAGAAAAAACGCCAAATTAATCTTTGACGTCCTAACAGGTTTTAAAAACCTGTCACGTCTATTAAAATAGAATCAGGTATTAATGTAGATGCATTAATATGCGCCTAACATTTTGCATATTAACAAACTTTGCGCAGACGCACTGCTGTGCGTCTCTACAATAGGTGTATTGAAATTTGTTTTGGCTTAAGCCAAAGAAAAAATAATTCGATTTACTTCATTTCACTTTTGAGGTTAAGAAATACTGTTTTTCAACACCTTACTTGCATTTAATAACTGATTTCCCTCACATTTTGGTTTCGATGGGTAATATAATATTAGTATTTGTTAATATTAACCCATAGATCTCAATAAATAATATATATTTTTATTAATATTTAAATTATGAGAACAACTGGTAAAAAAATAAGTGTATTTTTAACACTTTCGTATTGTTTAATAGCTCAGGCTCAGGGAACTTTAAAAGAGTACAAGAGAGCTAACGCTGTAGATTCTTTATTCAAAAATAAAGTAATTAATACTCCAAAAGAGTTTCATTGGGTAGGAAATGACTATGTATGGTATAGCAATAACCTATTAAAAGGAAAAGAATTTCTTTTGGTAGATACCAAACAGCACAAACAACAACAGGCTTTTGATCATCATAAATTAGCACAGTCATTATCAAAAATAGCGGGGAAAGAAATAAACGCCAAAGACCTGCCAATTGAAAATTTAGAGTTTGACAAAACCTTGTCTACAGTAACTTTTACAGCAGATACAATCAAAATCTCTTGTAATTTAAGTACTTACGAATTAAAGAAATTAGGTGCGTATAAAAAGCCTTTAAGAACAAATGAGTATTGGGGCGGAAACTTTGATGAATTGGGCAATAAACCTGTAGGTTCTCCGGATTCTTTACATACGGCATTCATTAAAAATTACAATTTATATATTAAAAACAAAAAAACAAATGTAGAAACCCAGTTGAGTTATGATGGCTCAAAAGGTTTTTATTATTCATCATATTTACAGTGGTCGCCAAATAGTGCCGAAATCATGGCCTATAAAGTGAGACCCGGCGAAGAACACAAAATTTATTTTGTAGAATCGAGTCCAAAAGATCAGTTTCAGCCCAAATTACAAACCAGGGATTATTTAAAACCAGGCGATCAATTACCATTTAAAAGTCCGCAATTGTTTGTAGTGTCTTCAAAAAAACAAATTCCGGTAGCGACTGATTTATTTCAGGAACAATATGGTCTTTCAGGGTTTGAATGGAAAGAAGATAATAGCAGTTTTACCTTCGAATACAATCAAAGAGGACACCAGGTATATCGGGTTTTAGAAGTAAATGCGACAACTGGAAAAGTGAAAGTTATTATAGAAGAAACGAGTCCAACTTTTATAGATTACAGCGGAAAAAGATACCGTTTTGATATTAAAAAAAGCAACGAAATTGTTTGGGCTTCGGAACGTGACGGATGGAATCATTTGTATTTATACGACGCTCTTACTGGTAAAGTAAAAAATCAAATAACAAAAGGTAACTGGCCAGTTAGAGAAGTAATTAAAGTAGATGAAGAAAAGAAACAAATTTATTTTACCGCAAGCGGATTAGACAAAGATCAGGATCCGTATTTATTACAATTTTGCCGAATAGATTTTAATGGAAAAAACTTCACAAGATTAACAACAGAAAACGGCAATCATAAAGTTACTTTTTCGCCGGATTACAAATATTATGTCGATCAGTATTCGCGTGTAGATTTCGCACCGGTTACAGTTTTAAAAAGTGTCGATACGCAGAAAGTTATTACCGAAATGCAAAAAGCTGATATTACCGAATTGCAGAAAACAGGCTGGACGGCACCAGAAGTTTTTACAGCCAAAGGAAGAGACGGAAAAACAGATATTTGGGGAGTGATTGTTCGTCCAACTACTTTTGACCCTAATCGTAAATATCCCATTATCGAATACATTTATGCAGGTCCGCACGATTCATTTGTACCTAAAAATTTCCAGCCTTATTACTGGGCAATGTCGTCATTGGCAGAATTAGGATTTATTGTGGTTCAGATTGACGGAATGGGAACTTCAAATCGTTCAAAAGCTTTTCATGATGTTTGCTGGAAAAATTTAAAAGACGGAGGTTTCCCCGACAGAAAACTCTGGATGAAAGCCGCTGCCGCCAAATATCCTTACATGAATATTGATAAAGTAGGAATTCACGGTACATCGGCCGGAGGACAAAATGCAGGAGCAGCCTTGGTATTTAATTCTGATTTTTATGATGTAGCCGTAGCATCTTGTGGCTGTCACGATAATAGAATGGATAAAATGTGGTGGAATGAACAATGGATGGGATATCCCGTAGGACCAGAATATGAAGCTTGCTCGAATACAGCAAATGCTGCACAACTAAACGGTAATCTGATGTTGATTCTGGGAGAGTTAGACGATAATGTCGACCCGGCATCAACCATGCAATTTGCAAACGCACTGATAAAAGCCAATAAAAATTTTGAATTAGTAACCGTTCCGGGAATGGGACATTCGGCCGGAGGCGATTATGGCGAACGCAAACGCAGAGACTATTTTGTGCAGCATTTATTAGGTGTTACACCACCGGAGTGGAGCGAAGTTTATAAGTAAAAAAAGTTTAAAAGATTTAGATTATGAAAAGATACAGGCTATTTATTTGTGTATTGTTAAGTTTTTGGGCATCTTGTTCAACAACGTTAATGGCACAAGGAGGCGATCAGATTTTAGACGGAATTGGGGAGACAGGATTGATAGCGCGCTATATATTTGACGGAAATGCAAAAGACTGGTCAAGAAATAATTTACACGGTAAGATTTCGGAATCACAAGCCAAATTTGTAAATGACGAACAGTTTGGCAAAGTACTCTCTTTACCGTCAGATGCTAAAGCTTTTGTAACACTTCCGGGTGACGCATTGGTAGGAGAAGAATCTGTAAGTATAACAGGCTGGATTTTCCTGCGATCTGCACAAAAAGGACAAATATTTTTTGATTTTGGAAAAAGTGCCAATGCTCATTTTTTTGCTGAACCAATAGCAACTAACGGAGGATTTCAGACTGAAATAAATAGTGGGGCAGGAGCAAAATACAAAGCAAATGCAACAGCTCTGGAAAAAGACAAATGGTATCATGTGGCAGTTGTGATCAATATTCCATCTAAATCTATTACCACTTTCGTGAATGGAGTACAGGTAAGCGAAACTAAAAATGTAGCACTCAATTTAGATCAGATTTTTGATAATAAATCAGGAGATAAAAATGTGCTTTATATTGGTAAATCAATAACATCAGAAAGTGCTTCTCTGAATGCTAAACTACATGATTTTAGAATTTACAGAATTCCTTTAAATGACAAACAAGTTGCCAGAATCTATCATAATTCTTTAAAAGAAGAGCAGGAAGAAGAAACAGGAGAAGAACAGGCTAAAGATCTTCCGTCGTTTCCTAAAACAAGTCCGCAACTTTACAATCAGTATTTAACCAGCGTTTCAGATATTTCGGTAACAACCGGAGTTGGATATCTGCCGCGATTGCCAAGTTATATCAAAGGAATTTACAAAGATGGCGTTCAGGGACCGGAAGTGCGCGTAATCTGGCCGGCACCAACAGACAATAATCAGGTTTTAAAAACCGGGCAATATACTGTAACAGGAATCATTCCCGGAACCGATTTAAAACCAAAAGCTCTTGTAAAAGTAATTACAGCACAAGAAGCTGTAACACCACAACGTAAACTAGAAGTATTTCATCTCGATCAGGTGTCTTTGAATAATGATCTTGACGGAAACCAGACAAAATTTATAGAGAACCGCGATAAATTCATCACAACACTTTCCACCACAGATCCTGATTCTTTTTTATACATGTTTCGCAATGCTTTTGGACAAGCACAGCCAACAGGAGCAGAACCACTTGGAGTTTGGGACACGCAAGAAACGAAATTACGCGGACATGCAACCGGACATTACTTAACTGCCATTGCTCAGGCATATGCAAGTACAGGTTATGATAAAACGCTTCAGGCCAATTTTAAGGATAAAATGGAGTACATGGTCAATACATTGTACGATTTAGAACAGCTTTCAGGAAAACCAAAGGAAGCCGGAGGTAAATCTGTGTCAGATCCTACGGAAGTTCCTTTTGGTCCTGGAAAAACAAGTTACGATTCAGATTTGAGTCCGGAAGGTATTCGTACTGATTATTGGAATTGGGGTAAAGGTTTCATTAGTGCCTATCCGCCGGATCAGTTTATTATGCTCGAAAACGGAGCAACTTACGGAGGACAAAAAACTCAAATTTGGGCACCTTATTATACTTTGCATAAAATCCTAGCCGGTTTAATGGATGTTTACGAAGTAAGCGGCAACGAAAAAGCACTTGAAACAGCCAAAGGTATGGGAGACTGGGTGTATGCCCGTATGAAAAAAATACCTACCGAAACGCTTATTAGCATGTGGAACCGATATATCGCTGGAGAATTTGGCGGAATGAACGAAGCCATGGCAAGATTGTACAGAATAACCAAAGATCCTCATTATCTGGAAGTAGCTCAATTATTCGATAATATCAAAGTGTTTTATGGCGATGCAAAACATTCACACGGACTGGCAAAAAATGTAGATACTTTCCGCGGATTACATGCCAATCAGCACATTCCTCAAATTATGGGAGCGCTCGAAATGTACCGCGATTCTAATACGCCGGAATATTACAACGTTGCAGATAACTTTTGGTACAAAACCGTAAACGATTATATGTATACGATTGGGGGAGTTGCCGGAGCAAGAAATCCTGCCAATGCAGAATGTTTTATAAGCCAGCCTGCTACGATTTACGAAAATGGTTTTTCATCAGGAGGTCAAAATGAGACTTGTGCGACTTATAATATGCTGAAACTAACTGGTGATTTGTTCCTTTATGATCAGCGCGCAGAATATATGGATTATTACGAGCGTGGTCTTTACAATCATATTCTGGCTTCTGTAGCACAAGATAGTCCTGCCAATACGTATCACGTACCGTTAAGACCGGGTTCAGTAAAACAGTTTGGAAATGCCCATATGACGGGTTTTACTTGTTGCAACGGAACTGCAATCGAAAGTAATACAAAATTTCAGAATTCGATTTATTTTAAAAGCGCAGACACCAATACATTGTATGTTAATCTTTATGTAGCATCTACTTTAGAATGGACAGAAAAAAAGGTAACCATGGTACAAACAACAGATTTTCCTAATGAAGATTTTACTCGATTGACCATCAAAGGAAATGGCAAATTTGACATAAAAGTTCGTGTACCGCATTGGGCAACCAAAGGATTTTTTGTGAAGATAAATGGTAAAGAGGAAAAGATAAAAGCACAGCCGGGAAGCTATCTTACCTTAAAACGAAAATGGAAAGACGGAGATACAGTTGAATTACGCATGCCATTTCAGTTTCATTTAGAATCGGTAATGGATCAGCAAAATATCGCAAGTTTATTTTACGGACCAATATTGCTTGCCGCGCAGGAACCGGAACCAAGAAAAGACTGGCGTAAAGTAACATTAGACGTAAAAGATATCAGCAAATCTATACAGGGCGATCCTAAGAAATTAGAGTTTACTATCGACGGAATTGTGTACAAACCATTTTACGAAAGCTACGGCCGCCATTCGGTTTATCTGGATGTTACGCTGAAATAGTTTATTAAAAAAAGCTAAAAAATAATGCCACAGATTACACAGATTCGCACAGATTAAAAAATCATTTTAATCTTTTAATCTGTGGCAAAAAAACATTCAGAATCATCAAACCAAAAACATGAAAAAATATTTCCTAACCCTTTTTTTATTTTTAGCAATGGCAGTTCCTTCATTTGCAAACGATCTTATTGATGTTATAAATACTTTTCAGGCAGATAAAACAGCCTTGCAGAATTTTTATTCGAACAATGAATCAGAAGAATATTATGTTCGATTTTCAAAGTTTTATGCCGATTGGGAAAAAACAGTAAAAGCTATCGATTTTAAAAATTTATCTAAAGACGGGAAAGTAGATTATTTGCTGTTGAAAAATCTAATTAATAAAGAAAATTACTTTTTACAAATAGAATATAAAGGCTATAAAGAAGTCGCTTCGGTATTGGATTTTTCAGATGATATTACGCTTTTTATCAAAGAAAGAAGAAGAGGCAAAAGACCCGTTTCTAGTCAATTGGCAAAAGCATTTGACCTTGCCGGAATTAGTATTGATAAAAAAACAGAGGTATTAAAAAATAAACCTTTTAAAGATTGGTTTGCAGCAGATAAAGCCGCTAAATCTGTTGTTTCTTTCGAGAAATCATTAAAAGAAGCTTATGAATTTTATTATAGTTACGATCCTGATTTTACCTGGTGGATGCAGAAACCGTATAAAAACCTATCGGATAAACTTAAAGTTTACGAAGAATTTTTGCGAGGCAACTATTCTAAAAACAGCGTAAAAGATGACGGGAGCGGTATTATAGGAAAACCAATTGGCAGAGAAGCTATTATCAAAAGTTTGTCATATGAATATATTCCGTATTCGCCTGAAGAACTTATTGCTACGGCGCAAAACCAATTTGAGTGGTGCAAGAAAGAAATGATAAAAGCATCGACAGAATTAGGTTACGGAAACGATTGGAAAAAAGCACTGGAACATGTAAAAGATACTTATGTTCCGGCAGGCGAACAACCACAAGCTATTACAAGTTTATACGAGCAATCAGTAAAATTCATCGAAGACAGAGATTTAATCACTTTGCCGGATTTGACAAAAGAAACCTGGCAAATGATTATGATGACACCGGAACGCCAGAAAATAAATCCATTTTTTACAGGAGGATGGGAAATTAGCATCTCCTATCCAACCGAAGATATGGACCAGAAAGACAAGCTGATGAGCATGCGTGGTAATAATCCAAACTTTTCTTTTGCAACCGTGCAACACGAATTATTGCCGGGACATAATTTGCAATTTTTTATGAACAGTCGTTATAAATCGTATCGTCAGCCTTTTGATACGCCGTTTTGGATGGAAGGCTGGGCTTTGTATTGGGAAATCAACCTTTGGAACAAACAATTTCCGCAAACGCCTGAACAAAAATTAGGAATGTTATTCTGGAGAATTCACCGTTGCGCCCGAATCATTTTTTCATTAAAATACCATTTGGGAGAAATGACGCCGCAGCAATGCATTGATTTATTAGTAAACGAAGTAGGACACGAAAGAGCCAATGCAGAAGCTGAAGTAAGACGTTCTTTCGCCAGCGGAGATGCACCATTATATCAGGTTGCTTACATGACAGGCGGATTACAGTTTTATGCTTTAAGAAACGAATTGCTGGCCAAAGGTTGGACAGAAAAGCAATTTCACGACCGAGTTTTAAAAGAAAATATAATGCCGGTTGAAATGCTCAGAATTATACTGGAAGATTTACCTGTTGCTGAAGATTATAAAACGAATTGGAAGTTTTCGACTGATTTTAAATAATTAATTCAAGCTGGTATTTAATAAGTATAATCCTTATGAACATGTCATTAAGTTAAGTTTTTTAAAAAGCAAAAAATAAAATTTTACCGCAAAGTTCGCAAAGGATTACGCAAAGTTCGCAAAGGATTACGCAAAGTTTACAAAGCTTTATGAATTGCGCTTTGCTTTAAGATCGCAAAGCGGTTATGTGAAATTTTAACTTAATGACATTGTCATTAGCAACTTGAATTAATTAGAATAAAATTCATCTCTAAAAAGTATAAATAAAAAGAATAAATAAAGTCTGTTTAGATTTTTTAAATAATAAGAAACATGAAAAAAATAACATTATTAGCCGTGATGATTTGTTGCTCAATGGCTTCAAATAATCTGCAAGCGCAGGAGTATTGGGATAAAATCAAAGCCGAAAAATCGACATTGGAGATAGATAAAGGATTCATTAATGTGAGCACCAAATCATTTCAGCTTAAATTATTAAAATCATCTCAAACCGTAGCCGCTTTATCTCCTGTAACAGATAAAACCTTTGATTTTACTCCGGGTGAGCGACTTTCGATCCGTGATAAAGACGGACTTTACCAATTGGGAGATATTAATTTTAGAATTAAAGATGCGACCGGAGCCTGGAAAAATTACTCGAGTGCAGCCAAACGTGCTTCGGTAAAAGAACTTGCCGTTTCAGGAACTACATTGGCGGGGGCAGATCTTTCGAATACTTTTCCGGCCGGAACTCCGCTTAGCGTAAAACGTTATTACGAAGATAAAAACGGAGATTTAGTGATGCGTTTTGAAATTACGAATACTTCAGGCGCAGCAATAGAAATTGGAGCGTTAGGAATTCCTATGGTTTTTAATAATATTCTTGAAGGAAAATCGCTGGATGAAACACATGCCCATAATGTATTTTTTGATCCTTATATAGGAAAAGATGCCGGTTATCTTGAAGTAAAAAGATTAAGCGGTCATGGTCCGGCATTATTGTTACTTCCTGAGGAAAATATGCCATTTGAAGCTTATCGTCCTTTATTGGATGATACTACGCCAAGAAGTATCGTTTTTGAAGGATTTCATGAATGGATGCCATTGAGCAAAGCTTATGCTGAGAATGAATGGAAATCAGCAGAACAATGGAATACTCCTTCTTCATTAACACTTCAGCCCGGAGCCTCTAAAAATTTCTCTTTGAAATTGGTATTGGTTGATGAAATTAAAAATATCCAGAAAACATTAATCGAAAAAGAACGCCCGGTAGCGATAGGAGTTCCCGGATATGTATTGCCGCAAGATGTAGATGGCCAGCTTTTTTTACAATACAAAAAAGCAGTAAAATCTTTTAAAATTGAACCGGAAGGCGCTTTGGCAATTGAGGCAAAAGGAAGAAACGAGAAAGGATATTTTCAATACAAAGTAAACGGAAAAAAATGGGGCAGAGCCAGATTGACTGTAACTTATGAAGATGGTTTACAGCAAACTATTAATTACAAAGTAATAAAAGCTGAAAAAGATGTTGTGGCAGATTTTGGTCATTTCTCTACAACCGCGCAATGGTTTGACGAGAAAAATGATCCTTTTCACAGAAATCCTTCTGTAATTTCGTATGATTATGAAACTAAAAAACAAGTAAGTCAGGACAGTCGTGTATGGATTGCAGGTTTAAGTGACGAAGGTGGAGCAGGAGGCTGGTTGGGTGCTATTATGAAACAATTGATCGAACCCAATAAAGAAGAAATAGTAAAACTAGAGCAATTTGTTGACAAAACATTGTGGGGCGGAATTCAATACAATACAGCTGATACGCTAAAATACGGTGTTAAAAAAAGTGTTTTTTATTACGAACCTACGTTAATGCCGGAAGGAACATACAGCAAAGAGGTAAATTACAAAACATGGGCTGCATGGGACAAAAAAGGATCTGATGATCCGGGAAGATCATACAATTACCCACACGTTGCCGCTGCACACTGGACGATGTATCGTTTGGCGAGATACCACAAAGGTTTGGTAACAAATCACAGCTGGGACTGGTATTTAAAAAACGCCTATGAAACCAGTATTGCAATGACAACTTTGGCTCCTTATTATGCACAGTTTGGACAAATGGAAGGAACTGTTTTTTTATTGATTTTAAAAGATCTAAAAACCGAAGGATATACAGAAATGGCTAATAATCTTGAAGCTAAAATGAAAGCAAGAGCCGATCATTGGAGAACGCTAAATTATCCTTTTGGAAGCGAAATGCCTTGGGATTCTACAGGTCAGGAAGAAGTATACATGTGGTCGGATTATTTTGGATACAATGACAAAGCAAAGATCACGCTTGATGCTATTTTAGCGTACATGCCAACGATGCCTAACTGGGCTTATAACGGAAACGCGCGCAGGTATTGGGACTTTTTATATGGAGGAAAATTGTCGAGAGTAGAACGTCAGATTCATCATTATGGTTCAGCGTTGAATGCAATACCGGTTTTGGAACAATTCAGAAAAACACCTGAAGATTTTCATTTACTAAAAGTTGGTTACGGCGGATTATTAGGCGGAATTTCGAATATTACCGAGGATGGTTTCGGCCCATCTGCTTTTCACTCTTATCCTGAAACGCTTAGAATCGATTATTTATCTGGGGATTATGGTTCCGGATTCTTTGGTTATGCGGTAAATACAGCTACTTTTATAACCAATGAAAAAGACTTAGGCTGGCTGGCTTTTGGAGGGAACTTAAAAGAAAAAGGAGATGAAGTTGAAGTAGAAATTACAACAGCAGCTAAATCTAAAGTATTCATTGGGGCAAAAAAAATGTGGCTGACATTAGATGCAGGAACATTCAATAAAGTAAACTACAATACTAAAACGGGTGAAGTAAAAATTACTTTAGATCCTAAAACAGCGTATACGCCTGATGCTTATTTAAGAATAGATCAGGAGGTAAAATTACCTTACGAAAAAGTAAGAGGAGCATATAAAATTGCCTTGAAAACAAAAGCAATTCAAATTAAATTATAAGAATGAAACAGTCATCAAAACATCTTTTCAAAAAACTGCTATTTGTTTTATTCGGAATAGCAGCGAGTTTACATTCCAGTGCTCAAAATTTCGATAAATTTTTTCCCAAAAAAGACCTGACTACAGTAGGGGTATATTATTATCCGGAACATTGGGATCAGAGCCAATGGGATCGTGATTTGAAAAAAATTGCCGAAATGGGTTTCGAATTTACCCATTTTGGAGAATTTGCCTGGGCACAATTAGAACCACAGGAAGGTGTTTATGATTTTAAATGGCTGGATAAAGCGGTTGAAATTGCTGCAAAATATAATTTAAAAATTATTATGTGTACATCGACAGCAACTCCTCCGGTATGGCTTGTTCGCCAGCATCCGGATGTTCTTGCTACTTATGAAGATGGTACGAAAACCGATCATGGTTCGAGACAACACGCATCGTTTTCAAGTAATTATTATCGTTCTTATTCTTTAAAAATGATCGGGGAATTGGCCAAAAGATATGGTAATAATAAAAATATTATCGGTTGGCAGGTTGACAACGAACCTTCCCGCTTTCTGGATTATGGTGCAGATGCACAAAAACGCTATCGCAATTGGTTACAAACAAAATATAAAACCATTGATGCCTTAAATAAGTCTTGGGGAAACAATTTCTGGAGCGGCACTTATTCTGATTTTAGTCAGATCAATATTCCGTTGCATAAAGAATGGGGAATGAACCTGCATTCGCAATTAGATCATTATCGATTTGCTGACGAGGAAACCGCTACTTTTCTGGACAGTCAGGCAGTTACCATACGCAAATTGGTAAGTAAAGACCAATGGATTACGTCTAACTACAGATCCAACTACGATGAAAGTTTTGTGGGAATGTCTAAAGAATTGGATTTTGATTGTTACACAAGATATTTGGTCTACGGAGGAAGTTTAGGAGTAGGTTCAAAAGGATATCGTTTAGGCGATTATACCAGTATTGGTATGTCGAATGACTTTTTCCGTCCACTGAAAGGAATGTATGGTTGTATGGAATTACAGCCGGGACAAGTAAACTGGGGCAGTATTAACCCGCAGCCGTTGCCGGGAAGTGTTCGCATGTGGTTGTGGCATGTTTTTGCCGGCGGAAGTAAATTTGCGTGTACCTATCGTTTTCGAGCGCCTTTATACGGTTATGAGCAATTTCATTACGGTATTGTAGGTACCGATGGTGTAACGCCAACGGTAGGTGGTAATGAATTTGGTCAGTTTATAAAAGAAATCGATACGCTGCGAAAAAAGTATGATGCTAAGGCAACATTGCCGGATTATTATGTAAAGCGAAAAACAGGAATTCTGTTCAATCCGGATAATGTAATGGGCATTGAATTAAACAAGCAAACAAAAGAGTGGAATACTATTGGACACTTTTTAAAATATTACAGAGCGACAAAATCTTTTGGTGCGCCGGTAGACTTTGTTCGCGATACTACTAATTTTTCTAAATATCCTTTTTTAATAGTACCTGCTTATCAGATGATTGATCAAAAAATGATTGATAAACTAACCTTGTATGCAAAAAACGGAGGGAATTTAATCCTAAGTTGCCGATCCGGAATTCAAAACCGTCAGGGACATCTTTGGGAAGCAAAGTTTTATGAGCCAATGTGGAATTTAATAGGTTCTCAAATAGAATCCTATGATTTATTAATGCCACAATCTCCTGGTGTTATTAAATTTAATAATCAGGAATTTGCCTGGACCAGTTGGGGAGATTTATTAAAACCAAATAAAGAAACAGAAGTTTGGGCTACCTACGATGGAGATTTTTATGCCGGAACACCTGCGATTATTTCGCGTAATTTAGGTAAAGGAACTGTAACTTATATTGGTGTAGATTCTAAAAACGGTGAACTTGAAAAACAAGTATTAAGAAAGTTGTACCAAAAAGAAAATGCCCTTATAGAAAACTATCCCGAAGGAATTATGGTCGAATATCGTGACGGATTTGGTATTGCAGTCAATTATTCGGATAAGGTTTATAATATGAATTTACCGGAAAAGGCAAAAGTTATTATTGGCAACAAAGCAATAAAAACCGCTGATGTGTTGGTTTGGAAATATTAATAGAATTCATTGATTGTGAATTGTCAGGCTGAGCGTCGCTAGACTTAGGGAGAAGTCCCGCTTGTTAAAAGTGAAATATCTTTTTTATTAAAAAAACTATGTTGCTACGCGTTTAAAATTTTCTCTCGCAGATTTGGCAGATTTAACATATTTTTTTAAAATTAATTACTGTAGATATAGTTACTGAGCTGTCAAAAAAAGGCTTAATTCTTTTTATATATTTTTAAGAAATGTAAACAAGAGTTTATAAAAAAATCTGCTAAATCTGCCAAATCTGCGAGAAAATAAAATACTGGATTTGCAAATCAATAATGAATTGCTGTCTCAAAAAAATCATACCCAACGTTTAAAAATAAACAAAAACTCTTCAAATAAATAATAACTACAATGCTGAAAAAGAAACTATTTTACAGTCTTATTTTGCTGGTATTTACAGGAACTGTTTTTGCTCAAAAAGATATCCCTGTAAACACGCCGGGAGCCGGAAATCCTATTTTGCCGGGTTGGTTTGCTGATCCTACAATTAAAAAGTTTGGCGATATTTATTATATCTATGCCACGACAGATAATGAAATGCTGGCATCTGGCGCGCCTACAGTTTGGTATAGTAAAGACTTCAAGAATTGGTTCAATTATATTATGGAAATTCCTTCATTTTCAGCAAAATCAATTACGAATTTTTGGGCTCCGGATATTGTAGAAGGAGACGATGGTAAATACTATCTGTATTTTGGAAATTGCGAAATAGGCTGTAATATTTACGGCTATGTTTCAGACACGCCTGTTGGGCCTTGGAAAAAATTAAGCGAAAAAGATGTTCCTGTAATTTCAAACGGATATCCAAGAGAAGGTTATCCATCCTTAGACGCGCAGTTTTTCAAAGACACCGATGGTAAAATTTACGGGTATTGGGGAACCTGGGTACATTATAACGGCGGATACGCTGTTGGAGAATTAAACCAAAAAACAATGGGAGAAATGGTTCATTCGACCAATATTCCGCTTGCGCAAACTCCCGCGCCGTTTGAAGCTGCTTATATGATGAAAAAAGGTTCTAAATACATTTTAATGTATTCCGGAGCTTCTTGCCATGACGAAACTTATAATGTTCGTTATTCTTATGCTGATGCTCCTTACGGCCCTTTTACTCCGGGGAAAAACAATCCAATTTTGAGTACCAATGAAGATCAAACCGTTCATGGTCCGGGTCATCACTCTGTTCTGAAAGAAAATGATGATTATTACATCGTGTATCATAAACACGATTATCCTATGACAAGAGGAGGTTTGGCGAGACAGGTTTGTATTGATAAAATGATTTTTGAAAATGATTCTACCATACAAAAAGTAGTGCCTACAAGTAAAGGTATAAGTGATCTTGTTAAATCTATTGTACCAAAGGATATTGCTTTCGAATCAAAAACAACAGCATCATCTTATTATCATTTAAAATCGACTCAATACGATTACGAGTATAAAGCTTCTTACGCTACAGATGATAATAATGCCACGATGTGGAAAGCGGCGAATAATACGACACCTGAAGACTTAACCATCGATTTGGGAACCGTTCAAACCATAAAAAGAGTAATGACACAATTTGAATTTGCGAGTTACTATTACCAATACAAACTTGAATATTCTTCAAATGGAAAAAACTGGTTGCTGTATGCTGATCAATCTAAAAACCGTATTGCGGGAAGTCCAATGATTGATGATAATGATGTAAAAGCCCGTTATATCAAACTCACCGTTTTGGGTACAGAAAAAGTGGGACTTTACCCTGCAGTCTGGAACATAAAAGTGTATAGTTCTTTATTTGATCTTCCTTTACCATTAAAAAACGTACCATCGAAAACACTTCCTGCAGTAAAAAGCACTAAGAAATTACTAGTTGATCTTGATGCAAGCAAAATTTCAAATAGTTCATACTTAAATACGATTTCGAATAAAGGTGCTATTGGTGGAACTTTCACAAAAAGCGGAGATATATCTTTAGAAAAACCAGACGGCATTAAAGCTTTTCATTTCAAAAGTGGAGCATTGACATTAGATAAACCAGTTCCAAAATCTCTAGCATGGAATGGTTCGTATACAGTGGCAACCTGGGTTAAAAATCCTGAAGTTGCTAAAGAAGGAGAAATTCTGGCATCATGGTGTGATCGAAACGAATTTAATTTAGCCAATTCGTACAATGCTTTGGCTTATAATAGCAGCAACTACGGAGCTGCGCCACATCTGGACGGTCATTTTGATATGCGTTACAATACGATTCCGGAGGCCAATAAATGGCATTATATCGTGCTGACTTTTGATGGCGTTGTAGAGAAAATTTATGTAGATGGTGTTTTGGATAATTCGCAAAATATGCTGCTATCGTCTGCCATTGATAAAGCCAAAATTATCATTGGAGCTTCAGATATTGGAGAAAATTTCTCTGGTTTTATGGCTTCTTTGCGTTTGTACGATTATGCACTTGATCAAAAAGGTGTATTGGAATTAATGAAACAGACGAAACCTAAAACAGAATAATTTTGTTAAATAATTATAAATACAAATCAATTAATTTAAACACATAGAAACATAGATTTTATGATTTTGAAAAAAAAAGAAAATCAAAAAGAAACAAGTTTCTCAGACATAGTTATGTGTGTTGATGCAAGTGAAACGCCTTTTTAAGTTTAGTAATGCTATGTTTCTATGTGTTTAATTTAGGTTTTTATGAATTATCTTAAATTAGCACTTTATAACCTAAAAACAGAAAAAAATGACAATTGGTATAGGCGGTTCTACTGCTGCAATCGAATTAGAAAAAATAGAAAACAGAACTCAGGATGTACAGCCAATTCAGTTAGGGGAATATCTGGAGCGCATAAAAAAAGCAACTGGCTTGATGAAAGAGCTTTCTGTTCAGGCACTTTACCTGAATGCGGGAACGAACCTGTATTATTTTACAGGAACGAAATGGAATGCTTCTGAAAGAATGGTTGGTGCTTTATTGTTTGATGATGGTTCTTTAGAATATATAGTGCCAAAATTTGAAGAAGGTACTTTTAAAAAATACATGAAAGTTCAGGACAATATTAATTGTTGGGAAGAACATGAATCGCCCTATATTTTATTCGGAAAATTATTGAATGATAAAAGCACTGAATACGGCAGAATTGCAATTGATGAATCTTCGCCTTATTTTTTAGTTGATGGAGTTTTAAAAGCCAATACGTCATACGCTTTTATAAACGCACAAGAGATTACAGCCGCTTGTAGAATGCAAAAATCTAAAAATGAAATTGCCATTATTCAAAAAGCAAAAGACATTACGATGGAGGTTCAGCGCGCTGCTGCTAAAATTTTAAGACCCGGAATTACAGTAGACGAAGTGGTTGATTTTATTCATAAAGCACACATTAAGGCCGGAATATCTTCGGGTTCTTATTTCTGTATTGTTTTATTTGCTGATGATACGCAATATCCTCATGGCGTTTCGGTTCCTCAGCCTTTAAAAGAAAACGATGCTGTGATTGTAGATACGGGCTGTAGATTAGAAGGTTATCTTTCTGATATTACAAGATCTTATGCTTACGGAACTCCTTCGGAAGAATACAGAACCATTTGGAATCTAGAGCAAAAAGTTCAATTTGCTGCTTTTGAAGCGGCTAATATCGATGTTTCCTGCGGATCAGTAGATGACGCGGCGAGGAAAACTTTGGCGGAAGCCGGATTAAGCGCTGACTATGATTTACCGGGATTGCCCCACAGAGTAGGGCACGGAACGGGATTGGATATTCATGAATTCCCGTATTTAGTACGCGGAAGCGAAATAAAATTAAAGAAAGGAATGGTCGTGAGCAACGAACCTATGATTTGTATTCCTGGGAAATTTGGAATCAGACATGAAGATCATTTTTACATGACCGAAAACGGGGCAAAGTGGTTTACTGAGCCAATGCATAGTGTTGATAATCCTTTTGGATATTAAATTTTACGGATATAAATCCTGCGTTTCATTCTCTCGCAGATTTAGCAGATTTATTTTGTAAGCTTCTATTTTATTTCTAAGATATAGTGCTGAAGTTTTGTGATAGATTTTTTAGATATATCAAAAAGGATAAAAAAAGAATCTGCCAAATCTGCGAGAAGATTAAAATTATTGTAATAAAATCTCGAAAGATTAATTTAAAAAATAAAAAAAATGAAGCAATTTTTACTGTTATTATTGACCATTACATATTCAGCTATTCAGGCGCAGGAAAGTTCTTTAATTAAGATTGAAACTCAAAATTCTGCGTTAGTGCTTAAGGTTGGTAAAAACAAAAAATTGTATCAGACTTATTTGGGCACAAAGCTTAATAATAGTAGCGAATACGAAGCCGTTTCCAAAGAAAATACCAAGAATTTCGTGGTGAATGATGGGAATCCTTTAATCGATTTACGTCATTCGGCATACCCAACTTTTGGAACCGATAATTTATTCGAACCCGCTATCAGAATTACCCATAACGACGGAAATCCTTCGTTAGAATTAGAATGTCAAAATCATACCATTCAAAAAATAACGGATAATACAGCTGAGATTATCATCAAATTAAAAGATCCTCAATATCCGGTTTTTGTCAACCTTCATTATAAAACATTCTACAAAGAAAACGTAATCGAATCGTGGACAGAAATTCAGCACAACGAGAAAAAAGCTGTAATGCTGTACAATTATGCTTCATCGGCTTTGCATTTGGATGCAGATCAATATTGGCTGACACAATTTTATAGCGATGTAGTCGAGGAAGTTCGAATGGAAGAAAGTCAGCTTACAAGAGGCATTAAGGTTATCGACTCGAAATTGGGCGTTCGAACAAATATGTTTGCGTCACCCAGTTTTTTTCTTTCATTAAATTCAAAATCAGGAGAAAATACAGGTGAAGTAATTGCGGGAACAATTGCGTGGTCCGGAAACTTCAAGTATACATTTGATATTGATAATAATAATGAGTTGAGAATTATTTCAGGTATTAATGAATTTGCATCAGAATACAATCTTGAACCCGGAAAAACATTCAAAACACCTGTTTTTATTTATACCTTTTCAAATCAGGGCAAAGGTCAGGCGAGTAGAAATTTGCATGCCTGGGCCAGAAAATATGGTCTTAAAGATGGCGAAAAACCACGCCTTACTTTACTGAACAACTGGGAAACTACTTTTTTTGATTTTGATGAAAAGAAACTCGCCAATATGTTTACAGATGCTAAAACATTGGGAGTAGATATGTTTTTGCTTGATGACGGCTGGTTTGGCAACAAATACCCAAGAAGCGGTTCTACATCAGGATTAGGAGATTGGCAGGCTACAAAATCAAAATTGCCAAATGGGATTGGTTTTCTGATGGAAAAAGCGCAGGAAACCAATGTAAAATTTGGTATTTGGATAGAACCTGAAATGATCAACGAAAAAACTGAACTGTACGAAAAACATCCGGATTGGGTATTGAGTTTGCCTAACAGAGAAAAGAATATTTATCGCACACAATTGGTTCTTGATTTATGCAATCCGCAGGTTCAGGATTTTGTTTTTAAGGTTGTTGATGATATCATGCAAACCAAACAAGGAGTTGCGTTTTTTAAATGGGATTGTAACCGTATGATGACCAGTGCTTATTCGACCTATCTTAAAAATCAGCAATCGCATTTGTTTATAGAATACACAAAAGGCTTGTATAAAGTTCTGGATCGAATAAAAGCCAAATATCCTGATCTTCCTATGATGCTTTGTGCCGGAGGAGGAGGCAGGGTCGATTACGGAATGCTCAATTATTTCACCGAGTTTTGGGCCAGCGACAACACAGATCCGTTTGATCGTGTTTTTATTCAATGGGGATATTCCAATTTTTATCCTGCGCTCGCAACGTGTAATCATGTGACTTCTATGGGCAATCAATCCATTAAATTTAAAACTGATGTGGCCATGATGGGTAAACTGGGTTTTGATATTCACGTAGGCGGATTAAAACCAAACGAATTGCAATTTTGTCAGGAAGCTGTTGCTAATTATAAACGGTTAAGTCCTGTAATTTGGCAAGGAGATTTGTACCGATTGATTTCACCTTATGAAGAAAGCAGAGCGGTATTAATGTATGTGAATCAGGATAAAACCAAGTCGGTTGTTTTCTCTTATACCTTGCATCCATTAACCGATCCTAATTACAGTTTGGTACGATTAGAAGGACTTGATCCATTAAAAAAATACGAAGTCAAAGAAATAAATCTTATGCCCCAAGCCAAAAATACTTTTGAAGCATCAGGAAATGTTTTTTCGGGAGATTTTTTGATGAAAGTAGGTTTGAAAATTTCTTCTGCAAGACAGGAAAGCAGTGTTGTATTAGAGGTTACAGCTGCCGATTTGAAGAATTAATTCGTATTAATTTTTGCGATTTTGGTTTTTAAATATAAGTATTGATGTTTTGTAACTTATTGTAAAATAGATTAGTATATTTTATTAAATAGGTAAAATAGTATTAAATGTAGATAATATTGTCTTACAAGATGATTAGTGTAGTTTTTACATTTACAAAAGAATGCTATTTCTTAACCTATTAATTAAATAAACTATGAAAAAACTTTTACTACTTGTTGTCGTTTTTCTATCCAGTTATTTTGCAATTGCACAGAAAACGCTTTTTACTCCCACAGAATGGAGTGATCCTAATAATGAATTTTATAATAAAGTATCCAACACCAGAAAGTACGAATCGACCAATTTTGTACTCTACTGGGGTGATAAAGTTGGGACGAATCCTGCGGCATATGCTGATGCGGCACTAAGGTTTACACCAAAATCAGTTGCAGATACACTCGAGACTAGCTTTAAACGCTATATTACCGATTTGCATTTTGTAAACAATGCGCCAACAACCAATTTTGGGAAGTACAAGATCATTATTATGATGATGAGTACCTGGAATTCTACAGATCCAAGGTTAGAAGCTTTTGCACAAGCGAGTTCCTTTACTAATACCATCGGCGCTATGTTTGTACATCCTGAAGCCACGAGAGATGGCGGAGCGTTATCGCATGAATTTGCCCATACATTGCAAATGATGATGAGCATTCAGGAAAATCCGGGAGCCGGAAGAGCATTTGCCGGATACGATTGGGCGAGTCCGTTTTATGAAGGACACGCCAATTTTATGCGCGCACAGGCTTATCCGCAATGGGCAGAAATTGACGGAACTTTGACCCGCTGGATCCAGACCAAACATTTTATGTGGTCCTCGAACAGGCATCATTATACTAATTTTCATTTAATGTATTATGTTCAGGAAAAAGAGGGATTTGATTTTACAAGAAGAATGTGGGCAGAATCTATGAATGAAGAACATCCGCTGGAAACCATTAAAAGGTTAAAAGGGTTTACCCAGGATCAGCTTGATGATTATCTATGGGGATATGCACAGCGACAAGCCGCATTCGATTATCCCATTCAATGGAATTCCCAAATAAACACCACCAGTAATTTCGGAAAAACCATTAGAAATGTTTACAATGCGATAAAAACAAATATGCCTCGTTATACCAGCAGACAATATACGCTGCTTACAAAAGTAACAGGAACAACGGATCAATATTATACCAATAACGATTGGGCTCCACAGGATTACGGAATGAATTTAATTCCGTTATACCCAACCTGTACAGGAACACAAAAAAAAGTAACCATTAAATTTAAAGGACATACTGAGGTAAATACCACTCAGGCCGGATGGCGTTATGGTTTTGTAACCACAAAAAGCGATGGAACTATTTCTCGTTACAGTCCAATGTATAAGACCGATGGCGAAGCATCATTTACACTCAATACAGCGACAGAAGCTAACATTTATCTGGTTGTTTTTGCGGCACCAAAAGTGCATGTCAATTACAATATGGATGTGGGTTATCCAAAACAAAGAAGATATCCTTACGAACTAAAAATTGCAAATGCTACTCCGGAAGGATTTCAGCCTGCAGCTAACTTTAGAAGCTTTCTTAAAACAAACGGACATTTACATACCAACGGTGGTGGATGGGTGTCTAACAATGCAACTGTGGCCTCTACAGTATATGTAGGTCCGTATGCAATTGTACGAGCCGGAACGATTTCAGGAAATGCCCGTATTGATGATTACGCAATGGTAGATGGAGGAACTATAAACGGAAATGCGATTGTAAGAGGCAATGCATGTGTGTACAACGCCACTTTGGCCAACAGCGCCATTGTTGAAGGAAATGCCTGGATGGAAGGCGGTTCTGTAAAAAACACTGCCAATATCAAAGGAAATGCTATGTTGTTTGCAGGAGATTTTGCCAGTTCAGTTGTTGTAGGCGGGGATGCAGAAATTGGCAGTTGCGCTACACCTGGTGTTTATTTGCAATTTCCTTACTGGAGAAACGGAAGAGATAATTGCGATGGTAAAGGTGCAAGCGATACTTCTAATATCGATATCAATGCAACATTTACCAATTTTACAGCTGCGCAAATGGCTTTTAGTACAACGCCCAACTGTACGGTAACCACGCTGGCGACTAACAAAGCAGTACTGGATCCTGAGGTAGATTTAAGTGTTTATCCCAACCCTACAAAAGGCATCCTGAACATTTCGTTTTTGCAGGCAGAACAGGAAAAAGTAACCATTGTCTTATTTGATATCAACGGACAAAAATTAGTTACCATTACAGATAAAGTGTATGATGCAGGCAAAATTGATATTGCCTACAATTGCAATAATTTGATCAAAGGCGTTTATTTACTCAATATTCAAAGGGGAGGTGAGATCGTAAGTAAATCATTTCTAAAAGAATAATACATTAAAAATGAATGTATTCTCCAATTTCCGGAATATAGAAACTAAAATTGATCCTTTATAATTCCTTATAAAAATGCTATTATTTTTTAATAGCATTTTTTTTATTACTCATTCAATTAAATTTTTTTAAAAATATTTTTTATACTAAAACGTTTTAGTATATTTGCCAACATGATATACCTTTTTTGCGTATTAAGGAATGTTTGTAGTGTATATTTTTTTAATTGTAATACAGAGTGTTAAAATTTTAGTCATACTACTTATTGTTCGTTAATGTTTGAATGGTGAAAGAGTTCTCTAATCTAGATATATAACCGAATACACATTGCGAATTAAATGAAAACACCTTTATTTTTCTGTTACTTCCTGATACTTTTTTTTTCTGCAACTTATTCCTATGCTCAGGATTGGCCTAACTTAAATCGTTATAAGGATGAAAATTCTAAAGTTCCGGTATTGAGTGCTAAAGATCATAGTAGGGTAGTTTTTATGGGAAATTCAATTACAGAAGGATGGATCAATAAACGACCTGATTTTTTCAATTCAAAAAAATATATCAACAGAGGAATAAGCGGTCAGACGACACCACAAATGTTATTGCGTTTTAGACAAGATGTAATTGCTTTAAAACCTGCTGTAGTGGTTATTTTGGCAGGTATAAACGATATCGCCGAAAATACTGGACCTTATTCTGTTGAGACAACTTCGGGAAATATATTTTCGATGTGTGAACTGGCCAGACAAAATGGGATAACGGTGATTCTTTGCTCGGTTCTTCCTGCATTAGATTTTAAATGGAAGCCCGGTTTAGAACCAGCTAAAAAAGTTGTAGCCCTAAACAGTGTCCTAAAAGCATACGCAGATAAAAACAAATTTTTTTATACGGATTATTTTTCAGCAATGGTAAATGAAAAATTAGGTTTAAAAGATGAATTAGGTACGGATGGCGTACATCCTAATGAAGCAGGATATGCCATTATGGAACCTATTTTAGAAAAAAACATTTTTAAAGCACTTAAAAAATAAATTAAATTCTTTCTGAATCTGCAAATGCAATTGCATAATATTTTTGAAATGACCGAGATAAGTTTGTTCAATCTCATTTATGAAAATAGAACAAGAGTAAAAGTAATTCAGGAGAATAGTATTGTTTTTTGACAATATAGTATCGGATGTTAAAAGTCTTTCTTTTTAGGTTTGAATATTATTTTTTAAATCCTTCAAAGAGGCTAATCCACAAAGAAATAGAGAAAAAACAGAGATAATTAATTGAATTGATTATGAGTAAAAAAATAATTAAAATGAGTAACAAATGTCAATAACAATAGGTGTAGATATTGGAGGGAGCCACATCAGCAGTGCTGCCGTAAATGGTAATGATTTTGTGATAATTCCGGGAACATATTTTAGCGGAGCTGTTGATAGTAAAGCTTCTAAAGAAGTAATTATTAAAAAATGGGCCGAAATAATCAATCAGACTATTCAGGTAATTCAGGAAGACTATGACTATTCTTCAAGTGATGTTATTGGAATCGCTTTTTCTATGCCAGGGCCGTTTCAGTACGAAACCGGAATTGCCATGTTTGAAGGAAATGATAAATACGAGTCCCTGTATAATGTATCGGTTGCAGATGAACTTTTAAAATACCTAAGCACACAAAATGTAAGCTTCAGGTTTCTTAATGATGCCAGTTGTTTTGGAGTAGGAGGATCGCTTACACAAGAATCTGAATTGAATAATAAAGTAATTGCTATAACTTTAGGAACTGGTTTTGGAGCCGCTTTTTTAGACCATAAACTGCCAATTACACAAGGAAGTAATGTACCGCATAATGGTTGTTTATGGGACAAACCTTTTCAGGATAGTATTGCTGATAACTACTTTTCGACCAGATGGTTTTTAAATCAGTACGAAAATAGTACCGGAAAGAAATTGACAGACGGTGTTAAGGAAATAGCCGGTATTGAGGATTATTCGACTGCAAAAATATTTGATGATTTCGCCCATAATTTAAGTGAATTTTTAGCGCCTTTTATTCTTGATTTTGATGCAGATCTTTTGATTATCGGAGGGAATATTGCCAAATCAAATCGATTGTTTTTGACTAAATTTCAGGAGAATTTAAAAAGCAAAAATATAAACATATCAATTTCTATTATCGAAAATACAGAAAAGACCAGTATTCTGGGATCAAGTTATTTATTTAATGAAGTTTTCTGGGAACGCATTAAAGCAGAATTACCGTATTTCTAGAAAAAATAAAAATTGTAAAAAAAAAGAAATTATGAATATCAAAATAGAAGAAAAAGACAGTAAAGCAGTGGTGTTTGAAAAGATTAGAAATGAAATCGAAAAACACAATTTTACGATCATCAACGAAGACCAGACAAGACCTTGGGGCGGTTTTTTTGTGATCGAAGAAAGCCAGGCAAGTGCTTTTATAACAAAGTTTTTTTCGCACTTAAAGCTTGACGAGGTTCAAATCACCAATAAATTAAGCCCAAAAATTTTAGTGGTAGCTCCGGAAAAAAGATTATCGTGGCAATATCACTTTAGAAGAGCCGAAATCTGGAAAGTGGTTGAAGGTCCCGTAGGAGTAAAAATTAGCGATACAGATGTTGAAGGAGAATTAAAAACATTGCAAAACGGTGATTTTATTGAGATGGACAAAGGAGAACGTCACCGCCTGATAGGTTTGGATTCTTGGGGTGTGATTGCAGAAATCTGGCAGCATACAGATCAGGATAATCCTTCGGATGAAGAAGATATTGTTCGTCTTCAGGATGATTTTGGACGTTAATACAAAAATAATCTCGCCAAGTCGCCAAGCTTATTTAGCCACTGATTAAACGATTAAAATGATTAAAAAAATCAGCTTAAATCAATTTAAATCAGCGTTAAAAAAAAGCTTTGCGCCTTTGCGAGATTAAACTTTTGAACTTACTTTAAGTAAAATAGTACTAATTTAACGTCACAATTATAACTTTACTATATTTGAGCAAAAATTGTGGTTTTAAATTAAAAATGATTTTAAAATGAAGAAAAAACCTGTTTCTATTAGAAATATTGCCGATGAATTGAAGATATCTGTTACTACGGTATCTTTTGTATTAAATGGTAAGGCAAAAGAAAAACACATTTCTAAAGAGCTTACAAAAAAGGTTTTAGATTATGCAAAATTAATAAATTACAGACCCAATCAAATTGCACAAAGCCTTAGAACCGGAAAATCTAAAATTCTGGTTTTTATGGTCGAAGATATTTCCAATAACTTCTTTTCTAAACTTGCCCGAATTTTTGAAGATATTGCATACGAAAAAGGATATAAAGTTATTTTTTGCAGCAACGAAAATGATGATGAAAAATCAAACGAATTAATCAATTTATTTAATTTTCGTCAGGTAGATGGTTTTATTATTGTGCCTTCTCCGGGAATAAAAGATACCATCGAAGGTTTAATAAAAGATAATATTCCTGTAGTTTTATTAGACAGGTTTTTTGAAGGATTAGATTGTAATAGTGTTGTTATTGATAATGTTCAGGCGTCTTTTGATGCGACACAGCATTTGATACAAAACAAGTTTAAAAATATTGGCTTTATCACAACCGCTTCAGATCAGAGCCAGATGATGGGACGTTTGTCCGGATATGAAAAAGCAGTCGCAGAAAATGGTTTGAAATCCCATACGCTTCAAATTCCTTTTAATGAAATTATTAAAGGAAGAGGTAAGGAGTATGTTAAGGATTTCTTTGAAAAATATACTGATTTAGATGCTGTTTTTTTTGCTACAAATTATCTTGCACAAAGCGGACTGGAAGTTTTAAAAGAAAACAATCCAAAATTAATTAAAGAGTTGGGTATCATTGCGTTTGATGATAATGATATGTTTAAAATCTACGATCCTACCATAACATCTGTTGCACAGCCTTTGATAGAAATAAGTACGAAGCTGATGGAATTGATGCTGCCTCTTTTAAAGAAAAAAGATGTGAGCGAAACCCATCATAATATTGTATTAAAAACAGAACTAATACTGCGCGAATCATCACTTGTGAAGTAAGGCAATTACTACGGTAATTTGCTGAAAAACAATACTACTTTTTTTAGAAAATCCGAGACTCAATAAGCATTTATTGATTCTCGGATTTTTTTTTATCCCATTTACTAAAAATAAGCTTTTTAAGCCTTATAAATTGATTTATATCATTTTTCGAGATCAATAATTTTAACAATTAATATAACGTTTTCGTTGAATTTTATTGCGTAATATTTAATATAAGTCACCTAATAAGCGCATATCTTATAAAATTAACATTAAAATTATATTTAGCAAAAAAAGTTTTTTTTTACTAAAACGTTTTAGTATGTTTGCTATGAATTAATAAGTTATTGTAGCTCGTTTGGTTTTTAACGATTAAAATTTACCGGAAACTTTTAACCGATCAAAAAACGAGACCAGCTAATTTTTAAATATTTGAAGTGATTTTAAATTTTAAAAAAGCAGTTCTTAAAACTTCAGAATTAATTCAGTAAAAACTAACTAACCAAAATTTTTCATGATGAAACAATCAAATTGCAGAAAGAAAAAAATGCTCTGTATGCATTTTTTCCTCACAATTATTCTCATTTGTGGCGGGTATAACAATGTTACTGCCCAGAATCAAAAAACTCAGGTTACTGGGGTCATCACTTCACTTTCAGACAAACTGTCTCTTCCGGGAGTTTCTATTATTGATGTCAGTGATCCAAGAAATGCAGTAAATGCTGATTTTGACGGGCATTATTCGATAACATTAAAAAACGGAACAGGTTCTTTACGCTTTACAATGATTGGTTACAAACCAATAGAACTAAAAGTAAATAACAGAAGCGTTATTAATGTGGTTATGGACTTAGATGTCTCAGCTTTAGATGAAGTAGTTGTTGTAGGTTATGGTACACAAAAGAAAAGAAAAGTTGTAGGTGCCATTGATCAGGTTAATAATGATGCGTTCAAAGACAGACCAAACGTAAATGCAACACTGGCTTTGCAGGGTAAAGCGCCAAGTTTAACCATTCAGCAAACAAACTCAGAGCCGGGTGCAGGCTTAAACCTTAACATTCGTGGGATAAGTACATTAGGAAACAATAGTCCGCTGATAGTTATAGACGGTATAGTAGGAGGAGATATTAATGCTTTGAATTCTGCTGATATCGAAAGTGTATCTGTATTAAAAGATGCCGGTAGTGCTGCTATCTACGGATCCAGAGCAAGTAATGGAGTGGTGCTTATTACAACCAAAAAGGGAAGTAAAAGTAAACCAATGTCTATTCAGTACAGTAGTCTTACCGGATTTAATAGCCCAAAATACTTTACAAAACCGGTACACGGATACGAAAATGCGATGTTGAGAAATGAAGCAGCTTTTAACTCCGGAGAAACTACTGCAGTGTTTTCGGCAGCTAAAATTGCAGAGCTAAAAGCAAACGGGGATACAGAATGGTTTGCAGAAGAAATTGTAAAACCGGCACTTCAATTAAACCAAAATTTATCTTTTTCGGGCGGAAGCGACAACTCTACTTATTTAGTATCATTAGGATACCTTGATCAGGAAAGCACATTCGTTGGTCCCAAAAAAGGTCAGGAACGCTACAACTTTAGAATAAATCTTACGAACGAGTACGGTAAATTTAAGTTGACGTCGACATTGGCTTATTCAAAACAAAAAATTACAGATCACTCCTCAAGCACAGGTACCTTAATGGCTGATGCTTTCAGGGTTCCCTTATATTATACGCAAAAAGATAAAGATGGTAATTACCTGACAAATGATGTGTTACAACAATTTAATTCATTGGGAATTCTGGAACAGGGAGGTTTTAGAAGATACGATAATGATGATATTTTTGGAGCTTTTAATGCAGAGTTTAAATTATCGAATTCCTTAAAAGTAAAAGGTGTTTTTGGAGGACGTTTATGGTCTGGAAGTATGTACAGCAGAGTAAAAGAAGTGAACTTTTCGCCTCAGGGAGTTTATGGTGCTGACAGAGATACAAATGATGAAACCAGAAAAAGTCTTGACCTGAACACACAGTTTATGTTAGAGTACAGTAAAAGTTTTGGTAATCATAACGTAGGCGGATTGATTGGAGTTTCTAACGAAAATCATTCCGACAGAGGAATCGGGATCTACAAAAAATATACTGATCCGGATTTGGGAACTCCAACCAGCGAAACAGTAATTGGGGAGAACTCTTATAATTCTAATGGAAGTTCATCAAAAAATAGTCTTAATTCTCTTTTTGGTCGTGCATCATATGATTTTAAAGACAAATATTTTGCAGAATTCAGTTTTAGATATGACGGATCATCAAAATTCAGAGATGAATTAAGATGGGGATTCTTTCCTTCGGGAACACTTGGTTATGCATTGACCAAAGAAAGCTTCATGGAAAACTATAACGATAAGGTAGGTAACATTAAACTAAGAGCTTCTTATGGTATTTTAGGAAACCAAAACGTGGGTAATTACCAATACCAAACGACTTATTTTACTTTTCAGAATGCTTATGGTTTCAACAATAGCGGTGTGAGCGGTACAGGATATAATTTTGCAAATCCTGATATTCAATGGGAAAAAGCAGCCACTTTTAATGCAGGAATCGATGCAGATTTCTTTAAAGGAGCCTTATCATTTTCATTCGACTATTTTGATAAAGTAACATCAGACATTCTTGTTCCACCGCAAGTACCAGGAGTTTTTGGTACAGGACTACCAATGTTTAATGCCGGAAAAGTAGGAAACAAAGGATGGGAAATTAGTGCCACTTACAGACATAAAGGAAAAGTATTAAACCATAGTTTGATGTTGAATTTTGGAGATTCGAAAAACAAAGTACTGGACTATGGCGGAAAAGAAAGATTGAGCGGAGTAGAAGAGTTACAGGTTATTCTTCGTGAAGGACTGCCTTTCAATTCTTATGTGGGATTAAAGAGAGATGGAATTTTCCAGAACTGGGATGAAATCAAAGGAGCAGCAGTTCCTGAAGGATTAAGTGTACAGCCGGGTGATAACCGTTATGTAGACGTAAATAAAGATGGTAAAATTGATGACAATGACAAGTTTGTTTTCGGTAATCCTTTTCCAAGATATACTTACGGAGCTACTTATAATTTAGATTACAAAAATTTTGATTTAAGCATTTTTATTCAGGGTGTTGGAAAAAGAACCATGATGATTAGAGGAGAGCTTGTAGAGCCGTTTCACTACAATTATGGTATGACAATGTACACACACCAATTAGATTACTGGACGCCTCAAAATCCGGATGCAAGATATCCAAGATTGGCAAACAATGGCACACAATCTAATACAAACAACTTCAGAAGAGGTTCTGATATGTATTTGTATGATGGTGCCTATGCAAGGCTAAAAAATGTGCAAATAGGGTATTCATTATCAGATGATGTGGCGCAAAGGTTAGGAATGAGCAGATTTCATGTTTATGTTTCAGGACAAAATCTACTTACATTATCTAAAGTGAAATTTGTTGATCCGGAACTTTCTGAATTTAACAATAGCATGACACCTTCGGGAGCTAACAGCGGAAGAGCTTATCCAACGCAGGTTTATTACGGAATGGGTATTGATATTACCTTTTAAAAAAAATGAAAATGAAAAATATACTTAAACAAATAAAATTCATACCAGTTGTACTCTTACTATTGGTAAGCTGTGAAGATCTGGACCTTGCGCCTGAAAATCAATTTACAGATTCTAATTATTGGACAAGTGTAGATAAAGCCCAGACTTTTCTGAATACGGCTTATTCGCAAATGCAAACCAGTCAATATTTCTTTTATAATGAAGCACTATCTGATAATGCTTTTAACGGAAGAGGAGATAATGCAGGAGCTGCATCAATTGGAGCCGGAATTTATGATCCTTCTTTAGGAAGAATAAAAGAAGAATGGAATAATCGATACGCGGGTATTAAAACCTGTAATCTTTTATTAGAAAATATCGACCGTGTTCCTAATGCAGATGCAACTGTAATTGCAAGAATGAAAGCAGAAGCCCGTTTTTTGAGAGCTTTCCAACATTTTCAGCTAACAACCTGGTTTGGAGATATTCCTTTAATAAAGAAAGATCCTTCTCTTGAAGAAGCAACATCAGTAAGCAGAACATCGCATGCAGAAGTGATTGCCTATATTTTAAGTGAATTGGATGCCATAATTCCGGCATTGCCAAAGAACACGCAATATGCCGCTGCCGACAGAGGAAAAATCACGGTAGGTGCTGCAGTAGCGCTAAAAGCAAGAGTTCTTTTATATGAAGGCAAATGGGATGAAGTTGTAAAAACAGTAGAACCATTTATAGCGATGAGTTACGGAACCTATAGCTTGTTTCCTTCTTACGAAGGTTTGTTTCAACAACAAAACGAGTACAACAGTGAGGATATTTTAAGTTTACAATATGTACCACAATTTAGAATGTGGGGAGAGTTTTTTGATATGGCTCCTCTTTCTGCCGGTGCAAGGTTAAATGCTTTGGCTCCAACTCAGGAATTAGTAGACAGTTACTTAATGATGAACGGAAAAAGAATTAACGAAGCCGGATCAGGATACAACGAAAACGATCCTTATATCAACAGAGATCCAAGACTTACGAATACGGTAGTTTACGATAAATACAATTGGAAAGAAGGAGACGGAAGTTCTCATATTATTTACATCAAACCAGGCACTTCAGTAGGAAACGCTGCAGATGAATTTGTACAAGGATCGTCTTCGACTCCTACAGGATATTATACTCGTAAATATTATGATACGCAACATTTAACTTCTTTGCAGTCAGGTTTAAATTTAATGTTGTTTCGCTACGCCGATATATTGTTGATGTACGCAGAAGCTAAAAATGAGCTGAACCAAATGACAAGTGCAGTTTGGGATCAAACCATTAAACCATTAAGAACCCGTGCAGGCTTTACAGATGCAGCAGCTTTATCTTTTAATAGTGCTTTAGGACAAACAGGACTTAGAGAAGTAATTAGAAATGAGCGCCGTACAGAATTTGCTATGGAAGGTTTAAGAATCTTTGACATTAGAAGATGGAAAACTGCCGAAGATGTTTTGAATGGTTATGCACACGGAGCCAAATTTGGTGTGTCATCTGTAGACAATGGTTATTTAAGAGTGAACTTAAGAACTTTTGATCCTGATAAACATTATTTATGGCCAATACCAAGAGATGAGCGTTTGATTAATACAAATTTATCTCAAAATCCAAACTGGTAAAACTAACTAACAACCTAAAAATAAATAACATGAAAAATATATATTCAAAATTATTATTACTAGTATGCGCAATCTTTGTGGCAAGTTGCGACAACGACGATACAATGAGTCATACTAATGTAAGTGCTGTTAACGCGCTTTATTCTCCGGCGAATAATAAATTTTATGATCTTGGTGCACAAAGTTCTGCTGTTTTCGAATGGGAAGGAGCTAAAGCAGAAGACAACGGAGTGGTATTGTACGATGTGGTTTTTGATGTTGAAAACGGAGATTTCTCTAAACCAATTTACGTAAGACCATCTGACGGAAACGGATTTCAAAAAACATTAAACCTTTCTTTTACAGAGCTTAATAAAATTGCCGGATTGGCAGGTATTGCATCTGAAACTATCGGAAAATTGAAATGGACTGTTTATTCTTCTAAAGGTGTAAATGTTCAAAAATCAAGTGTTTCAGGTATTATCGAAGTACAAAGACCAGGCGGTTTTCCAACTCCGGATCAGTTGTTTATTACAGGATCAGGTTCAGAAACAGGAGAAACAGTGGCAGATGCGCAGGCTTTCAAGAAAACTGGTGCTACGACTTTTGAAATCTATACGAAGTTACAAGCAGGAAGCTATAAATTTATATCAAGAAAAAATGGAACTCCTGAGGTTTTCTATATCAGCGAAGCCAAATTAAAACAAGACGGAGCAACGACTTATACAGGAGATGCAAAAGTGTATAAAATTAAAGTTGATTTTAGTGATGGTTCAACGACTATGACAGAAATTAAAAAGATCGAATTATGGTTCCCTCCACTTAGCCAATATTTATTTGAATATACATATTCAGGAAAAGGAATCTGGAAAGCTGCCAATAAAAAAATCACTTTCAAAACAGAATCTTGGGGTAAAGACGAGCGTTACAAATTCAAATTTACTGTCGTAAACGGTGCAACTTCAAGTGAAGAATGGTATGGTAGTGTTAATAATGATAACAACAGACCAGACGGTAACGTTGCAGCATCATACTGGTATATGGTTCCTGTAAGCAATGATGTATGGAATAACAGTTTCAAATTTGCATCTGCAATAGACGGTACTAATGTAAATGCCGAAATTAATTTTAGTGCAAGTGTACCGGCATATACACACAGTTTTACAATTCTATAAATAACCCTCGACGTCTCTTAGAGATTGTTTCTAAGAGACGTTTTATTAAATGAAATATATTATGAAAAAATTATTTTCAACACGTTATAACATCATGTTACTTTGTGTAATAGGATTAGGGTTATTGACTACTTCATGTGATGATGATGCAGTTCCGTTGCGTGATCCTAATACGACAACTGGTCCTGAATTTAAATATACATGGGCACAAACAGCCGATTCTTTACAGCTTTCGACCTATAATAATTATTTAGGATCTAACGGAACTTTCGTAGAAAACAACACAGGAAACAGTACATTTCATTACTGGCCAAATGCTCACGTTCTTGATGTTCTTACAGATGGTTATTTAAGAACCGGAAATGAAAACTACAAAACCAAAATGAAAGCATTGGTTCAGGGAATTAAAGTAAAAAACGGAAATACCTACAACAATGTTTTTAATGATGATATGCTTTGGCTGGCGAATTCCTGCCTTCGTGCCTATAAAGCTACAAATGATCAGGAATATAAAGATGTTGCCGATTTTTTATGGGAGAGAATAAAACTAAGCTGGAGTGATGTTTTTGGAGGAGGAATCACCTGGAAACAAAATACACCAAAAGAGAAAAATGCGGTATCAAACGGTCCGGCAATAGTTCTTGCCATGAGATTGTACGAAATAGATAATGATGCTGATGATCTTGTTTGGGCTAAGAAAATTTATGCATGGCAAAAAAACAATTTGGTTGATCCGGTTTCAGGAGCAGTTTGGGATAATATAGCAGAAGTAAATGGAGTCGTGACCACCAATAAAGACTGGGTATTTACTTATAATATGGGAACCTGGATTGGTGCCGGTTTAAGATTGTACAAAGCTACGAACGACCAGACGTATCTTGATGATGCGGTAAAATCAGGAAGAAACGTTTTGACTAATCCAAAATTAGTTTCAGAAGGACTTCTTAAAGATGAAGGTCAGGGCGACGGAGGATTATTCAAAGGTATTTTGGTACGTTATTTTACAGAACTAATAGAGCAGCCAACAATCAATTCGACGGATAAGGAAACTTTTGCAGCATTTATGAAATTTAATGCGCAGTCATTTTATAAAAAAGGAATCCTGAGACCTGCAATGCTTTCAGGAAATAACTGGAAAGTAGCTCCTGCAGCGGGAGGAAAAGTAGATTTAACCACGCAATTGAGCGGAGTTATGTTAATAGAAGCAGCAGCCAAGCTGGATAAAGATGGTTATTTTGATTAATTATTTAGTGGTAGTTTAAGTAGTAATTTTTGTAATGCCTGAAGGAAATAAACAGCCTTCAGGTTTTATACTGTTTATCAGTTTAACAGAAATAGCATGTAAAGCACGAAGTAAGAGTATGATAATCATTCAATAAAGTACTTTCCGGAAATTTCTAAAAAAAATAAAATATTATAATGAAGAATAAAATCACAATTATACTTTTTCTTTTTGTAAGTCTAGTATCCTTTGCACAATGGAAACCACAAGGCGATAAAATAAAAACAAAATGGGCAGAGCACGTTGATCCCAACAATACACTTCCTGAATATCCACGTCCGATAATGGAAAGAAGTCAATGGAAAAATCTTAATGGTTTATGGAACTACGCAATACAACCGGCAGGACAAACAGCGCCAAAAGGCTACGACGGAAAAATTCTCGTTCCTTTTGCTGTTGAATCAAGCCTTTCCGGTGTAATGAAAAAAGTAGGTTCAGAAAACGAATTATGGTATGAAACCAATTTCACCATCGACAGCAACTGGAAAAGTAAAGATATTTTATTGCATTTTGGTGCAGTAGACTGGAAAACAGAAGTGTGGATAAACAATGTAAAAGTAGGAACACATACTGGAGGATTTACGCCTTTTACTTTTAATATAACACCATTCTTAAACGGAAAATCGCAAAAATTAGTGGTAAAAGTTTGGGACCCAACAAACGACGGAACACAACCAAGAGGAAAACAAGTTAAAAATCCTGAAAGTATCTGGTACACGCCGGTAACAGGAATCTGGCAGACCGTTTGGTTAGAACCGGTAAGTAAAAAATACATTGCGAATTTAAAAACCACACCGGATATAGATCGTAACACTATTACTATCGTTCCGGAAGTTGAAGGAAGTGCAGCAGGTGATATTGTTGAAATTACGGTATTCGACGGTATCAAAACTATTGCATCAGAAAAAGGAGTAGCAGGCCAGTCTTTGGATATTGTAGTAAATAATCCAAAATTATGGTCGCCTGATACACCATTTTTATATGATATTAAAGTAAAATTAATTAGCAGTGGCAAAGTAACAGACGAAGTAAAAAGCTATTTTGCAATGCGTAAAATTTCTTCGAAAAGAGATGATAAAGGTATTGTGAGAATTCAGTTGAATAATAAAGATTGCTTTCAGTTTGGTCCGCTTGATCAGGGATGGTGGCCTGACGGTTTGTATACTGCGCCAACAGACGAAGCTTTAAAATATGACCTTGTAAGAACTAAGGAATTAGGTTTTAATATGATTCGTAAGCACGTAAAAGTAGAACCGGCAAGATGGTACACACATTGCGACAGAATGGGATTTTTAGTATGGCAGGATATGCCAAACGGAGATGATGGCCCAATCTGGCAAATGCATAAATATTTTGAAGGGACAGAACTAAAAAGAACAGCACAATCTGAGGCGACATACAAAAAAGAATGGAGAGAGATTATGGATCATTTATATTCGTATCCAAGTATTGTAGTTTGGGTTCCGTTTAATGAAGCGTGGGGACAATTTAAAACAGTTGAAATTACAGAATGGACTCAAAATCATGATCCAAGCAGATTGGTGAATTCATCAAGTGGAGGAAACCATTTTCAAACAGGAGATATGTTAGACATTCACCATTATCCTGAACCTAACTTAAAATTGTATGACGCACGCAGGATTACAGTTTTAGGAGAATACGGCGGAATTGGTCTTCCAGTTACGGGACATTTATGGCAGACAGATAAAAACTGGGGATATACACAGTTTAAAAATAATGACGAAACCACAGCCAAATACAAAGAATATGCAGATCAGTTAAAAACATTATCCAAAGTAGGTTTTTCTGCCGCTGTTTATACTCAGACCACTGATGTTGAAGGCGAAGTAAACGGTTTTATGACCTACGATCGTAAAGTGGATAAAATGAATTTTTCTGAGGTTAGTAAAATAAATAAAGAAGTAATTAACGCTATTAATAATTAAGTTGTGGTAAAAAATAAACATAAAATAGTTTTTAGTTTATTCACATTCTTCTCATTCGTGCCTACTAATGCACAAAGTGTAGCTGTTTGCGAAACTAAACTTCCTGTAGAATGGGTAAATCCTTTAGTAGGTACAGATTCTGATTACGGCATCTCAAACGGAAACACCTATCCCGCGATTGCAATGCCCTGGGGAATGAATTTCTGGACACCTCAAACAGGCAAGATGGGCGATGGCTGGGCTTATACCTATAAATCAAACAGAATAAAAGGTTTCAAACAAACGCATCAGCCTTCGCCGTGGATGAACGATTACGGTCAGTTTTCGATCATGCCGGTTACTGGTGAATTAAAATTTAAGGAAGAAGAAAGACAAAGCTGGTTTTCTCATAAAGCAGAAACTGTTACGCCTTATTATTACAGTGTTTATCTGGCAGATCATAACGTTACAACCGAAATTACCCCCACAGAAAGAGCCGCGAGATTTAGATTTACATTTCCCGAAACAGATAATGCGTACATTGTTATTGATGCTTTTGATAAAGGATCTTATGTGAAAATAATTCCTTCTGAAAGAAAAATTATCGGTTATACCACTAAAAACAGTGGAGGCGTTCCGCTTAATTTCAAAAACTATTTTGTGATCATTTTCGATAAAGAATTGAAGTTAAATTCAACCTTCAACGGAGATATTTTAGGAAATGCACTTGAGATGCAGGCAGATCACGCTGGTGCTGTAATTGGTTTTAAAACAAAAGCGGGAGAACAAGTAAATGCTCAGGTAGCGTCGTCATTTATAAGCTATGAACAAGCAGAAAGAAATCTCAAAGAAATAGGAAAAGACAACTTTGATGAATTGAAAGAAAAAGGAAAAGAAACCTGGAACAAAGAATTAAGCCGTATAAAAGTAGAAGGCGGAACAAACGACCAAATGGGAACTTTTTATTCCTGTTTGTACAGATCGCTTCTTTTTCCGAGAAAGTTTTTTGAGTTCGACAAGAATAAAAAACCGGTTCATTACAGTCCTTATAACGGAAAAGTTTTGCCGGGTTATATGTTCGTAGATACTGGTTTCTGGGATACTTTTAGAGCTTTATATCCTTTTTTAAATTTAATGTATCCGGAATTAAATGCGCAAATGCAGGAAGGACTTTCGAATGCATTCAATGAAAGCGGATGGTTACCGGAATGGTCCAGCCCGGGATTACGAGATATTATGGTGGGAAATAATTCAGCATCAATTGTGTCCGAAGCGTATTTAAAAAGCGGAAAAGGAAATAAATACGATATCGAAAATTTATACAAAGCGGTGATTCATGGCGCTAATAATGCCGGACCGCTAAAAGCAGTAGGTCGTGCAGCAGCAGATTCATACAATACATTAGGTTATGTACCGCATGATATTGTAAACGAAAGTGCCGCCAGAACATTAGAATATGCTTACGATGATTTTGCGATTTACCAATTGGCGAAAGCCTTAAACAAACCGCAGTCAGAAATTGATTTATATAAAAAGAGAAGCTTAAATTATAAAAACCTTTTTGACCCGAAATACAAATTAATGCACCCAAAAAACAGTGACGGAAAATTCATGGAACCTTTTGATCCTTTTCAATGGTTCAACGGATTTACCGAAGGAAACAGCTGGCATTATTCATGGTCTGTTTTTCACGATATCCAAGGTTTAATTGATTTAATGGGAGGCAATCAGTCATTTGTTTCACAATTGGATAAAGTGTTTTCGTCACCTCCAATTTTTGCCACTTCAAATTTCACCGGAGGAGTAATTCACGAAATGAGGGAAATGCAAATTGCCAATATGGGACAATATGCTCACGGAAACCAGCCAATTCAGCATATGATTTATCTTTATAATTATGCGGCAGAACCGTGGAAAGCACAATATTGGGTAAGAGAAACCATGAACAGAATGTATCATGCAACACCGGATGGTTATTGCGGTGATGAAGATAACGGACAAACTTCGGCCTGGTATGTATTTTCTGCTTTAGGTTTTTATCCGGTTACTCCGGCCTCAGACCAGTATGTTGTAGGAGCTCCATTATTCAAAAAAGTAACAATTGAACTGGAGAACGGAAATAAAGTAGAAATTAATGCTCCGGACAACAGCGATACAAGCAGATATATTAAAGAGATGAAATGGAATGGAAAAACGTATTCAAAAAACTGGATCAGTCATTCTGAATTGATGAACGGTGTAACATTAGATTTTGATATGTCGACAACACCGGACCTTAAAAGAGGAACTGAAAAAGAAGATGCTCCGTACTCATTAACAAACGAATAAAAAAGATATCTCCCTATAATTTAAAAACATACAACAATGCAAAGAAGAAAATTTATCCAGAATGCTGCTTTATTTGGCAGTTTAGCCCTTATCGATCCTATGGAAATAATTGCAGGAACTAAAATGGTAAAAGATTTCCCTATTGTAAGGGTTGCAAAAGGAAAAAGGAATTTTGAAAGTGATTTTATAGAAAAAACGATAACCGAATTTCAAAAGAATGTAAAAGATAAAGAATTAGGATGGCTGTTCAACAACTGTTTTCCCAATACGCTTGATACTACAGTAACCTATTCACAAAAAAACGGAAGACCGGACACCTATGTAATCACGGGAGATATTGATGCCATGTGGCTTCGAGATAGTTCTGCTCAGGTATGGCCTTACATGGCTTTTGCCGGAAAAGACACCAAACTAAAAAACCTGATTGCAGGTGTGATCAACAGGCAAACAGAATATATATTGAAAGATCCGTATGCGAATGCGTTTTACAACGATCCAAACAAAAAAGGAGAGTGGACAACAGATCATACCGATATGAAACCCGGAGTTCACGAAAGAAAATACGAAATAGATTCATTGTGCTACCCAATAAGACTGGCTTATAATTATTGGAAAAATACCGGAGACACTTCTCCGTTTGATGAAAATTGGGTAAAAGCAATTAAAGCAACTTTAAAAGTATTCAGAGACCAACAGCAAAAAGACGGTCACAATCCTTACACATTTCAAAGAACCACACAATTTGCTACAGATACAAGACCATTAAAAGGATACGGATATCCTGTTAAACCAGTTGGTTTAGTGTGTTCGGCCTTTAGGCCAAGTGATGATGCAACGGTTTTTTCTTTCTTAATTCCGTCTAACTTTTTTATTGTAGCGAGTATGAAACAGGCTGCAGAAATGTTGGAAACCATTAAAAAAGACAGCGCTACAGCAAAAGAATTAAGAGCTTTGGGTAACGAAGTAGAGCAGGCAATACAACAACACGCCGTGGTGAAACACCCTAAATACGGAAACATTTTTGCTTTTGAAGTTGATGGTTTTGGCGGTCATTTACTTATGGATGATTCCAATGTACCAAGTTTACTGAGTTTACCTTATTTAGATGCTATCGATGTGAATGATCCAACGTATCAAAACACCAGAAAATTTGTACTATCAGAAGATAATCCGTTTTTCTTTAAAGGAAAAATAGCCGAAGGAGTTGGAGGACCGCACGTTGGGATGGATATGATCTGGCCAATGTCATTAGTAATGAGAGCTTACACAACATCGGATCAAAATGAAATAAAACAATGTATCAAAATGTTGAAAGCATCGCATGGAGACACCGGTTTTATGCACGAATCTTTTCATAAAGACGACGCTAAAAATTTCACAAGATCATGGTTTGCATGGACCAATACATTGTTTGGTGAATTATTGTGGGATACGTACCAAAAACATCCAAAATTACTGGAACTATAGCTATTTGTAACACGTTTTAATTCTTTATAAAATGATAAAATTAAACAAGAATATCGTTCTTGCAGCCCTTTCTATGTCCATTTTTGGCTTTAATGCGGCGGCACAGAAATCCGGTGGCGGACTTGCAAAAGGAAAATATACAGCTTTGGTAAATCCGTTTATTGGTACTGCACCTTTATTAGATACCAAAATAATAGGTTATACACCACCCGCAGATATGCGTGTTTGGGCAGGATTAGTTTTTCCGGGCTCATCTGTACCTAATGCAATGGTACAATTAAGCCCTATGACAAAGTACAGATCCGGTGCAGGATATGAGTATGAGGACACGTCAATTTTAGGATTTACCCATACCAATAAAGGACATTGGAACCTTTGTCATATTCCGCTTTTACCCGTACCTGACGGCGCAGCATTTCCGTACAAATCATCTTTTAGCCATGATCAGGAAAAAGCAAGTCCTGCTTATTACGAAGTATATTTAAAAGACTATAATGTACAGGTAAAATTAAGTTCTACATTGCGTTGCGGAATACACGAATATACTTTTAAAAACAACAAAGGCCGAAAAGTACTTTTTGATCTGGGCAAAGCCAATAATCATGTAGACGATTGGCAAATCAAGCAGGAAGGCAACAATGCAGTAAGCGGTTTTCAAAGAACAGGAGGCGAAAAAATATATTTTTATGCCACATTAAGCAGTCCGATTGAAAAATTAGATACCAAAGATATTGCTAAAAGTGGCGGATATACTTTGGTAAATATAAAAGACGGAGATACAAAACCGGTAACGGTAAAAATAGCCTTGTCTTTTGTGAGTGTAGAGAATGCAATCGAAAATCTGAAAGCAGAAGTAGGAGATAAAAACCTCAACAAAGTTTTTGAAGAAGGAAGCACAAAATGGGAAAACCTGCTTTCTAAAATTCAGGTAAAAGGAGGAAACGACCAGCAAAATGTAATGTTTTACAGTATGTTGTACAGATCGTTTTTGTGGCCAGCTTTACGAAGTGACGTCAACGGACAATTTACAGATGAAGCGGGAAAAGTTCGAAAAGAAAACTATCATTATTATACACTTCCTTCATTATGGGATGATTACAGAAATAAACTGGTTTTGTTAAGCATTTTTTCACCGGATGAAACCAGCGATATTATCAGTTCGATGATCAACGAAGGAGAAATTAAAGGTTTTATGCCAACATTTTTTCACGGAGATCATGCAGCCTCTTTTATTGCAGGTTCTTATATGAGAGGTATCAGAAAATATGATGTTAAAAAAGCATACGAGTTACTATTAAATAATGCGTATAAAGAAGGCGGTACAAGACCTCATATTGCGGAATATATTGCAAAAGGATATGTTCCGGAACAAGATATAAAAAATCCTGTAGTCGAAACCAAAGGAAATGCAGGAGTTACTAAAACTTTAGAATATGCTTATGATGATCATGCATTGGCATTATTGGCTAAAGAACTAAAGGATACAGAACATTATAATGATCTGGTAAAACGTTCTAAAAATTATGCAAATGTATTTGATAAATCGACCAGTTTTATGAGAGGTAAATTGGCCGATGGTAAATGGGTAACACCATTTAATCCTGAGTTTCCGTACTATGAATACATGTATCGTGAAGCAAATGCGTGGCAGTTATCATTTTTTGCCCCACAGGATATGCCTGGCTTGGTAAAACTGTACGGAGGCGCAAAACCTTTTGAAGACAAACTCGATGATTTTTTTACAAAACCATGGAATCCAAATTATATTGCCTGGAATATATCAGGTTTTATTGGGCAATATTGTCATGGTAACCAACCGGATCACGAAGCTCCGTTTTCGTATTATTTTGTAAATAAACCTGAAAAATCACAAAAAAGAATAGACGAAATATTAGAAACAATGTACGGAATTGGGCCTGAAAAACTGGCCATGTCAGGTATGGATGATGCGGGCGAAATGTCGTCCTGGTACGTGTTTGGTGCACTGGGCCTTTACCCGTTATCTCCTGCCGATCCCGAATATATTGTAACTGTTCCTATTTTTAAAGAAGTAGCATGGACAACACCTGCAGGCAAAAAAGTAACGATCAAAAATCCGAATGGTAAAAGAAATCTGGAAACTATAAAAGTAAACGGCGCCAAGATCGACGGCTATTTTGTTTCGCACGATTTGTTTACGAATGGTGGTGAAATACAAGTGATAACCAAATAATAAGAATGTATTGTATAGTATAAATTAAAGTAGCGTCCCTTTTTTTTGGGACGTTATTTATATAAAACCGATTTGAAATGAAAACAATTAAAGTATTGATTTGCCTGTTTTTTGTATTGGGATTTTCCCACGGTTATTCCCAAAAAAAGTTTGAACTCCTTTCGCCCAACGGAGCAATAAAAGCTTCGATTGCTTTAGAAGATAAAATTTATTATTCAGTAAACATTAATAACGAAGAATTAGCATCAAATAATCATTTGGCATTAATTCTGAAAAATGAAACCTTAGGGCTAAATCCTAAAGTAACAGGAAGCAAAACAGGAAAAGTAAAGGAAGAAATTAAACCAATTGTTCCGTTAAAATTTTCATCAGTATCCAATAACTATAATTATTTAGTATTAAATTTTAAAGGAGATTACGCAGTAGAATTTCGTGCTTTTGATGATGGAATTGCATACCGATTCATAACGGCTAAAAAAGGCGAAATTGAAGTACTAAATGAAGATTTCTCGGTTAATTTTCCAGAGGATTATCTATTGCATTTACAACAGCCGGGAGGTTTTAAAACCGCTTATGAAGAAGCCTATTCGCAAACAGCGGTCAAAGATTGGAAACCTGCTGATAAAATGGCTGTACTTCCTGTTTTAGTCGATTCAAAAAAGCAATACAAAATATTAATTAGCGAATCTGATCTTTCTGATTATCCTTGTTTGTTTTTGAAAGGAACAGGAAAAGGAATTACAGCTGCGTTTCCTAAAACGCCTTTAGAATTTGGTCCCGACGGAGACCGAAGCCTTAAAATCCTCAAAGAAGCCAATTATATAGCAAAAACCAAAGGAACAAGAAGTTTTCCGTGGCGTTATTTTGTCATTATCAAAGAGGACAAACAGCTTATAGAAAATACAATGACCCTGAAACTGGCTCCAAAAAGTGAACTAACAGAAACCGCTTGGATAAAACCCGGACAAGCCAGCTGGGAATGGTGGAACGGCGCTACGCCTTATGGTCCGGATGTGAACTTTGTATCGGGTTATAATTTGGATACTTATAAATATTATATCGACTTTGCTTCAAAATTTGGAATAAAATATATCATTATGGATGAAGGCTGGGCCAATAGCACAGAAGATCCTTATTCACCAAATCCAAATGTCAATGTTCATGAATTGATCAAATATGGTAAAGAAAAAAATGTGGGTATCGTATTATGGCTTACATGGCTTACGGTTGATAAAAATAAGGGCGTTTTCAAAACCTTTAAGGAATGGGGAATTGCAGGCGTAAAAATTGATTTCATGGATCGCAGTGATCAGGTAATGGTCAACTATTATGAAAATGTAGCCAAAGAAGCAGCAAAACATCAAATATTGGTAGATTTTCACGGCGCGTTTAAACCTGCAGGATTAGAATACAAATATCCTAATGTAATATCGTACGAAGGAGTAAGAGGAATGGAACAAATGGACGGCTGTAAACCGGATAACAGTCTGTACCTTCCTTTTATGCGAAATGCAGTTGGCCCAATGGATTATACACCCGGTGCCATGATTAGCATGCAGCCCGAAGTATACAGATCCGAAAGACCAAATTCTGCAAGTATAGGTACAAGAGCCTATCAGCTTGCTTTGTTTGTGGTTTTTGAAAGCGGTTTGCAAATGCTGGCCGATAATCCAACGAATTACTATCGCGAGAGAGAATGTACTGATTTTATAACTTCGGTACCTACAACCTGGGATGAAACCAAAGCATTAGAAGCAAAAGCAGGACAATATGCCATTGTTGCAAAAAGAAAAGGCACGAAATGGTTTATTGGCGGAATCACTAATAATGCTGAAAAGCAAAGGAATTTCAAATTAAATCTGGACTTTTTAAAAGCCGGAAAATCATATAAAGTTACTTCATTCGAAGACGGCATCAACGCAGGATATCAGGCAATGGATTATAGAAAAAAGAATTTCACAGTTACCAATGCTGCTAACATCGAAGTAAAAATGGTTAAAAATGGAGGATGGGCAGCAGTTTTGGAGGAAATTTAAAACGCAATTCTTTAAAAAATATAATTGATTGTGTTTTAACTTGAATGGATTTTGAAAACATTGTCGAAAAAATCTCTCGAAGATATCCTAAGTTTTTTTGACTAGGCTCCAGCTTTAGCTGGGGTTTATATAAAATCAATCTCAATGGCTTTAGCCAAAAATGCGTGATTTGGCTAAAGCCTATTATTGCGCTAATTATTACCTCTAGCTAAAGCAGGAGGCTAGTCAGGAAATTGATACTTGAAAATTGGCGATTCTTTAATAATATTAAAACCAATGCAACTATTAAAAAAAAGAAAATCTAATGATAATACAGCATAAAAAAATTACTAAAATAATATATCCGTTTTTCCTTTTTCTGTTAATGAGTTTCGCGGGTTATTCTCAAACTCCTGTAAATCTCAAGTGCGAGCATTTGGTTAATCCGTTGGGAATTGATGTACCTCAGCCAAGACTTTCGTGGCAATTAAGTGGCAGCGGACATAATGTACTACAAACAGCCTATCAAATAGAAATCGCAACAGATTCTATCGCTTTAAAAAAAGGCGAAGGATTTGTTTGGAATAGCGGAAAAGTAGCGTCTGATGCTATTTTAATTCCTTATAGCGGAATAGCTCTGAAATCTTTTACCACTTATTTCTGGAGAGTAAAAATTTGGGATGGAAAAAATAAAATGCAGATTTCAAAAATTCAGCGATTTGAAACGGCAATGTTACAATTTAGCGATTGGAAAGGCAGTTGGATATCCGATTCTCATGATATGAATTACAAACCGGCTCCTTATTTCAGGAAAGAAATTACAACAGCAAAAACGATAAAAACTGCTCGTGCTTATATTACAGCAGGCGGATTATATGAATTTTATGTAAATGGAAAAAAAGCAGGAGATCGAATGCTGGATCCTATGTTTACCAAATTCGACAGTAGAAATTTGTACGCAACACTCGATATTACAAAACAGCTGCAAAACGGGAAAAATGCATTTGGTATTTTGTTAGGAAACGGCTGGTACAACCATCAATCGACCGCTGTTTGGCATTTTGATAAAACAATTTGGAGAAATCGACCTCGTTGTCTGGTCAATATCAGAATTACTTATTCTGATAATACTACGGAAACAATAGTCACAGATGAAACATGGAAAACGGCTGACAGTCCTGTAATCTTTAATAGCATTTACACTGGTGAACATTATGATGCGCGCAAAGAAATGAGCAACTGGAACAAACCTGATTATAACGATAACAACTGGAATAAAGCCATAATTGTACAATCGCCATCATCAAAATTAGTGTCACAGCAATTACATCCAATTCGGGTTACGGCACATTTAAAACCAACGAAAGTAAACAGAATAAATGACACTTTATCGGTTTTTACCTTCCCCAGAAATATTGCCGGAACAGTGAGCCTTTCGATCAAAAATGCAGTTTCCGGAACTATTTTCAGAATAAAACACGCAGAACGTTTGTACAAAAACGGAATGGTTGATCTTTCTAATATCGATTTGCATTACAGACCCACTGACAATACTGATCCTTTTCAGACCGATATTTTTATTGCAAAAGGAAATGATAAAGAAAGTTTTTCTCCAAAATTTAATTACAAAGGATTTCAATATGTAGAAGTAACTTCAAGCCGGCCTTTTGCACTAGATCATCATAATCTTGTTGCGCTTGAAATGCACAGCGATGTTCCTGCCGTGGGGAAAATTAAAACTTCGAATCAGGTTTTTAATAAAATATGGGAAGCAACAAATAGTAGTTATCTCGCAAATTTATTTGGTTATCCGACAGATTGCCCGCAACGCGAAAAAAACGGCTGGACAGGCGACGCGCACACGAATATAGAAACGGGATTGTATAATTTTGACGCAATTACCATTTACGAAAAATGGCTCGCCGATCATCAGGACGAGCAACAACCCGATGGAGGGATTTCCAATATTGTTCCAAATCCCGGAGCATTTGGCTATGAATTTGCAACCGGCCCTGACTGGACGAGTTCTATAGCGATTATTCCGTGGAAAATATATGAGTTTTATGGCGATGCCCGTTTGCTGACCAAAATGTATCCCAACATAAAAAAGTATGTAGATTTAATTGATAAGAAATATCCAACCGGTATTACAGATTGGGGATTAGGCGATTGGGTTCCTGTAAAAAGCACCAGTTCGAAACCGCTTACTTCTACAATGTATTATTATACAGATGTTTTAATTTTAGCTAAGACCGCAAAACTGTTAGGAAACACCAACGAGGCCAATCACTATTTTAATTTGGCAGAAAAAATTAAAAGCGTATTCAATGAACAGTTTTTTAATAAAAGTACCTATTTGTATTGCAGCGGTACCCAAACAGAATTGTCCGGCCCATTATATTGGGGATTGGTTCCTGATGCGTACAAACAAAAAGTAGCCGATAATTTGTATAAAAAAGTACAGGAAACTAATTTTCATCTTGATGTTGGTTTATTAGGCACAAAGTCTTTGCTAAATGCATTAAGCGAAAATGGCTATGCCGATGCTGCTTATAAAATTGCTTCTCAGGAAGATTTTCCCTCCTGGGGATATTGGATCAAAAATGGGGCTACCACTTTGTTTGAAAACTGGCCTTTGAATGTTGAAAAAAATGACGCTTCGATGAATCATATTATGTTTGGAGAAATAGGAGCGTGGATGTACAAAGGACTGGGCGGTATTTTTCCTGACGAAAGTTTGCCGGGTTTTAAGCATATAATTTTAAAACCCAATTTTGTAAAAGACCTTACTTATTTCGAATCAGAACATACATCTCCTTACGGGAAAATAGTGTCGAACTGGAAAAGAGAAAACAAAAAAGTATTTTATGAAGTAGTGGTTCCGCCAAATGCTACTGCTAGTTTCTATTTAGAAAAGAATAGTAATTTTACTTGTAATTCAAAGGATATTAGTGTCAGTAAAGAAGGATTATTTAAAGTGATTCAGCTTAAATCTGGATCTTATTCTTTTAAAATTACTGAATAATAAGAAGTTTATTAGGCACTTTTTTATGAATATTTATAGAGATGACAAAATATTGATGAGGTGTTGCGCTTTTTTTAATGATTTAATAAATACCACTATGAACAAAATATTATTATGGTCTGTTACAGCTGCATTGGCTGGATTTTTATTTGGTTTTGATACCGTTGTAATTTCTGGTGCCGATACCAGATTACAGGAATTATGGCATACTTCGGATGTTTTTCACGGTTCTGTTGTAATGGCTATGGCTTTATGGGGAACTGTGGCAGGAGCTATTTTTGGAGGTATTCCGACCAATGTATTAGGAAGAAAAAAGACCCTTATCTGGATTGGAATTTTATTTTTGGTTTCGGCAATTGGTTCCTCTTTGGCAAACGATCCCTGGACTTTTGCCTTTTTTAGATTTTTAGGCGGATTAGGAATTGGCGCATCGACTATCGCGGCACCGGCTTATGTTTCTGAAATTGCGCCTGCAAAAGATAGAGGAAGATTGGTTTCGTTATATCAGTTTAATATTGTTTTGGGAATTTTGATGGCTTTTTTGTCCAATTATTTATTGCGGGATGCAGGAGAAAATGCCTGGCGATGGATGATTGGTATAATGGCTTTTCCTGCTTTTTTTTATACGGTAATTGTTTTTACGATTCCGGAAAGTCCAAGATGGTTACTTTCTAAATCAAGAATTGATGAAGCCAAAACGATTTTACAAAAAATTGACCCTACAGCCCGTATTGAAGATTTAATGCAGGAACTCCATATTGGTCAGGAAGATAATAAGGATTTAAAGAAAGAGACTATATTCTTGAAAAAATACAGATATCCATTGATGCTGGCTTTTTTAATCGCAGTATTTAATCAGTTTTCAGGAATTAATGCATTTTTATATTATGCGCCAAGGATTTTTGCAGAAGCTGGCTTAGAACAAAGTGCAGCCTTAATTAGTAGTGTGGGTATTGGTGTAACTAATTTAATATTTACACTTATTGGTGTTTTTTTAATTGACGTTTTGGGTCGAAAAGTGCTAATGTATATTGGATCTGTTGGCTATATTATTTCTCTGGGATTGGTCTCTATTGCTTTTTTTCTAAAATGGGAAGGAATGCAGGTACCTGTTTTTTTATTCTTATTTATTGCTTCGCATGCCATAGGACAAGGTGCTGTAATTTGGGTCTTTATCTCAGAGATTTTTCCCAATCATTTACGTGCCAGCGGCCAGGCATTTGGTTCATCAGTACATTGGATTCTGGCAGCTATTATTCCGTCCATGATTCCTTTTTTATTCTCGACGATTGGAGCCGGAACTGTATTTTTGATTTTTGCTGTAATGATGGTATTTCAATTGCTTTTCGTGATTTTTATGATGCCGGAAACCAAAGGAAAATCTTTGGAAGAACTTCAGAAAACTACTTTTAAAAGTTAAGCAATTCATGATAAGGATGTACAAGAAATGGAAGAAGGAAATTGGGTGAAAATTCCAATTAAAAAAAAACAAATTCCAAGTGTTGAGAAAGTTGGAGAAAAAGCCTTTAGAAATAATTGATCTAAAGGCTTTATTCTTTCAAAAAAAATATTACTTAATAGTTACACTATAATTTAAAACTGAAGAACCATCATTGGTGGTAAATCTAATTCTGTCATATATTCCTGCAGGAATTCCTGATGGTACTTTTAACACAGCTCTGTAGGGAGTTAGACTTACAATTTCGACAGGATAAATTAAAGTTTTAGCTTTGTTATTATAAAGAACTGCAGCTGTTATGGTATTCATCATTCCACCTCGAATTTCAAAGGTTTCACCAGCTTGTTTCTCGATTAGAGTACCATATCTTTCAGCAGAAAAATAATCAGGTTCTGCAACCTCAACCTTAAACCTTTTATCTACACTTGTGTTTTGCAGTACGTACGCACCATTCTTAATACGCATATCATATTTTCCCGCAGGCATATTATCTGGAAGAAAGTAGTACACTCCATAATCGGGAAATAATCCGCCGTCTCCAACTCCCAGATAAACTATTTCTGCGGTGTATTCTGTTTTTTTATCAGTAGCATCTACAAAATATACTTTGGTATCTTTAAGACTTAACCATAAATTATCTATACCGGTTGCCGACTCATTATTGGTCATTCTTTGCATAAAACCTTTGTATAAAAAATCTCCAGAATTATATGTCCAGCTTTTAGGCTCTTTTTGTCTAATGTCTATTTTGATGGTATATTTTTTTGTAGTGCCTGCTTTTGAAGTAACAGTATATACAGTACCGTCTTTAAAAGGGACTTCTGCGCCTGATGCGGGACTAATAGTTGCTTCTGTACCAAGAATAATCTCGGGTTTAATGGTTTCCGGCAATGCCATATAACTGCTCCAGGTAATGATGATAGCATCATCAGTTAGAGCACCATTAATAGCATTATTTTCGGTATCCTTAAAAGTAAATGATTCGATTTGGGTGTATCCGGGAACTTTAATTACATCACCTGGAATGTCATTGATTTTATCAACATATTCTGTATCACAGGAAAAGAAGAGTGTTGATAAGAAAAGTAGTATAGCGGTATGTAAAAATATACCGGTTTTGTTGCTTTTATCCATGATTGTATGGGTTATTTAATTTTTAAAAGATTTTATTTATTAGTTTTGCAGCTCATTGATTGGCTTGCTTTTATTTTTTAAAATGCCTGTACTTTCGATGCTTACGGTAATTTATAAGGCCGTTTGATAGTCATGGGGGAATGATAGGATAGGGGTAATATGCAGAGATCGCCGGTCAGCTTTGCTGCAAGTAACCTTTAAACATTTCATGATCCCATGTTCTTTTTTACGCGTTATTAATTATAATACTTTTGTCCAGTTATAGTTTATTGTACTGCTTGAAGTACCTGGAGTAACACTTGTTACTTTAACCAAATAAGCTTCTGTAGCTGATGAAGGACTTGTAACAGATGTAGCATCTGTTCCTGAGTTTGTTTTCCAGATTACAATCGCTTTAGAAGGAGTCATAACATGCGTAGTGATATTGTATGAATAATATCCTAAACCGTAACTTGTTCCTGATATAGTACCGTTATATCCTAATACATTGTATTTGTCTGTTGGAGCGGTACCAAGATTAGCTGCTGCATTTTTTACAGCAACCGCCGTTTTCCAGGTTCCCCACTCATCACAAGTTGAACTTAGGTCTATTGTACCTACATACCATTTTCCCGTATTGCCTACAGGACGTACAGAGGCGCCGTAAATTCCTTCCCATTGTACATTTACACCTCCAATTGTCGCAGCAACCGGAGTCCAGTTGGCATCAACAGAGGATGGAGCCTGCCATCTGTTTACAGTTACAGAGGTTGCAGTTACAGTACAAAGATCAAGTAAAGCTTTTTTTGTTAGATTGCTTGATCCTTCTTGTTCTTTTGCTTGTGCTTGTGAATCAACAGTTTGTTCGTCATTGCTACAAGATGTCATTGAAATAGCAGCCAATGCTACAATTGATAAAATAAATTTTTTCATAATTTTTTATATTAAATAGATTAAGTGGCTTATTTCATTACCCTGGCAGCGAAGACAGGCATTTTTTTATTTTCTTATTTAATTGGTGATCCTGAAAGGATATTTCATTGTTTTAGAAACATTATAGCTTTCCATCAACAGCCAATAATCAGTATCGGTCTGAAGACCGTTTTCAATTGTAGGAAATGAGTACATAATATAAAAACTTGCAATATCGACTCCATCATTATATTGTTTCAACTGGAATTTTTTGTTTCCTTGTGCATCTACAATAAATAACTTTGTTACTTCATAAGACGGTACGAAGTTTTCTCCTTTTACGGTTAGAGAAGATCCTGCCTGGATGTTAAAAATCTCAGTTTCGGTAGACAATTCTTTTAAAATTATTTCCGGCTGTTGTATCACAATTTTAACGGTATATACAGCTGTTGTTTCATCTGCGGCTTTTGTAGTGTAGGTTACGGGAGTTTTACTAAATACAGGAAGCAACTCTGTGGAAACTGGAGAAATTGTAGTTTTTTCGGGTAATGTTATAGCAGTTTCCAGATATTGATATTCGTAAAAAGAGGGCAGATAAACCGTAATCGTTTTTTTTACGTTATCTACAGCACTGTATAAAGCCTGACTTTCGCCCGGATTTGTGACTTTAAAAGATAGAATGCGTTTTGCATCAAGGTCTGTTACAACTTCTTTAATGGTTTCTCCTTTTACATCTGTCCACCTGTCTTCTTCATTATCACATGAAGTTAAGAGACTAAATAAGGTGAAAGCAGTAAAAAATGACATTGTTTTGAATTGGGTAATTTTAATAGTCATGTTAATTAGGATAGAGTTATTTAATTTCAAATTTGGTACTTCCTTTAGGAACCATTACATAGTCAAAAGTGTAATACATATGCGGAGTATCTTTAAACCACTCGGCAGAAGTGTATACATCTTTGTAAACAGAAATCATTTTAATTTTGGCGTAATTTCCGTTAGCTGTTTTTAGGATAATTGTTCTGGCCGGAATCACAGTTCCGTTCGCAATTTTAAGAGATTCTCCAAGCGCATAAGCTACGTGCGCTTTTTGAGGATTAGTGCCATCAGTTACCACTTCACCTCCAAAATCGTATAAGTACCATCCGGTTCCGTTACCAAAGGAACCTGCATCATCTGTACCAATAAGGTCAATACCTGTTTTGAACTGATTGTCGGCCGGAATATCAACTACATCATTAAAATGTTTTGCGACAATTGTAATTCCTCCCACACCGCCTGCAAGAGAACCGTTATTTTGTGTATTGGTGCCGTTATTTCCAGATAAAAAACTGGCATAAAGTCCGCCAAACGCCAAGTCCCATTTTTTTGTTTTTTTATAAGAACCTTCCACAGCTTTGTTTTCTTCAAGACTGTAATAGAGCGTTGCCGATGGAGCAGTAGGATTGTCATCAGAAGTACTTCCCTGATAATTTTTTACATGTATTACTTTATAAAACAAGCCGTTATCGGGTACCTCTGTTCCGGGATTTTCACTACCGTTTTCTGAATCTGCGGGTTTATCATCTGATGAACATGCTGTTAGTAGTACAGCAAGGAGCAAAAGCGGCAAAAGTATTTGTGGTATTTCTTTAATTAGGGTTTTAATTTTTTTCATCGAATAATTAGTTTGTGTTTAAATTTTTGCTTCCGTCATTTTGAATATAATACTTAAAGGTAAAATAAGGAGCTGGCCAGTTAAGGTCAGTTACAGCAGGCGGATTGCCTTTATAAGCATTTATGAGCTGCAGTTTGGCATATTTCCCATTCGGAAGTCTTATTGCATAGGTACGATTTGGAATCGACTGCATAATATGACTGCTTAAACTGTAATAAAACCAGCCGGCAGAACTTTCAGATGATGCCCAGCCTATTTTGGTCACTTCGCTGCTATCAAAATTGGCATCAGAAGGAGCCTGGCTTACATTTTTATAATCTTCATTAACCAGAATCACAGCTGTTTTTTCGGCTGGACCACCAAAACCGGGATTGTATTGGTATTTTGCATTATTTACAAAAACTTCACTATTATAAGGCCCCGTAAAAGCCAAATCCCAGTTGGATGTTTTCATATATTGCAAAGAATCCGCTTTTGTGTGAAGCCATATTTGTTTCTGATCACTAAAACGGAAAAGAAAAGTATGAAAGCTTCTTTGTTCTTTGCCATCTGTACCGCCACCCATAGAAGCTCCGGTATCTCCAGCAAGATCTGTGATTACTGTACTTTTACCATCTGCCAGAGAAGCAGTTGTATCTTCTTCATTACTGCTGCACGAGCTGAAAAATGTTACTGTAAAAAGTAGTAGCAGTGCGCTGTATTTTTTAACGGTTTTGTTTGTTATCATTTAGAAAGTATTAATGTTTATTATTTTATTGATCTTTAAAGAATCGGTAACTTACGCCGGCCAGAAGAATTCTTCCGGGCTGTCCGGGCATTAGAGGATCGGTATAATTGAAAATATTATCTGCAGTAAATCTGATGCTGAGATGGTCTTTTAGCAAGCGTTTTTCCAGACTGGCATTGGTAAGCCAATATTCTTTTACAAAAATATCGTACTTATCGATGAATTGATTTCCGTTGCGATCTCCAAACGGATATTTGCCCCTAAAGTTTACCCTGACATTGGCATTAAGTTTCCAGGGCGTATAATTGTAAAAAACGGCTGCATTTGCCATATGACGGGAACGATTTTCAATTCCCCAATAATCAGATGGACGCGGCTTATAAGAGTTTCCTGTGGCGGGATCATGTATGTTTTGACTATAAGGCCATTTTCCTGCACTGATACTGTCTTTTACGCTAAGATCTTTCGCAATTAAGTATTGATATCCTGTACTTATTTCCAGATTTTTTAGCGGACTATATTTGATGCCAATTTCAAAGCCTTTGTTCACGGCTTCAGGAAGATTTTGATAGGTGTAGATAATCCTGTTGTTTGTACCTGTAGCAACTTGTATGCTGTTGATTTGATTGGTTATTTTATGATAAAATACATTTCCTTCGATTTTAAATTTTTTAGAAGGTTCCAGAATTAATCCTGCATTGTAAGATGTGCTTTTTTCAGCCTGCAGATTTCCGGCGGTTTGATTAAGTACATATTGCCTAATTTCGCTTATCTGTCCGTCTTGTTGCATTTGCTGTAGTGTAGGAGCGAGGACTGCATTACCAATAACCAGATAGTTGCTGCTGGAATTGTAAAACACTAAGTAGTTGGTTTTGAAATCAGGAGCTTTAAAACCTGTACCAATTCCGGCCTTAAAAGTTATTTTGGGAGTCATAAAATACTGCAATCCAAAACTTGGATTCAGTCTTCCTCCAAAATTATTGGTATGGTCGTAGCGCAATCCGCCAACGGCCTTTAATTTCTGAAAAGGTGTCCATTCGCCCTGAATAAAAGAAAAGAAATTTTCTAATGAATTTACATTGTTTAGTGCGTTGTCATTCATGTTTTCTAGGCTTCCGCCAACGCCTCCAACAAGCTGATATGAATTGTTATTACTGTACGAAAATTGCTGTTCAAATCGGTGGAGTGTTTGTTTAAAAACATCCTGACTTACAGCATTATTGGTTTGCTGCCAGGCTACACTCATATCTGCAGTGTAGTAAGTAAGATAATATCTGGTGATGCTTCTGAGATTGCTATTAAAACGATGATCGAAAGAAACAGAAAGATTAAGATCCTGTTCGTCCTGATTATCACCTGAAATATGACCCAAACCAAAATCCTTCTGCATAAAAGAACGGCGCAAACCATAACGTCCGCTTAAATTAAGAAAGCTTTTTTCATTGATTTGATAACGGGATCTTCCTTGTAAACTGTAATTATCGTAAGGCGGAGATGTATTTCCTTTTATATATTTCGAATTTGTATTGTAACCGTCTGTTCTGTAATAATTAGCAGCAAGATTTGCGGTTCCCTTGTTTTGTAAAAATGGTGTTTCTCCTTCGAGTGTAGCATCTATAATGTTAAGTGATCCGTAACTTAAGGAAGCCTGCATTTGCGGATCGATAACTCCGTGTCTTGTAATAATATTAATAGTACCGCCAAGAGCTTCGCTGCCATAAAGACTTGATGAAGCGCCTTTGATAATCTCGATACGTTCAATGTTTGAAACACTAATTCGGGAAAGATCAAAATTTCCGTTATTTCTCCCCACCATAGGCTGCCCGTCTATGAGCACCATGATGTATTCACTGCCAAACCCCTGCATTTGTACGCCTACTGATCTCGCACCGCCGCTTATATTATTGACGACAGCAATCCCGGTTTGTTCTTTTAACACTTCATCAAGTCTTCTGCTGCCCATTAATTCTATCGTTTTTCGGTCAATTATGGTAACAGGCATTGCACTGTATTGTGCGTTGACCAGGTTTTCGGGATTATTCTTAGCAACACGGCCTACTACGCTTACTTCTTTTAGGTCAATACCAGCTTCCATCTCGATATGAAGAGTTTTAGCGGCATGTCCGTCCAGAATAATCTCTTGTATGTAATCTTTAAATCCCATGTTAGTAACCGTTATAGTATACTTTCCGTTTGTTAATCCGTAAAATGAAAAAGAACCATTGCTGCCCGATGTTGCGATTTTCCCACCAGGCTCTAATACAATCATTGCTTTTGATAATGGATCGTCCGAATGATAAACAGATCCTTTTATCGTATTCGTTTGCGATTGTATTAAGCTACATTGTAACAAAATAAAACCTGTAATAATCATTTTTGGTATAGAACTGTAAGTGTTGGTATTTCTCATTGGTGAATTATCAATTGCTTAAATTTGAAAAAACAAAGCAACTATTCTTATTTAGACTGTGTAAAAATAGTAATTATAGATTTAGTAATAGTATTTTTTTTACATAATTGAATTTTAAGAAAAGATGCAAAAGAAATACTACTTCAATAAATAAATGAGATAATTGTATTTAAATTACTTAATTTTAAATGTTTAAAAAATAATTTAATTAACGCTTAATTTTATTTTTTAAGATTAATTTAACATAATTTCCACTTAAGAGTTATGATTTTTCAGCCGGTTTAATAAGAGAATTATCTTACTTTATTGGTTATTTAAATCAAGTATTAACAATCAAAAGCTTTTAATTAACATTTTATTTTGAATTGAAACCCAAATCGTTTACTAAGAATTGCAATTAAAAAAGCAGTACAAAAGAGTATTGTGGTAAAAGATAATTAATCAGATAGTGATTAATGAGAAAACTGCAATCGTGATCTTATGGAAGAAAGTCCTACTAAAGTAACTGTAATATAAATATTTAAATATGTCCTGAAAAGGATTTTTGTTCTTCTTCATATAAAAATTGATTTATCTATTTACAGTTTGTATTTTTGCCTTTATGAATGATAATTTTATAAATGAATATTTCGGAATAGGAATACAAAATGGTAAAACGCCTGAAAATTTAGGTGTTTTGTGGCGATCGGCTCAAAACTTAGGAGCTACTTTTATCTTTACTATTGGTAATCGATATGCCAAACAAGCCTGTGATACTCACGATGCAGTAAAAGCAATTCCTTATTTTCATTACGATACTTTTGAAGCATTTTTTGACAACTTACCTAAAGGCGCCCGATTGGTTGGTGTTGAATTAGATGAAAAAGCTTCGGATTTAGAAACCTTTGAACATCCGCGCCGCTGTGTTTATTTATTGGGAGCAGAAGACCATGGCTTATCCAGAAAAGTAATGGATAAATGCCATCATTTAATTAAATTTAAATCAGAAAAAAGTTTAAATGTAGCTGTTGCAGGAACTATTATTATGTACGACAGAAACCTGCCTAAACCGCGATCTTAAAAAGCGGTTATTTTTAAATAGAGAAATAAAAAAGTATTTATAAAAATCCAGTCTAGTTTAGATTTTTATTATTGAGCCTTAAACAGTGCTCTGTACCTAAATAGAGCGGGTTTCCGTGTTTTTCAGACCAAAAGCCTTCCAGTACATCTTTGTTGATGCATCTGTAAACAGCTATCCCTTTGTATATTTTTTTGTCATCTCCTCTGTAGTTAAAGTTAATGACTAAAATATTATCTTTAAAAAAACCATGCCCGTTTTGTTGTTGGGTATTGTTGATTAGCCAGTTAGCGATAATGCGATTGTTTTCATCGAGCGAAAGACTCAAAATACCTTTATATGTTATTTGATTACTCTCGTCCTGATTGCTTCCTGAAATGGAATAATTACCAATTAAATCTTGTACAGTCATTTATTTTTCAATGCAGTATTAGTAGTGCAGTATTTACTTGAATTAAAAGATGTCGAAATACAATGATAAGAATCTGAACAAAATAAACCAAACAATACTTATTCTTTTTTAGCAGAATAAAGATGAAGATAGCATTTTATAGTAAAAGGATCAAATCGAACAACCGATTGTGTGAAAAGAAATTTTTTCAACTGTAATAGAATTAAAATAATTACATTTACTCATTATACTATAGTAAGTAATGGAAGAACATAAACACGTAACGATATACGATATTGCCGAGAAGCTTAATCTTGCGACATCGACAATTTCTAGAGCTTTAAAAGATCACCATACTATTAGTGATAAGACAATTAAAAAGGTGAAGCAAACAGCCAAGGAAATGGGTTTTGTCCCAAACACTCTGGCTGCGGGTTTAAGAGGCAATAAATCCAGAACCATTGGTGTTTTAATCCCAACGATAACCCAGCCCTTTTTGTCTTCTTTGATTAGTGGTATCGAAATTGCCGCTCAAAAGTCTGAATATTCGGTACTTATTATGCAGTCGCATGATTCGTACGAGACAGAAGTGGATCTGGCGAAATCCTTATATAGTAACAGAGTAAGTGGGGTTATTTGCTCTCTGGCAATGGAGACTAAGGATACTTCTCATTTTCAGCAATTTTCCAACAATAATATTCCCCTTGTATTTGTTGACAGGGTTCCAAGAGATTATGATACATTTCGTGTTGTAATTAATAATTATCTGGCTGGTTATAAGGCAACAAAGCACCTGATCGAACAAGGATGCAGGAGAATTGCTCATCTAACTGCCGGATCAGAATTTGGAACTCTATATAATGAGCGTAAAAGAGGTTATATTGATGCATTATTAGAACATGAACTTTCTGTAGAAGACGATTTGATTATAAGTCTAAAAGAAATGACGTATGAAGATGGTGTAAAAGCCTGCAATAAATTATTTGATTTAAAGCTTCCTCCTGACGGGCTTTTTGCGCCTGGAGATATTCTTGCTGTAAGTGCTGTTCAAACGGCTAAAAAAAGAGGAATTAAAATACCACAAGATTTTGCAGTAATAGGATTTAATAATGATCCAATCTCAGAAATCATTGAGCCTAATATTTCGACTATCACACATCCTGCGGAGAAGATGGGGAGAGCTGCTGCCGAATTAATTATTAAAAATCTAAAATCTTCTAAAGAAGAAGAGGATGCTAAAGAAATAACATTTTTAAATACACAAGTCCTTATTCGTGAATCTTCAAAGCGGATTTAGAATTTATTTAAAACGATCTTATAACCTGTTAATCGCTGTATTAACAGGTTATTTTTTTTCTATACAAATTCTTTTTAATCTCCATTGATAATAATTTAGTACCTCAATAAAAGAGCGAAACAGGAAAATAAATTGTTTTTTATTTTTTTATTGGCATATTTTTGTATTTTAGCACAACCGATTGCACAAGCTTTAATATTCTTAATAATATATTTTTTTGGCATTTTTTTTACCAAATAATAATATTTTAGCTGAATTTGCAATTTGTGCCTCAATGATAAATTTAAAAACAGCAACTAAAAAATGACGCAATTAAAAAAGACTTTTACCCAATCCATTGTACTTATTTTTGTAGTTTGTTGGTCCGCTTCGGCTCAAAAGGACTATAAATTATGGTTGCAATACAATAAGACTACTGATGCTGACGTAGCGGCAGAATATCATTCTAATATTCAGGGAATCGTTTCTTTTGGAAAATCTGAGACTATAAAAATTGCCTGTGCAGAACTACGATTAGGTTTGAGCGGGATGTTAGGAAAGGAATTTGAAATTAAAAAAATGGCTGGGGGAGATCACAATATTATTTTAGGTTCTAAAGAAGTATTAGATCCTGAAATTCAAAAAGAAATAGGAAGTTTTGATCAGATTAATAAAGAAGGTTTTATCATTAAATCCATTTCCGTAAAAAATAAGAAACAAATTGTCATTGCCGGAAAAAGTGATGTTGGGGTTTTGTACGGTGTGTATCACTTTTTAAGATTAATGCAAACCAATAAATCAATCACAGATTTAAAAATTGTCGATGCTCCAAAAATAAATCTTCGTCTATTAAACCATTGGGACAATTTAGACAGAACTGTCGAGCGTGGTTATGCTGGCTTTTCGTTATGGAATTGGCAAAAATTACCTGATTTTATAGATCAGCGTTATATTGATTATGCAAGGGCAAATGCCTCGATTGGGATCAACGGAACAGTTTTAACCAATGTAAATGCAAATGCGTTGATTTTGACTCCTCAATACATGGAAAAAGTAGAAGCTTTAGCGAATGTATTTCGTCCTTACGGAATAAAAGTATATTTAACGGCCCGTTTTTCGGCACCAATAGAAATTGGCGGTTTAAAAACAGCCGATCCAAAAGATGCGCAAGTAGCCAATTGGTGGAAAGAAAAAGCAAAAGAGATTTATAAAAGAATTCCTGATTTTGGAGGATTTCTGGTAAAAGCAAATTCTGAAGGACAACCCGGACCTCAAAATTACGGAAGAGATCATGTCGACGGAGCCAATATGTTAGCAGATGCCGTAGCGCCTTTTGGCGGCGTTATTATGTGGAGAGCATTTGTATATTCTGAACATGATGCAAATGACAGGGCAAAACAAGCTTACGCCGAATTTCAACCGTATGACGGAAAATTTAAAGACAACGTAATTGTTCAGGTAAAAAATGGCGCGATCGATTTTCAGCCCAGAGAGCCTTTTCATCCTCTCTTTGGCGCAATGCCAAAAACGCCAATTATGATGGAATTTCAAATTACACAGGAATATTTAGGTTTTAGTACACATTTGGTTTTTCTGCCAAAATTATTTCAGGAAGTTCTGGAATCAGATACTTTTCAAAAAGGAAAAGGTTCAACCGTTGCCAAAGTCGTTGATGGAACTTTAAGCCAACATAAGCTTACCGGAATTGCCGGGGTTTCGAATATAGGAAATGATCTCAACTGGACTGGGCATCCTTTTGCACAGGCAAATTGGTACGGTTTCGGAAGATTAGCATGGGATCCTTATTTAAATTCGGAAATAATTGCTGATGAATGGCTGCGATGTACTTTTTCGAACAATGAAAACTTCATTAAACCAGTCAAGGAAATAATGTTAACGTCACGAGAAGCGGTTGTAAATTATATGACTCCGCTAGGTTTGCATCATATTATGGATACCGGGCATCATTATGGTCCGGGACCGTGGGTTTCTAATTTATCCAGACCAGAATGGAATCCAACTTATTATCACAAAGCAGATAAAAACGGAATTGGTTTCGACCGATCAAAAACAGGAACCAATGCCACAGGTCAATATGCGGCGGAAGTAGAGCAGGTTTTTGACAATCTAAAAACTTGTCCTGAACAGGATTTATTATGGTTTCATCATGTATCTTGGGATTACAAATTAAAAAATGGCCAAACACTCTGGAACGGCTTGGCTTTAAAATACCAAGAAGGAGTAAATCAGGTTCAGGAAATGCAAAACACCTGGAATAAAGCGGAAAAATATGTTGACAGCGAACGTTTTAAAGAAGTTCAAATGTTGCTGGAAATTCAATACAAAGAATCAAAATGGTGGCGCGATGCCTGTTTGCTGTATTTTCAGCAATATTCAGGTAAAGAATTACCGGTTGGAGTAGAAAAACCAACACAAACTTTAGAGTCTTTCAAATCATTAAAATTTCCGTTTGCACCGGGAAATTAAGTACATAAAAAAAATAATATGAATACAAAAACAGCAATTGTAACCGGAGGAAATTCAGGTTTAGGTTTTGCAACCGCGAAGAAATTATGTGATAACGGAATCACAACGTATATCATTGGAAGATCAAAAGAAAAAACAGAAGAAGCTTGCGCTGAAATTGGTGCAAATGCAATTCCGGTTTTATTTGATTTGAATGATATTGCGGGGATTCCTGCGATGATTGCAAGTATAACAAAAAATAATCCTATCGATATTTTGGTAAATAATGCCGGAATTAATTTAAAGAAAGAGTTTTTGGATGTAACCGATGAAGAGTTTCTTTCGATAATTCATACTAATTTGTTAAGTGTTTTTGCCGTGAGTAAAGCTGTAGTAAAAAACATGAAAGATAATAACGGCGGAAATATTATCAATATTAGTTCAATGGCATCGCAATACGGAATTCCAAAAGTAATTGCTTACTCGGCAAGTAAAGGTGCTATAGAATCTATGACAAGAGCGATGGCGGTAGAATTGGCTCCGTTTGGCATTCGTGTCAATTGTGTGGCTCCGGGTTTTATTAAAACCAAAATGTCAGCAAAAGCGCTGGACAGCGATCCGGAACGTAAAAATAAAGTACTGTCGAGAACTCCAATGGGAATTTTAGGAGAACCTTCGGATATTGCAGATGCGGTTTTTTATTTTGCGTCAAGCGAATCTAAATTTACAACAGGAACTATTTTGCCGGTTGATGGCGGAAACAGTATTGGCTTTTAATTAAAAGGAATAGATATCATGATAAAAATGCAACAAACCATGCGTTGGTTTGGTCCTCAGGATTCTGTAAGATTAATAGATATTAAACAAGCCGGAGCAACCGGGATTGTAACGGCTTTGCACCAAATTCCGGTTGGAGATGTTTGGACAATTGAAGATATTAAAGAAAGACAGGAACTAATTACAAACGCAGGATTAGAATGGACAGTTGTAGAAAGTTTGCCGGTTCATGAAGAGATTAAAAGAGCAAGCGGAAATTATTTACAATACATTGAGAACTATAAAATCAGTATAAAGAACCTTTCTGATTGTGGTATTAAAACAATCACTTATAATTTTATGCCCATTTTAGACTGGGTTCGAACAGATCATGATTTTGTAAATGAAGACGGGAGTAAAGCCTTGTTATACAATCAGGAAGCATTTACCTACTTTGATGTATATCTTTTAAAAAGGCCAGGTGCTGAAAACGATTATACTGCAATTGAAAAGGAAAATGCATTGAAATTTGGCAACAAACTTTCTGAAGATGAAAAAGAACTGCTTTTTAAAAATGTACTATTAGGTTTGCCGGGAAGTAAAATCAATTTTACTGCAGAACAAATTCTTTCATTATTAGATAATTACGCTGATATCGATAATGAAAAACTAAGAGAAAACCTGATTTACTTTTTATCAGAAGTTGCACCAATTGCTCAGGAATTAGGTTCGCAATTAGCCATTCATCCTGATGATCCGCCCTTTTCGGTTTTGGGATTACCAAGAATTGTTTCTACAGAAAATGATATTAAAACTATTTTTGAAGCAGTTCCATTGCACTCAAACGGTTTGTGTTATTGCACCGGTTCTTTAGGGGCAAATACGGAAAATAATTTGGAGAAAATTATAGATGATTTTGGAGACCGAATTCACTTTTTGCATCTTCGAAATACTTTCCGCGAAAGCGAAACTGTTTTCAGGGAATCAGAACATTTAAAAGGAGATACAAAAATGGAAATTATTGTAGAAAAACTGCTTCTTTTAATGAACAAAACAAAAGTGAGTTTACCAATGCGTCCCGATCATGGCTTTTTGCATGCTGTCGATGACGCAAAAGAAACATATCCCGGATATTCACTGGTAGGAAGATTAAAAGGATTAGCCGAATTAAGAGGTCTTGAAATGGGAATTGCTTATAAACTGAAAGAATTGAGGTAAAACAGCAAGGTTCTGTCATTTCGACGAAGGAGAAATCACACTAAAAATTCCACAAGCAAAATCGCCAATCTTTGTCGAAGCCTGCGTGTGATTTCTCATTCGTCGAAATGATAATATTGAGTTTAAACTTTGCATCTTAGCGCCTTTGCGAGATAAATTTTATTTTCTAAAAGCTTAACTTAATCACATTGCCCAGCAAGACTTTAATACAATAAACGTGTTATATTGGCTATAAATATTATGCTTCTGCGGAGCTTTAATATTAAAATTTTAAAAAAAAAAATATTTTGAAATCAACACAGAATCTCTGTGTTAAAAAATAATTACCAACAACGTGCCAGCTACTAATTTTAAATCATTAAATATGAAATTAATCAATCACCGTTTGCTGCTCCTGTCTCTTGTAATTTTAGGCAGCTGCAATTCGAAAAAAGAAGTACAAACTGTTTCGTTAAAAGACAGTTATAAAAAAGATTTTTATATAGGAACCGCTTTAAGTAAAGATCAGATTGAAGAAAAAAATGCCACAGAAGATTCTTTAATAAAAAAAGAATTTAATGCGATAACGGCAGAGAATATTATGAAATCGATGTTTATACATCCTGAAAAAGACAAATACGATTTTACATTATCAGACAAGTTCGTAGCCTATGGTGAAAAGAATAAAATGTTTATTCACGGTCATACCTTGATCTGGCACAGCCAATTGGCACCCTGGATGGAAAAAATTAAGGATAGTACAGCAATGAAAGCCTTTATGAAAGACCATATCACCACAATTGTATCCAAATACAAAGGCAGGGTTGATTCGTGGGATGTTGTTAATGAAGCTTTAAATGAAGACGGAACTTTAAGACAATCGATATTTTTAAACACACTTGGAGAAAAATACCTTATTGATGCCTTCAAACTAGCCGCTGCAGCAGATCCTAAAGTAGATTTATATTACAATGATTATAATAATGAAGAGCCGGCAAAAAGGGAAGGAAATATTAATTTGATCAAAAAAATCAAAGCAGGCGGAGGGAAAATTGACGGAGTAGGTATTCAGGCGCATTGGAAACTGAATTATCCATCATTAGCAGAAATTGAAAAAAGTATTTTGGAGTATTCTGCCCTGGGTATTAAAGTTGCATTTACTGAACTTGATATTTCGGTACTGCCAAATCCAAAAGATTTAAACGGCGCCGATGTAAATCAGAATTTTGAAGGGAATGCTAAAATGAATCCGTATCCTAAAACACTTCCCGATTCTGTACAGGTTAAACTTGCAGATCGTTACGCTTCAATCTTTAAATTATTTTTAAAGCATAAAGACAAAATTAGCCGTGTAACATTTTGGGGAGTTCATGATGGGCAATCATGGTTAAACGACTGGCCTGTAAAAGGAAGAACAAATTATCCATTATTATTCGATAAAGACTTAAAACCTAAGAAAGCGTATTACGAGGTAATGAAGCAGAATGATACAAAATAATAAAAAACCATGCTTAAAAACATTTTTTATTATTAAATACACAACCGAATGTGTAAATTGATTACATTCATTTAATAGTTTGTTACGCAGTTGCATATTATGTTTTTTTGTATAATTTTACACAACCGATTGTTTTAATAAATAATTGCTTTGTCACTATAACTATCTATTTCGAATTTAGAAGAACAGAATCTAATTTCAGCCAAAAAATAACCACATAAATAATGAATTACATTTCACAAAAATTATCCATTAAAGAAAAAATCGGCTATAGTTTAGGAGACCTTGCTGCGAATTTAGTTTTCCAGACTTTGATGACCTATCTGGCGTATTTCTACACAGATATTTACGGTTTATCTCCCACGCATTCGTCTATCATCATGCTTGTTGTGGGACTAATTGCAGCTTTTATTTTTAATCCTATTATTGGTATACTCGCCGACCGTACCATTACCAGATGGGGAAAATTTAGGCCATGGATATTAATAACGGCCATACCGCTAGGTGTAATTGCATTACTGGCATTTACAACACCCAATTTCTCGTACCACGGAAAAGTAATTTATGCCGTAGTAACCTATACCTTATTACTGCTTTTTTATGCCGGTAATAATTTGCCTTATTCGGCTTTAAGCGGAGTAATAACAGGCGATATGAAAGAAAGAAACAGTTTGTCCTCTTATCGTTTTGTAGCGGTAATGTTTGCACAATTTTTTGTTCAGGTTTTCATGCTCGGCATTATCAAAAGTGCCGGAAACGGAGACAAGGCAATTGGTATCGAAAAGGTAATGACCGTTTTAGCAATCATTGGTACCATTATGCTGCTCATTACTTTTTTAACTACAAAAGAGCGTATTATTCCTAAACCGGAACAAAAATCCAGCGTGCGTGAAGATTTAAGCGATTTAATGAAAAACAAGCCTTGGGTTATCATGCTAAGTCTTACCACATTAGTATTTATTACTTTGGCGATGAAAGGCGGATCTTATGTGTACTATTTTGAAAATTATGTAGATAAAGAAGAATTGGCTCTTTTTATACAGCCCATTTTGGAGGTGTTGTCAAAAACAGGATTGAATCATTTTGGGAATGATCCCGTTTCTGCAGGTTTTGGATTGTTTAATGCTGGCGGAATTATCTTTATGATCGTCGGAATTACCTTGTCTAAAGGTTTGGCTGATAAATACGGTAAGAGAAATGTATTTGGTTTGTTTTTATTTATTTCGACCTTATTTGTTCTCGCCTTTTATTTCTTTCCGCCCAAAGCTATTGGCTTTATCTTTTTCTCCCAGATTTTACACGGATTTTTCTACGGAATCACAATTCCGCTTCTTTGGGCAATGATTGCAGATGTTGCCGATTATTCGGAATGGCTGAATAACCGTCGCGCTACGGCCATTATTTTTTCGGCTATGATGGTAGGTTTAAAAGCAGGTTTAAGTATTGGCGGTTCATTGACAACCTTGTTTTTAGGATATTTTCACTATGTGCCAAATTCTCCAACCCAAACAGATTTTGCTATAAACGGAATCAAATTATTGGTTAGTGTTTTTCCTGCAATCCCTTTTTTAACGGGCGTTGCCTTATTGTTTTTCTATAAAATTGATAAAAAGACAGAAGTACAGATAGAGGCAGATTTAAAAGAAAGAAGAACTTAATTATTTTATATAAAACAAAAAAAACGACTATGCCTGAAGATAGTATTGAAGAAATTAATTTCGAGCAAATTAATAAAGAAGCCATTTCACAGCCTTTGGTGTCTCATATTTATACAGCAGATCCGTCTGCACATGTATTCAATGGTAAAATTTATATTTATCCATCACACGACATAGATGCCGGTATTCCGTTTAATGATAACGGAGATCATTTTGGTATGGAAGATTATCATGTGTTTTCAATGGAAAATATCAATTCAGAAACTTTGGATAATGGTGTGGCATTGCATGTAAAGGATGTGCCGTGGGCAGAAAAGCAAATGTGGGCACCTGACGCCGCTTGTAAAAACGGAAAATATTATTTGTATTTTCCTGCGAAACGTGCTGACGGAATTTTCCAGATTGGAGTTGCAAGCAGCGATTCGCCTGTTGGTCCTTTTTTGCCGGAGCCCGAGCCTATAAAAGGGAGTTATAGTATTGATCCTGCTGTTTTTGAGGATGATAATGGAGAACATTATATTTATTTTGGAGGTATTTGGGGAGGACAACTTCAAAAATACAGAAACAATAAATACGATGTAAATTATGAAGAACCAACGGATAATGAGCCTGCTTTAGGGCCAATAGTGGCATTATTGACGCAGGATATGTTAGCATTTGCCGAAGAACCAAAAGAAATCCAAATTTTTGATGAAAACGGTAAAGTAATATTGGCCGGAAATAATGAAAAACGTTTTTTTGAGGCTTCGTGGGTACATAAGTATAATGGGAAATACTATTTTTCATATTCTACAGGCGATACTCATTTTATTTGTTACGCGACAGGAGATAGTCCTTATGGACCGTTTACTTATCAGGGCCGAATTTTAAATCCGGTTGTAGGATGGACCTCACATCATTCTATTTGTAAAGTAGATGATGAATGGTATTTATTTTATCATGATTCGAGTTTGTCAAAAGGAATTACGCATTTGAGAAGTATGAAGCTAACTAAAATCGATTATCTCGAGGATGGTACAATTGTAACTATAGACCCTTATGGCATAAGGAGAATGATGGATTAAGATTTCGGTTTATTGTGAAAATAATAGTAAGACGCTAAAATTTTATTTTCTATGGAAAGGGGAGATGAAAAAATAAAAAATAGTAGCAGCCAATATACTTCAAACAGAATAGAAATTGATTGTGTAATCTTTAATTTTGAAGGCGAAAGCCTGAAAGTTTTACTGGTTAAACATAAAGACAATCAGGGAAAACTAAACTTTGAGCTAGCTAAGGATTATATAAAAGAAGGGGATACAATATCAGGCACCGCACAAAATATTTTAAAGAAGTACATAGGCGTTGATAATTTTTTTCTGGAGCAATTGAAAGCTTTTGGTTATCCGTCTTCATCGTCCTATCAGGAAGATATTGCGATAGGATACTATGCGATGGTTAAAAAAAATATCGAAGATATCGAAAATGATATTTTTAATCCAAATGTTGCATGGATTGGTATTAACGAAATTTCAGGTTTAAACGATAAACATAAAGTAATTCTGGATTATAGTTTGAAAGAATTACGAAAGAATATTTGCAAAAGTGCCATTGGATTTAATTTACTGCCGGAGAAATTTACTTTACTGCAAGTCATACATCTTTATGAAGAAATCCTCGGCATCGAAATCAATAAATCTAATTTTAGAAGAAAGATATTGCAAATGGATTTAGTGCACGATTCAAATGAAAAAGAAGAAGCTGTTTCGCACAGAGCTGCCAAATTTTACACGATCAATTTAAAACAGCAGGAAGTATTATCGCAAAGAGAGCTTAATTTTAATTTTTAAATAATGATGTGTGTAAATTTAGGTTTTATTTTTCATTCCTATTTTGCGGTATTAGTAACAAAAGCGGCGGATTTCATCACGCACAATAAGGTGGTTCACGATGATGTGTCAACAAATTTAATTTAAGAAATTCATTAAAGGTATGTATTATATAGGATATGATATTGGAAGTTCTTCGGTCAAGGTTGCCTTGGTTGAAGCTGCTACAGGAAAAAAAATAATCGTTTTGCACGAACCGCAAAACGAAATGGAAATTGTGTCATTGCATCCGGACTGGGCAGAACAGGATCCTGAAATGTGGTGGCAGCACATTTGTCTGGCCACAAAAAGAGCAATTCGTGAAGCTAATATCGAAGCTTCGAAAATTCAGGGAATTGGGATATCTTATCAAATGCACGGATTGGTTATTGTGGATAAGGACGGTAATGCACTCCGAAATTCTATTATTTGGTGTGACAGCCGTGCGGTTGAAATTGGTAATGAGGCTTTCGCCGAAATTGGAGCTGAAAAATGCTCGGAACATTTACTAAATTCTCCGGGAAATTTTACAGCTTCAAAACTAAAATGGGTAAAAGAAAATGAACCTGAAATTTATAAGCAGGTTTATAAATATATGCTGCCGGGAGATTATATCGCCTATAAGCTTACAGGAGCCATTACAACAACAAAAAATGGTTTGTCCGAAGGTATGCTTTGGGATTATAAAGAAAACAAAGTAGCCAGATGGCTGTTGGATTATTACGGAATCGATCAGTCATTGACGCCGGATATTGTAGAGAATTTTACAGATCAAGGTATTTTAAACGAAAAAGCATCAAAAGAAACAGGACTTCCTGTGGGGATTTCTGTGGTATACAGAGCAGGAGATCAGCCTAATAATGCATTGTCGTTAAATGTATTAAATCCTGGTGAAGTTGCTGCAACAGGCGGAACTTCAGGCGTTTTTTATGCCGTAAGCGATATGTCTGCAGGTAATAAAACAAACAGGGTAAACAATTTTGTACACGTTAATTACGAATTGGAAACACCAAGAATAGGAAAATTATTAAATATTAACGGAGCCGGAATTCAGTACCGTTGGCTGCGAAACAATATGGGTGATGAAACCTACGAATCAATGAACCGAAAAGCCTCTAAAATTGGTATTGGATCTGATGGATTAGTGGTAATTCCGTTTGGAAATGGTGCAGAGCGTATGTTCAACAATAAAAACATTGGAACACACTTTTTAAATCTCAATTTGAATATTCACAATAGCGCACATTTATTCAGGGCTTCTCTTGAAGGAATTGCTTTTTCGTTTGTGTACGGAATGGAATGCTTAAAAGAAGACAATGCAACAATAAATGTAATTAGAGCCGGTAATGATAATTTATTCCGTTCTGAGATTTTCTCTAATACGGTGGCAACATTAATTGGTCATGAAATCGAAATTTACAACACAACCGGTGCAGTTGGAGCAGCAAGAGCAGTGGGTTTAAAAGATGGCGATTACAATAAATTTGGATCAAGTATTACTACTAATGATCACGTAATGACTTTTTTACCATTAAAAAACAAAGAGCCTTATGACAAGGCTTATCAAAAATGGAAACAAGAATTAGAATTTATATTAACACATAAAAAATAAAAAAATGATAGTTTTAGGAAATAAAGAATACTACAAAGGTATTGGTGCAATTAAATTTGAAGGAAAGGAATCTGATAATCCATTAGCATTTAAATATTACAATCCGGATCAGGTTGTTGCAGGAAAAACAATGCGTGAGCACTTTAGGTTTGCTATTGCATACTGGCATACCTTCTGCGGACAAGGAAGTGATCCGTTTGGTCCCGGAACGCAAAATTTTGCGTGGGATCAGTCTTCAGATCCAATTCAGGCAGCGAAAGATAAAGCAGATGCAGCTTTTGAATTTATCAGCAAAATGGGATTTGACTATTTCTGTTTTCATGATTATGATTTAGTTGCCGAAGGACCAACGTTTGCAGAATCAGAAAGACGTTTGGCAACGATTACAGAATATCTAAAACAGAAAAAAGCTGAATCCGGAATTAAGTTGCTTTGGGGAACTTCAAACTGTTTCTCAAACCCAAGATTTATGAACGGTGCAGCTACAAATCCTGATTTTAATGTAGTGGCAAGAGCGGGAGGCCAGGTAAAATTGGCTTTGGATGCAACAATTGCTTTAGATGGAGAAAACTACGTATTCTGGGGCGGGCGTGAAGGTTATATGTCTCTTTTAAACACAGATATGGGAAGAGAATTAGACCATATGGCACAATTTTTAACCATGTCAAGAGACTACGCAAGATCGCAAGGCTTTAAAGGAACCTTCTTTATTGAGCCAAAACCAATGGAACCATCAAAACACCAATATGATTTTGACTCGGCAACAGCAATTGGATTCTTAAAAGAATATGGCTTAGATAAAGATTTTAAAATTAATATCGAAGTCAACCACGCCACATTGGCACAACATACTTTTCAGCATGAACTCGAAGTAGCTGCAAAAGCAGGAATGTTAGGAAGTATAGATGCCAATAGAGGAGATTATCAAAATGGCTGGGATACAGACCAATTTCCAAATAACATTCAGGAAACTACAGAAGCAATGCTTGTTTTTCTGAAAGCAGGCGGATTACAAGGCGGCGGAGTAAACTTTGATGCTAAAATCAGAAGAAATTCTACCGATATTGAAGATGTTTTCCTTGCTCATATTGGTGGCGCTGATACTTTTGCAAGAGCATTATTGACTGCAGATAAAATTATTACTTCTTCTCCTTACGAAAAACTAAGAAAAGAAAGATACAGCTCTTTTGATGCAGGAAAAGGGAAAGATTTTGCTGAAGGAAAATTAAACCTGAAAGATTTGTACGATATCGCAAATCAAAATGGTGAGTTGGCATTGCAAAGTGGTAAACAGGAATTGTTTGAGAATATTATCAATCAGTATATCTAATAATAGCTATGTGATAGTTATAGAAAGTTAACATACAGTTCGCTTTTTATAGTACACTTTGCGATAAGAATTAAAAGAAAATATTTCACACAAAAGAACCACTATCATTGTCATTCCTCGTTCCGGGGAATGACAAAAAAAAATGCTTATTAACCAACCAAATTAAAAACAAAAAAATGAAATTTTTTATAGATACTGCCAATTTACAAGACATTAAAGAAGCACAGGAATTAGGTGTTTTAGATGGTGTAACGACAAATCCGTCGTTAATGGCTAAAGAAGGCATTACAGGAAAAGATAATATTTTGAAACACTATCTTGATATTTGCAACATTGTAGATGGAGATGTTTCTGCAGAAGTGGTTTCAACAGATTTTGATGGAATGGTAAGAGAAGGCGAAGAGCTTGCTGCGTTACATCCGCAAATTGTAGTGAAATTACCAATGATTGCAGATGGAATTAAGGCTTGTAAATATTTTTCATCAAAAGGAATCAAAACCAATGTCACATTGGTCTTTTCGGCAGGACAAGCTTTATTGGCTGCCAAAGCAGGTGCAACTTATGTTTCGCCTTTTTTAGGAAGACTGGACGATATATCAACCGACGGAATGCATTTAATAGAAGAGATCAGGGAAATTTATGGTAACTATGAATACAAAACCCAGATTCTCTCGGCTTCAATCAGACATACCATGCATATTGTAAATTGTGCAAAAATAGGTTCTGATGTCATGACTGGGCCTCTTTCTGCAATAAAAGGGCTCTTAAAACATCCGTTAACTGATATCGGACTGAATCAATTTATTGAAGATGCCAAAAAAATGCAATTGTAATATTCTTATTATTAGTTTACTACATCACTTTTGCTGATTTTAAAATCAGTTTCAATCTTCTAAAAAGCTTCTTTCAAATCCAATTTGAAAGAAGCTTTTTTATTTTTAATAACAACCGATTGTTTTTAGCGCCTTTTTGGTTGTGTTTTTTAGAAAAAAAACCTAGTTAAACTGCTGTTTATAGTAAATACAGGGCTTTATTATCTCGTATTCCTCTTTTTTAACAATATTTTTACTTTAAAAAACCACAATTCTAAGCAAATATGCTTTTCCGTTTTACTTTTATGTTTTTTTTAATTAAATGTAAATTATACCTCACTATTATTAAAATTACAATTAAAACGAATTGGGTTAATGAATATTGTTTACTATTTTAGGTTAATAATTATTCAGAATATTTTTTAAAGTTGTTTTTTTTATGAAATATTTAAAATAATAACAAACAACCGATTGTGTATTGTTTCATTTTTTTTATATTTGTTACTAATACACTTATTAACTCAACCAAAATTTAATTTTAACTATCTAACATCAATTTTTATGAATAACTTTTTTGTTACAAGTAAATTGAAGCATCAAAAATGCTTTTATTTTTTGATCTTAATGTTTGCACTTTCGCTCCATGCGGGTGCGCAGACAAAAGTTACCGGAACTGTATCAGATGCCAATGGTCCAATTCCTGGTGCGAATGTAAATTTAAAAGGAACAAAAACTGGCGTAAGTACAAGTTTTGACGGTACTTATTCTATCGATGCGCCTTCTAATGGTATTCTTGTTTTTAGTTTTATAGGTTTAAAAAACAAAGAAATAGCCTTAAACGGGCAAACTCAGGTTAATGTAAAACTAGAAGAAGATGCAGGTATTTTAAAAGAGGTAGTTGTTATTGGTTACGGAACACAAAGAAAAGAAGCCGTAACGGGATCCGTAGCATCTATTGGAGGAAACGAATTAAATCAAGTTCAGGCTGCTAACGTAACGCAGGCATTACAAGGTCGATTGGCCGGTGTGGAGCTTTTACAGACTTCTTCTAAACCAGGAGCTGCGATGCAGATTCGCATACGTGGGACAAGATCTCTTACAGGAGACAATGATCCGCTAATTGTACTTGATGGGGTTCCGTTTGCCGGACAAATTGGAGATATTAATCCTGTTGATATTAAATCGGTAGATATTTTGAAGGATGCTTCTGCTACTGCTATTTATGGATCACGTGGAGCAAATGGTGTAATATTAATCACAAGTAATAAAGGACGTAAAAACCAAAAAGCAACATTTAATTATAATGGGTTTAGTGGTATTAAGCAGGTTTTTGGAAAATACGATATGATGGATGGTGCTAAGTTTGCTGCGCTCCGCGATTATTCAACACTATATGTTGATGGTCTGGATGAATCAAGAAGTACAAATATGGACTGGCAGGATGCACTTTATGGTGCCGGCGAAATGATTAGTCATGACGTTAGTGTTACCGGAGGTACCGAAGGAGGTGCATACAATGCGGGTTTAGGTTATTACAAAGAGGAAGCTGTTTTACCAGGTCAAAGCTATGAGCGTTTTACTCTTAGAGCAGGTTTAGACCAGCAAATAGGAAAATCATTTCGTTTGGGTTTTAATACTAATAGTAACTACGCTGTTACAAATGGTGATAACATTGGTACAGGAAATATATTGGGAACTTCCCCGTTGGCAAATCCGTACAATGCAGATGGATCATTAAAAAGAACAGTTAGAATGGGTCCGGATGAACAATGGGTATATACAAGAGAATCAATCAATAATCTCGGCGACTCGTATGTTAACTTAAACAGAGCGTTTAGTACTTATAATAATATTTTTGCCGAGGTAAAAATACCTGGAGTAGAGGGATTAAAATATCGCATGAATACAGGATTGAATTTGCGTACGTCTAATAATGGTTATTATGAGGGTAAAGGCGTATTTGATGTTAATGCTGCCACACTATCAGAATCATCGATAAGAAATGAATTATCTACACAATGGCTTATCGAGAATTTGATCACATACGACAGGACTTTTGCAGAGAAACACACCGTGAATTTTGTCGGATTATATTCTAATGAGCAGTATACAGGAAATAAATCAGATATATCACGCAGAGGAGTTACTTCTGATGCTTTCCAGTTTTACAACTTAGGACAAAGTGAAGAACCTATTATTATCAAACCTGAAGATCAGGATTACACACAATGGGGATTAACTTCCTATATGGCAAGAGCAATGTATTCTTATGATAATAAATATTTTATTTCAGGAACGATTCGATCAGATGGTTCTTCAAGACTTGCTGCCGGCAATAAATGGTTTACTTATCCGGCTGTTTCTGCAGGCTGGACAGTTTCTAACGAAGCATTTATGAAAAAACTTACATGGGTTAATTTAATTAAATTACGTGCAGGATACGGAAAAACATCTAATCAGGCTATCGCTCCATATTCAACTTTGGGCGCTTTAAGTACCAGGCCCTATAATTTTGGCGGTACAAATTTAACAGGTGTTTATTTTACGGATGCACCAAATGCTAATTTAGGATGGGAGTTTTCTACAACCTGGAATTACGGATTAGATTTTGGATTCTTTAATAATCGTTTATCAGGTACAGTTGAATATTACAAAACCAATACAAATGATGTTTTACAAAAAGTAGCTTTACCTGTTACCTCTGGTATCAATGCCTATACTGCAAACATTGGTGAAACTGAAAATAAAGGGTATGAAATTTCTTTAAATGGCGTCATTATAAATAATCCGGATGGTTTGAGATGGTCGGTTGGTTTTAACTTATATGCCAACGAGAATAAGTTGGTTAAACTTGCATCAGGAGCATCAAGAGATGAGAGTAACTCATGGTTTGTTGGGCACAATATAAATTCTATTTATGATTATCAAAAAGTAGGTATTTGGCAGGAAGGCGATCCTTATATGTCTGTTTACGAGCCAGGTCCAACAGGAATTAATCAACAAGGAACTGTAGTAGGATCTATCAAGGTCAAATATACAGGAGATTTTAATGCTGATGGTTCGCCAACACGTGCCATTAACGCAAGTGACAGACAAATAATAGATACTGATCCGGACTTTCAGGGAGGATTTAATACTAATTTAAATTATAAAGGTTTTGATTTTTCTGCTGTTGGTGCTTTTAAAAGCGGAGGGGTATTAATTAGTACACTTTATGGAGGCGCAAGTTACCTTAATCAGCTTAACGGTAGAAAAAGTAATGTTGATGTTGATTACTGGACACCGGATAACAGAGATGCTGAATTTCCTAATCCAAGAGGTATCAGAAGCGGAGATAATCCGAAGTATATGTCTACAATGAGTTATTTTGATGCTTCTTATGTAAAAATCAGAGCAATAACATTGGGGTATACATTAGATCAGCAGTTTATGAGAAGTTTAGGAATTGAAAAGCTGAGACTATATTTCACGGCACAAAATCCTTTTGTATTATTCTCTCCTTATCATAAAATGTCTGGAATGGATCCTGAAACAAATTCATTCGGAAACGAAAATCAGGCAGTAAATTCATATGCAAAAAGGTTTTTGGTTATTGGAACTAATACACCTTCAACCCGAAATTATTTATTAGGAATTAATTTAACATTTTAATCAAGAAGAACTATGAAACGATATATTTTTAAAAACTTAATTATAGGATCAGTAGTTTTGTTCTCCTTTGCAGGCTGCTCTGATATTTTAGAAGAAAAACCACATGACTTTTATGAACCGGGTTATTTTAAAACTGAAAGTGGTGTAATTCAGGGATTGACCTCACATTATGCTCACTTACGATGGATTTACGGACAGGCATATTATTATAATTCTACTCAAACAGGTACAGATGAATATACTTACGGACAATTGGCAGATGGTAACTTTAAAGATCATGATTTATCTGGAGTAGGGGCTATTAATCCTACTTCAAGCAGAGCCGATGTGGTATGGAATAATTCCTATAATGATATTAATACTGCCAGCGGAATTATTGAAAATGGCGCAGCGGTTGGAGTAGCAAGCAAACTAATTGCTGAATCTAAATTCTTCAGGGCTTTTGATTACTTTTTATTAGTACAGAATTTTGGAGGAGTACCTTTAGATTTGGGAGGTGGAGAACTAAAATTTAACATTAATCCATCGAGGTCTTCAAAGCGAAATACAGTGCCTGAGGTGTATACTAAAGCGATCTTTCCGGATCTTACTGCAGCGGTAAATGAATTACCAGATGCGCCAAGATTAACTGGTACAGCAACTAAGACTTTGGCACGTTTGATATTAGCAAAAGCTTATCTTACTTATGGCTGGTGGTTAGAAAACCCAAACAATATTCCAACTTATCCTGAAGCTCCAAGAACAGATCCTGACGGACATAATGCACAATGGTATTTTCAGCAGGCATATAATATCGCTCTTGATGGTATTAATAATCCCGGATCTTACGGTTTACTGCCTTATTATTATGATGTGAATTTAGGATCTAATGACCGTAATAAAGAGATGATGCTTTATGCAGACCATACTCAGGCAAGTGAATACTACAATGGTGCAAGTCTTACATACGGCAGCGGAGGTTCACCAGATAATTTTGCCGGATGGATGGGAACATGGGATTATACCGCTCTTAGAAGTAAAAATGCGGCAGGAGCTGCAGTTTCTGCTGTACAGAGAGCCGCAGATCAATTCCTGGGTCGCCCATGGACAAGAATGGCGCCGCCAATTGAAATTTTTACAAATACATTTGCAGATAAAACAAATGATTCAAGATATGACGGAACTTTTGCTACAGTTTATCGTGGAAACTGGAATTTAATTGGAACAGGATTAACGGATATCGCTACGCTTTACAATGCCAATTCATTACCTGTAAAACCAGGTGATGCTATTTTAACTTTCCTAAACAGTGAGCCTGCAACGGCTATCAATTACACTGGAGGCGGCGGCAGCAATATTGGCGCCGGAGTTTTACCCGGAAGAGCTGATTATGTGATTTCTCCATTGGGAATAAGCAGAAGGGTATATCCAGGTTTGTGGAAATTAGGACCATATCGTACTGATAATGCCGGAGGATTGGGACAGCCTAACGCAGGTAGTACAAGACCATTTCCTATCGCGAAATTTTCAGAGCTTTATTTTGTTGCTGCAGAAGCTGCGGTAAAAGGGGCAACTGGTTCTATGAGCGCCAGAGATCTTGTAAATGTCATTAGAGCGCGTGCAGGTAAATGGCGTTGGGATAATAATGGAAATGTTGCAAAGAGTGCAGATAATAGTGCTTTGCTGACAAGCACAACTCCTGCTGTAATTGACATTAATTATATTTTAGCAGAACGTTCCCGTGAATATTTCGGTGAGGGTTACCGTTGGTATGACCTGGTGAGAACGCAAAAATGGAATGAACTTGCCGGTAAATATTCAATTGGCGGGCCAAATATAGGAGATCATACACCGCAGGTTGTGACAAGAACTATAGAACCGCATCATTACTTGCGCCCAATACCGCAAGGCCAGATAGATGGAATGGAAATGTCGCAAGCTGATAAGACAGCTTATCAAAATCCAGGCTATTAATATTAATACTAGAAGTAAGTTTTACCGTAATTATAAGTGTTAATTTTACAGAATAGCCCTTTAAGTTGGTAGTGTAATTTGCTTTAGTAAGAAGCCGGGGGATAATTCCCTCGGCTTTTAAATTATGAATTAAGTTACAATATTCAAGTCTCTTAAATAGAAGCTATCTTTTTTTTAAGAGTTACTAATCATAAACGAACAATCGCAAAAATGAAGCTTTCAAAAATAAATTTCTTACTATCGTTACTGTTTCTTTTTAATTTTAAAGCAATAGCAGCTGGTGATACCCTAATAAAAAAACAAAGTAAAAAACCTCCCGTGTTTTCTAATGTTGTGTATCAGGGAAATGACAATATTTATAAAAATAACCCATTAAAACCAGATGAATTTTATTCTCCGGTTTTACAAGGATGTTATCCGGATCCGGCTATTACCAGAAAAGGCGGTGATTATTTTATGGTGTGTTCTTCATTTGCTATGTTTCCAGGCGTGCCCATTTTTCACTCTAAAGATTTGGTAAATTGGACAGACCTTGGAGGCGTATTAAATAAAGTCTCCGAATTTAATCCGCACGATACCAGTATAAGCCAGGGCGTATATGCACCGGGAATAACGTATAATCCGCATAATGATACATTCTATATGATTGTAACCGCATTTTCAGGAGGACTAGGCAATATTATAGTAAAAACAAAAGATCCTATGAAAGGCTGGGGAAGCCCAATAAAATTAGGTTTTGACGGAATCGATCCGTGTATCTTTTTTGATGATAACGGAAAAGGTTATATCGTTCATAATGACGCTCCCGATAAAGGAAAGCAATTATATGAAGGTCATCGTGTTATTAAAGTTTGGGAATATGATCTGGAAAAAGATCAGGTGATTCCGGGAACAGATAAAATTATTGTAGATGGAGGAGTAGATCTTTCTAAAAAACCAATTTGGATAGAAGCGCCTCACTTGTATAAAAAAGACGGTCATTATTATTTAATGTGTGCCGAAGGAGGTACTGGCGGAAATCATAGTGAAGTTATTTTTATCAGTGACAGTCCAAAAGGGCCTTTTAAACCCGCCTCAAACAACCCGATTCTTACCCAAAGATATTTTCCGCAAAACAGAAAAGACAAAGTAGACTGGGCAGGACATGCCGATTTAGTCCTTGGACCTGATAATAAATATTACAGCATTTTTTTAGGCGTTCGCCCGAATGATAAAGACAGAGTAAATACAGGACGCGAAACTTTTATGCTTCCGGTTGACTGGTCAGGAACTTTTCCGGTTTTTGAAAACGGATTAGTGCCTTTAGAACCAAAAATAAAAATGCCAAAGGGTGTTACCGAAAACAAAACCGGTAAAGACGGATTCTTCCCAAATGGAAATTTTACGTTTACCGAAAATTTTACTTCTGATAAATTAGATTACCGATGGATCGGACTTCGAGGCCCTCGTGAAAATTTTATTGCAGTAACGAAAAGAGGACTTCAGATTAATCCTTTCGAAGTGAATATAAAAGAACTGAAACCTATTTCGACACTTTTTTACCGACAAATGCACAATACCTTCTCGTTTGCCACAACAATAGAATACAAACCGGCATCTGAAAAAGATCTGGCAGGTATCACATGCCTGCAAAACGAGCGTTTTAATTATGTTTTTGGTATCACAAAAAAAGGAAAAGACACCTATATTTTATTAGAAAGAACAGAAAACGGACAATCTAAAATAATGGCAAGCGCCAAAATTGATATCAAAAAAAATATACGCTTACAAGTAAAAGCAACCGGAGACAGTTACGAATTTAGTTATGCGCTAAATGGTACTGATTTTAAAAATTTAGGCGAAAGTGTTTCTGGAGATATTCTATCCACAAATGTAGCCGGAGGTTTTACTGGAGCATTGATAGGATTGTACGCAACGGCTGCAAATAATACACAGCCGCAATAAAAAATAAAATATGAAAAAAGCACATTTAAAAGTATTTTTGTTTTTGCAGCTCTTCTTTTTGGTTTTGGGTTGTCAGTCCAATCAGTCATCTGTGATGGCGCAAAACAAAACCAAAAACGAGAATTGGGTAGGAACCTGGGCTTGCGCGCAAATGCTGGTCGAACCTAACAATATGCCGCCTGCTCCGGGACTTTCAGAAAATACACTTCGACAAATTATCAGGGTTTCCATTGGCGGAAAACGTATGAGATTGCGTTTTTCAAATATATTCAGCGATCAGCCATCGGTTTTAAAATCGGTTAGTGTGGCCAATGTTGTCGATGCACCGATTGTTGATGCTAAAACACAAAAAGAACTTCGTTTTAATGGAAAACCGGAAATCACGATAAATCCGGAACAAGAAGTTTTTTCAGATGCTTTTGATTTTGAATTACAGCCCGGACAGCTTTTAGCGATTACCATTCATTACGGAAATACTTCGCAAAAAACATCCGGACATCCCGGTTCACGAACCACTTCTTATATTCTTGAAGGAGATCAAATTCAAAATACAGCTTTTGATGGTGCCATAAAAACAGATCACTGGTATTCGATTATGGGATTGGATGTCACAGCTGATCAATCGGCTGCGAATATTGTTTGTTTGGGGAATTCCATTACAGACGGTCGGGGCTCAGGAACGAACAAACAAAATCGATGGACAGATATTTTATCGGCACGATTATCTGCCAATAAAAAAACAGAAAAAATAGGCGTTTTGAACTTAGGAATTGGAGGAAATTGTGTAGTCAAAGGCGGATTAGGTCCAACAGCTTTAAATCGTTTTGACAGAGATGTATTATCTCAAAAAGGCACAAAATGGCTCGTAATTCTGGAAGGTATCAACGATATTGGTGGAATTAAAAATCCTGAAGACGCACCAATAAAAGCCCAGGAACTTATTGAAGCTTATAAAGTGATGATACAAAAAGCACATTCAAAAGGAATAAAAGTGTACGGCTGTACCATTTTGCCTTTTGCCAAATCATTTTATGATGCGCCACATAAACAAGAAGCCCGTGATATTGTAAATGCCTGGATCAGAAACAGCAAAGCCTTTGATGCGGTAATTGATTTTGATAAAGCAATGGTTGCAGAAGAAGGTTCAAAAACAATTTTATCCAACCTGCACGACGGCGATTTTTTGCATCCAAATGAAGCGGGTTATCTGAAGATGGGAGAAACAGTAGATCTCAATTTATTTAAATAACAGCTTGCATATTTTGAATTCGATTAAAATGATTTTTTGATAATAAAAACAAATCAACAATGAAATCAATACTTAGGTTTTTCGCATTTATTTTTCTTTTTTCAATAGCACAAAAGGGATATTCTCAAGATCCTAATTTTCATCTATATCTTAGTTTTGGCCAGTCGAATATGGAAGGATATGCCAAAATAGAACCGCAGGACAAAGTGGGTGTCGATGATCGTTTTCAGGTTTTACAGGCAGTCAATTGTCCTGAATTAAAGCGTGAAAAAGGAAATTGGTATACTGCCATACCGCCATTGTGCCGTTGCAGCACCGGATTAACACCAGTGGATTATTTTGGGCGAAATCTGGTAGCCAATCTGCCTAAAAATATAAAAGTTGGCGTAATCAATGTAGCCGTTGGAGGATGCAAAATTGAACTTTTCGATAAAAATAAAACAGCAGAATATGTAGCAACAGCGCCAGACTGGATGAAAGGCATACTAAAAGAATACGACGGAAATCCGTATGCAAGATTGGTAGAACTGGCAAAAATAGCGCAGAAAAAAGGTGTCATTAAAGGCATTTTATTACATCAGGGAGAATCGAATACAGGTGATACACTTTGGCCGAAAAAAGTAAAAATCGTCTATGATAATTTAATAAAAGACCTGAATCTGGATCCGAAAAAAGTGCCTTTGCTTTCGGGAGAAACCGTAAACGAAGTCCAGAACGGTAAATGTGGCAGTATGAATAAAATTATTGCGACATTGCCCAAAACGATTCCCAATTCGTATGTTATTTCATCTAAAGGATGTACTGCAGAACCTGACTTTTTACATTTTAATGCCGCAGGTTACAGAGATTTGGGAAGACGTTATGCCGATAAAATGCTTTCGTTATTGGGATATAAATTGGCTGATGGAAAATTGCCTTTTATAGTGCAGGCGCCTCTTGGTTTTGATCAGTTAAATAGCAGTATTCCGGCGGGAAAAATAGAAGCGATTACTTATGAATCCAAAACAGTTGGATCTACAAGAAAAGTAACTATTTATACACCTCCGGGATTTAATAAAAAGAAAAAATATCCTGTTTTATATCTTTTACACGGAATTGGCGGCGATGAAAAAGAATGGCTAAACGGAGGAAATCCGCAAATTATATTAGACAATCTTTTTTCAGAAGGAAAAATTGAACCTATGATTGTGGTGATGCCAAACGGCAGGGCAATGAAAGACGACAGTGCGACCGGCAACATAATGGCACCCGATAAAGTGCAGGCTTTTGCTGCTTTCGAAAAAGATTTATTAAACGACTTGATTCCGTTTATTGAAAAAAAATACCCGGTTTTGAAAGACAGAGAACACCGCGCCATCGCCGGATTATCAATGGGAGGCGGACAATCTTTAAATTTTGGATTAGGGAATTTAGATAAATTTGCCTGGGTTGGCGCTTTTTCAGCAGCTCCAAATACTAAAATGCCCAAGGAATTACTTCCCAATCCCGAAGAAGCAAAAAAGAAATTAAAACTACTCTGGATTTCCTGCGGAGATAACGACTGGCTTATCGAAAACAGTAAACGAACGCATGATTATTTATATAAAAATGATGTGCCGCACATTTATTATATCGAGCCCGGAGTTCATGATTTTAAAGTCTGGAAAAACGGATTATATATGTTTTCACAATTCTTATTTAAAACTGTTGATCAAAACAATTTTGCAGCTTTTACCATTTTAGGAAATCCTGCGCAAACCAATATTCGTACTGCAAAATATCCTCAAATATTACCGGATAACAGAGTAATTTTTAAAGTCAACGCTCCTGAAGCTTCAAAAGTACAAATCGATTTGGGCAAAAAATACGATATGACCAGAGATTCAGATGGATATTGGACAGTAACTACAGAGGTAATCAACAAAGGATTTAATTATTATTCCCTGTTGATTGATGGCGTCGCGGTTGCAGATCCGTCAAGTCAGACATTTTACGGAATGGGACGTATGGCAAGTGGTATCGAAATTCCAAATAAGGAAGGTGATTTTTATGTTTTAAAAGACGTTCCGCATGGTGATATCAGAATCAAGAAATACTTTTCAAAAGCAACCAATTCATGGCGTGAAATGTATGTGTACACACCGCCGGGTTATGAAAATGCTACAGAAAAATATCCGGTTTTATATCTTATGCACGGCGGAGGTGAAGACCAAACAGGCTGGGCAACTCAAGGAAAATCAAATTTAATATTAGACAATTTAATTGCCGAAAATAAAGCAAAACCAATGGTCATCGCAATGCTCGACGGCAATATGGGAAACACAGGCGGCGTGGCAGGTTTTAATGAAAATGCACTAAAAGCTTTTGAAAATGAATTAAAAACCGGAGCAATCCCATTTGTAGAAAGCAATTTTAAAGTTGCAAAAGATGCTAAAAACAGGGCTTTAGCCGGATTATCAATGGGTGGTTTGCAAACACTTTATACTGGCGTTAAAAATTCTGACTTGTTTTCTTATATAGGCGTATTCAGTTCAGGCTGGTGGGCCAACAATACGGCTTTATCAGAACCGCAGTACGAGTTTATGAAAAATAATGCCGGAACGATTAATGCGAACATCAAAGAATTTTGGATTTCTATGGGTGGCAAAGAAGATATCGCTTATGAAAACTGCAAAATTATGATGAAAAAGTTCGACCAGCTCGGAATCAAATATAAATACAGCGAATATCCGGGCGGACATACGTGGCCAGTCTGGAGACATGATTTATTTATGTTTACACCGTTATTATTTCAGCAGAAATAAAGATTTTAAAATAGTAATTGAATTGCATAATAAATTAAGTTCATGAATACATTTTCAAAATATAGCCTCACATTTCTTATCGTTTTTAGTTGTACTTTTTTAAAAGCGCAGTCGTTTATTACAACTCAAAAAAGCGACAATGTTATTGTTCTGAAAGAGAAATCTTCACCCTTATCCTTTCTTGTCAGTGACGGAACAGATGCCGGTATTTTACGTGCAATCACTAATTTACAAGTTGATTTTGAAAAAGTTACGGGAGAAAAACCATCAATCTTAAATCAGAAACCAAACTCATCTTCACCACTGATTATTATCGGAACAATTGGAACCAATTCAGTTATTGATGATTTGGTTAAAGCAAAAAAAATTGACGGAAAACAGCTTAAGGGTAAAAATGAAAAGTTTAGTATTCAGAATATTAAAAATCCATTTAAAGGAGTCGAAGAAGCGATTGTAATTGCCGGAAGTGACAAACGCGGAACGATTTACGGCATTTACGAATTATCGAAACAAATTGGCGTTTCCCCTTGGTATTATTGGGCTGATGTGCCTGTCGAGAAAAAAGAGAATATGTATTTTATAAAAGGAATTTATAGCGATGGAGAACCTGCCGTAAAATACAGAGGAATTTTTATCAACGATGAAGCGCCGGCATTAAGCGGCTGGTCGAAAGCCACATTTGGCGGATTTAACAGCAAGTTTTATGAGAAAGTCTTTGAATTATTACTTCGGTTAAAAGCAAATTACATCTGGCCGGCCATGTGGGGAAATGCTTTTTATGATGATGATTCTGCCAGCGGACCTTTAGCGAATGAAATGGGAATTGTTATCGGAACATCGCACCACGAACCAATGGCTTTGGCACAAACCGACTGGCGCCGATATATTAAAAAAAATAACCTGCCGAATGTTTGGGACTACGCTAAAAATAAAACCGTTCTTGATGAATTCTGGAAAGGCGGAATAGAACGCAGTAAAAATTGGGAAAAGCTAGTTACTATTGGAATGCGCGGAGACGGTGACGAAGCCATGAGTGAAGAAACCAACATAAGCCTGCTGGAAAATATCGTAAAAGAACAAAGAAAAATTATTGCTGATGTAACGCAAAAAAAGCCTGAAAAAACACCTCAGGTTTGGGCTTTGTATAAAGAAGTTCAGGATTATTATGATCAGGGAATGCGTGTTCCGGATGATGTTATTTTGCTTTTCTGCGATGACAATTGGGGAAATGTGCGCAAACTGCGCGACTTGACAAAACCTTTGCACAAAGGCGGTTACGGTATGTATTATCACTTTGATTATGTAGGAGGTCCAAGAAATTCAAAATGGATTAATATTAGTCCGATTCAAAGAGTTTGGGAACAAATGAATTTGAGCTACGAACATGGCGTTGATAAAGTATGGATTGTAAATGTTGGAGATTTAAAACCAATGGAATTTCCGATCAGTTTCTTTTTAGATATGGCTTGGAATCCAAAGAAATTTAATTCTCAGAATCTTTTTGAATTTACAGAGAAATGGGCAGCTGATCAATTCGGAACAAAACACGCCAAAGAAATTGCAAGATTATTAAATACGTATCCAAAATTCAACCGAAGAGTTACACCCGAAATGCTTGACAGCAAAACCTATAGTCTGGAAAATTACAACGAATTTCAGACCGTGGTAAATGACTATAAAAATCTGGCATTGGATGCTTATCGAATTTACAATGAAATTCCGAAAGAATATCAGGATGCCTATTTTCAGTTGGTTTTATACCCAATAGATGCCTGCAGCAATCTTTATGAAATGTATTTTGCTCAAGCCAATAACAGAAAATTGTCGTCAGAAAAAAATAGTTTGGCGAACGCTTTTGCAGATCAGGTTAAAATTAATTTTGAAAGAGATTCTGTGCTTCAAAACAAATACAACAATGAAATTTCAGGCGGAAAATGGACGCATATTATGGACCAGATGAGAATTGGATATAAGGCATGGCACGATACTCCGAAGAACATTTTGCCGGAAGTAAGTTATGTTTCTGAAAAAGATCAGATTAAAAGAAAAGTATTCGCAGAAAAAGACGGTTATGTTTCCATTGAAGCAGCACATTTTTCTAAAGTAAATAATTCCAATACAATTCACTGGGAAGTGATTCCTGATTTTGGAAAAACAAAAAGCGGGATCACGACATTTCCACAAAATAAGTATCCGGCTCAAAACGAGAATATTTTTGTCGAATATGAAATTGATTTTGCTTCAACCGGAGAATTTAATGTAGAATTGCTTTTGGCTCCAACGCTTAATTTTAACAGCAACAAAGGCCTTCGTTATGAAGTTTCTTTTGATGAAGAAAAACCGCAAACCATAAATTTTAACAGACATTACCGTGGAGAATTAGGAAAATGGCAGGCCGAGCATCTGATTCATTCGAGTACTAAACATAACATTTCGAAACCCGGAAAACATGTGTTGCGTTTTCGTGTTTTAGATCCGGGAATTGTGCTGGAGAAAATTGTAATCAATACCGGAGGATTAAAACCGTCGTACTTGGGGCCGCCGGAAAGTAACAGGATTGCAGAGTAAAATTTAATAATAACAGCGTTTTTTATAGCATTTGAAATCATACGAACCCATTATTTATGAAAATATATTTAATTCCCATATTGCTGTTTTTCGGAGTTTCATTATCTGCTCAGCAGACAGATGATTTAAAGCTTTGGTATAAAAGTAGTGCAGGAGCCGTTTGGGAAAATGCCCTGCCCATTGGCAATGGTTTTCAGGGAGCTATGGTTTATGGAAATGTTGAGAAAGAAGTTTTTCAATTGAATGAAGCAACTGTCTGGAGCGGAAGTCCAAATCGTAATGATAATCCGAATGCAAAAGAAGCTTTGAGTGAAATAAGAAAACTTCTTTTTGAAAAGGAATATAAAAAAGCCGAAAAGTTAATAAACGAAAATATCATTACTAAAAAATCGCACGGGCAAATCTTTCAGCCTGTGGGGAATTTAGAATTGAGTTTTTTAAATCAGCAAGATTTTACAGATTATTATAGGGAACTGGATATTGAAAAAGCCGTTGCAAAAACTACTTATAAAGTAAATGGCATTACGTATACCAGAGAAGCATTTACCTCTTTTCCGGATCGCGTTTTGGTGATTAAACTTTCAGCAGATAAACCCGGAAAGGTTTCATTTTCAGCAGCTTTTTCTTCGGAACATAAAAAAAAGGAAATAATCGTTAGCGGCAATAATGAACTTTTACTTTCGGGCACCACAAGCGATCACGAAGGAGTAGAAGGAAAAGTACAATTTAAAGCCATAGCAAAATTTAAAATTCAGGGTGGGAATATAAAAGCAGCTGGCAATTCTGTACAAATAGAAGATGCCGATTCTGTTTTGATTTATGTTTCGATTGCTACCAATTTTAAAAATTATAACGATATCAGCGGCAATGAAAACGAACTCGTAACCTCTTTTCTGAATAAGGCTTTTGATAAGTCTTATGATAAAATGAAGGAAGCGCACATCGCTTTTTATCAAAAATATTTTAAAAGAGTTCAGCTTGATTTGGGAACTACAATAGCCTCAAAATTACCGACAGACGAAAGACTAGCCAATTTCAGAAAGGTTTCAGATCCTTCTTTTGTGACCTTATATTATCAATACGGACGTTATTTACTGATTTCTTCCTCACAGCCAGGAGGTCAGGCGGCCAATCTTCAGGGGATTTGGAACAAAAGTATGACACCGGCCTGGGATAGTAAATATACAATCAACATTAATACCGAGATGAATTACTGGCCGGCTGAAAAAACGAATTTATCTGAAATGCATGAGCCGCTTTTAAAAATGATTCAGGAATTAGCACAAACCGGAAAAGAAACAGCCAAAGTAATGTACGGTGCCCGCGGTTGGATGGCGCATCACAATACCGATATTTGGAGAATTAACGGAGCCGTTGACGGCGCTACCTGGGGAGTATGGAATGCAGGCGGCGGATTGCTGAGTCAGCATTTATGGGAACATTATTTGTATACAGGTGACAAAAAATATCTGGCATCGGTATATGAAACATTAAAAGGAGCTGCTGATTTTTATGCTGATTTTTTAGTAAAAGATCCTACAAACGGCTGGCTGGTCGTGGCACCCGGAAATTCACCTGAAAATGCTCCGGCCGCACATCAGGGTTCTGCAGTAACGGCGGGTTCAACGATGGACAATCAAATTGTATTTGATGTTTTTACTTCCGTTATAAAAGCATCAGAAGTATTGGGGAAAAACAAGCAATATGCAGACAGTTTAAAAACAATAAGAAATATGTTGCCGCCTATGCAAATAGGAAAATACAATCAGCTTCAGGAATGGCTCGATGATGTGGATGATCCCAAAGACAATCACCGTCATATTTCGCATTTATATGGTTTATATCCTTCTAATCAGATTTCTGCTTATAAAACGCCCGAACTTTTTGCAGCAGCAAAGAATACGTTGCTTCAAAGAGGCGATATTTCTACAGGCTGGAGCATGGGCTGGAAGGTGAACTGGTGGGCAAAAATGCAGGACGGCAACCACGCTTACAGCCTGATTCAGAATCAGCTCACACCGCTTGGTGTAAACAAAGAAGGAGGAGGAACTTATAACAATCTTTTTGATGCACATCCGCCTTTTCAAATTGATGGCAATTTTGGATGTACCTCCGGAATAACCGAAATGTTGATGCAAAGTTCCGATGATGCAATTCATCTGCTTCCCGCTTTGCCGGATGCCTTAAAAGAATATGGCGAAATTTCAGGACTAAAAGCGCATGGAGGTTTTGAAATCAAGAACTTGAGATGGAAAAACGGAAAATTAATTGCCGTAACAATTCAGTCCAATCTTGGCGGAAATTTGAGATTAAGAACGCCAAATGAAATCAGAACAAAAGACAATAAAAATTTAAAAATAGCGTCGGGAATTAATTCAAATGTTTTTTACCAAACTGTGGAGGTCAAAAAGCCGGTTATTGCGGAAGAATCGACTATAAAACCATTGGATATTGCCCCAACTTATTTGTATGATATAAAGACTGAAAAAGGTAAAAGCTACAGTTTCTTAATTAAATAATACTATGAAAAATCTTTTTAGAAAATATAAAATCTTTTGTTGCTTGTTCGGATTGTGGATCACATCTTCTGCAACAGCACAAATGCAATTGTTTGATTTAAAAGAAGTAAGGCTAAAAGAAGGTCCGTTTAAAAATGCTCAGGATGTTGATCTGAAATATATTTTAGAACTCAATCCAGACCGCCTTTTAGCACCTTACCTTATCGCCTCTGGAATACCCGTTAAAGCAGAACGTTACGGGAATTGGGAAAGCATAGGACTTGACGGACACATTGCAGGACATTATCTATCTGCATTAGCGATGATGTATGCTTCTACCGGAAATAGGGAAGTTAAAAACCGACTGGATTATATGATCTCAGAACTGGAGATATGCCAGCAAAAAAACGGCAATGGTTATGTGGGCGGAATTCCGCAGGGAAAAGTTTTTTGGGATCGCATTCATAACGGAGATATTGACGGAAGCAATTTCGGATTAAATAATACGTGGGTTCCGCTGTACAATATCCATAAACTTTTTGCCGGTTTAACCGATACGTATCATTACACTGGAAATGAAAAAGCAAAAGAGATTTTGATAAAACTGGGCGATTGGTTTATCGAATTAATTCGTCCACTTTCTGAAGAGCAAATTCAAAATATATTAAAAACAGAACACGGCGGTATAAACGAATCTTTTGCCGATTTATATATCATCACAAAAAACAAAAAATATCTGGAAACTGCTGAAAAAGTTTCGCACTTAGCCATATTAAATCCGCTGGAGAAAAAAGAAGATAAGTTAACAGGATTGCATGCCAATACCCAAATTCCAAAAGTAATTGGATTTGAGAAAATCGGCAGACTTTCCGGAAATAAGGACATGACAGATGCCGCGCAGTTCTTTTGGGAAAATGTAACCCAAAAGCGAAGTGTAGCTTTTGGAGGAAATAGTTTTGCAGAACAGTTTAATCCAACCGAAGATTTCAGCGGGATGTTAAAATCAAATCAGGGGCCGGAAACGTGTAATTCCTATAATATGGAACGTTTGAGCAAAGCTTTATTTTTAGACCAAAACAAGGTAAGTTATCTTGATTTTTACGAGCGTACGCTTTACAATCATATTCTTTCGAGCCAGCATCCTGAAAAAGGCGGTTTTGTTTATTTTACTCCCATCAGACCCAATCATTATCGCGTGTATTCACAGCCGGAAACCAGCATGTGGTGTTGTGTGGGTTCGGGGCTTGAAAATCATTCGAAATATGGAGAATTAATTTACAGCCATACAGAAAATAATGTTTTTGTAAATCTCTTTATTCCGTCTGTTTTAGACTGGAAAGAAAAAGATATTTACATCGAGCAAACTACCAAATTTCCGTATCAAAACAGCACAAATCTTGTTTTAAAACTGAAGAAGAGCAAAACATTTTCTATGAATATCCGCTATCCGGAATGGGCTGAAGATTTTGAAATTTCGATTAATGGAAAAATTCAGAAAATAGAAGCGAAGCCTTCCAGTTATGTAACAATTACAAGAAAGTGGAAATCCGGAGATCAAATTTCGGTTACATTTAAAACTTCTACACATTTAGAAAATTTGCCGGACGGTTCCAACTGGAGTGCTTTCGTAAACGGACCTATTGTATTGGCTGCCAAAACATCCAACAAAGATTTAGACGGATTGTTTGCCGATGACAGCCGAATGGGACATGTAGCAGCCGGTAAATATTATCCGTTGGATCAGGCAGATGCGATAATTGGAGACAAAGCAGCGTATATCGCAAAAATGAAGGATTTGGGAAACCTGCATTTCCGTTTAGATTCATTAGAACTACAGCCGTTTTTTGAAATTCACGACGCGCGATATCAAATGTATTTTCAAAATTATACCAAAGAACAATATCAGGAAAAGCATGCTCTTTTGAAACAGCAGGAAATACAGGCATTGGCTCTGGAAGCTAAAACCGTTGATAAAATTAATTGCGGTGAGCAGCAGTCAGAAGTAGATCATCGTTACAAAGGCGAAAAAAGTGATTCGGGTTATGACGATACAAAAGCCTGGAGAAGTACCAAATCGTATATTTCTTATCAGTTATTAAATAAAAACAAAGCCGGAAAGTATTTGGATATCATTTGCACAGGCGATTTTAAAACGGATAATATCACGATTCTCATCAATGAAAAACCGGCTTCGATTATTTCTACAGCAAATAAGACCATTCGATTAAATGTCGAAAAGATTGAAATGGTAAACATTACCATAAAATCTAATGACGGAAGCAATAGTCCGAAGTTTCATCAATTCAGAATTTTAAAAGAGTAAATAAATGATGCCAGATAAAATAAAAATCAGTAATGTTTTTTTTAGTCTTTTTTTGCTTTTTACCTTATGTAATTATGCACAAAACAAGGCGCAGAATCCGGTCATTTTTGCCGATGTTCCGGATATGTCTATCATTCGCGTCAACGATATATATTACATGAGCAGCACGACCATGCACATGAATCCGGGCGTTCCCATCATGAAATCGAATGACTTAGTCAATTGGAAAATAGTCAATTATGCCTATCAAACATTAGAAGATGATAACGATAAACTAAATCTGGATAATGGAAAAAATGATTACGGAAGAGGTTCGTGGGCAAGCAGTTTAAATTATCATAATGGCATTTATTATGTAAGCACTTTTTCAGGAACGACGGGTAAAACCTATATTTTTTCGACAAAAGATATAGAAAATGGGCCTTGGAAAAGAACCGTTTTGAATTCTTCTTATCACGATCATTCTATCTTTTTTGATGATGACGGAAAAGTTTATATGGTTTGGGGAGCAGGAAAATTACAGATTGTTGAATTACAATCAGATTTGTCTGCTGTAAAAGAAGAAACAAAAAAAGTATTGATTGAAAATGCCAGTGCGCCTGCAGGAAACAATATTATGCTGCAATCTGAAGGTTCACAGCTTTTTAAAATTAAAGGAAAATATTATCTGTTTAATATCGTCTGGCCCAAAGACGGCATGCGAACGGTCATTATACACAGGGCAGATCAAATTTCAGGTCCGTGGGAAGGAAAAGTAGGATTGCAGGATTTAGGAGTCGCCCAAGGCGGACTGATAGATACGCCAGACGGAAAATGGTTTTCATACTTGTTCAGGGATTTTGGCGGTGTCGGACGTATTCCTTATTTCGTTCCGGTTAAATGGCAAGACGGCTGGCCAGTTTTAGGCCAAAATAATAAAGTACCGGAATACCTGGATTTGCCTCCAAACAAAAGTGTAATTCCCGGCATTGTAAACTCCGATGATTTTGATCGAAAAAAGAATGATCCCGATTTGCCTCTAGTCTGGCAATGGAACCATAATCCGGATAACTCGCTTTGGTCGGTAAAAGAAAGAAAAGGTTTTTTAAGATTGAAAACCGGAAGAATCGACAGCAGTTTTGTTCAGGCAAAAAATACATTGACGCAAAGAACTTTTGGCCCTCAAAGTTCCGGAACTATTGTAATTGAGATTTCTAAAATGAAAGACGGTGACTTTGCAGGACTTTCTTTATTGCAAAAAGAGTACGGATTAATTGGCGTAAAAGCGGAAAAAAATGCGAAGAAAATCGTCATGATAGAAGCGCTTAAAGACATTCCTGCAGAGATACAAAGTATTCCGTTAGCTCAGGATAAAATTTATTTAAGGGCTGAATGTAATTTTAAGGACAAGATAGACGAAGGCCAATTCTTTTACAGTTTAGACGGTAAAAAATGGATTAGTATCGGAAAAACAATAAAACTACCTTATACACTTCCGCATTTTATGGGATATCGATTTGGTTTGTTCAACTACGCAACTAAAAATATTGGCGGTTATGTAGATTTTGATTATTTCCGTATTAAGGGTCAAATTTCAAAAAATAATTAATTCAAGTTGCCAGATTAACAATTCAATACATAAGCTGGCGCTAAAAAAGTTTAATCCCTACGGGATATTTTTTCTGGTAGTAAAGTTCAAACGTGCTGTTTGTCATTTCGACGGAGGAGAAATCTCCGCGAGAAGCTCGACAAAGACTGGATCCTCGTTGCGGAGTTACTTGTGGAGATTTCTCCTCCGTCTAAATGACATAAAATGAGAAAAAAATGCAAAAAGCTTAACTTAATGACATTGCCCGTAGGGACTACGCTTTATTAACTATCAACTTGAATTAATTAGTTTACGATTTAACCAAAATACAATACGCATTAATATATTAACTCAAATAGAATAATCATGAAAATTAGTTATCTGTTTATTATAAGTTTACTATCTTTTTTTAGTGTAAACGCACAGCAATATTCTTATAAGAATCCTACTCTTAGTTCATCAGAACGTGCAAAAGATTTAATTTCACGATTAACGCTTGAAGAAAAAGCGGCATTAATGTGCGACCAGAGTGATCCGATACCCAGACTTGGCATTAAAAAATTCAATTGGTGGAGCGAAGCCCTGCACGGTTATGCGAACAATGATAATGTTACCGTTTTTCCGGAACCTATTGGTATGGCAGCCTCTTTTGATGATCAGTTGGTTTTTAATGTTTTTGATGCAGTTTCTGATGAAGCCCGTGCAAAATACAACCAATGGATTAAGGGTGGCAATGAAAACAAACGATTTTTAAGTTTATCGGTTTGGACACCAAACGTCAATATTTTCAGGGACCCGCGTTGGGGACGCGGTCAGGAAACGTATGGAGAAGATCCGTATTTAACTTCCCGAATGGGAATTTCTGTGGTAAAAGGATTGCAAGGTCCTGCCGATGCCAAATACCGCAAACTTTTGGCCTGCGCCAAACATTTTGCCGTGCATTCTGGTCCGGAATGGAGCCGACATGAACTGAATTTGAATAATATAAATCCCCGTGAATTATACGAAACCTATTTGCCTGCCTTTAAGGCATTGGTACAAGATGCCGATGTGCGTCAGGTGATGTGTGCGTATCAGCGTCTGGATGATGAACCTTGCTGCAGTAACACACGTTTATTACAGCGAATTTTGCGTGACGAATGGGGTTTTAAATACCTAGTAGTTTCAGATTGCGGTGCTGTTACCGATTTTTATACCACGCATAAAGTTTCTTCAGATGCAACACATGCTGCCTCAAAAGCCGTTTTGGCAGGAACGGATGTTGAATGTGTTTGGGAGAAATATCCGTTTAAAAACCTTCCGGAAGCCGTTGAGAAAGATTTAATTAAAGAATCTGATATTGATAAAAGTCTGCTTCGTGTTTTAACGGGACGTTTTGATCTGGGCGAAATGGATGATGATGCCATCGTGCCGTGGGCCCAAATTCCGGCTTCTGTGCTTAACAGTAAGAAACATCAGCAATTAGCGCTCGAAATGGCGCAAAAATCGATGACTCTTTTACAAAATAAAAACAATATTTTGCCTTTAAATAAAGCCATCAACAAAGTGGCAGTAATTGGCCCAAATGCAGATAATGAACCAATGTTATGGGGAAATTACAATGGAACCCCCGTTAAAACCATCACTATTAAAAGTGGAATAGAATCAAAAGTCGCACAAAATAAAATCGTGTACGACAAAGGCTGCGATTTAGTCGAAGATAAAGTCAACCAAAGTTATTTTGACCAGATTTCATTTGAAGGCAAAAAAGGAATGAAAGCCACTTATTGGAACAATCCAAACAGAGAAGGGAATAGTGTGGCAACGCAGCAAATTATAAATCCGATAAAAATGACTACTGCCGGACAGCATGAATTTGCTTCGGGTGTTAAACTGGAAGGATTTTCTGCCAGATATGAAACGGAATTTCTGGCGAAAGAAAAGGATAGTCTTGTTTTTAAAACCGGAGCTACCGGAGCTTTTGAATTATTAGTTAATGGAAAATCCATAGCAAAATATACCAATTGGCGCACTGTTCCCGGAAAAATTGCCTTTGGAGTTGAGGCGGGCAAAAAATATAAAATCGAAATTCTATATGCGCAATCCAACAATTGGCAGGCAAATCTTGAATTTGATTTTGGAAAAGAACACGATATCAATTTCGCTGCATTAATTCAAAAATTAAAAGGCATCGATACTGTAATTTTCGTGGGCGGACTTTCTACACTTCTTGAAGGGGAGGAGATGCCGGTTTCTTTTCCAGGTTTTAAAGGGGGCGACAGAACCAATATAGAACTTCCTGCCGTTCAGAGAAAATGTTTGCAGGAGCTTAAAGCTGCCGGTAAAAAAGTAGTTTTTGTAAACTGCTCCGGTTCTGCTATTGCTTTTGCACCAGAAACAGCCAGTTGTGATGCTATTCTGCAAGCGTGGTATCCGGGCGAATCAGGTGGTCAGGCTGTCGCCGATGTGCTGTTTGGAGATTATAATCCTGCGGGAAAACTGCCGGTTTCTTTTTATAAAAATTCAGACATTTTAGGCGATTTTGAAGATTATTCAATGAAAGGGCGTACTTATAGATACACTACCAATGTTTTGTTTCCTTTTGGTTTTGGTTTAAGTTATTCAAAGTTTCAAATTGGTACGGCAAATCTCAGTAAGACAAAGATAAAATCAAATGAAAATACACAATTGAATTTTTCAATAAAGAATATCAGTAAAAGAGAAGGAACAGAGATTGTGCAGGTGTATGTTCGAAAAGTGAATGATAAAGATGGTCCTTTAAAAACATTGAAAGCTTTTAAAAGAATCAATTTAAAAGCCGGCGAAAAGCAGGATGTCACTATTGATTTACCTGCTGCTTCATTTGAATTTTATGACGAAAGCACGAGAGGAATAAATGTAACTTCGGGTGAATATGAAGTGTATTACGGTACGAGTTCAGATGGAAAAGATTTAAAAACGACAAAACTATTTGTACAATAAGATTTCATCTTTATAATTAAAAAATAAACAAGTAATCAAAATCTGTCTTATTCATTGAAAATCAAATGATAAGTTTCGGTTAAAAGAGCATATATTTATTTTAATTTACTAACCATTTTATAATGTCCCAAAAAAAATATTTTAGAGCCCTTGTTATCTTATTTTTTGCAATTAATAGTATGTTTTCTCAAAATACATTTGAAGACTATCAATTTCGGTTATTAAATAAGGAGACCTCAAAAAGTGGTATATATACCATTACCCAGGATCAGTCCGGGTTTTTGTGGATTGGGACTAATGGCGCGGGTTTATTTAAATATGATGGAATAAATTATGTTGCATATGAGCAAAACTCTAAGCTTAGTAATGCTATCAATAGTAATCTTATATATGTTACTTATGTAGATACTCACAATAGGCTGTGGGTAGGAACAGATGAAGGATTATGCTTGTATAACAGGAATTTAAATACTTTTGAAAGTATTGATATTCAAAAAAAGATTAAAAAAGAAACAGTCATTTCTGTAAAAAGTATTATCGAAGACAATAATGGAAATCTTTTTCTGGGAACGTTTAATAGTGATTTGCTGAAATTAAATATTAAAACCCGCGAAATTACCAAGATTAAAACGAATGTTTCAAATACACAAAATTACCTGATCAATTGTTTGGTAAAGGATAAAAAAGGGACTATCTATCTGGGAACTAACTTTGGTTTAAAAGCAGTTGACCCGATAAAAAATGAGATTAAAAAAGTAAACATTGGAAAAAATAATGAAAAGCTCTCCTTAAATATTATTTCCATGTTTATAGACCGCACACAAAACCTCTGGATTGGCAATGGATTTAAGGGACTTGTAAAGATTGATTTAAAATCTAAAGTGAAAGAAGCCGCTTACTATCCTATTACCAGAAAAAGAATCATGTCAATATTGGCAACAGATCCTAAAACAATTCTTTGTGCGACAGAAAATGATGGTTTAATCATTGTAAACGATGAGGGCATTGTTCAAAAAAAATATGCAAACAGTAAATACAATAATCGCAGTTTAGGTTCCAATTCTGTCTGGTCGTTATTTTTAGATAAAGAAAATAGAATTTGGCTGGGCTATTACAATAAAGGTTTAGGTGTTTTTGATAAAATAAACAGCAAAGTAAGTATCATCGAAAGTTTGCCCGGAAATTTACAGTCTTTACAAACCAATTGTGTTACTGGTATTGCCAAAGACCAGCAAGATCAGTTGTGGATTTCTATGGAAGGCGGAGGAGTCGATGTTTACAATACGATTACTAAAAGCTTTAAACATATTACCAAATCTGATCGAAGTTTTTATTCTGGATTAACCAATGATAATATAACGAATGTATTTATTGATAAAAAGCAAAACATTTGGTTATCAAGCTGGAATGAAGGGGTTTTTGTTTTAAAAAAGGGAAGCAATAAATTTATTAACTACAGCACAAAAAACACTCCCGGTTTTGCATCAGATAATATCATGAGTATTGCCGAAGATTCGAGAGGTGTAATCTGGATTGGAACTTTTTCAAAAGGACTGCATTATTATACTCCATCGGATGGACAATTTCATCATTGTAATTCTAAACCGTTTTATACCAGTGGAATAATAAATTCAGACATCAGAAAAATAATAGTAGATTCAGATGATGCCGTTTGGGTGGGTTCAACAACAGGTTTGTACAGGGTCAATACAAATGATTTAGTTTCTTTTACAGTAACTTCTTTTAGGGATAAAATGTCTGAAAAGCTTAAAAATCATAAAAGTACCCATACTATTAATACTTTATACGAAGCCAAAAACAAAGAAATTTGGATTGGTACTGATGGAGCCGGATTATTTAGCTATGATAAAAAAAAAGGCAACATAAAATGGTATATCAACTTTAAAGGGCTGAACGAAAAATCAATATCGTCTATTGTAGAATCAAATGACGGGAGTATTTGGTTAAGCGGAAAAAAAGGAATTACAAAACTGGATTTAAAAAACAATACTACCGCTAATTATTCGATCTATGACGGTCTATTGGGAAATGATTTTAATAATAACGCTGTCCTCAAAGACGAAAAAGGATTGCTATATTTTGGAAGTTATGAAGGCTTAAATTATTTTAATCCTGCCAGCTTGGTTAAAAGCAAAAAACAGCTGCCGGTTTACTTAACAGATCTGAAACTTTTTAATAAATCAGTAGGTCCGCTCGAAAAAAACTCACCCTTAATAAAAGTAATATCGCAGACAAAAAAGATCATTCTTAAGCACGATCAGTCTGTATTTACAATTGATTTTATTGCTGTAAATTATTCTTTCCCAGCCAGAAATGAATTCGCTTATTATTTAGAAGGATTTGAAGATTCATGGAATTATGTTGGCAGTAAACGCTCGGCCACCTATACAAACTTAGCGCCGGGAAAGTATATCTTTAAGGTGAAAGCCTCAGAAAAAAATGGAGTCTGGAATCAAAATCCGCTGGAATTACAAATTGAAATTTTGCCGCCCTGGTGGAAAACACCTTTTGCGTATTTATTTTATTCCTTATTACTATTAGCTGCAATTTATTTTACGAACCAATACTATCAAAATCGTTTTAAACAAAGACAAATGATAGAATTTGAACAGAAAAAAGCAATTCAGATTGAAAAATTAAATAATAAAAAACTACAATTTTTTACCAATATTTCGCATGAATTCAGAACGCCGCTTACTTTAATTTTAAATCCGTTAGGAGATATAATGAAGAACCATAACCTGGATTTACCGCAAAGTGTCTTGAGTAAATTACAGACTATTCAAAAAAGTTCCGACAGGCTTTCAAGATTAATCAATGAGCTGATGGATTTCAATCAGCTGCAATTTAATAAAATGCCTCTAAAAGTGCAGTTTATTGAACTAGTTGGTTTTACAAAGGAAATTGCCAGTTATTTTGATGAAGAAGCGTTAAGTCGTGGAATTGAATTGCATTATGAATCAAATAAAAAAACATTTAAAGATTGGATAGATCCAAAGATGTTCGAAAAAATTATTTTTAACGTCATTTCAAATGCCTTTAAAGTAACTCCTGATAATGGAAAAATAATAATAAAAATATTGGTTAACGAAGAATTAGTTCATTTTCCTTTGATAAATTCAACCAACGCCACTCCTTGTTTTGAAGTTATTATTGAAGACACAGGTTCTGGATTAGATAAAAAAGATATTAAGAAAATTTTTGACCGTTTCTATCAGGTAAATAATTTGAATAAAGCGTATTACGGAAGTACAGGAATAGGACTGGAGGTTGTTCGCGGATTTGTAGAGTTGCATAAAGGAAAGATCGAAGTAGAAAGTAAATTAGGGTTTGGTACCACTTTTAGATTACTATTTCCACTCGGAAAGGAATTCTTCAATGAAAACGAAGTGATGCTGGAGGAATTTAAAAAAGAGAAAAAAATAAGTTTCACACCCATTACCGAAGAAACTGCCATTCTATCAACAGATGCTCAGGATAAACAAGAGCGAATTTACACCATTTTGATTGTTGAAGATAATGCCGAATTACGAAATTATTTAAAAAATGAACTCAAAAAGGAGTACAAAGTTTTAACAGCAGAAAATGGTCAGGTTGGTTTAGAATTAGCGCTGCAAAAACTGCCTGATTTGATTTTAACAGATGTCATTATGCCGGTTATGAATGGTTTAGAATTGTGTGCAAGTATTAAAGCAGATTTGACAACCAGCCATATTCCGTTGATGATGCTGTCTGCAAAAGCATTGATTAAAGACAGGTTAGAAGGTATTGATTCCGGTGCAGATATTTATTTGAGTAAACCTTTTGATATGGATATTCTGCGTTCCAGTTTAATTCAGCTTATCAAAAGCAGACAAATTATGTTTAATAAATTTTACAACGGAATTACTCCAAAAGCAAAAGAAAAAACAACTACTCTGGATAATGAATTTATAAAAAATGTACTGAATTACATCAATCAAAATATTAGTGAATACGAATTGAGTGTCGAGGTTCTCGCTTCGAAAGTGTTTTTAAGCAGAAGCCAATTGTATCGAAAAATAAAAACATTAACAGGTGTAACAGTAAATGAATTTATACGCAATGTTCGTTTAGAAAAAGCAAAAGAACTCATAGAGTTGGGTAATGATAATATGTCTGAGATTAGTATCAAGGTTGGTTTTAGTTCCCCTTCTTATTTTACAAAATGTTATAAAGAAAAATTTGGCTATCTGCCAACACACAATAAGAAGCAATAATAGTATTGAAGTAAAAAAAAGTTTCAAAACACCATTTAAAAATTGAATATTTAACTACCGGTTTGACTTAAGTCCGGATAAAAAAGATGAGAAGCTGTATCACTTATTTGTGAGACAGCTTTTTTGCTTTAATAAAAAACCGATTTCAATTTGTGAACAGGTATCATAATCAATTTGTTTAAAACGTAATGAATTAACATGAAACATAAATTTTAGATAATTATTAAAAACGCTTAAATAATGTTTAATTTTTATTTCATGCTCAAAAAAAAGATTACAATATTATGAATACCTTATTCTTGCTGTTTTATAGTTAAATATTTGATAAATAATGCATTGTGTGTTTTTTGAAGGTTTCGTGCTACAAATTTGATAGTTTTTGCAACATTTTTAATATGTGAAATTTATGTTAACCTTATATTTTTGGGTTCTAATAAAACCAAATATTCAAAGAAGTAAGTATTAACATTTTTTAAAAAATTACCGTATGAAATGAAATCAAGAATTATTTATTGTAAGACTTTTTTTTGTTCAATTAAGGATCGAAAATAGTTTACAAGCTAATTTGATCATCAAAACAATAAATAAACTTTACAACCAAACAACTATTTAAACTAATCAAAAAAACCACTAAAAATGATTTTAAAATTTAGAATTGCAATAATCACATTGCTAATAATCGGCAGTCAGAATTTGATTGCACAATCAAAGACCGTACAGGGGATAATTACCGATCCTTCAGGATTTCCTTTGCCTGGAGCCAGTGTGAATGTAGAGGGATCAAAAAATAGCGCATCAACAGATTTTGATGGTAAATACTCCTTAAGTGACGTGAACCCTACAGATAAGATAACTTATTCCTTTGTAGGTTTGATTTCGCAAACCATAACAGTGGGTACGAGAACCAGAATTGATGTTGTATTAGCACTATCGACTCAGAACTTAAATGAAGTGATAGTAGGTTACGGTAGTCAAAAGAGAACTAAAGTTACCGGAGCCATTTCGACAGTAAGTTCAAAAGATATTGTGGCCGTGCCTATTACTAATGCAGAGTCAGCTTTACAGGGTAGGGCTGCAGGGGTAACCGTTGTAAATGGTGCTCCTGGTTCTAATCCTACAGTGACCATTAGAGGTTTGGCCACCATGGGAAATAGTGCTCCATTATATGTAATCGATGGTGTTCTAACAGGAAACTTATCAGGATTAAGCCCTAATGACATAGAATCGATGTCGGTTCTAAAAGATGCTTCGACAACAGCTTTATATGGTTCAAAAGCTTTTAATGGGGTAATTATGGTTACTACTAAAAAAGGAAAAAAAGGACCAGGACAATTGAATTTTAGTACGTACGCCGGTTTTCAAACCATTACAAAAAGATATGATGTTTTAAATACACAACAATATCTTCAATACGCTAAAGATCTGGGAAGTGATTTGACGGCAAGAGCTGCTGAATTTGGAAATATAAATACCAATTGGCAGGATCAGATTTTTCAAAGCGGTGTGATGCAGGATTATAATTTAAGTTTCTCAAATGGTACAGAAACATCTACTTCCCGCTATTCTGCTGAATATTTAAAACAGGAAGGAGCCGTTATTAATACTGGGTTTGAGCGTTACTCTTTTAGAGCCAATAACACACAGGATATTGGAAAACTTAAAATAGGGAGTAACATCGGTATTTCTTTTAGTACAATCAATCCGGAGCGTAGTGCAGGAGGAAGAACATTATTGGAACACGCTATTAAAATGGCACCTTATTTACCTATTTATAATAATAGTGATACAAATGTAGGCGGCTATCAGGGACCTAGTGCTATAGATGGTAATGATGCCGAGAATCCTATACGTGTGGCAAATTTAGGGTATCAAAAAATTAATAATTTATCTATAATAGGAAATATCTACGCTGAATTGGAAATCTTTAAGGGCTTAAAATTCAGATCACAAGTTTCATTAGATTACTATACTGGTAAAGATCATACTTTTGTTCCCAGCTACAGTGATGGTTCTGCTCATAATCAGGCATTTTCTACCACAAATGAAACAAACACCCAGGGGCAAACCATTGTTTTTGATAATAGTTTAACCTATAAAACGACTATTGCTGCCAAACACAACATTGAAGTGTTAGGTGTTATAACGAAAATTGACGGAAAATCACAAAATTTAATCGCAGGAAGCCGTTATAATATTTCAAATGATATAGATCAGCTGAGATATAATGAGGGAAATTTAAGCTCTGCTAATTATGTAGAGAAAAATATTGGATATATTGCCCGTATCAACTACGATTATGATGATAAATACATCTTCGCTGCTTCTGGCCGTAGGGATGCTTCTTCACGCTTTGGAGCTAATAATCGCTGGGGTAATTTCTACTCATTTGCTTTGGGTTGGAATATAGCCAAAGAAAGTTTTATGGCAAATTCTGTTTTTAGTACCTTAAAACTTAGAGCAAGTACAGGAACAACAGGAAATGACAGAATAGACAATTATCAGTACGCCGCTACATTACTTGCTGATTACAATTATCCTATTAATGGAGGAAATGCACAAGGAGTTTCCAGCGGAGTTGCTTCTAATCCTGACCTGAAATGGGAGTCTAAAAAAGACAGAAATATAGGTTTGGATTTTGGTTTCTTTGATGAAAAATTTACAGGATCTGTCGAGTATTTCAACAATAAAAGCAGTGACATTCTTTTTGCTGTTCCATTAGCAGCTTCTGTAGGATCTGCCGGCGGAGGAACGCAACTTCAAAATGTTGCCGATGTAAAAGTATCAGGTTACGAAATATCATTAGGTTATAATGATCGAAAAGGAGATTTTACATGGTCAGCTTTAGCTAATCTAGGAACAAGTAAAAATGAAGTGACAGGTTTAGCGCCGGGACTTACCAGCGTATTGGGCGGCCCATCGGCAAGAGCTGGTTTAGAAAATTTCTCAAGACTGGAAGTAGGCCAGCCATTATTCTACTTTTACGGTTATGAAACCAATGGAATTTATCAAAATCAAGCAGAAGTAGACGCTGTTTTTGGACCAGGGCAAACGATCATAAAACCGGGTGATATTAGAATTATAGATCGTGACGGTAACAAAATCATTAATTCAAATGATAAAACAAATATTGGAAATCCTTATCCGGATTTTACATACGGTTTAAACCTTACAGCAGCATATAAAAAGTTCGATTTTAACTGTTTCATTACAGGAGTTCAGGGTAATGATATTTATAATGCAAATACTTTTGATTTAACAGGAATGAATCGTTTGTTTAATGCCAGTACGGATGTTTTAGGCAGAGCAAATGTTGTAAACGGTGTTGTTACGAATCCATCAGCTACTTTACCAAGAGCTCAGGGGGCAGATATAAACTGGTCTTCAGCTAATCAGCGTTATATAGAAGATGGTTCTTATACCCGATTGAAAAATGTGACTTTAGGTTATACACTTTCTGGAGAAACGTTTGGCAGTTATTTTTCTAATATAAGATTCTATGTAAGCGGACAAAACCTTATTACGATTACGAAATATTCCGGTTTAGATCCTGAAATTGCCCGTACAGATGGTAATGCCAATTCTGCAGGTATTGACTTGGGAAGATACCCACAGCCAAAATCAGTAATTTTTGGACTTGATGTTAAATTTTAATTTATAAGATGATGAAAAAAATAAAATATATAGTTGCAGTAACGTTGGGAATTTTAACCCTAAATTCATGTGACACCGCAGATTTAGAATTGACAAACCCAAACACGCTATCGCCGGACACTTTCTTTACGACAGCAGCGCAGGTCGAATCTTCTGTAAATGCTGCTTATGCCAATTTGCAGACAAGAGGATTGTATGCCAGAAATTTTGCTTTTGCAATGGATCTAATGGGGCAGGATGCCGCAGGAAATCCACAATTAGAAGGAAATAAAAAACCTTTTCAGGATTTTTCTTTTAATGCAGGAAACGATATTATTCAGTATTATTGGGAATCCTGTTATTTAGGCATATCCAGAGCTAATTTTGTTTTAGATAATGAAGCAAAAATTAATGCTTTACCAACTCTTATTTTATCACAAGAACAAAAAAATAAATTTTTAGGTGAAGCCCACTTTTTAAGAGCCTATTATTATTTTCTTTTAGTGAAACGTTTTGGTGATTTACCAATTTATAAAACAGGAACTATCATAGGTGTTGCAAGAAGTCCTAAAGCAGAAGTTTATGATTTGATTAGAACAGACCTGGAATTTGCTTCTCAAAATTTATTATCTAAAAGCGTCGAAGTAACAGGTCGTGCTACCAAAGAAGCCGCTTATGCATACTTGGGTAAAATACTGTTATACCAAAAAAAGTATGATGAAGCTTTAGTTGCATTTAATGGCGTTACAGGGTTTAGTCTTGAAGACAAAGGCAATTTCTATAATAACTTTATGGAGGAAACCGAACATGGTAAAGAATCCATTTTTGAAATTGAATTTAATGAAAATAACGGAACAGGTAATAAATGGGATGATGCCGGTAACAGCGGTGGAACTGGTTTTGCTGAGTCGACTCTTAGAGGTCAGGAATATGGTAATTTAAGTTGGTATAATGTTTATCCGCCAGACAATCTTTTAAATTCTTTTGAGGCAGGAGATTTGCGTTTTGGAGACACCTTTTATGTACCAGGCTCAAAATATTTAAACGGAAAAGCTACTATGACAGCGCAAAACTTTAATACCTCAGCAGGTCTTAGAAATGCAGGCTGGAAAAAATACCAAAACTATTACAAAAAAGCAGATGAAGCGACGCAGTCCAGTATAAATTTCAAAGTTATGCGTTATTCAGATATACTGCTTATGAAAGCAGAATGTGAAAACCAAAGAGATGGAGGTTCTCAAACCACTGCCATAGCGTATATCAAAGAAGTTAGAGACAGAGCAGGTTTAACCACTACAATTGCTGCAACAAAAGACAATGTTTTTAAAGCAATTATTCATGAACGCAAAGTAGAGTTTGCCGGTGAGCAAAGCCGATTTGATGATATTATAAGATGGGGTATTGCGAGTACAGAATTAGTTGGTACTGGTTTTCAGGCTGGTAAAAATGAATTATGGCCAATACCAAACAGAGAAACATCTTCAAATCCTAATATAAAACCAAGTGATAATAATCCTGGTTACTAAAAAAACAAATTTTGGTAGTTTGAGTTGAGTTAGTATTTGGCAAACAGCGCATTTTTTAATGCGCTGTTTGTTGTTTTATATGTACCGCCTTTTTCTGCTTCGCAATCTTTTTACAGACTTAATGTATTTGTGGGAATGAACTTTAATTAAGGAGTAGCCAAAAAGAGTGCTATAATTGTTGTGATTATGGTATGTTCTCTATTACACAGCAATATAGAACACACTACGGGCTCCATTTTGGGTAAAAAAAAAGAGTTAAATAGAAATTATAACACTTGCGTATAATACTTATTTGAAATACCTAAGATGAGGTTTGTAAAGCAAATTTTTGCCCTGATAAAGTGAATCAGAAAAGACAAATATTTTTAGCATTCTCTTCTTTCTTTTAAATCTGTTTCAATCTGGATTTCCGTTTTTTTATCTATGTTGTAAAAACACAATAAAACCGCACTCAAAATGAAAATAAAGCCAGGATAGATACTTACTGAAAGTTTAATACCTTCTACTGCCGCCGGTATCTGATTGACTTCTTCGGCTATATAACCATACTTGGATAAAAAAGCCGCTCCTAATGCGCCGCCAATACTTATGCCTATTTTTAGCCCGAAAATCATTACCGAAAAAACAGTTGCAGTCGCTCTTCGGTTGTTTATCCATTCACTGTAATCGGCCACATCAGCAATCATGGTCCACAATAAAGGAATTGTTATTCCGTAAATAAAGCCATGTGCCAATTGGGTCAAAAAAACCATTGCAATAGCCGTTCTATTATAGAAATTAAATAACAAAAGGCTCAGAGCAGATAAAAAAATAAAAGCGATATAAATATTTCTTTTACCAAAGGAATCTGCCAGAAGCTTTGAAAACATAATGCCAAAAATCATAAAAATAATTCCTCCGGCATTAAAAAGACTAAATGCAGAAGTAGCCGCATCTTTTGGCCACTGAAAATTAACAAAGCCCATTCCCGTCAATAAATTGTTAAGGTTATCAATAAAGACATTAAACCCAATGTTATTCAAAAAATTACTTTGTGCAACAGGATCTAAATAATATTTAAAGTAAAAAACATACATGCCACCTTTTAAAGACAAGGTTATAAATACCAGAACGGTAACCAGTAACATAACAATCCAGGGTCCGTTTTTTGATAAATCAATAAAATCCTGTTTAATAGAAGATTCCTGATTCTTTGCAGGTATAATTCTTTCTTTGGTAGTAAAAAAAGTAATCAATAAGCAAATAACTCCTGTAATAGCAAATAAGATCATCGTGTTTTGAAATCCAACTGCTTTATCGCCATGTCCCAGTATAGAAACCAATGGTAATAAAAGCGACTGAATGATAAATTGGGCAATCATTACCGCCACAAAACGATAGGAGGAAAGACTGTTCCTTTCTTTCATGTCGCCCGTTAAAACACCACTTAAAGCAACATAGGGTAAATTGCTTGCTGAATAAATTAACATCAGAAAAAAGTAAGTCAGCAAGGTGTAGATTATTTTGCCCTTTTCGCTAAAATTTGGAGTTAAAAAAGATAGAACAGCCGCAATTCCAAAGGGCAAGGCCGTCCATAATATCCATGGTCTGAATTTTCCCCATTGCGTTTGGGTTCGATCCGCAATTACGCCCATAATGATATTAAAAAAAGCGCCAATAAAACCGCCTGTAAAGATAATTATGCTTGCGGTGCCGGCAGGAATTTTATAAACATCAGTGTAAAAAAAAGCAAGGAAAGTCAGCAAAGTCTGAAAAATTAAGTTCGCAGCAAAATCACCTAAACCATAACCTATTTTTTCTAGTATAGAAAGCTTTTGCGATGTATTACGAATCACTATAGCTGCTGTTTTTTTTTTGCTTTTTACCATTTCGCTTGTTGAGAATTATGTTATAGAATACTTTTATCAAAAGCGAATACTTCTTTTTGCTTCTATAATTTTAATAAAAATCTTAGACGTAAAAATAACTGGAAAGTTGAAATAAAGATTGTCAATTTTGAAGCTATTAATAGCATATTTGAAGCATTATTTTTGTTTCTGCAACAGCTAAAAAATAAGTTTTATTTGTATTAAAAGAAACGCTACTTTTTTATTGGTTTCTTTTTTTGAAGATATACTTGTAATTATTACAGAAGATACAATTATTTAATTTTTCGAACTGTTGTAATTTTTTGGATTAGCTTTCTGAAACTTATAGATTTCGATTTAAAAATAAGTCACTTTAATTTATTTTCAGATATAAAATAGGGTGACATATTTCTTTTTATTATGATTTATTCTTAAAGTAAAAAAAAGTAAAACAACCGATTGTGTATTTGCAATTTTGTTTATATTTGTAATACATACACTTATTAATAATCACAATAACAAATTTGTTCTTGAAATTAATTTATAAGTATAATTTATTACAATACACTGATGGTTAGTGTTAGTTTTTTAATTAAAAGCCGGAAGTTAAGCCCCTTTCGGCTTTTTTTATTTTAAAATTATGTAAGTCTGCCGTTTTGCCAGTAGAGAAAATAATAAGTAATAATGATCCTGTTCAAAGTTCAAAAAATATAATAGTATTTTTTAACTTTTGGGTTACTTCAATCCATGCACCAGAGTATAAGTCATAAATTCTAAGTGACGAGAAAACGAATTGACAGAATTGAATTAAAAATAGGAGTCAAATCGTATTACTTCAGTAACGATAAATTAAACCAAATATAAAAAAGAGAAATATGGTTATGAATAAATGTTTCACAAGTCAATATAAAGTTAGAATTCGGTTTTTGATACTTCTTTTTGTTTTAATTGTTCCCATTATGTCATTTAGCCAAAAGAAGGGGAGAATAGAAAAATCAGAATCCCAAAAGCCGCAATACCGCAATCTTTTTGCAGCAGCTGGTTACAGCCAAGCCGATATAGATAAGAAATTAGCGAAAGCTTATTATGATATTTTTGAAGGAGCTAATAAAGTTTATTTTGAAGAAGGCGATGCATTAGGATATGTTTCTGATGTAAAGAATAACGACGCCCGTACCGAAGGAATGTCTTACGGAATGATGGTCGCGGTTCAACTCGATAAGAAGGAAGTTTTCGATCGTATCTGGCGATGGTCTGTAAAATACATGCAGCATCAGGACGGACCAAGAGAAGGGTATTTTGCTTGGAGTGTAAATCCTCAAACAAAAAAACAAAACTCAGCAGGTTCTGCCTCAGATGGAGAATTGTATTACATCACCAGTTTGCTTTTTGCTTCTAACAAATGGGGAAATGCTACCGGAATTCATTACTACAATGAAGCCAGAAGAATATTGGATGCCATGTGGAAAAAAGACGGTACCGGTAACATTCATAATATTATAAACACAGAGCACAAGCAAATATCTTTCGTGCCGGAAGGAGGAGGATACAATTGGACAGACCCTTCGTATCATGTTCCGGCATTTTATGAAATATGGGCTTTATATGCTAAAGATGGCCATGAGCAGTTTTATAAAGAATGTGCCGATGTTTCCCGTAAATTTTTGCATAAAGCCTGTCATCCTGTAACAGGGCTGACCTCAGATTACACCGAATTTACAGGAGAACCACATCCTACACCCTGGATGCCTGGAGGATTTCGTTACGATTCCTGGCGTGTGCCTATGAATATTGCAATGGATTATACCTGGTATGGAAAAGATAAAAAATGGCAGGAAGATTATGCTAAACGATTTCAAAATTTCCTGAGATCAAAAGGAATGGAAACGTACGTAGATCAATACAATCTCGACGGTTCTACGCCAGATTTTATTCTTCAGGCCGGTCCGGTTAAAAAACTACGACACTCGATAGGATTAATAGGAACTTCAGCTACTGCTTCACTCGTTAATCCTGATAAAGAAAGTATAGATTTTGTTCATGCTGTCTGGAACGCCAAACTCGAACCTTATGAGGATGGTTATTTTGACCCTTACTACGATGGTCTGATGTATCTTTTTAGTCTCATGCATCTTAGCGGAAACTACCGCATTATAACGCCATCAATCAATTAGATAGCTAAAATAAGTACCGAAGTGATTGGGAAGTTTGCCGCAGTTGATGTTTTTTTTTAAGGTTATGATGCAACGTTTTAATTTTAAAATTCGTCTATGATAATAAAACCTTATTTATTGACTATTATGACATCAAATTTGCAAAATTCCCGGACACTCTGGCTGGATTATTTAAAATCATTCATTACCGTATTGGTGGTAGCTCACCATAGCTCGTTAGCCTATACAACTTTTGCCTGGTTTGACAGCAGTGCTTACATCAACTCTACAGCCCCAATCGTAGATCATAACAGATGGATTGGGATGGATATATTCGAGAATTATAATGATATTTTCTTTATGTTCCTTATGTTTTTTATTGGCGGTCTTTTTTTGGTAAAAAGTGTAGAGAAAAAGGGAACCACATATTTTGTTAGGGACAGAATTAAACGGCTCTTTATTCCGTTTCTTTTTTTAGGTACATTTTTAATGCTTTTGTCTTATTTTCCGGCTTATTATGTAGCGCACCAAAGTGCTACTATTACAGATTATGTAATTGATTTTTTTACCATTGAAAATTGGCCTCCGGGTCCGCCTTGGTTTATAGGAGTGCTTTTTTTCTTTAATTTAATTCTGGGAGTTGTATATCCTTTTATAAAAGAAAAATTGAATAGATGTTCTGATAAAATCTCGTTTTTCACTAATCGTCCTGTAGCTGTTTTTGCAGTTTTATTTGGTCTCACTTTTATTCTATATGTACCAATAGCGTATTGCATTGGAGCTGGAAAGTGGGTGTCTTTTGGACCGCTTGATTTTCAACTGAGTAGATTAGTTGCCTATTTTGGGTATTTTTTATTAGGTGCTGTGGTCGGTAACAGTGATTTTGATCGTCATATCTTTTCATCCAATTCTCGTTTTGTTCTTCAATGGAAGTACTGGTTTATTACATCTCTTGTTTTTTATAGTGCAGTAACGTACCATAACAGGACGGACATTTTGGGTCGATTTGTAGATAATGGAATCATGCCTGAATTTGTGGCATGGATGATTTATTACACCTTGTATGTGGGTTCCTGTACCGCTTCTTGCATGGCTTTTATTGGTTTTTTTAGAACTATTGTAAAACATAGTTACAGATTATGGAATTCATTAGCTGAAAATGCTTACTTAATTTATCTTCTTCATTACTTTTTTGTGCTTTGGGGACAGTTTTTTTTATTGAAATACGAATTACATGCATTATTGAAATTCTGGATAGTATTTTTGTTTTCTTTGACCGCCAGTTGGATTACAAGTATTTGCATGCGAAAAATAAGTATTGTAAAAAGATACTTGTAAAAATAGTACTGAGATAATTTAGTAATTGTTTCGAGATTAGGAGTTGAATACGTTGAGCGTAATAGTAACTTTTCAATTTAATTTTAAATTCCTTTTCTCGAATTGCAGAGCGGTTTTATAAAAAGAACTAATCCGGAAACATTCTTCGTTTTTTTAGTAGAAGTAATCAGTTTGATTTATTGGGTTATATAAATACATCATTTGTTTTATATAATGCTTCAAATTTACTACTCCTTTTGTCACTGGAAAACTACATTTACAATCCTGAATTCTAAAAAATTACTGGAATATAACTTTTAAAGTTAGTATTCAGAATAGATCATGACAAAAAACTAATGTATTATTTCTAACTAATTTCTAAACCTCTGTACTAAAATTAAACCACAATGATGAAAAAACAAATTAAAAAATATTCCTTTTTACTGCTGATCGTTTTTACAAACGGATATGCTCAGACCAAAAAATATATGGACACAAAGAAACCTGTTGAAGAGCGCATTACACTTTTGATGAAAGAAATGACTCTGGAGGAAAAAGTGGGACAAATGAATCAATACAACGGATTTTGGGATGTAACGGGACCGGCTCCAAAAGGAGGAAGTGCTGAACTGAAATATGAACATTTACGAAAAGGCTGGGTTGGTTCGATGCTGACTGTTCGTGGTGTAAAAGAAGTTAAAGCTGTACAGAAAATTGCGGTAGAAGAAACCCGATTGGGAATCCCGTTAATTATTGGTTTTGATGTAATTCACGGTTATAAAACGTTAAGTCCGATTCCGTTGGCAGAAGCGGCAAGTTGGGATTTGGAAGCGATAAAAAAATCGGCTGCGATTGCTGCAGATGAAGCTTCGGCATCCGGAATTAACTGGACTTTTGCACCCAATGTAGATATTACAAATGATGCTCGCTGGGGACGTGTGATGGAAGGTGCGGGTGAAGATCCTTATCTTGGAAGTAAAATAGGTTATGCAAGAATAAAAGGTTTTCAGGGAGAAACTGTTGCAGATTTGGCTAAAGTAAATACTATTGCAGCATGTGCCAAACACTTTGCAGCCTACGGATTTGTTGAGGCAGGATTAGAATATAATATGGTAGATATTAGTACTTCTAAATTATACAACTCTGTTTTACCTCCTTTTGAAGCCACTGTACAAGCGGGAGTTCGTACGTTTATGAATTCCTTTAATACCTTAAATGGTGTTCCGGCGACGGGAAATGTTTTCCTTCAAAGAGATATCCTGAAAGGAAAATGGAAGTTTGACGGTTTTGTGATTTCTGATTATGCTTCTATTCGCGAAATGATCGCGCACGGTTATGCCAAAGATGAAGCCGATGCAACTGCAAAAGCCGTAATTGCAGGTTCTGATATGGATATGGAATCGTATTTGTATGTGGCAAAATTAGTTGGTTTGGTGAAAGAAGGAAAAGTAAAAGAATCCTTGGTTGATGATGCCGTTCGCAGAATTCTACGCGTGAAATTTGAACTGGGTTTATTTGATGATCCTTACAGATATTGTGATGAAAAGCGCGAAAAAGAAGTTGTTGGCAGTAAAGCCAATAATGATGGCGTTCTTGATATGGCGAAAAAATCGATCGTATTATTAAAGAATGACAAAAACTTGCTTCCGCTAAAAAAATCCGGACAAAAAATTGCTTTGATTGGAGCTTTGGCAAATGATAAAAACAGTCCGTTGGGAAGCTGGAGAATTGCAGCAGATGATAATACTGCAGTTTCGGTTTTAGAAGGAATGCAGCAGTACAAAGACAATCAATTGACTTTTGAAAAAGGTACAGATTTACTTTCGCAAAAAGCTACTTTTTTAACAGAAACAGTTTTTAATACAACAGACAGATCCGGTTTTGAAGCTGCCAAAAAAGCCGCAAAAAATGCCGATGTTGTCGTGATGGTTCTGGGAGAATACGGTTTTCAAAGCGGAGAAGCCAGAAGCAGAACCGACTTAAATTTGCCGGGATTACAACAGGAATTATTACAGGAAATTTATAAAGTGAATCCAAATATTGTTTTGGTTTTAAATAATGGTCGTCCGTTGAGTATTCCGTGGGCTGCAGAAAATATCCCAACAATTGTAGAAGCATGGCAATTAGGAACCCAAACTGGAAATGCAGTGGCTCAGGTTTTATATGGAGATTACAACCCAAGTGGAAAATTGCCAATCTCTTTCCCAAGAAATGTGGGTCAGGTTCCTATTTATTACAACAAATACAACACAGGAAGACCAATCGACAGCGATAAAAACGTTTTCTGGTCGCATTATATGGATGTGGAGAAAACGCCTCAGTTTCCGTTTGGTTTTGGTTTGAGCTACACGAAATTCGATTATAAAAATCTTAAAATCAACAAAGCAACTTTTGCAAAAGGAGAAAAAATCCAAGTAAGTGTTGACGTTACCAACTCTGGAAATTATGATGGTAAAGAAGTGGTTCAGTTGTATATAAATGACGCTGTTGCCAGTATTGTAAGACCAGTAAAAGAATTAAAAGGTTTTGAACTTGTTGAATTAAAAAAGGGAGAAACTAAAACCATTCAATTTACATTGACAGAAAAGGAACTTGGTTTTTATGACAATGAAGGCAAATTTTTAACAGAGCCTGGCTTGTTCAATATAATGGTTGGATGGAATTCTAATGAAGGACTTACCAGTAAATTTGAATTAAAATAAAGTCTTTAAAAAAAAAATAAACACATAGAAACCTAGGTCATATAGAAAAAAGTTGTCAAAAAGAGTAACTAGTTTCTTTCACATAGTCCTAAAGTATTGAGATTTTAACGCAGATTTAAAAAGATTTAAAAAGATTTAAGCCGATTATTATTAAAATTAAATCGGCGTAGATCTGCTAAATCTGCGTGAAACGAAATCTTTTTAAATTACTTAAAAGTTTAATCAGGAAAGTAATTAGAAAAATCCGTTTTTATCAGCGTTTTCGCTTTAGCGAATCAGTAAAATCAGCATCTAATTTTGACGCGGATAAAACAGATTTACTTCGTAAAAACGCAGATAAAAACGGATTTGATTTGCAATAATTTATTTTTTGAAAACTTAACTTAATGACATTATCCGAAGCGCAATGTCATTAATTAAGGGAGAGTATATAATGCTACAGTGAATAAATCTCGCAAAGACGCAAAAATCGTAAAGATTTTGTCATTTCGACGAAGGAGAAATCCTCGTAAGTGACTCCGCAACGAAAATCCAATCTTTGTCGAGCTTCTCGCGAGGATTTCTCCTTCGTCGAAATGACAATATTGTGTTTAAGCTTTGCGGTTTTGCGAGATTAAATTTTAGTTTATAAAAACTTAACTTAATGACATTGGCCGAAGCACCGGGATTTATTCTTAAGTCAACAACCTAATAACCTGAGTACGATTACTTAATAATCGAGCTCAGGTTTTTGGCAATATGATAAAATTTATACCTAAAAACTTTATTTCATGTTTAGTTTTATTAATATTGTTTATATATACGTAAAACAGGATCAATCCTAAAAACTTGTGGAGATAAAAAAAATACCACAGAGAACGCAAAGTTTTTTAAATATATTAAGTTTAGAAAAAAACACAAAGTTCACAAAGCTTTGTGGACTTAGATTGTGTAAACACGACTTAAATCTTAGTGAACTCTGCGATAAACCTTTGCGTTCTCTGCGTTAAAAAATAATTAGGGAATATAAAATTTTTAATGTTTCTCCACAACATTTAGTGTTGATACATAAACAGAAGTTAATTTTCAAATTTAATTTTCAGAGCAAATTGATAATAATACTATTAAATGAAAAATATTAAATATATTCTTGTATGCTTTTTTGTGTATGCAAATTGCTTGTTTGCTCAGGACAAATTTGACAACTACCAATTTAGAAGCATACAGGAAACTACTTCAAAAAGAGCCATTTCTTCAATTATTCAGGATAAAAATGGATTTATCTGGATAGGTACAAACGGCACGGGTTTGTATCGATATGATGGTGTAAATTATTTTGGATATGAATACAATAAAAAGCCCGGTTCACTAAACAGTAACTTTATTTATGCAACCTTTATTGATTCTGATAATAACTTATGGGTGGGTACCGATGATGGTTTGTGTTTGTACAACAGGGATTTAGATAGTTTTACTAAAATCAATATTGAAGATGTAATTAGAAAAGGTTATGACGAACCTATTACCGTAAAGACAATTATTGAGGATAATAATGGTAATTTAATTCTGGGAACTTATGGTTTTGGATTATTCAAACTCAATAAAAAAACTTTAAAAACTACTCTGATTCCGTCAAAGGTGTTAGACAAATTTAATTTTCTAATAAAATCTTCGGTAAAAAATAAACGGGGTATTATTTATCTGGGAACGAGTTACGGTCTTTTAGAACTTGATTTAAACGGAAAACTCAAGCAGGTTTATAAAGACAAATTTAAAAGAGAACCTTTATTAGATGATATCGAAAATCTTGTAATAGATAAATACGGATATATATGGCTGGGAACGACTGAAAGCGGCCTGATAAAAATTAAACCTGAAACAGATAATTACCAATTTGAGAATTATGCTATTACCAAAAACAAAATCTTATCGATTATAGAAAGCAGTCACGACTATATCATTTGCGGTACCGAAAATGACGGATTATTGGTCGTCAATTATAAAGGGCAAGTACTCCAGAAATATTTGCATAGTAAGTATAATGACTTTAGTTTAAAATCCAATTCGGTTTGGTCTTTATACGAGGATAAAGAAAACCGACTTTGGTTGGGCTATTTTAATAAAGGACTTGGCGTATTTGACAAACCAAATAACAAATTCAATTCTCTTGAATCACAGGTAAACAACGATAATTCGCTTCAAACCAGTTATGTAACTTCGATTATAAAAGATAAAAAAGGAAATCTGTTAATCAGTAATGAAGGCGGAGGTCTTGATATTTATAATCTTAACAATAAAAGTTACATTCATGTCAACAAAAACAATCAAAGCTACTATTCCGGTTTAGATGCTGTTGATATTCAGACCATTTTTATAGACAGTAAACAAAATATCTGGATAGGAAGCTGGGATCGTGGCATCTACTTTTTGAAAAATGGCACTACGCGATTCATAAACTACAATACAGCAAACACTTCGGGATTAAAATCGAATCGCGTTTTTAGTTTTTCTGAAGATTCAAAAGGCCGAATCTGGATTGGAACTTTTATAAAAGGATTGCATTATTATGATAATAAGAACAATACATTTGTTCATTGTGAGTCGAAATCATTTAAAGAAAATGCTTTAGACAACGCTTTTATTCGTAAAGTTTTTGTAGACTCTGATAATGTTTTGTGGGTAGGAACCATCTTAGGCTTGTATCAGGTAAGTTTAAAAAACGACTCTGATTTTAAAGTGACCAATATGCGTGATGCCATGTTCAAAGACAAAACGAAGTACAACAGCATTCAGACTATTTTATCGATTTATGAGTCTAACGATAAAACGATATGGATAGGAACAGATGGCGAAGGATTGTTTAATTATAATAAAAAACACAGGACATTTTCGAACTATAATAACTTTCCGGGTTTTAAAGAAAAATCGGTTCGCGCTATAATTTCTGATAACAACGGATCTTTATGGATAAGCGGCGGATCAGGTTTAACAAAACTTGATTTCAAAAATAAAAAAAGCACCAATTTTACTAAAGATGATGGTCTTGTTGATAACGATTTCAATAATAATGCGGTTTTTAAAGATGGAAATGGAGAGTTGTATTTTGGCAGTTATGAGGGAGTAAATTATTTTAATCCTAACGAGATCAAAAAAACAGAAAAAGCGCCAAAATTATATTTCAGCGATTTCAAATTGTTCAATAAATCTGTAAAACCAAATGAAGATTCCTCGCCCTTAAGTAAAGTAATTTCCCAAACTAAAGAAATTATACTCAACTACACACAATCGGTTTTTACGATTGAATATGTGGGAATTAATTATAACTATTCTAAAAAAAATCAATATGCCTATTATCTGCAAGGCTTTGAAAAAGACTGGAATTATGTAGGCAATAACAGAACCGCAACGTATACCAATCTGGCTCCCGGCGATTATGTTTTTAAAGTAAAATCGGCAAATGCAGATGGTTCCTGGAGCAATACTCCGTTAGAATTAAAAATAAAAATCCTGCCTCCGTGGTGGAAAACCTTTTGGGCTTATTTATTATACACTTCTATTTTAGTTTTCCTGATTATATACCTGAATAAAATTTATCAAAATCGTTTTAAAGCCAAACAAGCAATAATTTTAGAAAAAGAAAAAAACATTCAGTCAGAGAAATTAAACAATAAGAAATTGCAGTTTTTTACTAATATTTCACATGAATTCAGAACACCATTAACATTAATTATTAATCCTCTTGAAGATATTTTAAGAACTAAAAATCTATCTCCGGAGATTCATAATAAATTAAAAATAGTACACAAAAGTTCGGACAGGCTTTCAAGACTGATCAATGAGCTTATGGATTTTAATAAATTAGAGTTTAATAAAATCTTCCTTCAGGCCAAAAAAATTGAAGTTGTAGCCTTTACACAGGGAATCATTGCTTATTTTGATGAGGAAGCCGCTGCCCGAAACATCACCATTCATTTTGAATCTGCATTTGATGGGCTTGAAGACTGGCTGGATCCTAAAATGTTAGAGAAAATACTATTTAATATTATTTCAAATGCATTTAAGTTTACTCCGGATAATGGAAGTATTACCGTTTCTGTCAACACATCAGATGCTAATAATTCGCTTTTAATAAATGGCATTGAAGTTCCTTCCTTTTCAATAACTATTACAGATACCGGTTCAGGCATTCGTAAAAAAGATTTAAACCGAATCTTTGATCGATTCTATCAGGTCAATAATGTAAACAAAGACTATTATGGCAGCACAGGAATTGGTCTGGAGGTTGTAAAAGAATTTATTGAGCTGCATAAAGGTAAAATTGATGTTGAAAGTGAGGTAGGAGAAGGGACAAAATTTACGGTAACTTTTCCTTTGGGAAAATCTTTTTATAAAAAAAGCGAAATAGTTGACGAGGTCTTTAAAATTGAAAAAAATAAAAATAAATTTTTGTATGAACCCAATAAAAATCCATCTGAAGACGAGGATTTTACGAATCAATCCATAGAAGATGCTATTGTTGAAACTGCAAAAACACACACTGTTTTAATTGTTGAAGACAATCCTGAATTAAGAAATTACCTTAAACACGAACTAAGCAAATTGTACAAAGTTATTGTGGCCGAAAATGGTCAGAAAGGTTATGAGCTTGCCGTTCAGAAATTACCTGATTTAATTGTTACAGATGTTATTATGCCGGTAATGGATGGATTACAATTGTGTAAAAACATAAAGGGAGATTTAAAAACAAGCCATATTCCCTTATTAATGCTCTCGGCAAAAGCAATGGTAAAAGACCGACTGGAAGGAATCGATTCCGGCGCTGATATGTATTTGAGCAAACCATTTGAGCTGGATATTTTAAAATCGAGTCTCGCCCAGCTTATTACAAGCAGACAAATCATGTTCAAGAAATTTTATAGCGGAATTACTAAAGACGGTAAAGAAAAAACAACTTCACTCGATAATGAATTCATTCAAAAAATCCTGCATTTTATTAATGAAAATATCAGTGAACCTGAATTGACTGTGGAACTTTTATCTTCTAAAATCTTTTTGAGCAGAAGTCAGTTGTATCGAAAAATAAAAACACTAACAGGAGTTTCTGTTAATGAGTTTATTAGAAATGTACGATTAGAAAAAGCCAAACAATTGATCGAAAAAGGAAATAATAATATTAATGAAATTAGCTATAAAGTTGGTTTTACTTCGCCTTCCTATTTTGCAAAATGTTATAAAATTAAATACGGACATTTACCTACACAGGAAAGAAGAACGAAAGATTAAAGTAATTCTTTAATTATTAAATGTCATTAAAAAGAGCTTCGATTGTACAATCGAAGCTCTTTTTTTGTTAGGTAATTTCCTTAAAAAAGTAATGATTTTTAAACCCAATAAAAAGCTATATATTAAAAATATTATCTCTTTTTTTAAACTAACAATATTTTTTAACCAAAAATTTTAGCAATATCTCAGCGACTGTTTTCTTGGTTTTAGGCGCTTTTTGAGCCGTAAAAGGGTATCATATGTTCTTTTTGCATCATCTGTTGCACAATATGCTTCATCCATTCTACAATAGCACTCCTCTACATTCTACTTTCGTTAAGAAATATTTAAGAAAAAAATCTGTCGTCATTTTTTCGCATAATGAGCTTACAACAGACCTTCTATTAAATGTTTTCCAACTAATTATTTAACTTAAACTCTAAACCAAATTTTATGCAGAAAAGAACATTAAAAAAACTATTGTGTTTAATAGTATGTATGTGGGGAAATTTTTTCTTTGCTCAAACTATTAAAGGTAAAGTAACATCGGGGGGAGCCAGCCTACCGGGTGTTAGTGTAATAGTACAAGGAACAAAAAACGCAACAGTTACCGATTTCGACGGTAGTTTTGTTTTAAATAATGTAGAACCTAAAGCGCTGTTGCTTTTTAGTTATGTAGGATATAAAAATTTATCATTGCAGGCAGACCCTAAATCTGTGATGCAGGTAGTTATGGTAAACGACCTCGAAAAATTAAATGAAGTAGTGGTTATAGGTTACGGAACTTCAAAAAGAAAAGATATAAATGGTGCAGTTTCCTCTATTAAAGCTTCTGAAATTCAGGACAAGCCCTTTACGTCTATCGATCAGGCACTTGTAGGTAAAGCCGCAGGTGTAAATGTTACTCAAAATTCAGGGACGCCAGGAGGAGGGATTTCTGTTCAAATTCGTGGAATCACTTCTATCAATGGTAATGAACCATTATATGTTATTGACGGAACACCTGTTTTTGCAGATAAAAACAACGACTCATTTTCTTTCAGCGCATTAGGGGGCGGAAACGGACAAACTAAAAACTCAGCTTTATCAGGTTTAAACATTTCGGATATCGAAACTATTGATATCTTAAAAGATGCATCGGCTACAGCAATATATGGTGCGAATGGTGCAAATGGAGTTGTTTTGATTACCACTAAAAAAGGAAAAAAAGGAAAATCAAAATTTACTTATGAAACTTATTTGGCTACGCAGCAGGTAACCAATACCGTTGATGTTTTAAACTTACCTGAATATGCTAAGTATCAGGCAAAAATATTCAAATTAAACGGAGAGCCTGTTCCTTTTCAATACCAAAAACCAGATTTATTAGGTAACGGAACAGACTGGCAGGATGAACTTTTTAGAACTGCTACATTGTACAACCATCAATTATCATTCTCTGGAGAAAAAGATGGAACGCGTTATTATACTTCTTTAAATTATTTTGATCAGGAAGGAATTGTTTCCAATTCTAATTTTAACAGATTATCTATGCGATTAAATGTAGATTCTAATGTGAAATCATGGCTAAAAATTGGTAACAACTTATCGGTAAGTAAATCATCGCAACAAGTAGTAAGAAATGACGACAGAGGTGGTTTAGTAATGAATGCCTTAAGACAATCGCCGGAATTGCCGGTTAGAACTTCTGATGGTTCTTATGCCGGACCAGTAAGCGGTTTAGGTTCTTCTGCAAACGAGGCAACAAATCCAATTGCTTTGGCAGAATACAATAATTCGACTACGGAAAGATTTAAAATTAATGGTAATTTATTTGCCGATTTTACGATTATCAAAGGATTGGTTTTTAGATCAGAATTAGGATACGATCTGAATTTTGCAAAAAGCAGCACTTTTGTACCTAAATACACTTTAGGAAACGTATCTGAACTTTTAAACAAATCATTCAAACAACAAGATCAAAGTTATTATTGGAACATTAAAAACTATCTTACTTATAATAAAACGATCAGTGAGAAACACAATTTTACTTTTTTATTAGGTCAGGAAGCTCAGGAAAGCCGATATGAATACCTAAGCGGTTATAGAACGGGCGAGTTTTTAAATAAAGATTTTACGAACTTAAATATTGGTGATATTGATACTGCGCTTAACGGGAATGGTTCCGGCAGATGGTCTATGGCATCTTATATTACGAGATTAAATTATAGTTTTTCTGATCGATATTCTTTCACGGCTTCTTTAAGAGCAGATGCTTCTTCCAACTTTGGACCTAATAACAAATGGGGTTATTTCCCTTCTTTTTCAGGAGGTTGGACAGTTAGTAACGAAAAGTTCTTTGAGCCTTTAACAAGGAACATTAATTATTTAAAATTTAGAGCAGGTTACGGTCTCGTAGGAAACCAAAATATTCCGGCAAACAGATACCAAACTATTTTATCATTGCTTTCATCTCCTTTTGGAGGCGTATCTCCAACAATAGACAACTTAGGAAATCCGGATATAAAATGGGAGTCATTAAAATCTTTTAATGCTGGTTTTGAAATTGCAATGGTGAATAACCGGGTAAAATTAGATTTTGATTATTACATCAAAAATTCATCTGATTTCCTTACGAAACAAATCAATGACGAATCGAATCAAAGTGCTTTGAATTATTACCTGAATACAGGGGAAATTGTCACTAAAGGAATAGAACTTACTTTGAATACAAGAAATATCGTAACCGAAAATTTCACTTGGGACAGTACCATTATTTTTTCAAAATACAATAATGAACTTACTCGTTTTCAAGGCGAAGGAAAATCGTTATTAGGAAAAGTACAATTTGATTTGTATAACGTTACCAGAACAACTGAAGGACAGCCGGTAGGACAATTTTATGGCTATAAGACCGACGGATTATTTAAAAATGCAGCTGAATTAGCAGCAGGACCAATCCAGGAAACAGGAACAGGAATTGGAGATGTTCGTTTTAAAGATTTGAACAACGATGGCAAAATCGATGCTAAAGATCAAACCGCGATAGGAGATGCAATTCCTGATTTTACTTATGCATTTACAAACAACTTTAAATACAAAAACCTTACTTTATCTGTGGTCTTAACAGGAAGTCAGGGCAACCAGATTTACAATTTTACACGTCATTATACTGATGGTATTTATCCGGGATTTGGAGACAGATTTGGAAATGTGAGTACCGAAGTATCAAATGCTTTTGAAGCTGGTGTAAACGAAAATACCACTGTACCAAGAATTACGCTTAACGACCCAAATGGTAATGGCCGAATCTCGAATAGATTTGTTGAAGATGGTTCTTATTTAAGGATTCAAAACGTTTCTTTAAGCTACGATTTACCAAGCAAAATATTCGATAATTCTTTTATATCTAAAGTAAGATTGTATGTGAATGTTCAGAACCTGTACACATTCACCAAATATTCAGGTTTCGACCCTGCACTAGGAAACTTAGACCAAAACATAACGCTAAGCGGTATTGATTTAGGACGTTATCCTGTGCCAAGAACAACTTCTTTGGGATTAAATCTGGAATTTTAAAATTGATAAAAAACACATTTAACTTCATCGTTAACATAAAAAAATAGTTATGAAAAAACTTTGTAAATTTTTTATGATGGGAATGCTCATACCATTGCTGTCTTTATTTTCCTGTTCAGATGATTTTTTGGATGCGCCATCTGAAAATCAATTAACACCAGCTGATTTGCCCGAAGGAGTTACAGCTTTTGACGGAATCGCCGAGAGTTTGTATTTTAAACCCTGGTTTACCTTTAATGATAAATTCCTGATTGCTGTAGGCGATATGTACGCCGGCAACGCCTTTACATTTGATGGTGCTTATTCACAATTTAAAGATGCTCAGGTAACCTCGCAAAACCCAATCCTGACAGAAGGGTACGTTTCACTGTTTTCGGTTATCGATCAGTCTAATAATTTAATGAGTTTAGTCGAAGACAGAAAAAGCGAATTGCCTGAAGCATCGTATAAAAATGCTATTGCGATATCACGATTTATGAGAGCAAATGCTTATTTCTATCTGGTAAGAACTTTTGGTGCAGTGCCTATTATTAGCAAAGCAGGTTCTGCAGCACAGCCAAAAAGAAATCTTGTTGCAGATGTTTATAAATTCATCAAACAGGATTTAGAATTTGCTGTCGCAAATTTACCTGAAAAATCAGTAAAAAAAGGATATGTGACCAAATTTACTGCCATGGGGATTCTTGCAAAAGTGCATTTAACTTTGAATGAATATGCAGAATGTGCCGCTTTAACCCAGCAAATTATTGGAAACCAATATACTTTAATTCAAGACTACGGAAACTTATTTAGCAGTCCGGAGAATAATAATAGTAACGAGAGTATGTTTGCTTTGCAATGGAAAGCAATTGCTACAGAATGGGGAACGCAAAATACCAATCAGGCGTATATAGTTCCAGGAGGTACAGGAATTACTGGTGGTGGTGACGGCTGGGGAGTTTATCTTCCTTCTATTTCATTGCAAGGTAGCTTTGAGCCAAATGATACGAGAAAAAAGAATACCATCATGACAGATGGCGACTATTATCCTGAATTATTAAAAAGTCAAGGTGGTTTTCTTTATAAAAAAATATACTCATCGACAGCAGCTAATTTCAGAAAATACATTGTAGGTTCTGCTGCCGAAAGAAACGATGTGTTTTTTATGAGAACATCACAAAACACCATTATATTGCGATATTCTGACGTTTTATTAATGAATTCTGAGGCTATTATGGCCGGAGCACCTTCTACAACTTCTGCTGCTGCTTTAAGTACTTTTAATCAAGTAAGATCGAGAGCAGGATTACCTCCTAAAATGATACTTACAAGAAATGATTTATTTAATGAAAGAAGAGTGGAGTTTGCTCTTGAAGGACAATATTTCTTCGATTTAAAACGTCGTGGACTTGCCGAGGCAACAGCAGTTATTTCGCAGCAGGAAGCTGGTTTTTATTCCAATGATGACAGAACCGATTTGGTTTCTGTAAAAATAACTCCCGGAAGTAATTATTTCGAACTGCCATTACCGCAGTCTGCTATTGATACTAATCCATCATTATTAGAGGCTCCGGTTCCTTTTAACTTTAATTAATTTATATTATGATTAATAAAATAAAATATAGCATTTTAATTCTTTTGACATTAGTTTCTTTTACAGCTTGTCAAAATGACGACGCAGTTACTGCAAATGTAGACGCAATGGTTGCTGAACCGGGAGATTTACTCAATCAGGCATTTCCATCCAATAAAGTCAGAGTCGAAGGTCAGGGCTTAGAGGGCTTAAAAAAGATTACGCTCGACAATAAAATTGATATCGGTTTCAATATCAATTACAATTCTGATAAATCGTTTATTTTTACCATTCCTTTTGATGATAAATTAGGCAGCCGATTTGGAGTACAGCCCATTACATTTGTAACAGCAACAGGTTCTGTAACTAAAAACATTGAGCTTTTACAGCCCGTTCCAACCCTGACAAAAACAGATCCTGCTATAGCAACTCCGGGATTTCCGTTAGAAATTCAGGGAACGTGGTTTTATAATATTTCATCGGTAACCTTAGCAGGAAAACCAGTAAGTTATACGCTAAAATCATCTTCTTCAATTATTATTGGAGTACCTGAAGATGCTGTTTTTGGTTCAGAGTTAGTACTTACTACACCGGGAGGTATCGCAAAAAAAGTAATACAGCTTCTACCTCCTGTTACTCCGGAAATTATTGTTATTGTATCTGATTTTGACGGAAATGGTACAAGAACGAATTGGGATGCTTATGGAGATAAAGATAGTTTTAACGCAAGTACTGCAAATGGGCCAACAGGTAATTATGCAACACTTGTTTGGGCTGGCTCAAATGCCAATGGCTATAACGGAAGCAGTGCAGGGGGTGGAGCTAATTTCCTAAGCGCCGCGAATAATGATGCAACAAAAACATTTATTGATATTGATGTAAGTGCCAATGTTGTAGGAGCACAATTTGCCATTCAATTAAATACGATTGATAATAAAAACTATGGTTATAATTTTAAAATAACTGATGTTAACTGGACTACCAAGACCCTAACTTTAGCTGATTTTAAAGATAATTATGGCTTTGGAGATCCTGCCACTACGCTGGATGCTTCTAAAGTTAATGAAATTAAAGTAGGTATAGTGCAATCAGACACACCTAATCCAACCATAATAAAATACGATAATATTAAAGTTCGTTACAAATAAGTAATGATTGTATTTTAAGCTCTAAAGAAAAAAGAGGCTGTAATCAAAAAAGCAGCCTCTTCATAAAACAGAAATTATAAAACAAGAGTATTCGACATAATAAAGGATATTCTAAAATAAAAAAACAGTATGAAAATTAAATTTTTATTAGTGCTGGCCAGCTTTTTCTTTTTTCTAAATGCCTGCTCTAAAGACGACAACGAAACTGTTGCTGCTTTAGAAACGCCAGTTGCAAATGCACCAAAAGATGTAAACGATCATGGTTTTAAAGCCAAATGGAACTACGTCTCGAATTCAAAAAGCTATCTTTTGGATGTTTCTACAAACGAAAATTTCAGCACTTTTGTTTCCAACTATCAAGCAAAACCAGTGACCGATTTAAACGAAGTTGTGGTTGGTTTAGCAGGCGGAACTCAATATTATTATAGAGTCAGAGCCAAAACAGAAACTGAAATTTCCGGATATTCAAATGTTATCAGTGTTGTAACTACAGGTTCAAGCGACATTCCTGAAGATCCTACATTTTTAAAAGTAAAAGCCAATAAACTGGCTAATCCGTTTTTTATTGGTATGGCGATAAAAGCTTCGCAATTGACTACAGGAAGTCCTTATGATGTTATTTTAAAAAATGAATTCAGTAGTATTTCTGCCGAATACGAAATGAAAATGGATCAGATTTCAACCGCAAGCGGTGTTTACAACTGGACTGTAGCAGATAAAATTGTTGCTTACGGAAATACAAACGGAATCAATGTTCACGGTCATGCTTTGGTATGGCATAATTCAGTACCAACCTGGTTGAAGAATTTTTCAGGTACTGATGCCGAATTTTCAGCTGAAGTTAAAAAGTACATTACAGACGTTGTGACTCATTATGCAGGAAAAGTAAAATCCTGGGATGTGGTCAACGAAGCTGTAGATGACAACGGCGGTGCAATGAGAAATACTATTTTTCTTCAGCGAATGGGAGCCAATTATGTAAAAGATTGCTTTCAGTGGGCCAGAAATGCAGCTGTTGCAGCGGGCGATACCCAATTATTGTTGTTTTATAATGATTATGCAACTTCAACGAATATCCCAAAACAAGATAAAGTTTTTAGTATTGTAGATGATTTAAAAGCAGGTAATAGTATAGATGGTGTTGGTTTTCAAATGCATAATACCTATTTAAGCCCAACAAAAGCACAAATAGAAACTGATCTTAACAGAGCTGCAGCAAAAGGTCTGAAAATTCATGTTTCGGAATTAGATATACAAGTCAATCAGTCTAATGACATTACGACTTTTACCAACGAAAGAAGACTGGCTCAAAAAGAAAAATACAAGGAGATCGTAAAAATCTATAATGCGCTTCCTGCAGCAAATAAATATGCCTTAACTATTTGGGGAATGAAAGATAACGAATCATGGATTCCTTTTAGTACAGAACTTAACCATCCTGGAAATGACTGGCCTTTATTGTATGATTCAAATTTTGCAATTAAAAGCGCTCATACCGGATTTCTGGAAGGCTTAGATTAATTACCTAAAAGATAATGCTTTACTTCAACTATTAATTAACCAAAAAATTAAATTATGAAAAAATTAAATTTAATAGCATTAACAGTGACCTGTGTATTAAGTTTAGGATTTGCTTCCTGCGCAGATGACGTAAGTCCAACTGCAAAAGAGCAATCAGCAAGCTTAAGTACAAAAAGCAGTACAAGCAAAGTAGCCGGTGCGCCATGGGTCAAACAATTTGAAGATACATTTAATGTAGGCTCAAGTTTGTCTCAATGGACAAAGGAACAACGTGCAGATTATAATTCCTGGTATTGCGATTATTCAAGCTCAGTCCCAACGACACAATGGAGAGACGGAAAACAATGTTTGGAAATCAAGACAACAAAATTGAGCACGTACAAGTATCAATCCGGGTTCATTTCGTCTAATTACCAATACAAACCTGAAAATAATACAGAGTATATGCTTTCTGCCAATATTAAACTAGTAGCGATGGAGGGCGGAACTTATAAATCATTTACAGAAACTTACGGTGCCTGGCCTGCGTTCTGGTCTGTGCAGCAAAATGGATGGCCAACCAAAGGAGAAATCGACATTTTGGAAGCTTACTCTTTTGCACCCAATGCAAGTCGTTATACATCCAATGTTTTTTATGGAACTTCTCCAGGAGCAAACCTATTAGGAAACTCCGCAGAAAGAAACTATCCTGCTAATTTTAATTTAAACGGAAATAACGGATGGCATTTATATGAGTCTTTCTGGAAAATGAAAAACAATGTTGTAACGGTAACCATAAAGGTTGACAATGTCACTGTTGCAGAATATACTAACAGCAGCGTTTCTAATCTTAATTTTAATAATTTTGGAAATCATTCTATTATTTTCAATATGAATGTAGGATCCAAAGATTCTAATTTCATTGACCCTAATAAAATTAAATTATTTTCAACTGTAATGATGTGGGTAGATGATGTAACTGTTTATAAAAGAGCAATTTAATTAATACTGAATCAGTATATGTTTAAAAAATATTTTTTTAGATAAAGTAGAAACCTCCATAAATCATTTTTGATTTTTGGAGGTTTTTTATATGATCCAATTTTAGAATTGCCCTCTTAATGTCAATCTTTTGGTCAATTATTTCACCAAATATTTCTTTTGAATTTGTTTTTTGACTTTTTTATCAATGCCATATTCTACTAATAACATTTTATCAATACTCCCATATTTCTTGATAGCCGCATTCCACGCTGATTCTAGGTAAGCTTGTTTTACGCCCATTAATTTTGCCATTCTTTCCTCGGGAATTCCGTAGGCTTTGTATTTGCTTAAATCTGTTTTTGCGATGGCCTCGTTAGATCTTAAATAATCTTTCATAATTTCTTCATCAGAAACATCTAAAATATGCAACAATAATGAAGACGCAAATCCTGTTCTGTCTTTACCTGCCGTACAGTGAAACAAAACCACAGTTTCTTTTTTCTTTACTTCATCAAAGAAAGGTTTAAAGTCCTTTGCGCTTTCTGCAAATCCTGCGTTGGCAGCAACCATTAATGAATCTGCCTGTGCTTCGTTGAAAGTTGGAGACATCATAATTTTCATAAATTGTCCCATTTCTTTACCATTAATAGAACCAATGTTAGCTCGTGTAGTTGCAATTTTTTCTCGTGCTGGAATAAAATCAGGATCTTTTTTTATTTCATCGTCGTTTCTAAAATCTACAATTGTAGTGATGTTTAAAGCGTCGAATTTTTTAATATCGTTCTCTGTGAGTTTAGAAAAATTACCTGATCTGAAAATAATATCTTCCTTGATTTTTTTGCCGTCTTTGTTATGAATTCCTGATAATGATCTGAAGTTCGGGCTATTCTCGATTTCCATATTTTTTTGAGCCTGAGTTTGAAAAGCAATCATTAAAAAGACTGCTGTTGTGCGTAAAAGAGTTTGAGTTTTCATATTTAATTATTTTGAAATTAGAGATTGGAATTTTAATGCAAACTGAAGTATCAGCTTGCATTAAGTAGTATGTATAAAGTTTTTGAAAAGAAATGAATCTTATAAAATTTGGTATTTAAGACCTAACTGACCATTAATCGACGACCATTCACTGTTCGTGATTCTACCTTCATTGTTTCCAAGAAATTGTTTAAACGGTTCGTTAGTAAGATTTCTAACTTCCATAAAAATTTTGATTTTATTGCTGATCGAATAATCTGCAGAGAAATCAACTGTGAAATTTTGCATAGCAGAGATATAATAATCCGGACCTAAATTTTGATTGATCGTTTCTACAGATTTTCCTCTGTAATTTCCGGCGATTCTAAACATGAAGCCATATTTTTCGTAGAAAACAGAAGAATTAAACAATAACTTAGATTGATTTGGCAATGTAGTTTCGTCCGTAGCGGTTACATTTCCTTGCGCATCATATCTTGAAACTTCTAATTTTGATTTAATAATTGAAGTATTAAAATCAATTCCAAATCCGCCCCAGAAACCATTCCATTCTGTAAATCTTTTTGTGATTCCAAATTCAAAACCTAATAAACTGGCGTCTTTAATGTTTTTAGGCTGCGTCACGATATAATTAACGTTATTGATTCTTTCTGCCGAAATATCCCTGAAAATATAGTCGCTAATATCTTTATAGAAAACACCTGCCGTAATCAATCCAATATCTTTTAAGAAATACTCTCCCATAAAATCTAAATTATTAGAAAAAGTAGGTTTTAAATCCGTATTTCCTCTGGTGATTTTTGAAACTCCAGCGGTCAAATCAATAATTTCACTCGGATTTAAATCGGGTAAATTTGGTCTTGAAAAAGTTCTGGTATAAGCCGCTCTGAAATTGATATTTTCATTGAAAGCATATTTCAAATGTACCATTGGCAAAAACGCATTATATGATGATGTTTTGGTAATTGGCGTCGCCACTTTAGTTTGCGAATCATAAGCGGTACTGCTCATCGTCACATTTGTTTCTTCGTTTCGGGCACCGGCAATGATTTTTGTTTTTTCAGATACATCATAAACTCCCATAACATAAGCGCTGAAAACATTTTCTTCGCCTTTAAACTTTGTTGTTACATTAGAGGCCGGAGAATAATCTGCAAAGCCATTTGCTTTTAAGTAGGATGGTGTGAAAATATCAAACAATTGATTTTTTGTAATTGGGTTTACAATTAAGTTATTAAACGGACTTCCAATTTCTGAGAAGAAATTACTGGCATTTGGATACGGTTCCGTTTGTAAACTGCTCATCGGAAGTAAGGCTGGCGAACCCGGAATTCCTAAAGCTGCTCCAGGTAAATAAACGATTGGTGTTTGTTGTCCTTCGTAATCTTTGAATCTTAATTTTGAACCAGCTTTGATCACAAATCTGTCAGTCGCATCATAATTAAAATTAATTTGTCCCACTTTATCATGATCTCTCTGGTCCAATTGTGTAATGACCAATTGTTGCAAAGTTAATCTTGTCGGATCCATAACATCCGTTGGATTCGTCAGTTTTGGATCGATGTTGTAAATGTTTACACCATTTCCATCAGGAGAATCAAAAGTATTATAAACCGCCCCGTCAGATGATCTTACACCAAAATCACCAACCAATTTTTGAGAAAACTGTGCAATTGGTAATCCTCTCATATCAGAAGACATGTTTGGAGGAGTGTCCAAAAGATACGTCATTTCGTTATTGGCAAAAGACCAGTCAAATTTCAATTTAGAACCAATTCTGTGTTCTCCGCCAATTTCCAATCCATTTAAATCTGTTTTATAATCGGAATAACGGTAGCTAAAAGTGTATCTCTTTTTAGCAAAGTCATAGAAAGATTCATAAACCGGACGCACATCCCTGAATTTGTCATACAAGAATTTTCCGAAAAACTTATTCTTATCGTTCAATTCAAAATCAATTCCACCGCTTATTGCTTTTGTAGTTCTTTGCCCAAAATATCTTTTAGCATTAACGGTATTAATACCATATTTTTGAGATTGTACAGGAGCATTAATATTGTAATCTACTACCATTTCATCGGTAGCGAAATTTCTGTCCCATATAGAAGCCGCTAGTACAACTCCTAATTTATCTTTAAAAAATCTTTGTCCATAAACTAAAGAGGCATTATAAGAACCTTTTTCAGCTTTTTGATTGTAACCGCCACCAAGACTCGCGTTCAGCATGGTTTTTTTAGGCGCTGTTCTGGAGATAAAATTCACAGATCCTCCAATGGCATCACCTTCCATATCAGGCGTTATCGCTTTTGATAACTGGATGTACTGGATCATTTCGGTCGGAATGGCGTCTAAAAGTGTGTTTCTCGTTCCCATTACAGAAGCACTTGGTAATCTTGTTCCGTTGTATAAAGTCGATGTCCATCCGTAAGGCGTTCCTCGAACACTCACCTGATTGGCTTCTCCGTGATAACGGTTAACACTTACACTTGGCATTCTTTGAACCGCTTCGGCAGCATTACGGTCTGGTAATTTTCCAACAGCATCTGCAGAAAGCACGTCCATAATGGCCAAGGATTTCTTTTTCATGCTTAAGGCTTTAATTTGAGATGGCCCTGTAAAACCTTTTACAATAATTTCTTTTAATGCTCCTTCTTCTGCAGCAAGCGTAACAGTTCCCAGATTATTAATACCCGAAACCAATTTTATTTCTTTGGTAATCGTTTGGTAGCCCATATAACTAAATGAGACTGTAAGCTTTTCTCCCGATAAATTCGAAACTTGAAAATTACCATCAAAGTCTGTCGAGGTTCCTGTTTTTCTTTCTAAAATCGAAATATTTACTCCTGGTAAAAAGGTTTTTCCATCAGAAACTTTTCCGATCATTGAAGCATAATTTTGCGCTATAAGTTGATTTCCGGATAAAATCAAAGCAAATAACAATAGTAGTTTTTTCATTGTGTTTAGTTAATTTTTGTTTTCTGCTGCAAAACTATCTGATGGTTATTTTCCGGAAGTCTTTTTAAATTTAGGCGTACAAAAAAGACTAAAATTGTTTCTAAGTAATTGATTATTAGTTATTTGTAAATAATATTAAATGGTTAACTAAATATGAAGGACTTGTTATTCTGAAATTCAATTGGGTATGGAAATACTTTTCTTATAAAAAAATGACTTTACGAGAATGCATTTTCTGATGATAAAGCTTCTTCAAGTACTTTTTTGTAATCACTTGGAGTTGCTCCGGTAATTTGTTTGAAATATTTATAAAAAGTCGATTTGTTTTTAAATCCGCTTTCGTAACCAATTGTAACAAAATTGGCGTCTTGTTTTTTATCTATTAATCTTTTGGCTTCTTCAACTCTTAATGAGTTTATATATTGATAGAAATTAGTTTTCAATTCGACATTGAGCGCTTGAGTGATTTTTACTTTCGAAATATTTAAATCGGAAGAAAGTTTGTCCAGATTAAATTCAGAATCTAGATGGCCTTTTTTGGTTTTAAAATAGGCTTGAATTAAGTTGATAATCTCATTCATTTCATCCGATTTCAATTCGTAGTTTTTATACTTTTCTTCGTTTTTCAGTTCAATGACCAATTTTTGAATCTCAAAAAAGATGGCAAACCGAATGTGAATGACATAAATGAAGATAAAAAGCATCAGACAATAGTAAACAAAGCGAAGGTTTATGATCATCTCCATATTAAAAGCCAAAAGCAAAAGTCCCAAAACAGTTAATATTCCTAAAGAACAGTAAACACTTCCGATAACTTTTACGATGCTGATTTTTAAATTAAAGATTCGCGAAGAATCTGGTTGCGAAGAGCGGATATACTTCAAACAATAAATACTATAACCCAGGAAAGTGGGAATTAAAAGCAGCATCACGATAAGGTTAGAAAGTTTGATGATTTTTGGGAATACCGGATTGCTTACCGCAATAAAGACTATAATAATATTGAAGGCAAAACCTATAAAGAATGGAATACAGTGGTAACAGATCTTTTTGGTTGAAATGGGTTTGCCAAAGACCGAAAGCATATAAAAATAAAGCAACGGACCGTAGAGAAAGGAGAAACTCCCGTGCAGTTTTTCAAACAGATTGGCATCCTGATAAAAGAAGAGTATAGAGATCTTATAGAGAAGGTGAAAAAATATAGTTCCGAAAAAGATACTCAGGTAAAAATCTTCCTGCCTGAATTTTTTATTAAAAAAGATTAATAAAGCAGTAATTAAGGATTGAATCGAGGTTAAGTAAAGAAGGAATAACATAATAAGTTGTATTGATAAACAAAGCTAGGCTATGATAATTATCAAAAGGTTACCAAAAGATTAAGCTACCTGAACGTTAGCTATTAGACAGTCATTTTAGTTTTCATTTTTGAGGAAATTTATAAAAATGAAATTACAGTAAAAATCCTTTTTGAGGACAATATCAAAAAACATTTTGATTTATTTTAGTTTAATCACATGATTAATTAAATTTGATGTTAAAAACATTAAGAAAGTAGAAACGCTTTTTTAGATAATAGTAAATACATGGAGTTATTAGAAAATAAAGACCTCTTTCATACCATTTTAAACTCTGCCTCAAATGGCATGACAGTAATGCAGCCCATGTACAATTACGAAAGTAAGATCGACGATTTTTTAATTCTCCATTCTAATTCTTACATGCTTAATCTGACGGGGAAAACCGATTACAACGGTAGGCGTTGTAGTGAATTTTTTTCCAATCTAAAAGATGCTGATATTCTCGAAAAAATTATTAAAGTAGCTGAAAGTGGAGTTGCCACTAGTTTTGAAAAATGCTTTGATGATACAGATAAAATACAATGGCTTCAATTTACAGCGTTAAAGCAGGCTGAATTGATAATACTCACAACAGAAGATATAAGCGAAAGAAAACAAACAGCAATTGTAATAGAAAATTTGCTTACTGCCGCAGAAAAACAAAAACGATTTTACGATTCTATTACAAATAATACTCCTGATCTGGTCTATGTTTTTGACTTATCTTATCAATTTACTTATGCCAACAAGGCTTTGCTTACCATGTGGGGTAAATCAGAGCAGGATGCTATTGGTCGCGGTTTAAGAGAGAACGGTTATGAGGAATGGCATGCACAGATGCACGAAAGGGAAATTGATGAAGTAGTTGCGACAAAAAGAACCGTTAGGGGAACAGTATCTTTTCCTCATGCTGAATTAGGCAGTCGTATTTATGATTATATCCTGGCTCCGGTTTTGAATGAACAAGGTGAAGTAGAAGCTGTTGCAGGAACTACCCGTGATATTACAGAGATAAAGCAAGCAGAGGAAAAACTGCAGAAAAGTGAGACGCGCTTTCGTAATATGATTCAGCAGGCACCGGTGGCCATGCTGCTTTCTAAAGGAGAAGATGTAATTATAGAAAGTATAAATAAACCAATGCTGCAGTTCATGAATAAAGAAAATGCAGCAGAAGCCCTTGGCAAAAAAATGACTGAAGCGCTGCCTGAACTGATTGGTCAGCCGGCGCTCCAAACTGTTATTAACGTACAGAAAACGGGTATTCCGTTTAAAGGAGATGAGCAGCCTGTAGACTTAATAATTGATGACAAACTCGAGCGACGTTATTTTAATTTTTCCTATGACTGTATTGATGAAATGGAAGAAAGTCCGGCTGTATTGCACATGGCCTTTGATGTAACAGAACAAGTACTGGCCAGACGCAAGCTGGAAGATAGCCAGAGCAGATTAAAATCAATGATTGATCAGACACCTTCACCGACTTTGGTACTGATGGGCGATGATTTGGTAATAGAGCAGATTAATAAACACATGCTTGAAATGATTGGCCGCGATCAGGAAGTTATTGGCACTCCATTAATTGATGTTTTGCCTGAACTCAAGGGGCAATATGTATGGAAACAAGTTCAAAACGTTTACAATAAGGGAATTCCTTATGATCAAAGTGAAGTACTTGTCTCGCACGCTCGTAATGGAGTAGTGCAGGACTATTATTATAATCTCGCGTACCGCCCATTAATTGAAAACGGTCAGACAACGGGGATGATCCAGGTAGCAATCGATGTCACTGAGCAAGTGACATCAAGAAAAAAACTAGAGGAAAGTGAGGGCCGTTTCCGGGCGTTGGTTAATGCTTCATCAGATGTGGTATATCGAATGAATGCCGACTGGACGGTAATGCGTAATTTGGAGGGACATGGTTTTCTTTCCGATACCGGGAAACCTATTGTCAACTGGATAGATAAATATATTCATCCCAACGATAAAGAAAGGATTTTGAGTAGTATTTATGAATCTATTTCCAGCAAAAGAATAATTGAATTGGAGCATAGGGTTTTAAATACCGATGGTACTTTTGGATGGGCGCTTTCAAGAGCAGTCCCTATTCTGGATGATCATGGTAATGTAATTGAATGGTTTGGTTCGGCAAGCGATATTACTTCACAAAAGGAACTGCAGCAGGTTATTAAGGAAAGTGAAGAGAAATTTAGACAACTCGCAGATCTTGTGCCACAAATTATCTGGACAAGCAGACCAGATGGCTTTATTGATTATTATAATAAACGTTGGTACGAGTACACAGGATTTGAAGAAAGTGAATTTGGTGATTCCAGCTGGATTCCGATACTGCACCCTGATGATGTGACCATTGTAACCCAATATTGGTATCAGAGCGTTCAGACAGGATCAACCTATCAGCTTGAATTTAGGTTGAAGAATGGAGCAACGGGTGAATATCGTTGGTTTTTAAGTAAAGCTGTCCCTATAAGAGACAAAACAGGAATTATCACCAAATGGTTTGGTACTTGTAATGATATCCACCAGCATAAGACGATCAACTATAGTCTGGAAAGTCTTGTACAGGATCGAACCAAAGAGCTCCAGCGTTCTAACGAAGATTTACAGCAATTTGCACATGTTGCTTCACACGACTTAAAAGAGCCGGTGCGAAAAATCAAAACTTTTACCAGCCGCCTGGAAGATCATCTTAAAGGGCAGTTAGATGAATCTGCTATGAAATTCATTGACAGGATTCACGTGGCCACTGATCGTATGTACAACATGATTGATGGTGTTTTGGCCTATTCTAAAATCAACGCAGATTTAGAAAAGCCAACAATGGTTGATTTGAATGAAATTATAAAAAATATTGAAACAGATTTGGAAATAGCGCTTCAGAAAAGCGGTGGAAATATCCAACATTCTGATCTTCCAACGTTACAAGGGGCGCAAGTATTGTTATACCAGTTATTCTATAATCTTATCAATAACTCAATTAAATTTGCAAAAAAAGATGTACCTTCAACAATAACTTTGGTTTCAAAAACAATAATTGAAGAGGGGAATAGCTTTGCAGTAATCACATTAGAGGATAACGGAATAGGTTTTGAGCCAAAGCAGGCAGAGCAGATATTTGAAACTTTTACCAGACTTAATTCTAAAGATAGTTATGAAGGTACGGGTCTTGGATTATCACTTTGTAAAAAAATTGTAGAGAGGCATGGAGGAAGTATTGTTGCTATTGGCAGTCTTGCCAAAGGAGCTACGTTTATTATAAAACTTCCACTGTTGCAAAAAGAAAATGAAATTTAGTATGGAAAACAAGACAATCTTAATGGCTGATGACGACATAGATGATACAGAAATGTTTTGTGAGGCATTAGAAGATTTAAGCGAAGATATAATTTGCCACTGCGCAATAAATGGCAATGAGGTGATAGAGATACTTCGTAATCTTGCTGAAAAACCACAGCTTATTTTTCTAGATCTTAATATGCCTGTTATGAATGGCTGGGAGTGCCTAAAGTTGCTGAAGGAAGACGACTTGCATCAGGACATACCAGTTATTATGATCTCTACTTCTTCTCACAAAAATGATATAGAAACGGCCTTAAATAGCGGAGCAATAGGCTATCTGGTTAAGCCAAATAATTTTAATGATTTAAAAATTGTATTACATTCTATTACATCAAATCTTGGAAAAGATTTAAAAGAGGCGATTTTTAATTTACAGGCTAATGGTCAGAATCATATTTATACTAAATAAGCATGACGGTAAGTGTTCCATGCTATATAAACAGAAACAAGAATCCCAGTTAAAATATTTTAACTGGGATTCTTTGTTTTATTTTGTTATGTTTTTTGATGTGTAAGAAATAGGTTTTAATAGCTAGTTATAAAGAGTAGGCTTGTAATGTTTTTTTCGCCCATTTTCCCCAATCTTTCAAAGCATCCAAAAGTGTTTTGTTTAGTCCTTTATTGTCAGTAGGTTTACCTTTGATTGGCGGGGCTAAATCTTTGTCAGAAACTGGAATTTCTGTAACTTTTGTAGCAAACCATGTCATATTTTCGTGTGGCATAGCCAATCCTAAAATTGTTCCGGGTAAGCCTGTAAAAGATTCAGGGCCACCAGCAAATGGAATTTGAATAGTGTAATAGGCAACAACATAAACAGAATCGAGAACTATAGCATTTGCTCTGCGGCATTCATAACCCGCGATTTCTCTGGTTTCATCGGTGATTTTCCAGTCAATTTTGCGTAAACTGTCTTTAACTAAGTATAAATCATCGTAAACATTTTTTTGTGTAATACTGGTTTTCGCATCAAGATCTGTGGCGATAACATTTTTTAAATTAGCCATTGCATCGTCAGCAATCCAACTGTTGCTTGTTGACTGATTTGTTTCATCCCATTTGTATAAACTCTTGTTTTTTGAAAAGCTGAGAGTGCTTTTTGTAGTTTTAAATTGTGGATTGGTTTTTTTATAACTTTCAAAAGCAGCTTGATAATAACTATCAGTTTCTCCTTTTAGTTTTTTTGTAATCAAAGCATACATATTCGATTTTTTCTCAAATTCGATTACGCCATTTTGCACAAAGTGGTCATTTTGCGCAAAAGTATTGCAGCTTGTCAATACAATTATTAAAATTAAGATGCGATTTATTATTGTTTTCATGGTTTTAGTTTTGTTTAATTTCTCCTCCGCCCATCTTGCTGAAATCCCAGCTTACAGAGAATAAAAAGTATCTTTGGATAGTGGTATAAGTACTTTGGTTGATATTTCCATTATAAGCCGAACGATTAAATCCTACATTTTGGTTCAAAAGATCTCTTCCCGTTATAGAAACTCGTAAATTATCGCTTTTAAAGAATTTTTTGGTGATTGATGCATTCCAGATAAAACGTTCAAAAGTTTCCTGAATCACTTGTGTTTTTCCATTATATTGATAATTACCATCTGTGCTAATTTCTAGTTTAAAAGGTAATTCTATACTCGTCCAGAAATTTCCATTAAAACCCCAGCCATCGCTATTACTATTTTCGTTGATGCTTGCATTAGCAACGTTATAAGTGGGTCCGAAGCTGGTATTAAAATTGTATTTTTTTTCTTTATACTTTGATAAGTTTAAATTAAAGGAATAAGTTGAATTTTTAGTTTCATTCAGTTTTGTATTGATGTAATTATAGTTTACATTTTTGTTGGCGCTTAAACCAATTCCTGCGTTCATGTCTATGGCTTTGATTGTTTTGCCAAAATTAGTATTCAAAAAATAACCTGTTGTAGCTTTGTCTTTTAGGTTTACAAATTGAGAGATACTTTGTCCTCTATCATTTGTAACCACATTACTTATTATTGGATTTATCGTAAAATTGTACGTTGCATTAACCGAAAAATATTGATTGCTAAGTACTTTATACGAATAATAACTTCCTCTAAGAATATTTCTAAAAGAAGGATCTAAATCTGGATTACCCAAAATCGTATTCAATTGATTTTGATTGTTTCGTATCGGTTGTATTTGTTCTAATGTTGGCTGATCGCTGTTTCCGTTATACGACAAACGAAGTACTTCTCTTTGTTTAAAATTATATTGATAGTTGATTTGAGGCATGTAGTTGATAAATTTTCGCGTAAAATTTTCATCTGTATAAACATTATACTGTTTAAAGTTGACGCCGCTAAATTTAGAACCAAAAGAAAAAACAGTTTTATTTTTTTTGTAATTAAAAATCCCTCCAAGTTGATTTATCGTTTGGTCTAATTCATAATTATTACTAAAGACGGAATCCAGAACATTATAATTTCCATCCGTGGATTGATTAAAAGATTTACGATCAGATTTTCCGTTACTTATGTTGAAGCCATAATTAAGAATTAAAGTCAGGCTTTTAGATAACGGTTCGGTATAGATTAAATTTGATTTAAAAGCTGTATTTGTAATATTATTGACTTTATTTTGATCGACTACTTTGGTGCTGTCCGGACTAATTACCGATGTTGTAAAAAATTCAGCTTTTGAATTTAGATAACCATCACTTTTGCTATTTGTACTCGACTGGCTTAAATTAAGAGATAATGTTCGGCCCGTTTTTTTAAGTCTTTTGGTTAATAAAGTATTTATATTAAATATTTTATCATCAACATCATTTGTAGTTGTCTGTTTTAGATTATTCAATTGGTTACCTTGTTCATCAGTACCTTTTCGCATTTCTGCTTCACTTGAATTACTGTTTTTAAATAATCCGTCTACATTTAATTTTAAAGTTAAAGTAGTATCAATTTTAATTTCATAAGCCAGATCAAGTTTATTTTTAGTCATGTTTTTCTCAAAACTCTTGTCTGAATTATTGTAAATGCTGCTGGAACTTAAATTTTGCTGGTTAATATCATTGCGATCTCCTGAAAGTTTGATATCGCCAATTTTATAATTTACATTGATAGATTCTTTATCGTTGTTCCATTTATTGTCAAAATGTATTCCGCCAGTTTGAGCTACCGGAATTCCTTCACCATTAAATTGACCATCCCAGCTATCTAATTCATCATTTCCGCTACTTGTAAAATTAATACCGCCGTCATCAGCTACTTGATAACTGTTTTGGCCATATTTATCTTTGTCTCCCCATCCTAATCCTACTTGTCCTGTGTTCCCAAAAATGCCATAAGCTGCTATTTTTTTCTTATCCCAAAACTTATTAAACATGGCTTGACCTTTATAAAAATTATCAGTTCCTCCTCCGAGTTCTACTTTCCCGAAATGACCATTTTTTTTGTCTTCTTTAAGTTTCACATTTAGCGTTTTGGTTTTCTGACCATCATCAATTCCTGTAAAAGCGGCCTGATCACTTTTTTTGTCATACAATTGTACTTTATCAACCATATCAGCACGTAGATTTTTTGTAACTAAAGTGGGATCATCACCAAAAAATTCTTCACCATCAACCAAAACTTTGGTGACAGTTTCGCCTTGAGCGGTAATTTTACCATCCTTATCAATCTGTATTCCCGGGAATTGTTTTATCAGATCTTCCACTTTTGCATTAGGTTCTATTTTAAATGCTTTTGGATCGAATTCTAACGTATCTCCTTTTATTTTCATGGCGGCTCTATTGCCTTTTATAATTATTTCGGATAGTAATCGTCCTTTATCAGCCAAATTAATTTTACCATAATCTTTGAGTAACTTTGTAGAATCAACAGAAAATTGATCTACAAAATCAGCATATTTGGGATAAGAAACCAGTAAAATAAATTTACCGGCTTTAATATTATTCAATTCAAAATAACCATTTTCCTTAGCTCGGGTAAATTTTAATAAAATGGAATCTTTTGCTCTTAGCAAAGAAACTGATGCATTCGTTAAATTAGAATTGTTTATCGTATCTGTTACATATCCTTTAACTGTGCCTGATATTTGTGCCTGTAAAGTATTGGATAAAAAAAGAAAGCAACATAATAATAGTATTGTTTGTCTCATTAATTGGTTGTGGTTTTTTGAAAAGTAGACATTATTGTTCTATTCTATTTTTTGAGAAATAGAACTAAAATGCACTTGTTGCGTGATTTATTTTTGGATTAAGCAAGATTGTAGATTCTAAAATAGAAATTGAAATAGCACCTTTTGATACAGGTTTGCTGAAGTATAGTGGCTTGATTTTATGATATTCATATTTTTTTTGCGAGGTTTTGGTTGTTAGTGTTGTAAGTTTTAACGATTTTGATTAATGATCGTTACTATAATAGTTAAATTTTAATATAGGCCAAAAGTAAATAAAAATACTACAATATTAAAAAAGACTTTACTTTTATTGTCATGATTAATTATTTAGATTAACAATCATGTTTTTTAGCAATATCTTTTGAATGTTAAGTTTAAATTCTTTGTTGAAAGTTCATCTATGTTGATTACGATTTCGTCCTGATTATAATATTTTAGATGGTTATGTTCTTCCATTTCTAATTATAATAAAAGATTTAGTTAGTACTCGAGCCATAATTACTCACTGGAATTTTCATGTAAAATTTTACTGTTAAAATCGATTTAGCATTTTGCCTTTTTATATTATATGTTAGTTGTACCGTAGAACATAATAGTATCAAGTTGCAGGTTGCAGAATCTGTATATTATACGGAATACCGTAAAAAACTTACAAATAATTAAGTTATATTGCAGCTGGTATTTATATAATTTGTAAATAATGCTGGCAGGCATTTTTATTGAATTCAGTATGAATCAAACACTAAGAAAAATTGGCATTAATTAAAAAAAATAAGCTCAGCTCCATTTAAATGAAGATAATACAAAGTTTTTGGACCGGTAATTCGACTGATATCAAAAGTAATTACGGCTGGTTTTCTTATAAATACAATTGGCTGAGCTGGATTTTGAGCTCTCATCAATTGGTGAAATTTCATAAAGAAGTAGAATTGTACACAGATCGTTTTGGATATGAGATTTTAATTACAAAACTCCAGCTGCCCTATACAAGAGTTCATGTCGTTTTAGATGATTTAAATCATTATCCCAACGATCTCTGGGGTGTTTCTAAAATTAAAGTGTACCAGATGCAGACCGAACCGTTTCTGCACGTTGACGGAGATGTTTTTGTTTGGGAATCTCTGGATGTAAAATTTCGTTGTGCCACTTTACTGACGCAGAATTTGGAAATTACTGGCGATAATTACACTAAAATGTGGAATGAAATTTCGCCAGAGCTTCTGTACATGCCCGATGAAATGGAGCGCTATCATAAACGTTCCGACAATTTTGGATGCAATATGGGGGTTACAGGAGGAAATGATATTGATTTTTTTAAAGAATACGCTGCAATCAGCATTGATTTTTTAGATAAAAATAAAAAAGCCTGGCCCAAAATCAACTGCCTTAATTTTAATTTATTTTTTGAACAGGTATTGTTTTACCAGTTTGCTCAGAATAGGGATGTAAAGATTGATTTTTTGTTCGATGAAGTATACAATGACGGCTACTATTCCGGTTTTGCTGAATTTCAGGATGTTCCCGATAAAAAGTATTTACATTTACTGGGAGCCTATAAAAAAAATCCCGCAATATGTAAAGCTATGGAAGTTTATGTAATGAAAAATTATCCACAGTGTTATTCAAAATGGGCTGTAATGATCAATGAGGCGGAAGGGGAGCAGAATGAAATTGAATTTCTGACCCCGGAAAAGTCTGCAGAACTGATTTCAGTGTTTGATGATGAGCTTAAAAGAGGAAAGTTTTCTGCCGAGCATTATCTGCTAAAAAGGGATTTGTATACGGAAGGTCTGCCGGGCAGTTTTAAAAGTTTGCTTAGGAAAAAAGAAGATTTTAATATCGTGCTGTTAGACGGCTTGGAACAGAAGGTGTCTGAACTAAATGATGAAGAAGTGTTGTTTCTGGAAATAAAGGAGCATAATGCTATGCCTGGGAAATACGAGCTGGACGATTTAGATCAAATTGCATTAGCTAAAATAGAAAAGGGAATCCTGTATTCTGAGTTTATTACTGAAATGATGGTTCATTTTGATTGCGAAACTCAGGAGCAGCAAGACAATGTTCTAGCACTTTTAAACGGACTTCTGACCAATTATATTGTATTAAAAATAATAGCGATTTACAGATAACATAAATTTAAAACGGTATTTATAAGGCCATGGCATCAGTTTATGTTTTATGGATTATTTTAAGATCTGCCCTGATGTAAAATCATGAATTATGTTAAAATTTAAAAATAAATAGGTTGTAAGTAAGTAATTATCGTAAAAATAATTCATATTTGTAGGTATAATTTTGGTATTTATGAATACACAACTTAATTTTGGTATTTCAGAGTTAATGCAAAGATATGTAAGCAGAAAAAACTGCGATAACACAGACAGAAATTCCAGGTGTCTTTAAATGATTGGAATCGTAATCACTTTAAACTATAAGTTATGTTTGACAAAAAAACAAAAGACAAAGAAGTTAAAAAATTTCTACCGAGTGATGTGCAAAAGCTGACTGAAAAACAGCTAAAACAGACTATGGGAGGTTATCAGTACCCTCATCTGTGTTATGATGAAATTAGAAACAGATATTATAAGTGCTAATAGAGCCTTGAATAGAACAGCAGGATAACTGCAACTCATTTTTAGTGCTGTTCTAAAGGGATTTATCAGCTCGGACAATATGTCAAATGGGGCTGAAAGACACTTTATAATTCAAAATTAAACTGCTGGTATTTGTGCCTGCAGTTTTTTTTTATCCAATTGTATCTTTATTGGTAAAGTTGAGAGCGTTGTTACTTTTTATGATGATTGGCAATGGAGAGGCTGGTTGGAGTAGAATCTTATTTGGATTAGAATATTACTTATCTTCATTACATTGGTAATGATTTTAATGTAGCTGGACTTTTGAAGCGCTGTTTGGCTTTTTATTTTTCCATCACTGCTTAAAATGCCATTTTTACAATGTACAAAGCCTGCAGTATTTATATACTGCAGGCTTCCTATTTTACTATTTAGGTTTAAATTAGCTTGACTTTTTTAAAGTATACAGTCCGCCTGCTAAAAGAGCTGCTGCTACTCCAAGATAAAGAAAACCCTGCATTTGTCCCGATTCGTTCGAAGCATCAATTTTAAGGCCTAAAAAGTTAATTTCTTTGGTGCTGTCTGATACCCGGTTTAATCCCACATAGCCTGCGGCCAAGCTGATCACTATAAGTACAATACCCACTATTTTTGCTGTATTCATCATATTTCAATTTAATGTTTCTTAAATGTAAGAAAAATAATTTTGGTATGGAAATTAAGCAGCTAAATATTGCTGTATTTCAGAATGATTACCACCATGATATAAAGTTTCGAACCTAATCTCTTAGGGCTTTATTTTGCTTGCGTTCTATTTTTTTAACCATGTGTCACTATTCTGCCCAAATTAGATTATTTGCGGTATCATTGCCTGATTCCTGGCGTCACTTTTTTCACTTTAAGCAGCTTTAAGGATGATGAGATTAACCTTGCAGTTACCTCCAAAGCGCTGTATTATTAACTGGAAAAATACATGAATTCAGATCAATTTGATCCGAAAAATACTTTGAGTTTTGAGTTGATACAGGATGTATTTGCAACGCCATCAAAAGAAACATTTGATACCTATACAAAAGACAGTCCAGACGAACTTAAGCCAAATTCAAATCAAAATAAAGTGAAATAGATTTATCATTATTTTTTTGTTCGCTTTGTGCTATTAGTAAGCTTCTTTAAGCTAATAGTAAATTTTTTAGTTGTGTATTAAGGTTTTTATTTTTAAAATTATTAATTACAACTAGAAGTTATATTCTACAATTTAAAATAGAGTAAAAACTGGGAGTTACAAGGTATTTTTGTTAAATGAATATAGTTTCATATTTAAACAGCATCCCATTTTAGAGCTCTTCCTTTGTCATTAAAGCTGTTGTCTTTCCTTTAAAAAACGGTGTCTTTTTGTAGTTTTCTACAAACAATTCTTACGGCTGGTTTGTAATAATGAGTTTAATTCTACAGGCAGAAATATGGACAGATGTAAATCTGAGGGGATCATGTTCTTATATTTAAAGATCGTTTATTTTTTAAAATTAATATACTAATAAAAATGGCAGTTATTCTTGAGAAAACAAAAATTCTGGTTTATGATAAGAGCGGGGTTTTTCTCAGGTATTTTACAAAAGGAATTTCTGATTGTGACTTTATAGCTTTTTCAGGAACTGAAGGTGCTGATTTCAGTTTGTATGATTATAATTTAATTCTTTTTGTGGCGGACAACGAAATTAATTTAAATGAATTCTTTAAACTTTTAAATTCCCGTGTTCAGATACTATTCGCGTCATCATTAAAAAATAATCCTGAGGATATTGAAGAATTAAAAAGCTGGTTTGATATTAAATTTATTAATATCAACGGTACAAAAAAAGAGGTGATACTTCAGCTTAGGTTCCATTTAAATCAGTATTCTAAAAAGAGGCTTAATGCGCAAGTATATATTTAAGTTCAGTCAGACGGGTAAGTAGTTTTGGAAGATTATTACTTGTTTGGGTACCCTGTAATTTCTATTGATTTTGCAGGGTACTTTTATTTTGACAATAGCATTGATGTTAAAAAAAATCAATGCCTTTTTCAGTATCATGATATTTTTGATGTTTGGAAAAATAACTAGTCCTGTCGCCAGAGATCTCTATGTATAATTTAAAATTACTTAAGGCCTGAAATGTGATTCTGACAGATGAGAGAGAACCTTATTGCTATTCTATAATAGAAACTTTGGGATTTTTAACAAACATCTTTTTGCATAAATAATTAACTTATAGTATTTTTAATTAATATCTTACAGGTTAATACGAATAGCACTACTTAAATATATGAAAGCACGTTTTTTAGAAGTCCGAAAAAAAACTGAAGAAATTTGTAATCCTTTGCTTATTGAGGATTATTCAGTACAGCCAAGTGATTTTGCTTCTCCTCCAAAATGGCATTTAGCCCATTCAACATGGTTTTGGGAAGAATTTTTACTAACAAAGTACGCTCCTGATTATGTAGTTTACCATCCTGATTTTTCCTATTTGTTTAATAGTTATTATAATAATGTGGGACAACGTGTGCAGCGTCCTTCCAGAGGATTGATGACACGACCAGCTGTAGCAGAGGTTTATGCTTATAGAGCTTATGTTACTGCTGCAGTCGAACGCTTTATGAACAATGATTTAAACAAAGAGATACTTGATGTCATTGAAATCGGAATCAATCATGAAGAGCAACATCAGGAACTTTTGGTGTATGATATCAAATACATACTAGGAATCCAGCCGACTTTTCCGACTTACGGAAATAGTTTTTTACCAACTGCAGAAAGACAAGATGCTGGTTTTATAAAAATAGAAGCAGGAGTTTATGAAATAGGACATACAGGAGACTTTTTCTGTTTTGATAACGAATTAGGAAGACACAATGTTTATGTAGCTGATTTTGAGATTGCGAACATGCTGGTGACAAATGGTCAATATTTAGAGTTTATTGAGCACGGTGGCTACCAAAATTTTAATTATTGGCATGATGAGGGATGGGCATGGTTGAATGAAAATGAAATTGAAGCTCCATTGTACTGGCATAAAATGGAAGATCAATGGTTTGAGTATACTTTAAATGGTATGCAGAAAATTGTACCCGATTTACCTGTGATGCATATCAGCTATTTCGAAGCTTTTGCCTATGCACAGTGGAAAGGATTGAGATTGCCAACAGAATTCGAGTGGGAAATAGCCAGCAGTCAATTGAATTGGGGAAAATTATGGGAATGGACCAACAGCGCTTATCTGGCCTATCCTAATTTTAGTAAAGCGGCCGGTGCTTTGGGAGAATACAATGGAAAGTTTATGGTGAACCAAATGGTTTTGCGAGGTGCTTCGGTGGCAACACCCGAGAATCATAGCCGTAATACCTATCGTAATTTTTTCAGTGCCAAAATGCGCTGGCAGTTTTCCGGATTGCGATTAGCGAAATAATTTTTTTTAAACTAAAAGACTATGAAAAACTTTGATTATATTATTATTGGAAGTGGGCAGGCAGGTGTTCCTTTAGCGTTTAGCTTATCAAAAAAAGGTACGGTTGCTATTGTCGAAAAAAGTTTTTTAGGGGGGACATGTGTTAACAATGGCTGTATTCCAACTAAAGCCTATGTAGCAAGTGCCCGCAGAATGTGGGATGCTTTTCATGGTGATGCATTAGGCATTGAAATTCCGGATGGAACTAAAGCTAATCTTGAAAAAATTAAAGCGCGTAAAGATAAGCTCGTACATGAATCCCGATTTGGTATTGAAAAATCGCTTACGAGCAACGAAAATATTACCTTGTATAAAGCTGAAGCTTATTTTTTAAGTGATTATGTGGTTCAGGTGGGAGATACGGCAATTACTGCAAAAAAAATATTTATAAATGTGGGGGCAAGGGCAGTAGTTCCTCAAGCTTATGTAGGAATTCCTTTTTACACGAACGAAAATATTTTAGAAATCAAAGATATTCCTAAACATTTGATCATCATTGGCGGCAGTTATATTGGTTTGGAATTTGGTCAGATCTTTCGAAGGTTTGGCAGCGAAGTCACCATTATTGAGTACCATGAAAAATTAATAGCAAGGGAAGACGATACAGTTTGTGACGCAGTAGCCGAAATATTGAAAATTGAAGGGATACAGCTTGTGTTTAACGCAAAGGAAATTGCAGCTATTGAAAACAACCAAGACGGCATTACCGTTACAATCGACAAAAGTGAAATAAAAGGATCTCACTTGTTATTAGCTGTCGGACGCTTGCCCAATACCGATACTTTACAGATTGAGAATACCCATATAAAAGTGGATGAGAAAAACTATATAAAAGTCAATGATTACTGTCAGACTAATGTTGAAGGTATTTTCGCCATTGGAGATTGTAACGGAAAGGGGGCTTTTACGCATACCTCTTACAATGATTTTCAAATTGTAGAAAGTTTTCTTCTTGGTAAAAAAGAGCGAAAAATTAGTGATCGAATTACTACTTACGGTTTGTTTATCGATCCGCCGCTGGGCAGAATAGGCATGACCAAGAAGGAAGCTCTTGAGAAAGGATATGAAGTATTGGTGGCACACCGTCCTATGACAAAAGTAGGACGCGCTAAAGAAAAGGGAGAAAGCTTAGGTTTTATGGAAGCGGTAATAGATGCTAAAACCAATCTTTTTTTAGGCGCTTGTGTTTTGGGAGTTGGCGGGGATGAAATCATAAACGGAATCACCAATTTAATGTATGGCAAACAACCTTATACCGTTTTTCGGGACTCAGTGCACATTCATCCTACGGTTAGTGAACTAATTCCCACGATGCTTGAAACTTTAAAACCAATTCATAAATAAAAAGTATTTTGATTTCAAAACGGTACAGTCATTTTCGAGCAAATAATTTACTATTATATGGGATGCTTTTTGGAGCTGTCTTCTTTATAAGTGGCATTTTGGCACCAGATGGTTTACTAGCTGTTTTGAGTCGGATAAATCAGCAATTATTAGCAGTTTTTAGTACCTATTATTTGGTATTGGGTCTAATTGTGGTGCTGGCTTCTGTGGCGCTTTTATTTTTACCAATTCGGAATCAACGATTGGGTAGTGAAAAACCAGCTTATTCTTATTTCAGTTGGATTGCCTTGCTGTACAGTACCGGAATGGGTTCAGGGTTATTGCTTCGTGCGGTGCAGGAGCCGGTTTATTACTTCAATAACAGTCCTGTAGTGACCTCTAATGCTAAAGAAACGGCGCTGCAGTATACCTTTTTTCATTGGGGATTTACACCTTGGGCCATGTATAGTTTATTTGGATTAATGATTGGGTATAATCTATATGTAAAAAAAGCACCTAATTTATTGCACGCGATAGTACCTTATGTTAAAAGTAGTGTGCTGAAATTTAGTGCCATTCTTTTTATTGTATTAATCACCATTACCGGAGTAATTGCTTCACTGGGTCTGGGAACAGCACAATTAGTGGGTGGGTTGAATTATACTTTTGGCTCGGCGTTTGGAACTCATTTTTTAGTAGGCTGTGTCTTTATAATGGGTGCCATCGCCACATATTCCGCTTTGACCGGGATTACAAAAATGATTAAATTTTTGGCTGATTTTGATTTTCTCTTTTCCATTATTTTAATGCTATTTGTAGCCTTGTTTTTAAATTTCAGTCTTTTTATAACGCAAACTTGTACGGCTTTTTATCACTATGTAATTCATTTTTTTGAAATGAGCCTTGCAATAGGAGATTATACAACCAAGGGCCACTTTACACAGGATTGGACGGTTTTCTATTGGGCATTCTGGTTGGCCTGGGTTCCCTTTACGGGGATTTTTATTGCTCGCATTTCAAAAGGAAGAACGATCAAAGAATTTTTAATTGCTACAATTTTAGTACCCACTTTAGCTACCATTGTATGGTTTGCCATATTTGCCAATAAGGCTTTTGAAATCACATCTAGAGGTAATTCAAAACAGTTTGATGAATTATTCAGTTCTTTATTTGTTTTTTTAGAACATTTTCCTCTGCATGAGATTACCTTTTTGATTGCAGGGATTTTAGTTGCAATTTCAATTATTAATTCGATTGATTCAGCCATTTTTGTATTGGGTATGTTTAGTGATAACGGTAATGAAAACCCTTCCAAAACCCATAAACTCGGTTGGGGTATCATAATTACTTCCACCGCGGTAGGGCTCACTGCTCTTGGTGCGGATGAATTGCTCAACGGGATAAGCAATTTGCTTATTATTATGGCTTTGCCTTTTAGTTTTTTGTATCTTTATTGTATCCTCTCATTCTTTAAAAAGAACATTTTTCTCAAATAATGTAACATCCGGCGGGGGGATCTCTTGTATTTTTACTTCAATTAAAAACAGATAATCACCAATAGCCATGCTTATGAAAGATGCAATGATTTTAAATAAAAAGGAAACCCTGAAAAGTATGTTAGAGCAATTCAAAAGTGAAGTGAATGAAGGTTTAAGTAATTCAGTAAAATCATTGCCTTCTAAGTTTTTTTACGATAAAAAAGGAGATGAACTTTTTGTTGAAATTATGCATTTGCCTGAATATTATGTCACGCGTTCGGAGCATGAAATCTTTAAAAATAAAAGCCTTTCAATCATTAAAGCACTACAGCTAAAACCTGAAATCTATTTTGAACTTATAGAACTTGGTGCAGGTGACGGGATGAAAACTAAAGAACTTCTGCAACAATTATCACTGCAAAATTTCAACTTTGATTACCTCCCAATCGATATTTCGCAAAACGCTCTGGATAAACTCGAAATGGATTTGAATAAAGAAATGCCTAATATTTCCGTAAAAACAAAACAGGGAGATTATTTTGATGTCCTGGAATCGCTAAAAGAAAATCAACACCCTAAAGTAATATTGTTTTTAGGTTCTAATATTGGCAATATGTCTGATGAACTGGCAACTCATTTTATATCGAACCTGGGAGAAAATTTAGGTTTTGGAGATAAGCTATTTTTAGGTGTAGATTTAATAAAACCTTCAACAGTAGTTTTACCTGCTTATAACGACAGTCAGGGCATAACCGCTGCATTTAATCTTAACCTATTGGATCGTATCAATCGCGAACTCGATGCAGACTTTGACATTGAGCATTTTAAGCACCAACCGGAATATGATGAAAAAGAAGGAATTGCAACGAGTTTTTTAGTAAGTACCAAAGAACAAAATGTATTTATAAAAAAACTCAATAAAACCTTTCATTTTGCTAAAGGCGAGAAAGTTTTAACCGAGATTTCAAGGAAGTACAACGATAAAATTTTAAATAAAATTATAAAAAAGGCAGATTTTGCCATTAGGGACAGAATAACTGACAGTAAAAAGTATTTTGCTAATTATATTTTGGAGCGTTTATAATGAATATAAAATCACTTGGGATATTAGGATTAGGAAGTCGTTCTACTCTTTTTTATATCAGAGAATTAAACCGTCTTTATCACGAAAAAAAAGCAGGATACAGCACGTGTCCATTTAAATTATGGAATGTCAATTTTGATCCTATTAATAAGTTACTTCCTCAAAGCTCCAAAAAACTTGAAGTACTGATACTTAATTGTATAGTGGAATTTCAGCAGATAAAAATAGACGCTCTTTTGATTCCTAATATAACCCTTCACGAAACCGTAGATGCCTTAGATTTAAAAATAAATATCATTCATCCCGTAGTACTTGTAATAGCCGAGCTCAAAAAAAAAGGTATTGAAAAAGTGGTTTTATTTGGCTCACTTCACAGTATGGAAACCGATTATATAAAAGGTAATTTCAAAAAAGAAGGTATCGAAGTATTGCTTCCTTCAAAAGAAGATCGAATTCTTATAGATACTGTTCGAAAAAACATTTATGCAGAAACAGAAACCCCGGAACTACTAAAACAATATAATAATACAGTTGTAAAATATACTGAATTTTATCCCGTAGTATTAGCTTGTACAGAATTGTCAATAGCCTGGAACGACACCAAAGGGAATGTTTATGATATGGCCCGAACTCAGATAAGAATCGTTATTGACAATATGGATTAATTTTAAGATGATATAGTTTTATTTTCTGCCCGCTGAAGAAGTTTTAATTTATTCAATTGGAATACAAAAATCTACGATACTCAACGAAATGCAGGCACTCATGCTAACTTTTTCAGGTTCACTTATTTTAAAACTATCGTGGTAAATGGTAACTATTTTTAAGTTTTCATTTTCTAAAAGCCCTTTTGGAGCTGCCCACTTCATTAATTTTGAATAGGCATACAAAATTCTATAAATTTTATGGATGATTTTTTGGTATTCAAAATATTCGTATTGTCAAGATGCTTGTGTCTTCTAATGGTATTGTAAAAATTCTCTATTTCTTCAAAAATTAAAGGTTCAGCCTAATGTTGTTTTGAAACTGGTTGATTTTATTTGAAAAACCTCCTAACAATAGCTCATTTATCTTAAAATAATTTTGTCCAGACACACACTAACTTCTCACGCTTGCCAGAAGGTCATGCGGGTACCCCAAAGTAATAGCGCTCAATTGATCCAATTGTTGAATCTGTTCAGTTGTTAATTCTATTGAAGACGCTTTTATTCCGTCATAAAAATGATCAAGTGTACGAGCGCCTAATATTGGAAAAGATCCTTTAGATTTTATCCAGCTGAAGGCTACTTGCCCGGGCGTTGCACCAATTTCTTGCGCAATGACAAAAAGCTGATCCAGAATTGCTTTTGTTTTCTCATCTTCCAGATAATCAGAATTGCTAAGCGTTATTCGTCCTGTTTCTCCTTTTCGGTATTTTCCGGTTAGTGTGCCGCCTGCCAAAGGCGAATACATCATCGTTCCTAATCCTAATTGTTCTGCCATAGGAATAAATTCACGATCTGGAGTACGCTGCAATAAATTATACTCGATTTGAACAGCAGTCAATTTGGTAGAAGCGGCTATGGCAGCTACTTTCCATGCAGGAAAATTAGTCAAGCCTGTATATAAAACCTTTCCGCTTTTAACTAAATCTTCCAGACCTCTACCAATTTCGTCAAGCGGTGTAACATTATCATCAAAATGTGGCATATAGATATCAATATAATCAGTCTTTAGGCGTTTCAAGCTTGATTCTACAGCTTGTCTCATTGCTTTGCGATGATTTCCAAAATTGCTGATTTTAGGGTTGGCTTCACTGCTTTGGGTATATTTTGTACAGATGATAAAATTATTGCGCTGATGTTCTATAAACCGACCTATTAGTTCTTCAGATTCTCCAAACTGGTAACGATCAGAGGTATCTATAAAATTCCCGCCCGCATTCGCATAAGCAGTTAATATTTTATGAACTTCTTCGGGGTTTGTTCCGTGTCCTTTGCGCGTTCCAAAGCTAGCTGCACCCAGTATAATTTCACTTGAATATAAGCCTGTTCCTGTGCCGAATAATTTGTATTTCATGATATTTTTATTTTTGTAAAGCTACAAACCACTTTTAAATCAATCAAGTACGGCTAAATTCAGCCGTATAAGATTTATCATTTTTATACTTTACCTTTGGCATTCAATTCAATTAATTATGTACAAAAAGAAGATTCCTGTAGACTTAAACTGCGGGCTGCATTTGTTTATGGAAGTCATTCAGGGTAAGTGGAAAATCAGTCTGATCTGGTGTATTTACTCAGGCATAAAACGTCCAGGTGAAATTCAGCGCAAAATACCAAAAGCATCCAGAAGACTGCTCGATAATCAGTTAAATGAGCTTGTTAATCACGGCATTTTAACCAAAATCACTTATGATGAACGCCCTTTAAAGGTCGAGTATAAATTGACTTCTTTAGGGAAATCACTTATTCCTGCAATTGAATTCACGGCACAATGGGGCGAAGATAACCGTGAAGAATTAGAAAAATTAATCGTTAAAACTCAACTCTGAAGGCAGCTTATAACAATAAAGAAGACATAAAAATATCATGGTAAACGATTATAAAAAACACGATCTATACGGCAAGACGCTGATTCAGAAAATTGAATTGACACCGCCGTTTAAATTTGATTTTCCGGTTACAGAACAGGCTTGTTTTTTATATGTGAAAGGAGGTGAGCTTGAATATCAGATCGATGACGAACAAATCAATATCGCTATGAATTATTCGTTATTGCTAAATTGTATAAATTCAGGAAAACAGATTTACAATTCAAGTTCAAAAAGTAATTGTGAAATTGTGATTGTGACCTTCTATCCCGAGATATTAAAAAAGATATACGACAGGGAACTTCCATTATTGCTCAGGAAACCAAAGAATATAATATCGAATAAATCAAGTGAAAAAATAAATAACGATTTTCTTATTCAGAAATACATCGAAGGATTATTGTTTTATTTTGAAAATCCTTCTTTGATCAACGAAGATATCCTGATTTTGAAAGTAAGAGAGATTATCCTTTTGCTGTCACAAACACAAAATTCAGAATCCATACAAGTAATATTATCACAGCTTTTTTCTCCCACAACTTACACTTTCAAACAAATAATTGAAGCAAATTTGTTTTCACAGCTCACAATTGAAGAACTCGCGCAACAAAATAATTTGAGTGTGTCATCATTCAAACGTGAATTTGCAAAATTATACAACGATACACCTGCTAATTATATTAAAGCTAGGAAGCTGGAGAAAGCCGCCGAATTGCTTCAGGTTTCGGATCAGCGTATTACTGAAATAGCGTTTGACTGCGGTTTTAATGATCTGGCAAATTTCACCAAAAGTTTTACCAGCAAATACAGTGTTAGTCCAACAAACTACCGACAGAAGCAGAATAACAAGCACTAATTATAAGTTCAGGTTTCTAATCATCCTTAAATAGTTATTTTAGGGATGCTTTTTTTATGAACTAAATTGCCAAATAATTGGACTAATTCACAAAATGAATCCCCTTGATCTATCGGAAGTTTGTACTGTATTATCAAACAAATTTAAATCAATATAAAATGGGATTATCAAGTTTAGGAATTTTTCATACCATCATTGGTGTTGCCGCAATTATAGCAGCATTAACAGGCTTTATCAAATACGGTAAAATCAATTTGAACGCATTATCCGGTAAAATCTATTTTTACGGAACAGTCGTTACCTCACTAACCTCATTGGGCATTTCAAAACATGGCGGGTTCAATCCCGGACATGTTTTTGCTATTTTTATAGTCATTCTGGCGTTAGCAGCTTATTTTCTGAATTCAAAAAAGAAAAACAGCGGGAGAGCACGTTATTTTGAAAATTTCTGGCTGTCGTTTAGTTTTTTCCTGTCTCTTGTTCCAACTGTTAATGAAACTTTTACCAGAGTTCCGGTAGGACATCCCTTAGCACAGGACATAAAAGATCCGGTAATAGCGAATACACTTCTTGTTTTATTGGTGCTTTTTACTGCAGGATCTATATATCAGTTTAGAAGACAGAGCTTTATCAATTCGTCATTAGTGGCTTAACTTTACAGCTTCAGCTTGAAGAACAGCTTATGTGTTGATTAACTTTTTCGAACTGGTAGTTGTTTCGAAGTTGGGACGCTTTGTACCTTAGGGAAATGCAACTTACTGATCCGTGTACGAACTATTCTGTTCCGAGATCTACTTCTAATCTAAACTTTGGGGGGTACGCAGTGTTCGTTTCCGTCATTTGCTATCATAATTATTTTAAATTAAAATTTGCTTAATTGAGTAATTATCTCATTAACTAGATTTTGTCATTTGCTGTTGAAATGTCAGAACGATAAATTCAGCGGGATGAACAACAGCAACTTTTATTGTTACATTCATATAACCATTTAAAAGATCATCTGCAGTCATTGTCGAGCCCAATCCGCAGGCTACAGAAAAAGCGTCAGAAGGAGTACCTCCCTGTAAACCTCCTTGTTTCCAGATTGAAGTAAGAAAACTACTGATCATAGCAATTACAGCTTGCCAGGTGTTTTTATCATTAGGCTGAAATGCGTACGCCTGAGCAGCGAGTTTACAAGATTGTTCTAAGAATATCACCGTTCTTCTCACTGGAATATACCTCCAATCCTGGCTGTTTCCGTCTAGTGTTCTTGCTCCCCAGATTAGAATCCCCAATCCGTTAAATGTTCTAATGGCATTAATGGATTTACCAGACACGGGATCGATGTTTAAATTGGCTTGCTGACTTTCTGAAAGGGAAATAGGCAATGATACTACACCAACAATTGAAGTATTTGCAGGTGCTTGCCATGGTCCAACGGCATTATCTACTGTAGTAATGACTCCTGCAATACCTCCGCTTGGCGGAAGAATATTAGCCGCAGCGACAATGTGTTTAATCATCAAGGAATAGGTCTGGCATGCATTAAGAAGTGCATTGTGATTTTGCGCCACAGTCAAAGTGCTTGCTGGATTTTGAATATTGGCAATAATTGAGGCAACGGCAGAATTAGGAGCGCTTGGAGGATTAAGAATGGCTTCTAATTGTTTTAAATCTCCGCCAAATAAATTAGTGTAATCAAACTCTGAATTTTGCATTATCGTCGTTCCTATAAAAGGATAATATGCCGTTCCGTAGCTTAATCCAACAGAACCCGTGTTCATTCTGAAGTTTGTAATGTCTTGAGTATATAAAACAGGATCTGGGGCGTCACCGCCAATAATGTCAAACAGGCACATTGCCGTTTTCATTTGTGCGGCCTGAAGAAGCATTGACTGCATTAATGTTCCATTGTCTTCTAAGCTTAATAAAGTGGCTTCGGGACAAATGTAAATTGTTGGTTCCTGTTCATTTATCAATAGAGAAAGACCTTTGGTCAAATCATCCAGCTGTACATTTAGGTTTACAACTGGAACTCCAAGAGCCGCTGGTTTTTTTGATGGTGGTCCGTAATTACCTACAGAAACTATATAAGCATCTCCACCGCCATTTTCATAAAAAAGCCTTACGCTGTTGTATAAATAGTAAACCGTGTCAGGATCTGGAACTATTGAATAATAGCTTCCTGCAATGAGAATGTAGTCTCCCTCTAGGGGCTGGCTTTTTTCTGCTGCCAAATAGTATTCAGGCTTGTACTGTTTAGAAGGATTTGCAGGTACAGGTGGATCTGGTAAACAGAAAAAAGCCTGAAAATCAGCAAATGATGTGATTTTTACTGGCACATTGGTATAAGATTTTCCTTCGTAAGCAGCCTGAGGTGTGTATCCTATAAATGCTGGCACTGCGGTAGGAACTCCAACTACAGAATTGGAAAAAGCATTTAATTATTGAATGTAAACACCAGGAGTTTGAATGGTAGATAAATTCATTGATTTTTGTTTTAACAGTTTTTTATTATAATACTAAAGTACTTTGAATAAATGTTTTGGGAGTACGTATATTTACCTGTTTTTATTGAAACAGCTTGTTTCCTGGTGTTGATAAAAGCTTATATTGTTATTAAGGAAAATAACAGGATTTCTGCGTTAGATTTATAATAAAAAAATCTATTTGTTTTAGAAGTAGATTTTCTTTGTTTTGGTTTGCCAAAAAGGATATATCAATTAAAGATGAGTAAGGATATGAGTATTGACATTTTAAGCATTCGGTGCCCATCCTGATGATGTGGAATGTGCGGCTGCAGGAGTTATTTTAAAAACCATAAGCAATGCAGGAAAAGTGGTTATTGTAGATTTGACCAAAGGGGAACTCGGCAGCTTTGGCAGTGAGCACACCAGAAGTAAGGAGGCAGAAGAGGCATCAAAGAAACCTGGCCTTTTTGGGAGGTAAAAAAATCGGTTTAATTGACCATTCTGTGTTAAAATGAAACGACCATGTAATTTGGTTTAGATCTGTAGTATATTGAATAGGATATCATATATGACAAACAAAGCAGTAGAAATTCACTAGCACAAATTAGACTCGGATTAATTCCAAAGTATATGTTCCTATTAACCGTTTTCCCAGCTATTTCATCTAAAAAAAGCAGCCAATTTAAGACCATTGGTTTCTTCTCTGTAGTGTGACCTGTAAGGAAACATCCGATGACTTTGCAAGGATCGTTAATTAAATCGTCTTTGGCAGGTATACGTTAAATACGGCTCCATTTTCATTGCTTTGCAGGGCATCAATCTCACCATGATGGTTCTGGATAATTTTCTTGCACATTGCCAGCCCGATTCCCGTGCCTGCAAATTCACTTTTTCTGTGCAATTTTTGAAATATATCAAAAATTTTCTGGGTGTCTTCAGGCTTCATGCCGATACCATTATCGGTAAACTGAATTTTATAATAGGATATTCCTTCTTTTAGATTTACTGAACGGGCTTCCTCTGGGGAAGCAATAGTGCAATGGATATGAATTTTAGGCTTTACGCCGGGGCGTATAAATTTTAAGGCATTGCCTATGAGATTAAAAAACAGCTGGGACATCTGAAGTGGTATGCCTTTGATAACCGGCAGTGTGTTCCATGTGACTTCAGCCCCTGTGCGCTCCATGAGCAAATCATAATCTTCAAGCGCATTTTTGGCGGTATCCTCAAGATTGACTGCAACAAAGGACTCATCGTCTTTTGGCAAGGCAGAGTAGGCGAGTACATCGCGGATAAGTTTGCCCATACGAGCAGTGGCATCTTTTATTTTATCTATGTAGCCTAGTGATTTTGGGTCAAGATGCTCTGTGATTTTACTCTCAAGAAGCTGCACAAAAGTGCTGATTTTGCGAAGCGGTTCCTGCAGGTCATGTGAAGCTATGTAGGCAAACTGTTCGAGTTCCTCATTGGAATGTATGAGTTGCACATTGGTCTGTTCCAATTCTTCATTTGTAGCCCTTAATTCCTCTATGACAGCGGCGATCTCTTCTGTACGCTGCTGTATCTGGTTTTCCAGCTCCATCTGCAGTTCCATCTGGATAGTAATATCTTGTGCGGTTCCGTTCATGCGTACCGGGTTCCCCTCGGGATCAAAAACAGTTTTTCCCTGGGCATGCAATATTCTTTTCTTTCCGGTTGTCGGATGGATCACCGTATAAGTTTCATCATAGACTCCTCCTGATTCCGGATTCAGTGCCCATGCCACGGCATTTGCAACCCTTTGCTGGTCTTCCTCCAGCAGTATCGGTATAACTTCATTATAGTCCTGTGCGGCAGGATCATAGCCAAACCATTCGATCAGTCGGTCGGAATAGGTAAGACCGTTTGACGCCACATCAATGCTCCATGTGCCGAGCTGTGCAAGTTCAACAGCACCTCTCATGTTTTGTTCGGCCTCTGCAAGCTTGTTGCGGGCCACTACCTCTTGGGTTACATCAATTGCAGTACAAATGACACCATAGATTTTACCTTTCGCATCGTATAGCGGTTTGTATGTGTAATCATAATAACCGTAATAAGGCAAGCCATTTTGGATGAACATGATCCGGGATGCCGTTTGGGAATGAATTTCTCCCGTATTTAAAACATTGCTATAGGCCCCGAACAAATGCGTTTCCCTAAGCTCGGGTACTGCTTCCATGATAGGCATGCCGATAATGGAATCACCCTTGCCGAATATTTCCAGCATTTTCTCATTTGCTGCGCGCAGAACCATATCAGGTCCTGTGTAAACCAATTTAGCCACAGGGGAATTATAAAAAACGGTATTCGCAAATTTTTCGCTTTCTTCTACTTTTTGCCTTTGTATGACCTGCGTGGTATTGTCCATTACCCATACGGCCACTTTTTTTACCTGCCCGGCTGTATCTTTTAAAGGGGCATATACTAAAGTCATATAAACAGTTTCTTCCTTACCGTGCCTGATCACCTTGCGTTGGGCTTCACTAGCAGTGTAAGGATTCCCGTCAGAGATAACACCCGCCAGGGCGCTTTCATAGTATGGGCGCGCTTCAGGAAAAGCATCCCAGTAAAAATGACCAAGGAGCGCTTCGCGGGGTTTTCCGGCCACGGCTATAAAGCTGTCGTTTACAATTTCAACAACCTGTGTCCGGGCATCCAGCACGCAGATGCCGACAGGTGCATTCATCACTAATAAATAAAGTTCCTGTTGGTTTTCGATATTCATATGATTAGATTAAATAAGGACACGTAAGATTTTTTTTCGGTATTTTTAAGACTTAACTAAAAATTTTATTACATAGAATTAAACCAAATTAATCAATTATCAGGAGTTTAAAAAATGTTTATTTAAAATATAATTTATTGTTGTACTAATTTTATCAAATGAGTCAATGCCGGGTAAAAAGCGAAAATTAAACTTACAAGAAATGGCCGTTGTTTTATAAATACTAATTTATTCGGCTGTCATGTGTTTTTGGCCACAGGGTTTTCCATAAGCTTTTTAGCCACCTTTTTGACGTTTTTTTAACACTTTAAAAAAGGTTTAATCTCTCTTTTATGTAACTTTTAATTAATAATATAGAGCTTATTACTTCAATAATCTACTAAAGCTATTATAGAGTGTAACATTGTTGGGTTGCGGAAATTTTTTTTTAGGTAATTATATAGTACTTTTGGAAATTGTAAAACCACTTGATATGATAAGTTCTGAAAATTCTGCCCCGACTAATAAAGATTTACAAGGAAAAGAGCCGATAAAAATTATATTGGCTGAAGATGACAAGGATGATCAGGAATTATTTATGGAAGCGCTTAATGCAACAAAGGTCCCTTCTGAAGTTATTACGGTAGGAAACGGCGAGGAATTGGTGAGTACCCTGAAAGATCCGGCTGAACCAAAACCTGATATTGTTTTTATAGATATAAATATGCCCGTAAAAGGAGGCAAGCAGGCACTGGAAGAAATCAAGAGCGATGAAAAACTTAAGGAAATTCCTGCCGTTATGCTCTCCACTTCCAATCATCCCAATGAAATTGAAGAGACTTTTAACAAAGGAGCAAACCTCTTTGTGCAAAAACCTAGTTCTTTTAGCGGTTTTATTCTCATTTTAAAAAAAGTATTCATTCTCCATTGGACAAAAGCTTTGGTAAATCCCGTTAAAAATATATTTTTTGTTTCTGAAAAGAATATATCGCAGCAGGATTAAATAATAGTATTTCTCTCTGAGTAGTACAATTACCATAAAGGTTAACTTATAAAAGGTATCTGCACCGGGCAGATTCCTTGTTTGTTTTTAGGAACTGTTGCTGCTATACGTTTCAATCTTTGCATCGGAGCCCGTCAAAGGATTTTGCTTCTATCCGCGCCACTGCTCCTCACATCCCTGTTTGTATTTGAATTGCATATTTTTTCCAGAGTTCGATCGCGTTTTTCCCGATCATCTTCTGCAGGGCCTCTGCTGGCATGAAGAAAGGGTTTTAATGGTACGGATTCCGATCCGCGAGAGCAGCTGGAAGGTTTTTTCCTCTACCATGGGTATTTTCTGAACCGATAAGGAATTAAGGAATTGGTATTTCCAGTTTTTGTTTGCCTTTCCCGGTTCCGATTTTCGATACGGTCTTGTTAATGGATAGGGCAAAGGTACGGGGCAGGTCTGTTTCCCTGATGATCGTCTGGGCAAGCTCATTGGTCCATTGTAGCTGCCATGGAATTTATCCATTCCGGTAATAAAAGGTATAAAACTATATGTTCTAATTTATAACAAATGCATAGAGTCAAATTTTTCGTAAAGTCAAACAGCATGTAAACAGTAGAAATTTGCTGAAACGATATACATCAAAAAATATTAAAAGTTATTTATTAATGTGTTTTTTCCTAATTTAAAATTATCTTTACAATCCAAAATCGAATTTGATTATCATTATGCAGTTAACAATTGCGCGACCTGTTAGTTTGGAATACCGTTTATCCGAAGTAGTTTTCTTTGATGTAAATTTTAGTAAAATGGCGTTTGAAAAGTACAATTCTAAAAGACTTATTTACTTGGCCGATGATGACAGCGATGACAGGGAGTTCTTTGCTGATGCGCTGCTTGAAATTAAACCTGATGTTATTTTAAAACAGGCCCATGACGGCATGCATTTAATGGACAGCCTTCTTGCGCTTTCCGGCCCGGAACTTCCCGAATTTATTTTCCTTGATATCAATATGCCGCGCAAATCAGGCCTGGAATGCCTTGCCGAGATAAGAAACAGCGAGGGAACCTTAAAAGAAGTCAGCATTGTGATGCTTTCCACCAGCAGTGATCCTGAAAATATCAAGAGAGCTTCAGAGCTTGGCGCTACATTCTACGCGGTAAAACCCAGCTGTTTCGAGAGGCTTAAGTCCCTGCTTGAAGAAGTGCTTTCGAGGAACCTTGTTGGGACTGTCCAAGAAAAGAAAAAGTTTCTTTTGGTTTAGGCAGGTCATAATTGACCTTTATAAAACTTCTTGAGCCATTGTTCCATTTTCTGGAGCAACTGTACCTTGGGATTGCCTGTAGGGTCGGTGAGCCCGTTGATAGTCGTCTGGTAACTGAATCTCTTATTTCCAAAAAGACAGGTGAATTTTGAAACCTCGTTGTGCGATACCAGCCATTTTCCATCATCGTTGCCTTTAATCTTAAATTTTTTCATATCTCATACTCCCTAAAACCTTCAGTTGTAATTTTTTGCCCCGTAGAATAAACGGCAAAGTTATGGGTTTATTTGTATTTAGTCTCTCTGCTGTCTACTGAGTGCCAACCTCGTTTCGGTTACAAAATTCCCCATAATGACTAAAATTTTAAAGCCGGGATTCGGCAATTTTGTCCTAGTAATTTAATTAAATAATTTATCATGGAAAATGTAAAGACAAACGGGCCAAAAATATGGTTTATAACGGGCAGCTCAAGAGGTTTTGGAAGAGTATGGACAGAAGCGGCACTCCAGCGAGGAGATAAGGTAGCGGCTACGGCAAGGAATATTGACAGCATTGCAGATTTCAAGGATAAATATCGCGATAATGTTTTGATCCTGCCATTGGATGTAACCCAGCCTGAGCAGGTGCAAAATGCGGTAAAAATGGCGCATGAGTATTTTGGAAGGCTGGATGTTGTCATCAACAATGCTGGTTATTCATTAGTTGGTACAGTGGAGGAAGCAAAACCAGACGATATCCGCGCCATATATGAGACCAATGTGATAGGACCGGTTTCTGTTATTTAGGCAGTTTTGCCTATTATGCGCTCTCAGGGCTTTGGGCATATCTTAGGGACTTCCAGCAGTTTGGGGCATTATACGGTTCCTTTAATTGGTTATTACTGCTCTTCCAAATGGGCATTCGAAGCCATCTACGAAAGCCTGGCTGTAGAGGTTAAATCTTTTGGGATCCATGTTTCCATTATTGAACCCGCAGCTTACGCAACAGAATTTGGAAGCGAAAATTCACTTAAATTTTCAGCAAATATTCCTGAGTATGATTCAATACGAAATTTGGTTTTTGAAAATATGGGCAAAATGCAAAGGGGCAACCCAGAGGCTACCTCGAAAGCTGTCTTGCAGTTAGTGGATTCGGGAGAGCCGCCACTGAGAATGTTTTTGGGCAGTAATAACCTGGAAGAAATTCGCCAGACCTATTCCGAACGTATCAAAGTCTGGGAAGAATGGCAGGATGTAGCTGTCAGCTCTCAGGGCTAATAAGTTAAATTTAGGCAACAGAGAGTTCTGTTGCTTTTTTATTTTCTTAATTTGTAGTATCAAAAAAAATATCATGGCCAAGAAAAACAGCACCTTGCGTAAATTTGCATCCCTGGCTGAAGGCCTAAAGGCCTTTGGAGGACCGCCCCCGCAACATCCTTTAATTACAGTGCTCAATGGCATAGATTCCAGCATGGAGTTTAATCCTCCGGCAGAAAGCCATGTTTTAAGTTATTATAAGATAGCCTTCCGTCCGAATATTGGAGGATTACTGCGGTATGGACAGACCCATTTTGATTATAATGAAGGCGGTCTTTTTTTTGCAGCTCCCAACCAGATCCTGGCTCCGGAGGCACATGAGTCCAATGAGCCGGGATGCAGCGGTAGGGAAGCGGTGATTTTGATGCATCCGGATTTTTTACTACATTCTCCTTTGGCGGCAAAAATCAAAAAATATGAATTCTTTTCTTACTCTGTAAATGAAGCCCTGCATTTATCTGAAAAGGAAAAAGAAATCATTTTAGGCCTTATAAGAAACATCGAAGAAGAATTAGCAAACAGGATTGATGAGCTGAGTCAGGATGTAGTTTTGTCTCAGATTGAGCTGTTGCTCAATTATGCGCAGCGGTTTTATAAGCGTCAGTTTATTACCCGTAAAGCGATAAACAGCACCCTGCTTGAGAAATTTGAGCAGTTACTGACTGACCATTTCGATGATGAAAAAAAATATGATCAGGGAATACCCACAGTGCAGCATCTGGCCCAGAGCCTGGCCATCTCTTCTGGCTATCTGAGTGATATGCTGAGAACTTTGACGGGACAGAATGCGCAGCAGCATATTCACGACAAGCTGATTGAGAAAGCCAAGGAAAAACTCTCCAATACGGATTTATCGGTTTCCGAGATTGCTTATGAACTGGGTTTTGAGCATCTTCAGAGTTTTAGTAAACTATTCAAAAGCAAGACCAGCCAGACCCCTTTGAAGTTCAGGGCAGGGTTTAAATGATATAGGTTCAAATATTTTGTAAATCATATTACATATTTTTTAAGAGCTCTTCCCGCAATACGTTCCGCACGAGTCCCAGCGAACTGGCGAAGCAATCTTTTGGTCCGAACTTCGACACAGAAGGATTTCTCCTTTTATTAATGTAGGCTTTTGTAATGGACCGGTAATTTAGATTTTTTAAAGTTTTAAAATTTGATTATTAATAAGTTATTCTTTCTTCATTCTGCCAATAATCCTTTTTCTATGAATGAACCCCCAGTCAGCTATTGTATTGGTGAGTTCTTTAAGCGAATTGCCATAGTCTGTAATACGGTACTGGACGGCAACAGGCGCAGTGCTTAGAACTATGCGCTCAATGAGTTCATTTATTTCCAGATCTTTCAATTCGCGGCTGAGCACTTTTCCCGAAATGCCCTTTACCTCATGGAGTAATTCCGAATAGCGCATCGGTTTATAGCACAGGCAGGCCACTATGGACATTTTCCATTTTCCGTTTAAAATATCCATTGTATCGCTGATGGCCATTATTTTATGGCTGCACTCTTTTATTGGTTCAAATTTCTTATCCATAGTATTAGCTGGTTACTTATTTGTCACTATAACTTTTTGTCACTAAGTGACAAATGTACACATAACTGCTATAGCTTTGCAGTTAAAATTATATACATATGGAATTGATCAAAAATTTACAATGGCGTTATGCTGTTAAGAAATACACGGATGAACTGGTTAGTGAGGACAAGGTTGACCAGATTATCCAGGCCATAAACCTTAGCGCTTCTTCCTGCGGGATACAGCCTTATCGCCTCATTGTAGTAACAAATCCCCAAGTGCGACAAAAATTAGCTGAAGGATCGTTTAACACACAAATAAAGGATTCTTCCCATCTGCTGGTTTTTGCGGCATTTAACAAAATAACCAGCCATTACATAGCAGATTACGTAGCAATGATGGAACAGCAGCGAAATTTGGAACCCGGAGCCCTTAGCGATTACAAGGATGCTCTGATCTCTCATTTTTCTGCACAAAATCCTGAACAAAACGCGATTTGGTCGGGCAAGCAGGCTTATATCGGTCTGGGAACTGCCTTAATTGCAGCTGCTGAACTTAAAGTAGATGCTACTCCTATGGAAGGTTTTGATCCGGAATTGTTTAATGATGTATTGGGTTTGTTAGAAAAAGATCTTCACGCTTCGGTCATCATTTCCTTGGGCTATCGCGATGCGGCAAACGATTATCTGGCTTCCATGTCAAAGGCCCGCTTGCCAATTGATGAATTTTCAAGCAGAGTAAAATAATAGTTAAAATAACATTCTTAATTGTTTGGCGAGCGGATTTCACTTTGAGGTCCGCTCGTTATATTTTGTAAAAAAAGGTTCTTTTAAAATTCCAGTGTGATCCTTTGTAAATATCATTGAAGCAAATTGAATACAGCCTGTTTATTTTGATGTGCAATTGGCTTGGATGCGCTGCCTGATTCCGGGTCACGGTTCTCCGAGTCATAAGGGGTGCTGCCCGAACCTGTGCTTTTTGGCTCTGTGCTTGGGTTTTGAGAATTACGGCCGTCCCCAAAGGTAATTTTGTGGAGCGTGTGAATTTTCATTTTATTTTAAATTAAATTATTGCTGTCGTTTTTTTAAGGGAGTGCCCTGTACAGTTTTTCCGGTATGGTCGCGCTTGTCCGAGTTTGTACTTTGTTCTTTGTGATGTATACTTTATCAAATGTAAAGAGGATAGTAACACTTTTTTTTAAGGAATAATGATTTGCATTTATGAAATAGCGATTAAGGAATTAATCGCTTATAATTATGGACCAATCGAATAACTTTAATATTTAGTTTGAACGCTCTGTAATTTGAACCTTTACTAATGATGTATAAATTTGTATCTTCTGTATACCTCATGAGCATTTTAGACTACTTAACAGTACAAAGCTAATTTCTGTAAGTGAAATTCGTAATATACTTTTTTTTGAACTCAAAGTCCATTTTAAAAATGGACTTTTTTGTATCCTTTTTTACCATTTTCTAAGTCTTTTTGTTGTAGTATATACTGTTTTTATGTCCCGTAGAGTGACCCAACGATACAAATTCCAAACCACCTGTTTTTTGAAGATTTGGGAAAGGCTTTTAGGTAAAAATACATAATTATAATGTGTTTCATTTGCAGTGCTTTAAGTATTCCTGCTTAATTTATTACTTTCAAATTTAAAGAAAATAATGTTTACAAAATTACGAAATTCATAAGATGTACAAACAAACTGTACATCTATAAAAACTGGATCGGATCAAATGCGGTTGTATATATGACTTGATTAAAGAACAAGAGTCTTAGCGTAATTTTTAACCATTAAAGAAGCCAGGAGTCTTTTTGCAACACCGTGTTCAAAGAAATATGACTTTAAGTGTCCCACTGTGACTATGTATGTCTACGTGTGCCATGATTTGGCAAAAAAAAAAAAAAATTTACTCGCGTTTCCAAGGTACAAATAAGGTACAATTTATTCAAAACATCACATGATATCCAAAAGAAAAAGCAAATAAAAAACTAGTTAAAATATATATAATCAATATTTTAACTAGTTAACTTGTTGTTGTTTTGCGTTATTTTGTCTTGCTATTTTCCGATACAGAAATTAGCAACCCAATATTTACTGGATTTCCAGATTATGAGGTACAAAGTAAGTACGAATCTGAGCAAAATAAAACAAACTAAAAATAAGTAAACTTTTTACTCATTATTTCAATTGAATGAAAGCTATTTATAATTTGTAGTAATATCTTTTGTAAGAACACATTAACCCAGTGGTTGAAACAAAAATATAAAAAATATTAAAGTAATTTCAATTAGTATAAAATGTAGTATTATTTCCAAAAAAACATTTTATTTCCAAATTCTATTTTCAGACTTTTTTTGAATGGAGATGTGGTCATGCCTTGTTTATTGAAGAGCTTCCAAAATTCAATGCAGAATTGATCAAATTCATAAAATAAATAAAACAAAATGAGGAAAGCTGTCTTTTAAAGCTGTCTTTCTTTTTTTTATAAATAAAAGAAACAATGAAAAATATAACAAGCCTTGTATTAGTACTATTGAGTTTTAATTTGTTCGCACAAACTCCCGAGCAAAAAATAAAGCAGTTGGGAATTGAGTTGCCACAACTTTAGACTGTTGAAAAATGTTTAAAACGGCCTTAACTTTTTGTGGCAAAAAAGGTATCCACTCTACAATCAATTTTATTTATATTATACCGATACAATGTCATTATAAAGCAAAAAAGAAAAACGAGTTAAATATATTAACTCGTTTTTTGTTTTAGTTTTCTATTTGGATACTATGAAGCTACTCAATTCTTTCACTTTACTTTTATCTTTTTAATTTAAGGTAAATAAAAAGTTTAAATTTTATTTTCGTCTTCAACAGCATCCTGCCATTTATCCCAGACTTTAACACCTGCATTGTAACCATCATAACCGTAGTTCTGACTTAACTGACCTTTAATATTAGGCTCTATAGCAAGTCTAAATGGAATTGGCCAGTAATTATTACGTTTGTCCATAGAATAAAACTTTACACCTGGCTTAATAGAAATACCAGCTGGATATTTGTTATAAAGAGTATAATGTACAATACGTTGGTACCAATAACTTCCGCCTGTTGCATCTGTTCCTGATTGTTTATCCCAATTATCTTTACTGTAAGTTTGGCCCCATTCATCTGGTTTTCCGCTAAGAGCCAAACAGTGTGAAATACGTTTTAGCTCTACATTTCTCCATTCTTCGAGATAAAGTTCTCTTCCTCTTTCTGCACAAATGTCACCAATAGTTACAGTAGTATACATTTGTGAAGCTTTTGCTCTTGCTCTTACGACATTTACATCCTGAGCTGCTCCAGAAGTATTACCTTGATAAAAACGGGCTTCTGCACGTAATAAATAGGTTTCGGCTAAACGATAGATGTATAAATGTGCACTAGCTCCTGCAGTAGCGCCCTGAAAATCATTGGCTGCCGGATTCGCTTCGGCTACAACATCATGCATAAAAATTTTATAATGTGGAAAATCATACCAATCACGAATTGAATCTTGTGCTAAGAGTTTGCCGGAGGCATCCCTCATTCTAAAATTTTGTCCAGCCCATGTAGCACTACCGCCTGCTCCGGGAGCATATTTAAGATCTTCCATATTGACCCAGTTTCCAACCGTGCTGTTATGTCTAAGATCCTGTTTGTCCTCAATATGATTCACAACCCACATAGGATGCTGAGAATAATAAGAACCACTGATAACACCAATGCCGCGTCCTATTGCTCTTTGATAATCATATTTTGCATTATAATTCGTTTTATCGGTCAGTGGAAAACGCGGTGCTGCTGTTTTACCATCAGGAGTAATTAAATTAGCATCATTCCAGTTAGGTCCAAAAATTCTCATCGAAGAAAATGCTAAAAATGATTGCGCTCCTCCATTTGGTGCAACCAATATCGCTTCAGTATTAGCAGAGATCACCTTGTTCTCAGGTCTGTGCAAATCCCAGATCACATTTCGGGTAATAGGCCATGCAGTCGGATTTCCTCCAGGATCAAAAATCCCTAAAGTGTTTTGTACCAAAGAATAACCTGATTGATTAATCAAAATATTGGCTTGTGCTTCTGCATCAGCAAATCTTCCGGATGCTAAATAGCACTTAATTAATAACTGACGGCATGCACCTTTGCTAACCATACCTACATATCCTATTTTTGATTGTTCCGGTACAAATTGTACAGCTTTCTCCATATCCGCCGTAATCATTTCAATGATGGCTTCCTTTTTAGTAGAGTAATAACTCTGTTTAGGAACCGACAAGATTTTGGTAATCAATGGAATGTCTCCAAATTGATACACCAGATTAAGATAACGGTAGGCTCTGTGAAAATAAGCTTGCCCGATATATTTATTTTTAACTTCTTCAGATAAAGTGGTCACATTACCAATAAAAGTTAGTACGGTATTCGCATTTTTAATACCCGTATAGGCTTCTGTCCAGAGAAATCCAAGATAAAGTGCTTCTCCGCCTGCATCTCTTCGAAAATCTCCGGTAGGAACAATAGTATTGGCGTAATCAGCAATATTACTACCTGTATCCGTTTTTCCGTAATGAGCCATATCAGAGAAAAGATATTCTGAAGCAATAGGCACGCTTACACCAGAGTAACCGTAGTGGATATAATTATTACGCAGTTGCTTATCACAAAGTGCTAAAGTGGCCTGCAAGCCGGCTTCGGTATTAAATGTATTTTCAGGTTCGTAAAACGAAAGCGGATCTGCTTCGAGAAAATCTTTTGAACAGGAACCAGACAAGGCAGCCACTACAATAAAAGGCACAAGTCTTGTAATTTTATTTTGTATATATCTTTTCATTATTGAATAATTATTAAAGTTGGAAATTAAAGCCTAAATTAAACTGTCGTGTAGCCAATCCTCCTGTTTCCGGATCTCCAAAATATTTCCATTCTTTAGAGGCAGACCATGTTGCAACGTTTTGAACTGAAGCGTAAATTTTTATATTTTTAATATGCACGCGATCTAAAAGATCTCTTGGAAGCGTATAAGCTAACGAAATGTTGTCCAGACGAATAAAACTGCGATCATACAATTTTCCTGGTGCAACAGGAGTTCCGGCAGGTCCTTTAGCGTCAAGACGTGCCCAATCATTGGTTGGGTTGTCAAGTGTCCAATAAGGATTTACGTATGGATTGAAGTTGAATTTATACAAACTGGCATCGTTGAAAGTATTCATATAATTTGAATTAAGAGATTTACCTCCCACGTTGGAATACATACTGATTGCCAAATCCCAATTTTTATAAATCTTAAAGTCATTGCGCAACGACCACTGTACAGGAGAGTTTGAATTTCCTAAAAACTGCTTGTCTTTTTCATTATAAACCGCTTTTTTATAAGAAACACCATCTGGTCCTACTGCATCTACATCGTCTGTAGTATAGCTGTTTGCTACTTTTGGATCTCCAGGACGCTGTCCGTATTTTTGAGCTTCTTTCCATTCGTCTTTTTGCCAGATACCAGTCACGCGATAATCCCAGATTTGAGAGATAGGTCTGCCTATAAACCATCCGTTAGCTGAATCGTTACCCTCTTTTTTTCCAATAACATTCCCATTGTCATCCTTAATATCTACCATATTACCGTATAATGAGACAATTTTATTTTCGTTATAAGATATTCCAAATGTAGTACGCCATTCAAAGTTTGGTTGTGTCATATTAAGAGTGCTAAGACTTAATTCAAAACCTTGATTTTGAACCTCTCCAAGATTGGTTGCAATGGATGAAAATCCAGTAAAACCAGGCAGGGATTGACTCATAATCATATCATGAGTAGATGATTTGTAGAAGTCTAAAGTAGCCGTTACACGATCTTGCAAGAAGCCTAGGTCAAGACCAATATTTGTTGATGTTGTTTTTTCCCATTCCAAACTTGGATTTGCCATACGATCAAGTGCTAAGTACTTAATTTCAAGCGCTTTTCCAGAAGGGTCTAAATAACCCATTGTTCCGGTATTTACAAGGTTTGCAAAAGAAACGTAAGGATCCGCAAGTGACCTGTTTCCATTTTTACCCCAGGACAAACGCAATTTACCTGTGCTCATCGCATCCCAATTAAACCAGTTTTCGTTTTTAAAGGTCCATGCCACTCCAAAAGAAGGGAAAACAGCGTAAGGATTTGAAGCTCCAAATGCAGAATATCCATCTCGGCGAACAGTCGCCGTAAGCATATAACGATTATCATACGAATAGAAAAGTCTTGCCATCAATCCATCTGCCGTTTCATGCGTGTCGTTTGATCGAATTGCGCTATTTGCCATTGTTGCAGTATTCACAAGATGAAATCCTAAAGCATCTGATGGCTGAATATTATAGGCGTCCATTCCATCTGACCAATAACGGCGTTCTTCTGCTTCCTGAACAAAAGTGGCTACGATGTGATGTTTTTGAGCAATTGTATAATCCCAGGTTAATGTATTATTCAGGTTGTAATCAAATCTTGTAGCATTATTTCTATTTGCTCCAGTGGTAGCTGCAGGCCAGTTTGGGTTTTGTGTTGACCTGAAATAACGATCGTGATAAAATTGATAACGAGGAGCAATGTTAAATGAATAAGTAATGCCTAAAGGCAAACTTACCTTTGCATTAAAAATGGTATTCAATGTTGTATATCCTGTTTCCTTCTCAATAAATTGGCGTTCGTAGTAATAGTTATAATTCTGCCCGGAAACATTTTTCCCCATAGGCTGTCTCTCATAATTGCCATTTACATCTCTAAAGGTTCCAAACGGGCTGGTTCTCATCATATTGTTATCTCCGGCGTTTGTACCTAAAGAAGGAGTAATATCTCCGTCTGATCGGTCCTGAAAATTAACGTTTATTCCAAGATCAAGCCAGTCTGTAACTTTAGCATCTACTTTCATATTAGAACGAGCTGACTTATAATCATTTCCTACAATGGCTCCTTCTGAAGTTAAATAACCAAAAGACATATAATAATTGACTCTCTCGCTTGCTCCGGAAATACTCAAATTATTATCATGATTAATCCCGGTTCTAAAAGAACTATTGCTCCAATCGTGTGTTTTATCTGCTAAGAAATTAGCCATCAGCGAAGGATCAAAATTCAGTCCCAAACGTGCTCCCCATACTTCTTTCGAACTTTTTCCTGTTGTCTGCGCATTTGGTTGGTAAGCTAACCATTGGGCTTCAGTAATACCCCATTTACCTAAATCATTAGGACTTGAAAAATACCCTGGTTTACCAGCAGCAACTGTCCCTGATATCCACGCTTCGTATTGCCCGGTTGTTGTATTAGCTCCATAAGTTTGAGCAGTTTCCCAATCTTCACGATACTTTAAATATCCCTCTGGAGAATATACGCCGCGATAAGCACTCTTATTGCTAATCGTTGTATTGGTAGTAAAACTAACCATAGGCTTGCCGGTTTTACCTTTTTTGGTTGAAATAAGAATAACTCCTGCTGCTGCTCTCGATCCATATACAGATGCTGCCGATGCATCTTTTAAAATATCAAGCTGGGCAATATCATCAGGATTGATTTCTGAAAGTTCACCATAAAACTGCATTCCGTCTAAAATAATAAGCGGGGAGTTATGAGAACCTGCAGTGTAAACAGAACTCTGCCCACGAACTTGTATATTTCCTCCTCCTTTTGCAGAAGGATCATAGCCTACTCTTACACCAGGAGTACCTCTTAATATATCCTGAACGGTCTGCGGATTTTGGTTGGCTAATTTATCTGGTGTAACCTGGACAATTGCACCCGTTAAATCCTTTTTCTTCATTTTACCGTAACCTACTACAACTACCTCATCTAAGGAAGTGGTAGCTTTTTGCATTTTTAGAGTAATTGAAGTTTGTCCCTTTATGGCCACTTCTTTATTCGAATAGCCCAGAAAAGACACTATTAATACTGCATTCTCGTTATCTACCTTTAAAGTAAATTTTCCGTCAAAATCTGTTAAAGCAGCATTTTTGGTACCTTTTTCTAAAATGGTTACTCCCGGCAGCGGCATACCGTTTTCATCATTCACCTGTCCGGTAATGTTTTTTTGCTGTTGTAAATTTTGATACTCTGTTGTACCCGCAGAACTAACAGCGTATCCATCAACCTGAGATAAAGAAAGTAATACGCAAAACAGTATTACTCTCTTATTCAAATTAAATCCAGATACGCGATCAGGACTTTTTTTAATCCTAATAAAATTTGTCATTTTGGTTTTGTAATTTTTGGTTATTTAATTAGTTAGTTTTTGAAAATCCCTATAACATATGTTTAAAAGATTTAGTGATTTACGTTGACAAAATTGATTAATAATCTTTTTTGCAAGGAGTAATAAAATACAAATAAGGGGGTTCAATAGTCTTGTTTAATCGTTATTATTGTTTTTTTTAACCTTAAAATTTATAATTGTAAAAAAAAACACAGAAATAACAAGAATGCTTAAAATTGTAAAGTGTGTGAATAATTATTTTTAAGCCTATATGCAAAACTTTTATAAGTATATAATCTGTAAAAAAAAACTGCAAAAACTATTTTGCAAAATAAATATTGACGAAAAGTGGCAGCAGATTTTTTTAATAAAAACTAACTACATATAATTAAAATTACTGAGTAATTATTGAATTAATGCGCATCCTCGAGCAATGGTAGAATATGTAAAAATACAGTTTAGTAAATTGAGATTTAAGTACATGCGGCCTTGCATGCAGATTTGAATTTAATCCGCATCTGCATGGACATTTTGTTTGGAAGTTAATTGACCTTTTAAAATTAATGTCAAAAGAAGTGTATTTACTTCGGGAAGGTTGCTGTAGAACACAGAGATTTTTGAACTCAATTATTATTATTATTAATATGTTATTACTTTAATAATTTTTTAATAATAAATCAATCAACTGTTTGTTAAAAGTATAAAAAACAGTCTCAATATATAGAAAATATATTGCTCCTCAGTAGTTTTGGTAAGGTTGCTGATAAGTCTTCTCTACATCCCGACTTGGAGTTTAATGAAAAGAAAAGCGAAAGAGTTTTAGAAAAATCAACTTGTATTTTGTGACAAAAAAGGTATTAACTCAAATGATCTGATAATAATACTTTGAGTCATCCTGGTATTTAGTTATAACTTTTTTTTTCTTCCCCACCAAATTAAAAATCCAGTGATTGGCAGTGTTACTGCAAAAAGGCAAACTAAAAAAGCAAGTATTTTAGTTGGGTATCCAAAAATGCTTCCCGTATGTATAGGGTAAATAAGACGGCGAACTTTATCGCCTCGGCTAAAAGATTCGTAAGGTTTTATTTTTAAAAGCGCTCCCGTATATTTATCAAAATATGCAATACTTGAAATATTCGGAATCGATTTTTCAAGGTTTAGCTTAATCACCATAATACTGTTTATGGTGTCAGATGGGATTCTGATTTGAGTGTCTCCTTTGTATTTGTAAATACTGTCTGTTTTTGAAAACATATTTTGGTAAAAATACGTTTTATCAAGCTTAGGATCAATTTTGGTTGGATTTTCAACTTTAGCCGAAGGTTTTTTTGCGGTTCCGTCTGTCAGTAAATAAATACCGCTTTCAAACCATTTAAAAGACCAGGTCAGTCCGGTTAGTGATATGATTAAAAGGATAGAGAAAGCGTAGAAACCAAAAATCGAGTGAAAATCCCAATTGACTCTTTTAAAAGAAGCGCTCCATTTTACGGTTAATCTTTGCTTTAGGTTTTTTATTTTTTTTGGCCACCATAATATAATACCCGAAATGAGCATGAAAACAAAAATTAGACAGCTGCAGCCCGTAATAAATTTTCCAACTTCCCCCAAAATTAAGTGACGATGCAGATCAAGCACAACAGAAAAAAACCTGCTTTTTTCAGAAACTCTTGCCAATATGTTTCCGGTGTAAGGATCTACAGAGAAAATCTGATCATTTTTATCGGCATCTGGTCCGGAGACAATTACAGTTCTTTGAGGATCTTCGTACGTTTGAATACGATCTAACTGAGTGATTTTATATTTTTTCTGAATAGCATTTACATAAACATCAACGGGTAACTTTTTTGTTCCGATATTCGAAACCTGATAAAATTCAGGATTGATAAAAGCATCAATTTCATCTTCAAAAACTAAAATACTTCCGGTAAGTGCCACAATAAATACAATAAGCCCGGACGAAAGTCCGAGCCATAAATGTAAAAAGCCAATATTTTTTTTAAATGTTTTATTCATATAAATAAATACCAAAGAAGAGTTTCTGATAACTTGACTTTCTTAAAAGGAGTAACCAAGAGTTAAAAGCCAGTTGGAAGGCGCCCCAGGAAACAATCGAATATAATCATAACCACCAACCCAGTAGGTTTTATTCAATATGTTATTGGCATTTACCTGGATTTTAAATTTATTAATGCTGTAATACAATGCCGCATTAAATAAAGTATAGCCAGGAAGTGTCTGCTGGTCGGTTTGGCTAAGTGTACGTGTGGTTGCAAAATTGCTTCCAAAACCAAGTCCAAAATCTTTCAAAGCTCCTTCAGTAAAATTATAACGTGTCCATAAATTACCCTGCTGGCGTGGAGTATTTGGTTTTTGTCTTCCAATTTCAGATTCAATCGGGCTTTCAGAAATTGCAGCTTCATTATAAGAATAAGCGGCAGAAATACTCCAGTTTCGTGTAATATTTCCGTTCACATCAATTTCAATACCTTTCGATTCTTCTTCACCTACAGCACGCATTAAATCAGGATTTGTAGTATCGTTTGCCGGATATAAAGTGTTTTTCTGCTTAATTTTGAAAAGGGCAACCGTTACAAAAAGTCTCTCTTTAAACCACGAAGATTTTCCTCCAAACTCAATCATATTACTTTCCAGCGGATTAAAAGGTCCTCCCGCATTTGGGTTTGATAAAGAAGAAGCCGTTTGTGGGTTATATCCTTTTACGTAAGTTCCGTACAAATTAATGTTTGGATTAACGGTATATGTAAGTCCAAAACGGGGTAAAAACGAATGCTGTTTTACTTTGTTTTCATTTGTCTTTTTGTAGTTTTCCTTATCACTATATTCGTCGTAACGCACCCCAATTAAAGCCTGAAATGCACCAAACTTAATATGGTCCTGAAGATAAACTCCGTATAAAGAATAAAAAGTAGGATCAAAAGGACGGGCTGCATAAAAATACTTGCTCATGTCTTTTAACTGCTGTGACCCAGACGGATTTGTCAGGTCAAAATGCGCCACGTTAGGCACCGGATTACCTTTAGAATCCAATAAATAATTGGCTTTATTAGCTGGATTATACGTTGCAATCGATCCTGTATTTGCAGCATTTCTATATCCTGTAGCCTGCAATTGTGAACCTCCGGAAGGAACTTCCTCCTGTGCATAATCGTAACCTAAAATCAGGTTATGTTCTAAAGCTCCGGTTTTGGCTTCGTATTTAAAAAAGGTCGAAAGATTATCGATATAGCGTTTACGTTTTCGCATAAAAACCTGCATTTCTATAGAAGTCGGAATCGTAGATCCGTCACCCGCAGATGCATATTTATTGGCACCTCGGTGTTCCAAAAGATCTTCTGTATAACCGGTACGAATGTAAGATCCTGAAAAGGACAAACGATCTGTAAATTGATGATTTAAGGAAGTCGTGACAATGTATGTTTCTTCATTTAAATAATCGTTGGTAGAATTTAATGAATTGGATATTTTGGTAGAGTATAAAGTATTTTCATAAGTTGATTGTCCACGGTCCAATATACTTTTTGAACTTGTGTAAATCAGATCAAAATTGACACTGGTTTTATCATTTGGAAGAAAAGACAGGGAAGGAGCAAGGACAATATTTTTATCGAATTGTAAATCCCTAAAAGAATTTGCATTTTCATAACCTAAGTTCAATCGGTATAAAAGCGATTTATCCTCAGTTAGTGGCCCTGTAAAATCGGCTAAAGCTCTTAAAGTATTAAAACTTCCTGTAGAAAAACTTACGCTGTTTGCAGCCTGATCCAAAGGTTTTTTGGTAACTCTGTTGATAACTCCTCCGGGAGAAGCGTTTCCAAACAAAGCAGATGAAGGCCCTTTCAAAACTTCAACACGTTCCAGATAATTGGCAAGTGGCTGTTTCCAGAATCCTGTAGAGGTTCGCATACCATTCAGTAACTGGGTGTTGCTTCCTCCGTTTATTCTAAAACCTCTAATCGAAATATCATCATAAAAAGTAAACTGGCTCACCCCGCTGAAATTTTTCACCACTTCGCCTACGCGGATAGCACCCTGATCGGCAATTAACTCTTTGGTAGCATACGAAACGGCCTGTGGTAAATCTTTTAAAGCAATTTCTGTTTTGGCTCCGATAAAAGATTTCGTGTTTTTATATGATTTCTCTTTACGGCCTGTAATTTCTACAGTCTGCAGCGTATTTACGTTTTCCTGTAAAACTATCGAAACTTCAAGGTTTTCATTTTCATGAAGTTCAACTGTTTTTTCCTGAACAGAAAATCCCATCGAAGAAAAAGATAAAGTATAATTTCCTGGTGTCAGATTATTGATTTCAAAATTTCCTTTGTCGTCAGAACTGGTATTTTTTTTAAGGCTTTTAATTGAGACAGAAGCAAAGGAAACAGCTTCATTATTTTCGGAAACAATCTTTCCGGTGATTTTGGCATTTTGTGCCAGGCCAATATTAAAAACGGCAAGCAGCATTAAGGAGAATGTAAACTTCATGGCGGTTATTTATTTTTGAGACTGCAAATCTAGGTTTATTTAGATTAATTACAAATAATAAATAAAAAAAAATAGTCTGAATTATTTATAATTTATCTGTGAGGTCTCTATAATTGAAGTTTGGATTCTAAGTGTGGTGCTGTCGCATCCGGCAATAACTTTTATTTTTGAATTTTAAATCCATTTAAAAATGAATACGAAAGAGCTTTACTATCCGAAGTCTATTATATTGCAGGCAGTATATTTCAAGCTTAGGTTTACATTTATATAGACCAGTTGATAGGTTTGGTAATACAGTTGATTTCTTATTACCATTTACTTTTTAAGAAAGAACCTGCAATCGCAGATTATTTTTATTATTGGTACTTTCTGGATTTCAAGATTTCAATTTTACTTCGTGTATTTTACCTGTTTTTTTTCTAATTCCCTAAAAATTATTTCGATATACTTTTGATGAAGAAATTAAAAGAAAAACTAATAACAATAATCAAGTTGGTTAAATAACAAATTATTTTGTCAGCGTATTTGGCAATTCTATACTTAAAAAAGAAGCTAATTTCCCCAATGTAAAAAGGAATTAACTAATAATAAGAAAAATGGAATTAACTAACGACCAAAAAAATCTGGATGCCATTGTTAAAAAAGCCTGGGAAGATCCAACTTTTAAAAGCAATTTGATAACTAGTCCCGTCGCGACAATAGAAAGTTTTTTAGGACACCCAATTCATTTGCCCGAAGGTAAAAATATTGCATTTGTTGATCAGACAGATTCGTCGACAATTTTCATCAACATTCCTGCTGAAGTCAATATGGAAGATGTAGAATTGAATGAAGAACAGCTTGATCTAGTTGCTGGTGGAGATGGAGATATAACCCCGCCTATCATTATTAAGCCTACCAATCTTTCTGGTAATCTCTTTTAATAAAATTAACCTATTGGCAATTTTAAAAATTAAAAAACGTACCTATTCCAGAGTTGAATATGTACGTTTTGATATTTATTAAAACATACATATTCATGAAAAGAAACATACATATTGTTTTCTCTGTATTTCTATTATTTAATGGAATGCTGTTTTTTGGTCAATCAAAAACGAAGCAAAAAGAGATCGTGATAAATAGTAAGAATGCCGATTCCATTCTTAATTTAGGTATGAAAAGTCAGGATGCAGGCGACTATCCAAAATCGTTACTGTATTTCGATAAAAGTTTAGTCTTTTATAAATCTTTGGGTAAAAGTCGAAAAGTGGGTGATTGTTATAGTTATAAAGCGGTAACTTATTATTATCAGGGAGATTATTCAAATGCTTTGTTTTTTTTTAAGAAAAGTACCGAGGAATATAAAAAAACAAAATATAAAAAAGGAATCTCTTCGATATTAAATAATATTGGAGGTGTTTATTATTACTTAGGAAATTATCTTAATGCCTTAAACTACTACAAACAAGCTATTGTTATTCAGCAAGAACTAAACGATACAAAAATGATTGCGGCAACTTCGCAAAATATTGGCGGAATCTATTCGCAGGTTGAAGACTACTCAAATGCACTGAAATACTATGATAAATCGTATTCCATTTATAAAAACAGTACGGATGTAAAAGCCATATCTCAAAACTTAAATGCTTCAGGAATCGTTTATATAAAATTACATAATTACGATAAAGCTCAGAAAAATCTGGACCAGGCACTAATTAATGCAGGTAAAATCAATGACAAACAATTAAAAATTGAAGTATTATCCAGTTTAGGAGAATTGTTTTTTAAACAATCAAATTTTGAGAGAGCACTATATTACTATAACCTGTCACTTAAATATGCTACTGAAATTAATAGTTTACAATATATAAGTATCGCAGAAGTTGCCCTTGGAAAAATACTAAACAAATTAAATCAAAACAAACAAGCAATTGCTAAATGCTTAAAAGGATATAAGAATGCCGAAAAAATAGGTGCAATGTCAGTTGAAAAAGAGGCTTGTGAGTGTTTGTATAATGCTTATAAGGTTGCCCAAAACGACAAATTGGCGCTTTATTTTTATGAAAAATCAAATAACTTCAAAGACAGCTTAAAATCTGGAGAAACTTCTAATAAAATGATGATTATGGAGTTTCAGCATCAACAATTACTGGATAGCATATCTCATGTAAGGAAAGATCATGTTGTTGAATCCAAACATAAAGAAGAAGTACAAAAAAAGGAAAAGCAACAAAATATTATTATTATCTCTTTGTGTTTTATTGTTCTCATAGCTTTAGGATTATGGAATAGATTAAACTACACGCGAAAATCTAAAATAGCGTTGAAAATAGAAAAAGACCTTTCTGATGAACTTTTACTCAATATTTTGCCGGAAGAAATAGCACAAGAACTAAAACAAAAGGGTTTTGTGAATGCCCGTGACTTTAATTTAGTTTCTATACTTTTTTCAGATTTTAAATCCTTTACTCAAACCGCTGAGAAAATGTCTCCTAAAAATTTAGTCGAAGAAATAAATGCCTGTTTCAAAGCTTTTGATTTGATCACCGAAAAATACAATATAGAGAAAATCAAAACAATTGGAGACTCTTATATGGCTGCGGGAGGAATCCCCAAACCAGATCAACAATCTTTGACAAATATTGTATTGGCAGGATTAGAAATGCAGGATTTTATGGCTCAAAGAAAAATTAAGAATGATGCCAGTAATAATCCGGCTTTTGAGATGCGATTAGGTATTCATGCAGGACCAATTGTAGCGGGTATTGTAGGGATAAAGAAATTTCAATATGATGTATGGGGTGATACTGTAAATACCGCCAGCAGGATTGAAAGCAATGGTATCGTAGGTAAAGTGAACATCAGTGAATCGCTTTATAATCTCATAAAAAATGAAGAATGCTTTCGTTTCGAATATCGAGGAAGTATTCAGGCAAAGGGCAAGGGAGAACTCAAGATGTATTTTGTAGAAAAGGATATTAATTTTTAAGTTCCTTTTTGTCAGTCTATTTGGCAAATTTATAGAAAACCCCCGCTTTATCTTTATGATTAAGAAAACTTAGTCTCTTTTAAAATTTGACACTTTGTATGTAAAAAAAACAGACAATAAAAGTTTAAAAAAAAACACTTTTCAATTTAACAAAAAAACATTCAAATATGAGAACAACAACTTTAGAGTATGAAAAAATAGAGGAATTTTTGTATTTAATTCCTTCTTTCCCAAAATCTATAGAAAGATCTTTCTTTGAAGAAGACGAAATGAAATTGTTTGAAGCTCTCCACGAAAAGGAATTAAAAGAAATATGTGGAGTGAATAAAGAAGATAGTGCAAGGATTGATAATATTCGTAAAGAATTGACTGAGATTGTAAAGGAATTGTTATCTAAAACTACGGGTTTAGATGATTCTTTTAAAAAATATTTAGCAATAGAGCAAGAAATTGAAAATTCCTTTTTAGGGAATCAATATATATATGTAAAACAGCGAACATTAACTGTTAAGGCACTGTATTATCACAAAACTGAAAATTTTGACAAAGCACTTCTTTTTACATTGGAAGCTACTGCTCTAATCGAATATTTAATAAAACAGGGCATATATACTTTATGCACAAGATGCTTTGAACAAAATAAAAATATATCGAGAATATATTTTGCAAGTAATCAAATGAAATTAGGTAATAAAACAGCAAAAAGTTTAATGCATTACTTGTTTAACGGAGAATACAACGAAGGTTTGTTTGGAAATATCTTTAATAACAATTTCTACTGGAGTAAAAATCCTTATGTAAGAGAGTATTTTGCTCATGAAGCCTTTATAAGTATTGTTGAAAGTACAGTCAAGTCTAATTTGAATAATCATTTTGATTTTTTGCCAAATGAATGGAACATAGATTTGAATTTTGGAATCGACAATCCTGACAGACAAATAATTTACGATTGGATTTCCGTAAATAAGCATTTAAAAAATGGCCATTATGAGGAATACTTTGATTTATTAATTTCCTTTTTTCAGCAAGCCTATAATAAACATTATGATATTCTAAAAATAGCTTTACTGATTGATTTAACAAAACTTGTCATTAAGCTAAATTTTGAAAATAAGGAATTGTTTACCGAAAAAATAAATGACTTTTTTTATCATAAAATAATTTCTAATAAGGGCTTATATAATACGTGGATTTCGAACCAATATCTCTATAATCAAGCCAGGTTTTCAATAGAGAAAAGTTTCTTCTAAAATATTTAATAAAAATCAATTTTGTCAGTTTTGGAGTATTATCTGGCAAATTTACACATAAAAGTAGTTTTATCTTTACATTATAGAAATCAAATACTATGGAAGACAGAAAGCAGCAAGTTATACAAAAGGTCATTTCTAAAGCTTGGGAAGACATCAAATTTAGAAAAGAATTATTGGTGAATCCTGTAGAAGCAATAGAAAAACTAACAGGTGTTAAGATAGTTTTGCCGGAGGGAAAAGAGTTGGTTGTTGTTGACCAAACAGATAGATCTAAAGTATATGTAAATCTGCCTGCAGAACCAGAAATAGAGAATCTGGAACTTACAGAAGACCAGCTGGAAGCAATTGCAGGAGGCGAGCAAATGATGTGGAAGAATTTAACAGATTCTTTATTTTCTACACTCAAAAATTGTATCAGGTTGTAAAGAATAATATTTTAAAAGATTGTACTGAATGCAATTTTTTAAAATTGATAAACCCGAAAGCATACAAATTAAGTATAAACATTAACCTTAAATAAAAACCTTAAAATTTAAAATCATGAGTAAAATTCAATTAACAGACGATTCAAAAGTAAAAGTTAGAGAAGTTATCCTTAAATCTCTTAATGATGCTTCTTTTAAAGAAAGATTAGTAAAAAATCCTAAAGCAGCAATCGCAGAGCTTTACCCTGAGCTTATCGAAAGAGAAACAAGAAACATAGTTGTTTTTGATCAAACCGATAAAAATACAATTTATGTAAATGTATCTGCAACGCAATATGTTTTGCTTGACGGAGATTCAGATGCAATCGAATTAACTCAGGAAGATTTAAATTTAGTAGCTGGTGGAAAAGAGGCAGCGCTAGCTGTAGAAAGTTGTTACTTTTTATCTTGCTAAACAAAGAGTTAGTATAAAAAAATCATCAATTTTAAGAAATTGTGCTGAATACAATTTTTTAAAATTGATAAACCCAAAAACAATGTACGACTAGGTACATTAAAAATTAAATATAAATATTAAAATATTAAAATCATGAGTAAAATTCAATTAACAGACGATTCAAAAGTAAAAGTTAGAGAAGTTATCCTTAAATCTCTTAATGATGCTTCTTTTAAAGAAAGATTAGTAAAAAATCCTAAAGCAGCAATCGCAGAGCTTTACCCTGAGCTTATCGAAAGAGAAACAAGAAACATAGTTGTTTTTGATCAAACCGATAAAAATACAATTTATGTAAATGTATCTGCAACGCAATATGTTTTGCTTGACGGAGATTCAGATGCAATCGAATTAACTCAGGAAGATTTAAATTTAGTAGCTGGTGGAAAAGAGGCAGCGCTAGCTGTAGAAAGTTGTTACTTTTTATCTTGCTAAACAAAGAGTTAGTATAAAAAAATCATCAATTTTAAGAAATTGTGCTGAATACAATTTTTTAAAATTGATAAACCCAAAAACAATGTACGACTAGGTACATTAAAAATTAAATATAAATATTAAAATATTAAAATCATGAGTAAAATTCAATTAACAGACGATTCAAAAGTAAAAGTTAGAGAAGTTATCCTTAAATCTCTTAATGATGCTTCTTTTAAAGAAAGATTGGTAAAAAATCCTAAAGCAGCAATTGCAGAGCTTTACCCAGAACTTATCGAAAGAGAAACAAGAAACATAGTTGTTTTTGATCAAACGGATAAGAATACAATTTATGTAAATGTATCTGCAACACAATATGTTTTGCTTGATGGAGATTCAGATGCAATCGAATTAACTCAGGAAGATTTAAATTTGGTTGCTGGTGGAAAAGAAGCAGCGCTAGCTGTAGAAAGTTGTTACTTTTTGTCTTGCTAAAATAAAGAGTTAGTATAAAACTTGTTTTCAAGTAATAAAAAGAGGCTGTTTGAAAACTCAAAACAGCCTCTTTTTCTGTTAGTTGTAAATTTAAGGCGTTAAAACATTGAAATTGAGCTTTGATTAAATATAAGATAAAAAATATGAATATAATAGACACACCTTTCCAGGTTCAGGAAAAAACCAATTCGGCTATTTGCTCCTTATATGAAAAAAGTATAGTAGATCTATTATCTATTAGCATTGCAAACAATAAAGATTTAATTTTTGAAGATTTTTTTGAGGATTTAAAAAATAATGACTGGAAAAACCTGGGTCAGCTATTTCCTGTTTTAGGCGAGATTTTACCACTCCAAAAAAATAATATTCAGAAATTGTATGAAAAAATATTACATTCCTATAAAAATGATTCTGCTGAGTTGTTTAATAATGGTTTGATTAAACACAATGATGAAGAAATTCAAGACATTAAACTTGGCGAAGGTGATTTTCATAATGGTGCATCAACAGCTATAATTGATTTTGAAAATGGCAACTTAGTTTATAAACCTACAAATGGAGCCATTTCACTTCCTTTTTTTCAACTATCAGATTGGTTAAATGATTCTTTTTCTTTGGGTAATTATAAGTATAACATCTTAAATAAAAACCAATACCACTGGCAAGAATTCGTAATAGAAAAAGCTTGTAATACAGAAGAAGAAATTAAAAGATATTATGAGAGAGCCGGATATTTATCCTGTGTTTTGTATGTATTAAACGCCACTGATTTTCATGCAGAAAATCTTATTGCTAATGGAGATTCACTAGTATTTATTGATCATGAAACCATAATACAGCCAATGATTAATGATAGTCTAACAAAATATTTTGGTACATCTGACCTGGATAAATATAGTGATTTAGATCAATTAGGAGATTCGCTGCTTATGTCGGGTTTGTTACCCAGCAAGGATGAAAATTCCTCTTCTTGTGTAATGTGTGGTCTGGGATACTCCAAAAAAACATATGGTTTTTATTATAAAAGAACCGGAGTCAATTCATATACTAAAGACTGGAAGATGGTAAATAAGGAAATGAAAGAGGAGTATATTAAAAAAAATATTCCGACTTTAAATGGGGAGAAGGTTTTTATTGATAAGTATTTACAGGAATTCCTTATGGGGTTCGAGGAATGTTATACCCTTTTATTAAAGCAAAAGTCCTTTCTATTATCTAAAGAATCTCCAATACAAAAATTCCATAATCAACCTATAAGACATATCTGGCGGCCTACGAATGCTTATGGACGCATTTTGAGACTGATGAGCTTACCGCAAAATTTAAAAAATAAGGAACTTTATAAACAAAAAATAGAAGACTATTTTTCAATTGCTTTCAAAAACGTGCCTCTCGACTCTAATTTGCGTTTTATCTACAAACACGAAACAGCACAAATGATGAGAGGTGACATTCCTTATTTTGAGGTAAATTCATCTTCCAGAGATTTACATACAGAGTTTGGAGTAATTGAAGATTACTTTGAACTTAGCGCAGTAGAAAATATAGAAAGAAAAATAAACAAACTTTCATTAGAAGATTTAGAATTTCAAAAAAATATAATTTTGGAAAGCCTTTCGTAGAGCTACTAATTAAAAATAAACAAATAAGCCGCAACCTCAAATGTTCCCATGCTAAAAGCAAGGTACATTTGAGGTTTTGCCGTTACAATCTTCTCCAGAGAGTTAACCTTTTTCTGATTCTCAAAACGTCATTAAAACGCCATTATAAAACATTTTCTTATGATTTATAGTGATAAAACCATACCGCTTTTTTGGTATTTAGCAATTCAATGTTAGACTAAAAGATGACATTATTTGGTACATTAATCAGTTAACTTTTCTTAAAATATAATATTTAAAGTAAGAATTTTAACATTTTTTACACTTTTAGTCTAAAGTAAAACTTTAAAATCGGTATAGATTTGTCTAAGTAATATTACAAGTACAAGGAATTCCTAAAAACATTTTTTAATCACTCAACGGCTAATACAAAGTTGTTGTTCCAATAAATATTTTCTAAACTAAACCAAAAAACACCATGAAACATTTTTATTATATTATCGCCATTATATCACTGTTAGCCACTTTAAATTCTTGTACTGCAGACGAAATTGAAACTGAAACACCAAAGGCTAAAATCGAAACTCGCGCTGACGTTGATCCAAATAATCCTGGAAGCATAATCCCACCAAAAAAATAACTTTTAGTTTTTAGTATTATTTTTTAAACATATTAAAAAGTTAAAAAAAATGTACTTTTACCTTTATATAATTAAGCACGATTGAAACTACTTACAACAATATTATTTTTTAGTATTTTTTTTATTAGCTGCGAGCGTAAAAATGAAAATCCTTACGCTCTAAATGCTAGTGAGTTAGATTCGTTGATTGCGATTTCTACAAACAAAAATAAAACTAAAAATGAAAGGTTACAAAAGGCTTTATTGGCCTCTGAAATTATTCAAAAAAATAATGCTTTAGTAATCTCTGCTGACTATTATTATGAATTGGCAGATTCATTTTTACAACTTGGGGAGACTGAAAAATGTCTGGAGTTACTTCAAAAACTGTATCAAAAATCAACTTTATTAAAAGATAATGAAGGTATTCAAAATGCAAGCTACAGTATTGCAACTGTTTACAATAAAGAAACAAAATATGATTCTGCCTATTATTACTTTACAAAATCAGAAAAAGTTCTTTTGAAAAAAAAAAATGAGAATTTACTGGGAAATGTAAAGATATGGAAAGCAGAAATTTTATCTTTTAAAAATGACTACGTAGGTGCTGAAAAATTAGCGATTGAAGCCTTAAAATTTGGAATTGAAAAAAATAATAATCTACTGATTTACAATTGTTATCTCACTTTAGGAAGCACGCTGGTAGGTTTAAATAATTACGAAAAAGCTGTAGATTACTATAACAAAGCTATCGAAATTTCTGAAAAGTTAAAATCAAATCCAAATTATTTATCTTACAAATGCCAGCCTTATAATCATATCGCCAATATATATGTAAAAACCCAGGAATACAAAAAAGCTATTGCATTTGCAAAACAAGGATTAGCTATAGCCAATTTCAAAAAAACAGATCCTCCAATTTATTGTTATCTTACCAATAAACTGGCTTATTCTAAATTTAAACTGGGTAATAAATCGTCATTGAAACAGTTTGAAGAAACCTTAAAAATTGGCGAAAAAATAAACAATATTCCAGTTCAGATTACATCCAAAACTTATTTAGGAGAATATCATTTAAATCAAAGAAACTTTTCAATAGCAAATTACTACTTAAAAGACGCGTTGCTCAAGGCGCATGAAAATAATCTTTTTGAAGACGAACTCAACATTCTTAAATTATTAACCGTCGCAAATCCTGAGAACGAATTCTATTATACCAATAGATACATTAATCTTAAAGATAGTCTTCAGGCTGTAGAGCGTACTTCTCGTAATAAATATGCCCGGATAGAGTTTGAAACCGACCAGATAATTCAGGAAAAAATAGTAGCTGAGAATAAAAAGAATGAAATCTCAAAACAATTCATTCTGTATGCAATAATGAGTGCCCTGGTATTGCTATTATTGTTAATTATTTTATATCATAAAAACAGAAACATCAAACTTGAAAAACTGTTTCGAAAACAAGAACAAGCGCTAAACGATTCGCAAATTTATAATTTAATGCTTTCAAATCAGCAAAAAATGGAAGAAGGCAAACTTATCGAAAAGCAACGCATCTCCCGAGAACTGCACGATGGCATAATTGGAAAATTGTCGGCTATACGAATGAATTTGTACGAAATAAAATATAGTCAATCAGAGGAAACAATAAAAAAACATCTGGTATATATCGCTCAGATGAGAAATATCGAAGAAGAAATTCGCAATCTGACACACGAACTTAATACGAATGTTTTTTCAGGATCTGATGATTTTGAAACCACGATAAAGGCATTATTTACGGAATTAAACCAAAATCCTATAACTAAAATAGATATAGAAATTGATCCGAGGATAGACTGGTCATTGGTGGATATAAATGTAAAAATGAATCTTTACAGAATTTTTCAGGAAGCATTGCAAAACATCAATAAATATGCTGATGCTCATGTCATAACAATTGCAATTGCCAAGAGTGAAACAGGTATAAGTATTCAAATTGCCGACAACGGTAAAGGTTTTGATTTGACGCAATCAAAAAAAGGAATTGGATTAAAAAACATGAATCATCGCGCAATGGAACTTAAGGGACAATTCTCCCTGGAATCTCAACAAAATATTGGTACAAAAATAAATTTGTCAATTCCGATAGAATTCAATAGTTTTGAGTTTTAAAGACCAATGACAAAAAAAATACTAATAGTTGAAGACCACTCTTCGATGATTACTGGATATCAAACCATTCTCTCTCACAATAAGTTAGGGCATGAGTTAGAGTTTTATTCTGCAAATAATTGTAAGGCCGCTTATGATCGTATTTCAGATGAAACCCAGCCAATTTCTTTTGATTTGGTAATGCTGGATTATAGCTTGCCACCTTTCCCTGAAAAAGACATTTTAAATGGTGGTGATTTAGCACTTTTAGTTCACAAACATATTCCCGGTGCAAAAACATTAATTATTACTTCGCATTTTGAAAGTGTTATTTTGTACAATATTTTTCAAAAAACTCATGTCAACGGAATAATGGTCAAAACTGATTTTGACGATGAAGAATTGTTGTTGGCTTATGAAAAGCTCATGAATGGCGAAAGCTATTTTAGTAAAACTGCTAAAAAAGCAAAAACAGAACGCTTGTTGGCCGAAGGTCATTTTGATAGTGTTGACCGCCAAATCATAACACTTATTTCTCAGGGTTGTCAGATAAAAACCATTGCAAACACTATAAAAGTTTCTGAAGACACTGTTAAAAAACGCAAAAGTAAAATAAAAGATATTTTAGGCATTGATAAAGGCAATGACGAAGATATCCTGCGTGAGTGCAGATTATTACAAATGATATAGACGCAGTTTCCAGCATCTTGTGTTATGCAAATCCTTTTTGCAGACTTCTTTCTTTTCTCCGAAATCATTAAAAAAATCAAAATTTAGTAATTCTCTTTTAGATATTTTTTATCAGAAGAGTTTCTGTTACATTACTTTTTGATGTTTCTGCACGATTTATATTTGGGTCAATCCTTATCTAATAGCTGCCTTTTTCGTCTGTATAAAAAACACGTAGATCACTTAAAATTTAAGTTCCATCGCTTAAAGGAGCTGAACTGTTACCAATTTTTAACTTTTTTTACACTTTAGGTGTAAAACCACACAAAACTCTTACACTAGCTTTGACATATCAAATTACTTCAGAATTATTTATAACCAGGAATTTTGAAGTTCATAAAAGCCATAAAAACAGCATAATTGTAAAGTAATACAAACATATCAATTGTTTGTAAAGTCTGTTTTTTTAGATTTTTCAAAATGAAAAGTCAAATGGTTCTGAATCTGCTTAAAAAGATAGTAGTACTCGATTTTTGAAAATTAGTAATCATAGAATTAATTACCAGTACAAATCATGAATACAACAGCAAAGAAAACGGCAATAGACTGGTCTTCACCAGATATTTTAAATCATCTGTTCCTGCATATAAAAAGTCCACTAGATTCTATTATTACAGCCAGTACTCCCAGCACATCCGGAAACGAGGTTAAAAATGAAATTATTTTTTCGAGCAGTAATGAAATCAATGATTTGATTGAGCAAATATTAAATGAAATTAAATCTAAATCAGTAAGCTTAACCATACAAAGCCGACCGGATATTTTTGATATTTATGAATCAAATAAGAATGTTCAGGATGTATGTTCCGGCAAGATAACTCCCGAAAAAGTGACAAAAAACGATCAGAAATGGCTGATAAACTTAGAAAAAGAAATTTATAATTCTATTTCTAAAAATGATCTCGATTTATGTTATTTATCGTATAAGATGGCGGTAAGCGAAAGACAGCTTCATAGAAAAATTGCCAATTTAGTTTACTTAACTCCCAATAAATACATTCGAATCTTAAGGCTGCATAAAGCAAAGGAGCTAATTGATAATTATATTCAGGATTCCATTTCTCAGGTTTCTTATTCAGTTGGATATAATGATTCCCATTATTTTTCAAAATTATTCATTGATCAATATAATATATCACCCAAAGCATTAATAAACTCATTAGCCTAAAGAGTCTGACACAAAAGTCTATAAGATTCTTTAATGATTTTTTTAATCAAGCATAATTAAATAAACATAACCTTAAAAATATATATTATGAAACGAGTGCTTTTTTTCTTAGGCCAATTAGATGACAGAGATCTGGAATGGATGATCCAGAATGGTCAAAAAATAGAATTAAAAACTGGAGAAACACTGATCAGGAAAGGAAATTATGTAGATAATTTATACATTTTATTATCTGGCGAATTGTCTATTTTTTCAGATGGAATTGACGGAAAGGAAGTTGCTCTTCTTGGAGCGGGAGAAGTTGTTGGTGAAATGTCTTTCTTAGAATCCAGACCACCTTCAGTTTCTGTTATTTCAAAAAAAACATCTGTAATTTATAAAATATCCCGAAATGCTATAGAATTGAGACTTTCTTCAAATCCGGATTTCAAAGCTAATTTTTATTATTCACTAGCATTATTTCTTTCCAACAGGTTAAGAAAAACAACAGATCGTTTGGGATATGGAACTCCTGAGGAAGAGGATTTAATTGATACAAAAGTATTAGATGTAGTTTCTCAGGCTGGTGCACGCTTCGGTCAGATATTAAATAAGTTTTCTGAAGTTAAGTTAAGTGTTAATTATTAAGGCTCAAATATGAGGAATTACTTTTTGTTTTGCATTTTGTTGATTAGTAGTATCTTATATAGTCAGTCTAAAATTAAGTGCGATTTAATAGAGGTTTCAACTATTGCTTTTAGTAAAAATCCAAATATTAAATTTGCTAATTACGCTATTCAAAATGCTGAGGGTAATTTCCTAATTCAAAAGAGTATTTTTGACTTTAACCTAAATTCTGAAATTGCATATAAAAATGATAGATACAATCTTTTGGATGCTGATTCCAGGAATAAATACGTCGATAAAACGCTAAAAAGTAATTCGTTGGATGTTTCAGCGGGATTACAAAAAGCATTACGTTCCGGACAAATCCTGGATCTAAGCTTAAATTATAATTATAAAGATAGTAATTATCCTTACAACAATTTTAATGAGCTCGTGGGTCCTTTTTATGGTAATCATTTAAGCACTGTTAATCTTCAATTAACCCAGCCTCTTTTAAGAGGAAGGGGAGCAAAGATAACTACAGCCTTAGAAAAAGCTTCTGTTTTTTATATCAATAAAAGTAAATATGATTCTGAATTTACCAATTCTTATGAAGTTGAGCAAATTGGTATTGCCTATTGGAATTACTATACGTCGTATAAAAGTCTGGCCATTTATCTTCAAAATGAAAATAGGGTAAGAGACGTATTAAATATGACTATTGAACTTGTAAAAGCGGATAAAAAACCAGAAAGTGATTTAGCCCAAGTCAATGCAGATTTAAGCAATCAGGAAAGGTTAACCGCTTCTGCAAAACAAGATCTATATAATGCAAGATTAAATTTAGGGAGAGTTATTGGTCTAATCGATGAAGAAAGTCAAAAATTGGATATTCCGGTTAATGACTTTCCCACTATTTCAGAATCCGGATATGTGGGCAGTATTAATAAAGAGGCACTTATTAAACTTGCCAAGGACAACAGGGGTGATGTAAAGGCAAATGGAGAAGAATACAAAGCAGTTGAACTTCAGTACCTTGTAGCAGAAAACAATCTAAAACCTGTATTGAATTTATCAGCATTTGCTTATTATGGAAGTACAAGCGCCGGAAATGGTATTGACCAATCCTGGGCTTCTCTTACTAATAATCAGGGTCGGGACGTAGGAGGCGGAGCTAAACTAACATTTGCTTTTCCACTGAATAACAATCTGGCCAAAGGGAATTATGCAATACGTAAAATCGCTTTGCAAAATCAATCTACAATAAATGAAAACACGCAAAGAAATATTGAATTGAATATCGATATAGCGATTAATAATTTGATTAACAATGCTTTAATTGTTGAAAAATCAGAAGAAGCTTATGGTTTTTGTCTAAATGCATATAACAATGAACAGATAAAGTTTCAGGCAGGTTTGACTACACTTTTAAATTTGATGATATTTCAGGAAAGACTTACTTCTTCAGAATTACAAAATTTAAGCGCACGGGAACAATTTTCAAATGCAATCCTAATTCTTAGACATGAAACCGGTACACTTATTTCTAAAGAAGAGCTTGGGTTCAAAATCACTCAAAATGCATTTTATACGATTCCGAAGACGGAAAATTAAAAATAAATAACATTATGTCAGCACCTTTTTTTAGAAAATCGGCATTAGAAAAACTTTCTACTCCGGAAAAACTGGATCAATTGATTAAGGTTACCGGCACAAAAGCCTGGATAGCTCTAATTACCATTATGGTGGCAGTTTTTACAGCATTAATCTGGTCATTTATGGGTACCGTAAAAACAAAATTAGATGTGGTTGGCGTTGTATTGGGTGGAGACGTTCATGAAGTAGTGGCTACTGCACAAGGACAATTAGTAGACTTAAAAATAGCCATAGGTAATAATGTTAAAAAAGGAGATGTTATAGCTACAATACGTCAACCGGAACTATTTCAACAAATAGAAGATGCAAAAGTGGTATTGTCAGACAGAAAATTTGAAATGGAAAAGCTAATGTCTTACGGAAATCAAGGCGCTCAGTTACAAGGTCAAATAATTAGTCAGTCACGTGTAAGTATTACAGGTGAAATCGAATCCGAAAAAAAGAAAATCATATTTCTGAATAATCAATTGGAATCAGAGAATGCCCTTCTTGAAAAGAGTTTAATAACGAAATCGCAAGTTGCAACTACAAAACAACAAATAGAGGCTTCAAAAAATACAATCGAGAGATTAAAAGGACAAATCGTAGAAACATCCAGTCAACAAAATAATTTGGGATTTGATACACAACAGAAAGTTACATTACAAAGACAAAGAATTGCAGAAGCGGAAAGAAATCTTCAGTTTTTAACTGAAAAATATGACAATCAAAGAAATGTGAAAAGTCCTTATGACGGAGAAGTAGTTGAAGTTTTAACCGATGCCGGAATTGTAGTTTCAGCCGGATCTCCGTTATTTAAACTTAAAAATACAATTAACACAAAACAATCGCAACTAAGAGGAATTCTTTACATTCCTTCCAAAGATGGAAAAAAAATTAAAAAAGGAATGGAAGCTCTAATTGTACCTTCGACCGTGCAACCTGAAGAATATGGTTTTATAAAAGGAAAAGTAACGTATGTATCTGATTTTCCGATAACACAACAAGGAATGCTAACCTCTGTTAAAAATGATCAGCTTACCAAGCAACTATTAACAGGCGGTCCTTTGTTTGAGGTGTACGTTGATTTTGAAAGAGATGCTGTATCGTATAGTGGCTATAAATGGACTTCTGCTAAAGGGCCGGATATTTTTCTTAAAGAAGGCACGTCATGTTTAGGTAAAATTACTATTAAACAAGAGCCTCCTGTAACACTAGTTGTTCCTGCATTTAAGAAATTTTTCGACCTATATTGATCCATCAAATGAAAAATAACACAAACATACTTATCAAGAAACCAGCTAAGCCTGTTAAAGTACCGACTGTTTTACAAATGGAAGGCGTTGAATGTGGTGCCGCAGCTTTAAGTATTATTTTAGGACATTTTGGCAAGTTTGTTCCGTTAGAAAAATTGAGAATAGCTTGTGGAGTGTCACGAGACGGATTGAAGGCGACCAATATTTTAAAAGCAGCCAAAGAGTACGGATTAGAAGGAAAAGGCTATGCGAAATCTATTGAAAAACTAATGCAATTAGAAACTCCATCGATTATCTTCTGGAATTTTAACCATTTTTTAGTCCTGGAGGGTTTTACAAAAAAGAGAGTTTACCTTAGTGATCCTGCACAAGGAAGATATTCTGTAAGTCATCAGGAATTTGACGATTGTTATACAGGTGTAGTTTTAACCTTTAGTCCATCAAAAGAATTTGAAAAAGGAAATCATAAAAAAGGATTAATAACATCTTTGATTACAAGAATTGCTAATTCTAAATTAAGTATTGCCTACATTGTTATTGCGAGCTTATTTTTAGTAATTCCCGGTTTAGTAATTCCTTCATTCCTTAAAATATTTATAGATAAATATTTGATCAATAATTTTTCAGGTTTTGTAATGCCCCTTTTACTAATTATGGGTGTAGTCTTAATTGTGAATGCTTCTTTGGTTTATCTCCAGCAGTACTTTTTACTTAAATTAGAAACAAAATTGGCGCTGGTAACTTCCAGTAAATTTCTTTGGCATGTTTTTCATTTACCAATTGCTTTTTTTACTCAACGATACAGTGGCGAAATAGGTAACAGAGTCGCACTAAATGATAAAGTAGCAAAACTTTTAAGTGGTGATTTGGCAAATGCTGCATTAAATGTTATCGTGGTGATTTTTTATGCCATTTTAATGTTCTCTTATGATGTTCTCCTGACTTTAATTGGTGTTTTTATGGCAGCACTAAATGTTGCCGCCTTAAAATATGTTTCAACAGCCAGAAAAGACGGAAGTCGAAGATTAAGCAATGAAATGGGAAAGTTATTAGGAACAACTACCTCAGGAATTAGTATGATTGAGACATTGAAATCATCTGGTAGAGAAAATGATTTTTTTACCAATTGGATCGGATATTTGGCAAAGGTAATGAACGCTCAACAAGAATTTGGATGGTTGACAATAAGGCTCAATATACTTCCAAATCTAATTTTATCTTTAACCAATACTCTCATTTTAGGAATCGGCGCATTAAGGATAATGGAAGGAGAAATGACTTTGGGAGCTTTAGTTGCTTTTACTTTCTTAATGAATAATTTTATTACTCCGGTCAACCAACTGGTATCGGCAGGAGCCATGCTGCACGAAACAGAAAGTGATATGGCGCGTATCGATGATGTAATGAACTATGAGATTGACAAACAATTTATAGAAACGGAAGATGAATCTATCCAAAAGACAAAAAATCAATTTACTAATAACAAATTGATTGGCTACTTCGAAATGAAGAATGTCACTTTTGGATATACTCGCACCATGCCTGCGTTAATAGAAAACTTTAGTTTAAAATTAAGACCCGGAAGCAGAGTAGCATTAGTTGGAGGTTCGGGGAGCGGAAAGTCGACCATTGCAAGAATAGCTTCAGGACTTTATGATCCGTGGGATGGAGATATTTTACTTGATAATAAAAACAGAACTCATATACCCAGACATATCATAACAGAATCGTTAGCGGTTATAGATCAGGATGTCCTGGTTTTTAATGGTACCATCAAAGAAAATATTTCTTTTTGGGATACTATGATTCCTGAAAAAAACATCATAAACTCAGCAAGAGATGCTGATATTCATGATGTTATTGCTGCCAGAAGTGATGGGTACGAAAGTTCTGTATTAGAAGGTGGTTCAAATTTTAGTGGCGGACAACGTCAGCGCATTGAAATTGCAAGAGCATTAGTTTGTAACCCCACAATTTTAATTATGGATGAAGCTACAAGTGCGTTAGATTCTACTACAGAAAAAATTGTGATGGATAATATTAAGAAAAGAGGATGTACCTGTTTAATCGTTGCCCATAGATTAAGCACTATAATGGATTGTGATGAAATAATTGTAATGGAGTTAGGTAAAATAGTAGAACGAGGCTCTCATAAAGAATTATTAAAACAAAATGGTGTTTATGCAAAATTGATTGAAACAAAATAAAATTAAGATATGTCAACGAAAGATAAAATAGCTATAGGAGTTGAAGAACCATTGATACTGAATAGTTCCGGTAAATTCTGGATGGTACTTTCTGGTGAAGTAAATGTGTTTTATGCCAGAGTTGATGAAAACGGAGAATACCTATGTGCGCTAAAATATCTTTATTCTGCAAAAAAAGGAGAGCTATTATTTAGTTTACTATCTCCTGACTGTAAGGATGATATACGTTTAATTGTTTTTTCAAACGAGGCCAATTTATTATGTATAAATAAACACGAGCTCATTACTATAGATCATTTCTTTCTAAAAAGTATGATTGATAAATGGATCTTAAAAACGTCATTTAAAATTAATTCGGGTAACGCTCCAAAATCTTACACCACATTTGACAGCTATAATGATTTTATTTTAAATCAAAATACCATAGCATACCCTTCTCAGGGAATAAATTGGATCAGTTTAATTCAGGGAAAACTTTTGATTTTCTCCGAACAGGAAGCTATTAACTCAGATGATACTCTTCAATTTCCAATTCCTGTTTGTAATAAGTTATGGGTTAGATCCTTGTCTGAATTTTGTGAGCTGAAATTGATGAGTACCAGAGAGGTTTTAGAAGATGAAATTAATTTTTTAATTGCTTTAGAAAAATTACAAGTCCATTTTTACAATCAGCTTTGCAAAAATATGGAGATCAATAGTTTGTTCGAAAACAATAACCTCAATGATAAATTAATTCATCAGGAAGAAGAATTAAAAAATACTTTAGAAAAAATAAAATCTATAGTTACAGGTAGTAAAAAAAAATTACATCACCCAAATAATAAAAAGCAAAACATACTGTATTTAACATGTCAATTAATTGGAGAACATGCCGGCTTTGCATGTCAGGAGCCAAAACATTTTGAATCAGATATACACAACGCAAACAATCTTCTATATTCTATTGCTCAAAGTTCTAAAGTAAGAATACGAAAAATTATTTTGAGAGATGTCTGGTGGAAAGATGAAAACGGGCATTTATTAGCCTTTATAAAAGAGACTAATGAACCTGTTGCTCTTATACAGCAAAATTCGACAACTTATATCATCAAAAATCTTTCAAAAGGAACAGAAACTGTTGTCGATAATGAAATAGCCCAATCTTTAGATCCTATTGGGTATATGTTTTTTTCTGGATTTGATGTAAAAATGGATTCCATAAAAAAAGTAGTAAGTTTTGCTATGAATGGCGTAAAAAAAGATGCCAAACTATTATTACTAGCTTCTTTTCTCGGAAGTCTGATTGGTCTGTTAATTCCTGTATTGTCAGGGATGATATATGATGATGTAATACCAACTGCAGACAAATCTATACATTTAGAAATCTTTACGATTATGATCATTATAGCTTTGGTATCTGCCGGGCTGCAGCTTACGCAAGGAGTCTTACAAATGAGAGTAGAGTCAAAATCCAGTATTAACCTGCAAGCCGGAGTGATGGACTATATACTTAGATTACCTGTAACCTTTTATAAAAAATATACTTCCGGTGACCTTACAAATAGAGTTTTAAGTATTAATTCAATAAGACAAATCCTTTCAAATACACTTATGACAGTTGTACTTAGTGGTGCATTTTCATTTGTAAATTTATTACTTCTTTTTTATTATGATTCGGGTTTAGCATGGGTAGGAGTTGGACTTGCTCTAATTGCTATTGTTTTTATGGTTGTAATGGGCTGGCTAAAATTGAAGCATGATCGTGGCGTGTCTCAATACGAAGGAGAAATTCAGGGTTTTCTTTTTGAGTTTTTATCCGGAATTAGTAAAATAAGAATAACCGGAGGTGAGAAAAGAATTTTTTCATTATGGGGTGACAAGTTTTCAAAATTAAAAAAATTAGGATTTAGTTCGGGAAGTTATCAAAACTTTGTAGAAGTTTTTAATAGCTCATATCCACTTTTTACAAGTATTTTATTTTTTTCATTTATATATTACACGGTTTTAAATGCTCAAAATGCTCAAAATCCCACGATATTATCGGTAGGATCATTTATGGCTTTTATCATTTCCTTTAATAAATTTTTAAATGATAGTTTAAGATTAAGTATGGCATTTATTACGTCTCTTAGCGTTATTCCTTTGTACGAAAGAGTAAAACCAATTTTAGAAGAAAAACCAGAATCGATAGAAGATAGTATTGATCCGGGTGAGTTAATGGGAGAAATTGAACTGAATTCTATTTCCTTTAGATATTATGAAGACCAGCCGCTAATTTTAAAAAATGTTACATTTAAAATAAAGCCTGGCGAAATGGTTGCTTTTGTTGGCGCGTCTGGTTCTGGAAAGTCAACAATTATGAGGCTTTTATTAGGTTTTGAACACGCGGAGTTAGGTTCTATATTCTATGATGGAAACACATTTGACGCAATGAATAAAGAACTCACAAGACGACAAATAGGTGTAGTCCTGCAAAATGGAACTCTTATGTCGGGGAGTATTTATCAAAACATTGTGGGCAATTCAGAATTAACACTTGAAGATGCCTGGGAAGCAGCACGCATGGCCGGTATGGAAGATGACATAAAGAATATGCCTATGGAAATGCATACCTTTATTAGTGAAGGAGCAGGCACCTTTTCAGGAGGTCAAAGACAAAGATTAATGATTGCCAGGGCAATTGTTCATAAACCCAGATTATTATTTATGGATGAGGCCACAAGCGCTCTGGACAATAAAACTCAAAATATTGTAGCCGAAAGTTTAGATAAACTTCAGGCTACCCGCATCGTTATTGCACATAGGTTGAGTACTATAAAAAATGCTGACCGTATTTTTGTTCTGGAAAAAGGAGAAATCAAAGAATCAGGAACTTATGATGAGTTAATTCAAATGGAAGGTTTGTTTACAGAACTTGCTAAACGTCAAATTGCGTAACAATGGTAAATCAATCATCTCCTAAAAAAAAAGAAGCGCCTATCGTAAATAATGATTTTTCTAAGGAACTCAAAACCTACTTATCAAATAAATTTAAATCAAACAAAACAATACTTTCTTTCGAAAATGAAACAGGTATTGAATACTGGGAAGATCTTGCCAAAAAAATTACTGAGGATAAATTATTATTTAATGAATTAAAAAAGTGCTATCCGCAATTGAACTTTCCAATTGAATTAGGGATAGAAGAAAAACAAGAATACAAAGATGTAGTTTTGAAAGGTAAGACAGAAAATATAAAATTGGCTTCTGCATTAAGATTAAACAATCCTAAAAATATAACCCTCAAAATTGGTGAAAGTATTGCGGGTAAAATACCAATACTAACAGTTCCAGATCAAGAAGACTTTATAAAAATTCTGCAGTGCTTATTGTATAAAAATAATCCTAAACCTGTGCCGCAATCAATGGGTGCAGTTTTGATTAATGGACTCAATAATTGGCAAAAAATAGCTAATTTAAAAAGTGATTGGTTAGCAGACCATACTGTAGATAATTGGAGCAAAGAGTTTTACCTGAATATTTTACCAAGTTATAGCTTATATAAAGATAAGTTAATCATTATAAGTACAAAACCTTATAGTAATGTGTCTGCAAAGCAGTTGGGATTGAATGAAAGTCTTTGGTTATCGTATTCCCTTTCGATTAGAGAAAAACATGAATGTACCCATCTGTACACTCTTAAAAAATTCGGAATAGCGTCGAATAACCTGCACGATGAGTTAATTGCAGATTACATAGGAATTGTAAAAACAATTGGTAAATATAATAAGTCATGGATGTTTATGTTTATGGGGCTTGAAAACTATCCTAAATACAGGCAAGGGGCAAGGTTGGAAAATTATGTATCAGACGATAAATTGTCTAAAGATGATTTTATAAAGCTAGTTGAGATAGTAAAAATGGCTATTGAAAACATTTCTATATTTGATGAATCTGCAGGGAAATTACAATCAAATATAGATCAAATGTTTAGAATAGACGCCCTTTGTGAAACAAGTCTGGAAGAATTATCATCTACAAATGGAGCTTCTTTACTTATTCATAATTATAATAAAAGGTTGTAAAAGAGAATTAAATTTTGAAGTATATTCTTGTATTCTGTTTTGTAGGTTTGTCCCAGCCTGAAATATCTTTAATAATTGTTGTTGTAAATTGCCTTTTTTGGGAAGTTATGAAAAGAGAATTTCATATGCCAGAGATTTGCTAGATAATAGATTGAAAGTGATGATTACTACATTAGTAGGCAAATAGCTTTAATAAAAAAGGAAAAAAAAGAACATTTTTACTTTGAATCTAAATCTATTAAAAAAAGCTTGGCACGATGTAAAGGAAAAAGTTATCAATCGAAATTTTATTTTTCAGAACTTCCACCATTTTTTATCCTTGTTTTTAGCTGTATCGGTAGCAATGTCTGAACCTAAACTCTCGCCTGAAATAGCTTTTGCATCTTTACCAAATTGCTGATCCTCTGAAGACTCTGCATCTGCAAGCTCATTGAGGTTCTCGACAAATGGATTTTTTTGGGACTTCAAATGAGATTGTAAATCCTGTGCAGAATCTTTATTAATATTTTCATTTGATTCTGAAGTAGAATCGTCGGTTATTTTTTGCAGGAAGCGGAAATTGAAGTCTATTGGCTTTTCTTTACCAATTTCAAAAAAGTCGATTATATATTGGTTTTTATCCAGATTTACTGCCTTGATTCTCCCTTTTTTAAATACCTGGTGGGAAACCAGATCCCCAACACCAAAAAGATCCTTATTTTCAGCATCGGAGTTTCTAGATGGCACTTTAGCGGCCTGAAGGATTTCAGGGCTTAACTTGCCTTTACGGATGTAAAACTCTTCACTGATTTCAAAGAGAAAACGAGATGGATATTTATTGAGCCCAGTTGTAAAATTATATCCTTCCGAATCGGTTATGTAAAATCTTTTCTCGGCGCGCGTAACTGCTACATAAGTAAGCCTTCTTTCTTCCTCAATGGCGCGGGTTCTTCTTTCTTTGATCGACAGCGCGCTTGGCAGCACGCCTTCGGTAAAACCGCAAAGGAAAACATAGGGAAATTCCAATCCTTTTGAAATGTGGATGGTCATCAGTTTTACCTTATCCTGATTTTCATTTTGGGTATCCAGATCGGTGTACAGGGCAATTTCCTGCAGGTATTCCTCGACATTGATGGGTTCTTTGTTTTCTTTTTCAAGCAATAGCATGGAACTGACCAGCTCCTTGATATTTTCCAATCGGTCTTCATCACCGTCTTTTCGGTACAACTCAGCCAGTCCGCTTCTCTCGAGTATTTCTTTGACCAGATCCGATATGGATTTTGTTTTGGCAAGCTCTTTTAGATTGGCGATCAAATCCAGAAATTCAGCGGCCCCTTTTTTGGACAATTCCTTGTCGGCGATGTTTTGTTCAAGGGTTTTGAGAAGCGAAAGGTTTTGCTCTCGTCCGAGATAACTCAGGCGCTCTATAAACTTCTTGCCGAGCCCCCTTGAGGGATGGTTAAACATACGAAGGAAGGATATATTATCTCCCGTTACAATAAGGCGTAAAAGGGATAAGACATCCTTTATTTCTTTTCTTTCAAAGAATTTAACTCCGCCAAAAATCGTATAGGGAATATTTTCCTTAATGAGTGACTGCTCTATGTTCCTGGAGATGTGATTGGCACGGTACAGTATGGTGATATCGGAATACTTTGCCTTTTCGGTTTTAATGATCTCCTTGATTTCCGAGGCTACCCATAGGGATTCCTCAAAATCATTTTTTCCATGAAAATGCACCACTTCAACTCCCTCGGGCTTTTCGGTTATCATATCCTTATCAACCCTTATTTTGTTGTTTTTAATAATGTGGTTTCCCACTTTCAGTATGTTGGGCGTAGAGCGGTAATTCTGGTTCATGATAATTGTTTCACAATTTGGAAACATCTTGTCAAAATCCACCAGGTATTCGGGTTTAGCACCGCGCCATTCGTAAATGGTCTGGTCAGGATCGCCAACAACAAATAAATTCTGATGAACACGCGAGAGCATTTCCACAAGCTCAAACTGGCTGTCAGAACTGTCCTGCGCCTCATCAACTTGTATGTAATGCATGTTTTGCTGCCACTTTACAAGTATCTCATTAAAAGTATTCAGGATATGTACCGTGAAATGTATCAGGTCGTCAAAGTCCAGGGCATAGTTCCGCTTCTGTTTATCGAGATATTTGTGAAATACCTTAAGTGATAAATCCTCGATGTTTTCGTCCTCAAAGCTTTTATTGGCCAGAATGTAGCTTAAATAATCAGATGTGCCTTTTGATTTGGAAATAAACTGCAGGACCTGCTTGAATGTCAGGTTTTTGGAGTTGATGTCCAGTTCGTTAAACACTTCGCGAAGGATGGTCTTTTGATCTTCCGCGTCAAGTATGATGAAATTTTTGGGATACTGGATCTTGTTTATTTCCTCGCGAAGAAACCGCACACAAAAACCATGATAGGTGGTAATAAGGCTCACATCATAGGTATCGCCTATGAGCATTTTTACCCTTTTTTTCATTTCCTGGGCTGCCTTGTTGGTAAAGGTCACGCAAAGTATATTAGAGGAATTTATCCCAAGCCTGTCTACTATATAGGCAAACCTTGAGGTGAGGGCTTTTGTTTTTCCTGATCCGGCCCCGGCAATCACGCGCACATACCCTTCGGTAGTTTCCACTGCCTGAAGCTGTTTCTTATTAAGGTTCTCTAAAATGGGATCAGTCATTTCGTTTTGATATGTTTAGGGATAGTACTGTTTTTTTTTGGATAGTATGCGTTGCATATTAATCAGATAAAATCAAAAAATCCTGAAAAGAATTTACCATAAAAATACTAAATTCTTTTCAAGATCTTGGATATCATTGTACTCTCTAACTGTTAAATATCCGAGAGTTTCGAAGGGTCAGTGGCCTCGGCAATGCTTTTTCCCTCAGGATTGTTTTTTTTGTCCGAAGCATCATCCAAGTAATCCTTCTGGTAGTCATTCAGGCGGCCGGCTTCTCCGGTACCTGCTCCGGGCTGCATGCTTCCCGAGCCGCTGTAGGCACTGTTGGCATTTTCGTTTGTATTTTCTTTGTCCTGTTGCGTGTTTTTATTCGTTTCCATGATTTTCACTTTTATCGGTTTTCTCTTTATGATTTTCCAGCAGCTCACGAGCCTGTTTGAGTCCGGTAGCTATGGCAATTCCTTCTTCTGCACCGTCCTGAAGCACGGCATTGGCGATCTCGACAGCCTTTTCGCGGAGTTCTGCGGGCTGATTTTTATAGGATGGGGGATAATCCCCATTATACCAAGGCATGACATTAATTATTTTCTGCCAGATAATCCCTGACATCATCCACTCTGGTACCTGCGGCCCTCACGGCTGTTTTTAATGTTTCCTGTGGCACATTGAACTTTTCAGACCAATACTGCACCTCATAAGATTCGTTTATATTGATCTGCGAGTCATCTGCTTTTCCGGTTTTCGTTTTATCATCCATGATTTTTAAATTTAATAGTTTACCCAAAGTTACTTTCAAAGATCATAATACTGTTATACTATAAATCACGATTTTTACAGGATTGCTATGATTACTAGTACTTTATGTAGATTTTATGAGCTCAATCCCTTTCAAATAAAAAATAAGTATGTAAAAGAGAAGACCATTTAAATAAATTCAAGCCTTTACCGGAGGTGAAGAAATTATATGCGGCAGTTCTGCTTGAAGTCTACAGAGAGTATACTAGTTTAATCATTAATTAAAAAAAGAAATCTCTTGAACAAATTGCAGTTTATGAAAAGAAATTGACCGTTGCCAGAAATTTATTAGTCACCGAGAAAATAGATGCTGGGGATTATCATCTTATGAAAATTGAATACAATGCTGCTATTACCAAGTTAGAGAAGGAGATTGGAAATGTAGATGACGATAGAGAGAATATAGAGTATCTAACAAACACGGGACTGAAAAACCTTTTAAAGCTAGGTGAGGCCTTTGATAATGCGAGTTTAGCTGATTCTCTAGAGATGATTGGTTTAATTTATCCTGAAAATTTCACATTTCAAGAAAACAAAATCCAAACCGCCAGGACCAATGAGATGACCAACTGTATCTACTTGGTAATCAATATATTATTTGTAAAAAAAAACGGGACAAAAGATGATATTTTTCTTTTGTCCCGAGTAACCCAACGATACAAATTCCAAACCACCTATTTTTTGAAGATTTGGAAAGGCTTTTAGGTAAAAATACATAATTATAATGTGTTTAATTGCAGTGTTTTAAGTATTCCTGCTTAATTTATTACTTTCAATTTTAAAGAAAATAATGTTTACAAAATTACTAAATTCATAAGATGTACAAACAAACTGTACATCTATAAAAACTGGATTGGATCAAATGTGGCCGTATATATGACTTGATTAAAGAACAAGAGACTCAGCGTAATTTTTTAACCATTAAAGAAGCCAGAAGTCTTTTTACAACACCGTGTTCAAAGAAATGTGATTTTAAGTGTCCCACTGTGACTATGTATGTCTACGTGTGCCATGATTGGCCAAAAAAAAAAATTTTTTACTCGCGTTTCCAAGGTACAAATAAGGTGCAAATTTATTCAAAACATCACATAATATCCAAAAGAAAAAGCAAATAAAAAACTGGTTAAAATATAGATAATCAATATTTTAACTAGTTAACTTGTTGTTGTTTTGCGTTATTTTGTCCTGCTATTTTCCGATGCAGAAATTAGCAAATATATTCCCCAATAGTTCATCATTAGATACCTGACCTGTGATCAACCCAAATTGGTATAAAGCCTCACGAATATCTAGTGCAATCAGGTCACTTGAAAGATTGGTTTCAAGACCATATTTCACTTTTTGTATTTCATCTAAAGCTTTTAGTAAAGAATCATAATGTCTTGTATTTGTAACAATTGTTTCGTTGTTACGAAGTGCACCTGTATTTACAAAAGAAAGTAATTCATTTTTCAAATCGTCAACACCAATTTTCTCTTTAGCTGAAATTAACAGCAGTTTTGCATTTAAATTTTCCAGCTTAGTTGTGATGTTTGACACTTCATTCGCAGATAATATATCTTTTTTATTTACTACAATTAATAAAGGTTTTAGCGGATATTTATTCTTGATTTGTTCAATTTCAGAAACAAATTCAGAACTTGAAACCTGAAATTTTAAACCATCAAATAAATAAATCACAACCTGTGCCTGCTCAATTTTTTCAAAAGTTTTCTTTATTCCTATGCTTTCTACAACATCTTTAGTTTCACGTATTCCGGCCGTATCGATAAATCTAAAACCAATGCCGCCAATAACCAATTCATCTTCGATAGTATCACGGGTTGTTCCGGCAATGTCAGAAACTATAGCACGTTCTTCATTTAATAAAGCATTTAGTAAAGTCGATTTTCCCACATTTGGCTCACCAACAATGGCAACAGGAATTCCATTTTTAATTACGTTTCCAACCGCAAATGAATCAATTAAACGTTTTAAGACAAATTCAATTCGGTTTAATAATTCATGAAACTGCGTTCTGTCAGCAAATTCTACGTCTTCTTCTGCAAAATCCAACTCTAATTCGATCAAAGAAGCAAAGTTTAAAAGTTCCTCACGCAATTTAGCAATTTCATTACTAAAACCACCACGCATTTGCTGCATGGCAATTTGGTGAGAAGCTTCATTATCTGACGAAATCAAGTCAGCAACTGCTTCTGCCTGCGATAAATCAAGTTTTCCGTTCAGGAAAGCCCTTAAAGTAAATTCACCTGCATCAGCCATACGACAGCCTTTTCGTAATAATAACTGAATAATTTGCTGTTGGATATAAGTAGACCCGTGGCAGGAAATTTCGATTGTATTTTCGCCCGTATAAGAGTTTGGTCCTTTAAAAACAGAAACCAATACTTCGTCAAGTGTTTTTGAATCATCAACAATATGACCCAAGTGCAAAGTATGTGTTTTTTGTTTGGTTAAATCTTTGTTTTTGATGGATTTAAAAACCGAATTTCCGATGGCAATCGCCTCAGAACCCGAAATTCGAATTATAGCAATAGCCCCGGCTCCGGACGGAGTTGCTAATGCAACTATAGAATCTTGATTTATCATGCCGCAAAGGTATAAAAAAAGCGATAAAGTTGAGCCTTTAAGACCTTAGCTAAAGCATGTTCTTTTCATCAATTAAAATATATTTTATCAATAAATTATTAAATGTTAAAATACTGATAATTGTCAGAGTATTTTTATTATAGAATGACTAAATTTGAGAGAACAACTTCTAAATCACAATCAAAATGAAAAAAATATTATTCCCCACAGATTTTTCCGAATGTGCAACAAATGCATTTGTGCATGCTTTAGAATTTGCAAAAGTGGTCAATGCTGAACTTATTTTGTTACATACTTTTGAAATTCCAGTATATGATAGCCAGTTTTTCCCGGAAAACTATGCAGCGATTTACAGCTCAATAGAATTGGCAAAATTTGAAATGTTCAAAGACGAAATTCCAAAGTTAAGAACCATTGCAGAAGAACGAAATTTAAGCGATATTGTAATAAAACACCGCCTGATGGATGGAGACTTGATTTATAATTTAAAAAATGCTGTTGAAGAAGATAAGGTAGATTTTGTGATTATGGGATCATCAGGAGAAACAGACTGGACTAAATTTTTTCTGGGATCCAATACAAGTTCTGTAATTTCAGAAATTCAGGTTCCTGTTTTATGCATTCCTGCTGATACAAAATTTAAAAAAATAAAAACAATAGGGTTTACAACCCGTTACCGCGAAAAAGATAAGGCTGAACTCAGAAAAGTATTGGATATTGCAAAAAAAACAAATGCAAAAGTAAAAAGTTTATATGTTAAAACATCGGGTTCTGATGTTTCTGATGTCACTATTAAAGAATGGGAAAGAGAATTTGCTAATGAAAATATTGAGTTTCTTGTCTTGCCAGGTGATGAAGTAAAAGAAACTATTCTTGATTTTATATTGTATAAAGACATAGACATCCTTACCACCATAACACACAAAAGATCATTTTTTGAAGGTCTTTTCGACTCTAGTTTTACTAAAAAAATAGCCAAAGAAGTTTCTGTGCCGGTTTTAGTAATGCACGAAACCTAAAATTTTGCTTTGATAGTAAATTTGTAAGTGTAAAACCTATATTTGTATTTCATTAAATTCAAAAAATGGAATCATATCAAAATAAAGTTGAGCGCTATACTGCAATTTTCAATAAAATCAATAAAAGATACAATAGTATAAGTATCCTGCGTCTTTTAAGTGTTTTTCTTTGTTTATTTTTATTGTTCTATTACATAAAAACAAACGAAATCTTATACGCTGCTTTTGCTTTTCTATCTTTTGTTGGTTTTCTTTTTTTGATGAGAGTTCATTCAAAATTGTCTTTTAAAAGAGAGCTTACAAAAGCCATTTTAAAAATTAATAAAGATGAAATTACGTATCTAAAAAGAGAAAAAATCCCTTTTGAAAACGGAATCGAATTCAACGATTTTCATCATCCTTATGCTTACGATCTCGATGTTTTTGGAGAACATTCTTTATTTCAGAACATCAACAGAACCGCTACTTTCATCGGAAAAAAAACATTAGCCAATCAGTTATTAAACTTGTCTTCTAATGAAACTATTCTGGAAAATCAGGAAGCAATTAGTGAACTTAAAACTAAAATAGACTGGCGTCAGGATTTTTTGGCTCTGGCAATGATTAGTAATGATTCTAAAGATTCATATGAATCACTACTTTATTGGAATTCATTTAAAAATAACACGCTACCTAAAGTTATAGTTGCATTATCAGTTATCCTTCCAGTCCTGTTTTTAGGTTTTTTAGCGGCCTATTTTATAACTTCAAAAACGATTATTTTATCGTATCTTACCTATATCTTTATCGCAAACCTAATGGTTTTGGGAAGATCCTTTAAACGCATTCAATCCGAAATTGCTAAAGCAGATAACGTAGATAAAATCATCAAGCAATACAGTTTATTGGTTCAGAAAATTGAAACAGAAACTTTTCAGTCAAAAAGGTTAATTGACTTACAAAAACAGTTAATTTTTAGAAATGTAACAGCAAGTACGCATTTAAAAGATCTTTCAGAATTGTTTTCAAGAATGGATACCATTAACAATTTAGTAACCGCGATTGTATTCAACGGAACATTTTTATTCAATCTGCATGTTTTAAAAGCGCTTTTAAAATGGAAAGACAATTATTCGACCGAACTCGAAAAATGGATTACAATTATTGGCGAATTTGAAGCTTTGAACAGTTTGGCAAATCTGGCCTATAACAATCCTGATTTTGTTTTTCCTGAAATCAATTCAGAATATAAAATCGGATTTTCAGACCTAAGTCATCCGTTACTTAATCCTGCAACAAGAGTAGGGAATGATACCCATTTTTATCCGCAATCCTATATGATTTTAACCGGTTCTAATATGTCCGGAAAAAGTACTTTTTTAAGAAGTTTGGGAATCAATATGGTGCTTGGTGGAATTGGTTCAGTGGTTTGTGCTTCAAAAGCTAACATGCATCCACTTCCAGTTTTAGTTTCAATGCGATTATCAGATTCTTTAGCTGATAGTGAATCCTATTTCTTTGCCGAAATTAAGCGTCTGAAACAAATTATGGATGCCTTAGAAGAACGTCCGGCTTTTGTATTATTAGACGAAATTTTAAGAGGAACAAACTCTGATGACAAACGAAACGGAACAATAGAAGTAGTCAAAAAAATCATTGCTAAAAATGCCATTGGCGCCATTGCCACACACGATATCGAAGTTTGCCTGACAACCAACGAATATCCTGACATACTAACCAATCAATGTTTTGAAGTAGAAATTCAAAACAACGACCTTCATTTCGATTACAAACTTCGCTACGGAATCTGCAAAAACAGAAGCGCCACTTTCTTGATGCAGAAAATGGGAGTTATTTAGGGATTTTAGAGTTCAGATTTTAGATTTTAGATTTTTGAATCTGTATTGTGAAATTTTACCGCAAAGCACTCTAGGTTTTTGATGAGTTGGTTTTATAAAACAGCAAAGTTCGCAAAGCTTTTTTTAAACTTTGCGAACTTCGCTTAAAACCTTTGAGTGCTTGCTGTAAAATTTATAAGTGACGTTTAATCTTAAATTTCATAAAGTGGCTAATAATCTAAAATCTGAACTCTAAAAATCTAAAATTATTTAATCACTTCCTTAATCGTATTCACAAAAGCCTCAACCGGCTGCGCGCCTGAAACCGCATATTTCCTGTCAAAAACAAAAAACGGAACTCCCTGTACACCAATTTCATTAGCTTCATGAATCTCTGAATGAACATCATCTAAATAAAGATTTTCATTTTCAATAACTTCTTTTACTTCATTTGAATCTAAATCAGCTTTTACAGCCAACTCTATTAAAGTTTCGGTATCATTTAAATCCCTTCCTTCAGTAAAATAAGCTTTGAAGAAAATTTCTTCTATTTCATCACCTAATTTTTTGGTTTTAGCCAATTGTATAATACGATGAGAGGTTAAAGAATTTGAAATAATAGCTTTATCAAAGTGATAGTCTAAACCAACGCTTTTTGCGCGTTCTGTGACACCTTTATGCATTTCTATTGATTGCTCAACCGAAATACCTTTTCGTTCTGCAAGAAACGTAAAAACGTCTTTGCCGGCTTGCGGTGTAATAGTAGGGTCAAGTTGAAAACTTTTCCACTCAATTTCAAATTCATTATTTGGAAACTCAGCTAAAGCGGTTTCCAGTTGTCTTTTTCCGATATAACAAAACGGACACATGATGTCCGACCAAATTTCTATTTTCATAATACAAAGTTATAAAAAAAAGTTTCAGCTTTCCTGTCTTGTGTTTTTTTACCGCAAAGCACACAAAGATTTTTCGCAAAGTTCACAAAGCTTTGATTTATAAAATAATGCAAAGTTCGCAAAGCTTTATATCGATTCAGCTTTGCGAACTTTTTTATCTTAAAAACAACCATTAAAAACTTTGCGTGCTTTGCGGTAAAATCAGCACAAACCATAGTCGCATTTGAACCTGAAACCTGAAACAAACAAAACTTTCCCACAATAAAAAACCGCAAATCTTAAAAAAAGAATTGCGGTTTCTAGGTATAAAAAATGGTTGGTTAATAGCGATATTTTTTTTTACAATGATATGTCTTTAATTTGAAACTAAAAAAAATCCCTGTAACAAAAAGAAGTTTTGATGTTAACTATTTAACATCACAGGCATTACCAACATAGTAACAGTTTCACCTTCTTCTAAACCATCAACTGGAGTTAGAATCCCAGCTCTGTTAGGTAATGACATTTCTAGCATAATCATGTCAGATTGTAAGTTGGTCAACATCTCAGTTAAAAAACGAGAGTTAAAACCAATTTGAAGATCATCTCCTTGATAATCACAAGTCAATCTTTCTTCTGCTTTATTAGAGTAATCGATATCTTCGGCAGAAACATTTAATTCAGCTCCTGCAATTTTTAAACGAATCTGGTGTGTTGTTTTGTTAGAGAAAATCGCCACACGCTTAACTGAACTTAAAAATAAAGAACGGTCGATCATTAACTTATTTGGATTCTCTTTAGGAATTACCGCTTCGTAATTAGGGTATTTTCCGTCGATCAAACGACACATTAAGATATAATTGTCAAATGAAAAAGTCGCATTTGAATCGTTGTATTCAATTTTTACTTCAGCATCAGAACTTCCTAAAATACTTTTTAAAATATTCAAAGGTTTCTTTGGCATAATAAAATCCGCTACCTGAGATGCTTTTACATCTGTACGGGCATATTTTACCAATTTATGAGCATCTGTAGCAACAAAAGTTAAGCCTTCCGGAGAGAACTGGAAGAAAACTCCAGACATTACCGGACGTAAATCATCATTTCCGGCAGCAAAGATTGTTTTACTTACGGCAGTTGCCAAAACATCAGCAGGAACAAGAGTTACTGAAGGATCTTCAAGATTTACAGATTTAGGAAATTCTTCTCCTGCAGCATATGCTAAAGCATATTTACCAGAATTTGAACTAATTTCAACCGTATTGTTTTCTTCAACTGTAAAAGTTAAAGGCTGTTCTGGAAACGTTTTCAAAATTTCAAGCAAAAGTTTCGCCGGTACAGCAACACTTCCTTTGCTTGTAGAATCGATTGATAATGTAGCAGACATTGTAGTTTCAAGATCCGAAGCTGAAACTGTCAACTCATTATTGTCTAGTTCAAATAAAAAGTTATCTAAAATAGGCAACGTATTGTTACTGTTGATTACACTACCTAAAACTTGTAATTGTTTTAATAAGTAAGAACTCGATACTATAAATTTCATCTCTTTTGTTTTATTTTTTTGCACTTTTTCTTAGTATTTCTTCAACTAAGATAGGTTTTACAAATATATCGTAAACAATCTTAGTTTCGCAATTTTTTTATTAACATCTATTTACTGTATTTTCTTTTACGGATGTAAGTAAAAGCCAATCCAAAAACTAATAATATTAGAATTGGAAGTCCGATAGTTATGAATTGCGTCAGGCTGTAATTCTTGTAAACTTTGTCTCCGTCTAATAAAGGCAAACTAACATCTTTGCTTCTAATGTTAATAAGTCCCGTATCATCCAGCAAATAATTGATACAATTCATCATAAAATCTTTGTTGTCGTATAAAATACCTGTACGCTGATCGTAACCTAATTCTACCGGCATCATGTTTTTATCCAATTGATTTCTGGCCAAATCTCCATCGGCAATCACAATCATTTTATTGGGTTTTCCTTTTGCTAAAAAAGAATTTTCCTTAAAAGGCAACACACGATTCTCGAAAGCCGAATGAAAAGAGCCTTCTAATAAAACAGAAAGTGGCTTGTTTCCTGTGTTGATGTAATCCTGAGGCGAAGTTTTTTCGGTTACGCTATTCAGCGTAATTTCCGTTGGAGTTCCAATTACTTTCGAATATTGCGATGATTGCAACAAAACTGTTTTTTTAATTCCGTTTTTCAAAGTGTCAATCGGACTGGCAAAATCAAATTTAATTTCCCCTAGATTTTTCACTATCGGATTATTGCTGGTTGGCGTTACAACAGGAGCAAATTTCCAGATAAATTCCTGGTATTGTGTAGCGCTTCCTTGCTCGCCGGTAGCTAATTTTAACTTACTTGCTCTTTCATCTTTTACCAGATCAGGATTAATTCTGAATCCGTATTTAAAGAACATATCATTCAGATTCAAATCTCTGGGGTAAGCTAAAGTTGCTCCGGATTGATTGTATAAACTGTCCATATCGGCCGCAACCTGATCGATAAGCCATAAAGTTTTTCCACCATTCATGATAAACTGATCCAAAACTTGTTTTTCCTCATCAGAAAAACTTTGGGTTGGTTTTGAAATAATCGCTAAATCGTATTTTTTTAAGGCATCTAAAGTTCCGGTTGGATTTTTAGTAACCGAATCTAAAGTAAAAGGTCCAATGTAGTAGCTTTCTCGAATTTGCATTAGCATTTTAGCAATATGAACTTCGTTCAACTCTCCGTTACCTTTTATAATGGCAACTTTCTTTTGCCTGTCTTTGCTAATTTTATTGATAGCATCTGCAATAGAATATTCTAAATGCTGAATAGATCCAATAACTTTTTGCGTAGTCGAAGCGCCCATTATGTTTTTCAACAAAGGAATATTAACTTCTTTATTGTTGTAAACTGCAATTGCCCACGGAAAAACCATTGCCTGAGATTGTTTTCCTTTATCGTCAACGGTAATGTTTATTGGTGTAAGGCCTTTTTGGTACAAAGATTTTACAACAGCCATGCTTTCGTCTTCGTTTTCCATAGGATTTACAAATTCGAAAACAATATTACTATTGTAGGCCTGAAATTCTTCCAGTAATTGTCTGGTTTCTTGTTGTAAGCGTTTAAAATCTGCCGGCAAATCGCCTTGCATATAAATCTTGATCGATAAGGGATTTTTAACCTGTTTTACAATTTGCAAAGAGGTTTCTGATAATGTGTAACGTTTGTCTTTGGTTAAATCAAATCGGTGGAAAAATAAACTTCCTAAAACATTTAAAACGATTAAAACAAAAACAGTTATACCTAACGTTTTGATATTTTGTTGAGTAGATGTTTTCATTACGCTTTAAAAGATTTTAATTGATAAACGGTAAAAGACAGAAATAATACAGTGATACTCAAAAAGTAAATCACATCACGAGTATCAATTACGCCGCGGCTCATGCTTTTAAAATGATCCTGCATACCTAATGCCGAAATGATAGTAAACGATCCGGGAATCAATGATGCTAAACCTTCAAATCCAAAATAAAAGATAAAACACAGAAAAACAGAAATAATAAATGCTACAATTTGATTTTCAGACAGGGTAGAAGTAAAGATCCCAATTGCTGAATAAGCCGCAATAAGAAACAATAAACCAAAATAAGAACCAATTGTGCTGCCCATATCGATGTTTCGTTCTGGTGAACCTAAAGCAGAAATTACTTTCACATATATAAAAGTTGGAATAATTGCTAAAATAATCAATAGGAGAGAACCTAAAAATTTCCCGTTTACGATTTCCCAAATTGATAAAGGTTTAGTCAATAGCAATTCTAATGTTCCTTGTTTTTTTTCATCAGAGAAACTTCTCATCGTAACAGCCGGAATCAGGAAAATCAAAATCCATGGCGCCAAAGTAAAAAACGGAGTCAGATCAGCATAACCGCTTTTCAATATATTATAATCTCCTTCAAATACCCATAAAAATAGTCCGTTGCTAATTAAGAAAATAGCAATGACCAAATAGCCAATAGGAGAGCCAAAAAAGGATTTTATTTCTCGTAAAATGATTGATTTCATATGTTTTGTTTCAAGTTTTTCTTGTTTCAGGTTTCAAGTTACTTTACTTTGAACTTTTCGTTTCTAAACCTTTTATATTATTTGTTTACTACTGTTTCAAGTTCCAGCTTTGCGAACTTTGTGTTTTCTAACCCTTTTAAATATTTTCTTTGCGTCCTTTGCGGTTAAATCGTTCTGATTTTCAGATCCAGCATATAACTTGAAACCTGAAACCTGAAACAATTTTAAGCTAAAGAAACTAACTTTTCCACACTCCACGCTTCAGGCTTTGCATTAAATAGCTTTTTTGTAAAACTCCAAACAGTATTAAAAAGCTCAGATTGTCTATAATTCTCTAGATCTTCTTCAGTTTCCCAATAACTGTAAGTAAAAAAGATGCATTTATCATTTTTATCCTGATACAATTCTAAAAAACGATTTCCTTCTGCATTTCGTATTTTGTCTTTCACAGTTTCGAAATTCTCCAGAAAATCCGGAATTTTTTCTTCGTGAAAACTCATTTTTACTATTCTAACGAACATGTATACAATTTTAGATTTTAGATTTTAGATTGAAAAATCTTCAATACGCGCGCAAAAGTACCAAAATTGATTGTTCTTTTTAATAAAATTTTAAAATTCGAATTGTGAAATTCCAAATTCCAAATTTCCAGCATTATCAAATCTAAAATCTACAATCTAAAATCTAAAATTTTAAAGGAACTGAATCGTAATAACATCACGATAATTCAATCCCAAAAGACTATTTGCAGAACCAACTTTTGAAGGATTACTCCTGAAAATGGCAATTTCGAGAAATCCGGCTTCGTTAAAAATGGCTAGTTTTTCGCCTTCATAAGTTTTAATAGGATATTTATCCGAAGTAGCAATTGCAGAATAATTAGGTAGAATCGTTTTGATGTTTTTTGGTTTCATTACGATTTCATACGGACGGCCTTTAGCCACTTCAAGAAATTGCTGTCTCGAAATATTGGTAACAATATTCCCAAAGTGATCGATGTAAATTACGTAGCCTTTTAATGAATTTCCGTCATTTGAAACTACAGCCTGCAATTCGGTTATTTCTTTAATTGCTGAAATTTCTTTTCCAATAACATTCAATAAACCTCCTTTTGCAATATGACAGGCCACTTGTATAAAAATATCCAAATCACTGAATTCAATAGGAAAACGATCATGAATATTGATTTCGACAATTTTCTGCGGAACGATTTTCTGCGTAAGCATACTTAGAATTCCGTTATCTGCACAAATAAAGTAGTGGTCGTTCCATTGCATGGCAATATGCTGATTCTCTTTATTACGTTCAATATCTACTCCAATTAAATGCACTGTACCTTTTGGAAAGCTCAAATAAGAAGCTCCAACAATGTAACTTGCTTCTGCAGTGTTAAACGGATCGACGTCATGCGAAATGTCAACAATTGTAACTTCTGAATACTCAGATAAAATCTTACCCTTAAGCGAACCCACAAAGTGATCCTTTAAGCCGTAATCGGTAGTAAGGGTAATTATTGACATAATTTTGTTTATAACTATTGGTAGTATTTAAATCTAATTTTCATTAAATTTGAGAAATGCAAATCTAAGAATACTAAAATCAAATTGAAAGAAAGAAAAGACAAATTGCGATAAAATATAAAGTAGTCACCGTTTTCAGTTTCAGTTTTCAGTATTTTAACAAAAATGATTTTAAAAATGTTACCGCTATTAAAAACGGTAATTTTAAGATAAAACACCCGACAACCACAGATTATAAAACTGATTTATTTTTAATTTAAAATTAACTCATTTGAACGAAAGAATTATCGAGCTCATAGACATCGCTCCAAAAGACTTTTGGGGCGCTCAAGACACTCATCTTGAAATAATTAAAAAGTATTACCCAAAGCTTAAAATCGTTGCGAGAGGTACCACTTTGAAAGCATTTGGCGAAAAAGAAGTTTTAGATGAATTCGAAAAAAGATTTCAGAGGCTTATGCTTCATTTTACCCGATACAACAACATTGACGATAATGTAATTGAACGCGTAATAATGAGTGATGGTCAGGATGAAAGAAAATCATACGATCATGACAAAATATTAGTTCATGGAGTTGGCGGTAAAATAATAAAAGCCATGACACCTAACCAGCAGTTACTGGTAGATACCATCAAAAAAAATGATATGGTATTTGCTGTAGGTCCTGCCGGAACCGGAAAAACGTACACTGGTGTTGCAATGGCGGTAAAAGCGCTTAAAGAAAAAGAAGTAAAAAGGATCATATTAACACGCCCGGCGGTAGAGGCAGGAGAAAATCTTGGTTTTTTACCCGGCGATATGAAAGAAAAATTAGATCCGTACATGCAGCCTCTTTATGATGCTTTACGCGATATGTTACCCAACGAAAAGCTCGAAGATTACATTTTAAAAGGAATTATTCAAATTGCGCCATTGGCATTTATGCGTGGTCGTACGCTGGATAATGCCTTTGTAATTCTGGATGAAGCTCAAAATACCACACACTCTCAAATGAAAATGTTTTTGACCCGTATGGGAAAAAATGCAAAATTCATGATTACGGGTGATCCCGGACAGGTCGATTTACCACGCAGAACTATTTCAGGTCTGAAAGAAGCGATTTTGGTTCTGAAAGACGTTGACGGAATTGGGATTATTTATCTGGATGATAAAGATATCGTACGTCACAGATTAGTGAAAAAGGTAATTGATGCTTATAAACAAATAGAAAATCACGATTAATTTATAGAATGTCAAATGTAAATCGTAAAATGTGTTTTGACATTTATTAGTATTCGTTTTCTGCATCATCTTTTATAGAAATGTGGAAAACGAATATTTTTTTTGAATTAGTTTTGATGTTCAATTGTCACACTGAGCGAAGTTGAAGCCCCGCAAAGGGAAGTAATTAAGTTTTTTTGAGCGTAATTTTTGCTAGTATTGTGATTGGAATTTGGAATTTTTTAAATATTGGAATTTACAAATAAATGTAATGAAACAACTAGATGATTTCTACTTTAAACAAGAAGAGCCCACAAAAGGCATATTTTTGGCATTAAAAGAAATTATTCTAAAACAAGATCAGGACATTACTAACGTTCTAAAATACGGAATGCCGTTTTTTTGTTATAAAGGAAAAATGTTTTGCTATTTATGGACACACAAGAAATTCAAACAGCCGTATTTAGCAATCGTTGAAGGAAAACATTTCGATGAATCGTTTTTAATTCAGGAAAATCGTTCTAGAATGAAAATTATGTTATTGGATATTGATGAAGATTTGCCTTTGGAACAAATTGAAATAGTCATTAGAAAAGCATTAAATTTATACAAATCCGGAATTATAAAAGTTTAAATTAACTATAATTTACTATTTGATGAAATAGTTAAATAAATAATAAACTTCGCTCTTTTCGGGTTTTTACGGCTTATAATCTTTGCTCTTCTGTGAGTAAAGCCTTAAATTTGCACATCATAAATACTTGATCTTTAATATGACAAAATTAAAAAATATAAAAGTTGTAGTAAGTGACCTTGACGGAACTTTACTCAACCCTCAACACAGAATATCAGATTATACGAAATCAATTTTTCAGGAACTTCACAATCAAAATTATCTTATTGTAGTGGCTACAGGACGTCATCATCTTGATGCAATGGCAATTATCGAAACTCTTGAAATTCCGGTTTATTTGGTAAGTTCAAACGGAGCCAGAATTCATTCACCAGAAAAAGAAGAACTTTTTGCTTTTAACTTAGACAGTGACGTGGTAAAAGCAGCATTAAATGTCGAAATCGATCCTGAAATTACAGTTGTTTTATTTAAGGAAAATGTTTGGCAAACCAACAAATGGAGCGAAAAATTAAATGCTTTTCAGGCTGACTTGAAATATCATCCTGAATTGGTTGATTATAAAAATCTGGAAGATTTTGGAGCAATTAAAATTTTCTTCTCCTGTGATAATCATGAAAAATTAGTGAAATTAAAAGATGATATTTTAGCCCATTCTTCAGAATATCTGCATCATGCTTTTAGCTTACCAACTTGTTTAGAATTTATGGACAAATCTATTGACAAAGCGGTTGCGATTGAAAGGGTTCTTGAAAAACAAGGATTTACTCTTGATCAGGCAGTTTCTTTTGGTGATGGTTTCAATGATGTTCAAATGTTATCAGCATCAGGAAAAGGTTTAATTATGGGAAATGCTCCTGATTTATTAAAGGAAACTTTACCAAAACTAGAAGTCATTAAAACCAATGCAGAAGATGGTGTAGCACAATATATTGCATCGAAAATTTTAAATAAAGAATTCGCCGCGAGCTAATTTATAAATAGTAAGAAGTTTGATATTGACGAAATTACAATTTTAGACTTTTGATAAAAAAGAGATCCTTGAAGTTAATTCTTCAGGGATTTTTTTATGAAATGAAAATTTTACAAGTGATTTCGCAAGCAAATGGCAAAAAAACTTTTTTAGTAATTTTCAAAGTGTATTTTTGTTTTCTCAAAAAACGAATACCATGACAAAAAACATTTTTATCGTTGCCTTTTTAGTTTTTTCAATAACAGGCTATAGCCAAAATTTGAAATTAGAAGAAATCATGAAAGGGGAATCTTTTATTGGAAATCAACCCACAAACGGACGCTGGTCCCTTGATGGTAAAAAGGTTTATTTTGAATGGAATCCGACTAATGATTTAGGTGCAAGTACTTATTTCTGGCAAAAAGGAGCAGCAAAACCTGTTTTGGCCGAACCTAAAGAAGCTGCTTTTTCGAAGATTGATTTTAAAAGAAAACCAAATTCTGATATTGTTTATTATACAGATAACGGAGGTTTGTATTCATATAGCATTACTACCAAAACGATAAAGAAAATTATTCAGCAAAGTACTCCAGTTTCTAATCTTGAATTGGGCGCGACGGCCGACATATTGTTTTTTGAACAAAATGATAACATTTTCAAGTACAATACTAAAGAAGGAACGGTTCTGCAAATAACTAATTTTGTCAAAGGAACTAAAAAAGAGAAAACTCTGGAGAAAGATTCTTTTTTGAAAACACAACAAAAAGAGTTGTTTCAATTTATTAAAGACAAGGAAGCTAAAAAACAATGGAATCTTGCCAAAAGTAAAGCCATAAAATCTGATTTTGCAAAAGAATATTTTTATGGAAAAGACAACTTTTTTAATCTTAAAGCAAATCCAAACGGAAATTTTGCCACTTTTAGTTTAGTAGAAGAATCGGATGTAAAAAAAGAGAAAATGGAAGTTTTTATAACAGATGATGGTTATAATCAAACTCCAGAGACCAAAGAAAAAGTATCTACCTCAAATTTGGTAAAAACGAAATTCGGAATTTATTCTGTAGCAAAAGATACGGTTTATTACGTCAATTTTTCGACTTTAAGTCATATTCAGGACAGTCCAAAGTATTATGAATCGTATGAGAATTTAAAAAATAAAGCCAAAGAAGATAAACTAATTACAAGTCAGGCTCCAGTTTATAACGAAGATGGATCTTTGGCAATTGTAGAGATTAGAAGTCAGGATAATAAAGACAGATGGTTGGTAAGCCTAAATCTTGAAAACGGAACCTTTAAAGAAATTGAACATCAGCATGATGATGCGTGGATTGCTGGTCCCGGAATTCCGTCCTATTCTTTTGATTCTGGAGTTTTAGGTTTTCTGGCAGATAACGAGACGATTTATTTCCAGTCTGAAGCTACAGGATATTCGCATTTGTATACTTATAATATAAAATCACGTAAGAAAACACAACTCACCAGTGGTAATTGGGAAGTTCGTGATGTAACATTATCTAAAGATAAAAAGGCATTTTATTTAACCACAAATACAACACATCCGGGAAATAGAAATTTTTATAAATTAGCAGCAACCGGCGGAGCTTTAGAGCCAATTTTGACAAAAGACGGAGCACACGAAGTAGTAGTTTCTCCAGATGAAAAATCACTTTTGGTTCGTTACTCGTATAAAAATATTCCTTGGGATTTTTATGTTGCCGACAATAAAAAGAATACAACTTTACAGCAAATTTCTTCTTCGGTATCAGAAAGTTTTAAAACCTATAAATGGAGAGAACCGGAAGTAATTACATTCAAAGCACAAGACGGAACTCCTGTAAATGCAAGATTGTATACGCCTAAATCAGAAAATGCAAACAAAGCTGCTGTGATTTTTGTTCATGGTGCAGGTTATTTGCAAAATGCTCACAATTATTGGAGTAATTATTACAGAGAATATATGTTTCATAACATGTTGACTGATTTAGGTTATACAGTTCTGGACATCGATTATAGAGGAAGTGACGGTTACGGACGTGATTTTAGAACCGGAATTTACCGTTTTATGGGAGGAAAAGATTTATCTGACCATCTTGACGGAAAGAAAATATTAGTAGAAAAATATGGAATTGACGCCAATAGAGTAGGGATTTACGGAGGTTCATACGGTGGATTTATTACTCTAATGGGAATGCTGACGACTCCTGGCGAATTTGCTTCAGGGGCAGCATTACGTTCTGTTACAGATTGGGCACATTATAATCACGGATATACAGGCAATATTCTAAATTTTCCGGAAACAGATCCAGAAGCATTCAAAAAAAGTTCTCCTATTTATTATGCAGATAATTTAAAAGGAAATCTGGTAATGTTACACGGAATGGTAGACGATAATGTTGAATATAAAGACATTGTACGTTTGTCGCAACGTTTTATAGAATTACAGAAAAAGAACTGGACACTGGCATCTTTCCCTGTTGAATCTCACGGTTTTAAAGAAACTTATTCCTGGATCGATGAATATAGCAGAATTTTGAATTTATTTAATTCGACGCTTCTTAAGTAAGTTTACAGTTTTCAGTCACAGTGAAAAGCAGTTGACAGAGTGTTTAGAAAACTGCAGTAAAGCTTTGTCAAAGTTTTAAAGCAACACTGTAAAAAATTTTTGCAAAAGTCTAATTTTAAAGTTGGTATACGCATTTTTATCATTTCATAAATGACAAAGTTGTAACATACTTTAATTTCTATCTTCAAACATAGCCCGTGGTTTCAACCACGGGAACACAATAGGAAACATAATAATATTGCACCTCGTGGTTGAAACCACGGGCAATGTATGACAAGTTTACAAGTGAAAAAACTTTGTGAAAGTTTAAGAACAAGTACCTTACAATCTTGGTTTAAAACTTTGACAAAGCTTGCACAAAGAATAGACTGAGACCGAGACTGAATACTGCGACTGTAAACTGAATACTGAAAAACTTGCTTGCTCTTTTAATTAGTTTTAAATTTGCATTCATAAAAAACAACACAACTAGTAATAATGAGCAATACAATCACAACTACAAATTTTAATTTTCCAGATCAGAAATCAGTTTACCGTGGAAAAGTTAGAGAAGTTTACAACATCAATGATGAGCTTTTGGTAATGGTAGCAACCGACAGACTTTCGGCTTTTGATGTGGTTTTACCAAAAGGTATTCCGTACAAAGGGCAAATTCTGAATCAGATTGCAACAAGATTTATGGAATTGACAGAGGATATTGTACCAAACTGGTTGATTGCAACTCCGGATCCTAATGTTGCTGTTGGACATTTATGCGAACCTTTTAAAGTAGAAATGGTTATTCGTGGTTATCTTTCAGGACACGCTGCCCGTGAGTACGCCGCCGGAAAAAGAAAAATTTGTGGTGTAACTATGGCAGAAGGTTTGAAGGAAAATGATAAGTTTCCTGAACCAATTATTACACCAACTACAAAAGCAGACAACGGTTCTCATGATGAAGATATTTCTCGTGAAGACATTTTGGCTAAAGGAATTGTTACAGAAGAAGATTATATTGTTTTAGAAAAATACACTCGTGATTTGTTTCAAAGAGGAACTGAAATTGCTGCTGAACGCGGATTGATTTTGGTAGATACTAAATACGAATTCGGAAAAACGAAAGAGGGTGTTATTGTTTTAATTGATGAAATTCATACACCGGATTCTTCTCGTTATTTTTATGCCGATGGATATCAGGAAAGACAAGATAAAGGAGAAGAACAAAAACAGTTATCAAAAGAATTCGTTCGTCGTTGGTTGATCGAAAATGGTTTTCAAGGGCAGGACGGACAACAAATTCCGGAGATGACAGACGCTTATATCGAATCAGTTTCTGAAAGATATATTGAATTGTATGAAAATATTTTAGGAGAAAAATTCGTTAAGGCAGATATTGCTAATATTGATCAGCGTATTGAGAAAAACGTAATAGAGTATTTAAGTACTAAAGAATAGTTTTCGGGCTTATTTAACCGTAAACTTTTAAAAATAAAACTGCCTTGTTATACTAATAGCAAGGCATTTTCTTTTGTGTAAATTTTCACTGAAAAGTTCAATTTAGAACAAATATAGTAGAGTAGTAAATAGAAGTGCAATGAAGGGTTTCTCTGAGTTGCACTTTTTTTATTTATAATTTTTTGCATTTGTGTGTAACATATTTGATTGTTTCGGCGACTACTATAGTAATCAAAAAAATTAAGAATGACATTTAAGCATTAATTTAATTTTTACATCAATCATAAAATCAATCAATCAACATGAAAAAATCAGTAATTATTTTAGGTATAGCCATTGCTATCTCTACACAAGTGTCAAAAGCATCGAATATCAAGCAATTAGTAAAAGATCCAATCGATTCTCCTGCTGATGAAGTATCATCTCTACATTACGCCGTATGTGAGGGAGATATTGAAAAGGTTAAAAAATTAATTGAATACGGAACCAATGTAAATAAGTTGGTTAGAGATATGTCACCTTTAATGTTGGCAGCCCGTTTTAATAAATTTGAAATCATTAAAGTTTTATTGGCTAACGGAGCTAATCCCAGAATCGAGAATGAAAAAGGTTTAAGAGCAATAAATTTCGCAGAGTACGCAAAAGCAACTGAAGCTATTGCAATTTTAAAAAATGCAAAATAAGACTAGAAAAAAGCATCAGTTATACTGATGCTTTTTTTCATTTTTGGATCAGTGTATTCTCAAATGAAAAGTCATTTTAATTTTTTTTTGATAATTTTTCATTTTTACTGTAACATTTTGAACAAGATCGCGTCTATATATACAGAAGCTTTAAAAGAGATAACATAAATTTTAAGCTTAAACGACATTTGTTATCTAAATGTTAAGAATTAGTTAAAACATAGTACCTTGTTATGCATAATACAGGAATTAGAATTACATTTACATAGAAATTAAAAATCATCATTAATCAATCAACAATTAACAATCAATCATTATGAAAAATTCAATCATTTATTTAGGAGTAGCTTTAGTTGCATTTGCAAATGTTTCAATGGCTTCAAATCAATCATCATTTGTACAACCACAAATGGAAATCGTACACAGTTTCTCAACTCCACTAAACGTGGCAGTAGGTAAGGGAGATCTTGAATTTGTTAAAAAATTAATAGAATACGGAGCTGACGTAAACGAAATATCCGAAGATTTATCACCTTTGATGATAGCTGCACGTTATAATAAGGTAGATATTTTAAGAGTTTTATTGGCAAGCGGAGCAAATGCTTCTGTTAGAAACGAAAAAGGATTTACTGCTTTGAAATATGCACAATTATCAAATGCAACTGAGGCTATCGCCATCTTGAAAGAGGTAAAATAAAAGTTTAAATAGAGTTTTTGAGTTAGTATACAAAACGACCTTCCTTGAGCAGAAGGTCGTTTTTTATTTGGATACCTTTTTAGCCCCGATGGGAGGGAAAATCCTTTTGTGGTGGGGTTCACCACAAAAGATTTGGAAGGACAGCGGGAATAGCTCCTTAAAAAACAGAAGATTCTTAAAAGTCTATTTTTTGAATTTGTTTATCTTGTATTTTTGAAAATAGAATCAATCCCACAATTGCTCCAATTGTAGCAAATAACATATCCGATTGTGTATCCCAAACATATCCTTGTGTACCTAAAAAAGCATCACCACCATCTCCGGTTGCTATAGATACAAACCATTCGATAAATTCATATGCTGCACTTATAGCAAGACAAATAGATACTATAATAAAGTTGAAAAAGCTTTTATTCTGGATTACCTGTTTTCGAATAAATAATTCTCTTATGATCATTGCGGGAACCAGTCCTTGGGCAAAATGACCTACTTTATCATAATTGTTTCTGCTTTGATGAAAAACTTCTTTGATGTAATCAAAAAACGGAACTTCGGCATACGTATAATGTCCGCCAACGAACAGAATGATACAATGAATGAGTATTAAAGTATAAGTAAAATTGGTAAACCTAAATTTTTTGAAAGTGAAAGCTAAAATTAAAAATCCAATAATAGCAGGAATTACTTCCAGAAAGCAAGTAAAACCTTCTTTTGGGTTGATAACAGAGGCAAGCAGCGAAATAAAAAAAATGCTCAATAAAAAATAAATATACTTCATAAGGTTTTATATGTAATAAAAATAGCACGCAAGATAATGAAGTAATATTTAGTAAAATTAAAAAAGCACCATTAAATATAATGATGCTTTCTCGTTCAAAACCTAATCAAATTAATTTAACCAATTAATCTATCTTCAATTTCTTTATTCGATTGGAATATGTTTTTTACGGTTGAATACCCAAAATATAATTGGGAAAACCAAAAGGGTTAAAACCGTTGCAGTTATCAATCCTCCGATAATAACAATTGCTAATGGTTTTTGAGACTCAGATCCAATTCCTGTTGAAATTGCTGCAGGCATTAAACCAATAGACGCCATAAGAGCAGTCATTACTACGGCTCTTGTTCGGGCTTTTACACCCATAAATATAGACTCTTCAAGAGTGAATTTTGCTTTTAAATTATGATGAAATTCAGATATTAGAATAACTCCGTTTTGAATACAAATTCCCAGCAAGGCGATAAAACCAACTCCTGCAGAAATTCCGAAATTCATTCTGGTCAGATGCAGAGCAATAATTCCTCCAATAATCGCAAAAGGAACATTCGCCAGAACAAGCAAGGAATCTTTAATATTTCCAAACAAAATAAATAAGAGAACAAATATCCCAATTAAGCTTATAGGAACAACCTGAGCCAAACGCGCACTAGCACGAACCTGATTTTCAAATTCTCCTGTCCATCCCACAGTATACCCAGTTGGTAGTTTCATTTTAGCCACTTTTGCCTGTGCTTCTGCAATAGTACTTCCTAAATCACGATCACGAACGGAAAATTTTACTCCAATAAAACGTTTGGTATTATCTCTGTAGATAAATGCCGGTCCCGTTATGGTTTTTAAATCAGAGATTTCTTTTAACGGAATTTTAATTCCACTAATAGTTGGAACCTTAAGTTCGGCAATATCATTTTCATCTTTACGATATTCCTTAGAAAAACGAACTCTGACATCAAACTTTTTATCGTCTTCATATTTTTCTGTTGCTGTTTTTCCTCCAAAAGCTAATTCTAAAACTGCCTGCGCATCACTTAATGTTACTCCGTAAGCCGCCATTTTATCTCTGTCTAATACAACACTAATTTCAGGCTGACCAACATTTCGTAAAATTCCGGCATCTTTTATACCAGGAATGTTTTTTATTTGTGCTAAAACTTCGTTTGATAACTCGTCTAATTTATCCAGATCGTCTCCGTAAATTTTAACAGCATTCGAGGCTTTAAATCCTGCAACAGATTCGGCTACGTTGTCGATTACAGGTTGGGAATAATTATAAGTAATTCCTTGATGAACGCGTAATTTCTCATCCATTTCATTAATTAAATCATCCATGCTAATTTTTCGTTTCCATTCTGATTTTGGTTTTAAATCAACCTGAAGCTGTATAAAACCAAATCCATTAGGGTCGGTTCCGTCATTACTTCTTCCGGTTTGCGATAAAACATTTTTTACTTCCGGAAAACTTTCGAGATCTTTTCGAATTATTGCAGCTGTTTTTACACTTTCAGGCAATGAAGTGCTCATTGGTAATTCTGCTGTAACCCATAAAGCTCCTTCATTTAATTGAGGTAAAAATTCTGTTCCTAAAAAAGTAGCCGAAAAGAAAACTACTGCCAAAAGTGAAATGGAACCAAGTAGGGTTTGTATTTTATGCTTAAAAGTCCAGGCGAAACTTTTACCTACAATTCGATCCCAGAAATTAACAAAAGGATTGTTTTTTTCTTTTACATTTTTATTTAAAAGGATATGAGATAAAACAGGAACTAAAGTCAGGGTAAAAAGTAATGCGCCCATTAAAGCAAAACCTAATGTATAGGCTAGGGGAGAGAACATTTTTCCTTCTACTTTCTGAAATGAGAATATAGGTAATAAGGCAGTAATAATAATAAGTTTAGAAAAGAAGATGGCTTTACCCATTTCGGCTCCGGTTTTCTTAATCAAACTTCCCTTGGCGATTTTATTATACGCCGTCATTCCTAATTGATGCGCCCTTTGATCTAATACCACAAATAATCCTTCGACCATAACTACGGCACCATCAATAATAATCCCGAAATCGACCGCACCCAAACTCAATAAGTTGGCGCTCATTCCCATCATTTTTAAACATAAAAAGGCAAATAATAAAGAGAGCGGAATAACAATCGAAACGGTAAAAGTAGTCCTCCAGTCGGCCATAAATAGGAACACAACGCAGGTAACCAGAATAATCCCTTCAAATAAATTATGCATTACAGTTTCTGTCGTGAAATTCATTAAATTATCACGATCATAAAAAGTAACCAGCTTAATGTCCTTAGGAAGAATATTATCGTTTAGATCTTCTATTTTCGCTTTAATCAGAGCTAATGTTTCCTGAGGATTTTCGCCTTTTCGCATTACAATAATACCTTCAACAACATCATCATTTTTGCCTAATCCTGTTTGTCCTACTCTAGGCATGGCACTTTCGTAAACCGAAGCCAGATTTTTTACTAAAATTGGGTTTCCATTCGCATCATCAACAATAATATTTTCAATATCCTGAATCGATTTTAAAAGTCCAACTCCACGCACTACAAATGCCTGGCCGTTTTTTTCGATAATATCACCGCCAACATTTAAATTACCACTGTTTACAGCATTATAAACCTGAAGCGGAGTGATATTGTATTTTGCTAATTTAATTGGGTCAACACCAACTTCATATGTTTTAGTCTGCCCTCCAAAAACATTCAAATCAGCAACACCGGGAACAGAACGAAGCTGTTTGTCGATCACCCATTTTTGGTAGGTTAGTAATTCTCTACTGTCTCTGCTGTCACTTTTTACAATGTATCTGAAAATTTCACCGGTTGGCCCGTAAGGCGGCTGAACATCCGGCTCTACATCATCCGGAAGTGAAACATTTTTTAGTAAGTTATTGACCTGTAAACGTGCAAAAGTATCATCGACACCATCATCAAAAATAATTTTAATAACAGATAATCCAAACATTGTAATACTGCGAACACTTGTCTTTTTCTGAACCGAGTTCATCGAGATTTCGATTGGTGAGGTTACAAAACGCTCAACTTCTTCGGCGCTTTTTCCGTTCCATTGTGTAATGATGATGATTTGAGTATTGGTTACGTCAGGAAATGCGTCAATAGGCATATTCTTGAAAGAAATAAACCCTGCAACAGCCAATAATCCTACCCAAAAAAAGGTAAATGCTTTATTCTTAAGCGAAAAAGCAATAATATTTCTTATGAATTTGTTCATGTCTTATTCGTTTAAAGCGCGATAAATAAATAACTGATTATTGGTAATGACTTTTTCGTTCTCCTTTAAACCACTTGATATATATGTAATATCTCCAACTACTCTGTAAACCTCGACTTGTCTGGTTTCGATGTTATTACGATCTTTAAAAATCATTACAAAGTTTTTACTTTTATCAAAAACAATCGCTTTACTAGGCACGGATATCATTGACTCTCCTTCATTATAAGATAATTTGATATTGGCATTCATATCAGGCTTTAGCATATACTCCGGATTTTGCAATTTTATACGTGCTTGCATCGCTTTTGTTTCCGGATCAATAACGTTGAAGATTTTATCCACTTTTCCTTTAAAAACTTTATCAGGATAACTTAATGTGGTAACATCAGCATCAATACCCAATTTTACTTTATTTATGTCAATTTCATTAATATTCGCTAATGCCCAAACTTCGCTAATCTCAGCAATATCAAATATATTTTCAGAACGGTCATTTCGCAAAAGCATATCCTGATTGATACTTTTTTGAATGATAAAACCACTAATTGGCGCAGTTACTTCGTATATTGAACCTGCTTTGATATTGTAAATTTTATAAGTTTCCTGAATTTTACTCAATTGAGATTGCGCTTTATTTACTTCAGATTTTGCCTGAAGAACATCACTTTCAGAATTTAATTTACCATCAAATAATTCCTGAGCCACTTTCATTTGATTTTTAGCTACTAATAAATCGTTTTTAGCATCAATTGACTGTTTTTCGAAATCAGCAATATCAGTACTTTTTATAGTAGCCAAAACTTGTCCTTTATGTACATAATCTCCAAGTTCTACATTTACCTTGATCACATTTCCGCCAACAAGCGGGTAAACGTCGATCATTTTATTATTATCAGCTGTAATTTTTCCGTAAAAACTCAGAACATTTTTTACAGGCTGTGTTTGAGCTTCGGCTGTAGTAGTGTTCTTTAGCATAGAATCGCTTAAAGCAAAAGATGTATTGGTATCAGGATTTTCAACTTCCTTTTTGCAGCTTGCTATCGATAAACTCACAAGAGCAATTCCTATAATTAGTTTATATTTCATTTTGATTAGTTTTAAAATAAATCTTTGTTAATGGTACTATTTAATTCTTCGCCAGAAAGCACTACTTTTTTCTTCAATTCATTTATTTGAATAGAAGCCTGATTATAACTTTCCATAAAATCAGTAAATTCCAGTAGACTGATATTTCGTTTTTGAAAGTTGGTCAGGATTCCGTTGTAAACTGCTTCGAAGTCTGAATTAACAGTAGGTTTTATCACCACATAGTTTTTGCGGGATTCATCCCATTTGTTCCATGCCGACGTAATTTCGGTTTGCAATTGCAGGTTAAAATTTTGTTTTTCAATTTTTGATTGTTCTAAAATGGTTTGAGCATACTTGATATTTCCTTTGTTTTTGTTCCAAAGAGGCAACGGAATCCCAAGAGTCAAATTAGCTTCTTTGTTAAAAGCTCCGCTTCGTTGATCGTAATTGGCACCAACCGTTATATCCGGAATCGAAAGAGATTTTTGCCACTTTACGTTGATTTCGTTTGATTCAATATCCTTTTGCTTTGCTAAATAATCCGGACGATTGGCAATTGCTTCATCCTGAAAAGTTTTAAGATCAAACGGAATTGTTACCAGATATTTATTAAATTCTTCTTTAGAAATATCAGGAACAATACTTTCAGTCGAATTCAACAATAGTTTTAAGTTTGCTTCTTCTTCTATATTTTCATTAATAACTTCCATACGTTCATTTTTAAAATTCAAATACAGCGATTGTAAACGAACAAGATCTCTTAAAGGAATATTTCCTTTTTGTACCTGAACAGAATAAGAGTTAATCAAATCCTCAATATGAGCAAGTTGATTGTCTGTAGTTTCAAGACTTTTTTTGTTGTAGTATACTGTAAAAAAGCTCTTTCGTAGTTGCAGTTTTAAAGTTCTTAATAAATCATTAAACTGTAATTCGGCTAATTTTTCATTGGTTTGAGCCAATTTTATTTCGTTGCGTTTTTTTCCGCCTAAATAAATGAGCTGTTCAATGCCAAATGCCTTTTGTCCTTGTTTGCCAATATCAAAATATTGATTCCTTTCGGGATTGTAAGCATTCAATTCTGCTGTAAGGGAAGGATTATCCCAAATCCTGGCCTGAATTGTTAATGCTTTCGATGCATCGATGTTATATTGAGATGCCAACAAAAAAAGATTGTTTTTAAGAAATTGGCTTTCACAGTCTTGAAGGGTGACTGTTTTTTGAGCCAAAACTACCGGACCAAAAAGCACAAGTAGGAATGCACAGAGTTTTCTCATTGTATTATTTTTAATTATACAAAGATGATAGCGCCAGACTTTAAGACACCTTAAAATCTACCTTAAAAAAACCTTAAAAATAATTTACAAATGAAAAATTAATTGAAATAAATTCGTGTTTTTGGCTGGAACACTGTAGGTTATGGTTGCTTTATGTAGTGTTAAGATACGCTGCACAATACGCAAACCAAGGCCAAAGCCCGAGGTTCCTTTTGAATTTTTGCCACGCATAAAAGGCTGAAAAAGAAGTTTTTGTTCGTTTTCGCTTAGCGTGTCTCCAGTGTTTAAAATAGAAATGATTAAGTTATTGTCCTGAGTGCTAATAATAACTTTAGCTTGCTTGTTGTCAGAGTATACGCAAGCATTTTTAAGAACATTGCTTATAGCAATTTCTAATAAGTTTTTATTCCCGTTTATTTCTAATGCAGTATCCAGATCGTCATTTTCTTCTATTTCAAATAAAATTACAAATTCAGGATAGCTTTTATTTAAATTTTCAATAGCCGAAAATAAAATTTCATCCATACGATGTAGTTCATTATTTTCATGTTTTTTATTGTCTATTTTGGATAAAATCAAAAGTGAATTAATCAATTCCGTTAATTGATTTACATCAGATAAAATATTGATCAAAAAACTCTTTCTCTCATTGCTTGTTTTAGTATCAGCAATTACATTTTCTATTTGCGAAGTAATTCTGGATAGCGGAGTTCTAAGTTCGTGAGAAGCATGTGCAGTAAATTCTTTTTGCCTTTGGTACGAGATTTCAATCCTGTCCATCATAAAATTGAATTCGTTCGCAATCAAATCAATTTCATCTTTATTGCTTTTTGATGCTACACGGGTATCAAGATTATTCTCGTTTATATTTTTTATTTTTTGATGGAAAGCATTTAAGGGACTCATTAATTTTTTTACTGTAATAGAGGTAATTACCCAACAAATACAAGTAAAAAGAATATAGGACACCACCAGAGTATATCGCAAAAAAAGCAATCTTCGTTGACCAAAATTATCTGTTGCTGATATTAAGGCATAAAAATCCTTGTCTTTAGTATCGTAAAAAACACCATAAACCTCATAGTTTCCTTGTTTTTTAAAAAACGTCTTATTCTTTTTTAAATATTTTAAATCATCAATCGACCATTTAATTTTAGCATCATCAATACTACTATAGATAAGTTTATAATTAGAATCAAAGACTAATGTTTTCTCGTCATACAGTTTATTAATCGAATTTTGGTCAATCATCTTCAAAAGCTGATTGTCTATTTCTTTAACATTTACCAAAAGTTTAATGTTCGAAAGTGCTTTAATTTCAAGACGATCCCTGAATTCATCTTTTCTGAAATTAGAATATAAAACAAATATCAAAGTAGAAGCCAACCCAAAAAGGATTGTAAATAATAAACTTACTAAAAGTGATATCCGATTTTTTAATGTCATTCGTTTTCGCTCAAATAATATCCGTAACCCACCTTGGTCCGAATAAGTTTTGTTTCATGGTCTTTATCTATTTTTTTTCTCAAAAAATTAATGTAAACCTCAATTGTATTCTGATTCGTTTCGATATGATAATCCCAAAGTTTTTCGGCTATAAACTGCTTCGATAATACTTTTCCTTTGGCTAGAGCCAAAATCAAAATGAGTTTAAATTCCTTTGGCGTCAGTTTGATCTCTTCGCCTGCACGGAAAACTTTCATATCATCCTCCAGAATTTCTAAATCCTGAATAGTTATTTTTTTCTCTGTTTGTTGCGGAATTTCTTTTCGCCTTAGCAAAGATGAAATTCGGGCATACAACTCTTTAAAATGAAAAGGTTTTACCAAATAATCATCTGCGCCATTATCAAAAGAAGATAATTTATCGTCAATTTCGCTAAAAGCAGTTAACATAATGATAGGTGTTTTTTTATCAACTTCACGAATACCTTTGCAAACTTCAATTCCGTTAATACCAGGAACATTGATATCAAGGATGATTAAATCATAATCGTAAGGAAAATACTTTTTTAATAATAAAGAACCATCATAATATGGGAAACACTCGAATCCTTTTGTAGTAAAGAACGCTGAGATTTCTTTAGATAAAGTAAAATCGTCTTCGAGTAATAATATCTTCATGCAGTTTTATATTTGCAAATTCAGCTATTATTAATAACCGAATTTGCGTTTTTAATCAGTTCTTATTTAAAATAAGAAAAAGTTTCATTGTTTTCAATTTTCAGTAATGATTCATAAATTAACTGAATCACATTTTCAACATCTTCTCTGTGAACCATTTCTACTGTAGTATGCATATAACGAAGGGGTAAAGAAATCAGTGCCGATGCAACTCCACCATTACTATAAGCAAAAGCATCAGTGTCAGTTCCTGTTGCACGTGAAGTAGCATGACGTTGAAACGGAATTTTATTCTCTTCGGCAGTATCAACAATCAGATCACGTAATTTATTTTGTACCGCCGGAGCATAAGCAATAACAGGGCCTTTCCCCATTTTTAGATCACCCTCTACTTTTTTATCAATCATTGGTGTAGTGGTATCATGACAAACATCAGTAACAATGGCAACATTAGGTTTAATAGTCTGAGCGATCATTTCGGCACCACGAAGACCAATTTCTTCCTGAACAGAATTCACTATATACAAACCAAACGGAAGTGTTTTTTTGTTTTCATGAAGTAAGCGGGCTACTTCAGCAATCATAAATCCGCCCATTCTGTTGTCAATAGCACGACAGACAAATTTATTTTCGTTTAAGATCATAAATTCGTCAGGATAAGTAATCACACAACCAACATGTACACCCATTTCCAAAACTTGTTCTTTCGTTTCGCAACCCAAATCAATAAAAATATTGCTGATTTTTGGAGCTTCTTCCTTGTCGCGCAAACGTGTGTGAATTGCCGGCCAGCCAAAAACACCTTTTACAATACCTTTTTTAGTATGAATATGAACCCTCTTTGATGGGGCGATCTGATGATCTGATCCACCATTTCTAATAACATATAATAAACCATCATCAGTAATATAATTCACGTACCACGAGATTTCATCGGCATGACCTTCGATAACAACCTTAAAGGGCGCATCAGGATTAATAACCCCCACAGCAGTTCCGTAAGTATCCGTTATAAAAGTATCTACATAAGGTTTTAAATAATTCATCCAAAGTTTTTGCCCTTCGCTTTCATATCCGGTAGGAGAGGCATTATTTAGGTAGCTTTCCAGGAAAGCAATCGAGGTATCTTTTAAGATAGATTCTGTGCTCATAAAAATATTTTTTTGCTAAATTATAAATTTGGTATTAGAGTTGTATATAAATATATAATTTTACACTTAAATTATGATTCAATGAGATTCACCTACTGCATTTTATTCTTGATATTGATTTCGTTAACAAGTCAGGCTCAGGTTACGCCCAAAGAAAACCAACAAATGGGTTATATATTAACCGAGCAAGACTCTATTTTAAACGATACAATTCAATTGCCCGAGATTATTATTTCGAAAGAAAAACTCGATCCCGAAGCGCAAAAGCAATTTTTAATCCTTCAAAACAGGGTTTATAAAGTGTATCCCTACGCAAAACTTGCCGCAGATCGATTGACGGCTCTAAATAACGGAATGGCACGTTTGAAAACCAACCGCGAAAAGAAAAAATACTTTAAAATAGTAGAAGACTACCTTAATAATGAATTCGAAGCAAGGCTTAAAAAGCTTTCCCGAAAGCAAGGTCAAATTCTGGTTAAGCTTGTTCACAGACAAACCGGCATTACAACCTATGAATTAATCAAAACCCTAAAAAGCGGTTTCAAAGCCTTTGTATCCAACACAACAGCCAATTTATTCGACATTAGTCTAAAAACCGAATACAAACCCTACGAAGTCAACGAAGACTATTTAATTGAAACAATTTTGTTACGTGCCTTCGAATCCGGTCGCTTGTCAAATCAAAAATCTGCAAATCCTGTAAACTATGACGATCTAATGAATCATTGGGAAGCAAGAGCAAAGACACTCAATAAAAAATAACTTTCCTATATATAAGGTAAGATTTAATGAACCCGGCAGTTTCCTAAATTCTGCCGGGTTTATTTCTATATGTATATTAAGGAAAAGCAACTTTGTCCTGCTGAGTGAGTCGAAGCAACAAAAGCTTGGAATTTGGAATTTTTAAAATTTGGAATTTAGTTTTAATAAGGAGCTTAATCCCGCTGTCCTTCCAATCTTTTGTGTCCGCCGCGGCGGACACAAAAGGATTTTCCCTCCCATCGGTGCTAGGGCAGTAGTTTTGAGAATAAACATTAGTAATAAGAAGAAAGAAACAGCCCCAAAAGAATAAACTTTGCGACTTAGCTCCCGATAACTATCGGGATTGCGCGATTAAAAAAAAACAGTAAAACCCCCAACTTTGCGACTTTTTCAAAACAAAGCCAACAAAAAAAGAAACCTTCGCGCCTTCGCGCCTTCGTGGCAAAACTCATTAAAACCACCCAAAACAGGCAAAAGCCAACAAAAGCAGCCAAAGATCAAAAAAACTTCGCCTTGTAAAAACCATCCAACCAGTTACTTATAAAAAACATTGAAAATATATAATAAAAAGGCTTGTAAATGTAAATAAAGGGTCTACTTTTGCACCCGCAACAGCGACAGACGTTCTTTAAAATACTGACAAGCATTACGAATCAAACTGAAAATTTATTTTCAAAAAAAGATTAAGAAAAGCTTGTGAGATTTAAAAACAGAAGTTACATTTGCACCCCGCAAAACACGGAAAGTTCATTGAGAGATTGGTAAGGTTTAGGAAGGAAAAAGGAAAGTAAATTTTCTTAAAAAAAACTTCAAAAAACATTTGCCGGTTTGAAATAAGTTTTCTACTTTTGCACCCGCTTTGAGAAACAAGCGATAATGAAAAAGAAACACGTTCGTAGACATATTGAATTGACAGCCGTTTTAACAGAGATGTTAGAACAAAAGAATAAGAGTAATGGAATCGAGAGATTTGAAAAACCGATAGAGAAAACGTCGAATAATAATTAGTCTTAAGTAATTAAGACAAACAATATACGATGAAGAGTTTGATCCTGGCTCAGGATGAACGCTAGCGGCAGGCTTAACACATGCAAGTCGAGGGGTATAGTTCTTCGGAACTAGAGACCGGCGCACGGGTGCGTAACGCGTATGCAATCTACCTTTTACAGAGGGATAGCCCAGAGAAATTTGGATTAATACCTCATAGTATATAGCCCTGGCATCAGGATTATATTAAAGTCACAACGGTAAAAGATGAGCATGCGTCCCATTAGCTAGTTGGTAAGGTAACGGCTTACCAAGGCTACGATGGGTAGGGGTCCTGAGAGGGAGATCCCCCACACTGGTACTGAGACACGGACCAGACTCCTACGGGAGGCAGCAGTGAGGAATATTGGACAATGGGCGCAAGCCTGATCCAGCCATGCCGCGTGCAGGATGACGGTCCTATGGATTGTAAACTGCTTTTATACGAGAAGAAACACTCCTTCGTGAAGGAGCTTGACGGTATCGTAAGAATAAGGATCGGCTAACTCCGTGCCAGCAGCCGCGGTAATACGGAGGATCCAAGCGTTATCCGGAATCATTGGGTTTAAAGGGTCCGTAGGCGGTTTAATAAGTCAGTGGTGAAAGCCCATCGCTCAACGGTGGAACGGCCATTGATACTGTTAGACTTGAATTATTAGGAAGTAACTAGAATATGTAGTGTAGCGGTGAAATGCTTAGAGATTACATGGAATACCAATTGCGAAGGCAGGTTACTACTAATTGATTGACGCTGATGGACGAAAGCGTGGGTAGCGAACAGGATTAGATACCCTGGTAGTCCACGCCGTAAACGATGGATACTAGCTGTTGGAAGCAATTTCAGTGGCTAAGCGAAAGTGATAAGTATCCCACCTGGGGAGTACGTTCGCAAGAATGAAACTCAAAGGAATTGACGGGGGCCCGCACAAGCGGTGGAGCATGTGGTTTAATTCGATGATACGCGAGGAACCTTACCAAGGCTTAAATGTAGATTGACCGGTTTGGAAACAGATCTTTCGCAAGACAATTTACAAGGTGCTGCATGGTTGTCGTCAGCTCGTGCCGTGAGGTGTCAGGTTAAGTCCTATAACGAGCGCAACCCCTGTTGTTAGTTGCCAGCGAGTCAAGTCGGGAACTCTAACAAGACTGCCAGTGCAAACTGTGAGGAAGGTGGGGATGACGTCAAATCATCACGGCCCTTACGCCTTGGGCTACACACGTGCTACAATGGCCGGTACAGAGAGCAGCCACTGGGCGACCAGGAGCGAATCTATAAAACCGGTCACAGTTCGGATCGGAGTCTGCAACTCGACTCCGTGAAGCTGGAATCGCTAGTAATCGGATATCAGCCATGATCCGGTGAATACGTTCCCGGGCCTTGTACACACCGCCCGTCAAGCCATGGAAGCTGGGGGTGCCTGAAGTCGGTGACCGCAAGGAGCTGCCTAGGGTAAAACTGGTAACTAGGGCTAAGTCGTAACAAGGTAGCCGTACCGGAAGGTGCGGCTGGAACACCTCCTTTCTAGAGCCCCAATTGTTAGTAGTAATACACGATGGGGAAAAAAGATGTTTATCTAAAGGATCTGAATTTTAAAGTTCAATTACTCTTGCTGTTAGTTCAAATAATAAATTTTAAGTAAAACAGAGTCTCGTAGCTCAGCTGGTTAGAGTACTACACTGATAATGTAGGGGTCGGCAGTTCGAGTCTGCCCGGGACTACTTTTTAAATTGTTAATTATAAATTATGAATTGTAAATTATAAAAAGACAAAATAAAGAGACTGTAAACTTGAAAAGGAAATTCTAGAGTTGAGGCGTTATGAATAATAATTCATAATTCATAATTCACAATTCATAATTAGATTGGGGGATTAGCTCAGCTGGCTAGAGCGCCTGCCTTGCACGCAGGAGGTCAACGGTTCGACTCCGTTATTCTCCACTGGTTTACTATAAAGATAGTAAATAAAAGTTCATTGACATATTGAGATAAGAAAATAATAAAAAGTAGAAAGCGTTTTTTGTTATAAGTAGCAATACAAATAATAAAAGACAAAAAAAAACGGTCATAATTGATTTTATGATTGGTACAATAAGCAAAATAAGGGCGTATGGGGGATGCCTTGGCTCTCAGAGGCGATGAAAGGCGTGATAAGCTGCGAAAAGCTGCGGGGACGGGCACACACCGATTGATCCGCAGATACCTGAATGGGGCAACCCACTATGTTGAAGACATAGTACACCGATAGGTGGGCAAACCCGCTGAACTGAAACATCTAAGTAGGCGGAGGAGAAGAAAACAAAAGTGATTCCGTAAGTAGTGGCGAGCGAACGCGGATTAGCCCAAACCAATGTTGTTACGGCAAGATTGGGGTTGTAGGACCACGAGATTTTATGCACAAGGAACCGGAAGTTACTGGAAAGTGACGCCAAAGAGGGTGATAGCCCCGTATGGGTAACGAGTGTAATAGATAGTGGTATCCTGAGTAGGGCGGGGCACGTGAAACCCTGTCTGAATTTGGCGGGACCATCCGCTAAGGCTAAATACTCCTGAGAGACCGATAGTGAACCAGTACCGTGAGGGAAAGGTGAAAAGAACCGTGAATAACGGAGTGAAATAGATCCTGAAACCATACGCTTACAAGCGGTCGGAGCCCTTTCGTGGGGTGACGGCGTGCCTTTTGCATAATGAGCCTACGAGTTAACGTTGCTGGCAAGGTTAAGTGGTTAAGCCACGGATCCGTAGCGAAAGCGAGTCTGAATAGGGCGCTTTAGTCAGTAGTGTTAGACGCGAAACCGTGTGATCTACCCATGGGCAGGATGAAGCTGTGGTAACACACAGTGGAGGTCCGAACCGGTTGACGTTGAAAAGTCTTCGGATGACCTGTGGGTAGGGGTGAAAGGCCAATCAAACTCGGAAATAGCTCGTACTCCCCGAAATGCATTTAGGTGCAGCGTTAGTTATAAAGTTATATAGAGGTAGAGCTACTGATTGGATGCGGGGGCTTCACCGCCTACCAATTCCTGACAAACTCCGAATGCTATATAATGTTCACTAACAGTGAGGGCTTGGGTGCTAAGGTCCAAGTCCGAGAGGGAAAGAACCCAGACCATCAGCTAAGGTCCCCAAATATACACTAAGTTGAAAGAACGAGGTTTGTCTGCCCAGACAGCTAGGATGTTGGCTTGGAAGCAGCCATTCATTTAAAGAGTGCGTAACAGCTCACTAGTCGAGCGGACGAGCATGGATAATAATCGGGCATAAGTGTATTACCGAAGCTATGGATTTAGAGTTTACTCTAAGTGGTAGGGGAGCATTCCAGCAGGGTTGAAGGTGTATCGTAAGGTATGCTGGACTGGCTGGAAAAGAAAATGTAGGCATAAGTAACGATAATGCGGGCGAGAAACCCGCACACCGAAAAACTAAGGTTTCCACAGCTATGCTAATCAGCTGTGGGTTAGTCTGGTCCTAAGGCGAACCCGAAAGGGACAGTCGATGGCTAACGGGTTAATATTCCCGTACTACTAATTACTGTGATGGGGTGACGGAGTGATGAAAGCGCCGCGAACTGACGGAATAGTTCGTTGAAGTACCTACCTATAAGCTGCGCAGGCAAATCCACGCGGCTTGGGGAAATACGATAGTACTCGGAGTCTTCGGACAAAGAGATAGTGCGCCTAAGGGCTTCCAAGAAAAACCTCTAAACTTCAGGTAATTAGTACCAGTACCGTAAACCGACACAGGTAGTTGAGGAGAGAATCCTAAGGTGCTCGAGAGATTCATGGCTAAGGAATTAGGCAAAATAGACCTGTAACTTCGGGAGAAAGGTCGCCCCCAGCAATGGGGGCCGCAGTGAAGAGGTCCAGGCGACTGTTTATCAAAAACACAGGGCTCTGCAAAATCGTAAGATGAAGTATAGGGCCTGACACCTGCCCGGTGCTGGAAGGTTAAGAGGAGATGTTATCTTCGGAGAAGCATTGAATTGAAGCCCCAGTAAACGGCGGCCGTAACTATAACGGTCCTAAGGTAGCGAAATTCCTTGTCGGGTAAGTTCCGACCTGCACGAATGGTGTAACGATCTGGACACTGTCTCAGCCATGAGCTCGGTGAAATTGTAGTAACGGTGAAGATGCCGTTTACCCGCAGTGGGACGAAAAGACCCTGTGCACCTTTACTATAGCTTAGTATTGACCTTGGATAAATGATGTGTAGGATAGGTTGGAGACTATGAAGCGGCGTCGCCAGGCGTTGTGGAGTCATTGTTGAAATACAACCCTTTGTTTATCTGAGGCCTAACCCCGTTTTGCGGGGGACATTGCTTGGTGGGTAGTTTGACTGGGGTGGTCGCCTCCAAAAGAGTAACGGAGGCTTCTAAAGGTTCCCTCAGTACGCTTGGTAACCGTGCGTAGAGTGCAATGGCATAAGGGAGCTTGACTGAGAGACATACAGGTCGATCAGGTACGAAAGTAGAGCATAGTGATCCGGTGGTTCCGCATGGAAGGGCCATCGCTCAAAGGATAAAAGGTACGCCGGGGATAACAGGCTGATCTCCCCCAAGAGCTCATATCGACGGGGGGGTTTGGCACCTCGATGTCGGCTCGTCACATCCTGGGGCTGGAGAAGGTCCCAAGGGTTGGGCTGTTCGCCCATTAAAGTGGCACGCGAGCTGGGTTCAGAACGTCGTGAGACAGTTCGGTCTCTATCTACTGTGGGCGTTAGAAATTTGAGTGGATCTGATTCTAGTACGAGAGGACCGAATTGGACAAACCTCTAGTGTATCTGTTGTCCCGCCAGGGGCACCGCAGAGTAGCTACGTTTGGAAGGGATAAGCGCTGAAAGCATATAAGCGCGAAACCCACCACAAGATGAGATTTCTTTTAAGGATCGTGGAAGATGACCACGTTGATAGGCTATAGATGTAAAGGCAGTAATGTCATAGTCGAGTAGTACTAATAATCCGTAAGCTTATGTACACCCTTTTCCCCCGACTCCGGTCGGGGGGAGAAACTTTCTAAAACTAAAATACTTTTCTTTATCTCAGTATGTTAAGATATTGTGTAATGTTGACTAGCTAAGGCTAATCACCCATTGCAAAACGGCCTTAAGGTGGTTATTGCGGCGGGGCTCACCTCTTCCCATCCCGAACAGAGTAGTTAAGCCCGCCTGCGCAGATGGTACTGCAGTTATGTGGGAGAGTATGTCGTCGCCTTTCTTTTAAGAATCCTTCCCGATTTATCGGGAGGGATTTTTTATTTATATCACTTTGTGAAATTAACCGCAAAGTACGCAAAGGTTTTTTTTATCGTCTGTACTGCTGTCTTTATTAAGGTCGCAAAGGCTGTTCGTTGCGCACTTTGCGTAATCCCCTGCGTTCTTTGCGGTTAAATAACAGTTTATTTACATGATCTCTTCTGAAAGTAAAAACTATGAGGTTCTATGGATTAGAATTTGGAATTTTAAAAGTTGGAATTTCTTTTGAAAATAATACTTCCTTTTTACCGTAAACTGCGTTAGGGATGGGAGCGATATCCTTTTGCGACACACTACACTTCTGGCAAAGCAACCTAAAACCTCTCTCGCAAAAGATTTAGCGGACAGCCCGACCCGGAGGGAAACGCCCATAAATCTCATATTTAAAAATAAAATATTTTAATTTTGAAATAAAGGCTTATTTTTAGATCTAAATTTATTCGATCATGAAATAATATTATTTGTTTTTTATTTTCATAATCGTTTTGTAACACACAGAAACGATAGAGTTTTTTTTTAAGGTTTTCATCAAAAGGATATTGTGAAAATACAATCTGTATGTTCATCTAAAATTTTGATTGATACAAGAAAAAAAATTAAATTACTTGTGTTAAATAATAATGGCAAATATCTGCCAATAAACATTCTTCACATTTTGGTTTTGGCCGGCAAATTTCTCGTCCTAAAAAAGAAATTGCCATTCCGATTTCTGACCATATTGATTTTGGTAAGACTTGCATTAAATCTTTTTCGACTTTATTTCCATCTTTACTTTCTTTTATTATGCCAATTCTTGGTGCTACACGTATTACATGCAAATCGGCAATAATGCCTTCTGCGGGTTTTCCGGTTTCTCTTAGGATAACATTTGCAGATTTTCTTCCAATTCCTTTTAAGGCTGTTAGTTCTTGCATGGTTAGAGGAATATCTTCATCATTTTTAATGGCTTTGGCAATTTCCATGAGCCAACCTGCCTTTGTGGGATAATTTCGGACTTTACTTATGTAGGGAATAAAGGTTTCGATATCTGTTTTTGATAAACTTTTAAGTGTTGGAAATCTAGCAAATAATGCCGGTGCAATTTTGTTGATATTGGCGTCAGAATCCTGAGCAGATAAAACCACCATAACTAATAATTGATAGGTGTTTTGATACTCCAGTGGATGTTTTTTTTCTTTATATTCTTTCAAAATGGGTTTTAATTTAGTCTCCCAATCTGATGTTTCTCCAAATAAATCCATTTTTTTTGTATTAAAAATTATAACTATAAAACCGCAACTCTCACAAAATTAAGTAGTTTTGATGAAATCTATGATTTTTTTTATAACATTTTGATTTCCCAGGATTTTTCTGTGTCCAAGACCTTCTGTTAGAAAAAGATTTCCGTTTTGTAAGTTTTTATGAATATGAATCCCTGCTTTTACGGGAACTTCGGGATCATCTTTGTCATGGATCACCAGAACAGGGATTTCAATTTTTTGTGCTGCCCTGTAAGCTGAGAAATCATCCATTTTTAACTGGTATTGATTTTCGAAATGATCACGTAATCTGTTACTAATTTCGGTTTTTAAACCTAATTTCGAAACAAATTCTTGCAGAATATCGTGCACAATATCTCCACTACCAATAATAATAGCTTTTTTTACTTTTAAGCCATCTTTAATTGCGTTTAAAACTGACATTCCACCTAATGAATGCCCAATTGCAATTTCGAAAGGACCGTACTGTTTGTCGATCTCTAAAATCGAAGCGATAAACTCAGACATTATAGTTGTTTTTCCTTCAGATTTTCCATGTGCAGGCGCATCAAAACTTATGGTGGAATATCTATTTTGTACAAGTTCGTCGGCTATTTTAAATAGTTGCGTCCCACGACCTGACCAGCCATGAACTAATAAGACTTTGTGATCACTTTTTCCGTATTTGTAGGTAGTAATGTTTTTGCGAATCGCAGGGATAAAAAAAGTATTCTTAGTGCTTTTTTGATCCATTTCCAGCTCGCGTTTTGGAACTTTATGTTTTACTGGTGTTGTAAAAAGCTTTGCTGCAAATCTTGTTACCAATTTAGGTGATATAAAAGCGAGTAATTTGCTGGATAGTATGATAACCTGTGGAATTTTTAAAGATTGAGTAGGATTCGTCGCCTTTTTTGCCATATAAATATTTTTTTTCTGAAGCCTTAATTGTACTTATTTTTTCCTAAATTTAGGAAACATAAAAGTAACATTTTAATATGTGCTTATTAAAAAAAATAATTCGCAATTAGTTTATAAATTTTCACATGGAAATATTTCATATCAGTGCTGAGTGTTATCCTATGGCAAAAGTAGGCGGTTTGGCTGATGTTGTTGGCGCACTGCCAAAATATCAAACGAATGCCGGTCATGAGGTTCGTGTTGTTGTTCCTTGTTACGATACAAAGTTCAAAAATGAAAATAATTTTGAATGTGTTCACTGGGGAACCGTAAAATTAGGAAGTTTTGATTTTCCGTTTAGTGTCTTAAAGGAAACAACAAATAAGCTTGGTTACGAATTATATCTTATAGAAATTAAGGAATTATTTGACCGACCAAATATTTACGGATATGAGGATGATATTGAACGTTTCTTTTCGTTTCAGATTGCAACCCTGGATTGGATTGCTGCCCGTAAAAAAGTTCCGAATATTATTAATTGTCATGACCATCATACCGGACTGATTCCGTTTTTGGTTAAATATGGTTATAAATATGAGAGTCTAAGAACTGTAAAAACAGTAATTACTATTCATAATGGTTTGTACCAAGGCTGGTTTGGTTTTGATCAATTGCATTATTTACCAGAGTTTGATTTAATTCATGTTGGATTTTTGGAATGGAGTAATTCTCTAAATTCTTTGGCGGTAGGAGTAAAGTGCGCACATGCAGTTACGACTGTTTCGCCAAGTTATCTGGATGAAATTAATGTCTCAGCAAATGGTCTGGAATCGTTGTTTAATTCGGTTCGAGACAAATCAAAAGGGATTTTAAACGGAATTGATTTTGAAGTCTGGAATCCGGAAAAAGACCAAATGATTGCCGAAAATTATTCGATTGAAACTCTGGAATCCGGTAAAGAAAAAAATAAGGAAAAGTTATGTGAGCAATTTGATCTCGATCCTACGAAACCTTTATTTAGTTTTATTGGCCGTTTGTTCGAAGAAAAAGGAGGAGACTTATTACCTCAGGTTTCGGCTTTGGCGTTATCTGAAAATTTTGAAAATATCAATATACTAATTTTAGGATCAGGAAATGCACAAATAGAAGAACAATTGCTTCAGCTAAGAAATGATTACAATGGTAATTATAATGTGTTTATTGGTTACAATGAAGAATTGGCTCATTTAATTTACGCAGGTTCTGATTATATTTTAATGCCATCAAGAGTTGAACCTTGCGGATTGAACCAAATGTATGCTTTGCGTTACGGAACTGTACCAATTGTGAGAAGAACTGGCGGACTGCGCGATACTGTAATTGATTTTGGGGATAACGGAAACGGGATTTGTCATGATCAGGCTTCGGTTGGAGATGTTTGTTATTCTATAAATCGTGCTGTAGGACTGTACGATGATAAATTAAATTTTAATACAATAAGAAAAAAAGGAATGGAGATTGACCATTCATGGGAAAGAGTTTGCCAAGAATATATTGAAGTATACAACCTAATAATTGAGAAAAATGAAGTTTAAAAAGAAAAATGTAGTTGCTATTATTTTAGGAGGAGGACAAGGATCACGTTTGTTTCCGTTAACAGAAACCAGATCAAAACCAGCAGTTCCAATTGGTGGAAAATATCGATTAGTTGATATTCCTATTTCAAATTGTATCAATTCGGATATTTTTAAAATATTTGTTTTAACCCAGTTTAATTCAGCATCTCTCAATGCGCATATCAAAAACACTTTTAATTTTAGTATTTTCAGTCAGTCATTTGTAGATATTTTGGCGGCAGAACAAACACCGGATAACCCAACATGGTTTCAGGGAACTGCAGATGCTGTTCGCCAATGTATGTCGCATTTTTTGAAACACGATTTTGACCATGCTTTAATTCTTTCAGGAGATCAGTTGTATCAAATGGATTTTAATGAAATGCTGGAAGCGCATATTGCGGCAAATGCGGAAATTTCTATTGCCACTTTACCTGTAAATGCTAAGGACGCCCCTGAATTTGGAATCTTAAAAACTTGTCATGAAAGTTATGTAGAAGCTTTTATAGAGAAACCTGATGCATCGCTTTTGCCTGAATGGGAATCGGAAGTAAGTGAACATATGAAGGAAAAGGGTAAAAATTATCTGGCCTCGATGGGAATCTATATTTTTAACCGTCAGTTATTAGAAGATTTAATGGCCGATCCGGAAACAAAGGATTTTGGTAAAGAAATTATTCCACAAGCCGTAGGCAAACATAAAATTTTGAGCTACCAATATGAAGGATATTGGACAGACATTGGAAATATTGAATCCTTTTTTGAAGCCAATATTGGTTTAACCGCAGATATTCCTGAGTTTAATTTATTTGATAACGATAATAAAATTTTCACCAGACCAAGATTATTACCGCCATCAAAATTTAGAAATTCAAACATCAATCAATCTTTAATTTCTGAAGGTTGTATTATCAATGCCAAAGAAATTAAAAGTTCTGTAATTGGCATTCGATCCAGAATAGGAGAGGGAACTGTGCTTGAAAATTGCTATGTAATGGGGAACGATTTTTATCAGGATTTGGATGAAATGAATCATGAAAGCAGTATCAATAAAATTCACGTAGGAATAGGAGAGAATTGTTTTATAAAAAATGTTTTGGTAGATAAAAACGTTCGTATAGGCAACAATGTTCACATTAATGGAGGTAAACATTTGGACAATTTTACAAATGAATTATACAGTATAAAAGATGGTATTGTCGTGATAAAAAAAGGAGTTGTATTATCGGATAATTTTAGAATTGAATAAATTTTTAAAAAAAATAATACAAAAGCTCCAAACTATAATAAAAAGTCCACATTCCAATTATAAAAACAAATATGAATAAAGTTATCACGCATTCTCTTTTTACTGATTTTGATATTGATTTATTCAAAGCAGGGAAACACTTCAAATTATATGAAAAATTAGGAGCACATTTAGTTGAAGTTAACGGAGTAAAAGGCGTTTACTTTGCAGTTTGGGCACCAACGGCTCAATCTGTTTCGGTTGTTGGTGATTTTAATTACTGGACACAAGGAGATCATTTATTACAAGTACGCTGGGATTCTTCGGGAATTTGGGAAGGTTTTATTCCTGGCATCGAGAAAGGAACACTTTACAAATATAAAATTCAATCAAATATAAATGGAGCTATAACCGAAAAAGCAGACCCTTTTTCTTTATACTGTGAAAAACCTCCTCACACAGCTTCGGTTGTTTGGGATTTAGATTACAATTGGAAAGATAAAAAATGGATGCAGTCCCGTCAAAATAATAATGGTTTAGATAAACCTTATTCTGTTTATGAGGTACACTTAGGTTCATGGAAGCGTGGTGAAAACAATCGGTTTCTAACTTATTTAGAACTAGCAGAGGATCTGGTAAATTACGTAAAGGAAACAGGTTTTACGCATGTCGAATTTATGCCAATTATGGAATATCCTTATGACCCGTCGTGGGGATATCAACTGACAGGATACTTTGCACCAACTTCAAGATTTGGGAAGCCACAGGATTTTATGGTTTTGGTTGATAAATTGCATCAGGCTGGAATTGGAGTAATTTTAGACTGGGTTCCTTCGCATTTTCCTGATGATGCACATGGCTTAGGCTTTTTTGATGGTTCACATTTATACGAACATCCAGATCGCAGAAAAGGCTATCACCCGGATTGGAAAAGTTTGGTTTTTAATTACGGACGTAATGAAGTTCGAGCTTTTCTAATTAGTAATGCCCTGTTTTGGCTACAGCATTATCATGCTGATGGTTTGCGCGTTGATGCAGTGGCATCGATGTTGTACCTTGATTATTCGCGAAATGAAGGGGAATGGGAACCGAATATTTTTGGGGGCAGAGAAAATCTTGATACGATTAGTTTTCTTAAAGAGTTTAATGAAGTTATCTATGCTAATTTTGATGGAGTTCAGACTATTGCAGAAGAAAGTACTTCTTTTCCAATGGTTTCGAGACCCACTTTTACAGGAGGTTTAGGTTTCGGAATGAAATGGATGATGGGATGGATGCATGATACTTTAAAATATTTCCAGAAAGAAACTGTTTATCGAAAATACCACCAAAATGATTTGACATTTTCGATGACATATGCTTTTACAGAAAATTTTATACTTCCGTTTTCGCACGATGAAGTTGTATACGGAAAAAAATCTATTGCCAATAAAATGCCTGGCGACGAATGGCAAAAATTTGCGAATTTAAGATTGTTGTACGGTTATATGTTTACACATCCCGGAACCAAATTGCTTTTTATGGGATCTGAATTTGGGCAAAGTGATGAATGGAATTTTGAGAAAAGCCTTGATTGGCACTTACTTCAATACGATTATCATTCAGGAATTAAAAAAGTAATTACAGATTTGAATAACTTATACAAAACACGCCCTGCTTTATATGAAAAGCAATTTACAGGGGAAGGTTTTGAATGGATTAATTATTCTGATCATCAAAATGCAGTATTGTCCTATATTCGAAAGGGAAATAATCCTGATGAAAATTTAATTGTGGTTTGTAATTTCACGCAAGTGGTTCGGGAGAACTATAGAATTGGAATTCCGCAGAAAGGTCAACTACAGGAAATTTTTAATAGTGATGCTGCTATTTACGGAGGAAGTGGATTGGGTAATGATGGTACTTTAAAAATTGAAGAACTCGCTTATGATGGAAGAGATTTTTCTGTTGAATTACTTTTGCCTCCATTAAGTGTCGGCGTTTATTCTTTAGTATAAAAAACAGTTTAATATTTAATATGTTAATTTATCAATTTAGGGTTTTAAAATTACTGAATTGATTGTTTTTTGACGTGTAATTTAAGACTCATTCAAAAAAAACGTTTTCGTGAATAAACCTTATATTAATATAGGTTTTTATGCTTTTTTTGTATGTTTGAAAGCGAGAGATTAACGTTATTATAATTAATTCATTCAGCGATATGATTACAAATACATCATTAGAATATAAAGGCGATTTATATCCTTCAAAAATCGTATCATTTGAACATGAAGGCGATTCTATTTTTTTTAATACAGACAACAATGTAATCTTAAAAGTAACTGTTCTTAGAGACAGTTTAATTCGGTTTCGCTTTACAACAAAGGGTTATTTCAGTAATGATTTCTCCTATGCTATTGATAAAACGCAACTTCACGGTTATAATTTTCTAGAACTTACAGAAGAGGAGACTTATTTCCAGATTAGAACCAGTAAAGTAAAATGTAAAATCCAAAAGGCAGATCTTCGTTTATCAATTTATGATTTAAACGATCTTCTGATTCTTGAAGATGAACTTGGTTTTCATTGGGAAGAGAGTTACGAATATGGCGGGAATATTGTAAAAATGAGTAAATCATCCAAAGATGGTGAATGTTTTTACGGACTAGGTGACAAAGCCACTCAAATGAATTTGAAAGGCAAAAGATTAGAAAATTTTGCTACCGATCAATATGCTTACCAGAAAGATCAGGAACCATTATATAAAGTAGTTCCGTTTTACATAGGTTTACACAACAAACAATCTTACGGTATTTTTTTTGATAATACTTTTAGAACTTTTTTTGATTTTTGTCAGGAAAGAAGAAACGTTTCAAGCTTTTGGGCAGAAGGTGGTGAAATGAATTACTACTTCATTTATGGCCCACAAATGCAGGATGTAGTTACGACCTATACTGATTTAACGGGTAAACCGGAATTACCACCCCTTTGGGTTTTAGGATATCATCAATGTAAATGGAGTTATTATCCTGAAAGTAAAGTAAAAGAAATTACATCAAAATTCAGAGAACTTAAAATTCCTTGCGATGCCATTTATCTGGATATTGATTATATGGAAGGATTTCGATGTTTTACCTGGAATAAAAATTACTTTCCAGATCCAAAACGCATGGTGGCAGAACTGGCAGAAGATGGTTTTAAAACTATTGTAATCATTGATCCGGGAATTAAAATAGATAAAGATTATTGGGTATATCAGGAAGCTTTAGAAAAAGATTATTTCTGCAAAAGAGCCGATGGACCTTATATGAAAGGTAAAGTCTGGCCAGGTGAATGTAATTTTCCTGATTATACAAATCCCGTAGTTAGAGAGTGGTGGGCAGGATTATTTAAAGAATTAATTTCAGATATAGGTGTAAAAGGTGTTTGGAACGATATGAACGAACCAGCTGTTATGGAGGTTCCCAATAAAACGTTTCCAATGGATGTTCGTCACGTTTACGACGGAAACCCTTGCAGCCATAGAAAAGCACATAACATTTATGGAACACAAATGGCCAGAGCGACTTACCATGGTGTAAAGCGATTTACGTATCCAAAACGTCCTTTTGTTATTACCAGATCAGCATATTCAGGCGCACAACGTTACACTTCATCCTGGACAGGTGATAATGTCGCAACATGGGAACATTTATGGCTTGCCAATATTCAGGTACAAAGAATGAGTATTTCCGGAATGGGATTTACAGGTTCTGATATTGGAGGATTTGCAGAACAGCCAACAGGAGAATTGTACGCGCGTTGGATACAATTAGGTGTTTTTCATCCGTTTTGCAGAACGCATTCATCCGGAGATCATGGTAATCAGGAACCTTGGGCTTTTGATGAAGAAGTGATTAATATTACCCGAAAATTTGTGAGTTTGCGTTATCAGTTATTGCCGTACTTATACACGATGTTTTGGCAATATATTGAAGAGGGAATTCCGATGCTGAAACCATTGGTTTATTACGATCAGGAAGATACACAAACACATTATCGAAACGATGAATTCATCTTTGGAAATCAAATATTGGTATGCCCAATTCTTGAACCTAATGCTGTAGGTAGACGTATGTATATTCCAAGAGGTGAGTGGTATAACTATTGGAATAATGAGTTCTCAACAGGAGGAAGAGAAGTTTGGATTGATACTAAATTTGATGAAATCCCGGTGTTTGTAAAAGCAGGTGCGATAATACCAAAATATCCCGTTCAGCAATATGTAGGCGAACTTGAATTTGATGAATTAACGCTGGATCTTTACTTTAAAAACGGGAAAGAAAAATCAGTAGTTTATGAAGATGCTCAGGACGGTTATGATTATAAGAAAGGACGCTACAGTTTTTTATCTTTTAGAACAATTGGTAAAGAAAAAGAATTAATTGTACAGCTTCATAAAGAAGGAAAATTTGACACACCTTATTCAAAATATAAAATCAACTTAATTGGATTACCATTTAAAGTAACAGAAATTGAAATTGATAATGAAATCATCGCTTTTGATAAAATAGCATTCGAAGAAAATCATTTCTTAATTGTTGATAAAGAGTTCAGTGAACTTCATATTAGCGGTGAATAAGTAAATTCTGATAAAATTTCACGTAATTATATAAAATAAAAAATATTTATAATTGTATTTTTGTTTTTGTTAAAAAATTAAAAGTCATGAAAAAATATCTATTATCAGGAATTTTTGCAGCTGTTTTAGTTGTAGGATGTGCAACTAATCCTGTTACAGGAAAGAAAAATTTGAACTTCGTTTCGAATAGTGAATTGTTTCCTTCTTCATTTCAGCAGTATAGCCAGTTTATATCTGAAAACAAGGTAATAACCGGGACAGCAGATGCTAAATTAGTAGAAGCTGTTGGATTTAAAATTAAAAAAGCGGCAGAAAAATATTTAACTTATTTGGGGCAAGCTCAATATTTAACCGACTACCGTTGGGAATACAAGCTGGTAGATAATAAAGAAGTTAATGCATGGTGTATGCCCGGAGGTAAAATTGTAGTTTATTCGGGAATTTTGCCGGTGACACAAAATGAATCTGGTCTTGCTACCGTTATGGGGCATGAAGTTTCTCACGCATTAGCCAATCACGGTGCTCAAAGAATGAGTGCAGCTCAATTACAGCAAATTGGCGGAGCAGCATTAGGAGCGGCAACAAGTGGAAAATCAGAATCAACTCAGCAAATTTTTGCTCAGGCTTACGGTCTTGGATCTGAAGTAGGGGTAATGCTTCCGTTTAGCAGAAGTAATGAAACAGAAGCTGATAAAATAGGACTGACACTTATGGCAATTGCAGGCTACAATCCGGATGATGCAATTGCATTCTGGACAAGAATGTCAGCAAAATCAGGAGCATCAGGAACTCCTGAATTTATGAGTACTCACCCTGCTGATGCTACAAGGATTGCTAATTTGAAGTCGTTAATTCCTGAAGCAAAAGCTACAGCATTAAAAGTTGGTATCGTCAGATAAAGAACGATTGCTTAAAAAGATAATTAAAAAGCTATTCACCGCGGTGAATGGCTTTTTTTTATGCAATACAATCTTTTAAATTGTTTATAATTTAATAATACATGATTTATCAAATTTCTATTTGATTATCATAAAAATTAGATAAATTCGTAACCTGTTAACAAAACCATTTCTATGAAAGATTTACAAAAAGGAGATAAAAAATTATTAAACGCCTGGGCTTTTTATGATTGGGCAAATTCTGTTTATACGCTTACAATTGCATCAGCAGTATTTCCTATTTTTTATGAAGCCTTATTTGCAGAACGTGATCATTATATTGATGTTTTTGGAATGCACTTAAAAAATTCAGCTTTAATTAGTTTTATCACAGCTACAGCATTTTTAGTGGTTTCTTTTATATCGCCATTATTGTCCGGAATTGCCGATTACGTAGGTAATAAAAAAGCATTCATGAAGTTTTTCTGCTATTTAGGAGCTTTATCGTGTATGGGTTTATATTGGTTTGATTTAGATAATATTTATGTTGGTTTGGCTTTTTACTTTTTTGGATTATTGGGATATTGGGGGAGTTTAGTCTTCTATAATTCTTATCTGCCAGATATCGCTTTTGAAGAACAGCAGGATAAAATTAGTGCCAAAGGATATTCGTTGGGATACGTAGGAAGTGTTATTTTATTGATTATTAATTTAGCCATGGTCATGAAACCAAAGCTTTTTGGAATTACCGGAACAGATAGCGAAGCGGCCATGAAAGCAATGCGATATTCATTTATAATGGTGGGTGTTTGGTGGATATTATTTAGTCAGTATACTTATTATTATTTACCAAAAGGAAGAAAAGAAAATGGACAAAAACTAACAAAAGCCGTAGTATTTAATGGATTTAAAGAGTTAAAAAAAGTTTGGGCATTACTACAGCAAAATATACCTTTAAAACGTTATTTAGGAGGTTTCTTTGTTTCAAGTATGGCTGTACAAACCGTTATGCTTGTAGCAACTTATTTCGGGGCTCAGGAAATTCAATGGTCATCTAAAGAAGAAGGAACTATTGGGTTGATTATTTGTATTTTAATAATACAATTAGTGGCAGTTGTTGGAGCAATTTTAACATCAAGAGCTTCTTCGAAATTTGGAAATATTCCAACGCTTATCGGTATTAATATTATTTGGGCAGTTTGTTGTGGATTAGCCTTTTTCGTTACTTTACCAATCCATTTTTATGTCATGGCCACAGTTGCAGGATTTGTAATGGGAGGAATTCAGGCTTTATCGCGTTCGACTTATTCAAAATTATTGCCGGAAACAGAAGATACAGCATCGTTTTTTAGCTTTTATGATGTTGCAGAAAAAATAGGAATTGTAATTGGAATGTGTCTATATGGTATTATTGACCAAATAACAGGAAGTCCTCGTATAGCTTTCGAGATTTTAGGCATTTTCTTTGTAATAGCAATTTTTCTACTAAGAAGAGTACCAAAAAAGGCACTTTAAATTAATAAAGTGCCTTTCGTGGGATTTAATTTGTCTTAAACGAGACAATTGATTTGATTGATGATCGTATTTTAAAAGATCTTTATTAAGCTTTTGTTATACTTCCTGAACCAGAAACTTTTACATCTCGTTTTTCAGGGTTTCCAGTGTATTTTATATCACCGGAACCTGCAATTCTTGCTGTTAGATTTTCTATACAGTTGACACGGCTATTACCAGATCCTGAAACATTTACATCAACATTTTTTGCTTTTAAATTTGTAGCTTCAATATTTCCTGATCCTGCAAGTTTTGTAACTAAACTATCTGAACTTCCTTTCAGATGTATATTTCCTGAACCACTTAGATTTAATTCTAAAGTATTTGAATTTACGTCAAGATTAAAATTTCCTGAACCAGATAGTTTTGCCACAAATTTATCATTTTTGATAACATCCTTAGACTGAACATTCCCTGAACCAGATAAACTTACTTCTGATATTTTTTCGAAAGGAACAGTAACTTCAATTTTTTTACCCATACTTGGTCGGATATTACTTCCTTTTTCAACGTAAATTTTTAAGACATTATCTTCGACTTCCACTTTTATAGCCGAAACTAAATTTTCTTCTCCTTTAATAATGATTTTACCTTCTTTTCCTGCAACCAAATCTACATCAAATGAGCCTGCTACTCTTACTGCATCATAATCTGATGTTGTTCTTGTTTCAGAAACAACTTTCCCGTTTCCTTTAATTTTATTATTTGACCATTGTGCATTTCCCACGGAGCTGATTAATAATGCGCTAAATACGAATATTTTAAAAGTTTTTTTCATTGTTTGATTGTTTAATTGTTGTTTTGATTGATTTTTGATTCAATTATCTTTTAGTTAGAATTATGTTTCCGTAACTAGAATTAATGATGACTTTATTTTGTCCTTTTTTCTTATTATAGCCACTTATTCTTTTTGTATTGCTTTTAATTTCGCTAACCAAAACCTCTAGCGAACTATCATTTTTAATGCTTCCGTATCTTGTATTGATATCAAAGTCAAAAGAATAGTTAGCATCATAACCCAGAGCGATATTGGTATATCCTGTATTAATGTTTACATTTTTAGATTTTTCACTCATTGATTCTACATTTATTTTAGAGTAGGTAGCATCAATATTCAGGTTGTTTAAAACTTCTGCAATAGATATTGTCACATAATTACTGCTGCCCACAAGTGAATTTATTTTTTGAAATTTAAAACTGCCATAGTTTCCTTTGCATTTAATATTTTGACCTTCCTGCAATGAAACATCCGTATAATTTGCATCAACATTTAAGTTGCCGGACTCATTTATTTTTATTCCTGAATAACGTGCTTCAATATTTCCGCTTTTAATGTAGTCAATGCTTGAGTTCTGACTGTATCCAATTTCTATTCTATTGCTGTCTCCATTAAGTTTACCCAATATAATTTTACCATATTTACATGAAATATCAGTTGTAGATTCTAAAGTTAGTGTAGTGATATTACCGTATTTATTATTAAGCTTTACGGTTCCGTTTTTCGGAATTTTTATCACATAGTTAATTTCAAAACTATTGCTGCTTCCTCTGCTTTTTAGAGAAGAATTTCCAATGTTGGTAATCGCTGAAACCATAGATTTCAAAGCATTAATATCTACATCGATACTGTTTAGTCTTTCGTTTACCCAATTTTCATTTCCGCCAGAAACTTTAATAGTGATATCCAGGTCAATTTTGTTTTCATCCCAGGTACTTACAGTGATGTTGCCGTATTTGTTCTCAATATCAATTCCTGCATTTGAATTTACTATATAGGTTTTTTTGATGTTTTTTTCTTTAGAAATAAAAGTGTCATCATTTGAGAATCCTAAAAAAGGAATCAAAATGAATAGAATAAGTATGTTATAATGTTTTTTCATCAGTTGTATTTTTAAATTTTTCGTTTTCTTCAATTCTCTGTAAAACCGTTTGTAAAAAAGAGATTCGGGTTTGCAGATTGCTGATCATAGCGTAAATGATTTGTTTGTTTTCACCATTTTTTTGCACTTCCTTTATAATCTTTGCGTAATCTGCATCAAAAACTTTCATTTGTTTTAAGGCATCATTAATGATTTGCTCATTTTCCGGCGAACTTTTTTCTTTTAATTTAATTAATTCATTATCAATTAAAATGCTAAAAATAGAATCGGTTCTTTGGGTTTCCTTAGAAGCGAATTTAAATTCCTTGGGTTTTTCGCTATTATTGTTATTATAAAATAGAGACACTCCTAACAATATTACAATTGATGCAGCGATTGCCCAAACAGCGTGGTTCTTTTTCTTAGGTTGTTTTTTATTTAATTTGTTTAAGAAGTCAACCTGATGGTCAGCGTTCATTCTTTTTACATCCCATTGATTTTCAAATTTTTCAAATAATTGATCTAAATCGTCATTTTCCTTTTTCATATATCTAAAATTTATTTTTTAGGAGTGAATCTGTTATCGCTTTTTTTATTATTTGTGCGCACAAATTTTTTATTACAGGCGTTTTCATATCCCTTCTAATTTTTTTCGTAAACTTTCTTTAGCTCTGCTTAGCGTTGTTCTGCAATTGGCATAACTGATGTTTAAAATTTCGCTAATTTCTTCCTGGTCATAACCTTCAATATAAAAAAGAGTTAAAACCATGCGATAATTGTCTTTTAAGCTTAAAATAGTATCTAAAACTTGTTTCACTTTAAGAGAATTTAGATCGATACTTTCAGAAAAGAAACTGTCGTTTTCTTCAATTTTATATAATGTCTTGCTTAGATCTTCAACCTGAAAGGCATTATTTTTTTTATAAAAATCAATACTATAATTGATAATTATTTTCTTTAACCATGCTCCAAAAGCCACTTCTTGTTTGTAGTCGTTAATTTTTGTAAAAGCCTTAAGAAAACCTTCCTGCATGACGTCCTGTGCAAAATGTTCGTCTTTTACAATACGGTAAGCCACATTGTACATAGCTTTACTGTAACGATTGTAAACTTCAAATTGTGCCTTTTGATTGTTTTCTTTACAAAGCGCGATTAATTCTTCGATATTTTGGTTAGTTATACTCAAGTAATGATTGCTAGTTTTTAATAAGGACGGTGCTTTTTTTGGTTTGTTACAGTTTTGCTAAAAATAATTTTATTTTTTTCATAATAACTGTATTAATCTGATTATGTTAAAAATTATAGTTGAAAGTAATGCTTTGTGTAAGATTTTTTATTTAGTTTTAGCAAAAATTAAATTTTGTATTAAATTAAGAATTCATGAAAAAAAATTACGTTTTATTTCTTTTGCTTTTTGCTTTAGGGATATCTTTTACATCTTGTACTAAAGACTTTGAGGATGGGCTAAATTATAATAATGGCAATCAGGAGGCTGGTAACGGAAACGGAAATAATCCAGCCGGCACAGGAGTTTTTAAGGCAACTGTAGGAGGAAATGCTTTTGTTGCTACTAGTTCAAGCGCCATTGTAACAGATAATTTTGTACTTATAGCAGGAATTAGAACAGCTAATAAAGATTTAATTCAAATAACTTTGCCAAGTAATAAAGTAGGAACTTATACATGGGCAAATAGTGAAGATGATGGCGAAAAATTTGTGTTGTCTTATGGTTCAGCGACTGATGAAAACCCATTTATAAGTGCATCAAACGAAGTTGCAGAATTTTTTGGAGTAAAAGATTATACTGATACGGCAATTGTGATCATTACAGCAGTAGATAAAACTAAAAAAACAATCTCAGGAACATTTCAATTTACAGGTTTTAGAGATTTAGGTGATGATAAAACCGAAACCAAAATAATAACAAATGGTTCTTTTGCGAATATACCTTATACAGAAAATGCACCTGTAGAGGAGTCTGACGGTTTTTTAAATGCAAAAATAGATGGCGTTGATTTTGCTGAAAACGATATTGATGTAGCGAGTGTAAGTTCAAGTGGTGTTTATCCTTATTATAGCATAGTAGGAGTAAAGAACGGAGGCACTGATGACAGTGTACTTATAGGTATTAGTCAATCATATGGTGTTGGTACTTATCAGGCTTCGAGTGTTACATTGAATGGAGGTGGAGAGGAACTTGTAAATGTCGCTAATGCATCTTGTATTTTAGATGATCTTTTGTATACTACCGAATCAGGTTCGCTAACCATTACTTCAAAAACAGCAACAAAAATAGAAGGTACTTTTAATTTTGTTGTTAGTAATTTTACTACCGGTAAGAAAAAAACAATTACAGGCTCTTTTGCTATCAATACAGACGATTTGTAATAATAAAAATACTAATTACATTAAATCCACCTTTGTGTGGATTTTTTTTTGGTAGTACAATTTGATTTTACTAGATTGGCTACCTTAAAATAGATCTATCATAGCTCATTTTGGCATAGTGATTGTCTATTTTAATGATCTGTGTTGTAAATGAAGAGCTTAGAATGTTTTTATTACAAATTAAACTATCTAAGACTACATTTGCAGTTAGTACTAAAATTTTAATGACAAAACGACTTATATATTATTATGTCAAACCATAAAATACTCACCATTGACAATCTGTCACTTCAGGAATTTGACTCAGAAGCAGAATTAATTCCATTATTAACTCCAGAAGACGAAGAGGAAATGAACAATGAAGAGCTTCCTCTTTCATTGCCTATTTTACCTTTACGTAATACTGTTTTATTTCCGGGAGTTGTTATTCCTATTTCTGCAGGGAGAGACAAATCGATTAAATTAATAAACGATGCTAATGCCGGCGGAAAAATCATTGGAGTAGTTTCTCAAATTAATGAAGAAGACGAAGATCCATCAAAAGATGATATTCATAAAATAGGAACCGTAGCAAGAATTTTACGTGTTTTAAAAATGCCTGACGGAAATGTTACCGTTATTTTGCAAGGAAAAAAACGTTTTGAAATAGACGAGGTTACTTCAGAGGATCCTTATATAACTGCCACAATTAAAGAAGTGTCAGAAGAACGTCCTGAAGAAAACGATACTGAATTTACAGCTATTTTAGATTCTGTAAAAGAATTGGCTATTCAGATTATAAAAGAAAGTCCAAACATTCCTTCAGAAGCTACTTTTGCAATTAAAAACATTGAAAGCCAATCGTTTTTAATCAATTTCGTTTCTTCGAATATGAATTTATCGGTAAAAGAAAAACAAGGTTTACTATCGATAAACGGATTAAAAGACAGGGCGCTTGAAACCTTACGTTATATGAACGTTGAGCTTCAGAAATTAGAATTGAAAAATGACATTCAGTCAAAAGTTCGTTTTGATTTAGATCAGCAACAACGTGAATATTTTCTTCATCAGCAAATGAAAACCATTCAGGAAGAATTGGGCGGCGTTTCGCAGGAAGAAGAAATGGACGAAATGGGACTCAAAGCGAAAACCAAAAAATGGGACGAAAAAACGCAAAAACATTTCGAAAAAGAATTATCTAAAATGCGTAGAATGAATCCTCAATCACCTGATTTTGGAATCCAGCGTAATTATTTAGAGTTATTTTTAGAATTGCCTTGGGGCGAATATTCTAAAGATAAATTCGATTTGAAACATGCTCAGAAAATATTAGATAAAGATCATTTTGGACTTGAAGAAGTTAAGAAAAGAATGATTGAACACCTTGCTGTACTAAAACTTCGTAACGATATGAAGTCACCAATTATATGTTTAACAGGACCTCCGGGAGTTGGTAAAACATCTATTGGCCGCTCAGTTGCAGAAGCTTTAGGCCGTGAATATGTGCGTATTTCGTTAGGTGGTTTACGTGACGAAGCAGAGATTCGCGGACACAGAAAAACATACATTGGCGCAATGCCAGGCCGAATCATTCAAAGTTTAAAGAAAGCCGGAACATCAAATCCAGTTTTTATTTTAGATGAGATCGATAAGCTTTCAAGCGGAAATAGCGGAGATCCTTCTTCAGCTTTATTAGAAGTATTGGATCCGGAGCAAAACAATGCTTTTTATGATAATTTCCTTGAAATGGGATATGATTTGTCTAAAGTGATGTTTATCGCTACATCAAACAATATGTCGACTATTCAGCCCGCTTTGCGTGATAGAATGGAAGTCATCAAAATGTCAGGTTATACTATTGAAGAAAAAGTAGAAATTGCAAAAAGACACCTTTTTCCTAAACAGTTAGAAGCACACGGATTAACAGCTAAAGATTTAACGATTGGTAAAAAACAATTAGAGAAAATCGTAGAAGGTTATACACGTGAATCTGGTGTTCGTAACTTAGAAACTAAAATTGCTCAGGTAATTCGTAATGCTGCAAAATCAGTTGCGATGGAAGAGGAGTACAATAAAAAAGTAACGGATGATGATATCGTAAAAGTTTTGGGCGTACCAAGATTAGAGCGTGATAAATACGAAAACAATGATATTGCAGGAGTTGTTACAGGATTAGCCTGGACAAGTGTTGGTGGAGATATTTTGTTTATAGAATCCTTAATTTCCGAAGGTAAAGGTTCATTGACCATTACAGGAAATTTAGGTACAGTAATGAAAGAATCAGCTACAATTGCTTTAGAATATATTAAAGCAAACGCTAAGAAATTAGGTTTGGATGTGGCATTATTTCAAAAATATAATATTCACTTACACGTTCCTGAAGGTGCAACACCTAAAGATGGGCCTAGTGCGGGTATTGCAATGTTAACCTCTTTGGTTTCTCTACTAACACAAAAGAAAGTTAAGAAAAGTTTGGCCATGACAGGTGAAATTACGCTTCGTGGAAAAGTTTTGCCAGTTGGCGGAATTAAAGAAAAAATCTTAGCAGCAAAAAGAGCTAATATTAAGGAGATTATCTTATGCTATGAAAACAAAAGTGATATAGATGAAATAAAAGCTGAATATTTAGAAGGTCTGACTTTTCATTATGTAAAAGAAATGAGCGAAGTTCTTGCTTTGGCTTTGACTGATCAAAATGTTAAAAATGCAAAACAATTGAAATAAATTTTCAATTGTAAATTTCAATATTTTAAAAATCCAAATTCCAATCTGATTAACACAGTTTTGGAATTTGGATTTTTTATTTAATTTATTTCCACTTACAATTGGAATTTGGAAATTTTTTATTGGAATTTCCCTCTAATTTGGCATTTAGGATTTTTTTTTCTTGTAAAATAAATTTATTTATTTTTTATAAGTTATATAATTTTATCTTCGCAGTTGCGTTATTCCCATATAGGATTCGCCCCAAAAGAATGTTGAAACGATTTGTTTTACTTTTATTTATGTTAATTTGTTCCGTTTCATTCGGACAAATAGGAGGGCGTTACACTTATCAGTTTCTTAACTTAACGACTTCACCAAGGCAGGCAGCGTTAGGCGGAAAAAATATAACGATTTATGATGAAGATGTCAATCAGGCGATGTCTAATCCAGCAGCTTTAAACGAAGATATGGACAATCACCTTGCAATGAATTACGGTAATTACTACGGAGAAGCCTCTTATGGAACTGCTTCGTATGCTTATACTTATGATCGACATGTGCAAACTTTTTACGCCGGAATAAGTTATGTAAACTATGGTTCATTTGAAGGTTACGACGAAAATGGTCAGGCAACCTCAGATTTTACGGGGAGTGAAGGCGCTCTTTCGTTGGGTTATGCTTATAATATTCCTTTTACCGACCTGCATATTGGAGCTAATGCAAAGCTAATAACTTCTACTTTAGAAAGTTATAATTCTATTGGTGGTGCAATTGATGTGGGAATTATGTATGAAATTCAAAAAAATAATGTAAATTTGGCCCTGGTATTTCGAAACATTGGAACACAGTTCACAACATATTCAGGAATACAGGAGAATTTGCCCTTTGAAATCATTGTTGGTGTTTCGCAAGAATTAGAACATGTTCCTATTCGTTGGCATCTTACGTTAGAGAATTTGCAACAATGGAATATTTCTTTTTCGAATCCCGTTCGTGGCGAAACCAATATTGATGGGTCAACAAGTAACGAGAAAATTTCGTTTGTAAATAATGCTTTGCGACATGTTGTTTTTGGACTGGAACTTTTTCCTAAAAAAGCATTTAATTTTCGTTTAGGGTATAATTTTAGAAGAGGAGAAGAATTAAGAATTGATGAACAACGTAATTTTTCAGGAGTTTCATTAGGGTTTGGTTTAAAAATGAATAAGTTAAAGTTTAATTATTCGTATTCAAGATATACATTGGCAGCTAATACAAGTCTTTTTGGTCTAATTTTAAATTTTCAATAATTATATGAAAATATTCAGTTTGTTTTTGTTCATGACTGTAGGGTTTTTTACGGGTACAAAGCACTACTATAAAAAAGAAGTTATGTCTACTCTGGAAGTAGAGAGAATGAATACCAGAATAGGTGAAATAAAAAACATGATCAGTATTGATCCTAAATACAATACTAAAATTGCTTTTTTTGTTGATATGAGAATACCCTCAGGCAAAAATCGCTTTTTTGTTTATGATCTTGTCAATAATAAAATTTTAGATCAGGGTTTGGTAGCTCACGGTTCAGGATCCGAAACCGGAATAAAAGGAAGCTTAAGATTTAGCAATACACCAAATTCAAACTGCACTGCATTAGGAAGATATTCTATAGAAAATTGCTATAAGGGAGGATTTGGAAAGTCTTATAAACTAAATGGTCTGGACGAAACAAACAATAATGCTTTAAAGAGAGCTATCGTTTTGCATTATTACTCAGCAGTTCCTTATGAAGAACAAGATTATTATATTAGCAATAGTCATGGATGCCCAATGGTAAACGAACAATTTTTTAAAAGAATTGAAAAGATAATCGACAACTCAAAGTCGAAGATTATTTTGGATGTTTACTATTAAAAACTAAGTCTGGCAACAAATAAAAAACAAACTTACGTTGAATAATATTATTATCAGTAAATATTTATTTACTGATAATTTTTTTTGCGCTTGTTTTAAATCTTCTCTCTATTAAAATTTAATGAAATACTATATTTTTATTTTCACTTCTATTCAATAGTGTTTTATATTCGCAGAATGTTTTGAATGTACAATGAAATAGTGTGCTGAGAAAGATTGAATTGGTACAGCAAAAGCATAAAATAAATTTAATTAAAATAAAAAAATTGAAAAAAATTACCATTGCAATTGATGGGTTCTCATCAACAGGAAAAAGTACTTTAGCAAAACAATTGGCAAAAGAGCTGGAATATGTTTATGTAGATACCGGAGCGATGTATCGTGCAGTTGCTTATTTTGCAATGCAAAATAAGTTTATTGGAGCTGATTTATTTGATAAAAAGGCTTTGATTGAAGCTTTGCCTAAAATTCAGTTAGAGTTTAGATTTAATGCTGATTTGGGTTTTGCTGAAATGTATTTAAACGGAGAAAATGTTGAAAAACCAATTAGAACCATAGAAGTTTCTAATTTTGTGAGCAAAGTAGCAGAAGTTTCTGAAGTGCGTTCTAAATTGGTAGAACAGCAACAGGAAATGGGAACTAATAAAGCGATAGTTATGGATGGTAGAGATATTGGTACGGTTGTTTTTCCGAGTGCCGAACTTAAAATTTTCATGACTGCCAGTGCAGAAACCCGCGCGCAGAGACGTTTTGATGAATTACAGCAAAAAGGGGATAATGTTTCTTATGAAGATGTTTTAAAAAATGTAATGGAAAGAGATTATATTGACACACATCGCGAAGATTCTCCTTTGATTATTGCCGACGACGCTATAGAAATAGATAATTCTTACTTAAATAAAGAGGAACAATTTGCCGCTGTATTAGAATTGGTAAATGATGTTGTTAAAACCATTTAATTTTTTGTAGATATTATTTTTAATGGTAGTTTTACCACTTCATTTTTACTAAAAAGACAATTTCATCATATGGGAATTAAAAACAGGTTGATTATAATGAGCTTTCTTCAATTTTTTGTTTGGGGAGCCTGGCTTATAACAATTGGAAATTATTGGTTTGGAACTAAAAATTGGGAAGGAACCCAATTTGGTCTTGTCTTCGGAACCATGGGAATTGCTTCTTTATTTATGCCCACACTTACCGGAATCATTGCAGACAGATGGGTAAATGCTGAAAAATTGTACGGATTACTGCATATATTTTATGCTGTAGTTTTATTTGGTATTGCACAAGTAACTACACCGGATAATTTTATATATGTAATGTTTGCTGCAATGTGCTGTTATATGCCAACAATTGCGTTAAGTAATTCGATATCATATACTTCGCTAAAATTAAATAATAAAAATATAGTAAAAGATTTTCCACCCATTCGTGTTTGGGGAACTATTGGTTTTATTGCTGCCATGTGGATTACTAATTTAAGTGGAAGTAAAGCCACTGAATATCAGTTTTATATTGCCGGAGTTGGTGCATTAATTTTGGGTATTTACGCATTTACTTTGCCTAAATGTAAACCACAACGTTTAACTAAAGAAGATGCTACATTAGTTGAAACTTTAGGTTTAGAGGCTTTTAAGCTTTTTGGAAATTATAAAATGGCATTGTTTTTTGTGTTTTCTATGTTTTTAGGAGGTGCATTACAATTAACAAATGCTTACGGAGATGTATTTTTGGATGAATTCAAACATTTTCCTAAATACGCTGATTCTTTCGTAATTAAATATTCGACTATTATTATGTCGATCTCTCAGGTATCTGAAACTTTATTTATTTTGGCGATTCCGTTTTTCTTAAGACGTTTTGGAATCAAACAGGTAATGTTGATTAGTATGTTGGCTTGGGTATTACGTTTCGGATTATTTGCTTTTGGAGATCCTGTAGGCGGTTTATGGATGATCATTATGTCTTGTATTGTTTACGGAATGGCATTTGATTTCTTTAATATTTCAGGTTCGTTATTCGTAGAAAGCAATACAGATTCTAAAATACGTTCATCAGCTCAAGGATTGTTTATGATGATGACCAATGGAGTAGGAGCGGTTTTAGGAAGTTTGACTTCAGGTTGGGCAATTGATCGCTTCTTCACAAAGTCATTTAGTAATACTACAGAATTAGCCGGATTTTTAGAAACAGATAGTACAAATTCTAAAATGTTGGATTTTGTAAAAGGCCAGGGGAATTCAATTTCAACTGATGGAATATTTTCAAATCCTATTTTAATGAAAGACTGGCATACGATCTGGTTGTCGTTTGCAGCTTATGCTTTGGTCATTGCGATTGCTTTTGCTATTTTATTCAAACATAAACATGATCCAAAAGAAATAGAGAGTTTGAGTCATTAATATACATTATATATTTAAAATCCCGTTTTCGATTGTATTGAAAACGGGATTTTTATTTTATATGTATATTTGATTTTATATGTCAATAGTATAATATGCAAAATAAACACAATTCAATTCCAACTTTTAAGGCTGTTAGTTCAAAACCAAGATTGTTTTTGAATTTTATCTTTGGCATATTTTGGGTGTTTTTTGTATTGTTCTTTCTTATAGGATTACTATATGTTATCATGAGTTCTCCTGAAGATCTTGGATTGAATGTAATAGCAACAGTAATTCTGTTTTTTATATTTCTAATTGCATTATCCGGTATAGTTGCAATACTGATTTATTCAAGAAAAAAAATGTCTACCACAACTATAATCGATGAAAGAGGAATTAGATATTTAAACACATTTAATAAAAGAGTTATTAAGGATTTGCCCTGGAGTAGTTTTGCTAAAAGAGAAAAACCGGAGGATGTTTTCGAATCTACTAAATATGATGTTATATCGACAACGCCTTTTAAATCTTTTTACGATCAGTTTTATTGGCCGGTTTTGATTGATAATAAGATAACAATTCATAATGATGCTTTTTTAGGAAGGCATTTTTTTGTAATGTTTTATGCGAACCGTTTAGAGTTAATTAGAACTTTTTTACTGGGAGTTGCCCATTATAGACCCGATATTACGGTAGATCCTATTGTTTTCTCGAATCATTATATTGATCCTAAAACTTATAATATTGACTATCGCCAAAGAAATTTAATTAGAATTTTGGCTGTTTTGTTTTGTGTTTTAGTTTTAGGGCTTATTTATTATTTTGTAGAATGAGTTTAATTCTTATAATAATTATACAAGTAATTTTGAATTAAAAAGAACAATAAAGATGAAGTTTGAATTGTATTTTGATAAAGATATTTATAATAAACAAATGGATTTATTGTCTGATTTGGCTTGGAAAGACAAAATAGCTTATTATAAAAATTCGCAATATTTTGGTATATTGTTAACTATTATTGGGATTGCTATGATTTATAGTCGACCTAATATATTTGGAATTGGTTACGTTTTTGTGTTTTTCGGACTATCTAATCTTATGCCTTTTATTTATTATTATTTCAAAATAAGATCTTTTTATAAAAGAATGGAAGATGTTAAAGTAAGAGAAATTAATGATTTTCATTATATGAAATATATGAATTTAGAATTTACCGAAAATGCATTAATAGCAACTTCTGGCGATCATTTTAATCTTATTGAATGGTCAGAATTTATACACTATATTGTCAAAGAGAATAATTTGATACTGATAACTAGAGATTACGAACCTTTAATTTTAGGTGAAATTGAAGTTGGTTCAGAAAACTTTGAAGAAATAATCTCTTTTGTGAAAGCAAAGTTTGAAGCTAGAGTGAAAAACAGTTTAAATTTTAACGAAGATAGTTGCTGATAGTAAACCCGACAGATTTTAAAAACCTGTCGGATTTGTTAGTAATAAGATCTTATAAAAAACAACACCTCAAATATAGCCCCGATAGAGTGGATATCCTTTTATGGTGGGGTTCACCATAAAAGATAGGAGTGAAAGCGGGACTTGAGGTCTTGAAAATCCTTAAATTTGCTGCTTCTGAACAATACACTGATAATCATTTAGAAATGTTTTGCTATTACAAATAAATGTATTAATTTTGCAAACCTTTTGGCAGAGAAGAGTTTCCTTTAGGTATCAACTATTTATGTAAAACAACTTCTGTTTTTTCTATCGCTTTGTGAAACTCAAGAAAAGCAGAATACAAATTTTTTATCAGCATGTCTGAACAATTAAAATCACAAGAAGAGTTTTTAGCAAATTTTAACTGGCATAACTTCGAAGAAGGTATCGATGCAGTAGATGAGAAAAACTTACAAGAATTCGAAGACTTAGTATCAAAAACTTTCATCGCTACAGATCAAGAAGAAGTAGTTGAAGGTGTAGTTGTTAGAATTACAGATAGAGACGTTATCGTTGATATCAACGCAAAATCGGAAGGTGTTATTTCTTTAAACGAATTCCGTTACAACCCGAACTTAAAAGTTGGTGACAAAGTAGAAGTATTAATCGACATCCGTGAGGACAAAACAGGTCAATTAGTATTATCTCACAGAAAAGCACGTACTATTAAATCATGGGATAGAGTTATTTCTGCAAACGAAACAGGAGAAATCGTTAATGGTTTTGTAAAATGCAGAACTAAAGGTGGTATGATCGTTGACGTTTTCGGAATTGAAGCTTTCTTACCTGGTTCTCAAATTGACGTTAAGCCAATTAGAGACTACGATGTATATGTAAACAAAATGATGGAATTCAAAGTGGTAAAAATTAACCACGAATTCAAAAACGTTGTTGTATCTCATAAAGCGCTTATCGAAGCTGATATCGAAGTACAGAAAAAAGAAATCATCGGTCAATTACAAAAAGGACAAGTATTAGAAGGTGTTGTTAAAAACATTACTTCTTATGGTGTGTTCATTGACTTAGGTGGTGTTGATGGATTAATTCACATTACTGACCTTTCTTGGAGTAGAATCAACCACCCAAGTGAAGTTCTTGAATTAGACCAAAAATTAAACGTTGTAATCCTTGATTTCGATGATGAGAAAACAAGAATTCAATTAGGATTGAAACAATTAAACGCTCACCCATGGGATGCTTTAGATGCTAATTTAACTATTGGTGATAAAGTAAAAGGTAAAGTAGTTGTAATCGCTGATTACGGTGCATTTATCGAAGTTGCTGAAGGTGTTGAAGGTTTAATCCACGTTTCTGAAATGTCATGGTCAACTCATTTACGTTCTGCTCAGGATTTCGTAAAAGTTGGAGATGTTGTTGAGGCTGTTATCTTAACTTTAGATAGAGATGACCGTAAAATGTCATTAGGTATCAAACAATTGACTCAAGATCCATGGACTGACATTACTTCTAAATACCCAGTAGGTTCTAAACATACAGGTATCGTTAGAAACTTTACAAACTTTGGTATTTTCGTAGAATTAGAAGAAGGAATTGATGGATTAATTTACATCTCTGACTTATCTTGGACTAAAAAAATCAAACACCCATCTGAATTTGTAAATGTTGGTGAGAAACTTGATGTAGTTGTATTAGAATTAGATGTTGAAGGACGTAAATTATCGTTAGGTCACAAACAAACTACTGCTAATCCTTGGGATCAATACGAAGATTCTTTTGCTGTAGGAACTATCCACAATGGTGAAATTTCTGAAATCGTTGACAAAGGAGCTACTGTAGAATTCGGAGATGATATCGTTGCTTTCATTCCTACTCGTCACCTTGAAAAAGAAGACGGAAAGAAATTGAAAAAAGGTGATACTGCTGATTTCAAAGTAATCGAATTCAACAAAGAATTCAAAAGAGTAGTTGCTTCTCACACTGCTATCTTCCGTGAAGAAGAAGAGAAAAACGTGAAAGCTGCAACTGAAAATACTTCATCTAACTCTTCTACAAATGCACCAGCTGCAACTTTAGGAGATAACAATGATGTATTAGCTGCATTGAAAGCTAAAATGGAAAAAACTGAGAAAAAATAATTCTTAAGTTTTTCTAAATATAGAAAGTCCCACAGCAATGTGGGACTTTTTTTATGCAATTTTTTGTTTCAAGTTTTCTTTGTTTCAATTTATCACGCTGAGCGAAGTCGAAGCGCGTTTCTATTGGAATTTGGAATTTAATAATTTAAAGTTCTTCTTTAGGAGCTATTTCCTGCTATCATTCCAATCTTTTATGTCCGCCGCGGAGGACACAAAAGGATTTTCCTTTCTATCTGGACTAGGGCAATCGTTTTAAAAATATTTATCTTGAGGCTAATAATTTTTCCTCTTCAGAAGTAAATTCGTTTAGGATGCTGTAATTCTGAATATTTAGTATCTTCATTTCATCTAAAATATTAACTAGATTTCCATAATTAGACTTTTGGGTTGGTTTAATAATTACAATTAATCCATTTTTAGGTTTCCCTAAGTTTTTAGAATATTCAAGTACAATTTGACTTTTTCTAATTAATTCTTTTCGAATGCCATTTTTATTATAATTGACTTTTTTAGGGGTTTCAATGGGGAAATTTATTAGTCCTGAATAAGTTACTATTTCGTCATTTTCGTCTAGTAATATTGTCAATATGCGATTTTCATCTATGTGGCGAGAACCAAAATACTCACCGCAATCATCACAATCCCGATACATTCCATATTCTAAAACTTTTGGTTTAGCCAGCTCAATGGTAACCATAAAAAAGATAATCAACAAGAAAGAAACACTCACCATTGCGGTTAGATCAACTCTTGTACTTAACTTTTTACTTCTTACTTTTTTAGGTAGGTTTTGCATGACAGATGAAATTAATTGGATTAATTAGAACTTTATTTTGCCGCTAATAAGTTTGATTCTTCTGGCGTAAAATCATTTACAATTGCATAAGTATCAATTTTGGCAATTGCCATTTCGTCCAGAATATCGACTAAATTTTTATAATTAGATTCTTTGCTTGGCTTAATAATAACAGTAATTCCTCTTCCTGGTTTTCCCAGTTTGGCTGAATATTCAAGCATATTTTTATTTCGTGATAAAAGTTCTTTTCTAATACCATCTTTACCATAACTAATTTCTTTGACAGGAGCCATCGGATTTTCTATAAAACCCATATAGGATATTAATTTATTATTACTTCCTAATAATAAAACAACAGTTCTTTCGCCACCACCACAACTGATCCATCTACCGCATGTCCAATCGTTATCTGGCAAACTTAAATCAACAACTTTTGGTTTAGACAACTCGATGGTTACCATAAAAAAGATAATTAATAAAAAAGAAATACTTACCATAGCGGTTAAATCGACTCTTGTACTTAACTTTTTGCTTCTGATTTTTTTAGGTAGATTTTCCATAAAAGATAAATTTATTTACTAAAGTTAACAATAAAATTAACATACAAGTTAATCTGAAATTAAAAATAGTAGAAAATAATTTTTGGGATTAAAAGCTTGTTTTACAGCGTAATTTGAAGATATTTCAATGTTTTTTAAACTTTTTTAAGGATTTAATAAAACCAAAACAAATATTACCCCGTAAATGAGCTTATAACTTAAAAATATTTAATCATGAAAACTAGAAAATTTTTAGCCGTAGCCATCTTAGCATTAGGATTTGGATTTACATCATTTGCGCAAAAAACTGTAATGGTTGGTGGAGCTGCAATGTACCCAAATAAAAATATTGTAGAAAATGCAGTTAACTCAAAAGATCACACTACACTTGTAGCTGCTGTAAAAGCTGCTGATTTAGTAGAAACATTACAAAGTAAAGGACCATTCACCGTTTTTGCCCCAACAAATGCTGCGTTTGACAAATTACCAGCAGGAACTGTTGCAACATTATTGAAACCAGAAAACAAAAAAATGTTGCAAACGATCTTGACCTATCATGTTGTTGCTGGAAAAATGAATGCTTCTGATATTGCTAAAGCAATAAAAGCAGGAAAAGGAAAAGCGACTCTTAAAACAGTTAGTGGCGGAACTCTTACTGCCTGGATGCAAGGAAAAGATTTATACATTAGTGACGAAAGCGGAAACAAATCTAAAGTTACAATTGCAGATGTAAATCAATCTAATGGTGTAATTCATGTGGTAGATACAGTTTTGTTACCTAAAATGTAATATTAGCTTAAAACTCCAAATTTAAAAATTCCAAATTCCAACTTTTAAATTGGAATTTGGAATTTTAATTATTATAAGTTTGATAGTTATTTTTTAGCCGTTAATGTCGATCCAGCCGAAGCAATAACAACGCAAAATACCGCTATAATTTCATAAATATTAAGTTTTTCCTGCAAGAATATAAAAGCACAAATAGAAGCTGCTGCAGGTTCCAGACTCATTAAAATACTAAAAGTTCTCGGCGGAAGCTGTCCTAAAGCTTTCATTTCAAGTGTAAAAGGAATTGCGCTTGACAAAAGGGCCAAAGCCACACCCATACTTAAAAGTTTTGGCGTAAGATGTGCCAGTCCGTTTTCGTAAAAACCAAAAGGCAGGATTAAAATTGCGGCAAATAACATTCCGGTTGATACTGCCTGGCCGCCATTCATGATTTGAGAAATCTTTCCTCCCAAAACAATGTAGGTTGCCCATAAAGCACCAGCCAAAAGTGCAAAGAAAACCCCTAAAAGATCGATACCTGCATTTGTCCATGGAGCGATTAAAGCGATACCAATTGCCGCTAGTAATACCCAACAATAATCAATCAAGCGCTTTGAACCCACTATAGCTACCAACAAAGGACCTATAAATTCGATCGTAACAGCTAATCCTATAGAAATTCTTTCTATTGCCAAATAAAAAACCAAATTCATAGCGCCTAAACACAAACCATAAGGAATGACTATTTTCCATTGCTTTGTTGTAATTGCTTTTAGATTTGGCCGATAAGCCAATAATAAAATTATAGCTGATACGCCGATACGTATAGAGGCTGTTCCGGCTGCTCCAATTGCGGGGAATAAACTTTTAGCAATTGCTGCTCCGCATTGTACGCTTATGATCGCTAAAAGAACGGCGTAAATAGGAGGGATGTTAAAATCTTTATTTTTCATTAGAAATAATTGAAGAAATAAGAAATGTATTAAAAAAAGACATTTCTATTTCAGGAGGGCACTGTTGAAAATTAGGTTCAACCGTTTGTAAAGGAATGTTTTGATTATTCTAAAGCACGTTTCGTAACAAAGGCACGATAACCAATAATAGCCATTTGCCATTTTTTTGCTTTCGAAATGTCTAAACCTTGTTTGGTAAAACTTGGTAAAAGGACTTTATTGATTTTGGCTAAAATTTTATACATGGCATTTTAATTTTTGCAAAGATATAAAAAAAGACCTTGCGGTTGGGCAAAGTCTTTTTTGAGTGATTTCTGTTATTATAAGGTTTATGATTTCTTTTCCAGAAGCTTATCGATTTTCGCCAGCATTTCTTTTGCGTTAGCATTATCAGGTTTTAGTTCCAGTGACTTTTTATAATTTTCTTTTGAAATTTCGAACTGATTATTTCTAAAATAACCATCAGCCAAACTATCAAATGCATTTCCGGATTTTGGATTTTCTATTGTATTCAATTCTAAAACTCTTATTCCGTCCTTTACTCTTCCGTGATCCAATAAGGTATAACCAATAATATTCAGACGATATTCAAAATCCCAATCAGGATGAGTTTTTTTTACCGCTAAATAATTTTGTTCTGCTTTTGCGAATTCCAGTTTCAAAAAATCCTGGTTTATTTTTTCGCCGGCAAGATAGTAATCATCTGTTAACGTTTTGTCTACAAGTGATGCAACATGATTAATAACCTGACTCTGAACATATAAATTAGAGTATTTATGTCCATTAGATAAAAATATAATAGTCAAATCATTATTAATGAATTTTCGAAAAGCAGTTTCGTTACCTCCGGTAAATCCGTAAGAAAGAATTTTATTTACAGGAACAATTTCCCATCCGTAAGCAAAACGATCTGTATTATTTGTGTATTTAAAAGGCTCCCACATCGAATACTTAGCTTCTTTTTTGAGATAAACATTTTTATCCAGATTTTCATTCCAGCGCAGAAACTCCTGCAAAGTGATGTTTAAACCATTGGCAGAATGGGCATCATAACCAAAGTCTGAAGTACTTCTTATATATTTATTACTTACATTATTATAATTATAACGGGAAGCACTATTAGGCCTGTTTTCTCCAAAATTCGAAGAAAAATAAACTCCGGATTCTATTGCCGGAAACTGATTTTGCAAAATGTAATCTTCAAAACTTAAACCGGTAATTTTCTCAATAATTTTGGTTAGAAACAGATAATTTGTTTGATTATATCTGTATTGTTTCCCTGTTGTAAATTCCATTGGTTTTTGAGATAAAATCGCCAATTTTTCATCAAAAGGCATTGTAATCTTTATGTCCTCGAACATAACAATATTAGGCAAACCAGAAGAATGCGACAACAGATTTTTGACTTGAATCGTTTGCCATTCGTTAGGTAGATTGTTCAGGTATTTAGAAATAGGATCTTCCAGTGATAGTTTGCCTTTTTCGATAAGCTGAAACACGCCAACATTCGTAATAAGCTTTGTTGTCGAGAAAAGTTTAAAAGCAGTGTTTTTATCCACTGCTTTATTATCTTCGAAAGAAGCTTTTCCAAAATATTTCTCATATATAACCTTACCATTTTTTACAACGCCCAATGCAACTCCCGGAATTTCATTTATTTCGATTACTTCTTTAATGTATTTGTCAATTTTTTGCTCGGTTAATTGATTTTCACTTTTTTGACCAAACGTTAAATTAAAAACGAATAGGAGGGATAGAATAAAAAATGAGTTTTTCATGTATGTTTTTTGGGATTGATGAATTAAGATCTTTTATTCTCTTTTTCTATTCTTTTTAATTCTCTTTCATGAAGCTTCATATCTCTCTCTTGCAGTTTTATATCTTTCTCCTTTTGTTTAATGTCTTTTTCGCGTTGTCTCATGTCAATTTCATGTTGTTTCATGTTAATTTCAAATTGTTCCATGTTCGCTTCGTATGTTTTAGAATCTTTTCCATACTTCTTTTCAATGTCGAGATTAAATTTATCCATATCGGTATTAAATTTATCCATAGCAAGTTCATATTTAGCCATTTCTTTCTCGTAAATAGCTTCTCTTTGCGACATCAATTTTTCTACTTGCTTTTCGTACTCCGCCATTTGTGGTTCAATAATGGCCATTTTTTTCTCAAATTCAGCCATTTCTTTTTCAAACTTGGCCATTGCTGCTTTATCTTTATGATTTGCTGGAGCTACAGGAGCTTTGGGCATTTTAAAATTAGCGTTAGGCACTTGCGGCATTGGTCCGGCAGGAAACGCAGGTGGAGCTGGAGGCGTAGGAGGGGTTACAGCTCCCGCAGAAACATTTGAGGTATTCTTTTCATTTACTTCTGCAACTTGATTTCCGGCAACCATTGGTTTTTCAATTGAATCACCGGTAACAATACCTATTTTTTTAGAACCATTATTTTCTGTTGTAATTGCTATTCCACTGTCATGTATAGGTTCATCACCGTCGATTTCTAAAGTTTGTACATTTTCTGTACCTTTTGCAATCTCAATTTTTATAGCGATTAATTCTTTACTTGAATTTCTTTTTACATTAGTTATTATAACATCAATATTGTGTTTTTGTTTAAAGTCCTCAACCATATCTTTTAATTGCTGATCAGTTGTATTTTTTTGAATTTTAAAAACATATGATTGGTCTTGTTTCTCCTTAACTTCTTGATTTTCTTTACGTTCTTTTTCTTGTGCGATTGTTTTAATTTGAAATAAAAGCACAAAAGCTACAAGTGCCGGAATAATAGCGTAATACTTCCAGTAATTTCGTTTTTTTGATTGATTTTTGTTTAACATGACAATTCGTTTTTTGATTAATGATTGATAAAAATGATTGGTAATGGCAACACAACTTTCGTGTGTTGTAATTTTTAAAAGCGTGTATTGATACGCTTTTTTATCGGATATTTTTTTGGCCGCTTCGCTATCTGCAATGAACTCAAGATTTTGCAGAATTGCTTTTTTATACAGCCAAATTATTGGATTGAACCAAAACAGTACGCAAAAAACTCTCGATATCAATACATCTACAGTATGATTTTGATCGCTATGTACTTTTTCGTGTTCAATAATATTCTCTAATTCTGATGGCGTAAACATTGATGAGTTGTAAACGATATAATCAAAATAAGAAAATGGAGCAATGTTTTCGTTAATATCTACAAATTTAAAATCAGCTTGTTGCTGTACTTTTTTACCTTTTAAAACTGTACTTAAACTATAAAAGTCAATGGCAAACTTTATTACTAAAGCTACAAAACCAATTATGTAAATAGCCAGTAGTACGTAATTCCAATTGATATCAAATGATTCATTTTGAATCTGGTGAGTAACCGGAAATTGAGTGTAATGCAAAGCAGGAACGGCGTTACTATTTTCAGTGACTATGAAATCTTCAACAGGAGCAGGCTCGATCCAGACCGTTTTCGTGTAAACCATAAAAGGTAAACCTACCGAAGTAATTAATCCGGCTAATAAAAAATATCTGCTGCTATTAAAAAATGTTTCTTTGCGCAATAAAAAGTAATAAGCAAAGTAAAACAAGACTAGCAATCCGCTGGATTTTGCGATATAAATGAAAAATGTTTCCATAACGATTATTGTACTTCTTGAGGAGTTTCTATCATAGCTAAGATTTCTCGTAATTCTGCTGCCGAAATTTTTTCTTCTTTAGCAAAAAAAGAAACCATATTTTTATAAGAGCTATTAAAATAGTTGTCTATCGCGGTATTCATATACTTTTTACCATATACTTCCAGCGTAATTATTGGATAATACTGATGAGTATTGCCAAAAGCATTATGCCCTACAAAACCTTTTTCTTCAAGATTGCGTACAATAGTCGAGAGCGTATTGTAATGCGGCTGATCTTCAGTAATCTCTGCTTGTATTTCTTTTACGAAAGCTTTTTTTAACTTCCATAAAATTTGCATGATTTCTTCTTCTTTATTGGTTAACTTTTGCATGATTAGCGAATTAAATTTTGAATAGCATCAGCATTATTTTCTGGTTGTGATTACAATTACACCATCTTTTGCTTTCTCTCCGTATTTTGCGACAGCTTCAGTCCCTTTATAGATTTCCATTTTTTCAATGTCTAATGAATTTAGATCATTCATACTTTTATCTTTTACGATTACGCCGTCAACAATGATTAATTGTTTCGCTTTCGCTTTTGTTTTTGTATCTGTAGTTGATGATGAGATACTGAAAGTATTAACGGTTGGATATCCTCTATAAACCCTCTTTTCGTTTCCATCTTTGTCTGTTGGATTTTTTGTAGTGATCTCTATCACACCATTTTTTCCATCAGAACCATATTTTTCGGTTGCATGTTGTCCTTTTAAAACATTCATACTGCCAATCTTTTTAGGATCAACATCATTCATGTCAAAATCAGAACTGGTAAGCTTACCGTTAATAAAAACAATAGGTTTTTCCTGTTGACCTGAAAATGTTATAACAGTATTTGTTTTAGAATCACTATTACTTGTAATCGTTTTGGTAGTGATTCCAATTGTATTTCCTTCCGTATTTACATCTACACTTTCAATTGTGTTTTGATCCAGACGAGACAATTCTTTTTGGTCTGATTTTACACCATTAATATAAACTTCTTTGTCACTTATTTTAAGTGGTTTAGTAAGATGTTTGGTGATGATTTTAATAGTTGATTTACCGGATTTTTTTGAAACATCCATGCTTTCAATTTCCTTAGAATCTAATTTCGCCAATTCTTCTTCAGTTGCTTTTGAACCATTAATAAAAATTTCTTTTTCTCCGGCTAGTGCTGAATTGTTTAGAGCTTGTATATTCTCATTGGTAATCGAAGTTTCATCAGTTTTAAAATCGACTGTTAACTTTCCGTTTTCAAGCGTAGAGATAATGATAGCAAAAGCTTTGATGGCATTATTGCCTTCTATTGTCATTTGCTTGGCAATTTCGTTTCCTTTTTTTAATTCAACTGTAATTGCAATCAGCTCATTTTTGGAGTTTCTTTCCAAATTTGAAAAAGAAGCTGTAATATCAAAACTCTCCTTCAGCGTTTTTACTTTTTGATTAAATTCTTCATCTGTTGTTGTTTTTGTTATTTTAAAAACATCAATTCCTTCACTATTGTTATTTGCAGTTACAATTTGAGGTTTTTCGTGTGCAATAGTTTCAACTTGAAATAAAAGAACAAAAGCAACAAGTGCAGGAACAACAACGCAAAATTTCCAGGAATTTCTTTTTTTTGATTGATTTTTGTTTAACATAACGATTCGTTTTTTGATTAATGATTGATAAAAATGATTGGTGATGGCAACACAATTTTCGTGTGTTGTTATTTTTAAAAGCGTGTATTGATACGCTTTTTTATCGATTATTTTTTGAGCAGCTACTTTATCGGCAATAAATTCAAGATTTTGGGTAATTGCTTTTTTGTAAAGCCAGATAATTGGATTAAACCAAAAAAGAATACAAAATGCTCTTGCAACCAGAACATCTACAGTATGATTTTGCGAACTGTGCACTTTTTCATGTTCAATGATATTCTCTAATTCAACAGCCGTGTACATTGATGAATTGTAAACGATATAATCAAAATAAGAGAATGGAGCAATATTATCTGTAGTATCAATAAATTTAAAGTCAGCCTGCCTGTATATTTTTTTTCCTTTTAAAACAGAATTTAAGTTTCTAAAGTCAAGCAAAAATTTCAATATAAAAATAAGAAGACCAATGCTGTAGATCGCAATTAAGAGATGATTCCAATTGATCTCAAAAGATTCCTCTATTGGCTGAATAGTATTAATTTGTGCAAGATTAAAATTTATCGCAGGCTCAGGATCTATCCAGATAATTTTGGTATAAACTATAAGCGGCAAAAGCACTGATGTAAATAACCCAGCCAATAAAAACCATCTGTTACTATTAAAAAAAGTTTCTTTGCGCAGTAAAAAATGATAAGCGCAATAAAACAAAACTAATAGTCCACCAGATTTTGCGATAAATATTAAAAATGCTTCCATAGTGATTATTTTTCTTCTTTTGGAGTTTCAATCATAGCTAAGATTTCACGTAATTCTGCTGCCGAAATTTTTTCTTCCTTGGCAAAAAATGAAACCATATTTTTATACGAACTATTAAAATAGTTGTCGATTGCAGTCTTCATATACTTTTTGCTATACGCTTCTAAAGTAACGATTGGATAATATTGATGTGTATTTCCAAAAGCATTATGACCTACAAAACCTTTCTCTTCAAGATTACGCACAATTGTTGATAGCGTATTGTAATGTGGTTGATCTTCAGTAATCTCTGCCTGTATTTCTTTTACGAATGCTTTTTTAAGTTTCCATAAAATTTGCATGATTTCCTCTTCTTTGTTGGTTAACTTTTGCATGTTTTTTAATTTTAATTCAAACCTACAACTATTTTTTTAGTTACACAACTATAAAAATAGTTATTTAACTAAAAATTACGTTTGAACAGATTTTGAACATGAAAACGGGCTATTTCTTAAGATGAAAACTAAAGAGAGATTTAACCGCAAAGTGCGCAAAGTTTTTATATGTATGATTTTATATAAACGCAAAGTTCGCAAAGCGTATATTGAAATAGCTTTGCGAACTTTTGTTTAAACAAACTCAGGATCTTAAACTTAGCGAACTTTGTGTAGATCCTTGCTCTCTTTTGCGGTAAAACTTGCCAGATAAATGTAAACCAGTAAAATAGAATCTTAAGAAACCTTTTCTCTTAGCAAAGCCTTCCTAATCCATAAACAACAAAGCGTTGCAATAACTCCAATAGAAGCCATAAACAGCCAGTTGATTTGGTAACCTAATCTGGAAATAATTTCAAAACCAACTTTTGAGCTAATAATATGTGCTAAACTAAAACTCATGGTATATAATGCCATATAGCGGCCTTCCTGACCACGCGGCGCGCGGCTTAAAGCGAAAGCATTCGAAAACGGAAAGGTCAAAATTTCCCCAATCGAAATGCAGATCATGCTAATTACAAGCATTCCAGCCCAAACATTAATTAATAATAAAAAGAAACTTGACGCCATTATGAACGATCCCAGAATAATAATCCTGATTTTTGCAAATCCTTTTCTCTCCATAAAACCAACAGTTGGCATTTCCAGAGCAAAGATTAAAAGCCCGTTTAATGTCATTAATAATCCGGTTTGAAATTCGCTTAAACCAAATTTTTCATTATGATATAAAGGTAACGTCGTAAAAAGCTGAAAGAAAATCATAGCCGTTATAAAACTTACAAATAAGAAAACCCAAAAGATTTTATCATGAAAAACAGATTTTATCTCTGCGGCACTCTCCGTCTTATCTTCATGAACCACTTTTTTCTTTTCCTTAACCAATAAGGCAAAAATCGAAATCGAAATAATACAAGATGCACCATCAATCCAGAATAAGCCTGAATATCCAATTCCCATAATAATCAAACCTCCTAAAGCAGGACCGGCAGCAAAACCTAAATTTACCGCTAAACGAACTAAAGTCAAGGCTCTTGTTCTGTTTTCTGGTTTGGCATAAGCACCAAGTGAAACAAACATTGCCGGACGAAACATATCTGCAATGGTCATTAAAACAAACATGGCAATACACAAAGTCCAGAATGTGGTGATATATTGTATAAAGAAAAGTGAGACTCCGCTCGTAAATAAACTAAAAATCATGATTTTGTAAAAACCAATTTTATCAGATAATTTTCCTCCCAGCCAGGAACCTAGCATTGATCCTAAACCAAAAGCCACCATAATCCAGCCAACTTGATTATAAGTAAACTGAAGATCTTCCTTTAAATATTTTGATAAAAAAGGAAGCACCATTGTTCCGGCACGATTTATAAAAGTGACAATTGTAAGTATCCAAATTTCTCTTGAAAATCCTTTAAAGTTATTGATGTAGTGGTTAAAAGCGGTCTTGAGCATTATAAATAAGTTATTTGCAACAAAGTTACAAAACTTTGTAGGGATCAGCGGTTGCTGCTTTGTTACTTTTAAACTATTTTTGCTCAAAATTTAAAAGATGAAAAACGGTATTGCTTTTTTAATATTACTGATTGTAAATTTCTGTTTTGGCCAAAATAAATTTGATCAAAAAGAAGCTGAAAAATTTCAGAAGACGATTAATGCCGAATATGCTGATCCTAAAACAAGTCCGTTGATGGAAGAAGATTTAAAAACGTTTAAGACTTTAGATTTTTATCCTGTAAACAGCAACTATTTTGTGAATGCAAAATTTGAAAAAGCACAAAACGAAAAAGTTTTCGAAATGAAAACTACAGGGACAAGAACCCCGAAATATATTAAATACGGAACTTTATATTTTACGATAGACGGAGTTGCACTTAAACTTAATGTATACAGAAATATAGAACTTTCAAAAACGGCAGCATATAAAGATCATTTATTTTTGCCTTTTTCAGATTTAACATCAGGAAAAGGAAGTTATATAGGAGGAAGGTATATCGACTTGAAAATTCCGAAAGGAAATACAATTGCAGTCGATTTTAATCAGGCATACAATCCTTATTGCGCTTATAATCACAAATATTCTTGTCCGCTTGTTCCTTTAGAAAATGATTTGAATGTGGAAATAAAAGCCGGAGTTAAAACATTTCATTAATGGAATTCTTTAATTTTCATACTCATCAATTTACGAATCAATCCAATGTATTGGAGATGGTCAATCAATATCCAAATGAGTTTGATGAATCGATTCCGTTTTATTCCATCGGGATTCATCCATGGTATATTAAAGAAGATCGAATTGAGGAAGATTTACGCATTATTGAAGAAAAATTACAGACTCAAAATTGTCTGGCGATTGGAGAATGTGGTTTAGACAAACGAATTGAAGTTCCGTTTGAGCAGCAAATTTTGGTTTTCGAAAAACAATTGGCTTTGGCCGAAAAATATAAAAAACCGGTTGTGATACATTGCGTAGCCGCTTTTCAGGAAGTAATTGCGATTAAAAAGAAAATGAAAATATCGGTTCCAATGATTATTCACGGTTTTTCTAAAAATAGTCAAATCGCCAGTCAGCTGATTACGGCAGGAGTTGTTCTTTCATTTGGAAAATATTTATTAAAAAATCCAGATTTAAAGACAGTTTTTGAAAATATTCCGAACGATCGTTTCTTTTTGGAAACCGATACAATCGAAGAAGGAATTCAACAGGTTTACGCTATAGCAGCAGAATATAAAAATATAACAATCAGAGAATTGCAAGAGGTTATCTCAAGCAATTTTAATAATGTTTTTCAGGACAACAACCTGAAACTTGAAACAATTTAAACTAAAAAAACAATAATTTAGGATATGGCAGAGTGGACAGAAAGAGCCGAGCTTTTATTTACAAAAGAAGGATTACAAAATTTACAAAACGCCAATGTTTTGGTAGTGGGTTTGGGAGGAGTTGGATCATTTGCGGCTGAATTTTTGGCAAGAGCAGGAGTAGGGAATATGACAATTGTAGACGGGGATGTAGTAGATATTACAAACATCAACAGACAATTGCCTGCCTTACATTCTACTGTTGGACAACCTAAAATTGCAATCGTAGGAGATCGTTTGATGGATATTAATCCTGAATTGAAACTTACGCGTGTACAGGAATTTTTATCCCCTGAAAGAGCTTTTGAGATCGTTTCTCCAGAGTTTGATTATGTTTTGGATTGTATCGACAGCATTACGCCAAAATTGAACCTGATTATTGCAGCGAAACGCAAGAGAGTAAAAATCATAAGCAGTATGGGCGCAGGCGGGAAAATGCTGGCTTCTAAAGTAAAAGTGACCGATATCTCAAAAACCATCAACTGCTACTTTTCTAAAACCATTAGAAGACGTCTTAAAGCAGAAAAAATAAATAAACTAAAAGTAGTTTTCTCCTCTGAAATTCAAGATGAAAAAAGCTTAAAATTAACCGACGGAAAAAATTTCAAGAAATCTTTTTACGGAACCAATAGTTATATGCCAGGTTTATTTGGTTTATACGTTGCCGAAACTGTGATTAGATATTTGCTTAAAAAAGAGTAACGAAGATACTAAGAGACTAAGGTTCTAAATTGCTAAGTTTTAAAATCAAAAAAAACTTAGAGCCTTAGTATCTCAGAACCTTAGTATCTTAAAAAAAACCTTAGTAACTTTAAAAGAATGATAAAAACAGTAATTTTCGATATGGATGGTGTAATTGTAGACACTGAACCCGTTCATCGTTATGCCTACTACAAGCAATTTTCAGAATTGGATATTACAGTAACCGAAGAAATGTATACTTCGTTTACCGGATTTTCGACCCGAAATACGTTTCAAACCTTAAAAGGATTTTTTCCTGCAATTGAGCACGAAGTAGAAGATTTAATACAAAGAAAAAGAAGTATTTTTAATGATGCTTTCGATACCAAAGAAGATTTGTATCTTTTAGAAGGAGTCGAAGATCTTATTAAAGATTTATATGCCAACGGAATACAGTTGATTCTGGCTTCATCAGCTTCAAAAGTTACGATTGATCGTGTTTTTACAAGATTCAATCTGCACCCATATTTTACGGATATAGTTAGTGGAGAAGATTTTCCGCAATCAAAACCCAATCCGGCTATCTTTATTCATGCGGCTTCGTTGTCGAAAGCCCCAAAAGAAGAGTGTATTATTATCGAAGATAGTACAAATGGTGTTAAAGCAGCAAAAGCGGCCGGAATTTATTGTGTAGGATACAACAGCCATCACTCTAAATTACAGGATTTATCGACAGCGGATATTATTATCAACCATTTTGAGGAACTAAACGCTCAAAAAATATCACAGTTAAAGGGCTGAATTATAGAAAATTTAACATTTGTTCGGTAATTGAATTTGTAAATTTGAACAAAACAAATAAACTCTAAAAATGAAAAAACTACTTATTGCATTGGCCATAGTTTTGGCTCCTTTTGTTACCGAGGCGCAAATAAAAACTCCACAAGCGAGTCCTAAAGGATATATCAAACAAACGGTTGGATTAACTGATGTTGAAGTTACTTATTCAAGACCGGGCGCCAGAGGCAGAGCGGTTTTTGGAAATTTAGTTCCGTTTGGTAAATTATGGAGAACTGGTGCCAACGAAAATACCATCATTAATTTTGGTGATGATGTAGTAATTGATGGTAAAACATTAAAAAAAGGAAAATATGCAATATATACAATTCCTAAAATCGAAAGCTGGGAAGTAATTTTTTACCTTTCTACAGACAACTGGGGATTGCCAGAAAACTGGAACGATGCTTATGTGGCTTTAAGAACTACTGTAAAAGAAGACGCTTTACCAACTCCGCTTGAGACTTTTACGATTGGGATTAATGGTCTTGATCCTAATTTTGGATATCTTGATATGGCTTGGGAAAACTCTCATGTAGCTTTAAAATTCGAAGTTCCTACAGCTAAAATTGCTACAGCAAGTATCGAAAAAGCTTTGGGCGGACCAAGTGCAAATGATTATTTTGCAGCTGCAACTTATTTGTTCCAATCAAACGGAAACATCGAAACAGCCAGAACTTATATCGATAAATCATTAGATATGAGTAATGACAAACCATATTTTATCTTAAGATTAAAAGCACAAATCCAGGCAAAACAAGGAGACAAAAAAGGAGCGGTAGAAACTGCTAAAGCTTCTCTTGCTGCTGCTGAGGCTGCTAACAATCAGGATTACGTAAAATTAAATAAAGATAGTATCACAGAGTGGAGCAGATAGTGCTTTAAATTCCAAGATCTTAAAAAATCCAAATTCCGAAGCTTTATAAGTTTTAGAATTTGGATTTTTTTTTTGAGTTTAATTATTGCAGATCTTTAAACTTTGACAAAGATGAAAACGCACCATAATCCGCAAAGAAACCCCAATTTTGTCAATTTCGACGAAGGAGAAATTCTCGCAAGAAACTCTACAAAGATTGGTTGTTTAGTATGCAGAAATTCTTCTTCGTAAAGAAGGCTAATTGTATTAATAAATAGAAATAACAATTAAACAGACAGACTTGTATGTATGTGAAAATAATTATCTACATTTGTCTCAGTTAAAAAGATCATCAAATGTTACCTAAAGAAAGAATTTTAGATACAGTTTCAATTTTATTCCATAAAAATGGATACAATGCCACGGGTATCAATCAGATTATTGAAGAAGCAAAAGTGGCGAAAGCAAGTTTTTACCAGCATTTTAAATCAAAAGAAGATTTATGTGTAGCTTTTTTGAATGAAAGACATTCTTTTTGGTTCAACGCATTAGAAAACTTCACTTTAGCGGAAAAAGATTCAAGATCAAAAGTTTTGGCTTCGTTCGATTTTTTAATTGATATGAATCAGAAAGAGCATTTTAGGGGTTGTAGTTTTCTAAACATTCTTTCAGAAATCCCATCAGACAATGTAAAGATTCTCAGCGTAATTCAAAGCCATAAATTCGATCTACGAAACTATTTTAAAAATATTCTTAATGACGAGATTCTCGCAGATCATATTTATTTACTTTTTGAAAGCTGTATTATCGAAAGTCAGTTATTCAAATCCAATCAATTGATCGAACAATCAAAAAAAATTATTCAAACCTTAATTGCATAAAAATGGAACAAAAACTACTGTTGCCTCCTTTCACATATGAAACAGCAATACAAAAAATTCAGTTGGCCGAAGATGCCTGGAACAGTCAGGATCCTGAAAGAGTTTCAAAAGCCTATACGTTAGACAGCGAATGGAGAAACAGAGACCAGTTTGTAAACGGAAGAGAAGAGATAATACGTTTTCTAACTCAAAAATGGCAAAAAGAAAAAAACTACAAACTTAAAAAAGAGTATTGGGCACATACTGAAAACCGAATAGCCGTTCGATTTGAATATGAATATCAAAATCTTCAGGGAGATTGGTTTAGAGCATATGGAAATGAGAATTGGGAATTTGATGCAAATGGCCTTATGCAAAAAAGATTCGCAAGTATAAACGATCTGGCCATTAACGAAGAAGATAGAAAGCTGAAATAAAATCAGTTAGTTCATACTTGGTGGTTCAGGAATTTTGATGCTTCTTTTGATTTTCTTTACAATTAAAAGATAAAAAGTGATGCCGCCCAAAATGATAAGCAATGCGATCTGCAGCTGCCCAAGGCTATTGTTTTTACTGTACATAGCATTAGCACTCGCCAATTTAGCTTTTCCTTCCTGAATCTGGATGTTGGATAGTGATTCTAAAGTCAGTAATGCATCATGGCTCAGACTGGCAATTTTACTCCAATTTTTGCTTGCAACCTGTTTGTTTATTTCTTTGCATGAAATTAAAAAGGTAGCAAAATACTGTTTTTCCTTATTCGTTAAAACGGTTTTAGCATACAAATCATCAATATTATGAATCACGTTTAAAGTATGAATGATCTCATCTTTTTTAGTGGTATCACTTAAATCAAGTTTTTCAGCCTCGGCTTTTATAAAATGAAGTTCTTTAGAATATTGAAAAATATAGTGCGCCACCACCAATCGATCTTTATAAATCGCATTAATATTTTCGTTTACATTTTTTGAATTTTGAAGTGTATTAAAATTCCCCAGCAAAATAATCAGCATCACAATAAGTAAAATAAAAGCAGCTTTTGTTTTATTGCTATATTTTTTTAAATCCTTCATAATGACGCGTATTAAATTGATTTATAAACCAAACTTCTTATTGAGCGATGAATCCAAATTTCAAATCCTTCTCTATGTTTTTTATGGCGGCAATGGGTGCAATCTTAATAATTTTACTTCTTTCCTGAATATAAAAACAGTAAATACTATTGGAGTTTATAAGATAAATTTGCTCTGATTCGCCACTGTTATAATTCAGCTTATAATTATATTTTGCTGTACCATTTTTAATCTTTTCCATAGCAAAATAGCCATTACCAATGCCCGTTCCAATGAAAAATGATAATAATATCATGGCAAATGTTTTAAAAGAAACAAAAATGTAGTAATTTTTAGCTGCCTCTTCAGATAATCCCTCTGTAGATTTTAACTCGAGCATTTTTTGGAACGTTCTTTTGTCCTTATGCTTTTGCAATATTTTAGGCAAATAATAATGAAAAACAAAAAGTAGCACTATAAATACTAGTGTCAATGGGTTCGAAGTGAACTCTGCAATTGGACTAATTAATATATCCATAATAGTAGAGTATTTCAGAATATTAATTCCGAATTGATAATAAAAAAGACTCTCTTTTAATATTCCTAATATTACCAGGTAAAGATAGCCTAGGGGAAGTAGTTTTTGTATTTCCTCTGAATATTTCATTTATATAGTTTTGTTTTGGCGAATACTAAAATAGTACTTTTTTATTACAAATATTCAATAGATGAATTACAAAGAAAATTATTATTTATTTTGATAAATTAATGTTCTGGTTTGCTTGTTTACAATGTCAGCCGCTTTAGTTAGAAATGCCGGATTTGTGCATTCTCCATAGCTGATATAAACGATGTGATCGTCGTCATCGAGATTTTGGTTTCTCTTTTTTGCTTCGAGAGAGCTTTCCATTCCCATAATTAATATCACTGGAGTTCCTTCGTGATAGAGTTGTGTTGCAATTCCTATTAAGCGATTTTCGCCAATTTGTTGCATTTCTTTATCCTGGTATGTCAAAAGCATCATACAATACGCAAGAGAACAGGGTTTCATCTCTTTAAAAGCAGGATACTTTTCTAAAATTTCAGCTCCTTGATTCAAATTCTCAAAACACTTTGTGTAAAGCTGAGCAGAGATCGAATGATTTTCAGTTTCTATACTCTCGTCAACGTTTTGACTTTTAGCATTCAAACTTAAAAGTAGCAATATGAGAGATAGAATTTTTTGAACCATAGTTTTTAAAAGTTAATTTTAAAAAGGAGTAGCTTCAACTCTTGTTTTATACTTATTGCCTTCTATAATCCATACTATTACATATCCTCCGGCGCCATCACTATTTAATGCCTGAATGTATAAAATATTATTTACTTCATCGTAATTCGCTTCTGATAACTCCAGATTGGGCTCAAATAAGTTTTTTAGTGCACTCGCGGGAATTTGTATTTTTTCGTTTTTTATTTGTACTTCAATTGATTTATATTCCCTTTTAGGGATGCCGCCATCAGTTCCAAATATATCCAGATTATCAATTTTAATAATAATATCTGAATTTTGATCAAGGAACTTAAATTTATGATTTGCTTTAATAAATTTGGTTTCGGTAAATTCAATTTTAATATTTTTATCTGCCAGAATTGCTTTTCCGTTGCTATTGGATTTTAAAGGAATCTTTTTAAAATTGCTTATCTCTCTTATCTTATCCTTGTAAATATAGCCATGTAAATCTTTTCCATTTTTTTGATAGTCTACATTTGCCCAATTTCCCTGAGGCTCATAATAATAGACCACAAAACCATTATCAAGTTTATCTGTAATATTGTTGGCTATTTTGGCTGAACTGCGAACATTTACATATCCGTCTTTATCATTCACTATTGCAAATTGAGAGAAACAAAAGTTGCAATTTAATATTAAAAATAAGTAGAAAGCTTTTTTCATTATTATATCTATATTGAATTTATCAGGTAATATTCGTAATGCAAACATATATTTTACTACTTATTCTGATTTCTTTTCCGAATTAAAAAAAGGATCAAGGTAAAAATTAAAGCAACCAGAAAAACATAAAACCTAAGATTGGTGCTTGTTGTTCCGCCTTCATTATCCCAAGGCGAGCCCAGTGTAATTGTAGTTAGAATGGCTTCAACAAAACCAATAAATATTCTGCCAAAAATTCCGCTTATTCCTTCTCCACAATCTTTACAAATAGAGAATCCATAAATAAATCCGGTTACTGGAAACGAAAGCAAAACACTTATAATGGCAGAAGTAAATAAATTTCTTTTATCTGTTATCTTCTTTTCCATGAATTGAATTTTGCTTTAATTTTATTGAAATAAACTTTTTTTGCAGACTGAATTTTCATCAGTAATTTTAATAACGATAATTATTTGCTTTTATCTAATAATTTCGAACTTACAGATTCTTTTAAGATTAATTCAATTTGTTCTTGTACTTCAGGATATTCATTTGTTTTTTTTAGTGCTACTATTATTGGTTTTATTTCATTATTATATAGCTCCCAGGTCAAATTATCACACTTTGAATCTCCGTTTCTTAGATATTGAAATACATTTCTTAATCTATTTTCATTATTCGATTGTAAGGCTTCCTTAATTGCAGCAATTTTGTTCCATCTTTTTTGATTTTTTTTCCACCATTTTTCTGCTTTTTTCGAAAGTACTTTTCTGATTTCTGCTTTTTTCTGAACAGATGTTTTCCTTTTCCAGTCTAACTCGTAAGTTCCTTTTTTGAGATAACTTTTATAATAATTTTCCTTAACCAATTTCATTAGAGTTTCATTATTAACTTCTAAACTTTGATAACCAAAATCCTGAAATGTCAAATCCTCAAGTAACCAACCGGAACGTACAGATATCCAATCGATATCATAAGGAATGTAATATCCACGACCATAGTAAACAGTGGTTCCAGGATAAATTAGATCGAAAGTATTAGTCAATTTTATAAAATCTTCATTCTTTAAAAGATTAATTAATTCAGGAATAATTGATTTTTGATAGTTTTCAAGTTCTTGTTTTGCCGGGTATACTTTTTCGTAAAAAGATTCTTTTTTAAAATTAACAAATAGACTATCAATTTTTACTTCATGCAAATTTTGTGCATTTGAACACAAAAATGAAAATATTAAAAGTAGAATTATTGAAGTTTTGATTTTCATTATTTAATTACAATTACTCCAAAACTACTTCATCAGATTCTTTTTCTCCTCTAAAAAGCGTAATCTGAAGAAACAACGCCAGTATTATCGTCAAAATAGCTCCAATAAAATTCAGCCATAAATATCCTAGTTTTTCCTGACCGCTAGGATGAATGTAAATCATAAAATAATAAATCACAAATATGGTAATTTGGCTGATAACTGCACTAATAAACATGGCTTTAGCTTTTACACGACGCAGATAAAATCCAACTAGAAAGATTCCTAAAACGGTTCCGTAGAAAATAGAACCAATGATATTAACCAACTGAATTAAATTCTCGAACAAAGTTCCTACACAAGCAAAAAGTATGGCAACAACTCCCCAGAATAAAGTGAAAAATTTAGTTGCGTTTAGATAATGTTTCTCAGATTTTACGGTTTTTAAATTTCGTTTATAAATATCAATGGCTGTGGTAGAAGCCAAAGCATTTAATCCCGAAGCCGTTGAAGACATTGCAGCTGAAAGAATTACGGCCAATAACAAACCAATAAGTCCTTTAGGTAAATAATTGAGGATAAAGTGGAAAAACACATAATCTTTATCATTGGTTTCGCTGGCTGGATCTGCTCTTGAAATAATTTCTTTGGCACGATCGCGTAAATCCTTTTCTTTGTTGGATAAAGTCACCAATTCTTTTCTTAAAATCGGATTATCAAAATCCTGATTCAACTGATCGATGTATAATAAATTAATTACTTTTTTGTCTTCAGAAAGTGTGCTTAATTTTTTCTCTAAAGCATGATATTCTTCTTTATAAGCCGATTTTTCAATGACAATTTTATTATTCGGATTAAAATTTAACGGAACTGGATTGAATTGAAAAAAGACAAAAACCATAACTCCTGTGAGCAGAATAAAAAATTGCATTGGTACTTTTAAAAGCCCGTTCATGATCAATCCCATTTGACTTTCGCGAACTGATTTTCCGGATAAATAGCGTCCAACCTGAGACTGATCAGTTCCAAAATAGGCGAGGGCCAGAAAAAAACCACCGGTAATTCCGCTCCAGAAAGTATATTTTTCTTCAGGATTAAAAGAGAAATCAACAATATTCATTTTATCATTGGCACCCGCAATATGCAGTGCGCTTGTAAAAGTCATATCGTTTGGCAGGTAATGTAAAATAAGGAAAAAAGTAATAAACATTCCCGACATAATCACGAACATTTGCTGTTTTTGTGTTACGTTTACCGCTTTTGTTCCGCCTGAAAATGTATAGATAATCACCAGAACACCAATAATGATGTTCATTAAGGTCAAATTCCACCCTAAAAGCGCCGATAAAATAATAGCAGGTGCATAAATTGTCAATCCTGTTCCTAAACCTCTCTGAACCAGGAATAATATAGCAGCAAGTGAACGTGTTTTCAGGTCAAATCTTTTCTCTAAAAATTCATAGGCCGTAAAGACTTTATTTTTATGGTATAACGGAATAAATGTGACGCAAATGACAATCATGGCAATTGGCAATCCAAAATAGAATTGTACAAAACCCATTCCGTCATGATACGCTTGCCCTGGAGTTGATAAAAAGGTTATCGCGCTGGCTTGTGTCGCCATAACGGATAATCCAACGGTATACCAAGGGGTTTCGTTGTTGCCCAGAATAAAATCCTCGACGTTTTTACTTCCTTTGGTTTTCCAGGAACCGTATCCAACAATAAATAAAAGCGTGACAATAAGTACGATCCAATCAAATAGTTGCATAGGTTATGAGTATAATTGCATGATTAAGAAAAAAATCACAATGTAAATAGCATTGGCCACCAAAACATAGGTGTAGCTTTTTTTCCATTTTTTAGTTTTTTTAGCTTCCATATTTTGAATGTTTATTTTTTTATTTCTTTTTTAGGAGCTTCTACTGGCTGTTTTAGCGAAATCATGTTCGATAACAATCTATACGCACCTGCAACACCTTCCGGTAATTCTCGAAAAAAACTTAAACCGGTGTAAATATAGTATCCTTTTCCGTAAGGCGCTACGAGTAATGCGCCATTTTTTGGAGATTCACCTTTGTCATGCGACGATATAATAGGAGTAAAGGCAGGATCATACTGATCAGGATAATATAAACCTTGTTCTTGTGTCCAACCTTCAAAATCTTTTGAACTGATTTTGTTTGGTGTATTCAGAATAGGATGATGGGGTGCCAAAAAGGTAACTTTAGCGTTTTCTTCGGTTACACGATCATTTGAAATTTTTAGCGGATACGGCGCAATCTGATCGGTTACGGTTTTGCCATACGTATTGTATTGTACGATCATGTTTTTACCGCTTTTTACAAAATTAAAAAGGATATTTTGTTTGTTGGCCAAAGCATTCACAGTGTTATAAGCACGTACGCCAGTAATCACGACATTAAACGAATCCAGCTTTTCCGGAGTGATTTCTTCTGGTTTTATAATCGTTACTTTATATCCCATTTGGGCCAGACTTTCCGGAACTTCGTCACCAGCACCCATAATATAGGCAATAGCATCTCCATTTGTTTTCAAATCAATTCGAATGCATTTCGATTCAGCTGGTTTTAAAACCATTTGTTTGGTAATGTGGCTGAAGTCAATAATAGTCTGATCTTTATCAAAACGTTTACCGTCAACAATTGCAATACTTTTTGCAACAGCTTCCTCCGGATTTACCGGAGGTGTAACTTCGAAATAAAAAATCTGTTCGTTTCCTTTTTTATCTAAAGCAAAAGGAATTTCTTTTGGTGAAACATTCCAACTTTTAGGCAATTCTAACTGAAGTTTTCCTTTAATCCCATCTTTTCCTGCACGTACTTTTACAGGAATCATTTTACTTTTTACAGATCCAAAAATTAAAACTCTTTCTAAAACAGAGGTAGTGACTTCCGGAACGACGTCAAGAAAATTATACATTTCGCCTTTTACACCATCGTTGTATTTATACACAACGGTGCGCTCAAACGGAATTTCGACACCATTTATTTTAACATTAAAAACAACTTTTACTTGTCTGATAATATCAGGAATACCAATGTTTTCCTGATTAGAAACTGTATACATGCCTACAGTTGCTTTTTCTTTTAACCAATAAGGTTGCGTGTATTCGATATTGTTTGGAACTTGAATTTGTACAATTATTTTTTGATCGTCATTATTCTTTAATGGAATATTCTGCGCTGTAATTTTATTATCAGGTAATGAAGTTACACTAATAAATTGCATGTCAACAGAAGATCTGTTTATAGCTTCAATATTTAATTTAATGGTACTTCCGGGAGTTGCTTCCTGTTCACTGGCAACGGCTTCAAGATATAAACCTGAACAAGATGCAATAATATTTTTTAGGGCTGCAGATTTTAAAGATTTCCAATGGTCATCTTCTAAAGCTTCGATCATTTTGTAAGCCTTAACTAAATCCGGAATACTGGCAGAAGGATTGCTAAAATCATATTTTGCGATAATAGTAGTAATCAAATCACCAACTGGTTTTCCGTTTTTGACACGATTCCATGAAGTATCAATTCCGTCAAATAAATTGTCACGGTCTTTTGGATTATCACCATTTATCAATTCTAAATATTCGATTTCCTGACCACGTGCGCCAGTGCTTCCAAAACCTTGCGATTGGTGTCGGCTTCGGCTTAAAGCCGCGATTTCCTGATTCGATTTCCCGATTCCACTGTAGTAAACTCCCGTTTGTAATTTGGTGAATTTTGACTTATTAGCCGCATCAAACTTTTCCTGACTACCGTAAAACCACCACGATGGATTAAAAAACTGACGTTTTACCTGCCATGGTTTTACATATTTTAATTGTTCAGGATATATTTTTGGATCATTTGTAAGTTTAAAACTTTCAACGCTTAACATGGCTGACGAAGTATGATGCCCATGTGTAGTACCAGGCGAACGGTGATCAAATCGATTGATAATTACATCCGGTTGAAATTTTCTGATGGTCCAGACTACATCAGCAAGTACTTTATCTTTATCCCAGATTTCTAAAGTTTCATCGGGATTTTTTGAATAACCAAAATCATTCGCCCGCGAGAAAAACTGCTCTCCGCCGTCTATTTTTCGGGCTTCGATTAATTCCTGAGTTCTTATAACGCCAAGTAGTTCCCGCAATTGCGGACCAATTAAGTTTTGGCCTCCATCACCACGTGTCAAGGATAAATAGCCTGTTCGTGCATTCATCTCATTTGACATATAAGAAATTAAACGAGTGTTTTCGTCATCAGGATGGGCAGCCAGATACAAAACGGAACCTAAAAAATTCAGTTTTTTAATTTGATTGTAAATTTCTACAGAACTTGGTTTTTGTGGTTGTTGTGCAAAAGAAATGGAAATCCCTGTTAAAAAAATAAGAAGAATTTGGATCTGAATTTTTCGCATAGCGGTAGTTAAATGTTTTGAAAGAGCTTCAAAAATACTAATTATATCTTTGAACAGTATTTAAATGAAATGTTAATGTTTGGTTATTGATTTTCTTTTTTAAGAAAATTAATTCAAAAAAAAAGCTGCTGGACAAAATCCAACAGCTTTTTAAAAGAATTAATATATAAACCTATATTCTTATTCTAAAATAATGCAGAAACAATTATTTCAATTTACTTTCTGTGTCTTTATAAGTTCCGGTAATGGTTACATTACTATTTTTTGTTACTTTTCCGTAGATGGTAATAGACGAATCGTTTCCTATAAAATTAATTTTAGCTCCGCTATTTAATCTTAAATCACCCCAGATTACAACTGTACCTTCAATTTGCAATACTGCATTACTGTTAATGATTAACTCCGTAGGATTTTGTTGTTGGTATTTACCTTGTGCAAAAGTTCCTCTCATATTAAAGGTTCCCCCGCTGTTTAAAGTCAAGCCATTTTGAACAGTGATTGATCCACAGTGTGTTAATATCGCACCAGAATTTATCATAGCTGAACTAATTGCCGTAGAACCTGAGTATGATTTTATTTCATTCGAATTTAAAATCAAATTCTGACCCTGATTATAGCTGCCGTAGTCTGTACATCCAGCAAAAATAGTATTCGGCTTTTCCATCTTGATGATTTTTAAACCACCTTTTCCGCTTGCAACATAAATAAAATCACCACTTGATTTTACATAGTTTGATGAACCTACAATATTTACTGTTCCTAATAAATTCAATTGAGAACCTGTTTTGTACACATTTAATCCTGCTGCACCATTGGCAACAAATGCATAACCCTCATTTACAGAAACAGCATTGGTTACGTTATCCTCACCAGCAGTTGCAAGTGCAATAGTTTGTAACTTAGAACCGCTGTTGATATCATAAACGCCTAAACCATTGTATCCTTCAGATACTAAAAGTTTGGTGCCATCAAAATCCATTGTTCTTTTTGCTCCGCTAACATCTGTAGCTGTTGTAAAACTTTTTTGTAATGAAAGAGTAGATTCGTTATAAATATTAACTCCCTTAGTACCGCTTAAAGTAACAATTTTGTCTCCACTAATTGCTACAGAACGTAAATCTTCTAACGTTGCTTTTGCTGTTATTGCTTTAGTAGCACTATTTATTTTAAATAAACTTCCCTGATCTCCTGTCGTAGCAAAGTATGAATTCGAATTTGTCGCAACATCAGTAGTTACTTTTCCTTCAAGATCTGTTATAGTGTATTTATCTGTAAGCAGGCCGGAACTCAATTGCATTGTAATCAAAACTGCCGGACTAGTTAATGCAGTATTTTTATCAATATCAGTTGCTGCTCCAATAATTAAATTTCCGTTTGAATAAGTTAGCGACGTAATATCAGTATTGGCAATCAATGCCGATGTGATTAATTTGGGTTTATAAGGATCTGTAACATCAATAACATCAATAGCTCCTGAATAAACTTCACCACTCATGGTGTAGGCTACATAAGCATAGTTTCCGTTTACCGCTACATGATTGGCTTGCAAAGTTCTTCCGTTACTGTCTGTTGGCGGATTTACTTCTGCAATTTGTACTAATGGTAAACTGTTTGTTGATGATTCAGTACTCTTAGAGAATTTTCCGGCTGAAGAACCTGTAATAGAAAGCACACCTGAATTTGTATAATCCAGTCTTTTACTTAAAGAGGTAATATCATTATTGATTTCGATAGTATTATCTTTTGCCTCATTACCACTGTTTGAGTCATCATTGTTTGTACAGAATGTAAAAAGCGATATTACTAAAAGCGAAAATAAATAAACTCTTTTTTTCATGTTATTCTTTAATTTAATTTTTTGCAAATATAAGCCATAAAAATAGTAAAATAGGGCATTTATTAAGAATGTTTTATTTTAACCCTTTGTTTTTTAGTCTTTTATGTTAAAAGTGCAATAATTGATGCTTCAGTAGTTAATTTTTAAAGGAAAAAAGAGAGTATCAATAATTTGATACTCTCTTGTGTTGAAAATTAACTCTTTAGATAATTATCTTCTTCCATGGCCACCATGTCCGTGATCATCATCATGTCTGTCATGTTTATCATGATGTCTGTCGTGTTTATCGTGGTTTCTGTTATCGTGGCGTCTGTAATCTCTGTGATCATTACGACGATCATTATAACCATAAACTTCTCTTGGTCTGTACGGTCTTTGTGGTGCACCGTGATATCCTTTATAGTATTTCACTCTGTGACGATCAAAGTAAGTATAAGGAGTTCTTCCGTGGTAGTCTGTTAAAACTACTTTATATCCTCCGTATAAATCGTAATTTCTATATTGTCTTGGTAAGTAAGTTGTTCTCATCCATCTTCCTCCTCCAAAATAAATAAACTGAGAAGCTCTTACATCATAATATGCTTCAATGTCCGGCAAGTAATAATATTCCATTTCGGCATATCCTGCAGGACCCCAAGCAGGAGGTGATCCTATATTAACATTTATTGATACCTGAGCTTGTGTGGCGCTTGCAACCAAAAGAAATAATCCTGCGATTGCTATTTTTATTGTTTTCATTTTTTTTAGTTTTAATGTTAATGTTATTCCTGTTTAGGGATATTCATATACTGTGCCAAAAATAAAAACAGAATGCACTTCGTCGGATAAAATAAACGTTTTAACGAGTAATATTTGCTTGTTTTTTTTTGTAACGATTTGATTTTTAAAACGTTTTATAAAGTTTATTTTTTTATAAAAAATAGGTAAAAAATTCAATTATCTGTATTCAACAGCCCTTGGTTTAGCAAGCTCAAAGTTCTGCAAGCCATAATCAGTTGTTTCAAATGTATTTGTTTTAAATACATTGTCTCCCTGAAAAGGAATAGAAGGATAATAAGATATTGAAAGCTGAAAAGAACTAAATACTAAATAGTCATTACTGATTAATAATCCTAAAGTAATTTTTTGATAGGCCTTATTTCTACCCATTGCATCATTCGGACTTCCTAATACAGCAATTGAGTAATTAAAGAATGGATTCATACGAAATCCCCAAAGTGCATGAGGAGAATAGGTTTGGGTCTGAAGTGACAAAACCATTTTATTGCTGCCAAATATAGCACTATTAAAACCCGCTAAGCCATTTTGTTCATTGATATTCAATTGATCGCCAATAATATCTTCACGGTTTACACCTATAACAAACTTAGGATTAACAAATTGTCTTATTTTCCAGTTACCAATTTTATACAGCTTTGTAAAGTAGTTGGTTTCCATCAGGAATGCCGTTTGGTAAGTATTCGATTGATGAAAAAATGTTCCTGCTTCAAAATTCATACTTAAAAAACCCAATCTATAGTAATTTCCAAATGAAAATTGCGCTCCAACATAAGGTCGCCAAAAGGTATTCTTATATTGATATCCAAAAGTAAGACCATAAATTCTGCCAATAGGGACATCTTCAACCTGTCCGTTTCTAAAAAGATATGTTTCTTTTATAAACTTACGTCTGTTAAGTCCAATACCGGCTAAGATGAATTTTTCGTCTGAATAAAAATTGGTTGGGTCATAAAGATGAGAAGGGCTTTCCTTATAATTAATATTAAGGAATCGGCCGGAAGCAACCAAGTTAGTGATTCCATTTTCATCTTCAAATACTTTAGAAGCATGTCCCACCCATAAATCCTGAAAATTGTTTTTAAAAGGCTGAAAGGCATACAAGCTGTCTGGCGCTGGCGCCTGCAAGGAATCTCTTCTAAAAATTTGCCCCACATAAGCACCTCCAGCCCATTTGGTAAGGGGAGAATAAAAGAGACGTTCAATATTGATCGTTTTAGTATAATTGTTATCAAGATCCATATTATAATGCAGTACTGCACCAATGTAGGTATTCTTTATATTTGGTACCGTATATGTGACGTCATTACCGTTGCGTCCATCATCAAAGCGATTTGTAAAACGGTATTCGAGCTGTTGTCCAGATCCAAAAAAATCTTTTTCTTTTACCCCGATAGAAACACGATTACTGGATATTGAAAATTTTGGAATGGTGCTCCAGGAATCCAAAACACGAATTGTAACATCTACAGAATCAGACGCTACACCTGCTACTTTGTTTGTTACTCTTACCGCAGAAACATATCTCTGAGATCGTATTAAACGTTCGGATTCCTGTACTTTGTAAGTGTCGTATGGAGTATTTCTTTTGAATAATAATAAATTGTAAATCGCTATTTTCTTGGTTTTAAGATGCAATCTGTTTCCGGTTCTTTCCCCCCAATTTTTAGGCTTTTGAGCAGTATCGGTAAGAGAATGTCCAAAAGGGTCTAAAGTTTCAATAATGATTTTTCTAATAATTTTGCCATTAAAATTAGTGGTGTCATTTTGTACCAGAATTGGTTCTTTCTTTTTTGTTTTAGCCGACCTGAATAATAATTTATGAAGTGTTTGAGTAAACTTATTTTTTTTAGAATAATTTTTAATTTTAGTATAAACCTCTGTACTGTCCTTTTTTACGTTTGTATCTTTCTTTGATTTATCAACCTGACCATAGGCACTTTGCAAAGAAAAGCACAAGAGAATAAAAAATATTATTTTGGTGTTTATTGACATTAGATAATTTAAACTCGCTTAAAAAGTTATTTTTTTGATATGAATATAGTAAATTAATAAGACTTTTATTGTAAAAACGGAATACTTTTTAGTTTTCTACTTTTACTTTTCGAATTCTCCAGGTAAATTTTCTGGGCATGTGATTACCCATTAAGTAGCCCCAGGGTTCTAGAGAATCGATTCTGTCAAATATAATTTTTAAAATAGCCAAAAGAGGAATTGCTAAGAACATACCAGATATTCCTGCGGCTGCACCACCAACAATTATTCCCATGATAGAAACAAAAGCATTGATTTCTACTTTAGAATTAATTATCAAAGGCACTAACAGATTATTGTCTATCAATTGAACAATTACGTTAACGATTAAAATACCCACTATTATTGAAGTTTCTGCAGATCCTGTTAAAGATGCCAAAACAGTGATAATTCCGGCAATTAAAATTCCTATGTACGGAATAAGATTAAGAATTCCGGTAATCAATCCTAATAATATAAAATATTTAATTCCGATGATCCAAAGTCCTAAAGCTGTTAATACAGATACGACTATCATCTCCAAAATCAGACTAACAATGTAGTTATTAATAGAAACTTTAATTTGTGATAAAATATCTTTTAATCTGGCATGATCTTCTTTATCTACCAGTTTTGCCAAAAACAAAATAAAATGATCTTTATATAATAGAAACAAAAAGGTATAAATAGGTATAATGGTACAGTCTACAAGAAGATCTGTTATAGATACTAATGCAGATCCTATAGTCGCTTTTCCGTTTTGCACAGAATCTTTTGCAACGGTATCAATATATTTTTTTTGCTCGCCAATACTTACATGAAAATTGTCTTTTACAAATTTATGAATATCGGTTATAAATGCATTCGCATTCTTTTTTATCGTATCAAAATCATTGGCAATATCACTAACCTGATAAGAGATAAAGATTAAAATACCTACAATAAATGCAGCAAAAATTAAAATACAGCATGCTGCGGCAAGGTGTCTGGGGAATTTTAATCGTGTGTGCAAAAAAGTAAAAATGGGTACTAATAATACAGAAAATAGAAAGGCCATTAAGACTGGAGTAATAATGTCTTTTCCGGCACAAAATATAAAAGCAAATGAGATGAAGCTAACTAATATAAAAGCAAGTTTAGCATAAAACGGTAATTTTATGGTGCGAATCATTGTATTTTGGTGATTTAATAAAAAAACTAGAATTTGGTAAAACAAATATTATATTTTAATTCAAAAATATCGTTTTAGCTTTTCTCTAATAGTTTATAAAATTCCCATTATGATTTTGATGGATAAAATTTGAGGATTTCTTTTGACTTGAATGCGGTAGGGTTTTTGCCACGAATTGCACGAATTGGTCCAATTTTTTTTTAAACTTTCGATAAGCAATCTTGGATAAAATGATTTAAAATTTTTTTGAAAAATCTGCTTTATTTTTCAAAATTAAAATGTGCGAGAAACTTTTTAACCACAAATTCCACAAATTAGCACAAATTTTTTTTCGACAGCTAGTAAAATAAAATGATGTAAAGAATTAGCTTTGTGAACTTTTACAGAACTTTTTATCAAAAAACCTTTGTGAACTTTGCGAAAAAACTTTGCGAGCTCTGCGGTAAATTTTGCCCAACCTTTTAAAGCCTAATATCTAAAATTCTTTAATCAAAAAACTCTTTTTCTTCGTAATGTGTCGGCATGATTGAGATACCTTTTTGAAGCAGTAAATTGTTAGGAAAAATAATTTTCTCCCCTTCTTTTGTCTTTAAATTAACGTGAAAAGCGCTAATATCTTCGATTTCAGCTTCAATAGGGAAATCTTTATCGTGAATTTTGATGGTATCGCCAATTCTGAAAGGAAACGAAAAGAATAAAATCATTCCTGAAGTAATATTACTTAAAATTGACCATTGAGCAAACATTGCAACTCCAATTACGGTCGCAATAGAAGAAACTGTTATAAAAATATCTTTGGTATCCACTCCCCAAATTACGATTAAACTAATGGTTACCAATATATTCATTAAAATATGAATATACTTGATCACCAAGTTAGTTCGATGTTCTAATAGGTGACTTGTACTGGCATAACGGCGAATTAATTTTGCAATAATCATTCTTAATGCGACTAAAGCGAAAAGAAGAATTATGGTGCTAAAAATTTCCTGACTATATTCTTTAAAAGAAAACATAAATATATTTTTTACACTAAAGTACTCAAATATTCGTAAACTTTAGCTGTTGGTAAGCCCATAACATTGGTATAAGAACCTTCGACTTTTGCAACTGCCATAAAACCAAACCATTCCTGAATACCATAAGCACCCGCTTTATCATAAGGTTTATAGTTTTCGATATAATACAAAATCGCTTCGTCTGACAAATCTTTGAAAGTTACTTTCGTTACGTCATTTATTACAGTAGAAGTAAAGCTTGTTCTAAAACATACCGATGTAAAAACTTCATGCGTGTCGTTTGACATTGATTTGATCATTTCAAAAGCTTCCTGAGCATTTTTTGGTTTTCCTAAAGCTTTATTCTGATGCCACACTATTGTATCACTGGTGATCAAAATTTCATTCTCTTTTAATTCGCCATCAAATGCACTTGCTTTTAATGCAGCCAAATAATCCGTGATTTCAACTGCTTTTAATTCAGAAGGATACACTTCTTCAATTTCTTTTAATCTTATTTCGAAATCAAGATCCAAATCCTTAAAAAACTGTTGTCTGCGTGGTGAGCCTGAAGCCAGGATTAAAGTATATTTTTTTAGTTTTTCTTTAAGCATTGTACTTGATATTTAAGGTAATTATTAGAATAGATAAAATTCCGAAGAACAAAATTAGTTTTAAAATAGTACTCAAATGATGAAAATCCTTTTTAGATTTTGCCGAAACTATTTTTATAATAAAATATAGAAGTGGTGCCAGAACAAAAGCAAAAGAATAAAATGTTGCCATAAAAAGATTATTTTGAAAAAAATAAATATTGATATAAAGCAAACATAATATAAAAGCAATTACAGCAAAACCAACAGCAATTTTTGCAGCACGACTAATTCCTATTGCAATAGGTAAGGTATTCATTCCTTGATTGTAATCGCCATTTACATCTTCGATATCTTTAACTATCTCACGTATAAAATTAATCATAAAAGCAAATAAAGCATAATCAGTCAATATCGAAAAAAAGCTTGCCATTTGTGCCTGATTTTCAGCATTAGTTGCCGGAAAAATATCAAAAACGCCAATGATTATAACACTTGCCGAAAGCAATAATGCCACAACAAAATTCCCTAAAATCATGATTTGTTTTAAGGTTGTTGCATAAAAATAAAGTAATGAAGCAATTAAAATAAATAATGAAGCGAAACCAGGTCTTAAAATGATATTCGACAAAATAAAACCAAGAGCAACACCTGTAATATTAAGCGCTACATAAATATTATAGCCCGCAGTTTCTGAAATTCCTTTCCCAATTACAACATCTTCAGGTTTATTAATAGTGTCGGTAGCAACATCATAAATATTATTAATTACATAACCAGCTGCAGCCAATAAAACGGTACTCAAAACCAATAATCCGTATTGCCAGTCGGCCAGAGCTAATGGAATATTCTGTTGTTTTAAAAAAGCATAACGAAATAATACCTGCATAAAAGCAAGCATCAGTAGGTTCTTATATCGAATGAGTTTGAGGAATTTCATTTTTTTTAAGGTTCTGAGTGGCTAAGGTTCTAAGGGACTAAGTTTTTTTTTAAAAGTTGCAAAGGTTCAAAGGGGCAGAGGGGCAAAGGTTTTTTTTAGGTTTTCGTAATTTCCAACCTGAAACCTGAAACCCGAAACATTGTTACTGCGACTGAAACTGAAAACTAATCGTGTTTCCCGTTAAAATATTCCATCCATTTCCCCTGTACTTTCATAACCTGCTCGATAACATCTCGTACAGCACCTTTTCCGCCTTTTACATGTGACACGTAACGGCAAATATTCTTAATTTCAGGGCTTGCATCTTGCGGGCAGGTTGGTAAACCTACTAATTTCATGACATGAAAATCAGGAATATCATCGCCCATATATAATACTTGTTCTGGTTTAATGTTATAGGCTTCAGTGTATTCTTTAAAAGTTTTAACTTTATCTGGTGTTCCTAAATGAATGTCTGTTATGCCAAGATTCTGTAAACGAATACGAACGCCTTCATTGCTTCCGCCGGAAATAATGCAAACGTTAAGTCCACTTTCAACAGCCGCTTTCATGGCAAAACCATCACGAATATTCATCGTACGAAGCATTTCTCCTTCGTTGGTTACAAAAACCGAACTGTCTGTAAGTACGCCATCAACATCAAAAACAAAAGTAGTGATGTCGTTCATTATTTCTTTAAAGTGCTTGTCTATCATCTTGAATAGATTGTGTTATAAGTTTATAGATGTTTTTTTGATTTTCATTGGTCAAATAGTCCAAATGCGCAGCAATTGTATTGTTATCATTGCGTTTTGCCGGTCCTGTTTGAGCGTCGACAGGATCCAGAGTATTTATCTTTTCGGCAGTTTCCTGTATCAAGGGCCTTAAAATTTCGAAAGGAACCTGATGTTCTCCACAAATTTCCTTTCCTATATGATACAGATGATTCGTAAAATTATTTACAAAAACTGCTGCAACATGCAACGCTTTTCTTTGATCTGAATTAATAGCAAAAACGGCATTCGAAATACTTTTAGCAACGGTTTCTAAAACACGAAAATCAAAAGTATTTTCGGCTTCTAAGCAAAGCGGAACGATTGAAAAATCAATCTCTTTGTTTTTAGAGAATGTCTGAAGCGGGTAGAAGACACCTTTCCTGTTTTTTGCATCCAAAACATCAAGAGAAGCAGCGCCTGATGTATGCACAACAATTCGGTTTTGAAAAGGCAATTGTTTCGAAACATCTGCAATAGCCTTGTCTGAAACGGCAATAATGTACAAATCGCTTTCCTGCAATTCTTCAAAATCACTTGTGATTTTATCAAATTCAATTAGAGAACTTAAAGCTTCCTTTTTTCTTGCATATACCTGTACAATTTCTACAAGTTCACTTTTGGCGAAAGCTTTTATTAAATGTTGGGCAACATTCCCTGAACCAATTACTGTTATTCGAATCATAGCGCAAAATTAGCATTATTTTTTTTAAAGAAAATAGCCAAAACAGAGTTTAGCATGAGATTACACCGATTAAAATGATTTTAATGGTGCGTTATTTTGTTAACGATATGCAAACGTTAATCTACTAACAGATATTTTATCAAATTGATATTTTAAAACCAAAGAAAAAGTTTTACTATCACAAAAAAGTTTAACTCTTTTATATTGCGACTAATAGTCACTTTAGTTATAAATGTAACTATTTTAAATTTGTAAAATTAAGAGTACATTTTTGTGAATTTGACTTAAATAGCTATTCTATTTTTGGTTTTTATTAACAAACTTCAAATATTGGAACTCAACATTTTTAAGTACTTTTGTGCCACTTTTATACAATGTAATTCCTCAAAAATGGATAAAAAAATATTTTCTTTTTTGTTTTCTACACGATTAATGTCTGTTCTTTTTTTAACATTTGCTATCGCAATGGGTGTTGGTACTTTTATCGAAAGTAAATACAATACAGACACAGCCCGAATTCTGGTTTATAATACATGGTGGTTTGAAGCGATAATGGTCTTTTTCCTGATCAATTTCTTTGGAAACATCAAACGTTACCAATTGCATAAAAAAGAAAAATGGGCAACGCTTATACTTCATCTTGCTTTTATTTTTATTCTTATAGGAGCTTTTATTACACGATATATCAGTTACGAAGGTATGATGCCAATTCGTGAAGGCGCTGCCGAAAACCAAATCTACTCAGACAAAACATTCTTAACTGTTTTTGCAGACGGAGAATATAAGGGCGAAATGAAACGTAGAGTTTTTGACAGGGCATTACTGTTTTCACCAGTTACCAATAATGATTTTACACTTTCAGGCAAATTCGACGAAACTCCTTTTGAAGTGACTTACGTTAATTATATCATGGGAGCCAAAGAAACGATAAAACCTTCTGCAAACGGAACTTTATACCTTAAGTTGGTTGAAGCGGGAGCTGGCGGACGTGAAGAACATTTCCTGAAAGAAGGAGAAGTTCAAAACATTCACAATGTATTATTTGCATTAAATAAACCTACCGAAGGCGCAATTAACATTAATACAACTGGTGAAAAATATACCATTCAAACGCCTTTTGAAGGAGAGTTTATGCGAATGGCAGATAAATTAAAAGGAGCTGTAACCAAAGATAATATACAGCCTCTTATGATGCGTTCCCTATATAGTATTGGTGATATCCGAATCGTTTTTCCGGATCCTGCTGTAAGAGGAATTGTTGATTATGAATCTAATAACGATTTTAAAGCCAAGACACATCACGATGCCTTAATTGTAAAAGTTAAAGCAGATGGTCAGGAAAAAGAAGTACGTCTTTTAGGATCTAAAGGAAGCGTAGGAGAACCTCAAACGGTAAAAATTGGTAAAATCGAATACAGTTTATTCTACGGAAGTAAAGCTTATATTTTACCATTCAAAATAAAACTAAACGATTTTATCGCAACGAAATATCCCGGAACTGAGAAAAGTTATTCGGCTTTTGAAAGTAAAGTAACCGTTCAGGATTCTACAGAAACATTTGACGCAGACATTTATATGAACCACGTTTTAGACCATAAAGGATATAGATTTTTTCAATCTTCTTTCGATCCGGATGAAAAAGGAACTGTATTATCTGTAAACCATGATTTCTGGGGAACCTCTATTACTTATTTTGGCTATTTTATGTTGTATTTTGGATTGATGGCTATTATGTTTACCAAACATTCTCGTTTTGCTGATCTAAAACGCAAACTAGATAATGTAAAAAAGAAAAAATTAATTACCATTCTGGTTTTAATGTTCAGTTTCGCTGGTTTTGCTCAGGCACCACACGTTCATACGCCAGGTCATGATCACAATCACGATCATCCTGCAGACCCTAACGATCATGCCAATCACGTAACAGCAGCACCAAGTCAAAAACAATTAGATTCATTACTTACAATTTATAAAGCTCCGGAAGCACACGCTGCTAAATTTGGTCGCCTGATTATTCAGGATGCCGGTGGTAGAATGAAACCTATTAATACTTTCTCATCTGAATTGTTGAGAAAAGTAAGTCAGAGCGATACCTACAACGGAATGAATTCTGATCAGGTTTTCTTGTCAATGACTCAGTACGCTCAGGTTTGGATACAGGTTCCGCTTATCTATTTAAATACAAAAGATGATAGTATTCGTAAAATCATTGGCGTAGACAGAAAAGCAAAATTGGCACCTTTTGTAAAATTCTTTGACGAAAACGGAAATTATAAATTATCTCCATATTTAGATGCAGCATACAAAGCAGCGAATCCAAATAGTTTTGAAAAAGATTTTATCGAAACAGATAAAAAAGTAAATTTAATGGAATCTGCTTTAAGCGGAAGTATCCTGAAAATTTTTCCAATCCCAAATGATCCAAACAACAAGTGGATTTCGTATTTAGAAATTCAGAATGCAGGATTAAAAGGAATGGATTCTACTTATGTAAAACAAATTCTGCCTTTATATTTCAGTGCTTTAAATAACGGATCAATTTCTAAGAACTTTGATACCGCCGATCAGTTGGTCGAAAGTATAAATGGTTTTCAAAAGAAATTTGGTAGTAAAGTACGTCCAAGCGAAAAGAAAATAGATCTTGAAATAGCGTATAACGAATACAATATTTTACCAAAAATGTTCTATTGGTATTCGCTTGCCGGAATCTTCATGTTGATTTTTACACTTTTCAGTATCTTTTTTGATAAAAAGTTTTTGCGAATCACCGTAAATGGTTTCCATATATTAATAGGAGTCATATTTGCATTTCATACCGTCGCATTAATTGCCCGTTGGTACATTTCAGGTCACGCGCCTTGGAGTAACGCTTACGAAGCAATTGTATACGTCGCTTGGGCAACTATGTTCTTCGGACTCGCTTTCGACCGAAAATCAAAACTTACCGTTGCATCAGCAGCCTTCGTAACATCGATGATTTTTATGGCTGCAAACGCCAACTGGATAGATCCCGAAATTGCAAACCTGCAACCGGTTCTTAACTCGTATTGGTTAATGATTCACGTAGCGGTAATTGTAGCAAGTTACGGTCCGTTTGCCTTAGGTATGATTCTGGGTTTTGTTGGATTAATTTTAATCTTCTTTACCAACGAAAAAAACAAAGCCAAAATGGATTTAAATATCAAAGAAATAACCTATATCAACGAAATGGCCTTAACAATTGGTCTAATCATGCTATCGATTGGTAACTTCCTTGGAGGACAATGGGCCAATGAAAGCTGGGGGCGTTACTGGGGATGGGATCCAAAAGAGACATGGGCTTTAATTTCGATTATGGTGTACGCTTTTGTAATTCACGCTCGATTTGTTCCTTCCTTAAGAGGACAATGGTTTTTTAATTTAATGAGTATGTTTGCCTTCATTTCAATTTTGTTCACCTATTACGGAGTGAACTTCCACTTAGTAGGTTTACATTCATATGCAAGCGGAGAAGCACATTCATTGAGCTGGATCTGGTATTCATTAGGAACAATTTCCCTTATCGGAATTCTAACATATCCAAAATACCGCAAGTATTATAAAAAGAAAAAATAATAAGAAAGGTATTTTATTAATTCACAAAAAAAGGTTCAACCGTCAAAAGTTGAACCTTTTTTTATGTTATATAAGAAGATATATTTCAAAATTTTCGTCTATTATTCTTAGATAAGTTGAAGAATTAGGAGCTATTTCCTGCTATCCACTTGTATCTTTTCCTGGCTAAAAGAGCCAGAAAAAGGATACCGCTTCTATCAGGGCTAGGGCTTTCGTTTTCATAATACTTCCATGCGAAAACTAGAAAATTTTAAATTAAGCCATGATTTAGCTCAATCACAAATTATTAATATCAGCTTTTAAACATAGCCAACGGTTTCAACCGTTGGTACGCAATATATGATAGGCAATATATGATACGCAAAATATGACAAGCAAATAGATGGCACACAATCAAATCTACATAAAAAAAGATGTATAATATATATTGTAACGATCTTCAACTTTGGTTATAACAAAGAACCAAACTCAAAAAACTTAGCATCTTAGTATCTCAGCACCTTAGCAACTCAGACCCTTAGATCAAAACACTCTCTTCCTAAACCAGAAAGCAACATTTACCAAAGCAATCAAAGCGGGAACTTCAACTAAAGGCCCAATAACACCGGCAAAAGCCTGTCCGCTGTTAATGCCAAAAACACCAATGGCAACAGCAATCGCCAGTTCAAAATTATTGCCTGTAGCAGTAAAAGCAATAGAAGCACTTTTAGAATAATCGGCACCAAAATATTTTCCTGTAAAAAAGCTAATCATAAACATTAATGCAAAATAAACTGTCAAGGGGACCGCGATTCGAACGACATCCATCGGAATCTGAATAATCAATTCGCCTTTAAGACTAAACATAAGAACTATTGTAAACAACAAAGCAATCAAAGTAACAGGAGAAATAAACGGAATGTATCGATTTTTAAACCATTCTTCGCCTTTAAGTTTTATCAAGCCAAAACGACTTATAATCCCCAAACCAAACGGAATTCCTAAATAAATACCAACACTTTCAGCAATGTCAATCATGTTAATATTTACATTAAAACCGGTGTACCCAAAGTAAGGAGGCAAAACGGTTATAAAAATATAAGCATAAACGCTATAAAGTAAAACCTGGAAAATACTGTTTAAAGCAATTAATCCGGCTGCATATTCGCGGTTTCCGTCGGCAAGATCATTCCAAACCACAACCATTGCAATACAACGCGCCAGCCCAATTAAAATTAGCCCAATCATATATTCGGGATAATCTTTTAAAAATAACAATGCTAGGGCAAACATCAAAACAGGCCCGACAATCCAATTTAAAAATAAGGAAGCGCCAAGAACTTTTGTGTTTCTAAAAACTTCTCCTATTTTACTATAATCGACTTTAGCGAGCGGTGGATACATCATCAAAATCAAACCTATAGCCAACGGAATATTAGTACTTCCGTTAGAAAACGAATTGATGAAATTTCCGCTTGACGGAAAAAAATATCCGACAGCAATACCAACAACCATAGCCAGAAATATCCAAAGCGTTAAAAACCGATCCAGAAAACTTAGCTTTTTTCTTCCCGAAACGGGATGACAATGATCTACAGACATTATATTTTTTTTATTTGAGAGAAAACATAAAACATTTCAGTTGCAATTTGCAAACTTCTTTCATTGTATTTCTCTGTTTGCTGATCCGTATTATCAAAAGCTTTTGGATCATCATATGTTATCGCAATTCTTTTCTCGGCTCCTGAAATAAAAGGACAACCGCCATCTGCCTGCGAGCAAGTCATAATGGCTGCAAATTCATTTTCAGGATTAAAATCATCATCATAAGTTTTAGAAAAACCTATAATAGGAGCTTGATTTCCTGAGAATTTTATAGCATAAACAGAGTTATTACTTTCTGATAATTTTGTAATTATAAAACCTGATTGCGCTAATGTTTCGGCAATTTTAGGATATAAAGCTGTTGCCTCAGTTCCTCCGGAATAACAAAAAACATTTTGAATTCCGTAAAAATAGGCAGCCGTTTGCGACCAAACCTGAGCCAAGTGACTTCGTCTGGAATTATGCGTGCAAATTAAATTTAACCTGATTTCCTCATGATGATCAGACTTTAGCTGAACAAAATTAATAAGAAGCTGGAGGGTTTCTCTACGATCTTTTGAAATTGAAGCAAAATCAAAAGACGAAACCAAAGTTTGGATTCCCGGCAATAAAGCATTGTGATTCGACATTTTTTCAAGCTTTTAAGTTTAACAACAATTTCCGCCCGGTGTACAAGAATTAGCATCGTCATTGCCTAGATGAGTCAGTTTTAATTTTGGTTTTTCTGATGGAATACCGCATTGATCCTGGGCCAAACAAGCAGTAGTTTTATTTAATAATAAAAAATCTTTTCCATTAAAATCTAAGTCGTATTTGCCAATAGTCGTATTTTGATATTCCACCTCGATTTCGAAATCTTCAATTCCCAAAATTTTTTCCGAAAGTTCTATGATATGAATCAATTTTTGAGGTTTTAAACGATGCTCATAATCATTGGCATTCCAAAGCTGAAAGTTTACGACAGTTTCTTTACGAACAACTCCACCGCAATCAATAAAGTTTTTAGTGATTAAACCTACTTCGGTCACGTGAAAATATTCGGGAACAAATTTTCCGTCAGGAAGTTGAAAATTTACAGCTTCAACAGTAGTAAGTATTTTTTTAATTTCTGAAAGTTTCATAATAATTTGATTTAATAGTTAACAACATTCATTTTTTCTTTTTTCTAAATGAAGTTCAATTTGAGTGAAAAAAACTTTTATTTTCTCGAAACCAACTTCGTTAATACAATAACAAATTGCATTTCCTTCAATGTTTCCTTTTATTAATCCAGCGTTTTTAAGTTCTTTTAAATGCTGGGAAACTGTAGGTTGCGAAAGTGGAAGTTCGTTTACAATATCGCCGCAAATACATGTATTTACTTTTAGTAAATATTCGATTATAGCAATTCGTGCAGGATGACCTAAAGCTTTGGTTAAAATTGCCAACTCATTTTGGCTTTCTGTAAAATGATCTGATTTTGTAGCTCCCATCGTTTTATTTTTATATTGCAATATTACGATATAGATCTGAAATAAAAAAAGAAAATAGTTTATTATTTTCTTTTTTAGGGATTTATAATGAAAGTCTTCCCGTCATCACAAGCACAATAGTCATTACTATTAAAAAGCAAATTAAAAAAATGATATGACTTACTATAGACAACAAGAATGCTTTTGTTTTTGAAATTGTATTAAAGAATTGGATATTGGTCCAAAAAATTAATATGACACCTATTATATACATTAAATTCAAAATCTGTTGCATATGAGGTGTTCCATTAAAATAAAGCAATAATGGAAATACTAAAATTTGAGCAAAAAGCCTTTGTGATGCTTTGAATGTATTGAGAACAAAAAGTTCAAAAAAATTATAGCCTTGTTTTCTAAAAGCAATATAAGTTCCAATAGTATAAAAAGGTATAGTTGCAATTGTTGTCCAGGCAAAATGAGTTGCATTCCATTCATTAAAATCATTTAGATTTAAATCAGCCTCATTGGCCTTAAATAAATTCAGGTGATAATAATGGTATAAAAATCCGTAAAATGCAGCCAGAACAGTCACCAAAGACAAAGGTTTGAAATGTTTGATGCGTTTCCCTTCAATAAATTCCCGAATAGAATGTCCAGGCCTTGTAAATAATTGTTTTATAGAATAAGGAATTCCTGCATCAAAATGTAATAAGCTGTGCTGGATATCATGCCATAAATAATGTGCGTTTATTTTATGAGTTTCAGCTGGCTGTCCGCAATTGTTGCAGTAATTTCCCGTGTAATGTTGCTGGCAGTTTTTACAGATAATCTCCATGGCGTGATATATTAATTCGTTCTTTTTGCAAGTCCCTGAGGATACATAATAGCCAGTAAAACTATAATAAGTAAAAAATTATATTCCATGCCATTTCTGCCGCCACCAACTACAAACCAGCCTTCCTGAAAATGCACCAGAATAATGCCCATTATCAGAATAAAAATGGTAACAAACCCTGCCAACTTAAGATACTTATTAAGAATCAAAAGAACAGCCGCGATAATATGTGATAATTTTATCGACCACGCTATAAAAACACCAAAAGGAGCAAAACCAATTTGATTTAAATATAAATTGCCAAAATCATTAATTCCGTTATCAAATATTCCAAAAACAGAATGGGTGAGGAGGATGATCGCAACTGCAATTCGCAAAAGGAAAGTTCCGTTCATGGTTTTAGCGGTTTGATTAGTAGTGAGTTATTCGAAATAAAAATAATAAAAAACGCACATCAAAATAAATTAATATGCGTTCTGAGTTTTATGCTAAGTTTATTTTTAAACTTTTCCTAAAGTATACAATTGTGTCATTGTAGGCGTTAAGCTTCCGCCTGCGGGCTCAAGTGTAATTCCAAATGCTTCTGCAGAATCTGTTTGGCTTACAGCAAAGATTTTTTGCGAGTTTCCTTCAAAATTATCCAGTAAACCAATACTTGTTGGCGTAAGTACCGGGCTTAATTTTAAGGACCAAACCTGATACACCATTCCTTTTGGAGGTGTTGGTAAACCTGCAGCATCAATATAAGTTGTTTTTGTTTGCTTGTTCCAATACACTTTTGCAAATGAATTAGGCGAAACTGCCTGACCTCCAAGTGTTACCCCAGTATTTTTAATGTCCCTGACAATAGTTAAGTTTTTCTCTGTCTCTTTATTTTGCTGATCTAAGAAAGCGTATTCTCTTTGTATTTTATCTTTCTCAGTTCCAACAGTAGAAATTGCTTCTTTTGTTTTGGTAAGTTCCAGCGTTTGATATCCAAGTCCCAGTAATAGTAATACCGCTGCAGCCCATCCCACATATTGAGACCAGGTCGATGCCGGTTTCATGTCGACTACTTTGCCATGTTTCAGCTCTAAACGAGCCTTTATTTTTTCGAAATTAGCTACCGAATGAAAAGGGGAGAAGCTGGATGACAAAGCCACAATAGCTTTTTCTATTGCAATAATTTCCTGTTCCATTTCGGGATTCTTCTTAGCCATTTCGGCTATTTCCAGATTTTCAGTTTCAGTCAATAAACCGTAAACGTACAATTCGAGAATTCCTGAGTCTATATATTCTTGTGCTTCCATTATATTTTTAAATAATTACGTAGGTCGTTAATACAGTTTCTGTTTTGCGTTTTGATAGTTCCCAGTGGCAATGCCAATTCTTCTGAAGCTTCTTGTTGGGTATATCCTTTAAAAAACAATAAATCTATAATCTCAATACATTTTGGCTTTAGTTTCTTTACAAATTCCTGAATTCCAATTGTATCAATTCTATTAGTAAGTTTATTACTGTCGTCTAACAGATTTACGAAATTATCTGAGGAAAGGTTTTTTTGGCTGTTATTAAAATTTTTAGATCTTAGTTTGTCAATCGATGTATTCCTTGCAATATTAAGGATCCAGGTATAAAATCGCCCTTTACTCTCATTATAAGTATCGATATTTTTCCAAATTTTGACAAAAACTTCCTGCAAAACATCTTCTGCTTCTTCACGATTTTTTATCAGAACATTGATAACCGAAAAAAGACTTTTCGAATACATATCGTACAAATGGGTAAAAGCTCTTTCGTCTTTTTTGTAAATTAAAACTAGCAATTCATCTTGACTCATAGATTTAGGTTTTTAAGCTTAAACAAAATTTTAGTATACATTTTTATAGATTGAGATAAAGATAATTTATTTTTTTGTGAAATTTTATTTTTTTTTAATAGTCCGAAACCTAGAAAAATAAGGGGTTTGAAAAAAATATTATTTTTTTTTCATTTTTTTAAAACCAAAAGCAAACCTATTACGTAAATGCTATTATAACATCAAACAATAATCCTGAAAAATAGCAGAAGAAAGAAAAGAGCTTCAAAATTAGAATATAAAAGCTGTTTTTGTTTGAGATGACAAGTTGAAATTTAACAGTTGTTAAAGGTTGAAATTGTAAAGTAAGTATGCAATAATAAAATGTCATCAATATGAGATATGATTTAAGAATATTAATTGTGGGCTTGACAACAGTTTTAGCATTGACAGGCAGTAAAAGTGATTTTAGAAATGATTGTAAAAAATCTGGATATAATTATCAAATAAAAATATAAAAGAAGTACAAATTTAATTCAGATTTAAATATAGCATTGCATAGTTGATGTCATCGGACTTCCAAACCGAAAATTAGAGTAGAAAACTAAATGCCAAATTTACGCTGATAAGAATATAATAAGATTAAACGCCAGAAATAAAATAATATTTAAAAATATAAGGTTGTATGATTCTAAATATAATTTTCACTATAACCGGGGCATCAACTATAATTTTAACTAACATAATAAAAATAGATTACAATTAAATTCATGGTTTGATTTGTTTGTATGGGGGGAAGCCTAGCGTCTGATTAACGCTAGGCTTCAATTTTTTATTTAACTTATGTTTAATAAAAATAAAGATCTCAAAATAGTATCCTAAACCAGTTTTTGACTAATTTTATAAAAAAATCGATCAATGAAAAAAATAGCATTTATAGCTTGTAGCTTTATCTTATTATTGAGTTCACAAGCTCAGGCTCAGACAAGTAAAAATAAATTATCTAAAACAGATAAAACTATGGCAAAAGAAAATATTTACCAATTTAAAGTTCAGGATCTATCAGGAGACACCTTTGATTTTGCATCATTAAAAGGAAAAAAAGTAATGATCGTAAATACCGCTTCAAAATGCGGATTAACGCCTCAATACAAAGATCTTGAAGCCATTTACAAAGAGTATAAAGATAAAGGTTTTGTAATTGTAGGTTTCCCTGCGAATAATTTTGCTTCGCAGGAACCGGGAACAAACAAAGAAATCGAAACTTTTTGCCAACAAAATTACGGAGTAACTTTTCCAATGATGGATAAAGTTTCTGTAAAAGGAGATGATATGTGCGAGGTTTACAAATTCCTGACACAAAAATCTAAAAACGGCTTACAGGATTCTGAAGTAGAATGGAATTTCCAGAAATACCTTATCAACGAAAAAGGTGAATTGGTAAAGGTTATCAAGCCAAGAACATTGCCAACAGATCCTGAAGTAATCAACTGGATAAAAAGTTAATAAACAACTATCTCAACCAAAAAATCCACAAATTTGAATGTAATTTCAAGTTTGTGGATTTTTTTTGTCTTTGCGAGGAAAGAAGTAATCTCACTAGCTAAATAAAATGTCCTATTTTGAATGCAGATGACGCCGATTCGCAAGCGAAAACACGGATTAAGCGGATTTTTTTTGTCATAAAAAGAGCAAAAACAAATTCACAAAGCTTTGCGCTCTCAAAAAAAGCTTTAAGCAAAAACCTTCGCGAACTTTGCGTAAATCTTAGCGTTCTTAGCGGTTAAAAAAACTATTTCAATATCAACTGCATAAAAACCAAATCAAGCCAGTGATCAAATTTATAACCCACTTCGCGAATAGTTCCTGTTGCAACAAAACCAAATCTTTCATGAAAAGCAATACTTCCTGCATTATCTGCATCGATTGCTCCAATCATCACATGATAACCCTGCTCTTTGGCCAAACGAATCAGTTCAAGTAATAGTTTTGATCCAATTCCTTTACCTATAATATTATCAACTACATAAACAGAATGTTCAACTGTGTATTGATAGCCAATTTTCTCACGAAATTGCCCGTAACTTCCAAAACCAACAACTTCGCCTTCTAATTCAGCAACAACAATGGGCAGGTTTTTGGCTGTTTTGTCTTCAAACCATTTGGTCTGAATATCGATAGTTTGAATATCATAATTATAATTTGCGGTTGTGTGCAAAATCGAGTGATTTACAATATCAAGGATTTTTTCTAAATCGTTGGTTGTAGCTGGTCTAAGTATTACGTCCATCTTGTTTTTGGTAGTTTTTTTTGCCACGAATTCACGAATTAAATTATTTTAATCATAAATATCAATTCGTGAATTCGTGGCTATTTTAATTGTTAAAGTTTTATTTAGTATCCAAATCATTCAAAACTTTTAAAAAAGCATTTCGGATTGGAATTTCGTATTTATTTTAAATTTATTTTTTATTGAGTTCAGCCAATAAATCATCTGCATCTTTAGTGCCCCAACCCATTTCGATACCAATTTCCCTGGCATCTTTTGCATATATCAGAGCTGATTTTTTGTCTTTTATTTTATTATAAAGTTGGGCAATGAGTAAATTTCCATCATAAGAATCATTCAATTCCAGAGAATGTCTTACCCACAAAATAGACTTTTTCAAACTTTCAGTGTCAGTAATATGTTTCAAATACGTTTGTCCGATATCTTTTAGGAAACTCGCATCATTCCAGACTAATTTTTCAGTATCTGCAAGAGTAACTTTTTTATAATATTGCCATTTTTCAGTTCTTTCCGCCAAGGTCAAATCAAATTTAAATACAAGAGAATCGATTTTTTGTAAACGAATCGATTTGGCTATTTCTCTTTGTTTATAGTAGTTTACAGTATCTAAATTATCGACATAAGGACGAAGTAATTCATTTACAATACTTTCTATTTTACGATCCACTCGGTTTTGAGAAGCCACAGCAGCAAAATCTTTCTGATGATTTAAAACATACTGAAATTCTCTTGATTTAATGTCCGTTACACCATTTGCAATAACACGCCAATTCAATTCACTAACCAATTGTGTATCAGATTGTGTATTCAGGTAAATATGTGTCGGGATTGATAAATCGGTTCTGTCTTTTCCTTTCTTTAAAGTATTCAAATAAGCAAAAAACTTGTTTGAATTACCTGGATCAGCAAAAAAATCTTTTTCTAAATAAGGCAATTGCATTCTGGGATTCAAAGCATAATTGGCTTCTGTCAAAAAATCTGCTTTTTTCGATTCTCCTTTCAAAGCGTATAAAAGAACTTCACTACTTGGATCTATAAATAAAAAGGTAGGCAATGATTTGGTATTGTATTTATCCTTAAGGGTAATACCTTCTTCTTTTTCAACGTTTTTCCAGGCACAAACGTAGTTTTTATTTAAAAAATCCATTACCGCGGGATCGCTAAAAACTTCCTTTTTCATTTGATTACAATGCGGACACCAATCAGCATACAGCATTACAAAAAGAGGTTTTCCCTGAGTTTTTGCATTTTCTAAAGCTATTTTATACGGCGTATCATCCGGAACAAACTGATTTTGAGAATGTACAGCTTGTATAGATAAGCAAAGGAAAAAAATATAAAAGAAGCGCATAGAAAGTTTATTTTTATTAAAAAATCTGATTTACAAATATATCTCCTTTTTCTAAAAACAGCCCTTAATATCTTCCTATTTATAAGTTAAATCCAACACGAAGTTTGTAACTTTGTAATATGAAAAAGAAATCTTCGACTTTTAGATTTTCTTTAAAAAATAATACACAAAAGAATGATTTACCCCAAAATAGCGCTTGCTCAAAGCATTATCGAAATTTGTTTAGCAAAAGGAATCACCAATATTATAATTTCTCCGGGATCAAGAAACGCACCTTTAACGATTGGGTTTGCGCAAAATCCTAATTTTAAATCTTACAGCATTGCCGACGAGCGTTGTGCTGCTTTTTTTGCATTGGGTATTGCACAGCAAACCAAACAGCCAACTGCAATTGTTTGTACTTCAGGATCTGCATTATTAAACTATTATCCGGCTGTAGCCGAAGCATTTTACAGTCAGATTCCGTTAATTGTAATCTCTGCAGATCGTCCACAAAGCAAGATCGATATTGGTGACGGACAAACAATTCGCCAAGAAAATGTTTTCCAGAATCACTCCGTTTTCAATGCCAATTTAACCGAAGAAGCTTCCGTTGAAAATGATTTAAAAATCAATAAAGCAATCGAAACTGCAATCCTTCAAAAGGGACCGGTTCATATCAATGCACCATTCGAAGAACCTTTATACGAAACAGTTTCAGAGCTTTCTGTTGAACCAAAGATTACCCATTCAGAGGAAATTCTCGGAACAAAAATTATCGAAAATATTGATGATGTAGCTTCTGTCTGGAATACTTCAAAAAGAAAATTAATTCTAATTGGAGGTATAAACGAAGCCAATTCTGTTAGTAAAGAAATTCTCGAAAATTTCGCCAAAGATCCTTCAATTGTAGTCCTTACAGAAACAACATCAAATTTGCATGAACCAAGTTTTATTAATAGTATAGACAGTTTAATTACACCTTTTGACGATTTTGATTTTAAAGAATTAGAACCGGAAGTTTTAATCACTTTTGGTGGTATGATTGTTTCAAAACGTATTAAAGCTTTTTTGCGAAAATATAAACCCGCACATCACTGGCACATAGATACTTTACGTGCTTACGATACATTTAATGCTTTAAGCAAACATTTTGTAATGGAGCCAAACGATTTTTTCAAAGAACTGCTTCCAAAAACAGCATTTGTTTCAAGTAAATATTTCTCAAAAATTGATAAAATTTACGATTTACGAAAAATCAGAAAACAGGAATATTTGCGTAAAATTACATTCTCAGATTTTAAAGTATTCGAAAAAGTAATAGAATCACTTCCTAAAAACAGTCAGCTTCAAATAAGCAATAGTTCAGCGATCCGTTATGCGCAGTTAATTGAAATTGATCCTTCAATCGAAGTTTATTGCAACCGGGGAACAAGCGGTATTGATGGAAGCACATCAACAGCGATAGGAGCAGCGGTAGGAAGAAGCGATATACAAACGGTATTTATTACCGGAGATATTGGGTTTTTATACGATAGCAATGCTTTATGGAATTCTTATATCCCTAAAAACTTCAAGATTATTTTAATTAATAATGGAGGAGGAGGAATCTTTAGAATTTTACCTGGGCATGAAGAAAAACCTGTATTTAATACTTATTTCGAAACTTCGCATAATCTTACCGCAGAACATTTAGCAAAGATGTATAAGATTAATTATTTTACTGCCAATGATGTAGCATCTCTTGAAGAGGCAATAAAAAACCTTTACAGTAATAATGATGCTGCCGGAATTCTGGAAGTGTTTACTCCAACTTTAGAAAATGATGTTATTTTAAAACAATATTTTAAAGAGCTGGTTTAGTATTGTAGACCAAATGAAATGTTTTTTTAGAAAATATTACAGATAAATCTCTTCAGAATTTAAAAAACAAAAGCGCCAATTTTAGGCGCTTTTTATATTATGATTTTATCGAATGGGAATGGGGAAAACTGGCAAACTGGCATGACCTAAATCATCTACGGTTTGTATAGCAAAAAAGTAATTATCTTTAGAATAAGGGATTTCAGCTTTGGTGTCTTTTATAAAAAAGGTTTTCTCCCAATGAGAAGAAGATGTTTCTCTCATTAAAATCTGATAACCGTAGGGAGGTTTTCCTTCTGGTGCATTCCAGGAAAAAGTAGATGAATTAGAAAGGTTTTTAACTTCGATACCTACATTTGCTGGTGCTTTTGGTGACCACGCTAAATTAGCCAATGTAGCCAAATTAGAACAAGTGTTTTTTCGTAAATAGTCAAAATCCATAAATTCGACCAAATCACCGTATTTAATACCATTTTCAGTTCTTAAATCCTGATGTTGGTGATCAAAATTCTCATTCATTTCACAAAAACGAACTGCTGTAAATCCATTTTGACTAAACGGAGTATGATCGCCTCCACGTAAAAAACGATCGTTTCTATAGACCAATTTTACAGTCAATTGATCAACGTATTGTTCTGTAACCGTTTTTATGTAACGCGCCAATAATCTCGACGGACTGTCATTATCGCGGCTTGTTGCTTTACGCATTTTAGCTTCATCTTCGGTTTCAAGAAACGGAATCGTTTCGCTAAAAACCCTGATTTGTGTATTGTCTCTTAAATTAGTTCCGCTTGATAAACTATTGCCAATCATATCATTATTTAGCATTGCTATGATATTCCAGTTGGATTCTTTTGCCTTTTCAGCAAGATATCTTGCACCAATAAGTCCTTGTTCTTCACCAACCACCGCAACAAAAATAATAGTGGCAGAAAAAGATCTTTTACTCATTACTTTTGCTAGTTCCATTACAGCTGCTACTCCTGAAGCGTCATCATTTGCGCCTGGCGCGTCAGATTTTATATTCATAACATCAGAAACTCTTGAATCCAGATGACCGCTTATAATAAGGACGCGATTGTCATTGGGGTCGCTTCCTTTTAAGGTTGCCATAACATTCCCAAGCTGACTGTCTTTATTAATACGCTTTCCGTCTGCTTTTACATTAAAATAATCAATTTCAGCGGTCAGTCTTCCATTCGATTCCAACGCATATTTATCAAACTCAGATTTTACCCATTGCTGCGCTGCACCAATTCCTTTGGTCTTACTTTTAGTATCACTTAAAGTATGTCTTGTACCAAAGGAAACTAACTTTCGAACAGTAGCTTCAAGGTTTTCTGCTTTAATTTCGGTAATCATTTTTTTTATTTCCGGATCTTCAGCAACTTGGGAAAAGGTAATTTGAGTAAAAAACAAGAAAGTAAAAACGGAATAGAAAAAGGTCTTTTTCATTGATTTGGAATTATTTTTTGATTCTCAAATTTAACTAAAAAATAATCAAACCCTGAAAAAGATATTGATGGATTTTTTTTCACTGTACCATTTTCAAACTTCGTACATTTGCAGCTTAGAAACTTAGTTGCTTATCAGCTTAGAACCTTAAAGAATATGATTGAAATAGGAAAATACAATGCCCTTACTATATTACGTGATACCAAAGTTGGTTTGTTTTTAGGTAATCCTGAAAAAGATCCTGAAGGAATTCACGATATATTATTACCCAATAAATACGTTCCGAACGAATTTGAAATAGGCGAAGAACTTATAGTGTTTGTTTATTTAGACCACGAACAACGCCCGGTTGCTACAACGCTTGAACCTTATATATTATTGAACGAGTTTGCTCTTTTAAGAGTAAATTATACCAATCAGGTTGGTGCTTTTATGGATTGGGGAATGGAAAAAGACATTCTTGTTCCTTTTAAAGAACAAGCCCGCCCAATGGAAAAAGGAAAACGTTACCTGGTTCACCTTTATATGGATGAAAAAACCAATCGTTTGGTGGCTTCAAGTAAATTGAACCAATTTTTAAGCAATGAAAACCTAACGGTTGAAAAAGGTGAAGAAGTTGATTTGATCGTGTCACATATTACGGAGTTGGGTATCAATGTAATCATCAATGAGCAACATAAAGGTTTGTTGTACAAAGATGAAGTTTACGATGATGCCATTAGAACCGGAGACAGATTGACGGGGTTTATCAAAAACATTCGTCCTGATAATAAAATTGATATTGCATTACAAGTACAGGGCTATCAAAGTATTGAACCAAATGCAGAAAAAATACTAGATGAATTAAGAGCCAATCGCGGTTTTTTACGTCTCAATGACGCTTCGCATCCTGAGGATATTAAAACAGTATTAAAAATGAGTAAAAAGACTTTCAAAAAAGCAATTGGAGCTTTATACAAAGACAAACTTATTGAAATAAAAGAAGATGGAATTTATCTTGTAAAAGAATAACTTCTTTAAAATTCCAATATTTTTAAATTCCAAATTCCAACAATACTTGACGTAGAGTTGGAATTTGGAATTTTTATTATTGGATTTTTTGAATTTTTTTAAATTATAACAGGAAAGGCTGCTCATTACAAGCAGCCTTTCCCTTTTTATTCTAGTTTTAAAAAAAATTGTAATTAAAAAAAAACAGAAATAAAATAATTTGAATCCTTCAAGAAATAAAAGCTTTAAAAATTTTAGAAATTACTTCTTGAAACGGTATGTCTTTAAATAACTTATACATTCATATTAAAAGCGAAAAATCGATTTCACGGCTAATCCATTGGTTTTATAAAATAACGTATAGAAAGTTTTAGTTAGCATTTTTTCCTCTTTTCGTAATCAATTTTATACTAATTACCAAACAATTCTAGCTTTTAACCTTAGGTGTTACTGTCTCCTTTTCGAAGTTTCAACAAATGAGTAAATCATTTGCCCATTATTTAAGGGTTTACTATTAAAAACCGTAAAAAAATGAGCGACAAATTTTTTAAATTTTCTCAAAAAAATCATTTTTTAGGTTAATAAATCAGTGAAAGAAAATCAATCCCAAATCGATGAAATAAAATGTATCTCATTGATTTCTAGGGTGTAAAATTACTTATTATTTTCCGAAACTAATGTTAAAAAATGTTATTTTTTATATAAGACTGTCAATTGTTAACATTGAAAGTAATTTTCGTACAGACTTAACGCAAATAGAGTAGGTAAAAATGTAAAAATGGTTTATTTTTACGCTATAATTATTAAAAATAAAACAAATAGAAATGGATTGGATAACTGCCAGAGAATTTGAAGATATAACATATAAAAAATGTAACGGAGTTGCAAGAATCGCTTTTAACAGACCCGATGTTAGAAATGCTTTTCGACCTAAAACAACTTCAGAATTATACCAGGCTTTTTACGACGCTCAGGAAGATACTTCTATTGGAGTGGTTTTACTTTCTGCAGAAGGACCATCGACCAAAGATGGCGTATATTCTTTTTGCAGCGGAGGAGATCAAAATGCGCGCGGACACCAGGGTTATGTAGGTGAAGATGGTCAACATCGTTTGAATATTCTTGAAGTGCAGCGTTTAATCCGTTTTATGCCAAAAGTCGTTATTGCAGTTGTTCCGGGTTGGGCAGTTGGAGGCGGACACAGTTTACACGTAGTTTGCGACATGACTCTGGCAAGTAAAGAGCACGCTATTTTTAAACAAACAGATGCTGATGTAACTAGTTTCGACGGGGGTTACGGATCTGCTTATCTGGCAAAAATGGTAGGTCAGAAAAAAGCACGTGAAATTTTCTTTTTAGGAAGAAACTATTCAGCTCAGGAAGCGATGGATATGGGAATGGTAAATGCCGTAATCCCTCACGATGAATTAGAAGATACGGCTTATGAATGGGCTCAGGAAATACTTCAAAAATCCCCAACTTCTATCAAGATGCTAAAATTTGCCATGAACCTTACAGACGATGGAATGGTGGGTCAACAGGTTTTTGCCGGCGAAGCTACTCGTTTAGCCTACATGACCGAAGAAGCCAAAGAAGGAAGAAATGCATTCTTAGAAAAAAGAAAACCAAACTTTGGAGAAAACAAATGGTTGCCATAAAAAGTAATTAGTTTCTAGTCACAGTCTCAGTCTGAAAACTGAAACTGTGACTGAAAACTTTTTCAAGAACTCTAAAATCTAAAATTAAAAATAAATGAAACATTGGATTGAAGCCGCACGACTGCGCACATTGCCTTTATCAGTTTCCGGAATTATAGTTGGAAGTATCTATGCGCTTTCAAACCCAACCTCTACGATCGATACACCAACAGAAGTATTCAGTTGGAAAATTTTTGGTTTTGCACTCTTAACAACATTAGGCTTACAGGTTTTATCGAATTTTGCAAATGATTACGGAGATGGCGTAAAAGGTACTGATAACGAAGACAGAATAGGGCCAAAACGTGCTATCCAGAGCGGAATTATTACACCTCAGGCCATGAAAAAAGCCATAATAATAACGTCGTTATTGACTTTATTATCTGCATTAACCCTTATTTATTTTGCTTTCGGAGAATCTAATTTTGGATATTCTATCTTTTTCTTATTACTGGGAGTTGCAGCAATTGTATCAGCAATTCGTTATACTGTTGGTAATTCAGCTTACGGATATAAAGGTTTTGGTGATGTATTTGTTTTTGTATTCTTTGGTTTGGTAAGCACCTTAGGAGTCAACTTTTTATATTCAAAAGAAATCGACCCGCTTTTAATTCTTCCTGCCATTGCGATTGGTTTGTTAAGCGTAGGAGTTTTAAACCTAAATAACATGCGTGATGAGGAATCTGACCGAAAATCAGGAAAAAACACTATCGTAGTTCAGATAGGAGGGGCAAAAGCCAAAATTTATCATTTTACACTGATCATTACCGCAATGCTTTGTGTGCTTATTTTTGCTGTTTTAAGTGATTATAACTTCGATCAGTATTTGTTTTTACTGGCTTATATACCTTTAACTAAACATTTAATTACTGTTTATAAAAATCAAAATCCCAAACTTTTAGATCCGGAATTAAAAAAACTGGCACTTAGCACATTTTTGCTTTCCATATTATTAACAGTGTGTATGATCTCATTGATTTCAGACATTATTGTGAACCTTTTCTTAGGCGGCAGATAAAACAAAGTTCAACTTTAAAATTTAAACAAAATGAAAATCACATATTACGGACACGCTTCATTAGGTATTGAAGTTGGCGGAAAACACATTCTTGTTGATCCTTTTATCACCGGAAATCCTAAAGCTGCCGGTATTGATATCAATACACTACAAGCAGATTATATCTTGCTTACACACGCACACGGTGATCACGTTCTTGACGTCGAAGCTATTGCAAAACGCACGAATGCTACGATAGTCTCGAATGCAGAAATCACCAGTTATTACGCTCAAAGAGAGTTTAAAGCGCATCCAATGAATCACGGAGGAAGCTGGCAATTCGATTTCGGAAAAGTAAAATATGTACATGCCATTCACTCAAGCTCTTTTCCTGACGGAAGCTACGGCGGAAATCCAGGTGGTTTTGTGATCGAAAGCGAACATAAAAACATCTACATTGCAGGTGATACAGCGCTTACATACGATATGAAACTGATTCCGTTACGTACAAAATTAGACTTAGCGATTCTTCCAATCGGAAACAATTTTACAATGGATGTTGAAGACGCCATTATTGCTTCAGATTTTGTAGAATGCGATAAAATCCTGGGTTATCATTTTGATACTTTTGGTTATATCGAAATCAATTATGAAGAATCTATTCGTAAATTTTTCGATAAAGGAAAAGATTTAATGCTTCTCGAAATCGGTGAATCAATCGAATTATAATAATTTATTATCCCAAGCGTAGTAAAAAGAAGGAGCTATTTCCCGCTTTCGGCTATATCTTTTTTGAGAAGATGAAAAATCTTCTCAAAAAAGGATACCGCCTCTATCGGGGCTAAGGCTTCAGTTTTCATAAGAAATTTAAATGAACGACACTATTAAATATATTTGCGATTGTTGCGGCAAAGAGCACGAAAGCTGGCCGGCAATAACTTATAATGCACCAAATAGTTACAGTAATCTTTCAGCTCAGGAAAAAGAAGAAATTGCAGTTATCGATGAGGATTTCTGTGTAATAAAGTATGCTGATGGTCATATTGATAGATTCATTAGAGTAGTACTTATTCAAAAAGTAAACGATCATTGCGAAGACCTCGAATACGGTTTCTGGGTTTCATTGAGCGAAACAAGTTTCAAGGATTATCTCGAAAACTTCGATAATGAAAATCATGAAACACAATATTTTGGATGGCTTTCCAATTATATTCCTCAATATGAATTTTCAAATAGTATTCCAACAACGGTTGTCACTAAAAGCGGAAACGACAGACCCGAAATTTTTCCTCACAAAGATTTCGATCATCCTTTTGTAAAAGATTTTTATAACGGAATTACAAAAGAAGAAGCTGAAAAGAGGATTCGGGAAATACTATAAAAATTAGGCTTGAAATTTGCATGAGACATTTAACTAAATTTTCTAAAATGAATTTAAAAAAGATTGCCTTGTTTCTTTTAGTTGCTTCATCTTGCAACACATTCGCTCAAAAAGATGGCTATTGGGATAAGGAACGCACTACTACAAAAGAAATTATAGTTTCAGCACGAGACCGAATTGTGCTAAAAACCGAAGATTTACCTGTTGGAACAACAGAAATCGTTTATAGAATCACACTATTAGACGAAAATCAGGAAATGACCAATAGTTTGGTTTCGGTATTAAAATCCATTCCTGATCCAACCGGAATTTCTCAGGGTTCTGCCGGAGCTGTTTTTTTAATGTCGAAAATTTCTGGTGACGACACTTGTTCTTACGCGCTTTTTACTTCAAACGAAAATGCTAAAAAATACATTTCTGATGGTAAAACGGATAAAGCCTGTTACAACCAGGAAGAACCATTAAGTAAAGATGCCAAACGATTATCACTTGATAAATCTTCATGTTTAGGACAAAATATTAGTACACTTTGGTTTGGTTTTCATAGTAAAAACTGGCTTTTAAACCAAAAAATAGTACTGGAAGTTGTGCCGTGGGTCGATTCAAAATTAAATCGTGGATGGAATCAGGACAATAAAAACGAAATTATCAGTCTTTGTAAAACATCTACAATGGCGCAAAAAATGGCTAATTCTGATGATTTTTGCGTTTGTATTCTCGAAAAAATAATGAAACAATATCGTTATACAGAATTTCAGAAATTATTGCCAATAGAGAAAAACAAAGTATACAAAGACTTCGGGAACAGTTGTTATAAAGATGCCGATATTTCTAAAAACATTTACAACGATCTAAGAATACAAGCTCAGACTTTGATAAAACTGCAAAAATACAACGAAGCCATTCAAAAACTCAATACGATTATTAATGACGGAAAAGCAACCGCAATCGATTATGGATCTCTTGGCTACTGCTACATTTTGACCAAACAATATGCAAAAGCAATTAAATTTCTGAAAGAAGGCGAAAAATTAGACGATACAGAATTATTGGTAAAACTAAATTTGGCACACGTTTATCTGGTAAGCGACGACTACAGCGAAGCAAAAGCCATTTATAAAAAATACCAAACTCAAAATGTCACAGACAGTTTAAGCTGGAAAGAAAAAACCAAACAGGATTTTACCGTTTTCGAAAAAGCCGGATTACCATCAAAAGACTTTGAAAGAGTTTTAAAATTATATAATTAATAAAAAGTTTTGCCACAGATTAAAACGATTGAGGAAAAGATAAAAACATTCAATGTTTAAAAAAAATCATTTTAATCTGTGTAATCTGCGACATAAAAATAAGATATTTTGAAAGCAACTTACCAAAAATACATGCTCGAATTTAAGCGTCCTTCGGGAACGTCGAGAGGTGTTATGACCGAAAAAGAAACCTGGTTTATTGTTCTTGAAGAAAATGGTAAAAAAGGAATAGGCGAGTGCGGTATTTTGCGTGGTTTAAGTGCAGATGATCGGGATGATTACGAAGAAAAACTGAACTGGGCGTGCCAAAATATTCAATTAGGAGAAACTGCTTTATGGGAAGCCTTACTAGAATTTCCGTCGATACAATTTGGAATCGAAATGGCTTTTTTATCTCTTAAAAGTGAAAATCCATATGTGTTATTCCCTTCGGATTTTACCAATAATTCTAAATCAATTGCAATAAATGGATTGGTTTGGATGGGTGAAGCTAATTATATGAAACAACAAATTGAAGAGAAATTAGCCGACGGATTTAATTGCATCAAACTTAAAATTGGCGCTATCGATTTTGAGAAAGAATTAGAATTATTACACTTCATCCGAAGCCATTTTTCGGCAGAACAGATCGAAATTCGTGTAGATGCAAATGGCGCTTTTGCCTTAAATGAAGCTTTAGATAAACTCCATCAATTAAATCAATTTCAGATTCATAGTATCGAACAACCAATCAAAAAAGGAAATAGTAAGGCAATGGCAAATTTATGTGAAACAACTCCGTTTCCTATTGCATTAGATGAAGAACTAATAGGTGTTTTTTCATTACAAGAAAAAGAAAAATTAGTGCAGGAAATAAAGCCTCAATACATTATTCTGAAACCAAGTTTTATAGGAGGCTTCAGAGGAACCAAAGAATGGATTGATTTAGCAAATAAATATAATATTGGCTGGTGGATCACATCAGCTTTAGAAAGCAATATTGGTCTTAATGCCATTTCTCAATGGACATTTCTTCAAAACTCAAAAATGCCCCAGGGTTTAGGAACCGGGGCACTTTATACCAATAATATCGATTGTCCTCTTGAAGTTTCAGAAGGAAAATTGTGGTATAATACTTCTAAAAAATGGAGTCCTTTTTTTTAAAGGTGAAGAGAAACAAAGGTCCAGAGGTTACAATAAGTAGGATAAAAAAGTAAACTGACTTTACTGCATTGCCTAATAGATAAAGTGCTTTTTGATTCTTGATTGTTTGAAAACTCAATTTTAAGAGTGAATTAAATTAAGTAACTTGCATAAAAATTAAATTGAGACAATAAAAATGGTCGAAATAGAAAGAAAGTTTCTTGTAAAATCGGATGATTTTAAAGAACAGGCTTTTACGCAAAATAATATCGCTCAGGGATATTTAAGTTCAATTCCTGAAAGAACTGTTCGCGTTAGAATAAAAGGAAATAAAGGCTTTATTACAATAAAAGGAATTGGTCAACAGGGAGGAATGTCTCGTTTTGAATGGGAAAATGAAATTCCGCTTGGTGAAGCTCAGGAGTTGCTTAAATTATGTGAAAAAGGCAAAATAGAAAAAACTCGTTTTGAAGTACAATCCGGAAAGCACATTTTTGAAATCGATGAATTTTATGGAGAAAATGAAGGTTTGATAATGGCCGAAATCGAGTTAGGATCTGAAACAGAATCATTTGAGAAACCTGATTGGCTAGGTGAAGAAGTGACAAATGACAAAAGATACTACAACGCATATTTAAGTAAAAATCCTTTTAAAAGCTGGGAAAAGCAGTAAAGTTATGACAGAACAATATGATTTGATCATCGTTGGCGGCGGACCAATAGGGCTTGCTTGCGCGATCGAGGCTCAAAAGAAAAAATTACGTTATTTAATTATTGAGAAAGGTGCGATTGTAAATAGTATTTTTAATTATCCCTTATATATGACTTTCTTCTCGACGGCAGAAAGACTTGAAATTGGAAATATTCCGTTTAATTGTCTGGCTCCCAAACCAGGCCGTCAGGAAGCTTTAGAATATTACAGAAATATTCATCGCTATTTTAATTTCTCCATTCATTTATTTGAAAAAGTAAATACGGTTCTGAAATTAGAAAATAAATCTTTCAAGATTACTACCGATAAGTCTTCGTATGAAGCGAAAAACGTAGTCATTGCGACGGGTTTTTATGACATCCCGATTGAAATGAACGTAAAAGGAGAAGAATTATCTAAAGTGCGTCATTATTATAAGGAAGCTCACGAATATGCTTTTAGAAATGTTCTGGTAGTAGGCGCCAATAATTCATCAGTTGATGCTGCTTTAGAATGTTGGAGAAAAGGGGCAAATGTTACGATGGTTATTCGTAAAAACGAAATTAATAACAGAGTCAAATATTGGGTCAAACCGGATATCGAAAACCGAATTGCAGAAGGAAGTATAAAAGCTTATTTTGAATCGAATATTACTGAAATACTAGAAAATGAAGTAGAAATAGCAACACCTACCGGGAAAGTGACTATAGAAAATGATTTTGTTCTGGCATTAACAGGCTATAAACCAGATTTGACTTTTCTGGAAAAGATGGGAATTCAATTATCTGATGATGAATTAAAAACTCCTCAATACAATCCTGAAACAATGGAAACTAATGTTGCCGGTTTATTTTTGGCGGGAGTAGTTTGTGGCGGAATGCAAACACATAAATGGTTTATAGAAAATTCCCGCATTCATGCCAATATGATTGTAGATTATATCACCTCGAAGTAAAAGGTTTGCCACAGATTTTAAAACATTAAAATATTTTTTTTCACCATTAAGAGATTAAGTTATTTAAGCAACAGTACTTAATTTTTCTTAATATCTTAATGGTTTATTTAAAATTAAATGTTTAAAATTTGTAGAAAAAAAATTAAGAGCTGCAAGAAAGCATAGAACACCCAACTTTAGATCTCGCCCAATCCGGACGTTTGGCAAACCATTTTTCGTATTCCGGCTGTTCATCATAAGGCTTTTTCAATACATTGTAAAGCTCATCAATTAAAGAATAATCTCCCTGATCTGCCGCATCAATTGCCAACTGTGACATATAATTACGCAAAACATATTTAGGATTTATAGTATTCATTTTTTCCGAACGATTTTCGTCTGATAGTTCCTCAGTATTTAATCTTTCGATATAAACAGTACACCATTTGGTCCAGGCTTCTAAGATTTCTCCTGAAATTTCTTCAGGCTTGTAAAAAGAATTTTTTATCCTTTCAATTGCCTTTTCTGTTGTATCAGATTTTAAAATTTGGCTCAAATTTCTAAAAAAGATGGTCATATCGGTTTCTGATAACTGCAGAACAGTTTCTAAATCAGTTATTAATTTACTATCAGCTTCAGTTGAAGTAAATATTCCTAATTTACTCAAAAACATTATTTTATAATCAGAATCAAAATCATTTATAAAAGATTCTAATATTTTTTCTAAAGGCTCTGCTTCATTGATTAAAGGATAAAGAGCATTTGCCAGTTGATATAAATTCCATTGCGCAATTTGTGGCTGATTGCCAAAACGATATCTTCTGTTTTGACTGTCTGTAGTATTAGGTGTCCAATTTGGATCGTAATTTTCTAACCAGCCGTAAGGTCCGTAATCAATCGTGATCCCGTGAATCGACATATTATCTGTATTCATCACACCGTGTACGAAACCTACTCGTTGCCAGTGTAAAATCATTTCGCGAGTTTTATCTGCAACTGTTTGAAAGAATTGTAAATATTGTTCTTTGGGTTCTCCTTTTATTTCAGGAAAATAATGCTTGATATTGTACGCTACAAATTCTTTTAGATTTTTGAGTTCGTTTCTGGCAGTTAACATTTCAAAACTTCCAAAACGAATAAACGATGGCGCTACACGACAAACAATTGCTCCTTTTTCGTAAGCAGGATTTCCGTTGTATAAAATATCCCTTAAAACTTCATCTCCGGACAACATTAGCGAAAGCGATCGGGTAGTGGGAACGCCCAAATGATACATTGCTTCGGCACACAAATATTCCCTTACAGAAGAACGCAAAACAGCCAGACCATCTGCAGTTCTTGAGTATGGCGTTTTTCCGGCTCCTTTTAATTGGAGCGTGAAAAATTCGTTATTATGTTCTATTTCGGTTAAGTTAATTGCACGGCCGTCGCCCAATTGCCCAGCCCAATTACCGAACTGATGTCCCGCGTAACACATAGCATAAGGACGCGTTTCAGGAAGAATTTCTTTTCCTGAAAAAGCATTCAAAAAAGATTCTGACTGGATTTCATCCGGAGCAATTCCCACTAATTCAGCGACTTCCTCGGAAGCGTGGATTAATTTGGGCTCAGATGGTTTTGTTGGATTTACATAAGAGAAAACAGCATTAGAAACCTGACGAATTTCATTTGTTTCATTAGCATCTGCAGGTAATTCAACAGTAAATCGATTATTTATTTTTAAATTTTTCATTTCAAATTTTATTAATTTGCCACAGATTATATGAATAAAATGATTCTTTTTAAATCTCTAAGAGATTTATAAGTAAGTAAGGAAAATCATTCTCATCTTTTTAATCTGTGGCAGAAACTTATTATTTAGTGAGCTAATTTATCTGCGTACATTTTTTTTAGTTGCTTTACTTTCGGGTCAATTACAATCTGGCAATAGCGCGCATCCTGATTGTTATTATAATAATTTTGATGGTCTTCTTCGGCTTCGTAAAATACCTTAAATGGTATTAATTCAGTTACAATTGGATCTTCGTAAAAAGGTTTAACTTCTTTAAAAACTTCTTCTGCAATTGCTTTTTGTCTTTCATCATGATATAAAACTACAGAACGGTATCGAGTCCCAACATCTGCGCCCTGACGATTTACAGTTGTGGGATCGTGACTTGTCATAAATATAAGTATCAAATCATGATATGAAATTATGTCAGGATCAAATGTTACTTGTATGACTTCGGCGTGACCTGTTCTTTCGGTACAAACTTCCCGATATGGAGGATTCTTGATAAAACCTCCCGAAAATCCTGATTTTAATGATTCTATTCCGTTTAAACGCTGAATTACAGCTTCAATACACCAAAAGCATCCACCACCAAAAGTAGCTAACGATAAATTTTTCATTAAAGTATTGTTTAGTTTTACTTTACCTATTAATCCGATAGAATATTATGATAAATTATTAAAAAAACAATGTTTTACTTAAAGATACTAAACGGTAATGGAATGTTTGAAGTTTACAATTGATAAATTCTCAATTTTATAAAAAAGCAATATATTTGCAATCTAACTCACGCACACTAATGGATAGCAAAAATAATACCATCACTTTAGAAACCTATTTTCAGGATTTTAGAAAACATATTGTTGGAATTAATCAGGAATTTACTTCTCCGTATGGCAAAAAAAAGATCATTTATACCGATTGGACTGCCAGCGGGAGGTTATACCGCCCAATTGAGGAGCAGCTTTTGAATGATTTTGGCCCGTTTGTGGCGAATACACATACAGAAACTACTGTGTCAGGTACTGCCATGACAAAAGCGTATCATCATGCCAGAAACATTATTAAGCGTCATACGAATGCCAGTAAAGATGATGTTTTAATTACTGACGGAACGGGAATGACTGGTGTTGTGAATAAATTTCAGCGTATTTTAGGGCTTAAAGTTCCTGAGAATCTAAAGGATTTTATTACTGTTCCGGCAGAAAAAAGACCAATTGTTTTTATTTCGCATATGGAGCATCATTCTAATCAAACATCATGGTTAGAAACAATTGCTGATGTAGAAATTATCCTGTCTTGCGAAAAGGGACTTTTTTGTTTGGATAATTTGGCTTTACTATTAGAAAAATATGCTGACAGAACGATCAAAATAGCTTCGATAACGTCGTGTTCGAACGTTACGGGTTTAAAAACGCCTTTTCATGAAGCGGCAAAATTAATGCACCAGCATCATGGTGTTTGTTTTGTAGATTTCGCTTGCTCTGGTCCTTATGTAGCAATCGACATGCATCCTGAAGATCCTGAAGCCTATCTTGATGCGATTTTCTTTTCGCCACATAAATTCTTAGGAGGTCCCGGAACTTCGGGTGTTTTGATTTTTAATAAAAAATTATACAATAATATGATTCCTGATTGTCCTGGCGGAGGAACTGTAAGCTGGACAAATCCTTGGGGAGAACATAAATATATTGACAATATCGAGGATCGCGAAGATGGCGGAACTCCTGGTTTTTTACAAGTTATAAAAACCGCACTGGCTATTGAGTTAAAAGAGGAAATGGGAATTGAAAACATTCTGCAACGTGAACATGAAATTGTAGATTTTGTTTTTAATGAATTAAATCCAATTTCTAATATTAAGATTCTGGCTGGACAACACCAAAATCGTTTGGGTGTAATTTCGTTTTTTATTGATGATCTTCATTTTAATTTAGGCGTAAAATTGCTAAATGATAAATTTGGGATTCAGACCAGGGGAGGTTGCAGCTGTGCCGGAACTTACGGACATTTTCTTTTGCATGTAGATCAGGAAACTTCGAATAAACTGGTAAATGAAATTACGATTGGTGACTTGATCAAAAAACCGGGATGGATTAGAATGTCGATTCACCCCACTACAACTGATGAAGAAATTGCTTTTGTTTGTGAAAGTATCAGGGATTTAGCCGAGAACCACAAAAATTGGGCTTTGGATTATTCTTATAATAAAAACACAAATGAGTTTGTTCATAAAAATGCGAATTCTTTTGAGGATGAATTGGTTGCCGGATGGTTTAAATCTTAAAAATTTAAAATGTAACCGCAAAGAGCGCTAAGATTTTTTCGCAAAGTTCGCAAAGCTGGTCAATACAAAGCTTTGCGAACTTTGCGTTTTTATAAAACTGCTTTGATAAAAAACTTTGCGTGCTTTGCGGTAAAATTATGCCTCGCGGTTAAAAAACAATTTCGGTTGCAAACTATTTTTTGTTTCTTATGAATGATAAATTTCTCGCTTAGCCCCGATAGAGCCGGTATCCTTTGAGAGGAACGAACAAAGATAAAGGTGAAAGCGGGACAGAAAGTCTTAAGAAAACTGATGTGTTTGCTCCTGAAAATTCTACTACATAATTAGGCGCACTCCGCCAAGATCCGAAACGCGGTACGAAAACTTATTTCCGGGAGAACCTATGAACATGAAGTTTTTAGGGATTTTCCACTTTTTGGATAATTCGTCGATGATTTCTGGACCAAACACACCTTGTATTTCAAGATATTCCAGGTCAATTTCATCGTAAGCGCGATCCAGAACTTCAAGATCTTTTATTAAAGCTTCGTTTCTTGAAGTATTGTTTGTTACATAAACAATCTTTAGTTTATTGGTGGTTTCATTTCCCTGAACGTATTGCAGGACTTTGTTGAGAATGGCAATGTCGTCGCCTTTGGTAAAAAAGACAAATTCCTGCGAATTGATTTCGACACTCATTCGTTGTAAATAACGATTGCTGAGAATTACCATTTTTCGTAAAGGCTGATAGAAATACTCTAAAGCTTCGATTAGTAATCGAATTAAGATGACGCGGTTTAGCATGATTCCGATAAAAATCAGTGACGGAACCATGTATTTTAAAAAGGTATAAAAGGAGTTGATGTTGAGCTTCATGTTTCCTATGAAAGCGGCAATGATAAACGAAACTGCCAGCACGACTGCAATTCCGCGTGCACGCTCAGGTCTTGGTAATTTTTTACGTTTGAATTTGAGTAATAAATTTCCGATTCCGAATAATGCCATGACGGCGAGAAACGAAAAAGTATAAACTCCGGCCAAAGATTCTAAATGGCCGCTTGTAGCAAAAAGTACCGAAATGCATAAAACCAAAAAACTGATTACAATTCTATAATGCGAACCTCTTGCATTTTGTTTTAAAAAATAATTAGGAAGAATTCTGTCTAAGGTCATTCGGTTTAATAATCCGGAAACTCCAACAAATGAAGTTAACACTGCTCCGCACAAAACTAAAACAGCATCGATAGAAATAAGCCACGCGAGCCATGATCCTCCGGTGGTTTGTCCTAAATGAGCGAGAAGTGATTCTTTGTTTGCGCCGACTTCGGTTAATGGTATAATACTGATTAACAGTATCGCAATTACAGGATTGAAGAAACTTACGATTGCCCACATATTTCTAAGCGTTTTTGGAAAAACGCCTGGTTCTTGCTCTTCGACAAAATTGGCAGAACTTTCGAAACCCGAAATACCAAGCATGGCTGCCGAAAAACCCAGAAATAAGGCTGTTTTAATATTTCCGTACGCTATGGGAGTTGCCCAATTGATATGAAAAATTTCAAAACCATTGTTTAAGACAAACCATAACGAAGCTAAGACAAGTAGGGTTAAAGTAGCTAAATGTGTGATAAAAATAATCACGGCCACGAATGCCGATTCGCCGATTCCTAAAATAGCAAGTCCTGTAAATAAAATGAGAACGACAATTGTTGCAATAGTTACATTTAAACTTTCGAAGATTCCGTGTAAATAATGCATGCCTTCTGATGCTGAAATTACTGCTGTCGCCATATACGACAAAACGGTTAATGTCGCAGCGAGTGAAGCCAATCGTTTGGTTGATGTATTTAATAGGACATTGTAAGCTCCACCGTTTAAGGGGATTGCACCAACAACTTCTCCATAAATTTTTCTGAACAAATACAAAACCACTGCAACTATTAATAATGAAATCCAGGCGTATTGACCTGCATACAAAATAGTTAATGCTGAAACGTATAAACAAGAGGAACTAATATCGTTTCCACAAATTGCCGTTGCCTGTAATTGATTTAGTTTTTTGTGTACAAGTTCTTTCATAGTTATTCCCCATTAACGATTAACTCAACAAAAAGTAGTAAAAAACAAGCAAATATTAAATGAAGGCAGATAGTAAATACTAAAAATATATTTTAGCTGATTTTGAATTTATAATTTCTGGAAATTATTTAGATTCCTGAAACTTTTTGAGTGACAATAAGGCCTGGTCCTGAATTTTCTTCTGAAAAAAACCTGTCCATCCTAATAAATATCCCATTGGACCAAAAGCTTGTTTCGACCATTTCCAAACATCAAAACTATCTGTATGTTTGATAATTAATCCGTCCTGAAAAGCAAATTCGGCAGTAACTGTATTGATTACTTTTCTATTTGTTTTACTAAAATTATAAGCAGCAACCCATTTTGCTGAACCTGAAGAATCATCGGCTTTTATATCTGAAAATTCTATTTTGATATTGCCTTTGCTTTTTAAAATAAGCATTTCCCACATTTTAGTCACCTGATCTTCTTTTAGTAAGCCAAAAGCAGGATCAATAAAATGAATTTTAGGATGGTAACATTCACTCATTGTTTTCGCATCGGCGTTCGCAAAAGCAGTATAAAATTTGGTAATTAATGCTTCGTTAGGATTCATAGGGTATTATATTAGAGTATAAATATAAATAAATTATTAGATTAAATAATTTATTTATAGAGTAGTAATTGCTGCGGCAGTATCAAATGATTTTTTAGATTTATCAAATGCTGTCGAAAAATAGGTCATTTTATTTGATGCTGTAAAATATCCGGTTTGATCGCCAAAGGCGTTAGAGTTTCCGGTAACTATAAAGCGTACTCCTTTAATGTCATTTTTTTTAAGTTTGATCATTTCGGCCGGAGTAAAATAATAATATGAAGATGTTGTCCCTTCAGTACTTTCGTTTACTTTTTTGTCAACGCAGGGAATAACATCCCCGTTTGCTAAATCAACATATAAACCACCAGAAATTCTGGTTTTATCATTTGCTGTTTTAATGGTTATTTTTAAAATGCCTCCTTTTTCTGTTTTTGCAATCTGAACATTTGCTTCGCCTGTGTAAACATATTTTTCGCAAATGAAAGTATAATTTTCTGTTGCAGGATAAGGTTTAGAGCCTTTTACACTCATTGTTTCCTGAGCATTTGCAAATGTTGAAATTAGCAGTACTAAAAAAAAAGGCAGTTTTAAATTCATAATTTTATTTTATTGTTCAGTTATTTTAGAATCAAATTTTTCATCCCAATCCATTGATTTAATGGCAGAAACCAAATTTTCTTCATTCACAAAAACGCGCAATTCTTTATTGGCGACTTTTTTTGTGTATAAGGCGTGATAGCGGTACACTACTTCTTGTTTTGTCTTGTAAACGCCATCTAATTTTAAATCTATAAAACTTCCGTAATATTGTCTGAACCTCTGACATGTTTTGGTTAAACGCTCTTCGGTTGTGTTTTGCCTCACCGAAGCAGTTACTTCTGTTTCATTAAAAGGTTTAAACTTTGATGTATTACAGGTTTCTAAAACCCGTTTTCCTAATTCGTACGCTTTTTGTTGCTGATTGGCATTAACCTCTGCACCAGAAATTTTCTTAATTTTTAAATCTTCGGTATCTCTGCTAACGGTTTTCGATTTACACCCAATTAACAGCAACAAACATATAATCAATCCTGCTTTCTTCATAACTATTTAAGTAATTTTTAATAATAAGTTGGGATCAGGACAATTTTCAATATAAAAATTCAAATCATTTGTATTGCAAACTCCGGGATAATCACCGTTGTACTCTTCGATATCATTTATGATCTGAAAATGTACATGAGGTGCATAATCGCCATTAACACTTGAATTTCCAAGAGTTGCAATTTTTTGACCTTTATTAAAAAATGTCCCAACACTAAGGTTTTCTATACTTTCTAACGATAAATGTCCGTATAAAGTATAAAATTTTTCATTTTCGATAATGTGCTCTAAAATAATTGTTGGACCGTAATCACCCAAACCAATATTGTTTTTAAAGCTGTGTACTTTTCCGCTAAGCGGTGCCAAAACTGCCGTATCAGCTTTTGTCCATAAATCAAGCCCAATATGAATATTGCGCTCAGGAATAGAATCGTTTTTAAAAATCGTACTTCGTTTGTATAAGGTACGACCTTCTATGTAACCTCCAAATGCGACTTCTGCATTATTTTTTTCCAGATAATTAGAAATAAATGTTTCAAATTCAGAAGCATTTTCAGGCTTCATTTCCATTAATTCATGATTCGTAACAGATAAATCTAACGGAATATATTTTGAAAGATGTATACTAGAATCAATCACTTTAGTAGGTGGCAAGGCTTTTAAAATGGAGGCAAGAGGTTTCATAAAATTTAAATTTAAACAACTTTTTCAATAATTATTAACTCATTATGTACTTCAATGCGGGGCAGCATTTTCGAAGTAAACGATTCGGTATTTATTTCTGAAATATATTTTTTGTTGCGAACATTATGGGCTTCATCTAAAATCATGGTATTGAAAAGAACAAAACCTTTATTTTTTAAAAGAGAGCAAATTCGTCCGCTAAAAAAACTTTCAAATAAGAAATTTGGCATTTTGATATCTTCAAAAATATCTATAATGATGAGATCATATTTGTTTTTTGTTTTTAAAACAAATTCAAACGCATCATCAATTACAATTTCCAATTGCTTTATTTGATCAAGGTTGAAATACTGATTGGCGATCTGAATAATTTCAGAATCTATTTCTACACCTGTAATCTTACCTTTATATTCAATTTCATCTACCAGTGTTTTGATGACGCTCCCGCCGGCAACTCCCAATAAAAGAATGTGATCCATTTTACGAATCGTATTGTAACCTATGTTTCTAAGACCGTATCTTAAGATACGCTGCAAACTTCCGTACGAATAATTGGTGTTCTCAGAATCCAGAACCAACTCTCCATTTGCCCACGTAACCTCGATAATTTTACTTCTTTCTGATTTTTTCTTGAATATTTTTATTGGAATGATATAACTGAATAATTTTCGAATCATTTTTAAATGCTTTTACTCAAATTTACCACTTTAAATCTTTTATTTTGCAAGAAAAATAAACTTTGATGAAAAAACAGTTGTATAAATTCATCTTTTTTAAGCTAATGGGCTGGAAAATAGTGGGAATTGAAAATGCAGAAGTGAAAAAATGTGTGATGATGGTGATGCCACATACAAGCAATCATGATTTTTATTTGGGAATATTTACCCGTGGAATCTCCGGTTTAGAGATGAATTGGGTTGGGAAAAAAGAATTATTCAAATTTCCTTTTGGATATTATTTTAGAAGCGTAGGAGGAGAACCTCTGGATCGCAGCGGCGGATTGAACAAAGTAGATTCGATTGCAGCGATTTTTGACAGAAAAGATGTTTTTCGTTTGGCTGTAGCACCCGAAGGAACCCGTAAAAAAGTAAAAGAAATTAAAACAGGATTCTATTATATTGCACTTAAGGCAAATGTACCTATTGTTCCTGTTACTTTTGATTGGGGTAAAAAAGAGGTTAGTTTTGCAAAACCATTTTTACCAACCGGAAATTACGAAGCTGATCTTTTGATTTTGAAAAAGCATTATGAAGGAGTTGTAGGCAGAATTCCGGAAAACGGTTTTCAGTTATAAAATTTCATTCTTTTTTAAACAACGTGAGAATCGCTTAAACGTAAAATATTTTTATTTTTTTTGCAATATGCGATTTTTCGAATTATGGATTGTATGCCTTGAAAGTTCCGTTTTTATAAAAAATAACAATTTTCTCAATTTCACTTTCTTCAGAAATTAAATTTTGATTTTTAGTTTCTGAAGCAATTTTCATTTCTGTTTTTCCAGCTTCATAATTAATCTCAGAAAACAAATCTCCAGGAGTTAACTTTTCATTTGAAGAAATAGGAGCAGGAGTTTTTGTTGTTTCTAAAATTTCCTCATTGTTTTTTGGAAAACTTCCCGTGCCACTTAAAATCCAGTAGAGATCGACTTCAGGAAAAACTTCCGTAATTTTCATTACAAAATCCAAGCTTGGTTTGTTTCTGCCTGAAAGTAGGTGAGACATACTTGAACGCTGTACACCAATTTTATCCGCAAAAGAAGACGCATTTAAAGCATAATACTCCAGTATAATTTCGAGGCGTTTTACAAAATCATCTATGTTTACCATTGTAAATTTTCATTTTTAAAACCATTGTTTACAAATGTAACTAAAAGAATTTGATAAAGCAATTTTACAGTTGTAAATTACAGTAGAAAGTGGATTTAATAGTAATTAAAGCTTTAGATAATGATTATTAAATGACTAATATGCAATCTATTATTTTTTAATAATTAAAGTTATAACATTTGTCAACTCCCGTATACACTAATTGGTTAAAATAGATTAAAATCTTGTTTACAATTATAAATTATACTTATTTTTCAATGTTTACAAATGTAAAAATAAAGATGTTTACTTTTGTAAACTAATCAAAAGACAATGAATTTAGAAGAATTATTTAGCCACTACAAAGAGAAAACAATAGAAGGTCGTTATCTGACATTAGATCATATTAAACCATTACTAGATAAATTAAATACAAATAATCAAGTACAAATAATTGGAAGATCAGTTTTAGACGAACCTATATATAGTTACCAAATTGGGACCGGAGCAACCCGCATTTACCTTTGGTCACAAATGCACGGAAATGAAAGCACTACAACAAAAGCCTTGTTTGACTTTATCAATGTTTTAAACAGCGGATCTGAGATTGCAGAGAAAATGCTTAATACGTTTACCTTTTACTGTATTCCTATTTTAAATCCGGATGGTGCACGACTTTATACAAGAGAAAATGCTAATAAAATTGACTTAAACAGAGATTCTCAAAACCTTACTCAGCCAGAAAGCAAGGTTTTACGAGATGTTTTCGAGCGTTTTAAACCTCATTATTGCTTTAACATGCATGATCAGCGCACTATATTTGGTGCAGGAGATACAGGAAAACCTGCAACTGTTTCATTTTTAGCACCTTCTTATAATGAAGAAAGAGAAGTGAATGAGAATCGCTTAAAAGCAATTAATGTTATTGCGGGAATTAATGATGTACTGCAAGAGTATATTCCGGGACAGGTTGGCCGCTTTGATGATTCGTTTAATATCAATTGTATAGGAGATACATTTCAGTTTTTGGGAGCGCCAACTATTTTATTCGAAGCAGGTCATTTTCCTCATGATTACGAACGAGAAATTACCCGAAAGTTCTTATTTTTCTCACTTTTTTCAAGTTTTAAAATCATTAGCGAAAACGATTTAGTTGATAATAGAATTAATGATTATTTGAATATTTCACAAAATAAAGTGGTTTTTTATGATTTTATGTATAAAAATATCAAAATAAATTATGATGGTATCGAAATTATTACGAATTTTGTCGCACAATACAAAGAAGAATTGATTGAAAATAAGATTCATTTTAACGCTTACATAGTTGAAGCGGGCGAATTGGAAAATTATTTTGGACATTACGAATATGATGCTGAAGGAGCAGTTTATTCCGATGACTTTAGTAATTTTCCGAAATCAAATCAAAAAGCAGATTTTTATTTAAATAAAAATGTTAAATTTGTTAACGGATTGATAAAAAGTTAATTTTTATGTGAATTTGTTGTTTTTTATATATATTTTTATACTTTGTAATAGCAATTAGTAATATTAATTAAAGAATTATGAGTAAATTTCGTTTAGATGAAGTAGATCACCAGATTTTAGATATGTTAATAGACAATACGAGAGTTCCGTTTACTGACATTGCAAAAAAACTATTGATATCTGCTGGTACAGTGCATGTTAGGGTTAAGAAAATGGAAGACGCAGGAATAATAATGGGTTCTTCATTGGCTTTAGATTACGATAAATTAGGATATTCATTTATTGCATATGTAGGTGTGTTCCTAAACAATACGTCTCAAACTAAATTTGTATTAGAGCGAATCAATCAAATTCCGTTCGTAACAGTGGCTTCTGTAACGACAGGAAAATTCAATATCTTTTGCAAAATTAGAGCAAAAGATACTAAGCACGCAAAAGAAGTTATCTTCATGATCGATGATATCGATGGTGTTTACAGAACAGAAACTATGATCTCATTAGAAGAAAGTATCAACGATAAGAAGCGTTTGATGCATACTATTTTTAAAAATATGTAATTTTTTCTCTTGAATGCTATATTAAAATATAACCTCAAGTTTATTCTTGAGGTTTTTTTATGACTAATTAACCACCAACTACAATAGATTATGTACACGTTACCTAAAATAGAACGTTTTAATCAAGATGTTCTTTCAAAATACCACATTTATAATAGTGTATTTATAACATTGCCTTTTGATTCTATAGACAATACGGGTGCTTTACTTCCTTTGTTTACAGAGACATGCGAAACGGGATTTAAAAAACAAGAAACTCCAAAAGAAATATTCGATTTTTTCTCTAATCGCTATTTAAACAATGCAACTGAAAAAGATAATATCGATTTAATGTTTCGATTTATTCAATACACAGAGCGACAAATTGTATTATTTGACGCTATTGAAGATGCTGCTTTCCCGGAAGTTAACAATATGGAAGGCCGCGGATCTTTGCGTGATATTAAAGAAAAATCAGATGCTAAGGAGAAAGATGACGAATTGATTGAATTTTTAGAAAATTTTAATGTCAGAACAGTTCTAACAGCGCATCCAACTCAATTTTATCCTGGACCTGTTTTAGGAATTATTAATGACTTAACAGAAGCAATTCGTTTAAATGATTTATTAAAAATTAAAGAATTACTGGCGCAGTTAGGAAAAACTCCTTTTATACAGAACGAAAAACCAAATCCTTATGATGAAGCGGTTAGTTTGATCTGGTATTTAGAGAATGTTTTTTATGCTACTTCCGGAGAAATTGTTCATTATTTGCAAAAGAATATCCTTCAGGGAAATGCTATTCAGAATCAATTAATAAAACTTGGTTTTTGGCCAGGAGGAGATCGTGACGGAAATCCATTTGTTACTACAGAGATTACTCTAAAAGTTGCTGAACGTTTACGTACTTCGATATTAAAATGTTATTACATCGAAATGAGGAATTTAAAACGCAAGTTAACTTTCTCAGGAGTAGACACTTTAGTGGCCGAACTTGAATATAAACTTTATCGTTCTGTTTTTTATTCTAAAGGTGAAATTTATATAACTTTAGAGGAATTACTAACACAATTAAACCTTATTCGTGATATTATTATCGAAAAACATCAGTCACTTTATTTAGATGATCTTGAAGCATTTTTGGTAAAAATTAATCTTTTCGGTTTCCATTTTGCAAGTTTGGATATTCGTCAGAATAGTAAAATTCATGATGCAGTATTTAAAGATGTAGTAAACCATTATTTGAATTCTGGTTCTTCAATATTTCCCTCCAATTATTTCGAATTATCTGAAGATGAAAAATTAGTTGTTTTATCTAAAGTTAAAGGGGAATTAAACCCTGCTGATTTTGAAAATGAAATTACGAGATCTACTTTAGAATCTGTTCAGGCTATCAAAACCATTCAGAAAGCAAATGGTGAGTTTGGGGCGAATCGTTATATTATTAGTAATAACGAAAGTGCACTAAATGTGATGGAAACTTTTGCCATGATTCGTTTGAACAATTGGGAAAATCCAACTGTGGACATTATTCCACTTTTTGAATCTGTTGATGATTTGCAAAATGCACATCATATTATGGAGCAATTGTATACGAATCCTGAATATTCAAAACATTTGCTGGAAAGAGGAAATAAGCAAACCATTATGTTAGGTTTCTCTGACGGTACTAAAGATGGCGGTTACTTAATGGCCAACTGGAGTATTTATCAGGCTAAAATTGCTTTAACCGAAATATCAAGGAAATATGGCATCAAAGCGATTTTCTTTGACGGACGCGGAGGACCTCCGGCTCGTGGTGGAGGAAAAACACATAAATTCTATGCTTCTTTAGGACCAAAGATAGAAAATAACGAAATTCAGATTACGGTTCAGGGACAAACAATTAGTTCTAATTTTGGAACTATGGATTCTTGCCGTTATAATATTGAAAATTTATTGACTGCCGGTGTTACCAATCAGGTATTTAGTAAAGAGAAAAACGAGTTAAGCGCAGACGAAACTCAGATTTTAACACAATTGGCTGATTTAGGTTACGAGAAATATTTAAGTTTTAAAAACCATCCAAAATTCATCCCGTATTTAGAGAAAATGAGTACGTTAAAGTATTACTCTAAAACAAATATTGGAAGCCGTCCTTCTAAAAGAAGTAAGTCTGAATCATTAGACTTTGCAGATTTAAGAGCGATTCCTTTCGTAGGTTCATGGAGTCAATTGAAGCAAAATGTACCTGGATTTTTTGGTGTAGGTTCTGCCTTAAAACATTTTGAAGAATCAGGACAATGGGATAAAGTTCACGATTTGTACCACAATTCTTTATTCTTTAAAACATTGCTGGAAAACAGTATGATGTCATTGGCTAAATCATTTTTACCATTAACAGCTTACATGAGAAACGATCCTGAATTTGGTGAATTCTGGCAAATTATTTATGATGAGTTTCAGGAAACAAAACGTTTATTACTTAAAATTGCGGGACATAAAACACTTATGGAAAATTATCCTGATGGTATAGCGTCAATTCAGGTAAGAGAACGTATTGTGTTACCACTGTTGACTATACAGCAATATGCTTTGTTAAGAATTAATGAATTGAATAAAGAAAATGAGGTTGATGAAGAGTTGATAAAAGTATACGAAAAAATTGTTACCAGATCACTTTTCGGAAATACTAATGCGAGCAGAAACTCAGCATAATTTTGATTTAATAATTACAAAAAATTGTAACATGAATTCAAATCATTTGTTAGAAACAGAATATTCAGGTCCTTTTGCTAATTACGTTCGAGAAGCTGGACAAATTAACCTGATCGAAGAATTAGAAATTTCGCTTCATGATTTTATCCGTTTTGTTCAAAATATTCCATTGGATAAATTTGATTATCGCTATGCTGAAGGTAAATGGACCATCAAAGACATTATTCAGCATTTGATAGATTGTGAGCGTATTTTTGGATATCGCGCTTTGCGTTTTTCAAGAAATGATAAAACAGCTTTGCCTGGATTTGAAGAAAATGATTATGTAGATAATACTAATGCAAACGAAAGAAGCATTCAGGAATTACTAACTGAATTTTCAGCAGTAAGACATTCAACCTTATTGTTTTACAAAAGCTTATCTGAAGAACAACTTAAACGAATTGGAACTGCTTCAACGCATCAGATTTCAGCTCGGGCTTTAGGATATGTAATTATCGGTCATCAAAAACATCATCAAAATGTTTTCGAAGAGAGGTATTTGTAAGTTTGCTTTTTTAATATAAAAAAAATCCTGTGAAGAATGTTTCACAGGATTTTTTGTTTTTAGTATATTTTTTTTAGCTTAAAATTTATGACAATCTTTTCATCCCGAGGAACGAGGGATCTCCGGAGGAAACTCATCCTGCAAAATCACCAATCTTTAGAGCATCTTACGTGTCCTTCGACTTCGCTCAAGATGACAAAATGGGTGTGTTTTCTTTTAGCTAACTTATGTCGAATTCCTATTGAGATTTGCTTCGTTCCTCGTAACGACATTACTTATTCCTCTCAACAATAGCTAGCCCAAATCTAATTTTGTCATAAGACATTTTTTCTTCAAAATATTCATAGTAAGGTCTTAAAGCAGTTGGATATTCTAATTCAACTTGTGCTTTATGGAGTAGTTTCACTTCGCCATCAGTTACAAACTGAGTTAAATCGATATCATTTCCATCAACATACAATTTAGCCAGATGCGAAACAATAGTCGTTTGTCCCAGATTTCGTTTTTCTGCAATTTCCGCTACCGTATTGCCACCTTCAAACATTTCTAAAGTTGTTTTATAAGTATTGCCTTCTTTTTTAGCTTTTGCTATTGTTTTTTTTGCATTTTCATAATACACAATGGCATCTATAAATTCCTGACCGTATTTTTCCAGTTTTACTTTACCCACACCATCAATTGCAAGAAATTCTTCATCACTCATAGGGCGCAAAGTTTCCATATGTCTAAGCGCAGCATCACTAAAAATAACATAGGCTGGGACCTCTTCATCTTTGGCAATTTCATAACGTAATTTACGAAGTATCTCAAAAAGCGAACTTTTGGCTGCTTTAGTTTTTGTTTCTTTAATCTCTGTTTTGTCAACTACTTTTTTAACAACAGTATTCAGTTTTACTTTTTCGCCTTCAAATAAAACTTTTTTTGCAAAAGGAGTTAATAGAATTTTATTATGCTGATGAAAAGCAATTTCGCAATATCCTAAGTTTATTAGCTGAATTAAATATTGATTCCAGTCGTACCATGAAATGTCAGCGCCAATTCCGTACGTTTTTAAGCTTTGATAATTTTTTTCGTAGATATACGCGTTTCTCGAGCCGCGCAAAAAATCTACAATTACTGCCAAAGGCTCAGATTCCTGCAAACGACTAATAGCCGACAATGCTTTTTGCGCGAGAATCGTACCATCGAAAAAAGTTGGAGGATTTTTGCAAATATCGCAGTTTCCGCAATTCTCTTTCACGAGTTCGCCAAAATAGGAGAGTAAAATTTTTCTTCTACAACTCAAAGCATCGGCATATTGTTTCATCCTTTCCAGTTTTGCCAGCTGAACATCTGAATTCAATCCTTCTGATGCAAATTTCTGGAGCTGAATTACATCGGCGTAACTCTCAAACAAAACAGTTTCTGCCGGCAATCCGTCTCGGCCTGCACGACCAATTTCCTGATAATAACCTTCGATATTTTTAGGTAAATTATAATGAATCACCCAGCGCACGTTTGATTTATCAATTCCCATCCCGAAAGCGATAGTAGCACAAACTACCTGGCAATCGTCGTTTATAAATTCGTCTTGCGTTTTTGCACGAAGTTTATTTTCTAAACCTGCGTGATAGGCTTTCGCTTTAACACCATTTTTTTGCAGTTTCAACGCCAATTCTTCAGTCGTTTTCCGGCTTAAACAATAAACAATTCCCGATTCATTGGGTTTATTTTCTACAAAATCTATTATTTGCTTTACACGATCTAATGCCGGACGAACTTCGAGACTTAAATTTTTTCGATCAAAAGAAGCTACAAAAGTTTTTGGGTTTCTTAAATTTAATTGTTTTGTAATATCAGTTCGGGTCGCTTTATCAGCTGTTGCTGTCAAAGCCAGAACAGGAGTAGAAGGGAAGCGGCTTTTTAAATATCCTAAATTAGTATAAGCAGGACGAAAATCATGTCCCCAAGACGAAATACAATGCGCTTCATCAATTGCAATTAAGCTGACTGTTAACTCATTAAAAACAACATCAAGGTAAGATAGACTTTCAGGTGCTATATAAACGAGCTTAAATTTGTTTGATTTTAAATTATCAATATAAAATTGCTGCTCTTCACTAGATTGACTGCTATTAATATAGCACGCATTAATTCCGTTGGTTTTCAAACTGTCCACCTGGTCTTTCATCAGTGCGATTAAAGGAGAAATAACAATCGTAATCCCGGGTAAAACCAAAGCAGGTAACTGAAAACAAATGGATTTTCCTCCACCTGTAGGCATTATTGCCAAAGTATCCTGGCCGGAAAGTATGGTATTAATAATCGTTTCCTGATTGGGTCTGAATTTTTCAAAACCGAAATTTTCTTTTAGTTTGGCGTGTAAAATTTCTGAATTCATAAGGCTGATATTTACTGATTTTTAAATATAATAAAAAGTTTAAATATAATATTTTTCTTATATTTAAAAATAAGATTTTGAACAATTAATAAAAAAAAGGAACCCGAATAGAGTTCCTTTTTTTTTATTTTGAAAGATGAAAATTAATCTTCGTCGTCTTCATCATCTTCATCAGCAATATCATCTGGATCTTTGTCTTCATCGTCATCATCATCTCCGCCATCAGTATCCGGTTTGTCTATTGCATCATCGTCATCGTCATCATCACTATCATCATCAAGATCAAGACCTTTTACTGGTTCGATTGTATCAACATCAAGATCGATATCATCATCCTCATCGTAATTCTCAATCCTGTCAGCAAGTTTTGTACTAATTTTTACTAAATAAATAGTGTCTTCAGTACGAACTTCAACAGCTTCGATCAATTCGTTTTTAGCATTTCTAAAACGGATTACATCCGAATCATCATAACCATCAGGAAATTTTTCAACCAAAAGGTTTAAAATTTCGTTGGTAAGTTTAGCGTAGTCTACTATAACTCTTTTCATAAATATCCTATAAATCTAATAAGTAAGCAAAAATTAGCGGAGCAACAATTGTAGCATCCGACTCAATAATAAATTTTGGAGTTTTAATATCTAATTTACCCCAAGTGATTTTCTCGTTTGGAACTGCTCCGGAATATGATCCGTAACTAGTTGTTGAATCTGAAATCTGACAGAAATAACTCCAAAACGGAATATCATGCATTTCCATATCCTGATATAACATTGGTACCACACAAATAGGAAAATCTCCCGCAATACCACCACCAATTTGGAAAAATCCAATTCCGTTAGTGCTGTTTTTTGGATACCAATCAGAAAGGAAAACCATATATTCGATTCCCGATTTCATGGTAGAAGCCTTCAAATCACCTTTGATTACGTATGAAGCAAAGATGTTTCCCATTGTACTATCTTCCCATCCCGGTACAATAATAGGTAAGTTTTTCTCTGCAGCTGCATACATCCAGCTATCTTTTAAATCTATTTCGTAATATTCTTCTAAAACACCAGATAACAACATTTTATACATGAATTCATGCGGAAAATAACGTTCTCCTTTGTCATCAGCATCTTTCCAGATTTTATAAATGTGTTTTTGCAAACGACGAAATGCTTCATGTTCAGGAATACAAGTATCTGTAACACGGTTTAGTCCTCTTTCAAGTAAAGCCCATTCGTCCTCAGGTGTTAAATCACGATAGTTAGGCACTCTTTCGTAGTGAGAGTGTGCTACTAAATTCATGATATCTTCTTCCAGATTGGCTCCGGTACATGAAATAATCTGTACTTTATCTTGTCTAATTATTTCGGCAAAAATTTTACCAATTTCTGCTGTACTCATAGCGCCAGCCATACTTACCATCATTTTCGCACCATTTGCCAATTGTTGTTCGTATGCTTTTGCAGCATCAACCAACGAAGCAGAGTTAAAATGTAAATAATGTTTTTCAATAAACTGACTGATAGGTCCTTTCATTTTGTTTTTGTTTTTTTTGTTTTTTTTTGAATTAAAAGTTTAACCTTTTAGATGATACTGCAAATTAATAATTTTATGGATATTAACATTTAATTTACAGGTTTTTTTTTATACTTTTTTAGTGTACCCTAAAATCTTCAATACATCGTCAGAAGTTTGTTGTTCTGAGAAAACTTCGGTAGCTAAAATGCCATTTTCGTCACGATCTATTAAAATGTGTTTAGGCTGCGGAATCAAACAGTGATGTAATCCACCGTATCCTCCAATGGTTTCCTGATATGCACCAGTATTAAAGAAACCAATATATAATGGCTTTTCTTTGTTGTATTTAGGCAAATAAATGGCGTTCATATTTTGCTCTGAGTTGTAATAATCGTCACTATCACAAGTCAAACCTCCTAATAAAACCCGTTCGTAAGTATCATTCCAACGATTGACCGCCAGCATAATAAAACGTTTGTTTATAGCCCAAGTATCCGGCAAAGTAGTAATGAAAGACGAATCGATCATATTCCATTTTTCTCTATCATTTTGTTGTTTTTGATACAAAATCTGATAGATTGCGCCACCGCTTTCACCTACTGTAAATGATCCAAATTCAGTAAAGATATTCGGAACATCAACTTCAGCTTCATCACATGCTATTTTAATCTGATTGATAATTTCATCAATCATGTATTGGTAATCGTATTCGAAAGCCAATGAATTTTTGATAGGAAAACCACCTCCAATGTTCAAACCATCCAGAGTAGGGCATTCTTTTTTAAGTGCAATGTATACTTTGATACATTTTACTAATTCATTCCAGTAATATGCTGTATCGTTAATTCCTGTATTGATAAAGAAGTGAAGCATTTTCAACTCCAGTTTATCATTTTCCTGAATTTGTTTTTTATAGAAAGAAACTATGTTTTTGTATCCTATACCTAATCTTGAAGTATAGAACTCAAATTTAGGTTCTTCTTCGGCTGCAATACGAATTCCAATTTTGAATTTTCCTTTAATCTCAGCCTGAAGCAAATCTAATTCTTCATAATTATCAATAATCGGAATAGTGTTTTTATGGCCGTTATTGATTAGTCGTGCAATATTGGTAATATATTCATCTCTTTTAAAACCATTACAAATTACATACGTACTCTTATTGATTTTCCCATTTTCCAACAAATTCTCTACAATATTAATATCAAAAGCAGATGAAGTTTCGACATGAATGTTGTTTTTAAAAGCTTCATTCATAATATATTCAAAATGAGAGCTTTTTGTACAATAACAATAATAGTATTTTGCTTCGTATTTGTTTTTTTCCATCGATTTTCTGAACCAGGCTTTCGCTTTATTGATATTTTCAGAAATTTGAGGTAAATAGGTGAATTTTAATGGTGTACCGTATTGTTCAACCAATTTCATCAAATCGATGTTGTGAAATTGAAGATTGTCTTTGTTTAATTTAAATTCCGTTTGTGGAAAATAGTAAGTTTGATTAATTAGATCAGAATATTTTGTATTCATTTAGTTTTCGATGTTTAGAATTGTAATTTTTTAATTTAGTGAACTGTGCTAAATCTAAAATTCAAACCCTAATATTCGCAAATACAATCTGCAGTTTTTCGTGTTCTGCTTTCGAATATTGAAAAACATCAAAACAAAGCGGACTTTTACTATTATAAAAACGGTTCAACATCCTTAGTAAGGAACTATTGAGCCGATTTCTATAAGAACTAAATTGTCTTTGTTTTTTGTTTGTTTTCATCGTGGCAAATGTAAAAAATAATATATACCTAAAGCAAAGCTTTTTATTAAAAAAACTTTAAGATTTATAATCTTGAAACGCGTCTAGAATCAATTTATTTTCAACGGATTGATTAATTTTTATTTTCCCGATTCCTTCAATTAATGCAAATTGAATCAAACCGTACTCATTTTTTTTGTCGTGAATGAGTAATTCAAGGATCGGATCGATGTCATTTTCTTCGATTTTTACATCATCGTAAATACTCTTTATTGCCGTTTTAATTTCGGTATATTCTTCTGCTGTAATTAAGTTTTTGTGCAATGAAATATAACTTTCTAAAATCATTCCAATCGCAATGGCTTCACCGTGTAACAACGTTGTTTTGGTTTGGCTTTCTAAAAAGTAACCTTCGATAGCGTGACCTAAAGTGTGACCAAAATTCAATGCTTTACGAATATTTTTTTCAGTTGGATCCTGAATTACAATATCATTTTTAATTTCTACAGAGCGATAAATTAATGCATCAAAATCGGCAAAATCGATAGCTTTAAGATCTAAAAATTGCTTCCAGTAAGCAGAATCATATACTAGTCCATGTTTTAGCATTTCGGCCAAACCAGAACGCATTTCGCTTTGCGGTAAAGTTTCAAGGTAATCAGTATCAATTAATACCATTTGAGGAACGTTGATAACGCCAATCTGATTTTTGAGATTTCCTAAGTCAACTCCGGTTTTGCCTCCCACAGAAGCATCAACCATAGATAATAAAGTAGTGGGAATGTTTATAAAATCTAGTCCACGTTTGAAAGTCGAAGCTACAAATCCGCCAAGATCTGTTACAACACCACCACCAAGATTAATAACAAGCGATTTTCTGTCGGCACCAAGTTCTGTAAGTACTTTCCAGATTTCGATACAAGTTTCTATATTTTTATTGATTTCTCCAGATTCGAATTCAATAATTTCTATTGTTAAATCGGTTTCAAGTAAAGGCAAAAATTTTGGCAAACAATGCTCATTTGTCTCATTATCAACTATAATAAACAAATTAGAGTATTTATTTTCTTTTAAATGATTATTTAGGGCTTCGTAGGCATTTTGGTTAAAATGTACGAGATAATTATTAGCTTGAATAGATTGCATATTTCTGTAGTTAATTGAAAACGCAAAATAAGGCATTTTTAAGGAAATAATATTCAAACTTTTGTTCTTATTTGTTTTAAAAACCGTTTAAATAGAATGGTTTCAAAAAACGATCTATTTTTACTAAAATACTTCATTTGTGCAATCCGGCAATTTATCTTCTATAAATTATTTAGTTCCGCAATATTGATTTAAGCGTTGCGCTTCAGAAAAATTTTTAGACTTCGCCAAATCAATATATTTACAGGCATTTTCTTTGTCATTGATCTTCATGTAACATATGCCCAAATAAAATTCGGTTCTTCCATCCCTTAATCCATGATTTTTTAGAGCTTTTAAAAAGTAAGTTATAGCTTTTGCATTTTGTTCAATATTAAAATAATAAAAACCCAGATTCTGATTAACATATATATTTTCAGGATCAATTTTTAGGGCTTTTTTATAAGTAATGAGTGCCTTGTCTAATTTTAATTGTGTTTGAAAATTTTGCGCTTCAATGATATATTGCGTAATCAAAAAATCTTTTTTTTGTTTTAAGAGCGTACTATCTTTTGGTAAAACTTTTAATCCTTCGTCAATAAAACTAACTAATCTTTTTTGATTAGCTCCTGCATTTTGTAAAGCAATAGCTGCTGTAGTCCATGCCTCTGCCGTTTTTTTATGTTTTGAAAATATTTTATGTTCTTTAATTATTTCGACTGTGTCTCTTTTTATAAAAGCCTCATAAATTGACGTTTTATAGAAAAAATAATTTCCCGGACGTAAATAAAAAGCCTGTTTACTGTAAATATACGCACTATCACTATTTCCTTTTTTATTAGCTATTACATGTTTAAAGAAATCAATTCTTCCCGTATAAGGATTAATCTTAGTAGCTTTAGAAAAACAATTCATTGCTTTTTCATAGTTCTTTTCCCTTACGTAATAAATCCCTGCATATTCGTAAAATGACTCTGAAGTTTGAAAAACGTTAGGGAATTGAGGCATTCTCTTTATTACTTCATCACCAGTTAGAACTCCTTTGTCATTAAAGTTAATATCATCGGCAGCAATTAAATATTCCAAATTTGAAGCCTTATAAATTATAAAAGACGAATAAGTAGTTAAGCAGGTAACAAAAATTAAAGCAGCATAAATGTATTGTTTTTTTATGCCTGAAGTTATTGTATGTTCTCTATCTGATAAATCTGAATTTACAACAGTTAATGCAAGTAATAAAGCAAAAAAGATTTGCATTGTTGGTCTGTACATCGGAAAATTAAAAAAGGAATCAATGCCGTAAACAATCAATAATAATAAGGTCAATAATGCAATTGCTTTTGTTTGTGAATTTTTAGATTTAAGTATCCTTTTAGCATTAACAAAAAAAATAAAAATAAAAAGCGATAAATAAACTACTGCATTTAGAATTCCTGTTTCAGCACAAATTTCCAGAAAATCGTTATGAACATGTAGCGAAACATTAGATTCGTTACTGGTAAATTTTTCGTAAGGAATAGATTCTATCTGATAATTTCCTAAACCAATACCAAATAGGGGACTTTTCTTAGTAATTTTAATAGCATTTCCCCAAAAAACTATTCTGGCGTGTGCCGATGCATCCTCTGTATTAATTTGTTTTACTCTGTTTTCCAAAGAAACATAACGTGAAGTTGCTTTCGATTTTTTAAAAATTCCGCTCACAAATACCATAGCAATCAAAACAGGAATAACCAGGGTAATGATTTTAAAAAAGCTTGATTTTTTAAACGAGTTTTCTTTTAGCAAATACGCACTAAAAATTAAATAAATTAAAATTAAGGAAATGTAAGGGGTTCTTGCTCCAGTTAAAAATATAACACTTACTACACAAAATAAAGCGATGAGCATAAACCATTTTCTGTAACTTTTAAAATGAGTAATCCCAAATAGTAAAAACGGAACCTTAATAGTAAGACTTGCAGCCAAAATATTTATATTTCCAGTGTTACCTTTCATATTTGTCAGTAAGTCTATGACTGATACATGTTTAGGAATTATAATAAAGTGACAAAGCTGTTGCCAGGCTTGAATAAAGGCACTTATACAAATTATAAATGCGATTTTGTAAAAAAGATAAAGTTTATTTTTAAGCAGAATAGAAAGATTTATGAAAAGACAAAATACAATAACTATTTCTGTAAACTTAGTTATAACTAGCGAGGTGTTTTTAGCAGAAAAAAAACTTATTCCACAAAAGAAGAGGAAGATCAGGTAAATTTTAAAAACATAACTCCTTTTTAATATAGGAAGGATTTGATCCGGAAGACGATAAGCATTGAAATAGTAGTAAAAGCCAATAATAAGGTTTAGTACTGATAGATATAGAAACTGTGGATTAATAATTTCCAGACTTTTAAAATAGGGGAGAAAGTCTATTAATAGAAGAGAAATTACGAATGAAAAAACCACAAAGTTTGGTATGGATTGTTTTCCTTTTAATTCCTTAATAATATTATACGTTTGACTATTCATTTTACTTTTTTTGCAAAAATAAACAAAACATAAGTATAATCTTATTTTTTATACAGAAAATAGATTTAAAACTATTAAAGATATAAAAAATTATGACAACATTTGATGAATAATATTCAAAACTCTATCTATATTTGCACAAAAAACTGACCTTAATGGAAAAAATATTCGATAACACTCAAGTTGCATTTTCGTTAAAAAGCGATACTGAACTAGATAGAGCTTATTTTCTTTTTAAAATGATCGACAGCCAACCCTTAGTAAGAATAGGAACTGCTGTTACCAATTTTGCCATAAAAGCAAATCTTCCGGTAGAAGGATTAATTCGTGCAACTGTTTTTGACCATTTTTGTGGTGGTGTAAACGAGAATGATTGTATCACTGTTGTAGATAAAATGTTTACAAAAGGTGTTTCATCGGTATTGGATTATTCGGTTGAAGGAAAAGAAGAAGAAGAGCAGTTTGATGCTGCTTTAGAAATGACCTTAAAAACTATTGAATTTGCTAAAGAACGTTTGGCGATTCCGTTTGCTGTATTTAAGCCAACAGGTTTTGGTCGTTTTGAATTGTATGAAAAACTAGGAGAAAAACAAACGCTGACTCCGGCAGAACAAGCTGAGTGGGATAGAGTAGTAGCGCGTTTTGATCATGTTTGCGGTGAGGCGCACAGAAAAGATGTTGCTTTATTGATTGATGGTGAAGAAAGCTGGATGCAGGATGCTGCTGATGATTTGGTTACTGATATGATGCGCAAATACAATAAAGAGAAAGCGATTGTTTTTAATACTTTGCAAATGTATCGTTGGGATCGTTTGGATTATTTGAAAAACCTGCATGAAATTGCCAAAAAAGAAGGTTTCTTTATTGGAATGAAATTGGTTCGTGGCGCTTATATGGAAAAAGAAAACAAAAGAGCGGAGGAGAAAAATTATGTTTCGCCTATTTGTGTTTCTAAAGAAGCTACAGATATTAATTATGATGCTGCTGTACATTATATGTTAGAGCACTTAGAAATCATGTCAATTTTTGCAGGGACTCATAATGAATTGAGTTCTTATAAATTGATGGAAATGATGCAGGAAAAAGGAATTGCCAAAAACGATAATAAAATCTGGTTTGGACAATTGTACGGAATGAGCGATAATATTAGTTATAATCTTGCCGAAAACGGTTATAATGTAGCTAAATATTTGCCATTTGGCCCTGTAAAAGATGTTATGCCGTATCTAATTCGTCGAGCTGAAGAAAACACTTCGGTCGCAGGACAAACAAGCCGCGAATTGTCTATGATTAAAGCTGAACGTAAACGTAGAAAAGGGAAGTAGATTTTAGTCTCAGTCCCGGTTTACAGTTTTATAAAAAAATCCAAATTCCAATCTTAACAATTGGAATTTGGATTTTTTTTATTGGAATTTTTAAACTTTTTTAGAAAGAAACCTGGCATTGTAAAACTACCATTCCTAAACGGTCGCTTTGCTTGTATGCGCCAATAAGTGTTTTGTCATAAACAGCTCTGTTTTGGTAATTTAAACTAAACTTTGGGCCCAAAGTTCCGGTTGCATAATAATTGACACCCAATTCATACATCGTCATTGGTGTATCTAAGGCTTCTAAATCAGCAATTTGTGTGGCTGCATAAGGCTGAAAACGCCCTTTTTTTGCTTCATTATCTGATTTTCCGAAAAGATATCCTAGTTGGGCGTAATATATATTTCCGGTTCCTACACCTATAAATCCAGCGCCGGATCCATTAATAAGAGTATTATCTCCAATAGCCGGATTTGGAGTATTAACAGACTGTATATAGTTTTTACCGTAATTATTGTTGTTAAAGGCAGCATATGCTGTTAGAGCTGCGCCATTAGCGCTAATTGGACTGTCATAAAAAACATCAAAACCTAAAACGTTCATATCATCGTATGACACAGTTGCATCTGGTGTTAAATGCCACATAGCTTTGGCCTGTGTCAAATAACCTAATGCTACATTAAAAACTTTTTTGGTTCCTAAATAAGTTCCTTTATGATAAGCATCTTCAATTGATTCTTTATCTAAGAAAGAGTACGTTAAAATTCCGGAATATTGTGCTCTTGGTGTTTCGGTGCTTAAGGTTGAATTCAATCCAAGATTATTGTTTGCATTTCGATACGGATTGGTAATTGCCACACGATAATTAAATTTTCCCAGATCTCCTTTCGCGTAAATACTTAAATTTCTATTCCCGAAAGTTGATGATGTATTTATAAATTGCTGATACATTGGTGTATCTAATGTAAGCTGAGAAGAAGAGCTGTTTGCTGAATAACGGGTTGTTCCGGCTCCCCAGGCCGTTAAACCACCACCGAGATGAAGGCTTTTATTAAAATGATATTCTCCTAAAGCATCCATAACAGAAATTGGCGCATTTGAAGGACCATTATTCTGTGTGAAATTGATATTATTCTGACCTAATTGTAAATGAAAGAAAATATTATCTGTAATCATTCCCATTGCCTGTAAACGCAAACGTCTGATCACAATGTCGTAAGTGTCACTAACTTCATTTGTACCAATTTTACTGCCTTCGTTTAATTCGGCGTATCTTCCCCAAACCTGGAGATTCATTCCAAATTTAATGTATTTTGAGCCGTCAGGACTGATGTTTACAACGTTAAAAGGTTTTTCCTGTGCAAGTACACTTATGGCGTTTAGGATTACAAATAATAAAATTAGGGCAAGTCTTAGATGTGGCATTTAGTTATGTTTAAAATTAATTATAGGCTTTTAGTTTATTAATAGTTGTTAAACTGAAGATTACTTAGGTTTTTATAAGTACCGTTTTCAAGGTTTATTAATTCCTGATGTGTACCCTCTTCGGTTATTTTTCCATTATCTAAAACTAAAATTTTATCAGCATTTCTAATAGTCGAAAGTCGGTGAGCAATAATAATACTTGTTCTTCCTTCCATTAATACTTCTAATGCTTCCTGAACTAATTTTTCGCTTTCACTATCTAAAGATGATGTCGCCTCATCTAATATTAAAATACTTGGGTTTTTAAGTAATGCTCTCGCAATCGCAATACGCTGACGTTGACCTCCTGATAATTTTACACCTCGTTCCCCTACAACTGTTTCAAATTTCTCCGGGAAACCTTCAACAAAATTCAAAGCATTGGCTTGTTTTGCAGCCAGCATAATCTCTTCATCGGTTGCATCTGGTTTTCCGTATGCAATATTTTCTTTGATGGTTCCTCCAAATAAAATAACGTCCTGAGGAACAATACTCATATTGCCACGAAGATTTTCTAAATCATAATCGTAAATATTTTTTCCGTCAACCGTAATTTCTCCTGACTCAATATCATAAAAACGCAATAATAAAGAAGATATAGTTGATTTTCCTGCTCCACTTGGGCCTACAATGGCAATTTTCTGTCCGAATTCGGCAGTGAAGTTTACATCTTTTAAAACTTGTACTTCCTTTCTTGAAGGATAGCTAAAAGCAACGTTTTTGAAAGAAACATTTCCTTTGATTTTTTCTAAAGGTTCTCCATTTTGCGTTGCATTTATTTTTTCAGGAGTTTCTTCTAATAATTCAAAAACTCTTTCGGTAGCACCAATTGCTTTTTGAATTTGCGCATATAATTCGGCAATTCCTCCAAAAGAAGCTCCTACAAATGTAGAATACAATACAAATGAAATCAATTGTCCTACGCTCATTTCGCCGGCAATGCTTAAACGTACACCGTACCAAACTACTGCTACAATTGCGCCAAATAAACAGAAAATGATAAAGGACGCAAAATAACCACGGTATTTACCGCCTTTGATTGCGAGTTTTACCACTTCGCTGATTTTGCCTTTGTAACGTGCAACTTCATACCATTCGTTGGCAAAAGCTTTTACAATACTAATTCCCTGCATGGTTTCTTCTACGATAACCTGGCTCTCTGCCACCTGATCTTGTACTTGTTTAGAATATTTTCTAATAAAACGACCAAAGATTACTGCGGCAACCGCTACAAGAGGAACTACGGCTAACATTAATAAAGTTAATTTAAAACTTTCTGTAGCCAATAAAATAACGCCACCAATAATAAGTATGAATTGACGTAAGAACTCTGCAATTGTTGATGTTAATGTATCCTGAATTTGTGTAATATCTGCACTAATGCGGCTGTTTAGTTCTCCAACTCTTTTTTGAGAAAAGAAAGTCATTGGCAACTTAACTAAATTGGTGTATAAAGACAAACGCAAATTTGCCAGTGTATTTTCGGTAAAATTGACAAATAATGATAATCTGAAGAAAGAGCAGAAAGATTGTAGAAACAGGATTACGATTAATCCCAATGCAATTTGGTTGGCCTGATCGTTATTTTTGTTTTTGACACAATCAATCAACATTCCCATTAATTTAGGAAAGGCGAGGGCAGTGGCTCCTGTAAGTAACAAGAAAAACAATCCAACATAAAATTTCCATTGGTGTTTTCCGGCGTATTTGAATATTATGGTTGCTTTGTTAAGTGAAGTAGCGGTAATTTTTGATTTTGGTAAATCATTTTCTTTAAATCTTGCCATTTGAGTATACAATTAAGGTACGCAAATATAGGATTATAGCAAGTGAACACAAAACAATATTATAAATTAGGGGTGTTGATTTGTGTTTTTAACTAAATGTGCAGCAATCACAAATTTTATTTCTTTTTTAAAAAGCTGAAAAATAGATTACTAAATACAAGCATTAAAATTTATTTCATTTTTTTTATAAAAAGGCTTGCAAATACAAAATCTAGCTGTATATTTGCACTCGCAATCACAAACGATAGCAACCTAGTAAAATAGGGCGATTAGCTCAGCTGGTTCAGAGCACCTCGTTTACACCGAGGGGGTCGGGGGTTCGAACCCCTCATCGCCCACACAAAGACAAACAAAGCCATTGGATTCCAATGGCTTTTGTCGTTTACATAATTTATAGTAAACAGTCACACTCTCTTTTATGTTTAATCTGTTACTTTTAAATGCTGAATTTGCCCATCAACAATATCAAAGTGAAATTTTAGCGCGATAGGGCTTCCTGGAAATGTTCCTGCACATTCTGCAGTTAAAATGCTTGTTGTGCCGTTTTCGGTATATTCCAGTGGTTTCATCACTGATTGGTAATTCTTGTTTGAGTGATCGATCCAACGCTCTATTTCAAGTCTTCCATTATGCGTTTTACCTTCGTCAAACACTACTGCATTTTTTGAAAATAAATTGGCATATGTCACGGCGTCAAATTCGTTCTGTGCTTTAATCAAGTCTGTTAATACTTTTGGTAAGTTCATTGTTATTATTTTTAAAGATTATTAAATTGTTGGTACAGTACCGCCATCGATTACATATTCAGTTCCTGATAAATAACTGGCTCTCGGAGAAACAAGAAAACCAACCAATTCAGCTACTTCTTCCGGCTCAGCGGGTCTGCCGTATGGTATTCCGCCCAATGCATCCATTACACCTTGCTGTGCTTCTTCTACAGTGCTATTGGCGTTTCTTGCAATCTCAGCCAACCAGGCTTTCGATGCTCCTGTATTGATCCATCCGGGAGAAACAGTAAGCACCCGAATACCTTTAGGAGAAACTTCATTTGATAAACTTTTACTATAGTTTCTTAAACCTGCTTTTGCAGCCGCATAAGGCAAAGTGGAGTCGTACAGTGGCAGTTTTCCTTGAATAGAAGCTATATGAATAATAACTCCGTTTTTTCGATCTATCATTTGAGGTAAAAACCCTCTGTCCAGTCGAACCGGAGCAAGCAAATTAGCCTGTAAGGTTGATTCCCAATCTTCATCAGATAATGCAGTAAAACCACCGGCAGGTGTTGTTGAAGAACCAAGATTGTTCACCAAAATGTCAAGCCTTCCGTAAGCCGATAGCACTTCGCTGACAACTTTTTGTGTTCCTTCTGCTTTACTCAAGTCGGACGGAATAAAATGCATCTTGCTGTTTTCTTTTTCCGGTGCGTTTCTTGCAGTGATAATAACCGTTGCCCCAGCTTGTAGCAACCTTTCTGCAATGGCTCTTCCAGCTCCTTTTGTGCCTCCTGTTACTAAGGCAATCTTCCCTGATAATTCATTTTGATAATCCATGTTATGTCGTATTTTTAATTTCTATTGTACAAATCTCGGAAGTATGTTACTTCCTCACAAGTACGGAGTTACGATTCATATAGGGATAAATTTTTCCCCTATTGCAGAAATTGGCAGATAGGTTTACTTTTGTATTATGTATGAGAGAAAAACAATACCGAACTTAAATTGTGGACTTGATCTTATTGGTGAAGTGCTTTATGGTAAATGGAAAATACGTTTGCTTTGGTTTATCAATGAAGGCCATAAAAGGCCAAGTGAATTGCAGCGTAAAATACCCGATGCTTCACGCAGGGTTTTAAATATTCAGCTGAAGGAATTAGAGGAACATGAGCTTGTTTCAAAAATTATTTACCCTGTTGTGACTCCTAAAGTCGAATATAGTCTGACAGATTTTGGGAAAACACTAATTCCTGTAATTTCAGTCATCGGAGGTTGGGGAGATGAGCATGAAGAACGTTTACGATTGCTCATTTTAAAACGTTTAGGTTAAAATTAAGATGTAGAAAAACTAATCCTCATTTTTTAAACGTGCAGTTAACTTTTTTTGTATCTCTACAGAGAAATTATATGGTTGTTTAAATCAATAATGTATGTGCAAAATTGTGATCTGCTAATCAATTTAAGCTTTTAAAGGACCTGAGAATTACAATTAAGTGCTTGATTGCAAGAAATCCTTAAGAAATTGAGTTTTTTTTATGCATTATTTACTGATAAATAAATATGCAGGCTATAGTATCGGATTCTGTTTTTTATGTCGTTCCATTAATTCGCAAAATCATGTCAGCAATTCTCTTTGTCTCAGCATATGAAAATATTGGTTTAAAATAATTTACATAACCAAGAAGCTCATTTAAAGTCAAAATTTTCACATACTGAAACTCTTCTTTCGGCTTTGTGTTAGTCAAAACAATAAGATTTTTGATTGGTATTTTTTTTTCACCCCAATGATGCCGGTCTAAAACTAAATTATAGTCACTCTTTTCGTTATTTAGTAGATGAAACAATGCAAAGCTCGTTCTTTTAGTTTGTTGTACAGGCGAACGTAAACTTAAATTTTCTAATGATTTTTGACTCCAATTCTTTGTCTCAATGAGAAATATTCCAGATGGTGCTACAAGTATATGGTCAATTTGAACAGACTTTATATAATCATTTTCTTGTTTATTATAAATTGCTGGTGAAAATGAAACTGAAAAGTCATTAATCAAAAAATATTCATCAGATAGAGCCTCTAATGTCTTGACTACTTTTTGTTCTCCTAACGCACCATAAATATAGCTGTTGAACTCATCTATAATCGCTTTTTTTCTTTCAAGTTCTAATAAAGGATGCCGAACACTTTGCTTTACAGCTTCATCAAAATCTGAAATTATAAATTGATAGCGATTGTTCTTAACTTGATAATTTTCAACAAGATCAATAGTTGATCTTTTTATCTTAATTTCAAAATTATGTTCTTTACTTTTAATTTTTCTTTTATAGTTCAAATGTCTTAGACCATTTAATAGTTTCTGAAAAAAGTTTTTTGAAACATTGCTAATTAAAATATTCAATTGTTGTTTCAGCTCATCAATTTCATTTGTTAATCTTAGAATCGCTTCCTGTCTTTTTGTTTCAATTGCTGTGTCTAAAACCGGTAAATCGATGATAAGCATGTTTTTTTCTTCCTCAATCAGATTTTCGTGGTGAGAAATTAATTGCTGTCGGAAAATTGCATAAGATTTTTGAAAATCAATAACCTCTTTTAATGACTTAAAATCATGGATATTATTTTCCTCTAAATGCAATTTTAAAGTCGTTAGTGAGCCAATCTTATTATAAGTCTTGCACATTCTGTTTGCCGGTTATTTATTATTGGATATTATCAGTTATTCCATACATAAATAGTATTTACATTACATTTAAGTTATATTTTTAATGTAAATAGCTTTATTTCAGACGAATGTAAGAAATATTTATGGTAATTTATTAGCTTTTTTTTAGATAAGTAATACCTTTATCCTCTTAAAGTAATTATGTGTAAACCTGTAAATGTTATATAAACAGGTTGAAAAGAATACCAAAAAACTTCATAAAAAGTAACCAGATTTTCACTTAAAGAAAACACCAGTAAATGAAAATAAAACTACACAAACAAAACATATTCAATGCTTTATATACATTTCTTATTGTAGTAACAATCTCTTGTAATAATCAAAACAAATCAAATCAGATTCAAACAATTGAAAAGAAAACTGATTCTATAAGATTAAAATACACCTCCGGAATTCGTTCCATATTAGAAGATAGCAAAGGAAATATCTGGTTTGGCAGTTACAACGAAGGAGTGAGTTTGCTTCATAATGGGAAACTCCAATATTTTACCACAAAAAACGGATTAAGTCATAATCAGGTCAGGAATATTTATGAAGATAAGAATGGCATTATCTGGTTTGAATGTGGCAAAGGATTAAGCACGTACGACGGGCATAAAATGACCATTTATAAAGAACGAAATTATAATTCAAAAGAGGAATGGAAAATAAACGACACTGATCTTTGGTTTAAAGGTGATGCAATAGAATCCTACAATAAACTTGAAGGTAATCCGGGCGTCTATCAGTATGACGGGAAACAACTTTCGTATCGCACATTGCCTGTTACAACAAAAGTGGGACACGAGAATCATTATTCAATTTCGACGAATTTTGTAAAAAGTAAAAATGGAACGCTTTGGTTTGGGACTTTTGGTGCTGTGATTGGGTATAATGGCTCAAATTTTAAAATAATAGATGATGCCTTTTTAGATTTGAATGATCAAACAGGACATCTGCATGCCCGCAGCATAATGGAAGACAGCAAAGGAAATCTTTGGATAGGCAATAATGGAATTGGTGTCTTGAAATATGACGGAAATAAAGTGATTAATTTCACCAAGCAGCAAAAACTAAAAAAAGAGGATACTAAAGGTAATTCGCTTGAAAAAGTTTTCTCTATTGGAGAGGATAAACTAGGGAATATCTGGTTTGGAACCTTGGGATCCGGTGTATGGAGATATGATGGTAAATCTGTGCAAAATTTCACTAAAGAAGATGGAGTAGAAAGCAATCACATTTGGACTATCTATAAAAGCAAAAAAGGAGAATTATGGCTTGGAGGAGCAAGCCCGAGTGGCGTATATCGATTCAATGGAGTTTCTTTTGAAAGAAAGTTTTAAAATCAAAAATGATAGATCAATTTAAATTTACTAAGATCTTCAATTACATTTTACCAAGTTCAAGTTGTTTCATTCTGCCAACTTCTTTTTCGTTTTCATAGCTTCTTCACAATATTCCTTATAGCCCCATTTACCATTTGTACGGTTCTAAAAAGAAAAAATAACTCGTTATAAATTATTCAGAATTTATGTCTAAGCTAGTATAAATAAGCTAATAAATAGCTTTTAGGAATAACAAAAAACTCCTTAAATAAGTAAGGAGTTTTTTGATCTGATTTCTACTTTTTAATACATTTATGTCTTTTCTGTTTTTGGTAATTCCCTCCAGGAATAACTTTTATGTACTATTTTCCAATTCCCCTGATATTTAAGGATTAAAAAATAATCGGTAAAAATTCGCTGATTCGGTATTACGATTTCTGCTTTTGCTATTGCAGTATCTTTTTCAATATCAATAGAAACAATGCTTCCAATTCTGTTTGTCTTTTCTCCAGTTTTTATATTAGAAATATATTGTTCTCCTGAACGTATCCATAAAGTATCTTTTGCCACAGTGTATAAATTAAAATTAGGATCAAAAGCTTTGCGTAATCTTTCGGGTTGCCCGTTTGCCGTTCCTTCAATATAGTCGAGTAATATTTCTGTAATTTGTTCTAAATCGCTTAAAGCAAAAGCATTAGTGCTTTTAGAATTAGTCTCTAAAATTTTAATCACCTCATTTGCCACATTTACACCAGAACTAGGATCTTGCCCGGTTACAAACCTTCCGTCAACAATATAAAATGCATCTCCGCCTTGATCAGAATACACAAATTTCCCCACATTACGTGTAATTTCTTTGTCTATCGAGAACGGAAATGCTTTATAATATTCGGCTTCTTTATTTTCGAAAAGATCGGGATATCCTGTAATTTTTTTTCCTGCGTAAAGCGAATTTTTCTTTTCATCCTTCAAATTGATAATTCCGGCAGTTCCGTGGCAAATTGCAGCAATAATACCGTTTTTGCTGTAAATATTTTTTGCGATTTTCTGAATCGTAAGGTCATCTGCAACCCCGAACATTGCGGCACCACCGCCGCTATAAAAAATCGCCGAATAGTCTTCGGTTATGATTTCAGCGGGTTTCTTAGTACGTTCTAATTTATCCATAAACCAACCGTCATACAAATATTTTTTTTGCAGATTATTAGATGTATTTATGTAGCCAATAGGGATAGCTCCACCATTTGGACTAATAAAATCAACTGTATATCCGGCTTTTGTAAATATATCGTACGGAACAACAATTTCTTCAAAATGATTCGCCGTTGGAATTTTAGTGTTTCCATAAAAATCCTGATTCGAAGTTACAAACAAGATCTTATTTTGCGCATTTATACCTATAGGCTGTAAACCCGCAAGAACAAGTAATGCGATTATTATTTTATTCATTTACTGAAAAATTATAAAGTTTTGAATTGAAGACACAGGGAGTATTATTTTGCTTTAGCTACTGTTGCTTCTACTGTTTTATGAGGTGTTCTGGCCGAAATTTTATCTACAATTAGCCAACCCTGATTGGTTTTCATGAAGTGAAAGTAATCTGTAAATAATAGTGTTGCAGTACTGATTTCTACTTTTGCAACGGCCACATTGTTAGTTATATCGACAAATACAGTTCGAGCCGACCAATTCTTGGGCCTGTCGTGTTTTTGGAAGCCAGTAATATATTTAGATTTAGTTACAACATTCACTTTATCATCAGCAAAATATTTCAATTGCCAGGTATCATGAAATGACGAACCTACTTTGATGGAATCTCCCGTAGCTTGCCCTTCTAAATATAGATTGATTGTTTTTTCGATCAAAGCCAGGTCGTTTGTAGTGTCACTTACCTGAGCATTTACAGTAAAAGATAAAAGAATAACGGAAATAAACAAAAACATTTTTCTCATTTTTAAAATTTTAAGTTATTAATAATGAGAACAAACTTCAGGTATATGAATCTCTTAAAGGTTTTAATTTATAAATTAGAACTCTGATTTTATAATATCAAACTCATTTAAAGTAAGTTTTTTGATATTCTGCAGGGGTTAAGCCAGTTGTTTTTTTAAATGCAGTAAAAAAGGCCGATTTCGAATTAAAACCACTATCGTAACCTAAATTTTCGATCGTATAATTCGTTTCGGTTTCTAATAATTTTTTTGCTTTGTCGATTCTGTATTCTTTAATAAGGCTGGAGAAGGATTTGCCTAATACTTCATTCACATATTGAGACAGAAGATGCTTGGTTAATTTTAGTTCCTTTGCCGCTTCTTCTAGGCTAAAATTAGGATTAAGAAATAGTTCTTTTTCAACTATTACTGATAGTTTTTGATCTATCAGATTCAATGTTTCCTTGTCAATTTCCTTGTTTTTGTATTTCTCTTTTTCATTAAAAAAAGTCGATTCGCTATTTGTTTTAAAAACTAAAAGCAAAACAATTAAATACAAAACAAACGTAAAGGATAGAGCGCCAACAATGTAAGAAGTATAGGCTGCCATACTATAAGCTAACCATATAAACGCAACGCCAAAATAAATACTAAGAAACCATATATCTATTCTTTTTAAGGTTTCCTTTTCTTTGATTTTTAGAAAAATAGAGCGAAGGTATTTTAAGGACAAAATAATATAAATGAACCATTGTGAATATATGGCGCATACAATCCATTTACTCCAAATTGCCCGATGCTCAACATAAGGATAAAAAATCCCTAAAATGGTGATTACTAATAAATAGTATATGACATGTTTGGTCCAGTTTAATTTTTCAACTTTATATGATTTTAGATATAAAAAAAGAAACGGGCCAATCAGAACGCAGGCAGAAAGTCCAATTTGAATAAAAATATTAGACAAATGCGGATTAAAATAAAAAAAAATCGATTTAACGATTCTGACACTTAAAACCAGTAGGAGTAAGGATAAAAAATAGTTGGTAAAATTTTTCTTTTTAGCATTAATAGCAAAATAGATCGAAAGTATAAAACCATTAAAAGCTCCTAAAGCACTAAAAAAGAAAAGCAACTGGTTTGACTCTATCATTATTTTGTTTAATTAATTTTTCTATTGATCTAATTAAAATCCGGATAAACGTAAGGCGAATATAAGATTTTTTTTCACTACGTTTTCTTTACTTTTTTTGATTGAATTTGAAATAGCTTTTCAGCATTATTCAATTGAAATACATTTAGAATAGAAGTTTCAGAATATTTTTTCTGCATATTATTAAATAAGACTCTTTTAAGAAAAGTAAATAAGCTCTCCAATTTTTATTTATCCTTTTACGGAATGATTGTGTAACAAATTAAGCAAAAGACTACATATATTATATCAGTAAAACAAAATAACTAATAAAACTTAAAATATGAATGTATTACAATGGCTCTTTTTTATTTTTATCATGCAGATTATTCACGGATTATCTACCTGGAAACTGTATGCAAAAGCCGGCAGAAAGCCTTTAGAAGCCTTTATACCCATTTATAATTTAGTAATTTTAATGAAAATTATAAATCGTCCGCGTTGGTGGGTTTTCTTGCTTTTTGTTCCTATCATCAATCTTTTGATGATTCCTTTAATCTGGATAGAAACTATTAAAAGTTTTGGAAAAAAATCGACACTCGATATTGTATTGGTTTTGCTAACCTTAGGATTCTATATTACTTTTTTAAACTATACTGCTGAAAAATTAACTTATATTGAGAACAGGGATTTACAGCCTAAAACAAATACCGAAGATACCATTGGCTCTCTTTTGTTTGCTATTATTGTAGCCACACTGGTTCATACCTATATTATACAACCCTTTACGATTCCGTCTTCATCATTAGAAAAAACATTGTATACGGGAGATTTTTTGTTTGTTAGCAAAATAAATTTTGGTGCCAGAACTCCTATGACGACTGTAGCATTGCCTATGGTTCATGATTCTATTCCGCTTACGGGTTTAAAATCATATTTGTTTAATGATGATGTTACAAAAAAAGAAACATCATTATTAAACAAGCTTCAATTACCTTATTTTAGATTTCCTGCTTTAGAAAAGATCAAACGCAATGAAATTGTAGTTTTTAATCAGCCTGCAGATACACTGCGTGATATGGACAACTTCAAACCGGACAGAAACTATTACAAACCAATTGATAAAAAAACAAACTTAGTAAAACGATGTGTTGGAATACCTGGCGATTCTCTGGAAATTCGGGATGGAAACATTTATATCAATGGTAAATTAGATCAATTGCCACAAAGTGCAAAAGCACAATATAATTTTCTTGTAGATACAAAAGCGCAAACTATTAGTCAGGACGCTCTTTTGCATAGATATGGCGCGCGAGAAGGTATGAAATACGAAAATGGAGATTATGCACTTACAAATACGGGGGAATATTTCCTGACTTTAACAGATAAGGAAGCGGCAGCAATAGCCAATAATCCCATTGTAAAGGGAGTTAAAAAACATTTAACACCTAAGGGAGAAGATGGAGGCGTTTTTCCTCATATTGCATCACTGGGCTGGAATATAGATAATTTTGGTCCTATTTATATTCCCCAGAAAGGAAAAACTATAAAATTAGATCTTAAAACGCTTCCTTTTTACAAGCGAATTATACAGGAATATGAAAAAAACACACTGAAAGTTCAGGGCAATGATATTTTTATAAACGGAAAAGTAAGTACGACATATACCTTTAAACAAGATTATTACTGGATGATGGGAGATAATCGCCAAAATTCTTTAGATGCCAGATTTTGGGGTTTTGTTCCTTTTGATCATGTTATAGGTAAACCGGTATTTATCTGGTTTAGTTGGGACAAAGACGGTAAAGGCATTAACAAAGTACGATGGAATCGTGTTTTCTCTGTAGTAAACGGAGACAGTGAACCTAAGTCATATTTGATTCATTTTCTATCGGTAATAGCTCTTTATATTGGGGTGAATAAACTAATAAAAAGAAAACAAAAAGCATAACTTAATTATATGCGTAATAGAATAATCATATAAAAACCAGCAATTTATTCGAAACAAATCTAAATTATAAAACTCCAAAATCGTAATGACTTTGGAGTTTTTTATTGAAATAAATCTTCAAAACTAGTTATAGATTTCTTGATTTAATTTCTTTATTCAATAAACTTAAATTGATCAACATAGGAATAAAAGTTATGGGTAAAATAAAAATCGGGATAAATGTGGCGATAGAAACATTTTTAAGCCCTTTTACGCTTAAAATATAGACTATAATGCCAATGGCTAATAAAAAAATAACGCCAAAACCTATCGAGACACCTTTAAATAAATCTCTCTTTTTTATTAATTTTTCGTTTGTTAATTCTTCGTAAATATTTTTCTTCATAGGTTGGTTTGGTTAATTTATTATGGAAATTTTGATTGGTCTTTTTGTTGTTTTTTTATTTAAAACTCTGTTGTACTCTATGTAACAAACAGTGGTTCAATTTATTAAATACTATTTATACAATAAACAGCTTTCTTTTTGGCTAATATAATAATTTTTTTTTGGATTAGTTTGGGGACTTATTTTGAATTTAAGATGAAAAAAATTCCGGACTTCTTTTCGATTTTGTGCATAAATGTGATTCAAAAAAAGCAATATTTATTTCAAAATGTTGTTTAGGAAGATCTGAATATTTTATAAATTTTATTGATGAAGATTGACTGAAGAAAAATGCGTTTTTATCGAAAGAAAAATAGGGGTTCTGTTTTAGTGAAGAATGTTTATCTTTACTATGAAAACTCCCAAAATAAAAATTAAGATACTTATTATCAACTTATTCTTAATCGTTAATTTATAGTACTTACTTATTGTATCAACATATAATTTTAAAACCTATTAGAGATGGCATTTGATCATTATATACAGATAGAAAGGGTTGAAAAACTTACAAAAAAAGAATTTATAGATAATTATTACAAGCCGCAAAAGCCTGTAATTATTACCAAACAAATAGAAGACTGGCCAGCTTTTACTAAATGGAATTTGGAATTTATCCGAAAAGTTGCCGGAGACAAAAAAGTACCTTTATACGATAATCGTAAAACCGATTATACTAAAAAAGTAAATGAACCGGATTTTACAATGACGATGTCTGAATATATTGACATTCTGGAGAAAGGTCCAACTAATCTTCGTATCTTTTTATACAATCTCATGAAAGATGTTCCGTCTCTAAAGTCAGACATGCACTGGCCGCGTTTGGGTATAAGATTGCTCAAAAGCATGCCGCTTGTATTTTTTGGTGGTCAGGATGCCAAAGTATTCATGCATTATGATATTGATTTTCCTAATATTTTTCATGTCCATTTTGATGGTAAAAAACAATGTGTTCTGGTCGATCCTAAAGAAACAAAATACATGTACCGACTACCATATTCATGGTTATGCAATGAGGATATTGATTTTGACAATCCAGATTTTGAACGTTTTCCGGCACTCAAAAAAGTGAAACCTTACATCACCAATCTTAATCATGGCGAAATGCTTTATATGCCAGAAGGCTGGTGGCATTATATGAAATACCTGACACCTGGTTTTTCGCTTAGCCTGCGCGCTCTTCCCGGAAGACCTTCAAATTTATGGAAAGGTTTTGCTAACGTTGCCATCATTCGATATTACGACAACTGGATGCGAAAAAGAAAAGGCCAGGAATGGCTGGATTACAAAGATGCCGAATCTATTCGCAGAACAAACGCTGAATTAGAAGCGCAAGAATAAGTCTTAAAAAAAGAATGTCAAATATGTAAAAATGTAAAACTTCATTATTTCTAATGGAGTTTTATGTTTTAAAAACGTTTATTTCGCTACTCTTATTTATGATTTTTGGTGGTTACCAGTATTATGCATAGACATTAAAAAGCCAAGCTTTCAAAAAATGATTATTTTGAAGGCTTGGCTTAATTCGTTTGTTATCTGTAAAAAGTATAGAGTTTATTAGTATCAAGGATAAATCATAAGGAAAACAAAAGCAAACAAGTTTACCAGAAGCACTACACCATAAACTATATTCGATTTTCCTTTGCTCAGCGACAACATTACGGTAAACACCGATAAAGCCAGCAGAACGATAGATTTTATATCAAGTCCCAGTATAATTGGCATATCCATCATGATACAAACTACTGCAACGCTGGGAATAGTTAAACCAATACTTGCCAAAGCAGAACCTAAAGCTAAATTGATACTGGTTTGAAGTCTGTTTTTTCTTGCAGCAATAATCGCAGCAATCGCCTCAGGAAGTAAAATTATCGCAGCAATCACAACTCCAACCAAAGTTTTTGGAAGGTGATAACTTACAATAATACTTTCGATAGTAGGAGATAATGTTTTTGCGAGTAAAACCACAATACCCAAACTTACGATCAGGAAAACAAGGCTTGTATAAAAAGTTTTATTATCAATTGCTATTGGCTCGACAACATCTTCGTTTTCGTCATCACCAACAGTTAGAAAATATTGTCTGTATCTGCTGGTTTGTGCAAACAGAAAAGAGCCATAAATAACAAGACATGCAATCGAAGCAAAAACAAGTTGTGGTAATGAATAATAAGATCCTTTTACACTTTCGGTAAAAGTAGGGAAGACGAGTGTAAATACGATAATCGAAACCAGTGAAACCAAACCAATAGTCACTGAAGAGACCGAAAAATTTTGTTCGTAATGTTTTAGTCCGCCAATTAAAAGGCAAAGGCCGATAATTCCATTTAAAATAAGCATTGTAGCAGCATAAACCGTATCTCGGGCTAAAGAAGCTGCTTCAGTTCCTTCTGATAACATTAGCGATACAATAATCGAAACTTCGATAACGGTTATAGATATGGCCAAAATAATGGTTCCGTAAGGTTCTCCAACTCTTTCTGCTATTACTTCTGAATGATGTACGGCCGACATAACGCTAAGGATAAGCAATATACTGGCAATAACCTGAAAAATGCTGCTGTTGTCTATGAGTCCGCTAAAAAAAAGAATCCAGGCAAGTGCCGGAATCATGATGGTCCACTGAAGTAATCTTTTCATATATAAATGTTTTCTGCCAATAATTTTTAATGTAAAAAATGACATTTTAATTTCCTGTAATATAGGGCTTTTTACCGCAAGTACCAAAAAACACTGGGACGTGTTCTTGAAAAACCGACTTATAATAATGGGAATTTCAGCTTCTGGAAGTCTTTTTTTCTAAAAATATGCAGTGCCATTTTTTTACAAAAACACAAATTTATAAACATGAAAAAACATTTACTTTTTTATATTTTTCTATTCTTAAATAGCTTTAGTATATCTGGCCAAACTAAAAATAAAATCACTGATTCTCTTTTGCGTAAAATGACGGATTCTATTTTCAGTAAACATTATCCTGCTGTTCATAGCGTGCTTATTTCAAAAGGCAATCAACTAGTTTATTAACAATATTTTAATGGCTATAAGAGAGATTCACTTCAGGATTCCCGTTCTTCTTTTAAATCAATAACAAGTTTGCTGGTTGGAATTGCTATTCACAAAGGATTCATAAACATGAAAACCAGTAAAAGTAAAATTGGATCTCTGAAACCAGATTATTATAGTTATTATCTGTCTTGTAAAGAATTGAAAAATAGAGATATAGCGAAAAATACACTCTTTGCATCCGGAAATGGAGGCCAGTATACTTTATAGTCGAAGATTTAAACTTAACAGTTGTTTTGAGCATGGAAACTACAGATCTTTTAAAGCAAAACCGGTTCCCAAAGTTCTATTTTATTGCCCTCTGCGTCCATAATATGTACAAATTTGCCGTAATCGTATGTTGCAATTTCATCAAGGACAGTTACACCGTTTTCTTTGAGCTGATTTACAAGGCCTTCAATATTCTGAACGCGATAATTAATCATAAAATCTTTTTTAGAAGGTGAGAAATAGTCATCTCCTTTTTTGAAAGGACTCCATTGCAGAGAAGTAACTTCTTCTGGTTTGTCAACATTTCTGGATTCAAAAGTCGAACCCCAGTCATTGACATCAAATCCTAAATTTTTAGCATACCATTCACGAGTTTCTTTCGGGTTTTCTGCAAAAAAGAAAATACCGCCAATTCCTGTTACTTTTGGTGTCTTATCATTTGAAGAGACGTTTGTTATGTTATTTGAATCCTGCATGATATCTGTTTTAATTTATACATCTGGTTTATCAAATTTAATCAATTAATTAAAATGAAATTCAGTACAACTATTTAGTTCAGGTTGCTCTGTAATTCACTTTTAAATTGTTCAACCAACTCATAAAATTGTTGTACAGATCTTAAATGCTGCTCTTTAGTCACATTATAATCAAATACTTCTTCCCAAATTATACTTTGTGGTTCAAATCCTAAAGTGTACGCTAAAATCATATTTGCCCATCCTGCAGTCGACTCAAAATAGCCCAACTTATTTGCAACCCAATCAAAAAAAGGTTCGTCTATATTTTCCGGAACAATTTTATTATCTATAAGTGCTTGATAATAGCCGGAAACAAATAATTTTATACTTTTAAGATTTACTTCTCCAGTCCACATGGCTGGTCTTTTTTCTATTTCTTTTAGTAATTGGTAACATTCTATAATCATAAAAGTATGTCATTAAAAAATTATTGATTTTACTCGAGTACTAACAAAAGGATTAGATTCACTTAAAAAAAGAAATTAATTAAGTTACAATTCTTTCGTCAATCTATCTAACTCTTTTAACAGCGTTGGAAATCTAAATTCCCCCGCCATACTCGCTATTTTATCAAAAGCTTTATCCAACTCAATTCCAATAGCAGTAATATACAATGGCTTTTTGCTATCGCCTCTAACTAAAGCTCGTTTGAGTTCTTCTATGGCTGCAAAATTTGTTTTAGCGACACCAATAATTGGGATTTTACTATTGAGTTTTTCGTATAAGCGGCCTCCCAAGCCGTATTTTTTTTCATCGTCTAAATACACAAAACCATCTACAATAATGGCTTCAATATTCGTTAAGTCAATTTTATCTAATAAACTGACAATACAAGGCAATTCTCTTTTATAAAATTCTCCCGGAATATATTCTTCGACATTTTCAATGATTTCGGTGTGAATTTTAAAATTTTTACTTTCATTCCACTCTTCAAATTCAAGGCAGACTGTTTTTGCTTTTCCATTATAATAATACGTATCAAAGGCTAATATCATTGTTTTTTAATTTGTTTTACATTGTGGTTTTAATCCATTATACACGCAACGATCCGCGAAAACCTCTGGCTGCATAATACGAATCAGCTCCGTTGTGATACACAAAAACAGTATTGTATCGAAAGTCCGAAAATAGAGCACCGCCTAACTTCCTGATATCAGAAGGAGTTGCAATCCAGCTCGAAGTTTTAGTGTCAAATTTACCCAGTTTCTGAAGTTCTTTGTATTCTTCTTCGTTAAGTATTTTAATTCCCATTTCTTCTGCCATATTTAGCGCACTGTCTTTGGGCTTGTTTTCTTTTCTTTTTTCTAAAGCTTCATGATCATAACATATACTTCTGCGGCCTTTAGGACTTTCTGCAGAACAATCATAAAAAACATATTCATCTGTATTTTCATCATAAGCAATAACATCCGGTTCACCTTCGGTTCTTTCCATTTCATCCAAAGACCATAATTTATCGGGATTGGCTTTCAGTTTTACGACTACTTTATTCCATTCTATACCGTTATGACGTTGCATATTTTTTTCAAAACGCACTTCTAAAACGCTAAGCAATTCTTCTTGCTGATCTATAGATAATTTATTTTTCATAACGTTTATTTTTATGATTGAACAGAAACAATTTTTCTTTCTAAAGGTCTGAAATACCATGACACAATCGTTAGTATAAGTAACAATATTGGCCCAAAAAGAGCAATAGGAGCATCTCCACAGGCTAAATGAGAAAAAATAGCCCCAGACATTACAAAAAAGAATCCTGCGTAAGCCCATTCTTTAAGTAAAGTAAATTTAGGAATTAATACCGCGAATACGCCTAATATTTTCCAAATTCCAATAATTGTTAAAAAATAGATCGGATAACCTAAATGATTCATCATTTCTACTTCTTCTTTCATTTTTATTAATTGTACTACGCCGGTTGATGTCATTCCCAATGCAAGCCAAAGAGTCGCAATCCAGTAAATGATTTTATTTCTTTTTGTCATGATCTTTTATTTTAATTTGCTTACGATATCTTGTAACCTGTTATGTGCCATATTAATGCCCTGCGCAAACGGCAGTTTTAGCATCTGGTCACGTAGATCAACTGATTTATAAATTACATGCATAGTCAATGTACTTGTTTCTTCAGAAATTGATTCAAAATCTAAAAATTCAAGCTGAGGGGCAAAAGGGGAGTTCTCCATTTCAAATGTTCGTATAATTCTCACGTTCGGGCTATATTCATGAATTACACCATTTGCCTTAAATACCACGTTGCCATGAGGATCACTTGTCTCAAATTCATATCCTCCATACTTTTTATTTTCGAGTTTAAGCACTTTTGTACTCATCCATTGTGCTACAATTTCAGGCTCGGTATAAGCTTTAAAAAGTAATTCTACCGGAAGATCAAACTCTCGTGTAATCACAAGATCCTGTTGACCCTCTTTGGCGCTAATTTTTGTTTTTAATTCCATAAGCCGTTTATTTTTTAGGTGTGTAATTTTTCATTAAAGCTTCTAATTTATTAAAGCGATCGTCCCACATTTGACGAAAAGGTTCAATAAAATCAGCTACTTCTTTCATCTTTTTGGCATTTGTGAGATAATAAATTTCCCTTCCGTTTTGGTACTGACTTAGCAATTCACATTCTGCAAGGATTTGAATGTGTTTTGAAATGGTCTGTCGAGACGAATCGAAATTTTCTGCTATTACACCGGGTGTCATGGCTTGTATTGCGACTAAACTTAATATTGCCCTGCGGGTAGGGTCGGCTATGGCCTGAAATACATCTCTACGAATTTCCATTGTGCAGTTATTTGACTGCAAATATAATGCAGTTATTTGACTGCGCAAAATGATTTATAAACTTTATTTACTAATAATCAGTCATTTACAAAAAAAAAAAAAAAAAAGCTCTAAAATCCTTAAACTTTAGAGCTTTTAAAAAATTGGTTTCATCAATTAGCATCGACAAACTTGAGTTCAAAAACCAAAAAACAGAATTAAAAAGCGAATTGAACTCATTTACAAAAGGTTAGCTTTCTCAATATTTATTTTTTCTAAAAATGATTCATCGTGAGAAACCACAATCAATGTTCCCTGATATTCGTTGATCGCGGCCGTCAGGATTTCAACATTCTGAATATCAAGATTATTTGTAGGTTCATCCAATATAATAATGTCCGGCGATTCGTTGCTAATTGTTAAACAACAAAGCATTAATCGCATTTTTTCGCCTCCGCTTAAAGTGCCGCAAGGTTTGTCCCAATATTCTTTATGGAACAAAAACCGATTCAACCTCATTTTGATCTCATGTTCTTCTAATCCTGCAACATTAAATTGTTGTGCCTGATCGTAAACTTTGAGTTCATTAGTAATAAGCGAATAATCCTGATCGATATAAACAGCTTTATTCTCTGCAATCCGCACACTACCTGATTTTGGGGATAGTTTACCTAAAATAATTTTAATAAGGGTCGTTTTACCGGATCCGTTCAGGCCGTTTATCGCAATTCTCTCACCGCTTGTTATGTCTAAACTTAAATCTTTCTTCCAGAGTAATTGATCGTTGTAACTAAAGTTAATGTCAGTTGCCTTAAAAAGAATTTTTCCTTTATGCAAACCCGAATCATCAAAACCAAATTTCATCTGATCAATATCCGGCAATGCCGAGCGTATTTCGCGTAATTCTTTCGAAATTCCGTCTATTTTTTCTACATGAACACTTTTGAGTTTCGACGAACTGTTTTCGGCATTATTACGCAATGTATTCATCATGATGCGGGCAACACCTGATTTTTCCTGTTTCTTTTTTCCGCGGGCATCCAGTTTTTGCTGCCTTTCCAGAGTTTCACGTTCTTTTTCTTTGGCTTTTCGCAGGGCTTTTTCCTTACTTTGAAGATCCTGGTTTAAGGCATGATTTTCAATTTCTTTTTGACTGGTATAAAAATCATAATTTCCGCCATAAATAGTAATACCTCGTTTGCTAAGTTCATAAACGGTGGGTAACAGATTAAGCAGTTTTCGATCATGACTCACAATAATCAAACTACTATTTGTAGTTACGATAAAATTGTAAAGCAATTCTCTGGTTGCCTTGTCAAGATGATTACTGGGTTCATCAAGCAAAACCAATTCAGGTTCATGAATCAAAATACCGGCCAGGAATACTTTTGTTTTTTGTCCTCCGCTTAAGTTTTCGATTTTTTCTGCTAAATCCAAATCAGATAATTGCCAATATTTTAAGGCATTATCGCAACGTTCCTCAATAGTCCAGTCATCGTTTAAGACAGTCAGATTTTCTTCTGATACATTGCCGTTCAGTATTTCCCGAAGAGCATTGAGTTTGTGATTAACACGTAAAGCTTCGGCAATTGTGAAATGATTGTATTGACCAAAAATTTGTGGAATATAATACGGATCAGAGTTAATTCTTAGCTCTCCGTTTGACGGCTGTAATTCTCCCGCTATGATTTTTAATAACGTCGATTTTCCAATTCCGTTAGCACCAATTAGCGCTATTTTTTCGTGATTATTTACTGTAAAACTAATATTGTCAAACAATAAATCATTGTTATTGTGTTTATATGAAATGTTCTGTAGAGTAAACATAATTTCTTTCTATAAAGATGAATAAATAGAGTAACCGCAATTGCCGTTTACTCTCTAAATTGCCTGAAAGAAATTATTTTTCACATAAATTATTAGTCTTATTTTAAGATTACAAAGATACGATTTGTCTTTAATTATAAAAACAGATTTTTTTTAAAAGAAAAAACCACACTAAATTATATTTCAGTATGGTTTTAAAAATGTTCTAAGTTCCGTAAAACTCAGCTTATATTTTTTTGAGGGTTATTTTCATCTCTTTGCTGTCTAATATCAGTTCTTCATCTGTTATAGTACTTTCACAAGGGTATGGGGTTCCTGTTTCATCTTTTATCACTAAACTCTTTCCGCCTTTTGTCAAAGCAAAAGTACCATCAGTTATTTCTCTTTGTAAATATCCCGTCACATGTCCGTCTTCAGTAAAAGTAAGCTGACCCTGAGTAAGAATAACATTTTTTAAAGAATCAGAAAGCGGCATTTTTGGTTCAACAGCGGTGATTTTCCAGGAGTTTACCAATTTATTGCGCCCTTTATGACATGAGACCATTAATACTGCCAATAATACAATTCCGAAGATAAATAATTTAGATTTTTTCATGATTTTGCAATTAAAGTTAGACCTCAGAAAATTACAAAAATATTTTTAATTAAAAATCTAAAAATCAAATATTTACAAATTAATCGGTAATTATACTTACAAAATTATATTTTTTGATTTATAATTTTAGTTTAATGACTCAGTGATGATTATGTTATTTAAGTTTTAAATTATCCGTATTTATCGTAAGAGGCGCATAGCAGTGCGTCTACTTCATGTGTAAGACGCAATGCTGTGCTTCCCTATGATAAGAATGATGTTATTAGAAAATTTGTGATCTGGCTTTTTTGAATTATACTAAGAACTTGAGATTGAAATTTTAAAAAAATCCGCGTAAATCCGTTCAATCCATAAAATCAGTGAGCAAAAACAAAATACTAAAAAAACCTTCTCCCAAAACCTTAGTATCTTAGAACCTTAGCCTCTCAGTAGCTTAAAAAAAAAATCTATTTCAAAGTCAAAGCTCCCAAAATCTCTTCGTACATAAAAGGTCCGCCGGGATATTTAGCCGTATAATCAAGATTCATCCAAATCTGACCGCGTTCATCAATATGATAATGAATCTTCTTTTTATAACTTTCTTTTACAAAGAGTACATTTTTGATTAAGTAATTTACTTTTTCCAGATCGATCGTAGTACCAATTAGAATTTCAGGATAAATATGACCTTTTGTATGAATTAGCCTTGGAGTGCCGCCAATAGAGCGAATTGCGGCGGCCATTAAGATAGAATGGTCATCACAATCACCCGAAAAATATTCTAAGGATTCGCTCGCCGTCGCGATATAATCGCCTTCTTTGGGATCGTTTACATAATTCCAACGGCTATTAATCTCTTTGAATACAGCAAAACACTGAATAATGGTTCTGTAATCAGAATATCCTTTTATGCCTTTAAAATGCTTTGTCGTAGCCATTATGGCAAAATTTCGAACCTTCGGATTTTGATATTCGATAGCATTGATAATCTTTGATTTATTAGGAAACGGAAGCAGCTTTGCCACAATAATATCCTGCGGAAAAGGATTATCAGACATGGTATAAATCATCGAATTATAATCTTCAGAAATTTCACTAAAGCCATAATTACCTATAACACTTCCGTAAATTAAAACCAATATATAAACCGCGATACATAAAATAATAATGGTTCGCAGGTACATTAACAAAAAGGAAATAGCAGCAAAAACAAATATGAAAATAAATACCCTGTCAAGATTAAAAGCCCATTCTAAATCGATCAGGTTTTGGTGCAGTATGATAAAAATCGGTATGGTAATCAAAAGACTCAACAGCATAATAATAATCCTGTCCCAGGGAGATTTCACCTGTAGTTTGGATTTTAATTGCGGAAAGTCAATTTTAGGGAATTTTATCATAAGAATTCAAAAGCAAGTATTTAAAGCGCTTTTACCGTTTCAACAAAAGTACTTTTTTTATCAATAATTCCCAGATCAAATAACTGATTTTGAATTTTAATGAATGCTTTTTCACTTAAATTCTTCTGAGACCATTGTGTCAGTTTTAGCCATTCCTGAATATCTTCAATTTTTTGATTGAAAAGCTCTGATAATGTTTTGTCTATATTTGGAATTTGAGTAAAATCGTGCGTTGTTTTGTTTATAATTTCTAATATTTTCTCGACAATTTTTGGGTTCTTTTTCAGGAATTCATCACGAACGGTAATTACAAATGACGGCCATGGAGTAGGGCAGTCGCCAACTCTTCTGAAAATTCCCTGATCTACAAGTGGTTTGGTCATAAAACGTTCCCACATAAAATAATCTGCAGTTCCTTTTGTCAGGGCTTCTACAGCTCCGTCGATGGTATTAATGATTTCAAATTGCAAATCATCTGTTTTCCAGCCATTCTCATGTGCGTTAACATACGCCATTAATTGCGATCCTGAACCTAATCTTGAAATGGCTACTTTTTTATCCTTAAGGTCTTTTACTGTATGAAAATCTGATTTTGCAGCAACATGAATTCCCCAGATCAAAGGTGATTGCACATAAATCTGAACAATTTTACTTGGATTTCCGGCAACGATATCTTTTACAATTCCTTCGGTTAAAATTACCGCAATATCCGCTTCGCCATCACGAAGCATCTGACACATTTTACCGGTTCCTTCAGGAATATTCTTCCATTGCAAATCAATGTTTTCTGCTTCAAATTCGCCATTTTCGATGCATAAATGCCATGGCAAATTGAAGTGTTCGGGAACACCAACAATTTTTACAGTTTTCATTTTAGTTAAGTTTAAGTTTGGTAAGCGTATTCTAAGTTTAGTTTTTTTAATCTTAATTATCTAATTTTTCAATAAATCTGTTCTGTGTTTTTCAGAGAGACAAGGTTCTGCAAATTCTATAATTGCCTGCGATTCGTACTCATCCAGTACACTTTTTACTAAAGAATAATCTGTGTTTCTCACAATTTCAACAGCAAAAAAAGTGTCATTCAAAACTTCAGTTATGCAATTCAGAGCTTTCAGTTTTTCTCTGATAATTGCCGCATCAAATTCTTTTTCCAGTACTAAAACCTGCACAATCGAATTTCCTGAGCTTTCTATTGTCTCTTTGTGCATGAATGTTTTCTCATTTTCATCATATTCAGCACGAAAAACATCATCGGTTGCAATCAAAGGCCCAAAAAACGGGATATTATCTAATTTAAAATACCCTTTCTCTAAATCTATAATTTCTGCCCACATTGTTTCTGAAACAATTTCTTCTAAGTAGGTACTGTAATATTTAAATAATATTTTTTTATGTGTGTCTTCTGCCATTTCTCTAATTATCTCATTTTCTAGTTGACTAATTCCCTAATTATTGCTGAGCCAATTTATTCAATGTATACGTAATCAATTCATCAACTGCTTTGTACGGATCTTCACTAAAAGTTCCGGTTGCACGGTTGGCAATAATAGCATTCAATGACAATGCTTTATGTCCTAAAAGTGCAGATAAACCATAAATTGCAGCAGTTTCCATCTCTAAGTTAGTAATTCTTTCGTCATTAAAACTAAAATTATCCATTTTACTGTTTAATTCTTCGTCTTGGATATTCAAACGCAATACACGTCCTTGTGGTCCGTAAAAACCTCCGGCAGTTGCTGTAATTCCTTTGAATATTTTATCCGACTCGATTATTTTTTCTAATGCTTCAGAACAAGCAATAGCATAAGGTCTTCCTTTTTTAATATCCCAATTAGTATGGTGTATAAAAGCATCTTCGATCGCTGCATTCGAAACTTCATCAATCAAATAGGAGCGAAGCATATTATCTAATCCTAACCCAAATTTAGACATTACAAAACTATCCACAGGAATATCAGCCTGCAAAGAACCTGAAGTTCCAATTCTGATAATATTCAAAGAAGTCAGCTCTTCTTTTGGCTGACGTGTTTTTAAATCGATGTTTACCAAAGCATCTAATTCATTCACCACAATATCAATATTGTCAGGACCAATTCCGGTTGACATTACAGATATTCTTTTGCCTTTATAAATTCCCGTTTGGGTTTTAAATTCTCTTTTTTGAGTAGAATATTCAATCGAATCAAAAAACTGAGTAATTTTTTCGACTCTGTTTTGGTCTCCAACAAAAATTATATCATTTGCTATATGCTCCGGAAGAAGGTTTAAGTGATAAACGCTTCCGTCTGGATTAAGTATTAATTCTGAATTTTGTATCATTTTTTTTTTGAGGTTCTAAGGTTCTGAGTGACTAAGGTTCTGAGGTTTTCTGTAGGGCGCAAACTTTTTTTGCCCACGGATTAGACGGATTAAACGGATTGTCACAGGTTTTTATTTTTAAGATTTTTTCTAAAACTTGCTTTTTATAAATCGGTTGGCTTATTCACTATCGCTTGGTTTAAAACTAGAAATCTAACAATTATAAGCCAAAGCTTTGCGTTCTTTGTGTTTTTATATAAAACTAACAGTTAAAATTCTTAGCGCTCTTTGCGGTTAAATTATCCACAATGCATTAATCTACAATCTAAAATCATAAATCTACAATTATCACCCTCCAACACGTTTTGTTTTAAATCCTTTTTCTTTTAAAATCGCCATTATTTTATCACGATAATCGCCTTGAATGATAATCGAAGCATCTTTAAAAGTGCCGCCAACACTTAATTTTGTTTTAATTTCTTTGGCCAAAATTTTAAAATCTTCGTCAGATCCTTCGTAACCTTCGATAATTGTGGTAGCTTTTCCTTTTCGTTTTTCGAATTTACAAATCATAGGCTCTTTTTGAATGTAAAGCACATGATCCTGTTCCTGAACTTCCTCCGGTTCATTAGATTCGATGTGATCCGGGAATAAGTTTTTTAATTGATCTTGTAAGTCCATAAATTTTTTATGCTAAAGAATAAATCCCAATTATATAATGTTTTTAAAAATTAAATTCCAAATTCCAATCAAAGTTTGGAATTTGGAATTTTTTAATATTTGGAATTTAAAAAGTTATTTTTTTATTAATCCCAAATCTACTAAACGTTCGTACAAATAGTCTCCCGCAGTAATATCTTCGAATTTTTTAGGATTCTCGGCATCAATACAATTTTCTAAACAATCCAGACGCATATCGCTAACAGGATGCATAAAAAACGGAATAGAATAACGTGAAGTTCCCCATAATTCTCTTGGTGGATTTACCACTTGGTGAATCGTTGATTTTAGTTTGTTGTTGGTATGTCTTGACAACATATCTCCCACATTAATAACCAATTGATCGTCTTCAGCGATAGCATCAATCCATTCGCCATCGTGATTCTGAACCTGTAATCCTTTACCCTGAGCTCCCATCAAAAGAGTAATCAGGTTAATATCTCCGTGAGCTGCTGCACGAATCGCGTTTTCCGGCTCAGAAGTAATTGGTGGATAATGAATTGGTCTTAAAATAGAGTTTCCTTCTTTTGCATATTGGTCAAAATAAAACTCATCTAAACCCAAATGCAAAGCCAAAGCTCTCAATACATAAACACCTGTTTTTTCAAGCATTTGATACGCTTCTTTACCTACAACATTAAAACGGGGTAATTCTTTTACTTCAACATTTTCAGGATATTCTGAAGCATACTTAGAAGCTGCATCAACATACTGACCAAAATGCCAGAATTCTTTCAAATCTCCTTCTTTACGTCCTTTGGCATGTTCTTTCCCAAAAGACACATAACCTCTTTGCCCGCCAATTCCGGGAATCTCATAATTATGCTTAGTTTCTACTGGCAAAGCGAAAAATTTTCTAATTTCGCTATAAAGCTCGTCTACTAACTGATCATCTAAAAAATGACCTTTTAGGGCTACGAAGCCAATGTTTTCAAATGCACTGCCGATTTCATTTACAAATTTTTGTTTACGTTTCGGGTCGTCCGAAAGGAAATCACGTAAGTCTACACTAGGAATGTTTTGCATACTTTACATTTTTATTTATAGGATAAAAGGTGGTATTAAAGCCTTTCAGTAACAAAGGTAGAGAATATTTTAGATTTGAATTTTAAAAGTTATATTAAAATTAAAAAATTATAACAAAAACAAATAAAATTGTTATAATTTTCTATATTTGAAACACTAAAACCAAGAACCAAATGATCTTTTACAGACAAAACCTTACTGATGCTCAATTATTAGATTTATATAAAAAAATACTCAAACCCAGGCTGATCGAAGAAAAAATGCTGATCCTGATTCGACAGGGAAAAGTTTCCAAATGGTTTTCAGGAATAGGGCAAGAAGCAATCGCAGTAGGGGTTACCGCTGTTTTAGATGAGTCTGAATATGTATTACCAATGCACAGAAATCTGGGCGTTTTCACCACAAGAAACATTCCGTTGCACCGATTATTCTCGCAATGGCAAGGAAAAGCAAATGGTTTTACAAAAGGGCGCGACCGTAGTTTTCACTTTGGAACTCAGGAATATAAAATCATTGGAATGATTTCGCATCTTGGTCCGCAATTAGGAATCGCAGACGGAATAGCGTTAGCCGACAAACTTCAAAACAACAAAAAAGTCACGGCTGTTTTTACGGGAGAAGGCGCAACAAGTGAGGGCGATTTTCATGAAGCCCTGAATATTGCTGCCGTTTGGAAATTACCGGTAATGTTTATCATAGAAAACAATGGTTACGGACTCTCGACTCCTACAAATGAACAGTATTTATGCGAAAATTTAGCCGATAAAGGCATTGGTTATGGCATTGAAAGCTACATCATTGACGGAAATAATATCGTTGAAGTGTTCAATAAACTATCTCAGTTAAAAGAAGACATGCAAAAAGATCCGCATCCGGTTTTATTAGAATTTAAAACTTTTAGAATGCGCGGACACGAAGAGGCAAGTGGTACCAAATATGTTCCGCAGGAATTAATGGACGAATGGGCAGCCAAAGATCCGGTAAGTAATTACAGAAATTACTTAACTGAAATTGGCGTTCTTACAGCCGAATTTGACGAGCAATTACACGCTGAAATCAAACAGGAAATCGACGAAAATTTAGCCATTGCCAATGCCGAACCTGAAATTACACCAACTTATAGTGGAGAATTAGATGATGTTTATAAACCTTATGAACATGAAGAAGTTAATCCGACAGAAGAAGTTAAAAATATACGTTTTATTGATGCTATCAGATATAGTTTAGAGCAATCTATGAAACGCTATGGAAAACTGATTATAATGGGCCAGGATATTGCAGAATATGGTGGAGCTTTTAAAATCACAGATGGCTTTGTAGACTTGTTTGGTAAAGATCGTGTACGAAATACACCAATTTGCGAAAGTGCTGTGGTTTCGACCGCAATGGGATTATCTATAAACGGTTACAAGGCTATTGTCGAAATGCAATTTGCTGATTTTGTTTCTACAGGATTTAACCCAATTGTCAATTTATTGGCAAAATCTCATTACCGCTGGGGCGAAAATGCCGATGTTGTCGTTCGTATGCCTTGCGGCGGAGGAACTCAGGCCGGACCATTTCATTCCCAGACCAACGAAGCCTGGTTTACCAAAACTCCGGGTTTAAAAGTCGTTTACCCGGCTTTTCCATATGATGCAAAAGGGTTATTGAATAGTTCTATAAATGACCCAAATCCGGTTTTGTTTTTCGAACATAAACAATTGTATCGCAGCGTTTATCAGGATGTTCCTGTTGATTATTACACCATTCCGTTAGGTAAAGCAGCTTTATTAAAAGAAGGAAATCAGGTTACTATTATTGCTTTTGGCGCGCCGGTGCACTGGGCTCTAGAAACTTTGTCCAATAATCCTGAAATCTCGGCTGATTTAATTGATTTAAGAACTTTACAGCCTTTGGATACCGAAACTATTTTTGCTTCTGTAAAAAAGACAGGAAAAGTAATTATTTATCAGGAAGATACTTTGTTTGGAGGAATTGCAAGCGATATTTCGGCTTTAATTATGGAGGAATGTTTTGAATATCTGGATGCTCCGGTAAAAAGAGTAGCAAGTTTAGATTCCCCAATTCCGTTTACAAAAGCATTAGAAGATCAGTTTTTACCTAAAAATCGTTTCGAGAAAGTTTTATTAGATTTATTGAAATATTAATTACAAATGGCAAATAGTTTTGAAGAAAGAACATTTTTTTTATCTTTAAACCATTAAAAAATTAACTTATGAAAAAACTGTTTGTTTCAATTTTTGCAATTTCGCTTCTTTTTTCCTGTAATAAAAGTGGTAAGTCTAACGAAGATAAAGCTTTAGACGGAAAATTTGACAAGTATAAAGATGGTTTTGTAACCTCTTTGTGGAAAATTAATCCGGGTTGGGCTTCTGGTGTTGGGTATCATAAATACGATAGTATTTTATCTATTCCGGATGCTAACGGAGAAAAAATACAGCTTGATTTTGTCAACGCACAATTAGATTCTTTAAAACAATACAATGTTGAAAATTTGTCTGACAACAACAAGACCGATTTTCAAATGATTAAAAATCAGCTCGAAGCTACCATTTTTAGTATAAAAGAATTAAAATCATCTGAATGGAATCCTTCTGAATATAATGTATGCGGATCTTTTGCAGAGATTTTAAACGGAAATTATGATTCTTTAGAAGTTCGTTTGCGTGCTTTTAATGCTAAAATGAACAATGTTCCGGCTTATTATGAAGCTGCCAAAAAGAATATCAAAAATCCAACTGTTGAGCATACTGAGCTTGCAATTGCACAAAATTTAGGCGGTTCATCTGTTTTTGATACAGATTTAACTGCTGCTTTAAAACAAAGTAAGCTAAGCGAAGCTGAGAAAAAAGAAATACTTGACAAAGCAAAAACAGCTAAAAAAGCAATTACAGATTACGCTGATTGGTTAAAAAATTTACCGAACAAAACGCCGCGTTCTTTTAGATTAGGATCTGCATTATATGCTAAAAAGTTCAATTTTGATATTCAGTCAAGCTATACTGCTGATGAGATTTTTAAAGTGGCAAACGATCACAAAAAAGACTTACACGATAAAATGTTTGTTTTGGCAGATAAACTTTGGACAAAATACAAAGGAAATGAAGCAAAACCAACAAATAAACTGGAATTAATCAAACAAGTTATTGATAAAATTTCTTTACAACACACGACTCCGGAGAAATTTCAGTCTGAAATTGAGAAACAAATTCCGGAATTAACGGCGTATGTAAAAGCAAAGGATTTATTATACATCGATCCATCAAAACCACTTGTTGTTCGTAAAGAACCAGCTTATATGGCAGGTGTTGCAGGAGCTTCTATTTCTGCGCCTGGTCCTTATGATAAAAATGCTAACACTTACTATAATGTGGGAAGCATGACAGGATGGACTGCTGAAAATGCAGAAAGTTATTTACGTGAATACAACGATTATATTCTTCAGATTTTAAATATTCACGAAGCTGTTCCCGGACATTACACTCAACTAGTTTACAGCAATCAATCGCCAAGTATCATTAAATCTATTTTAGGAAATGGTGCAATGGTTGAAGGATGGGCAGTGTATGCTGAAAAAATGATGCTGGAAAGTGGTTATAAAAATTCTGATGAAATGTGGTTGATGTACTACAAATGGAATTTAAGAGCTACTTGCAACACAATCCTGGACATTAGTGTTCATACTAAAAACATGTCTAAAGAAGCTGCAATCGATCTATTGACCAAAGAAGCTTTTCAGCAACAAGCTGAAGCAGATGGAAAATGGAGACGTGTAACTTTATCTCAAGTACAATTATGTTCTTATTTTACAGGATATACTGAAATTTACAACCTAAGAGAAGAACTTAAAAAGAAAGAAGGAGATAAATTCAACCTGAAAAAATTCCACGAAAAATTCCTAAGTTTTGGAAGTGCTCCGGTAAAATACATCAAGGAATTAATGTTGTCTAAAGAGTAATTTTTTTTAAGATATTTAATTAAAAAAGGTTTGATGAGAATTATTTCTTGTCAAACCTTTTTTCTTTTAAAGATTTTATAGGATTTTAGTTTTTTTTAAGGAGCTAATCCCGCTATACGTTTCAATCTTTTGCGCCGACCCCCGGCACAAAAGGATTTCCACTTCTATCGGGGCTAATGCAATCATTTTCATAAGAATGTTTTAGTGTAATTAGTCGACAAAGATTGGTGAATATCTGAATGGAAATCCTAGTGTGATCTCTCCTTCGTCGAGATGACAAACTTTTCGGGTACTTTCTGTCTATTTACTAATCAAAAAAAATCCGTTTTTATCCGTGTTTTGCTTTAGCAATCCGTTTCATCCGCGTTCAATTTAAACAATAACCACTAACCGTTTACCATCCGTAACTTCGATATTCCAGGCTTTTTCAATATCAACCAAAGAAACAGTTTCAATATTTACTTTTAATTGATTTTGCGCAGCCAAAAGAAACATTTCAGGCAGAATTTCTGAAAACAATAATTTTACTTCATCTTTAGTCCAGCTTCCTAAACCGGAACCAGATAATTGAAGATTAACACTTCTTAAAATTCCTGACGACAGTTGAATGTTATCACCAGCCATTCCACCAATAGTAACATATCGTATTTTGTTCGTAAACGATCCGTTTCCTTTTAAGGCTGTAAGAATTAACTCTGCGGGATGTCCCCATAAGTAATCTAAAACAATATCAATAGGAGTATTATTATGAATTGCTTTAAGCTGTGTAATAATCGCTTCATCATCTTGTTTTAAAGGAATAATTTCGTCAGCTCCTAATAACAAAAGACTTTGAAGTGTTTTTTCGTTTCTTCCGGTCACAATTATTTTCTTTGCGCCGTAATGTTTCGCAATCTGAATTGCCATTTGCCCCGTAAATCCGGTTGCACCATTAATTAAAACAGTTTCTCCGGCTTGTATTCCTGCTCTAAATTTAAGTGCCATAGCTGAACCCGCAACTGCATTTGGTAATGAAGCTGCAACGGCATCACTAATTCCGTCAGGTAATTTTACCATTCTGTTTTTTTCGACAAGCGCTTTTTCTGCAATTGTACCGTTAATTCCGCGAGCATAAACTCTGGTTCCATCTTGTAATAAACCTACGCCATCGCTGCCTATTACAAAACCATTTTGATTATTTTCTTCAGATGAATAATGTTTACCGCTTGCTTTTCCTTTATCGAGATTGGTAATCGCAACGGCTTTAACTGAAATTAAAACTTCATTTTCGTTTTGTACAATTGGATCTGCAAACTCTGCATATTTTGGCAATTCGCCTTTTTTATAAATAACTGCTGCTTTCATAATTATTAAATTTTATGAAGCAAAATTAGGCAGCCGTTTATGGGAAGGCGATAACATTTGTTATCAAATATTTTTTTGTTCCTTGGGAACATTTCGTCGGTAGAAAATCATATTGTTCTCGTTATTTTACGTTCCGTAAGAACGTTTGTTTGACATCATCATTTTTTTTAACCATCTAACATATCAAACGTTCCTACGGAACGTAAACTTGACCAGCAAACATTTTCCTACCGATGAAACATTCCTATGGAATGATAAATCGATATAAAAAGTAAAAGCTTAATTTGAGTAATTATAACAAATGGATTTATCTTGTTTATGATAAAATTTCAACTATTTACTATGTAGTAATTTACTTTTGATTCGGCTTAAATGAACTGTAGTTACGCCAAGATACGATGCAATATAATGCTGAGGAACACGCTGAACAATTTGAGGTCTTTCTTTAATTAAATTAAGATAACGCTGAGTAGGAGAGTCCTTTATAAAAGAAACAAAATACTTCATATAATCGAATGTACGTTGAAAAAGCATATTAATTAAACGATCTCTTAATTCCGGAATTTCCTTGATTTCTTCCAGAATTTTATCCAAATCATTTTTCGAAATCCACCATAAAACTGAAGGTTCAATAGTTTCAACAGCCGCCTGACTTGGAAATTTCTTCATAAAACTTTCGATCGAAGCCACACTCTGATTTTCGAAAAAAAACTGAGTTGTCAAATCTTTTCCGTTATTGTTAAACCAAACTCTGATACAGCCTTTTTCGATAATAAAAAGCTTTTTAGAAATTTCGCCTTCTTCTAAAAGAATTGTTTTAGCAGGAACTTCCATGCGATTGAAATAGTTGGTATATTCCATCCATTTTTCATCGGTTAAAGGAAATTTATTTCGGAATTGGTCAAACATTAGGATAATTAGTTAAAATATAAAATTATGCTTTCCAAAAAGTATTAACCAATTTAATCAATATTAATAATCCCAAATAATAAAAAATAGTTTTATAACCCATATCTAAAGACATTAATAGAATTAAAAAAGATAAATACGGATAACTATCTACCAAATATCTATAAAATACATTTATTTGAATATTTTTAAAATCAAAAATGACAGAATCAGATTTCTCAGGACTAAAATATCTCAAATTTAAGATAGCCATAATGAATCCAATTATACCACAAACATAAAATGCAATACTATTATGTATATTATTAAAGAAAAGATAAAAAGACATAATATTTACAAATAAAAGAAGTGATAAAAATCTTGCAGTACTAGTTACAGTTGAAATTTCATTAGTTCTTAAAATAACTTGATATGTTCTAAAAAATAAATAATGGTAAGCGTTCTTTATCATTAAAATTTACTTAATTCGATTTCAATATAAGAAAATTGATTAAATTATTATCTATTATTTCTGTTTATCAATCAATTTTGCAATTCGAAAACTGTTTGTCATTAATAAATAACCAATTATAGTTTTACAAAAATAAAAAATAAGCCAACCAGATTTCGGATAGTCTTTGAATAGACTTTTATCCTGAAAGAAAACCATAATTTCTCGTAGTAGAACTGAAATATTATCAATAAATAGTAAACCTCCAATCACAATTAGTGCGATAGAAATTATTTTAGCTGAGTCAAAATTTAGTTCAATATTTTCTGTTTCAAAGCCTTTATCCAGTTTTAATTTATCAGTAATCCAGTTTGTTTTATAAATACAAAGTCTGATTATCACAAAATAAATCGAAAGCAAAATTAAATTTAAAGCGGCGAGAGATAATACATCTATAAAATCTCCGCTTTTAAAAGCATAATATGAATAGGAAATTGATTGTGGGACCAGAACTAAAGCTCCAGAAATTAAAAACAAACCTAAAATTTTAATTATGATATTCCAAAAAGTTCTAATAGACATTATTTATATTTAATTATTAGTTTCCAATTCAAACAACTGCACCTGACTTTTCAAACGATCAACTAACAAATTCATCATTCGTTTGTTTAAACTGGAAGAGTTCTGAATATAAGTGTCGTATTCTTCAATAGTAAAAAGCGCCATTATAATTCCTTTTAAAGAATTACGAAACTTAATATCTTTTTGGATGGAATTTTCGATCGTTTGTAATTTCTTTTCGACCGTATAGGAATAAAAATCGGCTTTGTTTTTATTGACATAATTAATAAAAACCGCAATAAACAAATCATTTTGTAATTTTAAAATCGGCCTAATCGTCTGATTTTGAAATAGCTCTTCGGCTGAAGATTGAGCACTTACAGTTCCTAAAGTCTCTCCTCTGAATTCTCTTAAAAAAGCGTCTCTATCTTCCATGTTTTTTCTTTAAATTTAGAAAAAATTCCAATACAAAAACTTTTATCCAAATTAAAATTATGCGATTTCATACCAGAAAATGGGTTAAACCCGAAGATTTAAATCCAAACGGAACTTTATTTGGAGGAAAATTATTAGCATGGATTGACGAAGAACTGGCTTTATATACCATTATTCAGCTAGAAAATACCCGAGTGGTTACAAAATACATGTCGGAAATCAATTTTAAGAGTTCTGCCAGACAAGGAGACATTGTAGAAATTGGAATTGATGTTGTAAAATTCGGAAACACTTCGTTAGTTTTAACTTGCGCTGTAAGAAATATGATGACCCGTGAAATTATCATTACAATTGATCAAACCACAATGGTTAATCTGGATGAAAACGGAAAACCAAAAGCTCATGGTAAAACTCAAATCGAATTCGTAAAAGATCGTATATAAATTTCAATTTATAATTTGATAATAAATCACGCTATGTTTAAAAACAGTATCATTATTTGTCTGTGCTTTGTTTTTTTTATGTCTTGCAATTCCAAAGACGAAAGAAGCAAGTACAATCGTATAGTTTATCAGGCTATAAATGATAAAGACACGGCTATTTTATCTATAAATGTAAATGACAAAAGATTTTTCGGACATTATGAAAGATCATATTATCAACAAGGCAAAGATTCCGGAGATGTAAGAGGAGATATTAAAGGAGATACTTTAAGAGGCGATTTTCATTTTATATCAAATGGAGGAAGCTGGAAACGAATTCCTCTGGCTTTACTAAAAAAAGAAAACAAATTGTATTTAGGAAGCGGCATCATAACCACGTATTTCAATCTTCCTTGTTTCATGCCGGGAACTCCAATAGAATATGAGAATTCGAAGTTTGTTTTTGAAGAGGTTAGAAAATAGTTTTCAGTCTCAGTGGCAGTTTTCAGTTTCAATTTTTAACAGCAAAGAACGCTAAGATTTTTTTACTGGGTTTAAATAATCTCGCAAAGGCGCAAAGACGCTAAGTTTATAGTATTTATAGAATTCGCCATCTTAAATTAATCCCAAAATAAGCACATAAAGCTTAAAAAACTTTGCGACTCAGCGCCTTTGCGAGATTTAAAAAAATAAAAAGACACAAAGCTTTGCGAACTTTACTTTTTCTAAAACATAAAACAGATTAAAATCTTAGCGTTCTTTGCGGTAAAAATTATACTCAAAGCAAATCAACCTGAAACCTGAAACCTGAAACTAATTAAGCGGTCCAATTGTCGAAGGTAATTCGAATATTTCAAGATCAAAATAAATCACTGAAGCCATAACGTGATCAAAAATATCTGCCATAATATATTCGTAATTCGCCCAGCGTTTATCGCTCGAAAAAGCATAAATCTCTAAAGGAACTCCGTGTGCAGTCGATTGTAGCTGACGGCACATGATATGCATATCTTTATTCAGTCCCGGATGCGTTATTAAATATTGCATGATATATTTACGGAACAAACCTAAATTCGTCATATTGCGGCCATTTAGCGAAAGCGATTTATCTACACCACGTAAATCGTTGTATTTTTCAATTTCAGCTTGTCTGGTTTCGATATAAGAACTTATAAGTTGCACGCGTTTCATATGATTCAAATCATCATTATTCAGAAAACGAATGCTGCTGCTTTTTATCAAAATATGTCTTTTTATACGTCTTCCGTCAGATTTTTGCATCCCGCGCCAGTTCTGGAACGAGTCTGAACTCAAGGCATAAGTAGGAATAGTGGTAATGGTATTATCAAAATTTCGAACCTTTACCGTAGTCAGGTTTATTTCGATCACATCACCATCTGCACCAAATTTATCCATTGTAATCCAGTCGCCAATGCGCACCATATCGTTTATGGCAACCTGAACACTCGATACAAATCCTAAAATAGTATCCCTGAAAATCAATATAATAATAGCCGAAAGTGTTCCCAGAATCGTTAAAAGTTCCCCTTTTTTGATCCCGAAAAGCGTCGAAATAATCATCGCTACACCAAAAATCCAAAGAACAATCATAATAACCTGAACAAAGCTGTCAATAGGTTTGTCGCTGTATTCAGGTTTTTGTTTTAGATAATCGCGTAAAGCATTAAAAATGGTTCTGATGATCCATAAACTAATCAAAACAATATAAATACCAACTATTTTTCCAAACAGCGATTCCCAATATTCGTACTTATCCAGAATAATAGGAACGGCTTTATAGATAAAGAAAAACGGAATTAAATACGCCGTGTATTTCGTTGTTTTGTTATGAATAAGGTAATCATCAAATTTAGTTTTGGTTTTCTGGGCAAAAATGGCCGTTAAGGTCACCAAAACAAATTTTGCTACATAATAAATGGCAAACGCCAAAGCTATCATGACAGCGATATTAAGGGCTAGGCTAATATAAGACGCAAAGTTGCGGCTCATTCCCCAATCCCTAAAAAGCGGATATAAAAAATTAAATATTTTATCCAAAAGTTTATGCATTATTTTCTAAGTATTTCTTCTCTATGTAAAAAGTTCCAAACGGAATAAGAGAAGCAATAAGTATGATTCCAAAAGTTTTGAGATCCCAATTTTGTGATTTTCTAAGTAACACAGCCAATATAATGTATCCTATAAATAATACTCCGTGAGTCATTCCTAACGGACGTAAAAAAGTATGATATAATTCCGGATTACTGTTTTTAATAACAAGCATATTAGCAAATAATACTAAATAAGAAATCCCTTCTAAAATTGCGGTAACTTTGAAAATCCTGAGCATCTATGTGATATTTTAAATTTGTTTTCGCAAAATTAAGTATTATCGTTGGTTTTTGCGGTATGAATCAGGAAAGTAATTTATTTTTGTAATCTTAAACTTTGATAATGAGTAAGCGCGATTTAAAAAAATATTTGGCCGAATTAAACAAAGAACAACTCGAAGAACAAATTATCGAGCTGTACGAAAAATTCGCGCCCGTAAAAGTGTATTATGATTTTGTTTTTAATCCAAAGGAGGATAAACTTTTGCAGGAATCAAAAGTCAAAATTTCGCACGAATATTTCCCTATAAAGAAACCCAATGCAAAATGGCGTCCAAAAGCCAAGATGCGACGTTCTGTAGCTCAAAAAATTATAAAACATTTTATAATGATAGGAGTTGATCCTTTTGTGATTGCCGATATTATGCTCTATAACATCGAAATAGCGCAAACTTATTCGTCAAATAATTTTATTAAACAGGAATTATTTTACAAAAGTATTTTAAATTCTTTCGAGCAGGCAGTAAATTTTGTCATTTCTAACGGAATTTTATATGATTTTAAAGATCGAATTCTGGCAGTCAAACAAGAAACTATTCAACAAAAATGGAAAAACAAGTATGATTTTGAGGCGATTTTAGAAAAAATTGACTTTTAAAGGCTTTTCTCATAAAAAATCTTATTTAAAAAAATCATTTATTTTACGTTAAAATAAGATGAATAACTGTTTTTTCGGTGTATTTTTGCAAAAATCCAAAAATAAACAATGTCTCAAAACACTTTAGAAATAGAAAGAGAAGAGAAAAAAGAACTTTATGCATACCAAAAAGGCGATATTGATGCCATTTTTGAACGTTTAGACAATGCTCCTTCGAAACATCATTTATTATATCAATTGCCTACTGGTGGAGGAAAAACAGTGATTTTTTCTGAAATAGTACGTCGTTATTTAGCTAATAATGATAAAAAAGTGGTGGTTTTAACGCATCGTATCGAACTTTGTAAACAAACCTCAAAAATGCTAAAAGGGTTTGGTGTTTCGAACAAAATCATTAACAGTAAAGTAAAAGAATTACCGGATCAAAACGAATTTTCTTGCTTTGTTGCCATGGTGGAGACTTTGAAAAACCGTATCAATGACGAAAAATTACACCTTGATAACATTGGTTTGGTTATTATCGATGAGGCGCACTACAATTCATTCAGAAAATTATTAAACTCATTCAAAAATGCTTTTATTCTTGGGGTAACAGCAACACCTTTGAGTTCGAATATAAAATTACCAATGCACCAGAGTTACGATGAACTTATTGTGGGAGACACCATTAGTTCATTGATAGACAAAGGTTTCCTTGCCCGTGCAACAACCTATAGTTATGATGTGGGATTAACATCATTAAAAGTAGGTATCAACGGAGATTACACCGTAAAATCATCAGATGATCTTTATACCAACACCATCATGCAGGAAAAATTACTGCATGCATATACAGAACGTTCTCTTGGTAAAAAAACCTTGATTTTCAACAACGGTATTCATACCTCATTATATGTATATGAAACGTTTAGAGAAGCCGGTTACGACATCAGACACCTTGATAACACAAGTAGTTCAGAAGAACGTAAAGATATTTTGGCCTGGTTCAAAAAGACTCCGGATGCTATTCTAACCTCTGTAGGAATCTTAACCACAGGTTTTGATGAGCCAACAGTAGAGACTATTATCCTGAACAGAGCAACAAAATCGCTAACATTATACTACCAAATGATTGGTCGTGGATCTCGTAAATTACCTGGTAAAGACGAGTTTACAGTTATTGATTTGGGTAATAATGCAGCACGTTTTGGTTTATGGAGTGAGCCGGTAAACTGGCAGCACATCTTTAAATCACCAGAATTTTATTTAGAAAATCTACGTGATGATACCGAGATCGAATTGTATTTTAAATACAGTATGCCACCGGAATTGCGCGCCAAATTCGCCAAAACTGCCGATGTTACTTTTGATGTTGATGAAGAACATAAATTAATCATCAAACAAAATTTACGTTCTAAAGTAGTTTTAGACAAATCGTTAGAACAACATGCAGCAATGTGTGTAGACAATACAGAAACGCTGCAAGAAGCAAAATCATTAGGAAGAGAACTTGATGACGATATCGATTGTCGTATCAAACGTTATTCTAAATGTTTAAGCCAGTGCAGTAAAAACTACCGCGAATGGCTGGTTGACGATTATAAGCTTAAACTGGTACTATTAATAGGTAAAAAGTATCGCGAAAAAATCATGAACGAACCAGACGAAGATTAAAAAATTTGTTTCAGGTTTTTATTCTGAACATTTTTCGGTTTCAAGTTTCAAGTTTCAAGTTTCAAGTTTCAGGTTGTCACGCTGAGCGTAGTCTAAGCGCGCGTTCCAATTGGAATTTGGGATTTAAAGAATTTGGAATTTCCATTATTGATTTTATTGGAATTTCAAGAATTAGGAGCTGTTTCCTGCTGTCCACTGTATCTTTTATGCCGAACACCGGCACAAAAGGATGCCGCTCCCATCAGGGCTAGGGCTTTAGGTTTCATAAGAAGTAATAGTAAACATTTACACACATATATGTCATCCCGAGGAACGAGGGATCTCCGTTAGAAACTCGACAATTTAAGAAATACTTTATGATAGTTTCTTGCGGAGATCCCTCGTTCCTCGGGATGACAAAATTGAGAGAAAAAACAGAACCAAAGGTTCTAAAAAATCATTTTAATCTGAGTAATCTGTGGCAAATCTAAAATCTAAAATCAGAACTCTACAATAATAAAAACAATGTCTAAACAATTCTCATCATTAGGAATTTCAGCACCAATTTTAAAAGCTTTAAGCGAATTGAACATTGTTGAGCCAACAGAAATTCAACAAAAAACAATTCCGTTATTGCTTTCTGAAAGCCATGATGTTGTAGGTTTAGCCAAAACAGGAACCGGTAAAACAGCCGCTTTCGGATTACCATTATTGCAATTAATAGATACTGAATCTTCAATTGTACAAGCAGTAATTTTGGTACCAACCAGAGAACTTGGACAACAAATATTCAGAAACTTAGAAGATTTTGGAAAACATATTCCAAATATCTCAATAGCTTCAACTTGTGGCGGAATCCCAATAAAACCTCAAATTGAGCGTTTATCACAACCCACACATATAGTTGTAGCAACTCCGGGACGTTTAATCGATTTGATTCAGCGCAAGGCAATCGACTTAAAACAAGCACAATATTTAGTATTAGATGAAGCCGATGAAATGGTTTCAATCCTAAAAGAAAGTTTGGACGAAATCGTAGCCGAACTTCCTAAAAAGCACAGGACTTTATTATTCTCAGCAACTTTACCGGGAACAATCAAACAACTGATCCAGAATTACTTAAACAAAAACGTAGTTCAGGTCAGCGCCAATATGGAAACAGTTGGTAACCAAGGAATTGATCACGAATATATTGTAGTAGATCCAATCGAAAAACTGGATGTTTTAATGCATTTCCTAAACTCAAAAGACGGAGAACGCGGAATCATTTTCTGTAAAACCAAAGCTGCAGTAAACAAATTAGCTAAAAACTTAGCGATTAATCGTTTTTCTTCAGGAGCGCTTCATGGTAGTTTATCTCAGGGAATTCGTGACAGAATCATGGAGCAATTCCGTGAAGGACACATCAATATTCTGGTTGCAACCGATTTAGCAGCAAGAGGAATCGATGTAAAAGAAATTTCTTATGTCGTAAATTATCATTTACCGGATACCTACGAAAACTATGTTCACCGTAGCGGAAGAACAGCAAGGGCAGGAGCAAAGGGACTTTCTTTGACCGTTTTACAAGAAGAAGAAACAGCTGAAATTCCGGAATTCGAAAAAGAATTAGGTATTAAATTTACTCAGTTTCAAAAACCTTCTGTAGTAAGTTTAGAAGAAAACAATACGCTTTTATGGGCGAAACAAATCTTCAAAACAAAACCTAATCACGACATTTCGAACGATTTAAAAACAAAAGTAAAAACTGTTTTTCATCATCTTACTAAAGACGAATTAATCGAAAAATTGTTGGCCAATTACGTTTTGCAAAACAAGGTTGAAGTAACTGAAAAACCTGTTAAAAAATTCAAAAAGTAGCCACTTAATCTCCAGAATTTGCGAATTTATGTTGTATTTTTATAAGGTAATATTATCTTAAAAATACCACGTACGCATGACTAATATCCAAATAAAAGAAATTTCGTTAAACGACATTGACCAATTACAAAAAATTGGAAGACAGACTTTTCAGGAGACATTTTCAGAATCAAATTCTGAAGAAAACATGAAGAATTATCTGGAAGAAGGTTTTTCTTCAGAAAAATTAACGAAAGAACTCACCAATAAAGATTCTCAGTTTTATTTTGCCACATTAGAAAACGAAGTAATTGGTTACTTAAAAGTAAATTTCGGAGAATCTCAAACAGAATTAAAAGGCGAAAAATCCCTTGAAATCGAGCGAATCTATGTTTCGAAAGAATTTCACGGAAAAAAAGTTGGACAATTACTATATGAAAAAGCTATTCAGGTAGCAAAGGACAAAAATGTTGACTATGTATGGTTAGGAGTCTGGGAAGAAAACCTCAGAGCGATCAGTTTCTACACAAAAAATGGTTTTATTGAATTTGACAAACACATTTTTAAATTAGGAAATGATGAGCAAACAGACATTATGATGAAGCTTAAATTGACAAATTAATTCCGTAAGAATATAAAAGAAAACTCAAATGAGGTTTTATATATGAAATTATAATGTTAAATTTATAGAACTGCTCAGGCAGAAAAGTTTTACTCATGAATCCTACTTAAAAGACAACACATATGAATATAGTAATTATAGGAGGTGGTTTTGCAGGAATAAATCTCGCAAAAGAGCTTGTAGACCATCCTCAAATACAAGTAACACTTGTAGACAAAAACAATTATAATTTCTTTCCGCCACTTATATACCAGGTTGCTACCGCTTTTTTAGAACCATCAAGTATCAGTTATCCTTTTCGAAAATTCTTTGCAGGCAAAAAAAATCTTCAATTTCGTTTAGGCGAATTGCTTTCTGTAGTTCCTGCAGAAAATAAAATAATCCTTAATAACGGTGAACTTACATATGATCATTTGGTTTTTGCCACAGGAGCTGAAACAAGTTATTTTGGCATGGAAAACGTAATGAAAAACGCCATTCCGATGAAAACCTTAAATGATGCCATCGAAATGCGTAATACATTGCTTAAAAACCTGGAGAAAGCCGCTATTACCAAAGATATTCGTAAACGCCGTAAATTGTTAACGATTGTGGTTGCCGGAGGAGGACCAACAGGAGTAGAGGTTTCAGGAATGTTTGCCGAAATGAGAAAAAATATACTCCTTAAGGAATATCCGGAATTAGAAACATCAGCCAGTAATGTGTATTTGGTCGATGGGGGAGACGCACTACTCGCTCCAATGAGTAAAGCTTCGCAAGAAGACACCTTAGATGCCCTAACTAAATTAGGAGTTGTGGTTAAGCTACATACCCGCGTAGTCGATTATGTTGATGATACCGTACATTTTGAAAACGGAGAAACCATCAAAACAAAAAACTTAATTTGGGCTGCCGGAGTTTCTGCGAAACTTTTTGACGGAATTCCAAAGGAAAGTTATGGCCGCGGAAGACGTATGGCAACAGATCAATATAATAAAGTAGATGGATTAATAAATATTTATGCTATTGGCGATACGGCCATTACAGCGGGCGATAAAAATTTTCCTGATGGGCATCCGCAAGTGGCTCAGGTTGCCATTCAGCAAGGATTAAATTTAGCAAAAAACTTTAAAGCATTGGTACAAAACAAACCTTTAAAACCTTTTGCTTATAATGACAAAGGCTCTATGGCTATCATTGGTAAAAATAAAGCCGTTGTAGATTTACCAAGTCCAAAATGGCATTTTAAAGGCTTCTTTGCATGGGTTATCTGGCTGTTTATCCACTTAATATCTTTAATCACTTACAGAAACAGATTAAATACATTTTGGAACTGGATGGTCGCTTATTTTGCAAGTGATCAATCATTGAGAATGATTATCAGACCAGATAAAAGACAACAAAGTGAATAGATGAATTGGATAATAAATTCCAATTTCTGAAATTCCAAATTCCAATATCAATAAATACAAAAAGCCAGAATTATTAAATTCTGGCTTTTTTTATGCTCGTATATTGTCATTCCTCAAAATGACAATATTACATTAAAACTGGATTTATTCCACACAATTTATTGGAATTTGGAATTTCAAAAATTTGGATTTTTTAATTTAATGTCCTACCAAAAAATCATCATCCTTAGAAACTTCAATTTTTTCTTTAATAAAACGTTTTCCGATATTTAAAACTATAAACGCGATAATCGTTGTTGATGTCATAATAAGAACCATTGGCGCTACTGAATCTTTTACAAAAATACCAACAGCAAACGAAGCCAATGCTCCCAAACCAAGCTGAATTGCACCCATAAGAGCAGAAGCACTTCCGGCATTTTTAGCAAACGGCGCCATAGTAAGTCCCGCAGTATTTGGGTTTGAAATCCCTAAACATCCCAAAAACAAGAAAAGCATTGCTATGGTTTCGTATAATCCAAGTAAATTATTTGCAGCAAGTACCAGAAAAATGATGGCAATGACAGATTGTGTAATCAATGCTCCAAAAATCATTTGCTGGCTTGAAAATTTCTTCAATAAAACTGAATTCAACTGACTGGAACCAATAAAACTTACCGACATAAAAGCAAAAATCCATCCATAGGTTTTTGCATCTACATGGTAAATATCCATAAAAATGATAGGCGAGGCCGCTACATAAGTAAATAAGCCCGAAAAAGAAATTGAACCTGTAAATGCATACGTAAAAAATTGAGGTTCCTTTAATACTTTTAAAAAGTTCGAAATGATTGGTTTTGGTTTTAATGAGATCGAAGTATCAGGTTTATAGCTGTTTGGCAAACCAACCTGGGCAGCAATTAAAATAGCGATTCCCATACACATTAGGATAAAAAATACCGTATGCCATCCATAATCTTCTGTAACATAACCACCAATTGTTGGCGCCAACATCGGCGAAAGCCCAAGAACCAGCATTAATAAAGAAAAAACTTTTGGTATATCTTTTACCGGAAATAAATCCCTAACCATTGCCACAGAAGCTACAGTTGCCGCACAGCTGCCAATTGCCTGAACAAATCGTAAAAGAATAAAAGAATCAATATCGGCTACATAAACACAACCTAATGAAGCTAATATGTAAACTAGAAGACCAATAAACAACGGTTTTTTTCGTCCAAAACGATCCAATAAAGGACCGTAAAGCAATTGTCCTGCAGAAATTCCGATAAAATAACTGGATAGACTCATCGATACTTTTGCAACAGTGGTATTTAGATCTTTGGCAATACCAGAGAAGCCCGGTAAATACATGTCGATCGAAAAAGGACCAAGTGCTGTTAAAGAACCTAAAATCAGAATAAGTTTAATATATTTTTTTGTTGTCATTATCTTAAATAATTGCTTTTAATTTCCTGCAAAGGTAAATATTTAGTACCTTGTTATATAATCGAATGCATTTTTATATAAAAAGTGCATTGATTTTAAATCTAAATTGAACTTCAATAATTGATTTTCAAACTAATCCTAAAAATTAAAATTTATGAAAAATTTCTCTTTACTATTCGCTCTTATTTTTACAACGCTTTCCTTCGCACAAACAATTACATCTAAGAAAGAAGATGCAACTGCTGAACAATACGCACTTCTTCAAAAAGTGAATGAGTATTATCCTGATATCACTTTAAACAAGTCTGTCACCAATTTTTATGCAGATGGCAAAATCATTGACACTCAGCAGGAATTTAATCTGGACACTTCGAAATTTTCAAGTTATAAAATTGGAATTGAGCCAGATAACAAAAAATTATTGTTTGAATATGTTTCTACTGAAACCGGGAAAGTTTATGGCGATGTTACCATTTTTAAAGGAAATGCTTTGAGAACCACTTTTTCAGAGAAAAACAATGAAATTAACGTAGCATTAAACGGAAAATCTGTTTATTTGAAAAAAATAAAATAATTCATTTTTATATTGAAAAGAAAAGCATTCACCACGGTGAATGCTTTTTTGGTTTATATTTGAAACAAATTAAAAAAACAAAGACAATTCCAATGAAAAAAATCATCCTTTTGTTTCTATTCATTTCTTTTTCAGCACATTCACAAACAAATCGATTTACAGGCACATGGAGCACTGAGAATTGCAAGGATTGCAGCAAGGAATATGTTTTAACTTTAAACATAGCACAATCAAACAGTAAAATATTCGGAACTGCAGAAATTACGAGTGCTCATGAAAAATTCGTTACCGGCCTTATGGAAGTTACCGGATATGTTTATGTACTTGGTGAAAAAGCTCAAATCAGCATGAAATCTAAAAATGGTTCGGTAAGCGCAGTACTTTATGCAAATGAAGGCGTAATACAATTTACTAAACGAGGCGGATCTGATTTAGTTCCCAAAGAAACGATTCTCACGAAACTTTACGATTAAAATATTGAATCAAAGATAAGCTAAACAAGCTGTTAATGAGAGTGAGACTTTCAAATATCAAATATGAAACACTTTATAAAAACACAGAATTGACTAAGCCTTACAACTGTTATATACAGTAATGTAATGCATTTGAACTATAATTTATAGTATGATTTGCAGTATGTCCAAGAAGATGTTAACAACTTTATTAACAGCATTTTTACCTCCTATTTTTAAAGAAATCTATATAAAAATCTGGAACATAAAAAAAGCCCCGTTTTATTGGGGCTTATTTATTGTTTTTTATTACTATTTATTAGATATACCTAGAAGTATTTCAAATTGAATTCTATTGGTATTTATTAATGACGCATTACTTTCAGATTTGCCACCAACTTGAAAAATTTGTGCAACTGTAATTTTACCACCAACATCGTCTTTACTTCCTTCGCTTGATTGAACACCAATATCAAACTTAATTACCTTTGTGCTATTTCGCACACCTTCCGAAACTGGCGATTTTTCTTTGATATACTTATGACCTTCTATAAGTCCGTCTGTAATTTGTTTTATCGATTCTGATATAAAGTCTTTTAATTCCATTCTTTAAAATGTTATTGGTTAAAATTAGTTAAACATTAATTTATAATATTTTTTTATCCTTTTACTTCGTTGATTAATTTGCCATTAATAAAATATTGCATCAATGATTTTCCTTTAGCCAATCTGTACAATGTCCTAACTGTATTACCGTCAAAAGTTCGTACCTCTCCAAATGTTAAAACATCGTCTGGAGTTAGAAATGTGTATGATAAACAACGATTATCTAAAATTGTAACGTTATACAATTTAAATTTAGAAGTATTTTCATAAACTAAATCTGAAGATAATAACTCATTTGTTTTAAAATTATTTTTGAATTTATTTTTAACCTGCTTGCTAATCATTATATCAGGATAAACAAGATTAACCTTTTTTATCAACTCATATTGTTCAAGTGATGCCGTATCTGTTTTTTCAAGATATACTTTCATATCTGAATCCTGCGCAAAAAGTGGCAAAGAGAGCAGGACAAAAAGTAATAAAGTAATTTTTTTCATGTGGTTTTGTTTGTGAGTTTATGATTACTAAAGATTTTCAAATATAATGCCAAATTTTAATATACTTTGTCAATTGTTATAAAAGAATAAATAATTATACCTTGTTGGAGTTTTTAATTATATTAGCTACAGTTAACAAAGAAAATATGAAACCAGAAGTAAAATTAGATCATATTCTGAAATTTCTATATGAAGAATATTTAAAAGATAATATATTATACGTTCATAGTAAAGAAATCTGCCATTTTGCAGAACTAGATGTATCACCTTCGGAAGCGTATTTAATAATGGAAAAACTAAATATTGACGGTTATGTAGATGTTTCACATTCAAATCAATGGATGTTTAAAATTAATTATAATGGAGTTTTATTTCATCGAAAAGGCGGTTACGAAGATGAATTGCGCGACATAAATAGAAAACGTACTAAAGAAGATATATACAACATAATAACTGCTGTTGGAGCAATAATCGCAATTTTATATGCTGTTTGGCAATTTTTCATTGAATTTTCAAAACATTACGTTATTTCTATATTCTAAGAAAAAAGAAGCCTTTGTAAATTAATACAAAGGCTTATCTATTATATAATCATTGAAATATTGTCGAGAAATATAATTGCCAGTTTTTCGGTTGTAAATATTAATGTAGTGATAATCAAATCCGACATTTTTACACCAATTATGCAGGTAATATATTGATTTACAAAACTCAACTTTTATAGGTCTTATACTTTTATCTTTATTAAAGATTGTACAGCTGTAAGGCGTTGGAGTGGTGTTAGCCATTAAATATATTTATTTGATACAGTCAATTCCGCTAATGCGTCAGGAGACTTTAAAGTGACGCTGTCATTATCGCCTCTGTAATTTTGAATAATATTATTATAAAAAAGTTCTACTTCAGTTCCATAATCGTTAAGCCTAAATTTTCGATGAACTACAGCAAATTCTTTAGTTTTTAAGTTAAAGAACATTTCAAACTGAGTAAAATCAGAGAATACATAAGCACCGCCTGATAAATCTACTGGTTTAATAAAAAAATTGAAAAAAGGAAATGATTTTCCTGACGCAATTCTTGAAGCAGTATTTAAAGTAGTATAATTATTAGGAACTAAATTTGATATTACAGTATTATCCAGTAAATCATAAGACCCGTCAAGATATATCCTTATTGTAACCTTAGCAAAAACAGATACATTGTCATAACGAGAACTCAAAGAACCACCAATGAAGTTTTTCTTAACCAAAGTAGGACGGTTGTAAATAATTAATTCAGGAACAGTAACACCACTCGGCATAGACATTACATCAACCTGATGGCGCACCATGCTCTTAACATCTACATCATGACGAGGAATAGCACCATAAATCATTGCATTAACAATAGGTACATCAACACCGACATTCGTTAACTCGAATCTAACTTTTTTGTTAGCTTCAAAAAAATGATTTAAAGGAATGACGTTTAAGTCTGACATCTCCAAATCATTTATAATAGAAGTCATAAATAAATTATCAATACGAATAAACTCTACACGATCTATTCTTTTATTATCTATGAAAACACCAACAATAAAAAACTGTACATCAATTCCCTCTAATAAATAATGACCACCTAGATTTTCATCGTTAACTTCGTCATAATAATAATCAACGTATTCTAAAGGCTTAACTTTTAAAGAATAACTTTCATCTATATATTGTACGTAATGTCTTGTATTCATAATTAGTTAAATAATGGAACTTTCTTCAAGTCCGAAGTTGATAAATATTTTTTCAAATCAGCTTTCAAATCACGTCTTGTAATAACATAATAACAGCCAATTACTAATGGTACAGTTGATGCTTGTTTGACTTTGAGTAACTCGTTAATTGTTTCATTTTCATTTTCGAAATTTGAAAACGGTTCAGTTATCCAAGTGTACCAAGGCGCATCTTTTGTTTGCTTATTTGTACCCAACCAAACAGCCAAAGATTCTGCTATATTATGAACCTCTTTACGTGGAGTAATTTTGTTCAATTCAACCTCTTTTGTCATTGGATTTGATACTGCAATTTTTAAATCTTTTTCTGCGTTTTCAAGTTCTTTCTCCTCAGCATCTTGTGTGAACTTATCATACCATTTTTTTAATAATGGATAGAACACAACTATACCAGTAATAAGAATCCAATATTTTTGCAGAAAGTCAAAGAGCCAAACTGTATTGGCTTGGCTCTTTGTTCTATTTGTTATCTCTCTTTGAGCCATTGGTTATTTTTTCTTAAATAATTTATAAGCTAAAAAACCCGCTAAAGCAACTAGTACAACATTTGCAACAGTTTTATTGTTTGCGTAAAAAAGTTTGATTTTATCTAACATCTTGTTTAAATTTTGAATTAATAATTTTTATCTTCTTTTGCGTTTGTTTAGACTGTAACGCTGTAAACAGTATAAAAAAAAAGCAGTACGGGAATAATCAAATAATTAAACTTGAATTTCTTTTTAGCCGTTACCGTTACACCTGAAAGATTGTAATCTCCCATTATATCAATAGCATCCTGAATGTCTGAATCGTAGATTAAATTATGATCGGGAGAACATTCGTGTTTTATAATTGCTCTCGCAATAACTAAGTAAAACTTAGCATCTACAATTTTGATAGTTTGATCAGGGTCTAAACCGACAGCTTGCGAAATAACTTCAATGTACTTTTGAGTATCATTTTCAGATGGTGGTGCATATTCAGTTATCAATTTTCTAACTGTATTCTTACCTTTATCAATGTCATTGGTTAAATCCCTTAACATTGCCCGAATACCAAATTTTACTTCTGTAAACTGCTCAAAATGCTTATCGGTATTTTGTGCATTTGGTATTTTACCTTGCCACGCAATATTTGTTAGAACCAAATTGCCCGGATTATTATTTCGAATACCTCGAGTTAATTCCTTTCTACCTAAAAAATTACTCATTTTCTTCTGTAGTTATTGGTTTAACAGATGTATGCGTTTCATCTTTTCCGAAATCCAGTTTGCCTAATTCATCAGATACAACCTGAATACCTTTTAAAATTGCAGTTACAACAGCACCATATTTTACGATAATCCCAATTATCGAAACAATTCCTTTCAAATTTTTCATGACTTATTTTGTTTTAATTGTTTTCTTTTTTCTAAATACTCTTTGAGTAAATCAACTCCTTCGTGTAATATCAGAGGGAGGAATTTTAATATTACCTTAAACATTAGTTCGAGCGTAAAAATGTACCTGCGTAACCTCCGTTTTTTGCACGTGGATTAATAACAAATGCCATTCCGTCAATTACTACTTTACCGCCATTTTTTTGCATTGTACCCCAATGAAATGACTGAACGCCCGTTTTAGTGTTTGTAAATGTGCATGCTACAGAACCAAACCAACCTTTGTCCGACAGATTTGATTTAGAAGTTGTTACACATTTAATTGCGATTAGTTCTCCTTTGCTCAATCTCCAACCAGTTGTAAGATGTTGCTCTACACCTTTATTAGGCCCCGAAAGAGGGGTGTAAGTAGTGTTTTTAGCACCTGAATGCTTTACTTTTTGTTGATTATTATTGTTGTTATAATTCTGATTATTTGAACCATAACTTTTTTTACTTTGTGCCATTACTTTATAATGTGTTTGATTAATAGTATGAATTCAGCCAATTTTTTTAAAATTATTACTGCCGAATCTATCAGAAATACTATAAGATAGATTCGATAGTAATTTCTAGGCTTATCGTCTTTTTGCAACTCTTTTGCCTGTGTTATTGCGATCACGTCTTATAAACCAAATCAATGCAATAAGACCAGCGACAGCACCAATAACGATTTTCCAATTTCTTTGAAACCATACTTTTATGGTTGATGTTACGACAGTTGCACCAACTTGACCACTTCCCTCTACAAATCCAGCACTTAGCCCATCATTGATTCCAGTAGCAACGGACTTTGCGAAGATATTAGCACCTGCACTTGCGATAGCACCAGTTGCTTGACTTGCTGACGCTATAGCTAACTGATTGTTATATTCCGCTTGCGCTGCATTATTAGCTTTTTTTGCTTCGTGAGCATCTTGCAAATTTTGCGAGATATTTTGAACTGTACCACCTACGAAAGGAATAGCGCCCATTATGGGAGTAGCAACTTTTATAAGATTTTTAAAAGAAACATTTTTCTTAATGGCAGTTCCAATTTTTTTAAAGAATCCCATAGTTTACACAGTTTTTAAACATCTTACGACGAAATTAATAATTGAACCTTGTGACTTATTGATCTCAATACCAACAACAGCCACCAAAGGCAAGGTTAATCTATCTGTTAGACCTTGAAGAACATTCCCGTCTGCAAGAACTGCTTGAATTGGGTCAATATCACGGCTCAAAGTTTGTAATTCGAAAGGAAGATATTTAACCACCTGACCATTAGAAAACTGGTAAGACAAATCACTTACTGAATCGTCTACAGTCATGACAGCCAAATCAAATCCCTGAACATCAATTTTTTTGTTAAACTCCTCAGAAGCAACAGATTTTTGTTCAAAAAAGTACAGATTGTTGGTTTGCTGTGGTTCTTCGATACCGTGTAAATCGTAACGTTTACCTGCAATTAAATCTTCAAGAGTAATTTTAATACTCTCTTTATCTGCAAGATAAATTGAACCTTCGTCTGCCAATTCACATAATGCGATTAAAGCATTATCAGCATCGGATTGAGTATTTTCAGTTCCGTAAGTACTTGCCAAAATGAAATCTTTAAGCAATACCTTATTTGCTAAAATGACATTCGAGCCGTTTCCACGCTCAATGTAAATACTAATTTTTTCGGTAGTTAAAGCTGATAAAGCTAAATCACTCGAAACAATTAAAGCACCGATTGCTTTTGTTACTTGTAATTCTGGCGATTTTGTAACGCCTGTAATAGTTGCAATTTTCATTTGTTATAAATTTTATTTGTTTAATTTCTTTCACAAAGGTTATTGCAACTATCATTTGACGTTTTCCAATTCTTTCTATTCCTTTCTATTTTTTTCTAATTTTTACCATTTTAAGAAAGGATTTTGTACTCAATTAAGTCTGAAATCATTAAGTATTTTCTTTTCAGGGCTAGACTATCTAAAATAATTTGATACTCTTTTCTTGCAGTTGGATAGCTAACTTCAAGAATGTGCATTAATTGAGTTTTGGAAACTTTTTGGCTTGTATTCTGTGTTTTCATGGCTTATAAAAATAAAAGTTGGTGTTCGTGGAATAATTCAGAATCAAAATCATTTACTAATTTTTCCTTTGTTCTAAATTCATGCAGATAGAAATGTAATTTGTTTTTGAACCACATTAAAAGCGGTTTTTCGGTAATCATGTCCATATCTTCAAGTAAAAGATTTAGAGCAACGATATAAGAGATATCTTGATTGTTTGCGTAATACTCTCTAAATAGAGATTTCGCAAGGCGTTTTTTAATTGTTGTTGACGATAGAACAACTTTCTTTAAACGTTTGATTATAGGATTGAATTTGGTAATCTGAGATTGTAAAAAATCAAAATCAAACAGAGTTATAAGCTTTTCTTTATTGACCTGACTTTTGCCAGTATTCTCACGGATTTCAAAAAAACCTTTGTTTGCGATCTTTAATAACTCATAAAGATTTGCTTTATCAAAGATACCCCAAGTCATTGTCTGACTGACTTTTATATCAGCTTTAGAATGTTCATTTAATCCACGAAAAAACGCAGAATTTAACTGATATTCAAAACGCCAAACATTGTCATTCTTTAAACCATTATTGGTGTAATACTCATTTATATATGGTTTCTCAGTTAATTGCAATGACAGCGTTTTGTTATAGCATCGTATTATTTTATCGGAAGTTCTTTTCCCAATTTGGAAGCCATTAAGGATTGATTTTCCTTTATATGTTTCAAAATAACTTTGTAAATTTTTCGGACGCCCCGAAATAAGATAGTTACCTGCAACAACATTACTATATAAATTACGGTAAGAATTGTTGATATCAGACTTGTCAAGGCAAATATCCAGTCTATTAACAGACTTAAATATGTAGTTTGTTTCATCGCAAAAAGCGTTTATGACACCTCTTAAGGCATCGTTAGACAATGTGTAAAATAGGTTGTTTTCGAATTGTAGTTGTGCAAATTGTTCGCTCATAATTGCCGAGCGTGGTCTTGCTGTATAAATTCCAATTTTTAAATCTTCATAATATAAATCTGCTCTAAGTTCAAAAATCTTAGTTCCGTATTCATAAGGTTTTAGGCGAAACTTTGAATTTTCGGGAAATTCTCCAAACGGCTGTCCCTCTAGATTGATAATTAAGTAGTCTATATTTATAAGAGTAGGTTTTAAATTATTGTTTTTGAATTTAGTTTGGGCTTGATGCCTTTCTTTATATGAAATCATTGTTTTTTAGTAGGTTTGAGTGAGTTAGTTGCCGTTATACCCTACGGCAACAATTGAAAAATCGAAAGGGGAGTAGCAAAAAATTAATTTTCTAAATTTTGCCAAAGTGAATAATGATTTTTAGGCAAATCGTTAATTGTGAATTCTTTCTTTGAAACAGCTTTATTAATTTTCTTTTCGATTTCAAAAAATTTGTTTTTGTAATTAGAAATTTGCGAATTAAAAAAAACATTTACCTGCTGACCAATTTTCGTGATTTCTCTAATAGTAAAATCATGCTGATGTTTAAGACCAATTAAATCGACAGTTTCTACAGGATTTTTTGAATACTCGTTTAAATCATAATTTAAACCAGCTAATTCCAAGAGTAAATTTTCTCGTTTTTGAATTAAAAGTATAATTGCTGACATATATTAAGGTACTAAAAGATTATGTTTAAGAATTTTCGAAAGAAGCGTTTTCATTGAATTGCAATAAAAAATGAATTCATGAACACAGAAAGATTGAGTTATTATAAAGCAATCCGTACAAACTTTAATTGTAATTCCTATATTTGAACCTCGGATTCTTAGAAATAATGTTTGATACTTTAAATGTGAGGTTTTGCAAAATGGTCTCATTTTCTTTAAAAATGTTTTTGCATTAAAGTTTGTGTGACGCATCTTGTTTAATTCTACAAGTAATAGCGTGTAATTCTCTAAAGAGGATCGTTTTAAGGCCATGTGGTATTGTTAATTAGTTATACCACAAATGAACTATAATTTATATTATGTAAAATAGAATATTTTAAAAACCTTTTACTTACATTTCTTTCTTCATTCTTTTTTCGCTTATAAAAACAAATTTAGCCAGAAGCGAATTCTTTAGAATTAGTTTTATCTCCATTTTCAAACACACCCGATAAGTTTCAAATGATAATAATGTTTTTAAAATCCTAAAAAGCATTTTTTAAAGTCTAGAAATCAGTTAATTTTAACATTTTCTTAAAATAATTACATTCTCTCAAAGATGCTTTCATTGTAAGAGTTTATTTTATTATTTTTACATTCGATACTTTAAAAAAATTATCAAACGTATGAATACAATTGCTGAGCATATTGCAGATTTTTTAAAAGAATACCCGCCATTTGATAACTTAACTTTTCAGGAATTATCTGATATTGCTACAAACATTCGTGTAATCAATTTAGAAAAACACGCTGTACTTTTTCAAATAAACGACTTACTTCATGATAGTTTTTATGTTGTGGCTTCGGGTGTCATAAATTTAACCACAATTGCTGATGCCGAAGAAACTATAATAAACAAATGTCATGAAGGCGATATTTTTGGTTTACGTCCGTTTTTTGCCAAAAATAATTATATGATGACTGCAAAAGCACGCGAAGAAAGCATTATATACGCTATTCCTATCGCTGTTTTCAGACCTTTTGTAGCCAATAACTCTGATGTATTAAACTTTTTGCTGGAGAATTTTGCCATCAATTCAAGACATGCAAAAGACAATGTAAACTCTAATGGAAAACTGATTTCTGACACTGCTTTCTATGTAGATCAGCAATCAGAAATGCAATATATTCAGTCACTTGCATACAATAATTCACCACTAACAACTGAGTCTAATCGTATCATTAAAGATGTTGCGATCCTGATGACAGAATCTATGGTAGATAATATCGTTATTTGCGAAAACAACAATCCGATTGGTATTGTAACCAATGCCGATTTATCCTCTAAAATTGCAACTGGCCGCTATCCTATTACAGAAACAATTGACAAGATCATGTCTTCTCCGGTTGTCACGGTAATCGAAAATGTTTCTCTGGCTGAAGCGCAATTGCTTATGCTTAAAAACAATGTAACACATTTATGTGTTACCAAAGACGGTACAAGCAAATCTGCTGTAAAAGGAATTATTTCTGAACATGATTTAATTGTGGCTCAAGCTAGTAATCCTGGTGTTTTAATTAAAGAAATCAAACGTTCTCAGCTTCCTAAAGACTTAAAACAAATACGTGATCGCTTGTCTGATTTGATTCAGAATTCAATTCAAAAAAACATTCCGATTTCACATATTAGCAATATTGCAAGTGAAATTAATCTGGCAATAATAAAACGTGCTGTCGAATTATCTATTCTGGATTTAGGCTCACCTCCTGCCCGTTTTGCCTGGTTAAGCATTGGTAGCCAGGGTCGTAAAGAACAATTATTATTAACCGATCAGGATAGCATTCTTATTTTTGAAGACGTTTCACCAGAAAAATACAGAGAAGTAAAAGATTATTTTTTAAGACTAGCCAAAAGAACAACTTCTATCTTAGAAAAAGTAGGTTACGAATATTGCCCAAACGGACATATGGCGAGCAATATGTTATGGTGTAAATCACTGACAGACTGGACAAAGCAATACAATAGCTGGATGAATACTCCAGGTGAAAACAGCAACGATTTAAGCAGTATTTTCTTTGACTATGAAATTGTTTTTGGAGAACCAAAGATCGAAGAAGTAATAGAAAATGTGATTTTTAAGAATGCTGTCAACAATACGTTATTCTTCGACTTTTTAGGTAATGATGCCTTAAAGAAAAATTCTCCTTTAAGTTTCTTCAAGAAATTTATCGTAGAAGAAGAAGGTCCGCATAAAACAAAATTTGATATCAAAACACGTGCATTGATGCCATTAATTGATGCTGCACGTTTGTTGATTTTAAATGCCAATATCAAAGGAATTAAGAATACCTATTTGCGATTCAAACAATTGGCTATAACAGATTCTAAAAATGCTGAAATTTATTTAAGCTGCGCCGAAGCTTTTTTAACGTTATCAAAATTTAGAACTATTGAAGGATTAAAGAATGATGACTCAGGACAATATATAAATTTGCGAGAAATGTCTAAAACAGACAAAGAAAAGTTAAAAAATGCCTTAACCCCAATGAAAGACCTTGAGGAACTGATTAAGAGTAAATTTCAACTTACACAATTCTCATAAGTATGCTAGACTGGATTAAAAATATCAATAAAGACTATCCGGACTTCTGGAAAGACTACCTGACTAAATTCGAAACAAAACCAAACAGATTTGTAGTTTTATCTACTGAGACTTCCGGGTTAAACCCCAATAAAGATGTTATCTTATCTTTGGGTGCTTTTTCAGTAATTGATGATGGAATTGTAATAAAAGACAATTTCGAAGCTGTTCTGCTTCAATACAAATTTTTGCAGGATAACGGACTTTCGAATGAGTTTATTATTGAAAGCAAAATGCTTAAAATGCCTGAACCAGATGCTATTGAAGCATTTGTTAACTTTATAGGCAATTCTATTTTAGTAGGGCATCATATTAATTTTGATATCGAAATGCTAAATTCGGCTTTAGAGCGTCTGGATTGTGGAAGATTGAAAAATGAAGCATTGGATATCGACATGATGTACAGAAAATTAATGGATATCAATGACAAGCAGTTTTCTTTAGATGATTTAAGTGAAATTTACAAAATTCCAAAAAGTGATCGAAATTCCTCTTCTGAAGATGCGTATAAAATTGCGCTGTTGTTTTTGAAGTTGAAATCTAGATTGGGGATTAAGTAAAAAAATTAAACCATATAAGCTATATAAGGAAATTTAAGTTTTAAATTGTCAAAATTTTTGTAGTGAAATTTTGTCATTCCGAGGAACGAGGAATCTCCGTAAGAAACTCTACAAAGATTGGCAATTTTGTTTGCGGAATTACTTGCGGAGATTCCTCGTTCCTCGGAATGACAAAATTGAGCTGAATCATTTTGCGGGACTTCGACTTCACTAAGTCTGACAATATTAAACTTCGTTAATTTACACATATAAAAAATGCCTCTTAAAAATTTAAGAGGCATTTTTATTTATCCATTAATTTTTAAAATTAAGAAATTCTTTCGTTTTTAATTTCTTCTACAATTTCAGGATTCAATAACGTTGAAGTATCTCCAAAATTAGAATAATCGCCTTCGGCAATCTTACGTAAAATTCTACGCATAATTTTTCCTGAACGTGTTTTTGGTAAACCAGACACGAACTGAATTTTATCCAGTTTTGCAATTGGCCCAATATGATCAGAAATGTATTGATTAATCTCTTTGGTTAAATTTGCTCTGTCTCTATACTCTCCTGTTTCTTTTAGAATTACGAAACCATATAAAGCATTTCCTTTAATATCATGTGGAAATCCAACAATTGCAGATTCAGCCACAGCAGGATGCTCGTTGATCGCGTCTTCGATAGGAGCTGTACCTAGGTTATGTCCGGAAACAATTACAACATCATCTACTCTACCGGTGATTCTATAGTAACCAACTTCGTCTCTTAAAGCTCCGTCTCCTGTAAAATATTTCCCAGGGAAAGACGAGAAATAAGTGTCTTTATAACGTTGGTGATCTCCCCAAATTGTTCTGGCAATTCCTGGCCATGGAAATTTGATACACAAACTACCCACAACCTGATTTCCTTCTATTTCATTACGTTTTTCATCCATTAAAACGGGTTGAATTCCCGGTAAAGGCAAAGTCGCATAAGTTGGTTTTGTTGGTGTTACAAAAGCAATTGGAGAAATCATGATTCCACCTGTTTCTGTTTGCCACCATGTATCAACCACCGGACATCTTTTATCTCCAACATGGTCATTAAACCAGTGCCATGCTTCTTCGTTGATTGGCTCTCCTACTGATCCAATTACTTTAAGCGATTTTAGAGGATATTTTTGAATATAATCTAAACTTTCTTTTGCTAATGAACGAATAGCGGTTGGAGCTGTATAAAACTGAGTTACTTTGTGTTTTTCGATAATATCCCAAAAACGACTAAAATCCGGATAAGAAGGAACTCCTTCAAAAATTACGGTTGTTCCACCGTTTAATAATGGTCCGTATAATATATATGAGTGACCGGTAATCCAGCCAATATCTGCAGTACACCAAAAAATATCATTTTCTTCGTGACTAAAAACGTTTTTAAAAGTATAGGCAGTATACACCATATATCCGGCTGTGGTATGTACCATTCCTTTAGGCTTTCCTGTAGATCCTGAAGTATACAAAATAAACAAAGGATCTTCGGCATCCATGATTTCGGCAACACTATTATCTAAAGCTACGTCTAATAAAGGCTGTAACCATTGGTCACGTCCTTCTTTCATTTTAACCTCTGTGTTTGTTCTTTTTACAACCAAAACACTAGAAACAGTTGGGCAGGTATCCAATGCCTCATCTACAATTCCTTTTAGATCAATGTTTTTATTTCCTCTGTAACCTCCATCTGAAGTAATTACCATTTTACACTCGCAATCGTTAATTCTTGCAGAAACAGCAGAAGCTGAAAATCCAGCAAAAATAACGGAATGAATTGCACCTATTCTGGCACAAGCCAATACTGCAACTGCTAATTCAGGAATCATTGGCAAATAAATACAAACTCGGTCTCCTTTGCGAACTCCCTGCTCACGCAAAACATTCGCCATTTTCGAAACTCTTTCGTATAGTTCGTTATACGTTATATGTAAAGCACTTTCTGAGGGATCATTTGGTTCAAAAATAATCGCCGTTTTTTCTCCTCTTTTACTTAAGTGTCTATCGATGCAATTCTTGGTAATGTTAACTTTTGCGTCAGTAAACCACTTCACTTCGGCATCAGCCATATTAAAATCAACTACTTTTTCCCATTGTTGGTACCAGGTAAAATTTTCTTCAGCAATCTTTCCCCAAAACTTCCTTGGCTCCCTTATTGACTTATTGTAATGTTTAAAATATTGTTCTAAATTTTCAATTTTATAATAACTCATATGTTTGTGGAATTTTTTTATAAATGTATTAAATATCAACGTATTCTTAAAATTATTTAATTCATAAATTTTGTCTAAAAAAAACACATATTAAAAAAAATATAAGCTTTTTATACGTTTAATGTAAAATTTTACTTTTTTTAACAAAAAAGCATGTTGCAAAAAAGGCATGATAAATGAATACCATGCCTTTATTTTAACAATCTCAATAACAATTAATTTTGTAATTCTGTATTACCATGCAATATTCTATTTCGAAAATAGCAGCATCCTTATTAATTATAATGACTTCAACTAGTATATTTTTGACAATATACACCTTCATTAGGGATTAGCTTCACTTAACTTGCTTACTAGTAGAAGCTAAGTGAATGCAATATGCATCTATATCCATTTTTTTTAATAAGTGCTTACTAATTCAAAATATCATATAAAACAAAGATACAGTGCAAATTCCACAATCGAATCTGTGGTAATTCCCAATTTATTATCCAATTTTTTTCATTGCAGTCATCGATTCTCTCAACCATGCTCCTACTTCTTCAATAGGATGTTGACGAATTTCTTTATTTACCGCAATTAAGATAGCATTATCTACTCCGTTAGAAGTTGAAAATGGTTTTCCTATAATGTTAGTTTCAACAGTTTTCATGTAATTTTCCAATAACGGTTTACAAGCGTGGTCAAATAAGTAACAACCGTACTCTGCTGTATCCGAGATAACACGGTTCATTTCAAATAATTTTTTTCTTGCTATGGTATTAGCAATCAATGGCAATTCGTGTAACGACTCATAATATGCTGATTCTTCAATGATTCCAGCTTCTGTCATTGTTTCGAAAGCCAATTCTACACCAGCTTTAACCATTGCAATCATTAAAACGCCATTATCAAAATATTCTTGTTCAGAAATTGGAGTATCCGTTGGAGCTGTTTTCTCAAAATTAGTTTCTCCTGTAGCAGCTCTCCATGTCAATAAATTCTTATCATCATTAGCCCAGTCAATCATCATTGTTCTTGAGAATTCTCCTGAAATGATATCATCCTGATGCTTTTGGAATAAAGGACGCATGATGTCTTTTAATTCTTCTGCAATTTCGTAAGCTTCGATTTTTGCAGGATTAGACAAACGATCCATCATGTTTGTAATACCACCATGTTTCAAAGCTTCAGTGATTGTTTCCCATCCGTATTGGATTAATTTTGAAGCGTATGCTGGCTCAATTCCTTTTTCAACCATTTTATCAAAACATAAAATAGAGCCTGTTTGCAATAATCCGCAAAGGATAGTTTGCTCACCCATTAAATCTGATTTTACTTCAGCTACAAATGATGATTTTAAAACTCCTGCTTTGTGTCCTCCGGTTGCTACAGCATAAGCTTTTGCCTGATCTAAACCAAAATTGTTTGGATCATTCTCCGGGTGAACTGCAATAAGTGTTGGTACACCAAATCCTCTTTTATATTCTTCACGAACCTCAGAACCAGGACATTTAGGAGCACACATAATTACTGTAATATCTTTACGAATCTGCATTCCTTCTTCAACAATATTAAAACCGTGAGAATATGCTAAAGTCGAACCTTGTTTCATTAATGGCATAATGGCAGTAACTACAGCAGTATGTTGTTTATCTGGTGTTAAGTTACAAACTAGATCAGCAGTTGGAATTAATTCTTCGTAAGTACCTACTGTAAAACCGTTTTCAGTAGCATTTTTATAAGAAGCTCTTTTTTCAGCTATTGCATCTGCACGTAATGCATATGAAATGTCTAATCCAGAATCTCTCATATTTAAACCCTGATTCAAACCTTGTGCACCACAGCCTACAATAACAACTTTTTTTCCTGCTAAAGCTGCAATTCCGTCTGCAAATTCTGACTGCTCCATAAATTCGCAAACACCTAATTGTTCTAATTGTAATCTAAGTGGTAATGTATTGAAATAATTTGCCATTTTGTTTTTAATATTTAATGAATGTTGTATTTTAATAATTGATAATATATAACTAAGATGATACTATTTGAATGTTTCTAATAAACTTGAAATTTCCATTTTTTGTTTAGAAACCGATATTCTGCCCGAACGTACAAATTGCATAATGCCGTAAGGTTTAAATTTCGCATACAATTCTTCAATTTCAGAACGTCTTCCTGATTTTGAAATCACGAAGAAATCACGAGAAACGGTTACGATTGTTGCCTGGCTTTCTTTGATGATATTTTGAATTTGTTTTTCATCAAACAACAAACTTGAAGCGATTTTGAATAAAGCATTTTCAAGGTAAATAGTCTCTTCATCAGTGTGATAAAAAGCTTTTATTACTTCAATTTGTTTTTCAATTTGTCCAACGATATTCTGAACCCACTTCTCAGTTGTATTTACTACAATAATAAATCTTGAAACATTCTCTATCTCTGATTCTGAAACGTTTAGACTTAATATATTAATGTGTCGCTTTAAGAATATTCCTGATATTCTATTCAACAAACCCACATTATTTTCTGAGTATACCGATATGGTAAATGTTTTATCTTCCATGTTATTTTTTAGTTTTTTTTGCTTCAGGTTTCAGGTTTCGGGTTCTACAACCTGAAACAAAAAAACCTGAAATCTGAAACTTTTTCCTAGCTTAATCTAATTTCAGAAACACACGCTCCTGTTGGAATCATTGGGAATACATTATTCTCTTTTTCGACCATAACTTCTAAGAAATACGAATCTTTTGAAGCCATCATTTCGGCTACAGCAGCATCCAAATCTTCTCTTTGTGTTACTTTTTTAGATTTAATGTAATATCCTTCTGCAATGGCAACAAAGTTTGGATTGGTCATATTTGTCGAAGCATATCTGTTATCGAAAAATAATTCCTGCCACTGACGCACCATTCCTAAAAATTCGTTGTTTAAGATGACAATTTTCACAGGAACTTTAGTCTGGAAAATTGTACCTAATTCCTGAATGGTCATCTGAAATCCTCCATCTCCAATAATGGCAACTACTTCACGATCCGGTCTTCCCATCTTAGCTCCAATTGCAGCTGGCAATGCAAAACCCATAGTTCCTAAACCTCCTGAAGTAATATTACTTTTGGTGGTATTAAACTTAGCATAACGACAAGCAAACATCTGGTGCTGTCCTACATCTGAAACAATAATAGCATCACCTTTTGAGTGTTTGTTGATCATTTCCATAGTTTCACCCATAGAAATACCTTTATTATTCGTTGGGTTCAGCTCTTCATTTATAACTGTCTCTACTTCTATCTTAAGTAATTCTTTAAATTCATTATGCCACAAATCATGTGATTTTGATTCAATCAATGGCAATAAGGCATTTAGGGCTTCTTTTACATCTCCTAAAACAGCTACTTCGGTTTTTACGTTTTTATCAACTTCCGCAGGATCAATTTCAAAATGAATGACTTTTGCCTGTTTTGCGTAAGTCTTTAGATTTCCGGTAACACGATCATCAAAACGCATTCCTAATGCAATTAAAACATCACATTCGTTTGTCAGTAAATTTGGTGCATAATTCCCATGCATTCCTAACATTCCAACGTTTAATGGATGATCTGTAGGTAAAGCGGAAAGTCCTAAAATTGTCCAACCTGCCGGTATTCCTGACTTTTCGATCAATGCTTTTAACTGTTCTTCGGCCTGACCAAGAATTATTCCCTGACCAAAAACGATAAAAGGTTTTTTAGCACTATTAATTAAAGCAGCAGCTTCGGCAACTTTGTCCAGATTTAATTTCGGAACCGGAACATAACTTCTAATTGCCGTACATTTTTCGTAACTAAATTCGAACTCATCAAACTGAGCGTTTTTAGTAATATCGATCAATACAGGCCCCGGACGACCAGAACGTGCAATATAAAATGCTTTTGCAATGATTTCAGGAATTTCAGAGGCTTCTGTAACCTGATAATTCCATTTGGTAACGGGAGTCGAAATTCCGATAATATCCGTTTCCTGAAAAGCATCAGAACCCAATAAATGTTTTCCAACCTGGCCTGTAATACAAACCATTGGTGTGGAATCGATTTGAGCATCTGCAATTCCGGTAACTAGATTTGTTGCTCCAGGTCCTGAAGTAGCAATTGCTACACCAACTTTTCCTGTCGCTCTGGCATATCCCTGAGCTGCGTGTGTTGCACCTTGTTCATGGCGTACCAAAACATGGTGTAATTGATCCTGAAATTTATATAATTCGTCGTAAACCGGCATGATTGCTCCTCCCGGATACCCATAAACCAAGTCTACTCCTTCTGCTAATAAACATCTTATAACGGCTTCTGCCCCTGATATTTTCATAGTATATTTTGTTTTATCAAATGTCAATTTCAAAAATCAATATCAAAATTCAATAACAATGTCAAAAATCAATTTCAATGATAAATTCTAAATTGATTTTTTGTTTTTTTTTGCTATTTGATTTTTGACATTGTTATTGTCATTGTCATTGATTTTTGATATTGTTATTTAATTAGTTATCGGTAACACAACCTGTAGAAGCGCTTGAAACCGATCTTGCGTATTTAAGCAAAACTCCTTTTGTAACTTTTAACGGCGGTTGTACCCAAGCCGCTTTTCTAGCTGCAAATTCTTCGTCAGAAATTTTAAGATCAATGGTGTTTTTTACAGCATCAATGGCAATTAAATCTCCATCTTTTACCAGTGCAATACCACCACCATCATAAGCCTCTGGTGTAATATGTCCTACGACAAAGCCATGTGAACCTCCAGAGAACCTACCGTCTGTGATAAGAGCACAAGTACTTCCTAATCCGGCTCCAATAATGGCCGATGTAGGTTTTAGCATTTCCGGCATCCCTGGACCACCTTTTGGTCCACAATATCTGATGACGACTACACTACCCGGTTTAATTTTTCCGGCCTCAAGACCTGGAATTACTTCAAATTCTCCTTCAAAAACTACAGCCGGACCTTCAAAATATTCTCCTTCTTTTCCGCTGATCTTTGCAACAGCACCTTCAGAAGCAAGATTCCCATATAAAACCTGAATATTTCCGGTTGGTTTTAATGCTTTTTGAATTTCATGAATCACTTCTTGTCCATCTTGTAAATCCGGAGTTGAAGCCAAGTTCTCAGCTACTGTTTTTCCGGTAACTGTTAAACAGTCTCCATGAATCAATCCTACTTTCAATAAATATTTCATTACTGAAGGAATTCCTCCAACTTCATGAATATCTTCCATCATATATTTACCACTTGGCTTCATGTCGGCCAATACTGGCGTTCTATCATTAATAGCCTGAAAATCATCCAAAGTAATCTTGACATCAACCGCATGAGCCATTGCAATTAAGTGCATCACTGCATTTGTAGAACCTCCTAAAACGGCTACTATTGTAATAGCATTTTCGAAAGCCTTGCGAGTCATAATATCTCTTGGCTTAATATCTTTTTCTAATAAAATTTTAATAGCAGCTCCAGCAGCCAGACATTCATCTCTTTTTTCCTGACTCAATGCAGGATTAGAAGAACTGTAAGGTAAACTCATTCCTAATGCTTCAATTGCTGAAGACATAGTATTTGCAGTATACATTCCGCCACAAGCACCAGCTCCCGGACATGCATTTTGAATTACACCTTTAAAATCTTCCGGAGTAATTTCGTTTTTTACTCTTTTTCCTAGTGCCTCAAAAGCAGAAACAATATTAAGAGATTCTCCTTTCCATTTTCCTGAATGAATTGATCCTCCGTAAACCATCATAGACGGACGGTTTAATCTTCCCATTGCAATCAAAGCACCAGGCATATTTTTATCACAACCAGGAATCGCAATTACACCATCGTACCATTGTGCCCCCACAACTGTTTCAATAGAATCAGCAATTACATCACGGGAAACCAATGAAAAACGCATTCCTTCAGTTCCGTTTGAAATTCCGTCACTAACACCAATAGTATTAAAAATAAGTCCGACCAGATCCACATCCCAAACACCTTTCTTTACATCTTTTGCTAAATCATTCAAGTGCATGTTGCAAGTGTTACCATCGTAACCCATGCTTACAATACCAACTTGTGCTTTTTTCAAATCTTCTTCAGTTAAACCAATTCCGTACAACATCGCTTGCGCGGCAGGTTGTGTTTGATCTTGAGTGATGGTTTTGCTGTACTTATTTAATTCCATTATTGTATTATTTTATTTTAATTTTTATTCAAAAAAAAACCTTCCAGTATTTGGAAGGTTTGTAATATAGTTTTTCAATTATATTTATACCATTCCCGATGCAGATGTGCTAAACACATTGACAACAACGACAGAAGTAATAATAATTGAGATTTGCATCATTTATTTTTTAGTGTCACAAAAGTATGAAAACTTACAGGACTAAAAAAATAAAATCTCAACATTTCACATACTTCTTGTTATTTATTTCATTATTTTAATAAAAAAACTAAACAATTGTCGACTGACCGATATGAACATTGTCATTATTAAAATATAGCAAGTCATCCTTGCTGAAAATAAAATTAGAAACAAACTCCCCTACTTCATTTGTACCGAATTTTGAATCTGGTTTTAAATCAACAGTAACAACTTTATATTCGATTGCTTTTTCAACCGCCTGATAAATTACATTCGCTTCTTTGAATAAACCAAAATGCTCTAACAACATTGCAGCTGATAAAATCGAAGCAATTGGATTGGCAATATTTTTTCCTTTTGCCTGAGGATAAGAACCGTGAATTGGTTCAAACAAAGCATTTTTTTCTCCTAAAGATGCTGATGCCAATAAACCAATTGAACCTGTAATCACGCTCGCTTCATCTGATAAAATATCTCCAAACAAATTCTCTGTCAAAATCACATCGAATTGTTTTGGATTTAAAATAATCTGCATTGCTGCGTTATCCACAAATAAAAAATCTAAAGCAACATCAGGATAATTTAAACTCACTTTCTGAACTACTTTTCTCCACAATCTTGAGGTTTCCAAAACATTTGCTTTGTCTACCATTGTCAGCTTTTTGCGTCGGTTTTGTGCCGATTTAAAAGCTAAATTTGCAATTCTGGTAATTTCTTCTTCTGAATATTCACATAAGTCTGAAGCATGTGTTCCTTCTTCATTTAATGTTTTAGCTCCAAAATAAGCACCACCTGTTAATTCTCTAAAAATAGTAAAATCAGCTCCGTCGATAATTTCTCTTTTTAAAGGAGAAGCATCAATTAGTGATTTATAAGGTTTTATAGGACGAATGTTCGCAAACAAACCCAGTTCTTTACGAAGCCTTAATAATCCTTGCTCAGGACGAACTTTTGCATTTGGATTATTATCGTATTTAGGATCTCCAATCGCACCAAACAAAACTGCATCAGTATTTAAACACAGATTCAGGGTTTGTTCCGGTAATGGATTTCCTGTTTTGTCAATAGCAATGGCTCCCATGAGCGCTTCTTCGAATACAAATTCATGATTGTACACCTCACCAATAGCATATAATGCTTTTTTGGCTTGTAAAATTACTTCTGGTCCAATTCCGTCTCCTGGTAAAACTGCTATTTTCAAATTCATAACGTCTCGTTCTTTATGTATTTAAATCCTTATTTATTTTCTCTTTTAATTAACTTCTGATTAAATCACCTTCAATTTTTGAAGCCTCAATAATTTGATGAATATCTGCGTCTATCACTTCTTTTTTAATATCAGCAAACTTCAAAAATTCAATATACACAATGTCTAATTGTACTTTTGTAAGCTCGTAACCTACTTTTTTAGCACGGTAAGCCAAAGCAGCTCTTCCGCTTCTTGCTGTCAAAATAATAGATGATTCATTCACACCCACGTCAAGCGGATCCATAATCTCGTAAGTTGCCCTGTTTTTGATTACACCATCCTGGTGAATTCCTGAACTGTGTGCAAAAGCATTTGCTCCAACAATAGCTTTATTAGGCTGCACGATCATTCCCATACTTTCAGAAACTAATCGGCTCATTTCATTCAATTCTCTTGTATTAATGTTTGTGTCAAGATTTAAGTAAGGATGTTGTTTAAAAATCATTACCACCTCTTCAAGAGCGGTGTTCCCTGCTCTTTCTCCAATACCATTAATAGTACATTCTATTTGTCTTGCTCCATTTATCGCACCTGCAATAGAGTTTGCAGTTGCCATTCCTAAATCATTATGACAGTGACATGAAAGGATTACGTTTTCGATTCCTTTTACGTTTTCTTTTAGATATTTAATTTTTGCCCCGTATTCTTCCGGTAAGCAATATCCTGTTGTATCAGGGATATTTAGTACTGTAGCACCTGATTTAATCACTTCTTCACAAACTTTTGCAAGGAAAGCGTTATCAGTTCTGCCGGCATCTTCTGCATAAAACTCAACGTCTTCTACATAAGATTTTGCGTGTGACACAGCAAATTTTGCTCTGGCAATAATATCTTCTCTTGTGGTATTTAATTTATGAAGAATATGAGATTCAGATGTTCCGATTCCGGTGTGGATTCTAGGTCTTTTAGCATACTTTAAGGCAGCTGCAGCAACATCAATGTCGTTTTTTACGGCTCTTGTTAGTCCGCAGACAGTGGCGTTTTCTACGATTTTACAAATCTCAGAGACCGATAAAAAATCGCCCGGACTTGAGACAGGAAAACCTGCTTCGATAACGTCAACTCCCATTTTATCAAGTCGTTCTGCGATAACTAATTTTTGCTTAGTATCTAACTTACATCCTGGAACTTGTTCACCGTCGCGCAAAGTGGTGTCAAAAATTTGAACTTTCTCTCTATTCATATTCATTTATTTAATGTAATTTCACATCTTGATAACAAATATATATTGTACTTCTTCAGTACGAAATTCATTTTAATGAAATTATACTGTTCATAAAGCAATTTATAACGTATTAAACAACTAAAAACCAATAAGTTACACTATTATATTTTACAATGGCTAACCATCAAAAAGATTTCTTATTTGTATTAATAAAATCGCTTTCTAAATCCGAAAAAAGACAGTTTAAGATTTTTGCAAGCCGTTTAGAGACGAGTTCAAATACGAAATTCATCGAATTATTCAATATTTTAGATAAGTCTGAAAACTATGATGAAAAGCTTATTCTTAAGAGCGGCATCATTAAAAAAGTACAGTTATCTAACTTAAAATCATACTTATACAAACAAATTCTGGTAAGTATTCGACTGAATATTCCGAGCCAGAACATTCGTTATCAATTGCGCGAACAAATAGATTTTGCCGGTATTTTATATAATAAAGGTTTGTATAAACAGAGTTTAAAGATTCTGGATAAAACAAAAATCATTGCGCTGGAAAATGATGAAAAATATATGGCGTATGAAATTGTAGAGTTCGAAAAATTGATCGAATCACAATATATTACCCGAAGTATTCAGGGACGTGCTGACGAATTGGTTATTCAGGCCAAGGAATTAAACTATCGAAATACAATTTCAAGCAAACTATCAAATTTATCGCTTCAGCTTTATGGAATCATGCTTAAGACAGGTTATGTAAAGAATGATGAGGAATATAAATATATTGATGATTATTTCAACAAACATATTGCCAAATTAGACGAAAGCAAGTTTGGTTTTCGTGAAAAATATTGGTTTTATAACGCTAATTTATGGCGTAGTTTTTTGGTACAGGACTTCCTGGCAAGTTATAAATATGCCTATAAATGGGTGACATTGTTTTACGGCAATCCTAATATGATTTACCAGAATCCGGTATTTTTTCTAAAAGGAAATCATTACTTTTTGGAATCACTTTATATGCTGAAGTACAAGTCAAATTTTAAAAAATATCTATCGCTTTTAGAAGAAACCATTCAGGATGAAAAATTTCCTGTAAACGATAACATTGCATCACTATCATTTTTATATGTATATAATAATAAATTAAACCTACATATTCTTGAAGGTACTTTTGCAGAAAGCGAATATTTGATTCCTGAGATTTTAGAGAAGATTAAAATACACAGCGAACATCTGGATGAACATCACGAAATGTTGTTTTTCTACAAAATTGCCTCTATTTATTTTGGAAGCGAAAAGTATAATGAATGCATTCTTTATCTGGATAAAATCATTAATAATAAAAACTTATCAATGCGGGAAGATTTGATGTGTTTTGCAAGGCTCTTGTCTTTAATTGCACATTATGAATTAGGAAAAGATTATTACCTTGAAAATCATCTTAAAAACACTTATAAGTTTCTAATAAAAATGAATGACCTTCATGAGGTTCAAAAGGAAATTATCAAGTTTTTAAGAAATCTGAACAACTTATATCCTGCAGATATCAAAAAAGAATTCATCAAAATGCGTTTGCGTTTTATTGAATTAGAAAAGAATACTTATGAAAAAAGAGCTTTTCTTTATTTAGATATTATTTCGTGGCTTGAAAGTAAAATTGAGAATCGAAAAATTGCTGATATCATTAAGGAAAAGGCAAAGTTGAATAGTCGATGAAGGTGAAATTCCAAATTCTTCAAAATTCCAAATTCCAATAAAAATCCTGAAAAGATTAAAATCTTTTCAGGATTTTTGTCATTTCTCCTCTGTGTGAATGAAAAGATTGACCACAGACAACAAACCTAACATTTTTTAAAAACGTGTTAGATTAATTTTTAGTACTTTTTTATCTACAATAACAACAAGTGGAAGTTCCTGCCAGACAAACATCTCCTCTACCCGGTGTATTCGAAATAACTCCTCCGGCTTCGCCACATAATCTGTCGCATAATCCAATTGTTGGATTTACATACGGAAGTCCGCCGCCAAAAATTAACTTTTGAGCATTTTTACTAAGAATTTCAACGTTTTTTAGGTTTTTTAAATTTTTCATAATAGTTTGATTTGATTTGTTTTCCTACTCTTAAGCTTTTCGGATTACGCTTTACTCATTCATTATCAAATTAATACAATCTAAAATAGAAAAATAAAACGGTAATATTCGTACATTTCATATAATTAACATTAGTAGGGAATTCAATATAGAAAAAATCAAATTTTAAAATCCAAATTCCAAATGGCTTGCGATCCAACTTTGAAAAAGGTATTTGCGTGAAGATATCCAGATAAAAAAAATCCCAAACTCCAATCAATTGGAATTTGGGATTTCAAAAATTTTTGAATTTCAAAAAAAGTTATTCCACAATATTAGAAGTCGTAACATAAAAATCTTTACTCACTTCTACTTTTCTGTTTTCATTATACGTTTTTTCTGATTTCCATTCGGTAGTTGGTTTTAACCAAATCTCTTCACCGTTTAGCGTTACTTTTACCGGCATATCAAATTTGGCAACACAATTTGTCCAGTGATAGCCAAAACTTCCATCTTTAAACATATATTCAAAAACAGGAATTTGTGTTGTAGTCAAATATTGCGCATAAACCCTGTTAAAGTTAATTCCGGATTGTGTATTGATGTAATCCTGGATTTGCTTTCCCGTAACGGTTTGATGATAAAAAGTACTATTTAAACCTCTTAAAATAGATTTCCATTTTGCATCGTCATTGATAACCTGACGCATCATATGCAGCATACTTGCTCCTTTTGGATACATATCACCTGATCCTTCATTATTTACATCATAATTTCCAATAATAGGTTTATCATTTCTGATACCTTTTCTGCATCCAATAATATACTCTGCAGCTGCATCTTTTCCGTAATAATATTCAAGAAAAAGGCTTTCAGAATAGTTGGTAAAACTTTCGTGTACCCACATATCAGCAATATCTTTATAGGTGATATTATTGGCAAACCATTCGTGTCCGGATTCGTGAATAATGATAAAATCAAATTTTAGTCCCCAACCGGTTCCGCTTAAATCACGACCTAAATAACCATTTTTATAGCCATTTCCGTAAGTTACACTGCTTTGATGTTCCATACCTAAGTAAGGAGCTTCGACCAATTTATAACTGTCTTCGTAAAACGGATAAGGTCCAAACCAGTTTTCAAAAGCTTTTAGCATTTTTGGAGCATCTTTGAATTGTTCTTTGGCCAAAGCCAAATTATAACTCAAAACATAGTAACTACAATCTAAATCTCCTTTTTCTCCTTTAAATTTCTCAGAAAAGTTAACATAATCACCTATATTAATGTTTACGCCGTAATTATTAATTGGGTTAGAAACATACCAATTAAAAGTTTTTGTTCCGTCTTTTTCTTTTTTAATGCTTTGTAATCTTCCGTTTGAAACATCCGTTAAATCTCCAGGAACATTTACGCTGATCAGCATATTTTCTACTTCATCATACATATGATCTTTGTTTGGCCACCAAACGCTGGCACCTAATCCCTGACAAGACGAAGCAATAAAATCTTTTCCGTTTTTATCCTTTTTCCATGTAATTCCGCCATCCCAAGGTGGATTTACAGCTTCTTTTGGTTTTCCTCCAAATGAAATTACAATCTCTTTGGTCTCTCCTACTTTTTGTTTTTCATTTAAAGTAATAAAAAAAGCATTCCCGTCCCGCTCAAATTTTAATTCTTTCCCATTCTGGGTTACTTTCGTAATTTTCATTGGTTCCTGCAAATCAATTTGCATTTTATCAGACTCTGTTAAAACAGTATAACGAACAGTATTTGAACCGGTGATCGTTTTCTCTTTTGGATTTACTTTTACATCTAAGTGATAATATTTTAAATCCCACCACGCTCTTTCTTTTGTAATGCTGCCGCGCAAAGTATCCTGATGTTTAAAAACTGTTTCAGACTTATTCATAAGTCCTTGTGCTTTGGCCGTAAAACCAATTAAAAAAGCGATAGAAACGCCAAAGAAGAGTTTTTTCATAAGGTATAGTATGATTTTAAAATAGATTTCCTGAAAACAGAAACTTAACTTTTCAAAATTAAACATTTTCAAACAGTTTTAGTTTAATTTAAACATGGAATTTTTTAGTATGAAATCAATTATTCTTGTCTATTTTAGCTTCAGTAATTTAGCATACAATTCGCTTATGAAACACGGTTTATTATTTTTATTTATAGGCTTGATTGGTTCCGGAATAGCATATTCACAAACACACTCCATTTACAAAACAACCGAAAAAATCACTATCGATGGTGATTTATCAGATTGGAAAGCGCCTTTTTCAGGACCATTTGTAATTCATAATTCCGGAGAAAGCGCCAGTCAGCATACCTTTGTTTCACTTTCGTGGAATGATCAAAATTTATATATCGCCTACCGTTCTGATGATTCTAAAATAATTGGGACAGCTCAAAAAAAAGATGCTCCAATTTTTAATTCAGATGATTTAGTAGAGTTTTTTATCGATCCTGATGGCGATGGTCAAAATTATATAGAAATTGGAGTAAATGCTTTTTCCTCTAATTATGATTTATTGCTGAAATGTATTTCTTCAAATTGTGGCGGCTGGAATACCAACATGAATTTTGATATTAAAGAATTAGAAGCTATTAGTATAATAACTCCCGAAGGTTATACTACCGAAATTAAAATTCCCTTTTCGAGTTTGCAAACCATCAAAAATGGCAATTTTACACCACCAAAAGTTGGAACAAAATGGAAAGGAAATGCTTTTAGAATTGATTACGGTAACACAACCGAATATCTTGCATTACAGTATTATAAAAGTTTAAAACATGGATTTCACCAACCAGATGAATTTGCGGTTTTTGAGTTTGTGGAGTAGCGTTAAGATGGCACACAGATGAAACGGATTCGCTACGCGAAGACGCGGATCTTACACGGATTTTTTATTCTTTTTTATTAATAGAAATTTTTAGCACGCTGAGCTAAGTCGAAGTCCCGCAAAGTGATTTAATAAACCGGAATTTGTATTTGTGAAGTACTTTTTTCTAATCTTTAATTGATAAACTGTGGTATCAAATTAAATTTAACTTCAGAATAATGCACATCGTTACCCACTAAAAATCTAAAAACTTTATTATCTTCTTTCATTTTATAAATTTCAAATATAGATTTATTGGATTGAATATGAATGTTTTGTAAGAACCTATCATTTAAATCTCCATAAACTTTATAAGTTTGTAAAAACATAGAAATTCCTTCCTTTAAAACTTTAGGATTAGTAAACTCTTTAGGGAGAAATATGTTTATAAAAGAATCATTATCAATGTATATCTCTCCAGTGCTATCATTAATTGGACTAAAACTCCCATAAGCACTTTTTTCTAAAAACAAAATTAATCTTTGACCAGATTTTAACTCTTTTATTCTTGGATCACAAATCCATTCCTTCCAGATTTGAACCTTAATTTTTAAAGGTGAATTTCCTTTTACAAACTGATTTATTGTAAATTCATATTCATTTTTTGAAACTTTAGAAATGGTTCCATCCACAATTAACTCTGCTTTTGAAATAACAATTGAATAGGGCAATTCATGTTTTTTGAATCCGTAGTTTAATGTTGGAAACAAAAATAAAAACAGGTATAAAAATAGTTTCATAAAATTATTGCTTTTAGCTAAAGTAATAATTTTTATCAGACTGAGCGAAGTCGAAGTCCCGGAAAGTGATTTAGCAAATGGGATTTCGACTTCGCTCAGTCTGACAAGATTGTATAGAAAATACCTTAAACTACTTTTGGCGTTTCTTCAAAACATTCACAACATCATTCAACTGAAAGCCTTTTGCCTGCAATAAAATCAAATAGTGAAACAATAAATCAGCACTTTCGCTTAAAAATAAATCGTCATTATCATCTTTGGCCTCAATAACTACTTCTACAGCTTCTTCACCAACTTTTTGTGCAATTTTGTTGATTCCTTTTTCAAATAACGAAGCTACATAACTCTTCTCAGAATCAGCATTTTCTCTACGAGTTGCAATTGTTTTTTCTAAGCTTGAAATGAAGCCATAATTTTCTTTGTTTTCTTCCTGCCAGCAAGTATCTGCGCCTGTGTGACAAGTTGGTCCAACAGGTTTCGCCTGAATCAAAAGTGTATCGCCGTCGCAATCATTTTTAATATTGACCAATTCTAAAAAATTACCACTCTCCTCGCCTTTTGTCCAAAGTCTTTGTTTTGAACGGCTGAAAAAAGTAACTTTTTGGGTTTCTATTGTTTTCTGAAGTGATTCTTCATTCATATATCCCAACATCAAAACATTTTTTGTTTCTGAATCCTGAATTATTGCCGGAATTAATCCGTGTGAGCTTTTAATATCTATGTTCATATTTATTTTAGATTTTAGAGTTCAGATTTTAGATTACTGATCTCTTTATTTAGTTTCTTGCTTCTTGACTCTTGATTCTATTATCTAAAGCCTGACCTCAATATCATTCTTTCTCAATTCCTCCTTCAAAGCTTTGATTTCGATTTCTTTAAAGTGAAAAACACTTGCTGCTAAAGCCGCGTCTGCTTTTCCAACTTTAAAAGAATCTACAAAATGCTGAATATTTCCTGCTCCACCCGAGGCAATAATAGGAATATTGATCAATTCTGAAAGTTTCGCCAAAGCTTCATTCGCAAAGCCATTTTTAGTTCCGTCGTTATCCATAGATGTGAATAAAATTTCTCCCGCACCACGTTCTGCAACTTCTACAGCCCAATCGAATAAATTTAACTCAGTTGGAACTTTTCCGCCAACTAAATGCACAATCCATTGTCCATCAATTTGTTTGGCATCGATTGCGACAACAACACATTGACTTCCAAATTTCTGTGCCAAATCATTAATTAATTGCGGATTTTTTACTGCCGATGAATTAATTGAAACTTTATCAGCTCCATTATTCAACAGAATTTCAACGTCTTCAACAGATGAGATTCCACCACCAACCGTAAACGGAATATTGATTTTCTCAGCCACACTGCGCACCATATTTACCAAGGTTTTACGACGTTCTTCAGTTGCTGAAATATCCAGAAAAACCAATTCGTCTGCACCTTCAGCGGAGTAAATCTCAGCCAATTCTACTGGATCGCCCGCATCGCGCAAGTCAACAAAGTTAACGCCTTTTACGGTTCTTCCGTTTTTTATATCCAAACAAGGAATGATTCTTTTTGCAAGCATTTTTTTAGTTGTTTCACAGAGATTCACGAAGATTTCACAGAGATTCACAAAGATTTTTTTACCGAATCTTCGTGCTTTACTTTGTGCATCTTTGCGAAATAATCTATTTATTTAAAATATAATTTTCAAGTTGTTTCAAGCTAATTCTTCCCTCATAAATCGCTTTTCCTATAATTGTTCCTTCACATCCTAAATGTGCTAATTTTGGCAATTCATCGAAAGTTGAAATTCCGCCGGAAGCAATTAGTTTTATTCCATTTGCTTCTTTCAAAATCTTGCCGTACAAATCAAAACTTGGCCCTTCAAGCATTCCGTCTTTGGCAATATCAGTGCAAATAACATACTGAATTCCTTTCATTTGATATTCCTGAATAAATGGTATCAAATCTTCATCTGAATCTTCCAGCCAGCCTGAAATTGCAACTTTTTCGTCTTTAGCATCAGCGCCTAAGATGATTTTTTCTGAGCCATATTCAGAAATCCATTTTTCAAAAATTGCTCTGTTTTTTACAGCAATACTTCCGCCAGTAATCTGACTTGCACCGCTTTCAAAAGCGATTCTTAAATCATCATCGGATTTTAAACCTCCACCAAAATCAATTTGCAGACTTGTTTGTGTCGCAATTTGTTCCAAAATTTTATAATTGACAATTTTGCTTGATTTCGCACCGTCAAGATCTACTAAATGTAAATATTCGATTCCATGTGCCTCGAAGGATTTCGCGACTTCAAGCGGGTTTTCATTGTAGATTATCTTCGTATCGTAATCGCCTTTTGACAAACGAACACATTTTCCGTCAATGATATCTATGGCTGGTATTATTCTCATTTTTTAATATTTTAGATTTTTAGAGTTCAGATTTTAGATTATTTTAAAAATCGCTTATTCCTGATTTTCTAAAATTGATATTTTGATTGAAATTGATCTTTGATATTGTTATTGGAATTTATTCTTTGGAATTTAATTTAAGGAAATTCTCTAGTATTTTCTCCCCAACAGCCCCACTTTTTTCCGGATGAAATTGCGTTCCGTAAAAATTATCTTTTTGCAATGCTGATGCGTATTCTAATTCATAATTCGTTATTGCAATCGCTTCGGAGCAATTTGGAGCGTAAAAACTATGAACCAAATACATGAATTCATTTTCAGAAATACCTTTAAATAAATCCGATTTTAAACCATAAATCTGATTCCATCCCATTTGTGGCACTTTTACTTTTGAAGTGAATTTAATTACATCAACATCAAAAATACCTAAACCTTTGGTATTACCTTCTTCAGATGATTTGCACATCAATTGCATACCAAGACAAATTCCAAAAACAGGTTGTTTCAAAGTCGGAATCAAACTATCTAAACCGCTTTCCTTAAGTTTTTTCATTGCCGAACTTGCCTCGCCAACTCCGGGAAAAATCACTTTATCAGCTTGTTGAATTTCTTCGGGATTATTACTCAAAACAGCTTTAAAACCAAGCCTTTCAATAGCAAACATTATGCTCTGAATATTTCCTGCGCCGTAATTTATAATTACTATTTTCATTAAAAAAGCTTTAAGCTTTAAGCCGTAAGCTTTAGGCTTATTGCCTATCGCCTATTGCTTATAGCGTTTTACAACATTCCTTTCGTCGAAGGCAAAATCATTTTTTCTGTATCTCTTTTTACCGCTACTTTTATTGCTTTCGCGAAAGCTTTAAAAATCGCTTCAATTTTATGATGCTCGTTCGTTCCTTCTGCTTTTATATTGATATTCGCTTTGGCACCATCTGAGAAGGATTTAAAAAAGTGATAAAACATTTCTGTTGGCATTTTACCTACCATTTCACGTTTAAATTCGGTTTCCCAAACCAACCAGTTTCTTCCTCCAAAATCAATGGCAACTTGTGCTAAGCAATCGTCCATTGGAAGACAGAATCCGTAACGCTCGATTCCTAGTTTATTTCCGAGTGCTTTTGCAAAAACTTCTCCTAAAGCAATAGCAGTATCTTCAATCGTGTGGTGTTCATCCACTTCTAAATCACCCTTTACTAGGATTTCCAAGTCCATTTGACCGTGACGTGAAATTTGGTCTAACATATGATCAAAAAATGCTATTCCGGTTTCGATTTTACTTTTTCCGGTTCCGTCCAGATTTAGATCAATAAAAATATCGGTCTCATTGGTTTTACGTGTGATTGATGCCGAACGTGCTTCTAACTTCAAAAACTCATAAATTCTTTTCCAATCTGTTGTTTGCAGGATAATCGTATTGTTTAATTCTTCACGTTTTAACGAAATTTCATTAGTCCCAAATCCATCTGTCAAATTCATGAAAATTGCTTTTGCACCCAAATTTTTTGCCAATTCTACATCGGTCAAACGATCTCCTAATACAAACGAATTTGCCAAATCATATTCCGGATTATTCAAATATTTCGTCAGCATTCCCGTTCTTGGCTTGCGTGTTGGCGCATTATCTTCAGGAAAAGACCTGTCCACAAAAATATCATCAAATAAAACGCCTTCATTTTCAAAGGTTTTTAGAATGAAATTCTGCGTAGGCCAAAACGTATCTTCCGGAAAACTATCCGTTCCCAATCCGTCCTGATTGGTAACCATCGCTAATTCGTAATCTAATTCACTGGCGATTTTTGCCAAATATTGAAACGCTTTTGGATAAAATTCCAATTTATCCAAACTGTCTAATTGTAAATTTTCTGGTTCTAAAACAATCGTTCCATCACGATCGATAAAAAGTACTTTTTTCATATTTTATTTTTTGAGAATAAAGAAAAAAGAGTAAAGAAAATAGACTTTTAATTCTATCCAAAAAGCTCTTTCAATTTTTTCCTTCTTCTTTGCTCTATAATCTTTCTTCTATCTTAATAACTTCAATTCTTTAATCAAAACTGCATTTTCTTCTGGAATTCCAATCGTAAAACGCAGGCAATTTTCACATAAAGGCTGCGTTGTTCTGTTACGAATTACAATTCCTTTTGCAATTAATTCATCATATCTTTTATTGGCATTATCTACTTTCACCAAAATAAAATTAGCTTCTGTTGGATACACTTTTTCAACAAAACTTACATCAAGTAAAACTTTAAGTAATAACTCTCTTTGCTCTATAATAGAAACTATTTCCTTTTTAATTTTATTAGAATCATTCAAACGAGAAATTGCTCTCTGTTGTGTCAATTCATTTACATTGTAAGGTGGTTTAATTTTATTTAAAACTGAAATTACAGCTGCAGATGCATAACAAATTCCCAAACGAATTCCAGCTAAACCATACGCTTTTGAAAGCGTTTGTGTAATTACTAAATTTGGATATTCATCCATTTCTGTCAACCAGCTTTCTTTATCCGAAAAGTCAATATAAGCTTCGTCAATTACAACCAAACCTTTAAAGTTTTGAAGTAATTTCACCACGCTTTCATCACTAAAAGAATTTCCTGTTGGATTATTTGGAGAACATAAAAAAATGATTTTCGTGTTTTCATCTACGGCTTCTAAAATTTTCTCCACTTGTGGCTGAAAATCTGTTGAAAGCAAAACTTCTCTATTTTCTACTGCATTAATGTTCGCCAGAACACTGTACATTCCGTACGTGGGCGGCAATGAAATAATATTATCAACTTTAGGTTCACAAAAAGCTCTAAATAGCAAATCTAAAACTTCATCACTTCCGTTCCCAAGTAAAATCTGACTTGATTTTACGTTATTATTCTTCGCTAAAATCGCTTTTACCGAACTTTGTTGTGGATCCGGATAACGATTTACACCATTTTGAAATGGATTTTCATTGGCATCCAAAAAAATCATTTCAGCAGTATCAAAATCCTCAAACTCATCTCGTGCAGAAGAGTAAGGTTTTAATGTTTTCACGTTTTCGCGTGTTATTGTATTTATATTGAATTCCATTTTTTTTGTTTTAAGGAGAAGAAAGAATCAAGAGGCAAGAAGCAAGATTTAAACCTATACTTTTAACTCCCTTTCTCTTGCTTCTTGCTTCTTGACTCTATTTTCTTTACTCTATACTCTTTAATCTAAGCGTTACAGCATTTTTATGAGCCTGCAACCCTTCGGCTTCAGCCATAACTTCAATTGCTTTTCCGATGTTTAGGATTCCTTTTTCTGATATTTTTTGAAATGTCATTGATTTCATGAAACTATCCAGATTTACACCGCTATAATTCTTAGCGTATCCGTTTGTTGGTAACGTATGATTCGTTCCCGAAGCGTAATCTCCAGCACTTTCCGGTGTGTAATTTCCAATAAAAACCGAACCGGCATTTACGATTCCGTTGCAATAGAAATCATCAAATTCCGAACAGATTATAAAGTGTTCCGGTCCATACTCATTGATTAATTCCAATGCAATCTGATCATTTTCAACATAAATCAATTTCGAATTTTCAATCGCTTTTTTTGCAATTGCTTTTCTCGGAAGTTCTTCAATCTGAATTTGAATTTCTTTTTCAACAGCATCAATCAACTTGTTTGAAGTTGAAACCAAAATTACCTGACTGTCGGTTCCGTGTTCTGCCTGAGATAATAAATCTGATGCTACGAATGCCGGAACCGCAGTATCATCAGCTACAATTAATAATTCTGACGGTCCGGCCGGCATATCGATTGCTACTCCAAATTGTGTTGCTAATTGTTTTGCTACTGTTACAAATTGGTTTCCTGGTCCGAAAATTCTATACACTTTCGGAATGGATTGTGTTCCAAATGTCATTCCTGCAATTGCCTGAATTCCGCCTACTTTTAATATTTTGGTTACACCGCACAAATTGGCGGTATATAAAATCGCCGGATTTATTTTTCCTGTTTTATCCGGAGGTGAACACAAAACTATTTCTTTGCAACCCGCAATTTCTGCTGGAACTGCCAGCATTAAGACCGTAGAAAACAAAGGCGCCGTTCCACCCGGAATGTATAAACCAATTTTTTGAATTGGTCTCTTTTCCTGCCAACAATTTACCCCTTCAATGGTTTCAACTGAAATTCGATCTGTTTTTTGAGCGGTGTGAAACTTTAATATATTTGATTTAGCTAATTGAATTGACTGCTTCAATTCATCTGAAATTGAATTGATAGCATCTTCAATTTCTTGTGGAGTAACTTCGTAATTGTCTAAAGTGATTCCGTCAAAGATTGAAGTGTATTTAGCAACTGCTTCATCACCTTTTTTCTGTACTTCTTTAAAAATTTCTTTTACCGTAACTTCGATATCATCGATCGTTTTGGTTGGTCTTTTTAATATTTCTGACCAGGTATCTGGTTTTGGATTGTCTATCTTATTCATAATTGTTATTAATTTATAAATTCCAATTTTTTAAATTACAAATTCCAATGCTTTGTGTTTTTTTAACCGCAAAGAGCGCAAGGTTTTTTAGTATTCTTACTTTTAAAAACGTTAATTAAGTTCGCAAAGCTGTTGTCGAAGTTTGGGATTTGGAATTTTTATATTGGACTTTTATTTCAATTGGAATTTGGAATTTAAAAAAACTGGAATTTCCTTCTAAAGAACCATTTTCTCAATTGGGCAAACTAAAATTCCTTCGGCTCCAGCCTCTTTTAATTTGTCTATTACATCCCAAAAAGTATCTTTATCGATTACGGAGTGAACACTACTCCAACCTTCCTGTGCTAATGGCAAAACAGTTAAACTTCTTAAAACTGGTAAAATTTTTCCGATTTCATCAATTTTATCGTTTGGAACGTTCATCAAAATGTATTTTGAATTTCTCGCTCTTAAAACCGATTGAATTCTGAATTTTAATGTATCGATGTGTTTCTGAATTTCCGGAGAAACTTTTGGTGAAACCGCTAATACAGCTTCACTTTTCAAGATCACTTCAACTTCTCTTAAATTGTTTTTGAACAAAGTGCTTCCACTAGAAACGATATCTACAATCGCATCGGCAAGACCAATGTTGGGCGCAATTTCTACAGAACCTGAAATTTGGTGAATATCAACTGTTAACCCGAAAGAATTGAAATATTCGTTAACGGTATTTGGATAAGAAGTCGCGATTCGTAAACCTGCTAAATCCTGAATAGAATTGTATTCGAAAGTTTTAGGAACAGCTACTGAAACTTTGCATTTAGAGAATCCAAGTTTCTGAATTACTTCGATATGTTTTCCTTTTTCTACTAATAAATTATCGCCTACAATGGCTAAATCTACTACTCCGTCAATTAAATACTGAGGAATGTCTGAATTTCTCAAGTATAAAACTTCTAAAGGAAAATTGGAAGCTTCTGCTTTTAACTGATCGTTTCCGTTGTTGATCGAAATACCGCAATCTTTTAAGATTTGAATGCTGTCTTCGTTTAAACGTCCTGATTTTTGAATTGCAATTTTTAAAGTACTCATTTTTTAGTTGTTTGCTGATTAATAGTTTGAGTACAAAGAATTGGAATTAAAAAACCCGCTTGATGTACTCAAACGGGTTTTAAAATATGATGATTTACATGCATACCATTAACACATCGCCTGAGAGCAATAATGAAAATGATGATGATGTAATTGATTTGAAATCATTGTTTGGTTTGTTTTATAATTCTTTGATTCGGTTGCAAATATAATAGTTAATTTCATAAAAGCGCTATTTTTTATTTAACTTAACGATAGTTTATTGTTAAAAAATATTTCACATTCCATTTTTATTACATTTTTTCAATTTACTATAACGTTTTCATATTTTCGCTAAAACCCAAAATGACAGTAGTTCCTACTTCAATTTCACTTTCAATTGTAAACTTGATTCCAAGTAATTCTGTAGTTCTTTTTACAATAGACAAGCCTAATCCAGTTCCTTTAATTTCAGGATGATCCGTAGAATTTGATCTAAAAAAAGGATTAGAAATAGAATCTAAATCTGCTTTTGCAATTCCGATTCCGCTATCTGAAATTTTACAGATTATTTGTCCGTTTTGTTTTGAAAGTAAAATTAAAACTTCTCCACTATTATTGGTGTATTTAATTGCATTCGAAATAATATTTCTCAAAATCGTAATCACTAAAAAATTATCAGATTGAATGTAATAATCTTGTTCAGCATCAAATTTAACGTTGATGTTTTTGTTTTTTATTTTTTCAGAATTCAAAGTCAAAACATCCAGAATTAAAGCATTTAAGTATACAGATTCAGTATTTACATTTTGTTTTTGATTCTCGAAACGAGCCATTAAAAGCAACTGATCTACCAACATATTTAAATGATCTACCTCTTTGATACAATAATTTACTTTTTCTTCATATTCTTTACTATCACGGGGTTTACGAATTAAAACTTCAAGTGTTCCTTTAATAACTGTAAGCGGCGTTCTTAATTCGTGAGATGCATCCGAAGTGAATTGTTTTTCGCGTTCGATGGCATCTTCAATGCGGTTAAGCAAATTGTTTATTGTTTTAGAAAGTGTGTATAATTCGTCTCTCGTTTTAGGCAGCGCAATACGTGTTTTCAAATTGTCCTTCGTTATAATTTTCGAAGTATTTATAATGGCATTTATTGGTTTTATACTTCGGCCGGCAAAGAATCTGGCAATAAAAAACAGCAACAACAAAATAGCTGAAAATGACAAAATCATAATATCAAACAAATTGTTTAATACCATTTTCGAATCTGCCAAAGACATTGCTACAATAATATATCCTATTTTTTTGTTTTTAATGAGCAGTGGAACCTGAATTTGCCTGATAGTATGATCGCCCATTTTAGTATCAAATAATTCATAATCCTTTACAGCATTATTAAACGGCAGTATTTTTGTTTTAAGGTTTGGCGCTTTTTCTATAATGTTTTTATTTACATCAAGAAATTCAACAAATACAGGATTTACATCTACTGTATTGTGTTCGCGCTCATTCCATTCTTCTTCATCAATAAGGATTACTTTACCATTAACTATTTTAATTTCAGCCAGATGATTCTCAATTTCAACCTTTATTTTTTTATCAATATGATTGTAAACGGTATGTTTTACAATAGAGTAAATTACCGAAAAAACGACTACAATTAATAAACCTGTGGTAATAATATAGTTGAGTGCAATTCTGTTTTTAAAAGAAAGCTGTATCATTTATAAGTCGTTTGCAATGTAACCAATGCCGCGAATGGTTTTTATATAATCTTCTTCAATTTTTAAATTGAGTTTTTTTCGAATGGCATTCATAAAAACATCAATTACCCCTGTATCATATTCAAAATTAATCTCCCAAACGTCTTTTAAGATCTGATTTCGGGTGCAAACTTTTCCTTTGTTCTGAATTAAATAAGTCAATAATTCAAATTCTCTTTGCGTCAAAGCTACTTCTTCATCGTTTTTAAGCACAATATGTTTTGATAAATCAATTTTGATGGTTCCGAGAGTTAAACTTTCTGAACCTTTACGATTTCTAAAATGAATTTTTATTCTTTCTACCAATTCTTCAAAACTAAAAGGCTTTTTGATATAATCATTTGCTCCGGCTTTTAAACCTTCTATCGTTTCCTGAACGGTATCTTTTGCTGTCAAAAAAATGATTGGCGTGGTTTGGTCTTTTATTCTGATTGCCTTACACAAATCCAGACCATTAATTTTAGGAAGCATCCAATCGAGTAAAATCAAATCAAATTTCTGATTCTGAATCAATTCAAAACCTTTAGAACCATCATTTGCAGTGGTAATCTGATAGCCTTCTTCCTGCAAACCTTGCTGCAAAAACTGAACAATTCCTAACTCATCTTCGACTATTAAAATATGCATTTGTCCTTTTTTAATTACGATTGTATCTTATTTTATCATTCAAAGATAGAGATTTTACTATTCAGAAATAGCTTAAAACCATTAGAATAGCCAAAACAAGATGATCTTAAGAAAACTTTAAGTTTACACTAAGCAAGGTAAAAGCATAACTTCATGCAGAACTCATCTATCGCAATTAATTTTGTAAAAAAATTATTCCAATGAATTTTTACAAGAAGCTTTCTCCATTTTATAATCTCACTGTATTTTATTGTATTATTAGCTTTTTACTCCGAATTGTTTTAATACTTCACCCGATTACACAAAGTTCTTTTAGTATTACTGAGTATCTGAAAATCTTTGCTTTAGGACTTATTTCAGATGTATTTACTTTTATAGTGGCAAGCGTTTTCTTATGGCTTTATCTTATTTTTATTTCAAACTCTAAATACAACAAACCTTCAGGTTATATCATTTTGAGTGCTTTTGCAGCTTTGTTTCTTTACGTAGCTTCAGGAAAAAGTATTTTTGATGAATACGGCGGTGCTTTACCCAGAATTATTTTGATCTTTATTGGAATTAAAACAGCATTTTTTGCTCTTTTGCTTTTTCTACCAAAACTAAGAGACAAACTCAGATACTGGCTATTTGCTTTTGTCATTTTTCTATATGTTTTGCTCATTCTTCAAAACGGAATAAGTGAGTATTTTTTCTGGAATGAATTTGGTGTGAAATACAATTTTATTGCTGTAAATTATTTAATTTATACGAATGAAGTGATTGGGAATATCATGCAATCATATCCTGTAGTTCCTATATTTTCTGTATTGTTTCTGGTAACGGCAATTTTTACTTATTTCATTGTAAAAAGATCACGAAATTATATCGATGCTATTCCGTCTGTACTAGAGAAAATAAAAATTACAGGAATCTATCTTGTATTATTTATCCTCTCTTTGATAGCAATACCTACATTAGCAAAAACTGAAAACTCTAAAAATGTTTTTACTAATGAACTACAAGCTAATGGTTTGTATAAATTTTATCTTGCTTTTGAGAACAATAAACTAGATTATTTTAAATTTTATAAAACACTTCCGGCTAAAAAAGCATTTCAGCTTTTAAAACAACAACTACCTGTTATTTCCGGAGACAACACAACACGAACAATTACGAGTGATTCGCTTGAAGATCACAAAAATGTAGTATTGATTACAATAGAAAGTTTAAGTGCAGACTACATGAAAATGTACGGAAATAAAGAACACATTACTCCTTTTTTAGACAGTCTTGCTCAAAAAAGTTTGGTATTTACTAATCTTTATGCGGCAGGAAACAGAACGGTTCGCGGACTGGAAGCGGTTACTTTATGCTTGCCGCCAACTGCAGGTGAAAGTGTTTTGAAAAGAGAAGACAATAAAAATAAATTTTCGACCGGAGCTATTTTTAAACAAAGGGGATACAGCGTAAAATTCATGTATGGCGGCGATGCTTTTTTTGATAATATGCAGGATTTCTATTCCGGAAACGGTTATGATATTGTAGACAAATCCAGTTTTTCTCCTGAAGAAGTCACTTTTGAGAATGTTTGGGGAGTTTGTGATGAAGATATGTACAACAAAGCAATAAAAGTAATGAATGCCGAAGCGAAGGAAAATAAGCCTTTCTTTAATCATATCATGACAGTAAGCAATCACAGGCCATTTACATACCCTAATGATAAAATTGATATTCCGGGTGATATTAAGTCGCGTAATGGCGGCGTAAAATATACTGATTATTCGTTGCGAAAATTCTTTGCGATGGCAAGTAAACAGCCTTGGTTTAAGAATACTGTTTTTGTAATTGTTGCAGATCATTGTGCATCGAGTGCAGGAAAAACGCAACTTCCGTTGGACAAATACAGAATTCCTGCTTTTATTTATGAGCCAGCAGGCCAACCTGAAAAATGCAACAAACTGATGTCGCAAATTGATCTTATGCCAACGCTTTTTGGATTATTGCATTTTAGTTATGAAAGTAAGTTTTTTGGTCAGGATGCGCTGAAACCGGATTACAAACCACGTGCTTTTATTGCAACTTATCAGGATCTGGGATTGATAAAAGATAATGTACTGACAATTTTATCGCCCAAACAACAGGTGAAACAGTTTAGGTTGAAACCAGAACCAAAAGACGGTATTGCACCTGAATATCAAATTGATTATAGCGAAAAATACATGAAAAAGGAAAGAACTGATTTGGTAAATGAAACCATCTCCTTTTACCAAACAGCTTCGGATATGTTGAAGAGAAAGAAATATCAGAAGTAGATTGAAGTTGAAAATCCAAAATTTAAATTCCAAATTCCAAAAACTTTGGGCAGAATGGCATGCGGATTATTACTGATTTACGCAGGTTTTATTCTGATAATGTAATTGTTATGTCTTTATTTTTAGATTAATATCTTTTGAAAACGAATGCCATAGCCCTGATAGAAGCGGTATCCTTTTATTTTTTTTCTTTAAAAAAATAAAAGATACAAGTGAATAGCAGGAAATAGCTCCTAATTAAAATAAAAAGCCTCAAATTCAAATGAATCTGAGGCTTCTTTATATCTGTAACAGAAACTGCGACTGAAAAATTTTCTTAGTCGTTTTGATTTTTCATTCCGAATAAGTTTCCTTGTTGGAACATTTTTAAATCGTCTCTTAAAGATTGGTAGTTTCTTTGTGTAACTGATGGCGCATCTAAATCGCTCAAATCTGGTTTTCCGGCATTTACCCATGCAGTATACCAAAAACTTGCAGTTGCTGTAATGGCTTTTTTCATTTGGCTTTCGACCATTCCGTTCAACTGTTCGTGCAGTTTCTTAGCATATTCATCAGAGAAAACAGCTGTGTTGTATTTACTTTTCAATACTTTTCCGTCAGCATCCATTTTAAAAACCTGACCTTCCGGAGTTGAAGTTCTTAGTTTTTTGTCGATGTCTAATAGCGGCTGAGCTAAACTATGAGTATCATTGATCATATCCCAGGTTGCTTTATGAACATCTTGGTAATATTGCGCCTGCGGAACGTTTAACTTATAATTTTTAGCGAATAACTCAGGTAATCTGCTTTCCCAAAGAGAGTGAATTCCTTTTTGGTCGCTTAATTGACCGTCATGATTGGCAGAAGTGTGCAATGGCATGTGTGCATCGCCAATATAATGTCCTAAATCAGCAGCCAAAAACAAAATTTCGGCTCTGTTTTTATCTTTAAAAGCTTTGGTTAATTTTACCATCATATCTTCGATATACCAAGGTAAAATACCATTATCGTTCAGAAATTTAGCATCGTATTTTTTCTTTGCTGCTTCTAAAGTCTGCGGAATACTGTCTACAGATCCAAAATTTTCCATGTCGAAATAATGCCTTGGATTTTCGTCTTTGTAATTTAAAGCATACTTTCGGATATCCGGTACAGAAGCTTCCTGTGTAATAAAATCGATGTGATTGTAAAAAAACACCTGTAGTGATTGAGGCAAAGCCATAACGGCAGCTTTATTAATACGTTCGTGGCCAACAATTCCCCAGGATAATGTCAAAAAACCAATTGCTGATGCGAATATTGCGATTAGCAATGGTTTCATTTTAAAGTTTTTCATTTGTAATTTTTGTTTGCTGCAAATTTATCTCATTTATAGATAATTTAAAACAATAGTGGTAATTATTGTGATAATTTAATTCCTTTTAATTTTTAAACCCTTTTAATGATATAAGTTCAAATTAAAACTTTCTTTGTAAATTCGTTTAACTTTTACACAAATTTATAATCTTAGCATATGTGCCTGATTCGTTTTAGTATTTTTTTCTTGTTATTTTCTTCTATTTGTACTGCTCAGGATCAAGACATTGTACAGCTAAAAAATGTTAACGATACGATCTTAAGTACTAAAAGAACACTGCAGGTAACAGATCCTTTTGATGGGGTAAAAACCTTGCAAAGGCTGTTTCCTGGAAAGTTATATAAACTTTCTGACAACAATACTTTTTTGAGCTGGAAGTGTAAAAACTGCAAACCGAGTGCTTATACGGATGTAAATGGTCTCGAAGGAGATCAAATGTTTCCTTATGAAAGTGGTGTTGCGACCAGAATCCTTGATAACATAACTTATAAGGATTCTAAGGGAAACGAATTCAGATTGCTATTTTTTAATCATTCCTATTATGATGAAGACGGCCTGCAAACCGGAAGATTTTCAGGTGGTCTTGTAGGCGTAGCTAAATTTGCAAAAAATGGTAGCGCTTGGCAAATGAGATCTTTTCAGCCTGGAATTGCTGCCTTTGGTTCTTTTGCGCAGGCTCCAAAACCAAAACTAATAGAAATTGGAGAAGACCAATATGCTTTTACTTTAATGCATATTAATGGTGGCGCTGGTGGTCCTTTTGAAGGAATTCTTTATCTTATTGCCGGACTTGATGGTAAATATCAGCCCATTATGGAAGTCAATGATTATAAACTAACAAATGTGGCTAGTTTAGAATGGTCAAGCTCGTATAAAGTGGTAAATGATAATGGTAAAAAACATTTTAGGGATATTATTATAAAAACAAATGGCTCTTTTAACAAGGCAGGAAAAGATAATGACGAATTCGAATTAAATCCGCCAAAAGAAATAGCTGCAATGGCAAAATCAAAAAACCAATTTAATTTTGAGATTGAAAGACGTTTTTCGTTTAAAGGAAAGTTTTACAAAATGATCGACAAACCAACTGTGAGGTTTTCGAATGTAAAATAGTTTCTTATTTCATATCTTTTTGAAGACCTGTACTGTAACATAAAAAGATCTTAAAAAGCAATAAAAAATACTGCTTATTTATACATAAACTATTTGCGTTTACTTTTTAGCAGATCGAAAAATTTTATTAATACATAGAAATATTCTTTTTTTATCTACAAAAGAATATTTCTATGTGTTTAATTTGAGCGTATTTATTTTAAGAAAATAAATCAGTGACCACGAAGAATTAACAATGGTATATGCAAACCGGTTGCCATAATTCTGGTTTTACTTACATGAACAAGAGAATCCCAAAAGCCGTATTTTTGTGGTACCATAACCAAAATATCGGCATTGTAATTTTTGGCTTCTTTTTTTATTTCATTAATGACACTGTTTGATTGGATGCTTTTGTATAGAAACTTAACATGCTCTAGTGCTTCGGTTTCCTCTACACCCAATTGACTTTGTTGTTCTATCAAATCTTCTACTTTTTTACCAACACTAAAAAACTCGACTTCGGACTGTATTTTTTTTGCTATTTCCAGAAATCTGCTAAATCTTTTTACAGAGAATAATCTTAAGCTGTCAATAGCAAATAGTATTTTTTTTGACTGGGAAAAACGAACGTTTTTAGGCACTGCTAATACTGAAATATTTAAATTTTTTATAACTGATGTAGTTGAGTTTCCTAATAGATCTTGCTCAAAGGAACGTTCTGCCATTCCCATTACAACAAGTTCTGCATTAATATTTGTAATCAAAGTAGAGATCTGATCTTCTAAAAACGTGTAACTGCAAAAATAATCGACTTCAATATCAAATAATTCAGAGAGATTTTTCGCCAAAACTTCAAGTCTTGCTGTAGCCATGTTGAGTTCGTTTTGCATACCCTGGGCAGAAATTCTCGAATTTGCACTGTGTATAGATAAGGAAAATGCATTAAAAAGAGTAAGCTTTGCTCCGGTCGCTTTTGCAAATCCTGCTGCATAAGTAACGGCATTATTTGCTATTTCAGAAAAATTTGTCGCCGCTATTATTGAAAATGGTAAAGTCATAACTGTATATAATAAATTAATAAATTTGATTGTCTGTATAGCAATACCTATATCATGTTTGAAGTTACATGTCTGTCAGTTTATTTAAATAATTTTCTTCTAGACTTGTTTACCAACCGAATCGGGTATTATATTCTGGCTGTTTTTGAATCTTTTTATTAATAAAACCTTTTGATAGTGGCGATCAAAAAATGGTTTTTACTTATCATGTACAGCAATTAACACTCCGTTTAATGAAGTCAATTTGCAATGATTTTCTGTAGTTCATTATGTATCAAAAATAATCAATTTTATCGCATCATTGATAATTGGAGGTAATCAATTTAAATCTTTAACTATTAAATCTTTATAAACAATTATAAAATAGCTTTAGTTTAAATATAAAATCGAAGCCAAACCTAAACCGGCAATAAATATCCAAAGAAAAACGCCCTGAAGCAAAGGCTTCACTCCTACTGCTTTTAAAGTATTTATATTTAATGTTGCTCCTATTAAAAACAAAGTAATTGTTAGACCAATCTTGGCGATATTAACAATATTTGGTGAAACAATAGCAGTTTGCGGCACATAAGAATTAAAAAGCATAGCCAGAATAAACAAACCAATAAAGTACGGTATTTTAATTTTTTGAGATTTGTTTTTAAAAATTACGGCTGTTAAAAGTGAAATTGGGATAATCCACAATGCTCTGGCCAGTTTTACTGTTGTGGCGATTTGCAAGGCTTCAGCTCCATATTTATTGGCCGCACCTACAACTGAACTGGTGTCATGAATGGCAATAGCGCACCATAAACCAAATTCTTTTTGCGACAAATCAAGCTGATGCCCAATAATTGGAAAAACAAATAGCGCAATAGAATTAAGAATAAAAATAACACCTAAAGCTATTGAGGTCTGATTTTCGTTTGATTTGATTACGGGAGAAATCGCTGCAATGGCACTTCCGCCACAAATCGCGGTTCCACACGAGATTAAGTGCGATGTTTTTTTATCGGTTTTGAGCCATTTTCCTAAAAATGCTCCTAGTATTAAAGTACTAAAGATAGAGAAAATCGTGAGTATAAAACCTTCTTTTCCGGCTGAAATTGCGGCTGTGACATTCATCCCAAAACCTAAACCAATAACAGAGAATTGTAATAAATAAGTAATTGCAATATGGTTGAAAGTTACAAATGGATTCCCAAAAATATTTACCATAACTACTCCTAGCAATAAGGCAATTGGTGGAGAAATTATCGAAAACAAACACAACACAATGATCAAAGCAAAAATGGCTTGTTGCAGGTAAAGATTAACTTCTATTAAATGTGATGCGGTATGTTGTTTCGTTTTCAAAATAAGGAATTTGATATTTCCTTACAAAGGTCTGTTCTTTATACGATAATTACCAATCGTAAATTGCAATCGACTATAACCCTAAGTTATAATAAGTAGCAATATTTTGAATAAATAGCTCTGATAAAGAATCTGATTTACCTAATAAAGTAATGATATAAAAGTATCTTTCTATTGATAAATTCTCTACATCCAAAACAATCAATTCATTATTTTTAAGCTCTTTATCTACCGCGTGTATTGACATTAAAGCAAAACAATCTGAGTTTAGTAAATACGATTTTATACTTTCTGTAGATCCTAATTGCATTTCGATTTGCAAATCGGTTATTTTAAAATCAATTTGTTTTAAAGCATATTCTATAACTTCAAGTGTTCCTGAACCACGTTCACGTGTTATAAATTTCATTGCTTTTAAATCTTCAAGCGAGATTTCGTTTTGCTTCACCAAAGGATTTTTGGTACTGCAAACCAAAACCAATTCGTCTTTTAAGAACGGAATATACTTAATAGACTGATTTTTAGATTGTCCTTCGACAATTCCGATTTCGATTTCTTTATTGATTAAGGCATTTTCGATCTGTTCTGTATTTCCGTTCAGCAAATTGACTTTGATGTCCTGCTGTTTTTGATGAAAGCGTGCTAAAATAGGCGAAATAATATATTGCGAAATAGTTGTACTTGCTCCTAATCTTAATAATCCCTGGCGTTCGTTGATAAAGGAACTCATATCAAAGTCGATTTCGCGATAGATTTCGAAGATGTTTTTGGTATGTTTTAGCAGAATTTCTCCGGCTGGAGTTAAGGCGATTTTAGAACCATTGCGTTCAAAAAGTTTGGTTTTATAGGTTTCTTCGAGTTCCTGGATATGCTTAGAAACCGCAGGCTGCGAGATGTATAATTCTGTTGCCGCTTTAGTAAAATTTAAGCGGAGCGCAACGGTATAGAAAACTTTTAGCCTGAAATCCATTGTTTATTTTATTGAAAGTGAAACACGAATTTCACTAATTTTCACGAACTAATACTTTGTTTGTTATTCCGAATAGATTCACAGTGGTTTCACAAAGTTACACTAAGTTTAATTTTAAGAACTCAGAATTTACATTTAACTGAACCCTATGTTATTTTATTTCAAGTTTAGTGTTTCAAAAATTGAGAAAACTTTACCCTTTGTCACTTTGAACCTTTGCAACTTTTTTAAAGCAACCCATTATATTTCCTAACAAACCACTCAGTCGTCAATAAAACAGCAATCAAAATCAATAACCAAACCCAATCAATTAATGGTGTTTTGGTTGAAACATTCTTTTCGATCGATTTGTATTCTTTATTTTCTAAAAGTTGTTCAATCAAATCATCGGCTTGGTCTTCGAAGAAAGCTTTTCCGTTGGTTTGCAATGCTAATTGTTTTAGTTTTAGCACATCAGGATTTACAAATTGTTTTTCGATATCAAAATCTAAAATTTCAAAATGACTTGAATATATTGTGTTTGAATTTAACTCTTTTACTGTGAAATTATATTTTCCAGCAGCTAAACCGTCAAGATTTGCTGAGAAAGAATTGTTTCCTTTTAGCAAGTCGTAGTTTTTTGCTTGCTTCGTTTCAGCATTTGTAACTGTAATTGTAAGTCTGGCTTTTTCGTCGAACTCATAATTTTTATTGAAGTATTGCGCATTGATTACAATTGCTTCTCCTGAATTATAAAAGCTTTCATGGGTTACTACAAGTGATTTTCTTGAGGTTGTCGAAGCCAGATATTGAATGATCTTATCTATAAAAACATCATATTTCTCAAACGACTGGTTATCGATATGACTTTGCAAACGCCATTTCCAGCTGTTTTCTCCTAAAAGAAATGCAGTTCGCTTGCCTTGATTTTCGGCGAAAGCCAACAAAGGTGCATTTGTAGCAACGTTTCTAATTTTTGACGAAAGTAAAACTGATACATTTCCGTTTGTGGTAATGGTTCCAAATAAATTCTGAAGCGGCGGAAAATTTTCAAAACCAATATTTTCTATCGCAAACAAATTAAACTGCGATTGAAACTCTGATAAATAATCTTCTCTTTGTCCGCTCATTTTAAACACCAGACTATTTTGTTGCTGGTTCAGAAAATTAAAATCGGTGTTGTTTCCGGTAATGATAAAAGTATTTGTTCCGGCTAGTTTGTTATTATCAAAAATAGCTTTAAAAGCCGATGTTGGCTGATACAAGACTAAAACCGAAACTTCCTGTAACTGATTAAGATCATTTGGCTTAACCAATATTACTTTACGTTGTGCATTAACTTCTATGGCTCTTTTTAATGCTGCAATATCAGGATGATTTATAGCCGAAACTATGGCAATAGTCGATTTTTGATCGATTACTTCAACAGCAAAATTCTTAGTATTATTATAGCTGTTTTTTTCTTTAGAACCGGACGAAATACTTGCTTTAAAAATTTGCAATCCAACTTTATCAGCAGGTAAAAGCAAATTTAAAGTTGCTGTTTTTTTTGATGCCGAAAATGAAACTTTCTCTTTGGCAACAACTGTATTTCCTTGTGTAATGGTAAAATCAGTATTTGCATTTTTATCTCCTGAATATTGAAGAAAAACTTCTACCGGAAATTTATTTTTATGAAACGCGTACTTGTTTACGTTAAGCTGATTGATTTTAAGATCAAGAAATGTAGTTGTATCTCCTACAACCAAAGGATAAACTTTATTGACAGGATCAAAACGATATACATAATCGTTTCCTGTAGTTTGATTTCCGTCGGTAATAATAACTGTTGGGAAAATCAGGTTTTTATTGATGCTTTTGAGATTCTTGGCAACTTCGTCAAGATTGGTTTGTTTTCCTTTAAAATCAAATTTGTCCGAAGGCTTGAAATCAGCATCAAACTGATACGAATGAATTTCGAATTTTTCTTTAAGAGCGGGATTCGAAATTAATTTCTGATATAATTCTTCCGCTTTTTTATCTGATTTTAAAACCGCAATAGAACTCGAATTATCTACTGCAATTGCCAACGGAGTTTTGGTAATTTCCAGTGAATTCTTTGTCATTATAGGATTTATCAACAAAACTAATAATCCAAAAATGGCTAAAAAACGTAAAAAAGCCAAAAACAAAACCACACCGGATTTATTTTTGGCTTTAAAATAATATTGAAAATACGATAAACCACTCGCTATTACTAAAGAAAGCAATAATAATAGAATCGTGTTTGTAGTCATATTTTTAATTTAATGATTTGGAAGATTTAGTAATTCAAAGAACCTAAAAAATCTTAGAATCTTAGCAACTTAGAACCTTAGTATCTTATGTTAACATTCCTCCACAAACATTAAGTACTTGTCCTGTAATATACGAACTCATGTCTGAAGCTAAGAAAAGACAAGCATTTGCTACATCTTCTGCGCTTCCTCCACGTTTTAACGGGATTCCTTCTCTCCATCCTTTTACTACGTCTTCGCTTAATTTTGCCGTCATTTCGGTTTCAATAAATCCCGGAGCAATTGCATTGCAACGAATATTACGAGAACCTAACTCTAATGCTACAGATTTTGTAAAACCAATTGCGCCCGCTTTAGAAGCTGCATAATTCGTTTGTCCCGCATTTCCGGAAACTCCTACAACAGAGCTAATATTAATGATAGAACCAGAACGCTGCTTCAGGAAAGTTTTCTGAATTGCCTTTGTCATATTAAATACTGACTTCAGGTTTACATCTATAACCTGATCAAAATCAGCCTCAGACATACGCATCAATAAGTTATCTTTTGTAATTCCGGCGTTGTTAATTAAAATATCAACTGTTCCAAAATCAGCTAAAACAGCATCCACAAAAGTTTGGGCTTCATTAAAATCGGCCGCATTCGATTGGTATCCTTTTGCTTTAATTCCTAAACCATTAAGTTCAGCTTCTAAAGCCTCTGCAGATGCTACAGATGAGCTATATGTAAAAGCGACATTTGCACCATGTTTAGCAAAAACTTCAGCAATTCCTTTTCCAATTCCACGACTAGCGCCGGTGATAATGGCAACTTTTCCTTCTAGTAATTTCATATTCAAAATTAATTTTAATATTTATTTGTAGCCAATCCTGCTCCCGAAGCCTCGGGACATTTCAATCTTTGTTTTTTAGAGAAAAAAACAAAAGGATTTCCATTTCTATCAGGGTTATGAACGACTTGTCAAATATATGATAATTCCCTTTTTAAAAAAATAACAATAGTATATTTTATGAATATGGATCTTACTTTAAAAAATTAAAGAAATAAAAAAAACCGTTTCAGGAATTATGAAACGGTTTTAAAAGAAATAATTTTATTACAAGCACTCTATGCCATCAATCGTTGCTTTACATATTGGCTCGACTGGTTTTATTTGTGGCTCCATAATACATGGCCCATAATAAGGAAGTGGTGTCCATGGTATCATACATATAACCGTACCAGCGCCGCCCATTACATTTTTTTGTTCATTAATACTAAGTACTTCAACTCCTTTAAAATTTAAAATTGTCTTTAACATAATAATTAGGTTGTTTAATATTTATATCTTTAATTGTTTTTATCTGGAAATAGAATAAAAAAGCTTTCTTTAACCGCAAATTACACTGCCGTCAATTGTTATCCTGCAATCTGGTTGTGGATCAGCGCATGGGTAATTAGGATAATCAATAGGATTTGAGCCCGGTGGGGCATAACGATCACATCTGGGAACTTGATAAGAATCTCCTTTTCCTATAATATTTATTTGTTCCTCTTTACTTAACATTTTAACTCCGGAAAAATTTAAAATTGTTTTTAACATAGTGTTTAAATTGTTTGATGTTTTTGTATACTCAATCCGTTTTTGCCTGTTGAGTTTCAGACAAAAAACCAAATATAACTATTTGATTTTCAATATAAATATACGAAAAAACAATCGAAAAATCATTGTTTTTATAAGATTTTATTACTATTTTTTATAAAAAAAAAGCAACTCAAAAAATGAGCTGCTTCTTTCAAAAATAAAAATTAAAACTAAAATTATTAAATATGATTTTGTTTCGTTATAAAAAAGAAAACACAAAGAATAACAAACATAAATAACATTCTGTAAATTGAAAATTTAAAGTTTTCTGTGTAATTAACTCTGTCCTCTTTTCTCATTTTTATCAACTTCGAAAATAAGCATTGGAATAATTACTATAATAAGGAGGTATAAAAAATTATGTAATGTACTGGTATCCAAGCCCGAAACGGCTATCAATACTAATCCCCAAAAGAAAGAAACAATATTTTATTGGAGCAAAAACTTTCTTTATCATATTAATTAACAATTAACTCTCTTGTATGTTTTAGCTTAAAAAAGGCAGTTCAATTGAACTGCCTTCTATCAAAAAAATAAATTAATTAAGTTGCCAAGTGGTCATTCTAAATGAACTTGAAGCACTGGTAAAGGTGTAAACAGTATTTGTATAACCTAATTTAAAGCTTTCTTTTTTCACATAAACACCATTATTATTTACCAAGTGTTTGTCAAAATTTGCTAAAAATGCAGGAGCTGCCGCTGTTGGGTTTCCGTTCCATGACTTATGCTTTAAAATAATCTTTTTGCCTGTTGCATCCTCTTCAACATTTATATAATGAAAAATCGCTGGGCCACCTGCAAATGTGTAGTAAATAAAATTTCCAAGTGAATGATTTAAATAAACCTGAATAGATGTTAACTCAACACCTTCTGGCAAAGCGGCATTAATAGCTGTCAATTCATTTACAAAAAGTTGTGAGTTTGTTGGTGCATCTTCTACATAATCCCCAACATAATAACCAAATCTAGCGTATATTTTACCTGGCAATAATATTTTATAATCGTCACTTAACGTAGGTGGCACATTTGTATATTTAATAGTAGCACTTACTCCCCCGGTCCCTGTCGCTATAAATTTATCACTAACACTATCATAAACAAAATTAGATAATTTTTGCCCTTTTACGACCAGAGCAGGTTTTGCAATGGCCCCTGTTGGCGTAAACGAAAGAGCAAGATTATAAATCTGATTTGATGCTGGATCTAAAGATGTCGCAGTACCAAAACGTGCGTTTGCATTGAAATCAAAATCATAAAGATGCAATGCACTGCCATCATTAATTTCTAGCAATCTAAACAATGGACTTGTAGGTCCTCCTGTAATTCCTTCGATTATTGGAGTATTTTTAGGCAAATCTGTCCAGTCTTGCGCTTTAGCTTTTACAAATCGCAACTCCTGAACATTTCTGTTTGTTTTAAAAATAATATCTCCATTCTCCTGTCCGTAATAAAAAAACTGAAAATCTCCCAAATAGCCCTTTCCTCTAAGGGCTGCAGTAGGATAATTATCTGACTGAGACAAAAGGTGTATCCTGTTAGCTGTCGTAAAAACCACACCTACTGAGCTTCCTAATTGAATATCATATTGACTTCTGTAGGTAGATGTGTCTCCATCAAAATCTGATGCCATGTCAACTTTACCGTCAGGAAGAAATTTAAAAAGATGTGTCCAACCTCCTAATTGTGTACTATCTGTATAATAAACTACTTTCCATCCTTCTGGTGATGAAAGTAATAAATCATTTAATTCTTTTTCTTTGATATTTAATCGCTCGATAGGAGTCTGATCAAATTTTGAATCTGCTTCTGTACTTGTACATGCACATTGCAGCACTGCCACAAAAGCAACTATCAAGTACTTATATATATATTTTAATTTCATAATATTGATTTTTATATTAATTACTACTCATTATTATTAATATGTTTAGTTTCCAAGAACAGCGTCTGTGTTTTTTTGTGCCTCATCTCTTAAAGCATAAAAATCAATATCAAAAGCATCTTTATAATATTGTACAACAATGGCTTCTTTCTTTTGAATGTTGGCTCTGGCCTCAGGATCTGTAATACTTGCTAAAATTGCATCATACTCTGCTTCAGAACTTGTTAAAATTGTAGAAGCTGTTTCGGCAAAATCTTCATAAATATTTAATCTTGCATAACTGGTAATAAAACCTAACTCTCGTGAGTCTTCAATTTCCTCAACATACCAGCTGGTAGTATATCCCGAAGGAGTTAATTTAGACCACGCTTGCTCATCAAAAGGCTTAGTTTGATTTAAAATATGTACATATTCATGTTGAATAGTATGAATAAATTCTGTAACGTCCGGTCTGCTATTCTTATTTAAATAATCTATCTGAAAAAGCGAAACTCTTTGACCTCCTTCTGCCAGTCCTAATGTTCTCGTACCTGTTGTATTCAGATTCATCCCTCCTACTAAAACAAATTCTCTTGGTGCAATTTTCTTTACAAAATTCTCTCCTCCTATAGTTGTGTAACTATCAATCCAGATTTTTTTAACAATCTCAAGAGCTGGTTTCACTTTCTCGACTGTTGGCGGGAATAGATAACGGGTATTATCTACTAAATTTTGATTCCATTCATAATATACTTTTATATTATAAGGATCTAAGAAACTAGTATCTATCCATTTATCTAACTCTGTTTTATTAGGTTGCGAAAAATCTAACTGACTTTCTGTAGGCTGGTCCTCATGAGCACAAGCAACAAATAACATTGCTCCTGTAATTATTGCAATCGCTTTATATCTTTTTAATATTTTCATAATAATTAAATTAAATTTTTATCTAGGATTTAGTTCGATTCCATTATCAGATGCTCTAACTGGTATTTGCAATGCTCTACGTTTGTCATCTTTTGCTAAAACATTATGTCTTGATACTTTTCCAAACTCATAAGTATCGTGTTCTACAACAAGATTAAAACGTTTAATATCAAACCACCTAACACCTTCATGTAAAAAATCTCTTCTTCTTGCTTCTGCAATAGCTTTTATGTATGATGCCTGTACTGAAGTTAAAGTATAAAACGGTGTAAACTCATTTGCTATTACAGGAAATTTTGCTACAACTTTCTCTTCTGTCAACTGATCTGTCGCCGGATTATATCCTGAAGTTCTTGTTGCTAAAAAGTATTCCAATTCTGAATTAGCTTCTGTAATTTGATTTTTCATTACATGAGCTTCAATTCTGTTTAGGAAAAATTCATCATTACTAAAAAGAACTGTACTAGTGTAAGGCTCACCAACACCAGATGTTAGATTTGTATATTTAAAATATTCATAAAGTTTAGGTACTAAAACTGTTTGACCTCCTTTGTATTGACCTGCAGCACGTATTAACCATGCTTTATCAAAAAGACTCGTTTCTTTTCCTAAAATTAGATCTACTTTGTTTCCTGACAGCGTAAATCTATTTGTATAGCTTCTGCTCCAAATTGATCCCGGATAAGCTACCAATAAATTAGTTGCCTGCTCTGCTTTAGAATATTCAATAGGCATTTGAGCAAAAGCAACCGCGTTAAAAGCCGAATAATCTCTAAGTGTAGTAGGTTTTGAGCCTAATCCTTTAGAAAACTCAAGCACTTTGTCCCAATCTCCTTTTATTAAATAAAAACGACTGGCAAAAGCTTTTGTGGCCTCTACATTAAAATGATATTTTGGTTCTTTATAGTTATTGGTCACGTATTTCAACCCTTCAGTAAGGTCTTGCTCGATAAAATCAAATACTTCCTTAACAGTGTTTCTTTTATATTTTACCAATAAAGCCCCTTCTGGCTTTGTTATATATGGAACTCCTAAATCTGTAGCAGCAGTTGCAGGATTGTATCTGTTTGCCCATAATTGAACCAACATAAAATGAGAATAAGCTCTAGCTATTAATGCCTCTCCTTTTTGAGGATTTAAACTAGTAGGATTACCAAGCTCATCGATAGCTACTAAAGCCTGATTTGCAGCTGCTATCGCCTGATATGACGAATTCCAGAATCCTGCTTCGGTATCTTCGTCAAATTGAGTCTGCATTTCCCAGTTGTAACTTTGTGTATTATTAAGGTCTGAACCAGGTAATGCGCTATCAAATACGTTATCAGACATCGTTTCTGCAATCGCCATATAGGTTCTGTCAGGGTAAGCCGTTACTAATAATTCTGAAATCTTTTCTGGTGTATTTATTTGTGTTCTGTTATCTGGTACTTCTGAAAGAAATTCATCGCAGCTACTAATACTAACCAGTAATACTAATGAAAGTGCTATTTTTATATTTTTCATAATTAATTGTATTAGAATGAAACATTTAAAGTAAATGTATATTGAGAAGTAATTGGGAAAGCTACCCCTCCTGTATTACGAAACTCTGGATCCTGACCGTGTAATCTTTTATCTGAATAAATCAGCCAAGGATTTACTGCAGATCCTTTTAAGGTAAATGCAGTAACACCTAATTTTCTCTTAAAATCTTTAGGAAATTCCCAACTAAGTGAAACATTTTTTAATCGTACAAAATCACCATCAGCAACTCTTACATCAGAATAATTATAAGTATTGTAAGCTATTTCCAAATCACTATCTCCATAATTTCTATTTAATAAACGGTCAGCAATAACAGGAACGTTTGTAACATTTTCATCCCCTGGATTTATCCATCTGTTTTTAAATTCTTTTGTAAAAACCGTCAAATCGTTATATTCATTACTGTAAACTGGATTTAAGCGAACTTTATTTCCTCCTGATCCTACAATAAATACATACAATGACCAGTTTTTATAAGTAAATGTATTGGCTAAACCAACTGATTTATTAGGTTCAATAGATCCTTCATACTTTAAATAATTTGTAACATCTTTAGTATCCTGAAAATTCGCTTTTGTAATATTATTCTCTGCACCATCTTGCAAGAGAAAAGTAGGTAGTCCCTGATTATTTAATCCGGTAAACTGGTAAGAGTAAATTGAATTTCTAGGGTGTCCTACTGTATTACCTCCATTAGCATCAACTAAATCATATACCGAAGGTTTGTTTGCTAATTTTGTGATATTTTGATCATAAACTGAAAAGTTTAATGTTGTAGACCACTTAAAATTATTAGTTACCACATTTTGAGTAGTAAAACCCAGCTCAATACCTTTAGTTTCCATATTGGCATTATTTCCTTGTTTAACAGATTGTCCGCCAACACCAGAAGTAATTACATAGTCAATTAAGTCGAATGCTTTACGTCTGTAAACATCTGTAGTTAATTGTACCCTGTTATTAAACATACCTATGTCTACACCAATATTAGTTTCATATTGTTTTTCCCAAGTCAAATCCTTGTTCTGCAAATCTTCAATTCTTATTGCATTTTCTCTGTCTGAAAGATTAAAACGGTCTGTAATGAAACTTTTATAAATAGCTAACGAATTTGTTGCAGGACCAGCTGTAGCAGTAAGTCCGTAAGAAGCTCTCAAGGCCAAAGTATTGATTGATTCAACATTTTTCATAAATTTTTCTTCAGCAACATTCCATTTTCCACTTACAGTATAAGTAGGCAACCATCTTGATGATCCTGTATCTCCTTGTCTATTCGAACCATCATAACGACCAGTTACAGAAGCTGTATAACGACGATCATAAGTATATCCAACTTTTCCAAAGAAACCTACAGTTCTTTCTCTATCAGCGCCAAATTCATAATACGAATCACCTCCGTTTACTATTTTTTCGATCATTTTAGGATCAATAAAAGAAGTAAGACCTTTATCATATTGAATTCCTACAGCTGTAAAATTATCATTATTTCTATCTACTGATCTTAGCTCAGTACCAAAGAAACCTTCTACTTCATGTTTTTCTTTAAAAATATTTCTATAAGTTATACTATTTCTAACATTGTACGAAGTCATATCATTGGTATACTTTCTTAAAAATCCACCACTTGGCAGTACAGATACTTTTGGTATAGTTAAATCAGTTGGATCCTGATACAAGAATACGTTATCTTTTTGTATTTGTGCATTTACATTATCTCCAACACCTGCATTATATGCCGCTACCACGTTTGAATTTTCAAGGATCTTGTGTTCTCTTGAAGTATTTGCGTAACGTGCAGAACCAGTAAGATTGTAAGTTAAGTGCTTAGTAATTTTATAATCTAAATCAACCTGAAAACGAATATCATTTACTTTAATCCCTAAAGTATTGTTTTCCAGCTCATTTAAAATATTCATTGGTGCCCAGTTATTTTGATAATATTCTAAATTACCATTATCATCATAAGGTCTTAATGTTCTACTAGTGCTTAAAACGTAATTGAAAGGATTGATGTCAAAATCTCTACTTGTTTTTCCAAAAACAACATCTTTTTTACTATCATAAGCTCCTGGTGCTTCCTGGTCACGAATAGATCCCATTGTAGATAAGGTAATATTTAATCTGTCATTTATAAAAAAGGTACCTTTTATATTTGAGGTTAATTGCTTTACATTATCAGCAATCGTCCATCCAGGATCTGTGTAATATCCTAAAGAGGCATAAAAAGTATTGTTTTTTCCACCACCAGAAAAACTCAAAGAGTGATTTTGAGTAATTGAAGGTCTAAATAAGACATTAAACCAATCTGTATTAGCCAATTCATATTTTTTCAGAAATTGATTAATATAAGGTTGTTCGTTTTTAACCCCATATTGACCATTTGTTTCATCATAACGGTTAATTTCTTTTGCAAGAATATTGTATGCTCCTCCAAATCTACCTGTATAAGACGAACTTAAATCAAGATATCCTTTTTGTTTCATTTCCTGAAAAACACTCATAGATTCCTGAGAATTCAAGATATCATATTGTGTATAGCTCGGCACCGTTCTAACTGTATTCTCAACAGAATAACTTACTTTTAGAGGAGAATCTCTACGACCTTGTTTAGTTGTAACAACCACAACACCATTTAACGATCTAGAACCATAAATAGAAGTTGCAGATGCATCTTTTAGGATTTCTATACTTTGAATATCATTAGCGTTTAAACCTGCTACAGAAGAACTTAACAATGTTGATGAATTTCCTGAAGCTAAATCAGCAAATGAAACATTGATAATATCCTCCTGAACTACTCCATCAATAACCCATAAAGGTTTTGTATCTCCAAAAATAGAAGAAGATCCACGTACAGTGATTTTAGGAGCTGTACCAAAAGTACCTGTTACATTCTGAACCGTAACACCGGCGGCTTTACCTTCAATCATTCTACTAACATCTACTACACCATCAACTTTTAGTTCAGCGCCTGAAATTTTACTGATAGCACCCGTAAATGTCCTTTTAGATGTTTTTTCGTAACCTGTTGTAACTACTACTTCTTTTAAATTTTGCCCTTCTTCGCTTAAAACAATTGTTGGATTAGTGTTTCCTAAACCAATTTCTTTGGACTCCATACCAACATAAGAAATTACAAGTTTATCACTATTTGATGGTACTTCGATACTAAACCTACCATCAAAATCAGTAAGGACCGCAATTTTTGTTCCTTTTACCAACACAGTAGCACCTGGAAGTGGACTACCAGTTGCATCGGTAACTACACCTTTGATAATTGGACCTGCAGCTAATATTTCAAATAAAGAATTACCTGCATCTAAATCTGCAAAAGAATCTGTTGCAGCATTTTTTTGCAAAACAATTTGATTACTTACTTCTGTATAAGTTATATTAAATGGTATCAAAATACGGTTTAGAATACTTGAAAGAGTTTCCTGATTGGCATCTATACTTACCTTTTGGGTAAGTTGAGGCAATCTTGAGTTATAAGAAAATTTTACGTTAGCAGACTTTTCTAGTTTAGTCAAGGCATTATCTAATGTTAAATTAGCAACATTGATGGTAACCTTGGTATCTAGTTTTTTTTGCCCATTTACATTATTTGCCATGGCAACACTTGAAAATACAAGCGCCAAGACAAACTGAAATAGTGTTATTTTCATGATTCGATGGAGTAATCGTTGTTTAACAACTGGTTTTTTCATAATTTTGGATTGTTTTGATTAATACTTATTCGAGTGTATTTTGAAACGTAATGAATAACTCTTTACAGAGAGAAATTCAACTAATTGAAGTGTCGATAATGTTACAGCATTTCGGCACTTTTTTTCTGCATTATCATCTTTTACATAGGCATTTATTATTATTGGTTTTAGTTTGGTTTAGTTTTATTTTTGAATTTATTAAAATTTAAATCAACTCGTAATTACAGTTACAGAGCGAATTAATTACATCCTTGAGATGTTATAATGATTTGATTACCATTCATTTGAAAACTAGTATTATTACCTATGCTATTACAGACAATTTTTAGTTTTTCTGTTAAAGGCTGATCACTAAGTGAAGTGGTCAAATGGCAATCTTTCAATTTATCTTTGGGATAATCTATATCTACCAGATAGGCCTGCTCTATAGTTTCAAAAATCTGCGCTACCGGAATATCTGTAAACTCAAAGCTCAATTGCTCGATATTACCAACATTGCGGGTCAACGTTTCGTCCTCGGTAATGTTTGTGATTTTATTAAAACTTAAATCACTGCGTAAAAAACGCAAAGCCTGATTAGGAAGCAAGATCACTTCTTCCTGATTTGAACTCGAAACTAACTCGTTCGATTTTACCCTAACTTTACCGGTGCGCACAAGAACTTCTACATCAGGCTGATCAGAATAAGCTTTTACTCTAAAACTCGTTCCAACTACCTTTGTAACAATTTCGTTTGCGTAAACAAAAAAAGGCTTTTTAGGATTTTTACTAATTTCAAAGAAACCTTCGCCAGATAAATACACCTTTCTTTCGTTCCCGGTAAAGATTTTAGGATAACTTAATTTACTATTGGGTTGTAATAAAACCGAACTACCATCAGATAATGTGATGATTTGTGGTTTGTTAGAATTATTGGTTTGTTCTACCAATCCTTCGTTATTTTCGTCGATAAGTTCTTTATAGGTAACAACTTTACTTTCAGGCCCTACTTGATTTTGGTAAAACCAAATCGATATCAAACCAATCACTATAGCAGCTGCGACTGAGCTAAAGATCTTTTTTCTTAGAAATTTTACTTTTGAATCTTGAATTAAATTGTTTTGATTTTCCTTTTCTTCAATTTTAATCCATGTAGTTTGTAAAGCATTATGAAGATCAGAAGATGATAAATTAGTTTCCGGCGCTTTCATGGCCAATAATAACAATCTTGCATCTTCTACCAACTTAGCACGTTGGCGGCTTTCTAAAGTCCATTCTTCCCAACCATCTTCGTCAATTTTAAATAAAATCCATGACTGGAATGATTCGTCAGATAAAAAATCTTCAATTTCGGTATATTTATTACGTTTTTGCATCTAAAAATGAGGTTACAAAAACATAGAGGACAGTTCTTTTATTATATACTCACCAAATTGTGATTTTTTTTACATTTTTTTAAAACAAATTTAACACACTATTGAAGATAGTACAACAATTAATGAAATACTACCCTTCCATTCTTTACGCAGCGTAAGTAAACCGCGATGTAACAAGTTACTTGCCGACTGATAATTAACATCCAGCATATCTGCAATTTGCTCTACTGTTAAGCCTTGGTGATAACGTAAATACAATGCTTCTTTTTGACGTGGTGGTAAGTCATTTAATAATTTATTTAAATGAACAACTTTTTCCCTCGTTGCGTAATCATCATCGATAAGGTCATGTTCTACTGAAAATTCTAATAAAAAAGCAATAGCATCGGTGCTGGTAGATTTACGAAAAATATGATCACGTTCGTACAAACGCGCAATTCTCTTACGTACGCTTGACAATAAATAAGCTTTTACCACAACTGAACTTTGAAGTCCGTTGCGATATACCCAAATATCAGTAAAAACGTCCTGAACACAGTCCTGTACTTTTTCGGCATAAGGAGAAAGCGAATTGCCGTAATTTACCAGATCTGCGTAGTATTTTTCAAATAGGATTGAAAATGATTTTTCATCTCCATCTTTCAAGTTATTCCAAAGCGTGATGTCGTCAAAAGTTTTGAATTGTAAAGTTTTGGTCTTCATATTAATTTGGATAGAATTCTTGAAAATAAGCACTTAGTTTTAACATAAAGAATACGGTTTTTTAACATTATCCTTTAGTTCTGTGCGATAAATATATAAAAGCTAAAATACAAAACCAATTTTTTTACATACAATAAACCGATTCGTAACATAGGAAAAAGCCCATATCTATTGATTTAATGAGGAATTAGCCTTAATTAAAAAAAACAGATTATTTATAAAAACATAATTATTGTAAGATTAAACTACCATATTTTTTTAATATATTTTTAACATTTTCAAAAACGTAATTTTCACACTTTACCAAAACACATTATAAGAAAATTTTATGAGTTAAAATCGAGAACAGAGTAAAATTAGATCACCTAAAAACAAAGAATAGTCAGGAACAAATATTACCGAACTGCAAGTAGTGACTAATTACAAACCACAATTAATTTTTAATAAAGCAAAAAAAAAGGTCTTACTAAAATTAGTAAGACCTTAAATTATATTATAATAAAACCGACTTAGAAAGCCACATTCCATCTAGGTAATTTTGCATTTTCATCTAAGAAATTTTGCAAAACCTGTCCTTCAACAGCAGTTGGGATAGCCTTTATATCTGCATTAAAAGTTTCGTACCAAACCACTTCAAGAACAGAGATAGTCTCTAGCTTCATTTGAGCCGGCCATGAATATTTTCTTCCGGTTTTAGCAAATTGATGTCCGTTTACAATTTTATCGTATAAACCGCCATTTTTACTTTTTAAGGTTCCGTCGTTCTGAACAGTTCCTGTAGAACCTACCATGATTAATTCTTTTGCATCACCTTCAACAGCATACACAACAAAAACTCCCGCACCTTCAGATGCGTTACAAGCTTGTTCTAAGCTATCTTCAATAGTAAAAGTAAAACTATTGCTTACTTTAAATTTTTCTAATTCTTTGTACATATTTCTTATTTTAAGCTTCTAAGAAACTAAGGTTCTAAGTTGCTAAGTTTTTAAATTATATTCCAACATTTTAAAAATGTAAAAAAGTCTCAACAAAATATTGAGACTTTTTTTTGGAATTTATTATTTTGAATATTAGAGATTATCCTAATATTTCTTTTACTTTTTTACCAATTTCAGCTGGTGAATCAACAACGTGAATTCCGTTGTCTCTCATAATTTGCTTTTTAGCAGCAGCTGTATCATCAGAACCACCAACAATAGCACCTGCGTGACCCATTGTTCTACCAGCAGGAGCAGTTTCTCCAGCGATAAAACCAACTACTGGTTTACGGTTACCATCAGCCTTAACCCATTTAGCAGCATCAGCTTCTAATTGACCTCCAATTTCACCAATCATAATGATAATTTCAGTTTCAGGATCGTTCATTAATAATTCAACAGCTTCTTTAGTTGTAGTTCCAATAATTGGATCTCCACCAATACCAATAGCTGTAGTGATTCCTAAACCTTGTTTTACAACCTGGTCAGCAGCTTCGTAAGTTAAAGTTCCTGATTTAGAAACGATACCAACTGTTCCTTTTTTGAAAACGAAACCTGGCATAATACCAACTTTAGCTTCACCCGGAGTAATTACTCCCGGACAGTTTGGCCCGATTAATCTGGAATTTCTTTCTTTAACATAATTATTTGCTTTAATCATATCTGCTACAGGAATTCCTTCTGTAATAGCAATAATTACTTTAATTCCAGCATCAGCAGCTTCCATAATTGCATCAGCAGCAAAAGCCGGTGGTACGAAAATGATAGATGTATCAGCTCCAGCTTGATCAACAGCGTCTTTTACTGTATTAAAAACCGGACGATCTAAATGGCTAGTTCCTCCTTTACCTGGAGTAACACCACCAACAACATTAGTACCGTACTCAATCATTTGAGAAGCGTGGAAAGTTCCTTCACTTCCTGTAAATCCTTGAACAATTATTTTGGAATCTTTATTAACTAAAACACTCATGATATATATTTTATGTAGTTTTTAAAATTGTGATGCAAAAGTAAGGTTTTGTAACGTATTTTAACCTTTTTGTCTTCAAAAAAATTAAGAAAATTGACTCATTTGATAACCACGATATAATTTATCATCTTTTATTTGCCAAATTGTAGAAAAATGAGCCAATAACATCTCTTCTCGTGGGTTCTCAATCGTTTTCACAAAATGAGAATATCGTATAGAAACCAGATCCTCTTCGGCCAGAATGTGGCTTATTCTAACTTTTGACCGCACATAAGCACGACTAAGCTCGTTGGCCATATCTAACATCGAATTATAATCCATTTCGATCAATCCTTTGGTACTATGCCAATCTAATTTAACCTCGGGATGCAAATAAGTTTTCATTACTTCGCAATCAATCAAGGCGTCTGACTTGTAAAATTTCTGAACAAATTCTTTAATAGACATATTACTTCAATTTATTTAAAATTTCAGGAATCTTTTTGATATTGGCTAATTGTTTTAACTTTTCTCTTGATTCTTCGATTGGAGTACCAAAATAAGATTTCCCTCCTTCGACTGATTTAGTAACTCCGGTTTGTCCCATAATAACAGCCTTTGCTCCTATCGTGATACCACTTGTTGTACCAACCTGTCCCCAAATAGTAACTTCGTCCTCGATAATAACGCAACCTGCAATACCAGTTTGGGACGCTATTAAGCATTTTTTCCCAATTACAGTATCGTGTCCAACATGTACCTGATTATCCAGTTTTGTTCCTTCACCAATAGTAGTATCTCCTGTTACACCTTTGTCTATTGTACAAAGGGCACCAATACCAACATTATCTTGTATTACTACTCTTCCTCCGGAAATTAACTGATCAAAACCATCCGCACGTTTTTTATAATAGAATGCATCAGCTCCTAAAATTGTTCCTGCATGAATGATAACATTATCACCAATTACAGTGTGGTCGTAAATCGTAACATTAGGGTGTATCAGACAATTTTTACCAATTGTAACGTTGTTCCCAACAAAACAATTAGGCTGAATTACAGTTCCTTCTCCAATAGTTGCAGAAAGAGCAATAGATACACTTGTTGCCTGAAAAGGTCTAAAATGTTTGGTCAGGGTATTAAAATCTCTGAAAGGATCATCAGAAATCAAAAGAGCTTTACCTTCCGGACAATCTACTTTTTTATTGATTAAAACAATAGTAGCTGCCGATTGTAAAGCTTTGTCATAATATTTTGGATGGTCAACAAAAACTATATCTCCAGGTTCAACTACATGTATTTCATTCATGCCTGAAACCGGAAAGTTTGGGTCACCAATAAATTCGCATTGAAGCAAATTTGCAATTTCTTGTAAAGAATGAATCTTTGGAAATTTCATATTTTATAATTAGTTTTTAGTCTCAGTTTTCAGTCTCAGTTTTCAATCTATCAACAAACTGCTAACTGCGACTGAAAACTGAAAACTTATAAAAACTACTCTTTTACACGCTCCATGTAATTACCTGAAGCTGTATCAATTTTAATTTTATCACCTTCGTTGATGAACAACGGAACGTTTACATTAGCACCAGTTTCTACCGTAGCAGATTTAGTTGCGTTTGTAGCAGTATTTCCTTTTACTCCTGGCTCTGCATAAGTAACTTCAAGAATTACAGAAGATGGCATATCTACAGATAATGGCAAATCAGTTTCAGTATTTACCTGAACCATTACACTTGTTCCTTCTTTTAATAATCCCGGAGCATCCAAAATGTTTTTATTCAAAGAAATTTGCTCAAAAGATTCTGTATTCATAAAATGAAATTCATCTCCTTCAGCATATAAAAACTGGTAATTATGCGTTTCTACACGCACATCATCAATTTTATGTCCTGCAGAAAATGTATTATCTAATACTCTTCCTGTAGTTAAACTTCTCAATTTTGTTCTTACGAAAGCCGGACCTTTTCCAGGTTTTACGTGAAGAAATTCAACAATTTTATAAATATCGTGATTGAATTTAATACACAATCCGTTTCTAATATCTGATGTAGATGCCATTTTTTTTTAATTTTAGATTTTAGAATGTAGATTTTAGATTCTGTAAAATGAATCAGCCTACATTACACATTATTTTTATTTTTATCTGAATTATTAATGATGAAGCCCGAAATCTAAAATCAGAAATCTAAACTCTAAAATTTTAAATTAATAATTTCCCGAATAACCTTTCATAATTCCTCTTGATGAATTTCTAATAAAATCCAGAATTTCATCTCTCTCAGGAGTAGCCTCCATTTCAGCTTCAATTATACTTAAAGCTTGTGTTGTATTATAGTTCTTTTGGTATAAAATTCTGTAAATTTCCTGAATTTCTCTGATTTTCTCAGTAGTAAAACCTCTTCTTCTTAAACCAACTGAATTGATCCCTACATACGATAACGGTTCTTTTGCCGCTTTTGTATAAGGAGGAACATCTTTTCTAACCAATGATCCGCCAGAAATCATGGCATGATCACCGATATGAATAAATTGATGAATAGCGGCCAAACCACCAATTACAGCGTGATTACCAACTACAACGTGACCTGCCAAAGCAACACCGTTTACAATAATAGCATTATTACCAATCTCGCAATCGTGTGCAATGTGCGCGTAAGCCATAACCAAACAGTTATTACCTAAAATTGTTTGCCCCGAAGCAACTGTACCTCTATTGATCGTTACACACTCTCTAATAGTACAATTGTCTCCTATAATAGCTAAAGAATCTTCTCCTCCAAATTTTAAATCTTGCGGTACTGCAGAAATAACTGCTCCTGGAAAAATATTACAATTTTTTCCAATTCTTGCACCTTCCATGATGGTTACATTTGAACCAATCCACGTACCATCACCAATAATAACATTATTGTGAATTGTTGTAAAAGGCTCAATTACAACGTTTTTAGCGATTTTAGCGCCGGGATGAACATATGCTAATGGTTGATTCATCTGTGAGTTTTATATTTTATATTAAAATAGTCTAATTTGGGCAACAAACGTAAACAATAAATTTGATTAAATTATTATTGTTTTCTTGCAATTTGAGCCATTAATTCTGCCTCTGTTACCAACTTTCCGTTTGCGTATGCATTTGCCTGCATATGACAAATTCCTCTTCTGATAGGAGAAATTAATTCGCATTTGAAAATTAAGGTATCACCCGGCAATACTTTATGTTTGAATTTAACATTATCAATTTTCATGAAATAGGTCAAATAATTTTCAGGATCCGGAACAGTACTTAATACTAAAATCCCACCTGTTTGCGCCATTGCTTCAACAATTAAAACACCTGGCATTACTGGAGCTTCAGGAAAATGTCCTACGAAGAAATTTTCGTTCATCGTTACATTTTTCATACCTACAACATGACTGTCAGACATTTCTATAATTCTGTCAATCAATAAAAACGGAGGTCTGTGTGGCAAAACTGCCATAATTTTATGAATATCCATCAATGGCTCCAGATTTAAATCGTAAACCGGAACATGATTTCTTTGTTCTATTTTTATAATTTTTGCTAATTTTTTGGCAAACTGTGTATTTACATAGTGCCCTGGTTTGTTAGCAATAATTTTTCCCTGAATTCTAACTCCAATCAAAGATAAATCTCCAACAACATCCAATAATTTATGTCGTGCAGCTTCGTTTGGATAATGTAAAGTCAAATTATCTAAAACACCATTTGGCTTAACCGAAATTTTGTCTTTACCAAAAGCTTTCTTTAAATTTTCCATTGTAGACTCAGATATTTCTTTATCTACATATACAATAGCATTATTTAAATCTCCACCTTTGATTAATCCGTTTTCTAAAAGAGATTCTAATTCGTGCAAGAAGCTAAAAGTTCTTGAATTCGCAATTTCTTCTTTAAAATCGGCTATGCTTTTCATCGTTGCATTTTGGGTACCTAAAACTTTGGTACCAAAATCAACCATTGCAGTTACCTGATAATCATCGCTTGGCATCACTAAGATCTCGCTTCCTGTAGTTTCATCAGTAAACGAAATAACTTCTTTTACTACATAAACATTACGTTTAGCATCTTGTTCTTCGATACCTGCGTTTTCAATCGCTTCAACAAAATATTTTGATGAACCATCCATGATAGGAAGTTCAGAGGCATTTAATTCTATAATAACGTTATCCAGATCACAACCAACTAAAGCCGCTAAAACGTGTTCCGGAGTTTGAATTTTTACACCAAGTTTTTCTAAATTTGTGCCTCTTTGCGTATTAACAACATAGTTAGCATCTGCTTCGATCACGGGCTGACCTTGCAAATCAACTCTTACAAAAGTGAAACCATTATTAATTGGAGCTGGTTTAAAAGTCATTGTAACTTCTTTTCCAGTGTGTAATCCAACGCCTGTTAGTGAAATTTCATTTTTGATGGTCTTCTGTTTAACCATTATTTCCATTTTTTGGGTTTATTATTTGTTTTTTTAATTCTTCAACTTCGGCAACTATTTTAGGCAGATTCTTGAAATGTACATACGATTTGTTAAAATCAGTATATGCAAGAGACGGTGTTCCCTGCAATGTTTCATCATCCTTAATGTTTCTTGCAACTCCTGACTGGGCCTGCAATCTAACATTATTACCTATAATTAAGTGGCCTGCGATACCTACTTGCCCGCCAATCATACAGTTTTCTCCTATTTTTGTAGAACCGGCAACACCTGATTGCGCTGCAATTACCGTGTTTTTACCTATTTCTACATTGTGAGCAATCTGAATCTGATTGTCTAATTTAACTCCCTTTCTAATAATTGTAGAACCAAGAGTTGCTCTGTCTATTGTGGTATTTGCTCCAATATCGACGTTATCTTCTATAATTACATTTCCAATTTGAGGAACTTTACTATATACTCCTTCTTCATTTGGTACAAAACCAAAACCATCTGCACCAATAATAGTTCCTGAATGAATAGTACAATTGTTACCAATTATAGTTTCAGAATAAATTTTGGCGCCTGCAAAAATATATACATTATCTCCAATAACAACATTATCACCGATAAAACTGTTTGGGTAAATTTTTACGTTGTCACCTAAAACCACGTTTTGACCAATGTAACTAAAGCTTCCTAAATATAAATTTTCTCCATATTTAGTACCTTCAGTTATAAAAGATTGCGCTTCTATTCCGTTTTTATTCAATTTTACCTGATTATAAAATTGCAAAAGTTTAGAAAAAGAGGCATAAGCGTCCTCTACTTTTATTAAAGTGGTAGTGATTTCCTGTTCAGGTATAAAGCTATCATTCACTATAGTAACTGATGCTTTTGTGGTATATATGTAGTTGATATATTTTGGATTAGCCAAAAAAGTGAGCGATCCTTCCTCACCTTCTTCTATTTTAGACAGCCGAGAAACTTCTGCATTGGGATTTCCAACAACTTCTCCTTCTAAAATTCCTGCTATTTGTTCTGCTGTAAATTTCATTGCGACAAAAATATAAAAAATAGATTTTAAATGTTAATTTTAGATAAGTTGTTTTGGAAAACAGATGTAATATTTTGTAACCAATTTAGATAACGATTTCAAATTCAGCTGATCAGATGCTTCTACGACATCCTCAATTGTTTTATCTTTTTTCAAAATTCGTATAGGTTCAGCTTCTTTACTATAAGCCTGATTTTTTATTTTTCCTCTAAAAATAAAATATCCCGCCTCTAATTGCGTAATATGGTGTGCATTAGCAAATTCTTCTTTTAAAGATTGAGATTCTTCTGCCGAAATTTTCTCAGCACTTAATTTAATTTTTAATAAATCTCTATTAATCAACATCTTACTCAAAGTAGACAACACAAAATCATCTTGCTTTTGCCATGCTTTTAAAGCACTAATTATATCAAAATCATCTAGTTGAGAAAACAAATCTAATTTTTCAGCATCAAAATCTTCTAAAGTCACTTTGTTTTGCATAAAATACAAAAGAGGCTCACTGCAAGGCAAAATAATCCCTTTTAAGGTTAATTCTTTGGCTCTTTTTAGCACATTCATCAAAATTAACTCTGCAACTAAACTTGTTTTATGCAAGTAAGCCTGCCAGTACATTAATCTTCTTGAAAGCAAAAATTTCTCTACAGAATAAATTCCTTTCTCTTCAATTACCAAAACGCCGTCAACGACATTCATCATTTGAATCAAACGTTCAGAATTGACATTTCCTTCAGCAACACCAGTATAAAAACTATCACGTTTCAAATAGTCCATTCGATCCATATCCAACTGACTTGAAATCAATTGCAGCATAAATTTCCTGTGATATTCTCCTTTAAAAACCTGAATTGCCAAACTCAATTTACCTTCGAATTCATCATTCAACTGATTCATGAATAATAATGAAATGGCTTCATGATTTACATCTTCAACAATACTTTTTTCCATTGCATGCGAAAACGGCCCATGACCAATATCATGAAGTAAAATAGCGATTAACAAAGCACATTCTTCATCATTTGAAATAGCAACTCCTTTAAAACGAAGTGTTTCTACAGCCTTTTGCATCAAATGCATACAGCCCAAAGCATGATGAAAACGAGTATGATTGGCCCCGGGATAAACCAAATACGACATTCCCATTTGCGAAATACGGCGTAAACGCTGAAAATACGGATGCTGAATTAAGTCGTAAATAAGTTCGTTCGGGATAGAAATAAACCCGTAAATGGGATCATTGAATATTTTTAACTTATTGATCTGAGTCACTATTTGGTTCTTTTTAGGTCAACAAATATAAGTAATTAACTATAAACAGCTTTGTGTTTTTCATTTAAAAATTGACATTAAAGTGTGATGATTTCCAGAGTAATACTGAATTACATTTAAAAAAATATACAAAAACCAACTTTTGTTATTCTGAAATTTATACTATTTTTAATACTTTTTAAGTTCTATACCTCTAAATTGCATTAAAATTAAACACGTTTATGGATAAGATAAAAATACTTTGGGTCGATGACGAAATCGATCTTTTGAAACCACATATATTATTTCTCGAGAAAAAAAACTATGCCGTAACCACTTGTAACAATGGTTTGGATGCTATTGCCTTATTTGAAGAAGATAATTTTGACATTGTTTTTTTGGATGAAAATATGCCTGGAATGAGTGGTCTGGAAACACTTTCTGAAATGAAAGAAAAAAAATCGGCCATACCAATGATTATGATTACCAAAAGCGAGGAAGAGTACATAATGGAAGAAGCCATTGGTTCTAAAATCGCAGATTATTTGATAAAACCAGTAAATCCGAATCAGATTTTACTGAGTTTAAAGAAAAACCTCGATCATTCAAGATTGATTTCTGAAAAAACAACGCTGGATTATCAAAAGGAATTTAGAAAAATCGCCATGGAAATGGCTATGGTTAATTCCTATGAAGATTGGGTAGAATTATATAAAAAATTGATTTTTTGGGAACTTGAACTCGAAAACATCAACGATCAGGGAATGATAGAAATCCTTGAATCTCAAAAAGTTGAAGCAAATTCTCAATTCGGAAAATTCATCGAGAGAAATTATGAAGACTGGTTTGCTCCAAAAGCAGATAAACCAATTCAATCCCACAATTTATTCAAGGAATTAGTTGTTCCTGAAATCAAAAAGAAAGACAAACCCATTTTATTCGTTGTAATTGATAATTTACGTTACGACCAATGGAAATCCTTTGAAACCGTTGTAGCAAATTATTACAAATTAGAAAAAGAAGTTCCTTATTTCTCTATACTTCCTACTGCAACACAATATGCCAGAAATGCTATTTTCTCCGGTTTATTGCCAACAGAAATGGAAAAACAATTTCCGCAATACTGGAAAAATGATGTAGAAGACGGAGGAAAAAACCTTTACGAAGCTGAATTTCTAACCGCACAATTAAAACGTTTAGGCCTAAACATAAAAGAAGATTATTTTAAAATCACTAATTATACCGGAGGTAAAAAACTAGCTGAAAATTTCAAAGCACTTAAAGGCAATGATTTAGTTACCGTAGTATACAATTTCGTTGATATGCTGTCTCACGCAAAAACCGAAATGGATGTTGTAAAAGAACTAGCTTCTGATGATAAAGCGTATCGCTCACTAACTTTAAGCTGGTTTAAAAATTCTCCGCTTTTAGAAATTATTCAGCAAGCACAGCTTTTAGGTTTCAAATTGATCCTGACAACAGATCATGGAACAATTAATGTAAAAAACCCGTCAAAAGTGGTGGGAGATAAAAATACAAGTTTAAATTTGCGTTATAAAACAGGTCGTAGTTTAACGTACGAACAAAAAGATGTTTACGTTGTAAAAGAACCAAAAGATATAGGTTTACCTGCAATAAACATGAGCAGTTCGTTTATTTTTGCTAAAAATGATTTCTTTTTAGCCTACGTAAACAACTACAATCATTATGTGAGTTATTACAGAAATACATATCAACACGGAGGAATTTCGTTAGAAGAAATGATTATTCCGTTTTTGGTATTTAACCCGAAATAAAAAAGTTCTCAGTCCCGGTTTTCAGTTTTCAAACTGAGACTAAAAACTGGGACTGAGACTAATATAATAAGTAAATTTAAGCAATGAATATCGTTTTTTCATTAGATCAGATCAAAGAAGTAGCAGATAAAATTTTAGCTCAAAATCCAAAGAAAATTATTCTTTTTAATGGAGAAATGGGAGTTGGAAAAACTACCTTAATCAAACAACTTTGTAAAAGTCTTGGAGTTGAAGATGCTACAAGCAGTCCAACCTTTTCTTTAGTTAATGAATACTATACTTCTAACAATCAGATTGTTTATCATTTTGATTTTTACCGACTAAATAAAGAAACTGAAGCTCTCGATATGGGCGTGGATGATTATTTGTATTCAGGAAATTGGTGTTTTATCGAATGGTCTGAAAAAATCGCTAGTTTAATTCCTGAAGAACATTCGGTGGTTACAATTGAGTTATTGGCAGATGGAAAAAGAGAATTGAAATTAGAATAAATACTCCGCAGAAATTCACGACGATTTCACAAAGATCCTATAATAATTCTTTGTGTGACTTTACGAAATCTTCGTGAATCTCTGTGAAACAATATACATATATAAATGACTACCGTAGAAATTATTCCCTTTTCAGCAGAATCAAAAGAGCCAATCAAAACCTTAAATAAAGAATGGCTTCAAAAATATTTTAAAGTTGAGGAAAAAGATGAAATAGTACTTTCTAATCCGCAAGAAGAAATTATCGACAAAGGCGGATTGATTTTCTACGCTAAATATAAAGGTGAAATTATCGGAACAGTTTCTTTAATAAAAATTGATCATGACACATTTGAATTAAGCAAAATGGCCGTTTCAGATAAAGCGCAAGGCCTGGGAGTTGGCAATCAATTACTAATTCATTGTTTGGCTGTAGCCGAAAAAAACAACATAAAAAAACTCATTTTATATTCGAACCGAAAATTACTGCCTGCAATTCATTTGTATGAAAAATTTGGTTTTAACGAAGTTCCTTTAGGAAATGTAAGTTATGAAAGGGCCGATATTAAAATGGAAAAAATTATGCATTAATTTCATCATATAGTATTACCAGAATTTTTACATTGATTTTAAAACTTTTTACGTAATTTGTACTCTTAATTTTCGCACAACCCATGTCAATCACCTTAACTCCATTTACGAAACAACAATTGTTGCCACAAGAAGAAAAACTTGAAGTTGGCCGATTCAAAAGAGAACTTTTTATAGGGATCCCTAAAGAAACAAGTTATCAGGAACGTCGTATTTGCTTAACTCCAGATGCTGTCAACTCCTTGACTTATGAAGGTCATCGCGTAATGATTGAATCCGGAGCCGGAGAAAGTTCCAGTTATTCTGATAAAGAATATTCTGATGCGGGAGCTGAAGTAACGAAAGATACCAAAAAAGTTTTTGGATGCCCAATGCTGCTAAAAGTAGAACCTCCTACTATAGCAGAAATTAAAATGATCAATCCGGAGACGATTATTATTTCGGCTATTCAGTTAAAAACCAAAAAGAAAGAATACTTCGAGGCCTTGGCGCAGAAAAAAATCACTGCACTTGCTTTTGAATATATAAAAGATGAAGACGGATCTTATCCTGCTGTAAAATCGCTAAGCGAAATCGCAGGAACAGCCTCAATACTTATCGCTGCCGAATTGATGATTACAGATGAGTTCGGGAAAGGACTTTTATTTGGAAACATTACCGGCGTTCCTCCTACCGAAGTTGTAATTTTAGGAGCCGGAACAGTTGGCGAATTTGCTGCTAAAACCGCTATTGGTTTGGGAGCAAATGTAAAAGTTTTTGACAATTCGATTACGAAGTTGCGTCGTTTACAAAACAATCTAAATCAAAGAATCTTTACTTCTACAGTGCAGCAAAAAGCGTTACTAAAAGCGCTAAGACGTTGCGATGTTGCTATTGGAGCCATGCGAGGAAAAGAACGCTGTCCGATTATAGTGACAGAAACGATGGTAGAGCACATGAAAAAAGGTGCTGTTATTGTGGATGTAAGTATCGATACCGGAGGCTGCTTTGAAACCTCAGAAGTTACCACTCATGAAAAACCAACTTTTATAAAAAGTAATGTTTTACATTATTGCGTTCCTAATATACCATCCCGATATTCTAAAACCGCCTCATTATCAATAAGTAACATACTAACTCCTTATTTACTTCAAATAGCAGAAGACGGAGGTTTAGAAAGTGCGATAAGATGCAATAAAGGTTTAAAAAACGGAATTTACCTGTATCACGGAATTTTAACCAACAAAGCAATTGGCGAATGGTTTGATTTACCCGATAACGACATCAATTTACTTGTATTTTAAGGGAACTTTAGTTTACCTTTGCAAAAATTTTATTTCATGAAGTTCGTACATCGTTTTGCTTATTATCTGATTGGTTTGGTTATGGGATGCTTTTTTGTAGCCCTCGTTTTTAGCGGAAAAGATACCCGTTGCAACTATTTTCCAAATGCCCGTGTTTTAAATAGTTTACGTACAAAACCTTTCCAGTATTCTGAAAAAGCAGTTCAGACTTTAAATGAAAAATGGATCGATACCGCCGATATTAAAAATACTTTGAAATTTGGCGATGTTGATTTTGACCAGAGTAATGTTCCTTTCAAAAAAGGAAAACTTTATATTATTGAAGGAAAAACAGTTAAAAACCAAGAGATTATTCTTAAAGTAATTAACTACGAAAACAAAGCTGTTTTAGACGAGATTGTAAAGAAACCTCTGGAAAAATAATTTTTTTCATCAGGAGCTAATCCCGCTATCCGTTCCAATCTTTTTTATTTTTAAAGAAAAAATAAAAAAGGATTTCCACTTCTATCGGGGCTAATACAATCATTTTCATAAGAATATTTTCGTCTAGTTTGTCATTTGGGCGCAGAAGAAATCTTCGCGAAAAGCTCGACAGAGCCTTGATACTGGTTGCGAAGTTACTTGCGAAGATTTCTTCTGCGTCCAAATGACAAGATTGTAGAAATCAAGATTGATAATTAGTGAAAATTTGTGTTTACCATTCAATTTCTTTCAGTCCTTTTGATTTCAGAAAAGTATTTGCCTGACTAAAATGTTTATTTCCAAACCAAAAACCTCTATTGGCACTTAAAGGAGATGGATGTCCTGATTTTAAAATATGATGTTTTGATGCATCGATTAGCGCAGCTTTCTTCTGAGCAAAACCTCCCCATAATAAAAAAACAACATCTTTACTATTAACCGAAATTTGTTTTATTACAGCATCTGTAAATTTTTCCCAGCCTTTTCCCTGATGGCTTCCAGCTTCTGATTGCCTAACGGTTAAAGTAGCATTTAAAAGAAAAACACCCTGATCTGCCCAACGCTCCAAATTTCCTGTTTTAGGAATTGGTATATTCAAATCGGTTTCGATTTCTTTAAAAATATTTTGAAGGGATGGCGGAAAGGGAATCCCGTCGTTTACAGAAAAACATAATCCATTTGCCTGATTAGGCCCATGATAGGGATCCTGACCTATAATTACAACTTTGACCTGATCAAAATGACAATGATCAAAAGCTGAAAAAATCTGATTCCCTTTAGGATAACAAACCTTAGTTGTATATTCTGATTTTACAAAATCAATTAATTCAGTAAAATATGATTTTTCAAATTCTTCCTTTAAAACCGGTTTCCAGGAATCATGCATTTTTACATCCATATCTTTTTTTATGCGAATTTCAGGATTTTTTTATTTAAATCATATTTACCAATCATAAATTTAGATATAAACTTGTAGAATTGAATAGTAATGTTTTCGTACTTTTGCGTGTACTTTGTTAAAGAAAATAAATGATATCCATTACCGAAAAAACATTACAAGATTTACAATTTCCAACAGTGCTCGAAACTATTTCGGCTGGCTGCAATACAGACATTGGAAAAGAAAAAGCTTTAGAAATAACACCATTTAGAGATAAAGAAACTTTGATGCAGGCTTTAATGCAAACATCAGAGTACGTTTCATCTTTCGAAAATAATAACGCCATTCCTAATCACGGATTTGACGCGATTACTCATGAAATTAAATTTCTGGCAATAGAAGATAGTTTTCTTGAAGTAGGAAGTTTTAGAAAAATTGCAACACTTTCATCAACAGCAAATTTCTTGTTGAATTTCCTTAAAAAGTTTGATGATTATTATCCTAATTTAAACGCAAGAGCTTCAAGAGTTGAATATACTAAAGATATTGTAACTTTTATCGATGCAATTGTAGATAAATACGGAGAAATAAAAGACAACGCTTCGCCTGCATTATTGAGCATCCGTCAGAATATGAATATTGTTCGCGGTAAAGTAAACCAAAGTTTTGGAGTTGCTCTTTCTCACAATAACGGCCTTGGCTATTTAGATGACATTAAAGAAAGCTTTGTACAAAACCGTAGAGTTTTAGCGGTTTTGGCCATGTATCGCCGAAAGGTAAAAGGCTCTATTTTAGGAAGTTCTAAAACCGGAAGTATTGCCTATATCGAGCCGGAAGCAACTTTGCAATATTCCAGAGAACTCGCTAATCTTGAATACGAAGAAAAAGAAGAAATTACCAGAATTCTAAAACAATTGTCGAATCAAATTCGTCCGTATTTACCTTTACTAATTGAATATCAGGAGTTTTTAAGTGATATTGATGTTGTTGCCGGAAAAGCAAAATACGCCAACAGAATCAACGGAATCCTGCCAACCATAACAGAAGAAAGAAGATTGTTTTTTAGAGAAGCATATCATCCAATTTTGTATTTGAATAACAAACAAAAAAACGAAGTTACCCATCCGCAAACCATTGAATTAAAACAAGATAACCGAATCATTGTCATTTCAGGACCAAATGCCGGAGGAAAAACTATTTCGCTTAAAACAGTTGGATTATTGCAGTTGATGTTGCAATCCGGGATGCTGATTCCTGTTCACGAGCGTAGCGAAACTTTCTTATTCGATAGAATTCTTACAGACATTGGAGACAATCAATCTATTGAAAATCACTTAAGTACTTATAGTTACCGATTGAAAAACATGAATTATTTCCTGAAGAAATGCAACAAGAAAACCATGTTTTTAATTGATGAATTTGGTACAGGTTCTGATCCTGAACTAGGTGGGGCATTGGCTGAAATTTTCCTGGAAGAATTTTATCATCGTGAAGCTTTCGGAATCATTACAACACATTATTCAAACTTGAAAATTTTGGCAAACGAATTGCCTTTTGCTACCAATGCAAATATGATGTTTGATGAAAAATCATTAGAACCCATGTATAAGTTAGCTCTTGGCCAAGCCGGAAGTTCATTTACTTTTGAGGTTGCATTAAAAAATGGTATTCCCTTCGGATTGATTAATCGTGCGAAAAAGAAAATCGAAGTGGGTAAAGTTCGTTTTGACAAAACCATTGCTACTCTTCAGAAAGAAAGATCGAAACTAGAAAAAACTTCTATAAATCTTAAAGAAGAAGAAACCCGAGCACGCGAGGAAAGTAAAAAGATGGAAAACATCAATGTAAAAATCAAACAAAAACTGGAAAGCTATCAGGAATTGTATGACAGTAATCAAAAGACAATTTACATTGGTCAGAAAATTGAAGATATCTCTGAGAAATATTTCAACAATAAAAACAAAAAAGAATTGATTGGAGAATTTTTGAAAATCATAGAAATTGAAAATTCAAAACGCAAAAAAGCAACTCCAAAAGAAGCGAAAGCCATAATCGAAAAGAAAAAAGAAGTGATCGCAGAAGTATCCGTTCAGGTTGAAGAAATCCGAAAAGAGAAAAAAGAAAAGAAATTGAAGCCTGTTGTCGAAAAACCAAAACCAATTTTAAAAGTTGGTGACAGAGTAAGAATGCTTGACGGAAGATCTGTTGGAAGTATCGATTCAATAGAAAAAAATAAAGCAACAGTAAATTACGGAATTTTTACTTCAAAAGTAAGTTTGGATGAGTTGGAATTTGTAGAAGCTGGAAAGAAATAAGTTTTTCAGTCGCAGTGGCAGTTTTCAGGTTCAAAATTATGATGAAAAATCTCTGTAATTAAAATAAAGCCTTTTAAGATAATATTTTAAAAAATACGATTAGGAAGATGATTTTTTTATAAAAATTAATTCTATACAATTTATGAAGGCTGTCTTTGATTTAAAAAATTTATAAAACAGTGTGTTTCGATAATAAAAATCAATGATAAAGAATTATTAAAAAAAAAGAATAACCACAATCTTGTCATTTCGACGAAGGAGAAATCACAATCGAAAATCAACAATGATAGACGATTTTGATTGAGGAGTTTCTGGTGTGATTTCTCCTTCGTCGAAATGACAAAAAAACTTAAACTTGAAAATCAATCAATGCAAAGCTTTCCTCCAAATAAAAAAATAATCCTATTCGACGGTGTTTGCAATTTATGCAACAACGCAGTTCAGTTTGTCATCAAAAATGATAAAAAAGATATTTTTCGTTTTGTGGCTTTGCAATCAGAATTGGGCAATGAAATTTGTAAATATATTGGAGTAGATCAAAATAAAATTGATAGTATAATTTTATATAATCCAGGAGTTGCTTATTATTATAAATCTTCAGCAGCTATTGAAATTGCAGAAGAACTTGGAGGAATTTACAGTTTGATTTCAATTTTAAAAATATTCCCGGAAAAACTAAGAAATTATGTATACGATTACATTGCAAAAAATCGCTACAAATGGTACGGCAAAAAAGAAAGCTGCATGATTCCTACTCCGGAATTAAATGCTAAGTTTCTTTAAAAAAGTCCAATGTATAAATTCCAAATTCCAATTACCTCAATATTGTCATTTCGACGGAAATCCTCGCAAGTAACTCCGCAACGAGAATCCAATCTTTATAGAGCTTCTAACGAGGATTTCTCCTTCGTCGAAATGACAAACTACTACAAAAAAAATCCCAAACTCCAGTTTTTAAATTGGAATTTGGGATTTTAAAATTGGATTTTAACTAGAATATTATCTAATCAACTTTCTGTATTTCAAACGTTTTGGAGTTAAATCACCACCTAAACGTTTCTTTTTGTTTTCTTCGTATTCAGAGAAACCACCTTCGAAATAATAAACTTCAGAATCTCCTTCGAAAGCCAGAATGTGCGTACAGATTCTATCTAAGAACCATCTGTCGTGCGAGATAATAACGGCACAACCAGCAAAATTCTCTAAACCTTCTTCCAATGCACGAAGTGTATTTACATCTAAATCATTCGTTGGCTCATCCAGTAAAAGTACGTTTCCTTCTTCTTTCAATGTCATTGCTAAGTGCAAACGGTTACGCTCTCCACCTGATAACATTGATACTTTTTTGTTTTGCTCACCTCCACCAAAGTTGAAACGAGATAAATAAGCTCTTGAGTTTACTTGCTTTCCTCCCATCATAATCAATTCCTGACCATCGGCGAAGTTTTCCCAAATTGATTTATTCGGATCTATATTAGAGTGTGACTGATCTACATAAGCGATTTTTACAGTTTCTCCAACTGAAAATTCTCCGCTATCCGTTTTTTGTTCACCCATAATCATTTTAAAAATGGTCGATTTACCAGCACCGTTTGGTCCGATAATTCCAACGATTCCTGCTTGTGGCAAAGTAAAGTTTAAATTGTCATACAATAATTTATCTCCAAAAGCTTTTGCTACATTCTTAGCTTCAATAACATTGGTTCCTAAACGTGGTCCGTTCGGGATATAGATTTCCAGATTTTCATCCAGTTGTTTTTGATCTTCGTTTAATAATTTATCGTAGTTCTGCAAACGCGCTTTTTGTTTCGTTTGACGGCCTTTTGCTCCCTGACGAACCCAGTCAAGCTCACGCTCTAACGTTTTTCTACGTTTAGAAGCTACTTTTTCTTCTTGTGCCATACGGCTTGATTTCTGGCCTAACCAAGAAGAATAGTTTCCTTTCCAAGGAATACCTTCTCCTCTATCCAGCTCTAAAATCCAACCAGCAACATTATCAAGGAAATATCTATCGTGCGTTACGGCAATTACAGTTCCGGCGTATTGCGCTAAATGCTGCTCTAACCAAAGTACAGACTCAGCGTCTAAGTGGTTGGTAGGCTCATCCAGTAACAATACATCTGGTTGTTGCAACAACAAACGACATAAAGCAACACGACGACGCTCACCTCCAGAAAGGTTTTTTATTGGCGTATCTCCTTCCGGCGTACGCAAAGCATCCATTGCAATTTCAAGTTTGGTATCGATTTCCCAAGCACCAAGAGCATCAATTTTGTCTTGTAAAGCTGCCTGACGATCCATTAACTTATCCATTTTATCAGGATCGGAATAGTTTTCTTCAAGACCGAATAAATCATTAATTTGATTGTATTCTTCTAAAACTGCCATTGTTTCAGCAGCTCCTTCACGAACAATTTCGATAACGGTTTTAGAATCATCAAGAATTGGTTCCTGCTCTAAATATCCAACTGTATAACCCGGTTGAAAAACAACATCACCCTGATAATTTTTATCTACTCCGGCAATAATCTTTAATAAAGAAGATTTTCCAGAACCGTTTAAACCTAAAATACCAATTTTAGCTCCGTAAAAGAAACTTAAATAAATATTTTTAAGCACTGGTTTGTCTGCTCCCTGATAGGTTTTACTCAATTTCTGCATTGAGAAAATTACTTTCTTATCGTCTGACATTTTTTATATTTTTTATTTTAATTAATTATTTTTTATTGATTTTATATCGCAATTAAATTTTGCTAAACTCTTCCTTTTAAAGCATTAAAAACCCAGGCATTGGCAAAAAAACCAACCCCAACGGCTACGAATCCCCAACCAGAAACATCTCTGTATCTAAAAGCGCCAAGACCTATAAGTAACAATCCCATAAGTACCATTATAAAAGTAGCCCATCCTAAAACGGTATTTTTATTCATTCCCATAATTGTGTAATTATTATTTTAAAAGTAGTATTTTTTTTAGAGATGCAAATATCGTGAATTTTCACGGCTTAATTAAATATTTTGTACAGCATTTCTTTTAATAAATCCGCCTGAGGTAAAGCATTGGCACCTACACCTTTACTTTTAATATCTACATCTCGCAGTGCTCCCACAATTTGACTCACTTTTCGCATTGGGTAATTTTTTATGGCTAAGTCATATTCTTTCAGGAAATAAGGATTTACGCCAATTGCTGCAGCTACATTTTTAGGATTTTTATCCTTAAGTCCGTGGTATTTTAAGAGCTGTATAAAAAAACCAAAAACCAATCCCGTAGTCATTACCAATGGATATTCTTTAGGATTATGAGCAAAATTCTCCGCTATTTTGTAGGCTTTTAACTGATTGCGTTCACCAATTGCTTTTCGAAGTTCGAAAACATTATAATCTTTACTAAAACCTATATTTTCCTCGATATGTTGTGGTGTAATTAACGATCCTTGTGGTAAAATAATCTGTAATTTTTCCAGCTCATTGTTGATTTTACTCAAGTCTGTTCCTAGAAATTCTACTAACATTGCATTGGCTTTTGGGTCGATTGTGTATTTTTTCCCCGCAAGTACACGTTTTATCCAATCTCCAACCTGGTTTTCGTATAGTTTTTTACTTTCGTATACAATTCCGTTTTGGGCTAATAATTTAGTTACTTTTTTACGTTTGTCGAGTGTTTTGTATTTGTAGCAGAAAACCAACACCGTAGACTCCATAGGATTATTTACATAAGACTCTATTTTATCAATTGTTCTTGATAAATCTTGTGCTTCTTTTACAATAACAACCTGACGGTCAGACATCATAGGATAGCGCTTGGCCGTTGAAACAATATCCTCTACAGTAACATCCCTACCATATAATACGGTTTGATTAAATCCTTTTTCTTCTTCAGACAGGACATTTTGTTCTATATATTCTGACAATTTATCAATATAATAAGGCTCTTCGCCCATTAAAAAATAAATAGGTTTTATATTTCCGGCTTTAATATCATTAACAATTTTTACAACTTCGTCCATTCAAATATTTTTGTTTAAAGTTTCAGGTTTCACGTTCTCGCTTCAATAAGTTGAAACTTTAAACCTGAAACCTGAAACTATTTTATATTTTTGCCCTATGCAGCAATTAAATTTTCCATCATATACTTTCCGATTCAAAAATAGCGAAAATAAAGTGTCTATTTTCGATGAAATCAGGAAAAAATTTATCATTCTTACCCCAGAAGAATGGGTTCGCCAGCATGTTGTTCATTATTTAATCGATGAAAAAAAATACCCTAAATCACTAATCAATGTTGAAAAAGTTTTAACAGTCAACGGATTACGAAAAAGATACGATGTTGTTGTCTTTAATACCGATGGTTCTATACATATATTGGTAGAATGTAAAGCACCTGGCGTAAAAATTTCTCAGGCAACTTTTGATCAAATTGCACGTTATAATATGACAATGCAGGCACGGTTTTTGAATGTCACAAATGGTCTAAGTCATTTTTATTGTCAAATGGATTTTGAGAATGAAAAATATGAGTTTCTAAGAAACTTACCGGACTATAAAGAATAAATAGTATTAAAAATAAATAAAGTTACTTTTGGATAAAATTGCAGTTGTCATTTTAAATTGGAACGGCGTAAAATTGTTAGAGCAATTTTTACCTTCTGTCGTTCAATTTTCGGAAGGAACCCCAATATATGTTGCTGATAATGCTTCAACAGATGATTCTATAAATTTTATCAGACAAAATTTTCCCACAATTAAAATAGTTGTAAATAGCGGCAATCATGGCTTTGCAAAAGGCTATAATGATGCTTTACAACATATTGATGCCGAAATTTATGCGTTAATAAATTCAGACATCGAGGTAACTGAAAATTGGCTAAATCCAATTATTGAAACTTTCGATAAAGAAAAACAAACAGCTATAATCCAGCCCAAGATTCTTGATTTTAAAAACAAAGAATATTTTGAATACGCCGGCGCTGCAGGCGGATTCATTGATAAATTTGGCTTTCCGTTTTGCCGTGGCCGCATTTTTGACACTATCGAAAAAGATAATGGTCAGTACAATGATAATTGTGAGCTATTCTGGGCTTCCGGTGCTTGTTTTTTTATAAGAAGCGAAGTCTATCATGAATTAGGAGGTTTTGACGAAAGCTTTTTTGCACATCAGGAAGAAATAGATTTGTGCTGGCGCGCTGCAAACGAAGGACACATAATTAAATACAATTCAGGATCAGTTGTTTATCATGTTGGCGGCGCAACCTTACAACAAGGAAATCCTAAAAAAACATACTTGAATTTTAGAAATTCATTGTTAATGCTTGTCAAAAATTTACCTAAAAAAGGGTTGTTTTTTGTCATTTTCTTTAGAATGGTTTTAGACGGTATTGCCGGTATCCGTTTTTTAACACAAGGAAAATTTGAGCATGCTTTTGCTATTTTGAAAGCACATTTTTCATTTTATTGCATATCTTTAAAATATCTGCGTAAGCGAAAAGATTTTCAGATACAGCAATACTATACTGTAAAAAGTATCGTTTTCCTGTATTACATAAAGAAACTGTCCGTATTTAAAGAAATCTTTAACAGTAATCAAAATATTAAAAACTAAATTTGTAATCAACGTTTAATTAAATATAATAACTATGAGAAAAATAGTAATTGCACTATCAGTATTAATGGCCTTAACTTCGTGTGTATCGAAAAAGCAATACGCAGCTTTAGAAGCTAAGAACAAAGAAACACAAGATTTATTAAACTCTTGCACCGTAAAACTAAATGCTTGTTTAGAGGAAAAAGCAGGATTAGCAGCTACAGCAGAAAGCTATAAACAACATAATCAAGATTTAATAAGCACTTCTAAAGACTTAACTGTATTAACAACTAAAGGAGCTGAAAATCTTGAAAAATCTTTAGAAAGTTTAAAAGAAAAGGATTTAAAAATATCTAGACTTCAGGATGCATTAACTAAAAAAGACAGTGTAACTTTAGCATTGGTTACAAGCTTAAAAGGAGCTGTTGGAATTAATGATCCGGATATCGAAATCAATGTAGAAAAAGGTGTTGTATTTATTTCTATCGCAGACAAATTATTATTTAAAAGCGGTAGCTATGATGTAACTGACAAAGCTAAAGGTGTTTTAGCTAAAGTTGCAAAAGTAGTAAACGACAAACCAGATTTCGAATGTATGGTTGAAGGTCATACAGATAACGTTCCTTACAAAAGCAACGGAATTTTGCTAGACAACTGGGATTTAAGTGTTAAACGTTCTACATCTATTGTACGTGTATTAACAAATGATCTTGGTGTGAACCCTGCAAAATTAATCGCAGCTGGTAGAAGTTCTTATGTACCATTAGTTGCTAATGATACTCCAGAGGACAAAGCTCGTAACAGAAGAACTCGTATTGTGGTTATGCCAAAAATCGATCAATTTTATGATATGATTGAAAAAGAAATGAAGAAACAAGCGAAATAATCTCGTTTTTACATACTTTATTAAACAGAAAAAGCAGGTCAATTGACCTGCTTTTATGTATCCCTAACTTTTTTAATAACCAATTAAATATAAATTAAGAATAGCATTATCTTTAAACTAACTAAATTTTAACTAATCTAAAGTTAGTTATTTATTTTATAATATTATTCGATTTCAGTTTTTTTTTACAAATAGCAAATAATTACTATTTCTTATTGCCCGGTAATTTAATTAATCCCGTAATTTAGTGGCAACATATCTCCTACTTTCTTTTCTGAAATTTTACCCGAAAAAAGTATACTCTCAATATTTGAATTATTTCCGTACTTATAAATATAGAAGTTATCCGTTTGAAAAGTAATCTTTGACTCCTCTGTTCTTTTAAATGCAATATTATAAGCAGCAAAAATATCTTTTAGATTTCCATTTTTAATTTCTCCTTTTGGCTGTGGCAAAATTTCAACTTTTACAAAATCTTCCTCTTGAGTAATTTTAAAACGTGTAAGAGGATCTATGCTATTATCATCATTAAGCAATAAAAATTTCTTTATTCCCCAATCTTTCTTAGCAAAATTTCTAAAAAACTGCATTTGTGAGCCTTGAAAGGTTTTTTCTCTTCGTTCCAAAACTGCGACTGAATTATCAATGTCTTCAAATCTACTTACACCTCCGTAGAAGTTTTTGATAACATCTTTAGAACTAATACTTAATTTACTAAAGGCAATTTCAAAAACTACTAATTCAAAATCAATTTTATAACCTAAAGATTCATTTACAATTGTTAGAGGTTTATCTGATGAGGCGGTGAAAATTAGTTTTTCTTTGTCGTATTTAAAACGAAGATCTGATTCGTTTTTTATCACACAAGATTTTGAATTCTTTGTTTTACCCAAAAAGTATTCTCTAAACAATTTTAGCTTCTGTTCTCTGGTAAACAATTCATTCTTAGTGATGACTACTTCTTTAAGTTCATTTTCGGAAACTGCAAGGCTAACATTTAATGGTTTAGAAGCATCAAGTCCTGTAAGATATTCTGTTTGATATCCCATGAAACTTATCGCTAAAATATTATTTGCAGTGGGTTCATACTTAATGCTAAAATTTCCGCTTGCATCTGAAATTGTTGAAATTGTAGTTCCGTCAAAGTAAATATTTACACCTTCGAGCGGAATATTATCCTTGCCAGAAATTTTACCTTTTAAAATGTTTTGTGAAAATATAGTAATAGATGCAAACAGAAACGCAAAAAGATAAAGTTTTTTCATAAAAATAAAAGGTTTGGTTAATTTTTAGCTAATTAACCAAACCTTTTTATATTATCCTAAATATTTTATAAATTATTCTTACAAAATATCTATATCTCCTTTTCCTTCTCGTATTATAACAGGTTCATGTTCCGATAAATCTATAATCGTCGAACCTACATTGTCTCCGTAACCTCCATCGATAACAAGATCAACAATATTTTGCCATTTTTCAAAAATCAATTCCGGATCTGTAGTATATTCTATTACATCATCTTCATCACGAATAGAAGTTGAAACAATAGGATTTCCTAGTTGACGAACAATTTCTAATGCAATATTGTTATCCGGAACACGAATACCTACAGTGGTTTTCTTTTTAAACTCTTTTGGTAAATTATTATTTCCCGGCAAAATAAAAGTGTAAGGGCCTGGTAATGCTCTTTTTAAAATCTTAAATGTAGCCGTATCGATCTGACGTACATAGTCTGAAAGATTACTCAAATCATGACAAATAAAGGAGAAATTCGCTTTCTCTAATTTCACTCCTTTTATTTTGGCAATTTTTTCTAAAGCACGCGAATTGGTAATATCACAACCTAAACCATATACGGTATCTGTTGGATAAATAACTAAACCTCCATTTTGAAGTACTTTGACGACTTTGGCAATAGCAGCTTCACTGGGTTTATCTGGATATATTTTTATGAACTCAGCCATTTTTTAATTTTTGTTTTTTAATTGTTTCAGGTTTATTTTGTTTCGGGTTTCACGTCTACATCTTTATTCTTAACCGCAAAGTTCGCAAGGATTTACGCTAAGAGCGCAAAGTTTTACGTTTTTAAGTACTGTCTTTTAAACTTTGCGTTTAAATTATGTTCAAAGCAGAGCAACCTGAAATTCTTTTTTTTAACCAATAACATCTAATTTAGCAAATCTTAGCAACAATTTCTTGATTCCACCAACTTCAAATTTTATTTCGGCTTTTTTATCAGCTCCAACACCTTCTAAATTCACCACTTCACCCTTTCCAAAACGTTCGTGCATCACGACGTTTCCAATAGTTAAGGAATTATCGAATAAATTAGGTGCAGCACTACTAGGATTATTACCGGCAACAGGTTTTAATTTACGAATGTTCAAATCAGGTTTTGGCTGATTGTCCGTAACGTGTTTCGGCGGCGTTGATCCAATAGGTTTTGCCAGTCTTAACTTCGATTTATCGATATCTCCAAAAATATCCCCGTCAATAGGTGATTTGTAACGATAATTTGTTTCGGCTGGCGTTAAATATTCCAAATATTGTCCGTCAATTTCTTCAATAAAACGAGATGGTTCGCTATCTGTCAATTTCCCCCAACGGTAGCGCGATTGCGCATAAGTTAAATAAGCCTGATGTTCTGCACGAGTTAAAGCTACGTAAAATAAACGACGTTCTTCTTCTAATTCGCTTCTGGTACTCATACTCATCGCACTTGGAAACAAATCTTCTTCCATACCTACTACAAAAACATGAGGAAATTCCAGTCCTTTTGCTAGGTGAATCGTCATTAATGCCACGCGATCTTCATCAGATGTATCTTTATCTAAATCAGTTGCAAGCGCTACATCTTCCATAAATTCAGATAAAGCTCCTCTTGCTCCATCAATTTCTTTTTGTCCTTCAGTAAAATCTTTTAAACCGTTTAAAAGTTCTTCGATATTCTGAATCTTAGCCATTCCTTCCGGAGTGGCATCTTTTTTTAATTCCTGAACCAATCCGGTTTTTTTAGCCACATAATCCGTGATATAAAAAGCATCCTGATTTTGATCAATCACCTGAAAACTCTGAATCATCGTAACAAAATCATTGATTTTATTCTTTGTTCCTGTGTTTAATTTTAAATCGATTTTATCAATATTCACCATCACTTCCCAAATCGAACGTTTGTAATGATTGGCAGCGATTGTTAGTTTTTCAACCGTTGTATCTCCAATTCCACGAGCTGGATAATTGATCACACGAACTAGTGCTTCTTCATCTTTTGGATTAATAACCAAACGTAAATAACACAAAACATCTTTAATTTCCTTACGTTGGTAAAATGATAATCCACCATAAATACGATAAGGAATATCTCTTTTACGCAAAGCATCCTCCATTGCACGGGATTGTGCATTTGTACGATACAAAATAGCAAAAGAACCATTATGCAGCTGATTCATCATTTTTTGCTCAAAAATGGTACTTGCTACAAAACGACCTTCTTCGGCATCGGTCAAACTGCGATGCACTTTTATTTTTTGTCCAAAATCATTGGCTGTCCAAACTACTTTATCCAGTTTGGTCTTGTTATGTTCCATTACAGTATTTGCCGCTTCAACAATATTTCTTGTCGAACGGTAATTTTGCTCCAGACGAAACATGATTACGCCTTCATAATCTTTCTGGAAATTCAAAATATTATTAATATTCGCCCCTCGGAAAGCATAAATACTCTGTGCATCATCACCTACCACGCAAATATTCTGAAATTTATCAGATAAAGCCCTAACAATCAAATACTGAGAGTGATTCGTATCCTGGTACTCATCAACCAGTATATAACGAAAACGGTTTTGGTACTTTGATAAAACTTCTGGAAAACGGGTTAATAATTCATTGGTTTTCAACAATAAATCATCAAAATCCATTGCTCCTGCCTTAAAACAGCGCTCAACATATTGCTGATAAATTTCTCCTAAACGCGGTCGTTTTGCCATTGCATCGGCCTCTACCAATTCAGGATTATTAAAATAGGCCTTTACCGTTATCAAACTATTTTTATAACTGGAAATACGACCCAAAATCTGTTTTGGTTTATAGATATCACGATCGAGCTGCATTTCTTTAATAATAGAAGAAATCAATCTTGCTGAATCCTGAGAATCATAAATCGTAAAATTAGACGGATATCCCAAATGATCTGATTCTGCTCGAAGAATACGGGCAAAAATCGAGTGAAAAGTTCCCATCCAAAGATTTTTTGCTTCAGATGCACCCACAATATCCGAAATCCTGTGTTTCATCTCACGAGCAGCTTTGTTCGTAAACGTAAGAGACAAAATATTGAAAGCATCAACACCCTGCGCCATCAAATAAGCAATTCTAATAGTTAAAACACGGGTTTTTCCTGAACCTGCACCAGCGATAATAATCATTGGCCCGTCTTTCTTCAAAACAGGCTGTCTCTGTGCTTCATTGAGCTGGTCAATGTATTTTTGCATGAAATTTTTCTCCATAATTACTGCAAAAATAAGAATTTATGAATGAATAAACTAACACCAAAGAAGCAACTTTAAACCCAAAAAATTTAATCTCTTCAAAGCTGCAACAAAGCTGTTTTAGAATTTATCTTAAAAAATACCAATGTTTTAACGAGCTGACAATAACCCAAAAATTTTACACAAAACATAAGATTAATTAGAATAAAAACTTAATTTTGAATACAATTCTAAAAACAATTTATGAAAAAAAACTACTTTTTATTCTTTCTACTTAGTTTTAAATTATTTGCTCAAAATCCAGAGCTTGATCCTACCTTTAATGTCAAGGATACAGGAATATACCAACAAAATATTGGTTATGATGCTGTTGTTCTTCCTGACAATAAAATTCTAACTGTTTTTGAAAGTGGCAGCAGATATAATGCAATGCTTTTAAATCCTGACGGAAGCCCTGTTAGAACATTTAATACCACTGATTCTTATTCAGTAAACGAAATTCAAATAATTGCCAAATCAGATGGTGCGTTTATCACACTTGCATATGGTGGCATAGTAAGAGCCTTCAATGCAAATGGAACCCTTAATTCCGTTTTTCCTACTACTACTTTAAAAAATGTTAATAATAATCCTGTACAGGTAAAAAATATAATTTATCAGGATGACGGAAAGCTTATTATTAATGGTGCATTTGATATGACAAATGATGTTTACACGGGAGGTATGATACGTTTAAATCCGGACGGAAGTCTTGATTCTACTTTCAAATTAGAATCAGGAGGTAATAAGTTAATACTATTAAGTGATGGGAAATCAGTTACCACAAGCCGAACTACTATATACCGCTATCTTGCTACCGGAAAAAATGATCCCAGCTTTAAAGTAAAGACCACGATTGATCCTGTGCAGAAATATGTCACTAATGGTTTTGAAACCGATAACAATAGCTTAATTGAGGATATAGCAGTACAGCCCGACGGAAAAATAATAGCTGTTGGATGTAATTTTGTAGAAAATGGCAAAACCTTTTCTTACCAAATAGTACGCTTGAATTCTGATGGTACAAGAGATACATCTTTTAAAAAATTCGACAGTCAGACTCCAAATCTAACCAGGGTATATTTGCAAAGCGACAATAAAATTATCCTCCTTGCAAAAAGTGGTCCCGCTTTAATTCGTTTAAATACCGATGGAACAACAGATACTACTTTTAATTATTCAAACTCTGCCCCTTTATTCTACACAGAAGGTAAATTATTCTTTCAAGGGAATAAAATAGTCGTTACCGGTAATTATAAAAATAATGATGGAATAACAAGATCAAGAATTCATAGAATAAATGCTGACGGAAGTTTCGATTTCACATTCAATCCGCATTCAGGCCCAAATTTATTTTTTGATGAGCAAAACAGTAAAACCTCATATCCATTTACTGCAAAAACACTGTTGGATCAAAAAATTTTATTAGCCGGAGATTTTTCCACTTATAATGATAAACCAGCCCGAAATATATGCCGAATTACTCAAAGCGGAGAATTTGACCCTACTTTTACTTTAGATCCCGCCGTAAAAATAAATGCCGAAATATCACAAAGCGACTACACCATCATTCCGCAAAATGATGGAAAGATAATCTTACTCCACAACGGCGGTATTTCAGCAAATGGTAAAGGAACAAGTATCATTCGATTAAATAATGACGGAAGCATCGATAATAGTTTCAATTTCAGTCCAAAAGATAATACTTTTGATAATATTGGAACAGCTGTTATAAAAGATATAAAAATTTTAAATAACGGAAAATTTTTAATTATAGGAGAAAGCGGTCTTTTTACAAAAAAAATAGGAAATTACTATTCATACAATGTCATTCAGCTTAATTCAGATGGTTCTTTAGATACCAATTACAAGGCCAGTTTTTTCCACAAACCAATAAAAATCACTACATTATCTGATAATAAAGTCTTAATTTCTTTTTTACAGAATACATATGATTATACATATTTTCCGGTTTTAAAATTAAACGAAAACGGAACTACAGATTCCTCTTTTAAATCAGGTAATTTACTCCTGCATAGAATAAAAGAACTAAGTGATGGTAAAATATTGGCAATAAACAACAACCTTTTGCTAACCAGATTAAACTCTGACGGTTCTACAGATCCTTCGTTTACATCTTATTCCTTTGCCAAGGGAAATTTCAATAAATTTAATTACTACGAAAACGGCGAAATCAGTTTATTTTTAACTTCAAGCTCAACAAAAAAATTAACTTTTAGTTCAGAAGGAACATTGCTAAACACTGTAGACTACAATACTACCAACGACTTTGAAATTCAAAATTGCGAAGATGTATTGTTTTATGGCTATATTACTAACATTGGAGACGTCAATAAAAATGGTATCGTTCGCTATAAAACATCAAATACACCTTCAAATCCAAATCCTGCTGGCGAAGTATTTCAGCCTTTTACAAACGGACAAACTTTGGCCGATCTTAAAATTGAAGGAAGTAATATCAATTGGTACGCCGTTCAGAGCGCTTGTGGTATAAATAATACTATTACAAAAAAAGAAACCAATCTTCCTGAAACTGTACTTCCTCCATCTACCTTATTGGTCAACGGAATGACCTATTATGCATCGCAAACCATTAATGGCACAGAAAGCAGCTACAGATTACCCGTCACCGTTTATTCTGCTACTTTAGACACTAAAAAACACGAACTTCCCAATTTAGTAACCTATCCAAATCCTGTAAGAGATTTTTATACAATATCGAATAGTGAAGAAATAACCAAGGTAGAAGTTTACAATTTAGCTGGACAGCTTTTATTAAGCAATACATACAGTAATAACAATCTTAAAATTGATTTTACATCTTTAACTTCAGGTTTGTATTTTGTAAAAATACATGCCCATGATAAAGTTGCAGTTATCAAAACGATGAAAATTTAGAGAAAAAACAATACATAATTCAAGCCAATTGCCGTCACATTATAAGGAGCACGGCAATTGGCTTTTTAAGAAACATAGTTCCCGCTTTCGGCTATATCTCTCCGTTTCACTACGAGGATACCGCCTCTATCGGGGCTAAATTAGAAACAATTGGCTTTGTGAATATTTTTTTTTACTCTATAAATGATCTAAATTCAATTTTTACATCATATAAATATATGTAAAGACTGCTTAATTAAAAAATGGGATTAGATTGTTTTGAAAGAAAATTCTCTAATAAAATAAATAATATTATATTTGTTTCTCAGATAATATAATGAAAATAGTACTTACACAAAACGCTGAGAAAACTTACTTTGAAATAGTTAATAAATATTCAGAAACCAAAGTAGCTTCCTTCTCTAAAAGTTCTATTTCAGTATTGGATATGATTCAAAAAAATAGTCATATTGGTTCAAAGTATAAAACAACTTCTTATAGAAAATTTTTAGTTTCAAATGAAGTGTATTTATTTTACAAAATTGAACAAGAGATAATTTATGTAGTTTTATTCTGGGATAATAAACGAAACCCTATAGATCTAGATATTATACTTAGTTCGTAACTTTTCTTTAAAATCAGAATAGTCGACAATTCTGCCTGCTTTTATATCTTCTTCGCTTTTTTGGAATTCTTGCATCAATATCTCTTCAGGGAATAATAAAGTTGTAATTAATTTTACTTCTTGATGAGTAAAACTTCGTGATCTCAATTTCCTGTAATAAGTTGCATGTTTTAAGCCTAATTTTTGCATGAAAAACTCAGCCTTGTAGTATGATTTCCCAATTAACTCAGGTAAATTATTAACGTAATTCTCGTAATTTTCAACTATTTCTATCATTTTATGATACATTAAGTGTCATTATTTTGCAAATATACTTTAATAAAATTGTAATTAAGATAAAAACATCAAAAATGAAAAATTTAATTCTTATTAAACTATTAGTTTTTTATATGTTTTAAATATTTGATAACTACATTGAAGATAAAGCTTATAATTTCTTATATCACTTATATGGTAAAAAGCTATTTATAAAAAACATCATAAGCAAATCGAATCAACGTACCTACAACCACAATCAAAAAGAAAATCCTGATAAAACCATTTCCTTTATTAATGGCTAGCTTAGCACCCAGCCATCCGCCAAATCCGTTGCTGATTGCCATTGGAATTGCAATTGACCAAATGATTTTTCCTTTGATCATAAACAAACAAATCGAACCAAAATTCGTTGCCAAATTTACCATTTTAGCGTTCGCAGATGCGTGCAGGAAGTCAAAGCCTAAAAGAGCAATAAAAGCAACCACAAAAAAACTTCCCGTTCCCGGCCCAATAAATCCATCATAAAAACCGACAATTATACTAATTACCACAGCATAAATTATTTGTGTTGTTGCAGAATGATCTTTGGCTACATGTTGACCAAAATTCTTTTTCGCGTAGGTGTAAACAAATAATAAGGATAAAACGACCAATAAAAGCGGTTTCATAAAATCATTACTAACTAATGTTAATATAGTAGATCCTAAAAATGCCGAAGGAACTGCCAGACACATCATGATCAAAAGCAGCTTCCATTGAATTACTACTTTTTTCATGTATTGAAAAGCTGCAAAAGCTGTTCCGCTGAAGGCAGGAATTTTCAAAGTGCCTATAACTGTCGAAACGGGTAAATTGGGTAATAAAATCAATCCCATTGGAGTTTGAATCAATCCTCCTCCGCCAACAATTGCATCAATAAATCCGGCTGCAAATGCAGCCAAACAAAGAAAAAATATGATGTATGAATCCATTATTATTGTGTTTCAGGCGGTTTTAAAAAATCTCTACAAAAATAGAATTCCATTTTTATTTATTACAATAATTTTAAAGTGGATTTCTCCCCAAAAAGTATATTTTTGTTGAAAATTTGAACCAAATGGATTTTAATAGAATTATAGAATTAGCCAGTTATACTTTACCTGCCATTGTTACCGGATTTGTAGCATACCGTTTTTTTGAATTGCACATCAAAAACAATGATAAAAAACGTGCTTTTTTATTGAATAGAGAATATCAAAAACAGTCTTTACCAATACGCTTACAGGCTTACGAACGCATGACTCTATATTTGGAACGTATCAATCTGACAAAATTATTGATCAGAATTGCGCCAATATCAAACGAAAAACACGATTACGAAAACTTTCTAATCGACCAGATCGAACAGGAATTCGAACACAATCTAACGCAGCAAATTTATATGTCTGATGAATGCTGGACGATTATTGCAACAGCTAAAAACTCTACCATACAAATCATCCGAAAAGCTGCCATGAGCGATCGTGTAGACAGCGGTGATAAATTGCGCGAAGTAATTTTGAATGATTTGTTAGAGAAACAATCACCAAGTAATGCTGCTTTAGCCTATATTAAAAATGAGGTTTCAGAATTGTGGTAGAATTTTAATTTTAGAATTCAGATTTTAGATTATGCTTTGTCAATCTAAAATCTGAACTCTGCAATTGTTTTTATTTCCACCAGTTTTGTTTTGGCTTAACATTCCATCCATTTTTTAAGTATTTTTGAGAGATACTGAGTTCTCCCGCTCCACTATCAAAATCGCAATTTACATTGGGAACTCTATAATCTCCCCAGTTGCAAATTTTATCTTTTCCGGTAGTATTAGATTTCCATATACCAACAAATGCATTATTAAAATAGTTATCTCTGTAACTTCCAATGTCATTGTATTTGACCAAATTATGTTGATCAATATAAAATATGGTTTGTAGTTTCCCCTGAAATTCAACCGTATTTTTTTGTTTTTTATTTTCAACAAATTTATAACTAGCAGTCAGTAATCCCTGACTTTTTATACCCGCATTTTTATATTCATCATCAACGCCAAATTTTGGCTTTTTAAGTTCTTGTATTTTTATGATGGTTATTGTCCCTGTAAAATCACAAATATTCGATTTGACACTTGACTTTCCATGAACAATATATTCTGTTTTATCTTTTTCGTTTCTTTTAACGGATGTAAACTTTATGAATATTCTTTGATAATTATCTCCTATAACACCATAAACAGCATTGTTTTCAGTTGCATTCCACAAACTTGAAAAATTATAATTTGTATACTTGTCTACTTTATTTATTTGAAATAATTCCGAATTATCCCAAATAGCACTTCTGCATATTTTATTCTGACAGAATGCATTTAATGCAAAAAAGAAAAGAAAGAATACAATTATGTTTTTCATGTTTTTCAAGATTTTGCCTATATACTATTGTATTTTTAAATTTATTTCTTTCAAAATTGTCTCAGTCCAATTATCATCAGTTTCAGAAATGATGATAGTTTTAAAACCATATTTTTCACCTTCTCTTTCAACACCAATTGAGTCATCGACATGAATATCAATATTAAATATCGGAGGAAATTTTGAGCAATAAACATCTTTTTTACGAAGCTTCTTTTGATGCTTTTGCTGGTTTATTATAAAATCAACAGATATTCCGTAAGAATAAAACATCCATTTTATCCTGGATTCACTTCTGTACGAAGTGGTGTAAATATAAATTTTATGATTTTGTTTTTTTAATTCTTTAAACAAATTTATCGTTCCTTTTCGCAAACTTTCGGCACCCAAAAATTGATGAAACCAATTTGATTTTTCTGCTTCAAACTTATTTGAGATTAAAGTGTCATCAAGGTCAAAAGATATTATCATAAATCATTGTCAAGCTAAAATTACCTATTATCACTCATAACTTCGGACTTATTCTGAGCATATTCATAACCTTGCTCCCACCATTCTTTCATTACTTCCTTATTAAAAATCAAGGCATTATCTGTTAGTTTTGTTGGAGTGTAATATAAGTTAAGTTTCACATTTTTATTATTTGCCATCAGCTTTCCTATAGCAATATCGTGTTTTTCAACCTGATCAAGCGCAATTCTAAACAAATCGATCATCAACGAAAATGGATTTTTACCAATAACGGTCTTATTCATATTGACTTCGGTTTCCAGAATAATTACATCAATTTCAGTCGCACCACGGTTAATCGCTTCACGAATTGGCACCAGACTGGAAAATCCTCCGTCGCCATATTCAAAGTTGTCTTTCTCTACCAAACTCATAAACGGAACGTAATTACTTGAAATCCAAGACCAATCACAAAACTCTTCGTAAGTACAATCTTTAATCGATTTATATTCAGATTCATTTCGGGTAAAATTGGTTACCGTAATGACAACATCATTTTTTAACTTCTTTAATTTATTAAAATCGGATAAGGAGAAATTGTTTCTAATATATTTCTTAAGTCCTTTACTCTCTCCAAAAGTCCTCTTTCCTTTAAAAAACTGACGCAGTACATTGAAGTGATTTATAGTTACAATGTCAACCCCATCCTTGGTTTTAACTACAAAAGGACAAATATTAAAAATACTTCCCATTGTGACATTAGTATAAATAGAGTGAATTTGTTTAATATGTCCTAAAGCTAAATGCGGGATAAGTAGACTTCCTGTAGAAGTTCCCAGAAACAAATCGTATTCATGATTTTTTTCTTCTATTAAATATTGCGCTACACCACCGGCAAACGCGCCTTTACTTCCTCCACCAGAAATAACCAATGCTCTCATAAATATTATTGTAGGTTTTGTTTTTGGATTTTTTTTTGAGAAATATAGAATATAGAAAAAAGACTAAAAGCTACGCGCAAAAATCTATTTTATTTGCTCTTTACTCTATTCTCTTTCTTCTATAATCTATATTCTATTCTTTCAACAAACGATTCAACTGAAATTGTTCTTCAGGGGTCAAATTAGGCAAAATTCTTTCAAACGAAGCACGCATCTCTGAATTTTTTAATAAAACGCGTATTGTATCTCTTCCGTATTTTGAAAATTGCCACATATAATGTGTAGTAGAATTAACTAAGTTACTTAAAACCTGATCGTTAATTATTTTAAAGGCAATAAGCTTTTCAAGTGCATTTTGTCGTGTTGTTGCCTCGTATTTTGTAGATGAAAATGAAATTAATTCATTGGCTAAAACATCAGGATTCTGGCTATAATCCGGAGTTGATAATGCCAATGAAAGCCATAATGTTCTAAGATTAAAATCGTTGAAACCAATCCAGTTTTTAGATTTGTTTAAATAGTCTGTTCGATGATCCGGGAAGTTTTTCCATAAATAAAACAGAGCAATTTCCTGTGTTTGATAGGATTTATCATCTAGTAAACTTTCGTAATTTGTTCTAAAATCTTCCGGAATTTTCGACAATGATCCTGCAACAGCTTGACGCACTTGCACATTATTGGTTTGTAAAGCGATTAGCAAGAGTTCTTTTTTAGCTTCGTACTTTTCAGTTTCTATTTGATTTACAATTGCTTCTTTTACAGCTTCATAAATATTAGAGGCTAAAGTTTTTCTTAAGAACTCTATTTTTTCCGGCAGGGGCGTTTTTTTTAATTTATCAATTTCTAAACGAATCTGAATTGCTTTGTTTTTGCTTAATAAAGCATTCGCTGTTGGCGTATCAAAAGCTGTAGATTCTAACCAGGTTTTCTGGAATTTATCCAAATCAAAATCGGAAACTTTTTTTATTTCGTCAAAGAAATTTTGTGTATTTACAGTTTGATAAGCGTATTTACTTAAGTAACTTTTCACTGCTTTTTTAAAGGCTTTATCGCCAATAGATTCATGCAAAACAAACAAAGCCCACGCACCTTTTTCGTAAAAAGTCAATGAACTCGCTTTGGCATTCAAAACCGGAACAGAATCAGTTCTTGAAGCAAATTTTATCTGTTGTGCCGTTTCATACAATTTCGAATAAAAAAAATCATCTCCATAAATTTCCCTTTCAGCCATTGCTGCGTAGTACGTTGCAAAACCTTCCTGAAGCCAGTGATGTGTACTGCTTTCGGCTGTAATTAAATCTCCAAACCAGTGATGTGCTAACTCGTGAGCATCAACATTCGTATAATTACGATCTGTAAAACCTATCGAATCAACAACGTAACGCGTTGCAAAAAGTGTTGTGGTGGTATTTTCCATACCGGCATACAAGAAATCACGAACTGGAATTTCTCTGTAAATTTCCCAGGGATACTTTACTCCTATTTCTTTCTCTAAAAAATCAAAAATACGTTTTGAATATCTGTAAGTAGGCTCAAAACGACTGGCATCCTTATTCTCAAAATAATATTCTAGCGGAATTTTAGATTTTGCTTTAAATTCTTTTTTATCATATTTTCCAATGGCCAACATCAATAAATAAGAACTCATTGGCTTTTCCATTTGATATTGCCAATAAATTGAATTTACCTCAGGTTTCTTTTCTTTTAAAACTCCGTTCGAAACAACCTGATACTCTTTGTCATAAGTAATGCCAAGACTAAAAATAACTTTTTCGTTCACATCGTCAAAACTCGGAAACCAATTGCTGGTATATCTTCCTTGGCCTTGTGTCCAGATTTGAGTTTCTGTATTGTCAATATTTATAAAATACAAAGCCTGCTTTGGCTTCACCGAATATTCGAAAGTTAAGCGGTTTTCTCCTTTCTGAAAATTATTCACAATCTGTAATTCCTTACCGGTGTTACTAAAAACAACCTCTTTATTATTAAGCTGAACATGAGAAAACTCCATGTTTTTGGCATCGATTTTAATGGTATCAATAGGTTTTAAAACCTCAAATCGGTAATCTACAATTCCAGAAACCGATTTTTCTGTGGCATTTAATTTTAATTGTCCGTTAACCGATTTAAAATCGACAAATTGGGTTTGTTGTGCAAAAACGAAACTGGTGATAAAAAGAAAGATGTATTTCATTAAAATAAATTTGAAGGCGAAATCCCAAAGTTACAAAGGTTTCATCAACAAATCGAATGAAATTTGTATGTTTACCTTAGAAAATTACAGCAGCGTGTCAACAATCAAAAAAGCCTTATTTAACTGGAGCAGTGGAAAAGACTCTGCTTTGGCATTATATAAAACATTACAAAATCCTGATTTTAAAATTGAATTTTTACTTACTAGCGTGAGTCAGCAATTTCAGCGAATTTCTATGCACGGCGTTCGCGTCGAATTATTAGAATCACAGGCAAAAAGCATTGGTTTGCCTCTTAAAATCATGCAGATTCCTGAAGTGCCAACAATGGAAGTATACGAAAATGTGATGACTGAGACTTTAATCGAATTAAAAAATGAAGGAATTAGGCATTCTGTTTTTGGCGATATTTTCTTAGAAGATTTACGGCAATACCGCGAAAACCAGTTAGCGAAAATGGGTTTTGAAGGCGTTTTTCCGCTTTGGAAAATTCCAACTCAGGATTTAATCCAGGAATTTATTTCGTTAGGGTTTAAAACAATTGTGGTTTGTGTAAACGAACGTTATCTTGATAAAAGTTTTGTTGGTCGAATTATCGATCATAAATTTATTGACGATTTACCGGATAATGTAGACGTTTGCGGTGAAAATGGAGAATTTCATACTTTTACTTTTGATGGTCCGATTTTTTCAGCACCTATTCAATTTGAAATTGGAGAAATTGTTTATCGTAAATACGAAAAGCCCAAAAATGAAAATTCTTCTGATACGGCTTGTGATACAAGTGCCAGCGATGCTTTTGATTATGGATTTTGGTATTGTGACCTTATTTAACAAAGATGAAATTACTCTATTTTAAAAAGTTTTGTATACTTATATTAGTATTAACTATAACATTTGTTTGCCAGAGTTGTTTGGTAAGCCGATGTAAAAGGCCCCAAATTACTGGATATATTTATGATTCGATCACCAGAAAGCCAATTGAAAACTGTAACGTTGGAGAAAATCTAACGGACATAAAAGGTTATTTTCAATTAAAAGAATTGCGTTATTCTGAGTTTACTTTTGTTGGTTACGAAGCACCTCCGTTAATGGTAAATGAAGCAATTTATAAAGAAGGCTACGAAAAAAAATCGATCGAATTATTCAATCCGTTTGGTGGTGGAATCAGAAAAGGAGCTGTTCATAATTGTGATACTATATTCTTAAAAAAAGCTCCAATAATAGCTGTCGATAAATAATTTATTTTTTATTAAATTTAGAATTCAGTTTTAATCCAAATATTAATTTCATTAAACCATAATATGCCTGTAAAAGAAATTAGTTGCGAAATAAAAAAGGTTTTACAATTTCTCAATGACATAGGAATTGATGTCATTGAAAAAGAAGTAAACGAAAGTTTTTTACCCGGATTAAGCCTGGGACCAAATTGCATTTATGTTGATTACGATAAATTATTATATCCTGGTGATATTTTGCACGAAGCGGGACACTTAGCAGTTACCACATCTTCTGAAAGAAATAAAGTTGGCACAAGCGAAATGTCACCGGAATGGCCCACTCAGGCTGAAGAAATTGGTGCGATTTTATGGTCATTTGCGGCTGTAAATCATTTGCAATTACCGCTTGAATTTGTGTTTCATCCTAACGGTTATAAAAATGCATCGGAATGGTTTATTTCTAATTTTAATGATGAAAATTATATTGGATTACCATTTTTAGAATGGATTGGAATTACGCTCAGTAAAGATCGTGCACTTAAAGAAGGCAAAGAAGCTTTTCCTGCAATGCAAAAATGGTTAAGGGATTAATGCGCCAATTGCGACATTAGAAAATTTTCTAATTTTAAAACTATTCTGAATACATATTCAGCAAATTCGTAATAGTATTCCAATTTCGCATTGTTACAATAACATTCAGTTTTTTCTCGATATATTTACCTTCCAATCTTGTTTTTCCGGCACCAACGGCATATTTAATAAAAATCCTGTTTCCGTCAATACTGGCTTCATCCGGCTTAAACTGACTAATTTTCAGATCGTTTATATTCTCCTTTTTTAATTCCACCGAAGCAAAAGCAACGTATAGTTTTTTGGTATCCACCTCTTTTTCTTTTAAAAAAGGGCTGTTTTTAAAACACAGTTCTAAATCTTCTTTTTTAATGACAATGGTATAAACTTCATGTCCAAATATCTTAAAAATTTCCTGTTTGATTAGAAAACCAACTTTAGAAGCACTTTCTTCCTCGGTATCGACAAAAACATTTCCGGATTGCAAATAAGTGCGCACATTTGTAAAGCCAATATTTTCCAGCATGGTTTTCAAAGCTTCCATTTTTATCATATTGTGACCAGAAACGTTGATGGCGCGTAAAAGTGCTAAATGTGTTGTCATTTTTTGAATATTATTTTTTCAAAGATATTATTTTCTATACTTTAAATTCTCTTATTTTTAATTTTCCCAACAAAAAACTATCTTCGCTTTTCTGAAAAGAAAGATAATAGAATATAGATTTCGTCTTTGTTCACTATTCTAAAATCAGTAATCTAAAATCTAAAATAATTAATGTCTAATAATCTCCTTGAAACCCCAATAGAATACTTAAAAGGTGTTGGTCCTAGTCGTGGCCAATTGCTTCGTAAGGAATTGGGCATTCATAAATACAGGGATTTAGTTAATTTTTTTCCTAACAGGTATATTGACAGAACACGTTATTATAAGATTAACGAACTACAGAATACTGGTGCCGAAGTACAGATTATTGGTAAAATCATCAATATAAAAACCGTTGAATTTGCTAAAAACAAAAAGCGTCTGGTGGCCACTTTCGTGGATGATACAGGGCAAATCGACTTAAACTGGTTTCAGGGACATAAATGGATTCGGGAGAGTTTAAAAATAAATGAGGTTTGTGTAATTTTTGGTAAATGTTCACTTTACGGAAGTCAGTTCAGTATGGCGCATCCGGAAATTGAATTGTTGAGCGAACATGAAAAAAGCCTTCGCTCTGCTATGCAGCCCGTTTATCCGTCGACTGAAACGCTGACCAACAGAGGAATTTCAAACCGAACGATCAATAAAATGATGGAGCAATTGTTTCTTGAAACGCAGGCGCTATTCACAGAAACTTTTCCGCCTTATTTAATCGAAGAATTAAAATTAATCCCAAAAAGAGCCGCTTTATTCAACATTCATTTTCCTAAAAGCACTGATGCTTTGGCGAAAGCCCAATTTAGATTGAAATTTGAAGAACTATTCTTTATTCAATTGCAATTGATTACCAAAAATCTAATTAGGAAACACAAAATAAAAGGACATCCATTTACAAAAGTGGGTGAACTTTTTAATGATTTTTACCAGAATCATTTGCCGTTTCAACTCACAAATGCCCAGAAAAGAGTAGTAAAAGAAATTCGTTCAGACATGGGAAGTAATGCCCAAATGAACCGATTACTACAAGGAGATGTGGGTTCAGGAAAAACCATTGTCGCTTTTTTAAGTATGCTTTTGGCTATTGATAACGGTTTTCAGGCTTGCCTTATGGCGCCAACGGAAATCCTCGCCAATCAGCATTTTATTGGATTATCTGAGTTGGCTCAAACCTTAAATCTTAACATAAAAATATTAACGGGCTCGACTAAAATAGCAGCACGAAGAATCATCCACGAGGAACTCGAAAACGGAAGTTTACATATTATAATTGGCACACATGCTTTGCTTGAAGATAAAGTAAAATTCCAGAATTTAGGTTTGGCTGTAATTGATGAACAGCACCGTTTTGGCGTAGAACAAAGATCGAAATTGTGGAAGAAAAATGATATTCCGCCGCACGTTCTGGTGATGACTGCCACTCCTATTCCGAGAACTTTGGCGATGAGTTTGTACGGCGATCTTGATATTTCGGTAATTGATGAATTGCCTCCCGGCAGAAAACCTATTCAAACCGTACATCGTTTTGATAGTAACCGATTGAAAGTGTGGAAATTCCTAAGAGACGAAATCGCGCTGGGAAGACAAATATATATTGTTTATCCGCTGATTCAGGAATCCGAAAAAATGGATTACAAGGATTTAATGGACGGTTACGAAAGTATATCTCGTGATTTTCCATTGCCTCAATATTCGATTTCTATCTTACACGGAAAAATGAAACCGGCAGATAAAGATGCTGAAATGAAACGTTTCTCTGAAGGAAAAACCAATATTATGGTTGCAACAACTGTAATTGAAGTTGGTGTAAACGTACCAAACGCCAGTGTAATGATTATTGAAAGTGCAGAACGTTTTGGATTGTCTCAGCTGCATCAATTGCGTGGCCGCGTGGGGCGTGGTGCTGAACAAAGTTATTGCATTTTAATGACAAGCCATAAATTAAGCGATGACAGTAAAACCCGAATGCAAACCATGGTACAAACCAATGATGGTTTCGAAATTGCCGAAGTAGATCTTAAACTACGCGGACCGGGAGATTTAATGGGAACACAACAAAGCGGTGTTTTAAACCTTCAAATTGCTGATATTGTTCGTGACCGGGATATTTTAGGCTTAGCCAGAAACTACGCCATGAAAATCTTAAAAGAAGACGGTCCATTACAAAAACCGGAACATGCCGTTTTAAAAGCCGTTTTCATAGAGCTGACCAAGAAAAAGAATATTTGGAATTATATTAGCTAGGAAAGGGACTAAGGTTCTGAGGTGCTAAGTTTCTGAGTTTTTTTTAGAACAAAAATTTGAAATTTGGGATTTTAAAAATTGGGATTTCTAAAAATATTCTTACGCTTTAAGATCTCTAACTCCTTTAAAATGAAGTCATTTATTATATAAAATGCTACAAACTTTGATTAAATCAGGAATAGATTATCTAATCTTAAAGATTAAAACCTCAAAATAAATTCAAACTCATTAAACCTTTTTCCGAAAAGCATATCTAATTACAAAAAAGAAAGGAACAAAGCTGTTAAAAGACATTTAAAATTAACATTATACAAGTGTTAAATAAAACACAACATCTTTTGTTTTCGTTTCAAAAAGTTAATTTTGTTGGCTTACTAAAAACACATACCCAAAAAACATTTACCTCAATTTTATGAAAGTAAAAAACCTTATTTATGCCCTGCTGATTATATGCATCGGAGGATTTATCACCTACAGAATAGTTTCGAATAAAAAGAAGAATGACGAATCTAAAAATTTTGGAGACAAAGATAAACCTACCACAGTAACGGGAATTATAGTAAAAACTGCCACTTTCGATAATAACTTATCACTTTCAGGATCTATTGAAGCAAATGAACAAATAGAAATTCATAGTGAAGTTTCGGGAATTGTTGAAGGGATTTATTTTACTGAAGGTAGTTTCGTAAATAAAGGTCAGGTTCTGTTTAAGGTAAATGATATCGAACTTAAAGCTCAATTAAGACAGGCTGTAACCAAAGAAGGCCTCGCGGGTGAAAACGAAAGAAGAGCAAAATTGCTATTACAGAAAGAAGCTATCAGTCAGGAAGAATTTGATGTTGCTAATGCTGACTATGCTTCGATGAAAGCACAAACCCAATTGATAAGAGCGCAAATTGCAAAAACGGCTGTAAAAGCACCTTTCTCTGGCAAAATTGGTTTACGTTCTATATCGCCAGGAACCTACATTACTCCAACCGTTTTAGTAGCCAAATTAGTAAATACAGGAAAATTAAAAATCACATTTTCTATTCCTGAAAAATATGCTTCGCAAGTAAAATCAGGATCAACAATCGATTTTTCGGTTTCGGGATCTGAAAAAGTATACAATGCAAAAATTTATGCCATCGAGCCAGAAGTTGAAGTAGCAACACGTACCTTAAAAATTCGCGCTATTGCTGATAACATGGATGGAAAACTTTTTCCGGGAACTTTTGCGGATGTAAAATTACCCTTAAATATTATCAAAGATGCGATTGTAGTGCCTACAGAAGCTATTGTTCCGGTACAAAGCGGTAAAAAAGTATACATCGCCAATATGGGCAAAGCCAAAGAAGTCATGGTGGATGCTACTACAAGAACTGATGCTTCGATTTTGATTTTATCAGGATTAAAAGCCGGAGACACCTTAATTACCAGTGGCGTAATGTCATTAAAAAATGAGGCACCAATAAAAGTCAAAATAAAAAAATAATTTTAAGTTAAGAGTTGTGGGTTATGAGTTAGATCTGAGTTATAGGTTTTAAGCATCAAGTCTTATTTCTATTTTCTTTATTCTATTTTCTAAAATCTAAAATCTGAACTCTAAAATATAAAATCTCATCATGAGCTTATCAACTACTAGTATAAAAAGACCTGTTTTAACCATTGTACTGAATCTTCTGATTATTCTGTTCGGTTTCATTGGTTATACTTTTTTGGGTGTTCGCGAATTTCCTTCGATCGACCCTGCGCAGGTTTCCATTAGAACGAATTATACAGGAGCCAATTCTGACATTATTGAATCACAAATTACAGAACCTCTTGAAAAAGCGGTAAATGCAATTGACGGGATTCGAAACATCACATCCTCAAGTAATCAGGGAAGCAGTAATATTACCATAGAATTTAATCTGGACAAAGATCTTGAAGAAGCTGCAAACGATGTCCGCGATAAAGTTTCGCAAGCTGTTAGAAGTCTGCCACAGGATATTGATGCGCCACCGGTAGTTTCTAAAGCCGATGCTGACAGCGAATCTATTATTTCGATGACAGTACAAAGTGATAGCCGAAGTGCCTTGGAATTAAGTGATTATGCTGAAAATGTTATTTCACAGCGTTTAGAAACAATTCCTGGAGTGAGTGGTGTTCAGATTTGGGGACAAAAACGTTATGCTATGCGTTTGTGGATTGATCCGGTAAAATTAAATGCATATAACTGTACGGTTTCTGACGTTCGGGACGCATTGAACGCACAAAACGTAGAATTGCCTTCCGGAAAATTAACCGGAAACAATACCGAATTGACTGTAAAAACAATTGGAAATCTTTCAAAACCGGAAGAATTTAATAATATTATCATTCGAACAGACGGAGATAAAATTGTTCGTTTGAACGATGTTGGCGGTGCTGAATTAGGTCCTGAAAATATCGAGACTTCCTTAACATCTTCTGGACTTCCAATGATTGGTATGGCCATTGTGCCAATGCCGGGAGCCAATTATCTTGATATTTCAAAAGAATTTTACAAAAAATATGACGCATTAAAAAAGGATCTTCCAAAGGATATCAAGCTAAATATTGCACTTGACAATACTCTTTTCGTAAAAAAATCGGTACTTGAAGTAGCTGAAACCTTAGGAATTTCGATTATTTTGGTAATTATCATTATTTATCTGTTTTTTAGGGATTGGGCCATTGCCTTCAGACCTTTAATAGATATTCCGGTGTCTTTAATTGCTACATTTTTTATCATGTGGCTTTTTGGATTTTCCATTAATGTACTAACGCTTTTGGCTATTGTTTTAGCCACCGGTCTTGTGGTTGATGACGGAATTGTTGTAACAGAAAATATCTTCAAGAAAGTCGAAGAAGGAATGTCGCCAATTGAAGCGGCTATTAAAGGTTCTAATGAAATTTTCTATGCTGTAATTTCAATTTCAGTAACGCTCGCTGCCGTATTTTTGCCCGTAATTTTCTTAGAAGGATTCGTAGGCCGACTCTTTCGGGAATTTGGAGTCGTAATTGGGGCCGCGGTTTTAATTTCGGCCTTTGTATCCCTGACATTAACACCAATGCTGAATGCTTATTTGATGAAAGGCGGAGAACAGAAAAAATCAAAGTTCTACATTAAAACCGAACCTTTTTTCGAAAAATTAAATAGCGGATATGCTGACTCATTGAGCCGTTTTATGAATAAAAAATGGATCTCCTTCCCTATTCTTATTGCTTGTTTTGGGTTGATTTATTTATTTTTTACCATACTTCCAAAAGAAACTGCTCCTTATGATGACCGTAGTTCTGTAACAATGCGTATGACTACTCCTGAAGGTTCTTCTTATGAATATACCAATCGTTTTATGCAGGAAATGTCAAGACTGGTAGATGATTCTATCCCGGAGAAAAAAGTAAGTCTGGTTATTACCGCGGGAGGTTCCGGAGGTTCTGCAACAAATTCAGGTTTTATCAGGCTTTCGCTGAAAGAACCCAGTGAAAGAACCAAGTCTCAAAAAGAAATTGCTGATCAATTAACCAAATGGACTAAAAAATATCCGGATGCCAAAACATCTGTCATTCAGCAGCCTACAATCGCCGTGAACAGACGTGGAGGTTTACCAATTCAGTACATCATTCAGGCTCCAAATTTTGAAAAACTAAGAGAAAAAATTCCTGTTTTTATGAATGAAGTAGGTAAAAGTGATATTTTCTCGACTTCGGATGTTAATTTAAAATTTAATAAACCCGAAATCAATGTAAGTATTGATCGTGAAAAGGCAGAAAGTTTAGGAATATCAATTATGGATATTGCACAAACTTTACAGCTTTCGCTAAGCGGACAACGTTTTGGATATTTCATTAAAAACGGAAAACAATATCAGGTAATTGGTCAGTTTGATCAAAAAGACCGTTCGAAACCATTGGATTTAACCTCAATGTTTGTGCGAAACAAATCGGGGCAGCTGATTCAGATGGATAATGTTGTAAAAGTCGAAGAACAAAGTAATCCGCCGCAATTGTATCATAATAACAGATACATGTCGGCTACAGTTTCTGCAGGTTTAGCTCCAGGCAAAAGTATTAGCGATGGTATTCAGGAAATGGATCGAATTAAAGCTAAAGTTTTGGATCAGAGTTTTACCACCGATTTAAGTGGAGAATCACGAGATTTTGTCGAAAGCAGTTCGAATACTTCTTTTGCTTTTGGATTGGCTTTATTATTAATATTTTTAATTCTTGCAGCGCAGTTTGAGAGTTTTATCGATCCGTTGATTATTATTTTAACCGTGCCAATGGCAGTTGCGGGAGCTTTATTTTCATTATGGTTATTCAATCAAACCTGGAATATATTTAGTCAGATCGGTACCGTAATGCTTATTGGTCTGGTAACTAAAAATGGTATTTTGATTGTAGAATTTGCCAATCAGTTACGAGAACAGGGAAAACCAAAACTAGAAGCTATTCTGGAAGCGTCAGAAGCACGTTTACGTCCTATTTTAATGACCAGTTTGGCAATTGCTTTAGGAGCATTACCAATTGCAATGTCTCTTGGAGCTGCTTCTACCAGTAGAATCGGGATGGGAGTTGTAATTGTTGGAGGAACTATTTTCTCATTGGCTTTGACACTTTTTGTAATTCCGGCTATTTATCTGATGTGGTCCAAAGCCAGAAAACATTATCCTGAATTTGATCATATTGAAGAATATGAAAGAGAAAGCCATAAATAGATATTTAAATTTGAAATAATATAGAAGCTGGGAATTTCGTTTTAATAAAATTCCGCAGCTAATAAGTCATCATATGAAAACTAAAATAACATTAATAAGTTTCATTTTATTTTTGTTTTGTATAGCAAAAAGTAGCGCACAAGTCCTGACTATTGAGGATGCTATGAAAATAGCTTTAGAAAATAACTTTGAAATTAAGATTGCTAAAAACAATTCAACTATAAGCGAAACAAACGTTACCGTTGGAAACGCTGGTATCCTGCCAACAGCAACAGCTAATATCGTAGATAATAACAACGTTACAAACTCAACGCAGGTACGCCAGGACGGAACATCAACTACATTAAACAATGCAAAAAACAACAGTTTAACATATGGCGTTAGTTTGGGCTGGACTGTTTTTGACGGAATGAGAATGTTTGCCAGATACGATCAGTTAAAAGAACTCCAAAAATTAGGTGATGCGGAACTGAAAAGAACTATTTTGGTTAAAATTGGTCAGGTAAATTCTGCTTACTATGATTTAGTACAGCAACAACATCAATTAGCAGCTTTAGATACTACAATTGTAATTTCTAAACAAAGAGTTCAATTAGCACAAAACCGTTTTACCATTGGTAAAGCTTCAAAATTAGAAGTTCTAAATGCTCAGGTTGATTTAAACACAGATCAGGTTGCTTTATTAAGACAAAAAGAATCGTATAAAAATGCCAAGATTTTACTGAATCAATATTTGGCACGTGACCCCCAGATTGATTTTGCAGTAACTGATGTGGTTACCGTAGATAACAAATTGGTTTTGATAGATTTAATGGATCTTGCAAAAAAACAAAATCCGGCTTTAGAATCGCAAATAATCAATAAACGTATTGCCGAATTACAACTAAAACAAGTAAAAGCAAACCGATATCCAACGGTAAATTTAACTTCAGGTTATAATTTTTCTGAAAGCCAGTCAAGTTTAGGATTTACAAGCGAAAACTCTTCAAAAGGTTTTAATTATGGTTTTAATGCTTCGCTGAATATTTTTGATGGATTGAATCAGCATAGAAATGAAAAAGTAGCCAAATTGCAAATTGAAAATTCGCAAATTGCCATCGAACAACAAAGTATGATTTTGAATTCGCAATTGAGCACGGCTTTTCAAACGTATTTAACCAACTTAGAATTAATTGATTTAGAAGAAGATAACCAAGCTATTGCGAAACAAAATTTAGACATTACGCTTGATAAATTCAGAATTGGAACCATAACAACTCTTGATTTCAGAACGGCTCAGCTGAATTATGTGAATGCCAAAGTGCGTTACAGCAACGCACAATACGAGGCTAAATTATCTGAAATTGCCTTGAAAGAATTAGCAGGAAATATTAATTTTTAAAGTAAATTTGTTTCAAAACAAACTAAATGATCTCATATAATACCAAGGATTGGTTTACTTTTATTTTCCATGTTCATAAATCAGACACAGTAAGAAAACTGTTTCCGATAATGATTGCTATCGGAATATATTCTTCTATAATTGGGTATCTTGAAATCGCCTATTTTAAAGTTGGTAAAAACGATTATATCCATAACATCCCAATCATGCACGGAATGTTAGGTTTTGTGATTTCATTACTACTTGTATTTAGAACCAATACTGCTTACGATCGCTGGTGGGAAGGACGAAAATTATGGGGAGGTCTCGTAAATAATAGCCGTAATCTGGCTATTAAACTTTCGGCAATGCTTAAAGATGAAAATGATCGAAAATTCTTCAGAAAATTCATTCCAACTTATGCTTTAATTTTGCACAGGCATCTTCATGATTCTGAAACCAGTAAACAGCTTTTTGATGATGTAGATTTAGAAATTGATCATCACAAACACAAACCCAATCAGGTAAAAAGAATGATGTTTCATAAAATCAATGATTTGTATGATTCTAAAAAAATTACCGGAGAACAACTCATCATTTTAAACGAAGAATTACAATCTTTTACTGATATTTGTGGTGCGTGCGAAAGAATAAAAAACACGCCTATTTCTTACTCTTACAGTGCTTTTATCAAAAAATTTATTTTCTTTTATACCATGACACTGCCTTTTGGTTACTCCATTAGTCTGGGTTATTTTGTTGCTCCGGTTGTGGTTTTTATTTTTTATGTACTGGCGAGTTTAGAGCTTATTGCAGAGGAAATAGAAGATCCGTTTGGTGACGATGAAAATGATTTACCTACCAAAAAAATAGCCGAAAACATCAAAAAACATGTTGAGGAACTGATTTAATAAAACGTTAAATCTGCAATTGTTACTTCTATTTTGATTAAATTTAAAGTCGCCACTAAAAAATTTAATCGCAATGAACAATCAACGTGCTTTCATCAATCCTCCTCATTTATCCAATGAAAAATCATTAAAAACACTTGTCGAGAACAGAACAGTTTACACCTTAAATCATTGTGAATTAAATATTTTTGAAACTTACGAATCTTCTAAACTAGTTCCGCTAAAGTTTAATGATTTTGTAGTAACCAGTATGTTAAGAGGTAAAAAGATTATGCACCTTTTTGATGATCCCGGATTCGATTATTTACCGGGAGAAACAGTCGTTATTCCGTCAAACGTCGAAATGAAAATTGACTTTCCGGAAGCCTCAAGAGAAAACCCAACACAATGCCTGGCTCTGGCAATAGACAAATCTAAAATAACCGATACTTTAAATTTTTTAAATGAACGTTATCCTAAAGAAGGCAGCGACGCCTACTGGCAATTAAATTATCAGAATTATTTTTTCTACAATAATATTGATCTTGCCGCTACCATCAATAAACTAATTAAAGAATGCATGAGCACATCGATTACAAAAGACGCGCTCGCCGACTTAACATTGCAGGAATTATTAATCCGAATTATTCAGACGCAGACCGTAAAAGCTATCGACGAAGGAATTTTAATCCAATCGAATAATCCAATTTTTGAAGTTACTGAATTTATCAAACTCAATTTAAAAGAAAACATCAACCTTAAAAGTTTGAGCGAGAAAGCCTGCATGAGTACAGCTTCTTTTTATCGCTTTTTCAAACGGGAATTAGGCATGAGTCCGATTGAGTATGTTTTGAATGAAAAAATCAAACATGCCAAAAAGCTACTAAGAAATCCTGGTATTCAGATTAATGAAGTATGCTATTTATCCGGTTTTGAAGATGCTAATTATTTTACAAGACTTTTTAAAAAGCATGAAGGAATTACGCCTAAACAATATCAGTTGTTGTATGTTAATTGAATGTTCTAAGATTCTAAGGTGCTGAGATTCTGAGTTTTTTTTAGGCTATTTATTGTGTAATATTCATTTCTCAACGTTTATAAATCAACGTTTATGAACATACCATTTATTGTAGAGACGAACAGCAGTGCGTCTACGCTCCTGTTTTACATACCAATTTTCCCTTTCAATTTACAGAACATGTTAGACGCACTGCTTCCTATCTACGGTTAATCTTTGCGCATCAAAACCTTTGTCTTTTTGTTCCTCTGAACTCTTTGTATCTCTGAAGCTTTGTCTCTCTGAAACCTTAGAACCTCAGAATCTTAGCCACTTAGAACCTATTCTATAAAACTAACCGGTTCCAAATCCTTTTCCTCTTCCTCGGTAAAAATTCTATATTCGATTTGGAATGTTTTCTTTAAAGGAGTTTCTAACGAAAAACCGCCAACTCCAAAAGCATCGATTACTTTTAATGTAAAATGCGCGTGTTTCCAATATTCGAATAAATCTTTATCGACCCAAAATTCTGTATCTTCAATAGTGCCAATACAAACATCTCCCATTCGCTGATAATATCCTCCTTTTTCAAAACATTGTGGCTGCGTTCCTTCGCAACATCCTCCTGCTTGGTAAAACATCAAATCACCGTGTTTTTCTTTTAGAATCTTTATCAAATCAATGGCATTATCGGTGGCATCCAGTCTCTTTATCATGATCTTTTTTTTAAAATTAAATTTACAAAAAAAGGCAAGTCAGAAACTTACCTTTTTCAAACCAACATAATAACAAATTAAAAGAAGCCCAATTTCTTTTTATCATAAGAAATCAGCATATTTTTTGTCTGACGGTATTGTCCTAACATCATTTTATGGTTTTCACGACCAATTCCTGATTGTTTATAACCTCCAAAAGGTGCACCAGCAGGATAAGAATGGTACTGATTGATCCAGACACGACCTGACTGAATGGCTCTTGGAACCTGATAGATTTCATGTGCATCACGTGTCCAAACCCCGGCACCTAAACCATACATCGTATCATTGGCAATTTCGATCGCTTCTTCTGTAGTTTTAAAAGTAGTAACAGCGAGAACAGGTCCAAAAATTTCTTCCTGAAAAATTCTCATTTTGTTATGTCCTTTAAACAAGGTTGGTTTAATGTAATAACCACCCTCAAGATCTCCTCCTAAATGATTTTCGTCTCCTCCTGTTAAAAGTTCTGCTCCTTCTTCTTTACCCAATTTTATATAGGACATGATTTTTTCTTTCTGAACCAATGAAGTCTGTGCACCTATCATAGTCGACTTATCCAATGGATTTCCGGCAATAATAGCTTCTGTCCTTTCGATTACTTTAGCAATAAATTTTTCGTAAATATCTTCATGAATTAACAATCTCGACGGACAAGTACAAATTTCACCTTGATTTAAAGCAAATAATACCGCGCCTTCGATTGCTTTATCAAAGAAATCATCATCGTGATCTGCAACTGAAGGGAAGAAAATATTTGGAGATTTTCCTCCTAGTTCCAACGTTACCGGAATAATATTTTCTGTAGCATATTGCATTACCAATCGTCCTGTAGTGGTTGATCCGGTAAAGGCTGCCTTAGCCACTTTTTTATTGGTAACCAACGGACGACCAAGCTCGGCACCAAAACCGTTTACGATATTCAGCACTCCCGGAGGCAGGATATCGCCTATTAATTCCATTAAAACTAAAATAGAAATTGGTGTGCTTTCTGCAGGTTTCAGAACGATCGTATTTCCTGCAGCTAGTGCAGGAGCGATTTTCCATACTGCCATTAGAATTGGGAAATTCCAAGGGATAATCTGGGCAACAACACCTAATGGTTCGCTTAAAGCAATCGAAACCGTTTGGGAATCCAATTCTGCAATAGAGCTTTCTTCGGCACGAATTACACCTGCGAAATATCTAAAATGGTCAATTGCCAGTGGAATATCCGCCGCAAGTGTTTCACGAATTGGTTTTCCGTTATCGATTGTTTCTACCGTTGCAATATACTCAAGATTGTCTTCTATTTTTTGCGCAATTTTATTGAGTAAAATACTTCTTTCGGTAACTGAGGTTTTTCCCCATGTCTTAAACGCTTCATAAGCTGCATCAACAGCCAATTCTAAATCCTCTTTTCCTGAATGTGCTGCTTTTGTAAATACTTTTCCATCAATTGGAGAAAGAACGTCAAAATATTCTCCTTTTACCGGAGCTGTAAATTTTCCGTTAATATAATTATCGTATTTTGCCTTAAATTCAGGTCTTTGTGTGGCATTATTCATAACATTATCATTTTTGATTCATTTCAAATTTACCTTCATAATCTGAAACAGAATAGCACTTTTCATTCATCCACTAGCACAAAACTTACACATTCGTTTTTATAACAATGTTTTAGTAATTAATTAGTAAAATATTAGCATTAAAAATAGCAACTATTCAATACAAATCGATTTTGAAAGAAATTAAAACATCACAAAAAAACCAAATAAATTCTTTCTTACTACCACCCGCAATCCTTATATTTGTATCCTTATACAAGAATAAAAAAGTTAACATGAAAATATCTTACAACTGGTTAAAACAATTTATTAAAACAGACTGGACCTCTGAGCAAACTTCAGAATTACTTACAGATTTAGGTCTTGAAGTAGAAGTTGTCGAAAAATACCAATCAGTTAAAGGCGGTTTAGAAGGAGTAGTTGTAGGACACGTACTTACTTGCGAGAAGCACCCTGATGCAGATAGATTAAAAGTTACAACTGTAAATATTGGTTTAGAAGCTCCTATACAAATTGTTTGTGGTGCAGCTAATGTTGCAGCAGGACAAAAAGTGCCTGTAGCCACTATAGGAACCGTTTTATATGATAAAGAAGGTGGTGAATTCACCATTAAAAAAGGAAAAATACGTGGACAGGAAAGTCACGGAATGATTTGTGCCGAAGATGAGCTGGGTTTAGGTACAAGCCACGACGGAATCATGATTCTGGATGAAAAGTTAATACCAGGAACTCCTGCTGCTGAAGTTTTTAAGGTAGCTAATGATGAAGTGTTCGAAATTGGCTTAACACCAAATCGTGCTGATGCCATGAGTCATCTTGGAACTGCGCGTGACTTAAGAGCCGGAATGCTTCAGCGTGGTGTAAACGTAGAATTGATCACACCTTCTGTGAGTAATTTTAGAGTAGACATGCGTACTTTAAAAATTGATGTTAATGTCGAAGAACCGCTTATGGCTCCAAGATATTGCGGTGTAACCATTTCAGGGATTTCTGTTCAGGAATCTCCAGCATGGCTGCAAGATCGTTTAAAAGCTATTGGTTTAACTCCAAAAAATAATATTGTCGATGTTACCAATTATGTTTTGCATGAGTTAGGACAACCTTTACATGCTTTTGATGCTGCTAAAATCAACGGAAAAATAATTGTAAAAACACTTCCTGAAGGAACTAAATTTGTTACTTTGGATGATGTTGAAAGAACATTACACAAAGAAGATTTAATGATTTGCGACGAAAAAGGCCCACTTTGTATTGCAGGTGTTTTTGGAGGAAAAAAATCAGGAGTATCTGATGGTACAACAACTATTTTCTTAGAAAGTGCTTATTTTGATGCTGTAAGTGTTCGTAAAACAGCAAAAAGACATCAATTGAATACGGATGCCTCTTTTAGATTTGAGAGAGGAATTGACCCAACGATTACAGAATATGCATTGAAACGCGCTGCTCTATTAATTCTGGAAGTTGCAGGCGGAAAAATAACATCTGATGTTGTAGAAGTTTATCCTAAAAAAATAGAAGATTTCTCTGTTTTACTGAACTTTAGTCATGTTTCTAAAATTATCGGACAGGAAATTCCAAAAGATACGATCAAAAAAATCCTGGTTTCTTTAGATATAAAAGTAAACAGCGTTTCTGATTCGGGTTTAGGACTAACAATACCTGCCTATCGTGTAGACGTGCAGCGTGAAATTGATGTTATCGAAGAAATTTTAAGGGTTTACGGTTATAACAATATCAATTTCTCTAAAAAATTCAATGCAACGGTTTCTAATTCACCAAGAACAGAAGATTATAAAGTACAAAATGTAATCGCATCGCAACTGAATTCTCAGGGATTTCATGAAATGATGGCCAACTCTTTGACAACAGCAGCTTACGCTAAATTATCAACTGTTTTAAAAGAAGAGCATAATGTTACGATGCTGAATCCGTTAAGCAGCGATTTATCTACTATGCGTCAATCATTATTGTTCTCTGGTTTAGAAGCGATTTCGTATAACATTAACAGAAAAAATGCTGATTTAAAATTATTCGAATTCGGAAAATCATATCATAAATATCTTAACGGATACGAAGAACACAAACATTTGACTTTGTTGATTTCCGGAAACAGAAACAAAGAAAGCTGGACCAATCCGCAAAAAACTACTGATTTCTTTTTATTAAAAGGATACGTAAAAGGAATTCTGGCTCGTTTAGGAATTGATAAAATTTCGAATGCTCCTGTACAATCTGATATTTTTTCGGAAGGAACTGCAATTTGCTACAACAATGATACATTAGTAGAAATGGGCGTGGTTAAAAAGTCAATCCTAAAACATTTCGGAATCAAACAAGATGTTTATTTTGCTGATTTTAACTGGGATTTGATATTGAAGATTATCACCGGAAAAATCAAATATTCTGACATTCCTAAATATCCTGAAGTTCGCAGGGATTTAGCTTTATTGATTGACAAGAACACGACTTATGAAAGTATTTTTAATCTTGCTAAGCAAACAGAGAAGTTACTTTTAAAAGATGTTAATCTATTTGACGTTTATGAAGGAAGTAAGCTTCCTGAAGACAAAAAGTCGTATGCTTTGAGCTTTACCATTCAGGACAATACAAAAACGCTTACAGATGCTCAAATTGATAAAATCATGTCAAAACTGCAACATGCTTTTGAAACGGAGCTTGGCGCTAGTTTAAGATAAAAAATTTACTTTATTAAAATATAATATCCCAATGCTGAAATATTTTAGCATTGGGATATTTTTATTAGTGCATCTTTGCTTAGTATGTTATTGCTGCAAAAATAGGATGGTCTTTAATTTTTTCTCTTCCTTTCAGAAAAGTCAGTTCCATCAGGAAATTGCATTGTACAATTTCGCCTCCTAATTTTTCGACCAACTCACAAACCGCTTTTGCGGTCCCTCCTGTTGCCAAAACATCATCATGAATCAAAACCCTGTCTCCCTTTTTTATTGCGTCTGTATGCATCTCTAAACTATCTGTACCATATTCCAGTTCATACGTAGCCGAAATGGTTTCATACGGTAACTTTTTAGGCTTTCTAACAGGAACAAAACCTGCGTTTAATTCCTGAGCTAATAATATTCCAAAGAAAAACCCTCTGCTCTCTGCTCCTACTACTTTATCTATTTTATGCCCTTTTAAAGATTCAACTAAAACCGACAAACACTTTTTGGTCGCAATTGGGTCATTTAGCAGTGGAGTAATATCTTTAAACAAAATTCCTTCTTTTGGAAATCCCTGAATATCACGTACATAATTTTTAATCGTCATTTTTTTTTATTTTTATGTTATTTTATGCTTGCATATCTCGCATTTATGTCTATCTTTGCACCCGCAATAAGCAATCAACAAAGCTACGAAAAATTAGCTTATTGATAACAAAAAAGGCCTCGTGGCGCAACTGAATAGCGCACTTGATTACGGCTCAAGAGGTTACTGGTTTGAATCCAGTCGAGGTCACTACTCGGGACAAAAGAAAAATATCATCTTTTGTCCCGTTTTTTTTTGCCCGTAACCTATTGTTTACCAGATAAATACAGTTAATGATTTCGTTCACTCGGGCGGTGCGGATTTTGTTTTCTGAAAATGTAAAATTTTCAGGGAAAATTAAACCAATTACTTCTCTAGAATCAGCTAAAGTCCCACCATCAAAGGCTTCACCTAGCTTTAAAAGGTTTTCCAATCCAGTCGTGGTTAAATGCTCAATACTGGCCCTTTCGTCTTCTACATTTCCAATGTCTTTTTCCAACTTACTTATAACTGCATTGTACTCAATTTTCATAAGATTGTAATCTTCAGCATCGATTTTCGGTTCTGTCGCATCTGTCAGAATCAAATATAAGAAATTAAGTAATTTAAAATTTAGGCCGCCAATTTACAGAATGATTTAAACATAGTTATCCCTGGTCTAACCATTTGATTCTTTCTCAGCATATGCACAACTTCAATTCCGCTTAACGTCCGTCTTGCTGATTCAAAGCTTTTAAAGCCTAACCCATTTTGTATTCTCCATTTTATAAATCGATGGTCCTGTTCGATTATATTGTTGAGATATTTACACTGCCGGATTTTAATCTTTGAGAATGAACGTTTGTTATAGACTTTGATTGCTGCAGTATTAGAACCGCTTTTATCAATGTTTATTACTCTTGGCCGGCAATTATTATTAATTGCTTTAATTAGAAAAGACTGAGCGCTCATTCTTTGTCTTTTTCTGGTCAAAAGAAAGTCAACCGTATTACCTAATTTATCTACCGCTCGATATAAATAACACCATATACCTTTTACTTTGATATAGGTCTCATCCAATCTCCAGCTCTTCCCCACTCTGCCTTTTCTCTTCTTCATTTCTAACTCGATGAAAGGTGTAAACTTATAGACCCAGCGTTGAATAGTAGCATGATCAACATGAACTCCGCGCATTTTCATGATCTCTTCAACATCCCGATAACTAAGTGTAAATCTTAGTTTGAAATATACTGCCTGAAGAATTATGCATTTTGGATAACAATGACCTTTAGTATTCATCTTTTTGATCGGTTTAAAATTCTAAAGATAAAAGTTATTCCTAGATGCGACAGAACCCAATGTTTGGCTCTACAAAATTTAAATATTTATATATCATCTTCAAAGATCTTTTTTCGGTGGTTCACACCCCAATTAGCAAGTAATTCATAAAGCCAAAGAAAGACAATCCTATCTCAACTTAAGCTTTCTTTTCAAACCCTCTATAATATTTTTAGAATTGTATATTAATTTACTGTCATAAACCAACTGAGTTTTTATATTTTTTTGCATCAATCCCCAACAGGACATCTAAACCAAATTTACAAAGCCAATGGAAGACAGACCATTACATATAGTAAGCCAATTTCTTCAAATCATCCAAAAATGATGTTGAAATTTGTCCTGTCCCTGTCACAAACAAGCCAAATGGCGCCAATTGAAGACAATTGGCGCCATTTTTTTATAATCTCACTTATTTTTATTAGTCTAAAGAGCCGGGCTCCTCAGCAGCCATACCCGATAGAAGTGGAAATCCTTTTTTGCGGGGTTCGGCAGAAAAGATTGCAACGGATAGCGGGAAAAAACTCAAAAAAAATAATATCAAACCGAAAAAGATATAGCAAAAAATTACGACAAGCACCACCGTAATTCCCAAACCAAATCAAAGACCCAAAAACCGCAGCAGAAAACACCCAACCCCTATAACCCGCAGAACCCTTATAAGGAACAACAAAGCGGCCCCAAAGACATAACCTGAAAGGACATTGAAGGACCTTATAGAGAATGACCCTTTAAAGGGGGTTTGAAACTGATATGGATACTGAAAAGAACAATTAGGCTGAAAATGATTGCTTTGAGACCATAGAACCAGATCAGAATAATCCGGTCAAGAGGGAATTCGAAATTGGGCAGCTTGGCCGTGAGGATCTTAAAGAAGATGAACTCACAAGGGATGACACAGGTCGTAGTGCAACCCGCTAAACTAAGCCTTCCCAGCGGAAATTTTAATGTACTTAGATCAAGGAATGTATAAAAAATTAATTACCGCAAGGGCTTCTGCATATTATAATTAAAAAAACCTCCAAAATCAAATGACTTTGAAGGTTTAATCAGCGTGAGCTCCTAGGAGATTGAGTTAATTGATATTTGATAAAAACCGCGCGATATTTTATTTCAAATTATCATTAAAGAAACGCTCTAATTTACAAAATGGAATAACATCTACTTTGTCATAAAGATCTACGTGAACTGCATTTGGGATAATTACTAATTCTTTAGGTTCATTTGCTATTTTAAAAATATCTTCGCTAAAGTATCTCGAATGTGCCTTTTCCCCTGCAATCAATAACATTGGTCGTGGCGCAATTTCCTTTACATAAGCGAGTATTGGCATATTTATAAAAGAAATTGGATTGGTTGCAAGCCAGGCTCCGTTTGAGTTCACAGAGTTGACCTGAAAACCACGCGGTGTCCTGTAATAGTCAAAATATTCCTTTACAAATTGCGGCTCATCACCATTCAATTTTTCAGGCAGGTTCCTTGGACCAGCTGCCTGTTTACCAGCCTGAGCATCTTTGTAACGCTGCTCGCCCAAAGTTTCCAGTGTCTTGGTTCTTTGCTCGGGAGTAACCGAGTCATTATAGCCTTTTGACATTACGCGGGTCATATCATACAAACTTGTCGTGGCAACCGCTCTCACCCTTTTATCAATAGCTGTAGCATTGAGGGCAAAACCGCCAAAACCGCAAATCCCGATAATCCCAATTTTGTTCCTATCAACGTTCTTGTGCAATCCTAAAAAGTCAACCGCAGCGCTGAAATCTTCCGTATTGATTTCCGGCGATGCCAGGTTTCTTGGCTCGCCACTACTCTCCCCTGTATAAGCCGGGTCGAAAGCCAAAGCAATAAAACCGCGTTCAGCCATCTGATTGGCATATAATCCAGACGATTGCTGTTTCACCGCTCCAAAAGGCCCGCTGATGGCTAATGCAGACAATTTTTCAGTTCCAGCATTTTTAGGAAAGTATAAATCTCCGCTTAAAGTAATACCATAACGGTTTTTGAAGCTCACTTTTTGACGCTTTACCTTATCGCTTAATTGGAATGTATAATGTTCTTTTGATGTGTTCATTTTTTCTGAATTTAATTTTGTTTTTTGTGCAAATAATTGCCCTGTTATCAGAAACAATATTGTGATTGCCAATGCTTTTTTCATTTTATTTTTAATTGCTTTCATTTTTTATTTTAATTGTTTTCAAATTTCAGCACTACGTTTCCGGTACCCATTGCAGCAGGAAGTCCCGATGGATTGTCAATATATCCCAGTTTTGTATAACTATAGGAAGTGTTGAAACTTTTATAAAAAAGCACCAGCACATTGTTTCCGTAAAGCGTTAAATCTCCCGCTTTTATATCGCCTCCCATTGAAGCATTTGTCGGAAGAGGACTAGGTAAATCATAATACTTTTCGTTGCCATTGAGTTCTGTCATATCGATGGTCAGCGGAAGCATTGCTTTTAGTGCTGCTGTACTTGGGTTGTTATACAATGTTGCAGTAAAAACCGCTGTACCAATTGTTATTTTCATTTTTAATTTTGAATTATTAGTATTTTCATTTCCATTCTCATTGTTTTGCGGTACCGTTTCATTGTCATTGCCACAACCTGCGTTACAAAAGGAAAAAGCGAAAAAAACAGCCATAACGGTTAGAAAAGATTTCAGTTTCATAATCTATCTTTTAAAATTGAACATTTTTAATGAATTTTGCAGGAATCCCGCCAACTATGATATTATCGGGAACATCTTTGGAAACTACTGCCCCTGCTGCGACAACTGCATTTTCCCCAATGGTAACCCCGGGCAAAATCGTGGCTTTGGCACCAATCCATGCATTTTTTTTGATGATAATGGGTTTAGCAATCAGTCCTTTTCTCTCCTTGGGATCTAATGGATGGCTTTCGGTAATAAGGCTGACTTTCGGGCCAATTAAAACATCATCTTCAATGGTAATGCCGCCGAGTGCCAAAAAGGTGCAGTCAAAATTGATAAATACGTTTTTGCCGATCGAAATGTGTTTTCCGTAGTTGATATAAAGGGGTGTAAAAACGGTTACATCCTGAACTTTTGTATCTAAAATTATGCTCAGTATCTGTGCAATTTCCTCTGGATTTGAGGAATTATTCATCTGGTTAAGCAATGCTTTGACAGCAAATGCCTCTTCTCTTAATCTGCCTAGTTGCGGATCGTTTGGAAGTATCGCCTCACCGGCTAAAAGCCTCTCAAAAATATCTTTTTGAAATGGTGCAGCTTTGGAAATAGGGTTTTTATCTGACATAATATTTGAATTAAATATTCAGATACAAAGATAAGACTGCCTTTAAGCAGGGAAGTAACGATTATCAAACCAAAGCTTAAGAAATTCAAACTTCCGTCAGACGAAACGAAGTGGGATTGGTCCCAGTAATTTTTTTGAAGAAATTATTGAAGTAGGTCGGATATTCAAATCCTAGGGCGTAAGCAATTTCAGAAATACTCCAATCGCTGTGCTGCAAAAGTGCCTTGGCTTCTGTGATGATTCGCTCTGTAATATGAGTAGTTGTTGATTTTCCCGTCACTTCTTTTACAGCCCTGTTCAGGTAATTAATATGCACATTGAGATGCTGGGCGTAATGCTGCGCCGTTCTTAATTGAAGCGGACTGGAAGCGGTTTCAATAGGAAACTGTCTTTCCAGCAGTTCTAAAAACACAGATGCTAATCTGGAAGAAGCATTCTTGTTTTGCTCGAAATTCTCAGAAGGTTCCATCTTTAAGGATTCGTGAATAATAAGACTGATGTAATTGCGAATCAGTTCATCTTTAAATACATAATCACTTTTTTGCTCGGCAATCATTTTCTGAAAAATAGTATTCAGAAAGCCTCTCTGCTCTTCTGTGATTTTCAAAACAGGTGTTCCCCCTATTTTAAAAAAGGAAGATTGCTGCAGGCTTTCAGAACGTTCGGAGTTTTTAAAAAACTCCTCAGAAAATAAAATAGTGTAACCAACGTAAGTGGTGGAAATGGTTTCCCACGAATACGGAATGTGCGGATTTCCGAAAAAAAGAATCGTGCCTTCCTGCTCATAGGTCTTATCGGAATAATGAATCCTGCTTTTCCCTGTAGTGAGGCAGATTTTATAAAATTCCTTTCTGCTGTAGGTTCTGGTTTCTGCGCCATCATCCTCTATCTGAAATGCTTTAAAACCCTGGAGTTTCAGTTCATTGTTAAACTGCGAAATTTCTCTTGTTATGATCTCTTTCATTTTGCAAAGTTAAGAAATTCAAACATAGCATAACTCTTTAATCTTAATTTAAATCTAAATCACTTATCCATTAAAATCATGACCTAGCCCCGATAGCAGTGGAAATCCTTTTGTGCCGGGGTTCGGCACAAAAGATTGCAACGGATAGCGGGAAAAAGCTCCAAAAAAAATATTAAACCTAAAAAAATATACCGCCCAACCTGCCCCGTAACGATCCTTTAAAAAAAACGACAGCAATAATCTAATTCAAAAAATAAAACAAAAAATCCCCATACAACCAAAAATTACCACAAGCACCGCCGTAATTCCCAAAACCCGATCAAAGCCCCAAAACACGCAGCCAAAAGCACCAGCCCCTATGACCCGCAGAACCCTTAAAAGGAACCCCAAAGCGGCCCCAAAGACATAACCTGCAAGGACATAGAAAAGGATCTTATAGAGAATGACCGTTCAAAGGGGTCTCAAACTGATTGCAAAAAGTAAAAATAAATTCGGCATAGTAATTTAATGACTGCCAGTATAGTTGGAACAAAAGCAGAGAAGATAACTTAAATTTTAAGCCAACACCCCCCCCTCACCCCTTGACAAACCTGAACTTTTTACCTATTTTTGCCCCATGACCCCAGAAGAAATAAAACGTTATTTTGAAGCCACTCCCCTGCCTGAGGAAGTGGAGTTAAAGCCCTGGGCTAAAATCACAGATTCCCAGCTTTTCCTTAAAAGCTGTTTCCTTACTATATACCATTATAAAGGAGACCTTGAAATGTGCCCTGCCTGGTGGCATCTAAAAGAGTTTTATACACTTGTAAGACGAGGTTCAAAGGAAACTAAAAGCGAGAATCAAACGGAGTAAACCCGAAATTTTCAGCCCTGCTTTAAGCGCATCTTTCCCTGCTTGTCCCCACTCAACCCTTTCTCTGCTTGATCTCCAACTCAAGCAAAGGTGTAAACTTATAAACCCGGCGCTGAATAGTAGCATGATCAACAGAAACTGCCCGCATTTCCATGATCTCTTCAACATCCCGATAGCTTAATGTAAACCTAAGTTTAAAATATACGGCCTGCAGTAAAATAGACTTCGGATAGCAATGATCTTTCATATTGATGTGTTTAAGAATTTAAAAAAGGTAAAGCTAAAACTTAGCTTTAGATGCGACAGAACCTCTAGTTTCATTCATAAATTATTGTCCAATTCAAATGATCTAATTCTTCAACTGTAAAAAGATACTTTTTATTGTAAATATTTTTGCTAAATATTGTTTCCCAACCATATTTATCTACTGTATCTTTTTCAATAATATAATATCTTAGTTTTTGATTGTCGCAAGTTTTTATATACTCTTCCCAATGAGGTTTCACGATCAAATTAATGTCATCCTCATTGGCTTTTGTCTCATGAGGAGGAAAAGAATATTGAGGAACGCTATCCTTAGTTAGATCATGTTGGAGATAAAAGCAGTATATACTATTATTAGATTTGTTATGGGTAATAATACCTCTACTGTCAGTTATATCCATACAAGATGTAAATAATGAAAGTAAAATCGTACTATATAACATTAAATTTTTCATACTAAGGGTTAAAAGGTTTAAGATGGTGTGTTAAGTTATAAATTTCGTGCTTACTTAAATAATTTGAATCTATCGGGTATTTTTTAGGATCCCAATAGTATTTGCCCTAATTTCTGTCCAATTAGATGACGCTGAGGCAGAATTTGCTGTAACAATACTTGACCACATAGCATAACTATAAAAGTTTAATGGTGCGGCTTGAGCATGCAGGTAATGACCATATTCGTGAATTAAAAGCAGTCCGCCTTTTGAATCTAAACCATTTTTCTTATAGTCATTATAAAATTCAAAAGAAGTAATAGATAATAACCCTGCCAATTGCCAAAATCAGTTACAATAGCTGTTGCTAAACGTTGTATTATTTTATACTTGGTGATTGCACAATTTTCGGTAAATAAGTAGATTTTTTATGTTCAATCAGAACTCGCTTTTCTATTTCCCTAATTTCAAATTTTGGATTATCAATTTCTGCCTTTTCAGATTGTTTCAATATTACATCTTCTAATTGGTTAAAAATTACATTAAATGCATTTGACATATATGGTTCTACAAAACACAATTCTTGGTTGTCAAATGCAATAAAGTTATAAGTTCCCGCGTAATGTTTTCCCGCGTCCATTTTAGTTTTAACTAATTGTTTTTCTAAAGATTTCTTACCAATCATTAATGAATTAATTTGACTCGTAAGTTCATTTGATAATTGGTACCGGTAAAATTTTAATCCATTGTTACCATTTAAATGAACAGTAACAATTCCGTATTCATTAATTTGCGCATAGACTGTAACGTTAATTTTTGGTTGATTTCCATTTGTTTGATAATATGTTAGGTCTATTCTTTTAAAATTAAGTTTTAGATGCTGTTGGGCATTAACACTAAATGATAAAATGGTTAAGAAAAGAATGATTTGTAATTTTAATGCTTTCATATAAATGGGTTGTTGCTTGGATTCAGATTTTGGTCACGTTCTCAAGCTACAAGCAGTTTGGGATTAAGGACGATAAATCTTCGGCTAAACTCAAATTTATCTGACACAAGACCAACATCCAATTTAGACTAAAACCCAAATTGCTTGTAGCGTGTGTTAGTGGAAGTTTTTTTTAATTTCTGTCAAATGTTTTCGGAATTATATTTTTGTCCGTTTCTCCACAAAATATCCACGAAATAATAAACCAACGATTATTTTCAAAAACTAATTGAATGCTATTAATTCCTCTTCTTTCAACTTGTCCGCCTTTTTCTAATTTTGTTTCATAAGTACTCCAAACGTGGGCAATATTGCTAAAAATTCTAACCTCTCGATTAACTTCACTTTCATAAAAAGCTGTGTTAAAAACCATTTCATCAGTTTCTTTATGAAATTCCTGCAATGTCATAGTTACTTGTTCTTGTTTTTTTCTGTCAAAATAAGAGTAAATTACTTTTTGATGGTGCAAATAATTATCTCTTTCCCATTGCCTTTTTGCCCCTTTTTCACCTGAAACGATCTCATAACTTGCTTTCATCAATGCATCAATTGTTTTTGCATCATTCTCAAATGATTTGCTTTGTGCCTTTAAATTCCCTGTTGTCATAAATACCATAGTTGTTAAGTAAAATAAAAATTGTCTCATAATCTTTTTTTACAAAGCAACTCATATAATTTTGTCCAAAAAAATAAGTTATTTACTTCGTTTAGGTTTTTATGTAATCTGTCACATTTCTTATTTAAAGTAGCAATTTGTCAATACTACTTAATAGACATTCTTTGTAACTTTTTGCTATTGTGATTTTATGCTCCCCTAAAATTAAATGATTATCTTCTATATAGTCTACATTTTTCAAATTCACGATGTTTGAATTATGAACCCTCATAAATTCATCCGGCAATTTGTCAATAAGCTCTTTTAAGGTTTTGTAGTAGATATATTTTTTATTGTTTTTGACAAAGATTTCAACATAATTTCCCAATCCTTTTACAAACAAAATGTCGTCAAAACTTAATTTTATTAATTTTCTATCAGTCTTTATAAAAGTGAAATTTTGTTGATTTATCATTTTAAGGTTGTTTCATTAAAATTGTCACTAACTTATTTATATGTGTGATAAAACTACACAAAGCCAAGCAAAGTAGGTATATATAGGTGATAATTATTAAACAATATTTATTTCAAATATATCTTTTTTTTATTATAAATCATCAAAAAGATATTATGGGGCTGATAAAATCATTATTGAAAAATAAAAGCCGAAAAATAAAAAATGGATTCAATTCTTAGCCCCGATGGCAGTGGAAATCCTTTTGTGCCGGTGTTCGGTACAAAAGATTGCTTCGCCAGTTCGCTTGCGCTCGGGTGCAGCGTACAGCGGGAAAAAGCTCCTAAAAAATAATATTAAAACTAAAAACTAACATTAGACCTAAAAAATAATAGTATACACAATCAGCCATGACCACTCCCAATCATTAAAATTCATTTTTATGACACTGGAATAAAAATCTAAATAACAAGAGTAATGGACCAGCTAAATCCTTTAACGCAATTCTTCAAAGCAATAGAAAAAGACCAGCGTATCGGCATTACCCATATTGGAATTTTTGCGGCATTACTACAATTCAGAACTGCTGCAGGTTATATTAATCCTGTTAAAGCATATAGGCATGAAATTATGAAGATTGCTAAAAAATCACTCTCAGTACCACCGTAATTCCCAAACCAAAACAAAGACCCGAAACACGCAGCCAAAAGCACCAGCCCGTATGACCCGCAGAACCCTTAAAAGGAACCCCAAAGCAGACCCAAAGAAATAACTGGGAAGGACATAGAAAAGGACCTTATAGAGAATGCCCCATGGGAGGGGTCTCAAACTGATATGGATACCCAAAAAAAGCAATGAAGCTCAAAATGATTCCTTTGAGACCATAGCGCCCCAAAAGGATAATCATGTAAAGAAGGAATTCGAAATTGGGGAGCTTGGCCAACAGGAGCTTCAGTAAGATGAACTAACACGGGATGAGAAAGGTAATGGATCACAGGGCAATACCAAACCTTCCCAGCGAAAATTTTAATCACTGGGATTTGATGCCTGTAAAAAAAACATTCTACACATAGTGTTAATCATACAACTATTTAGATAGAGTTGTATAATGTTTAAGTACCATTCGGCATCACCTTTACCGAATCAAATAATCTAATTCAAAAAAATCAAATGAAAATTAAAACTCTACTATTAACCTTTGTTATATTGTGTGCTGCCCTGATTACAGGATGTGAAAATGATGAGTTTGAAGAAGTTGTTGGATTATGTCCGATAGTCGAATCAACAACTCCTTTAAGTAATACCTTAAATGTTCCATTGGGACAGGTTATTACTGCAACGTTCAACGAGGAAATGGATCCAGGTTCCATTAATACGACTTCTTTTATTGTAGCAGGATCATCCCCTCTTGCAGGAACAGTTAGTTATTCTGGAAAAACAGCGTCGTTCAAGCCGTTATCTCCACTTTCAGAGAATACTACTTACACTGCTAAAATCACCACCAAAGTAAAAGACGTAATGGGTATTTTTTTACAGCTTGAATATGTATGGGTATTTTCTACCGGTACACTTTTAAGACCCGTCGTTATTGCTGTAGATCCTATAAATGATGCCACGTCAGTGCCTTTAAATAAAACAATTTCTGCAACATTCAATATGGACATGAGTCCAGCATCATTGAACAACAATACTTTTAAAGTTCGTCAGGGGACCAATGCTGTAGCGGGATCAATTTCCTATACAGGATCAACGGTATCATTTATTCCGGCAAGTCCTTTATTAGCTAATAAAATCTATACTGTAACGATAACTACCGGTGTAAAAAACTCCATGGATACTCCCATGACAGCAGATTATACCTGGAATTTTACGACAGATATGATTCCAACAGTAATTGCAACAGATCCTATGAATAACGCCATTAATGTGGCTTTAAATCAAACTGTAACTGCTAATTTTAGTACTATAATGGATGCTGCGTCAATTAATACGGGTACATTTACGCTAAAGCAAGGTACTACAACAATTCAAGGTACCGTTTCTTACTCTGGTACTACAGCTTCGTTTAATCCGGCAAACTCTCTTGTAGTAGGAAAAATTTACACTGCTACAATTACCAATGGAGCAAAAAGCATAGGTGGAAATTCAATGGCTGCTGATTATGTTTGGAACTTTACAACTGTATTATTACCTCCAGTACCGTCAGTGATAGACCTTGGTACTGCCGCTATGTTTGGAGCTTTTGGTGGTAACGCCGGAATTACAAATCAGGGATTAAATACCGTAATAAATAATGGAAGTCTTGGTACAACAGCCGCTTCAACCCTTATTACAGGATTTCATGACGGCCTTATTGTTTATACTGAGACTCCCCTTAATGTTGGAAATGTTACAGGTGATATTTTTGCAGCTCCTCCAGCTCCTGGAGCAGCTACATCATTGGCAATTGCACAAAAAGGATTACTGGATGCAAATGCGGCTTATTTAAGTATTTCACCAGCAGCAAAGCCAGGTGGTTCAGATCCGAATGCTGGCGAATTAGGTGGATTAACATTAGCTCCCGGTGTTTATAAGTCAGCAAGTGGTACTTTCAAAATTAGCAATGGTAACCTGACACTAGATGCTCAGGGTGATCCGAATGCTACGTGGATTTTCCAAACTGCTTCAGGATTAACAGTGGGAATTGCAGGACCTACAGGTGCTAAAAGTGTCATACTGATAAACGGCGGATTGCCTAAAAACGTTTTTTGGTATGTAGGTAGTGCTGCGACGATCAATAGTGCCGGTGGCGGAACGATGGTCGGAACTATTATTGCCAATTCTGGTGTTACTTTTTCTACTGCAGGAAATGCAAATCAAACGGTGCTGAACGGAAGAGCTATATCTCTGGTTGCCTCTGTAACGATGGTAAATACAACCATTAATGTTCCTAACTAACATTTACTAAATAATATATCCCGTCTTCGGACGGGATTTTTTTTCTCAATATAAACAATACCTAAATAAACGTAAATGAAAACTAACATTAGTTTTAAAACACCTCTATACATAAATAAAATTTCACAAAAAACGCTATTATACAAATTTTTGGTTTTGGTTTTAGTATCCTTGAGTGTTCAAACAACACTTCATGCACAAGAAACTTATTATACAAAACCTTCCTGGTACTTTGGTGTTGCGGGAGCTACCAACTATAATTTTTATCGTGGATCAACGCGACAGCTTAATTCTACTTTGACACCTCCTGTTACTTTTCATAATGGCGAAGGAGCAGGACTATATTTGGCACCACTTGTCGAATTTTATAAACCCAATACAATGCTGGGGTTTATATTTCAGGCAGGTTATGACAGTAGAAAAGGTTCTTTCGATCAGAAAGTAACTCCTTGTAATTGCCCTGCAGACTTATCTGCTAATTTAAATTATATCACTGTAGAACCAAGCATTCGTTTTGCACCTTTCAAATCTAACTTTTATTTATATGGAGGACCGCGTTTGGCTTTCAACATAGACAAATCATTCAAATATAAACTTGGAACAAATCCTGCCTATCCGGAACAAGAGCAACCGGCTACTGAAAGAGGTGATTTTGATGCCATAAATAATACACTTATTTCGATGCAAATCGGAGCAGGTTACGATATTCCATTATCTTCACAAAATCACAAATCACAATTTATTTTGTCTCCATTTGTGAATTTCCAGCCTTATTTTGGACAACATCCCCGCTCCACCGAGACTTGGAGTATCACTACTTTAAGAGTTGGTATGGCACTTAAGTTCGGACAAGGAAAAGCACTGGATCAACCGGTAACAGCAGAATCAAAGGTGCAATTTTCTGTAAATGCGCCTAAAAATATTCCCGGAGAACGTAACGTGCGAGAAGTATTTCCCTTACGTAATTATGTTTTTTATGATCTTGAATCTAATAAAATTCCCAATCGCTATAAATTATTGACAAAAGATGAGGTTAAAGAATTCAATGAAGATCAGGTTGGAATTACAGCTAGTGTAAATCCATCGGGTCGTTCTGCACGACAAATGGCAGTATATTATAACGTCATTAATATTCTTGGAAATAGAATGGTAAAAAATCCTGCTGCCAATGTTACACTTGTCGGATCTTCAGAAAAAGGAACTGAAGATGGTACTGCTATGGCCGAATCTATTAAAAATTATCTGGTTACTGTATTTGAAATAAACGCTGCAAGAATAACGACAAAAGGGCAACTAAAACCTTCTATTCCATCTGAACAGCCTGGTGCAACAAAAGAATTGATGCTGCTTCGCGAAGGAGATCGCAGGGTTTCTATCGAAAGTAATTCTCCTGACTTATTGATGGAATTTCAAGCTGGTCCTGATGCTCCATTAAAACCGTTAGAGCTTATTACGGTTCAGGAAGCACCAATTGACAGTTATATTACCGTTGATGCATCCGGTGCAGCAAAAGCATATTCTTCATGGTCATTAGAAACTACAGATCCAGATGGAAAAGTAAAGTCTTTTGGTCCTTACACTCAGGAAAAAGTAAGCATTCCGGGTAAAAGTATTATGGGAACCCGCTCTGAAGGTGATTACAAAGTAAAAATGATTGGAAAAACAAAAAGTGGTACTATTGAAGAAAAATCAACTACCACTCATATGGTTTTGTGGACACCCTCTAAAACAGATGAAGGTCTTAGATACAGCATTCTTTTTGAATTTAACAAATCAAAAACAATTGCTTTGTATGAGAAATATTTAAGGGAAGTTGTTACGCCTAAAATACCTAAAAACGCTGTTGTTATCATTCATGGTCACACTGATATTATTGGAGAAGAGTCTTATAATTTAAATTTATCCACAGACAGAGCCAATGAAGTGAAGGGTATACTAGAGAACGCCTTGTCAAATTCTGGCAGGAAAGATGTAAAATTCCAGGTACATGGTTTTGGAGAAGATGAAAGTATGGCAGCATTTGAAAATAAACTTCCTGAAGAACGTTTTTACAACCGTACGGTTATAATTGACATTATTTCAGCTAAATAAACTTATTTGTACATTTTGCTTTTAACATGAATATTGAAATAGCATCTCTGCAATCACTTAAAAAAACTCTAAATCGTTAATTTAGAGTTTTTTTTTTTTTCACGATGGCTTTGTTTATGTTTGATTGGCCTAAGTTGCTACTTAAAGAACTCTTAATCTAAACATTAGTGAATTTTTTATTTCCGTTTCATCTTTATAAGACATAAAAACCAGAAAAATATTTTACGAAAAAATACGTTATTTTTTTGCACCGCCTGTAAATTAGAAATACGATAATTGGGTTAATTTACTCTCTCCAAAACAAAATAGGGCTCCTCAGCAGCCCTAGCCCCGATAGAAATGGAAATCCTTTTGTGCGGGTTTCGGCACTTTATAAAAAGATGATCCTGTTCTACAATATTGTTGAGATATTTACACTGCCGGATTTTAATCTTTGAGAATGAACGTTTATTATATACTTTGATCGCTGCGGTATTAGAACCGCTTTTATCAATGTTTATTACTCTTGGCCGGTAATTATTAGCAATTGCTTTAATTAGCAATGACTGAGCACTCATTCTTTGTCTTTTTCTGGTCAAAAGAAAGTCAACTGTATTGCCTAATTTATCTACTGCTCGATATAAATAACCAAATACCCTTTACTCTGATATAGGTCTCATCCAATCTCCAACTCGCCCCCACTCTGCCTTTTCTGTTCTTCATCTCTGCCTCAAGCAAAGATGCAAACTTATAAACCCAACGCTGAATCGTGGCATGATCCACAATGACTCCTCTAATCTTCATTAGTTCTTCAACATCACGGTAACTAAGCATAAATCTTAGCTTGAAATATACTGCCTGAAGAAAAAACCAAAACGAACTAACGGTTATAAGTAATTAAAAAAAGAGTGAATAAAGCGCTAAGTCGTAATTCTTTTATTTTCTGTATTTAACTTTCTGAGATTTTTATGCAGAATACTGCGAGTTGCTCTCTTTTTACTTTCATAATCTCTGGTGCATCTTTCCAGTTCGGCAAGTAGTAGCTTAAAATTGTTATACAATATGGTAAGTTCTGCCATATCAGTTCGTATTTTGGCATCTTCTTCACATTCTGTTTTGGCAATAATTAGTGACATATTTTCGTATATCTGAAAAATATCTAACAAATTTAAATGTTCTCTCTTATCAATTCCTTGCATAATAAGTTTCTCAAATATTTATAAAAATCAGGATTACGGATTAAAGCGTAATAAAGGATCTACATCTGTGTAAATTGTTGAAAGAGGTAATGAGCGCAATGTGGCTGTCTTCATTTTACTTGTATTTCCGGATATGGCATTTAATGCCTGGTTCAACAAAATTTCCGAAGTATTCCCTAACGGAAACACTTCTGGCTGCTGCAATTCATTTGCGGCCATAACCGGATTTATTCCTTTTGAGTAATCACCTTCATGTCTGGCATTAAACAATTTATAGATTGACGGGTACAATATCCAACCTCTTTTTCCCGAAATCCGATCATCTTCTATAGGAAAACCGGCAACGTCTTTACCAAATGTTTTTTCGCCTATTGTAATTACCTCCATATAAGGCTTTAAGTTGTTGATAATAAGCTCAGATGCTGATGCTGTGCGGTTTCCACAAAGTACATATACTCTGCTAATAGAAGGATGTGCATTGCGCAATGCCTCAAAACTAACTTTAGACTCATTGCTTTGCAAGGCTTGTAAAAAAGACTGATCGACATTGCCTCCGTTGGCATTTCCTTCAAATTTTATAAACAAATTATTAGACTGAATATTTGGCGCCAAAATAATACTTAATGCTGTTGCAGATGAGACATCTCCTCCTCCATTATACCTTAAATCCAAAACAAGTTCTGTTATCGATTTACTTTTTAATTCCTGTAATATTTGTAAAAATAATTGCGCCTGGCCCACATCAAAATGCGAAATTTCGATATAGCCAATTTTAGTATTTTTAGCTTCAATTACCTGATAATTTATAGGTTGTCCAAAAGTATATCCCTGCAATAATGAAATTTCTTTTGACTCAGAAAAACCTGATTGAGCTGAATAAGAAGTGATTTCTAAATTTAAATTAGATGATGCTATTATACTTTTATAAAGATTATTATAATTAGTAACATTCAATTCGGTACCATTAATTTTTGTGATTAATTGTCCCCTCAATAAGCCGCTGTTTTTGGCTGGAGAATCATATAACACATATAAAATCACACCATAAAATTTACCCCGAAATTCAATAAAAGACAAATCAAATCCGTATTTTGTTCTGATGCTTTTCGGTGCTGTTTCAGGTAATTCAGGGTGAATGGCATAGGAATAAACATCATCTTTCTGTAGTAATTTACTAAAATATTCTTTTGAATTTAAAGATAAATTACCCTTATCTGGCATTGTTTCATTCCATTTATAATATTTTTTCATTTGGTTATACATCCAGTCGTTTGTATATTTATTGGAACCTTGTTCATAAACTTCGGGTTTGTCATCGACTTCACAGGAAATTAATAAAAGGCTGAAAAAAAGAAAAAAAAAGATTCTGATAAGAGAAGAATATTTCATTTTAAATCTTTAAAATTAACGGACAAAACTCTTAAAACAATTCGATTAGAAATTAAAAAAATCCACCAAATTCAGGGTTGCATCTATACCTGAAAATTGGCCATTATCCGCCTTTTTTTCATCCAGTACAATCAATCTTGATTTGTCTTGGGTCATTAACATAATTACAAAAACTTGCTTTCCGGCTATGTAAGATTCTGTTGTACCCTGTTTTACCAATTCCATTTTTATAATTGGAGGCAACGAAGCAGGAAATTCGACAAAAGTGCTGTATTCGTCTTTTCCAATATTTTTTGCTATACCTACCGTTTCGCCGTTTAAATTTCGTATAATTCCGTCCAAATTTCCTTTGTATCCAGTGTTTGAGTACTTATTTAATGTTGGAAAAATAAATTTGAATCCGGCATTTCCGGGCTTTGTTAATACTCCGGGCTTTGTAGATAATACGTTGTCAACCCATAAATCTTTTTTGGTATAAAACGAAATGGTATCAATATCCTGCTCACTTGTTATTTGATAGGAATGCAAAATTTCTTTGCTTCTTTTATTGGTAATCACAACATTTTTGGGCTCATTTTCATAGATCACAAAATCATAATCTTTGACAATATTTTTGACAAATGCATTCTTATTTCCAATTTTTATTACTTTACCATTAACAGCAATCTGAATTGAATCCGCCCGTGCGTTATAACCTCTAATAACCAGCTTACCCGGCTTTTGCTGCTGGTAGTAAGGAACCAATTCGTCATTTGCGCAAGACCCTAAAAAGAGAATTGCCATTAAAAAATAAAGTGCTTTTACAATCTTGTTTTTCATTTTATATATGTAATTAGCAACTGTTTTTCTTCTTCGATAAAAACAATTACTGATTTATTTTTAGTTTTTGATAAATTTTATTTTTTTAGAAATTGCGGCATTTTGTTTTAGTTTAACTTAGGTACTTTTTTCGAAACATTTTCTAAAAGCCCTTCGGCAGTGATCCATATTTTATCAATTTCGTAGCCTACAAAGTTTGTGTTTTCATTTAAGAATGAAATATAAACATTATGATTCCCCTTAAATTTTGAAATATCTAATGTGTAATCCGCAAAATATGCAGCATCGAGCGTGGATCCCCTAGTCAACAATATTGTCCCTAAAAGAGTGGCTTCGGCAGGATCTGGTGATGTAGATCCATAAATTAAAATATTGTGATCTCCATCGTAAATAGAAGGCTGTGCCGTAATATTGAGTATAATTTTTCCGTCGTAATAAGTTAAATCTACTGCAGGCATGATGGCCCAATTTTGCTCTATTTGTTCAAGAGGTGCACCAGTACTAAGATCTATATTATATGTTCCTAAAATATTGATATTACCGCCGACTACAGCACCCGTATTTTGGTCTATTTGAATATTTTTTCTGGCAATCCAATTACTGTTATTTCCGTCTTTATCGAGCAAAACCCAATCAGAAACATCTCCATCTTCAAAATTGTCTTCCCATATCGTAAAACTACCACTTACAGGTTCTTCAGGAGACTCAGGTTCAGGATCTACCACCACTGGCGGAGCAGAATCAAAGGGATCATCATTTTGGCAAGAACTCACGATCAGAGCTATAATTGCAAATAAAAAAAAGTTTTTCATATTTTCTTTGTAAAAAGCATGGGCAGAATTTCTACCCATGCTATTAAATAATTTATTAACCAAAAAGTATTAGAAGTTTGTAAACTTCGTCCAGGTATTAGTCCAGTTAGCTTCTGTTTTGAAAGCTCCTGTAGCACCTGTAAAGTTTAATGTACCATTATTGAAGAATGGTTGTGAAAGTGCCCAACTTGTAGCTGGATTTACTGTTGAAGTTGTGTTACCAAAACCTAAACTAGTTGTTGTAGGCAATACTGGATTAACAAATCCGTGAATAGATAATGCTGACCAAGTAGATGCAGATGGCAATGAAGGAGACTCCCAGTTGATACCTCTGTTGTATCCTGTAACAGTAACATTAGTCAAACTAATTTGTCCTAATCTACGAACGTGGATTGCATTTTCATATAAATTAGCAACTGTAGCAGAGCTTACACCTACGATAGACAATTGAGAAATAACAGGACGAGTGATAACTGTTGTTGCAGTACCAGTAGAGTTATTATCTAGTTCAATACCATTAGAATCAGGACTTGTACCGCTTAAACTATGGTTAGAACCGCTGTCAGCAATTGCAATCGCTTTTGTAATTGTTCCTGTGTAACCAAGATCAAAATCAAAATTGTCATCTTCTGGTGCAAAAGAAACTAAATGTCCTGCATTTACTGTTCCTCCAAAAAATTCAAATGAGTCATCTAATCCGTAAGTTACCTGAACGTGGTCGATTACTGTACCAGAACCAACACCTCCTAAAGTTAATCCGTTGATTTCAACACCACCTTCGCTATCTAAAATACGTCCTGCAAATTCGATACGAACATAGTTTAAAGCTCCACCGTTATGAGCATTGTTAGATCCTCCATAATAGAAATCAGAAACAGTTGGCTGATCCCCTAATCCTTCGATAACATTAGTTGTTGATCCTGTGTTTACCTGAGCATCACCCAAAATAATTACACCACCAAAATCTCCAGCAGTAGCTGTTGTTGCAGCATCACCATCTAGTAATTTGTAACTTGTAAAGATAACCGGAGACGCTAAAGTACCTTGTGCATCAATTTTACCTGTTTTAGTAATTACAAGAACCCCTTGAGCAACTCCTGAAGCCAAAAGTTTTGCTTTAATAAAAGTACCTGCCTGAATGGTTAATGTAGCGCCTGCTTTTACACGTACTACACCATTGATTTCCCAAACTTTGTCGCTTGTCCAAGTTGTGTTTGTAGTAATATCTCCACTTACAGTTTGTACTGTTGCAGGATATCCTGAGTAGTCAGCACCAGCAGCTTTCATAGAAAAAGAAGAATCAGCAGAAGAATCATCATTTTGGCAAGAAGTCACAGCCAGAGCTATCATTGCACATAGAAAAAATTTTTTCATAATAATTGGAATTATTGCTATATTTGCTGCTATTAAACTAGGCCTTTGGAGAGAGCAGCAAAATATCTTTCCTTAGGTCTTTCTCTTTTTGGTAAATAATTCTTTCAATAAACGATTCCGCTTTACCATCGGGGTTTACACCTAATTCCATCTTTCATTGTTAGGATTTTTTATTCAATGAAAGGATCAATTTCAATTCTCTTTAAAATTTTTAGAATAAACAAAAAGATAAATGTTTATGGATATGATAAACCTAATGCCTCTCATCCTGATTTGGCTTTTTATTGAAGATTCCGAATATCTGCAACCTTATTCTTCTATTCATCTAAAATTCTCAAAGAACTTTTATAAAGACTCTTCCCTTAAAAAAGAGCCTTTACGGAAAAACACTTAAGCAACTTGTTGTAAAAATATCCGTAAATAAACTCACTGCTTATTAATATTAGCTTTTAGAAAAGCAAAATATCATGGTTGTTTTTATTGTTAACGGTTTCTTAATATTCAGAGAGAAAAAACTTATAATTATCACTCTTTTTATTAAGTAAGCGTTGTTAAAATTCGTAGTTAACAGAAACACTAAATGTTCTTCCTGTCCATGATTTAAATACTACCTGATCAATATCTTCATCGTATTTATTTGATGCATTTGCGCCCAGACTATATCTTGATCTAGGATTTGATCCCGTAGGAACATCTTCGATTTTGCTGTAGCTGTTTGCGTTGTTGTAGGTTTGTACCCCTGTATCAAACATATTTTTGATACTAAATTTTAATTGCAGGTCTTTCTTTTTAAAAAATTTATAGCTCATCTGAGCGTCTGTTACTGAATAAGGCATGCGAATTTCTTCTGCCTGATAATCAAATCCTACCAAGATATACTGATCTCCAATGGCATTATGTCTAAGACTGAATCCCAAACGATCGCCTACATAATCTAATCCTAAATTATAGGTATAAGGTGATTGCCCATAAAGTGGACGATTTGCTTCGTAAAGTCCTCCACTTCCGTCAAGATTAACATATGATGTAACTTTTGTATCATTTACAGAGGCATTTCCGTAAACAAACAGATTTTTTAAAATATCGCCTTCACCTAAAAAAGACAGACTTTTGTAAAACTCTAATTCAACGCCCCAAAGTTTGGCATTACTTGAATTAATATTATATATATCTCTGACGCCTGATGGATTTAAATAACCAACAGACTCGATTGGATCATCAATATTTTTATGATATACGCCAAAGGACAAAACTTCTCCTCCGGAAGGAAACCATTCTATTTTAAGATCATAATTATTGGCAACACTAGAAACTAATCCGCCTGTATAATTGTATATTTTAGCAGAACGAATTGGGTCGTAATACGGAATACTCAAACGCTCAGAAAATTGCGGACGTAAAACTGACTTATTATACCCCAACCTTACATTCATTTTATTAGAAGGACTAATAATTAAACTCGCAGAAGGAAGAAATTGCCAGGTTTTATCATCGCTTTGAATATCTGTAAAACCATCAGGAGTTTCAGACTGACTTTGTATTTGGGTATAGAGATAACTTTCTGCTCTTACTCCCCAAACCAATCTCAAATATTTACCAATTTTATCATCGAGCATTAAAAACGGAGAATGAATTTTTACATCACCCTCATATTTGTTTCCGTAAATACCAAAACCCTGCCAGCCAAAGCCGCCATAATAATAATTTGATCCGTCTAAAAATTTTGTCAAAGGTTCATAAATCTTTACTCTATCAGTTCCTTGGCCCACAACAACTAATTTGGCTGATTCCTGCTGATTTGTTGCTTTTTTATAGGTTCCAAAATAACCTGCTTTGATATCGTTTGCAAAAGAATCTCCAAAATCAAAAGAATATTTAAAATTTATGGCCCAATTATAATCCGCTTCATCATTAGTAAAATTACTTCTGCTAAACGGAAATCTCGTTCCTGCATTATTAGCGATATGATAAAGCAATACATCATCACCTACTTTTTCCCTATCAATTTCTGCAAATGTGGCATCTTTGGTATCCTTTGCAACATTTCCGTATGCTCCGTACCAATCGATTTCTAATTTTTCGAATTTGTGATTTCCTTCTATTTTACTTTGAATAAAAGTTTGATAAACCGGATAATTAGATTCAGATGTAGCAGGCAACTCAACGCCATTTATAATGTCTGAAATAGCCGAACCATCTCTCCAACCCGTAATTTGTGTCAATTGATTACTGTAGATATGCATAGCTGTATTTCGAATTGCTATTTTATGATTGTCCAGCTGAATGGCAGTGTTAAACATACCGCCCAATGTGGAATTGTAATTATAACTGGCTCCTGAGTTTTTAAACCCGAATTTTGTAAAAGTTGAATACGGTGTTTTTTCGTCTTCTGGTGAATAGTCTGAATTCTTTTGATAACTACCTCGTTCTGTGTGTTCAATCTCTAATTTTTCTTGTGTATTTTTAAAGATTAAAGAACCCACAAATCCCCATTTGTTATTGTCTTTTAATTTATAAACGCGGCCCACACCAAATTGAAGTGTTGTACCCGGCGCACCATAAGTTTTATAAGTCGTAAAATTATCTTGTGTGAATTCTTTGGACTGCTGTATAAAAAAACTGGATTGAGCTTCGTTCGTAGGTACATCTAATGCTACAAAATTGGTGGGATAATCACGTCTTCCGTCATCAAAACCCAGATAATCATAATCGCCTTCTTGTTTGGTCAAACGTTCCTTAAAAGCACTTTTACTGTTGTATGAAGTACTGATAGAGAAATTGGTGAAATTTTCTTTCGGGATGTCTTTTGTTTTTACCTCAACATATCCTCCGGCAAAATTGGCATACATATCCGGCGTTGCAGATTTGCTTACCACAATACTCTCCACCATTGCTGTCGGAATAATGTCAAAAGAAAAATTTTGTTGATAAGCATCTGTACTCGGCAAAGCAATTCCGTCCATAACAGCCTGATTCCATCTTTCTCCCATAGAGCGCACTACCACGTATTTATCATTTATAGTCGTAACTCCTGTGATACGTTTTAAGGAACTGGCCACATCTCTGTCCGGTGTTCTGGCAATTTGTTCTGCCGAAATACCATCCGAAAACTGGGCAGCTTTTTTCTGTTGTAATAACAAACCTTCAACCGAAGCTGTAGCTTTTTTATAATCCTGAATAATGATTACTTCATTCAGCGATTGTGCATCTTCTTTTAAAGAAACTACAAGCGGAGTTTCACCACCTTCGAGCACTTTTACACCCGTAATTTTTTGGGTTTGAAAAGAAATGGCGCTAATCTCAATTGTGTATTCGCCCGGTTCTAACTCTAAAACATAATGGCCATCAATGTCTGATTGTGCGCCCACCCCCAGTTCTGTCACTTTTATGTTTACGCCGGGTAACGAAAGCCCGTTGACATCTACGACTTTACCTGTAATTTTTCCCTTCCTTTTTTTTTTCTCGCTGTCTTTACTATTTACGGCTATATTATTTTCATTTCTTCTGAAATTTAGATTGGTCAGATTTTGTAAATCACTTAAAATTTCATCTATCGAAACATTATCTTTTTTTAATGTAATCAAAGGTAAAGTCAGATCTAAATCTTTTTGATACACAAATTGATAAGGCGTGCGGGATTTTAAATTATCAATAACTTTTTGGGGTGGAGAATTTTTAAAATCAACGGACACTGTTCCGGTTTGTGCATAAATAGTATTTGTTCCGAAGAAGATCCCGAAAATTAAAATCCATAAGGCAATGGCAAATCGCCTCGAAAATTCATTGTTCATAATTGATGATTGTTAGTTATAGAATAAATTTTAATATGATATTTTGGGTTAATATTTTTGGCATAGTCCAAACAATTTCTCACAACTTGCATTAAATTATTTTTTTTAAAGATTTAATGCAGTCGCGATCATTGTATCAAAATGTTTATATCGCATTATCTACTAATGAGATACGTATTATTTCCTGTAGATTGTATTCTGATTTCCAGAGCAAAAGCAATACTTTGAAGCAATTCATAAAAACCTTGTCTGGTATCCAGCGTTCCCTGGATTTTGAGATTTTTTAAATCGTTATCTAAATACGTCATCGAAAATTGATGATCTGCTTTTAGTTTTTCAAGAACCTGTTCTAAGGTTAATCCGTCAACATAGATTAAAACTTTTTTCCACTCAGGTTCTAATACAAGGGATTTTTGTTTATTTAATGTGGAAGTTTCAACTTTATAAATTGCTTTATCGCCTCTTTCCAGTAAAACCGTATTTTGCGAACTTTCAACTTTTACTTTACCCGTTCTCACATTTACTTCCGGTTGTTTATCTCCGTATGCTTTAACATTAAAGGAAGTCCCCAAAACAGTCGTTTTTATAAGTCCTGAACTTATCACAAACGGATGTGAAGGATCGCGTTTTACTTCAAAAAAAGCTTCTCCTTTTAGCGTAATCGTTCTTTCTTTTCCGGAAAACTTTTTAGGATAATCAATTTTAGAGTTTTCGTTTAACCACACTCTTGTGCCATCCGGCAAATTCAAAAGTCGTATATCTTTATTGTATGTTATGGTTGAAGTAATTTCAGGCTTAGAAAAACCAGACTGGATAAAAGCATGATAAGTACTTATAGAAAGAATAATTACGGCACTTGCAGCAGCTGTCCAGTTATAAATGCTTTTATATTTGTCGACTGTAGTTTTGCGTATAGTCTTCCACATACGAGTTGTGGTTTCATCCGGAAGAATACCTCTGTTTGGTATTGCATTCCATTCTTCTTTTAGTTTTCTGGAATTCATTAAATCAACATTTAGTTTTTGGAAAATCAAACACGAATCTCCTCGATTCAACTATATTAGATTTCCAATGATTTAAATATCACGGGTAGTGATCACTATTAATGTTTTCTTAATGTAAGAGACCAATTGCTTAACTTTGATCTGAAGTCAAAAAAGCATATCTCGGGACAAAAACAAAAGAATTAATCCAACAACAGCAAACTTACAAAGCCCAAATACAACTGTAGTTTTAGGATATAAGTTCAGCCTGACTTATAAAAAATAAGGCAAACCAATAAAGTTCATGATTTTGTACGGAGTTCTTTTTAAGAAATTGCAATGTCTTAGAAATTTGGTTGGCTACAGCACTTGGTGACATATCCATTTCTGCAGCTATCTCTTTATAACTGCGGTCTTCAAACTTATGGAGACTGAAAATTTTTCTTCTTTTTGCAGGTATTTTATTGAGCAGATATTCTATTTTTTCCAGTTTAGAACTTATATCGTCATCTACTTCATATACATAATCAAGTTCCTTAATCAATTGTTCATTTTCTACCGAAAAAATTCTGTTTTGCTTTTTATACCATTTTGAGATTTCCTGCTTTGAACTTTTAAACAAGATGGCTTCGAGTTCTACATTGGGATCTAATTTTGCACGGTATTTCCAAAGATGAATAAATACATTTTGAGTTACATCTTCTGAATCTGCCAGTTGTGCCGTATATTTTTTTACAAAACAAAATACTTTAAAATGATACATATCGTAGATTTCCTTAAAACAAGAATCATCTCCGGCACGTAACCTTATTACCAAATTAGAACTCATAATGTAATTTTAAATTGTTAAAGAAGACCCTTACAAAAGTATAATAAACCTGTAGTGATATTTTTTACGATTGGGTCATTTAATAATTTATTAATATTGCAATATGTTTTTTGAATTAAGCTTTTTACATACATCCCCGACCATCAGTTTTTGTTAATTTTGAAAAAGTAAAGCTGGATAAAATGGTCAGTATAATAAATGCATATTTTAATTACAATAAGCCACTACCTCCCTATCAGATATTTTATAAATCTGCTTCAACCACTTGATAAATCTGTTCATAAAAAAAGATGTTATTACGGTTTAACAAAATTCTACATTCTACTAAAAAAAGGATAAGGTTTATTTGCTTTTGTTTCGCTATATAGTTTTCAAATTAGTGTTTTTATTGTACCTCGACATCTGAAAACCCTATTAAAATAAGGAATGCTAATTTTTATATTGCAAAATAATTTAAAACTAAATGAATATTTACATCAATCCCCAACTGGACATCCAAATCAAATTTATAAAGCCAATAAAAGACAGACATTACATGTAGTACGCCAATATCTTCAAATCTTCCATAAAAAAAACAAACTGCAAATATTTTTTACACTAAAATATATCTTCAAAAAAATTGCCCCTTCTTTCTGTTGTTTTAAAGAATATCATAAATTGATTAATATCTCACAAAAAATTCAATAAATCAACATAACATTCACTACATTAGTACTATAACTTCCAAAACCCTTGTAGATATGTACCCTATAAAACGAAAATTATTGGTTATGGCAATTTTACTGAGTTCATTTTATGGAATGGCTCAAAAAACAATTCTCATCAACGATGTTCAAATTTTTAATGGTAAGGATGAAAAAACAACTAAGGGAAATATTTTGATTGTTAATAATCTGATTAATAAAATTTCTACATCACCAATACCAACTGACAGAAGCGCAAATACTACTATTATTGATGGCAAGGGGAAATTCTTAATGCCAGGTCTTATTGATGCACACACACATATCATGATGGAGTCGATGGGTATTATGGAATTAATGAATAGTGATATAGAATATATTACTGCAAATGCTATTAAATCTGCAGAAAGAGACCTAATGCAGGGTTTTACAACTTTCAGAGACCTTGCAGGTCCAGCTGGAGGATTACAAAAGGCTATCGACAGAGGCTTAATAATTGGTCCGCGTATTTATCCTTCAGGTGCTATGATTTCCCAAACCGGAGGTCATGGCGACTTTCTAACTCCCAATGCTGTTCCAAGAGATTTGGCAGCAAGCCTTGATTTTACCGAACGTAATAATTTCGGTGTCATAGCTGATGGCCCAGATCAGGTATTGAAACGTGTACGAGAACAACTTCGCCTTGGTGCCACACAAATAAAACTAGCTGCTGGCGGTGGGGTTTCTTCCACTTACGATCCTTTAGATGTGTCTCAATTTACAGAAGCAGAAATGAAAGCCGCTGTTGAAGCAGCAGAAAACTGGGGTACTTATGTCACCGTTCACGCCTATACGCCGAGAGCTATACAAACTGCTTTACGTGCAGGAGTGCTTTGTATAGATCATGCTCAACTTATTGATGATACAACAGCAAAAATGTTAGCAGATAAAAAGGCATGGTTAAGTCTGCAACCTTTCGTAGATGAAGGCAAAAGCCTTTATGCAGATGGTTCGCCGAACCGTATAAAACAACAAACTATGATGAGCGGTACTGATAAAGCCTACAATTTTGCAAAAAAATATAATATTAAAACTGCCTTTGGAACGGATTGCCTTTTTGAGCCCGAGCATTCAGCAAAAAGAGCAGGAGATCTTGTAAAGTTGTTACGCTGGTACAAGCCTTATGAAATATTAAAAATGGCTACATCTACAAATGCAGAATTACTTGCCATGAGCGGACCACGCAATCCTTATCCAAACAAATTGGGTGTTATAGAAGAAGGTGCTTATGCTGACCTTATATTAGTAGATGGAAATCCTATTCTAAATTTGAGTATAATGGAGGATTATGACAAAACATTATTGTTGATTATAAAAGATGGAATCATTTATAAAAATATACTTGACAAATAATATCCAAGAGGATAAATAGATTCTTTAATAACTTTTTCTTGTCATCAAATAACTTTTTCCATCAATCCCAACAGAACATACAAACCCAATTTATAAAGCCAAGGAAAGTCACATGTAGTAAGCCAATTTCTTCAAATCTCCCATAAATTTTATAGAAATTTGTCCTGTTCCTGTCACTACACTGCCAAATGGTGCCAATTGAAGACAATTATACATTTTTACTCAAAAACTTCCAAAGAATACCTTTGTGGTCTGCAATTTTTAAGACTATTTAAGCACACCAAAAATGAATATCTTTGGGATTTGCCAACTCAGATGATGATAACACCAAAATACAAAAGAAACATTAATCGTATTTTACCATTTGGTTTAATATGGCTTGTATTTAGTTTGATTTATACTATCCTTGAGCGAGGACTATTAGGCGACCTAAACTTTTACCCTTCATCGGGTAATCAATATGTTTTTAGTAGAAATATTTTAGCGATTCCACTGTTGGCTACTATATTTGGAACAATAATAGGTATACTCGAAATTCTTTACTTTAATAAATGGTTTATTCAGATTAGCTTCACTAAAAAAATTTTATACAAATCTTCGATTTACCTGCTCATCATTATCTTCCTTTTGATAATCATATTCCTGACAACCGCTAATGAAATTCCCAGCGCAATTTCCAGTGAGGGCTTTTGGCTTTTAATGTTAGACTTCTTTACGGACTATTCCTTTCTCGGAATCCTAACCTATATTGCCAGCATTATTCTAATGACCCAGTTCTACACTGAGGTGAGTGAAAGTATGGGAACAGGTCTTCTCAGTAATTTTTTCCTCGGAAAATACAATAAACCTGTCGAAGAAGACAGAATTTTTATGTTTCTGGATATGAAATCATCTACGACGATTGCAGAAAAGTTAGGACATGTTGCATATTTTCAAATGCTTCAACAGTATTTTTCAGATCTCAGCAGTCCTGTAATTGACTATTCAGGTGAAATATATCAGTATGCTGGAGATGAAATGATTATATCCTGGAGATTAGAAAAAGGAGTAATAAACAATACTTGTATAAGATGCTTTTTTGCTATGAAAAAATCCTTAATGGACAAATCAACTTCTTATAAAGAAAAATATGGATTATCACCGCAGTTTAAAGCAGGAATGCATTGTGGAAAAGTTACCACTGGAGAAATAGGTGTCTTAAAAAAAGAAATCATATTTACCGGTGATGTACTTAATACAACAGCAAGAATTGAAGGGTTATGCAACAATTATGATGTAGATATTTTAGTATCTGACTCCCTTGCTGAGAAACTTGACCTTAGTCCTTACTATAAGGTAGAATCAGTAGGAAAAAATAATTTGAGGGGCAAAGACATACAATTTGAATTACTTACATTGTATCCCATATAATCAAGAGAAAATAAATATCAGTTAGCAATATGAATTTTGAAAGGTTTTCTCTAAAAACAAAAAACAGGATCGATCCTCAACAGGACATTCAAACCAAATTTGTTTAAGCCATATAATGACATGCCCTACCAGTAGTACTCCAATCTCTTCATTGGTTATCCATGCAGCTGTAGAATAATAAAGCGCATCTTTATACTTACCTCTTATAATTTTTACTTTTCACCAGATTATATTCTTTACTGCCTGCAAGCAAAGCGGTTAATCTCTAAAAAAATAATTAAACCAATGAGTTTTTATGCTTTGGATTACTGCAAAACTATTGCATGCACCCACCTGATTATCTGATAGTTATTTTATAAAATTTAGATCGTTATTCTGTAAAAAAAGTGCTACTATTCTTTTTAAATTTGAAAATAAGGACAAACGCTGACAAGCACGGCATTACGGACAAACTTGCTCAGGACTCTTTTAAAAAAAACGACAGTAAAAATTTAATTTTAAAAAAATAAGATAATGAACTTAGATACACCGGAAAATTACGCTCAGGATGACAAGAATTTTCAAAATGCAAACACAGACCCACAAAGCAACGATCCAAACAGCAATAGATATGATTCAGAGAATCTTGACAATGAATCGGACAGTGAATCTAAAGATTTAACCGAGAAGGACATTGAAGAGGATCTTAAAAATAATGATCCGTCTGAAGGGTTTGAAACTCAAATTGATACCGATCAGAGCGATGAGGCTGAAAGTGACAAATTTCAAACCATTGAACCAGACCCGGACAATCCCGTTAACAAAGAATTCGAAATAGGAGAACTTGGCAATGAGGAGCTTAAAAACGATGAACTTACCCGGAATGAGACAGGTCATAGTAAACTCCAAAATAATAAACCTTCTCAGCGAAAATTTTAATGAACTGGGATGCTTCTCTAGTTCGCTGGCGCTAGGGTGCAAAATATAGCGGTTCCGGTAACAATTCTTAAATAGACCATCGATTCAAGCCTTGCATCATTCTGTCTATTTTGCACCTCATTGCTCCCAATGCGAAACAATCACATATTATAACAACCTGAAAATAATACAATTAAATATAAATATACTGTAATTAGGTCCATCCCCTAATTTTTAATTTTACTATTCTTCCTTGAGTAAGGCTTTAATAAGCGAGAAAGACAAGGATGGTTTTACAGTAATTACAAACCTTTTAAATTAAAACATTATGATACCACAAAAAAACTATGATACGTACAATCACGACGATAGCATGTATCACATGGGGGAAGAATCCATCCACTCGGAAACCATGGAGCACACGGATCCGGCAGTCAACCAGCATTATGACGACGAAAGATCGGCCGACCATCAGCCAACTGAACTGGATCATGACGATGCAGACAGAAGAACTTTAGACGAGTCAGAAGCAGATGAAGATGACGAGGATTAAAGATGTCATCTTACCGAAGTATTAACTAAACAGAAAGCCTCCGCAATGATTACACTGCGGAGGCTTTTTTTGCTGTGGTATTAATCTATTAAACCTAAGAAATTCCATTAATCATGTACACTCTCCATAATTTCAAATCTTCTTAAAATTCGAGAATATGACGATTAGGAATTATTTTTTCTAAATCACAAGTATTCCTTTATTTTTATACTTCTGTTTTCATTATTAGCATCTTCTATAGCTTTTAAAATAGTTTCAATTTGGCTTTTATTGATCTTATATTTATTAAAAAATACATATTCAATAGTCTTTGTGTTTTTAATATCTTCTAACGGATTTTTTGTCAATAACACTAAGTCAGATCTATAGCCTGTTTTTATTTTTCCGGTATTACTTTTCATCCAAGTGCTGGGCGCAACAGTTGTCGAGTATAGCACTTTTGCATTGGTCATTCCAGCTTTAGATAAAGATTCTAATTCATTATGAAGCGAAAAACCGGGAACAACAGTTGCTACATTGCTATCGGTTCCGGCCATAATTACCACTTTATTATCCACTAATGCTCTTGTCATGATATGAATTGCCTGAACATAAGTATTCCAAAAGGTTTGTGATAATTTTTTGGCACTCTGGTCCTCTTTCCCATCATATTCATAACCATTTGTACCGGGCAGCCATCCCAATTTATAGAGCATTGTTCCCTCAATAATTTTAGGGTTAACATATTTTAGTGCTGTTTCTTTAAGCTTGGATTTTAAATCAAATCTTTGTCCGGGAAAACTTTCACATAACCAAACAGTTGAAGTAACACTAATATTATTCTCTTTCATTTTTTTTGCAATATGCATTGAATTAACTTTTAAAAATTTGAGATATTCTTCTGGATTTTTAGAAATTGATTTTCCGAAGTCATCAATAGTTTTTACAGTTAATTCTTCAATATGAGCAACCTCAACTTGACCTGAGTGATAAAAAGTTTCTAAATTCACTAATGGGATGTGACCAATTACCGGAATATTATGCTTTTTAGCACTTTCTATTGTTGCCTTAAACATATCTGGATTCACAAAACCGTACATTTTAACCGCATCATAGCCTTGTTCGCTTATTTTTGATATTGCTTTTTCAGCATCATTTTTAGTCGAATAATTGATGGAATGCCGTGTCCAGCTATAATAATACCCTGTTAATCCGCTCTCGCTAAATAGGGGCGGAGATGCAATAAACATCCTGGGTCCTAAACCCGTTTTTTGTATTGCTTTTCTCCATTCTAAAATGACAGGACTTCCCGCCATTTCCCTCACATAGGTAACACCATTAATTAAATATAAGAACAAATCGTTTTTACTTTCTTTTAAATGCACATGACTATCTATAAGCCCTGGAATAAGGAATTTATTTTTACCATCAATAACAGCAGCTGTACTATCGAGTATTTTATTTTCTCCTAATTGAATTATCATCCCATCTTTAATTGTCACATCTTGATTTTTTATAAAATAGCTGCAATCTTCTGCAAGCACATTAACATTTTTGATTATAGTTATTGTGGATGGCTTAACTATTGAAGAAATATTTATGACATTAGTTGACTTTCCTAAAACTTTATTTAATTCATTATCTGCCCAAATAAACGCACCGATCAAAAGGGCAAACAGTATTATTGTACCATATAGGAATCTCCTAAACCATAGCTTTTTCATAAATTATTTAATTTAGATTTATGAGACAAAATAAATTCAAAATCACCGCAATTCGTTATCAAATGGGCAATTAGGTATGAAATGTATTGCTTTAGGTACGAAATTATAAAGACTAATAAATACTCTTTGTAATTTTTTAGCAACCGGCAGTTCAATTTTGGTAAGAGAAATGGTTTCGTGATTTTTTCCGGATTTAAAATGAGATGGATTTATTAAATGTGAGCGTCAGAATCCTTAAGTGTTCCAATATAAGCAAACACGATATTTTTAGAATGATCTCCGTGTAGTCCTTTAAGATCAGTCTCCCTTTTGATTCAATAATATTGACTGCTGTCTTGTATCAAGTTCTTTTCGAACCTTCAGCTTGATCCATTTTGGTACTGCTCGTTGCATGCCTTCTGTACTTCCTTTGCAACAAAAAAGCATTAAACCGGATCCTGTCATATAAGAGACCTAAAAGCAAAGCCATAACTCCTATTAATAAAACATGCAATCCCAAATTAGAATAAAAAATACCACCCGTAATACCGCCTATAAAGAAAAAACTGATAATGGTCATTCGTAGGTTTATTGATACAAACAGCTTTTTTCTAAAGGAATCCTCATGATAAAAAAACAGTTGGGATAATTCGATTCCCAAATCTGTAAAAAGCCCTGTCAGGTGTGTTGTTCTTACAGTGGCATTAGATATTTTTGTTACCAAAGAATTCTGTAAACCCATTGCAAATAATAAGGTATAGGCTATAACTTCAGAATTCTTTATAATTAAATACTCTCCAAAGACAGCAATCCCCAACAAGATTATACTTTCTATTGCTGTTGGAATTACATAACTGTATTTTTCATTTTTTCGCAACAGAAACTCAACAAGTAAACCTGAAAAAAAAGATCCCAGGAAAAAGAAGAAGATATAGAAAAAGTAAATAAATCCCTGTTTGAAATTAAACTTAAAAATCTCATCTACAAAAAAAGCAAAGTGCCCTGTAACGTTGGTTGTTAATTTTTGAACTGCCAAAAATCCTGCTACATTTACCAGTCCTGCCACAAACGATAATAAAGAGGCAATTTTAAGATTGTGCCTTGTATTTCTTCTGTTTCCCTGATGTTTGAACATTGTATTTTTAAGATTTTATAATCCTTAAATTATAATTATTTCTAAGCAATAAGATTCAATTAAGTACAGTATAAACCGTCATCAAGTGGTATTCAGATAAATTTATTACAACACTACATCATAGCAATTCCTGCAGTATGGCTGTAAGCTCTTCTATACTGTCAGGTTTGGATATGTATTTCACTGCAGTATTGTTAGTCTCCAGCCACGGCGCCATTACCTGCTCAGAAGGTGTAGAGAGTACAATCACCTCAACATTCTTTAAACGCTCTACCCCCTGCATGCGCTTTATAAATTCCAGTCCGGTTAAAAGCGGCATATTATAATCTAAGAATATAATATCTGGCAGTTCTTCCAAAACCTGCAGCTCTTCCCAAGCCCTGGCAGGATTAAGTATAGTGCGGCAATTGATTGGTTTGTCTACCGCACTGAGAGCCTCAACGAAAAAAAGGGTGTCGTCGCTGTCATCATCAATTAGAAGTATATTCTTGTATGGCATATATAATTTTTTTTAAAAGTTTTTTTCTCCATTCCTCATCCAAAGATAAGGTTAATAATTTGTGCAAAAGTATTTAAAAATGCTGATAATTTCCAGTGATTTCTTTTCGATGTATAAATGTATAGAAAGCTGGATTAAAAATTAAGATAAAAGTTTATAAAACCTTATCCTTCCGTAATTTTTGATATAATGATTGTCCTAAAATGCTGCCCGCCATATAAATCCAATTCTGTGGCTTAGCTGAATAAACAAATACCGCAGGAATGCATTTATGTCATAAAGATACTATAATACTTTATTTTTCTAGTGCAGCCTGTTCCACCTAATTAACTCTTTTGGAGCCAACCCCGCAGAAAATTTCAAAAAAAAATAAATTGACGCAATTTAGTCGTAATTTGCAATAAACACTACTTACTATGGAAAAGAGTAAAAAAAATACCACCTTTGATAAGGGCGTTACAATACCCGGACTGCTATTTATTCTTGGCATTTGCGCTTTTACGGTACTATTTCCTGAACCAACCGAAAACGTTCTTAACCATGTTAAAAATTTCATTTTTGTAAACCTGAACTGGGTATACGTATGGTCTGTAACAATATTTGTACTATTTCTGGTCTATCTTATGTTCAGTAAGTACGGAAATATAAAATTAGGAAATAACGACAGCACACCGGAGCATTCTTTCTTTTCCTGGATCTCCATGCTTTTTGCAGCCGGAATGGGAATTGGACTGATGTATTTTGCTGTAGCAGAACCCATGTCGCACTATGCTGATGAAGCTTTTACCGGTGATCATTATATCAATCAGGCCAAAAATGCACAATTATATACTTTTTTTCACTGGGGCATTCACGCTTGGGCCATTTATGGTCTGGTAGGTCTTTCTTTGGCTTATTTTTCCTATCGTTATCGTTTGCCTTTGTCTCTTCGAAGCTGTCTTTATCCGCTCTTAAAGGAAAAAATTAACGGTGGATGGGGAAATGCCATCGATGTCTTTGCGCTATGCAGCACTTTCTTTGGGATCACAACCACGCTTGGTTTTGGAGTAGTCCAGATCAACTCAGGCCTTAAGGGATTAAATATTGTATTGGGCTCTAATTTCACCTCTCAGGTGTGTATCGTCGCAGTACTGGTGACACTGTCCATTTTTTCAGCCATCTCAGGAGTAAGTAAAGGCATTAAAATTTTAAGTAATATTAATGTATCGGCCGCTATAATTTTAATGCTTTTTGTGCTTTTCGCCGGTCCAACTGTTTATATAATTGGAAGCTTTACAGATGGACTTGGAAATTATATCAGCAGCTTTTTTACGATCTCTTTCAATACTCATGTGTATGATGAAAAATCCCTTCCCTGGTTCTACAACTGGACTATTTTATATTGGGCCTGGTGGATTTCATGGGCTCCTTTTGTAGGTTTGTTTATAGCACGCATATCAAAGGGACGTACCATCAGATCATTTATAGCAGCCGTGCTTTTGTTACCAACACTGTTTAATTTGATCTGGATGTCTGTTTTTGGCAATGGTGCCATCTGGACAGATTTTCATATGGCCGGAGGAGAACTAAGCAGTCTTGCAAATAATCCAGAAGCATTAATGTTCAGCTTTTTAGAATATTTACCTTTCCCACTAATCTCTAAGGCGCTTGTAATTGTGATAGTCATTATATTTTTTATGACCTCCGCTGATTCAGGGATTTTGGTAATGGACAGTATTGCAACAAAAAATTCCCAAGTCTCGCCAACATGGCAGAAAATTTTTTGGGGTGTAATGCTTGCCGCTCTTGCGCTTTTGCTTTTAAAGGCGGGAGGATTAAAAGCACTTCAGACGATGACCCTTATAACTGCCCTGCCCTTTGCTGTTATTATGCTTTTTATAGCCGCCGCTTTGATGAAAGGATTGGTAATAGATTACAGATATTACCAGCGTAGTTTTTCTGTTTCAACAGTACCCTGGTCAGGGAAATTATGGAAAGAGCGGCTGCGACAGATTGTTTCTTTTAAAGACAAGTCGTCTGTTGAAGAGTTTATTCATACCAAAGTACAGCAGGCATTTACCGAATTGCAGACTGAATTTGCATTGCGAGGAATTTATGTAACCATTAAGTCAGCAACGAATCCTTTTGGTATGGAAATGGAAATTTCGCATAATGTGGTACATAATTTTATTTACGGAGTTAAGCTGCAGGCGAAAACAATATCAGAATATCTGGTCGAAGAACAAAACCTTCCGGAACTGCAGGACAGTGAAACTTATTATCCCAAAACTTATTTTGGCGATACAAGAGCAGGATATGACGTTCAGTACTTTACTAAAAATGAACTCATAAGTGATGTTCTTAAACACTACGAAAGATTTATTGAAATTACATCAGAAGAATCCAATGAAATGTTTACCAGTAAGTAATAAATTACAATGTTACATCAGTGCACATTTCTCTTTATAAAACTGAAGCTCCTGGTCTGTTTTTCCAAGAAGTTTTTCCAAAAGTACAATCTTATCCTCGTACAGCTTTGCGACTAATTCAAATCTGTTCTGGCTGTATAGAGCGTTAACTTTTTGGTCATTATGGTTTTGATTAAAATACCCTTGAATCTCAAAGTTAATTATATTCTCTAAGGGAAGTTCCAGAATTACAGCCAGCTGTTCCAATTTCTCCAAACTCAGGCTTGTTTTACCTTTTTCAATTTTACTGTAACCGGCCTGAGTTATTCCAAGCTGGTCCGCTATGTATTCCTGTGTATAATTTTTTAACTCCCTGATACTTTTAATCTTATCGCCTATTAACATTTCATATTATATTACCTCCAGAGCTTTTTCAAAAAAAACATTGCAAACTACCAGACATCAAGAGTCTGCAAGTGATAAATCGCTGAATATTCGTTATTATTTGCGTGCAAAATTAAGTTTCAAAAAGAAAAAGAACAATAACATTTGTTTACGTTTTGCATCAATTCACTCTACCCCACGCTTGAGACGGCTTAAATGAACCGGGCTGATATTTAGGTAGGAGGCAATATAATGCTGGGGAACGCGGGTAAGTATTTTTGGAAATGAAGCGTTCATATTGTTGTAGCGCTGCAAGGGAGTCTGAGTGTAAAATGCCTTGATTTTATCGTTCATTAAAAAAAAATAATCCTCCGCAATAACCCTTCCTAACTTTTCCCCATGTCGAAGATTAGTATAAAGCAGCTGCAGCATTTCATAATTAATCATTATCACTGTTGTATTTTCAAGTGCCTGAATGTGAAAATCTGCGGCGGTCACTTTTAAAAAACTTTGGTAATCTGTAGCAAATGTATTTTCTAATGAAAAATGGAATGTTTTTTCTTCATCATTCTGATCAATAAAGTAAATCCTCAATAAACCCTTTACCACAAAATAGATGCCGCGGCAGACCTCTCCTTTACGAAGAATGATTTCTTTTTTCTTAATACGCCTTAAACTAAACATCGATTTGCAGTGCTCCCATTCGATGTCATCGATATCAATATAATGCAGTACAAGTTCACGAATAGCTTTAAAGTCATTACTCATTTCAATCATATAAATTTAAATACTATTTATTATCTGCTATAACGTCAGAAGATGCGGCATTATTTTTCTGAGAGGTTTATTGGAATTACGGGATAATTTGCAAATTCTTCCAAAAATAAAAATGTAAAATAAGCAAATTAAGTCCTCACGAGAAAGAAAAGTTAGCATGTTTCTTAGGTATATGTTAAACTTTTTGTTTTTTGAGACAAAAAGTTTAATATTATTTTTTATTGTTTCATAATGCTCTTTCGAGTGATCTATAAAGTTAATATTAAAATGAATTTAGAATTTTACAGACCAAAAAATACGCTGCTGAAAAAGTATATCGAAGGATTTTATTTTTTTGTGGAAGATTCGAAATCTGATCCTTTAATTTATCGTACATTCCCTAATAATTATGTCATTGTTACTATTGCGCAGAATATTTCATTGCAACAGAAAGACGGGATGATTATAATTACGCCTTCAAAAGAAAATAATATTTTTTCTAATATAGTTTACCGATATAATACTCCAATCGAAATATCATATCTGAAACCAATCAATGAGATTACCCTATATTTTAAGCCGCTGGGTTTGAATTTTTTTATCGATAATGTAGATGTTATTTATTCCAAAGATCATACAAAGAAAATTGAATTCGATCCCTATACTGATTTTAAAACGGAAATGGAGAAAATTTTCAATATCAGCGACAGGCAAAAACAGATTGAAACACTAGAGCTTTACTGGTTATCGAAGTTCAGAGAAAAGGATGTTTCACAGGTTCAGGAATTGATCCGTGATATAGAAACGGATGCCAAAATCAGTGAACTGGCCAACAAGTATAAAATTTCGAGACAGTATCTCAACAAAATATTTCAAAAAAATGTTGGAAAACCTCCCTCTGAATATCGAAAAATACATCGATTCCGAAGATCAATTATTGAAAAAAACAAAGTAAAAAACTTAACCGAATTATCGTGTAATAACTTATTTTATAATCAATCGCATTTCATTAAAGATTTCCAGGACTTGACCCATAACAATCCAAAATTTTTCTTTAAAAATGTAGATACACAAAAAGAAAACGTGTGGCTTTTTATTTAATGGTGTTTCCATTTTTACAATTTCAAAAGCGAACCATTTGGTTTCTTTGCAAATGAAATATTTGAGATGTTTATAAACCAATTCTGAATTGAATAAAATTATAATTCAATCAAATAAGTGGAGTTTTAATTAAATAAAAAAAAATGCGCAAAAAAGCTTTAATAGTATTCTTGGGAATGCTGGTAGGTCATACTTATGGACAAAATATCAACAAAAGTAAACTTGAATCACTTTTAACTAAGGCTGATGAAACACACTCAGAAGCTGTCATCATTTATAAAGACAATGAACTGGTTGCTGAAAAATACTTCGGAATTGGACAGCCAGACACAAAAATTGAAAGTATGTCCTGTACTAAAAGTATAGTAGGATTAGCAGTCGCTTGTATGCTTACTGATCAACTGATTGAAAATCTGGATACTCCAATAGCCAAATATTACCCTGAATGGATGCAAGGTCAAAAACAGTTCGTTACCATACGGCATTTGGTGAATATGACCTCAGGTATGCAAAACAATCCCAATGCATCGGTAGAAATTTACCCTAGCGCAGATTTTGTACAATTGGCCCTTGCCGCCGAACTTTCAAAAAAACCGGGAGAGGTTTGGCAATACAATAATAAATCTTTAAATCTCATGGCCGGCGTAATACAAAAAATAACTGGCAAACGCATGGATGAGTACATAGGCGAAAGACTTTTTAAAAATCTGCAGATTACAGATTACAGCTGGACTCTGGATCAGAAAGGAAATCCCCACGTTATGTCCGGATGCCAAATTAAGCCGAAGGATATGATTAAATTGGGACTGTTAGTAGCCAACAAAGGAAAATACAATAATAATCAGATTATTTCTGAAGAACATATCAATGAAGTTGTAAAACCATGTACTCAGTATCAAGGCTACGGAATGTTATGGTGGCTGGATTATGAAAATACAACCTCAATTGTGGATGAGCAAATTATCACCGAATTAAAAAAAGGTAATGCATCAAAGGAATTCATCAAAAAGGCTATTAAAATGAAAGGTGTTTACCATTCTAATGATGAGTATTTGACAAAACTCCAATCGGTTTTTGGCGAGAATCCTTATCAAGATATTAATAAGAATCTAACATCGGGATTACGTCTTCGCAAAAGAGAATTTAGCGGCAAGGTAACCTATCGTGCCGATGGATATTTAGGTAATTACATTATTGTTGATCCCATAAATAATATTGTTGCCGTTAGAATGATCAGCCATCAGAGTCATAAGGAAGAAAAAGACAATTTTTCAGATTTTGGTAAACAGGTAATCGATTTAATCGAATAGATAAAAGTAGTAATGAAAAAGAATATTTTTCTATGATTTAAATCTATTAGAATTGAATTTCTGTTTGAATTGTATTTAAAATCGTATCACATGAAAAACGGACATGTTATTTCTTTATAAATTTTTCCGTAAATGACTTTTTATCGGTTTTGAATTTTAATATATAAGTCCCTTCTTCCAGTTGGGAAACATCAATTGAACTTACATTTACATCTTTTCTTTCGTAAACTTTTTTGCCTTGAACATCCACAATTATGATATATTCGAATTGCCTCTGCTGATTAAAATTCAGCGTGTCTTTTACCGGATTTGGAAATAGAAAAGATCCTTCTTTTTGGATATTTAAAGTCGAAAGTGATGAACTTACAATTTCTTGTATAGAGAAATCTGCAAACAATACTTCTTCATCGCGTAATTGCTCCTGACTTAAAAGGCTTCTGTAAATTCCCCATTTTGGACGGATTCCCTCTGCATTGTCGCGCCACGTTCTGATATTATTATTGGAGTAATTTATCAATGTAGAATTGTCGCTGATTTTCTTAATTAAAACAGCATATTTTCCATTCTCTCCATAGGTAATTGTTTCGGTAACTTCGACCCAGTTTCCTTTAAAAGAAGACAAACTTGCACTCGCTACTTCGTTTGCTACCAAACTATCAGAATGCATTACCTGCAGTTTTTGATTGCTTCCTCCTCTTGTAATCAATGAAAGTACCGGAATACTTTCGTGCGGACCTCCATAGGCTTTTATCTGATGAATATGCGTGAATTTATTCGATGGCTGAAAACCTGCATCCAGCTTAAATTTCCATTTGTAAATCACTGTTTCTCCATACGTTCCAATCAAATTATCTGCCGATTGATTGTAGGTCTTGATTTCGTTACGCTGTCTGTCAAACTTGATGCATCGGTCGTTATCCGGCGTAACGTGAATGTGAAATTTGAAAACGTACTTTTTCAATTGTGCGTCCCAAACTTCTTCTATGTGGCGACCAAAATTAGTATGAACACAATCCGGGGTTTCCGTAACGTCATAACCAGGAGCAAAAACGCTATTAATTAATTCATAGGTATTTCCTGGACCATCTGCAGATAATGTAACTTGAGCCAAAGAAATTTGGGCTAGTAAGAAGATTGAGAGATGTACTATTTTCATGTTTCCGGATTATTTTTTTTTCTTTGCGAAATCTTATTTTTAATGTGCATTTAAGTTTTTTTGTAAAGTTTCGCAAAGCTAAATGTTTGACTTAGCCTACTTTTTATATTTTTTAAACGCTTCAACAGATAATTTTGCTGCCCTCTTAATTTCTTCTAAATCAAAATGGCCTTCCATATTTTTCACAAAAAGCTGAGAACCTAAACCAACGCAATGTGCCCCGGCAGAAAACCACTCTTTTAGATTTTCCTCTTCAGGTTGTACACCGCCTGTAGGCATAATGTTTGACCACGGACACGGACCTTTTACCGCTTTGATAAATTCTGGGCCACCCACCTGCTGTGCCGGAAAAATCTTTACGATATCGGCACCAAGACTTTCAGCATAATTAATTTCCGTCAAAGAACCACAGCCCGGCATCCAGGGAATTTTCCTTCGATTACATGTTGAAGCAACTTCTGGGTTGACAATTGGTGCAACTATAAAATTGGCACCACTCTGAATATATAACGAAGCAGTGCCAGCGTCAATTACCGAACCGATTCCCAGGATTAAATCCGGCAATGTTTCCTTGGCGAAAATCACCAATTCTTCAAAAACCTTGTGTGCATTGTCTCCCCTGTTTGTAAATTCGAAAATTCGAATGCCTCCTTCATAGACCGCTTTCAGAATTTCTTTGCAGACATTCACTTCGTGATGGTAAAAAACAGGAACTATTCCGTTTTCATTTATCGCATTTAAAACCTGTAATTTTGAAAATCCTGCCATTGTTTATCGTATTAATCTACCGGAAGTATTTCCTTCCGCAATTTGGTTTATTTCGTTAAAGTCGGCCAGGTTGGCGTCACCTTCGATCGTATGTTTTATGGCACAAGCTGCATTGGCAAAAGCCACTGAATCTTTTTCAGAAAAATTATGCAGTTCTCCAAAAATCGCTCCGGCTGCAAAAGCATCTCCTGTCCCTATCCGGTCCACGATGTGGGTTATTTCAATCGGTTCGCAAGAAAACATCTCTTTGCCATTCCACATTCGGGATTCGATTTTGTGCCAGGATGCATTCTTTCCGGTTCTTGTCTTGTCATAAACCTTTTTCAATTTAGGAAATTGTGCCATCAATGCCTTGCTTCCCTCTTTGAAGTCTTCATCAGAAAGCGAAAAATCAGTACCTAAAAGTTCATTGAATTGTTCACTTCCTCCGATAAAAACATCTGAAAGCGCTACTAATTCTTTTAAGGCTTCTTCAGCTTTTCTCCCATATTTCCAAAGTCCGGCGCGGTATGCAGGATCACAGGAAACGGTTACTCCCATTTCTTTGGCAAGCACCAAACCTTCTTTTAAAGCCAAAAAATTATTTTCACAATGAGCAGGCGTAATTCCTGTCCAGTGAAACCAATCGGCATCTTTTAAGATTGTGGCCCACGGAACTGAATCTGGTTTTAAAGCCCGGAAAGCCGAATGTTCCCGGTTGTAAGCAATGACTCCAGAACGAACAACAGCTCCTGATTCTACAAAATATAAACCCAAAGGTTCTTCGCCTTTTTGCACAAAAGAAGTATCGATTCCATTACTTTTTAGATTGCAGATAGCAGCTTTGCCTAAAAAATCATCTGAAACCCGGCTAACGTGAACAGCATTGCAACCTAAAATGGAAAGGGAAACCGAAACATTAATCTCGGTCCCTCCATAATAAATTTCAAGCTGATTGGTCTGGGATGTTTTTTTAAATCCCGGAGGTGTCAACCTTGCTAGTATTTCACCAAAAGTGACTACTTTTTTCATTTATTTTTATTGAAAATTATTAACTAAATGCCAAACCACCGTTGATATCAATGTTATTCCCTGTCAGGAAAGAAGATTCATCAGAAGCCAGATAAGCTACTAAATCAGCTACTTCGGATGCTTTTCCTTCTCTTCTCAAAGGTGTTCCGTTTGCCACGTTTGTACGAACTTCAGGTTTTGTAAAAGTATCGTGAAAAGCGGTTGCAATCATCCCTGGGCAAAGCGCATTTACACGGATTCCCTGCGGACCAAATTCTTTTGCCAAACCTCTAGTATAAGTCATCACAGCACCTTTTGCAGAAGCATATAATGCAGCACCCGGGCCACCACCATCACGACCCGCCTGAGAAGCAAAGTTGATGATTGAAGCACCTGATTTCATCAATGGCTTGAATGCTTTTGTTACCAGGAAAACAGATTTGAAGTTCACGTTAATCATTACGTCAAAGAAATCTACATCCATTTCTTCAATCGTTTTACGAGCGATGAGTCCTCCGGCAACGTTTACTAAAACGTGTACTTCTTCACCAAAAGCTTTTTTAGATTCGCTTACCAGGTTATCGATATCTTCCTGTTTTGTCATATCACCTTGTACGATGATTGCCTTTCCGCCGGCTTCTTCTATTAATTTCAAAGTTGTGTCCCCGTCTTCTTGATTTAGAAAATAATTTACAACAACATTGGCACCTTCTTTAGCTAATTTGATAGCCACTTCTCTTCCAATATCTCTTGCTCCCCCTGTTACTACGGCTGTTTTTCCTTTTAATTTCATTTTGATTCTATTTATAATGTTGATTTAAATTTTAACTATTTTACTGGCTCTATTTTCTTGATTAATGCGAAGACTGAAAAAACTCCGAGCGGCACAAATGCGGCGATGATAATAAATGCAGGAGTGTATGATGCCTGAGTGATTACAGGAATCATAAAATTCATTAAAATGACCGAAACAACTCCAATTGAACCGCCTAAACCTGCTAATGTTCCTACTGATTTTTTATCCATCAAATCGCTTGGCAATGTTTGAATATTTCCAATGGCAAACTGAAATCCAAACAATACGAAAGAAACAATTACCACGAATTTCAGTGGTGTGTCTCCGTAAAATATGGTGGCCAATAATCCTAAAAACATAATGACTCCGCCAATAATAATGGCAATTTTTCTGCCTTTATCAACTGATTGTGTTTTGGCTATAATCATTCCGGAACACCATCCTCCTGCTAAACTTCCTATTGCTGCTCCAACATAAGGAACCCATGCAAAAAGACCTATTTGCTTTACATCAAAACCATACGTTTTTTGAAGATATAAGGGCATCCAACCCACAAAAAGCCACCATATTGGTTCCATAAAAAAGCGACAGGCAATGACGCCCCAACTTTCTTTAAAAGACAATATCTCTGATATTGATTTACCTTTTACTACATCTTCTTCTGCTGTTGATGTTGCTGCTTTTCCGTCTAAGATTAATCTTCTCTCTTCTTCGGTAATCCAGGGATGGTCTTTTGGAAGTTTTTTATACACAATTAACCATGGTATAATCCAGATTAATCCCATAGCACCAATAACAACAAAGGTTGTTTTCCATCCATAACCAGCAAACATATAAGCGATGAAAAGTGGCGCAATTACATTTCCAATAGAAGCTCCTGCATTAAAAATTCCTTGTGCAATTGCTCTTTCTTTTAAAGGAAACCATTCCGAATTGCTTTTTACGGCGCCTGGCCAGTTTCCGGCTTCAGAAATTCCGAGTGTCACTCTTACTAATGTTAATGACATTACACCTTTTACAGCAAAATGAAATAACGAAGAAAGCGACCAAACTCCGATGGCAATTACAAAGCCAAGACGCGTACCAATTTTGTCAAAAAGCTTACCCGACAAAGATTGTCCCACTGCATAAGCGACCATGAAGCAATTGAGGACAAAAGCATAATCTTTTTCATCCATTTGCAAATCCTTACTTATAGCCGGCCACATAATCGATAATGCAGAACGGTCGATGTAATTGATGATTGTTGCAATACCAATCAAGGTAATGATCCACCATCTTAATCCTTTTACTTTCATAATTTACTTTAAAAGGCTTTTTCAAGCCAGATTACTATTTAACCACTTTAATGGTCTTTACGTTTTTTCAGACTGCACCTTTACAATATTAAGTTCCTGATGCAATGCCTGATATATCAATAGTTCCTTTTGTATTACTTATGTTTTTATTCAAAACATTTTGTCCGAATAAATTGTAAATGTGTACTGAATCTATGTTTCTACCGCAAAAAGATTCAAAACACTCTTCAAGGGATTTTGATACTCTAATCTTACAGCATACGGGGATTACGGTAAAAAATCTTCTCTGATGGGACTGAAAACATCTATTAACATTCCGGCTTCCAGACAAATTGATCCGTGAAGAATGTTTGGCTCAATGTAAAAAGCGTCTCCGGTTTGAAGAATTTTCTTTTCGTTATTAATTGTCACTTCAAATTTTCCTGAAACAACATAAGAAGTCTGAGAATGATAATGCTGGTGAACTGGACCAATTCCTCCTGTTTCAAAGGCTACTTTAACCATCATAATACTCACATCATAACCTGTAATTTGTCTTTTTACACCTTGAGAAACTGTTTCCCAGGGATTTTCGTTTTCTACATAAAATGCTTCTGTTCTAATATTCATTTTGTCTTAATTTGTAATTAATATGTAATTTCCTTTCCACTCCATACTTTTTCCGTTAATGGAAAGCTTATGTTTTGAATCTGGTTTTGCTTCTTTATTTGAAAATGCCAACGTGTATGATTTCTTATTTTTGAAAGTCACCAAAACTGCTGTGTAACTTTCATCTTGTTTCAAAATTTGAATACTTTCTACCTTTGAATGCGGGTCCTGAACCGACTCTAGTTTTGGGTCAAAGCTTCCGTGAGGCTCAATAATGCTGACAAATGTGTAATTTTTCTTGTCTTTTGTTCTCAACATGTAACCCGATTCATTTCTCAAGTTGAAATTTGGGTCATTTGCTCCAAGTCTTGTCAAAACCAAACTATTTGTATCATCTGTCAAAGTTGAAATCGTGTAAAAACGGCTGTCATTTAACCAGGTAAATTTTGAAATACCTTGATTTCCCTTGCCTTCTGCCAACTTCCATAAATGCTGGTAACCGTTATTTTTCCCTAATGGAGAAAGCGTTGTCAAGGCTGGTTCGTATTTAAAATCGGTTTCCATAACGTGACCGCTGAACATAAAGTTCAAGTCGTATTGATGGTTTTCTTTTGATTTCAAAGAAAAGATATCGACGATAAACGGCGTATCAGCTCCAATCAAAGCAACTGTTCTTTGCATTTCAACGCCAGGATAAGCATTTACTTCCAAAGCACTTGCAATCTGTATTTTTTCCGGAGACGAAATATCAGAGAAAATTGTTTTTGGTACTTGTTTTTCAGCTTCTTTCCAATCTCCATCGAAATGTGATTTTTTATCAACAATTACCGTATTATGTGCAACTGAAGTTTGTGCCCATGTCTTATTTTCATCCAAATATCTTCCACCGCTTTTTGATTCTACATTTAAGAAACGGGCCGCACCGTAATCTTGCAGAATCTCTTTGTCATTATTGAACAGCAGTATTCCCAAACGATCAAAATGCCCATGCCCCATACCCTGCGAAGCAAATTTGAAAACGGCTGTCAACTGTTCGTCTTTTTTCTTCGTATTCATTCTGAAAAGTGCCAAACCTCCAGATTTTCCTTCTGGTCCGTCTGTAATAATCAACGGGTTTTTCACGAATTCCAGCTTCTTCATTCCATTTACAGCTGCCGCAGATTTTAAACCCGCGCCTGTAATTGAAACTTCATTTTGCTGTTGAATAACCGGCAAAACCGAAGCATCGTTATAATTTTCAAAGACAATATTGGTGGCAAAAACCAATTCTTCTGTCATATAATTTTTCTCCTTCAAAGCATCATTTATCGGGAAGAAATAACCCTTGGCATCTGTCAATTGCAAAACGGTATTTAATGCTTTTTTAAGCAATTGATTTCTATATTCAAAAATCTTCAGTTCCGGTTGATTTCTATTGATCACTTCTGCAAAAACAATAAACGGCTGCAATGCATATCGTTGGTAATATGGTCCTTCAGAATAATATCCGTCAGGTGAAAAAAGCATATCAATTTGTTTCAGAAAACCTGTTTTTTTGTCTTTTGCAGAACCAGTCAATGCACGTTCCACCATATCTTTATCTCCTAAAACATAACCTGTCATTCCTACTCCGGCTACAGCCCAGGTTCCGTGATTGTGGATTTTATTGAAGGTATCCTTTCCGCCTGTACTTTCGCTTAAAAATGCAGCCATACTTCTGAAAACATCTCTCTCTATAATTTCACGATTTTTTGCATCGATGCTTTCTTTAACCAAATCATACGCCTGGATTCCGTGAACCAGCCAAACGCAATCGTTTAGTCCCTGCCAGAATAATTTTCCGGAATTCTGCTCTGCTTTTCTCTTTGGATGCAGGGGCAAATCCGGATAAATCCTGGCATATTCCAAAAGCATTTCTTCAACGAATTTGGCATATTTCTTTCCGCCGGTAACCTGAAAAGCTAATCCGGCATAATACAATTCCCTGTAGTTTTTTTTGTGTTTTTCGTGCGTGTAACCGCCACCATTATCTACAGGAATTGGGACTTCAATTTTATTTTCCAATGCTTTATCAGCATCCTTTATTACTTTTGAAAAAGATTTTTCTAAGATTTTATAGTCACCTAAATGCTGACTGATATTCTTCGCTTCAGCTTTTGACAAAAGTAAAAGAGGCTCATACTGTTGGGAAAAAGCAGTATTTGTAAGCACTAAAAAAAGTGCTGTAAGACCTATTGCTTTTATGGTTTTAATTTTCATTCTTGTATTTTTTAATTAAAAGAGTTTGTCAAATCGACTGCTCCAACTCCTGTCAAAACTTCATCCGTGATGATGTACCAATCTGTGTTTACTTCTAAAGAAATATTCGCTTGATTATCTGTCAGGTAATTCATTCTCATATAGTTTCCGCTTACGAAATCAGAAGCTGTAACCGTTGGAAACATATCTCTCAAACGAACAGCTACTAAAACCCATTTTCCGTTTGTATTATAACGAACCAGTTTTTTGCTTGCTGCAGCAGTTGCATACAAGCGTAATGTTGGTGTAGTATTGTTTGTATTCAACCAAAAATGCAATACCGGATTGTTGTTAAAAGCACCTTTGTCAAATGCTGTTTTCCAAGTGGTGTTAGTTGCAAAAGAGAATCTCATATAGGCGATAGTGCTTCCATTATCTGTTGGAGACAGCATTTTTAAGTGGTGGTAACTTGTACTGCTTGGAAACGGAGGTTGTTCTACCGTTCCGTTGAGCTGGTTCGCTTTAATTTGTGCTGCCTGACCCGCGGTAACTACTTCCATCCCTTGTGTTTCAAAGTTGAAATACGTCTCAACATCTCTATTGATGTAGGCCACTTGCGGACTTGAAACTACCATTGCTTCGCCATAAATCAAATTGATTACATAAAACCCTGTTGGCAAATCTGCCGGCGGTGCGAATGAAACACTTGTTGGCGTTACGTCAAAAGTTGTAATTGCAGTTCCGCCAAAATTAATTGCCGTAACTAAATTCATATCCGTTCCTCCAATAACAACTTGCGTATTTTTCAAGATTGCTTTTGGAAAATCCGAAACTTCCGGAGTTGGAATATCCACGATATAATTGTCTTTTAACGGAACCGAAACTTCGCCCGAAACGGTGTTGTAGCTATAAGTTAAAACCAATGGACTAGGCCCTGTGTTTGGCGTTTTCACAATTAGAGTCCGGTCATCCTGGTGCTCGATAACTCCGTCAACGGTTCCAAAAGTCACTCTTGTTACCACTTGAAGATTTTTTCCCGTAATCGTAATCACTTCGTTTACCGCAGACATTATTGGAATCTCAGATTTAATTTCCGGAACCGGATAAAGGATAACCAGACTTTCGGCCGATGAAGCTTCTTTATTAGAATCTGTTGTCAGTCTGATAGTACCACCTGTTGCGCTGGCTGGTACTTTTATGATTAAAGTATGCTGGTTTTCACGAGAATAAATTTCAGCTTCTACGCCGCCAATATAAGCGTGCGTTACGAAATTTAAGTTTGTTCCCGTAATGGTTACCAAGCTTTGGATGGGTGCAGACGCTGGGGTAAATGATACTACCGTTGGTTGTGCTGCCAATATTTCTTCAAAAGTCTTATCCACTTCTATATTAGCATCGCAGGCAAAAACTGCAACTACCAGAACCAAGCAGATTGATTTGTAAATATTTTTAAGTATTGTACTTCTCATATGTTTTTTTTAAAATTATTTAACAACTAAAATTCCTATGTCTTTTTTATCTGTACCCGCTGCTTTTAAAGGCGATTTATCCTTTAATATAAAATTCTTAATCTCTTGATACGAAGGATTTTTATCGATGATATTTTCTGAAACGGCTTTTCCGGATAATTTCATTTCTCCTGAATTGTAGATTACTGAATTTTTAATGGAGTTGTTTTTTCCGTTCAGGCGAATTGGGTTAGCCACTTTTGGATTATCAAAGAAAACGCTGTTGGTAATTTTTACGTTCACGATTCCTTTGTTTTGAAAAACCATATCTTTTTCTGTAGTTCCTGTTCTGGTAAAAATGCAATGGTCTACAACTAAATTTCCGCCCACAGTCGATTCATCATTTCCACCCCTGTAATAATTCAAAACCCATTGGTTGAAATCGACAAAAACTGTGTTTTCCAGGATTACATTCTCTGAATTGTATTTTCCTGTGTCGTCTTTTTCAGAAGAAAGGTTGATGCCACGGAAATTATTTCTCAAGATCGAATTGCTTATTTTAATAGTATCTGCGAAGGTTCCCTTTGAAACTTTAATCACAGAACCACCTTCTGCATTTGTGAAATCCGAGATAATTGATTTGTTCACAAAAATGCTGTAAGAACCTGGAGTATCTTCCTTTGGAGAAACAATTGCGTATTTTACCGCTGCCGTATTTTTTGCCGTAAGGCTTACATTTTCAAAAGATAATCTTGCGCCGGATTCCACTCTAAACAAATAATTTGAGTTTTTTTCAGCAGCTGGATTGAAGCTGATAATTGTCTTCTCGGCACCTTCACCAATGATCGAAATGTTATCCGAAATTACAACCGAACGATCCAAAAGATAATCTCCAGATGCCAAAATCAATTTTGTTTTTCCTTTTGCTTTTTTTACTGCTTTTTCAAGAGTTCCAATTCCGGGTTCTACATTAATAGTTTGCTCTTGAATGGCAGCTTTTGATGCCTTTGGATTCCAGGAAGTACCGGTTTTATTTGCAATTACCTTGGGAAAAACAGAAAAATCAATACCATTTTTTTCATTTGGTATAAAAATTTCCCCTTCTTTTCTCCACGATAATTTCTTTGCCGTGAAGCCTTCTATTTTCTTTGAATTTTTACTGTCAATTATATTGTTTTTGAATACAATTCCTTTCATCTCATCAAAGAAAACGATCGCTTCTGTATCGCTTTCATTATAAATAATATTATCGTAAATCGCAGAATTAACAGGTGCTAACGATCGTTCTTCATCTTTTCCGGCGCCTAATTGAAATGAACTGGAATTATAAAACACATTATTTATTACTTTGGCATTTTTCACCTGATTGTAACGATTTAACGGACTTTTTGGAACACCGTTCATCACCACCAGCGAACCTCTAAAATGTTGGCCTGTTAACCCGTAGAAATAATTGTTTTTTACCGTATGACCTTCATTTATAATTCGAACTCCACCAGTGTATGGCTGATTATTTCCAAGGAAAACATTATTTTCAACCAGGCAGTTATTTCCATGACGAAAAACCATAGAACCTTGAGATTCTAAGAATAAATTGTTTCTGAAAATGTTATTGCACGATTTGTTCGAAATGATTTCTACTTCGCCATTGCATTTTTCAAACTTGTTCCATTCCACGATTGTATTGGATTGAAACATTGAATTATGGCTTGTTCCAATGCGGATCGTTTCACCACCATTTGAACCTAAAGGAGAACGTTCTCCAAAATAATTGTGGTCAATTCTGTGGTTATTCTGATGATTTTCTTCGCCTTTTAACCAAACGACCAAAGTACATCCGTCGTTTGTTTTTCCTGCGATATAATTGTTATCAAAACGATTGTTTTTTCCCCATAATTCTACCCAATGGTTTGATTCTGATTTTGTTTCAGGATTAAAATCTGTGATGGCACAATTGGTCACTCTTGAATTATTGGCCACTTTGCTTTTGTTCATAAAAGAGATTACAAATGTGCTGTAACCATCTTTGAACCAAAGCCCTTTTGCAACCAAATAATCACCTGATAATTTCAGTGAAGACTTGCCCGAAAGAATTACTTTTCCTGCTGTTTCTGCTTCCAGAAAAATAGAATCTTTTAAAACTCCTTTTGCATTAAAATCAATTACCGTGTCTTTCCAGATTCCATTTGACATTACAATTCTGTCTCCCGGTTTTACTTTTGCAATAGCTTCTGTCAATTCCTCTGTATTTGAAACTTTTATTTCTGAGGCATTGGCATTGGCTAAAAAAAGCAAACACAAGTAAGCTGTTAGCGAATATTTTAAACTTTTCATATACTTAAAATTAATATCCTGTGTTTTGTGCGATCTTTGGATTCAGGTCGATTTCATATTGCGGAATCGGCAATAAAATTTGGTAATGTTGTAACGGACCTGTATTTAAAGAAGGATGCGCCGGATCATTATATTGAAATTCAGTAGCAAAATGCTGTGTCATAACTACTTCTGCTCTGCCGGTTCTGACCAAATCAAACCAACGATGATTTTCAAAAGCAAACTCTACTCTTCTTTCATTTTCCAAAGCAATTTTGAAATTGAAATAAGTCGAAACATCTGCCAATTTTAAACCAGCACTCGCTCCAAGTGAACGCGTTCTAACCTTATTCAGGTAACTCAAAGCTTCTGAATTTGGGCCACTTTGCTCATTAATTGCTTCTGACAACAAAAGCAAAGCATCAGCATAACGAAGGATAATCCAGTCGTTTCCGCCATCATCAACTGCGTTAAATGTCGAATTGTATTTTGTAATATGCTTATCTGCCTTAATTGCTCCATTGAAACCTAACCAGGTGTTAGCCATAGAAGCTGCTTTTCGCGGATCGCCGGCCGTGTAAGCCTGCGACATATTATCTGTTGGCACATTCAAACCATCGCCGTTACCAAAAACTACATAATTATCGCTTTGCAAAGGCGCGAAAAAGTTGGGGTGAGGCGAACCTAAACCAACACTTCCTGATTGGTAACGAACTGCAAACATAATTTCGTTATTGTATTCATTTCCAATATTGAAAACCGCTCCGTATGTGGGTTGCAAACTAAAATTACCACTAACAACTTCTGTAAGAACAGTTATTGCTTCACTTAAATTTGCGTTGCCGCCTGAAGTAAGCAATACTTTTCCAAGTAATGTTTTTGCCGCGTCAGACGCCACTCTTCCAAGGTTTGATCCATTTTGCGTTGGAGGCAACATTTCTGATGCTAAACGCAGGTCGTTTGCAATAAATTCATATACCTCGCTTTGCGAACTTCTGTCCATTGTTTTGGCATCCTTTCCTGAAACAGGAGTTTCAACGATGAAAACTCCACCCCAAAGACGCACCAAATTAAAGTAAGCGTGCGCTCTTAAAAAACGTGCTTCTCCTTCATATTGATTTCTTTGTGCCTGATCAGCAACTACGTTTAAATTTTGCAAAACAACATTTGAAAGATTGATAGTTTTGTAACACGCTTTCCAATATTCCTGGAGATAAACATTTTGTGAACTTTGCACAAAACGATCCACTTCTCTGACAGCCAAATCTTTAGTTTCAGTCGAATTTGGATTCATATAGGTATTATCAGAACGAATTTCTGTCAGCAGCCATTCTCTATTCTGCATTCCATAAAGACTGTTGTAAATCGAGATTACTGCCAGATTTACTTCTGCCGCAGTAGTATAAAATTCCCCTACACTAATTTCTGAAACGGGTTGCAAATCAAGTGTCTCATCACAGCTTACAAAAAGAAAAGCCGTACTTAATATTAAAACTTTTAAGTTTTTGAAAGACCAATTATATTTTTTCATAACCTTTTATATTTTTTAGAAATTAATGTCAATTCCGAAAGAAATTGTTCGTTGAACAGGGAAAGCACCTCTTTGATAACCTGAAATCAATGGCGAGCTGTAAACTCCTGAATTTGTAATTCCTTCTGGATTTAATCCGAAGAATCCTGATGATTTTACAAAAAGCAAATTTTCGCCAGACAAATAAAATCTTGCTTTTGTAATTCCTAATTTACTTGTAAAAGTTTCGGGTGCAGAGAAACCTAAAGTCACATTTCTTAAAGACATATAGGTTGCATCCTGAACTAAATAAGAAGTGTTTTGCCAGGCTCTACCATTATTTTCACGAGGTTTTGAAGCCGGAACACCTTCGCTGAACCATCTGTCCTGGACAAAATCTTTGTATAAATAACGCATCTCATTATAGTAACCGTCTCCAAAGAAAACTTCGCCGCCAACAGAACCCTGAATTAGGAAATTCATATCAAAACGGTTGAAAGTGATAGCATTATAGAACCCCCAGGTAAAATCCGGGAATGGGCTGCCTAAAGTGGTTCTGTCTGAAGCATTGATAACTCCGTCACCGTTGATATCAGCTACTCTAATACCTCCAACAGCATCATCAGCAGAGTGTGGATTGTTTGCCAATTCATCAGCAGTCTGCCAAACTCCAATCATTTTATAACCATAAAATTGAACTGCTTCCTCGCCAACTTTGGCAATATATTCTTCGTTTCTTTCACCCTGACTAATGAATTGCGCTTCACCCCCAAGAGAAATTAGCTTGTTTTGATTGAAAGAAATATTAAATGCTGGTTTCCAGGTGAAGTTTTTGGCACGAACATTTCCTGAAATTTCTACCTCAAAACCTTTATTTTGGATTTTTCCGATGTTGTTGAAAAATTGGTTGTGTCCTGTGATGTAAGAAACGTTTTGTTGCAATAACAATTTATCTGTAATCGAATAATAATAGTCAACAGTCGCGTTTAATTTATTTCCAAAGAAACTCAAGTCAGCACCTGAATCATACTCTAAGGTTTGCTCCCAACCGATTTCCGGATTCCCAAGAACATCACCAGTTTCACCAAGTCCTGAAGTCACGCTTCCGGCACCCTGACCTAAAGAATAATTGGAAGAATATAATAAATTCGTGAAAGAATAATTGGTAATATCATTGTTTCCGGTAATTCCGAAACTTGTTCTCAATTTAAACCTGTTGATCCATTGGATGTTTTCTTTCCAGAAATTTTCTTCGCCCACATTCCATCCCACAGAGGCAGAAGGGAACATTCCGTATTTATTATCTGGTCCGAACAAGGATGAACCGTCAGCACGTGCTGCAATCGAAAGCAAATATTTATCTTTATAAGCATAATTTACTCTTGCCAGAAAAGAAAGTAAACCAATTTGTTCTTTTCTTGTGAATGTTTCATTCGCATCGATTACGTTGGCTCCGTTTAAAGTTCCAATATAATCTGAAGGAAACTGCGTTCCATAAATTCCGGTTCCTTTAATATTTGTTTTTTGGTATGTAATTCCTCCCAAGGCGTCAATGCTGTGATTTTTACCTTTCCATTTATAATTTAAAGTATTTTCAGTAAGAAGATCTGCTTTTAAATTACTGTCATCTTCACCAATCGCTTGGCCGGTTTGATCTGCTTGCGAGTTTCTGAAACGCTCATAATTTGAATAATCCAGATTAACGCCGCCAGAAGTCTTAAAAGTAAGACGTTTATTGATTTTATATTCTAATGCAAAATTGGTCAGCATTCTATAATCGTGAATGTACCTTTCTTCGTTTTCCATTCTTGAAATCGGGCTATTGTTATTCGTTCCCCAAAGTGAAGTTGTGAAGTTTTGCTGTACGCCATTTTCATCTACGTAATTAAAATTTACGTTATTAAAATGTCTTCCTTGTGCGTACTCGCCAACAGGATAACCTGTCAAGGCAGCAGTATACTCGTTGTGTCTTGAAGGCATAAAACTTAAAGAACGGGTCAAATCTGAATAAGAAATTGTAGATCTTCTTTTAAAACTATAAGAAGGTCTTACATTCACGTCAAGTGTAAGTTTGTCGCTTAATTTTGCTTTTACGCGGGTTTGAAAATTCACACGCTTCAGGAAATTATCTTTCATCAAACCTTCATCTTCAATATATTGGCCTGAAATATAATATGTTGCATTTTTTCCACCACCAGAAACATTCATTTCATAGTTTTTTATGGTTGCAAAATTTCTGATTCCTTCATCTTGCCAATCAGTACCGCCACCAGAATAATTCGCTACTTGACGCATCCCTTTTTCACGAGAAGTATAACCTATTGTAGCTGGAGCCGCTCCACTTAAACCTGCCGTGTAATTTTCGTGCAGTTGGCGTTCTCTTCGCAACATATCCGTGTACTCATAAGTATCATACATATCAATTTTTTCGTAAACCGATTTAACACCAAAGAATGATTTAAATTGATATAAAGTCTTTGTTTCAGAACCTGATTTAGTAGTCACCAGAATAACACCATTTGCTCCACGAGAACCATAAATTGCCGTTGAACTTGCATCTTTTAAGACCTCGATAGATTCGATTGTGCTTGGATTTATGAACTCCAAACCATTTGAAATCGGGAAACCATCAACCACAACCAATGGATCGCTACTCGCAGAAATCGAGCCCATTCCGCGAATCCTGATTTGTGGCGCTTCACCAACTTCCGAAGTTGTATTCTGTATTTGTAAACCCGCAATTCTTCCTTGCAAAGCTTTATCCACACGAGAAACCGGAATTTCGTCAAGATTTGTATTTTCTAATTTAGAAACAGATCCTGTTATTGAAGATTTTTTCTGGGTTCCGTATCCAACAACCACAACTTCGTCAAGATTTTTGCTGTCTTCAACAAGAGAAATTGTAATATTTTGTTGGCCGTTAACTAATACAACTCTTGTTTTCATTCCGACAAAAGAAACTTGAATTGAGCTGTTTTCGTTTACAGGAATAGAAAATTTACCTTCGGTATCTGTAATTATTGTAGTTTTTGAACCCAGAACAGTGACATTTGCGCCAGGCAATGATAATTTATCAAAATCTGCAATGACTGTTCCCGTTAAAGTATATTTCTCTTGCGCAAAAACAAAAGAGGTCAGCATCAAAGCCGAGAGTAAAATAAAGTTTTTTAATTTCATAAAGATATAAGCTTACAATCAGTAACATTAAGATATAGAGCATCCTGACCGGTTTATGGCCGATAATGCTTTTTCATAAATAAGATCTGAAAATCAGATGTTTAATCTTGACTTAAATGCGTAGTAAAATCCACTTCCCCAAGCGATGCAACTTCACACAATGGTCATAACCGTCTATTATTTTTGGAAGAAATTTTAAAAAATACTTTCGTTGATATTCATTAAAGTTTCTGTTTTATTGCAATACTCATATAACGTCTTAAAATGAAATTGCAATTCACGTTTGGCTTTTTCAGGATTTTTTTCTCTTATAGCTTCATAAATTTGTTGGTGTTCTATAATATTTTCTCCATTCATCGAATTTTTACAAACATGGTATTTTTCAAAATTTGTAATAATTTCAGGAGTAATGATTAACATCAAGGTATTCAGCACTGGATTTCCACTGGCTTCAGAAATTTTCAAGTGAAACATCAAATCTTCTTCAACAGCACTTTCATTTTGCTCAACTTTATTTTTATAAGCAATTAATGCCTCTTCAATATTTTTTAGTTGCGCTTCAGTTCTCCTCTCAGAAGCTAAAGCCACAACTTGCATTTCCAACATAATCCTGCTTTCAACCAATGACTTAAAATCAGGTTTTTTTAATTGCAAAATATCTGTAATCATTCCGCTTAATGCCGGAACTCCAAGATTGGCAACAAAAGTTCCACTTTGTGGCAATGTTTTAAGTAATCCATAAAATTCTAATTTCTGAATTACTTCTCTCACGTTACCTCTGCTTACACCAAATTCTTCAGATAATTTTCGCTCTGAAGGCAATCGGTCACCAGGTTTCAACTTTTTTGAAGTAATTAATTCCTTCAACTTTTGAATGATTTGTTCTTCTTCTGGAGATTTAAAACTATTTAAACTAAATTCCTGCATTGTAATTATAAATTGGTTGACCAAATATACGCATTTTTTTATATTAGCAAATATTAACTCATTTTTTACATATAATAAAATTTAAATACAGTTATACTAATTATAAATCAATACAAAGGTTAAATACAAACTATATAATTTGAAATATGTTAGCTTTTAACATTTAAACTAAAACGTTTTCGCCAATAAATAATAGAAAATAGTGTAAAATAAATCGTTTTTTCCATAATTATTAACAGACTTTTCATACTAAAACTAATATTTATATGTATTTTTGTTTTATAAAGGTACAATTATACTGCATTCAGACGGTAAAACCATTTTCCACTTCCCACAAGCGATGCAACTTTGCACAATGGATGTGTAACGTACCAATAAACAGGAGTCTATCAACAGATAAGGCTCCTGTTTTGTTTGCTACACCTCACACTTAAAAATTCAACCTTTTACCATCTCTAAATATTCATCAATAATTTCACTACATAATTACATACAACACAAATATTATTAGTTAAAATTAAAAAAATCGTAATTTAATTTTTGGTTAACCAATTTTTATTATATACATTTACCGCACTTATTTATCCCTATTCTTTATGAAACGTATATTTTCACTACTCTTTTTAGCGATTTTCACAGGAGCTTTTGCAAAAGTTTCACTACCAAAGTTTTTCTCAGACCACATGGTCTTGCAGCGCGAAGCTACAATCACAGTTTATGGTTGGGCTGATAGCGGAAAAACAGTCAAGGTGAGTTTTAACAATAAAAATCTGGAGACAAAAGCCAATCAAAAAGGTGAATGGTCTGTTGATTTCCCGGCAGAAAAAGCCGGAGGCCCTTTTGAAATGAAGATTTCAGAAGATAACACGGTTATTTTTAAAGACATCTATATAGGAGACGTTTGGTTTTGTTCCGGTCAATCTAATATGGGCTGGAAACTGGAAGATGCTTTAAACGGAAAAGAAGAATTATCAAAAGCGAACTACGAAAAAATAAAATTGCTTCAGGTTTCAAGAACAATGGCCGGAACACCACAAAATGATATTGAAAAAGGCCAATGGGAAACATGCTCGCCAAAAAGCGGTGAAGGCTTTTCGGCAGTAGCTTATTTCTTTGGAAGAGAATTGTTCCAAAAATACAATGTAGCAATAGGTTTAATAAACTCTTCTTGGGGAGGTACCAATATTGAAGCCTGGATGAGCGAAGATTTGATGGGAAAACATGCTTCAGCAAGGAAAGTCATTGACAAAATGAAAACAATGAATTTTGCTGATACGGTAGAAACTTACAAAAAGCAATTTAAAGCCTGGGAAGAAAAAGCGGATCGCCTTGATGTTGGAACACAAGAAAAATGGCACGAAAAAACATATAACACTTCCTCCTGGAAACCAATTGATCTTCCTGTATATTGGAGCAAAGCTAAAATAACGCCTAATGATGGTGTAATTTGGGTAACCAGAAGTTTTGATTTGACGGCAAAAGATCTCGCTTCAGACGATATCATTTTAAGCATCGGACGTGTTGATAATGAAGACATTACTTATATCAATGGAATTAAAGTTGGCGAAAGCACCCAAAAAGACTTAGACCGCTTTTACAAGATTCCAAAAACTGTTTTGGCGGCTGGAAAAAATATCATCACAATTCGTGTAAAAAACACAGGAGACATTGGAGGTTTTCGTGGAGATGCTTCTTCTTTAAATTTAAAAACAGCTTCGCAAAAACTTTCACTGGCGGGACAATGGCGTTATGAAGTGGGAACAAAAGATATCGAGGAAGTTCCTGAGAGACAACACCCAACGAAATATGCCACATCGCTTTACAACGGAATGGTCGCGCCTTTCTTCGGAATAAAAATCAAAGGAATTATTTGGTACCAAGCCGAAGCCAATTCTAAAAACGCAAAAGAATACGCAACCCTCTTTCAGGAAATGATTACTGATTGGAGAAAAAACTGGAAATCGGACGTTCCGTTTATTTTTGCACAATTGCCAAATTATGATAATCAAAATGACCGCTGGATTACGCTTCGTGAGTCACAAGCAAAAGCACTGAATTTGAAAAACACAGGAATGGCTGTCCTAATTGATGTTGGTGAAAACGACAATATACATCCTATTCACAAACAAGTTGTTGGAAAAAGAATGGCTTTAATTGCCCAAAATATTGCTTATGGAGAAAAAGAAGTTCCAGCCTCTGCACCTGTATTTGACAGTTATAAAGCTGACGGAAATTCGATTACAGTAACTTTTAAAGAAGGAACTTTCGCTACCGAATCTGCAAAATCAAACATAAATGGTTTTTTGATTGCCGGAAGCGATAAAAAATTCTATCCGGCAACTGCTTTTTTGCAAGCCGATTTAAAGACGATAAAATTGACCAGTTCTGAAGTTTCAAATCCTATAGCAGTCCGTTATTTGTGGGCTGATGCACCGGGAGAAATCATGCTTTATAACACAAGTGGATTACCAACAGCCCCATTTAGAACAGATAATTGGTGATAATAACAGGTAAAGGCTGCCGGATCATCAGAAATACAAATTCCAGATGAAGCAACCTGGTCTTACACATTTATATGGCGCCAATTAAAGCAATTGTCGCCATTTTTTATAACCAATAACTTTGACTTGTTTTCACTTTTAAAACAGGATTAATGGCAAATCCATTAAATATTATCCCAGGTTTAATCATCTGATTCTTATTCAGCATTGCACAAATTCAGTTTCACTCAAGGTGACTTTAATTTCGATACTGATCTAAAAATACATTTAAGGCTTTTGAAGGTGCTTCATCATTTCTATAAATTAACACTGTGGTCATCGTGGCAAGTTCTTTAGTTATGGGAAAAGTTTTTATATTCCTGTTGCTGTAATACTGATTTACGACTTCTGCAGGAAGTATACTAATGCCAAGACCTGCCTCTACAAAATTAATAATGCCTTCTATCGAATTGATTACGGTACTTTTATAACGGAGGATTCCTTTTGAACCGAGCCAGGTTTCAAGCCGCGCCCGGAAAAAACAACCTTGCTCAAAAACTACTATTTTTAAAGGTTCTTGTTTCAATACGACCGAAAGCTTATCCACATCACCACCTGCAATTATTACAAGTTCTTCATCACGAACAATAAGCTGCTGTAAACCAGGAATATTTATGGGTGCTGCAACAAAAGCAGCATCCAGTTTATAACTGATTACATCGGTTATCAGTGCTGACAACATTGAAGAATAAAATTCAAGCTCTACATTGGGATAGAGTTCTGCAAAACCTTTGATGATTTCCGGTACTTTAAAAGCCATAGTGGTCTCAATACACCCTATGCGTATTGTTCCTCCTATTTTGTCTGCACTCTGTATATCACTTTTTGCATCATCCAATAATCGGCCTATTTTTTTAGCATATTGCAAAAGTGTTTCCCCTGCTTCAGTTAGAACCACTTTTCTGGATACTCTTCTAAACAGTTCAGCTCCAAATTCATCTTCGAGATTTTTTATGCGAGCCGTTACGTTCGATTGTACCGTAAAGGTTGCTTCTGCAGCTTTTGTAAAACTTCCTAGTGTTGCTGCGGCTTCAAATATTTTCAGGTCATTACTATTCATAGTATCACTTTTAGTGATCGATTAGATCATTATAAATCGTTTTCACGTATCAAATATAGAGTGTATTTTTGTCTTAAACAATTGAAAACATGAAAAACACAATTAAATCCTTAACTCTAATTCTAACTTTAATTATGCTACAACAAACAGCTGCAAATGCACAAGTTAAAAACTCTTTAACTACAAAAGAGAACACTGAAATTCAGACCACTCATTACAATAACACGGAAGTCAACGGACTAAAGATATTCTATCGTGAGGCAGGATCTAAAGATGCTCCAACTCTATTATTATTGCATGGTTACCCTACATCATCTCATATGTTTAGAAATCTTATTCCTATTTTAAGCAAAAAATATCATGTAATAGCTCCGGACCTGCCTGGTTTTGGGTATTCAGATGCACCGGACCATCTTAGTTTTCAATATACTTTTGATAATCTTGCCAACACTATGCAGGGATTTATTGATAAGCTTGGTTTAAAACGTTTTGCCATGTATGTGTTTGATTATGGCGCACCAACCGGATTCAGACTTGCTCTTGCTAATCCGGAAAAAATAACCGGCATTATATCACAAAATGGGAATGCTTATGAAGAAGGTCTGAGTACAGGCTGGAATCCTATTCAGAAATACTGGAAAGAGCCATCGCAGGCTAACAGAGATGCACTTAAGGATTTTGTTTCAAAAGAATCAACGTGGTTTCAGTATCACGAAGGTGCTTCAGATGCTGCTCTTATCGCACCTGAAACCTACACATTGGATCAGCATTTTCTGGATCGCCCGGGAAACATCGAGATACAGCTTGACCTGCTAAAAGATTATAGAACCAATGTTGCTTTATATCCTAAATTTCAAGCTTATTTTAGAGATAAAAAGCCTATGATGTTAGCTGTTTGGGGCAGTCAGGATCCTTATTTTCTTCCCGCAGGAGCAGAAGCCTACAAACATGACAATCCAAATGCTGCTGTAAAGTTTTATAAAACGGGTCATTTTGCCCTTGAAACTCATTATAAAGAAATCGGTAATGATATATTGTTATTTCTTGCCCAACTTCCTAAATAATTAGGTCAAAATATATTTAAAATAGCGGTTATAAAAGACCGCTATTTTTTTTTAATAAAATTATAAAGCTTAATTATTGCACAGTATAAGCTCCATCTTATCATGTGGCTTACTCAAATCAGGGCTTTTTCTCAATTACAAATGCTTTTAATTCAGCTATTTTGCCATTATTAAATCGCCAAATGTCACAATAAACGTAATGATCATATTCTCCATTCACATTTTTTAAGGAAATGTTACCTGTTGCAGTTACAAAGTCGCCCTCCTCTATCGCTTTTTCCATATCAAATACTGGTGGTGCCAGGTAGAATTCTTTGATATATTGCCTTACTGCTTCTTTTCCTAAAAGAGTTCTCTCCCCCACAAACACCCATTTGGTATCTTCAGTGAGATAGGATAAGTACGCTTCGTATTCTCCTTTTTTTACATGCTCGTTTGCATTAACTAATATAGATGTGTTTTTCATGTTTGTTGTCTTTTTTAATTTTAGATTTTCATTTTGAGAATAAATGTTGAGTACTGCCATAAATAATAAAATATTTGTTAAGCCTTTCTTCATAATTACCTTTTTTGATTTAATTTTGAACTTTAAATTATACAGAATAGTTCTGCGAAGCTATAACATAAAAGTCATAGTGGCTTTATTCACAACCAATTGTAAGGTACTATCAAAAATGTAAGTTATGTCGAAAGTTAAGGTTACAAGCACAAATTTTGAAAATAAGAAAATCTTAGGAGATGAGTGTTCAGAAGTATACGCGGCAAACATAATTGGTGGCCAATGGTCACTTGTAATTTGTTCCTGGCTATTACAAGGCAAAATGCGTTTTAGCGAATTAAGAAAATCTATACCAAATATTACCGAACGCATGCTAACGCTGCAACTGCGGAAATTGGAACAAGATAATATTATAAAGAGAAAGGTATACGCTGAAGTTCCTCCTAAAGTAGAATATGAGTTAACAGAAATTGGCTATGAATTAAGACCTATAATCCAGCAAATGGAGCAATGGGGAAAACGGCACAAACATTTATATGCTAAATGAAATAGTCAACTGACTTTATTTAATAATATAATTTTATAAACAATTTCATTTTAGGATAAAACAACTATAGAAAATAGTTTTCCGGTCCCTAAAAAAAAAATTGAGAAATCACCAGACAGATCAATCACATAAATTTTCATAAATCTTCAACAGGACATCGAAACCAAATTTACAAAGCCAATGAAAGATTTACGTAAAATAACTTCATGTTGGAAATCAAGATATTTTTTATATTAAAATCCTGATATAATAAAAAAAATCTGCCTCAAAAGAAGCAGATTTATGTCATTTAAAGAAATTAATCTTAGTTATTTTTCACCGTAAGCTTAACTTCCATATTAGATCTTGTTGCATTTGAATAAGGGCAGATCTGATGCGCTTTTTCTGTTAATTCCTGTGCCTGTTCAATAGAGACTCCCGGAATATTCACCTCCAGTTCTGCAGCAAGACCAAAACCACCGTCTTGATTTTGCCCGATACTCACTTGTGCAGTAACAGATGTTTCACCGGTTTCAATTTTAGATTTACTAATAATCAAATTCAGTGCACTGTCAAAGCATGCTGCATATCCTGCTGCGAAAAGCATTTCAGGATTGGTAAACTCATCACTGGTGCCGCCTAAAGCTTTAGGCATTCTTACCTCAAGGTCCAAAATTCCGTTTTCACTTTTTACCTGTCCGTTTCTTCCGCCTTTTGCCGTAACGCTGGTTGTATATAATGTTTTCATTTATTTTTGAATTTTATTTAAAATTTTCTGAACAGTTTCCTTGAGCTCGACCAGATCTTCTATCGTCAGGTTTAGCTTTTCCTGCATTTTTGCCGGAATTTCACATGCTTTCTGCTGTAAATTTCTTCCCTTATCCGCTAAAAAAACTTCAACCACTCTTTCGTCTTCTTTTTTTCTTTTCCTAATTATAAACCCCTTAGCTTCAAGTCTTTTCAAAAGCGGTGTTAAGGTTCCACTGTCGAGATACAGTTTTGCGCCGATCTGATTTACCGTCAAGCCGTCATTCTCCCAAAGCACCATCATTACAAGATACTGCGGGTAGGTAATATCAATCGCATCGAGAAACGGCCGGTACAAACCGATAATTTCCTTTGCAATAGCGTAAAGAGGAAAACAAAGCTGGTTTTCCAATTGAAGCGAGTGGTGATTTTCCATAATCTTAAGAAAAAAAACTAGAATAAAAAACTAGAGTAAAAAACTATTTTCTGATGATAAATTCCTCCATTGGAATTCTAACTTTCTTCATATGAGAAAGCCAGTCATTTTCGGTATCTCTGTAACCTAAATATAAAAGCGTAACACTTTTCAAACCTAATTTCTTTAGCTCCAAAATCTCATCTACTACTTCATTACTGAAACCTTCAGCCGGAGTAGAATCGATCTTGAGTTCAGCTGCCTGAGCCATTGCCAGACCTAAGGCAATATAACTCTGTCTTGCTGTGTGCGCAAAATGCTGTTCAGGGGTTTGAGCTCCATAGATCTTTTTGATTTGATCGGTGTAACTGCTGAAACGGCCTCTTGGTAATTCTCTTACATCAGTGTGATGATCATAAACTTTATCGATTTTCTCATCAGAGTAACTGTCCCATGCTGCAAAAACCAGTACATGAGAACAATCTCTCATAACTTCCGGATTTAAAGCACCTTTTACCATGCTCTCCTTCAATTGCTGATTTTCTATCACAATCACGCGAAAAGGCTGCAGACCAGATGAAGTCGGAGCCAGTCTTGCGGCTTCTAAAATTTTATTTAAATCTTCTTCTGATACTTTTTTTGTTGAGTCATATGCTTTTACGGCATGTCTCCAGTTTAAATCTTCTATTAACGACATTGTTTCTTATTTTATAAATTAAACATCTGATTCTTAAAATTATTTAAATCAAAATAATACTGCAAAGATACAAGATAATTAAATTGTGCACAATTTAATTTTACAAAATATATTTTAAGATAAAGAACGTCCTATTTATTTTTAAAATTATAACTGCCAATCTTGCACTACGGTTTACTTCTGCAATTCCTGCTGCCCAGGTATGCAGCAGCAATGCACACAAGTTTGAGTGTTGAACTTTGATTAGAGGCAAAGAGCATTTAAAAAATTAATATTGGAATTATGAAACATTCTTCTATACTTACGTAATACACTAGGATTAAATAAAAGATACTTTCGTAGTATCTAAACAACCCAACGATGTACGATAATGTAATGCTTTTGAAAGACATTGTGGATAACACCCCTCTGCCGACAGCCGTTTATACAGGAAATGAACTCCAGATAGCACTAGCCAGCCCTGCAATGATAAAAACTTGGGGAAAAGGTGATGATATCATTGGGAAAAAATTTCTTGATGTGCTGCCGGAAGCTCAAAAACAGCATATTTTTAAACAGGCATTAACGGTGTTTCAAAGCGGCATTCCTTTTCATGCCAGGGACAAAAAAGTAGATCTGGCTACTGACGAGTCACAACAATTTCGATATTACAATTATAGCTTTATACCGCTTTTTAATTCAGAAAGGCAGATCTACGGGGTCATGCATACAGCCGCGGAGGTAACAGCCCTTCACCAGGCCAAGCAGGATATTCAAAGCTCAGATGAGAAACTCAGGATGGCAGTTGATTCATCCGGCATGGGAACTTATGAAATAGACCTTGCCACAAAAAAAATAAAAACTTCCGGAAATTTCAATGCCATCTGGTCTATTGAAGGAGAAGTTACCAATGAGCAGCTTATTGCAAAACTGCATCCTGAGGATTATTCAGTACGAGAAAAAGCGCATCAGCAGGCACAGCTTACAGGAAAAATGTCCTATGAAGTCAGAATTGTAAATGATGACAGCTCTTTTCGCTGGGTAAAAATAGATGGTAAAATCATCAAAGACGAAAATGGAAATCCCATCACTATTATTGGGATAATACAGGATATACAAAAGCAAAAGCAATTTGAAGAAGAGCTCAAAAAACAGGTTGCAGAAAACACACAGGAACTGCAGCGTTCTAATGATGATCTATTGCATTTTGCCAATGTGGTCAGTCATGACCTGAAAGAACCTGTGCGTAAAATAAAAACCTTCAGCAATCTTCTAAAGGATGAACCGGAAACTATTTTTAATGAAAATGCAAAAAATTACCTCAGTAAAGTAGACCATTCTGCCCAAAGAATGCAGACCATCATTGAAGGTATTCTTGCCTATTCGACTTTGGATAAAAGATCGCAGCCTGTAAAGAGGATCAATCTTGATCAAATGATTGAACATATCAAAACCGATCTGGAGCTCATCATAAATGAAAAACAAGCTATACTTATCGTAAGTGAGCTTCCTGAAATTGAAGGTGCGCCAATACTTATCCACCAGCTTTTTTATAACCTTATACAAAACGCTCTGAAGTTCTCAAAAGCCGATCAGCCGCCGCGAGTGATAATCACTTGCACTGTGATCAAAAATGAACAAGACATTGAAATGCTGGAAATAAAAATAAAGGACAACGGCATTGGACTGGATCCGGTTTTTGCCGAGAAAATATTTGATGCCTTTGAAAGACTGCACTCGAAAGATGAGTTCGAAGGAAACGGTCTTGGTCTTGCCATGTGCCGAAAAATAGCAGAAAGACACAATGGTTCTATCACAGCCAGCGGAGAAAAAGATAACGGTGCTGAATTTACAGTAATCCTTCCTGTAAAACAGGCAGAATATTATATTTAGCAGCTTTTAAACAAATAAATTGAAAAATTCTTATCTCTAATTTGTTATTGTAGCTTGTAAAGCTCAATTGGCAAATATTGCAGCATACAATGATAATTTTTTTAGTAGACATAAAATGGAAGATTATGTTTATGGACACCCGCCCTTTACTTAACTGTATTGGGCGGGTTTATCATTTTGAAAAATACGGTGACAATGAAGAGATTTAAATTCTTAAAAAATAAATATAATGCTGAATTGCTAATAGCTATAAGCAATTAAAAATTATCTTAAAAAAAATGAACGTTGTTCAAAAAATATACATACATTTGCACCATGAGTACAGCGGAAAGAAAAGCACGTGAAAAAGAAGCCCTAAAAATGCTGATCCTTAAAGGAGCCAAAAAACTCTTCTTAGAAAGAGGCATTGAACAGACTACGATTCGAAACATCGCTGATGAAATTGACTACAGCGTTGGAACTGTGTATGTTTATTTTAAAGATAAAAACGCTATTCTTCATGACCTCCACTCTATTGGTTTTCAGGAACTAGGCGGGTATTTTACCGAATTATTCGCCATTAAAGACCCAATGGAACGCCTTCGAAAAATGGGATTTACCTATTTGAAATTTGCGATGGAAAATTCTGAAATGTACGATCTGATGTTTATCGTTAAAGCGCCAATGGAGTTTATTGAAAGTACCGAAAAAGAAGCGTGGACTGAAGGTGCTGACACTTTTAATGCGCTAAAGAAAACTGTCGAGGAATGCATGAATGAAGGGCATTTTGAAGGACATTCATTAGAAGCTTTATCTTTTATGATTTGGAGTTTAGTTCACGGAATGTGCTGTCTGGAAATACGCCAGAGAACCAAAGGTGTAAAATTTTCTAACCCGGATACCATCCTGTCTGAAGGATACAATGAATATTTAAAAATAATAAAGAAACTTTAAACTTTTTTTTTATCAAAAAAATGAACAATGTTCAATTTAAAAACAATGTACAATAAAATGAAAAAAGCAATTACATTTACCATTCTTTGTTTTGGATGTATAGGATATTCCCAAAGCAAACTCGATACTTATATCCAGACTGGACTAAAAAGCAACGAGGTAATCAAGCAGCATAATTTTGATATTAATAAAAGTATGTATGCCCTGCAGGAAGCCCGTTCCCTGTTCTACCCTACTGTTTCATTAAATGCAAATTATACCAAAGCCGATGGCGGAAGAACAATTGATATCCCAATTGGAGATATGCTTAATCCTGTATACAGCACACTTAATCAAATAACCAATTCGAATGCTTTTCCTGCGCTGCAAAACCAGTCGGTTTTAATTAATCCGGATAATTTCTACGATGCAAAAATTCATACCACAATGCCGCTGCTGAACTATGAAATTATTTACAACAAAAGAATCAAAAACCAGCAGACTTCTTTACAGAAAATAGAGCTAGAAATCTATCAAAGGGAGCTGGTTAAAGAAATAAAAACGGCATACTACAAATACCTGCAGTCAATTGAAGGAATTAATATTTACAGAGATGCTTTAGCATTGGTAAAAGAAAATCAAAGGGTTAACCAGTCCTTATTTAAAAATGACAAGATAAACCGTACGGCAGTTCTTAGAAGTGATAATGAAGTGATCCGTATTGAAGCAAATCTGGAAACAGCCAAACAAGTCAGTAATAACGCTAAAACATATTTTAATTTTTTAATTAATCAAAAGCTTGACAGCGAAATTGAGATTGATTCGGATAAAGAAAGCCTGCCGAATGTATTGGTTGCCGAAAACACTTCAAACCGGGAAGAACTTTCAAAACTTACCATGGCAAAAGATATAAATCAAAATATAAGTAAGCTTACCCAATCGTATTGGTACCCAAAATTGAGCGGTTTTGCCGATTTCGGATTTCAGGACTTTGATTTCGAAGTGAATAAACAATCACGATACTATTTTGCCGGTGCCGCTTTAGAATGGACTATTTTCTCTGGCAACAAAAACAAATACAGGCTCAAACAAGTTCAGGAAGACAGTAAAAAAATAAGTTCGCAGACTGATAATGTAAAACAGCAGCTGCTGCTCCAGTTTCAGGTTACCCGAAATAATTTAATAGCTGCTTTGGAACAATTTAATGCCGATAAAAATCAAAAAGCAGCGGCCAAAAAATACAATGAGGACATAACCAAATTATATAAAGAAGGACAAGCGATCTACATTGAACTTCTGGATGCGCAGAATCAATGGGTAAATGCACAGCTTAATACTAATATATCTCTTTATAATTCCTGGATTGCCTATGCAGAATTAGAAAGGGCCAACGCCACTTTTACTTTAAAATAATCCAAAAACAATACTTATGAAATCAAAGATTAATTCATCCGTTCGCCTTTCAGACGCGGGGCACGAACACAAAAAAAAATATTTTACGCTTGTGAGTAAAAAATCAATAGTAATATGTCTTTTTGCTTTTCCTGTTTTTTATGCCTGTAAAGAAGAGAAAAAAGAGCATAACCAATTTGAAACTGCGGATATTGTATCCATTAAAACAGCACCGGCCGGATCATTAGCTGTTACAAGTAATATAAGCGCTTCTGGTTTGGTCACAACAGAAAACACTGCCAATTACAGCTTTAAAATTGGCGGTTTAGTAAAGCATATTTATGTCGAGGAAGGGCATTTTTTTAAGAAAGGACAGCTTTTAGCCGCATTAGATGAAACCGAAATCAGTGCGGGTTTAAACCAGACCGATTTAAACGTAAAAAAATACGAGAGGGATTATACGCGCGCCAATAATCTCTATAAAGACAGCGTATATACTTTAGAGCAGCTTCAAAATACAAAAACAGGTCTTGACATTGCCCGAAAACAAAAAGATGCCGTTGCTTTTAATGCCCGTTATGCCAAGATATATGCGGCGGCAGATGGCTTCGTGTCTCAAAAAATAGCCAATGAAGGCGAAGTTGTAGGGCCAGGTTCTCCCATCTTAGCTATAAATGAAACATCCCACAACAATAATTACCTGTTAAAAATTGGACTGACAGATAAAGAATGGGCATCGGTTAAAATCGGCCAGAAAGCATCCGTGACGCTGGATGGTTATCCTGATAAAAAATTTGATGCCGTGGTTTTTAGAAAATCACAGTCTGCTGATGCTGCTTTGGGATCTTTTCAGGTAGAATTAAAACTGAACATGAAAAACAGTAAACCTGCAGTGGGCATGTTTGGAAAAGCCGAAATACATGCCGATACTGCCCAGGATTTGATCACGATTCCTTATGATGCGCTTATCGAAGCAGACGGTAATAAGGCTTTTGTTTTTTTAGTTGAAAATAATAAAGTGAGAAGACAGCCTGTAACCATTTACAAATTTGAAAACAAAATTGTCTACATCAAAGACGGCCTTGAAAAAACAGATCAGATAGTGATCTCGAACAGCGCCTATTTGAACGAAGAATCAAAGATTAAGATCATTAAATAATAAGCACCATGAAGATTACAAACTTTGCCGTTAAAAACTATCAGTTCACGCTGATCATATTTCTTCTCGTGTCTGTTGTAGGGTATCTGACCCTGTTTTCAATGCCGCGATCAGAAGATCCTTCTACTCATCCTCCACAATATCTGATTACGGTTATTTATCCCGGAACCAGTCCAAAGGATATGGAAGAACAGGTAGTAAAACCTATTGAGAATAAAATTTACGGGCTGGAGAACATCGATAAAATCCTAACTACTGTCGAAGATGGCGTAGCTGCCTTTCAGGTAAAATTTAAATATGGGGTTGATGTAGATAATAAGTACCAGGAAATTTCTACCGAAATGAATGCGCTGCAGGCCAGCGAACTTCCCAAAGATATTTATCTGATAAAAACCGAGAAAATTGCTTCATCAGATGTAAAAATTCTTCAGGTGGCTTTAATTTCAGAAAATGCATCAGATAAAAAACTGCGTGATGCAGCAGATGAATTGAAGACAAGACTGGAAAAAATTACCAATCTTAAAGACGTAAAATATGCAGGAATACCGGAACAGGAAATTAGAATTGACCTGCAGCTGGATAAACTTGCGCAGTTAAAGATTCCATTAAACCTGGTGATGGGAAGTCTTCAGAGTGAAGCTGCCGATATTCCCGGAGGAAGCATCAATCTTGACAGTAAGGTGTTTAATGTAAAGACAAGCGGTAAATTTAAAAATGCCGATGATGTTGCCAATACGGTTATCTACAATGCAAATGGTAAAATAATCTATATGAAGGATGTTGCTGAAGTCGGCTACAAATCTGAAACAGTAGATCATATTACCCGCATCAACGGACATCGCTGTGTTTTAGTTACTGTAGGTATGAAAGACAACGTCAACATAACCGATGTCCAAAAACAATTTTTACCAATAGTAGAGGAATTCTCTAAAGATCTGCCTCAAAACATAAAGCTGGTTAAAAACTTTGACCAGGCCAATATGGTATCGCAGCGTCTGGGGCATTTGGGCTTTGATTTTACCCTTGCGATTGTTCTGGTGATCATTACGCTTTTGCCATTAGGATCAAGAGCTTCATTGATTGTAATGATATCCATCCCACTCTCATTGGCTTTAGGGCTTATTGTCATGAATGCATTCGGTTATTCGTTAAATCAATTAAGCATTGTAGGTTTGGTGGTGGCATTAGGACTTCTGGTGGATGATAGTATTGTGGTCGTCGAAAACATCGAACGCTGGCTTCGTGAAGGTCATTCTAAAATGGATGCTGTTTTAAAAGGCACCAAACAAATAGGCCTTGCTGTTGTAGGCTGTACAGCCACTCTTGTTATTGCTTTTTTACCGCTGGCTTTTCTTCCTGATGTATCAGGTGAATTTATAAGAAGTCTTCCTATGGCAATTATTACAAGTGTACTGGCGTCAATGATTGTGGCGATGACATTGGTTCCGTTTCTGGGAAGCCGGTTTTTAAAAACACACGAACATGGCGAGGGGAATGTTTTTCTTCAGTACCTGCAAAAATTCCTGACACGATCTTACAGCAGGATTATGCCTAAGGCATTGCAATTCCCAAAAACAACAATTGCTATATCCATAGCATTGAGCCTAACTGCCTTTGGACTTTTTAAGGCTACCGGATTCAAATTATTCCCAACTTCAGAGAAACCAATGTTTCTTATTAATATAAAAATGCCGCTTCAGGCCAACCTGACAGAAAGTGACAGGGTAACAAAACTAATCGAAGCTGAACTGAAAAACCATAAAGAAATTGTCTTTTATACGGCCAATGTCGGCAAGGGAAATCCGCAGATTTATTATAACGTACACCCGCAGGACAGAAAACCTGATTTTGCACAGATTTTTGTACAATTGGAAGATGAGGCAAAACCTACCGAAAAAACAGCTTTGATTGAAAGACTCCGTGAAAAATTCAAGACAATGCCTTATGCTAAAATCGAAGTTAAAGATTTTGAGCAGGGAACGCCTCTGGAGGCCAACATTGTAGTGAGACTATTTGGAGAAGATCCGGCCATTCTGCGTAAGCTTTCTTCTCAAGTTGAAACAATATTACGCAATCAGAAAGGAACAGTTTATATCAACAATGAACTCAACACGTACAAAACAGATGTCAAAGTAAAAATTAATAAAGAAAAAGCAAGAACATTAGGCGTAATGACAAGTGAGGCAGATAAAGTGGTACGTCTTGCTGTAGCCGGATTAACGGTTGGGGATTACATTGATGACAGAGGTGATGCCAGAAATGTTACACTTACACTGCCCAGAGATAAATTTTCTAATCTGGATGCTTTAAAAAATTTGTATGTAAATAATATTCAGGGAACGCCTATTGCGCTGAATCAAATTGCAGACATCTCTTTTGAAACTTCGCCAACAACGATTAATCATTTCAATAAATCCCGTTTTGCTAAGGTTACAGCGTTATCAGACAAAGGTTATTATGCTAATGATTTATTAACGGAGATCATTCCTAAACTTGATAAACTTAAAATGCCAAAAGGCTATTATTATAAATTGTCAGGTGAAAAAGAATCCGAAGGAGATGCGCTTGGAGGGAATTTTCTTTCGGTAATTATTCTGAGCACCTTCCTTTTCATTGCTGTACTGCTATTGCAATTCAAAACATTCAAAGGGATTATCATTGTACTTTCCATTATTCCATTGGGAATTTTAGGAGGGGTTGTGTTATTACTTATTAACGGAAGTCCTATGTCTCTGGTGGCTATTATTGGTTTTATTGGTCTATCAGGTATTCAGGTTAAAAATTCACTGCTGCTGGTCGATTTTACCAATCAGCTCAGACAGGAAGGACACTCTATTGATGAAGCAATTGCTATTGCCGGAGAAACACGCTTTCTACCCGTGGTGCTGACTTCCATAACGGCAATCTGCGGTCTTATTCCGCTTGCGCTGAATTCGAATCCTTTAATTGCACCGCTGGCTATTGTGCTTATCGGCGGACTGATAAGTTCGACCATTCTGTCCAGAATTGTAACTCCTGTAATGTACAAGCTAATGCCTCCAAGTATTGAAAAATAGTAAAGATGTTTCATTTTATAAAATGAAACCAAACAGAGGTTAAATAACTATTCTTTTACTTCTTGTGAATTCTTTTTGGGTACGGTAGTCGTGTCCGATTTAGTGACCGTAGAGTCAAGACTTTTTCCGTCACTACCCACTCCCGCACTTAAATTACCTTTACATGAAAATAGTAATTGAGTAAACAACAGGAGTACTATAAATTTTGAATGTAAGTTCGTTTTCATACTTTAAATTATTTAGAGATAGTTTGAAAATAATCCGTTTAAATGATAAATTGACTTAAAGTTAGTGAAATAATTGGTTCTGGACAACGAATCCTGACTGGTTAACCGTAACATTTCAATAGAAGATCAGGAAATATAATTTTACTCTAACCCTGCTCTCCGAAGTGTTCTTCTTTACGATGCGCAATTCCGAAAGTATTAGGGACTGACTTTGCGCCATTTTAAACAAATATAATTGAAAACAGAAACTTCATAAAGTCTCTGACTTTACAACTAATTTTCTTAGATACTAATTTATAGTGATCCGCACACACAAATAATAAAAAAGCACTGAAAACCAATCATTTTCAGTGCTTTTTCTATTTTTTATAATTTATTTATTCTATTTCAATTGAGTAGTATCTACTCTTGTTGGCGTATCTTTTCCGCTAATAATCGAAGAAGAACTTAATGCAATTGCTTTTATTATTTGGGTCATGTTATCAATATCCAAAGTTTCAAATTCATCATCGGCGGTGTGATACGTTAGCTCATTATCCATTTTTGAAGTCGATATCGTATGAGCAGGAACTCCAAGCCTGGCTAATGTAGCGTTGTCTGAGCGGTAAAATAATTGTTGTTCCGGATAAGGATCTGCATAAAATTTAAAACTTGCTCCTGTTAAATTAGCTTGTAAAAGCTGCCCCATATTCGACTTTTCGAAGCCTGTAATGTAAGCCGAGTTTTTACCCCATTTCGATTCTGTTCCTATCATTTCAATATTGAACATCGCAATCACTTGTTCCGGCGCAAGCTGTTTAGAAAAATATTTGGCTCCATAACCCCCTATTTCCTCCGCTACAAATGCGGTAAAAATAATAGTACGCTCGTTGTTATTTTGTTTTTTAAAATATTTCGCCAGCATAATTACTGCTGTTGTTCCGGCCGCATCATCATTAGCACCATTATATATAGAATCTGTTGCAGGATGCGGAGCACCTTCTTCGGGAGAGCCTACTCCTAAATGATCATAATGCCCTGAAAAAATCACATACTCGTTTGGTTTCGTTTTTCCGGGTAATACTCCAACAACATTATTCAATGTTTTTTTGGAGATTGTATTCGTTAATTCAACAGAAAATGTAGTCGCTGCTGTGGTGCCAAAAACAAACAGAATCGTATTGTTTCCAGGAGTAGCATTTATTCGTTCAATGTGTTGAATATTGGGTAAAACTTTATCAAATGAAGGGTCAACTAGTACCAAAAGATTTTTCGGACTTTTATAATATTCATTAAATTTCTCGCCAATGTTATCTCCTTTATTGATTTTTACAATAGCAATATCGCTTTTATCCGTTAAAGAAACCTGAGGAAGATAAGAGAATGTTGCAACCTGATTGTTATTGATTTCTTTGCCATCAATAGTAATTTTTGAAGAAACGGGTTTAGAGGCAGTCAACGAAAATTCTTGTTTGTAATTCGTTGCTGCATTAAAAGTTTGCAAACCAATTGCTTTAAACTCTGATTCTATAAAGGCCGATGCTTTGTCAATACCGGGAGTAAAAGTTCTCCTGCCTTGCATATCATCAGCTGAAAGTATTTTCTCTATACGAGTTACTTCCTTGTTCGTAATAATTTTATCAATCGATTGTCCCTGTACAATATAACATTGACTTAGAACAAACATACTAACAATAATTTTTTTCATATTTTACTTTTATAAATAATATTTTGGTTAAACCAAAAGTACGTTAATTAAAATAATTAAGGAATAATAATTAACAATGGAAGTCAGAAGACTTTCATTAGGTCTAAAATTTCTAAGAAGCAAAAAAAATGCGCAAAGTCAGAGACATTTGCGCAGCTTTTCATAAGGAAGACTTCGGAGAGCTGGGGCTTTTTCATTTTCCTTCGTTCGGATGTTTTAATCATAGATAAGTGCTATTTTGAATTGAAATTATTATTGTAGTTTTACTACTTTATTAAGATTTAAAATCGGCTATTAGAAAAGGAGTTGTCCGAGGTGAAATAACACAGCGCGACCCCATTATTTATAAATCTGTGGCTGACGCAGAACCTTAATTAATTGAAAAGAAATCGAATAAGAAAGATCGTAAAGCTAAAAAGTGATTCTGAATACGATGATTTGAATGTAAACATCGGCGAAGAAGATAGTGAGTTGATTGAGAGATTAAAGGAAATTGTTAATAAAAGTAATCTATGAAAGAACAATATATAGCCCCTGAAATAGAATTGAAAGCGTTTAATTGTCCACATTGTCACGTTTATGCCAATCAATCATGGAATTATGTGGAGGCATCAATGCCTTCTAGTAGTGGATTAAGACACAAGCATTTCATAAAACAATTTAGGATTTCATATTGCACAAGTTGTGCAGGTAACACTATCTGGGAGGGTGAAAAAATAGTATTTCCTTTAAATACAATTGTCGAACCTGCAAATTTAGATTTACCGCCGGATATAATTGAAGATTATAATGAGGCTGCAAATGTTCTTAATTTATCACCGCGAAGTTCAGCCGCATTGTTAAGATTAGCTATTCAAAAATTGTGTAAACATTTGGGTGAGTCTGGTGATAATATTAACAACGATATTAAAAACTTAGTTGCAAAAGGTTTACCGGTACAAGTCCAAAAAGCATTAGATACCGTAAGGGTTATAGGAAATGAATCTGTTCATCCGGGTGAATTAAATCTCAACGATAATAGAGAAGTTGCTAACGCACTTTTTAAACTTGTAAATTTTATTGCAACTAAAACAATTACAGAACCAAAAGAAATTGATGAATTATATGTTTCATTGCCACAAGGAAAATTAGATGCAATCGAAAATAGAGACAATCCAAAGTAACCGTGATAAATTAAGTATAAATGTTTGATGAAACAAAAAAATCTGTAGAATCTATTCTTTCTCAAAGGCTTACAAGTCCGTTTTATGGTACATTGATTATATCCTGGCTAATTTGGAACTGGAAAATTATTTACCTGACAATTTTTGTTAGTGAGGATAATATTAAAGGAACTAAGATTGAATATATTGTTACCAACTACAATGATCCATGGCTTATTGTGTATTTTCCATTGCTTTCTACAGGTGCACTTTTAATATTTCTACCTTTTGTAACAAATGGTGCTTACTGGCTTGATTTAATTTTCAACAAATGGCGAGTTAACAAAAAAAACTTCGTTGAAAGTAAACAACTCTTGACAATTGAAGATTCAATTAATTTAAGAGAATTGTTACTTACAAGTGAAAAACGTTTTGACACTTTGCTTGCAGATAAGAATGCAGAAATTGAACAACTAAAAGCTATCATAGAAAATTCGAAGGCTCTCAACTATAATGTTCCTGACATTGGAGATAGAACTAATAAAGATGAAATACAGAACTTAGTTAAACAAATAACGGAAAATGATAATCTAAAAAAAGCATTTAAAATTATAGAAGATCATATACTTGGAAGAAGGCCCGATAATGATTTAAGGAATGAACGAGAAATTACAGCTGATATTTTAAGATTTTATGTTTCAAATGACATAATTTCTAGTTCTAATAATTTTAGCTACAAATGGACAACAAAAGGGAAATCCATATATAAAATAATAGCAAATAATGAATTTGCGTAAATACTGCATTTAAGGAAAAATAATTTTAAACTTCCCACTCATCCCAAAACATAATTATGAAGACTGAATTTCCACATATTAGCTCAGTAATTGCATTACAGTCGAGGTCACAAAAAATCCCATTTCTTACGAAATGGGATTTTTTTTTATATCGATCACGCGGATTTGTAACCCGTTGTACTAGCTTTTTAGCTGTACTACGTTTAATCAATTCCTTGAATTTTTCGTTTAATATTACCTGGAATAGAATTTAAAATATTTTCCCTGTTTCTGTGATGCATCTTAAAGTAATGATAATTATATTTTAAAACTATTAACGAAATATACGAAATAACAAGTTTTATTAAAGTACTTCTTACTTCATTAGCATTTTGAATGTCGAATTTTGGAAAATAATTCATTGAAGTAATATGCGACATATTTAAAGTAGTTGCTGTATGAGTATCAGCACATAAATCTCCGTATGTTTGATGAATTAATTGAAAAATTCCTTTTTGTGGTTCATCTTGATAAAAGGTATGTGCTTTTAGGGTATCAAAAATTTTATAAAGACTTTTTTCTGTTGTTATTCCGGGGTAAATATCTAAATTATATCCTTTTAAAAATGTTTCAATAGAGGATCGTAACATTAGCTTAGAAGGTTTATAAGAACCATTTATAAGAGTAAAAAAAGAATTTCCTATGTCGGAACAAGATTCCTTAACGAACTTAATCTGTTCTTCACTAATATTTGGTGTAATACTAAGATCATTTTTTAGAGCTTCTAATTCGCTCACTATTGTTAAGTAAGAAAAATATTTTTTGTGAACTGAAGAAATAATTTCTTCAAATTCTCCTTTTCCAATAACGTTGTTTAAAGAATATTTTTTTAAAAAATCTATTAAGTTTTTAAAATCTACTGTGATTTCTCTAGACATTCTAATATCTATTATTTAATTCAAATATTGCATCATTCCAAGAGAAATTTGCATTGCTATTTTTCTTTATTTTTATATCTATTAATCTTTCCTCACTATTACTTAAAGAAATTAGTGCATCAACTAATTTTTCTAATTCAAAATCATTTAAATTTCTTATATCACAGATAATTAATCCAATTAATTCATATCTAGTCCGTTTTTCAGATCTTGTTATTTTTATTTTTAAGATGTTTTCACCAAAATCAACTAAATCCTTATTGCTTTTAAACAGTTCTTGATCTTGAAGGAAGTTTGGCAAAAGGCCAATTAATTGGTCTTTATTAGGATTTTTTGATCTGTATTTATCAGAAACTATTGAACTAGTTTCTTTTATATTCATAGTATATTTTAGAATTTCTGGTAATTCTTTTAATTTCAAGGGATTGTTCTCAATAATCCAAGATATCTCTTCAATCATATTGATTGCTTGATTTAGTTTTTTTATTTTATTTTTGTCCATCATTAGTTCTTTTAATTAATTCACTGGTTATACCAGCGAGATTAAGCTTCGCTTCACTATCATCTAAATCTAGAATAAAGGTTTTATTCATCTGCGATCTAGCAATCTCAGTTCTTTTTGGCAATTCTTTAGCAAATTTAAACTTTTTCCACTTACTTTCATTTAAGAATTTTAAAGCATCTTTATAAACTCTAGTATTACTTTCAACCATTGTAAGTACAACACCACAACACTCAATTTTTAAATCAAGATTTTCTTTTCTTTCATTTATAATACTTTGAAGTAAATCTATACCAGTAAAAGAAATTGGATCTGGTTTAACAGGAATTAAATAAAAATCGGAAGCTAATAAAGCACTTGTCATCCAAATTGAAGGAGTAGGCGGAGTGTCAATTATAATATAATCGTAATTATTTTTTTCGTTTATTAATTTAATATACTTATTTAATTTATTTTCTCTTCCTTCTCCGGGAGACATTTCAATTCTATAAAGTTCAAGATTACCTGGTAAAAGCGAAAAATTATTTTTAATTAATATTGGTTCAATTTCATCTAATTTTTTTGGTGTACTGCTATCAATTCCATCTACGGTAGAAATTATTGGTCTTACATTTCGGTCGTAAACATTAATAATGGTGTCTTTTTTATTTTTAAGATGTTCTACGTATTCGTCAGGAGACATTAAGCATTGCGTAGAATTGAACTGAGGATCTATGTCTATTAAGAGAACTTTAGCACTATTTCTAGATGCTAAACAGTCACATAGGTTAACTGATAAAGTTGTTTTTCCAACTCCACCTTTCATATTTATTAAACAAATAACTTTCATTTTATATATTTTTCTAGTTTTTGTGTTAGTAGTGCCGATGACCTGCATATATTCCTGACGATATCCCACTTATCTAATAAGAATTAGGTCGATATGTCTGATAAATATCAGTATTTAATTGCTTTCAAAAATAGGATTTTTATTTCATAAACCAGTAAACGGACTTTTTTATTCGTTGAATAATTTTGATACAAATATCTTACTTCAACAAAATCCTCTCAGTAATCATTTTATTAGAAGAAATATCAATTCCGGTAACTTCAGCATACTTTACATTGGGCAACCAAAAAGAACCTCCTTCAATGCGCACAAATATTTTTTCTACCTGTATTTTTTTCTGGTTTACATTTACAAAAACATGATATTTTTGGTCTGAATCTACCTTTTTCAAGGTTAAGGGTAATTTTTTATACGACACAAATTGAAACTCAAACTCCTCATTATTTACCGTTTTTGTTTCTATTCCGTAGGCAAATTTGCGTTGTAAATAATTAAGATCTTTTTTTTCTCCTTTTTCAGCATATCGAATCCAATACGCTTTTATAGGATTGCTTTTGTCTATTTTTCCATTTTCCTGGTAGTTTAGGGCGTAAATAGCAGTGTTTATATTCGGGTCACGCTGAATGTAAAACAGCATATTATCTATATTTTTCGGCGTTGGAAAATGTAATGGCGATGGATTTTTGGATTGTGCCAATACATTTCCGGAAATTATATTGACTAAGAGCGTTATAACGATTAGTGATTTTGTAAAATATTGAAATGGTAATTTATTCATAAACGAAATTTTTATATGACATTGGGTATAATTATTTAAACACACTTCGACTCCGCTCGTGCAGGCTGGAAACATAGCTTTAAGACATTTAAAAAGGCGTTTCACATGTTTTAATGAAGATTAACTCTTTCAGAATCCGCAATCTTGTCATCTCGACGAAGGAGAGATCACACAAGAAACTCGACAAAGATTGGCGAATATCTGACCGGAAATACTAGTGTGATCTCTCCTTCGTCGAGATGACAAACTTTGTTTTACTTCTCTGTCTTTTTACTACTTCCTTAACTTAATGACATTGGGCTTTGGGACTATGTGTTAGAACAGAAAAACCACAAAATTACACCCAACTGGTTATTGATATACTTAATTTGATTCGACTGCATTCTGTTTTTCGTTTGACCTGAAAACCCAATTTTTAATCAGCGGATAGTTAAATCCATAAGAAACAAAACTATCAATGATTAATCTTCCGATTCTGTAATCGATTTGAAATGATTTTTGCAAAATAAGCGTACCAAATGATTTTAAGGAAATGCTTCCCAAAACCACCAACGCAAATTTAAAAAGCTGACTGTTGATGGGACTGCTATAACCGGATTGATTTTTAAATACCCAAAATCTATTGATGCTGAAATTGATAACGGCGCCAACGGTTCCAGAGATTAGGATAGAAAAGGTAAAATGCAGTTTGAATACTTCTGTTAACAAAATCATCAAGACATAATCGGTAATGCCGCCTAAAAATGCCGCAACTTGTGCTTGTAGAAAAGTGATTATGGATTTTTTGCTGAACATATCAGTATTGGTTTTTATCTTTTAAATCGCCTAGCTTTAAAAGTTTTAAGCTGTCTATGATATTAATTATAAGCAACACAATAGTGATTAAACCAGCCAAATAGGTAATGGATCCCAGAAATAAAACTTCTATAATTAAAATGAAAGCAATAATAAATCGAAGTTCTGTTGGACCAACAGCGCCAGAATCTATACTGTATTCATTGGTTATTTTATAGCGCAACTGACTGATGATGATCGACCAGCCATACAAGGCAACAAAAGCAAAGGCTACTATTTGTGTGCCGTTTTCGGCATAAATGTAGTAGCCAAAGCCTATAAGTACAATGCCAATCCAGTCGGCAATAATATCGAGTGCAAAACCATACCAACGACGCGGCATATTTCTATAATAAGCCAATCTTCCGTCTAAAGAATCACCTAACCAATTTATAGCCAATCCGATAATACCCAAAAGCAAATACCAATTGGCGAAATAAGTACCTAAAACAAAAGCTAAAAAAACGATTCCTGAACCCAATGTACCTATTAAAGTGAGTATGTTGGGCGAAATGAATTTAGGTACTTTTGGAAGCAAAAATACAATCGTTGACTGTTCTGCACTTTTTAAAATATTAGTGCGCTGACGGTCTGAAAATGTTCTTTGTGCAATTGCACTAAAATCTTCACCCTGTGTTTCTTTTCCCATTAATAAAACAATATTACTAAGCCTGCGAGTAAGCCAATTCTAGTTTTACAATTTTTAATTTTATCTTTCTTTGCGTTTTTTTAAAGAAATCGCTGGTTCTTTTTAGCTTACCTGATCTTACCAGATAACTAAATGCAAGAGCAATCAGCATATTATTTAACAATACCTGCAAAACGTTGATAAAAAACCGTTGGGCTGTTCTCATCTTTTGGAGCATATTTTCCAGCTATAATTGGAACATAAATAACCCTTCTTCTGCTTTCTTCGCCGCGAATAGTTGATTCAGCTACTCTGTGCCACAAACGGCCATCGTGAATGGTTAAATCTCCAGCTTCCGGAGTGATGGAAACTTCCTGTGGATCGGGTTTATTATCTAAAAAGTATTTTTTACGAAAAAGCATTTGATAAACACTTTGCTTGTGCGTACCAGGAATGATTTTAAGGCCTCCGTTTTCGGGTTGTAAAGTGCTTAAGTGAATCCCCACATTGAGCATTGGGTTTAATTTTCCACCATAAAAAATATCTCTCAAACCGTCTGTATGCCAGCCCATCTTAGTAAACTTACTTTCTGGTCCGTTGATATAATGATTGAAAACCATTCCGTCTTTTTCTTCAGTACCCAATCTCGACCCCTCGCCTGCCAATGGTAATAAACTATTGAATCTTGGATCAAGTAAAAGTCCGCTTAAGGTTTGATGATGCTGATTGATAAAAGCAAAACGTTGTACAATTGGAGAACCGTCTAAATCTTTTCCGTATTTGATGGGAACGCCATTTACTTTTTGAAGGTCATTGTCAATCCATTTTTGCTCCACTTGTTTTGATGCATCAATGATGGATGAAACTGTTTCCGGATTTATAAATTTTTTGAAATGGATGAAGCCGTGTTCGTTAAAAAAGTTTGTTTGCTCAGCAGTTAATTGCTCAGTAAGGGTAAATGTTTTATATGAAGATACCATGATAAATATATTTAATAAATGAAATAATAGTGTTTGAAATTTTATCTGAAAGATTTGCAACAGCAACAACAGCAACACATTCGCATAGTGTTGGCGTGCATTCGATCTTTAATAAAATTAAACTTATTTCTCATATTAGATATACTCTATAGAATTAGTAGATATTTATACAAATGTAATATAATTTCTTATTTGCAAAGAATATTTTTTTATTTTTTTTCGAAAAAATTAAATTTTATAAATTCCGGCAGCGGTTTTTTCGATGAAAGCCTTTGGTAGTATGCGGTTGGCATAAACCGAAATGATATTGGTAAAACCCGGAATTACTTCTGATTTTTTGCTGAACACGGCTTTTACGGCTATTTTTGCCACTTCATCAGGCTGCATATTAAACTTTTCGGCCATTTTGCTAAAAGCATCTAAACCAGCTCGTGAAGCAAAACCGGTAGCAACCGGACCCGGACTAAAACAGGTTACTGAAATGGAAGTTTGGGCAAGTTCGAAACGCAAAGCACGCGTAAACGATAAAACAAAAGCCTTTGTAGCCGAATACACCGCCAGCGTAGGTACAGCCTGATAGGCAGCAGTGCTTGATATATTTAAAATGTAGGCTTGTTTTTCTTGTGAAAGTATGGGTACTAATAAATGTGAAAGTTCTACTACGACATTCATATTAAGCTGCATCATGCCAAGCTGATCGGTTAAAGAAGACTGACTAAAATCGCCCCACACACCATAACCGGCATTGTTAACTAGGAAGCCAACGGGATAATTATTCGTTTTTATCCAATCGGTTACTTTTTGTGATGCACCATTTGTCGAAAGATCTATCGATAAAAAAGCAGCATTGACGCCGTATTGAACTTGAAGAGCATCAGATAGTGCTTTTAATTCGGCTTCACTTCTTGCAACAAGCAATAGTGGATAACCCTGTTTGGCCAATTCGTAAGCAATAGCTTTTCCAATTCCTTTGCTGGCACCCGTTATTAAGGCATACGGTTTCGTTTTTTCGCTCATTTTAGTAATTTAATAATCAAATATAAAAATTAATTGTAAACTGTTGGGTCTGCAATTTGCATAATGGTACACACGCATTAAAAAAAAAACATTCTTTTTAGTTCAAATAATTTGCTCTTTTAGTCCTGAAACAAATCATCAAATTGATAAACACAAAATAGTAAGCAAAATAGTCTTAGCATCTAACGACGCACTTAATGCATACTTTATTATATAATTTAATGCTATTTGTGATATCTTTCTAAATAGTATTGAATAACAACAATTCATTCTATAAATTTACAATCATATCCAATCCAAAGTCGAAAATGAACAAAGTATTCTCAGAAAACAAAACCTTACTCTTAGGAATAGAAAAATCTGAAACTAATTTATTAGATACTCCTTTACAAATTAGCGAATATACTATCTTATTGGTAAGTAAAGGTGAAGGAATTTATCATGCTGATTTTGCCTCTTTTTCTTTTAGTGCTCCTGTGATACTATTTTCAACGCCGCAACAATCTATATCGATCAAGGAAATTTCACCATTAACCTACACCACATTACAATTTCATGGTGACTTTTACTGTATAGAATATCATAGAAAAGAGGTGGCCTGCAATGGATTATTATTTAATAATATTTACATTGAGCCTTCTATACAATTAACTACTCAACAGCATCAATTGTATTGCCAGTTAGTCGATCAGATTATTGACGAGATCCAACAACAGAGTCCATCAGAAATTGTATTACGCTCCTATCTTCAGCTGGTACTTGCCAAATCGAGCAGTCTGAAAATGACTACTGAAAAGCAAAATTTTCAAAAAGATGAAAAAATGGATCAGTTTAAAATATTGCTTGAAGAAAATTTTTTATCGCTGCATAAACCAAGTGAATACGCATCATTACTGTATATGACACCAAATAATTTCACTAAACAATGCAGCAAACGTTTCAATAAAACGCCCACGCAAATGATTCAGGAAAGATTAATTCTTGAGGCAAAGAAGCAACTTCATCTCACCCGATTGAGTATCAAGGAAATTGCTTATGCCCTAAAATTCCAGGATGAATATTATTTTAGCCGCGTGTTTAAAAAAATGACTAAAATCTCTCCTCAGACGTTCAGAAAAACAACCGGTATTTCTATTGTGGCAGATTTGTCTAGCTAATAGCGCTTTTTATCCATTCCCTATTGCTTATCGACGAGATAACTTTGCATTGTTAATGATGACAAAAACTTAAAAATCAAAACAATGAAAAATGTTCTTTTAAACACAATAGCAAATCTTGATAATCTTGGTAAAAATGCAGTACGCGCTGGTATCGTAATCGTTTTTTTATGGATTGGCGGACTTAAATTCTTTACTTATGAAGCTGATGGAATTGTACCTTTTGTGGCCAACAGTCCTTTTATGTCTTTTTTCTATGACAATCCATCTGAGTATAAACAATACAGCAATAAAGAAGGTGAATTAATTACCGAAAATCACCAATGGAACATTCAAAATAATACCTATGGTTTTGCGAATGGCTTAGGAATTTTATTAATTGGTATTGCTTTTTTAGTAGCCATTCATAACTGGGCTCCTCTTGCAAGTATGTTTGGAAGCATTTTAGTATTTATACTCACCATCGGTACACTTTCGTTTTTAGTAACAACTCCTGAAAGCTGGGTGCCACATTTGACAGATCATCAATACGGATTTCCTTATTTATCAGGACGTGGGCGTTTGGTACTTAAAGATATAGTTATACTAGGAGCCTCATTAATTACCATGAGCCAATCGGCATCACTTTATCTGAAAAGAAAAAACAGATAACGAAGTTCAAGTTCTAAATTGAAAGGCCATCAACCATAATTTATGATGAATCGCTTTTTATTATGGAGTGATCAGAATTAAAATTTTCTTAAATTACTGCAACTACAAAGCTTATTTTTAGTAACTTAAGGTAATATAAAATATTATATTATGAAAGAAACTAAAAATTTAAGCAACAGTCTTAAAGATAAAACTGTTGTTATAACTGGTGCCAGCAGCGGTGTTGGGCGTGCTGCAGCAGAAGCTTTTGCGCAGGAAGGATGCAATGTAGTCATAGTGGCCCGAGGTCAGGAAGGTATTAATCAGGTGGTAGAATATTGCCGGAATCTAAATGTTTTGGCTGTTGGCGTTAGTGCCGATATGTCTGTTGCAGAGGATGTTGATAAAGTTGTACAGCAAGCTTTGGCTCTTGACGGAAGAATTGACATATGGGTAAATAATGCCGGTGTAATGGCCAGTGGCAAATTTGAAGAAATTCCGTTAGAAGTTCACCAGCAGGTCATTAAAACCAATTTGTTTGGATACATGCACGGAGCTTATAATTCCATCAAAATTTTCAAACAACAAGATCAGGGCATTTTAATTAATAATGTATCTATTGGAGGTTTTATGCCTGCACCCTACAGTGCTGTATATTCGGCTACGAAATATGGAATCAGAGGAATGATGGAATGCCTGCAGGGCGAAATATCCAATCGCAAGCATATCCACATCTGCAATCTGTACCCTCAATTGCAAAATTCTACCGGTAATTTACATTCAGCCAAATACTCGGGATTTGACATGAAAATTCCTTTTATAGCTTCTGATCCAAGAGAGACTGCTGCGAAAATGGTGGATCTGGCCAAACATCCCAAAAAAGATACGTTTCCGGATTTTACTGCTGCCGCATTGACTACCACTTATAAATTATTTCCAAAAATGGTCATTAATTCAGCATCTGCAGCCTTACGCATGAAAATGAAACTTAATAAAGATAAAAACGATGACTCTGGAAATGTTTTGACAAACTCCAAAGAACCACTTCGGGTATATGGTAATCCACCTTCAAAAACAAAGCGAAATATTAGCTTAGCGTTATTTGCAGGACTCGGCTTTGGTGTTGCCATGATTTTAATGGGTAAAAATCGTAATAGCCTTCAATAAAAAGAACTTTGCAATGATATCCTGTTGAGCTATTAAAAGCAGCACAGGATAAAAAAAACCGCCTTGCAACAAATGCAAGACGGCTGTCCATAAAAACATAATCTTCCATTTTATGCTTCTATCTGTTCTATAAATGGTAAGCACCTGATAAGGCTTACCTTCTTTTCTTTTTTATTATCGTGATATAGTATCCGTAGGCAACAGCAATGCCTACTAAAACCAAATCCGAATTAAGGTTAACTATATAATTAGTCATATTATAACTTCTCCTGTTAAATTTATAAGAGGGAATCTCAAGACCTTTTCGGTATTATCGAAAAGTTAAGTGCTCACCTTGCAATACTACGGGAGTTTAACGTTAAAATGCTCTTGCAAAGGATGTAAAATATAACTAATTGTAATAATTAACGATACTGTTTATAAATCAAAAACCATTTAGCGATGAAGTTGTAATTGTTTGCTAAGATTTCAATAAATAAGACACTTCAGCTTTGCTATGTTTTTACTATCACCCAGATTCTTGAAAAAAATTCTAAAAGCCACTATTTACAGGCCGCCATATTTATCCTTGTAATTTTTAAGTTCATTATCTGTTCTGTCCAGCAGTTTCTCCAATAGTACAATTTTATCTCTGTACAGCCTCTCTATATTAGAAAGATCACCATGCTCATACGCTCTGGGCTTACTATAATTGCTCTTAAGGTACAAACTGCTTTCAAACTCTATAATGCTAATGAGATCCATTTCAAATATAGAGACGATTTCTTGTAGTTTATCGCAACTTAACGCTATGACTCCTTTTTCAATCTTGCTATAGCCTGCCTGTGTCATGTTAAGCCTTAAGGCCATATATTCCTGGGTATAGTCTTTTAGTTCCCTGATGTTTTTTATATTTTCGTTTATTTTTCCCGGCATTTGAATTGGTTTTGTAAATTTTCATTTTCAACTACATCATCTAGTACAAATTCATAAAGTAACCCGGCACAGCATTGCATGAGGCATTACTGCAAGGAAACCTTTAAATATCAATGCAAATCTTACTCTACGTTTGTTTTATCTTTCAATGCAACTGTATAGAATAAGACTAGCACATTTACAATCAAACAAAAAGCAATTTATCAGATGAAAGGGCTTAGCTTTTAGGCTGATTTTCCGAGAGTGTTATAAGGCAATACATATCCTGTTCTGGGGATATGTATTGCCTGGGAAAGTTTAGGAAAACTATAATGAATTAGTCCTGAAATCTCTCCTCCACTTTTTTACCATTATAATTAATAATCCTTGTTATTCCATTTGGCATTACGACAGTAAATTTTCTGCTGGTTAGCATTCCGTTGTATTGTCCTTTTCGATTTGAAATCGTTAATTTTTTTGATGCCTCATTCCATGAAAATTCAATTTCAGCATAAAGTCCTTTCTCATAATTGTAATTATCAAACTCATCTTCATAAAGCACAAAAGAACAATCTTTACCCGGGTACACTTTTATCTCTAAGTTATCCCAATTTTTCTGGGTTGCAAATTGTACTTTGGGACCAAAAGGAATAATTGATCCTTCCCTTATATATAGCGGCAGCATATCAATGGCTGTTTTTCGTGTAATTTCCTGACCTCCGCTAATTTTTTCATTTGTCCAGAAGTCGTACCAATTTGTGCCAGCGGGCAGATAAACATTTCTTGACTTTTCTGAAGTAAAGTCTACAGTTGTTTTTTCTGCATTTTTTTTATCTCCTTGCTGATTCCAGCCCGTTGATTCGTTGACTTTTACTATTTTCTCAGGAGTATATTGTGCCTCGACTATTGGAGCTACCAAAATTGACCTGCCAAACATAAACTGATCTTTAATGTCCCATCCTTTTTTATCCTTTGGAAAATCCATAAATAATGCCCTCATAAAACTGGACTGCTTACTGGTAACTTCCCATGAAGTGGAATAAATATAAGGAAGAAGCGCATAACGAAGATTAATAAATTTTTCAATTGCATCGTATATGGGCTCGCCTTTTATACCAAAATTATAAATCTCCCTTGGTACATCTGTGCCATGAGAACGCATCATTGAATTGAAAGTACCAAATTGAATCCAACGTACATACAATTCCTGATAAAGAGGATTTTTGGCTCCTGATTTTTCATTCCATGCCTGCCTGTAGGCTCCTGCAAAAAAACCTCCTATATCTGAATTCCAATGTGGTATGCCTGTAAGTGTAAAATTTAAACCCGCCGGAATCTGATTGCGAAGCGTTTCCCAACTCGAACCTGTATCTCCAGACCATGTATTGGCGCCGTAGCGCTGCTGGCCTGCAAAAGCAGATCGGGTTAAAATAAATACACGTTTGTCTGATGTTACTTTACGCTGATGGTCGTAAACGCCACCCACAGTCATTAAAGGATATGCATTTCGCACTTTTCTAAAAGATCCCAGATATGTTTTTGTATCATAATCTGCTGGTTTTGCCTCAAAGTGATCCGGTTCTGTAGAGTCCATCCACCAGCCGTCAATTCCATGAGAAAATAATCCTTTATTGACATATTTCCAGTAAATATCTCTTGCCTGAGGATTGTAGGGGTCATATACTCTAACGCCTGAAGGATAATCTTTATTTGGAGGCCATATTTCTGAACCTGATTCTGGCCAGGTTTTAATATTAAATAACATTCCATTTTGATCCATTTCCTTATAGGGTTTTGTCTGCGGACCAAAGGAAGACCAAATCGAGATAATCATATGGGCATTAAGATTATGAACCTCATCCACCATCTTTTTTGGATCTGAAAATTCAGGATTCAAAAACTCCATGGCATTCCACAAATAATTGTTGCCCCAATATTGCCAATCTTGTATTATTCCGTCAAGCGGCACAGATAATTCACGGTATTTTTTAACGACCTCAACCAATTCATTCTGACTTTTGTATCGCTCCTTACTCTGCCAAAAACCGTAGGTCCACAAAGGAAACATGGGTACTTTTCCAGTTAACTCCCGCATTTTTCCAATTACACCATCTGCATTGCCCCCGTACATGAAATAGTAATCAACACCATCTCCCACAATTGATTTAAAGGAAGTTTGAGTGGCATCATCTGTAAATTCTGTTGGAGAATAGTTATCCCAATAAAGCCCATAGCCTTTTATGGATTGAAAAAAAGTCACCGCATCATCTACATTGCCCTGCTCCAGATGATATTTTTGATTCCTTTGGTTCAAATCTCCCCTTTGATGTTGTCCTAATCCATAAATAGGCTCCTCTTTATCTAAGGTAAAAGATTGTGTGACTGTAAATGTTTTTACTCCCGTATCATCAAAAGGTTCAAATTTGGTTCCTTGAGATTTTTCTTTTAATAATTCATTATCAGCGGATGCAAATGCTACATCGCCTGAAACAGTATTTACACTAACCGTTAATTGATCCGACTTTAAAAAGATAATATCGCCATGCGTTTTGACACTAAATGAAGTTTTGGCAGGCTTTAAAACTACCGAAAGGCTTTCTTTTGAAAATTTTGTTGCCTCAGGAAATTTAATAACCCTGACAATAGCAGGACTGTAAAACTGTATTTCTATGTTATGGCTATTGGCCATCGTTTTAATTCCCTGAGTGGTTTTCTGGAATTTCTGCCCATTACTATGAAAGCAAAAAAGCAACATAGTACATAAGGAGTAAATAATTTTCATTTCAATTGGGTTAAATAGTTTATAGTGAAATAAAAATAACTTTTGTCATTTTGAAATCCTTTAAACTATGTTGAAATAATTATAACTCATGTTGAAATCATTCAGTAACGCATTACAAAACACAGCTAATCAATATATTAAAAATATAAAAATTATTGTTTTTGAAAGATTTTACTCTCTGCTCTGACTGGGTGTTTTACCAAAAGTGTCGTGAAAACATTTGGTAAAATAAGAAATACTATTAAAACCTACCTGATCAGATACATCTGCAATTGTAAGTCTTTTATCCAATAATAATTCGGCTGCTTTTTTAAGTCGGATGGTGCGAATAAAATTTGTGGGTGAATGATCTGTAAGTGCCACAAGTTTTCGATATAAACCAGTACGATCCATATTCATATCTTCACTGAACTTTTCTACTGTATAATCAGCATTAGACAAATTATCAACGACACACTGAAACGCACGTTTCAAAAACTCCTGATCAATTGGATTATCTGTTAAGGCATCAATTTGCACTTCCTTTTTATTACTGAACGTTTTTCGTCTGGCTTCGTTTATTTCCAGTAGTTTATTAATTCGAAGTATCAGTAAATTAATATCAAAGGGTTTTACCATATAAGCATCGATTCCAGCGTTATAACCTTCAAATCGTGCCTCATCAGAGCTTCTTCCTGTAAGCATAATAATAGGAATATGGCTCACGGCAATATTATTTCGAACGGCTTGACTTAATTCCGGACCATCCATTTGAGGCATCATCATATCTGTTACGATAAGATCCGGAACATGCAATATGGCTTTCTTTAAACCCTCTTCTCCATCATGGGCTGCGATCACATTATAATATTTTTTCAATTCATCAACCAGATAACCTCTAAAAATAATATGGTCCTCAACAATAAGTATACTTTTTCTTGTTGATTCTTCCTCTTCTTTAAAAGAGGTTAATTCGCTTTCTTTACCAACTGAAAAAAGTACTTTAAAACAAGTTCCCTCGCCTGGATTACTCGTTACACTTGCCGAGCCGCCATGCATTGCTGCATAATATTTTACCATGTACAGACCTATTCCGCTGCCAGAGGATAGCCCATTTTGATTCTTTGCCTGATAAAAACGATTAAAAATATTATCTATTTCTGTTTTAGAAATTCCAATTCCTGAATCTTCAACTACGATTTTCAGAGCTTTATCCTTATTGTCAATTACAGCTGAAAATTTAACTTTACCGCCTGAACCTGTAAATTTAAAAGCATTAGAAAGCAGGTTAATTATTACTCTGGTAATTTTTTGCCTGTCCAGATATAAATCATTGTTTTGCGGGTCGATATCCCAGATAAAATCAATTCCTTTTTCTTCTGCTATTGACACATAGGCTTTACACAATTCAGTAATGAATGAAAGATTATCATAAAAATTGCGATGTACGATTTCTTCTCCGTTGTCGATTTTTTTAAAATCAAGCAACTGATTCACGGTATCCAATAAAAGGTCACTGCTGGAGCTAATTTGCAGCAGTTCTTTCTTTATTTTCTCATCTTCTACTTTTACAAGCAGCGATTTTAAAGGTGTTATTATTAATGTTAAGGGCGTACGCAATTCATGACTCATGTTGGTTATAAAATCCGATTTTGCTCTTTCTATAGCATAATCTTGTTGCTTCTTGCGAATTACGGCACTGCGTTTTATAAGCGCTTTAGAAATTAAAGAAATCCCAATACACAATACTAACAAATAAAGCACTCTGGCAAGAATCGTGTTCCATATGGGAGGTTCGATTATAATTAAAAGATTTTTTTTCTTACCTGGCCAGTGAAGACCGTCAGAACTGGCCTGTACCATAAAATTATAGTGGCCTGGAGCTATATTGGTATAACTGGCTTCACCTAGTCCTGAGGCAGAATTCTCGCTGCGCCAATTCCTGTCAATATGCTCCAGCTTATATCTGAAATAAGTGTGTGACTCATTGATATAGTTGAGTCCGGAAAACCCAATACTAAAAAAGTTTTGATCATGTTTTAGCTTTAAGGTATCTGTGGATGTTATAGAATTTTTTAAAACAATCTCATTGTTTACTTTCTGACCACTTTTTACATTTTTGCCAAACAATTTGAAATTAAATAATATGGGGTTAAGAATATATTGATTGTCTCTGGCATCATTTCTTTTTAGATTATTCATACCGTCTATTCCCCCTATAAACAATCCATTTTTTGATGAAATAAGTGCAGCGCGATCAGTAAATGGATATTCCAGCACTCCGGTAAATTTATCATAATTGACAATTCTAAAAGTAAGTCCGCTTGCTGCTCTTTTTTTAATAATATGGCTTAAGCCACGTGAGGTGGTCACCCAAAAGGAACGATCGACATCTTCCACTATCGCCTTAATGCTATTGTTTACTAAACCTTTATCGGTATTTAATTCATATAGCTTTTGATTTTTATAATCCCAAATTGTCAGTCCATTATAGGTACCCAGCCACAAATCCTGATCAGAGTCAGATAAAATACAGCTGTATTTATGGCTTTTTTGGCTGAACATTGGTATTTTTTTATGTCCTTTTGCTAAAGGTCTTATAATTTTATCCCCTGAAATATTCATTATAAAAGGGCCATCAAAAGAAATGCCTATTAATTGATGATTCCACTGGGTGATTTGAAATACATCAGCAGGAGAATCCATCAAAAAGGAGAGACCAAAAGACTGAAAAGAATTATTCCACTTAAAAACTCCAGTGTCAGTGCATACAAATATTTCCTTTTTGGTGGTTTGGTAAACACTAATGGTAAGCTGTTTTGTGTATTGTTTTATAAAACCATTTGTGTCCAATACATACAGTCCTTTGTTGGTCGAAATCCATACCTGACCTGTAGCATCTTTGAGCAGAGAATGGCAATGCAATTCAGAAAGCAAAACCTTGAATGATTTACTATGACTGAGAGGAAGTTCGGCTATATAGAGTCCTTTATTTGTACCAATAAGCAATTTCCCATCAAAAGTTTCTTCAAAACAATTTACCTGAAATTCGTCATTATCTTTTAAGTTGAAATTACTTTTCTGATAATATTTAAAACGAGAACGATCCGGATGTTGATAGTAAATTCCTTTATTTAATGTACCAATCCAGAGTCCTCCCTGATAATCAAATAAAACAGTACTTACTTCGGTTTTTATTTTGTCTTTTTCTGTTAAATTTAACTCCGGATAAAAACTGCCCGCAATACTGCCCGATCTAAAGTACCAAAGCCCTTTGCTGCAGCTGATGAAAAAGTCTCCATTTTTATTTGCTGCAAAGGTGTTCAGCCAATAGGTATTGGCTTCTAATAAGACTATTGACTGCCTGGTGTGAGTATCATATCGAATCAATTGTCCTTTTGCGATTCCGGACCTTACAAGATAGAGATATTTACCAACTGCTGTAGTGTGATTCCAATCAGCAAAATTATTCAATGCGTCTTTTACAACAATTACTTTATAAATTTCTTTTGCTGTGAAGCGGTCAAAACAACGAATTAATCCCGACTTATAAATTAAATATACTTTTTGTTGATGAACAACGAGATCGTAAAGCAGCTCATCAGGACTGCCCTTTATAAAAATTTTGTTTAAAAAGCAGACTACCTTTTTTGAATCCTGCTGATAACAAAGCAGTGCACCCAAATCATTTACAACCCATATATCTTTTTTTTCATCAACAAATAAATCAACCGGTGTGCCTTTAAATCCTAAAATACGCAGCTTTTGAATTGGATCAGCTTCACTCCTTTCTTTTGCAACATTAATGAGGCTGATCTTTCCTTTATGCTTAAACCAAATGCGATTGTTCTCTACATAACTGTGATGAAATCCCCTATATGATATAAGGGGCGCAGAATTATCATCATTCATTTCTATTGTCTTAAAATCTGCACCATCGTACAAGTTGAGCATTCCCACAGTAAAAACACCTATTCTCCCATCCTGAAGCTCAATAAAATTCCTAATTTTCTCTTCATTCAGCTGATGCCTGTTTTCAATTGGAGAGAATAAAAGATCTTGTGAAAAAACTTTACTACTAAGAGAAAAAAAGAGGACACAGAAGAACAAATACCCCTGAAAAGAGTGTCGTAAAATGCTGTTTCCGTTTCTCAGAACCCGCCACAAAAATTTGAATAATAGTTTTGCCATTTATTGAAGTTCGTAATCTAGAAAAAACAGTAAATATGAAGTTGTAAATATACTCTCTAATTTTAATAATGATATTATATATCAGATTCACCTGAATCTTTTATAGCAAATTATTAAAAAATAAATTTATTAAATAATTAAATAAACTCTAAGAAAACATTACTTGTATTGGTAACGCTATTTGATTAGAAAATATTTGAACTGATGTTGAAGTTCGGATCTTTCTGATCAGGATCGCATCTCATTAGAAGGTATTGGTCTGCAAGCGGTAAGGTTCTTGGAAAAAAAATATTCTTCTGTTCCGTTTAATAATCGGGATAACAGAAAGTTTTTCTAAAAAAGTTTACTTCCCTGTAAGCACTTTTCTATGCATCCCTCCCCATTGATCTAGTTCACATATCACATTTTTTAAAGTTTGGCAGTACTCCGTTGCTTCATAAATAATAGTGACAGGTGTGGTTGGAAAAACGTTACGTTTGATAAAGTTATTTAATTCCAAATGCTTGAGTTCATTTGATAAAACCTTAGGTGATATTGGAACTTCGCTTTGTATTTCAGAAAAACGCTTCGGGGATTGAGAGATACAGAGAATTAATGGCAATTTCCATTTTCCGTTAAGAACAAACATAGCATCAATGACATTGCTGAGTGATTGGGCACATTCTGCTGGGTCTTGCGCCATTTTTTTTTCTGTCGTTTTCATGTCCGAAAGGTAATAAACTTTCATAAAGGTTAGCGCTTTCCTTTAGGAAACTACTATCATATGGTAAGTTCTATATCCTAACTTTGCCAGCTGAAAGAAGATTATTAAATAAATATCCATTTAAAATGAAAGAAAAAAATTTAACAACAAAAGAGGTTGCAGCCAGATTTATAGAACTGGTTCGTCAGGATAAATTTTATGAAACACAAACACAATTGTATGCCGATAACTGCATCAGCGTCGAAGCGAATGATTTTCTTCTGCCAAAAACTGTCGAAGGACTACAGGAAATTTTGAAAAAATCAGAATTATTTGAATCTTTAGTTGAGCAGGTACATGGGCGCGTTATTTCAGATCCAGTGATCGGTGGCGACTACTTTACAGTTTCATGGTCAGCTGATATGACATTTAAAGGAAGAGACAGATTTACAATGGATGAAATCTGTGTATATAAGGTACAAGAAGGTAAAATAGTTTTTGAACAGTTTTTTTATTAATTATTCAGCTCCTAAAAAGTGTCATCATTCGGGGCAAAAGATAAATTCTTTTGTCCCGTTTTTTGTAACAATTTGTTTTATCAAAATGCAAATTTCACAACAAAAACCATTTTTATTGTAAGAACTTAATATCATTACTGACTTAATTTTAAACGTATTAACAACTTAAAAACAAAGTCATGGAAAATTCAAATCTATACACAGCTGAAGAATTGCAAAAATGTCCTTATCATAGCCCAAAGCAAGCGGCTGCCAGCAATAATGATAATGATCCGCGGGAAAAGCCCAACACAGGAGATTGGGGTGATATTGACGACGACGACGAGGCAGGAACAGATCCCGACCGTCACGAGGATGAAGGAAACAACAACTCAGGCGGAGCAGGAAGTAGCGGAAGCGCAGCTACAAACAGCTAGAATTTTATACCGCTCTGCAGCAGCAGCAGAATTGAAAATTTCTTCTTTTTTCAATATTTTAATTGACAAAACAAGAAGTAAAAAGCAATAAAACCTTTAGAGAGGCTTTGTTGCTTTTTTTATTTCTAAAGCGGCCTTATTAAAAACTGGCGATTTCCGCCAATTTTACAACAGAAGTTCCCTGAGGTAATTTCCAAGGTGCTTTTGCCAGTTTCATCGCCAAGACTTCGGTTGGAAGAGGCTTGTATTTTTTTAGCAGTCCTATACTGTTAAAGATATTAAGCACGTTTACCATTATTTTCTCGGCTGGTCTATCTGTACCTATTCGCAATAATGGACCTGGCCTAAATATAATATACTGTCCAAAATCCATCTCTGTAATTGCGGTTTCCAGCTCTCCTTTCATTCTGGAATAGAAAATTCTGCTCGTTGGAGAAGCATCTGCAGAGGAAACCAATACAAGCGAATTGACTCTGTTTTTCCTTGCGATAGCAGCAAATGTTGCGGGAATATGAAAATCGATATCCCATTGCTTCTCTTTTGAACCGGCCGCTTTGAGTGTTGTACCAAGACAACTGAAGAGAACATCTCCGGTAATGAGTTGCTGATACTGTTCTATAGTAGAAAAATCAATCACATGTTCTGTCAATTTTGGATGCGATCTGCCTGTCGACCGCCTTACAAAAATGGTTACAGAAGTATAGTCGTCATCCTGAATGAGTTCATTGAGCAGAAATTTTCCGGTAGAGCCCGTAGCTCCAATAAGAAGTGCCTTCATAAATTATCTATTTAGTAGTAATCTCAAGTTGCCTTTAGTATTATCAGATACCTGATCTAACGTTATGGTTAAGATAGGAAAAAAAAATCATTTGCCAAAATAGCCTGCGCAACAGCAAAAAAGTAATCAATACACTCTGCAACATCCTGATAATTATATAACTTGATGATTCTATTATATAAAGTAATGATTGATTTTACCTGTAATTTTAAGTTCATTAAAGTAGTAACATTTTAACAAACAGAAAATATGGAAAATTTAATCAATCAGGAAAATCTTGAGGAAATCAGAACATTAATCGAAAATAAAATTGCCGACGTTCCGGGAGAATTAATTCTTTTTGGTGCGATAGGGACTTTGCTTTTGTCAAGTTATTTAAATAAAACAGGCCATACACAAGCTGGTTCTATTATAGGAAAATTATCTATTCCAATAATAGGAATAGGACTTGCAAAATATAAGGATGTTATCAATTCGCAAATAGAAAATTATCAAACACCTGCACAGCAAGGTTCATAGTAATTAATTTAGGAATCCAGGGAAACATCTAAGAGTGTTTTTTACGGGGATACTTGTGCTTAATTACGCCAATACTACGAAAGCATTTTTGAAATTATTTTTGAGGGGAAGCCTACTCTAATAATCACAATTATATTCAGGACAATCGTTATTTTACAGCAGAAAGTTAAATTGACCAATAGTAAAAGTAAAATATTAATGAGGAAACTAATGCTGCAGCTTATCAATATTTAAGTTAAACCTTTTAGAAATATATCTAAGAGGTTTTTTTTAATAATAAATGTCCTGGCGCGAAAATAAATCAACTGCAATACACTATTATTAAAATATACAAAGGAAAATTACTTCACTCCTTTATAGTATTTCTTTAAATTGTAACACTTTGGATCCTTTGCTATTCTTGTTTTTTGGGCAAGTAAATCCAAAAAACAGTTCCTTTTCCAGGTGTACTTGTAAAATTAATTACTCCGTTATGATTTTCAATAATACGTCGACACAGTGCGAGACCTATTCCGTTCCCTCCGTACTGATCTCTTTCATGCAATCGCTGGAACATATTAAAGATCCGGTTTGAATATTGGCTGTCAATTCCAATTCCGTTATCTGCAATTGAGATAATATTGTAATTGCCTGATAATGCCAATTGATCTTTTTCATCGGGCATCAATTTAGAAGAAATGGTAACTAAGGGAAGTGCTGTATTAAATTTAAGTGCATTATTTACCAAATTGTAAAATAATTGGCGCAACTGTGTACTGAGTCCTAAAACTTCTGGTAAAGGTTCAATAGTAATTACTGCATTTTTTTCTTCAATGATCATGCTCAAATCACCTAAAATTTCATCAGCTATTTCATTCAGGTCTACTTCTTTAAAAATTTGCTTGCTGTTGTCTATTCTTGAATAATTGAGAACGTCTGTAATTAATTCTGATAATCGTGTTGCTGATAATGTAATTCGGTCAAAATAATATTGCTTCTTTTGCTCTTCTGATAAATGCTGGCCTGCACGGGAAAGCATAATCATAATTTTACGAAGCGGCTCTTGCAAGTCGTGACTGGCAATATAGGCAAACTGTTCCAGCTCTTTATTTTTAAATAATAATTTGGAATTGACACTTTCTAATTCACGTTGAATCATTTTTAATTCTGAATTATCTTTCAGCGTTTCAACGACCATCTTTTGCGCGTTTATATCTGTAAAATAAACGAGCCAGCTGTTGAAAGAACCATCTTCTGATTTATTCGGAATCATACTAACAAGATGCCAAGCGTATGTAGAAGTGTCTGTAATTCGGATTTCACCTAAAAAGGAAGATCGGTTCGCTTTTGCTTTATTCCATCCATCAACCATTATTTCAATGTCGTCAGGATGAACAAAATTCATCAAATTTTTTCTTTCAAAATTGGGTGGCGGAACTTTTAAAAAATTCGCCAGTGATTCATTATAAAGAAGCACTTTATTTCGATCATTAACCTCACAAATCAAGATCGGAATTGTATTGGCTAATTTTCTGTATCGGTTTTCACTTTCTGACAGCTTCTCTGATAAGGCAATTAATTCAATATTTTTTTTCCTGATCTCGTCATAGGGAGATAAAGGAGGCTCAAACTTAAAATAATCAACAAACGATTTTATCTTTGTTTCTGAAAGAAGCCCCGGCGAAATTACCGGCTGAATTATTCTGGTAGTAGATTGATTGCCTTTAAAACTGTATTCTATATCTCCGGAAATTTTAGAAGCATAATTAAAGGCTTCCGGGTTAGTGCTTTTTAAATCAACACTATCTGTAATAATTGCAACAATTTGTTTTTGTGTTGTCTTAATAGTATTTATACCAATCACCAAAAGCGAATTTTTGCCTTTTGCAATGGCGCATCTTGCAATTTCAGAAACCGCTGTCGAAAATCTCGTCTGGAATGATGAAGGCATACCACACATTTCGGCAATTTTCATGCATCGTTTGTGGGCAAGTATCAAGTCCATTTCGTTGTCAAGATTTATTTTAATAATATCTTTCATGGCACTTACATTATTTTACCTACAAGAATTGATGCGTCATCTGTACCCCTTATGTTTTCTTTTAGGATAGCCGATGCTATTATACCAGAATGCTGTTTTACTATTGAGGTCATTTCGTTTAGATTCCACCTGGTGCGTAATCCATCACTGTGCATGACAATAATTTGATGTTTTTTATAAGGAACGTTAGTATTGTTTAAAGTACGCGGAATATTATGGCCAATAATTCCGTTATACGGCGTATAGGTTTTATTTTCCAGTCCGTCGTAAATTCTGGTACTAATATTGCCTATACCGCAGATACTCCATACTTCTGAATTATAATCAACAGATGCTATTGTGCCAACAAATCCCCTGCTCTTTTTTACCTTTACATGAATATCCCTTAAAATTTCCGAAGGCTCTGTTTCTACAGACTGCCTGAAAGCTTTAATAGCTAACTGTATGGCTTCATTCGCATTTTCACCATGGCCTAAACCGTCACCTAAAAATATTTGAAAACCTTTTTTTGTAGACTTAATATGGTAGCCGTCTCCACAAAACTTTTCTCCCGGATAGTTAACTGCAATTGCAGCATAATTTAAACCGCTTTGCAAAGGAAGCAAAGGCAAATCTGATTTTTCACCGATTTTGATATACTGCACACATCCCCAGTTTTTCATGGAATAGATCTGAAAATCGTTACTCAATCTTTTAATGGCACCTAATCCGTTACCGAGCGTGTTGGATGAAGAATAGCCATCATTCATCACTTTGGCTAAATTTTCAAACCCCAAACCTTTATCGAGACAGTATATTTCGATTATTTTATTTCCATCTTCCAAATTAGCGCGATAGAGAAGTTCTCCTCCCTTTGCATATTTGATCAGGTTAGAAGTTAATTCTGCCACAATAATATCGGTCTCAGCAGCTCTGTGTGGTGTAAAACCTATGTGAAGTGCTAAGTTATGTATTTCTCTTTTTATAAAAGCAATCAGGCTTCGATCGTCAATTTTATAGCTGGAAAAAGTATTATCCATTTTTCCATTTTGTTATAGTAACGGTAGTTCCGTTACCCAGTTCTGATTTAATATCAAATTCATTCACAAGTCTTTTGGTACCAGGAAGTCCTAAGCCTAAGCTTTTTCCTGTACTGAATCCATCTTTCATAGCCAATGATATATCGGCTATTCCGGGACCTTTATCTATAAAAGTAACGCGTACGCCATTATCACGGCCATTACTGACCGATTCAATGATGACTCTGCCACCGCCGCCATATTTTAGGAGATTACGAACAAGTTCGCTGGTTGCGGTAATTAATTTGGTTTGATTTAAAATACTCATACCCATTTTTACCCCATACTCCTTTACACGGTTGCGTAACGGCACCACATCTTGTTCTTTTACAATTAAGGCTTCTTCTTTACTATTCGTTATCGTAGTCATAATCCTGCTCTTCATTATCGCTGGTGTGCATTTTTGAGCGCAGTAGATCCATGCCTTTTTCAACATTCAGGGCACTTATAACTCCGTTTAAGGATAATCCAAGTTCAACAAGGGTAATAGCAACAGCAGGCTGCATTCCAACTACAACTGTTTGTGCATCCATAATTTTAGACATCACTGCTATGTTTCCTAAAATACGCCCCATAAAAGAGTCGATTATAGAAACAGCAGATATATCAATTAACACCCCTTTTGAACTGTGCTTGCTGATGGTGTTAATTAAATCTGATTCAAGATTTTCTGCCAGCTGGTCGTACAAATCTACTTGTATGGTAACAAGCAGAAAATCGCCCATTTTTAGTATAGGAATTCTCTCCATATTAATTATAAAATCTTAAACTAATTTTCTTTTAACAACTGTAAGCTGCAACATATCAAATGCTGTTTTAAGAGCGCTTGCAAGCGATGCTTTGGTAATAATACCTGTAAGATCTATCCCTAAATGCACTACAGTCTGCGCTATTTCAGGACGGATTCCGCTAATGATACATTCTGCTCCCATTAATCTTGTTGCGCTTACTGTTTTGATAAGATGCTGCGCTACAAGTGAATCTACTGCCGGAACTCCGGAAATATCCAAAATAGCAATAGAACTTCCTGTATCAACAATTTGCTGTAGCAAATTCTCCATTACAATCTGCGTTCTTGAACTGTCTAAAGTTCCAATAATTGGCAGTGCAACTATACCTTCCCAAACTGTAATAACCGGAGTCGAAATTTCACTGATCTCATCTACTTGTCTTGATATTACATCTTCTCTTCCTCTCATGAAGGCTTCAAAAGTCATAATCGTCATATTGTCCAAAATAGCATTCAACTGCAAATTGGCCTGATACAAGTCCTCAGTATCTTTTATTAGTTCTGAAAGAATTTGCGAAGACGCTTGTTTGAAAGTGGTTAGGTATTGAGCGTTTTCTCTTGGTGAAAAGCCACGTTTACCTCTTGAAGACGAGATTCCAACAATTAGATCTTCTACTTTTTCAAATTCCGGAGAATCCTGAAATCTGCCCTTTAATGTAGCCAGCGCGCTTAAAAAAAGAGAAGCAAATTCTTTTGATTCTTCTTCTTCAACTGCTCCGTCATCTGATCCACTTTCGATTAAAAGCTGAGACCATATTGTTAATAATTTATTTTCGTGCTCTTTCAAGCCTCCCAGGAAGTTATTTTGCATGTGGTATAATTTTGTAATTTTATATAACAAATATAGGGTTTTAAATATTGGGAAATGAGAAATGTTTTATTAAAAAAAAAGCAGATTTTGTAAAACTTCAGGCTTACCTTATTTAACACATAATCGACTTACTTTGATTCAGATTATCAGTACTTTAAAAAATAAATACAATCCCTAATTTGAGCGAAATGTAATTAGCTAATTCCGTTTTCCTCCATACTGTTTATAATGCGCAAAGATGCTGCTTCACAAAAATCCAGTCCTGAATAATCCGGATTATAACCACCAATGTAAGGAACAGCCATAATATACAGGTTTTCATTATATGCGCCGTACTGGTCAATAATTTGAAAATTATCATTAATGGCAATTCCGGACACGTTTAAAAAGTAATTTCCGGTACTGTCTTTTTCTATAGCACTATTGCCTTCTGAAAAAGCCAAATGCCCTATTTCATTGGATTTGAATTTTATTTTAGCAGGTGTAATTGCTTTTTGAGAGCGTAAACTTTTAAAAGGAAAATCAGCATAAGATAAATGAGGCTGACCCACACAATCAACAAAAGTTTTATAATACACCGATTGAGGATTTTGATCCTGATCACAGAAATGATACAAAATTCCGCCACCGTTTTGAGGTTCTACAGTACTTTCTGCACCAACAGGAATAATATCAAGAACGCCTGCATGATGAAGGGCCAGTAATTCTGTACAGGATTTTTGCGGAACAAATGCTATTACAATTGAAATTAAAGGCATCAGCACTTTTTGAAGGCGCTGCATATCCTCGGCTGAAAGGTATTTTGCAGGATGATTCATAGCAAAACTCAATACTGCCAGCATTTCTTTCCAGTACACCGATTGTTGCCTTTTTATGGATTTTTCTGCCTGAACGTATTCTGCTTTTAGAAGCTGAAATGGCTCCAGTCTTTCGCGAAGTTCCATCATTTCTACTACAAAATCTTCAATACTCAGGTCTTTAATCTTGTTGTAAAAATCAGGATCTTTATCTTTAAAAATCTCTTTGAAATCTTTTTGAAAAACAAAGTCTAAAGACAGAAACCCTCCATTATTTTTTCTGTGCAGCTCAATTTCTTCTTCCGTAAGAAGAGAGCTGCTTTTAAGATGGGAATCTTCAAGATGAAACCGAACAGCAGGAAGCATTCCGCTTCTGGAATGCATGATCATTTTAAAGTCCGGACTTTCGGCATGACTTTGAAAGCTTAGATTTCCATCTTCATCTTTTTCAAATGAACCATTTTGTCTTGCGAGTGTTCGTATGGCATCAATCGCAGTTAAGGAAGATCCTTTTATAGCAACTGCGTGATTCAGTTTTAGTAAAAGTTTTGATGGCGGATATGGAGCATCATAATATCCTTTAACTTTTCCTTCATAACGTACTGGCCAATTATGTCCGGTACAGATTACTGCATAATCAAATTTATCTTTATCAGTAACGGTTTCTACCCATACTTCTTTTTCTTTTTCATTGTAACTAATATCCACAACATTGCTTTGGTGGTGCACTCTGGTTACAATTCCGGCTTCATCACCTTGCTGCTGCAATAGTTTAAACTGGTCGGCAAGATAATATCCAAAAAGTAATCTGGGCAGTACTTTATATTCATTAAATTTACCTGAATCAATATTAAATTTTGACAATACATCATCGGGAACCGTTAAGATCCATTCCGAAATTGAAGTAACTATGCCGGGAGTTTCGTTATCCGATATATTGGTTACATGCTCCTCATTTGCTCCTTCATGGCTATACGGCATTCCTGCACCAAGGGTATTTTTTCGTTCATAAATATCCACTTCAAAATTTGATTTACCGGATTCTACCAGTCTTTTATACATAAACAGTCCGCTAGGTCCTCCACCTAAAATTGCAATTCGTTTTTTCATTATTTCCTTTTTCATTTTCGTTCTGTTATCGCTGTTATTTAATATTGTAAACTGTTGCTATCAAAGCCATTTCTTTCTTTTAAACCAAAGAAAAATTATTATAGAAACTAAAACCATTACAAACAAAGAAATGGGATATGCCCAGTAATAATTTAGTTCCGGCATAAATTTGAAGTTCATTCCGTATATTCCTGCTATAAAAGTCAGCGGCATGAAGAAAACTGAAAATACAGTTAATACTTTCATGACATCGTTTGTTTTTCTGGCCGATAAGGAAAGATAAATATTGAGCAATTCTTTGGCATCTTCCTGAACCTGGTCATTGAGCATTAAAAGTTTGGTATGAAGATCATGAACATCCCGAAGCGCCGGAGCTTCTTCGCCTTCTGCACGAATTGAATTTACGACCTCATTACTGAGCAACAGCAGTTTTTTATACAAACTTGCTCTGTTTTTCAGGTAATAAATAGCTTCGATCATATCGGTTGGAATATTTTTTTTCAAAAATAATTTAGATTCATAACCATCTATCTCATTAGATAAATCTATGGCAGGCTGCTCAAAGGAATGCAATGCATCGCGAACAATATGAATTACTATGCCCGTACTTGATTTGACTTTACCTGTGTCAACATATGTCTCCTTTATAGTCGAAATTAAAGGCTGAGCCGTACGATGTACTGTTATGATAAAAGATTCGTTATAAAAAATAGCGATTTTACAGCTCAGCGATTGAACGGTCTGTAATTTTTCCTTATTATCATTGACTACTCTTATTATAAGAAAATGAGTATTATTATGTTCTTCAAATTTAGGAAGATGGTCCGGATCAAGACAATCCAATAACGCGTAAGAATTTAGATTATACTTGGCACTAATACTGGAGAGTTCGTCGCTTGTTGGGTCAACAGCATCAATCCAGATAATCTCGGTATTTTTTATAGTACAAGTAGTTATAGGCATTTTGATTGTTTTTATTATTAGCTAAAGATTGTTATCCTGCACACAATCTGCTTTGTTTGTCTTTGATGTCACTATTTATTATTTAAATATGGTCGTGAGTCAATAAATCATTTAATTCAAAACCTTTTTTAGTCCAACTAAAATTGCGTGTTTTGTTTAGCATTGAGTTGGAAATTCTAAAGATTAAATGTAGTTCTGTCCAAATCAATACACTTACATTTAACTCTTTAATTATTTCAAAATTATAAGTTGGGAAAGTATCGAATTGACCACTGATAAGGCAGAAATGCAATTTATTCTGGAAGTTTTAAAACAGTAGATGATTGGCATAAAAACTCAAAAAAATAGTTCTCATACTTTTAGATGTAGGCAAAAGCAAAATAATTTTGTCTCCACATCGTAACTTGATTTTAAGAGGTAGTTCAAAGGCAACCTTTGTATGCAAGTAAATGTTATTTAGTTAAATACCGAGAGATCAATTAACTCTTGCTTAAATACAAATATCCAGCCTTTTTAATAGTATTGAGTGTTCCGCCAGCTGTTTTTGTATATTGAACAATATAAAAGTAAGTTCCGTCCGGAAGTACATTATCAGGGCTAATGGTTGCTCTTCCATCAGAATAGCCTCTAAAGACATTTCCATTCGAATCATAATTTGCGGTGTCAAATACTTTTATTCCCCAACGGTTAAAAATCTGCACCCTGTTATCAGGATATTTCGTAATATTTTTTATGTAGAAATAATCATTTTTTCCGTCCTCATTTGGGCTAATTGCATCATGAATTTCAACATCGTCATCAACATTTTCTTTTATTCGTGCCAAAGTAAAAGCACCATAACCGGAAACTGAAGCTATTGTGGTAACGCTTTTTTCATTTGCATCTACAATTCCGCCTTCATCTATCCACAATTGTTTGCTTTGATCCCATCTGACAATATGAATAGCATCTTGCGGAGAAGAAATAATAGCGGCTGGAGTAGTCGCTTCATCCCAGCTCAGTGTCAGTATAATATCTGTAGAATTGGTGTTTTTATCAACTGTCCAATATTCTTTATCATCTATAATGGCAATAACTGCAGCGTCTTTTTTATCGTGTGGGTATAATGCATTAGAATTTTCAAAAAGGTAATGGGCATTAAAACTACCATTATTATCTCCCGAAGAAGAAATACTGGCATATCTGAAAAATCCTTTATCGCCAATAGGATATAAAAATCCTTCACCACCGTTTTTAGTGACCTCACCATCAACATGACTCTCATTTGAGGTATGAGTATGCGTAGCGTTTCGCTCAAAAATCATACTTCCTCCAAAATCATCAGATTGTACGATACCTTTACTAAAATCAGCATCACCACTAATATACATTTCGCTATATAATTTAAAAGCGGGCTGCGGATTTATGTTATTGAATAATACATCAAAAAAATCAGATGGTTTTGTGCCTTTAATATCTTGATTCTGAAAACCTTCAAAACGGGTAAATCCCTGAAATAAAGGATCAAAAGTAGTAATTCCGTCGTTGTTGTAATTTCCTTTAAAAATTACTTCACCATTATTTTCGTAATCACCGGTATTTTTGTTGTCGAAATTCCACTCGATGCTAACCAGTGTATTCGGATTTACATGCAGTAAACCTTCATTCACCGTTTGGGCATTTTGTGCATTTGATGTTTTAATCAAAAACAGAAATAGCAGTATAAGAATCTTTGTTTTCATTTTATTCTTTTCTGAATTAATTATTCTTATTTAACTCGTTGACGAACCATGGGATTTGAAACCACCTCGCATCTTTTTGCCGTTACTACAGACACATTGGTTGGAACAGATTCACATACTTGACCACCAGGGTAATTGGATTGCGATATGCGTCGGTACTGATGCGTTACTGTTTGTGCAGGCGGCTGGTAAAAAGAATCAGTAGCTCCGGCTATTGTTGTCCAGCTAATTCCATCTAACGAAGATTCCCATCTGTAAGAAATATTTGTTCCTGTTCCTGCAGAAGCAGAGTTAATAAAAGCTGGTAATTGTCCATTACATACGGTTTGCGAAGCGGCAATTGATCCGCTTGTTGGTAAATCTAGTATCGTAACCGTAATAGTCGTTTTTGGCCCTTCGCATAAACCATTTTCCTGACTTACATAATAAGTAAAAATTCCGGACTGATTTGTTAAAGGAACCGGTGCTATTGCCGAAGAAGATCCATTTAAAGTAGTGTACCATAGCAAAGTATTTCCGGGATCTGCTGTGGCAGTTAATGCTACAGCCGATGCATTCTGGCAATACTGAATCGTTGTTGTGGCCGCAGGAGCAATTGGTGCAGTATTTATAGTTTCTGAAATTGTATTATTGGCCGTATTATCAGAAGGTGTCAGAGGTTCCAAATTAGCACCTGTATAACAATTAGCAGGGTCAGTTGCACAAACATCGGTATAAGAAACAGTGGCAGCGTTTACATAAGAGATAGTACCAACTGCTGGTGTAATAGAATAAGTAATGGGATAATCCGGTTCATAAACAGTACCAAGTCCTGCCAATGTATGATCGTTGTCATCAATAGGAGATCTGGCTACATAAGTATAGGTTGTTTGTCCTGCTGAAGGAGAATCTGGCGTTATAAATTTTGACCATCTTGCTGTAGTAGAGACACCAGAATTATCGAAACCACCTGGAGTTGCACTATCATCATAAGTATAAGTTGACGGAACTGTTTTTGTAACTGCAATACGTTGTCCCGCAGTTCCGATTCTTCTAAACGTTGCAGGCGTTGTTCCTATATTGGCAACTCGAAGTTTAAATTGATTGGTTCCGGTAACACAAAAATTGTTTGATTCTTCTATAGCCACTATGTCAACATTTTCTGCGAGTACAGGTACCGCAACTTCTGCTATGTTGTTTCCCAGATCTTCATCTGTAATGTCTGTTGGAGATACTTCGGCTCTATTGTTCAGGATATTACCTGTCGGAATTTGGTTGGCGGCCAGTTCCCCGGTAATTATAATCCGGCCTGTACTATTGGCCGCCATATTTAATGTTCCGCTAAACTGATTTACAGCCGAAGTGACAGGCAAATTTGTGCCACTTAAAAAACCAGTATGTGAAATGCCAGTAATGGCAAACATAGAAGGTGCAATTTGATTTCCGTTAACATCAGTCAATACATCTGCAAAATCGATATTTTGCAAAGCTGCCGGCGTATCGTTTACCACATCAATATAATATGTAATCTGGTTCAAACCTGAACCAGTAATCGCTTGTAAATAACTTTTATCAGTTTGTTTGGTTATTCGAAGGTTTCCGGGTGTTGTTAAGGTTAAATTACGAACTTCGTGTAAATTGACTCCGGCACCGGTAGAAGCTGCGAAACCTACTGACAATAATTCTGGAGGAGGCAATGTTGTGGTATAATCTACTAATTGAACAAAATCACTATTAAGAGCTGTTTTCCAGCGAACAGTAATGCGATAACCTCCCATAACGGGCTGCATTTCAATTTGAATTCTTCTATAAAAAGTATTATCGTCAGGTCTTGAGCTTACAGTTGTATTATAATCCAGTTCGTTGTCTGTCCAATTTCCCTGAGTAGTAATAGGAACAATGTTATGTCCATTTAAAATAGTTACACCTGTTAAAAAAACATTTGATTGTGTTAAATCAGTATCATTTGTCGGACCACGAAGCGATACGGCATTTGGCCGAATTCCTACACCACCATTTTTTGGACCGAATATGGTATTGGCATAATTTCCTAAGGCATCGAAACCAATACCGATATAACCGCCTCTTAATCCATATGTTATTCCTTCATCTGTATTAGAAGTATATCCTAAAGCACCACCATAAGCCCCCAATCTAAAACCATTTGTTTCTACATCTGCAGCATCAAACAAAAATACCCCAATACCATCGGCACCGTCAAAAGAATCGGGAACGTTTCTCCACATTTTATATTCAAAATCCATTACAACTCCCAGAGTTGATGGAAAGGATTTATTTACATACGCATAACCACCCTGATTCGTAGTAGCATTTGTCAAACGAAGCCATCCTGCACCTAAAGGATCGTCAATTCCTGACGTCAGATAAGCAGTGCCGTTGATTCCACCACTCCCGCCGATAATAACATCCGGAGCAGTATTCTTTTTAAAATCATCCTTAAAAGTAAATTGCGCATTTACTTTAACAATAAAAAATGGAGAAAACAAGGCCAAAAGAATCAGCAGTTTAAAATGATATTTTTTATGATCTGTTGAGTTGACTCTCATAATGTTCTATTTTAATACAAATACAATATTCAAATAAGAAGTCGGTGTGCCTGAGCCTATAATATCATAGGTTAAAATACCATTATCATCAATACTTAAATTGGCAAAGACAGTTGGATCAAAATAGGTAACATAGTAGTAAAGATCAGTGCTATTCGGCATAAATGGAATGTTAACAGGAGCACTAGTACTTTTTACCGTTACGTTTGTAAACTGATTGAGATATTCCTGATATAAATTCTTAGTTAATCCTGCTGTTATTACACTAGTATCGAATGTAATGGCGGGCATAAAAAAGAATTTGGGCATAGCACCGGAACTGTTTTTCAACACTCCGTTTACATCCGTAACAACCACTTTATCAGTAACTGTTGTTGAGGACTGTAAACCTGCAACAGCCAAAGTATTACTAGCATTTGTAGTAATAATTGTTGGCGTCTCTAACGGTCCTCCCAATACGACATCTCCACCTCCTGCTCCCTGAAGACCATTATGCGCATTCACATTAAACAATGTCTGAGGATTAACCCATTGCAATTGAGTAGTTGAACCAGTACCATTGGTCATTAGTATTTGATTTGGAAGACCACTATTTCTGGGAAAAGTATAAGCCCCTTCAAAAACACCACTTGAATTACCAAATATAAAACGTACTCCAAAGTTAGGTGTCGTTGAAATGGATGAACTTTGAGGAGTTAAGCCTTTAGTGTATATTGTTGCAGTTCTATCTTCGACCGCTATAATAGTCAGGTCTAAACTTGGATCCTGATTCGCTACTGACAAATGGGTAGATGGCCGGCCAAGATCAATACTATTTGCCTCTATACTATGGATTTTTCCATCAGGTGCAATAATTGTGGATCTGAAATCTCCATTCACATCCAATTGTTTATCAGCGGTTTGCTTATTAATTCCAACGCGTCCCATTTGATAAATATCATTAGTGTTCAATAGCGCTTGATTAGTAGTTCCCTGAACAAACCATGGTTCAATTGCTAAAGTTGTTTTATCGGCAAAAAGAGCTCCATCGGTACCTGCAGTAATGGCATTATTTGCATTAGCCGAAACTAAATTTATAGGAAGATTTGACGCGTCCTCATTAGTATAAGATAAAGCCCCAGCAGAAAGACTCAACGATGTTATAGTTTCATGCTGCTTAATTAACGCTGTAATATTTAAAACTGTCGAAGCTCCATTTTCATCAATATAAGTAATAGTCCCCGCTGCAACATCCTGAGAAATTGAGGTCAAAGTCTCAAAATTCGGAATCATCGTTGAAAGATTCAATGCATTGGCAACACCATCTTCATCATTATAAGTCAAAATTCCGGTTGTCGGATCAAAAAGAGCTGAAGTAAGTGTTTCATGCTGTTTTATCAACGCTGCAATATTTAAAACTGTCGAAGCTCCATTTTCATCAATATACGTAATGGTTCCGGCTGTTATATCCTGAGAAATTGAGGTCAAAGTCTCAAAGTTCGGAATCATTGTCGACAGATTCAATGCATTGGCAACACCGTCTTCATCATTATAAGTCAGGATTCCAGTTGTGGCATCAAAAGTTGCCGAAGTCAGAGTTTCATTTTGCTTGATTAATGTTAGAATGTCCAAAACTGTCGAAGCTCCATTTTCATCAATATAAGTAATAGTTCCTGCTGCAACGTCCTGAGAAATTGAGGTCAAAGTCTCAAAATTTGGAATCATCGTTGAAAGATTCAATGCATTAGCAACACCGTCTTCATCATTATAAGTCAAAATTCCTGTCGTTGCATCAAAAGAAGCAGATGTCAAAGTTTCATTTTGCTTGATTAACGTAAGGATATCCAAAACTGTCGAAGCTCCTTTTTCGTCCACATACGTAATGGTTCCTGCTGTAATATCCTGAGAAATTGAGGTCAGAGTCTCAAAATTCGGAATCATCGTCGAAAGATTCAATGCATTGGCAACACCGTCTTCATCATTATAAGTCAAAATTCCTGTCGCCGCATCAAAAGAAGCAGATGTCAAAGTTTCATTTTGCTTGATTAACGCTGCTATATTTAAAACTGTCGAAGCTCCATTTTCATCAATATAAGTAATGGTTCCTGCTGATATATCCTGAGAAATTGAAGTTAAAGTCTCAAAATTCGGAATCATTGTCGACAGATTCAATGCATTGGCAGTTCCTGCTTCATCATTATAAGTCAGAATTCCTGTCGACGCATCAAAAACAGCTGAGGTTAGCGTTTCATTTTGCTTGATTAACGTAAGGATATCCAAAACTGTCGAAGCTCCTTTTTCGTCCACATACGTAATGGTTCCTGCTGTAATATCCTGAGAAATTGAGGTCAGAGTCTCAAAATTCGGAATCATCGTCGAAAGATTCAATGCATTGGCAACACCGTCTTCATCATTATAAGTCAAAATTCCTGTCGCCGCATCAAAAGAAGCAGATGTCAAAGTTTCATTTTGCTTGATTAACGCTGCTATATTTAAAACTGTCGAAGCTCCATTTTCATCAATATAAGTAATGGTTCCTGCTGATATATCCTGAGAAATTGAAGTTAAAGTCTCAAAATTCGGAATCATTGTCGACAGATTCAATGCATTGGCCGTTCCATCTTCATCATTATACGTCAGTAGACCAGTTGTTGCATCAAAAACAGCTGAGGTTAGTGTTTCATGCTGTTTGATTAACGCTACAGTATTTAAAACTGTAGAATTGCCCTTTTCATCAATATAAGTAATAGTTCCTGCTGCAACATCCTGAGAAATAAAAGTAAGAGTTTCTACAAATGGAACTATTGAAGATAAATTTAAATTTGTTGTCTGCCCTCTTTCATCGATATAAGTAAAAATATTGGTGACAGGATCAAATGATGCCGAAGTTACAGTCTGATAATCATAAACAATTTTTGCAATATCAATTGTCACCGGAATACCGGATTCATTAGTATAGGTTATGGTTCCATTTCCATTATCAACAAGATTAGTAATAGTTTCAGAGGTGCCCAATCTTATCCATTTATTACTATACCAATAGTAATATCCCGGCGTAACATCTGAGTTGGTTTGAGTATTAAAAACTAAAAGACTATTAACATTGCCATTAGAAATTGTCGTGATATCTGAAGTGCCATTTAAGGCAACTCTTGGAATCAGTATTCCTTTATTGTTGCCAACAATATCCAATTGTGAAGATAAATGAGGAGCTGGTGTTCCTATCCCCACCTGAGCTTCAGCCTTTACAAAAAATAGTAAAAATAATAAACCGCTTAATAGTAGTAGTCTTTTCATAGTCAATCAAAATTTAATTAATGATTATAAAATTTAACAAACTCCTTTAAAGTAATTTTTGTTAAAATGTTATCGGTGAAAAGCGTGTAACTTTCTATTTAATTTTCAAGATCGTAATTAAATAGAATTGGTGGATGTATTACAAATGATAGAAAAAGTGCGTGTAGAAGATGTATGTTCTTTTGAATACTACAAAATAATATAAAAAAACTTATTTTTTAATAATTTTAACAAGAAACTCACCTCAATTTAAATTTAAATAATAAAATAATACAAATTTAACATATTGAAATTGAATTACATAGCTAATATTTTCAAAAATATCAGCTAGACTTGGGTTTTCAAACAAGATTTAGGATTAACAATAGTTTCTAATTAATATTAAGAGAGTTCATTGAACTTGAGAAATCTTCCTGTTACAAATTAAACTCAACTTTTTACTACCAAGTAGTTTTAATTATATTAAAGTTTAAGAAGAATAAAAACGTATTATATTAATCATTTAGAGCTAGTTACTATTGATAAAAGAGGTCAAAAATTAGCATTTTTATTTCTTGAGGAAATCGTGTAGAATAGATAGAAAAAAACATAGGAAATTAAGGGCTTCAAAATTAAAATTTGATCCCTTCTCTCCTTAATATTATAAATTATGTACAATAACTTTCTAATATTGATTGTTAGTTTTCAGATTTTTTCCAATTGTTTTCCAGGGTTTTATTCATTACATATCTGAATCTTAAATACAGTAAACCAGATGATGTTAACAATCCCAGCGTCAGTCCATACCAGATTCCCTTTACTCCTGCGTCAAAATAAATTCCTAAAAAATAGGCTGCCGGCAGACCAATAACCCAATAAGCAACAAAGGTTATGAAAGTTGGAATATTTACATCCCCCATTCCTCTTAATGTGCCTAGTCCAACAACCTGTGTACCATCAAAGAGCTGGAATAGTGCGGCAATTATCAACAATTGAGAAGCAAGCGCCACAACATTTGTATCATTTGTTATTAAATAAGGCAGATATTGATTAAAGAGTGTAAAAATTACAGCAAAAAACAGCATGAAAATAATTACTAAATGATAGGATGCATAAGCAAAACTCTGAAGTCTTTTATAGTTTTGATTGCCAAAGCTATTTCCAACTTTAATAGTAGCAGCTGATGCAATTCCACCTGCCATCATGTACGTCATTGCGGCAAGTGTTATTGCTGTCTGATGCGCAGCCTGTTCCATTGCGCCTATATGACCTGCCATTAAAGCAGCAACGGCAAATACTCCAATTTCAAATACATACTGCATCGCTACAGGCAATCCTATTTTTACCACTTTTGCCATTTTTGAAAAATCAACAAACTTAACGGAGAAATGCTTTAGATAAACGCTAAAATTCTTTGATCGAAGTACATACCACATCATCACCAACATCATTAAAACCCTATCTATCAATGTTGCAATTCCTACCCCGCGAACTCCCATTGGTTCTATACCAAACATTCCCTTTACCAAAATCACTGCGATAATTACGTTAAGTACATTTCCCCATATCGTTATAGACATAGCCTGTTTTGTAAAGCCCAGTCCTTCTGCAAACTGTTTGAAAGTTTGAAATATCATTAAAGGCAGAATAGACAAACTTAAAATAAGTAAATAAGGTTTTGCCGTTTTTACCACCATGGGATCCTGGTCTGTGTGCTGTATGGCAAACATAGAACCATAATATACTGCTAAAAAAAGAAAAATTGCAGCTGCGACATTCAGCCATAAGCTGTTTGACAGAAGCTCAGCACATTCCTTAAAATTTGATTTTCCATTTTCTTGTGCAATTAATGGTGTTAATCCGTAGGCAATCCCTAATCCAATGACTAAAACTACCATGAAAACAGAATGAACCAGCGAGACTGCCGCTAATGATATTGTTCCTGCATAATGACCAATGATAACTGTATCGAGAGTCTGTACAAGGGTATGCCCCAACTGGGAAATTACAACAGGTCCTGCAAGTGCTATTGTACTTTGGTAATATATCTTATTGGATTTGTATTTTTTGATCATATTAAAAATTTTACTGCCCTGAGGCAGATTGAAATGTAATGCAACTGCTGTGGTCTAAAGTTTCATTAAAGTAAAGCAATTCTTTTGTTTTGGATTTTTCTTATTCTATAACAGCCTTAAAATACTAGGAAAATATACCATTTTGGTAATCTGATAGGAACTGGCTGCTGGTTATTCCTGTCTGATTTTTAAAAAATCGCATCATATGTGCGGGTTCTGAAAATTGAAGATCATAGGCAATCTCAGCAATAGTCTTTCCGGAATGTATCAGGTCGTTTTTTATCTCAAAAAGCAGCCTTTGTTTCAAGAGCTCCGTCGCCGTAACATTAAACTGCTTTTTCACGCAAGTATTAATTGTTATTCTGCTCACATTCAATAAATCTGCATAATGATCAATTCGCTGCTGCTGCCTAATATGTATTTCCAGTAACTGTTTAAACTGGTAAGCAAAGTTATTTTCTGTCCTGTCAATCGAAAGATTGTTTGTTTCAGCGTATATTCTGTTAAACTTCAAAAGCAGGTAGTATGTAAGTGACCGAATGATATGAATGCTGTCTGTTTTGCTGTTAACAAGTTCATATTTAATTTCCATCAGCTGATCAAGTGCTTTTTGAAGTTCTTCCCTTTCCATACTAATTTGTAAAGGATAACTCAATTGATAGAAATACAAAAGGCGGTAAGTAAAGAATTTGTCTGAGAAAAAGTCATTAAGAAAATTTTCCTGAAAAACCAGAACTGTAAAATCCAATCCCTCTTTCTCTAAAGCCCATTTTCTTTTTTGAAAAGGAGAAATAAAAACAATTGTATTGTCCGTTATATTGATTTTCTGCTGATTTAAAATCAGGGTTCCTTTGGCAGTTTTAAAAAGCAATATTTCAAAAAAATCGGTATTAAAAGTATCACGCTCCAAATACTTCTCACTCAGCTTATCGCTGTGCAATACATTAAGAAGCACTTCAACACCGCATTCTGTTTTATGAAATTTGACTGTTTGCATTTTGTTTAATCGTAAACGAATTAAAATCCGTTTTATTTACGTTCTTTAAGGGAGGATTGAATAGTATAATTATGGCAAATTTACAACTTCATTTACAAATTACCTTCAAAACAAAAAAATGAGCCATAATAATTTACAGCTCATCTTATAAAAAGGGGTTTCTTATTTACGCTTATCTATGACAGCAAATACTCTTGTGTTGTTGTAATTTTTGCATAAAAGAATTCTAAAGCTGCCAAAAATGCATTATGGACATCTTCTGCCTTTACCGTTTTACCATCAATTTCTAAATCTCTTGTAGCGCAGGCATCTCCAATTACTGTACATTCAAAACCAAAGTCAACAGCAGCCCTTGTACCGGCGTCAATGCACATGTGAGTCATCATTCCCGCGATTACCAAATGTGTAATTTCATTTGACCGAAGATATTCTAATAGATCCGTGCTCCTGAAACTATTAGGAAACTGTTTCGTGATTACTTTCTCTCCTGACAGCGGTTTCACATTTTCATGAATATCTACTCCTTTTGTTCCCGAAACAAAAAAGGGAACGCCTTCTGCTGATATATGCTGCACATGAATAATCGTTCCATTTTGTGTTCTAAAATGCTCTAGGAGTTTCTTAGCGTTTTCACTAGCCGCAACAGGATTTACAAGTTCTAATGCTCCGTTTTCAAAATATTCTTTCTGTATATCAATTAATAATAATGCCTTATTCATTTTAGTTTTTCTTTAAAATTATATGGGACAAAATTAAAACTTAGAGTAGTGTTAACAGATGCCAAAGCATTACCAATACATACCATTTTGATAAGCGGCGATATTTATGTACAGTATTCGCTATTCACTAAACCCGCTCCTTTATGGTTTTTGTATTAATTCTTTATTTAAAATTAAAATATTCGAAAATTGACTCTCATGTGGTCCTTTTATAATTATGTTCAATCTACTTACAGAGCTATTATTAATGCTTTGGAGATTACCTTTTTTGGCATCAACTAAATCTTCCTGGCAATTATTATCTGAATATCCGGGAAACTAAAGCTAAAGTAAAATCATGTAAATCATTGGTTTAATTATATAATCTTTTGTGTGTTAGGATGATGAAATTTGTTTTAAAGGATTTAATAACATCTATTTTATTATTGATCCTTTTAATTTTCATTTTGAAGGAGCGATTCTTTCAATAGAAATTTTCAGATTTTTTTACTCTTTACAATATTAGAAAAAAGAATATTTTATCAATTTAAAATTTATCATTATGCATAAAGTTACACCTTGGGGCGCAACAGCTCAGGAAGACATTGAAAATAGTGAAATACTTTTAGAAAGAAAAATTCTTGATTATACTTATCAATGCTACAATACAGGTGATTCTCTTTGGATTGTGGCTTTACTGCCTGACAATGGAAAAATAGCTTTTAGGGCAGCATTTGCAATGAACAGTTGTTTTGAAGTTTCGAATCTTTTTGAGGACAATGAAACCATTACTATTGTACTAAATTCCAGACTTGGCAATTATGAAGTCCGTATTGATTTTCCGGATCCAACAACAGCATTATTACATTATAGTACCACTTTTACTGCAAATACGGCATTAATGATTCCGTTTTGGCCGAGAGATATTATGCCTTTAACTCAAAATGGCAGTATAGAAAATATTTACGGCAAAATTCATATGGAACAATTTGGATCCCGATCCGGATTGCTATTTGCAAGCATTACAAAACCTCAAACAGGATCGTTTTTTTATTTTCAGAATCTTACTTCATTGTCTGAATATTGTGAAGTGACACAAACCGAGTCAAAAAATACGGTTGGAGGAAACTGGCCTGAAATTGGTTTCCAACTTCCAATTACAGATAAATTACCGCTTCCGGCAGGTAAAAAATTCACAATATCAGATGCTTATATAGTTCTTGAAAATGAAATATTCGTGGAAACAGCGCCTATTTGTGAACACTTTTTAAATAATCTTGTCAAGATTTATAATGTGCTGCAACAGCCGGCCATTGAATATCATAACTGGCCGGAGATAGCGGAAAAAGCTGTCGACGATTTAAACCGAAATAAAGGCGCATGGACGCAAACAAATGGATTTCCTTATCTAAATGCCTATTTATGTGATTACGATACACCTGCTGAAAGTATGGTTCAGCTTGCTGTTCTATCACCATTTAAGGAATTTGAAAAATGGAGTGGCAAAAAATATCCTATTTATGATGATCTAATGAATGGATTGCCTGCCTTTTATGATTCAAAAATAAACTGTATTAACAGATGGCTTCCTGCCCTTGCCGATACACTCGACCAGTCTGAAGAACAAAAAAAGGAAATGGTAATGGATTCCTGGTACTTGCATCATCCTTTAATGAATTTGGCAAGACTGGCTTTACATGGAGACAAAAAAGCCCGCAAACTCGTACTGGATTCTATTGATTATGTTATAAAAGTGGCACATCATTTTAAGTATACCTGGCCTGTATTTTATGATATGCAAACTCTTGATATAATCAAAAAAGAAACAGCTCCAGGCGCAGGTGGAGAAAGGGATGTTCCTGGTGCTTACGCACACTTAATGCTGCTTATTTATAAATTAACCAAAGAAAAACGCTATCTGAATGAAGCAGAAAAAGCCGCAAAGAAATTAGAAGCATTAGGCATCGAGATTTTGTATCAGGCCAATAATACTGCCTTTGCAGCCGGTGCATTATTAGAATTGTATAAAATTACCCAAAATAAGCTGTATCTGGATATAAGTTATACCTGCCTCGCCGGATTATTCAAAAATGTACAACTTTACGATTGCAAATACGGTTATGGCAAAAACTACACTAATTTCTTTTCCATATTTCCCCTTAATGATGCGCCTTATACCGCAGCATACGAAGAATTAGAAGTATATGCTGCTTTGTCAGAATATTTTATTCAGGCTAAAAATGTTGAAATTTTACCATCGTTAAAAACCTTAATTCCGGAGTTTATAAAATATGCCGTAAATCGAATTGCTTATTATTATCCGCCCAAACTGCCTAAAGAAATGCTTTCTACAGAAGTAAAAACCGGCGAATTGCAGCCTGATTTGTGGGTTCCTCTTGAAGATTTATACAATGGCTGGGAAAAAAGCGGACAGGTTGGTCAGGAAGTCTATGGCGCTGGGATGGCTTTTGGAATTGTACCCAGACAATACATCAAAATCAATGACGATTTTCTCGTTTTTATCGATTATCCTAATCAATACAACAAAAAAGAAAAATTAATTACGCTAAAATTAGATGGCAATAAAGATATGAGCTGTAATTTGAAAATTATAAAACTAAATAAATCCAGCATTAACATAAAAGTAATTTATAAGAAAGCAATACTTAAACCTTTCAAAAAAACGGCAAAAATGCATGAATATAAAATTTCAGGCCAAGGTTTAGTAAAAGTGCAATGGTAATATTTTGACGAACCTAAAGCATTTATTAATCAGACTTGTATCACTTAAATTTTAATCACACATAAAAAAACAATATGAAAAAGTTAACGGATTATTTTGGACAAAACATTGAAGGAAAAAGAATTGTAATTACAGGCGGAACAACCGGAATAGGAAAAGCAATTGCAGACTTATTAATATCACTTGGCGGACGGGTAGTGATTTTTGGCAGACATCACGAAGATTTTAAAAATGCTATTAATGATATCAAAGAAAATTTCCCTGATGCAGAAATTTATGGCACTCCTGCTGATGTAACGATAAAAGAAGATATTGATAAGATTTTAGAAATAGTGGATACTAAATTGGGCGGAATAGATATTCTTATCAACAATGCAGCATTGGGAGCACCTGGTATTACTAAAGAAACTTTTGAAAATTACAAATACATAATAGAAACCAATATCACCGGTTATCTTGCATTTAGCGAAGAAGCAACGTTAAGAATGAGAACTCAAAAGTCAGGACATATTATCAATATCGGATCTATGAGCGCTGAAAGCCGTACGGGAGAAAGCACTATATATGTTGCCACAAAATCAGCCATCAGAGGATTTAGCACTTCATTGCGCAAAGAATTAAATCCGCTTGGCATTAAGGTTTCTCTTATTGAACCCGGAGCAGTAACAAGCGATATGCAAACCGATTCTAAAGAAGAACAACAAAAGAAAATTGAAAAAATGGAAATGCTTGAGGCAGAAGATATTGCCATGAGTGTATTATTTTGTTTATCACAACCCAAAAGATGCGATATTGTAACGATGCAGATACGTCCGCATCTTCAAATTATATAAAGCAGAAGGTTCTTTGCTCAATTTATACTTCTAATAAAATCCTAAATAACATATTGTTATTTAGGATTTTATTAAAAAAGGAATTATTGCAAGAATCCAGAATAATCTTAACTCCACTATCCTCCTTTTTATGCGATCAGCTAAAAACTTAATCAATTAAAAATAAATCACTTACACATATTTAATGCTGCTCAAATACAACTGGCAATCATATAAATTTTGTAATTAAAACTGTAAACATTGCAGGCTATAACTTATTAGCTTTGATATCAGCATTTTACAGAATATTCTTCATTTTCTGTACATCACCAAAACTTCTTAAAAATTAGATCATGAACAAATCAAACGATACTGCAAACAGTGCCAGTATTACTTCTGGCGAGAATGTTTCATTTTGGATAGATAGCACCTCAATTATTTCATACAATACACCCAATCAGGATATACAAACTGAAGTACTTATCATAGGCGGCGGAATTGCCGGTCTTACAACAGCCTATAAATTACTTAAAGCTGGTAAAAAAGTGGTGCTTGTAGAAGATGGTTTTATTGGCAGCGGTGAAAGCGGACGCACAACAGCACATTTAACCTGCGCTCTTGACGATCGTTATTATTATCTTGAAAATAAATTTGGAGAAGAAGCTGCAAAATTAGCCGCCGAAAGTCATGCCGCAGCAATTGACGAAATTGAGAAAATAGTAACGGATTTAAATATTGATTGTGCTTTTAAAAGAGTTAACGGATATTTATTCCTTCACGAAAGCGATAAAGAAGAAAACCTCGACAAAGAACTTCAGGCTACACAAAAAGCAGGTTTACGAACTACAATTTTAAAAGGAATTCCTGCATTGGCCAATGCCGAAAAGCAACGATGTCTGGCTTTCAGTAATCAGGCTCAATTTCATATTCTTCATTATTTAAAAGGACTTGCGAAAGCCGTTGATTCGCTTGGTGGAATTATTTATACAGAAGCCCATGCAGAAAATATTACCAAAAAAGGCGCAAAAGTAAACGGTTATACTTTTTCTGCAGAGTATATCGTTGTGGCAACAAATACTCCAATAAATGATGTGGTTACAATGCATACTAAACAGCATGCGTACAGAACTTATGTCATTGCAGGCAAAATTCCTAAAGGCCAGCTTCCCTACTCGCTTTGGTGGGATACCGGCGATCAGGAATCTAAATGGGTATCCCAGCCCTACCATTATGTACGTGTAGAAAATTACAACGAAAAATACGATTTGCTTATTTCCGGTGGCGAAGATCACAAAACCGGTCAGGCCGATGAAGAAGGAATTCCGGAAACATCACGTTATGATCGACTGGAAGCCTGGACCCGAAATTATTTCCCGATGTTAGAAAATGATCTCACCTACCGTTGGTCTGGTCAGGTGATAGAACCTGTAGATTCTTTGGGTTTTATGGGAAAAAATCCCGGCGATGATACAATTTATATCATTACAGGAGATTCAGGTAATGGTATGACGCATAGCACAATTGGTGCCATGATTATCTGTGATAGTATAATGGGCAACAAAAATAAATGGGAGGATTTATATAATCCTTCAAGAATATCCTTGAATACGGCAAAAGATTTTGTTAAGGAAGCGACTAATATGGCGTCTCAATATCTGGATTGGATTAGCGGATCTGACTTAAAAAATACATCCGATTTACCACCGGGAGAAGGCTCTATACTTTCGTCCGGGTTAAAAAAAATTGCCGTTTATCGCGATTACGATAATTCGCTAAAGGCTTTCTCTGCCGTTTGTCCGCATTTGGGTTGTATTGTACAATGGAATGGTGACGAAAAATCATTTGATTGTCCGTGCCACGGTTCACGATTTACAACGGACGGAACGGTTATCAATGGACCTGCCCAAAGCGATTTGAATAAAATTCATATTAAATAAAACCATTATGAAAGCGATTATACTTTTAGGAACTTTAAAGAATAAAGGCCGATCGAATACAGAAATACTTGTAGAGTTTCTTGGTGAATATCTCAAGGAACAAAATATTGATTTTGAGATTATCAGGCTTGCTAATCATACTATTGTTCCGGGGACTTATACACACATGAATGTGAAAGATGACTGGCCACATATATACAATAAAATAATTGACGCTAAAATACTATTATTTGCAACACCGATCTGGTGGAATAGTCATTCATCTGAATTGCAACGTTGTATAGAACGACTGGATGAAGTATATGATGTTATTCTGGCAGGAAAAGATTCTCCGCTTGACGGAAAAATTGGTGGTGTGATTGCAACAGGAGATTCAGATGGTGTGGAGCATATTACGGGAAATATTGCCAATTTTTTCTGTAGCATAGGTGTTACAGTGCCTCCATATACATCGCTTGGCGTTATTTGGGAAGGTCACGCCAAAAACTCAAAAAAAACAAAAGCTCAAATTCTGAAATATTATAAAAATAATTATGCAAAAGATGCTCAGGCAATGGCAGAATCATTAAAGAAAGCAAGCAAATAAAAAGCTGACCATACGCCATAAAACGCTGATAATTATATAATTGTGCATCTTAATTCTATAAGAATAAGACAATCTATCCTTATAACTTTGATAATTATTGAAATCTCTTATTTACGCATTAGCATTAATCAAAAATACCATATAAAATAATGTACTTCCTCGTTTTTGAATCTTGTTCATCTTGCTGATAGTTAATGTTTTATTGATAAACCATTATTCAGGATTTAAGGCTTGGGAGTGCATTTTATTAGCACTAATTTAATAACAATAAAAAAAATAATCATGGACACAACATCTCCACAACAAGTTTCTAATTCAGGAACTTTTAAAACAAAAACCAATGTTTCGGCTCTTGAAAGAATCCTTATGATTACAAGCGGCGGTTACCTTTTATACAAGGGCTTATCTAAAAATGATAAAAGTATTGCCAAGATTGGTTCTGGCGGAGCAATGCTTTTACGAGGAATTTCGGGTTATTGTCCCGTTTATGATGCTGTAGATCATCTTAAGAATGACAAATCATCAAATGTAAACATCAGGATAAACAGTGTTATTGATAAACCAATTAGCGAAGTATATTCTTTCTGGCGTGACTTTGAAAATTTACCGAAATTCATGAATCATCTTGAATCTGTCAAACCCATTAGTTACACAACCTCGCAATGGACAGCTAAAGGCCCTGCAGGAATTGGCAAATTAACATGGAAAGCTGAAATTTTAAAAGATGAAAAAGAAAGACTGATAAGCTGGAGTTCGCTTCCGGACGCCACCATTAAAAATGCAGGAAAAGTTATTTTTAGACCAAGCGGAAAAGGAACCGAAATTATTGTAACCATTTCCTATCATGCACCTTTAGGAGTTGCCGGCGAAAGTGCCGCAAAACTCCTTAATCCGTATTTTGAGAAATTGGTAAAAGACGATATTATGAATTTTAAAACTTATTTGGAGTCTCGCTAACACTTGATTGCAGATACTTTTTTCTCTTAAAAGGAAAGCCTGTATTTGTTACAGGCTTTTTGAATTTTGTATGTTCAGAGAATGCACGTCGTTATGCAATCTTCAAATAATTAAATTTCTAAGAGAACAAAAAACCTGTAATGGCAGCATTACAGGTTTTTTATTTTCCTCAACATTTTATTATCGCTTTGGAGTCGTCGCAGTCGAATCTGTTCGTACAGATGTATTTCCTTTTTGAGTGGTTCCGTCTGATCCGGAACCTGTAGAACCTTCGCCGGTTGCACCTGTAGTACCAGCAGAGTTTACTTTTGTGGTGTCGCTCTTAGAATTTATAGTATCAACAGTTGCCTGCGTTGTGTCAGCTTCATTCGTATAATTATCTGCCGGAGCAGTCTCATTTTTTTTGCACGAAAATGCAAGTCCGGCAATGAGAATAAGTAATGCCGCTTTGGTCTTGAATAGGGTTTTCATAATTGTAATTGTTATAGTTCATAATATTTAAAAATAATCTAAAAAGTGAGTTTTTACTTATACAATTATTTCAAAAAATTATATACTACACACCTTATATAAGCAGGCTTTTTTTAAATAAAACAGATTATGAGTGAAATATATTTGAAGATTATCCCTTACATCTTACAAAACATTATATTGTCTTAATCCCATAAAAAACAGAATTGAGATTCTATAAAATGAAAATATTAATTGTATAAATAAATTTAAATATCTCATTATAATTTTGACAATGAACATTTTATATGAACTGGGTTGAAGGAAAAGGAAGTAAAGAAATTGATAATCATTATAGTTAAACAAATGGAAATAGATAATAAAAAGAGGATCAACGAGCACATGTCCAACGAAAGAACATTTCTTTCCTGGGTTAGAACCGGTATTGGTATTATGGTATTTGGCTTTGTAATTGTTAATTTTCATTGTTTGTCAATCAGCTTCCGGCAAGTTTTTTTCAGGATTCTAATATTCCAAAAAATGGCTTTACCATTTTTATTGGGATTAGTCTGGTATTTACAGGTGCGCTTACCATTTTTTTATCCTATTACAAATACAAACAAACGCATAAGCTGCTTCAAAAAGGCGAATATCTATATTCAACATTATTATTGACGATTCTAACCGTGGTTATTTTTGTTATGAGTATTATCATAATTGCTTATTTAATTGCTGCTGCTTATCCTTTTACTTTTCAAACTTTATAAATACTGTCAATCAAATATGGGCAGACACTTCGCAAAGCAAAAAAAGGCTGTCTTATTGTTGGGTAAATACAAGTTTGATAAAGCCACAAATCAATTTAGGTTCATTATAGAAAATTAAAAAGCCACTTGAATATACTACTATTCAAGTGGCTTTTTGATCAATTAAAACAAGATATTTTTTGCTTTAATTATCCAATAAAAAGAAAATAAGTTAAGGTCTTGTAGCCGTCGAATCTTTACGTGGCGTAGTTGTCGTAGATGATTTCTTTTTATTCATTTGTTGCTTATTCACCGTATCCGTTTTGTGGGTGGATGAATGCTTGGTACCTTTTGTACTTTTCTTCTTCGTAATGGTGTCTGTTTTTTGCGTTGTTTTTTTGGGAGTCTCCTGAGCAACCACTACAGCTGTTCCAAAAATCATCAACATAGCACATGATAAAAATAAATTTTTCATAATAGTTGTTTTTTTAATTAATAAATTGATTATAAGAACTATAGACGTTCTATCTGTTATTAAACATTACAAAATTTAGTAATAAAAATGAGCTTTTTTTATACTTACAGATCATTTTTTTTCATGATTTCCACACTTATTTTTTGCATAAAACATAAATCGCTTAAAATACTATTTTTTCGCAATTTTCTGGTGTAAAAATCATCCGTAAATCACTGATAATTATACAATTAGTGATTTTAATTTTATAATAAAAAATTATATAATGATCCTAAATTTGTTCTACTAACATTAGATTTTATTAACTATAAAAACCTTTAATTATGATACAGCTTCAGAAACTACAAAAAGTAGTACTGATAAAAAAACAAGTACCAAAAGTACAGATCCTAAATCAGGAGCATCAAAAGATGGCGCAAAGTCTTCATCAGGAAAGAATGAAAAGTCAAGTACTGATAAATAATCAGGCTCCTCTAAAAAATAAGTCAAACTTTACAAACTATTTACTATGATACATGACAACAACGAAAATTATGGTCAAAGTGGCCGTAATTTTCAATCAGAGAATGAAGAGATTACATCTGAAACAATCGAAAAAAAAGATCCTGCAATAAATCAACATCACGATGATTCCTTAAACAGAAATCAAAACAGCGGAAATCAATACGATATTGATCGCAGCCAAAATGAAGATGCGGACGATAATGAGGAAACAGATCCTTATTTTCAAAAAAACGCCGAAATAGCCCAGGATCTTGATAATGAGCTTAAAAATGATGATGATCCTGATGACGAAGAGGATTTGGATGAAGATTTGGAAGATAATGATGAGGATTTTGATCGAAACGACAGGTCTGATTTGCGTGACAGAAATTTCGATGACGAAAACGAGGACGACTCTTCGCGTGAAAATTTAGAACCTGAAAACCCAAATATTAATGATCCGGATCCTTTTGCCCCTCAAAGGTTTTAATTATGAACCGTTAGAGATGAAAATTTCTAACGGTTTTTTTTTGAAAGATCATAACAAAGATTGGAATTAAAGCACAGTTGTCTTTAATTCAAAAAAAAAGAAGCCACTTATATTGGCTTCTTTTTCAGCTTTTTATCAAACATAAAAACACTGTATTCTTCAAATTAATCTGCTGCATATTTATTATTCCAGTATAACATTAACAGTAATGTTACAATGATACAAGAAGCAGTTCCTTCAAAAAATAAACAGAGACAATATGTGGGTACAGAAGGTTCTCCTCCAAACATAAAAGCTGAAGATAGTGTTTTTACATATGTGTCGCCACCTTTTGCATAGCTGTAAATAAGAAGCGCCACAATACTAAGTACAACACCTGTAAATGAAGTGACCATTGCGGATATCGCATTGGGTACAAAACTGTTATTACCTTCTTCAAGATTCATTTTTAATGTTCTGTTTACACCATAAAAAATAAAAAGAACGTTTAATAAACGTAAATAAAATAAGTGTGACAGATTTAAAATTTCCATTAAAATAAAAAAAGCTGCGATTCCCAAAAATATAAAAGAACCATTGATTATTTCTTTAGGTATTTTCATAATAATACTTTTTAATTAAACATAAATTCAAATTAAACCCTTGATTTAGAAAAAATTATAAAAAATCATATGATAAATATGAGAAAAAGAAAGCAAATTTTATTACAGGATTAAATCTTCAATGTTCTATTATTTAAACTTTTTAAATTTCTTTAATTGAAAGAATAATTTAATGAGGAACAACATTTTTTATGTCTTAAACCAATATAAAAGATCTCCGTAAGGCTATCTTATATTTCCTTATGATCTAAATAATTTATCTTGTAATATTAATTGAAATTATATTGCAGTGATAACAAACTCACTTCTTCTGTTCATTTGGTGTTCTGCTTCAGTGCAATCCACACCGTCAGAACAGCCATTTAAAAGAGCAGTTTCTCCATAACCTTTAGCGGTTAATCTGTTGGCAGTAACTCCATTTTTTATGAGCCAACTTACAGTAGATTTGGCCCTTCTGTCAGAAAGTGCCTGATTGTATTGATGTGTCTGGCGACTATCTGTATAGGAACGAATGTCGAGTTTCATTGTAGGATTGTTATTTAAAACCTGAAGTATTTTTTCCAGATCCAGTGCAGCTTGTGGTCCTATATTGGATTTATCCAGATCAAAATAAATCATCTTTATTCCGAAGCATTTTCCTAAATCATCTCCAACAGTTACTTTACATGTTGCAGGATGTAAAGCGATAGGTAAACTGGTTTTCCCAGATAGTTTTCCGATAGTTATACTAATTTCCTGGGTTGCGTACTCTACTTTTTCAGCCCTTACATTATAAGTTTTACCACAATCAACTTCAAACTTGTAAGCACCATTACTGTCTGTAATTGTGGTACTTTTTTCAGTCCTATTTTCGTAAAGTGTCACTTTTGATTCCGGTAAAATAGCTCCTGTTACCGCATCGGTTATTTGTCCGCTTAGTTGCTGGACACATCGTAGTGCTTTGTTTTCTACAAATTTATAAATATCATCAGATCCTTGTCCGCCCTCCTTATTAGAGCTGAAATAACCTATTCTGGAAACCGGGTCAATGACATAAGCAAAATCATCTTGTGGCGAATTGATGTCATTGCCAAGGTTTTGAATATCGCTTATCGTCCCGTCTTTATTGAGTTTTCCTGCAAAGACATCCAATCCGCCAAGTCCCGGATGACCGTCTGATGCAAAGTAAATTTCGTTTTCATCGGTTACAAAAGGGAAGGTTTCTTTTCCTTCTGTATTGATAGTTTTTCCGAGATTTTCCGGAGTTCCAAATCCGCCATTGTCATTTATACTTACTTTATAAAGATCGGATTGTCCGAACGTTCCGGGCATGTCAGATGCAAAATACAAGGTTCTTTCGTCAGGACTAAGTGCAGGATGCGCCGTACTATAATTATCGCTTGCAAAAGGAAGAGCCGTTATATTTGTCCATTTGTTATTTTGAAGAGTTGCCTGGTATAATTTTATAAAATTAATTTTTTTGTCACTCTTTCCTTTTTTCCCGTTTACATAATTATTGCGTGTAAAATAAACTGTTTTGCCGTCTTTGGTAAAAACTGGTGTAGCTTCGTGAAATTTAGAGTTTAAGCCGTTTTTTATCTTTTTAACTTTGACAGAATCAACAGATGAAAAATACAAATTGGTAAAATATTCGCCGGTCCAGGTATGTTTTCTCTGCGAAAAGTTTCCTGTATCTCTTGCCGATGCAAAATAAATTTTGTTGTCATAAACAAAGGTTCCGTAATCTGAATATTTAGAATTAATTCGGGCGTCTTCAATATTATAGCGGCCTGAATTGGCTTTTATTTCATCTAAATAATTGGAAGTTTTATTGTAGAGTTTTCCGCGGGAATCATTTTGAGATTTAGTGTAAAATTCAGCCATAAGCTGGTTTGATTTCTGCAACTCTCCCGTGCTTTTTAAGGACTGTGCATATCTAAAATAATATTCAGATTCAACATTGGGATTCATGGCAAACAGTTCTCCATACCATTTTGAAGCACTTTCATAATTAGCATTGAAATAATAGGAGTTGCCCAGTTTTTTAAACATATCTTCTGACTTGTATCCTTTCAGGGCCACTTTTTCATAAGTCTGTATGACATCAATATAAGCATAGCTGTCGTACTTTTTATCAGCCCGTTTTATTGTAGCTTTTTGGGCATACATGGCTGATAAGCAAAAACTTAAAAAGACGATATAGAAGAGTATAGATTTTTTCATCATCTAAATTTTAAAAGAAACGAGGTGTTGTCATCTTGCTATTGTTCCTGAAGAATTCGTATCGAAGAAATATTTCATGCGATCCTGAATTGTAATTATTCAGTTTTGTGGTTTCGCGGTCATATCCATATCCCAAATAAAGTCCGTCGGTAATCTGAAATCCAGCCATCGCACTCACTGAGGCGCTCCATCTGTAAGCAACGCCAATTACAAATTTGTCATAAAACATAAAATTAGCCGAAACATCTACCTGAAGTGGCGCACCTCCCACCATTTTCGCGAGTGCAGCAGGTTTGAATTTGATGTATTGGTATTTATCGAGATCAAATACATAACCTGCCATTAAATAATAATTGATTTTATCTTTGTAGATCGCCACATCATTATCATCATATTTATTGGTTTCGATGAAATTGGGAACAGAAAAACCAATGTATGCTTTGTCAGAATGCCAATATACCCCGGCACCCACGTTTGGAGATATTTTATTGTCGAGATCCTGAAACTGAGGATCTCCCTGATCTTCGGGATTCAGCTTGCTCACATCCAGATTGAAGATATTAACAGTTCCCTTAATACCAAACGAAAGTTTAAAATTGGCCGATGTCTGAACGGTATAAGAAAGATCGAGAGAAATATTATTCTCGTTCGTTGGTCCAATTTTATCGTTTAGCACTGAAGCCCCAATTCCCAGATTACTATTGTTGATTGGTGTATTGATCGAAAAGCTGCTTGTTTCAGGAGCTCCGTCAAGACCAACCCATTGTGTGCGGTATAAACCAAAAATACTTAAAGCCCCACGAGAACCGGCATAAGCAGGATTTATGTTTATAGTATTGTACATGTATTGGGTAAACTGTGCATCCTGTTGTGCATAAACTACAATACATGAAAATAGGAAAATATAGGAAAATAATTTTGTTTTCATAATTGATTGTTTTTATATGCTTCGCTAAAAGCAAAACCATTATCGTTTCAATTAGGTGATTATTGGCCCATTCAACAACTGAAAAAAGGAGTATATTAAAAACAAAAAAAAGAGCAGTTATTTAAAATAACAGGAAGATATTTTTGAATAATTTCATCTAAAGTGCGGATAGTAATCTAATAATATAAGCATATAATATTTGATGATACAAAGAAATAAAAATTGTAAGAAAAATAATGAATTATTATGTTGCGTTTTATAAAATGAAACAAATTAGGCTAATTTGCAACATTCATAATCAGCTAATTATAAATTATATTGGCTTGATGAAGGGATTAATGTTCTTAACATATCAACAATAATCGATATTCTCCTTCATTTTCTATTGGTGCTCTATGGATGCAAGGCAGTACTTGTTGTTTGGGATGATCTACGGCAAGTCGCCAAAGATGTCCTAATCCTAAATTAGTAGGTTTTGCATCCGGGTGGACCTGATAATGCAAATCAAAATAATTTTCCTCCAAAAAGGTTTCGAATTCTTCTGATGATCCATCGTACAACTCTTTAAGCTTTATTTGGATTTCGGGAATTAGAATTTTTTGCTCTGCCTGCGAATTAGCAATAATATCACTTGCTGCTCCGTGATAGGTACATAAAAAAGTATCTGTTGCAATGGGCGAACGATCAACATGAAAGGAATAAACATCAGTAGAGATGAAATCAAATTCATCGTCACGCTCATAACACTTTAGTAAATTAAGAGACGGAGAAGCTCCAAAATCAGCTAATAATTGTATATCATCTAAGATTATCGCTCTTGCTATATTCCCTTTTTCTGATAGTTGAAGTGCGATTAAATCTTCAGGATAAATTTCTGTTATATTTTCTTTTAAACGTAACTGAGCAACAATCTCGTTAAAATCGCCATCCAAATTTCTGTACCAGCATAACGCATTCATTTCCCCCTTAAAATCGGTATGTACAAGATCCGAAAAAGTAGATACTAATCCAATTTGGGGGCTGTCAGAAAATATAGTACTCATAGTTTAATAGAAAAAAGCCAGTTGCTTTATTAATTACAAAAATATGTATTAGTACTCAGGTGCTGCCTTTTTTTCCGTAAAAAATTAAGAAACCTGCGTAAACTCTCCCTGTTCAATAAGGTTTTCAATACAATATTCAGCAATTGCGGTAATGGTCATAAACGGATTAACGCCAATAGATCCCGGAATTAATGATCCATCCATTACATAAAGATTATCATGCTCTTTCAGTTTACCAAATAAATTGGTAGATTCTCCTAAAACACAACCGCCCAAAGGATGATAACAAATATTGGCACCAAAACCATTTTTAAACAGCAAATGGCTTCTTGTCCCGCCATTTGCATGGTTCATTTTCTTGACGAAATAGTTTGCATTGGCTTTCATCTTTAGTGTGTGGCTTTCATTCCAGTCTAATATAAGGCGACTCTGTTTTTTATCATAAGTTACAGATCCTTTTTTATCAACCCGATTGATTAGCAGATAAAGCGCCGTCGCTACATCTACGCCCATTGGCAAAGGTGCAATTTCAGTAAAAAACGAATGCTCACTATCCTCCCAATTATCAACCGCACCAACAGGAATGGTCGATTGCAGCGCTCCCGTTCCTCCGGATAGTGGTCTGACCCAGTTTCTGCCTGTCATAAAATTACCGTTGTTTCCCCAATTTTTTCCTACCGTGTGATCAAGAGGAAAAGTATTACTTTGTGAGCCCAGCAGCAGTTTTAAGGTTCCCATAGTGCCGGCACCCAGAATTAATTTATTGCAGTGAACAATCTTATCGGCAACAGTTTTCCCTGAGGTGTTAATCTGTCTTACCTCCAGACTATAACTATTGTCATCATTACTTTTTATGACATCAACGCAATGCAAATCAAGGATTTCGAGGTTTCCGGTTGCCAATGCTTTTTTCAGATACGTTTTATCAAGGCTATTTTTACCATGATTGTTACCATAAATTACTTCGGTATTTAATGCAGAACGCGGCACTTCGTTTTTATATTCTCTTTCCATGTATTTAAAGTCATATACATTGGGTACACGTACAGTCTTAAAACCGGCTTTATGCGCTTCAGATTCTCCTACGCGGGTAAATTTATAATAAGGACAGTCTTTTACAAATTGCTCGTCGATACCATTTACTTTTAGCTCTTTGCTGGCGAGGGGAAAATAAAAGTCATAAAATTTTTCGGCATCAAGATCAGGAAAAACTTCTTTAAAATAACTCTCTTTAGGAATAACGGCCATCCCGCCATTTACTATTGATCCGCCGCCTACTCCTCTGCCCACCCAAACATCTATATTTTTAAAATTAAATTTGTCTAAAGCTCCCGTAAAAGGTTTTAAGGGAAAAACATTCATGAATGGGGCAATCGTTTTCCTTTTAAGCCAGGCCGCACTTCGCCCGGGTCTTAATAAACCGGAGTATGGAATCCCTGATTCTTTCCAGTTGATTCCCATTTCCAGAATTAAGACTTTTTTCCCTGCTTCACAAAGCCGTAAAGCAGCAACAGCAGCACCATATCCGGAACCGATTATAACAATAGATCTGCTTAATTCTATCTTCTTTTTGATTGGCGGCGCTTCTGAATTGGGGAGTTTTGATTTTGAAAAATATAATCTGCCTTCGGAAAGTATAGCGGCAAGACTCGTTTTTGTTCTATTCATAATTGTTGTTTGCTTTTAATAAAAAAAATTGATTGAAAATATTTAGTTAAAATCGACACATATTGACCGTTTGAAAACATGAAATAATATTTCCGGATTTATCTGGAGACGCGTATCCAACGTTCTGTTCTTCCAATAATTGAAATACCAATATAACCTCTCAGGTCAAGGTGGTTAATGTCTTTTACTTTGATGGTGCAACTATACGTTTTATCTTGTTCCGGATCATGCGCTTTTCCCTGATATTCTTTATCGCTTTCTTTGTTAAGACCTGTCAGAATTAGTTCTCCATGGAATTTTTTAGCATCCGCGCTCTGGTCTTTTGTCCATATTAATTTTCCGTAGTACAAGCCATCTTTTGCCTTGTAAATTTCAATTTTACTAATACCATCTTTAGTAAGCCAAATACCAGCCAGATCCTGGGCATGGACATAAAAACTTCCTGCAATAAGCAATAATGCACTCAGGCACAATCTCATCCATAATCTCTTTCTTGTTTTCATAATAAAATAGTTAAAAGGTTAAATTTTAAAGCAATAAGTACTTTTACGAAACATCACAACAAATGATGCCTTCATAATTTTGAAAAATAAGCGAAGTCTAATCAGGCTTTCAAAAAAATAGAGATTAAACTTATAATTTCGAAAAAGAAGATTGCGAACAGTTTGCTTATAAATATACAATGTGCTACTTTTGATACAGGCTGCAAATTCAAAGCCAGAATCAACAAATACATTTTCAATATTTATTAGATTGCTTTTTAATGAGCAAACGGACATTAAATTGTTCGATAAGTATTTAATTATAACCTGAGAAAATATTTCCAAAGATGAAAGTAACTATTGACAGACGTGTCCGTTATACTAAAATGGTTTTGCGTGACTCCATATTGGACTTGCTTAGAAATAAGTCGCTCAATGAAATTTCGATAACCGAATTGTGCAAAGCTGCTGACCTTAACAGAAATACTTTCTATAAGCATTATAATACGCCGTATGAAATAATACGGGAAATGGAGGACGAAATGTTTACTGCGCTGATGGATTCCATTAAAGATTTTGATAACGTAAACGATATTATTTTGGCCTCCTGCAGAACGATGGAACGTGACAAAAAAATGAGTGTCATTATTTTTTCTGAAACGGATTCCAGCAGTCTGCTTTCGAAGGCGTTGTCATCCTTTAGAAAAACTGACATAACTGCACAGATGAATAGCGGTGCAATATTGCAGCAATCTTTGCAAGATAAACTCTATTTATTTGGAGAACAGGGTACGATAGCATTAATGAAAGATTGGGTACTTGGTGGTTTTCAAGAATCTGCCGAATCGATTGCGGAAATCATTTCTCATTTAATCCAAAGCATTAACGGAGCCGGAGAAAGTTTTAAAAGTAAAAGCCTATAAATTTGAATCTCAAAGTGACACTTTGCTATACTCCTAAAAAGTAAGTGAGGTAATTATTATAGTAAAAAAACGACAGTTTCATTATCTCATAAATAATATCACAATCTTAAGCCAATTTGCATTTTATTGATTTTCATAAGTTTATCTTTAATAAAATATAAAATTATGTCAGATAAAAACAAGAAGTCGTTTGGAGTTTGGATGGATACTCATCAAGCCACAATAGTTGGAAAAGAAAATGTAGATAATGGCGAATTCATTGTATTGGGACATGTGAAAAATGCAGGACCAGATAACAATTCGAGTGAAAATGCTGCCAACAATCAGGAAATTACGCTAACGCAAAAATTTTTCAAGGAAATTGCCAGTAAGATGCCTAATGTTGATCAAATTCACATTACCGGAACCGGACAAATTCAGGAGCAGTTCCTAAAATTTCTAGCAGAAACTCCACAGTATAAAAATGCAATAACAAGTGAAAGCACCTCTAATGAAATGAGTGATGAAAATTTTACTGCATACATTGCAGAACATTTTAACTAGATCTTACAACAGTTTAAAAAAATGCCTTAGATAATACTTATCTAGGGCATTTTTCTTTTACTATTAAAATACTCCCGTTAGCCAGCAATAATAACTTTTCGGTGTTTTATTCCCCATTCGGCCAGATCGTTTATGATCGTTTTTAATGTCAATCCATATTCCGTGAGCTGATAATGAATTGTAACAGGCTGCGTATCGAGAACTGTCCGTTTAATGAGTTTATTGATTTCAAGATCCTTCAATTCCTTGCTTAACATTTTATTGGAAATTCCGTTTACATCATTTAAAATATCTGTAAATCTTCTTTTATTATGATAACAGATAGAAGAAATGATAGAAATCTTCCATTTCCCATTCAATATATCCATTGTATCGTGAACGGCCATTATCTCTTTGCTGTGTTCCACCTGACATTCGTTACTCATAAGTTACTTTGTTACTCAAACGTTACTGTTACTTTTGGTTACAAAGTAACAAAAATAAACTTAACTGAATTAACTTTGCGGGTATAAATTTAAAATATAATAAAATGAATTTCACAAACAAAAATGTTCTGATTACAGGAGGAACTACAGGAATAGGATTAGCAACAGCAAAAGAATTCATAAAATCAGGCGCAAACGTTTGGATCACCGGAAGAAACAGCGAAAACCTAAAAAAGGCTGCTGACGAAATTAACAGTCCAAAATTGAAAACTATAGTAGCTGATACTGCAAATTTGTCTGATATTTCACTTTTAGAAAAAGCTTTTGCCGAAACCGGGAATACATTAGACACGCTTTTTTTAAATGCGGGAATTGCAACTTTTAGCGCAATCGAAGAAGTGACAGAAGCTGATTTTGATGCGCAGTTTAATACCAATGTTAAAGGTCATTTCTTCACGCTTCAGAAACTACTTCCTCATTTAGCAGCTGGTTCATCGGTAATATTTACTTCGTCAACCGTTGCAACTGCAGCCAATTTAGGAAGCAGTGTCTATTCGGCTACAAAAGGAGCTTTAAATAAAATCGCTCAAATCGCTGCAAACGAATTGGCGGGCAGAAAAATTCGTGTCAATATTGTGAGCCCTGGCCCTGTTTCAACACCTGGACTTCATAAAGCTGTACCAGAAGAAGCAAAGGAATTTCTTTCAGGTGCCACTGCAATGCAACGATTAGGTGACCCTGCAGAAATCGCGAAAACGGTATTGTTTCTTGCTTCGGATGATGCAAGTTTTATTACCGGAACTGAGCTGTTAGCAGATGGTGGTTATATCAATTATGCGCTAAAATAAATTTGTCAACATCTAATAAATAACCAAAAATAGATGATATAAAAAATGCTAAATCAAATGATTTAGCATTTTTTTATTTACTGCTTGTGGCTTGCTTCAAAAGCGTATTAACGTTGGAGAAAATTTCTAATGTAAGATATTCTAATCAATACCCTTAATATTAGCGATTCTCAAATTCTCTGCGGTTGTAAAAAGCGTCATCATCACTATCATAACCAGAACCCGGATCATTTTCAGGATAATACGACTTCATTACTCCTATGTTTGCATAGTTAGAAAATCAATCTTTCAAATATCTATATTTGGATATCATAAAGTGAAAAAGGGTGAGAGTCGATTCGCGACTAAATGACTCAGGAAGTACATTGACGCAGAGATACCGCCTCATTCTTTTTTATCTTTTAGAGTCTGAACAGAATGTAAGGAACTACGCAGGTCGTATTATCCAGAATATCCAACCAGGAGAAAAGACGAAGGAAGATTCATCACTTTATAATATTATTTAAAATTAAGGAGTTATGAAAGTATTGAAACAGGTATTAGGAATTGATGTAGCGCAAAAAGAATTGGTAGTTACTTTAGGAAGACTCAATGATGATTTATCGATTGAACTGTGTGCTTATTCTGTTTTTAAAAATACAGATAAAGGTTTTTTAAAACTTTCTCAATGGATTGATAAGCTTACAGATAAAACGACCAAAGTTCGATATGTAATGGAAGCTACAGGTGTTTACCATGAGAAGTTCGCCCATTATTTAGATGAAAAAAAAGAGGATTTAAGTATTGTACTGCCCAACAAAATCAGTAATTATATACGAACTCTTGAGATCAAAACAATTACAGATAAAACGTGTTCTGAGGCCATTGCCAGATTTGGACTGGAAAGAAAACTCGATAATTGGAAAAAACCAAAAGCGATCTACAGAACCTTAAAACAACTTACACGTGAACGCCGTCAAATTACAGATGAGAGAACCATAGTAAAAAACCAACTGCATGCCGAAGAGGCAGAAGCAATGCCTCATATTTCAAGTATTGAACGTTCAAATAGAAGGATACATTTTTTAAACACCCTTGAGAAAGAAATTAAGAATGAGATCGAAAGTAGTATAAAAGAGAACAAAGAACTTAGTAAAGACATCAGTAATATCTGTACAATACCGGGTATTTCAATTTTGACTGCAGCAACTGTTATTGGCGAAACAAACGGATTTGAGCTTATACGCAGTAAAAAACAGCTTACAAGTTATGCAGGACTGGATGTAAAAGAAAAACTCTCAGGAACATCAGTAAAAGGCAAGCCGTCAATTTCCAAAAGGGGTAATAGATATTTAAGAAGCTGCCTGCATCTGCCAGCTCTAAGCAGCATAAAATGGGATGATAATTTTCGCGACCAATACAGTAGAATAGTAGCAAAACATGGCATCAAAATGAAAGGATGTGTAGCGGTACAGAGAAAATTATTGGAACTGATTTATATTCTCTACAAAAATAAAGCAGTATATGATAAAGATTTTGAATCAAAAAAAATAGCGTGCCAGCATAAAAATGCATAAACACGCTATACAGTCTAGCGCTATGGCTGACTAAGGCTACAAATTTAATAATATAAAAGATAAATAACCAAGACAGCTAAAAATAAAATTTATATTTATTAGGAAATCAACACAGAATCTCTGCGTTCGTACTCTCTGTCAAAATTTTGTTGTGTGTTGTATCTGCTTGTATTTCTAAAAGTGTCATATCCAATACTATTGGCCATAACAATTTTCGTGTCTTTATTTATGTTTACAGATCCTATTGGTATGATAATGTGGCTGTCTCCTTCTTTATAAATAAATTCTTTTCCGCTGTCGTTTGCTATAACATCACGCACTTCATTACGATTGTCCTCTATTAATCCTTTATCCAATTTTACATCAAGATAAACAACGCGCTGCATATCTTTATTTACCCAAAGATTATCAATTTTACCAATGGTATGGTTCTCAGAGTCTACTATCTTCCATCCTCTTACATCAGAATAGTCTGAGGCAATTTTATAATTAGATAGTTCGTCTAGCCTGTATAAGTTTTTGTCTTTATTTTCCATAATTTTTTATTGTTATATATTGTTTTTCTTCCAAGTATAACTGCAGCAATTGAGATCTAAAGCGGTTAATAGCTTTAACTCTACTGCCACAATAAATTTTTAATCTTACATCTCATTCCTGTTTACAAGTCGAGAGTATCAATTTTCTAATTTCCTTACTTCGGGAAGCCACAATATTGGTTTCTTTTTTCCTTTTATTGCGTACTATTATTGTGCACCTGTAGTGTTTTCTACCTCTATAGTACTTTCACTGTTAGCTTCATGATCTTGTACAAAGACATAGTATATAAGTGCTGCAATGATTAATATTGCTACGATCCAAGGCCATACAGGTTTCTTTTTCTCAATTTTAATTTCTGCCATAACTTACTTTTTTTTTGATTATTAATAGTTTTTAAAATACTATTTAAAGGTACAAATGACAATAGATTAAAAAGTACTTAATTTCATCAGGATGTTACACAATTCCCAGCATATTAAACCATTACTTTATTTTGGTATATATAAAAAGAGCCCGAATAATATCGGGCTCATAAGTATTAAATGGATTTCGGTTTACTGTTGCGACAATTCGGTTTCAGTATGCAGTGCGCAGACCCAATTGTCTTGTTCTTTTATCCATGTCGAAGTGCAGGCGCATTTTACAGGAGTCTTTTGTTGATCATCTGCTATTGCTAATGTTATCGAATATCCTATTATTGCGGTATTTTCAGTAATTAATTGCGATTCAACATCAGAAATATTCAATACTTGTATTTTATCACCATCGCCTGATTCGAACATTTTTTTAAAAGTAGCCTGATCTACACTTTGTACTCCATTTTTACCGGCGATTATGCAAGGAAAGCGAGTAAGCTTTTTTACCGTTTCATAATCGTGATTTTCCATTCCTTTCCAATATTCTTTTTCCAGTTCAATAATTTGCGTTTCCATAATACATCATTTATTAATTAAACAGTTTTACAAAGTTCAAATTAATATTAAAATGCAGGAATACTTTTAACATAGATTTAATTGTCAGAAAACAAAAACAAAACCTATATAAATATCTTATTATAAATAGAATAGCTTCTAAATTTTGATGATTTTTTGTCTTGTCAGGTTATTTCATCGCACACTTCCAATTCAAAATTAGTCTTTGATTTTGGTACAAATCAGTTAATACCATTACCAGTTAAAAATCATAATTGATTCTTCATATTATTACCTTATAGGGCCACAATGAATGCATGAAAAAGAAAGACACATTCATAACTATTTGGTAAGGCTATGGACTTTTTTTAAATTGAAAAGTGTGGATTGAAATATTTATTTCACTTTAAGCACTACTTTACCTTTTGTACGTCCGCTTTCGACATAATCTAGGGCTTCATTGGCTTTTTCAAAAGAAAAAACTTTATCCAGAACTGGCTTGATTGCTCCTGACTCAATAAGTTTTGTAATTTTACTTAATTGCTCACCGTTAGCTTTCATAAATAAAAAAGAATAATCAACATTTTTTGCCTTTGCTTTTTTACGAATACCGGAACTTAATAATGATAAAATGATTCTTACCAGCCAGGGTGCTTTTATTTCTTTTGCAAATGCAGGTGTTGGAGGACCTGAAATAGAAATTAGTTTTCCACCGGGTTTTAATATTCTTAAGGATTTTTCGAGTGTTTTTTTATCCTGGCTATTTAATACAACATCATAATTACTCAGCCTATTTTCAAAATCACTGTTTTTGTAGTCAATAGTAAGATCTGCTCCAAGTTTATCCAGAAAATCGAAACTTTTGGCACTTGCTGTTGTAGCCACCGTTGCTCCTAAATATTTTGCGAGCTGAATAGAAATTGTACCAACACCGCCGGAACCCGCCTGAATAAATACTTTTTGTCCTTGTTTAACTTTTGCATTTTCTACCAAAACCTGCCAGGCAGTCAAAGCTACTAACGGAATCGATGCTGCTTCTTCCATAGAAAGATTCTTTGGTTTAAGTGCAACATCTCTTTCATCAATGGCAATAAATTCTGCAAATGTTCCTATCCGATGATCTGCCGCTCTTGCATAAATTGCATCACCTACTTTAAATCTTTTTACATTTTTACCCACCTGAGTAATAATTCCTGCCACATCGTGCCCCAATATCAACGGAAGTTTATAGGGCAAAATAAGTTTAAACTCTCCGGTTTTTATTTTTGAATCTAAAAGATTGATTCCGGCTGCATAAACTTCAACCAGAACATCATTGTCTCGTACTTCCGGAACTGGTACATCTGCCAACTGCAAAATTTCTTTCTTGCTGTATTTATTTATTATAAATGCTTTCATTTTATATCTTTTAAATTCTCGTTACTGCTTAAGGTCTGCGTATATTTTTTTAGGATTCACCAAATTAAAAGCCAACTGCGGAAAAAACCGGCTAACGATGTACAACAATTTGCTGTCTCCTACACGAATAGTAAACTGATCTTTTTTAATTCCTGAAATAAGGGCTTTTACCAATTTTTCAGGAGTCATTTTCTTGTCGTTTCTTTTCGCAGTCATGGCTGTTGCTACAACGGGAGGAAGCAGTTCGAATACTTTTACATTACTGTTTAAAATCTCTAAATTCTTTCTTAGTATTCGGGTATAAAAGCTTAAAGCCGCCTTTGTTGCCGCATAAGTTGGTTCTTCTAAAGCCGGCACCATACTCAAAATAGAGGTTGTATTTATGATCGCGCTTTCTGGTCTTGATTTTAACATCTCTATAAAAAGTGTGTTGAGTCTTATAACACCAAAATAATTGATATTCATTTCGTAAATCGCATTTTTTAAAATTTGCTCACTTGCAATGGCTAGATTTAGTGCAGGAGTTCCAACACCCGCATTATTATACAAAATATCTATTCCGCCAAGAGCAACAGCTTGGTCATAAAGTGCTTTTGCATCCTCAGGATTTTCAACGTCACTTTTGATAATAGTTACGGATGGAAGCATTTTTTTTGCATCCTCTAGTTTCTCTTGATTCCTTCCTGTGATGATGACACGCGCACCTTCGGCTAAAAATTGCTTTGCCGATTCGAAGCCAATACCGGAAGCACCTCCCGTAATTAATATTGTTTTACCTTTTATGTTCATTATACTTTATTTAAAGAATTGTTTATACTCACCAACACGAACATCAAACTTATTTTTCAAGAGCCAAAAAATCATCTTCAAACTCTAACTTCGCTTTTTTTTTGAATTTAGATTATTATAAAATATACTTTTTAGTCTATTTTAAAGCAAAAAAAAATCATATGACGTATTGTTCTAATTCAGATTTTAAACTTTTTACAAGTCCCTGCATAGGTTTTGCTGTACCCATAACTCGGCACATTACAATACCTCCTTCGACCGATGCTGTTAATTTGAACGCAAAAACAACGGGATCCAGTTTAGCTGAAAATTCACCTGTATTTATTCCTTCCTGAAGTAAACCCGCTAATTCCTGCTGGCCGCTTCTAAATACTTTTGCTACTTTCTCTTTTATAAGAGGATAATTATCATCTGCTTCTACAGCAGTATTAAATATAGGGCAACCTCCTGAAATATAAGTTTCTATTGGGTTTTTATAAAAATCTAAAAAGGCAAATACTTTACCTTTTATTGTTTTTGCCTGATAAACCGCAGCTCTGATTCTGTCTGAAACCAATTTTAACGACAAATCAATAACCTGTTCTGATAAATCTTCCTTATTCTCAAAATGACCATACAGACATCCCTTTGTAAGTTTGGTAGCTTCGAGTACATCATCAATATTAACCCCCGAAATGCCTTTTTCATTATAAAGCGGCACTGCAGTTTCCAGTATAAATTGTTTTGTTCTTTCGGCCTTAGTAAGCATTTCTGTAATTAATTAGATTGCAAATATACTAAAAAGTATATTTAAAACACAGAATGTACCTGAATTTTATTTTTTAGTTCTCCTTTTAAATTTCCTAAAAAGATGAGGGAAAGCAAGTTATTTCAAATAAAACCCTTCTTTAAACAACTTTTTACAAATAAGGTGAGAGTATTTTTTTTGTTTAAATTATACATTTACACGATATTGCAGTGGTGTAAGTCCTGTCTTTTGCTTAAATAATCGGGTAAAATGCTGTTGGTATTTAAAACCTAATTCATAAGCAATATCACTCACCGATTTTTCGTGATCGAATAATATTGTCTTTGCCTCATCAATTAATTTTGACTGAATATAATCTAAAGCCGTACTTCCGGTTTCTTTTTTTATGAGATCTCCAAAATAATTAGCGGAGAGAAATAATTGTTCTGCACAATAACTTACTGAAGGAAGTCCTAAAGTTTTAGACTTGCCTGACGTAAAATAATCGTTCAGCAGATTTTCAAAACGAATGAGAATATCTTTATTGATATGAGTTCTGGTGATAAATTGCCTGTCATAATACCTCATACAGTAATTCAATAAAAGTTCGATAGTAGAAACAATGAGTGTTTTACTATGCTTGTCGATATTCTGATCAATTTCGGTCAGGATTTTTCCGAAACAATCGTTGATCACTTTTCTTTCTTTTTTAGACAAATGCAATGCTTCATTTACTTCATAAGAAAAAAATGAATAGTCCTTTATTTGACGTGCAAGAGTTGTCCCGGCAAGCAAATCAGGATGAAAAACGAGCGCTTTGCCCCACGGCTTAATAATTTCGTTTCTGCCATCAATCCCGTAAATCTGACCTGGTGAAATAAAAACCAGCGTACCATCTTCATAATCATAAGACTGGCATCCGTAACGCATATCTCCGCATTTAATGTATTTCAAAAAAACAGCATAAACGCTCATATGTCTTTTAAAATACTGGTAAGTTGGTATTTCATCAAAATCGACAATACTAACAAAAGGATGTAAAGTCTCTGCTCCTACTGCATCATTGTATTGCTTGACGGTTTCAATCCTATCAATTCGTTCCATAACCAAAAGTTTGTTACAAATTTAGCAAACAGAGTGCTGCTGCTGACCATTTTGCTGCAAAATCAGTAAAAATGGTAAATACATCTGTAGTATGTATACAAAGAGATGCGTTACAATTCCGAAATTTGTAAGAGCTAAAAGTCTTTTCTTATTGAAATTACCTAAACATTAATTTTTACATCATGAGCTATAAAAAATTTCTGAACTCTATAAGTATATTCACTTTTTTGATAATTATAAATACAATGACTGCACAGCAAAAAAATAAAAATGAACAGGCGTTAAATACACACCAACAAAGCATGGCGGCTATTGCCGCACTTACTGCCACAGGAAATTTAGACCAATTAAAACCTGCAATAAATAAAGGTCTTGATGCCGGACTTACCGTAAATGAAATAAAAGAAGCATTGGTACAGCTTTACGCCTATTGCGGATTTCCCCGAAGCTTAAATGCGATCAACACGCTAATGGCGGTTTTGGAAGAAAGAAAATCTCATGGAATAAAAGATACTGAAGGCAAACAAGCTTCTGAAGTAACTGTAAAAGACAAATACCAATCAGGAAAAGAGAATCTTCAAAAATTAACGGGGAAAGAAGAAACCGGACCTAAGACAGGTGCCGCTGCTTTTGCTCCTGCGATAGATACTTTTTTAAAAGAACATTTGTTTGCCGATATTTTTAATCGCGATGTTTTGAATTTCCGTCAGCGAGAATTTGTAACCATTTCAGCATTAGCCGCAATGCCCGGAGTCGAACCACAACTAAAGGCGCATCTTAATATGGGTAAAAATACCGGAATCACAGATGCACAGCTTTTGGAGCTTACTTTTATTATCGAAAAAACAGCAGGAAAAACACAAGCCAATGTTTTAAGAAACGCTATTGGTGAACCTGTTACGCCAATTATCGAACCAGATATGATGGTGAGAATTTCTGAAATCGAAATTATTCCGGAATATCTGGAAGAATACAAAGAGATACTTAAAAAAGAATCATCAGAATCAGTAAAACTTGAAGCAGGAGTTATTGCCATTTATCCGATGTTTCAAAAAGAAAATCCAGCACAGATTAGGATAATAGAAATATATGCCAATCAAAAAGCCTATAAATCTCATTTGCAGACACCCCATTTTCAGCATTATAAAACTGCAACTTTAAAAATGGTAAAATCTTTAAAATTGGTAGACATGACTGCCTTAGATCCTGAAATGATGCAGCTTATTTTTGAAAAGATCGGAAAATAATTATAACGAAATAAACCAATATCCAATGATTTAGGTTATTTAGAACTTAAAATATGGATAATTATAGACTTCTTTTGAAAAAAAGATCTTTATCGAATTACTCTTTTAAGTTCACTTCTTTTTTCTCGCCATCCTTATCTATTGTTACTCGCTTTTCAATATTTGCCTTATCTATATAGCCTTGTCTGGCCGTAGCATAATTTGTTGAAGACCCTGTATACCCCCAATAGTTATAATAATTGGTATAGCCGGATACATATGAATAATTATAAGAATTAGAAAAATCAAAACTGGCCATAACCACATACGTGCCCGGCATAAGATCTGCGAATTCAAAATGCCCCTGATCATCATAAACTTTGGCTTTTTTGACACCATATCCAAAATCAGAATTCAAAGGAACCTCGGGCATTTTTTTCTGTTTTCGAATTTTCTTGTTGACTTCAGCCCATTCGTCATAATAGGCAGAACTAGGGAAAAGTGTGATTTCTGTACCTTTTGGTGCAAATTGTTTCTTGGCGGTATTCACCAAACCACCCAATTTCTTACCAGCGTCAGATCGTGCATATGCCGTACCAGTAATAACACTGCTGCCTTTAGAAATCTGCTGAGCGACTTTTTCTTTATCGAATTTGTTTTTAATAGGCTGATAATCCAGCTCCTCGTTGGTCGTAATTTCCCACATACCTTTACCCATAGACATTTCGCGCTGCCAGAGACGATGGTCCTTTTTGTCTACAATATAATTATAAATGGCATTTGTATTTTCTTCCAAAACAGTAACCAGCCATGCTTCGTGCTTACCAGTCCTTGGAGAGTTATAAATGAAACTTTTTACTTCCTTGATTGTGTAGTATTCTACAGGAACAGTAGCATCATCACTATAATAGAACTGAGGGAAACGGGCTTTATAACCTACATCTAACGGCAGTGTTAAAATCATATTATCCGTCCATAACCAGTCAAAAAACACCTCTTTGGGATTCAAATTCAGCTTTTTATTTTTTTTAGTTTTCTTGGTATAATAATTTCCTGTAACCTTTTCACCAAAGTTAAGATCAACTTTAGCTTCCTTAGCATCACTAATATAAGTGATAGGTTTAAGAGTTTGAGCATCCGCTACACTGGTGCGGGCTGTACTAAATGAATTGTCTTTTGGAGTATAGGAATTAGTCAGACTCAATTGGTTGTTGGCTGCCACAATATCATAAGTTACTGTTCCCTGCTTTACCCAGCTTGTATCTTTAACATAATATACGGTAAAGAGCGACTTTCCGGGTTTAATGTATTTGGTATTGACGTCCTTACTGCCGGGTGCAACTGCCTTTTGACATAATGCAGCAAATGGAAACAGACTAACTGCTAAAACAAGCGCATAAAATTTCATATAAATAATGCTAAAGTTAACGAGAAACAAATTGCCTTATGGATCAATTTATTAATCAAATATAATAAAAAAGTTTTTTTATTACGGCCAAAATTACTGAAGGCAGATACAAAAAACAATACCTGCTTTCATGGATATTTACTACCAAAAGTTGTTTTACATCTATTTCTGATTTCAATTCTTTGTAGCTGTTAGTACAAAATAAGGATTCCTGGAAACTCGCAAACAATAAAGTTAAAATCATTAAATGAAAATTTTTCTTATAATGATAGTAATAGCCCTTTTATTCCAAAATGAATAGTATTCCATTTGTTAGGTGAGAATTTAACAATCCTTCCTGAAAATTGTATAAATTCTACTGCGGTAAAAAATTTAATTTTAAATAATTCTAATTAGAACTATTAGAACATTGTTTATGCTATTAATTTTAAACCGATTTATATGAACTACGAAAATTACTCTTATAGCACTGAAGAATTTTCAGGCGATATGACTTACTACGAAGAGCAGCTGTTATTAAATTATGATGATTATCTTGATGCTTTTCAGGCTAAATTAGCTGCCAGTAACCATTACAACTTAGAACTTGGAGACCTGAAAGAGGATTTAGAAGATGATTTTGATTCGGAATATGACGAAAATGACTGGGAAGAAGAAGAATCAGATGATAATCCCAAGGCCAAATAATAGGAATCAGGAAGAACCACCGCTCTTAATGCTAAAATTAAAACAGGATTCACGGTTTTGTTATAACAGGTGAAAAAACAAATTTTAAAAAGAGGATATACTGAAAAGTATATCCTCTTTTTTAATTAATAATTGATCTCGTTTTTACACGATAAAATAGTATCATATCTTGAATCTCCCTTTTTGCATGACATTTCTTTTTTTTTAAATACTTTTTTGTGAATAATTTATAGTATATAATTCTACTTACAACAAAAGTGCATCTAATTCTTAATTATTTAAATACTACATAATTTTTTATCATTTTATTTAATGATATCATTTTATAATACCTAAAAAAGTATACAAAATTCACATACAAGATTTTTACGTACCTAAAATCGTACTTTTTTACTCCACTTTCAAATTCTTATTAATCAACTTTGCTATATCAATTATAAAACACTGTTTTTTAGTTGCTTAATTACTGATACCGATAAAAAAGGCTTCTCTTTAATATCATTTGATGTAATTAGAATCTATTGTTTTACTAACCATTAATTGTTTACTAACCTTAAAGTTTTAAAAATGAAAAAATTCTTCAAATTGACAAGTTTGCTATTTATTATGGCATTAGTGTTTAATTCCTGTGAAAAGGAACAAGATCTAAATGAGCCGCAAGCAACTAACAAAGAAACATTACAAAGTGCTACAGATGCGCAGCAAAACACTAACAAAGCTGCTGCTGCCTTAGCAGGCGGTGGTGCCGGAGCCAGAACGATTACATTGCAAACCAATACACTATCATGTCCCGGTGGTTTGTGTACATCTTACGGCGTTTGGTCAGGTGGTGTTTATACCGTTTGGTTCCAAATGAAATTTAATTCCGGATTTTATTGGAGCAGAGGTGGTAAATGCGGATACGGTATACTAATTGGCGACCAGAACACCGGTGGCGATCCAGGATGGGATGGCAACGGCGGTAGTGCCAGATTTATGTGGTATTGCCCAAGTGGATCAAACACTGCCAAAGGAAGTGGGGCTTACCTCCAACCCTACGTTTATTATAAAGATCAGCCCGGACAATTTGGTAACGATTTTGGGAAAAAATATTATATACAAGAAGGAGTAACATATAACTGTCAGATATCTGTGAAATTAAATACCGGATCAAATACGAACGGATATGTCAAATATTATGTAAATGGTACAGAAATACTAAATCAGACCATTCGTTGGGTAACTAACGATTCTAAACGAAATGTCAATGCAGTAAGTCTTCATACCTTCCGTGGCGGTAGTCAAAGTTACTGGACAGCTCCGGTAACAAGTTCTATTTATTATGCTAGTGCCTCTTGGGATGCTCAATAAATAGTTGCAAAATTATTTCACAGATCGATAGTTAAAAATTCCATTTCTTGAAACTGTCTTCAAAAAGTTAGATACTATTTGAGGGCAGTTTTTTTTAGATCGATTTTTTTTCTTTCTAATATGTCTCTTTATAAATCACTCATAATTAAAGAACTCTTACTTAAAATTCTATAAGAACAAATAATACTGTTGTCCTTAATTTTGGATAAGGCCATAAGATCTATAAATAATAATTTCTAATCACTTGGCACTACAAATAGTAATCTGAAAATTAATACATTTTAAACACACTGATATGATAACAGACGACAACAAAAATTACAATCCGGGAGATCGTAATTTAATGCAGGATTTACAAAATCAGTTGCAACCTGAAAATTTTAATAACGGAGATGACCCAACTGTGGAATCAATCTCTTATCAAAATACCGATTTTACTTCTGATGATGCTTCTGACAGAGAACCACTATCTGAGACTGATCTAAATGAGGACACTCAGGAGGAAGATGAGGCCAATAATCCCGAAGAAAACTTTGATGAAAATTACAGTGAATCTGAAAATTTTGCAACAGATTGATTTGAGAAAATCTTACAGGATGATATCAAAAACCTTAAATTATATCCCGAATCCTAACTCAGAAGTTTAATTTCAAACTTTTATATCAATACAAAGCCTTTTAGATTCAAGTTCTAAAAGGCTTTTTTGTTATTACAATAGTGATATTTAACATAGTAATGGATTGCAAATGTTTAATGTTCGATCGATAATCACTCACTTCATTAAAAAATAAATACCAAAAAAACGATTTAGAGCTATTATCAACAAAAATAATAGCAATGGCCATTTTTAGTTTTAAAACACTAAAACGTTTTAGTAGATTTGTGATATTACTTTTAAAACTATTCAATTCAAATAAAATAAATAACCACAAATAGTTACCCGTTATGAAGAATCAAAAAAAGAGTTTATTACTTATTGCAGTATTAGTACTGTTTTCGAGCTTTTCAGAAATAAAAAGAAACACTAACTCAAAAAACAATTTTTACAAAGATGAGATGGAACAACTTCATTCAGCAATTGAGAAAAATTTTCATGATAGTGTTTCCGGCTATTATTTCGTTGATTTAGATCCTGCAAAAAGAGAAACAAAATTTGGACATAAAAGAGAATATAGCTGGTTGTGGGCACTTTGCGCTATGTTTGAAGCCACAAATGAAATTGAAAAAGTAGATAAAAAAGCGAATTTAGTTGACGGCATTGTCAAAAGTATGCAGCCTTACTACGATCCTGCACCACCTAAACCCGGATATGGTGAATATATAGTGCAACTGAGCAAAGGACAAAGATATTATGATGATAACCAATGGATTGGAATAACTGCCTTAGATATTTATGAAAGAAACGGAAAGAAAACGTATTTCGATTTAGGAAAATCGATGTACGATTTTATGATGACAGCCTCAGATTCAAAACTAGGTGGCGGATTGTACTGGCGCGAAAATGATTTTGAAACTAAAAATACCTGTTCAAACGGACCAGGAATTATTGTTGCCCTTAAAATGTACAAAGCAACAAAGGAACAGGTATATCTTGATAATGCATTGAAGATCTACAACTGGACAAATGAAAAACTGCAAACACCAACTGGCTTGTTTTATGATAATATAAAGGTGACAGACGGAAGTATCGGTAAAACTATCTATTCCTATAATACAGGAACAATGCTACAATCTAATGTGTATTTATATGAACTAACAGGTGATAAAAAGTATCTTAAAAAAGCAATCGAAATAGCAGATAGTTCTTTACTTTATTTTTACGGAGGAGACAAATTTAGAGATGGTTACTGGTTTAATGCCGTTTTATTGCGTGGCTATCAGCATCTTTTAAAATACAATAAAGACCTGAAATACATTTCAGGATTTAAAAAATGTCTGGATAATACTTTGAAGGAAAACAAAAACGAAAAAGGATTATTTGCCGCAAACGATGGTGTGTACAATTTAGTAGAACATGGCGGAATGCTCGAAATATTGGCCCGCTTCTCTTATCTTGAAGATCACTATAATTTGGTAAATAAAAAGTAATTCACTTAGCGATAAAACATTGGTTAATAGTAATTTGACCAAAACTTTGATTACAATAACAAAATACAAAAAACATCATGAACAAATTAAAGTTAGCTGTTTACTTCTCCTTTTTATGTCTCGCATTGCTGGCAACTGAGAATGTATTTTCTCAAAACGCTGCTGTAGCTAAGAAATCTGGTATTAGTAAAAAGAAAATGGGACAGGTTCAGGGACAGGATGTTTTCGAGTACACTTTACAAAATAAAACAGGAATGCAGGTTCAGCTGCTTACTTATGGCGCGGCAATTACGAATATTGTAACGCCGGACAAGTATGGTAAAATGAGCAGTGTGGTATTGGGTCTTGACTCGCTTTCTCATTATGCGGGCAAGGAAAACTCATTGATGGGTTCTACGGTTGGTCGTGTTGCTAATCGAATTTCAAACAGAAAATTCACACTTGACGGACACGAATATACGCTGTCGTCTGATATTCACGGAGGTGTTAATGGTTTTGATAAACACATTTGGAAAGCCAAAGAAATAACAAAAAAGAATGAGCCTGCAGTTGAAATGACCTATTTAAGTAAAGATGGCGATGAAGGTTTTCCCGGAAATTTATCGGTTACGGTAACTTTTACACTGAAAAATAATAATGATGTCGTTATTGATTACAAAGCCACTACAGACAAAGCCACTCCGCTTGTGCTGACCAACCATACCTATTTTAATCTTTCGGGCGGAAGAAATCCTAAAGCATTAAATACAGAATTAACTATTTTTGCCGACCAATTTCTGGAATATGGAGATGGCAGTATGGTAACCGGGAAGATTCTCAATGTAAAAAACACACCGTTTGATTTTACTTCGCCTAAAACTATTGGCAAAGACATCGAAAAAGTACAGCAATACACAAACGGCTACGATGTGACTTTTGCTTTGCGAAACCAAACGGGTAAATTAGCTTTGGCAGCAAAAGCTTTTGAACCAATAAGCGGCAGGGAATTAGAAGTTTATACAACCGAACCCGGAGTTGTATTTTATTCAGGAAACTGGTTAAGCGAAAAAGTAAAGGGACGCAACGGAATTCCTTATACTAAAAATGGTGCATTCTGTCTCGAAACACAGCATTACCCAAATTCCATCAATACACCTGCTTTTCCCAATACAGTTTTACGACCTAAGGAAACTTTTACTTCTCAAACTATTTACAGGTTTCTTGTGCGTAATGATTAGTTATGGCAAATAGTACTAAGAGTTATTTAGCTTAAAAGCCCCTTTTCTTACGGAAACGGGCCTTTTTTATATTTTTTTTCTAATATTCTTCGCTACACCAAAAAGCAAACTTTTTTATCTGCTTTTGATAAAAAAACTTCTTTTTTATATCAAGTTAAATTTGCATATTCGTAACAAATACAATTTGGAATGAACGACTACTTAATTGGAATAGGAAAAAGAATAAAGGATATTCGAAAAAAAAATAAAAAAACAATCAGTACCGTTGCAAATGCTGCCAATGTGAGTAATGGTTTAATATCCCGAATTGAAAATGGAAGAACCATACCATCGCTTCCTGTTTTATTGAATATTATCAACGCTTTAGAAATTGAGGTTTCTGATTTTTTTGAGGGAATGCCAAAACCTACCGGAGAAAATTATATCGTTTCCCGCGCTGAAGATAATTCTATTATAGAAAAAGAAGACGATGCAAAAGGATTTACTTATCAGTATATTTTTGGAAAACAGCTTTCATCAATTGGTTTTGAAGCGGTTTTGCTGGAAGTAAAACCTGATTCTAAAAGAGAAAAAGTCGAAACGGACGCTTTTGAATACAAATACATGCTTTCTGGAGAATGCGTTTATATTATTGGTGATGATGAAGTACTGATAAAAGAAGGTGACTCGATATTTTTTGACGGAAGAATTCCGCATGTTCCTATAAACAGAAGCAAAACCACCGCTAAAATGCTGGTATTATATTTCTTCTTTAATACCCAAACCGAATAAACTCCATCTCACTTATAGCTTGATTAATAAAAACTTTGCGGCTTTGCGGCTTTGCGCGCAAATTTCCAGCGGCTAAAAAAAGAAGCTTATTATTTAATCTCGCAAAGACGCAAAGGCGCAAAGTTTTTGAATTGGATTGTTTTAATTTTTTATTTTCGGCCCTTACTTATTGATTAAAAAAACTCCTCCTCATCAAGGGTAACAAGGAGGAGCAAAAAAAAAACAACTAATTTACAAGAGTATCTCTCTTAATTCTGTCAGACTGTTTACTATAATAGTAGGATTTGCATGCTGAATTTGTTCTCTGGTTTGCGCACCTGTCAAAACTCCAGCCGTCATACCGCAATTGGCACTTTTTCCTTCTTCGATATCAATAGCAGAATCGCCTACTTTTAGGACTTTTTCAGGATTTTTTATTCCTGTTATTTCCATTGCTTTCAAAATCATATCGCCGTCAGGTCGTCCGTTTTCTACATCGTCAGAAGTTACCATAGCGTCGATGGTTTCTCCTACTGACCATCCTAATTTTGTGAGTAAATTTTGAGCTGTAGCAAAATCATATCCTGTATTTAAAACTACTTTAATGTGCTTGTTTCTTAAATCAGCAAACAATGTTTCAGTGCCCTCAAAGCTTTTTACCTCTAAATTCGCATATGCTGTTGCCAATGCCGGTTTAAAATTAGAAAATGCTTTTTGAGCCGTTACTTCAACAGTATCAGAATCGGTACAATTTGTCAGCACATCAAAAATGGCCTGATATTTTTCTTTACCTGCACCATAATGCAAAACATCGTCTAATGATATGTTATACCCTTCATCATTAATCACTTGTTGAACTGTTTTATACACTACATTTCCTTCATCTACAGTTGTTCCGGCCATATCAAACACTACCAGTTGTATTTCTTGCTTCATTCTTATTGATTAAAAATTTTAAATATATTTTCTTTTGAAAAACCGGCACTTCCGGTCATTCCCTTTCCTCCTATTCCCGTTATTATATGAATATTTTTGCCTATTGTATGCTCAAAAATATCTTTGGTTTTGCATTGGGAATACATACCAAACCATCTGTTTTGGATTTCGTAAGTAGGCAAATCGATGATTTTTTTGGCTTCTGCGATCATAAAATTATCGATGTCCATATCCAGATTAAAACCTAAATCGTCTATATTTTCTGCCGATGCATATTGATGCGAATCTCCTAAAATAACAGATCCGTCTGCCGCTTGTTTAAATAGAATATGTACGCCCCATTTTTTTTCTAAAGAATTTGGATCTTCTTTTGCTTTAATTTCTTTGAAAGAAGGACACTCATAAAAAGATTCATAACGCCTGATAGACAATCCTGTCAAAATTGATCCGTCTAGTTTATAGTTTTTCTGCGGCTTGGTTTGTAACATTTGCAATTTTGAAACCTCTAAATCACTTTTAAAAAACAATTCGGGATATAAATTTTTAAATTCGCTTCCGTTGCAGATAATTACTTTTTTGGCAAAATAATTTTCTTTTGATGCACTTTCTAAAACAACCCCATCAGCTACATTTTCGCAGTTTACAATAGCGGTATTGGTAATTAATTTTAATCCTAAATATTCAATCATATAGTCCTGAAGTCTGTAGATCATCGTTCTGGGTTCTACCGTAACTTCGTCGGGAAAAAACAATCCTGCTTTTACATAAGTACTATTCAAACCAGGATATTTATCCAGGCATTCTTTTTTATTCCATAAAACCGAAGCATAATTATTGGCTTTGTTAATTTGGAACAATTCTTCAATAAGCTGTACTTCTTCATCATTTGAAGCCAGATAAACCGATCCGTTTTGTCTCACAGAAATATCAAACTGACTTTGTATTTCTTTATAAATAGCTAAACTTTCTCTGCCGTATGTTTGCCATTTCGAATCCATTCCCGAAGGTACTACTTGTCCGAAATTTTGAATTGTAGCGCTTTTTGGCATTTTGTCTTTTTCGATAATGGCCACTTTCATTCCCGCTTTTAATGCATGATAGGCATGAAAAGTTCCTAAAACACCGCCACCTACAACGATTAAATCATATTGTGTTTTCATGTAAAACGAATTGATAATTTATATTTTGTTTTTTAATTTTCTTCTTTTTTCTGTTCAGGTAAATCATGGAACTTATGGTAACAACGATTCCCATGAGGGCAATTAAGTACGCACCATCCATAAAAAAATCCAACCAGGATAAATTGGGCTGCCCAAAGTTTTTGTACAGCAGTACGGCAACGCTTCCCAGATATCCAAATGCATCGGCGATGTAAATAAAAAATCCTGCATTTCCTTTTATTTTAAAAGCAGCAATAAAGCGGTCAAAAAACAAACAATTAAAAGGAACATAACAAATGTACAGACCAAAACCTGATACCACCATCCAGCTAAACGGGCTAATATTTTGTGTATGAAATAAAAAAGTAGAAACGCCAATAGAGACTGAACCCAATAAAAGCAATATCTGATAAAAGAACAAGGCTTTCATATTGTCTCTAAAATAGAATGCAGCTCCCAGAACCAACAGTACAATGAAAGCTACTATTATCTCTGAACTGGTATACACCCCAATATCATCTTTATAACCAATACTGTCCCATAATTCGCGGGCAAAATTATCCCTGAAATCCCTAAAAGCAGTGAGATACGTATAAAACAAAACCCAAATCGTGATAGGAAATAAAAATTGCAGCACTACCTTTTTCCTGTCTTTATTGGTCATCGGAATACGTTCTGAGCGCAAAGCAATGTCTTCTGCCGATGGTTTAGGGATTCTTTCTAACATCCAGGCAAAAAACAATAACGGGCCCACAAATAAAAGACCTGTAATTGCCGGCATCCAAAACGCTGAAAAATGCAACGAATCCATCACAAAAAATCCTACTGATTTTACAACTCCGCTCGATACAATAAAACTGGTACTTAGCGCAACGCCTAATATCTCTGTAAATTTTCTTCCTTCGAGATACGAAAAGACAATTCCCCAAATCATTCCTAACGGTACGCCGTTAAGCAACATAAAAAGGATATTGTAAGGTTTGGGAACCAAAGCGAAAAACACCAAAGCGATCTCTGAAATGCCTATTAAACCCAACAAATAAAATATTCGCTGATTTGCTTTTAGTTCTGATATGATTTTGATTCCGATGAACTTAGAAATCACATAACCAATAACCTGAGCAATTATTAAAAGTATTTTATAATCGATATGAAATACCTCTAAACCTTCGAAAGTAGCAACTGTAAAAGGCTTTCTAAAAGCATACATACAAAAATACACTCCAAAAGAAGCCACAGATGCATTCAAAACAAAAGGCAGATTTGATTTTTTACCTTGCATCTGAATTATTTTTTAAGGATTTGTAATGATTGCCCTTTCATTTGAGCATCTTTCGCAGCATCAAATAATTGTAATATCGTGGGTGCAATTTGATTGCTGTATAATTGTTCTTTTGCTGTTGCTTCTCCTGTCGCCTCCACACTATTTCCAAACACAACTAACCAAACCTGATCAGCTCCGGCAACTTTAGATCCGTGATCTCTCCATTGTTCTAATGGTTCTGTTCCGCGGCCGTGATCTGTCGAAATAATAAAAATGGTATTGTCTTTATAAAAAGAATCTTTTTGGGTAAACTTCCATAAATCTTCAATTAGACCATCAGCTGCATTTGCTGATTTTAAATAAGCCTGATAATTGCCATCATGCGCGAAATCATCTGTTTCTCCGTAAGAAATGTAAACCAATTCCGGATGTTCTCGTTTCATATATTCTAAAGCATAATTTGAAGTAAAAGCATCAAATCGAACAGAATCCCAAGGTGATGGCACTTTTGGCTGCAGTTCATTTAAAAACTTTTCCCTCTCTGAAAGTTTATTTCCTTTTACGGTTTCAAAACCTGCATTTACAAGTATTCCGGAACGTTTTTGATTGATAATAAACGGAAAAACATCCCAACTGCCAAAAGCAGCAACTTTACCTTTATACTTAGAAAGCGTATTGATTTTCTCTAAAACCGTAGTATTAGGATTGTCGAATTTATCATTGCTGTTAATTTGTTTATCATCAGCAGCTCCGGTCAAAATCTCGTTGTAACCCGGATAAGAAAACCACATGGTATTGGTCAGGTTTACATTGCTGCCTAAAGTTCTATTACCGTGCAATTGTCCCATTTTGGTAACCTGATTCCAGAAAAAAGGCATCAGGGCTGCTCTTCTTTCCTGAGGCGTATTTCTCCAAAATCTTTCTTTTACCGCTGTGGTATCTTCTGCATATTTTTTTATAATTAATTTGCTGTCAGCTCCGCTAAATAATTCCTGCCAGCGAAAACCATCTAAAGTAATAAGTACTACTCTTGGATTTTTTGACGCTTTTTTTTGCTGTGCTGCTGCTCCTAAAACACTAAAAACACATAATGCCGTTACAATTAGTTTTTTCATTTTGTTTATTTTAAATCGTTTAATCGTTTTTTTTTAAGCTTCTAATAAAAGTTCGTTCAGACTTTCTTCGAGTATATTTAAGGCCGTTTGCAATTCTTCTCTCGTAATCGTCAAAGCTGGTGATAATTGCAAAACATTTCCTGTTGATACTTTAAAACTTAACCCTTTCTTCATACAACTGTACATTACTTTTTCTGCTTCTTCAAGCGCTTTTTCTTTGGTCGTTCTGTCTTTTACCAATTCTACAGCCCACAAAAGCCCTTTTCCTCTTACATCGCCAATAACAGCATAGTTTTCTTTTAATTTTCGAAGTGATTCTTCCATAAACAAAGCATCTTGATTTACTTTGTTTAAAAGATCGTGATCTTCAATAAAATCGATAGTTGTTAAGCCTGCAATTGCTCCAAGCGGACTTTTTTCATGCGTATAATGTCCTAAAGAAATGTCGCCAAAAACATTATAATCATCTCTGGTAATGATTGCTGCCTGTGGTATAATACCACCTCCTAAACCTTTGCCAATGCATAAAATATCAGGCTCGATATCATAATGCTCAAAGGCAAACATTTTACCGGTTCTGCCTAACGCGATCGGGATTTCGTCTAAAATGAGTACAACACCATATTGAGAACAGAGTCTTCTGGCTTCTTTCCAAAAGTTTTTTGATGGAATCTGAACATCTGTATTCCGAATCGTTTCGGCGATAAAAGCACCAATATCATTTTCTTTAGAAAAAACATATTCTAAATACTCTAAACACTTTTGTTCGTTATTTTCGAAAATACCACGATAACTTGTCGGTGGAGGAATGCGTTCGACGCCGGGCATCATTGGTCCCATGTAATCCCTGAAAACAGATTCCCCGCCAACGCTTACGGCATCTAGCGAAGCTCCGTGAAAAGAATCCCAAAAAGAAACTACCTTAAATTTTTTGGTCACCGCTCTGGCCAGTTTAAGTGCAATTCCTATGGCAGAACTTCCGTTAGGAGTCAAGAGTACGCGATTTAAATCTGACGGACATAATGATGCTAATTTTTCGGCAAAATCAATTGCGGGTTTATTCGTAAAACGCCTTGGAGAAAAAGGAAGGGTTTGTAACTGAGCAATCAGATTTTCGATCAATTTGGGGTTTGCATATCCAATTTGATGCACGTTGTTTCCGTGAAAATCCAGATAGGTTTTCCCTTTAATGTTTGTAATAAAAGGTCCTTCACAAGATTCTAAAACGTCTAAACATGGAGTAGACATGGCCTGATGCAAAAAATAACGCGCGTCTTTTTCTAAGAGACTCTTTGTTAGCTCATCAGTCTCAGAGGTATTCCAAAGCGCTCTTTGCGCCGTTAGATTAATATCACCTTCTGTCTTTTTATTGGTATTGAGATTATTCATTTAATTCTCTTTTTATATTTTGAACTATTAGTTTCAATCAACGGTTGAAAGTTTTCCATTTATGCCGCCAGGCATTAAATATTGGTAGAAATAATTAAGTTCTTAAATATGTTAGCGTGCCATAGGTACGCTACAAACGATAACTATTGCGTACCTACGGCACGCTAAATTTATTCCTGTTCCTGTTTTCTACCAATGTTTGGTGCCTAAAGGCACATCCTGAGTCCGCATCCTAATTATTAATAAAATTTGCGGCTTTTCGCTCCAATTCATATGCATTAAGAAATCACAATCAACTACTTATTAATATTTTAGCTTAAAAATTTATAGCTTAAAAATCGAAGAAGGGATAATTTGTTTTGGCATTCCGGCTGTTTCATAATAAACATCCAGCCAGCCTCCCCCGCCTCCATTAAACCAAAGTACTTCCAGAGGATATTTTCCTGGTTTTAGCTTAATTTCTCCTGATTTTTCTATTATACCGTGATCACCGTCATTGTTGGCAACAATCTCATTATTAAGCTTTAGAATGCTTCCGTCATCTGATCTGGTATAAAACTTATAGGTTCCTTCTTTTTCGATAGTAATTGTGGTTTTAAATCTTACCACAGTATTATCCTTGATTTTCTGATTGATTTCTTCGGAACCTATTTCAAAACAATTTCCTTTTTCATTAGGAGTCAGATTGTCTAAAAAAGGAATACTGTTTAAATTGGACAAATAGAATATTTCGTAAGAAACCGGAGGCTGAAAACCAGCAGGAACCACTCTGAAAAATGCTTCACTTACCAAACTGGCAATACTTCCGTTCTTAAAAATGGCACTTTTTACCACTGTATTTTTAGCTGTTTTAAAAGGAGCCTGATACAATTGAGATTTTCCTGTCGGCATTGCTCCATCAGTTGTATATCTGATTTCACCTTCTCCGCCCGGGTTTTCGATTATGACGTCGGCCTGACTGGTAAATAAACCACCTGCTCTTTTGCTTAAAACGGCTTGTGGCTGAATTACAGGTTGTTTGAATCTTTTGGTAAGCGGAAAATGGTCTTTTTCGTTGTATCCTTCAAAAGCATTTTTAACGGGTCTGCCAATACAAGCCATTGGCATTTTCAAACCTAAAGCAAAAGCCACAGTTGCAGCATTATCATATTGGTAAACCGGAAATTCTATCGTGTAATTTTTCTTCACTGATTTTCCCCAGACAATAAACGGAATCTCGACTTCCTGCAACGATTCTCCGCCATGACCTTTGCCTAAACCTCCGTGATCAGCACTTACTATCACTAACGTTTCATTGGCCATTGCTGAACTTGCTATTGCCTGCAAAACCTCGCCCAATAAAACGTCTGCTTTTTCTACTGATTTGTAATATTCAGGGCTGCCATGACCGTATTCGTGTCCGGCATGGTCAACATGATCAAAATGTACGAACGTAAAAACGGGCTGTTTTGACTGTATATAATTGCTGGCTTTAAGAGCAGTTTCGTCTTCTGTTCCAGGGTTAATATCATAATTAACAGCGCTTTTTTCGAATAGTCTTTCAAAACCTGACCAATGATAAATCGCTCCTATTTCGGCATTTTTTTTCTGATCGTGAATCAGTTTAAAAATGGTTGGAAAAAGAAAATCCTCGCCTTGTACCACTGTAGGAAGAACAAAATTATTTTTCTCCCAATCGTTAGATGTTATTCCGTGCTGTTCCGGCCCTGCGCCCATAATCATTGTTGCCCAATTGGTACTGGAACTTGATGGCAGTACCGCCCTTGCATGCATTGTAGAAGCACCTTCTTTCATTAGTTTATGAAAATTGGGCGTTTTGGCATTTTCAATTCCGTTAGGGCTTAAACCGTCAAAACCAATGACTACGACATGTTTTACTGCCTGAAACTCTTTTTTATTTTGAGAAAAACAAGACCATAGCGAGAATATCGCTATGATCATGATGGTATTTTTGGTGTGTTTCATTTTAATGTTATTTTAAAAGCCACATGACAGCATTAATATCATCTGTTCCTCCGTACTGGCTGTTTAATGCGGCTTTTACGTTTGCAGCATTATTATCAAATTCTCCTTGAGGATATTTCCATCTCAACGGAATTTTTCCTCCGTTTTTATTAGCAGGTCCCACATTAAAAGCAGGAATTCCGGTTCTTCTGAAATTGAAGTAAGCCTCTCTTTCAGAATTTTGAAAAAATGCGACATACTTTTGCGTTAAGATTTGTTCTAATCCATTTGCATTGTTTCCTTTATAAACCACATTGTTACTGGCTAAGAAAGTGGTAATATCTGAGCTGCTCACGTCGTAAAAATCCATTGAAGCTTTTATTCCTTTAGTATAAAAATCTGCTGCATCTCCGGCAATCCATCCTCTGTTTATGGCTTCTGCAATGATAAACTGCTGCTCAGCGTAACCAATTAAAGTATAGGCTTCTCCTACATACGAGCTGTAATATCTTTTTTCATTAGGATAAGACAATTTACCCTGATCTGAAGCCACCTGCATAGGGCCTTGCTCATCTCCTGTATTGGCAGCTACATACGCATTCATATTGAAAGGATCTGCGCTGTTAAAATAAAAAGCAGCAGGATCGGCTACTTTATATATTCTTGGATCATTATTGGCTTTTAGAATATTCAAATACGTTCCAGCCATTACATTTCTGTTTCGGTTACGACCAAAGTTTCCTGGATTTAAAGGGAAATTGTTTAGGTTTTCATCCGAGAAATTGCGCTTCATATTGTCCTCAATTCCTGTCATTAAAGGATATTTAAACGGATTTTCGATCATTTGCTTCAACTCATTGGCAACGTTTATATCTGCTGTTTTTTTGCTTAAGCTAATTAATACTCTTAGGTGAAAAACATTGATTGCTTTTTGCCATTTGTCTAAATCTCCGTTGTATAAAAAATCTCCGTCTACATTACCTGTTCCTACTTCGGCCTTTGCTGCCGTAATTTGATCGTTTGCCTCATTCAAAAGTTTCAAAACTTCGATATACACTTCTTTTTGAGTATCGTATTTAGGTTGTGTAATGGGCTGGCTGCCATTTGCCTGTAATGCTTCTGACAGTGGAATATCACCCATTCTTTTGGACATATAGTCAAAGAAATACGCCTTGAAAAATTTGGCTAATGCACCGTATTTATTCCTTGAATCCAGTTTTGAAGCTTCTTTTTCCATTGCTGTAACATTCGATAAGGTAGTATATCGCATAGGTCCTGATCCCCAATTGTAATCCTGTTCTCCGTAATAATCAAAGGAAATTGCCCAAAACTGATTGTCTCTTTGTGCACCCGACCAAGGGCCTTCGTCATCAACATTATTCATGACTCTTAAAACCTCTGTTAACAGCATCGAAGGAGGAACGCTTGTCGCCTTGTTTGGATCATCGGCTAAATCTTCAAAATTCGTACAAGATCCTGCAAGCAAAACCATTGCCATAATCAACATGGATTTATATAGTTGTATTGTTTTCATTTTTACTGGTATTAAAATTTTAAGTTTAAGTTGATACCATAACTTTTTACGGTTGGAGTTTGAAGCGGTGAATCGCTCTCATTTAAAAACTGATCTAAATCGATGTTTTTGTGTTTAGAGAAATAAAGTAAATCCCTGCCGACTAATGAGATAGAAGCATTTTCTATAAACGATCGTTTTGTAAATGAAGCTGGTAAAGTATAAGTTACGCTTATTTCTCGCAGTTTAAAGAAAGTTTTATCTATAATATTGGCTGCATAATTACCATGATATGATTTGGCATAATCCTGATAATACATTTTAGTCGTGTTTTGAGCAAAGGTTCTGGTATCAGTAATCGTATTTCCCTGTCCGTCTGTAATCAATTCTCCACCTGTTATTACAACTGCGTCAGTTACATATGATTTTACACCAATAACATCATTGGCACGTTCCGGAGTATTACTATCTGCATGTCTACCGCTTTGCCACATTTTTTGGTTGACATAGTTTTCTATTTTTCCTCCGTATCTTCCGTCAAAAGTAAAATTCAATGCTATATTTTTATAACTCACATTGTTGGTAATACCCATTGACCAGTCCGGAGCTTTATAACCCACCTTTGTCTGGTACGGATTGATAAGTGGCTTTCCGTCATTTCCTACGATAAGCTTACCATCATTTGTTCTCATAAAATCATTAATATAAAAAGCATCTACGCGCTCTCCTACTTTAATTCTTCCGTTATTTTCGATTCCGGCATACACTTCTTTCAAATACTCTTTGTAAGTAGACCAGTTCACATTAAAATCCCAGTTAAAATCTTTGCTTTTGATAGGTTTTACAAATAGAGAAACTTCTACACCTTTTGTTTTTGTGGTAATTCCGTTTTGTTTACTTCCTTGATATCCTGAAGTTTCTGAATATTTTAAATCAAAAATCTGCGGTCCGTTTGTATTTTCGTAATACGTAACATCAAAACCAAATCTGTTTTTAAACATTCTGGTTTCCATCCCAAATTCAATCGACGAGTTAAAGGCAGGCTCTAAATCTTTATTCGATAAAATTTCAGAAACATAAGCTGCATTATACGTTTTTCCTCCTACTGTAAAAGGATCCCTAAGTCTGTACGTATCTAAATTGCTATAGATATCCAGTGATCCGCCCACTTTTGCATAAGAGGTTCTAACTTTTAAGAAATCTACCAGCGGAATTTTTACTACTTCACTCAAAACAGCACTTAAACCCACTGATGGATAAAAGAAGGTATTGTTTTGTTCCGGAAGTCTCGAATCTGTATCGAACCTTCCTGTTGCACCCAGGAATAAAAAGGATTTATAAGACAAATCCATAGATCCGTACCAGCTGTAAGTCTGAAAATGACTGTTGAAATTAGTAGGCTGAACCGGTGTTTGAGAGTTGCTTAAAGTGTATAATCCCGGTATGATCAAATAATTTGTAGAAGCAAAAGAATTACGGGCTTTATCAATATTGATATTGGCTCCAAGAGTAGCTTTTACTTCGAAATTACTGATTGTTTTATGGTAATTTACCATTAAATCAGAATAACTTTTGAATCCGTAGTTGTATTCTTCCTTATAATCTCCCTGCCCTTTATCTCTGTCGTAAGTCGTCATAGAATAAGGAAATTTTTCATTTTTAAACAAATTCGTCAGGGCCATATTTGTTCTTACCAGCATATCAAAATCACTGCTAAATTTGTGATTAAGACTTATTTGGCCTGAGTAATCATTTTTGTAATACCCTCGTAACCATTCATAAGCCATGAAATACGGATTGTTGTAACGCGTATATTCAAAATTCTTTTGCTGTATCCCTTCTTTTCCTTTTTGCCAGTAGTCTCTTAAATCTCTAATATCATAATCAGCACCACCCCAAATTAGCATATTGTAGATGTAACTATTGGGTCCGTATTGCACATTTGGATTGTTTGGAGAAGTTTGAAAACTAAAGTTAGAGCTTGCATCAACCCACGTATTATCGCTAAGATTGTATCTTCCGCTTAAATTAAAATTGTAAATATTTAATTTTGTATTAGGGTTAATTCCTTCCTGATACGTATTTGAAAGTGAGAACCTGATATTTCCTTTTTCAAAGTTGGAAGCAAGTGCTAAGTTGTTGGTCGTAAGAAGACCGTTTTCCATAAAATTTTTAAAATTGTCTTTTCCTCGTGCCAGCCAAGGAGTTGCAATTAGTTTTCCGTTAGCATCTAAAGGGCTGTCATATTGGGTAATTAACTGCCCGCCAAATCTTGGTCCCCATTGATCGTAGTCAGCATCGTTGATACCGCCACCTTTACCATCAACAAAAGCATAATTTCCGTAAGAACCCGGTCCATACGCATTTTGCGTTTTTGGCAAAGCATTATAACCACCCTGAAACATCGTATTGTGATTGAACTCTACTACATACGATTTTTTATTTTGCGTACCTCTTTTTGTCGTAATCTGAATGGCTCCGTTTCCTCCTACAGATCCGTAAAGTGCAGCAGCATTGGCACCTTTCAGTACGTTTATACTTTCTATATCATCAGGACTTATATTCCATGTATCGGTTCCCAAAGGCACACCATCAACTACAATTAAAGGTTTTTTCCCTCTTAAATATAAGTTTGGACTGCTAAAAAACTCCGGCGATGCCGCTACAACTAATCCGGAAACTTTTCCTGACAGGGAGTTCATCACGTTGGCATCCCTTCCTTTGGTTAAATCGCCCTGAACTTCCTGAACTGAATAACTTAATTTTTTCTTCTCTTTTTTAATACCAAGAGCAGTTACAACTACTTCATCTAAATTTTGAGAATCCGGTTTTAAAGAAATGATACCCGATTTCTTGTTTCCCGGATTAAAATTAGCTGTAATGTATCCCATATAAGAAATAACAAGCTGCTCTTTACCTTGTGGCAATTCAATTTCAAAACCTCCATTAAAATCTGTTGTAATTGCAGAAGTTGTTCCTTTTACAAGAACAGATACTCCCGGTAATGGTTCATTTAGTTCATCTACTACTTTTCCTTTAAAAGTAGAAGTCTGGGCAACAATTAATGATGATACCAACATCATTAATAGAATCATTAAAGTTTTAAAATTTTTCATTGGCTTATCAAATAGTTACTATTAGTAATTTTTTACAGCACAAATGTGTAAAAATATTTACTATTAGTAAACTTTTTGATTTTAAGAAATCTTTAACAGGCCTTTATTGAATCATCAAATTAATGTTACGTAAAACTACTACGCTGATTTTTTTTCAATTAAAATCAACCTATTATAAGATCATTATAGAAGAATTATTGGGAAAAGGAATTTCAATATGTGTTAACTTCAATAAAAGCTGTAGCATATTGGTTTAGAAATGTTTAATTTCTAAAAGGTGAGAATTCTACAACAAATAAACGTTTTGATATAAAAAAAGATAACTGTATATACCTAATTTTGAGTTCCTTAAACATCTAAAAGTAAACGTCATGAATAATTCAGCCCCAAACAACGACAAAAATCTAAAAAAATGCCCTTACGAAAGTCTGATTTACGGTAATAAAAGCGACTTGGTCTACAGAAAACAATATACTGGAGACTGGGGACACTGGGATGACCTTTCAGAAAATACTTCTCCATGTTCCAATTCATATGAGACAAAAAGTAATGATATTACCACATCACAGACTAAGCCGAAAATAGAAAACTAGATTTTTATATATAAAAAATCAAGCGAAAAAATTATTTCGAACTGACTTCGATAACAAAAGCTTTTAATTCGGCCATTTTACCATCGCGAAATCGCCAGATGTCGCTATAATCATAATTGACCAATTTACCGCTCTTGTCTTTCAGACTAATTGTACCTATTGCTGTAACAAAATCACCTTCGGCGATTAGGTTTTCAACCTTGAATTTTGGAGGTTCAAGATATTCTGCTGCCATATATTCGCGAACTGCTTGCTTTCCTTGCAGGGTTTGATCACCAACAAATGTCCATTTTGTATCATCAGTGCAAAAGGATAAAAAACCTTCATTATCACCACTGCTAACGGCTGCATTTGCTTTTTCCAGTATTGCTTTATTATCCATCATCTTTTATACTTAACTATTTTACAAAATGATCCGAACATTATAGATCCGGATTTGATGTGTTTAGTATCCAAAAAAAAAGTACCTGCTTTTGGCAGGTACTTTTAAATCATTTCTCATCATATATTAGATGACAACTACGTTTACAGCGTTTGGCCCTTTTTTGCCATCTGCTACTTCGTAACGTACTTCGTCGTTCTCACGAATATTTTCTGATAAACCTGAAACGTGAACAAAAATTTCACTTCCACCGTTTTTTGGAGTAATAAATCCAAAACCTTTTTCTTCATTAAAGAATTTTACTGTACCTTCTTGCATCTTGATATTATTTATTGATCATATATTGGTCATAAATGTACTACATTTATCATTACGATACTGAAAAAGAGTAAATTAGATTAAAAAAAAATGCATTTTTTTATTTTAGCACTAGAATTGCTTAACTAAACCAACTTGAAAAACATATTTATTATCCCTAAAATCAGGTTATTCGATCGTAAAATTAATAAATCGACCAAAAAAAAATGCCAAAACAAAAAGAAGCTATTTTGTACTGAAACAGCTTCTTTTTGTTTTTGTTATCGCAATATTTTTAGATAAGCACTATATGCGTCGTCCTTAATCGAAGTTCTCAGATAGACTTCGTTTTCGTCTTTTGTACTAAATTCAAATTGAATCAAAGCAGCATCAGAATAATAATACAAGTAATTATCCTCTGCAAATTCAAGATTCGAAATTGGTAAAGTGGATAGTTTTATTTCGAATGCTATTTCACCATTTGCCATATCTATCTGAAACAATTTTCCTTTACGGGTATATCCCCAGGCATTATCACTTTCCTCAACAATATACTCGATATTGTCACCTTTAAAGTCTGTTTTCCAAATTTGAGTTCCTGTTTTTGAATCTAAAGCGTAAACTGAAGAAACTTCCGGGCCCTGATCTGCAAAATATACCTTTTTTTCTTTGCTGAATATGCGGTCTTTAATATTATGCTGATTTTCATCTAATTTAAATTGCCATAAAATATCCAGGTTATTTGGATTTAGGGCAAAAAGCACATTTTTTTCATTGGCTACAAAAACATTTTCACCATCTGTTACAGCCTTTCCGTGTATGGCTTCCTCAAAACTTTTTTGTGCAAGAAGTTTTCCTGTATTGGCTTCAAAACTATAAAAATTCGTTCCGCTTTGGGTAAAAACTTTGTTGTCGAAAAAGAGCACCGGAATGTCATTGTTTGTCGCATCAAGTTTGTAGTTCCAGATCAAACTGCCATCCTTTATGTCAAGAGCATAAATGTTGTTATTGGGATCCTGGGTGGTTATAAACAGTTTTCCTTCATCAATGACTGGAATTTGATTTTTTAGTATAATTTGATCTGTAATATTCCCCAATCTTGATTTCCAGAAAATTTGACCGGTTTTGTTATCAATTGCAAAAATTTCACCATTAATAAAAGGAACATAAATTACGCCTTCTTTTAGCGTTACCTGATTGGCGCACATTTCAGTATGAGAATCGCTTGCTTTAACCGTCCAGTTAAAGGCTTCCGATTCTAAATTAAACGACATAAGCGAACCATCATAATCATAAATCAGGATCGATTGACCATCTAAAGCCACTTTTTTAAGCGGATTTATGACCTTATTCGTAACCATATCATTGATGGTTAAAACTTTATTGTTAGAATAATTAGTTTTACCGGATTTTGATACAGCTGGTGTTTGCCCAAACATAGTAACAACCGTAAATACAAATAAAAGCGTTATTAGTGTTTTTTTCATTTTTAAAATTGAGGTTTGATCATTCGATTTCTTTTTTCTTTATGAAAATACTGTTTCAAATACAGCTTTTTCAATAAAAAAGACAGCTTAAATAGGAATTAAAACATTAAAATTCAATGTACTCAATTCAATAAATAAACCAATATCGAGGTCAAATATAGTAAAAATATATTATGGAGTTTTAGCGGTTATCTAGTGGTTATTTATAGGATTCAAAAAAACCATACGCTCTTTTCTCTGCATAAGAATACATCGAATCACGCAACGGAAAAGCACAATGTCCCCCATATTTTGGCGTTTCAAGATACACATAGTCACTTTCTTGCGCTATTGCTCTTGGATAACATCTTTCTCCTAAAAAAGGATCATCAAGAGAATTAAGAATTAAGACTGGAGTAGTAATATCTTTAAGCGAAAATTCAGGAGATACACGCTCATAATAATCATCCCGACTGGCAAAACCATGCAGCGGTGCGGTAAAATAATGGTCGACTTCGTCAAATGAAGTAATACTGTCAATTTGATCGCTGTTGATAAAATCAGGAAATTGTGCCGCTTTGTATTTCAGCTTTTTCTTAATATCAATTGTAAAATTCTTTAAATACACCCTGTTGAAACCTTGTTTGAGAATAGCAGCACTTGTGGCAATATGCGTAGGAACCGAAATACAGACTCCTGCCCTTATACGCTCATCGATTTTTGTCCATCCAAAGTAATTCAAAAGCTGCACCCCTCCCATCGAATATCCAATCAAATAAACATCTTCGAATCCTTTTTGCAAAACAAACTGAACCACTTCATCAAGATCATCTACTGCACCGTGATGATAAAGTCTGGGTAAACGATTCATTTCTCCGCCACAAGTACGATTGTTCCAGGCGAAAACTGAAAAATCTTTCTGTTGAAAATAAACGGCACAACTATTATTATACGTTCTACGGGAATCCCCTTCCAGACCATGGCATAAAATAACTGCTTTTTTAGGATCATTGATGATAAAATCAATATTGATAAAATCTCCATCATTTAACTCTATTTTCTCTCGAGTATAACCCGGAGCGTCAAACTTTTTAAACAACGCAGCATAAATAGTAGAAACGTGCCTGTTCCGATGAATAATAGAAGGAAAATTATATTCTGATTGTTCAATTACTGGCATGATAAGAAAATTTGTGGGTGGTTCTACAAAGCTAAGAAATCAATCCACAAGTAATTTAAAACTGTCTCTTTTATTTTATTTTAAAGAAAATTAATACATTCGTCATCATTTAAAATAACGTATTTGATACAGATATTACAAAATACAAATACTATTATGTAACAAAAACGACTCAAAAAAGAACTAGTTTTGAGATGTTTTACTAAAAAATATTGTTATGAAAAATCTACTAATGCTTTTATTATCAGTTTTCTTTTTTTCATGTCAGCAAAAAGAAAATAAGAAAGCTCCTGTTGCGGCTACAGATTCCATTGCCACAAATGAAAATGAAAATGAAAAAGAGAAAGAAAATGAAAAAGAGAACCTGCAAACAGGCGACACCATTTTTATGAATTTTAAAAACGAAAAGGGTTTCTTTACAGCCGAAGGTTTAATAGACTCTATTCATCCAAGAGTTTACGTTAAATTTAAAAACGAAGATTTAGGCGATCTAAAAGCTAACATTGTTCCTACTACAGGAAAAGGAAACATTCGTTTCAACCAAATTATTTCTCCTGATAATGCCTCAGATGGCCCTTTTGGAATGGATTTGAATATTCCTCTCACACAAAAAGGAAACTACATTCTTGTAATTGGACATTCGCAAATGGCTGATAATCCTTTTTGGGGTAAATTTAAAGTACAGCTTGAAAACAAAAAGCACTAATTACGAACTGTCATAATTAGTGCCTGATCATAATAGTTTTAGTTTTTCAAAAAATTAAAACTATTATTGACTGCTTTTAATTCATTCCCTACAAACTCAACATCAATAATGGCGGCTTTTCGAGGAGAAACGGCGCTTGCACTAAAATGCGTATGCAACACATAATGCATTTTCTGGTCTTTGTCCCAAAAAATATCGCCGTGACCAATTCCGTTCTGGTTGGTGTTTTTTCGACTAATAATCGGACTGTCTTTTGATTTTTCCCAAGGACCAAACGGACTTTTACTCGTAGCATAACCTACTGCATAATCGATATTTCTAAAATCGTTTGCCGAATAAATCAGATAATACAAACCGTTGTGTTTTAAAACTGTTGGTCCTTCTGTAACAGGCCAATTTGTATTTTCAGTGTTTTCCCAAGGCAAAGTTCCTGAGATACATTCGGTTAACGTTTCTGGTTTAATACTTTGAAGATCGTCATTAATTTCGGCTGCAAAAATTCGGTTTCCGTTCGTTAATTTCACAAAATATAAATATTTTTTGCCATCCTCATCTATAAAAACAAAAGGATCAATCTGGTTTCCGGTTTTAATAATTGGTTCTTTTGTTTCACTCTTAAATGGCCCTAGCGGACTGTCACTAACTGCTGTAGCAATATTTTCATTGGCCGTATAAATCATATAAAATTTGTTATTATACGAAAGAACCTGCGGTGCCCAAAAGCCTTTATCTCCATAAGAATCTCCTTTTTTCAAAGCCAGGCCATTTTGTGCTCCAACCGGTCCTTTCCAGTCTTTTAAATCTGATGATGTATAGACCTGAAAACCTTCGCCATTTGGTATATTTCCCGATGTAGTGCCGTATAAATAATAGACCCCGCTATGATAAAAAATCGTAGGATCTGCCAATAAAATAGTGCTTCTTGGGATTTCCTCTTTGGGTTTATCTGTGTTTTTTTCCTGCGAGCAGGCTGTAAAAAAGCAGAGTAATGTTATGAGGCTTACTATTTTTTTCATGATTTTTGGTTTTAGTTTTTATAGTTTTTTTTAACCGCAAAGTGCGCAAAGTTTTTTATAAGGATTGTGTTTGGATTATGTTTACAAACACAAAGTTCGCAAAGCTGTACTTTAAAATAACACTTAAATCTTTGTGAAAATCTTCGTGTACTCTGTGGTTAAACGCGTTCTTTTAACTTTATAATTTTTTACACAAAGCGCGCAAAGTTTTATTTTAAATTGCGTTTAGATGATGTTGAAAAACACAAAGTTCACAAAGCTGTACTTTGAAATACCTTTTGAGAGCTTTTTGAAAATCTTTGTGCTCTCTGTGGTTAAACGTACTTTTAACTTTATAATTTTTAACACAAAGTGCGCAAAGTTTTACTTTAAATTGCGTTTAGATGATGTTGAAAAACACAGAGTTCACAAAGCTGTACTTTGAAATACCTTTGAGAGCTTTGTGAAAATCTTTGTGCTCTCTGTGGTTAAACGTATTTTTAACTTTATAATTTTAACACAAAGCGCGCAAAGTTTTACTTCAAATTGCGTTTAGATCATGTTGAAAAACACAGAGTTCACAAAGCTGTACTTTGAAATAGCTTTGAGATCTTTGTGAAAATCTTTGTGCTCTTTGTGGTTAAACGCGTACTTTTAACTTTACAATTTTTACCATAAAGTGCGCAAAGTTTTATTTTAAATTGCGTTTAGATGATGTTGAAAAACACAGAGTTCACAAAGCTGTACTTTGAAATACCTTTGAGAGCTTTGTGAAAATCTTTGTGCTCTCTGTGGTTAAACGCGTACTTTTAACTTTATAATTTTTAACACAAAGCGCGCAAAGTTTTACTTCAAATTGCGTTTAGAAATAGCTTTGAGATCTTTGTGAAAATCTTTGTGCTCTCTGTGGTTAGACGCGTACTTTTAACTTTACAATTTTTACCATAAAGCACGCTAATCTTTGCGTTCATTGCGTAATTCTTAGCGCTCTTTGCGGTTAAAACTTTTCTCATTTCACAGAAAACTGATAATAAGAAACCGTATGATATTTTTGTCCCGGTTTTAAAACAATCGTTGCAAATTTTGGCTGATTGGGTGCATCCGGAAAATGTTGTGTTTCTAAAGCAAATGCTGTTCTAAAATCATCTTTCGAACCTGATTTAAAGGTGTTTTTAGACTGCATAAAATTTCCGCTGTAAAATTGCAATCCCGGTTCTTGGGTAAAAATATCCATTACAATCCCTGATTTGTCTCCTGAAATTGTCGCCGCATGATTCAGTCCGTTTTTCTTTGTTCCGTTAAGGACGTAATTGTGATCGTATCCTTTTCCGAATTTTAACTGCTCGTCTTTGGTTTCAATTCGTTCTCCAATCGTATGTTTTGAAGTAAAATCAAATGGGGTGTTTCTTACCGCTTTCAATTCACCATTCGGAATCAAACCTTCATCCACCGGTGTAAATTCATTGGCATAAATTTGTAATTCGTGATTTAAAATCGTCCCGCTTCCTTCCCCATTCAAATTAAAAAAAGCATGATTGGTTAAATTAACAACGGTAGTTTTATCAGTTGTCGCTTCATATTCCATTTTCACCGAATTATCATCTGTAATTGTGTACGTTACTTTTACTTTTAAATTCCCCGGAAAACCTTGTTCTCGATCTGGTGAAACATAACTAAAAACCAACGTATTTTCGTTCGTTTTAACAGCGTCCCAAACCACATCCTGAAACCCTTTCACACCGCCATGCAGCGCATTTTTTCCATTGTTGAGCGGTACCTGATATTCTTTTCCATCCAATGTAAATTTTCCTTTTGCAATTCGGTTTCCAACTCTTCCAATAGTTGCTCCAAAATAAGGTTCTGTTGCGTTTTTAAAGCCTGCTGCACTGTTCATTCCAACGACAACATCCGTGAGTTTTCCGTTTTTATCAGCCACCCAAAGTCCCACTAATCTTCCTCCGTAATTGGTAAAAGCCGCTTTGATTCCTTGGTTTTCTATCCAAAATAAATTCACTTTTTTACCATCAATTATTGTATCGAAGTTTTTAGTTTCCAAAACTGTTTTTGCCGAATCTGCTATTTTTTCAGCAGTTTCTTTTGATGGGGCATTTTCTTTTTTAGCGTCTTTACAATTAAATTGAAGAAGTGCCAGCATGATAACAGCCGCTATCTGAATATTTCTCATTTTTTATATTTTTTAAGATGTTTTCTAATTTGATGGCAGCGCCAATTTAGTTGCCTCGCTTACAGGTTCTCCCAAAACCGGAAATCCGTTGGCATCCCAATCGATTTTCTGCATTCGTGGTGATCTTTTATTGCCGCATCCTTCTCCCGGATTCGAATTGGCGTGGTATAAAATCCAGTCCTCTTTTCCGTCAGGAGATTTAAAGAAAGAATTGTGTCCCGGTGCATACACTTTATTTTTATCGGATTGTTTGAAAATAGGTTCAGGAGATTTTTTCCATGCCGATGGGTCTAATAAGTTATCTCCACCATTAAAAGTTAATAAACCCAAAGCGTAGAAATCGGTCCAGCAGCCGCTCGCCGAAAACACTATGAATATTTTACCGTTTCTGGATAAAAACTGAGGTCCTTCGTTTACATTTACCTGTGCCGGATTAATATCATCATGCAAAGCTCCATGTGTTTCCCAATCGTTTGTTGGCGCAGAAATCATAACACGATCGCCTTCTATTTCAAGCGGATTTTTCATTTTGGCGATATAGATATTCTGCTGTCCGTTAGTATCGCCTTCCCATCCTGCCCAGATCATATACAATTGTTTTTTATGTTCAAAGACATTTCCGTCAATTGCCCATTTGTCGGTTTTGGCAGCGATTTTTCCTTTAAATACAAAATTTCCTTTAAACGGATCTGATGATTTATTTTCTAAAACATACATTCTGTGATTGTTGTTGTCACCATTATCAGCTGCAAAATAACAATACCATTTTCCGTTGATAATATGAAATTCAGGCGCCCAGATATCTGCCGAATAATCGGTTCCTTTTGGAGCCGTCCAAATAACTTTACTTTCAGCATTTTTCAGATCAGCTAAATCTTTCGTTTTCCAAAGTTCCAATCGATTTTGCAAAGTATTCGTGTAATAGTAATATCCTTTGTAATACGTGCTATAAGGATCTGCACCCGATGGTAAAATGGGATTTGTGAATGTTTTTTGCTGTGAATATCCAGTTGAAACAATCGCCAGTAAAAATAGTAGTATGTATTTTTTCATTTTATTTTTTTATTGTTGTGTGTGTTTTTAAGCACAAATTGATAAACGTATTTTTGTCATTCCTAAAGAGAAAATCCCACAATTAACTCCGCAACGAGAATCTAATCTTTATGAAGTAAACTTGTCAACATTGTCCGTGGTTTCAACCACGGGGTGCAATATTATCACACCTTTTATTGCGATCCCGTGGTTGAAACCACGGGCAATGTTTGAAGATCGAAATTCAATTAGGGTACAATTTTGTCATTTCGACGAAGGAGAAATCACACTAGAAACTCCACAATCAAATCTCTAATCTTTGTCGAATCCCGAGTGTGATTTCTCCTTCGTCGAAATGACAAACTGGAGCTGTTTATTTTCTCAAGTAAACTTTGACAAAGTTGCTTCATACTAGAAAACTCTTATTTAATGATTCAAAGCATCAATAACTTCAGTATTAATTTTATTCACCGCTTTAAAATCCATTTTGTCTACTTTTCTGTCGTAGGTCATGAAACCGTTTACTTCGCCTTCGACATCTGTCGTTTGTGTATAAACTGCCGCCGAAAATCCTGTTTTTACATAGTTTTTCAGGATTTTAGCGTATTTGATGTATTCGGCTGTTACTTCACTTTCATTTTTGAATTTAACGTAACCCCAGTTGTCATTTGCTCTCCATAAATGGCCTTCGAGTGGCAAACCAATTCCGCCGTATTCTCCTAAAACAGTGATTCTTCTGGCATCATACAAATACATTTCCGGTCCAGGATAATTGTGTAAATCCAAAATATCTCCGGTTTGAAAATGATTTCCACCACTTGATGAATTCGTTAATCTGCTTGGGTCGTGATTTTTTGTCCATTCGGTAATTTCTACCGTTTTAAATTGTCCCCAGGCTTCGTTAAACGGAACCCAAACCACAATACTTGGATAAGAATATAAATGGTCCATTATTTCCCGCCATTCTTTTCTGTAGATTTCTTCTGATTTTGCTGAACGCTGTAATTCGGTTCCTTCAAAATATTTTCTGTTTTGCCAAAGCGGCTGTTCGTCTCCGCTTGGCATATCCTGCCAAACCAAAATCCCTAACTGATCGCAATGTGTGTACCAACGTTCCGGTTCGACTTTTACGTGCTTGCGAATCATATTAAAACCTAATTCTTTTGTTTTAATAATATCATATTTCAAAGCTTCGTCTGTTGGCGCCGTATATAAACCTTCTGGCCACCAACCCTGATCTAACGGGCCAAACTGAAAATAGTCTTTGTTATTTAACTGCATTCTCACGATGCCGTTTTCATCTCTTTTTGACGCAATTTTTCGCATCGCAAAATAGCTTTTCACTTCGTCAACCACTTTATTATTACTGATTAAACGAATTTTTGTCTGATATAAAAACGGACTCTCCGGCGACCATAATTTCGGGTTATTTAATACAATATCATTGCTTTCACCAATAACCGCTTTTTCTTTTGCAATTGCTGCACCGCCATCAAAAACAGTAATTTCAACTAAATCTCCAGCTTCCGCACCCGCAACATCTGCTTTGATACTTATGGTATTCTGATCAATATTTGGACTTGTTTTAAGTGCTGTAATATTTTTAGCATTTACAGGTTCTATCCAAACCGTTTGCCAAATTCCGGTTACCGGTGTGTACCAGATTCCTTCAGGATTTTTTACTTGTTTGCCTCGTGGCTGTGGACCATCATTTGAAGGATCCCACACTTTTACCACCAGTTTTTGATTTTTTCCTTTTTGGATAAAAGGTGTAATATCAAACGAAAATGGGGTGTAACCTCCTGTATGCGAACCTACTTTTACATCATTAATAAATACTTCTGTTTTCCAGTCTACGGCACCAAAATGCAAAAGAATATTTTTACCGTTCCAGTTGGATTCAAGCGAAAAATGGGTTTCATACCAAAGTTCATTTTTTGCTCCCACATCTTTCATCACTCCGGACAAACTGGATTCGACCGCAAACGGAACCAAAATTTGCCCGTCATATTTTAAAGGTGCTTTTTTTCCAAATTCCTGAATGGCATAATTCCATAAACCATTTAAATTTTTCCATTGGCTGCGCTCCATAATCGGACGGGGATATTCCGGTAATGTTTTATTAGGATCAACCTGCTCCGCCCATTTTGTTTTGATTTTATCTCCCTGTGGTTTCCATTGTGCATGAACCAGACAGCTTATAAAAAGCGCCAGTAAAACAGTTGTTTTTTTATTCATTTATATCTTGTTTTGTGCAATGCTTTTAAAAAGTATTGCCATTTCAATTTCTTCTTTACTAAATAAATTACCAGACTATATCCACATAGTCTGGTAATTTCAAACACTAACTTAACTAACCATTTTTTTTGAGTTATGAGTTTGGAGTTATGATTTTTGAATTGAACCCAATCCCCACTCATAACTCATAACTCATAACTCATAACTCATAACTCATAACTCATAACTCATAATTCATAATTTCATAACTTTTTAACGAGGCCAAATTTCTTCACCAATCCATCATATTCTTTTTTCGAAAGGGTGATCATACAGCCATGACGTACTTTTTCAGGAAAACTGTATTTATCCCAATCGGCAAAAAAAGTATAACCTGAGGCCTGAAACCAAGGGCCGTTAAGATTATCTGCAATCGATAATCCGTAAGAAACTCCCGGATATTGCTCGTAATACATGTACCATATTTTATCATCAGGAGAAGGAATCAGCATTGGCGCTTCTCTAAAGTTGGGACTAATCGATTGTTGGGGCAAAGAGTAAGGTCCTAAAAGTGATTTTGATTTGGCAATTCGGATGGTTTTTCCGGTTGTCCAGTATAAAGTGGGATAGGTTTCATCTTTAATTACAGCATAATACGAATCACCTACTTTACGAATAAAAACATCTATGGTTCCCATATCCCAGTCGAACAAACGTTTTGGAGTACCTTCGAAAGTTTTTAAGTCTTTAGACAAAACATATAAAGTTCGCTGACTTGCCCAATAACGTTCCGGATCTTCTTTTGTACCATCAAGATGCGGCGTGTGCCAGGTCATGATAAACTTTTCTGAGTCTTTGTCGTAGTATAATTTTGGCGCACCAATTCGTTGTAAGGCATTCGAATAATCTGGCGTACTTTTTAAATCCGGCGTATAATCTGAGTGTTTTTTCCAGGTAATTAGATCCTCTGAAACCCAGATATTGATTGTTTTTGCATCGTCGCCAGTGTTTCCTGCAATGTAGTATTTCCCGTCCGGACCTTTGCAGATATCGGGATGTCCTTTATAATCTTCAAAAACTCTTTTTCCGCTGTTTAAGTTTTCCCAATGCAAACCATCAAGACTAACGGAATAATACAATTTGCCGTAATCGTTGTGCGTCATATGCGCAAAAAGATAGGCTTCATTTTTAGGTTTTTCATTTCCTTTTACTTGCCCCGGCGGATCGGGCTGTTGCGCTTTCGCGGAAAATCCAATGACAATCGCGAATAGAAAAAAGAGCTGTTTTAACGTATGTTTTTTCATTGCTTTTAAGTTTATTTATTGCCCACGGATTTTACGGATGAAACGGGTTTACACTGATTTTTTTTTAATGCATTTTAATTCATCGGTGATGAACGGTTTAATCTATAAAATTTATTGCCCGCGGATTTTACCGGTGAAACGAGTTCCGCTGATTCTTTTTTTAATGAATTTTAATTGATGAATTTCATTTTTTACATAATGCATTAAATTGATCCGTGAAAATCGGTTCCATCCGTAAAATCCGTGGGCTAATAAAATTTATTTAATTCTTTTTATTCGCCTCAGAAGTCATCTTTTTAATCAAATCTGTTTCTGCTTTTATATAAGGCGTTCCGTCGTTTTTAAGTACTTCGTGAAACCAAAGTTTTGGCTCTGCATCGTATTTTTTAGTCCAGCTGTCCCAGGCATATTTGGTTTGTGTTTTTCCGTCAACAAAACCCCAGTTGATCATGCCCACATTGTATTTTTTTGCAATTGGCAAAAATCCTTCAAAAGTGCTTCCGTTTGGTCTTGCCATATATTCTGTACACAATAACGGTTTTCCGTATCGCTGCAATTGTTTGATCACTTTTTCGAAATCTGCAGGTGTATTATAGTTGTGAAAAGAAACCACATCCGATTGTTCGATCTGCATTTTGTGCATTGGTTTCATCTTTGTTTCATCGCTCCAGTCTCCTACCCAAACTCCAGAAGTTAAAGGCTGTGACGGATTGCTTTCTCTTGCCCAGACAAAAACATCTTTTAAAAGCGGCAAAATCAAATCGACTTTGTTTTTAATTTCGATTTTTTCATAAGATGGTCCCGTCATATTATCCGGTTCGTTCCAGACATCCCAACCCAAAATACGTTTGTCGTCTTTGAACTTTGCAACGGTTTCTTTTACATATTTTTCTAAACGCGGATATTGTGTTTTGTCCTGTAATACTTTTTGTCCCGGACTCTGCACCCAGCCTGAATTGTGTGTGTAGGGTTTTGGTGCACGTTGTTTGCCTAAAGCAGGAAAAGGATCCCAGCACGAATCAAATAAAACAAACAGTGTTTTAATGTGGTGTTTATCTGCAATTTCCAAAAATGTATTCATGCGTTTGTAAAGACCTTCGGCATCTTGCTGATGCAATAAATCGTGCAGGTAAACGCGCATTACATTCATACCAATACCTTCTGCCCAGCCCAATTCCTGATCGATTCTTTTGGGATCAAAAGTATCTTCCTGCCACATCTCTAACTGATTTATAGCTGTGCTAGGATAATAATTTGCTCCTACTAACCAAGGTTGTTCTGCATACCATGTATTGGCCTGATCTTTTGTCCAGATTTCTCTTTTTTCGATTGCAGCGGTTTCACTTTTACTTTCTTCGGTATTCTTTTTTTTGTTGTTGCAACTAAGCAATACTAGTCCTGCCAACATTAATGTCAGACACAATTTTACTTTTTTCATTATAAATTTTGTTATTATGAACAATCGTTCTTTTTATAAGGGAATCAGATTTACTGGACCTGATTCCCTTTTAACTATTTTAATATTCAGCGTGTTGATCCAGGTTTGGATTATTATCCACATCAACCTGCGGAATTGGTAATCTTTGGTTTTTACCTACTGTAAAGTTTTTAAAATCAGGATCACGAAGCGCAATTTTATCAACAGAAGCCTGAGTATTTAAATCTCCCCAGCGTTTTAAATCTTCCCAGCGAACACTTTCTCCGGCCAATTCTAAAACTCGTTCTGTTTTTAATCTTTCTAAAAATTTATCGTGATCGTTTCCAATTTCAGGATGTGCAACCGCTAGTGTGTTCATGTTTGAACGTGCTCTTACTAAATCAACATATTGATAAGCGCCAGCTGTATTTCCTAATTCGTTCAGCACTTCTGCATAGCGTAACAAGATATCTGCGTAACGAACCAATCTGTAATTTACCTGATTGTAATAATCTTCGTTGTTTCGGTAATAATCACGGCTTCCTTTTCTGAACCATGCTTCATCATTGCCCCACTCCCAGTTTTTACCGTATGTTTTGTCTCCAAAATCAGCTAGTAAACCCGGATAGTATAAAGTGTATCTTAATCTTGCGTCCAGATTTCCGTCTTTATTTTTTTCTTGTTTAAAAGCATTTACTAACCAGAAACGAGCTTGTCCGTCTGACCATCCAATTCCTCTTGGGGCAAAAAATTGACTGCGATTACTGGAAACTGCAGCATTTTGATCTTCTCCAGTTCCACCTTTTCTTTGATCTCCAAACTGAATTTCAAACACAGACTCAATGTTGTTTTCATTTACGTCTGTAAAGTTGTCTCTGTAATTTGCTACTAAATTGTACTTGGCACCGGGACCGGTAATTAAATATTCCAAAGCCCCTTTTGCCTCCGGCCATTTATGCTGTTGCATATATACTTTTGCCAGAAAAGCTTTTGCAGCACCTTTATCAGGACGTCCGGTTTGGTCACCTGACCATGAAGCAGGCAAATCGGCGAAAGCCTCATTTAAATCTTTTTCCACCTGTGCCCAAACTTCGGTCACGTTTTTTTGCTGTGGTAAATCAGCCGGTGTAGAAGGATCCAGCACTAAAGGAATGTTTTCCCAAATAATTCCTGCATAGTAGTAATGTAGCGCTCTGAAAAATTTAGCCTGCGCCAAAATTTTCTTTTTATCGTCTTCATTTTGAAATGTAATATTGGGCACATTTGCCAAAACCTGATTGCATCTAAAAACGGCTTTGTAAGTATCTCTCCATGTTACTGAATTTCCTTCCCAAAAATTATAATTGATATAATTGAATCTTGTCCAGTCTGCCAATTCTGTCCACGGGCTGTTACTAAATCCTTCATCAGAAGTTAAGTCAAGACGGAAATAAATCCATCTTGCCCATAATCCATCTTTATAAAACATGGCATAAATGGAGTTAACGCCGGCTTGTGCATCACTTTCAGTTTTCCAATATTGATCTACTGTTATATCATTTGGGCTGTTCAGATCTAATTCATTTTCACAAGATGATGCAAAAAAGAGACCTAGAAAAACTACGGTTGTTATTATTATTTTTTTCATTATCCTATTTTTTTAATTAAAAGCTAAATTCAACTCCAAAAGAATATGTTCTAAGATTTGGGAAAGCTCCGTTATCTACACCTCTTTCAAAAATATTACCGTTTGAAAATTCAGGATCTAAACCTTTGTATTTTGTAATTGTAATAATATTTTGTGCTGATAATGTTAATCTTGCTCTTGCAATTCCGGATTTATTCAAGATACTTTCCGGCAAATTATAACCAAACCCAATGTATTTAAGTCTGATAAAATCGCCATTTTCTAAGAATCGGTCACTATCTCCTCTTGAGTTTAAAGTTGAACCTTTTGTTACTCTTGGGAAATCCGTATTTGGGTTCTCAGGTGTCCAGGGCTGAATTCCTGCTCTGTAATTACTATTGTCGTCAAAACGATCTACAACGCTTCTAAATCCGTCATAAACAGTTGCTCCGTGAGAAGCAATCCAGTTCATCGAAAAATCAAAACCTTTGTATTCTGCTCCTGCATTTAAACCCATTTCAAATTCAGGCCACGGGCTTCCAACAATTGCTTTGTCATCACTTGTAATTTGCCCGTCGCCGTTAACATCCTTAAAACGGATATCTCCGGGTACTGCGCCTGGCATAATTACTTTTCCGTCAGCATTTTTATAGTTGGCTATTTCAGCTTGATTTTGAAACAATCCGTCAGTTTGCAATACATACCACATTCCTACAGGCGATCCTGCTCTTGTCATGGTATTTCCAACGATGTTTTCGTTTTGACCATTTCCTAAAGACACCAATTTGTTATTTACTTTGGTAAAGTTTACAGAAGCATTAAATGAGAATTCATTAATTTTTTTGCTGTAAGCCAATTCCAGTTCAATACCTTTATTTTCAACCGTTGCGGCATTAGAAATAGGATTTCCTCCGTCATTTCCTGTGGTTAATAAAATGGGGAAACCAAATAATACATCTTCTGTACGGGCAATAAAATAATCTGCCGTAAAACGTAGATCATTATTTAAAACTCCCAGATCTAATCCAAAATTGGTTTGTTTTAGCTTTTCCCAACGTAACTGAGAATTAGATAATTTTACCTGAGTTGCAGATGGATACAAAGTCTGTCCTGTTCCTAAGACAATTTGTCCAAAATTATTCACGAAACTTTTGTATTCGTAATTTCCAATGTTACCAGAACCTAATTCTCCGTAACTTGCTCTTAATTTCAGATCTTTAATAAATTCAGATTTAAAGAAAGATTCATTATTTACTCTCCATCCTGCAGAAACAGAAGGGAAATTTCCCCATTTGTTTTCATCGCTAAATCTTGATGATCCATCGCGTCTTAAAACGGCATTAAATAAGTAACGATTATCATAATTGTACTCTAATCTCCCTAAATAAGAGGCCAGAGAAGCTTCATTAATAAAACCACCCACTACCGGTGAATCTCCCTGATTTAGAACCTGATAATATTGACCCGTTCCTGAGTTTATCGGAATATTTCTCTTTGTGCCATAAATTTGTTCGTATTTGTCTTTTTGAAAAGTCTGTCCCACTAAAATTGTCAGATCATGTTTTCCAAATTGTTTTTTGAAATTCAATGTGTTTTCAAACAACATCGTTTCTGATCTTCCTTTATTTTGATCAATAATAGAAGGATCTACCGGTTGATTTAATGTCCAGTTTCCAATTTTTCTTAAAAATTTATAAGAATCAAAACTAGTTTCATATCCAAAATTGAAACGGTATTTTAACCACGATGCCAATTTTAATTCTGACCAGACATTTCCTCTGATTCTGAAATTTTCATTTATTGCATTCGAAAAATCTGCAATTGCCAAAGGATTTGTACCAAAAGTATCTGCTACTCCTTGCTTTCCGTAACCATATCCTCCAGGATTTCCAGCATCATAAAGCGGAATTGTTGGCGTCATTCTGTAAACATCAATAATTGGATTTCCAGACATTTCATCTGTTTTAGAATTGCTGATCGCAATGTTTTCTCCAATACTAAAAATACCTTTGGTTCCACTTGAATTTACACGGAATGAAATTCTGTCAAAATCAGTTCCTACAACTGTTCCTTTATTGTCAAAATAATTTCCTGACATAAAAAAGGTTGAGTTCTCTCCTCCTCCGGAAACACTTACATTATAATCATTGATCATTCCGGTTTTGAAAACAGCATCCTGCCAGTCTGTATTAACCGCCATGTTAAGATTTTGTCTTGGATATCCCGCATTATCATATGCCTGATTATTTAATTTTGCAAACTCCTCAGTTCCCATTAAATCATATCTTGGCATTGTGGTAATACTTGATTTCACAGAAGCTTCCACCTTAAGTGGTCCTTTTTTACCTTTTTTGGTTGTAATGATGATTACACCATTTGCCGCTCTTGAACCGTAAATTGCTGCTGCAGATGCATCTTTTAAAACCTGAATAGTTTCGATATCATTTGGGTTAAAATCCCTGTTTGCAGAAGTAATTACACCATCAATTACATATAACGGATTGGTATTTTGAAGGTTTTTTAAACCACGAATTTCAATATTGGCTTCCTGTCCCGGGCGGCCGCCGCCACGAACTTTAACTCCGGTAACTAAACCCTGAAGTCCGTCTGCGACAGTTGTAACCTGACGTTTTTGAATTTCTCCGGCTTTTACCAGAGAAACGGCTCCTGTAAGGTCTTTTTTCTGTTGAGAACCATAACCTACCACCACAATTTCGTCCAGTTTCATTGCATCTTCAGGTAGAGAAGCATCTACTGTTGTGGCATTATTTATCGCAATTTCGATTGTTTTGAATCCCTGCGAACTAAAAATCAGGGTTTGATTTGAAGCTGCTGTAATTTTATATCTTCCGTCGAAATCGGTAACTGCACCGTTTTTGGTATTCTTGATCACAACATTTGCAAACGGAATGGGTTCTCCTGTTGCAGAAGACACTTTTCCCGTTATGGTTATTTGCTGTTGTGCCTGCACTTGCTGCACTAATAAACTAAAGAAAAACAAGAGGTAATATCTCTGCTTTAAAATTTGAGTGAACGTTGTTTTCATTGATTTTTCATTTTAGATAGTTTTCATTTTTTGGTTGGTTTTGTACTGAATTTGTAAAGTTTTAAGCGTCTGTGCGATGGCGACGTACCATTTTAAAATTGGTTACTAATAATAATGTGTTCATTTTAATTCAAAAGTATTAATGTGATTGTTTTTTAAAGTTAATTTTATTGATGCCTTATTTTTTAAGGTTAAAAATTATCAATATCATTTATTTAAAAAGTCAAAGTAGATGATTTTAATTCAAAATAAAATGATTCATTTGTGTCAATTTCTCTCTTAAATGAGTCAAATTGTAGAATTATATCCAATTAAACAGCGGTTTGCATCATTTTGTCGAACATTGACACGATTTGATTACAACATGATTTTATCTTAAATAACACAACAATGCGTAAATTCTTTCTTTTTTCATTTTTATTGATTTTTTCAATAAATTTTATTCAGGCACAAGAATATTATTTTAAACATTTTCAGGTCGAGGAAGGACTTTCCAACAACACGGTTTTGACTTCTTTACAGGACGAGGATGGTTTTATGTGGTTTGGAACCAAAGATGGCCTGAACCGGTTTGATGGTTACAGGTTTAAAACCTATCGCAGTAATGGCAACCCGATTCATAGTTTAGGGAGCAATTATATTCAGTCTCTTCATGAATATAAAGGTGTAATTTGGGTAGGTACAGATAAAGGTTTGTATCAGTACAATAAAAAAACGGATGAGTTTACTGTTTTAAATGAAGCTATTAATGACAGGATCAACGACATCAACCACGATAAAAACGGAAATATCTGGTTTATTTCAGGCAATATTCTGTACAAATATTCGACGGTAAAAAAGGAAACCAAAACTTTTAATCCCAATAAATATTTTATCGTGACTTCGATTTCGCGGGATGCGAATGGCCAGATTTGGGCTTCTTCCCTAAACAAAATCTACCGTTATTCTGAAGAAAATCTTTCATTTGAAAATATTCCGATAACGCCTCCGGCAAATTCGGCAAATTTTAGGATTACCGTTATTTATGCATTAGATAAAAATAATATTGCAATTGGTACACAGGAAGATGGGGTTTTGGTTTACAATATCCCCAATAAAACTACTGTGGGCTTACAATTTTCGGGTAAAAATCCGGTTTATGTTCGGCAGTTTAAAACGAAAGGCAACGACGAACTCTGGATTGCCAGCGAATCAGGCGTTTATGTTTACAACCTGAAAACAAAAGTGAATGTAAATCTCAAAAAAAATTACAATGATCCTTATGCCATTTCCGACAATGCGGCGTATTCGATCACTATTGATAAGGAAAACGGAATTTGGATTGGCACCTATTTTGGCGGTATTAATTACCATCAAAAACAATACACGCAATTCAAGAAATATTTTCCGCAAAAGGGACAAAACTCTATTAGCGGAAGCGCCGTAAGGGAAATTCATAAAGACGACAAAGGCGATCTCTGGATTGGAACTGAAGATGCGGGCTTAAACCGATTTGATCCTAAAAAACAGCAGTTTACCTCGTATTTACCTAACGGAAGCAAAAACGGTGTTTCGTATTATAATATACATGCCCTGATGCCCCGAAAAGACAAGATTTGGGTGGGAACTTTTGAGCATGGTTTAGATGTTTTAGACAGAAATACGGGTGCGGTGATCAAGCATTACACTGCCAATAATCCATCATCCGGATTGCGAAGTAATTTTATTTTTTCTTTTTATAAAACCAAAAAAGATGAATTGATTGTGATTACGACAATGGGGCTTTATAAATATAATGAGCAAAATGATAATTTCGACATTTTAAAAATATTTCCGGAAACCACGCATTACACGAATTATAAAGAAGACAGCGAAGGAAATTTATGGGCCGGAAGTTATCGCGATGGTTTGTTTTATTATAATCCAAAAAACAAAAAGAAAGAGGTTTTTATTTATGATTACAAAAATCCAAACGGCATTAGCAATAATTCTATCAATTATATTTTTGAAGACAGTTCGAAAAACTTATGGTTTGCCACTGAAAACGGTCTGGATTTATTGGATAAAAAAACAAGGACTTTTAAAAAATTCACTACCAAAAATGGTTTTCCCAGCAATGTTGTATATTCTATTTTAGAAGATGATGCTAAAAATTTATGGCTGACCACTTCTAAAGGTTTGGTAAAATTTGGTCCTGACCATAAAAGCATTAAGATTTATACCACGGCAAACGGTTTATTGAGCGATCAGTTTAATTATGCATCGGCGTTTAAAGATACAAACGGTGATATGTATTTTGGGAACCTAAACGGAATGATCAGTTTCAACCCGAAGAATTTTACCAAAAACAAATACACTCCGTCTATCTTTATTACCAATTTGCAAATCAACAATAAAGATATTAATGCCAACCAGGATGATTCTCCTATAGAGCAATCTATTTCGCATATTGATGAACTGGAACTGAACAACAATCAATCCTCGTTTAATTTGGAATTTGCTTCTTTAAATTATACCGCTCCGGAACTTACCGAATATTGGTATAAATTGGAAAACGTAAATAATGACTGGGTTTATCTCGAGCGCAACAATAAGGTCTTTTTTACTGAACTCGCACCGGGAGATTATGTTTTTAAAGTAAAATCACTGAATAGTTTTGGGGTTTGGAGTAAAGAGATAGAATTAAAAATCAGGATTCTGCCGCCGTTTTGGGCGAGTTCTTATGCTTATTTATTTTACTTTCTACTGGTTTGCGGCTCATTTTACTACATCATTCGATACTCACAAAACTTAACCCAGATTAAAAACAATCGAAAAATAAAGCATCTCAACGACGAAAAAGAAAAAGAAATCTATCAGGCTAAAATTGATTTTTTTACCAATGTAGCGCACGAAATCAGAACACCGTTGACGCTGATAAAAGGACCTTTGGAAAAACTTCTGGTGATGGAACATCAGTTGCCTGAAGTGCCTCAGAATCTTTCTATAATGAAAAAAAACACATCGCGATTGTTGAAATTGGTCAATGAATTACTGGATTTTAGAAAGTCGGAAATTGGCGGATTGAAACTGACTTTTGTCGAAGCGAATATTTCGTCGATGGTTCGTAATTTTCATTTAAGATTCAGTCAACTGATTGAGGAAAGAGCCATTGAATTTGAACTGGAACTGGGCGATAAAGATATTTTTGCTTTTGTAGACAAAGAAGCTTTCAAAAAAATCCTGAGTAATTTGATGAGCAATGCCATTAAATATGCCAACGAAAAGGCTTCTATTTCACTTTTTAGGGACGAAAAGAAACTGACTTTGATTGTAAAGAATGACGGGAATTTGATTCCGTTTCATTTGAAAGATAAAATTTTCGAGCCGTTTTTCAGGGTCGATAATATGGATGCAACTTCCGGAACCGGAATTGGACTTTCGCTGGCACATTCGCTCACACAATTGCATCACGGAAGTTTGCAGGTAATTCCGGATTCGAAACTGAATATTTTTGAACTTGTGGTGCCGCTTCGTCAGGAAGAAGAATTTATGTTTTATAATGAACCTGAAAAAGAAGAAATTGAAACAGAAGCTGAAACTACTGAAATCGAAAACAAACACGAGAAACCTCAGCTTTTGATTGTAGAAGATAATGAGGATTTACTGAATTTTATTACCGCAGAAATGTCGTCGGTCTACACGGTTTTAAAAGCAGATAATGGCGAAAATGCCCTGAAAATTATTCACAACGAAAATATTCAATTGGTCATAAGTGATGTTTCGATGCCTGTTATGGACGGGATTACTTTGTGTAAAGAAATTAAAGCCAATCTGGAAACGAGCCATATTCCGGTTATTTTGCTTACGGCTAAAAACTCGCTAAAATCTCAAATTGATGGCCTTGGAGCCGGTGCCGATGCCTATATTGCTAAGCCTTTCTCGATGGATTATTTGAAAGTTCAGGCCAATAACCTGATCGAAAACCGAAAACAGATTATGAATTATTATGCGAGTTCGCCTCTTTCGCATATTAAAAGTATTGCACACAATAAAACGGATGAAAAATTCCTTAAAAAACTGGACGAGGAAATTTTAAAAAACATTACTGATTCTGATTTAAGTGTAGAATCTCTGGCAGAAATCATGAATATGAGCCGATCGACTTTATACCGAAAAATAAAGGATATTTCGAATTTAAGCCCGAATGAACTCATCAATATTGTACGCTTGAAAAGAGCAGCAGAACTGCTTTTGAATGAGAATTTTAAAATGTATGAAATTGCCGAAAAAGTGGGCTACAAATCGCAAACAAGTTTTGGCAGAAACTTTCAGAAACATTTTTCGATGACGCCATCTGAATATATTGCGATGAACAAATAAAAAACGATGTAATTATCTTGTAAAGAGTAAGCTCAAAAACTGCTAAACCATTCGTTTAGCAGTTTTTTTTTATAGCTAATTTTTAAAATTTTATTTACTGAACATAATAAGGAACGCTGTACAAACATCTTACCCGGTATCCATCTTTTATCGCAGGTTTCCAGTTGGGCGATAACTTTAAAACTCTTACCAACTCTTCTCCCGATTTATAACCAAAATCACGAAGAACTTTTATATCAGACAACGATCCGTCTTTTTCAATTACAAAATTGACAAAGACTCCTCCATAAGCTTCATTTTCGACTGCTTCTTTTGGTGCAACATAATTCTTCTTTAAAAAAACATGAAACTTATTGATACCTCCCGGATATTTAGGCATAGAGTCTACCAATGAATGATTGTAAATTTCATGGTCATTTTCCTGTACATTATGTTCTAATACAGTCGTTTTTTGAGATTCCTTTTCCACTTTTAAAGGAGGATTGACAATTGCAGGTTTACTTTTATCTTTTTGACAGCTTGCCATTATGATACAACTAAAAAGTAAAAAAAACTTTTTCTTCATTATTTATTGGATTGTGTTATACTTACATCAGAAACAAAATTTCCCCGCTTCTTCCCTTATAATTGTTTTAGTACAATATTGCGATACCACACACTATTTCCGTGATCCTGCAGCGCTATTTTTCCTTTTTTGAATGTTCCGAAACCAGGCCAGGTCGCAAATTTACTTCCATCAATTAATTTTTTAAAATTATCATCCCAAAGTACGGTTTCAACAACTACGACTCCGTTTAAAATAAGAGTTAATTTTCCGTCTTTGCTGATAATTTCGCCTGAATTCCATTCTCCAACTGGTTTTACAGGTTCTGATTTGCTTTGAATTAAATCGTATAAATCTCCCGCACGGTGTTTGGTGATTTTTCCGTCAGGATGGCCATCATTGTCCAAAACCTGCATTTCAAGGCCTGTACTAAAAGTATTGGGATATTTTGCAGCATCTTCATTCACATAAAAAAGAATGCCGCTATTGCCATTGGGAGCAATTTTCCAGTCTAATTTTAAATGAAAATTTGCATATTCAGCATTGGTTACTAAATCTCCTCCTTGTCCGTCTTTTGCTGCATCGGGATCAAAATGCAATACGCCATTTTCTGCCTTCCATCCTGCTCCGGCGAAATTTTTACCGTAAGAATGCCAGCCTTTTGTTGTTTTTCCATCAAAAAGAGGTTTAAAACCTTTCTGTGCCTGAATCGTTTGTGCTGCAAACAAAATCACTACTGCAATTATTACTTTTTTCATTTTTTACTATTTAGTATAAACTTACTGAAAATCATTTTTTAATTCGATCAGTAAATTCATGGTTGTTTTGTTATGGTTAATTGTAGATATAAATCGAATATCCGTTCCGAGTAAAATTAGCAAAAAGCTGCTTATTCGCCTATTATATTTAAATGGCTTTAAAACATAAAATAAGGATGAGCCAAAACCCATCCTTATTTTTATAATTCAACTAAAAAAACACAAAATTAAATTGAAGGGAAAAGACTGGTTCTGGCCATTTTATCTGATGAAAACTCAACAGAAAGACCTTCGCCATAACTTTCCTGAAAATATTCTAATCGAATTGGCAGAAGTCCTTTTTTTAATGTTATTTCAGATTTCTTTTCATCAAAACCATGCAATCCGTCGTTATCAATTAGCAATTGATTGTTGATGTACAATTTACTGCCATCATCTGATGCGATGTAAAAAGTATATGTTCCATCGGCCGGAATATTAATGAAACCATTATAAACTAAACCGTAATTATTAGCGTCATGTTTGATTTTGTTTAAATCAAAATCCGGTGCAAATCCTTTATCAACCGGAGTTAATTTACTGAAATCAGGCATTTTACTCCACTTTCCTTTATAAAGACTGTAATTTAATCCTGTTTTTTTATTGTAAAATATTTTTGAAACAACAGAACTGCAAGAACCTTCGCCCGCAAGACATGCAATAGCATTTACGCGCGCAGGTACTGTAACTTCAAACGGTTTTGTGTACAATTGCGAATTGCTTGTTGGAATTGAACCATCTGTTGTGTAATATATTTTATCGGAACCTTTTTGTACAAATTCAACTTGTGCTTTGGTATCAGATTTCAGTTCTGTTTCTTCCTTAAAATCTGGTCTTTCGGCAATACTTCCGTAAGTTTTAAGCAATTCATAATACGGTTTGTAGGCTTTATTTGCTTCACTAACCGACTGAATTGTCAGGAGTGCATTGTTCCAGCGATCTCCAAATCCGTCGATTTCTTTTTTTATGGTTGTAATGTTGTACTCCAAACTTTGACCAAATTGAGAAAGCGACATTATTTCGAAAGGGCTATGTAAACCGTCATTCCAATCATGTAATAAACGGAAAGCTTCGAAATTTTTCATGTATTTAATTTGTCCTTTTTTACCTGATAAAAGCTTTTGATCGTAATCAGGAAATTGTACCTCAACCAAAATGGTTTTATTGGTTGGTAATTCTGATACATATATATGTGTTTCGAAATCATTTCCGGCGTACGACCAGCTTCCTGCTTTAGCCTCTGCACTGTAAGGAATATTTTGCCCGTTTACAGTTACAGCTGTTGGCGGAAAAGAGCAAGGAAAACGAAGTTCATATCCTCTTGAAGTTAACATTCCCGGGAATGATCCTTCTGCTGCTCCTATTGCAATATTAGTTTTATTACCGGATTGTGCTGAAGTAATGGTTGTAAAAGTAAAAGCATTTTTCTTGAAATTGTTATTATTGCCTTCATCTTCATACAATTTTAAAGTGCCTTTTTTACCCGGATAAAAAGAAAGAATTAGCGGATTTAAAGGCTTTTCGTCTGTTCTTTGTACTTTTGGCTGCATCGGAATAATTGCTCCTTCTTTTACAAAAACAGGAATATCACCTAAAGTAAATGGCATTGTGATTTTTTTACCGCCTTTTATGATACTTCCTGTGCTGGTTTCGTACCATTTTCCTTCTGGTAACCAGGTTTCGTGTTGCACGGCAATATTTCCATTTTCAATAGGTTTTGTAATAGGATTTACAATCATGTCGCGACCAAACATATACTGGTTGGCTATAGAATACGCATTTTCTTCTTTCGGATAATCGTAATACATGGGGTGAACGGTAGAAACGCCTGTTTCATAAGTATTACGTGCTTCATTATACAAATACGGCACCAAAGAATATCTCGTAAGATAAGCTTCTCGCATGATCAGGAAATTATCAAGCGGATACGCCCAAATACGTCTTTCGTGTTGTGGTGCAGCAGTAGCGTGCGTTCTAAATATTGGACTAAAAACACCCCACTGAATCCATCTTGTATACAGTTCGGCAGTTCCGGCATCGCCCTGATGACCGCCAATATCGTGGCTCCAATAACCAAATCCTACGTTGGCCGCAGTTGCCGTAAAATAAGGCTGATAATTCAATGATTCCCAGGATACGTGCGTATCACCTGAAAACCCGATTTGATATCTGTGATTGCCAAGTCCTCCCCAACGATGAAAAATAAGCGGACGCACTTTGTTTTGGCGCTCCATATCGCTGTAATGCACGTAATTTAAATAAATGGTAGGATTAACTCCGGGAATATTGGTACTTCCCCATTGCTGCCAGTCAAGCCACCAGAAATCTACTCCTGCTTTTTCTATAGGATGCAATACCAGATTCATATAATTTGTAGCAAACTTTTTATCGGTAATATCAAAAGGCACATATTTTTTTGTCGCCGGATCAATTCCCATTGCTTTTGCCATTTCAGGATATACTTCTTCAAAAGGCTGTATTCCCGAAGCAGGATGCAGATTAAGACAAGTTTTAAGATGTTCTTCATCTGTCCATTTTAAGAATTTTTCAGGAGAAGGAAACAAGTTTTTATTCCATGTAAAACCGGTCCATCCGGCATCTTCACCGGCCTGATCTCTTTGTCTTTGTCCGTTTTTGAAGAATTCGGGCAATGATTTTATGTGCCAGTCCATATCGATTACAAATACATCAAGCGGAACGTCATGCATTTTGAATTCGCCAACAAGATCGCGAAATTCAGTATCCGAATATTCTCTGTAGCGTGACCACCAGGCACCAAAAGCAAATCGTGGCGGCATGGCTATTTTACCTGCAATATCAGTATAATCTTTTAAGGCTGTTTTATAATCAGAATCATAGGCAAATAAGTATAAATCCTGAGGTTTATCTCCGGGACGCGCCATTACCCAAGGCCAATCTGAATTATCAAAAAGAGGGCGTTCGCTGTCGTCTATCAAATACCAGCCATCACGGGAAATGATTCCTTTTTCCAGTTCTTTCGCGGGTCCGTCAACTCCATCAAGAGTTCGGGTTGTTCCTAATAAGTTTCTTGTGTTGGCCAATCCGGGTTTCCAGGAAGTCGTTTTTCCGTTCACCATAAAATCGACACTTAAGTTTTTATCGGTAAACTTACCCTGACCGGTTTTAAATTTAAGTTTTAAGACATCAGTTACAATTTGCAGTTCGCCTTTAGATTCTTTTTTTGTGAACTTGGGTACCGGAAGGTTTCTGTTTACAAATGTTAGCGAAGCGTTGTCTGTAAACTTACCATCTGAACTCCATTCCATACGTATTACACGAGGCGAAAGCACCGTAAATCTGGCATTTCCTGACACTATCACTGCTTTTGGATTGGCTTCAGGTTGGTATTCCTGAGCCATTAAAACTGTAGAAGCGAGACAAAAAATGGTAACTAAAAGTTTTTTTGTTTTCATATTCTCTTTTAAAATTAATCTTAAAATAAATACTTTCAATGCTGTCATTAAAACCAATGAATTTATGTAATCTGAATGATTTTATTGAAAGTATTTATGCTTATTCTGCTTTTATTTTTTAATAAATCTTTTGGTCATTTTTGTTCCGTCTTTTTCAAAAACAGCAAAATAAATTCCCGTTGCTAAACCCGAAACATCTAAACTGTTATTTTTTAGTATTTGCTCCTTCACTAAACTTCCTGTTTCAGAAAAAAGACGAATCTGAATGTTTGTCATTTCTGAAGTAAAAGAAAGTGTATTCCCGACCGGATTTGGATATACATTCAAAACCGATGTAACACCTTCGCTATTTAATGCTGAATTCGAAAATTTTGCTGTTCCCAAAGTGGTTATCGGTTTTACTAAATCGAGTTTCCAGCGTTGTGCATCGTTGCCGTTATCGGTCCACTGCTGTACATTTGTTCTTGGTTCTGCCGAATTATTTGCTACATCAAGACACAAATTGGTGTTTTTGTGTGTCAGTTTAAAATAACCGTCACTCATCAATTCAATTTTCCATCTTTGGGCATCTGTTCCTAAATCTGCCCATTGTTGTACATTGGCTCCAGCCTGACTGCTATTATTATCCACATCCAGACATTGATTGGTTCCTCTATGCGTTAATTTATAAAAACCATCAGATTCTTTTGTAATCACCCAACGCTGCGCATCGCTTTCGTTACTTGTATATTGCTGCACATTCGCGCCTTGCTGCGTACTTGCATCACTCACATCAAGACATTGGTTTGTTCCTTTATGAGTTAGTTTGTAAATTCCTCCCGACACAATTGGCACTTCAATAAGATCTATTTTCCATCTTTGGGCATCTGTTCCTAAATCTGCCCATTGTTGTACATTGGCACCTGACTGACTGCTGTTATTGTCTACATCGAGACACTGATTGGTTCCTTTGTGGGTGAGTTTAGCATAACCATCTGACATCATTTCTATTTTCCAGCGTTGTGCATCATTACCGCTATCTGCCGACTGCTGGACATTAGCTCCCTGAACGCTGCTGTTTTGAAAAACATCCAGGCATTGATTCGTTCCTTTATGGGTGAGTTTATAAAATCCATCTGCTTCTAGTGTCACCACCCATCGCTGTGCATCACTGCCGTTGTCTGTACTTTGCTGTACGTTTGTTCCTGACTGACTTGCGTTATTCAAAACATCCAAGCATTGATTGGTTCCTTTATGGGTTAATTTATAAATACCTCCCGAAACGATACCTTGTGTAGGACAAGATTGATCCGGTATTCTGGGAGCAACACCGTAATTGGTCATATTAACAGGCTCAATTAAATCTGCTGAATTAAAGTACATTCTGTCAATGGCAATTTTCCTGTCTCCCGAAGTGCCATTTTCATATCGATGGTAAATGATATAATATTCATCGCAATTGCCCATTTTTAATACTCCATGATGTCCGGGGCCTTTGTCTTCGGCATTAGAACTTAATATTTTTCCTCTGTAAGTCCATGGCCCCAGAGGAGAATTTGAAGTGGAATATTGTACGTTATACGTATCATTAAACCAGGATCCGTTAGAATACGTCATATAATAAATGCCTTTGCGCTTTACCATATAAGGTGCTTCGGTATAATTTTGTGGTGTTATATCTGTAGGTCCGGTGGCCAGTGAAATCATATCCGGATTTAATTTGCGTACGACCATTCGGCTTTTGCCTGATCCTCCATAATAAATATAGATTTGCCCGTCGTCATCAATAAAAACGTTGGCATCGATAATATCATCTGTATAAGGATCTGTTGCTATAAGCGGTGCGCCAATATCTGTAAAAGGACCAATGGGTGTATTACCAACGGCTACTCCTATTTTGGTTTCGGCAGTATAATAGAAATAATATTTATTGTCTCGAAAAACAACTGCCGGCGCCCAGCCATTATATTGCGACCATGGACTATCGGGAAAAAGATCGAAAATAAGACCTTCGTCGTGCCAATTGGTAAGATCATTTGAAGAATAGGCGTGAAACTGTGTGCCGTAAATGGCTGTCGTATAAATGTAATATTTATTGTTAAAATAATGAATTTCGGGATCTGCGCCGGTAAACAAAGGATTGCCACTAAGCTGTGCCTGTGCAGGAACGGCTAAACCTATAAACATTAAAAATACTGCAAAACGCAATCTCAATTGATTCCTGAGAGTATAACTATGCCTTTTAATTTGTATCATAATTTGTGGTTTTTAATCTTATTTTTAATAAATCGCTTTGTAATTTTTGTTAAGAAAGTAAGCTTCTAATAGAAGAAAAAAATCCAAAACTTTCCAATACTAAATGATTGAAAAGTTTTGTCTTTCTCATTATAAAAACAATTACAGTTTCTTTAATACAATTGTCATTTTTGCCGGATTAACGATAAGTTCATATTGTCCTCCTGTTTCAATAACCCATTTATTATCCGGCTGACCGTTTGGCATTAATTGCATTGTCTTGTTATCAGACGCTTCGCCTTTAATTACAGTACCGTTTGCAGCAGGCATTAAGAACCTGCCGCCCCAGTTGCCCAGATCTAAAGCAAGTTTAAATTCGCCTGCATCAAATTGTCCTTTAAAAGTAAATACTTCAGGATTTTTAGGATCCCATATCATTGGCTTGGCTTTCCCGATATCCCACCCTATACCTGTGATCGCATTTCCTACCATGTAAACATTTTCATACGGCACATAACCAAAAGCATAGACTTTCTGATCGATATCCAAATAAAAGGAATGACGGCCTGCTTCGGCTACTTTAAAAACATTATCGTCTGTTTTTGGATTCGTTTCGTTGTAAATAATTTTATTTCCCTCTACAGGATCGTAAGACGGTAACTCGCTTCCGGGCTTTTCGATAACTTTGAATGAACCAATGGCAAAATTTCCAATAAAATTATAGATCGTTCTTTCTGTTTTTTCTGGCAGCATTTTTCCTGCGCCGTAATCCCAGCCGCCACTTATGGCATCACCAACCATAAAGAGCGGTAATGGCCCCGGACTGTAACTTGTAACAGCAAAACTCGTTGTTGATACTTCCGGTAATTGGTATTGTGCGGTATTATCTACTCTTGCTATTATTTGCACTTCAAGATTTGTGATAACATCCCCGGGACGTTTGAAGTTTTTAAGCAACAAAGCGTTTAACTCTCCTACGGTATACGATTTTGTAAAAACACCATCCGGAATTTGCTCTGTAATTGTCGTACTGGTTCCCGGTGCAGCACCTTCACCAAAATTATTACCTACAAGATCCATTCGAAAAAAGTAGGTTAAGGTCGTTCCGGCTCCTCTGTCATTTCCTTTTGTCCATGTAAAAGTGATTGCATTTGCTGCTGCATTTTCTTTAACCAATACAATTTCTTTACCCGAAAGAGTCATCGTTAAAGGATTGGCAAAATCAGGTTCTTTAAGCCATCCTGCATTTTCCAATCCGTTGTCTTCACAGGAGACAAAAACCAAACTCATTATTATAAATGAGATAATATTTTTTATATTTTTCATTTTGTTTTGATTTTTAGTTATTTGTCCCAGAACGGTGCCTGGATTAGGTTAGGATTTTTTTCGATCTCTGCCAGATATATTGGAAACCAGTAAAAAGATTTTCTGTATGTTCTGTTTTGATATGCTGTTCTTTGATAAAATTCAGTAGCGTTTTTACCGTTAAAGTTCATTCCGTAAAAAGGACCGTTTAAAACCGTTTCTGCCAGTTTCCATCTTCTTAAATCATCATAACGTATTCCTTCTGTACAAAGTTCTACTCTACGCTCCATTCTGATGATCTTTCTAATATTTTCCTGATTGCTTTCTACATGAATATTCTGGTCATCAGTTCCGCCGGTTGTATACGTTCTTACTCCTGCTCTTTCTCTAATTTTATTTACATAAAGCAAGATTTCAGGATTGCCCGGATCAAATTCATTAAGCGCTTCTGCATAGTTTAAATAGGCTTCTCCTAATCTGTATAAAATTCCGTGACGCGGTGCAAAATAACCAATGGTTGGGTTTCTTGTCGGATCGGTTCTTTTTCTGGCTAGATAGCCATTTTGCGGAGCATCATGTGTATTGTTATTGTCTTTTTTTCCATTAAAAAATTCCAGCTTTCTTCCTTTATCTTTTCCTGCATTATCTCCATCAGTGTACCAAACACCATCAAAATTTACTGCCAGATAAAATCTTGGTTCGCGGTTGCAATACATGTTATAAGTACCTGCAAGAGTTACCAGTCCCGGAGCTTTTGCTTCATTAAATTTTGTTAGTCCGTTCGGCCAGAAACCATCCTGAGAAGAAAAACCTGTCTCAACATATCCCGAATTAGAATCGGTTATAGGCAAACCATTTGCGGTAAAAAATGCATCTACCAAAGATTGTGTTACGCCATATCCCCCAGCTCCTCCCGCTCCTGTTGGCGCGGTATGTCTGTCATATTCTTTAGAATCAACATTAGGACGGGCAAACAAAACTTCTGTATTTCCTCTGCTGGCTTCGATAAGATGCAAATTCTGACACGATAAAAAAGGATCGATTTTTCCGGCAGCATTCATCTCAGTATACAATTTATGGCCTGCTGCTTCTGCGCTCATGATTAAATCTTTACTGGCATCTGCGGCAATTTTCCATTTGTTGGCATCATAAGAAGAATTAAATAAAGGCTTCCCATCTTTGGTCATATGATTCGAGTAATCAGAATTACCATTTACAAGCGGACTTGCTGCAAAAAGCAGCATTCTGGCTCTAACGGCTTTACACATAATAGAGGTGGCGCGACCAAATTTTCTTCCATCAGAATACGATGCAGGCAAAATTGTTTCAACCTCTTTTAGTTCCTTATTGATCCAGGCAACAATTTCATCATATGGTGTTTGTCCTACCTGTAAATCTGAAAGATTATAGTTTACGGGTGTAATTTCATCCGGACTAAAAGGAATTGGCCCGTAAGTATTTATTAAAAGTGAATAATAATACGCTTTTAAAAATCGGCATTCGGCAATCATTAACCTGACTTCATCGGTATTTAGATTTTGTTCCGGTAATGGTTTAATATTTTTGATAAGCAGGTTGCACTCTCTTATTCTTTGCGGAAGATTGTTCCAATATCCAGGACTCCATTGTGATCCTACAGACCAGTCTCCCAGAACAAAAGGTATTACCTGCCAGTCGTATTGGCGCCATCTTTCTGATGGCGTCATGTCATCTCCTAAAATTTCCCATCCTAAACTTCTTGTATATCCCCAGGTAGGATCAGGAATTCTGGAGTAGCATCCGGCCAGCCAGTTTTCTGTTTTTGTTTTACTCTCAAAAACGCCATCCAGAGTAAGTTCGGTATCGCTTTCTTTATCTAAATAATCAGAACATGAAGTCGATAATAATAGTCCCAAAAAAAGGAATATTGCTCTAATGTATATATTTTTCATTTTGATTTATTTTTTAAAATTATAACGCTATTGATAATCCAAACAGCACTGATTTCGTAGATGGGTATTTCAACCCATTTCCTGTAGCCAACTCGGGATCCCAAAGTTTAAAATTAGAGATGTACCACAAATTGTTTCCGCTGATGTAAATCCTTAAACCTTGCAAATACATTTTTTCGGCCATGGTTTTTGTCAAAGTATAGCCTACTTCCATCGTTTTTAAACGTCCAAAACTCATGTCTTTTTTCCACCATGTCGAGGCTACAGAGTTGTTTACATTAGGCCCGTAACTCAATCTTGGCCAAAACACATCCTGACTTGGATTTTCTTCGGTCCAACGGTCATTATAATTCGAATAAATATTTCCTAAAGTACCTGTACCGCTTCCCGGTATAAAATTCGATCCTCCAATAATTCGTTCTGATTTACCTACTCCCTGAAAGAAAAAGCTAAAATCGAATTGTTTGTATTTTAGGTTATTTCCAAAACCATACACAATTTGGGGATCTGTTGTACCGCCAATAAAACCTTCGTCTAAACCACTTATGATTCCGTCATTGTTTCTATCCTGATATCTAATATCGCCAGGACGTAAAGATGTTCCAAATGTTGGTACTGCTATGCCTGGCGCTAATACACCCGGCGCAACAAAATCGTCGCTGGTATATAAGCCCGTTGCAGTATAACCGTATAATGTATTGTTTTGAATGCCAGTTCCGGAACGGTACGTACCTTTTACAGCAGCAGCTTCGTCTCTTTCTGTCACTTTATTTTCTACGTAAGTAAAATTAAAACGCCAGCTCATGAAGAAATCAGCGGTTACTTGTTTGTTAAGATTAAACCCTATTTCGATACCTTTGTTTTCCATTTTTCCAAAATTGGCCCAGGGTGCATTAATAAAACCTGCCTGAGTGGGAACCGTATTTCTTTCTACAAAAATGTCCTTTCTTTTTTCCTGAAAGATATCAACGGTCAAATCCATCATATTGAATAATCCCAATTCGATACCGATGTCTGTTTTTGCCACTTTTTCCCAGGTCAGGTCGTTCACTCCAATTTGCCCTTCTTCAATTCCTTCAAATTTTACTCCTTGTCCCGTACCAAACCAATAGTCTGAATCGTTAGTATCACTAATGGTAGTGAGGTAAGCAAATCTTCTGTTGGCACCAATGTTATCATTTCCTACCAAACCATAAGAACCACGCAGTTTGATTTTATTAAAAATATCTTTAAGAGGTTCCATAAATTTTTCTTCGGTGACAATCCAGCCCATTGCTACAGATGGAAAAAAGCCGTATCGGTTTCCTTTTGCAAAATTTTCTGATCCGTTATAACCAAAATTAAATTCCCCAACATATTTTCTATCAAATGTATACGAAGTTCTTCCTGCTAATCCCTGATGCTTAAAAGCTTGAGGTGCAGTTCCGTCGTTATAACTGTCCTGATTGAATAATAATAGTCCGCTTAAATCATGTTTGCCAAAAGTGCGGTTATACGTCGTATTGGCTTCCAGATAAACTCGTCTGTTACCAAACTCAGCTGTTTTATCGTATCCCAGATATTCCTGTCCATACGCCTGTACAGTTCCGTGTATTAAACTTCCATCAAGATCTCTTTCGGTCGCTACATTATAATAATCCGGTGATTTACCACGTGTAACTCTGTTTTCAGAATAGGAATCAAACGAATAGGTGAATTTTGCTTTTAAACCCGGTGTAAGATCTTTAAGGTCTTGTTCTAATGAAACTAAACTTTCTATCTTGCTGCCTCCTTGTTTATAATATCCTTGCTGTGTACTCATCGCCCATGGATTTTCACGTGCAAAAACTCTGGGAATAGTTCCGTCTGAATAAATGGCAGGATGAACAAAAGGAGTTGTTTCGAAAGCAGTGCCAAAAAGTGTATCTGTACTGCTGTTTCCTTTGTTTAGATTTTGTAAAAAACCTCCAATATTGACGCGCAGCAAAGTCGTTTTTGAAACATTCACATCGACATTTGTACGAACATTGGCCCTGTTTAGTTTGGTTTCTGAATCGTATGTTTGGTTGGGATCTCTTGCCAGCATCCCTTTTTCACTATAATAAGAAGCTGTTAATGCATATCTCAAGATTTCTGATCCTCCGGCAACATTCAGATTAGATCTTGAAGTAAAGGCATAATCTTTAGTAATGGCATCGATCCAGTTTACATCCGGATATAAATCAGGATCGTATTTACTGGCTGTTTTTGCAATACGATCTTCTGAAAACAAAAGTGGTTTGCCCTGCTCAGCAGCTAATTCATTCAATAAAGTCATATAAGGGGCAGCGGCAATAAATTCAGGTAATTTAGTGGGTTCCTGAATGGAATATTCGGTTCTTACCTGTATTCTGGGCGCGCCAACAAAACCTCTTTTGGTATTGATCAAAATTACTCCATTTGCTCCTCTTACACCGTAAACAGCACTTGCTGCCGCATCTTTTAAAACAGAGAAAGACTCAATTTCTGATGGATCAAGGTCGTTTAGGTTTCGTTCGATTCCGTCTACCAATACCAACGGATTTGTTCCTCCTTTAAAAGTAGAAATTCCACGAATCTTAATATCCGATTGGTCGTAGCCAGGTTCTCCGGATCGCTGAACTGCCATAATACCCGTAATTTGTCCTGCCAGATTGTTTCCTAATGTACGGGAAGTTCCTACTTGTAATAACGATGGCTTTATGGTACCAATCGCGCCTACAACTGATGCTTTTTTCTGCGTACCATATCCCACAACTACAACTGCCTGAAGATCGCTCGTTTCATCTGCCATTGTTACGATGATTTTTTTATCATTATTTAAAGGTCTTTCGAGCTCTTTCATTCCGATAAACCTAAATACAAGTATGGCCTTGGGAGAAGATACATTGATCGTAAAAGTTCCGTCGAAATCTGTGGTTACGGCATTTTTTGTTCCTTTTTCAAGTACTGTAGCGCTGGGTAACGACAATCCTTTTGAATCGTTTACGGTTCCGGTTACTTTTACAGCATTCTGCGAATTGCCCGTTTGTGCATAACTATTTACTGCACTGAGCATTACAAAGAATAAGCAAATCAATCCACTTTTACTAAACTTAAATCTACTCAAAGTAAATAAGCTTAGAACAATGGATGACATTTTCCAGGTCGGTTTAATTTCCATTTTGGTTTAATTTTTTTTGGTTGGTTATTAGTTAGTTTTTTCAAATGTTCTTTTTAATTGTTTTATTAAATATTTCAAAAAATCAGAATAATACTATGAATATAAATCAAGTGGTTTTTGACACTGTTTTTAAATACATCATAAAATATTTCATTATTTTTTATCGATACTATAATTTATCTCTTAAAAAACGCCATTTAAATTTCTGACCAAATTAGGATAATGACCACATAATTTTAATCCCATTTTGTTTCATAATTATGTTTAAATGTTTCATACAGCCCCGAAAACACTGAAACTAAGCGATATGAAACAAAAAAGCTCATTTATGAGATTCCATAATGAAAGTTTACTTTATTGATTGATTAAATGAATTGAAGTTTATGAGAGATTATATGAAAATTAGGTACCTCTAAATAATCTCGCAGAGTCGCAAAGTTTCTTTATTGAAGTTAGATTTGGGTACATCTGCTTAAGCTCTTTAAGATCTATGTGAAATAAGTTTTTAGTCCGTAATGATTTCATGCAAATTCTGGATATTTACTATTTATAATCTCACAGATTGTTTTTGTCATTTCGACCGAAGGGAGAAATCACACGCGAAACTCGACAACGATTGGCGATTTTGACCACGGAGTTTCTAGTGTGATTTCTCCCTTCGGTCGAAATGACAAATTATACGAAAATATTCTTATGAAAAGGATTCGTATATCCCTGATAGAAGTGGAAAATCCTTTTGTATCCAGTCCTGATAGCATTAGCTCCTTAAAAAAAGGAAATCTAAATACTATTCAAATTTATCCCCTGGGTGAAGCTAATGGCTATTCAAAAACTTTATGGATTTGCGAGATTAAATTTTTTAAACTCTATAAAATCTTTATTTAATGATATGCGGTTGTACTCCCTCATTGGTAATAACAACAGGTTGGATCAAACCATTTTCATCAAAATGCATTTCTTCTATGCAGGTTTCTCTGGAGTTGGCGTGGGTTTCTTTGATGGGTCTTCTGTGGTACACAATAAAATATTGATCAGAATCCGGTGCCTTAATGACGGAATGATGTCCCGCCCCAACAGCAATTGTAGCATCTTGTTCCAAAATTTTTCCAATTCTTTTAAAGGGTCCCATTGGAGAATCTGCAATAGCATACGCTACGCAATAATCAGGGCCGGTCCAGCCGCCTTCTGACCACATAAAGTAATATTTATTGTTTCGAATGAACATAAAAGGTCCTTCGACATAATTTTGGGGAGTTATTTCTTTGAATACGGTTTTATCCTCAAAAGGAATGAAACCGGTAAAATCACTTTTTAGTTTCACAATATTACAATGTCTCCATCCTCCATAAATTAAATAAAACTGGCCGTCTTTGTCCCTAAATACAAACTGATCGATAGGCTGGGCTCCGTTATGAAATTTATCTACAAGCGGTTTTCCTAAATAGTCTTTATAAGGTCCTTCTGGTTTTGAAGCCACGGCAACGCCAATTCCGCCTATTTCATTGTCATTCTGGATATCATTTGCGCCAAAAAACAAAAAGTATTTCTTTTTATTTTTAATGATCGAAGGTGCCCATATCGCTCGTTTTGCCCATTTTACTGCTGTTGTATCGAGAATCCTGGAATGTTTTGTCCAGTTTGTGAGATCTTTTGACGAAAAAACATCCAAAAAAACCTGATCTTCATACGGAGCCGAAAAAGTGGGATACACCCAATACGTTTTATCAAAAATAATTCCTTCAGGATCAGCGTACCAACCTTTGAATATAGGATTATTATTTTTTGCTACAACAGAAACGGCGGTTTGTGCCATTGTTTTTGAGCATAAAATAATGAAAAGAAAAAATAAAACTTGTTTCATAACATTGGGATTAATTCGACCAGCTATTTACGGGTTTAGCATCTACTTTCATTTTAGCGCTCCTCCGTTTTTTCCTATTTATATAATTATTCGATTTGCCTGTTTGTTGTTACTTTAAAGCAATTGTAATTCCATCTTTAAGCGTACCGGAACCTTCATATGTTTTACCATCCAAAAGCAATTGTACCTTTATTTTGTTTATTTCCTGATCGATATTTCTTTTTCCTTGTTTTCCGTTGGTTTTGATGATGACGGTATTGTTCTTTTTTTCGGCAGTAAAGTTTACTAAAGCATAATCTCCGTTCTGGAATCCAAATCCATCGCCTGAATCCAGATACAATTCTCCTTTTGCTTTATTAGACTGATTCAGACAAACTAAAAGACTTAACGGATCGAATGAATTCTCTCCTGCATTCTGGATAATTTTACCAGCCGGAATAATGCTTCCGCCTTTTATTTTCAGTTTCGCCTGATATTTATCCTGCTTTTCTCCTTCGACCAAATTTAATTCTTCCCATATTCCTGAAGGCAATATTGGATCTTTGGCAAATGCGGGTATTATCAAAAGATTTTCTCCTAATAAAAAAGCCTGTTCTTCGGCTCTAAGGCGCGAATCTTTACTGTCTGCAAAAAATACAGGAGCCATAACGGGCATTCCGGTTTTAGAGGATTCGTAAAAAAGTGTGTATATATAAGGCAGCAAACGATAACGTCGTTCTAAGGCAATTCTTGACGTTTTTTCTATTTCTGCGCCATATGCCCAAGGTTCTTTATCATTTGTTCCTGCACAGGCGTGACCGCGTGCAAAAGGCATAAACGCTCCAAAACCAAGCCAGTTCGCCCATAAATCGCCATCGGTATTACCAAGGAAACCTCCAATATCCGGCCCGTTAAAAGGCTGACCTGATAGTCCTAAAGTAAGCGACATGGGTACAGATAATTTTAAGTGTTCCCAGCTCGCATAATTATCTCCTGTCCAGGTGGCCGCGTAACGCTGACCTCCTAATAAATTAGAACGGGTAAGAAGAAAAGGGCGTTTTGTTGGGTTTACTTTTAAAATCCCGTCGTACGAAGCTTCTACCATCAAACGACCGTAAGCATTGTGATACAGCAAGTGAGAACCCTGAGGCAAATTACCTCCGCCTTTGTGTGGTGTATCGTACGGCATTGTTCCGAGGCGTTTATCTTCGGGCAAATCACTATCATTTACAGCAGGTTCGTTCACATCATTCCAAACACCATCGATACCTGTGTTTAAGAAATCTTTATAAAGTCCGCCCCACCAATTTCTGGCTTGTGGATTTGTAAAATCAGGAAAAACACAATCGCCCGGCCAAACTTTTCCGTGGTATTCTTCTCCGTCATTTTTCTTCACCCAAACATCACTTTGTGTACCGGATTTATAAACCGAATATTCTTTGTCTACTTTTACTCCGGGATCGATCATATATACTGCACGAAAGCCTTTTTTATGCAAATTATCATTCAGCACTTTTGGGTTTCGGAATCTAATACTATCAAAAGTAAAAACACGGTAACCCTGCATATAATCAATATCCATCCAGATTACGTCGCATGGAATTTTCTTTTCTCTAAAAGTATCTGCTATTTCCATAACACGTTTTTCACTGTCATAAGAAAATCGGCATTGATGATAGCCCAGAGCCCAGCGTGGAGGCAATTTTATGGTTCCTGTTAATTCTGAAAGTCCTTTGATCACTTCCTGAGGCGATTTTCTATCGATAATATACACTCTAAACAATGCGCCTTCTGAATTATAAATAATCTGATCTGAGTTGGTAATTAACTCTGCTTTCCATGTACTGTCGAAAATAATTCCAAAAGCAGAACCGTCTGGACGCACGCCCATAACCCATGGATGTGTTTGATACAATCTTTTACCGCCTTCTACGCTATAGGCTCCTGTATCTGTATTCCATAATTTTATAGATTGTCCGTTACGCAAAAGCGGCCCGGTTACTTCTCCTCCTCCGTAAAGGCTTACTTCTCCTTTTAGGTTTAAGATCGCGCCGGCTTTATTGTTTTTGAATGTGAATTGCGGAATCAATGACCAGTCTGATGGCAGTTTCCCTTTGGATTTTGGTTCAGCAGCAAGAATTAATGAGGGAGTTTTGTTTTGATCAAAACCTTTGGGAATAAATTCTGCAATTCTGTTACCTACTAATGAAGTTTTGAGTAACGGAATTTCCTGAGCTGTTGCATTTGATATTCCGAATGCAATAAAAAATGCTAAAAATAAAATTGATTTCAAATTCATGCTAAAAATTTAAATGTTATTAAACGATATCAATCATTGCAAACATACTAAAACGTTTTAGTATATTTATAAAAATATTGACTTAATTTGTGTTTTTTGATGAAATGGTCAAAACAATATCTTGTTATCGATATTGTTTCAACCAGACATACAGTATTTTACAATGCCGGAATAGCCAATTTAGTAACCTCGGAAACGGGTTCACCAATAACCGGATTTCCGTTTTTATCCCATTTTATTTGTTGCATTCTTGGTGATCTTTTTATGCCGCATCCTTCTCCGGGTTTTGAATTTGCGTGGTATAAAATCCAGTCTTCTTTGCCATTTGGCGATTTAAAAAAGGAATTATGCCCCGGAGCATATACTTTAGTCTGATCTGATTGTCCCAGAATTGGCTGATCTGATTTTACCCAGGCCGAAGCATCCAGCAAATTTTCGTTTCCTGTAAAGGTTAAAAGGCCTAAACTATAATTATCTGTCCAACAGCCGCTGGCCGAAAAAACAATAAACACCTTTTCTTTATGCGTCAAAAACTGAGGTCCTTCGTTTACATTTACTTGTGGCGGATTGACATCGTCGTGCAGCGCGCCATACAACTCCCATGGTTGTGTCGGGCTTGAAATACGAACTCTGTCTCCATCAATTTGAGTAGGCGTTTTCATTTTGGCGATATAAATATTTTGCTGTCCATTGGTATCCCCTTCCCAGCCGGACCAAATCATGTACAAGTGCTTTTTATAGGTAAATACATTACCGTCAATCGCCCATTTATCTGTTTGTGCGGCAATTTTTCCTTTAAAAATCCATTCTCCTTTCATTGGATCTTTCGAATCATTTTCTAAAACATACATTCTGTGCGTATTGTTAGTACCATTATCAGCAGCAAAATAAACATACCATTTACCATTGATATAATGAAATTCAGGTGCCCAGATTTCAGCGGAATAGTCGGTATTTTTAGGTGCAATCCAAATGGTTTTCTTTTCAGCATTTTTTAAATCGGCTAAACTTTTTGTTTTTAAAAGAACCAAACGGTCCTGCATGGTATGCGTGTAGTAATAATAACCGTTATGATAGGTACTGTAAGGATCTGGCCCGTAATCTAAAATTGGATTGGTAAATATTTCCTGCGCCAATGCAATATTGTTGATGAGGCAAAACAGCATCAATAAAAGTGTTTGTTTTAAAATGGATTTTTTTTTCATGAGTAACTTTTGTTGTTTTCAACCAATTCTGGCCTTTTTGTTTTTGGTTTAAGGTTAGCGCATTTCATTTCGATTAAAAAAATAACTTTTAAGAATTTCATTTTGTATTACTAAAAATATAAGTAATATTGCAAGCGTCCATTTGCAATATATTTTGAGTACTATTAAAACATTTTCCTTATTTTTTAGTAATACAATAATTTATATATTAAAAAAATATCATTTTAATTTTTGGCCAAAGTAGCATATTGAGCACATTATTTTAATCTCATTTTGTTTCACAATTGTGTTCAATTGATTCAAATACCCTTTTATTACTTGGTCAGTACGCTAGAAAAATCAAAATGAACACTTATGACACCAGCGGGAAATTTATTTTTTTATATAAAAATTAATAAAAACACATACATGCAACGTTTCTTTAAAATTGGGATATTAGTCGGTCTCTTATTTTTGTCGACTACAATTTTTAGCCAGGAATATTATTTTAAGCATTATAAAGTCGAAAACGGAATGTCTAACAATACCGTTTTGGCTTCGATTCAGGATAAAGACGGTTTTTTATGGCTGGGGACAAAAGACGGCCTGAACCGTTTTGACGGATATCATTTCAAGACATTTCGAAGTGCAAGAGATCCTAAAACATCATTAGGAAGTAACTACATTCAATCGCTGCATGAATTCAGAAATTATATTTGGGTAGGAACCGATAAAGGATTGTATTCTTACGACAAAAAATTAGAAAGGTTTGCTTTTATCAACGAAGCCATTACGAATCGTATTAATGATATCGACAATGATTTAAAAAACAATCTTTGGTTTATCTCGATCGGGACATTGATTAAATACAATGTTGATACCAAAGAAACTGTCATGTTCGATGGCAAAGATTCTTTTTATGCTACTTCAATTTCGTGTGATAAAAATGGTGTCATCTGGGTGTCTTCTTATGATGATTTATACCGCTATTCTGAAGCTACTCAGAGTTTTGAAAAAATCAGGGTGCAGCTGCCTAAATCAACTTTTTCAATATCTGTCATATATGCATTAGATGCAAATTCGGTTTTGATAGGAACTCGTGATCATGGCGTTTACAAATATGACGTTTCAAGCGGTAAAACTATTCCGTTTATTAACGATGCAGAAAAACCTGTTTTTGTACGACAATTTAAAAGAAACAAAAATGAATTATGGATTGCCAGTGAATCCGGTGCTTATATCTATAATTTAGAGCATAAAACGATTCGGAATTTACGTAAAAGTCCGAGTGATCCTTATGCGATTTCAGATAATGCCGCCTATTGTATTACTATTGATAAAGAAAATGGCGTATGGATTGGAACTTATTTTGGAGGCGTAAATTATCATCAGAAACAATACGATCAGTTTAAGAAATATTTTCCGCGAAAAAGCGAAAACGCCATTGTAGGAAGTGCTGTGCGCGAAATTCAGAAAGACGATCAGGGCAATCTCTGGATTGGTACTGAAGATGCAGGAATTAATAAGTTTAACCTCCGCACAAAGAAATTTGTTAATTACCTGCCTGACGGAACAAGATCCGGGCTTTCTTTTTACAATATACACGGTGTTTTGCCAAGAGGAAATAAAATCTGGATAGGAACTTTTGAGCACGGACTGGATGTTATGGATGCCAACTCCGGAAAAGTTATCAAACATTACGACCACACGACCAGTAATTTTAAAAGTGATTTTATTGTTACGTTTTATGAAACTCCCGAAAAGAAATTATATGTCGTAACTTCTGTGGGCATTTATTTGTATGATGATCAAAAGGATAGTTTCGAAATTTGTTCTATTTTTTCAGAAACTACCCATTATACCTGCATGTTCAAAGACAAAAAGGGAAATTTATGGGCAGGATCGTATCGTGACGGACTTTTTTATTATAACCCGAAAACCAAGGAAAAAGCTGTTTACAGACACGATTATAAAGATGATAAAAGCATTAGTAATGATTTTATCACTTCGATATTTCAGGATCAGCAAAACAATCTTTGGATTGCAACAGAAAATGGTCTGAATTTGTTTGATACCGAAAAAAAGGAATTCAAAAAATTTACCACCAAAGACGGGTTTTCGAGCAATGTAATTTATTCTATTTTGCAGGATGACCAGCAAAATCTATGTATTACAACTTCAAAAGGATTGGTGAGATTTAATTATAAAACAAAATCAGTTAAAATTTTTACCACAGCAAACGGATTACTGAGTGATCAGTTTAATTATAGTTCGGCTTTTAAAGATGCTAATGGCGATATGTATTTTGGAAACCTAAACGGGATGATTAGTTTTAATCCAAAGAATTTTAGTACCTATAAATACAATCCTCCCATTTTTATTACGGGGCTTCAAATCAACAACCAGGATGTAATTGTAAATGACGAAGATTCTCCGCTCGACGAATCGGTTTCTTATATCAGGAAAATCACTTTAAAAAATTATCAGTCTAATTTTAATATTGATTTTGCTGCTTTAAGTTATACAGCTCCTGAACTTACGCAATATTGGTACAAACTCGACGGGATTAGCGACGACTGGGTTTATCTGAATAAAAACAATAAAGTATTCTTTACAGAGCTTCCTTCAGGTAATTACAAATTCAGGGTAAAATCATTGAGCGCCAGCGGGATTTGGAGCAAAGAAGCTGTGGTAGAAATTACCATTTTACCGCCATTTTGGGCAAGCGGTTATGCTTTTTTCCTTTATTTTCTGGTAATTGCGGGATGCCTGTATTGGCTTTTACGCAGGTATCATCACATGAATATCAAGGAAAACAACCAAAAAATTGCCAATCTTAATAACGAAAAAGAGAAAGAAATATACCACGCTAAAATTGAGTTTTTCACCAATGTGGCGCATGAAATACGAACACCTTTAACGCTGATAAAAAGTCCTTTAGAAAGCTTGCTGAAAAGAACTTACGAATCTCCGGAAATCATTCCCAATTTATCCATCATGGAGAAAAACACTTCGAGATTATTGAATTTGGTTAATGAACTGCTGGATTTTAGAAAAACCGAAATGGAAGGTTTGGGACTAACATTTGTTGAAACCAATATCTCACTTTTAGTCAAGCAATTGCAATTGCAATTTACACCTCTTATTGAAGAAAGGAATATTCACTTAGCATTAGAATTGGGAGACAAGGATATTTATGCTTTTGTTGATGAAGAAGCGATTACCAAAATTCTGAGCAATTTGATTAGTAATGCCGTTAAATATGCCAAAAAGGAAGTGATTATTACTTTGTTCAGAGACGAAAATTCTCTGGAATTTATAGTGAAAAATGATGGTAATCTGATTCCGAAAGGTCTTAAAAGCAAAATTTTTGAACCTTTCTTTAGAATATTAGGATCTGAAACGCAGACCGGAACCGGAATTGGTTTGTCGCTCGCGCATTCTTTGACGGAATTGCATAACGGAACTTTAAAACTGCAATTTGTAGATGATGCTATGAATACTTTTGTATTGCGATTGCCGCTGCGCCAACAAAGTGAATTTCATCTTTATAAAGACACAGCTGAAAACACCTTAAAAGACAATAACGAAGAACTGGAAAATGAGATTATCGCAAAAAACACAAAAACGCAAATTCTTATTGTCGAGGATAATTTAGAGCTCCTTAATTTTATGAGCAAGGAACTTGGAAAAGAATATAAAATTTTCAAGGCGACTAACGGTGAAGAAGCCTTAAAAGTAATTCACAATCAAACGATACACATTGTTATCAGCGATATTACAATGCCCGTAATGGACGGAATTGAACTGTGTGATCGCATTAAATCTAATATCGAAACGAGTCATATTCCTGTCATTCTGTTGACCGCTTTAACCGCCATACAATCCAGAATTAAAGGTCTGGAATCAGGAGCTGATGCTTATATCTCTAAACCTTTTTCGATTGATTTTATATTGGCTCAAATTGATAATTTATTATCCAATAGACGTCATGTTATGGAGTTTTATGCAAGTTCTCCTTTATCCCATTTAAAAAGTATTGCCCACAATAAAATTGACGAAGATTTCATTAAAAAACTAGATGAAATTATAGACCAGAATATTGCAGATACGAACCTTAGTGTCGAATCATTGGCCGATATTCTGCACATGAGCCGTTCGACTTTGTATCGTAAAATAAAAGACATTTCTAATCTAAGTCCAAACGAGCTTATCAATAATGCCCGTTTAAAGAAAGCGGCAGAATTACTGCTTTCCGGCAAATATAAGGTCTATGAAATTTCAGAAATCGTAGGTTACAATTCGCAGTCCAGTTTTAGCAGAAACTTCCAGAAAAGCTTTTCGATGTCGCCATCAGAGTTTATTAATAATGGCAATCAGGAAATAAAATAATATGATTTTTTTAGAAATGTTTTTTTAATAAATACTTTAAATCTTGTATAAATGGGGAAATACAAATTAGTACAGTGTAAAATTTTTAATCGCTATTTTTGTCTGTAAATAAAGATATCACGATAGATTATTATTTTAAATTGAAAAATAAAAACAATACGATCAGACAATTTGAGCTTTCGCCTCTTGCAAAGGCAGGAATTATTATGGTTAATATGGAAGACCGGGATGTTGAAGAACATGATATCTCGAAGCCACATCGGGATAATCATTGCCAATTGATGTTGGCAGTAAACGGAATATTTCAATTCAATATTGATTTCAAAAACATTGAATTTACTGCGCCGGCCTTAATTTGTGTTTTTCCGGAGCAAGTACATCATATTATAGAATTAAAAAATCCAAAAGGATGGATGATTAGTTTTGATCCGTCGCTCGTCAATAAAGAAGTATTGCTCCTTTTAGAACATAAAATTGATAATCCTTTTTTACTTCAACACGAATCTCCTTTTTTTGAGCAGCTTTGTCTCATGATGGATTTAATTGAAAAAGTACAACAGCAAAATACGAATCAGTATAGTCAAAAAACTGTTCATTCCTTGCTAAATGGGCTTTTAAGTTTAATTGCGGGAGAAATAGTTTCTGATTTAGCTCTTGATAAAACAAAAGAAAACCGAAGTATTATCATTAAGGAATCGTTCATGAAACTAACAAAAGAACATTTCAAAACCTGGAAACAGCCTGCTCAATATGCGGCGGCACTTTCTATTTCGACAGCGCATTTAAATGATACTGTAAAATCATTAACAGGAAGTCCTGTGTCTGTACATATTCAGGAAGCCTCTATCATGGAAGCCAAAAGATTGCTCTACTTTACAACTAATAGCGTAAAGGAAATTGCTTACGAAGTTGGTTACGAAGAACCTGTTTATTTTGGAAAACTTTTTAAAAAAGTAACCAGCCTCACTCCTCTTGAGTTTCGGAAAAAATTCCGTGATTAGAACTATTCTTCCCATCATTCAAACTACATTAAAACCTCATGCTACAAGTAGTTTTGCATTGTAATTAATACTTTAACTGATATGCAAAACGAAATCAACATTCCCATCATACTCGACGCAATACAAAAAGTGGGCAACGTGTTTTTAAAAGATTACAAGCAAAATGCTATTCCGCAAACTATGGATGCGCTTTTGAAACAATTAGAAGACATCGACACTTTGTGCCTGACTTCTTTAAAAGAAGATTTATCTCCGGAATTTCCCAACACACCCTGGCATATTGGAGACGAATTTGATACCAATTCACAAAGAAATCCGGCCGAATACGAAGAATACTGGCTTTGCGATGCGATGGATGGAGCTATTCAATATCTTCAGCACATTGCAGGATGGACAATCAATCTGGCACTTATTCGTGATGGACAGCCTTACTTTTCTGTAATTTTTGATCCTTTGGCTAATGAAATATTTTGGGCAAAAAAAGGCGAAGGTGCCTTTATGAATGGCAAATTACTCAAAATTAGCCTTAAAACAGATCCGGCTGTGATGCTTGCTGTTTTTGAATACGGTCATCAGGATAAATCAGATAATAATTTAAATGAAAAAATTGGTGCTACAATTACAAAACTGATCCGCAATTACGGAATAGTTAGAAATTATGGGCCACACGGTCTTCAATTGGCTTATGTTGGCGCAGGAAGAATCGATTTGTTTGTTCAGGAAGATCTTGATACTTATAATTGGATTGCCGGACTGCTTATCGCTAAAGAAGCTGGTGCAGCAATCCTGACAGCAGTGGGAAAACCATGGAAATGGGGAAGCGAAAGTGTATTGGCTGCACCAAAAAATATTGCAGAGAAATATCTACAAATTAAATCTACAAATTAAAATGAACATAGCCATTATAGGAGCCGGAGCCGGAATTGGATTACAAGCCGTATCGCAGGCTCTCAAAAACGGACATAACGTAACAGCTTTGTCAACAAATACAAATCAGATCCCAAATCATCCCAATCTCATTAAAATAAATGGAAGCGCTACCTCGCCTACAGACTTAAAAAATGCCATAAAAGATGCTGATACTGTACTCATAACCGTTGGCACAAAAAATAAAAAAGCAACAACTCTTTTTTCTGATATTGCAAATAATTTGGTAAAGGTTGCTGACGATTTAAATTTCTCTTCACCAGTTTTAGTAATTACAGGTTTTGGAGCGGGAGAAAGTAAAAGGTATTTAAGCTTTTTTATGAAAACCGTGATTTCATTATTCCTGAAAGATCAATATAATAATAAAACAAAAATGGAAGAAATCATCACCAATAGTTCTTTAAAATGGGAAATTATCAGGCCGGGAATGCTTACCAATAAAGATAAAAGTTCGGCTTATAAAACCATAACGGGACTTTCTAAAGGAATGAAAGTGGGCAAAATTTCAAGAGCAGATGTTGCTGATTATTTAATTAAGGAGGCCGAAGATCCAACAAGACTTTACCTATATGTCGCGTTGACGAATTAATAAAAAAAAGTAACAGCTCAGTGCTGTTACTTTTTTATTTCCTTTATTAATAATTCAAAGGCGTTGCTAATACAATCTCCCTGTTTTCTAATAATGGCACAATCTGTCCTAAAACTACCTCCTGAAAATAAGTTGAATTTCGATGCGCTGTTACGGCATCTTCGTTACTATATCCTTCAAATAATAATATGTTATTTAAATCTGAATTATTTTGATGAATGGTGTAAAACAAATTTCCTTTTTCTTTAACGCTTTCTTCATGTACTTTTTTTAGTAAATTTAAAACGTTTTGAATCTCACCTTCTTTAACTTTCCATGTCGCAAAAACATGAACCGGATTTTGATTTTCCATTTTTTTATTTTAATATGTTTTTTATTAATTAACACACTTTTGTCATCCAAGAGGAACGAGGGATCTCCATTAGTAACTCGACAAAGACTGGCGATATTCTGGACGGAATTTCTTGTGTGATTTCTCGTTCCTCGAAATGAAAAGACTAGCTTATAATTATTTTTTAGATTCTAAAATAACAATCATCTTTTCTGCCACTCCTTTTGCAGAAGCAGGATTTTGTCCTGTAACCAAATTACCATCGGCAATACTGTGGGCAGACCAATTAGCGGCAGCGTGAAATTTTGCTCCTTGTTTGGTTAAAGCTGTTTCTAATAAAAAAGGGACATCTGCAATGGCGTAACCTCTTTCTTCTTCATCTGTAAAAGACGTGATGTTTTTACCGTTTACTAAATAAGTACCGTTGCTTAGTTTTATATTTAATAAAGAAACCGGACCGTGACACACTGCTCCTACCACTGCATGTCGTTCGTAGGTTTCTTTAATTACTTTTTTTAGCAATTCGTTTTCCGGCATATCGACCATTGGTGCTAATCCGCCTGGTACAAAAACGGCATCGTATTTAGTAACTTCTACAGTGGATAGCTTAACGGCTTTTTGCATAGTTTCCCATCCTTTTCCTGTTAGAAACGTCAGATTTTCAGGATCACTTGCTAAACTAAGAGCATCTAAATAAGGCGTATCTCCGGTTAAGCTGGCAAAATCTATTTGGTAATTTGCTTTTTCGAATGCAGCATAAGGATGCGCTACTTCTGGAAGAAATGTTCCTGTTCTTCTGTTGTTTGGTCCAATAGCATTGGCATTCGACACGATAATTAAAATTTTCTTGTTCATTTTTGTTTCGTTTTTAGAAGTTGTGGTTTGTTTTACTGCTTTGTTTTCTTTTTGATTTTGGGCATAAGAAGAAAAAAAGGCAAGTGCCGCTGTTAGAATCATCAATTTTTTCATGGCTATAAATTTTTAAGTTATTATGAATTATTTATAGGGCAAATTTATGCCGGCTCTACTCCTCAATACGAGGAGCAAAGTCACAAAAAAGTGTGACGGGAATCACACTTTGAGTTTAAACAGCTATATTATTTATTGTTCGAGTAAAGCCTGCTAAGGGTTTCGCGGCTCACTCCCAGATATTCTGCAATATATTTTTTGGGGATTTTTTGCATGAGATTGGGATACAGGTCTGCAAATTCTTTGTATCGCTGCTGCGGATTATTAGAAAGTAATGAAATAACCCTTTGCTGAAGCGCAATAAAACCTTTGGTAAGCTTTATTCTAAAAAAGTGCTCCATTTTGTGCAGCGTAACCGAGAGCTGTTCCCTGCCCTCAAGTGTCAGGCACAAAACCTCGCCGGGCTCCATACAAACCACATACATATTGGCTTGTTTTTGATTGAAGTAGGCTATGTAATCAGACATCCACCAGTTTTCTGTAGCAAATTGCACGATGTGTTCTTTGCCGTCTTCATCCAGATAAAAAACTCTGAAAATTCCGCTCATAATGATATATTCATATTTCGCATCATCGCCTTGCTGAACAAGATATTGATTTTTTAATACTCTTCTTATTGTAAAAAAGGGTTTAATAGATTCAAACTCCTCGTCAGTAACAGGTATTATTTCTTCAATATGTTTTCTCAGCTTCTCCATAGTTTGTTTTACTTTTTCAAAGATAGAAGATTAGTTTAAATTTTAGATTGCTGAGTTTAGATTTTAGATTGTTGATTTCAGATTTTAAATTGGTGGGGATAATTTACCATCTGACGATATTTTATTGGAGTAAAATAATCTCGCAATCCCGATAGCTTTCGGGAGCAAAGGCGCAAAGTTTTTTTGCTTTGTCTTTAATTATAATCTAAACAAAAAACACAAGTAAAAAGGTCTTTATTCTTTTTGCTTGTGTACTTCATAGATTGTAAAGTTACAGTTATTCAGCTAATTGACTGACCTGAATGTTTCCGATAAGTTTGACGTCTTCACCTAATCCAAGGCCTCCGGAATCTGTCATCTTGTTCCATGTCATTCCAAATTCTTTTCTATTTACTATTCCAAGAACTTCAAATCCATGCTTTATATTACCATGCCCATCGTTTTCTGATCCGCCATATTCTACTTTTAATTCAATTGGCTTTGTTACACCTTTCAATGTTAGATTTCCAGCCATTTTATAATCACTGCCTCCGGTGTTTACAAACGATGTCGACTCAAAAGTAATTTTCGGGTAAGTTTCTGCATCAAAAAAATCACCGTTCTTTAAATGCTCATCACGTTGTGGCTGATTGGTATCGATACTTTTTACATCGATGGTTATTGCTACTTTTGCATTGCTAAAATCGGTACCATCGGTAATTATATTTCCTTCAAATTTTCTGAAAGAACCTGTTACAGTAGAAATAACTAAATGTTTAATTTTAAAGAAAACTTCGGAGTGCAATGGGTCTATTACCCAGGTGGTTTTGTTTGTCATAATTCTTTTTTTAATGTTTATTATCAGGACAAAATTATGTAGATTTGCTATACAAAATATAGTAGTTACCTTTGAGTAAGTAGTTACCTTCACGTAAGTGGATGTTTTTAAAATCAAATAATTATGAGTCAAAAAGAGGATGTTTGCCAATATAGATTGCTGGTTGCAAGAGATACCTTAGAAGTAATTCAGGGAAAATGGCGTTTGCCAATTATTATTTCATTAACTCATGGCAACAAACGCTTTGGAGAAATACAACGGGATATCGCAGATATTTCGCCCAAAATGCTATCTCAGGAATTAAAAGCTTTAGAAACAAATAAAATTATTACGCGCACGCTTTATGACAGCATGCCGGTAACGGTAGAATATTCTCTTACACCTTTGGGTTTGACGATGCGAAAACTATTAGATGAGATTATGAATTGGGGTGTTATTTTTAGAAAAGAAATTTTAGAAAAATAGATGGAGTAACTTTAGATTGAACGCGAAAACACAACTATTATGGAATAATTTTCAAATCGACTCTTTTTGCTTTTTAAGTTTAATATCTATAAAATCGATCCATTTATCGCTTTCCTTTACAAACCATTTACCTATTAGTTCTGTATTTTCATCATTAAATTTACCTTCAAATTTCATGGTGCTGCTTTTAATTTTAAAGACATTTTTGACCAGATAACTGGTCATAGACCCGCTTTCGCCTTTCGAATTATAATATTGCATTTTTGCCCTTTCTTTAGAATTGTTCAAAGAAATAATTTCAAAAGTCTGAGTTCTTTCATCACCCATCATTACATCAGCTTTGTGCAGGATATAATTTTCGTTTAAAATATATTCGTAGGTATCAATACCTAGTAATTCCAGATCATTAGTATGGGTTACTATTGTCCCTTTGGTCACCCAAATTCCGATAAACCTGCTAAAATTACTTGTCTCTATTGTAGTCATAGCGTTTGGTTTAATTAGGTAAAGTAACTGATATGAAAACAGTTGTTTTTTGATTTAACATGAATTCATTTTTCAGGATTACTATTTAGCTTATAAATATAACAGAATGCTCAAAAAAATATTTTACATTTAAATAAACTTGTAATTACATAATTTACAGATAATTACAAAAAATATAGTTAAATTTGAAAGACAAGAAAACAATCACTTTTTACGTCATTAGTTGTAATTTAATTTTGAGAATGTCATTACTTAATCTAGATTAACGGATAGGTCTTCTCATCCTATATAAATTTGTACAAGAAATCTAAGTCAAATAAAAAGATCAAAAACTTAGATTGAATTAAAATATATTAATCTAAAACCAAAATAAGATGAGTACAATTACAGTTAAAGACGGAACAGAAATTTATTACAAAGATTGGGGAACAGGACAACCTATTGTTTTTCATCACGGATGGCCATTATCTGCTGATGATTGGGATGCACAAATGATGTTTTTCCTTCAACAGGGATATCGTGTTATTGCACATGACAGACGCGGACATGGACGTTCCGGTCAGAGTTCAGAAGGTAACAATATGGAAACCTATGCTGCAGATGTAGCTGAATTGACTGCAGCTCTGGATTTAAAAGATGCGATTCATATTGGACACTCTACAGGTGGCGGAGAAGTAATACGCTACGCAGCAAAATACGGAAAAGCACGTGTTGCTAAAGCGATCATCATTAGTGCGGTAACACCAATAATGATAAAAAATGAAGCAAATCCTGATGGTGTTCCATTGTCTGTTTTTGATGAAATAAGAAAAGGTACGGGATTTAGCAGAGCTCAATATTTTTATGATTTTCCAATCGCCTTTTACGGATGGAATCGCGAAGGAAAAACTGTTCAGGAAGGAATTAAATACAACTGGTGGCGTCAGGGAATGATGGGTTCTGTACTGGCTCATTATGAAGGAATAAAAGCGTTCTCCGAATCGGATTTTACAGAAGATTTGAAGAGTTTGGATATTCCGGTTCTTGTTTTGCACGGAGAAGATGACCAAATTGTACCTTATAATCAGGCACCTAAAGCTGCAAAATTATTAAAAAACGGAAAACTAATATCATATCCGGGATTCCCTCATGGTATGCCAACAACAGAAGCAGATACTATTAATAAAGACATTTTAGAATTTTTAAAATCGTAAGGAAATAGAAAATACTTTTTTACAAAAAAACCTCCAAAATTTTTGGAGGTTTTTGTTTTATAAGACTGCTTCATTAATTATAAAAATCATTTTTGATTTGTATTTTTTAAGCATCAACTTTATATTCTTTCAGTACTTGGCTTATTTCACATCAAACCATAGTTTCGTCGTCAGTAAATCTTTTCCCTGCGCGTCTACTGCGGCTTTATAACTAGTTCCATTCAGTGATTGCTCTGTACCTGGATAAAAGAAACGTGAAGGAATTTTTCCTTCCAAAAGCGAATTTGGACCAGCAACCAAAACGGGATAGTCAAGTCTTCTCCACTCTGCAAAAGCATCAAGACCTTGCCCGTAAAACGCAATCCATTTTTGAGTACCTATCGATTTGGCGTAGTTAGTCGCATCATATTTAACAGTTGCCTGATTAAGATAATTAGCAATAACGGTCGCATCTGTAATACCAAATTGGTTGAATGATGCTGTAATGGCGCTCTTATAAAGTGCTTCTGCATCTCCGGCAATGTAACCACGCGCAACTGCTTCTGCAACATTAAACAATGTTTCTGAATAAGAAGCAAATACAGCAGGCGATTGAGAAGTCAGGAAGTAAGTACCTGGCCTTGATGTTTTAGCAAGCCCCTGCGCATTGGCTGCAGTAGTTGATAACCCGTTTCCACCTCCAACATATTTACCCACGCTTGGATCTGTTGGTAATTGAGCGTAAACAGGCAAACGCGGATCTGATAACTCATATAACTTATCGACCATTGTTTTCGAAATACGGTAATCATCACGTGTTTCGAACCAGGCCGAAGCCGGATTTTGCTGTGGTGAACTGATGTAAGTAAACTTAAAAATATCATTGGTACTGCTTATTAACCCTCCGGCATCTGTTGTTGCCTCAATAGCAGTTTGTTTAGCCAATGCAGGCTCTCTGTCTGAAATTCTCAACGCTATACGCAAACGAAGCGAATTTACCAGTTTTTTCCATTTTGTAATATCTCCTTTATAAGACAAATCACCAGTTACAGCTCCGTTTGCTGTACCTAACAAAGACTGAGCTTGTTTCAAATCTTCCAATAATCCTGTATATATTTCTTTTTGAGTATTATACGCCGGATTTACTTTTAGGCCTGCTTCTTTATAAGGAACACTTCCGTAAGCATCTGTCAACAATAAAAAAGTCCATGAACGCAAAGCAAGTGCAATTCCTTTATAATTAGAATTTGCCTGAGCCTCCGGGAAATTAATAATAGTATTTAAATCCGTAATCAAAGTCGAGTATCCTGTATTCCATAAAGTTACAAAAGAACTGTTTGATAAATTAAACGTGTCCGGTTCTGTATATTGGATTTTTGCCCAATGCTGAACAAATAATAATGAGGAGTCAAAGTTATTTGTTGAACCCCAATATAAATCCGCACCCTGCTTTAGTGATCCTGTCAACAGGTAAGGCGCCAATGGAGTTTCAGTGGCATTTGGATTTTTATTTATATCATCCAATGTATCGCTGCAAGAACTAAATGTCAATGCAAAAAGCGTTATATAGGCTATTTTTTTTAGCATGAGTGTGTGTTTTAAAATTTAAGATTAACATTAAGGCTGAAATTTCTCGTAGATGGCAGGGAATACTGTTCTAATCCTTGTGCATTTCCGGTATTGTAAGCCGTTTCAGGATCAATATTGGGTACCTCTTTGTAGATAAAAAACAAGTTACGACCTGCTGCAGTAATACTTGCTGACTGCAATCCCAGTTTTCTTACTAAGCTTTTGTTTACATTATAAGTCAACTTAATTTCTCTCATTTTTACAAAAGTAGAACTGTAGATATACGCTTCACTAATATTGTATGACGCTTTGTAATATTCCTGCGCACTAAGCACCGTAGTATTTGGAGTTCCGTTTGCATATACTCCTTTAAAGATCATTCCATCATCATATACTGGTAATCCAGCCGGGGCATTTCCTCCTGATACCAAATTTTTCACATCTTTTCCGTCACTGCCAGTCGTTACGTAATAATTTAATCCGCCGTTTGCTGCATCACGACCCGGAAGAGTCTGAGCCAGTACACCTGTATAATTACCTACTCTGTTCGTTCCTGAAAAAAGCTCTCCACCTACACTGGCATCAACAAGAAACGAAAGCTCAAGATTTTTATAGGTTAATGTATTTGTAATACCTGCTATATAATCCGGAGTGTAATGTCCTAATACTTTTTTATCCGTTGCAGCTTGTGGCAATCCATTAGAACCTACAACGATATTCCCATTGGCATCACGCTCATAAGCTATTCCGTAAAGAGCTCCATAAGCTTGTCCTACAGATGCCAAAACATCAACACCACCTGAAGAACCAATTGTATAATTTTGGATCTGTTTATCATAATCAAGAATATCTACTTTACTTGTATTCTTTGAATAATTTCCGGCAATATTCCACTTGAAATTTTCAGTTTGAACAGGAGTTCCATCCAATTGAATTTCGATACCTCTATTGTTTACTTTACCTGCGTTGATCAATTGCGATGTATAACCACTTCCTGCAGTTGTTTTGATTTCCAGAATCTGGTCGAAACTGTTCGTATTATAATAAGCAACATCAAAATGAAGTCTGTTTTTAAAGAAAGTAGCTTCTAAACCAACTTCGGTAGAACGGGTTGTTTCCGGTTTCAAATTCTCATTAAGTTTTCTCTTAGACGAAGTCTGAATTGGATTTCCGTCGAATGCAGTTTGAAAATCGTAAACCGTATTCAATTGATACGGATCTGCATCATTACCCACTTCAGACCATCCACCACGAAGCTTTAAAAAATCAAGCGTACTACCTTTTAGATTAAAGACTTCGGATAAAATCAAACTACCATTAAAAGAAGGATAAAAATAAGAGCGGTTACTGCTTGGTAATGTCGATGACCAGTCATTACGGGCCGTTACGTTTAAATAAGCATAATTTTTATAGCCAAATTGCGCTGACGCATAAGCACTATATACTCTTAATCTTGATAATGTATTTGATGAAGTTAAGGGATCTCTTGAATTCGTCAATGTATATAAATCCGGCACAGCCAAACGCGGTGCTTTTTGATAATTGTTTGCGTCGCTATGGTTGCGAATATTGAATCCGGCAAGAGCATCTACAGTAAAATCATCGTTTATTTTTTTAGTATACGTAAAAATTCCCTCTGTATTTTGTTCGTTTACCGTATAAGCATCTTCAGCATACGATCCAAAAGGAGTTCCGTTTGTACCATATTTTATCGTGTATTTTCTGCGGTCGTTATAATTGTCAACAGAAGTACGGAATCTAAAATTAAGGTCGTCTGTAAGTTTTACATCCAAATGGATATCTCCTATTAAGCGGTTACGCTGCTGACTTGTGGTATTGTAATAAGCGGTCCAATACGGATTGCTGTAATAACTGTTGTTCCAGTTGGTATCTCTGTTATTTCTAAGTGCATTCATATCAACCTGGCGTCCAAACCATGTAAATTGAAGCATCACACCCGCAGCACGATTACCTGATGGCCCACCAGGTAATGTTGGAGCATCTGTAACAATATAATTTCCGGTTACACCTACCTTAACCCTGTCTGACAATTTGTAATTGGCATTTACACTAAAGTTTGTTTTGGTCACTTCACTATTAGGAACTGTCCCTATTTGTTTTTGATTGTTTACTCCCAAACGGAAATCTGATTTTTCATCTGATTTTGCTACAGAAATACTATTATCATAAGTAAGACCAGTATTAAAGTAGTCTTTTACATTATTTGGATGAGCCACAAAAGGTACTGCTACACCATTTGAATTAAATTGAGGAATAAGACGTCCGTCCATTTTAGGCCCCCAGCTTTCATCCGTTTGATCATTAATACCGCCACCTTTACCATCAACATAACTGAATTTTCCGTTTGAACCTTGCCCAAATGTATTTTGATAAGTAGGTAACAGCGAAACTTCAGTAATCGTTATACCAGTATTAACGGTTACACCTAATCCTTGCTGACCTTTTCCTGATTTTGTAGTAATAAGAACAACTCCATGTGCAGCACGCGATCCGTAAAGCGCGGCAGCATTAGGCCCCTTAAGTACATTTATTGATTCAATATCCTGTGGATTCAAATCGGCAATTGCATTTTTGAAATCACGTGTAGCCCCGCCTACGCTTCCTAACTGCGAGTTGTCTACCGGAATTCCGTCTACCACAAATAGCGGCTGGTTGTTTCCGGCGATAGAGGTTTCACCACGAATAACGATACGTGAAGATCCCATATCTCCTTGTGAATTAGTGATACGAACTCCTGCTAATTTTCCGCTAAGACCGTTTAGAAAATTGGTTTCCTTTGTAGTTTCCAAATCCTTACCTTTTACAGACTGGGTAGTATATCCTAAAGATTTTTTTTCCTTAGTAATACCAAGCGCTGTCACGACTACTTCTGACAATGCATTCTGTTCCTGAGTAATACTAACCGTAACAGGATTTGAAGTAATTACTACTTCTGTTCTTTTATACCCCATATAACTTACTACAAGTGTATAAGGAAATTTTTGACCTGTCTGGAAATAAAATTTCCCATCAAAATCTGTTACAGCACCGTGTGTAGTACCTTTTATGTTGATAGAAGCACCAATTACCGGTTCTTTTGTAACAGCATCCACTACTATTCCTTCAAGCTTAGATTGAATTAATGGCTTGGTTTCTTGAGCTTTAATCCCTATGGAAATCAACAAAATGCATACAAATGCATATCTATTTAATTTTTTTTTCATTACTTTGTTTTAGTTTAATAAATAAGGCGAGCGCTGGAAGATTTACTTCACTCCTACTTCCTTATAGAGATGTACAATTTCTTTAAGCTTCACCATTTCTGCTGCAACAGAAATGGTCTTTTTTTTTCAGCTATGCATTCGTCTTTTCATTTTTATTTTTTTTGATTACTATTATTTGTGCTAGACTTATAAGATTTTAATGCAAAAAATTAAGCTCTGATATTTCTAAAAATAATTACGCAAATTACTGTTAAAGCCTTATTTTATTATAAGTTCTACTAAATTGATAGAACAAAGGTAAATTAAAATTATTAGTTCCAAAATTTTAACCGAATTTTTTGAAAAAAAAATGTTAATTAAATCAAGTCGAAATTTTAAAACACTAAAAACAAAACAGTTAAACGGTTTTACTCTTTTTTATAGCGTGTAGGAATTTTTCTAAAATAGATAAAATGAAAATAGAAATTTTACGTGTTTTTAAAATGTATTATTAATGCGAGAAAAAGCATTACGACAAAATTAATGACGATAATTGGCTTGTTTTAGCAATTTATTTCTAGCGGTTAATAATCCAAAGAATCTATTAGAAAAGTGTATTAAGTGAAGAAGAAAATGATCTTATATTAAAAACGAGAAAGTGCCAGCATTAAAAAGGTTATACATAAATGTGGCAAATGAAGAAACTCACTTTAAGGCAAAAAAAAAGTCTATACTTTTCAGTATAGACTTTTTTTGCTTTAAAATTGTCTTGTCCTGAAATAGCGATACACAAAAAGTATCATTATGGAAAAAGATCAAGAATTGCGCTATGTTAAGCGTACACAGAAAGATTACAGTATGTCTTTAAAACTTCAAATTGTTCAAGAAATAGAACAGGGAAAAACCTCAATTTCTCAAGTTAAGAAAGATTATGCTATTCAATCACGTTCAACAATTGTTCAATGGCTTCGAAAATTCGGTAACTTTGATTGGGACAATCAAACACCTTCTCTTATGCAAAAATCTCCTGAACAGAAAATAATGGAACTTGAAGCCAAAGTGAAGTTATTGGAAAAACAAAGAGCATTTTTAGAACAGCAGGCTTTCGTTGCTGATAAAAAAGCTATTATTTTCGATATGATGATTGATATAGCAGAAAAAGAATATCAAATTGACATTCGAAAAAACTCACCACCCGAACAATCGACCATTTTAAAAAAGAACAACAACAAACAATAATGTTTGCCTGTACTTTGTTCGGGATTGACAGACAGGTTTACTATCGTCGAGTAAAAAAAAGTTGCGATAAGAAGCTTTTGGCTTCAAAAGTTGTTAATATGGTTTTGGAAATTAGAAATACAATGCCTCGAATTGGAGCAAGAAAATTGTATTATCTTTTAAAAAGCGAGTTGAATCAACTTAAAATAGGCCGAGATAAATTTATAGATATACTTAGAGCAAATCATTTATTGATAATATCAAAACGTTCTTACCATATAACAACAAACTCTCATCATAGATTTAGAAAACATCAAAATCAAATATTAGAGTTAGAGATTTGTAGACCAGAGCAAGTCTGGGTATCAGATATAACCTATATTGGAAAAAGAAAGAATCCATGTTATTTAAGTCTAATAACTGACGCTTACTCTAAAAGAATAATGGGTTTTAATGTGGCAGATAATATGAATGCTCATAGTAGTTTAACAGCTTTAAAAAATGCAATAAAAAAACGCAGAGATAAAGGCAAAACATTAATACATCATTCAGATAGAGGAATACAATATTGTTCTGATGAATATCAAAAACTATTACATAAAAACAATATAAAATGTAGTATGACCCAAAACTCTGATCCCTATGAGAATGCAGTAGCTGAGAGAATAAATGGAATTTTAAAACAAGAATTTAATATTGATAAGTTTAATCTAAAACTTGCTGTAATGAAGGTTTTAGTGAAAAATGCAATTGATATTTATAATAACAAAAGACCACATTACTCTAATTATATGCTCACTCCAAGTCAAATGCATCAACAAAGTGTAGTAAAGATGAGAACTTATAAAAGAAAAACACCTGCAATAAAAAATATTACAGGTGTCTAATTAAATATATTTGTCTAATAATCTGTATCGATTATTTAGGACTAGTCAAATTATAAATTACATTTCGTTCAATTCATTGAACTCGTGTAAAGATTTTAATGTGTTTTCGTAAAATAAGATTGCCGCAACAAGATTTCCTTTGTCTGAGTATGGCATCATTTTTCTTTGAAACTCTACTGTAGTATCTAAGAAAGTTGTAGTACCAAGTGCCTGGTTCTCTAATATTTTCTTGTGAACTCCATCATCCGGAATTCCTAAGTCGGCCATAGTAACACCTGGTTTAGTAACCAAAGCGATGTAAGGCAGAGTTTTTACTAAAACTTTAATACGTTCGATGTATAGTTCCAGAAGTTCTCCTTTTTGCATACCGCTTAGTTCTTTCTGATCATGGTATTTACGGATTAAGGCTGTTGTGCTAATAATACTTCTTGGGGCGTTTTTTGCCTGTGCAGAAATTGCACCGGTTGTCAAGAAGAAAAGTACGCATAATAATAAAGTAATTTTTCTCTTCATTGTATAAATGTAATTGGTTGTTGATAAAAACAAAAATATATAAATTAACTTAAAATACAACTTTATTAATTCCTTTTTTTATTTAATGGTCGTAATTTCTTACTATATCGATCTCTATTCTAACTATTTAATTATTTTTTGTGAGATGCTAAAATTTTACCGCTATTACTGTTAATTTTTACGTCTTTATTATTCTAAAACGTCCCGGATATTTAATCCAGATACTTTTTTTGTTACCATAATAGTCCATAAATTCCTCGCAAACAAAAACTGCATGCGCCTTTGACCACGCTACTACACCGCAAAATTCACTACCTGATTGTCGCTTTAATTTTTGTATTTGTTTTCCTAGTTTAAATCCTAAGTATTTATAGATTGTTGGCGTGTATACTGCCCCATCTTCTAAATCTTCCAATGCTTTGTCAAATGTAGCTTCCTTGTCAATAATCTGCTTGTATTTTGCCATTACGGCATAAGTTAATACGGCATAGTCTGTTATTTTTTCGCTCTCGCAATTGTCTTTGATGTATATAAAACCTGCAGATATTTTAGCTTTATTGATTTCCTGATTATTCAGCTCAAATGATGCATCATTTTTTAGCGTTATCTTTTGTAAATTATCGTTTAATTTTTCAGTTACAAAAAGATTGTCTAATCCATAAACATTCAGCGAAGCCTTAATAAAAGCAATTGATGAACAGTTGGTGCGTTCTCCTTGTTTAAAGCTTTCAAATATTTGATCTGAGCTCAATTGCCCATACGAAGTAGAACAAATAAATATGAAAAATAAAAATGTTGAAGTAACTAATTTCATTGTCTTTAGATTTTATAATTGTTTCCCCAATGATTTTTTGGCGAATATATAGATTTTACAAATCTATAAAAATCACCTCATAGTTGTTTTTTGATTCTTCACTTTTATCAAAAATTATCACCAGTACTACAAGACCATTTATTAACAAGGTAATAATTGCTTTTTCCTGTTTCTATTTAATATGGATGTTTCAAAAAAGCAAACTCCATGTTTGTATCTTGTTAACTATCAACAACATCAGATTTAATTGAACTTTTCGACCATAAAAAATGATAATTCTTTGGGTTTGTTTCCTTTTACATTTTCTATATTTGCCATTATTTAAAATTAATCTAAATAAGAAATGATAAAAATATCTCCCCTACTTTTCATATTCTTCATACTAAATTCTCTTTCTGCACAGGAAATTTCCAAAACGAATACAAATACTGCAAAAGATAAAAATATCAAAAGTCAGGACAGTATTGTACCGGATAATTCGGGAACTGATACCGAATTAAAAGAAATTGTAGTTTCTGCATCCAGACAACCGGAAATCTTAAACGAAGTGCCTTCATCGGTTACTATTTTATCAAAAAAACAAATACAGCAACAACTCAATATAAGTTCTAATCTTAGCGACATCCTGGGCGCATCTGTACCCGGTCTTGGTTTTTCGACTAACAGAACTCAAAATTTAGGTCAGACTTTAAGAGGCCGACGTGTATTGGTCATGATTGACGGAATTCCGCAATCTACACCGCTTAGAGATGGTGCCAAAGATATGCGCTCTTTGGATCCTACTGTTTTAGACCGTGTAGAAGTAATTAAGGGAGCAACTGCAATTTATGGTAATGGTGCAGATGGTGGTTTGATAAATTATATTACAAAAAAGGCAAATGTCGACAAAACCATAAGCGGATCTACTGAGGCAGGAACTAATTTCTCTCTAGTAAAACCTAAAGGTACGGCGGGTTTCTTTGTCTCTCAACTATTTTCCGGAAAAGTAAACAAGATCGATTATGTAGTAAGCGGACGTTATGAAGAAACGGGATTATATCGCAATGCCAAAGGGCGCGTACTTTCTCCGGAATACGGAATGAATGACCTAAAAAACTGGAATGCTTTTGCAAAAATTGGTTACGATATCAATACCAATAACCGCATAGAGTTAATGTACAATTATTTTAATAGTACGCAACATACTGATTATATTGCAAAAGCAGGAGTTTACGGTAATTTTGATTCGCCAACTACGGGAATTAAAGGACAACGCCCCGGAGACCCTGAAGGAACGCCTTATAACCATAACGCCAGTTTAAGTTATACAGGTGAAAATATAATTGGAAACACTGATGTTAATGCTACACTTTATTTTCAGGACTATCTCACGTTGATTAACTACAGTGACTTTTTTGAAAATAACGGACAACCGGCTACACAAAGCAAGAAGCTTGGTTTTCGTTTAAATTTAAACACGCCATACGAATTCAGTCCTCTTATATCAGGTAATATAACGTACGGATTGGATATACTTTCGGATATAACAGATACGCACCTTACAGATGGCAGATTGGTCATTCCTGAAATGAATATGACGAATTTAGCCCCGTACTTTCAGCTTAAAAACATGTTTGGTCCCAATCTGGTTTTAAAAACAGGTTTAAGACTTGAAAATGTAAATATCGATGTGCCGGATTATACCACTATTGGTATTCGTAATTATGTAAACGGAACTTATGTTGGCGGCGGAATTGCTGTAAATGGTGGAGCTCTTGATTTTAATGCCTTCATGTTCAATGCCGGACTGCGTTATACAAAATGGGCTTTGTTTAAACCTTTTGTAAGTTTCTCCCAGAGTTTTAGCGTTGCCGATTTAGGTTTGGTACTACGCGCTGCCAAAGAAAACACCGTAAACAATACTTCGATAAAAGCGGTTACGGCCAATAATTACGAATTTGGATTCTCAGGAGCTTTGGATAAATTTTCTTATGAAGGCGCTGTTTATTACAGCACATCCAAATTAGGTGCTTCTTATGTTTATGTTGATGGAAATCCGCAGATTTCTCGTTCACCTGAAAAGATTTATGGTTTTGAAGTAGCAGCAAAATACCGTCTTCATTCTAAAATTGATATTGGAGCAAATTATTCCTTTACAGAAGGAAAACGTGAACTTGCAGACAAAAAAATATATTTAGGAGGCGATCGTATCAATCCGCCAAAATTAACAGCTTACACTATTTTTAGACCTTTAGAAAACTGGTCGCTTTTTGTTCAAATGATCAATACATCAGGCAGGGATAAGTTTGAACCTGTTAATGGTGCCTACACTTACGGAACAGGGCCTGTAAAATCTTTCACGGCTTTTAATCTTTCTTCGAGCTATACTTTCAAGGAAAAAAGTACCATTCGTTTGGGAGTCGAAAACTTATTCAATAAAGATTATTATTCTGTTATTTCGCAATGGCAGTCTAATAATATGAATTATGTTAAAGAAAACGGTACGCGCCTGACCATTAGTTTTGCACAGGCATTCTAATTTTTGTCTCGAACTAAACTTTTTTTTCTTTCAGAGTAAACTGTTTAATAAAAATCAATACATTTGTCGCTCATCAATAAGGAAAATGACAAACTTAATTAACATCTCTATTATTAGCAGCATTATTATCATTCGATAATGATCAGGGATGTTATATAAATAGGTACACAGATACATTTAAAACCTCCCTCTTTGGGAGGTTTTTTTTATTTAAAATAAACATGAAAAATTCAGTACAAAATACTAGCAGCGCAATTATTATTAGCACAATTATTATTCGTCTTTTATGACGGGACAGGATTCTATTGTGTAAATAATAAAAGCCTTTCTCAGTCAAAATGAGAAAGGCTTTTTTATTTTCCGGTAAACTCAGGCATTAAAATATCAAACAAATAAACTCCAATAATAACTAGATTTCAAATGAAAAAAGAATACACCTTAACCGTTTACACAGAAGATCAAATGGTAGTACTGCATAAAATCATCGTAATCCTTTCCCGACGAAAAATAACTTTGGAAAACCTCAATATTTCTACCTGTGAAATGGATAAAATGTATCGTTTTACCCTTGTTTTAAACGAGACTTTCGAAGTTGTAAGGAATGTAGCGCTTCAAATCGAAAAAGTTATTGAGGTTTTTCAGTGTTATTACAACACAAACGAAGAAATCGTCTGGAAGCAAATGGCATTATTTAAAGTAAAAACCTCTAGTGTAATCCATCCCGAAAATACAGATTTGTTGTTTCGAAAATATAGCGCCCGATATGTAACAATCGAAAAAGATTACACCATATTTGAAGTCACGGGACATGAAGACGAAATTAATACTCTAACTGTCGCATTAAAACAATTTGAATTGATCGAATGTATAAAAAGTGGCCGAATTGCCCTTAGTATGAACAGTGAATCTTTCCAATTAACTGATTAAGGGTTCACAATCTCATCATACGGAAGATTAAAAGTACCTTCGGTAATACTAATCGTTTCGCCTGATGACACATTTCGAACTGTTCCTTCAAATGTTCCTTTGATGCCTTTTTTACTTATGGATTCAATTTTTACTGTAAAAAGATCGTCGCCTGTAGCCGTGTTATAAAGTATGGTTCCGTCTTTGGTCTGAATCGCATATCGGCCCATCATTTCCAACTCGGCAGGTGTTGAATAAGTGCCTGCTGTAATGTTGCCGCCTACTCTCCATATTTCAAAATCTAATGATGGCGGCATTACTTCTCCAACTTTAGTAGGATGCGGTCCGTCAAATCCTCCCACTACAATCATTTCAAAACGATCGTCGTTACCTCCGCCCTGAAATTTCGCCGTACGAAAATCTATTTTTCTTCCCCCGACGCTTGCTCTAAAGTAATAGTCTGATTTATTTTCATCAGATCCTCCATCATCACTCGAACAGGCTGAAAATAAAAGGATAAATGCCGATGCATAAAAAAGCTGCTGCACTAATTTTACCGCTTTATTTTTGAAAGATGCTGATTTTACTGCTAAAGAACGATTACTATTGTTGTTGTTTGTCATTATAATAAGTTTTGATTCACAACAAATTTAGTAACGGGCGATAGGTAAAACAATACCTGATTTCATGGTAATTTCTTCTTTTTCCAGTAAAGGTTTTTAACCGCAAAATTTTTAACCACAATCCCGATAGCTCACTATCATTAAGTTAATAGGCAATCTACAAAATTATTTAACAGTTTAATCAAGAAAGTAATTAGAAAAATCCGTTTTTATCAGCGTTTTCGCTTTAGCGAATCAGTAAAATCAGCGTCTAATTTTGACGCGGATAAAACAGATTTACTTCGTAAAAACGCGGATAAAAACGGATTTGATTTGCAATATTTTTTTGTTTTCTAAAAGCTTAACTTAATGACATTACCCCGATAGCTATCGGGATTGCGGTTAAAATCTCAAAACACTTTATATTATTTTAAACAAGGCAATTGCAGCACATTAGCATTCAAAGGCTGTTCTATTTTTCGTTCCAGTTTTTCGCTATTCACAGTAATATAAACTTCCATAGAACCGGTTCCTACTTTCAAGGCGAGGATATGTCCGCCGTAAGCATCAAACTTATCATCGGTTGCAACACCGTGAATGTGTATGGATGGTTTGCCTTCGTTCCAGGCGATAGAACCTGTTAAACTTCCCATCTCTACTTTATTAAACGTTTTTGGATTAAATTTCTTTTGATTAAAGTCATAAAAGCCAAACGTGACTTCCTGCGCAAAACCAATTCCGGTAAAGCTGGCCGACGGAATTTGCTGTTCTTTTGCCAGATTTTCGATTAAAGCCAAAACATTATCGCCTTCACGCATTACCATCAAATAGCCATAATTGGTTTTGGTATAACGGCATTTTTGGCTGTCGTCTTTTTGTTGCGCGTATATCGAATGTACTCCAAAACAAAGAAGTAGTATTGCCAGCATTTTCTTAGAGGATAAAAACATAATATTGAATTTTAAATTTAATTTATTGAATAAATGGTTTTTATGAAGACTGCTACCATCAAGCAACTCTAAATTTACGGATATTTTTTTCGTATTTTTGTATAAATTCAATCCTATCACATGAAACGTTCCGGTACAGCAGATCTTCCCTTACATTATGGGCATGTTCCCTTATGGCTCGCCGAACGTATGTCTAAACTCGGTTTTGCTATTGTAGAAACTATTGCAATGGAATTTTCTACTGCCGAAGTAATCAGCAAACTCAGTAATCCTTTCTGGTTTCAAAGCTTTGGTGCTGTAATGGGAATGGACTGGCATTCGTCCGGAATTACAACTTCGGTACTTGGAGCTTTAAAAAAATCCGTAAATCCGCATTCGAAAGAACTTGGAATTTATATCTGCGGAGGAAAAGGAAAACATTCGATGCTAACGCCACAGGAACTTTTATTTGTGGGTGAAAAAACAGGTCTCGACGGCATGAATCTTGCCAACTGCAGCCGACTTACAGCTAAAGTTGATAACACAGCCATTCAGGACGGATTTCAATTGTACCAGCATAATTTTATTGTCGACAATAAAGGACAATGGGCTGTTATTCAGCAAGGAATGAATCCAAATTCTAAAACTGCCAGACGATACCACTGGCATTCACAGGATTTAAAATCTTTCGTCGAGGAACCTCATACTTTTATTTATGGTGAAAATCAAGGTACGATTTTAAACCTTACTGCTCAAACGGCAGCAAAATCCAGAGACGGTATTTTAGAATTGGCCAAAGAATCTCCAGCTAAAATTATAAAAGAGATGCAATATCTTTCGATGCCGGCGCATCATGATGTACGCATGGAAGATGTTAATATGAAAAGACTCGGCGCCATGCTTTGGGCTACTCACGAAAACAAGCCCGAAGATTTTGAGGAGTTATTACTTTTAAAAGGAATGGGCCCACGAGCTTTGCAGTCATTGGCATTGGTGAGCGAAATAATTTACGGAACTCCTACCCGCTTTGAAGATCCTGCGCGTTTTTCATTTGCTCACGGAGGAAAAGACGGACATCCGTTTCCTGTTCCTGTAAAAATTTATGATGAAACGATCAATACTTTGCAAAGAGCCATTAATCGTGCTAAAATTGGCAACAATGATAAGATCGATGCTATTCGTAAATTATCTGAAATTTCACGAAAAGCAGAAGAAAGTTTTACGCCCAATTCTAACTTTGATGCCCTCATACAAAGAGAAAGGGACGAATCGCACAAGTACGGAGGACGAACTATTTTTGGCGATGCTAAACCTCTCAAAAAAAGACCGCCAAATCCGGGCAATCAACTTGAATTGTTTTAAAACTCAGTATATAATCAAAAAAAACGTCTCAAAATTTTAGGGTTTGAGACGTTTTTCTTTTTTTACTTTTTTTCTTCATTATCCAACTTATCGTCGAAATCAGGTTCTTCACCTTTAAATTTGTGTGTATCAACATCATAATTTTCATCGTTTGTTAAAACTTCATCATGATCCTTATATTGATGTTTTCTCATGTCACTTCGATTGTCAGTACCACTTTGCTTAGCAGTATTCTGATTTTGATTATTTGTTTTCATGTGCTGCGTTTTTAAGTTTTAATAAAATTACTTAAAAGACTTGCATCAATACTTATACAATCGTCTATAAAAGTTACAAAATAACACTTTCATTAATGCTGAAATGAGTATTAAACCACTGATTTCATTCCATTTATTTTTAAATAATTTACAAATTCAAAGACATAATCTATCCATGTCTTTAAAACACAAATGCCAACAATTCAGGTTTCATAGTAATATATTATCCCAAGACGGTTGAAATTATGCAATTGGATTCTTTTTGAAAAATATATTGTTCAACCAAATGTTCCTATGGAACATCAAAACCATTATTTCCTCATTGGGCTACCAATGAAATGTTCCGATGGAACATTTGCTTATAAATAATATTCAATTTCTGATTTAATATAATTTATTGTCAAAGAATTTATAAATTCAAACATATCGCTTTCCCCTTTCGCTAAAAAGCCAAATACCAACAATTCATGTTCCATAGGAACATATCATCGGTAGAAAAAAAATAGTGTTTTTTAGACAGCGTCCCAGAGGGACGGTTGAAATCACAATTGGATTTTTTTTGAAGAATAAATGGTTCAAACAAAATTTTTCAATGAAATGTTACTCATCAATTCTATCTACCAATAAAATATTTCATTGAAACATTCAAATTAAATTCTACAACAAATTCAAAGCATCCGCTGTTCGTACGGCTTCGATAGAATTACTTACATTCAGTTTTTCGAGGATATTCTGCCTGTGTCTGTTTACGGTATTGATACTAATGTTTAACTGACCGGCAATTTCTTTACTGATTACACCTTTACCTATCAATAATAAAACTTCTTTTTCGCGCGATGTAAGCAAATTGATGCAGTTTACATAGGTATCCACATAAAAACTTTCTCCCGTTTTGGTATTAACAATTTTTCCATCAATCCCATTTAGCGTTTCTTTTTTTTCAAATAAATAATTGTAGAGACAAACCGCCAGCCATAAACCGCCTTCTGAACTGTTTTTAAGATAAAAACTACGATGTAAAATACGCTGATATTCCTTTTTACTGTTCAGGGTCCTGATTTTGCATTGAGTTGCATAATGCAGTCTTTCGTTAGGTTCAAGGTTTTTTAAAAAATTGAAAAACTCCAGTTCCAGAAGATTCCTCTCAAAAAGATCTTCAGGATGAATGCGCTGGTAAATATCTTCTTCCCAAATAGAATCAATGGTTAAAAAACCGGAAGTATCCATTTCGAAAAAACTCCCGAAATCACCGGTAAAAATATAGCTTTTATTGTCGGCCAAATCTGATAATACCGCTACCGAATGATCGATTTTTACAAATTCTTTCATTGTACAAATGGCCTCCTGCAAAGCTTCTTTGCGCTTGTCCAGGCTGTCAATAGATTCAAAGGAAAATTGATCTTCTAATTTGGAAATGGGATTCATAACACAACTTCATTTATTCTAATAGTATGAAACTACCATAGAGCGGGCTAAAAATAAACAATTTATTCGTTAAACCTTAAAATGGTTATAAATAACTATTGCTGTAAAAATAATGAATCGCCTACTTTGTAAATTATTAATAAAATTCAAATTTAAGAAATCATGAAGAGAATGCATTTAGTTTTAATCTTTATAGGTATTATGGCAATAAAAGGAAATGCTCAAAAATTAAATTCAATGAACTGGCTGAATGAGCCCGCTGAGTGGGAAATAAAAGACAACAAACTCACGATGCAGGTTACGCCTCAATCTGATTACTGGAACAAAAGTCATTACGGATTTACAGTTTACGACGGGCCATTTTTGTATACAGAAAGAAGCGGTGAATTTGAAACTGTTGTAAAAATGAGCGGCGTTTACAAAACCAGATTCGATCAGGTTTGCCTGATGTTGCGAATTGATGAAAACAATTACATCAAAACCGGTGTCGAATATGTAGACGGTATTTATAATATTAGTACTGTTCATACTATCGATAAAAGTTCGTGGAGTGTAATGGGTTTAAAAGAAAAACCAAAAAATGTCTGGATGAAAGCCGTTCGCCGACTGGACGCAGTAGAAATTTTTTATTCGATAGACGGAGTCAATTATACGATGACCAATACAGTTTATTTTCCGGAACATAAAACCGTACAAGTGGGTATGATGGCGGCAAGTCCTGACGGAAAAGGCTTTACTGCTACATTTGAAGATTTTAAAATTACGCATCTTCCGGATCAGAGACGTCTAGAGTGGCTAAAAAACAATCAATAAAATAATGTAACATTTCTCAGAAAATGTCGTCTCTTCTATTGTACTCTTAACGAAGCCAAAATAAACCGAATCATGAATTTAAAATTTATAGTATACATAATAGTAAGCATTCTTGCGCTTTGCCAAAAGGCTTTTTGCCAGCAACCACAAGAGAATGCAATTCATGAATCGATAAAAGTCGAAACAGATCATATTTTTAGTAAGCTCGTTGACATTAGAAGAGACTTTCATGAAAATCCTGAACTAGCAGGAAATGAAATTCGTACACAACAAAAAATCAAACAATATTTACTTGATCTTGGACTTGAAGTTGAAACCAATATTTATGGTCACGGCGTTATAGGGATTTTAAAAGGTGCCAAAAAAGGAAAGAATATTGCCTGGCGAGCTGATATGGATGCACTCCCAAATGACTTTGCTGATAATGTTGCTTTTAAATCTAAGATAAAGGGAATTCAACATGGTTGTGGACACGATGTACATATGGCAATTGCGCTGGGAATCGCCGAAGTGCTTTCAAAAAATAAAAAAGAACTAAAAGGAACGGTTTATTTTGTTTTTCAACCTGAGGAAGAAACATTTGTGGGAGCAAAAAACATGCTCAACAGTACATCATTTTCTACAATACACCTTGAAGAAATTTACGGACTGCATATAACTGCCTTGCCATTCGATCAAATAATGGTCAGGCCAAATGAAATGTTTGCTTACCAAAAAAGAATACAAATTAAATTTAAAGAAGATCTCACAAAAGAGCAGACAGCAGCACTCACCAAAAAAATTCATGACGTCTTATCCCGATTTGCAGCGGGAACAAAACCTTGGGAAATACAAAATATGACCGACCCAAAAATTGGACTTGCAAACACCAATACCGTTTTTAAAGATTACTTAATAATGGACGAGAAATTTGCTATTCATTCTAAAAATAATGAACTGATTCTGGATGCTTATTTGTATGAAACCAATGCTTCAAACTTAAAAAATATTGTTCCGAAAGTGAAAGAAGTAATAGAAGCTGATAATCTTAAAGATAAATTGCTTTCGATTTCATTTACACAGGAAAATCCAACCGTTATTAATAATAAAAAATTGACCAGCGGTGCAGTAAAAACACTTGACGCTATTTACGGAAAAGGATTCGTAGTGACAGATTATGGTCAGGTTCCTTATTTTAATGATGACTTTGCTTATTTCCAGCAAAAAATTCCGGGTGTTTACTTTTTTCTTGGAGGTTCTAATTTCAAAAAAGGAAATATTGCCATGAATCATGCACCTAATTTTACTGTAGATGAAGAATGTATTAAAACCGGGGTCAGCAGTTTTTCTTCTTTAATTTTCGAAAAGGCGAATGGAAATTAAACGGCATAAAACATTCATATAAAAGCAAAAAGCGTATGTATAATTTATTAAAAATAACATCTTCATTTCAAAAAAAGATAAAAACAATGAGAGATAAAGATCGATTCCTAAACACTTTAATAATAAGTAACGGACACCATAATATTATAGATCTTGGTGCGCAAATTGGACTTGATGAAAAGGATACTATGGAAATAGTAACACAGCTTCTGGCCGAATATAAAATAGAATATGCCTTAAACGGAGTTTGCGATTACAGTTTAATGAGAAGTCAAAATCGGGTTAAAAAAGCGAATAAGTAATCATTTTTTTGTCCTGACCAAAGTAACATCATCAACATAACAAAATGCTTTTGCTTTTCCGTCAGCCAGAAAACCAACTTCGGCCTTTCCTCCTTTTACAGGAATGTTAGTAATGGTGATGGTTTTCCAGGATTCATTTTTTTCTTTGATATTGTATTGTAGCTTTTTCCCGTTGCTTATAATGTACATTTCCAGATTGTTGAAATCATCACTGTTTTTTATTTTGGCTGTTAAGGTATACAAACCATTTTCGAGTTTTACGTACGGCGAAGATGCAATAGTTTGAAACGTTTTTCTTTTAAAATTAATTTTATCACTTATGTTCAGGCTCTTTTCGCCAATAACGACTTCTCTTTCGCTTTTGGTATTAAAATGATTTAAAACCGGCGAATGAATGCTGTCCAATCCTATCGAATTTCCTTCAATAACTTCACTTGCCCAGCCTGTTAGTTGTATTTGCACCGGTTTTACAGGGCTCGGAATATGCCTGCGGTCTGCTTCGAAACTTCCGTTTTTGATATAATTGTTATCATCGGCTACTTTCCAGATACCGGTTTTTTCTTCCAGGTTCCAGGAACTTAGCGAATTAAAATAAGGCGTTTTACCATCAAAAGAAAGCGGACACCATTGATTATATCCTAATCCGTTTCCGGCAAAATTAGCCCATCTGTCGCCACAAAAAACAATAGTTTCCTGCTTGTTCCCTTTTACAGAAAAGAAAAATCCTGTTTGCGAAACATGCGCAAAATCCTCCGAAGCTCCATTCATCACCAACATTTCATTTGTTGGAAGATATGGCCCTCTAATATCATCAGCCACTAAATAATAAGCAAATGATCCATCCCAGCCATAAATATTCGACGCAAACATATAATACTTATTGTTGTACTTGAACAGGCAATTTCCTTCACGGCTTTCACCTTTAAAAACTTCGGTACAATCCAGTAAATTTATTTTTCCGTCTTTAATGCCAATTTCCGAAACGTATATTTTGTTCCTGCCTCTTCCGTAAGAGTAAATAAGGTATGATTTTCCGGTATCTTCGTCTGTAAAAACTGTTTGATCGCCCGTATTACTCGTCCCGATCATTTTCTCCATATTTATTTTCTGATGCCATTCGAACTGACCCGTTGGAGTATCTGAAACAGTAATTAAAACTTCTTTATCATGCTGAACAAACATGGCATATTTTTTCCATTCTTTGATATACGCAACTCCCAAACGACCGACCCAGGTTTTACCGTTTTGATTGACTTTTTCCTTCGATAAAACATCTGCTTCAAAAACCCAATTCACCAAATCGAAAGAACTATAACACGTAACCGACTGAAAAGTCGCATTGGGCAAAGTTACTGATGGATCATTTCGATACGTATCAGCTTCGGCATAATGAACTCCGTACCAATAATATTTTTGTTTTCCCGTAACCGGATCAGCAAATTTAAATATCCCGCCGCCCTGACTATTAATAGGTTGCCCGTCTTTGGTATATCTAAAAACATCATTTTTTATATTCAACAATTGCGCTGAAACCTTATGAATGCTGCATAAATTGATCATACACAGAAGAATCAATATGAATTTTAGGGAATACTTTCTTTTGATTTTCATTTTTTTTTAATATTTTAATACAATAGGAACTTTAATCAAATTAATTTTTAGCAACAAAATTGATCACATTTTCATGAATGGATTTTTCGCCTGAAACCTTATCAGCAGTAACATTCTTAAGAAAAATATTCTCTACCGGAAGTTCTTTTTGCCCTAAAATTCTGGAAACAAACTTGACATTGGTTGCTTTTATATTTTCGAGATATACATTTTTTATCGGTGTAAGTTTGCGTTCAATTGTTGGTACTAAATCTCTCCATTGGTACAAAACATCCGTTTCGATTCCCAGAATTCCTTCGTCGATTTTGCCTGATGTTATGTTACTCATATAAATATTATTCACGTAACCACCTCTGCGTTCGTTGGTTTTTATAAATAGCAAATGATTGAGTTTTGCCCCATCCACGACAGTGCAATTGTCTATAAATACATTTTCTATTCCGCCCGAAAGTTCGCTTCCTATTGCTACCAGTTGATGTCCGTTTTTAACGATACAATTTCTCATTACAATATTTTTCGAAGGCGTATTCAATCGCCACGCATCCTGATTACTTCCTGATTTTATGGCAATGGCATCATCTCCCTGATCAAAAACACAGTTTTCTATCAACACATTCTGACTCATTTCAGGATCAACTCCGTCGTTGTTATGTCCGTGTGCGTAGACTTTTAGGTTTCTAAGGACTACATCTTTCGACAAAAAAGGATGAATCGTCCAAAACGGACTATTGGTAATCGTAACGCCATCCATCAAAATATTCTCACAGCGATTGAACTGAATAAACTGCGGACGAAAATGCGCCGAATCATTGACCATCTGTCTCTCCTTCATGGGTTTGTTGTACGAAGCCAGATAATACAGTCGTTTCAGGCTTTCCATATGCGCTTTTGGGCGGGCAAACCATTCTTTCCAAACGTCCATTTTTGCTTTCAATTCGCCTTCTCCCGTAATCGCAATATTCTTGCATTGGTACGCATAAATCAAAGGCGAATAATTGTAACATTCGTAACCTTCCCAAGTCGAGCGAACGGCTGGCAAATAATCCTTTGGATCTTCTGAAAACAGTAATACTGCGCCTTTATTGAGATGAAGATTGACATTACTTTTAAAATGGATTTTCTTTGTAAGCCATTCTCCTTCCGGAATCACCACAATTCCGCCGCCTGCTTTATTGGCTTTGGCAATCGCTTTATTAATCGCTTCTGATGTTTTTTCTTTATTGCCTTTAATGGCTCCAAAATCTACAATCGAAAACTCTTTACATTTACTGAAATCAGGAATTTTGATCGCCGGCATTTCAAATGGCGCTTTTACTACGACTTCTGTTTGAGTTACAGAAGTTGAATCTTTTTTGAAGGATAAAAAAATAAGCGAGACTAAAAAGCAACAGCAAAACGTTATTTTTTTCATGATGGAGTTTTATTTTTTTAATTAATTATTTACAATAAAAGAAAAACCATTTTTTTTAAACACATAGAAACATAGCTTTTATTTACTAAAAAAGGCGTTTCACTTAATAAAAATGCACATAGCTATGTGAAGAAATATATTTCTTTTTGCTTCCTTTTTCTACACATTAAATCTATGTTTCTATGTGTTTAAATGAAGCTATTCATGATAGTATCCTGATAAAGAATTAAACAGATTAAAAAGTAAATCTGCAACCCGAGCGATAGCGAACAGGCGAAGCAAATCTGCGAGAAAAAATTTTTAACGCTTGCTAAAAAATATAATGCCCGAAGGATATCGGGCATTAGACCACAAAAAACCACTTTTGCTTTAAACAAACTTAAAAACTTAAACAATTTATCTTTAATTGCCTTATTAAATTTCAGACAATATCATTTTCAACAAATGCATTTTATACATTAGCAACTATGCTTTGTAATTTGCTTTTGTAAAATAATACAATCAAAAAAAGAAAACTATCCTGTACTATCCTTTATTATTAATCAATTTTATATTAAAAATTAAAGGTTTAATTATATAAACAATCAAATTGCAAAAGTATATCTCAAGAACAGCCATTATAATAAACGATTTCATAATTTTAAAATTCTGATAAATTTTCAAACAAAAAAATAAATACGATTTCTTTTTAACATCATAGTACAGGATACTTTATCGAAACAGAAATTTTAGATTTGAAAATCCAATAAATTAAAAATCCGAAAAATTGATAAAATTTAGAACACTCCTATTTTGTTTTTGCATGCCGGCTTTTTTATTTGCCAAGCCTTCAAAAGTAAGTTCGAAAGCTAATGATAAGGGCGAAAAATCTTTGTTGTTTTATTTTGGCACTGCCACAAAAACTTCAAAAGGAACCGTAATAAAAAGTGCAGTAGCTTATAACGCTAATTTAGGTTATGGATTTGATTCTAATTCAGTTTCGAATGTCAACATCAACCCAAATTCTTTTTCTACCACAAAACCCACTTACTTTTCGGTAAAAGTTCCTGAAGGAAATTATCAGATCGAAATAGTTTTAGGAAGTTCTGATAAGCCATCGAATGTCACCATAAAAGCCGAATCCCGAAGATTAATGCTAAGGGAATTCCCAATGCAAAAAGGGCAAAAAATAACAAAGACTTTTAATGTGAACGTAAGAAGCATTAAAATCGATGATCAAACGAATATCAGCCTCAAAGACAGGGAAAAAGAAATTTTTAATTGGGATGATAAACTAACCCTTGAATTTTTAGGCGAAGTTAGTATTCAAAGTATAAAAATTACTCCAAAAGACAATCTTACTGTTGTTTATCTGGCCGGAGATTCAACGGTTACAGATCAGGATGTAGAGCCCTGGGCATCATGGGGACAATTTATTACCAATTATTTTGATGATACAGTTGTGGTGGTCAATTATGCGTATTCAGGATCTTCACTGAGTTCTTTTAAAGGAGCAAATCGTTTAAAAAAGATACTTTCGCAAATTAAAAAAGGAGATTATTTGTTTGTAGAATTTGGACATAATGACGAAAAAATCAAAGGTGAAGGAAATGGAGCCTGGGCATCTTATTCGGAATTATTGAAGGAATTCGTTCAATCGGCTAAAGATAAAGGAGCGATTCCGGTTTTGGTAACGCCTACGCAAAGAAGGTTCTTTAACGAAAATGGTACTTTGAAAGAAACTCACGGCGAATTTCCTGAGGCAATGCGCGCTGTTGCTCAAAAAAATAACATTGCCCTTATCGATATTACCAAAATGACAACTGTATTATACGAAGCCTGGGGCGACGAAGTTTCACGAAAAGCTTTTGTACAATATCCTGCGAATACTTTTCCGGGACAGGAAAAAGCGTTGGACGATAATACTCATTTTAATAGTTTTGGAGCCAACGAAATTGCACTTTGCGTAGTGAAAGGAATTCGTGAGCTTGATGTTCCGTTACAAAAACAAATTAAAAAAGAAACTCCGGATTACAATCCAAATAAACCTAATTTTATTTCCAGCTGGACACTACCTATGAGTGCTCGTTTCGAAATTGCGAAACCAGATGGCAACTAACTAACCGACCAAAGAATTCAAACCAATTATGATGCTCAAAAACACCATTCAAAAGTTTAGTATTATTGCTTTTACGCTTTTTGTATCCCAAAATAATACGGCGCAGCAAACAGATAAAATCTATCTTTCGGGAAAAGATTTCGAACATCCCGTACAATGGGATTTTTATTGTACCGGAGGAAATAACAGTAAAGTCTGGTCTAAAATAAATGTTCCTTCGCAATGGGAATTAGAAGGTTTTGGCGAATATACCTACGGAAGATGGTACAAGGAGCTGAACCAAAAAGAACCCAGCAAAGAAGAAGGTTTGTATAAATATGAATTTGAAGTTCCTGCCAATTATAAAGACAAAGACGTTGTAATTGCTTTTGGCGGCGCGATGACAGATACTGAAGTAAAAGTAAACGGAAAACTGGCCGGAGCCATTCATCAGGGCGGTTTTTATGAATTTAAATATGATATTTCATCGTTATTAAAATTTGGCACCAAAAATATACTGGAAGTTCATGTCTGGAAACATTCTGCTAATAAATCTGTAAATGCTGCCGAAAGAAGAGCCGACTGGTGGTTGTTTGGAGGTATTTATCGTCCGGTTTGGCTGGAAGTATCCCCAAAATCCCATATTGAAAATATTGCCGTAAACCCAAAAATGGACGGTTCGATAACAGTTGACCTGAACCTGAAAAACATCCCAAAAAACACTACTCTCGAAGCTTCGCTAAAAGGCTCGAATGGAGAAAGTTTTCAAACTTTTACTTTTCCTGTTAAAGCAAAAAGTACTAAAGAAAGTATTGCAGCACAATGGAATAAAGTAAAACCGTGGGATCCTGAAAATCCTAATTTATACAATCTTGAATTGGTTTTAAAACAAAACGGAAACGTTCTGCATCAATACAATAAACGAATTGGTTTTAGAACTTTAGAGTTCAAAAAACAGGACGGGATTTATGTAAACGGCACTAAAATTATCATGAAAGGAATCAATCGTCATTCTTTCTGGCCAGAAGGCGGACGAAGTACCAGCAAGCGTATCAGCGAATTAGACGGTAAATTACTGAAAGACATGAATATGAATGCGGTTCGCGGCCATTATCCGCCAGACGATCACTTTCTGGCGGTTTGCGATTCGTTAGGACTTTTTGTTTTGAATGAACTGGCAGGCTGGCAAAACTCGTATGATACGGAAACGGGAACAAAACTGGTTAAGGAAATGGTGACGCGCGATGTCAATCATGCATCGGTAATTATTTGGGACAACGGTAATGAAGGCGGCTGGAACTATGATGTCGATAAAGTTTTTGCTGATAATGATCCTCAAAAAAGAATTGTGATTCATCCGTGGGCTGATTTTAATGGTTGGGATACACACCATTATCCGACTTATTTAACGGGAATGCACCGTTTTAATGCGGGCGAAAATGTATTTTTCCCTACTGAATTCATGCACGGAACTTACGATAACGGACACGGAGCAGCGCTGGAAGATTTTTGGAATCGCTATAAAGAAAGTCCGTTGTTTGCAGGAGGATTTATGTGGGCTATGCTCGATGAAGCCGTAAAACGCTCTGACTGGACGGGCGATGTAAAATTTGATTCGAAAGGTTCGCTTGCCGCTGATGGAATTCTGGGACCGCATCGTGAAAGAGAAGGAAGTTATTATACAGTAAAAGAAGTTTGGGCGCCTATTCAGTTTCAGCCCAAACAAGTTACAGCAACTTTTGACGGATCTTTTTTAATCAAAAACGATTATCTTTTTAGTAATATGAATTCCTGTAAAATGGAATTTAAAGTATTAAAATCAGATAATGACGTACTTTATACGAATGGTGTTGCGAAGGAAATTAGTGCAGGTAAAATTGAAATTCCGAGTATTGATCCGGGAGAAACACGCAAAATTCAATTTGCTGTTCCTAACAATTTTGCCGAAGGAGATATTTTGTCGATAACTGCTTACGATCAATTCAATAAAGAAATTTATACCTGGACATGGCCAATTCATAAAGCAAAATTTTATGCGGATAAGTTTTTAGCTGTTCAGGACACAAAAACCAAAGCATCCGGAATTAAAACAGGCAACGAAATTACTTTAAAAGGAAATGATATAACAGTTACAATAGATGCTGCAACGGGTGAAATTGTAACAATAAAAAATAAAACATCCACCATTCCGCTTACCAATGGTCCTCGCCCAATTGGCATGAAAGCCAAATTAAAAGACATTCAGGTTTCTCAGGAAGGTGACAAAGCGGTTTGTAAAGTCAACTATTCAGGCGGATTATCTTCTATAAAATGGATTATGGAACCGGACGGAAGATTTAAAATGGAATTGGTTGCCTTAAAAAATGCTTCTGGCGGAGAAGGTTTTGATGGTGCTTTTTTTGAAGATAAAATCAACTCTTTCGGAATCACTTTCAGTTTTCCTGAGAAAGAAGTTACAGGTATTAAATGGTTTGGAAGAGGTCCGTACCATGTCTGGAAAAACAGAATAAAAGGAACGACTTACGGTATTTGGGAAAAAGAATATAACAATACGATTACGGGAGAAAGTTTTGAGAATCTAATTTATCCTGAATTTAAGGGATATCACGCGAATTTATTAGGCGCAAACCTTAAAGCCGGAACTTCATCGTTTAAAGTTTTTAGCGAATCTGATAATTTATTTTTAAGATTATTTACTCCCGATTTGCCTAAAAACGCTTTCACTGGAAGTTACCCTCAACCGGCATTTCCGAAAGGTGATATTTCTTTCATGTACGAAATTCCGGCGATGAGAGATTTCAAACCTTTAGAACAACAAGGCCCTCAAAGTCAGCCAACCAACATTCGTATCAAAAGCGGTGATGATGGAATTAAAATGAATTTATGGTTTGATTTTAGAAACAATTAGAAAAGAGTTTTTTTTGTTTCAGGTTTCAAGTTTCAGGTTGAAATGAGAATTTAACGCAATCCCGATAGCTATCGAGAGCAAAGGTTTATTATCTAAAGTTTTAAACACAGAGAACACAAAGATTTACACAGAGTTTACAAAGCTATTTCAAGATACAACTTTGTGAACTCCTATGTTTGCATAGTTAGAAAATCAATCTTTCAAATATCTATATTTGGATATCATAAAGTGAAAAAGGGTGAGAGTCGATTCGCGACTAAATGACTCAGGAAGTACATTGACGCAGAGATACCGCCTCATTCTTTTTTATCTTTTAGAGTCTGAACAGAATGTAAGGAACTACGCAGGTCGTATTATCCAGAATATCCAACCAGGAGAAAAGACGAAGGAAGATTCATCACTTTATAATATTATTTAAAATTAAGGAGTTATGAAAGTATTGAAACAGGTATTAGGAATTGATGTAGCGCAAAAAGAATTGGTAGTTACTTTAGGAAGACTCAATGATGATTTATCGATTGAACTGTGTGCTTATTCTGTTTTTAAAAATACAGATAAAGGTTTTTTAAAACTTTCTCAATGGATTGATAAGCTTACAGATAAAACGACCAAAGTTCGATATGTAATGGAAGCTACAGGTGTTTACCATGAGAAGTTCGCCCATTATTTAGATGAAAAAAAAGAGGATTTAAGTATTGTACTGCCCAACAAAATCAGTAATTATATACGAACTCTTGAGATCAAAACAATTACAGATAAAACGTGTTCTGAGGCCATTGCCAGATTTGGACTGGAAAGAAAACTCGATAATTGGAAAAAACCAAAAGCGATCTACAGAACCTTAAAACAACTTACACGTGAACGCCGTCAAATTACAGATGAGAGAACCATAGTAAAAAACCAACTGCATGCCGAAGAGGCAGAAGCAATGCCTCATATTTCAAGTATTGAACGTTCAAATAGAAGGATACATTTTTTAAACACCCTTGAGAAAGAAATTAAGAATGAGATCGAAAGTAGTATAAAAGAGAACAAAGAACTTAGTAAAGACATCAGTAATATCTGTACAATACCGGGTATTTCAATTTTGACTGCAGCAACTGTTATTGGCGAAACAAACGGATTTGAGCTTATACGCAGTAAAAAACAGCTTACAAGTTATGCAGGACTGGATGTAAAAGAAAAACTCTCAGGAACATCAGTAAAAGGCAAGCCGTCAATTTCCAAAAGGGGTAATAGATATTTAAGAAGCTGCCTGCATCTGCCAGCTCTAAGCAGCATAAAATGGGATGATAATTTTCGCGACCAATACAGTAGAATAGTAGCAAAACATGGCATCAAAATGAAAGGATGTGTAGCGGTACAGAGAAAATTATTGGAACTGATTTATATTCTCTACAAAAATAAAGCAGTATATGATAAAGATTTTGAATCAAAAAAAATAGCGTGCCAGCATAAAAATGCATAAACACGCTATACAGTCTAGCGCTATGGCTGACTAAGGCTACAAATTTAATAATATAAAAGATAAATAACCAAGACAGCTAAAAATAAAATTTATATTTATTAGGAAATCAACACAGAATCTCTGTGTTTTTTTTTTAAGCAGTAATAAAGAAACTTTGTTTTCTCTGTGGTTAAATTATAAAGGTTGAAACAGAGAACGCAAAAAATCGCACAAAGTTCGCAAAGCTATATCAACATACAGCTTTGCGAACTTTTTATTTAAACAAACTCAAAGCAAAAACTTAGCGAACTTTGCGTAAACCTTTGCTCCCGATAGCTATCGGGATTGCGTTAAATTCTCATTTCAACCCCTTAACTCATAACCATAACCCATAACTCATAACTCATAACTCATAACTTAAAACCCCGTTTTATAAACCGCCAACTGATCCAGGACAATTCCCGTTTGGTTGACTTGTATTGTAATGGTATGTTTTCCTTTTGAAACATTCGAAACCGGAAGTTTTACAATCGCACTATTTCGCAATACATTTTCTTTCCAGGTATTCTCTCTGTCTTTTGTATTGGTTTTAAAAAATTGTGCTGCATTTCCGTCCAGTTGAATGCCTATTTCATGATCGAAATTATTAGCGTGTGTGGGCAATAAACGAACTTCGATAGTGTAATTATCTTGTTGATCAATTTCAAATTCATAAGAAACAGCAGGTTTTTCATTTTTAAAAATATGCTGATCAAACGGAAATAAAGTAATAGCATTATTACTGTATCCCAAGCCATTAATCGGTTTCCACTTGTATTCTTTTGCATCTTCTTTACCACTGAATTTATTGGCCTGAATATCGATTCGATTCGTTGTTTTAATAGCCATTTCATTTGAAAAAGTATTCTTTTTAACCGAATCAAAAACCGGCAGATTTCTTGGATTCATCGACATCATATAATTCCATTTTCCATCACTTAATTTCGTATTGTAAAAATCCGTTAATTCCTTGATTTTCTGATACGCTTCTGAAGCCATTAGTTCATATTTACTCTTCTGATTTTCATCTGAAGTTGTGGCTTCTAAATTCCAATACAAAAACTTATGATTCATATAAGCCGCTCCTTTTACCGGATATTCCACCAACTGAAACCATGCTGCTTTTCTTTCTGCCGGAACAAAAGCCGACAAACTATCTACTTTTTTAATGAGATTATCATAAGCTTTTATTCTGTTCAGAGATTCTTCCCTTGTAAAATCAGAAAGTTTTATGGGCGTTGTGGGTTCCGTTTGGCTCCAACCCATATATTCCGGTTTTCTTAGTGAGGCCAATCGGTAATATTCTTCAAAAACAACACTCAAATCAGTTGCAATTTCGCGCGTAAATTCCCTTGAAATCCAATCTTTCAAATACTGGTTAAGTCCGTCTGATTTTATACTGTTGATATTCCATGCCAAATTCAGAAAAAGTTCGGTGTCATATTCTGCGGGTTTTATATCCCCCACATTTACAATCCACATTTTTTTTGCACCGTTTTCATACGCTTTCGTCATTTCATACCAGATCAAACCGGGTTGTGTGGTGCTCAGCCAAAGATAATCGTGAGGTCTTCCCCAATAACTTATATGATAATACACGCCACTTCCACCCGATCTTTGTTGTTCTTCAGGATTGCTCAAACGCCGAATATAACCGTAATTATCATCGGGCCAGACCAAAGTAATATCATCAGGAATTTTAAGTCCGTTATCATATAATTCTAAAACTTCTTTGTAAGGAACAAAAGCCTGCGGAATTGCTGATAAAGGCTTTTTGAAAGTATTCGAAAGCATTTCACGCTGATTTACGATGATTTTTTCGACCATCGTAATCGATTCTGCCAAATCTTTTGCGCCTTCCATTTTACTATCATGAACGCCTCGCATACCCAATGTCATAATAGTTTCGTTCTGAGCCAGTTTCAACTCATCCAAACGATCCTGCCAGTATTTATCGACCTGTGTTTTATTCGTAAAATAATTATAATCGCCATGAATTTTCGGTTTCCATTCGTCGACATTGTTACGAAGCATGGGTTCTGCATGCGATGATCCGATAACGATATGGTATTTTTGCGCCATCTCTTTATTTCCTGCAATAGTAAAAAAACCTTTTGTAGACGGATGCATCGCCGGCCAAATCGTATTGGCTTTTAAGCGCAACAATAATTGAAATATTTTCTCGTACGTTTTTGGACCAATATCTCCTGTTTCTTTTTCGAAAGTTTTAGCGGCCCAAGGCTGTAATCCCCAATCTTCATCGTTTAAAAAAATTCCTCGATATTGTACAGATGGCGATGTTATAATTCCCTTTCGGGGAAGCTGCAATGCCAGATTTTCTTTTTTTATCGAATGAACATCTGCCCACCATTTCCACGGAGAAACACCCAGTCGTTCTGTAATTTCAAAAATAGCATATACCGTTCCCCGAACATCTGATCCGGCGATTAAAAGATTGTCTTTTTCTTTTTGGATGGAGAATTTTTCCCATTGATTTAAAAGCCCTTTCTGAATTGATGTGGATTTAAAGAATGGAGACGAAAATTGCCCGATATAAATACCTTTTTTAGAAATGGTATTCGTCTCAATAATCTCAGGACGCTTTCCGGTAATATCTTTTACATCGTCTGCCAATTCATTTACTGCCCAAACAATCAGTGGATCGGTGTTTTTATCGATATAAATGGATGTTGTTTTATTAGAATTTACAATAGAAAAGTCGCTTAGATTCTCATTTTGACTATAAGAACTTAAAGTTGAGATTGTGAAAATTAAAACTGCTATTTTCTTCATTTTGAATTATTTTAAAATGGCCCACGGATGGAACGGATTTTACGGATTTACGCTGTTTTTTTTGCCGCTAAGGCGCTAAGGCGCTAAGTTTTTTTTCTTATTGGGTTAATTAATCTCGCAATCCCGATAGCTATCGGGAGCATAATCTCAAAGTTTTTTATTTACTATATCAATTAAATCGCGCAAAGTGGCAAAGTCGCAAAGTTTTTCGCTTTGCATTGTTGGCAAGGCTCCGAGTTTTATATTTGAAATTTTATTTGGCTAAAGCCGATCGTTTTTTGAACTTATTTTACCTCCAGCTAAAGCTGGAGGCTATTAAAACTTTGCGACTCTGCTCCCGATAGCTATCGGGATTGCGAGATTATTTATTCATTACCAGAAGACGCACTGCTGTGCGCCTCTACGATTCAACCTATGTCCCTTTGTTGCTCTGAACCTTTGCTCCTTTGAACCTCAAAAACCACGTTTTAACCAATCTTCAGGCACATTTACAATACAAATATTCATCGTGCGATTGTCTTTAGAAAGCATTGCCGACTGAATCTGAATTTTCGTTCCGTCTCTGTTGAAAGTGGGATGTATATGGTCTGCTGCGGTTTCTTTATGGCCTGTGGTAAGCATTATCATTTCGTTTGTTTTTCGGTCTATTAAATATAAACTTCTTGAGAAATCATCGCCTACAGCCCATCTTCCGTCAGATGAACCGTGTACGTGCCATAAACCGCTGCCGCTTTTGGTTTGTCCGGCAATAACCATTTCTCTGGTTCTTAGATTTACAATTGCCAAACCTGTTGGCTTTTCGCGCGTTCCTGAATTTCCCCAATTGCTTTCCTGCCCGGGATTTTCAGGATTTCGTACTTCAGTACTAGTTGTAACTTCTATCGGTTTTTCTTTGTGAATATCGATTTTTCGATGTCCCATAATCGCCATTGCTACCTCATCTTTAGAAATTACAGCTTCATGCGTTACCCATTCATAATCAGATTCGGGATACAAAGGTCTTAAACCGGAACCGTCGGCCATAACCGTCCAGGTTCTTTGAGGTGATTTTCCGCCTGTTTCCCAACAAAAAAACAGTTCGTCGGGATTCCATACATTCGACTGAATATGGCCCACCTGAAACGGAACTGAAACAACATGTTTGAATTCACCTGTTTTCAAATTCATACTGCTAATTCCGCCTGGTCCTGCGCCCATATTTCTTGGACCAAAACTCTTTTCAATTTTTATATTCGGATCTAAGTGTTTCGCTGCTTCTTCTTTTCCAATTCTAAAATATACTATTTCTTCATCAGCATCCAGAGCCATATCTCCCGAAGCGCCCATTTCGGCATTAGCCGTACCGCAAATACGTTCGTAAGCTTCAATAGTTTTCATTTTTCCGTTCTGACTGTCTTTAAAAACATCGGCTAAATTGACTTCTATAATCTGCATTTTATCTTCTGGTGCTTTCCGCATAAAATACAATTTCATCGACTTTTGCGCCATGCATAATGTTCCCGTATAACCGCCTTCTGTTACCTGAACCATTACACCTGATTTTTCATGTACTGCGACGGCTTCACCATTGGCTCTTTTAGTTCTAAAAATCAGCCATTCGCCATCTGATGTCCATTGCGGATGTGTGGGATAGGTTTTAGAATCTCCTGCTGATGTTGTGGTTAAGAAAATTAATTCCCGACCTGTAACAGGATCTTTGATGATCTTTTTTTCAGATGGAAATCGTTTCCCAATCTGACTGAAAGCTGTTATTGTACATAACAGGAAAAGTATGTTTATTGTTGGTTTTAATTTCATATGCTGTTGGTTTATTTGCCGCTAAGGCACTAAGTCGCTAAGTTTTATAGTATAGTTTTTTAATATTCCTTTGCGCCTTTGCGCTAAATAAAAAGTACACAAAGTTTTAACTTCTAATTCATAACTCATAACTCATAATTCATAACTCATAATTCATAACTCATTAATTTCTAACCCTTAACCTTCAATTGTATCGAACTATCATTGATTTCGAACTGATTGTTTTTTAATAACAAAATCATTTCGGCTCCAGCCAATAAAACAGGGCCATAACCGTGTGCAGCATATAGATTTATGGGGCGATAATAATAGAAAGCGGGATCAAAACCCATTCCGGTACCTACGCAGGTTCCTTCGACCTGACCTTTTGCGTTTACTTTTGAAGCTACAGCATTCCATGCTAATAAGACTGCGGGTGTATAAGCCAGTTTATCTACATAACCGCGATTAATAGCCCTCGCAATTGAATAGGCATATATGGCTGTTGCCGAGGTTTCTAAATACGTATCATTTCGATCTATTAACTGATGCCAAAATCCGGTTCCGTCCTGATATTGTAATAATCCTGCAATGTGTTTTTGCAGTTGAGACAAGACCTGAGAGTAGCCCGGATGATCTTTAGGTAATACTTCTAATAACTCGACCATTGTCATTACAGCCCAGCCATTTGCCCTCGCCCAATGAAATTGAGGATGCACCTGCATCGATTCGACCCAACCGTGCATATAAAGTCCTTTTTGAGCATTGAACATTCTCTCAGAAAACTGATTGACTTGTTTTACCGCATCATCAAAATATTTGACATTACCGGTATAATTGCCCATTTGCGCCAAAGCGGGAACGCTCATAAACATATCGTCTAACCAAAGCGAATTGTCCTGTGGTCTGTTTCTAGCCAGTGTTCCGTCTTTTAGTCTATGCTCTTTCTCGCTTATGTATTTGATGAAATTATTGATTACAGGATCATAAGCCGCATTTGGGTCATTCTTTTTTGCTTTTATAAATGCTGCACATAATGCGCCTGCATCGTCTAAAGCTTTAGGCTGTAAAACGGTATGAACGGGAGAATCTTTTATATTTTCGGTTTTGTAATTGGCCGCGATATCAGCGATTAGTTTTAAGCGTTTGTTGGCATATTCTGCATATTCTTTTTTTCCCGTGGCATCGGCTGCCAAAAGCATTCCGGCATAGGTAACGCCCCATTCATAACTTGTTAATCTAAAAGCACCGGAAGAAAATGCTATTTTTCCTTTTGCTTTTTTGAAATCTTTTACTTCTGAATTATCACTGGCATAAATAGCTTTTGAAGCTGTGTTTTCTTCCAGAAAAGTATAAACTCTGCTCAGTACGTTTTCGATATTGTTTTTTTCGGGAATAACATACGGCGTTATATAATCGGGTTTCATTAAATGCAACGGTGCCGTTACGTCGTTTGTCTGGGCGTTTATATTGGTACAAATTCCGATAGCGAAAAAGGTTATAATTTTGGTTAGATTATAATTCATAGTAATTGTTTTTTGTTAATATGAAAAGTGAATTTCAAAGTATTTCTACTAAATTTCCTTAATAGATAATTTCTATAGTTAATTTATAAATAATTAAAAACAAGATATTTAATAAACTTTAGTTAATGTTTAAGATTAATATAAACTGATTGATTTCTATTGCAGACAATTTCTCCATTTATATATTCTAATTCAGCAACTTGTATCGAACTTCTTTTGGTTTCGTAACTATCTACACCTTTATTTTCAGGTGTTCTTCCGGGATGTGTAAAATAAAAAATATAGGCTCTGTCGTTATTTACAATAACATCGGGATGTCCGCCAATTACCTTATCATCCTCTCCGGTTCCGGGAACTTGAAGAATGTTTTTTTCCTGTCGGTTCCAGTTCAGGAAATCCTCTGAAGAATATACATTCAAACCTCTCCATGAATCCGAAATCATCCAGTTCTTGCCTTTCCATTGAAATACTTTTGGTCCTTCACCCCTGTCTTTTACAATTTTCTTTCCGCTGTCAACCCAATTATAGAGGTCTTTACTATCTGCATAATAAATTGATTTTCCGTCGTTTTCGTTGTTATAAAACATTCTCCACGAACCGTTTGACAATTTAAATACAGCAGCATCAATACATCTGTCCGAAGCCAGTTTCAATTGGGATTCGAATTTCCAGTCGATAAGATTTTTACTGGTCAGATGAACAATGGATCGCGGATGGTACCAATCGTTAAAAATTCCGGGAACAATTGTCAAATACATATGGTATATTTTTTTGTATTGAATTACCTCTGGTGCCCAATACGTTACATCCTTAATTTTATAATTGATGTTGCAGGTATCTCTGTATTTCCAATTTGCACCATCTGTAGATTCAGCAATGCCAATTCGGGTTCCGTGCACCCAGGTTATTCCTTTGGCTGTAGTATCTTTTGCTCTTCGATTGGTGTAAAACATGAACCATTTCTTTTCTTGATTGTTCCAAATAATCGTTGGATCGGCAGCTCCGTCAAAAACAGGATCGCGATATAAAGGCTTTGCTGCAAGATGAGATTTCTCTTTTTTTATGTCTTTTTGAGAGAAAACAGGAAGAGAAAAAAGCAGTATTACAAAGTTCCATAAAAGATATTTAAGGTAGATTCTTGACATTTTTTTTATTTAATTTTCACTTAAACGTAACCGATTTTATTCTTTTTTACTCAATATTATATATTACACTACAAGTTGAAGTAATTTATCTTATATCGATTGTAATTCAATATATTAAAACTAAAGAAAAGAGCTCAAATCGTGTACTTTAAAATTAAAACACTAAGACGATATTAGCATCCTGTGCTTCCCTGCTTAAAAAATTACAAAAAGGTAGAATCCTAAAAAAACCGCCTCTTTTTTGAGACGGTTTCAAAAACAAAAATTCAAAATATATTAGTATCCCGGATTTTGCCAGGCTTTCTTTTGTGCATCTGATAAATTTGATCCGTCATCGTTTAACAAACCATCAATAAATGACTGCGGAATAGGACGAAGTTCGTGCTTGTTGGCGGTGATATTTGGCGCTGCTTCTGCATTGAATGCTTTGGCACGTTTGATTAACATTCCCGTACGAGAAAGGGTTTCCCAACGTTGCCATTCTCCTAATAATTCACGAGTATATTCGTTAAGGATAAAGTTTAAAGCACGTTCGTAGTCGCTTCCGGCTCCAACTTTGGCAATAATAGCTTCATCTTCTGCCGGTAAATTAGCAGGAAACGATGTTAATCTTAAATCTGATGCTGCAGTTGTAACCGGTATTGTTGGATTAGATAAATAATAGGTATTCATATCTAAATTTGAGGCTGTAAAGTTTGTCGCTGCAGTTCCTGTGTTTAGAGCATTTGCTTTAAAAGCCTGAGAACCGTCGTTATAATATGATCTGTTTTCACCGCTTTTCCATTGTGCTCTTGCTCTAATCACGTTGATATCCTGCATTGCATTACCATATTGCTGCAAACGAACATAACATTCTGCACGTACAAGATAGGTTTCGGCAAGACGTGCCATGATTACATCACGGTGTGCATCTCCTCTTTCAGCAGTTCTCGATCCATCTTCTGTTTTATTGATTCCGGCAAAGAAATTACAAATTGGCTGATTTTTGAATGTAGGTGCAACGTAAGTTCCGTTTTGGTATAATACCAAAGAGTTAGGCACATATTGTCCCGCAACAGCTGTTAAAGCTCCTGCTGTGGCTGTTTGTCTTTTTCCTGTGGTCCATTCCGGTAAACGTCCATTTGCATCTGTCCAGGTTGGTGCCTGAACGCTTGCGCCAAATTTAGCTCCGTTATAGGTATTATCATTTTTAGTGTTCAATATCATAACAATAGCGGGATCTCCAATTTTAACTCCTGCATTGGCCGTTACTACTGTATTGGCACCATAAACAGTTCTAAAGGTTTTCCACATACGGGCATCATTTACGTGATCGTACACCGCATAAGAGTATTCAGTAGGGCGACAACGCTGAAAATCCATACTTCCAATCCAAACACCGCGTTTTACCCATCCGCCGGAGAAGTTAGAAAATTGTGGGGCAAAATAACTATACGTACGGTTTCCAAAACGGCCTACAGTAGCTGCATCTCCATTGTGTCCTGCTGCCATTAGAATTTCGCTCAATTGCTCATTAGGGCAGTCAATTCCTGTCCAGTTGGCATAAAGATCACTGTAATTATTGGTCAATGGTCCGCGGGCAGAAATGGCATAACTACAAGCCTGAATTGCCTCTTCAAGATCTTTTGCTTTGTAAGCTGAATTCCATTTATCATTACGTTCTGAAGAGCGGAACAATAATGCTTTGGCTAGGAAATGTGCCGCAGTAGCTTTTGTCCATGTAATTCCTTTTCCGTAAGTAAAAACTTCACCTGCAAAAAGATTATAAGAGTTACGTAAATCTGATATTACCTGCTCCCAGCATTGCTCTTCTGTAGAGCGTGTAAAATTACGAACAACACCCGTGGCCGGTACGGTTTGCAATACAACACCACCATATTGAGCGGTAAGACGATAATAGTTATAGCCGCGTAAAAAATAAGCATGTGCCAGACAGCGATTACGAATAGCTATATCCTCTATTTTTTCTGCATTCGCAATAATGGTATTACAAGAAGCGATTCCGTAATACATTTCATCCCAAAGTGCTGCTGGATTTGTTGCATTCCCGTTTGCTGCTCCTGTAGCGGCTGTAGCGCCAATTGGTCCAAAACGGTTGTCATAAGTATTCCACATTTCGTTGGTCAAATCGTTTGCATTCGTAAACTCATCTGTACCGTATAATGTATTGGCATACGACCATTCAAACCCAAAATGCCATCTTATATTTCCATAAAGTGATACTGTCAGGGCCTGAAGACCTTCTGATGTTTCGAAATAATCAGTTGAATACTGGCTATTCTGTTCTTCGTCAAGAAAGTCTTTCGAACAAGAGGAAATCGATAATCCTGCCATTATCAAAAGTCCTATTCCTATATTTTTTATCTTATTCATTTTTTTACTTTTTTTTGTTATACTTCGTCGTTACAACGCAATTATTTTTAAAATCCAACTTCAAGACCCATAACGAAACTTCTATTAGAATATGTAGAATTTGTATCTAAGTCATAAAAGTCTAATGATTGGTAAATATTACCCGGATTTACTGCCTGCAGATAAAGTTTAAAGTTTGATAAACCGATATTTTTTGTAAAATCCCTTGAAAAATTATATCCTAATGAAATATTACGAATTTTTACAAAAGAGGCTTTTGGAAAACCTAGAAGTCCGGAAAATTTATCTGCTGATCCTGATGATGCCTGACCCAAAATAGGTTTTTGATATTGAGCATCTGTATTGTCCGGTCTCCAGTAATCAATTTCTCTTTGATTACTGTGTGCTGTTAGCGCTTCTTCGACTTTCTCTGTTAAATAACCCGCACGTCCGTATATGTTTATTCCTAACTCAATTCCTTTGTATGTAAAATTGTTGTTCCATCCCATTGTCCAGGTTGGATTACTGTTACCCAATACTACACGGTCTGCAGCATCCATTTTATAATCTCCATTTTGGTCTTTTGGACGTACATTTCCTGGAGTAAAATTATAACTCGCGCCCCATTTTGCCATTTCAGCAAGATCTTCAGGAGTATTTTGCCATAAACCCAGATTATCATAACCATAACGAACAGCAATTTGCTCGCCAATAAACCATGTATTATCCGGCATATCGTTTTTACCGTAGGCCAATTCTTCAATTTCATCTTTCTGCCAGGCCGCATTTAAATTTGTTTCCCATGTAAATCCGCCTGTTGTCTGAATCGGAATTAAATTAAGCGTTACCTCGACACCACGATTACTTGTTTTACCAACATTAGCAAAAGTTGAAGGAAATCCCGTTAGCGTAGGGATTTTAACTGACATTAATAAATCATTTGTATAGGATTGATAAACATCAATAGCACCGCTCACTCTGTTTTTAAAGAAGCTAAAATCGATACCAAGATTGTATTGTGTTGTTTTTTCCCATCCAAGTGCCTTATTAGCCAATGATAACTGAGTGTCTGTATAATAAGGTTCATTTGTAGTATAACCAATCTGGTTGCTCATACCATTGAAAGGAAGGAATATAGAAGATACAAGTCCTTTTGTTTTATAAGGATCTACAGATGAGTTACCCGTTGTACCAAACCCTAAACGAAGCTTAAGATTTTCAATCCAGTTTACACCTTTTAAGAATTCTTCATTGTTAATTCTCCATGCCAAAGCAGCCGAAGGAAAGAAATCCCATTTGTATCCTTCTGCCAATTGCGAAGCACCATCCCAACGACCAGACATTGTTAATAAATAACGATTGTCGAAACCATAATTAGCACGAATCATGTACGAACTTAGCTGACGTTCTGTAAGACCTGAACTTATACGTCCGTTATTAGCCGGATTCGTAAGATCGACTGTTCCCATTGCATTCCATAAGAAGGATTTGTTTGGGATATTATTGGCATTCATAGAAGAATTCTCAACATTCCATGATGAAGCTGTCTGAAGCAGGGTTGCTCCTATTTTATGCTTGGCCGCAAAAGTACGGTCATACGTAATCATATTGTCTAAAGTCCACGAAAGATCTCTACGGTTTTGCAAACGGGCATAATTTACACCGGCACTCCCGTCTGCATTGATTTTAAGTGATGACGTTCCATCAACATAAACACCTTCTCTCCAATGACGAAAATCGGGTCCAAAATTGATTTTATAACTAAGTCCTTCTAAAGGAGTAACTAATTTACCTAAGTCAATTGTAGCTGAAAAGTTTCCTAAAAGACGTAATGTTTGTGATCTTTGCGTGCTTTTATCCCATTCGTCCATCACTGTATATACAGCTGATTCGCCTCCCGGGTTGATAATCAATTTACCATTTGCATCATAAGGAACTGCAATATTATAAATACTTTTAGCGGCTCCTAAAATTGCATTAGGCGCTGTTCCACTTCGTGCCTGCAGGGTCGACATACCAAAATCCTGCTCACTCCATGAGGCATTTAACGAAGCATTGAATTTAAGCCATTCTACCGGATTGATGTTTGTACTCAATTTCGCAGTATAGCGTTTGTACCATTGTCCTTTTTGAGTACCTTCCTGATCCAGATATCCAAGTGATCCGTAAGCATTTACTTTTTCAGATCCACCGCTGGCACTTATAACGTGTTCTTTACTGATACCTGCTTGTGTTACAAGATCAACCCAGTCTGTATTGGTTACTTTTGAAGCATCCCAGGTACCGCTTTGCCATCCCTTTAAAACATTATCCCTTGATGTCTGGCCGTCTAAAGCACTGTCAAAAATCAATTTATCATTTGCAAAAGTCGGAGCATCCGGATGCGCATAGGTGGTAGAATTAAGATTATACGCCGCCCAACGTCTGAACTGAATAAAATCAGCAGCATTCATTGAAGGAGCGCGATCTACGACTTGAGAAGCTGTTAATGTTCCCGCATAGTTCAAACTAAAAACACCTGATTTTCCTTGTTTAGTAGTCACAATGATTACCCCGTTTGCACCTCTGGAACCGTAAATAGCGGTTGCAGATGCATCTTTAAGCACATCAATAGACGCAATATCTCTTGGATTCAGCGTTTCAATGGATGATTCAGACAACAAAGGCACGCCATCTACAACATAAAGAGGATTGTTACTTGCGGTTAAGGAACGTGTACCACGAATACGTACTGTACCAATTGATCCTGGTCGCTCGTTACTCGTAATATCAACTCCGGCAGCTTTTCCCTGCAGCGCTTCAAGTGCATTAGCAACGGGTCTGTTCATTAACTGCTCTGCAGTTACACTGGCAACTGCTCCTGTTACATCAGATTTCTTTTGTGTACCGTAACCTACAACAACCACTTCATTAAGCTGTGCTATATCGTCTGTCAGTTTTACATTGATTTCTGAATTTGTACTCACTGCTATTTCCTGAGTTTTAGATCCTGTTGACGAAAAAACCAGTATTTGGCCCTGTGTAGCGTTTACAGCGTATTTACCATCAAAATCAGTGGTAGTTCCTGTTTTCGTTCCCTTCACAAGTACATTCGCACCTGGTATTGGTAAACCAGATGCATCTGTAATGGTTCCTTTTATCACTTTGTTCTGCGAATATGCAGTAGTGTGTAATAAAGCAAACAGAGCAAAAATTAGTAAAAAATTAAGCTTGTTTTTCATAAAAGTTAAAATTTGGTTAATTATTTAGTTAATCCAAATTTATTGAGAACACAAATGCTGTGTATCCTGTAGTATCCTGTTAACGTTCAACACCTTATGCTTTTCTATAAATTTATCCTTATTAAAACCAACTTCAATTGCCTGATTTACAACCCGTATTTAAACAGAAATCCATCAAAATATGATATCAAAAAAAATATTAATTTATTTTTTTACTATTCCTATTTATTTCTATAAAAAAATAAGAATTGAAAAACAAAGACTACAATTTATTACATATTTAATTCTGCAAAACAGGATGCTACAGGATGGTAATTTGGCTTTTCGCCGATACATTTACGATAACAAAACTTTCAATTTGAAAAGTTTGAGCTGAATTGGTTTTACAACTAATTCAGATTGTTATAAATAAACAATTCCAATGAAGAAAGCTTTTTTATATTTTGCGCTACTGTTGTTTAATGCTATTTTATTCTCTCAGGAATTTAAAAGAGAAAAAATCAATTTTAATGCGGATTGGAAATTAAAAACCGGGGATTTTAAAGACGCTGCGTCAGTAAATTTTAATGACAACTCGTGGAAAAAAGTGACTTTGCCGCATGCTTACAATCAGGAAGAAGCTTTTGAAAAAGATATCGAACATCTCACCACGGGAATTGTCTGGTACCGCAAAAAATTCAAACTGCCTAAAGGAATTAAAGACCATAAAATTTTTATTGAATTTGAAGGCATTCGTCAAGCGGGAGAAATTTATGTAAACGGACAAAAAGTGGGAATTCATGAAAATGGCGTTATGGCATTTGGTTTTGATATTTCGGCTTTCCTAAAACCTTTCCCGGCAGAAAATACTATTGCACTTCGAATTGATAATGACTGGAAATACAAAGAAAAAGCCACCGGAGCTTCTTATCAATGGAACAACATTAACTTTAACGCTAATTATGGTGGTATTCCTAAAAACGTCTTTTTGCATGTTACGAGTAAATTGTACCAGACGCTTCCACTATATTCTTTTCTAAAAACTACGGGCGTTTATATTTATCCATCTAAAATTAATATTCGAGCTGCAAGTGCTGTCATAAATGCCGAAACCCAAATCCGCAATGAATTTGACACAGCGAAAACTGTTGAATATGAAGTAATCATTGAAGATATAGACGGTAAACAAATTGCTTCTTTCCTTGGTGAAAGAACTACTATTTTCCCTAATGAAACTAAAACTTTAAAAGCGAATCATCTCGTTGAAAACCTACACTTTTGGAGTTGGGGATACGGTTATTTATATACCGTAAAAACCATTTTGAAAGTGGATGGAAAAATTATTGATGAAGTTTCGACTAAAACAGGTTTCAGAAAAACGGAATTTAAAGAAGGACAATTTTGGTTGAATGACAGAGTGCTTCAGGTAAAAGGATATGCACAGAGAACGAGTAACGAATGGCCGGCAATTGGTATGTCGGTTCCGCCATGGCTGAGCGATTTTAGCAATAAATTGATTGTAGAAGGCAATGGAAATTTAGTGCGATGGATGCACGTAACGCCTTGGAAACAAGACATTGAATCCTGCGACAGAGTGGGTTTATTACAGGCAATGCCCGCAGGAGACGCCGAAAAAGATGCGCAGGGCGATACCTGGAAACAAAGAGTAAACCTGATGCGTGATGCCATTATTTACAACCGAAACAATCCGAGTATTATTTTCTATGAAAGCGGCAACGAATCGATAAGCGAAGCGCACATGCATGAAATGAAAAGTCTCAGGGATACTTATGATCCTTTTGGAGGACGTGCGATTGGTTCCCGTGAAATGCTGGACAGTCAGGAAGCGGAATATGGCGGAGAAATGCTTTATATTAATAAAAGCGCCAGAAAACCTTTGTGGGCAACTGAATATTCGAGAGATGAAGGCATGCGTAAGTATTGGGACGAATTCTCCCCTCCGTTTCATAAAGAAGGCGACGGTCCTTTGTATCGTGGCAATCCTGCTCAGGATTACAATCACAATCAGGATCGGCATGCTATAGAAAATATTGTACGCTGGTACGATTATTATCGTGAAAGACCCGGAACCGGAAAACGAGTGAATTCCGGTGGCGTGAATATCATATTTTCGGACTCGAATACACACCATCGCGGGGAGCAAAATTACAGAACAAGCGGCGAAGTCGATGCCATGCGTATTCCAAAAGACGGTTATTGGGCGCATCAGGTCATGTGGGACGGTTGGGTTGATATCGAAAAACACCGCACTCATATTATGGGACACTGGAATTATACTGATAAAGTTAAAAAAAACATTTACGTAGTTTCGACAGCTTCTAAAGTTGAACTATTTGTAAATGGAGTTTCGCAGGGTTTTGGCAAACAAAGCAGCGAATTCTTGTTTACTTTCGAAAATATAACCTGGAAATCAGGAACAATTAAAGCGATTGGTTATGATGAAAACGGAGCTATTTTAAGCGAAGATTCTAAAATCACTACTGATGAACCGGCAGCCATACAACTAAAATTACGCACGCAACCTGCAGGAATGCTGGCAGATGGCAATGATGTTGCTTTGATTGATGTTGAAGTGGTTGACAAAAACGGCAACCGCTGCCCGATCAGCAATGATTTGATCACTTTTACTCTTGATGGTCCTGTGAACTGGCTTGGAGGAATTGCTCAAGGTCCTAAAAATTACATTCTTTCAAAGGAAATTCCGGTCGAAAATGGCATTAACAGAGTCATGATTCAATCTTTGGCGAAAGCCGGAAAAATAAAGATTACCGCTTACGCGAAAGGACTAAAAGAGGCCGAAATTACTTTTGAAACAAAGCCTGTAACGGTTACAAACGGAATTTCGAAAGAACTGCCTGGCAAAAATCTTCCTTCAAATTTAGAACGCGGGCCAACGTCAAAAATGCCTTCGTACACACAAAAAAGAATTGCCGTAAATATCCTGAACGCTGTATCGCCATCGAATAATAATGATACTTATAAAAGTTACGATGACAATGAATTGACAGAATGGCGAAATGACGGAAACCTTAATACAGGATCGATAACGTACACGCTTTCGAAACCGACGACAGTAAACGAATGCGTGGTAAAAATGACAGGATGGAGAACCAAAATGTATCCTATTCGTATTTTAGCGGATGGAAAAGAAGTTTTTAAAGGTAATACTTCGCAAAGTTTAGGTTATATTACGATTGCTTTGGAACCTGTGCTCGCTGAAAAAATCACCATTGAATTAATCGGATCCAGCAAGGAAAAGGATGGTTTTGCTAAAATTGTTGAAGTAGATGCCGCAAAAGAGCTAGATTTATATAAAGATAAAACATCAGTAGATGCAACCGGACAATTACGTATTGTTGAAATAGAATTTTATGAAAAAATCAAATAATTTGAAACCGCTAAAAGCCTTATTCTTTTTGATATCCTTTTGGATGATCACTCCATTATTTGCACAAAAAAAGGAAATTCCGTTATGGGATAAAATCCCTGATGAGATTCAATCGACAACTTATTCAGAAATAACAGACCGCAAAGGCGATATTTCCGAAGGAGCTCGTCAAGTAACCCTGCCTACTCTTACTGCTTATTTTGCTGATGCCGAAAAATCAAACGGAACTTCGGTTATCATTTGTCCCGGTGGTGGTTACGGAATGCTGGCGGTTAATAAAGAAGGTTATAAAGTAGCAGAATGGCTCAATAGTTTGGGCATCAATGCTTTTGTTTTAAAATACAGATTACCAAGTGATCTGATCATGAAAAACAAAACAGTTGGTCCTTTGCAGGATGCTCAGGAAGCGGTGCGCTTGGTACGCAGAAATGCTGCAAAATGGAAACTGAACCCGAACAAAATTGGGATTATGGGGTTTTCTGCCGGAGGACATTTGGCGGCGACATTAAGCACGCATTATAATGATAAAGTGTACACACCAACTGATACAACAAGTGCAAAACCTGATTTTTCTCTTTTAATTTATCCTGTTATTTCCATGCAAAACGGAATCACTCATGAAGGTTCAAGGGACAACTTATTAGGAAAAAATGCGGGAAGTGAAGCCATCGATAACTATTCTAATGAAAAACAGATTAATGCTGCCACTCCCCGAGCTTTTTTAGTTCATGCTACAGATGACAAAGCGGTTCCGGTTGAAAACAGCATCAATTATTATCTGGCTTTAAAGAAAGAAAAAGTTTCTGCCGAAATGCATTTGTATGAAGATGGCGGCCACGGTTTTGGTCTGGGCGTAAAAGGAACGAATGCCTCATGGCCAAAAGACTGTGAAAAATGGCTTGCTGCGAATCATTATACTTTAAAATCAGAAGGATATGTGTTTACTTATTTTAAAGGAAATGGCGAAGACGGCCTTCATATGGCGTATAGCGACGATGGCTATCAGTGGAATACCTTGAAAAATGATGCATCGTTTTTGACTCCGGAAGTAGGGAAAGACAAACTAATGAGAGATCCTTGTGTGATAAAAGGCGGCGACGGTTTGTATCATATGGTCTGGACAGTAAGCTGGACGGATAAAGGAATTGGTTATGCTTCATCAAAAGATTTGATTCATTGGTCGAAACAGGAATTTATTCCCGTAATGGCACATGAAGAAAAAGCCAGAAATACGTGGGCTCCCGAAATTACTTTCGACGAAAAAAATAAAACCTACATGATTTATTGGGCTTCAACAATTGACGGAAAGTTTCCTGAAACAAAATCAGATGAAGAAAAAGGATACAATCACCGCATTTATTATACGACGACAAAGGATTTTAAAAAATTTGAAAAAACAAAATTATTGTACGAACCGGGTTTTAATGTTATCGATGCTTCGATTGTAAAACAGGATCAGGGATATGTAATGTACCTTAAAGATGAAACCCGTAATCCGGTGCAGAAAAATTTAAAAATCGCCATCAGTAAAAACCTGACGGGTCCTTATAGCAAAGCCAGCGAACCAATTACTGGAAATTATTGGGCCGAAGGACCAACTGCCATTCAAATCGACAATCAATGGACAGTTTATTTTGATAAGTATACATTGAAAAAATACGGTGCTGTACAACAAACTTCAAAAGGCTGGCAGGATATTTCGGATAAGGTTAGTTTTCCCTCGGGAACGCGTCATGGTACGGTGATAAAAGTTTCTGCCGAGGAGATTAGGAATTTGAAGAAGGAGTAAAATTCAATTTTTATATAAATAAAAAAAACATCTGACATAATTATTTATATGCCAGATGTTTTACAAATCAACCTCCAATTAAATTCTTATTTTACTGTATACGACATATGGTTTGCTTCACAAACTCTAAAATAGCCTAGTGCAAAATTGTTCGCATCTGTAGTATTCACTATATTTCCTCTTATATTACCCGGTACTGCACCAAAAGGATTCGAACTTGCAGCTTCTAAAATCAAATTCATATAATTATAAAAGTTTTTAGAAATACCACGATGTGTGATGTCAAGAACTTTTCCCGGCTTTAAATCCTCATCTGTAAATTTTTCATTGATTTCATTTCCATTCAAAAATTCATCACTTGTCGATGTGTACTCCGGATAAGGCAAAATATCCGTTTTATAATCTGTCAGATAATAATTGACCTGATCAGCAAGGTCTTTATAATAAAATGTTACCACAATAAGATCTTCTCCTGATATATCGTCCATAAATTCCTGGTCTATTCTTTCTATTTTCGGCACAGCAACTAATTTTTCGGTAGCGGTTAAAGTTTGTCCATCAACTTGTACAAATAATTTATATTCCATATCAATTGCAGGAACAAAATTAGTACACTTATATAAACCCGGTTCAGCTTCATTAAATGTAAAAATATCTCCATTACTATTTTCAACTCTTACCTGTGCTCCTGAAACCTTTGGAGTCATTGGACTGTAATAAGAAGCCATTCTGGTAATTTTTATCGACTGTTCGTTTCCGCTGGTTCCTTTTTCCCAAATGATCTCGGCATCGATCACGATTTTTGGATCTCCTGTTTCTAAATCAAGTTCAACAACCTTGTCGCAGGACGAAAGAAGTAAAACAAAAAGAAGACTAAATAAAGTAAATGCTTTACTTTTTAAATTGTATTTTTTTAATCGTAACATACTATTAAAATTTAAAATTATAAGAAACTCCAGGTACTAATCCATAAATAGACAGTTGTTTTGACTCGTTCGCTCCTGTATTATCATTTTGAGAAAACGTCATCGATGCAGCATTTTGTCTGTTATAAAGATTGTAAATACTAAATACCCAGTAGCTTTGCCATCCTTGTTTTTTATCCGGTTTAGGCGTATAAGTTGCACCAATATCCAAGTGATGATAGGCAGGAAGTCTGTCTGAATTTCTTAGCGTATAATTAGGTATATTTCTTCCTCCAAATTCATAATAACCGTTTGGATATGTTACCGGCTGACCTGATTGTAAGCTAAAATTAGCGTTAAACGACCATTTAGGATTGAATTCGTAATTGGCAGTAACATTTAGATTATGCAATTTATCGTATCCTGATAAATACCATCCGCCATTGGCGATTCCTGGTTCTTCAGGTGTTCTTCCCGGCGTTCTTTGTTCAGCTTTAGATAAAGTATAGGCAACCCATCCTGTAAAACGACCTGTATTTTTTCTGAATAATAACTCCATACCGTATGATCTCGCTTCTCCGTTCAGGATGTCCTGTTCGATATTGTTATTACCCAATAAATTTGCACCATCAATATAATCGATACGGTTTTTTATTTTTTTATAAAATAATTCTCCTTCAAAAGAATATTCGCGTTCCTTGAAATTCTTGAAATACCCTACTGCATATTGATCCAGCATTTGTGGTTTTGTAAAAGGTCCGCTTGGTGTCCAGATCGTCATAGGCAACGGAGCGCGGGTATTCGACAACATATGAATATATTGTGCCATTCTGTTGTAACTCGCTTTTACCGAAGTTTCATCATTAAATGCATAAGATAATGCCAATCGAGGTTCAAGGTTATCAAACTTACTGATGGTTTTTCCTTTTCCGTAATACGTACTCCCTATTGGCTCTGCTTCTTCATAAATATGATATAACGGATTGTATACTACTGATTGTCCATTTTCATAAGTACTAATAGTTTCTCCGCCTAAACGCAAAAACGTACTGTAGCGAAGTCCGTAACGAAGATTCAGTTTTTCTGTAACCTGATTTTCGACATCAAGAAAAGCAGAAGTTTCTAAAGCATATTTTTTATCTAACTGATTGTAATTAAACTGCGAATCGCTACCATAAGGCTTTACAGTTCCCGGATTAAAATCATAATACAAACCATCGATACCATAATTCAGTTTAAAATTGTCTGATATGGTGTGATTCCAGTTATATTTAAGTCCGTAATTGGTGATTTTGCTATCCCATTCAAATTTTTGAAATGGTATTTCCAGGTTAAATTTGTAATCACTGTAAAAAACAGAAAGGTTCGTATTTAAATTGTCCGAAAATTTATGTTTCCAGCTAACCGTTCCCATAGTATTACCGTAAGTACTGGCAAAAAAGTTATTAATATCAAATAAATCATTTCCCATATAACCGGAAAAAGCAATGGTATTATTGGCTCCCAAACGATAATTAAGTTTAGCATTAATATCATAAAACATTACGGAACTCTTGATATCAGTAAGTTTTAAAAATAAATGGGCATAAGAAGCACGTCCTGCAATAATAAACGAACCCACATCTTTTTTTAGAGGCCCCTGCACTAAAAGTCGGCTTGAGATAAGACCAATACCTCCGTTTACTTTATAATCATTAAGGTCTCCGGTTTGTTGAGTAACGTCAAGAACTGAGGAAACACGTCCTCCAAACTTAGACGGAATTCCTCCTTTGTATAAATCTAATCCGCTAACAACATCTGCATTAAATATAGAAAAGAAACCAAACATATGAGAATCCCCGTAGACCGGAGCACCATCTAAAAGAATCAAATTCTGGTCAGCGGCACCTCCACGAACGTTAAAACCAGACGAAGCTTCGCCGGCATTGGTAACACCCGGTAAAGTCAATAATGATTTTAATGGATCAGCTTCACCCATTGCAGTCGGGAGTCTTTTGATTTCGGCCATCGAAAGTTTATTTACACTCATTTGGGTATTCTTGACGTCAACTGCCTTGCTGGTAGTGATGACCACCTGCTCTAATTGCTGACTGTCTGACTCCATATTAAATTTCATTCTTTCATCATCAGAAATCGTAATACGCTTTTCTTTATTTTTCAAACCCAGATAACTAATCTCAACGGTATAACTGCCATTGTCGAGTTCTATCGAAAAAGATCCATTTGCATCCGTTGTAGCGCCAATAGAAGCTTCTCTTACATAAACATTAGCACCAATAACCGGTTCTCTGTTTTCGTCAAGAACCTGACCGGTTAGCTTGTTTTTTTTTTTAGCTGATGAGGATTTCGTCGTTTTTTGCTTCGCGAAAATATTATTGCCTACAATTGAGAATTGAATGGATGCGGTCTTATTCAGTTCGCTGATCAATTCTTTTATATCGGTATTGGTAAAGGTTCGTTTTTGGGTAAAATATTTTTGACTTGTATTAATTTGATCCGTAAAGGCAAATTTAAAATCGGTTTGGCTTTCTATCTGCTTAAAAAATTCTTTTAATGTTACAGTCTGGTCTACCGTTACGGTTACGTTTTGAGAAAACATACACCAACTGAATAAAAAAAAGCATGCTGAAATTATATGCTTCATGAAATTTTGTATTTTTGAATATTATTAAATAGGATAGCTTCATACTATCTTGACAATGAGGAGGATGTTTAGTTTCGCGGCTAGTGCATCCTTTTCTTTTCTATTGAAAAGTAATCTGTTTTAAATTTTCATTTATTTCAAATTTTAGGTTATACATTTCTGATAGTAATTCTAGAATCGTTTTTAATTCTTCTTTTTTATTGATGCGCACTGTAATTTTCTGATTAATATATTCTTCCGGAAGTATTACTTTATAGCCATAATTCGATTCAATATAAGAAGCAATATCAGTTAGTTTTTGATCATCAAAATCCTTAAATCTTTCAAAATCAACTATAGCAACAGTTTCGTTTCCGTAGGTGAATTTTTCGCCGGGTTTCAGGATCCATTTCTTGTCCTGATTTTTTACATTCATTTGTACACTTCCTTCGTAAAGTGCAACCTCTACTCTAATTTTGTTGTATCCCGTAACCGTAAAAGAGGTTCCTAAAACCGTAGTTGTAGTCTCGTTACAAAGTACCTGAAAAGGATGTTTTTTATCTTTTTTTACTTTGAAATACGCTTCTCCGAAAACTTCCAGTTTTCTGTTTACAGCAAAATTATCAGCATAAACAATTTTAGAATTCGGACTCAACTCTACCCTTGAACTATCCGGTAAGGCAATAATTTTGATGATTGAAGTTGTGTTTTCAATTGTATTTCCGGCCACACTTAAATTGGTACTATTGGTTAATGACGGACCGTTAAAATAAATTCCCGTCCCTATTAAAATAAAAAGTAAAATGGCTGCCGCTGCTGCATAATGACGCCACGAGCTATTTTTCTTCTTTTTTGAAGGAAAGGCTTTCGTTTGAAATTCTGCCCACGAAGCCTCTTTTTCGCTATCAGAATGTGAAACAGGGGTTTCGTCCCAGATCTTTTTTAATTCTTCTTCTAATTTTTTTTCATCCATTGCTTTGGGGGCATTATATTTTTTGACAATAAAATCCTTGTTTATTAAAAACACCGTAAACCATTTCCTTAATATCCCTGTTGGTTTCGATTCTTAGAATATGATTATTATTTTCTAAGTCGAATTTCATGATACAATCAGAAATAATAAACTGCAGAAGCACTACAATAAAGCTTGCATCTTCTTTGCTTGTAACATCTGTTTTATAAGATTCGATATGCATTTTATGTTTCCGTTTAATAGTATAACAAACGGGAACACAAAAGTTCCTAATGCTCTTCGATTTTTTTTCGAATAAATTTACTGGCAAGATAAATATGATTGGCAATTGTCTTTTCAGAAAGGTCTGTAATTGATGCAATCTCCTTATAGCTAAGGTTTTCCAGTTTATGTAAAGTAAATATTTTTTGTTGTTGTTCCGGAAGAAGATTGATAAAATTATGTAGTTTCTCCCTTCTTTCTTCAAAAATTATGGTTTCTGTATCTTCCGGTTCCATTTTTTCGAACTCAGGATCAAGCTGAATTATTCTGTTTTCCCTGTTAACATGATTGAGAATGATATTCTTGCAAATTGTAAACAATTGTTTATCGAATAAGACTTCTTCATTAAGCAATTCTCTTTTGTTGTACAATCTTAAAAAAGTTTCCTGAACAAAATCCTGCGGGGTCATCACTGTAGCATCAAAACGTCTGGCAATGTTTATCAGTTTATCGTAGTACTTGAGATATACTTCCTTGAAAGAAGCCTCATTACCATTTTTTAAACTTACTATAAACTTCCTGTTGTCCATAAACGCAAATACGCTATTTAGTCTTAACTTAAAATAACTAATAATATTGTATTTTAAATTGGTCGCTAAGACTTAAGTTTCGTTACTTTTTTTAATAAAAACTTTAATTGGCAAAGAACAGAAATTTAATCAAGGTTCGTAAACTTTTTTAAAAATTTAGTTTGCAAATTGTAAAAGAGGACTTTTTTAATCTTTTTATTACATATAAAAAAACCCGTAAAAAAAACTAAAAAAACTAATAGTGAGACAAAAAAGATCAACTTTCCTTAGTTTTTTAAAAAAACTTCATACAGTCCTTCTTTAAATTTTAAATACAAAAACCATTAAGCACTAATATCTACTTTACTATCAAACATTTAATATTTATTTAAAAAAAGTTCATAACAAACTTTAAATAAAATAATAGATGGATTTACCTCTTAAAATAAAAAATCAGACTACTATTTATCCTGAATTGAATGTTATGAAAACTTAAATTTTTACCGTTTTTAGAAAAAATTAAGAATTGCTTATTTTTCAAATTAGTATATTTGGCGCACCATCAAATTTATCTCCTGTCATTTTTTAACAATACCATTCAGAAGGTTTATACTATTGTTCATGAAACATCTTAAGTTTATTTGTCTCATTTTTTTATTCTTACTTTCTTTTTTAAGAAGTACAGAATATTATAAATATCAGCCAAAACTTAATGATTATTGCCATCAGGAGAATTTTACGACTGATGAACTTCCGCCTCTTTTTTCTTCAGATGTGTCAATGTCTAAAAATCTGGAGATTCATTTCATAGTTAAAAAGAAAATAAAATACAGGGCTACAACTTCGGATAGTAATATCCTGAAAACACTTTACTTTTCTAAGCTCCTCAATTTTAAAATTTTAGAAGACAGCCTGATTTACGGTATCGCTACCATTTATCAAATACAGCGTCATACTCACCTTCATTTATACCAACTTTTCTAGGTTTCAATCTATTTTTGATGTAGAGAACTTTTGTTCTATTGTCTTTTATTTTTTATAAAGGGCATATTATTTATACAAACATTTCTCAAAAAAAAAAACGGCACAGCTCTTACGGCTTCTGCCGATACATCTATATTTTCGATACTTATCTTCATTCTACTTCCTGTGATTAATGATCAGGGAGAGCCACTATTTATATACAATTTTTTAAAAATCACTCATGAACATTTATAAAAATCACCTTTTACTTTTTATTTTATCCCTATTTGTTTTAGTCTCGTGCGGAGATAAAACCAAAAAAAACACCAATAATGTAAAAACAGTACCGGTCTATAAAGTCACGTTGCAGGACACAATAGTTTCAAATCGGTTTGTTGCAGATGTACATGCAAAAAACAATGTTGAAATTCATGTTCGTATTCCGGGACTACTGGAAAAAGTTTATATCAGCGAAGGACAATTAGTAAAAAAAGGACAGCTATTATTTAAAATAAGCGATGTCGAACTTCAAATCCAGCTATTAAAAGCTGAAGCCAGCTACAAAAGCAGTTTGGCAGACTTAAGAATTGCCACCGTAGAACTTGAGCAGGCACAAACTCTTTTTAATAAAAAAGTAATTGCAGACAAAGAATTAGAATTATCAAAAGCCAGACACGATGCAGCCTCGGCTAAGGTTGCCCATGCTTCTGCAGAACGAAAAGCCATTAATCAGCAAATTAATTTTACTACTATCAGAGCTCCTTTTGATGGTACAATAGATCGTATCCCTTTTAAAGAAGGAAGTCTTGTCGAAAATGGTTCGCATTTAACCACACTTTCCCAATTAGATGATGTGTACGCTTATTTTTCTATTCCTGAAAATATCTATTTTCAAATGATGACCGATAAAACACTAAATACAAAAGGAGATATAAAACTGGTTTTGCCAAATGGCGCCGTTTACAGTCATAATGGCGAATTAAAAACGGCCGATGGAGATATCGACAGGCAAACAGGATCTATTCAGTACAAAGCTAAATTTCATAATCCGCAAGGATTTATAAAGCATGGTACATCAGGAAAACTCATTATTTCTGAACCAAAAAAGAATGTGATCGTAATTCCTCAAAAAGCTGTTTTCTCTATTCAGGACAAACAATTTGTATTTGTAGTGAACAAAGAAGGGATCATTAAAATGACAAACGTAACCATTGGGAGTACTCTTGATGATGCATATATTTTAAATAAAGGTTTAAAAAACAATGATTTAATTGTTCAGGAAGGAATTCAATCCTTACGTGATGGCGATAAAATCAATATCAAACAAACTCAAAGTGTAAACCTGTAATTATTATACATCATAAAAAGATTTCAAAATGATCGAAATGTTTATTAAAAGAAAAATATTATCATTAATCATCTCGGTTATGATAGTACTGCTTGGAATATTAGCTTTATTCCAGCTTCCCATAACACAATTTCCTGATATTGTGCCGCCTTCTGTAACCGTAACGGCTAAATATACAGGTGCAAATGCCGAAGTTTCTGCAGATGCCGTTGCGCTTCCGTTAGAACGTGCCATAAATGGTGTACCGGGAATGACGTATATGTCGACGGTAACTTCGAATGATGGTTTAACGCTGATTCAGGTTTTCTTTGAAGTAGGAACCGATCCTGATTTAGCCGCCGTAAACGTTCAAAACCGTGTAACTACCATACTCGACGAACTTCCTGAAGAGGTAATTCGGGCCGGAGTTACTACAGAAAAAGAGGTAAACAGTATGTTGATGTACCTTAATATTACCAGTACAGATGAAACTCAGGATGAACAATTTATCTTCAATTTTACGGATATTAATATTCTGCAGGAATTAAAACGTATTGATGGTGTTGGCCGTGCCGAAATCATGGGTCAGAAAGAATATTCGATGCGTGTGTGGCTTGATCCTCAAAAAATGCTTTCGTATAATATTTCGGCAAATGAGGTTATTGGTTCACTTCAAAAACAAAACATTTCTGCTGCTCCGGGTAAAGTTGGTGAAGGATCAGGACAATTAAACAATGAACTTCAGTACGTTATAAAATACGGAGGGAAATTTTTCGAACCTAAACAGTACGAAGAGATTCCGCTTAGGGCAAATTCTGACGGAACAATATTACGACTAAAAGATATTTCGAATATTGAATTCGGTTCGATGAGTTACGGAATGGTTTCTAAAACCGACGGAAAACCCTCAGCCTCCATCATGTTGAAACAGCGTCCGGGTTCGAACGCGTCTGAAGTTATTGCCAGTGTAAAAGAAAAAATGGCTGAACTTAAAGGCACTTCTTTTCCTCCGGGAATGAATTTTAACATTGCTTATGATGTATCCCGTTTTCTTGATGCCTCGATCGATGAAGTTATAAAAACGCTAATTGAAGCCTTTATTCTGGTTGCTTTTGTTGTTTTTATTTTTCTTCAGGACTGGCGTTCAACTTTAATTCCTGTTCTTGCCGTCCCTGTAGCACTTATTGGTTCGTTTACCTTTATGTCGATGATGGGATTCTCTATCAACTTGCTAACGCTTTTTGCCTTGGTTCTTTCTATCGGAATTGTAGTCGATAACGCCATTGTCGTCGTCGAAGCCGTTCACGTAAAAATTTCCGAAGAACATATGGATCCGCTCCCCGCTACTATTAGCGCCATGAAAGAAATTACCGGAGCCGTAATTGCGATTACCATTGTTATGGCGGCAGTATTTATTCCGGTAGCTTTCCTGAGTGGTCCGGTTGGGGTTTTCTATAGGCAGTTCTCGTTGACGATGGCTATTAGTATTGTTATTTCAGGAATTAATGCCCTTACGCTTACCCCCGCTTTATGTGCCATCATGCTGAAAGCACATGATCCTAATAAAAAGAAAACCTCTTTACTGGACCGATTTTTTCACAGATTCAATAAATGGTTTGACAATATTACTTCTAAATACATCAAAGTACTTGTGAAATTTGCAGATCGTACGGTGGTTACGGTTGGTTTACTAGTGTTGTTTTGTTTCTTAACCTGGGGAACAAGCAAGTTTTTACCTTCCGGATTTATTCCTTCTGAAGATCAAGGAATGGTGTACGTAAATGTAACAACACCTCAGGGAGCAACGGTAGAACGTACCGAAAAAGCCCTTGATGAAGTAACCCGTCTTGCCAAAGGAATAAATGGTGTCGACAACGTTACTACTCTTGCGGGATATAGTATTGTTACTGAAATTGCCGGCGCATCTTACGGAATGGGAATGATTAATTTGAAAGACTGGAAGGAACGTGATATTTCTGTGAATGAATTTATTGCGCTACTAACTGAGAAAACAAAAGGCATTACAGATGCACAAATCGAAATTTTTGCTCCGCCAACAGTTCCGGGATTTGGTAATACCAGCGGTTTTGAAATGCGTTTATTGGATAAATCCGGCGGAACGATAAGCAATACAGATGAAGTCACTAAAAACTTTATAAAAGAGTTAAATGCTTCACCTGAAATTCAGAACTCCTTTACCAGTTTCGATGCGACTTTTCCTCAATATCTAATTCATGTTGATTATGATCTTGCAGCCAAAAAAGGAATTTCTGTAGACAATGCCATGTCGACTTTACAAACCATGTTGGGTTCATTTTATGCGACCAACTTTATTCGTTTTTCTCAAATGTACAAAGTAATGGTTCAGGCCAGTCCGCAGTTTAGAAAAAATCCGGAAAGCATTCTTGATATGTATCTAAAAAATGATGCCGGCGAAATGGTTCCGTTTTCTACCTTCATAAAATTGGAGCGTGTGTATGGGCCTGAGGTTTTAACGCGTTACAACATGTACATGTCGGCGATGATCAACGGTGAGCCTGCCGAAGGTTTTAGTTCAGGAGAAGCGATTGCAGCAGTAGAGAAAATTGCAGCAGAAAAACTCCCAAGCCGTTTTGAACTGCAGTGGTCTGGTATGACGCGTGAGGAAATCCTCTCCGGAAATCAAACCATTTACATTTTTGCTTTATGTATTTTGTTTGTTTATCTGCTTCTTGCCGCGCAGTACGAAAGTTTACTATTGCCGTTTCCGGTACTTTTAAGTTTACCGGTAGGAGTATTTGGTTCTTATCTCGCGCTTTTAATGGTTGGTTTAGATAACAATATTTATGCTCAGGTCGCACTCGTCATGCTGATTGGTCTGCTCGCCAAAAATGCCATTTTAATTGTGGAATTTGCGATGGCACAAAATAAATTAGGACGCGAAATTACCCAGGCCGCAATCGAAGGAGCAAGACTTCGTTTCAGGCCAATTCTTATGACCTCATTTGCTTTTATATCCGGATTGATTCCGTTGTGTATTGCAACCGGAGCCGGAGCAGTTGGTAACCGTTCTATTGGTACCGCTGCCGCCGGAGGAATGCTTATAGGAACTGTTTTTGGACTGGTAATAATTCCGGGACTTTACATCTTGTTTGCCAAATTAGAAAAAGCAATGAATAAAAAATAAAACATGAAACAACAAATAAATCGATATATAATCTTTGGCGGCGTTTTGCTTCTTACGGCCTGCTCCGCTCCAAAAATCAATGATAATCTGGCAGCGAAACAGCTGCCGGAAAATTTTGACCTGAAACGAAAAAAAGCTGCTGATAGCCTGCAAAATTTTATTCCGCTACAAACAGCAAACTATTTCAAAGATGAGAAACTTGAAAATCTTTTGAAGAAAGCTATTGCTCAAAATCCTGATTATTTAATTATGGAGGAACGAATTTTAATTGCCAATTCGCATTTAAAAGTGGCAAAACTGGCTCTTTTACCCTCTTTAGATCTTCAGGCAGATCTTTCGGGAACGCGTTATGGAAAATATACTATGGATGGTGTAGGGAATTTTGATACCAATTTTTCCCAAAATATTAATGATAAACAAAGGATAAATGAAAGTGTTTCTCCTAACCTGTTTTTAGGTGGAAAAGTTTCCTGGGAAGCTGATATATGGGGAAAACTGAGTAATCGTAAAAAAGCGGCACGCGAACGATTTTTTGCTTCTCAGGAAGGAATGCGATTATTACAAACCCGTTTATTAAGTGATGTTGCTGATTTGTATTATAAACTCATTGCGCTGGATAAACAGGCTGAGATTTACAAAAAGAACCTTAAAACACAACAAAGAGCGCTTGATATTGTTTCGGCACAGCGCTCTGTGGGAAAAGCGACTGAATTGGCTGTTCAGCAGTTTAATGCGCAGAACAACAACATTTTGGCTGAAGCCGAACAACTCAATCTAAGCATTGATCAAACCGAAAAGGCGTTGTTAAATCTTTTAGGAGAATATGGCGGAAAAATCGAAAGAAGTACCGATTTCCTTTCCGGACATCTTGAAGTTTTAAATCAAAAAATAAGCGTGGATTCTATTATTCATAAAAGACCGGATGTTGCTGAAGCCTATCATGAACTGCGCGCTACAAATGCTGATGCAAAAGCAGCGCGTGCGGCCTTTTTCCCAACTTTAAATTTGGGTGGTTATGCTGGTTTTAATTCGTTTTCTTTCTCCACCTTTTTCGATAACGGATCATTTGCCTGGCAATTACTTGGCGGATTAACAGCTCCTATTTTTAATAAAGGACAGATTAAACAGGATTTTTTTGTGTCTAACAAAAGGCAGCAAATCTCGTTTTTACAATATCAAAATACGATTACAACGGCGTATAATGAGTTGAGTGCTTTACTGCACAGAACAGAATCTTTTGTTGGTGTTTTGAAATACAAATCGAAAGAAATTGAACATCTTGAAATTGCCGTTAATGTGTCAAATGATCTGTATTTGAGCGGTTATGCCAATTATCTGGAAATTATTAATGCACAAAAAAATAAACTGCAGGCCGAACTGGATTTTGTTGATATTCAGCTAAAAAATGCAGAGTCACAGGTATTATTGTACAAAGCTTTAGGAGGTGGAATAAATTAATCTTAAAGCAATTAATTGGTCGTAAATTTTTAAATTAGTACATAAAAACTGCAGTTATAAGAGGCTGTCTGAAATCTATTCAGGCAGCCTTTTTTTTATCAAAAAGTAATATTTGAAATTATAATGATTTGAAAAATACGCTGATAAAGCTCTCGCAGATTTAGCAGATTCAGCAGATTTTTTTGATAAAGTCTGGCAAAGAATAATCTGCCGAATCTGCTAAATCTGCGAGAGAAAAAATCTTATTCATTATTCTCTAAGAATATCTGCAGCTTCGTTTATATTCAATTTTAAAATACTGCCATAAGCAACAGCCGCTTTATGAACCTGAACACTCCAGTCTTCGGCTGCATTATCATCGGCACCATCGGATATGTATTTTAAACACAAAAACGGAATGTTTTCTTTCATAGCAATCATAGCCAAGGCGTAAGATTCCATATCAACTACATCGTAAATTGTTTCAGAATGCTGCATTTCGAAACTATCTCCTGTGCCGCAAATACCTACAGGCAGTCCGTTCATTTCCAGACCATATTCTAAAACGGGTGGCAAACCGGACAAAGGCGTTTCGTAGAGAGCAAAACCAAGTCCTCTAACATCCATATCTCTTTGAACAAATTTTGTACAGCAAACTACATCACCTTTCTTAAAATGAGTACTTCCCGCCGAGCCCAGATTTACAATTACCGAAGGCCTTTTTAATTGTATCGCTTTAGTCAATTCGTAGGCAGCATTGACTTTTCCGATTCCGGTAATAAGTGCAGTATGATCTTTAAACACTTCCGCTGCTTCAGAAGCCAGGGCAAATGTAAAAAGCACATCTTTGAATGCGTATGTATGTTTTTCGTTAATCTTTATCATAAAAATTAGTGTTTCTTTATGTTGCAAATATCGGGTATTATTTACTTCTGTATTTTCAAAATGGTTTCATTTTTTTTATTTAATCTTTAAGGATTCGTTGTGTTTGGGATCGTAAAGCATGGCCGTACACAAACAGTTTTTTCTTTCTTTACTAAGTAAAATCGGGCAATTGACACAGGATTTGCAATTTTCCCAGAAAACCTCATCGGTAGTTAATTCTGAATACGTGACGGGTTCAAAACCCAATTCATGATTCATTTTCATTACAGCCAAACCAGTTGTCAGACTGAATATTTTTGCATCAGGATATTTTTGACGGCTCAATTCGAAGATTTTTCTTTTAATCGTTTTTGCCAAGCCTGTGTGTCTGAATTCTGGCGCAACAATTAATCCTGAATTAGAAACATATCGTCCATCTTCCCAGGAAGATATAAAAGAGAATCCAGCCCATTTTCCCTCTGATGTAAAAGCGATAATAGCTTCGCTTTTTCTTATTTTTGATTCCAGTAATTCAGGAGAACGGCCAGAAATTCCCGTTCCGCGGGCTATGGCAGATGATAATGTGACGTCGCAAATTTCTTTTATCCAAAAAACATGTTTGGTGCTGGCGACTTCAACCGTAAAATTCGGTATTTCTTCTTCAATAGGGCTATTTTTTAAGGTGATTGATTGGTTGGGAAACGGGTCAGGCATTACAAAATCTTTACCTGAAAAATCTATTGTACGTTGTAGGGTTTTCATATCTAGTTAATTGTATTCCCTGTTTTATTAATAATACAATTCTATAATGGATTGGAAATACAAAACAGAATTTCCAATTTACATACCAATTCCGTAACGGCTAGCTTTAAAGAACCATTATTACCTCTATATAAACAACTTATACCAAAAACGAGTTCTTATTCACTAATTGATATTCTTATCAAAATGATATGATTTTATCATTCTGATATCAATTGAACTGGTATTTTAGGGACCAATTCAAAAATCTTTCGAGAAAAAAAATAACCACAGAGAACGCTAAGTTTTTTATCTTTCTCTTTTATAAAAAAACACAAAGTTCACAAAGCTAAGCCAATACAAAGCTTTGTGAACTTTGTGTTTTTTAGAAGTATCCTTAAATAAAAATCTTTGCGTTCTCTGTGGTAAAAAATAATTAATAAGTTTAATTTTTTTATATTTTTCCACAACATTTAGTGTTGATCCTATGTAAGATAAGATCATTAAAACTTTAGCATAAAAAAACCTCCAAAATCAATGACTTTAGAGGTTTGTATTTTTTTGATGATTTAAAGGAATCATCACCCATAATATTTACAGAAACGAAGTATTAAATCGTTCAAAATGACAAGTATATCCATTTGGATTTTTGACTAAATAATCCTGGTGATAATCTTCGGCAACCCAAAATTTACTAATAGGTTCCAATGTCGTAACCACTTTTCCTGGCCATTTCCCTGAATCATCAACAAGCTGAATTACTTCTTTTGCAGCCTGCTCCTCTTCTTCGTTCTGAACAAATATAGCCGATCTGTAACTTGATCCTTTGTCATTACCCTGCCTGTCTACCGTTGTTGGATCGTGCATTCTGAAAAAGTAATCCAATAATTCTTTAAAAGATGTTGTATTGGCATCATAAGTAATTTCCATTCCTTCTGCATGCCCGGGATGATTTTGATAAGTGGGATTATCATTTTCCCCGCCAATGTAACCCACTTCAGTATCGATTACACCGGGGCGAACACGAAAAAGATCTTCCATACCCCAAAAACATCCTCCGGCTATATACGCTTTCTTTAAATTTTCCATACTATTTGTTTTTAAAAATCATTTTAAAACTTAAGATTTCGTTAGATTTGGTTCTTAAGTTTTATTGAATCAATACATTGAAAACGAATAAATAAATTATTGTTTACAATGCCTAATTTTCTTTAGTTCTCTATCAAAGATAATGGATTATTTGTTGATTTTAAATAAGGAAAACATAATTTAAAGTAAGAACATGACGGCTTATGATCATTTTAAAAATCATCTTAAAAAGAATTTATATTAAATTTGGAAATAATAGTTAAAAATATTTCTCCAGTGTCAAGAAGAAAAACTTTGTAGATCTGGTTTGAAGCAATGATAAGTAAAAAAGAAAATGAATAAAACAGGTTTTAAATGTAGTATCGCGATTATTTTTCTAATTTCATTTTTATTTATCTATTGTAAAAAAACAGATAAGAATATTACTATCACAGAAAAAGAATTGTATTACAAAATTTATTCAGAAAATGATAGTTTACTTGGATATTCTATGAGAAAATATGAATTTAGAAATGATACAATTATTGAAAAATACATCTCAATTAACTTAAATGGGAAAAAGAAGAATAAGTATTTGCGTGATTTTTACAGGAATGGAGCAGATATATATATTTCCTCCAATATCCAAAATGATAAAAACAAGTATTTATTTTTTTCTCCAACAATTAAAGACACCTGCTATTTTATTGATAGAAAATTAGATAATTTTTATTTGTGTGCTAAGGGAAAAGTCAATTTCAAAAACCACAAGAATGTTTTTAAAGTTTATTATGATGAAGGAGGATCTCATCCACGAAAAGAAACTTTGGTACTAGATAAAGATTATACAATATTAGCTAGATTTGAAGATTGTTATGGTTATCAAAAGGAAATTGTAATTGAAAATAGTAAAACAATTGCAGATCTAAAAATTAAATTTCAAAAAGAACAAAAGAAAATTTTATGGTGGTAAAAATACATAATGCATTTTTACAAAAACAATAACAAATTTAGCCTTAATTTTAAGCTTAAATTTTTAAATCTATCTTCTATCTTTTCCTTAGATAATTCAAAATAATTAATTAAAATTATTTTGCGTTCACAAACAATATGCTCGCGCTATCGGGAGATGACAACAATTCTGCAAGTTTTGAATGAAATGAAGTTAAAAGAATTAGTCTACCAAGAAAAATTAAGAACTTAAACAATCTTGATAACTAATTAAAAACTAAAATGTTATGAGAATATTAAGTACTTTATATTTATTTTTTTCGCTGATTTTTTTTGGATATTCACAAGAAGCTAACATAAAAAACGGAAGTTCATCAGAAATTGTCTTTTTAAAAGATTGCAATCTTAAGAAGGTTATAAAAAAAATAGTTACCGACAAAAGAAATGATTGTAATGAAAGAGGGGCGAATTGGTACATTGACTTTATGAAAGATAATTTTATATTGGTCAGTAAGAATACTATTAGAAATTTAATAATTTCGAATGAAATAGATAAAATTTATACTACACTATTAGACGATAATATTTTATTTATCTTAAATAGTGACAGCACGAAAGATTCTTTTGATAAAACAGGATATTCTTTGGACTTAAGTTCCTCTATCGGAAAAATGGATTATTCAACAGTTGATTACTCATTTTGGATTATTCAGAAAACAGATAGCAAAAAATATAAAATTGTTAAAGAAAAAAAATACAATCGTAATTAAAACAAGAGTTCTAACGAAAAGCTATGTAAATGTAGCTCACAAAGGATACAAAAAAAGCCCATTCCTAAAAGGTTTGGGCTTCTTTTTAGTCTTACAATCTAGTTTGATTTTTAAAAATCCTAGCTAACAAAGTGATTCATCTTTGTCTTAATTATTTAGAACCGATTTCAGTTCAATATATTTTTCAAGGTTTTTAAAATCGTGTCCTTTTCCTTTCATTGATTTAATAAAAGCTGGCGTTGCACCCGTTGCATTTGCTCCAATAATATCATCCATCTTTAAATTAGTAAAGCCAAGATCTTTGTATTGCTGTACTAAAACAGGCGTTATATTTTGCGATTTCAATGCAATCAGATCATCTGGTGCAATGTTTACAAAACCTGCTTTTTGAAAATCTCTTATATATTCAGCTTTTACATTCAATGATTTCATAGCAATAAGATCATCATTTGAAAGATGGTCATATCCTGCTTCTTTCAGTGAATTGATATAAGCTTTATCAATATTCAATGCTTTAAAAGCAAGGACATCATCATCGCTGTTTGAATCATCTTCGCTGTTATTATTGGCTTTTGCAGCACTGCGTACATCAGCAATAAATTTGCCATCAACACCTTGTGATTTTAGTGCTATGATATTACCCGGGGTCAGATCTTTGTAACCTGATTTGCGTATTTCTTCGATATAAGCTTTGTCAATACCCAATGATTTAAACGGAACCAGATTATCAAGATCAATGTCCGGAATTGCCTGTTTTATTGAAGCAATATAAGCTTCGTTAACATCTAACGCTACAAGAGGAATAAGTTGGGCTTTATCTGGATTTGTATACCCTTTTTGTTTTACCATTTGTACATACGACTGCTTGATGTTCACCATAAAGAAAACCATTAAGTCGTCTTCTGTGATTTTTATTCCTTCTTTAAGCATTGCAGCCTGATAGTTTTTGTCGGCAGTAAATTTATACGTTCCCGTTCCTTTATCTCCTTCAAATTTACCGGTAAAAGTCATCGTTCCGGCTTCACGTGTCAATGTAAATGTGCCTTGTTTGTCTCTTTGCAGGTCATTAAATTCACTCAACTGAAAAGTGCTGGAAGAATTATCTTTCTCACCGCTTTTTAATTGAAGTTCTACTTCATTTCCTTTGATAGTCGCAAACCAGTTTCCTTCTGTTCGTATTGTATTTTGAACATGTGACTTTTTTGCAGCTTTTTTTCCAGACTTCTCTGTAGATTTCAATGTTTGACTTTGCGCTGCCGGTTGATTAAAAAGGCAGACAAATAATACCATAAGTGGTACGAGGAAAAAATATTTCCACGTCGTGTTTACGTTTGATTTTTTTGAGTTCATCATGATGATTCGTTTTTTAAGTAATGATTGATTATAATTGGTTGTAAGACTCAAAGGAAATTGCGGTGCTGCTACTTTCAGCAGGCTAAACTGATAACTCTCTCTTTCAACAGTATCCTGCTGAAGCATTTGGTCATCGGTTAAAAATTCAAGATTTATTTCAAGTGCTTTTCTCCATTGCCAGGCAAAAGGATTGAACCACTGAAAAATAAGCATCATTTCTGCAAGCAGAAGATCTATGGTGTGTTTTTGCTCGATATGTATTTTTTCGTGCAGCAAAATCTGATTGTAGGTTTCCCATTCGTATTTTTCAGGATTGATAAAGATGTTGTTGGCAAAAGAACATGGAGCTTTGTCTTCTGTTATTTCGACTATACGAAATTTGCCATCCTGAATCACAGAACCTGAATAAGCTCTGGCAATCAATATCACAGCCTGCATTAAAAAATTTATTCCAAAAACAATCACTCCAAACCAATATAGGTAAATGAGCCACTGTAATACCACTTCAACATTGATGAATTGTTTTGTTGGTGCTACAAAGGTTTCCTGTACTGATTCTTGTTTTACTTGGGTTATGCTATTTTTATGAATCGGAGTTTCCGGCAAAACAACAGCCGTTGCAATTGGTGCATTTCTAAATGATAATTGCTGAGGCACCGGAACCAAAGGCAAAACAAAAGCCAATAGCATACAGGCCAGCAATACATACCTGTTTAAATGAAAGAAAGTTTCTTTTTGCAAAAGCAGCTTGTAAAATAAAAGGCAGGCAGAAAGAATTAAGGCAGAATGTAAAATATAAGGTATCATACTTTTCCTTTTTTAATGATATTTACTATTTCATCAAGATCCTTTTCTGTTAGCTTTTGTTCTTTAGCAAAAAAGGCAAGCATTCGGGGATAAGAGTTATCAAAATAATCACTTACAATATCTTTTAATGCAAATTGCTGGTATTCTTCCCTACTGACTACAGGAAAAAAACAATGCATATTACCGGCGGTTTCATGATTAAGAAAACCTTTTTCTTCCAGAATCTTTACTATTGTTGCCACGCTGTTATAATGTGGTTTAGGATCTGGCAATAGCGGAATTATGTCTCTTATAAAAGCTTTGTTTAAATCCCAAAAGACCTGCATGATCTGTTCTTCTCGTTTAGCTAGTTTTATCATCGTTAAATATTTTGATGCAAGATACTACTAATTAATTAGTAGAACAACTAATTGATTAGTTTTTTAACTAATTTGTTAGTAATCGCAGCGAAATGGCACGCGGATGACGCGGATTCGCTAACGCGAAAACACGGATTGACACGGATTTTTTAATGGTACGTTTGGTGAATTTAATAAGAAGGAAGTAAATAACTCCTGAAAAATGAAAACTCGAATCGTTTAGCATAGAAAAAGCCTTGTCAAAGTTTAAACAAGGAATGTAAGATACTTGTTCTTAAACTTTGACACAGCTTTTTTTAATTGCAAACTTGTTATGCATTCCTCGTGGTTTCAACCACAAAGTGTAATAATATTACATCTCTTATTGTGTTCCCGTGGTTGAAACCACGACCAATGTTTGAAAAAAGAAATTAAATTAGGTTACAACTTTGACAAAACTTCATCATAATGATTAATAAAAAACGCCAAATCACACATGAAATGGTTGCTATACTAGAGCATACATTACGATAACAATCCTATTTTATCAATACACTTTTATATTTAGCAATATTTTTCAATACTACCCCAGTACCTCTTACTACAGCTCGTAAAGGATCTTCGGCAATATAAACCGGTAAATCTGTTTTTTGCGAAATTCTTTTATCAAGACCACGAAGCATTGCTCCTCCTCCTGCGAGATACAAACCTGTGTTGTAAATGTCGGCAGCCAATTCAGGCGGAGTTAGCGAAAGGGTTACCATAATAGCATCTTCAATTCTAAGAATCGATTTGTCGAGTGCTTTTGCAATTTCTCTGTAAGTAACCTTTATCTCTTTGGGTTTTCCGGTAAGCAAATCTCTTCCTCGAACAAGCATATCATTAGGAGGTTGTTCGAGTTCTTCCATTGCAGAACCCACTTCAATTTTTATCATTTCGGCAGAAGCGTCTCCAATATACAGATTATGCTGAGTTCTCATATAATACAAGATATCATTCGTGAAAACATCACCGGCAATCTTGATTGATTTATCGCAAATGATTCCGCCAAGGGCAATAACTGCAATTTCTGTAGTTCCTCCACCAATATCAACAATAATATTACCCTGAGGCAGCATAACATCTATACCCATCCCTATAGCGGCCGCCATGGGCTCATGAATCAGAAATACTTCTTTACCATTTACACGTTCGCACGACTCCTTTACCGCGCGCATCTCAACCTCGGTAATACCGCTGGGGATACAAACCACCATTCGCAAAGAAGGCTTAAAAAGATTTTTTTTTATTTCCGGTATATTATTGATAAACCAGTTAATCATTTTTTCCGAAGCATCAAAATCTGCAATTACACCGTCTTTAAGCGGTCGGATTGTTTTAATATTCTCGTGTGTTTTGCCCTGCATTAAACTGGCCTCTTTGCCTACAGCAATAATTTTTCCGTTTCTAATATCCCTTGCCACAATCGACGGACTGTCTACAACAATTTTTCCGTCGTAAATTATTAAAGTATTCGCTGTTCCCAAATCCATAGCTATCTCCACTATCATAAAATCAAATAAGCCCATATATATAGTTTTGTTTAAGAACGGTGTTTATTGTTGTTTTATTCTTTTTAAAGATGTTAAAGTATTCCTTAAAAAATACATAATAGTCTTTTACTTACAATAATATTTAAATAAACATTACATGCGAAGCTTTTAATTATGAAACTGTATTTGGTTTTTCTGTAAAAGTTTACTCAAAGTGTTCGCTAAATTTGTAAAATAGCACACAAGTTCTGTTGTGCATTAATTAATAATCATTTAAATAACAGCGTTATGGAAAAGCAAAACAGCAACGAATACGGTCAGACAGACCCTGATTTTATTGATCAAAATACGCTAGTTGATGGAAATAACATTCAGAGCGACGATCTACATAAACGAACTACTATAGAATCTGTTCCTGAATTTCTGGAAAGTGATCCGGATTATATCGACCAGGAAACTCCCGTTGATCATGATAATTATGCACGGGATGAAGATCCGTACCGATATGAGGAAAAATTTACAGAAGATCTAAATACTGAAATTGATCTTGAAAACAATACCTCGGTGAAATCAGAAAGCATAGAGGATCAGGATAAAACTATTGATAAAGATATTTCTGGCAGCATTAGCAAGCAGGATGACAATAAAGACGATAAATAATCGAATTATTCAAAATTAAAATGGCAAATGGCATACCTCGAGTATGCCATTTTTTGTATTTAAAAATAAGATACTAACCCTACCCGTTCTATTATTTTCTGCAATTTGTCTTTTTCTAAAACTATTTAGAAAATTTAAAATCCTTACATTTACCCGCTGGCGAACCAATTTACGTTACATCAATAATCAATTCAGGTAACGTTAAGCCAATTAATTTTAAGCAGTCAAGATGGAAAAACATACTGTATCAGTAGCATCGTTACCCTTAGATGATAATACAATATCGAATACTAAAATAAAAAAAGTTGATTTGTTACCTGATCCGGAATCGCGTTTGGATTCTATGGAAATGAAAGAAAAACCTCTTATGGATTCCAGTATTCCGTTTCGAGATTTAACAAATGCTGCAACTAAAAAAGAAAGTATTGCCCAACTGATTGCAAAATTAGATGTTGAAAATAACTTAAGATATCAAAGAACGGTCGAAGATACCTATTGCAATGTATATTCTTATGATTATTGCTATTTCTCTCAAGTATACTTGCCAACGGTTTGGTGGACACCTGAATCTCTTGAAAAAGTCTTACAGGGACAAGATGTAGAACCTGTTTTTGAGCAAACCGTAGAACGTATTTATTCCAGTGCTATACACGATTGGTTCCCAAAATGGGGGGCGAGTTTTGGCTGGGAAAGAATGACTACAGTTGATGAAATGCAGACTAAGGTAAATGCCAATGGCGGAATTGGAATCATTTGTGCCAAAAGAAGAGAAAAAGGACTTTCAGGACATATTGTTCCTGTTGTTCCCGAAACTGATTTGCACAAAGCCTATCGCGAAAATGGTATAGTAGTATATCCGCTACAATCGCAAGCCGGAAAATTCAATTACAATTACTTTGCAGAAATCAGGCAAGATTGGTGGAATGACGAGCTGTATTCCTCCTACGTGCTGTATTATCACGAATAAAAATGCAATTTACAGAGTTGTTTCATCATTCAAAAAAAAATATTGATTATCAACAAGTTAACTACTTGCAAATACGATAATAAAAAACTACTTTTGCAACTTAGAAAAAACAAGAATACTAAAAGTTGTGATTTAGCTATTCTCTTGCGTAAATTATTGATACAAAAGTGATTAATAACGATAGTAATTTTATAACCTTATTATAAAATTTTACTTCTAAATTGATGTTTCAGTCGATAAAATTGCAAAAATCTAAAATATAAATTCCAATATTTTTAAAAGTAAACGAAAACTTTTATAATGGAGGCAACAATATGCTCAATCCGTTATAGGTTTCTTGTCTCTGGTTTTGACAGATTGAATTTATATTCCTGAATAAAAATGACTTTATAAATTAAAATAACCTTAAAAAAGAAAGTAAGTATAAATGAAAGACAATCAGACAAAAAAATATTATTGGGGAATAGGATTGGAAAACGAAACCTACATGCAATTTGAAGAATCCCTAATAGTTTCTGGTGAATTTATACAAGAAAAAATTGGTTTTGAGAAATACAGTATCGATTATAGAAAATGCTACAAACCTGAAAGCTTAGCCCCTATTTTAAAGAAGGCTTTTGGTTTGAATGAAAACTATAAAGTGAGCAGAATGATGAACAGTCATTCGCTGGAAAAACTCGATATCAATTATCAGCACAAAACAATAGCGCCGATAAAACCATTAATCGATACCGAAACCGGTGAAGTAAGCGCACAACCAACTGAAAATCCTGAATATCTGGGAAAATCGATCATGGAGCTTTTCCTTGAAGATCAGCCGTACAACATTCAGAGTATGATTACCCAAAGAAATAAAACAATGGGCTCTGTACATTTTGATGGCGATTCGATCGAATTTGTTACCAAATATTTCGAGAACAGAACAATTGGTGAATCGTGCAAAGAACTAAAAGCTACTAAAAAATTATTCCTTGATAAGATCAATGAATCGTCTGTGTTAAACGGAAAATTAAACTTTCCGGATTACAACAACGGACTTAATATGTTCATGACCAATCAGGAAAACCTGGTTTTGTTTAATAACGGAACCTACCATTTTCATATTACTTTACCGTCTTTGACCGAAGACAGCAGGATTGTAGATTATAAAGAATTTGAAAGAACACATGCCAATGCGATTTATTTACTGCAATGGTTTGAGCCTTTCTTTATTGCTACTCTTGGAAGTCCTGATATTATGGGCGTGATAAGCGATACTTACAGTCTGGACAAAAAATTTACTTTAGGTTCTATGCGAAATGCAATGTCGCGCTACATAGGCGTGGGAACGTATAATAAAGCGATGCCAAAAGGTAAAATTTTAACCTATAATGTGGATGATTTTAGAAAATTACTAAAATTTGAAAAAGAAGAAAACATTTGGTGGAGAGATCAGATCGAAGCTGATATGGAATACGAAATGCTTTCGGAAGTTGGTCTTGATTTTAATCAGGAAAAAATGTACCAAAGCGGTTTCGAATTCAGAAGTTTTGATGAGTTTCCTGCCGAATACTTAAACGATGTTCTTTTTGCTATTATCTTAATTTGCGAGCATTCTTTGAATCTTCCTGATGTACAATGGGCACATGACAGCAAAGCATGGAATAATCTTGTTTTTAAAACTTTAAAAATGGGTTATGCTACGGAAATTAATGAGGAAGAAAAACAGGAAGTTCTGGATTTATTACAATTATTAAATCCATCAGATGCTAATTACAATACATTAAAATCAGAATTCGAAGCTATCGTAAATTTAGATGAATTTTTCTTTAAAATTCTGGCCGTTTTACACGATATGTATAAAGACAACAACATTTGTCTTGACTCGATGTACGGACAAAAAACAAGTTCTCCACCTCAATGGGACAACTTTAATAAATACCAGACCGAAAAACATTTACAGCAAATTGGTGCTTTCTGTGAGAATTAAAAGTTGATTGAGAAGTTTACATCATAAAAAAACATCCCATAAAGAAAATTTCTTTTTGGGATGTTTTTACATTAAAAAAGTACGTTACGCTACTTCCTCTACTTTTAAGATTTCCAGTTTTAGATTTCCTTTTTTAGCAGGCCATTCTACAACATTTCCTTCTTTATATCCTACCATCGCTATCCCTTCATCAGAAAGAATAGAAATTCGGTTCTTACTTACTTTGTTTTTCTCAGGGCCTACAAACACAACCGTTTTTTCCTCATTGGTGGCACAATCTTTATAGGTTACTCTTCGGTCTACAGAAACAATATCTTCCGGCAAATCTCTTCTTAGTACCTGCGTTGCTTTTTTAAGTTCATCAAGCAGCAATTTTTCTTCTTCAGCTGTTACTTTTTTTCTTCTTACGTGATCTTTTATTAAATCGTATATTCCTGTTGTTAAAATGATATTTTGTGACATAACTTTCTGTTTGCTCCTTATTCACAGGTAAGATAATAACCCTTCATTGAATCACTTATAGCTCTTGTGTAGTGTTGCATTCAATGATATCCTAATCCCAATGAAAATTGAAGATTAAATAAATGAGCCTTTTGTATGAAAAGAATCCCTGTCCAGAGTTTTGACAGGGCTTAATTAATAAACTCTTTTGAACTTTTTAAGAAAGTATCGTCGTGCAAATACAATAACGTGCCCATAAGGCTCATCAAGTCATTATTTGTTAAATAAAAATTTGAAATCGTCATTGCTGTAAATTGCATTTAATTATTTGGCAAGTTAACTCATTTTTTTAAAAGAAAAAACACTTTCAACCCTAATAAAACGTTAACATCAATATCTTAAACGGCTAAAAATAAGTCTACAATGTAAAAATAGCTTTTCAACAAGTAGTATTATACAAATACGGGACAAAAGAAAAAATTTCCCTGTCCCGTATTGAATTATAATATAAGTAAATGACAATTCAAAAATTATCTCATTTTCTAATTATCTAATTAATTTAAGGTATTATTTGATCCTTTCTTAACTGAGCAAACAATTCAAAAAACGAATCTTTCGTATCTTTATAAGTGGCAAAACCAAGTTTTCTGCTTCTTGACATATCGGTCATTACTTCCAGAGGACGTGATAAATCAAGATCAGTATGCCAGGCAGATGCCAATTGGTTTAAGTCCTCTTCTATTAATTGATGTTCTTTTGTGATGGTTTTCCAGATCTTATCTTTTTCGCTTAATTCGGCTTCTAGTGGTTGTATTGTTCCCTTATATCCTTCAAATTCAATATCAAACCATTCCGCTATTTTCGGCCACAGCCATTTCCATCTAAAAACGTCTCCGTTTGTGATATTAAAAGCTTCGTTATGAGCTTCAGTATTTGTTGCTGCCCAAATAATCTGATCGGCCAGAACTTTAGCATCCGTAACATCAGATACGCCATTCCATTGCGCTTCAGAACCCGGCCAGATAAACGGCGTTCCTTCCTTTTTGCAAATACTGGCGTAAACAGCCAAAGTGGTTCCCATATTCATAGCGTTACCAATAGTTTTACCAATCAGCGTGTGTGGTCTGTGTATGTTCCAGCTAAAGCCATCTCTTTTTGCAGCTTCATACACCTCATCTTCCTGTGCGTAATAAAAATTAGGCAAGTCCAATCGGGGTTGTTCTTCTCTTAAAGGTGTTTCCGGTAAAGTTCCTGTTGTCGCATAAGCATCAAATGGCCCTAAATAATGTTTTAATCCGGTAACTAACGAAACATGCTGAATCGATTTTTTAGGAGATAATACGTTTAATAAATTTCGAACCATGGCACTATTCACCCTTATATTTTCTTCCTCAGTATCATTTCGCATCCATGTTGTAAAAAAAACATGAGTTGGGGAAATTTCGCTTAAAGCGGAAACTAATGATTCTGTATTTAATAAATCGGCAGCAATAGGTTGTAAACCCTCGATATCATTTTTAGGATTTCTGGAAAGTCCAAAAACGGTCCATCCTTTTTCTATAAGTTTTATGGCAAGATTACTTCCGGCAATTCCGGTTGCTCCTACAACTAAGGCTACATTTTCTTGTATTGATTTCATAAGTATTATATTTTTTTCAAAATTACTTTACAAACCTTCTTCAGAAAGATGACCTGAAACAAGAAATTCGCTTGATCTAAATCAATTATTTCTGATCGAAAATGATATTCTTTTTAAGTCGGCTCAAGGTTTCAGGCGAAAGACCAAGATACGAAGCCAGTAAATTTTGCGGTATCCGCTTTATAAAGTCAGGGTTGTTTTCGACAATATACCTGTACTTTTCTTCTGCAGTGTGGGTATGCGAACTTATTAATCTTCTTTCTTTTGTAATTAAACTATTTTGAAAAAGCAGTCTAAAATAGCGATCCATCACGGGAACTTGCAGGGTGAGGTTTTCGAAATCTTCTCTGGTAATCAGCAGTACTTCTGAATCTTCCATTGCATCAATACTGTAAAAAGAAATTCCTCCGCTAAAAAAGCTGCTCATGTCAGATGTCCACCAGCCTTCGGGTGAAAACTGATTGATATGCTCGTTGCCTTTATCATCAACATTATAAGACTTTAAAAGTCCTTTCGAAACAAATGTCAAATAACTGCAAACATGTCTTTCCACCACCAAAAACTGTTTTTTCTTTAGCTTTTTAGGTTTAAAGAAAGTCTTTATCAATTCCTTTTCGGACTGGGACAACTGAACTTTTTCTTCAATATGTTTGAAAATGATATCGTACATTTTAAAATATTTTACTTTATGAATAATGAAGTATAACAAATGTATACTATTTATTTTTTAACTTTCATCATCTAAAAAAAACATACACTGAGACTGTTTTTTAATGTATTGATTAACAACTAAAAGATGAAAGCAATGGTATTAGATTTCAAAAAATTTCCGCAGCTTATAACAGAGAGATTGGTATTGAGAAATATTGAGAATACTGATGCTGAATTAATTCACAAACTGCGTTCTGATGAAGTTGTAAATAAATTTGTGGGCAGGGACAATTCATCAACATTAGCAAAAGCAAAAGAATTTATTCTCAAAATACAAAATTTGGTCGAAAAAAACGAAGGCCTGTATTGGATTATCCGGCTAAAAGAAAACAATGATTTAATTGGAACTGTTTGTTTGTGGAATTTTGATTTAGAAAATGAAATCGTAGAAATTGGATACGAAATGCTGCCAGAATTTCAAGGCAGGGGAATTATGAGCGAAGCTATCAAAGCAGTAATAATTTATGTATTTGAAGAAATGAAAGCCAAAATAATTACGGCATTTCCTTCTTCTGATAATATTAATTCTGTAGCGATTCTACAAAAACTGAATTTCGAATTCGAAGACAAAAAGTATAATAATACACATGAAAATGTAAATAATATTGCTACCTATACTTTGCGAAATCCTAAAATGATTTAAAAATTAAGATCAGGTATAAATACGTATTCGATTATCAGTAAAAGATTGGTATTTTTATTTTGTTTTTGCATTTATAACTAATCACACGAAAATGGGAATATCTTATAAAAACGGAATTGCAGTTAGCAATGCAGGAATTGTTCTTTTAAATAGCTTTATAGTTATGTTGTTCGAAAGGTTGAGCCTCGTTAAGGATAACAATTTTACTAGTATTGAAAATCAAAAAAATGCTGTGCTCTACTTACAATATGTCGTTACCGGAGTAAGCGAAACGGAAGAAAGTTATTTAGCATTGAATAAAATACTTTGCGGATTGTCAGTTACAGATAGTGTTCCCGCTAAAATTGAAATTTCACAAGAAAAGGAAATTCTTATAGTAGGTTTAATAAATGCTGCTGTTTCTTATTGGTCTGCAATTGGTCACTCTTCTGTAGAGGGTTTTAGAGGCAATTGGCTCATTCGGGACGGAATGCTTACAGAATTAGAAGAGAAATGGGAACTTACCGTTGACAGAAGAGCCTATGATGTATTAATAAACAAATCTCCATTTGCTTTTTCGATTATAAAATATCCGTGGATGCATAAACCTTTGCATGTTATTTGGCCTTTTTAAAAAACTATAAAATCTGTAAAATCTATGTCCTCGACTATTCTTGAAAAACTTTGGAAACGTATTGTAGATCCTTCCGGATTTTCTGCTGCAGATGGCGTACAAAGCTGGAATGAAGAAATTAAAGCCTTGTACGAATTAGGTATTGGTATGGAAGATGCATTACAGTTTTTATACTTTGAAAAACCTGATTTAGAAACTTTTAAAAATTGGATCAATAATCGCACGCAAATCTCAAATACAGCAGAAGAGCTTACAGATACGATTCTATCAGAAGAAGATCTGGAATTTTGGAGCGAAAACGGCTATATTGTTATAAAAGATGCTATTTCAAAAAAAGATTGCGAAGCTACCCAACAAGCTATTTGGGATTTTTTAGAAATGCATCCGGATCAAAAGGAAAGCTGGTATCAAAGACATCCGGATCAAAAAGGATTGATGCTTAATTTTTCGGATCATGAAACTTTAAATAAAAACAGATTTTCGCCCAAAATAAAAAAGGCATACGAACAGCTTTACAATACCGCGAATATTTACAAAACGATTGACAAAGTAAGTTTTAATCCGCCTGAAACTAGTGAGTTTACTTTTTTAGGAAGTCCGCTTCATTGGGACACCAGCTTAAAACAACCTATAAAATTTGGACTTCAGGGACTGCTCTATCTTACAGATTGTGGTGCTAACGACGGTGCTTTTCATTGTGTGGCGGGATTTCACAACAAAATAAATCATTGGCTGGACAATCTGGAACCTCATGAAAACCCAAGAGACAAAGCGGTGAAAACATTAAACCCAAAACCAATTTTAGGTAATGCCGGCGATTTTATTATCTGGGATAACAGATTGCCGCATTGCGCAACGCCAAACAAAGGCAAAAGTCCCAGAATGGTTCAGTATCTTACTTATTTGCCTAATGATTATAATGATTCGGGAGAATGGTTATAAAGTGAAACAGTGAATTAATCAATTTAAAAATAACATCTTAACCGCATCAATTACCTGATAATAATACAATTGTACGCTGTGAATTTTATAATCCTACTTGTTTATTAACTTTCTACATTTGTGTGTATTAATGATTTAAACAATGTAGTATGACAACTTCAAATCACAAAAATAATATTTCGAGTGCCAGAACTTCAGAAAAAAAATCTGAAGTCAAGTCCACGTCTTCCAGAAACAACGAAAAGACCACTATCGAAATTAAAAAGATCAGTCATAACAAACAATAATTATTAATACAATTATAAAAAATTGAAATTACCCTTTTCTTATTACCTCAATCCCGATGTTCTTTTTCTGGCCAAAGATTTATTGGGCAAAGTTCTTTTTACCCAAATTAATGGCGAAATAACTGCAGGCATTATCGTAGAAACCGAAGCTTATTTTGGTATTCAGGATAAAGCATCGCATGCTTACGGCGGACGTCGTACGAACAGAACAGAAACATTGTATCAGCAAGGAGGTGTTTCGTACGTTTATTTGTGTTACGGAATTCACAACCTCTTTAATGTAGTAAGCTCGGTAGAAGGAGAACCGCATGCCGTATTAATACGTGCCATTGAACCTCTTATAGGATTGGACATAATGGAAACCAGACGTAAAATAGCCGCCACAAAAGCAGCTATATCTTCAGGCCCCGGATCTGCAGCCAAAGCTTTAGGCATCGATCGCACATTTAACGAAAAAGAATTATCGGGAGAAGAAATCTGGATAGAAGATCATGCTATTCGATACACTCCTGATCAAATTGCAGCAGTACCCCGTGTTGGTGTGGCGTATGCGCAGGAAGATGCGCTCCTGCCCTGGCGTTTTTTTGTTAAAGACAATAAATATGTAAGTAAACCCAACAAAATTTAATCTTAATTCTGAAAATACTTTCTCACTTTTATTAAAGCACCAAAACTTTATAAAGATCGTATCTATTTAACAATCAAGGCTGTTTTTATTTTATCTTTTTAATAAAATACAATCATTAATTTACAAAGCCACAATAAAAGTTTAAAAAAAAAGTTTTTTTTCCTTAACAAAATCACTAACTTGTTTAGAAATAGAGAATACTTTTAGGTATTAATATTGTTTCTAACAGGTTAAATTCTTTATTTTTTATAACAAATTATCAATATAGAAGAACTGAATTAATTTTTCTAACATTAAAAAAAACAGATTTATATGCGAGTATCAGTCATCCGTAAAAACATAAAATTCACCCCGGATTCTAAAAGAGTTGTTGCAAGATATTTTATGAATGGCGAAGAGCGGACCAAACAAATGGTTGCGCGTATCATGATGCTGAACGAAAAACAGGTACTGGAAACCTTAGAACAAACGCTTCGTGAATTTGCAAGACGTCACCGAAATATTTCGGCTATATTTTTTAGGCATTGCGAAAAAATAAAACCTATTATAGAAGCCATGCAAATAGATTATGAGGCAATATCTCTGGATCGAAAAATGCTAATAGGTTCTTATTGTACTATGGAATACGCGATAGAATCTGCGGCCATTTTTAATCCTTCGATTATAGAAGATTTTGATCAGTCAGGTCTTGAAGCCGGCGAAAAACGCGTCATCATTTCTTTTCGTGCAACAGGTGAAGGTCATATTTCATCCATAGTTTTTAGAAGAGGAATTCTTGATAAGGATAACAATCTTCTGGTTATGAAGATTGGTCATAATATCGATAAGGCCGAGATTGAGCATAAAACCTTATTCAATAAAGAGCGTTTTTTATTAAAATTGTCTGAAATGCATACGCAGGACAAATACATAGCGCAGATCATGCAGGACTTACCCGAGGAATTTGAGTTTGCGATATTAAAAAGTATGGTCAATACGGCCTTAGCAGACCCATCAATTCGTCAGGAAAGAAGAATAGCGCTTGAAGAAATACTCTGGCTCGCTGATTCATTTTATGATTTGCAGTTCAAACACGATTCTGATCTTACGGAGCGTGTTATATTTCCTATCTCAGAGTCTGAAAGCCGCGGTATCGAAGATGCCCGTTTTGTGCGATTTGAAGATGAGGATGGATCCAGTCGTGTTATGGCTACTTATACGGCATATAATGGTCACGCCATACTGCCTAAACTTATTTCTACCGAGGATTTTTACACCTTCAGGGTTATGCCTTTGCATGGTGCAGGAGCTCAGAATAAAAACCTGGCTTTGTTTCCAAGAAAAATAAAAGGCAAATATGCGATGCTTTCGCGAATAGATGGTGTAAACAATTATATCATGTATTCTGACCGCGTTACACAATGGAATGATCCTATTCTTCTTCAGGAACCGCGTTATACCTGGGAGTTTACACAAATAGGAAATTGCGGTTCACCACTTTGGACTCCGGATGGATGGCTTGTTATCACGCATGGAGTAGGTACAATGCGACGTTATTGTATTGGTGCCTCATTATTAGATCTTGAGGATCCGTCTATAGAAATAGGAAGACTTTCTGAACCTCTGCTTTCACCTCTTGAAGACGAGCGGGAAGGTTATGTACCTAATGTTGTGTATTCCTGTGGAGCTATCATACACAACAATAGCCTGATATTACCTTACGCCGTATCTGATTATTCCTCTACTTATGCTGTAGTCGATATGGGCGAATTAATAGATGCGCTTAAAAAAAGTAAATAAGTCACACGCCATAATATTAATTGCTTTCTTTTTTAAGGAAGCAATTTTTTTTTCGCGTTTGTACAATTTTAGTGTAACATTTCACATTAATTTTGAGTCTTTCTAAAACAATTGAATTTAATACTGATCGAAAATCTGTCGGTCATTACTATTTCTCTGTAACTTCCCACGGCAGCGCGATTACAGCTGTCTTAACTGACTCACATTACAATGAAAAAATATACTATAATAATCTTCTTAACCTTCGCTCCTTTCACCTTTGGTCAAATACCAGTAGATAGTATCAAAGCAATTATAAAACAAGAAGTTACCAATAAAAGAAGCAAAAGTATTATTGTAGGGATTGTTGATGCTAATGGCAGGCAAATAATTGCAGAAGGCCAATTAAGTGATCACGATTCCAGATTGCCTGATGGTAATACCCTCTATGAAATAGGTTCCATTACAAAAGTATTCACTTCGTTGCTATTGGCAGATATGAGTTTAAAACAGCAGCTTAATGTTCATGATCCTATATCAAAATTTCTGCCTGTAAATATAAAAACTCCTATACGGAAAGGAAAAGAAATTTCGCTGCTCAGCTTATCAACGCATCGATCCGGAATGCCGCGTTTTCCATACAATACAGATCCAAAAAATCTGGACGAACCTTATATTGACTATGGTGTAAATCAATTATATGAATATGTAGCGCATTTTGAACCTTCTTTTGATATTGATTCAAAATGGCAATATTCGAATGTGGGTTATGGAGTATTGGGCACTGTACTGACTTTGGTTGCGCAAAAAAATTTTGAGACCCTCATGACAGACGAAATTTGCAAGCCTTTGCATCTTAATAACACCGTTATCTCATTAACAGCTAAGCAAAAAGAAAATTTAGCCATAGGGCATGCAGAAACCGGTACAAGTGTTGGACTTACAGAATTAGGTGCCATAGAAGCCGGCGGAGCATTGCGATCTAACGTTAATGACCTTCTTACCTTTGCAGAGGAAAATATGGGCTTAATTAAGACAGCTTTGTTTCCTGCAATGGAACTCACTCATGTCCTGCAGGCAAAAAAAGACGGAAACGATACTTACACCACAATGGGCTGGACTCTTGACAATAACAACGGACAAAATATACTTTTTAAAGATGGCGGAATGCCGGGATACTGCACATTTTTAGGCATCGATAATAAAAATAAAATTGGTGTAGTAGTTTTATCCAACTCTAATAATTCAGTATCAGATATTGGCAGGTACATTCTGGATTCGAGACATAAAATAGAGCCGTATCAATATCACTGGCAATTATTAGACACGCTTCGACAAACGGTTCAATCCAAAGGAATTGATGCTGCAATTGCATTATACCATCAACTAAAAACAGCCAAAAATCCCGAATTGTTTTTTAATGAAAATCAACTGAATTATTTAGCAGGTGAATTACGAAGATCCGGCAAAACAAAACAGGCTGTCAAATTGTATGAACTCAACGTAAAGGAATACCCTAATGCTGTTCTTGCTAATGAAAGTTTGGGAGAAATTTACAAGCGAACCAAAAAAAAGAAAATGGCGATTATTTATTTTGAAAAAGCCCGCGAACTGGATCCTCAAAATCCGCATTGGAATTATATTCTGGATAAACTCAAAAAACACTGATTCCAGCAACAGTTTAACGACATCTTACTGGAATGTTGAATTTTCAAAAAAAAAAAAAAAAACAATTGTATGAATACTCAATACAAATTAAAAAAGCTATGATCTGTTTCAAAAAAAAATTAGTATTGTGTACGCTGTTTTGCACTATTTATTCATTCTCACAACAAATTCAGATCAGTAAAAATAGTTTTTGGCAACAGCAGGGTTACGATCGTATTTTAGCGCTAAAAGACAGTGTTTATCACTATTATAATATCAACGACATCAATTGCAAAGTACTTGCAGAAGGTAACTTCGCCGGAAGATTTTCGGTTGTTTCCGCATCAGACAGTCTATTAGTTTTAAATCCTGGTGGTATCGTAAATTATTCCTTTAAAAGAATCAATTCCCTTCCTGAAATTTGTTCTATCCAACAAGTTAAAGATACTTCTTTCGAAAAAAACTTTAAGATTTTCTGGCTCACTTTTAAGGATAATTACGCCTTTTTTAAGGAACGAAATATCAGCTGGCAGCAAATTTATAACGAGTATATACCCAAAATCAGAAAGCTTAAAACAGAACAGGAATTCGCCTTTGTTCTTAAAGAAATCGTTCTGAAAATTAATGATGGACATATAAGGCTTGAAATCCCAAAAGCCTTAAATTCAAAAATAAATAAGTCGGTTCAAAAGCCTGTTCGGTCTTTAAAATCAAAGGCAGAAGTCATCAAAGATATACAGCAAAAATATATCGAAACAACAAAATCCTATAATAATGGTGTTGTACAGTGGGGCATTTTAAAACAAAGCAAAACCGGTTATATTGTTATTACAGATATGAATAACTTTGCTGATTATGTTCCTAATCCCGAAACGGATTCAAAAGATTTTAGCCCAAAATACAATGCAATACGTGATACAAAAGTGCCATTGAAACTATTTGATGATGAACTAAAAGGTGTAGAAAAAATAATAAAAATCATTCTTGACGATTTTAAAAACACACAATCTGTTATCATTGACCTTCGTTTTAATGGTGGCGGTTATGAAACCGTTGCGCTACAATTACTTCGTCATTTTGTTACTCAAAAAAAAGATATCCTTTCTGTCAAGGCAAAAACGCACGATGGTTTTTCACCTAGTCAAACGTACAGTTTAGTTCCGGCACAAGATAACTATCTCAAAAAAGTATACGTTTTAACAAGCCATAAAACCGCCAGCGCAGCAGAAATATTTGCATTGGGAACTTTAAGCTATCCTGAGATTATCCGTATTGGATCTTCGACAGCAGGAATCTTTTCAGAATTACTATGGAAAGAACTTCCTAATGGCTGGGAATTCAGTTTATCTAATGAAATCTATTCTGACAATAAGAATATAACTTATGAAGGTCTTGGTATTCCTGTAAAGCATGATATGCATTATCCCAAAGACCCTGTTTCTTTTTATGACACTTTTTACAGCAGCAATAATTTTACAGATAAAGCACTGGAGAAAGTTTTTCTTTTGGAAAAATAAAAACATAGTTTTTCAACAGGAAACAACAGCTTATTTAGCGAGATAATACTTTTTGGCTTCTTCAGTAATTTTAATCACAAAATCAGTTTTGGCAATCCTGTATCCTACGCGATCGTATTTAAATTCTTGTGCCAAAGCCAGTTTTAATGTTTCATATTGTTTTGCAATTTCAGGATATTCAACCAGATAATCCCTAAAGAAAATCCTGTCCCATAATTTGTGATGGCCAGGTCCCATATGAATATGAAACGTCTGTTCTTTTATTCCTGTAGTATTATATCCTTTTACGAAGACCATATAAGGAGGTTCACCATCTGTTTGCCACATAAAATCGTACGAAATAGTCTTCATGCGTTCAATGATCGAATCGTTTAAACTTTGGTCCTCTGGGATTTCTACTAAAATATCAATTGTATCCTTAGCCGTTAAGTTTGGGATAGAGGTACTTCCAAAATGCTCAATTCTAATTAAAATCTCATGCAAGGCATTCTTAATCTGTTTTTCTTCTTCTTTATAAATTTCAATCCAGTTTGAATCGTAAGCAGATAATTCAACAGGAAATAACTTTGCTATCTCTTCTTTCGAGAGTTCATTAATACGTTTAGACATGATATTGGCTTGATTTATTTGGTTTTGTGTAAAAATACAGGGGCGCAAAAATACAATTCTTTTTTTAGTAAAAACTGAAAATGAATGTGCCGCCAACAAAACAATTCGACATCTAAAACCAATTTATCTGTTAAAAAAATAAAGATTCCGCCTCATAAATAATACATTCCAAAGGCAATAAATGTGTTAATTGAATGTTTTAATAAAAAGAGTTGATCGATTTAATTTTAATGATTAACTTGTATATACTTATTAATATATTAAGATTTATGAAAAAAATATTGTTTTTGGTCGCTATATTAGGCATTTCTTTCCAAGGTTATTCGCAAAAGGAAGTGAAAGATAAATACAAACCAATTCCGGCTAAAAATTCTGACATAAAAGAACCTTTGCCGCCAACGGAGACTCCGCCAAACGATCCGCCGCCCTTAAAAGAATCAACCGTTTTAAAAATTAATCCGGAGGATCTTTATAAAAATAATACGCTGTACAAACCCGAAGCCAATGTAGAAGGTATTTTTTACAGAAGAAATGAATATTTAGGAGGTTTTGTAACCAATACATCGACTTCGACCATTCGTTATCGCGATGCTGCATTTGTAGATGGAGATAAAATCAGGGTATATCTTAACGATAAAGTTATTGAAACCGAGGTAAGCTTAAATGGCGATTTTCAGGGTTTTAAAATAAATTTGGTAAAAGGAATCAACAAAATTGATTTTGAAGCGTTAAACGAAGGTTCGGCCTCTCCCAATACAGCTGAATTTCAGGTTTATGATGATAAAGGTGCTGTGATTCAGGCAAGCCAATGGAATGTGGGAACCGGCTATAAAGCTACTATTATTTTATATAAAGAATAAATATTAGCAATAACCAATATGTCAAAAATAATTTGTTCCCTCGGAACATCTCATCGGTAGAAAAAAGAATGCATCGTGCGAAGATCGTCCCATAGGGACGTTTGATAAATTGTGTTTGTACTATAATGTGTATTTTTGCGATTAAATCAAACGTTCCTACGGAACGTAAAAAAATGCTGCATTTATTGGGCTACCGATGAGATGTTCCCATGGAACAAAAAGCAAATAAATAGAATGTGGGAACCGGCTATAAAGCTACTATTATTTTATATGAAGAATAAAAACGAAGAATACCTAAAAATATGCTGTTGTATTAATTTCCAATGTCATCACGGCGTTGGAAATTAAAATAACTATTCTAAGATAAAGCAAAAATAAATGGTAACTCCTATAATAATCACTGCTGCGCTAAGTAAATGGAGTTTTACTCTCTTGTGATGACGCTCGATTATTGCTATTCTTTCATTTAATCTTTCGTTTTCCTCATCCATCATCTTTTGGTATTTTTCTTCCATTATTGCATTAAATATTAACCATTTATAACTACATCTACGAATTCTTTGAAGGAATGGTTTTGTACTATCTGATTATTTGTGCTATTTAAATTAAAAATCAAAAAACAGCTTTACTTTTTCTAAAAACTCTAAAACCGAAAAATTCACCACCCATACAATAATTTGTACAGATGATGAATTATTTACATTCCCGTTTATTCTACACCGCCTCCAAGAGAACGATATAAATTTATAGCTGCATTTAGTTTTTCCAGTTTTATTGCCACAACATCAAGATCATTTTGCAAGGCACTATTTTGCGCTACAATAACCTCGAGATAAGTCGCCATTCCGCTTTTGTACAATAAATTAGCATCATTTGTTGCTTTGTCTAACGAAACCGACTTGTCGGTCGCCAATTCCATTCGTTTATCAGCATTTTTTAGTTGAGACATGGCATTAGAAACTTCTCCTACCGCTGTAATAAACGATTGTTTGAACTGAACGACTGCTTTTTCCTGTTCCAGAACTGCAATTTCGTACGCTGTTCTTAATTGACGTTTTTTGAAAATGGGCTGTACCAAATTGGCCGCTATGGTTTTGGTTACCGATCCCGGAAAATTAAACCAGGTATCAAATTCAAAAGAATTAATCCCAATTGAAGGGCTCAAACTCAATGTTGGATACATCGTGGCTTTTGCAAGTCCCGTTTTAGCATTGGCAGACATAACGGCGTACTCAGCCGCTTTAACATCCGGTCTTCGGCTTAAAAGTGATGCCGGAACCCCAGAAGGTAAAACGACATTAAGTTCTGCAACATCCAGATTTCCTGAACGTGTAATGCTGTCAGGATATTCACCACACAAAATTTGCAATGCATTTTCCTGAACCGCTATATTTGCCTCTGCTAAAGGAACCAACAATTCTGCTGTTTTTTTCTGAGCTTCCGTTTGATAAAGTGCCAAAGAACTAATCAATCCCGAATTGTACTGCATTTGCATCATGCTCAAAGTACTATTACTCAAATCAATGTTTTTCTGCGCAATTTTAAGCTGCTCATCCAGTCCTAAAAGATTATAATAAGACTGCGCCACCTGAACGATAATTCTCGTTTTCAACGCCGAAAGATTTTCTTTTTGGGCAAAATAACCCGCTTTGGCATCTCTCTTTTGCATGGCCGCTTTTCCCCAAATATCGGCTTCCCATGATAATCTAAGATTGGCACTGTAATCATCCAGATAATCTTTACTGGTAAATTGTGCGCTCAAAGAACCGTTAAGCGAATTTTTAGACTGATAACTTCGGCTTGCTCCAGCATCAAAATCAAGTGTTGGCAATAAGGATAATTTGGCCTGTTTGTAAGTAAGATCAAGCTGTTCCATACTTTTCATGGCGATCAGCACCTCGTTGTTTTTAACGAGAGCTTTTTCGATTAAACCAACTAGCATAGGATCTTTATAGTAACTTTTCCAGGGATGCAAAATAGTATCTCCGGTTACTGTTATAGCTTCACGATATTTTTCAGGCGCATTTAAATCTGTTCGGGAATATTTTTTCCCTACTACGCAGGATGTCAATAAAACGCCTGCAAATAAAGAAACTCCAATTTTATATAGTACGCTCATTATTCTTCTTTTATAGTTTGAATTACAATCTTTTTACCGGATAATTTTTCCTGTAAATACTGAAAGAGGATGAAAAGTAACGGAATTACAAAAACTCCCAAAACCACTCCGCTAAACATCCCGATAGCAGCACTTACACTAATAGACCTGTTTCCTACTGCTGTTCCTCCTGAAGCAAACATCAACGGAATCATACCTACAATAAAGGCAAGGGATGTCATGATAATAGGTCGTAATCTTGACCTTGCTCCTTCTATCGCTGCTTCTGCTATAGACAAGCCTGCGTAACGTCTCTGAAGGGCAAACTCTACAATAAGAATGGCATTTTTGGCCAAAAGTCCGACCAGCATGATTAACCCGACCTGAACGTAAATATTATTGTCCAGTCCTACTGCTTTTACTCCTGCAAAAGCGCCCAAAATTCCGGTTGGAATAGAAAGTAATACAGCAAGTGGCAATAAATAACTTTCGTATTGTGCTGCCAGTAAAAAGAAAACAAACAACAGGCATAATCCAAAAATGGCAATGGTTTGGTTTCCTCCGGCTTTTTCTTCAAGACTTAATCCTGTCCATTCGTAACTGTAATCAGACGGAAGTTTATCCAGAACCTTTTCAAGATTCCCCATAATTTGTCCGTTACTGAATCCCGGTAATGCAACAGCCGTAATATTCACCGAATTGTAAAGATTGTAACGGTTTACGGATTCCGGACCGTACACTTTACGCAATTTGACAAGGGATTTTACAGGCACCATTTCCATTTTGGCATTTCGAACAAATATTTCGTTGAATGCATCCTGATCTGTTCTGAAAATTCCATCTGCTTTGACATTCACTCTGTAAAATTTTCCAAATCTTGAAAAATCTGCCGATTGATCTCCGGCAAAATAAGTCTGGATATTGCCTAACATTTCACGAATATTCACGCCCATTTGACTTGCTTTTTCTTCATCAACCTCCAATTCAAGCTGCGGATAATCTGCTCTAAAAGTTGTGTAGGCATATTGTACTCCGGGCTGCTGCATGATCTGTCCAATTACTTTATCAGCCATGGCTTTTAGTGTCGCCGGATCACGCGCTGTCCTGTCCTGAAGTACTATTTCGGCACCACTGGTTACACCAAATCCTTCTACAGGAGGCATTCTTAATACCATTATCTGACCTTCTTTAATGACAGACAATTTGCCATTGACCATATTCAAAATTTCATCGATGTCCTTAACGGCTCCTCTTTCTTTTTTAGGTTTTAATTTTATAAATCCCAATCCGTAAGCCGTACTGGCACTGTTGCTCAAAATATTAAAACCTGTAATACTGGTATTAACATCAATCGCCTCAATAGTTTCTAGTTCTTTTTCCATTTTCTCTACCACTTCTGTAGTACGATCTAAAGCTGTACCCGGCGGCATGGATAAACTGTAAAGCATAAAGCCGTCATCTTCCATTGGTACAAAACTTTTTGGAGTACTCATCATCATTATAATCGCGATCGCGCTTATTCCTAAAACTAGTCCTCCTGCCAGCCATTTTCTGCCAATAAGAAAACGAACTCCCTTGATATATTTACCCGTTAGGTTGTTGAAACCTGAATTGAATCCAACAAAAAAACGTTCTTTAAATCCATTTTTATGTCCTTCTCCTTCATGTTTGCCGCTATGACTGTTTTTTAATAAAAGGGCGCACAATGCCGGAGTAAGTGTCAATGCATTTACTGCCGAAATAATAATAGCAATTGCCAGTGTATAAGCAAACTGCTTGTAGAAAATCCCTGAGGATCCGGTCATGAAACCAATTGGTATAAATACTGCAGACATTACCAGTGTGATTGAAACAACGGCTCCTGTAATCTCTGCCATTGCGCTATGCGTCGCTTCTTTGGCCGAAAGACTTGAATCTTCCTCCATTTTACTGTGCACGGCTTCGACGACCACAATTGCATCATCGACGACAATACCAATGGCCAGAACCAATGCAAAAAGCGTCAGGATGTTGATCGTAAATCCAAATACCAACAGGAAGAAAAAGGTTCCTACAATCGCAACCGGAACCGCAATAGCCGGAATAATTGTAGATCGAATGTCCTGAAGGAAGATAAAAACGACTATAAAAACCAGAATAAAAGCTTCTAGCAGGGTCGATTTTACTTGTCCTGTCGCTTCGTCCAGTCTTTCTTTGGTACTCATTACATTGACATACTTAATACCCGGAGGAAAAGATTTCGATAATCTTTCTACTTCCTTATTGATACCAATCTCGATATCGTTGGCATTTGAGCCTGATGTTTGTAAAATTGCCATTGTAACGGCATTCTTAGAATTCGATTTGTTGTCACCACTATAGGATATGGAACCAAATTCTACCCGCGCTACATCTTTCAGCCTTAGGATATTATTTCCATCAGTTTTAACGACGATATTTTCATATTGCTCGGGTTTGTTTTTCTTTCCTTTATATCGAATAACGTATTCTAGTGCTGCTTTTGATTCTTCTCCCAATTTTCCCGGAGCCGACTCTAAACTTTGATCAGCAATAGCGCGTGTTACATCTGAAGGTACCAAACCTGCATTGGCCATTTTGCGCGGATCCAGCCAAACTCGCATTGAATAATCTTTTTGTCCAAAAATTTGCACTTGCCCTACTCCCGGAACACGCTTTATTTGAGGCACCAGATTGATGTTAGCATAATTCTGCAGGAACAATTCGTCGTATTTTTTGTTATCGTCTGTATAAAGGTTAAAAATAACAATCATACTATTTTGCTGCTTTGAGGTTGTAAGTCCCATTCTGATTACTTCCTGAGGTAGTTTTGGCGTTGCCTGCTGCACTCTGTTTTGTACGTTTACAGCAGCCTGATCCGGATCGACACCTTGTTTAAAAATCACGCTGATCGAAAAAGATCCGTCGTTACTTGCAGTAGATTTGATGTACTGCATGTTCTCTACTCCATTAATTTGTTCTTCAAGCGGCGTTACCACAGAACGTATAACGGTTTCACTATTTCCTCCGGGATACGAACCACTTACCATTACGGTTGGCGGCGAAATATCAGGAAATCTGGTTACCGATAATCTTGTAAGACCTATGATACCTAATATCACCAATACAATGGAGATAACTGTAGCCAATACAGGCCTGTCTATTATTTTTTTTAACATGGAAAATGTTATTTATATTAAAACCAAAAAATTACTTGTTGCTAACCGCTTTCGCTGCTGTTTTTGGCACTACTTCGACACCATCATAAAGCAGATCTATACCGTTTAATGCAATCTTATCACCCGATTTTACTCCGCTTTTTACAAAATAATCCGTACCGGCACTACCGCCAATTTCTACGGGAACCATGGCTACTTTGTTACCTTCTTTTAGAACATAAACAAAGAATTTATCCTGAATATCCTTTACACTCGCCATTGGAACCGTAATGACAGAAGTCAGACTGCTATTAAGCACTACTCTGGCAGAACCTCCTGAACGCAATTGCTTTTTAGGATTTGAAAAAACAGCTTTTAAAGCAATACTTCCTGTTGTACGGTCGACATTACCACTGGCTACTTCCAGTTTTCCCTGATGCTCGTATCCACTGCCATCAGCCAGAATTAAACTTACGGTTTGATTGGATTTTGCATCTTTAGAAAATTCCAGATAATCTGCTTCACTTAAAGAGAAATAAACAAAAACGTTATTTATTTCCGAAAGAATGGTAAGAGGAACGGTATCCGTTGGCGTAACAAGATTACCAATACGATTTGGAATCCTGCTGATGTAGCCGCTTACCGGTGCTTTTATCAAAGAAAAATCAGCGTTAAGCTGTGAAGATCCCAATGCTGCTTTTGCCTGTGCTGCCTGTGCTGATGCCGCATCATAATTGGCCTGTGCAGTTTTGAGCTGCATATCCGAATATACTTTTGCCTCAACAAGCGGTTTGATTTTTTCGATTTCCAGCTTGGCATTGGCAAGGTTGGCCAAAGCACTTTTGTAAGCTGCACGGCTGTTATTTACCTGCTCTGCATAAACATCTGCTTTGATTTTAAACAGCGATTGTCCTTTGGTAACATAATCTCCTTCTTTGACATAAATAGCTTCCAGATAACCTGAAACCTGCGCTTTTATGTCAACATTTACGGTACCTTCGATAATACCCGGATATTTTTTTTCTATTTCGCCTGTGATCGATTTAGCCTGAAAAAAATCTACTTCAGGTTTTGGAGGCGCTACACCTTCCTGTCCGCTTTTACCACATGAAGAAAAGCTAATGATAATCAATAAAACGACCATTTTGCTGAGTGTTTTATTATTTTGAAAAAATTGTTTTGTCATTTTATTTCACTTTTAATGAATACATAGGATTTGATGACAAAATAACAACCCAAAAGCCTCTTGAATGAGTGTAACTTTACCCAACCGTATTTATTTGACACTGAAACGAACAATAATACAACCGAGAAAAATGGCATGCTGAGCGCGCAGGGAGCGAGTTTTAATCGAAAGATTTATAGATCGTGACAGGTCTTTTTTTTCCGCGCAAAATGGTGGTTTCGATGGCTATAAAATTATCCTGATCAAAAGAAGTTAATTGTTCGAAAAAGGACTGCGTGATCAGAAGATTGGTTTTATAATCGTTGCATAAATCACGAACACGGGCTGCAGTGCTGAGAACATCTCCGTGATAGGCAATTTCGGTTTTGATTTGTCCAATTTCGGCAACGGTTACAAGACCTTCATTAATAGAAGCTTTGAACCTTGGAACTAAACCAAATTTACGCTGATACAACTCTTTTTTTTCTAGTAATCTAACTACAAAAGCCTCATATAATTCTATACATTGCTGTCTTTTAAAACCTTCTTTTACTTTCCAGGTAAGCACGGCTTCGTCGCCTACATATTGGTAAACTTCGGCATTATACTCTACTAATATTTCTGATAAATCTGTAAAGCATTCCTGCAATAAAAGACTGTAGTTGTAATGGCCCACTTCTTCTGCAACTGTGGCTGAAGAACACATATCCAAAAACATAAAAACCCGGTATTCTATAACAGGAATCATGTAATTACCGCGTAAAAGATTCTTAAAATAATGACTTCCTAACCTGCGGCTAAAGGCTTGTAAAAGGGTAATAAAAATATGAACAATTAAACAGTAGGCTGTAAAGCAAAGCATCCACTTTGTATTAACCTGAAGTGCAAACCAATTATTAATCCTGATGTAATGCACTTTGTTGAGTTCGAGCACGATCAAAAGACCAAGAAAACAAACTACCAGAAATAAAAGACTTCGAAGTAATGTAGTGAGCAATATCCCGTAATTATGAAAAAACCTGGGATAAACCAATTCCTGCAAAAGAAAAAGAATGGTTCCCATAAAAATCCCTACCGTTAAAGCTCCTGTTATTTCTGACAGTAAAAAATCTTTTACACCAATTTTATTGGTAATAAAAAAAGTGTCATCGATCATGCTGTACGTCATGAAGACATAAAACAAGAAAGCAGCAATCCAAAGTGCTATAATCTGCAGGTATTCTTTAAATTTTAAAAATGTTTTTAGGGAGTATTTCATTAAAGATAATTTTGATGCAACTCAAACCAAAAAAGATCCTTTTGGTTCGAAATAATATGCAGCAAAATTAAAACGAGAGTAAACGTAAATACAGGAAAGTATTACCCAAACGGTGATTAAACGAACCGAATAGTAAGTTATACCGCCTAAAATGAAGTTTTGAAAATTATATTTAGCGATCCATCCACTGCTTGAAAAAAGGTGCTTTTTCCCTGCTGATGATTACTTCACGCTCAGGATCTGCTTTAAGCTGAATTTTGAGCTTGGCATTAAAATAATTGGCGATCGATTTGATGCTTTCGGCACGAATAAAGAATTGTCTGTTGGCCCGAAAAAAAACATCGGGATCAAGTTCTTCCTCTAATTCTTCCATAGTTTGCGGAATGGGTATTATTGTGCCGTTTTTAAGGAAAAGATGCGAGGTTTTAAACTCTGAATACACAAAATCAATATCGGCTACATCAATGCTTTTGTAACCATCGCGATAGGTAACCAAAAAACGTAATCTAAAAGAAGGTTTGTTCAGGAATCCTTTCAAAATTGCACCAATATCCTCGGTATTATTTTTAACTTTTGATACCGATTTAAATTTTTTCAATGCCTGTCCGAGTTCGGTTTTTTCGATCGGTTTCATCAAATAATCGATACTGTTTACCTTAAATGCGCGTACAGCATATTCATCATAAGCGGTTGTAAATATGATGGGACAAGTTATTTTTACTTCTTCAAAAATTGAAAAACTAATACCATCTGCCAAACGAATATCCATGGTGATTAAATCGGGCATCTCATTCGTGTTCAGCCATGTTATAGCACCCTGAACTGTATCTATTATTTCCAGGATTTCGCAATCCGGCTCTAATTCTTCCAACAATCTTTTAAGACGATTGGCATTGATACTTTCATCTTCTATAATTAAAATTTTCATAGTATTAAATTAAGGGCAGACGCACACAATAAAACCCATTAGATTCTGAAAAAACAGGCATTCTGTCAAACAAAATTTTATATCTAAACTCGATGTTTTTATTTCCTACTCCGGTCGAAATAAAGTTTTTGCCTGATGTTGCCTGCAAATTATTGCGCACTACAAGATCTCCAACATCAGAATAAATAGCAATGATAAGCGGATTTGCTATTGTTGCACTGTTATGTTTTACAGCATTTTCGACTAATAATTGCAGCGTTAAGGGCGGCAAATGAAGATCTAAACACGACATATCTATTTGCAGTTTTAACTCTACTTTGTCACCCAAACGTTTTTTTAACAAATAAAAATAAGCATTTAAAAATTCTATTTCCTCTCTTACCGTAATAGTATCTTTATCGAGATTCGAAATCATATAGCGATACACGCGCGTAATATTTTCCAGAAAAGATGCAGCAGATTGCTGGTCTTCGTGAATTAGCTCTGTAAGTGTACTGAAATTATTAAAGATAAAATGAGGATCGAGCTGTAGTTTTAATGATTCTAACTCAGATCTGGTAACAGCTTCCTGCAATTCAGAAGCTTTAATTTTTAGCTCGGCTGCTTCTTCAGAAGTCACACGCCAGCGGTTCAGCAAAAAGATACTGGTATGAATGAAACTGATAAAGAGAGACAATATAGCAGCCATTAAATTTGACTGCCATATTTGTACTAATTCACTTTCTTTTAAGGGGGTCCAGGAATAAAAAAACTGCCATAAATACGAAAAGGAATAATTTAAAAGAATATTCCCTGCAATAAGACATATAAATTGCGCAAAGGCCCTGAAAATAGGCTTTTGCTCCCAGCTGATCCAATAATTAAGACTTCGGCCTACAAAAAGACTTAATTCTGTCAGGACGGCGCAATACACCAGAATGATAAAGATATCAACTGTCCAGTCTAAAACCAGTAAAGTATTTTGTTCAAAATCCTGATAGGGATTCAAAAAATAATATGATGATAAATAGAGAAAAAAAACAACGGGTATTACAATAATCCTGTAATATTTATAGAAAAAGTTCTTCCCTCCTGTTTTATTTTGCACGTTTGCATCCATAGACTAATATACTGATAATAGATGCATTATAATAAATAAAAACTTGAACCGTTTTTCTATTGACACATCAAATCTTGTTTTAATATTTTTCCAACTGTTGATGATTCTACCGCCTTTAGCGCTCTCATCACTCCCCATTTTATACAGGTTGCTCCCCATGAAAATCCGGCTCCAAAAGTAGTAATCAGGATGTTCTGACCTTCTTTAAAATCGTCTTTAAAATCCCAAAGGCATAGCGGAATAGTAGCTGAAGTGGTATTCCCGTATTTATCGATATTTACTTTTACTTTCTCGATACCAATATTCAAATGTTCGCTTACTGATTTTATAATTCTCAGATTAGCCTGATGCGGCACCACCCAGTCAATATCTTCTACTGTTAAGTCATTACTGGCAAGAGTCTCCTTAGAAACGTTTGACATGGACTCAACTGCTTTTTTGAATACATAGGAACCTTCCTGTTTGATAAAATGTTCTCTGTGAATGATACTTTGCATCGTTGCAGGTACTTTTGAGCCTCCTGCTGGTACTAAAAGTGCAGATGTACCGCTTCCGTCTGTACGCAGGATGCTTTTCATCATTCCGTACTCTAAATCTGTTTTTTCTAAGAGAACGGCTCCTGCTCCGTCTCCAAAAAGAATACAAGTATTACGGTCTTCATAATCTACAATAGAACTCATGGTATCGGCTCCTACTACAACCACTTTTTTGTAACGTCCGCTTTCGATCATGGTCGTCGCCATTTCTAATGCGTATAGGAAACCGCTGCAGGCACCGTTTAAATCAAATCCAAACGCATTTGTAAATCCGCTTAGTTCGCATACTTTACTCGCTGTAGGAGTTAAAAGATGATCCGGCGTTGCAGTTGCCAATACTAAACCATCAATTTCCAGACGATCTATTTCATAAGTATCTAATAAATTCTCGATTGCTGCACTAGCAAGATCTGATGTTGCCAGATTTTCATCTGTAGCCAATCTTCGCTCTTTTATTCCAGTTCTTTTTATTATCCAGTCTTCAGTTGTGTCAACCATTCTTGAAATCATCTCATTACTTAATATAGAGTTGGGTACAAAACCTCCTATAGCTGTAATTGTTGCCTTCATTTTTATTTGTTTTTGTTATTTTGAATCTTTTCTTTTGCTGGTTTTTTTTGGGAGAAAAAGCAGACTGCAAAATAACGTCAGAAATTTGGAAAAGACAAGAGCGGTATGTCTAAACCTGCTGCCATAATTCTAGTTTTGCTTTTATGTACTAAAGAATCCCAAAAACCATACTTTTGTGGCACCATTACTAGTATATCGGCATTATAAATGTTAATTTCTTTCTTAATCTCATTTATTACCGCATTCGATTTAACAGTTTTATAGAGGTATTTTACCTGTTGAAACTCTTCTTCGAGAGTAGAACTCAATAATAATCGGTCTTGTTCCTGCTTAAGATCATCTAATTTTGCATCTACACTAAAAAATTCTACTTCTGCTCCCAGATTTCCCACAATGCTTCTTAACCAACTGAATCTTTTGATAGACGAAAAACTTAAAGTGTCGCAGGCATAGAGTATTTTTTTTATGTTTTGAAAGCGGGCATGTAGAGGAACAGCCAATACAGGCGTATTTAAATTCTTAATTACTGATGTTGTCGAATTGCCCATAAGTTCTTGTTCGAAAGAGCGTTCCGCCATGCCCATAACAACCAGTTCGGCATTATGAAGCTCTATTAACGACGAAAGTTCATCTTCTAAAAATGAATAACTGCAAAAGCAACTAACTTCAATATTAAAAGCACCGGCAATGTCTCTACCTAAAGTTTTTAGTCTTTCGGATGCCTTGTCTAGTTGTTTCTGCATTGCTTCTGCGCTAATGTGAGAATTGGCACTATGAATGTCTAACTGAAAAGAGTTAAAAAGAATAAGACTGGCATTAGCGCTTTTTGCTAGTCCGGCAGCGTATGTAACAGCATTATTGGCTATAGCCGAAAAATTTGTTGCTGCTATAATAGTGGGATGTAAATTCATAAAATATCAATTAAGCAATTAATCTGGTAAAAGTGCTCAAATAAACTTTTGGGGATTTAATAAATAATACTGTAGCGTCATTATCTACTTCCAAAACGTATTTTTTGGCTTCCGAAATTTAAACCTTAATTATTATTTTATTACTTAAATGCTGTTTTGTCCCTCCCCCAAATTATTGTTGAATTCGAAAATCACAATTCTTTTTTTACGAAAATAAGAACATCCAGACTACTAAAACCACAACTATGACAGTCTAAAACAATTAAATCAGTTATTATTTAACGTTATATCAATATTTTCCTTATCATTGTAGTACAGTATAGTATAGTACTGCATTTTAACTAATTTTAATATATTATTATGCAAGAAAAAATTACAAAACCAAAATTATCTTTCAGAAAGCTGATTACAATGCTGCTTTTTATTACCACAATTGCAAGTTCAGCTCAAACGTATGAATTCGAAAATGGTACGCGCACTAATAGTGCCGACATACAAAATTGTGATTCCTGCTCAGGAAAAATAGTCGGTAATTTAGGTGGGAATAGCAGCGTATCTGTCAATGTTACCGTTGCTACAGCAGGCTGGTACAATCTGCAATTGTTTTACTGCACAGGCGATCCGCGCACGATTAGGCTGACTGCGGGTTCTGCCACCACTATTTCGATTCCGTGCGAACCAAGTGGCGGATGGAGTACAGCAGCTTCAAAAAACCTAAGTGTATACCTCAATAGCGGTAGCACTTCACTTCTTTGGGACAACACCAGTTCATGGGCCCCTAATTTAGACAAGTTTGTTTTAACTCCAATTGGTTCTTCTTCCACACAAACAATTTCCTTTGGAACAAACAATACTATCGTTTATAACCTAGGCACCAAAACCTACAATGTGAAATTTAATGGGGCTACAGTAATTACCAACGCATCCGCGTATGCTTTTAGCGATCAGCAGTATTTGAGTGGTAATTATGCTACGGCAACGTATACCTCAGAAGCATTTACAGATAATATTGGCAGCGGAACCAAGCATATTTTTACTTTAAGCGGTAATTATACTTTGGGAATGCAGCAGGTTTTTTATGCTTATAACAATAAAAATTATGTTGCCGTGCAAGTAGTACTGACCGGAAACGGTTCTAACTCTTATAAAATGTCACCATTAACCAGTTATCAGGTAACGCCTAATTTTGGCAGCGGCGACACCCGAGCTTTATTTGTTCCTTACGACAATGATGCGTGGATTCGTTACAATGCTTATCCGCTTAATTCAGCCGATTTTACTGCTTCGGAGGTGACTAATATTTATAATAATACGAATCGTAAAGGTTTGGTTATTGGTTCTCTTGAACATACTAAATGGAAAACAGGTATTGCCGTAAGCGGTGGCGGGGCATCATCGGCCTATGTTTCAGTTATTGCAGGATGGACAAAAGATGACATCACAAGAGACAAACGGGGCCATGGCTGGGTAAATGTGGGACAAACAAGTTGTGCTTCGCCAAAAGTATTGTTAAATGCTACTGATGACTGGCGCACCGGTCTTGAGGAATTTGCACAAGCGAATGCTGCCCTGCAACCTAAATATATTTTTGACTGGACAGCACCAAAACCTATTGGCTGGAACAGTTGGGGCGCTATACAGTCGAATATTAATCTTACTAAAGCAAAAGCTGTTGTAGACTTTTTTCACGATGATTGCCCGGCTTTTAAAACCGAAGACAATACATTATTTATTGATCTTGATTCGTATTGGGATAACATGTCGGATGCTGAATTGGCACAATTTGTTACTTATGCAAAAAATAAAGGATTTAAAGCCGGTATTTATTGGGCACCGTTTGTAGACTGGGGCAAGTACAATCGTCCTGTCGAAGGAAGTTCATACACTTATAATCAGTGTTGGACAATGGTCAACGGAAGTCCGCTTGAATTAGACGGCGCTTATGCCATGGATCCTACAAGTCCGGGAACCAAAGCGAGAATACACTATTTTATGAACCGCTTTAAAGCAGCCGGATTTGAAATGATAAAAATCGACTTTTTGACTCATGCCAGCATCGAAGCTGATGGTTTTGCTAATAATCAGCTGCATACCGGTATGGAAGCATATCAGGAAGGAATGAAATTTTTGGTCGATGAAATTGATGGAAAAATGCTTGTTCAGGCTGCCATATCGCCAAATTTGGCAACAGGTCCGTTTGTACATGTTCGCCGTATTGCCTGCGATGCTTACACTAGTATAAGCGATACTGATTATACGCTTAACAGTACTACTTATGGCTGGTGGCAAAACAAAATCTACGATTATTTAGATGCTGATCATGTGGTATTTGGAAATGCAACTATTGGAGAGAATCGTGCCAGACTATTAAGCAGTGTGGTAACAGGCACTATTACAAGCGGTGATGATTTTTCTGCTACTGGTCCGTGGAAAGCCAGATCGCAGCTTCTTCTGCAAAATAATGATGTTATGAATGTTGCCCGCGCTGATATGCACTTTATTCCTGCCGATGGCAATACAGGTTACAATGCTGCCAATATTTTCTCTGCTAATTATAATGATGTAACTTATGTAGCTGTTTTTAACTACAGTAATACTCCTACTACGAACAATGTTAGTTTAAGTCGTTTAGGTTTAGGTTCAGGAAATTATACTGTAAAAGAATTGTACTCCGGTACGATAAGTTCAACGCAAGGCACACTGAGCGTTCAGCTTCCTCAGGCCGATGCTGCATTGTATGCAATTTATCAGGGACCGGTTTTAAGTACGCCTAATTACAACTGGGGAAATGCTGCGACGAACTATGTTTTTCCTAATCCGGCAACGAATACATTCCAAATAAAATTTGATCATGCGATTAATGGACCTGTTGCCATTTCTATGTACGACTTAGTGGGCAAAGAAATTTGGAAAACTACGACCGTAGCTGAAGATATGATCAGTTCTGAAATACCAGTACATCATCTTGCCAGAGGTATTTATATGATAAAAGTTTCAACCGCCGGAAACAAAGTTCAAAACTTTAAATTTATCAAAAAATAAGTTTTATTTAATTTAAACACGAATTGCACGAATTAGCACTAATTGGTTTGTGGAATAATTTCACAACTAAGTTTAAACATTTAAAATTAGTGTCAATTCGTGAATTCGTGTTTACTTTTTATAATTATGCCTAAGCTTAGTTCGTGCAATTCATGTTTTAAAATACCACAGATTCCAGAAATTCAATTACTTCTCCATTCGGGCTATAAACCAGACTATTGCTAACAGTTACCGTTTTTCTGCGATTTTTTAGATCTAAAGTTTCTTTTACTGATAATGGTTTTGCGCCATTTTTGATTGCTTCATCATATGCTTTGTTGGCATCCAAAACTGTAAAACAAATGTGCAGTAGCGAATTTTCGACATACGGATCTCCTTGTTTTCTTTTACGGCCCTGAGTAGGGAAACTGGCATTACTGTCGCATATTTCTATATAAGAATCAAATGCTTTGTTCTTTAGCATTACACACTTTTCTAAATTAAATTCCGGCAAACTCCAATCGTGTACCACTTCAAAATTAAGGGTTTTGTAAAATTGTATGGTTCTTTCAAAATCCTGTGCCTTGATCGCAAAATGATGAAATCCTATTATATTATTCATTGTTATTTTTTTTGATGTAAATATGTTTTTTAAAAATTGTTGGTTGTTTACTTAGAAATTTTATCCCAACATATTTAAGATATATTCGATAATATGTCGCTCCGCTGGAGCTATTGAAAACTACATTCTGATTGGCTATAAATATTACGCTCCGCTGGAGCTATCGCAACGTTTGTCATCTCGAACGAAGGGAGATCCGAGCGATAGCTAACATACGAAGTATATCACATCAGCAGATCGACAAAGATTATCGATTGTGTTCCATCGGAACACCTCATCGGTAGAAAAAAAACACATCGTGAGAAACATCGTCCCATTGGGACGTTTGAGAAATTGTATCTGTAATCTGTATATGTTTTTACCAATTATTATTTATAAAATCAAACATTCCTAAGGAACGTGAAAAAACGCCTTATTTATTGGGCTACCTACGAAATGTTCCGATGGAACAAAAACAAAGCGATAAGATATTATCCTTAACAAATTGTTCCATTGAATTTTCCTTAGCTTAATGAAATTGACCGATAGTTATCGGGAGGCCCAAACGACTACTTCACTTACTTTTTATTTTATTTCGGATTTCAGTGAACTTCGTTTGTAACGAATTGCATCGCCAGTTAGCCCTTTCAGGCTTCTGGAGCGGGATTAGCTCCTAAAAAAAAGTTTTACTTTTATTAAGAAAATTTACTCCAGCCAAAACCATTCTTTTACCTCGTTTTCTATCGTTTCTTCTTTTATAATACTTTCATATTCATTAGTCGCCGTATTGTACTGATAGTCTTTTTGCCACTCTTTATGGTGTAAAACTACTTGCTGAATGGCATCGGAAATAAATAAAACTTCCTCATTGGTCATGATGGGATGCAAAGACAAACGTACCCATCCCGGTTTATTGGTTTGGTTTTTCTGAAGAAGATCTTCGGTTATCTTGTTGGATTGTGCCTCATTGATATTGAATAAATAATGGGCATATGTACTTGCGCAGGACCAGCCACCACGAACCTGAACGCCAAAGCGATCATTTAAAAGTCGTACGATTAAATTATAGTGAATGTCTTCTATTAAAAAGGAAACACATCCTATTCTTTCTGTTTTTAGATCTCCAAGAATAGACAAACCGGGAATCTTTTGAAACTCGCTGTAACAGAGATTAAGCAATTCTTTTTCTCTGTTTTTTATGTTTTCGACGGCCATTTGGTGTTTTAGTTTCAAGGCCAAAGCAGCTCTCATGACTTGAAGAAAACCCGGAGTTCCGCCATCTTCCTTGACTTCTATCGAATCGCTGTAATGATATATTCCCCAAGGATTGGTGATCTTTACATTTCCTCCTCCCGGATTATCAGGAACGTCACTTTTATACAGCTTTTCATTAAAAACCAAAACACCACAGGTTCCGGGACCGCCTAAGAATTTATGAGGAGAAAAAAAGATAGCGTCCAACTGTTCTTTGGGATCTTTTGGGTGCATATCGATTTGCACATATGGTGCTGCGGCGGCAAAATCGACAAAGCAGAATCCGTTGTTTTCATGCATCACTTTGGCCAGTTCATGATAAGGTGTAATGATACCTGTAACATTTGAGGCAGCTGTAAACGAACCAATTTTCAGCGTTCTGTCGGCATATTTTTTAAGTAATTCAGCCAGTATTTTGGGATCTGTCAAATTATTCTCGTCGGGAGGTACAACCACAACATCGGCATTTGTTTCATACCACGAAACCTGATTAGAATGATGCTCCATATGGGTGATAAAAACGACAGGTTTATCAGATTTATTCGGCTCATTATTTACTCTGTTATGCGCATTACGCAATCCTATAAAACGCTGTAATTTTGATAACGCGGCTGTCATTCCGGTTCCGGTTGTCACCAAAACATCAGATTCGTTAGCATTAACATGCTTTTTGATTAATTGTCTGGCATGATTGTAGGCATAAGTCGACGTTTTACCCGTTTCGCTGGAGAAAGAGTGCGTATTGGCAATCATTGGGCCTATTTTATTGAGCATAATATCTTCAATGGGCAGGTATAATCTTCCGCTGGCCACCCAGTCTGCATATAATAAGTTTTGAGTGCCATATGCCGACTCGAAAGTGTGTTTTACTCCTATTGTATTTCCTCTAAACTTAGAAAAATAACGCTCTAACTGACTTGGTTTCGTTTTCTCAATAACATTCATTTCCATTTCATTTTTAAATTAACTTGTTTACTGCTTATTGTATTCCTAACTATTTATTCAAAAGCGATTTAAGCGTGGTTTGCAGTTCGTCTCCGTGAAGGTTTCTCGCGACAATAATCCCTTTTGAATCGACTAAATAATTAGCAGGAATGGCTCTTACGCCGTACAATTTAGCGATAGCACTATTCCAGAATAATAAATCAGATACATGCAGCCAGTCTAAGTGATCGTCTTGAATTCCTTTTACCCAGTTTTCTTTCTTTTTGTCTAATGAAATTCCGATGATATTAAAACCTTTATCGTGATATTCTTTGTAAGCTGCTACAATATTTGGATTTTCTCTTCGGCAAGGTCCGCACCATGAAGCCCAGAAATCTACCAATGTATATCCTTTAAGGTTTTCTGAAAAACGAATGGATTTTCCTTCTGGATCCTGAGACACAAAATCAGGTGCTTTTTTTCCGACCTGTAATCCGTTAAGCACTTTTACAAGTTCCTGAAGTTCTTTCACGTAAGTGGAATTTTGCTGACTTTTATCCAGAAGCGAAATGTTTTTTGTGATTTCTTCCGGACTCAGTCTATAAGACCAATTTCGGTACAACACATATGCAGAAACCAGAGAACCAGGATGTTCTGTGATAAATTTACTTATATCAACATTCTCCGTTTTTCTGTAATTATTAAATAAATCCTGAGACGCAGAACCTTCTACAACCGATGTGCTGTAATATTTAACAGGGCTTAATTTTACTGTAATAGGCGATTTTTCAAGGAATATATACAATGGACTATCGGCTGTATTTAGGCTTAATCCGTACAATTCAGGAAGTTTTACTTTCGTTTTAAAACTGAATTTTCCGTCGGTAACTTTTACCGAATCTATGGTGGTAAACATCTTGTTGTGAAACTTTTGCAGGTATACATATTGAGCCACAGTATCGACAACTGTTCCTTTTAGCTGCACATTTGCCTCTTGTGCCTGAGTTGTTGTTGCGCAAAGGCATAAAGCCAAAAATGCTACTATTTTTTTCATTGGGTTTGTTTTTTAAAAATTGGACATATAAATTCCCGGACCAGAATAAAAATGGTCTGCTATTACATGGATAAAAAAGAAAAAGGGGATAAAAAAGTTACGTGTAGTGCATTCGGAAAACCAAAAGGTGGTTTTCTATTTTTGAAAATAAGTTACATTGTTCCGTACAGGCAGGTAATATTTGTTCAGTTTTCATTCTAAAAAATAAATGATTTAATACTAATGATCTTATGCAGATTTACTAATGAAATATATCTTATCTGTCCGCGTTGGCGGAAGGATTTAGCACCTTATTGGGCAACAGGTTGCTAAGACATCATCGGGCCTACTCCCTCAGTCTTTCTGGATAAGTTCATGTAGATTTTTTCTACTCTGCAAATATATATATAAATTCTATGTAATTAGTAGAGTTTAAATTTATTTTTTAAAATATTTTAAATTAATACACAATGAAAGCAATTTTAAAAGACAAAAAAACTCAGTAAAATAAGGCATAACAATAAAAATATCAATTTGTTATGCGTTTAAAAATACTTTGATTTTATTTAAAATATCCAGTATTTTGGGATGAAAGTTTCATCATACATTATTAAGAAATGCTTTTCAAAACAAAAAATAAACTACAAAAATTGATTCTTTCGAAAAATAATAAAATTAAAAATGCGGCCTTTTTTTAGAACATAGACCGCACCTTTTCTTACAACTTTAAAAAAAAATATTTATCTTTAAGTTTTTATGAAGGGTAAAAAATGGTTGTTCTGTTTTTTATAATCACTTCACTTCATGCGCTTTAGAATACAAACACTTTTTATAAGACTAACTTAAAAGTAAATTTAAAATGCAGAAAATCTTACCTTTCCTAATCATCTTCTTATGGTCTTCTGGTATTTGGAGTCAGACAAAATCTACTGATAGTACAGCCTCTAAGAAACCAGAAAAAAATATTGATTTTAATGTAATGCCTTATCTTAATTATAATAGGACAATGGATTTTATGTTTGGCGCTATCCCCATGATGATGTACAAATTAAATAAAAACGATACTATTTCGCCTAAATCTTTATCAGGTATATCTGCGGTTTACACGACCAACAAATCCTATTTTATAGCCACGTTTAACAAATTCTTTTTTAAAGAAGATTCCTGGCGTTTGCAATTTTTCGCAGCAACGGGCAATCAAAATGCGCAGTTTTATGTTGATGATATTGATGTGCCTGATTTTTACAATTACGGGACTAAGACAACAATGGCAAGTTTTACGATTCAGCGTAAATTATTCAAATCTTTTTATGCCGGTGTTGGATACGCGTACGCACATTATGACACGAAATATCAAGATGATGTTGAGCCTTCGTCTGTAACACATACTAATGGTTTACAACTTATTATGTTATACGATACGAGAGATGCAATTTATTATCCTACCAAGGGTGAAAAAATAAAAATACGATGGCTTGATTATCCTGAATGGTTTGGGAACGATGTTGGTGCTAATAAAATTCTTTCGGAGTACAATCAATATTTTCCTATGCGGGACGGAACGGATGTTCTGGCAGCAAGGTTTGCCGGTAAGTTTGGATTAGGAAATATTGCCTTCGAACAACAGCAAACTATTGGCAGTGAAGACATAAGAGGATATTCTGAAGGGAAATATCGCGGCGATGGACTGATGGATGTACAGGCTGAGTATCGCTATAATTTTAATAAAAGAATGGGGCTTGTGGGATTTGCCGGGATTGCCACTATTTATGGCTCAGATACAGAAAGTTTCAACTGGAAATTATATCCCGGAGCCGGCGTAGGTTATCGCTACAGGGCTTTTAAAAACGAAAAATTCAACATAGGATTGGATGCCGCTGTTGGTAAAGACGACTGGGGACTTTATTTTAGAATTGGAGAAGCTTTTTAGAGGGTTTTATCGATTTTGCTTTGATTTAAAATATTTTTTTCACGCAGATTTTAGCAGATTTTTTTTTAAATCGCCGTCTTTGTTTTGACTCTTTACTCTTTACTCTTTACTCTTTACTCTTTACTCTTTACTCTTTACTCTTTACTCTTTACTCTTTACTCTATCTCTTCCTCTCTACTTCCTATTCCTCATCCAGTTTTCTATAGGTTCAAGAACAGTATTAACGATGGTTACCAAAAAGGTACAAATTAAGGTTTCGGCAAAGTATCCCGAAGCTGCGATACAGCCTATAGCGGCACTACACCATATTGTGGCAGCTGAGTTTAATCCGTGTACATTAGGACCTTCTCTGAAAATAACGCCCGCTCCCAGAAAACCAACTCCCATAACTACCTGAGCGGTAATACGGGTAACATCGATATTGGGTTGGCTTGCAGCGACTTTTATAGACAATAATACAAAAGCAGCAGCTCCTGTTGCCACGAGCATATTGGTTTTTAAACCTGTTTCTTTATGATGCCATTGTCTCTCGAAACCTATAATTAATCCTGCGAATAAAGCAATGACAAGTCGGGTAAAAAATTCTGTTGTGCTCAAAATTATTCTTTTATGGGTTTAGAAAATCTGCTCTGTTTCTTTATCTTAATTTCAAACATTAAATATAACAATTTTCAAGATTATTAAATTCTACAGATTAATATAAATAGCTAACAGGATTTAGAAACTTGTTTGGATCATGCTTTTTATTTGACCTCTAAAAAAAAGCTGCAAGGTTTCTTGCAGCTTTTATAAAGTAATGATAAAATTAATATCCTTAATCTACGCGTTTTACAGAAAGTTTGTCTAAACAAAAATAAGCTGCAGTATTCATTCCGTACACTAAATCCGAATCTGTTGATGTCATCTGGAAAACAAGATATTTTACTTCTCCTAAACTCTGAAGATTACTTGCATTTACGTTTATCCATCCAGTAGGAATTACTAATGAAGATCCTGTATGATTTGCTAATGTATGCACAATAGGATTTGTAATTGTTCCGTCTTCGTTTACTCCATAAATTAATAATTTGAAAGAATCACCGGAGGTAAATGCTCTTGCAAATCCATCTCCATACAAACAACCGTAATACGGCCATGGGTGCATGTTTATTTTTAATCCTTCAACTTTATACAATCCTGTGTTTCCAATTTTAACCCAGTTAGAAAAACTGCTTTCGCTAAAAGTAGTTCCTTGTGGATTTTTAGGATCTAAATAACTCGACCAGTATGCAACAATGTACGGATCACCAGTTGTTCCGGGAGTTCCGGCTGCAATTGTAGAAGAAGTACCAAAACCGCTTCCTGCCATAGTTCCCCATTGATGAGGCACCCATCCATCAGATCCGCCAGGACCTGAACCGGAACCGTAATCTGTGATATCATTTACATTTGAAACGATAAAACCATCCCAATAATTATAACCTGAAGATGTTGCAGTATGCGAAAATGTAAAAATGTCAACATTTAAATTCGTGTTCGAAACATACGTGTTTTCCCAGTATTTACCACCGGTTGTTGTAATACCGCTGGTTAATAATGCGCTGGTTAAATTAAGTGTCGATGTGGTTCCAATTGCAGGGTCTGCTACTGTTCTTTTTGTTATACCATTCTGGCTTTTTGCAACTGCACTGGCGTTTTCATTGGTTAAAGGAGCATCATCATTGTTACAGGATGAAAGTCCTAACAAAAGACCAACTGATAAAAAATAAAGTACTTTTTTCATAATTTATAAAATTTAGGGTTAATATTCATTTTTAATTACTCTTAAAAAGGGTGCTTATTTACTTGCTTTTGGAAAGTTCAGATCTTCGGCTTGTGTAAAAAAGTTGGTTACCAAATCAGAAGCACCTGCTTCTGCAAATGACGAAACGTATACCTTAACAAAATCGATTCCCGGTAAATGAACTTTCTTTCCGTTATTATCTACAGCCCAGCTAATATCTATCGACGGATCTTTAATACCTGCGTAACCCCACTCAAAAGTTCCTATATTAAAATTTGTACCTTCTCCATCGCTTACATCTTTTACCGGCAGATATATTTTTGTTCCTTTTAGGGTGTAGGATTCTCCCATCCATTGTGGATAATAATTATAGCGTCTCCATTTTTTTGTTCTTGTAATAAAACCGGAAGCATTTTTATTGTCTTTCCATTTGATATACTCTTTATCAAACTGCCAGTCTTTTGTGCCTGTTACAGCTGCTTTAGCCGCATCTGGCTTAGTGTATGTAATTTCATAATTTTTAACAGTAGTCGATTTATTGTATTCACTACCGGCGATTTCGTACCATTCGTTTTCGTCTGCAATACCATTTTTATTGGCATCATAAGCAACATATACACTTACAGGAGAAAATTTGACGCTATTACTTGTCTCATTCATCAGAATTGTAAAATCGCGTTTACCATAGGCGTTTATTACGGTATGATCAAATGCTGTAACGATAGATCCTCCAAAAGTTCCCAGCGGCACAGCATTTCCTTCGATAAGGTCTGACTGAACTCTTTCAAGAGCTTCTGATTTGGTTGCAAAGGCAAAACTGTCAAAATTATAGGCCGGAGCAGGTATGTAATCGATAAGCGTTAATGCTTTTGAAGTGTACGTTTTACCTGTTTCTGAAACTGTAATTTTTGTAGCCGCTTGTTTGACAACTTTACCCAATGTTACTGTAAGATCTACAGCATACGTAGCTGCTTTTGGCACTATAAACTGTAAAGTTTTAGTGTCTCCAATAACAGAATCTTTTACAACTCCGTCAGCTCCGGTTACTTTTGTTGTCCATTTGTATTTTGCAAGTGCAGCCTCAGCATTTTCGATCACTACTTCAGGATTTACGGTTACTGCATTGTATCTGCTAACTGTAAAATCTGACGCTAGTTTTACTGAAATTGAAGCTACTTTAACGGGTTGCGTTTCAGTACCTTCTTGTTTTGAATCGTCATTGCTGCAGCAATAAAAAGCGCCAATAGCCAATAGAAACAAACTATGTTTTAAATACTTTTTCATATCCTTATTATTTTACTTTTTTTAAGTTGTATTTTTTTAATAAATGAAGATCTGCTGCGCCTGCAAACTTGGTCGCCATTGAAGATTGCTGATGGCAAAGTCCCATAGGTTCGCTAACACAGTTGACCACTTTTATAAAATTAATTCCCGGAAGATTGGCTTTATTACCGTTTTTATCTACTGCCCAGTCGATATCGATATCAGGGTTTACTGCATTTGCATATCCCCATTCCGGAGGTGTAAAATTCCATAACGTAGTCTGTCCAGGACGTGCCGTAACAAAATCTACATTTAGTCTTGTTCCTTCATAGGTAACAGAAGTTTGAGTGGCCCATAAAGGATAGTATTCCTTTTTGCTTTTCGATTTTGGCATGTAATAGGCCTCAGGTGAATTATTTTCGCAAAAGATATGTTCACGATCCGAAAACATATCATTTGGTCCGCTTACTACAACTGGTACTCCCACTGCTTTTTTATGGTAGGTGATTTTAAAATTCTTTATGGTGTTTGCTTTTGTATGCTGACTTCCTATAATTTCGTACCATTCGTCTTCGTCTGGTTTTCCGTTACCGTTTTTATCATATGCAACATATATTATTCCCGGTGCCGGCGGATTGGCTTTATCTGTTAAATCTCCTCCATAAATTTTAAAATCGTTTTGTCCCGGAACATTCACCACAGTATGATCAAAACCTACAATAATAGAACCTCCAAAACCTCCTAAATCCAGTTGGTAGCCTACATTGGTTTCATTAATTCTTCCCAAAGCCGTTCGCACTAAATCTTCTTTCTTAAAGCCGTCCTTGTATACATCATTGGCAAACATTCCCGGTGCCGGATCAAAATCAAAAATGCTGGTGATGTATGGGTTATAATTTTTGGTTTCGTTCGTTACATTTACTATTGTTTTTTTACTACCTTTTTTATCTCCCGAAGTAACATTCAATGTAAGTTCATAAGCTCCTGCATAAATGGGTACAAAACGTAAGTCTTTTGTGTTTCCAACAATAGAATCAGTAGTTTGGTTCACCGGATTTTTAGTCAAAATCCATTCGTAAACAGGGCTTGCAACTTCGGCAGAAGCCGGAATATTCAGGACGCTAAATGTTGATGTTTCGTATTTTTCCTGAAGTGTAACTGCGATCTTTTCTTCAGCTTTATCATCATCATTGTTGCTGCTACAGCTTGTAAAAACGGCTGCAAAGGCAATTAATAATAAATGGGTAAGGTTTTTTTTCATGGTTTTTGGTATTATAATTTTAATTTAATATTCTGATTGATCTATTTTCGGGTAGGAATATTTTCTCCCAAAAGGTGCAAATCTGTTGCTCCCATTATTTCGGTAGAAGTTTCGCCTAACCATCCCGCCTGCTGGTTGAGACCATTATACACTTTTACAAAATCTACTCCCGGAAGGTGAATTTTGTTTCCGTTTTTATCCATTGCCCAATCAATATCAATCGCAGAATCATCGTCGTTGTTGGGTGCGTTATCTGCATATCCGTAAAGAAATGCGTACTGAACAAAATAGCTTCCTGTTCCGCTTTCATCAACCGCATTGTCCGGTAATCTTGTTCCTTTAAAGGTGATACTTGGCTGATCTTTCAACCATTTTGGCCAATAATCTAATGAGTGGTTATAGGCATTGTTTTGTGCCAGATAACCATCTTTACCCTGATTGTCTTTCCAGTAGATATATTCTATATCAGTAAAAAGTACAGTTCCGGTTCCGCCTCCGGGAACAGGCACTTTATTAGGATCAGGCCTGTAGTACGTGATTTCGTAATTATGAATCGTTTTTTCCATGTTGTGTCCTGCACCTTCTATTTCGTACCATTCATCATCCGGAAGTCCATTTTTATTTTTATCGTATGAAACCATTATCACTCCCGCTTCACTACTGCCTCCGCGCATTGAAGTATCAGGATTAGGATTGGCATCTGCCCAAAACGCATTGCCTAAAACCCTAAAATCGCGTTTCCCTTTTATGTTTACAACGGTATGATCAAATCCAAAAACGATGTAACCACCAAATGCTCCAAGCGAAATAAGATCTCCGTTTTTCTTGGCGAGGTATGTATTGGCTCTGGCCAAAATTCTTTCGGCCGTTTCTCCGTCATTGGCTGCCGGTAAATCATTTATAAACTGTCCCGGTGCCGGTTTAAACTCAAATACTTTGTCGATAAAAGTTTTATATTCCTTTGTTTCCTTGGTTACATTTACTTTTACTTTTTGCGTTTGCATCATTCCCTGATCGTTGATCAGTAACGTCAGTTCATAAACGCCAATGTCTGTGGCAGCGAATAAGGTTTCCTTGGCTGTAACATCAGAAAATGCATAATTATCAGAGGGTCCTTTTGTCACGCTCCATGTAAATTTAGCCTCTGTACTTAAGCCATTATGTGCTGTAACTGCTACTATTTTAGACCGTTGTACATTATATTCATTTTCAACAATAGTTTCTCCGTTATCATCGTCATTCGAACCACTATCAGAACAATTGGCAAGTGTTAGTGCTATGAATACAAGCACTGCGAATCGAAAATGTTTTAAAAAGTTGTGATACATTTTTTTCATTTTAATTTTTAGTTATAAAAGCAATATGTGCGGGAATATTCCCGGCGGTAGTTTTCCATTTTAGTTTGCCTTCCGGAGTAAAGCAATAGATGTAGCCTGTTACCACATAATTTTGTGCATCGGTAATATAAATTTCCTTGGTTTCAGGATTTATCTGAAGTCCGTACGGAATCATGATTTGTTTCTCGGTACCATCTGTAATAATCTTATCGCTTATTACTTTCTTTGTTTTTGTATCTAATATTCCGTAGGTCACTTTATTGCTATTGGTGAGGTAACTCCATGAAACACTGTAATAATAGAGTAAATCGTCAACGAGACACATTCCTAAAACCGGCATATCGAGCTGCATTTTTTTTTCATCTGTTTTAGTATCAATTACAAAAAGATTCGAAGGAGTGTTGTAATAATCTCCTCTGGAACTCACATAAATATCTCCCCTGCTGTCGATTTCCATACTGTAAAGGTTGATCCCTACATCTATCTTTTTTATTTCGGTAAAAGTTTCAAGATCGATTACAGATACAGTTCTGTCGTAATTGGGGACCCTGTAACCTCCGGAATTGGCAACGTAAAGTTTCCCGTTGTGCACTACCATTTGTTCGGGCTGATAACCCACATTTACTTTTCTTTTTATTTCTAATGAAGTTGTATCGATTTCTGCTACAAAACCTATTTCGGCATTGGGATCAATGGCGACCGGACCTGCGTAAGAACTTACATAAGCTTTGTCTTTATAGAAAGCGACATATCGACAATTGGGAATGTCTATTTTTTTGATGCGTTTTGCCGTCCATTTATCAATAACTTCTACTTTGTTCGAAACATTAATTACCGCGTAAACCTTGTTGCCGTAGATTTGAATATCGTTTCCAACATCACCCAATTCTTTTACAACTGTTGGGTTTCGTTCTGAATAAATATCGGTGGTATAATTTCCTGTCCTGTAATTGAATATATCAATACTGGCTCTGTTCATTCCCATATTACCTTCATTAAGAAGATAAAATCCCTCTATTTTTCCGTCGCTTCTTGGCGCAGCTACACTTTTATCCGAAGATGGAAAAATCGTTTCCTCTTCCCTACAGGAAACAAAAGCAAGGGTTATCAATAAACCGAGGACTAATTTTGTTGTGATCTTTTTCATAGCTCGATACTTATAATAAATTTCATTGTACGACCCGGCATAGGATAATTGTAAATTACCTCGTATTGCTGATCGAAAACATTGTTGAGTTCTATTGCGCCTTTCATTTTATAATGCTGAAATGCAAAAGATTTCTGTACTGCCAAATCGTGTGTATACCAAGGCTGAACTTCGTTGACTTTTATATTATTGACATTGCCATTGTATCGTTTTCCTACGTATACAAAGCTGTAGTTGAAGTTCCAGGTTTCATACTCAGCATTTAATATTCCGGATCCGCTATGCCATGGCGTATAAGGGATTTGATCTCCGTAAGAAGACAATTCCAGACCGCCAAATTTGGTATAATCCCTGTTTTCAGAATAGGTATAGGTAAGATTTGTGGTTAAGTTTACTTTGCCAATGTGCGTGCCCATATTCACGACAGATTCTATTCCGTGTCCTTTTACCTGCCCCATATTGGTCATCATCCAGCGAAATAAATTTCCTGTTGGCGCTGCTACTATTTTGTCTTTGGTATTGGTATAATATCCATCAACCTGAAAAGATATTTTATCCAAAAATCCTTTATGTAGAAGTACATTATAAGTAAAACCAATATCGTACTGATTCATATATTCAGGTCTTAAAGTACTTGAACCAACCATTGTATAATACAAATCATTAAAAGTGGGCATTCTGAAAATACGTTTTGCAAATGCTCTCACATTAAAATCGTAATCCTTAAAAGGCGTGTACCCTAAAAATAAGGCAGGCGTAAATTCTTTTTTATCGGGAGCTTTTGCATTGTAGCGCACTTCTTCCTGAACATAAGTCCCTACAACACTTCCTAAAGCTTTAAAACCACCATATCGGTAAGAACTTGCCAAAGAAAACAATGCTGTATAACGCTGTGGAAAAGAAAACTGAGTATTTATTCCTTTTCTGGTTGCATTTAATCTGTTGTACTGAAAATCTGTAGATAGCGAAACATCCCAGTTCGATACTATACTGTACATGTTTACTGCCGATACGTAATATTCCTGCTGGTAATAACTATCATCAGATTGAGCGCCTTCAGTTACAGTTTCACCTAATATATTAGTTGTATCTCTTGCCACATAATGTGTGTAATCGTAAGCGTATTTTCCTTTGGCCTGAAACTTATATCTTTTGGTAAAATCTTTAATGAAAGTTCCTTGTGCGAAAAAATTCTTATCATATTGTCTGAAACCATCAGAAAATTTATTCTCGACAATCGCTCCCGGAGCTCCTCGATCAGAATCATAGTAATACACTTTGGCATCCCAGGAACCGTTATTGATTTTTCCGTAAAGTCCGGATTCAAATCGTAAGGCTTCTATATCGCTATTATGTCTCGTGGCAGTGGTATCGTAAGCTATAGATCCGTCGAGATTATTTCTTTTGTATCTAAATTTATATTGTCCGTTTGATTTGATGTATTCAGAACTGACGTTCAGACTGACTTTATCGCTCAGTTTTTGTTCCCATCTAAAAGAAGGATCGAAGTAATTGATAGACATGGTTTTAAACCGTACCAGTAAATTTGTTTTTTTATCGCCAACAAAAACAGGACGTTTTGTTCTTAAATAAATAGTCGAAGCGGCTGAAAAATCTTTTGCTGATTGAAAAATTTCACTTTTCTGTCCGTTGTATAATGTTAGGGATTCCATGTCATCTAAGGAATATTTGCCCAAATCCGTGACTCCGTTTTGCGCGTTACCCAACTGAATACCATCGTAAAAAACACCTACATGATGTGTTCCCATATTACGTACATCGACCGTTTTAAGTCCGCCGAGACCGCCATAATCCTTAATTTGGATTCCGGCAAAATATCTCAACGCATCGGCAACATTATGGCTTCCTAAATTCTCGAGTAATTTTCCAGAAAGGCTTTGTACGGGAATTACTTCCTGATAGGGTTTACCTTTCAAAATAACTTCTTTTAAAACGCGCAAACTGTCATTAGATACTTGCGAATGAAGCAAATAAGGAGCAAAAAACAAGAAAGAGAATAAGAGTATTTTTTTTGTATTATACATCACTGATTTAATTAAAATAAATTTCGCGGATGTAGTAATCAAAAAGCAAAAAGAGAGAATCCCGCTATGCAATAGCAGGTCAATTCTTGTTGTTCGACTTTATTCCACGAAAGTCTTAAACTATGTGATTATGGCAGGTCTCCTGACTTGTTCCATCTTTAAACAACCTTCTCATCCGCAGCGGCGAACAATGGCATTAGTAACGTTTAAAGACTTGTATAGAACTTACAGTAGCGGGTCTGCTCAGGATTTACACCTGATTCCCTTTTAACTATTTTCTTTTATTTTTCTAAAGAAAACAGACCAAAATCTGACGTAAAGATATGATTATCTTTATAAAAAGAAGTATAATGCAACAAAATTACATTTTTAACAATGAATTAACACAAATGCTATTAATAACACAAGTGTCTTAAAAACAGGTTTTTGCCAAATTAATTTGAGTTAAAATACAGATCTAAGATTGGCAACGATTTCGACCGTTTGGACTTGGAGAATTTGGTTCTAAAAACACGTAACCCAAGGTTGAAACCTTGGGCTATGGTTGAAATAGGATTAGAAATTAATGATCTAATAAAATGTAGATTTTTATTTATAAGCAATAATTTTATAATTATCTGAAAATTGTTATCGTATCTGCCAAATTTTCTTTGTAGATAAATGCTTTAATAAATTCCTGGACTTCATTTGTAGTTTCAGAAGGAGTTGCGAAAGAATTGATATGAAATTCATCATCCTGATCCAGGATGTGAATAATTTCGGTATAACCTTTAGAGATTAAACTACCTTTTAATTTAATAATATTCAACTGTTGTTGACTATCCAACTCCTTACGAACTTTTAGTTTTATAGCTTTATCCATTTGTAAATATTTTAAATTATTTGACTCTGATTCATTCTCAAATATAAATATTAATTCGTTAATAATGTTCCTAAAATTGCTTTATAAAACATTATTTATCAACACACTAATAAACAAAAGTTTAAGAAATTGTTATTAATTTTATTAAATCGTTAACTACTTTCTAAATTTAATTTTCTTATATTTTATGCTAATCCCAAAATTGATATCGCTAATAAAAGCTTTTCTATTATTAAAATTTCAATAACTTTGGATGCTACTATGCACAATCAACTTAGAGAACATATCGAGAAAATAATTCCTCTCACAGACGAGGAGTTTGCTTTTGTGGCTGCTCATTTTACTGCCAAAAAATTTAAAAAGCATCAGTTTCTTATTCAGGAAGGCGATCCTGTAAAGCATTCTTATTTTGTACTTTCGGGACTTTTAAAATTGGTTTATACTGATGAAAAAGCAAAGCAGCATGTTGTTTCTTTTGCGATGGAAGATTGGTGGGAAAGTGATTACTACGCCTTTTTTACCCAAACTGAAGCTACAATGACATTAGAATGCCTTGAAGATACTGAAGTGCTTTGCTGCTCGTTGGAAGATTATAAAAAACTATGCAACGGCCTGCAAAAAATGGAGCGCTTTTTTCTGGAGAAAGCCACTTTTGGTTTTCTGGGATCACAACGCCGCATTATTTCCTGGCAGACTTCTAACTCTAAAGAACGTTACGACCAATTATTAAAACAATATCCTTCGCTAATGCAGCGTGTTCCCAAAAGTCTTATTGCCTCGTATTTAGGAGTTTCGCGCGAAACACTAAGTCGATTATCTTCCTGATGTGACAATTCTCACATCAAAATCGTGAAAAATGTCACGAGTACTTTCCAGCCGTTATGCTCAATTTTGTATTACAATTTTAAAATGTAATCGTGAAAAAAACAGCAAACCTTTTAGTATTACTATTATTAACTACGATGCCTGTATTGGCACAAACGAAAAAAGGAAAACAAATGGAAAAAAGAGCAATCAATCCTTGGGAATGGCAGAACCAGCGCAGTTACGTACAGGCTGTTGAAGTAAAAAATCCGGAAGGAACCCTGTACGTTTCGGGACAAACGGCTATCAATGCTGAAGGAATCTCGAGTAACGAAAACATGGAATCGCAAATAAAACTGGCGTTAAAAAATCTGGAACAAGTCATTACTGAAGCCGGATATGAATGCAGCGGAATTGTTCGGTTGAATATTTACACTACCGCGACTGATGAGCTTTGGCCGCATTTTAATCTTATTCAGGATTGGGTGGCGAAACACAACATCAAACAAGCTACAACTTTACTCGAAGTGAAAAGTCTTTTTGAAACCTTAAAAGTTGAACTGGAAGCGACTGTTGTAAAATAATCTGTCACGCTATAATATAAAAGAAGCTGTGTTTGCCTGAGTAAGAAAAACACAGCTTCTTTATTATTCTGTTTTACCTGCTATCATTTTTTATTTCAAATTAAAAAAAAGCTTCATCTACATTTCCTTTCGCAAAGATTTTTAAATAAAAAATCAAATAAAAATCTTCTTACATTTCGATCTAAACAGTAACATATCAAACTGTTATACCCAAAAACATCTAATTCTTATTATTCTTTTTAATTTTTTGCCTTATATTTCAAAACTAAAAATCCAATTCTTACGTAATTACCTGAAACGATAGTCTTGTAATAAGATAAATTCAATTCACTGGTACGTTTTTGGAAAAATATTGAATTTTATCTTATTCCTGATTATCGTTATTTTTATTAAATTTAAGAATATTAAGTGTGGACAATAGTAATGTACTAAGATTAAAAAGAACTTTAGCTTACCTGGAAAGCAAACAACGTGAATTAAAAAGACAAACAGAAACCGATACCCGAAGTCTTGAGTCTATGATAAAATATCTAAAAAAAGATATGCTGGAACAGTTTAAATTAACCGAATATGATGTTTATATAAAAGGCGAAATCAACAATACCGAAACTTTTATTCAAAGCGTTAAAAGCATTATAGAAAGTAATTCCCAATAGTTCAACCATCATTATTACAACTTAACTACTGTGCTATTTTATTGTATTCATCCATTGCTTTATTAGGATCTGCGGTTGCATATTCGTTCTCGGGTTCTGGAATTACATGAATTTTTGAATCACTTAAAGCAACTATAGCAGAACAAACGTAAACGCCAATTTTACCTTCGCTGTATTTATAGTCCAATAACGTTAGCTTCACTATTTCATTGATCGAAAGCTCGTAATAATTTCCGTAACGAATGATCTTAAAATAAATTTCTTTAGTATCTACAATTTCAAATTGGTTGGTTTGAATATTTTCGAAAACAAAATTATTTTTTACATCCTTTTCATTAAATCCCCAGGCTCTAAATTGCACAAACCCATTTACAAAATCAATTGAGATGTAATAAGCCGTTCCTTGTTCATCACATTCGATCACAAAACCGGTTTTTCCCATTCCTTCGACAGCCAATGTTCCTTCCCAGACAAAATTTTCCGATGGTTTATCAAAACAAAAAACTTCATAACCGCTTCGGCAGCCCATTCGCCATTTATTTTCATTTTCTACCTCAAAATTTGCCGACGGATTTCCTAAAATAGGTACCGGAATAGGCAAGTTTTTTTGTTGAATGGTTCTCTGGTAAAGCGTTCTCCAGTGATGATAGGTCTTTAATAACAATCTTCCATTACTATCAACATCCAGCTGTTTTGGTGGCGGAATCACGCGAAGTGTATTCACATTTCCTCCCACGAAGTAAAAATTATAAATGAGATAATACTCGCCTTCTTTTACAATTCTTGCGGCGTAATTGCCTTGCGGCATTAATACATTATTATGAAAGGCGTGGTATTCTCCTTTAAAATCGGGAGAAAACCAGTAACGCACTTTGATATCTTCGCGAATTGAACCCAGCAAATAATGCATTCCTTTTATTTCTACCACGCAGGGACATTCGATATCATCATATACATACGCTACGTGCAGCGGTTTTTGCAGCACAAAACCTTTTTCTTCTCTTTTTGCAACTCCTATACAACCTCTTCTGTATGTTGGTCCTACAGCGCTACGGGCACAAATAAGCAAATAATCTTCTCCTTCAAATTCATATTTATAAGGATCCCTGAAACTAAGCCATTCACGCGGATTGTTCTCCCTGCTTTCATAATATGGGGCATTACTTCGCAATGGTAATCCATATTGATTGTCTTTTGTCCAGTGAATTAAATCAGGCGAAACTGCGCGCCCTACTTTTTGGGTTATTCCTTTGTCCTGACGTTTTAAACCTGTGTAATACATTTCGTAACCTTCTCCGGCAGAGTTTTTACTAACATGCATTGTCCATAACATATCATCATCCCACTCACCCGGATCGCCTACAAACAAAGCATTTTTTACTCTTTTCCAAGAAAGACCATCTTTTGATACTGCATGCGCAATATAATCGTGATTGGGAATAATAAGATGAAATAAATGATGCACTCCGCTTTCATCTATAAACACATCGACGTCTCCTATTTCCCAATTACTAAATCCTGAACCTGAATACATATTTAACCTATTTTATTATTTAACATATTGTGTCATTTTTTGTCATCCTGAGCGAAGTCGAAGGACCGCAAACAAAATCACCAATCTTTGTCGAAATTCCACATTTCAAGGGATTAAAATCCCTTGCTACAATATGAATCGTTCCTTCGGAACTTTCTAAAGACAACGATAATCCGGACATCTCAAAGAATAACCAACATCTGTTATTTATTTAATTATTTTATAATGTTTTAATCCTTCTAAAATTCCCGAAGAAGCTGAATCTTTGGCCACATAAATACTTTTTGTAGTTTCATAATCAGCCAATTCAACACTACGATTTCCTACGATGATTCCTTTTACAGCACCTCTGAACATATCGATATCATTTCCGGAATCTCCAGCAGCAATAACATTCGATAAAGGAATAGACCATTTACGGCATAAAAATTTGATAGCATTTCCTTTTGAGGCTCTTTTGGGGATAAAGTCAAGAAACTCGCCGTGACTCGGAATAATATTTACTTTATACCAACCTGTACCTAAAACTGCAATTAACTGCTCGTGATCGTATTTTTCTTTATCATAATAATACGATATTTTATAGGGGTTTTGCGCTTCTTCTTCCTGCAATCGCAACCACGGAACTTCTTTTAGACGGTTGACAATATCTTCTCTTTTCCATCGACCGGCCAAAAATTTAGCCCAGCCTTTATCTAAAATATAATCTTTGCCGTTTGTATAATAAATCTCAGTCCCTACAGAGCAAATAATAAAATCAGGCAAAGGAAATTGTTCTTGGTCGATCACTTGTTTTACCAATGCTAAATTTCGTCCGGATGCCAGTGCAAATGCCATTTTATCGGTACGATTGATCAAATGTTCTTTGAGTTCTTTTAGTCCGGGGTTGTTTAATTTTGGTTCTATCAATGTACCGTCGATATCCGAAACAAATAAATGTTCCACCTTACGTTTTAATCTTTCGATATTGATATTAGGATAATGCTGTTTTTTGATTCCTGAACCTGATGATAAGGATAAATTTTCATTGACCAAATCAACATATTGGTTTACGTGACTTAACCAACTGTAATGTTTCTGAATATTAATGGCGCCATTGTTCGAATAATATTTCCACTGATTTTCATTGGTTAAAATATTCCGCAATGCTTTTTTGATTTCGTTTTCATCCAGTGGATCTACTAATTCTCCGTTCTGGCAAGTCGGAATAATTTCTGATGGTCCGCCGTTCTTGGTTACCACAACCGGTAAACCTGAACTTGCCGATTCAATTACGGTTAAACCGAAGTTTTCATGCAAAGCTAAATTCACAAAAACACCTCTTTTTTCGGCTGCATAACGGTAAATAATCGAAACCTCATTTTCTACATCATGTTTTTTCGGAATGGCCATTTTTCCGTACAAATCATACTTATCCATCAACAGCAATAAATCTGTCAAAACATCTTTTTCAGATTCCGGCATTTTTGAAATATCTTTTCTGATTCCGGCAAAAATGACCAGATTGGCAATGCTTTGCATTTCTTTGTCTTTACCATAAACTTCAATTAAGGTATGAAGATTTTTATGACGATCAGGTCGTGAAAGCGCCAGAATAAAGGGCTTGTGCGGATTTATTAAAAATTTCGAAATAGTCTCTGCTACCCAATATTTTCTTTGCTCCTCCTCCATTTGTTTTTCAGAATCCTGTTCTCTATGGTAATACGGAACAAATTTTCTGGTATCGATTCCAGGCGAAATAGCGTGGTATTTTGCTAATTCAAAATTTTTATAAGGTTTATAGGTTTCTATTTCCTGTTCTGTCGAGGTAACAATAAATTCAGATAATTCTAACGTTTTTTCTTCGGCAGCGATTCTTTGCGTGAATTTGAATTTCTTTTCGATTTCTTCTTCGCTCAAACCACTTTCGAGTAATTTACTTTTTTTATGAAAACCTAAAGAATGTCCGGTATGTGCGAAAGGAATATTTAAAATAGTAGATAATTCGCTGGCTACATATCCTGCGTCGCCATAATGCGAATGAATCCAGTTTGGGAATATATCGTGAAGTTTGATATGCTGAACAATTCCGTTTACAAAAGTGTCTAAGCCTTCCCATAATTGTTCTTTTGCTTTGTACTTTTTTCCCAGAAAAGGAATACGTCTTATGTCTAATTTATCATTAATGATTTCGATAGGAACTGCATATTCAGGAGAAAGATTTGGATCGTCAATTAATCTTGTAAAAAGGTGAACATGTTCTACATCTTCGTGTTGTGATAAAAACTCAGCAAGTTCGTATACGTATTTTGTTTGTCCGCCATTATCAGCATCTCTACCAATCTCCAAACCAGAACCTTTTAAGAGTCCGTGAATGTTGATTAATGAAATTCGTAATTTTGTCATCATTGTCTTTTATTTGTTAGAATTTTTAAGGTACGAAAAATCGAGCAGTTTTGCCCAAAATCATAAAAAAAATAACAGGATTATTAACATTTACAAACAAAAATGTAAGAATGATGGTGGTTGCAGAGTAAATTTTATGATTTTCGAAAAACACGAAAAAAAGTCAAAAATGTGGAATTGAAGATTTACAAAAACGGAAGTTTAGCCACAGATTATAGGATAAAAATGATTTGAAAATCTTTGAAAATCATAGCTGTTTCGGCGCCAAAAAAGCCACGAATTCACGAATTTAAAAATTGTTTAATTATTGGCTATAAATATATCGCTTCTACGGAGCTATAAAAACGTGTTAGTACGATTGCTATATAATTATTTTTCAGGCAGCAGATCATCTAAATCAGATGTTTTATAAAACTTAAGATCATTCAATTTCATGTATTTACAAATGAATTCTAAGGTTTCTATTTTTGTCTGATAATTTTCGGTTACATTTTTAACGGGTTTATGACCGCATAAAAGTAAAATTTTGTTGTGCTTTTTGGCATAATCCAGCAATTCTAAAACATACGGAATGCTAAAATGTATATGGCTATTATCGATATCAAAAGCAAATACTATTTTCGAATTACTAAAAAAACTGTCTTGTTTCTCCGGAGCTTCGCCTCCAAAGGCTCTTCCTCTTATGATTTTATAATCGTTAGATAAAGCTTTATCAAGTGCGTCAGATCTTTCTCCGTATGGATAGGCAAATGTCGTAACATTAAAACCTAATCGTTTCATAGAAACAATCATAGGATCTATTTCCTGTTGCATATAAGCATCGATTCCGTGTTGGTTTACAAATTTTACGGCATTGTAATGATGGTAGCCATGAGCTGCAATTTCGTGACCTTCTTTCTGCAATTGAAGAAGTTTTTTAATCTGAGGTTTTCCAATCGAATCAATTCTGCAAACATTAAATGTAGCTTTCCATCCGTATTTTTTCAAAGCCTGATCGGCCTCGTACCATTCATCAACATAGGCATCATCAAAAGATAAAATTACACCTGCTTTGTACGGTTTCGATTCTGGTTTTTGCTTTTTGGTTTCGCAGGAAAAAAAAGTTAAGAACATTAAAAACAGTATTATTTTAGTGTAGAATAGCTTCATATATTATTTTTTTGTTTAAAAAAATTTAGGTTCCGGATAACCTTTACGGAATTTTAAAGATACCAATTTCTACATTACAAAAATTCAATTTATAGCGTACTATATTCTTTTACGATTCTTTGCTCACGGTGATACTTTTAGTTACTTTTATCACAACAAATTTGATTCTTATCCGGTTATGAATAAAGTATTATTAGTTGAAGATGATCCAAGAGTAGCTTCGTTTATTACGCGAGGACTTGAGGAACATCTTTATGAAGTTAAAACCATTACCAAAGGTTTTGATGCTATAAAAGAAGTGATGGAAAACGAGTATAACATTATTATTCTCGACATCATGCTTCCTGATATTACCGGATTTGAAGTTTGTGAAGTTTTAAGGAGCCGAAAAATAATTGTTCCGATCCTTATTTTGAGCGCGCTCGATACACCACACGAAAAAGTAAAAGGTCTGCAGGCCGGAGCCGATGATTATCTTGCCAAACCATTTTTATTTGAAGAATTACTAGCCCGAATAAACGCTCAGTTGCGTCGTGCCGAATTCAGTACCGGAATTCTCGATTTTCAGTCGTACGCCGGAGTCGAAATAAATATGAAAGAACAAAGTGCTGCCAGAGACGGCAAAGAACTAAATCTATCTTCGAGGGAATTAAAGCTTTTGATCTTTTTTATGAAAAACCGCGAGAAAGCCTTATCCCGAATTGAAATTGCTCAGGCGGTCTGGAATATCGATTTTGATACTACTTCAAATACTGTAGATGTTTATATTAATTATCTCAGAAATAAAATCGACAAGAACTTCCCTACTCCGCTCATTCATACTATAAAAGGAACAGGATATATGCTCAAACAAAAGAGTTATGAATCTTAAAAACAAATTAGCTGCCAATTCTACTTTGCTGTTTGCTTTTATAACCGGGCTTCTTATGGCCGGATCTTTCCTTTTGTTCAAAAGTCACATGAAGGATCTTTATTTTGATAATCTTGAAGATCACGCGATGACAACGGCTCTTTTTTATTTTGAAAAAGATGAAATCAAAGAATTTAACAGTCAACGTTACAAACAAATTGAACTTCAGTACAAACGCATCAACAACGAATCGATTCGGGTTTATGATACTAAAACAAACCAACTTTATGTACGAGATACTATTGATTTTGATTTAAGCGAAAAGGACTTAAAAAACATTAAAAAAGAAAAGCTGCAAACCTTTACAAGAGGCGACAGACAATTTGTGGGTTTATTTTATAATGACAATCAGGGCGATTTTATTATTATAGTTTCCGGAATCGACCGTGCCGGCAATCATCAATTAGAGATGCTTGGAGTGATGTTTATTTTGTTTTATCTGGCCGGAATTCCTTTAAATTATCTTTTAGGAACTTTCTTAGCCAAACAAACTTTTCGTCCGTTTACAGAAGTAATTGCAAAAGTAAACACCATAACAACCGAGAATCTTCATTCGAGATTAGAAGTGCCGCAAACGAGTGGAAAAGATGAAATTAAAGAATTGGTTACTACATTCAATTATCTTCTGGAAAGATTAGAAAACGGCATCATGATTCAGAATAATTTCCTGAAAAATGCTTCGCACGAATTGAAAACGCCGCTTACTATTATTATAGGAGATCTGGATGTTTCGCTGCAGCAACCCAGAACAAATACGCAATATGAAGAGATATTAAAATCCCTTCGTAAGGATGCATTACATCTTAAAGCAACTCTCGAAGGTCTTTTGGTTTTATCCGGATTGGAGCTTTCAGAACCTCAACAAATGGAAACCATCAGGATCGATGAGATTTTATGGAATGTGTTAGAGAAAAAAGCCATTGAATATCCGGAATCTAAGGTTTCTTTCAATTTGAATGCCATTGCAGATCAGGAAGATTTACTTTCTATTTATGCCAATAAACACATGCTTTTTATAGCCTTATATAATATAGTAGATAATGCTATAAAATTCTCCTCTCCTGCTCCGGTTGCAATTTTTGCCCTTTCGAAAGAAAACAAACTTGTCATTAAAATTACCGATCAGGGTCCCGGAATTTCAGATACTGATAAAGAATCTATATTCGATCTCTTTTTTAGAAGCGATAATACGCGCCATATTCAGGGACAGGGATTAGGGCTTTTTATCACGATGCAGATTCTTAAACTTCATAATATTAATTTAATAGTAGATTCTGAGTTGGGGAAAGGGACTTCGTTTTCTTTGGTGTTTCCTTAAGAATTTAATTGTTGAGTATAATTAGAAACATAGAAAACAACTTAATCACAATCATTGTCATCCCGAGGAACGAGGGATCTCCACGAGAATCTCCACAATCAAAATCGCCAATCTTTGCAGAGCTGCTTGCGGAGATCCCTCGTTCCTCGGGATGACAAAAATGCGCAGGCTAACTTTAAAATATACTTTAGTGAAAACGTAGTTCATTCGGCTAAAGCCTCTTCTGTTGTACTTTTCTTTTCCATCCAACTAAAGTTGGACGCTATTCAATTTTATTCTAATTTGAAAATTATAATATTCCTAAAAACATCCAAAATCATATTTTTTTTAGTTGTAATAGTAGTCTTCAGAGTTATCACTTTTTACAATCGGTAACATTTACATAACACTCTAATCTTTTTCTAATCTACTTTAAATCTAGCTTTAATCTACTTATTTTTAGCACTTTACTTAAGTAACTGATTTTAAAGAGATAATTGCTTTTTCTTGAAATAACACCTTCATAATCCTAACTTAACAATGAATTGTTTTATGATTTTAAGTTAACAAAAGCGTTAAATCTGATCGAAACAAAGGGAGTTTCTTTGTCAAATAAAAACTAAAAACAACATGACAAAACTAAAACTCTTTTTTTCGGCATTCATGCTTCTTGTTATGGGGAACATTTTTGCTCAAATTACAACCTCATCTTTATCTGCAAAGGTTAGCGATGGTACAAGTCCGCTTACCGGCGCTGAGGTTACACTAACACATTTACCTACTAATGCAGTCTACAGAGCTGTAACCGACAAGCAAGGTAGATTTAGTTTCGAAAATTTAAATGCCGGCGGACCTTACGAACTTGAAATTAAAAGTTCAGAAACCAAAGATTATTCTAATGCACAAATACATTTAGCATTAGGCGACAATGATTTACCAACAATTGTAGTGGGTAAAACAGATAATAATGTATTAGAAGAAGTGGTGATTACAGGTTCTAAACCATCGTCTAAAAATAACGGAACAAGTATTAATGAGAAAAAAATTAATGGTTTACCGTTGATCAACAGAGGGATTCAGGATGTTACTAAACTAGTACCTCAAAGTTCAAACAACTCTTTTGCAGGAACGAACTTCAGATACAACAACGTAACCATTGATGGTTCGATCAATAATGATGCAATTGGTTTTAGCCCGTCTTTAGGTGGTCAGTCCGGAACTTCAGGAATGCCTGGAAGCAGTACAAGATCTAACTCTATAAGTTTGGATGCCATACAGGATATTCAGGTTTATATTGCTCCTTATGATATTAAATTAGGAAACTTTTTAGGAGGAAGCGTTAATGCTGTTACCCGCAGTGGTACCAATGAAGTAACAGGATCTATTTATAGTTATGGCAGAAATGCTGCTATTACTGGTCCTAATAATGCTGGTGACGGTTCTAAAATGCCAAATTCTTTTGGTGATTATCAAGTTGGTTTTAGATTAGGTTTACCTATTATCAAAGACAAATTGTTCTTTTTTACCAATATGGAATATGCTGAAAGAACAGATCCTTTGTTTTACAATGCAGGACAAACAGATTCTAACGGAAAATTGACTTCATTGGTTGATAATGCTACAGCAGAGCAAATTTCAAACTTTGTTAAAACAAATTACGGGTTTGATCCCGGAAGTTATGGTGCTTACAACAACTTTGCAAAAAGCCAAAAATTCTTCAATAAATTAGATTGGAAAATTAATGATAAACACGCTCTTTCGTTAAGAAACAATACAGTTATTTCTCAGGCTTCGAACTTAGAGCGTGATGCAGCAAACTTCAGGTTTTCAAGCATGGATTTCACCCAAAAAAACCAATCTGTTAGTACGGTTTTAGAATTAAAAAGCCACTTTAACAGCCAATGGTCGAACTCATTCCTTGCAAGTTATTCGGCTATTAAAGATTATCGTGATCCAAAATCATCAAATGCCATGTTTCCTCAGGCAGAAATTGGTTACAACGGAGGAACAATTTTCTTAGGAAATGATCGTGAAGCTACTGTTTTTAATATGAAACAAAACACTGCCGAAATCACCGATAACCTTACTTATAAAACAGGAAATCATACTTTATTGTTTGGTACGCACAACGAATTCTACGACATTAATTACGGATTTGTAAATGCGCTAAACGGAAGAGTTTCATACAAATCTCTTGCAGATTTCATGAATAAACTTCCAACTCGTGTTCGTGGCACGTATCCTTTTGACGGTTCTACAAGAGATGAAATCTTTAATAACCCGTATGCTAAATTCAAAGTAAATCTTTATAGCGTTTATGTACAGGATGAGATAAGAATTGGCAACAAACTTAAAGTGACTCCGGGTGTAAGAGTTGATTACACTGATTTGCCAAATAAACCAAAATTAAGCCCACAAGTACAAAATTCTCCTGCTGATGCTAACTATGGTAATACTTACAGTTATACTCCTTTAAATCAAATTAGTAATAACTTTTTTACTACAGCATTAGTTTCTCCAAGAGTTGGATTTACCTATAATGTAGACGAAGATAAAACCCTTGTTTTAAGAGGTGGTTCTGGAGTATTTACAGGCAGAATTCCTTTTGCATGGTTAGGATATGCGTATTATAATGATGGTGTAGGTTACGGAAGTTATGATAAAAATAACCTTACAGCAGCTCAGGTTACAGCAGCGGGTGATCCTTTAGCAACAGGCGGATTAAACGGATATCACGATGCTACGCCAAAAGTTCAGGCAGATTTAGTAGATAATAAATTTAAAATGCCGTCTGTTTTAAGAAACTCTTTGGCTATTGATAAAATTATCGGCGGATATAAATTTACAACCGAAGGTATTTATACTAAAGTAATTCGTGATCTTGAGTTTCAACAGGTAAATAAGACAGATAACCCAACTTATTTTTCTTATGATACCAATCACCAAATGCCAATTTATGCCGCAAACATAAATCCTGCTTTTTCTAATGCTTACTTATTATCAAATACAAATAAAGGATACAGATACAGCATTACTGAGATGGTTTCGAAATCATACGATTTTGGTTTGAATTTTATGGTGGCGTACACTTATGGAGATTCTCGTGACGTGACAAACGGAATTCGTAACTCTATGGAAAGTAACTTCCAGATGAATCAGTCATTGACACCTAATGATCCTCAATTGGCCACTTCGAACTTTAATATCAAACACAGAATTGTTTCTAATGTTGGATATGCAGTAAAATTGGCTGACAACAATACTTTCTCTGCTAATGTGTATTTTAATGCACAATCTGGGAATCCTTTTTCATGGGGATTTGTAAACTCAACCATTGCAGGCACAGGACAAGCAGCAGGTTTGGCTTATATCTTTAAAGATGCAGCAGAAGCAGCTAAATATATCGGAGTAAGTGCAGCAGGTGTTCCATCCGCTACAGCGGCTCAACAAGTAGCAGATTACGAAGCTTTCGTAAACGGAAATGATTATTTGAAAAGCAGAAGAGGAACATTCACACAAAGAAATGGTGATACAACTCCATGGAACATTCAGGCAGATTTGAAATTAACGGATGAAATCAAAGTTCAAAAAGTAGGTACATTCCAAATTTCATTTAGTATGGCCAATGTTGGAAACCTTATCAACAAAGATTGGGGAAGAAGCTATTTTGTTCCAAACACTTACAATTCGACAGCTAACCTTGGGTTAACAAAATCAGGAAACTTAGGCGGAGTTGCTACTGGCGATCCAACGTACACTTTCCAAAAACCTACGGCTACACCTTATACTATAGATCAATTGGCTTCAAGATTCCAAGGACAGCTTGGATTGAGATATTCGTTCTAAAGATTGTGTTTTATTTTTTTTATTCGTCCCCCAGTTTCACACCCTTATGAAACTGGGGGACTTTTTTTATTTAAAACTTAAATAAAAATTCCAATTTTTTAAATTCCAAATTCCAATTGCTTGATTTTAAAATTACAAACTTTTAAATTCCAAATTCCAATTGTTGGTCTATAAATTTGTTGGAATTTGGATTTTTTGGAATTTGGAATTTGGATTTTGGATTGAATTTTTATCCCTCCAGCGGTAAAATAAACTTAAAAGTACTTCCTTTTCCAAATTCACTTTCGGCCCAAATTTCGCCTTGGTGTTTTTTTATAAATTCACTGCAGAGTAGTAAGCCCAATCCATTTCCGCTTTCGTTTTCTGTTCCTTTCTGAATTACTTTGGTATTAATTTTAAAAAGTTTTTCTTTTATATTATCAGGAATTCCAATACCGTTGTCTGTGATTGAAACTTCTGCTTTTTGGTTTCTCCTTTTTATGGTAATACTAATTTCTCCTTGCTGATCCGTAAATTTAATGGCATTGGTCATCAGATTTCTCAAAACAGTATCAATCATGTATTTATCGAGTTTTATTTCTATAATTTCGGTCGATTCAAACTTAAGATCTATGTTTTTATTTAATGCTGTATTTCTGTTAAGTGCTATGTTCTCCTCAATCAGGGTATTCAATACTACTTTTTTCGGATTGTATTCAATCATTCCCGTTTGTACCCGCGACCAGTCTAAAAGATTCTCCAGCAGCTTATAAATGTTTTTGTTCGATTCGTGGAGCATTCCTGTAATTTCCCTAATCTCTTCCCGACTGTAAGCATCAATTTCCTCGGCTAATATTTCTGATAATGCAACCGATGATCCCAACGGGCCTTTTAGATCGTGCGCTATAATCGAAAAGAATAAGTTTTTATCGTTTAAAAGCTTTTTGATTTTAAGATCTTGTTTTTCTTTTACCAGCAACAAAAATCCTACTGTACCAATAAGAGTGAGCAAAAACAAACTAATACTGTACAAACTGTCGAAAACACGGTACGAAAAAAAATATTCCTGCGGATTGATATAATTATAAACTGCACGTATGAAGATTAAAATTTCAAAAACAGCGTAGCCCAATAAATAAAACATCCGGAAAAGATTATTTCCTTTTTCTCTGAAATAATTAATTGTTGGCGGCAAAAAAATGGCAAAAATTCCCAGTGACATAATTACAATTCGGGTATTCACCTTACTCTCTAATAATGTTGCAATGTTAAAAACTGCTATTGCGAAAATGGTTATGGCTATTTGCAAACGATTACACCTTCTTGATTTTACTTTGAGCATCGATATCATCGCTATTGTTTCATAGCAGCATCCGCACAAAATGATAGAATTGGCAATATTAATAGAAATAAAATCCGGGATTATGTTTCTTAAAAAAATAAGAACCCAACCAATCGTCAGGGTTATTTTTCCGTAGCCAAAAATGTTTAATTTTCTTTTGTTTTCAATCGAAGCATACGAAAACGAATAACTAAAAATGAGAATGCAAATAAATAAGTTTCCCCAAAAATAAAGCAGGAAAACTGTTTTTGGATCCAGTGGTGAAAATTCAGGCATTATAGACTTTAGTAGGTTAAGAAAGTACACAAATATACAAATTCATGATGTAATGTTATATTACACTGAGTTCATTGGTTATTAAAACGATCTTAGTGACAAAATATTTCAAAAATTTATTTCTGTTTTTATTTAAAACAAATTGAATTCATCTTTAAAGATTATAACTATTTTTATATTCTAAAGGATAAATTGAATTGAAGCATTAATTAAAAACAGGATGAAAATAATGATTATGGGCGCATCAGGAGCAGGTGCTACAACACTTGGCAATTCTTTCGTCAAAAATAACGATTGTTTTTTGCACCTGGATTCTGACGAGTACTTTTGGAAAAAAACAGATCCTCCGTTTCAGGAAGCAAGAATTTCTGATGAACGTAATTTATTATTCGAAAGCGATTTTTATTCTCAGGAGAATGTAGTCGTTACCGGTTCTATATTTCGTTGGAAAACAGATTATAAAGATCTATTTGATCTTGTTGTTTTATTATATATTCCGCAAAAAATCAGATTGCAAAGATTGGCTGAACGGGAAATCTCAAGAAATGGAAATAAAATTTTATTCGACGAAAAATTAAATGCAAAATACAAGGCATTTCTAGCCTGGGCTGCCGAATATGATTTGGAAGAAAATACCACCAGCAGAAGTTTTAAACAGCAAAAGCAATGGCTAACCGAAGTAGAATGTACGACTTTGTTTCTGGATGGTGATTTAACGGTAAAAGAAAGACTTGAGCTTTTACAAAATTATATTGTATAGACCAAATTTGTTCACTTTCCTGCTAAGCAACAAGATATCAATCAGGAGAATATCGTCAGTTCGTGTTCCAGAAAACTTTCCATTGTGTAATCGGCTAAACTTAAATTGAGATCTTCATTTCCGTTTGTAAACGCAACGACTTTCATACCTGCCTTTTTTGCGGCCATCATTCCCGAATAAGAATCTTCGATAACAATGCAATTTTCGGGTTCGATACCCAATTCTTTGGATGTCATTAAATATATAGCGGGATCCGGTTTACCCAACTCAACAAATTCTGCCGAGAATATACTATCAAAATATTGAGAAATACCTGCTTTTTTTAGCACTACAGGTATTATTTTATAAGGAGAATTTGTTGCGAGACCTATTTTAAAACCATTGTCTTTAAGTTTTTTTATAAAAGATTCAATTCCGTTTATTTCGCCACCAACCTGCTCTATCAGCTCCATTACTCTTACGATTACCATTTCTTCAACCTCTTCGAGCGTTTTGCTTTCCCAGGGAAATTTATCGTACCAAAACTTTGTTACTTCTACGGTGGTCATTGTTTTGGTTAAATTAGTGAATTCTGTATTTAAGGCTACGCCAAGGGATGAAAAAACCTCAAATTCGGCTCTTTGCCAAAACGGTTCCGAATCGATAATTACACCATCCATGTCGAAAATAACTGCCTTCATAAAGTATTGGAATTTGAGTTTGGTAGAATTCTGGTTGAGCGGCAAAAATAAATCTTTTTAATTTTAGAATATAAACTTTAAAAATTAAAACTAATTCCCTTCATCATTCATAGTTTTTAGTGAAGTATAGTATGCTAAATCTTCCGAAAGTATTCAAAGCCTATTTTTCGTTAACCTCATTAACTTTTATTAGAATCTTTACAAATTTGAAATACTATAAGATAGTCATTAAACGAATGTAAGCTAATGCTCCTCTAGTTTATTCATTACGTAAGAATTTACACAAAAAAACCCTGTCTTCCTGATAGTTATGCTATTTATTTTTGTAAATTTATTCGTTCAAATACACGAAACCCCATTTCTACAAACCTAAAACGATGTATCATCATTACATTTTTCAATAAAAAGTTACTTTTTTCACTGAAAAATGAATTCGCATAATTAGAAGTCATTCATCAAAATTTCTGTGACATTAAAAATAGATTTCATGACATAAAATCCCTTTTTTGTGACATATTTTTCATCACCAAGCCACTAGCCATATAATTTTAGAGTCTAAATTAAGTTTTAAGGCGATTTAGTGTTCAATTTGAAAACCATAGGTGCTACTTTCTATTCAAAAAATTGATTAAAAAGTGGAATTTCTTACTTAGATAAAACACGTAAAAACACCTGTTTGTAGAATACTTATTTTCAATAACTTAGCATGTAGTAAAAATCTATCAGATTAATTACCGATTGTAACCGAATCTATCAAAACATTATAAATCAAACAACTAACATTAACCTATTAAATCTAAAAATTATGATTGAAGTTTACGTCGGAGAGATCCATCTTTTTGCATTCAATTTCGCCCCTGTAGGCTGGGCGTTTTGTAACGGTCAAGCTATGGGAATTTCTCAAAATCAAGTTTTATTTGCCTTACTTGGAACAACTTATGGAGGAAATGGCACAACTACTTTTAATCTTCCTGACTTAAGAGGACGCAGCGCTATACACTATGGACAAGGTCCTGGTTTAAGCAACATTATAATAGGTGAAACTGCTGGTGTTGAAAACACTTCATTATTACTAAGTAATATTCCTGCTCACATTCACGCTCTTACAGGTGCAACTGCAGCTGTAACAGTAACTGCAAATTCAATTACAGGAGGTACAGTTTCTAATGAAACTGACGGTGGAAATAACTCTCTTGCTTCTGGAGGTCAAACTGCAAACATTTATAGTGAACCAGGAACTGGAACATCTAAAATTGGAGGAATTGGTGCAACTGCCGTTCTAGGAGGTAACACCGCACCAGCAGGAAACAACCTTCCATTTAGTATCCGAAATCCATATCTTGCTGTAAACATGTGTATTTCATTACAAGGAGTTTTTCCTTCTCGCAACTAATAAAACACTAAAAACAGAGGCATTTACTGCCTCTATTTTTTAATCTCAATTTATGGATAACGACATTAAAATAGGAATTTTAATTCCAAAGTCAAAACAGTATCCTACAATAGACAAGGATTTTATGCGAGGGTTAAAACTTAATAATCTAAATGCAAAATTTTTTGTAGAAAGTATTGGTATTGGTGCAGACGAAAAAATGATAATTGACAGAATACAAAAACTGAATTTTCAGGAAGATGTATCGATTATCATTGGCTTTTTTGGTCATAAAAATATGTCAGAAGTTTATAACTATACTTCAAAAAATGATATTTTATTAATCGCTGCTGATCTTGGAGCAACATTGCCTTATGAAACGCAGGCTTATAAAGGGGTTTATATTAATTCGTTTGGATTAGCTGAATCCTGTTATCATTTAGGCCGCTATTTTACAAGTAAAAAATATGAAAAAATAGCAACCTCAACTTCTTTTTATGATTCGGGTTACGGCCTGTTGTCTGCTGTAGAATATGCATTTAACGAACAAGACAATTTTTCAGGGCATTATATTACGCCTTTTCAGCCTAGAGAAGATGAGTCACTTTATATGTCACAAATTATTAACGAACAAAAGCCTGATGCTGTTTTTGCTTTTTATAGTGGTTTATATGCTGAAGAAAATGCAGATTTTATAAGCCAAAATAAAATTACCCAAAAATATCCTTTCTATGTAACTCCCTTTTTTATCAATGATAAAATTTTAGACGAGTACAAGAATAATCAAAACGAACTTTATGTAGTAAGCAGCTGGATGCAGAATGATACAGATACTTCAGAATTAAACGAACTATATCAAAACTCATATTCAGAAAATCCAACTTATTTTTCAATTCTTGGATATGAAAACGGACTTATACTAAAGAACATCATGCAAAATGCAAAAAAATTAAGTGTCAAGTCTTTAATAGAAGAAATGGATCATTTAAATATCAAAGGACCACGAGGGATTATAAAATTCGATAAGGATACAAACAGAACAACATTTAATCATTACATCTATGAATTAAATCTGGATTCTCTCAATAATATAAGCTTTAGAAAAATCGAAACATTGGTAAATGACGGACATTTTATTAAAGCTTTAAGTTCAATAACTAAGCCTGATCATCAAAGTGGCTGGCACAATGCTTATCTATGTCACTAACCTAAATCTCGTATTATGAAAAAAAAACTACTCTTATTTATTATGCTCTTGTGTACATTCTTTGTACATCAAAATGCAAAAGCTCAAGCTTTAGTACCCGGTGATATCGCCTTTGTGGGATATCAAACGGGATCTCCAAGCGGAGATGGTTTCTCCTTTATTACTTTAAAAGCAATACCGGCAGGAACCGCTATTTATTTTACTGAAAAAGGATGGGGCAACGGAGCTTGGGCGACCAGTACAGAAACACATTTATTGTGGAATGTACCGGCACTTACACCTGTAGGAACTATTATATCAATAATTGAAACAGCTGCAGATACTTTTACAATAACAGGTACAGCTCAGGCATCTGTAACAATTGCTCAAGGTGCAAACTTCAATCTTTTTGCTGGAGACCAAATCCTTGCTTATCAATCTCCAACAGGTTTTCCTGAGCCGGCATCTCCAACATTTATTGCTGGTATACATGGCGATTATAATGCAACAAATTATGATCCGGTAACCACTTGGAATTTATCTACTGTATCAGCATTAGGAGCCGAAAGCAGTTTGCCGCCAGGATTAACAAATGGTGTAAACTGTATTTCTTTATTTCCTGCACCAGGACCAGAAATTCCTAACAGTAAATATACTGGTTCTTTAACAGGTTCAAAAGCTGCAATATTAGCCAGCATAAATAATCCTGCAAACTGGGGGCATCATAATACAAATGATTTAGGTATTACTCCTACAATCCCAACAAATTATCCTGCACCAAGTATTACACTTGCAGTTGCACCAACTGTAACATCTGCTGTGGCAGCAAGCATCAAATCTGTTTCTGCAACACTTGGTGGTGAGGTTACTGCTGATGGTGGTGATACAACCATAGAAAGAGGAATTGTGTGGGCTACAACGGTAAACCCAACTATTGCAAATAATAAAGTTCAAATAGGGACCGGAACTGGGACATTTGGTAATGTTGTAACGGGACTTCCTGCTGCAACAACTATTTATTATAGAGCGTATGCTACCAATAGCGGCGGAACTAATTACGGAGGTGAATTTAATTTTACAACAGGAGCTGCATTAACTGCTCCGGCAACTATTGCTAAAACAAATGTCAGCTGTAACGGAGGAAACAATGGTACTGCTACAATTGTTGTAAGCGGAGGATCAATTCCTTATACTTATTCATGGTCGCCATCTGGAGGAACAAATGCAACAGCATCTGTTCTTGGTGTTGGAGTTTATAATGTAACGGTTACCGATGGTGAAGGAACACAAATAACTAGATCTGCTACTATAACTCAGCCACCTGTATTAAACGCTTCACCTGCTTTTACAAACGTAGCGTGTAATGGAGGTGCTAATGGTGTTGCTGCTGTATCTGCAACTGGAGGTGCAGGAGGTTATACTTATCTATGGAATACTGGTGCTACAACATCTGCTATTACAGGTCTTATGGCTGGAACATATAGTGTAACTGTTACAGACGCAAATTCTTGTACCAAAACGGTAAATAATATTCAAGTAACACAACCAAGTGTATTAAATGCTACATCTGCTGTTACAAACGTATCATGTAATGGAGGCAGTAATGGTGTCGCTTCTGTAACTGCAACAGGAGGAGCCGGAGGTTATACGTACTTATGGAATACAGGTGCTTCAACAGCTGCTATAACAGGTCGTCCAGCAGGTACTTACAGCGTGACGGTTACAGATGCAAATTCATGTACTATAACGCTAAATAATATTACAATAACGCAACCTCCTGCTGTAGTTAGTGGAACTACAGTAGTATCCAACATATCTTGTTTTGCAGGCTCAAACGGAGCTATCAACCTTACTCCATCAGGCGGTACTGGTCCATACACCTTTAATTGGGGTGGCGGTATTACAACTGAAGACAGAACAGGTTTAGCTGCTGGTACTTACTCGGTTACCATTACCGATGTTAACGGATGTACAGGAACGGTAAGTAATATTGCTGTGGTGCAACCTACTGCTGCAGTTGGCGGAACTACAGTAGTAACCAACGTATCTTGTTTTGCAGGTACAAATGGAACTATCAACCTTACGCCATCAGGTGGTACAGCTCCCTATACTTTCAATTGGGGCGGGGGTATTACAACTGAAGACAGAACAGGTTTAGCTGCTGGTACTTATTCAGTAACCATTACCGATAATAACGGATGTACAGGAACGGTAAGCAATATTGCAGTAACTCAGCCTCCAGTATTAAACGGAACTCCGGCTGTAACTAATGTTTCTTGTAACGGAGGCTCAAATGGTGTTGCTTCTATTACTGCAACCGGAGGTACTCCCGGATATACTTATTTATGGTCGAACGGAGCTACAACTTCTGCTATTACAGGACTTTCTGCTGGAATTTACAATGTAACTATTACAGATTTTAAAGGCTGTACAAAAATTGTAAGCGATATTATGGTAACGGAGCCACCAGTATTGGCGGCATCACAGGGTACAGTAAATAATGTAAGCTGTAACGGAGGTTCAAACGGAACTGCAACTGTTGCAGTTACTGGAGGAACTGGCAGCTACACTTATTCATGGTCTCCATCAGGAGGTACGGGTGCAACAGCATCAGGACTTACACAAGGTACTTATACAGTAACTGTTACTGATGCAAACTCATGTCAAACAACACAAACTTTTACTATTACCGAACCTACTCCACTTTCTGTAACAACATCGCAAACTAATCTAGTATGTAATGGCGCTGCAACAGGAGAGGCAACAGTAAACGTAACAGGCGGAACAGGAACTTATACTTATTTATGGTCACCAACTGGAGGAACTGCTGCAACAGCAACAGGATTAACAGCAGGAACTTACATAGTAACAATAAAAGATGCCAACTTGTGTCAAACAACACAAAGTTTTACTATTACCCAGCCAAATGCATTGGTTGCTACACCAGTTGCGCAAACTAATATAGGATGTCGCAACGAAGCTACAGGATCTGCAACAGTAAGTGCAACAGGAGGAACCGGAACTTATACTTATTCATGGTCTCCATCTGGAGGTACTGGTGCGACAGCTTCAGGATTAACAGCCGGAAATTATACTGTTACAGTTATGGATGCTAACTTATGTCAAACAACACAAACTTTTACTATTACACAACCAGCAGCTGCCCTTTCAGCAACTACAGCATCAACTGGTGTTAGTTGTTTTGGCGGATCAAATGGAACTGCAAGTGTTACGGTATCAGGAGGAACTCCTACTTATACTTATTTATGGGCTCCTTTAGGAGGAACTACATCATCTATTACCGGAAGACCAGCAGGAGATTATACTTGTACCATTACAGATGCAAACGGATGTACATTGGTTAAAAATATTACCATTAGCACACCTGCTGCATTTTCTGCAACAGTAACACAAACAAATGTTTCATGTAATGGCGGAACTAACGGTAGCGCTACTGTAAATGCAACAGGAGCTACAGCTCCATATAGCTACATATGGTCGCCAACAGGAGGAACTGCTAAAACTGCTTCAGGATTAGCGGCGGGAACTTATACTGTAACTATTCAGGATGCTAACACTTGTACATACACAGCAAATGTTACCATAACAGAACCTGCAGTTTTAGCAGCAACGACATCACAAACTAATGTTCTTTGTAATGGAGGAGCAACTGGTACAGCAACGGTAACTGCTTCTGGAGGAACATTAAACTATACCTACTTATGGTCTCCTTCTGGAGGAACAGCTGCTACTGCAACTGGCCTTACTGCTGGAAATTATAGCTGTTTAATTACAGATAATAACGGATGTACCTTAACTAAAAACTTTACAATCGATCAGCCTTCTGTTTTAACAGCTACAACATCACAAATCAATGCAACTTGTGTTGTGGGTGGGCAAGCTTCTGTTACTCCATCAGGAGGAACAACTCCTTACTATTATTTATGGTCTAATGGAGTAACAACTCAAACAGTAACAGGTTTACCAGCTGGCAATTACAGTGCTCTGATCACAGATGCTAATGGATGTACAATTACAAAAAACTTTACAATTACTACTATAAATACATTAGTTGCTACAGTATCTCAAACCAATGTATTATGTAATGGATCAAACACAGGAACTGCAACAGTAGTACCTTCAGGAGCTCCGGGTCCATATACATATGTTTGGGCTCCAAATGGAGGAAACGCAGCAACTGCAACGGGACTTACAGCAGGAAATTATTCGGTAACCATAACTTCTGCAAACGGATGTTCTATTGTAAAAAACTTTACAATCACAGAACCTGCTGCAATCGTGGTTGCTCCTTCACAAACAAATATTTCATGTAATGAAGGTTCTAACGGATCAGCTTCAGTAGTTGTAACTGGAGGAACAGGTGCATATAGTTATGTATGGTCACCTTCTGGCGGAACTGCTGCATCTGCATCAGGACTTACTGCAGGAACTTATACAGTAACTATTACAGATGCCAACTTATGTCAGACAACACAAAGTTTTACATTAACAGAACCAGCTGCTTTAATAGCAACACCATCTCAAACTAACGTTTCTTGTAACGGTGGAACAAACGGATCTGCAACTGTTTCTGTAACGGGCGGAACTGGTGCTTACAGTTATGTATGGTCTCCAACTGGCGGAACTGCTGCAACTGCATCAGGACTTGCTGAAGGAACTTATACTGTAACAGTACAAGATGCTAACTTATGTCAAACAACAGCAACGGTTACAATAACAGAACCTGCTCTACTTGCAGCAACAACATCACAAGTGAATGTTTCTTGCAACGGACAAAGTGATGCTTCGGCAACTGTAACTGTAACAGGCGGAACTGGTGTTTATACGTATGCATGGTCACCTTCTGGCGGAAATGCAGCAACAGCAACCGGATTAAGCGCAGGAAATTACTCTGTACTTATTACTGATGCAAACAGCTGTACTTTAACACAAAATGTAACTATAACTACAATTCAAGATGTAACTGCGCCAGTGCCTAATGTAGCAAATCTTCCTGCTATTACGAACTATTGTTCGATTTTACCAGCGCAAATTGCAATACCAACAGCAACTGATAATTGTTCCGGAATTATATCTGCAACAACAACAGATCCTTTAACTTATACTGCTGTAGGTAATTATGTAATTACATGGACTTATACTGATGCTAGCGGAAATATTGCTACACAACAGCAAAACCTTACTGTAACTGCTTCTCCATTAGATCAGGTAACTTTTGCTAATGCCGCATTTACTTATAACGGAAGTGTACGCACCATACAAGTTGCTAATCTTCCTGCCGGAGCAAGCGTAGTATATGCTACTACTCCATCAACAGGAACAGTAAACGGAGCGACTAATTCAGGAGTTTATACTGTTACAGCAACAGTAACACCAGATGTAAGTTCACCAAATTGTTCTCCAGTAACACTTACTGCCCAGCTTACTATCAACAAAGCGGCACAGCAAATTACATTTGGAGCGATTTTGCCAAAGATTTTTGGAGTAGGTAATGACTTTAGTTTAAATGGATTTTCTAATTCAGGTTTACCTATTCGTTACTCGTTCACTTACACTTCTGCCCTGCCGCCAGCTAATGTTTCAGCGCTTGGTTTAGTAAATGTTCTACGATCTGGCGAAGTATTAATTGTAGCACATCAGGATGGTAATGAAAATTACTTACCAGCAGCAGATGTTTCACAAGTTCTGGTAATTAAAAATAATGACGTAACGGTATCAAAAATTACACTTGGTACTCAAGTATATCTAAATCCGGCAAAAGAAATTAAGTATTTGATGCAATGCGGAGAAAACAATGTAAATGTTGCCTTCACAAATGAAACGGGAGCAACATTCTCACCTTCTGCCAATTTTACGATTACGCCTCCTAAACCGGGAATTTATACGCAAAATGTTACTGTTACTTCACAAGACGGAACAGCAACTGCTACTTATGTTTTAACGATAGAAAAACCATTTGGTTTCTATGACATTGTGCATCAAAAATTCAACAATATATTGCTTATCAATAATAATCCTCAGACTAACGGAGGTTATGAATTTGTTTCATACCAATGGTTTAAGAATGGGCAATTAGTAGGAACAGGTCAATATTATTCAGCAGGAGATGATTTGGCGAATTCTTTAGATAAATCTGCAGACTTTAGTGCGAAAATGACGACAAAAGACGGAAAAACACTTCAAACTTGCAGTACCAAAATTTCGACTCAAAGATCGTCAACGGCCAGACTTTATCCTAATCCTATTCAAACAGGACAAGTTATTACTGTTGAAGCAGATTTCCCTGCCGAAGAATTAGAAAACATGCAAATAAGCCTGTATACTGTTTCTGGGCAATTGGTCAAAACATTGAAATCATCTACAGTAAAAACTGAAGTTCAGTTACCTGATGCTGAGAGCAATATGTATGTTGTTGTTATCGAAACTCCAAACATCAAGAAAACATTAAAAATAATTGTAAACAAATAAAATCTGTCAGTGCTATTTCTGATAGCACTGGCATTAAAAAAAATAAGATGAAAAAATATATACGAAACTATATGACATCACTGTCAATCGTTACGGTACTTTTAGGATCATGCCTAGATAGTTACGGTCAGGATAAAAAGCAGGAATTATCAATTGCTGTTGGAGGTCCATTTTCATTTCTAAAGTACAATACTACCGGAGATGTCGTACCCGGAAACGGTATAAATGCCGGAATTCGATATTCCTATTATTTAAACGAAGGTTTAAGTATTGGTGTTGGTGTCGAATATCAAACGTACAGTTCTGATGTAAAATATGGCTTTTTTGGCGCACAGTATAATGCTGTTGATTCAGAAAATGAAGCTTTTCAATTTCGATACAAAGCAACTAACCTACGAGAACAACAAAAATTAGGATACGTAAATATTCCAATTAATATTCAGTTTGAAACTCCGGGGACTACAAAATTATATCTGGCAGCGGGAGCTAAAATAGGTTTTGCTACAAACGGAAGCTACGAAACTACCTATCAGAACCTTACTACAAGCGGTTATTATCCGCAATATAATGTAGAATTATTTAGTCCTGCTTTTGCGGGGTTTGAAAGCCAAAACAATTTAAAAACAAGTAAACAGGATCTTGATACAGATGTATCGTATGCTGTGACTTTTGAAACTGGTTTAAAACAAAAAATAGGCAATCGCAGTGCTTTTTATATCGGCCTTTATTTAGATTACGGATTAAATAATATCTACGATAATAAAGAAAATAAAAATCTGGTTCAGTACAATCCAGCATTGCCTGTACAGCTGCAATACAACAGTTTGCTGAATTCTTCGAACACAAACGATATCAGATTGGTTTCTTACGGACTGAAAATAAGATATGCCATCCGATAAGATTTAATTGCAAAATAGTTTCTTTTAAAAACAAAATCCATTCGTTACGGCGAATGGATTTTTTTTATTCAATTTTAACTGCTTTAATCTCTATTTTGTTGTACTGAGCAATCGATTTTGGTTTGTTCCAATATTCTATAATAGTCTTGATCACGTGCTTGAATTTAGCATAATCAAAAGGTTTCACAAAATAACTATGAGTGGGCAGCGAATAAGGATCGATGACAAAACTTTGTTCAAACAATGTAGTAAAAAACAAGTACGGACAATTGAATATCGTACCTACTCCATTATTATCGGGATTTGTATCCATCACTTTATAATTCATCACATTCAGCAAAACAATATCAGAGAAAACCAAAAAAGGTTTAATCTCATGACGAAGCATATAATTACAAGCCGTTTCGGCAGTATTAAAATATATAATTGGGTTGGCGTAGTTTAGTTCGCTAAAAACCTCGATAAATAATTTTCGGTCTTCCTGTTTATTTTCTATTACTACTATGGGTCCTTTTTTATTCATAACAATACGTTTAAATTTTGATCTGCAAGTGTGCCATTTCCTGCAATTAATTCTATTCAAATGTTTTAAAATTTGAGCAAAAATTCCTTACAAAATCTTCCATTCTCCTTATATAATTTTCATTTAAAGTACAATCACTAAGAATTTCTTTTACTAATAGCTAAAATGCTGTTAATTATATAATTACTACTACAAATTTTATAAGTAAACACATGCACTTCATAACTAATTTTGAGTCAGACATTTAATTCACTTAAAGTCATCTTATATATCTAATAATTTAACCTCAAATAGTTATGAATAGTTCAGACCACAAAACAGGCGAAACTTTTGGAAGTTATATCAAGGACAATCGCATTATGCAACAGCAAGATCCTATTCCTTTTGAATCTGAGAAAACAGAAAATGATATCTATAATGTAAGTCACAATAACGATGAAAGTTATGTTGACGAATATCAAAAAAAAATGGATGAGGAAGGAGACTATATTGACGATCCAATTTTAAATCAGGATGAAGATACAGATGATTTGGATGATGATTTTTCGAATGCTCTTGAAAGAGAAAACGAAGACGACGATTATTTTGAAGATGAGGATTCCGATGAAGATGATGAAGATCTTGACGAAAATGATTTAGATGATGATCTTATAGAAAAATATGACGAAAATGATCGTGATCAGGACAGTTTTACCACAGACAATGTAAAACAAGACGAGCTCGATCAGGAATACGACATCGATCAGGATCTCGAAGAAAAAGATCCAGTAAATAATCCCAGAGAGTTTTAGTAAAAGCTTTATTCAAATAAACCATTCTGCATGAATGGTTTATTTTCTTTCTCATAAATAAAATCATCTTATCATGGATATTTATACTTTTTTTCAATTAATAATCGTTACAATCGCAGCCACATCGGCCATGACTTTATTTAGCTATATTGTATCAGCGACTTTTCGGGAATTGTACAAAGAGCCTGTTTTATTAACGTTCATGTTAAGCAAACTCCATCTTGAGTTATCAAATAATGTAAAAGAAACGTTAGCGTGGTTATTGCATTATTTTATAGGTTTTCTTTTTGTTCTGTCTTATTATTTTTTATGGATCAACAATATTGTACCCATTTCTTTTCTAACAGCTTTTTTACTGGGCTTTGTTAGCGGAATCATTGGAATTATTGGCTGGATCATTATGTTTAAAATGAGCAATCATAAACCTAAGATCGATTTTAAAGGTTATTATTTTCAGTTGCTTTTGGCTCATATCATTTTTGGTCTGGTTGCAACAGGTATTTACACCCTTTCATTAACTGTTTTAATCTTAACAAACGCACATGTCACTGTCTAAATACAATCAAAAAAGAGATTTTAAACAAACTCAGGAACCAAAAGGCAAAATCGAAAAATCAGTAAGCAAACTAATCTTTGTGGTACAAAAACATGCCGCTTCGCACCTGCATTATGATTTTAGGTTAGAAATGGATGGCGTTCTTAAAAGCTGGGCCGTTCCTAAAGGTCCGTCTATGAATCCTGATGATAAACGTTTGGCGATGATGGTCGAAGATCATCCGTACAGCTATAAAGATTTTGAAGGCACAATACCAGCAGGAAATTACGGTGCCGGAAATGTTATTGTTTGGGACAACGGTACTTATACTCCGGACGAGCCTACAGAAAATGCAGAAAAAACCTTACTGGCAGATCTTAAAAAAGGACATTTGAGTTTTATTTTAAAAGGGAAAAAATTAAAAGGAGAATTCTCATTGATCAAACTAAAAGGCAAACAGGAAAATGCCTGGCTGTTAATCAAAAAACAAGATCCAAATGCAACAGAAAGTGACATATTAAATCAAAATAAATCAGTTATCACTGAAAGGACTTTAGAAGAATTAGAGAAAAATTCTCAAAAGATGAATGAAAAAACCAGTAAAAAAAAGGCTTCAAAAAATAATTCTGCATCAGCCGAAGAACCTGCCGTTTTTATCAAACCCATGTTAGCCAATACCAAAGAAAAAGCATTTGATAATGCGGATTGGGTTTTTGAAAACAAATATGATGGTTACAGGGCTGTTGCTGTAATTAATCCAACTGATGTACAATTATTTAGCCGAAATGAATTATCTTTTAATGCTAGTTTTAAGCCTATTGCAGATGAATTGCAAAAAATAGATCATATAGCTGTTTTAGACGGCGAAATTGTAGTAGAAGACGAAAACGGAAAAGCGAATTTTCAGCTGCTTCAAAACTATCTCAAAACAGGTTTTGGAACTTTAAAATATTATGTTTTTGATCTTCTTAATTTAGACGGAAATCTCATCACTGATTTATCATTGCTGGAAAGAAAGGAATTGCTGAAAATTCTATTCAATAAATACGACTTTACCAATATCTTTTATTCGGAACATACCGTAGAAAAAGGTTTGAACCAATTCGATCTTTCGATAAAAAACAAAGGCGAAGGTATTATTGCCAAAAAAGCCGATAGTACTTATATCCCCAGTAAAAGAAGCAGCGAATGGCTCAAAATTAAAATTTCGAATGAAGAAGAAGCTATTATTATTGGAATTACAGAACCCAAAAAATCCAGAAAATATTTTGGGGCCATTTTACTGGGCCAATATTACGGCAAAAGACTTCAGTTTATAGGAAAGTGCGGAACCGGTTTTACAGATTCTACCTTAAAAGAACTGTATACAAAGCTGAAACCTCATTTTGTAAATGAATCTCCGCTTAACGAAAAAATTGCGCTTAGGGATGAAATTCAATGGGTAAAACCAAAGCTGGTTTGTCAGGTTAAATTTTCAGAATGGACAAATGATAAACATTTAAGACATCCTGTATATCTGGGTTTAAGAATTGATAAAAAAGCTACTGAAGTTTTTGTTCCTTCAAACACTAAATCAAATATTGAATTAGCTGCCAAACCGGATAAAAAAATACAGGATAAAAAAACAAAAGCAGACACAATGAAAGAAAATCCAACTCCAACCACAGAAAACGATTACGATTTAAAAATAGGAAAAACTACCTTGCATCTCACCAATCAAAACAAAGTTTATTTTCCTGAAGATGGTATTACCAAAGGAGAAATCGTGCAATATTATAATGAGGTGGCCGATTTCATACTTCCTTATCTAAAAGATCGTCCGCAATCTATGAATCGTTTTCCTAACGGAATCAATGCGCCAGGATTTTATCAAAAAGATGTCGACGTTGATAAAGTTCCTTCCTGGCTCAAAACCAAAAAAATCTTTTCAGAATCAAATGAAGAATACCTTAATTATCTGATTTGTAATGATAAGGCGACTTTACTTTATATGGCAAATTTAGGATGTATCGAAATGAATCCGTGGAATTCGACCATCAAACACGTCGAAAATCCCGATTGGCTTGTTATCGACATTGATCCCGAAAAAGATGATTTTGAAGAAGTGGTGAAAACAGCCTTAACCGTAAAAGAAGTTCTCGACGAACTCGAAACCGAATGTTACTGCAAAACTTCAGGAGCAACAGGTTTACACGTTTATATTCCGCTGGGCGCGCAATACGATTATGATTCGATTAAAATTTTCGGAGAATTACTGGCCATCGAAATCCATTCGCGTTTGCCCAAAACAACTTCTTTAGAACGAAGTATCAAAAAAAGAAATCATAAAATATACATCGATTACCTACAAAACCGACGCGGACAAACTCTGGCATCGCCTTATTCTGTAAGACCTAAGCCCGGAGCAACAGTGTCAACACCGTTAGAATGGAGCGAAGTAAATTTGAAACTGCATCCCTCGCAATTTACAATCAAAAATGTACTGAAACGTTTTGAGAAAAAAGGAGATTTATGGCAGCCCGTTTTAGGAAAAGGTGCCAATATCAAAAAGATATTACACAAGCTGGAAAACAAAAATCCTCATTAAGAGGATTTCTTTTTTTCCAGACTTGCTTTTAGCATCGCCATCAAATCGTCGCTTTGTTTGTGAACGACTTTTAATTTTGGTGCAGCTTGTTTTTTGCCCTTTGCTTTGTTCTTGATAATTTGCAAAAGTTTAGCCGTATATTCATCTTTATAAGCACTTATGTCGAATTTCTCTGTTAGCTGATCGATCAGTTTTTCGGCCATATCCATTTCTTTCGTCGCTTTTTTAGATGCGGCAGGCAGTTTTAATTCTGCTGTGTCTCTTATTTCCTGCTCAAAACGAATTCGGTTTAAAAGAATGACGTTTTTGTAAGGTTTTAAAATCGCAAGACTTTCCTTATTACGCAAAACAAAACTCGTTACCCCAACTTTACCGGATGCTTCAAGCGCATCTCTGAGTAAAGCGTAAGCATTCATCGCACCTTTGTCAGGCTCAAGATAATAAGGCTGTTCGTAGTAAATGCTATTAATTTCTTTTTCTAAAGCAAAACTCTGAATGTTGATTGTTTTGGTTTTCTCAGCATCAGCAGCTTCAAAATCAGCATCTTCAAGAATAACATATTTGTCGTCTATTTTATACCCTTTTACAATATTGGCATACGCCACTTCTTTGCCGGTATTTTCATTTACCCTTTTGAATTTGATGTTGGCATGATCTTTTTCATCCAGCATATCCATGTCAATACTGCTTTCCTGCACAGCAGAAAATATCTTAATGGGAATATTGATTAACCCAAAACTAATCGATCCTGTCCAGATTGCTCTCATAACCTTAGTTTATAAAGTTGAATTTCCTTCGACCCATTTCAGGGCTTTATTAAAAGCTAGTTTTTTAAAACCACGTAATTCACCCGTACTATTAAAAGTGAATTTGTCATTAAAATTCATTTCCTCCGAGTCTGAAACAATAGCGACTCTATTCCAGTTTTCAAACTGCTGTAACCCTAAAACAGCATCCTGAAACCAAACATTTTCAGTAAAATTCGGTACATCTGTATCTAGTGCAAATAAAAAATTAATTTCATTGGATTCTTTTGACAATCCTTCTAATTCAGGCAGCACAACACTTTTAAAATCAGCTGTTGTTACCTGACCCAAAGCTCTAAAAGCAATTAAATTTTTCGCTGTTTCTATTTTATGTATCATAATGATTATGGTTTGATTTGATGTTCTAATAATTTATATTTCAGAGGATTAAAATTAATTCAGAACACATCAGAAAATTTTACACGATTATAGGTAGAGATTACAAAACTTCAATAGTTAGTTAAAGAATAGTAAGCGATTAAAGGATTGTTTTTACGCAGATATTACAGATTATTGAAGATTTAATTCAGAGAATAATCTGCATATATCAGCTTAGATCTTTTTAAATCTGCGTGAAAAAATCTATTATAAATGTTTTAATTAATTCATAATTGAGGCACATTTTCCTTTTTTTGATTCAGTAATTCCTTAATTCTATGAGCATTCCCGAGAGTGTCTTTTTGAATTTCCATTTTGTTTCCCTCAAATTTTTGATAGTTAAAACCTTCTTTTTCTCCATTAGATTCCAGAATTTCAAGCGATACTAATTTTCCCGGAATCATGGCGCCAATCCAGTTAGGATCTGCCTTTTGATGCCACGTAATCCATACTAATTTTTCACCTTCTTGAAGTTTTAATTCGTTCGATTTCAATCGTTCTACTGTTTTTTGATTTCCGTAGAGCAATGATGTAGTATGCTTTTTATTGTTGATTGAAGAATTGATCACCTGCAAACCAGAAACTTTATCCAGCATTGCATCCGGTAATGAAGCCTCTTTATTCAAAGCCGTGTCATTTGTTTTATCTGAACAGGAAAAAAGAAAAAAGAAAGTAAGAATTCCTGTAAAATAGAATATCGTTTTCATATTTATTGACGTATTGGAAGTGTGAATACATAATCGTTTTTTTCCATAGGCTTGTGGCAATTCATACATTCGATTACAAAATCGGCCCTTTTACCATACGGAATCAATTCCGGAGTTTTGAATCGCGAAAATCCCCAGCCATTTGTTTTTTTATATTTGATGTGATCCTTAGCCATAAATTCGACTTGTTTAAAAGCGCCCTGAGAAATATTCCCATTCTCATCCTCAATTTCATCATAAGCCGCTTTTGCCAAAATAGAACCGTCCGGCCACGGGTTAACTTTCTTGTCTTTAATTGCTTTTATGGCAATATCATTTCCGTAGATAATTCGCATTGTTCCGTTATCAAGACGTTGCGTTGTACTTACAACAGCCCAGTTTTTATAATCAGCTATGTACGCAATCCCGTTTAGTGTTTTTGGTATTTTAACTGAATTTTCAGCCTTTTTCAATTCTTCAGTTTGATTGTTTAATGCTTTTATTTTCGCAGTATCCTGAGGTTTATTATGTACTCTTAAGCCCCATATATAATTTTCAAGTACTTTGAGATCTTTTTGAGATAATTTTGCCTGCGGATGTGCCAATGTATAACTCTGCAAAGGCATTGCTCCCTGAGAAACCTGATTGACAGATTCCCACAGTTTTGCCTTTTGATCTGCCGGCGATAATTGATCCCATTCAGAAAAATTGAGTCCGCTCCTGCCCTCTTTTATATGTTGGGTAACAAACCACGCCACGGGAACGATTTTATCATACCAACTTAAATTGGTTTCGTTTGAATGGCAATCATAGCAGGAATTTCTTAAAATAGTCTGCACTTCATGAGGTACTTTTAAATTTCCCGTAACCGGTGGATTTGTAATTACAGGACGTATAAATTGTATGCCTGCAAAAATCAAAAACACAATTAGCAACGAAATCACGATGACCTTTTTTTTGTATGTTTTTTGCTTTTTCATTTTGGATGTTTTTCTATTTAATAACGAATCTGGAACTCAGTTTAAAACTGTAAAAATCAAAATCAGGGAAACAAAAACGTTCTCATTTTGAAATTTCATAAGGCAAATAAAGCGCTGAAACCTCAATAAAATCAAAGGAAATAGCGCGAAAGGGAAAAAATGAACTTAAAGGGGAATAAATAGAATTGAATAGAATGTGGCTTTCTGCTAACAATATTTATTCAAAGATTAACCTTGATTTAAAACCCTGTTTGAATTTATTCCGATTAGATAGCACTATGTTTTTAATAATAAAAAGACCTTCTTTAATTCAACAAAAATAGGATTGCTGTGTTTTAAAAATAATTACATCCAACCGATTATTATAATTAAATTTGGCTCATCAATTTCAATATTCTTATGAAGAAAGACAAGCTTTATCTTTTTACTTTTTTATCATTACTTGTTGTCGTATACATTTGCGGATACTTTAGCATGAATTATTTGGTAGGTTTAAGTACGGAGCAATTTCTAAAAATTCAGATTGAGTCCAGTAAAAGAGAAGCCAAAGAAATGGCCAGCCTGATTTCTTTACAAGCGCAACAAAATAGTGATAGAAAGGTAATCATTAATAACGTACAAAAGAGCATCGAAAAAACCGACACTCAAACGGGTTTTATCTGTATGTTTGATAAAACCGGAAAAGAAATTTGCCATCCTAATCCGGAAAAAATTGGCCGAATGACAGGTCCTGACGAATCGTATATTTCGACAACACATAATGAAGTAAATCCTGAAGATTTTTATTCGTATCTAAAAAATAAAACCGAAGGCGGTGGCATCAGAAACTATAACAATCCCAAAAAAGATGCTGAAATTATCTACCTCTATCCCGTTAAAAATACCGATTGGATTATCGCTTCGCACGCCAATCTTCAAAGTATCAATAAACAGGTACAGGATTTAAAATTCTATTTTATTCTCGTTTATATCAGCACCGGCGCTCTGATTGTTTTGCTTTCTTTTTTTATGATCCGTCTTTTTGGAAGCCGATACGAAAGAAAACTGGAGCAGAAAAATGAAAATCTTTTTAATGAAGTTTTAAACCTATCGAAACTCAATTATGATTTAACCAGTTACAAATCAAAACTAGAATCGAATGAGCAATTAAAGGTTCAGGATATTTCTGGTTCTACTGCGAATAAAAAGAGGATTTTAACTCATCTGAAAAACGAAATCGTCCCGCTCGAAATAGAACAAATCGCCTATATTTATATGGAGAATACGATCACTTACGTGAAAGATGTAAACGGAAAAATCTCTACAAGTAACAGCAGCCTCGAAGAGATTTACAGCGAACTGGACAATGCCACTTTTTTCAGAGCCAACAGACAATTTATTTTGGCTATAAAATCGATAGATAAAATTTTGAAATATGGCAATAACCAACTCAAAATTGAAGTTGTTCCAAAGTCTCCAATCGATGTTATCATTAGCAAAAACAAAGCTGCAGAATTTAAAGCATGGCTGAACAAATAGCAAAAGGCGAATATTTAAAATCAAATTGAACAAATATTTTACAGAAAACAAATCCCCTCTGAATATCTAAAACTTATATGTCGCTCCGATGGAGCTTTATTTCTAAATCAATATCAAATAGCTATAAATATATCGCTCCAATGGAGCTTTTTTTATAAAGGAATTTTATAATGCTCCCGTTTTTGTTCCATCGGAACACCTCGTCGGTAGCTCAATAAATATGGATTTTTTTTACGTTCTGTAGGAACGTTTGATTTACAAATAATAATAAAAACATATACAAATACATACACGATTTCTACCGATGAGATGTTCCTATGAAACAAATTGTTGTTGACGATACATTGTTTTGGGTTAACTATTTCTGATGTTTGAGCCAGTGTCAAATCGAGAATATTACTATTTACCAACATTAAATTAAAAATCAGTAATCGTTAATCTTCAATCTAAAAATCTCTTAACTTAATAACATTTACCTGTAGAGACGACATATTGATCGAAAATTAAGACATACAACAAGGAGACCAAGCGGGGACGAAATATTAAATTACGGAAATCAAAAAAAAGGAAGATTTCAAAAAAATCATAATCATTTTCTAGTCCCAGAGGGACGACATATTTATAGAAAAATTAAAACACACAACAAAAAGCCCCAGCGGAGCGAAATATAAAATTCCGGAAATCAAAAAAAAGGAAGATTTCAAAAAAATCATAATCATTTTCTAGTCCCAGAGGGACGACATATTTATAGAAAAATTAAAACACACAACAAAAAGCCCCAGCGGAGCGAAATATAAAATTCAGGAAATCAAAAAGGGGAAGATTTCAAAAAAATCATAATCATTTTCTAGTCCACAGATTAAAGGATTAAAATGATTTTTTCATGCAGATCTGGCAGATTTTATTTAAATAATTATCTGCAAATATCTGCTTAGATCTTTTTAAAATCTGCGTGAAAAAATATTTAAACACATAGCTTTGCGACCATTCTATGCGGTAATATTTCAAGTGAAATGACTTTTAAGCGACCCTAAATAAAAGCTATGTTGCTATGCGTTTAAATAATAGACAAAGATTTAAACATTTTTTTCTCGCCGATCTTGCAGATTAAGCCGATTTAAAAAATCATTTTAATCCTTTAATCTGTGGCAATATTAAAAAACTTATAGCTACTTTTTCCTACCATAAAGCAAAAGCCTCTTAAACGAATAAATCGCCGGCAGTTTCGGGAAATACTCCGCAATCCTCTCTTTATAAGTTGTAATAAAAAGCGCTTTCTGTTCCCCCTCCAAACGTTCTATATACGGAATCAAAGCCGAACCCGATATAAAATTATAAAGCGTTTCATGATCGTTCGCAATTATGGGATATACTTTTTGCAGGATTTGAATATCTTCAAGCCCGCCATCAAACAGAATTTGGGCATATTCGTCGATACTCAAAACTGGGGAATCTCTTTTGTAGTCTTTCAAATACGATTTAAAAGGTTCTTCATCTACCAATTCGGCAAGAATTTCATTGAGTTTATTTTCCGGCTGAACCGGCATTTGTACGGCAAATTGTCCTTTTGAGTTTAACAGTTGTATCAATTCCGGGAACAAAGTTGCATGATCATTTGACCATTGCAAAGCCGCATTACTAAAAATCAAATCCCATTTTTCGCCCGAAGCTAAAGTTTCTTCCGTGGTTGCTTTTCTAAAATGCAAACGATCTGTTGCTAAAGCTTTAGATTTTTCCAGCATTTCTGCCGAAGAATCTACGCCCAAAAAATCGGCTTCTTTGAATTTATCGGCCAAAATCGCCGTTTGTTCTCCCGTACCACAGCCCAAATCAATGGCTTTCATTCCGTTTACAGGTTCAATAAATTCAGCCAAATCATAAAAAGGCTGATAACGAATATTTTTAAACTTATTATAGATTTCCGGATTCCAGGGCATTTTATCTCACTTTAAAATTTCATTCGATCCCGAAAAATTCGCAATCAAAGTAAAATTTGGTTACTAAAAACTAAGATACAAAATTGTTATGGGTTTTATGAGGAGCCTGATCCAGCTCCCCAAGTTTTGGTACTATATCTTTTATTTTTCTAAAGAAAGAAGAAATAATAACGCTTCTCCCAAAACTAATTCTCAATGTAAAGACAGCGCGGATTTGCAATCATGAGTGTGCGATACTTTTAAAACGGGCTGAAAACCCAAAAAGCAATAGCTTACTGCAACGTACTACGAATGAAATCAAAAGGGGAAATTGCCCTGAAAGGGGAAAAGAAAATTAAGCATAAGAGGCAAAGAAAAAGGTGTTTCGAGTAGAACATCGTGTAAAATAGGTAAACGCGCTTTTTAAAATTAGGCTTCCGCCCTTACAGGGCTTAAAATTATAATCGTTTTTTATTGATAGTGCTTCGCACCATGCTATCGCTAAGGCTCTTTCAGAGCAATAGGTTTCAAACACTTATAATTTGCAATCCGTGCCTGTTGGAATATTAAAGTAATTTTTAGATTATCGTTATTAAACTTTATGATATACTTTGTGGACACGGATAATCCACTAAAATTTATTGTAAACAATTATACCGTTAAATAAAAAACCAACCACCAAGTATAAATACCTGTTTTACAAAACCTCCATAAAAACAAAAAGACGATACACTTTCAGCATATCGTCTTTCTATTAATTAAACAAATTGTAAACTATTAAACCGGCAAAATAATATGAAACTCCGCGCCAATATTTTCTTCGGCTTTTGAGAAGATGATGCCTTAACTTATTGAAAACAGCACATTTCAAATCTATCGAAATTGCTTCTATAAGTTATTTAAAAAAAACCTATTTCCTTATTTTTTCAAAATTAAACCGTGATAACAAAAGTCTCAATGCTGGCATCTGATAATTTTTCTGTCCAATCTAATTCGATGACCTTTTTTAATAATATCTTTAAATCATTAAAAGCTAGAGGTTTTACAACATAAGCGTTAGCACCTAATCCGAAAGTACTTTTAATACCGTCTACAGTGGCAGAGGTAGAATAAATGGCGATAACCGGAATATCTTTGAACTTATCATTTTCACGAATTTGCTGTAAGGTTTCAAAACCAGATAATATTGGCATATTGAGATCCAGGAAAATAATATCCGGAATAGGGAGATTGGCATCATAAAGACGATCCAGAAGTTCTACACCGTTTTTACAAAATTCGATGGGATAATCGAGATCGAGATCTTCAAGAGCTTCGGCAAAGAAATCCCTGTCATCTTCGTCATCGTCAGTAAGTAAAATCTTGATGTTCATTTTCGCATTCATGATTGGGTCGCGTTGGACTCAAATATACGCTTAATTAAAGATCAAATCACTGATTAAAAGTAATTTCCTTACATTTTTAGTTAAAAGCACCATCAATGTTTCAAAAAATGCGATTTCTACATCTTTTTCTATTAAAATTCTGAATGTATTTGATGTTACTATTCTTACTCTATTTTAAATGTTCTTTTTTAGATAATCAATATTAGCTTTACTTAAAGTAAAAGCCTGTTCGTGTTTGATTCAGATTTTAAAAATGAAATGAATCCCTCTTTTCGATCATTCAAAATGAGGAAAACAAAACCTACTTTTGTAACTATTTTAAGTGGTTCAATTGCACAACCTTCTCAAAAATTCTGAAAAATGAAAGACACTATAACAACAATTTATTTTTACATTCCTCAGCAAGTTACGCTTCTTGATTTAAGCGGCGTTGTAGAAGTTTTTCAGGAGGCAATAGGTTTAGGACTTCAGTATCAGTTGAAATATATTAGCAGTCAATCATCTGTAATTTGTTCTTCGGGATTAGAATTGGCAGCACTCACCCACTTTTCTAAAACGAATCCGCAGGAAAATGATATTGTTGTTATTTCCGGAAGCAGCACACATCAAATCGATCTGAATGCCGAAGATGCTTCGTTTTTTGAATGGCTTCAGAAAGTAAACAAAAATGAAACCACCATTTGCAGCATTTGTTCCGGCGCTTTTCTTTTGGCGAAAGCCGGACTTTTAGACCATAAAGAATGTACGACGCACTGGAAACTTGTGGATAAACTCAAAAAAGATTTTCCGCTTGCCCAAACACAAAGCAATACTTTATTTACTCAGTCCGGAACTATTTATACCAGCGCCGGAATCATAACCGGAATCGATCTTGCATTGCACATTATCGAACAGCGGCACAATAAAGAAATCGCGGCGACAATTGCCAAAGAATTGGTCGTCTATAAAAGAAGACACGGAAACGACGAACAGGAAAGTGTTTATCTGCAAAACCGAAATCATCGTGACGAAAAAATTCACGTCATTCAGGATTGGATTATTTCAAACCTTGATAAAACAGCTACAATTGATTTTCTTGCCGAATTGGTTCACATTGGCCCGAGAAATCTAACCCGAATTTTCAAGAAACAAACCGGAATTACCATCGCCGAATATCGAACGAAACTTAGAATCGAAAAGGCAGAAAGTCTGCTCACTAATGCTGATTATAAGATAGAACATATTGCACATTTGTGCGGTTATAAAACCTCGAAACAATTGCGTGTCGTACTCGAATCTCATCTTGATACTTTGCCTTCAGCAATAAAAAATAAATGGTCTTAAAACGACTATCGTTTGTCCTTTTTTGATCTTTAACAGAAAGGTAAATTTGCGTCTAATAATCTAATTGATAAAAAGATGAAGCTTAGAGACCAAGATACAGCCCTTATTTTAATTGATGTTCAGAAAGGTTTTAATGAAGAAAATTATTGGGGCGGAAACCGCAATAACAAAGATGCCGAAACAAAAATGGCTCAGATTCTCGAACAATGGCGAACGCTAAAATTACCAGTTTTTCATATCGTGCATAGTTCCATACATTCCGATTCGAAACTCCACGCTTTACAGCCGGGATTTGAAATCAAAAACGAAGTAAAACCAATTGTTGGCGAGCCTGTAATTTCAAAAAATGTCAACAGCGCTTTTATCGGAACTGATTTAAAAGAAAGACTCGACAATCTCGGAATCACCACACTGGTAATTGTAGGACTTACCACAAATCATTGCGTGTCGACAACCACAAGAATGGCGGGGAATTATGGTTTTGATGTCTATCTAATTTCTGATGCCACAGCCACCTTTGACAGAGTGGGCATCAATGGCGAAAAATACGATTCGGAATTAGTGCACCAAATATCATTGGCGAGTTTGCATAACGAATTTGCAGAAGTTATCGATACTAAAACACTTCTTACACTAGTTTAGAAGTGCTTTTTTGCCACGAATTTCACTAATTCTCACTAATTATTATGGGATTATTTAACCACAAATTACGCAAATTTTCGCAAATTTATTTTGTCTTTCTTTGTGTTAATGATCGCCACGAATTCACGAATTTTCTCTAATTTCTTTTCCAATTTTTGAGTTTAAAACAATACTCTAAATCAATCTTTATGCGCATTATTAAAAAATAATTTGCGGAAATTTGTGTAATTTGTGGTTTCCCCCATTCCCTTATAATAGTTAGTGAAAATTCGTGAAATTCGTGGCGACCTTTTTTTCGCGTCACACTTAAAATTCGGAGCCAACTAAAAAGCTCATTTTATTGACCTACATCAAACTTTTGCATAGTAAACAATTCTAGATTTGCTGCTCATTAATTTAAAATACTTAAAACAAAATGATCAGCACACTAACCTATCCTTTAGAGAAATTTGGTTTAACCAGCATACAACGCGTAGAAAATGCTTTACAACATTTACAAAACGGAAAAGGGATTTTATTAACCGATGACGAAGACCGTGAAAACGAAGGCGACCTGATTTTTTCGGCACAACATATAAACGTTCAAAACATGGCAATGATGATTCGCGAATGCAGCGGAATCGTTTGCCTTTGTTTGCCTAACGAAAAAGCAGACCAACTCGAATTGCCTTATATGGTTCAGGAAAATACAAGCAGTTTTCAAACTCCGTTTACCATTACGATCGAAGCAAAAGAAGGTGTAACCACAGGAGTTTCGGCAGCAGATCGCATTACCACAATTAAAGCTACAAGCGCTGTAAATGCAAAAGCAACAGATTTAGCCAGACCCGGACATATTTTCCCTTTACGCGCCAAAAACAACGGCGTTCTCGAACGAAACGGCCATACCGAAGGCAGCGTAGATTTGATGAAATTAGCAGGTTTACAACCCGAAGCTGTTTTATGCGAATTAATGAATGAAGATGGCAGTATGGCGAAACTGGACAAAATCATTAGCTTTGCAGAAGAACACGATTTGGTAGTATTATCTATTGAAGATATCATTTATTACCGCAAATTTGTGAGAGATTATAAGTAACAAATGATATACGAGCAGCTTGGTGATTATATAAAAAATCGTATTGAGGTTTCTGATGAAAACCTGAATACGATTTTGTCTTATTTTAAACCTTTAAAACAAGACAAAAATGACCTTTTGCTTTCGGCGGGACAAACCAGTCAGCATACTTATTTTGTGGGCAAAGGCTGTTTGAGACTCTATTTTATCAATGAAGAAGGAAAAGATGTTACCCGATATATTGCATTCGAAAATCAGATTGCTACAGCATTAGTGAGTTTTATTACCAAATTACCTTCTTTGGAATATATTCAGGTTATCGAAAAATCGGACCTTTTGTACATAAGCCACGAAGATTTTAATCACCTGCTCAAAACCATTCCGGAATGGATGCCATTTTATTGTTCGTATTTAGAAAAAGCCTACGTAAATAATACCAACAGACTGATGTCGTTTACCACCATGGATGCTTTAGAACGCTACCAATGGCTGCTTAAAATAAATCCAACGATTGTAAAACGATTACCCAACAAAATCGTAGCCTCGTACATCAATGTCTCCCAGAAAACCCTAAGCCGACTGAAATCTAAGTTTTGATTTAAAAATCATTCTTTATTCTTAATTCTTTACTCTTTACTCTCTCTATCTCAATAATTATTATATTTTTTTTAATGAAACAATGTTGCATTTGTAAATAAGAATTTTATATTTGCAACAATATTGCATTATCAATATCGATTTATCTGAATGAAAAAGAATTTTAAAATTTTAAATCTTTTTATGCCGCTAATAGTAGTATTTGCTATACTATTTCCGGCAATACATTCGTACGAACACATACAAAGCCATAATGTTGCGCATAAATGCATTAAGCACCAACATCACACGGCAAAAACCGAATTTAAAATTCAAGATCATTCGAATGAAGAATGCGCTATTTGTCATTTTAAATTTAGTCCTGTTACTACTTTTGAATTTGTTACGTTTCAGTTTTACAAAAACAGTACAATAATTAATTTTACCTGTTTTTATTCAAAATCATTTTCCGCATTTTTTAAGGGTTCTCTATTCTCTCTGAGAGCACCTCCTACTTTCTAAAACCCAAAAAAGTAAATCATTTCATTATGCGAATTGATTTGTATTTATTTGTTTAGAATCAAATAATGCCGGAAAAGTAATTCACTTTTTCTAATCATTACTATTTCATTTTTCTTGCAAAAATTTGCATAGAAACAGTTTCGCTTATTTTAAAACGTAAAATTTTCCCTTACGGGGAATAAAACTACGTTGTCTAAAATCAGATTAAAAATTAGTAATACGCCTTATTTTCTATAAAAATAAATTCAATATTCTAATTGAATCAGCACTTCGCACGACCTATTTTCCCAATTCACAATTCACAATTCACAATTAATAATTAATAATTAATAATTAATAATTGTTTCCTGTTTCCGTAACTCAATTTTCTAAATATGAACCCTTTAAAAATCAACAAAATGAAGCAAACCAAAATTCTTGTAGTCGTTTTACTAAGTGTTTTCGCTCTCGCCTCCTGTAGCAGTGACAACAACGAAATTGACACCGAATATCCTGTAATTGATAATTCCGCTACAAATGCATTCCCAATACAATGCAGCGAAATTACACGCGGACAAAAAATTACTTTCAGAGCAAAATTTACAGACAATGCCGCTTTGGGATCTTACAGTCTTGACATTCACCACAATTTTGATCATCACACGCATAGTACCGAAGTCAATAATTGTACTGCAGATCCTATCAAAAAGCCCGTAAATCCGCTGTTGTATATCAATTCGGTTACAATTCCAAACGGACAAAAAAGTTACGAAGCAATTCAGGAAATCACGATTCCAACCGATATCGATCCGGGCGATTATCATTTCATGATTCGTTTGACTGATAAAGAAGGCTGGCAAACGATTAAAGGCTTAAGTATTAAAATTTTATAATTGTTTTTGATGAACGAAAATAAACCGAATTTATTACCTCAATTACTGCTGTTGCTTTGTTGTTTTGCTATAATTCCAAAAGTTGCAGCGCAATCTGTTCGGGTATCAGGCAGCGTATTTTCTGATGGTCAGAAACCGTTGGAGGGAGCTATTGTAACGCTGTATCCTTCTGCTATAAGTACTCTTACAGATCAAAAAGGGAATTTTTTCTTTGCCCAAATCCCTAAAGATTCTCAGAAATTATCAGTGAGTCATTCCGCTTATTCGCTTTATGAAATGAAACTTTCTTTGGATCAAAATTCAAATACAATTCCTCCTGTTTTTTTACATCCTGAAATAAAACAATTGCAGGAAGTTGTAATTACAGATCAATATGAATCGCGTCGAAAAAAACAGGAATCCCTTACTATCGAAAGCGTTAACAGCAGTTTTATCCAGCGAAATCTCAGCGGAAGCCTAATGCAATCCTTGCAAAGAATTCCTGGAGTTAAAACGATTTCTATTGGTTCCGGAGGTTCAAAACCCCTGATTCGCGGACTGAGTTTTAATCAGGTTATTGTGGTTGAAAATGGTATCAAACACGAAGGCCAGCAATGGGGTGCCGATCATGGTTTAGAAATCGATCAATATGCCGTAAATCGGGTTGAAATTATCAAAGGACCATCTTCTTTTATGTACGGATCTGATGCGATTGGCGGGGCAATCAATATAAAACCAGTGCCTTTTCCTGCTCAGCATGTTTTGGGCGGAAGCGTTGATTTTACCGGAAAGAGCAACAACGAACAATTTGGAGGCTCTTTTAATTTATTTGGCCGAAATGAAAAATGGTTTTTCGATACCAGAATAACCGCTATGGATTATGGCGATTACCGCGTACCAACTAATATAGTGCAGGTTTATAACTACGCTGTTCCCCTTTACAAAAATCATTTGCGCAATACAGCTGGTCGTGAAATGGATGTACACGGAAGTGTAGGTTATGTTTCTGATCGCCTTAAATCGGTTTTTTACATAAGTAATATTTACACCAAAAGTGGCTTTTTTGCCAATGCTCACGGACTTGAACCCCGAAACGTTGACACGGAACTTCACGACAAATCGACCCGTGATATTCTGATGCCTTTTCAGGAAGTTACGCATACTAAAATTAGTAATACGACTTCCTTTACATTGGGAATTCATAAACTAGAAACACAATTGGGTTTTCAGCAGAATTTCCGTCGCGAATGGAGTCATTATGTCAATCATGGTTACATGCCGCCTATTTATCCTGACGATATGTATGCGCCAAAGGACTTGGAAAGACAATATGATAAAGAAGTTTTTTCTGTTGCTTTTAAAGATGAGTTTTCGTTAGGTAAACATCAATTTACCGCAGGTTTAAATGGCGAACAGCAGCAAAATGCGATTAACGGCTGGAGTTTCCTGATTCCTGCTTTCAAACAATCGAACGCAGGATTATTTGTTTACGATAAATTTCAGCTCAATGATTTGTGGCTGCTTCACGGTGCCATTCGGCTCGATCATGGTCAAATCGAAATGAAACCATACACTGATTGGTTTCAAAGCGAAGTCACCGAAAACGGTCAGACTACGCAGCAATACTTACAACGATCTCAAGAACTTACCCGAACTTTCAATAGTTTCAACTGGTCAGCAGGTGTTAATTATACGCCAGGGCAATTATCGCTTAAAGCCAATTTGGGAACAAGTTTCAGAATGCCAATTGCCAAAGAACTGGCTTCAAACGGCGTGAATTATCATTATTTCAGGTTCGAAAAAGGAGATCCTAATTTATCGGCAGAGCGTTCGTATCAGTTAGATCTTGGTATGGAATGGCAGGAAAACAAATGGTCGGTACAGCTGAGTCCGTTTTTTAATTATTTCCCCAATTACATTTACCTCAATCCTACTTCGCAGCATGATATTTATTACGGCGCAGGCAATCAGGTTTTTGAATATGAGCAAAGTAAAGTGATGCGTTACGGCGGCGAATTACAAACCCGTTATCAGTTTCTGAAAAATTTAAGCGGTGAAATTCTGGCTGAATATCTTTATTCGGAACAATTGTCCGGGAGCAAAAAGGGCTATACACTTCCCTTCTCTCCGCCGGCTTCGGTTTTATTTGGGATGACTTACAATCCGGAAATCAAAAATTTAAAAGACACTTATTTCTCACTTGATTATCGGTATACGGCGCAACAAAATCAAATTGTTCCACCCGAAAGAAAAACTGCAGCCAGCAACGTGTTCAATCTCGCGATGGGAACCAAAGCAAAAGCAGGACAACAGGATTTTATTATTAGCCTTCAGGTTCAGAATTTATTCAATACAAAATACCTCAATCATACCAGTTTTTACAGGTTGATCGAACTTCCTGAAGCCAGCAGAAACATTATTCTATCGGTAAAAATTCCCTTTTTAATACATAAATCAATTTAATATGAATTCAATTAACAAACCTCAATTCCTTATGAAAAAAGCAAAATTATTTCTGCTGTTTTTTGTTGTTGCCACTGGATTTACAGCCTGTAACAACGACAATGACGACAACAACGAAGTTTTAAAACCAACAGCCACCAATGTTGAAATTGGAACTGGCAATAACAAAAAAGCCTTAATTGGACGTGATTTCCATTTTAATGCTGATGTTCTTGCTGGTGACAAAATCGCCGATGTACAGATTAAAATACTTCCAAAAAAAGGCGAAACCTATTCCAAAGACTGGAAGTTCGAATTGTCTTTTGCAGAATACAAAGGCGCTAAAAATACCAATGTACACAAACATTTCAATATTCCTGCCGACGCTCCCGAAGGTAAATTTGATTTCTCGTTTATTGTTCTGGATGAAAACGGATCGCAACTCGAAATAAAAGAAGAAGTTACCATTACAGATCCTGCCAATATGCCTGCTGATCCGCTAATTGGCCGTGATATGCTTTCGCGAAATGACGATCTTATTTATTATATGGAAACCTGGGTAGAACCGGAATTGATCTTCAAAAAGAATGATAAGATTACGGCGCATGCACAAGTAAGCCAGATTATGGGCGACGGAATATTATATTCGGTTTTAATCAAAAAGAGCCTGAATTACCATCCTGAAAGTATTGATAATCTTGATTTCAAAAAAGTTATAGTGATCTCAAAAGTAGAACATAAAGGTCTTGCTCCGGCTTCAAAAATTGCTACGCTGCAAAAAATAAATGATGTCTGGGGTGGTGAAAGTATCGTTGTTGGCGCTGATAAAGATGCCGAAGGAAACCCAACCACGGCAGACAAATCTTGGCAATCAGGGCAATACAATTGGGTTATTCTTTACAAAAATACCTCTTATAATTTGAGTGTTTACAAATCAATGCCTGTTACCATCAATTTTTAATCTACAAATTTTTTAAAACCTAAATTAATTTAAACACGTTTACTATGAAAAATAATTATTTCAAGCTCATTTTCCTATTCGCTTTATCCATTTTTGCAGTCTCTTGTAGCAATGACGATGACAATACCACCGAAACGCCAGAAGAAACGCTTGCTGAATACAAATATTTACGAATATTACTTTCTGACGAAAAAACCACAGCTATAACATTAGTAAATCCGGTTGATGCGACGATCACTTCTTTTAATGCTAAATTTGCAAAATCAGCGCTTTATACTACAGAATCAGGAAGATATGCCGGAATTGTACACCGGGCAGACAATACAGTTGAAACTTTTGACAGCGGATTCGAAAGTCACGGCGATCATGTTGATGTAGACGGAATTCCAAAATTTGGTGCCTTAACAGGACAATCGCTTTTGCCAACGCATTTTAAAAGTAAAATGGGAGAATTGCTGACTTTCAACGATGGAGACGGAAGTTTATCTGTTGCGAAAGAATCTGAAATCAATACTGCAGGGGCAAAATTTAAAGTGATTAATGCTGGTTTATTGGCGCATCACGGTGCCATGGCAACTTTCTCAAACGGAACTTATGCCATTACGCAAAAAGACAATTCGGTTGCGGGAACATTACCTGAAAAAGTAAAAATTATCGATAATGCAGGAAAAACGTTATTCGAATCAACTGTTGCAACAAAAGGAATCCACGGAAATGCTTCTGACGGAACTTACGCCGTTTTTGGTTCTGCAAGTGGTGTTCTTGTAGTAGAAAGTTCAGGAAAACAAAAACTGATTGCACTTCCTGAAGATTTTGGAACTGCCTGGTTTGGAACAATTTTAGAAACTAAAGCCAAAGGAAAATTCATAGGATTTACTGCCGCAAAAGGCGCTTATTTAATTGATGTTGCAGCTGCAACGATAAAACCAATTTTGCAAAGCACCAAAATTATGCAATGCAAAGTAAGCTACAACAACAGCAAATTAGGAATTCTATTGTTTTCTGGTGAATTTAAACTATTCAACTTAACGAGTTTACAAGTTGAAAAAGAAGCAAAAGTAATTCCGGAAACAGCAAGCGACGCCACATCAAAACCACAAATTCAGTTAACAGAGAATTTTGCTTATATCACTTCTCCAAGCACAGGAGAATTGTTTCAGCTGAACTTGTCGACTATGGCAATTGCAAAGAAAATCAAGGTTTCGAATACGCCTTATACCATTACTATTTTAGGTTTTGAAAATAGTAAAAGCCATTAGGTTTTTGTTTTTTTAGTTTGAAAGAGACTGTCTGTAAAAAGGCAGTCTTTTTTGTTTTATTACTATTGAATCATTTTAGCAGCGTATCTTTTGTCATATCATACTCGGAACTCGCCAAAGATTGGTGATATTCTTTGTAGCATTTCTTGTGTGATCTCTCCCTTCGGTCGAGATGACAAGATTGTGGTAACTTTTTGGAACGTAAATCTTCAAAGACCATCGCTAATTATGTCATTTTTTTGTCATCTCGACCGAAGGGAGAGATGACAAGATTGTGGTAACTTTTTGGAACGTAAATCTTTGTCAAAGACCATCACTAATTATCTCATTTTTTGTCATCTCGACCGAAGGGAGAGATCACACTCGGAACTCGCCAAAGATTGGTGATTTTCTTTGTGGTATTTCTTGTGTGATCTCTCCCTTCGGTCGAGATGACAAGATTGTGGTGACTTTTTGGAATGCAAATCTTTGTCAAAGACCATCGCTAATTATCTCATTTTTTGTCATCTCGACCAAAGGGAGAGATCACACTCGGAACTCGCCAAAGATTGGTGATTTTCTTTGCGGTATTTCTTGTACGATCTCTCCCTTCGGTCGAGATGACAAGATTGTGGTGACATTTTTTTGTCGAGTTACTTGCGGAGATCCCTCGTTCCTCGGGATGACAAAAATGCGATGACAAACTTTGACAAAGATGCCGCACGCTAAAAAAAACCAGCGAAAACCCGCTTAACCCGTAAAATCCGTGGGCCAAAAATTGCCATAAAAAAAAGGCTGTCTAAACAAACAGCCTTTACTTTTATGATTCGCAACTACTACACGTTACCAAACTCGTAACTAATTCTTTAGATACACTTTGGCTGCGTTGGTAATACAAACTTTTGATTCCTAATTGCCACGCTTCGATCAGTAAACGGTTTACTTCTTTAATTGGTAAATCCGAAGGGATATTCAAGTTAATGCTTTGCCCCTGATCTACATATTTCTGACGGATGGATGCCTGCTGTACAATCTCTAACTGACTGATTTCTTTAAAGGTTTTAAAGACATCTCGCTCATTTTGACTCAATTGGCTCATGTGCTGAACGCTTCCGCCATTTAGCATGATTTCTCTCCAAACTTCTTCATTATCCAGCCCTTTTTCTTCTAATAATGCTTTTAGGTATTTATTTTTACGCATAAAATTACCTTTGCTCAAACCGGCTTTATAGTAATTACTGCTAAAAGGCTCAATTCCTGGCGAAGTTTGCCCTAAAATAGCCGATGATGAAGTCGTTGGGGCAATTGCCATTGTCGTGGTATTACGTCTTCCGTATCCTTTTAGCAATTCAGGTTCGCCGTAAATACGTGCTAAATCCTGAGTGGCTTTATCGGCTTTGTCACTGATATGTTTGAAAATTTCTGTGGTTTTCATTTTGGCTTCAAGACCTTCAAACGGAATCATATTTTTTTGCAAATACGAATGCCATCCTAAAACTCCTAATCCGAGTGCGCGGTGTCTTTTTGCAAAACGATTCGCTGCTGCCAGATAATAGTTGCCTTCGGTTTTTTCGATAAATTCCTGTAAAACGGCATCAAGGAAAAAGATCGCTAATTTTACCGCTTCAGTATCTTTCCACTCTTCATAGAGTTCCAGGTTCATTGAAGAAAGGCAGCAAATAAACGATTCGTCAAAACTTGACGGCAACATGATTTCGCTACACAAATTACTTGCATTAATACGCAGGTTTTTGTCTTTATAAACTTGTGGTTTGTTCTTGTTTACGTTATCACTAAAAAAGATATAAGGCAATCCTTTTTGCTGACGGCTTTCGAGAACTTTGGCCCAAACTTGTCTTTTATCTGCATCACCATCAATCATTTCCTGCATCCAGTAATCGGGTACACAAATTCCGGTAAACAAATTCTGAATTGGATTTCCGATGCTTTTTATCTTCAAAAACTCTTCGATATCCGGGTGATCTACATCTAAATAAGCTGCAAATGCTCCTCGGCGAACGCCACCTTGCGAAATGGTATCCATTGTCGTATCAAAAAGTTTCATGAAGCTTACCGCTCCACTACTCTTTCCGTTATCGGTTACGGCGCTTCCTCTTTCGCGCAATTCTCCAAAATATCCGGATGTTCCTCCACCAATTTTGGTTTGCATGATTACTTCACCTAATTTATGCGTAATTCCTTCGATTTCATCCGGAACGTGGACATTAAAACAAGAAATTGGCAAACCGCGTTCTGTTCCCATATTGGCCCAAACAGGTGAACTAATACTCATCCAGCCGCGTTCGATCATTTCTACAAAAGACTCTTTTAATTCGGGTTTGTACAATCTTTTTGCTGCAGCGGTACAAATTCTGTCAATTGCACCTTCTACAGTTTCACCTTTTAAAAGATATCCACGATTTAAAATTTGCTCACTTTCAGAGTTTTTCCACCACATTTTATTGTCTGCTTCGCTTAACGGAGCGCTGTTTCCTGAAATTGTATCTATTGTATTCATAATTGTAATTTGCTGTTTTTAGAAAAGGTCGTTTGCCGTAATACTTTTGTCGTGTTTGGTATATTCTACAGGTCTTTTGGCAAAGAAATCATCAAGACTGTTGGCAAAAACTTCTTCTTCGAACCATGCCATTGCTTTATAATCATCGGCAGGAACATTAAATATTGTTGGAATATTGATTTGAGTCAGACTTTCATCTATTCTAAATTTCATGAAGTTGACCAAATCTGCTTTTTTGATTGTTTCGATTTCACCATCTTCAAAAATCCAGTCTAATATATCTGCTTCTACATTGATCGAATCCTTAACCGTTTCTCTGATAAGCGTTAAAGTTTCTTCATCGAAATAATCCGGGAATTCTTCGCGTATTTTATTTACAATATAAATTCCGCCATTGGCATGAATTTGTTCGTCGATAGAAGTCCATGCGATAATGTTACTCACATTTTTCATATATCCTTTAAACCTTGTAAACGACAATAAAATCGCAAATTGGCTAAAAAGTGATACATTTTCGATCAGAATGCTGAACAATATCAGCGAAACCACATACTTTTTATTGTCTTGTGATTTGGTATCTTTTAATACATTCGAAAGATAATCGACACGTTTGCGGATTACCGGAATTTCCATCAGTTTTTCGAATTCATCATTATAACCTAAAACCTCCAAAAGACGCGAATAAGCCTCAGAATGCCTGAATTCACATTCAGCAAAAGTACTTCCTAATCCGTTGAATTCCGGTTTTGGGAAATGCTCGTAAATATTACCCCAAAAACTTTTTACTGCTACTTCAATTTGAGCAATGGCCAACAAACTGTTTTTGATCGCTGTTTTTTCGGCTGCATTCAAATGCGAATGAAAATCCTGAGTATCAGCAGTAAAATCGACTTCGGAATGCACCCAATATGCTTTATTTATGGCTTCTGTAAATTGCAATACTTCTGGATACTCAAAAGGTTTATAATTGATTCTTTTATCGAAAATAGACATATGTATAATATTAAATGGTGACTTATTAGTGATAAAAATGATTCGTTTATTTGGGGATTTCAAAGACATTTCTATACTTACAAAATTAACCTACAGTTCTTCTTCCAACCACCTTTTGATGTTAAAAATCCATCCAATTATCAACAGCTTCAAGCCTCTTAAAATTGATGTAAAATTTACTTTTTATCAACAGCATCATAATAATCCGTAACAGCCGAAACATCAGCTATTTAAAATAAATCTAAATAGAGTTATCAACATAAAAAAAACCTTCAATATCACTTTCAAAAAAAACAGTTATCAACAATCCACTTTCAAAAAGTAGTCTTTTTAATACATAAAAAAGGTTCGCCTAAAAATAATCATGTCTCGATAACTCATTTTTGTTACTGTGCTTTTTAGGCTAACAATTGGTTATTTCACAACTTAAAAAAACAAATAACTAATTGATTATAAATATTTTAAATTTAAATTTTATTAAATTATGATTTTGAAAGTTTTATCGAAAATTTAAAAATCGTGCCTATTTATCGCATTATTTTAAAGAAAAGAATCAATACTTAAAACTTACCGTAATTTTGTACTCTTAAAATACATATCATGATTATTAGAAAAGCAACTATTGAAGATTCTGAAGCGATTGCCAAACATTTGTTGCTGGCAATGGAAGAAATCATTTATAAATTCATTGGCGAAAAAAATCCTAAAACGGCCTATTATTTCCTGCTTCATTTTGTTGAATATGAAAGCAACCAATACTCGTATCAGAATTGTTTTGTAGCCGAAGAAAACGATGAAATTGTAGGAGCTGTTTCTATTTATGACGGAGGAAAATTACATGAACTGCGTAAACCTATTATTGATTATGTTCGTCTTAATTTTAATCCTGATTTTAGTCCTGAAAATGAAACGCAAAGCGGAGAGTTTTATATTGATGCGTTAGGTGTAAGTCCAAATCATCAGGGAAAAGGAATTGGTTCTCAATTATTGCAGTTTTTGATTGAAGAATTTGTAACCCAAAACAAGCAGACTTTAGGTTTATTGGTTGAAGAAGGAAATACGGGTGCTAAGAAACTATATCTTAAATTAGGGTTTAAAGCGGTTGGAGTAAAAACTTTGGTTGGGAAAACTTTGGAACATCTTCAGATTTCTTAATTTTTGTTTCAAGTTTCAGGTTTGAAATGAGCATACTTTGTCATTTTACCGCAAAGAGCGCTAAGATTTACGCAAAGTTCGCAAAGCTTTGCATTCAATCTATTTTTTATAATCGCGCATTCTATGATAAAATGCGCGAAATTCTAGGTAATTAATCAAAAAAAAATACTAATCTAGCAAAGTTCGCAAAGCTTAATTAAAGACAAAGCTTTGCGAACTTTGCGTTTTTATTAAAACCTTGCTTAATAAAAAACTTTGCGCTCTTCGCGGTTAAATCTACGCAACGAGAAGCATTCTTCCCTCTTAACAAGATTTTTACTAAACGACTACCCGAAATATGTGTTAAGATTACCTAACTAAAAGTGTATCAGCTAAAAAGTTTTATATTTGCACACGAAAAAAAATTAATACCCTATTGCAATAAGGATTTTAATACTCCTTATTTTTTTATCTACACTTTGAAATTTACTTTAAAAAACACTTTTTCCGGTAGGAACTTCTTTATTTTAGGAATCATTTTCGTTGTTCTTACTTTGCTTTCTATTTATATCCTGAGCGGTTTGATGACGGAGGTTACCGAAAAATCGAACGCCGAGAGTTCACAGCGTAGTTTTGTAAAAAAACAGGAAGTTATTGCGCAGGAATTATCACGCTTTTTGGAATCTAAAAATGAACTGAAACGAATTGTTGATATAAGTAACTCTAAAAACTTATCTGATAATTTAAAAGTTTTAAGTAACATTCATGCCAATGACAGTCTGGTAAAAAACAACTGGTTTCAGATCGACAATCAAAAAATAGAATTTACGATTTCTAAAAACGATACCCATCTCAAAGCTTCGATAAAAGATTTTGTGGCTAAAAACAGAGAGCTTTCACAATCTAATAGTATTATAGAAGATACTGATCACTTTTTTTGGCGCATTTATTACAGATATACGGCTGCAAATGGCACTGTAGTTCGGTACGGATATGATATCGATTTGAAATCGCTTCAGACTTATTTTTCGACAATTGACCAAAAAGCGCCTAATTATGCTTTTGTTTTTGATAAGAAAGGAACGATTATTTATCATCCTGAAATAAAATTACTGAAAAAGAACATTTTCAAGTTAACCAATATAGCACCTCAGGATACAACTTTTTCTAAAAGAGAAGACTTTAGCAAGAGAATTGCCCCGTCAGAATATTTGTTTTTAGATATTGTACGATATACCAAACGTTTGAATGTAAAAGGAACAAATTGGTATATTGGAGTAAATTTTCCGAGAGAAATTTCGAATGAAGATGTAAATGCGGTTAAAAAATATGCCTATCTCATTTATATCATTACTACTGCTATTTTAATCGTATTCTTTTATTTGTTCACCATTTTTACTCGTAGAACTTTTCAGGAAAAAGAAATCTTGTCGCAGGAAAAAAACAAGCTGCTTTTAGAAAACGAAATGATTAATAAGGAGAAAGCCCTGATTCAGCTGCAACAATTAAAAGAGCAGATTAATCCACACTTTTTATTCAATTCGCTGAATTCGCTTTATATGCTAATTGAGAACAATACCGGAGTAGCACGAAAATTTACATTAAACCTTTCTAAAATTTACAGATACCTTATTAATCCGCCGCTCAATAATATTGTTACGGTCCAGGAAGAATTGCTTTTTATCGAAAAATACATCTTTTTGCAGCAAACTCGTTTTAATGAGGAATTCATTTTTACTATTACTATTGAAGACGAAAGCTTTCTGGCAAAAAAAGTGCCGTATCTGGCTTTTCAGATTGCTGTAGAAAATGCGATCAAGCATAATATTGCCTCTGAAGAAAGCCCGTTATGCATCACAATTAGCATTAACGAAAACGTTGTAATTATTACCAATAATTTAAACGAAAAGCAAAACTTCGGAAAAGAATCTAAGTTTGGTCACAAATACTTAGAAAGTATCTATAAATACTATGGTAAAAACGATTTTAAAGCTTTCAAAAAAGACGGCGATTTTACTTGCATTTTACCTTTAATTGGATAAAAAAAAACATTCACTCCCGAAAAAAAGCCACTCACTCCATTTTGCTTTTTTTAACGTAATCCATGCAATATTTTTAGCCAAAAATTAACCTAAACTTAACTTTCTATGAGAGAAAAGGCATTGTTGAGAAGTCTAAAAAATATCGCTTTAGTGATGTTGGTACTGAATACCAGTACTATGATTGCTCAAAAAAAGAACAAAAAGAATAAAGAAGACAAAACAGAACAACAAGTTAAGGATTCATTAAAAAATGCGAAAGGACAAAAATACGACGACCTTATTAAAAAAGGATCATTCAAAAAAGGTCTTTTCAATACTATTCAGGTAAAAACAGATCTTTACCTGGAGATCAACGATTCACTTTTTCAAAGAGAATTTTTAGTTGTTAATAAAATTTCAAATGTTCCTTTACCGGTTAATGATGCAGGTTTGAATAAAGGAATGAATTACGAGAATAAGATTATCACGTTTCATAAAGATTTGGTTGCCAAAAAAGTTTGGGTAAAATCATCTGTACCAAAAGTTTCATCGCCGGTTGGAGACGCTATTACAGCATCGGTAAACAGTAACTTTTCAGAATCTATTATAGAAGTTTTTGATATCGAAACTAAAAATAACGATTCTACATCGGTAGTAATCAAAGCGAATAAGGTTTTTGACGGAAAACAAAAAAGTTTTAATGATGTTTTAAGCAATATCGGTTTTGGAGGATCTGTAAAATCTGAACTTTCGTATATAGAAGGTGTGAAAACTTTCCCTAAAAATATTGTGGTTAAATCGCAACTGACTACTTCTGTAGCCGAAGGTGGTCCTGCCCTATCTGTTACAATTGGGGTAACTTCTAATATTATTTTATTGGATAAAGTGCCTATGCAGGCTCGTTTTTCGGATAAAAGAATTGGGTATTTCACTGAAAAACACTGGTATTTTAGCGATAACCAACATGCAGTTTTAGAAAAAGAACTGATCACACGCTGGAGATTAGAGCCTAAAAAAGAGGATATCGAAAAATACAAAAGAGGCGAATTAGTAGAACCTAAAAAACCTATTGTTTATTATATCGATCCATCGACACCTAAACAATGGCGTTCATATATTATAGAAGGAGTTCGCGACTGGCAGGCTGCTTTTGAAAAAGCAGGATTTAAAAATGCGGTGATTGCAAAAGAACCTACGGAAGAGGATACTGATTTTGATATTGATGATGTACGTTACTCAGTAATTACTTATGTAGCGTCTCAAAAATCGAATGCTATGGGACCTGCAGTTGTAGACCCAAGAAGCGGTGAAATTATCGAATCTGATATTATCTGGTGGCATAATGTAATGACTTCATTACAAAGCTGGATGCGCATTCAGACCGGAGCAATCGACCCAAAAGCAAGAGGAAACAAATTTAGCGACGAACATATGGGAGAAGCGATTCGTTTTGTATCGTCTCATGAGGTTGGACATACTTTTGGTTTGAAACATAATATGGGCGCTTCGTTTGCTTATCCGGTAGAATCACTTCGATCTCCGGATTTTACAGCAAAAATGGGTGGAACTGCTCCGTCAATCATGGATTATGCGCGTTACAATTATATCGCTCAACCGGAAGATCATGTAGAAGCGATTACGCCAAAAATTGGTGAATATGATAAATATGCTATCGAATGGGGTTACAGATGGTATGCTGATCAGACAGAAGAGCACAATGCTTTGAACGCCCTGATTACAAAACACCAGAATGATCCGGTCTATTTTTACGGAGAACAGCAAGATGGTGACAGCACAATTGATCCGCGTTCGCAATCTGAAGATTTGGGTGATGATGCGATGAAAGCGAGCGAATACGGACTTAAGAACTTAAAAAGAGTTGTGGGTAAAATCCTTGAGTGGACATATGATAAGGATGAATCTTACTACCAAACCGGTAAACTTTATATTGGTGCAATTGGCCAGTGGAATTTGTACAACTATCACGTATTGACCAATGTGGGCGGTATTTACCTGAACACAACGGTTCATGGCGATAATAAACAAAGTTATGTTGCGGTTCCGGCTGCAATCCAGAAAAAAGCGGTTTCGTACTTATTAAACAATAGTATCAAATTGCCGGAATGGTTGTTTTTTAACCCAATTTTAGATAAAACAAATCCGTTGAAAGATTCTCCTCTTGGGCCTTATGAATACACACCATATACGCTTGCAAGAGAATTACAATACGGCATTATATACAATTTATTAAGCGACGATCGTTTGTTGCGAATTACAGAAAATGAGTTGTACCAACGTAACGAAGCCAAAGAAAATGTGTTCACTGTAACACAATTATTCAAAACACTTCACCAAAATATTTTTGCTCCTACGATCCAAAATAAATCTCTTACGATTATGGAACGTATGACTCAGAAAAATTATGTAGATGTATTGATTGTTTCGACCAATAAACTTTTTGAAAAAACTGATGTTAAGAAAAGCATTCAGTTGGAAGCAACCTTAAGCATGCCTCATTTATGTGATTATTTAGACGAAGCAAAAATGGCGCGTAACATTAATCAATCCTCTCTAAAAAGAGTTTCTGAGGTTACATCTGATAAAAAAGGCGAATTGAATCAGATTTTGCAATTACTGAAAACAAAGAGAAACATTGGAAATCAGGAAACTAAAAACCATTATTTCGATCTGATTCAGCGTATCGAAAAAGCATTAAACAACACACTATAATTTAACACAATCCAAAAACAACCCAATGAAGAATTTATTTTACATGCTGAGTTTCCTTCTTGCCCTCTCAGGGTATGCGCAGGAAAGGACTATTAAAGGAAAGGTACTTGATGCCGCAGACGGACTACCAATACCGGGAGTTACTGTTTTTGTCGAGAATAGTTCCATATCTAACAACACAGAACAAAAAGGGGTGATCACGAGCGCAAGCCTTGGTACCGTAACTGATTTTGATGGTGCATTCGAATTCAAAATCAATAGTAATATCAAAAGTTTAAGAGTCTCTTATATGGGATATCTGCCTTATACAATTGATATTACAGATAAAAATCAATACACTATTTCTTTAAAATCTGATGTAAGCGAACTAAAAGAAATCGTAGTTACAGGTTACCAAAAGATCGAAAAAAGAAAACTGACATCGGCTGTTGCAACAGTTGATATGGCTGATATCAAACAAGCAGGTGTGGCGAGTTTGGATCAAATGTTAATTGGTCAGGTTGCGGGTGTTGCCGTAACACAACAAACGGGAGCTCCGGGAACAATCTCAAAAATCAGAATTCGTGGTACTGCATCTCTTAATGGTGCTCAGGATCCGTTATGGGTTTTAGATGGTTTGCCGCTTGAAGGAAACGATGTTCCTCAAAACTATGACAAAGACAATATAGATGTTTTAAGCAATTTTTCTATCGCAGGTTTAAATCCTGAAGATATTAAAGATATTACCATTCTTAAAGATGCTGCTGCAACTGCCATTTACGGTGCAAGAGCCGCAAACGGAGTTATTGTGGTAACGACTAAAAAAGGAAGAAAAGGAAGTATGAGAGTAGACTTTAACGTGAATACTTTCGTGACTGAAAAACCTAATTTTTCTAAATTAAACCTTTTAAACTCTTCTCAAAAAGTAGATCTTGAACTTTCATTAGCTGCAAGAGAAGATTTGACTTACAGAGACGGTAACGGAGAAATTTCCCGTATTCTTAAACAGGCTAATGAATTAGGAGCCTATAGATCGGGAGGTTTTTCGTCTCTAAGTCCTGCAACTCAAAACTCAATCAACGCTTTAAGAGACAATAATACAAATTGGGGTGATTTATTGTACAGAAGTACTTTTAATAAACAATATGGTTTGAGTTTATCAGGTGGTGGAGAAAGATCTGATTATTATTTCTCTTTAGGAGCTTATAATGAAGAAGGAGCTACTTTTGGAACTGGTTTTGACAGATACAATCTTACCTTAAAAAACAACTTTGATGTAACAGATAAATTACATGTTGGTGTTGGAATCTTTGGTACACAAAGTAAGAAAACAACTTATGTATCCGATACAGATACTTTTACCAATCCTGCTAATTATTCGAGAAACGTAAACCCCTATCTGACTCCGTATAACGCTGATGGAAGTTATAAATATGATCAGGATATGAGCGGGTATGGAAATGGAAGTGTTTATATTCCTTATAATTTCCTGGAAGAAAGAGAAAACACGAATTACGAATTGACAACAAGATCTGTAAAAGCTTTACTTGATGTAGATTATACGATTACGAAAGGGCTAAAAGCAAGTACACAAATTGGTTTACAGTTTGATAATAATACTTCTGAAAAATATACCGGTAAAGACTCTTATTTTACAAGAAAAGAAAGAGAAAAATCACGTGTATTTGCAAACGGGGCTGATGCTTATTTCCTTCCTGTTGGCGGAATTATTCAAAATTCTAACACAGACTTTTTTCAATATAACATTAAAACGATGCTAAACTATAGCACTACTCTTGGCGGAAAACATGAGATAGAAGTTATGGCTGGTAATGAATTAAGAAGAAACAAAAGCACTGCTATTAATACAAAAGGGTTTGGTTTCGACCCGAAAACATTAACTACAACTCAAATTATTTTTCCAAATGCAAACTCTGCTGCAAATGCAAACTGGAGAACGTATTTAAAAAATGAAAACGAAAATGCATTTGCATCGTTTTTTGCAACAGCATCTTATACGTATGACAGAAAATATACTTTCTTTGGAAGTGTTCGCTACGACGGATCGGATTTATTTGGTGTAGATCCTAAATACAAATATTTACCACTATGGGCTGTTTCCGGTTCATGGGCAGTATCTGAAGAAAATTTCTTAAAAGGTAATGAAGTAGTTTCTAATTTAAGATTACGTGCTTCTTATGGTTTACAAGGAAATATCGACAAAAACACTTCTCCGTATGTAGTTGGAGAAAGCCAAACTGTGGTTATTTTACCGGGACAAACAGAACCTATTATTAATGTAATTTCTCCTCCAAATGATAAATTGAGATGGGAAAAAACTACTAATACTAACGTTGGAATGGATCTTGGTTTATTCAACAATCGTATTAGCATTGTAACGGATGTTTACGGAAGAAAAAGTTCTGATTTAATTGGTTTACAATCGCTTCCTGTTGAAAACGGATTTGAATATACAAACGCTAACTGGGCTCAGGTAACCAATAAAGGATACGAGATTTCTTTGTCTACACGAAACATTGACCGTCCGAACTTTAAATGGAATTCCACTATAAATTTCGCTCATAATAAAAGTAATGTAGATCGTATTGAAACAAGATCTAACAGCTATTTACCTTCCAGAGAAGGACTTCCGGTTAATGCAGTATTTGCATTAAAAACTAACGGAATTGATGAAAATGGTTTTCCTTTATTTGTAAATAAAAAAGGAGAAACGGTAAACTCTCAAACCTTTTTTGCGCTTTTTGATCCTTATGCAGATTTTTTCCCGGGAGTTTTATCGCAATCAAGACTTACAGATGAAGACACCAGAAATTTGTTTACTTATGTTGGAGATCTGGATCCTAAATTTACCGGTGGTTTTATCAACACTTTTAAAGTTCATAATTTTGATCTTACAATTGCTACTACTTTTAATATCAAACAAACGGTTGTTGAAAAACCAAATTTTAATGGTGCACAATTAGATCGTGGTCAAAACTATACTACAGATGTGCTTAATGTCTGGTCACCTACTAATACAGGTTCACACATACCTGGAATTACGAGTGAAACTTCAGGAACAGGAGATTCATGGATGGCTTACCAATGGTATTCTCCAGGAGCAGCACCGCTTAATATGTACAATTATTTAGATACATGGGTTCATGAAATGAGCTATATGCGTTTGAGCAGTGTTCGTTTTGGATATTCTTTACCTAAAAAAGCAACTAATACTTTGTTTATGGATAGTGTAAGATTTAGTATCGAAGGTAGAAACTTATTCGTAATCAGCTCTGATTACAAAGGTTACTTTGATCCTGAAACGTACGGAAATATTTATGCACAACCAATCCCAAGATCAATTTCTTTAGGATGTAACCTAACTTTTTAATCTGATTTAAAATGAAAAATATATTAAAATACGTATTCTTTGCCGGTGTAGCCATTACGACTGTAAGCTGCGACCACTATCTTGATGTTGAGCCAGTAGGTAAAGTAATTCCGGAAACCTTAACTGATTATAGAGCAATAATGACAAAAGGCTATTCTATAACAGCTATTCATAAAGCATTATCTGCTATTAGAACAGACGAATTGGTTTTGGATGAATTTAATGATAATGCCACTTTCTACAGAGATCATTATATCTGGAAAGATGTCAATCCTGATAAAACTACCAATAGTTTTCCTTATTCGGCTTTGTACAACAGAATTTTCTATACCAATGTAATCATCAATGAAGCAAGCGCAAAATTAGCACCTTCTGCAGAGAAAGACCAGTTAATTGGAGAAGCCTATGCATTAAGAGCCTTAACTTACTTTGATTTACTGAACATATTTAGTAAACCTTACAATGCTGCAACAGCTGCAACAGACAAAGGTGTTCCGTTGGCTTTAAAAATAGATTTGGAGCAGGCTTATGTTCCTCAAAGTGTTGCTGTTATTTACGACCAGATTTTATCTGATAACGAAGAGGCTAAAAAATTATTGAATTTAGACACTCAGACAACGGGTATTAATTACCGTTTTTCTAAGGCTGCATTATATGCTATGGAATCTCGTATTTTCCTTTACAGAAAAGAATGGGCAAAAGCCATTGCAGCTGCAGATAAAGCAATGACATACAAAAGTGCTTTAATCAATTTAAACACTACAGCTGCGTTACCTAACCTTTATAACGGTCCGGAATCTATATTGGCACTTGAAGATCCTTTTTTCAATCTTTTAAAAGGTACATCATATGCTGCGCCAACTTTAACAGGCGTTTATGATAAAACAAACGACTTGCGTTTTGCTTTGTATTATCAGGCAAGCGGAAGCAGATTCAGATTTAAAAAAGGTGGTGATATCGCTCAAAAATGTACTTTCAGAACCGCTGAATTGTACTTGACAAAAGCAGAAGCATCTGCACAATTAAGTGATCTTCCAACAGCAAGAACAACTGTAATAACTTTTATCAAAAACAGATATACTGCAACAGCTTTTAACACATTAAGTACATCGATTGCTGCCATGACACAAACTCAGCTTCTTGATTTTATAGCTCAGGAAAGACAACGTGAGTTTGCTGTAGAAGGTCACCGTTGGTTTGATTTGCGACGAACAACTCAACAACAAATCAATCACACTTTTAATGATCAGGATTATACATTAATAGAAAATGATCCGCGTTATACGCTGCCGTTTCCTCTTGATGCCCGTTTAAACAATCCTGAATTGTAATAAAATTAGCTCCGTTTTTAACGGAGCTTTTTTTTTAACTTTACAGAAAATTAAACGTAATGAAAGTAGTTATTATTGAAGACGAACATTTGGCTTCAAGCTATCTCAAATCCATCTTAGAACAGCAAAGTATCATTTCGATTAATGAAATAACGGTGCTGAAATCTGTAAAAGATGCCGTTGCTTTTTTTAAAGTAAATACCGTTGATCTTGCCTTTATGGATATTCATTTGGGCGACGGTAAAAGTCTTGACATTTTTGAGCAAGCGATTGTTTCATGTCCCGTTATTTTTATTACTGCGTACGATTCTTATGCCGTAAAAGTTTTCAAACACTTTACGATAGATTATCTTCTAAAACCTTATGAAGAAGAAGAATTACACGAAGCTTTACTCAAATACAAAAACATAAAAGAAACGTTTAATACCAACCTGATTGTCGAATCTTTGGTCGAAATTGAAAATCAAAGCAGCGTTCAGCAACATTTTTTGGTCAATCACAGGGACAAACTTCTTTCTATCAATGATACTTCGATTACTTATTTTTATGCCACAGGAAAACATCTGTTTATCTACACCGATTCCGGAAGTAATTATCTCTACAATAGCAATCTAAAAGATCTGATCAATAAACTTAATCCTGATATTTTCTTTAAAATAAATCGAAAATACATCATCAACCGTCTTCATATTCAGGAAATAATAAAACATTCGAGCCAGAAAATCGAGATTTTACTGAATGTTGCTATTCCGGATACTGAACCTATTATTTTAAGCAAAAAAGAGATTAATAATTTTAAGAATTGGCTGGATTCTTAATAAACTTTGCGCTTATTTTTTTTAAACAGATAGAGACATAGATTTGATAGCTTAAAAAGTCATTTCATTTGTAATAAAACTCATAGCGTTTTGTTTTTTTTAGAAACGTTTTCTTTTTATATATCGCTCCGATGGAGCTTTGAATAAAATACCAATATATTTTCTATAAATATAACGCTCCTCTGGAGCTTTCTTTTTTCTTTTTTTATCTACTGATAAAAAGTCACAGTTATATTTATAAAAAATCAAAAATCCGTAACGCTAAACCCCATCGGGGTGACATATATTTACACTACCAATCTAATGTTAATTTTTTTTCTCGCAGATTTTGCAGATTCAGCAGATCTTTAAAAAAAATTCTTTTAAACATTTTATCCCGATAGCTATCGGGAGTGGCTGTTAATTTCTCGCATCCTTTAACGATTGCACTATGCGGTAATATTTGCAAGTGAAACGCCTTTTACACGATCCTAAAAGCTATGTCTCTATGTGTTTAATTTTTTTCACGCAGATTAAGCAGATTTATCAGATCTTAAAAAAAAAAAACTTTAAACATTTTATCCCAATAGCAATCGGGAGTGGCTGTTAATTTCTCGCATCCTTTAACGATTGCACTATGCGGTAATATTCTAAGTGAAACGCCTTTTACACGATCCTAAAAGCTATGTCTCTATGTGTTAATTTTTTATCCCAATAGCAATCGGCAGTGGCTATTTTTCTCGTATTGTTTCTTGATTGCACTATGCGGTAATATTCTAAATGAAATCCCTTTTACACGATCCTAAAAGCTATGTCTCTATGTGTTTAATTTTTTTGCACGCAGATTTACCAGATATTTTAAAAAATCATTTTACTCTTTTATCCCGATAGCTATCGGGAGTGGCAATTATTTTTTCTTCGATCCTAATCAAAATTTGTAGATATTTGTACAATCACTTCGCTCCTACTATCCAAACAAATGAAAAAAATACTGCTGATTTCTGTTATTGTTGTAATTGCTTTTTATGTCTTAAAAGAAAAAGTCTACAAGCCTTTTATGTGGAAAAAAGCCCTGAATACCAAAGAACATCAACTGCAATTGGGAAGTTTTATTTTTAGCAAGGAAACTGGTATTAACGGAAGTCAGAGCTACCAAAAATATTATTTTGTATTTAAGGTTATCGAAATCAATGGCGATTACGTCCGTCTTTCGGTTATCAGGCAATTGTCTGATAAAGATAATTTGAAGGAATCTGATTTTTCTACCACTTCAAAGCAATATAAAAGTTTAAAGCAGAATATTAAAAGTCTGACTATTACACCAATTTTATTTGATGATTTATACCAAGGTGATGGGCCGAGATTTACTTTAAATGAATATTTATTAAACAAATATCCGGTTTTAAAAAGATCCAGATATTATTACGAAGATATTCCCGAAGCATCAAAAAATAAACCCATGCCGGAAAATCCAAATGATTTAGAAATGTATTTTAGTATGGTTTATTCTAAAAAAGAAATCATCGAAAAAGGACAACTTGTACCGTGGACAATGACAAATAGTTTTAATGGCAAGCCTTTATTGTCTAACTATTCTAAAAACATCGATTTAATTATAAATTAAAACCCAGCAAAATCAAGTGTTTTAGAAATATTTTAAAAAAAAGTATATTTTTTTTTCGAAAATTTGTCCAATCTCGAAAGTTCAGTTGTCATTAGAGTATAACATTAAAAATTATACATTATGGAAACTAGAATTAATGCATTCGAAAAAGGTCAAAAAGCGTTAAGTACTTTATTTGCAATTACTGGTTATATCAAAAAATCAGGACTTGAAAAATCATTACTAGATTTAGTCGATTTTAGAGTATCACAAATCAACAGTTGTGCGTATTGTTTAGACATGCATTCCAAAGAAGCTTTGGCAACCGGCGAAACACCTCAACGTTTATTTGGTTTAAGTGCCTGGAGAGAAACTCCGTATTATACTTCAAGAGAAAGAGCTGCATTGGCTTGGGCGGAAGCTGTAACAGCTTGTCAGGTTCATGACGATGTTTATGCTGTAGCAAAAAGTGAATTTTCGGACGAAGAATTGATCGACCTTACGCTGGTAATTACCACCATTAATACATGGAATCGTTTTAACCTTGCTTTTCCTAATACTCCGGGAACTTACAGAGTGGGGCAATTTGGATAAATACATCAGGCTGTTTTTTATTTGGTGTAAAACATTAAATTTATATCTCAGATAAAAGACAGTCTTTTTTAAAATCATTTTTATAAAATGGCCCTTTTAAACTTTAAAATAAAAACAATGAACGAATTCATATTAATATTCAGAAGAGATTTTACAACCAAAGAAAATCAGCCTTCGCCGGAAGAATTACAGCAACATTTGAAACAATGGCAAAACTGGTTTGGAGGTCTGGCAGCACAAGATAAACTGGCAAGGCCTTTACAAAAATGGGACGGACAGGGAAAAGTGGTAAGCAAAGCAAAAGGAATTACAAACGGACCGTTTGTAGAAATCAAAGAATCTATTGGCGGATTGATCATCATAAAAGCCACAGATTATGACGAAGCTGCCGAAATAGCTCAGGGATGTCCCGTTTTGGACTTGGGTGGAAATGTAGAGATACGTCAGGCGATGTAGAATAATTGAAATTCCAATTTTTTAAATTCCAAATTCCAATACATATGATTGGCCACGGATTTTACTGATTAAACGGGTTTTCGCGGATTTTTTTTTTGCAATGTTTATCATCTTGTCAAAGTTTTTCAAACTTTGACAAGATTCTTAAATCATTTTAATCTGTGAAATCTGTGGCGAAAATTATTTACAACGTAACCATAATTCTTGTCATCCCGAGGAACGAGGGATCTCCGCGAGAAACTCCCCAATCAAAATCGCCAATCTTTGTAGAGCTACTTACGGAGATCCCTCGTTCCTCGGGATGACAAAAATGCGCAGACAAACTTTGAAAATATTGCAAAAAATAAACCCGCGAAAACCCGCTTAATCCGTAAAACCCGTGGGCAATTCATTGGAATTTGGAATTTATCTCATGTTAAAATTTAGTATTGGAATTTATTTACCTTTAGCTTTATGAACCAGGAACTCATCCCTCATTTATTCAGAACCGAGTATCAAAAAATTGTTTCGGTTTTATGCAATTTGTTTGGCATTCATCATATTGAGATTGCCGAGGATATTGTGAGCGATACTTTCCTGACGGCATCCGAAACGTGGGCGATAAAAGGAATTCCTGAAAATCCAACAGCCTGGTTGTATACCGTGGCTAAAAATAAAACGAAAAACTACTTTAAGCGAAATGACATTTTCGAAAAGAAAATCGTCACCGAAATAAAATACAATTCCCCAATAAACAATCCCGAAATCGAAATTGATTTATCAGACCAGAATATTGCTGATAGCCAATTGGCCATGCTATTTACGGTTTGTAATCCCAGCAATTCTGATGAAGCTCAGATTGCACTTGCCCTTAATTTATTATGCGGTTTTGGAATCAACGAAATTGCTGATGCTTTTCTTTCGAACAAAGAAGTGATTTACAAAAGAATCAATCGTGCGAAAGAAAAACTCAAGGAAGAAAACATTAAAATTCAAAACCCAAACCCTACTGAAATAAAAGAACGCATCGATACTGTGCTTAAAACCATTTATCTTTTATTTTCTGAGGGCTACTACTCTACTTCGCAAAATACTACTTTACGAAAAGATCTTTGTGCCGAAGCCATGCGTCTGACTTATTTATTAATTCAGAATAAAACGACCCATTTACCGGCAACCAATGCGTTAATGGCTTTGATGTGTTTTCATTCTTCAAGATTCGAGGCCCGAACCACTGAAAACGGCGAGATTATTTTGTATCAGGATCAGGATGAATCACTTTGGAATCAGGAATTAATAGATAAAGGAACTTATTTTTTGAGTCAATCATCAACTGGAAATACACTTTCTAAATATCATCTCGAAGCCGGAATAGCGTACTGGCACACCCAGAAGAAAGATACTGCTGAAAAATGGGAACATATTTTAGAATTGTATAACAATCTAATTATTCTAGAATATTCTCCAATTGTAGCTTTAAACAGAACCTATGTTTTATCTAAAGTAATAGGTAAACAAGGAGCAATTGTTGAAGCAGAAAAACTGCAATTAGCGGATAATCATTTTTACTATTCTTTACTCGGAAATTTATATTCGGGTTATGATAATCAGAAAGCTTTGCAACATTTTCAAACCGCCTTTGGCTTAGCCAAAACCAATTCTGATAAAAATATCATCAACAAAAACATGCTGGAACTTTCAAAAAAAATTGACTAAAGCACAAAGTCTTTTTAATTGAGATATTCCTTCAAACAACAATCTTTCTTTTGCCTGCCGTTTTAATTTAAGTTAAAAATTGTCACGCAAAACTTCTTATTTAAGAAAAGAATTTCACTTAAAAGTTAGCCATTATTTTATCAGGCGATATTTTTTCTGAAATAAAAAATTCTCAATGTATTTGATCAAATTTTAAGAATTTTTCATCATTTAAAATGTTTTTATATTAATTTTTTAAAAATATTTAAAATTAATAATAATTTTTCAATACATTTAAAAAACACCTACCTACTTCTATTAAACCTAAATAGAACTTAAAAGTACGAAAAGCTTACTTATTACAAGATTAAAGTGAAATGATCATGAGATTGTTTCACAAATTAACACATTGTGCTATTATTCACTCTCTGCCAACAGATTAAACATCATACTGGATTCTCTTAAATAACTATTTTACTACAAGCCGTTCTTATTTTTTATACCATTATTCTTACCAATTGATTCTTCAATAAGGTAAAATTAATTTCGATTTCATGAATTTTATTTACCCAAATCTAAAAATATCATATGAAAATTAGAAAGTTACAGTTATTACTACTCTTATGCTTTAGTATAACATTTAAAGGTGTTGCTGCTCCTGAGCCTCCGCAGCCTCGATCTATCCCGCCTCCTGTAGGTGATCCTGTACCAATAGACAGCGAAATCTCTATATTATTCGCAAGCGGCATTTTGCTAGGCATCTTTTTTCTTTTAAAGAGGCCAAAACCTACCTCATAATCGTTTGTCAAAAAAATCAAAAAAAATCAACGATACGAGCAAAAACAAACGCTATTAATGTCCTAAAAAATAAAAATCATGAAGAAAACTACTTTACTCATTTTGATGCTGGTAACTACAAAATCGATCTCACAGATTTATTTTAGTACTAATGCCAGTATGTATGTAAAAAATGAAGTTTTATATGTTCAGCAGGATATCAATTTAGCGTCAAGTTCAAATTTATATTTAAGAAATAATTCGCAGTTATTACAAGGAACTTCGGGAGCGTCTATCAATACAGGATTAGGTGTTGTGTCTGTTTATCAGGAAGGCACTTCAGACAATTTTGATTATAACTATTGGTGTTCCCCGGTAGGAAATGCTTCTGCTGCATCCGGAAATGAAAGCTTTGGAATTATGATGTTAAGCAAACCAACAAGTTCGATCGCCTCGACAACAGCTGCTATTTTACCTGCAAGCAATTCTAACGGAACCTCTAACCCACTGGCAATAGCTTCAAAGTGGATTTATAAGCTCATTAACGCCAATAATTATTCGCAATGGGTTTTCGTTGGCGGAACTGCAACATTGCCTCCCGGTGTAGGTTTTTCTATGAAAGGTACTAGCGGAACAGATGCAACAGATCCTGAAGGCACCGGAGTAACTAATAATCCCGGAAGTGCACAGAGATATGATTTTATAGGAAAACCAAATGATGGTACTATCACTATCAATTTAGGCATCAATAATGCAACCCTAACCGGGAATCCATATCCATCAGCTTTGCACCTAAATGCTTTTCTTTTAGATGGTTCTAACGCGGCAACTGGTGGCATTGCCTATTTTTGGGAACAGGACAAAACAGTAAACTCTCATACTCTTATCAATTACAGAGGAGGCTACGGAACGTATTCTGCTGTAAGTTTGGGATCTGCTGGTATCTATACACCCGCAACTTTTAGTTCATACAACGGAGATGGTTCAGTCAACACCGGTGGCTCATCATCCGGACTTATAATAAGTAGAAAATATTCTCCTATAGGTCAGGGATTTGTTATTAGTGCCATTGCAGACGGAACAGCCACATTCAAAAATAGTCATAGGATGTTCATGAAAGAAGGCACTGGTTCGTCTCAATTTGAAAGACAAATGCCAATAGAAAAAAACGCCAAAGAAGAAAATTCTGAAGAAGAAGTTCCGGAAGAGGTTTCGCATTTTAGATTAAACACCATCATTGACAATCAATTTACAAGACAACTAGCATTAGCTTTTGTACCAACGGCTACCGATGCAGTTGATTATGGAATCGATGCCCTAAATATGGATGATGCACTCCCTAACGATGTTACTTTTTTAATAGAAAACGGCAGTTACGTTATTCAGGGGATTAATTTTGATGAAACAAAGAAAATTGCACTTACTGTAAAAGTTACCGCTACAGCTAGTTTTAAATTTTCTATTCCGGAGGTGGTCAACTTCGACAACACACAGAAGATTTACATTTATGATGCGCTTGATGATTCTTATCATGATATTAAAAATGGAACGTATCTCGCAACTGTTGCGCCCGGAGTATACAATGACCGCTTTAAAATCACCTTTAAAGAGACTCCTAAACTTGGCGTTGGTGACTATACTGCGAAAAAATTCTTCATTATCCAGGATAATACTAATAGTAAGCTAAGAGTCGAAAATCCTAATAATTTCAATCTAAAATCATTTAGATTATATGATGTTTTAGGCAAAACTGCACTATCAAAAAAAGATCTGGGAACTGATCAGAATTATACTTTTTCGACCAGCGGATTAAGCAGCGGCGTTTACATTACAGAATTCTTAACTATTGATGATCAAAGATTCACTGAAAAAATTATCATATCAAATTCAGGTAAATAAAAGATACCCCAACTAACTAAAATTAAAAATTATGATCACTACATCTTCTCTTCGAAATAATAAAATAGTACTGCTGTTTTTTCTTCTTTTTGCTTTAACAGGAAATGCTCAGATCGGGATTGGAACGATAACACCCAATATAAGTTCTGTTTTGGATGTTACGTCCGGCACAAAAGGAATGTTGACGCCCAGAATGGGAACGACACAAAAAAATGCTATTGCAACTCCGGCAGAGGGATTAATTGTTTATGATACTGATTTGAAAGCATTTTATTATTATTCAACCGGTGCCTGGGTACCAATTGTTAGCGGTGTACCAGGTCGAATCAATTTTAAACGTATAAAATCTACAGATGTTTTGGCAACGGTTTTAGCTGCTGAACTTGCTGCCGGAGGAGGATCAAAATATGTTTTAAATGCTAATACCCTGTATGAAATTAATGGTACAGTACCATTTAATTTTCCTATTGATTTAAACAATGCCTATGTTCAGGGATTAGATACCAATAACGATATTATCATTAAATCAACAGGAAATCTATTTGAAGGAGCAAATGGAGGAAGCATCAAAGGTGTCACCATTATAGCTACAGCTGGAAATGTCTTTAATCTTAGTGGGGCAGCAAGTCAAAATTTAATATTTAGGGATTGTGTTGTGGCAAATTCTAATGCAGTGGGTACAATTTCAGGTTTCGGATTAGTATTTTTAAGTATCATTCAGTTTTCTGCAAATACAAACGGAATCGTTTACAATAACATTAACCAACTATTACTTAGTAACCAGGGATGGTTTGCTAATAATACCGGAACTTATGAAAAACTTACAGGAACTTTTACCCTTGTAGAGAAGCAAGGCGGTTTTAGTCAGGTTGAGGGTAGTGCTATAGGATTTGATGTATCAGCAAACCCTGTTATAAGTGGCGATGCTGTACTAGAATCGGTTGTTTTTACAGGTGCTAATAGTACTGGTTATGTAAAACCTTATACTGCAGGTGCATATACCGGATATAATTTTAACAACAGTTGGAGTGTAAGATCTGCCGGAATACCTACTGAAGCAGATGCAAATGCAGTTGGAGATTTTTCAATGGATTATCCCGTTAATAGTGGTGCCGCAACTAATTTTGACAGTAATACTCCCAGTAATATTATAAAAGTAAATGGTATATCTACATCTTATAACTTATTTAGATTCGCAAATGATTTAACTCCAAACAATTATAATCGATTAAGATATTTGGGCAAAAAGAAAAGGATTTTTCAAATAGCAGGTTCGATCTCTTTTCAGGTAACAAATGCAGGAACCTACATCATTTATATTGCCAAAAATGGAACTCCAATAACACAGTATAAAATTTACGGAAAAGGTTTACAGGCGCTCGATATTGTTGTGCTTCCGCTAAGTGCCTCTGTTGAATTATCAAATAATGATTATATCGAAGTGTATGCTCAACGCAATTCTGGTACCACAACTGGTATTATCACTCCCAATATGACAATCATTATTAAATAATTTGATTCTTATTTTAAACATTACATATTCAAAACAAGGGAATAGCTAATTACTATTCCCTTTTGTTTAATGCATTTGAAATATCCTTTACTCAGAAATTTATATCCGGGTTATGATAATAAGAAGGCTTTGCAACATTTTCAAAAGGCCCTTGAATTGGCCACAACCAGTTCTGATAAAAAAATTTTTACTAAAAATATTGAGCAACTCCGTTCTAAAAATTAAAACAGAAATAAATGATTTACAGCATTAATAATTTTTCATAACATGCTCACGCTTATATACAATGTGTTATTTAAATATTTTTTTTCACAATAAACAGCTGTTAAATCTTTAATAAATATTGATTGTTAATATTCTAGGAAAACGTATATTTGAGTAACTAGAATATTAAATAGCGTGCAAGAAAAATCAAAATCACATAGTTTTTTATTTCCCAAAACTCCTACGGGAGTAGACGGCCTTGATGAGATTACTGATGGCGGATTTCCGAAAGGACGGCCAACTTTAATCTGCGGTGGTGCCGGCTGCGGAAAGACATTGTTATCAATGCAATTCCTTATTAAAGGTATTACAGAATATAACGAACCCGGAGTTTTCATGTCTTTTGAAGAACCTTCGGATGACCTTACTTTAAACGTAAAATCACTTGGCTTTGATCTGGAAAAGCTGAAAAAAGATAAAAAACTCGTTGTAGATCATGTAAGAGTTGAAAGATCTGAAATTGAAGAAGCAGGCGAATACGATCTTGATGGTTTATTCATCAGGTTAGGACACGCCATTGATTCTATAAAAGCAAAACGCGTTGTACTTGATACTATAGAATCTCTTTTTGCAGGCCTTGACAATCAGGCGATTCTTAGAGCAGAGTTGCGAAGATTATTTCATTGGCTAAAAACCAAAGGTGTAACAGCAATTATTACCGGAGAACGTGGTGAAGCAACTTTAACGCGTCAGGGACTGGAAGAATACGTTTCAGATTGTGTAATCGTTCTGGATCATCGTGTTATTGAGCAGGTTTCGACCAGAAGACTTCGTATTGTAAAATACAGAGGGTCTACACATGGTACAAACGAATATCCTTTTCTTATTGACGAAGACGGAATTTCGGTATTGCCTATTACATCATTAAAACTGGATAATGAAGTCTCTTCGGATGTTATTTCTACGGGAGTTCCGGGATTAAACGAAATGTTTCAGGGCGGCGGGTTTTATCGCGGCAGTAATATATTAGTATCCGGAACAGCAGGAACGGCAAAAACTACCATTGCATGTTACTTTGCGAATGAGCAATGCGAGAAAAAAGAAAAAACAATTTATTTTGCGTTTGAAGAATCACCTCAGCAATTGGTTCGTAACATGAAATCAATCAATGTCAATCTTCAAAAGCATATTGACAACGGTACTTTGCAAATACATTCTTCACGTCCGTCATTAAACGGTCTTGAGCTGCATTTGCTTACACTTCGAAAATTAATCAGGGAGTTTAAACCTACTACTATTATTATCGATCCTATTAGTAATCTAATTACCGTGGGAAGTGAACATGAAGTACGTTCGATGCTGGTGAGGCTGATTGATATGCTGAAGGCAAACAATATTACGGCTCTTTTTACGTCATTAAACAAACAAACGGATAATTTTAGACCTGATCTTGCAGAAGAATCTGTATCATCGTTGGTTGATACCTGGATTACTGTTCGTGATATGGAAGGAATTGGCGAAAGAAACCGTGGGATATTTATTGTAAAAGCCAGAGGAATGGGCCATTCTAATCAGGTAAGGGAATTTGTGATTACCAATAATGGTATAGAATTACTGGATGTCGAATTAGGTCCTCAGGGTATTCTGACAGGTGCTGCAAGAAAAACACATCAGTTCAAGAAAACAATTTCTGATATTAAACTTCAGAACGAAATTAGTAGAAAAGACAGGGAAATCGAGCGCAAACGCAGGGTTCTTGAAGCCAATATTGAAGCGCTCAAAAATGAATTCGAATCTGCAGAAGAAGAATTAAGTATTCTGAAAGCTACAGAGGAATTACAGGAAAAACTGTCTTCTAAAAAAAAATAGACTAAAATGAAAAAAGAAGCTGTAGCCGAATGGCAATTACGATTATATATTGCGGGTCAAACGCCAAAATCAATAACGGCACTGGAAAATATAAAAAAATATGCCGAAGAGCATCTAAAAGGAATTTACAGCATCGAAATTGTAGATTTGCTTAAAAATCCGCAATTGGCAGAAGGCGATCAGATTTTTGCTGTACCTACTTTAGTGAGAAAATTTCCAGAACCCATTCGCAAGATCATTGGCGATCTTTCGAATGAGGAACGAGTACTTGTTGGGCTTAATATAAAACCCTTAAACTCTTAGAATAATGGATGATTCATCTGATGGCTCAAGTACAACCAAACATCAATTTATGCTTTTTGTTTCGGGTATGTCTGTTAAGTCAGGTCATGCTATCGAAAACCTGCGTAAAATCTGCGACCAATATCTCAAAGATGATTACGAGTTAGAAATTATAGACATTAGTCGCGATACAGAGCAGGCAGCAATACATCAAATAGTGGCGATACCTACTCTGATAAAAATAAATCCTGCTCCAAGACGAATAATTCTTGGAGATCTATCAGACAAAGAAAAGGTATTAAAAATACTAAACATACGCGAATAATTTGAAGGACAATAATACAAATATAGAATCCCTACAAGCTGAAATAGCTGCCCTGAAAGAACAACTTTATGAGTCTAATAGTATTGTTGATGCTATAAAACAGGGAGATGTTGATGCCTTGGTAGTGAATGCAAATGGAACTCCGCAACTTTATTCGTTAGAAACTGCTGATTATACTTTTAGGCTCTTAATTGAAAAATTTGGACAAGGCGCCCTAAGTATTTCAAGAAATGGACTCGTATTATATTGTAACGACTATTTCTCGAAACTTATTGGTATTCCTGCCGAAAAAATAATTGGAACTTATATTTATGAATACTTCAATAGTAAGGACAATTTTGTACCTATTCTCGAAGCTTTAAAATATGGTATCACAACACATGAAATTGTATTTAAAACAGAAACTTACAGAAATACTTTTCCTGCCTACATTGCCGTAACCGATCTTGAACCCGCTGTTCAGGGAATTGGAATTGTGATTACAGACCTAACGGAGAAGAAAAAGCACGAAGATGCATTAATAAAGCATCAAAAAGATCTCGAAGAAAAAATTCATGAATTAAACAGAATAAACGCAAATCTGGAGGAATTTATTCATGTAATATCACATGATCTTAAAGAACCGCTTCGAAAAATTGTAATGTATAATGGAAGAATAGATGCCAGCTACCTTTCTGAAGCTGATGCCAAATCTATGAATGTCATGAAATCAGCTGCCTTAAGATTAAATTCGCTTATAGATGATTTGGTCAGCTATTCTTCTCATACTGCGCAGGAAGAACGCACAAACGTTAACCTCGCAGATATAATCAGGGAAGTAAGCGATGATCTCGAAATTATAATATCTGATAAAAAAGCAGTTATCGAGATCGGAAAACTGCCTACTTTAAAAGCTTCAAGAGTGCAAATGCGTCAGCTTTTTTCTAATCTGATTTCGAACGCCATTAAATATGGCAAAAAAGAAGGTGCTCCTATTATTCAAATTTTTCAAATCGAAAATTTTGAATCTGAAGTGCCCAATCAGACCGAACAATATTTGAAAATTCAAATCAAGGACAACGGAATCGGAATGGAACAAAATCATTTACTTAAAATTTTTACTATCTTTCAGCGGCTGCATGCCAAAAATGAATATTCCGGAAACGGGATTGGTCTTGCCATTTGCAAAAAAATCATGGAAAACCACTCAGGAAACATTACTGTAGAAAGTAAACTGAATGAGGGTACCACATTTAATCTTTATTTCCCAATCTTATAAAATGCCACAATTAAATAACTTACATATTATTATTGCCGAAGATGATATCGATGATGCAGATATCATCCGCCATACCTTTAATAAAAATCCCGACTTCGCAAAAGTAAGCCTGGTAGCTAATGGTGAAGAACTTATAAATTATTTAGAAGACACTTCAAATGAAACACCGGATATTATTCTTACCGATATCAACATGCCTATTCTTGACGGTATTGAAGCTCTAAAGCAAATTTTGAATAACAACAATTTAAAAACGATTCCCTGCTTTGTTTACTCCACAAGTATAAATCCTGTTTATAAAGAAAAATGTGATTTGATGGGCGTAAAAGCGTACCTCATAAAACCTTATTCTATTGAAGCTTTTGACGAAATACCTAAAAGCATTCTTTCTATTATCGAACAATAATAAGATTTTCAAACTACCCTGAAACGATAAAAATTTAATATTTATTAGAAAAGAGCTGATCATGTGATCAGCTCTTTTTTTTTGTACTTATCATTTTTAATTTTCTTCAACAAAAACAACACTTTTACTTCATTTTTAAACAACGCTTTAATTTCTTAAATAAAGCAACTAAATAAGATTTTACTTAAAAAAATATCGACAAACAGTAAAAATATACGTTTATAATCAATATATTAGAGTAAATATCTTACTTATACTACAGAGAACAATTCTTAAAAAAATAGGAAAAATATAATTTATGTAGGATTAGTAGGTTGTTTTTTATCATTTTGTTTGATGTTTTAACAAATTATTAAATTTTATTTTCGTAGCCAAAGAATTACATTTTTACACGCATTTTATTTAACTGTCAGATTATTACAAGCCACTCTTATTTTTTATAAAATTATTCTTACTCATAAATTAAGAATAATTTATTTCATGAATTTTATTTACCCAGATCTAAAATTACTATATGAAAATTAGAAAGTTACAATTACTATTAGCCTTATTTTTTTGCATCACTTTTAATAGTTATGCCTTTCCGCCCCCTCCCGAACCCCAGCCCAGAGGGATTCCTCCGGTAGGTGATCCCGTACCAATAGACAGCGAGATAGCATTACTTTTTGCTGGCGGAATTTTGCTTGGTGTATTTTATCTCGTAAAGAAACCAAAATCTACAGCTTCAGGATCATAGAAAATCAAAACCTATTACTCTACTCTAAAAGTGAAAGTTATGAAGAAAAAGATACTACTCATTTTAATGATAGCCACTACAAAATGCTTTTCGCAAATTTATTTTGCTCCCAGCGCCTATATGTATGTAAAAAGCGAAGTATTATATGTTGAAAAGGATATCAATTTAGACGCAGCCTCGAATTTGTATTTGAGAAATAATGCACAATTAGTTCAGGGTACAACCGGAACTTCAGCCAATACGGGAACTGGCACTCTATCTGTTTACCAGGAAGGTACCACAAACAACTATAGTTATAATTACTGGTGCGCACCTGTTGGAAGTACTGTTCCTGCAGATAATGGGAAATTTGGAATCACCATGTTAGGCAGGCCTACAAGCGCTACTGCATTTACTCAGGCCACTATTTTACCGATAACCAATTCTGACGGAACAGCATTCCCGCTTGCAATAGCCTCAAAATGGATTTACAAATTAAGTACTGCTACTACTTATTCGCAATGGGTTTTCGTTGGCAATACTACAACACTCGCTCCCGGAGAAGGTTTTTCTATGAAAGGAACCAGCGGAACTGACACAACAGATCCGGAAGGAACAGGAGTTACAAATAACCCCGGAAGTGCCCAACGATATGATTTTAGAGGACGACCAAATGATGGTAACATCACCATTGCACTAGCTGCCAATAGCAGTACTTTAACAGGAAATCCGTATCCCTCAGCCTTACATTTAAATGAGTTTCTTTTTGATAGCGAAAATACGGCAACTGGTGGTGCCGCTTATTTTTGGGTGCAGGATAAAACAGTAAACTCTCATACCCTCATTAATTATAGAGGTGGTTATGATTCTTATGCGCCAATGACGAGAACGAGTCAGGGTGTTTACACCGCCGCAACTTTCAGCTCTTATAATGGCGATGGATCAATAAATCCTGGTGGTTCAACATCTTCGCTTTCAATTAACCGCAGGTATTTACCTATTGGGCAAGGATTTGTTATTAATGCTAATGCAACAGGAACTGCAACATTCAAAAACATTCATAGAATTTTTATGAAAGAAGCTCCCGGTTCATCTCAATTTGAAAGACCAGCTTCGAAAGATAAGGACAATAAAAAAGAAGAAAGCACCGAAGATACTCCTGAAGAAGTTTCGCATTTCAAATTAAACACCATCATCAACAATCAATTTACCAGACAATTAGCATTGGCTTTTGTACCAGAAGCGACTGATGGAATCGATTATGGTATGGATGCACTAAACATGGATGATGATTTACCAAACGATATTACTTTTTGGTTAGAAAATGGAAGCTACGTCATTCAGGGAGTCAATTTTGATGAAAATAAAAAAATAGCACTTACGGCAAAAGCAGCTACCAATACTACTTTCAAGTTTTTTATTCCGGAAGTGATCAACTTTGACCCAACCCAGAAAATCTACATTTATGATGCGCTGGATGACTCTTATCATGACATTAAAAACGGAACTTACGAAGTGGCTCTGACACCTGGTATATACAATGACCGATTTAAAATTGCCTTTAGAGACGCAACAACACTTGGCATTGCTGACAAAACTGCCAAACTTTTTTTCGTCAGTCAGGATAATGTCAATAAAAACCTTAAAGCTTCTAACCCAAATAATCTCGCATTAAAGTCATTTAAATTATACGATGTTTTAGGCAAAACAGTATTATCTAAAAAAGACCTTGGAACTGATGAAAATTATATTTTCTCTACCAGCGGACTAAGCAGCGGCGTTTACATTACAGAGTTTTTAACTAATGATAATGAAAGATTCACCGAAAAAATTATCATTTCAAATTCAGGAAAATAAAATTATAGCTATAAAAATATACACCACACACTAATATTTAGAAATTATGAGCACTAAATCTACTCTACAAAGTCTTAAAACATTCTTACTATTGTTTTTCTTTCTTATTACTCTTATAGGAAATGCACAAATTGGGATTGGAACAACTGTACCAGATGCTACAGCTATTTTGGATATCACTTCGACAGCAAAGGGAATATTAGCTCCCAGAATGACAACTGCACAAAGAACTGCCATAACAACCCCTGCGCAGGGACTATTGGTTTATGATACCGATTTAAAATTATTTTATTATTTCTCTAGCCCAAGTGGGTGGTTACCACTTTTAAACAGTTCTGTGGGAAGAACCAATTTTAAACGGGTAAAATCTGCAGCAGATCTCGCACCGGAACTTGCTCTTGGAGGATCTGTTTATCAGTTAAGTTCAAATACATTATATGAAATAAATGGAACAATAACGCTAGCAGCTCCTATCAATTTAAATGATTCCTATGTAACCGGAATTGATACTAATGAAGATGTTCTATCATTTCCGGGTGGAACTGTTTTTCAGGGAAATGTAGGCGGCAGTATTAGAAATATCACTTTAAAAGCAGCAGCAAGAGCATTTAATATTACCGGTGGGACTTCGCTTTTTATTCAAAATATCATTATAGACGGGATGACTACAAATGTTGGAACTATTTCAGGTGTCGGTTTATATTTTGGCAACATAGTTCAATTTATTAACAATACCAACGGAATTACGTATTCTGGTATTAGTAGTTTATTGTTAAGCAATCAGGCTTGGCTAAATACTAATAATGGAACTTTTGAGACGTTAACCGGAACTTTTGGTCTAATACAAAAAAATAGTGGTTTTAGTACAGTTGACGGAGCTGATTTAGCATTAGATGTTAACGGTATTACAACATTAGGGACAGGGACTTTACTAGGTACCGTTTTTTCAGGAACCACAACAAATACTGCAGGTTACGTTAGGGGTTATCCTGCGGCATCAACCTATACAGGATATAATTTTAGTAATGCCTGGACAGTAGATTCACCCGGGATACCAAGAGAAGGAGATAGTGAGGCAACTGGGGATATTAATCTAATTGCAAGTGTCGGTGCTAGTGTATTAACACAATTTACTGGAACTGGAACTGGTAGTCGAAGAAAAATAGTTGGAACCACGACTTCTAATAACCTTTTTCGGTTTGCCAAAGACGGAGACAATAGAATTGTTTATAAAGGTACTAAACCCAGATATTTTCAGGTAATAGCTTCAGTTTCTTATCAAACTAATTTTGATGCAACCTTAATCATTTATATAGCAAAAAATGGTGTGGTCCTTACTGAAACGAAAGTATATGGCAGAGGCAGCGGTGGTTTATTATCTAATTCTCCTATAATAGCTTTACCGAGTGTAGGGACAGTTCAGATGAAAACAGATGATAATCTTGAAGTATGGGTAGAAAGGTTTGCGGGAAGTGGGGATATGTCTACAGTATCTTTAAATTTAACGGCAAGATAATTTTTATCTAAAGAACAATTAAAGTATTAAAAAGGGAATAGAAACTAAAATTTCTATTCCCTTTTTCAATTAAAATTTTAAATTACTTAAAACTTAATAGCAATCTTCCCAATAGTTTTTCCAGATTCCAGCAACTCATGCGCCTTTTTAAAATTTTCAGGAGTTAATCCCAAAAGAGTTTCGTTAAGTGTTGTTTTTAATATCCCTTCATCCAAAAGATCCGCAATTTTATTCAGGATGTTATGTTGTTCCTGCATATCATCGGTTTCAAACATAGAACGTGTGTACATTAGTTCCCAGGAAAATGAGGCGCTTTTGTTTTTAAGTTTATTTAAGACAACTGGATCACTGCTTCCGGTAATTGATGCGATATGACCTTGAGGTTTGATCAATTCGACCATGGTGTCCCAATAGGCATTAGTATCAACAAAATCTACAATAAAATCTACATATTCAAATCCCGCTTCACGAACCGAGGCCACTAAATCTTTATGATCTACTACAAAATCAGCACCTTGCTGTTTGCACCAATCGATCGTTTCCGGACGAGATGCTGTAGCAATCACCGTTAAGCCTGCAATTTTCTTAGCCAACTGAATCGCAATCGAACCCACTCCGCCTGCGCCGCCAATAATCAGGATCGATTTTCCCTTGTCTTTATCAGGATTAATTCTAATGCGGTCAAATAATATTTCCCAGGCCGTTAAACCTGTCAAAGGTATTACAGCAGCTTCTTCAATGCTTAATGACGTTGGCTTTTTACCCACAATTCGTTCATCTATAACCTGATATTCGGCATTGCTTCCTTGTTTGGTGATATCTCCGGCGTAAAATACGGGATCGCCTACTTCGAACAGGTGTACATTTTCTCCTACGGCTTCAACAATTCCTACGGCATCCCAGCCAATAATTTTTGGCGTTTCCAGAACAGTATCTTTCGCACTATTCTGACGAATTTTAAAATCAACCGGATTAACAGATACGGCACTTATTTTTACTAACAAATCACGTTTACCCGGAATTGGTTTTGGCGTTTCAAATGCTATAAAGCTTTCTTTATCAGCAATGGGCAATGATGTTTTAAATCCTATAGCTTTCATATTTTAATTTTTAAGTTGAATTTCTGATAACAAAGATAATCGCTGACCAAATTTTACAAATGGTATAAATTGATTGTATATCTGTATAAATTTACCAAATCTATTTTTGTTACTGTAAAAGACCTAAACAAAAAAAGCCGATTTTACAATCGGCTTTCTCCTATAACAATGATTTACTTAAAATCTTGCAGCAAATTCTTTTGCAAAATCTTCCAACTTAATTTTTCCTTCAACAGCAATTGTATTACTCAAAAAATCATGCTGAATTTTACCGCTTCTTAAACCTGAACCCATTTCGGTGTACAATCCAGCCATTTCCTCTGGTAATCCTGCTTGTGTCATTCCGCCAATCGCTTGTTCATCTGTAAACTCAATCCACGGTAATTCCGGTTGAGCAATGGCAGCACCTAAAGCTTTTGCCACATCAATTGGAGTTCGCACATCACTTACAATATAACGAATGTTTTTTCCTGATGCAGTTTTTTGCAATTCTTCAGCGACTGCAGTTGCAATATCTTCAGGATGTACAAAAGGAATTTTAGCAGTTGATGGATAATTAGAACCTATAATTCCCGCTCCTTTTATCATCGGAACATCATTATACAAATTCGTATAGAAAAATCCTGCACGAAGAAAAGTCAGCGATACGTTTTCTAAACCTTCGTATATTTTTTCGATATTATAAAGTCCCGCAATTGGTCCTGTACCTTCTGGCAAATCGGCACCAATGCTGCTTAACATAACAACGCGCTTTACTCCTGCTTCGTTTATCGCAGTTGCCAGAGCTTTACCGGCAGCTGTGGTATTTGCAATAATATCAGATCCACCTAAATTTGGCGGCGTCATCGCAAAAACAGCATCAGCATTTGTAAAAGCATTTTTCAAAAAGGCAGCATCGCTTACTGAACCTACCGCAGCTTTTGCGCCTAAAGCTTCGATAGCTTCAATTCTGTCATTATTACTTGTAATTACGGTTACTTCATGGCCAGAAGCAATTAATTTTGTGGTTAGAGATTTTCCTATATTTCCTAAAGAACCTGAGATTGTGATTTTCATAGCTAAATTGTTTTTTTATTATCTGTAACAAAGGTATATTTGTACTTACTTTTATACAAGTACTTACCCTAAAGTATGCACAAATGACAGCAATCAAAGAATCATCGACCATTCAGGAAAATAAGCAATATGCGTTAGAGCAATGTCCTGTGACTTATGTAATGGAAAAAATTGGCGGATATTGGAAACCCATTATCATCTACCATCTTTCGGGCGGAAGCAAACGCTATAGCGAACTTAAAAGAGCGATTCCGGCTGTTACCGAGAAAATGCTCATTCAGCATCTCAAGCAACTCGAAGCAGATAATCTTGTTATTCGCGAAGCCAAACCGGTTGTTCCGCCATTTGTAACCTACAAACTCAGCAACGCAGGAAAGGGTTTAATGCCTGTAATTGAGGCCATGGCAACATGGGCTTTTAAAGATAAAGAAGACGGATTTAACGCATCGTAGTAGATTAATCCGGGCTGTAGTATTTATAAAAACCGAATTATCAATTAACCTCGCATCTTATTATGTTGACGTAAAATATATCCGGTTTTCAAGTAAAAAAATTAATTCACTAATAATGAGTATTTTATAAAACAAAATTAAGAATCATGTAAAGGATTAAAAACGTAAACCTCTAATTTTGAAATAATTAATTATTAACGAAATAGATGAAATTATGAAAACGCTAATCAAATCAAAAATCGCATTTCTTTTTATTTTAATCGGACTTTCGTTTTCCTGCAAGAAAAACGATACCATCCCGGCAGATAATACCTATGTTGACTCTACCGAAACAACAATTGATAGTGTAGATGCTACATTAGACACAGCAACTGTAATTACAGATACAACTGCTATAAAAAGAGATTCTATTGCTAAAGCAAAAAAATAGATCATGATCCTGTTGATTAAAGGATTTAAACTATTATTTTTATAAAACTCCATTGTATAGTGGAGTTTTTTTTGGTTTTTAGAATCTGGTTACCTTGTTTATAATGGCATACGGGTGATACGGATTCGCTACCGGGAAAACGCAGATTTACGCGGATTTTTTATTTTACTCATGATGCTACCCGCAATCTTGTCATCCTGAGGAATAAAGGATCACACAAGGAACTCTACAAAGTGTATAATTATAAAGGCAATAAGTTACATCCCAAACAAAAAAAACAGAAGCCGCTTTTTAAAAAAGTTACTTCTGTCAAAAAAAATAGTTCCAAATCTAGGCTCTTTTCAGGGCAAAAAATAAGATTTAGTCTTTGATAATATTAAAACCTAAGATTCTACCGCTTTCTTTTAAACGGAAAGTTTCTTTTGTAGCTCCCGAAGTTGGATTGTATTGTGTAACTCCAGAGAAACCATCTCCAGCATTATTCGATAAGAAATAGATTTCTCCGTTATGAAAAAATGGATTCTGGTTGCAATAGAAATTATCAACTGGAATATTCAAACGAGTTGCTTTTTTAGAAGTAGCGTCAATTTCGTTCCAAAACCAAACATCGTCTCTGTATTTAACACCGTGTTGTCCGCCTCCGTAATAAGAAACTGCTCTAGAAGGAATTGTAGTGTAGATTTTGTTGTTATAAGCAAACAATCTGTTGAATTCTGCCGGGAATTGGTACGTTTTCATGTCGATTGAAAATGTGGCATCAAATGTAGTTTGTCCGCTTTTAATTCTAAGGATTTTAGAAGATGCATCAGTTGGTTGTGTTTTCATGTCTCCAACAGTAGCAAAATATAAATCTTTTGTTACTTCATCCAAACTCCATAAAACGTGGTCGATAAAAACCCCTAAGTTTGTAGTTCCAGGCAATTTAGTTACATTTTCGATTTTGTTTGCAGTTAAGTCATAAACTACAATCGCAACTTCTTTAGTTACCGGAGTTACCTGCCAGTTTCCTGCCGCTTTAGATCCTAATAATAAATCTAAGTACAATTTATTGTCTCTTTTAGCAATGATCAATTGTCCAACAGATTCTAATGGCTGACCCTCTGTTAAAGAAGTGAAATCAATTTCTCCGGTTCTTTCCATAGTCGACGGGTTGAATTTTTGCAATTTCAAACCTCCTCTTACTTTGTCCCAGTAATAGCCTTCGGTAGCACTTGCTATAAGGTAATTGGTTTCATAAGCATTAGAAAGTGATGGTAAAAATCCCTGATCTACAATATTTCCGGCAGCATTGAAGCCCATTTTATTGATTCCCTGCTTAGTGTTAGAAACATCATTTACTTTAAAAAGTGTTTTATCTAAAGTTCTTCCTCCGCCTGAATAAGCCAATTGAAGAAACGGAAGTCCCGAAAGATTAATTTCTCTTGATTTATTATCTTTTAAAGCATAGACACCACCACTCCAGTTCGCAGCTCCGTTATAAATAACCCATGTTTCATTTTTTGGCAGCGTATCGTCTGTATTACCGTTATTATCTGTGTTATTATCGTTGTCGCTGCTACAGGCAATGACAAGCATACCGGCAGCTAAGCCTGCAAGTATAGAACGAAATTTGTTACTCTTTTTCATAATTAATTTCTGATTTATGGTTGATTTAAAAAATTTGATATACTAGTTTAAGGTGAAAAGATCTTCCTGGTTTCTGAACATTAAAATTGTCATACAACTTAGCGTCTCCAATATTGCGGCATTCTGCAGAAACGGTAGTTTTTTGATTGGAGAAATGATAATAAACCCCCAGGTCATTAGAGAACTGACCTGTTCTGCCATCTTTTGGAATGATCAGGGAAGTCTGAAAATCTTCTACTTTTCCCAACAATGAAGGTTCCTGATTTTTAGGAATCGCCACCAGAAAAAATCGGTGTGTATAATTGGCATTCCAGCTTAAGCTAAGATTATCACCGCCTTTGAACAAATCTTTGAAATAAGTATTCACCCAAAAGTTTCCAAACAAAAACGGAATATTTGGCACTCGGGAATCTTCCAGGTATTTGAAAGTAGCTTCCTGAATATTAACTCTTCTGATATCCTGATAGGTTACATTAAAACCTGTATTCAGCCATTTTACAGGCGAATAATTGGTTTCGAATTCAAAACCTCTTACGATCGAATTTTCATAATTAATGTATCGGCTAAAAGGAATATCGAGCTGAAGGAAAATAATATCCTTTACTTTTCTGTAAAAAAGACCTCCCGAAACGGTTAAACTTTTATTTTCTTCATTAAAAGAATATTGTGCGTTCAGATTTACATTATGACTTTTTTCGGGATCAAGATCCAGGTTTTCCTTTACCAGTCTGGCATCTCCAAAAATCTCATATTCATCAGGTAAACGAGTTGCATATTCGTACGACATCTTCAATAAATAATGATCGTTTGCCCATTTTAATCCTCCCAAATAACCCGGCTGATTATCATCTTTTGTGGCCTGCCAGGCAAAACCATAATTATCTGTTGTATAACCTTCGGTATTATAATGGTAATATTTGGCAGCAACAATACTTTCTATTTTACTGTCGAACCAAAGAGAACGCCAGGCCACGGCGAGATTATCTTTTCTGTAAGTTGCCGGAATCGTGAGTACATCGATGCCTTCAATAACCGAAATAGCCCCAAGCGGATCACTTCCTTTTCGTCTTTGAGAATAAAACATTTCACTAAACTCTAAAAAGTTGTGGTCTGAAAGTTTATACTCTGCATTTAACCTTGCCGAAACAAAATTGTATTTTAAATGCTGGTCATTTCCTGTATTAATTTCTCCGGGCTGCATGTTTCTTGCAATTATATTACCGCCCCAATCATAACGTACAGTAGCTGTATCAATAAATTTGGTATTAAAATGACTGTAATTGGCCAGGAAATTAACTTTTAGCTTATTATCAAAAAATTGCTTTTTATAATTCACCATTCCAGTATAATTCTGCTCTTTAGAAAATGCCTGACCGTAAACATTGATCATTTGTGCATCATTCTGGATTTGTTTGTAAAACTCAGAGTAAATCAACGTTAAACGAAAATCATCTGCCCAGGATTTATTTTTAAGTCCAATAAAAGCTTCACCATAAAAGGCACGCGTAAGATCATGAAATCGTTTGGTATCCCTAAATTCCTGCTTGCTCGTATTGATATCATAAAACGGCGCATTTACCGTATAATCATTGTCAGAATAATTAAAAGAACCATTAAATCCTCCGTACAATGAATTGTTCTTTTTGTTTTGAAAGTACAAATTTGCTGTTGCTCTGTGCGTGTTGAAAGAAGCGATTTCATAAGATACCTCGGCGTAATTTTTTGTAGAGGTACGGCTTACTAAATTGACTCCGCCGCCCAAAGCGTCCGAAGCCAGATAAACCGGCATAACACCTTTATAAATTTCTACTCTGTCAAGCATATTTACAGGAATGGTTCCAAGGCTAAATCCGTGTCCGAACAACTCAATCGGGATTCCGTCTTTGAAAAAACGAACCGCTTTTCCCTGCAAACCTCCCAGATTTATTTGTACTTGCGAGCCCATACTTCCATCCGTTCTTAGTTTTACGCCCGAAGTACGATTCAAAACATCTCCAACATCTCCTGCTTTGTCGTATTGTTTTTTAAGATCAACCACCTGAACAGAAAAAGGAGAATCTTCTATTTGTTTTTTAACGGTTTTAGATTGCACCACAACTTCTTTTAGTTTTGCATCAGCATTAGAAACATCCAAAGTAAATTTGAAATGTTCGTTATCATTACACAAAACCGAAATCGTGCGTGTAATTTTTGAGCTTCCGTTTTTCGATAATTCAACCGTATGGTTTCCCGCAGAAAGCGAAAGTTCTAATGTTCCGGAACTATCGGTAAGTCCCATTTGTTTATTATCTATCAAAATGGTTACTCCGGATAAAGAGTTTCCAAGATTATCTTCAATATGAATATAAATCGGGCAGGCATTTCCGGAGAAAAAACCAACCAACAACATAAACATAAGGTTTAATTTAATTGTCAAACTGTTTTTATTTAAACTGATTATAAATTATATTTGTCACGTGCAAAAGTATTTTAATACTTGTTGATGTACTTATGAAAGTGGAAGTATTAATTATGAATATAGAAGTATAATAATGGCATTTAAAATTGATTCAGATGATTTTGCAGACTTTCTTGAAACTGACTCGAATTGGGAAAGTGACTCTCGTAACAAAGTAACGGAGGATGAAAAAGATATAAAGTTCGTAACACCAAAAGGCGATATTTTATATCATGAACAAACCATTACAGAAGACTTATCGATTCTTCAGGGAAATTATCAGCTGCACGATGATGTTGCCATTTCGGGACGAGGAGATTCGTCTTTATTAGAAATGCATTTTAATCTTTCTGATCAGGGAATTGGGTATAAAAACACCACAAATTCTGCTGACTTTGTTGCACCAATGTCGGGTAATATCACGTTTCTTTCTGCTCAGGACAATCACGCTAAAATCAACTTCAAAAAAAATATCATTTACAATACTTTCGATATTCATCTTCCTCTGGATGTGCTTACAAAATATGAAGGCGAATCGAAGGCGATGGATAGTTTCCTGAACAATATCCAGAAAAATGTGAGTTCGACCCTGACAAAAGGAGAAATCAAGATAAGCGCGAAAATATTTGGTGTAATGCAGGATATCAAAAACTGTTTTTACCGCGGACTTACCCGAAAAATCTATATGGAATCTAAGATTTATGAGCTTATTGCTTTAAGCCATTATAGTCTGGATACGGATAAAGAAGTTATGAATTTAGCCGGAAACGATGTCGAAAAAATAAAATTCGCAGCACAATTAATCCGCGAAAATATCGACCATCCGTTTACGATAGTAGAACTGGCACGTAAAGTTGGTGTAAACCAAACCAAATTGAAAGAGGGTTTTAAAACCGTTTTTGGCGATACGGTTTTTGGCTATCTGCAGGAAATCAGAATGAACAAAGCCAGACATTATCTCTCTGACACCACGTTGTCTATACAGGAAATCAGCCATCTTTCCGGCTATCAGAATGTATCGAACTTTAGTATTGCTTTTAAAAGGATTTTTGGATATCCGCCTACTAAAATGAGATTGAAAGTTTAGGAAATAAAGTGCTTTTTGTCAGGAAACTAAATCTTGCCAAAATAACGTTTTCGCTTTTTTAAGGTATATTTAAGCTCCTAAATCCCTCCCGAACAAATATCAATTCGTAAATTAGCACCAACAAAATTTATCCGAATGACAGTACTTACATTTACCCTGATTATGATTCTTGGTGCTTTTTTAGCAGGTTTTATTGGTTCATTATCAGGCTTGGGGGGCGGAATCATCATTATTCCACTTTTAACAGTCATTCTTGGCGTTGACATTCATTATGCAATTGGTGCGGCTTTGGTTTCTGTAATTGCAACTTCTTCAGGTTCAGCCGCGGCGTATGTCAGGGAAGGAATCACGAATATGCGACTGGGAATTTTTCTCGAAATTGCCACAACAATCGGAGCTGTTTGCGGAGCTTTACTTTCGACCATTGCTCCTACTTCATTCATAGCCGTATTATTCGGACTTACTTTGATTTTCTCCGCTATTAATTCACTTCGAAAAAAAGAAGAACATATTGTTTTACAATCAAGCCATTTGGCCAAAAAACTGCGATTGGAAGGCACTTATCCAACTCATGACGGGCAAGTGGTACATTACGGAACCAAAAACGTAGTGGGTGGTTTTGGAATGATGGGAATCGCCGGTATGATGTCAGGTTTATTGGGTATTGGTTCCGGTGCTTTTAAAGTTATTGCTATGGATAATATCATGAGAATCCCGTTTAAGGTTTCTACCACAACCAGTAATTTTATGATGGGTGTTACCGCAATGGCGAGTTCAGTAATCTATATTCAGAAAGGGTATATCGAACCTGGAATTTGTATGCCGGTTGTTATTGGTGTTTTGTTTGGCGCTATGGCCGGAGCAAAAGTACTGGTAAAAACCAATCCTAAAAAACTAAGAATCTTTTTTGCGTGCCTGATTTTTGTGCTTGCAGTAAACATGATATACAACGGACTTAATGGAAAAATCTAAGACAATGCAACACGAAAAATTTGGAGAAAAAGATTTTCAAACCATTATTGGAAACTTATTGCGCTACGGTGTCTGGATCTCATTATCTGTCGCTTTTATTGGCGGAATTGTTTATTTGATGGGACACAGTAACGATATCGAAAACTATTCTGTTTTTAAAGAAAACGACCGTAATATATTCGAAGTAATTGCAGCAATCTATAATGGCGCCATTCAGGGAAAAGGAGAATCGCTAATATTCGTTGGGATTATCTTCCTTTTTCTAACGCCTGTATTACGTGTTTTACTGTCGCTGTTTTCTTTTCTCTTAGAAAAAGATTATCTCTATGTCGTAATTACATTAATCGTTATTGTAATCATTCTGATCAGTGTTTCTTTTGGATTTTCTCATTAGATAACACTCGATTTTTTTATTAAACACATAGAAACATAGGTTTTATGTGTAAATTAAAGAAGGTAAAAAAGAAACCCATTTCTTTCACATAGCTGTCTGGCTAGCTATGTGAATTTAAAATAAGTGAAACGCCTTTTTATAAGTTTACAAAAGCTATGTTTCTATGTGTTTAAAAAGAATTGCAGTTCGTTAAAGACTATTTTTTACTAATTGCCCTAATCGTTTTAGATCGAATTCTACTTTTTCCTTCCATTCCAAACCAAAATTCAGCCGCATACAATTATGGTATTGATCGTGCTGCGTGAAAATTCTGCCGGGAGCAAAACCTATTTTTTGCTGAATAGCGGTGTCATACAAAACAGCGGTGTCGATACTTTTATCCAGCTCAAGCCAAAGAAAAGAACCTCCCTGTGGTTGTGAAATTTTAGTGTTTTCCGGAAAATGATCTTCAATTGTGCGCTGAAAATGCAGTGAATTGGTATATAATGTACTTCTTAAATTCCTTAAATGATGATCGTATCTTCCGTGTTCTAAGAAATCGGCGATTACTTCCTGATACAACGAAGGCATACAAACCGTCTGCGCCATTTTTTGTCTGATGATTTTATCCTTGAATTTTCCAGGAGCTACCCAGCCTACCCGATATCCCGGTGCCAAAGTTTTAGAAACTGATCCTATCCACATTACTATTCCTGCTTCGTCATAATACTTGCAAGGTTTTGGCCTAACGGTTCCAAAAAACAGATTACCATACAAATCATCTTCAATTAAAGGAATGTTATGGTGCGTGAGCATCTTTACCAACTCTTGTTTGTTTTCATCGGGCATTAAACTTCCTAAAGGATTACTGAAATTGCTCATAAAACAGCAAACATCTACTTTATGAATCACCTTTTTTAATGCCTCTAAATCAACGCCTGTTGTAGGATGCGTAGGCAATTCGATAATATTTAGTCCCATATTTTGGGCAATCTGGATAATGCCAAAATAAACCGGACTTTCAATCGCAATAGTATCTCCGCGTTTGGTAACGGCCATTAAACAATTAAAAATAGCATTCATAGCTCCCGAAGTAGTCACGAAATCATCTTCTGTCAATTTTCCTTCTAATACAATGGCCCATTTTGCCAAATTTCGTCTCAAATTGGCACTTCCCTGAACGGGCTCGTAACTTGTACCGCTTTCTGCCAGATTGCGTACCACTTTTGCAAGACCCTTATTAAGCTTTGCAATGGGCAACAAACCGGGATCCGGAACTCCAATCGAAAATCGGGTGATGCCTTTATCGCTCAGACTATCAAAAACCTTGGTTATCAAATCCTCAGAAGTTGTTTTTTGCTCTGATAACTTCAGTTTATTCATAGAAGGGATCAGCAATTTTCTATTCGAGGTTTTACTAACATAAAAACCTGATTTTGGACGGGATTCTATTAGCGATTTACTTTCCAACTCTAAAAATGCCTGTTTTATGGTATTCATACTTACATTATGCAATTTCTGGAAAGCACGAATAGATGGAAGTTTATCTCCAATTTTTAAAGTTTCGGAGAATATTTGTTCCTGAATTGTATTTGCAATTTTTTGATATAAAACCTCTCTTGCCATTTTTTTGATCGTTATCTGTATCCTGTAAATTTACTAAAATTCAATCTGTATCCTTTATAATATTAATTGCAAACATTTAGCCAGCTGAATAATTTTTCGGCAGCAGTTTGAATTTTATTCGAGCGCGTTTCAGGATCTTTAAATGCATTAAAAAAAGTATTCTGAGCATGAAATTTTAAATCCTGTTCTACCTCAATACTATAAAATTCCTGCTCCCAATAGGAGTTAATTTCGGGTTTTCCCTGATTATTAATTAAAACAAAAGCATAACCAATTACGCGATTATCAAAAGAGGCAATACTTAACGGAAGACCAAAATGATCCGGAGATTTTACCAGTTTGTTGTGGCTATCTGCAACCTTACCCTGGTAAATATTGACAACAGATTTTAAAGACGATATGGTAATTGAATCAAATTGAATGTTGGCTGTTTTAGTTGTATCCATCGCTGTAGTTGTTTAATTATTGAACAAAATTAGGAGGTAAAAAAGATCAGACACAGATACAAAAATCATTTAATTTAAGGGTACAGATGACAAAATAATTGTCAGGTCAAAAATTCTAACACGAGTTGCACGAATTTGCACAAATTAGTTGGTGCAATTATTTCACAAGCTAAGCTAACAAGTTATATTTTGTGCAAATTCGTGTAATTCGTGTTCAAAATTGATGAATACTATTTGCGTTCAAATAATATCCTTAAAACAGTTTTTTGATAACAGAAAAAATAAATTTTAATATCTTTACTAGATGATAGAAATTGGTATAGACAGTTTTGCTTCGGCGATGTACGGAGACAACAACACTTTGAGTAGTGTCGATGCGATGGAACAATTATTACAAAGAATCGAGCTGGCTGATCAGGCCGGACTTGATGTTTTTGGAATTGGAGAGCATCATAAAAAGGAGTTTTTAGATTCGGCTACAGCCGTAATATTGGGCGCTGCTGCCGGGCGAACAAAACGCATTAGGCTAGCAAGTGCTGTTTCGGTTTTAAGTGCTGCTGATCCGGTTCGGCTTTATCAAAATTTTGCAACTTTAGATTTAATTTCAAAAGGAAGAGCTGAAATTGTTGTAGGCCGAGGATCTGCTATTGAAGCCTATCCCCTTTTTGGTTATAGTTTAAATGATTACGACGCACTTTTTAGTGAGAAATTAGACCTTCTTTTACAAATTAGAGATAATGAATTTATTACCTGGTCCGGAAAATTTCGTCCGGCTTTGAATAATCTGCCCGTATATCCCAGAGCTTTACAGGAACAATTGCCTATTTGGTTAGGTGTTGGCGGAACTCCCGAATCTTTTGTACGCGCAGGATCTTTGGGCTTGCCGTTGATAGTTGCTGTAATTGGCGGGCAAACACACCGTTTTAAACCTTTGGTCGATTTGTATCGTGAAGCCGGAAAAGCAGCAGGGTATAAACCCGAAGAACTAAAAGTAGGTTTACATTCTCCAGGTTTTGTGGGAAGCACAACTGCAAAAGCCATCGAAGAATATTACCCGGGTTACGCCGAACTTTGGACAAAATTAGGAAGAGAACGCGGTTGGCCGCCCGTAACCAAAGACAAATTTGACGGACTTATTGATGATCTTGGTGTTCTCGTTGTTGGGGATCCTGAACGCATTGCCGAGAAAATCTTACGCCACAGCGAATCTCTTGGCGGAATCTCAAGATTTACATTTCAAATGGATAATGCTGGACTTACACACACGCAATTAATGAGCGCTATAGAACTTATTGGCTCAAAAGTAATTCCATTAATTCATAAAGGATAAACTAGACATTTTTTTTGCCCACGCATGAAACGGGTTAAACGGATTTACACGGATTTTCATTTTAAATTCTTAATCAAAATGCATTATAGATAGCCCACAGATAACATGAGTTAAGCGGATTAACACGTTTTTTTTATTTAAAATAATAATAAAAATCCGTGTAAATCTGTATAAATCCGTAACATCTGTGGGCTAAATAGCACACGTATTTTTAAAGTTTAGCAATAAAAAAAACCAGCAAAAACCCGTTTAACCCGTTTCATCCGTGGGCAAAAAACATTAAAACATAAAAAAGCATCCGCCATTACGACGGATGCTTTTTGTTTTTAGCTTAAGATTGGCAAAATAAAACCCAGTGAAAATCTGTTTAAATCTGCGTCATCTGTGAGCCAAAATTAGAATTTATACGTTACACCAACTCTAAAGTTTCTTGGTGCTTCTGTTTGCCAGTAATAAGATTCAAGCCACTCATAGTAAGAACCGCTGTAAAGATATTTATCCAAAATATTAAATACGTTAGCAGTAATTTTTATTTTTCCTGTTTCATAAGATAAACCACCATCTAGTTTAAAATAGTCCGGTAATCTTTCTGATGCTACGCTCCAAGTATCCGTTTCACGACCTGCAAGATAAGTACCTCCAATAGAAGCGCCTAATCCTTTTAGTTTTCCGTTTTGAACTGTATAATTCAACCATGCATTCGCTGTATGTTTAGAATATCCCGGAACAACAGAGCCTTCTTTAATAGTTGTAACATCTGAATCAAGTACAATAGATTCTGTAAAAGCGTAATTAGCAATTAAATTAAGACCATCAAAGATTTTTCCTCTTACGTCAAATTCAATACCCTGAGCTCTTTTTTCTCCAAGAACAACACTGTATTGCTGACCACCCGGAATATTTTTCGGGTCAGAAGTAAGCTCATTTTTCTTTAAAATATTGTAAGCAGATAAACTGGTATTCCAAGAACCATCAAACCAATCTTTTTTGATACCAAATTCAACATTATTTCCTGTAAGTGGTTTTATTTTACCCTCTTTAACAATACCTGACTGTGGTGTAAAAGCCTGATCATATAATCCGTACACAGCCAAATCATCCGTTACAGAAAAACTAACTCCAACACGTGGTGTAATATGGCTGTCCTCCTGGGTTCCTCCAAAACTTGACTGAGTAATCCAGGTATATCTGGCAGCAAGAGTCAATCGTAATCTATTTTCAAGAAAACCAAGTTCATCCTGAATATATGCCGCTGCATATTCTGAAGTTATTTTTCCGCCAGCTCTTACTGAAAGCGGCGTTATACGATCAAAAGCGGGCATACCATTTACTGGTGGTCCATAATTTGGATTGTAAACATTAAACGGATTTGCAGGAGTATCAAGATTATGCGATTGTCCCCAATCTGCCATATAATCTTTGCTTCCTAAATCTACACCACCTAAAACTTTATGGGTAATTGGTCCGGTAGTAAATTTTCCGTTTACAAAAATCTGACCTAAATACATATTGCTTTCTGCATCCCAAATACTAACATTTCTTATAATGTTGCCTACTCCTAATGTATTTTTTTCAGAACCTACAGCACTTGGCCATGAACTATATCCTTCTTGTAAATATTTAAAATAAGAAGTTTGTGCCGTCAATTTCCAATTGTCATCAAACTTATGCTCGAACATAAGATAACCGCTATGATCCTGAATATTAGTATCAGGCAATTCCGGTTGTGTCATAGTAAAATCAACTGGTAAAGTTGCGTATCCTTGAGATTGAGGACCAAATACATAATAAGAACCTACTTCAGTCATGTTCGCATACTGAAAATTATATTCGGCAGTAATTTTTGTTTTATCATCAACCTGATACGTAATCACCGGAGCAATTACATAACGGTCATTGTGTTCATATGCTCTGTGAGAACCTTTGTTTTGTGCCGCTGCATTAAAACGGTATAATAATTTTCCTTTTTTATCCAGTTTTCCGTCAAGATCAATACTTGCTCTGTAAAAGTCATAACTTCCTGCCATAACAGTAGCTTCACCTTTAGTAATTCCCGTTGGCTTTTTAGTTACCACATTATAAAGTCCGCTTGGATCACCGCTCGAAAGCATAAATCCTGCCGGTCCTTTTACAAACTCAATATGATCTACAAAACTCATGTCTTCTGTAAGAGGTCCCCACGAAGAAGAAACTACATTAAAACCATTACGAAAAGCCTGAACCTGAGAACCACGCATTTTAATATTTGTGTATAAATCTCCCCAGTGTTCTGAACGTACAGCACCGCTCACGTTTCTTATTACTCCGTCACTCATACTTGTAATTTGCTGATCTTTTAAAGTCTGAGCACTTATAATCTGAATATTTTGCGGAATTTCAAGTACCGGAGTCTGAAGACGTAACGACAAAGAAGGTTTATCCTGTTTGTACTTGTTTTTGGTAATTACTACTTCGTCAAGATCCTGCTGACTTTCAGTAAGCATAAAGTTTTTGGTTACCGTTTGTTTTGCATTTACGGTAATCTGAGCTTCAACCGGATGAATCCCAACAGCATGAATACTAATTGTATACGTGGCAGGTTTAACATTTCTAATCTCATAACTACCATTTTCATTGGTAACAGCAGTATATTTTGTTCCTTTTAGAGCAACAGAAACATTTTCTGCCGGAACGTTTCCGCTTAACGAAATTTTTCCTGTTACTTTTCCTGCTTCCTGAGCCATCATTTGCAATGACGTTAGAAAAAGTAAGCTAAATAGCGCTTTTTTTATATTTAAGATATTCATTATTATGTGAATTTTGATTTCGATGGCAAAAGTAATTCCTAAATCTTTCTTAACCAAAATTATTTTTAATTATTCTAAATAAGAACTGAAAAACAATTTTAAGTTTTTTCTAAAGAAGAATCAAAAAAAGAAATAAGTCATTCATTTTCAATCATATTGACTTTTTAAATGCACATTGTAATTATTGATATAAAAATCGATTTTTCTTATACTAGTCAAAGATTTTTTAGTAAAAATACCTAAATAACAACCAACTCTGCTTATCTTTAATCTGGAAAAAACTTTACGGAAACAAAAACCTTCGCTATGAATACCACAGATACTATTAGAAAAGTTGCTATTGTTGGATACAACCGAATTCCGTTTGCAAGGGCAAATACCGCTTACGCGAATGTTGGAAATCAGGAAATGATGACAGCTGCCCTCAACGGACTTATAGATAAATACAATCTGAAAGGAAAATTATTGGGTGAAGTCGCCGGAGGTGCCGTTATTAAACATACTTATGATAATAATCTGATCAGAGAATGTGTCATGAAAACGTCTCTTGATCCTGCAACTCCTGCCTGCGATTTGCAGCAAGCCTGCGATACCGGTATAGAAAGTGCCATTTATATTGCCAATAAAATTGCTTTAGGGCAAATAGAATCAGGTATTGCGGGCGGTGTAGATTCTATAAGTGATATGCCGATTGCGGTTAGCGAAAATCTGAGAAAAATTTTACTGAATGCCAGAAAAGCGAAATCATTTGGTGAAAAAATAAAGTGGTTTCTAAAACTTCGACCGAAGGATTTATCGCCTTTGGTGCCTAAAAACGAAGAGTCTCAAACGGGACTTTCGATGGGCGGCCATACTGAAATTACGGCAAAACATTATAAAATTTCACGTGAAGACCAGGATCATCTGGCGCTTAAAAGTCATTTGAATATGGCAAAAGCATACGACGAAGGTTTTTTTGAGGATATGATTAGCCCGTTTAACGGATTGGATAAAGACAATAATCTTAGAAAAGATAGTACAATTGAAAAGCTGGCCAAATTAAATCCTGCTTTTGATAAAGTAAACGGAACGCTGACGGCAGGAAATTCGACTCCACTTACAGATGGGGCTTCCTGTATACTTTTGGCGAGCGAAGAATGGGCAAAGGAACAAGGACTTCCTATTTTGGCCTACATTACTTTTGCCGAAATTGCTGCGATCGAATATGTAAAAAACCAACAAAACCTTTTGTTAGCGCCCTTATTTGCAGCCAGCAGAATGCTTGATAAGGCCGGGTTGACTTTGCAGGATTTTGATTATTATGAAATTCACGAAGCTTTTGCAGCTCAGGTTCTGGCTACTTTAAAAATATGGGAAAGTCCGGAACTAAGCACACAATTGGGTTTAAAGAAAACGCTTGGCGCGATTGACAGGAAAAAACTAAATGTAAAAGGAAGCAGTCTCGCTGCAGCCCACCCTTTTGCCGCAACCGGAGGAAGAATCATTGGTGTTATGGCAAAATTATTAAACGAAAAGGGTTCCGGAAGAGGATTTATCTCTATTTGTGCTGCCGGAGGACAAGGTGTTACTATGATAATCGAAAAATAAATATGACTTTTTTACAAAAAATGTTTGGGGCGATTTCTCCAAAATACAAAGCCGATCTGGTTTTAAGAGAACAGGAAAAACTTTTTAAAGCCATTATTAATGCACTACCAGATTATCTTTCAGAAATAAAAAGACAACCTGTCGAAAATAATTTTTGGGGTTTTAAAAAATGGTCCTTACATCCTGATTTTAAATATGTAGAAATTACCTATCCGGGAGAAAACTATATTAAATTCAAGAAAAGAGGCGAAAACAGCAAAATTTCCGGACTTAAGATATTTTCTAAACGAAACAACAAGTTTGAAGAAATTGAAATTCTGCTTTGGGATAATTTGCTCTGGGCGATAAAAATTCACAATTCAAATTATGAAGCCGATGAATTTGATTTATCCTCTATTAAAAACATCAATTTAAGCCAAAACCATTTTGAATTTCCCGCACGTAAAGTCGATCTCTTTTACGATCAGTTAGACAATGAAATCAAACAAAGGCTAGATTATAATAATGTATTTGATACGGATTTTGACGGGAAAACGTATTACGAATTTTACGATTTAGAAGACGGTAACTATCTCGCCGTCGATGAAAATTTAGATGTATATTCCTTTGTTTACGCTGCCGATCCTGTGATTGCTAAAATGAAAATTTCATTTATAGATCTTCTGAAAGAAATCTCAAACAATCAATTTAATAAAGAGCTCCATCTTCATGAACGATATAAAAGCTAATAAATTAAAACCTTTTTTTTAAGATCATTCTTTTTTTTAGCAGCAAACTACAAAATATTAAAACCCGACAATTTTAAATAAATCTGTCGGGTTTCTTATTTACGAAAATGTCCAACTCTCGTACTTTTATGTCAATTTAAAAAGCAAATTCTTCGACAGTTGCTAAAGCATTTGGCAAAGCACTATCGGCAAAATCAGGAATTGAAGTTCCTTCTACGCGAAAAGTGGTAACATCGGTTATGCCTAAAAAGCCCAAAACTACACGCAAATACGGCTCAGCAAAATCATAACTTTTATAAGGTCCGTCAGAAAACACAGCTCCTGAAGCTACAGACAAATACACTTTTTTACCGCTTATTAAACCTTTTGGTCCATTCTCGTCATAACTAAAAGTCTTTCCTGCCCTTGCGACCTGATCAATCCATCCTTTCAATAATGCCGGAATTCCAAAATTATAAATAGGCACACCAATTACAATGATATCAGCTTCTAATAAATCTGTTATCGCATCATCAGAAAGTCTAATAGATTCTACCTGAGCTGTTGTATGCGCTTCTTCAGGAGTATAAAATGCATTAAGCTGCAATTCATCCAAATACGGCAAAGGAGTTTTTGAAAGGTCAAACGTTTTTACCACGCTTGCCGGATATTCTTTTGTCAGTTTTTCAAGGACTGCATTGGATAATTTATTACTAAATGAAGCATCTCCTTTGATACTTGTTACTATATTCAGAATCTTTTTACTCATTTTATGACTATTTTGTTTTACAATACAAACTTATCTACATTTGCTATCTCTTTTATAGTACTATCCTCAAGGATAGCGCTATCCTTGAGGATAGTAATGTCTTAATTTAAATGAATAAAGTTCTACGCAGACTCCAGCTGGTTTTTAAAGATTGATTTTAATCTGCAAAACCTGCACAAAATAAATGCTACAATCCTATATGAAAACAAAAATCGATATAACAAAAGAGATGAATTGTGAACCAGAAGAATGTCTGGGAGCACTACGTCCTGTAAGAGACGCATTAGAAGTTTTAAGCGGAAGATGGAAACTGCCCATATTGATTGCATTATCAAACCGGCCAAAACGATTTAAGGAAATTTCCAAAGACATCAACGGAATTACAGATAAAATGCTTTCGAAAGAACTTAAAGATCTGGAAATAAACAAACTTGTTACCAGAACGGTTTATGATACGTTTCCGCCAACTGTTGAATACGCAAGAACAGAACACAGCCACACTTTGTATAGTGTGATTGGAGCATTAAGTGAATGGGGAACTTTGCACAGGAAAGAAATCATTGGGAATTAGATAATTCATAAAACATTGTTGGGAATTTTTACGGATGCGAAATTTTAAAAACGGAAACACTTTAATACACCTTGTCAAATTTTGAATAGCCTCCAGCTAAAGCTGGAGTCTATTCAATAAAAATGATATTAACCTTTACTCTTTTTTGTAAAACCTCTCCTGCCCATCCTGATAAATTCTTTTAATTCCCGTGACAACATTATTTTCTGAAACGATTTTTATGCGGAAATCATTTATTCCATCAAGCAAAAATAAATCCTGTTCCAAAGGTTTTAATAACAGCGTTGCTATATTATTCCAGTTATAATACAGATTATTGTTTTCGTATTTTAATTCGGCTTTCCCGTATTTGCCCTCATAAGACTTTAAAATTTCAGTAGTAATATTTACGATTTTTTGTCTGTTTTTAACTATCGGAATACACCAGTCCAGATTGTTTAATGCATCTTTATTCTTTGCCGAAAGCTTTTGCAAAGCAAGTATATGCGAAGTGTTTACAGCTTCTTCACTTTTGCATAAAACATCAGGCATAACCCCTTTTCCTTCAAAATCCAGATTCGTGATCGGATCTTTTACTTCTCCAAAAGGAACATTAACTGAAAAACCATGCGGTAATACTTTTCGATCGATTGGGTGTGCGCCTCCAGCCGTTTTTTCGCCAACAATCGTAACGCGTTTTAAATTTTGAAGCGAATAACTCATCCATTCAGCAGCAGAAAAAGTAACTGAACTTGTCAGGATATAAATGTCGATGTCTTCCATACGTTTTCCGGGAACAGATGGCAATAGCCACATTTCTCTTTCGATTTTTTTTCTGTTTTTTTCGTTATAATAATATTTATAAAGAGGCAATTCTTTACCTGAATAGAAATAACTGCTTAAAAATTGTCCCATTTCCATAGCACCGCCATTATTTTGACGTAAGTCGATAATCAGTGCATCAGTACTGCTTAAAAATTGCATAGTCGATGCTGCAGTTTCACTGGCTATTGCTGGATCTTCGAAATAATCAAACTTTAAATAGCCTATATTTCCCTCCAAAATTTGCGCTTGTTGAAAACCGAAATTCTTCTTTTTTGCTTCGCTTAATTCCTCAGCTTTAATTTTCTTTTCTACCTCTTTATCTCCTTTTTTTAACTGACTTTCTACCCATTCAGGATCATACCTTACAGCAAAATGCAAATCTTTACTAACTTCTATAAGATCTGAGCTTAACTTACCAGCAAAATCATTTGGTTTAATCATGTCTTTGTAAAGCCCTTTTTTATAATTATCATTCAGTTTCTTTTTAATATCACCAACAGCATTTGGCCGTATGTAGAACTCTTGAAGTTGTTTGGCCAATGAATCAATAATTTGTTTTTTATCTAATTCATTAAAAGTAATATCTTCTTTTGCTGCTGATTCTTTTTGGGCATACGAACCAATCGAAAATGTTAGCAATACTAAGGCAAATAGGTATTTCATTTTTTATGAAGTTTTACAGTTTAAAATTATTTTATGAAGGATTTGGTCCAGTAATTCGATTTCATCCGTTGACAATCCGTTAAGGGCTGTTTTACGATTAAGTTTAAAAACAGGAGTCAAAAGAACAATGGTATCGCTGCCTTTTTTAGTAATTTTTAGTTTGGTTTTTCTTTTATCCAATTCATCTGTTTCCCGGGTCAGATAATCTTTTTTTACCATCAATTCAATTATTCTTGTAACCGATGCGTTATCCTTAAAAATTAATCTGGCTATTTCTATCTGAGAAATTTTTGCGTTATCGTTTAAGATAATCAATACCAAACATTGATCGACTGTAATGTCACTTACAATCTTCTGAATATTTTTTTGGCACACTTTCCTGTATTCTTTTATCGCTTGTTCTATTGTGTAGAGAACTGTTCCTGTTGGGGTTTTCTGACTCATATATAATTCCTTAACTTTAAAATTACTTGATATATCAAATATAATTATTTATTTGATATATCAAGTAATTTTGAATTAATTATTATTCGAATCAAATTAGCGCATACAATAAACCCGACAGATTTTAAAAAACCTGTCGGGTTAAAATAGTAAAGGAAATAAGTTTTTTTTTTGCAATAGAAATGAGAATTTCGTGCAAATTATTGATGTTTTTTTTGCCATTTCATCGAAGGAGACTCGAGCGATAGCGAACAGACGAAGTAAATCTTCGAGAGAAGCTGAACAAAGATTGGGTTTTCGTTGCGGAGTTACTTGCGAAGATTTCTCCTCCGTCGAAATGACAAGATTGTGGTTAAAACTTGCGTCTCTGCTGCCGATAGCCATCGGGATTGCGAGATTATTTTACACCTTATTAAAAAACTTTGTGTCTTAGTGCCTTTGTGGCAAAACAACTAGCAAAACAACTAGCAATAAAACTAAACAGTAAAATAAGGAGTCAAAATATCTTCAAAATTGTATAATCCTTTTTGTTTGTGTTCTAAATTTTCGGCCACAAAAACAACTCCGTTGCCAAAAGCTTCTCTCGAAATCGACTCGTGAATTAACCGAACCGTTTGATACGGAAAACCAAAGATTACTTCATGTTTACCCACGATTCCTCCTGCCCTGACCGAATTGATATTTTCTTTATCAACATCCAAAGCTTCTGCGATTTTTACAGCCGTTCCCGATGTTCCTTGTTTCATTTTAAAATGCTCTTCATTAACTTCAATATCCACCCATGGCGCAATTTTTTTTAAAAATTTAGCCGCAAAAAGCAGATAATTCACTCCAAGTGTAATATTCGGCGACCAAAATACGGTGGTTTTATGGGCTAGTTTTTTTAATAATTGCAATTCTTTGTCTTTATAATGTGAGATGGCCGAAATAATTTTAATGTTTCTGCTTGCGGCAAGTTCTCCATACGTATAAATCCCTTCATTAGACGAAAAATCGATAATTACGTCAACCGGATGTTTGTCTAACAACTCTTCCATCGTAGTTTTTGAACTGGAATAGATTAATCCGGGTTCGTCTGACTGAATTCCAAAAAATTCGGGCACTGATCTGTGTTCTAAAACAGTATTTTGTCTTAAAACCCATTCCAGGCAAAATTTCTTGTTTTCAAGTAGTATTGATGCTACTGATTTTCCAGTTTTTCCAAATCCGATTAATCCTATTTTCATATTTTATTTTTTTATTGGACAGAACGCCCGTTTACAGAAATTGACATTTTTTAAAACTAATGTCAAATCAAAAAATCAATTATTATCTAAGCAGATAATGAAACTCTATTAGTAAAAATAGAAATATTATAACAAGATCTCTCACCATTTCCGGGATATGTAACAAAAAATAGCTTTGTTAACAGGAATAATAATGTGAAAACATTTATATTATTAGAAGTTTACTATTATTGGATTTTTCTTAACCGCAAAGGTCGCAAAGGTTTTTCGCAAAGATCGCAAGGTTTATTTTGCCACAGATTAAAAGATTAAAATGATTTAAAAATCAAAATAAAAACTTTGCGACTCTGCTGCCGATAGCTATCGGGATTGCGAGATTATTTTTTTTTTTGCATTCTATATACGCCTAAATCTCGCGCAAAGACACAAAGGCGCCAAGTTAAAAAACTTAAAAAGAATCAAATAAAAACTTTCCGGCACTGCTCCCGATAACTATCGGGATTGCGAGATTATTTTTTTTACATTCTATATACTTCTACAATTTCGCGCAAAGGCGAAGGCGCCAAGTTAAAAACTTAAAAGAATCAAATAAAAACTCTGCGCCTTTGCTGCCGATAGCTATCGGGATTGCGCGAGATTATTTTCTTTACTTCTAAAACAAAAATTTCTCTCAAACCAGCTAAAATTTCCGATAAATACTACAGATAATTTCCCGCTTAATATATAGAAAAAAAGAGACGTAAAAAAAACTTTCAGAATACTTCACTTTATTTATTTTCAGTAGTTTTACGACCTGATTGCCCCAAATAAAATCAGTACATAATGGCTTACAATAATAAAGAATTGGTTCGTTTTCTTGACGCGCAAAATAAATTATACCTGTCTGCACTTTCAGAAATTAAAAAAGGTAAAAAAGAATCTCCGTGGATGTGGTTTATTTTTCCGCAGATAAAAGGGCTTGGCTCTTGTGATACCTCAAAATTCTACGAAATTAAAAATGCTGATGAAGCAATCGCTTTCCTTGAACATCCCATTCTGGGGAAACATCTTATCGAAATTACGGCCGAATTAATCAAAACAGACGAAAAAACGGCTGAAGATATTTTTGGAAATCCTGATAATGAAAAATTACAATCGTGTATGACTTTGTTTGCCAGCGTTCAAAATTCGGAACCCATATTTGAGGAAGTATTAGATAAATATTTCGACGGATCTTCTGATTTTCATACGCTGCAATTGTTGTATAGTAATTTTTAAGAAGAAGCATTTACTATTTTGAGTTTCTATTTTTAAAATTAATATTCAATTCCGGTACTTTTTTAATTAAGATATCTATCTTTGCAACCGAGTTGCGTTAGTTAAAAACTCATGTACTCGCCATAAACAAAGGATTTCCAAAACAAGAATGAAAAAGAAAATTGTCTTAATTAATCTTTTTATGTCTTTGACTGTATTGTTCGCAATGCTGTTTCAGACTGTGCATTCTTATGAGCATATTTACAAGCAACTCACAGAGAAACCTTGTGATCATCAATATGTTGAAGGACAAAAACAAATTACACACAGTCACACTGTCGACGGCAATTGCCACATTTGTCACTTTGCTTTTAGCACATTTATTCCCAACACATTTCAATCTTTATCTTTTCAAAAGGTAAATACCCAAACTTCTTGTGTATTCTTTAATACAAAAGTGGCTTCAACCTTCTTTAAAGGCAGTCTTTTTGCCCTTAGAGCGCCTCCTGCCCTAATTTAGTTTACTACATTTTATTCGAAAAATTAAGAATGCTTCTTCCGGATCAACACACATTTGAACTTTAGAATTAAGCATTTAATAGTGAGAAAGAATTCAATATTCTCTTTTTATTATTTCAATAATAGTCTAAAATTTCAATCTTGGGATAAGTTATTGACAATGAAATGTGATATTGAAAAATGTCATATTGAAACGTCATATTGAAACGTCATATTGAAACGTCATATTGAAACGTCATATTGAAATGTGATAATAAATGCACCCCAACGGTTGAAACCGTTGGTTATGTTTTTTTACTTTATTAAGATTAGCTGATCATTCTTATTTTCAAAGACAAATTAATTTCTTTCTACAAAAACCGTAGTAAACTACCACTATCCTCGCAATTTAAACTGTGACTGCGACTGTCAATAACTGCGACTGAGACTTGAGACTGCGACTGAAAAAACCGCGACTGAAAAACAAAATTAAATCATTCCAAATACATAAAAACTATGCTTATAGCTGAAAACCTGACCAAGAAATATGGCCAACATACTGCTTTGAATAAATTGAATTTAACCATTAAAGAAGGTGAAATCTTTGCGCTTTTAGGTCAGAATGGTGCCGGAAAAACGACTACAATTAATCTCTTTCTGGGTTTTATTGAGCCAACAGAAGGAGAATTGAAAATCAACAATATCTCGGTTATAGAAAATGCTCAGGAAACCAAAAAATATGTTGCTTATATTCCTGAAACTGTAATGCTATATCCTAATCTTACCGGTTTAGAAAACCTGAAATTCTTCTCATCTCTTGCCGGATTTAAATATTCTACAGGCGAACTGACTTACTTCCTGACTAAAGCAGGTTTACAAGTCACAGCTCACGAACAAAATCTTGGCGGATATTCTAAAGGAATGCGTCAAAAAGTAGGTATTGCTATTGCCATTGCCAAAAAAGCAAAAGTATTGTTGCTGGATGAACCTACAAGCGGATTAGATCCAAAAGCTTCAAACGAATTTTCGCAAATCCTGAAAGAACTTTCTGCAGACGGAACGGCAATTTTGATGGCTACACACGATATTTTCAGAGCCCGAGAAGTTGCTTCGCATATTGGGATCATGAAACAAGGCAATCTGGTAACAGTTATTGAAGCCGATAAAATATCGGCAAATGAACTGGAAGACTTGTATTTACAAACGGTATAAAAAGGAATTATAATTTCCATTAACATAAAATGAAACATATATATCCTTTTATATTTTTAATCATTGGTACTCAATGCGTACAATCTCAAATCATTAACAAAAAAACCAAAGACAGCATTGCGCCAGACTCTGTAAAAGTGGCCAGAAATGAATTGCAAACAGTTGAAATAGTTGGTCGTTCATCAAAAAAATACAACAGCGATTATTCGTTTGCTGCCACAAAAACTGCGGCTTTAAACAAAGATATTCCGCAATCAATATCGACAATCACCAAAGAGTTAATTGCTGATAAAGGCGCTTTTTATCTTGCCGATGCCGTAAAGATGGCCAGTGGCGTGATTCCGGCGAGTTATTACAATCAGTATACGATTCGCGGTATCAGTCAAAATGAAGAAGGACAGATCATCAACGGAATGCGAACCCGTCAATATTACTTTTTACAGCCTTTAACTACCAATATCGAACGTGTTGAAGTGATTAAAGGTCCGTCGAGTGCCACATTTTCCTCTGTAGATCCGGGCGGAAGCATCAATTTGGTGACTAAAAAACCTTTATCTATCGATCGAAAAGAAGTGAGTCTGAGTGTAGGGAGTTTTAGTACTTTCCGCGGAAGCTTAGATTTTACGGGACCTCTTAACGAATCTAAAACTCTTTTGTACCGTGTAAACGGAGCCTATCAGGAAGCCAAATCATTTCGTGATTTAGTGAATAATAAGTCGTTTTTGATTTCTCCGTCTTTCAGTTATATTCCAAATGAAAAAACGGCTATTAATACTGAATTGATATTGAGCGACATGACCGGAATTCTCGATCGTGGTCAGCCTATTTTTGGTGCGGTTGCAGGAGTTACGAATTTAAATAAAACACCAATTAGTTTAAATTTGGGCGCTCCCAGCGATTTTTTCAAGTCGAAAGAAATGATTTTTACGACCAGTTTCGCTCATAAATTCAGTTCTAAAATAGGTTTTAATGCCCAATACATGAAACAATCCTGGACAGAAGATCTTCAGGAACACAGAACGACAAACGGTTTTGCGGTTGATATGAACAATCAGCCGGTAACCAGTCTGGCCATGATGCAATTTGTGCAACGTCAGCAATATTGGGATATCGATAATTTGAGTGCGTATTTTAATTTCGATCTAAAAACCGGAAAAATCAAACATAAACTATTGGCTGGATACGATTTAAGTTCTTGGAATAAAACCAAAGGCGGCGGACAAAATGCAGCAAGAGGTTATGTACTAAAAGACGGAACTGTAGCGGGTACTTTTGTTCCGGCAAACGCTGCCAATTATCAAACGACGACGATTGATGGTGTCATTTTACCAAAACCCAATGTCAATTATTTCAATTTGAATAATCCAACGTATACCATTACAAGCGCAGATGATTATACCTTAAATGTTAGAACAGCGCTGCCATCAGCATTGACAACGACAAATGCCATTTATATTCAGGATCAGATTCAGTGGGAGCAATTTATTTTTTTACTGGGTTTACGAAACGAATGGTTTGAAGACATTACCAATTATGAATCCAACAATGAATTGACGGTTAAAAAGTCGGCTTTATTGCCTCGCGTGGGTGTCACTTATGCCATTAATAATGAAATTAATGTCTACACAACTTATCTAGAAGGTTATCAGCCACAATCGAATACAGTGACTTTGATGCCACAAACCGGGTCTTTACCTGCCGGAAGTTTGTTTGATCCGCTTGAAAGTAATTTGAAAGAAGTGGGTTTAAAAGCGACTTTCTTCAATAATTCGATGAGTTTTAATGCAGCAGTTTACGAGATCAATCAGCGTAATATTTTGATGAATGCCAATGATCCGGCCAATCCAGATTTACTGGTTACCAGAGGTGCTGAAAGAAGTCGCGGTTTCGAGTGTGATCTGGCAGGTTATATCACGGCCGACTGGCAAATAAATGCTTCGTACAGTTATATCGATGCCAAAATTACAAACGATCGCGATGCTTCGCTAATTGGTGCCCGAAAGCAAAATACGCCAAAAAACAGCGCCAATTTATGGACACGTTATAATTTCAATTCCGATTCGGGTCTGAAGGATTTAGGAGTTGGTTTTGGCATGCAATACCAGAGCAGCAAAGTGCCGTGGTTTACAAGAGCTTTTACACTTCCTGATTTTACCGTTTTTGATGCCGCTGTTTACTACAAACCCAACAAAAGCAATATGCAAATTGCGCTTAATGCGGGTAACGTATTCAATAAAACATATTGGTTAGGTGCTCAGAATTACCTGAGATTATTTCCCGGTGCTCCCAGAAATTTTAGCCTGACTGTAACTTATAAATTTTAATTGGTATGAAATCATTATACATAGAAATTTTAATCGCCAAACATTTAAAGAACTCCGTTTTTAAGAATACGGCAGTTTTTATTATTACCCTTTTTATTGGGATCATTTTACTTTATGCTGCGTTTTCAGGTTGGGAAAATTATAGCAATCAAAACGAAACCAGCGAAAAATACCAGCACGAATCCAGAGAAGACTGGTTGAAAAATCCGGACAAAAACCCGCATCGTATGGCGCATTACGGAAATTTTGCCTTCAGAAAAAGTACGCCATTGAGTGTTTTTGAATTTGGAATGGAACCGTTTTTCGGGAATGCCATTTTTCTCGAAGCGCACAAACAAAATACCGCCAATTTCTCTGAAGCAGGATTTTCGAACAGTATGCTTCGATTTGGAGAAATTAGTATTGCCATGGTTTTGCAAATTTTATTGCCCTTATTGATCTTTTTCTTAGGTTTTAATGCAATAGCCGCCGAAAGAGAAGACGGAACTTTAAAATTGCTTTTAAGTCAGGGAATTAGCTGGAAACAATTAATAAGAGGTAAAATACTCGGAATTGCCAGCGTGATCATGATTCTTTTCGTTCCCACGATTATTGTATTGGTTTTGATCTGGTTACTGCTTCAGAATTTTAGCATTTCTGCTGATGAAACCATCAAAATGCTGTTGTTTATTTTGTTTCATTTTGTTTATCTGATCTTCTTTTGCATCATTGCCGTTTTAGTTTCTGCATCAAGCAAAACATCAAAAAAAGCATTGATTTCATTGATTGGAATTTGGCTGGTTTTTACCATTATTTTACCAAGAACCACTCAGGCAATTGGAGCTTATATTTTTGAAGCGCCATCGAAAATCCAGTTTCAGAGTGATATCGAAAAAGACATTCTTAAACAAGGAGACAGCCATAATCCGAATGATTTGCATTATAAAGCCATTAAGGATTCTCTTTTAAGCGTTTACAAAGTCGATTCGGTACAAAAACTGCCTTTCAATTATTCCGGATTTATTATGACCGAAGGCGAAAAAATAAGCTCCAGAATATACAATCAGCATTTAGAAAAATTACTTGAAGTGTATAAAAAGCAGAATAGTTTTTCTAAAACCGTTTCTTTTTTAAATCCCTATATCGCGATAAAAAACGTATCGATGGGATTATCGAATACCGATTATGATTCGTATATCGATTTTCAAAAACAGGCCGAAGAGTATCGCTATAACATGGCTCAAAAAATGAATGGTTTGCAGGTAAAATACATCAGTAATAAAAAACCTGGTCCTAATGACAAACCTTTAACAATCAACAAAGAACATTGGGCTGATGTGGCCGAATTTCACTATGAACCAAAAGGAATTCTGGAAGTTTTAAAATCCGAAATCGTTTCTGTTATCTCTATAATTCTCTGGATAATAATGCTTTTTGTTTTGATTCGAATTGCAGCTAAAAACCTTAAAGCCATTTAATATGTTAGCATTACTTTTTAAAAATTTCATACGATCTAAAGGAACCAAAATTGGACTGATTTTCCTTTTAGTAATTTGTTTTATAAGCCTTTTAATTGGACAACAATTTCAGCAAAAGCAACAAAATAATATCAAAGAAGCGGCACTTTATCAAAAAGAACATATTGCCCGAAATGCTGCTTTTCATAAAGACGAAATGGGGCTTCTGCTCTATTACATCAAATTTTCGCTGGTTAATGCAACTTTGCCCGTTAATAGTCTGGCAATTGGCCAGCGAGATGTAAACCCGTCGATACAAAGTGTTACCATTCGCGGTTTAGAAGGTCAGAAATACGATTCGGAACTTAACAATCCGAATAATCTTTTGTCCGGAAATATCGATTTTAGTTTTGTTTTGATTTATCTTTTTCCGCTTTTAATAATTGCGTTTTCTTATAATCTGGTTTCAGAAGAAAAAGAAAGCGGCACCTGGAAAATTGTCGCTACTCAAAGCCAAAACACTTTTTTGTACATCCTAAAGTTGTTTTATATCCGTATTTTAAGTCTGATTGCACTTTTAACGTTCGTGCTTTTTATAGCCGTTCTGTTTTTGAATATTCCGCTAAACCAGTCACTTTTTACATTTTACGGACTCGGAATTCTGTACATTCTTTTTTGGTTTGCTATTAGCTTTTTCATTGTTTCCTTACAGAAGAATTCCAACTTTAATGCGGTTATTTTATTAACAATTTGGTTGTTTTTGATTATTATTTTACCAGCCGTAATCAATACTTATATTGTCAATAAATTTCCAATTCCCGAAGCTTTGGAACTAACGGTAAAACAACGAAATGCCTATCATGAAAAATGGGATATGGATAAAAAAATAACGATGGATAAATTCTACAATCATTATCCGCAATTTAAAACTTATCCTTTGCCGGATAAGGAATTCAGCTGGCTTTGGTATTACGCCATGCAACAAGCCGGCGATGATGATTCGGCGAAACAATCTCAGGAATTAGAGCATAAATTACAGCAACGCAATAAAGCGAGTCAGCTTATAGCGCAATTTATTCCTACCTTACATACGCAGCTTCAACTCAACGAAATTGCCCAATCTGACTTAGGAAATCAGCTTTTATTTTTGAAAGAAACAAAGCTATTTCACGAAAAAATGCGTTTGTATTTTTATCCAAAAATCTTTGATAATGCCGATGTCAGTAAAGAAAACTGGTCTAAATTTAAAGTTAAAACGTTTCATGATCCGTCAGAAATCAGTTTTGCCAAAGCCTTTTTGCCTTTACTATTTTTCAATTTATTGTTGATTGGTTTTGGATGGAGGAATTTTAACCGCAGGGTATTTTAACCGCAAAGTTTTTTTACCGCAAAGCACGCAAGGTTTTTACGCAAAGTTCGCCAAGCTATTTCTACATATAGCTTTGCGAACTTTGCGTTTTATAAAATCCTGCTTAGCAAAAAACTTTGCGTGCTTTGCGGTTAAAAAAAAACTTACTTACTTTATAAACTGAATAATAAATCCGCCTTTTGGAGCTAAATTATATTGCCATTTTGAAGTTAAAGGATATGTTTCAACTTTAAATTCCATTAAAGGATCTTTTCCTTCGGAGATAATTCTGAATTTCGAAAAACCTTTACCGTATTTCTTAAGATCTATAGAAATTGGCTCTGCTGCATTTGTACCATTTATCCCAACAATATAAGAAAGATTGTCTTTTTGGCGTGATAAAACGATTGCTTTACCCGGATCTGCAATTATATATTCTGTTTTATCCCAGGTTGCAGGCATCTCTTTCAATAAATTTTTAAGTGCATCAGGAAGTGAATTAAAAACCTCTTCCGAATCGGCAAAATGAATAACACCCGAGGTATAAATCATCGCCATTGCAAGTTCGTGTGTTGCAGTATTTAAACGTGTATATTTTCTAAAAGTTAACGCAAACGGCGTATAATCTGCTGGTCCGGCTACGTTTCTTGTAAACGGTAATACCGTATTTTGTTCTGCTGCTTTTTCCGGAAATCTTGGCTCATAAAAATAACTTTCGGTCCCTAAAATAGCTTCTGCCGTTACAAAATTAGGCCAGGTTCTGTGCCAGCCTCTTGGTATTGTTGTACCGTGTAAATTTACCAATAAATGCTCTTTGGCGGCATCTTCAAAAACGCCTTGCAGCGCTGCCATAACCTCTTGACGATCTGAACACCAAAAATCTATTTTAACACCTTTTACGCCCATATTTGCCAGTTCCTTAAACCTGTTTTTTCTTTTTTGCGAATCAAAATATTCTGCCGAATATCCCCAAACTAATGGTTGAACTCCTTTTGACAAAGCATAATCAATAATTTTTCCTTCTTTATTGGCTTTTTCCCATCCGGCATCAAAAAGCGTATATCTGAACCCAAACGAAGCCGAAACATCCGTGAATTTATTGTACATCTCTGGCGTAAAATCTTCAGGATGTGACCACCAAGACCAGGCTGCTTTTCCCGGTACAATCCAGGAAGTATCTTCAATTTTAGAGGCTGGAGCCAAATCGGTAATCATCGTCGACAATAAAATATCACCGGCTTTATCACCAATCATAATTACTCTCCAAGGCATTGTCCATGATAAATTTGATTCTGGATATGCCTCTTTATCCGGCAAAGGCAGGGTAAATTTTTCGTCTTTTTTAGCAAATCCTATGCTGTAAATTCCATTCTTAGCATCCGGTAATAAATGACAGCCCGGAAATGTGCCGTCTGCTCCTGATTCTGCAATTAAAACCCAGTTTTTAGTATTATTTACATTAAAAAGCGCCGGCATACACCAACCTACAGATTCATTTCGCGCACCACTTATTGGATCGCCTGACTTTACATTAACATAAAAATCTTCATAACCTGGCGTATAATCTCCTGCTTTATTATACGGTTGAAGCCAGCCTTTTGCATTTTGTTCGATATGAAATCCTGTAATTTCATTGGTAACCACTCTTTTTTGATCTTCCTTTTCAGTAAACTTATATCGAAAAGCAACGCCTTCTACGCCGGCAATTAAATCTATTGTCATTAAAGCGCCTTGGTTGTTTTTGAATGTTACGCTTTTGCTTTTAAAAACATGATCTGCGACTTTATTATTAGCAACCTTAAGCTCGTACTTTTCACGTTTTTCTTCAACAGTTGAAACTTTTACAACCGATAAAGCAGATGTAAAATCATTGTTTTCGAAAGTCAAACCAAGCGGAGAATCTAAAATTATCGTTTTATCCTTGCGGGTAACTTTATAAGACAGCTTTCCTCCTTCGGCTAAAGACAATTCAATTTTATTTAGATTGTCTTTTGACTTCAGAGAAAGTCCTTCATTTTGTGCTTTAACGCTGACCTGTGCAAAAAATAGTGCAGGTATCAGCAAACTTAAAGAGCGATGAATAAACATTTTTTTCATTTATATAGTTTTTAAAGTTTAGTGGTTTGTAAAGTTTTTTAGAAAAATTTTTCAGCCACGAATTCACGAATTACTTTTTGCAAATCGTCGCAAAAAAAACGTGAACATTGTTTTACGTTAAGTTTTTTTAGCCACAAATTGCACAAATTTTCACAAATTAATTCGTGCTGATTCGTGGAATTACTTCGTCCGTTCGCTCTTTCAGGCTCGGGTCGTGGCAGAAAAAAATCTTTTAATCTGTGGCATATTTTGGAATCATAACATCAAAAGCATATGTAATCGTTTCATTATAAATCTGTCCTGCTTTGAATATGGTATTGGGGAAATTGGCATGATTAGGACTATCCGGATAATATTGGCATTCTAAACAAAGTCCGTCAAAAGGCTTGTATTTTTTTGAATGTTCGCCAATTGTTGTGCTGCTTAAATAATCTCCCGTATACAATTGTACGCCCGGATATGAGGTATAAACACGCATTAATCGTCCTGATTTTTCTTCGAATAATTCGCAGACCGCATTTTCATTGGCCGCATTTCGATCAAAAACATAATAGATATTCAGTCCGTTATTTTGCATAACATCGGTTAGTTTATAAGTAAAAAACAAATAGTGATCTGCCGGAATTATTTTTCCTGTCGGAATATAATCCGGAGTACTTTCGAGAATTTTAGTCGCCTGAATATTCAGTTTATGATGGTGTATTTTTTCAGCGCAGGCCGATAAATTAAAATAGGAATGATTGGTAAAATTGAGCGGTGTTGGTTCATCGGCTACAGCCAAAAATTCAATTTTAAGTTCGTTTTTATCCGTCCATTTATAAATGATTTTTGCGCTTATATTTCCAGGAAAACCGCCTTCTTCATTTTTGCTTTCTAAAGAAAAAACCACCGAATCTTCGTTTACAATAAAATCAAATATCTTGTTATTAAATCCTGCCGAACCGCTATGATTATTGTTTTTACCGTCATTTTTATCGAGATGAAAAGTTTTATTTTCGATAGAAAACTCGGCATTATTGATTCTGTTGGCAAAACGCCCAACCGTTGCTCCTATATATGAAGTATCTTTTAAATATCCCTCTAAAGATGGAAATCCAAGAACTACATTTTCTTTATTTCCATTTTTATCAGGCACTACTATGGACTTTACTACGGCACCATAATTAAGCAGTTCAACGGAATTTCCGTGAACATTGGTTAGTTTGAATTTAAAGATTTCTTTGCCCTCACAAACTCCAAAAGGTTCGTGTAAAATCTTATTATTAGGATTCATATTGATTAAAAAAAGAGATTGAAAACATCATTGTTATTCTAATGTTTCAAATGTAATTCTGATTATTTGCATCAAAATGGACATTTTTTCTAAAAACATGGATTAAATTACGATATTTGAAAAATAGTCTTATCAAAATGAAGAATTCAGCACAAAAGGAAAAAACAAAAGTTAAAGAAGGTTTTTTAGGACAGCGCATGATTGTGATTCCTAAAAACATACTTTCAGAAATTAAGCAAAATGCACTTATTGCCAGTTTGTATTTTACTGATATTGGCGTTTTCCCCAATGCAAGCCACCATGCGATCAAACGAAAACATGGAAGCAAACAATATATCCTGATTTATTGTTACAAAGGTGAAGGCATTATTAGTAAAGAAAATAAAACAATAACGCTCAAAGCGAATACCTTTTATATAATACCGCCGGAAGTGGCTCACGATTATTATGCTTTAAAACAAAATCCCTGGAGTATTTACTGGCTACATTTTACCGGACCGCACGCACCGTATTTCTATCAAAAATTCATCACCGAATTTCCGGACACAGCGCCCCAATTATCGCTGGAAGAAAGACGAATTGAACTTTTTGAAAATATTCTGGACGTTATGGAAGACGGTTACAGCGCCAGCAATCTCGAATATGCCAATCTGTCGTTATGGCAATTATTGAATGCCTTTTTATATGAGCGATTTTTCATCAAAAAAAACAGGATATTTTCAGAGGATAATACTATTGAGTCTGCCATTGATTACATGAAAAAACACCTTGATTTATCTTTAAAAATCAATGATGTGGCGGCTTATTTCAACTATTCATCTTCTCACTTTTTTACCTTGTTTAAGAAGCAAACAGGCTACTCTCCTATACATTATTTCAATTACTTAAAAATGCAAAAAGCCTGTCAGTATCTCAGCTTTACCACTATGAGCATAAAGGAAATAAGCTTTGCTTTGGGGTTTAATGATCCGTTGTATTTCTCCCGTTTATTCAAAAAAATAATGAGTACTTCACCTCAACAATATCGAACGGAATACAAGCAGTAGCGCAATTGTTTTCGTATTTTAGGATAAAGCACAAAAAAATCGTATTATAGTCCATCTATTCAAAAAAAATATCCATAAATCAAAGGTTCCCATTCTGCTAATTTTACAAAAGCTATTAAAACCTTTTTATGAAAAATTATAATTATACCTTTTTACTATCAATTAGCCTTGTCGCAGCATTGGGTGGTTTACTCTTTGGTTACGACTGGGTTGTAATAGGTGGTGCAAAACCATTTTACGAAATTTATTTTGGCATTTCAGATTCTCCGGCTTTACAAGGCTGGGCAATGAGTAGTGCACTTGTGGGCTGTGTTGCCGGTGCAGCCGTTGCAGGAAAACTGGCAGACACTTACGGAAGACGTCCCATGTTAATCGTTGCCGCAGCATTATTCTCTATATCGGCAATTGGAACTGGGGCTTCTGAAACCTTTACGATCTTTATTATCTGGAGAATTATTGGCGGAATCGGAATTGGGATTGCATCGACAATTTCCCCTTTATATATTGCAGAAATCGCGCCACAAGAAACCCGAGGACTTTTTGTTTCTATCAATCAACTTACCGTCGTTATTGGTATTCTTGCCGCGCAAATTACCAATATGTTGATTACCGAAGTTATTCCGGCTGGTTATTCTGACGCTGAAATTCTGGCTTCCTGGAACGGACAAACCGGATGGAGATGGATGTTTTGGGCAGGATTTTTCCCTGCGGTTCTCTTCTTTATATTAATGTTTTTAATTCCGGAAAGCCCGAGATATTTGGCTAAAAAAGGAAATTATGATTCGGCAGAAAATACACTTACCAAAATTGGCGGTTTGGCTTACGCCAAAGAAGCTTCGGTAAAAATAAAAGAAACGTTCTCTCATGAAACAGAGAAAACCGATTTCAGAATGCTATTGGACAAAAAAGCATTGCCCATACTTGTAATTGGGATCGTATTAGCTGCTTTCCAACAATGGTGCGGGATCAATATCATCTTTAACTATGCTCAGGAAATCTTTGTTTCGGCTGGTTACAGCATCAATGATTTGTTCATGAATATTGTGATTACCGGAAGCATCAACTTGATTTTTACTTTGGTTGCAATGGGTACAGTAGACAAAATTGGTCGTAAAAAGTTAATGCTTTTCGGTTCCGGCGCACTTGCCGTAATCTATGCTTTATTGGGTTATTTTTATTATACCAATGTTACCGGTTTCCCTTTATTATTACTGGTATTACTGGCGATTGCTATTTATGCAATGTCCCTTGCTCCTATTACATGGGTGATTTTATCTGAAATTTTTCCTAACAGAATCCGTGGTGTTGCGATGTCTGTAGCCACATTTGCGCTCTGGATCGCCTCTGCACTTTTAGTACAAACCTTCCCTATTTTCAATGAATATCTGGGTACATCAGGCACTTTCTGGTTGTACGGTATTATCTGTGCCTTAGGATTTGTGTTTGTATTTAAAAAACTTCCTGAAACCAAAAACAAAAGTCTCGAAGAGATTGAAGAACTGATGGTTTCTGATAAAAAATCAAAGAATATTCTATAATTTAAATTTCATTACATCATGCAAAAAGTAAATGTTTGGAAGGAAAAAATAATCCTGCCAACCTATGAGGTGGGCAAACCTGAAAAAAATCCTGTATTTATTGAGAAAAGAGTATATCAGGGAAGTAACGGATCTGTATATCCTTATCCGGTTATTGAAAAAATAGCAGACGAAAAAATCGACAAAGAATATCAAGCCGTTTATCTTGAAAATGAGTTCGTTAAAATAATGATCCTGCCTGAACTGGGCGGACGCGTTCATATGGCGTATGACAAAACCAAAGAACGTCATTTTGTGTATTACAATCAGGTGGTGAAACCGGCTTTGGTTGGACTTACCGGTCCGTGGATTTCTGGCGGAATCGAATTTAACTGGCCACAACACCACAGACCAACGACTTTTGATCCCGTTGATTTTACGATTGAAGAACACGAAGACGGCAGCGCAACAGTTTGGTGCAGTGAAGTCGAACGTATGTTCAGAACCAAAGGTATGGCTGGTTTCAGATTGTATCCTGACAAAGCGTATCTGGAAATTAAAGCGCAATTGTATAACAGAACATCATTTCCTCAAACTTTTTTATGGTGGGCAAATCCTGCTGTTAAGGTAAATGATGATTATCAATCGGTTTTTCCGCCGGATGTTAATGCTGTTTTTGACCACGGTAAACGCGATGTTTCGTCTTTCCCGATTGCAAAAGGAACGTATTATAAAGTCGATTATTCGCCGGGAACAGATATTTCGCGTTATAAAAATATTCCGGTTCCAACGTCGTATATGGCGATTGCATCCAAATATAATTTTGTGGGCGGATACGAAAATGATTCGAAAGGTGGATTATTGCATGTAGCCAATCATCATGTTTCTCCCGGAAAAAAACAATGGACTTGGGGTCACGGCGATTTTGGTCGTGCCTGGGATCGTAACCTTACCGATGAAGATGGCCCGTATATCGAATTGATGTGTGGAGTTTATACGGATAATCAACCCGATTTTACCTGGATTATGCCGGGTGAACAAAAAGATTTTACACAGTATTTTATGCCGTATCGTGATTTAGGTATTGTAAAAAATGCGACCAAAAATGCGATGGTAAATCTGGAAAGTATTGACAACAAATTGGTCATAAAAGCTTATACAACGGGCGTTTATCCTAATACTACAGTTACTTTGAAGAATAATGATACTGTTTTATTCCAAAAAAAATACGATGCTTCGCCGTACAATTCACTCGAAGAAACGATTGATTTTGAGAATACCTCTTTAGAAGGATTATCCATTTCCGTAACTGATGCTGATGATAAAGTTTTGGTTGATTGGATTTATGAAGGACCAAATGAAGACGAAATTCCTGAAGCTGCAAAACCTGCTCTTGCTCCGGAAGATATTGAGAATAATGAACAATTGTTCCTGACAGCACAACATTTAGAACAATACAGACACGCCACTTACAGCCCGATTCCGTATTATAAAGAAGCGATAAAACGTGATGCAGGAGATATTCGCTCGAATAATGCAATGGGATTGTGGTTGATGCGAAGAGCAAAATTCACAGAAGCTGAACCTTATTTTAGAACGGCTATTAAAACATTGACGCAACGAAATCCAAATCCGTATGAAGGTGAAGCTTATTTCAATCTTGGATTATGTCTTAAATATCAGAATAAAAACCAGGAAGCTTATGATGCATTCTATAAATCAACGTGGAATGCGGCCTGGCAAAGTCAAGGGTATTTTTATGTGGCGCAATTGGATTCTTTAAATGGTGATTTTGAATTGGCCTTGACACACATTAAAAAAGCGATTTCTAAAAATACGGAAGATCATAAAGCGTTGCATTTGCAAGTGGCTTTTCTTCGAAAATTAAATCAACAAGAAAAAGCACTTCAATTGGCCAATACGTATTTAGAAAATGATTGTTTCAATTTTGGATTGCTTTACGAGAAATACCTTTTAAGCAATGACAAAAAAGAGCTGAAATATTTCAATTCGTTGATTAGAAATAACATTCATACTTACATAGAATATGCTTTAGATTATGCTTCGGCAGGTTTATATAATGAAGCTGTAAATTTATTATCTGAAGGTTTAAAAGACGAAGAAACGTATCCAATGGCGTGGTATTATGCGGGTTCTTTCTATGAAAAATTAAATGATTTCGGTCAAGCCGAAGAATGCTTCAAAATGGCTTCTAAAGCAAAACCGGACTATTGTTTCCCTAACCAGATTGAAGCTGCATTGGTACTTCAAAACGTAATTCAGAAGCAAACCAATGATGCAAAAGCGTTGTATTATTTAGGCAACTTTTGGTACGCTTCAAAATTCTATGACGATGCTATTGCTTGTTGGGAAGAATCTGTAGCTATAGATGATCGTTTCCCAACTGTACATCGTAATTTGGCTTTGGCGTATTATAACAAATTAGAAAACGAACAAAAGGCACTTTCGAGTTTAGAAAAAGCATTCTCATTAGATTTAGAAGATTCCAGAATCCTAATGGAACTAGATCAATTGTACAAACGTTTGAACAGAGATTTGGTTTTCAGACTGGCTTTCTTAGAAAAACATCTGGAATTAGTGATTCAGCGTGATGATGTTTACCTTGAAAGAGTGGCTTTATACAATCTTTTAGGAAAACACGATAAAGCATTAACCTTATTACAAAACCGAATTTTCCATCCGTGGGAAGGCGGCGAAGGAAAAGTAAGCGGACAATATCTGGTTTCTTTAACTGAAATTGCTAAACAACAAATCTCCGAAGGGAATTACGATAAAGCGATCGAGCTTTTGGAACAAGCGCAAACGTATCCTGATAATTTAGGTGAAGGAAAATTACCCGGCGCTCAGGAAAATGATATTCATTATTGGTTGGGTGTTGCTTTTGAGAAAAAGAATAATCCGGAAGAAGCCAAAAACTGGTGGAACAAAGCAACTCAGGGCTTAGAAGAACCAACGGCAGCGATTTTCTACAACGATCAGCAACCGGATAAAATTTTCTATCAGGGCTTGGCTTTCTTAAAATTAAACCAACAATCTGAAGCTGATAAACGTTTTGAAAAATTAGTCGCTTACGCTAAAAAACACCTCAACGATTATGTTACAATCGATTATTTTGCAGTATCGCTTCCGGATCTTATGATTTGGGAAGATGATTTAGACAAACGTAACAAAATTCACTGTTTGTATATGCAGGGATTAGGACTTTTAGGTTTGGATAAAAAAGCGGAAGCTGAGCAAGTTTTTGAAAGTGTTTTATCTGAAGAGAAAAGCCATTCAGGAGTTACGATTCATTTGTCTTTATTGAAGAATGAGGAATCCGTTTCTGTTTAAGTTAGTAGTTTAAATATTAGATCTGACAGGTTTTGAAAACCTCTCAGGTCTTTGGAAACAAAAAAGGTTTGATGATTAATTTCATCAAACCTTTTTTTATTGTCATAATCTTGTCATTCTCAGAATAGAATATGGCACGCGGATGTTACGGATTCGCTTCGCGAAAACGCGGATAAATACGGATTTTTTATTTTGCTCATAATTAACTTTACGTAATCTTGTCATTCTGAACGAAGGATCACACTAGTAAATCGACAAAGAGTAGTTCTTTTAGTTGCGGAGTTTCTTGTGTGATCTCTCTTTAGAAGCTTTGGAATTAAAATAACAAGATCGTGTAGAATTTCATTATGAATAGACTCCAGCTTTAGCTGGAGATCAAAAAGAGTCGAATATAAAAATGGCTTTAGCCAAAATACATTATGATTTCGGCTAAAGCCATATTGCATATCATTTTATAATCTCCAGCTAAAGCTGGGGGCTATTCAAGTATTAGACTTAACAGGTTTTAAAAACCTGTTAGGTCTTGTTGTTATTACAATTTAGAAGAAGTGATTTCTTTTAATTCTCCATTTACCTTCACTTTTACTTTTGATGGTATTGCAGATAAAATTTCATATTTAGTTACTTTGCCTTTTTCCCATTTGATGTTTACGGTAAAATTTCCTTCAGCTTTAAGTCCTTTTACTTCTCCCTCATTTAACCAAACATCTGGCATTGCGGGCAATAATTCGATAAATCCGGCATGACTTTGAATCTGCATTTCGCCAATTCCGGCAGCTGCACCAAAATTTCCATCAATTTGAAATGGCGGTCCTGCTGAAAGTAAATTTGGATAAACTCCTCCTCCTGCACCATAATTTATGTTGGTTGCAAGCGTTGGTCTTAATATTGTTTTTAATAATTTATAAGCTCGGTTTCCTTCTTTCAAACGAGACCAAAACAGCATTTTATAGGCGATTGACCAGCTTGGTCCGTCATCACCTCTTACTTCAAGTGTTTTTTTAGCGGCTTCTGCCAATTCTGGTGTACTTTCCGGAGTTATTAAAGACGCTGGATATAGTCCGTATAAATGAGAAATGTGACGATGTTGCGCGTCTGGCTCTTTATAATCTTTTAGCCATTCCTGAATTCTTCCGTCAGGCGAAACTACTCCCGCCGGAGGTAATAATTTTAATCGTTTTTCAAGTTCGATTCTTAGATCATTGTCCAATCCTAATTTTGTTGATGCTGTGATTACGTTATCAAATAATTCACGAACAATTTGATTGTCAATTGTTGGTCCCATACAAACGTGTGCATCCTGTCCGTTTGGCAAGAAAAATGAATTCTCAGGCGATACAGATGGTGAAGTTACCAACCAGCCCGTTTCCGGATCTTTTACCAACATGCTGTTATAAAACTGGGCCGCGCCTTTTATTATTGGATAAATTTCAGCCAGATATTCTTTATCATTTGTATACAAATAATGGTTCCATAAATTGTTGCACAACCAGCCGGAACCTGCTTTTGCAATTCCCCAGGAAGCACTTTCTCCCGGTTCTGTAAATCCCCAAACATTGGTAATTACGTGTGCTACCCAACCATCAGCATTGTAATAGGCTTTGGCTGTTTTTTCGCCGTAAGGCACCATTTGCTTCACCAAATCTTTTAAGGGAAGGTTTAATTCTGATAAATTGCCCGTTTCTAATGCCCAGTGATTCATTTGTACATTTACGTCAAGGTGGTAATCTCCGTTCCAGGGTGTTTGAACCTGATGCGCCCATAATCCTTGTAAATTTGGCGGTAATAATCCAACTCTGGTACTGCTGATACTTAAATAACGCCCGTATTGGTAAAACAAAACAGGAAGTCCGGTATCTGAATCTGAATCCTTCATAAAAGCATCTAAACGTTCGTTTGTAGGCAACGCTTTTTTTGTTGATTTTCCGAAATTCAACGCCACACGATTGAATAACTTTTGATAGTTTTCGATATGTGTTTTCTTCTGATCCTGATATTTCTTTTGCATTGCTGCCTCTAAAATTTTATCTACTGAAGATTCGAAGTTTTTATCTTTAAAATCTGTTCCCATCGAAATAAACAGTACTACTTCGGTTGCATTTTTTATTTCAATTGTATTATTAGTATAGAAGGCATTTCCGTCTTTTAACTGCGCTTTTACTTTTGCTTTATAACGCATTCCTTTTCCGTCGATGCCGTTGTTTAACTGACCTGACATTACAAGAGAATTATCGTTGCCATTTACGGTTTTAAAATGCCCTTGCCTGTCTAACTGAACAGTAAAATTCAGTTTCCCTTTTTTGCTTGCAGTCAATTTGATAAAAGCCGCATCATCGCCAAAACCTGCAAAGTATTCACGTTTGTAAGTAACTCCGTCAAGTACAAATTGAGTCGCTGCAACTGCCGTTTGTATGTCGAGATTTCTGCTGTAATTTACAGGCTGTGATTTGGTTTTGTAATCAAATTTTAAAGTCATATCTCCCAAAACCTGATAACAGCCAAATTGTACATTGGCTCCGTCTCCGCTTCCTGAACCCGGGCCTGTACAAACAAAATTCTCATTGATTAGTTTTTCGGCATCACTGTTTTTATTGGCCAGAAGTAATTCTCTTATCTGAGGTAAAAAAGTATAGGCTTTATAATTGTTAGCATCTTGAGGCGATCCGCTCCATAAGGTAATATCGTTTAGCACCAATTTTTCGGTTGTGATTCCGCCATCCGGCATGATTCCTAAACGCCCGTTTCCTAATGGTAAAGTTTCTTCCCATTGCGATGCAGGTTTGGTATACCATAATTCTAACGGATTAATTTGCGAATAGCCCAAAAAAGGCAATAGTATAAAAAGTAATGCTTTGTATTTTTTGATATTCATAATTATCTTTTTTTGCCACTGATTAAAGGATTTGAAATGATTTTAATTAGTGGTAAATTTATTTAATCGATTTCGGTATTATTAAACCTGACAGGTTTTAAAAACCTGTCAGGTTTGCTTTGAGAATACTTTGTTATTTATTATAAGGAACAGCTTTTATAAGCGGTTTTTCGCCATTTTTCAAAAGTGTTTCATCAAATTCTACTATAATTTCTTTGCTTTCTCCTTTTAGCAAAGTAAAATAACTATCGCTTACAATTGCCGGTAAAATCTGAGCTCCGGTTTTGTCATTTAATGTTTGAATATGGATTCCAAAAGCAATTCCTTGTGGACTTGAAACTTTTGATTTTATCACATATTTTCCGTTTTGTTTCACCACTTTACTGGAAACATTTACGTTTGCTTTTGGCAGTTTATTCAGTTCTGTGAAATCTTTCATGTTGATTCCTCTCCAATAAAAATTCTCGCTGATTAATTTATTCTGAGCATCTTTTAATTTTAATCGAATAAAATGTACCGGACTTAAATCTGAAGTATTGGCATCAGCACCAAAAACTTTAAAATCGTAAAGTGAATATCCCCAACCTGAACCGCGTTTTATACCCAACATTCGAACATAACGCGCTTTTACTTCATCAAACGAAATGGTTTCAAGACCTTGTTTTCCTTCTTTTATAACGCTTGTGTCTGTCCAGTTTTTTGCATCGGTGCTTACCTGAATTTTATATTCTTTTCCAAAGGCATTTTCCCAGTTTAAAACTACTCTGTTTATGGTATATTCGTTTTCAAGATCTATATAAATCCATTCATTATCTGTTGATTTACTTGCCCAACGGCTGTTTGAATCTCCATCTGTAACGTCTCTTAGATTTCCTCCATCTGTTGAAGAAGCTGTTGCATTTTTTTGAAAAGCAAGATCTTTTTGGTTCGAATAAAACGGAATCACAAAACTCTCCGTCGCAGTATTCGAATAAGAATCGACAGTCGCATTTTGTTTGAATTTCGATACTGATTTTCCATCCATATTAAATACTTCGGCTTCGGCCTTTAAATTCTTGAAATCAGTTCCTGTCGTGTTAATTACTTTAACCGAATTATTTACTGAATTCCATTGAATATGCATGGGCTCACAAGCCGATTTTACGCCCCAATATGCTCCTGTTAAATCATAATAATAGTCATACGTTTGCCAAACCATACTAGGATAAGAAGATTGACTCATCCAGATCATGATCCCTGAAGCATCTTCCCACATATGATCTAACCAGCCTTCGTACATCGCTTTGTTAGTTTCGATATTTAGTAATTGGGCTTTTGTGGTATATTCTTCGAGATTATTTGGTTTTCCGTAACGTTCATTTATGCTATTATCATAATTGTCCGGCGAAGCATTAAAGGCTTTTTCTCCAAAGAAATGTTTGTCCCACATTTCGTTTCTTGGCCACCAGTCTTTTTCAGGAATAAATTTCTTAAAACTTTCAATGTTTGGGAAAACGGCTGTACCAATTTCAGTTCTTAAACCCCAACTTGGGCCATCTCCTGTCCCCACATAAGCCGCAGGATATTTGGTAAAATAAAACCTCGGATCTTTATTGCCCCAAAGTCCGCTGCCGCTTAAATTTCGTGTGTTGGAACAAGGCTGATAATATCTGTCATTATTATCAAAAGTCTTTATATTTTCGGCAATCCAGCCGTTTAACGGAGGTTGTGGTAATCCTTCGTTATTCCCGCACCAAACTGCTATGCTCGCATGATTTCTTACTCGTTTTATTTTCTCAATCACATTGCTATTAAAAACGTGAATGTCTAATGGCAAGTTTGGATTTGCATTGAGCCAAAAATCATCCCAAACCATAATTCCATATTTATCACAAGCCTGATAAAATTCATCATCTGTGGTAGAACCTAACCAGTTACGAATGATATTATAATTCATTTCTTTGTGGAGTTTCACTTTAAGATCGTATTCGTCTCCTCTGCAACGAAGCATATATTCGCTCATTCCCCAGTTTCCTCCTTTTAGAAAAACGCGTTTTCCGTTTATCGAAACATGCAGAACTCCACCTTCTGTATCGTAGGTATATTTTTTGATTCCGAAGGTTATTTTTTGAGTATCCGAAACTACATCTTCAATTTTCAAAGTAAACTGACACGTGTATAAATTAGGATCTCCGTAACCATTTGGCCACCATAATTTAGGATTCTGAATCGAAAGTTCCGGAAATTGTTCTTTATTTAAATGTACGCTTGTAATTGCGTTTGCATCTAAATTTATTTTTTTAGAAAAAGTAATATTTCCTGGCATAATTACTCCTGTCAAAACTCCTTCCTGATTTTGTGCCGAAGAATTTTTCAATTCCACTTTTACGTCAAGATCTGCTCGTGCATTCGAAGGTAAATTGGTATGAATCCACGGATCTACAATCGTAATTTTGTTTGTATTGCTAAGAAAAACATCATCAGTAATACCGGAATTTAATCCTGGTACATACGGCATCCAATCCCAGCCGGCGCTTGAAATATAGGTTGGACTTCCGTAATTATTTAAAGGCGTTTTGGGAATACTTACCAAAACTGCCAGAACATTTTTATCGCTGCGATGCACCAACTTAGTAATATCAAATTTACCACGTTGCATCATTCCGCTAAGTGTGGCTATTTTTTTTCCGTTAAGGTAAACATCACCTTCGCGATTGATTCCTTCAAAATTTAACCAGATAATATCTTTTGTAAAATTTTCCGGAACTTTAAATTCGGTGCGATACCAAAAACTTCGATCGTATTTTGCTTTATCAACCTGATAAATATTGTCGCCATAATTAGGATCTTTTTCTAATCCGCTTACGACATACGAATTGAAAATGGTACCCGGAACAACGGCATTTACCCAATTTGTTCCTGAATAATTTGGGGTAAATATTTTAAGACTGTCCTGTCCTACTTCTGCCTGCGGTTTGACTTTCCAAACGATATCAGAAGAGTTTAAACTTACTTTGTTTTGAGCATAAATACTTAACGAAAAAGCATTTAAAACTAATAACCATATAAAAAAGTGAATATTATTAAACTTCATATTACTATTTGATTCGTTTACATTTTTGTAAACATTAAAAAAAGAATGCCATTTTGGACTAAGTTTTTTCTAACAGAAAACTTCGTACTGTTATTACCTAAATCCAAAATGGCATTGCAAATCAAAACTGTGACTAACCAAAAATCACGTGACCAAAAAATAAAAAATTACATTAAAATTGTCTTCAAAAACATTAATATCCTGGATTTTGGTTTTCCGGACCAATTTCATCATTAAGCTTGATTTCTCCGATAGGAATAGGATAAAGATTATGAAATGCAGCAATTGTACCGTTTTGTTTTGCCCATTTGTTACGGGCACCTACTAATTCTACCAATTTTCCTGTGCGAAGAAGATCCATTCTTCTCCAGCCTTCAAAAGCTAACTCACGCATACGTTCGTCAAGAATTTGCACTCTGAACTGAGATTGGGAAAGTCCGCTCCATTTCATTGCTTCAGGTAATGTTCCTCCAAAAGCTCTTGTACGAACCTGATTTACATATCCTTCTGCTTCTGTCGTGTTTCCTAATTCATTTAAACATTCTGCGTAGTTAAGTAATACATCTGAGTATCTGATATAGGCTTTATTTTTTCCCGAATTCCAAAATGATTGTTTTCCTTCTACACGAATATCTTCAAATTTTTTAATGTGTGGATCTAACTCATCACCACCAAAACCAGCAGGAAGTGTAGGTTTAACTCCTTTATAAGTAAAATCATAACGAATACTTGCCTCTTTACGTACATCACCTGGTTCCCATATTCCGCCATCTGTTTTATCTTTATAACAATATTGAGTAGGAAGTATAAGATCATAACCGCCAAAATAAGCATATTGGTTTATGTTTGCTAAAACTCTTGAACCTGTCTGCCATTGTATCTGGTTGTTATCAGGCCAGTTATTAGTATACTGCCATTCATATAAGGATTCTGAAGAATTAGCGTGATCCGGACTAAAAACATCTGCGTAATTAGGCAATAAACTATACTTTCCGGAAGTAATAACTTCTCCAAACCATTGCTTTGCTTTAGTATAATCACGATGTCCTGAAGCTTCAGGAGCATATAGATATACTTTTCCTAAAAGCGCCTGAGCTACCCCTTTTGCAGGAAATGCAGGATTGCTTTGTGATACAGGAAGTTTTTCAATTGCTCGTTCTAAATCGGCTATTATATAAGAATAAACCAAAGGCAAAGGCTGACGTCTTAAACCAAATTCTGCTGTTTTTGCTTTATCATTAATAGGTATTTCTCCCCAATATTGTGTAAGTTCAAACATTAATGTTGCTCTTAAAAAACTAGCTTCACCCATTAAGAGATCACGTTTTGCACTATCATCTTCGGTATTAGTCCCTAATGCTCTAATAGTTTGCGCAGCTACTTCAATTACTGGCCATCTGTCATTCCACAATTGTCCAATTGCCTGATTCTCCTGACTTAGAAAACCATTGTACAAATCAAGTCCTGCCTGGTTTGCATCTCCGGTTACCTGCAAAGCACCTTGTTGCGCTTCGTCTGTACCAAGAGAAGTATAAAGCCCTGCACGGTCTTTTTGCATATTTCTCCAATTCGTAATCGCTCCTAAAAGAACAGGCTCTATTTTACCTAAACTGCCATATGCCTGTGCAGCAGTAAGTGAACTTTTAGGCTCTTCCTCTAAAAAATCTGAAGAACAGGAGGCTGAGAATATTGCCACGGCCATAAAGGCTATAATTTTTGCTTTCATAAAATAATTTTTTAAATTAATTTGATTAAAGAGATACATTTAATCCCATAACTACCATTCTGGAAATTGGATAAGAATCTCCTCCCTCTGGATCATACCCTTTGTATTTCGTTACAATAAATAGATTTGATCCCGTTACATAAAACCTTACATTTTTAAGAAAAACACTTTCTGCAACCTTGTCTTGTAATGTATACGATAATGTAAGTGCATTTAATCTTAGGAATGAAGCATCTTGTATTGCCTTATCGGTCTCACCCAAAGTATATCTTCCTCCTCCATAATAAGCTCTTGGTACATCTGTATTGGTATTGGTAGGAGTCCAACGATCTAAAAGATCTGTATGTGCTGCACTCATACCTCCTGAGTTCATATAGCTTTCGTAGGTACCACTTGGTCTCTTACCTCCTATTGAATAAGAAAACACGGCGTTTAATGCAAAACCTTTATAATTAAGATCTGTAGAGAAACCTCCATAATAATCAGGATTCAAATCACCAACCACATACCTGTCCTGATCGTTTATTACTCCATCGCCATTGCGGTCTTTAATTTTAATATCCCCAGCCTGAACAGTTCTACTTCCGTAATTTACTCCGGTAAGATTTTCTCCCTGTTGTGCAATACCATCATATTGAAATACATAAACTGTGTTTACCGATTGGCCTAAGAAAAAGTTCCCTGTACGTTGGATCTCATTGTTGCTATAACCACCCAGGTTGTAGATCTCTGTAGCATCTCCATAAAGTTTTGTAACTTTATTTTTTGCCGATGATATGTTGGCAGAAACATTCCATTTAAAGTCCTTGTTTCTAATAATGTCACCTCTAAGTTCTACTTCTATACCCTCATTAGTGGTAGCACCAATATTATCCAGCTTATATTTATATCCTGATGAAACCGGCATATTACGCAACATTAAAAGGTCGTCATTATTGATATGAAAATAATTAGCACTTGCAGTCAATCTGTTTTGAAAGAAGCCAGTATCTAATCCAACATTAAATTGTTTTTGTTTTTCCCATCTTAAATCAAAATTATCAATATAATTATCAGACACGTAAGTCCCTGAATTGTTACTAACTTGTGCGTTATATAATGCAAAATACCTGTAAGCATCTACATTTTGATTCCCCACCATACCATAACCTACACGAAATTTAAGTTGATCTAATTTTTCAAATCCTGAAAGGAAATTTTCTTTGGCAATATCCCAACTTCCTGCTATTGAAGGAAAGGTTCCCCATTTGTTATTAGGTCCAAATTTAGAAGAACCATCTCTTCTTACTGTACCGGTAATAGTGTATTTACCATCATAAGTATAGTTCGCTCTTGCAAAATACGATTGGTTTGAATAATCTGTAAAATTCGAGCTTAACTGCGCATTATCTTTTTGATATGCACCTGATAATGCCATATAGGTCAAATCATCACTAACAAATCCGCGAGCTCTTACATCAGTACTATTCCCTGAATTACTCATTACAGAAAATCCTCCCATAAGATTTACGTCATGCTTTGCAGCAAAAACTTTACTGTAACTTACAGTATTATCCCACTGATAATTGAATTGTGAATATCTATAATGATGCGCTTCTCCATCCATAGAATTTCTAAGCGACTGTCCTGTGTAACTTGGTATATAATCAAAATTTGCCTGATCTGCAATATCTACAGACAAAGTAGTTCTGATATCAAGACCTTTTAGCGGTTTTGCACTTAAGAAATTACTACTGGTAAGTCTGTTACGTGAGCTTGAATTTATGATATCAAGACTTCTTATCGGATTGTAAAGATTCTGGTCAAACACTTCACCATATCTAAGATAAGTAGACTTAGCGTCAATAGGCAATAGTGGATTTGCTCCCAATGCCACACCAAAGGCACTTCCTTCCTGATAATTGCTCTTGCTTCTTGAAAAAGTAGTATTGGTACCAAACTGCAGCCATGATTTTAAATCCTGCGTAAGGTTAATTTTTCCGTTGTATCTTTTAAAATCAGAGTTTTTAAGAAGTCCTTCCTGATTAACATAATTAAAACTCACAAAATAAGTTCCTTTTTCTCCGCCTCCGCTAAAACTTAAATTATGATTCGTTTGAAAACCTGAACGCGTTACCTGATCTAACCAGTTGTAACTTTTACCCGTTCTGTAAGATTCCAATTCATAAGGCGCAAATACAGTCGAACCATTTGACTTAATTTGGTTAACATAAGCAGCACGATCAGCACCGGGATTTTCATCCATATAACGATTCGCATAAGCATCAACCCTAAGATCAAATAATTGCTGGCCATTCATCAACGGGATCGTTCTTGCAAATTCAGAGACACCGGTCCATGTATCATATTGTATTTTTGCTTCTCCAGATCTTGAACCTTTTTTTGTTGTAATTACGATTACTCCATTCGCTGCTCTTGAACCATATAGTGCAGTTGCCGAAGCATCTTTAAGCACTTCCATACTGGCAACATCGTCAGGATTAATGTTTTCAAAATTGCTGTCGGTAATCAAACCATCTATTACAAATATTGGGTTACCGCCAAAGTTTAGAGAATTATTTCCCCTAATTCTTATTGTACCAGACTGACCAGGTACAGCACTTTGTTGTACATATACACCCGAAGCACGTCCTTGTAGCGCCTGCACCACATTTGGCGTTGGAACCTCTCTAAGTTTATCACCAGAAACACTGCTTACAGCACCCGTTAGATCTCCTTTTTTCATTACAGCTCCAACTATTACAACTTCATTTAATTCCTGAGAGCTTGGTTTTAAAGAAACATTTACAACCGAATTATTGGCCGAAACACTTTGCGTATTAAATCCTATGAAACTGAATTCTAAAGTAGATCCAGTTTTAACATTGGTTAATTTGTAACTTCCGTCAATGTCCGTTACCGTCGAGGTCTGTGTACCCTTTACTATAACTGTAGCGCCAGGTAATGGTAAATTTTCATTATCTGTAACTTTACCGGTGATGGTTTGGGAATAAAGTGTACCGGCGGACATCATAACTACTAAGAAGCATAAGTATCTTATTGCGATTCTCATAATGATTTGGTTTTTAGTTAATAAAATATTGAGTTGGTTTTTTTGAATTATTGAGCATTTAAAATATGAGAAAACGAATTGAATTATACTATACTATACTACAACAATACAAACATACAAATATTTTCATAACAACCAAATTTATGTTTTAAGAATTTGTTATTTTTTTCCTCGTTTTATTTCGGCTTTAGTATAAATAAGCACTTTTAAACAGTAAAAAGAAAAAAAAGAAAGCAATAAAATAAAGAAATCTCAGACAAAAATTCAATCATTCACGCTTCTAGACAAAGAAAACAACCACTTTTTAACGATTTACGATATATAAATTTTGTTTGGCAATAATCATCATAAGAGCTCGGTTTCTAAAAAATTATTACTAAAAACATTATAAAAAAATCTCAATTAAAGGCTTAAAATCGTAAAACGAATACCTAATTTCTTTGCGTAAAACCGACACATTGATGGGGGTTTTTACATTACAAGACATATTTTATCATCAATACATTCAGTTTTAAACAGTAATCTTTGTTGATATTCTTTGCCATAGCACACAGATGACACGGATTTGCTTCGCAAAAACGCGGATTTTTTGTTTGTCATCCCGAGGAACGAGGGATCTCCACTAGCATCTCTACAAAGATTGGCGATTTTGCAGGAGGAGTTTCTTGCGGAGATCCCTCGTTCCTCGGGATGACAAGACTGCGTTTACTTTACGTTGAACACTTTTCATCCAACATAACCCCAAAGTATTTGTCATCCTGACGCAGGAAGGATCACACAAGAAGCTCGACAAAGATTGCGGCATCACTTTACGGAATTACTAGTGTGATCATTCCTGCGTCAGGATGACAAGATTGTGGTTACTTTGCAAGTAAAATAAAAAATCCGTTTTGATCCGTGTTTTTGCAAAGCAAATCCGTGTCATCTGCGTGCCATGACAAAGAAATTCTATAAAGATTGTCGATCATAATTGTGAAGCTTCTTTGCGTTAGACGCACTGCTGTGCGTCTCTACGATAAAAACCCTCGTTCATAATGAAACAAAAAAAGGACGCACAAACATGCATCCCTATAGTAAAACCTTTGAACCTTTGTCCCTCAGAACCTTAGTACCTTAGTACCTCATCCTAAGCTATCCCCCATTTCGAGAATAAAACAAAAATACTCACCATACCCATTAAAAGTAAAGCGAAATACCAATAACGGTTTTTCCAAGGCGATAATTCGAGAGATTCAATTTTGATTTCGGTGTATTTATATTTTGGATAAAACCTGGCAACCACCAGCATACATATTGTGGTAAACACAAATAATAACGCCAGCATATGCAAATAATGCAGTTTGATATCTAATATATAATTGAAGACGATATAACTAAAAATAAAGAATATCATTCCGATTTTAGCGGCCTGTGGCGGAACTTTTTTAGACACAAAACCTACCAGAATAATCGTGAAAATGGGCACACAAAACATTCCGCCCAGTTGTTGCAAATAGGTATAAAATCCTGCTTTGCTAAACATGATAAACGGAGCAGAAAACATCGCCAAAGCCGAAACAATAATTTCGAATTTTCGTCCGGTGTAGACCAAATGCTTTTCTGTAATTTCTTTGTTTCTTTTTTCTAACCACGGTTTATAAAGATTGAGTACAAACAATGTACTACTGCTGTTTAAACCGGCATTAAAAGTACTTATCGCTGCGCCAAGAACAACTGCAGCCGTAAGACCAATCATAACACCAGGCAAAGTATCTTTTACCACCAGAGGAAAAACCTCAGCAGTGTTTTCAAGATTACTATAGAGATGAACTCCTACCAATCCCGGAATATTTATAATAAACGGACACAGCAATTTTCCTAAACAAGCCAATCCCATCCCTTTCTGGCTGTGCGATAAACTCTTTGCCGAAAGTGCTTGCTGAACAATAAATTGCTCCATTCCCCAATAATACAAGTTCATGATAAACATCCCGGTAAAAATGGTACTCAGCGGAATTTCGTCTTTTGGACCTCCAATAGCATTGAGATGTTCTGTATGTTGAGACAGCAAAATATGAAATCCTTTAAACCAATCTCCATTACCCAGAAATTTGAATCCGAAGTACGGGAAAGCAATCCCAATGGTCAATAAACCGATACTTAAAATGGTATCACTGATAGATATTGCTCTTAAACCTCCCAAAACCGAATAAGCGCAGCCTGTTAGCCCTATCACCCAAACCATAATCCAGATGTTTTGCCAATAGCTTAATTGTAAAGGCGCTATAAAATTGAACATTCCGGTAAGTGCCACCGCTCCACCGTATAAAACAGCTGGTAATAAGTTCACGACATAACTGCACAGAAATACAATCGACACTAATCTTTTGGTCGAATTATCGTAGCGTTTTCCCAGATAATCCGGAATTGTCATGGCTCCGGTACGAAAATAAATAGGCAAAAAGAACTCCGCTACAAGCAACATCGCCAGCACAGAACTTACGCCCCATGCCATAACGCTCATATTGTTAGTGTATATGGATTCGTTTTCGCCTATAAATTGATTCGCACTTATATTACTTAGTAATAAGGCTCCTCCTACTATAAAAAAATTGTTGTTATGATCTGCAAAAAAAAGTCCGTTTGTAGTTTGAACCTTTTTTTTACGTGTTTTTAAAGCTGAAAATAAGGCGATAAAACCCGTAATGAGCAAAAAACTAACAATCGACAATACACTCATAAACTACAGCGAATTTCTATCAACTAAAATTGTTGGAACAATCTCCTGAATCTTTTTACGATTCAGCACAAAGTTCGCCGCTTTTTTTCCCATTTCAGAGAAATCTGTAGAGAATGTAGTTACTCCGTCAAAAATAATTTCTTTTACGATATCATCATTATGCGAAATAAAACCAATGTCTGAACCAATTTTTAGCCCTTTGATTTTGGAGTCTTTCAGCATTTCCCAAAGTTCAAGATTGTGAATTGTGAAATACACTTTTCCTTTCTCCAGAGAACCTGAAACATACTCTTCTTTGATAACTCCTTTGATATCATAATCCTTCATGAATCTTTTAAAAGAATTTAAGATTTCATCAGGTTCTGCGGATGAGGGTTTAAAGAAGAAAATGATCTCGTCGTACTTTTTAATTTTATCTTTAAGCTGCACAAAAGCATTGTAAGACGAATCTCCAAACTCTTGTGCAACATAATTATAATCTTCATCTGTTTTTATAAAACGGTCTACCAGTAACACTCTGTTGGTAGGCAATTGTTTTAAAACAGCCGGTGTTTTTTTACTCGGAATTGGAGCGATGACAAACATGCCGTATTTCCCTTTTATATTTTGAACAATACTTTCGAACGTATCAAAATTATTGTGGTGAAAAAAGATATCCAGCTGAATGTTCTTTCCCAGACCTTTTCTAAAATTCTCGTAAAACGTTTCCTGAAAAATATCAAATGCAAATATTAGCAAAGCCACTTTTAACTCTTGCTTTACATCATTGGTCGCAACAAAATAACCCAATCGGTTTTTTGATTCGATAATTCCTCTGTGCACAAGTTCTTTATACGCTTTGGCAATGGTTTCTCTCGCAAAGCCCAATTCACTTATAAATGTATTTACAGATGGCAGTAAATCGCCTTTTGTAACCACTTTTTCATCAATGGCATTAATTATACCCTGAACCAATTGCTCATGTTTAGATAAGGAATTGATGGATTCCAGATTTTTTATCTGTTGGATAATTTGCTTCATAAAACGTTTTAATAGGTATTTATTTAGAAATCAATTACAAATATATACTAATGTTTGAGATTTTAAGCCTTTGTAATTTTTAAAACAACACTTGTATTAGAAGAATTTACATTAGGATTAATTCCTACCTGCATTAAAAAATCACCTGAATATGTGGCGGTTTCTACCACTGGTTTTTTATCAGGATATACGTTGATTTCTTCTACTTTATAGTTTTGTCCGGCTTGTAAACCTTTTAATTTTATTGGTAAATGTGTTCCTGCTTCGTAACGGGAATTAACAGAATAAGTAAAAACTACCGCTTCATTTCCGTTTTTGTTTACAAACATTACCGATGCCGCATCATTACCCCAGGGATTTTGCAAACGGTATTGGTCTCCCTGCCAAATGGTGTTGCTCAATGCATTATAGTTTTTAATTGCCTGCTGAGCAAAAGTCAAATCTTTCTCGTTCAGGTCTTTTACTACAATATCAAAACCTAATCTTCCCATCATGGCAACATCGGTACGGTATTTTAAAGGTTGTTTTCCCCAATCTGTAACGTGTGCCGCGATTGTCAGTGCAGGATAGAAATAAGAGTATTCCCATTGCATATATACACGCTCTAAAGGATCCGTGTTATCACTTGGCCAGAATTCTGTAAAGTATTTCAAAGCTGCATAATCTACTCTTCCTCCACCACCGGAACAAAGCATCATAGGAACTGTTGGATATTTTACTCGAATGCGCTCCAGAACTTTATACAATCCTGTTACATAATCTGTGTAAAAATTATTTTGTTTGTCTTTTAAATTGCTTGAATAGGCGTTATAAATCACCGCATTACAATCCCATTTAATATATGCCAATTCCGGATTTTCTGTAAAAAGATTATCCACAACACCATAAACAAAATCCTGAACTTTTGGGTTAGATAAATCCAAAACCAATTGGTTACGGAAATAATGTTCTGTTCTTCCCGGTTGTTTGATGATCCATTCCGGATGTTTTTTGTACAAATCACTCGCCGGATTTACCATTTCAGGCTCGATCCAGATTCCGAATTTTACCTGATTGTCTTTGGCTGTTTGTACCAAAGTTCCAATTCCGTTTGGTAATTTCTTTTTGTTTACGTCCCAGTCTCCAAGAGCTGCGTCATCATTATTACGAGGAAAATTGTTTCCGAACCATCCATCATCCAATAAAAACATATCAACACCCAGTTTTTTACTATCGGCAATAAGTACTTTCAATTTATCTTCATCAAATTTAAAATAAGTAGCTTCCCAGTTGTTCAGCAATGTCATACGGCTTCCTTTTCCGTCTAATATTTTATAACTTCTTGACCAGTCGTGTAGGTTACGGCTTGCATTACCTTTTCCTTTAGATGATAAAGTGTACCAAAATTTAGGCGTGGTAAAAACTGTATTTTTTGCCAGTGAATAAGCCGCTGCTGCATTATTAATCCCCGAAATAACACGAAGATTATTTAACGGATCTAATTCAAGATCGGTACGGAAATTTCCTGACCATTCTAAACCTGCAAACAACACTTTTCCTTCGTCTTCTGTAGCTGGTTTATCCAAAGAAACCATAAATACAGATGGTTGAAACAAGTTGGCACGCGCTCCTAATTTGGTATCCAAAACTTTAATTCCGTGTGTTAGTTTGGTTTCTTCAGGCTGCATTTCTTTTGCCCAGTCACCATGATATTGGTTCAGGTAAAAGTTGTTGAATCCTTTCAAATACAAATTGGCTGATGCATATTTGTTTAACGTAATATTTCCTTTTTCAGAATGCTTAATTGTTGTCCATTGCTCGATAACATCAGTATCATAGTACGACTGAATAAACATATGCACCTCGATTGGGTAAACATTATCTTTTAGTGTGATTTCGGTTTGAGAAACTCCTGTACTTACTGTTGTTGTTTTATGATCTACATATAACAAATCCAGTGAAGTATTTCCGTCAGCATGTGTTACGGCAATAGCTGGTTCTAATAGGTTTTTAGAACCTGATGGTGTATAAGCTGCATTGTAAATTCCTGAATAATCTGTTCCTTGTTTGAACTGACTTTGTATTTTTACGTAATCAAAATCGTTTGCTAATTTTTCGCCTAAATAAATGGTGTTCACTTCTTTTCCCGGAGTTACCTGCAAAACAAGCGCATTACTTTTTGTTTTTACTGATATAATTTGTTGCGCCGAAACGGGGCTGCAATAACTCGCCAGCATAAAAAATGCTATCCCAAAAGATTGCCTTAAAGTGGTAATGTGTTTTTTCATTTTATTCTATTTTTTTTATTTCTTTTCTTGTGTAATTCCTGCCCAAACATCTGTTCTAAAAGATGATGCAGGCAATCCCGATTCGTTTGTTAAATTTCCGTCAGGATTATCAGCCCAGTTGTAGCGAACAGCAACCGGACTTGGTACTTCCTGAGCATATACCTCGACTTTGCCGTTTACTACTTTGGCTACAGCCCAATAAAACTTTTGGTCTGATCCTGCAATACTAAATCCTTTAAGCGTATCGTCTCTGGCTTTTATATTTTTATTAAAATCAAAATCAACCTTAACTGTATTTCCTTTTATGTTGTACGATTTATACAACGGTCCTGAGTAATCGATTTTGGTATTGTATACTTTCGCCAAAGCTATACTCGCCAAACGACCTCCTACATCTTGTTTGTTTTTTGGGTGAATGTCTTCTCCGTTTCCGATATCGGTTGTAACAGCCATTCCGGTGTTGGGTAATTTCAAAGCTTTAAATTGCGCTTCTCTCAACTCTGCCCAATCTGAATCTCCCGGTTGTTCTTTTTTCTGTTTGTAATTCGCCAATTGAACAAAGAAAAACGGTAAATTTTTATCTTTAAATTTATTTCTCCAATCGTTTATCAACAGCGGAAATAACTTTTGGTATTGATACGCTCTTTCGGCATTACTTTCTCCCTGATACCAGATTACGCCTTTTATTTTATAATCTATCAAAGGTGCAATCATGGCATTGTATATCGCGCTTGGTCTGTTTTGGCCTTGAGCCAAATAAGGTTTAGCAGGCAAATCTTTGATATCTGCGCCAATATTATATTTCCAGTCTCCGGCTAATGAAATGGTTTCTTTTGCTGATTTTAAAGTGAAATTCTCATCTCCGTAAACTCCGCCGTTTCCTGCTCCGTCAAAAACTCGTATTGTTATAATGTTCTCGCCTTTTTTGAGAAACTTCGACGGAATTGTATAATGACGTTCTACATTATAACCTTTGGTTTCGCCAATATAATTTCCGTTAAACCAAATCATATCGTCATCATCTGCCAAATAACTTAGGGTAAAGTCGGAATTGGTTGAAGTAATATTTACTTTTTTTCGAAACCAGACTACGCCATCAAAATTGGATAATCCTTTATTTTCAAAAAATGCCGGCAATGGCATGGTTTTCCAATATGAATCATCAAAATTGACTGTTGTCCAAATGGCTTTTAAGTTTTGAAATCCTTTATCTGAATCTGTCAATTTCTTTTCCCAGATGGTCATATCGGCATTATACTTTTTCAGTAAAGCCTCCTGATCAACTTCAGATTTCATCGCCTGAATTTCGGCATCAAAATCATGAATGGTGGTTAACGCTCCGGAACTTGTCCAGGCTTCTATAAGTGTTCCTCCCCAGGAAGAATGAATTAACCCAATTGGAATCTTTTTTTCGTTGTAAATCTTTCTTGCAAAAAAATAAGCCGTTGCGCTAAAATCAGCTATCGTTGCAGGACTGCAAACATTCCACCCGTCGTGTTGTACTTTTAGTGTGTTTAATGGTAAAGTACTTTCTATATGTTCTGCCTGTAATAATCGTATTTGAGGATAATTAGCATTGGCTATTTCTTCCTTATAATTATTGATTTTTCCCCAACCTTCCAGCGGCATTTCCATATTACTTTGTCCGGAACACAACCAAACTTCGCCAATTAAAATATTGTTGAGCGTTTTAATTGTTCCGTCATTTATAGTAATCGTGTACGGTCCTCCATAAACCGGAGTTTTAAAAACTACCTTCCATTTGTCATTTTCGACATTGGTTTTATATGTTTTTTTATCCCATGAAGTCGTAATACTTACTGATTTTGCATCGCTTTCTCCCCAAAACGGAACGGCGCTTTTTTGCTGCAGCACCATATTATCGGTAAAGAAAGAAGGTAATGATACTGTAGCATTAACCGCATTTGACGACAGAATAAACAACGTCAATAATAGCATCGTTTTCTTAAAAAACTGTTTTTTCATAAGCATTCATTTAACGATTTACAATTTTAAATAAACGGGCATCTTTAGAACCAATACTTAAATTGATACTGTTGTTTTTTACGTCGATATTTTGAGCGGTAAAAACATCCTGCAATTTATAGTTCCCCTTTTTCACGCCTAATCTTTCTAACGGAAGTGCATAGTTTTTAGGCATATTTCCGTAATTCAAAACGGCTATATACCAATTGTTGCCAATTTTTTGTTCGAAAACTTCGGTGGTTAATTTTCCTGTATTTCCTTCTACAGGACGGAATGCTACTCCATTTTCAACAATTTTAAGTATTTCTTTATTCTGTAACCATTCTTTTGCACGCTTGCTCCAGATTCCGTCTTTACTGTAATCATCTCCCGTAATTAATGTTCCTGTAATAACAGACGAAATTAATCTCGCACGGTTCTCTCCTTCTGTAACATCTGCAAAAACAACATGATCTGCATCTATATAATCATATGAATACGTTTGCCACCAACCATAATTGACACTATTTAAGGTGTATTGTGTTTGCTCGATAGTTTTCCAAGCATCGCACGCAATACGACGAACGTGTACGTAACGAGAAGTGGCCATGTTAGGAGAAATCGCAGCATAAATCAACATTTTTCCGTCTAAAGCATTGACCAAATGTTCCATTCCTACTTTATATGCCTGCATTCCTGTCGTTACCTCTTTATCATAAAACGAAGTAGATTCCGCGGCAGCGTGACCTAAAAAGTCAATTTTAATCATTTTAAAACCGCATTCTTTTAGTTTATTGATCACATAATCAACACGTTTAAGCGTTCCTGGATGTGTAGGATCGATGGCGCGAGCACCATCAAAATCAAAATAAGTATTTCCGGTTTTTGTCCACATTTCGCCAAACGTATAATCACTTCCTTCGGCTTTACGATTTGGGCCATCTTTCCAGCCCCAATCTGTAAACGGTGCCCAATAGGCTCCCGGTTCTAAACCTTTCTTTTTACAATAATCAGCAAACTCTTTTAGTTTACTAAAGTCTCCGGTAAAACCACCTTTTACCATATTGTCCCAAAACGAATCAAGGTCGATATATGCGGTATTGCCAACACGGAATTCCGGAACCGAATCGGCAAAGAAATCTGCCACTTTCGTTGTATTTTCAAAATTGATTTTCTCCATCAAAACTCCCCAACTGTTCCAGCCTACCGGAGTTGGTTTGTCCCAGGCAAAAACATATGGTTTCTCTACGATACGATTGGTTTTGGCATATTCTTCCATCCCATTTCTCCAGTCTGAATAATAACCCACAAAGAATTTTGGAGAAGCTACTTTATCGCCTTTTACAATACCGTGCGCAATACTATCGCGTGTATTTTCTTTCTCTGAATATCCTGCCCAGGCAGAAAACGAAGCTTGTTTGTTTTCATTAATGGTTTTTACGGCACTTTTCCAAACGGTATGTTCAAGCGAACCTACAATAAAACCTTTTCGGGATGCATTATTAAATATAATTCCCACCTCACCACTTGTATTTTGAGCGATTGTATCTAATTTTTTAGAATTGTAACTGATGAAGGCATCATTATCATAAGGAACAAAAACCGTTTGCAGGTTTTCTATTTTATCAAAAGCAATTTTTCCTAAATCTAATGGCGCAATATAATTGGTTGCTACTTTTTGTCCGTTGCCTAAAATTTCTATTTGAGTTATAAAATAGTCCTTATTGTTATAAGTTAAAAAACTTTGGACTACTGTAGGCTTGCTATTTTCTTTATAAGTAAGTGTATATTTTAGTCCTTTTCCTAAATCATCATTAATTGTTACTTTCGCAAAAACAGCATCAGGATATGAACTTGCTGCAATTGTTTTTCCATTTACTACTACTGTCGCTTTTGCTCCGCTAAATACATTTACCCCGTGTTGAGTAACAGCAATAGTTTTCTGTTTTGCATCATAAGTAATTACACCGCTTTTACCAAAAGTCATCTTAATATTTTTTTGAGCCAATGCCGGAATGCAAAAAAATGACGTTAGTAAAACGGACATAAACAAGCTCTTTAGTAGGAAAGGATACTGTTTCATTAAATAAAAATTTAAGTTATTATACTATTCTATACTACAATGATACAAATTAAAATTTAGTTACCAATAGTTGAGTGGAAATTTTTTACCATATAAGTTATATAATTACCTATTAAAAGTATTTCACGCAATTTTATACTTTGAATAAAAAGGTTTTTTTCACCATATAAGTTAACCTTAAGGTTGTATTGCATACTTTTTATAAATCAACGTTAAATATTGTGGAGAAATATAAAAATTAAATTTCACAATTATTTTTTAACGCAGAGAACGCAAAGATTTTTCATCAAAGAATTCTTTTAAAAGTACATAGGAGTCCGCAAAGCTAAATCGAAAGCTTTGCGAACTTTACCTTTTTATAAAAGCTAAGAATAATAAAAAACTTAGCATTCTCAGCGATATTTTTTTCTTTCCTAAGGCTTTCATATTCATTCTCTATTTCAACTTCAGCAACAATGATTATTACTTATATGTCCTTCCACGCTTCCAAAAAAAACATCGAGCTTATATTTACTTATATAACTTATATGGTAAAAAAGAACTCACAGCAACATTAAACTTACTTATAACTTATAAGATAAACGCGTTTTTTACACTTATTCTGAATAATATTTTTTCAAACGATGTTTATTTGAATTTTATTTAGAATTAATATAAATAAACTTTTATATTTGCCGCTTTCTGTGCAAAAAAGGTCTTTTTATTAAATTGCCTATATTGCTTTCTAAAAAGTGATTCTCTTATAATGAATAATAATACCAGTTTCGAACTACATCTTTTTGAATCTTTCAAAGAAGGAGACGAAACTGCTTTCACATATTTTTACGATAAATACTTTCGCAGAATCACCGCTTTTAGTATTCAGTTTATTTATGATAAAGATGAAGCTGAAAATCTGGCGCAGGAAGCTCTTTTGTATCTGTGGCAAAATAAGGAAACTGTTGAATCGCTAAACGGTATACAATCTTTTTTATATACTTATACCAAATCGAAGTGCCTGAACATGATTCGTCATAATAAGGTAAAGGATAAATTCAAGAGTGAAGTTTTAAACCAAAAAGAAAGAGAACTGGATATCGAAATCTTAAACTCGGTGCAGTTTGATACTTTAGAATTAACCGAATTAGAGCGTTTAATTCAGGAATCGATAAGTGATCTTCCGCCCAAAACCCGCGAAGTTTTTATAAAAAAGCGTTTCGAAAATAAAAAAAACGCAGAAATCGCCGAAGAAATGCAAGTAACCTTAAAAGCTGTAGAAGCCCATATGACAAAGGCTTTGAAGATTTTAAAAACAAAATTATCAGATTATCTGTTCTTAATCTTTATCCTTATTTGTAATAATTAAAAATAAAAGGTAGGGTATTTTATTTCTGAAGTGTACTTACTAAAACGAGAAGTTTAAAACTCAAAATATGACATCGGAAATCATTTATAAATACCTTTCGAATGAAGCTTCAGAACAAGAAGTTCAACTGCTGTTTGAATGGATTGATGCTTCTGAAGAAAATAAAAAGCATTTTATTACGCTAAAGAAAACCTGGGCGTTAACAGCACTTTCTGAAGATCTTTCGAAAAAATCAACTCCGGTAATTGCAATTCAGCCTAAAAAGAAAGCCATTCAGTACCTGAAATATGCCGCTTTATTTTTGGTTTTATTTGGTTTAGGGAAATTAGCTTTCGATTTTAATCAGAAAGCAAAATCATCAAAAGAGATTGTTTTAGAATTAGCCAATGGCCGTTCTGAATATATTACAAAAGACAATCAGACGAAACTTGTAAATGACAAAGGCGATTTGATTGCGAAGAAATTTTCTAACCAAATTATTTATTTTGGAAAAGTTCAGGATCAGGAAGTGGTTTACAATACGCTAAAAGTACCTTACGGGAAAAAGTTTAAACTTACCCTTTCTGACGGAACGGTTGTGAGTTTAAATTCAGGAACAACTTTAAAATATCCGGAACAATTTGGCATTAACGGAAAAAGAAATGTGTACCTAACCGGTGAAGCTTTTTTTGAAGTGGCCAAAGACAAAGAACATCCTTTTATTGTAAATGCCAATCAGGTTGATATTGAAGTTTTGGGAACGAAATTCAACGTAAGCGCTTATCCTGAAAATCCAAGTGTCAATGGTACTTTGGTCGAAGGAAGCATTGAGATGTATGAAGTCGACAACAAACTAAATGCGGTTTTGCTTCAACCCAATCAAATGGCAACATGGAACAATAACTCCAAAAAAATTACAACAAAAGAAGTTGACCCAGGCTTTTATTCGGCATGGACAAAAGGTGAACTTGCTTTTAAAGATACCCCATTCTCTACTATCGCTAAAATAATTCAGCGTACCTACGACGTTGAAATTATCAATGAAAATGCTGTTTTGGCCAAACAGAATTTTACGGGAACGATCAAAATTAGCGAATCCAGTGTCGAAAACATTTTAGAACTTCTAAAACGTGACACACCATTTAATTATTCCGTTAAAGGAAATACGATAACCATTACCAATCTTCCATAACTAAATAAACATGACTTTTACGATACACGATTTAAGGAAAATTTTATTTTTCCTAGCTCTTCTTTTATCCAGTTTTAAAGGTTTTTCTCAGAATAAAAACATCACTTTACAGGTTAAAAATAAACCTATTAGTTTGATTATTAAAGCCATTGAAGAACAAACTGATTTTAGGATTATTTATAACGCCAGAAAAATTGATGCTGAGCAACTGGCAGATATCAATGTTCAGAATGTGAGTTTAGAAACTGCCTTAAAGCAATTATTTGCCGGTAAAAATATTTCGTTTTATATCCAGAAAAAACAGGTTTTATTAACGAACGCTGCTCCTGCTCCATCAGCTGCGACATCTTCTGATGAAAAAGAAAGATTCATTAGCGGAACGGTTTACACTGCCAAAGACAAACAGCCGCTTCCCGGAGCAACCATTCGTATAAAAGGAACCGGAATGGGCGCTATAACTGATTTTAACGGAAAATTTGTATATCAGTTAAAAGGAAACGACATCAACAATTTGGTGCTTGAAGTTGGATTTTTAGGAATGGAACCTCAATTACAAAAAGCAGATGACAAAAAGCAGTTTGTTTTTTATTTGAAAGAAGCTACAGACGAATTAAACCCAGTTGTGATTACGTCTTCTTATGGTACTACAAAACTAAAAGAAGAGATTGTAGGGAGTATTTCGACCTTATATGCAAAAGATATTGCTGTTGAGCAAGCTTCAGAAAGTATCGATAAAATGATTACAGGTCAAATCGCCGGTGTCATGGTTGAAAATACTTCTGGTGTTGGCGGTCCAGTAAAAATTAATATTCGAGGACAGGGAACTTTATCGTCTTTGTCTGGTGCAAGAACTGGAACTTCGAGTCAGCCGCTTATTATTATAGACGGTGTCATCATGGGAGAAGAATACGGAATCGACAGTGCTTACTTTAGCGGAAACGGAGATTTTACTGAAAATTTTGGTAATCCGCTGATGAAAATTGCTCCGGAAAATATCGAAAGTATTTCGGTTCTTAAAGATGCGGCGGCTGTTGGTATTTATGGTGCTGACGGAGCAAATGGTGTTATTTTGATTACGACAAAAAAAGGAAAAAAAGGAAAAACACAATTTGGATTCTCTAATCAGCTTGGAATTTCATCGGCCATCAATCAGATTAAATATCTTAGCGGGGAGCAATATAACGAGCTTAGAAACGAATTTGTAAAAAATACTACTCCAAGTGCTGCCCTGACTCCATACAATGGTATTAATACGGATTGGTTTGGTTTACTGAATCAATCAGGAATTTTCAATAAATATAATTTTAATGTTTCCGGCTCCACATCAAAAATCTCCTATCGCACCAACATTAGCTATACAAAAATTGATGAACCGCAAATGGGTAACAATACGAAACAATTGAATGCGGGAATTAATTTAGGTTACAACTCTGATAAACTGAACATTAGCTTAGTACTAAATCCAAGTTACATCGAGAAAACTGCACCAAATATTTTTTATTCTTTTGCTTACCTCCCTACTCTTTCGCCTTATAATCCAGATGGATCATACTCGCTTTTAGGTGTTAGCGGTATGATGAGAGGAAACCCGCTGGCTGCGATCGAGCAAAACAAAAATCAAGCAAAAACTTATGGAATCTTAGGTAGTTTAAGTCTTTCATATCAGCTAAGTAATGCGATAAAATTCTCTACGCTTTTTGGTATGGATTACTCAGATAAAGATCAGGATCGTTATTTTTCGGCTGAAAATGAAAGCGGTCAGTTTCCCGGAACTTTTGTTTTAGACAATACTACTTACAGAAGATGGGGACGCCGACTTTTAAACCAGCGAAATGCCACCAAATGGAACTGGCAGGGACAAGCTTTGTTTAACAAACAGCTTACTGAAAATCATGCTATTGATGGTGTTGTTGGTTTTGAAATTTCTGAGGATAAAACGAATTTTGATTATCAGTCGGGAATTGGTTTTGTAAATCCCAATGTGATCAATCCAGTCTCTAATGCTTTAATAGATGATAATCCATTAACTACTGATATAGATGAATCTAAAAATAATCAGACAATTGGAAGTGAAATTAGTTATAACTCAAGGGTGTCTTTATTTTCTCAGGTAAATTATAACTACAAAAAACGATATTATCTATTGGCCAATTTCCGTCGCGATCAAAGTTCTGTGTTTGGAGATGATACTGATGTCGCGAACAATGGCGGTCTTGGAGCAAGTTGGATTATTAGTAATGAAGACTTCCTGAATAATAATTCCTGGATTAACTTTTTAAAAATAAAAACAAGTTACGGTACAACAGGAAACTCAAGAATTGGTTCTTACCGTTCAAAAGGTTTATATAATTATATACAAAATAACTATAATGGCGGAACTGGCGCAACTCCGGGTTCTGCCCCAAACGGAAAGTTAAGCTGGGAAAAAAATACGAAGTTTAATGCCGGAATCGATTTTAATATTTTCAATCGCGTAGAGTTTTCTGTAGAGTATTATCGTGATGATAAAAGTGATCTCATTACTACCCGAAACATTCCTACTGAAACGGGTTACAGTTCGATGTTGCTAAATGCTGCAAGCATGTACAATCAGGGTTTTGAATTTCAGACCCGAATTAAGTGGATTACCAATACTAATTTTAAATGGACAACTTCTTTCAATATTTCTACAGTTGATAGTAAAGTAACTGATTTGAAAGGCTTAGGAAGCGAATTTTCTACAGCAGAACTTGCTTTGGCGCAAAAAATTGGTTATAGCACCACGACAGTTTGGGGAATAAAATGGCTTGGTGTCGATCCGGCTACAGGAAGAGATTTGGTTACTAAAAACGGACAGGTATATGATCTTAACACGTATAAATCTTTATTTACAATAGCGGACTGGGAACCCATTGGAGATACACAGGCGAAAGCATACGGCGGATTCAATAATAGTTTTACTTTTTACAACAATTTAGTTTTATCCGTAAGAGGAGATTTTCAATTGGGCGGTGATTTTTTTGCTTCTGATGCTATAATCGACAAATATTCGAATACGTCAAACAGAAATCTTTCTGTAAATGCGGCTAATCACTGGAGAAATCCGGGAGATATCGTTCCGTATCCCGCGGTAACACTTGTTCCTGTTACGGCAAATTTAAGTAAATACGTTTATGATGCGACTTATGTACGATTAAGCAACGTTAATCTTAGTTATAATGTGCCAATAAAAAATATTTTCCTCGATACGCTTTCTGTTTTTGCCGATGCCACAAATGTATTATACTGGTACAAAGAGAAAAGTCCGAAAGGAATGAACGGAATACGAGAGTTTAGTTATACTTATCCACAGGCAAGAACCATTTCGCTTGGTGTAAATGCAAAATTTTAAGACCATGAATTATTTAAAATACATCACAATAGCATTCCTTATTTTTTCATTGCAAAGCTGCAGTGATTTTCTGGAACAGGAACCGGGAACACAAACTTCTATAGATGAACTTCTGCAAAATAAGGAAGGTGTTTTAATTGCTTTAAAAGGGCTTTACCGCACTGTAGAAGGAACAGTAAGAGAAGAACGTTTTTCTGTTTATTCAGATTTACAAGGCGGAAACATCAAATTTACACCAAATTCTTCAGGAAGCAGCTTAGGACAAATTACACCGGGGATTAATCTTAGGGAGGTATATTCTTTTGAAGATGTAGAAGAGACCAGTAATTTTGCATCATTTTACAGTGGTAATTACAGCATTATAAATCAGGCTAATTTGATTTTAGAATATACTCCCAATCTAAAAGATGCAACCGAAACCGAAAAAAATCAAATAAAAGCAGAAGCCTTAACCATTAGAGCGTATGCCCATTTTGTTTTATCACAGATTTATTGCCAGGATTACGGTTATACACCTGAAGCTTCGCATTTAGGTATTGTCTATAATACCGAATCCATAAAATCGGGACTTAAATATCCAAAAAGAGAAACCCTGGCAAACACGTATTCCTTCATTATTAACGACTTAAAAACCGCGATCGATAATTATTCTGATACCGCTGCTATGCCGGGTCCCGTTTATTCTTACTTCAATAGAAATAATACAAAAGCCTTATTGGCAAGAGTTTATTTGTATAAAAAAGACTGGACAAAAGCTTACGAAACTGCCAATGATGTAATTGAAAACTCCGGATTTAAATTAGTAAATTCTTCTGATTTGATAGCTCAATGGGCACAGCCTGATCTTCCTGTTTCTGAAGCTTTGCTAGAATTTTCAGTTCCAAAGGATTCAGAAAGCGCCGTATCAACATCAATGTCCAATTATTTTGGTGTTACTTCAAGCAATTATGCCCATTATGTAGCTTCAAACGACCTTGTTGATCTTTATGAAAATAATGATTTAAGAAAACAATTATTTATTACTGTAGATCTTCAGACTTTAGTAAATGGAGTTTTAACTTATGTTCCTTACAACTTTACCCGTAAATTTCAGGATAATGCAGGTTACGTGGCCTTTAGATTAAGTGAAATGTATTTGATTCGTGCCGAAGCTGCTCTTGAAAACAATCAGCCAGCCCTTGCAATGGCCGATATTAATACCATTCGCGCACGTGCTAATGCAACTTTATTATCTAATACCGCTAACCTCAAAGAAGATATCCTTTTAGAAAGAAGAAAAGAACTTTGTTTTGAAGGACATTTGTTCTTTGATCTAGTTCGCAACCATAAAGGAATTACAAGAAACGACGGTTGTATTTCGACAAATTGCAGTATGGTTTATCCGTCGCTAAAATTCGTATTACCTATACCACAATATAATATTAATCTTAATTCAAACTTACAACAAAATGAATCTTATTAAGATATTCAGCCTATTTACCATAGCATTGCTATTGGGTTCATGCTCAAAAGACGATTATAAATTGGGTTCAGGAGTAGATCCTTTTTTAAGGTTTAACTTTATGGTAAGCACTAGTAATGTTCCGTTGGAATATCCGGCAGTAAGCGCAATTATAGTTCCTCAGTCTACTTATAAAAATAGTTCAGTAAAAACTTTGAAAGTTCCGGTTGCCCTAACAGCCAACGCTTTAAAAGGTCCTGTAACTGCTACTTTTAGTGCCGTATCATCAAATGGCGACAACGAAAGTTTTACAGTAAATCCGGTCAATAAATTAGTGTTTGAAGGAAGTAAAGTAACGGATACTATTTTTGTTTCTTTTGATAAAAGATGGACCGCCAATCAAAGCATTAATTTAAAATTGGAAACTGTATCTGATCCGGAAATTCATATTGGAAATTTAAATTCAACTTATCCTAATGATACCTTTAAGATCGATCTAGAAACCATTACAACCAATTATACTTTTCCGGTTAATCAATATTTAATAAAAGGCGAAATTGGTGAGACATTCGATTTTAAAGTAAATTTCCCTAACGGATTTTTTCCTTCGGAAATAGAAAATGCGTCAATTTTTAAATTTCAAAATGGTTTTGAATATTCGCTTACCCATGATGATTTTGGCGACAACAGAAATTCAATAACTTATCATTTTACGCTGTTGGAAGATATTCAAAATGACGATGCACGTTATGAATCAAAAATAACCTTAGTAAATATTCCCAATTACAATGCAACCGGAAGCCTTAACTTAACAATTGTAAAACCAACAAAATCACCACGGGATTTACAAGCATATCCCGCATCAAAATTTACAGATCCTACGAATGCTTTTTATTTAACCTACGGCGAACACTGGTTTAACAACAACGGAAACTGCACATGGCAGACTTTTAATGCTTTAACCTTTCCTGTTGTGGTAACGAAGGACAATGAGAATGCAATACTTTACAGTGATAAAGGAACAGCAAATCCTAATGACGATGTGTATCACGATGCCTTTAAAATTGGATTTAATGTTGCTACCGGAACAAATACAATAAACTCTTTTGGCTTAAAAAGATGGTTCTCAAACGAAAGCGGATCTGCTGCTATTTCTCCCGGATTTAATATTACTTCTGCTTTAGAATTTTTTCCGGAAAATGGAAACAGCAAAACGCAGGGAACCGTATTGGTGATTCCACAGGATTTAACTATTGGATCCAGTGCGACAAATACTCACATTATTGCTATTTCAGGTGAAGGTACTTATAAGGAAATCAGTGCCGGTTTGTTTGAAATCTCATTTGAGCTAAAACTCACAAACGATAAACTATTTGGAGGAACCGTTTCGACACAATACAGAATGTATAATAATAGAGTTTATCCAAAACCAACAGCTTTAAGTATCCCGTGTCCTAAGGAAGTTACGCTTTAGATTTTAGTCGCAGTCGCAGTCGCAGTCGCAGTCGCAGTCGCAGTCGCAGTCGCAGTCGCAGTCGCAGTCGCAGTCGCAGTCGCAGTCGCACTAACTTTGTCAAAGTTTAAAACTTTGACAAAGTTTTTTGAAAACGCAAACTGGGACTGAGACTGAAAACGGACTTGAAACCTGAAACAAATCAAACAAAAACAAAAAAATTGAAAAAACTAATCGTCCCTATCCTATTTCTTCTGAGTTTAACGGCTTATAAAAGCGTTGAACAGCCTGATTATATAGACATTCAGGAATTGCGAAAACTATATTCCAGCGGAGATGCTACGAAATGGCCGGCAGCGGAACTACACGACAATGTCGATAAAGCTACATTTCAGGATATCGGCGTGCTTCCTGCGGTTCCTTATCCGGATTATAACCCATACTCGAAAGAAAAAGAAAGTCTGGGTAAAATATTATTTTTTGATCCGAGATTATCTCTTAGCGGACAAATTGCCTGCGCTTCGTGCCATAATCCTGAATTGGGCTGGACAGATAATTTGACACGCTCTTTTGGACATGATCGCCAAACGGGAAAACGAAATTCGATGACGATTTTAAATTCGGCGTATGCCACATCCTTATTTTGGGACGGACGAGCAAAGAGTTTGGAAGATCAGGCGCAATTCCCAATTGGAGATCCGCTTGAAATGAATGAAAAACTGACGATTGCCGTTGATAAAATCGCCAAAATAAAAGGTTACAATGCTCTTTTTACTGAGGCTTTTGGAGACAAAAAAGTTAATCTGCAAAGAATACAATACGCCATTGCAACTTTCGAAAGATCGATTAATAGCCCAAAAAGTAAATTTGATAATTTCATTAGCGGAAAATCAGAAGCCTATACAGATGCTCAGGTAAAAGGACTGCATTTGTTCAGAACCAAAGCGCAATGTATCAATTGCCATAATACGCCTTATTTCAGCGACAATCAGTTTCATAATGACGGTCAGACTTTATTCGGAACAAAAAATGAAGATTTCGGACGCTATAATGTTACCAAAGACGTAAAAGACATTGGTAAATTCAGAACGCCAACATTGCGTGAAGTGGCCAATACAAAACCCTGGATGCATCACGGACATTTCCCGACTTTACTGGATGTTGTAGAATTGTACAATTTAGGAAACCCGTCTCCTGTTCAGAAAAAATATCTGGGAACGGCAAGAGATTCATTAATTCCAAAAGCCGATCCTATGCTTAAAAAACTAAACTTAAACAAAGAAGAAATCAGCGATCTTTTGGCTTTTATAGAAACTTTGAGCACGCCAACACGAAGAATTATGACGCCAACAATGCCTAAGTAATAAAAACATTTAATAACAAAAAAATGAAACAGATAAATATCATAATTATCTTTTTACTTATATTTAACACCATGTTTTCGCAAGATAATTTGAATAAGTTTGCAAAGATAGATTCACTTTCAAAAATTGATTTTTTAAGTTACAACTATAAGTATCTGGATAAGGATTTTAAGTTTAAAATTTCGAGAAAAAAATTCGAAAAGTCTATTGAAAAACACAAATTCTATCCTGAAAGACTTCGCAATTACAAAGATTCATTGGGTGTCGTTTTAATGGCTGAATTTAATGATTGGGATGCCGCCAGAATAGCCGAATTAAAAATTACTTACTCCTGGGAAAGAGTTGGTTATCATCTTTTAAAAAACAAAGATGAAGTGATAGAAATCGCAAAAAAACTAAATATTAAATATCCCTACAGACTACAGGAACTATTACTTCGCAATGATCCAAAAGTTTCAACTGAAATTGAAAAATTAAGAAACAAGTTGTTTTTATCTTTTGAAAAAAAGGAATTAAAAACAATGTCATCAAAACAATTACTATCATTTGCCTTTTCGAACAATCCGGAACTCATTAAACTTAGACAACAGTCTCATAAAAAAAAATCCACAAAGTCAATTGAAAAAACTGATTTGTAAATACCTCAATAATTCTCAAATCTACAAAGCCTGTTTCTTTTATGAAATGGGCTTTTTTTTATTTTTAAACACAAAGAAACATAGCTCAAATAAATGCAGAAAGACGTTTCAACTACAAATAAATCTCATAGCACTTTGTGAAAAAATCATGATTTTCTAAAAGTATCTAAATTGCAGTTTTAAATCTATGTTTCTATGTGTTTAAAAAATTAGGCATTACAATAAGAGAAACTTTAATCATAATTTACTATCCTTTCATTGAAGTATAAAATAGCTTGTGAATCGTAATATTTCCATCATTTCTTAAATTTGTTTGAAACGAAAGAAGCTTTTTTTTCTTCTTATAAAAAATACCACCATGAAGTTAGAACATATTCAAATTCAATCCAACAATATACAACAAACTGCCACTTTTTATAAAGAGATTCTTGAGCTGCCTATCATAGAAAAAACCAAAAATTCGGTGAGCATTCAGGCAGGCAATTCGGTTCTTGAATTCTTAGAAAATCCTGAATTTAAATCTATTTATCATTTTGCTTTTAATATTCCGGAAAACAAGTTAGACGAAGCCATTGATTGGTGTAAAAGCAAAGTAGATTTAATTTTTATTGAAGATCAAAAAGTCATTACCAATTTCGAAAACTGGAATGCCAATGCTATTTATTTCTATGATAATAATGGCAATTTATTAGAATTTATTGCCCGACACGATCTTGATAATGCGCAAACAGAAGCATTCAGTTCTAAAGCTATTTTAAATATTAGTGAAATTGGAATCGTAAATGAAAATCCATTAAAATTAGGAAATCAATTAATCGAAGAACATGGATTAGATTTTTTTAGCAAGAATGACAATACCGAACTCTTCTCAGCTGTTGGTGATGATGAAGGTTTACTAATTATCGTGAAACCAAATAGAAACTGGTATCCTACGCAAACACCTTCTGAAAATAATAAAACAGCCGTTAGAATTAAGAATAAAGGGAATAAAATAGAATTAAATTTTTAATACGATTCTTATTTCCATCGCTTACTATTTCTTATTTTTATAAAAATTTAAATTTCAAAAAAATGCCATTCGTTAGAATCAGTCTTCCCAAAAAGCTTTCATTAGAAACAAAAAATACTATTTCAGCATCAATTCATGAATCTTTAATAGCCGAATTTAATATTCCAAAAGACGATTATTTTCATATCATTGAAGAATTAGAATCGCACCAGATAAAATATCCTGAAAGTTATCTCGGGATTTCACATTCTGATGAAATTATTTACGTGCAAATCACGGCAGGACAAGGTAGAACTTTGGAACAAAAGAAAAAATTATACCATCAGATTGCAACACGAATTTCGACCTCAACCGAGATTTTAATCAATAATGTCATCATTGTTTTATTAGAAAATAATGGTTTAGAGAATTGGTCTTTTGGTAACGGAGAAATTCAGATTCCAACGCATTTGAAAAAATAATTATACAGATTGCTTTTATAACTTTATAATTCCGGTTTTAGCATATGATTAAAAAAAATATTCTTCGTAGTATTTTAGAAAAATGGCTGACAGCCTGGTCATTATCAAGAAAATTGCCATTACCTGAAAGATACAAATCAGGATTTAAGGTTGAAGTTGGTTATCCTAATCAAAAAAGACGCTTTGTATTTGCTGAACTGAATAATGATTTTATTGAATTATCAAAATCTATTGATGAACCCGGTATTTTCTTAAAAGTTTGTTCTTCGCCTGATGAATTAAAAAATCAAATACATCCCAAATGGATTATTCAGCCTCAAGGATATATGATGGCTTGTTTTCATCAAATGGATTTTCGGAATTGTACTTTAAGTGATAATTATAAGCTGGAATTTGAACATTACAATGGTACTTATCTTGTTCGAATTATAACTAAACAGGGAGAACTAGCCTCAACAGGACATGTTGTTCTTGTTGATGATGTAGCAATTTACGATAGAATCTCGACTGAACCTAATCATAAAAGGATTGGTCTTGCCTCTGTCCTGATGAAAGAACTTGAAAAGATTGCATTAGCGAATGATGTACATCATAATTTTTTAGTAGCAACAGAAGAAGGTAAAGCATTCTACGAGTCTTTGGGATGGGAAATGTATAGTTTGTATACGTCGGTTGTTATTCCTGAGTACGAGTAAAAAATCACATTTAAATATAAAAGCCGTCTCAAATTGTATTATGAGACGGCTTCTTTTTATCTGTTTTTAATTTAAAACTTCATTTTCTGAATCCTTACGGCATTTAATATCGCCAGCAACGCTACTCCAACATCTGCAAAAACAGCTTCCCACATTGTGGCAAGTCCGCCGGCACCCAAAATCAGTACAAAAGCTTTTACGACAAAAGCCAACGTGATATTTTGCCAGACGATTTTTTTAGTTTGTTTCCCAATATTGATCGCCATCGCAATTTTACTTGGTTTATCGTCCTGAATCACAACATCGGCGGTTTCGATCGTGGCATCGCTTCCTAAACCTCCCATGGCAATTCCTACGGTACTTAAGGCGATTACAGGCGCATCATTTACTCCATCTCCAACAAAAGCAACGGTTTCGTTTTTGGCTTTAATCTCGTTGAGTTTATTCACTTTATCTTCCGGAAGCAAATCTCCAAAAGCATTTGTGATGCCTAATTTATCCGCAACAAATTGTACCACATTGGTTTTATCTCCACTTAGCATGGTTACTTTAACGCCTAATGCTTTTAGTTTGCTTACTGCTTCCTGAGCATCTTCTTTAATTTCATCGGCAATGGTCAAATATCCTGCGAACTTATTATCGTATGCAATGGCAATCGTCGTATAAACAACCGAATTTGGATCAATATCATATGAAATATTGAATTTATCCATCAACTTGAAATTCCCAACATGCAATTCTTTTCGGTTGATCTCGGCTTTTAAACCATGCCCTGAAATTTCCTCCACGTTTTTCAACTCAACTGAAGCATCAATCTGCCCCACGTGATTGTGAATTGCCGTTGCCACAGGATGCGTACTTTGGCTTTCGAGAACATTAACGAGTTTCAGAATCTCTTCTTTATCAAAACCTTCCTGAATAATAACTTCCTGAACTTTAAAAACACCTTCGGTCATGGTTCCGGTTTTATCCATCACCACATTCTGAATGGTTGAAATACTATCAAGGAAATTACTTCCTTTAAACAGAATTCCGTTTTTACTCGCCGCGCCAATTCCGCCAAAATATCCTAACGGAATACTGATAACCAAGGCACAAGGACATGAAATCACCAGGAATACCAGAGCTCTGTACAACCAGTCAGTAAAGACATAATTGTCTACAAAAAGCCATGGCAATACGCAAATCGCAATTGCCAGATACACTACAATTGGCGTATAAATCTTGGCAAATTTCCTGATAAACAATTCGGCAGGCGCTTTTTTGGTCGTGGCATTTTGTACCATTTCCAGAATCTTAGACAATTTACTGTCTTTATAAGCCGTAGTTACTTTTACCAGTGCAATCGTATTTCCGTTGATCATTCCGGCCAGAACGGTTTCTCCTTTTACTTTGGTATCGGGCTTGCTTTCACCAGTTAATGCCGCCGTATTAAACGAAGCAGTATCTGATAATAATTCGCCATCTAAACCTAATTTTTCTCCCGCTTTAAGCTGAATAATTGATCCTATCACAACATCGGCCGCTTTTACTTTTGTGGCAACATTATTTTCTAATACATTGACTTCGTCAGGACGTTGATCCAACAGGCTTTTAATATTCGATTTCGCTCGGCTTACCGCCAATCCCTGAAAATTTTCTCCAATGGTATAAAACAGCATTACGGCAACACCTTCGGGATATTCGCCTATTGCGAAAGCACCAATTGTCGCAATGCACATCAGGAAAAATTCTGAAAAAACGTCGCCTTTCATAATGCTTTCGTACGCTTCTCTCAGAACCGGAAGTCCAACCGGTAAATAAGCCACTATATACCAGGCAATTCGAACATAACCCGTAAACCAGGTTTGCGGAAAATAATTGTCAAGCCCAATCCCGATAAGCAATAAAACAAAGGAGATTATTGCGGGTAAAAATAATTTCAACAAACCGCCCTCAGCATTATGTTCATGATCATGACCGTCTCCATGATCGTGTCCGTCATTATCAGAATGAACAGGTTCGTCATGTGAGCAACAGCAGGCAGATTGTTTGGGTTTCTTTTTTGTTATTTTTTCTTCTGTATGTATGTGTTCCATAAAATGAGTATCAAGTTTTATTTTTTCAAGTTTAAAGTTTTAAACTTTGTTTAAATAGGTTCTAAATTTACGGATTTTGCGCCAATTGTTTATAGGTAGGTGTTTTATTTTAATCTCGCAAAGACGCGAAGTCGCAAAGTTTTTTTTAAAGTTTCTTTGATTTTCTATATTAAAACTTAAAAAGGTAATACAAGAAAATTTTGCGCCTTCTGCGTCTTTGCGAGTAAATGCTACACCAGCTAAAAAAACTTAGCGTCTTAGCATCTCAACCACTTAGCACCTAAAAAAAATTAGTGACTATGCTCTCCCCCGCCTTTCATGGCCGAAAGCAGATAAAAAGCGCCTTTGGTCACAATCTTCGCATCCGGATCAATTTTATCTACAAATTTCACTTCGGTAAAGCCTAAATCTGTTGTTCCGGGAATTACTTCAATGGCTTTAAAATGAATTTCCTTTTCATGTACTGCACCTTTTTCCTCTTTTCCTTCTTCATGTTGATGGTCGTCTTTATGATCATCTTCCTGAACAAAAACAAAATACTTATCAGCGTTTCGCACTACGGCATCTTTTGGCAATGCGGGCACGGTAGCATTTATGATATTAATATTGGCCGAAACATACATTCCCGGAATCAGTCCTTTTGCATCATCTGATTCGATTTTGGCATGAACGGCAACGGTTTTACTTTCGTTAGAAAATGATTTATTGATTCCGAATATCTTTCCTTTTATCGATTTATTCGACTGATTTGTCAGTACAAAATCAATAACTTGTCCGATCGAGATAGAACCTAAATCTTTCTCATACACATTCAGATCCAAATGCATCTGGCTATTATCGACTACTTCAAATAATGTGATTCCGGTTTGTGCATACGCTCCTTTTGCAATTTTTATATTTCCCACATAACCGCTTATTGGCGCTACAATAGGTACCAGCGAAGTACTTCCTTTTGTACTTACATGCAAAGCATCCAATTTATTTTTCGCTGCCTGCGCTCTCGCTCTTTCTGCTGCCAATTTTGATTTTACTTCCTGAAAAACTTTCCTTGGGTTTACAGTTTCATCGCTTAAGGTTTTCTGACGATTGTATTCTAATTGCAAGTATTCTATATTGGCTGTAGCCGAATGATAATCTTCCTGCATTTCAATAACTTCCAGATTCTGAATCGTCGCCAGAACTTTTCCTTTGTTGACATAAGTGCCTTCGAGAACAAAAATATCCTTGACGGTTCCTCCTATCAAAGTCGAAACTTCGGCAGAATTTTGCGGCGGAACTGTGGTATAACCGTTCGCTTTTATGACTTTATTTAAGTTTCTGTTTTCTACAAATCCTGTTTCGATCCCGACGGTTTTGTATTGAGATTCGTTTAAAGCTACTTCTGTTTGTGAACTTTCTTCTTCCTGAGGTTCTTCTGTTTTCTTTTCATTGCAGCTTATTAAGGTAACCGCAAATATTATAAAATAAACAAAGCGCATATTTTTTACCACAAAGTTCACAAAGGGAGAACAACACAGAGTACGCAAAGACTTTAAACTTTGTGAACTTTGCGAAAAACCTTTGCTCCCGATAGCTATCGGGATTGCGGTTAAGTTTTTAACTATATTTTTCATTTTAATTATTTTTAAGAGATGGAAATTGAAGTTCGATTGCACTTTGATTAAAAGTATGGGTTGCCTCTGTATATTGCTTTTTAATATCAATTGCCTGATTTAAAAAACTGATGTACGCCCAATAACTCATATCGCCATTGGCATAACTTTTTTGTGCCGTCGTAATAATCTGATCAGCGTATTGCAATCCTTCTTTTTGATAATACTCTAATGCTTTTTGCTGTTTCCTGAAATTATTTTCTAATTCTTGTTTTTGCAGATTGAGCGTTAATTTATTTTTATCTAAAGCCAATTGTGACTGCGCAATACTGATTTCTGATGCTTTGGCTTTCGCCGAATTTACGCCACCAAACAACGGAATTTGCAATCCGGCAGTAAACCCCTGAAACAACGATTCGGTGTTGATGGTTTGCGCAAAATAACCCAATCCCAGTTTAGGCGTTCGCATTGCTTTGTGCGTATTGGCTTCTTTTTGGTATACCGAAATCTGCTGTTGGTAATAATCGGTCATTAAAATTTCTTCTTTCGAATTTCCTTCTTCTTTTAGAATAGTATATTGCAACGATGTTTTGTCATCGGGAACTATGTTTTCATCGGTCTGAACAAAAAATTGCAATTGCTTTTGATAAATCGCCAAATCATATTCTAATTGTGCTTTTTGCGTTTCGATCTCTTTTACTTTCGCTTTAGCGCTGATTACTTCGATATTACCGCTTTCTCCGGTTTGAAAACGGAGTTCGGCATTTTTTAGGAATTTGGTATAAATATCATTCAGTTCCGAGTTCAATTTCTGAATCGAAACACCGTACAAATATTGGTAATACGACAACGTTACGGCTTTTTCTATTTCGTAAGCAGATAAAGCTTTTCGTTTTTCAGCCAGTTTCACCAACTCTTCCTGCAATTGACGATTGGCTTTTGTAATGTTTCCCATTGGGAAAAATTGCTGAACCGAAACGTTGTGGTCATAATCCGCACTGTTGAACTGTCCGCCCTGATATTGTACTTGCAGTGGATCGGGCTGAAATGCAGTCTTTTTTAAAACGGTTTGTTTTTCTATTTCCTTATCGGCAATTTTCAAGTCTATGTTGTTTGATTTGGCAAGTGCTATGGCTTTTTCTAAGCTTATTTTTTCTTGTGCCTGCGAAAGCGTGCTAAACAATAAGAATATGCTTAACCACAAAGTTTTATTTGCCAATTGGGCTGGATTTAACCGCAAAGAGCGCAAAGGATTCGCAAAGTTCACAAAGGCTTTTGAATACGGTAAAAAAAGTTTTAAAAGCAAAGTTCGCAAAACTATTTTTGCAAAGTCCGCAAAGGGTTTGATGTTTATATTATATAGTGTTTTCATTTTAATCTTTTTTTTTCTTTGTATCCTCTGTGAAAAACTTAGCGCTCTTTGCGGTTAAATCTTCATTGCGTTCTTCGCGTAAATCTTCGCGTTCTTTGCGGTTAAGCTTCTCCAGCATTAAATACAAAATCGGTAAAACGATCAGCGTCAATAAAGTTGCAGAGAATAAACCTCCAATAACTACGGTTGCCAAAGGTTTTTGAACCTCTGCTCCTCCACTAGTTGACAATGCCATTGGCAAAAACCCTAAAGAAGCTACGGCTGCGGTCATTAAAACGGGACGTAATCTGGTTTTGGTTCCAATTAAAACTCTTTGCAGCGGATCTAATATTCCTTCTGTTTTTAATTGATTGAAGTAGGATATTAATACAATTCCGTTTAAAACCGCGATTCCGAACAAAGCAATAAAACCAATTCCTGCTGAAATACTAAATGGCATTCCGCGCAGCCAGAGCGCAAAAACACCACCTATTGCAGATAACGGAATGGCGGTAAAAATTAATGCTGCTTGTTTAAAACTTTTAAAAGTGAAATAAAGCAACACTAATATTAATCCCAGTGCTATTGGTAATGCGATCGAAAGTCGTTTTGTCGCTTCGATTAAATTCTCGAATTGTCCGCCGTAGGTAACGTAATAACCTGCAGGAAGTGTAAAGTTCTTATCCAGTTTTAGCTGAATTTCCTCTACTACACTTTTTATATCGCGGCCGCGAACGTTTAATCCCACGGTGATTCTGCGCTTTCCGTCTTCACGAACTACTTGTACCGGACCTTGTTCATAATCCACTGTGGCTACTTGGGAAAGTGGTACTTGCTGACCGTTTGGTAAAGGGATAAACAAATTACTTACATCGGTAATATCAGCTCGATTGTCCTGATTCATTCGCACTACGACATCAAATCTCTTGCTTTCATCGTAAATTTTTCCGGCACTTTCTCCCGCAAATGACGAACGTATAATTTGATTGATATCCGAAATATTCAATCCGTATAAGGCAATTTTATTGTAATCGTATTTGATGGTGATTTGCGGTAAACCGGTTACTTTATCGGCTTTTAGATCTCCAATTCCTTCGATGTTTTTTATCTTCGAAATTAACTCGGCAGCTTTGGCATCAAGGATTTCCAGATCATCACCAAAAATTTTGATGGCAATATCGCTTCGGCTTCCGGTCATTAATTCGTTGAAACGCATTTGTATGGGCTGCGAAATTTCAATATTGGCACCCGGAATCACTTTCATTTCTTCTTTCATGGCATTGGCCAATTCTTCCCAATTGTGGTATTTTCGACCCCATTCTTTTTTGTCTTTTAAAACAATAATCAAATCACCGCTTTCAATAGGCATTGGATCTGTTGGAATTTCCCCGCTTCCAATTTTAGTAACGATGGTTTTTATTTCAGGAAACTTAGCTTTTAATATTTGTTCGTATTTCGTCGTCGTTTCAACCATCTGCGTAAGCGAACTTCCGGTCATGATGGTGGCGTTTATAGCCAGATCACCTTCTTCGATCGTTGGGATAAATTCTCCTCCCATACTATTAAAGACAATTAATCCAAAGGCAAATAAACCAACAGAGATTCCTAAAACGATCTTTTTAAATTGAAGTGCTTTTTCTAATAATGGTGTATAAAAGGCCTCTAAACGAGCCATCATTCTGTCGCTGAAGTTTTCTTTATGTTCTGTATTTTTAGATAAGAATAAAGCGCTCATCATAGGTACATAAGTCAGCGAAAGCACAAATGCTCCGGCAACAGCAAAACCAACGGTCATAGCCATCGGTTTGAACATTTTTCCTTCGGTTCCTACCAAAGCGAGGATTGGCAGATAAACGATCAAAATGATGATTTCTCCAAAAGCCGCACTGTTTCTGATTTTCGAAGCCGAATTGTAGACCTCAACATCCATTTCGCTTTGCGATAATTCTTTTTTTCGTTTAAGCTGCTGTAAATGATGCATTGTTGCCTCGACAATAATAACGGCTCCGTCGACAATGATTCCAAAGTCGATCGCGCCCAAACTCATTAAGTTTCCGCTTACGCCAAAGGCATTCATTAATATAATAGCAAAAAGCATGGCCAACGGAATTACCGAAGCCACGATTAAACCGGCACGAAGATTACCAAGAAATAAAATCAGGACAAAAATCACGATCAGAGCGCCTTCAAGTAAATTTTTTGTGACCGTTCCTATTGCGTTATCTACTAGTTTTCCGCGGTCAATAAAAGCTTCGGCCACTACGCCTTCGGGCAAACTTTTATTGATCTGAATCATTCTTTCTTTGATTCTATCTACCACTGCGCTGGAGTTTTCGCCTTTTAACATCAACACCATTCCGGAAACAATTTCTCCTTTTCCGTCTTTGGTTGATGCTCCGTAACGCAATGCAACGCCTTCGCGAACCTGGGCAACATCGCGCACTAAAACGGGAGAACCATTGCGGTTTTTTACCACTACGTTTCCTAAATCTTGTACTCCTTTTGCCATTCCGACACCGCGGATAAAGTACGCCAGCTGATCTTTTTCGATATAAGCACCACCCGTATTTTGGTTGTTTTTTTCTAAAGCATCAAAAATCTCTGTGATCGTCACACCCAGACTATTTAAGGTATTGGGGTTTACAGCAATTTCGTATTGTTTTAGTTTTCCGCCCCAGGTACTTACATCTGCAACACCTTTAACACCCTGCAATTGCGGAATAATAATCCAATCCTGAATGGTTCTTAGTTTTACCGCATCGTATTGGTTTTCATAGCCTTTTTTGGCATAAACATCGTATTGGTAAATTTCGCCTAAACCTGTGGTAATAGGCGCTAATTCAGGAGATCCTGCATAATCAGGAATGTTTTCTTCGGCTTGTTTTAAGCGTTGAAATATTTGTTCCCTTGCCCAATAAATATCGACATCATCTTCGAAAACAACGGTAACAACCGATAATCCGAAACGCGAAATACTACGGAGTTCTATAATATCCGGAACTGTTTTTACCGCTTGTTCCAGTGGATATGTGATAAGTTGTTCGACTTCCTGACTGGCCAAAGTAGGTGCCGTTGTAATGATCTGTACCTGATTATTAGTGATATCCGGTAAAGCATCCAGTGGTAAGTGTTTGAGCGAATAGCTTCCCCAAGCTATTAATACAAGGGTAAATAACAGTATAACGAACTTATTCTTTATACTGAATTGTATGATTTTATCTAACATTTTAAGGTATAATGACGTGAGAAATTAGGCAAAGTTCTGCCTACTACTTCTGTGGAAAATCCACAACTCTCTAACCTGAAATTAATCAGGCAATCATTATGCTATTTGAGGGGGCTGCCAAATACTTCCGTAGAAATTGGAAGCAAAAACAGAATTATAATTGGGTAATGGTATCGAAATAATACGATGTGTGACAGGAAATTCAAAATTCAAATGCGCCTGATAACTTAAAACCTGCGCGCCACAACAGTTACAGGCGCAAAAAGGAGAACACAAATCATTGTCTTTATCATGCGTATGATGTGCTTCTGATGAAAATTGTGCTGTTTTATGAGCAGCACTGTTTACTTCCATATCTGCACAAGGCATATTGGAGAGCGCCATTAAATAAATCGATAATATGATTGTTATCCATTTCACAACACAAAAGTAAGATATATTTCTATTATAAAAATCTAAATATTTGAAAATGATGTTGGTAAAAAAGAGAAACTTCCTGAAATTTTGTTCGAAAAAAGTTGACTGACAAGTGGTACTTTCTTAAAAATTATGATAAATGGTAAGAAAATTTATTTAACTTTAACAATAATTAACATATAAATTAAGTTCAACTATCTAAAAGTCTAATTTCTTACCCGCCTGTAATACAAAAAGATAAGCCGAAATTTTCCTAAAATACATTAGTACATATTTATTTTACGCAGTTCTATTAATTAACAATTATAAACACGAAATTCAATGAAATGTAAGACACTAATATCAGCCTCTTTATTATTATTTAGCATTCAATTTTTTGGACAGGTCTACACCGAAAAAATAGTAGGAGAAAAAAATAAGGAATTAAAAGACAGTCTTAAAATAGAGAAATATCCATATGCCTTGCCTATTTGGGGAGAAAAAGTGGCACAAAAAGGGTATAAATTACCTTATTCAGCCGGACTTTCCATAAATTATTTCTGGCAGGATTCTGAAATTACAATCAAAGATTTAGAAGTAGGTTTTAATAACGGACCTTTATATAATTTAGACGAAATAGTTCGTTTTGACAAATCATCAGTTGAAGCCGGCGCACTAACTATCAGACCCGATGTCTGGCTGTTACCTTTCCTGAATGTTTATGGAATTTTTGGAAAAGCAAACTCAACAACTAAAATTAATGCGGGAATCTGGGTTCCGGATGCTGACAATAATTGGTCGCAGGTCGCGAGTTTTAGCACAAAAGCCAATTTTAATGCCACCACATTTGGACTGGGTCTGACACCAACCATAGGTATAGGAGGCGGTTGGTTTGCATTAGACATGAATATGAGCTGGACAGATGTAAGCGCTCTGGATAAACCTGCTTTTTCATATATTTTTGGGCCAAGGTTAGGAAAGACTTTTAAATTGCGTAAGCCTGAAAGAAATATTGCACTTTGGGTAGGTGCATTTAGGGTACACATATCGGGCGATACAAACGGAAATATTGCCTTATCTGATGTTATTGACTTAGATGGCGCACAAGGTAAGGTCGACAGCGGATTAGACAAAGTTTCTGAAAACCAAGCAAAAGTAGATACATGGTGGAATGGTTTAACTCCGGCACAACAAGCAAATCCGGTCAATATTGCTAAACACAATACTGCAGATCGGGCATTAGAAAAAGCAGGGACTTTTTTAACAACGATGGATGGCGCTTTGAGCACGGCAGGTTCTTCGACTATACAATATTCGCTTCAAAAAGCGCCTAAGGATATGTGGAACTTTCTGATAGGTTCTCAATTTCAATATAATAAACACATGATGTTTCGAGCAGAAGTTGGTTTTTTAGGAAGCCGAACTCAGGTTTTAGCTGGTCTTCAGTATCGTTTTGGACTTTAAACGCAATTATATGAAAAAAGGTGTATTAATACTTATCGCTTTCTTTAGCATGACATCAGCACGCTCGCAAGTTTTAATTTCCTTGATTTTTGGAGACAAACTGAATTCTCCTTTTCTTGAATTTGGTCTGGATGGCGGTGTGAATTTTTCTGAAATTTCAGGTCTCGAATCTTCAGGAACGAATGTAGGCTTTAATCTGGGCTTTTATTTTGACATTCGATCTAAAAAAAATCCTGCATGGATGATTAATACCGGGGTAATCGTAAAATCGCCAATGGGCGCGCACGGAATTCCGGTGTATTCGCTAAACGATGAAAATCTGGATAATACTTTTGCCGGAGGAAGTGTGAATCGCGAAATCAGGTATTTTAATGTTCCTATATTAATTAAATACCAGTTTAAAAACAGAATCTATGTTAAAACAGGGCCTCAGCTTGGTTTATTAGCGAAAGCTTTTGATGAATTTAAAAAAGAAGTGGGAAAAGACGATGTCGTATATAAAAAGAATATCCGTGACCAGATTCGTGTTATTGATGCCGGAGTTGCTCTTGGTGTTGGATATCATATGAATGTTGGCAATGGCTTAAACGTAACAGTGCAATACTACTACGGCCTGGTTCCTGTCATGAAAGGCGACGGACCCGATGTTTATAACAGATCTTTGTATGTAACGGCAGGATTACCTATTGGAAAAGGAAAAGCGGCACAAAAAAGAGCTGAAAAAGAAGCGGAACTGAATAAGGTTATTCTTCCGGAAGATGAGGAAGTAAAACCTAAAAAATAGTATTAAAAGTCTATGATTCGTGCCGTCAGGCACTAAATCTTGGTAGAAAATCAGATGTAGGAACAGATTTAGCGTGCCGTAGGTACGCAATATTAATCGCTTTGTTGCGTACCTACGGCACGCCAGCATATCATAAACTAAATTTCTACAAAGATTTAGTGCCTAACGGCACATCCAACTCTTTGGATTAGTAAGTATTAATAGCACTTATAAACTCTAATATCTGCTGATTGTCTAAAACAAAATCAGGATTAGTGTTTAAAATGGCATTATGAGGCATAAAAGGCATCTCTGCTACGGTTGGGTTTTGTACGACAATGGTTCCTCCTGCGGCTTTAATGGCTTTTAAACCATAAGTTCCATCTGTATTAGAACCTGACAATAAAATTCCAACTAAAGCTTCTCCATATATTTCTGAGGCGGATTCAAACGAAACATCGATACTTGGACGGCTATAATTGATTTTCTCTGAGATATCTAATGAAAGTGTATCATTTTTTTCGAATAATAAATGATAATTAGATGGCGCGACATAGATGTAACCTGGTACAAGAGGCACTTTATCCTCTACTATCTTTACGGTAATACTGGATTTCAGAGCAATTAATTCCTCTAAAGTCTGATCGTCTGTGCTTTTTCTGTGTAAAACAATTACAACAGCAAAACCATTTAATTGTGATAGATCAGGCAAAATTTGCATTAAGGCATTTAAGCTTCCTGCAGACCCTCCTATTATTACTACTTTACAATTTGCTATTATTTTATCTTCCTCCATATTTTCTCTTTGTCCAACTGTTTGTACTTACTCATAGGAATAGAATATTTTATGGTTTCCTTAGTTCCAAGGGCCAGAAAACCTAAAACAGACAGACTTTCATCAAACAAATTAATCACTCTTTTTTGAAGATTATTATCAAAATAAATTAAAACATTACGGCACAAAATAAGATCAAACTCATTAAATGAAGTATCTGAAACTAAATTATGCTGTGAGAAAACCATTTTCTCAGCCAGTTCTTCATTAAATTTAGCAATACCGTAATTGGCGATATAATAATTAGAAAAATCTTCCTTTCCGCCTGCATCGCGATAATTTTCTGAGTATTCTTTCATCATTCGCAAAGGGAAAATTCCTTTTTTGGCTGTTTCTAAAACAGTTGCATTTATGTCTGTTGCATAAATTAAAGATTTATGCAGCAAACCGGCTTCTTTTAGCATAATGGCCATCGAATAGACTTCTTCGCCTGTAGAACATCCTGCATGCCATAATCTGATAAAAGGTTTGGTACCCAGTAAGGGTAATATTTCATTTCTAACCACGGCATAAAAAGAAGGATCGCGAAACATCTCGGTTACATTAACCGTGATTTCGTCGACCATTCGTTTATAATATTCAGGATCATAACGAACTCTTGAAAGAAATTCATGAAAATGCCTAAATCCATCAAGATGAATTAATCTGTTTACTCGTCTTTTTAGAGAAGCGCGTGAATAACTACTAAAGTCAAAACCATAATATTCATATATCTCATTGATAAGCGTTTCTAACTCAATATCCTCAATCATACTTCTTACATTTTGCTTAAAATAAGTAGTAATTTATCTACATCAACAGGTTTAGAAATATAAGCATCAGCGCCAGCCTCTAAACATTTTTCTTTATCTCCTGTCATCGCCTGGGCTGTTACCGCAACAACATAAGTTGATCTCCTGTCAGGCAATGCTTTTATTAACGGAATAGCATCATAACCATCCATTTCGGGCATCATCATATCGATCAGGACAGCATCGATGTGTTCATCAGTACTCAATAATTTCAAAGCTTCTTCAGCACTTAAACAAGACAAACAATCGAATGATTTTGCACGTAAAGTGTGCTCTAAAGCAAAAATATTTCTAGAGTCATCATCAATAATTAAGAGTCTTTTTTTATTCATTTCGTCCACTTTTATTTGGTTTGTTTTTTTTGTAACGAATTATTTGTTTGTTTTTTTGCCACGAATTGCACGAATTTTCACTAATTAATTTAAATCCTTATTTGTGATAATTCGTGCAATTCGTGGCTAACTTTTTTATTATATCTTATCATATAACCATACTCTCAACAACGAAAGCAACTGATCAATATCAACCGGTTTTGTAATATAATCTGATGCTCCGGCTTTGATACATTTTTCTCTGTCGCCTGTCATTGCTTTGGCTGTAACGGCAATTAAAGGTAAATTCAGGAATGTAGGAATGCTGCGTATTTTTTCGGCTGTTTCATAACCGTCCATATTAGGCATCATCATATCCAGTAAAACAATATCGGTATCTGTGTGTTCTTCCAGAATTTTAATGGCTTCTTTACCATCAAAAGCTGTAATTACATTCATTTTAAAAACTTCTAATGCTTTTGTTAATGAATAAATATTACGCACATCATCATCCACAATTAATACTTTTTTATCGTGCAGGATATTATTTAGTAAATTTAGCTTTTTATGGCTTTCTTTTTGTTCTTTCGGATCTTTTTTATCTTCTACTAAATGTAAAAAGAGCGAAACTTCATCTAACATTCTTTGGTAAGAATGTGCGGTTTTTACAATAATCGAATCGGCGTATTTTTTAATTTTCACTTCTTCTTTCATCGACAAACTTTTTCCTGTAAACACAATTACCGGAAGATTTTCTAATCCCGGAGATTTCTTTACGCCATCTAGAATTTGGTAAGCATGTTTGTCCGGAATTCCCATATCAAGAATCACACAATCTACTTCGGTTTTGTTTAAAGCTTCTAATCCCTGCGAAACCTCGCTTTTTATTTCTGAATTGATATTGTACGTTTCTAAGAAATATGCCAAAGCTTTTGCGTGTTTTGGATTATCTTCTATAATCAAAACTTTTTGGGCTTCTTTGTTTATGATATGCTCGATTCGTAAAAACACATCCGGAATTTTCTCGAAAGCAACCGGTTTGTCTAAGAAATCTACAGCACCTTTTAATAAACTTTCCTGTTTTAGTTTATGCGATGACATAATATGAACCGGCATGTGCTTGGTTGCCGAATGATTTTTTAATTCTTCTAAAACTTCCCAACCACTTTTTATTGGTAATTCTATATCTAATAAAACACCAACCGGATTATACAGCAATGCAAAGTTTAAAGCATAATCACCACGTACGGAAACAACGCCTTTATATCCTTTTTTTCTGGTAAATGTTAAAAGCGACTTTGCAAAATTAATATCATCTTCAACAATCAGGATTACTTTATCCCCAGGCACAATTGAATCCCTGTCATCCTCAATCTCGGCAGGAATAATTTCGCTTATGTATTTTTTCTTCGTCGGCGCTTTTTCTTCCGGTTCTATTTCTGTAAATTCTGTTGGCGGAATTCTGTCTACATTAATTTTATGAACTGCAGATCCAAAAACCGGTAAACATAAAGTAAACGAACTTCCTTCATTTTCCTTACTATGCAAGATAATTTCCCCGCGAAGCAGTTTTGCCAATTCACGACTGATGGATAATCCTAAACCGGTTCCGCCGTATTTACGTTTGGTAGAACCATCGGCTTGTTGAAACGCTTCAAAAATTAAAGGCTGCTTGTCTAACGGGATTCCAATTCCGGTATCTTTTACGATAAAACAAATAATTGTATCGTCGTCAGTATTTATTTTAATTTCTAAAGTTACTTTTCCTTTTTCGGTAAATTTAATCGCGTTTGAAATTAAATTTTTAAGAATTTGCTCTAAACGCATTTTGTCTGTTTTAATGACAATTGGCGCATCTTTGGTAAGAATTTCAAATTCAATTCCTTTTTCTTTCGCTACCAGATTAAATAAATTCCATAACGTATCTGTAATTTCCTTAGTCGAAACATCCAGGAATTCAAGTTCCATTTTTCCAGCCTCGATTTTAGATAAATCCAGAATTTCATCAATTAAACCTAACAAACTATTTCCTGAACTCTGAATTACTTTTGCAAATTCAATTTCTTCGTCCACCATACTTTTGTTGTTATTTTCAGATAACAAACGGCTTAAAAGTAAAATAGAGTTTAAAGGTGTTCTTAACTCATGAGACATATTGGCCAAAAACTCTGACTTATAGCGGGTTGTAAGTTCTAAAGCTTCAGATTTTTTCTGAATTTCATTGTTTTTTTCTTCCAGTAAAACACTTCTTTCAGACAATTCCTCATTAGTTTGCTCTAACTCTTCCTGTTGCACTCGTAACTCTTCTTCAGAAGCCTGAAGTTTTTCTGTTTGCGCTTCTAATTCGGCATTAATAGCTTCTAATTCGCTATGCTGCACCTGAAGTTCTTCAGACTGAGATTTGGTTTCTTCAAGCAATTCCATCACTCGTTTTCTGTTCTGAGTCGATTTAATAGCAATACCTATGTTGTTTGAAACGCTTTTTAAAAATTCTAAATGCAAATCCGAAAATCCGTAAACACTTGCCAATTCTATTGCTCCCTCGATTCTGGTATCCAGTAACGGCACTGCCACGATATGTGTTGGTTTTATTTGCCCTAAAGCATAATTAATCTGAATATCATCCGGAGATAACTCTTTCAATTCCAGAATCTTTCCTGAAACAATAGCCTGACCAATTAAGCCTTCGCCTTTTTGAATGCGTTCGCGATTTTTGCCCGCTATATAGCTATATCCTCCTGCAATAAAAAGTTCATTATCTTCTAAAACATATAAAACCCCTGCGCTGCTATTGGTGTACTGACACACGAATTCGATAACATCTTTTGATAATTTTTGCAGCGTTTTATCGCCCAGCATTACATTATTAAGATTTGCGATACCGGTTTGAAGCCATTCTTTTTGAGACAATAAATCAAAAGAACTTTTTAAGGAAATTCCCATACTGTTTAGAGATTCTCCCACACTTCCTAAAGCATCACTCTTATTATCATCTACTCTGATATCATAATTTCCGTTCGAAATATTACTTGCAATAGAACTGATCGCTTCGATTCTTTGCGCAGTTTCGCGGTCTTTTTTCTCTAGTTCATTCTGAAGTAAAGCACGTTCGTTGAAATCTTTCAAAATTCTGATCAGGAAGACAATCGAAATTACGAAAGCAATTATAAAAGCTACAATAATCAGTACGATACTATAAGTACCGTAACGTTCTGAATTTTCATTGCGTTCTTTTAAAAGATTTTGTTCTGTAGATTCTACCTTTTTAATATGCGTACGCAAATCACTCATCATATTTCGACCTTCGGTAAGATCGAATGTAGCGGAGTTTTTTCCGAGACGTTTTTTTACAATTTGATTGTTCAGGTATTTAAAAAAATTGCTGCGAAGCGTTTGCAATTCTTTTAATTGTGACTGTTGCGATGGGTTATCGACAGTAAGTTCGCTTACTTTTTCAAAAAAAGTATTCGATTTTGCTTCTGCATCATTATATCTTTCTACAAATTGTTCATCACCTGTAATTAAATAACCGCGCATACTAGTTTGCGCTTCTGTAATTACAGCCGAACCTTCGTTCAGGTTATAAATCACTTCCTGAGTATGATTGACCCAAAAATTACTGTTTAATAAACTTTTAATACTAAGAAACGACGCCGTGGAACTGACCATTAACACCAATAATGATACTAATGAACTGATTAACAAATTTCTTTTAAAATTACTCTTCATGTTTTTTGGTTATATTTATTGGTATTTTAAAGGGAAAATATACTTTTTGTTTACTCATATTTTAGAGGCAGGATAATAATAAAGCTTGCCCCCTGACCTATCTGACTTTTTGCTGTAATTAATCCGTTATGTTTTTCGATGATTTTTTTAGCAATTGCCAATCCAATTCCGGTTCCTTCATACGACTGGCGGTCGTTTAAACTCTGGAAAATAATAAAGATCCTGTCGAGATAAATTTCATCAAAACCAATTCCGTTATCTTTTACTGTAATTCTGCAAAATTTCCCTTCCGGGGAAGTTGGACTGTCAAATGATTTATCCGAAATGATTTCCGAAGTTATTTCGATTAATGGATGTTGAGCATTTCCTGAGAATTTTAAAGCATTCCCGATCAAATTCTGAAAAACTTGACGCAACTGACTCGGAATACTATCTATCGTAGGAAGTTCATTCGATTTTATGATGGCATTTTTTCTTTCGATCAAATAATCAAAATCAGATAACACTTCCTGCAGCACCACATTCAAATCTGTTACTTCGGGTTTTACCTGCGATGATAATCTGGAATAAGCCAGTAAATCAGTAATCAGCGTCTGCATTCTTTCAGCTGATTTTATGGTACGATTGACGTAATCAACTGCTTTTGCATCATCGGCCAGATAAAGTTCCTTGATGATTTTGATAAAGATCTGGATTTTTCGGATGGGTTCATTTAAATCGTGCGAAACGACCCAGGAAAATTGCTGGAGTTCGTGATTTTTCATCTCTAATTCTTCGTTTTTCAAAACCAGTTCCTTGGTTCTTTCGGCGATCTTAATTTCGAGATTATCCTGAGCCTCTTTTCTTATTATTATTTCTTTAGAAAGTAATTCTTTTATGCCCTTTAATTCCCTTTGCTGCTCATACAGTTTTAAAAATGTTTTTACTTTTAAAATCAGTAAATCACTGTCAACAGGTTTGGTAATGTATTCAACTGCACCAGTTTCATATCCTTTAAAAATATATTTTTTTTCGATATTAAGTGCTGATAGAAAAATGACCGGAATGTCTTTGGTTCGTTTGTTACCCGAAAGAATTTTTACCACTTCGAAACCGTCAAGTCCCGGCATCTGAACATCCATTATAATCAGGCAATAGTCTGTCTTTAAAATTTTCTTTAGGGCTTCTTCACCAGACTCTGCAGTATCTACATCAATATCATGTAGCTCTAATGTTTTCTTCAAGGCAATAATATTTGCCTTTATATCGTCAACGATTAATACCATACTGGTTGGGGGAGTAAAGTTTTATGAATTAAAATTTATTTTTGGTTTGAAATAACTTTGAAAAATGCCATTAAAAATAGCTGATCCTACTTTTAGATAACGTTAGTCAAACCTTCAAATTTATAAAAAAAAAGGAAACTGATCTTTTATCGAGAATTTAATTCGTTACATAATTCCCATGTTCTATATTCAAATTATATAAGGCTTTTTTATTGCGATAATCTTAAATTTCTTTCAGTTAATGCTTTGAATTATCATTAACTATTTTAGAGTCAGATTAATTGCTTTAAAATTACAAGTTATGAAAAAGACGAAAACATTTCCCGAACAAAAACAAAACCTTCCGGGCAACGAACATCAAATGCACCCGGAACCTGAAGTAATAAGAGAAAACTATGTTGGAAGCGGAAAACTATTAGGAAAAGTAGCTTTTATAACCGGAGGCGACAGCGGTATTGGCCGAAGTGTTGCCGTACATTTTGCCAGAGAAGGTGCCAATATTGCCATTGTTTACCTTAAAGAAGATAAGGATGCCAAGGATACAAAAGCACTAATTGAAAAAGAAGGCCGCGAATGCCTGATTATTAGCGGAGATCTCAAAGATGAAAAATTTTGCAAAAGTGCCATAAAAAAATGCCATACGCACTTTAAGAAATTAAATATTGTAGTAAATAATGCCGCGGTACAATTTCCTCAAACCGAATTGGAAGATATCACCGCAACCCAGCTTCATAAAACATTCGAAACCAATATTTATCCTTATTTCTATATTACAAAAGCCGCGCTTGCGTTTTTAGAAGAAGGCGATACGATAATAAATACGAGTTCTGTCACGGCGTATCGCGGCAGCGAACATCTTGCAGATTATGCCAGTACAAAAGGCGCCATCGTGAGTTTCACCAGATCATTATCTACAATGCTTGCCAGGAAAAAAATACGGGTAAACGGAATAGCTCCAGGCCCAATATGGACTCCTTTGATTGTGGCGAGTTTTGATAAATTATCTGATTTTGGAAAAGACAATCCCATGGAAAGAGCCGGACAGCCATCAGAGGTTGCTCCTGCGTATGTATTTCTGGCTTGCGAAGACAGCAGTTATATTACTGGCCAATTTATACATATTAATGGCGGTGAAATGATTGGAGGATAGATTAATTTGCCACTAAGGCACTATGCCGCAAAGTTTTTTTTGAATTTATTTTACTTTTAGATCGCACAATCCCGATAGCGATCGCGAGCAAAGTACCAAAGTTCTATTCACTAATTTATATAAAGTTATTTTAGATTTGAAATTAAAAAACTTTGCGCCTTAGTGCGTTCGTGGCAAAACCATAGCACCTTAAAAACAAAAACAAATGAATTTAATAGATATTCTTGGACTCTTCGCCGGAACCTGCGTTACGATATCAGTGATTCCGCAGATTATAAAAGTCTGGAAAACTAAAAAAGTGAAACAAATCTCACTTAAAACCTTTAGCATCCTGACTTTCGGAATTTTAGTTTGGATTATTTATGGCATTTTAAAAAACGATTTGCCTATTATAATTACCAACAGTGTCTCTTTCTGCCTGAACTTGATAATGGTTTATTTTATTATTTATTACGAGAAGGAGAGTTAAAAAGAAGGTTCTAAGAGTCTAAGATGCTAAGGTTCTGAGTTTTTTTTTTGCCACGAAGGCACCAAGGCACAAAGTTTTTTTATTTACAAATTACAAAGACTCAAATAGAAAAATCCGCGAAAATCCGTGTTTTCGCAAAGCGAATCAGTGTCATCCGTGTGCTATTTACCACAAAGGCATTAAATTGCAAAGTTTTTTTCAACACAAATTTAAGAAAGACTCAAAATATAAAATCCGCGACAATCCGCGTTTTCGCGAAGCGAATCCGTGTCATCCGTGTGCCATTTACCACAAAATTTGAAAGTTTTTTTCAACACAAATTTAAGGAAGACTCAAATAGAAAATCCGCGAAAATTCGTGTTTTCGCGAAGCGAATCCGTGTCATCCGTGCGCCCTTTACTCGCAGTTCAAACATAAAAAAAACAGCTCGTAGAAAGCTGTTTTTTTTTTCGTAAAGAAGTAGTATATATAATGCTTATTAGCTAGCTAATTTTTGATTGTATGACTTATACGATAAATGATATTTTTCTTTAAAAATACGCGGTAAATAGTTTCGACTTGCTAATCCTGCAGCATTAATTGCTTCAACAATATTCATTTGTGAGATTCTTTTAATTCCGCTAATTTGTCTTGCTGCCAAATTAACAATAGGATCAAACGTACTCATGTAATTGTAACTATGTTGGGCTATCTCCATTTCGATAATCTCTTTCAGAATCAGTTTTTTAAGCAGGTTTCTTACAACTCCCTGTTGCGGAAGCGCTTTTAGCTCTTGCCATTTCTGAATTACTTTTAAACTCTCTGATCCTGTATAAATAAAATTTCCAGATTCAGACATGAATCTTTTCTTTAATTGCGCAATCATTTCTAAATTCTGACAGTCTTCTCCCGCCACTGTTGGCATTCCGATCAAAGAAAACTGAATTCTTTTATGACTTTCAAAATACAAAACACTATTTATAACTGATGTATTGCTCAAAACTCCGGTTTGATTCTTTTTAATGTTTTTTTTCTCACCATTTGCACCAAAACTATGTGATAAATTTCCGTTTTCACAATAAGCAAAAAGCACCGGAGCAGATTTAAAAGCTTCTACGCTTAAAGATACATCCTCATTAAATACAAGATCAAAATGCATGTGAGACATTTTGTTTTCAAAACAAATACCGCTAATAGTTCCTTTTGCCCACTTTGATTTGATGGTCAATTTGTATTCGTTATTAGTATCGGTAATCAATTCGGCATTAAAACTATCTTTAAGGTCATTAAAAATAGAATTGAATCCTCCTGTATTTAAGTATAGTTTTTTCATAATGGTTTGATTTTAATAAACTGGTTCGTACATATTTAAGCACAAACATTAAATTTGGTTTTATCTTATTTTGATAATTCAAATTTCATAAATATTGTTAATCAAAGCTTTATACAATTTCAGTCAGATATTTCATAATTATTACAAGGGCTGTTTTACCACGAAGTTTTTTTGCCACAAAGGCGCTAAGGCACAAAGTTTATTTTGAATAGGATTGTCAAAATTTCTCGCAAAGGCGCGAAGTCGCAAAGAAAAAAACGAAAAGAAAAATCAAAGCTTTGCGACTTCGCGCCTTTGCGAGATTAATTACAACGTATAGCAATTAAATTCTTCGCGCCTTAGCGCCTTTGTGGCAAAAAAACTCAGAACCTAAAAAAAAACAAAAGCAGCTGCCCCGGATAAATCCGGAACAACTGCTCCCCAGCAAAATAAAAAAATACTAATCTATTTTCTTTTCTTATGTAAGTTCATTGATATCACCGTTTTTAGCATAGTTTGCCTTTGGGATATCTTTAAAAAATTCAGCTTCTTCGAGGTCAGCCGTTGGGCCATAACCTATTAAATGTGTTCCTTTTATCTGATCTTTTGTTTCAATTATATACAAAATAGACATATCATCAGGATCACTCATTCCTTCATAACGGTGATGTGCTACAATAAAAATTTCATTTGGCTGATAAGCATATTTCGTTTCAGAGTCTAATAAAGTTCCTCCTTCAAATAAAAAATTAGAAGTATATCCCTGCTCCTGATATTTTTTGATATAATCGGTTTCGTGTTTTTGCTCTTTTTTCATGACTTTATTGTATTTAAGATTTTTTTCAAATCTATTTGTAATTCAAATTTCATGAATGATTACAAATAAAATTAACTCAATAGATTTAAAAATTACCTCATTCAAAAAATCAAAAAAGAAATCAATAATTAATTCACTAATTTTAACAATTCTATATAATCTATTTTAGAAATATTATATTTATTACCAATACTTTCTTGTTTTAACCAGAAACAAAAATGACTTTAATGAGTACTAAAAATCACGATTTTCTTGCCAAAGGAGGCGAAATGGGAGCGCTGACACGTGCTAAAGACTGGAGCAAATCTTCTATAGGCCCTGTTGAATCATGGCCGCAAAGTTTGCGTACAACTTTAGGAATACTTTTAAACTCAAAATTCCCCATGTTCTTATTTTGGGGACCGGATCATATTTGTTTTTACAATGATGCGTATCGCCCCAGCCTTGGTAACGACGGAAAACATCCTGCCATATTAGGACAAAAAGGTGCTGAATACTGGCCGGAAATCTGGGATTTTATAAAACCGCTAATCGATCAGGTGCTTACTGAAGGCGAAGCTACCTGGCACGAAGACCAGCTTTTACCCATATACAGAAACGGAAAAATGGAAGACGTGTACTGGACCTTTAGTTATAGTCCGGTAATCGATGATGAAGGAAAAGTAAATGGTGTTCTGGTAATTTGTGATGAAACTACTAATAAGGTTAATATTCGTAAAAATCTGGAAAACAACAACCAACGTTACCTTAATAATATTTTACAGACTCCTAACGCCATGTGCATTTTTAGGGGAAAAGATTATGTTGTAGAAATTGCCAATGAGCTAATGCTTGAAATCTGGGAACGAAAGATTGAAGACGTTATTAATCAGCCCATTTTTGAAGCATTACCCGAAGTTAAAGGTCAGGGATTAGAAGATGTTTTACTTAACGTTTATACTACAGGAGAACGATTTACCGCTTACGAACTTCCGGTTAAATTAACCCGAAAAGGAAAAATTGTAAACACCTTTATCAATGTGGTTTATGAAGCCTTAAAAGAATCAGACGGTTCTATTTCAGGAATTGTTGCCATCGCTAATGATGTTACGATACAGGTAATTGCCAGAACGGCTGTAGAAGAAAGTGAAAAAAGATTTAGAGATACCGTAAAACAACTTCCGCTTGGAATTGCAATTCTTAAAAGTGCAGATTTGGTGGTCGAAATGGCCAATGCTACGTATCTTCAAATTATCGATAAAACAGAAGAAGATATTCTTGACAAACCTGTTTTTGCGACACTTCCTGAAGCTAAAGATACTGTTCTTCCGTTGCTTTCAAAAGTTTACGAAGACGGAATTCCTTATTATTCAGATGAATTAGAGGTGACTTTAAATCGTTATGGCAAGCAGGAAGTTGGTTATTTTAATCTTGTTTTTCATCCTTTAAAAGAAGAAAACAATATAGTGGGTGTTATTATTGTGGCGCACGAAGTTACCAAGGCTGTGCAAGCCCGCTATCTCTTAACACAGAGTGAAAAGGCTTTTCGAAATTTAGTTATGGATTCTCCTATTGCCATGGCAATTTTTAGAGGAAAAGACCATATCATCGAAATGGCCAATAATGCCATGATGAAAACCATCTGGCAAAAAAAGAAAAAAGAAACTATTGGAAAACCCATAACCGAGGTATTCCCCGAATTATTAGAACAAAAATATCCCGAATTACTGGATCAGGTTGTGCTGAACAAAAAAATTGTTCGTGAAAATGAAGCTATTGCGTATGTAAATATTAAAGGTAAACTCAAAAAGTTTTATCTTGATTATCAATACACTCCCTTACTTGAAAAAGAAGGTGAAGCTTCCGGCGTTATGGTGACAGTAAACGATGTAACCTCAAAAGTTGAAGCCCGTAAAAAGGTTGAAAATGCCGAAGAACGTGCCAGATTAGCTGCAGAAATTGCCGAAATTGCAACTTGGGATGTAAATCTTGTAACGCAGGATTTAATCTACTCAGAAAACCTTGCTGCCATTTTTGGGCATGATAAAACGGTAAAAATAACACGCCCGGAAATTCGAAGTCAGATTCATCCTGATGATACAATTATTTTAGAGGAAGCTTACAAAGTGGCTCTTAAAACCAGTATTTATAAATATGAAGCCCGCATTATTAAACCCGATAATTCTGTGAGCTGGATAAAAGCACATGGTAAAATATTTTTTGACGAGAGTAAAAATCCTGTAAAAATGCTGGGCACGATAATGGATATTACAGACGAAAAAAACAGCCAGCAAACTTTGATTAAGAGCGAAGAAAAATTCAGACTACTTGCTGATTCTATGCCACAGCATATCTGGACCAGTGATGCATTGGGTAATCTTAATTATTTTAATGAATCTGTTTATACCTATTCCGGAATTCCTGTTGATGAAATTGAGAAAAAAGGCTGGCTGCAAATTGTACATCCCGAGGATCGGGAAGCCAATGTAAATACCTGGATGGAAGCTATAAAAACCGGAAATGATTTTTTACTGCAGCATCGTTTTCGTCGTCATGATGGCGAATACAGGTGGCAATTAAGCAGGGCAATTGCGCAAAAAGATGATCAGGGAAAAATTCAAATGTGGGTGGGTACAAGCACTGATATTCAGGATCAAAAAGATTTTACATCTAAACTCGAAAAAGAGGTCCAGGAGCGCACAGCACAGCTTGAACTTAAAAATAAGGATCTTATTAATATGAATATTGAGCTGCAGTCTTTCGCTTATATTTCAAGCCATGATTTACAGGAACCGCTGCGTAAAATTCAAACTTTTGCAAGCCGATTGTCTGATTTAGACGAGCAGAATATTTCGGCGAAAGCCAAAACTTATTTAAGCAGAATTGAAGTTTCGGCAAAAAGAATGCAGACTTTAATTCAGGATCTTTTAGAATATTCAAGAACAAACTCTGCCGAAAGGGTCTTTGTAAAAACCAATTTGGATGATATTGCCGAGGAAATATTAAGTGATTTTTCAGACCGTATCGAAGAAAAGAATGCTTTTGTTAATTTTCACCCTTTGGGGGAGGCAACTATTATTCCGTTTCAGTTCAGACAATTACTGCATAATCTGATTGGGAATGCTTTAAAATTCTCTAAGAAGAATATTGATCCTGTTATTGAAATTCGTGCCGAAAAAATCATCGGAAAAAGCATTAAACAAGACATAAATTATCCTGAAAGAATGTACTATCACATGAAAATTTCGGACAACGGAATTGGTTTTGATGCGGAGTACAAGGAGCGTATTTTTGAGGTCTTTAAACGTCTGAATACAGAAACTGAATTTGCTGGAACAGGGATTGGCCTTGCAATTGTAAAAAAGATTGTAGAAAACCATAAAGGATTTATTACAGCAAGTGGCGAAAAAGGCAAAGGCGCCACTTTTGACATCTACATTCCTGAATTATAATATTTTAATTACGTTTTATAAACAAAGTTTTGATCGGTTGGATTGAATTTTTTCCAATCGATTTCTAATGCATGCTCAATAGATCTAATGATGTCTTTCATCAAAACAGGTTTTGTAATGAAGTAGCTAGCCCCTAGTGTACGGCATCTTTCAATAATACTTGGCTCGTTTGAAGTCGAGAAAATAATGACCGGAATATCATTTTTTACTTCTGAATTTCTCAATTCAGTCAAAACATCAAATCCATTTTTACCCGGCATATTCAAATCTAAAAAAACAACATGTGGTGTTGGCGGTGGATTGTAAATAGCATTCAATAACTTTTCGCCTCCAGAATAGGTCTGAAGCTGTATTTTTTTTGATAATGATTCTACTGCATCTGTAAAAATGCTCAAATCGTCTTCATCATCATCAGTATAAAATATAGTAAAATCAGTCATATGGTATTTCTAAATTTGGATTTTTTTCTTGTTCAAAGATAACCAAATTTCTAGATTAATCAATGCCTTTTAAATTATCAATAAAGAAATTAGTAATTGAAATCTCATAATTTTTAAATCTAATTGTGTAAGCTCAAAAGTCATAAAATTATCAACTTTACTATTATCAAGTTTATAGTAAAACACTTATTATAGTACTCAGTAAATGAGAACATTAATCGAAAAATCATTTAATAAATCATAAAAAATAAAGTCATGGGAGATCATAAAGACCTTACGAACGAATTTGCTGTAGATAAAATAAAAGATCTTGCAGAAAACATTAAAACGTGTATGTTTTGTACTTATAACGAATACAGACTACAATCAAGACCAATGTCTGTACAAAAAATTGATGATTTAGGCCAGCTTTGGTTTTTATCAGACAGAAACAGCAGTCATAACGCTGAGATTAGCCTTAACCCTCAGGTAGAGTTGTTTTTCGCTGAACCACATGATAAATTCCTGACCTTACACGGTACCGCAAGTATATCGTACGATAGAGAAACAATTAAGGAATTATGGGATCCTATCGTGAAAGTCTGGATGCCCGAAGGAGAAGACGATCCTAACTTAAGCGTTATAAAAGTTGTTCCGGAAGATGGATATTACTGGAATAATAAAAACGGAAAAATGGTGGCAATTGCTAAAATGGCAACAGCTTTTGTAACAGGAAAAACAATGGACGACGGTATTGAAGGTAATTTAAAATTGTAGTTTTTATAAGGATAATTTAACCGCAAAGAGCGCTAGGATAAACGCAAAGCCCGCTAAGATTTATTTCTTGGCGGGCTTTTTTTATTCTTTTACAACGCTAGTATGTCATTCAACGCAGAGAGATCACAAAAAATGCAAGAATTTAGCAAAGTTCTTGTCTAAGATTTACGTTCCGAAGTTACCGCAATCTTGTCATCTCGACCGAAGGGAGAGATCACACTAGAAACTCGACAAAGATTAGTATTTAAATACCTATAATAGTGCTGTTTCTCCATTTGAAATGAGAAAATTCTTTAAACCCTTATAAAAGTCCAAAATCAATAAACTCAAAGCTCGGGTTGGATTCTTTTACTAATTCAATTTTCTTTTTTCTATTCCATCTCTTCAACTCTTTTTCTCTTGAAATTGCCTCTTGAATCCAGGTAAATTTTTCATAGTAAATCAAAAACACAACATTATATTTTGAGGTAAATGAGCTTTTATTAATCTTGTTTTTATGTTGTTCTAACCTTAATTTTAAGTTATTAGTCACACCAATATAAAAAGTAGATCTATACTGATTTGTTAAAATATAAACATAATAACTATGAAAACCGGATTGAGAATTTAGCATGAATATCTTTTTAGTACGAATATACATATATAAAAATATTTCTCAAACAAAGTAAGTTTCTATTTTTATCTCGATTTTAAAAGGAACACATATCAGGATTTTACAAAGATTGACTATTAACTGTGTGTCATTCTAGTGTGATCTCTCCCTTCGGTCGAGATGACAAACTAACTATAACTCCAAAATTTGCGGTTAAAACCAAAAACCTCATTCCAACATATGTTTTAGCTCTAAAGCATTCAAAATCCCTGCTTCACTTGCAGTATTATTAAAATACACAAACGCTGATTTTAAAAGTATTGCGTCTTTTATATCAAGTAATTCTTTAGTTGAATAACTCGAGTAAAACATCTTGGTTTTTCCGTGAAGTCTTATGAAAATAAGCGGAAAATCTGTAAAAATAGTTTCGGGTAATTGCGGATGGCTAACACTGCAGAACGTAATATTGTGTTCACGGAAAGCATTCCATACCTCTTCATTCCACCAGCTTTCATGACGAAATTCGACTACATTTTTGAACTTTACATCTAAATTTTGAATGATTTGAGTGAGTTTTTCAGGACTAAAATTATAACTGGGCGGAAATTGAAATAAAATACAGCCCAATTTCTCTTTTAAGCCCGTTTCACAGATAGTATAGAACTCTTTAATTCGGTCTTCACAATCAATAAATTTTTTAAAATGGGTAATTTCTTTTGGTGCTTTTACAGAAAAAATAAATTTTTCCGGCGTTTTATTGTACCAATTTTGAAATATTCTGACCGTTGGAAACTTATAAAAGCTTCCGTTGAACTCATACGTATTAAAATGCTGGTAATAAAACTCGAACCACTTTGACTGTGACAAGTTGTCAGGGTAGAAAATTCCCTTCCAAAACCTATTATTGAAGCTTGAACAGCCAATTAAAACCTGATTTTTCATTTGTGTAGTTTTTGACAGTTGGTACAAAAAAAACTTCTCCTACTCCGCTTTCCTGTTTGCTCTTTATGAATGGGAAGATCACAACGAATGCAAACTTTTTTTGTGTAAGCGAGCCAGTGTTTTTTTAATTCATTTTTTTTCTTCCATTTCAAAAATTCAAAACTATAAACCGAACATTCGTTTATGATATTTTTTAAATCTTTTTGCGGAATTTTACTCACCAAAGATTCGGGATGAATTTTACATCGGTACAAAACTTCGTTCTTGATAATATTTCCTACTCCCGAAAAAATGTTCTGATCAAGAATGGCATCACAAATCATTACGTCCGGATTTTTATCCAGGGTTTGTTTTGCTTTTTTTGGATTCCAATTTTCATTCATTACATCCTCGCTCCAATCGTAATGTTCATTAATATCGCCTTCGAGAATTTTGACAGAGCAGGTATAAAAGTTGAGTTCGCCTTTAGAAAAAATCATACTCAATCTTGGTTTGGCTTCTTTTCGTTCGTTTATTCGATAAGTTCCAAACATGAGTAAATGAATTTTCACAGTAAAATCATCAAAACAAATTAAAAAATGCTTTCCCCAAGTTTTAAAGTCCTGAATGGTTTTACCCTGAAGACGCTCCATATCAATAGCACTACTTCCAGAAACTTCTATTATTTTTTTTCCTGAAAATTGCTGCACTTCTTCCTTTAAAATCATTATTGACGGACCTTCTGGCATAATTTCTATTTTAAAATTATAAACTAAAAAAAGTGCAACGTAAAGCTGCACTTTTTAGATTGTTCTATTCAAAATTAATCTGCTTCGGCAGCTTCAATGTTTATGGCATTTACCGCAACCTCGGTTAATTTTTTATCGGCTCCTTTTTCTTCGTCTAATGTTAGCTCCAATATACCGGCCGCTTCAGTCAGACCAAGTGTTTCTGCAAATTGTCTTAAAGTACCGTAAGTAGCAATTTCGTAATGCTCAATTTTTTGCGCTGCTGCGATAATACCGGCATCACGTACAACTCCAACTTCGGTTTCTTCAATAATTCCTTTTCCCTCTTCGATTAAGCCTGCCATTGCATCGCATTTTTTAGCAGAAGCCTTTTGCCCAATTAACTGAAAAACCTGTTCTAATCGTGTTACATGTTCTTCAGTTTCTGTCAAGTGGCTGTTCAGAGCCTCAATTAAGTCTGCTGATGTTGCGTTTTTAGTCATTAAGGGTATTGCCTTAGTCAAAGCTTTTTCTGCCCAGTAAATGTCTTTTAATCCATCTTCGAACAATTCGGTCAATCCGGACGCTGCATCTGATTTTGCTTTTGTTAATCCTTTTTTGGCTTCTGGTTTAGAAGCGGTCTCGTTTTTACTATCTGTACTTTTCATGGCGATAATTTTTGTTAATTAATATGAGATAAAATTACCACCTTGATAATCAGACAAGTTATATGATTATTTACTAAAGTTGCATTCTAAACACCTGCATATTATGCAACTAGATTTTAGAATTCTGTAAGTTATTTTTTAAGATTGAGAGATAGATTTGTAGTATCACAATTTTAAAAAAAAACAGTATAATGGAAACACATATAGACCAAACATATCAGGAAGCTGAACTTTATTTTCAACAAAAATACCAAAGAGGACATTTAGATATTGATACCGCAATTTTAATCGATAATGCTATTGATAAACTTCTTAAAAAAGACAATATCATTAGAAACGAAAATGTTCCTAACGAAGAACAAGTTGTTGATGAAGATGATTATATCAGTAATAATCCGGATGAGGAATTCGAAATTATTGACGCTGATGATCTTGACGAAACAGAGCATATCGAAGATGAAGATCATTTTGATGATGACGACTTAGAAAGAAACGATAATTAATGATTTTGAAATCGTTAAAGAAAATGCTAAAAAGACTATTACAGGGTAATGGTCTTTTTTTTTGTAATAATCAACACTAACCATAACCATCTGTTAATTATACAATTACCTGTTATAATTCTATAATAAAATTGCCTGCTTTCGTTATTAGATTTGTATATAGTAATATTAAAAACGAAACGTCATGAATACTACAGATCAAAAAAACAGCATGATACAAGGAAACAGAGTTCCTGAAAATCAGAATCAAAATACGGACAAAAGTAATCTTATGAACGAAGAATTATACGATATCGACGACATGAAAGAAAGCGATGCGGATAATAGCGAAATAGCCGAACGCGGTTACACCGTTAGAAACGGTCATAATCCCGATACTCCTAACCCGGACGAACTTACAGATGATGAAGATGATCTAACGGATGATTTTCATAGCGAAAATGACCTCAACTCTAATACCGATGATTTGTACGAAGAAGAACTGGATCAAAACGGTAATAATATGGACGATGTAGATGACGAATTGGACAATCCGTCTGACGCTTCTCTGGAAAGAGAGGAAGAAGATTTTAATGAAACAGAAGATGTCCTGGAAGATATCGATGACGAAGAAGAGGAAGAGGAAACTGAATATATCGAAGATGATGTTCAGGAAGAAGAAGATGTAGAATATCCTGATAATGATCCGAGAAAATTTTAGGAGGAGAGAATATAGAAGAAAGAGTAAAGAGAAAAGACTCGAACGATTTTAATAAAGTGACAAAGGTTCAAAGAAATAAAGATTCAAAGTTTAAAAGCTTTGTTGTTTTATTTCTTTGAACCTTTATTTTACAGTATATTCTTTGCCCTATATTCTTTGTATATTCTTTGTTCTTTGTTCTTTGTTCTTTCTTCTTTTTAAACCTTAATCTCCAATAATTTCCAAAACGGGAATATCATCCATTTTTTCCAGACGTTCTGCCAGTCCTGCCCTTGCCTCTTTTAATTCTTCTTCGGCTTTTATCAGTTCGTCTAATAATTTGTCTTTACCGGTTTGTACTTTTTCCATTTTACGCATGATTTCGTAAATTTCACCTTCAGCTTCCATTACTTTCAATCTTTTGTAATATGTCAAACTTTCGGTCATATGTGCCAATGCGATCATAGCCGTTAAAAACGGATGATTATTGGTTACATTAACATCTTTAATTTTCCCGTGTTCGAGTTCCACTTTCAATGCAAAAGCAAATTCTTCCATATTAAAAGCTTCGTATTTGCTTGTTGGATTTAAATATGCTTTAATCGACTCAACATTGTTCATCGTAGACAAATCGACAGCAGTTTCTTTTTGATCGTTTAAATCGTTAAAAACAACGTTTCCTATCGCTCTTGCTTCGGCCACAGTAGGATCATTTTCCGGATTATCGAAATCGCGTGTCGACCAATCCCAATTTTCAGGATGAACAGGTTTTATATATTTTTCACAGAAATCTGTTACATCGTTTTTTAAGCTTACCATCTCATCATCTCTTTTGATGTATACATCCTGATAAGCACCGCTTTTAGTTCCCATAATTTTTTTTTATTTTTTTTGAAAATGCAAACGACACATTTACCGAGATATATGTGTCGTTTTTTACTTGTTATTTAATTTTGCTGACTAAATACTTTTTCTTCCGCTAATTAGAGATATAATGAATAAAACTAAGAATATGAAGAATAAAACTTTAGCGATACTTGCGGCTCCGGCGGCAATTCCACCAAAACCAAATATTCCGGCGATGATCGCAAGAATAACAAAAATGACTGTATAACGTAACATAAGCTTGTGATTTTAGTTAATAATGATTTTGTTTGTTACTCAAATTTCATACTTTTTAAAGAGATGTATTAACTCTAAACAATATTTTGTTAGCACAATCAAACCTGATTTACAACAAGTTGATCTGATAATTTTGAATTAATTCTGAAAAGGCGATTTCGCTGTGCGAAAAATGTTCTCTGTTGCTTCGGCATTTTTTTGCTCTGTCGAAATACTGCTCTATCGAACCATCTTCGTAGGTTGAAACCAATAAAGGATGAACGTAATAATTCTTGCATACATTTCTGGTATTTCCCAAAGCTTGAGCAGTGGTGTCAAAGGCGGATAAAATATTTTTCTTGATTTCTTTTTCGTCAGTTGTTGTACCAATTTCCATTAAGGTTTCAAAAAACACAATCGACGCAGCCCAGGTTCTAAAATCTTTAGCACTAAAATATTCTCCCGAAATTTCATGCAGATATTCGTTGACCATGTGGCTGTCTAATACTTTTCGTTCGCCGTTTTTATCATAATATTTAAAAACTTCCCAACCCGGGATTTCTTCACAACGACTAACCAATTTTATCAATTTTTTATTTCGGGTTGTAATGGTATGCTGTACTCCCTTTTTTCCTGTAAATTCAAATCGGAGTGAATTTTTATTGATGTTGATGTGGCGTTTTCTTAAAGTCGAAAGTCCGTATGATTTATTGTCTTTGGCATATTTTTCATTTCCAATTCTAATATGGGTTTCTTCCATTAAACGAATTACTAATGCTACCACTTTTTCTTTCGACCATTCTTTTTTTTCCAGATCTTCATCGACTTGTTTTCGAATCAAAGGCAATTTGGTTCCAAACTCGGCTATTTTATAAAACTTGGTTTGATTACGAATCAAATTCCATTTGGGATGGTATCTATATTGTTTTCGGTTTTTAATATCCAAACCTACCGCTTGCAAATGTCCGTTTGGAAGATCCGAAATCTGAACATTTACCCAGGCCGGCGGAAGCACCAGACTGCTAAAGCGTTTCAGTTCGCTTTTTCGCTTAATGCATCTTCCGTTTTTTTTATAAACAAAACCATCATCGCATTTGCATCGTTCTATAGGCAGCCTTTGATTATTGATGTAAACTAAATCTAATTTCTCAATCACCAAATGCGGTGTTTTGATCAATTGATTCATTAGTTTTTCGGTTTTTGCAGCTGCATTCATGGTCGTTTTGTTATTTATTAGCCACTCCCGATTGCTATCGGGATCAGGATGTAAAAGAGTTTATTTTCCGATATATTCTGTTTATCAATCCTATTGTGGCTTTTTATTTTATACTTTAATTATTGCTGTATTTTTTAATTATTTCGTAATGCCTGAACCAGATTTTTCTTGCTCATATAAGAACGTCCCGGGATTCCCACTTTCATGGCCTGTTGGTACAATTCGGCTTTAGTCCATTCATCATAAGGTTTTGCCCTTCCTCCTTTTTCACCTGCATCAGGCGTATTAGCGATTCGGGCTGCTTTTTCTTTGCTATAGCCTATTTCTAAAAGAGCTTGGTACTGTTTTTCGTTTTGAATTCTTGCATCTGGCATGACTGAAAAAATTTAAGGTTAATGATTTAGAAATATCTTATACCCAAAATTCTTCAAAAAGCAGGAATTCTCTGTTATATAATTCTTGGTTTTATTTTCATAATTAAATCTATGTGGGATATTTGTAGTAAAAAAAATCCCATTCTACAGCTGCAGAATGGGATTTTTACAATTTAAAAGAAAGCAGTTTTTAATTTTTAACCACTTTTATTGTTGTGCTTTTGTTGTTATTATCTGTTATGGTTATAAAATAAATTCCGTTTACTAAAGACGACAAATCAACACTATTACTTTGTTTTGAATTTAAAACAACTTGTCCTAAAGTATTATGAACTACCATTTTTTGTGTTGTATTTTCTCTTGACTGGACAGTAAACAATCCTTTGGTTGGATTTGGATACGCAATAATACTTTCGATGACAAAATCATCATTACCCAACTGTTTGTCTACAATTTTGGTACTCACTGTATTGGTTTTGATATCAGGATTATAATCAAAGAAAATAGCTGCGTCATTGTTAAAAATATCTCCCAGCGAAACATTTGATTTTGGTTTGATTTTATAAGCAATATACCCATTTGATGCTTCTTCGTTTGTTATAGCACTAGGCAAGTATATGGCATCAAAAGTAAAATCAGCTTCTTTACCATCTTTTATGGTTACGGTATTATTATGACTATAACTTTCAATTTTAAGAGTAGTCCAGTCCAGTTTATCATCTAAAAGATTTGAAACTCGAACTCTTTGTGCATACGAATTTCCTTTATTCTGAAAACGAATAATATAATGCAGATATTCATCGGCGTTGTCTATCAAAACCTCTTCTCCTTCTAATACTCGAATATCATTTGGATCATATGAGCCTACAACGATTTGCTTTAAAACATATTCGTTGTCAATAGGTTTAGTATCTGCAGGAACAGGCACCGCAAGATTAAAAGATAGTTTATCTCCTAAGGTTGTAGTAGGAATTGTAAAAACTTTAAAGGTTACATCAATCGTTTTTGTTTCAAATGCTTTCAAATCTTTATAAGCAAACTGAATCGTATTAGCTGTTTTTGAATCTATCTGGTTTCCTGAAGAAATAAATTCAAGTTTCGAATCATCAAATTTCAAGGATAACAAACCGCTTTTGACTTTTGTACCATTGTTGGTTACATGAATTTTATATTTTGATGTAAATCCCGGTCTTGGTTCTCCGTAAGGATACATTCTAATTTCTAAATCTTCAAATAATGAACTTGGTTCTAAACAAAAGTCTACTACTTCGTTTTGATTTTTGGCTGTAAATGTCGAGACATATTTAGAAGGTGTTGCAGGATATTCTTTTAGCGATGACACTACAGAAGTTGTGTAAGTATTGACATCTGCAATAAAATCATAAGTTCCGTCCTGTTTTGTAAATGTCGAAAATGTATTAGTTCCGTTTGATGTAGAAACCAATAATAACGGAGCTTTTGGATCATTACTGTCGCAGCTATTATTATCAATATCTAAACGAATTGTTCCGCGTATGGTGTTTTTAAAAGGTCCCAGGTTTTCATACCAGGCTATTTTATCCTCCTTGATATCAGCTGCATATTTATCCAAACGCCCATCTGCATTAAAATCAGCAAATGTATCGGGTGTTAAATTCATAGTCGTACTGGATAAAACCTTAGCAGGTGACATTTTTCCGGCACCTAAATTTTCATGCCATGTTGTAGCCGTTTCGGTTATCATATTGTATACAATATCAATATCTCCATCACTATCAGCATCATATAAAGATAATGTCGAAATTGCTTTTGCACTTGTAAATAAAATTTTACCTACTGCATAATTGCCTTTTCCGTCTAAGTTTTCGAACCAGCCAACATTTCTATTGCTATCACGATATACAAAATCAAGATCTTTATCATTATCTAAATCAGCCATATAAAGAATGTATACCTTTTCTTTAGTAATATCCTTAACATGTTCTGTGGTGAAATTTCCGGATCCGTCATTCTCATACCAAAATATTTTTCCATAATCTACTACAGCATAATCAATATTTCCGTCTTGATTAAAGTCCTCTATAAAACAATTATTAATATCAGATGTGCTGTTATATGGCAATGCTATTTTTTCTGCAAAAGCCCCTTTTCCTAAATTTTTAATTAAATATACTTTGTCTCTGCTTAAAGTAGCAATTACATCAATATTTCCATCTTTATTAACATCTGTAAAAAGTATGTACTTTGCATCTGAACCTGATGCAATAAGTCGCTGCTTCGAAAAATTTCCTGCTCCATCATTTTCAGACCAAAAAATGGAAACAACATCAGGAGAACCGTATACTAAACTTGTCGCCACTACATCTAAATCACCATCATTATCAATGTCCATAACAAAAAGATCACCAGGTATGTTTATCTCATCTGAGATAATAAATTGTTCTCCCGAAAAATCGCCTAAACCATTTGTGTTTTTATACCACGTAATTTTTTTATTATAAGATGTTGATACAATATCAATGTCTCCATCACCATCAAGATCTCCACTAACTATCTTATGAATTCCATAGGCATATTTCGAAACCTTTATTTCCTCAAAAACACCTTTTCCCTCAGTATTTTTAAAAAAAACAACATCATCGTTTAAAATAGCGACTACATCTTTGCTGCCATCGTTATTCATATCGCCTGCAGCAAAACTATAAAGGCGCGATGAAATCGATTTTATAATTTGTTCTGCCCCAAAAGTACCGGCGCCATTATTCTTAAACCAACTTACTTTATTTGCTTTGGTATAATAAAACAGAATGTCTTTTTTGCCATCTGCGTCAAAATCTGTTAATAAAATTCTATAAAACTCCGCATTATAGATTCCAGAAAATTCTGGTACATTCACTAAAAATTTAGCGCCACTAAATGTCCCTTTTCCATCTTTATTTTCGTACCATTTTATATCTACTGAACCTCCGTTGTCATAAACAAAAACAATATCCTGATCACCGTCATTATCAATATCCTCACCCAGAAATTTCTTCTCCATCGAAAAAGGGGTTATCGTGGCCAATGAAGTAAACGAACCGTCAGTTTGCTGTATAAATGTTTTTAAATGATTGGTATATCTAATCACCAGATCCGGCAATTTATCTCCATTGATATCTATTGCAGAAAAGCTCAAAAAATCTGTAATAAGAGTTGAAATCTTAAAATTACCGGAACCATCATTTTTTAAACAATTTAACCAACTGCTTGAATAATTATTTGCGGTCATAATAAGTATATCGAGATCATTGTCATTATCTATATCTATAATCTGATAAGCGCTTAAACCCGTATCGCTAATATTATTAGCCGCATAAATTAAAACAGGACTGCTAAAAGTTCCCTGCCCGTCTGTATTTTTTATCCAGTAAACACCATCGCCTTTGGCAGACCATTTTCCCGTAAAAACTACATCTAAAAATCCGTCTTTATTGACATCAAAAACATCAATTCTTCCTCCCGAAGCGTCTGAAATTGTTATAGGTTTGCTAAAATCACCTGATCCGTTTAGGTTTTTATACCAAACAATTTCATCGCCTGCAACGGTAACAATATCCAAAAAACCATCTCCGTTAATGTCCGCCGTGGCAACCGCCTGTGGATTTTGAGAACCAAAAGATTTATCTATTACAATATGTTCCTGATAACCATTTTGAGCTGATACGGCTGTGGTAATAAATAAAAAGAAGAGTAATTTTTTTTTCATAAGCTACTGAAGTTTTAGTGCGGATTCTTTTTGTTAAATTTCGACACGAACTTAGTAAATTAATATCAATTATCATTAAAAGACATGAAAAGTTCAACAGTTTTTAGATAACTCTTTACTTTTTGTTATATAAGCCTTGTAATTCCTAATTTGCAAATAGCTTTTGCAAAACTTCTGTTATATAGATTTTTTAATTTTTTCGATTAATTGTTTTTTAATCAAATCAAATTCAAAATCTCTTTCTGATGTATACAGATACAATATCAATCTCGCATTACTGTCTACTGCGCTTGTAACATCCGGAAAACTATTATTGATGAATTGTGTACTTTGAGAATTATATCCATTATAGGATCTGTCTATAAATAATTCTTTAGATTTTAAAGTCCAGTCTTCAATAGTAATGACATCTATTTCATTTTGATAATCTGCTAAAGCCTTATTGATAATTTCATCAATTTTACCCTTCTCTTTTTTAAAATCTATATTAATCATTTGTGGTTATTTTTGGGCGTTATGTTTTAGTCGTTATAAATATATACTATTGAACAAAACTTTTGATGTAAACTTTATAACTATCTTTTTGCTGAAAACGGTCAGACATGCGTTTTTGATTATTTAGATTTCCAACAAATTTATGCTCACTGGAGGCAACAGAAGTGCTCGAAGGCTTAAAAACAGGCTAAAAGCCTAATAATATTTAGCGTAATACAATGCAATAAGAACTCAATTAAGCGAGATAATCGTCCTGAAAGACAAAAGAAAATAAGTACTATATATTTTAAGAAAAGATGACTTTGTCAGAAAATAATAATATAATTTAATGAAGATTTTTTTGCGATTAGGCGTTCGCCCTTACAGGGCTAAAAAAAAGAATGTTCTTGTTCATAGTGCTTCGCACCATGCTATTGCTAAAGCTCTTTCAGAGCAACAAGTCTGCAATACCTATGTTTGGGAACAATTTGAATTGTAAATCTATTGTAGGGTTAAGTGTAAATATGTAAGATGCTCGCCAGCTGGGATTCAAACCTCTAAATTCATTACGCAATCAAGCCCAATCCAAAAAAACACTCAATCACATTTTACCTTTTTATAATCTCCCGTTTTATCATCATATTCCATACAGGTTTGCTTTATTAAAACCATTTTATTGTTTACTACTTTATATTCTGCAGTAATAACACTTCTGCCTGCACAACATTGGTTGTGTTCTGAAATTCTCTTTGTTTTGCTGTCAAATTGTAACGAAGTTCCGCTAAAACTGCTTTCAAAATATTTGCCTGTTGTAGGATTATATAAAAAATACAATCTTGAAGTGTTAGGGCCGGCATAACTGGATTCAAAAACAGAGAAATCTTCTATACCGTCAAAATTATAATCATCAACCATTATATTGTTTAGTCCCCATAACTGGCATTCTAATGCTATTTGCTGAATTAGCTTGTCTGTCTTTTTTTCCAGAATTTTAATTCCGGTTATCATGGGAGAATCATCTTTCTTTTTTGAAAGCACCAATTTAAAATATTTCCCCTTTAAAGAAACAGGCTGCAAAATTTCTTTATTTTTCCATTCAGAACCTGCATCGTCAATTTCAAACACTTTCACTAAACTAATTTGAAGTTCTTTATTTGTGTTTAAATCTTGCCACTTTCCTTCCAGCTTTTTGTTTTTGGAGTCGAAATTTTCAAAAATCAATTGTGCAGTTTCTTTACCATTTTTATCTTTTTCATAAAAGGTTAGTATTCCCTGTTTAAGAGTTCCGCTTATTTGAATTGGTGTATCGTAATTTGTATAAGCATAAATGGCATTTCCCGAACCTTCAGAATCAATATCAGTTATAAATTCTATTGGATATTTATCTATAAAGCCTGTATAAGTTATTTGTGCAGATAAATGAATGGAAACCAAAAGCAGGAATGCTGCGATAAATATTCTTGATACTTTATTGTTTGTGATCATAGGATAATTTGATTCGGTTAAAATGATATCGCTTTTTTGTTTTGCGAATATAATACTATTTGTATCACGTATTATTTGTTAAAATTCAAATCCTGTAACATTATCCAAAAATACTGTAAGACATTCTTCACACAATCTGAATAATTTTACATTATAACATTTAAACGATTAAATCATGAAAAAAATACTTTTAGCCGGAACAGCAATTTTAGGAGCAGGATTACTTATTTTATCTTTAAATTCTTGTAAAAATGAAAACAAACAAGAAGATCCTAAAGAAGTAGCGGAAGATGCAAACGAAGCAAAATTTGATACTATTAATAATAAAGAAGATGACTCTGAATTTTTAGTGGATCAGGCAGAAATTAATTTAGCCGAGATTGAACTTGGAAAATTAGCGCAACAAAAAGGTACTAATGCAGAAGTGAAAAAATTTGGTAAAATGCTTGTTGACGAGCATACTAAATCAGCATCTGAAGTAAGCGCTTTGGCAAAAGCTAAAAACTTTACTCTACCAACTTCTTTAACTGAAGACGGACAAGAAGAGTATAAAAAATTAAACGAAAAATCAGGTCTTGATTTTGATAAAAAATTCGTAGACATGATGATCGATGGTCACGAAAAAGCAATTGACAAATTGCAAAAAGCATCAAAAGATGCTACTGATAATGATGTTAAGCTTTGGGCATCGAATAATATAGCACCGCTAACCGCTCATTTAGAGCATGCGAAATTGCTAAAACAAAATTTAGATAAAAAATAAATTTAATTGGTTATTATTTATTTTCAAAAACCCCTCAAGAGTTGAATTGCTTGAGGGGTTTCTTTTTTTTAAGATTCTGAGAGGCTAAGATGCTAAGGTTCTAAGTTTTTCTTTTTAAGGCTCAACGGTTTTGTAGAGACGCACAGCAGTGCGTCTTTTTTATATAATCTAAATTATTTGACGCAATATTTTACGTTCGGAACTGCTTATATAACTTCGTAAGAATGATTTAATCGTTGAAATATTAAGAGGTTAAAAACTTAGAACCTTAGAATCTTAGCAACTTAGAACAGAACCTTAAAAAACATCCCCAGCTATCTTTCTTCCTTTATAAAAAACCCCTTCTCTTTTAGGTAAACGCGCTACGGCTTCGGCGGAACAACTTGCTTTTACTAATATAAAATTGGCTTCATTATCAACTGCGGGCCAAACGCGGGTTCCGGCATCGTTAAGTGGTAAAATTTCATCTTTTGTTTCGATGTGCAAAGCTCTGCTTAAATTATACTCGTCTGTCCAGCCGTAAAGCTGCGCACATAATTTTGCTTTTTCGAGCATATCACAAGTTCCGAAAGGCTGCCAGTGATCAACAATACTATCGGTTCCTGTCATTAGTTTTACGCCGTACTTCTTCAATGTTGGAATTGGCATTATCGTTTTCCCAATCGGAATTCCTGACACTACTCCTATTCCCAGATTTCCCATTTGTTCGGCGATTTTCTCGAGATCTTTTGCATCCATTTTGGCAAGCGCAAAACCGTGACTTATATAGGTTTTTCCTTGTAACTGTTTATTTTCTTCGGTTTTTTTAATCATGTATTCGATGGCCGCTTTACCAGATGGTATCGATTCATGCAAGTGTATGTCGACACCTTTATTATTATCAATTGCAATTTGAAACATGACATCAAGCGATTTCTCCATATTGCCATCGACATTTGTTGGGTCAAGTCCGCCTATAAAATCAATTCCCATCGAAGCCGCTTCTCTTAACAAAGGCTCACATTTTGAATATAAGATTCCGTGTTGCGGAAAAGCTACAATTTCAGATCCAAAATTATCTTTATTTTTATCTAAAGCTGCCTGCAAATGTTCGAGACTTTTTAGTCCGCTTACAGGATCGATATTACACTGGCAACGCGCAAAATAACTTCCCTGGCTTTGCATTAGTTTAATGGCTTCTTCGGCTTTATGCTGAGAATCCGGTAATAATTGCGGAATCAACTTTTGCTCCAGCGTAATCATATCTTTTACTGTATATCCTTTTCTTGGCGCTGCATTCCAGATTCCGCTGCCGTAGTACGTTTTATCAATATGAATGTGCATATCGCGCAATCCCGGAAGCATCAAAAATCCTTTGGCATCAACCGTTTTCAACTTCAAAGCCGACTTTCCTGTCGTTATACTTTTTATTTTACCATTGGCAATATGAATAGTATAAAGTGCAGTTTTAGTAGCAATTACTTCATTTTTATCGTTGTATTCAAAACCATCTTCTAATCGTACATTCATTAAAAGATATTCGTTTAAAGCTGTTTTGTTTTCTTCGGGTAAAACCTGCGCAACGGCATTTCCTCCAATTCCCGAAAATAAAGCGGCTCCGGTTGCTGCAGCTCCTAATCCTAAGAATTTTTTTCGGCTTATTGTATGCTCTTCCATAAATTATATTTTATCTTCTTTGAGTTTGTTATACGATTTTACAATAACACCCTAATAATCAACAGTATTATTACATTGCAAAAATCGTTATAAACTTAAAATGATAACGGTAATATTGCGGAGAAAGATGGTAAAAATTATAATTTTTTAAAATCACCCGGAGTTTTTCCGGCATATTTTTTAAAGACTTTGGTAAAATAAGTATTATCATTAAAACCAAGTTGGTAGCCGATTTCTTTTATAGACAAATCGGTACTGGTGAGCAAACGTTTGGCTTCAAGAATGGTTCTTTGTCTTATGACATCACTTGCCGGAACCTTTAAATATTTCTGCGAAAGGATATTAAGATAATTAGAGGTAATATTTAATTTATCAGCATAAAAATTTACCGAAGGTTCTTTACTAAAATAATCGTCAATTAAAACAGTAAATCCTTTTATTATTTTCTCAGGCTTGGTCGATGAATCGTGTTCAGGAAATTGATTCAAATATTGTTTTTGCAATAATTTGAGCAGTAAATGCAAACGCAGCAAAACTATTTCTTTGGTAAGTGTATCGTTATCAGATAATAGTAATTCTATTTCATGCAAATGACTTTTAAATTCCTCAAATTCATTTTTATCTAAAGAAAGACAAGACGGAACACTTTGCTCAAAAAAAGGAAGTTTTCCTAAATTCGAAAAAATACTAACCACATCCGCCGAAAGCATCAGCTGAAAACCCGAAGTATCTACATCAAGCGACCAGTTGTGAACTTGTCCGGGCCTGATAAAATATACCTGATAATCATTTACTGTATATTGCGTAAAATCGACATTGTGAAATCCAGAACCTTTCTCTACAAAAAATACCAGATAAAAGTCGTGCTTATGTGGCTGCTCGAATTCGTTTCTTCCTTTTACACTATGACGAAATAAAGTAATCCCCAAAGTCTCTTCTCCAAGTATATTGCCAACAGATAAAACAGGAATAGAATGTTTTTGCAAAAGAAAGAGATTTAGTTGTTCCGTTTCAAAATTAAATAATTAAATGATATAAGTTTTAAAAGAATAAAAAAAGGTCTGACATTATAAAGTCAGACCTTTTTAAGCATTTATTATAAACAATATTGTATTTAAACTTTGCGTCCTAGCGCCTTTGCGAGATTATTTTTTTTTAAGTTTAACTTAATGAAATTGAGCTAGCAAAAGCAAAGGCAAAAGTTTAAACTTAGAATCTCAGAACCTTAGTTCCTTAGTTACTTCAAAGAAGCCATATCAATTACAAAACGGTACTTAATATCTCCTTTTAATAATCTTTCGTAAGCATCGTTTACTTCGTTTACACCAATAATTTCGATGTCTGCCGTAATATTATGTTCTGCGCAGAAGTCAAGCATTTCCTGAGTTTCGGCAATTCCGCCAATATTGGAACCTGCAAAACTTCTTCTGCCTAATAAAAGACTAAATGACGTTACCGGAAGCGGTTCCATAGGAGCGCCAACTAATGTAAGAGTTCCATCTACTTTTAGTAAATTCAGATACGCATCTATATTGTGTTCCGCCGATACACAGTCTAAAATAAAGTTAAGCGATTTGGCATACTTCGCCATTTGTTCCGGATCTGTAGACAATACAACTTCATCGGCACCCAAACGTTTTGCATCTTCGGTCTTAGACAATGAGGTAGTAAAAACAACTACATGAGCACCCATTGCTTTCGCTAATTTGATTCCCATATGTCCTAAACCTCCAATACCAACGATACCCACTTTTTGTCCGGGACCCACTTTCCAGTGTTTAAGAGGAGAATAAGTTGTAATTCCGGCACATAATAAAGGAGCAACTCCTGCAAGATCTAATTTGTCTGAAATATGCAATACATAATTTTCATCGACTACGATACTTTGAGAATATCCTCCAAAAGTTTGGCCGCCTAAATGAACGTCAGGAGAATTGAACGTTAATGTGTTTCCAGGATCGCAAAATTGCTCTAATCCGTCTTTACAATGCTCACATTCTCTGCAAGAATCGACCATACAGCCTACTCCGGCCAAATCGCCGACTTTAAAACCTTTTACGTGGTCGCCGACTTTTGTTATGCGACCCACAATTTCATGTCCGGGAACTATTGGGTAAATAGTTCCGTGCCATTCGTTTCTCGCCGAGTGTAAATCGGAATGGCAGATGCCGCAATATAAAATTTCAATTTCTACGTCATGCGCTAATACCGCTCTACGCTGAATGTCTAATGTATGTAAAGGTGCTTCGGCAGCTTCTGTACCAAAGGCTTTTATGTTTTTTGTTTCCATTAAAAGTATTTTTTTAAAGTTTCAGGTTTAAAAAATGCCACGAAGGCGCTACGACACAAAGTTTTTTTTCTTTATGTTGCGTGAAAAAAAATATTTTTCGCTCAAAGTCGCAGAGTTGCAAAATTTTCTTTGTAAATATGTTTTTAAGATTCTCCGTTTTTTACTTAGTAACTCAGAATCTTAGCAACTCAGAAACTTAGACTATTTTCCAAAAGCAAAATACTCTTCATCGGTTACACTTTCTAACCAAATTCCTTTTCCTTTATCTATTTCTGTAATAATGCTAATGTGCGAAAATTTGCTAAAAGGTGTTGCGCCATACCAATGTTCTACGCCAGGTAAAATGGTAACCACCTCATCTTTATGAAGCAAACGAATCGCAGCACCTTTTTCCTGAAAATAGCCAATTCCGTCTGTTGCGATAAATAATTGTAAGCTTGCATTAATATGCCATTTGCATCTCGAACCGGGCTCAAAAGAAATTTCTTTAATTATGGTATTGTCCGGATGAATATTGCTGGTTTGTTTTTTATAAGAAACATTACCAGTCATGAAAGTATTAGGGATTTTTCCCTCTTCAATAGCAGAAGTATAAAGTGTTGACATAAATAGATTTTTTGAGATTGATTTTATTTAAATAAGATCTAACAAAACCGTTAATTAATGGTTAGATCTCGCCAAACAACACTTTTACTTTAGTTATTTAAAGCTATTGTATTGTTCGTCAGTTACTGGTTCAAGCCAGTCTACAATACCTTTTTCGGTATTGGTACTAATTGCAATGTGGGTAAATTCACTATCCGGAGAAGCTCCGTGCCAATGCTTTAGGTCGGGCGGAATGTTTACAACATCACCTGCGTGAAGCAACTGAATTGGTTTTCCTTCTTCCTGATAATATCCTGTTCCTTGTGTTACAATTAGAATTTGCCCGCCTGGATGTGTATGCCAATTGTTTCTTGCACCTGCTTCGAAAACTACATTACCCACTGCAGTATTTAAAACCGGATCATTTGGAACCAACATTTTCACCCATGCTTTTCCTGTAAAATAATCCGCTGAAGCCAGATCTCCTTTAGGAAAAATAGTTTCATTTAATTGATTTTCTGGTTCTTTCATAATTATTTTGTTTTGTATATCAGTGCTGGAAACTAAATCATAAAGCTAGAATGCGCTTTGTAGAAGTTATATTTAGTCAGCGAAAAACCGATAGAGGTTAATACTAATTATTTCAGGGCAAAAGTACTTTAGCAACGACAATCAGAAATAACAATATTCAAACAAAAAATTAAGAATATGAAACAATTTACGATCTCAACGATTTTGGTATGGTTCCCGTAAGTCTTTTGAAATAATTATTAAAATAACTCGGATATTCAAATCCAAGCGAATAGCCAATATCCGATATACTCCAATCTGTGTGTTGCAGCAATGCTTTGGCTTCGCCAATGATTCTCTCCGTAATATGGGCTGTTGTTGGCTTTCCGGTAATTTCTTTTACAGAACGGTTCAAATGATTTACGTGTACAGCCAGACTTTGTGCATAATCCTGAGGCGTTTTTAACGCCAGGGGTTCATTTTTTGTTTCTATAGGAAATTGTCTTTCGAGTAATTCTAAAAATAATGAGGTAATTCTCGAAGAGGCATTTTTATGTTTAAAGAAATTTTCTGTAGGCTGCATTTTCATCGATTCATGAATAATCAGGTTGACATAGCTGCGCATCAAATCATCTTTAAAAACATAATCGGTTTCATATTCCTGAATCATTTTCTCAAACAATGAATCTATAAACAGCTTTTGTTCAGTATTTAAAGAAAAAATGGGCGTGCCTCCTATTTTAAACAAAGGCGATTCATGAAGTGTTTCTGATCGGTCTTTTGCTTTTAGAAATTCTTCTGTAAAAACACAGGCATAACCTTCGTATCCTTCAGAAATAGTTTCCCAGGAATAGGGAATAATCGGATTACCGAAAAACAGAATCGTTCCGTCGGTTTCTATTCCGCGGTCAGCATATTGTATAACACTTTTACTGGTATTAATGCAAATCTTATAAAAATCCCTGCGGCTGTAAACCGGAATTTTACTTTGATCTCCGTTTATCTGATATACTTTAAAACCTTTCAGCTTTAAATCTGAAGTAAAATCGCAATTCTGAGTTTCTGTCTGATTATTCATTTTGCAAAGTTATGAAAATCAAATAAAAAAAATAGTTTCCGGTTTTATTTTGTTTCAGGTTTGAAATGAGAATAAAAGTTAACCATAGAGTTACACAAAGTTTTTCGCAAAGTTTTTCGCAAAGTTTCGCAAAGTTTTTTATCCACAGATTAAAAGATTAGCACAGATTTTCGACATCTTTTTAATCTGTGATTATTCTTTTTATTTTCATTCTCTGTGAATCTTTGTGAAAAACTTTGTGTAACTCTGTGGTAAAAATAATCTGCTTTAATTTTCAATACAATACAGAGAAAACCTCAAACAAAATAACTCGCCAAAACATTGTAAAATTATACCAATCGGTATATATTTGTGTTTAAATTACCAATTATGAGTAAAGCTGAAAGAACAAAGAATTTTATTATCGAGAAAACGGCTCCTCTTTTTAATATGAAGGGATACAGCGGCACTTCTATAAGTGATATTACTGCAGCAACCGGACTTACAAAAGGAAGTATTTATGGCAATTTCGAAAATAAAGATGAAGTGGCAATTGCTGCTTTTAAATTTAATGTAAAAGAGCTTCAGGATATTTTTGCCAGCGAAATAGAAAAGCAAACTACTTATAAAGACAAATTATTGGTATACCCACGATTGTATTCTGATTATTACGACTTACTGGTTACAAAAGGCGGCTGCCCTATTATTAATACCGCTACAGAAGCTGACGACACACATCCTCTTTTGAGAAAAAAAGTCGAAAATACCATTCTTGCCTGGAAAGATAAACTCGCCTACTTTATCGAACAAGGAATTGTAGCAGGAGAATTTAAAGCCAAAAATATTGATTCTGAGAAAACAGCATTAACCATAATCGCTATTATCGAAGGTGCTGTAATGATTGCTAAAATCACCGGAAATTCTTCGAACTTATCTAACATCATGCTTTCATTAACTAAAATCATCGACGACTTAGAATAAAAGTAATCAGTAAAAATTGATTTTTTTTGAATAAAAATATACCGATCAGTATTAAAATATAAATATAAACTTAATGGAAAAACTAACGAGATTACAAGTATTGCAAGATCATATTGACAGAGAATTTATAGCATCTCCATCGCCTTTTATGCTTTGGATGAAACCTATAGTAGTCGTTGCCGAAGAAGGCACGGTTACTTTTAAATATTTAGTCCGCGAGGAAATGTCGAATCCGGTAAAGAGCCTGCACGGTGGGGTTACGGCTGCTATTGCCGATGATTGCATTGGCGCGACAATGTTTTCTCTTAATGAAGAAACTTTTTACACGACTATAAATCTTGTTGTAGATTACTTTGCTCCTGCTTTTGTTGGAGATACGATTCTGGCAAAGACGGCTATTATTAGAAAAGGAAAACAAATCGTAAATGCGCAATGCGAAATCTGGAATAAGGATCAAACGAGATTAATTGCAAGGGCCACTTCTAATCTTCTCAAAACTAATATTGTCAAGAAAGAATTGTAACTGATTTTTTTTAATCTTCTTTAATAAAGGCTTGATTTTTTAAACGCGCAGAAACATAGATTGATAGAAACAAATTTATTTCTTTATCCTTTTTAACTATCAATCTATGTCTCTGCGTATAAAATTATATTCCTAGTTTTTCTTTTGATTAATATTCAAAACAGCCGGCTTTAATCCTTTGGCGGAAGCCGATAAAACAACTTCGCTTCTGCTTTCATTTTTCTGAACAATGATTTGAGCATAACCGTTAAACAATTTACGTTTCCAAGGTTCTGATGGCGTTATTACTCTGATAATTCCTGGATCTGTATTCATAACATCCCAATCTTTTACTTTTTGCAAAGGCGAAGCCCTGATTGTTATGATATTGCTTCCTTCTTTTAAAACCGATTTGTTAAGATGGTATTTTTGAGGATCATCTGTATTGGCAGTAACCAAATTTCCATTTACAAACACCGATTCGTTTACGCCAATTTTTTTATAAAAGAAATCAACACTATTTGATTGTAAATTATTTTTCAACTCAAATTTTCCTCTGTAAATATATGCCGAAGCCTGATTTTTATAATCTCTGTCTTTAAAAGCTTCCTTCCATGCATTCGATTCATCCAAAGCAGACTGATTTGCATTATCAACATATGCCTGTTTTCTTTCTTCAAAATTAGTAATAGGAACAAGAGTAATATCATCAATAAACTGATCTTTTTCTAATGAGGTTGGATCACCATTTCCTACGCCCAAAATTTTTCCGCCTTTAATATCAAATGTAATCTCATCATTTGCCGTTGGAATGTGCAACCCTTTTTTATCCAAAACTTCAACCGTTATTACGGAAACATTTGCATTTGAAGGATTTTCAGCATCTGCAGAAAGTTTAATGTTTTCAGCATTTCCGGTTGTTTTTTGAATATCGGTCACAATTTTTTTGCCGTTTTTATATCCAATGGCTTCCAGCGTTCCGGGTGTATAGTTTACTTTCCATTCTAAATGGCCGTATTGTTCCATTTTCTTTTTTCCTAAGCTCTTTTTATTCAGGAAAAGCTCTACCTCATCACAATTCGAATGTACCCAAACGTCAATTTGTTTACCTTCCATTCCACTCCAGTTCCAATGTGGCATGATATGCAGAACAGGCGTACTTCCCCACCATGATTTTAGATAAAATACATTGTCTTTCGGGAAACCGCAAACATCCATCATCCCAAAATAAGATGTCACCGAGGGCCATCCATAAGGCGTTGGTTCTCCGCGATAATCAAAACCGGTCCAGATAAACATTCCTGCTAAATAAGGTCTTGAGGCATAAAACTTCCAGCCTTCTTCGATACTATAAAAAGTTGGACGGGGTTTCTTGTCATACGCACTTTGGTAATGTTTGGCATCATCTGTAAAATAAATTCCTCTGGTTGCAAATGTAGAACCTTCTTCCGTTCCCATTCCGGGTTGATTTTTAAACTCATTTCTATGGGCATCGATATCGCCGTTGCCCATATAATTATAGCCCATAATCTCGACTACAGACGAAATACCACTTTTAAAACCACTGCTGATTCCAACAGTTACAGGTCTTGTAGCGTCTAAACTTTTTGCAAATTCCTGCATCACATTCGTAATGCGTTCGCCCAAGATTCCGCCTTCAATATTCCATTCCTCATTTCCTACCGACCAGCAAATAATACTGGGATGATTGCGATCGCGCTCGATTAAACGTTTTAAATCATTGAGATGATAATCATTAATTCCCATTAAACGGGTTTCATCAATTACCAGCATTCCAAGTTCATCACAGGCTTTTAGTAATTCGGGCGTTGGCGGATGGTGCGAACATCGATACGCATTCGAACCCATTTCTTTCAGCTTTTTTATACGGTAATATTGCAATTCATCCGGCAACGCAGTTCCTATTCCGGCATGATCCTGATGATTATTGGTACCTTTTAGTTTTATAGCTTTTCCGTTAAGAAAAAAACCTTTTTCAGGATCAAATTTGATTGTTCTGATTCCGAAACTCGTTTCATAACTGTCTATTAATTTTCCGTCTTTTCTAATTTGAGTAATCAAACGATATAAATTAGGACTTTCAATATCCCATAAAAGTGGATTTTTCACAGTCAATTTTAAAATATAATTACCTGTTTTATAAAATTCAGGCGCATTTACATCTTCAAAAGAAAATCCAACTTGTTTGCTTTCACGATCAAAAATCGTCTGAACAACTTCAATCGGACCTTTATAATTACCTTTGTTTTCAATGGTTACATTAGCAGTAACTTCTGCCAAATTTTCTTTAATTTCAGATGTTACATAAGTTCCGTTTTGAGCAATATGAATTGGGTTTGTTTTTTGCAGATAAACATGTCTGTAAATTCCCGCGCCTTCGTAAAACCAGCCTTCTTCCATCGAAGCGTCTGCGCGAACAACGATTGTATTTTCGCCACCATAATTTACATAGGCCGTCACATCATATTCAAAACCATTATAACCGCTTTCTTCTGTTCCCAGGAAATAGCCGTTAAAAAATACTTTCGAATTTCTAAAAACACCATCAAATTTCAGCGAGATAATTTTTCCCTGATCGTTCTGCGGAATATTGATTTTTTTTCGATACCAGCCAATACTTTTTTCAGGAAAACCTTTTCCTGCGGTTTTAAATCCGTGGCTGAAACTGCCTTTTTCGCTAAATTCCTGTTCAACAGCCCAATCGTGTGGCAGATCTAGTTTTCGCCAGGCACGGTCATCAAAATCTTTGGCTGCCGGTCCGTCTCCAAATCCGGTTTTGGTTAAGTATGAAAAATAACCTTCGGCATGACCGAAATCTTTTTTAGTATCATATAAATGGCCCAACGAAAAACGCCAGTCTTTATCGATTAAAATTAATTCCCGATCTGATTTGTTTTGAGCGAATGAGGCAATAGATATCAAAAAGATAAAATACAATAGTATTTCTTTGGCAGAAGTAGTTTTCATAAAAATGTGGTTAGCTAGCAGCGATAAAAATATTGTTTTTAAACCTATTAAAATAATAGTATTTTATCAAAATATGATCGTATATACTTTTATACTTATGTTGAAAATTAGACTATAAAAAATTTAGAATCATTCTACGCGCTATCCTGTGTTAAATTATTGTCTTTTAATGTAATTTTATCTTGAATTTCAACTAAAAAAAGTATTATCATGAGTGTTATTAAAGACGAAAATACGCTTCTTAATACTATTAAGCGCATTGACCAAAAAATCGATAAACTAAATGATCAAAAAATAATTGCCTTTTTTGAATCACTTGGCTTAACAGAAAGAGAAGATATCCCGCCGGCGACAGATTTCCTGAAATGGGAAACCATACTTGTTGTTGTGCCCAACAGACATATATCGCACGAATTAAAGTATTATAAATATTCGATTGCAAGGCTTTCATTTGTTACCAACCCGAATGCAAAAAAAATTCATCTTTTTGATTTTAAAGAATGGCAAAACATCACCCGAAACAAAACCCAGTTTCAGGTTAGAGAATTGCTGAAGAATAATTTTGGCGGTGAAAAAAATCATGAAGAGAGATTAAATTGATAATTTTGATTTATACAATTTAATAAATAAGCGCAATGAAATGGATTACCAGAGAACGACCTAAAATTGACAGAATAGCAAGTCCCTGGTTAATCAAAAAGTTTGTTGATCCTGAAGCCGAATTTATTTATGTCCCGTTTGATGAAGTTTTAACTAAAGCTGTAGCTTTAGAAGCTATTCCATTTGATATTCCTGATGTCGAATTTACGCATTATAATGATGAATGCACTTTTGATTACATCATTAAAAAATATCAAATTAAAGATCCGGCTGTTTTAATAATGTCTAAAATTGTCCGCGGTGCCGATACAGACCAACATGATATTGCCAAAGAATCTGCGGGACTTTGGGCCATTTCTGCCGGACTTTCGCATAATATTACAGATGATTCTGAATTATTAAAAAACGGAACGATTCTTTACGATGCACTTTATAGCTGGGCGACGCATCTTTACAAACAAAATCATTTACAAAATAGCCCTTTCGAAAGTTTACTTCATGAAGTTTATAACAAATTTTTAAACGAAAAAAAGTCAAACAAAAAAACACCTTCTTGGGTCAAAGATTTAAAAGAGATTATTCAGGATCAAATAGACGCTCAGTTTACTTTTGATTTAAAGAAAATCTCCAGCGATTTAGAACTAAACCCTTCTTATTTATCACGTGAATTTTCGAAATATTTTGAAGATTTAAATTTTGGTGAATATGTTCGAAAATTACGAATTGAAAAAGCCATAAATCTGATTCAGAATTCGAATTATACACTTACTGAAATTGCTTACATGACGGGCTTTTCAGACCAAAGTCACTTTACCAGAATTTTCAAAGTGCATACCGGTAAAAATCCGTCTTCGTATCGAAAAAATGCCTTGAAAAGTAATCCAGATACAAAAGGTAAATAGCATTCTATTTATCATTATAAAGTCGTGATAGTTTTGTATTTCTAAACCAAACTATTATGAATTCGTTGAAACATTTTTTTATTTTAATTCTGATTGCATCAAAATCAGCTTCATTTGCTCAAACTACTTATCCAAAAATTACCGGCTATTTTGGGGTTCTTCACCCTATTGTAACGATTAGTAATGAACAAACCAACCTTAATTTCAGGGATTATTACGCTGTAGGTTTCCCAACCGGAATAAACATCTGGAAAAGCTCTAAAATAGGATTTTCTTTTGAAATTGTTCCCAATATAAAAGCCGAAGACGGACATGATAAAGTCACTAATATTTTATTTCATCCCGGAGTATTAATCGCTTTAGGAAAAGGCTACACTTTTGCAGGAAGAGCTGCTTTTGAAAGCGGCGGAAGATATGGTTTCACACCCGTTATTAATAAAACGGTTATAAAAAATGAAAATTGCAGCTATTTTGTTGCCGTTCCTTTTCCAGTTCGATTTGGAAACGATCATCCTGCGACTTTTACAGTTGGCTTTCAATTTGGAATTGCTTTTTAAACACCACTAAGTCAACAGATTAATCATCAAAAAAAAGACAAACTCCCTTCCTTAATAAAATATAATTCCTTATATTTCAGACACTTAAAACAAGACTAACAATTACTTATAATACAGGAGTAATTGTGCAGTCTGCATAGTTCTTTTGAAAATATAACTAATCTTTTATTCTATGGAAACAAAGTTTGATATTATTGTTATTGGTTCAGGGCCTGGCGGATATGCATCGGCCATTAGATGTTCGCAATTGGGTTATAAAACGGCTATCGTCGAAAAATACAAAGCACTAGGCGGTACTTGTACGAATGTAGGTTGCATCCCTACAAAAGCACTTCTTGACAGCACAGAACATTATCATGAAGCTGCAACCAAATTTGCCACTCACGGCATCATAACAGGAAAATTAAGTCTCGACTTTCCACAATTCATCAAAAGAAAATCAGAAGTTGTAGAGCAAAATATTGCAGGACTGAACTTTTTGATGAAGAAGAATAAAATTGAAGTTTTTGAAGGATTTGCTTCTTTTTTGAATGATAAAGAAATTAATGTAAAAGCAACAGACGGTTCCTCCTCTACTATTTCCGCTATGCATTATATTATTGCAACAGGCTCGAAACCAGCTACAATTCCCGGAGTCGAAATCGATAAAAAACGAATTATAACTTCGACTGAAGCACTTTCTCTTCCTGATAAACCCAAAACAATGGTCATTATTGGCGGCGGTGTAATTGGCGTAGAAATGGCTTCTATTTATGCCCGAATTGGAGTTGAAGTTACCATAATTGAATATGCCGACAGCCTGATCCCTACAATGGATAAAGAACTGGGAAAAGAACTCAAAAAGATATTCTCTAAGCAAAATATCAAGATTTTGCTTAGTCATAAAGTACAATCGGCTAAAAATAACGGCAAAAATGCAACGGTTACTTTTCTTGATACTGCAAATGCCGCACAAGAAATTACTGCCGATTATTGTCTGGTTGCCGTGGGAAGAAAGCCGTATACTGAAGGATTAGGATTAGAAAATACTCCAGTAGAAGTAGATACTAAAGGCCGAATTGTAACCAATGAAAAACTGCAAACCAAAGCCGAAAATATTTATGCTATTGGCGATGTGGTTGCCGGAGCCATGCTCGCGCATAAAGCAGAGGAAGAAGGAATATTTGTAGCCGAAACGATCAACGGACAAAAACCACACATTAATTACAGATTGATTCCGGGAGTGGTTTATACATGGCCGGAAGTTGCTTCTGTAGGCTATACCGAAGAAGAACTGAAAGAAAAAGGAATTGAATATCGTGTAGGGAAATTTCCGTTTTCGGCAAGTGCCAGAGCGAGGGCCGCTTTAGAAAAAGACGGTTTCTCGAAAGTACTTTCAGACCCTAAATACGGCGAACTTTTAGGTATGCACATCATTGGCCCACGAGCCGCTGATCTCATTGCGCAAGGCGTTATAGGAATGGAATATGAAGTAACAGACGAAGATATGTTCAGAATTTCATATGCGCACCCCACCTACTCTGAAACCCTGAAAGAAGCCTATATGATTGCATCGGGACAAGGAGCTATAAATATTTAAAAATTTGTTTCAGGTTTTCTTTGTTTCAGGTTTCAGGTTTGAAATGAGAACACAAATTTAACCGCACAGCATGCAAGATTCACGGCAAGGTTCGGTAAATTTTTTTAATCTCGCAAAGGCGCCAATTTTTTATTTTATTCGCTGTAATCTAAAAAAGATGAGTTCGTAAAGTTAATTGATAAAGCTTTGCGTTCATTGCGTTTGTCAAGACAAGATATTATAAAAATACTTGCATGCTTTGCGGTTAAATCAGCAAACAGTAAAACCTGAAACGAAGAAAACCCTAAACTAAAAATAAAATGAAAACTTCAAACAACACTATTCTAATTACTGGCGGCGGATCAGGGATTGGATACGAAATTGCAAAACTATTTTCTGCTGATAATAAAGTCATTATTACAGGAAGAAATGCCGAAAAACTGGAAAAAGCAGTTTTGAGTTTAAAAAATGTAACCGGAATCGTTTCAGACATTAACAAAGAAGCCGATGTCTTAAAACTGACAAAACAGTTAAATGAAGATTTTCCTAACCTAAATATTGTAATTAACAATGCGGGTTTAGCCCACTATTTTAAGTTAACGGATGAAAATGCCAATGCGTTCGAAAAAGCCAGTGAAGAAATCCTGACGAATTATCTTTCGGTTGTAAGACTTACCGAAAAATTGCTGCCTTTGCTTCAAAAACAGCCCAAAGCTGCTTTTGTAAATGTTTCGTCTATTGCTGCTTTTTCTCCGGGATATACACTTCCGGGTTATGCGGTAAGTAAAGCGGCGCTTCACTCTTATTCTCAGGTATTAAGAGTTTCACTCGAAAAACAGGAAAAGCGACCACTTGTAAAGGTTTTTGAATTGATGCCTCCCTTAGTAAATACTGAGTTTTCTAAAGCAATTGGTGGTGAAAATGGTATAAGTCCGGAACAAGTTGCTTTAGAGCTTAAACAAGGAATAGAAACCGATACTTATGAAATTCATGTTGGCCCAACAGCTGATTTTTATAAATTGTATTTGTCTTCACCTGAAAATGCCTTGCAGACTATGAACGCAAATAGGAAATAATTGGTTTCAGGTTTCAGGTTTCAGGTTTCAGGTTTCAGGTTTTAGGTTTTAGGTTTTAGGTTTTAGGTTTTCCCAACCTTTGTCAAAGTTTAAAACTTTGACAAAGGTAACAATGTGAGAGATTGAGAATACAAGCAACTTGAAACATGAAACCAAGAAAACCTGAAACAATCAAACCCTTTTACATCTTAATCTCAAAAATCCTGACAAAATTACGCTCTAATTTTTTTCTCTTTCTTTCTTCTTTCCATCTTGAATAAAAAATGAGAATAAGCAAAAACAAGCTTACAATTGTGGTGGCTCTTCTAAGTCCTCTTCCAAAAAAAAGAAAAAAGACATTTATTACGATTAAAAAAACTACCGGAGAAAATCTTGTCCAGATCAACTGAAATTTACTGTTGGGTTCAACGATATAACTTACTTTAAGAACATTATTGACATTCTTGTAATTTCCTCTTATAATAAAATAAGTTGGCGATGTTCTCGAATTGATAGTCAGGCGAAAACTTTTATCATCAAAAAGTCCATAAAATGGTTTGCTTTCTCCAAATCTGGGAAATATTCTAAAAAGGCTTAAGTTTACTTTTAGAGAACCAATTTCTGTATTGTTTTCTAATCTTCTGCGAAATTCAGATAAACTGAGTTTTGATTCCATTTAAGTACTATTTAAAAAACAAATTACAGTCTTTTTATAAGTTCTTTTACTCTTGTAAAAACATAATTTGCTTTTTCGTCAAAAACAACCATATCAAAATCGCTGCTTCCTTCTATAAAATGACCTTCTTTTTTGGTATCTGAATATACGCTTTCAAAATACAGATCGCGTTTTTTTATCCAGTCCAACTGTTCTTTTTTTAATCGGGATTGTTCTTTAGAACTTAATTTTAGTTTTAAATTCCTGTAAGCAACATTCAATAAACTATCGGACTGATTGTAATATTCAATCGCACAATTTTTCATACCGCTACCGCTGTTTAAACAATGCTGATAAGAGGTTTTAAACTTATTAACAGTCTCTATTGTTTGTGCATTACACTGAAATGCAGCCAAAATAAAGAATAGGAATACTGATCTTTGAATCATGATGATATAGTCATTTATTGTTATCACTTTTTTGAAATAGCAATATACTCAAAGTTTTGATTAGTTCCCGTTTTTTACTGCGCTGTCAACAAACTTTTAAGCATATCTTCCAAAGCTTTTCCGTGAATGTTTTTAGCCAGGATGATTCCGTTTTTGTCTACTAAAAAGTTTAAAGGCACAGATTGAAGCTTATAATCTCCAATAACAGGAGATTGCCAGTATTTTAAATCACTCACTTGTATCCACGGCAGTTTTTGCTTGGCAATTGCTCCAGTCCAAAGCGCTTTTTTAGTATCCATAGAAACGCTGTAAATAGAAAACTTGCCAGAATATGTATTGTATAATTTGATCAATTCAGGATGTTCTTTCGTACATGGCCCGCACCATGAAGCCCAAAAGTCGATTAAAACTAAATCTCCTCTTAAAGAGGAAAGTGCCACATTATTTCCTTTTGTATCCGGAAGATCGATTTCAGGAGCAATATCACCAACATCGGTTCCCACAACCTGAGCTTTTGACGTCGTTATTATGCACAATAAAAGTCCTAGAATAAGTAAAGTTTTCTTCATAATTTGATTAAGTTATTTATTTGGGGGCTTGTTGTTTTTTTAAAAATCTCGCAAAGGCGCAGAGCCGCAAAGTTTTATTTCTTATAAGCTTTTATTTTTTGTGTTTTGGCGCCTTTGCGAGATTAATTTTCACAAGCAAATATAAATTTTCTTTATTAAAATCTCCCGCTTTCACCTTCCTTCATCTTAATTTTTTATTAAATAATTATCTTGTAAATTGGCATATCGGGAAAAGTCGATATATTTGCACCATGGAACCAATAGAAATCTTTAAGGCACTCTCCAACAAATCCAGATTGCAAATGCTGGAATGGTTAAAAGAACCTGAAATCAATTTTCCGGATCAGCTCCAGCATGCCGGATTTGAACACGGAGTTTGCGTGGGGCAAATACAAGCCAAGGCTGGCTTGACGCAATCGACTGTTTCTGAATATCTCTCTATTTTACAACGCGCCGGATTTATAGAATCTAAACGTGTTGGACAATGGACTTACTATAAACGCAACGAAGGTGCCTTTGAAGCACTCAGTAACTTAATTCAATCTAATTTGTAAATTACTATGAGTACAAACAACCTGTTTTCTCCATTTAACTTAAAAACGTTAAATCTTAAAAACCGAATCGTAATGGCGCCAATGACGCGCTCATTCTCTCCAAACGGAGTTCCAACTGATGAAGTAGCTTCTTACTACCAAAAAAGAGCTGAAGGTGAAGTTGGTTTAATATTATCTGAAGGAACTGTTATCAACAGAGCTTCATCATCTAATGATGCTAATGTGCCGCATTTTTATGGCGATTTAGCTTTAAACGGATGGAAAAACGTAATCAACGAAGTTCACGCTGCAGGAGGTGCTATGGGACCACAAATATGGCATATGGGAATTATGGACAATCACCAATCTGGGTGGGTTCCGCCAGTTCCTTTTGAAGGTCCGTCAGGATTAAACCGTCCTGATTTTAGAAATGGTGTAACCATGACCGAAAAAGATATTGAAGATACCATTCTTGCTTTTGGCCAGGCTGCCGCTGATGCTAAAAGATTAGGTTTTGATACAATCGAAATTCACGGAGCGCACGGTTATTTGATTGACCAGTTCTTTAGAGCCGAAACGAATTTACGTGAAGATATTTATGGCGGAAAAACACTTCCGGAACGAAATCGTTTTGCTATTGAAGTGGTAAAAGAAATCAGAAAACAAGTAGGAAATGATTTCGCTGTAATCATGCGTTTTTCTCAATTTAAACCTTCTGATTATAATTATAAACTGGCTAAAAATCCACAGGAATTAGAAGCATGGTTAACACCTCTTGTAGATGCAGGAGTTGATATTTTACACTGTTCTCAACGTCGTTTCTGGGAACCTGAATTCGAAGAATCTGATTTGAACTTTGCAGGATGGGCTAAAAAAGTAACCGGAGCACCAACTATTACTGTAGGTTCTGTTGGACTTTCTGGTGATTTCTTTGGAGCTTTTGCAGGAGAAAGTTCTGAACCAACTTCATTAGAAGAATTAAACAGACGTTTCGACAGAGGCGATTTTGATTTGGTTGCAGTAGGAAGGCCTCTTTTATCTGACCCGAATTGGGTAGCTAAAATTAAAGCGGGAAAAACCGATCAATTGAAAGGTTTCACTAAAGAAGCTTTGGGAGCATTGGTTTTAGAATAATTTTTTTTTAAGGTACTAAGGCTCTAAGATTCTGAGGTACTAAGATTCTTAATTACTAAGTTTGTTATTGAACTAAAATATAAAAGGGATAAACTTCATTGTTTATCCCTTTTATATTTACCAATCTTTTCGGCATCTATATCGTAGAGGCGCACTGCTGTGCGTCTACACAATGTATTTAAAATTAAATTGCCCACAGATAAAGCGGGTTTTACTGATTTACACGGATTCAAAATTATTTTATGCTGTGGCAAAAAATCATCATCAAATTTAAAAATCATCATCTTCATCATCTGATTCAAAATAATCTTTTGGATCAAAAGGAATATCTTCGTCAGGATCTTTATCGTGTGCATTTACTCCTGGCGGATTAAATAATCCCCAACTGTCTTTAATATAGTTCCACTGATCGAAACTTGCTACCCAATCAATAAACAATAACCGAAATTCATCAATTGTACTTCTTAGCAAATCAATATAATCATTATCCGTAATGCCTTCCTCAAAACGTAAACTTCCAGCCTGAACATATAATTCTCTGGCAGCTTTTCGAATTATAGCCGCATTTTCCATTCTTAAATCATATAAATCTCCGCTTTCTGCACCGGCAATCTTCACAGGAATAATCATTGCATTTTCGCGCATAAACTGAACAGTTGTTTCTTGTAAAAATTCATTATCTAATGGAATAATGTGAACAAGTCCTTCTGTAAGTTTAAAAATCTGTTCTGCCTTTTGATAAATCGGCATATTATCTGTATTGTTTTGATACGACATTTTTTATTTTTTTTTGTCCATAAATTTAGAACATTAGCAAACACAAAAAGCAAGAATTAACTTTCTTTTACATTTCTTCAAATGCTTCAAAAATCTTTTAATCTTAATAATCTGTGGCAAAAAAAAAACTCTTAATCTCTGCAATTTGTTTTCATTCTTTGTCGATATACTTTGCGTAGATGCACTGCTGTGCATCTCTACAATTATGCTTATGTACAATTATACGTTCTAAATTGGCATTTTACAATTGTTTGCTTTTTTTACTTATTTATTTCAACATGAAATTATAAATACAAAAGGGATCAAAATTGGAATCACAAAATTTCCCTTTCTTGCTTTGAAGCTTTGCATCTTTGTACCTTTTACAAAAAAAACAAAGGGATGAAAACATGAAGTTTCACCCCTTTTTTGAATATCTATAACTAACAAAATTAAGAAATTCAATATCTTTATTTAGGTACAAAGGCTCAGAGGTTCAAAGTAGCAAAGCTTTACCTTTTGTCCCTCTGAGCCTTTGAACCTTTGTCCCTCCTTTTAAGAAATTTTTCTTTTTTGAAATTTATTCTGAAGCCAGTTACGTACAGGTTCATCGTAAAATTTCAGACATAAATAAGCTATTGTGATGCTGGCAACCAGAACACCTATTCCTACCATATAACCGTCTTTTAAAGGAACTTTATTGTCTATAACCCATGCTGTGTACCAATAAATTAACGGATAATGTATAATATAAATTGGATATGATATATCGCCTAAAGCTTTGCATATTTTAATTGAAAGTGGATTCTTTATTTCTCCTCCTGCTCCAATGGCAACAATTAATGGAAACAAAAGAATTATCACAACTGATTCATATAAACCATTCATCCATAAAGTGTTTTCATCACCAATTCTTGGAACTGAAAAAAGAATCAGAATTAAAACGCTGCAAATCCAGAAAGCTCCTTTTAAGTGAATTAGTTTTCCTAATCTTGAAAGTAAAACACCGGCAAAAAACGGATATAATAATCGCGTGAATCCCACATTCATTTGTTGCAGGTTTAGAGACCAACCGCCAATTACATCTCCATTTGGTCCAAAAACAGTATAATTTACGAGCATTGCTGCAAATATAAAAACAAAGATTGCTAATACTTTGTTTGAGAATTTACGAAACAATACAGCGTATAAAATATTGGCAATATATTCGAAGAATAGTGACCAAGCAGGTCCATTAAGCGGATGCATTTCGCCCCAGCCTCTAATTTCTAATGATGGCGGAATTGGAAGTAATGTAAAACCAATTACCATTGTTAGAATCACTTTCCAAGCTTCCATTCCTGCAATTAAAGGAAAAAGATTGGATGCCTGAAAATAATAAAAAATCGCTCCAATGATCATTCCCATAATTACCATGGGCTGTAAACGAATTAAGCGTCGCTTATAAAATTCCCATTGGGTTAATTTTCCCCAACGATCGTCGTACGCATATGCTACTACAAATCCTGATAAAAGGAAAAAGAAATCAACGGCCAGATAACCGTGATTGATGATTTGGTTAAAGCGGCTTCCCCCGTTATGGGCCTCCAGAATATGAAAAATCACTACTAAAATCGCAGCGACTCCTCGAAGTCCATCCAGAATTTCATAATGTTTTTTAGGTTTAATATCAATAGAAGGTGAACTCATAAAAATATTTTTTGATGGTTAAAGGTTAGTTTTTATTTTTTGGTGTGAGCTAAAATAAGATTTTTTCTAAACAGTCATAGTTTTCTTTAAATAGATAACAGAAAAGTTCGCAAGGTTTGTCACAGAACAAACAAAAAAGAGTGTAACTCTACAATACATATTAAACACAATACTTTATTTCCTTACTAATAAAACTTTCAAGTACAGCAAACACAAAGCTTAATTTCCTTAATATCTTAAATGGTAAAATCATTTTAAAAGTAAAGCTGCAAATTTTTACACTTGCAGCTTTACAACCAACCAATTTAGAAATAATGAAATTATTGAAGTGAGAATCCCACTTTTGATTTTATATCTGTAGAAGATGCTCCAACGATTGCTTCAAAAGCTCCCGGTTCAGCAACCCAGTCGTGTTTTTTATCATCAAAAAAGCTTAAAGCTGTTTTATCTACTGTAAAAGTTACTGTTTTTTCTTCTCCCGCTTTAAGCGAAATTTTCTCAAATCCCTTTAATTCCTTAATCGGACGCGGTAATGAAGATTTTAAATCGCTGATATAAAGCTGAACAACCTCAGAACCTTCTCTTGATCCTGTGTTTTTTACATTTACAGAAAATGTAATTTTGTCGCTGCTTGACATTTGTTTTTTATCTGCTGTTACTTTTCCGTAAGCAAAAGTCGTATAGCTTAAACCGTGACCAAAAGAGAATAATGGTTTTGCTTTTTGTTTATCGGCCCAACGGTAACCTACAAAAATGCTTTCGTTATATTTAACTTCATCTCCACCAGGAAATTCTCCTAAAGCATGAGCGCCGTTATCAGCTAATTTTACAGGGAAAGTAAAAGATAATTTTCCAGAAGGATTTACATCTCCAACCAAAACATTAGCCAAAGCATTTCCTGCTTCTGTACCTAAAAACCATCCTTGTACAATTCCCGGAACTTCTTTTACCCACGGCATTGCCACAGCATTTCCTGAAATATTTACAAAAACTACATTTTTATTTACTTTAACCAAATCAGTAATTAATTTATCCTGACCGTATGGCAAGCCTAACTCTTTACGATCGTGTCCTTCTGCATCCTGATTGTCACTTTTGTTTAAACCTCCGATAAAAAGAACGATATCAGCATCTTTGGCTACTTTAAGAGCTTCTGCAGTTAATTCTGCAGGAGAACGTTTGTCCTCTAAACTTACTTTTGCTACTACTCCATTATAATTACTTGTTGGATCACCAACATAACCACGTGCGTAAACAATTTCGGCCTGGTTGCCTATTCTTTTCTTTAATCCTTCAAGAGGTGTAATTTCGTATCTTGCTTTAAGCGAAGAACTTCCTCCACCTACAGTCATCATTTTGATAGCATTTTCTCCAATAACTGCAATTTTCTTTGTTTTAGAAAGGTTGATTGGTAAAATGTTATTGTTGTTCTGTAGCAATACAATTCCTTCTTCGGCAATTTTACGGCCTGCATCTGCGTGCTCTTGTGTTCCAAAAGATCCAAACGGACGGTTTCTGTCCATAGTAGTAAGGAACGATAAACGTAAAATACGACGTACTTTTTCGTCTAATTCTTTCGTTCCAACTTCACCTTTTCTAATCATTTCAGAATAAGGTTTGGCCAAGAAATAGTTATCGTATGCATTACTTGTTCCCCACGAAAGTCCGTTTGTCCAGGAACCAAATTCCATATCAAGACCATTAAAAATAGATTGTTTAGTATCATTAACTCCGCCCCAATCTGAGACTACAACACCTTTGAATCCCCATTCTCCGCGAAGAATGTCATTTAATAAAAATTCATTATGACAACATTGCTGCCCTTTGTATTTATTATAAGAACCCATAATTGCCCAAACCTCACCTTCCTGAACTGCCGCTTTAAAAGCAGGTAAATAGATTTCGTACAAAGCACGATCATCTACAATTACGTTTACTGAGTTACGTTTTGTTTCCTGATTATTTAAAGCAAAATGTTTTACACAGGCAGCCACTCCGTTTGCTTGTACTCCTTTTATATAAGGAACAACCATTTTTGCAGCAAGAAAAGGATCTTCTCCCATATATTCGAAGTTACGACCGTTTAATGGCGTTCTGTAGATATTTACCCCAGGTCCTAACAATACATTTTTATTACGGTAGCGCGCTTCTTCCCCAATTGACTTACCATATAAAGAAGACAACTCTTTGTTCCAGGTTGCAGAAAGTGCTGTAAGAGCCGGAAATGCAATACAAGAATCGTTTGTCCAGCCTGCCTGATCCCATTCGTCCCATTTTACTTCGGTACGAATTCCGTGTGGTCCGTCAGTCATCCAGTTTTCAGGAATTCCTAAACGTGGTACACCTGGCGAACTAAATTTAGATTGCGCATGAATCATGGCAATTTTTTCTTCTGTCGTCATTCTTTTAAGAGCATCTTCTACACGCTCATTAATGGGCTTTTTATCATCCAGATAAACCGGAACTTTACTCTGTGCATTTACACCGATAGAGCTCAACAAAAGTAAAACAACAATTGTTTTAACGTTTTTAAACATAACTATTAATTTATTAAAGCATTTAATGTATAATTTAAAAGGCAGTAATAAGGTCATTATTACCTTTTAATAATATTGTAAAGCTAAAACGTTATAGTTCGTTTTTAATTTTCAAACGAAAAAAAGTAGTGGAACAAAAAAATAAATATTTGATTTACAAATACTTGAACAAATACACCCCCTAAAAAAAGTAGTAGTTTTAAAATAAATAATTACACTTTCAATGAAATTAAGCCAATTTTAATGACCATTTCTTCAAAATCATTTCTCGAAACTGCAGCTTTATTTCGAGCTCTGGTACGATAATTATAAATTGTACTTAAAGAGTAACGAAGGAATGCCGCAATTTTTACACTATCAGTAATTCCTAAACGGATTAAAGCAAAAATACGAAGTTCGGTATTCAGCAATTCCCCTTGTTTTAAAACGATTTGTTCCTCCTTGATCAAAAGTGCGTTGAAATCTTTCACGAAAGTGGGATACAAATTAAGAAAAATAATATCAAAATTCTTGTACAACTCCTCGAGCTCATTATCAACCAAAGTCGTTGATTTAAGCATTTTGTAAATCTCATCAAACTGTTTTGCGGTTGCCTTTTTATTTAAAATAATACGATAATTTTCCAGCTTATTGATGTAAGTCGAACAAAGACTAAAAAAATGCGCAATATATTCTTCTTTAATATGATTCGATTCTGATAATTGTGCGTTACGTTCCTGCAGCTGATTGTTGGTTTCCGTAATATCTTTGTTTAATACGGCTAATTTTTGACTGGTTTCGTAAAGTTCTCCACGTATTCTGGATACTTTTTTCATTTGTTTGTAGACATAAATAATTGCTACAAACAAAAATGCCGAAAGCAAACTGATGCATAACAAATACAGCTGCAACTCGGTTTTTCTCTTGGCTTCTTTTTCTAAATAAACGGTATTGATAATCGAATAAACCTCTGACATTAAAAGTGTACGAAACTGAACGTTGCAATAAAGCGCATCCTCAATAGCCGATTGTGTTAGTTTATACGCCATATCTACATCACCAATTTCATAAAAAACCAATGCCAGTTCCTGAAGTGACGCATTATCTTTATTGGCATTTTTTAGGTCTGAGGTAGCCGAAAGCGCATAAAACTTTTTCCGTGGTTCTAGCTGATGTCTTGCTTCATAAATACTTCCTAAAAGATAAGTTACCATCGCATATTGAGGATTATCTTCTTTAATACTGGCAAACAATTGCTGCAACTGCTGCTCCGCATTTACCAGTTTTTTTTGGGACATTCCCTGCTGAATTTTATTGATCTGATAATTTAAAGTATTGGGATCTAAAACAGCAATCAAAGAATCACGATATTCCCTTATTTTCTGAATGTATTTTATATCATAACTATTGGCGGCATAATGCTCAAAAAATTCCCTGTAGGCCACATAATAATTGGGAAGCAATGCTTTTGAGAGTGTTTTTTTATCAATGCTTTTTAAAATAGCTTCAGATTCCCGGTATTTTCCTGAGGAAGAAAAAAGTGTTACCAATTGCAAATTGGCTAAATTCAGCAATTCATTATTTTGAAGTTCACCGGCAATCTTCAGATTCTTTTTTACATAAAATATGGCCGAATCTGAGTTGAACTTTTGATATTCTGTATATAAAGTTTTGTTGTAATTGTATTCTTGTTCCGGAGTTAAATCGTCTGATTTGATTTTTTTAAAATTCAAAATACGCTCTTCTTTAAGCCTGACATAATGTGCTTTATTTTTTAAAGCATCATTGAGCTTTGCCAAAATAGTATCAGTGCTGTCTGATGAATATACAGGACTGCCTAAAAGAACGAATAAACAAAACAATAAATAATTTTTCAAAACAATTATGATATAATGAGACTTACAAATATAAGAAAGTGCAGGTATAAAAATAGACTATTTGATAAGTCGCACTTTTTGACTTTTTGTAACAGAAAAATCAAGTACTAAAAGAAATTTTTCGGGTATCGCCTCTTCAATCCAAAACTCTGACTTTCTATCTGTTAAAAATAATTTTATCAACCGGATTTTTGTAAATTTGATAAAACTCTATTACAATAATCTAAAAACCAACACAAATGCCTCATTTTATTATTGATTGTTCAGAAAACGTTATTCGATTAAAATCTGCAGATGATATTATGCAGGATGTTTTTAATGCAGCATTATCTACTGGTCTTTTTGATGAAGCTGAGATCAAGGTTCGCATTAATCCCTTTTCGTATTATAACAACGGAAATTCCATAAAAGACTTTATTCACGTTTTTGCCTATATTATGGAAGGCCGAAATGTTGAGCAAAAAGCAAATCTTTCGAAAGTAATTGTTTCTAAACTGAATCGAGTACTTCCTGAAGTTCCGGTGATTTCTATCAATATAAAAGATTTTGAGAAGGCGAGTTATTTTAATAAAACAATGATTTAAAGGTTGTTGTGATATAAATAAGAGTATTTTCGCATAGTTTGTAATCCTTGAGGAACGAAGGATCACACTCGAAACTCGACAAAGATTGACGATTCTCGTTGCGGAGTTTCTAGTGTGATCTTTCGTTCCTCAGGATTGACAAAAATGACTCCATAAACTTTGTCAAAGTTTAAAACTTTGACAAAGTTCTCACAAGATCTATTCTCTTTACTCTTTACTCTTTACTCTTTACTCTTTACTCTTTTATCGAACAGCAATTGGCGCCGCTAAACAACTCTCAGGTATATCAAAAGCATTAACCAACGAAACCGCATCCGGTCGAATATCCCAACACAATTGATTGACTATCTTACGGATTGCTTTGGTTTTTACAGCTTCCATATAACCGTCTTCAAGATACCAGCCTTTGTTTTTTTCTATTTGGGAAAGCGCATATAGTTGATTCAGCTTGGTTAAGATTTCTTTCGATTTTTGATCTTCGACTTCTTTTATAGCCAACTGAAATTGTTCTAAAACAACTCTTTCTAAATAGGCCTGAGCCACATCGATCATTTGATGTTGTACAACATTAAAAGCATCGTAAGGTTCTAAACCTCCATCAACTAATTTTTTGATACGTCGTGCTGCCGAAGCTAAAATTGTTTTTTCTCTGTGAATGAAAGCCTGTAAATGAAATTCAGGATCTAATAAATGTTCGTCATCGGTTCTTCGGGTAGCAATTGGGTTTTTCTCTGTGAATGCTGTTTTTGCATTTTCGTACACATAATTAATGATTCCCAAAGAACCCATTTCGCCAAATGATTTTCTGAATTCAGATAAACGATTTTTAGCCACCAATTGCATCAAAACAGTATTATCGCCTTCGAAAGTGGTATATATTTCGGTATCATTTTTTAAAGCATCGATTCGGTTTTCAGACAAATATCCTTTTCCTCCAATAGCTTCACGGCATTCTTGTAGAATATCTCTAGTGCTCCATGTCGAATACGATTTCATTCCTGCTGCCAAAGCTTCGATTTCCTGCATTTCGGCTTCGGTTTTATTTAAAAAGCGATTGGTAAGATATTGCAAAGCAAAATGTACGGCGTAGGTTTTTGCCAAAGGCGGAATTAATCTTCGCTGATGCATTCTGTAATTTAAAATCGGAACTTCTGATCCTCCTTCTGGTCCAAATTGTCTTCTTTGATCGCTGTAGCGAATGGCAATTGTTAATCCGGATTTGGCTGCAGCCAAAGCAGAACGCGGAATCCCAATTCGTCCTCCAACCAAAGTACCTAACATGGTAAAAAATCGTCTGTTATCACTCGGGATTGGGCTTTCGAATTCGCCTTTATCATTTACAGAAGCAAAACGATCGAGCATATTTTCTTTCGGAATCACCACGTTGTCAAAACTAATCGTTCCGTTATCTACTCCGTTTAATCCCATTTTATGTCCGCAATCCCCAATCGTAATTCCGTTTAAGGTATTTCCGTTGGTGTCTCTTAGCGGAACCACAAAAGCATTTACGCCATAATCATGACCGTCTATAACTAATTTGGCAAAAACAGTTGCCATTTGGCCGTGAACTGCTGCGTTACCAATGTATTCTTTCTGTGCATTTTTATTAGGTGTATGAATCGTAAACGTTTGATCGTTATGATTGTATGTAGCTGTAGTTTCCAGACCTTTTACGTTCGATCCGTGATGTGTTTCGGTCATGGCAAAACACCCTGGAATTTTTAAGGTTCCAATATCTTTTAAGTATTTGGCATAATGTTTATCGGTTCCTAACGACTGAACGCTCATTCCCCATAGACCAAACTGAACACCAAATTTGATTACCAGACTCAAATCGTGGTAACTTAGGGTTTCCATTATGGCAAAATAATCGGCTATGTTTTCTCCTCCACCATATTGTTTGGGATAAGCCATATTTCCGAGATTTTCATCTGCAAGGATTTTACACCAATTGTATACTGTTTCGCGGTATACATTGATATCTGTAGAAGTTTCATAAGCAAATTCAGGTCTTGAAATTACTGATTTTACTTTATTGATTATCGCAACTTCTTTACCATTTAAAATGGCTGTTATCTTTTGAATATCAAAATCAGCATTGGTTTGGGAGTTTGCTGTAAATGAACTACTTTTTGTTTTGAAATTCTGAAGCGCTTCTTCGCCCAGAATTCCAAGATCGTTCTCTAATTTTATAAAATCAGATTGTAATTTCGAAATATCTATATCTTTTTCTGAAAGTGCCACAGCAATATCAAAAATTGATTTTATATCAGCTTTATTCTGAATACTATTTTCGATATCTAATTTCCATTGCGTGAGTTCATTTCGCGAAGGCGGATTTGAAATATCTAATCGTGATACTAATTGTTGTTTTTCTTCGGGCGAAAGCCAAGTGAGGTCATTGATAAATTTCCTGATTGTAGTAAACTCTTTCTGAGTTAGTAAATCATCAGACCATACTAAATAAAATAACGGAATAAAGGCTTGGAGTTTGGTATTTTTCATATAAATAGTTGTTCAGTTTGTATTTTTTTTTCACTCCTCATAGCTATCAGGATCACAAATTAAAATTAGTTTCATTATTTTAAAAATAGCCACGAATTCACGAATGATTGCGCCCAAATAGATTGAAAAATTCGTGAATTCGTGGCTAAAAAAAATCCTTTTAATCTGTAATCCCGATAGCTATCGAGAGTGGTATTTTTTTATTCTTTTTATTGCATAAAAAAACAGGAATGAAAATAATCATTCCTGTTTGAATATCCTGTTAAGATTCTGGTAATTTATATTTTAAACCAATAAAAAACATAAAAAAACCTCACGTTATTTTAGAATCTTTGGATATTGTGTAAACTTTTGCTTCATGGCAAAAATATGATGTGAATTAAAAACCAAAACTGCGAGAAAAACAATTCCGTAAGCAATGATTTGTATTAGTCCAAATTGTTCTTTATACAGAAACATCGCCAATAGAAAAGCAATCATTGGGTTAATATTTAAAAGCATTCCAACGGTTGAAGAATTAATTCCAGACAAGGCGTATAAATTAAGAAACAATGGAAAAATGGTAAACAATATTGCAATGGTTTCTATACAGAAATAAAACTTAAATTCGGTTGGAACCGGCCCGCTGTATATGGGATAAAATGGCAATAAAAGCAATGCTGCCAAAGTAATATGAAACGTTAGGATTATAAATTTATCGAAACCTTTATTGACTCTCTGGCTTACCAGATAAGATGCATAAGTTGATCCTATAATGATGCTAAAAAACATATCCATAATATTGGCATACGATAAAAGTACACAGCCGGAAATGCTTAACCCAACAGCGATCCATTGCGTTTTGCTGAGTTTTTCATGCAAAATAAAATAAGCGAGTAAAGTGGTTAAAATAGGACAAACCAAATAGGCTAATGATGTGGCTTTTACGCTAACGTGGTTCATTACATAAATGAATGTAAACCAGTTGGCCATTAGAAACACGCTTCCGCCAATATTCAATAAAATGGTTTTGCGTTTCTCAAAAGTAGGCAACGATTTGAAGTTTTGAATTGCTTCTTTTATTCTTTTTCTTTTAAAAGTAAAAGCAATAATCAACATCAGAATGCTACAGCTAAAAACGCGGTAGAACAAAATATCCAGAGAGGCATAGTCGTGTATGGGTTTTAAAACCAGACTAAAAAATCCCCAGATTACAAAACAGGTAATGGCAGCTATGTAGTATTTTGTTGTTTTCACAAATGTTGTTTTTGTTTAATTTTCTATTAAAGCAAATTTCTAAAAAATAAAACAGCAATACAGATACAGTTTTTGTAAATTGCACCATAACAGTTTTTATTTATGAAAAATCCAAATTACTTGTATCTTCAGTTTGCTGACAGAATCGAAAAGCAAATAAAATCCGGTGTTTTGAATGTGGGTGACAAACTGCCATCGATACGTGAAGTCTGCGCCGAAACGGGTTACAGCATGAGCACGGTAAGTAAAGCGTATTATGAAATCGAAAGCAGATCACTGATCGAATCCAGACCTCAATCCGGTTATTATGTAAGTAATATTTCGGCCAGAACGATTCCTGAGCCTTCGCCAAGCAGTCCTATTTTAAAATGTGCCAATGTTGATCGGGAAGATTTAATCGATCAGGTGTACGGTAATATGACCGATCCTGATATTACAATGCTTTCTTTGGGTTTTCCGTCGAATGAATTGCTGCCGATTGCGAAATTAAATAAGGGAATGGTTCAGGCAATGCGACAACTTCCTAATAGCGGAACAAGTTATGAGCAGGTAAAAGGGAATCCGAATTTAAGGCGGGAAATTGCAAGATGGTCTTTTACCTGGGGAGGATCATTATCTGAGGAAGATATTATTACAACGCCTGGCTGCACGAGTGCTATTTCCCATTGTTTGATGACACTAACCCAACCGGGAGATACTATTATTACCGAAAGCCCTGCTTATTTTGGAATTCTGCAACTGGCCAAATCGTTGGGATTGTACATCATGGAATTGCCAACAAACATGACAACCGGAATTGAATTAGATGCGTTAAAAAAAGCACTTTCGTCTAAAAAGGTAAAACTTTGTTTGTTGATGAGTAATTTTAGTAATCCATCCGGAAGCATGATGCCGGCCGAACATAAAATAGAAGTTGTTAAGTTGATGGAGTTTTATAATATTCCATTAATCGAAGATGATATTCACGGCGATTTGTACTTTGGCGCAAGCCGACCAACGAATTGTAAAACCTATGACGAGAGCGGTATTGTGCTTTGCTGCAGTTCGGTTTCGAAAACGCTGGCGCCGGGTTATCGTGTGGGCTGGGTTTCGCCGGGGAAATTTAAAAAAGAAATATTACGCAACAAGATTTACCATACACTCTCCTCGCCTACTATAACACATCAGGTTGTGGGGGATTTTCTAAAAAATGGACGATACGAAAATCATCTTAGAAAAATACGTCAGATATTGAATCATAATTGTAATAATTATATCAATACGGTTTTGGAATCTTTTCCAAAAGGAACAAAAGTAAGTCAGCCGCAAGGGGGATTTTTTCTTTGGATAGAATTGGATAAAAGTGTCGACACTGCTGCCTTTTATCATTTGGCGATGCAGCACAAGATTAGTATAGCGCCCGGAAGAATTTTCTCTTTTCAGGATCAGTTTTCGAATTGTATGCGATTGAGTTTTGGATTGGTATGGACAAATGAATTAAGACAATCTATACAGATTTTAGGAAGACTACTTCATCGATGATACTAAACTCTGCGTAATCTTGTCATACTGACGCAGAAAGGATCACACACGAAGCTCGACAATCTTTGTCATGGCACACGGATGACGCGGATTTGCTTCGCAAAAACACGGATTTACACAGATTTTTTGTTTTTCATCCTGAACGAAGTCCTGAAAAAAAACATGAAAATATTTATATAAAAAAACCGGACAATGCTGTAAATAGCATTGTCCGGCAACAAATTGAGAAACCAAAATCAATTTTTAATTATAAAACAAAGTAAGCGTTGTTTTCCGCTTTTTTAGTCTCAGGCTGAAGATGAAATTCATTGATAATATCAAATTCGCTTTGGTATTCGTTCATCATCTGAGTTATATTTCTTTCAATAGTATTAGCAATTGTAGTTACAGGTGTATCTGTAGCTCTGTTTTCGAATGGATCCTGCAAGTGAATCGCCATTCTTTCGATCAAAAAGAAAGCGGCAGCAATTGCTGTAATTAATGGGATCGCAAACCAGCTCAATACACTAATTAATCCAAAAGGCAGCAATAAAATAAACAAACACAATGTCAATCTGATGTACATACTGTACGTTGTTGGAAAAATGGTGTTTTTAATTCGCTCACATTTCCCCATTTCATCACAGAGTCTTGATAACGTATTATCGATTTCGACTTGCTGATACATATTAATACGTTTGTCATTTTTAGCATTTCGAAGATCTCTCGCATGCAATAATAAAATTGCATTGGGTATGTTTTGATGATTTTTTACAAAACGTAATTCTTCATCGCTTATCAGGCCTTCAAGAGGTTTTAAGGCATCTTTATTTCGCAAAGATTCTCCTAAACTATAACACCATGCAATTTGTCGTTTGGCAAAATTTTCTTTGAATTCATTTGCTTCTACAGAAAAATTAGGGTCTTTATAAAATGTTAGTACCTGCCTGATCAATGTTCTGGAATCATTTACAATCGCCCCCCAAACAATTCGGGCTTCCCACCATCTGTCATATGCCTGATTAGACTTAAAAGCCAATAATAAGGATATAATGGTTCCAATCATTGTTGGAATTGCAATTGGGATATCTACAGGAAGATTGATGAAGTAATTGTGAAAAACTTCAAACAATATCGTATACGCCAAAACTAATGTAATTTCTACTTTAATTTTCCCGAGAACGTACTTCATTGGTATTCTTTTCTTTAATAACATATTTTCGGTTTTAAATTAAACTTATATTTTTTCGGCAGTAATTAGGTATTATGCCATTTCTTCATAAAGAGACAAAACCGGAAGTCCTAATCTCTCGTTCATATCTTCTTTTTTTACTTTCTTGAATTTGATTTTCTCTCCTTTACGGGTTTCTACCAGCAAATCGATATCGTATTTTGAAATTGCTTCGGATAAATAAGGAGCAAATTTTTCGTAGTTGTCATCAAAATTGGCGGTCTGGCTTACAATTTCAAATGAAAAGTTTTCATTCAAAAATTGCTGAACATCCTTTACATGCATATTTGCACGGGCATTTTCGATATAAAGTGCTTTATTAAAATCTTCTTTGTACTGCTCTGGTCCTAAATGCAATATTGGGCATTTTTGGTTGGCCGCTAATTGAATCAGGTATTGGTGAATTCGTTTTGTTTCTTGTTTATAAGACTGTGTAAGAATGACTAATTTTACAGAGAAAACATCTATAATACGTTTGAAAATGGGAGACGAAAGACCGTACTGGTTTTGTACTTTTATTTTACAGTTTGGCGTATGCCCGATAATATAGCGACAGGTGTCAAGAACTATTTCCTGATTTGCTGTAAGTCCGGTACGCATTTCACGCAAATAACCTGAAGAAGAAAAAGTGTCAGGCGCCTCAGAAGCAATCATTAAAATGATTTCGCAATCTGATGATTTTGCCTGGCTAATTGCTGATTTTACAGCACAAATAGTATCATCTTTTAAAGTGGTAGGTATAAGGAAATTTTTCATAAGTATAATCGTTTAGTTTATACATACAAAATAACTTCACTAAAATTAGAAGGGTCTTAATATAAAATTAGAACTTTCTAAGATTCAACATTAGAATTTTTAATGTTGTTTTTTTTGATTTTTGATTTATTAAAAACAATGGTTACAATAGTCCCTTTATTTTGTTCTGACTGAACTTGTATTTCGCCATCGTGCATGCGAATGATTTTTGATGCTAATGGAAGCCCCAAACCATAACCAATATATTTGGTTGCAATTTTCCCTCTAAAGAAAGGTTCATACAAATGCGGAATATCTTCCGGAGGAATACCAATGCCAATATCGTTAATTGCTATTTTAATCATTTCCTGATTGGCAGAAAGTGTTACGAAAACTTCATTGTTATCAGAATACTTTACACCATTGGTAACGATATTATTAATGGCCAGCTCTAAAAGTGGTTTGTTACAAGGAATTAATAAGAGATTAGAATCGTTTGGAGCGAAATTAAATTTCATACTCACACGATTATCGGGATAAATTTTGTCTAAATCTGATTTTACATCCATTAATAACTCATCGATTCTCGCGATATCCAGTACTTGTTTTTTTCCGTCGTAACCGGTTTGAGTAAGTTTCAATAAACTTTCGGTAAGGTTGCCTAGTTTAGAGGCCTGACTGTAGATATTTTCTAATGATTGAATGTATTCCGGAACTGCGCGTTCTTTAAGAAGCATAATTTCAGACTCGGCAATAATGGTGGTTATTGGCGTTTTTAATTCATGCGAAGCATTATTGATGAAGTTGGCCTGAATCTCAAAAGAGGTTTCTAAACGGTCCAGCATATCATTAAATGTTGCAGTAAGATCTGAGATTTCATCTGAATTTTTTACTTCGGGTAATCTGTTATGAAGATTAGAGGCACTAATTCTATTTACTTCCCTGGTAATTCTGGCTACAGGATTAATCACTCGTTTTGCGAGAAAGCGCCCTAAGAAAAAAGCCAGAAATATAAATCCGATACCGCCAAAAAGCATGATTTTTACAATATAAATTGTTGTTGTAGGTCCTTTTTGATCGCGTGCACCCACAATTACAATGTATCGTTGACTTCTTTCTGTAAAAACTTGTCCTAAATAATATTTGTTATCTTTTTCGAAATAATCTTCACCGGATTTTAGAACATTGGTGTAAAACTCATTGGGTAAATTTAAGTTCGTATTATAATCAAAACTATTGGCGCTGTTTATCTTTAGAACAAATTCTTCTTCTTCTATAAGTTCTTCAAGTCCGTCTTTTTTGAGGTTTTTATAATACTTTATTTTTTCAGGATCGTTTTGAAAATGAATTGAAGCGACAATTTTTGCCCTGTCTTCTAATCGTTTTAAGAAATGATATCTATTATTTTCCTGAAACAAGACAAATACAATAATACACAACAATAGTGTACTAAAGCTGGAAAGCGCTACATAAGTAAAAGTAATTTTTTTTCTTATATCCATTTTATGGTTTTATAACATAACCTAAACCTTTCATGGTATGAATCAGTTTGGTTGCAAAAGGTTTATCAATTTTTTTTCGCAGATAGGTGATATACACGTCTACAACATTGGTATTCATATCAAAATTAATATCCCAAACATTATCTAAGATTTGATCGCGGGAAACAATCTGTCCGCTATTTTTGGCTAAATAATACAGTAATTTAAACTCTTTGGCCGTTAAAATAATAGATTCTCCCTCTCTTTTTACGGTTTTAGCACGGGCATTTATTTCTAAATCACCTACTGTAATACTGTCAATTCGTTCTGTTTCCTGATGTGCTCTTCTGTGCAATGCATTAACCCTTGCATCGAGTTCTCCAAATTTAAAGGGTTTAACCAAATAATCATCGGCACCGGCGTTAAGTCCGGTTACAATATTTTCTGAAGTTCCCAGAGCTGTTAAAAGCAAAACAGGTACAAAATTCTTGCTGGCACGTAAACGTCTGCAAATTTCAATGCCATTAATATCCGGTAACATAACGTCTAAGATTACAACATCAAAATTATAATTATGAAGCATTTCGAGAGCTGTTTTGCCATCCATGGCAACACTAACTTCGTTGTTGTTTTCGGCAAATCCTTTACGCAGAATAGATAAAAGGTTTGGTTCGTCTTCGACTATTAATAATTTCATAAATAAGTGGTCTGAATAACAAAAATAGGTATTGAGTTTAAAAATATAAATCACAATAGTTATAAATTATGATTTAATTATGAACAATAGCTTTTGGTAACAATAAAAAAAGCATTCACCAGTTGTGAATGCTTTTATATTTTTAAGGATGATTTATGGGGGAATATTTTAATTTTTAAAATTAAAACTCAATACTGCTCCAAGCCCAAACTGAAAAGTAGAAATATAATCATCAACTGCAACCGGTCCGTACCAATATGTCCAGTAATAACTCTCACCAACTGCCGCCGACATCGATTGCAAATAGGCATTAATATTTACAGAAACTGATGAAGCTGTTTTAATTTTCACTCCTCCTTTTACATCCCAGGCAAAATAAGTACCACTTCCTCCTTGAGGTGTTTCTACAATCCCCACTCCGGCTCCTGCTCCTAAATAAGGGAGTAAATTTGAGCCTGTATCAAAGTAATGGGTAAAATCTGCTAAAATAAAATTGAAGGCTCCTTTATCGTTTCCAGCATTAATCTGGACTCCTGCGGGGTCATAAAAAGGTATTTTTAAATCTTGTCTTGAATACTTTAGCTCAACAGAGTTATTTGTCGAAAAGAAATATTCAAACCCTGCACCGTATTGAAAACCATCATCAATAGTAGCAGAATAACCATCGTAATCGATCTCATCTGAAAAGTTATAACCACCATACAAATTAAGAGAAAAAGATCTTGCGTCTTGTGCGTTCGCTCCTATTACCAACAGGAACAGAACCAATAAAAAACCGTACTGTTTCATAATGTTTGTTTTTAGAAAGTTAATTGAACCTCAAATTTAAATTTTTTCTTTCTAAATTTTAAACATTTTTTAAGATAAAATTCTCACAATAAAAACATAAACACCTAAAATGCAGATAATTATAAATTAAAAAGTTTCACCTGCATTGAGATAAAAGCCTTTTGAATTATTTCCCCAGGCATAATCTACAATTAAATTGGTACGTGTTTTTTTGTCGATTAAAATGCGCAAACCAAGACCTGCCGCTGGCTGAATTGATTTGAATAGAGAAATATTATTATCGACATTACTTGCTGTTACAAAATTGGTAAAAACGGCTCCGCTTAACATTTGATCGCAAGTTATTGGAAACCTGAATTCGGTCGAAAAATAGATTAAACCATCACCTCTAAACAATCCCTGAGTATACCCTTCCCCGCTTCGGCTGCGCTGATCCCAGCCTATTGCGGGTAAATTGAGGTACGGCACTTTTCCTCTGGTTACAAATTGTCCATATGCCCAAAGTGCCAAAATATATCTTTCATTCTTACTTGAAACCGGGATAAAATGACGGTATTCTGCATATAAAACATTGCTGTATTGTTGATTATTAAACAAAACAGGATTAAAACGATAATTGATATTGGCAAACCAGCCGCGGGTAGAATTGACCTGATTGTCTCGTGAATCGTATACTAAATTAAGGCTCATACCATTTAGAAAATATTCTAAATCACTAAATCCATGTTTCTGACTGTAATTATAATGATAGGTATATTTTTCGTTTTCGACATCAAGATCTTTGTCCTTTACACTAGAGTACCAATCGAGATTTATTCCTCCGCCTACATAAAAGTTTTTATAAACTTCAAAAGAAACGGTTTGGTGAAATTTAAAATAATCATAATCCATAGGCTGGGCAATCGAATCTATACTAAAATGATTCTTATTGCTTTGATGCGGGAGGATATAGGTTCCTAAACCGTAATTAGGCTGCGAAAAAATATACAAACGATAATCTCCACTCAGGAAAATTCGGTTGTTTTTCAGTAAAATATTATTTTTCACATTTACCAGCCATTGTTTTTTTGTGGTATAGGTGATTCCTAAATTAGCAATCGAATATTTATCTGATACTTGTTTTCCTTTGAAAGTATATTGCGCTACTGCACCAAAAAAAAATCCGGTTGCGGGTTGAGAACCAATTGCCGGAATAATAAGGAAAAAATTGTTTTTTGAAGGTTTAACTGCAGCTGTAGAATCTTTCTTTTTAAAGATTTCTAAAATTGTTCTGGGAGGGCATAATTCCGGGTTAATGGTCTCTGTTTGCGCTATCGAATTGAATGAAATAAAAAAGAGTAACCCTAAGATTTTATAATGATGAAAATAATTATTTTTAAAAAAATTTACCATCTGGAAGTTTTAATTTTTCGAAATAACAATCAAACCTTATGTAAATATATACCTTATTTTCAATATTTTACAATACAAATTTAACAAAAAACGCAATTTTAAACCATAAAAAAAGCCGTCAATAAATTTGACGGCTTTCTAAACTGATATCTCTTTTTTCTTATTTCGTGATAAACTTTGGATTGATCAGGTTGTCTAGTGAATAAATTTCATCCCATTTTTCCTGTGTGATTAGTTTTCTTTCGACCACAACAATTTCATGAACGCTTTTGTTCATTTTTAAAGCTTCACCAGCAATACTGGCACTTACTTCGTAACCTAAAATTGGGTTTAATTGTGTTACAATTCCAATACTATTCATTACCAGATTATAGCAATGGGCTTCATTTGCAGTAATTCCAACGATACATTTATCAATTAAAGTCTGAATTGCATTTGATAAGTAATCTAAAGAGGTAAACATCGCAAAAGCAATTACCGGCTCCATTACGTTCAATTGCAATTGTCCTGCTTCAGCCGCCATAGTAACCGTTAAATCCTGACCAATTACATAAAAACAAGTTTGGTTTACGACTTCCGGAATTACAGGATTTACTTTTCCTGGCATAATTGAAGATCCTGGCTGACGTGCCGGCAAATTGATTTCGTTGAAACCTGTTCTTGGTCCTGAACTCAATAATCTTAAATCGTTACAGATTTTAGAAATTTTTACCGCTGTTCTTTTTAATGTTCCCATAATCTGAACGTAAGCTCCTGTATCAACCGTAGCTTCAATTAAATCCGGAGAAAGCGTCAAAGGAATTCCAACTTCTTTGGCCAAATAATTTACACAAATTTCAGGATATCCTTCTGGTGCGTTTACTCTTGTACCAATTGCAGTTGCTCCCATATTGATTTCTAAAACCAAACTCTGAGCTTCTTTTAATCTTCGAACATCTTCGCCTATTGTAGTCGCATATGATCTAAACTCTTGTCCTAAAGTCATCGGAACAGCATCTTGCAATTGGGTTCTTCCCATTTTAAGAACACTTTTAAATTCCTCTCCTTTTGCAGCAAAAGCAACTTCTAAACCTTCTAATGTTTTAATAAAACTTTCCATTTTCATGTAAAGCGCAATTCTAAACGCCGATGGATAAGCATCGTTTGTAGATTGAGAACAGTTGACATGATTATTTGGATGCAAGAAGTTATAATCTCCTTTTTTATGACCTAAATATTCCAGACCAATATTGGCGATTACTTCATTCGCATTCATATTTACTGAAGTTCCTGCTCCACCCTGAATCAAATCGCTTACAAATTCCTGATCGAATTTACCAGCAATAACCTGATCGCTTCCGTAACAAATTGCTTCGGCAATTTTAGGATCAAGAGCTCCACAATCTTTATTGGCTAAAGCAGCTGCTTTTTTTACATAACCCAGCGCTTTGATAAATAAAGGTTCTTTTGAAATTGGAATTCCTGTAATATTAAAATTTTCTACAGCTCTGAAGGTTTGGATACCATAATATAAATGATTAGGAATGTCTAATTCTCCTAAAAAATCATGTTCTTTTCTTGTTGATCCCATATAATATAAGTGTTACGTTTTAACTTAAAAACAGTGTAAAGCTACAGCAAAATAGTATTATAATAAAACATTTTAAATTAAATATTAATAAATTTTTACAAAAATAAAGCCTTAAAATTAAACACTTATCATTTTAACGCCTTAAAAATATCATATTCATAAAAAATTAGCATTAAAAAAACGTCGCCTATTTCACAAAAATCAAGTACTTCTGTTTAAAATATTAAAGAAAAACAATATTTTTTGAATTATAAAATTAATGATATTTCCTGATCAATTAATGCAACGTAATTATTATCTTTTCGCTCTCAAATAATATTAAAAATAACATTGAAAAAAGAATCTGAATATTTTCTTGATAAAGAATACGACACTATTATTTATGGTAGAGATGATGTCAACTTCAAGGATTTTGAATGCTGTGTTTTCAATAATTGCAATTTTTCGGCCTGTACTTTCTTAGCCGTTACTTTTATTGATTGTGTTTTTAATGATTGTATTTTTAGCGAAGCAAAGATTAACTATGTCGCTTTTAGAACGGCCACTTTTAATAGATGCGAAATTAAAGAAGTTAATTTTGCAATGTGCGACAAACTTATTTTCGAAGTTCATTTTTATGATTGCATTCTGGATTTTTCGAAGTTTTATACCTTAAAGATAAAAGGAACAACGTTTAACAATTGTAGTTTAATTGCCGTCGATTTTATGGCTACAGATCTTACAAGTGTTCTTTTTGACAATTGTGACTTATACCGTTCAGAATTCGACAAAGCCATCGCCAACAAAGCCGATTTTAAAACCAGCTATAATTATACTATTGATCCATCAAAAACCAAACTAAAGAAAGCTGTTTTTGCTTTGAAAGAAGTGAAAGGGTTGTTGTTTAAGCATGATGTTGTGGTGAGTTAAAACAAACACGGATTTACTTCGTCTGTTCGCTATCGCTTGGGTCACGAACAGACGAAGTAAATTCGTGTTTAGAGCTTCTTCTCCATCACATAATCCTCCATCAAATAATCATTTCCAATCTCAATATTCACTTCCTCAATAACTTCAAAACCTATTTTTTTGTAGAATCCTAAAGCTGTATTAAATCGGTTTACGTTCAATAATAAAGCAATTGAATTGTTTTTTAAAGCTAATTTTCCAATTTCGTCAATCACTTTTTTTCCAATTCCTTTTCCCTGGGTTTCTGGCAAAAGATAGATTTTATGAATTTTAGTTATCGCTTTTCCATTATAATGATGTTCAATTCCGATAAAGCCAATATTAGTTTCATCTTCATCAATCATATAAAACAACTGTACTTTTTTATCGTATTGGTCAGTTAGAGCTTCAGTAGAATAAAATAGCGCCAACATATAATCCAGCTGTTCTTTTGAGAGGATTTCACCATAAGTTATGGGCCATGTAATATTTACTATATTCTGAATTTGCTTAATATCGTTTATTGTTGCTGCTGTAATCGTAATCATACTGTTATTTAAAATGCTTTTATTATTTAGTAAAAACCTGATTTTCCTGTTCGCTTACGCGGATGAAAGTCGTTCGTTTTGTCAGCTCTTTCAATCTTGAAGCGCCCACATAGGTACAAGTACTGCGTAAACCACCCAAAATATCTAATACGGTATGAATAACATTTCCTCTAAAAGGAACCTTAACGGTTTTACCTTCGCTTGCCCTGTATTCTGCAACTCCGCCAACGTGTTTGTCCATTGCGGTTGTTGAACTCATTCCGTAAAATTGTTTGAATTTTTCGCCTTTGATTTCGATCAGCTCCCCTCCACTTTCAGTATGACCAGCCAGCATTCCGCCTAACATTACAAAATCTGAACCTGCGCCGAAAGCTTTGGCAACATCGCCCGGAGTACTGCATCCACCATCACTTATAATATGCCCGCCTAAACCGTGAGCGGCATCGGCACATTCTATAATGGCTGAAAGCTGCGGGTACCCAACTCCTGTTTTTACACGTGTGGTACAAACAGAACCTGGTCCAATGCCTACTTTTACAATATCGGCTCCAGCCAATAATAATTCTTCGACCATTTCGCCTGTCACAACATTTCCTGCAATAATAACTTTGTCCGGATATTGTTTTCGGGTTTGTTTTAAAAACTGCACAAAATGCTCTGAATAGCCATTCGCAACATCAATGCAAATGAATTTTAGTAACGGATTTTCGGTAATAATTTGACCAATTTTGGCAAAATCATCTTTGCCGGTTCCGGTACTAATAGCAATATAATCGTAGAAATCCGGATTAACTTTTGATAAAAAAGTTTTCCATTCCTCTGGTGAATAATGTTTATGAATTGCTGTGAAAAGCTTTTCTTTAGCAAGAACTTCTGCCATTTCAAAAGTACCAACGGTATCCATATTTGCCGCCATAATAGGAATTCCTGTCCAGTTTGTGGTAGAATGCAAAAATTTAAAATTTCGTTCTAAAGAAACTTCCGATCTGCTTTTGAGTGTTGATCTTTTTGGGCGAATCATTACATCTTTAAATCCTAATTTCAGATCATTTTCTATTCTCATGGCTTTAAGTTTTGGTTACTCTCAAATATACAATTTTAGATTGTTGATTGCAGATTTTAGATTGCTAAACTTTGTGGTTAATTTGGCACAAGGATGACATGGATTCGCTATCGCGAAAACGCGGATTTATACGGATTTTTTTATTTCGCGGAGATTCACTGAGATTGCACAGAGATCCGCAAAAACTTTTTAATTGGAAATTTTTTTGACTTCGCTCAACGTGACAAATTACTTCACTTTTCAATCGCGGTCACAGTAATCAGTTTTAGACTGAGACTGAAAACCGAGACTGAATACTAAAAAAAATCACCCGTGAATCGTCTCCCCTTTTCCGTAATTTGAAATAATAGATTCTTCGTAGGCTAGCCATTCTCTCCAGCGTTTTTCAACGTCAATTCCAACTCCGTATTTTCTGGCGTATGTGATGAAGGTAGTGTAATGTCCGGCTTCGCTTTCCATTAATTCTCTGTAGAAAATGGCTAATTCTTCGTCCTGAATATTTTCGGATAAAACTTTAAAGCGTTCGCAGCTTCTGGCTTCGATCATGGCTGAAAATAATAATCTTTCTACAAGACCTGAAACACGGCTTCCGTCACCGCTTTTTTTCATATATAAATACAATTCGTTTACATAATCGTCTTTACGCTCGCGTCCTAACTTTAATCCTCTTTTGATAATAATATTGTGAACCTGCTCAAAATGATCGATTTCTTCTTTGGCTAAAGCCAATAAATCTTTGACCAAATCCTGATGCTCAGAGTTATTGGTAATAATGGTAATCGCGTTTGTTGCTGCTTTTTGCTCGCACCAAGCGTGATCTGTCAGGATTTCTTCAATATTTTTTTCTACAATATTTACCCATCTTGGGTCTGTTGGCAATTGTAATCTTAATACACCCATGATCTTTTTTGTTTCAGGTTTTATTTTGTTTCAGGTTTCAAGTTCTAAGTATTAGGTTCTTTTAGGAACGAAAAAAGTTTAAAGTTTTGCTTTGCGTTTTTTGCGCTTCACAAAACTTTAAACTTGAAACCTGAAACTTGAAACAATTAAGTTTCAAATTTTATTATTAATATACGAAAATCGGTCTTTCGCTCATCATTTCGTTTACTTCTCCAGCTACTTCTTCAATAACTGCTTCGTTTGTGTGATCAGCAAGTACTCTGTCGATTAAAGCTACGATAGTTTCCATATCTTCTTCAACTAAACCACGAGTTGTGATTGCTGCTGTTCCTACACGTATACCTGAAGTTACAAATGGTGATTTATCATCAAATGGAACCATATTTTTATTTACAGTGATTTCTGCTTTTACTAATGCATTCTCCGCTTCTTTACCAGAAATATTTTTATTTCTTAAGTCAATAAGCATCATGTGGTTATCAGTTCCGCCAGAAATAATTTTGTATCCTCTTTTTACAAAAGCATCAGCCATAGCGTTTGCATTTTTTTGCAATTGCATAGCATAAGTAAAGAATTCATCTTTTAATGCTTCACCAAAAGCAACCGCTTTAGCAGCGATAATATGCATTAAAGGTCCACCTTGATTTCCTGGAAAAACAGCAAGATCTAATAATGAAGACATCATTCTGATTTCTCCTTTTGGAGTTTTCAAACCTTGAGGGTTTTCAAAATCTTTCCCCATTAAAATCAAACCTCCACGTGGTCCACGTAAAGTTTTGTGAGTTGTTGTAGAAACAATATGACAGTGAGGAATTGGATCATTCATTAATCCTTTTGCAATAAGACCTGCAGGGTGTGAAATATCAGCAAACAAAATAGCTCCAACGCTATCAGCAATTACTCTAAAACGCTCAAAATCCATATCACGAGAATAAGCTGATGCTCCGGCGATGATTAATTTTGGCTGTTCTTTAGTTGCAATTTCCTGAATTTTATCATAATCTAAACGACCTGTTTCAGCATCTACTCCGTAAAAAACGGGACGGTATAAACGACCTGAAAAGTTTACAGGAGAACCGTGAGTCAGGTGACCACCATGAGATAAGTCGAAACCTAATATAGTATCACCAGGATTTAAACAAGCATGGTAAACTGCTGTATTGGCCTGAGATCCTGAGTGAGGCTGAACGTTTGCATACTCAGCACCAAATAATTCTTTAGCTCTGTCTATTGCAATTTGCTCAATAACGTCAACTACTTCGCAACCTCCGTAGTATCTTTTGCCAGGATATCCTTCGGCATATTTGTTAGTTAAAACAGAACCAGCTGCTTCCATTACCTCATCACTTACAAAATTCTCTGAAGCGATAAGTTCTAATCCGTGAATTTGTCTGTCTTGTTCCTCTAGTATAAGGTCAAAAATTTGTTCGTCGCGTTGCATTTTTTCGTTTTTCGTTAATTTCCTGCAAAAATACAAAAAAACGTTTGTCAAACTGCTAGATTATGATATATTTGACATAGAATTTTTCAACAAATAATTAACATTCACATGCCAATAACCGCTAACGATACCAAAAGAAAATCATGGTTAGAAGTGCCAGAAAATAGCGACTTCCCTATTCAAAATATTCCTTTCGGTGTATTTCTTACTAAAGAAAATGTCGTTACAGTAGGAACACGAATTGGCGACTACGCTATAGATTTAGGGGCTCTACAACAATTAAACTATTTTTCAGGAATAGATTTAACTGATGATATGTTCATGCAGGACACGCTTAATGATTTTATTTCTGACGGAAAAAAAACATGGCGTCTGGTTCGAAATCGCATTGCCGATATTTTCGACGAAACCAATTCACAGCTACGAGATTCAACAAAAGATCGCGATATTGTTATTTTTAAAATCGATGATGTCGAGATGCAATTACCTGTATTAATAGGTGATTATACTGATTTTTACTCCAGTAAAGAACACGCTACAAACGTGGGGAAAATGTTCCGCGATCCTGAAAATGCTTTATTACCAAACTGGTTACATATACCTGTAGGATATCATGGTAGAAGTTCGACTATTGTTCCGTCCGGGATTCCGGTGCACCGACCAATGGGACAAACTTTACCCGCCGGCGAGAAATATCCTGTTTTTGGACCGTCTCGTTTGGTAGATTTTGAACTGGAAACAGCGTTTATTACGACTGACGTAAACATAATGGGAGAAAACATCCCAACTTATGAAGCCGAAGATTATATTTTTGGAATGGTTTTACTAAATGACTGGAGCGCGCGCGATATCCAAAAATGGGAATATGTGCCGCTAGGACCATTCTTAGCCAAAAACTTTGCAACATCAATTTCTCCGTGGATTGTAACTATGGATGCTTTGGAGCCTTTTAGAACTAAAGGCCCTAAACAAGATCCTTCACCATTACCTTATTTACAGACTAAAGGAAAAAAAGCTTTTGATATTCATTTAGAAGTTTCTATACAACCTGAAAATCAAGAAGAAACTCTAGTTTCTCAATCAAATTTTAAATATCTATACTGGTCAATGGCACAGCAATTAGCACACCATACTTCTAATGGTTGTCGTGTAAATTCTGGCGATATGATGGGTTCAGGAACAATTTCTGGTCCAACTCCGGATAGTTTTGGTTCTATGTTAGAATTAACTTGGGGGGGACAAAATCCATTGAAATTAAAAGATGGCAGTGAACGTAAGTTTATCGAAGATAACGATACTGTTATTATTAGAGGTTTTTGCGAAAATGCTGAAGTGAGACTTGGTTTTGGAGAGGTAGCCAGCCAATTGTTACCGCCTTTTATCAGACCATGAAGAGCAGATAAATTATCTGAAGAGATATAAAAATATAAAACCTTGGTTGTCGCCAAGGTTTTTTTATGCTTTATTTTGAGCAAATACTTTTATGTTTGAATCTAGCAATCCCGATAGCTATCGGGATTGCTAGATTCAAAATTTTATTTAAAAAATAAGATTAAATAGCGTCCCGCTTTAGCTGGATGGAAATAGTTAACGCAAACAAAAAGGCTTTAGCCAAACTAGATTAGTTTGGCTAAAGCCTTTTTTATATTCAAATCGTTTTTCCCTAGCTGAAGCTAGGGGCTATACAAAAGACTTAGAAATAAAATTTTTGCGACTTTACGAGATTAAATATTACATAAAGCTAAAAAAAACTTTGTGACTTTGTGCCTTCGTGGCTAAACCTAAGCCGGAATCTGCTGGCTCAAACAATGCAAAGTCCCGAATCCCCAGATAAAATCAATACAGCTTATTCCTATTACTTCTCTGTCAGGGAAACATTCTGATAAAATATTCAAAGCTACACGATCATTACTATCATTAAAAGTAGGAACCAAAACACAATTATTCAGGATTAAGAAATTAGCATAACTTGCCGGTAATCTTAAATCTTCAAAGTCTACACGTTTTGGCATTGGTAATGCTACGATTGTAGGCGATTTTCCGTCTTCTAATTTTGCATTTTGCAAACGTTTCAAATTATCTTGTAATGGCTTATAATTAGCATCATTTTTATCCGTTTCAACAATTGTTACAATCGTATCTTCATTTACAAATCGGCATAAATCGTCGATGTGTCCGTGTGTGTCGTCTCCTTCTATTCCGTCTCCAAGCCAAATTACGTTTGTAACTCCCAGATATTCCTTAAAAACAGCTTCGTAATCTTCTTTGGTAAAATTTTTATTTCGAACCTGAATTGATGGATGCATCAAACATTCTTCAGAAGTGAGCAAGGTTCCTCTTCCGTTTACATCTATTGCACCGCCTTCTACAATTACCGGTTTTCCTTTATAAACAACTTGTGTCAAGGGAACATCTATAAAATCAGCAATTTTAGAAGGAACGAATTTATCTAACTGATAGTTTTTATATTTTGCCCAACCATTAAAATTGAAATTCAACGCTTCCCTTTTCGAACCATTTTTTACTACAATTGGTCCGGAATCACGCATCCAGCTTCGGTTTGTTTTATGAATTATGAAAGATACATTGGCACTATTTACGCGTGCTCTTTCTAACATTTCGGCTACTTTTTCTTTTAGTTTTTCATCGGCTACGACCAAAAAAACAGTTTCAAAAGTGGCTACTTTTTTTATAAATTCTACAAAAGCCCATTGAACAGCTTCGTATTTTCCGGGCCAGTCGTTACCATTATGCGGAAAACATAATACAATTCCTTGTTGTTTTTCCCATTCTGCTGGAAATCTTCTATTATTTGTTGACATAAAGAGGTTCTAATTTTGAAAGTGTACAAAGATAAGCATTCGGAAGGATTATAAAATAGTCGAGACAAAATGATATTGGTTTTAGATTAATTATCTGATAAAATTTAAGTTAAAGATTAATTAATACAGCCTTAATATATGACCAAAATCTGCTAATTACATTTGGCAAAACTAAAAAACACAAAAATGAAGAAACTAAGTATTACGTTATTAGCCGCTTTATCTATAATGGTAAGCTGTAATAATGATGATGAGAATTCAAGCAAACCAGAACCTGAAGTTGTTGTAAATGAAAACCCGGGAACCTTTAAAGAAATTGGTTCTGTAACTATTGGCGGCGAAGGTGCAGCAGAGATTACAGCTTTCGATGAAAAAACAAAAAAACTTTTTACTGTAAACAATAGCGGAACAAACCAAATCGATGTAATTGATTTAACGGATCCTACAAAACCAACTAAAATTGGTAAAATAGATCTAACTCCTTATGAAGGCGCTTCTAATAGTGTGGCAGTATTTGATGGGAAATTAGCCGTTGCGTTAGAATCAACCGTAAATAAACAAGGAAATGGTAAAGTGGTTGTTTTTAATACTACTGATTACAGCTTAATCAAACAAATTACTGTTGGCGCATTGCCGGATATGATTACTTTTTCGCCTGACGGAAAATATATTATGACCGCTAATGAAGGGGAACCAAGCACCGATTATTTACAAGATCCTAACGGAACTATCTCTATTATTGAAGTCGCTAATAATTATTCGGTTACAACTTTAGATTTCGCTTCTTTTGCCAGCCAGTCTGCTGCTTTGCAAAAAGAAGGTTTTAGAGTTTCTAAATTCGCTAAAAGTTTTGCTCAGGATATAGAACCTGAATATGTAACTATTTCTGATGATTCTAAAACTGCCTGGGTAACATTGCAGGAAAATAATGGTGTGGCAAAAGTAGATTTGACTTCTAAAACCATTACAGCTATTTATCCTTTAGGTTTTAAAGACTTTAATACTGCTGAAAATGCTATTGCTGTAAGTGATAAAAATGAAAAAGCTATTTTTAGTCCATGGAAAGTAAAAGGTATGTTTATGCCAGACGCAATTAGTCATTTTTCTGCCAATAATGTTCCTTATTTTGTTACAGCAAACGAAGGCGACGCCAGAGAATATACTGCATATAGTGACATTAAAAGAATGAAAGACATGAAGCTTGATGCAACTGTTTTTCCTGATGCTGCAACTTTAAAATTAGAAACCAATTTAGGAAGATTAAATTTAATTACCGACATGGGTGACACTGATGGTGACGGCGATCTTGACGAAATGGTCGCTTTTGGAGCACGTTCTTTCTCGATCTGGAACGGAAATACCGGAAAAATTGTTTACGATAGTAAAAATGACCTTGATAAAAAATCAAATGATTTTGGAACTTATGACAACAAACGCAGCGATGATAAAGGCTCAGAACCTGAAGCTGTAGTAGCTGTTAAGATGGGAAGTCAGAATATTCTGTTTGTTGGCTTAGAAAGATCAGATGTTTTTATGACTTATGATGTAACAAATCCCGCATCGCCTCAATATTTGCAAACTGTAAAAACCGGAGATGCTCCAGAAGGAATATTATTCATTCCTGCTTCTAAAAGTCCAACAAAAAGAAGTTTGTTAGTTGTTAGTAGTGAGGGAGATGGAACAATAAAAATCTACCAGCCAGATTTAAAATAACTTTCACATTTACAATTAGAGAAGGGAGCTAAATATAAATTTAGCTCCCTTTTTTTGTTCAAAATTCTGATTCTTTTAACGGATTTACATAAATAAAACCCAAAAGGTGGGAATTATGTAAGACCAAATAGAACACATTCTGAAACTCGTAGTATAATTTTGTCCTGAGTTTAAAACGAAAAACTCGTAATAATCACAATTAAATTAAAATTTGGATATCATGAAAAAGAAATTAGCTTCAGTATCACTTTTACTACTAACATTTGCTGCGGGTGCACAAAATATGGCAACAACGTCAGCTCAACCTACAATTGAAAAACCTGCATACAATAGATGGTCTATAGAGTTAAATGGTGGTTTAAACAAACCTCTTAGAGCATTAACTCCTGGTTATTCTACAGAAACTGCTAGTCCGTTTCACGCAGATTTAGGTGTAAGATATATGTTTAATCCTAAATTTGGTTTGAAACTGGATGTTGGGTACGACCAATTTCAAGAGCGCGACAACACGCCGGAATTCGACAGCAAGTATTACAGAGCAAGTTTACAAGGGGTAATTAACCTTGGTAGAGCTTTAAACTTTGAAACCTGGACAAACACTTTTGGTTTATTAGCACATGGTGGTTTTGGTGTTTCTCAATTAAGTAATGATGACGGTTTTGACGGAAAAGATTACATGGCTCATGGAATCATGGGATTAACAGGTCAAGTGAGATTAAGTAACAGAATCGCTTTAACAGGAGACCTTACTGGTATTGTTAACGGAAGACAGAACAACAACTTTGATGGTCACGGACTTACAACTACTGGTTCATTACATGGTGTATTATTAAATGCGTCTGTTGGTTTGACTTTCTACTTAGGTAAAAACGAAAAACATGCTGACTGGTATTCTGAAGAAAATGAAAGATTAAACCAATTAGAAAACAGAGTAACAACTATCGAAACTGGTCTTATTGATACTGATAAAGATGGTGTTGCTGATTTATACGATTTAGAACCTAATACTGTTTCTGGAGTTGCTGTAAATACTAAAGGACAATCTATTGATACCAACCAAAATGGTGTTCCAGATGAATTAGAAAGCTACTTAGATAAAACTTATGTTAGACAAGGTAGTCAAACTGCAACAAACAATACTGTTGAAGAATTGATCAACGGAGGATATGTTAATGTTTATTTTGACTTTAACTCATCTAAACCAACAAATGCTTCTTTATCTGGTGTTGACTTCTTAGTAAAATACTTGAAAAACAATCCAGGAAAATCTGCTGATATCGTAGGATATGCTGACGAAATTGGAAGTTCAAGCTACAACACTGAATTATCAAGAAAAAGAGCTGAAGCTGTGAAAAAAGTAGCTGAAAACGCTGGAATTGATGCTTCAAGATTAAATGTAATTGCTAACGGTGAAGATACTTCTGTGAACAAAGATTCTAAAGAAGCTCGTCAAATCGTAAGAAGAGTTACTTTTAAAGTAAAATAATCTTATTATATATTTTCTAAAAATCCGCTTCGGAATATTCTGAAGCGGATTTTTTTTGTTTCTAAGAGAATAAAAAAAAGGACGAAATGTAGATTTCGTCCTTTTTGTTTTATTTGAATTAACTGAATTTAGTCAATGGCTCTTTTAGTAATATCACCAAAAGCATCGATTCTTCTGTCTCTGAAAAATGGCCAGTTCTGACGTACATTTTCCTGAAGATCCAAATCAACCTCAGCAATTAAAATTTCTTCCTGATCGTGAGAAGCCTGAGCTAAAATCTCGCCTTGTGGTCCTGCTATAAACGATGCTCCCCAAAACTGAATTCCTTCTGTTCCTTCGATATATTTTTCTAAACCAATTCTGTTTGCAGCAGCAACAAAAACTCCGTTTGCTACAGCGTGACCTTTCATTACGTTCATCCAGGCACCATATTGGTTTTCGCCATATTGTTCTTTTTCTTTAGGATGCCATCCAATTGCTGTTGGATAAAACAATACCTCAGCTCCTTTTAAAGCTGTGATACGCGCTGCTTCCGGATACCATTGGTCCCAACAAATAAGAGTTCCAATTTTTCCTTTTTTGGTTTCAATTGCTTTAAAACCTAAATCTCCCGGTGTGAAATAGAATTTTTCATAGAAATGTGGATCGTCCGGAATGTGCATTTTGCGGTATAAACCAGCTTCAGTTCCATCAGTATCAATGATGTAAGCACTATTGTGGTAAATTCCAGCCATTCTTTTTTCGAAGAAAGGAACAATAATTACTACACCCAATTCCTTTGCCAATTCGCTAAAAGCAATAAATGAAGTACTGTAAAGTGGTTCTGCTAATGCAAAATTGTCTACATCTTCGCTTTGGCAAAAATAATGACTGCTATATAATTCAGGTAACAAGATTACTTCTGCACCTTTATTAGCAGCATCTTTTACCCAGCTGATACATTTTTTAAGATTATTTTCGGCAACGTCGTTCAGATTTAACTGGATAACGGCTATTTTATATTTTCTTTTCGACATGACATAAAATTTAGAGTGCAAAAATAGTAATTTTTAAAGGAATGGCAAAGGGTTGTTATTAGCCGAAAAGTTTGCCAAAGAATGAGTCTTGAAGTTTGCTTCCTAAGTCATAAAACACAAAATTTATTTCTTTTTAATTTCACCGGATTTATATTATCAAGCATAACGAGGCTTTCATAAAAAAGAAAACCATTTTACAAATATTTTAAAAATTTGCAAAATGGTTTCTGACCAAAAATTTATCTTTAATAACCTAATTATTCAATAACTACTTTTGTCGTTATGAATTCCTTATCCGACTTTTTGAATTTGATTTCAAAAGTTCCTTTTGTTGCTGATTTAAATTTGTAAATCGTTTTCTTAGGATCCGGAACTTGTTGTGTACAAATTTCAGATGGGTATTTCGCTTCTACCTGCAAGCCTTTTTCTGTTCCGATTGTTACCTCTGAAATTTTGCTAAATTCTCCGCAAGCATTATCTACTATAAAAGTTACATCATAACTTAGTTCTTCGTTTACTTTTCCGGTTGCAGGACCTTTTACTTCTGTTACTAACGCCACTTTTGTAGTTGGCTTAGGCATCGTTGGTTCATCATCGTCATTGCTGCATGAAATTAATGTTGTTGCTAAAAATAATACTACAAAAACTGATTTAAATCTAAAATTTTTCATATAAAATAATAATTAATTGTTAATTACTATGAAGATGCGAGGGAGTTGCTTTGGTTGCTTTATTGATTTGTTAAATAATTACACTAAAAAAATAAATATCTAAAAATCAAAAACTTACACAAATAAAAAAATTCAACAAACAACAGTTATTTCTTATGAAAATTAAAATTCCCGGTTTAGCCCCGATAGAAACGGCATCCTTTTTAGCCGTTTTTTAACGGCTAAAAAGATATAGTGGATAGCGGGACAAGTGGTGTTTTGAAAATGATTCTTTTGCTTCTAAAAAAAAAAACACCATTCGCTGCGACGAATAGTGTTTTGATATTTATATATGTAGTAGCTGTTATGCTATTTCTTTCTTTTTAAATATTTTTTTGAATAGGCTTACAAATCCTAAAACTACAATTCCTAATGCCAGACCAATTACAAATTCTTTGATAATTGCAGGAAGATTAATTGTAGGCACGATATGATGAAAAAATGGAATATAATGAACAAAGATTCCACCTGCTACCAGAATTAAAGCTATTGTACCAATTACGGTTAAACTTTTAATGACTATTGGCAGCGCTTTTACTAATATATTACCAATAAAATTTGATATACTTTTTTCATTTTTACTAAATTTAATTAGTTTATAGCCTGCTTCATCCATTCGTACAATTAAGGCGACAATACCATAAACACCAACCGTTGCAATTAACGCAATGATTGAAGTTACAATGATTTGCTGTACAAGTGGCTGACCAATTACTGTCCCGAGAGCGATGATTACAATTTCGACAGATAAAATGAAATCGGTTACAATGGCTGATTTTACTTTCCCTTTTTCGGCTTCCAGAATTTCTTCTTCTGTTAAATCTTCAGCAGTTATTCCTGCTGATTCTTCGTGGCTGTGTGGAAATATAAATTCATAAATTTTTTCGGCTCCTTCGTAGGCCAAAAATAGTCCTCCAAGTACAAGAATTACAATGATTGCAACCGGTAAAAATGCACTTAATAAAAAAGCTATTGGCAAAATAATTATTTTATTAAGCAACGAACCTTTACTAATTGCCCACAATACCGGAAGTTCTCTTGATGAAGCAAAGCCTGAAGCTTTCTCTGCATTTACTGCCAAATCATCGCCTAAAATTCCGGCCGTTTTTTTTGCTGCAATTTTACTCATTACTGCAACATCATCCATAATTGCTGCAATATCATCTAATAGTACGAAAAAACCTGATGCCATTATATTTTATTTGGTTTTAAAAACTGTGTAATTCACTGACATTGAGTATCCAGTTTAATGCACATGTTTGATTATTTATGTGCGCTAATCTAAGACTTTTTTTGTTTATTTTTTAGTCTAAAATCAACTACATTGTCCTAAAAGCACCCAAATAATTATAAAAACGAAAATAGTACCAAAACATCCTCCGCCTAATTTTTTTGCTCCGTAACCTGCTAGTAATCCTCTAAAAATATTATTCATAGTATTTGTTTTTATGATTTGTGATATAAATTTGTGAAAGTAAAGTTCCTACTTTAATACTTGAATTTATTTATATGACTTTAAAAAAAAGTTTCATGATTTACGGATTTGATTTGGACATAAAAAAACACCATCTTTTTTAGTGGTGTTTTAATATTTATAAATGAATTTTAAATTAATCAGTATTAACTGAGTAGTTTCTACTTATTAAAGTTGCCTTATCAATAATTCCCTGGCCTGTTGGAGGTGCTGGTGGATTTTGACCAGATATATCTATATAATTTTTTTCACTAGTCAAATTTAACAATCTGCTTAAAATTAAATTAACCTGCGAACTTGGAAGCGCATTCGCTCGTAAAAGCGTAGTTCCGCTAACCGAGGTAAGCGATGGTAAATTAATAGAACTTAGTTTATGATTTTCCCTAAAAAAAAGCCCACTTGCCTTAGTTAACAAAGGAAAAGAAATCGACACTAATGACGGATTATCTGTAATGCCAGTATCATCACCCAATACTTTTTTCAAAACCGGAAATACCAGTGTACTTAACTTTTGATTATTATAAACATCAAAATCATTATAAACTTCCTGTAAATTAGTGAAATTTATACTAACGAGATTTAAATTATCAACTATAGATAATTCTACTAATTTATCTATTACAGATAAGTCTAAAGTCGTTAAGTTTGTTGTACCATTTATATAAATATTTTCTGTGTATGGTCCAAACTCAGCCAATATTTGTGCTGCGGCCTGCGCATCGGTAATATCACCTGTTATTACTATACTTGTTTTTCCTTTATTTTGGCTACTCCCAGCATATAATGCGTAAGGTACACTTAGAAGTTGGCTTGTTCCGCTGATTGTATAATTACTTCCTCCTGTAGGGTCAATTTCTGTCTTAATAAAATGTGATCCAGCTCCCCAATTTACAGCTGCAAAAGTTCCGGTAACTGGTGTTCCGCCTCCTATTTCTATTGTTGCTAATCCATTATTGTTTGTTGTTGTTGTCTGCGTTTCTATATAAGTTGCTGTGCCACTTGCTGAACCTAATAAAATAGTAGTTTTTATACCAACTAAGGCACTAGCTACCAATGTCCCATCTGTTTTTCGAATTACCGATTGGTAACTCATTTTTTGCGGAGCTTGTGCGAATAAAGTAGTAAAAGAACTTAATAATAGTAATGCCAGAGTAATTTTTTTCATATGTTTTTCAGCTTTTAGAATATTATTTTTTTATTATTTTAAAAGTTTTTATTATTTTATTGTTATTATTTACTGTTAGTAAATAAATTCCCTGATTCAATCCTTGCATTGATACACTTGTTTCCTGACTTACAATTTTTATTTTTTTAGATACTGCTTTACCAGTAATATCAGATAATGCACAAAATAAATCTTGCCATTTATCATTAACGATAACTAAATTAAGGATGTCGATTGCAGGATTAGGAAATGCAGTGATTAAAAGATTTATTTCAGTAAATTCATCAGTGCCCAAGGTAATGATCTCATAGGGTTGCTGAACGCCTTGCAAAATATAGGCATCAGATCCAGGAACACTTGTATAAACTATTTGACCAATTGAATAATTTGATGTTCCTCCCGCTCCTGTTGCACTTCCTCCTGAAACTACAATGTTTTCTTGTGAATAACTATTGGTAATAAATAAAATACTAGTAATAAATAAAAGTAAAAAAATGGGTTGGTTTCTCTTCATATAATAAATTTAGCTGTTAGTTATTTCAAAGTTCTTCTTATTTTATGAATCAAATATACACTAATACTTACAAAAGATATTATTCTCTTAGAAATTTTATAAAAAACCATAAAAAAAGCACCAGCCTTTCGACTGATGCTTATCTCAAAAAAATTAACCAATAAAAATTATTTTTCGATATGGGTTTGGTTTCTAAATACCAATTGCCCATCGAAAGCATCTAGTAAAATGATGCTGTCTGTAGTAATGTTTCCTGCCAAAATCTCTTTCGACAACTGATTCAATACTTCTCTCTGTACGACACGTTTTACTGGTCTTGCACCAAACTGCGGATCATAACCTTTATCAGACAAATACTTAATAGCTTCTGGTGTTGCATCCATCGCGATACCTTGCAAGGCAAGCATTTTTGTAACACTCTTAAGCTGTAAGCTTACAATTTTAGAAATATTTTCTACCGTTAAAGGCGTAAACATTACGATTTCGTCGATACGGTTTATAAATTCCGGACGAACAGTTTTCTTCAATAATCCCAAAACTTCAACTTTTGCTGATTCTGTAGCAGATTCAATGCTTCCTTTCAGGTTTTCAAACTTATCTTGTATGATCTGACTTCCCATGTTGGAGGTCATAATAATGATTGTGTTCTTAAAATCAGCCAGACGTCCTTTGTTATCTGTCAAACGGCCTTCATCCAAAACCTGCAATAAGATATTGAACGTATCCGGATGTGCTTTTTCGATCTCGTCTAACAAAATTACAGAATACGGTTTTCTACGTACGGCTTCGGTTAACTGACCACCTTCATCATAACCCACATATCCCGGAGGCGCACCTACTAAACGACTCACACTGTGACGTTCCTGGTACTCACTCATATCAATACGTGTCATCGCATTTTCGTCATCAAAAAGATATTCGGCCAATGCTTTTGCCAGCTCAGTTTTACCTACTCCCGTTGTTCCTAAAAATAAGAAGGTACCTACAGGTTTTTTCATATCCTGTAATCCAGCACGACTTCTTCGAACAGCATCACTTACCGCTTCAATCGCCTCTTCCTGACCTACTACACGTTTGTGCAATTCGTCTTCAAGATGCAATAGTTTTTCACGTTCTGTCTGAAGCATTTTCATAACAGGAATTCCTGTCCATTTTGCTACGACTTCTGCGATATCTTCGCGGGTTACTTCTTCTTTAATCAAAGAATTACCGGATTGATATTCCTGCAATTGTTTTTGCAAAACATCGAGACGTTCCTGAGCTTCTTTTATTTTTCCGTAACGAATTTCGGCCACTTTTCCGTAATCGCCATCACGTTCTGCGCGTTCTGCTTCGTATTTAAAATCTTCAATTTCTTGTTTTACGGCTTGAATTCCGTCTACAACATCTTTTTCTGATTTCCATTTTGCATAGATTTCGTTGCGCTCTTCTTTTAAGTTCGCCAAATCCATGCGCAGGATTTTCAGTTTACTTTCTTCTTTTTCACGTTTAATGGCTTCGATCTCAATTTCAAGCTGCATAATTTTACGATCCAGAACATCTAATTCTTCTGGTTTCGAATTGATTTCCATACGCAGCTTAGAAGCGGCTTCATCCATCAAATCGATTGCTTTATCCGGTAAAAAACGGTTTGTAATATAACGTTGCGAAAGTTCAACAGCTGCAATAATAGCCTCATCTTTGATCTGAACTTTATGATGTGTTTCGTACTTTTCTTTGATTCCACGTAAAATCGAAATCGCACTTTCAGTATCCGGTTCATCAATTAAGATCTTTTGGAAGCGACGCTCTAACGCTTTATCTTTCTCAAAATATTTTTGATATTCATCTAATGTTGTGGCTCCAATTGCTCTCAATTCTCCACGAGCCAAAGCTGGTTTTAAGATATTAGCCGCATCCATCGCGCCTTCTCCCCCACCTGCACCTACAAGGGTATGAATCTCATCAATAAATAAAACGATATCACCTTCGGCAGCTGTAACCTCTTTTACAACTGCTTTTAAACGTTCTTCAAATTCTCCTTTAAATTTTGCACCGGCAATCAATGCACCCATATCAAGTGAGAAAACGATTTTATCTTTTAAGTTCTCCGGAACGTCACCATCCACGATTCGATGCGCCAGTCCCTCAGCAATAGCAGTTTTACCAACTCCTGGCTCTCCAATTAACATTGGGTTGTTTTTTGTTCTACGAGTAAGAATCTGCAATACACGACGGATTTCTTCGTCACGGCCAATAACCGGATCCAATTTTCCGTTTCGCGCTAATTCGTTTAGATTTTTAGCATATTTGTTTAATGAATTATAATTTTCTTCCGCCGAAGCAGATGTTACTCTTTCTCCTTTACGAAGTTCTTCAATGGCTGCTTTTAACCCTTTTCCGGTAACTCCCTGATCTTTTAAAATCTGAGAAACTTTACTTTTTGAGTCGAAAATTGCCAAAATCAAATGCTCGATAGAAACATATTCATCGTTCATTTTTTGAGCAATAATCTCAGCTTCATTCAGCGCTTTATTGGCGTCTCTGGAAAGTAAAATATCTCCTCCGGAAACTTTTGGAAAACTCTGAATAGTACTGTCTAATATTTGTAAAAACAACGGAACATTTACATTAAGCTTTTTCAAAATAAACGGCGCTACATTTTCATCTACTTCAAAAATAGCTTTAAAAATGTGTTCGTTTTCGATTTGCTGTTGTCCGTTGCGTTGCGCCAATTGTTGCGATAACTGTATGGCTTCCTGCGACTTAATTGTAAATTTATTTATGTTCATATGTATACGATTTAGGTTTGATTTTTAGTTGTAAAAGTTCGATACCATTAAAATTACAATTTATTGGAGTACATTTTTAACTTTAAATAATATAACTTTGCTTTCGATCATTCAAAATATATTCCACACTAAAAATACAGACAAAATGACATTTAAAACGTGATTTTTATCATATTTAAACGTCAAAAAGTCATAAAACACGTCAAATATGAGTTTTTTAAATTCAATCTTCGGAAGTTCAGAAAATGCAGATTCTCCAAAAAGTAATGTAAACTGGACAGAATTAACGGATATAGCCCAATTATTAGAAGTTACAGCAATCTCAAATGAGAAGCCGGTTGTCATTTTCAAACATAGTACAAGATGCAGCATTAGCCGTATGGCTTTGAAACAATTTGAACGTGACTACGATTTAAATGAAGTTGTTGATGCTTATTTTTTAGATTTAATAGCGCACCGCGATATCTCTAACGAAATTGCCAGCAGGTTTAATGTATATCACGAATCGCCTCAACTAATTTTAATTAGAAACGGAAAAGCTGTTTATGATGTTTCTCACAGTGATATTGATGCTGTGGCTTTGAAAGAAAAAATTTAAACACTAAAGTTAAAATATTTCACCATTAAGATATTAAGAAAAATTAAGTTTAGCCCTTAATGAAACTTAATATCTTAATGGTTAAAAAATAAAAATGTAATGGTGAAATCAATTAAAAAGTTCCTTCCGAACCTCCTCCACTAAAGCCTCCTCCACCAAAATCCATTGGAGAATCAGGAACTTTTGCTTCTGGTTTCATTCCAAAAGCTGAAGCAACTATTAGTGCTTCGGCATTTAATATAGTATTAGAATTATTGATTCGGTCTGGCTTGAATGTTAAACCCACTTCATTATCCTTGAGTTTTTTAATCGAAAAATAGGCTATTGCAAACAAAACCAATCCGCCACAAGTTAATGCAACTTCTATTGGTAAGACCGAATAGTAAAATCGAATCGTGTAGATAGAAAATCCTATAGCCAAAAAGCTTATCCAAAGCATCATTCTTTCTTTTGTTTTTAAAGCCTGAACTAAATAAACAACAGGAACAATAAAAGTAAAAGCATAAAAGAAAATGGCAAACGGAATATCTTGTCCCGGAAGTACTTCGCTACCTAAAAGCGTTAACGAAAGCTCTCTAACAACCAAATAATTACAAGAAAGGTAAAATAATACCAGACAAAAACTATTGGCCAATAATAAGCCACTATAGTAATAACTTATCTTGAGATTATTAATTATTCTTTTTGTTAAGAAATAAAATGCAGCAGAAGCCAACATGGCCACGAAGGGCAAAATAGTTTTTCCGATATCAAATTCAAACATTGCGAAGAATAATACTCCTGCAGCAGCCAGACAAAAAACCAATAAAGACAATAAATGCAGATATCTTCTGTACATAAAAAACGAAGCAACAGCAACAAAAAGTGCTACTTGTATTTCATAGCCTTCGGTTGTTATAGCTATAGCAAATCCTACATTTAAAAGTGCTCCTAAAATAAAAGCATCGTCTAAGCCGTGTCCGTAATACTTTTGATTCGCCAAAAACTCTGCTCCTGCAAAACCAATTGCTGCAAAAATATAACAGCAAATACTAAAAAAAAATCGTTCTGAATTAGAACCGGTTAATCCGATTAGTGCGATTACTCCGCATATAGATAAATACAAAAATGCGCCTAACAAAAAGAATCCTAAACGCACCAGGATATTACTTTGTCTCTTAAAAGCCGGTAATTCTTTTTTAATTAAATTCTTTTGTTCTTTACTAATAAATCCAGCCGATTCTAAAGATTTAGCTTCTTCAACTAAAGCTAAATTGTTTAATAAATTTTTATCGTATACTATCATGCTGCAATTTCTTTATTGAATTTTTTAATCAGTTTTATAAACATTAAGATCGAGCCTATAAAATATATTGGAAGTATCATGATGAACAATACCCAAACATCTGAGAAATTAATATTTTCAAAAATTCTAATCAGGAATATATTAAGTCCAATATAAGCGTAGACAATCATAAAAACGTACAAAGAAATTGCTTTAAGTTCATGGCTGATTTTGTAAAAATAAAAAGACGAACCTGCCAATACAAGCAGAAAAAGAAACCAAATCCCGTACTCAAAATAATCGAACAAACTGCTAATTGTCGCAATACTAATGATATGCAAAGCAAAAGTGAGATAGATAATATTAAAATGTGTTTTCAACTGAATCTTTGAACTATAAATTGTCCATAAAATAAGCAAGACTCCTAATATTATGGCTGAATAACTTAAAGTCTGATCCTGGTAAAAATTACTGTTGTTGAGTAAATCCTGAGGTGTTACCGAAAGCCCAACATAGGCCGCCAAACCAGTAATGGCAATAGTCAGAATGCTTTTATTATCGAAATAGTACGCGCAAAAGAAACTCACAATGGTTGGGATTAACGTAGCTAATCTGTAATTTGTTCCAAAGGGTTCATACTGAAATTGTAAATAACCTATAAAAATACAGGTCAAAATACTAGCCGCTAAAGCCAGATATTCTACAACCGGATGCTCAAAAGCAGTTTCCTGTTTTTGAAACCCTTTTGAATTTTTAAAACAATAATAAAAACAAATTCCTATTGCAAGCAACAACAATGAAAGGATCGCTATATGACCAATACTATCAATATTATTATAAATTAAAATTCCGATTCCTGAGGTAAATAATAAAACAGATAAATAGAGAAACAATTTTAATTCTGCGTTTAGCGAGAAAATATTCAAATTGCGATACGCATTAATTTCCTGATATTGATTTTCAGTTATTAGATTTTTATCCAAAAGCGATTTCGTGGCCTGACCATCAAACTTACTCATAATTTACTTTTATAAACATATAAATCAAAAATAGTCTTTTTGTTTGAATATTCACTTAGTAAAAAAATACTTATAAATTTTCAATCTATAATTGTTAATATTTTCTGTAAAATGATTGATTATAAACTTTAATAATTAAATTTGTGTAATCGATTACATTAATCTAATTATTCTAAAAAACCAAATAGCTAACTTATAAAAATGAAACAAAATCTGCTTTTATTATTTTTCTTGTTGAGTATGTCTTCTCTTTTTGCTCAAAACTATTATATGGAATCTCCAGAAGGATTTGGCTCCGCCACTACGGGAGGAGGAAATTCAATTCCTGTGACAGTAGCGACTTATAATGAATTGTTATCTCAAATTAAATTAAAATCGCCTGCTGTAATTTTGGTATCAGGGATAATTACTATTCCAAGTGGCGAACCTATTCATGAAGTCGTTACGGATAAAACCATCATAGGAATGCCAGGCGCGAAATTAGTAAACGAAACGCAATCTAATCCCGGAGCTGGTATTCTATATTTAAAGCCAGGATCGAATAATGTAATAATTCGTAATCTTGTTTTTGTTGGTCCCGGAGCTTACGATATTGATGGACAGGATAACCTGACTGCAGATTGTACTAATCTTTGGGTCGATCATTGTGAATTTCAGGATGGTCAGGACGGTAATTTTGATCTTAAAGGAAAAACGGATAACGTTACTGTTTCATGGTGCAAGTTTACTTATCTAAAAGCTCCAAAATCAGGCGGATTAGGCGGTGCTGACGATCATAGATTTAGCGATCTTATTGGTTCAAATAAAAATGATTTTCCTTTAGATGAGCATTATAGTATTACTTTTAAAAATTGTTATTGGGCAGAAGGCTGTAAACAGCGTATGCCTCGTGGCAGAAATTTAGAAATTCATATTCTGAATTGCTATTACAATACGTCAGAATCCGGTTCTTTAGCAATTGGTTTAGGCGGTGGTGCTAAAAATTCAACTTGCTACGTTGAAGGTACTGATTTTGCAAAAGTAGAAAAGGTTTTTAAAGAATACATCAGCACTGACGGCGGAACGGTTGGAATTGTATTTGATCATTGCCGTAAAGGCCCAATGGATTTTGGCACAAAAGTAAATAAACCTTCTTATCCTTACACCACAATTTCTCTTGGAAAAGTGGAACAATACGTAACTAATTCGTCGTGTGGCGCAGGTGCAACACTTCAGGTAAGTTCTGCTGGTTTGATCTCTTCAAGCTGCACAAATAAAAGTTGATCATCATTATAATTTTTCATAAAAAAGCCGATTTGTATCACGTACAAATCGGCTTTTTTTTGGCTGAAACACTTTTAAAGCGCTGCTTTCATTTTATCTTTGATAGCATCTAAACATAAGTTATTGATGCTGCCTTCATGCGTATGTTTTGTTTCTTTTGGAGATTGATAAGTTCCTGCTTCCAATTGTTCTGCAACGGTTTTGTATGCATCTCTAAAAGGTATTCCGGCAACCACCATTTCGTTTAAAGTATCTACAGTAAACAAATAATCGTATTTTTTATCTTTTAAAATATTGTCTTTTACTGTAATATCTTTTACAGAGAAAATTGCAATATCCAGACAAGCTTTTAAATTTTGAATGGCAGGAAATAATCCTTCTTTTAAAAGCTGTAAATCTCTGTGATAACCGCTTGGCAAATTATTTGTAATTAAAGTAATTTCGTATGGAAGCGCCTGAATCTTGTTGCATTTTCCTCTGATTAATTCGAATACATCAGGATTTTTCTTGTGAGGCATAATACTTGAACCTGTCGTAAGATGCGCGGGCAAACCAATAAAATCAAAGTTTTGGCTCATATACAAACAAACGTCCATTGCAAATTTTGATAACGTTCCAGCTACACTTGCCATTGCAAATGCAACGGTTTTTTCTGCTTTTCCGCGGCTCATTTGTGCTGCAACGGCATTGAATTTTAGAGTTTCGAAACCTAATTCCTGAGTGGTAAATGTTCTGTTGATAGGAAACGAACTTCCGTAACCAGCAGCAGAACCTAAAGGGTTTTGATCTACAATTTTTGAAGCTGCATTCAACATTGTTACATCATCAATGAAACTTTCGGCGTAAGCTGAAAACCACATCCCGAATGATGATGGCATCGCAATTTGTAAATGCGTATAACCTGGCAATAAAACGTTTTGGTGTTTTTCCGCCGATTCCATTAACAAATCAAATAAAGTTTTTACCTGTTCTTTTAAGGCTTTTAATTCGTCTTTTAGGTACAAATGAACATCAACCAAAACCTGATCATTACGAGAACGCGCGGTGTGGATTTTCTTTCCTGCATCGCCTAATTTTTCAGTTAACAGATATTCGATTTTGGAATGAACGTCTTCAAAACTATCTTCGATTTCAAAATTTCCAACGGCAATATCAGCGATGATATCGGTTAATGCATCAACCAAAGAAGTCGTTTCTTCTGCAGTTAATAAGCCAATCTGTCCCAACATTTTGGCATGTGCGATTGAACCTAAAGCATCGTATTTTGCCAAAACTAAATCTAATTCACGATCGTTTCCTACGGTGAAATGTTCAATTTGTTTATCTGTTGGTATTCCTTTTTCCCAAAGTTTCATAGGTAGATTTTAGATTTTTAGACTTCTTAGATTTTTAGATCTTTCCAATCTTAAGTTTAATTTCGCCACGAATTCACGAATTTATATCTTCAAAGATTATCAAAAATAATTCGTGAATTCGTGGCGGTTACTTTTCTTACAATTTAAAAAAATCGGTTAGTATTTTGATATACAAATCGATTCCTTCTTCGATTTCGTTAATGAAAATAAATTCATCTGCCGAATGCGAGCGTAATGTTTCTCCTGGTCCTAATTTTAAAGACTGGCAACTCAAAACAGATTGATCTGAAAGTGTTGGCGATCCATAAGTTGTTCTTCCTAAAGCGATTCCGGCTTGTACTAAACCGTGAGTAACTGGAATAGATGACGCATTTAAATGCATGGATCTTGGGGTTACTTCGGCGTTTATATTTGCTTTTACTACTTCAAGAATCTCGGCATTTGTATAACGATCTGTTACGCGAATATCAACAACCAAATCACATTCTGACGGTACAACATTATGCTGTTTTCCGGCACTGATCTGCGTTACGGTCATTTTCACCGGACCTAAAACATCAGATATTTTATCGAATTTATAGTTTTTAAACCATTCCATTACAGGAATTGATTTGTATAATGAATTATCATCGTTTTGATGTGCAGCATGACTTGCAGTTCCTTTTACTTTTACATCCAAAACTAACAAACCTTTTTCTGCAACTGCCAATTGCATTAAAGTGGGTTCACCAACAATAGCGCAATCTAATTCCGGTAAATGTTTTAAAACACTGTTTAAACCGTTTTTCCCGCTGCTTTCTTCTTCGGCGGAAGCCACAATTACGATATTATGTGATAGATTCTCATTCTCGTAAAAATGTACAAACGTTGCTAATAATGAAACTAAACATCCTCCTGCATCATTGCTTCCTAATCCAAATAATTTCCCCTCTTTTTCGATTGCTTTAAAAGGATCGTTGGTGTAAGCCTGATTGGGTTTTACAGTATCATGGTGTGAATTCAGTAAAAGTGTTGGTTTATTTTCGTCGAAATATTTATTGAAAGCCCACACATTATTGTTTTCTCTTTTAAAAGGAATTTCGTTTTGATTGAACCAATTTTCTATTAAAAGCGCTGTTTGATCTTCTTCGCTAGAGAATGAAGGGGTTTCGATTAGACTCTTTAATAAACTAATTGCTTCCTGGGTAAGCGTTGCAATATTTTTCATAGGTTTAAGTTCTCTGCCATGAAGGCTCAAAGTCACAAAGTTTTTCTTATTGATTTTGTGAATCAATTTTGTGACATTTTTAATTTGCGCAAATTTCTTAAATTAATATTTAAAATGCCTTGTGCTGTTGTGTTTTTTTGCCACGAATTACACAAATTTTAGCTAATTATTTTAATTTTTAATTCGTGAAAATTTGTGTAATTCGTGGCTACATCTTTATAATGTTATCGTTGTATGTAAAACGTCCGGGGTTTGAAGCATTTTATGATGCCCAATTTTGATTTTCTGAACGCCGCGAGATAAACTATTGAAGCAATTATCCAGTTTCGGGATCATTCCGGAATGGATCACTTTTTCGGCTTTTAGTTTGTTGTATAACTCTTCATTTATTTGAGTAATTACAGACGAATCATCTTCTGAATCTTGCAAAACACCTTGTTTTTCGAAACAATAGGTTAGCGTAACATCAAAAACTTCAGACAATGCAATTGATAATTCGCTTGCGATAGTATCGGCATTTGTATTTAATAATTGTCCATTTTTGTCGTGTGTGATCGCGCAGAAAACAGGAACAATTCCAGTTTCTAATAAAGTAGCTAATAATTTAGTATTGACTTGCTTTACGTCACCAACAAATCCGTAATCAATTGTTGGATGATTCCTTTTTACTGATTGAATTAAATTTCCATCAGCTCCGGAAAATCCCATTGCATTGTTGTTTTTGGCTTGTAATTGTGCCACAACATCTTTATTGATTTGTCCCGCGTAAATCATAACTACAACATCAAGCATTGCGACATCGGTAATTCGGCGGCCTTCAATCATTTGAGGCACTAAACCAATACTCTGAGCCATTTTTGTAGCCGATTTTCCGCCTCCATGAACTAAAACTTTATAGCCTTCGATTTTAGAAAAGTCGGTTAAGAATTGTTCTAACTCTGTTGGGTTGTCGATGATGTTTCCACCTATTTTTATTACGGTAACTTTCTTCATAAGATTCTAAGGTTCTGAGATTCTAAGATACTAAGTTTTTTTTTGCGCAAAGTTTCTTAGCATCTTAGACACTTAGAATCTTAGCGACTTTAAAAAAATTATAACTTCTTCAAAATCTTTTGTAAAACTAATTGCGCCGAATACGTTCTGTTATTCGCTTGCTGTATTACGATTGAATTTTCGCCGTCGATCACTTCGTCACTTACGATTACGTTACGACGAACCGGAAGACAGTGCATGAATTTTCCATTGTTGGTTAATGCCATTTTTTCAGCAGTAACGGTCCAGCTTGGATCTATGTTGGTTACTTTTCCGTAATCGTTGAAGTTACTCCAGTTTTTTACATAAACGAAATCCGCATTTTCGAAAGCTTTGTTTTGATCATATTCTATTTTGCAGTCTTTTGTAATTTCCGGACTTAGTTCGTAACCTTCAGGATGTGTGATTACAAAATCCATGTCTTTTTGCATTTGCATCATTTCTACAAATGAATTTGCAACTGCCTGAGGCAAAGCTTTTGGATGCGGCGCCCACGAAAGCACAACTTTTGGCTTGTGTTTCGTTTTGTATTCTTCCATTGTAATAGCGTCTGCCAAAGATTGCATTGGGTGACGAACTGCACTTTCCATATTTACAATAGGCACTGTTGCGTGTTTCAAGAATCCTGAAATTACCGTTTCAGCATAATCCTTTTCTTTATCTACTAAACCTGCAAAAGCACGGATTGCGATAATATCACAATATTGAGAAACTACTTCGGCAGCTTCTTTGATATGTTCTGAAGCTCCTGAATTCATAATAGCTCCGTCTTCAAACTCTAATGTCCAGCCTTCGTTGGTAAAATTCATCACCATAACGTTCATTCCTAAGTTTATAGCTGCTTTTTGAGTACTCAAACGCGTTCTCAAACTCGGGTTAAAGAATAACATCCCTAAGGTTTTGTTTTTTCCTAAGTCTTGATTTTTAAGTGGGTTCTTTTTGATTTTTAACGCACTTTTTACCCATTTTGATAATGAGTTGATATCTTGTATTGAAATATAATTCATTTGTTTTATGTTTTAATTTGTTTTTTTTTGCCACGAATTCACGAATTTTATTCAAATAAAAATTAGATTTTAATTCGTGAATTCGTGGCTATATATATAAACTATTAAATAATCTTTGTAAAAGGAATTTCTCCTTTTAATGCTTTTAAAATAAAATTATCATTTAATCCGTTGACAATCCAGGTTTCTATGTTGGCGGCTTTTGCGATTCCGGCTGCTTCGATTTTGGATTGCATTCCGCCTGTTCCGTGTGATGATTTTGACTCTCCGATTTCTTTTTCTAATACTTTTAGATCGTTTACCAATTTTATCGTTTCAGGATTTTCATCGTGAATAGAATCTTTTGTATAAATTCCGTTTGTATTGGTTGCAATAATCAGAATATCAACATTTAAAAGAACCGCTGTTAAGGCTGCTAATTTATCATTATCTCCAAACCGAATCTCATCTGTGGCAACGGTGTCATTTTCGTTGATAATCGGAATGTAATTGTTTTTAACTAATACATTAATCGTATTTACAATATTCTTTTTTGTCTGCTCTTTTTCGAAATCAGAATAAGAAAGTAAACACTGTGAAGTATTCAATCCTAAATCCTTAAAATTTTCATTGTAAATCCGCATCAAATGAGGCTGTCCGATAGATGCCAAAGCTTGCTTCACAAAAACATCTTTATCTTGATTATCCAGCTTTACAAATTGCTTTGCCGCCGCAATTGCCCCTGAACTTACAATGATAAATTCATATTCGCTGTTTAAAGCCGCAATCTGTATTCCCAAATCTTCAATCTTTCCCCGCGAAATATGATTGGTTTCTTTGGTTAAAGTATTACTTCCTATTTTTAATAAAATACGTTTTTTCCCCATTGTTGTTTTTTTAACCGCAGTTTTTTTAACCGCAAAGTGCGCAAGGTTCTTATATTGTTTGTGCTTGCAAACGATAAGTTCGCAAAGCTTTATGTTTAGTAAAATTCCAAAATTTAAATGCCAAATTCCAATTTTAAAAATTTAAAATCAGAAATCCTTAGTTCTCAGTCTAAAATCAGAAATCTAAAATTACTATCGTATTTGCCCTTCTCCATAAACGTACCATTTGTTTGTAACCAAATGCTGTAAACCAATTGGGCCTCTTTGATGCAATTTATCTGTGCTTATGGCTAATTCTCCGCCCAAACCAAATTGTCCTCCATCTGTAAATCGCGTTGAGGCATTTTGATACACAGCTGCTGTATCAACGGCATCCATAAATTCTTGTGCTGCTTTGTCATCTTTTGTAATAATTACTGCTGAATGTCCTCCGCAATATTTATTGATTTTCTCAATCGCATTTTCTTCAGAATCAATTGTTCCGATGACAATTTTATAATCTAAAAACTCTTCGTACCAAATATCTTCATTTTGAAGTGTTTCTGTATCTTCAAAATTTTCCAAAGATTTATCAACAATTACTTCAACTTTATGTTCTTTTAATTCTTCAATTAAAATAGCCGTAAAGCCTTCAAAATTGGGCAATTTAGAATCTATTAAAACCTTATCTACTGCATTACAAGCCGATATTTTAGAGGTTTTGGCATTCAAAATAATTTTTAAAGCCAGATCGGTATCGGCATCTTTATGAACGTATACAAAATTATTTCCGCGTCCGCTTACAATAACCGGGCAGGTTGCATGTGCTTTTACAAACTCAATTAGTTTTTCTCCTCCTCTTGGAACAATTAAATCTACTTTTTGAGTCGGTTTCTCTAAAAAAGCCTGAGTTTCTGCACGATTAAAATTCAAATACTCCACCCAATCTTTAGAAACTCCGTTTTCTTCTAAAGCTTTGTGCCAAAGACTTACAATCTTTAAATTTGATTGGAGAGATTCTTTTCCTCCCTTTAATAAAATTTTATTTCCGGATTTAAAGGCAATTCCTCCCGCTTCGATTGTCACATCCGGACGAGATTCGTAAATGATTAAAATCGTACCAAAAGCTGCTGTTTTATTAATGACTTTTATTCCATTATCATGAACAAAATGAAAACGCTCTACTCCAACCGGATCTTGCTGAGAAGCCAATTGATTTAGAGATAAAATCATTTCATCTACTTTTTTATCATCTACTTTGAGGCGTTCTTCCATCGCTAAATCTGAGCCATCATAAGCCAATAAATCTTCTTGATTGGTTAAAATAATCTGACTCCGCTCCTTCTCGACGAGTTTTGCCATAGAGTGCAAAACCAGATTGCGTTTTTCAATTGATAATGGATTCATAATTTATAGTTGGTTGTTTTTTGGTTGTTTCTTTTTGATTGAAACTTTATAGTATACCTAACAGGTTTTGAAAACCTGTTAGGATAAGTATATTTAATTTTGAAGCTCTTCTAAACTTTCTTTTAAAGCTACAATAAACGTATCGATATCTGATTTTTTTACTGTAAGTGGCGGTAAAATTCTTAACAGATTTTTGTTGTTGGCACTTCCTGTAAAAATGTGTTTCTCGATGATCAGTTTCTTTCTTAAAGCCGCAACATCAAAATCGAATTCAACTCCTAACATTAAACCTTTTCCTTTTACTTGCTTAATTCCGGGAACTTGTTTGATTTGTTCTGAGAAATACGCCGAAACTTCGTTTACGTTATCAATTAATTTTAATTTTTCAATTACATCCAAAACTGCAATTCCTGCTGCACATGATAAATGGCTTCCGCCGAAAGTAGTTCCTAATAATCCGAAACTTGCTTCAAATTTTGGTGAAATTAAAATGGCTCCAACCGGAAAACCATTCCCCATTCCTTTTGCTACCGAAATAATATCAGCGTTGATTCCGTGATGTTGGAAAGCGAAAAACTTTCCGCTTCTTCCGTATCCTGATTGTACTTCATCTAAAATTAAAACAACATCATGTTTTTTACACGCTTTTTCTAAAGCCTGGAAAAATTCTGTTGTTCCCTGGTCTAAACCTCCAACTCCTTGAATTCCTTCGATAATTACTGCTGTAACATCTCCTTTAGCCAATTCAGCTTCAACTAATTCAATTTGGTTTAAAGGTAAAAAAGTAACTGCTTGCTGTGCATTTAGTGGCGCTACAATTTTCTTGTTATCTGTAACGGCAACTGCTGCAGAAGTTCTTCCGTGGAAAGAATTATCAAAAGCAACAACTCTTGATTTTCCATTATGGAAAGAAGCTAATTTCAATGCATTTTCGTTTGCTTCAGCTCCAGAACTGCATAAAAACAATTCATAATCTTCTAATCCTGAAAGTTTTCCTAATTTCTGAGCCAATTCTACCTGCAAAGGGTTCTGAATTGCATTCGAATAAAATCCTAGATGATCCAGTTGATTTTTTAATTTGGCTACATAATCCGGTTGCGTATGGCCAATCGAAATCACACCATGTCCGCTATATAAGTCTAAATATTCCACTCCGTTATTGTCTGTAATAGTGCAATCTACTGCTTTTACAGGCGTTATGTCATAAAGTGGGTATACGTTAAATAAATTCATGTCTTTTTTTGTTTAACGTTTCAGGTTTCAGGTTTCAAGTTACGTACTGAACGTGAAACCTGAAACTTGAAACCTGAAACAAATTTTTCCTAAAATCCGCTTGGTTTCAAATGTAAACCTGTGGTTTCTTCTAATCCGAACATTAAATTCATGTTTTGAATTGCTTGTCCTGAAGCACCTTTGGTTAAGTTATCTATAATTGATGTTATTAAAATCCGGTTTCCTTTTTTCAATAAACTGATAATACATTTGTTGGTTTGAACGACTTGTTTCATATTGATGTTTGTCGTTGTTACGGTTACAAAAGGCTCATTTTTATAGAAATCTTCATATTTAGCAACTAAATCTTCTAAGCTTTCATCAGAATCTGTATATAATGTCGCAAAAATTCCTCTTGTAAAATCTCCTCTATTCGGAACAAAAATTAATTCATCTGAATAATCTGCTTGTAATTGATTCACACTTTGGTTGATTTCGCCTAAATGCTGGTGTTCAAAAGCTTTGTAATGCGACATATTATTGTTTCTCCAACTAAAATGAGAAGTTTCGGCAAGACTTACGCCAGCACCTGTGCTTCCGGTTGTGGCATTAATATGAACATCATTTTTAAGCAAATTATTTTTAGCCAAAGGCAAAAGAGCCAATTGAATTGCTGTTGCAAAACAACCCGGATTTGCAATGAAATTTGCTTTTTTGATTTCAGCTTTATTTAATTCAGGCAATCCGTAAACGAATTCTTTCCCTTCGAAAACAGCATCTTTTGTTAATCTGAAATCATTTCCTAAATCGATGATTTTAGTATGGCTTGCAAATTTATTTTCCTCAAGAAACGAAATAGATTTTCCGTGGCCCAAACATAAAAAAACAACATTTACATTCGGATTCACAACATCAGTAAAATTCATTTCGATATCTCCCATCAAATCATGGTGCGCCACAGAAAGTGGTTTCCCTGCATTTGTCGTACTGTAAACAAAATCAATGTTTACATTGGGGTGATACATTAAGATTCTGATAAGTTCTCCGGCTGTATAGCCTGAACCACCAATTATTCCGATATTAATCATGATCTAAATGATTTACAGATGAAAATATATTTTGTGCATTTCCTAAAATCTTGATAAATCCTTTTGCATCATCAGATGTCCAGGCATTGTTCATTTCTCCGTATTGGCCAAAACCAGTATTCATCAAATCGTTATCAGATTCAATTCCGTCAAGCGAAAAATGATATGGTTTTAGAGAAACGGTTACAACTCCATTTACTGTTTTTTGTGTGTCTTGCAAGAAAGTTTCAATGTTACGCATTACAGGATCTAAAAACTGACCTTCGTGAAATAACATTCCGTACCAGTTTCCTAGTTGCTCTTTCCAGTATTGCTGCCATTTACCAAGAGTATGTTTCTCTAATAAATGGTGCGCTTTGATAATAATTAAAGGTGCAGCAGCTTCAAAACCAACTCTTCCCTTAATACCAATAATAGTATCACCTACGTGAATATCTCTACCAATTGCATAAGCATTTGCCAGTTTTTCAAGCGCTACAATATTATTTGATGGTTTGTCTAATTGACCGTTTATTCCAACTAATTCTCCCTGCTCAAAATGCAATCTTACTTTTTCTTCTCCTTCTTTTTTCAATTGTGACGGATAAGCGTCACCAGGCAATGGCTGGCTTGACGTAAGGGTTTCTTTTCCCCCTACACTTGTTCCCCAAAGTCCTTTATTGATTGAATATTGTGCTTTTTCCCAAGAATAGTGAACTCCGTTTTTAGACAAATAATCAACTTCTTCTTGTCTTGATAATTTTAAATCTCTAATTGGAGTGATGATTTCAATTTCCGGAGCAATGGTTTGGAAAATCAGATCAAAACGAATTTGGTCATTTCCTGCACCTGTACTTCCGTGTGCAATGGCGCTTGCTCCAACTTTTTTAGCATATTTAATAGCTTCAATTGCTTGAAAAACACGTTCTGCACTTACTGATAATGGATAAGTATTGTTTTTTAATACGTTTCCAAAAATCAAATATTTTATAGCTTTATCATAATATTTGTCTACGATGGTTAGGTTGGCGTGTTGCGCGCTTCCTAATTCGTAAGCTCTTTTTTCGATTGCTGATAATTCTTCAGCGTCAAATCCTCCTGTATCTACAAGTACGGTGTGAACTTCGTATCCTTTTTCATTTTTTAAATATTTCAAACAATACGAGGTATCTAATCCTCCACTATAAGCTAATACAACTTTTTTCATTTTTTATAATTTAGGCTAATACTTTCGTATATAGCAAGTTTGAGATTTCTTCTTTAATTTTATTCTTAAGATAAAAAACCGAAAGACAGTATTTTATTTAAGAATAAAGCTTGTTTTATTTTTTTTAATCTGCTTAAAACAGCCTCATTAAAAGGATGTCTTGGCGGATCTTTTTGTTTTTCTTTTGGATCATACAACATTCCGGTACAAAGACACATTTTGTTTTCTTTGCTTTTTAGGATTTCATAATTGGTACAGGTTTTACATCCTGACCAAAAACTTGGATCTGTTGTAAGTTCAGAAAATGGCACTGGTTTGTATCCTAAATCAGAGTTGATTTTCATTACAGCCAAACCGGTTGTAATACCAAATATCTTAGCGTCCGGGTATCTTTTTAAAGAATAATCAAATACTTTTGATTTGATCTTTTTCGCCAAACCTAAACTTCTGTAATCCGGATGAACGATTAAGCCGGAATGGGCCACGAATTTTCCGTGTTGCCAACTTTCGATATAACAAAAACCTGCAAATTTTCCGTCTGCCAAAGCAATCATCGCATCACCGTTCGACATTTTTTTCTGAATGTATTCAGGAGTTCTTTTAGCAATCCCTGTACCTCTTAACAAGGCAGATGATTCTATTGTATCGCAAATTTCCTGTGCGAATTTGAAGTGTTCTTCCTGAGTAACAACAATAGAGATTTTCATTTCAATAGTTGAAGTTAGAGTTAAAAATTAAAACGTATTGTTTAGTTTGAAATTCAGAAATCGATCCGACAAAAATAGACATAATAGAAGTAACATTCTCAAAATCAAAAACTTGATTAGGAAAATTCAAAAAACTATATATACTTTTAGGATATGTTTGTCCTATGGACAAATTTTGTGATTTCAAAATGAAAAATGAATATAAATAAATACGCGGCGAAAAACTCTGTGAATACTATAGAGATAGTATCCGTACTTCGGGAGAAGTTACAGGTGTGTTTGTCCGTGACAAAGAAGTTATATGTAAACTTATTTTATTCATCGGTGCAAAAGTACACTATTTTTTTATTTCCAAAACAAAAAATAAAAATTCTAACATTTTTTTAATGTTATGTTATTTTTTTTTAAGATGCTAAGATTCTAAGATACTGAGGTTCTGAGATTTTTCTTTTTAAAAACTTGAACCTGAAACTTGAAACAAACAAAAAACCCGATAGCTATTACTAACTATCGGGTTTTAAAAACTTTATATTTTATTTATTTTATTTTTTTGTAAACGGAATTGTTTCTCCGTTACCTAAAATAATCATATCGAAACCTGTTTTGGCTTCATTAAATTTAAATTTTAATCCGGCACTTGTAGACTGAAATGTATCTTTTTCGTTTTCTACAGGAGCTACAGTAAACTTAGGAAAGTTTGTAATTTCAACATTTAATGTGCTGTTTTTTTCAGTAAAATCAATTTTCAAAGGTGCTCTTGAAGTTGAATAAGACCCTAAATAACCGTCTAAAATTACATCCTTCTCTATTTTACCGTTTCCCGACGTCCACACATTGTTTGCTTCGTTATTATCCGGAAAAATATGATCAGGGTCAAGTGTAATACTTTCGATTTCTTCTGTAGAGTTATGCTTGAAAGACCATACAGTGTTACGTTGCCAAATCTCTACTGGCAATTTTACCCTTGTAACTTTGCCGCTTTTTGTTTTCACGTCTAAAATAACCGGCATTGGCATTTTATCAAAATTCTCAACTGTAATAACCACTCCTTTTGAAGGATCATTTTTTACATATTTAATTGAATTAATTCCCTGATCGAAACGCCAGTTGTTTACGTACCAGCTTCTCCAGAACCAGCTTAAATCTTCACCGGCAACATTTTCCATAGATCTGAAAAAGTCATCCGGTTGTGGATGTTTGTAAGCCCAACGCTCGATATAAGTACGGAAAGCAGTATCAAAACGCTCTTTTCCTAATATTTGTTCTCTCAAAATTACCAATCCAGAACTTGGCTTAAAGTAACATAACATACCAATATTGGCTTCTTTCATATTATCAGGCGAACTCATAATAGTTTCTAGAGTAGGTCTGGTAAATGATTCTGCTGCTTTATGTAAATCTGTAGGTTCTTCTACATATTCTCCTTTATTAAAGTCGGCAGTACTCAATGAATTAATAAAGGTATTAAAACCTTCATCCATCCAGCCAAACAATCTTTCGTTTGAACCCACAATCATAGGAAACCATATATGACCAAATTCATGATCTGTAACACCCCATAAATCCTGACCTTTTGATTCCCAGCTGCAAAAAACGATTCCCGGATATTCCATTCCGCCCTCATTTCCTGCCACATTTGTCGCTGCCGGATAAGGATATTCAAACCAAGTTTTAGAGTAATGTTCTATTGCTGCTTTTACATATTCTGTAGAACGTCCGTAAGCTCCTTGTCCTGCACTTTCTACCGGATAAGCAGATAAAGCCAATGATTTTTTACCACTTGGCAAGTTGATTTTTGCTCCGTCTAAGACAAAAGCAGGAGATGATGCCCAAGAGAAATCACGGGCATTTTTGATTTGATAATGCCATGTTTTTTCAGCTGTAGCATTTGTATTTGCTGTTGCTGCAACTTCTTCGGCAGAACGAATCGTAACCGTTTTATCACTTTGACCCGCTTCTTTATAACGTTTAAATACATCTGCCGGCAATACTTCTGCGCCATTGATCAATTCTCCCGAACCTACAACATAATGATTGGCAGGTACAGTAAGTTTTACATCAAAATTACCATATTCTAAATAAAACTCAGAAGCTCCTAAATAAGGATGTGTGTTCCAGCCTCTTACATCATCGTACACGCACATACGCGGATACCATTGTGCAATAGTAAAGATTTTACCGTTTTTGGTTTCTAAAACTCCCATTCTGTCTGATCCTTCAAAAGGAGCCGTGAATGCAAATTCGATTTTAATTTTTACAGTTCCTCCTTTTGACGCCAATTCTTCAGGAAGAAATATTTGCATTCTGGTGTCTGTAATTACATATTTTGCTTCAACGTCGGTTTTTTTCTTTCCAACAGAAATTACTTTTACCGATTTAATTTTATTTCCTCCTTCAAAAACCTGACCCTGAGCACCATTACGACTTCCTGTTAAAGGCACAACTGCATTTCCTCGTGAATCTTCTTTGAATAAATTCTGATCCAGATTTAGCCATAAAAACCCTAATTTATCAGGACTATTATTGGTGTAAGTAATTTCGTCTGAACCAATAATTTCATTTGTAGTTGCATTTAATTTTGCCGTAATCTGATAATCGGCTCTGTTTTGCCAGTATTCAACACCCGGCTGACCGCTTGCTGAACGAGTTGAAGTCCCGTTTTTGGTATAAAAATGGGGTCCAAATGCATCATGATAACTGTAATTATTAACTGGATTCACTGTTGTTGTTACAGGCTTTTGTTGTGCCCAAACAGAAGAAATCCCAACAAACAAAGCCATGGTTAGTAAGGCTCTTGAAGATTGTATTTTCATATTTTTTAGCTGTTTATGTAGCAAATTAATGAAAAAAAAAGCTATTGACAGAGAAAACACGAAGCTTAAATTGAATTTTAGCAAAATTTTATCAAATAAATAATTTGAGACAATTTTCTAAAAAACTAAAAATTATAAAATATATTTACATCAATATAAAATTCATTCATTTCAATACTATATACTTTGAATACAACTATTTCAAATTCAACACTAAGTGCCTCAATAAAACATGCCGGAGCCGAATTATTTTCGATAAAAAACAATCAAAACAAAGAATACATCTGGGAAGGCAATCCTGATTTTTGGGGAAAGCACTCTCCCGTTCTTTTTCCTATCGTTGGAACTTTAAAAAATAATATTTACACCATTGACGGAAATGAATATCAATTGCCAAGACACGGTTTTGCCCGTGATATGGAGTTTCAACTTATTGAAAAAACTGAAAATAGTGCTACTTTTTCTTTAGAGTCGACAACAGAAACACTTAAGAAATATCCTTTCGAATTTGAATTGCAGCTTATTTACACGCTCGAAGATACTTCTCTAAGCATAGCATATAAAATCATTAACAAAAGTGATAAAAAAATGCCTTTCTCTATTGGAGCTCATCCGGCAATAGCTCTACCTGAAAATTTTGAAAACTATGCTTTTGAATTTGAACAGGAAGAGACTTTAAAATATTATCTTTTAGAGAATGACTTAATTTCGAATAAAACTAAAGTTCTGGAAACTACGCATAATATTGTTCCTTTAAATTATAGTTTATTCGAAAACGATGCTTTGATTTTTAAAACATTAAAATCAAAATCATTAACTATTCTTGAAAACTCAAATCCTTACATAAAAGTTGATTTTGAAGATTTCCCAAGTTTAGGACTTTGGACCAAAGAAAAAGCTCCATTTATTTGTATTGAACCCTGGCTAGGCTATTCGGATACTGCTGAGAATTCAGGAGACTTATTTGAGAAAGAAGGTATTCTGGTTTTGGAGGCCAATGAAAACTTCCAGTCAAAATTTAGTATTACAATATTATAATTTAAGAAAAATGCTAGAATTTAATTTCACTCCATTTCCTGTTATAGAAACAGAGCGTTTGCTTTTAAGAAGAATAACAAATGATGATGTAAATGAAGTTTTCGAATTACGTTCGAATCCAGAAACTATGAAATATATTCCGCGTCCATTAGTAAAAAATAATGAAGATGCTTTGGAACATATTGCCATGATTGAAGAAAAAATCGAAACAAATGTGGGGATCAATTGGGGTATCACTCTAAAAGGAGACCCAAAACTCCTGGGTATTATTGGGTACTATAGAATGCAGCCTCAAAATTATCGTGCTGAAATTGGATACATATTATTACCGGAATTTCATGGAAAAGGAATTATTCCAGAAGCCGTAAACAGATTAATTACTTATGGTTTTAAGGATTTAAAACTACATTCTATCGAAGCTGTAATTGATCCTGAGAACTATGCGTCTGAGAAAGTTTTACAAAAATGTGGTTTTATCAAGGAAGCTCACCTTAAAGAATCTGAATTTTATGAAGGCCGTTTTCTCGACAGCGTAATATACTCATTACTAGAACCTAAATAATTTAACCTACTTATTACAAAAAAATATTCCTATTAAATTAAAATATCGCATAATAGTAAGTAATGGTTTGCGTTATATTTGCACGCAAAATAAGTGACAATGTCTTATTTTAATACTACGAAAACTATTTTATGAAAAAAATCTTAATCCTACTAGTTCTTTTCTTTTCGATTCAGTCTCAAAGTCAAACTTTTATTAAATTCAATGCTGCAACGGCTATAGTTGCAATACCTAATGTGGGTATTGAAACCAGTATAGGAGAAAAAATGACTTTTAGTGTTGATGTAATGGCCTCTTTCTGGGAATCTTTTAACGGGCACAGTCCAATGAAGTTTTACACCTTAACGCCAGAAGTTCGTTACCATTTTAAAGAAAAGTATGACGGTTTTTATGTAGGCGCTCATGCCGGTCCGGATGTTTACGAACTACAAAAATGGAATTATTGGGACTCTAATAAATACGAACATGGTTTTGGATATCGCTTAGGTATTACGGTGGGATATAATCTTAAATTAAGCGATAAATTTGTATTGGACTTTTTTGCAGGAGCTGGATGGCATCAAGGTTTTTACCACGGTTATTATAATGACGGAACTCCGGGAAGATATGAAACTGCCCCAAACTGGAATAAAAGTGGCGAATGGTTACCATACCGAGGTGGTGTTATGATTTCTTACAAACTATAATTACTTTGCAAATTTAGGCAGAGATTTTAGGTATAAATCTTCTACTTTCTTTCTGGCCCAGTCGGTTTTTCTTAAAAAAGTTAAACTAGATTTTACACTAGGGTTTGAAGTAAAACATTTTATTGGAATAATTTCTGCCAAAGTATCAAAACCATAATGATCTACTAATGCTTCAACTATTTTTTGAAGTGTGATTCCGTGTAACGGATCTTTTGATTGTTGTTTTTCCATAATGCAAATTTATATCATTTATGCAAAAACAATTGCTGTTTCATTTATTTGTTACTAAATTTGTCATCCTATGTTAAAAACAGTCAATATACTTAATAAAAGAGCCCGATTTGATTATGAGATAATCGATACCTATACTGCTGGAATTGTTTTATCTGGAACTGAAATCAAATCGATACGATTAGGAAAAGCTAATATCACCGAAAGTTTTTGCGAATTTAGTAATCTGGAACTTTTTGCAATAAATACTTATATCGAAGAATATACATTCGGAAATCAGTTTAACCATAAAGCAAGAAGCGAAAGAAAATTACTTTTGAATAAGAAAGAATTAAAAAGTCTTCATAAGAGCGTTCAGGCAAAAGGGCTTACTATTGTTCCTTTAAAATTATTTACCAACGAAAAAGGACTTGCAAAATTACAAATTGGTCTTTGTAAAGGAAAGAAAAACTACGACAAGCGTGAATCTCTAAAAGAACAAGATACCAAACGCGACTTAGACCGAATTAAAAAAGCTTATAATTAAAATATATTTTTAATTGCAAGAAGGGTTTGCTTTTATTTTATACGTATTTTTACTACAATCATTATAAAAAATTGTAATATGAAAAAATACTTATTTTTAATAATCGCTGTTCTTGCTCTTTCAGGTTGCGGCAGCAACACTTCTATCGTTAATAGCTGGAGAGATCCAAAAATAACAGTTGCTCAGGAAAATTTCAAAAAAGTTTTGGTTGTTGCCTTAGTAAAAGACGAAGCTTCGAGAAGAATTACTGAAAACAGAATTGCGGCCAGTAATGAAATTTTCAAAACATCTTATCAATACTTAAACGAAACAACCAAAAATCTTACTCAGGAGCAAAAATTAAAAATATTGCAGGACGAGAATTTTGACGGAGTTATTACATTGCGTTTAGTAAGCAAAGAAAAAGAAACAACCTATGTTCCCGGAACGTATACAGGCATGTACTACGGCGGATTTGACGGAATGTATACTGGAATGTACGGTTACGGTTTTGGAAACTGGTACGGAATGTACTCTCCTAATTTTTATGACCCGGGATATTATCAGGAAACTACATCTTACATGGTTGAAACTAATATTTTTTCATTAAAAGAAAATAAATTAATCTGGACCGGAACTACAAAATCAGATTATGTTACAGATTTAGGTCAAACGGTAGATGCTATCATGCAGACTGTAGTTCAGGAAATGAGAAAAGATGGTTCTCTTCCTCCAAAAAGTAAAATATAATTTTAGAAAAGCAATATATTTTATATTGCTTTTTTTATTATTAATAAGATGACTAATTTCGTCAAGACAATTTAAAACATTTTTACAAATATGAAAACACTTCTTAAAAATGCAAGAGAACTAAAAGGATTAAAGACTAGAGAAGTGGCGCAAATCCTGGGTATTGATCAAGCACTAATAAGTAAATTTGAAAGCGGAACCAGAAGACCAACTAAAAATCAAATATCAAAACTATCTCAACTGTTAGAAATTGATCATGAAGCTATAATGATTGCCTGGTTAAAGGAAAAAATTTTATATGAAATTGGAGAGGAAGAATTTGCTTTAAAAGCATTATTACTCGCCGAGCAAGAAATTCAAAATAAGAAAAAATTTATCAATTCTGCTGTTTTATCAAGTCTACAAATTATTTTGGACGAAATTGAAATTTTGAAAAAACGAATAAAATCTTTTCAGCACTTTGACTTACGTCGAATTTCTAAAATATTGGAATTAGAATTTATTTCTGAAAGCAATCGCTTAAACGGAAACTCATTAACTTTTCAGGAAACAAAATCTGTAATCAATGAAGGACTTACAATTGCAGGAAAAAGTATGCATGAACATCTTGAAGCTGTTAATCTTCATGAAACTATAGCTTACATTCAAGACTTAAATCAAAAAAAAGCGTCAATAAACGAAAAAGAATTTCTAACAATTCACAATTTAGTCTTTAGAGGAATTCAACCTGAAAACTCAGGAAAGTATAAAAACAATTCATTAATCCTTCGTGAAATGAATTTATTTTTTAATTGGTATGAAACAAATAAAAACAACTTGCACCCCATACTTTTAGCTTCTGAAGTACATTTAAAAATTATAGCTATTAATCCTTTTGAAAAGGGAAATATGCAAATAGCAAATTTATTAATGAATTGGATATTACTTCAACACGATTATGTTTTTGCAACAATCCAAGAAAGCAAAGACAATTATTTATCAATTTTAGAAGAATGTCAAAACAAAAATGATAAATCACTTTTTATTAATTTTATACTTCAAATTGAAAAAACCAACTTACTTCGGGCAATAGAATTGGTATCTAAATAAAAAGCCCAACTTAATGGGCTTTTTATTTAATTTTTATCTTCTAATAAAGGAACAAATCGAAACTCTCCAAACTCATGTTTTTCGAATTGTGTTTCGTTTTTTCGAATCAATAAAGTCATAATCTGAACGTCTTCTCCTAACGGAATAACCAGTCTTCCTCCTATTTTTAATTGCGCCATTAAAGGCTGAGGAATAAACGGAGCGCCCGCCGTAACAATAATACTATCAAACGGTGCATAACTTGGTAAGCCTTTGTAACCATCACCAAAAGATAAATGTTTTGGGCGAATGTTTAATTTTGGAAATAAATTTGAAGTGGTTTTAAACAATTCATTTTGTCTTTCTACGCTAAAAACTTTCGCTCCAAGCATACACAAAACAGCAGTTTGATAACCGGAACCAGTACCAATTTCCAAAATTTTATGTTCTTTTTTAACTTCTAACAATTGCGATTGAAAAGCAACGGTGTACGGCTGTGAAATAGTTTGACCGGCTCCTATAGGAAAAGCCTTATCCTGATAAGCATAATCTTCAAAACTTGAATTCAAAAAAAGGTGTCTCGGGATTTTTTTTATCGCATCCAAAACTGCTCTATCGGTAATTCCTTTTTGTTCTAAAGTGCTTACTAATTGATTACGAAGTCCTTGATGTTTGGCAGTGTCTTTCAAAATAGGTAGGTTTAATTTTTGCAAAAATAAGAAAGTAAATAGGAAATCAAATATTGATTTTTAATTATTAAATCGCTAAATCTTTATTGCATTCACTTTTACTTTCAACAAATAAATTATATTTTTGTTTAAAATACATTCTCATGTTAAAAGTAGGAGTTTTAGGTGCTGGTCATCTTGGTAAAATACATTTACGCTTATTACAACAATCTGACCAATACGAATTAGTTGGATTTTACGACGAAAATCAGGAAAATGCCGAACGAATATCAAAGGAATTTGGCTATAAAAACTTCAGTACTATTGCAAAATTAATCCACGCTGTGGATGTCATTGATATTGTAACTCCAACACTTTCTCATTATAAATGTGCTAAGGTAGCCATTAAATCAGGAAAACACATCTTTATAGAAAAACCAATTGCCAATACCGTTGAAGAAGCCGAAGAAATTATCGCTTTAGCCAAAGAATACAACGTAAAAGGTCAGGTTGGTCATGTTGAGCGCTTTAACCCTGCGTTTATTGCTACAAAAAACATGATCGAAAATCCCATGTTTATAGAAACGCATCGTTTAGCAGAGTTTAATCCGCGCGGTACAGATGTTCCGGTGGTTCTGGATTTAATGATTCACGATATTGATGCTATCTTAAGTGTTGTGCATTCAAAAGTAAAAGATATCCATGCAAGTGGGGTTTCAGTAATTAGTGATACTCCAGATATTGCGAATGCCAGAATTGAATTCGAAAATGGCTGTGTTGCAAACTTAACTGCCAGCAGGATTTCGATGAAAAACATGCGTAAAACACGTTTCTTTCAAAAAGATGCTTACATTTCTGTTGATTTTCTGGAGAAAAAATGCGAAGTGGTTCGTATGAAAGATGCACCGGAAATTCCAGGTGATTTTGATATGATTCTGCAAAATGCCGAAGGTGTAAAAAAACAAATCTACTTTACCAATCCTGATGTTGAAACAAACAATGCGATTCTTGACGAATTAGAATCTTTTGCCAATTCCATAAAAACAGATACAACTCCGGTCGTGACACTTGAACAAGCTACAGATGCTTTGAGAGTAGCGTATCAAATCATTGACTGTTTCGATAAATAATTGAAAGTTAAAAAATAAAATTAGCCACGAATTCGCGAAACATTTGGTGAATTCGTGGCTAAATTATAAATATAATATCTACGATAAAATGAAAACTATAGCTGTAATTGGTGCAGGAACAATGGGTAACGGAATTGCTCATACATTTGCACAAAGTGGTTTTACTGTAAAACTAATTGACGTTTCTGAGAAATCATTAGACAAAGGAATGGCAACTATTGCCGCAAACTTAGATCGAATGTTGTCTAAAGGAACCATAACTCAGGAAGATGTTTCTAAAACTATTACCAATATTATTACGTATACTGATATAAAAGACGGAGTTGTTGGTGTTGATTTAGTCGTTGAAGCTGCTACAGAAAATGTAGAACTAAAACTGAATATCTTCAAGCAATTAAACGAAGCTTGTTCTCATAATACCATTTTGGCAACCAATACTTCTTCAATCTCCATAACACAAATTGGAGCCGTAGTGGCACATCCAGAGCGCGTTATCGGAATGCATTTTATGAATCCGGTGCCAATTATGAAATTAGTCGAAATTATTCGCGGTTACAATACCAGCGACGAAGTGACTAAAATCATCATGGATTTATCTGAAAAATTAGGAAAAACTCCTGTTGAAGTAAACGATTATCCAGGTTTTGTGGCAAACAGAATTTTAATGCCTATGCTAAATGAAGCGATCGAAACGTTATATAATAAGGTTGCCGGAGTTTATGAAATTGACACAGTAATGAAATTAGGAATGGGACACCCGATGGGCCCACTTCAACTTGCTGATTTTATTGGACTTGATGTTTGTCTTGCAATTTTGAATGTGATGTACGAAGGTTTCAAAAATCCTAAATATGCTCCTTGCCCACTATTGGTAAATATGGTGAGAGCCGGAAAATTAGGCGTAAAATCCGGAGAAGGTTTTTACGATTACAGCGAAAGTAAAAAAGCAGAGAAAATTTCTAAGCAATTTTTATAAAAAAGAAATATCATGTCGATTCAATCGAATTTAAATACGATCAAAGCAAGTTTACCAGAACATGTAACATTAGTTGCTGTTTCTAAAACCAAACCTGTTTCAGACTTAATGGAAGCTTACAATGCCGGCCAGCGTATTTTTGGAGAAAACAAAATCCAGGAAATGGCCGATAAGTATGAAGAAATGCCAAAAGACATTCAATGGCATATGATTGGTCACGTGCAAACAAATAAAGTCAAATTTATGGCACCATTTGTGAGTTTGATTCATGGTGTCGACAGTTTGAAATTATTACAGGAAATCAACAAACAAGCTTTAAAAAACAACAGAATTATAGATTGCCTTCTTCAAATATATATTGCCGAAGAAGAATCTAAATTTGGTTTGGACGAAAGTGAATTAATTGCATTATTATCCTCGTCAGAACTAAAAGAAATGAAAAACATTCGTATCTTAGGTTTAATGGGGATGGCAACTTTCACAGAAGATCACAACCAAATTAAAAAAGAATTTACACATTTAAAATCGATTTTTGATTCGATTAAAACACCGAAAACTGAAAATTGCAATCTGAATACCATTTCAATGGGAATGTCTGGAGATTATAAACTTGCTATAGAATGCGGAAGCACAATGGTCCGCATTGGAAGCAGCATTTTTGGAGGACGGTAATTTTTCAATATCAATTGCAATTACAAAAATCAATATCAAATTTTAAAAGTATAAATTAATACTACTAATGGAAAAAATATTCAATTTTGAAGATCGTCTAGTTCGTTTTGCTGGAGAATGTATTTTCTTTACAAGACAATTAGAACGATTATTTGAAAATGAATATTATAAAAATCAATTAATTAGATCATCCGGAAGTGCATCTTTGAATTTTGGAGAAGCACAAGGAACAATTACTGATAAAGACTTTATTTTCAAAGTTTCATTAGTTGTAAAAGAGTTAAAAGAATCAAGAAACTCATTAAAAATTCTAGATTACATTAAAGAAGGTGATAGCGATAAAAGAAACAAACTTTTAATTGAAGTAGAGCAACTAATCGCAATTTCATCAAAAATGATAATAAATAAAAAATAATTCAATAACAATGACAATGGCAATTACAATAACAATTTTCAAAAATTGAAATTGATTTTTAAAATTGATATTGCCATTGATTTTTGAAATTGACATTGAGGATGTACGCAATACTAGACATAGAAACCACTGGAGGACAGTTTAACGAAGAGGGAATTACCGAAATCGCCATTTATAAATTTGATGGCCACGAAGTAGTCGACCAGTTCATTAGCCTTGTCAATCCCGAAATTCCCATTCAGCCTTTTGTGGTGAAATTAACAGGGATCAATAATGCTATGTTGCGTTCAGCTCCTAAGTTTTTTGAAGTTGCAAAACGTATCATCGAAATTACTTCAGATTGTATTATTGTAGCCCACAATGCCTCTTTTGATTACCGAATTTTACGCACCGAATTCAGACGTTTAGGTTACGATTTCGAAGCCAAAACACTTTGTACCGTTGAATTAGCGAAACAACTAATTCCTGAACAACCTTCTTACAGTTTAGGAAAACTAGTTCGCGCTCTGGGAATCCCAATGGCAGACAGACATCGCGCCAGCGGAGATGCCATGGCAACGACCAAGTTATTCAAAATGCTTCTTGAAAAAGATATAGAAAAAACCATCGTAAAAGATTTCATAAAATTAGAAGTAGAAAAAGGAATAGCGCCAAAATTTCTGGATCTTTTATCTCAAATGCCTACAAAAACGGGAGTTTATTATATTTATAATGAAGGCGGAACCCTAATTTACATTGGCAAAAGCCAAAATATCAAAAAAAGAGTCAATCAGCATTTTACGGGAATTACAACCAAAAGCAAAAAAATTCAAGCCGAAGTTTTTACCATAACTTATGATGAAACCGGAAGCGAACTAATTGCTTTGCTTAAGGAAAGTGAAGAAATAAAAGTAAACCGTCCTAGGCATAATCGCTCACAGAAAAAAACTTTCTTTCCGTTTGCCTTATATGCTGAGAAAGATTCTAACGGATATTTAAACTTAAAACTTCAAAAAGCAGACGGTCGTAAAAAAGAAATTACATCCTTCGTTTCTTTACAGGAAGGCAAAAATATGCTTTTCAAGTTTACTGCAAAATACCATTTATGCCAAAAGTTAACAGGATTATATCATACCAAAAAAGAGTGTTTTCAATATAAATTAAAAGAATGTGATGGCGCTTGCATTGGTGAAATTACTCCTGAAGAATACAATGTCAGAGTACAGCAATTTATTTCAGAAAATAGCTTAGAAAACAAAAATATGATCCTTATTGACAGAGGACGAAATGTAAACGAAAGAAGCGCAATACTAATCGAAAACGGAATTTATCAAGGATACGCTTTCTATGACTTAAACTATCAGATTACAAATATCGAAATTCTAAAAAATATTCTAATTCCTATGCAGCACAATCGGGATGTAAAGAATATCATTCAGAACTACATCCGTAAAAGTAAATCGCTTAAAACTTTATATTTTTAACAAACAAAAACTTTCATTATCTTCACGATATGCGAAAAGTAAAATCAAAATACGAAATATTCAGAGAACAAATTAAAATCATACTATATGGTACCAATACCATTTTAGGACGAATGTTTGATTTGGTTCTGTTAGGATTGATCTTATTGAGTGTACTCTTAATCATGCTCGATACTGTTCAGGGTATCAGTTCAAAATATCACGATCAGTTATTAATTTGCGAATGGGTTATCACTATTTTTTTTACCATCGAATACATTCTGAGAATTATTTCTATTCAAAAACCTGTAAAATACATTTTTAGCTTTTACGGAGTCATAGATTTACTTGCCGTCTTGCCTATGTATTTGTCGATATTTTTTCCGGGTGCGAGTATTTTATCGATTGTAAGAGCCTTACGTTTCCTAAGATTATTTAAAATATTACACATTCCGCAAATCTCCCATCAGTCCTTTCAATTAAAAGAAGCGATAGATGCCAGCAAAGAGAAAATTCTAGTTTTCATCTATTTTGTACTTATCAGTACCATAATCATCGGATCGGTGATGTACCTGATTGAAGGTAAAGAATCTGGATTTACCAGTATTCCGATGAGTATATACTGGACTATAGTTACTTTAACAACAGTGGGCTACGGAGACATTTCTCCACAAACTCCTTTAGGCCAATTTGTTGCATCACTGGTAATGATTTTAGGTTACGGCATTATAGCGGTACCAACCGGAATCGTGACGGCAGAATTTGCCAAAAGCAGTCTTAGAAATAATACTGTAGGCGGAAAAAAAACATGCAAGAATTGTAACTCCCAAGTGCATTTTGATAAGGCAAAATATTGCTACGAATGCGGAACCGAATTACCTAATATTTAATTTTAAGGAGCTATTCCAGCTGTACGTTACAACTCCTCCTTATCTTTGTTGTTTTTTTAAGGCATAAAAGGAGCTTCTAAAGTCGCTCTTTTATCCCAACAAAAACTAACAAATATAAGTCCGGGGTTTTCACTTCCATCTGGGCTAAAAAATATGAAACACTTAATTACCATCGTTGGACCAACTGCTATAGGCAAAACAGCCTTAAGTATTGCTTTGGCACAACATTTCAAATGCGAAATAATATCTTGCGACAGCCGTCAGTTTTTTAAAGAAATGACCATTGGTACCGCAGTTCCTAATCAGGAAGAATTAAAAGCAGCAACGCATCATTTCATTCAAAATAAATCTATTTTCGAAAATTATAGCGTTGGAGATTATGAAAAAGAAGCATTACTTAAAATAGAAGAATTATTTCAAAACAATGATTTTGTTATTCTTATAGGAGGTTCAGGATTATACGTTGATGCAATCTTAAAAGGCTTCGATGAATTTCCTGAAATCGATCCAAAAGTCCGTTCAGAAGTAAATTCAAATTATGAAAAACTAGGAATTGAATATCTGCAAAAACAATTGCAGCTTTTAGATCCGGATTATTACCAAAAAATAACAGCAGAAAATCCGCAAACGTTACAAAACCCACAACGAATGATGCGTTTTGTAGAAGTTTGCATCGGAACCCAAAAACCTTATTCTTCTTTTTTAAATCAGAAAAAAAATAATCGAAACTTCACTCCTGTCCTAATTGGTTTAGATGCCGAAAGACAAATCATTTACAACCGAATTAATCAGCGTGTTGATATAATGATGAATGAAGGTCTTCTAGAAGAAGCAAAAAACCTTTATCCTAACAAAGCATTAAACGCTCTTCAAACCGTAGGATACAGAGAATTATTTACTTATTTTGACGGAGATTTTACCTTGCCTTTTGCAATAGAAGAAATCAAAAAAAATACACGAAGGTTCTCCAAAAGACAATTAACGTGGTTCAAAAGAAATGAAATTACAAAATGGTTTGACTATGCAACAGATAGAAAAGAAATTATTAATTACATAGAAAATCTTCTTAAATAAAATCAAAAGTCTTTTTTCTGTACACTTTATTCTATTCTCTAAATAAATTTAAAATTACAAAATGCCAATATCACCAAATTTCACATCAGTTCTAAGTAAAGACTGGGAAATCAATTTCACACAATGCACACCAAACGGTTTTTTAAAATATACTGATTTGTGTAATATTTTACAACTAACGGCAGCTGCACATTCTGAAGTTGGAGGCATCAGCTTTTTTGATATGCAGGAATTTCATCAAGCCTGGGTTTTAAGTCGAATGAGAGTTGAGATTTCAGCATTACCAAAATGGCAAGATGTTGTAACTGTTAAAACATGGATTAACAGCTTAGAAAATTCACGTTCAGTTCGTGCTCTTGAAATGTATGTAAATGGAAAGAAAATTGTAGGCTGCGAAACGTATTGGGCCGTTTTTAACACACAATTACGCCGTCCGGAAGCTTTAGCCTTACCGTATCAGCATTTTGAATTATTTCCTGAAAAAAGAGCAACAAGTGAAGGCTTCTCAAAAATAAATATTAATCACGAAAAAGAAGCAGTTTTTGAAAAAACCGTGTATTTATCAGATCTGGATATTGTAAATCACGTTAATAATGTAAAATATTTAGAATGGTGCCTGGATCATGTGGAGCCAAAAAGAATCATGAAACAGGAAGTAAAAAGCTTCGAAATGAATTTCATGAAAGAACTTTCACTAAAAGATAATGTTGTAATTCATGAAAGCGAAGACGATGATCATACAACAGCAACATTCAGTATCACAAAAGGTGAGAAAACCTGTTTTGCTTTAGAATTGCATTGGAAATAATATTTCATTGGAATTATGTATTCTTTACAGGACAAATATTCATTCTTGTGATACTATTTCTATCAATATTTAATCTCTACGAGATATTAAACAAATCTATAAAAAACACTTCTTTAGGAGTTGTATTTTTATTAGAATATAGAGATTTAGGACGCCAATAAAATGTCCCGCAGGTATAATAAATGAAAAACGATGCGATTCAAAATTCTGAATCGCATCGTTTTTTGTTTTTTAATCAAAATTATTTTGACTTCTTTTTTGAATCTTTCTTGCATTTATTTGACTTCTTTTTATTGTTCAACAAATCAATTTTGCTTTTTATTCTTTTTTCAACTTCCATAATATCAGATTCAAAAGCAAATTGCAGCGTGTAAAGTTTTGCGTTTTTAATGGCTGTCATTGCATCTTTAAATCGAAGTTGCGCTTCAAAAAGAATTGCTTTTTTTACATAGATTTCAGATTTGTTTATCCCTTTTATAGTTAAAGCAAAATCAATTAATTTTTGAGCTTCTTCATAATCTTCATTCAAAATCAAAGTCTGCAAATAATAGGGATATACTTCAAGTGCATGAATATTAATAGCTAAAGCTTCCTGAAAATAGTTTTTAGCTTCTTCATAATTCCATAATTGTTCTGCCTGAATTCTTCCGTACAAACACAAAACCATAGTATTTTTTGCATCATAAGAAAAAGCATAATCTAAAGATTCTATTGTTTCTTCAAGCGAATAAGGATAATTATCCAAAGCCTGAAAAAGGTATTTATCAATTGTTTTCATTTCGTAAATCTGTTTTTAATTGCTGACGAATTCCTTTGTAACTTTTCTCTTCTTTGTTCTTTTTAAAGTCAGATCCTGTAAAAATCCTGACAGGATTCCCACGCTGAATATTCAGTTGGTTTTCCCATTGTTTACCAACATGATTTTTAAGTTGTTGCAGAGTTTCCTCTTCTAGTTTTTTTAATAATCTTTCTGTTGCCAGTTTTTTGTTTTGGTGCTGCGAGCGGCTGTCCATAGATACAACTGCAATTCCCGTAGGAATATGAGTTGCACGAATTGCTGAACTCACTTTGTTTACATGCTGACCGCCGGCACCGGAACTGCGCATGGCCTGATACTGAATATCATTTTCTGAAACCGAAGCTTTTTTTCGCGGCTCAATCTCAAAAATGCCAATAAACCAATTTTTTCGTTTGTGCATTTTCCTAAACTGACTTTGACCAATCCATTGAATCGTTCCAATCCAGGAATCAGCAAATGCTACTGCATCTTTTCCTTTTACTGCAATCGTAGCCGTTTCAACTGTTCCGTTTTCCTGTCCAACTTCTCTTTGTAATAAAGTCGCTTCTAAGCCTTGCTCCTGCGCTTCATCTAAAACTTTTTTAAGCACTTGGGCAACCACCCAAGTGCATTCTGCAGGTCCGCGACCCGCTGTTATCTGAATTATTTTTTCCATTTATCAATTATTTTAAGAAGCTTATCTCTATTTTTAGCCTCTTTTACAAATTTTGGAAGTCTTGAAATCATAGTTCCGTTATTACTTCCATTATTGTTTCTTTCTCTTAAATCTGCCTTAATATATCTTTCCAGATAATGAATATGCTCCAGGTTATAAGCCCAAAAAAATGATTTGCCAAACTCTTTTTGATACCATATTTCCGCATTAAAATAACCTTCTCTCACTACTGTATTATCTGAAGTAAGCATAAAAGAAACTTCTTCAACTTTAGGTTTAAACTCTTTTACCTCATTACAAACTGCACATTTTAATTTAATTTTATCCGGTTTTTCATTGAGTAATTGCGACTCGAACTTTATCTTATCTTCATTATTACAACAATAAGTATCCACAAAGGCTTTATATTTTACAGCAACCTCTTTTAGTGAATAATAACAGTTTTTACATTCTAAAATTCTCCTATCGTTATAATACCATTGAGATTGAAAAGTTCTCTTTACAACTGCTTGCAAAGAGCATCGAGGACATTTTATATTTATAATGTCGCCAAAACTTCCTAACCATTTATTTTCGTCTTGAAATCTTTCCATAACTTTTCACTTTTATCGGTCCATTCTAACGATTTTTGGAGTGAAAGTTCCCAGAACTTCCACCAAATCAGTTTGATTCCCCATTACTTTTGTAATGTCTTTGTATGCCATTGGTGCTTCATCAATATTTCCGCCAATTAAGGTTACATCACTAGCTTTCAAAACCTTTTTGATTTCACTTTGGGTAAAAGTAGCTTTGCATTTCGCTCTTGAAAATAAACGTCCTGCTCCATGCGAAGCCGAGTTTAAACTCGCGGCATTTCCTTTGCCTTTCACAATATAACCAGGCGCCGTCATCGAACCGGGAATAATACCCAATTGACCTTCAGCAGCTGGAGTTGCACCTTTTCTGTGCACAATGCATTCTTGTCCGTTGACCATTTCTTTCCAGGCAAAATTGTGATGATTTTCAATTGTAACCACTACTCTTTTCCCTATTGCTTTGGCAATTCTTCTATGAATATCATCGTGACACGCTTTTGCGTACTCTCCGGCCAAATTCATCGCCAACCAATATTCCTGACCATCGTGTGTATTGAGATCTAACCAGGCCAAATGCTGGACATTTTTGGGCAGTGGACATTGCTTTGTTGCCAAATACGTATAATGTTTAGCGATATTTGCTCCCAAACCTCGAGAACCACTATGCGATAAAACCGCAAAATACTCTCCGACGCCCAGTTTCCATTCATTCTCCGGATTGTCAATTTTCGCAACACCAAATTCTACAAAATGATTTCCGCCACCTGAACTTCCTAATTGTTTGTAGGCTTTAGGTAAAAGATTCTTTAATAAAGGAATATCCTGAAATTCACTTTTGTAAAAAACTTCATGATCTGCTTTTACAGTATGTGTTTCGTTCATTCCAAATTTGGTATTGTCTTTTAAAATCGCTTGCAACTGATGCTCTTTTCCTTTGAAATGTGAAGCCGGCAAATCAAAAATTGATAAACTCATTCTGCAACCAATATCAACACCCACGCCGTACGGAATAACGGCATTATCTGTCGCTAAAACTCCGCCAATTGGCAAACCATAACCTGAATGCGCATCCGGCATTAATGCTCCGGCAACTGAAATTGGTAATTTTAATGAATCATACAACTGAAACTTTGCCTGCTCATCGATTTCATTTTCACCAAAAATGGTAAAAGGAACTCTTGTTGTTTTCAGTTGGTGCATTCTTACCTGAACCGGATTTATTAAACCTTCAGCCACTTTGCCCCACGTTCCGTGTCCTTCAAACTTTTCGGGATGAAGTAAAACCTCTTTGGCTTCTGTTAGAATGGATTCTTTTTTTTCTCTTTTTCTATATCTGTTTATTTGCCCTAAAGCAATATTTATTGAATTATTTTTTGGAAAGCCTACCTTGATCAGGTCCTTTCCGGATAATTTATTTCCCATGATTTATATCATTTCCTCTACATATTGTTGGTACAATACATGCAGACTTTTACTTTTAATTGGGCTTATCTCTCTTGGATTTTCATTTTGATAATATCTCCAACGATAAGAAAAACCATTTACTAATTTGTTTATTTTATATCTTAAATGAAGATTAGTAATGTAATTGTCAAGAACCTGAATTTCACTTTCTAAATCTGCATCAACCATTTTGGTATGCGTTATCATGTATGGTTTAATGCGAAATACATAACGCCATGGCTCATTAAAAACATAATGAATTTTATAGCGTTTACAATTAGGACACCATCGTTCCCTTTTATAAAAATGCATTTTCTCTTTTTCAGTTAATGTTAGTTTAGGACTTCTCCATTCTGATTCAGAAAACTCTTTTACCGTTTGAAGCTTTTCGACATATACATGTTTTCTTTTCCTTTTTTTCTTTTTCTTAAAAGATTTTTCAGGAGAATGCTGCCATGTATTGATCTTTTCCAACAATGTCCTGTAAAAGGAAGCTTCATTAGATCTTACTATATCTTCTCTTAGTACAAAACTGCGTTCCCAACCTTTTTGATAAGGAGTTGCTAAAGGAACCAATGGTAAATTTTGTCGTTTTTTCCAGAGTTCAACTTCAAGCTTTCTGATCTGAATTAATTGTTTTTCAAAATCTTCTTTTACTAATCTTTTCTTTGTTCTTTTATTTTTAAAGCGAGAGCACAAAGCATACTCTTCTGCTGTATAATTTTCCATAAAAAATTATAGTGCATTAAATTAATAGCCAACAGAGGCCATAACATTTTACCCGTGAGGATAAATAATAAAATCGATTATTCGGGAAAATTTGAAGTGTCTAGAATAAAAAAAGCCCGAAACTAAATGTCTTCGGGCTTTTATATATATCTAAAAATTGATTTTTCTAAGATTGAAAAAGACCACGAAGAAGCGCTGCACCAAATCCGTTTGGTGTGAAGCTCTGAGATATTAATGTAAATACAGACATTTTTCTTCGTTATTAAAGGGTTATTACTTTTTTCGTGTGCAAATATTGTGAATTGTTTTTTAATTTTCCAAATTTATTTTAAAGAAAATTCATGTAAAAAATAATTACCATATTTTTTCAATCGTAAAAAAACAGATTATCTATCTGAAAACTAAAGCTGTAGACCTGATGGAAGCGGCATCCTTTTTCTTGATTCTTTAGCAAGAAAAAGATATAGCGGACAGCAGGAAATAGCTCCTAATTATTAAAAATTCCAAATATTTAAAATTCCAAATTCCAATTTTTCGTAATTTTCAAAAAGTATAACCATAAAAAAAGCCCCGATTTCTCAAGGCTTTATGCTTTTGTTTTTGTGAATTTTGTTTTATTCTGCAACTTTGCTTTTGACAACTAATCTGAAACCTTCACCGTGAATGTTAAGGATTTCAACATCTTCATCTGCTTTTAGGTATTTTCTAAGTTTAGCGATGTAAACGTCCATACTTCTTGAAGTAAAGTAGTTATCATCTCTCCAGATTTTTGTTAACGCTAATTCTCTTGGCATTAAATCATTTTCATGAAGAATTAACATTTTTAGCAATTCGTTCTCTTTTGGAGATAATTTTATAGGTTCGTCGCTTTCGAAAGTTAAAAATCTAAGTTTCGAATTCAGGTGGAATTTACCAATGTTAAACTCAAACTGAACTTGCTCTGCTTTTGTATCTGCAGATTTTCTTTGAATGATCGCTTTGATTTTCATTAATAAAACTTCTGAATCAAACGGTTTATTCAAATAATCATCAGCACCTGCTTTATAACCTTTCAATACATCTTCTTTCATCGATTTTGCCGTTAAGAAGATAATTGGCACTTCACTGTTCTTTTCCCTAATTTCTTTGGCCAAAGTGTAACCATCTTTATAAGGCATCATTACGTCAAGAATACATAAATCATATACATCTTTCTTGAATTTCTCGAAACCTTCCATACCGTTTTTAGCTAAAGTAACTTCAAAGTCATTTAACATTAGATAATCTTTAAGAACTGCCCCAAAATTAAGGTCATCTTCTACTAAAAGTATTCTTTTGTTATTATTTTCCATATTTTAATTTATTAATGGTATTTTTATTATAAAGGTGCTACCTTTTCCTTTTTCGCTTTCAACATATACTTGACCATTGTGATCCTCTACTATTCTTTTTACATAAGCAAGTCCTAAACCGTGTCCTTTTACATTATGTAAATCTCCAGTATGCTCTCTGTAAAATTTTTCAAAAACTCTTTTTTGAGCTATCTTACTCATACCAAGACCATTATCTTTTACTTTTATCAGAATCATGTCTTTCACATTTTCTGTAAAAATTTCTATTTCAGGAATACCAGGGGAATATTTTATAGCGTTTTCTAAAATATTTACCAATACGTTTGTAAAATGTACTTCGTTAATTAAAGAAGTGGTTCTTGCAGCATTAAAATGCTTTACAACCGTTCCTTTTCTATCTTCCAAAATTAAATTTACGTGCTCAATTGCATCATCGATTATATCGTGAATTGCTGTTGGCTCTTTTGTAATGTCTAACTCTCTTTTTTCTAATTTAGAAATACGAAGAACATTTTCGACCTGGGCGTGCATTCTTTTATTTTCATCCCGAATCATTTGCAGATATCGAAAAACTTTTTCTTTATCTTCAATAATTTTAGGATTCTTAATAGCATCAAGGGCTAAATTTATCGTTGCAATTGGAGTTTTAAACTCATGCGTCATATTATTTATAAAATCTGTCTTGATTTCAGAAATATGCTTTTGACGTAACAATTGATTCAATGCACTTGTATATGCAACTATTATAATTAATGTAAAAATTATTGACAATATTGTAATACTCAACAATTCGGACAATAAGAATTTCTTTTTATGAGGGAAAGTTATATATAACTCATATTTACTATTTCCTTCGTTATCAGTATATATTGGCACATGATAACTTGCGTCTTTATCATAATGAAATCCATCCGACTTTACTTTTGTCACTAAACCGCTGTTTAGAACACCAAACTCAAATTTGGTCTTTACTTCGTATTCTAATAATTCCTTTTTTAAGAGCTTTTGAAGCTTATCTTTTGTAATTCGACCTTCTATAGGTGTCAGTGAAGCAATATCCTTGTATTGAATTTGCTGCTGTACTTTATTTAAAATATCTAAACTACCTGATTTTTCAATTTTTAGATCCGGAATAATACTTTGACCTAAACTGTTATTGTCGATTCCGTTATTGTTATTATAAACTTCAGTAACTCTTTTTGAACTGAAGTTTTTAAATCTTTCACTACTAAATTTTTTATTAAATAATGAACCATTTATATCGTAGTCTTCAGATGTAAGTGTATTAGAGTATACAATTGTTTTATTTGTTTTTGTATTTCTCTGTACATAGAGAACTTCTAATAAATCTTCTTTTTTTGGAGTCTTGCCTGTACTGTCTTTTATACGGTTGTATTTGTCGTAGAAACTGTATTCCTCTTGTTGTTCAAGTTTATCAGCAACATTACCAATTACTTGTGTTACGTGGTATTTAAACTGCTCATCGTTGTTTTTAAACGAAGAGTTAAACCAATATACCTGTACCAGAATGATTCCAATTAAGGACAAACTCATAAGTAAAACAAGTATTCTAAAAAATAATTTATTCATCGAAACAAAATTAATATTTTAACAATATACTAAATAATACATTAACCAAATATTAACATTTAAGACTGATTTTGTTTTATATTTAAAATTTTAAGAATTTTAACAACTTCTTCTTTAGCAATTTTAAGATTACTGTTATTAATTACAAAATTGCTTAAAGAAATTCTTTTTTCGTCATTCCATTGCATTTTTATTCTGCTTAAAACTTGTTCACGTGTGGTATTATCTCGCTTCACGACTCTTTCGATCCTAACTTCTTCCGGTGCAGTAACGGTTATAATTACATCACATTCTTTATAACGACCGCTTTCGAACAAAATTGCGGCCTCATAAATTACATAATCGTGTTTTTTATTTTCTTGTAGCCATGATTCAAAATCGCTTTTTACTGCAGGATGAACAATGGCATTTAGCTGTGCTAATTTCTCAGCATTATTAAAAACAATTTCAGCCAGTTTTGCTCTGTTTAAAACATCATTTTCAAAAATAGAATCCCCAAATGTTGTCTTTATTAGTTTTATTATCTTTTCAGCTTGCATTACTTTTTTGGCTGCATCATCGGCAATGTAAACAGGAACGCCCATTGTCGCAAAATAATTTGCAATTGTGGTTTTACCACTTCCTATTCCGCCTGTTAAACCAATAACTTTAGTCATACTATACTTTAAAAAACATACGAGGAAAAGCTTCTTGTGGTTTTTTCTTTAAAAGAATAATTTTTATGAACGACTTTAAAAATCCTTTTCCATAACCATAAAACTGCTTCCAAACTGCAATTACAGATAAATATCCAATTTTAATACTTTTATTTTGAATACTTGATGTAAGAAAAATAATAACGAAATATACAAAATATAATTGTAATAAAATATCCATATTGAAAATTAATAGTAAAAAAGCTAATAATAACCCCAGTATAAAAACTGAAGGAAAGAAGAATGTTAACTTATTATGTTCTGGATACCAACTATTTAATATAGGTCTCGCGATCCCAAATTTATTTACCTGAATTGAAAATTTTTCCCAATCTATCCTACGTTTATGATAAACATACGCCTCTGGGAATAGTCTGGTTTCAAAACCAAGGTTCCATAAACGGATCGAAAGGTCCGGATCTTCGCCGGGATGGATGTTTCCGAAGCCTTTTGATGCTTCAAATGCCTTTTTTGAAATTCCCATATTGAAACTTCTAGGCTGGAACTTATTAATTTTTTCAGATCCACCACGAATTCCTCCTGTTGTAAGGAAGGAGGTCATAGCAAAATTAATTGCTTTCTGAATATCCGAAAAACTATCTAATGCTTTATCAGGACCTCCAAAACAATCTACATAATCTGCATCTAATGCTTTTCTAACTTCGGTAAGATAATTAGGCGGAATAATACAATCCGAATCAAAAATGATAAAATAATCACCACGTGCCTTTTGCATTCCGAAATTTCTTGAATCACCAGGTCCTGAATTCGGCTTAAAATAATAAGAAATATTCAATTTTCCCTGATAGGTCATCACCACATCTTTGCATGGTATTGATGATCCGTCTTCTACAAGAACAATTTCAAAAGCTTCATTATAATCAGATTTAGACAGACTTTCTAAAAGTTCATCAACTTCATCTGGGCGATTATACACGGGTATAATTAAAGAAAAAATCATAACGGGATGTGCGGTATTAAAGTGGCAATTTTTAAACTTCAAAATTTTAACAAAGATATGTTATATTCATAAAAAAACCATCAACTTTAGGTTGATGGTTTTTTTAATTATGCTATGTCTTGTCCTGAAATAGCGATACACAAAAAGTATCATTATGGAAAAAGATCAAGAATTGCGCTATGTTAAGCGTACACAGAAAGATTACAGTATGTCTTTAAAACTTCAAATTGTTCAAGAAATAGAACAGGGAAAAACCTCAATTTCTCAAGTTAAGAAAGATTATGCTATTCAATCACGTTCAACAATTGTTCAATGGCTTCGAAAATTCGGTAACTTTGATTGGGACAATCAAACACCTTCTCTTATGCAAAAATCTCCTGAACAGAAAATAATGGAACTTGAAGCCAAAGTGAAGTTATTGGAAAAACAAAGAGCATTTTTAGAACAGCAGGCTTTCGTTGCTGATAAAAAAGCTATTATTTTCGATATGATGATTGATATAGCAGAAAAAGAATATCAAATTGACATTCGAAAAAACTCACCACCCGAACAATCGACCATTTTAAAAAAGAACAACAACAAACAATAATGTTTGCCTGTACTTTGTTCGGGATTGACAGACAGGTTTACTATCGTCGAGTAAAAAAAAGTTGCGATAAGAAGCTTTTGGCTTCAAAAGTTGTTAATATGGTTTTGGAAATTAGAAATACAATGCCTCGAATTGGAGCAAGAAAATTGTATTATCTTTTAAAAAGCGAGTTGAATCAACTTAAAATAGGCCGAGATAAATTTATAGATATACTTAGAGCAAATCATTTATTGATAATATCAAAACGTTCTTACCATATAACAACAAACTCTCATCATAGATTTAGAAAACATCAAAATCAAATATTAGAGTTAGAGATTTGTAGACCAGAGCAAGTCTGGGTATCAGATATAACCTATATTGGAAAAAGAAAGAATCCATGTTATTTAAGTCTAATAACTGACGCTTACTCTAAAAGAATAATGGGTTTTAATGTGGCAGATAATATGAATGCTCATAGTAGTTTAACAGCTTTAAAAAATGCAATAAAAAAACGCAGAGATAAAGGCAAAACATTAATACATCATTCAGATAGAGGAATACAATATTGTTCTGATGAATATCAAAAACTATTACATAAAAACAATATAAAATGTAGTATGACCCAAAACTCTGATCCCTATGAGAATGCAGTAGCTGAGAGAATAAATGGAATTTTAAAACAAGAATTTAATATTGATAAGTTTAATCTAAAACTTGCTGTAATGAAGGTTTTAGTGAAAAATGCAATTGATATTTATAATAACAAAAGACCACATTACTCTAATTATATGCTCACTCCAAGTCAAATGCATCAACAAAGTGTAGTAAAGATGAGAACTTATAAAAGAAGAACACCTGCAATAAAAAATATTACAGGTGTCTAATTAAATATATTTGTCTAATAATCTGTATCGATTATTTAGGACTAGTCACTATTTTTTTATCTACTTGATACTTTCGATTTCAACAACTTCATTTGTATCTGCTTTGTAATCTACTCCGGCAAATTCAAATCCAAAAAGATTTAAGAAATCGTTTCTATACCCAGCTAAATCTCCAATTTCAGGTAACGTTTCAGTTGTAGCTTCTAACCATAGTTTAGCCACTTTTTCCTGAACATCATCACGCATTTCCCAATCGTCGATTCTGATTCTTCCTTTTTCATCTACAGGAACTTCAGATCCATTGTATAATCTGTCCTGAAACAAACGTTGGATTTGCTCAATACAACCTTCGTGAATACCTTCTTCTTTCATAATTTTATACAAAAGAGAAATATACAATGGAATAACAGGAATGGCAGAACTTGCCTGCGTTACCAATGCTTTGTTTACAGAAACATAAGCTTTTCCTCCTATTGATTTCAAACTATCTGTAATAGAGAACGCTGTAGCCTCTAAATCATCTTTTGCACGGCCAATTGTTCCTTTACGGTAAACAGCCTCTGTAAGTGATGGCCCAATGTATGAGTAAGCTACTGTTGTAGCTCCGTCTGCCAATAAATTTTCAGCTTTTAAAGCATCGATCCACATAGTCCAGTCTTCTCCGCCCATTACCGCTACAGTATTTGCAATATCTTCTTCATTTGCCGGAGCAATAGAAACTTCTGTTACGTTTCCTGTATGAAAATCTACTGTTTTATTGGTAAAAGTTTGTCCGATAGGTTTTAAAACTGAACGGTGTAATACTCCAGTAACCGGATGTTGACGAACCGGTGATGCTAAACTATAGATTATAAGATCAATCTGACCTAAATCAGCTTTGATCAAATCTAAAGTTTGTCTTTTTATTTCGTTTGAAAAAGCATCTCCATTGATACTTTTTGCATACAAACCTGCTTTATGAGCTTCTGTTTCAAATGCTGCAGAATTATACCAACCTGGAGAAGCTGTTTTACCTTCAACGGGTGGTTTTTCAAAAAATACTCCAATAGTTGCAGCATCAGATCCAAAAGCACTTGTAATTCTTGAAGCTAATCCAAAACCTGTTGAAGCACCAATTACTAATACTTTTTTAGCACCGGCGATTGGACCTTTTGATTTAATATATTCTATTTGATTTTTAACATTTTGCTCGCTGCCCTTTGGGTGTGCAGTCAAGCAAATAAATCCTCTCATTCTAGGTTCTATAATCATATTTTTGTATTTATTCGTTGATTGGGTCAATCCTATCATTAAGATAATGAGTAACCTATTTACGTTTGTTTAATTCTCTTTAAGTTGACAAATATAAATTATTTCTTTAGTTCAACAAGGCTTTAGCATGATTTAAAGCCGAATCAGAAACAACTGCTCCTGACAACATTTGAGCAATCTCTATAACTCTTTCGTCCTGAGACAATAGCTTCAATTCTGATTGCGTATCGTCATCTACTGTAGATTTAAAAACTTTAAAGTGAGAATCTCCCTTTGCTGCTATTTGAGGCAAGTGCGTAATGGCAAATATTTGCATTGTAGCACTCATTTCTTTCATAATTTCCCCCATTCTAATGGCTATTTCTCCTGAAACTCCGGTGTCTATCTCATCAAAAATTAAAGTAGGTAATTTTGAGTATTGCGCCAAAATAGCTTTAACAGCCAACATAATACGGGACATCTCTCCTCCTGATGCTACTTTTTTCAGTAAGCCAAAATCAGTTCCTTTATTGGCAGAAAACAAAAACTGAAGTTCATCTTTACCATTCTGAAAATAGGTTTCCGATGGCAAAAGCTCCATATTAAAACGAACGTTTGGCATTCCTAAAGTTTCTAAAATCGAGATAAGTTTTTGAGATAAAACAGGAATTGCATTCTGTCTATTTTCATGAATCGTAGCCGAAAAAGCATCCAATTCAATTGCTTTTTGATCTATTGCTTTAGATAATAAAGAAATTTCTTCTTCGATATTATCAAGCTCTAATAAAGTATTTCCCAGATTCGCCTGAATTTCGATCAGTTCATCTACAGAAGTTACCTGATGTTTCTTTTGTAAATTATAAATCAATTGCAATTTCTGACTTACAAATTCTAGTTGTACCGGATCATTCAATAATTTTTCGGAAGCATTTTGGAGCTCTTTAGAAACATCGTCAAATTCAATCGCTAAACTTGTTATTCTCTCAAATATACTTTGGTATTCAGGAGAAAAAAGGGCGATTTTTTGTACTGCCGTTTTGATTTCATTAAGATTATGAAAAACTCCAAATTGCTCTTCGTTAGCAATTACAAGAGATTTATCAATTGCTTCTTTTATAATTTCAACGTTATTTAATTTCTCGAAATCGGTTTCTAATTCTTCTTGTTCGCCAGATTTTAATTTAGCCGATACTAATTCGTTCAGTAAAAAAGTATTGTACTCCTGCTCTTTTCCTGAATCACTTTGTTTTTTCAGCAAAGCATTCAATTTAGATTTATCTGCTTTATATGATTTTAGTGCTTTTTGATACGATTGAATAGTATCAAAATTATTTGCAATTGCATCAATAATTTTAAACTGAACTCCTTCATCTGAAAGTTCCTGAGTTTGTTGCTGCGAATGTATATCAATCAAAAATAAACTTAGATCTTGTAATTCCTGAAGATTTACCGGACTATCATTAATAAAAGCACGAGATTTTCCTGAAGGCAAAATTTCTCTTCGAATGATGGTTTCATCTTCATAATCGAGATCATTTACTTCAAAAAATTCCTTAAGATTGTATTTTGAAATTTCAAAATGTGCCTCAATAACACATTTTTCTTCTTTATTTTTTAATGATGTTAGATCAGCTCTTTTTCCTAAAACCAATCCTATTGCACCTAATATAATAGATTTACCAGCACCCGTTTCACCTGTAATTATAGAAAAACCTCTTGAAAAATCGATAGTGAGTTTTTCAATCAGGGCATAGTTTTTAATTGACAAGGACGTTATCATAAGGAAATTGTATAAATATAAAAGTTAGTTAAGATAGTAAAATTGAGGATCAATTAAAATTTAATCTGAGACCATTTAGTAGAATTCAACGGAGACACTTTGTTCAGTACATCTGTTAAATCTCCAACCGGAATATTAGGCCCACCTGAAAAGATAGAAACGATTTCATCTGACTTTGCATCAAAAAATACTCTGGTTAAAAAGGCATTTGGTTTAACTGAATTCAATTTTCCCATGATCATTACAGCATTCTTAATTTTTTCTTTTGATGCCTTTAAATCAAGACTCATTCCGTCTAAACCTGTGTGATACGCATACATCACCTGACGTAAATCGCTATACATTGGCGAGATCATATCATTTATCAAATAGTAACGATTCTGAAGTCCATCAGATTGACTCCAGCCTTTAGAACCGCCTTGTTGCGCCACACTGGCAATATTTTGAGCAGTTTCAAGATATTGATTTCCTGCTCCCATTTGAAAAGTATCGGCATCCATTGCCAAAATCAGGTAACTGTAAAAAGATACGACAGAAACTAAATTAGACTCAAAAGTGGCTGGGTTAAAAAGCAAAGGCTCATATTCTATATAGCGAAAATTAAAGTCTTTATCGTTGTAATTTAAAACAGGCGAAGAATAAGTTGAGTTAAAAATTAATCGGGATGATTGTACCTGAATTGTCCCTGTAAACTGATCAGAACCACCTGATGACAATGTAATATACATTGAGCAATTGATTCGTTCGTTTTGTTTTAAGACCGATCCTGTCCAGTCTGTTTTATTTACAAATTCAGACAAAGAAGTTTGAAGTGTTTTAAAAACCTGCTGATTAGGATTAGGAAGTCTTTCTGTATTAATAGTTACGGTACAGTTTAGCTGTTGTGCTTGTGTAAAGCCAAAAATTAAAAATACAAAAAGAGTAACTATTTTATTCATGCGAAAGATAATATTTGGTTCCAGCTGCAATTATAAATCATTATGGCTTTGAAAAATGCAAAATCACTTTATTTAAAATATCAACAGCAACAGATTCTTTTGATTTTAATTCCATTGGTTCGACTTTAAAATTATGATCAATAAAAGTTACTTTATTGGTTTCTTTTTTAAAACCTGCCCCTTCATCTTGTAAGGAATTTAAAACAATCAAATCTAAGTTTTTTTTCTGAATTTTCAACTTAGCATTTTCAATTTCATTTTCTGTCTCTAAAGCAAACCCAATTAAAAACTGATTCTTTTTTATTGCTCCCAGCGATGCTAAAATATCTTTTGTTTTTTCGAGTTCGATCGAAAAATCACCTGATGCTTTTTTTATCTTTTGTAAAGCTACAACTTTAGGTCTGTAATCTGCAACAGCTGCTGCCGCAATAGCAACATCTACATCATTAAAATACAAATGACACGCATCATACATATCCTGAGCCGAAATTACATCTACAACTTTAACAAAACTGTTTTTAGCTTTATAATGTGTTGGCCCTGAAACCAGAATGACCTGCGCTCCAAGACTAGCTGCTTGATGAGCAATATCAAAACCCATTTTTCCGGAAGAATGATTTCCAATAAAACGTACAGGATCTATTGCTTCGTATGTTGGTCCGGCAGTAATTAGTATTTTTTTCCCTTTTAAAGGTAGCTTGCTTTCTAAATCAGCTTCAAGAAAAGCTACAATATTCTCAGGTTCAGCCATTCTGCCTTCACCGGACAAACCGCTTGCCAATTCTCCGCTTTCAGCCGGAATCATTACATTACCAAACTGTTTTAGAGCAGCAAAACTAGATAAAGTTGAAGGATGTTTATACATATCCAAATCCATTGCCGGAGCATAATAAACAGGACATTTAGCTGATAAATAGCAGGCAATTAAAAGGTTATCGCAATTTCCTGTAGCCATTTTAGATAAAGTATTCGCGGTGGCAGGAGCTACTATCATTAAATCAGCCCAAAGACCTAATTCAACATGATTTGTCCAGACAGCATCTTCATCATCCTGGCTAAAGAAATTAGAATGTACAGGATTTTTTGATAACGTAGATAACGTAAGTGGAGTTACAAAATCCTTAGAAGCAGGTGTCATTATCACTTGGACATGTGCACCTGCTTTTATGAAAAGTCGTACTAATGAGGCTGTTTTATAGGCTGCAATTCCACCAGAAACACCCAGTAAAATTTTTTTCCCGTTTAAAACTGACATTATACTATAATATTATTTGTTTGAACTTCTGTGGTAAGTTTTACCGTCTAACCATTCCTGAACTGCTAAAGCGTGTGGTTTTGGTAATTTTTCGTAAAATTTAGAAACTTCAATTTGTTCTTTATTTTCAAAAACTTCTTCAAGACTGTCATTATAAGTAGCAAACTCTTCTAACTTCTCAGTTAATTCTTTTTTAATTTCAGAATTAATTTGATTTGCTCTTTTAGCCATAATGGTAATTGCTTCATACACATTTCCTGTTGGCTCTTCAATAACTGTTTTATTGTAAGTTATTGTATTTACAGGAGCATTCGTCTTTTTTAAATCCATGACTTTATTTTATTTAGTAAATTTTTGTAAATCTGTTTCAACTCTGGCATTCATTTCCTCTGCCTGCACTTTATATTTTGTAGCACTATTAAACTTAATTAAGTTATTGTAAGCTACTTTTGCCACATTTAAACGTTCTTCCATTTTTGCAGGAATACTGTTTATTGCTAATTTGTATGCCGAATCGTATTTGTAAAAAAGGGCATCTTCTTTAAAAGGTGTCCCGGGATAATCAGCTATAAAATTATCAAAAGCCACTAAAGCTGATTTATAATCTGAAATTGTATTGTATCCTTTTGCATTTTCATATGCTTTTTTCTCTAATTTTCCATTCAAAACTTTTACAGCTTCATTTGCCTGCGCGATGTATTCTGAATTTGGATAATTATCAATAAAAGTTTGAAATTTTTCTAATGCTTTTTGAGTATCTGTTTGATCTAAACTATAAACAGGAGCCAATTTTGAATAACTGTAAGCACCTAAAAAAGCTGCTTCCTGTACTTTTTCGCTTCTTGGATAGCCTGAAACAAAGCTTTCGAACTGATATCCTGCCAAATAGTACTGTTTTGACTTATAATAAGATTGCGAAAACATATAAAAAAGTTTCTCTGCCTGAGGTTTTCCTCTGTAAGAAGGCGCTAATTGTTCAAAAAGACGAATAGCTTTTGAATATTTTCCTGCTTCGTACATCTTCGTTGCCACTTCAAATTTAGCTGCAACATCCTCATTTTTTAATGCTTTTTGATATTCACTACAAGAACAAAAAAGGACAACAACAATTAATAGAGATACTATTTTTTTCATTTTCTTACTTTTATTATGATTTCTTAGACAATTATGCCAAAGCAAAATCACACCGAAGTTCCGGTGGCAAATTTAGTTATTAATTTAGCTACTACAAAATATTTTTTGGTATATTAAAATACCGGCAATCTCACTCTTATTTTATGCTGTTTTTTACAAATTCATTCAATCGGTTTGCTAACGATTCATCAACACTTACCAATGGCAAACGTACTGTGTTCTCAGCAATACCAAGGGCTTGAAAGATTTGTTTGATTCCAGCAGGATTTCCCTGTTCGAAAATCATATCAATACAGTCTGACAAAATGTATTGTGTTTTAAACGCTTCCGTTACCTTTTTATTTAGTCCTAAACGAATCATTTCTGAAAATTCTTTTGGAAAACCTTGCGCAATAACCGAAATTACACCTGCTCCACCGGCTAAAACAATTGGCAAAGCAATCATATCATCTCCTGAAATTACAAGAAAATCTTTTGGTGCATTTTTTATCAATTGCATTGCCTGAACAACATCACCTGCTGCTTCTTTTATAGCGACAACATTATCAAAATCATTGGCTAAACGAATTACAGTAGACGGCAACATATTGCTTGAAGTTCTTCCCGGAACATTATATAAAATTACCGGAATTGGAGAAGCTTCTGCAATGGCTTTAAAATGCTGATAAATTCCTTCCTGTGTTGGCTTATTATAATAAGGAGAAACAGAAAGAATGGCTTCAAAAGCTGAAAAATCTCCAGTTTTTAATTCCTCAACAATCTGCATTGTATTATTTCCACCAACACCAAGTACCAAAGGCAATCTTCCTTTGTTAGTATCGATTACTGTTTTTATAACTAATTCCTTTTCGGCTTGTGTTAAGGTAGCATTTTCTGCCGTTGTACCCATAACCACAAGATATTCAACTCCTCCGTCTATCGAAAAATTAACGATACGCTGTAAAGCTTCGATATCAACTGAAAAGTCTTTTTTAAATGGAGTTACAAGCGCAACACCAGTTCCTATTAATGATTGCATATTCTAATTTATAATTTTATTTTATACTCTTTAAATACTTAAACAATTCGAAAACGAAAAGTTTATAATTTTGTACAGCGGTATCAATCATCCATCGATTTAATCTTTTATCTACAGATGCAAATCCCACTTTAAACCTGGCTTTCGACTGGTTGGTTATCATCATCAAAATTGCATTTTCGATATCATAATAACTAATCAAAAGATCAAATTCTGCCGCGATAAATTCATTCAAAAAAACTTCGGTAATTTCTCCATTCCAATTGATATGTTTTGCACCAAATGTAGGGATCAAATACGTTTCTTTCTCTTTAAATTTACTCCTATACGCTACAACTTTTATATTCTGAAGTGCGATACCCTGCAGAACAAGCTCATTTACCAATTCTTTTGAATGACGAAAATCACTTTCATCAATCAGTAAACCAATTGTTTGTACATTACTGGTAAAGACTTCATTTTTGAAATTATTCAAGTTTTTATTTAATGTTTTTTTTACAAAAAATTCCTTTATATAATTTAAAAACATAGTACTTTTGCCAGATTACAAAATTAATTATTTAAGTCGCATTTAAGATGGTAAAACTAAAAAAGTATAACGGATTTTTAAAACTTTTTGTTATATTCTTAACACTTTTTTTTATAACTTCTTGCAGTCAGAGAAATTACAATCTGACGAAGATAGAAGGAAAACAACTTCCGATCACTGAAAAAAACGCTGAAACTCCAGCAATTGAAAACTTTATCAAACCTTATCGCGATCATATCAATAAAGATTTAGACAGCGTTTTAGCTTACTGCCCTGAAACTTTGGATAAAAGCACAGGAAAATGGCAAACGAGTATTGGCTGTTTATTGGCTGATGTTTGTGTAGAAAGAGGAAATCTTGTTTTTAAAGCACGTGAGAAAAAAAGTATTGACTTATGTCTTTTAAATCATGGTGGAATTCGCGCTATTTTACCAAAAGGAAATGTAACGTCAAGAACTGCTTTTGAAATTATGCCTTTTGAAAATAATCTGGTTGTAATAGCTTTAAAAGGAGATCAAATTCTTGCAATTGCGGCTTATATTATTAAGGAGAAAAAACCTCAGCCTTTATCCGGAATGACATTTACAATTGCAAAAGATAACACAGCCAAAAATATTTTAATTCAGGGAAAACCTCTTTACGTTAACAAAATTTATTATGTGGCTACAAATGATTATTTAGCAAACGGCGGAGACAGCATGAGTTTTTTCGCCAAAGGTGTTGAAAAATTCGACCTGAATTATAAACTTCGAAATGTATTGATTGATTATTTTAAAGAAGTTGATACAATTCCGGTAGCAAAAGACATTCGAATTACTGAAGAATAAAAAGATCAAGCGCATATTTAAAATTAAAAAGCAAATCATTTCTATGCGCGTAAAAAAGTTTTAGTCACAGATTAAAGGATTAAAAGATTAAAAAACTGTGCCAATCTTTTAATCTGTGGCAAAAAAAAAATTAACTAAATAAAATATCGTTTCCGCAAAAATATACAAAATGAAAAGAAGAGAATTTATCGAAAAAACAGCTGCAAGTACTGCCTTATTAAGTTTAGGTTTGTCATTAAGCAGTTTTGAAACTAACGATATCAAGCACTTAACGATTCTACACACTAATGATGTTCACAGCCACATCGATCCGTTTCCGGCTGATGATCCTCGTAACCCAAACAAAGGTGGTGTATCGCGAAGAGCAGCTCTTATAGAAACTATTCGTCAGGAAAATCCAAATGTTCTTTTGCTTGATGCAGGCGATATTTTTCAGGGAACTCCGTACTTTAATTATTATGGCGGGGAACTCGAATTCAAATTGATGAGCATGATGAAATATGATGCGTCGACTATTGGAAATCATGATTTTGATAACGGACTCGATGGTTTATATGCTCAAATGCCGCATGCTACTTTTGAATTTATTAATTCTAATTATGACTTTAAAAACACAGTCATGAACGGACTTGTAAAACCGTATAAGATTTTTTACAAAAACGGCATTAAGGTTGGTGTTTTTGGTGTAGGAATTGAACTTGCAGGTTTGGTAGACAAACAAATGTACAAAGAGACTGTATATAATAATCCTGTCGAAATTGCTCAGGATATGACGCAATTGCTAAAGAAAGAAGAAAAATGTGATTTGGTGATTTGCCTTTCGCATTTGGGTTATAAATACAAAGACGACGAATCTAAAATTTCTGATTTAAAATTTGCGGCGCAAACTCAGGATATCGATTTAATTATTGGTGGTCATACGCATACCTTTTTAGATAAACCTACGATCGTAAAAAATAAAGCAGGTCAGGATGTTTTGGTAAATCAGGTGGGATGTTACGGAATAAATTTAGGCAGAATCGATTTTTATTTCGATAAAGATAAAGCACACACTAACCAGGGAAGATCAATTATTGTATAATATGTTTTTATGAATTTTGGCTTTTTCAATGAAATACTCTACCATAAAGAAATAAGCCAAAATTTGAGTAACGTCGCGGATTAAAACTAAGACAACTGAGTATGAAAAGTATCTGTTGAAAATGTAGAATATATCCGAAAAGATATAACTAATTGCCATGAGGGACATTATTAATGTTATCTGTGTTCCTTTTGTTATATAGCTTACAAATGAAAAATAACTTAAGACGCTTAGCACAATTCCGTAAAAAGCATAAACAATATTGAACTCCTTTACATTGTCGAACTGTAAACTCAAAACAGAAACGAGTAGATAAACAATAAAAACAATCACAATAGATACGGGCAAGATATCTTTTTTTGTCAATTTTATTTTTTCATGTTTTCTTATAAAAAGTGTTACTATTAAAAGATAAACTACTAAAAAACATAGTACTCCGCCAATTTCAGAAACCTCAACAGCCATTAAATCAAAAACCTGACCTACAAAGCAAAACAAAAAAATTAAACTTTCGGTTTTACTTATTTTAAACTCGCTGCTTATTAAAAAATAAATAAATATTGCCGGGAGAACAACGGCTTTCGCATAGATTGCAAAATTATTTTGTTGTGTACAATCGAATATAATTGTACACAGTAATGCTAAAAAGAATAAAATCAAAGACGGCTTATTCGCTTTCATTTAATTTGTTTATAAAATCTTCCTCAGACAAGATAGGGATATTTAATTTATTAGCCTTTTCTAATTTTGCAGGCCCCATGTTATCTCCGGCTACGACAAAATCTGTTTTGGCAGAAATTGAACTTCCCACTTTGCCTCCATTATCTTCAATGACATTTTTTAACTCATCTCTTGAAAATTGGGCAAAAACACCCGAAACAACGAATGTTTTTCCAACGAATTTTACTGTAGCATTTGGGTTGATTTTTTCAACAATTTCAAATTGAACGCCATAATTTTTTAAACGTTCAATAATTTTTTGATTCTCTTCGTTTTCAAAGAACTCAATTACACTTCTGGCAATTCTTTCTCCAATTTCATCTACCAAAATCAAATCCATTAAAGAGGCCTTGCTCAGTGCGTCGATATTTTTATAATGCTTGGCTAATTTTTTAGCCACGGTTTCTCCCACAAAACGAATTCCGAGTGCGAACAATACGCTTTCGAATGGAATTTCTTTAGATTTTTCTACGCCGTTTACGAGATTTTCAGCAGATTTTTTTGCCATTCTTTCTAAGTGCAAAATATCCTCGACTTTTAATTCGTATAAATCGGCATAATTATGAACTAAACCATTCTTAAATAACAAAGCTACTGTTTCGCCCCCAAGACCTTCAATATCCATTGCTTTTCTTGAAATATAATGTTGGATTCTGCCTATAATCTGAGGAGGACATCCATAAAAATTAGGACAGTAATGGTTGGCTTCTCCGGCGTTTCTTTGTAATTCAGTTTCACAGATTGGACAATGTGTAATATATTTTGTTGGTTCAGAATTTTCCGGACGTTTTGATAAATCGACAGCGATAATTTTTGGAATAATCTCGCCTCCTTTTTCAACAAAAACAGTGTCATTTATTCTGATATCTAATTTTTCTATTTGGTCTGCATTATGCAAAGAAGCTCGCTTTACAATTGTTCCGGCTAATTGTACAGGTGTTAAATTTGCAACAGGAGTTATTGCTCCTGTACGACCTACCTGATAGGTAATAGAATTTAATTGGGTTGAAACCTGTTCTGATTTGAACTTGTAAGCGATTGCCCAACGAGGTGATTTTGCAGTATATCCTAATTCTTCCTGGTATTGAATGCTGTTTACTTTTACAACAACACCATCAGTTTCGTAAGGAAGATTATGGCGGTGAACATCCCAATAATCAATGAAGTCAAAAACTTCCTGCATATGGTTGACTAATTTTGCTTCGGTTGGGACTTTAAATCCCCATTTTCTGGCTGATTCCAGTCCTTCGAATTGAGATGAAAAAGGTAAATTATTACCTGTTACAAAATACAACAAACATTCTAACGGACGTTTAGCAACCTCGGCACTGTCTTGCAATTTTAAACTTCCTGATGCAGTATTTCTTGGGTTTGAATAAGGTGTTTCTCCTATTTCGATTAATTCCTGATTCATTTTTTCGAAACCGGAAAATGGCAGAATAATTTCGCCGCGAATATCAAATCTCTCCGGATAATTTCCTTTTAATTGTAAAGGAATTGAACGTATTGTTTTGATGTTGTTGGTAACCTCATCGCCTTGAAAACCATCACCACGAGTTAAGGCTTGTACTAATTTTCCGTTTTCGTAAGTAATACTTATCGAGGCTCCGTCATATTTTAACTCGCAAGTATATTGAAGATTTACGCTTCCGAGAACTTTTTGAATTCGGTTTTCCCAATCCAGCAAATCTTCTTTCGAATAAGAATTATCCAAAGAATACATACGATATTGATGCGCTATAGTTTTGAAATTCTTGGTTACCATTCCTCCTACTCGCTGCGTTGGAGAATGTTCATCAAAAAATTCCGGGTGTTTGTTTTCTAAATCCTGAAGCTCTTTTAGTTTTATATCAAAATCGTAATCAGAAATTGTGGCATTATCTAACACGTAATAATTGTAATTGTGCTGATTAAGTTCGTCTCTTAAAGTCTGAATGGTGTCTTGAATATTCATATAATATTAAAATACTGGAGGTTGTGATTTAGAATAACTGAACATCAAAATTAGGATTATTTTTGTTGAAAAACAGCAAAAAATGAAACTTTTATAAAATCAAAAATCAAGTTGCAAAACGATGCAACTTGATTTTCTTCTTGCCCATTATTCTTAAAAAGAATTAAACAAAACCAACTTCCAAATGGTTTCTTCGCTCTATGTTTTTATTCTAATAATCCCCAAATTACAAGAACAAAACCATAAAACTATTTTTGAATAATGATAAAGTCTGATCTTCTGTTTAATAAATGTTCTTCTTCAGTACATTTTACTCCATTTTTACACTTATTAATTAATCGGCTTTCGCCATAACCTATTGCGCTTTCTATTCTCGAAGCGTCAATACCCTGTGCTACAATATAATCACGTGTCGATTTTGCTCTGTTGTCTGAAAGTTTCAGGTTATAAGCATCTTTTCCTCGAGAATCTGTATGAGACTCGATTTTGATACGGATATTAGGAAACTTTCGCATAATAAAAACTACTTTGGCCAATTCTTCAACTGCCTTAGGGGTTATATCGAATTTGTTGTAGTCAAAATAAATAGGGTTAACATCTACTTTTTCTACTCCTTTCTTTTTAACTACAAGATCATCATAATTACTTAGTTCGAAATTAACATCGGTAATTTCTGCTTCATTTTCCTTTGAAGTTTCTACTGTTTTTTCGTCGTTGCTATAATTTGTTTTTGTAGCCACTAATCGAACTGTTTTATTACAAGGTACTGTTACAGCATATTTTCCTTCGTAGTTTGTTTTTGTCTCTGCCAGAATCTCATTGTATGAATTATACGCCACAATGGTCACGTCTGTTATTGGTGATTTTGATTTATGATCGATTGCTTTACCTGAAATATTCTGGTTGCAAACTGGTTCTCCTTTTATGAAAGAATAAATATCATCATCGCCTTTACCGCCTGCTCTGTTAGAAGAGATATAACCATAAGTACCCGTTTTATCAATAACAAAAGTAAAATCGTCTTTGTTACTGTTTATAGGAGCTCCTAAATTTTTTGGTGTAGAAAAACTTCCATCTGATAAGAAAGTACTTTGATATACATCCAGATCTCCCAAACCATAATGTCCGTCTGAAGAAAAATAAAGTATTCCGTTGCGGAAAAACGGGAAAAGATCATTACCGATAGTATTGATTTTAGGTCCCAGATTTTGAGGTGAACTCATCGTTCCGTCATCTGCAATTTTCACCACATACAAATCGGTTTCGCCATAACCTCCGGGCATATCTGATGCAAAGAAAAGCCATTGTCCGTCATCGCTTAAACTAGGATGTCCAACTGAGTAGTCATTATTATCAAAGAAAACTTTTTGTGGATTTTCTACTTTTCCATCTACTATTGAACCTTTAAGGATTTGAAAATTATTAACGCTATTTCCATCAGTAACTAATTTGTTTTTCTTGACAATATTCGAGGAGTAATAAATTGTTTTTCCGCTGGCATCAAAACTTGCTGTTGCTTCATGATATTTTGTCATTATATTGGGTATAAACAACGCATCATTAAACAAACTTCCGTCGGCTGGATTTCTCTCAGCTACATACAAATTTAGAAAGGGCTGATTGTTCCAATTATACAATTTATCGGCAAACCTTGTTGTATCTCTAGCCGATGTAAATACGATTCGATCCTGATAGAAAGTAGCTCCAAAATCTGATTTACTGGTATTGATATCTAAATTTTTAATCGAATAAAGAGACTTCGCTTTCGCCAGACTATCCAACTGCTTTTTTTGAGCCACGTATCTGTTGATTTCTTTCTGATCTCCTTTTTTGTTTAGATATTCCTTCGTGATTTTATCTGCATCATCATAATCCATCACCGCTTTCATTGACTGGATATAACGCAGGTAATAGATATCTGTTAAATTATTGCCTTGTACTTCATACAATCTTTTATACCATTTTAAAGCATTTCTGGCATCTGAAATAAAGTAATACGAATCTGCAGCATTTTTTAACGTTTGAGCCGACGGATTTTCGATATTTTGCAGACATTCTTCGTAAGCTTTAGAAGCGTCTACATAAGAATAGTTTTTAAACAATGCATCGGCCTTTTTTAAATTAGTCTTTTGAGCAAAACTGAAAGTAATGCTCAAGACTAAACTAAGGATATATAGTTTTTTCATAGGGTTTTAGATTTAGAAGAATCGAGGAGATTTAATTTTACTTTGGTTTTTAGTAAATTGATAACGCAGAATGATTTCGTGAGAACCATCGTTGTATTTGTTCAATTCACTAACTGTGTAATCAAAAGCATACCCAATATAGAAACTTCTGGATATTTGAAAACCCGCCAATATACTCACAGAATCATCTGTTCGATACGATCCGCCAATTACAAATTTCTCTGCAATCATGAAATTCGCCGATATATCAGCCGTAAGCGGTGCTCCGGTTACTGCTTTTACCAAAAATGCCGGCTTAAACTTTAAATTCGGATTCAAATCAAAAACATAACCTCCCATTAAATAATAATGCAAACGATCGTAATCTATAGATTCCTGAACATCGTCGTAATAACTATTTTCTATAAAACTTGGAATTGAGAAACCTAAATACCATTTATCAGTATAATAGTAAATCCCTGCTCCTACAGCTAATTTCATTTGATTATCTATGTTTTGATTTAGCAAAACATCATTATTATTATAATATCGACCCTTAGACCAGTCTATATTCAGCATTCGCATACCGGCTTTAAGACCAAATGCTAACCTTTTTTCATATCCTAAAGGAATTGAATAAGAGAAGTTACCATCAACATACAATTCGTTTGAAGGACCAATTTTGTCATTAACGACGCTTAACCCTAAACCAATCATCTCGTTTCGAAGCGGTGAGTGAATAGAAAACGACTGTGTTTCTGGAGCTCCATCAATTCCAACCCATTGAGAACGGTGTAAAAGTGTTGCTTCTAATGTACCGGTAGACCCAGCATAAGCTGGATTTACCGACATTGTATTGTACATATATTGTGTGTACTCCGGATCCTGTTGCGCACTGGCACAAAATGTAATAAAAGAACATATTAGGATGAAATACGTTTCTAATGATTTTATATATAGTTTCATAACGATACTTATTAAGTTTAATTAATTAGATGATTAATACAGTGATTATCTCATTATAGATAACCAGCCTTTTTTAACCGTTCCATCTCCAATGGTTATCACATAAAAATAAGTACCTGTTGGCAGCATATCTCCTCTATTAATAACTCCGGATACATTGGCCGTTCCGTCCCAATCATTTTCATAATGTTGTTTACTATATACTAATGAACCGTATCTGTTATACACTTTCAACTCGTTGTTTGGATAGGATTCGATACAATCAATTCTGAAAAGATCATTCGCTCCGTCATTGTTTGGAGTAAATTCATTGTACACTGTCAAACAAACCGGCACAACAGTAACTGAAGCTGAATTGTTTGATGCATCAACATCTAAAGGAGTCGAAATTTCGACCGTTGCAACATTTGTGTAATTACCGCTTGGCAATACTTCTGCAACAATTGTAAGTACTACGCTTTGTCCTGCGTTTAAAGCTGGAATTGTCCAAAGCTGTGTAGTTAAATCATATGTTCCTGCAGTTGTACTGGCGCTAACTAAATCAAATCCGCTTGGTAATAATTCGCTAACTATCGTATTTATAAAATTACCTTCGCCAACATTGTTCACCGTTACAGTAAATGTGATCTGCTCACCAAAATTAGGTGCGGGGTTATTAACTGTATTGGTTATTGTCAGATCAGAACAAGTAGCTACATTTACATTTAATGATTTGATGGTTCTTTCATTACATGTATTAATGTAAGCAACACTTACTTTTCCAGGTCCAATATCCGACCACGATACAGTTACAGTTCCGTCAGCATTTCCTCCACCAGAAGTAATGGTACCGTTTTCAATTGTCCAGATATAATCTGATTTTCCGTTAGCAATAGAATATGTAATTCCCTGGAAAACACATGGTGTATCATCTGTAGTAGTGATTGGAACCATTGCATCATTTTCAAAAGAAACTGCCACTCCTAATCTGGAAACTCCATCACAACCATTCGTTGTATTGCTAAGTGCTGCAGCATAATATGTTGTCGCTGTAAGCGGTGTATTTGCTGCTAGCGGTGTACCTCCATTTGCAGAAGTATACCATACTACATTTGCTTCATTTACAACTATATCTTCTATTGTTGGAACTGCTGATAAACAGAATGTCTGAGTTGTTCTTGGCGTAGTCACTAGAAGTGGTGTATTTATAATTACCGTAATTGCTAATCGTACCGGATTTTCGCAACCTGATCCACTTGCAACAACACCGTAATAAACACCATTCGCTAAATCTGCTGTTGATGGAATTGCTGTTCCTCCTGTCGGTGTACTGTACCAAATTACATTGGATTCATTTACCTGAATATTAGCAACCTTTGGTGCATTTACAGAACAGAAGTTTTGAGTAAGTGAATTCGTTGTTGGAGTCGCCATTGGATTTACAATGGTAATGCTAACCATTAAACGAGTTGCGCTTTTACATCCTGTTACCGGTTCTGTAATCTCTCCATAATAAGTACCAGAAGTTAAAGCTGTAGCTAAAGGAATCGCTGTTCCTCCGGTATCAGTAGTAAACCATGATACATTGCTTTCATTGACCTGAATACTTGCAAATGTTGGATTACTGGTTGAACAGAAATTTTGCGCTGTATTGTTTGTTGTTGGATTATTTGAATTTCCAACAGTAACAGTTACTTTTAGTCTAACACTGCTTTCACAATTTGTCGTTGCATCTTTTAATGCTGCAAAGTAATCTCCGCTTACTAAAGCTGCTGTCGACGCAATTGGTGTCCCTCCAGTTACAGCGTTATACCAAACTACATTAGTTTCGTTTATCTGAATACTTGCAACAGTTGGATTATTTGCTGAACAGAAAGTCTGACTCGCCTGAGTAGTTGTTGGTGTAACAGGATCTGTTACATTAATCGTTACAGGTAGTCTTAGTACACTCTCACATCCTGAAGCGTCTCTTATAGCTGCATAATATGTTCTGCTTGTTAATAATGTAGTTAATGGAATTAAATTTCCTCCGTTTAAAGCATCATACCAAACTATATTTGTTTCATTTAACTGAATACTTGCAAATGTTGGTGCATTTACCAAACAGAAATTTTGTGGACCGGGAGTCACTAATGTTGGTGTTCCGGGATCGCTTACTGCTACCGCAACTTCTAACCTTGCTGCACTTTCGCAATTCGTTGCTGCATTTAAAATTGAAGCAAAATAAGATGCATTGGTTAATGGTGTAGTGCTGGCAAGCGGTGTTCCGCCTGATGGAGCGCTGTACCAAACTATGGTTCCAACCGCTGGTGCATCAACCTGAATATTGGCAATTGTTGGCGCATTAACCAAACAAAAATCTTGTGTTGTATCTGCCGTTGTTGGCGTTCCGGGATCGCTTACTGTTACCGCAACTTCTAATCTTACTGCACTTTCACAATTCGTTGTTGCATTTAAAATTGAAGCAAAATAAGACGTATTTGTTAATGGTGTAGTGCTGGCAAGTGCAGTTCCGCCTGATGAAGCGCTGTACCAAACTATGGTTCCAACCGCTGGTGCATCAACCTGAATATTGGCAATTGTTGGCGCATTAACCAAACAAAAATCTTGTGTTGTATCTGCCGTTGTTGGCGTTCCGGGATCGCTTACTGTTACCGCAACTTCTAATCTTACTGCACTTTCACAATTCGTTGTTGCATTTAAAATTGAAGCAAAATAAGACGTATTTGTTAATGGTGTAGTGCTGGCAAGTGCAGTTCCGCCTGATGAAGCGCTGTACCAAACTATGGTTCCAACCGCTGGTGCATCAACCTGAATATTGGCAATTGTTGGCGCATTAACCAAACAGAAATCTTGTGTGGCATCTGCCGTTGTTGGTGTTCCGGGATCAGTTACTGCTACCGCAACTTCTAACCTTGCTGCACTTTCGCAATTCGTTGCTGCATTTAAAATTGAAGCAAAATAAGATGCATTGGTTAATGGTGTAGTGCTGGCAAGCGGTGTTCCGCCTGATGGAGCGCTGTACCAAACTATGGTTCCAACCGCTGGTGCATCAACCTGAATATTGGCAATTGTTGGCGCATTAACCAAACAAAAATCTTGTGTTGTATCTGCCGTTGTTGGCGTTCCGGGATCGCTTACTGTTACCGCAACTTCTAATCTTACTGCACTTTCACAATTCGTTGTTGCATTTAAAATTGAAGCAAAATAAGACGTATTTGTTAATGGTGTAGTGCTGGCAAGTGCAGTTCCGCCTGATGAAGCGCTGTACCAAACTATGGTTCCAACCGCTGGTGCATCAACCTGAATATTGGCAATTGTTGGCGCATTAACCAAACAAAAATCTTGTGTTGTATCTGCCGTTGTTGGCGTTCCGGGATCGCTTACTGTTACCGCAACTTCTAATCTTACTGCACTTTCACAATTCGTTGTTGCATTTAAAATTGAAGCAAAATAAGACGTATTTGTTAATGGTGTAGTGCTGGCAAGTGCAGTTCCGCCTGATGAAGCGCTGTACCAAACTATGGTTCCAACCGCTGGTGCATCAACCTGAATATTGGCAATTGTTGGCGCATTAACCAAACAGAAATCTTGTGTGGCATCTGCCGTTGTTGGTGTTCCGGGATCGTTAACATTTACTGTTATCGCTGATCGAACTGAACTCTCACAACCTAGTAAATCCTTTATAGCACCGTAGTAAATTGTTCCATTAACTAATGCCGTTGTTGGATCTAATGAAGTTCCGCCTGACGAAGCAAGATACCAAACTACATTCACCTCATTTGCCTGAAGATTAGCTACTGTTGGCTGATCTGCTGAACAGAAATTCTGAGGATTATTTGTTGATGTTGGAGTTGGAGGATCATTAACGATTACAGTTGCAACTTTAAGTTCTCCGTTTTTATTCTGACAAGTATTATCACTTGTTACGGCAACATAATATGAAACAGGACTCATTGCAGCTGTTAAACCAGTAGCTGTTAAAGTTCCATTTAAAGCATTAACCGCATAAGTTACTCCATTGATTACTGCACTATCAAAGATAGGTTGCGTTTTATTAGCATCTAAATACCAAAAGAAAACCGGACTTGTTAATGCAGTTGTTGGTGTTAACGTTGCAGGTGTACCAAGACAAATAGAAGCGTTATTTACATCAATATCAGATTCAAGAGAACTTGGTAATATGGTAAATGTTACCTGTTTTCTATCGGCAGCTGCAGTTTCACAATATTCATCTGCACTAACTCCTACGTAATAAGTATAAGTTCCTGGAGTTAATCCATTTATTATCAATTTAGGAGTAGTTTCGCCAGCTATTAACTGACTTGTTGTGCCGTTGAAACTATACCAATAATATATCGGATTAGTAAGAGTTGTTGTGCCATTTAAAATAGCATCTAATGTTACTGTACCAGTTTCAGAACAAATTATAGTACCAGGTCCTCCGTTTACTGTTACGTTTGCTATAGCAGCAGCAGGAGTAGTTGCTCTAACCACAACTGTTACTTCTCCTCTTTCTAAAGCCGCACAACCGTAACGAATTGGCTGAACATAATACTTATAAGTACCCGCTGCCAAAGTAGCAGGAAGTATGTAGGTTTGACCACTTGTTAAAGGAGTTCCTCCAATTGGGGTATCGTACCATGCATAATCAGCACAAGATTTTGGCGGAACTGCGAGCGTAATTGCTGCTCCGGGACAAACTGTGATTTTATTATCCGGATCGCTCCCAATGACTTTAGTATTGGTTACACGATCAATAGTATGCACTCTAAGCTGATCTAAAACATTTGCAACTCCTCCTAAAGTAATCACAACTTTATCATATGGCTGTGTTTGAGGTGAAACAATTGTCATCGCCATAGTATCTCCTGCAAGTAATTTTAAGGTCAGTAAATTTCCATCATTGCCTTGTATTGGTGGGCCAACAGCAATATTTCCTGAATAAAGCTGAATACTAAGTCCTGAAAGTACGCCAAGACTTAAAAGAGTTCCAGGTTTAGAAATTGTAATTCTTAGACTGTCTCCAACCATAGATGGTGTTCTAAAAGTGGTTGTTAGTTCAGCATCTGCAAGAACTCCTACTCCATTAAACATTGTAGCATATGTTGCTACATCTCCATCGGCGACATTCCAAGGGTTAGAAACACCTACAGTAGCTGTTAACACGCCAAGTCCTGCCTGCTCTTTTGCACCAGAGAAAATATCTTCGATATCGCCTTGACCACAAGCAATTTGTGTTACTTGTTTTTTATAGTAAGCATCATAAACATTAATGTTTTGTGCTACACTTAAAACAGATCCGAGTTGAACTCGGATACCATCATAATCCTGAACCCCAGCAGTATTTGAAGGAACAAATGTATATTCGAATGAATTTTGACCTGGTAATAAAGTCAATAATGATCCTGATACAGATTGTAAAGTTCCAATATCAACAGGATTGTTAGATCCATCACGTTTTGTTCCTATAACCGAAATACTTCCTCCTACCGCAAGTAAACTATTTTGTAAACCTAGTTTAACTGTTACCGGAGTTCCTTTAGCTATAGTGGTTGGCCATTGTAGATTTTGCCATGTTGTACCAATACCTAAAAGTCCTAAACCTGTAGTTATTGTTGAATAAGTACTAGGATCAGTATCTACCGCCAAAGGTCCGCTTGTTACAGCTCCGGTAATAATTGATCCTGATAATTCAGTATTAGCATAAACTCTTTCTAATAATGTATCGCAAGTAGCGGGATCAATAACACTAATGGTTACTGTCTGACTGGTAGTACAAGTTCCATTTGCATTAGTAGCAACTACTGTATAAGTAAAAACACCAACAGTATTTAGTGGCCCAACAATATTTGAAGACAATAAATTTCCTTGTGGATCATACCAGGTTATTGTTCCGTTTGACGTTGCATTTAATGTAACTGAAGAATCTTTTATAACAGCTATTGAACTTGTTACACCTGTTAGTGTTGGCAACGGATTTATTGTTACCACTACCGGTAATTTCACAGATGGACAATCAAAACCAGCTGTTTGAGCCTGAATAAAATAAGTGCCATCAGCAACAATATTTGCAGCCGCCACATCTGTAATTGGATTATTTGAAGCATCAAAGAAAGTATAAGTAGTATTTCCTGATGTATCAAAATTTGTAATAGCATCTCTTAAATTTACTTTAGCACAACCAGCAAATGGGGATGAAACTGTTAAAGCTGAACCTGCAGGATAATTTACGACAACTTCTTTTAAAGTTCCGTTTATATTCTCGCAAGTTCCTCCGTTAAGAACAGATACATAATAAGTATAAGGCGAATTAGCGGCAGTAAGTCCGTTAATGGTTAAAGCTCCCGTTGAAGGATCTATAGTTCCCGCCACAACTTGTGTTTTATTTTGATCTAAATAATATTTAAATGTTGCTCCTGCTAAAGCAGATGTTGGAGCCAATACTACAGTTCCATTACAAGAGGCAGTCAAAGGACTTGCAATTGTAATATCCGCAGCAGTTGGGATAGGCAATACTGTAATCGTTACAGGCTGACGAACGCTATTTACACATCCTGAACGAGTAGCTTCTACATAATAAATTGTAGTAGTTGTAAAAGAAATAGGTGAACTAACATTAACTTCAGTTCCACCTGTTGGAGCATCATACCATTTAAATAGTTCAGTTCCTAAAGTAGAAGATGCCGACAATGTGGTAGTTCCTCCTGCACAAATTGGATCCGCTGCTCCTGATATTGTAGCATTTGGAAATCTATAAGAAGCTCCATAAACATTCAAAGTAGTTAATAAGCCAACTAATGCTCCCAATCTAATCTCAACTTTATCAAATGCTGCAGTTGCGGGATAACTAACTTTAAATTTGTTTCCTGACAATACTTGTAGATTCAATATACTATTATTTACTGCAAGTCTTCCCGGATTTTCGGTCCCTAGATAAGAAGTTCCTATACTTACAGATCCTAGCAATGCAATATCAGCAAGACCACCAGGCAATTCTAATTCAACATCAATAATGTCGCCTGCCTGCCCCGGAGTAGTAAACTCTAACGCTTGTTGAATATAACTATTAAGTAATCCTGCAGTGATAGTTAAGCTAGAAAAATTATTTGGATCTGCATCAACAGCGGCACCATCATTAGAAGAACCACAATTAAGACACAAAACTCCCGGATCAAGAGTCACTTGTTGATCACTTGGTTTCAAACAACTACTAACTGTATTAGTAACCAATACGTTAATTGCAGTTCGTGAACTACTTTTACAATCTGATGCTCCGGCTACAGTCTCAACATAAAATGTTTTATTTGTTGTTACAACCGGATTGGGTATATAAGTACTGGAACTGGCCTGTAAAAGATTTCCTCCAGTAGCTGCGTCATACCAATTATAATTCATGCCTGCCTCAGCCGTAACGGCTAACATTACAGTCTGACCAGGTTGAATAATAACACTCGAAGATACCGGAATAGGTGCTGAAGGTATTGAATTTACATTAACACTGACAGGTGTACGTGTGCTTACACAACTTCCAATTACAGCTTCAACATGATAAGTAGTAGGAGCAGTTAAATTTGGTGTGGTGTAAGAAGTACCTGTAAATACCAGATTCCCGGCAGTAGCTGCATCATACCATCTGTAAGTTGTACCCGCAACAGGTGATTGAATCGTTATTGTTGTTGTTTCTCCGCTACATAAATTTAAAGGTACAACACTAATTGCTGATGGCGCAACAGGATTACTTACTGTAACCGTAACAGGATTTCTTTCACTGTTTACACAAGTACCTCGAGTAACTTCTACATAATAAGTAGCATCAGTAGTCAAAGCCGGAGTTGTATAAGAGGGAACACTGCTCAATAAGTTTCCGCCTGTTAAGGCATCGTACCATTTGATTGTTTCGCCCAAAGCTAAATTTGCTGTCAAAGTGGTAGTTTGTCCGCTGCAGATTGCAGTGTTACCTGCAAATGTTGGTGCTTTATATCGGTAACTTGCCTGATAAATATCTAAATTAGTTAATGCTGAAACCAAACCACCTAACCTAACCTCAACACGATCAAAATTTGCACCTGCAACGATGCTCGCTTTAAATCGGTTTCCTGATAGCAGCTGTAAAGTAACCAAAGCATTATTATTAGTTGAAACTCTATCATTGTTATACGTTGCACCGTTGTAAGTTGCCAGACTAACGGCTCCTAACAATGAAAGGTCAGCAATTCCCCCCGGTAACTCCAATTCAACATCTACAATATCTCCTGCTTTACCAGGATTATTAAATTGTAATGTTTGCTGAATCCATCCGTTTAATAAGCCAACCGGAAGAGTAAGCCTTGCAGCTGTAGCAGTATTACCATCAACTGAATTGTTTGGCGTTGTGGAAAAACAAAGTAAGCAAAGTCCGTTTTGAGTGGTCTGCTGACTATTTGCTTCTAAGCAACCACCCAACGCAGCAGCTATAACCGTTACCGGAACAGGAACTCTCGTTGCACTCACACATCCTCCAGCAAGATTAACAGATTCAACATAATAAGTTTTGCTTGCTGTTAAAATTTGAGTTGTAAAAGAATTAGAATTAGCTAATAATTTTGTTCCCCCAGTAGCAGTTTCATACCAATCTAAACTAACACCCGGTTCAGTTGTAGAAGCAGTTAAAGTTGCATTCTGACCAGAAATTATCGAGACACTTTGTGTTAATATCGTCGCAGGCCCAGGAACCGGAGTCGAAGTGACATTTACCTGAGTACGTGTCGATTTACATGTACCAATAGATGCCTCCACATAAAAAGTAGAAATACCTGTAGGCACAGTTGGTGTATACGTACTTCCAGTAGTTAGAAGTGTCCCTCCTGTCTGAGCATCATACCAGGAATAAGTTGTTCCTAAAACCGGATTTACAACTGATAAAGTAGTTGCCTGAGTTGCTCCAGCTGAACAAATAGTCGTACCAGTAGTACTAACTACAGGTACTATGGGTTCAATAACATTAATCGTTACAGGTAATCGCTGATCACTTTCGCAACCAGAAATTCTTGAAGTACTTACATAATAAGTAGTCGAAGCTGTTAAAGCTGGCGTTGTATAACTACCAGTTGTAGAAAGCGGTGTAATCGCTGTTGGCGAATCATACCAGGATATTGTAGTACCCGCAGCTGCAGTAGCCGAAAGCGCTATTGATTGTCCGAAACAAACGGATTGTGTTTCTCCATTAGTAATAGTAGGTTTTGCAAATTGCAAACGCACATCATATACTCTTAAATTAATTAGCAGACTTACAAGTCCCCCTGTTTGAATTTTTATCTGATTTGCATCTGATGTTAAAGTATACTTTACAACATTAATATTCTCTCCATTATCTAACAATTGAAGATTTACTAATCCGCTCAAAGGAACCGCAGTTCCTGCAGAGGCACCCGATAACAAAGGCTGAATAGTTGAATTTGCTAATACTCCTGCACTTATTAGAGCACTACCATTACCATAATATAGTACAATTTGATCTCCTGCTTTTGCAGTTTGATTAAAGGTTACCGTTTCCTCAGCAAAACAAGCTACGCCCAAAGAATTTGTGATAGTTGCATAAGTACTTAAACTAGAATCATAAGCTAGCGTAGGATTACTTACTCCGGTAGTACCTAAACATACTCCACCAGTATCAGTACTGTGTGTGGTTGGTCTACAAAAGGTCTGGGCAAAGTTTTTATTACTTATAAGAAATAAAAACAATAAAAGCCATACGGCCAACAATCTCTTCTTTACGATGAGATCATAAAAAGTAGAATTTTTTTTCATAATTTGGAAGATTAGAAAATGGACAATAAAATACCTGTTGCGATAAGCACGTATGCTTAGGCAATTCTTAAAAACAATAAAATCAACTAGTTAAAATGAAATTTATATTCGTAGTATACTAAGAATGTAAACTGCATTTCGATAAAAAAATCATGTCGTATTGCGTATACCGAAGTATACTAAAGAGCAGTTTTTATTCCTGTAGAATAAAAAATGTCCGGAAAAATTTAGGAAATATTGATCTGAATCAATCTTCCAGAAGGAGTGATTTGTTGCAGGATTAATTTTCATAAAAGAAAATTTAAGTTGAGTAGAACTGGGGGAATTCTTAATATATAGTATGATTCAATATCTATAGAAAGTTGATTAGGCAATCTGTAAATTTTGTTGTTTTAGAATTAATTCTAAAAATTGAATCATTATGCTTATTAAGAAGCACTTCCTGATTTAAAAATATTAAATACAAAAAGGTCTTCACCAACAAAGACTCCGATTGGGCTTTGAAAATAAAAAACGTGTATAACTATAAAATTGTTGAAAAAAGTTTGCACTTATTAAAAAATCGGATTTCAAGAAAAATCGATTAATTCTGATACAGATAAAAAACAAAGTCAAAATAATAGGAATAATTAATGCAAACCTGATAAAGAGAGTAAATGTCAAATCCATAAGCGAATTAATTAAGTTATTATTTAAATATTCAGTTTCAATTAAAGTTTCAAGGAAGAATGCTTTTCAATTAAAATAACAATAAAAAATCATCTCACTTTTTATGCATTTCAAAAAAATAAAAAACTGCTTTGTTTAACTTTCATATTCTAAAATTAGAAAAAACAAAAATGTAAAACAAGCATAAAATTCTTATTTTTTTAAATTTTAAAAGCAAAATAGTCATAAAAAACAATCGAAACATCAGAAAAACCTACAGCTTTAACATAAAAATGAATGTTATAAACTTCATAAAAAAATCTAATTATTTTTTGTTAAAAAAACACAAAGTAAGTTTTGTATTACTTTTAATGATTAATATTCCATTAAAACACAGAGAAAAAAGTTAATTTGAAAAGCAAAACCTACATTTTATTTACTAAAGAAGAATTCTTTACACTATTCAAAAAAAACGAGTAAAAATACGGGGTCAAAAAAGAAAAAAAGTTTAAACAAAAGTTAAAATAATAAAAAAAAGGCAAATAATTAGAGATCAATTATTTACCTTTTAAAAAATATATTTTGTAAAATTAAGACTCGATAATAGTATTAATTTGAGTAAATAATTGTCCATCGCTTAAAAAAGCTCCTTGTTGGATCAATTCAAAAATAGAAGCATTTCTGTCTTCTGTAAGTACTTTTTTTCCTGCTTTCATTTCTATGTTTTCTGTAAACATATTATCACTTAACCATTGCAATCCGTCTTTGGTAAGAAAATCAGTTTCAGGAACCAATGACTTTAAAACTATAGATTGTACATCTTTTTCAAAACACTTGAACAGGAAAATATGGTTCCTGGAGAAATGTTCTAAATATTCTGCTCTTGACAACACACCTTCCCAAATTAAATCAGAGAAAACATCCAGTTCTTGTTCAGCCACTTCCGGCTTATTTATTTTAATAGAATCCCACTCTGCCTTATCAATAGTTTGTGTAGCTAAAAAATTAGCGAATTCTGCGTGCAATTCATCAAATTGCTCTTTTGTTAATCTTGCGTACTTCATTTTCTTTTTAGGCTTTATGCCTTACGCTATATGCTTTAAGCAAGATGCTTTGCGCAAATAACTTTAAGTCTGATTAATTATTATTTCTTTTAAACAAAAAAATCCCGATTCGCATCGGGATTTTTGTATCATATAAAAAACGATTACTTTTCAGCAACAATTTCGTATGGTAATTCAACGATTACATCTCTGTGTAAACGCACATTTGCAGTGTATTTACCAGTACGTTTAACGATACCGCTAGTGATGAATTTTCTATCGATTACTTGTCCACCTTTAGCTAAAGCTTCAGCGATGTCAATATTCGTGATTGAACCGAATAATTTTTCACCACCTGCTTTTGCGAAAAGTTTAATTTCAATCGCTTTTAAAGTTTCAGCTAACGCTTTTGCATCAGCAACAACTTTAGCTTCTTTGTGAGCTCTTTGTTTTAGGTTTTCAGCCAAAACTTTTTTAGCAGAAGGAGTTGCTAAAGCAGCAAAACCTTGAGGAATTAAAAAGTTACGTCCGTAACCAGCTTTTACAGTAACTACATCATCTTTAAATCCTAGATTCTGTACGTCTTGTTTTAAAATAAGTTCCATGTTGTTGTCCTTTATTTGAGAAGTTAGGTTCCATCTTACCGGAAACCAACAACTATTCTTTTAATATTATTTTAATAAATCGGCCACGTATGGCATTAAAGCTAAGTGACGTGCTCTTTTTACAGCTACAGAAACTTTTCTTTGGTATTTCAATGAAGTTCCAGTTAAACGACGAGGAAGAATTTTTCCTTGCTCATTAACGAATTTCAATAAGAAATCAGCATCTTTATAATCGATATATTTGATTCCTGATTTTTTGAAACGACAGTACTTTTTAGTTTTGTTAGTTTCAATGTTTAAAGGCGTTAAATATCTGATATCTCCGTCTTTTTTTCCTTTTGCAGATTGCTCTATTGTAGACATAATAATTAAGCTTTAGTAGATTTTAATTTGGCTCTTCTTCTTTCAGCCCATGAAATAGCATGTTTGTCTAAACTTACAGTTAAGAAACGCATAACTCTTTCGTCACGTCTAAATTCAGTTTCAAAAGCAATTAGAACTTCTCCAGCTACTTTGAATTCGAATAAATGGTAAAAACCACTTTTTTTGTTTTGGATTTCGTAAGCCATTTTTTTCAGACCCCAATCCTCTTTCGATACCATTTCAGCTCCTCTACTAGTAAGAAATTCTTCAAATTTCGTTACTGTTTCCTTCACCTGAACCTCAGATAAAACGGGATTTAAAATGAAAACAGTTTCATAATGATTCATAAATATAATATTTATTTGTTAAAATTGGGTGCAAAAGTAACCATTTAATTTATATATACAACACTTTTTTGCTTTTATTCGTTGTAATGTAAAAAATGCAGGCTGATTTTAGTTTTTTTTACAAAAAAATAATACATTTACTACTGCTATCCTGAATTTATTCTAAATCTTAATGTTATGAAACTAAACTGTGTTGTTGTAGATGATAGTTCTATACAAAGGACCATTATTGCAAAATTAGTTAATAATCACCCAGGTTTGCACTTAATCGGGGATTTTTCTAATGCAATAGAAGCAAAGAGCTGTATTTCTCTAAATAATATCGACTTAATTTTTCTTGATATAGAAATGCCTGTTATTAATGGATTTGATTTTCTTGACGGCTTAAAATCTAAGCCGCAAATTATATTTATTACTTCGAAAGCAGAGTATGCTTTAAAAGCGTTCGATTATGACGCTACTGATTATTTGCAAAAACCCATTGCGGTAGATCGCTTTAATGCTTCTGTAAAAAGAGCGATAGACATGCATTTGCTTAAAAAAGACGTAAAAGAAGAAGAAGGCGAACATATATTCATCAAGAGTAACCTTAAAAAACTTAAAATTTTCACAGCAAAAATCAAATGGATTGAAGCTTTTGGAGATTATGTAAGAGTGGTTACCGAGGATGATAGTAATTTAGTGCTATCTACAATGAAATCTTTTGAAAACGATTTATCAAAAGACAAATTTATTCGCGTACACAAGTCTTATATTATCAACATTGATAAGGTAGAGCGTTTTAATAGTAAGTTTGCCGAAATTGGCATTACCAAAATTCCGCTTAGCCGAAATAAAAAAGAAGATTTAGTCAAGGCACTATCAACGTCATCATAATTTAATAGAAATCGACATTCGCAATAACCTTTATAGCTCTGTACTGAGCAACAGCCTCAAAACTATTCAACATTTTCTGAATAGTTTTTTTTGTGCCTGCTAAAGGCATATTATTCGGAATCTTAATCAGAATTGTTCTGATATATTCATTCCTGATCCTGCTAATCGCTGGTTCCTCTGGCCCTAAAACCGGAATACCCAAATTTTGACTTAAAACCTGATACAACCACATCGAACCTTCTTTCAGTTTTTCAAATTCACGGTGTTTCAATGTTAGTTTTATAATCCTGAAATACGGCGGATATTTATAAATCTGGCGGTCGTACAATTGCTCCTTATACATACCTATATAATTATGGTTTGTAACTTGTTGAATTGTATTATGATTAGGATTATAAGTCTGAATAACTACTTTTCCCTGTTTCTCTGACCTCCCCGCTCTTCCTGCTACCTGCGTCATCATTTGAAAACTGCGCTCAAAAGCCCTGAAATCAGGATGATGCAGCATATTATCTGCATTCATAATCCCAACCAGACTTACGTTATCAAAATCTAAACCTTTGGCCAGCATTTGTGTTCCTACCAAAATATCAACTTCACGGTTTTTAAACGAATCAATTATTTTTTCAAAACCAAACTTTCCGCGAGTCGTATCCTGATCCATTCTGCCTGTTTTGGCTTTTGGAAAAAGCGTTACTAACTCTTGCTCTATTTGCTCTGTACCAAAACCTTTGGTCGTTAAATCAATACTTGAACAACTATGGCAATGCGTTGGTTTTGCAATAGAATATCCACAATAATGACAACGCAATTGATTTTTATGTTTATGAAAAGTCAGACTCACATCGCATTGCTGACAATGCGGTACGTGCCCGCAAGTCATACATTCTATTATAGGTGAATATCCACGTCTGTTTTGAAATAAAATCACCTGCTCGCCTAAAGACAAAGCTTCTGCAATTTCTTCAATTAAAAGATCACTAAAATGTCCTGTCATTCGTTTTCTAAAATGCTTGTCTTTTAAATCGACTAAAAGCACTTCTGGCATTCGAACATCATTATAACGCTCTGTAAGCGTAACCAACCCGTATTTATCTGTTTGTGTATTAAAATACGTTTCGATACTTGGTGTTGCTGATCCCAGTAAAACTTTTGCATTATGAAAATTAGCCAAAACAATAGCCGAATCCCTGGCGTGATATCTTGGTGCAGGATCCGTTTGCTTAAACGTCTGCTCGTGCTCTTCGTCAACAATTAGCAAACCTAAGTTCTCAAACGGAAGAAACAAAGCCGACCTTGCTCCTATTACAATTTGGGCTTTTGTTGAATTTTCGAGTGTTTGTTTCCACACCTCAACTCTTTCATTATTACTGTATTTAGAATGAAAAACTGCTACTTTATCGCCAAAATGAAGGCGTAAACGAGAGACTAATTGAGTGGTAAGCGCAATTTCCGGCAACAAATACAAAACTTGCTTTCCTGTGAGTAAATATTCTTCAATTAATTTGATATAAATTTCTGTTTTTCCGCTGGATGTAACGCCGTGGAGCAAACAAACTTCTTTATCTAAAAAACTATTTTTAATCGATTCAAAAGCAGTATTCTGAGCTTCACTTAACAACAGTTGCTTCTCAGTTGCCTGTCCGGAAAATAAAACACGATCTTGTTGCAAAAGATATTCTTCGAAAATTTCTTTATCAATTAGAGCTTTTACCGTAGTTGAAGTTGAATTCGAAACCTCAACCAGTTTTTTGACAGTGATGGGTTTCTTTTCAGAAGCCATTAGTTGAAAATAAGCCAAAACAATTTCCTTTTGTTTATTAGCACTTTTTAAAACTTCCAGCAATTCTCCCAAACCATTATCTGATTCGTATTTCGCATGTAGTTTTACATACCGAACCAATTTTGGCTTATAACTTTCTTTTATTTCTTCTTCTAAAACAATAATATCTTTTGCAATTAGTTTTTGAAGGATCGGAAAAATATTCTTTTTGTTCAAAATAGAAACAATTTCCCCAACCTTAAGCGAACTCTGATGATGCAAGGCTTCGTAAATCAAAAATTCATCATCAGAAAGTTCAGAATCATTTACTAGCGTATCCGTCTTATGCGATACTACTGTTTCACTTTCCAGCAATAATCCGGTGGGAAAAGCACCACGATATACATCGCCAATGCCGCACATATAGTAAGTTGCCACCCAAAGCCAGTGTTTGATCTGGATTTCGGTCGCAATAGGTTTTTCGTCTAATATCTGATGAATTTCTTTGGCATCATACAAACTCGGTTCATTTTGATGAATATCAATAACCAACCCGGTGTAAATTTTACTTTTACCAAAAGGCACCGCAACCCGCATTCCTTTTTTAATGAAATGAAATTCGGCCTCAGAAATACGATAAGTAAAGGTTTTGGCTAAAGAAAGCGGTAGAACAACTTCGACAAAAAACATGTAGATATTTTATTAAGATTTAAAGGATTATTTTTTATCTGAAGTTTTTGCAGCATTAAATTCCTTCACTAATTTTAAAGTATGATTTAAAGAATTCAGATCTTTCCAGTCGTCATGACCGGTAATAATATATTTAGGATTTTTAAATTTTGTCTGTACCTTTTTAATAGACTTTTCCCAGTCTTTTACATCGGCATCACCTAAATATCCTAAATCTGTAGCTTCTGTACTTTTGATAAAGCAGCCTCCGTAAAGTACTTTTTCTTTATTAAACCAAACCACTATATTATCTGTCGCATGACCTTTACCAGGATAATAAACCTCAAAAGCGTGCTGACCAACTGTAAAAGTTGTATCGTTAGGAATTATAAACTGAGCTCTTTTTTCGTTGTTTTTCTGCAGAATCTCGTCTGTTAATTTTATAGCATAGGTTTTAATTCCTTTTTTTCTATAAAAACCCAAACCTCCTGCCCTGTCTTCATGAGAATGTGTTGCAAAATGCATCACAACCTCTTTATGATGTTTTGCCTTTATACTGTCTAACAATGGCTGAAACTGGCTTTTATCCCAAGGAGCATCAAACAACACAACTCCTTTATTGGTAACCAGATACAGTGCGTTTGCAGAAATCAGCGTTCCTTTATAATCATGAAACGTTTTATAAACATAAAAGTCACCTGTAAGATGACTTATTTGTAATGGCGAATTCTTAGATTGTCCGAAACTATTGGATAATATTCCCAACAATAAAAGTATTGATGCTAACTTTCGCATTATATTTTAATAAAATTAATTCTTCACTCTCGTCCAGTATTGTGTTCTTCCCATAATAGAAATTCCAACATAACCACGTAACTTAAGCTTATCAGCAGATTCAAGTGTTATATAACATTTGTATTTTTTACCACTTGTAGGGTCAAAAATAGTTCCTCCGCTATATTCATCACCATCTTTTTTAAGTCCGTTAATAATATTTAAACCTAAAATTGGTTTGTTTTTATCTGCTCCTTCACATTTTGTACAAACATCTTTTTTATGATCGGCGCGAAGTATCTCTACAACTTTACCATACACTTTTCCTGATTTTTCGTAAATCTCTACAACAGATTTTGCTTCTCCGGTTTCATCGTCAATTGTTTTCCATTTCCCAATAACACTTTGAGCCTGAATGCTCAATGCAAAGAAAAACACACCAATAGTTAACATCCAATTTTTCATAATATTATTTGTTTTTTTGTTTTAATTTTCTGATAGAAGCATTCAATTCGAACCCTAAAAGCAGAATCATACAGTTTATCCAAATATAAAACATTAGAATCAATAATGTACCAATTGAGCCGTAAAGTTCGTTGTATTTTGAGAATTTTATAACCCAAATCCCAAAAAAGAACGAAGATATAACAATTAATATGGTCGTAAAAACAGATCCTATGCTTATAAAAGGTACTTTATTATATTGCTTTGTACCATAACGCAATAATATTGAAGTTGTTATCAAAATCATTAAAACAACAAACAAATATCGACCCAAAATAATCAGAGGAATACGATCGCTCAATACATCCTGAATAATTGTTTTTTGAATAAACACCTCAAAAACAACAATTGTTGCCACTGTTACAAATAGTATAATAGTCATAACAAGTGAAATGGCCAGCGCTACTAAATATTGACTAAACCAACCGCGTTTATCAAAAACGTGTTTAGACGATTCAAAACCACTAAGGATTCCGTTAATACCATTTGCCATCAAAAAAATCGAAAGTAAAAATCCCGATGATAACAACCCGGAATGACTATTATTTAAAATATCACTGATAATTTTATTAATCGCATCGTACGTATTGGGCGGAACACTTTGCTGCACAAACAGCAAAAAATCTCCCTGAAAATTATCTATGGGAATAAACGGAATTAAGTTTAGAATAAATAATGTAAAAGGAAATAAGGCCATGAAAAAACTAAAAGATACCGCACTCGCATGATAAGAAAATGCTCCTTCAAGAATCCCTAAAGTATACATTTCGAGCAAATCATATAGCGAAAAACCTTCGAGCCAAGGCAGCTTTATTTTTTTTAAAAGTCGAGCCAAATTGCGTACTAAAGGCAACTTTTCAATCCGGTCTTCTATCTCTTTCGACATATTTTTATTTTAGATTTTAGAGTTCTGATTTTAGATTTCCTTAAAATTCAAAACTCGTAACTCAAAACTTATAATTTCCTTAAAAAGCTTTCAAACTCAAATCCATGTTGTAAACTGAATGTGTCAAAGCTCCGGATGAAATGTAATTTACGCCACACAAACCATATTCACGAATTGTTTTTTCGTTGATATTTCCCGAAGATTCTGTTTGGCATTTTGAAGCAATTAACTGAACAGCTGTTTTGGTATCTTCATAATTAAAGTTATCAATCAGTATTCTGTGAACTCCGTCACTCAAAAGAATTTCACGAATTTCATCCAGATTTCTGGCTTCAACAATAATTTTAAGATCTAAGTTATTCGCTTTCAAATATTCCTTGGTTTTCTTTATCGCCAAAGTTATTCCGCCTGCAAAATCAATATGATTATCTTTTAACATCACCATATCATACAATGCAAAACGGTGGTTTTCTCCGCCTCCTATTTTTACAGCCCACTTTTCTGCAACTCTGAAATTTGGAGTTGTTTTACGCGTATCTAATATTTTAGCGCCTGTACCCTCCAAAAGCTGCATAAGATAATCTGTTTTTGTAGCAATTGCCGACATACGCTGCATCGTATTCAAAACTACTCTTTCTGACTTAAGAATAGACTGAGAACTTCCTGAAACCTCAAAAACCACATCTCCATATTCTACATGCGTTCCGTCTTCTATATAAGTCTTGATTTTTAGTTTTGGATCTACATATTCAAATATCATTTTTGCAAGCGCAACTCCCGCAATAATTCCCTGATCTTTCACCAATAATTTGGCCTGACCGTGCGCCGTTTCCGGAATACACGCCAATGAACTATAATCGCCTGTGCCTACATCTTCGCGAATTGCATTGCTAATTAATAGTTGTAATTCGGTTTGAAATTGTACTTCGCTAATCATTTTTCTTAAATTTTATGAGATGCTAAAGTAGGACATATTTTGTGGATTTGAAAACTACACTAAAGTGAATTTATTTTTTAACAGCAAAATACGTCTTTTTTTTACCATTAAGATATTAAGAAAATTAAGCTACCGTTCTTTATCAACTTAATATCTTAATGGTTCAAAAAACAAAAAACTTAATAGTTCAAAACAAAAAAACATTAAATATCTTTGAGGTTCATTCAAACAAGATCATGGGCTTAATTAAAGATATTTACTCGGTTACTTTTTACGAAAAATTTGTTCAGGCTGTGGCCGAAGTACATCGTGCTTTCGATAAACAAAAATTTATTGATACGATTTACGAAGGCGATTTTGCTCAAAAAGAATGGAAAGAACGTATGAAACACACCACGGTTGTGTTGCATCAATTTATGCCACAAAATTTTTCTGAAGCTGTTGTTTTAATTGATAAAATCATCGAAAGCCTGAAGAAAAATAATTTTACTGATGGTAACCTGGCTTTTATTTTCTTTGCTGATTATATCGAAATGTATGGCTTAGACGATTTTAAAACTTCGGCGAAAGCCTTTGTTTCGATCACTCAATTTATCAGTTGCGAATTTGCCGTTCGTCCTTTTATTTTAAAGTACAAAGAACAAATGATCGACGAAATGACAAAATGGTCTTTGCATGAAAATCATCACGTACGCAGATTATCAAGCGAAGGAAGCCGACCAAGATTACCCTGGGCAATGGCGATTCCGTTCTTAAAGAAAGATCCAACTTCTATCCTGCCCATTTTAGAAAACCTGAAAAATGATCCATCAGAATATGTTCGCAGAAGCGTTGCCAATAACCTGAATGATATTGCAAAAGATAATCCGCAGATTGTATTAGAAATTGCCAATAAATGGAAAAATCACAGTAAAGAAACAGACGGAATCATCAAACATGGTGCTCGTACTTTACTAAAACAAGGACATCCTGAAATTCTGAGTCATTATGGTTTAGAAAGCACGAATATCGAACTTTCTGATTTTGAAATTAAAACTCCTGTTGTAAAGATTGGAGATTATCTGCAGTTTCAATTTCATTTAAATAATAAAAACAACGAAGTAAAAACTGTTCGTTTAGAATATGCTGTTCATTACAAAAAATCAAAAGGTCATTTGGCGAAAAAAGTCTTTAAAATTAGTGAGAAAACTTATCAGCCCAATCAATTAATTAAGGTGGATAGAAATCAGTCTTTCAAAATTATTACTACAAGAGTTTTTCATACCGGAATGCATCAATTGTCTATTATCATCAATGGAAATGAAAGTGAGACTTTAGAATTTGAATTGATTAGTTAGATTTCAAAGACTATTTCGACTGCATTACAGTCGAATCTCATATTTTATTATTCCTTCATGCCTATTTCGTCAATTGCCGTAATATTAATTTTATTCTTTCTAATTAACTTGATACTTAATTTTACTAAAAAAAATAAAACAAGTGCATATAATACAAAACAAATAAAAAATCCAATCGCATATCCTGGAGCACCAACCACTCCACTTTCAAATTTTTTCTTGCAGTTTTCAAATTGGATTGGAAATGCGTAAAAAGCAGGAAAGCAAAGTAAGATTGCTAATAGTAATATTATAATACCAATTATTTTTTTAAATGTTTTCATCTATATTTTGAGTTCAAAGTTCCGATTGTTTGTTGCTAACTTTGCGAAAGTAAGATATTATCTATTTCCGTTTTTATATTTTCTTTTCAAATGCATTTAAATTTAACCTATACAAGAAAATAACTTCTGGGTTTTTCTTATTTTTATAAAACTAAAATCTAAAAACAATTTCTTAATCTAAATTAAGTTACAGATTTCTATCACAACTGTAATTTTGTTTTCAAATCAAATCAAAATAACCATGTCAAATATCAGTTTAATTATCGAAGAACGTGCTGCCAACATTGGCAATTTTATGGTAGGCCGATTATTGCCTTTCCGTGAAAAAAGAGCTGTTGGACCATTTGTCTTTATCGATCATATGGGACCTGCACATTTAAGTGATCATGAAAATATGGATGTTCCGCCACATCCGCATATCGGACTTTCGACTCTTACTTTTTTGTTTGAAGGAAGCATTATGCACCGCGACAGTTTAGGAACCGAATTGGAAATAAAACCCGGAGCCGTAAACTGGATGACGGCCGGAAAAGGAATCGTACATTCTGAAAGAACACCTGAATACTTAAGACATTCAGATAAAATCCTTCACGGATTGCAAATTTGGGTAGCCTTGCCAAAAGAATTAGAGCAAATGGAGCCGAATTTCACACATGTTGAAGCAGATGATATTCCGGCTTGGGAAGAAGATGGTGTTTCATACAAATTGATTGCCGGAGAAGCATTTGGTAAAAAATCTCCCGTTCCTGTTTACAGTCCGTTATATTTTATAGAAATAAAAAGTAAAGAGGCTAAAAAAATAAATATCGGCAATCATTTATTCGGCGAAAGCGGTTTATATATTCTTGAAGGAAGTATCAAAAGTGGCGAACATGTTTATGATCCGAAACAAATTCTTATTACAAACGACAGCACTTTATGCGAGTTTGAAATAGCCGAGAATTCTACGGTATACATCTTTGGAGGAACACCGTTTCCTGAAGAACATTTTATCTTTTGGAATTTTGTTTCCTCAGATAAAAGCCTAATCGAAAAAGCTAAAAAAGACTGGACCGAACAAACTTTCCCGAAAGTTCCCGGCGAAACTGAATTTGTTCCATTACCTGAACCTAGAATCAAATAAATTATGGATACCATTAAAGCAACCATTGATACACGAAAATATCGTACCGAAATAACCTCTAAAACGGGTAACATTCTTATTTCAGATGAACCACAGGAAATGGGCGGAAAAAATTTAGGTTTTAGTCCCTTTGAACTTCTGGCTTCGTCTCTGGCTTCTTGTACTTTAATTACATTACGAATGTATATTGACCGCAAAGGCTGGGATGTTTCAGAACTTAGTATTTGGGTAGATTTTGAAAAAAATGAAGAGCATACCGTTTCTTTGTTTGCAACGAAAATCCTAATTACAGGGAATGTAGACGATGCACAAAAACAACGAATCTTGAAAATTGCGAACAGCTGTCCTGTTCATAAAACTCTAGTAAATACAATTAAAATAGAAACCTCATTAGTATAAATAATCATGGAAATCAAACAAATAAACGATACAAGAAGAGGCCATTTTGAAGCTGTAGAAGAAGGAAAAGAAGCCGGAAAAATGACCTACACCTGGGCTGGAGATTCTAAATTCATAATTGACCATACAGAAGTAAGTGAAGAATACAACGGAAAAGGAGTTGGGAAAAAACTGCTTACAGCTGCCGTTGATTATGCGAGAAACAATAATTTAAAAATCATTCCGCTTTGTCCTTTTGCAAAAAGCGTTTTTGATAAAACAGATGAAATTCACGATGTGCTTTTTTCTTAAAGACACTAAGTTTCTGAGATGCTAAGGTGCTAAGTTTTTTTTAACCGCAAAGTTCGCAACGAATTACGCAAAGTTCGCAAAGTTTTTAGGTAAAGCTTTGCGAACTTTGCGTTTATATTAAATCTTACAGATAAAAAACCTTGCGTTCTTTGCGGTAAAATCCCATCCAGAAAATCAAATTTTAAAATCTCCTCAAAAACCATTATATTTGCATGTAATTTAAACTTAGAGTATGTCAAGGATAATTACACTTTTCTGTTTTTTCATAGCACAAATCGGCTTTTCTCAAACGGCTGAAAATTATTTAAATAAAATCAGAAATAACGAAGCTCTCTTAACAGCTTTCTTTCAACAAATGCCAAAAGGCGGCGATTTACACCATCATTTTTCAGGATCAGTTTATGCAGAACCTCTTTTAGAAAGAGCGATTGCAAAAAATTTTTATTTGAATTTAGAAACTCTGGCAGTTTCTGAAACCAAACCTGAAAAAGGAAACTGGATAAATTTCGATAGTATAAAAAAACTCAAAAAACTGGATTATTACGAACAGCAAATCATGCAAACCTGGTCGGTTAAAGACTATAATGGTTCTGTTCCTTCTGACGATCAGTTTTTTGATTCTTTTCAAAAATTTGAACCTACTATTCAAGGACATTTTGCAGAAGGAATGCTCGAACTAAAAAAACGTGCCATTGCTGAAAATGTGAGTTACATCGAAACACAATTATCAACGATTCCGTGCGATATGAATGTTTCTGATTTAACCGATTTTAATTCGAAATTGCGTCAGGCAGCAAGTCAACGAGATGAAAAAGCAGTTCTGAAACTTTTAGACGAATTGTATAAATCGATTCAAAAGAAAGATGCTAAAAAATACGCCTCAGATTTCAACAACAATTTTATAGCAAAATTGCATAAAGACTTAAAAATTGACGACGACAAATTTACCATGCGTTATCAAAATTTTGTACTTCGTTTTATGGATCCGGTTGATTTATTCAAGAATCTTACCATTGCTTTTCTCTCTGCAAACGATAGTAAACTGGTTGCTGGTGTAAACATTGTTTCTCCGGAACACGGCGAAAATTCTATGAAAGATTATTGGTTGCATATGTTAATGTTCAAATATTGCCACTCAAAATATCCAGATGTAAAATATACGCTTCATGCAGGCGAATTGACTCTTGGTTTAGTGCAACCGGAGGATTTAACGTGGCACATAAACGATGCGATTTACGTTGCAGGAGCAAACAGAATTGGTCACGGAGTTGATATTGCGTACGAAGCCAATTCATACGACTTATTGCGCTATATGGCAAAAAACAACATTCCGATTGAGATTAACTTAACGAGTAACGAATTCATTTTGAAAGTAAAAGAAAACAGACATCCGTTTACACTTTACAAAGAATTTAATGTGCCAATCGTAATCAGTACAGACGATGCTGGAATTTTAAGAACCAATATGACAGAGCAATATGTTTTATTAGCCAAAAGATATCCTGATGTTTCGTACGCTACAATAAAACAATACGTTTACAACAGTATTAATTATAGTTTTATTCAGGATGCAGCTGTGAAAAAGCAATTATTGAAAGATTTGGATACAAGATTTAAAACTTTTGAAGATAAATTTTCTAAGAACTAAAAACTTCTCTGTGAGTAAAGATGGCACACGGATTTAAACAGGTTAAAACGGATTCACGCAGATTCTTTATTTCGAAATATCAAAAAAAATCTGCTAAATCTGCTGGAGCTAATTTTTTCTCGCAGATTTAGCAGATAAAAAATATAATTATTATGATTTTAGAAGCCGCATTCCTTTACGTAAAAACTGATTTATCAAATCAATTTGAAACTGATTTTGCAAAAGCAAGTCAATACATTTCCTCTATTAATGGCTATTTAGGTCATCGTTTAGAGAAATGTCTCGAAGTCGAAAACAAATATCTTTTACTAGTCGACTGGAATACGCTTGAAGATCACACAGTAGGTTTCAGAAACTCTGAAGCGTATCTGGAATGGAAAAAGATTTTACATCATTATTACGAACCGTTTCCTGTTGTAGAACATTTCGAAACCGTTTTTGAGAATAAAAAATAGCCCACAGATTATACGGATCAAACGGATTACCACAGATTTTTTAATTCGTGCTCATTCGTGAAATTCGTGGCAAAAAAACATTAAAATGAATATCAAACTTATCGCCATAGGCAAAACAGATAACAAATCACTTCAAACTTTGATTGATGATTATACCAAACGTTTGTCGTTTTACATCAAATTCGATTTGGAGATTATTCCCGATATCAAAAACGTAAAGAATTTATCTGAAAGCCAGCAAAAGGAAAAAGAAGGCGAATTGATTCTGTCGAAATTAACCCCAACCGATCAGTTGATTTTGTTGGATGAAAACGGAAAAAACTTCTCAAGCGTTGGTTTTTCTGAAGAATTGCAGAAGAAAATGAATTCCGGAATCAAAACGCTTGTTTTTGTAATCGGCGGGCCTTACGGATTTTCAGATACCGTTTATAGCAAAGCACAAGGAAAAATTTCGCTTTCGTTAATGACGTTTTCGCACCAAATGGTTCGATTGTTTTTTATCGAACAATTGTATCGAGGCTTTACTATTCTACGAAATGAACCTTATCATCATCAGTAATGATTAATCGTTAATTTGTTGAAATTGTCTAATTGAAAATTATCTAAAAAATAAATTCTATTGGAAGTTCATCAACATTATAGCCTTTAAATTTTCCAATTAAGATTTTGTTTTGAATATATTCCTGGTAACTCATGTTTTTATCAAATAAAAAGACAACGTTTGGTGTTACTTCATATTTCTTAGCATAAAATTCTTTTATAAATTCAGTTTTCTTTATTTGCAAACCATTTGAAGAAACTAAATCACTTCCTTTTCTGAATGAAATTATGTCAAATTTACTTTCTGGTTTTCCAATTTTATAATACACTTTCGTGAAAGGCAAAAAGGCTAAATTCTTCCCGATAGAATCTGCGTAGGAATAGTAGTTTTCGGCGTTTTCGTTTTTGTGTGCACTATCAGCTCGTTTTTTCTCCTGTAGTTTTATTACTTCGGGAATAACCAATTTTAATGGTAAACGTTTGTCGATATTGAAAAGCCAATTGGTCGAAATAATACTGTTTTTACGGTTTACATCTGCAATTGTATCTTTTCCTTCTATTTTAAAAAAGATATAAATTGGTGAATGATCTTCTACGTCTTTCACAATTGTTATGTTTGATTTTGGAAGTAAAACGTCTTCTTTTTTTTCACAGGAAAATAAAAGAAAAATGATAATTAGAGTAAAGTATTTCATATTTATTATTGTTTTTTCAGCATCTAGTTTGTCATTCCGAGGAACGAGGAATCTCCGCAAGAAACTCCGTAAAGAAAATCGCCAATCTTTGTCGAGCAACTCATGGAGATTCCTCGTTCCTCGGAATGACAAACTAAACGATTATTTATTTTATAAACCTATTTTATTCATCAAAGTAACACATTCCACAGCTTCTTTCACATCATGAACACGAAGAATTTTCGAGCCCTTTGTCAAAGCAATTGTATTCAGAACTGTTGTTCCGTTTAAGGCTTCTTGTGCTGTATTACCAAGTGTTTTATAAATCATTGATTTTCTTGAAACTCCCGCTAAAACTGGTAATTCTAATACATTAAAAAGTTCCATTTTTTGCAAAACCTCATAATTCTGATCGGTTGTTTTAGCAAATCCGAAACCTGGATCTAAGATTAAATCATTGATTCCAAAACTTCTTGCTTTTCTAACTTTCTCTGAAAAATAAAAAAGCATTTCTTTTACAATATCTTCATACTGAGTCAAACTCTGCATCGTTTGCGGATTTCCTCGCATATGCATCATTATATATGGAACATTGTATTTGGCAATAACATCAAACATTTTATCGTCTAATTCTCCTGCTGCAATGTCGTTTATAATCGCTGCACCACTTTCTATACTGGCTTTTGCAACGGAAGCCCTAAAAGTATCAATCGATAATAACGCTTCAGGAAAATGTTTTAAAATCAATTCGATTGCAGGAACAATTCGATCAATTTCTTCTTGTTCAGTAATGAATTCAGCGCTTGGTTTGCTTGAATAGGCACCAATATCTATAAATGTAGCGCCTTCGGAAAACATTTTATCAACCTGAGAAATAATTTCGTCTTCGTTTTTATATTTTCCTCCGTCAAAGAAGGAATTTGGCGTAACATTCAAAATTCCCATTACTTTAGGAATCGATAAATCTATAAGTTCGCCTTTGCAGTTAATAAACATTTTGTTTCAAGTTTTATTTGTTTCCAGTCTCAAGTTGATTCAGATTGCGTAAGTTCTCGAACTTGCAACTTTAAATCTGAAACCTGAAACATTATTTTTTAGTTTCAAGTTACCGCCGTTAACACTTTGTTTAGAAAAAACTTGAAACAAAGAAAACCTGAAACTTGAAACTCTTTAATTTAATCCTTATTTTTGAAGAAATTTTAGCAAATATACAGCAATAAATGAAGAATACTTCCCTTGAATTTGATAATGTAATCACGGTTTGCCGAACCTTGTTTATCAATAAAATGACAGATTACGGCAGTGCGTGGAGAATTTTAAGACTTCCGTCATTGACTGATCAGATATTCATAAAAGCACAAAGAATCAGAAGTTTACAGGAAAACGAAGTACGTAAAGTTGATGAAGATGAAAAAGGAGAATTCATCGGAATTATCAATTATTCTATCATGGCTTTGATTCAGTTAGAATTAGGTGTTGTAGATCAGCCTGACTTAAGTGCTGAACAAGCAACTGAATTATATGATGCTAAAGTAAAACTAACCAAAGAGTTAATGGAAGCCAAAAATCACGATTATGGCGAAGCATGGCGTGATATGCGTGTAAGTTCATTGACCGATTTGATTCTGCAAAAATTACTTCGCGTAAAGCAAATTGAAGACAACAAAGGTAAAACTCTAGTTTCTGAAGGTATTGATGCTAATTATCAGGACATGATTAATTACGCTGTTTTTGCATTGATACTAGAACCGATAAAATAAAATTCCAAAAGATAAATTCCAAATTCCAAGTCTAAAATTATAATTTGGGATTTAAATTTAAACTGTATGCCATGAAAAACATCATTACTCAATTCTCCCGACTATTTGTCGGCGTATTATTTATCATTTCCGGATTAATAAAATTGAACGATCCAGTTGGTTTCTCTTATAAACTGGCAGAATATTTTAGCGAACCGGTTTTCAATATGCCGTTTTTAGAGCCTTTGGCTTTAGGATTAGCGATCTTTTTAGTTATTCTTGAAGTTGTTTTGGGCGTTATGTTGTTGGTGGGGTACAAATCAAAACTAACGATTTGGGCTTTATTGCTTTTAATCGTTTTCTTTACGTTCCTTACCTTCTACTCTGCTTATTTTGATGTGGTAAAAGATTGTGGTTGTTTTGGTGACGCTTTGCACTTAACGCCTTGGCAATCCTTTACAAAAGACATTGTTTTACTATTCTTTATTCTGATTTTATTCATTAATAAAAAACTAGTAAAACCTTTATTCTCAAGTGCAGTAACAAACATTATTACTTACGCAAGTGTTGTATTGTGTATTTTCATGGCAGTTTGGGTTTTAAATCATAATCCTATAAAGGATTTCCGTCCTTACAAAGTGGGAACGAATATCGAAAAAGGAATGGAAATTCCTGAAGGCGCGCCAAAATCTGTAGTTGAAATGATTTTTATCTACAAAGTAAATGGAGTTGACAAAGAATTTACAGAAAAAGATCTGGCCAATATTCCTGAAGGCGCAACTTTTGTAGACAGAAAAGACAAAGTAATTACTGAAGGTTATATTCCGCCAATTCATGATTTTACAATGGTAAAAGAGGATTCTGATTACAAAGAAGAATTATTACAAGAACCTAAATTACTCGTTTTTGTAACGTATGATTTGGCCTTGTCTAATCCTGACGGAATGAAAAAATTACAAAGCTTAAGCAAAGATGCAAAAGCAAAAGGATACAAAGTAATTGCAATGACAGCTTCCGGGGCGGATGAAATTGCAAAAGCGAAGAAACAATATGGCTTAGATACTGATTTTTATTTCTGTGATGCTACAGCGCTAAAAACGGTAGAAAGAGCAAATCCTAGCATTGTTGTGATACAAAACGGAACTATAATTCAAAAAGTTCATTATAATGATATTAAGGATTTGAAGTTATAACACATCAAAACTAAAATTCAGAAACACCAATTCTTCTATAGTTGAATTGGTGTTTTTTTTTATTTAAAAACGAACAGAATTGAATATTAACCTAACACATATTAATGAATTATCCCCAGCAAAAGCAACCAAATGCAATCATAATTTAAACTAAAAAATACGTTAAAATAACATTCTCTGCTAAAAAATATAAATTTTAAGCCGTACCTTTTGTTAATCTTAGAAATTGTTAATTTAAATCAATAACTATGAAACAATTGTCGAGCCTCGTATTTATTTTTTTACTTATTGGATGTAATAGTCAAGCTGATATCACGGATAACCTAACAGCACCTGAAACATTCGCTTTTCAAATTTTAGATCATAAGGGAGAAAATGTCTTCTCCAACAAAACATATGACGCGAAAAAAATCACAGTAAAAAATCTGGATTCTGACGATGTCGTAAAACATCATTTTGTATCTGATAACAATTTAAACATAATCGTTCTTGAAAATGTGGGACGAGAAAGTGAAGATGTCAACTATTCGATAAATGTGGGGGACAAAAGTATTTTTGAACTTCATGTAGATGCCATTTTGGTAAAAAAAGGTGTAAATTTTGAATATAAAAATGTTGAGATTACCAATACAACATTTAAGCGGGATAAAACGTCAGGAGTTTATAATGTTCTGGCCTCTCTTGACTAACTTCATAAAGTAAACTACATTACTATTTTCATTCTTCTTTTCGAAAAAAATACAAGGAATTCCTTTTCTTGAAAAAGACTTTTTCCAGACGTTTTTTTGGTCTAAAATGAAAAGATTTTAAATTAAAACAAAACTTTTTTGTGATCTGTTTTTTAATTAAATCAAAAATTACATCAAAATTTGTATTTTGTTGCTCTACTATTACGATTTCACTCTCGTTTTTTTAACCTAATTTTTATCTTTTGTTATAAAATATAGGACTGTTCAATTTTTGTTAATCTCCATTTCTCATTCAATTTGTTTGTTTAACTTTGTTGATGATCTTTTATTACCTGAAATCATTAGGATTTAAAACTAATAATTAATAGTATAAAGAGGGTCTTCGATTAGAATTAAAAAAAACAAATAGTATCTACGTATGAAACAATTAGCCCTTGTTGTAATTGCCTTTATTACATTTTCATGCTCACAAGCTCAGAAAACAAGTTTTTCTAAAGAAGCTTTGTCTGAAAAATTATTAGCAACTGATGAAAGTCAGGTTACTTTCAAAAATATTTTAAAAAAATACAAAGGTAAAACTTTGGTTATCGAAGTTTGGGCTTCATGGTGCGGAGATTGTGTAAAAGCAATGCCACAATTAAAAGAGTTACAAGCCAATAATCCTAATGTTTCGTACCTATTCCTATCTGCTGATAAAACAGCTGAAAAATGGAAAGCAGGAATTGAAAAACACGAATTAAAAGGTGATCATTTTATGATGAATGACGGTATGAAAGGCCTTTTTGGAAAAGCAATTGATCTGGATTGGATTCCGAGATATATCATCGTTGATAAAACAGGAAAAATTGTATTGTATCGTGCCATTGAAAAGGATTTTGATAAAATCAATGAAACTTTAAAAAGCCTGAAATAAAAAAATAATAACAATGGTAATTGCAAAATCCAATGTCAATGTTATATAACGCAGAACAAAAAATAAAAAAATAAAATAAAAACTACCAAAATGAGAAAAAAGATTGTTGCAGGAAACTGGAAAATGCATAAAAACGCAGCGCAAACTGAAGAATTATTAAGCGAATTAATTACTAAAATACCAGCTCAAACTACTGCTCAGGTAATTGTAGCTCCAACATTTGTAAACTTACAGGCAGCAGTTGCTAAAGTTAAAAACACAACTATTGGTGTTGCCGCTCAAAACGTTCACCAGGCTGAAGGTGGAGCTTTTACAGGAGAAATTTCTGCTGATATGTTAACTAGTATTGGTGTAAACACCGTAATTCTTGGTCACTCTGAGCGTCGCGCAATTTTTCACGAAACTGATGCTTTAATCGCTAATAAAGTAGACACTGCATTAAAACATGACTTAACAGTAATTTTCTGTTTTGGAGAAGAATTAAAAGACCGTCAGTCAGATAATCATTTTAATATTGTTGAAAACCAATTACGTGACGGATTATTTCAAATTGCAAAAGAATCATGGTCTAAAGTGGTTTTAGCTTACGAGCCTGTTTGGGCAATTGGAACCGGAGAAACTGCTTCACCTGAACAAGCTCAGGAAATGCACGAATTCATCAGAGAAGTTGTTCGTAAAGCTTACGGAGCTGATATTGCTGACGAAGTTTCTATTTTATACGGTGGTTCTGTAAAACCGGATAACGCTAAAGAAATCTTTGGTAAGCCAGACGTAGACGGTGGTTTAATTGGTGGTGCTGCTTTAAAAGCAGATGACTTCTTAGCTATCGTAACAGCTATCTAAATTTAGATTTAACAGCTAATTATAATATAAAGCGTTCGTTTTTCGAACGCTTTTTTTGTGCATTAAATAATTCTTAAATTAATAATGTTCTCCCATAATTATAAGCAACTTCTACTTTCTATTATTACCTTTGCAAAAAAATTATTTATGTCGAATATATATTTAGGATACCATTTTACGATTGAACCAAAAGAACCGGGTTCAGAAATTTTAATTGCTGAATTAGGCGAGAAAGCGTTTGAGACTTTTACAGAAACTGAAACAGGAATTTCAGCTTATGTAAAAAAAGATTTATGGGATGAGAATATTCTTGATGGCATTTATATTTTAGAATCTGAAGAGTTTAAAATTGAATATACAGTTGAAGAAATCGATCAGGTAAACTGGAACGAAGAATGGGAAAAGAATTTTGAAGCAATTGATGTAGACGGAAAATGCCATGTTCGCGCTCCTTTTCACCCAAAAACCAATGCTGAATATGATATCGTAATCGAGCCAAAAATGAGTTTTGGTACGGGTCACCACGAAACTACTCATATGATGATTCAGCATTTATTAGAGATGAATGTTGAAGGACTTAAAACACTTGATATGGGTTGCGGAACAGCGATTTTAGCCATTCTTGCCGAAATGAAAGGCGCTCAGCCTATTGATGCAATTGATATTGACAATTGGTGCTATCTGAATTCTATCGAAAATGCGGAACGCAATAATTGTAAACATATTTCGGTTTACGAAGGCGATGCGGCTTTATTAGCGGGTAAAAAATATGATTTGATCATTGCTAACATCAATCGTAATATTTTGCTGAATGATATGCAGAGTTATGTTGATTGTTTAAATAAAGGCGGTATCATATTGTTTAGCGGATTTTATGAAGAAGACATTCCGTTTATTGATGCTTCATGCACAGAAAAAGGGCTAACATATGTTAAAAAGTTTCAAAGAAACAACTGGGTTTCCTTAAAATACGTAAATTAGATAGTTGATTTTCTATCTATAAACAAACTCAGAAATTTAAATATTTAGCGAACTTACAAAATCTGTGAAAGTTTTAATAAAAACAAATCCACAGACAAAGGATTAAAAAGATTTTGTTTACGCAGATTTTACAGATTGAAGAAGATTAATTCGATTTATTAAAATAATTTGCGGTGATTTAATCTTTTTAAATCTGCGTGAATTTTATATTCTTTGAGAATCCTTTTTAATCTTTGATAAACAAAAATTAATAATTACAAAAAGTACAAAAACCTAAAAACATGAGTACTAAAGAAAAAGTAAGAGAAAGAGTTCGCGAAAAAGAAGCGACGGTTTTTAATAACGAAATCATTGTTTATAACGACGATGTAAACACTTTTGATCACGTAATTGATACTTTAATGCGTGTTTGCAGTCACACACCTGAACAAGCAGAACAATGTTCCCTAATTGTACATTACAACGGAAAATGCACTGTAAAAACAGGTCCAATTGACAAATTAAAACCTCAATGCACACAACTTCTGGAAGCTGGACTTAGCGCCGAAATTGTTTAAATTACCAATAACTTAAAACGCATTCTATTTTGTTTTACACTAAAACTGAATAGAATGCGTTTTTATTTCAAATCATCTGAAATAAATGAGAATCATAAGACTTTTAATCTTGTTATTATTGCCTTTTATTTCAAAAGGCCAATCAAAATTTGAGCCTCTTCGAAAAAAGCTAATCGAAAATAAAACATACGAATATGTCTATAAATTCGAAAATAACTATGCTGTATTTCGAACTTTCAATAATAAAATGGGATTGATAGACAGCATAGGAAACGTAGTCATTAAACCTGTTTATGAATATATTGACAATAAAAAAGATCTTAAAAACCTTTTTGAAGCTGCAAAAATTGTAAATAAAAAATATAAAAGGGGTTTTATTGACTTACACAACAATGTAAAAATTCCATTTGAACACGATGATATTTTTTATTTAGGAAATGGTCTCATCAGAGTGTCAAAAAACAACAAAACAGGTGTTGTTGATATTGAAAACAGCACCATTTTGCCTATAAAATACGATTATATCATGAATGATAATGGTATTTTATTTGTTCAGACTAACAATGCAATTGATTTATTTGATGCTAAAGGAAAGCAGTTTACCAATTTTAAAGCGACAGATATTGAGTATTTTAAATATAAAAAATCTATTGTAACACTTGCAAACAAAAACACTTTGATAATTGATGATCAGGGAAATATAATTTTAAACTCCATTAAAGATCATCAATTCGAAAGAGTATTTGCATCCGATTCTTATCTTATCAAAAATACAATTACAAAGAAAAAAGGTATAATAAATTCTTCAGGCCACTATGAGATTCAATGCAAATACGACGAAATTTCACCATCGAATTCAATTTATATTGTAAGTAATAATAAAAAAAGTGGTCTCATTACTAAAAAGGATTCTTTATTAAAACCTTTAATTTATGACTACATTTTTTCGGCTTTTTATAAAGATAGTATTTCATTTCATAATCAATATTTTGCCCGTAAAGGAGATTTAAACGGTGTAATAAATCCATTTTTAGAGAAAGAAATAATTCCTATTACTTATAGACACTTAGAACAACATTCTAACTATTATATTTCAGCTAACCAGGAAAACAAAAATGGGATGTTTTCATCTCAAGGTGCAATTATAATTCCGGAAGATTACGATTTTTATAATGTGTCTCAAAATAAAATTTTTGCCGTAAAAAATTCAAGAAAATATCTTCTTACAATTGGAGATAACGCTTACTATGAAACCGAAATATTTGCTGGTGAATTTGTTAAAGATAAATTTAACTTTGACGGATTTTCAAAAAGCAACTATCAAATTTTCAAAAACGAAAATAAATTTGGTGTCATTAGCAATCAAAACAAAATTGCAATTCCGTCTGAATTTGATTTCATTACCGAAATCTATGCTACCGGAGAATTCATTGTTCAAAAAAACAAAAAATACGGAATTGTAAACGCTGATAATAAAATCCTTTTAGAGTTAAAATATGATTCATTTAAAATAATTAAAGAGGTTATTAAATTTGGAATTAAAAATCAAAAAACACCAAAATTCTATCCGGTTGATTTTTCTAAAGAAAAAAAATAATTATTTTCTTTCAAATTTAAATTGCAGATTTCGACTTAATTAAAAATTTAGATTGTATTAATGCTATAATTTCTTAATAATTTAAAAAACATTCTATTTTATTCTATATTTGGACAAAATACAATGCTTTTTTTATGGAAGAATACGGAAAGATATTGATTATCGCTACGCCTATTTTTTTAGTATTAATTATAATCGAAAAAATATACGGCATTTATAAAAAGGACGACACTGCTCCTTTGATCGATAGCGTATCGAGTATCAGTTCCGGAATTACAAATTCTGTAAAAGATGTTTTGGGATTAAGCCTGACTTTTATTTCTTACGAATGGATGGTTTCTAAAATTGCCATTTATCATTTAGAACCCAATGTTCTCTCTTATTGCATCGCCTTTTTTGTCATCGATTTTTATGGTTACTGGAGTCATCGATGGGCACATCAAATTAATCTTTTCTGGAATAAACATGCAATTCATCACAGCAGCGAAGAATTTAACCTTGCCTGTGCACTGCGCCAGCCTATTGCGAGTTTGGTTAATTTATTTACTTTTTTGTTGATTCCTGCAGCGTTATTAGGCGTTCCGGCTACAGTAATCGCGATCACTTTGCCGCTGCATTTGTTTTTGCAATTTTGGTATCATACCAAACATATTAAGAAAATGGGGATTCTGGAATATATTCTGGTTACTCCTTCGCATCATCGTGTACATCACGCAATAAACCCCGAATATTTAGATAAAAACCATTCGCAGATTTTTATTTTCTGGGATAAACTTTTTGGCACTTTTCAAGCCGAATTAGACGATGTTCCGCCCGTATTTGGCATTACAAGGCCTGCTCAAACCTGGAACCCTATCCGAATTAATTTCCAGCATTTGGGTTTATTGATTAAAGATGCCTGGAGAGCCGAAAACTGGAAAGACAAATTCACCATCTGGTTTAAACCTACAGGCTGGCGACCGGAAAATTTTGAAGAAAAATATCCTGTACATAAAATCGATAACGTTTTTGATTTTGAGAAATACAGCACACAAAACTCTCAGAAATTAATCTACTGGTCTGTAGCACAGGTTTTAATTACGCTATTGTTTGTCACTTATTTATTTGATAATATTGCTACAATTGGTTTGCCCAATATTTTCATCTATGGTTTATTTATTCTGGTTACTATTTATAGCTACACAGAGTTGATGGACAAAAACAAATATGCCATTTTTTGGGAAGGTTTACGTGTAACAATTGCGATTGCAATTATCGCGTATTATGGAGGTTGGTTTGGCTTAAATCATAGTTTTTCTATGAGTAGTTATATTATTTTAAGTTATTTAAGTTTATCGTTTTTAATTACGATATACTTTGTAACCATTGATTTCAGACCCCAAACAAACCAAATAATAAAATCATAAAGTACTTATGAGAAATGCTGTTTTTTTTAAAATTTATATCGTTTTTAGTATCTTATATCTGATTGTCTTGTTTACAGGACATGAAAATCTGGATTTATACTTAAAGCCGGCATTAATCCCTTTGTTGGGATTTGGAGTTTATTTTCATCCCAAATTTCTTTCCAGAAGAATCCTTTTGAATGCTTTGATTTTTTCCTGGATTGGAGATGTGATTTTAATTTTTGCCGATATTGCTGAAATTTATTTCATCCTAGGATTGGTTTCTTTTTTGATTGCACACATTACTTATTGTGTTCTTTTTAATAAACAAATTATAGGAGAAATTCAGATTAACAAAGTTCTTTTTGGACTTGGAAGCCTTGTAATTGCTTTTTATTTAACAGCAATAATTTTAGTTTTAATGCCTAATTTGGGCGATTTAAAAATTCCTGTTATTGTCTACGCAGCTGTAATTTCGACTATGTTACTATTTGCTTTTAATGGTTACCTGATTTGGAAAAAACCCGGAGCTTTATACATTTTCCTGGGTGCCATAACATTTGTCATTTCAGATAGTATTCTGGCGTTTGACAAATTTCATGCTCCAATCGAAAAAAGCTCTTTTTTTATTATGCTATCTTACCTTGTGGCACAATATCTGATTGTAGTGGGAATTATAAGACTGAATGCACAAAAATTAGATTAAAAATTAGCCCACGGATTTTAACGGATAAAACTGATTTTCGCTGATTTTTTGAATCGTAATAATTTTTAACGAAATAGCTTGCAGATAAAACGAATTGAAAATTATTTTATCACGCAGATTTAGCTGGTTTTTTTGAATCTTTTTAATTCTGTAATCTGTGGCAAAAAAGAAAAATTAGAGAAAATTATTGAAATTCGGAGTAAAAAGAAAAAACACTTTTACATTTGTACTACCAATACTTTAAACCATGAAAAAAATAGCCTTTTATATCATTTTAATAATTACTGTATCGTCTTGCGTGAGTACGAGATCGACTTTGAAAAATGTTGACGATAATGCTCCCGATTTGGTTTTGAAACAAAATAATACTTTCGAAATAAAACTTTTTAGTACTGATAAAAAATACGGTTATGATCCTGATTATCCGGTAAATATTTTTTTTAGAAATACAAGAGATGAAGCTATAAACGAAACTCGTTTTTTGAATGCTTTAGCCGGCCCAAACGGTGAAAAAATTACTTATATACGTTTAGAAACCTGTTGTCCTTTCCCTACTAAAAGAAGCGACATGGGAGCTGGATTCCTGAATGTCTATGAATTAAAATGGGAAGGACAAAAGAAACCTGTCAAATTATATTTAAACATTTATGAGAAAGGTATTTTGATGGTTCCGATGGGATTGAGTTTGAAGAAGGAGTAACTATTTACATATGCACCTCATCGTTATGTAATTGATTATAAACTATTAAATAAATCCATGTACGGAACAACTCCATTAATCTTAATTATTCTTCCATTACTGTTTCAGATTATAGCGGGCAGAAAAGCAATTGGTGAAACTATATCTTTAAAATTCGCAACGGTTTGTTTGATTAGTTTTTTTTCGCAAATAGTATTATCGATCGCAGCATTCTGTGTTTCTTCCTATAATTTTAATACACTTTTAGAACAAAATCCAAATTCCTTTAGATGCGGTATGGGATTTCTTGGTCTCATTATGTTTTCTCTTCTCTTAACTGTTATTCTTGTAATTGTTATAGTTATTCAATACTTTATCAAAAAATCGTACGAAGATTGATCTTTTTTTTTAGCTATTAAGATTTCGGTTTTAATATTAAAGCGTAATTGAGGAAATATTCCTTGCAGAATACATAATTCCACTACACTTCTAGCCGTGATAGGAGCGAAAATCATTTTTTGAGAAAGCCTATTTTTTCTGGTTTTTGCAGAGCGACCGGAGGAAGCTCCTGCAAAGACCAAGAAAAAAAGGGTTTAGAGAAAAATATTGCAGCGGATAGCACGATTGGCTTCTTAAAATAATCTTAAATCTTCATCTCGTATTCATAAATCATGACTACCTTTGCACTGTCAAAAAATCATATTATGAACATACAACATATTCCACAAATTAAGCATACTGAAAGTGGTAACTTCTTTTTATTGGCGGGACCTTGCGCTATTGAAGGAGAAGAAATGGCTCTAAGAATTGCTGAAAAATTAGTTGGTATTACCGACAAACTTCAGATTCCTTATGTATTCAAGGGATCGTTTAAAAAAGCCAACCGTTCGAGAATTGATAGTTTCTCTGGAATTGGTGACGAAAAAGCATTGAAAATTTTAAGAAAAGTTTCGGAAACTTTTCATGTTCCTACTGTAACAGATATTCATACTAATGAAGATGCTGATATGGCGGCGCAATACGTTGACGTTTTGCAAATTCCGGCGTTCCTTGTTCGTCAGACTGATCTTGTTGTGGCTGCGGCTAATACCGGAAAAGTAGTGAACCTTAAAAAAGGGCAATTTATGAGTCCGGAGAGTATGAAACACGCTGTACAAAAGGTTTTGGATTGCCAAAACGAAAATGTTATGGTTACAGATCGTGGTACTATGTTTGGTTACCAAGACATGATAGTTGATTTTAGAGGTATTCCTACTATGCAACAATATGCGTCTACAGTTCTTGATGTTACGCATTCGCTGCAACAACCTAACCAGACTGCCGGTGTTACAGGCGGAAGACCTGATATGATCGAAACTGTTGCTAAAGCGGGTATTGCAGTTGGTGTAGACGGTATTTTTATCGAAACTCATTTTGATCCTGCTAATGCAAAAAGTGATGGTGCTAATATGCTTCATCTGGACTATTTTGAAGGTCTAATGACGAAGTTGGTTGCCATTAGAAAAACAGTTAACGCATTTTAATTTATAATACTTAAGTTCTTTGAAAACAAAAATTTTATTTTTCTTACTGATGTGTGTTTCTTTAAACACTTTTGCTCAGGAAGAAATCACAGTACAAAGATATACAGCTCACAATAAAGGAAAGTTCTTTATTTCCTGGGGAGGTAACAGAGATAGTTATACAAAATCTGACGTGAATTTTAGAGGGAAAGATTACAACTTTACGGTTAGCGATATGAAAGCTCATGATAAACCAAAAGGATATCATATTGATTATGTAAATCCGGCAAACATGACGATTCCGCAAACGAACTTTAGAATGGGATATTTCTTTAGCGATCATTACAGTGTTGCTATTGGTTGGGATCATATGAAGTATGTGATGACTCAGAATCAAATCGCTAATGTTACGGGTAATATTAATTTATCTGCAGATCAGGCTGGATCTTATTACAACGGAGATTATAATAATACTCCTGTAGATATGTCTCAGCATGGTGCTCAGGAAGGCGGTATTGCGGGTGGTACTCAGGGAAACCCTCCTGCTTTTTTAATGTACGAACATACAGATGGTTTGAACTACATTAATACTGAGGTTTCACGACATGATGATATTTCTAAATGGTTTGGTATCAATAACACAGATAAAGTTCAGATTAATTTAACTGAAGGTTTAGGTGCAGGACTTTTATATCCTAAAACGAATACAACTCTTTTAGGAAAAGAACGTCATGATGATTTTCACGTTTCCGGATATGGTTTATCTGCAAAAGCGGGAATTAACTTTACTTTCTTCAAGTATTTCTACTTGCAAGGCGAGCTAAAAGGCGGTTACATTAACATGCAGGATATTAAAACTACACGAAGTAATGATGATAGCGCTTCGCAGGACTTCTTCTTTTTTCAAAGAATTATTGCTGTAGGCGGAATCTTTAGAATCTAATAGTTCTGTTCAAATTATATTTAAAAATAGTTATCATTTTGGTAACTATTTTTTTTTGCGCTTTATTTGTTATGAAATCAATTATTTTGCCCACTGATTATACGGATTAAGCCGTTTTTCGCAGTTTTTAATTTTTATAAAGATTTAAAAACTTTTTTTTAAGAATCTGTGTAAATCTGTTTAATCAGCTAAATCTGTGGGCTATAAAACATTAAACTTAAATATGAAAAAATCAAAATATTTATTTCCTATAGTTACATTTTTACTGAGTTTTGGTTGCGCTTTGTTTGTTGCGATGAAGGTTTTTCCGAACAATCCTTTTTCTAATACAAAAAACAATACAGAAGCTTCTTTACAGAACAAAATTCAGGATGGGGATCTTATTTTTCAAACTTCGGAATCAAGTCAATGCGAGGCGGTTCGAATTGCAACTAATTCTAAATTTTCGCATTGCGGAATTATTTACAGTATAAATGGAAGTTTATTTGTTTTTGAAGCTGTTCAGCCTGTAAAACTGACGCGCTTGGAGGATTGGATTCAACACGGAAAAGACCATAAATATCTTGTAAAAAGATTGAAAAATGCTAATGAAGTATTAAAACCTGCTACATTGCAAAAAATGAAAGATTACAGTCAGAATTTTATGGGCAAAGAATATGATGCCTATTTTGATTGGTCTGATACAAGAATTTATTGCTCTGAACTGATCTGGAAAATTTATAAAAATGGCGCTGGAATTGAATTATCTAAATTAAAGCAATTGAAGGATTTTAATTTAACGGATGTCAGAGTTCAAAAAATATTAAAAGAGCGATACGGGAATGCTATTCCGTTTGATGAAAAAGTGGTTGCACCATCAGATTTAGTAGATTCTGATCTATTAAAAACCGTAATAGATACTTACTAATTCTTCTTAAATGATGATGCAAAAAAACATTTATAAGATTTTACTTCTGCATTATTTTAATCGAAATTGCTATTCAACGAATTAAATCGGTTTTAAACGAAAAACCCGCTGTAATGTTAAAACTACAACATTCGTGTAAAATTTTAATAGTATTTTAGTAATGTAATTTCAAAATTAGGTTTAATCTATGAACAATAGCGCACCTAGCCTTACTAAAAATACTGTTGATTTTTTCAATCAGTTTGAGGAGTTTTTTGATTCTTCACCAGATTTATTATGTGTAGCAGGATTTGATGGATACTTTAAGAGAGTTAATCCGTCTGTATCGAAATTACTCGAATTTAGCGAAGAAGAATTATTCTCGAAACCCATAAACGATTTTGTTTTTGAAGCTGACAGAATTAGTACAACGCACGCCAGAAAAAATCTAACAAAGAAAATTGGGTTGTCTAATTTTGAAAATCGCTATGTAACAAAAAGCGGCAATGTTGTTTGGTTATTATGGACTTCGTTCCCTATACAAAAAGATAAACTCATTTTTGCGATTGCTAAAAATATTACGTTTAAAAAAGAGCTGGAACAAGAACGAAATGCTCATTTAACAGAACTTACTAAAATAAATAACGAACTTAAACAGCTTACTTATACTACGGCTCATGATTTGAGATCTCCGGTAAATAATTTACTGGCTGTTTTTGATCTTCTGGATACATCGACTATTTCAGATCCCGAAACGCTCGAGCTTATTTCGATTATTGAAATTGCAACGCAAAGCTTAAAAAAGACGTTGGTTGATCATGTTGCTCTTCTGGATAAAAAAAATGAAGAAGACAATCAATTGGAATTATTGAATTTTGAGGCTGTTTTAAAAGAGGTTTTGTTTTCGATCAACTCTTTAATTCATAATTCAAAAGCAAAAGTTACTACTGAATTTTCTGAGGCAGAAACAGTTCTTTTTAATAAAAGTTCTCTTAAAAGCATTTTTCTGAATTTAATTACAAATTCAATTAAATACGCTAAACCGGGTTCATTGCCTGTCATTAACTTTAATTCACATCATTTTAACGGAAGTACCCAACTTACTATCACAGACAACGGAATTGGTTTTGATATGGAAAAAGTAAGGGATAAGATTTTTGGACTGCATCAAAAATTCAACTCACACAAAGACAGTAATGGTATAGGATTGTATTTGGTTTACAATCATGTCACCAATCTTGGCGGGCATATTTGCCTGGAAAGTAAACTTAATGAGGGTGCAAAATTTACGATTACTTTTAAGGATTAAGTTGCATAAAAAAACCATTCGCGAAATCGAATGGCTCTTTTATATAACACTGCTTACCTAATGTCAAAATTATCGTATATATATATTGATAAGTTGGCATATACTCTAAAAACTCTTCAGGTTTAGAACAGAATGTTAATAGGTATAAGTCTCTTCCTTTTATAAAATAATATTGAAGAATTGTCGCAAAATATCCATTATCCAACATTGTCTTATAGACGATTTCTTGTCCTGTTAAACCATTTTTCAAGACTTTTCGATTTGAAATAATTTCACTGCTAACACTAAATTTTTTATCTATTATTTTTTTAAGCACTTTTGGTTTAACGTTTTCATAACCAAGGTCTTTAATTAATAAACCAATGTTCTCTGTAAAGTTATCCTGTAACGAACTTTTTTCACTCAGCAGCATAAATGAATTTTGAAGTGAATCTGTTCTTTTAAGATACCAATTTTCAGGAAACAGCAACGAATATTTTTTCTCACTAATATATAATTTTCTATAAGCCTTTTCAGAATTTTGCTGACTAAACGCAATTGTAGCGTAAGCTAAAAAGGCTATTTGAAAAACTATTTTCATTTTAAATCTAACTTTTCGTTGGCAGTATAATTCCCGTTTGATCCATTAAATATAGTAATGAGGTCATTGTGGCTGCTCCCAGTTCAAGTTCTCTTTTATTGATGGCGTCGAATTTATCGTTTGCAGCATGATGGTAATCAAAGTAACGTTGCGAATCTGGCATTAAACCTGCTTTAACGATCGTTTTAGACGTTAAATGTTCGATATCTGACCCACTGTGTCCTTTTACAAAACTATTCACGAAATAAGGTTCGAAAAGAGGAGCAAATCCTTGAATTTTTTTCAGGTTAGCATCATCTGCTTCAAGAGAAAAACCTCTGGGTGTAAATCCGCCTGAATCGCTTTCAAGGGCAAAAATATGGTTCTCGTTCTTTTGCTTGGCGACTTCTTCATATTTTGCTCCGCCTTTTCCGCCATTTTCTTCATTCATAAATAAAACGACACGAATCGTATTTTTAGGTTTGTAGTTTAGGTTTTTAAGTATACGAACTACTTCCATACTTTGTACTACTCCTGCTCCATCGTCATGAGAACCATCAGCAAGATCCCAGGAATCTAAATGTCCGCCCACTACCATTATATTTTCTGGTGTCACTGTTCCTGTCAGTTCACCAATTACGTTATGCGACAAGACATCCGGCAAAGTCTCGCATGATTGCTTAAAATAAAACTTTAAAGCGGGATTTGCTTTCAAGGATCTACTCAATAATTCGGCTCCATTTGTACTAATTGCCGCAGCCGGGATATATTTTTCTTTTGGCAAATCGCCATAACTTTGATTTCCTGCATGAGGCAAATCGTCTAATCGTAAATTTAATGAACGAACAATTGCTCCTACAGCTCCTAACTGAGCGGCCTCTTTTGCTCCTATCCTCCTTTGATCTCCCGCTTCTGAATAAGCATCAAAAGTTCCAACATTTTCAGGATTCATTGGTCTGTTAAAAAAAACAATTTTACCTTTTACTTTATCCCCTAAACCCCTTAATTCTTCGATTCCCTTTACCTCAATAATTTCTGCTGTAATTCCTGCTTTTGGAGTTGCGACTGAAGCTCCCAAAGCACAAATTGGAACATTCGTTTTTATTTTCCCATCTAAAATATAAGCTGTTTCTTTTTCTCCACGCACCCAATGCGGAACCATCACTTCCTGCAAATACACTTTATCAAGTCCTAATATTTCAAGCTGTCTTTTGGTATATTCTACTGCTTCTGCGGCACCTTTAGAACCTGACAAACGACTTCCGATGTCGTTAGACAAATATTCTAACCATGAATAACATTTAGCTTCGGTTAAGGCTTTTTTATAGAATAATTTAATATTTTTTTCATCATTTGATTGTGCAAAAGATGTCAATCCGTTTAAAACTAAAGCAGTTAGAAGAATCGTTTTTTTCATAGGGTTCATAATGTTTTTGGGTTGTTACACAAAGGAACAAAATTCTTTAGAACTGCCGGAGTTTCTACTCAACTATTCACATAAAAAAAACTCTAATTACAAACCATGTAGTTTACAATTAGAGTTTTTATGATATTAATAAAATAAAACTACTTTATTTCAATAATCTTATTCTTTGTTCCAATTCCATTTTCATTAAAAGCTTCAATGGTAAAATAATACTTTGTTCCTTTATCTAAACCTCTAAAATCATAAGTATTATCGCCATACACCATTATGCTGTTATATAGTTTATCAGGTGAAATTCCGTAATAAATATTGTAGCCAATTGCATCTGCTTGTTTTTTCCAGGAGATCATAGCATTTCTTGAATCTGATTTATTTCGATCCACTTTAAACGAGGTAACCGCTTTTGGTTTTTCTAATAATCCATTTCCGAATACTCTGAAATCTGAGATCGCAAACAATCCAGATGCATTATGAATGTTTTCCATTTTGATGTAACGTGCTTTTATTGATTTTGTCAACTCTACATAATCATGAGGAACATCTTTATCATTTTTAGATTTATCGACTACCAAAGTCCAGTTTTGAGCATCATCTGACATGTATATTTTATATTGATAATAAATATCCATTGCTTTATTAAACTGAGTCGCTTTATGGTCTGCATAATTAATCTGCAGTGCCTTAATTTCCATTGGTCGGCCTAAATCCATTTGAAGCCATTCTCCCGGATCAGCTGTTTTGGCAGACCAATAACTTTGAATATTTTCATCGGTTAAGTTTTCGGCACCGTAACAAAATTTCTCGTATACTTTTTTACCGCCATTATCTACTCTATGAGTTTCTACTTCCATACATTCTTCATAAGAAGAAACAGTTACCGGTTTTTTATACGAAAGTAACATCCATCCTGATGAAGCGCCTTTCGTCTGATCGCGTTGCTGCGTTGGCAATACAATTGGAAAATCGCCGTAAGAAGTGATAGAATACATGACATCATCTTTGTCAAATCCAGCCGGGAACATATCGATACGACGCTCAAAACGGTCTTTGATCGAAATTTTACACGTTCCGGTATTCCAGTAATTTCCGTAATTATCGGCAAAAGTATTTCCGTGTCCGGCTCCAATTACAAATCCCCCCGGTTTATACGACATTGGATTGTGTTTTTGATACTCAAAAGGTCCTAACGGACTATTACCCACATGAACTCCATTTGCATATCCTTTAAATTCAGTAGCCGGAGCGCCATATTGCATGTAGTATTTTCCGTTATGTTTGGTCATCCATGCACCTTCTATAAAATCGCCCCAAGGCGCAGGTTCCATATCATTATTAGGCCCAAAACGTTCCCATCCGTGGTTTTTAGGATCCAAATCTACTACTTCTTTAATTTGTCCATACGGACGCTGAATGTCTTCTACTTCGGTTGCAGCGTACAATTTTGCATAATCTGCCTGATTTCCTACCGGCAGCCATGTTTTATAATCTACTTCGGTACCTACAAGTGGCAGTTTTCCGCTTGAACCGTAGTACATATAGACTTTTTTATCATCATCCTGAAAAATAGCGGGATCCCACGTTGGCAACATTGCTTTATCTACATGTCGTAACCATCTTCCTGATTTTGGATCGGCAGTTTTCCAAACAGGATGATCTTTTTTCCAGGTTGAACCTACATAAAATAAAGTATCATTTACAACCCATGCAGCAGGTGCACATTGATCATCATCGCCTGGTTGCCTTTGAAAACTTCCGTAAACGAAATTCCAGTCAGACATATCTTTACTCCAAAAGAAACCAGCCTGATTGGTCGCAAATAAGTAATATTCATTTTTATAGGTAATAATAACAGGATCTGCACTTGAACGACGGGATTCAGGTATTCCATTATGATTATGCGTAGTATAGTTGTACCCAATATTAATTGGGTTACAATAAGTTGATGCAGGTTTATTAGGATCAAACCATTCCGTTTTTCCAGGAATACTGGATTTTTGTGCTGATATATTGATATTAAATCCTATCAAAAGCATCAAAAGCGATATAGACGATAATTTATACATTTCTTTTTATTTTCGTTATTCGTTAAGATATTTGTTATGAGTTACTGTCAACCCTTAACTTCCAATTCTTTATTTTTTATTCTTTATTCTTTCTCTCAATAATTCAGGTTCATTTGTGGTGATGTAATCAAATTTGTTTTGAATGATCCAATCCATATCAGCCGCTTCATTAACTGTCCAGGCGTTTAGAATAATATTATTCTCTTTTGCTTCTTTAATCCACTCGGGATGTTTTTTAAAGAAGGAATAATGATAATCGACACCATTGATATTGTCTGCTTTTACTTCTTTTGGAGATTTGTTTCCTTCTAAATATTGCAAAACTGTTTTTTGATCTACTTTTCTAATTTCTTTTAGGATTTCGTAATCAAAACTAATATAGCAGGTATTTTTATCAGCCTTTAGTTTTCTGATCGTTTCAACCGTTCTTAGCGCCGTTTCTTTTCCTCTTTCTTTACTTATTTCCGAAGGTTTTATTTCGCATACCAAAAGTGTGTGTTTATTATTCCTTTTGCCTTCAACAATATATTCATGCAGAGTTGGAAGCTTTTCTCCGTTAGAAAGTTTAAACTTGATTAGGTCGGCATAATTTGTTTCTTCAATAAGCAATTGATTATAATGTGCATCGTGATTGATTACTAATGAATCATCTGCGGTTCTCCAAACGTCAAATTCTGATCCGGGAAGTTTTAAGTCGATAGCATGCCTGAGAGAAGCTATTGAATTTTCAGGTAAGTTATTTTTTTTCCATGCTCCACGATGTGCTACGATAGCATTTTTCTGTGCATTACAAGAAGAGAAACCAACTATGATCAGCATTATAAGAAATGCGTAAAATGTTTTATTTGTATTCATTGTATAGAAATTAAGATTTGTATTTTTTAATTAGTACTATCGAATTTACTTACAAAATAGAGTTTTAAAGCTAAAAAAAAGCCCTTCGAACTAACAACGAAGGGCCGATCAATAATAAATAAACCAACTATTTAGTTAACTCAAAACTAACTTTCTTATCTGCATTTGAATTTCCACCAACGAAAACATCAAACTGTCCAGGTTCTGCTACAAATTGTAAATCAGAATTATAAAATTTTAAATCTTCAACTGTGATATCAAAAGTCACGGTTTGTTTTTCACCTTTTTTAAGTGTAATTTTTTGGAAATTTTTCAGTTCTCTAACTGGTCTTGTTACTGAACCAACTAAATCTCTGATATATAACTGAACTGTTTCTTTTCCGTCATATTTTCCAGTATTAGCAACATCTACAGTTACTTTTAATTTTCCTGTCGCGTTCATTTTATCAGATGAAATTTTCAGGTTTGAATACTCAAAAGATGTATAACTTAAACCAAAACCAAATGGGAATAATGGCTCGTTTCTTTCGTCGATATAATTAGATCTGAACTTTTCGAATTTACCTTCTGTGTTAGAAAGTGGTCTTCCTGTATTTTTGTGTGCATAATAAATTGGCAACTGACCAACGCTTCTAGGGAAAGTTGATGTAAGTTTTCCAGAAGGATTTACATCTCCAAATAAAACATCAGCAATAGCATAACCTGCTTCACTACCTGCAAACCAAACATTCAAAATTGCAGGAACAGTTTCGTTTTCTTCTTTGATTACTAATGGGCGACCATCGAATAAAACTAAAACAACTGGTTTTCCTGTTTTTAATAATGCATTTAATAAATCTTTTTGAGCTTGTGGAATTTCTAAATTCGTACGGCTGCTAGATTCTCCACTTAATTCAGCAGATTCTCCAAGAGCTGCAACAATCACATCAGATTGATTCGCTACTTTTAAAGCTTCTGCTAATAACTCTTCTTTTGAACGACCATCACGGTGTAATGTTTTACCAAACATTGTCGCGTTGGTTTCAAAAGTTTCATCGTAATCTAAGTTACTTCCTTTAGCATATAATATTTTTGTAGAAGGTCCTGCTACTTCTTTGATTCCTGCTAAAAGTGAAATAGCATTTTCCATTTTGGTAGCGACACTCCAGGTACCCGGCATATTTTCTTTAGCATCAGCCAATGGTCCTATTAAAGCAATAGTTCCTGATTTTTTAAGTGGCAATACCTGTCCTTGATTTTTTAGTAAAACCAATGATTGTGCTGAAATTGATCTTGCCTCTTTTCTGCTGCTTGTAGTAAATATTTCAGTTTTTGCTCTTTTTTCATCACAATATTTATAAGGATCGCTGAACAATCCTAAATCATATTTAGCTTCCAGAATAAGTTTTACAGCATTATCAATGGTTTCGATAGTTACTTTTTTCTCGTCTAAAGATTTTTTCAAAGTTCCTAAGAAACCTTCTCCCACCATATCCATTTCTACACCTGCATTTAGAGACTGAGCAGATACTGCTTGTAAATCTCCCATACCATGCTCGATCATTTCCGGGATTCCGGTAAAGTCAGTTACTACGAAACCTTTAAAGCCCCATTGTTTTCTTAAAACATCTGTCATTAACCATTTGTTTCCTGTTGCTGGAATTCCGTCAACTTCATTAAAAGAAGCCATAACAGATCCTACTCCTGCATCAACAGCTGCTTTGTAAGGAGGGAAATAATCATTAAACATTCTGATATGACTCATATCAACGGTGTTATAATCACGACCACCTTCAGGAGCTCCGTATAAAGCGAAATGTTTTACACACGCCATAATCGAATTGTTTTTCGAAAGATCGTGTTGTTGGTATCCGTTTACCATTGCAGTTGCAATTCGGCTTCCTAAGTATGGGTCTTCGCCCGAACCTTCAGAAACTCTTCCCCAACGTGGATCACGAGAAACATCAACCATTGGAGAAAATGTCCAGTTGATACCGTCTGCACTTGCTTCCTGAGCTGCAATTTGAGCACTTCTTTCGATCAATCCCATATCCCATGTACAAGATAATCCTAACGGAATTGGGAATGTTGTTTCGTACCCGTGAATAACATCCATTCCAAAAATCAATGGAATTTTTAAACGGCTTTTTTCAACAGCAATTTTTTGTACTTCTCTAATTTTTTGAACAGATTTAATATTGAATAAACCTCCAACTTTACCTTCAGCAATTTTTGTCGCCACGTCAGAACTGTTTGCTTGTCCTGTAGTAATATCTCCAGAAGTTGGTAAATTAAGCTGACCTAATTTTTCATCCAATGTCATTTTCGACATTAATTCCGCTACAAACTCTGACCTTGGTTTAATTTTTACTGTATTTTTAGTATTCTTTTTCTGAGCATAACCCAAAACAGCACATCCTAAAAATAGTAAGACTAATTTGTTTTTCATTCTATTATATTTATTTGTTCGTATTCATTTTCATTTGTTTAAACATCCAGTCATAAATTTCCTGATTGTCATAAACTCTCGACCAACTATCGTGGCCTGCATCATCAAAAATGGTCAATTGAACATCTTTGGCATTGCACTTTTTTAATTCTTTGTAAATGGTGATCGCATAATCTACCTTTACTACATCATCTAATAATCCGTGGAAAATTCTGGTTGGAATATTAGCAACTTTACAAGCACTTTCTAATTCAATCAAATCAACAAAACCGGAAATAGGTACAATTGCCGCAAACTTATCGGGATATGATAATGCCAAATTCCATGCTGCCCAACCTCCGGAACTTAAACCGGTAACATATATTCTGTCAGGATCTATTTTGTTCTCTTTTTGAATTTTTAAAATCAATTCATTAATCGATTCAATATTCCAATTTTCATCTTGTTTGCATTGAGGAGCTAAAACATAAGCATCTAATTGATGTGTTTTCAGATACTTTAAAGGCCCATTAATTTTTACTTTTTCAATGTCTGTTCCTTTTTCTCCATCACCTGAAATAAAAACTATTAATGGCTTTTTATCTTTTGTATTTACCGGCTTGTGTAATGCATAACCCAATTCATATTTGGTTACTTGTACTGTTTTTATTTTTCCGGTTGTTTCGCTTTGCGCAAAACCCATTACAGAAAATAATATTGCTATTAATGCTATTTTAAATTTCATTCGAAATGCTATTAAATTCCGTATTTCCCCGATTTAAAACCAAGCTTAACTAAACCTTGTTTTACTTCTGGTGCATTCATGAATAATTTCCATAATAACCCTGTGCGGTAATTTTCGATCATTACGACTTCTGGTCCCTGATCGATTGCTAAATATCGTTTTGCAACCCAATTATTGTTTTGTAAACTCAATGCATCATAAAAACCGGCGTCTCCCCAAGTTTCTTTTTTATGATTATCATATAAATTACGTATTACGGCTATAGACTCTTTTGGAGTGTAAACAATTGAACTAATTGCAGCTGTTGGCGACATAACCCCCTGATCGTTGCTTGGCATATGCGCATTATATCCAATTGATCCATCAGGATTTCTTGAATAAGAAGCTGTTAATCCCCAATATTCAGGTCCGTAACCTTTCTTTGGATTTTCTATACAATACTGATAATTGATTTTTGTCTGATTAACATTCAAATCCCAATAATTTGCATATTTATCTGTTAATTGATTTGGGTCTAATCCTACATAAGAATAATGCGCCCAAAACAATGGTCCTCCAAACTCTTCTGCTCCATTATGTTTAAGAATTAACGGAAGATTATATTTTGTATTAGATGAAACGATTCCTCCACTTCTTGCCCAACCTTCATGATACGCTTTTGCATCAATTGAATGTGTTGGTGATGATGCTGCCAATACATAAGTAATCAAACATTCGTTATATCCCTCAAGAGGAAAATTCATTTGCCAGTCATAGGTTGGCGACCAATGCCAGTATAGTACGTTTTTATTATTTGTAAACCATTGCCAGTCCACCCCTTTCCAAAGTGCGTCATATTTTTGAGCGACAGCTTTTTCGTTCTCAGAACCATCTTTAAGATATTCACGAACTGTAATCATTCCCGCAACCAAAAATGAAGTTTCGACTAAATCGCCACCATTATCCTTGGTTCCAAAAGGCTTTACTTTTCCTGTATTTCCGTCAATCCAGTGTGACCATGCTCCATGAAAACGGTCTGCTTTGCCTAAAAAATCAGCAATTTTGTTAAGTCTTTCAACTCCTTGTTCTTTTGTGATATAACCTTGAGACATTCCTGAAACAAGCGCCATCAATCCAAAACCTGATCCTCCTGTAGTAACAATATTCGAATCATTTTCAGGATAAACTCCATCTGGATGATAACGTTCTCTTGCTAACCCGGAATTAGTCTCCGCATAATCCCAAAAATATTTAAATGTTTGTTTTTGAACTGTTGATAGAAGTTCTTCATCTGTTAATTTTACAGCAACTGCATTCTCTTTTTCATTTTCTTTTGATTTCTCAGAATTGGATCCGCAACCAAAAAGACTAAAAACTAATAATAAAACTGAAATTCTAACCATTATAAAAAATTATGTAATTTATAAATAATCACTTCCTTCAATTTATGAAGGAAGTGATTTAAAATTTAATTAGTAACCACCTGGGTTTTGTTGCGAAAGTCCACCCGCTTCTCGTAAGAATGTAGTTGGAATAGGCCATAACTCATGTTTTCCAACAACAAAAGTTTTTCCATCTGCTGCCATAGCTGCTGGAGCTTGTCCTGTTCTCACAATATCAAACCATCTGTCATGCTCAAAAGCAAATTCTAATCTTCTTTCTTTGTAGATTGCTTTTCTAATATCATCCTGAGAAGTAAAAGGAGTATCTCCTAATCCTGCTCTTTTACGAATTACATTAACCAAAGGAATAGCTTCTGATGTTTGTCCTAATTCGTTCAAAGCTTCAGCCTTCATTAAGATTACTTCTGCATATCTTAAATATCTAAGATTTGTATCTGTAAATTCCTGATTATAAAATTTTGATGAATATGCTTTATAATTATACATTGCATTAGCTACTGTTGAAGGTACCGCAGTACCGTCATATAAAACTGAGCCTCTGAAAATAATGGTTGCAGCTCTTCTAACATCTCCAGCTTCATAAGCATTTGCTAAACCTTGAGTTGGCGTGTTGAATCCCCAACCCCATCCTCCAGCACCACGTGGTGCCTGAGAAACAGTATAGTTTCCAATTCCAAAACCAGGAGTAGATGTTCCTCCAATTCCATCAATCTCAAAAATAGATTCAGGACCAAATTCCCCTTCTTTTTTATATTGATCAGCGTAATCTGCAACTAAAGCATATCCTGTAACTTTATCACAATTGTCAATTACTTTTTGCCAATTTTTTTGATATAAATTTACTTTTGCTAACAAAGCATATGCTGCCCCCTTAGAAACTCGCTTTTTATCATTTCCTACATAAGCAGATTTTTCTGGTAAATTTGCAATAGCATCTGTTAAATCTTTTTCTATAAAAGCATAAACTTCTGCTGCTGATTTACGAGTTAACTGCATTTGTTTATCAGCATCTGATATCGGCACACCAGACAAATGATCTACAATAGGAACTCCACCATATCCTTTTACTAAAGTAAAATACATAAAGGCTCTCATAAATTTAGCTTCTCCCTCTAGCCTTACTTTTAAAGCCGGTGTAACTTTGTCCAGTTTAGGAAAAATATCTAAAGCTTGATTACATCTATTTATTCCTGCATAATTAGCATTCCAAGTAGATTCAAAAGAAGCTGTTGAAGCATTGTAAGTTAAAGCATCAATAATATCTTTATCTCCTCCGGCATCTCCAGGATCCGAACCTTTATCTGCATCATCTGTTATAATACTTGACACTGCGTTCCAACCAAAAGAAGACATTTCCCATCCTAAAAACTGATTGTAAATTGCAGTTACATAACTATTTGCACCCTCATCAGTATTTACCAACTCTGTTTCAACCGGAATTGATTCTGTCGGACTAACATCCAAGAAGTCATCTGCGCATCCTGCAAAGAGCAATCCGGAAAGCACAAACATTGATATATATATTCTTTTCATAATATTAAAATTTTAAATTAGCACCAATAACAAATGATCTCAATGATGGATAAGCATCTAACTCAACTCCTTGAGTACCTTCAACCAATTTACCATCTCCAGTAACATCAGGTGAGAACCCTGAGAATTTTTGAGTGATAAACGGATTTATTGCATTTATATATATTCTGCAAGAACTAATAAATTGGTCTTCTTTAAGTGGAAGTTTATATCCTAAAGTAATGTTATTGATTCTAAAGAAATCTGCTGACTCCAAGAAAAAAGTAGAAGCGTAAGGCGTAACGTTAGAAGGGGCCGGATTAGAAGAAGTTGTGTTAGTTGGTGACCAGAAATCACGTGCTACCGAAGCTTCAATATTTTCTCCACCAAAACGCTGTGCCTTTTTACCGTTATATACTTTAGCTCCTCCTGTTCCATATCCATCAACAGAAAAATCGATGTTTTTATAATTTAATCCTAAAGTTACTCCGTAAGTAGAAGATGGTAAAAGTGTCCCTACATATTTTTTATCAGTTCTCTCATTTAATGCTGTCTGAACTACTTTATCCCCGTTTGCGGTGTAATATAACATATTGCCATTTGTTTGATCAATTCCAGCAAATTCATACATATAATAACTTCCTAAAGGCTGTCCTACTGAGGTATTATCAAGTATTTTGGTATTTTGACCATTTCCTAAACTTCCACCAATAATAGGAGACAACTGAACATTTTTAAGATTAGTAAGTTCATTTTTATTGTGAGAAAAATTACCTCCAACCCAATAGCTTAAATTATCATTTATTTTATCATCCCAACGCAATGCAATTTCATAACCTTTGTTAGATACTTCTCCAATATGTGAAGGCGTAGCTACAGTAATTCCTGAAGTTGAATAAGGTTTAACATTTAAAATTGTGTTTGTTGTATTTTTGTCATATACATCAAAAGAACCTTTTAATCTATTGGTAAACAACTCAAAATCAAAACCTGCAGAAAGTTCTTCTACAATCTCCCATGATAAATTAGGATCTACTTGCGAATTAATTGATGTTCCTGATCCAAGACTAGGATAATCTAATCCAGAAGTAAAAGTTTGAGTATTCAATGGTACATTCTGATTTCCTAATTTACCCCAAGAACCTCTTAATTTTAATAAATTAAGTACTTCTACTTTACTTAAAAAGCTTTCTTTAGACACAACCCATCCTAAACCAACTGAAGGGAATGTTCCCCAACGTTTGTCATCGGCAAATTGTGAAGATCCGTCACGTCTTACAGTACCTGTAAGCAGATATTTATCCATCAGTTTATATTGAAAACGTGCAAAATAAGATTGTAATCGTCTTTGATTCAATGCCTCATCTTTATAACCTGTTACTGAACTGGCAACATTGATATCTTTTAAAGACCAATAGTCAGCATTAGCATTTACGTTCTTTCTGTCAATAGTTAATTTCTCTCTCGTACCTTGAACATTAGCCTCAATACCTGCGGTAACTTCAACATCATGAATTTCTGCAAAAACTTTATTATATGTTAGATAATTAGACAAATTCCAATTAAAATACTCATCTCTAGTTCTTGTCAAAGTGTTTACATTCAAATCTCCAGGATATTTTGATTGTACACGAGTAGGATCTGCTGATAGCCAAAGCGCGACATTATCAACATAATTATATTGTTTGTAAGTATAATATTCTCCATTAAATTGTGAAGTAAATTTTAATGATTTGATAATATCATAATCCAATTTCAAACCTCCTTGCAAAGTAACACTTTGTTGCTTCTCATTTGTATAATCTAATTGAGCTACCGGATTTCCAACATTATTAAATGAATCTCCAGTTTCACTTACAACTCCATTTGAAACAAATGGCACACCGTATTTTCCATCTGCATAACGAACAGGAACTAGTGGAGATTGTCTGTAAGCATTTGTAAATGCACTTAATGGCATTGGATTATTTTTTACTGTACTTACACTCATGTTTTGAGTTATCTTAACTTTCTCTGAAAGTTTAAACTCATTATTATTTCTAATAGTAGTACGTCCATAATCAGATCCGTTCAAAATTCCTTTTTCTTCGTAATTTCCAACGCTAAAAAAGTATTTTACATTGTCTGAAGACCCAGAAATAGCAATATTGTTTTGAGTAAAAGAACCTGTTCTTGTAATTGCATCAAACCAATTAGTATTATAAGGTTGATTTGCCGAGAATCTGCCATTTGGAAAATCTCCTATGTAAGCAGCATTACTGTAACGTACATATTCATCAGCATTTGCCATTTTTACATTTTTTAGAGGAGTTCTAAAACCTGCAAAACTTTCAACTTCAACATTCATTTTTCCTTTTCCTGCTTTTGTTGTAATCATAATTACACCATTTGCACCTCTGGTTCCATAAATAGCTAATGAAGATGCATCTTTCAAAATTTCGTAAGATGTAATGTCATTAGTATTAATGTTGTTGATATTCTCAGTTGGCATACCATCTACAACATATAAAGGATTTCTACCTCCTAATGCCGTTCCAGCCCCTCTAATTACAACTGATGGTGTGCTTCCAGGAGCATCAGAACTAGATACCTGAACCCCCGCAGCTTTACCTTGAATAGCCTGAGAAGCGTTCATGACTTTCATTTTGGTAATTTCTTCAGATTTAATTGAGCTTACTGCTGAAGTATTATCAATTTTCTTTCTGGTTCCATAACCAATAACGACAACTTCTTTTAAGGCTGTATCTTCAGCTTCTTTTAATGTAATTGTCATTGGCGCGGCAGTTGCCGGTACAGAAACTGCATCAAAGCCTAACATTGAGACTTTTAATATGTCTCCTGGTTTTGCATTGATTGTAAAGTTTCCGTCAAAATCTGCGTCAGTTGTAGCTTTAGCATCAGAGGAAGCAATAACTGCTCCTGGAACTCCCATTCCGCTACTGTCTACGACTTTTCCTTTAATTGCTTGTCCAGACATATAAGCTGGCAGTAGCAAAAGTGCTAAAAAGCTAAAAATAAAATTTTTCATACAGTTCGTAATCATTTAAGTTAGTAGAGCCAAATTAAACAATTACAACGTTGTAGTACATCATATACCACTACAACATAGCTACATCATTATGTTAAAATAATATTGTATAGTGTTAAAAATGAACATTATAAATGTTAAAACATTTACTTTAACATAACGTTATGATGTAGTAATGATGTATTGGAATTATATAAAAAATGATATTCAAAAATATAAAATCGATAAAAATCAAAGACAAATCTTATAGACTTAATAAAAATTTTGAGAGATTTTCTTCCTGAGAGAGATTTAATTTCTTTCTTAAGCGATATCGGTGTAGTTCTACCCCTCTAAAAGAGATATTCATCATAGGTGCAATTTCTTTTGAAGAGAGATTCATTTTCAGATAAACGCACAATTTTATATCCTTTGGTGTAAGATTAGGAAACTTTTTAGAGAGGTTTATTATAAACTCATTATGAATTTGATTCAGATTAGTTTCAAAAATTTCCCATTCGTGTTTGTTTACCTCGTTTATTTTAATTGCTTTTTTAATTTCACTTTTCAGCTTATTAAAATCTTTTTCGGAATCGAGAATGCTTTGTATATTTTCAATCATTTCACTTTGTTTGGCTATAGACAAAGATTTACCGGCAACTTCTGATGATTTAGTTTGCAATTCGAGTTCTAAAATATGCTTTTCATATTCCTGAACATTTATTTCATTCTCCGCTTTTAATTCCATTTCAAGAATTTCCCTTTGATGCTTTAATTCTTCTGCCTGCAATTTTAATTTCTGCATATAGCGAAGTTTGTTCCATTTATAATAGAAAAATAATACTGCTCCAATTACAAGTATATATAAAATGACCATCCATATTGAAAAATACCATGGTTTCGCTACATTAAATTCAAACTCTGAAACTTTCTCATAACTGGCACCATTATGTTTGTAAATTATCATAGAGTGACTGCCACTACTTAAATTATTTAATACAATTAATCCGTCTGAGATTTGAATAAAATCTTTATTATTGTTGAGCTTGTAAAATAAATTTGGCTTGCTGGCACCATAAATACCTGAGATTACATTTATCTTCAGTTCTGTATTGTATTTAATCGTAGAATCATCAAAAACCAGGTTATGATCATTAAATGCTTCGATTTTAACATCTGAATTCTGTTTGTTTTCATATTTCAACTGAAGGGAAATAAATCCATCATCCAGATTCAGCAAATAATGATTATTGGTTTTAAAAATTCTCAGATTATCGTTTATTAATTTTCCTTTATAATATTTCTCCTGAATAATATTCCAGACAAATTTATTTCCTGTAGCCAGAATGTGATATAAAATTCCATTTTGAAGTACCATAAAATGATCTTCATCAATAGCCACAACATCAGTTATATCTTTGAAGTTCACATTAAACAATTCATTTTCTTCCAATTTATTCGTTATAGAATTATAAGTATACCATGAATTATTAATTAGAAAAAGAATTTCATTTCTAAACTCAAAAATTTTGACTCCAAAATCATTTCTTATTTTACTTTGTTGGGTAATATTTTCAACTTTTTTCGTCTTATAATTATCATCGTATAAAACACGATACAATCCTCGGTAATTATCTGCAGCCCAGATTTCATTCTTTTTATTTTGGGCTACATATTTTATGGGTTTCGAAAGATCCTCGATCTTTTTCGTCTCTGTTAATTTTGAAATGTCATCATAAACTAAAACCCCGCTGTAAGTTGACTGAAAATAAGTATTCCCAATAATGCTTTTTGACAAATTCCATCCACCGCTAACGTTATTGGTTTTTACTAATGCTCCATTACTATAACAAAATGTACCATCATTATGTCCGATGATATACTTATCCTCAATTTTAGTAATATTCCAGGCTTGCCCTTGTGTATTCGGCATCATATGAAATTTCCCCGAATCAAATTCAAACACGCCATGATTTGAGGCGATCAAATATCCTTTATTAGTTGTTGCTACGGAGTAAACGGAACCCAAAAGACCTGAATTATCATAAAAAAAGGAAATTGGAGAATTGACTTCTACATGAGCAATTCCGTTATCTAATCCTAGCCATAAATCATTTTCTTTATCAAAACCAATGCTTAAAATAGAGTTATTCATTAAAACATTATTTCGATCTATATTTTTATAGGTATTTGTTGGGAAATCGTATATAAAAAGGCCTCTGTTTCCGGTTCCTATTACCAGTTTATTTCCTTTAATAAATTTAGCGACATTTATAGTAGCGGCTTTTAAAGTTTCATTTAAAGGATTATTCCAAGGTCTTAAACCGTCTTTTTCTACTATAAATATTCCCTTTTTTTGTGTGAAAATGTAGGTTTTATTTTCATATTTCTCTATGGCATGTACCACTGTCTTTTTTAAGACATTCCACCCTTGAGGATTTGTAATTTCAGATCCATTCATTTTAAAAAGACCTTTTTCTACCGAGGCTACATAAACATCATTATCTACTACGAAGCAATACGATATTAAAAAAGGAAATTTAATTTTCTGAATGTGTTTTCCATCATAAATAAAAACATCATTAAACGACTGAAAATAAATTGATCCGTTGAATCTGAAAATTTTCCAGATTTCTTCATTGTCTTTTTCATCAAACAAACGCAGATTCTTAGTAATCGAAACATAATGCATTTGTCCTTCTTTTCTATACCAATAACCAAATTCCTTATAAGAACCCGAATATATTTTGTCCCCTTCAATCATAATTGAACGGATAATGGTTTTATTAGGTAAAGTATATTTTTCCCACATTACGCCATCGTATCGTAATAAATAGTGATTATTGGCAAAATACATAGCATTATCTTTTCCCTGAGCGACATTCCAGATTTGATTGTCTCCCTGATAATCTGATTTATTGTAATTTTCTACGAAAGGAAGTAATTCTTGCGCTTGTAGTTGTGAAGCAATGAAAAAGAAGAAAAATAGTTTTAAAAGTATCGATTTCAAAATATTCGTTTTTATCTTCAAAGATACTGACAAATATTTTAATCTTAAAGCATAAAAAAAGCTCCACAAACGAGGAGCTTTTGTAAATTTTAGTATGTTTTAATTTTCAAGTAAATGATATACCTGACTCGCAATTTCATATTCTTCATCAGTTGGTATAACCAAAACTTTTGTTCTTGAATTTGGAGTATTAATTTCTCTAATTTCTCTTGAACGGATTTGATTTTTTTCATCGTCTAATTCAATTCCAAAATAATCCAGATCAGTACACACTAATTGACGCATATGCGCTGAGTTTTCGCCAATTCCTGCTGTAAAAACGATAGCATCCAAACCATTTAAAGCTGCTGTATACGCACCAATAAATTTCTTAATACGATAAGCATTCATCAATAAAGCGAGCTGGCAATCCTTATTTCCATTAGCCGCTTCTGTCTGAATGTCACGTAAATCGCTATATCCTGTAAGACCAAGCATTCCGCTTTGTTTTAATAAAATTGAATTCACTTCATCTGCAGAATATCCCAGATTTTTAATCATATAAAAAATTACCGACTGATCAATATCTCCTGCACGGGTTCCCATTATTAGACCATTTGCAGGTGAGAATCCCATAGTATGGTCGATACTTTTTCCATCTTTGATTGCAGTCATACTGCAGCCGTTTCCTAAGTGAATGGTGATTATTTTTGAGCTTTTCTCTAAATAATCTATTGCTTTTTCAGAAACATATTTGTGGCTTGTTCCGTGAAAGCCATAAACTCTAACTTTATTCTCTGTTAAAAGATAATTAGGAATGGCATATTTATGTGCTTCAACAGGAATTGTTTGATGAAAAGCGGTGTCAAAAACTGCTACTTGTTTTGCCGTTGCAAAAATTTCCTCGGCTACATTTATTCCTACTAAGTGTGCAGGATTATGTAACGGAGCCAATTCTGAAAGCTCTTTTATTTTTTCTTTAACCTCTTCTGTAATAATGGTCGTGTCTGAAAAATAACTTCCTCCATGTACCACACGATGTCCAACCGCACCAATTTCTGAAGTAGATTTTATAACTCCTTTTTCAGGATCTAAAAGCATATTGGCCACTTTTTGCAAACCTACTTTATGGTTCGCAATTGGAAGCAATTCTTCTATTGAATCTGATGAAGTTTTAAACGTTACATTTGAAGTTTCTAGTCCAATTCTGTCAATCATACCAGTACAAATTACTTCGTTTGTTGGCATAACCATTAATTGGTATTTTATTGATGAACTTCCTGAATTGATAATTAATATTTTCATTTTTTTTCTGTTTTTGCCACAAAGGCACTAAGTCACTAAGTTTTTTTTTTACTAAAAGGCTCAAAGCTTTTTACATTTATTTAGAACCGAATTCAAACGCGGATTACACAGATTGCTAATCCACTAAGTTTTATTTTAATTTTTAATTCTAAATTTTATAATTGATTATAATCCTTGCGCCTGAATAGCTGTAATAACTACTGTATTTATAATATCATCTACCGTACAACCACGGCTTAAATCGTTTACGGGTTTGTTTAAACCTTGCAGCATTGGTCCAATAGCTAATGCTCCTGTTTCTCTTTGTACTGCCTTATAGGTATTATTCCCGGTATTTAAATCAGGAAAAATAAGTACACTCGCCTGCCCTGCTACTTCAGAATCGGGCATTTTACTTTTACCAACTGCACGATCTACTGCAGCATCGTATTGAATTGGGCCTTCAATTTTTAAATCCGGACGTCTTTGTTTTACAATTTCGGTTGCAGTTCTTACTTTATCTACTTCATCTCCTTTTCCTGATGAACCTGATGAGTAAGAAAGCATGGCAATTTTAGGCTCTATTCCAAAGGCTGAACTTGACTCTGCGGAAGAAATCGCAATTTCTGCCAATTGTTCTGCTGTTGGATTTGGGTTAATAGCGCAATCCCCAAAAACAGAAACTCTGTCTTCTAAACACATAAAAAATACCGATGAAACTACAGATGAATTTGGTTTTGTTTTAATGAATTGAAGTGCTGGCAATATAGTATGCTGAGTTGTATGAGCAGCACCTGATACCATTCCGTCAGCATGACCTTTGTATACCATCATGGTACCAAAATACGAAACATCTTCCATTAAATCCCTTGCCATTGTAATACTTACATTCTTCGCTTTACGAAGCTCATAATATGTATTGGCATAATCTTCATAAAGTTCAGATTCTTTTGGATTGATGATGTTTACTTTCGAAAAATCAAATGAAATTCCTAATTCGGCTACTTTGCTTTCAATTTGTTTTTTGTCTCCAATAATCGAAATATCTACTACATCCATCGCTAATAATCTTGATGTTGCAATGATAATTCGCTCATCACTTCCTTCTGGTAAAACAATATGTTTGCGGTGCTGTTTGGCTCTTTTGACCATATTGTACTGAAACATTTTCGGAGTCATGCCTTCAGCTTCAAAAGTGATTAATCTTTCGGATAAATCATCCATGGCAACAAATTTTTCGAAAGTACTAATAGAGGTTTCAATTTTATGCGTATTATTTGCATAAATTTCAGATTTAATAGCACCAATTTTATTGGTAATATTATAGGTACCTCCATCAACAGCAATAATAGGAACGATGGCTGAAAGTCCTTCGATAAGTTTTAAAATACTTTGTTCAGGAACAATATTTCCTGTTAGAATAATTCCGGAAATAGTAGGATAATTAGCCGATTCGTTAGCTTGTAAAGCACCCAGAATAATATCTGAACGATCTCCCGGAGTAATTACCAGAGCATTGTCATGCAAGTGAACTAAATAATTATGCAATTGCATGGCACCTACACTAAAATGACCAATTTCGTTGTTTAAGTAAGCGCTTCCAAACAATACTTTTGCATCTAACTGGTTGACAATTTCCTGCATTGTTGGATTGTTCAAACTTGAAATCAACGGAATTGTATTGATTAAAACATTCTCCGGTAAGCTTTTTTGTAATCCTTGTGTAACAAGTTCTATATTTTCGAATTGTACTTTATTTGCAATTACAGATAGTACTTCAACCTCTTTTACTTTAAAGGAATCATAGACCAAATAAAGACTATCCACTAACTCTTCTAGTGTTTTTCCAACTCCAGACCCAATAATAATAGTTGGAATACCTAGATTTTTTGCAATAAGAACATTCAAATCTAATTCTATCGAAGTTCCTTCGCCGGTAAAGCTTGTTCCTTCTACTAAAACGAAATCAAAACGTTCTTCAAGTTTTTTATATTTTTCTATAATCAAATCCAGGACTTCGCCTATTTTTCCTTTATTTTTTTTCTTGATCAGTTTACTTTTCGTTATTGCATAAGCATCTTCAAACTTAATATCAAGATTAAAATACGACAAAACGGTCTCGATGTGATTGTCTAATTCTCCATCAACAAAATCCTCTACAATCGGTCTAAAATAACCCACTTTTGCCGTTTTACCAATTAAAATACTCATCAAACCGAGCGTGATAATCGACTTTCCGCTATTGTGGTCACTTGTGGCAATATATACTGCTTTACTCATAATTCATATTTTGAAACTTAACAAATTTTTAATTATATATAATAAACGCTAAAACCAGCGTCTTTTTTTAAAATAGATTATCAGGGCTATCACCAATAAAACCATCGCGCCCAGCACAATAAAATACCCGTTTTTTGCTTTGAGTTCCGGCATGTATTCAAAGTTCATTCCATAGACTCCAACAATAAAAGTAAGCGGGATAAATACAGCCGAAATAATCGTAAGTGTCTTCATTATTTCATTCATTTTCCGGCTTTGTTCCGAAAAATAAAAATTAGAGGCACTTTCTAATGAACTCATATCCGAATCAATTTGTTCTAAAAGTTCTAAGCTTTTTTGATGCAAACGGATGAAAAAACTAAAGGTTTCTTTTTGAATTCCGTTATAGGTATCATCATCTTTAATTGTTTTTAGATAATACAAAGAATCCCTCAATGGAATAATCGAACGTTTTAAAAAATTAAAATTATCACGATGATTTTCTATCTTTTCCAGAATAATGGGGTCAGCTCCTTTTTTAGTTAAATTGATTAATTCTTCAATTTTATCCTCTTCGTCTTCAATCGTAATGTAAAAATTCTCCATTACGGCATCTAGTAGCAAGTAGAGCAAGTAATCTACTTTTTTTGTTCTTACAATTCCTGCATGTGTACGAAGGCGTTCCCTGATATGAGTAAAAAAATCGCTTCGTTTTTCCTGAAAAGAAATCAAAATTCCGTCTTTTAAGATAAAACTTATTTGTTCGACACTTATATTATCTGAATATTCAGATGGCAAAAGCGATTTTATATTAAAAAACAAAACATCTTTTTGTTCCTCAAGTTTGGTTCTTTTGGTTGTATTTAAAATATCTGCTAATAAAAAATCATCAAGTTTAAAATGAGCGCCAATTGTTTTGAGTAAGTTAATATCATTTAATCCGTGAATGTTAATCCAGTTATTTTTGGTATAATTAATACAGGTATTCAATGCCAAAACAGTAAACTTCTCATATTCAACTACATCTTCATTATCATACACAAAAAGCTGCATCTCAGTTTCATGTCCTTTTTGTGTGCCTGTATACTCTAAAGTGATATGTTGAAGCTTCCGCCCTTTCTTGTATTTGATCTTTCTCATGCAAAAATATTTTCATAGTAATATTACGAAAAAGAATTCGAACGATAAATGACATTTATCATTTTGACAGCATCGGTCTGAAGATATTTAAAAATGACGCATAAAAAAAGCCGAGTCATTTCTGACTCGGCTTTCTTAATATTTAGTATTAAGTACTTAATACTTATTTTACATCTTGTGAAATTGATGTCAGGGTTTCATTTGCAGCAATAATCTGTTTTACATCCAAATCAGTTGAAGTTCCATTTTCATCTACATAAGTAATTGTTCCAGCGGCACTATCTTGTGAAATTGATGTGATTGTTTCAGGCGTGTTAATAAATCCTGATAAATCTAAATCTGTTGCTGTTCCGCTCTCATCTTTGTAAGTGAAGATTCCAGTTGCAGGTACAAAAGAGGCTGAAGTCAAGGTTTCATTTGCAGCAATAATCTGTTTTACATCCAAATTTGTTGAAACTCCTTTTTCATCTACATAAGTAATTGTTCCGGCTGCACTATCTTGTGAAATTGATGTGATTGTTTCAGGCGCATTAATAAATCCTGATAGATCTAAATCTGTAGCACTTCCGTTCTCGTCTTTGTAAGTGAAGATTCCAGTTGCAGGTACAAAAGAGGCTGAAGTCAAGGTTTCATTTGCAGCAATAATTTGTTTTACATCCAAATCAGTTGAAGCTCCTTTTTCATCTACATAAGTAATCGTTCCAGCAGTAACATCTTGTGAAATTGATGTCAGGGTTTCTGGCGTGTTATTAAATCCTGATAAATCTAAATCTGTAGCAGTTCCGTTCTCGTCTTTGTAAGTAAAGATTCCCGTTGCAGGTACAAATGATGCTGATGTCAACGTTTCATTAGCTTTAACAACTGTAGAAAAATCAATTACATGAACTGCTCCATGATCATCTAAATAGGTGAATTCATTTGTAATTGGATTATAAATTACAGTACCTTCATTCGTTACTAATTCACTCGAAACAACCATTCTGTTCCAACGGTCATCCGTCCAATAATAGTAACCGGATTTTACATCAGAACGTGTAACTGTATTATAAACTAATAAACTATTAACGTTACCATTCGTTATTGTGGTTTTATCCGTAGAACTCGTTAATTGTACTTGAGGAATTAAAATACCTCTGTCCTTTGCTACAACTTCTAATTGAGAAGAAGAATTGGGTAACGGAGTACCAATACCAACTTGTGAATACGAAGTGAATCCGCAGCAAACTAAAATAAAGGGTAATATTTTTTTCATATCCATCTATTTGTATATCAAACAATTAAAACAAATTATAAGGTATGATATTCTTTCTGCAAAGATAGATTCAGACTAAACTTTAGGATTATCCCGATACTATATTAAAATAGAAAATAAAGGTTTTATTGCATAATAGAGTAGTTCTAGTACATGGATTTTCAAATAAATAAGATATTTAATTGCGCTTTTTTATTAGTATATTATACCGAAATATTGAAGCAAAACTTAAGGTCTTGCCTGATTTCAGTTGCACTTTAGAAGAGTCAAATAAAAAAGATATTATGTTTTTCAAATTTACATTTACAACCTTAGTGAAGATTATATAAAATTTAACTCTGACCTTTATTATAAGTTCTCAACAACCAAAGTACCAGTTTTAATTTTTTTATAATATATACACTATCTTATTTGCTTAACATCCTTTCTTGCAGATATTGCTTCGAATTCCTTTTTCTTTTGATTTTTTGATCTTTGCGTTCCAGATTATTGATTCCCGGCAGATTTCCGACACCTTGCAGTTAATACTTCATTTTTATCAGATTATTGTATGGGCATTGTAGGCCCGGAAGGCGACCCGAATGAAATTCAGCTACTGCAGAGAATGAAAAATAGCTTCCTGCACTTATAACCAAAAAAAACTCCAAAATCAAATGACTTTAGGAGGTTTGTAAATTATGGTGGTCGATGAGGGCTTCGAACCTTAAATTGGACAACGAGATACAGTATAATTCATTTCAATGACTATCTATTATCCTCTTCAAAAATAACCAATACTGAAAACCAACAACTTATGAATCAATGGTACAAATATGGAACAAAGTGCTTATTTTATTTCACAAAATAACATATTTCCTTTCTAAAAATCAATCTTTTTAAACTTTATTAGACAGGATTAGTTTGTGAATAAACTAAGTTTTTTTAATTAGAAAGAAATCCTCCTTCATCATTAAAAAAGGAAACTATATCTCCCCTTTTTATCTTTTCTAAAATCTTACTGTTATATTCATTATACTCTATCAGCGTAAAACATAGTCACGAAATAAATAAGGATTGATCATTTAAGTAAACAATAATGTTCCTATAAATGTTGAAGAAATGCTAGGTCATGCATCTGTCAAACAAACCGTAGCGTATGCTATTACAGAGCAAAAGACTATTGGACGTGAAATGTCCCTGCTCAACAAACGACTTAATAAAACTAATGTCAGTATTTCCAAATCAGATTTGGCTATACTGACTTGACTAGAGATGGAAATAAATGAAATTTAAAAAAATATAACATACCTCATCTTCTTAAGTTCATTTGTTTCAAAGCAAAATAAAAAGAGGCTATCTCATTTATTGAGATAACCTCTTTTCTACAATTCAACTCACTTTTATAACCTGGATGATAAGACGGACTGTACTTAATATAGCCGATTTCTTGAAGCTGCTTAAAATATTTATGATATTTAGGCAGTGTGTTAATGTGGGACATCTTCATAAGTTTACTTCGGCTCACTTTAATCTTCTGCCTCTCGCCTTGTCTGTAGCCCAAGCTTAAAATTGCTATTAAAAGTGCCAGATGCCATACGTTTAGTTGGGGATCGCCCATATAAATGGATAAGTAATCTATGATTTGGCCTTCAGTTTTATTATCAGCTTGATGAATCTTTGAACAGTTTTAGTAAATCTTCTTTATTATAGTGTATGAACCGGGAACCTTTTAAATCAGACTTTCTGTGTCATCTGTGCGTCTTTTTATTAATCCTTGGTTTTGCTGCATCTCTTTTAAAAGACGATCAATATTCTACATCCAAAACGAGAACGTGTCACATGTTGGGAAGATCTTCAGTATTAAAGATTTAATGACAGTTCAATTTTCCGGAGTTCAAAATCAAAAAAATAGATCCTGCTACCTCTGTTTTTTTTAAAAGAAGGCTCATAGCGCAGGTAACCATACTCATGCAATTCATGCATGCATTTATGATAGGTATATTTAGAAGATATCTTGGCAACAGGTGCCAGTTCATGCCTGAAGATTTCAATAGGATTGATAAAACCCTTAAGGGAACGGCATCGCAGCAGGGCCGCATAAATGGCAATATGGGTGCTGCTGATCCGATAATCCTTTTCAATCACAGAAAAGAAATCCGATAAGGGTTTTACACTTTCCATCAGTTCTAAATAGACTGTGATTTTACCTTTCTTTTCTTACCTTCTTTCTGTCCCCCGCCTTCGGGCTCACCATCAAGATCTTTCTGCTGTTCTTTAGACTCTTTTTTATCCAAGGCATTTTCCTTTTTCTCTTCCTTGCTTTCGCGGTGGTTAATGCGCTGTTTATCGCCGTCATAGACATTCAAAGTTTTAAATTGCGGGTTCGCCTCGACGTACATCTTGCTTTCCACGCCAGCTACAACAAAAGTTACAGACTGCAGGTTTCCTTTTTTTAGCGAGTTTAAAAGATCTTCTTTGTATTTTGGAGTATTCAGTTCTTTAATGGAATGTTTCTCAAGACTTGCTTCCAGATCGTAACCGTAATTTTGATGATATTGCTCCAGCTTAAAATTGGATTTATCATCAGAATTTTTAAAGTCTATTTTCAGCCAAGCATTATAAACTTCTCCTTCTCTGGTTTTTAGGTCCTTATTCACCGAGCGGCCTTCCATTAAATTATAAGCTTCTTTGAGCGTAATATTGCTGCTGTTATTATTAATGTAAAAAGTCTGTTTCAGCCCTTCTTTGGAATCCTCTTTTTTAAGGTTCACATGATATGAATTAAAAAAGTATAAATCGGTCTGATCTGATTTTTTAAAATTCAGCACTGCAGTCATGGAATCTGCTCCATACACACCTTCTTTCATCAGCTTAAATTCTGTCTCGCCTTTAAGCATTTTCTCTTTCAAGTCCTGGTCGAACGTTTCTCCAAAGCCAGTATATTTCAGCTGGTCTTTTAAGAACTCTAAGTTTTTCTCATTCATAATGTTTATATTTAAGTTATTTCCTAATAATTCATTTTTCTCTCTTTCCAAGCGGGCAAATCCAGTAAGATCAAATGCCTCATTGCATGAAGTATCAATTCCGCTCTTCATAAGTATGTTTAAGTTGCTTATCAGCGAAGTTGTCGGCAGACTCTCAAAATAGTCTGCATCGTTAGTCATCTCATAACAGTATTCCTTTGCTTCCCATGAAGTTTTAAAAAACTCAAGCGTGTAGCTGTCAGATATTTCATCTGAAGGAAAAGCTGCATAGTGATAACCACCTGCCACCATTTCTTTAGCAAGCCCCGACAAAATTTCAGTATCGGCTAAGTTTATTGTCATAATATATTTTAAAGTTTAAAAGTCATTACTGCCGGATGCAGGAATTGGAAATGCTTTATCACTTAGATTATTAATATTAACCTCTAAATGCCTTCCACCATTCTTTTCGATGAGCTGAAGTGTCAGATACTTATTCTCAGGAATCGTAAATTTCTCTACTGCATAGACTTTTATTACCTCAGATTTATAGGGAATTACAGCAGATGATGAAGTGGTATACAGCGGTAGGATTTCTATTTCTTGTGACGCAGTCCGCTTCGATTTTCTCTGGTCCCTTATAAAAAAACGCAGCTGGTCGATATCATAATTAATTTTAGATTTATTTTCCAATACGACTCTCAAATACAAAACATCCTGATGGATAAAAATACCATTTACCTCAAGTCTAATCTGAAACTTCGATTTTTTTAATCCGCTGGTCTTTTTCTTTTTTGATAAGGCAAGTGAGGCCAGCTGTTCTATTTTCTTTTGATTTTCGTGCTCCATTGAAAATAAAACATCTTTACTGGCAGCCACAGCATTTTCCGCGTTTATGTTTAAGTCGGGGCAGTTGTCATCATAATTCAGTACAAATACGTACAATCTGGCGTCGGTAGTGACCACTGTCAAATTGGTCTGGAAAAAATACTGTTTAGCGGCTTTTACCAGCAGTATATTCTCCACTCCTTTGGCTTTTTGCACCAGCACATCAGCGCTTCCTTTATCTACACTTTTAATCGAGTAAGGAAAAACGATGCTTGTTGTTTTAGAGTACCCGATCTGAAGGTTCTTATACTGCTCTTCATAAAACACAGTTTCTCTTTCTTTTAATTGTGGATAAGCTGAGACATAAAACAGCATTACTAATGTTAAAAACAATTGATTTATTCTTTTCATTTTTTCTCTTTTTTAAGGTTTAATTCTTTTGTTTTCATCATACAGAAGAACCTGATAACCGGCTTTCACAACCACTTTAATCAGTTTTACTTTTTTGCTCATCAGGCTTTTCGCCGCTTCAATTCCCATTCCGGCAGCCTGCGCACCCCAGGAGTCCGTAAGTCCTGTAAGCCCTAATGTTTGAATAGAACGATCAGCCGAAGCCTTGGCAACATCCCTGCTGACAGCACCGGGAATATAAATCCCATCAATACCGTCCATATCATACACCGTTAATTCCACCGGAAAAATTGAATTTCGAAACTGAATGTTGTTGATTTTAACTTCCAGCCTCTCCCCTTTTAAAGTTGCTATTCCATATAAAAATGTGTTTTTTGGAATCATAGTACCTTGGAGAAATATATCACTGCTTAGTCTGAGTTTCACTACAGAGCCATTGATAATAGTCTGAGTCTCGTGAATCACAGCCTCTATTGAATTTTGGTGCACCTCCTGCTCTATATGCTCATCTACTGTATAAAATGAGTTGTTCTTTATAGAACTCAGATCAGTTTTATCCTGCTGAAGTGAAGTCACATTATCTTCTTCTTTTTTACGGTTAACCGTAAAGATTTTTCCCTTTTTATTATCTGAAGACTGCTTTAACCTTTCCTGCACACGCGATGGATGCTGAATATCCAGTATGTTTTCAAGCATTCCGCCAAGCTGTTTTAGTTCGGGGTCAGGTTCATGGGACTCTCCCATCTTGCTCATCATTTGCTCTAAGCTCTGTATCTCATCAGAAACTCCTTTTGATGAGCCGTAGTTTTCAAATTCTCTCATATCCTGACCGTAATTTTCAGGTATGGCGGGCTGGCTGATTGCTTTTTGAAGGGCCTGCAGTTTTTCGTAAACCTTCTGCTCGTTCCTGTCTTGAAACGATGAATTAAAACCTATTTTGCTTTTTTGAAATCGTTGAACTTCAAAATCCGTATCTGGAAACTCTCCTAGGGATTCTTGTACTGTTTTTTGATTGGAATAATTAGGATCCTTTTTGATCTGTTCCTGAAGTTTAATAGAATCCACTGCTGCCTGATCATAATAACTCATTTTATCAAGCGCTGAATCTTCTTTAAATTTTGGAAGAGGCAGATTAAAATTAAATCCCTTTTTAATTTCATTTTTACCTCCCATCGCTTCCATCGTCCCTCCTCCCAAAGTGTAAAACAGAATCGTGATGAAAGGAAGTGTTATAAGGGGCAGAACCAAAAGCATTTTTCGCTTTTTGGATTCTTTGGGTGATATTGTTTTATGTTCCATGACTTTACTTTTTAAAATTGATAGTTCTAATTTTTGAAATGACAGCTGTCTTTTGAGCTATTGGAAAATCACTTTCTGAAAACGCTGTATAAATGTTATAGATAAAGTAACTTCCTGTTAGAATGATAAATGAAATCAGCAGACAGATAAGCTTTCTTCTGGAAAGACCATTGATCAGTACATCCATTTTCTGAACCCATTTTGTCTGCGCAGAATGATAATACCTGTGATACACAAAAGGAGTTTGCTGTTTTTTGAATAGTGATTTCATAATGTTTATTTTCTATTCTCAACAGCTAAATCTTTGTTTTCAATGGTATTCCATCTCTCAATTAAAAAACCGTGCGGATTGTTATCACTTCGCGATACGTTCCTAAGACTTCCCTCTGTCACAAGGTTTCTTTTCACAATGCTGGTCGTTCGTATGATATTCTGTTTTGCAAAACATTTAAAGCGGTAGGGATATTCACGGATATCGATTGCGATACTGTCAATCTGAATGGTCTGACTAATATTTCCGGAGATAATTCCGGAATAAAAACCATTTTCTTTCAGGTCATCATAAATCCGTTTTGCACTGTCATCAGCCAGATAAAGCGCTTTTGTAATGTTGGTTTTAATTACTTTATCATCGGGATCAAGGGTAAAGAAAAATTTGTGAAAGGTCTTTACATGATCTCTTGCTTCCACCGGTACATTATCTTTTCTCTCCGACGCGTAAGCTTCGAGCGCTTTTCCATTTGCCAGTATATAAACCTTATCCTGCATCTGGGTTACCGACTCAAAACTTTTGTAAAGTGTATAACAGCTTATCATAATACATCCCACAATAACCAGCATCGTAAACCCTCTTACATATCGGAATGCAGTATCAATATTTTTCATTTTGGTAAACATGAGCAGATTTTTTTTGATTATTTAGAATTCCCTTTAAGCCTGTCGCTCATATAGTTTCCTTTCTCTTCAAAATACGGAGCACTTCCGGCAGATGACGACATACTTTGGGACATTCGCCCTGCCGCATTGCCCATTGCATCCAGTACCATACCAGCTCCCATTGATGTTTTTGAAACCACTGAACTGGTTGAATTACTGAAGAGTCCGGTAACTTTCTGACCTAAGGCGCCTCCTCCGGCAGCGTGGACTATATAATTGGCAACCGATGGAACCGTAAAATATCCTATGATTCCGATAATCATAAAAATCAAGTAAGACATATCGGTCCTGCTGAAAAAAGTATCTCCTGTGGACTGTACCTGAGAAAGGTCAAGTTTTAGCATCAGTTCCTGAATTTTCCCAATGATGCTTCCAAAGATATTGGCCACTGGAAGCCAAAGATAAATGTTGATATATCTCGCCAGCCATACCGTGAGTGTATGCTGAAAGCCATCAAAGACCGCTATTCCAAATACAAGAGGTCCCAAAATAGATAAAACCACCAATTGAAATGTTCTGAGCGTATCAATGCACAATGCCGCAGCCTCAAACAAAACCCTTAGTACTTCGCTCATCCCACTGTTGGGACATTCCTTCGGAGGGTATGAGACTTCTTTCATCATAAATCACACTAGGATGTTTGCTGCCGCCGTAGCCAGTGGCGCTATCACAGATCTGAGGAGCTATTATCTCTCTGTAGGGTGGAACAACTCAAAACCTAATATGTGGCGCTTTGGAACTGAAGACTGGAAACTTTCTGGAAAAACCCCGTTTGAAAATCCAGCAGATTTTGACCGAAATTCTCCCCTTGAATCTGTCAGGCAGCTGGACACTCCCCTGCTGATGTGGACTGGAAAAAAAGATACCCAGGTAGACTGGCACCAAAGCATAGAATACTATCTTGCTCTTAGAAGGCTTGGCAAAAAAAGTGTTTTATTATTATATCCCGGTGAACATCATGTCCCGACAAATCCAATTAACCAAAAGGATATATTCGAAAGGGTGTTGCAGTGGATGGACTATTACCTCAAAGACGAAAAAAAGTTTCAGTGGATCAAACAAGCAATGGAATAAGTATTAAAATAAAAATGCCGTTCAATAGAACGGCATTCCCTTTTTAGGTTTACAAATTTTACAATCATTGGTTGCGAAACAAAACCTCTTGACAGTTCTGTGCTTCACCATAGGCTCGAGTTCCACTTGTGCCGCCGCCTACGTAACACAAAGTTGAAATCTGAACTGTGTTACAGTTTTGCGGCATATTAAGTATACAATTGCCCTGATTATCCCTAGGATAGCCAATTTTTGGTACGGCAAGCTTAGATGCGCTCTGCATCGAAGTTGTTACAAAGGCACCGGATACTGCCAGTGCAACAACAGCAATCGGCAGTACATTTTTTAATAGTGTTTTCATAATAATCAAAATTATATTAAACAATGATCTACTTTTTTCTACAGGTGTTCGATCTTTTTTCCTGAAACCGGCCGGTATAATTTATAAACTCAGTTCGATTTCCGCTCTGAGCTCTTTAATTCCTTTTTTATGATATCTTTCAGCTCATAAGCGACAAGATTATTTCCTATAAGGGCATATAAACAAGTATCGGCAACGATGAATGATTTTACCTTTTCACCTCCAATATTATAAATTGAAAAGCTGAAAAGATAGGAATGCTTATTAATATCGTATAGATCGATTACGGAGGAGTGTTCCCAATTTTTTTTATCCTCATATCTGCCCATTATCCTGGAATTGACAAAGAGCAGATTTTTAAAAACCGCGCCGTGCGCATTAACAATAAAGGGAGGTGCGGACATAGTCCTTCCAGTTCCACGCTTTACGTAAGTAACCTTAATTTTTGCCTTTGAAGTGGTATCAATAGTGTGTCCTCGATAATCAATTTTACCGTCTTTCCCCGCAACTACAAACTCATTTCTATAGTAATATAAATAGATCATCTTTTCCATCTGTTCACTGTACATCAAAATTCCGTCTGTATCAAAAATACCATCGATTTGTTTCACCAGGAGTGCATCATTATAATTTATTTTGTTCTCGCTTTCAGATCTAAATATTCCCAGTCTGTTGGCAAGGTTTTTCCCGCTGTTGTTTCGAAATAGTATTGTAGTGCTGTCTGCAGCTTCGGCCTGGGTAAAATATGGCATTCCTTCGAGTTTCCTGTTAATCCTCCAATCTTTGACAGTGCCTCTGAACATTGCCGGAACCATACCGTCTTTCAAGTAAAAATAGCCGCCCCTGACACTTAGCGTAACATTTTGGAAAGCTGTATTTTCAGGATCAAAATCAATTTTTACAATTTTTTTATTACTCAGATTACTGTCAAAAGACACAAGTATCTGCGGATTGCTGAAATTGCCCAGGTATAATTTTCCGGCAGCAAATCCAGCAATGTAAAATGAATTAAATTTCAAATCCGTTTGTTGAAGCTGGACGGCGGTATTCTTGGGGTATCTCCTTTGGAAGGGGTTGCTGTAATGCATAATTTCCTCCGACCAGATAAACAAAACTACAACAGCTGCTATACCGAAAAAGCAGGAATAAACCATTGTTTTTAAAAAGGGAATAAATTCCCAGCTGTTTTTTATGTTCCTGTCTCTGTTTCCCTTTATTATTACAGCAATAAAAGCTAATATAACAAACACCAGATTAAATAACAGGTGGGCATTCCAGCTCATTTTTTCCAATATTCCTCCGCATGAACACGGGACGAAAGAACTGTAATGGAGTATAATAAAAATATATACTGTAAACATCACCATAAGGTTAAAGGCCAGTACAAGTCCCCATAATCTGGTGGAGCGAAAAATCAGTAGCGCTGCAATTAACAGCTCCACCAGAGGAACTGTCCAGGACATCCAGGATGCGAAAGCACTCAAAAGAGGAGACTGCCCAAGCTGTACTCTAAAGTTTTCAAAATCGAGCATTTTACTTACAGCGGCATAAACAAACAGCAGCACATACAGCAGGCTGATGATTTCAATTATAGTATTTCTTATTTGAGGTTTGAGATCCATAGCGGTTATTTGATTAGAAATGAAACGTAAAATGATTCAAAAAGAACATAAACAAATGTAAATCAACACTTTCACGCAAATCCTATCCAAATCAGGCAAAAATTCTTCCAAAACAGATATAATGCATACTGCATTCTAAAATAAAAGCGCGCTGTAAATCGGCTAGATTTGCAGCGCGGCAGGCATTAAAAATGCAGGCAGTCTAAAACTGCCTGCATTTAAAAAGATCAATTCTGCACTACATAAGAACTAAAGCCCTTAACAGCAAAATCAAGGCATAGGTCAAAAGCGGCCTGACCTCTTAACTGCGCCGTTCCTCCCATCAGTATGGAAGATACTTTAGCCTGGTCATTCTTATACTTTCTCACATTCTGAAAATACCCTGTTACGGCATTGTAGGCACCGAATACTGTTCCTTTAGTCGTATCAGTGAGCTGTGTAGGATGGCTCATTGCATATTCAAAGGCATTATCTACCATATTATTAAAGCAGGCTGATAATTCCTCGTTTCTTCCCTCCTTAAGTTTTTTCAATACTTCCCTGCCTGGCGCCATAGCATGCTGGATAATCTTTTTAACTTCCTTGTCAGAGATACGGGTCTTTGTCCAGTAGTTAAAAACCGCTTCAAGACTACTGGATAAGGTATCTGAAATACCCATAACTTTATGAGCCTGCTCAAGGCGGTCTTTAGCACTTGAGGTATGGCGGATGCGCACCGTATTGGTTTTAGACTGCATCGCAGCATTAAGTGTATTGGCGCATACTATGCGGATTGGCGTAAAAGCTGCCGTAATACTGCCGCTTCCGTCATGCGAGGTAGTCAGGAAAAGATACTTCTCAATCAGATCATCTTTTCCTACTCGGATATAATCAGGAAGCTTTGCTGTGATAAAGATTTTCTCACCGTTGCCCAATGCGCCAGCGGTCTCATACATTATGCCGTCTCCTCCGACTATGCTGTCAAAAAAAGAAAAAGCATCCCTGTTCTGCACAATATGGTAATCCTTACCTACTACCCCCAGCACCGTATCATTATCGGTACGCACCGTACTGCAGTAGTCTGGAATGTCAAGTTTTCCTGCAGTAATAAAGTCATGCGTTACAATTGGAGAGGAAGGTGTAAACAGCCTTCTCTTCTCCACTTCAAAATCCAATCCGGCGTGCGCTATTGCTGAAGCGCTTGTAGGGTATTCTTCCACTATCTGCCCAAGATTGTGCCATGCTTTTTCCTTTACACTGAAAAAACTGTGCTTCTGGGTCTGCTCATTATAATAAATATTATGTGCCATGATTTCTGATTTTTAAAGTTAAACATCCAATTAAAAAGGCACTTCCTCCCCAGCCTTATCTTTCCCGTTCTTAACAGCAGTGCTGCTGTTCCCTTTCTGTACACTTCCAGCCTTTTCCTTATCAGCAGCTTTATCACTGCTTCTTTTTGCAAAAGCAAGAATATTTATTGCATTAACATGAAAGTCAATGCTGCCTATCGGATTTCCTTCGCTGTTGATATACACATGCATACCCAGTCTGCCGTTTAAAAGCACGACTGCTCCTTTCTTAACCCACTGCGCTGCTTTCATACTAAGCCAGTATGAACAATTGATAAAAGTTGTCACCTCTTTGTACTCTGAACTTCCCGCCACCTTATAGCGGTCATTAACTGCAATAGAGAAACTCAAAACTTCTTTTTCTCCCCCACGGCGCACTGCCGCATCTGCCGTAACTCTTCCTGTAATTTCCATAACCTTTAAATTTAAAAAATGAATGAATAATTCGTTAACCACTGATCAATACCTAAGGCATATTTTTATGAAATACTTAAGCAATAGCTATTGATCCCTGCTTCCTTAACCCCCGCTCCGCTCCTTAAAAAAAATTGTTTTCAAAAGAAAAAACGGAAAAAAAGAAAGCACAGATCAAGCACCAGCTAAAGAATGCGGAGTGCTATAAGTCCCAAGGGGCGGACGAAAGGAAAATGGAGTCCGTTATGCGCATGCAGCAGAGGGATGGCGCTATCTTGGCTGCCCTTTTTAGCCGTTTCGAATGAAAACCGATCTCTACTAAAAATTTTCGTCAGCAAGTCTTGTCAAGTCTGCGGCCTTCCGAATCCTGCAAAACATACAAATCCCAAAAAAAAAATCAAAGCGCCTGGATGATTTAAGTCAGCGTCAAAGCTCACGACAAGATGTACGGTTGTCTGACAACCGCCTATCTTGCCACCCATTGCCTCGGAACTCGGCGGTGGAGAAACTTAAAAGAGCAGAGTTTGAAACAATGAAAAGGAAAAATGATGGAAAGAGAAAATTCAAACAGATCACGCAGAATTATCCTGCGCCTGACAGAGAAAGAGTACGCAAAAATTGAAAGCCTGTTCAAGGCAAGCACGTGCAGAAAACTGAGCGACTACGTTCGAAAAAGCTTATTCAGCAGACCGATCACAACCAAGTACCGCAACCAGTCATTAGATGACCTGATGGAAGAAACCATTATGCTATCTTCAGAACTCCGTGCAATTGGAAACAACATCAACCAAATTGCCAGAAAGGTAAATTCACTGAAAATGATTCCTGAGTTTAAGACACAGCTGTTTTTGTTTGATTTGGAAAGAAAAGCACTTTCTAAATTAGAAGCAATCAGCAGTCACACCCAGAAAATATCGGAACAATGGTTGCAGTAATAAAAACCAGCCATTCAATAACCAGCATTCTGAATTATAACGAAAATAAAGTTAAGGAAGGAATTACTGAGTGCATTAGTGTCGTGAACTACCCTCTTGAATTAGAGAAATTAAACTTTACCCAGAAGCTCAACCGTTTTTTAAAATTGTCTTCATTGAATGAAAATGTAAAGCGGAACAGCGTTCATATATCTCTCAATTTTGATCCTTCGGAAAATCATTGTAAAGAAAAGCTGATTGAAATTGCAGACACTTATATGGAGAAGATAGGTTTTGGAAAACAGCCTTATCTAGTTTATCAGCGCAATCATGCGGGACATCCTCATCTACATCTTGTCAAAAACAATATTCAGAGAGATGGAAAAAGAATTGATCTGCATTTAATAGGCGTTAAAAAGTCAGAACCTGCAAGAAAAGAAATTGAAGAGCTTTTCGGACTGGTACAAGCTGAAGGAAGAAAACAGAAAGAAGATTTCACTTTAAAACCAATAAATGTCGGAAGAGTCCATTATGGAAAAGCAGAGTCCAGAAAGGCGATCAATTCAGTTTTGAATAAGGTTTTATTTGATTACAAGTATTCCAGCCTGCCTGAACTCAATGCCGTTTTAAACCTCCATAATGTTCATGCTGACAGACGTGAGGATTCGAGAGTTTTAAAAAACAACGGACTTCTTTACAAGATACTTGACCAGAACTCAAAACCTATAGGCGTGCCGATAAAAGCCAGCGAATTCTACAGTAGACCTACCTTAAAATTTCTGGAAGGAAAGTTTAAATCTAATGAAACAGAGAAAGAATCGTCTAAAAGACATTTAAAACTTGCCATAAAACAGGCTTTATTTCATCAAATGATAACTTCTCCAGAAAAATTATCCAAGATATTAGAAAGAGAAAGCATTCATATGATACTCAGAAAAAGTAATAAAGGACAGATTTACGGAGTAACTTACGTTGACCACAAAACCAGATCTGTTTTTAATGGAAGCAGTCTGGGAAAAGAATTCAGTGCAAAAGGAATTCAGGAAAGCTGTGCATTGAACATTCTTGCATTTGAAAAAAAGCATCAAAATTCTGTTTCAACAAATTCTGAAAACTTTCAAGATCTTGAATCAAAAGAGTATGCAAAAGAAAATCTTGCAGACATCTTGCTTCGTGGGGAAAAAATAAATGACTATGTTTCGAAACAGTTTAAACAAAAAAAGAAAAAAAGAATTCACAAAGGAATAAAAAATAGTTAAGGGTGTATTATACAATACACCCTTAACTTTATCTCTTTTTTTTGCTAAGCAATCACTTTTTTTATGCCTCTTTCGGCTCAGGTAATAAAACTGATGCTAATACAGAAATAGCAAGAATACCTCCAATAGCGATTAAAGAATAAATAGACTCAATATGATAGAATGGAGATATAATCATTTTAACACCTATAAACGAAAGAATGATTGCCAGTCCATATTGTAATTTACTAAACAAATGAATAAAATTATCTAATAAAAAGAACAATGCTCTTAATCCTAAAATGGCAAAAATATTTGATGTGTAAAGGATAAATGGATCGCTTGAAATCGCAAAAATTGCAGGAATAGAATCAACAGCAAACAGTAAATCCGTAAATTCAATTACAGCTACAACTACTAAAAGTGGTGTAGCCAATTTTTTTCCGTTTTCAATTGTAAAGAATTTATCTCCATCATATTTATCGCTAACACTAAAAAACTTTCTTATTAATCTTGCACCTCTTGTATTGTTATAATCCTCTTCATCATTATCGTCACCTGCAGACCAAGATTTGATTCCAGCATATACTAGAAATAATCCAAATGCAGTCATTATCAGATTAATATCATATTTAAAGCCTTCTAATCCAGCAAGATTCAAAAGTTTATTTAAATATGTAAGTTCTATTAAGAATGCTCCTGAAAATATAAAAATTGCTCTCAAAACCAATGCTCCTATAATTCCCCAAAATAAAACCTTATGCTTATTTTGATTTGCTACATCAAAAAACTTAAAAACTAATATAAAAACAAAAAGATTATCTACAGAAAGTGCTTTCTCAATCCAGTATGCAGATTGAAACTCATAAAATTTGGCAGCTCCTGCAAAGTGATAAATCAAACCACTAAAAATCATTGCTAAACTTATCCAAACTAGTGACCATGTCACTGCTTCTTTATTAGTCACGACATGACTTTTCTTGTTGAAAATTCCTAAATCTAATAATAGCATGATAACTACAGCGACCGCAAATACTATTATTAATCCTGGATGTTCTGAAAAAATAGGGTGTTGATTCATTTTTAAATATTAATTAGGTTAGATTTTAAATTATTTATTTGCCATTGTAACTACTATAACTCTACCGCCTCCTTCTTTCGAAAGCAATATTTTTTTACCGTCTGTAAGTTCGAGCATTGTTCCGATAGGAATTTCTTTGTCTTCGGTAACATCTTTTAATGAGGATAATTTTTGATTGACAAATACCCATTTATCATTATAAAATGTAAAATAACCCACGGGTACTTTTTGTGCTGCCGTAAGTTTTTCATTTCTGGCAATATTACGATTAACGTGCCATTGAAACAAGTATTGATCGTTATAAACCATTAATCTGTGATTTTCAGGTTTCCAGACGGTTTCCTTAAACTGATAGTACAAATCTAAAACCGGAAGCGTGCCTTTATGCGCCGTATTACAAAAGGGGCATCTTGGTGTATTAGTGTTATCAAAAACATACCATTTTTGTTCGCAGGAAGTATTATGGCATTTCTGCATTAAATCCGTTGTTTTAAGCAATGCTATTTCCCATTCTTCGGCATTTGGTCTTTGCATGGGGTTGTGTAATCCTTCGATGAAGACTTTATCAAATAAGGTTTTTAAATAAGGCCCGGTAACTCCGTAAGGTAATTTTTCAATATCTGCCCAAGGCAAATCCCATTTTGAAACCTGATTTAGTTTTGGTCTGTTCATTGGGTCAGTTGGATGTTCTATAAACATTGCTTTTTCACCCATAGACAACAAATCATCTTTTTCGGTATCAAGATCGTGCACCTTACCACCTTTTAATGGATGTCTGTGCAGTAAAAACATATAGATTAAAACAGGTAAAGCATGCAAGTCCGTTAATCTGCTTGGTAATTTTCTGTTTGGATCTGTTTTATTTAGATGTTTTGTCGAAAGTACTTCTGGAGCTATAAACTCAGCAGTTCCAATTACTTCTGCCGGAAATAATCCTGGAACCACTAATCCGTCCAAATCTATAATACACGCTGATTTATTAATCGGATCGATTAGGACATTATTATATGACAAATCAGAATGCGCTAATCCCATCGCGTGCATTTTTTTTACACCGCGAGTCAAGTTAACACAAACCTGAAAATAACTCAGCCAATCTCCTAATTCAGATTTTGCTACACGTAGCGGAAAATTTGGGTTTCTAAATTTAGAGCCCGCAAACCATTTTCCATTTTTTTCTTTACCTTGAATTAAATCGCTGGTTTCATATCCTTTTTTAAAGAAAAACTTTGAATCGTAAATTGGAACAATAACTCCTGTTAATCCTTTATAGTCAATTACATCAGTTGGCCATCTGTAAACTTCATTTAAATAAAAGTCACCAACTTCTCCATTTTGAATTTGAGGCAAATATTTATTAGTTATTCTTTGTAATCTTTCTTTTTGATTGAAATCTAGTTTATCTCTAAAAATAGCTACCACATATTTTCTATCTGGACTAAAATAAACATCCTTGACACCACCCCGCATAGGTTCGCCATTATCAACAAATTGATATGATTTTGCAGTGTCATTAATTGATTTTACTGTAATCGTACTCATAATTAATAAATTATAGCAAGGGTTCTGTCATCGTGATTTCCTGAACTCCAAAAATCCATCCAAGTAGAAAGCTGCTCTGCAATATCAGAATTTTCTTTATTAAAATTGACTTTAATTCCATCTTCATTTTCTCCCTTTAAATCTTCGAGAAATTCATTCCATTTGTCGATTCTTTCCAAATTGGCTTCAACTACAAATTTAGGATCGTAAATTCCGTCTGTCAATAACATTAAATAAGAGAAATCATCAACCAGTTTAAAACCAAATCGTGTCGAGAATTTATCACTTTGAAAAATTTCTGGCATGGTAATAAAGCGAGTTCCACCGCCAAAATCTCCAACATCGAGCCAGTTCATTAATTTAATTTCGTTAAGATCTTTGCTTAATAATCCAATAGGACAATCGCCAATTCCGAAGGTTAGAATAGCATATCCAAAATCATATTTTTTAACAAGAGCAAAAATTAACGTAGCATGAAAATTTTTAAGTTCTGTTTCGCTCTTTATCGCAAATTCTTCAATTTGTTGATGTGCAAAATGTGCTGCTTTCGAAAGATTCTGATATACAAAATGACTTATCTTTTTAGATGTTTCGTCAGTTGCTTTATGGTGATGATCTATCAAAACCTGATCAAATTCTTTTAGATTTTCTGCATTTAAATTTTCTTCAAAATAGTGAACAACCGAAATGCAGGCTAAGTTCGAACCTTTTCTCGATAATTTTGCAGAACCTGCTCCATCTGAAACGGCTAAAATACTCCAACCAATTTCTTTTAGATTTTTAAATGCAAAATCATCTTCTCTAAAAGAACCTACATTGGCATGACTTCTTCCTCTTTTAGAAGCTACCACAATATTTTTATCTAGAAATTTATCTAAAACTGCTACGTTATCCGGTTTCCAAAAGGGATCATTTTTATCACTTTCGAGGTTCTTCCACAACGATTTTGGATCAGGATTTATAATAAGTGTTAGTATTTTCTCATTTAAGATTGAATCTTCCTGCTCGCTTTCAACTCTAAATGAAATTCTTATTTTTAAATCGCCGCTTACTTTAGGAATTCCTAAAAGTAATTTATCAGTCTCATTAAATTCAAGACCTGTATTTTCTAAACCTTTAATTTCATATAAAATAATATCATCCCAACCCCAAGCATTAAAATCAATCTTTGCTTCATAACTCTTGTTTACAGTGCCGTTTGGTATTGAGACAGTCTGCGTCAAAATATCGTCAATTCTGTTTTTCAATATCCAATTCTGCATGATCCTTTTTTGGTTTTCCTGAATTATTTTTACTGCATTGACATTTTTTTCATCACAAGCAAAGGCAGCAAAAAGAGCCGATTTATCTGAAGCAATGTCAATTTTATTTTGTGATAAAAAAGACTGAATATATCTTTTAGTCTCTTCCATGAATTATCCTTGGGTTCTGTTTACATCAAATCCGCCACCTCCGGAACCATAACTTCCCTGATTGTTACACCACGGACAGGTACTTATATCCTCATCACCAATACAATGTATTTTACCGCAAACACAAACTGCAAAAGCAATTTGATTGCCACAACAAGGGCAAGTTGGTCCGCCAATAAGTTCGTCTGTATTTACTTTATTGCTAAAATTTCCTGAATCTGCCAATTCAAAATAAGCATTATCAACCTGATAAGCTCCTACTAATTTGTAATTTTTAGACGACAATTCGATACCTGCATAAATAGATTCTGCAATAGTCTTGCGGTATTTCATTAAATATGGCCTCTTTGTATTTTGACACTTTCCGTTTAAAACAACAAAATTGTCATCGACATATTGACGATTGGGAGTTTCTTTAGTCAAATCTATTTTAGAAAGTGTTTCGCCGTCCAGTTTTGCCAATTCGAAACCGCTCGAATTATTTTCGACACTTATACTGCTGGTTTTTATAGAATCTGTTACCCATTTAAAAAACTCTTTGTATGATTGTACATTTGTATTTTTAAAATGAAGTACATTTTCTGTAAGCTCGCCTAATAATTTTGTATCTGTTTCGCTTCCGAAAGAAATTGCAATTAAATTGGCTGTTCTCTGCCAGTTTTGTTTCCATTCATTTATTGCTGTCTTACTATCATCCGTAGGAACCCCATCTGTAAATAAGAATACGATAGGTTTCCAATCGCCCTTTACCTCATAAGTTGTTTTAATGATGTTGGTTCTTAATTCATACATTAAATGTCCTAAACCTTTACTTAAAGATGTTCCGCTTCCAATTGGAAATTTTGGCGGATAAAAGCTCACGATTTCCTGTAAAGGAACTAATGTTTTAGGCTGTCCGGCAAATACAATAATAGAAACAAAAACAGTTTCGAGAGCATGCGGATCTGTTTTTAATGCTCGAATAATGGTGGCTAATCCTTCTTCAACTTGTTGAATTGGTTCTCCAACCATTGATTCCGAGATATCGATTAAAAAATAAATGGGTAATCTTCTCATTTCAAAGGAAATTTAATAACATTAAAAAAATAATTAAAAGTATAATCTGTGTCATATCAACTGCTAACCCCACTCCAACCTGAAAAGGTTTTATCATTGTTTTTAGAAAATTAAGTATGGGCGAAAAAATACTATTGAAAAAATCAAAAATGCCTCTATACTGCGTATTTAACTTGTCTTTGTACGGTAGCAATTTGGAATACAAAAAGAGTCCAACAATTAAAATCTGAATAAAAATTTTTATAATATACATTAGGCAACCGCTTTTATTAATTCATTTGCAATTTCACTAAAAACCAATTTTTCATCAGCATTTAATTTTTTTGAACCGTAAACTGAAACACCATTATTTACTGTCATATAATTGAGCGAAAAGGCAGCTCCATAACATTTATTATTTCCATTGAACGGGATTGAATGTAGTACTTTTATATACATACAATTTTGACATACAATGATATCTTCTATATAAAAATTATTTTGCACATAATGATTCAACAAAGCACGTCTGGCTTTTTCAATAGAGAAGTCAGCAATTCCCGTAGTCTGATAACAAATATTCAAACTGTCAATATTCATGTTCTCTAATTTCTCTTGTGATGTAAATTCGTGAACAACCTCATAAGTCGTGTCAGTGTAAGAACTTCTGCTGTTATCATTACCATATGAGGATTGATTTACTTTGTGGATTATAGTAACAATTATGCTAATAATTGATATTAGAGTACCTAGCACTTCCATATTAAATTACTACTGTTATTTCGCTTGGCGGAGGTGGCAATGTTACGCTTTCTCCTGTTCCCTGGCTTTTATTTCCTTGCTCGATCGTTTCAGAAACCCATTTAAAAAATTGTTTCAATGTAGAACTATCAGCAGAAGCTAAATGCACTACATTATCTGTTAATTCTTTTAAAATTTCATCGTTTGCCATATGTCCGGCTGCACACCCAACAACAGCTCCAAAATTTAGATTTCGTATCTCCTTTGTTTTTTCTCTGTAAAACTGAATATCGGAAGGTTTACCATCTGTAAAAACAAAAAGCAACGGTTTCCAATCGCCTTTTTGAGTTGCTGAACCTTTTATAACCTCTTTATTTACTTTTTGAATCACAAAATCCAAACCTGCTCCGGTATTTGTAGGACCGCTTTGCGGACAGGTAATTTCAGGAAGCTGAAAGTTTACAAGTTCCGTTAATGGCACTATTTCTTTAACTTCACGATCATAAGTTATTATACTGATCCACAGCGAATCTAACGCCTGAGCATCTGAACGTAATGTATTAATCATGCCACTTAAAGCATTATTTAAAGCCTGAATTGGCTCTCCATACATAGAACCTGATGTATCCAACAAAAAATAAACGGGTAGTCTTCTCATAACTTTAAAATGATTTAATAATAGAATTACTTGACTATAAAATTAGTTTTGAAATTCATAGGCATTCTCAATTGGTACAACTTCTCTAAAAGAGGCAATACAAAAAAAGTCAATCTAATAAAATGGCATATATAAACTCTGCCTTACTGAATTCTAAACTACAATGTTTAATTCAGACGGAGGCGGAGGTAATTCTTTTAAATTTGTAAGTTCCTTACCATAATCTTCCACTTTTGTTGAAGATACTCCAATCGAAGCGGTAACCCATTGAAAAAACTTTCCTATACTAGCACTATCAGCGGTATCAAGGCTTACTACATTATCTGTGATCCTTTTCAAAATAGCAGCATCTGCTCCGCCGCCTGCTGCACATGCAACTGTAAATGCAATTTTTGCTCTTTTAAATTCTTCCAAACCTCTTTCCCAATTATCGGTAGGAATTCCATCAGTCATTATAAAGACTAATGGTTTCCAATCTCCTTTTTGTTCTGTTGTTGTTTTAGCAACTTCAGTTTCTATTTTATGAGCTACTAATGTCAATCCTTCTCCTAGAGCTGTTACCCCGGTTGCTTTAAGATCAATCATTTGAAAAGAGGCCAAATCCGTTAATGGAATGATTTGTTGCGCTGTTGTATCGAAAGTAATAACGCTTAGAAAAGCAGTTTCAATAGCCTGCGGATTTTGTCTTAATGAGCTAATCATCATTTGCACGCCATTTTTAACAGCCTCAATAGGCTCACCAGTCATTGATCCGGAAGTGTCTAGTAATAAGTAAACAGGCAGTCTTCTCATGGGTATATTTTTTTATATAGGAATATTGTAGTTGGAGTTTCGCTGGAATTATTTCCTTTGAGCTTACTTCCGAGATGCGTTATTTTTTGATCTCTATTACAGGTAAGACTTAACGATTTTATGAATAGTTTGTCCCAAAAATGTGTCATCTGTTGGATCTCCGATTGCGCTGAATTTCCATTCTCCATTACGTTTGTACAATTTACCCATGATTATAGAGCGTTTGTTTACGTACTGAGAATCTGCAGAAACGTTATATGAAGCAAATTCCGAAACTACTTTTGTTGGCGTTCCTTCGTACATTCTAATTTTTGCGTAAGGAATTTGAGAGAAATCTTCTTTTCCCGCATTATTTAAAAAGAAAAATATTTGATTCACTTTGGCATCAACTTTAGAAAGATCAACAGTAATAATTTCATTATCTAAACCATCATCGCCACCTGTATCACCCGCAAGATCATCTCCTGTATGTTTTAGGGCACCATCAGCACTTAACAATTTTCCCTTTGGCAAACCAAATTGCTGTAAAACTTCTATTCTGTATAATGGAGAATACAAATGATCACAAAGCTTATTTTGATCATCAATTAATATGCAACTCAAATCTAAGTCAATATTGATTACGTTTTTTGATAATCCTAAAAATCCTTTTGTTTCAATTGCGCCCCAGTTTACACCAACGCAAAAATTAGTTAATGATTCACCGCTTGATTTCCTTAAATCAATCTTCTGTCCTTTCGTTAGGTTAATTGCCATAGTTTTTAATAGGGTTTAATAATTAATTAAATTTATTCAAATAATCTTGTAAGCCACCTTTCATACCAATTCCAACAGCCTCAAATTTCCATTCATCATTTCTTTTATAAATTCTTCCAAATTCAACTGCAGTTTCAATAGAAAAATCTTCATCAAGTTCGTACTTAACTAATTCTGTATTAGTTTGATCCAAGATCCTGATGTAAGAATTTCTGATTTGTCCAAAATTTTGTCTTCTTGTATCTGCATGATGAATCGTCACTACAAATGAGATCTCATTAACATCAGGTGATATGTTAGACAAATCAATTTGTATTTTTTCATCATCACCATCTCCTGCACCTGTTAAATTATCTCCTGTGTGAAGTACAGCACCATCTGGCGATTTTAAATTATTATAGTAAACGAAATGATTGTCACTTGGAATTTTTCCGTTGGCACCAACTAAAAAAACAGAAGCATCTAAGTCAAATCCTTCCCCTGTACTACTTGAATTACTATCCCAACCAAGTCCAACAGTAAATTTTGGTGCATTAATACTTTGTCTTTGCCCTTTTTCTAAATTAATTGCCATTTTATTTTCTTTAATTAATATTAATATTCAACATTGATTTTAAAATATTTGTCTGTTCATCGACATTTTGCAAATCCTCTAAAAAGTCTACAGATGATATTTTATTTAAATAATCTTTTAATACTACTTGCACACTTTCTGGAAGAGATGTTTTAATAGTACTTAGTTCTAATTCCAGTAAAGCATTTTTTTCCAGAAGTTGTGCTATAATTTCACCTTTTGCAGAATTGTTTTTAGAGAAATCAATATCTTTTAATTTATCTCCTTCAATGAAAGAAAAAGATTTTTCGTTTCCAACAAAAATAAATTTATCGTTAGAATCTCTAAACTCATAAACTTCAATAATCTCATTGTTACAGACTAAACCGCATAAAAATTTAATTTTAAAATTGAGTATGTTAAGCCTCCCTAAAAGCTTTTTTTCAAACTTTACATACTTGTTTTCATAATTTTTTTTTGTTGCAGTGGTAAGCTTTTCGTATTGATCAATAGTTATCTCTCGATAAAATTCTGATTTAATTCCGTCAGAAAATGACATAATATCATTCCAATCAAAAAAACTAGTACTTTCTGATGCAAAAATATGATACAGCTGTTCAATTTTTTTGGACATCTTTTGTGCATGCTCTTTTGTCTGATCGGAGAATTTTTCTTCCCCTATTTCAACCTTCAGTTTCGATATGATATCATTATTGATATATATTTCATCTGTGATTAGATTATATTGCTGTTCTTTCGATTTTTTAATCTTTTGAAACAGGTCAATCAGACTGTTAGTAAATTGAATATGAAACAATTCTAATTTATTAACATCTAATGTCTGGTTCTTCTGAAAAAGGGAATGAATTACTTTAGTTCTTACCAAAACGCCAACAAAGTCCTTGTGGTTAAAAAAATTGGATAACAATTTTAAAACCACGAGCTTTCTGTTACTATCTTTTATTATTTGAACGTACCTTTCCTCTTCCTCTTGCATTCAATTAACTCCTTATTCTTTTTAACTTACAACCCCTTTTTTCAATTCGATTTCAAGGCTTTGAAGTCCTGCATCCAGCTGTCTTCTGGTTTCTGTACCTTGTTCGTGAATTTGTTTTACTTCGGTCAAAGTATCGATTAATGATTTTGTTGTCATTTTTAACGTCTCTAATGAAACAACTGTATTTTCATTTTCTCTGGCTACTTCAATACTGTTTTGTTTTAGCATCTCTGCATTTTTCTGCAAAATGGTATTGGTAGTTTCTGAAACTTTTCTTTGAACCTCAATGTTTTGTTTCTGTCTTTGCAACGCAACAGCAAGTGTCAACTGATTTTTCCAAACCGGCATTGTTGTAGTCAAAATAGACTGCGCTTTCTCTGCAATAGAAGTGTTGTTATTTTGAACTACACGTATCTGTGCTAAAGATTGCAACATTATGAAACGAACAATTTTCATATCAGCAAGACGTTTGTCAAGACGGTTTATGAAATTTCTTTTGTCTGAAAATTGGTAATCCTGGTATTGCGTTGGATTACCTTCCATTACAGCAAGTTCTTCTCCTAATTCTTTGAATCGGATCTGACCTGCAATAATATGTTTTTCCATTTCTTTAATAAGATTCACATTGCCATCAAACATGGTTTGAAGTGCGCTGTTATCTTTTACGGAATTGATCATTCCCGCTTTTACTTTATTACTGATTTTATCAATATTTACAGTAATCTTATCATATTGCTGGAATAATTTTTTTACATCTATTACTAATTTATTAAGCAACGGAATCTTAGACAAAAAGCGTTTGAACGGTCCCTGATCGAGCTGATCAACATCAACATAATTTAATTCTGTCAGTAAATCAGTAATCAAAGTTCCTACTTCGCCAGAATTATACGTTCTCACATTCGTTAAGAAAGTATCACTTTGTTTGGCTATCGAATTTTGAATTTCGGCTCCATAATTCAGAATCGAATTCACATCATTTTCATTTAACTGATTCGAAATAGATTTGAAATTATTTACTTCAGCTTCTGAGATTGAAGTTAAATTCACATTACCATCTTTGTCAATCAAGGCGGTATTTTCCTGAGTAGCTAATTGGTTTTCTTCCATTTTAGTTTATAGATGATTTTGTTGAATTGTAACGATAGTCTGCTCTAACTTTTTATCACTTGTTGGAACCCCAACTGCACTAAATTTCCATTCGTCGTTTCTTTTATAAAACACGCCTAAAACCATAGAAACATTTCCGGCAAAACTAGCATCATTTGCGATATCAAAACGGGCAAATTCCTGACTAACTCTTGTGGGAGTTCCTTCATAGATACGTATAGAAGCAAAAGGAATATCTTTAAAATCCTGTCCTCTAAAACTGTTTATAAAAAATGCAACATGATTTGCTGCCGGTGTTAATTGTGAAAAATCTAATGTGATCACTTCATTGTCTAAACCGTCATCTCCATTTAAATCTCCTGTCAAATCATCGCCACTATGTTTAATAGCACGATCATTCGAAATTAATTTTCTAAAGTTTACTGAATCAATATGATTTTTTTTGTCATCATAAATCGCACAACTTGCATCTAAATCTACTGGTTCTTTTTTGGTACCAAAAAGTCCTTTTTTCTCAATTGCTCCCCAGTTTACACCAACACAAATGTTTTGCAATTTCGATCCATTACTTTTTTCAAGATTTATACGTTGTCCTTTTTCTAAATTAATTGCCATGTTTTAGTTGTATTTGTTTAAGTAATCTTCTAATCCGCCTTTCATTCCAATGCCCATTGCTTCAAATTTCCATTGGCCGTCCTTATTGTAAATTCTTCCAAATTCAACCGCCGTTTCTATCGAGAAGTCTTCTTCAAGCTCATATTTAACCATTTCTGTATTGTTGCTGTCATCTATAATGCGAATAAACGAATTTCTAACCTGACCGAAATTTTGTTTTCTGTTTACAGCATCATGAATAGTTACTACAATACAAATTTCTTTTACAGCCGGGTTTATTTTCGTCAAATCGATTTTTACTTGTTCATCATCTCCGTCTCCGTCTCCTGTCAGGTTATCACCTGTGTGAATAACAGCTTCATCCGGAGATTTTAGGTTATTGTAAAAAACGAAATGAGCATCTGATACAATTTTTCTATTGTCACCCAATATAAAAACTGAAGCATCAAGATCAAAACCTGATCCTGTGCTGCTATTGTTTGTATCCCATCCTAAACCAATAGTAAATTTTGGTGCGTTAATATTCTCGCGTTGTCCTTTTTGTAAGTTGATAGCCATAGTTTTAATCTATTTTTATTACATTAATGTTCGTTTTATATTCTAAAATCTGGTGATAATTATTGCTTATTGCCAAATGAAATAATTCATCGCTTTTTTTGGAAGAAATACTATTTATTAAAAAACTAAACTCCTCTTCGTTTAAGCTTAAAATGAATTTTACGATTCTGGTATTGTATTGAAAATGTTCACTGTTAATCACTGAAATAATGTCTTCAATATTTTTAATATCAAAATAATTGTAATGATTTTCAATTTTTGGATGAATCTCTTTATTTGCAAGTTCAGCGAAGTAAACAAAAATGAAATCTCCATTTACGTTATACTGATCCAAAATCTTATTTACTGTATGTTCATGACTGCCTGTTATTTTGATATCATCTACAAAAATGCATAGTTTATCATTAATAAAATTACGATCTATATAGTAAGTATCATTTGAGATTAAATTCACTCTTTCATTAAAATCTAAATTTCCATAATCCGTCACATAGGTTTGATTTCTATAAATCTTAGATTCTATACTGGCCTTCTTACCGTTTTTAAATAAAAAGCTGTTTAATTCTTTTTTAAAATAATAACATAAAAAGTTAGAAGCAGTTGGTATCGACAAGTAGGGACTTGGCAAAATCACAATCTCTTCATCAGAAAGAAGCAAATCTCTAAACTCATCGACAAATCCAGTGAATAATTCCTTTGCAAATTTTTCTGCATAGAGTTTGTCTCCAAATTTAAATCGACTGTATTCATTCTCTTTAAATGGACAATTATCTTTTTCAATAATTTTATGTAAGCTAAAACTTTTATTCACTTTTAAATTTTTAATAGATGCGCTTCAAATCCAAAATTGATTGCGCCATTATAATCTGCAATACTGTTATCACCAATATGCAGAATCTCACTTTTCTGAACTTTTTTCGAGTTATTTACCTGATCAAAAACCAATTGAAAAATCTCAAGATTTGGTTTTGAAAATCCAACTTCATCAGAATAAATCTGAAAAGAAATAGAATCCTCCAATTCATAATACGCAAGAAGCTTTCTCAAGCTTTTTCCTTTTATAAATCCAGTATTGCTCAATATATTTATTGATTTTCCTTCTGCTACTAATTCTTCAAATTGAAGTTTGATATTTGGAAAAATCAACTCAGGTTTATTATTTAAAAACAGCATCTCTGTTTCATTATAAAAATCCTGTAATGTGTCAGCTCCATTTGCATGCAGGTCAACTTTCAGAGCACCTAAAATTAAGTAATAAATTTCGTGCGTACTTAAATTTAATCCTGTTTTTTCATTAATATTGTTGCACAACACATCATAATAACGAACGACTTCAGTTACTCTTTCAATAGAAGCATTTATTTCAAAGAAATCTTTAAATAACAAATTTCTTTTTTGCTTAAATTCAGGATTAGACCTTATTAATGTAAGCCAGAGATCAAAAGATAAATGGCTGTAATTTTTGTAATTTATTTTCAAAATATGCTTTTAATTCCTGGAATATTAGTTTTCAACAGTTAAAAAATTATTTTTTCACTGATTTATTTTATTATTTCTCCCGAATAATATTTTTCAAGGAAAAAACCTAAATCTGCTTTATAACCTATTCCGCTAGCTTCAAATCTCCATTGATCATTACGTTTGTACAATCTACCAAATTCAACTCCAGTTTCTACTGAAAAATCTTCATCAAGTTCATATTTAGCAATTTCCTGACCATTGGCATCATCTACAATTCTAATATAAGAATTTCTAACTTGTCCAAAATTTTGTCTTCTTCTTTCAAAATCTTCAATAGTAACAACAAAAAGTATTTCTTGCACATTTGCATCAATCTTACTTAGGTCTACTTTTATTGCTTCATCATCATCACCGTCACTATTCCCTCCAGTCGGATCATCTCCAGTATGCTCTAATGCACCATCAGGAGAGATTAAGTTGTTATAAAAAATAAAATATTTTTCACCTAAAAGTTTACGATCACCGTTTATCATTATTGCGGAAGCATCCAGATCAAATTCATGACCAGTACCCTCATTAGGATCCCAACCTAATCCTATAGAAATTTTTGATAATCCAATGTCAATTTTTTGTCCTTTTTGTAAATTTATTGCCATTATTCTAATTCTTATTTAATTTTAAATTCTTACAATGATACAAAAACCAAGCTAAGTAAAAATGAGGATTTCCGTAAAAAAGCAAATTTTTATTAACAGTTTTAATATTTAACACTTGTAATATTCCATTCTTTCTATTAAAGACATATACAAAACATTATTTAAACTTATAGAAAATTAGTTATTTTGTACTATTCTATTTATATTTATTAAAAATTCCTGCGTTTGTTTTATATCAAAATAATTCTCTTTCATTAGTTCAATCTGAAATTTTATTGGCAAATAAATACCCCATTTTGATGCACAAACAGAGTCTGGTCTTTTTTCTAATTCTTCTGTTATTATTTCTTCAATAGCATCAACGTTTGAACATATGAAATTTAATTTACTTAAAAAATCATCTTTGGATTCATAAATATTGAATAAACTTGTACTATCTTCTAATGTGTTTTTTATTTGAGAAAAATTCATTAGAAATTGTAATGTCCTATTAATTTTGGTTCCTGTAAAAGTATAGAATATGAGTTTTTTTTCTGAAACTAACAATGGTCTTTCCGTTTCCGTATTCTTAATATCAAAAACTAAAAAATCACTTCGCATCTCATTTAATTCATCGGCGGCTTCTTCGTTCAACTCATTAAATATATGTTCTTGATATAATAATTCAAACATCTTATTTCTAATCCTGGAATGCACTATTCCACTTCCTCCATTGAAAATAGGTTTTTTACCATCATTTGTTGGCTTAACTTCAATTTTTTTTGCTTTGAAATCAACAAAAGTAATCTTCCAGATTTTAGCTGCTAAAAGAATGTTTTCGTCTTCTTTAATTTGTGGACTCAATGGGATTTCACCTATTTTTATACCTGCATTTAAAACCTTAAAATTATCTTCAATAGTAAAGGCACTGTAAAAATCTCTACTATTAACGATTTTTTCTCCTTCAACTCCGATAATAACTTCATCTCTTAATTTTTCGAATAAATCAATAGCAATTAAATGATTTAAAATTTCTTTAATATCAGCAATATCAATGTCATTGAAAGCAAAGTTTTGCTTTAATGATTTAACTAAATCATTAAAACCAATACCTGAATTTCCTTTTGTGATTGATAATGCTTGATGTAGTAAAAGATCATAAGCTAAACTCATTGAGTCCTTGGGTTCAATAAATGGTTCTTTATATAACTGCCAACAAGCTAGTGATTGCAATAAACTCCATTTATCTGTGGCATACAATAAAAGAGCGCTTTTTGCCCCATCCCTCCTTCCACTTCGTCCTATTCGCTGTATTAATGATGCAATACTGTGCGTCGCATCTATTTGTGCCACTTGATCAACAGAACCAATATCAATTCCGAGTTCCAAAGTTGAAGTACAAGAAATGCAAAAATTTTGTCTGTTATTGCTTTTCGCAAAATATTCTACGTATTCTCTAACTTCTTTATCAACAGAAGAATGATGCGAAAAATAATTTACATGTCCATTTAATCTATCAGAAATTTTCTTTAGTTTAACTGCAACTTCTTCTGCAAGTCCTCTGCTATTCGGAAAGATTAAAACTTTACTATCTTTAGTTTCTAAATACAAATCTTTTAAGAGATCCAATGGTAATTCTGGTCCAGCACTTTTAAAGTATTTAAACCTCACTTCAATTTCTTTTGATGCACTATCTCGTAATACAATTGTGGGCACACTGGTACCGGCAAATTTCTTTACCTCATCATAATCTCCTAGTGTTGCTGACAGTCCAATTAATCTAAATTGGTTTTCATTTAAACCTTGTAATCTTGACAATATAGATTTTAATTGCACCCCTCTTCCTGAGCCTATAAAAGAATGTATTTCATCAATAACTACAAATTTAAGATTCGCAAAAAGATGTTTTACATTAAAAGGTTTGTTTGAAAGCATAGCTTCCAAAGATTCGGGCGTTATTAGAACTACGCCAGACGGATCTTTTATTAATTTCTCTTTTAAAGTTCTATTTGCTTCTCCATGCCATTTTACAACATTGACTTCTAAATTTTTACACAATTCCTCAACCCTAAAAAACTGATCATTAATTAATGCAATAAGTGGCGAGATATACAAAACCTGAACGCCCTTTTCATTAAAATCTACTTTCGACAAAATTGGCAGAAAGGCCGCTTCGGTTTTTCCAGACGCGGTTCTTGACACTAAAATATAATGATTATCTGTAGTTAAAATTTTTGTAATTGCAGCATTTTGAATAGGACGCAATTGTTCCCATCGTTTATCCCGAATATATTTTCGAATTGGTTCTGATAATAATTCAAACGACATTATAACTCTTCTATACTATCCATTAAAATAGTATCAGGACGCTCGTCTGAAATTTCAATGTCACCAAATAATTTTCCTTTATCTAAATTTGGATTCTGTCTGATTATATTAAGAATGTTTAAGAAATCTCTAATGACTTCTCTTGGAGTTAAAAATTCAGAAGCTCCAGGTTTATTAAACATTTCTTCCATAAAATTTTGAATATCATCATCAGAAATATTAGTTTCAACTTTATAATTATAATCAAAAATTGCTTTAAGCTTTTTCAGCAATACAAAAACTTCATTATGATCTAAGGGAAGTAATTTAATTACCGGTTGTGCAAAATCTCTAATTTCGGCTGTTTCAAATTTATTAGTTTCTAAACGAGATTTTAAAGCATGATAGCTAAATAATCCTCTACGCTCATTTTCTAATACTTCTTTAGTGCCGGCAAAGTTGAAAAACAGATTACTTACTTTTCCTTGAAAACAATCATTATAAATGGTCAAAATCTTCTCGTAATTTTTCTCTCTCATTACAGATGTCGAAATTTTGTACAAATTTATTGCTTCATCCAAATTAATCATAAATCCGCTGTAACCCATACTAACAAATAGTTTGCAAAAGTTTTTTAGCATATCATAATAATTTAGATCTGTTATTATTTCTCTAACCCCTAAATCTTGTTTTGCTTCAGTCTTGGTGTTGTATTCCCCTTTTAACCATTTTAAGGCATTTCTTCTTAGTTGTTCATCCTCTTTTATATATCCCTCATAATATTTCATTACGACAGTTCCAAAATCAAAACCACCAACCTCTGTTATTTCGTTGATCGTTTTCATGATGTTATTTTGAATTAGCCCTAAATATTTTTCCTCGCGAATACTTTCGATTAGGATATTATTTTCCTGAGCCGTTTTTAAAACAACATTTTCTATCCATTTTTCCATTAGAGTTGGCAATGCACCTCCTTCAGGTTTCGTCTGGATCGCAATATTATCCATGATAGCTGAATATAATGCAACACCTTTCCCATCATTTGAGTAAAGTCTGTTGTCTGGTGTAAAATCAGCATTTGTTACCACAAACTTTTGTTTTAATGCTACAGTATTTAATAAATGCAACATAAATGACTTTCCAGATCCAAAATCCCCAATCCAAAACTTGACCATACTATGACCATTTTTCACATCCTCTAACGCATTTACAAATGCGCTTATCTCTTCAGAACGGCCAACCGTAATATGTTGCACTCCAATTTTGGGGACTACACCGCCAATCAAGGAATTAATAATTGCTGTGGCTTCTTTTGGTTTAATATTCTCTATCATTTTGCTAAAATTCGGTTAAAATAAGTTTCGTTTATAATGTAAAAATCTTCGTCCTCTTCAATTAAAATATCGTCTAAAATTTCATAGCAAATATCATTTATACTTTCTATTAATTGGTTTTTAAACATTCCTTTAGATCGTGCCAATGCTTCAAAATCGGATTGAAGAACAGAAAGATTTGCTTTTGAGAACTGTTCCAAAATTTCTTCTTGTATTTTTGTGAAATTGATTGAATTATCAAAAGGCGTTCTCTTATCTTCTTCTGAATTTGTAATTATCTGTAATAACATTGCATCGTTCACTATCACTTTCTCAACTCCCTTCGAATCTTCTTCATCACGTAAGTATTCATTAAGAAGCTCAACAGTTTCAGAATGTTTTTCATGAACTTCCTTAATAGCATTTCTGTCTAATTGAATTTTTTTTCTTTTTGGAGCATATACACTTGGAATAGATTTCAATGCTTTTTCAAGATCTTTATCGTGTAAAAATTCAATGACAATGTTTTGAAAATAATTTAACTGATCACTAGTTTTAAACAGACTTTTTTGAACTGTCGTATTTAATTGTTTATTATCAAATTTTACGGAATTGAGATCATAATGAATATAATATATATACAAAGTGAGCGCAGTTTCCTTATCGTAGCTTGCTATAAACTTACACGCCTCATAAAAAATATTTTCAACAGAAGGATTATTTTTATTTTGAAGACCTAAATAAATAATCTGTTCACAAAAGGTTTTAGGATCACTGTTGAAACTATTTGTCAATTCATCAAATTTTATTTTCCAGCGTGTAGTATTTTGTGTATTTAACTCAAAATCTGCTTTTTCGTCCGGCTGATTTATCGTCGGGATATAAATTTGTAAAATCTTTTTAAGCCGAAAAATTATGCGATTATTATATTCCTCTGTAATTTCATCTAAGTCATATTGTAAATCTACATTTAGTTTTCTTTTATGCCCAAAATTTTCCCTAACAACATTTTCGCAATATTTAAAAATATTGGAGTGAAGTTCATTCACAATGGTTTCTATAGAGTATTTGTAGTTACTGCTTCCTTTTCGATAATTATAATGCTTAGACGCTATAAGGTCAGCAACTTTATGAAGTTCATCAATTAAAGTAGATGCTTCTTTTTGATACTTTTCTTCTATTTTTTTAATTACATATAAGTAAAACTTGACAATCTCATGACCGCAAAATTCAATGCTGAAAAAATTATTTTCAGGATTCCAAAGTTTATTTAACAATTCTACATCTTCATTATTTAGAGCTAATTTTACTCTAAACTGAGTTCCTAATTTCGAATAATTATATGCATCATAATCATCATAATAATTTTCTTCTCTTCTAATTCTTTCAACATCTTTATGCAGATTGTGCTGTAATAATTTTTTAACTAAATAAGAAACACAATAAGACTTAGTTTTAGGATGGTAAGTTTTTAGCACTTTTAATTCTCTTTCTAAGCGAATGGTATTTTTGTGATTTTCAAATTCATTTAGAAGATCAAAAAGCAAAATAAATGCATAGTTATTATTGCCATCAAGATGTGTATATATACTGTTTAAAAAATTGAATTTAAAAGTTTTATAAAAAACTCGCTGCTCATTTGTTGCAGAGTTTATTTCTGAATATGAATAAACATTTTGATGTCCCCAGTAAGGAACAGTAGAATTTCTTGATAAATTATTTGAAAGACTGTATGATTCACCAGTAACATCAATAATTGAATTATCCATAGATTATGAATTTAAAAAGTTTAATGCTGTAGTTTTTTTTTCGGAAAGGCGAAATTTTAGTATTACTAGCTTTTTCCGTTTAAGACTCCTCTCCAGTACAAATGTCAATAATTCATGATTATGATTAGGCATAAATGATTTTTATTTTTTTAAATATCTACAAATATTAACACTTCAATTTAAAATTCATTACGGAAAACCATATTCTCATACATAATTAATAATATCCAAAAATATCATTATCAAATTATAATTAAATAAGTAAATATACCTGTTTTTCATTACCTTAAAATTCATTAAACTTATTGAATTAAAAAAGTCTGTTTTTTTATTCACTTAAAATTTTAACATTGTCCAATTGAAAAATGATCTGACAATGGAAGTTCCTCCTACTTAACGAGATTATTAATGCAATTAATTGGCCATCTTATTTTGAAGTTTTATTTCTATAAAATAACCATCTTAATTAATTTCTGCACAAAGTTCGGAAATCCCTCGTGGGCGCTAGCAAAAAATTCCCCCATAAATGCAGGATAAATATCCTGCTTTATTGCGTTGCTTTTTGCGCTTGCTAAGCGATTCCCGTTGGATGTTCCATAATTAATAAAATATAGAAATTATTGAAACTTTGAATCAAAACTGGCAGACTGTATCTGAAATTGAACTGATCTACAAAACAAAAGTAAAAAACTCAGAAAGACCACAAATCAAATCTTCAAAAGACGCATACAAATTGGCTCTTTCAGCTTGGGATTATAATAAAATAGAATTCTTCGAGCAGTTCAAAGTGTTACTTTTGAATCAAGCTCACAAGGCACTGGGAATTTACGAAATCTCTTCTGGAGGAATTGCCGGGACCATGTTACAAATTCGAAAAAAATATGAATAAGGCTATTTAAAATATTTCTATTATCTTCCTTTTCATTTTATTTTTAGGAATTTACCAAAATTTAAAAACATAATTTATTAAATAAATCTTCGCATAAAAGATAGGAAGATTAGAATAGGCTAAAAAACTATTTAAATATTGATTATAGTTTTTATCAAAATCAGGTATTATTACGTATATATTTATATCTCAAATAAACGATATTTGTATTATCATATTTATTAAAAATTAAAAAACTCGTAAATAATTTGCTCTTAAACAAATAAGTAATATTTAAAGTAATTAAAGTAAATTCTAACATGTCTGTAAAGATAATTTACAAATTATTTCTATAAAGAAATTGATTTCTATATTTGATAAAAAGAATAAGAAAATCTGGCAACATCTATTAACTAATGGATTAGTTAGTTAAAGTTTTTTTTAAATAATCATAATTTTTTATATATCAATACATTTAATCATATATTTGGCGTATATTAGTTTATAGATAGTTATGAAGTCAATTGATTATTTTATAAAATAAAACAATTAGTTAATTATGTTAATGTAGGAGATTTGTTAGATTCATTTATTTTAATAAAATTGTATACATTTAAAAAATTTTAAATCTATTTTTTAGCTAGTTATGGATTATATAAAAGTTCCTTCCAAAGATTTACAGCAAATTAAATTTTATAATGAATTAGATTCAGATATAAAAAAAAATGTGTTAGAGGCTTTAAGAGGATTTGAAAAGGGCTCAATGCCTAATACATTTGTAAAAACTCTAATTGAAAAGACAGGCTTTTCTAGAGATCATGCAACAGGTCTTCTGTCATTAATTATGAATTTTCATCATAATCAAATGACTTCTGATTTAAATAGGGAATTATATTTTGAAAAACTTTCTGAATCTTTACTTCAAGAGGATGAATTAGAAATAGAACCTAATTTAATCATAGATATATTTAAGGAATTAATAAACAATACAAATGATAATTTATTAATAACCCTTCAAGCTTTAACGCTATACGGCAATAATCAGAAAGTTTTTTATGGATCAAAAGTTTTTCATGAAATACGACCAATATTTGTTAATGATAATAATGTAGGAACATTATGTATCCATAAATTAAAAATTGAATTTCGTCAAAATGATGAAATTGAAGAAATTTTTATGGCACTTGACACTGAAGATCTGCAAAAACTTAAAGAAGCAATTTCAACTGCAGAGAGAGAACTGAACTTAATCAAAGAGAATAGCGATTATAAGATAATTGATTTTAAATAAAATGTATACAGATATAATTGATAAACCTACACGGTGGACAGAACAGTCTACAATACTACAAAAACAAAAAGTTTCTTCTTTGTCTTGTAGATATTTATCTTCATCACAGCCAAGAGGGCATTTATCAAATATTGGTGAAAGCAGAATGATAATTAATCATTTAGATCACTGGTCTATGATAGAATTACCTATTACAAATGTTTCATCTGAGATTAAAATTTCTAATGCAATTACAGTTTCATTGCCTAATGAATTAAATTATCTATCTAATACTATTTTGAAATCTAAATATATTTTAGATTTGGAAGATAATTGGGACGATGATGGTGCCGAAAAATATGAAGAAACAACTTTAAAAATTGCAATTGAATTTTTAATAAATTTTGGCAATTGGATGAATCACAATAGAAATTCACAAATGTATATACCACAAATATTACATAGTTCAGATAAAAGTATAGATATTTTTTGGGAGGAAGAAAATTTTCGTTTGATAATAAACATAGCGGAAATAGGTGATAAAGCGTCCTTTTATTGGGATAATGCGAAAGATTTGTCGCAATATATAGAAGGAAATTTTAATATTGAGAATGTTAATTTTATGCTTATTCCAACTCCTCAAAAACTCTAAATATGCCATATGAAATTGAACCAATTTTAGATCATCATTTATTATATTACCGCATACATAAAAACTATATAAATCAAAGTTTAAACAGTGATAAAAAAATAATTCCTGGAGCTTTTAGACCAAAAGGAAATGATGAATTATCGACAGATTGGAATGAACATACTACTCCAGAAATAGCAGTAAAAGATCCTAATGCAAATGGCTTGGTTAAGTTTTTAGTTGAAAAATTACGAACACCTTCCCTTTCTCTCGTTGTAGAGCATAATCCTTTATGTGAATTATTGGATGGAGTGGATAATCGTGCGCATTCGGTGATTAAAGGTTTACCTCCTAAAAATCCATCAAAAGACAGGATGAGAATTTTACTTAGAGACTTATGTGAATGGGAAATTCAATGTCCTGAATAAATTTAGATTTCTTAAAAATAAAAGTCCGCTACTAAGCAGACTTTTTTATTATTGGTAATATACAAACATTTTATTCTGAATCATTTGTGATATTTTTTCTTGTCGGAAAAAAATGCCTAAAAATAAAAGGTAATGCAAAAGTTAAAAGTGTTTCGATTACTGCAATTATTTTCATATTTTCAAAGGGACGATTTAAACATACTAAAACAAGTTGAAAAATAAGTACTATACTTTGAGTTGCATTTTATTATGCGAAATGTTTAGAATAATTCTTAAGGCTTCTTAAATCTTTTGAATTATTCTGTTTTGCTGTTAATAATCTTATATTTAATTGATTAGTTATTATGAGAAAATATGTAAAAATGCTTTCAATTGAAATAAAAAATATAAAAAGTAAAACAGATTTAAAAGTTAATATTGAATTAAATATTTCAAATATATTATAAGTTATTTCTGGATTTATATTTGTTTCCATTGGCATAAAATGTAACGGATATATTACAGTAAAAGGAAATGCGACCAATAATAAAATTATTATAATTTTCAATGGTTTTATTGAATCATCGAACGCACTTAAGTTTTGTAAATTTTGTTCAAAATATTGAATTAAAGTTCTAGAGTCAATTTCAAGTTTATCAATTTTATCTTTTTCGTCCTTTAAATTATCCCATAATCCTTTAGGAGCAATGTCGAACGCGCCTACAAAATGCATGTTTTTCATGGTTATTCCATTTCCTACGGGAGTATAAGTTGGCTTGTATTCTTTGTATACTTTTTCAAAGCTTTCGATAACTGCTTCATCAATCTTATATAATTGATTATCTAATTTATAAATTTTATCCAAAATTTCTTCTCGACTTAAATTATCGAAATCTCCATTTTTGACTAACTCTTTTAAAGTGCTATTATATTTTACATGTGATTTTGTAAACCAATAGAAACGACAGTTATTAATATTGAGTAGGATTTTATTACATTCTATTGCCAAGTTATCAAATTCAGAAATAGTAGAATTTATTTTTTCACTAATACCGAGAAGGCGAGAAATTATAAATGCACCAATAATACCAATTAATGCGGCAGCACTTTGGCAAAATGAGCTAAAAAACCAATTCCAATCCATATTCATATTTATTAATTTACAATTAGAGCTTTTAAATTACGGCCAACGTTCTGGGACTACAGCGGGTTTGACACTAAATTAAGCTCATTCTTGGGATTTATCAAATCATCCAAATACAAAACTATTTTTCCATTAAGCGTTTTGCCCAAATTTTTTGTAGTGCTATTATAAGCACGTTATTTCTCTACTAAATACGTATATTGTGATTCATATGGATTGCAAGTTAGAGTTTCAAAAATATATGTTTTTTTGCCTTTCCATAGCTCTTCTTCAAATTTTTCAATTACTTCAACACAAATTGATTGTGGTTGTTTACCTTCAAGATGTAAGAAAGTTCTATATTTCTCATCGATAAAACATTTAATTATTTTCTTCTCAAAAGCGCTAAAGTCTGTTCCGTTTTCGAAAACTGTTTTACCTTTTGAGAATGGAGTTGAAATATATTCAGTACATTCTTGAATATTGTCCAGTACAGACATTTCAATATAAATTGTTTCTCTTTGTAATTTAAATTCTATCAATTTTTTCATTTTTTATACATTTCGTGATTACTTGGAAGTACTTGCTTATTATGTATGACAAAAATCACACAAAGTGATCTAATTCGGGTAGATATGTATACTAAATTTCACACATTATTTACTTTCAAATATATCTTTTTTTTACTATAAATTATCCAAAAGACCTTTTAATTTGATTGATGCTCTTTGGCATTTACTAGTAGCTATGCAAACACAAACATGACAAAAATCAAGATACGCATTTTAAAATATTATAGTAATCCAAGATAATATGGTTAGATATTTGAATGCTTCCCGCTACTAGAAAAAATTAAAAATCACTTTTACGGCGTTTTTTAGTTCTACAGAACACATTTTTAATTAAGAAGCTAAAATTTGTACTACGCACTTCCTAGTAGCGGGAACAGAACTCTACCCCCCATCCTGCAACTCTCACTGGATTATAAGAAATCAAATAACGATTAATTCAAATCAACTGATCACTCCACCCAACCTCCCTCTCACCGGCCAAAATCAAACTAAAAACAGTCTAAAAACTAACTAACTAACTAACTAACTAACTAACTAACTAACTAACTAACTAACTAACCAAGAAACAAAGAAAGAACCATACCACGTCAGCCGGCTTAATGAATATTGATTTTTTTATATGTGAAAGGTTGCTAAAACCAAATAATGCTTTAATTTAGTTCCGAACACACTTAAATACAAGTCCACTGCTATTAACCAAAACCGTAACGGAAATTAACCATTTCATACCATGAACCTAAAAATCAAATTCAGTCTAACCCTACTTCTGTCTGTAGTCCTGGCAGGCTGCAACAATTCAAATAAAGAAAAAGAACTGGAACTTAAGGAGAAAGAACTGCTGCTGAAAGAGAAAGAACTTTCTCTTAAAGAAATGCAGGCAAAAAGGCCTAAAATAACAACAAATGATGCCGTTAGGCTTGCAGAGAAGCAATTCAGAAAATACCTGCCTAAAATCTTAACCTCCCACGATGCGGAACTTGATCTTCAGCAGTCCTACACAGGGGACTTTACCGGTGACGGCATTGAAGATGTTGCCGTTTATTTCAGCCTGGTTCCCAAGGACGGTGGAAACGCTATTGTAGGACAGGGTTTAACTCTGTACCAAAACAGCGGCTATGATGTTAAGGTTATAGCAGGATATGAGCCTGAAACTTTGTTTCAATTTGATAAAATCACCAACGGTCATATTCATGTTGAACTATTAGAGTACGCAGAAAATGACGGCCATTGCTGTCCGTCAATACGAACACCTCATATGCTGACTATTTCGGGAAGCAATGTTTACTGATTACATCTCTTAATTAAGCCCGATCTTCGGATTTGCCGCTCAAGCGAAGCGAAAAGACAAAGTAAATCAACCAAATACAAAAGCAACTTCCCATTAAGCCAATTGCCCAAATCCGCTGCAGTAGGTGTTACCAGCCGGGCTTTTTGTTGGCAGTTATTTCATCTCAGTTTTATTCCCTGTGTTTCAAGTTGGTTTGCTCCCGATAAAACTCCAAAACTTCCGATTTTTCCTGTCGCAAGTTTGTTATGGATCTGATATTTTAATTTTCTCGAAGTTACTTGGATTTCCTTCCAATCCCAGGAACTAACAAGGCCACTTGACTTATTGGTATCTTCCCATATTAATGCTCTCTTTTCGCTGGAATGTCCGATGTGCGAATGTCTAAGCTCGTTGTTTTTTATTCCGCCAAAATACAATTGAATAAGTCCCCAGCCATCAGTCGCATAACGAAACGTATGTCCGTTACAACGTTTTGGATCAAGTTCAACTTTTCTAAAAATTGGTTCGCCTCCATGTCGTGGCGTCCAGAGTTGAAATGCCGTTCCGAATTGGTCTATTTCAAGATCAAACTTTGATGATATTGCTGCAACAGTTTTGTATTGACAGATCTCTTGTCCATAAGGTGAGCCCAGGTCATAAACCTGCAGATCAGTATCCTTGAAAATAAAATCAAGAACTTTTAATTTGTCTGCCTTGTCTGCGAAAAAATCGTAGTTCATTATTATCTGTTGTCTTTCTTTATCTTTAGCCTTGCCGGTAACGTTGAAGCATTGGCGTTGTAGGGGCAATCAAGGCACGTCAGCCCAATGCTTTCAACAAAGATAAATAGAATTACAAATGTTCAGCCTATGTTCTTCAGTCCCTATAACGCCAATGCAATGTTAGCTGTAGTTTTATTTCGTCAAGGTGGTCTTTAGTTCCTCTGCTTTTTGCCTGCCTGCTCTATAATTTGGGTCTAATGCAATTGCTTTGTCAAGATATGCCAATGCTTGCGTTCTATGTTTTTTACTTTGTCTTTGTTTAGCCCAAGCCCAATAAGTAAAGCTCATTATCTTCCAATTGGCATACTCGCTGTTTTTGTCTTGCTTGTCAATAATGGATTGAAAGTCTTGCTTTGCAAATTTTCTTTTTGTAAAGAAAAACCAAGGCAAGTTTTCAGCAACGCTTCCCCTTAAAAATTCAGGTAAATAAGAAACTGATGAATAGTTTTTTACTGCGTTATTGAATAAGGAAAATGCTTCGCCTAACAATTTAAGTTTTTTTGTTTCTGCACCAACCAACGATAATGCCGAAGCTCTATATGATGCAATAAATGGTAAAAGTTCCTTTGTTGTATTTGGCAAATCGAAAAGTTCGCTAAATGTATCAAAACTTTTTTTTGCATAACCTTTATATTCTGTTTTAGAAAAGAAAGAAAGATTTAATGCTGTTTCGTGATAGATAATACCAAGTCGGACTTTATTAATTTCGCTTGGATTTTGTTGGTAATTTTCTTCAACTTCCTTGAGTTTAATTTTCAGTTCTGTTGAGTCAATTAATTCCATTACATCGTCTAACTGATGTTCATAGACTTTTACTTTTGAAAATTCTAATTGCTGATTTTGTGCAGTTACGCTGTTAATTGTTGTCATTGCTAAAATAATTGAAGTGATGAATAATTGTCTCATTTTTTATTTGTTTAATTGATGAGGCAAAATTCCAGCTTCAATGATGGGTAAACGATGACTTAAGTTAAGACTTTTGATTTCTTAAAAATTCGGTTTCTAATTCTGCTCAAACTTTCGGGGCTTACACCTAAAAAATTGGCAATATATTTTTGAGGAACCCTCTGAAAAAGGTCAGGTTGATTTTTTATTAAATTCTGAAACCGCTCTTCTGGTTTGTCTGACGAAAGCGACATTGCAATTTCGGTTGCTCGTTGTGCAACCTTTTCCGCCATTAACCTGCCAAAAGTTTCATATTTATTGCATTCGTTGTATAATTTATAAAGATTTTCTTTTCGGATAACAAATACCGTTGTGTTTTCCATTGCCTGCAAATTCATTATACAAGAAATATTATGAGTAAAACTTTGAAAGTCTGTTACCCAAGCGTTTTCAAAGGAAATATCACAAGTTTTTTCTATTCCATCTTTAATATGAAAGTGTCTGATAGTGCCGTCAGCAATAAAGCCAATGAAGTTGCAGATTTTTCCGTCTTGCAGTAAAAAATCTTTTTTCTTTAAATCTTTAATTTCAAAGTATGTGTCAATAAGTTTAAGTTCTTCGTCTGTCAAAGGAACTTTTGTCTTGCAATATGTTTTAAGTCTGTCAAACATCGTAGGGTCTTGAAAAATTACAGCTAACGTTCCGCCGCTTCACGCAGTTGCGAACTTCGGAACTGTTTATTTTCCACTAAGATAATATTTCTTGCGAAACGCAAACGAGAATTTACTACAAAATGCGCAATTGCTTGAAACGGCTGTTAGCGGTTCGTTGTTTTTTTTAATGATCATTTTTTAAATTCGACTAAAGTTTTATCAATCAAATTTTCAATTTCTAAAAAGTTATTTGCAAGTTGTAAAATTTTTTCTTCCACTTTATTATTTTCCAATTCTACCCATCCTTCCATTAATGTTAGTGGTCCAAAATCTGTTCTTACATTTTCCCATTTATGAGAATAATTTTTAAATTTTTCTCTAAAAGAGTTAGCAAATTTTCTACTTTCTATATTATATCCATTTAATTTTCGAAGTTTCAAAGCGTGGATATTATAATATATTTTTTTTTCTTGCAAAGTTATTTCGTTAACCCAAATCGAAAAAAAAATTCTAGTTTCGGCTGTCAATGGATTCTCTGCTGAATTTGTCCAAGATATTTTATAAAGTTTAAAAAAAATAGAATTTAAAACTTCTCCAATAGCAATTTTAAGTTTTTTTTTAGATAATACTTTTTTATCAATTTGGATTGGTAATTTCTGAAATAAATTTATGTAATCTTCAAATTCCATTTACTTACTTTTTTAATTAGATGTTCAATCTTTACTTGATGACGGACAATCACCGCTAACGTTCTGGCGCTTGGAGAGGTTGGGGAGTAACGATGCGGGATTTTTCGGTTAAACACAAATTTCCCAAGTACAAAACCATCTTTAAATTCAGCCTAAAACCCCAATCTCGCCAAACGGCTGTTAGTGGCTGTTCCTGTTCCTGTTGATTTCTTTTTTAGATAATATTATTAAAATTAAAATATTTAAAAGTAAAATGTAATACCCATATTTGATGTTATTCATAATAGCAATTCCATATTTGGCTAGAAGTATTAGCATTGAACAGATCAATAATCCTAAATTTAATAATGAGAATTTATAAACTTTATCTAAACACTCTTTTAAAGCGAAAAATAATACAAGAATGGATAACAAAATAAAAGAAGTAAAACATAAAGTTGGAAAAAGTGTCCAATCTTTAAAATCTTCAATTACTAATTTGCGAAAACCAGAAAATCCCAATTCATAGGCGTTTTCTGTCCATTCTTTTCTCACTCGTTCCAATTCAAGATTTCTATTTTGTTGGGTCAAATGATTTAAAGAATCATTTTTAAATTTTAGAGTTTCTGCACTTGAAGTAGAATCAATAATTATTTCGTCTTCATAATGTCTTTTAGGGATTGAATCATCTGAACACTTTTGAAAGCACGGAAATGTGCAAACAATAAATATAGAAATGGAAAAAAATTTAATTAGTTTCTTCATAATTGGTTTGTTTTGGAATAGCCACTAACTTGCATATATGTCTGACCACGTAAGACTTATCCACCCTAAATTGGTGTGCTATGTCTGACAAATATCAGTATTTAATGATTTTCAAAAATAGGATTTTTATTTCATACACCACCATTCGGACTTTGATTTATAATTTCTGTAAACATGATTGAAGTATCCTCTTTCTGATAAGCAACGGAACAAGACTATAACGTCTATCCTGCAAATCTCATTAAATCATACAAAATCAAACGACGACTAATTAATTATTCCGTTCCAATAAACCAATCACTCCACCCAGCCTTCCCATCACCGCCCAAAATCAAAATAAAACACTCTGAAAAAAATAAAAACAGTCTAAAACCAATTAACCAATTAACTAAGAAAAAAAGAACTTCCCTACATCTGTTCTGTACTGCCGTAATCCAAACACCCAAACAAAAGCAAACATCACTTCTTTACAATCAGATAAGACAGCGCGGGATCCTGCAGCAGTCGCTGCATCTCGCTATAGATAATATCCTGCACATCGCGCCGGATCTGGCTGAAATTCTGCTGGATCATGGCATTATCGAGTTTTCTCACCGTCGGTATCTCCTTATAGCTTTCCTCCTCTTTCCGCAGCGCCTCATGATCATTTACAATTTCGCAGTGGAAGGTCTTCAGACGGATCCTGCACTGCGGATCATCGGCTGTCATGCCGACAAATTCCCCCGAGCTCAGCGAAGAAATCTTCGAAGGCGGCACGGCGGCTTCCAGTTGCCGGGACCGGCTGATGGACGTATCGGAGCTGTTAATGGATATGCTCTCGCGGTCCTGCATGATTTTGCCAAAACGTTCCGAGAGCTGTTTGGCCGTATCCCCTGTCACCTGTCCCGAGATAATATTTCCCGTGATGTTCATAATGACATCGGCCTGCTCGCGTCCGTAATCTTTGCGCAGCTGGCTGAAGTCCTGCACCCCAAGACAGGTGCTTACCTTGTTGCTTCTTGCCGTGGCAATCAGGCTGTCCATATTATTGAGATAGATGGTAGGGAATTCATCAAAAATAAGGCTCGATTTGAGCTTTCCTTTTTTATTGACCAGCTTCACCAGCCGGTTCACATATAGCGATAATACCGCCCCGTAAATCTGTATTTTCTGCGGGTTGTTTCCCATGCAGATAATCTTGGGCTCCAGAGGATTATTGATATCCAGGGTAAAATCATTTCCCGAGAGCACGTAATACAATTGCGGGGAGGACAGCCTGGCCATGGCTACCTTGGCAGAAGCTATCTGTCCTTCCAGCTGCTCCATCGCATCGTTGAGATAGGCATTGATAAAAGGGTTGATGAGCACCTCGATTTCTTTATCGGTGCGCAGCAGCGTAAAGAGACTGTCATAGTCGGCCTGCATGAGTTCAATCACATGCGGCAGGGTGCAGAATTCCCCGTCCTTGTAGCGTCTGAGATACCAGATCACAGCCGATAAAAAATTGATCGGCGACTCCACAAAAAAGTCGCCCTGGCGCTTGATCCATTCGCGGTTGAGTCCCATCAGTATGGTTCTGGCGGACTCCGAAGCATCGGTGATGTCTTCCATGCTCTGGGGATCCAGCGGATTGCAGCGGTGCATGATGGTATCAAAATTAATAAAGTAACATTTGGGGGCAACGGCATATACCTGCTTGTATTTTTCAAAGGTATTGTAGACAATTCTGGAAAGGTCATCGTATTTAAAATCATACACAAACATGCTGAAGCCTTTGGCAATGTGCTGGGTAATGACATGCCGGATGACAAAGTAGGATTTACCCGATCCCGGGGTGCCCAAAACCAGAAGCCCGCGAAACGGATTGATGATATTGATCCAGCTATTGCGCAGTTTGTTTTTTAAATAATACTGTGCCGGCAGGTTGATGGAATACTCATTTTCCAGCAGGCGTTCTTCCTGGGGAAAGGTCTCATTTTCACTGTTGAAAATATCTACGGCAGACAGCCTGCTGCGTATCAGCCGCGAGAGCAGTGTCCCCCCTGAAAGCACCAGCAGAAAGCCTGCCGACGCCGCCAGCATATAAACAGCTGCTGTATACTCCACAGCAGCAGCCAACAACAGCAACAATCCGCTTAAAAAATACAGCAGCAGTCCCAAAACCATCCGGTAAACGGCAGTCTTACACTGCAGTTTTTCATCCTTTTTGCCCTTCGCCCCGAGCAGTGAAATCAAAAGCAGTCCGAGCGCCGCAAACTTGGAAATATAAAAATTTTCAAAGAGCCCGGTCCTGTAAACCGACCCCAGGATTTTGTCTCCCAGCGAACCCGTAAGATTCCATGCCTTAAAAGCTTCATAACAATAATAGTAAAAGTGCCCTAGCAGCAAAAGAATGCTGATGAGCCTTGTCATATCGAGTATTTTTCTCAGTGCCTGTTCGTTTTCCCCTGTCTGCATAGCGCTAAATTTTTAATTCCTTATTTCTAAAACTAATTCCTGTCTGCGGTTCCTCTCCTTCTTCTTTTCCTGCGCCTTGCCTTAAATCTTCCCGCGACATAATCTCCCTGCACTTCCGGTTTGAAAAGTTCCTCAAGCACCTTCACCGGATTGCCGCCTGAATTGCTTTCAAAAGCGCTTTCTTTCGGCTCTTTACAAGCCGTATGCGGGACTATTCCATCCCCTGAAACCGCTGCTGCTTTGGCGGTACTACCGCAGCGTTCGAGCATGCCTTTGGCGCTGTACTTTTTCCCCAGCGCACTGCCGTTCAGAACACATTTCGAGAAGTGATCCACATAGGTTATTCCGTAAAGATGTCCCCCGGTACTTTTTCGCAGCACCACGTCGATGCCTTCTTTGTGCAGCACGGAAACCAGCTTTTTCAAATCCATGTCCCGCCGCAGCAAAGCACCGTCCACCGCGCTTCTTATCCTGTTCTTTTCAAATACCTTCTCAATACTGTTCAGCGCAAATCGGCGCTCTAGAAAAGCAAGCGTGGGCTTCATCGCAAAATCACTTGCCTTGATGGGAACCCCTGCGCGTTTCCCGTCCTTGTCCAGGATACGGTACACCAGTCCGCCGGTCCTGAAAATCCTCGAATCTGCACTCCCCCTGTCGGCCCTGATATTGTAGAGCTGCAGCACGGCATTGAGCTCTGAAAGCGAGCCGTATTTATAATTGAATAGCACGGAATAAAGCACGCCTGACATGGCTTTTTTAGACTCGGATCTGCCGTATAAAACCCTGCCCGACCATGCAGGTTTTACCAATGGAACATCCTCCATCCTCCTGCCCTGCGCCGGCACCAGACGGAATTCTTTTTCGATTTCTTTTCTGGCTTTTTCAGACTGGTTTTTCCCGATGTTTTGCATGTCGATCCGCGAACCGTCATCCCGGACTTTTATGGAGACCAGATGGATGTGCGGATGTGCCGCATCATCATGCCGGTAAACCAGATAAGGCTGCTCCCCGAAGCCTATCTTTTCCATATAGGCAGCGGCTATGCGCAGGAGCTTTTCGGTGGAATAATTCTCAGAGGGATGAAAGTTTAAAGAGATGTGTACGCTGTTTCTTTTTACATTGCCGTTCAGCGCATTCTGATGCAGCAGCCTGCCGAGTTTCATAGCCTGATCCAGCTCTGCTGCCGTAGCCGGATAATTCCCTTCCCCGATACACTCCGCAGTACCTTCTTTCACCTTGTTTTCATTGTAAGTGAAAATACTCCGAACGGAATGTCCCGTATTTATGACTGCAACCATTTCCGGGTAATTTTCCATGTCATTTTCCGGATCTCCTCCACCTGGGTCAGCAGTCTTTCGCGCTGTGCTGCTGTGCTTAAAATCCACTGCCTGAATTCGGGGATCTGCTGCAGGGTATGCAGTTTTTTAACGCTCTGGTTAAAGTTGTTTCCAAGGGCCGCGAGCTCCTTTCTCAGACGGATATACTCGAGCATGAATTCGTCAAGTGAGGCGTCCCGGTGCTTAACGGTTACAGGCTTATGCAAAAGGCAGTTCCTGAGGTATTCGCTCATCTGCCTGCAGGCTGTCGCTTTGAATCTTCTCTCCAATGCCGCATATTCAGCAGCGGTAAAGCGCACCGCCGCAATGCGCGTTCTGTTTACAACTTCTTTTCCCATCTTCTTTCTTATCATCTTTCCCTTTGCTTTTTTTAAACTCTTTTCCTTCCGGTTGCACTGCCCGCGAGTTCCGAGCCGGGGCAGCCAGATTCGTTTGTTTAACAAACGGACATCTGGCCGACTGCAGGAACGGGGCAGTCTTACAGCAGCTGCATAATTATTACAGTAGCCATTTTAATGCTGCTGACAACGAAATTATAAAAGCTTCTCCAGTCCTTCCTATCAGGTCCATATTTTGAACGGGGTGTTTTTAAAGCTTCTGCCTATCTTTGAATGATCCAATTATTAATTTAAAAACGTGTGAACTATGCTGACAGAAAATGATGCTGCCCAGGTTTTTGATACCATACTGAGTATCCCGGGCATGAATGAAACGGTGAAAATTGATCTGAAGATTTCACGAAAAAATGTGCTGCTGCTCCACCATGTGATTGAGCGTGGCCTGATTGAAAATCAAGGCAGTCCTTCGGTGCTGCTGCAGCGCACCGGCCAGGAAAATATTGCCGAATTAAAACAGCTTTCTGCTGACTGTCTGGCAAGGGCAGGACTTGCGGAACTCAATGAAAAATTGGCCGGCCTGGGCGCTGCAAAGAAACAGTAAAAACAAAAAAAAAACACCGTCAGCATGAAGTGCCGGCGGTGTTTTTTATTTCATATCAGGTTGAAGGCATCAGGTTGAAGGTTACCACAATAAACAGCTAAAAGTTTGCAGATACCTGCGACTCTTTCACAGCGTTCCAGCCTCTGCCTTACAGAGCAGCAGCGCCCCTGTTTAAAGAAAAAAAAAGAAAAAAAGGCGCTATAAAGCGCCTTCATCTGCAAAGGAATAATAGTTTTCTGAACTGACAATCACGTGATCCAGCAGCTTAATGTCCAGCAGTTCTCCTGCCTGTTTAATCTTTCTGGTGATGCTCTTATCAGCTTCTGAAGGACTTGTCTTACCAGAGGGATGATTGTGGCTGACGATGATGCCCACAGCACTGGATTTGAGTGCAGCGGCAAACAGGAGTCTGATGTCAACAATAGTGCCTGAGATGCCTCCTGAAGAAGCTTCATAAATACCCAGTACCCTATTGGACTGGTTGAGCAGCAGCACTTTGAACTGCTCCAGAAATTCAATCTTGCCTGGATCCCAGCAGTCTTTCAAAAGTGCATAGGCACATCTGGAGGATGTAATAAGAGGTCTCTGGGAACTTTTAACTTTTGTTTTATAAATCAGATCGATTTCTGAAACGATTTTCCAATAGTTGTTTGCTGCAGTTTTCATGATGCTAAATATTTAAGATTAATTTTAGCACCGCCCGCGGGCAGAAGCAAGCAAGCGCAGAAAGCAACGCAATAAAGCAGGACGAATGTCCTGCATTTATGGGAGAATTTTATGCAGCGCCCCGCCGCGCTTTGCCCGAACTTTGTGATGGAATTAAACGGTATTTACATCCCCGCTGCACCTGTGTCAGAAAGGATGAGGATCACCGCATAGATGGAGATTTTTCAGCAAGACCTGAAAGGCCCGGCCTTGCTTTTGCTCAAGGACAACGACTACCTTTGCTCCTGAAATAAAACAAAAGCATACAGGGTCTTGGATAAAAAGTAAAAGGGAAGCAATTGGGATACTATTGGATAAGAGTAACAGGTAAGAAAAGCAGTCAGCTTGGGGTGAATTCCAAAAGATGGTACTTAAAGCTACGAAGTATAGAAGCCACAGTCTAAAATTAAATAGTCACAGCTATTGCCTCACAGCTCAAAAAGATTTGGTATTTATTCATATATTCGCTTAAAAATCTTACTAATGGCACAAAGCCAGCTAGAAAAGCCGTAGTGGCGTCATTTTATGGCTGGTATAAATTAGTTATGCGTCACCTTACCAAAACACACTAAATATATGACAACATACATTATTATAAATTCTTTTATTTCCTTTTTGACAATCTCATTTTGTGCATATCTTTTTTATTGGCACAAGGCAAATCAGCAAAAAAAAGACAAGAAAAAAAGTACAAAAAAAAACAAAAACACTAATCTTGATTGGAAAATTTATTTTTTATTAATTCTCTCATTTATACTTGTTGTTTTAGCGTTTATTGCCCCATTTATTTTTACAAGGTTAACAATAAACAAAGATTTTGACTTTACTCAAACTGGACCAATTGGAGATACAATCGGTGGTTTAATGAATCCATTTATTGCTCTTGCTGGTGTAATTGTAACAGGACTTGCTTTTTATATTCAATACAAAGCAAATCTTCAACAGAGAGAATTATTTGAAATGGAGCAAAAAGAAAGTAAAAGTCAACTTCAAGAACAAATTGACAACCAAAATCACCAAAATAAAATTCAACAGTTTGAATCTCAATTTTATGAAATGTTAAAACTTCATAGAGAGAATATAACTGAAATGAAAATCAATGGATATGATTTCGAAGAAACAGAAAACTCACTAAAGAAATTTGAAAAAACAACCGAAGGGAGAAAATTATTTGTAGTGATGAAAACGGAATTTGAATGTATTCTAAACCTTTATACTAAAAACAATAATAAGTTAGATAAATTAGGATTCCAAAAATGCTATGAGCTTTTTTTTTCTGGATTAGATGCTTACGAAAAAGCTTACCCCACAGAAACTGTTTTCATTGAGTTATTAAAAAAAGCAAGAAGAAACCACGAAAATCCTTTAAAACAAAACATAACAACTAATAAAGACAGGAAAGAATTTATAGCCAATGTCGAACTATATTTCAATTACAAACCCTTTTCAGGACATTCCCAAAGACTTGGACATTATTTTAGACATCTTTATCTAACTGTAAAATCTATTGCTAATAGTAAAATTGTAACTGATTATGATGAAAAAATGAAATATTTAAGGATTTTAAGGGCACAACTTTCAAATCACGAGCAAATACTATTGTTCTATAATTGGTTAAGCGAATATGGAAATGATTGGGAAAATGATAAGCATTCCTTTTTCACTGAGTATTGTATGATTCATAATTTATGGCACAAATCTTTGTTTGAGGATAAATATATTTCAGATAATATAAATTATTTGCGAACAAAAAAAGTGGAACTCAGAACAGGAAAAATGTTTGAAATCGGCTAAAAAGGCGACGCATAACAGCCACTACAATGGATTTGGGCATTGGGCTTAATGTAAATATGGTTTTATACTTGGGATATTTACTTCGTCTGTTCGCTATCGCTCGGGTGGCAAATCCGAAGAATGGTCTTAATTTAGTCCCAAAACCGCTGTAGTGCCAAGAAGTTAGCGGCAATCATAATAAAACAATCGTAGATAATATATGAGAAATTCAGACGACATTACAGATGATGAAATTAGAGCAAGAACTAAAAAGTTCAATAGTCTATTACAACATCCTTATACTAAAGTTTGTAAAGAAATGCAAAGTGAAATTTTTAGAAATCCAGATTTTAACGAATGGAAAAATAATGGAAAAAATCTTATTTATACTTTGAAAGTAAAATACAAAAAAGAGTTTGATGATATAGATGATAACTTAGTTCTATTCAGGATGGCTAAATTTCCCGAGCTTCTTTTCGAAATAGAAAATGATGAAAAATTGCAGGAAGTTGAAATTCTTAAGTTAGAACCAGATTATAATGAACTGATTAAAGGAATTTCATATTATTCTGAGGAAATTTATGAAAATGACAATGCTAAAACCGAAATAGATAATATTGTCGGACAGATAATCAATTTTATTAATACTAATTATCCTGATTTATTTTCTTAATAATTCCAGCCGATAACAGCGGTTTCCCGCGATTGGGGTTTTAGGATTAATGGAAAATTGGTTTTGTATTTGGAAAATTTGTGTTTAACCGAAAAATCCCGCGTCTTTATTCCCCAACCTCGCCTAGCACCAGAACGTTAGACGACATTTTTGACGAGAAAAAACTACATAAAACTACATAAAACAACATTTAAAATATGAAACAAATTGAATATATTGAGGTTATTTATTTATATATACTAGGGGTTACAACCTGAGAAAAAAAGCTTTTACAAACCGCTGACTATCAAAAAATAAAAAATATCACTTACAATTTATTTCTTTAACTTCCCAAAAACTTCTCAGAATTCTAAATAAATAAAATAACCAAATACAGATGAATATAGCAATTATCTTAGCAGTAAGTAAATACAAAATCCCTGGTAATGATTTACCAGCTTCCAAAAAAGATGGGGAAATTATACATGAAATTTTATTAGGAGCAAATAAGTATGATGAAATCCTTTATTTAAACGAGAATGAGTCCAGCTTAGAAGTAAAGGAAAAACTAAGTTCATTTTTTACGAAGTGTTCAACATCGCATATTGAAGAACTGTTTTTTTATTATTCGGGACATGGTGAATTTTCGAATGGTAAATTTTACTATCTGTTGTCAGATTTTGAAGAAAGAAAAAGACACCAAACAACTTTACAAAATGAAGAGTTCGACAATTTTGCTCGTAGCTTAAATCCTGAATTAGTCGTTAAAGTTGTTGATGCTTGTCAATCAGGAGAAAGATACATTAAAGAATTTGATATCCTCCCTAAATACTTCATAGAAACAAAAGAAGGTTTTAAAAATTGTTATTTTCTTTATTCCTCTTTGAATACTCAATCTTCTTATCAGGATAATAATTTAAGTTTTTTTACTAAAAGTTTCATTGATGCAATTAAACAGCATCCATTAGATCAAATAAGTTATATAAATATTATTGAATTTATCACCGACGAATTTCATCATGTTGGCGATCAGACACCATATTTTGTAATTCAAGCACAAATGACTGAAAAATTCTGTTATTATAACAATGAACTAAGAGGATATTTAAATGATCTTGCCCTACTGGGTAAAATCAGTGAGGACGAGCAAAAAGGTCATTCAACGCTAGTAGACTTAGTTAAAAAGAATGCTAAAAATTATGTTGATAAAGCTGGTGCTTTAAAAGCTATAATTTTTTGTAAAAAAGAATTTGATAAACTGCAATTAGATAAAGATATCAAACAATTATACAATCCTACAATCTCCTATAGTCGAGATAATGATAATTTTGTTGGTGCTAGAATTATTGGAAAATGGCTACATAGAAACACTAATAATTTCCTTGCAAAGCCCGCATATGATTTTCCGGGTAGCTCCGAAGAAAAGGACATTATCGGCTATGAATTTTTATTTGAAGAAGCCCCGTTTAATTTTTTAACAATCGAACTACAAAGTAAGTTTCCAAATTTAAAATCTTATCAGTCTAATATTGCGCTGTTAGTATCAAAGAAAGAACTCACCTTTTTCCATAGTATTTTTACATATAAGGAAAGTGGATGGGATCTCGAAAAACTTGAAACGGTTAGAGGTAAATGGCTGTATACGACAAATTTGATTGCAGATCAAAGTGATATTAAAGATGGTATTGAGGTAATTTTTGACGAAATAAATAAAGTAATAACTGCCGATATTGACACTCAACTCGGGTTAGATCTAATTTAATATTTATAATATATTAAACGGCTTTTGACTTCCCATAAACATCCCAACACAAGCATATGACATCTATAAATCAAGCAATTAAATCGCAGTTTTGTTTCCAGCCGAGGTCACAAAGAAGCCAAATGGCGCCATTTTCCATATAACCTTTTTATTAGTTAAAAGAGCAGCAGTGTACTATGTTTTATTGCATCAGTATAAAAAGTTGCGTATTTAGAAAAGCTAAAATACAGGTCTATTTTTAGGTTCTTAATTGATATTCTGCTTCTGCAGCCACAAAACCTATGTGTTTTTTTTGGATGGAATTAATAATAGCTTTGCTAGAGAATTGTGGTGAATGGTATTTTAAAAAAAAATGAGTATTGATTTGAAATACAACAATTGGTTTCGAATGTGCAGTTCTCCAAAACAAAATAGGGCTGCCCAGCAGCCCTAGCCCCGATTGCTTCGCCAGTTCGCTTCGCTCGTGTGCAGTGGAAATCCTTTTGTGCCGGGGTTCGACACAAAAGATTGCAACGCATAGCGGGAAAAAGCTCCTAAAAAAAGCATTAAGGAAGTAAAACAATCAGACCAGGACCGGCAGTAAAAAGCGATTGTAAAAGTAAAAATAAAATCGGCAGGATAATTCGATGACTGCCAGTATAGTTGGAACAAAAGCAGAGAAGACAACTTATATTTTAAGCCAACACCCCCCATAACCCCTTGACAAACCTGAACTTTTTACCTATTTTTGCCCCATGACCCCAGAAGAAATAAAACGCTATTTTGAAGCAACTCCCCCGCCTGAGGAAGTGGAGTTAAAGCCATGGGCTAAAATCACAGATTCCCAGCTTTTCCTTAAAAGCTGTTTCCTTACTATATACCATTATAAGGGAGACCTTGAAATGTGCCCTGCCTGGTGGCATTTAAAAGAGTTCTATACACTTGTAAGGCGAGCTTCAAAGGAAAATAAAATCGAGAATCAATCGGAATAAAGCTGAAATCTGCCTGCTTTAAACTCATCTTTATACTTACTAAATAGTGATGGACATACCCTGGTCCATATTCCCTGGGCAATTCCTGATACTTGATCAATCGAGGTCTAAAACTAAATCAGGTGATTTTAAACTACAGCAAAACAAAACAACTCATTGAAAGCCTACTGCTGCACAGCTAAGAGATTTAATATATTATTGTTATATTCGCTAAAGAATCTTACCAATGGCACAAAGCCGGCTATAAAAGCCATACTCATTGGCGGGAAAATTGGAATCTTTCTTTTAGTCCATTTCGCAGATAAAGGCTAGATTGCAAAGGATAATCCGAATAACAAACACTTTTACATCTGACAAAAGGGGCGGCAAGAATTTACAAAACTGGCGATAGACCATTCACAAATAAATCAGAAAAACATGAGTATCATTAACAATTACGATAATTTCTTTCTGCCTGTCGACAATATTGACCAAGCAAAAGAGTTCTATACAAACAAGCTTGGGCTTGGCATCAAGTTTGACTTTCCTGATAAAGGTATGACTGCTTTTAAAGTTGGTAGTAACGAACCTGCAATTATTGTGACCACTATTAAAAATGCGAAACCCGCAATTTGGTTCACCGTTGACAATGTTCAAGATGCATACGAAGACCTAAAACAAAAAGGAGTTGAGTTTTTAAGTGAGCCGTTCGAGATTAAGACCGGACTCTCTGTTGAGTTCAAAGATCCGTTCGGAAATAAATTGGGATTGACAGACTATTCTAAAATGCCAAAATCGACTATCTAATCTTCGTTTTCAACTTAAAATTTCAATATTTTCCAAGGACTCGGATGCTTCGCGTGTTCGGCAAATCCAAAAATAGAGATTAATTTAATATCAAACCCGCGGTAGTGCCAGAAAGTTGTAGGCAATTTTGGACACCACATAAATTTAAAATCATAGTCGTATGAAGTATATATTTACACTTTTCTTTGTAGTTATCCTTACGACTAATTGTTATAGTCAAAATAAAGATAGAGAGGAGTTAAAAAAAGTATCCAATGAGATATTGACATACATTAAAGAATACTCAATAGTTACTGACTCCATAAACTGGAAAGAATTCCGTAGAGATATTTTGACAAAAATTACAAAATTGGATGACGTTGATTCAAATAAAATTATCTTTTCTTCAATTCTGGATAAACTACGACAGTACGGAGATTTTCATTCTTTTTATTCTGATAAGTCTAATTTAAAAAAAATAGTATCAAACGATACAACTTTAAATTATCCATCATCAAAAATTATCGATGATTCAATTGGCTATATTTCTCTACCTACACATTTGTCGATGAATGAAAAAGATAATTTTATCTATGCCGATACATTAAGAAAACAAATTCGATTATTGGATGAAAAATATTCCATAAAAGGCTGGATTGTAGATTTAAGAGGAAATGGGGGCGGAAATATGTGGCCAATGTTAGCAGGGCTAAACCCAATTATTGAAGATGGAACTGTCGGATATTTCGTGTCAAAAGGAAAAAGAATAAAATGGCAAAGTACTTCTAAAAACAACTATAAATGCAAAAACCTACATAACAAGATAGCAATATTAATTGATTCATTAACAGGCAGCAGTGGAGAAATGGCAGCAATATCATTGTTAGGCAGGGAAAACTCAAAATCTTTTGGAACAAAAACAAGTGGTTATACTACAGCAAATCAGAATTTTAAATTATCAAACGGAGCAATGCTTTTTTTAGCGACTGCCTATTGCGAAGATAGAACAAAGAAAAAATACATCGGAAAGATAACTCCTGATGTTGAAGTTTCAGATAACACAAAAACCATAACAAAATCTAAAGAATGGTTACTCGAATAACAATAAACTGTCTACAACAAAGTTTTATCAAAATCGGGGCCGAACGGCTTGGATTGGAGATTTGTCTAAGGCGAAACATTCGTTCAACGATTGAACTTTGATAAAATAAGCGCAAAATGTGTACCATACATTGACAAGTTGCTATCTAGTTGTTATATATTTTCAGTTTGCGCTACCGTACTATATTGAACCGAAAACTTATATAAAAAACAACTGTTTGATTTTTTTACTTTATCAAACCCCTACCGATTTTTTAATAAACTCTGTAATTATGGGGTTCGGTTGTTCTTCTACCGAGGTTAATGCGGGCTGAAATAATGTTCCAACAAAGAACGGATGCAAATTAACTTCAAAAGATCTATAATTACCGTCCTGTGATATTGATGTGAAAGTCATTCCTTTTTCTTCCAATAAAGGAATATATTTTTCATTTAGCCCATAACGGCAAGAGTATTTGCCTAATAATTCTTCTTGACTTAAAACTTTGTAGAGACAACTCGTTTTGTGAATTATCTTTAAGTTTTCCTGCTCGCCTTTTAGTGAGCAGGCTAATTTCTTTATCAACAAATCGGGCCCATCTGGATTTATTTCCTCATGATCTGCATTCTCTATTCCACATACATTCTTAGCAAATTCAATAACCATATGTTGAAACCCGCCACAATTCCCAAAAGTTGGAATGTTATTAATTCTGGAATATTTAATTGCGTTTATAACATTTTTCATATTCCAGATGTGAATATTATGGAAGATATGGAGAGCCTCAAATTAAAATACAAGTAAGAATAACACAAAAAGGCTCCAAATTGGAGCCTTTTTCTTTCACTTGCTGTGAATAAACAACTTGTATTAGCCATTATTTTCATGAAGAATTTCGTCTATTTTATATTTTATGATTGTATTGTTAGACAATACAAATATCTTTTTTACATCTTCATTTCTGTAATACACAGGCCTCACTCCTTTACCCTGCTGCCCGCAGATTTTTGAATCAATTGTTTCGAGCTTTACAAGTACAGGCTCTATTAACTGTTTTACTCTCATAACATAAAAGAGTTTTCTTTCATTTTTTGCCATCACGAAAAATTTAAATTTTGACACTAAACATTTTTTAATAGGTATTACTAGCTCTCAAGTCTTCTTCTTCTCTCGTGCATTTTTGTAATCAGTTCTTCCAAAAATGTAATCTGCTTCTCTTTATATTTATATCCCTTACGTTCGGAAAACTGTCTGCTGATCTACTTAATATTCGACTGCCCAGCCTCATTACCGGCATATGTGAAATTATTTTCGAGAAAAAGTTTGAACTTACTTCAATTACTTTTTCATCTACTGTATCAAAAAACAGGAGACCCTCATCCATTAAAATATAAAATAGCTGGGCAAAGTCAATTTTACTGACACTGTAAACATTTTTAAATACCTACGCTATTCGGTAGCATCATAACCAAATTGAATACCGGCAGTACCTCCAGCCTTTATGAAAAGTTTCATAAATTCTTGCGATGTTTCGGAACGATTCCAATCTCGCTGGAGTTCACAAAACAACTGTGTCAAACTTACTGGTTGGCCACCTGCTTGTTCTATTCTGCGCAATGCTGCATCGTGTCCCGCCAAGGAAGTTCCACCAACAGCATCCACAACAGGATACACCTCATAACCTTCCTTTAACGCATCTAATGCCGGGAAAGAAAGACATGCTTCGGTCCATAGAGCTGTCATAATTAATTTTTTTCTTCCTGTTGCTTTAATGGCTTCCACAAATTCTTTATCTTCCCATGAATTTATGGTTGTTCTGTCATAAGAAGGCACACCATCTAACTCTTTTTTTAATTGAGGAATTGTTTCTGAATTGAAACCAGTTTTTACATTTACCGTTGAAAGTATAATTGGTAAGTTGTAAACTTTTGCCATTTTAGCTAAGGCAGCAATGTTGTTAACAAGTAATTGTCTATCCATTGAAGCAATGGAATTGACTTGTACTTTTTGATAATCAATAATTATCAATACTGAATTTTCTGGGGTTAGTAAGTGATCCTTTTTTTGATCGCGGATTGGTAAACTGCTCATGATTTTTTTATTTTTTTTGTTAATATTTTGTTTTAATATTTTGTTTCAATTAATTTTTTGTAAAGCCAAACATTCCATTGCAAGTTTTGTGGTATTAGTATTAGTAATAAGTTATGTCACCGAATGTTGCTGTCAGGAAATTAAATCCATTACCTTAGTTCCAAGCAAAATAATAGAGTTTTTCAAATGTTCATGTGATAAACCAGCACTGTCCATCTGAAAAGTAACTCTGGAAATACCACCCAGAGCTTCAGAATGCCGCAAAATCTTTTCAGCTACATCTTCAGGGCTTCCAACGATCAAAGCACCATATTTACCAGACTGAGAATCAAAACTTTCTCTGGTTACTGCCGGCCAACCCCGTTCTTTTCCTATTGCGGTAAAATTTGCTGCATAACCTGGATAAAATTCAGCAATTGCTTTTTCTGTAGTTTCTGCTACATAGCCAAGCGAATGCAGACCCACAGATAATTTGTCCGGCGAATGTCCAGCAGCTTTACCAGCTTGCCTATACAAATCTACCAAAGGTGCAAACCGCCTGGTTTCGCCTCCAATAATGGCCACCATCAACGGTAAACCTAATGTTCCCGCCCTCACGAATGATTCTGGCGTGCCACCTACCCCCAGCCAAATGGGTAATGATTTTTGAAGCGGTCTTGGGTAGATGGGTTGATTATTGAGAGAGGGTCTAAATTTGCCGGACCACGATAAAAATTCAGTATCCCGGATATTCAAAAGCAGATTTAATTTTTCTTTAAAAAGTTCATCGTAATCTTTCAGGTCAAAACCAAAAAGGGGATACGCTTCTATAGATGAGCCACGACCAACTACTAACTCTGCACGCCCGTTTGAGATAAGATCCAATGTGGCATAATTTTGAAAAACCCGAACAGGATCTGCAGCGCTCAAAACGGAAACAGCGCTGCTCAGCCTGATATTTTTCGTCTGTGCTGCTGCAGCTGCTAAAATCATGTGTGGTGCAGAATCTAAATATCCTTTTTTATGATGTTCGCCAATGCCAAAAACATTCAGGCCAGAATCATCCGCACATACTATACGTTCTAGTAGCTGCTCCATTGCTTCAGTTGCCGTAAGTTCTGCGCCTGAAGAATAATTATTATACATGGCAAAACTATCTATTCCGATTTCCATAAGTACTTTATTTTAATAATTTTTTATTAATGATTGAGTTAAAATGATCACTAAAATTTTTCAAATGATGTTAGATCGCATTGCAAACCTTTATCCCAATTTCCTGTTTCAGAGGCTGCCTGAAATGTAGATTCCAGAAAACTGAGTAAATACTTTTCCGGCTCTGCATTATTCTGTACCGCTTTGTAGGGTAGTAAAAATTGACCACTATCCTTGCTGTAAAATGCTTCTTGTGGTAAAACATCGTAATCCGCAAAACCTTCGGGCACGGGATAAACATAAGAATAGAAAAATGCTTCCGGAAAATCTTTACTTCCTGCCCAAAAACCACAACTGCTCACTTCATGGCTGTAAGCTTCCTGCATCACTAATTGTGGCATATTTGGTATTTTGCTTACAAGTTTTGGGGCTGATTTCCCAGAAAACCTGCTTACTGCCAGATCAAATGCGCCCCAGAATAAATGAACTGGGCTAACTTTTCCGGTAAAGCCAGATCTGAAACGTGTGAAAACTTTCTGAATCTGAATTAGCACTTTCCAGTATATCTGAATCTGTTCCTTATTATATTCCCTTTCCTGATGATCCTGCTCAAATGGGATTGCTTCCTGTAGTTCATTTGGTTTAGCAAAAATTTGTACTTCTATTTGCAGAGAGCGTAAAGTCTCAAATAATACTTTGTAAAAATCAACGATTGCTCCTTGTCGCAATTCTATGCGTTTTTGTTGTCCATTACTTGTGGTAATATTTAATTCATGTGAGATAAAATTAAGTTCAATTTCAAAAATTCCAAATTCATAAGGAATGCTGCCAGTCGTTAAACCACTTGAAGAAACGTACAATGTCACATGCCAGGAATGATTGATCCAAGGCGTCTTTTTCATTCTTATTTTTCCTACGATTTGTGTCCACAACTGGACAGTTTTCAATGTATTTTCAAGTTGGTAATAATCTAGTGCAGGCCACTTATTTTTGTTAAAAATGTGTTCCATGTAATGTTATTTATATTGTGTTATTTTAAAAGTTAGAGACCTCTGACTAAATTTCCTTTTATGAAATAATAAAAATTGATATATCTGCAGTCAAAAGTATTGTAGTCAATATTTTCTGAATCGACTCTTTTTCTAGCAGCAAATCAACTTTAGGTTTTACCAATCAATCATAGACCAGTAATTTTATCTTCTTAATGTTCTAAAAGGTATTTAATTTTATCTCTCCTTCCTGAATGTATGTTGTAACTAAATGTTGCATTTTCTTCAATTGGATCATTTTTTCAGGTGAAATTTTTAAAATATAACTACTTTCAGAAATCACAACCTTCAAAGATGAATTCGCACTTTCGGAAATATTTGGACTTACAAAAGAAGTGACGGAATGTTCTATCAATTCACTTTTATCATTTTTTGCTGAAGATATTTCCCAACCTCCGTCCAACAAAATCCAATATGCATCTACTTTACTTTCGTAAGGTTTTAAAATTTCCCCTTTAGAAAAGTGAAATTCATTTGCGCTTTCTTTCACCCATAGTAATTCTTCTTTTGTGAATTTTTGAAAGAAGGGAACTTTTGCAAGGAGACTCAAATTTACAGTTGATGGTGCCATGCCTTTTTTATTTTTAAGTTTGAAATACATGGCAGCTGCGGTTGCAGCTGCCAGTATAATTAATATTATTTTCATTTTCATTTTATATTAAATACTTGCCCCTCCGTTTGCCATAAAATGATGACCGGTTATAAAAGAAGCTTCATCGCTTACTGCGAAGGACACAACATCGGCAATGTCTTTCGGCAGACCCATTCTTCCCAATGGTGTCACATCGATAATTTCCTTTTTGTAAGGGCTGTCCGCTGGCATGTCCAGAAATATTCCAGCCTCATCAGTGGCGCCGGGAATAACACTGTTTACCGTAATACCTTTATGTCCCAATTCTTTTGCAAGTACTTCCACGAAATATTTCGGTGCTATCTTACTTCCGCCATAGACTGCAAAGCCTGGATTTACATACGCTGTAGTACTTGAAGAAATAAGTACGATCCTTCCATTGTTCTCAATGTGCTTAGCAGCTTGCTGCATAGTAAAAAAAGTACCTTTAGTATTGATATTGAAAACTTTATCAAACTGCTCCTCGGTATAATCAGTAAAAGCTATCTGAATTAATTCAAAACCAGCATTCGCAATTACAATATCAATTTTGCCGAAATTTTCTTTTGCCTCTGAAAATAATCTTTCAATTTCTTTGATATTAGAAGAATCAGCCTTAATTGCAAGTGCTTTGGTTCCCAATTCCTCAATCTCTTTGACGGTTTGATTTGCTGCTGCCTCGTCTTTAGCATAATTAAACACAATATTTGCACCTTGGGAAGCTAACTTTAAAACTAATGCTTTTCCAATTCCTTTGCTACCACCTGTAACAAGAGCGACTTTATTTTGTAATGATTTCATATTTTTATTTTTAAATGATTTTAGAATAAAGCAGGATCTGATTAACATAACCTGCTTGTTTTTGAAATTAATTAATGTGCAGGAATAGTAGCATCGTCAAATTTTGTTGAAAGTGCCTTTTCTCTCCAGTTGTTAAGGTCAGTCGTTAATTTGGCAATTACCTTATCTGCGCTTTCAACAGACATATCGCCCACAAAAAGACGCGATGGTGCTTTATCACTTTGGCTGGCTTCATAAATTACCTGTGCCGTTTTGTAAGGACTCCAAGGTTGCTGACCATTTATTGATGCAAGAAATCCTTTAAATTTACCGGCACTTTCTGCATATTCAGGCATTTCTTTTTTAGGACTTTTCAAAGAACCGCCAGCCCAGTTTGTACGCATTGGACCAGGCAATACACTCATAATTTTAATTCCGAAATCAGCTACTTCTGCAGCTAATGATTCAGAAAAACCTTCCAATGCAATTTTACTTGCACCATAAACACTCATTCCCGGATAAGCTGCAAACCCTCCAATAGCAGAGATTTGTATAATGTTGCCCGACGCCTGTTTACGCATTTGCGGCAGTATACTTAAAGTGGTATTGAATGCACCCCAGAAATTAGTTTCAAACTGCTGGCGAGCTTCTTCTTCGGAAAATTCCTCGCCGGCACCAATCAGCCCAAAGCCTGCATTATTTACCAGTACATCTATTTGTCCGTAATCACTGATCACCTTTGCAATCCCTGCCGTAATATCCTCTTTTTTTGTAACATCCATTATTATGGGATGAGTATTACCTGGTACTAGATTATAAAAATCATCAAACTGATTTTCATTTCTTAATGTACCTACCACGATATTGCCTTGTTCCGCAGCTACTTTAGCGATTTCACGACCAAGACCAGTTGACACTCCTGTAACTAGCCATACTTTTTGATTTTTTTCCATTGTCTTTAAATTTTTTGTTTAGTTAAAATGACAATGCAAAGATGCTGTAGAGTATGACTTAATAAAAGGTGAGATGGCGGGGTAAAATGGTAAAATACAGAGAAACTACTTTCTCTGTATTCTTTTAGGGTCAAGCCTTTGCCTTTTTTGAAGTACTGGGTAAAAATTATAAGCTCATCAAGGTCAGGCAGTCTCAGCGGCTGGCAGGTTAGAACTGCACACCATATTTGCTCTGGAACAATTATTATTTCATTAATCCTTCCAGTAAACGGTTTTGTTATTTTTTTAACCAATGAGCCTAAATAAGCAGCATCCACAGCTAACGGTTGGGCTTCATGATTAATGTTAAATAATGTTTTTTGACCTATCAATTATTATATCTACCTTTCAACAATAATGAAAAGGCAATTCTTCCTTTCACTAAAATTAAAATTTCGATGAAAAAAATGAACTTGGATAAAGTTATCACTTACAATTCTATTTCGGAATTTTTAATATCAATGGGTAAACCTGCCGAGCAAGACAGTGACTTTTCGATTAGCAGGCTAGAGGGATATTTAAGTGATGAGCCAATGGAGTCAGAATCCTTTCGAACCAATTATTTGAATTTTCTTATGATCGTTGATGGTTCAGGAAGTTACACTATTGACAATATTTTTTTTGAGTTGAAACCCTCTACTTTCTATTTTACCACTCCTGGTCATTTAAAATCATTTGTGATAGAAAAGCCGTGGAAAGGCTTCATACTTTCTTTTACAGATACTTTCATTAAAAATTATTACAGTGGAAACCTCTTCACAGAATTTCCATTTTTGGTTGCCGAAACGACTCCGCCAGTTTATTTAAATCAATTATTGAAAGAAGACCTTCTCAAGAGATTTGAGACATTGCTGGAGCATTACAACACAGAAAGCCAGTTTAAAGATCAAATGCTTACCAATCTAATTATTACGTTCCTATATAAGGTAAAGGAAATCCTCATAACTGCACCCAGCCTCGAAGGTAAGCAATTTGGTTATTCCTCGCTGGTAATTAAATTCAGGAAACACCTTGATGACCACTTTAGAGATGTACTAAAAGGTCAGGCCACAGCAATTTCCAATAGTAACCAGATTGCAAAAGCACTTTCTGTAAGTGCTGATTACATGGGTACGGTAGTGAAAAAAGAAACAGGCAAAACTGTAACAAACTGGATTACAGAGCGTACCATATCAGAAGCGCAGAGCCTGATTAAAAACACTTCTCTTTCAATCTCAGAGATCTCCTATATGTTAACGTTTCAAGACCCTACTAACTTCACCAAATACTTCAAAAAAAATACAGGCTTCTCGCCAAAAGAATATCGAAGCCAGTAATCCATACTTGGATTTACCATTTCATCAATTATTTTAACCTTTTTTAAGATTTCAAATACCTGCAAATTTGTAATAGTTAAATCAGTATTTAAAATCAAGACGAAAATGGAAACAAAACCCTCAAATTCTTTAATAGACCAGCATTATGATTTTATAATTTCAGGTGCCGGTTCGGCAGGCGCAGTGCTTGCAGCGAGACTAAGTGAAAATCCCTCACATAAAGTGTTGTTGATCGAGGCAGGTCCGATTTTTCCCCCAGACTCCTATCCAGAAGAATTAATAAGCAGCAGTATAATTGGTGCGAATGGAAATCCGGGGCTTGAATGGGGATACCAATCTGTATCCGGTAACATTGGTCATCCAATTCATGCCATAAGAGGAAAGGTTCTTGGCGGAAGTTCAACTATGAATGGAGCGGTAAGCAGCCGTGCAACGGCGGCAGATTTTGAGCGATGGACGGCCTATGGACTTAAGGGTTGGACACAGGCTGACGTTCTTCCATTTTATAAAAAATTAGAGAATACTGCAGCAGGTACAGATGAGTGGCATGGACGTAGTGGTCCCTTTCCTGTTCATCAGCTCAGTTTTGATGAAGTGAGTCCCCTGCAGCGTGCTTTTATTGAGGCTTCAGAAAGTAACGGATTTGAAAGAATTGATGACTTTAATGCTGATAAACAACACGGAGTAGGTCCGTATCCAATGAATGTGTTAAATGGCGAGCGAATGAATACGGGTATGACTTATCTTAACAAAGAAGTAAGAAAAAGATCAAATTTAATTATCATTGCAGACACGCTGGTAGACAAGGTGGTGATCGAGATTGATCAAGCTACAGGCGTCATGCTTGCGAATGGAACAATAATAAAAGGAAACCATATCATTCTTTCTTCAGGTACCTATGGCAGTGCTGCAACGCTTCTGCGCTCAGGAATTGGTCCTTCTGAAGACTTAAAAAAGTTGAATATCCCTTTAGTCAAAGATCTACCTGTTGGCAGCCAACTATTTGATCATCCCTTTTATTACAATGCTTATGCAGTAGATCCGTCATTGGTTGGTCAACAAACACCGGTGATTGGTGCTTTTTTATGGACAAGATCAGATGAAAGTATAGGAAATGAACTCGACATACACATTACCGCAACACATCTGCTGGATCCAAAATACAGCCCGACGGGCGTTGGTTTTGTATTGGCTGTAGGACTAACCAGACCCTCTTCAGTTGGTAATGTCAAACTAGCAACTAGAAACCCAGAAGATGCGCCGATCATAGATCTTAATTTTCTGGATTCAATTTCAGACAAAGAAAGGCTGTTGGCGGGTGTTAAAGTTGCAAGAAAGATTGGAAAAACTTCCCCCATGAGCAGTTTTTTCACAGGAGAAATTATGCCTGGAATAGAAACAGATCAGGATGCTGAATTGATGCAGGCAATAATGTCTACACTAGATACTTATCACCATCCCACTTCGACTGTTCCAATGGGTATTGTTGATGATCCAAAGGCGGTTGTTAATGAGGCAGGATTGGTTTATGGTGTTAAAAATTTAAGGGTGGTTGATGCTTCGATTTTCCCTGATGTCCCTTCAACAGCTACTAATCTGACGGTTATTATGGCAGCAGAGAAAATAGCAAGCGTGATGCTTTCCTAAAGGTTCGATCTTCAATTCCACTAATCGTACGTACTATGAAAAGAATAAATTTAGATCAAATAACAACTTACAATTCTATTTCTGATTTTTTACTCTCTTTGGGTAAGTTGGAGGTACAGGACAACGACTTCTCCATTAGCAGTCTTGACGGTTATCTTAGTGACGAACCGATGAGGTCTGATTCTTTTCGTACCAATTTTTTCAACTTTCTAATGATTGTTGATGGCCAGGGCAGCTATACAATTGATAATGTTGAATTTAAATTAGTGCCTGCAAGTTTTTATTTTACAACCCCTGGTCATTTGAAATCCTTCGTAATTGAAAAACCATGGAAAGGCTTCATCCTCTCGTTTACAGAAAAGTTTATCAAAGAATACTATATGGGTGATCTATTTAAAGAATTTCCATTTTTAGTTGCAGAAACTACTCCCCCAATATATTTAAATAAAGATTTGGAAGCAGACATCTCAAAAAGACTTGGTACGCTGCTTGAACATTATAATACGGAAAGTAAATTTAAATATCAAATGATCACTAATATATTAATTGCTTTCCTTTACAAGGTAAAAGAAACGCTGTCTGAAGCACCAATATTAGAAGGACAGCAGTTTGGATATTCTCTATTGGTTATCAAATTTAGAAAATATCTTGATGATCATTTTAGAAATGTAATAAGCGGCAGAATCCCAGAAATTTTCAATGGCAATCAAATTGCAAATGCCCTTTCTGTAAGCGCAGACCATTTGGGAAGTCAAGTAAAAAAGGAAACCGGAAGAACCATAACTAAGTGGATCACGGATAGAACAATTATGGAGGCACAATGTCTGCTGAAAAATTCGTCATTATCTATTTCAGAAATATCCTACGCACTAACTTTTTCAGATCCTACTAATTTCACTAAGTATTTTAAGAAAAACACAGGTTTTTCACCAAAACAATATAGAGGTCAATAGATATCTTTCTTGGTTATTATACGAAGGACAAATTATTATTATCGCTAAATAAACAAGTTGTAAAATCTGTTTATTTGGCTTTTTTAATGTCGCTGACTAGCGGAAAGAATCCATAATTTAATATGAATCAAACTTCTACATTCCTTAAATCACCATTTGTACCCCCCAATTAACCTTTTTTGGGACCCTGGATATCCGCAAATTTGTCATAGTTATAAAAGTAAATAATTATGAAATCACAAAACTCAACATTTCTCCCTAAAAAGAGAATCATAAGAACTTCAATTAAAAAAGAGACTACAAAAATATCAAAAAGCACCTTTGATCAACGAGGCACTATATGTATTGTCGACATCAGCGGGTACACAACCTTTGTGAATGAGACACAAAGTACTGTAGGGCTTCTCAGCGTTTCCAAACTTTTACAAAAGATTATTACAGTCAATAATCCATTCTTTAATATTTCGGAAATAGAAGGGGATGCAATTCTTTTTTACCGTTATGGAGAACCTTATCCCGTCGATGTAATCCTACAGCAGTTCGAAGCTATACTTTTAGCATTTAACAAAATGGTTACCAGACTAAAAGTATATGGTAACAACGTTACATCTTTATCCCTTAAATCTATTGTACATTACGGCGAAATATCTGAATTTACTATAGGACGCTTTGAGAAGCTTTACGGCAAGCCTTTAATTGAGGCACATAGGCTCCTGAAAAACTCTATTAATAGAGATACTTATTCATTAATTACCGAACAGTATTTAGGAACTTCATCGAAAAATGCGGATACAGCATTGCTCGGTATTCGGCAATCTGAAAAATATGATGTAGGGGAACTTAATTATACTTATTTTCCTTATTAATTTTGAATTGACGGTGTTTTAAATCAGCGTTGTAAAAGCTAAGATTATATATGTGTAATTCAAACAGTATAAAAGCTGTTTTCTCTACTTTACGGTATTTCTAATATGCCTATTTCAAATAACCATAGGCGGGAGTCCCAGCCGGCCGGCAATAGAATCAAAATTTTCTTTTCAGTGTAATAATGGCATATTATAAAATAAGGAGCCTCCTTCTGCAAATTTGCCTTAAAACATACATTGACCAGTAACTGCATTTGATTGGAAAGAATACAATCTGCCCCAAGGGATAAATATTTTATTTTGAATCTTATTAATATTTGCTTGATCAGTACATAACAATTAGAATTTAATCTCTAGAGGCCTAAAGAAATTTCAATTATAAAATTATGTTTTCATTTTTGATTTTCAAGTTCAAACATTTATAAGTCATCATTTTTAACCTGTTTCTCCCAGATTTTGACCTTTTTCAGGTATGTATTTAGCTGCAACTTTGTCTTAGTTAAAAACATGATAATGACGACTCACATATTAAATACTACGCTCATGGCAGAAGCAGCATATCTCAATAAAGAACAAAGCTTGATTAAGCAGAATTCACAACAATGGCATTTAGAAATGAACAGCAAAGACGCAATAGATAAACCTAAAATGATCGTACCTGGAATTATCACACTTGTAAACGGATTGCTATTCGTGCTGCCAGAAACATTTGATGCACTTGATTTTTTAATGTTTTCAGTGGATTTGATTACAATTTGCGTCCAACTGAAAGCTAAGGATTTAAGTGGATTTGCCAGCGAGTTCCCATTCATTGCCTTAAACATTATATTGCTCTATATGCAGTATTCATTTTCAAAAGTTAAAGAACGATAATATCTATACTTAATGGCTGTGACATGCTTTTCCTAAACCTACAAGCATCTTAAACTTACCATTTGTTCACTTTATTTAACCATTTTTTCAGGCGCTAATTGCAGCAACTTTGCTGCACATAAATGGATAGTGAGATGAAAAGAAAAAAACGCAAAGACAAGAATTTACTCCAAAATTCGAGTTTTATTTGAAGACAAAATTAGGAATATCAGAGGATAATTCGGCCCTTCTTGTACACTGTTTGGATGTGTTTAATTTTTTATCATCCGTCCCAGTTCTTGATTCAATACCCCTGTAATTTTCACCTATTAAATCCGGAGATATAATTCTCAATTAACCATCATAATAATTAAAATAAAAAAAATGAAAAACAACTTACAAACACCATTACTAAACAATGAATGGAATGGTAAAATTTACATTAATGGCTGGGTTAAACCTGGACGAGGAACAGAAGAAATTTTGGAAAAGGCTACTGGGATTAACATTGGACAAACCGGTATCGCTTCACCAGAAGATATCTCAAATGCAGGCGCACTTGCACGTTTCGCTCAAAAAAGCTGGGCAAAGAAATCTGGTGCTCAAAGGAGCGACGTTTTAAGAGAATTTGCACGCTTAATTCATGACTATTCAGATGAAATAGCAACTTATCTTGTTAAAGAAACTGGCTCTATCATGTTAAAAGCTAAATGGGAGGTACAAATGGCCTCTACAGAGTTTAGTGAAGCTGCTGCCTTGGCAACTCAGCCTACAGGCTTTCTTACCTCAACATTAGAGCCCGGCTTTCAAAGTATCGCCCGAAGAATTCCGATGGGTGTCATCGGAATTATCACGCCCTGGAATTCTCCGATCATTTTGGCGGCACGTGCAATTGCACCAGCTCTGGCAATGGGAAATGCTGTTCTCTTAAAACCAGATGTTCAGTCGCCCGTATCTGGTGGTTTCATATTTGCAAAACTGCTGGAACTTGCCAATCTTCCTCAAGGACTGTTTCATGTTCTGCCAGGAGGTCCTGAAACTGGAGAGGCACTGGTAAAAGAGCCAGCAGTAGATATGGTCAGCTTTACAGGTTCAACAAGAGCAGGAAAACTTGTTGGTGCAAATGCAAGCGGATTACTTAAGCGTGTAGCTTTAGAGCTTGGAGGAGACAATCCATATATAGTTCTTGAGGACGTAGATATCGAAGCCGCCGCCGCCGCGGGAACCTGGGGAAGCTTTTTCCATCAAGGCCAGATTTGTCTATCCATAGGAAGACATCTAGTACATGAAAGTATAGCCGAAGCTTACACTGAGGCGCTGGTTAGAAAAGCACAGGCGCTTATCGTTGGAAATCCATTGGATGAGAAAGTACAGGTAGGTCCGGTAATCAATGAGAGACAAGTATTGAATGTACTTCGGATTCTTGATGATAGTGCTGCAAAGGGAGCCAGAATACTTACTGGCGGAAAAAGAAACAATCTTTTTATTGAGCCAACTGTAGTGACCAATGTATTGCCTGGGATGCCTCTCTTTGACGAAGAAATTTTTGGTCCGATTGCCACAATTACAACCTTCAAAAACGATGAAGAAGCGATAGAATTAGCGAATATGACCGACTATGGGCTGGTATCTGCCGTAGTATCCAATAATCTGGTGAGAGCGCAGCATATAGCCGATAATATCAGAACAGGTGTTGTCCACATTAACGATCAAACTGTTGTCCATGGAATTTATGGACCTATCGCTGGCGTTGGTAAATCTGGAAATGGCTTTGGCCATGGTACAGTTAGTAATGCAGATACATTTTCAGAATGGCAGTGGATCACTACCCATGCAGCAATTCCAAATTACCCTTTCTAAATTAACAATTAAATCAGAAACTTAATCTTTTTAAAATGAATAATAATCATAGAATCGACGTACATCAGCACGTATTACCTCCCTTCTGGTCCCAAGCATTAAACGCAAACGGCGGCGATCCTTCAGGTCCAAGATCAGGAGATTCAAATAATTCAGTAGTTCCAAAGTGGTCACCTGAGGGAGCTATTGCCCTTATGGATAGTTTGGAAATATCAACAGGTATATTATCACTTACTTCCCCTGGAATTGTTGGATGGGCTTCAGAATTACAGGCGGGAATGGCTAGAAGAATTAATGAATATACTGCGGGTTTAGTAGCCAAAAAACCATTGCGTTTTGGCAATTTTGCCACACTTCCAATGCCGCACATTGATGAATCGCTTGCAGAGATTGAATATGCATTAGACATATTGCATGCTGACGGGATAATACTGTTTAGTAATTATGGAGATAATTATCTTGGGGACGCTCAATTCTTGCCTTTGTGGCAAGAATTGAATCGTAGAAAAGCCGTAGTATTTATACATCCGGGGCTCCCTATTATGCCGATGAAAGGCGTAGCAGGGCCATTGGTAGATTATCCCTTTGCAACTACAAGGGTAGCTGTTCAACTTGTGTTGAATGGAATTGTAAGCCGCTTTCCTGACGTCAATATTATATTATCGCATGCGGGTGGATTTGTTCCTTATGCAGTGCACAGGTTTGTCGAATTGGCCCATGTATTTAGGACTGATGCTCCAAATCATGAAGAAATACTCAACAGCTTCCGTAAATTTTATTATGATACCGCATTGGCTTCCAGTCCTACTTCACTTCCAAGTCTGACTTCCTTTGCTAAAAGAGAACATATTTTATTCGGATCCGATTATCCTTTTGCGCCTTCAGATGTAGTAACAGACTTCACCAGACATCTGGATCAATACCAGTTTAAGGATCAATTACAGGAGAGCGAAATTAGCCATAATAACGCATTGGTTCTATTCCCCCGGTTGTCCGAGCAGCTGCTTCTAAAAAAAGTATAGTATTACCATTGGTAATACCTCTTCCTGAGGCTGTCATAAAGTGAGGCGGCATCTTTTTAATTTACAAAAGAGTTCCACTAGAATTCAATCCTTAAAGAACATAAAATACAGAAATTATGAATAAAGTAATAGGCATTATTGCAGGTAGTCTGCGCAAGGAATCATATTCAAAAAAGATAAGTGAAGCGGTATGGGCTATGGCACCGGAAGGATTTGAATTTAAACTAATTTCATTGGCCGATCTTCCATTGTACAATCAGGATTTTGATGATCATAATATGGTTCCTCAATCCATCAAGTCATTCAGGGATGAGATGGCAGCAGTTGACGGCGTTTTATTTATAACACCAGAGTATAACAGGTCTGTCCCAGCGGTTTTGAAGAACGCTTTGGATGTAGGATCAACACCTCATGGTAAAAGCATATGGAATTCGAAACCAGGAGCCATTTTTAGCAATTCGCCTGGAAACCTAGCTGCTTTTGGAGCTAACCACCATTTAAGGCAAAGTCTGGTATTCTTGAACGTACCTATAATGCAACAGCCGGAAGTTTACATTTCCAAGGTGAATGAACTTTTTGACGAAACCGGAAATTTAAAAGAAGGAAACACGAAGGAATTTTTGAAAAAGGCAGTGGACTCTTATATCAAATGGTTTAAAATAAATACTGCGCAATAATTATGAAAAAACATTGGCCGGTGCTTTCCTATACTTTAGGAAAGCCCACATATGAAACGCTGCAACTATTTACACAAATCGTTGGAAAGATAAAACTTGCTACAATGCCTTGGATTAACCATTCCTGGGGGAGTTACACTTCACCTTACACCTGCTGGTCTGACGACACAAACGATACCTTATAACAGTAAATATTTTCAGATAGATTTTGATTTAAACAATCATCAATTGGAGATAACGACAAGTTTACCGGAATCAAAGCAGTTCAGTCTGGAAAATATTTCTGTAGCAGGCTTTTATCAGTCTATTCAAAAGAAATTAAAAGAGATTGATATTGAGGTGCCAATTTTTACAGTTCCTTCGGAGATTGTAGATCCAATCCCTTTTGAGCAAGATGAATCTCACAATACTTATGATAAAGAGCACGCCAGCGCCCTTCATATTGCCTTATTGAGGATTAATGAAGTATTTCTGACTTATCGCAGCGACTTTAAGGGTAAAACTAGTCCGATTCATTTCTTTTTTGGGGAGGATTCGATTTGTCATTGTCTTTCTTTTCCGGAAAAAAAGCGCCAACTCATCCAGGTAAGATGCCAGGAATGCCCAACTGGGTGCTTCAGGATGCTTTTTCGCAGGAGCTTCTGACCGTTGGATTCTTTCCTGGAAATGAGGATTTAAATGAAGCGGCTTTTTATTGTTACCTCTATCCTGAACCCGAAGAATACAGTATCACAGTAATACAACCCAAAGAGGCATATTATCTTAAAAAACGGGGTGAATTTGTTTTATCTTATGCTGATGTACAGATGTCTGAAGATCCTGAGCAAAAGCTATTGGCTTTTCTAAACAGTACTTATGCTTTAGGAGCAGAAATAGCAAAGTGGGATCCGGCATTTGTAGAACCCATTACAGGAATATAATTGCAAATAAAAAATCGGACACATTAACAGGTTCTGTCGCATATACTATTAAGATTTATCTGTAGCTGGAAGTGATTTGAAAAACTAAAATCCCAAGATACAAAAAGGACTCAACTTTTCAGCCTCGATTGCCTCGACAGTTCGCTGGTACTCGGGGTGGAACATATATGGGGAAAGCTCCAAAAGCAGATAGGGTCTTTGATTAAAACTATAAAGAAAAGAAATTGGGATACTGTGGATGGATAGCAATCTGGAAGAATGCAGACAGCTAGGGTATAAATTCCAAAAGCTGACTCCTGGACCTAAGAAGTATTATAGAAGTCACGGGCTAAAATTACGTAGTCACAGCTACTTTTGCACAGCTAAAAAGATTAAGAATATTATTGTTATATTCGCTTTAAAAATAGCCAATTTATAGCACAAAGTCAACCGCAATTAGGCTTACAGATGCCATTTTGTGGCAGGTATAAGTTAGTTAGCTGGCATTTAATAAGACCGACAATGAGTACAGAATATTATTTAAAATCTTTACCTGAAAAAGACTTAGAACTTGAAATTTCAAAACAAGTAAGGCTGTCCTTAATTGAAGAGCACAAACTTACTCGAATCATAGAATTACTGAAAGAAGTAACAAGTATTGAAAATGAAACGGTAAGAGTAATTAACAAGGGAGTCAGAGGTCCTTACGCTGACGGTTATTATTGCGGATTTGAATTTGACGAAGAGTTTGAATTTTGGAAAGAACTGGTTGATAGGTACCCTAAAAACGGACTTTTAAATATCATATTTGCTGAGTATTTAGCACAAAAAGACAAAAGCTATGACAATGCATGCTATTTTTACCGAAAAGGATTTGACATTGACTTTAGACTTATTGGGTTTATTGAGCCCAGTTGGCTAGACGAACTAACAGAGAAAATTTTTGAATTTAGAATAGTTTACTTGAGACTTCAAAAAGAACAATATGAGCGGGAAGATTTTTGCGAACTAATTGATTTCTTGAAAAATAAATATAAAGACGACCGTGAGAAAATTGAACAAATTGAAAAAATAAACGCCAGCTAACATCGGTTGATCGCCCTGCTCAATTTAGCCCCGATAGCAGTGAAAATCTGTTTGCGCCGGGGTTCGGTGCAAAAGATTGAAACGAATACCGGGAAAAAGCCCCAAAAAAAAAGTAATTATTTATGAAAGACTTTAATCCGGATGAATTTCCCAGAAACTTAAATGATCAGGAAATTGAACTATTATCTGAGCTGGTTATCAAAAATCCAATATCAGATTTGTGGAAACAAATTGCGGTTAAACTAACTTCTGAACAAAAAGTAAGAATTAATAAAAAAATTGAAAGTAAAAAATATTCTGAATCACAAAAACTACCCTCTTTTAATAAAAAAGAAGTGAATAATCAAGAATGGGAAAGGTTAGTTAAAGAAAAAGAATATGAAAAATTTCAAGGAAATATGGTGAAGTTTGGATTATGGGAAGAAGGATTTGATGAAGAAAAGAAATAGAAAATTAGATCCAACCGCTAACAGATGTTACCTTCTATGACTTGTTAAAAAATAGTTGTAAGCTTTAAAATACCTTTAGACCTTACCAGATAAAATACATTAAAAATAAAATTTTACAAGCAACACCTTTAAATTTACTATGAAAAATTTAATATTAACTTTAGTACTAATTGCAGCTGTACTTAGCTACGGACATAGCGAAGCACAGAACAAAAAAGTCTACAATGAGCTTTATCCGATTACTGTTAATGATATATTCGGTTTTATTGACAAAAAAGGAAAAATTGTAATAAAGCCCCAATTCTATATAGCCACCTATTTTAACGAAGAATTTGCAGTGATTAAAAATACCGCCGGCAAATTTGGTTATATAGATCTTTCAGGAAAAACAGCTATCATGCCTCAATTTGATTATGCAGATAAGTTTAGCGAAGGACTTGGATTAATTAGTATAAAGGAAAAATTTGGCTTCGTTAACAAAGCAGGAAAAATAGTCATTAAACCACAATTTACTTGGGCTAATGATTTTCAGGAAGGACTTGCATGTGTTAAATATGACGACAAATATGGCTATATTGATCAAACAGGACAAATAGTTATCAAAGCTCAATTTGACTATGCAGATAAGTTTAGTGAAGGACTAGCCATGGTGATCCTTAACGGTAAATCCGGTTATATCACTAAAACAGGAGAATTAGTAATCAGCCCTCAATTTGGGATAGCGCATGACTTTAAAGAAGGAATAGCCCCTGTTAGCATTAACGGTAAATTTGGCTACATCAACAAAACCGGCGAAATAGTTATAAGCCCCACATTTGATTCTGCATTTCCATTTAATGACGGGCTAGCCAGAATAATAGTGAATAAAAAACAGGGCTACATTGATAAAACAGGAAAAATTATTGTCGATCCTCAATATGAATTTGCACGGGATTTTTGTGCCGGCTTTGCACGTATTAAGAATGGTGATAAATACGGTTATCTTGACAAAACAGGACAAATAGCGATCAAAGCCCAATTTGATTATGCAGATGATTTCAGAGATGGAATTGCCAACGTCAAATATAATGGCAAATACACCTACATTGATGCAACAGGAGCACTTATTTATAATCCAAAAATATAAGCTAAAAATTAAATATATTGCCTACGACAGCTACTATAAAGGAGGTGGGTTATTGTCTTATTGGAAAGTTATGAATTAAAAATCAAACTGACAAACTTTTATACTTTGGATTGGGGCTAGACAATAGTATGGTCCTGCCCTAGCCCCGATAGCTGTTTATAACCCTGCATTTAAAGTAAAACTAGAAAAAGATAGAGGGATTGGTTTAGACGTAAAAAATCGGAATTAGCAAATAAGAATACTACTGCCAACACACCCTATAAGCAATTTTCAGTACATATAAATTTATGAAAAACTTTTTTTTAATTTTAGTATCATTGATAGTCCTGTCATGTAAAGACACAAATTCTTCTAGAATGCAGGAAGAACAATCACATATGGAATTACATAAAGAGATGGATAAGGTTGGCAGAGAATTAGGAAAATTCGATGAGCAGCTGGTGAAACTATATTATTTTTCAGAAAAAAATCGTGAAAGAGCAGTTCTGAGTGCGGATAGTCTGTTACTTGTCAATAAACTGGAAAAGGATAAATACAAATCACAAATAAAATCTAATATTGACCAAAGCCTGCACAGATTCAAAGCTGAAATGCTTTACCGACTTGGTAAATACAGGGAATCAATAACAGAATTAGGAACTGGTGATTACAAATCAGGAGATATTGCTGCAGCTTATGCGGCAAATTATGTTAAGCTAGGAGAATATGACAAAGCAAAATCCTTTGTAGATAAGATTGGAAATTATATTTCTGATTATTGTCTTGCAAATTATTATGAATGTATTGGTGAAAAGTCAGAGGCAATTAAAATATACAATTCAATCAAACAAGATAAAAGTATAAAACATTATGCTTATTATAAATTGGCTGTAAATAGACTTGATGACCTTCAAAAAAACAATCCTAAATTGCTTGATGAAATTTATTTTCCAACAGGAAACCCAAGTTTTGAGATTTCTGATTCCGACAATGAAAACAGAACAAGAATTTTTGATTTGGTAAAAAACCTGCCTGAAAGCAAAGGATGGACTGGTACTGCGATTTTAGATGATCCTCAGATAAATGATAAAGATTATTATTGGGTTAGGGTAACAACTAAAAATAATGAGTATAATTATTACGTTTATCAAAATACTTTTGAAATAAAGTTTTTCAATCCTAAAAACAAAAGTCTAATGACTTTGATCGAATGGAGAAGGTCAAAATAAAAACGGCTTACAATAGCAGTTTGGCAAGATTGGGGTTTTAGAAACTGAAAAATTCCGCATCTTTAATCCCCAGCCCCGCCAAGCGCCAGAACGCTGCAGGAAATGCTTGAGACGGTGCAAAACTACATTATGAAAACAGTAGAAATAATCTCAACTTAAAAATTGAAAAAATGAGTAAAATTACATTAACATTTTTATTCCTATGCTTGACACTTTTTACTTTTGGCCAGGGAAAGAACCAGAAAAAATGGGATAGGGTTGTTTTTACTTCGCCTATTTGCTAATGGTTGAAAATCTGAAACTAAGGTGTAATGTAGTTCCAACCCGCTATAATATCATAACGGATGATGGCTACGTTCAGAGATAGAACAACAATGACCGTTCCCTTTTAGCCCCGATAGCAGTGGAAATCCTTTTGTGCCGGGGTTCGGCACAAAAGATTGCTTCGCCAGTTCGCTAGCGCTCGGGTGGAACGGATAGCGGGAAAAAGCTCCAAAAAAATAACATTAAACATACAAGCTCAGTACTCATCATATTCTATTATATACAATACTACTGATTACCTGATCGCTATTTTTATAAATTCAAACCATTATTCTGTAAAAAAAAGTATCACTATCCTTTTTAAATTTGACAAAGCAAAAAGGAAAAGCACAAAGGACAAAGAACAAAAGACTAAGAACAAAAGACTAAGAACAAAAGACTAAGAACAAAGGGCAAAGAAATAGTACAAACCGTACAAGCACTGACATACCCCAACCTGCCCCGAACACCCCTTTAAAAAAACCACAGCAATAACTTAATTCAAAAAATTAAATAACAACTTCCCATACAACCAAAAATTACCGCAAGAACCACCGTAATTCCCAAAACCAAATCAAAGCCCCAAAAACCGCAACCAAAAACACCCAGCCCCTATGACCCGCAGAACCCTTAAAAGGAACCCCAAGCGGCCCCAAAGACATAAGGAGGAAGGACATAGAAAAGGACCTTGTAGATAATGCCCCTTCAAAGGGGTCCCAACGGATAGGAATACCCAAAAGAGCGATGAGGCTGAAAATGATTCCTTTGAAACCATAGCGCCCGAAAAGGATATTCGGGTAAGAAAGGAATTCGATATCGGGCAGCTTGGCCAGAAGTAGCTTCAGGAAGATGAACGCGCAAGGGATCACACCGGTGGTGGTGCAAATAATTAACCTACCCAGAGAAAATTTTAATGCATCTGGATTTGATGCTATAAAAAAATCGTTACCACTAATGTTTTTTTATAGCATCATCGGGAGTGAATATTTATAATCTAAAATTGTAGTAACTTTATTAAAGATATATACTAAAAAAAATTTGATGGAAAAATTTATTCTCTCAGTTGTTTCCTTACTTTTTGCGTGCTTTACCATAGGGCAAAATACAGTTCAAAAGGATTCTATAGTAAATGACACGGTTAAAAACATCACCTTCAATTACAAACAGCTTATCATTCCGGGAGTTTTGATAGGATATGGTTTTTGGGGAGCTGAAAGCGGGCAGATTAAAAGTTTTAACTTTCAAATCCGTGATGAATTTACAGAAGACATTGATAAAAAAGTTACAATAGATGATTTTTCACGATATGTTCCTGCAGTTTCTGTTTATGCGCTTAATGCTTTTGGGGTCAAGGGAAAAAATAATATGCGCGACCGTTCTGTAATTCTGGCAACTTCAACCATTATAACCGTGGGAACTGTTTTTGCCTTAAAATCAGTTACTAATGTAGAACGCCCCGATGGATCTTCCAATAATTCATTTCCTTCCGGCCATACCGCTATCGCTTTTGCAGGCGCTGAATTTTTATATCAGGAATACAAGGACAAATCCATATGGTATGGTGTGGCGGGTTATGCGGTGGCTGCAGGTACCGGCATATTTCGAATGTACAACAACAGGCACTGGCTTACAGATGTGGCGGCAGGCGCTGGAATTGGAATCCTGAGCACCAAAATTGCCTACTGGATGAATCCCTATATTTCAAGAAAATTATTTCATGGTGAACAAAATAAATCGACATCTTTTATAGCCCCTTCATACGATGGTAAGAATTTTACAATCTGCTATTTTAAAACATTTTAGGATTATTAAATTTTAATTAAGAACCCTTTTATTCAGTTTTTCTTCAGAATTCATTTGTAAATTGCAGCATGAAAATTTTGATTATTGAAGATGAGCGCGAAATTGCGCAAAGCATCAAAGACTACTTTAAAACAAACGGCATTCAATGCGAAACCGCCGAAAACTATAATTTGGCACTCACCAAAATAGACAGTTATGATTACGACTGTATCTTATTGGATCTTATGCTGCCAGATGGTGATGGTTTTGATATTTTAAAAGAGTTAAAAGCTAAAAATAAAACCGAAGGCGTAATTATTATCTCAGCAAAAGAAAACCTTGAAACGCGTTTGGAGGGATTTAATCTGGGCGCTGACGATTATTTGACTAAACCTTTTCATCTGGCTGAATTATTGGTTCGCATGCAGGCACTTATACGTCGTAAAAATTTTAAAGGAAGCAATAGTGTTGTCTTTAATGAAATTGCGGTCGATATTTTCTCCAAAACAGTAGCTGTAAATGATATAAAACTGGATCTTACCAAAAAAGAATTAGATTTACTGCTCTTTTTAATTGGCAACGAGAATAAAGTGCTTTCAAAATCTGCCATTGCAGAGCATCTTTCAGGTGATATGGCAGATATGCTGGACAATCATGATTTTATATATGCCCATATCAAAAATCTTAAAAAGAAACTAACTCAGGCCGGCAGTGGCGATTATATAAAAACAGTATACGGCTTAGGATACAAATGGGAAAATGAGCAATAAAAAACTACTTCTTAAAACAACCAACAGTTTTCTTATTTATGCTGTTATTATACTTTTAATAGCAGCGCCGGTATTTTATTATACCTGCCAATGGCTCTACATTTATGAAACTGATGAAGTACTTCTTTTTCATAAAGGAGCTTTTGTAAATGAAAGCCATAGCAATTATAAAGCAAGTGACATTGCAGCATGGAACAAATACAATCAAAATGTTACTATTGTGCCCGATATGGGCGTAACCAAAGATTCAATCGTTGGTGAGATGATTTTTGAAGCCATAGCCAATGAAAAAGAGCCATTTCGCATACTATATGCCCCAGTCGAAATAAACGGAAAAAAATATACCTACATAGAAAAGCGTAATCTTATTGAAATGGAAGGAATGGTGATTAGCGTTGCTTTCATGTTTCTTTTTATCATCATTATCCTGCTGACAGGGATTATCTGGATATCCAAAAAATCGGCTGCACAAATCTGGAAACCTTTTTATAATACACTGAGCCAGATTGAGGAGTTTGAAATTGATAAAAACAATTCGCCTGAATTTATTGCAACAGATATCGACGAATTTGACAGGCTTAATAAAAGTCTGGACCGCTTAATAGAAAAAAACACTGTTATTTATAAAAGTCAAAGAGAATTTGTAGAAAATGCTGCTCATGAACTTCAGACCCCATTAGCTTTATTTCAAACTAAAATTGACACGCTGCAGCAATTGGACTTAACCCGCGAACAATCTGAATTGGTGGGATCTCTCAACAAAGATGTTTCAAGACTAAACAGACTCAATAAAAACCTGCTCTTACTTTCTAAAATTGATAATGAAAGTTATCTGGAACATGATACTATTGTTCTCAACGAATATATTGATAAACATCTCGATTTTTTTATGGAACAGGCTCAATCCAAGAGTATAACAATCAATACCCATTTTATAAATATCATTACAACAAAAGGAAATACGGCACTTACAGAAGTATTGCTTAATAATTTATTTCTGAATGCCATTCGCCACAATATAAAAAATGGCGTAATTGATATTATCATAGAAAATAATTCCTTTAAATTTATCAATACCGGTCAGGAAACGCCTCTGGGAGCGCAGAGCATCTTTAACCGTTTTTCAAAAGTAAATCCGTCATCGCAGGGAAATGGGCTGGGACTGGCAATTATCAAAAAAATCTGTGAAATTAACGATTGGGATATCCGTTATTCTTTTACTGAAAATCTGCATATTTTTGAGGTGATTTTCTAAAAATTCAAACTTCCTACAGAATCACTTATGAGCTTTGTACTATTCTTTTTTTTAATAGTACAAATGAAATCAAAAACACTACTGCTCTTCCCTTTTCTGCTGCTAGCCGTAATGCAATTATCTGCCCAGAAAAAAACAGTAATCCTTTCGGGAATTATTACCGATAGTAAATCCAAAGTTGCGATACCTTACGCCAATGTTGTTTTAAAATCTTCAAAAGATTCTAAAATTTTCTTCGGAACCGTTAGCGGCGAAGATGGACGCTTTACCATAACAGGAGTAAATTCAGGAAATTATACGCTGGAGGTCACTTCAATTGGTTTTAAAACAAAATCACAAGCCGTATTTATTGGAAGCCTTTCTGATTATCTGGATCTTGGAGCTATCGGACTGGAAGAAGACATCAATACTTTATCTGAGGTCATTGTGAGTTCAGACGCGCAAAAAAATCCTGTTACAATGGATAAAAAAGTGTTTTCAGTTGCCGATAATATTACCCAAAGCGGAGGCTCTGTTCTGCAGTCTATGCAAAATCTGCCCGGCGTTACGGTTCAGAATGGAAAAGTGCAGTTAAGGGGAAATGATAAAGTAACCATTTTAATTGATGGCAAACAAACCGCGCTGACAGGATTTGGAAACCAGTCGGGACTCGATAATATCCCGGCTTCAGCCATCGAGAAAATTGAAATTATCAATAATCCATCTTCTAAATATGATGCAAACGGAAATGCCGGAATCATCAATATCATCTATAAAAAAAATAAGCAGGATGGCCTGAATGGTAAAATAGGAATCAGTTCGGGTTATGGCGCATTGTGGGAGCGCAAGTCAAATCTTCCCACTATCAGGGATCAATATCACATGACCCCTAAAATCAATCCGAGCCTGTCTTTAAATTACAGAAAAAATAAAGTAAATACCTATTTACAAGCTGATTATCTGTATACAGAAACCCTGAACAAAAATGAGTTTGTAACCAGAACCTACGATGACGGCACCATAATCAACCAGCAAACCAAGCGAAATCGCGACACGCATTTTACCACCATTAAAACCGGAATCGACTGGAATTATAACGACCAGAATACTTTTTCATTTTCCGGATTATTTGGAAGCGAAAAAATTATCGATCACGGTGATGAGCCTTTTTTTAATGCCGATTATTCTGAGCGTTTGCGTCTCTGGCAATTTTTAGAAGATGAGCTTAAGACAACTGTGATGGCAAGCGCTTCCTATCAGCATAAATTCAGACAGGCAGGACGAAAATTAAACGCGGGAATTAATTACACGTACCATCAGGAAGATGAAAAGTATTTCTTTGATAATATCCTGCCGGCATCCACCGGAAAAGATGCTTTTAAGTTACTTTCAGATGAAAAAGTAATCGATCTGAATTTGGATTATGTCCAGCCTTTAAAATACGGTCGTTTTGAAACGGGAATTAAATTTAGAAACCGCCAAATTCCAACCAATATGCAGTTTTTTCCCGGCGAAAACTCCCCTATCGATGCCAATGCCGGAGGATGGGCCACCTATAAAGAAATCATACCTGCTGTTTATGGCAGCTATATTTATGAAACAGAAAGAATTGAAGCGGAGCTCGGACTGCGTTATGAATATGTACAGCTAAAGTATGAGGTAACCCCCAATCATCCTGTTTATAAAAGTGACGGTTACAATTATACAGAACCTTTTCCGAGTGTTAAACTCGCTTACAAAATAGACGATAAAAATAAAATTACCGCTTTTTACAACCGTCGTGTTGACAGGCCTAATGAAGTCGATATTCGTATTTTTCCAAAATACGATGATGCTGAAATTATTAAAGTAGGAAATCCTGCCCTTCGTCCCCAGTACACAAGTGCCTTTGAAGTGGGTTATAAAACCGATTTTAAGAAAGGCTATTTTTTAGGTTCACTTTATTACAGGGTGGTAAACGGTACCATTACCCGAATTGCAACAACGGTTCCGGGCAGCCCAATCATTTATAATGTATTCCAAAATGCCATGGAAAGTTCTTCTTTTGGCATTGAGCTTGTCTTTGCCAAAGAACTCACCTCGTGGTATTCTTTTAATCTGAATGGTAATTTATATAAAAATACTATTGACGCTTTTACGGTAACCAATTTATATCCCGTTCCGTCAACCTATAACGCAAGTCTGCAGGAAGCAACTTCGGGAAATGTAAAATGGAACAATACTTTTCAATTGAGCACAACACTTTCGGGGCAGGTTTCAATGGTTTACCTGGCACCCGATATTATTCCACAAGGAAAAATTGATTCACGCTTTTCTACAGATCTCGGTGTAAAAAAGAGTGTGCAGAAAGGAAAAGGCGAAGTATTTTTAAATGCCACCGACATCTTCAATACACTGGTAATAAAAAAAGAAATCCAGGGTGAGGGTTTCCGCTATACCACCAAGGATTATTATGAGACACAGGTAGTTCGCTTTGGCTACAGCTATAAATTCTGATTTCCCAATAAAAACCAAAATTCAAAATAAATTCAGAATTGGATTATAAAATTTGCTTTTCAATACTAAAAATATATGAATAAATTATCTTCAAAATACGGCAGATATTCGCTGTTGTTTCATTTCATTATCTGGTTTTTAACCCTTTCACTGTTGCTGAGAATTGCTTTTTTTATATGGCAATATGATGAAGTTTCGTGGAATTTGATTGCTCTTTTAAGAACATTCCTGACAGGTTTGTTTTTTGATTTTGGCACTGTTGTTTTCATTTCACTCTGCAGCATATTTTATTATAGTCTAATGCCCAATAAATGGATTGGCTCGATATTAGATAAAATCCTTATTTATTTTTTCACATCACTCACGGTCTTTATTCTTGTATTTACTTTTTTTGCCGAATTGACATTTTGGGATGAATTTAAAACCCGATTTAATTTTATAGCCGTTGATTATCTTATCTATACACATGAAGTTGTAGCCAATATTAAACAGTCTTATCCGCTTCCTTTGCTAATTGGCGGGGTTTTACTGTTAAGTGCAGCATTTCTGTTTCTTTTTTATCAAAGAGGAGCCTTTACAACGACCTTTACCTCTAAAGCGACTTTTAAAACCAGGCTTTCAGTTTTGTCTTCAGCTATAATTGTCGCTCTGTTTTTTGTTTTTTTTATTACCAATAATCAAGCGGAATGGTCTTCCAACCGCTATAATTCTGAAATTTCAAAGTCCGGAATTTATTCCTTTTTTGCTGCTTTTAGGAATAACCAGATGAAATATGTGGACTTCTATACTTCAATTGATAACGACAGAGCTTTTGGTGTTATAAGAAAAAAACTGGCCGCTGATAATGCTGTTTATTTTAAAAGTGGTTCTTCCATTCACAGAAAAATAACAGACAGCGCTGCTTCCCCTGAAAATAAAAATGTCGTCTTTATTTTAGTGGAAAGCCTTAGCGGAAGTTTTCTTAAGGAGTTCGGAAACAAAGAAAACATAACTCCGTTTCTCGATAGTCTTGCCCAGAAAAGTATCTTTTTTGAGGATTTATATGCCACTGGAACCAGGACCGTCAGAGGTATGGAAGCCGTTACTTTATGCATACCTCCCACGCCGGGCCAGAGCATTGTAAAAAGACCTAATAATCACAATCTTTATACGGTTTCTAATGTTTTTAAATCCAGAAAATACGATTGTAATTTTTTCTATGGCGGAGACGGTTACTTTGATAATATGAACGCCTATTTTGGAGGCAACGGATTTACGATTTACGATCGTGGACGGGGAAGCGTTTTGAGCGACGAAATTAAAACGATCCGAAATAATATCAATGATAGCGAAGTAACGTTTGAAAATGCATGGGGAATTTGTGACGAGGACATTTTCAATAAAATGCTAAAAGTGGCAGACGCGCAATACAAAGCCGGAAAGCCATTTTTCAATTTTGTTATGACAACATCCAATCACAGGCCTTTTACTTATCCGTCAGGAAAGATTGATATTCCATCGGGAACAAGCCGACAAGGAGCGGTAAAATATACCGATTTTGCCCTGAAGGAACTATTCAAAAAAGCCAAAACAAAACCCTGGTTCAAGAATACTGTCTTTGTTATCATTGCAGACCATTGCGCCAGCAGCGCTGGAAAAGATGAAATAGATGTTGCCAATTACCATATTCCGGCCTTCATTGTGAATTTACCAGAGAATCAGAATCAAAAAATAGCCAAACAGTGTTCGCAAATCGACCTGTGGCCTACTCTTTTTTCTTTGTTTCACTGGAACTATGAATCTGATTTTTTTGGGAAAAATGTTTTGGATGCCAATTTTGAACCAAGAGCATTAATGGGAACGTATCGCAAATTGGTTTTGATGAAAAAGGAAAAGGTAATGATTTTATCCGATCAGAAGAAACAAGCCTTTTACTCGTGGAACAAAAAAGATAACAGTCTTAAAGCTCTTACTATCGAGGAGTCATTTTTAGAAGAAACTATTTCATGGTACCAGACTGCCGATTTTCTTTTTACCAATAAACTTTTAAAATAATGATTTACATTCATTTTATAATCAATCCTATATCCGGGAGTGGAAAACACAATTTATCTGCTTCCTATCTTTTGAATCAATTTTCTAAAGAGAAATATATAATTGAGGTCGATTATACCAATCAAAAAAAGCATGCCATAGCACTCACAAAAACTGCGATTTTACAAAATCCCGATTATATAATTGCCTGCGGTGGAGACGGAACCATCAATGAAGTTGCTTCCTGCCTTGTGGGAACTTCAATTAAGTTAGGAATTATTCCCGTAGGTTCAGGAAACGGACTGGCGTCTAACCTTAACATTCCCAGAAATTTTGACAAAGCAATTGCTATCATAAAAAAAGGAAATGCAACAGCGTTGGATGTTGGACAGCTGAATCACAAATACTTTTTCAGCAATATGGGTATCGGCATTGATGCCATGATTATCAAGAAATATGAGAGAGCAGGAAAAAGAACACTTCCCGCTTATATCAAGGCTGCATTATCTTCCAGCTTAGAATTTAAACCCCAAAAAACCATTGTACATTATAACGGTCAAATTCTGGAAACAGATCCTTTGATGTTATTCATATCCAACTCAAACGAAATGGGTTATAATATGAGCCTAACCCCAAAAGCAAGTCTTCACGACGGATTACTTGATATGATTATTATACCGAAATTGTCCTTTCCAGAAAAAATTATGCTGGGTTATCATGTGCTTCGAAACTCCATTGAAAAATTTGAAAAGGCAAGACACTTTTTAGTAAAGAATATTCAAATCGAAATGCCTTCCAAAATCTTCATTGATGCCCAAATTGACGGAGAAAGGTATAATTTAAAAACAAATAAAATAAAAGTAAGCATACTTCCGGGCGCTTTGCAGGTTCTTGTTTTATAAAAACATAAATTCCATAGAGAGACTTACATAATCTGTCTATGGAAATTAATTTTGTAGTTCCTAAATTATTTACTGCTTTAAAATTGCCTTATGAAACTGCATCCCAGTTCTTTTCCGTTATAAAAAGGCATAATCATCGATGTGGTTTTATTTTCTTTTGAGGATTTAAAGACCTTATTCTGCAGATAAGGATAAATCCAATACGCAGCTTTTGTGCTTAATATTCCTATACCTGCGCCCGCCACTACATCTGTAAGCCAGTGCCTGTCATTATACATTCTAAAAAGTCCCGTTCCTGTAGCTACTGCGTATCCTGCAATTCCGTACCAAATGGATTGGTCCTTGTATTCCTGATACATAAATTCGGCTCCCGCAAAAGCAGTGGCCGTGTGCCCTGATGGAAATGAGTTATTCGAAGACCCATCGGGTCTTTCTACTTTTGTGATGTTTTTCAGGGCAAATACCGAAGCGCTCATCATCAAATAAGAACTGGCCAAAATAATAGAGCGGTCTTTTAGGTTATTTTTCCCTTTTAAGCCAAAAGCATTAAGCGCGTAAACAGAAGCTGCAGGTGCCCACTGAGAAAAATCATCAATTGAAACTTTATGATCAATATCCTCATTTACTTCTTCCTTAATTTCTGAATTATAACTCTTAAGCTGATCACTTTCCAAACCAATAAATCCATATCCCAAAAGAACTCCCGGAATGATTAATTGTTTGTAATTGAATTTTAAATTTCTTACAGTATCTTGTACCGTAATTGTATCACTTATTGTGTTTTGTGCATAAATCGAAGTCATACCAAAAAGGAATAAGAGGAAGGTTTTTAACATTTTAGAAAAAGATTAGAAATTACTAATTACGCCTGTTGAAATAAAAAATAAACGTAGTTTTTACCCATAGAAAACAGATTAAATTAAGTGATAGGTTTTTATCTTAAAGATTAATTATAAGGCAAAGTTGAAGATGAAATCTGAAGAAATTCTGTATTTGTAGTGTTGAAATTTATTTTAACATATTATATCTAAAAAAGCATCGATAAAATTTGCCAAAGACTGGCCAAAATAATTTCGTTCAGGAAATTATAAAAAGGGAAAGGATTAAAGATAAAAGTTTTGTCAGCGGCTTATGAAATTATTATTGAAAAACTACGCCGAAACATAAAACATGGATTCAGCTTTTTAGCCCCGATAGCAGTGGAAATCCTTTTGTGCCGTGGTTCGGCACAAAAGATTGTAACGGATAGCGGGAAAAAGCTCCTAAAAAATATCAAAAAGATAAAAAGCTATAACTATCCTTTTTTCATTTGACAAGGGCACAAACGCCAAAGGACAAACAAGAAAGCACTGCCATACCGCCTAACCTGCCCCCGGCCCCCCTTTAAAAAAACAACAGCAATAATCTAATTCAAAAAATAAAACAAAAAATTCCCATACAACCAGAAATTACCACAAGCACCACCGTAATTCCCAAAACCAAATCAAAGACCCAAAACACGCAGCCAAAAACACCCAGCCCCTATGACCCGCAGAACCCTTAAAAGGAACCCCAAAGCGGCCCCAAAGACATAAGGGGGAAGGACATAGAAAAGGACCTTATAGAGAATGACCCTTCAAAGGGGTCTCAAACGGATATGGATACTAACAAGGGCGATGAGGCTGAAAATGATTTCTTTGAGACCATAGCGCACGAAAAGGATAAAACGGTCAATAGGGAATTCGAAATTGGACAGCTGGGCAATGAACAGCTTCGAGAAGATAGGCAAAGCGATGATGGACGATATGATGTCAATGATGGAAATGCCTGAAACAACCGGCTCAACAGACAAGGATTTTGCCAATATGATGATAAAACACCATACCGATGGGATCCCGTTGGGAGAAACCATTCTAAAATATACAGAAAATCAAACATTCAAGTCGATGACCGAGAAAATAAATACAGATCAAAAAAAAGAACTGCTAGATTTTTTTTGGGGATTTGGCAGGCATAGTCTTTTTGAAATCTGATTTGATTATAATGCAAGATTGAGGATTCTAAAATTATATTTTAATTTACAAAAAAGAGCTTCTTGGAAGCTCTTTTGAATTATATTATGATAGAAATTTCATTCTTAAAATTTCTGTTTTCTTCCCATAAATCAGATTTCCAATTGGCTAGTATTGCGCCAATAGCGTAAGTACTTCTTAAAAATTCCAGTAACTTTTCTTCAGGATTATCAGAACTTTGAACTGCAGAATACGGTAAAATAAATTGTCCTAAAGCTTCATTATAAAATGCTTCAGCAGGCATTACTTTTCCTTGTTTATAATTCTTTGGTTCAGGATATAGATAACAATAAAAAGCAGCTTCAGGATATGCTTCGTTGCCAGTTATAAAGCCAAAATCACTTACTTCATGGCTGAAGGCATCCTGCAATACCCAGTCTGGCATTCCTGGCATTTTGCCCGGATGTTTTGGAGCTTTTTCCCCTGAGAAAAATGCCAGGGAAAGATCAAAACCTCCCCAAAAAAAATGTATTGGACTGCTTTTACCAATAAAATCCCTTCTAAAGATCATAAATACATCCTGAATACCACACAAAGCTTTATGGAAGTTCACTGCCTGTCCAACTTCATAAGTTTTATGAACCGTATCAAGCTCAAAAGCAATTGGGTTTTCAATTTCAGAAGGTGTAGTCAGGATCTCGATTTTTATTTCAAGCTCATTGAGCTTTTCAAAAATAAGCTTATAAAAATCGCCTACATTTAAATTATGCAAATAAAAATCCTGAATTTCTCCCAAACTGGTTACAATGCGCAATTGATGCGAAACAAGATCAAGATCAATCTGAAAATCTTTATTGCTATAAGGAATGTTTTGTGTAGTTAATCCCAGTGGAGTAATATGCAGCGTACAATTCCAGGAATGATTTGCCCATGGTAGTGTTGCCAGTTTAATTTTTCCTAAAATCTGTGTCCACAATTGAAGGGTTTCATACGTGGGTTTTCCTTTTTCATAGGAAAGTATAGGCCATGAATTTTTCATTAGTATATTTTTTAAATATTAAAATTTTATCTCTTTATGCTATTGCTTTCTGATTTTCAGAAAGCGTAATTATTGCTTTGGTCAGTAAACCTTCTGATGCAAACTCTTTTAGAATACTAAAATGATTTTTGGGTAACACAAGTGCAGTTCCATTATTTCCTTTATTTAACCAGGCTTGCAGATAATTGGATGACTGTCTTTTAAAAGCTTCAGTTTCCTGATCTCCCCAAGCGACAATGAGCGGAATTTTACTCGTAACAATTAATCTAATAGGACTCGAAGAAAGAATTTGATCTGCTGTAATGCGAATTGCAGGCTGAACAAAAGTGTGAGAAACAGGTTCTAAATCAAAAAGACCGCTGACCACCAATATGCCTTTAATCGTATTTTCGCGCAATCCATAATCTGACCAGTTTGTAATGGCCGACATGGCAGCAAGATGTCCTCCGGCAGAATGCCCTGCGACAAAGATTTGCTTTGGATCTCCATTAAATTGCAAAATATTCTGGCTTGTCCATGCGATAGAAGATCGTATCTGCCTTACCATTTCCGGAATAGTTACTTTTGGCGCAAGATCATAATTGACAATTACCACTGTAAAATTAGCTTTAGCTATCCCCATAGCTACAAAATCGTAATCATCTCCAAGTCCGATTTTCCAATAACCTCCATGGATAAAAATTAAAACAGGCGCTCCGGTATCTTTGGCTGGATAAACCGTCAGTCTTTCCATTAATGTTGGTCCATAAGCTATTACGAATCTGTCTTTTAAAACCCTACGCGCTTGCTGACTGTCAGTAACATACTTCTTGATATAGTCGGGGAAATTAGAAACTGCTTTTTCAACATCATATTCTGCATCAAGCTCTTGCTGCGTTAAAAATTGGCCATAAAAATTGCTGGCAGGAAATTGAATTTCCTGCAAAGGGTCGTTGTGCTTTTCCATGATTTAGATAGTTTATAACATTATTGCTGTTTGTAAAGCAATAATAACAGCATTGATTTTATGCTGAAGATTGGTAAATAAAATTCTTTATAAAATAATATTATGCTGTGGCTGAGGAGTTTCAGGCAAATTAATTTCTCCCAAAATTTCCCTAAGGTCAATTTCTGCTACTTTGCATATTTTAGAAATCGGAACATCATTGGCATTTCCTTCAAAAGGGTTTTCTGTACTCTCACCCACTTGTCCTAAAGATGTATACATCCAGGAAATAATAACACTAAACGGAATGACAAGCCAAACCATATTTCCGCGCATTATTCCGCCAATACTTTCATTGAGTTTATCAAATTCCTTTAATAATCCGAATGGAAGCAAAAAACAAAACAAGCGAACCAGCAACGTATTAATAATGGCATATTGTCTGGGATAAGGAGAATCTTTTAGTTGCTCGCTTCTGCCCTGTTGTGTGTAAAAATCTTTTATTGTTCTTTGAAAATCAACAAACTGAAGCACTACAATTTCCTGGTTATTATATAACTCTTTCAATGTTTTACTTTGCAACGCCATAATTTGAGTCGCTTTATTTTTTGTTTTTACAATGTATTGCAATTCATCTTCAGAAAGAAATTTAGACAACTCTTCCTGAAGACTAATTTCATTTTCGGGGATTACATAATAGTGTTGGTATTCTGTATTGTGTTTTCTTCGGGTTGTTTCCCACACGCGAAACGAGCGCATTTCATAACGCAGAGCGGTGAGCCAGGCAATATGTCTGTAAACAAGTAATTTGGTTTTCTCAGAATCATTCAAAAAGTCCCTGCTCATAATTCCCCAAGATCGGCTTGTGCTTAAAATTGAGGTCCATGTCTGATGCGCTTCGAGGGTTCGGTTGTAGGTTTGCGTATTTTTAAAACCAACAATAAATGCCGTCGCAGTTCCTAGTAACGCTACAACTGTCCAGGAAATACCAAGCCATTTTAGTTCTAGAATTTGATATAAAACCGTTGGAATCAAGCTCATTATAATTAACAGGTAAATGCTTTTTCTTGTCCAGACAATAAATTCTAATAGTTTGTATGATTTTCCTGTGTACATTTTTTAATATTAAATTGAATAATAAAATAGGATTTACTATTAGAATTTGGGCTGCATCTTAAAACCAACTCCAATTCGGTTCCAGGTATTGATCACGGTTGCGGCCATGATTATTTTTACGGTATCATTATCTCCAAATAAAGCTATACATTTTGAGTACAATTCCTCTGAAAGCCCCTTTTCATGTATCAATGTAATAGCTTCCGTAACTTGTAAAATAAGCTGTTCTTTTTCTGAGAAATGATTTTCAGCTTCTCTCCAAACTCCTACCAAAGTAATTTTTCTGGCATCGATTCCTAATTCAAGGGCATCGTACGTATGTTTATCCAGGCAAAATGCACAGCCGTTTAAATGGGAAGCGCTAATTTTAATCAGCTCCTGATACCATTTATCCAGACCAGATTCTTTAATTGCTTTATCTAATTCGGTTAATACCTTAAAACCTTCAGGAAATGTTTTTCCTATAATTAATCTTGAACTCATGATTTTTTGATTTAATGGTTGTATTTAATTTGATAAAAAATAAGCATGCCTTACTTTTCCAGACATGCCTATTTAATTTTGTCTATGCCACCGGAATTGACATACGAACCTCTACAATAGCTCCGTACTGAATAATTGGACAGGCTTCTGCGATTTTTACCGCTTCGTCATAGTCATTGGATCTAATCAGGAATAAACCTCCAATTGATTCTTTTCCGTGACCATAAGGCCCTTCGGTAATATGATTTCCCATTTTGGTATGTTTAATCACTCTTCCGTCTAAATCCCAACGTTTTGGCGGCGCAACTAATTTATCCTGAGCTGCAATTCCTGCAATCCAATCCTGATAAGGTTTGATGGCTTCTTTCATTTGCTGCGGAGTTGGTACTGGTTTTTCGCTTGTTAGATCTCTGTGGATCACTACTAAAAATTCTTGCATAATAATTGTATTTAAGATTTATAAATAATTGTTTGTTTATTTTTAAAATATAGAAGCGTAATCGTCCTCTTCGCGATCCTCAAAAGGTTGCTCTTTCATATGGAGCGTTTCATCCAGTAATTCGCTTCCGTCGTCTAAATCATGGTGATGTAAATCAAATTCACTTTCTGATTTACTGCTGTAACCGGCTTGTTTTGACAAACCCAGTAATTGCAAAATATTAACAAGTCTCATAATCCACTTATTTTAATATTAATAATTTTTTTATTTTCTGAAGTCTGTTTAGGCAATTGGCTGAATCACTTTTCTGGATTCGCCTTCCATTTCAATAAACCCCATTTTGCCGTTTTTATAATTTTCAAGGGCATTTGATAGTGCTTCTTGGGAATCCATAACCATTGCTCCTTTTGAGAATAAGGTTTCATTTAAAGGCTTTGCGGAAATCAGGATAAATTGACAATTGGTTATGGCGATAAATTTTAAAGACTCATCATAATCAGAATGCGCTGCTGAGATTACCATACCTTCTTCAAGTTCGGTGGTGGCCTGATTGGTTATAAAGTCAAAATAACCTTCAATAACAATTATGGTTCCTGACCACTGCGCAGGAAGAACGTGAGAAAACTCTTTTCCTGCTTCTAAAAAAACATGCAGCATGGTAAGTTCCTCAGGAGTCTCAATTTTATTAATTACATCTCCGCTTTTACCACAAACGACTCTTACACGAACGCCCTCTTCTATTATTTCAGGTATTTGAGACTGGTCGATAAAAACACTTTTAGGGGCTTGCTGTTTTTTTGCTGCCGGAATATTGACGAACAATTGTAAGCCTTCAACAGTAGCGCCGTCAGGAACAGGAAATTCAGAATGCACTACACCTTTTCCGGCGTAGGTCCAAAGTAAACTGCCCGGAGTTATGACAACATTATTACCAAGAGAATCGATACTGTGATACGGCGCAGAATTTTCAAAAACGTAGCTTATAGCCGACATTCCTGCGTGTGGATGTGGTCCGAAAATATCATGTTTCAATTCAAAATGATCAAAACCTATGATGGGATCCATCAGTCCGTCAAAGTCTTTTGATCTTGCTTTTCTGGCAAAAAATTGCTCATCTCCCTGTACTTCGAGGGTGATTACTGTTGATAAAACTAACTTGTTCATAATATTTGATTTAAGAGGTTAAAATTGCACCGCTGACCATTGAGTTGTCGTGTTGCTGATCAGATTTTCGCAAATAATTACGCTGACGTAGGGATTTTAATATGCACGAACGGGTGGAAAGTGCATGCCCATTACAACCGCCTCGACAAACTGCCTACCCGTCATCTTCGTTTCAACGGGCATCGAAGCCATTTATAATTTAATTTGATTATGCTCTTTGTGGACGGTTAGGAAACCACTGTTCAAAAGTGATGCTGCCCAATTGCGCTGTAGATGCCGGAACTAGCGTAAGTTCTTCAAGAGGTGCTCCAAAATATAAAGCTTTCTCATCTGAAATGACCTGAAGAGGATCACTGGTTTTTGTTAAATAAGTCTGTAAAAGTTCTGAAAGTTTAAAACGTTCCGGGCCTCCAATTTCAACAATTCCGTTGGATGGATTTCCAAGTGCAAGATCAACTACCATTGAAGCAACATCTTCTGAAGCGATTGGCTGAATTTTTGCCGGAGAAATAGTAACACTTCCGCCTTCATGTGCAGAAGCTACAATTCCGCCAAGAAATTCCATAAATTGTGTAGAGTGAATAATAGTAAAAGGAACTCCTGCTTTTTTGATTAAATTTTCCTGAGCTTGTTTTGCTCTAAAATAACCGCTTTGCTGCAAACGATCTGTTCCTACTACCGAAAGTGCAATATGATGTTTGACGCCTGCATTAATTTCTGCTGCCAAAAGATTTCTGCCCGAAGTCTCGAAAAACTCCAAAACTTCTTTATCTGCAAATGATGGAGAATTTGCCAGATCAATTACGATATCTGTATTAGTGACTGCTTCTGCAAGTCCTTCACCTGTAATGGTGTTAATACCTGTAGAAGGTGCTGCTGATATTACGTTGTGTCCCTGATCACGTAATTTGTTTACTACTTTTGATCCAATTAATCCTGTTCCGCCAATTACTAAAATTTTCATGATGTCTGTTTTAAATTGTTATAAATGATTTTCATTTTCATTTAGTAATAGCCAATTTACGTACCATTCAGTTAATACACTATAAATCAATAACTTATACATGTATTCAGATTTAAAACTTCCCTTTACAAAGGGAAATCATTTTAACTTTCACTGTATATAGTGAAAAATTAAATTTGATATCATATAAGTTTTGTACTTAAAATAATAATGCCCATTACTTAGTTGTAATGGGCATTATTTTAGGATGGTTAGGTATTTAAAAGTATTCTGATTTGGTAATGAGAAGTTTTTTCATTTTCGAATGAAGTGTATTTCCCGGGATGTTCAAAACTTCAGCAGCACCTCCGGCTCCTGAAATTTTGCCGTTGCATCTTTTTAGTGCATTAATAATAAACAAACGCTCCATTTCTTCTAATGATTTATTGAAGATATTTTCTTCGGCATCATTTTTATCTGTTTTTTTAGGAAGATATACTTCGCGCAAAACAGAATCTGTAGTCATAAGAACGCTTCTCTCTATAAGATGTTCCAGTTCCCGCACATTTCCAGGCCATAAATAACTATGCAATTGCTGCATTGCTTTTGGCGCAATACGGTTTATATTTTTGCCATTATATTTATTGTATTTGGCTACAAAAAAATTAGCGAGTGCTTCTACATCTTCCATCCTTTCGCGAAGTGAGGGTAGATAAATAGGAAAAACATTTAATCTGTAAAACAGATCCGAACGGAAACGCCCACCTTCAGCTTCTTCTTCGAGGTTACGATTGGTTGCCGCTATAATTCTGACATCGACTTTTATGGTATCCTTTCCTCCTACACGTTCTAATTCGCGTTCCTGAATGACACGCAGTAATTTTACCTGAGCTTCCAATGGCATTTCTCCAATTTCATCTAAAAATAAAGTACTGTTATTGGCCAGTTCAAACTTACCTAATCTTCTTTCTGTTGCTCCGGTGAAAGCTCCCTTTTCATGTCCGAATAATTCGCTCTCAATTAAATTTGCCGGCATTGCAGCACAGTTCACTTTAATCATCAATTTATCCTTTCTTTGGGATGCATTATGAATGGCCCGGGCAATTAATTCTTTTCCGGTTCCTGTCTCTCCAAGAATTAAAACCGTCGAATTAGATTCAGCTACCAGAGACATTAAGTGATATACCTTCTGCATTTGTTTACCGCTTCCTATAATCTCGCTAAAATTATATATGTTTTTGATTTGTTCTTTCAAATAAACATTTTCATGTTCCAGCTGTTGTTTGTACAACAGAAGTTTTTCATTAGCCTGAATATTAGCAATTGCAACTGAAATTTGGGAACAAATTCCTTTTAATACCGAAGGGTCCAGTTTATCTGCCAAAAGCCACATGGTCGCAACATTTGAATTTCCAACTTTGAGTAATGCTCCATAAGCATTTTCAAAACCAACTTTCTTCCAGAGTTGTGCAAAACCTGAATTAGTTAGCCGTAATTCCTCTTCAACATTAAAAACAACCGGACTGCCACTTTTTATTACCTGAGCTGTATAAGGCTCATGTATATCGAGTTTTATTGCCGTCATTTTATCAAAATCTATTTCTGCTTTTTCAAAAAGTGTTTTGTCAAACATATAAGGGCTCAAACCTATTCCGTCATTATCAAAAACATTCAACATAGCCAATTTAGTACTCAAAAGGTCTCGCAGTACATTTATTATCGCAAGCTGTAAATCTTCTTTGGTTCGAACTCCTGCAATTTCGTTACTAAAATGCAGTAAAACGGATTGCTCGTTATTTTTGTTTTCTAATAATTCATTGGCTATAATATTTGACATGGCAGTAGAAATTTGCGAACAAATTCCCTGTAATAACGAAATATTAATTTCTTCGATAGCAAGCCACAACATGCCTAATATACTGTCTCCATTTCGAAGCGCAATCCCTACCATTCTTTTAAACCCCAAATTCTTCCAAAAGAAAAGATATGGCGCTGTTATGCCACGATCTATTTCGATATCTACATTAAATAATAACGGGATATAACTATCAAGAACTCTATTTTGTAAACCATCATCGATAGGAAATTTTTGTTCGAGCAATTCTTGTAAAAAAGGATCTTCATTTGTGGTAATACTTTCATCGTATATGTAAGTACTCAACGAATTTCCGTCATCATTTAATTTTCGAATCACATAACCACGCAACGGATTGATTCCTTTTAATGCCCTCCGAACTGCAAGCGACAGATCTTGTTTGTTTCTAACTTCTGAAATATCATTACTAAAATCAAGCAGGAATGATTTTTCCTGCTCTTTTTTCTGCAGTTCTTCATTTTTAATAATATTAGAAACAGCAATGGAAAGCTGTGGCGCAATACCTTTAATAATATTTCGAAACTCTGTAGTAAAACTATCAGTTCTATTTGAATAAACATGAATAAAACCAAGTGGCTTATCTTCAATCCATAGAGTTGCCATTAAAATTTCCCTAATACCGCCTTCATAACTCACCTGTAAAAAGGAAGGACTTTTAGGATTATCTTTAACTTCTTCAAGTAAAAAAGAAATGGGATTTTCAGCATCAAGAACTGCTTTTATAAAAGGTTCATTAAGCGTAAAATGCTTTTTTTGCAATTTGGCATATGCCTCTTTTTCCAATATCTCATCAGCAGCAGTATCTAATAAAAACCCTTTGTAGGTTTTATCTCTATCATCAATCAATGTCACTACTGTATGAGTAAAGTAATAAAGACTTTTTATTCGTTTAGACAATAAAAAAATCAAATCTTTTTTTTCTCTGACTCTTGTAATGTCTTTCCCTAATTCTAATAAGATGGCTCCTTCATTGTGCAAAAGCTCATTTTGAGAAGTCTCTGCACCAGTACTTATATCTTGGGTTGATTTTGCTTTTTTCATTGTCTATAAACATCATAAAACTGATACAAAATCAGTTTGAAATAGTTAATGCTATAAATGTAGTAATATTAAACACATTGACCAGTACTTTTTTAATTCGGACTTTTAAACAAAGAATAATAAGACGTTTAAACAAAGTCACTGCTTCCTGTATCATCTAATTTTGTCCTGTTAAACAATTTAAATTTTAAAAAATGGAACAGAATAATTTTCAAGGGAAATTGCAGAAAGCTACAGGTTCCGGATTTGATGCGAAATCTACCTCAAAAGAAGTTATAAACGGAATTGATCTCACCGGAAAAATTGCTATTGTAACGGGAGGAAATACAGGCATTGGTCTGGAAACCGTTAAAACACTTGCAGGGGCAGGCTCAATTGTCATTGTGCCGGCCAGAGATGTAGAGAAAGCGAAAAGAAATCTCGACGGAATTGCCAATGTAATAATAGAAAAAATGGATTTAATGAATCCCGGTTCTATTGATGCTTTTGCTGAAAAGTTTTTGCATTCAGGAAGACCGCTTCATCTGCTCATTAACAATGCAGGTATCATGTGGGTGCCGCTGCGCAGGGATAAAAGGGGCTATGAATCGCAGCTGGCCACCAATTATCTGGCGCTGTTTCAGCTCACGGCAAGATTATGGCCTGCCCTAAAAAAAGCAAATGGCGCAAGAGTGGTAAATGTTTCTTCGGGAGGGCATCAATTTTCTGATTTTGATTTTAAGGATCCTAATTTTCTAAATAGAGAGTATGAAACTTTACAGGGATACGGACAGTCAAAAACTGCGGTTAATCTTTTCTCACTGGAATTGGACACACGAGCGAAAGCCTCTAATGTGCGAAGCTATTCATTATGCCCGGGCGCTGTCGCAGAAACTGAATTAGCGCGAGAAGCACCAATTGACTTGTTCCAAAAACTAGGTTACAGTGATGCTGAAGGAAACATATTGCCTGAAGTTGCAGCCTCATTAAAAACAATTCCACAAGGCGCAGCCACAACAATTTGGGCTGCCACAAGCGAACTGCTCAAGGATATTGGCGGAGTTTATTGTGAAAATGCAGATATAGCTTCTTTAAATTCAAATGAAAAAATTATTGGAGGTATTAAACCATATTCATTAGATGAAAAAAATGCAAAACGTTTATGGAAATTAAGCGAGGAGATGACCGGAATAAATTTCGATCTAAGTTAATATTTGTATCTTTATAGCACACAAGCAATTATGGACTATCAGGTAAATTACATAAACCCGGACATCAAACTTTCCAATTACAGTGGTAAGTTATTTAAAACGGAAGCCGCTTTTAATGATCATCTGCTTGTGTGGTTAATTTCTGGTGAAACCAAAATTATCCAGGCAGATGAAAGTTTTGTATTTGGCCCGGGCAGTACTTTTTTAATTCCCAGAAATCAATTGGCGACAATCATTAATATTACAAAAGATGGATTGCCCCACAAAGCAGTTGCGATGCATTTAACGGCTAAAAGGCTTCGTGAATTTTATGATCACCAAAATGCAAAACTAAAAACTGCCTTACCAAAAATTTTCAGTTTTCATAGACATCCATTATTGGAAAGCTGCTTAGCTTCGCTGATTCCGTATTTTGAAATGCAGGACAATTTTCCGGAAAATATCGCTTCGTTGAAAATTACAGAAGCCATTTCAATACTTCGAACTATTGACCAGGATATTGACGCTATACTGGCAAACTTTGACGAACCCGACAAGATTGATTTAATTGCTTTTATGGAGAAGAACTTTATGTTTAATATGCCTTTGGAAAAGTTTGGCTATTTAACAGGCCGAAGTCTGACCACTTTTAAACGGGATTTTCATAAGGCTTTCAATAGTACACCACAACGATGGCTAACCAAAAAAAGATTGGAATTTGCACATTATAAGCTTACAGAAAAAAACAAAAATCCTGTTGAAATTTATTATGAGACAGGATTTGAAAATTTGTCTCATTTTTCCTTTGCGTTCAAAAAACAGTTTGGTTACTCCCCAACTGAATTGCAAAAAATAAATAAAAACTATTAAAGTGTTACCTATTAATGTCCTTTTTAAAAACGAGTGTATTGCCTTCAAATTTTCCATAATAAGTTATGGAAGTTTTTTACATCAAATAAATTATTCCGTAACTTTCCATCAATCCCCAACAAGACATCCAAAATAAATTCATAAAGCCAAAAAAAGACACACGCTACACGTAGTATGACAATCTTGTCAAATCGTCCATAAATTTTATAGAATTTTGCCCTGTTCCTCTCACAAACAAGCCAAATGGCGTCAATTGAAGACAATTGGAGCCATTTTTTTTATAATCTCGCTTATTTTTATTAGTCTAAAGAGCCGGGCTCTCCAGCAGCCCTAGCCCCGATAGCAGTGGAAATCCTTTTGTGCCGTTGTTCGGCACAAAAGATTGTAACGGATAGCGGGAAAAAGCTCCAAAAAATAATAATAAACCAAAAAAGATACAACCAAAAATTACCACAAGCACCACCGTAATTCCCAAAACCCGATCAAAGACCCAAAACGCGCAGCCAAAAACACCCAGCCCTTATGACCCGCAGCACCCTTATAAGGAACCCGACAGCGACCCCAAAGACATAACCGGGAAAGACATAGAAAAAGACCTTATAGAGAATGACCCTTCAAAGATGTCCCAAACGGATATGGATACTCAACAATGAGAATGAAAGTAACACTTTTGAGACCATCGAACCAGATCAGGATAATCCAGTCAAGAAGGAGTTCGAAATTGGCCAGCCTGGAAATGAGGCGCTAAAAGACGATGATCATGCCAAACCAATCAAGCTTTTGTCTGCACCCCACCCTAACTAAAAGTACTAAAGAATAAAAAATGTAAATTAGCCAATATTTACAATAGTATCATCCTTAAGATTGGTTACATATTATGAAATGGATTACAAGAGAAAGACCTAAAATTGACCGTATTGCCTGCCCCTGGCTCATAAAGAAATTGGTTGACAGGGAGGCTGAATTTATTTACGTTCCTTACAGTCAAGTCTTAATAAAGGCCAAGGAGCTGGATGCTATTCCTTTTGATATTCCTGATGTGGAATTTACCCATTATAAGGAACAGTGCACTTTTGATTATATCGTTAAAAAATATAAAATTGATGATCCTGCTATACACATTATAGCAGGGATTGTCCGGGGTGCAGACACAGACAGACATGACATTGCAACAGAATCATCCGGGCTTTGGGCGATTTCAGCCGGGCTTTCTTATAATATTACCGATGACTATAAATTATTGGAAAGCGGAATGGTCATATATGATGCGCTGTATAGCTGGGCTACCCATCTGCATAAGCAAAACCATCTTCAAAACAGTCCTTTTGAGAATCTCCTGCATGAGGTTTACAATAAATTTTTAAACGAAAAAAAATCAAATAAAAAAACACCTTCCTGGGTAAAGGAACTTAAAGAAATTATTCAGGATCAGATTGACACCCAGTTTACCTTCGATTTAAAACAAATTTCAAATGATCTTGAATTAAACCCATCTTATTTGTCCAGAGAGTTCTCCAAGTATTTTGAAGACCTGAATTTTGGGGATTATATTCGAAAACTGCGAATTGAAAAAGCAATTCATCTTATTGAAAATTCGTCCTATACACTCACTGAAATAGCCTACATGACCGGCTTTTCAGACCAAAGTCATTTTACAAGGATTTTCAAGCTTCAGACTGGGAAAAATCCATCCTCATACCGAAAAAAAACACAAAAAAGTAAACCAGATACAAAAAGTAAATAACCTTCTATTTCTATCGGTTTGGTCTATATAGCTTTGTTGTTCGAAACAAAACTATTCATTGTAATGAAACCAACGCTACTTTTTGCATTGCTGTTTATAAGCACAGCTGTCTTTTCTCAGGAAACCTATCCAAAAATCACAGGATATTTTGGAATTTACCATCCTATTGTTACAACCTCCAGCGAGCAGACCAATTTAAACTTCAGGGATTATTATGCAGTGGGCTTTCCAACGGGAATCAATATCTGGAAAAGCTCCAAAATAGGTTTCTCTTTTGAAATCGTTCCCAATATCAGGGTTCAGGGCGCAAGTGATAAAGTAACCAATATCGTATTTCATCCGGGCGTTTTAGTGGCTTTGGGAAAAGGCTACACTTTTGCCGGAAGACTGGCTTTTGAAAGCGGGGGCAGATATGGTTTTACACCCGTTCTGAACAAAACGGTTATAAAAAACAAAAACAGCAGCTACTTCCTGGCTGTACCCCTGCCCGTTCGTTTTGGAAATGATCATCCCGCAACCTTTACTGCCGGTCTGCAATTTGGAATTGCTTTTTAAAATATCATGTAATGGAAGAAAATCAAAAATACAGCTTACGATCCCTGGTGCTTTATTTCTTAAAACTGGGTACTATTGGTTTTGGCGGTCCCGTTGCTTTGGTAAGCTATATGCACAAGGATCTGGTAGAAGACAGAAAATGGATTTCAGAAGAACAGTACAGAGAAGGCTTGGCACTTGCGCAACTGGCCCCGGGTCCTTTGGCAGCGCAACTGGGAATCTATCTTGGATTTGTACATTACCGAATTCTTGGCGCCACACTGGTGGGATTTGCATTTGTACTGCCCTCTTTTATAATGGTTGTTTTACTGGGAATCGTATATAAATTGTATGGGGGGCTTTCATGGATACAAGCCGTTTTCTATGGGGTTGGTGCCGCCGTTATTGGAATTATAGCCCTGAGTTCCTATAAGCTAACTTTGAAATCTATTGGTAAATTCAATTTAGAATCCTTTAAATCAAAATGGCTGTTATGGCTGTTTTTCTTTCTGGCTGTAATCATCACATTTCTGACAGAACAGGAACAGGTATTATTGTTTATTGCTGCAGGTCTATTGTATATGATCCTCAAAGCGCCGCCTAAATGGTGGAATGGGAAAACCGTAAACTCAATAGTGCTGCTACAGGTTGGCTTTTGGAACTATGAAAGCACAACGCTCACAAAAATCGCCGTTTTCTTTGCCAAAGCCGGTACTTTTGTTTTTGGAAGCGGACTGGCAATTGTTCCGTTTCTGCATTCAGGAGTAGTAGTCGAAAACCAATGGCTGACCGAGCAGCAATTTCTGGATGCAGTAGCGGTAGCCATGATCACGCCAGGCCCTGTTGTAATCACTGTAGGGTTTATTGGTTATCTGGTCAACGGGTTCCTTGGGGCATTAGTGGCGGCGCTGGCAACATTTCTGCCTTGTTATCTCTTTACAATTGCAATGGCACCTTCATTTAAAAAAATTGCACAAAATAAACCTGTCAAAGCATTTGTAGATGGTATTACTGCAGCAGTTGTAGGTGCGTTAGTGGGATCAGTGATAGTAATTGCCAAAAGAAGCATTATAGATATCCCAACTCTGCTTATTGCTTTTTCAAGTATTTTAGCTTTGATATATATAAAGAAAATTCAGGAACCGTATATTATTCTTATAGCCGCTATTTTAGGTATTATAATAAAATCAGTAATAATATGAACAGAAGACTTTTTAAAATCGGGTACTCTTTTTGGTGCAGCAGCACTGGTACTTCCAACAACCAATGCTTTTTCAAAAAATTTAGCTGATAACAGTATTGATCTATTAATAGATACAAACAGTAATTGTATTTACCAGATTCTTCTATAGTCCCGTCGAGATCACTACAGCCAATTGGCGCCAATTGAAGGCAATTAGGACCTTCTTTTACTTAAAGAATTTTTAATCTATACATTAGTGAATTTTTTATTTTCGTTTCATCTTTATAAGACATAAAAGCCAGAAAAATATTTTATTTATTGCAGCGCTTATAAATTAGAAATACAATAATTGGCTTCAAATATACTTTCTCCAAAACAAAATTGGGCTCTCCAGCAGCCCTAGCCCCGATAGAAGTAGAAATCCTTTGTGCCGGGGTTCGGCACAAAAGATTACTTCACTATACTTTTATTTTATTGGAGTTCAGTGAACTTCGTTTGCAACGGATAGCGGGAAAAAGCTCCTAAAAAACAATATCAAACCCAAAAAGATACAACAAAAAATTACCACAAGCACCACCGTAATTCCCAAAACCAAACCAAAGACCCAAAAACCACAGCCAAAAACACCCAACCCCTATGACCCGCAGAACCCTTATAAGGAACCCCAAAGCGGCCCCAAAGACATAACCGGAAAGGACATAGAAAAGGGCCTTATAGAGAATACCCCTTTAAAGGGGTATTTTAAAAAAGAGCCAATGACTTAAAAATAAGTCAATTGGCCCTTCCATGAAACAGTTACTAAATTACAAAATTAAAGCGGTATTGCAAGGCTTAAAAATGTTAGTTTAAGAAAAACAATATCTTACCAATTTAAGGTTTTAAATCAACCGTCCCTTTTATTTAATCAGGCACCATTATACATATTATTTCCTTACTGCATTTTGCTGCTGGGAACGGATCATCTTGATCTGGTCCTTAACGTTCTCGCTTATTGCATTAATGGAGAAACTCGCCGGATCCTGGCTTGGCGGATAGGTAACAAAGGATTCCAAAAACACGGCCCCTTTCTGAATGCCTTCCGCTACGATATACATCTTTGTTCCCCACCATTTCTCATATACAAAAGAAGTTATATCGGCCCTTTCGTAAGGGTCCTGGCGCAGGTTAAATAATTTAGGCACCCGAAGCGGGGTGAACGGATTTGCCCATATACCAAAACCGCCCTGGGTTCTCTGCTCCTGAAAAACGATCTTCCAGTCGTTCATCCTCATCGATACAAGCTCGGCATCATCGTTAAAATAATAAAATTCGCTTCGTGCAGATTTCGGCTGCTGCCCGGTCAGGTACGGCAGCTGATTGAAGCCGTCCAGGTGCACTTTGAAAGTGCTGCCCTGTGCTTTATAGCTTGTCAAAAGTTTTTCCTTTATGGCAGGCTCTCCGGCCGCTGCCAGCACTGTAGGGAACCAGTCGAGTCCTGAGAGGATTTCATTGGATATCCTTCCCGCCGCAATATGCCCGGGCCAGCGTACAAATGCAGGCACACGAAAAGCGCCTTCCCAGTTGGAGTCTTTCTCGCTCCTGAAGGGGGACATGGCCGCATCGGGCCAGCTGAACATGTTGGGCCCGTTATCGGTTGTATAGATCACAATGGTATTCTCTGCAATTCCCAGATCATCGAGCGCCTTGAGTATTAGCCCTACATCCCCGTCATGCTCCAGCATACCGTCGGCATATTCATTGTCGGGCATACCGCTTTTCCCGCGCAGTGATTCGCGAACATGGGTAAAGGCATGCATACGGGTGGCATTCATCCAGCAGAAAAAGGGCTTTTTATCGGCATTTTGCCTTTTAATGAAATCAATAGCGGCTGCAAAAGTCTCATCATCTATGGTTTCCATGCGTTTTTTGGTCAGGGGTCCTGAATCTTCAATGGTTTGTTTGCCTACCTTTCCAAAACGGGGATCAACAGTCGGGTCATCGCGGTCTGTGGCTTTGCATTTGAGCACTCCCCTTACCATATAGGATTTTACAAATGCTGAATCCTTATAAGGGTAACTAGGATCTTCGGGCTCTTCTTCTGCATTGAGATGGTACAGGTTTCCGAAGAATTCATCAAAACCGTGTACTGTCGGCAGGTACTTGTTGAGATCCCCCAAATGGTTTTTGCCGAATTGTCCTGTCGCATATCCCAAAGGTTTGAGCGCCTGCGCGATCGTGATGTCACGGGCCTGCAGGCCAATTGGGGCGCCTGGCATACCGACTTTAGATAATCCGGTACGATAACAGCTTTGTCCGGTAATGAGCGTCGAGCGCCCGGCCGTACAGCTGTTCTCGGCATAGTAGTCGGTAAACATAGTTCCTTCTTTTCCCAGACGATCAATGTTTGGGGTCTGGTATCCTACGAGCCCGTGGGTATAGGCACTAATGTTGGACTGCCCGATATCATCGCCAAAAATTATCAAAATATTTGGTTTCTTAGCCGTTTGGGCTTCTGCCCGCTGGGGGAGAATTGCGCTAGTAAAGAATATAATTACTATGGCAAAAATTTGACTGGAGATTTTAAATGTTTTTTTAAGTTCCATGGAATACTAATTTAAGGGTTTAGACATCAGTATATAAATTGAGTGATACAAATAAACCAATTGGCATTCTAAATTAAAGATTAACAGCCTGATATAGCATTTTAAAATAAAAAACATGTTCCAAATTATAATATGAAACATGTTTAAGAGATCTTATGAGCTATTAACAGCACTCATCAATAAAATAGCCACTGCTAATCCTTAAAAAAATATTAATTGATTTAAATAAATTAAAAGTTATCAAGTTTGAATGCGCAGTTATCCAATACAAAATAGGGCTCTCTGGGAGGCGCTAGCCCCGATAGCAGTGGAAATCCTTTTGTGCCGGTGTTCGGCACAAAAGATTGGAACGTATAGCGGGAAAAAGCTCCAAAAAATAATATAAATCCTAAAAATAATATTACATACAAGTCTGATAACAAAGCACAAACCCGGACAAGCTCTGCCATACCGCCCAACCTGCCCCGTACCCTTCTTTAAAAAAACCACAGCAATAATCAAATCCAAAAAATAAAACAAAAAATTACCATACAACCAAAAATTACGATCATGAAGACCGTAATTCCCAAAACCAAATCAAAGCCCCAAACGCGCAGCCAAAAACACCCAGCCCCTATGACCCGCAGAACCCTTATAAGGAACCCCAAAGCGGCCCCAAAGACATAACCGGGAAGGACATAGAGAAGGACCTTATAGAGAATGACCCCTTTAAAGGGACCTCAAACGGATAGGAATACCCAAAAGAGCAATGAGGCTGAAAATGATTCCTTTGAAACGATTGAACCCGAAAAGGATAATCGGGTACAGAGGGAATTCGAAATTGAGGAAATAGAAAATGACGAGCTTCAGGAAGATGAACTCACAAGGGATGAAACACGTCGTGGTGTGCATAATAATAAGCATTCCCAGCGAAAATTTTAATCTACCCCGATTTGATACCTATAAAAAAAACTGAAAGGCCCGGCCTTGCTTTGGCTTATGGACACGGACTAACTTTGCTCCTGAAATAAGACAAGAGCGTACAGGGTCTTTGATAAAAAGAAAAGGGAAGCAATTGAGATACTTATGGATAACAGCAATAGGTAAGAAAAGCAGTGATCTCGCGTGTAAATTCCAAAAGATGGTCCACTAGATTAAGGCCACTGGCATATTAGCTCTGTAGAAAAAACTTTAAAAACCTACAGGCAATCTGCTGATTTTTAACTATAGTAAACAGCAGCAGGACAAGCAAAATAACTGATTCACAGCTATTGCTGCACAGCTAAAAGATTTAGTATATTATTGTTATATTCGCTTTAAAAAAATTACTAATAGAACAAAATCAGCTAAAAAAAGTCACATTGGTTTTATTTTTGACTGATCTCTATTAGTTATTGGCAACATAAAGCGCAACTTCATGAAATTAGACATTGGTCTTGAATAATGAAATAATCGTTTTCTATAAATCAGTTATAGAAAACAATATGAAGCCTAAAGGAGAAAAAGAACAAAACTAGTTAAAGAGGTAATAATATGAACTTTGAACAATTAATTCAGCAAATAGAAACTGTACATATTGAAACACAAAAAATTGCTGTCCAACAGGTAAACAGTTTCCTCACGATCAGAAATATCTTAATTGGATTTTACATTATAGAATTTGAGCAAAATGGATTAGACCGGGCTGATTATGGGTCTAATACCATTAAGTTAATTGCTCAAAGGCTGAAACATATTAAAGGTCTTTCCGTTGCGCAATTGTATCGATTTAGAGATTTGTACAATACCTATCCACAGATTTTCTCGGCAGTGCTGATAAAATTGGAAGGTACAGCGGTGATCAGTAATAACATTTTCTCGACGGTGTCGAGAAAATTAGATTTGGCAAAAGAAAACGAACTTTCATTTGAGCCCGAACTGCTATTAACCCGTTTGAGTTTTTCTCATTTTGTAGAATTATTAAATGCTGAGAGTCAATTAAAACGTTCTTTTTATGAGGTGCAAGCCGTTAAAAACAATTGGAGTGCCAGAGAATTAGGCAGAGCTATGAATACCATGCTATTTGAAAGGATAGGCTTGTCGAAAGACAAAGAACAGGTACTGAAAAACTTTAAAACCGATACTGTTTTTTCAGTTGATCAGGTGGTCAAAAATCCTTATTTCCTTGAATTTATTGGACTTGAAGAGAAGAATACCTATAGCGAAACCCAGTTAGAAACTGCTATTATAAATCATTTACAGGATTTCTTAACCGAACTCGGTAGAGGGTTTTGTTTTGAAGCAAGACAAAAAAGAATCACATTTGACAATAAACACCTTAAAATTGACTTGGTTTTTTATCATCGAATACTAAAATGCCACGTACTAATTGACTTAAAAATTGGAGCCTTTGACCATGCCGATGCCGGACAGATGAATGTGTATCTTAACTATTTCCGAAAAAATGAAATGACCGACGGAGACAATCCCCCAGTAGGAATAATTTTATGTGCCAATAAAAACGAAGCTCTCGTTGAATATGCCACAACAGGATTAACAAACGAAATTTTTGTATCAAAATACCAAGTACAATTGCCTAGTAAAGAAGTATTAGAAACATTCATCAAAAATGAATTAAAGAACAATTCATAGTTTTGAAATAGAAATACCATTAATTATACTTAATCCAAACTAATTTTTATCCAAAAATGTTTCTTAAAAAAAATAGTTTGGGTTATTGTTCTATTAATATCTCTACACCTTTTGAACACCTCTACCCTTATAACCCCTACAAAAAAAGACAAGTTTACTATTACATCGACATCTTTGAAATTATAAAAAAAGAAAAGACTTAAATATAAAAGTTTTGTCAACGACTTATGAAATTATTATTGAAAAACCAAAAGCCAAACATAAAATGGATTCAATTTTTTTAGCCCCGATAGAAGTGAAAATCCTTTTTTGCCGGGGTTCGGCACAAAAGATTACTTCACTATACTTTTATTTTATTGGAGTTCAGTGAACTTCGTTTGAAGCGCATAGCGGGAATAGCTCATAAAAAAGAATATTAACAAACTAAAGCATACCTGAACTGGCAAGAATCCTGTAAAAATAACCACAGTTTTATCCTCATCTCCACTATATGTGCCTAAAAAATAAAACATCCCCTGCACCGCCAATTCCATGAAGATCAGACTCCTTTAAAAAAACAACCACAAACCAGACAAATTCTTCATCAGTAAACCCCCTCACCCCTTGCTCTCTCTGCAATTTTTACCTATTTTTGCCCCATGACCCCAGATGAAATAAAACGCTATTTTGAAGCTACTCCCCCGCCTGAGGAAGTGGAGTTAAAGCCATGGGCTAAAATCACAGATTCCCAGCTTTTCCTCAAAAGCTGTTTCCTTACTATATACCATTATAAGGGAGACCTTGAGATGTGCCCTGCGTGGTGGCATTTAAAAGAGTTTTACGTGCTGGTCAGACGCATGGCACAGGAAGCCAAAAGCGAAAAGCCAACGGAAGAATCTTAAGATGGAGCACGTTTAGGCGCCTCTTTATGCTTACAACAGTGATGGACCTACCCTGGTCCAGATTCCCCGGCAATTCCTGATACTGGATCAATCCTGGTCTAAAACTAAATCAACTGATTTTAAGCTATAGTAAAAACAGCAGCAATACAAGTAAACTAACTTATTCAGAGCTATTGCTGCGCAACTAAGAGATTTACTATATTATTTATTCGCTAAAAAGCTTACTAACTGCACAAAGCAAGCTAAAAAAGTCGTATCGGTGCCGTTTTATGGCTGGTATAAATTAGTTAGCATTACTACTAAAGGAATGAACGACGAAATAACATATAGAACTGAACAGTATCTTGAACTGGATACAAATTATGCTATAATAATAAATGGCGATTATGGTATTGGAAAAACTCATTACATAAAGAATCAAACTTCCCTGAGTAAGGTATTGATCTCTTTAGACAAAAGCTGAAAATTCGATAAAATATACAAGGAAAATGAGAAAAGACTAATAAACTCTCGCTAGTAAGGAACTGTTGTACAACAACATTTTTTTGCAAAATCGGACATACTTTGAATAATTCAACAAAAATCAAAATGAGATAGCATTAACACTAAGTTTTAATCCAACCACTTTTTCAATCCCCATAAATGGAGTATATTTACAAAAAACAGGTTCAAAAAAATTAGCCAATGTTGATTTTTACGCCAACATATCTTAGCAGTAATTTCATGACTACCTTTCAAACATTAGAGAACATTGCGATCGAAGAACTTTTAGAAGTTTTCAATTTATCATTCTCAGACTACATAGTGCCGTTTTACCTGACAAAAGAACAACTCGAAGATAAAATAAAAAGCGACAGTATCAAGCTTGAATTTTCCGTAGGCGCTTTCCAGGATAATCAATTAATTGCTTTCATACTTCACGGATATGACCTTGTTGACCAATTGAAAATTGCTTATAATGCAGCAACAGGTGTAATTCCAACAAAAAGGGGAGCTAAATTAACCCAAAAAATGTACCAACATGCTTTACCCATTTTGCAGGGAAATGATATTGACAAGTTGTTGCTTGAAGTGATAACCACAAATGAGCGTGCAATAAAAACCTATAAGAACATAGGGTTCAAAACTATCCGGGAATTGAATTGTTATAAGGGAGCAATCAATATAACCAATAGAAAAAATGATTTTGAAATTCGCAGATTGGAAGCGTATAATTGGCCAGAGCTTCAATCCTTTTGGGACTTAAAACCATCGTGGCAAAATTCGATTACACCCCTTGAAAAACTGAAAAACTTCAATATCTCTCTGGGAATATATGATAATGAAAAATTGTTAGGATACACGATTTTTAATCCCAAACTAAAAAGAGTTCACCAACTTTCAGTTGACAAAAATCACAGAGCAAAAGGAGCTGGCCGGCAACTTTTAGAACACATCGCAAAAAATTATGGAAAGGATGTTTCTGCTACAAATATTGAAAATACGTCGAAAGAAACACTACATTTCATGAAAACCATAGGAATGAATATTTTCATTAAACAATATGAAATGGAATTTCCTTTGAAGTAAAAACCAGCGCTTACTGATCGCTGCAGCACATCCAAACCAAGTTTCCAGTACCGTAAAGACAGCCCCTATTATAGTAAGACAATCAAGCTCTAATGCCCTTTAAGTGTCTTGGGATTTATTCCCCATGACAGCCAATTACAACACAAAATCATAAGTCATTAGTAACCAACTGCTTTTGTTTTTTTTTTAGTCCCCAGCTAATAAATTTACAATCACAACCTAATCCTAAATTACACATATGAGTAGTCCATTCATTTAGATTCTCATTGCTAAATTTTATCCCTATAGATGTTCCATCCAATACAAACTCATTTTTTGAAGATTCTTCTACAACATCCATTTCATATCCTTTCGAAATCAGATACTTCGCCAATTTCTCCAATTTCAGGGAATCGTCAGAATATAAATAGAAATTAAGCTGAACTTCCTCAAATTCTATATTACCTTTACCGATTAAAATCGAAAAGGTGTGCTTATTCATCTTCTTCTGTTCAACAATATTTTCGTTGTTGCTTTCTTCTGTAGTATATTGACTCATTTTTTAATTATTCTAAAATATAGGCAGGTTTTTTATTCCCGATACTTAACGTTTTTTACTGCAATATCTAATATTTAGAACATAGAAACCGTGCATTGTTCTATCATCAGCTTATATTAAGAAATCATCTAATATCAATTTACCGAGTTCTTGTGCTTTAAGAATCGTGATTCCTAAAAGGTTTTAGAAACCGATGCTATGTTCTGAACAATATTTTCATCATATTTCAGTTTGGTTCTAAAATCTGTGATGCCGAAACCATTTTGGTACAAAACGCCCTTATCGTTCACCAGTGCTACACCAAATCCATTAAAACAAGTCGTTTTACTTAGTTGCGTCAATTTTTGCCAAGTTCATCCTGAGTATCCAAAAACTCCTTGGACTGCTCATTTTTTGAAGTACATCCGGTAAAAGACAAGCATCAATGTTATTAATAATCTCATCATAAAATGTTTTTGTTATTATTTCTATTTTAATAGAAATATACTAATGAAGCCATTTGCTATATCTTTTCCCTTCAGCTTTTTAGCCATTTCGCAATTAGATTAGATAATTTTTCCGCTTCTATTATCTGATCGTGATTTATTGGCCTGTTCTCCCCATAACGAGATAAACGCTTTGGCTTATTGCGTTAAATAATTATAGATTTCACTATTTTTTATTTGCTGTTGATATTCTTTTATAGGTTTAGCACTAAGTGGATAAAAAAAAACTTCTTTATTTTTAAATATAAAAGTAAGGCTGTAGCCATTCTTACCAGGCTTTATTGTTTTCGTTGCACTGTCTAAATCAACTGCAAATTGCCTTTTCTCTTCTTTTTGGTCCAAGAGATACGACTTCAGGTCTTTTGTGGCCAATGCCTCATTGTTTTGGCTATCAATGATCAAACCCAATAAATACCCATAAGCTTCATCCTTTCTTCCTGCTTTATAACATGATTTTGAAAGATCATAGATTATGCGTTCCATATCTTTTATAAACGTTGTACCGCTTGATACTTCGTAAGGAAAATCAAATGCCGCTTTTTTATAAAAACCAATTGCCTGGTCATAATCACCTTGCGAGAAATAATAATCTGCCAGGGCATGAGCTGACAAATGCTGTATGTTTAAGAGTTCGTTTTTTTCAAACTCGTCTTTCTTTTTGAATGTCGAAAAGTCTAAGGTTAAAAAGTAATTGAACTGTGGAGCATACTCTTTCAAGTTAAACCGGGTGATCTTGGTGTCTAACTTTTCTATATTTCTTTGTAATTCCTGATTAGATTTAAATGGCTCTTTCAAGACTAGTTCTTTCAATAATTCACCAATATCATCAGTTCTCAAGTCATGAAACAAGGGAGACTTTTCCTTTTCTTCTTTTTCGTTTTCAACTCTTGTTATCCGCCTTTTCTCCATATCATCAACGGAATTTTTTATATTGAAAATATCCCTGCCAGAAATATTGATCTTAAAGGCATACATAATAATCCGGGGACTCGCGAAGGTTTTATATTTGTCATCTATACTGACCACAAACATCCAATCCTCATCTCCGCGAACAAAGGATAGCGTATTTGGTTCACTTATAATGAATTCAGAAGAATTTTGTGTAAAAATCCCCTCTGTTTTCGGTGTGTCAGACAACAGTTGCCTAAATAACTTTGTACTGCCTACTTCTTCCATCTTATAGAGATACTTTTGAACATATTCTTTCATATCATCGGTTACACCTCCGGTTGTTTTTGATCGAACTGCCGAAATATTAATCTTATTGTTGTCGAAAGTATATTTTGCGGGATAAACAACAAGTCCGGAACTTGGTTCTGAAAGCACAATAGCAACACCAACATTGTCTTTTGATAGATTGGCAAGACTTAACTTTTCAGATTTTCCAAAGCCTGTAGATATCGCATATAGGAACTTATAATTTGGATCATTAAACGAGTACGCTTTTTCAGCAGTTTTAACCTTGCTTTGTATGTTCCAGTATGTTTCCTGTGCCAATGCCGGGTTGAATATTGAAATTAAAAGGAAATTAAACAGGAGTATTTTTTTCATTGTGCAGGTGTTAGATGATTTTGATGCCTAATAGGACTTTTGATAAGTTGCCCGATATTAAATAAATCTGTTAGCAATAAATCGGTACTCGATGTTAATTTAAATACTTTGAAATTGTATGACCAAAACAGTAAATTTGAAATGCCAATTGGGATTTATAAATCAAAAAGTAATCAATTCATTCAGCCTCGAAAGTCTTTTTTGCTTTAGCATTCAACATGAACCCGCCATTGACAGTTTATTACCACTAACAGGGAATCCACAAATAATACTATCAGCAACAGAGCAGCTAAATTACATGACAGCTTCACATTTAATCCGATCATATTATCGTATAGGGGTCAGTTTATTACTGCCCGCTTTTTTATGAAGCAGGAAAGAAACCTGGATATCATCATCCTCGGTCTGAGCTTGAATAGCAGACAGGTAATCTTTATACATTTCACTTGTTGGCTGCAATGCAAGCACTTTTCCATCAGCATATAAGACCATCTTAAAATCGTTCAGCGGTAGAATCTCCCTTTTCTCCAGCACTGTGCCACCCATTTCATCCCAGCGTTCTTTGGAATCTGCGGGAGTATGCCAGTAAAAGACCTTGGCAAGCTCCAATTCCTTATCATACATGAGTGACGCGTAAGCATTCAAATCTTTTCTTATCAGCACATTTCTGAAATCGTTATAAGCTGCAATCGCTTCTTTGAGTAATTTGTCCTGATTCTCCTTACCCAAGTCTTTGGAATTTTCCCATCCTTCTACGTGATAAGGGACTTCTGTATCAAAGGAACCCGTAAATTCAAAAAACTTTTGCCCGCTGCCCACGAATTTTTCTGTTCCGGACTTATAGGAGGTAGTGAATTCAAAAACCTGTTTTGGATTATCTGTAGTTCCATCGGTGGCGTGATGAATCACTTTGATCTTAAACCTGGTACCATCCACCAGTGTCGGCGACCAGCTCTGGTCTGAAAGCTGGGGGGGAAACAAACGTATGACGATCTCCTGTTTTCCGCTGTTCAATATATGATCATTGATCGGAATACGTTGTTCATTGGCACTACCGAACATCAAGTAGCGATGCACGGGCAGGCCATTGATTAAAATCTCATAACCACAGGCATCCTGACTGAATTCTACCTCATATAATGGGTTGTAATCGTATGTCTTTACCTGTTTATAAATATCCAGCATCTTCTGGCCCATCTTTTGGTTAGTTTTAATAGTTGTTGCTGACGATTGTTTCTGCTGACATGAAGCCAGACTAAACAGCAATAATAAGGTTGATAAAATTTGTTTTCTCATGTTTCATGTTTTTTTCAAAAGCAATAGCTAAAAATGCCCCCTTATTCCTTGATCTTATATGCAGGGCTGGTTAATTCTTAATTTTTTCTGGCTAAAAAACGTTGGTGGTTTTTCTTTAGGTTTTCATCGAATTCCCTGTTGATGAACTCATCATTGATATCTCCATCGCCATTTTTATATTGCCGGCCAATTTCCTTTTCTCCGGCCGTAGCAAGCTGCTCCAGCGTAGTAGCAACAAAACTTCCGTTTTCCGTTTTTCCTGGAATTACCAGATTGGGCAATGATTCCAGGTAGATGTTTCCTTTTCCTTCGTCCTTGCTTGCATACAGGACCTGTACAATCAACTGTTGCCAGTGGATCCTTAGCCTGATTGAGCAACAACAGATATCCTTTATCTTTGCTGCTGTTCAGAAAAACCTGTTCATCGATTTTCCATTTACTGGTTCTAAGGAACTGGACACCTTCAATGCCTTCAGAGAGCCATAAACTGAGCATCTGGCGGGTTGCAACTTTTGCTTCCTTCTGTACTGTCGGATCCATTTTACTTGTTTCTTCAGCACTTATTTTCTTGCAGCTGCTAGCTGTGCCATACAGCAGCAAAAAGGATATGCAGATTAAGATAATGCGTCTAGTCATATTATTTTAGTAAAATGGAACCTTGCTGATACAGTTTAAGTCTTTACAATAAATGATAAAAAATCCGCCATTTTTTTCTATTTTCATACTCACTGTGCCTGTGATTTGGCACGTCCCGAACCTAAGGAAAAAATCGAATTTGATAGATTTATTTCTCCATTAAATTGCTGCTCATCACTATTTTTCTTATTTCCTTTTCAAAATAGTAATGAAGGCTTTCATCATCACTATACTGGTTTTCCAATACAATCAGATCTACAGCTCTTTCAGGAAAATAAATTTTAAGTGATGCAAAGCCCAGCCCTTTTCCCGGATGACCTATATATTTGATTGGTGTTTTGTCACTGATGTAAAGGCCGTAGCCGTATCCAATTTTTTCCTTGCCAAAAGCTTCGTGCTGTGCAGTAATAGTATAATTGGTCATCAGTTTGTAGGTCTTTGGTTTTAAGATTTCTCCATTATGAAGTTTTGTATCCCATCTATTTAAGTCTTCTAAATTTGAAACAATTCCCCCAGCGGGAATGAACCCGACCCAATCTTTTCCCTGAATAGGATGTTCTCTCAATCTAAATATATTGTTTGAGCTTGTATAGCCGTTAACCAGTCTATTTTGCATTTTATTTTCTTCATAGCAAAAACTATTGTTCATACCCAGTTCTTTAAACAGCCTGTTTGCCGCATCAACATATTTTCTGCCGGTTACTTTCTCAAGAATATTTCCAAGCAAGGTGTAAGCGACCACATTGTATAAAAAGTCTGTTCCGGGTTTAAAACTCAAAGGCCTATCAATAGCTGTCACTCCGGACGAAAAATTGAGCAGTTGATCCACCGTTACCGAGTCTGCCCAGGCTTGCTGTATTTCTGGCAGATATTTTTTTATTGGACTTTGAAGATCTATTTTCCCTTTTTCTGCTTCCCTTAAAATTAAGACGGCCGTAATTTGTTTACTGTTTGACTGAATCCGGAACTTGTCTTTAATTTCCAATGGTATTTTGTTTTCAAAATCTGAATAACCAAAGGCCCTTGAATATTTTGTTTTAGCATTTTGAGTGATCAGAATAACGCCATTAAAACTTCTTGGACTTGTTGTTTGTATCAAGCTGTCAATTTTAGCAGTATAATCGTCCTTTTGCTGACCATAACTAGTACAACAAATTAATAGTATATAAAAAATAAGCTTTAAAAACCTAAATGGATTTGTCATTGATATTTTATCTTTTTTAGTCATTCACGCCTTTAATTTGTAATAATTCCCGGGAAGCTGTTGTAGGATTAATATGGTCTATTTGACAATTTTGCCGTTTATTTTGATATGTGACCATTTCTCAGCCAGACCTTGTCCTTTGATATAACTTATTTGATGAGGATGGCCTTTAATGTTTGGATGGTGGATCATATCGAAAGAAAAAGTTATTTTTTCATCAGTCTTATTAATTATGGTAACTTTATAATCATTGATAGTCTTGTCATTAAGGGTAAAAAAGCTCTCTTTAACCTTGCCATCGAACTTGGCGTGGATGTATTCCCTGGCTGGCTCTGACGGCCAGGATTCTATCAATTGGTTGTGCTCATCAATCCTAAGATAGGATGTTGATGCCGCGTCGCCGCCAATTAGTGAATAAAATTTAAAATATAGCTTGCCATTAATTGTAAGAGTATCTTGTATTTCTGTATAGTTTTGTGCGTTCTTCTTCCAGTAATTTCCAATTTGCATTGGTAAGAAAGATTGAGATGAATCATTGGTTTTATTGTTTGTGCAGCCCACAAAAAACAACGACAGCAATAGTAATTTAAGAAAGAAATTTTTCATAGTATTTTATTTAAGTTGTGAAATAATCTGATATCAGATTATAATTTTGAGTTGATAGCTGCAATGCTTTGATATGTCAGAGTAAATGAATTGGGATTGCTTAAAAATGAATAATTTATTTTATACAGACCCGTTGTCAAACATACATATTAAAAAATAGCTCTTTCTGATTTATAAAGGATTTTTGCCAGCCCAAACCGATTGACGCAGTACTTTCCCTAATTACAATCTATATCCGAAAGAAACCTGGAGATTGTTATTTTTGTATTTTAGGCCCGAAGCGTTTTCGTTTACCGCAATGTTTCTCAAACCCTTTTCGTATCCTACGCCTAGAATAAATTTATGATACTCAAAGTCTATATTGGCACCTGCTCCAATATCAAATCGCTTTAATGTAGTCCCGTGCAGCCAATCTCTGCTTTGGTCATAAACACCATTACCAAATGTGTTCCATTCTCTTTGAGTAATTCCCTCACTCCAAGACCCGCTATTTAGTTTCTGTGTTGTTTTCCCCCCGATGCCATATCCGAAATAAGGCCCTACACCGAATATGATTTTGAACTGATTTGTAACATTTAGTTTGTATGCACCATAAACAGGTAATGTGACATACGATTGATTAAATGTATGTGTATCGTCAATTGCAGAAGGTATATACTGGCTTTTATTAAGTTGATTTACTTTAGACCCTTTGGTTGAAAAATACAAACCGGATTGAACAAGGAACCTTTCTGAAAGTGAATATTCAAAAATTGCTCCTATATGATAACCGTTTCTTGAATCTGTATTGGCCGCATCATTAACTGTTGCATTTGAAGAGTTAAAACCAAATTTCACTCCAATTCGTAATGGTGAAGTTAAAGTTTGTGCTGATAATTTTAAATTAAAAAGCAATAAAACACTTATAACTATTAGATTCTGTAGATTAGTCATTTCTTAGTTTTTTTGGGTTGAATTTTAATGTTAGGGCGATCAGGCCCGCAATATTTATATAAAGTTGTGGCAGCATTTTTTTCTGCAATTTACTTGTTTTTCACCAACTTAAACACTTTTTCAATAGCCTGGTCGCCATCTTTCAACTTAATTGATAATTTTCTAATAAATTTATTTTCATCTTTTGGATATTTAATTTCTATATCTGGCGGAACGCCGATACGCTCATAGCATTCGCCCTTATAATTAACCTGAATTTCGTTAGAGAGATACAGATCCCAGCCATTAGGAAGCTTCTTTTCCAAGACATCGGATGTTATTCCCATTGTCCTTGAACCTATTCTCTTTATGTTATCAAACGGCATCGAAGCCATTACAAGTGACTCGGGAGCGCTTGATGTTTGGCGGCTAGTTAGTATATACAACGGCTTGGAAGAAGTTTTGTCCGATGGTTCGATAAAAAAAGCCTGGGGTTTGGTAAATCCGGTATATGTCCTGGCTTTTTTACTGAATACCATGCTCTTGGAATTGATAAAGTGTTTTAAAATCTCCAATGATACTACGTCATAACCTCCATAATTAAACCGCAGATCTAAAATTATAGCGTCCGTATTTTTAAATTTATCCACTATGGAATCCATGAGACATTTAATTCCTTTTACTTCATCTTCCTGATAACTTGGATTTTTTCTTGATTCCTTTAAATACGCAAATAAATAATCGTAACCTGATACATTGTCAGAAACTTTATAATCTGCGTAGAACAGCATATTGTTAACCTGGATGTAGCCTATATTGTTTTTAGTCATTCCATAATTTAAAAGTCCATTTCCGTGAAGGCTTCTGCCATATTTAAAGGGGTTTGCAACGTACCTTTTCAATATATTATCTTCCAGTTCAGCTATTGAAATAGCGCTGTCGGCAGTATCTTCTTCAATAGTGCCCATCCTTTTTTCATATGCCGCGGTTATTTCTTCTGCCGGCCTTACCGATGTGTGCTCATCATTTAATCTGTCGGTAATCTCCCTGAAAATTTCATAAAGCTGCAGTTCGCTTTTTATTAGTGAGACTTTGTCTTTATATTGGTTATAAATACCCTGCCAATCTAATTTTCTCTCTTGGAAAAAAGCATAATTCTCATTTAGGGTATGCCAAAAAACATCAAAGTTGAGTCTGAGGTCTTTTGATTGCACAGAGTCTGTTGTTAGTTTTTCTTTCGGAAACTCCTTAATCCGATGCAGATAGTAATTGGTGATGCCCAGTTTTATATGCAGCGAATCTTTATTGATCAGGCTAACGTTTCCCAAATGCAGGATCTCATTTCGTTTGTATTGTGAATGCAAAAGACAGGATATTTTAGTAATATCGTAAGTATTGACTTCACTGTCTGAAATCTCAATAATTCTTCCGTATCCGCTCATTTCCCAAATTCCGTTAATTGAATCTTTTGTATTGATTTGAGTGAACGCTAATTGGAAGCTTAGCAAAGCGAATGCTGAAAAAAGGAATGTTTTCATAGTCAGTTTATTTAAATGATAGTTTTTCCACTTTTTAATAGCGGCTACTACAATGCTAATTGGGTAAGCTTTTTCATGAATGCAGAGAGTATGTTTATCCATTAAAAAAATACGTTTTTATTTTAGTATAGAACTTAACAGTCCGGTCAGCAGAATAATGAGTTTGATCATTTTTGCTATTTTAAGCAAATATAATCACGTCTTTACTATATCGTTTTTTATGCAGATGAAGAACCTGTTTAAGCATACAAATAGTCTATTTTTAAATATTATTTCATTCGTATGCTGAAATGTTGTTTGTGGATGCTGAAAAATACTATTTATATTTCTTGCAGAACCTTATTTCTAAATTTTGTTACCTTGCGGTTAATTAAATACGTTATGAATTTTATCAAAAGAATTGACTTAAAAAGAACAACGCTTCATTGTTTATACTGGATCTTCTTTTTGCTGTTGTATTTTTCAGATAAAACTCATGATGAAGATTCTTCCACATTCATTTTTGTATATTCCTTTAAAATTACGGTACAGGCGGCGGCTGCCTATGGTTTGATTTATTGGATTATTCCGGAAACACTAAATAAAAAAAGACATTTCCTTTTCTTAATTTTGGCCTTAGGCTGGCTTTATATTGTTTTTGCTTTTTTAGAGATTTTAAAATGTTTTTATCTCGAACCCAAGTTCCCAACTTTCTTCAGTGACTGGCCAGGACATAATATGTCGGTTCCTGGACGCCTCACCTCGCTAACACTGATAGTAACAGAGTTTTCTTTTATCACATATCCCGTAATTATTTTAGGGTTCATCAGTTTTAGCCGCAAACAACAGCGTTTTTTAAAATTGGAGGAAGAAAAAAGGTCAATAGAATTAAAGGTGCTGAAAAACCAGCTGAATCCTCATTTCTTGTTTAACACTCTAAATAATCTATATGCCTTAACATTAAAAAAAGATGACAAGGCGCCTGAGGTAATCGCTAAATTATCCGAGATTTTAGACTTTGTTTTATATCGCTGCAATGAAGATTATGTTTCTATTGAAAAAGAAATTACACTGATTGAGAACTATATTGCTCTGGAAAAATTACGGTATAGCGAAAACAGATTGGATATCTTATTTACGAAAGATATTCAGCAAAGCAACAAAATTTCACCCTTGATTATATTGACCTTTATTGAAAACGCTTTCAAACATGGTGTAATCAATGAAACTAAAAAAGCCACAATCAGGTTGAATTTAGAAAGCAGACAAAAACAAATTATTTTTAGTATTGAAAACACAAAACCTCAAAATGGGTTTAACGGAATTTCAGACAAATCCAAGATTGGATTGGAAAATGTCACAAAACAATTGGATTTGTTATATCCAAAAAAACATCAATTGGAAATTGAAGAAACAGAGGGGTTTTATAGAGTCAAACTTTGTCTGAAAAATCAAAACGGGTAAGAAGTTAAGAAGATTGCCGAAAGACAATTCAAAACCATTAAATTAGATTTTTGAATTTCAAACTAACTCAAATGAAACACAAATGCATTATTATTGACGACGAACCTTTGGCAAGAGAATTAATTGCTTCACATTTAGCAAATTTTGAAAATTTTGAGTTAATAGATTCCTTTGAAAATGCATTAGAAGCATATACCTTTTTAGAGCATAATTCAGTCGATCTGGTATTTTTAGATATTGAAATGCCTTTGATGAAAGGAAATGATTTTCTGAAAAAACTACAAAATCCGCCTAAAGTAATTTTCACGACAGCTTATAGAGAATATGCAATTGAAGGTTATGAGCTCAATGTGATCGATTATCTTTTGAAGCCAATTACTTTTGACCGTTTTTTTGCCTCAATAGAAAAATTTAAGCAGTTTAAAATTCCCAATAAAGAAGTTAATGCGGTATCTGAAACTCATATTTTTGTAGCAAGCGGCAATAAAAACATTAAAATTATCTTTGATGAAATTATGTATATCGAAAGCCTTAAAGATTATATAACTATTCATTTGGAAAATGGAAAATCACATCATATAAAACAGAATATTTCGGTTTTTGAAAAATTATTGAATCACGGCTTTATTCGAATTCATCGCTCCTTCATTATTCAGACCAAAAAAATGACTGCTTACACTAAAAATGAAATTGAAATAAACTCCATAGAAATACCTATTGGATCCAGGTACAAGGAAAAATGGCTGAATCACTTAGAAACAATATTATAAATCCATCAGGAATTCATAGAAAGCAATAAAATCAAGAACCTATTAGTTATTAATAAACAAGGCAAAAGAAATTGAGATAGTTTTCATAGTGGATAATTTAATTGTTTAAATGCTATAATTGCTCGATTTTATAATTGGCAAATTAACAAACTCAATAGAAAACGTGATTACCGGAGATAGTTTTCAGACTGAAATTTCAATTCTCCAAAATTCTGATTTAAAGTCTTTAACAAAGAAAAATGGCTGGCTTTTTAATTGGAATGAAGAATTTAAAAATCCAATTAGAGATGTTTATAAACTTACAATTTTTGGAAATTCAAAAATAATTCAAGGTCTTATAACTTAGAAGTTAAGTCAGATCATGTCTATATGCATCTTGTTGAAAGTGCTCCATTCAATAAAGGACAATCAAAGGTTTATGCTGGTGTAGCTGGTAATCAAGTTGCTTATGCTTGTAAATTATCTTTTCAGCGCGGTCACGATGGAAATGTTTCTTTTCTTTCAAAATCACAATTAGTTGATCATTATGAAAAAACACATGGAGCATTCCATTTCGGTGGCAGAAATATGATAATTGAAACAAAATCAGCTTTGAAATTAATCAATAAATATTTTCAAAATAAATAATTATGAAAACTAAAAAATTAGATTTAGATATAGACAGTATTGGTGGACTAAGTTCTCTAACATTAGCTGAAGAAAAAGCTTTAAGCGATTTTTTTCAAAAGAAAAAACTAACAAAAAAGAAAACTGAGAAAAGAAATTAATACTTAAAAATTAGAACATACCATATCAGAAATGGTTTTGTCGCATCTGTCAGAATCAAATATAAGAATTTAAGTAATTTAAAAGTCAGCCTGCCAATTTACAGAATGATTTAAACATAGTTTTCGCTGGTTAAACGAAATGATTATTAGGGAAAGCAATTGATATCCCTGACACTCCACATATTACTAAAACCTCAGTATTTACTGAGGTTTTATTTTATAGTTTGACGGATTATCACACTTTGACGAATCAAGAACAGAACCTGGTGACTAAGCAAGGACTTGATAGTTAAATCACTTAATGATTTGAAATAATGTATTTTGGTTTTTTCGGATCAGTAATATCCAGTACTAAATCATAAGTCCCAGCGGTCACTTGTATATTTTCTCCGTCATTTTCTAATAGATTATCCGGACCATTATCTCCATAACTCTCGTTCCAGTCATTATTAAATCGAAATTTCATTTCTCCGGTTTTGAGCCTGACTCCCGATAGTTTCCAGATCATCTTGTTCACAGTATCTTGCGTCATTTTAATATCATTCCCATCCCATCCGTTATTTGTTGCCGTGCCAATTATGCCCCACGATGGAATAAATCGCTCTGCTTTTGTAATATCATTTCCTTGATGGATTATCATTTTGTACTGTTTATTTTCGTCTTTTTCAAAACCAAGGTAAATGTTGCCTTTAGGAGAATAAAAATAATCATTGGTCAAAGCCAGCAGTTCGAACTTTGGCCCGCCAGTTTTTTGCACAGCAAGCCTTCTGCCTGGAACACTTACGCGAATACTGCTATCTTTAAATTTATAGTATCCTCTATAACGCGATAATACTTCAGCATCTACAGTAATTTCTGTAGGGATTATATATGGTTTATCATATAGAACCTCAAGTAATTTGTCTGTAATTAACCTTGCATCATCAGACTCTGTATTACTTAGTACAACAATACATATGTCATTTTGCTGAATCATCACAAAATTGGTACGGAAACCTGCGCCACCACCGCTATGCCCAACAGTTTTCTTTCCATTAAACTCGGAAATCACCCAACCATAACCGTACCCGTTTTTATAAGGCGTAAACGCTTTTGTATACGAATCGGAGTTAAGCAATGTATTATTTTTGATGCCTTTGTAATAGTTGTACATGTCGCCAACCGTAGCATAGATAGCACCGGAGGCAAAAGGACCTGGAGAACTGTATACTTCCGCTTCTTTTTTTACGCTGTCCGCTAAAATCTCATAACCTGTGGTTCGGTGTTTGCTTACAAGTTTTATATAATCCAAACCTGCAGTTTTCATTTTCAGAGGCTCAAAAATATATTGCTTTAAAGCCTTTTCATAGGATTTCCCAGTAACTTTTTCAATAATGAATCCCAATAACCAATAGCCGGAATTGCTATAATTCCATTGCGTTCCAGGGGGAAAATCGAGGGGTTTGGTCTTAAGGAAATCTACAAAAGTTTTTTCACGCATATTGGGCATATTATTTCCACGTGTGTAATCATAAATTCCCGAGGTATGTGTAAGAAGATTTTCGATAGTAATCGCATTTCCTTCAGGAAATCCAGGGTAATATTTTTCAAGTTTATCCGAAACATTAATCTTCCCTTCCTCGGCAAGTTTCAAAATCAGCGTTGATGTAAAGGTTTTGGTGATAGAATACAGCTCGAAAATATCATTGTTCGAAAGCCGTTCCCCTTTTTTGTAGTTTTTTATTCCATACCCTTTTTGAAGTAAGATCTTACCCTCTTTGGCTATCAGGACTGCTCCGTTAAACTGGCCGACACTGGCATAGCCGGAAACCAGTTCATCTAATTTTTTGCGCGTTGATTTTTGGCCATAAGAAGCCACCGCCAGCCCAAGAGCCAGCGAAAATAGCAATGCTTTTTTCATGCTTTTTACTTTTGGTTATGTTAATTTTTCAAGGAAAGCCCTGTAAGCGGAGCCTATAGGAAGTTCGAATGTATCGATCCAAACGCTTTTCCTGTCGATTTTTTTAATATGCTTTCTCGCCGCGATATACGACCGGTGGATTCGTATAAAACTTCTTTGTGGAAGCAGCGCTTCGGCTTCTGCCATAGTAAGTCTGGAAGCTATTTTTTTATTTCTGGTTACAAAAACCACGTAATTGCCTCCGCCTTCTGCATACAATATCTCTTCGATGTCTACCTGGATTTTTTCGTACCCGCTTTTAATGAAAATTGAAGATAGTTTAGATGGCAACCCCAATTTTGCCTTCCGCAATTCCATTTGATCATACGCTTTGTTACAGGCCTTGAGAAAGCGAATCAGCGAAAACGGTTTGAGTAGATAATCAATTGTATTCAGTTCAAAGCTTTCCACAGCGTGCTCGGCATAGCCAGTAGTAAAAATAACCATCGGCGGATTTGGCAACGATCTGATAAAATCGATACCCGAGATATCTGGCATTTTAATATCAAGGAAAAGAAGGTCTACGCTTTCGGTTTGCATAAAACGGTTGGCTTCAAACGCATCAGAATAGTAGCCTACGATTTCTACAAACGTTACTTTTTCACTCAGGCTGCGTATGACTTCCAGCGCCATCGGTTCGTCATCTATCACAATTGCTTTAAGCATGATTTTGGAGTTTTAAATTAATGGTAAGCCTAGTAGTAAATTCTTCTGTGCCTGAGGTTATAATAAGCGAATGACTTCCGGGATAAATCAATTCCAGACGTTGCCGTACGTTTTGGAGGCCAATCCCTGAATTGTATTTTTCGGTATCTGATAAACCTTCAATGTGAATGCTGTTTCTCACCTCGAAAACAATTTCATTCTCACTACATTGGAGTTCAATATTGATCCACGATCTATTTATAAGGCTTATGCCATGTTTAAAGGCATTCTCAACAAAAGGCACTAACAACATTGGGGCTATAATTCCATTACACTGTATACAATCTAGATTGTGTTCAATTTCTAGATTAGGCGATGCCTGGATTCGCAATTTTTGGAATTCAATATAGTTGTTGAGATATGCTACTTCTTTTTCCATTACTGTAAATTCATGATTATTTTCGTGCAACACGAACCGCATCATGTCGCCAAGACGCTGTATGCCTTCAGCTGTATTTTCGGCCTTTTCAAACAATGCCGTTCCATATAGTGTATTCAAGGCATTAAATAAAAAATGCGGATTAATTTGCGATCGCAAAAATTTGAGATCTGCTCCCGATTTTGCTACCTGGCTTTCCAAACGTTTCAACTGCCTGATTTTGTCTCCCCGTTGCCGATACAGCAGCAAGCTAATAGGTGTCACAACCAAAAGAAGAAACATAGAAAACAATAAAAGGTAAATCGCTTTTTCCATCGCTCCAGCGGATAAAAACTGGCAGGGTAACGATAAAACTAAAATAGACGGAAGCAGCTGCATCAATGCTTTCCTGCGGAAAAATGAATTATCGCAAACGGAAGGAAAAAACCAAAAGGTTAGATAAAACCAAAAAAATAGTATTGGAGTTACGATTGCCACATAGCTGGTGAAATATCGACTGTCAGGATTTATAAGTAAGAGCGTGAGCAAATATAAAAAAGCCAGCGGTGTAGCAGAATTGCTGACAAGCACACGAAATTCACGATTGTCGCCAGTCCTTCCTATAAAAGCTATCGTAACTTCCCGGATAATAGCTAAAAGTGTAAGCACACCGATCAAAACGAGAGCCCGTGACAAGCCAAAAAACGGATCAGCTAATGGGTGGTCATTATAACCCATCATAGCCAGGCCTCTGTAACCGCTATAGTTGCTTAAATGTGGCAAGGCAACATATGAAATTACGTTTGTAAAAATTGCCAGGACAGCACTGATTAATGAAAATAATAAGATTGGTTTGGCTATTGTTGGCATCGACATCTTATCAAGATCTGGAAACGAAATCTTTCTTAGCGAAGGAATCAAAACCAAATTGACTAGCACATAACAAATCAAAAATAAAACAATGGCTGCAATTTTTGGAAGCAATTCGTTTCTCCAAAAAACAAAGGAACGCCCTGAATCCATAAAAAGCTTATGAAGTTCGGGATATACTGGCATATCAGTATTGCATACTTTCAACAACAGACTCGTAATTCCGAATGCACCCCATAGTGCAACAAATATTATTTCATGCTCTCGCCACCTTATCTTCATTTTGTAGTTGTTTTGAGCAAATATAAAACAGTTTAATATAGTCATATAAAAAATGTGACAGAAGTGTTTATAAATGTGATGAATAGTGAAATTAAGTCATCAACCTTATCCGTGGGACCGGTATAATATTGTAAATGCTCAAAAAAACAATACTATAGCTCTATTAATAAATATATATTACATTCTAAAGCGTATTAAATATATTTAAGATACCTACAAGGTGTCCGATTGCCGTCCCTGACACTCCACAAAAAAGCCTGTAAACTTATTGTTTACAGGCTTTTTGTTTTTTAATTGACTTTAAAAACAAAAAGAGGAGACCTAAATCTCCTCTTTTTTGATATTTAACAACGTTTTATTTTGCCAAATCAAATCTATCCAAATTCATTACTTTATTCCATGTTGCAACAAAGTCATTTACAAATTTTGTTTGAGCATCAGCACTTGCGTATACTTCTGCTATTGCTCTTAATTCTGAATTAGATCCAAAAATAAGATCTGCACGAGTTCCAATCCATTTTGGCTGACCTGTATTACGATCGTTTCCTGCATAAAGTTCTTTATCATTTGATACTGCTTTCCATTGGGTATTCATATCAAGCAAGTTTATGAAAAAATCATTCGTTAACTGCCCCGGACGATGTGTAAAAACTCCATTTTTGCTTCCATCTGTATTAATGTCCAACACACGTAAACCTCCTAAAAGAACGGTCAATTCTGGTGGTGTAAGTGTTAATAAATTTGCTTTATCAATAAGAAGTTCTTCTGTAGATACTGTTGATCTTGTTTTTCTGTAATTTCTAAAACCGTCTGCTTTAGGTTCCAGATATCCAAATGATTCAACATCTGTTTGTTCCTGAGATGCATCCATACGACCTGTTGTAAAAGGCACTTTAACTGTATTTCCTGTTGCTTTTTCAACACCGCCGCAACCTGCCAAAACGATTAAATCGGCAAGTGAAACTTTTTTGTTTACTTGCGCTGCATCAAATTCTGCTTTAATAACTTCAAGTTTGTCCAAAACTTGTCTAAGTTGCGCAGGATTATTTACTTGCCAGTCTTTTTGCGCAGCCAGTCTTATACGCCCACCGTTTGCCCCTCCACGTTTATCTGAACCTCTAAATGTAGAAGCCGAAGCCCATGCCGTCGCTACTAATTGAGAGGTAGTCAATCCTGTACTTACTATTTTTTCTTTTAATTGAGCTACATCATTTTCATCTATCAAGGTATGGTTTACTTCCGGAATAGGATCTTGCCATAACAATTCTTCCTGCGGAACTTCTGGTCCTAAATAACACTCGCGAGGCCCCATATCTCTGTGTGTTAGCTTAAACCATGCACGCGCGAAAGCATCTGCAAACTCATTAGGATTTTCAAGAAAACGGCGTGATATTTTTTCATAAGCCGGATCTAATCTTAATGATAAATCTGTAGTAAGCATTGTTGGCAAATGTTTTTTACTACTGTCAAAAGCATCCGGAATAATCGCTTCTGCATTTTTTGCTACCCATTGATGCGCTCCTGCAGGACTCTTAGAAAGTTCCCACTCAAAACCGAATAAATTTTCGAAGAAATTATTACTCCATTGCGTTGGCGTTTTTGTCCACGTAACTTCTAATCCGCTTGTGATTGCATCAGCACCTTTTGCGGAACCAAAACTATTTTGCCATCCAAATCCCTGTAATTCAAGATCTGATGCTTCTGGTTCTTTGCCTACGTGATCTGAAGAAGCGGCACCATGTGTTTTTCCAAATGTATGTCCTCCAGCAATTAATGCTACAGTTTCTACATCATCCATCGCCATACTTCCAAAAGTGTCTCTGATATCTTTGGCTGCAGCAATCGGGTCAGGATTTCCATCAGAACCTTCAGGGTTTACATATATAAGCCCCATTTGTACAGCAGCAAGGGGATTTTCTAAATTTCTGGAGTGAACCTGACCATCTGCATAATTTACTTATTTATAAAAAAAAAGAGACAATTATAAAATTATCTCTCTTTGATTCTCAAATTAATTTCAAAATTATTTCCAGCACTTTTTGCCTTCAAAAAAATTACTTCATTATAAAAACTACAAGTTAAAAAAGAAGCAAAATTTGATTTTTAATATTCAAAAAACAAACTAAAAAAGGAGATTTGATTTAGCTGATAAAACCAAATTTATCCTCAAAAATTTTCCCAATAACCGGAATAGGTTTCTTTTGCTCATTGGCAGCATTTATGATTCCGAAAATCCATAAAATGAAAATAGCGTATCCAATGTAATTCAGAAAATAAAGTGAAGAAACTGAAAATACGATTACAGAAAGCACAGTATTCACAGCAAATGATACCAGAAAAATGCCGAAGCCTTGTTTAAGATGGTACGTTACCAAATCGCTTTTTGGCGTTAAATCTTTGCTTTTTACGTAGGCTATAATCCAACCAATAATGGTGATGTAGCTCAGGATTGATAAGGTTTTTTTATCCATTGTTCTATTTATTTGTTTGGGTCAAAAATAAATAGAACACCAAAAACTTCAAGCAAACACTTTGTTACTGGTAGCTTTTAATTGGTATTTGCGGCAGTTGAATGTTTAATCCGTCAAGAGCTATAGCATTACAATTCATCTTTCATTAATTTAAAAAACTGCTCTTTTTTTCCTCTCGAAACAGGCACGGCAGATTTGTCGTTCATGTGTATCATTCCTTCTCTGGAATAACTTAAAATGGCGTTTACATTGATAAGGTGTGATTGATGAACACGAAAAAACAAGGGCGGAACCAAAATATTTTCATAATTTTTTAACGGCTTGGAAACCATTATTTTTCTGCCATCTGTAAGAAAAAAAGTAGTGTAAGAACCTGAAGTTTCGCATCTGATAATTTGCTCCAATTTTACCACGTACATCGCTTCCTGCGTAGGCAATACAATCCTGTCCGGTGTTTTAGAAAGATTGGTTTGCAACTCGATAATTTGCTGGTTTTCAAGAACTCTTTCTTTTAAAACTGCAATTCGGTCGATTGCCGTTTTTAATTCCTGCGGATCAATGGGTTTTAGCAAATAATCAATAGCGCTGTATTTAAAGGCATTTACCGCATGCTGCTCATAAGCGGTTGTGAAAATGAGATGAAAAGAATGAAAAGTAAGTTGCTGAAGCACCTCAAAACCAGTTCCGTCCTTAAGCATAATATCCATAAAAACGAGATCAGGTTTAAGTCTGTCGATTATTTTTTTGGCTTTGTCAACACTTTCTGCATAACCAATTATCTGCACCAAATCTCCGGCTACCATTTCGAGCATAATCGACAAAGCTTCTCTCAGCCTGTTTTCGTCTTCAATAATTATCGCTTTATAAATCATAATATTGGAATATTTAAAATTACGATACATCCGTGCCCGTCTGTAATAGTATCACGTTCCAGGACTTTAAAACCGGCATTTGGATTCTCTTTTTTCATTTTCGCCAGTCTTTCGTCTGTAATTGTGGTCGAAAGAGATTCGTGCGTATCATTAATTTTTAGTTTTCTGGAAGCCGCCAACCCTATTCCGTTATCTTTAATGGTGCAAATTAAATTACTTCCATTTTCATCCAGTTCAAAATAAATTTCGATCAGCCCCCTTATATGATTTTCCTGTGGTTTTAAACCGTGTTCGACTGCATTTTCTACAAAAGGCTGAATCAATAATGGCGGAATTAAAATATCTTTTTCTACTTCATCGGCACATTCAATTACGTAATCAAACCCATTATTTAAACGGAGCTGCTGTAATTCGATATAATTTTTTAAGGTATTTATTTCTTCTTCCAGCGATATGGTTTCTTTTCTGGATTGCTCCAAAACCTGTCTGGTTAGTTTTGCAAATTTATTGAGATATGAAACGGCAGGAACAGTATCTTTTTGAAGAATCATACTTTGGATATTTCCCAACGCATTAAAAATAAAATGCGGATCCATTTGCGAGCGCAGCAATCGCCGCTCCAGAGATAATCTTGCCGACAGGTTTTCGATTGTTTCTTTTTCCATTAACTGCATTTTCAATTCGCTGTTGGCTTGTTCCTGCTGCAAAAAATCTTCGCGATTTTGATAATAGCGCTGGCGATAATGATACGAACGAAACATAAAAACGAGCCCGATTAACAAAACTCCGGCAATGCCGTAACCTAATAATTTATTTTGCTGTTCGAGTTCATTTTCGAGTTCAAGCTGTTTGATGCGCTCCATTTTTTTTGAAGATTCATATCTGGCATCTGCATTTTGAAGGATTGACTGCGTTGATTCTTTGTATTTTAACTGATTGTATTTCGTAAACAATGTATCGTAACCATAATAGGCTTCAAAATCTCTTCGCTTGACTGAAACGTCTTTTAAACAATCATAAAAAGTGGCCAAAAGATAATTATCCGTATAAGGAAGACTTTTTTGATACTTGATTCCGTCAATAAATAAAAGTTCGGCTTTAATATAATCGCCCTTTTGTGTATAATAAAATCCTTTTAGACCTATCGCGCTTCGGTATATAATTTTGACATTGTATTTTTTGGCAATAATGGTGGCTTTTTCCAGATTTTGCAAAAAAGCTTTTTCATTAATTGGCTGAGGTCCTTTAGTATAAAGATCTGCCAGGTTGATATACGCTATCCCAATATTACTTTTGCTGACTATTTTAGCTTCATTTTTTTCGGCAAGAGAAACCGTTTCCTGAAAAAATTTCAAAGTCGCTTCCCATTCTTTTATTCCTTCGGTTTCAATATTATCGGTTAAAAAACTTCCAAAAGCCAGTCTGGCATACATTTGACTTTCGGGATCACCCGATTTTTCGGCGTGATTCAGGGCTTCGCGTGCATACTTTTCGACTTTTGTTGGCGATGCAGGCGAAAAAAGATACGAGATATCCGAAGCAATTTTAGCACATTGATCGTGCGCATTTATCTTCGAAAATAATTTATAAGAGTCTAACAAATAATTCAGCGCCTGAGGTTTATCATCAATATACGATTTTAAAGAGCCCATTGCGGCAGCGGCATGTGCTTTGGCTCTTATGTTTTTAACTTTTTGTGCCAAAAAATAAGCGGTATCTGCATAATGCAAAAAATCTTTAAGATGCAGCAATCGCCTTTGTGTCATGGCCATGTAGGCGTATGAAATTATCTCATCTTCTTTGCTTTTATTTTTTATAGCCAATTGAAGTGCCTGCTGCTGAATTTTAAGACAGCCAACAGTATCTGAAAAACGTTTGGCATATCCTTTTGCAGCCATTTTTTCGACTGCAGAAATATTTTGTGCCTGAATTGATGTTGCCCATAAAAACGAAAACAAAAAGGATAAAAGGAACTTTAATTTTCTGTTTTTGTCTAAAATACTAGTGAAAATTTGATACATAAATAGCCGTTAATGCCGGCAAAGTACAAATTGTGTTTGATTTACCAAACATTTCGGTATCGATTTTAAATTCATAAAACTCTAAATGAGAATATCTTAAAAGAAATAAAAAACCTACAGGATTCGCAATATATTTTAGAATGAACCAAACAAAAACCAAAACCATCCATTTACCAATTCCTGATTGTTAATGGTTCGTGTATGGCGTAATCTTGTTCTAATTAATTATTTTAAAATGAATTCTATTATGAATAAGAAAAACCTTTCTTTACTGCTACTCTTCTTCTGTTTTTTAACGGGAATTGCATACGGACAGCAACTTGACGATAAACATGTAAAAATTGAAATCACGGTCAAAGACGGAAATAAACCGATAACGGTGCAGGTTCGTTCTTCAAGCGTTTCCTATAGCAAATCGGCTAATCTTACAGCCAAAGATTCTATTCAGAAAAATTATTATATCGCGATAGATTTAGAACGACATGATATTAATTTATTAACTGCTTTCGCGAAAAATAAAAAAGGGCTGGACGGACAAATTATGATGATTGATACGCAGGGAAAAACGCTTCCGCGAAAAATTGAATTTAAGAAGGCAACGTTAGATGCACTAACAGACCAGTTTACAAATGATTATTCGAGTGCTTATCTGTCTCTTAATTGCAGCGGACTCGTAATCGATGGCATCAACATAGAATAAAAGTTATGGAACTTAAACATTTTACAAAAAACGGCAATCAGTACATCATGAAAAAGCAATATGCTTTTGGATTGATTGTGAGTTTTGGTATGGCGGCTTTTGCCATTGTTGGTATTTGGATAAACGAAATCATCATGGTTTGGATTTTTGGCATTTTGGCTGTTTTTTGTTTTATTTCAATCTGGATGAAACACCTTATTATCGATCTGGATAAAAATGAAATCAAAGTAAAAGTGGGATTAATTAATCCCGTTGTACATATTCCGCTAAAAGACTTTTTAAACTTTGAACTGGTGCGCATTACACACTATTTGATTACGACAAATACCTGCCTGAATGTCTATTATTTAAAAAACGGGGAAGAAAAAGCAGCCATGATTGCACAGGATTTTACAAAAAGATCGATGCAAAATCTGGTAAATGAAATCGACGAAATAATGAGCCTCAATGAACATTCGAGATAAATACGGAATTGAAGAAAATCTAAATTGGTTTTCTCTTCAGCCTGTAAAACCACTGCAAAGCCTATCGCAGTGGTTTTTGGCAGGAATTTTTGCAGCGGGAATTCTTTTGGCCTTATTAGGTGAAATGTTAAGCGAAGTCATGCGATATTCTATTGCTGCATTATTGGTATATGGCGTATTTCATAGTCTCTACGATATTATGATAAGAGCCAAAATTAGGTATACTTTTGATATCAGAACAAACGCCATTTACAGAAAGATTCCGTTTTTTACAGAAAAAAAGATAATGAAACTCGACGAAGCTGTAATTTTTGTAAGTTCGTACATGGGAAGCTGGCATTATAGTTTAGGCGCCAAAAAAAGTCATTTTGTAAAAAGTTATTTTATTAGCGAAAATTTCAGTTCCGGAAAAAAAAGTGAACAAAAAGAGCTTGAATATGAAGAACATATTTTGGTTAAAATTCACACACTAATCGACGCCGTTCAGCCTTTGGCATAATAAATTTATATTACAGCAAATGAAAAACTTATTTTTATATTTGATTTTTAGCCTTTTCACGATTTATAATCTAAGCTGTCATTCAGTTTTTAGAAGCAAAAGCCATGCAGTTGAAATTTTTAAAAAGGACACGATTTATTTAAACGAAGATTTAAAAAAGCAATTAGATCCGGTTTTAAGAAATTCTAAACGAATCAATTCCATAAAAAACTGGACCATAAAAACCAAAAGTTTGTGGGAAACGGCAGAAGGCGGAGAAGCGAAATTCTATTACAAAAACGGAAAACTGGAAAAAATCACCACGCATTATTTGAGTGAAACTTTTCAAAAACTAACGGTTTACCATTTAGAAAATGAAAAATTATCTTTTGTTTTTGACAAATACTACCAATACAATCGCCCCATGTATTATGATTCTATTGCCATGAAAAGTAATAACGATACCGAAGTATTCGATTTTAATAAAGCAGAAATAACAGTAAACAGATATTATTTTTTAGATCAAAAATTGATTTACCAACTCGATAGTGAAGATTGTGGCGCGCCATTTTCTAATGATTATTTGCTGGAAACAGAAAAAGAAATAAAAAAGGAGTTGGAAAATTTAGTGGAGATTTCAAATCAGAAATAAAAAAGAAGGAGGCTTTCAAATTTAGGAAAGCCTCCTTTTTTTTTCAAATAAATTATCGTTCCAAATCTACTTTCGATAAGAGTTTTGGTCTGTTTGCATCATTGGATAAAATCCATCCGGTGCGGTACATCCATTCGGTCATTTTGTGGAGTTTGGTGTAGTCAATATTTTCAGATTCATCCATTGGTGTGTGGTATTGACTGTGCAAAACACTGGTAGAAATTGAATTTGAAAGAATGGAAAATTTATTAGATTATAGTATCGAGCCAACATTAGGAAGGGAAAGCCGAAAAGATTTTTCAACTTTGAATAAGGATGAAGAAGAGTATATCAATGAATTAAAATTTATGTTTGAAGATAAGTATACTATTGATGACAAGGAAAGGTCAACATTAGAAAGATTTCGAGCGCGAAAAGGTATCGCAAGAGAAAGAGCTATTGAATTAGAAAACAACTTGCAATTCTTGACAAACTTATCAGAAAATGAAAAAGAATATCTTAAAGAATTTAAAGAGATATTAAACGACGGGGAAATTACCAATAAGAGAGACGGATTCTAAGTAGAATAGCTATTCGATGCTGTTCCACCAACCAGACGAAAAACTTTAAATTCATCCGCCTGCATAAGCTGCAGAAGACTCTCTCTCAACAATGGATTTACTGTTTTCCAGTGCATCATGATGTTTTGTCTTTAATATAGGTTTTTCCAGCCGCTTCTCTGATCACCGGCTTAATTCTCTCAGTCCCGTAAAATCGGATGATTTCTTTTTTTTCACTGATATTTCCACGCTCAAAAACCCTTCTGATAACAGCCTTAGACTGACTTTCCCAGTTAATCGTATTGATATTGGTATCCCAAAAAAGACTCTTTCTAAGCCTGCTTATTTCGGGATGATTACCCTTGAATATTTTTTGCTTCTCTTTTTTTATGTCGTAATACGTTTGAAGCACCAAAAGCGAGCCCTCTTCAAGTCCAAGGGCACTTTCTATTTTAAGTGCTAAGGCAGTATTGAGATCTCTTTTCCCTTTTATAATAGCATTGATAGTCTGGGGATGCTCAAACAGAGATTGTGCAAAGGGACGCTGTGCCAGATTCCGTTTATCAAGCTCGCGTTGCAGTACTGCCCCTGGATGAATTCCCTTATATTTATCATATTCCCTTTTCATACTGCTAATATAAACAAATTTGTTTACAAATGACATTAAAGGCTTGTTATTAATACAATCAATCCGGTTCGAATTGAAAAATGATAAGCACGACAGTGATTTTTTGAAGATTGCATTCCAACTAAGCAATACCAGACAATAATTTCGGTAATAGTGGGAAGAATAAAAACCTTAACATTGCTTAAACTCAGCCAACTTCTTAAATTCAATTTCCATAACATACTTGACTCTTTTTTTCCGGTACAAAATTCATCAGTAAACTTTATTTTCAAAATTGATAGTTCTTATTTGATTTACTACTTTTGAGTTTGTGGCAAATCATGGCGCAAGCTGTTTGGAAGCGATACCTTTTTTGCCACAAAAATTATAACCTTGTAAATAAATCTTGAGCAATTTTTAACTTAAACTACAGAATTAAGATTGAGCCGTGTTTTTCCCTTAAGTACTTTAGACTGAAGAATAATTAAAATTAGAGATGTGATTGGGAATTATGCCACATTCAACGCAGGGTTTATTTCAGACCTTTCATTGAGTCAGATGAGAAAGTGCAAAATGAAATAAGATGATGGTGATTCAAAATCATTCTTAAGGAAATCTCATAGCTAGAACAATCTTCTACATTCGAGCCGAAACGATTATAACAATACTTAAAAAAGGATTAGAACTTCGATCCAGCTAAATTATCCTAAACCATCGCCTTCCCCAAAAAGCCGGTTTCAAAAACAAAACAGAAAAGTCATAAAATGAATAAGCTCCAATCCTAAATTTTAAGCAATGCTAAAGTAGATCAAAAATGTTAAAGTAAATGTATCTTTTGTCACAGTAAACGTTTTTATTTCACTAACTATTAAATACTATACATAACACTTAAAAAATATCTGATAGTTTATCCCGTGACTCGGAGTTATTAAATAATAACTAATTATTACAGAACAACAGCGTCTTTCTATAAACAATAGCTTTTTCGGGATTCCTTGTTTACTTAATACGTTCAATATCATAAACACACACTGATTAAGCACTTCCTACATTCAAAAATTACGTTAGACGAATCACATTTTTGAAGCCACTCCCTCCACTGGAAGTGGAGTTAAAGCCATGGGCTAAAATCACAGATTCCCGGCTTTTCCTTAAAAGCTGTTTCCTTACTATATACCATTATAAGGGAGACATTGATATGTGCCCTGCCTGTGGCATTTAAAAGAGTTCTATACACTTGTAAGACGAGGTTCAAAGGAAACTAAAAGGGAGAATCAATCGGAATAAAGCTGAAATAAGCGGCCCTGTTACCTGCCATAGATGGATGTATCAGGGAGCTAAATGATTACGGTTATATAAGATTATCTTCCAAAGAGAGACAGAAATCAGAAGGGCATAATTTATTTCACCGTTTAAGAGTTTACTAAAATTCTCAGTAAAAGACAGCAAAGCTGTTTTTATGAGAAACCTGAGTTCTTTATCTCACGAGTAGCTATTTTTTTTGCCACAAAAAGTTTAGGTGTTTTTTAAAGATATTTCAACCGTCTAAGTTTTGTGGCAGAATCGTGGCACATCGGAATTTGGAAAAATGAAAAATCAGCTATATCAAAGCCTGACGAATTTAGGTTCGAAACTTTAGATACGAAAAAGAAAAAACACTAAGTTACTAAAGATAGAAAGATAAAACAGCCCTCATTTCTGAGAGCTGTCGATGCTTAGAGCTATTCTTTTTATAAAGAACTGGCTTTTATCCTTACAATCTTGCCATCCTGCATAACAACCAGATCGCTGTTATTTTTCTTTTTAAACTCAATTAATTTTTCAGAAACTTTATCCATTGCCTCTATAATCTTCTTCTGAGTCGGTGTCGTTGTTGATTTGTATTCTCTCATGATTGGTTCTTTGTGAGTTTATCGAACTTGATTTCATTTATAACTTCAATATCATTGCCTAACGTTTTTTGTGCTATCAATTCAGCTTTTACAGCTGTATTGTCAAAAATCAATGCCTCATTAACTATAGGCAAATATATAGCAAACAAATTAGTTATTCCGTTTTTATATCTGCGTTTAATAACATCGGTTTCAATATTGTGTCCTCCTTCCTGAACCCTCGTCCTGACCCTTTCAATTGCCAGGTCAACACTATCGAGCCAAAACCGATATTGATATCCAAAAGAGCGATGAGGCTGAAAATGATTCCTTTGAAACCATAGCACCCGAAAAGGATAATCACGTAAAGAAGGAATTCGGAATTGGGCGCCTTAACAATGAGGAGCTTAGAGAAGATAAACTGACCAGGGATGAGACAGGTCAGGGTACACCGGGCAGTCATAAATCTTCCCAGCGAAAATTTTAATGTACCCGGATGTCTTTTCTATCCTTCCGGATGGGTAAATATCTAATCCAAAAAAATTCAGTGAACCTATTTTTAAGTTCAGTAACATAATTTAGCCATTGGGTAAAATACTTAAAAGATCAGCATCGAACCCCGTCTATCTTGCGGGCTTAATCTTGAATATTTACATCAATGAGAAAATTAAGCACCGTAATTTTATTGTTTATTACCCCACTTTTAATGGCACAAAATAAAGCCGATTTATCAAAAAATTTCTCGATGGATTTCGGAGGCTCTTTTGGGGTCTTCTCCCCGTTTAAGAGTTCCAGCAAAGGTTTTCCCAACGACAAGAACCAGCTTGGATCCAACGGGGTAACTTTTCTGCAGCTGAACTACAAAGAGCATTATTTTGCCAAATTACAGTTTGGACAGACTACCGTCTCTTACAAATCAATCCAGGAGTCCAATGGCTTTAATTCTATAATAGATTCCAAGGCCAACAGCACCACAATTGGGATAAATCTGGGGTACCAATACAAAATCAAAAACTGGCAGCCCTTTATCATGATAGGATCAGGGACTTCTTTTATAGATTCTCCCAAAACTGCCCTGATAAATGAAAATACAATAAGCTACACCACCAAAACCGGAAATTACCTGTATATCTCAGCAAGTGCGGGGGTCAATTATATCTTTAACCGGTATTTTATTGTTTCCCTGGAAGGACAAGCCTCTACGCTTCCAACAGTACCATCAGGATCTGACACCCACCTGAGCGGCATGAGCCTTCAGCTTGGATTAAAATCCTATCTTTTTAGCTTCTAATTGTACCCAGGCCATGATAGTTTCAGTCTACAAGACAAATGTTAATACAAAAATTAAGTTAAGAAAGGCCAAACCTGTTCTTAAAAGAATACTTTTGAACTCGAGATGGAATTTCGATTTAGAAGATTGTGATAAAATTCTAAGGGTGGAAAGCCTGCAAAGCCCTTCTGATCTTATAATAGCCGAGCTTTGTAAAATTGGTATACACTGTGAGGAATTATTTTAGTTTTATATGATGTACAAAAGCCACTATAACCATTTACGCTTATATGGATATCCGGTATTTGCTGTTTTTCTCAATCTTATTCTAATCCTTTTGAATTCTGATGAAAGCAACATTAAAGAATGGAAGTTCTACAGCAATACTGATTTCCTAATTGAGGGATTGTTCTGCCTGCTCTATACAATTGCATTATTTGAAACAGGGATAGGGTTATCTAAAATTTTTAATTCCGCCTCTGTGCTGAAAAAAAAAGAAAGCCTGCGTTTCTTTTTTAAGCTGCTGCTGCAAATACTGGTCATAAGTGCTCTTGTTATTTTGTTCTTTAGCATTGATTTTCCCGAAAAATACGGGTATAATGACCTTATTGTCCGACGGGTATTAATTATGGGCCTGATATTCTCCATATTAATAACAACAGGTTTTACTGCCGGGGAACTTCTTAGTAAATGGAAAGAAAGTCAGCTTGAAGCCATTGAGAACAAAAAGAAGGCCCTTCAGTCTGAGCTCAATGCCCTGAAGCTTCAATTAGACCCGCACTTCCTTTTTAATAATCTGAGCGCCCTTACTTCTTTAATTGAGGAAAACCAGCAAACAGCAGTGCAGTACGTCACCAATCTTTCTGCAGTTTATCGTTATGTTCTCTCCAATAGGAACAAAAACATGATTGTACTGAAAACAGAACTTGATTTTATCAGGGAATATCTATTTTTATATCAAATAAGATACGGCTCGTCTATTGCGATCAACATTACGGGTAATCCTCAAAATCTAAATAAATTCATTGCGCCCCTGACCCTGCAGCTTTTGGTTGAAAACGCGATCAAGCATAATTCATTCTCCCTCACTGCGCCACTTATCATTAATATAAATTACCACGACCGGTGGATAATTGTTGACAATAACAAATCGGCCAGATTCACCAAAGAACCCGGAGAAGGAATCGGCCTGGCGCACATTTACCACAGCTACAAGCTCTTGGGAGATATAATTCCTGTTGTAGAGGATTTGGAAGCTACTTTTCAGGTCAGGGTTCCGTTATTAAACAATTAAAAATATTTTTATGATAACTGTTTTAATTATTGAAGATGAAGCAGCAAATGCTGCAAGGCTGCAAAAAATGCTCCTGCAGTCACAGGAAGAAATTGTAATTGTCGCAGTTTTACAAACCGTCAGGGACAGTATTTCATGGCTTGAAAAGGAGACTGCCCCCGATATTATACTTATGGATATACGGCTCACCGATGGACTGAGCTTTGAAATCTTTAACCGGGTGAGCATTAAATCCTATGTTATTTTTACAACTGCGTACGACCAGTATGCCTTGCAGGCATTTGAAGTTAATGGCATTGACTATCTTCTAAAGCCCATCGAGCAAAAGAAACTGGACTCCAGTATAAAGAGGATCAAAAATTTTATGAATCCAGTAATTGACAGCAGTGTTGTGGATATACTAAAAAATATGCGATTGCAGAAAAATATCTACAAGACACGATTTTTAATCAGCTACAAAGAGTTATTCATTACAATACCCAGTGCTGATATTGCTTATTTTAGTTCTGAAAATAAAATAGTACATCTCACCACCCATACCGGCCAAAGATATGTTATCAAGCAGACACTCGATGAATTGATGCAGGAGTTGAACCCTGATGATTTTTTTAAAGCAACCCGAAACTATATCATTTGCCTAAAAGCAATTCATAAACTGTCCCAGTCTTTTGATTACAAGCTTAAACTTGAACTGACTCCGGCTGTAAATGAAATTATACTAGTGAGCCGCGAGCGGGGCATCTCTTTGAAATCCTGGCTTGACAACAATTGAAAATATTTCATAGTGAATCTGACAGCCCCTGTTATGAATTTAATGCCCTTAAATCATTTTTATATTGTCCATGCCCGCCCAAATCTATTCAATAACTAAACTTTAAAAAATAAAAAACCTAATCCCGTCAACAGGGGAATTCGAAATTGCGCAGCTTGGTTCGGGTCTCTAGTGGAAGATATAGTTCCGAGTTGTGATTATTTAAAATCTACCTAACTTTGTTGATACAATTTTAAACTATTTGGAGACAGTAAAAGATTGGAGCAATTTTACAACAAAACTATAAAGAAATATAAAGCATAAAAAAAATTCTGCTGACAGCTAGAGATTCGTTGGGCTTGAAAAGCCAACTATGAAACTCATGGGGAACCCGATTTTATTACCAATATTTAAATCCTAACGGATTGTTTTATTGAAAACTTTAGATAAATACTAAAAGATTATATCTCGTAGCCATTTACATTGGTTGTGAATAATTTAAAATAACAGTATTGTCCCTTAGGGGCTACACATAATAGGCTGGCAACCTGAATTAATTAGAGAACTTTTTAGTATTGATTTTCTTTTCCTTTACTTTTATAATAAATTCAGGCACGACTACTATTTCTCCTGCTTTTAGAGCGATGTCATAACTTGTTACTTCACAAAATGTATTGGCAGGCAATGATTTTTCATCGATGGTAATGACATAATCACCAATAGGAAGAAACGATATGTACTTGCCGTCATCATCAGTGTATACTTTTTTGACCAATTGATTGTTTTTCATGATGCTAAAAGAGATGCCGGAAGCGCGGTGCTGAAAATCAACTACTTTTGTGGCATTGTAGGCAAAAGAAACTTTTCCTTGCATTGTTCCGCTTTGGTGAAGCGGAATTAAAAGGCGGTAGGAATGTCTGTCAACCTCAAAGGTAGCATCATCATAATACCAGCCGTCTTGTGTAAACTGCTTTAAGAAATAAGTTCCGTAGGGCACTCTTTTATAAGTTGCCATTCCGTCTGCATTGGTTTGCAAAGCTACTTTATTGATGTTAATCATATAATTTGCAGCATATTTTTCTCCCGGATCATACTGATTATTATTGTTTGTATCGTAATATAAGACCGCTTTGATGGTACTTTTTTGATCTGGATTTAATATTGTTTTTTGTAAATTTATGGTTACCCCAACTTCAAAAGTTAGCGTGTTATTGCTAAGAGATCCAACAGAATAATTGTACCAGGAAGAATTGAAAAAAGTACTGAATGCTTTTGCGTTATATTTGGCATTTATAAATGCAGAAGGTGATTTTCCGTAAACGATATCCTTGATATAAGAAATTCCGGTATTCAGGTTTACTTTGTCGTTTACAAAATTATTGGTGTAAAACAAAGATAATGAGAGCTTCTCATAATTTACACCATTGCCGGCAATACTGGAGAAAGCATATTCAGATAAATAATAACTGCCCGATTGAAAGGTTGAATTAATATTGAAGTTCCTGTAATTATAATTCGCATTTATCTTCATTTGAAAATTATTATCAGTCTGCATCGGATATCTGACAATACCGGTTTCAAGTCCCAAAACTGCTGATTGCCGCGATGCATTATTAACCCATGAAAATTGTTCAACGATACGGTTGGCAAACATTTTTTGAGCTGTATTATCTGAATTTCCTAAAAGCCGATTGTAGCTATTAGAACTTTCGTCTTGATATTGATATAATAAATTAAGGGTAAAATCTCTGAATTTGGGAAAACGGTTTCCTACTTCTATTCTGTTATTTGTCGATTTTTGCTGTGTTTCAAATGAATAAAACTTAGGCGAAAAATCAGAAAAAATGACATTTGCGTGCAGATTATGATTTTTGATGTTGGTAGCAATATTCTGCTGCAGCTGCATACTTCCTCGTCGGTTTCCGGGATAATAATCAGAGCTTGCATAATAATTTCCGTTGATGTTGAAGTTTTTAATTTTTCCCGAATAATTGGTTTCTCCGGCAAAAGAAGGTTTAACAAAACCTTGTACTTCATAGATACTCATTGCACCGTTTACTTTTGCGTTCAGTCTCCAGATTGGATTAAAATCATAATTAACTTCTGTTCCCAAAAAACTATGTTTTGCTTTTTCGAACGGATCATAGCGGTACAAATAGCTGGCCGAGGCATTACGGGAGCTGTTATTAGAGTTAAGCATTCCTTTGGCAAAGAAACCGTAACCATTTTTGAGCCAGCCGTCCTGTTCTATTAAATTATAATTTTGATCGACAAAACCCACTTCAACTTTTTGATTTTTTTCGAACGTATGGCTGTATTCTGCACCTCGTCCTACCAGAGTCATTTCAAGTAGTTTATTAATATTTCCAATAGTATATTCGTTTTGTTGCTGACGATACACTAAATTGGTATTGGTTATTAAAGGAATTTCCTGACCATTTGTTACAGCAACATTTCCCTGCATAAAAAGATAGCCTGAAGGAACGTTGATTCCACCGGATCCTCTTAGCTGATAAAAATCGATTCCGCCACCAAATCTTCTGTAAGTAGAGGTAATCTGGTTTTGTGCCTCATCGAGAAAATTAATAAATAAGTCACCTTGATATTGTTGCACGCTGGCAATATTTTGAACTTCTACCATAGTATTGCCGAACATTTCCTTACTTGGATTCCTGAATGCGGATATGCGTACAGAATAGCCGGATTGTTTGGCCAATTGCTTTGAAGGAAGATAAGTAAAAGTGAAAATGGAATCTTTTTTTACAGCAATTTCAGCATTCTGTTCCAGAAATAAATTGCCATTTGTCGGGTCCGGAAACTTACAAACTAAAGTAATATTTTGCCTGATATTTCCTTTATTGCTGACCTTTATTTTTACCTTTACGGGTTCATTGTCGGATGATCTGTAAATAGAAGTTTCTAAAGGAGTAATAATAAGCGTATTGTTTACCCCGATTACATGATTGGTGCTTTGCTCTGCAAGTAATTTTCCGGAAGTATCTATTAATTTACAAACAATTGCAGAAGACCCGGCAGCAGCCTCTTCTTCAATTATAAATTTGACAGGAATGTGGCGTGTTTCATCAGCAAGCATCTCAATTTCTAAACCTTGGGCCGCGGGGTTTCTTAGACCTTTAGGAAGGGTAAAATTGATCTTTCCGTTTATTTTATCCGGTGTTGTGTTTTTAATGACAACTACTAAACTCAGTAAAGACCCTTTTTGAAAAGAAGCATCCCTTTCGATCTCCATAGAAACCGCATTCTGAATCTGTTGAGCATTCAAAGGGTTAGCCAGAATAAAGAAGAAAAAAAAGATTGATAAAAGTTTAAAGTTACAGGAACGCATCTTTTAGTAATTATTGAGGGGTAATCTCATATTGTAAAGTAGTGGTATAGTTGTCTGATTTTGCATCAATCAAACGAATGTCCTGAGGTAGTGTAAAATATTTGATATCGAAACGGTAAGGCGTGTTATTAGTACTATTGCCCTGTACCAGAGTTTGATTGGCAGCACTAAGCACAATGGGAAAAATGCGCTGATTGGCATTAGAAGTGCTTGTCAATGTTAAGTTAATAACTTCAACCGGAATCGAATTTCCGGCGGCAGATTGTAAATTGCTTTGAAGTGACCTTACTTTAATCTGAAAGTTACTGTTAGCGGTTACTGACAGTCCATCTGTATAAGTCACACTAGTTCCATTATTATAATCCTGCATTGTTTTAAATTCTAAAAGCCCATTGGCAGCATTCGTATTTATTTTTAACGAAAGTATATCTGCAGCAGGAGGTGCATCAGTAATATTTCCAATTTGGAATTGGAAATCATGACTTATCTTTCCAATTATAACATTGTTTTGGTCGTATGCCGTAAATTCTATAGGAGCAATAAATCGTGTCCAGGCAGGAAAACTTCCTAAATAAGAACCGCCAAGAAGGGTCAGTGCATATTTTAGCTGAAGATTGTAATAACCATTTGGCGTTTGCGGATTGTTATAGATAGGGGCATTAGCATTGGGAATCAAAAAGGATTCACTATTATCTTGTAAAAAAACATTTAAAGGAGCGCCAATTTGCGAAATTGTCGGAACCGGATTTGGATACGCCTGACCAGTTGTAGAAATGGGTTGAAAAGAAATTTTATTAGAAGGAATGGTAAATTTGCCATCTTCAGATACAATATTTTGTTTCAATCGTGCAGAAAGTTTCCAGTGCGGAACATTCAAATTGCCATTTCCGGCAAATGTAACCGTATAGGCATCAGAATTGGTATTTCCATTATAAGAATTAATTTGTAAATAGGAATTTACCCAAGATGTAAAAGACACCTGAGAAAAGCCAGAAAACGGGGTACATAAGAGAATAATAAGAATATATCTATTCATAATTAAAATTTAATTCAGCCATTTCCAATTGAGACGAATCGCCATAATCAACAATTACAGATGCATTATAAGAACCCTTTTCCAAAGTTTGAGTAACAGGAATACTTAATTTACGTAAATTGCCCGGCAATGTATAAAAAACAACATCATTCAACACTACTTTTTTACCCGTTTTGACATTAATAATTTCGGTTGAAATTTTACCATCGACCCAAATTTGGGATTCATTTTTAAATTTTAAGTTTAGGTTACCGGCAGATTGATCAAATTTTAAATCTTCAATTTCAATTTTCTTGGTAAGACTATTCGAGAAAGTGTGAAAAACTTTGATTCCGGAACGAATACTAACTTTGATATTTGCTCCTTTGCTATCATAATCATCCACAGGATTCATTTGGCTTACATATAAAACAGCTGTATGAGCAGGAAACGTGTCATTGTCTATCTTTGCTGGTGTAATGGTAACTTCCAGTTCTTTTCTTTCTCCGGGAGCTAATGTAAAGTAATTGTCATTGTTTTTGACAGAAATCCAGCTGGCACAGGAATTTTTTAAAGTATTCGAAGGGTACATCATATTTTCACCTTTTTCGTCATACTCCCAATCACCAAGACTCACGGCAAGATCCAAAGTATTTTTTAGGCTGACATTCGTTACCGTAATTTTTTGAGTACTGCTCGTTCCGGGTTTCGACTCAAAATAAATTCTTGGAGGAGAAACAGAAATACCAGTTTGCGCATGTAGTTGAAAAATTAAAAAACAAAAAAGTAAAGCAAGTTTATTCATTTTATGTAGTTTAAAAAAATTCTGTTGGGGACTTTAATTGAAGTGAAATAAAATTAACTAAATCAAAAATGCCACAATTTCTTGTGACATTTTGATTTATTCTCACCTGAAAAGATTATTGACTTACAATAGTATAAGTAAGTTCAGTGGTGTACACTGTAGGGTTTTGTCCTGCGATATAATTGTCAATATAAGCATTGGCTCCGGCACCTTTATACTCGATACTTATCTTTTTATCAACTCCGCCTCTTGTTGAAGTTACCAATGTAGTTTCATTATTTGATAACTGAACATTTTGAGAATATTGGGCATCATTTACAGCATCAGAACCAGCAGTTGCCTTAACTTGGATAGTGTTAGCATCTATATGCTTACCTCCGTTTTGCATTGTTGCGTTTGCACTTTTTACTTTTACCTGAAAACCACCAGTACTGTAAATATTTAAGTGATCTGTGTTTGTTGAAGATACACCATTTTTGTAATCGTCCTGAGTAGCATAGTCAAGATTTACTATTTTTTGAGCATTGTTAACTACTAAAGTCTGAATAGGTCTTAAATTTACATTTAATGTAACATTTTGAGCATTTACTGTAATAAGGCCTAACATAAGAATAGAAGCCAAAATAATTTTTTTCATTGATAATTTAATTAAAATAAAGTTGTTTTTTTTGTTTATTTTCAGTGCAAATTTATAATGGAATTAAAGATTTTATATCGAATTAATGAAGTTTCCGATAAGATGCAACTTAAAACCGACAAACTACATGTCGAGACTTTAATCTTTTGATAATTAACACCAATTAACTTACTTAAAAATAATTCTACGTAACTTATAAACCAAGGGAGTTTGTTTTTTAACAGCTGTTTCAAGATTAAATTTATGTTAATTCGACTTCATTCTGCAAAAAACTAAAATATATCATTTAGTCTCCTAATTCAATGGCATATTTTCAAAGCATAATTTATAGTATGTTATGGAATGGTCTTCAAATTTGCATCAAGAGGTTGTTCGGAAATCTTTACAAATCAATTTTAGCGAAGAAATTCAAGCTTTAGGTAAATTTACCAGAACTATAATTTCGTTATTGTTCGGTACAATTTTAATAACTCTTGTGCAGATTCTATAAATCATTGTTTTTAATAAATTTTGATAAATCAATTTACCATTTATCGTGGAAATAATAAATAAACATTTAAAAAACATCAATGAAATTGAATGTAAACAGTTAAAAGAAAATATTGCAAAAAATGGCTTTTGAATAAACTGTTATGATTGATTCATTTAAATTTCACAACCTATCTATTTGCCGGTTAAAAAAAATCATATTAAATCGGATATTTTAGTTTTTCCAAATTTAAATAGGAAAAACGTCTTTTACTTTTTTCTTTATTAAAAAAAGAGGGACATCCGATTTGAAGCTTTTTAAATTTTACTAAACTAAATGATTCTTCAAAATACACTTTATAAAAAACTAAGTTTGATTCTCTCGTATCTCTCAGAATCAAATATAAATTTTCAACCACTTAAAGTTAAAGTTAAGCAATCAATTTACAGAGCGATTTAAACATAGTTGTCACAAAATCCGATAGACCCCAAATCTGAAACATTACCTAAAATATTGGCTGCTAATTAAAAATTTTCTTCTTTAAAAAAATCACTTTTTTTAATACCAAAAATTTTTCCCAACTTATCGAGTTTTGATAATTTTAAATCAACCTTTCCTGTTTCAATTTTTTGATATTCTCTAAGAGAAATTTCCATCTGAATAGCCATGTACTCCTGAGTATATTTTTTTTCCCGATACTCCTTAATTTTTAAATAGAAAGCAATTTTAGCCATACTTTTATCTATAATCTTTAAACAATAACTGTTACTCCTTATTGCCAAATTTGGGTATTCTGAATAAAGAGAACCGAAAAGTTCCAGTGATACTGGTCCCCAAATCCGTTTTAAAGTGAGCGCCTAATTTCACTTCAAAATGACCACCCCATTTTAATCAATTCCTTTAATGGAGAAGTGAATCCAGTGTTAACATAAATTGCACTTGCTATTTTAGCATTTTTTCTATCCCGTTAAAGATGGCAAAGTAAATACCTGTATCAATTTTTAATACACTTTAGTTTTTAATTTTAAGACGAATATACAGGTAAAAAATGATTATTTTTGTTTAATTTTTTTAAAAAAACATTAAACAAAAAAACATAATAAAGTCAATTGTCAAAATTGATAGTATTAAATGGGCATATCAACAAAATTTAATTCAGAGAGGTCCTTTAAAGATTGCGGGCAGGACTTAAAATTAATATGATACGGGATTCATCCAAACCCAAAAGTAAATCAGCTGTTCTAAGCTATAATAAAATAGCATCAGGAAAAGTAAAACAAGTGATTAAAAGCCTATTGGCGCAGAAATTTCACATATTAGTCCGTCTCTTTAAACAGATAAAGTTCGATAATTCTTCTGTCGAAGCATTCAGGGATTCAGCAGATTGAATAATCAAACTTAAAATTTCCCTCAATTCATTATTTCCAAGATTTACATCTTCACACAACAATTTTGAAAGCCCCAGGATATTGGCAACCGACTTTCTAACCTTATGAGAAACTGCAAACATCATCTGCTCTAAACCACTGTTAAATTCTTCCATGTTCAACTCTTTTTCTGTTTCAACAATGTTCAAATTTACATTAGCAGTTTTAAGATCCTTAGTACATCTTTCCAATTCTTCGTGATTAAAAATAAGTTCTTGCTTTGCTTTTTTTAACTTATTTAATATATTATCCTGATCCATAATTTACGATTATTAAAGTTAGATTAAAAGTATAACATTTAAAACTACTTTTCTTACCTAAACATATCAAAACTAGAAAAAGAAATATGTGAGCTTGGGTACTTGGGTAAAGGATAGTATTTGAAAAAATATTTCTTTTTAGGTAATTGTAAATTTACAGAAAGGGCCAACTTAATTTTAAAAAAAAAGGTTTCATATTATAAAATGAAACAACAAAAAATGCATTAAAGACGCCATAGCCAATAAGAATGTTTTGTATAATAGTAAAGCGTATTTTTAAATAAAACAACAAATTTGCTTCACCAGACCGAATCCTAGCCCCGATTGCTTCGCCAGTCCGCTTCGCTCATGTGCAGTAGAAATCCTTTTGTGCGGGGGTCCGGCGCAAAAGATTACTTCACTATACTTTTTATTTTATTGGAGTTCAATGAACTTCGTTTGCAACGTATAGCGGGAAAAAGCTCCTAAAAAATAATAAGCTAAAACTCAGTGATAAGCAAATAAAATAAAAAATTCCCATACAACGAAAAATTACGACAAGGGCCACCGTAATTCTCAAAACCAAATCAAAGGCCCAAAAAGCACAGCTAAAAACACCAACCCCTATGACTCGGAAAACTCTTAAAAGAAACCCGACAGCGACCCCAAAGACATAACGGGGAAGGACATAGAAAAGTACCTAATAGAGAATGCCCCTTCAAAGGGGTCTCAAAATGATATGGATACTGAGAAGAGCGATGAGGCTGAAAAAGATTGCTTTGAGACCATAGCGCCCGAAAAGGATAATCACGTAAAGAAGGAATTCGAAATTGGGCACCTTAACAATGAGGAGCTTCAGGAAGATGAAAGTACCGGAAATGAAACTGGTCATAGTGCACCGGGCAATACTAAATCTTCCCGGCGAAGATATTAATGTACTGAGATTTCCTGCAAAAAAATATAGAATTAAAGGAAATATTCTTTGGCGGATAAAGTACCTTTCTTTACTTCTTGCTAAAACCTTTTCGGGTCATTTCTCCCCAACCCTTTGTTCCCTTTATTTTTTCTTTGTAACCTACAAGGGCGGCGTATACCGTTAGAGGATGAAAATACAGTGGCTCTATGAAAGCCGCTATCAAAAGTTTGAAAAAATCAGCCTGTTTTGGATATTTATGGTAAGAGCGTTCTTCACTATAAAGGGCAATAACGGAAAACATGACAGCAAAAAAATAAACAAAAAGCACCAATAATAAGAAAAAATGCCACTTAATTAAACCTAATATCATAAATATAATTGTTATTATAAGACCGATAAACTCAATTCCGGGAGCCAGGAATTCAAACAATACCCAATAAGGTATGCTGATCATTCCAAGCAATTTGTATTTAGGATTTAGAATCATTTTCTTGTGCAGGCCAAGTGTTTCGATTGTACCTCTCATCCAGCGGCTGCGCTGTTTTTTGAATATATTAAAATCTTCGGGCGCTTCTGTCCAGCAAAGAGGATCGGGTATATAGCTGACTCCATAGGGTATTTTATTCTCAAGCATATAACGGCGCATTCTCACCACGAGTTCCATATCTTCACCCACGGTTTTAGTATTATATCCTCCAGCCAGCAAAGCAATTTCCTTATCAAACGCACCAAACGCACCGCTAATCAGCAACAGCCCGTCCAGCCTGCTCCAGGCCATTCTGCCAAGAAGAAACGCCCTTAAATATTCTAAAACCTGAATTCTGGAGAGCATAACATCTGGAATATTTACCTCAACCAGACGGCCATTTCTTATGACGCACTGGTTTGCTATCCTCACCACACCGCCGGTGGCAATAATACGTTTCCCGTACGATTCCAGAAAGGGCTTTGACAGTTTAAGCAGCGCATCTTTATCCAGAATACAGTCAACATCAATACATACCACATAAGGATTCTGGGCGATATTAAGTCCGACATTCAGGGCGTCGGCTTTACCTCCGTTTTCCTTGTCCACTACCAGGAGTTTTTTAAAAGCTGCATTCCTGGAGACATAAATACCCCTGATTTTTTTTGTTTCAATTTTTGGATGAATATCGAGCTCCCTAAGGATAAGATCATAAGTTTTAATAAGGATTTCCATAGAATTGTCCTTACTTCCGTCGTTGACCACAATTACCTGGTAATTGTTATAGTTAAGGGAAAGCAACGATTTTACATTTTCCTGAATTGTAAACCCTTCATTATAGGCTGGAGCAATCAATGAAAGGCTTGGCGCAAATTCACTTGTAAGAAGTACGCTGTAATCAACAAAACTATTCTTTTTGAGATATTTTGTCATCTCTCTGGTAGAAAGGTGGGCTAATATAAGATACGAAGACATAATTAGTACGGCGTACCCAATTATCAGCAATAAATATTCTTCAAAAAAAAATGAAAGTTCACTAGTAAAAAATGCCATCGTTTATACTTTTAAACAGTTAATAGCTGTATTAGGTTTTGGGCCTCGTATTTTATTGATATATTGGGCGCATTGGCAACTAACTTTGTTAGATAAGGAATTTTTTGTGTCAATTTAAGCTCCTTAATAAGCTTTAGCCCAAGTGAAATGACAGTTGTGTTTTGAGATTCCAGCAATAATTCAACGCCTTTTGTATCACCGATATCATGCTTTTTAAAAGCGCCAATAATGTTTATCTGTGTCCACTCATCTATAGGATAAGGATGCTCCGTGAGATAGGCCATGCTTTTTACACCTCCCAGCTTGATGGAAGCGTTGATGGCTGTAATTTTTAAAGCTTTATTCCGGGCCTTAGATGCTCTTATTATCCTGTCAAAAGCTTCAATACAATTTATTTCTGCAAGTTCTGTGATCCCTTTACACTTCACCTCCCATTTGAGGCTTTTAAGTTTTTTAAAAGAATCTTTTATCAAACCTGAATCATTATAAAATTCCTCCAGCTTTTGTGCAAAATTACCTTCGTAGTTTTTGTGAAGATTCATAATAGAATCGATCATAACTTCTCTGAAAAAAGCCTTTTTAAAAAGTTTGCTGAAGTTTTGATCTTCTTTAATTTCTGAAAAAGGAATATCCTGAAAAACTACCAAAGACATTAATTTTTCAATAACTAAACTGTACTGGGCATGAAGCCTGTTCTTTTTTATATTTCTGCTCCTGCTTCTGATAATTAACAGGTAAAGAACAATCGATGTCAGTATAAAAAGACATATGGACAGAATTAAAAAAGGCTCTACCCAGATACCACTCTTATAAAGTTCCCATAGTTCCATATTAGAAGCGTTTAGTAGCAATTACCTGAACATTAAATCTATTTCTGAATTCACCAGGCAAATATTCTTCGTACTCATAAAGAAATACGGGCCTGATAAAAAAGGACCCGCCAATACGATGCTGATATTGTATACCTGCTCTGTAGGAACTCAAAGGCTGAGTCAGGCTATTATAAAGATACAGATAGGGAACATTTCCATATTGCAGTTCCAGCCTTAAAATACTTTCTTTTTCATCATTTACTTTCTGCAGGCTTAAAACATGAGAAAATAATTCATTACCTGTATCATAATAAGGCCTGTAGGCAACAGTATAAGCAGCGATATTATAGGCCAGCTGACCGGTTAGCAAAGTTACATCCTCTGTTTCAAAATGCATAAATCGGACACCAAGAGCATAATCAAATCTTTTTTGCGGAACAAAATAATATTCGGCACCAGCCTTTAAAACAGGAAATACAGTCTCCCCTGTTGAACCCCCTGCATTTACATACAAATAGTTTTTTTTCGAAAAGGTTTGATAATAATCCGCTTCAAGCAACATTTGGGTATCGTCATTCACATGTCCTACATTGGCTCGGCCAACAAGTGCTGATTTTATAAACTTATGAGAGTATTCGAGATATCCGTAATGCAATGGAGATTGTCCGGGATCAGATGTTGAGATATTCAGATAAGAAGCAGCTATTGCATTTTTTGCTTTCCTTCCAATTAGTGTGCGCACTGCTTTAAAGCCCTGGGTACTGTTATCTGCAATAGAAACTTTTTCAATAATAGCCAATGCTTCTCTGTCTCGATTCAATTTTTCCAGACAATTTACTTTAATTCTCAAAACATCAAGCGAATCAGGTTCTATCGCCAAATATTTATCGCAATAATGAATACATTTCTCAAACTGTCCTGACCAGAAATACGCATTAATAATGGCCAATAAGGCATCCGGAGCAGGATTACTGCTGTCTGCCATGGGCGAGAGCATCCTTATCGAAATATTGTACTCTTTTTTCCAGCTGTAAATCCGTCCGGCATAAATTTTTATTTCTTCGTTCTCAGGGAATTTTGCGCTTAAAGGTTCAAGTAACGACAATGCAGTATCGTAATTGCCTTTTTCCACCTCACGTTTTGCGTTAGCCATAATGGCATCCATGTTAATGTCCTGTGCTAGTATAACAGGCGAAATAAATAACAGGAAAATTATATAATATAGAAATTTCATTAAGCGCGTGTTTTTAGTAATTTATGAATTCTCACTAAAAGCACTGAAGGGCTGACAGGTTTGGCAATAAATTCGTTTGCACCAATATCAAATGAATCCAGTTCAGTTTGTTCTATACCCGACGAAGTAAATATAATTACAGGAATATCAGATTTTAAACTTTCCCTCACATATTGTGTAATTTCCATTCCGCTTATCCCTGGCATGTTGATATCGGTCAGAATCAAGTCGTAGTTATTGGCCTCAATAGCATCCAGCGCCTCTTGTCCATCAGAAAACTGATCGACAGTAAATCCTTTTGACTCCAGAAAAAAGGATAATGATTTACGCAGAATATCATTATCTTCAGATAAAATAATTCTCATAGATTATTGATTTTGGGGCAAATTAAGTTTTATGACTTTTGGCTATAACGTAAAGCTAGGTTATATTTCCCTTTTATCATAACTCATTGAGAATTTTAACTACTTCGTTAAGTCCGCAATTCAGGATATTCATCTGAGAGGCAGCCTCACTTGTAAACTTTCCTAATATAGCTTCCTGCTCGATTATAGATAAACAATTACTAAGATCCGTTAACATAAACACGTCTAAACTGGATTTCATATTATGCGCCAGCTTTTTTGCTCTATCAGCGTTGTTTTCATTAAATGCTTCTTGCAGTTGAATAACTTCAGCAGGAATTTTTTCTATGAAAAGGGCAATCATCTCTTTTTTAAAGTCTGCATTGCCATATGCCATTTCATCCAAATAAGAAAAATCTATTCTTCTCTTTTTTAACGTGTTGCCATCTTTGTTCATTACCATTTTTATAGCTTTCAAAAGTGCAGCCTGCTTAAAGGGTTTGGGAACATAACCATCCATACCTACATCATAGCAGCGTTCCTGCTCTCCCACAAGAGAGTGCGCTGTCATGGCAATAATAGGGATCGATAATTTCATTTCGTTCCTTATATATGCTGCAGTCTGATAGCCGTCTTTAACTGGCATTTGAAGATCCATTAATACAAGATCATATTCTTTTTTAGATAAAAAATCTATACCTTCTTCACCATTTTCGGCAATGTCCAATTCAAAACCAAAATTTTGAATGACGCTTTTTACCAATTTCTGGTTTAGAATATTGTCTTCACAAACCAATATCTTAAGTTTTCCCAGATTACCTTCTAAATTTAATTCAGTTATTGTCTCTATATCTTTTGCCTTTCTGTAATTCAAAACAAAGAAAAATTCTGAGCCTCTTTTTTGTTTACTTTTTACCTGAATTTCAGCGCCATGTAATTCAACTAATTGCTTTACAATATTCAGACCAAGCCCTGTACCGCCAAATCTTCTTGTGGTACTTTCTTCGGCTTGTTTGAATCGTTCAAAAATAGTCGAAAGTTTATTTTTCGGTATACCAATACCGGTGTCTTTAACTGAAAATCGAAGCAAATAATGATCTTCTGTTTCATTAATCATTTTTACAGAAACAGTTACTTCTCCCTCTTCTGTAAATTTAAGGGCATTCCCCGTCAGGTTAACCAATATTTGATTCAGCCTGCCCTGATCACCAACTACAATTTCAGGCATATCGGCATCCAGGAAAAGATTGAAGTCAATTCCGTGATGTACCTTTACTTTTAGTAAATCATAAATATGCTTGAGTGCCTTTTTTAAATTGAATGGCTGTGCTTCTATAACTAAATTACCTGATTCGATCTTTGAAAGGTCCAAAATATCATTAATTATCAGGAGAAGATTTTCTCCGGCAATTTGTACACTATCAATATAATCTTTCTGAAGAGCATCCAGCCTCGTTTGCGCCAAAAGATCTGTAAAGCCAATTAATGCATTTAACGGGGTTCTTATTTCATGGCTCATATTGGCCAAAAAACTATCTTTTGCCAACACGGCACGCTCGGCGATTTTTTTCTGCGTGGCAAGCTGGAAATTTTTAGTTCCTAATTCCAGTTGATTTATTACATGCTTTGCAATTATTGAAAGTGCATTTCGTTGGTTTTCATTCAGCTCCTTAGTGACATGGTCTATGGCACAAATAGTTCCTATATTAAAGCCGTCGGGAGTTGTTAGCGGAACACCCGCGTAGAACCTCACCTTAAAGCCACCAGTAACATTGGGATCATCCTTAAATCGTGCGTTTACATGGGTATCGGGTATTTCCACCATTTTTGAGTCCATAATGGTATACCTGCAAAAAGTAATTTCCCTGGGCACCTGCGATACTCCTATTCCAATTTCTGATTTAAACCACTGCCGGGTTTCATCTATAAAAGAAATATGGGCGATGGGCACGCCGCAAATATAAGAGACGAGCTTCGTTGCGTCATCGAAAGCGTGTTCAGGTAAGGTATCAAGAATATTATAGCGTTTTAATGCTGCCAGACGCCCTAATTCGTCGTGTGGCATAGGTTCTTCGGTGTTATCCATAACATTAAAGTGTAAAATGTATAAATATAAATAAATTATCTCTGTTTTCTTAGTGAGATTGAAAATATGTCCATTTAACTAAACGATTTCTTTAGCAAATTTGAATTACCTTCCATTTCTGAGATTTTTTCTATTTGTCTAAATAGTGGCGCTTATATGAACTTCAACCCTATTTTATCCACTGGTCAATCGTACAAAAATGTTTAGGTACCAGTATGAATGCGGAATCAATTTGCGGAAATGGAGCGTTATTTTTTAGCATACCATTTTAATCGTATTTCTCGTCAGTAAACCGAATTTATATTCCAAAATGAAAGAGAGAAACAAAAACTGGAGGAAGAAAAATACTTTTAATTAAATGACAGCCACTAAAAAACAGATTCAACTACCCCGGCCCCGATTGCTTCACCAGTTCGCTTCGCTCGTGTGCAGTGGAAATCCTTTTGTGTCTGGTTCGGCACAAAAGATTGGAAGGTATAGTGGGAAAAGCTCCTGAAAAATAATATTAAAAAAAAAGAATTAATATAATATACAATTGACCATACCAATCATTCAAATTAGATTCCGGTAACAATTCTGAATATCCGATTAGTCCTCCTAAAACGAAACTAAACCAAAAGAAACTTTTTCTTTTCCCCCACAGTCCCAACAAGGCTCATCGAAAGCACTTCTTCAAGCAGGGATTTGAGCCTCTCAAAACAGCTGGGCTTTACCGCATAGAATGTAGCGCCAAGCTCTGATGCCCTGCGGATATTCTCCGGATCACTGCTGGTGGAAAGCATCACAATGTTCAAGTCTTTCAGCACCCCCTCACTGCTTCTAATCTCCTCCAGGCATTCCAGTCCCGATTTGCCGGGCATATTGATATCCAGGAAAATAAATTCGGGAAGCCCTGAACTTGACAGCGCAAGAAGGTCATCCATCAAATGCATGCCGTCGGGGACCTGTTTTAAAATAACATCAGGTTCAATTTCAAGAACCGCATCAGCAAAGAACTCCCTGTCATCGCTGTCGTCATCCGCCAGGTAAATAAATCTTTTAGAATTGTACTTTTCAAACGCCATTTTTACTAAAATTTACACCAAAGAAAACTACTCCGGATAAACGGTATTCCAAACTAATTGGCCAGCGCAATTGTTAAAACTGCATAATGATATTCAAGTTCGATTTTGGATTGCAAAGATAATTCTTAATTCAGAAAAAACACATTAAAAAAATAACTTTTTACATTTTTTGATGTATGCCGTTTCAGCAAAATTCCACTGTTTACATGCTGTTCAACTATACGAAAAATTTGAGCCTTTAAATTTGTTACAAATTAGAACATATAGCGCAATTATTTTTGTTACAAAATATAATAATTTTATCCTGTATTAAAGAAGAAGACTGTAGAAGGGCGGTTGTGCACATTGATATAAATACGTTTTTTCTTGTCCTGTGAAAGACTGCCAATTCGGAACTCGACCAGATACCTCTGATCATTGGAGGCGGTGAAAGGGGTGCTGTAACATCGTGCTTTTATGAAGCCGGGCGTTTCGGGTTTAGCCCGACATGCCCAAACATATAACCATAAAGCTCTGACCGCAGACTAAAAGGATGAAAGGTGACAATAAAGATAATAAAATGAGTATAAATTAAATTCCAGAAAAGATGATGCTATTTGATGACACTGAAATTTTTTCATCAGGCAATGGCGGTAAAAGAACTTTTGACGTCCCTGATGCGGACCTGATGCTGATCGATAATTTTTTCAGCAAGGAAGAATCCGATTATTACTATAATTTTTTATACCATAATTCCCAGTGGAGGCAATACGAAATGCCCATGTACGACAAGGTGGTCACAGCTCCCAGGATGATCACATGGTACGGCGAGTCAAGAAGACCCGAGCGTAAGGCAAATCCCCACTGGCCCTCAGAGCTGCTGCGGATCAGGGAGCGTGTGCAGCAGCATACCCATATCCGGTTCAATGCCGTGCTGCTTAACCTTTACAGGGACGGCAATGACGGGGTGGGATGGCACAGCGATAAAACCACCAGCACCAACAAGGACATGAACATTGCTTCGGTTACTTTTGGGGAAACAAGACTGTTCCGCCTGCGCCATAAATTCCTAAAGCACATCCCCCAGATTGAAATCCCCCTGCATCACGGTACTTTCCTTCTTATGGCAGGACATACCAATACCTATTGGGAGCATCAGGTGCCCAAAACAGCCCGGGAAGTGCTGCCGCGCATCAACCTTACCTTTCGGCAGGTAAAGGAAAAGTAATTATAACCCTGGGCGCTGTGGTATTGTAACCTCTTTTACATCCTTATTTTTTATTTGAAAAGGATTGAGCTCATGATAGCTACGTAAACCACTAGTAATCATAGCAATCCTGTAAAAATCGTGATTTATAGTATAACAGTATTATGATCTTTGAAAGTAACTTTGGGTAAACTATTAAATTTAAAAATCATGGATGATAAAACGAAAACCGGAAAAGCAGATGATTCGCAGATCAATATAAACGAATCTTATGAGGTGCAGTATTGGTCTGAAAAGTTCAATGTGCCACAGGAAACATTAAAAACAGCCGTGAGGGCCGCAGGTACCAGAGTTGATGATGTCAGGGATTATCTGGCAGAAAATAATTAATGTCATGCCTTGGTATCATAGGGATTATCCCCCATCCTATAAAAATCAGCCAGCAGAGGTAAGGGAAAAGGCTGTCGAGATCGCCAATGCCCTGCTTCAGGACGGTGCAGAAGAAGGAATTGCCATAGCTACCGGACTCAAGCAGGCCCGTGAGCTGCTGGAAAACCATAAGGAGAAAACCGATAAAACTGAAAATCATGGCAACGAATAAAAACACGCAACAGGACGAGCAGAACACTAATGAAAATGCCAACAGTGCCTACAGCGGTTCGGGAAGCATGCAGCCGGAGCAGGTACCGGAGAAGCCGACCGCCTGAATGACTACCAGAAGGATTACCTGGAGGATGCTTAGGACAAAAAAACAATCCTGAGGGAAAAAAGCATCGTCGAGGCCACTGAGTCTTCCAAACTCTCGGATATTTAACAGTTAGAGAGTACAATGATATCCCAGACCTTGAAAAGAATTTAGTATTTTCATTGTAAAAGCAAACTTACATTACATAAAACAAAAAAGGCACCTGCTGAGCAGATGCCTTTTATAAGTTAACCGTTATAGTATATTATGCTATCACTACGTTTACTGCGTTTGGACCTCTGCGGCCTTCTTCAATGTCATATCGTACTTCATCGTTTTCACGAATGTTTTCCGATAGACCTGAAACATGAACAAAAACTTCGTTTCCTCCATTACTTGGAGTTATGAATCCGAATCCTTTTTCTTCATTGAAAAATTTTACTGTACCTTCTTGCATTTTAATGTATTTAATTGCTCAAAGATAGCCCTTTAAAAGGAAAATGCACTAAAATTGAGATTTTTATTTTACAATACTATAATCGGGCATCTCAAAGGCACCCTGATTGAATTTTATTTAATCCTTATGGGATATATTCTTTTCAGAAACAAAAAAGATATTTTTTACCGGATCCAGCAGAGCTTTTGTCCAGTGCAGTACGAATACTTTTTTCAGAACCAGAATAAAGCCGCTAAAAGAACTTGGTTTCTGTACATAGAGGTTTGCCCCTTTGTTAAAAGTCTCTTCAATATCACGGGGATGGCTGGACGTGGAGAGCATAACGGCCGGGATATCCTTAAGTTCCTTATCACTCTTTATTTCTGCCAACGCCTCCTTGCCTCCTTTAACGGGCATATTGATATCAATGAAAACAATATCAGGATTTGGTTCATCCGGATCTCTCAGTGTGCTCAATAATTCCTCGCCGTTTTCTACAGTTGTTACCTCAGAAGGGACATTGGTCGCATCAAGGGCTTCCATAAATAATTCCTGGTCATCCTTATCATCCTCGGCCAGTATAATTTTCAGTGGCTCTTTTTCTTCCAGGCCAGAAGTTACGGCAGAATTTTTAGGGCTTGTCATAGTAGGCGGTGTTTACAATTGCCAAAAGTACTATATAAATGCATAATAAAAATTTCAAAAAAGCAGTAATATTAAAAGTATGTGTTTTTTTATTTACATACGCAGAATATAACGCTCAGAAGGTTAATTAGGTTGGAGTTCTACAACCAACGACATTAAATTGTATAACACAACTCTTTAGCCAGCACCCTACCTTAGCGTAAACCATAAAGACTAACAATTGTGCAGCATAACTTAAATTTTCTACAGGATATATCACTGCAAACGCCGGTGCCCACCGCAGTTTACACTACTGAGGATTTAGTTGTTTCCTTTGCTAATGCAGCCATGAGGAATTTATGGAATAAGGACGGGCAGGTGATCGGCGAAAAATTCGCTGATATTGCCCCTGAGCCCGGGCAGGATTCGATCAGCCAGGAAATCCTGCGGGTAATGAAAACAGGAATACCTTTTAAGGCCTATGACCAAAAAATTAATATTCTTATAAAGGGATTATCAACACCGCTTTTTTTTAATTATAGCTTTACTGCCCTTCGCAATGAAAAAGGAGTAGCTTACGGCGTGGTACATACCTGCACGGAAGCAACCAAACTGCATGAGGCAAATAGCCAGATAATAAATTCCGGCGAAATGCTGGGCATGGCCATCGAAGCCTGCGGTATGGGTACCTATGAAATCGACCTTGGAAGAAACAAGATCACAACCTCTGATAATTTTAAAAAACTCTGGGCCGCCGACTCTGAAATTACCATCGATGCCCTTATAGCAAAACTGCATCCGGACGATCACAGCCTTCTGGAAAAAGCGCACAAAGATGCCCTTGAAAACGGAGTGGTCTGCTACGAAGCCAGAATTTTGCAAAAAAACAGCTCCTGGAAATGGGTTAAGGTTTTTGGAAAAATCATAAAAGATGAAAAAGGTACCCCGTTAACAATCTTAGGGGTTGTTCAGGATATACAGGACCAAAAAGAATCTGAGGCGGCACTGAAAAGAAAGATCCAGGAAAGCACCATCGAACTTCGAAGATCAAACGATGACCTGCTGCATTTTGCCAATGTAGTGAGCCATGACCTTCAGGAGCCGGTCAGGAAAATCAAAATCTTCAATGACTTCCTAAAAAATGACACTGCAGGCCAGCTTCCGGACCGCTCTGTTATGCACTTAAACAAAATTGCCCATTCTGCCAATCGGATGCAGTGCATCATTGAAGGACTCCTTGCCTACTCTACTATAGACAAAAGCACACAGCCCGTTGAAAATATTTTTCTAAACGACCTGTTGGAGAACATCAAAACAGATCTGGAGCTTATCATAAAAGAAAAAGGGGCCATCCTGATTATAAACGATCTTCCCGAGCTCGAGGGTGCCCCTATCCTGATTCAGCAGCTGTTTTATAATCTTATCCAAAATGCTCTGAAATTCACAAAAGCAGACCAGCCTCCACGGGTTATAATTACTGCGGTTCTAAAGAATATCGATTCGGTTGATTCGGTTGAAATTTCCTTTAAGGATAATGGTATAGGACTTGATTCGCTTTATGCACAGAAAATATTTGGTGCTTTTGAAAGGCTTCATTCCAAGAATGAATACGAGGGAAATGGCATCGGCCTGGCACTCTGCCAAAAGATAGTTGACAGGCACAATGGAACTATAACAGCTAAAGGAAAAAAAGGAAACGGCGCCGAATTTATAGTTTCCCTTCCCCTTAAACAAGCTGCGCAGAGTATTTAGAAACAGCTATTGTGCCAAAAGCTAAAATTGAGTACACAGAGCATTGCAGGTAAAACGCTCACAGGATCCCGGCTGTTATCGATGTATCAGATTATATGTTTACCACAAAACAATAAGTATGATTTTAATTATTAAAATTACATTATTTTATTGTTTATTTACAACTAATACAATACTAAAGGCTCCATTTTGTTAAAATTTAAATATTGTTTAATTTTTCAGTAAAAAAGATAAACAAATTATTTTAGTTTTCATAAATTAGCATGAAGGGCATCCAGCCAAAAATAGCCTTTTAAAAATTTGAATCATTACTAAATAGGTGAACATGAAAAAAGCCAATTTATTTTTACCAGCGATTCCACATCCGATCAGAAAAGACCTAAGGGACCGGATAATAAAGAAAAAGCAAATATTTTTAGGCATCTCAATTCTATAACACTGGTCCGCAGTACTATAATTATATTTACTAAAAAACAATAGCTAGCAAAAGCAAACCAAAAACATATTGCCATGTACCAAAATATGAGGCTCTTAAAAGACATAGTGGACAACACCCCGCTGCCCATTGCAGTGTATTCGGGTGATGACCTTAAAATAGAACTGGCCAATACAGCCATGATAAAAGCCTGGGGCAAGGGGGATCAGGTGCTGGGCAAAAAATACCTTGAGGTGCTTCCCGAGGTCAAAAAACAAGATTTTTTTAAGCAGGCCACCGCAGTGCTTAAAACCGGCATCCCTTTTCATGCCAAGGATAAAAAGGTGGACCTTGTAATTGATGGCAAACTTACAACACACTATTTCAACTACAGCTTTGTTCCCCTTATTGATCAGAACGGCCATATCTACGGGGTGATGAACACCGGGGCTGACGTGACCGATATTCATGTGGCCAAACTACAGCTTCAGAGCGCCGAGGAAAAGCTAAGAATAGCAATTGAATCCTCGGGCTTAGGCACCTATGAAATTGACCTTGCCACCAAAGAGGTGAAGACCTGCGGGAACTTCAATGCCATTGTGGGTGTCGAGGGGAAAATATCAAATGAAAATCTCCTTGCAAAACTGCACCCCGGGGATTGGGACGTGCGCGAAAAAGCACATAAGAATGCCCAAATTACAGGCAGGATATGTTATGAGGCCAGAATTATAAATAAGGATCAAAGCGCGCGATGGATTAAAATTAACGGCAGGGTCATCAGGGACGAAAACGGCAATGATGCGTCCATTATCGGCATTATCCAGGATATCCACGAACAGCGGGAATTCGAGCAGGAACTAAAAAGACAGGTTGCCCAAAATACGCAGGAGCTCAAAAGGTCCAATGACGATTTGCTACATTTTGCCAATGTGGTGAGCCATGACCTGCGTGAACCGGTACGTAAAATTAAAATTTTCAACGCACTCTTGAGAAATGAAAAAGAGAGCGAGTCTAATGAGAACTTCAAAAAACACCTCACTAAAATAGACCAGTCGGCGGTAAGGATGGATAACATTATAGAGGGCATCCTGAGCTATTCCACTATAGACAAGACCCGTCAGCCCATAGAGCGTGTTGATCTCGGGGAAGTCATTGAGAATATAAAAACAGACCTGGAACTTATCATAAAAGAGAAAGGCGCCATACTGAATGCCTGCAAGCTACCTGAAATAGAAGGGGCTCCCATTCTCATCACCCAGCTTTTTTACAACCTGATACAAAACGCGCTTAAATTCTCCAAAACAGAGGAGCCTCCCCGTGTTGTCATTACCTGTGTTCCAACCAGCCTAAACGGCGCACAAGCCGTACAGATCACCATTAGGGATAATGGAATAGGACTAGATCCTGCATTTGCCGAGAGAATTTTTACGGCCTTTGAAAGGTTAAATTCCAAAGACCAGTATGAAGGAAACGGCCTTGGACTTGCACTTTGCAGAAAAATAGCCAACAGGCACAATGGCACCATAACGGCCCTGGGAGAGAAGAATAACGGGGCAGAATTTATAGTCACCCTGCCTTTGAGACAGGCAGCAGAAAATATTTAAATTTCAGAGAGGATCAGATGTTACCCTTATCCTCACTGCCGCCAAAATTCAATACTGCTATACTACCAATTTCGGAGGATATGCAGTGCTTGGTCATTGCTTTTTTTGTAATGCTTTTTACAGGCTAATTAAATTCAGTTCCCGCCCTTACTTAAAAACAGATATACTGTCCTCAAGCTGCTCCCTGGCTATAAAGGCAGCAATAAATTCCTGCACCTCGCCGGCCGTTCCGCTCTCAATATCAAAAGAATTGATATGAAACTCCTCATCCTGGTCCGAAATGTGTATGATCTGGGTGTAGCCCTTTGAGATCAGGCTTCCTTTTAATTTAATAATATTTGACTGCTGTTTGCCGTCAAGCTGCTTTCGAACCTTCAGTTTCAGCCCCTTTTCCATTGCGATTAATTTAAATAACATTGATACCGTCTGGTATCAAAAGTAAAATTATTTACCGGATTCCAACTGAAGATTCCATAAAATAAATTGATACCGTCATTGATTAGTTTTCGGGATGCTCCATCCTGCTGATGATTTTATTCACTTCCGCTTCTGTGCTTTTAAGCCTGGCCTGGCAGAACTCAATAAGCTCTGATGCCCTTTTGACTTTTGCAGCCAGCTGGTCCACTGATATTTCCTCGCTTTCTATTTGTTTTGAAATGGCTGTCAGCTCGGACTTTGCCGCCTCATAGGTCAGTTTCTCTTCCATCATATTGTATTTTTTCTTTAACAATGCTTTTTAGTTTTACGTCCTTCAGTATCACTTCTATCTCGTGACCAGCCTCTATATTATCGGCGCTGCTGATAATTTTTTCACCAGCCTTCACAATTGCATACCCTTTGCGTAGTATATTTTGCGGGGACATCATCCCGATACTTTTCTTTTGGTATTTCAAGGCAAGCTTCTCATGGCGAAGATAGTCAACTGCTGCATTCTGTATACTGTTTTTTATATTCCCTAAATCATTTTTTTGCTGCTGAAACAGCATTCTCGGACTTTGCGCCAGCTGATGTGCCGTAAGGATTAGTTTCTTTTGGTGCCCGTACAAAACTTCCCTTGAACAGCTTGTAATTCGATGATTGGTTCGCGTCAGCTCCTCACCGTGCAGCTGTATAAGTTCCATTGCGCTGCGGGAAATGGCGTTTTTGAGCTCGCTTAATTCTTTGTAATGGACATGAAAAAGCTGCTGTGATTTGATTACGATATTTTGCTGGAGCGCGAGTATCCCTAGTTCAAAACTTCGGTTATGGGCAATGATAAACTCAGCCGCCTTGGTGGGTGTTTTGGTATGGGTATGGGCCATCAGGTCCGCTATACTGACATTTTTCTGGTGCCCGATCCCGGTGATAACCGGAATGGGAAACTTGGCCACTGCCCTTGCGATATTATAATTGTCAAATATCAAAAAGTCAGACTGTGAGCCTCCGCCCCTGTTAATGACAACAGCATCGTACGGGATTCCGGTAGTATAGATTTCGATAAGTTTATTCAAGAATAGTTTGGCATTGTTATCTCCCTGCACAATGGTATAATAATCATCAATCCGGAAAAAGTACCCGAAATCATTATGCTGCATCGTGTGGCGGAAATCCTCATTTCCCGCTGAGCTGCTTGAAGATAGTACAGCTACCCTCTGAATCACAGCAGGAAGTTCCAGCCTGCTGTTATAGGTGGAGTACTCATCGCCTACTTTTTGGATATAATCATTTTCCCTCACCAGACGATCAAGGGTAGCATTTCGCTGCTGCTGCAGTATTCCCAGCATAAAATTGCTGTCGATATCAAGAACGCTCACAGACAAACCATATAAGGGATGATAATCCACGCTCACCTGAACCAGGACATGCAGGTTGTTGGTAAAGGCCTGTCCTGTATTTTTTTCAAACTCATCGATACGAACAGCTCCCCCGCCCCATGATTTGCCCATTATCTTGGCGGTGATTGTGTTACCATTCTGGGCTTTTTCCACCAGCTCAAAATAATGGATCCTCTTATCGGCCTTGTAGGAATGATTGGTGATATCGGCCAATACCCAAAAAAGTTGTGCTTCAAAACGCGCACTGATCGTGTCATGGATCATGTCATTAAGCGCTGAGAGTCTGATATATTGGTGGGGCTCCATTAGTGGGAATTTCTTACTACATGGCTAAGATACTACTATTAGGTCAAAATCTCAAAAAGGCTTAAAAGGAGAATCAGATTTGAAAAAAACTATACCAAATCCGCTTCTTGAAATACACAACAATTGGATTTAAATATGTAATTCTACAAATATCAAACGGGGCGTGGCAGCTCTAGCCCCGATTGCTACGCTCGTGTGCACTGGAAATCCTTTTGTGCCGGGGTTTCGGCGCACAAGATTGCAACGCATAGCGGGAAAAGCCCCTAAAAAACATTAAACCACTACAAATTATACACTTACAAACACATCCATCGTCCAGGAATACCCTCTGAGTCAAATTTTGTAAATCCTGATTAAAATTTTGTAAAACTAATCTCGGCCTACAGACTAAATTTATTATCAAGCAAAGCCAGATTCGAGCACGATATTACTTGCATTAATAAATTGAATAAATTATTTGCCGTCAGAAGGCATAAGAATAAATTGCATAGTAAAAAATGAATTGACGGCCGGGTAAACTATTAACTTTTTAATAAAAAACATCATGGAAAATAATAAAAATTATGCGCTGATTACCGGAGCTACCGAAGGAATCGGTTACGAGCTTGCCAAACTTTTTGCCAGCGATGGCTATAACCTTGTTATTGTGGCAAGACATGAAGACGAATTAAAAAACAGGGCTGCCGAATTCAGCCAGCAGGGCGTTGATGTCATTGCCATTGCAAAAGACCTCTTTAATAAAGAGAATGCCTTTGCCCTATGCGCAGAGGTCCAGTCAAGAAATATAACCGTTGACGTGCTTGTCAATAATGCAGGACAGGGGGTTTACGGGCTTTTTAAGGATACTGAAGTGGAGCGCGAACTGGAAATTATTGACCTGAACATTGCCTCCACTGTTATACTTACAAAACATTTTGCAAAGCAGATGATTGCCCGCAATTATGGCAAAATACTCAATCTTGCCTCAATAGCCAGCAAGACCCCGGGGCCATGGCAGTCGGTTTACCACGGGACCAAAGCTTTTGTCTACTCATTTTCCGAAGCCATCCGTCACGAATTAAAAGAAAATAATATTACTGTTACCGCACTATTGCCGGGCGCGACCGATACCGACTTTTTTAATAAGGCCGATATGCTGCAAAGCTCAATAGTACAGGACAAATCCTCACTGGCTGATCCGGCCGATGTGGCAAAGGACGGGTATGACGCGCTTATGTCCGGCGAGGATAAAATTATTTCAGGCTTTAAGAATAAGGCCATGATTGGCATGAGCAATATTTTGCCCGATACCGCAGTTGCCGCCATGATGGACAAACAGCAAAGGCCTGCTGATAAGCAGTCTGATTCTAAAACATAAAAATGTCCTCAAAAAATTGCTTTATAATCAACTGTAAGTACGCTTCTATCAATCCACCATAAAAGAAATGTAATGTATACTAACTATCCCACGACAGCCAAAAGGCGCCAATTAAATCCAATTGGCGCCTTTTTTAGCTGCATATACCATATTGCTAGCGCTCAAAAATTTAAAAAATAAACAACACGATGTATTTACTTATTGAACACTCTAACAACAACTTATTTGTTCTTTCTGATCAAAACCGGGCCAAATGCACCGCTTACAACAAGATCTCCGTTTCTAAGCGGACAAATAAATTGTCCGCAGGTATTTACTTGATAGTTTTTTGGCAGGCGAATTTCAGCAACCGGCTTACCGCTGTCACAGTCTTCGCCAATAATAATCTGCTCTCCATTTTCAAGCGTGTTCAGGTAAACTACATTATCCTTTCTGGAAACAGGGCTTAAAGTCCGGGTCAGCCATCTGTCAGTATAGAGCCATCGATTCTCTAAGATGTTGGTTTTACTATTCCACGAAAAACATTGGGCGCCTTTAGGACCTTTGCGGGTGTATCCATCGATAATAATGTAAGTGGCTTCTCAGGGGCCATAGCCCCGATTGCTTCGCCAGTTGGCTTCGCTCGTGTGCTGTGAAAATCCTTTTGCGCCTGGGTTTGGCACAAAAGATTGCAACGGAGAGCGGGAAAAGCTCCAAAAAAACAATATCAAAAAGCCTCATACTGCTTTTTTTTTTAAGACTGCCTGTAAATCAAAAAGCGACTATCAACCCAATCATCTGAATTTTTCTTTAAATAAAGTAACAATAACAAAAGACAATTACTTTTTGGTTTGTTTTTCTTTTGAAACTTTAGCATTAGCCTTAGGCCCTAGTTTTGCGGTATCTTTTTTAGTTTGTGAAGATATATCATATACCCAGCCATCTTTTGCATCCGGTCCTGGACCTGTTCCCTTATTAGCCGAATTGTTTTGTTTGGCAGCGGGTGTTTCTGGAGATGAAATACTTCCTGCGCCAGTAACACCTTCAGGTTCAGTTGCGCTTGCAGGGGTGGAATTTGTTCCGGTGCCTATTTTTGTTGTAGCTGCTGAAGAGGCATCAGTAGGCGTTTTTGTTGTATTAATTTCATCACTATATCCGTCTTTGTCATTTTTACAGGAAAGTAAAAACCCTGTTGCCAATACGAAGAAAATCATTTTTAATTTAAATAGCGTTTTCATAGTAGTAAGTTTTTCTGTTCTTAATACTTCAAATTTAAAATTAAGATTGGATTGGATCTTATATAATTTACTTTTCATTTTATAATCCTTTACTTTAAAACTTACAATTAAGGAGAGTCAAATTAATTGGAATTGGAATTATAAAATTTTATTGATACTGGTCGAACTCTAAAATAATTCAACAGAGTTGCAGCTATATTTAGCGCATTTATTTTAGGGCTACTTTAAAATTTAAAAAACTGGATTATAATTTACTCCCACTGCAGATACAAATTACACTCGCAAAACGTATAATATATTGATTCTACATATTTAAGTGTAAATATTATATTTTAACAACCTTTAAATAAAAAAAACAATCTCCCGTACTAAAAAACAATTTTAATCCATAACCAAAAGCAATAAACTTATACTATTTTACAGCAATAATTATATTATTACCAACAGGTTACACAAACAGATCAAAAAAAATTTTGCATTGGTCATTACAACTGGTAAAATTATGCGCTTTGATTATCATTGGTACTATCAGATAATTTTATCACCAGATTCTTTAAGCGCAGTATATGTTCACCAATATCATCAATTCGTTTATTGAGAGAAAAAATAGTTGAATCATCGTTGTTCCTATTTTTTCGTGATGCCAGTAATTGGAGCATATTTCGCTTTTCTTCCAACATTCTGATAGAAACCCAAATAGATTCTTCAATCTTTAAATCCTGAATATCCTGCAATAATTTTTCAGTATAGACATGTCCTGTATAACATCGGTATCTATCTGCGGGATCATTTTTTACTTTCCATAATCCACCGCCACAATCCGGACATACAAAATCACTTTGCACAGCAATTTTTTTAAGTTGATTTATATCGCTCATCATTTTTTCGGTTATATCAGCTTCCAGTTTCAATTCGTCAGGAATAGCAATCTGTGGAGGAAGAGGCTGGCGCAAAAGGTCTTGTATGATATTTGGAATTTGCTCCAGATCGGCTACATGGTCTACTTCTATTTTACGCAAAACATTAAATGGCATGTCCGGATATTCAGCCTCAGATGGACTTTGTACCATGCAGCGTCCGCCACAGCTTTTTATGGCGTACATTCCAGATGTTCCATCGGCGAGCATACCGGTAAGGATAACACCAATCACCTTGTTTCCAAAATGAACGGCAGCGGAACGAAAAAGGACATCAATGGAAGGACGATGTTTATTCTCTTCCGGACCCTGATTAAGACGCATCATTCCGTCGCTTATTAATAAATGATTTTCGGGAGGGGCCAGATAAATTTTGCCTGCTTTTATTTTCATTTTATCCACAGCAACAACACATTTTATCGGGGTACTTCTTTGAAATATCTCAACAATATTATCAGCGCTGGATTTTCTTGACACATGAAGTACGATCATTACAGCAGCATCGATTGCTTGCGGCAACCCTTCAATTACTTTTACAATTGCCCTGATGCCTCCTGCAGACGCACCTATGACAATTAGGTTTTTTACTTGATTCATAATTATTTCTTCATTATTTCTTCAATTCAAAAAATTTACATTTGATAACTTGCTATTGTTTAACAAAAACCTAATTAACTACAAATAAAGCACTTACACTTATATTATTCACTATAAATCTTACATATAAAGCACAACTGGCAATCCTATAAATTTCAAAAAATTGAAATTATTAATATCCACATACAACTTTATAGTTTTTGATAGGGAATGCTTTAGAAAGAGTTTATACAAATACTTTGTTTTTCAGTAAACTTCTTAAAAAATAATATCATGAATAAATCAAACGATAATGTAAAATTGCCAGTATTACATATTTCTCTTTGTATAGATACTACATCTATTATCTCATACATATTTTTTAATTAGGCATAATTCAATCAGATTGATTAGATATAAAATGAATTTTCTGGATAAATTTGAGAAAAAGTAAACGGTTATCTTTACAAATAATGATGTCAATTTTATATTATTAAAAGATTTCATAATGCATAAAGTTTATAAAGAGAGACCCTAAGCTACAAAACATGAGAATTATGCAACAAATTATTAAAATTATATAAATTCGTTATACTTGTCAATTTTAAATTTACAAATAACCAATACAAAGCATCATGAAAACACAGAACATACTTACATATTTCTTTTTTTTTCTAATCTTAATGTTAAATGCAAATTGCGCTCCACATTGTGATGATGAAGACTATAGACGCGATGCAAAAAAAGCTTATACTATTAATACAGATACACTGGATGTGTCATTAACAGACTAATTTTTTAACATACTCAATTTTTTTTTGAAAAAAAGCTTGTTGTTACAAACAAGCTTTTTTTGACACTAATCATTGCTTAATTATATAAAAAAATCTTACGAATGAAAACTACTTTCTAATTTGCAAACCAAAATTCAAACATCAATACCACTTACCATAAAATCTAAATTTCATATTTAATTAAAAAAAGCAACCCCACTTTAAAACAAACATTATGAAATATAAAAACATTCTGCAAATTGATGATGATTATGATGACTGCGATTTCTTTTTTGAGGCACTTGCCGAAGTTTCATCTGCCGCATATACTGCTATTCATAATCCTGTAAATGCTTTAAAGCAGCTTACTGACAAGCAAATAAATCCTGATGTTATATTCTTAGATATCAATATGCCCGTTATGAATGGTATCGAGGTGCTGACTGAGATCAAAAGAAAAGAAAATATAAGACACATTCCAATAATCATATTTTCAACCTCCATACCATCTGAAATAAAAACCATTTTAAAAAATCTGGGGGCCGAGGATTATTACACAAAACCAAATGATTTTAATATGCTTAAAAAACTTTTAAAAAATTTATTATTTAAAAAATAATGACTGACAACTTTCAGGTTTAAAGTTTCTGCCATCTTTAAAAAGCATGCTCTTTAACAATACCTTTATATTATCCATTTAAAAAAACATTTTTAAAAATTAAAAAAGACTTCTTACCTTTGATTAAACAACAGCATTCTTAATGAAACTTCCTGTAATAAAACCTGAAAAAACCGAACAAAATTTTCCTGTAGTAGGTATTGGAGCCTCCGCAGGAGGACTGGATGCTTTTAAGAAAGTACTTAAATCTATACCAGAGGATTCTGGAATGGCGTATGTAATTGTACAGCACCTATCGCCGGATCATCCCAGTAATCTGACCGAAATTCTCTCTCAAAGCACAACCATTCCTGTTCATGAAATTATTAATGATATTAATCTGGCTCCCAATCATATTTATATTATTCCCGAGAATAATAACCTCATTGCAGAAGATGGCCTTTTAAAACTTTACACCAGAACTCGTAATGATAGAAACAATAATATTATTGACACCTTTTTTGAATCTCTGGCCAATGTGCATAAAAGCTTTGCTATAGGCGTAATTCTATCAGGTACTGCCTTTGACGGCACGAACGGTTTCAAGAAAATAAAGGAATCTGGCGGTACAACTATTGCACAAGATCCCGACTCGGCAGCCTTTAAGGGAATGCCTCAAAATGCCATTGATGCAGATGTAGTAGATTATATTCTGGCTCCCGAACTTATAGCCCCGCAATTATTACAGATAAAGAAAAATTACACAACCAATCATGCCTTTAGCGACGAGGAACATATACCAAAAAATGAAGAGGAAATCCTTTATCAAATTTTAAACCTTGTTTTTTTAAGAACCGGAAATGACTTTAGCCATTATAAACAACCTACAATCAGAAGGCGCATTGCCAGACGAATGGTTATTGTCCGCAGAGAATCATTTGAAGACTATTTTAATTTTATTAGAAATGATAAGGCTGAACAGGACTTGTTATTTAATGATTTTTTAATACCTGTTACCTATTTTTTCAGGGATTCCAAGTTTTTTGAGTCCTTACCCCATATTGTTTTTCCGTCATTAATACAAAATACAGTCAATAATACACTGCGTATCTGGATTGCAGGATGTGCCACCGGCGAAGAAGCCTATTCTATAGCAATATCCCTGCATGAATATCTTTCTGATAAGAATAATAAAGATATTAAAGTGCAGATTTTTGCCTCGGATATATCTGAAAAATGTATCACCAAAGCCCGTACAGCAATTTATTCGGCACAGGATGTACAGCATGTTTCTGCGGCAAGGCTGCAAAATTATTTTACTAAACGCGATGGGCATTATCACATTAATAAAGCGGTTCGTGACATGTGCATTTTTGCCGTCCATAACTTTATCAAAGACCCCCCATTTGCCCGAATTGATCTGGTTTCCTGTCGAAATGTACTGATATATTTTGATCCCTTTTTACAAAATAAAGTATTGAGCTCTTTTCATTATTCCTTAAAAGAAAAAGGAATTCTGTTTTTAGGCAAATCTGAAACGACCACAAATGCACAAAATTTATTTGAGCCTATTGGTAAAAACGAAAAAATATATGTTCGCAAATTTGCTGCCGGACGCTATGTGCCTGAAGCTTTTAAGCCCGCTAATATAAATGCGCGCGAGAAAGTCAATTTAAAGGATAAAAAGAATACTCCTGAAACAGACTTTAGAAAAATTGCATCTGATCTATTATTTTTGAAATATACTCCTGCAAGTGTCATCATAAATGAACATCTTGAGATTGTTCATTTTCATGGAGATACAAGTTTCTTTTTATTGCCATCACCGGGAAAGCCCAATTTTAATGTTTTGAAAATGGCTCGTGAAGGAATTAGTTTTGAACTCCGTAATGCTATTTTAAAAGTAAAAAAAGACCACAAGAACGTGGCAAAAGATAATATTGTAGTAAAAGACCAACCTTACCTGGCTTCTTTTGAAGTAGTTGTTATACCCAATGATGATGAGCATATTTTGGTTCTTTTTTATAAAAAACCGCTTCCCGATTTCGATCCTGATAAAGCAAACTCGAAAGGATCTGATAAGCAGCGTATAATCGAACTTGAAAATGAACTCTCACAGCTTCGTGAAGATATTAAACGAGTAACGGAAGAACAGCAGACAGCATTTGAAGAACTTCAGACTACAAATGAAGAACTATTAAGCAGCAGTGAGGAATTGCAGGCCATGAATGAAGAATTAGAAACCTCTACAGAAGAACTTCAGTCCAATAACGAAGAATTGATGTGTGTCAACGATGAATTAATGGATCGTCAGGATCAATTAACCTCGATAAGAAATTATTCAGAATCTGTTTTTAAAACTATTCGGGAGCCTTTGGTGATTATCGACAGGGACTTTTTTGTTAAAAGTGCTAATCCATCATTCTACAAATACTTTCAAACCACTGAAAAAGAAACAGAAGGTCATTCTTTTTTTGAAATCGGAGACTGCCAATGGGATATTCCGGATTTTAAAGAGCTGATCTTTAAAATGGTTGGCGAGAAAACGGAGATTGAAGATTTTAAGGTCGAGACAATGTGCAAAGGTATTGGTAAAAAAATCATGATGGTAAATGCACGAAGGGTTTTAAATGCCAAACCTGCAGGAATGATTTTACTGGCTCTCGAAGACATTACTGATCTTATTGCTGCAAATGAACTTTTAACGATCAAAAATTCTCAACTTCAGACCTATAACGAACAGCTTGAGACATTTAGTTCTGCGGCAAGTCATGATTTACAGGAACCTCTTCGCAAAATTCATATGTTTTGTAAGCGGATTATCGATAATGAGCAAAATTTAAGCGAATCCAGCAGGCATAATCTGGAACGTATGCTATTTGCTGTCACCAATATGAGCCAGCTAATTGCTGATCTTATTGATTATTCGCGTATCAATTTTATAGAAAAAGAATATAAAAAAACAGATCTAAATATACTTTTAAAAAAAATTATTGCAGATCTAAAAGACACCATTTTAGAGACGGGCGCTATTATAACGATTTCTCCATTACCACAATTAAATATAATACCTCACCAAATACAGCAGCTTTTTACTAATTTAATCCTTAACTCTATCAAATACACCAAAGAAGGAATTACGCCTGACATAAAAATTGAGACCAAACAGCCTTCAACAGAAGAAATATTGGAAATTGGCGGTAATAAAGATATTAATTATGTAAAAATTCTGGTAAGAGATAATGGTATTGGTTTTAGCGAGGAATTTGAATCAAAAATTTTTGATCCCTTTTACCGATTGCACAACCATGACCAATATCAGGGCAGTGGACTTGGACTTACCTTATCTAAAAAGATTGTATTAAACCATAATGGTTATATAACTGTTAGGAGCAAAGTAAATGAAGGAACAACTTTCTTTATTTATTTGCCATTATCCTAAACAAGTACAAAAGATATCAGCGATGGTATCTTTTTTGCATTTTATAAAATAAATGTTCATGGTCGTTTTCCTTTAGCATTTTGAATCAAAATCTATTTTTCTTCCATGTATAATGCTTTATTTATTTTTAAATAAAAACCTCTGTATCGCTTACATTTGACGATGAAAAATTCAAAAAACAGTGATGATTGACGTTTCTCAGGAACAATCCTTCACAATTGGCAACATATTGTTTTCATTGGTGCTGGAATGTGAAGCAGCGGATTCTTTTGATGGTCATCGTTCGCTTATTGCAGTTATTAGGAAATAAATTGCCGCTATAATATGGTTAAATTTCATAAATCAATATAAAAAATTAGTTGATGTATTTCAGCATTTACACCGTTACAACTGCGCTAACGGGTGCTCTTCTACTAGGGAGGATTTTTTATCCAAAAAACAGTAAATCCTTTAACTACCAAAGAATATAATTTGTATCCTTAAAAAATGACATAACATGTTTTCTCATGTCTTTATTTAAACAAGAAGCTCTTTGGGATTTTTTATAATCGACTTTATAGTTTATCTGAGTATCTTTTTATAACAAAATCTAATAATTCTATAAAATGTTTTCTTAGCACGTTTTTATATTTGACTCATTATCAACAAATAGTAATTAAAATCACTTTTTTTAGTACCGTAAAATTGAATTATTATGAAAACTGAAAACACGATATCGCGCCGCTCCGCGCTTACTGGTATGGGAGCTGTATTGGCAACTGCATCAATAAATCCTATAATGGCAAATGCATTAAACTCGAATGAAATTTATATTTCGAATGGGACGGAAGATCCAAATACCAAATATCCACGACCTCCCTTTAAAGAACAGTCTCAGCCTTGGCCGGGTCTTGTCAGTAAAATGAATCCCAGACCAGACAATGGAGAAAAAAGCTATGAGGGAACCGGAAGACTAAAAGGACGCAAGGCACTTATCACAGGTGGTGATTCCGGAATGGGGAGAGCTGCTGCAATTGCTTACGCCCGAGAAGGCGCTGATGTGGCTATAAATTATTATCCTACTGAGGAAGAAGATGCCAGAGAAGTGATCCAATTAATAAAAGCAGAGGGACGTAAAGCTGTTGCAATTCCCGGTGATTTACGAGATGAGGCATTTTGTAAATCACTTGTAGACCAAGCTGCAAAAGCACTTGACGGACTTGATATTGTAGTAAACAATGCTGCAAGGCAGCAAACACACGCATCAATATTAGACATCACGACCGAAGAATTTGACTGGACAATGAAAACCAATATATACGCACCATTCTGGATTATCAAAGCTGCCCTGGCCTATCTTAAGCCCGGAGTTTCTATAATAGGAACAAGTTCGGTACAAGCCTATGCTCCTACTGAGGATCTTTACGATTATGCTCAGACTAAAGCTGCCACGACCAACTATATTAAGTCTCTCGCCAAACAGTTGGCTCCAAAAGGAATCAGGGTCAATGGTGTTGCTCCCGGACCGATATGGACTGCCCTTCAGGTGAGCGGAGGGGCCACTATGGAAAAACTAAAAGAATTTGGTTCACAAACCCCAATGGGAAGACCCGGACAGCCAGCCGAACTAGCTTCTATCTATGTACAGCTAGCCGCCAATGATGCGAGCTACGCGACCGGCCAGATCTATGGCTCCAGCGGAGGTGAAGGTAATCCATAATAGTAAAAAAATAACAAAGGTAAGTTACAAAGCGATGGGTCGCTCAAGCTAATAGTCCACAAAACGGATTTATAGTTCTGATTGGTTTGACCAATACCAATGTTAACGGAGTATATTATTATACTTGCCATCGTGTCAATATAAACAAACGGACAAGGATGTGATCATGATTGTCTTTGCTATTAATTTATTCTGATCCTTATAATTGCCCGATATGAAAAATCCAGATAAAATATTAACAAATATTCATAACAGACAATATCCGCTGCCAAAGAAGAAATGGAAATATTTTCAGCAATGGCATAAAACCATTTTCTTACATTGGGAAGTACCGGTATACTTTTTAGAAGAATATATTCCAGAGGGAATTGAATTGGATACTTATCAAAACATGGCGTGGGTTTCTCTGGTCGCTTTTGAAGTAAAAAACATGAGATTGAGAAACCTTCCTCCTTTCCCTTTTATATCTAATTTTAAGGAAGTAAACCTAAGAACTTATGTCATTAAAGATGATAAACCCGGTATTTATATGTTTTCAATTGAAACAGACAAACTAGCTGAAGTCTTACTTACACGAATATTTATTGGGCTTCCCTACCAAAAGTCTAAAATAAAGAGAACATCAAGTCGGTTTGTTTCTCATAATAAAACGCTAAAACAAAGCCTGGATCTTACAATTGGAAAAATCAGGCCTCAAAAAGAAAAAACGACATTAGACTTCTGGCTTACTGAAAGACATGCTCTGTATGATTATATGTCCAATAAACTCTTCAGATTTGATATACATCATACACAATGGGACCTGCAGGAATTGGATGTTACTGTAAATAATATTTGTTACAAAGCAGGAAAATATAGTGCCAGCATACTACCTGACAAAGTTCAATATGCAGAAAAGCTTGATGTGGTTTTATGGGGGAAGGTTGCCATCTAGCATAAAATAAATCCCAGGATCTATTAAGTATGCAAATAAAAAATCCTTCGGTTGTGCCTACTTGTGCTGCGAGACTACGTTTATAAATAATAGAAAAAATGCGGTTTTTCAGATTTTCAAAATAAGACGGCAATTAAAGAGTCGAGATAAAAAGAATAAAAACTAATTAATTTTAAAAAAAACTGTACCATGAAATTAGAAGATAAAAAAATCCGGAGATTTAAATCTCAGTGTTATGGAATAATCAGCCCCTTTATTATATACATTTCCAATCGGAGATCAGCCCAGAATATTTAAAATTATTTAAATAACAACCAAATTTCCTTATCTTTATTCAAAGCTATTATGTTATCATCTAAACTAGTACATCTTGGAGAAATCATCGGTTTATCTTCACAGCATACTGCAGAAACTTGCCGGGAGTTTTCCCGGGACCTGCCCATTGGAAGAGCTCACAGCAGTCGTCATTCCCCCTTATAATGTCCTTAGAACATTTGCAGAGAATATGTCTGCCCAAAGGCAAAACCAGGCAAAAATACTCGATGCGCTGATCGCGCTGGAGGATCAGGGCTACATTGTACTTGATCGGTCTACGGACCAAAGTTCGATCACCATCAAAGGCCTGATCAAAATAAACCATACGGTATTGTGCAATTAACCTGCGCGGAAAAATCCGGGAACTGCCATTGACTATACTCACTTTTTTGCCTCAACTGAGAATAAGGATTTCAAGGAGCTTTCTTTTAATTGTCGGAACCAGGCCATCGCTGTCTGTTATTGCCATCTGCCACAAAAATATGCTCCTCATTTCCGGAAGTTTTGTTTCTTAGCCATAATAGAGAATTAGCTGGTACATTTTTATAGTTCAGCACAGTATCCGAAGCTACTTTTCTTCCAAGTGTTTTCCATTCCCTGTCCCAATAGAATAATTCATATTTATCGCCCACATTAATATGATTATTATCGTTTCTTATCTGAAAATCTATTGCCGTAACTCTTTGAGGGGCTTTAAATTCAAGGCCCAGAGCAAAATCTTTACCGCCAGAAAAGGACAAGGGGTCATCATCAAAGGCACCATTTTCCCACTTAAAGTCCCGATTGTTTTGCTTTATGACAGAACCTTGCAGTTTTTTTTCCCTATCATAAAAAGACAGTTTTGCAAGATATGTTTCTTTTCCGTTAGAGTAAAATCGGACATACTTAAATTTTTTATGCGATTTTAAAGAAACAGCCTTTATTTGCGTACTGTTAAAATTTGATACTGTGTATAATGTTGCGGCATCACTGAAATCGGAATGGTTGGCTCCTTGAATCACAGCTCCATTTATATTTTTGATCCATTCTTTAATCCTCCTGTTTCTAGGGCTACTTAATCTGCATTTTCTTGTCAGTATGATAGATTTAAATACAGTCTTGCATGGTTTGTAGTAATGTATCCGCCTTTTGCTATCAAGAAAAAATGGATAATTTATCGGCTGATTTCCATTTTTATCCTGATTAGCCGCAAGATACATCACATTAACTCCGGCCTGATGGAATTTGAAATTTCCGTCTTTAAACGTACCCGCAGAAATAGGATACCATTTTTCATCTACATCAAATACGCATAGCACCGGACCAGAATGATTGTTTTTCAACGAACTGGGAATAATAATATCGGCAACAGGTACATATTCTGAGGTCACATCCTTTGTAAAAGGTGAGAATCTATTTTTGCCATTAAAAGCAAATGTCTCCCTTGATATTTTAGGTATGCTCTCAGTGAGATACAGCGATTTTAAATTGATTTTTCCTGCCACGTCGGTAGAATATTCTTCATTGCCATATTTTACGTAAAGCCATGAATGTCCCAAAGAAGGGTGATTGCCCCAATGGGGAGTCATATCTTTGGCGCTGACGATGCCCACCGCCCTAAAGGCATTTACCAGATAATTTACACCATCATCGCACAGGCCAAATCTTGTCTTTTCCATCTGGCTGACACTTAAAGTCTGGGGGTAAAAATCCCTAATCTCTTGAACTATCTCAAAATGAAATTCTGCTGCAACGGAATCAACTACGGATTGCAGTGAAGCGCCAGCTTCAAGATTTCGATTTACCCATGAATATTTTTTTCTTAAACTGTCTCGTACACTAGACTCCACTGGTTCATCACTGCTTTTATATGGCAGGATATAATTACAGAAATCATCAAATGACGCTCTTTTATTTCCGGGAATTCTGCTCCATGCTTCAAAGGACAAGTCAATATTGTGCATTAAAAACTGGGAGCTTACATTATTCACATCAGGAATCAATTCCGGGGCTGCCAAAGGGCTGCTTTGTGAAGCTGTGCTTAAAATACTTCTGAAGATTTTTTTCCTCGTGTCATTAAGAGGGCACTTTGCAATGCTGTCAAAGGCAGGCTCGAAGCCAGGCAAAGGCTTATAAGAATAGTGGTAAGCCATGTTTTCTATAAGAAAAACTGCTGCTTTATATTTTAAGCTGTCGGCACGATGACGTTTGTAGCGGTCCAACACTACTTTCAACTCCTCACTGTTGCCGGACGCCAGATTTAATGCAATATCTATTTTTTCAGGCTCTTGTTTGCATGAGAACAACGCCAGTACCAGTAAAAAGACCAGATTGATTTTTTTCATTTATTTAGTTGCGTTTGGTTTTACTTCATTCTTTAAACCTAATTTTAATTCTTCCCTCATCAATATCACATCGGCATTTACAATTTTCGGCTTTATATCTAAAATTTTTCTGGCTAGGGAATCGCCCTTAAGCCTTTCGCCACGTGCGTAAAAAAGTTTTGCTAAAGCATATTTTGGATAAATCTTGGAGGGTGAGATATGGACAAGATAATCTAAGTCCTTCTGTGCCTTTTCAAACTGATCCAATTCAAAATGAACCTGAAAAAGAAGATGGTATAAAGCCGGCGAATTGAGCCATGCGCTGCTGCTTTCGCAAACAATTGCAGCTTTTTTGTACTGATTGCTTTGAATTAAAAATGCACTGTACTGATAGATATAAGAGTCCGAATAAAGAAGCACATCATAAGCATCCTTTAAACGAATACTATAATCATTACGTCTTTTATCCCTGATATCCATATGTGCATTAAAAAACATAATCCTATTGAAACTGAAATATAGCGTAAAACAGATAAGAACAGGTAGCACAGCGTATTTCTGCGTGCCAAACTTAAAATAAGAATAGGGCTTTATCTCTTTTGAAAGCAGTGCAAGGGCAATAAAAAAAAAGCATCCGAGAGGGAAATAGCGTAAAACAGACCAGCCAAAAAAAAGAGGAAGGTAGGAAAGCAATGCCGCATTGTAAAAATGCGCATTTGAAGTCCTGCCTGCGTAGCAAAAGAGAGACCCTAAAACCATACAAAACAAAATTATTCCCGTAAGCCCCATCTCAACGCCAAACTGCAAAAATTCGTTAAAAGCAGATTCACAGTATTCCGCCAGAGAAGACTCTTTATCAGATCCGGCATCGCTTGAGAAATAGTGGGACTGGTAATTATTGTACTCAAAGGCAAATTGGCCAAACCCATAGCCGAAAAATAAATTCTCGGGAATCATAGCCATGCACTTTTTCCAGATAAAAATTCTGCCCAGTGAGGAATCCCTCTTTACTATAGTGGCCGTTGCTAAAATGGCAGCAAAAAAAAATAATGCCACAGTCATTCTAATTCTTATTGACTTTTTAATTTCAGGCCATACTATAAATGCTGCAAAAGATAAAATCATAGAAAGGACTGCCGATCTCGATTCTAAGAAGAATAGCAGCAGTACGATCCAAAGAAAAGGGCCGGCAATTTGAAGTGCTGTAGCTTTTATGCTTTTGTTTTCAGATGGATTTATATAATACGGAAGCAGAACCGAAATGCTTGCAGCTGTAAAACCCGGATGGCCATAACTGCCTCCGATCGCATAATGTGGATTCAGATTGATAATAGCTCTCGTGAACTGCAATATGCAATATAGGGATTCAATGGTGATAATTAAAACCGCGACATACCGCAGATAGGAAAAAAGCGAAGATTGTGTTCCATTCCAAGTGCGGATTAAAAAGTATACTAAAAAAACAGCTGAGAAGTCGATGAATTCACTGTTAAAAAAATAATATCCCAGAATGAGGTTGTTTGCGGATATGTATCCGTAGAACAGCGCAACAACAGTATCAATCAAATTAATCCCAAGCGATTTTCCCGAAAAAATTAAAACCACAAGCTGAATTGGAGCCAATATTAGGGTAGCAAAGGAAATGTAGGGTTGAATATCTGGTAAATTTGGAATGAAATAGCCAAGATTTAAATGCGACAGGACAATGCATCCAAGTGCCGCAACTCCAATAAGATTCCGATTTGCTAAAGCTGTTATTCTATTAATTGATAAATTCATGAATAATTTAGAAAATATATGATTGCGTTTTGCCGGTTGCTCATAATTCAAGAAATGATACCCGCATTTCCAACAGAGCCTCTAATTTTTATTTCGATATTCTACTACTATATCTGGATTTATTCTTGTCAGATCGTTTATAAAATCCCTTTTCTCTCTGGGAGAGATTAATATTTCCCCCCCACGATACGTTATTCGCAGCCTGTCTAACGAAGCGGCCGGAGAACTTAATGGATTATAGGTTTCTGAAATTTTTTGAATGCCGCTGATAATAATAGATTTATCGATAAAAAAACCACATTTTATTCTAAGGCTGTCCTTGTCAACCGTATATCCTGTGGTGGAAAACATATGCACTATAAATGCAATGGCCACTATGGCTATCAGTACCATGCTCGCCTTTTTTGAATGGGCGCCATTGTATAGCATCCAGCCGAATATGACAGCAAGGGGAATTGCAAGTTCAAGTCCAATTTTTGATTTGTATGTTTTCATTTTACTTTCTTTTAAAGTTAAAGCTGTTTTCTTTTATTGCAAATGGAATCATTTCATTGCTATAAAGCATCTGTTCAATCGGGGTCTTTCTGTTCTGGTCTTTTCCGGCAGGAAAAGCTCCATTTTGATAATGATAAAGGGCCGCCGCAATGCAGTTTTCATTCTGGTCAAAGTCATTTGACACATCATCGCCTAAATCAAAATCAGGAAGAAAACCCTGCCCTTCCAATGATTCGTCATTCGCATTAAAGGTTTTAAAGGAAACCGGAGCCAAAATGTAGTCGTGAAAACTTACCGTATACATCCCTACCAATTTGCCATGTGTCTCCTTTCCTATTAAGACGGTATTGATATACGGCTTTAAGGAATTTATAAGCATTTCACTTGAAGAAGCAGTGTTTTGGCTCACTATGAAATAAATTGTCTTTAAATCCAGCCTTTGATCAGATGGCGTGAAAAAAGTGGTGGAATTGAATACACTATAATTTGCATTATGTTTGATCTTATACATTGTTTTCCCAACCCCTGCTTTGGGCACGAGCATATTGGCCAGATATTCCATAACACTGGTCAAGCCTCCTCCATTGTATCTTAAATCAATAATAAGCCCATCAATGGAGTTCGATCTAAAATCATCAAAAATTTCAGGAAGCCTATCCTTGGTGGAACTTATAAAGGTGCTTATATTTAAATATCCTACTTTTTTCTTTCCTGATTCAAAATATTTTGGGTCAGCTACAGCCTCAATCACATAATAGGACCTTGAAAGAGTGTTTTTTTGCTCAATTCCCGATACCGGATCCAGATAAGATAATTGGAGCTCGCTGCTTTCTGTTATTTCTCGCGAAAGCTCGGCACTGTTTGAAACTTCTGCCTTAATGCCATTAATGGTTAAGATCTGAAGCCCCCTGCGTAGTTTGCTTTTTGCTGCCGAAGAGTTTTCCTGTACCAGTGCAACTCTTAAATCCTTTTTGCCAATAAATTTAAAAACTGCTCCAAAGTCAACTGTGTTTCCCTGCAAAAGATTATTCCAAGTTTCTTTTTCTATTGCAAAACTCCATTTATCTACCGGAATGCCAGCCTGATTCTTAGGACTGTATTTTCGAAATTCGATCAGCAGATCAACGGGGTTCGCAAAGCGCGAGGGATCGAATTCTTTACTTTCTGCAATTTCAGAGTTCCATAAATAAAGTTCTTTTGCGATAGTGAAGCTGCTGTCCGCGCTATTGCTTTCAATATCCTTCCCATTTTGAACATCATTATCTTTAGTACAGGAGCTTAAAAAAAGGCAAACTATCAAAAGTTTTATAATTTTTCTCATAATTTAATTTTGAAGTATAACTTTCTTGAGCTTTTTATTAGAAAAGCCGAAAAGCCTTCTAAAATCAATCGATTGGTCAGCAGGCAGCAGGTATATAATCAGCCCTCCCACCATTGCCATGTAAAAAGAAGCCAGGCCATGAATAATCCATATCATAAAGTGAAATGCAAAAGCAAAGTAAAAAAGGTTTTTCTTAAATTTTGCTGAGCTCAGTATGGCTCCAGCCAATAATACTTCCAAAAGCAGAACAGACCAGGTTATAGCTATATAGACAATCTTATAATCGATAAAAGGGTTTAAAATTTCATGTATAAACTCGTTTGCCCCAAAAGGGTGGTGGTTATACCAGTAATAGAAAACTGAACCATTTCTCCATTCGGCAACTTTAAATTTTTCCACAAATGAGAAAAAATATAGGATGCATATCTGAAGCTGGATCATCAATATGCATGAATAGCTGAACTGGCCAAAAAAATCAGATCTCCTATAGCTAAAAAAATCATGGTCGTCCCAATGATTAATCCTTTTGTCAAACAAGGTAACAGGAATTAAGAGAATCAATATAATCTGAGATATCTGATCGCCCCCCTCCACCAAAAGCGAAAATGTGGAAAAACTGTACACTACCCATGCATGGAGCATCCCTGTAATCTGCGGGAGATATCCTGACATCACCCACAGGAGAATGATAATGCTGATTATCTGCGAATACAGCAGGCCGCTCTCTCCGAAAATGTAGAAAAAGTTAGGCAGGGTTCCAGAGGGCTTCACAAGAAAAATATCTTTATCAAAATAAAGGTTAAAATCGGTAAGGGAAAAAGTAGCCAGATTTCCTGCCGCTATTACTGTACGGGCTAATCCATAAGTGTTGTTAAATACGTTTTTCATAAAATCCATAATGATTTAGCTGGCTGCTTTGAATTGTTTTTTTAGTGTAATTGACGTTGGGGAATAGACAAACTTTATGCGGGCAACAAGATAGGGCCTATACTGCTCCTGCTTTTTATTGATCCATTCAAAAGGAACTATTTTATACTGGTAGATGACAAACTCTTTATTGAGGGAATAAAATCTAGGTTTGAAAGGAATTTTGACCAAAGTGGCTTTGCCCTGAAATTTTTTACAAACCATTCCAATTTCATTTTTGTATGCCGCCTTAGGTATGCATGCCCCCAATTTGCCGAGTTCATATCCTATATACCTTGATTTCCTTGAGAAACCAAATAAATTATCTTGGGAAAAGTTATTTACTGTAACCAGCTTCAATGTTTTTCCTTGCAGTTCATATACGTCTATGGTCGCATCTTTTGGGTCCTTGGTAAAAAATCCCCAGCCTTGCGGAAAAAGTGTGGATATGGTTTTCTGAGTTTTATAATTTAAAATTGGATAGCTTGAATTATTAGAAGAAAGTAAGATTAATAAAACTATAAAAATCCAAAATGCAGAGATTATGATTTTGTTCATAAGATGAATGATTGAAAAAAAATAAAGTATGCTGGCTTCATACTTTTACTGCAGAAGCCAGCAGCTATCATATCTAATTGTAGTCTAAGAGCCCGTGGTTGGATCCCAACTTAGCGGCAAGCTCTTCTATCAGCACATTTCCAACTGAATTTTGGCTTTTAACCCCTCCCCAGTATTCATTCAGGTTAACAACGTAATTAACAGCGACAGCAAGTGTTACGCCTGCTACAACTAATACTATTATGCAGAAGCCTAAAGATGGGGCGCATGCTATTTTATAGTTTTCATCATCCAGATCGATTTCATATTTATTTTTCATGAGAGATTTGAATTTTGCCATTCCTTCAGGGGTGTTTACATCAATATTCTTAAACTCATCGTCTGTGATATCCACTTTCTTTGATTTAAGCTGATCTGAAAGCTTGAAAAAGCTGGCATATTTGGAATTGTACCCCCCAGCCTTTAGCATCTTAGCTGCATTTGCCATTGCCAGCTGTATTGCATAATAATTTTTTGATTCCATCTGGGCTTTAAAATTTTTGAAAAAATCAGGATCTAAAACATGTATAGATTTAATGATTTCTTCAGAGAATTCAAGCTGAAATTCCTGGACTTCTTTATTGGCCGCCATTGCCGACTGCGACTTCTCATATTCTGCCTTTAAGGCCTCAATATGATCAGGGAGCTCTCCCTGCAAAAAGAAAAGACCTTTAAAAATCTCTTCCCCTGAGTAGTTAAGTCCTGCCGCCTGGTCACTGTCATTGCTTTGGCAACCATAGTTGATAAAGAAAAGGAATACCGGCAAGACCAGTGCTACCTTAAGCAGGTTTTTGATAAAACGTGATTTTTTTTCCATAAAAATTTATTTTAGTTAATGATTAGCACCTTTTCTAAAAAAGGTTTTTAAAATTATTCAATGATAGAATGATTTTAAAACCATAATCGGTATTTTTTAACTAATTATTAGTGTAAAAACTACAAATAATTAGCATCCGATTAGAATTTTGCTATTTTTGTAAAGAAAAGAGTATAATTATGGACCTCGGAAATCAGCTAAAGACACTTCGCATAAGAAATAAAATAGAGCCTGTCATTATAGCCGACATGCTTAAGATATCAATCAATACCTATAGAAGGTACGAACGAAATGAATCTGCTCCGGATCTGAACATGCTAGCGAAAATTGCTGAAATCCATAATCTTACAGTAATGGATATTTTAAGAGAAGATTCTCCGAGCACCAGCCTGGCCAAAGACAATGGAGAAAATTCCGGGATTATAAACCACCTTTCGGAAAAGCTTATTGAACAGTATACAATAAGAATCAATGATAAGGATGAGATTATTGAAGAACAAAAACAGAACATACAAAAATTAAAGAAGCTTGTAAAGGAGTATAAAGAAAAAATTTTGGAACTTCATAAAAACCAAGCCAGATAAAAGCTACGTGTAGCAATTTAATAAAAATCGAAGCGAAAAAGGCGATCTATGTCAGAGATATTCAAGGATATTGCCACGGAATCTTAAAAGTATCTAATGCCAAGCTAAAAATTGTTTCCAATATCCTTAAGACTGAATACCGCTACAGAATTACACAAATTTAATTAAAAAAGATAAGTAATTCAATTATAAAAATGAGCTCCTCAATCAAAATATTTAAATTAATTTTACTCTTAATTATCAAGAAAGTCAAACAATATTAATTTTACAAATTATGAATGACTACGAACCAAGCGAAGAAACCAAAAACCAATGGGAGAATGATCCAAACAACTGGATTTGGGGAATATTTTATTACAATCCCAAAGATAAAAGAGCATATTTTCCCAAAAGAATAAATGAATTAGGATGGCATGCTAATTATGCAAATCCCAATATTATTATTGCAACTTCAATAATAATTGCCTTAATATTCATTTTTATAAAATTTGCCACATAAATATAGCAGCTACTATTAACCTGTGTAGAGTTACTAAAGATTGGAACTTTTTATAAGCGCAAATATCCCTACTACTTTATTGTCTTTTATATTCGCCATTGTAAATTACGTCGATATTGCATACTTCATTTTTAACAGTATGCCATTTAAAATCTTTTTTAGTAACAGGTATTCCAAACGCTCCCTGATGCGGACTATCCATCGTAATTTTATAAGAATTTTCAATCTTGGTTATATTAAATGTTGTTTTTAATCTGTGGTCTTAATTTAAGAATCCCATTCCATCGAACCTCAATATTTTATGCCTGAGGTGCAAAAACAATAAAAATAAATAAATAAATATTTTTTTATAATGGCCAACTTAAATCTTATTTACACTAAACCAGAATAGTATGGAAGAAATACAACGACGCCAATCACCTGCGTTTAAAAAGAATGCAGTTCTGCTGAGTTATGAAAGAAAAAATGTTCTTGCCACCGCCACAGAACTTGAAATATCGCCTAAATTGCTTTCTAAATGGAGGTCACTTTACCGGAAATACGAAGCGGGTAGCTTTCCCGGACGAGGCAAAAAAAGAATTTATTATGATGATCTAGAGATTTATGAATCAGAAAAAAAACTTGCAGAATCGCAATTAAGATTAGTGATACTGAGAGAAAGTATAAAATTAAAACCTCAGAGCAAACAAGAGCTGTACAATTTTATCCATCAGAATAAAAATAAATACCCTATTGGTATAATGTGTCAGGTTCTAGGTGTTTCAACTTCAATGTATAATTTAAGAATGAAGCATCCCCTCTCAAAAAGAGAAATGCAGGTCAGCCTGTTCAAGGATGCAATAACTTCTGTATTTTATGAATCCAGACAATACCATGGCTGCGTTTTAATTGCAAGAGAGTTTTGCAAAAGAGGAATACAGATATCGGAAGACCAGGTTACATTTTTCATGAAGCAGCTGGGTCTTAAACGTAAAGTCAAAAAGAAATACAAAGCAACAACAGATTCCAAGCACACGCTGTTTATTTCGCCAAATATACTTAACAGGCAGTTTACGACAAATAAACCGTCCAAGGTTTGGGTTTCCGACATCACCTATCTGCAGATCGAAAAACGTTTTTTATACCTTACGGTCATCATAGACTTATATGACCGGAAAATAGTTGGGTGGAACCTTAGCTCTATGCTTTCAACTACAACAACCATTCTTCCTGCCTGGAATATGGCTATGAGCAATCGCAAGGTACAAGACGGCTTAATATTTCACTCTGATCGAGGAACACAGTATGCGAACAAACTCTTTACCAGTACCCTTAGCCAACACAAGTGTGTACAAAGCATGAGTAGAAAGGGAAACAGCATCGATAACGCTGTTTCGGAAAGCTTTTTTAATTCATTAAAAAGAGAATTAATATACAGTCAAAAAACATTATTAACTCCAAAAGAGATGAGAGCGGAGGTATTTGACTATATAGAAAACTGGTACAACAAAAAAAGAAGACATTCAGCACTTAAATATAAAACAATTGAAGAGTTCAATGCAGATATCTAATGTCAAAAAATAAAATGGTTAGTTACATTTATGGAAGCAATTAAAAAACATTACAACCATGATTTCAAACTCAAAATTGTCAAATTAAGTTTTGAAAAAGTTAAACTGGAAGATATCGCTCGAGAATTCAACATAACATACAGAACGTTGTGGAACTGGCGACGAATCTATATTATAAACGGCGAAGAAAATTTCTCTGTAGGAAAAACAAAATTAACTGCCCGGGAAAAAAAAATATATGATCTTGAAATAAAAACTAGAAAGTTAAATACTGAATTTAAAATTATTAAAGGAGCAGCAGATTACCTTCAAAAAGGACCACCTTTCATATTTGAATATATAGCTAAAAATGAACAAAATTATTCAAATTACATGATGTGTAAAATTCTTGGAATAGATCTGGGAAGCTACAACAAATGGAAAAATGAATATGTTTCTGAAAGACAGAAATGGAAAAATATGGTCAAGGAAGAAATAGCGTCTATATTTATATCATCGCAAAAGCGTTATGGATCAAAGCGCATAACGGCAGAACTACAAAGATCTGGATACCAATTATCTTCTGATACAGTACTGAGATATATGCGCGAATTAAATCTGAGTGTTTCAGTAAAAAAGTGTAAAACCAGAACGTAAAAATGTTTGCCTTTAATTTATCTTGAATCAATTCCGGTAATTATTTAAACGGAACATTCTTTCTCTTTTTTAAATTGAGCATTAAGGCTCAAAGTAAACAGTGCATCCAAAAAGCTGGTTCTGTCTAGTGCATAAGGCATTGATATTAGAGTTATCTGAATGAATTACCTGAACGTAATTTCACAAAATCTCCTTGCTATTAAAACAAAATTTACGTGCTCAGTTGCTTATTACAAAGCTGTTAATCGGCAGCAATTTTTACAAAAAATATAAGTTTTTATTTATTAATAGCTAAACTATCTCATTTTCTGTAAATTATAATGATATATTTACATATACTACCACAAAAGATGAAGACTTCCCCCTGCCAAAAGCTGCTTCTCTAATGGCACTAATGCATAGTAATAAAAGTAATAGTCATCAGTTCAAGTTATGAATACAGAAGAACCTAAGTACGTAATTGCAATTGGCGCGTCGGCGGGCGGCATGGAAGAAATAAATACTTTTTTTGAAAATACCTCACTTGATGGTGTTGCTTATGTGATTGTTCAGCATTTGTCTCCCGATTTCAAAAGCCGTATGGTTGAATTACTGGCACGACATAGTCTGCTAGCTGTTAGGGAAGCTATTCAAGGCATAGCTGTATGTACTAATGTGGTTTATCTTATACCAAATGATAAATTCATGACCATAAAAAACAACCGACTCTACCTTAGCGATAAAAATAAGACTCGCGGTCCACATCTGACAATAAATACATTTTTTAATTCACTTGCGCAGGACAAAGGAACAAAGGCAATCGGGGTAATACTTTCAGGAATGGGTTCAGACGGCAGTGAGGGGGTGAAATCAATTAAAGAAGCCGGAGGAATGGTTATTGCCCGAAATCCTGAATTTTCTCAATTTACCAGCATGCCAACAAATGCGATTGCAACAGATATGGTTGATTTCATTCTGGAACCTGAATTCATGCCGCAAGCTATAGCGTCTTATGTAAAACATAGTGAAGAAATTTTGGCTGGCAGCAAATCTGATGAGACAGCTATTATTGAAATTCTTTCTTATATTCGCGAGAAGCTGCCTTTTGATTTTTCAGACTATAAGTTGACTACCATACTTCGCAGGTCAAAAAGAAGAGCTGCTTCCTTAAACATTTACGATCTGACTATTTCTATTATTTTATGACTAATTACCGGGTTGACATCTCGTTTTTCCTTTAGTAAAGTAAAAACAGAAATCGTTGTATTTAAATTCGGCAGATACATAACGTCTGTTCCCCACCACCGTGGTAATAGCCTTTATGCCCATAAAATGAAGGGAAATTGTAAAGTCCCAAGCAGTAATTATTATTGGGTTCCCTTGGGTCAGTGTAGGTGTATATTTCGGATAGGATTTTTTTATCTTTTATTATTTTACCTTCAAACAAATACTGAAAGAACATTGCTAAATCTTTCGTCGTAGAAGCTAATCCACCACCACCGTACAAGTCCCATGAAGGATTGAGCTTCTCAGAATCCCAACCATAAGCCTTCGAATATTGGTGCGCAAAAGCCAAAGTGTTGTCTGGTTTTTTCTCTAAATTCACAAACCAAGTTTCATTTATTTTAAGCTTTTTGAAATCTAATAAGTCCCGAATTGCGGTGAAAAATAATTTGCCCGTCTCTTTTTCTATAATTTCTGATAGTAACAGATAATTGATATCGCCATAAGCGAAAGTTTTCCCAGGTTCTAGAGGCTTTGCTGTTTTCATGGCAAGTTCTATTTGTTCATCTCTGGTCCATTGATGATTGGGGTTTTCCCCAACGTAGGCGAAATAAGAAGCAGTTACGTAATCCGTGATTCCGGAAGTGTGAGAAAGTAGATTGCGTATTGTTATCTTATTTAGGTTGTATCCACTTTTCAACAATAGTTTTTTTGTTTTTTCAGATAAGAGCTCATCAATGGGCTGATTTAATTGCAGTTTTTTATTTTCTACCAATTTTAAGATAGAAGCAGCAACATAAGTCTTGGTGTTGCTTGCAATAAGAAGGGGTTGGTCCTTATTAATTTTTTCTTTGCTATACTGATCAGAAAATCCGGTCGCATAGGTCCATGAAATTTTATGATCCGGAACTTCCACATGAATCATTATTCCCACAGCATCCTGATTCGCCTGATAAGTTGAATCTAAAATATTTTTAAACCGTAATTCTATATTTTGTGCATAAGAAATCGACGAAATGCATAAAAATAAAATTCCCAGATAGTTTATTAGTTTATGTTGTTTCATTTTTTTTGTTACGATTTTCAAATACAGAAATGAATGATACTCTTTTCAAAATTGATTTCAGTTTTTTTTAAGATTTACGATTTGATATAGTTTTTCTGATTATCAAATGTACAGCACCTATTCATTCTTAAAGTGGTTAATTATAACCAATTATTAGTTAATTTAGTTTTATAAATTTGCAAGTAGGCGAAATGTTATTTTAGGTGAAGCATATAGCTTGTCTTGCCTCATTAGTTCAAAACCTAAATTCATAATATTGAATTTAATATATTTAACTCTAATAAAATTATGAAAAAAACTATTCTGCAATACTTTACTATTCTTCTTCTGTTTGTATCCTGCAAGACACCACAGATGGATCACGAACCTGCTAACTCTTTTTTACCGATGAAAATAGGAAATCAATGGACAATTGATTCACAAAATTATACTGTAATACAAGATACCTTACGGATAGATAGTAAATTGTACTACAAATTCTATTCTTTAATTGGCGGTGATGCTGTTTCAACGGCATATCTTCGAATCGATGATAATAATCAATTAATGGAATCATGGCCAGATGCAAAAGGTAAAGAATATACCAGAGCAAAGTTTAATAGCAAAGTTGGCGATAGTTTCTTTACCCTTAATGACCGAACTGCTAATGATTACAAAGTTACTGTCGTTGAAAAAACGGATACAAGAATAACCTTTTCTTTTGAAATGATTTATCATGATAATATGAAGGGTGAATTACATCAGGTAACGTATATAAAGGGTCAAGGTTTAGATGAAGGTTGGAAAAGCATAAAGATTGACGGTAAAACAATAAAGTAGTTATAATTTTTACATAGCAATACAATTTATAAATCTATAATTCAATATTTTAGATTTTGTTATTTTTTAAATTAACGCAATTCTTACATCAATCCCCAACAGGAGATCCAAACCAAATTGCTCAAGCCACTGAAAGTCATGCCCTACCAGTATTAAGCCAATTTCTTCAAATCATCCATAAATTTTATAGAAATTTCAGTTCCTTTGACAAACAAGCCAAATGGCGCCAATTGAAGACAATTGATGCCATTTTCTATATAACCTTCATATTTTTATTAGTCAACAGTACTCTCCGGCAGCCCCGATAGCAGTGAAAACCCTTTTTGCGGGGTTTGGTGCAAAGAGTACAGCGTATTGCAGGAATAGCTCCTGAAAAGTAATTAACCATGAGATCCATAACATTATTGTAAAGCAATCCTGAGCAAAACCAGTCTCCTAGAGTTATTATAGCTGATCACTCGGGACAGGCATCACCTGCCAGTCCTAAACCCCGGCAAACCAAGAACTCTAATTATCAATATCTGAAATATAAAACTTAATTATTTTTTCAATTATTTCTTCCGGAGAGCTGCCTGTAAGATTTGTAAAAAGAATGACTGTAAGATTATCTTTTGGATAGATAATAACGGCAGCACGGCCACCGCCAATAGGAGCAACAGCAGCATGTTTTGGTCGGTTAATTACAGGCCAGCCCAAGGCATAAGCATTTAAAAGTCCGCCAAAACCATCGTAAGAACCATTGTTTAGTTTTACAGGCTCCCAAATGATAGTAAGATCTTCATTTTTTTTAAGCAGTTCCCCCGATTGCAGGCCCATTATCCATTTTGCCATTTCCTCGGCTGTGGTAAACGCACCGGCATCGGTTATCATTTTTGATGGAAATTCTTCATATATTTCTTTTAATTGATTGTCTTTGATATATTCATTTGTTATTTTATCCTGATAATAATAGCTGTACGTAGGACATTTATTTTGAATTACATCATAGGAATTTCCGTAGTATATGTGCCTCATTCCTACTATATCAAACTGATTTTTGCGAACAAATTTTTCAAATGTTGTGGCACTGCACTTTTCAATAATACGCTGTAAAATATAATAGTTGGTGGCATTATAATTAAAACTTTCCCCAACTTCGGATTGTAATGGTAATTTTTGCACCATTAACCAAGCTGAATCTTGTCCCTTGTCTCCAATAAGACCTTTCCCGTCCTCAATATCCGGAAGCCCTGATGTGTGGCTCATCAATTGTTTTATTGTTATTTTTTTCCAATTTTCAGGGATCGAGTCCATATACTGGGAAATAGGGTCATCAATATTGAGTTTATTGTGCTCTTGTAATTGCATTATCGCAACTGAGGTAAAAACTTTAGAGATAGAATTTATCGAAAAGATGCTATTGGTTTTCACAGGTACTGAAAATGGTACGTTAGCAATTCCAAGAGCTTCGGATAAGATAATCTCATTGTCTTTAAGGACCACCAGCTGGCAGCCAGGAATTTTTCTGTACTCCATTTCTTTTTTAAGGCAGGTAATAACTTCCCTTTTTTTATTTTGAGATAAAACCAAATTGACTGAAAAAATTACTATTGATAAAATATAAATTTTAATTCTCATTATAATTGTAAATTTCTAGAGGTTAACATATATAGTTTATATCACTATTAAATTGATTAGAGATTCCTATGACAATGATTTTTTCAATGTCTCAATAACTTATTTTTCATTATTGCTAATTAGCACGAAAGGCGTCTGAAATTTACCATTTTTCTGTAAAATCGCGATCGTAGGTAAAACATTTATTTTAACTCTTTAAGAAGTACAAAATCTGAATCAATGATCCGCTAAAATTCAATCCCCAGCTCTTTTACCATTTAATCATTCTTGTATTGTTCAGCAAGATTTAATTTTTCCTGAATTGTATATTTGGAGCTGTGTACCTTCGAATAAAAAAAGCCCCAGATTTCTATCAAGCTGGTCATTCCATTTTGACAGGTAATGGTCAATTGAACCAATTTTTCCAGTGCGCAACCAGACGGAATTAATGGACACAAACCAGAAATATCTTTGGGACTTACGATGCAATCGCGGGATATTTTAATGGTAATTTAGTTTTTATCTGACAGCGTTTCGGAAATCTTTTCTCCCAAAGCTTTTAGCCTCTCAAAAGTTTCATCAGAAACCAATTCTTTGTCAATGCTCATCTTCAATTTTTCTTCTTTTAATACAACTGAATAAGCCGTTTCGCCTTTATTCTCTTTTTTCCAAATTTTGCTGCCGGCATCATTCGTTAATAAATTATTATCCATACTGTCAGATAATAGTTTTTCAAGCTTTTTGGTTTTTCCTTTATCAAAGCTCGCCTGCAGAGAATAATTATTATCTGAAATAGAAATAGATACTGATGATTTTGTTGTTTTCGTCTGTCCTGGCGGAACTTTTGCAATTGCTGTTGTATTTCCAGAAGAAGCTGTGGCAGTTTGCGCCTGAGTAAAGGTAGTACAGGCAAGCCAGATTAAAAATAAAATGATTTTCATAATTAAAAGATTTAATTTTTTTTTCTTATTTAGTGTTAAATTTAAAGCCAAGTCCTCTTACACTTGTAATAGAGATGGTAGGATCTTCGCTAAAATATTTCCTAAGACGGCTGATAAAAACGTCCATGCTTCGCCCTGAAAAGAAATCATCACTGCCCCATATTTCTTTTAAAATATCTTCACGCTTGACAAGTAGGTTCTTATTAGTATATAAGAACTTAATCAGCAATGCATCCTTTTCGGTAATTTGATGTACAATTTTAGCATGGGAAAGCATATAATTTTTACCATCAAAAACATAACTGCCGATGGAAAATATCAAATCTTCATTGGTGTTTCCAATAATATTTTTTTGACTTCTTCTCAGGATATTTTGAATCCGTAAAATCAATTCTTCAACTTCAAAAGGTTTTACCACATAATCATCGGCACCAAGCCGCAATCCTTTGATTTTGTCTTCCCTCATGCTTTTGGCTGTTAGAAAAATAAAAGGTATATCATTATGGTGGTCAATAATATTTTCAGCCAAAGTAAATCCATCCATATTTGGCATCATGACATCCAGAATGCAGATATCCGGCTTTATATCTGAGAAAAAATTTAAGGCTTCCCTTCCATCCTTTGCCCATGTTACCTTAAAGCCAGAAAATTCCAAATATTGCTTTAATATGGAAGCATAGTCAAAATCATCTTCCGCTAATAAAATATGCTGCTTCATACTGGAATTGTAATTATAAATACTGATCCCTTGTGCTCTTCACTTTTGACACTGATTCTTCCACTATAGGTCTCTACCAGCTGTTTAATATAAAACAGTCCGAGTCCTAGTCCTCTGCTGTTGTGAATATTTCCTTTCTCAACTCTGTAAAATTTATCAAAAATCGCAGTTTGTTCCCGGATAGGGATTCCTTTTCCATTGTCTTTTACAGAAAAATTAATAACTCCATCTATTATTCTTAAGTCAGCCTCAATTTTAACGGCGCCATATTTTACAGCATTGTCTAAAAGATTTATAAGAATCGTATTGAGATGAAAACGATCCATTGCCACGGTGAAAACTTCTTTTTGGCTCGTGAATTCAATCGCTACATTGGGCGCTGAAAGCTTGAAATCATCAATCATATGCTTGATTTCTTCATGCGTTACATGAATAATATTTTTGTTTGCAATTGGCACGAAAGAAGCTTCTTTGACCTGCCGAAACAATTTTTGAAGTCTTTCATTTTGTCTTGAAATCATGTCCAGCGTACTTTTATAGTGATCCGGACTCATCTGCTTATTTTTTCGCTGCAGTGTTTTAATGGCAATATCCATTGTTGCAAGTGGCGTTTGAAACTCATGGGTGATATTATTGACAAAGTCAGTCTTGATATCGGCAATCCTTTTTTGATTGATGAAATTTTTGAGTGACATATAATACAAGAAAACGACAAAAGCCATCAATACGATAGAAAAGAGTAATAAACCTGCCATTTTAGAAATAATTGTTTGCTGTAATTCATCAAAACTATAGTAGCGGTTACTCTTTACTATCATGGTATGCTCATCATCATTATCTTTGGTTTCCCAGCGCCCCATAGAAGAAAGTATTTGATTCTTTTTTAATGTATCATTGGCCAGAACCAGTATTTTTCCTTTAAAAAGAGTATCTGTTTTCCCGTGATTTATCAGTACAATTGAATTTAGATAAATAGAATACTCAATATCATAATCTTCGGGCTGCGTCATCTTTTTCATATACATGTTCATGGCGCTTATAATTGAATCTTTATTTGAAGTCAGGTATTTAGCAAAATTTTGTTTTGTGACATTCCCTTTGGCATACTCTTTTGCATATTTTTTAGAACGTGTTGTCCAGGTATCGTTCAGTTTTTCCCATTCTTCAGTGTCTTCCAAACGGGCTACTTGTTTTTTAATCGAACTATGTATTTCTTTTTCGTGTAATTTATAGGTATTGTAGATAAAATAGCCCTGAATTGCAGCTAAGGCTGCTACCGTAAAGATACAGGCGCCTATCAAGAGCATTATTTTTCTTTTCATCTGTTATTATATTTGGTTACAGAAGCAATCCGCTTTGTTATTTACGGCAAAGCTATCTCATTTTAAGCTTTATCGTTCTAAAAATATTGCCGTTAACCGTCCTTTAACCAAAGTTAAAAATAATAAGAGGGACAAACCCTCTAAATACTTAATTATCTTTTTACAAAAGTTTTTTAGCGTTTACAATTTGATTTTCAATTTCATGCATTAACCTGTCATTAACCCTCTGTTAACCATTTTTTGAAAATGATTAACAGAGTTTTGCAAGAAATAAATCATCAATGAAAAAATTAATCATGTTACTGTTGTGGGGATCCATTGCGGGTTACTCGCAAGAAAATTCCCTGTCTGGAAAGGTAATCGACGGCTCTCATCAAGCCGTACCTTTTGCAGATGCCGTGCTTTTGCAGGCAAATGATTCTCTACCACACAAAACGACACAGACTAATGAGTTGGGCGAGTTTCATTTTAGTGGCATACCAAAAGGGGATTATGTGCTTGAAATAAAAGCAATTGGTTTTGAAGGGTATTACAAAAAGATAATCCTCGAAAAAGATCTGTTTCTGGATACAATTTCTTTAAACGAAGTTATAAATAATCTGGACGGAGTAACGATTAACTCCAAAAGTCCTATTGTAAAGCGGCTGACTGACAGACTCGAGTTTGGGGTTGAAAATTCATCACTTTCCTCAAACAATGCCTGGGAAATTTTAAGCAAAACACCCGGAGTAATGACTGGATCCTCAGGCTCATTAAGTATTCGTGGCAGCCAGAGTATTCTTGTTACCATCAATGATAAGAAAATTTATCTAAGTGGCGAAGAACTAAAGCAGTTTTTAGAAAACACAAGCGGTGAAGAGGTAAAATCGATAGAGGTTATCACCAATCCGCCGGCAAAATATGAAGCTCAGGGAAGTGCTGTTTTAAATATCAAACTAAAAAAGAGTCCTTCATTAGGTTATAAAGGCTCAATTAATATGGCATACGTGCAGTCAATATATCCTAAAGGTATTGTGTCTACAAATCAGTTTTATAAAGGAAAAAAATTGTCTTTGGCAGGAAGATATGGCTTTGGTTCAGGAATATACGTCAATGAAGGAACTGATGTAGTACATTATTTAAAAGAAGACGCTTCGGTCGATTCGCGCTGGGAAAGCATCATGAGGCGCAAGTCTAAATCGCCGGAACAGCATTCTTACCGTCTTCAGGCATCGTATGAAATTGATTCCCTGAATACTATCGCTGTCGGAGGAACGGGATTTATTGGAATGAAACAGCAAGCAGATTTTACAGTTCCTACCTTTATTTATGGTGCCGACAACATGGTTGATTCGCTTTATGTAACTCGAAATAACCGAAACAATCCTTTAAAGAACAATGCATACAATATATCTTTCGACCATATTTTTACTAAAAAAGAAAAAATATCAGTGGCGGCTGATTACACCAAATATTGGAGGCAAGAACGTCAGGATATTGCTTCTGCATTTTCGCTTCCCGAGGAAAATCCTTATCGAACTATACATTTTATCAGTGACAACATTCAGAACATTGAGCTTTTTTCAGCACAGGCAGATTATTCTAATGAAAATAACGGCACTCTGGAAGCAGGTGTGAAATTTGGAAATGTAAAAGCCGAAAGCAATCTCGATTATAAAGACGAAATCGATGGCAGTCTGGTAAACAATCCGAATCGGACCAGCCTTTTCATTTATGATGAGTCGATACTGGCGGGGTATGCGAGTTATAACAAAGAATTGGGAAAATGGAGCCTCAAAGCAGGTTTGCGTGGTGAATATACAGCCTTGCAAGGAAACTCGGTTACAACATCTGAAATCAACGAACAACACTATTTTAAGCTTTTCCCAACATTTTACGGACTTTACAAGCCAAAAGAAGGTCATGAAATAGGTATTTCTTACGGAAAACGAATTACGCGTCCGCAGTACAGCAGACTGAATCCGTTCCGTTCCTATTACAATTCCTATTCTTATTTTATGGGTGATCCTAAACTGCTTCCTACAATCAGTCACAACATCAGTCTTTTATATACACTAAAAAGCAAATACAACTTTGATTTTTTTTACCGCCTTGAAAAAAATCCTTCCATGGAAATTTCTTATCAGGAGTATGAAACAAAAATGCTAGTGTATCATTTTACAAATATTAAAAAAAATTATGCCTTCGGACTGGAATTCAATACGAACCTGACTTTGTATACATTTTGGGAATCAGGAATCCAGGCTGGATTAAGTTATGTAGAAGATCGTTTTCAGGGCATAGATGGCAATTTCTATAAAAACGGAAAACCCACTTACAACACTAGTATCAGCAACCGTTTTGTACTGAGCAAGAAGAAAAAATTAAACGCAGAACTTAACTTTCAATACAATTCGTCTTCCGTACAGGGTACTTTTGTTTTCAGCCACACCTCCAACCTTTCTGCAGCGTTCCGTAAGAAAATATGGAACAGTAATGGAGAAATATATGCCATCATCTCAGATATCTATCGAGGAGAAAAAGAAAAGGTAGTTACAGATTATGCCAACCAGTACAATTACTTCAAATCTTATGGGGACAGCCAGAGCATTAGATTGGGCTTTCGTTATAATTTTGGAAATCAGGGTCTGGAAAACAAAAAAAAAGAAATTCAAACAGAAGAACAGCGACGCTTATAAACTATAAAACAGAATTGGTTAAAGAAGGTTTTTGTACTTGATACTTCTATCCTAACCTTCTAACCTCTAAGCCAAAAAATAAAATCAGATGTTGAAGATTTTTATCTTGCAAACAAGTGATCTGTTTTAATGGATTAAAATTAGAATCTATATTATAAATGTAAAATGGTTAGTAATAACCATTTCAGGCAGTCTGAATTAAATATACCTTCGGGCTAAATTCGAAATGGACCTGATTACAAAATAATGCGGATTATTGTATCAATGATCTTTGGATATTAAAAAATAACATAAAATGAAAATGGTAGCACAATGGACAGCGTTTTTTCGATTTATCAAGAAACCTCATTTTTTACAGGAAGAAAATAAAGTAATCTCTAAATTAAAAATAACATTCAGTTTATTTATTCTGCAGATTATATTGGTGGGACTAACCACTTTAGTTATAAGTCTAATCCTGATACATTATTTTGGGCTGAAATCTGATAGTGCAAATGAAAATTTACAGTTATTATACAATCCTGTGATTTTATTTGCTATGGTTGCTGTATTGGAAGAATTTTCTTTCAGAGGTTTTTTAAAAAAGTTTAATCCATTATTTTTTTCAATTTCAGTAGCGGGAATATCAGGTATTTATTTTAAAAAATTATATTATCGTAATATGGTTTTTGAACTGCAGGGATTAATGGAAATGGGAATATTAATGATTTTTATTTTTACATTATCATTATTTTTTGCTAAAAAAAACACTTCGAAAATGACTGCTTTTTGGGACAGTAATCAACATAGTATCATTATTTCAAGTGCTGTTTTGTTTGCCTTTATACATTTTTTTAATCACAAAAATCTTGACTTAGTTAACTTACCATTAATTATTTCCCAATTCTTGAGTGCATTCATTTTAAGTTTTGTTAGAATGCGTTCAGGTCTCGTCTTTGCAATTCTACTGCATTTTATATGGGACTTGCTATTAGGTTTTTAAATATATAATCTACCAGCAAAAGTGTATTAATTATAGGTCCTTAGCGTACAAAATTTCAATCTTGTGCAAGTTTTATGTAAAATATTTATTTTTAATTCTTTAAGAAAAACACAAATCTCAATAGCATCTGCTAAAATTATGATGTACAATTATTCCGCTTATCAATAGTTTACAAATTTGGTAACAAGAATATTAATGTTGAGAAAAAACAGGGTGGTAATCAAGAAGAAAAAGAAAGAACCAATTAATTGATTTATCATTCTATTTATTTTGAAGTATACAGATAGTCGATAGTCCAGATTAAATTGGAATTTAATCATCATCATCAATCAAAAAACTAACATTATGGCAATTGTTATCACCGCAGTATGACAATGATCTCGTAATTTCTATCAAATTCCTATACTAGTATGAAAAACAGTCACTTCTCTTTTATTTTCCTATTGCTGAACATCTTTAACACATCCGCGCAAAATCACGGGCAAACCGGGGATATTCTCTTAAGTCAAATGACAGATTCAATTTTTACCAATTATTACCCCGGAATTCATAGCGTACTTGTTGCGGATGATAAAAATTTAGTATATGAGCGATACTTTAATGGTTATAGTCGGGATTCATTGCACGACTCCCGTTCTTCTTTTAAATCTATAACAAGCTTACTTGTCGGAATAGCCATTGACAAGGGGTTCATTAAGGATGTAAACCAAAAAGTTTATGAGTTTTTCCCGGAATATACTTCTTTAAGGACTGATAAATTTAAAAAGCTGCTGACCATCAAGAATCTACTGGAAATGAAATCTGGTTTTGATTGCGAAGAATTTAATGACACAAAAGATTGTGAAGAGGAAATGAGCTTAAGCAAAAACTGGGTAAATTACGCAGTAGATCTTCCAATGAAAGATAAGCCCGGAGAAATATGGTCTTATACTTCAATAGACCCCGTAATCCTGAGCGGCGTAATAAGTAAAGCAACCAAAATGTCTGTAATTGATTTTGCTGCCAAATATTTATTTGAGCCCTTGGGTATTTCTAAATATCAATGGACTACAGATCCAAGTGGGAATGCGATGACAGCTGGATCTTTTTACATCCGGCCTGCAGACATGCTTAAAATAGGCCAATTGGTTAAGGATAAGGGAATTTACAATCGCAAACAGGTGGTTTCGAAAGAATGGATCGAGCGGTCTACGCTTTGTGATATTGCAATCCCCGATTTTTCCTTTATAAAATCAAGTAAAAGTAAAATAGCATCGGCACAGCCGGCATACTATGGTTTTTACTGGTATCGCGAGACCATAAAAACAGACAATATTCAGGAAAATGTATTATTTGCATCCGGGAATGGCGGCCAATACATATTTATAATTAAAAGTTTAAACTTAACAGTTGTCTTCACACAAGGCAATTACCGATCTTTTAAGGCTAAACAGGCTTTTGAAATTTTGGCAAAATATATTTTACCTGCCTTTAAGCCTGAAAAGAGTTAACATTGAATTTAATCATCCGCATTGAAAGCAAATAGCCCAATATCGCAAAATCACCGTATACCCATTATAGACATCCTAAGGGGCTGGGCTTTGTTTAGTGTTGCTGTAATGAATTATTCGACCATTCATAGCTGGAATAACCACGCTGACAATTTTGGTTCAAGCTCTCTTTCGGCGGCATTAGAATCAACAGCCGAAACTGTCTTTGAATCTAAAGGCTGGACATTACTTGCCATTTTATTTGGTTATGGATTTTCTTATTTACTCAAAGGGGTTAGGCAAAGTGGAGGAAATCAATGTGTATTTTTCGTAAGACGCATGTTCTGGCTATTTGTATTAGGATTCATCAACAGTATATTTTTTGGAGGCGATATTTTAAATGACTATGCCCTGATGGGTTTAATCCTGCTTCTTTTTTACAATTTTAATACAAAATCACTATTTGTTTTAGCAGTATTGATTTTATTGCTAACGCCTGCATTACAGGCACTGTTAGCAAACCACCAATTGCTGTTTACCCCGAAGTATCGCGACGCTTTTTATGAATTATACGATCGCCATACTACTTTAGACAGTATAAAGGCCAATTTATTAATGCGGTATAAATGGATGCTGCGCCCGAGCTATTCTGTGATATTGCATCTGGTTCAATTGGGCTGCTTTTTACTGGGAATGGCACTTCAGAGAAGTAATTCTTTTGAGGTGTTACAGTCTAAATTCCTAAAATCCGTCAAAAAAACGGTCCTGTTTAGTTTCATGATTTCCATTGCAATCTTTTTCTTTCAAATAGCTGTTGAAAACAACGATTGGCTGTTTGAAGATTATTACAATTTATACTACCCGCAGGTATTGAGCATTATGGTTTTTTCAAGTTCTGCTGTTTGTTGTCTATACTATTCCGGATATTTTAAGGGTGTTTTCGAACTTATGAAAGAAACGGGCAAAATGACCCTGACGAATTACATCTTACAAAATATAATTTTGTTCATTTTGTTTATCAACATCAGACCGGAATGGTCATGGCACTGGTATTTTATTGCAGGGGTTATAGTCTATATTTTTCAAATGTTTTTTAGCAGGTGGTGGCTGAAGAAGTATCATTTTGGCTTATTTGAATGGATATGGAGAAGCTTGTCGTATAGAAAATGGATACCAATAGTTAAATGTAAAAAGGAATTGGAACATTAAATCACAGATCCAATCGATTGTTTTAAATTTTATAGTAACATCTTCTAATTTTTTATGTCTTTATAAAACATGAATGTACTACTTGCAAATCATATATGAAACGACTGTCCAGATTATTCTTTTTTCTTTTACTTCCGATGGTTACTTATGGCCAATACCAAATTTCGGGAAGCGTGTTTGATCCAGGCGGATCTGCCCTTTCAGGGGTTAATGTGAAAATAATAGGTCATACTGACGATAAGGCGCTTACGTCCGCTACAAATAGTAGCGGAATGTTTACTTTTGACACCACTCCGGGCGATTACGTTTTAACAGTCTCACACCACGGTTTTAAAACGCAACAGTTCAATTGTAACGTATCGGGAAACCTGCCTCTTGGAATTCTTGTACTGGAAGAAGAAACAATTGGCCTTAAGGAAGTGATCATCAACCAAAAGAAAGCTATTCTAGAGCAAAAGATCGATCGCTATGTATTTAATGTTGCGCAAAGCATTTCTGCTATGGGGAACGATGGCCTGCAGGTGATCAGAAAAACACCAGGCTTACAGGTATCAGACAATACCATTAATCTTGTGGGAAAAGGAAAAGTACGTATGATGGTCAATGACAGGTTGTTGGTGCTAACTGGTGAAGACCTGATGAATTATCTCCAGACAGTAAGGTCAGAAGATATTTTAAGTATTGAGGTCATCACCAATCCTCCCTCGAAATATGACGCGCAGGGCAACAGCGGGCTGATCAACATCCAGCTGAAGAAAAACAACAAAGAAGATTTTAGCGGAAATGTTTCCACTTCTTATTCCCAGGCATCTTATTCTTCTGCCAATCTCGGCACTGGAATTAATTATAAAAAGAAGAAAATCTCCCTTTCCGGAACTTTAAGTGCTGGTACTGGTTCAGTAAAAGAGACAGTTGCTGAAAAAATTTTTTATCCGAATAACTTTCGGACATCAGAGGAAACAACGCGTGCTTATAATAAATTCTTTGGAGGAAGGCTCACCGTTGATTATGAGCTGAACGATAAGGCCAGTATCGGTTTACAGTATTCAGGTAACAAGTCGGCTCCGGATGCTAGAGATCATATCGGCGTGACTTATTTCAACCCGGAAACTGCGGTGCTGAACGGTTCACAATTTACCAAAGGCGCGACGGAAAGCACCGTCAATTACAATAATCTGGGTGCCTATTATGCCATAAAGCTCGATACTTTAGGTAAAAAACTAAGTATTGGCAGCGACTATTTCGCCTATCACAGCTCACGGGAACGGTCTTTCAATAGTTTAGGGGAAAACTATTCTACTGAAGGCATACCTGTCGAAACGGCCCGGACAGAGGCAGATAATTGGGGAAAGCAGGATATTAAAATATTTACGGGCAATGTTGATGCCGAACTTCCTTACAGCTGGGCCAAACTTGAAATCGGCGGCAAGGGAAGTTTTATAAACAACCAGAATAATATAGGCTTTCGAAACCTCAGCGCTGATACCTTGCAAAGCGACCGCTTTCGGTATAAGGAAAATATTTATGCCTTGTATGCCACCGCGTATAAAAAATTTGGCAAATGGGAATTCAAGGCGGGTTTACGTTTTGAAACCACTGCTACCGAAGGCATTTCCATTTCGCTTGGCCAAAGTAACAAAAAATACTATCAGTCACTTTTTCCTTCGGCTTTTATAAGTTATAGCATCAACGATAATCAAAACATAGCGCTCAATTACAACAGGAGGATCAACCGCCCGTCATATGAAGCCCTCAATCCTTTCAGGTGGTATCTTAACTTGTCTTCTTACCGCTCTGGGAATCCTTTCCTGAAACCCGAATCCATAGACAATATCGAGATCACCCATACCTACAAGAGCATATGGATCAGCAAGCTTTACGCGTCCAAAACATCCAATTGGTATGAACGCGTCACCTATGTTTCTCCCGAGAACGCAATGCAGGCTTATGTCTACGAAAATTATGCTACCTTTTATACCGTTGGCATTTCCGAGAATCATTCCTTTAGAGTTTCTGAAATATGGGAAAGCGACAACCAGCTTAGTGCCTATTATAATTATTCCAATATCAGATTAAAGGTGCTTCAAGGCGAAACCAAAGGATTCAGCGCGTTTGCCTCCACCAACAACTCCTTTACGCTGAACGCCTCAAAAACGATATTTGCAGAACTCAACTACTGGTATCAATTCCCGGCATCGATTACGCAGTACAGCCTGAGTAATTTCCACCAGCTTGACATCGGTTTCAAGTGCAGTCTTTTCAATAAGAAACTGCAACTCGGAATTAACGGATCTGATATATTGAGGACCAATACGCCGCGAATTGTCGGATACACCAATAACATCCGGCAGGAGTACCGGAATTACAACGACCTCCGAAGACTTGTCATTTCCCTTACTTATAAGTTTGGCGGCGGCAAAGTTAAGGCAAATGAGAAAAGCGGCGGAAATGAAGCTGAGACTGGAAGAGCATTATAATCACAAAGATAAAATAATCAATCATCAAAAATCAATCCATGGTATACTTAAAAAAAATTCTGGCTTTATGCACATTGCTCGCGGGAATCGCCGGCACCGCCCAACAAAGAAATAAAATCCCAAACAGCTTTTGGCTGCAGGAAGGCTATGGCCGCGCCCTTGCAATAAAAGACTCAAACTACTCCTACTATAACCTCGATAATGTGTCCTGCAAAGCGCTAGTCGAGGGAAACATCACCGACAGGTTTTCTGTTGTTTCCGAAACGGACAATCAACTGGTTTTGAACCCGGGCGGGATTGTTAACTATAATTTTAACCGCGTGGATGCCCTTCCCTCCATTTGTCAGAAATCGGCCGAAAAAAACACCTCAATTGAAAAAAACTTCCAAGTATTCTGGCTCACCTTCAGCGACAACTACGCTTTTTTCAGGGAAAGGAATGTCAACTGGCAACAGGTCTATAGTGATTATCTGCCAAAAGTCAGGAAACTTAAGACTGAGCAGGAATTTGCTTTGTTGCTGCGAGAAATTGTTAGAAAGATCAACGATGGGCACATCCGTCTTGAAATCCCACAGGCATTGATTACAAAAACGAATGTTGCTATCTCAAAACCCGTAAAGTCCAAGCAGGAAGTAATTTCTGATCTTCAGAACGCCTATGTTGACAATGTCAAAACTTACAATGGAGGCGTTCTTCAATGGGGATTTTTGAAGAACGGCAAAACCGGCTACATTTCAGTGACGGACATGAATAATTTTGCGGATTATGTCCCAAAGTTAGATCAGGATTCTAAAGATTTCAGGAAGAAATATGAGGCTATCAGTGATACAAAAACACCGCTGGCCATATTTGAAGATGAATTGCGGGGAGTTGATAGTATTATGAAGATCATCATAGAAGATTTTAAGAGTACGGAAGCTATAGTCATCGACTTGCGTTTCAACGGTGGCGGCTATGAGACAGTCGCCTTGAAATTGCTGGGCTACTTTGTTACAGAACAAAAAGACATACTTTCGGTGAAAGCAAAAACCAAACGTGGTTTTTCAGCAGGCCAGCACTACAATTTGTTGCCGGCCAAAAATCCCTACCGCAAAAAAGTATACCTTTTGACCGGTCATAATACGGCCAGTGCCGCCGAGATATTTGCGCTGGGCACGTTAAGCTATCCAGAAATTATCCGCATTGGTTCGCCCACCGCTGGGATATTCTCAGAATTGCTATGGAAAGAATTGCCCAACGGCTGGGAATTCAGCCTGTCGAATGAGGTTTATTCCGACAGCAAGGGTAAAAGTTATGAAGGGATTGGAATTCCTGTAAAACATGACATGCATTATCCAAAAGACAGGGCCGCATTTTACGATGGTTTTTACAACACTGCGGGTTTTGCCGATAAGGCACTTGAAAAAATATACAGTTTGGAAAAATAGAAATCTGCTAATCCCGAAATGCAACATCTCAAATGAAAAAATAATAATTGTATTGTTTATCATGACAGCTGCCGAAAGTAAAACGCCGGTTGAATGGAATTTTAATTACTTCAAGATAACACAGCCTGTCCATAGGCTATGGTTTTAATTTTAGTTTGCTAAAATTGTATTTTAATTCTATCTGTGCACAACAAAAACACTTCGTAATACACTTTAAATAAATATTTTAAGCACTTTTAAATTTCATTACATAGAGTCAAAATAGGCGCAAGGTGTTCGACTGTGATTTCTGAGAGCCCACACATTATTAAAACCCCAGTATTTACTGAGGTTTTATTTTTATAGTTTGAAGGGGTATTCGAACCTTAACTACATTAGCACAAATTGATTATGAGGCTAGTTATTTTAGATTACCCTGTTGCTTGTACATTAAAGGAAACTTTATATTATTTTAAATGTCGTATTTAATCTCTAACAAATTTTTCGTTCCAATCCCCTTTATTTGTTATTGCTTTTAATCGACAGAACCGCCGGTTTTCTACATTACGAAAAATCCTGTTTTAAAAATAATACTTCCCTATATTTGTTTACAATAAAACGGAAGTTTTTCACAGACTGACGTGAGCTGCAAAACAAACATCCAACAAAGCTTTATGGAACTTGATTTTTTTGTACCGACAAACAAAACCTTACAAAAATACATTGAGGGCGATTATTTTATTTCCCAAAATGAAAATGCAACCCCATTGAATTATTGGACTTTCCCCAATAATTTTTTTATCCTTTCCATTAGCCAAAATACTGAAATTATAATTGAAAAATGTAAATTGATTGTAAAACCAAGTGCACAAGATAACATTGTGGTAAACTATGTTGCCAGTTACACAAAACCAATAGTAGTTTTGTATGAAAAGCCTGTTAATGAAATAACTATTTACTTTAAGCCTTTGGGCATTAGTCAGTTTAGTAAAAATACAGAAATGATTTTTAAAAACAAAAGCGCATCCGACTTCATTCCATTTGCTGATTTTACCTTTAAAATGAAAGAAATACTTCTACTTAAAAATAAAACGGAACAGATTGAAGCGTTGGAAACCTATTGGCTGTCTAAACTATTAAATAGGCAGCAATCCATAATGGAAAGTATTTTGACAGACGTAGAAAACGATTTACGAATTGACGATATTGCGAAGAAGTACAATTTTTCAAGGCAATATTTACATAAATTATTTTTTAAAAGTATTGGAAAATCACCTACAGAGTATCGGAAAATTCATAGGTTTAGAAATTCAATTAATAATCAGCGAAAAACCAAGAATTTAACAGAATTAGCTCACGGCAACTCATTTTACGACCAATCTCATTTTATAAAAGATTTTAAACAGTTTACAAATAATAAGCCCAATTCATTCTTCCAAAATGTAAATACAGCGAAAGAAATTGTTTGGCTTTTAATATAGTGGTTTACATTCTTACAATTTATTGATCGAGGTTTCAAATACTTTTGCAATCTTAATTGTAAAATTGTTTTTATGAAAATCACTATTTATAGCCTCTTACTTTTATTCACTAATTCCCTTTTTGCACAGCAACAAAATTGTAATTGTAATCAGGCTCTCGAAAATTTAATTGTTAAGATAGAAAAAGAATATCCTGGCTTTGCCGACAAAACAGAAGACAAATTTCTATACGAAAAATTTAAGAACAATATCCTCAAGCAAGCGAAGGAAACAACAAATACTGACTGTCCCGGTGTTCTAAAATCATACACTAACTTTTTTAAAGATCCACATTTATGGGTGGGTGCCAATGGTGTTGCGTTTTCAAATCCAGCTTCCAAAAATGAACAACCTCCTGCCATAAACATCGACATTGCAATGTTCGAAAAAACAATCAAAGACAGTAAAGATAAATTGGAGGGTATCTATTCAAATGAAATGTACACATTCGGAGTAAAAAAGACCAACTCAAATGAATACACTGGATTTATTATTAAGTCGAAATATGAACAATGGAAACCTAAGGATATAAAGTTTAGACTATTTCTTAATGGTAAGTTTGTATTTGCGCTATTGGATCGTACTATCAAAACGGGTAGCTACGAAATATTAGATGACTCTATCATTCATTTGGAAGATGTAAGTGTAGTAATGGTAAAAAATGTGCCAGCCCCCGCCCTAAGCAAAGCGCAAATAGATGCAAAGCTAGACGAAATGAATAGCTTTTATTTTAAAAAAATTACACCCAAGACTGCACTTTTAAAATTACCTAGTTTTGAATATCAACATTTACAAATGATTGATACTTTGATAGAAAACAACAAATTATTGTTAGAAAGTGAAAACCTCATTATTGATCTTAGAGGAAATCCTGGCGGTACCACAGATGCCTACCCAAAACTATTACCGTATATTTCTGGAAAACAGATTAAGCATACGAGAACAGAATTTCTTGCTACTCAAACCTATATCAACAATCTTGAAGCCTATAAAAAAACATTAGACAAAAATTCATCAACAGAAGCAATAGATAATAGTATAAAAAAACTTAAAGAAAATTTAGGGAATTTTGTATCCCTAAGTGAAACAAATTCACCTGATGAGCAAATTCAGACGATAAATGTGGTTCCCAATAGCCCTAAGCGTATTGTTATCTTAGCCAATGGCCTTACCGGAAGCTCAGCAGAATATTTTTTATTTATTGCCAAACAAAGTTATAAAGTAAAAATTTTAGGCAAACCTAGTTATGGCGCTCTTGATTATGGAAATGCATATTTGGTTGATCTAGCTTGTTCTGGTTATCAGGTTTTCTTACCTACCTATCGTGTATCGCGAGTGTCCGACTACCCTATTGACAACATTGGCATCCAGCCAGATATTTACATGGATGCCAATGTGGGCGACTGGGTAAAATATGCAGTTGAGTATTTAGAAGATTGAAAATTTAAAAAAGGGCAAAGTTACAACGTATCTAGATGCGACAGAACCTGAATTTAATAAACTTTTGGAAACATTATATCTTATAATCGCTAGAAAGGTCTTGATTGGAAGTCAAGGCCTTTTATAATTTAAAAAAAATGAATTTATTTAAGTTTCCATGCTAATGTCACCCCAAAAGCAGCAGGACGAATTTTTGCATTTTTATCTGTGCTGTACAATCCATTGGCTTTTGTATCTGCAACTGATGTTGGTTTATAACCTATATAAGACTCATCTTTATCCTGATAATTTACAGTATTGCCAATAGGTTCACAATTTTTTTTCATTATGCAAACATTATGATACGAAATTTAACAGTATATTTAGATCTGAATACATTATAATCCGATTATTAATGAAAATTATATATTAATAAAAAATGAAAGTTATAACAGTAATAAATGACATTCACGATATAAATTTTAATTTATTAAAGCTTTCATGCTTTGTAAATGGATTAAAATTAATAACACTGGTTGCAAACAATGATTTTAGTACAAGAAGAATTAAAGATTATCTTTTACTTGATTATCTATCTGACAAAAACACTGATCTAAATGAAATTATTTTTTTTACAGATGGCACTGATGCTGTATTTTCTGCATCCGAAGATGAAATACTTTCTAAATATTATTCTTTTAATAAAAAAATTGTTTTTTCTGCAGAATTGGGATGTTGGCCTGATGCAAATATGGCATCTGAATATCCGCAAACAGATAGTAAAACACCATATAAATATCTAAATAGTGGCGGTTTTGTTGGTATAGCAAAGGACATAAAAGAACTTCTTGAAGACAATGATTTTGATTTAGAAAAATTTCCAAGAAGCAATCAGTATTTATGGGCTAAAAGATATTTTAAAAATACCGACAAAATTGCATTAGATCTAAATTGTGAAATTTTTTGTGTCTTTTTTACCGAAGTAGCTGAAGAGTATTTTCCAGGTTTACAAAATAACGGTAATGATATCGACTATTCTTTATATTATGATCATAAAAAAGAGTGGTTCAATGCCAATTTTACTATTAGCGGAACGAGATTAAAAAATAACTTAACTAAAACATTCCCTTGTCATTTGCATTTTAACGGTTTTGCAAAATTTTTAATTGATAATGACATACATGAAATGGTTTATGGAAATATAGAAAAGTACAAACCTGTTGACTATTATACGGAAGATTAATTTAAAAGCTAATAAATCACAGCAATAATTAATATAATTTTTTTCAATTAAGCATTCTTAAATATGCTCCTAAATTGATATAGAAGGCGCTCAATTAATCGTAAATCTTCAGTAACAATTTCTGCTGTTCCCGTCATTTCTTGTTGAAAAATAATCTGCTTGTTATATGAAGTTTCTAACGCTTTTGGCAACAAAATATCGATCAACAAATTGCCGTCTTTATCAGGAACTAATGAAATAGTACGAACTGAACCTTTTAATATTCCAAACTCTTTATCGGGATAGTTAACAAGTCTAATATTTACCTGTTGTCCCATTCTTATTTTTCCTGAATTGAGCGCAGGTGCTTTTATTTTTCCTATGTATCCATTTTCCTGATCAGGAATAATAGCAAACACATCATCTCCAGAATTTACTGTTTGGTTTGCTGCCCAAACTTGAAGAAAACTAACCTTACCGTCTATCGAAGAACGAAAGACATAATTCAATTCCCAATCCTTGATAGCCTTTTTTAATTGGTAAAATGCATGAATCACGTTACGTTCTAAATTAACAATTTCTTTATTTTCATTTATTTGATTGGTTTTCGTGTTTTTAGAAAGTTCATTTAATGAAGATTTTAATGACGAAATAGTACTTAACGTGTTTTTATAATTTTTTTCAACTTGAAGACAGGTTAATTTATGTTGTTCAAATTCCTGATCTGCTATTATTCCTTTTTTAAATAAGCTTTCATATCGTTTTAAGTCATTTTTTTGCAATGAAAGTTCATTTTGGCTGATGTCTTTTTGTGACTCCAACAATTCTAGTCTCTCTCTAAGTTGTATAGCTTCGTAACGCTGAGATTGCGTTTCGATCGCAAAAGGGTGCAACTCAGCATTTAGATTATTAGAAATACTTTCTTTTTGAAATACTGCAAAAAAAGTTTCAATATCACCAAATTGAGCATTTTTAAAAATCGAAAACGGGAATTTTTTTAAAGATTTTTCTGATTGCAATTGTGAAATCACTTTAGAAAGTTGAAATACATCCTTATAATTTGCCGTATTTTCAATTATCGCCAAAGGTGTTCCGGCAATAATTTTTGTTTTGTTTTTAACTAAAATAGCCTCAATTCTCCCAGAGGTCTTTGCTACTAATTTTTCAGGTGGAATATTTGTAGTAATAGTTATTTGAGTATTAATAACATCAGGATATTTTATAAACCAGCTAGAAAAAAACAATAATAATATCACTACAGCAACCACCATGGTTCCACAACGAATAATCCAATGGGGAACTCGCGTAAGTATATCCTGAACTTCCTCGCTACGAAGATTTAAATTGTTAATTTCTTGCATGTTTTATTTACCTAATTCCAACTGATTTTTAACCAATTCATAATAACTTCCCTTTAATTTCACTAGATCCTCGTGATTTCCTATTTCAATTATTTTGCCTTTTTCAATTACCACAATCTGATCAGCATTTATAACCGTGCTGAGTCGATGAGCAATTACTACTACGGTTTTATTTTTGAAGAAAATATCCAGTTTTCGCATTATTTCTTTTTCATTGTTAGCATCTAATGCTGATGTTGCTTCATCAAAAAACAACATCTCAGGATTTTTATAAACTGCCCTTGCAATTAACAAACGTTGTTTTTGACCTGTACTCATGCCCACTCCTTCGGTACCAATTTTCGTATTATACCCCAAAGGTAATCCTGAAATATAATCAATTATATTAGCTACATCAGCAGCATAAATTAATCGTTTTTTATCAACATTTTCTACTCCAATAGCAATATTATTTGCAATTGTATCGTTAAAAATAAATCCTTCCTGCATTACCGAACCCAAATGATTTCTCCATGATTTTTGATTTATGATTTCCAAATCAGTATCTCCTATTAAAATTGATCCGCTATTTGGTTTGTAAAACCTTAGCAACAACTTCATTAAAGTAGTTTTTCCACTTCCACTCGTACCTACAATCGCAGTAATTTTACGCGCAGGAATTATAAGATTTAAATCCTCCAAAACATTCACATCTGATCCAATATAACGATATGATAAATTTTGTATTACTATATCATTATCAACAGGAATTTCATGTACCTGAGTTTCATTTTGCTGAATTTCATCTTCTTTTTCATGAATTTCTGAAAGCCTTGCTAAAGATATTTTAGCATCCTGTAATTCACGAATGAATGCTATAAGCTGAGATACCGGACCATTCAGTCCTCCAACGATGCTACTTATCGCAAGCATCATACCTAATGTAATCTTCCCATCAATGACTAATTTTGCTGATAAAAAAATAATAATTATGTTTTTTAGTTCATTAATAAAATTAGATCCAATGCTTTGTGTTTGTTCTAATACTAATCCTTTCATTGAAACGTTAAATAATCGGGCTTGAAGATGCTCCCACCCCCATCTTTTTTGTCTTTCAGCATTATGTAATTTTATTTCCTGCATTCCATTAATTAGTTCTATCACTTTACTTTGCTCTTGTGATACTGCAGAAAAACGTTTGTAATCCAGTTTTTCTCTTTTTTTAAGAAACAATATTACCCATAAGAAATAAAGAAAGCTACCAACAAAGAAGACAACAAATATTTGTAAATTATAATAAGCCAGTACCCCCCCCATAATTATCATATTAATAATCGAAAACAAAACATTTAGGGAGGATGTAGTCATTATTCGCTCAATACGATGATGATCATTAATACGTTGCATAATATCTCCTGTCAAACGAACATCAAAAAAGGAAATAGGTAAATTCATTAATTTAATAAAAAAATCAGAAATTAAAGAAATTTTAATTCTTGCCGAAAGATGCAACATAATCCAACTTCTGATAAGATCTAAAGCTGTTCTTGCAAAAAACAAAAACAATTGTGCAAAAAGAATCATGTAAATAAATTGAACATTGCCTGTATTAACACCAACATCTACAATACTTTGAGTAAGAAAGGGAAATATAAGTTGTAGGATACTCCCGGCTGCCAATCCAATAATCAATTGAATAATAAAAGATTTATAAGCAAAAAGATAATTAAAAAGTAAGCCAAAACCTAAAGTTTTTCCTTCCTCCTTATCAAACTCTGATTGGTGAAATTTAACCGTTGGTTCCAATAATAAAACAATTCCTTCCTCTGTCATTTCATTGGCATTATTACCAATCCAAAATTTCAGGAATTCTTCTTGCGAATACTCAATAAGACCTATAGCAGGATCTGAAATAGAATATATTCGACTTTTTTTATTTTGAATGCTTAATTTCGAACTAATATTATAAAGAACAACATAATGTTTTTTATTCCAGTGCAAAATACAAGGTAATGGTATCTCCTGCAATTTGTTTAAATCGACTTTTGCACTAATACTTCTAAATCCTATTTTTTCAGCTGCATCGCCTAACATTAATAAATTACTACCATATCTATTGGTTTCCGTGTAATCACGCAAATCCTGAATTTTAAGAATTTTTCCGTAAAATTTTGCAATAATTTTAAGACAGGTTGGCCCGCAATCTTTACTTTCTGTCTGTATATAATTAGGGAATTTAGTCAATTTTATTTGTTTTACTAAAAAGTTAGTACTAGTATTAAGAGTTCAATTTTGCAGCAATTCTCAGGAAAAATAATTTTAAAAAACTGTTTTTATTTACCCCTCTTTTATTAAAATAAAAAACATCTGGTATGGGATAACTTGTTGTTTTTTGTTTGCAAAATTTTTTATATTTAATCAAATCATAAAAAAGACATTCCATTTTATTGGCATAAATAATTGCCCCATTATCCCATCTGATTCTATTTGTCATCATTTGAAATAAATAAAATTCAAAAAGAGGTTTCAGTCTGCCTTCTGCTTCCGCGGCACGAACTATATAAGTCATACTTTGTAAATGTTCAGGAAAGTCAAAGATTGTTACACCTGGTTTATGTAATTCATAAAACAAAAAAGAGCATTCATCAAAACCTAAGTAATTGGATTCGGTAAAAACTTTTTTATAATCCCGACTTTCCATAAACAGTGTTTTAATGAAATCATTATTACGATACAGGCAAAAGGTACCTGTAATAAAATTTTTACTTGCATTGATGATATCATACTCATTTAAAACATCTGAACTTATGAACTCCCTGATATTGCCATAAACCATATCAATATCACCATGTCCCCAAAAATGATATTTTTCAAGTATTTTTTCAAAAAAAAATCCAAATGCCGGTTTCAGGTCACATAATTTGTATGGTTCAGTAAAATTGAGATCAAATCCTAATTTTGCAGAGGCTTCAGCCTTTAATTCATGCAAAGTCTTGTAAATTATAATAACATTGGAAGGTTTATAGGGGATTGGCTCCGTGTTATCAGTAATAATTATAAAATCTATAGTTGGATTATAACTACATGATTTTATAAAATAAGGAAAATACCACGGATACTTACCGTACCAACATGTAAGCAAAGCAATAGAATGTTCAATATTCATCTAATTCTAATTTATTATAGGAAATTCCCAAACCATTATAATTGATAACTCTGAATGATTTTATATTTTTTTTTTCGTTTGATTTATATTCAAAAATGGAATTTATCCCTTTTACAAAAAAAAAGTTTTTAAAAAATATAGAATGATATAATTCATACTCTTTTGAATTTTTAGACTTAAGATAATTAGCGCCATTTTTTCCTTTACTTATAATTATATTATTCTTACTCAAAATATAGTGGTACTCTCCTTCTTCTAACATTGTGAATTTATTTTTGAAAAAATATAAAGACAAAATCTTATCTCCCTTTTTTTTCCAGTTCCACCACAATGGTTTTATAAAATCAGTATAAAAAAAATGCAAATTACTCCATATAGAATTAGTCATCCTATAACTATATTTATCAATATAGAACCTGTCTGGAATTTCATCCCAAATTAAATCGTTTTTTGAAAAAAGGTTATTTTTATAATTTTGAAAATGATAAAGTAAAATTTCAAATTGATCATTATAAGAAAATACACCATTGTCCCATTTCATTTTCCCAGGATTCCCATCACAACCGAGTAAATCAAAATGGATTCTCAAATTTCCAGTTTCTTCTTCTTTTAAAACAACATGTTGCATTGTTTCAATTTCGCATTCCAATTTAAAAATATCTTGCTTTTCAATAATAGTAACCTGTTCAAAATTAGTTTCATCAAACCCAAAATATCTTGCAGTAGTAAAAACCTTCTTATAATCTTTACTTTTTTCGAATAAAGTATTTATATATTCCGTATTTTTAAAAAGCATACAACATGCTGTTATATAATCATTTCTAACACAGATAACATCATAATAAGCAAGGGTTTCCTCATTCATAAATTCCCGGATTCTTCCATAAACTACATCAAGATCGGTAATTCCCCAGAAATCGTAGGTTTCCAGGTATTCTGAAAACAAAGCCCCAAAAGCAGGCTTAAATTCACATAGTTTATACGGAGTTTTTACATTTACTTCAAAACCCAATTTCAGGGTGGCTATTTTATTAAATTGTTCTAATGTAAAAGGGATAATTTTAACATTCTCAGGTATAACTTTATCAAAATTAGTATCAGAAAAAATAAAAAAATCAATAGTTGGATTAGCAGCACAGGATTTAATAAAAAAAGGAAAATACCAAGGAAACGGCCCTAAATAACAATTGACTAACGCGATACTTTGCATATATAATTTATAATCTTGTTTATTTAACTATTCTGTTGTTTCAAATAAGCCTTTCTTGCTGTCGAAGATTTATAATATCTATATAAAAAATCATAAATTACCAATTCGTGCAACCTGTTTTTTGATTTAAATAACCGAACCATTGACATATGGATATAACTGATTAAAAGATTATTTAGATCGGGCATTAATAAATTAGAATTATTATAGTCTAATATTTTATCAACAACAGGTCGAATATTAGTATTAAAATGATCTAAAATTTCAATTATTTTAAAAAACTCAGATTTTGAATTATTATTTAAATTAAGAAGCGAGTCTATTTGGTATCTGTAATTTCTATATTTTAAATCTATTTGCTTATTTACATTTTTATCAATTCCGAATTCCTGACCAAATCCATTTTTAAGTTGTTCAAATAGATTAAGTTTTTTATCTAATGAATATCCAAAGTTATTTAAAAGGTTATCAACCGTTTTTAAAGCAAATAACCATCTCAATTCTTCATCTTCACTTCCTATAATATCGAGTATACTAACTGTTAAAAGGCTATCATGAAAAAACAAAGTTTCTGAAAATTCCATTGTATTTTCCCCATAACGTTCCAATTCCCTTTTATAAGTATCTGACTGTATTTTCCATATTATATCTTCATTCAGTAATTCAGTAAAACGAGGGAGAAATTTATTCATTACACCTCCTATATTGTTTTTATCAAGACAATGAAAACGAATCCTTAAGTGATGTTCCGGATCTCCGTATCTTATAAAAAACCATTTGTCTATAACTTTTTCTTCAATTAAAAGAGTTGCAATAGGATTAATAATTTCAATCAAAATAGTATCTGCTGTCTTTTTTCCTGTGTAAATTTTATAATAAACCCAATTATCTCCAATAATGAAATTTCTCTGCATTTTATTCATTTTTTAATTTAGAACTGTTGTAAAATGATAATACAATCTGATTGGCATAATATTCTTGATTATCTGAACTCCTAACAATTCCTTTTTCGCAAAACAAAAATTCCCTTATTTTGAAATTCTGTTTATTTTTCACAAGTTGCAAAAACATTTTTACAGATAATAAATTATCTGTATTGACCAATAATTGGTTGTCAGATTCAATAAACATTATGTATTTAGGAATTTTTTTATTTTTTTTAAATAATTTAATTTTATCCATAAAAGTTAAATCATCTTCATTTAAATTAAGAAATGGAGCTATGTCTGAATTTCTCAAATTCCAAATTGCTGGAGAAAAAATCAAGTTTTTATATTCTATTCGAGGGATAAAATCATAATCATTAACAAATGGACCTAAATCTATACCAATGCCTGCCCTTTTATTTTGGGTCTGCATATCACATAAAAAGTGATAAATAGGTAAAGAATTTGATGAGTAATTATGAGAATTTGAGAGGTAAGGAAGAACCTCTTTATCGTAAGTAGCTGAGCGTAAATAAATATGTTTTTGATTTTTTATAGAAATATACAAATCCTCTATATTTAATTGATTTTCAATACTCAAATTTGACTTTGCCAAATATGGAATTTCAAAATCCCTAAGCACTGGTCTTAGCAAAACATTGCCTAATCTTGATTCTGGTAAATGGTTTATTTCAGCAAGAATTTTTGTCTTATTCATTCTTTTTTCCAAATCTGTTATTCTCTGGGTATATTCATTAAGAATACTATCACCATGACAGAAACGACCAAAAAGATTTGCGGAACTTGAATTCCCTGCATCCATAATTAAAACTTTTTCCTCACCGTCTATTATTACCAATTCTACCATAGTAGATATAGTGTCTGGTAAGTCCTCCCAGTTTTCCTCCAGCCCTTCAAAATCTTTATCTGTAAGAACTATATTAAAACTATTATCTGAAATAGATTTTAAAAATTTTTTATAAAATATAGAATATGTTTGTGACCATTTTATATCTGTAAATGATTTCAAATCTCTCCCTGAAAAGATGATATCATCTATTAATGGATTATTGTCTAAAAAGTCCTGATTCTGAATATAACCAATTCCTATTTCTACATCTAAAACTTTTGATAACCGGACTTCCCTATCTTCAAATCGTTCATAAAATGCTTCTTTAAAGTTGCTCAAAAAACTTTCTTTTGGAGGTAAGGTAATCTTATTTAAAATAGACATACCCTTTCTGACTGAATCAACAACAGAGTGACTAAGTACATTTGATTTTGTTTTTAAAATAACATCTGTTTGAAAAAGATATTTAATATCAAAATCAGTTCCTAATTTTTTAACCGCATTACTTATTTGAATATAATCATTAGCATTGTTACCAATATTACCATCTAACGCAATTAATTCATTCTCAATATAATTAATTATCTCTAATTGCTCTTGTGTGCCTTCAAGTTTGATTAAAACACTTTTAATATGGTCTAAAAATTCAGGACCAGAAGCTGATGGTTCTAATTCACTAATTAAAATCTGGCTCAATATCAAATCTTCAATAAACTCCGTTACCTCATTTAAAGAATTATCATCATTTACAAGCAAATCAATGATATCTTTCATTAACATTCCTCTTTTTGAAGCCTTTAAAATTTTTTGAAGATAAATTGAATCTTCAACTGCCATTACATGATGATGCCTAACACTATCTACATATTCATACTCAACATAGCGTAATTGATTTCCGGATTTATAAATGCTTGTATTTGGAAAAAATAAAATTTGATTTTTTATATTTTCCTGTTTAACAAGATTTTGTGATAGTCCCACAAGATAATTCATATCAAGTCTGGTATGTCTTGAATGAGTAGAGATATCATCTAATATAATGCTTGTAGTAAAACCCAATTCTCCAACAGCACATCCTGCAAACAAACCGAAAGGGGTACATCTGGATGACATTCTGGAAATATATTTTAGTAAAGAGTATTTTAGTCTATCAATTTTATTATTATCCTCAATTTTATTATCTAACCATTTTTGTAATTCATAAAACAAAATAGGAGTTGCTAAAAAAATAGCCTCTTTTATTTCTGCTTTATTAAATAGCTCTTTCAATTCATCATCAGAAATATTTTGTTTTGATGTCAATTTTTCAAAAAAACTAAAAGATAACAATGGAGCCCTAACAACAAAATTTGGAAATGGACAATAAGTGTTTTCGTTTGTCATTCTAAATCATATTAATTAATTATTTACATCTAATAGAAAAAAATTATCCCAGCCACAATCTTCAAATTCAAGTAAATAATCTATAAGAACCATCCCAATTCCAATTGCCCCGTCTAAAAGTCCTATTGAATTAATATACGTTCCGTCCCCCAAATATTTTTGATATCCCGCAATGCCCTTTTTATTTTCTCCAAAGTTCAAAACATCTGAAATTAATTTTTCATATTCTTTATAAAAATCTTTATTTTTAGAAATCAAGTACCACTTTTTATGAATATATGCTACACTGGAAAGTCCATGACAAAAACAGGCATCAAATTTATCTGAGTTTGAAAAAATTTTTCCAATAGAATTTCTTTCTAAATTTTTATATGCAAGATCAAGTGCTTTTGCCTTTAAAAAATTATCATTTAAAACATCAGAAGCAGTATGCAGACCCAATGAAATTGTCTGATCTCCATAACACCATCCAAGATTAGTACTATAATTTGCATTTAATTTGTTCACCGCAATACTTGGAAACTGAGAAAATTTGCTTTTATCATTACTTTCAAATTCTAAGACAGTACTAACACTTTTTTCCAACACCTCTCGAATTAATATATTTTGAGGAAATTTTTTAAGAAATTTTGAAAAAATAATTATATAAGAAATGTGACCATGTGCCAAGCCGCAGTTTGTCGTGTGAGTATGTTCGTTAAAATCTATTAAATCACTAACGCTTTTTGTATTTTGTATATCCTCTAAAACAATATTGGAAAGTATTTCGAACAATTGAACAACTTTATCTTTAAATATAACATTTGAGTTATCCTCTACTCTTTCAATTAAATAGAGAGCGGCTCCAAAAGCTCCATGTAAAAAATCAATATCCTCAATAGTTTCTGTTTGAGAAATAGAATAATCAACTACATTTTCATCAATGGTAAAAAGAGCATCTTCAATATCAACTAAGGTTTCATGATTTAAAATATTTTGTTTTTTTAAATAATTAAATACATGTGCAACCCCTATTATTCCATTACAATACGATAAAGTTATTTCTGATTCATTAATAATTTGGATGATCCGAAAAATTAAATCATGAATTTTATTTATAAATTGTTTATCGTTGCTTAGTTTAAACTGTAAATAATAAAAAATGGGAAAAGAGCCAATACCATTGCATAGAGATATATCTTTATTGCTTTTTATGTTTTCATCAATATAATTATTAATTGCGTCGATTTTGATTAATATTTCATTCTTCATTTAAATTAATTTGTTGTTTTAATTTTTTAAAAAAAATAATGAGGTTAAATACCTCATTACTTTTTAATAATCAAAAATTCACTATTAAATATCATTAAGTTATCTAGGGGCACAATGATAGCAAGTATTCTGACCATTGTTTTTTGTTTCACAATTTGATTGGTAAGTGTTATCATTAGATGTACACCATCCACAAGTAAAATTATGTTTGGTACTATCAGTATAGCCCCCTTGAATTGCTTTTGCCTGAGCTTTTGTCAAGCTTGAAATTTTCATTTTGTTTAATTTCATAGTTATTATATTTAAGGATTAATATTATTTCACTTTTTTATATATTCTAACGCCTTTTCTAAAACCTCATCTTTACCTTCCTGAATTGCTTTGATTGTCGGAAGAACTTCTATATCTATCTTAACTCCTTTTCGTTGTGTCTCAGTTTCATCAGGATAAAAGACACCTAAACCACTCATTTTTGATTTAAAACCTAAAAACTCAATTTGAGAGACATTACCATCTGCTCCGGCAGTTTGACTTCCTATGGTTTTTACTTTATCAGCAACCTGTAATAACATTGTCGCATATTCTGAAGAACTCTGTGTTTCTTCGTTTACCAGTACAATGACTTTGCCTCCATAATATTTATTTTTCATAGGATCAATTAGATCCATTTTCCAGGTAAATCTTCCAGGATATGACAGGTCTGGTTCAATAAATTTTACGAACTCTTTCCTTGCTTGTATCAATCTTCTTGCAATAACATATGGCGTAAAATTCAAAAATTCCCTATAATCTAAAATAATTGCATTGGTCGATTCCATTTCCAACATCATTTTTTCCACATCTTTCATATGCAAATAAGACATATTAACATATCCAATATTTCCTTCTAATATTTTATATTTTTGCTCAACTTTTCTTTTTTGTTTAAAATCTTTGAAAAGATAGCGCCCGACCATTTTTTGTAGTAAAACTCCATTTCTATTTAAAGATATTTTTACAGAATCTGTTGGACCGTTGAATATTAGCCAATATGCATTTCTTAATTTTGTTTTATAATTTGACCCGCTAATGTATTTTAATTTTTCCTTAAGAATATCGCCTATACTTTTTTCATCAACTTTTTCTACGACATCTCCAATTCTTAAGTCATTTAAAATAGATAAAGAATCATCATAAAATTCTGTTATAACTGCTTTCTCATCAATTATTTTAAATGCTGCTGGTATACACTTCCTTCCAAAAAAAGCATTAATACTATCAGAATAAAAAGTCGCATGAGTGTCATCAAGTTTTACAACGGTTTCCAAAAGAGCCAATTGATATTCGGTTTTATTTTTAGCTTCTTTGAATTTTATAATCATTTCACTCAAAACAGCATTCCAATTTTGATCAGTTTGATATTTATATGGAAAAAAATACTCTACAGTATTCCAATATTTGAATAAACTTAATAATCTTAAATTTTGTTCAGGAAATTCAAAGTCTTTATATTCAGTTTCATTTTTAACTTCAATATTCCCACTGTTGGTCATTGCTACATAATGATTTTTTCCCTGAAATCTGTTCAGTTGAATGTACTTTAATACTTTAGACAAATCAGCAGAAAACATATCATTATCCTGAGTCCATGAAAGGTCAAAGTTCTTATCAAAATATTTTTTTTTAGTTTCAGTATCACAAGATTTGCAAAGCTTGACTTCTCCTAAACTTTTAATCCAATCCAAATAAATTTTAGATAATTCATCTTTACTTTCAGCTTTTTCAACTTTGGGTATAATTGTTAATAATTGGTCGTCCCAATTATAAGTACCATTAGCAACGTTAGGGTGATAGTATTTTAAAAAACCCCACACTTTGCATAATGAAGCTAGTTTCTCAATATCATTTTTTTGTGCTTGTAAAGTGTTTGAGTTCTGACTAAATGCAAAAAAAAAATTATAGCAAAATATCATTATTGTAAGTCTTAGTTTCATAAGAAAAATGTCTGTATTTTTGATTATATATTTAATTTACAAAGCATTCCAAATATAATATTATATTACATTTAACAAGGTTATAAATATAAAAAAACATATAAATTATCATAATTCTTGTTAATTAATGATTCATACAGCAATTATTTAAAATTAAAACACCATTATACGTTTCTATTGAATTATATTTAATGTTTCAGATCTCAAAACGCAACCGATTGTTTCGAATATTGTTTTTTTAGTATATATCTTACCTATATTCAGTAATAAAAAATGTCATCTATAAATAATTTTGAAGTAAAGAAATAATCTTTTATCAAAAAAAGTGCTTTTATTTATCTACATGAAAATTGCTCAACAGAGAATATTTATCCATAATTCAAAAATTTATTACCACCTATTTTCTTTTAATTCAATAAGTGGACAGGATTGAATCTCAAACTGCAGATATTATCTTATTTTTAATATTTAACTTAGTTACAATTAAACCGGAATAGTATAAGATGGAAGAAATACAACGACGTCATTCACCTGAGTTTAAAAAAAAAGCGGTTTTGCTGAGTTATGAAAGAAAAAATATTCTTAACACCGCCAAAGAACTTGAAATAACTCCCAAATTGCTTTCTAAATGGAGGTCACTTTATCGGAAATACAAAGGGGGCAGCTTTCCCGGACGAGGCAAAAAAAGAATTTATTACGATGATTCAAAGATTTATGAATCAGAAAAGAAACTTGCAGAATCGCAATTAAGATTAGTGATACTAAGAGAAGGTATTAAATTAAAACCTCAGAGCAAACAAGAGCTGTATAATTTTATCCATCAGAATAAAAATAAATACCCCATTGGTGTAATGTGTCAGGTTTTAGGGGTTTCAACTTCAATGTATAACTTAAGGATGAAACATCCCCTTTCAAATAGAGAAATACAGGTCAGCCTGTTCAAGGATGCAATAACTTCTGTATTTTATGAATCCAGACAATATCATGGCTGTGTCTTAATTGCCAGAGAGCTTTGCAAAAAAGGATTGCATATATCAGAAGACCAGGTTACATTTTTCATGAAGCAGCTTGGTCTTAAACGTAAAGTCAAAAAGAAATACAAAGCAACAACAGATTCCAAGCACACGCTGTTTATTTCGCCAAATATACTTAACAGGCAGTTTACGACAAACAAACCTTCCAAGGTTTGGGTTTCCGACATCACCTATCTGCAGATCGAAAAACGTTTTTTATACCTTACGGTCATAATAGACTTATATGACCGGAAAATAGTTGGGTGGAACCTTAGCTCTATGCTTTCAACTACAACAACCATTCTTCCTGCCTGGAATATGGCCACAAGCAATCGCAAAGTCCAAGAGGGCTTAATTTTTCACTCTGATCGAGGAACACAGTATGCCAATAAACTTTTTACCAGTACCCTTAACCAGCATAAGTGTGTACAAAGTATGAGCAGAAAAGGTAACAGCATCGATAATGCTGTTTCGGAAAGCTTTTTTAATTCATTAAAAAGAGAATTAATATACAGTCAGAAAACATTATTAACCCCAAAAGAGATGAGAGTGGCGATATTTGACTATATAGAAAACTGGTACAACAAAAAAAGAAGACATTCAGCACTTAAATATAAAACAATTGAAGAGTTCAATGCAGATATCTAATGTCAAAAAATAAAATGGTTACTTACATTTATGGAAGCAATTAAAAAACATTACAACCGTGATTTCAAACTCAAAATCGTCAAGTTAAGTTTTGAAAAAGTTAAACTGGAAGATGTCGCTCGAGAATTCAACATAACATACAGAACGTTGTGGAACTGGCGACAAATCTATATTATAAACGGCGAAGAAAATTTCTCTGTTTTAGGAAAAACAAAATTAACTGCCCGGGAAAAAAAAATATATGATCTTGAAATAAAAACTAGAAAATTAGATACTGAATTTAAAATTATTAAAGGAGCAGCAGATTACCTTCAAAAAGGACCACCTTTTATATTTGAATATATAGCTAAAAATGAACAAAATTATTCAAGTTATATAATGTGCAAAATTCTGGCTATAAACTTAGGAAGCTACAACAAATGGAAAAATGAATATGTTTCTGAAAGACAGAAATGGAAAAATATGGTCAAGGAAGAAATAGCATCTATATTTATATCATCGCAAAAGCGTTATGGATCAAAGCGCATAACGGCAGAACTACAAAGATCTGGTTACCAATTATCTTCTGATACAGTACTGAGATATATGCGCGAATTAAATCTGAGTGTTTCAGTTAAAAAGTGTAAAACCAGAACGTAAAAATGTTTGCCTTTAATTTATCTTGAATCACTAACAAAGAAATAAAATCTAAATAAATTACTTTTACAAATATCTGAAAAAAATGAAGTGTTTTTAAAACCCGACAGCAGCAAAAACACTAACAGCAAAACTTGCCCAAATCCCTACAAACCTGATAAAATTCTAACTTTGGTAATTTAAGAAGCTAACATTAGCTACGCGCAATTGTCTTCAAAATACAGCCAACTGCGTGTGAGATGCGAAACGTCAGGCTGTGAAAAAGACTCTTTTCACTATTAAAATCTACGATACTACCATTGAATAAAAATTGTGCCTTGCATTTAGTGGAAAAATTGGTCATTCAGACCATATACTTTCAGCATAATTTGACCGATAGTTTCGGAATGCGTTGATCATTATTATTCAATTTAAATTGATCATGATAATTCTGAATTAATTCTAGTTTAAATTGTTGTTAGTGAAGATCTAATGTTTTGTTTGTCATATGATAATGTTCTACTAGATATATGACAAATTTAAACCAAATTAAGATTGTTATTTCATTTCGACAGATAGTGATCAATTGAACTGATTTTTCCACACTACAGCCAAAAGGCTTCAGTTGAAAACAATCGAAGCCTTTTTTTATTTAAAAAATTACTAATCAATACATTAGTTTTTGTTATAAGACATAACAACCAGAAAATATTTTACGAAAAAATACTTTATTTTTTGGACCACCTGTAAATTAGAAATACAACAATTGAATTCAAATTTACATTTCTCCAAACTCAAAATAGGGCCTGCAGCCCTTAGCTCCGCTTGTGTGCAGTGGAAAGCCTTTTGTGCCGGGGTTCGGCACAAAATATTGCTTCGCCAGTTCGCTAACGCTCGGGTGGAACGTATACCGGGAATAGCTCCAAAAAACAGAACTATATACAATTCACCATATGATCACTTCGAATTAGATTCCGGTAACAATTACCAATACCAAAAAGGTAAGCAATTGGGATATACAGGGTTGAAAGCCGATAAGCACCAGAAGAGAAAGACGGATAGCAGGATATTATTTGTATACACTTTATTTCGTTTTTTATAGTCTGTTTTTCATTATATTTTTGTCTACTTTGATGGTGTTATAAGATAAGAAACTCCTTTTTTAGTCTCAAATACAGCAGAATAACCTATAGACGATTTCGCGCTTTTGATATTCAGTTTTTCAATTTCAAATGGTGCTGCAGCTCTTACAGAACATTTACCGCCATTATTAGACAGAATTGTTGCCTGACTCATTTTACCGTCATTCCATTTTATAGCTACAGTAAAATTACCTTTTGCCGTAATCCCATTTATTTCACCGTCTGTCCAGGCATCGGGAAGAGCCGGCAGCAAATGAATTTCTTTATTTTGACTTTGCATTAACATCTCAATAACGCCCGCTGTTCCGGCAAAATTTCCGTCTATCTGAAAAGGCGGATGAGCATCAAAAAGATTCGGATAACAACCTCCATGTCTGCTATACTCTGTATCGTTTTCTTTTGTTAATCTTAATTGATTTTTGAATAATTTATAAGCATGATTACCGTCTAAAAGTCTTGCCCACATATTGACTTTCCACGCAAGGCTCCAGCCTGTACCGTCATCGCCGCGCAATTCTAATGTTTTCTTTGCGGCTGCGGCCAATTCCGGAGTTTTTAGGGGCGATATTAAATTAGCAGGATGCAAAGCATAAAGGTGTGAAGTATGCCTGTGATGCGGATCTTCATCTTCAAAATCTTTGTACCATTCCTGAAGCTGTCCTTTGCTTCCAATTTGAAAAGGAAGTAACTGATCTGTCGCCTGGCTAACTTTTTGTCTGAATTCTAAATCGGTATTGAGCACTTTAGAGGCTTCGATGGTATTCTCGAATACATCTTTTATGATGCCAATATCCATCGTTGAAGCAGTGGTTACAACACCTCCTTTTTTCCCATCGTAGTAGTATTTGTTTTCCGGAGAAGTCGAAGGCATAGTGACCAGATAACCATTTTTGTCTTTTTGAAGCCAGTCTAAACTAAATTCTGCTGCACCTTTTATAATTGGATATACTTTTTTAAGATATGCCACATCACCTGTATATTGGTAATGTTCCCATAAATGTCTGCTTAACCAGTTGGCGCCCATGTACCAATTGGCCCACATTGGATCTCCTTTTCCAAAATCGCCCACAGGATTTGTTGTTGCCCATATATCCGAATTATGGTGCAATACCCAACCGTTGGCATGATAAAAACTTTTGGCTGTCTCTGCTCCTGTTACCGAAACATTTTTAATGAATTCGTCAAGCGGAAAAAACAATTCAGGCAAACTTCCTGATTCTACAGGCCAGTAATTCATCTGTAAATTAATATTTGTGGTGTAATTACTGCTCCAGGGTGCACGAAGTTTATTGTTCCAAATTCCCTGCAAATTGGCTGGCGTATTGTGTGTGCGGGAAGAGGAAATTAATAAATAACGCCCATATTGAAAAAATAAAGCTTCAAGTCCCGCATCTTTTTCCCCTTTTGCATATTGTTCTAATCTTGTATCTGTTGGCAGATTAGATTTATTGTTTTCTTTTTGATTAAGTTCTAATGAAACTCTGTTAAAGAAATGCTGAAAATCGGCAACATGTTCTTTTAATAAGCTTTCGTATTTTTTACCAACAGCTTTTTTAATTATACTTTCTGCGAATTTATGTTCGTCTTTTCCCTGACTGTCGGGGCATTTATCAAATCCGTTGAAACTCGTTGCTGCTGAAACGAAAAGTAATACTTCAGATGCATTTTTGATAACTAATTTATTTCCGTCAGAACTTAATTCTCCCTCTTTTATAACTGGTTTAACAATTAATTCAAAACGCATTCCTCTACAGCCTGTTGCATCATCATAAATAACAGGTTCTTTATTGTAATCAATGTAATTTGGATCTGAATGAGAAGGTGCTTTTCCTTTTAAAACTAAAGACTGATTTTGTATCGATTTTTGATTTCTTAAAAGACTTGAAGCATCAATGGTAAAAGAAAGTTTTTTTAGCTGATCGGCCGAAAGTTTAATTACAATACATTGTGCCGGTGCAGATGCAAGAATTTCTCTTTTATAATTTACGCCGCTGATGCGAAAATTGGTAACCGTCAATCCGGTTTGCAAATCAAGACTTCTATGGTAAAAATCAGGCTTTTCTCCGCCAAAATCCTGTTTTAAAATAAGATCTCCCAACGGCATAAAACTTTCGCTGTAAGCACCCTGCATGTTTTTAGTCAAATTATAGGCTTTTTCAAAATCTTCACTAGTTAGTGCTTCCCTAATCAGAGCCAGATTTTTAAAAGCATCCGGATTCACATTTTTCTGCACGGGTCCGCCGCTCCACAAGGTGGCTTCATTCAACTGAATTAATTCAGAATCTACTCTTCCAAAAACCATTGCGCCCAGTGTACCATTCCCTATTGGTAAAGCTTCGGTCCATTCAACCGCGGGCTGGTTGTATTGCAGTTTTAAATCCTGCTGCGAATAGGAAGCAAATCCTGTCATTACAGACAGAAGAAAAAAACTTTTTTTAAGAAAATTGTAAAGCATGCATTTTTATTTTAGATTGAAAATCATTTTATAAACTGATTAAAGTATTAAATCATTTTCAGTTTTAAAACCGTTATCGAGTAAGCCGGAAGATTTAATTGCTGGTTTCCTTTTGTTATTTTGTACTCACTTTGTTTTGGAGTTATCTTTTTCGGATCTGCAAATGTATTTTCATCTTGTGTATTTGAGCTTGAAAGTCTTATAATCATGCCTTTTGATCCTAATTTTACTCCTTTTAAATCAACAATAACATCTTGTGCTGATTCGGCTGTATTGACCAGTTTTACAATTATTTCTTTGCTATTCGCATCTTTTACTGCAGAAGCATATAAACTATTTTGCCCCGTTAGAGCCTTTCCGCCTTTGGTAATGCTTAACAAATCTGTCCCTTTATTGGTTGAAAACAATTGCTGTACATAATAGTTTGCTGAACCGTAAGATTGTAAATTATTGAACCAAATCATATCAGGTGTCCATTGCCAGGCATCTTCGTGTGCCATCAAAGGTGCGTAAGATGTTAAATGAACTACTTCTGCATTTCTTTCCAATCCAGTCATAAAAGCGGCTTCAGAAAAAGCGCATTCCCAATTATTTCTGTTATTCGGATTTGCGCCTGAAACACTTTGCGCGGCATATTCTCCAGCAAATATTTTTGGGCCTTTTCTGTCGTAGTTATCATAACGTCCTGCGTTTTCTCTAAACCATTTTGGGCTTTCGTAATAATGTTCGTCTACCAATTCTGCATTTAGTTTTTTAAGTTCCTCCATAGCAAAATCAAAATGTTCGCCTGCAGGAGAAGGACCGCTTCCTGAAACAATTATGATATTTGGATATTTTGCTTTTATTGCTTTTTCAAAAACTTTATATCTGTCAATATAATCTGGTCCCCATTGTTCGTTTCCAACTCCAATGTATTTTAGATTAAATGGTTTTGGATGTCCCATATCTGAACGGATTTTTCCCCAATTCGTCGTGACAGCACCATTGGCAAATTCAATTAAATCTAAAGCGTCCTGCACATAGGGATCGAGTTCGTTTATAGGAGCCAATTCTCCTGTATTGTACTGACAGGCCATTCCGCAGCTTAAAATCGGTAATGGTTCTGCTCCAATATCTTCTGAAAGCTGGAAATACTCAAAAAATCCTAAACCAAAACTTTGAAAATAATCCGGAGTTTGTTTATGGTTGAATTCTACATTCCAGCGGTTCATCTTTGTTTCTCTATCGTCTACATTACCAACTGATTTTTTCCATTGGTAACGATCCGATAATGTTCTTCCTTCAACAATACAGCCACCAGGAAAACGTAAAAATCCAGGTTTCATATCATATAAAAGTTGTACCAGATCTTTACGAAGACCATTTTTTCTATTCTTCCATGTATCTTCCGGAAAAAGCGAAATCATATCTAAATCTATCGTTCCTGTTCCTTCAAAAGTTATTTTGAGCTTTGCTTTTGCTACCGTTTGAGTTGCTGTAATTGATGCCGTATAATTTGTCCATTGCTCTGATTTTGGAACAATGCTGGTTTCTCCAATTACTTTTTGGTCTTTATCAATAAGCTGAATTATAATCTTTTGAATTGCCGAATTGTGATTGGCTGCTTTTAATGAAAGGTTATATTTTGCATCTTTTTTGACTCCCATTCCTCTGAAGCCTTCATTAATTAAAGCGTAACCTTTTGCATTATTGATTTCTACTCTGCAAAAAACCGTATTGTCTGCCTCGATTTTGACTGGCGCAGCGCTTCCCGATTCCTTATTCAAAGAAGATCTTTTTGTATTGGGCTGTTCCCATCCCATCAAAGGTTTATCAAATTCAAAAGACCGGTTTTTTATCAATTCGGCATATAATCCTCCGTCTGCAGCAAAATTGATATCCTCAAAAAACAAACCGAACATGGTAGGCTGGATCTTGGTGATGGTTTTCGACGCATCAACTTCTAAAATTGTTTTTTGAGCATTTACATAAAAACCGCTTACAAGCATGCAAATGGTGAATGTTCTAAGGATATTATTTTTCATAGTTTTTACAATGGAAGGAATTATTTTTTTACAGCCTCTAATTTAGCAGGAAAAGCTGATTGCCCGTCTAAATTTGTTACAATTAATTCATCTACATTTTTACTTTCGATCGCATATTTAAAATAGTCCGGTCTGTTTTTTCCCCATTGCACTGTACAATTCTGCACTTTGATACGTTCTGCTGAATCAAAATAGAATCCCGAAGTACTCCCTTTTACAAATCCTTCTACATTAGAAGGGCGTCTGTCGTATAGGCCGCCCGGAAAAGAAGTTGTTTTATCAATAAAAACACTAACATTGTCAAAAACAATATTTTTGATTTTTTCTTTGGATTCGCCGCTTACAAACACACCATTTTCTCCTGTGCACTGAATATTAGAAAAATAGATGTTTTTTATTTCGCCAACTTTTCCTTCTGTAGCTCCTTTCGGAAAACGCCAGTTGGCATCTTTATGATTTCCTTTTGCTCTGCTAAAAGCCGTTACATAAATGGGTTCTGCTTTTCCCCACCAGGTATCTGTTGTTAATTTACCTTCGATAATGATATTAGAAAAAGTAACATCGCTTACTGTTCCTTCATCTCGATTTTGAATTCCCAACGCACGATTGCTGTTTTTAATGATACAATTATTGAAAACCACTTGTCTGATCGCATCCATGTTTTCTGAACCAATTTTAATGGCACAGCTGCTGCTCGTCATCGTGCAATTGGTCACCGTAATATTTTCGCAGGCTCCAAATTCTTCAAATTCTCTTCTGTTTTTCAAACAAATACAATCATCGCCGCTTTCAATATAACAATCGCTGATTCGCACATTTTTGGAATGATCCAAATCGATACCGTCACTATTACGGACTTTTAAGCTGTTCAACAAAGTAATACCACTGATTACAACATCATTACATCCCACCAAGTGAATAGTCCAGTATGCCGAATTTCCAATATGAACATCTTTGATTCTGATATTTTTTCCTCCAATGATAGTCAACACATGAGGTCTTGGATCAAGTACATTAAAAGGTTTTAAAACATAAGAATCTTCCAGTTCTTCACCCATAAAAGAAATTCCGTTTCCATCTATTTTGCCGCTTCCGCTAATGGTAAAATCCTCCACGTTTTCTCCTCCAATCCAAATCGTTCCTTCTCCCGGATTGGTTCTGAAAGCGCTTTTGGTGTATAATTTTTCATCGGGACTTGCCAATAATTTTGCTCCTGCTTCGATATGAAGATCTACTTTGGATTTTACGTCAATTGGCCCGGCCAAAAATGTAAAGGGTGACGGAATTAAAACCCTTCCGCCGGTTTTACTACAGGCATCAATTGCTTTTTGAATGGCCGCCGCATCATTGGTTTTGCCATCTCCTTTTGCTCCGTATTTTTTTACGTTGTAAACATTCTGTGCCGTAACGGTTAGCGAAAGACAAAAAATTAGGATCGCGATTATATATTTTTTTTTCATGTCATTTATTTATTAAAAACCTTGTTTAATAGCCTAGGCAAAGTTTGGTTTATTTTTTAAAGGCAAAGTCTCAATGCGCAGGCAATTCAAACTTATTTTGCTCTGGTTCTGTTTTTCTTTTTAAAGATTCACTGTCCAGATTGCTAGACGAAACATCTTTAAAAACAATCTGATTAGTTTTATCCGAAGGAATATCAATAGCTTTCATCTTAAGGTTTTTTACATCATCAAAAACAAAAGCCGGACGAAAATCTTCTTTCTCTAGAATCAATTTTATATTCTTCATTTCGATTCCATTTACATGACGAACGTAAAATCCCCAGGAAGGCATTTCTCCAAACATGGAAAATTCAGGATAACCATTTACGTTTTCTTTTACATCTTTTAATCGGCTTAAAGGATGATACGCCATTCCTTTTGACGCTCTTCCCGGATACATAATTTCGATGTTTTCTAAAACCACATTTTCTATCAAATGCCCCGGAATTCCTGCAATAGAAGACGGAAACGGATTATGGAAATAATCAACTTCTGGTCCGCGCAGATCATAATCAATATCCGGACGACCAAAAGGAACCTGCACTTTTACATTTTTGATCGATACATTTTTGATATAACCCGGCTTCTCTCCATTTCTGTGGCCTAAACGAATAAATATAGCATTTCCTGTATTTACCGCAGTAATATTTGAAACCTTAATATTCTCAATCTCGGCTCCATCCACAGATTCAATCGCGATTGCCGATCTGAAAGTATCATAGACCTCGATGTTCTCGATCGTTACGTTTTTGAAACTGCCGTAAGAACCTGTCCCCAATTTAACTGCATTGGCACTCGATCTAATCCTGCAGTTTGCAATGTAAATAGTATTGTTCTGCAATCCCGGCGACTCCGATTTTAAACAAATTCCATCATCTGCCGCATTTACATTGCAGTTTGTTATTCGAACATTTTCACATCCGTTAACATCAATACCATCATTGTTCCAATAAGCGTTACTATTGACTGTCATAGCATCGATTACAATATTTTTGCATTCCGTAAAACACTGCACCCAGCCCGGACTGTTTTTTAATGTGACATTGATCATGGTTATAGAATCGCATTTTACAAACGAAATCAGCTTTCCTCTTCCGTCTTCAGGACGCATTCTCCTGTAATTGTACTTGGGATCAATTCGAACTCCTGTATGATGCAGACTATCAATTGCCAATGCCAGTTCTCTTCCTTGTCCGTCTATAATTCCCTTTCCGTTTACCGCAATATTTTTTGATCCATTAGCTAAAATCAAAGCTCTTATTCCTTCATATTTCGGATAATCATCCGGATTGGTACTTCCTAACAAAATGGCTCCTTCTTCAAAAAACAGTTCCACTCCGCTTTTTAAGTATATGCTTCCTGATAGAAATTTTCCTTTAGAAAAAACAACTCTTCCTCCTTTATTTTTATTAGCCGCATCAATCGCTTTTTGAATAGCTTTTGTGTTTAAGGTTTTGCCATCTCCTACGGCGCCATATTTTTTAATATCAAATACCTTTTGCGCCGAAACGGTTAGCGAAAGACAAAAAATCAGGATCGCGATTATAGATTTCTTTTTCATTTCATTTTATTTATTAAAAACCCTGTTTGAGATAGCCTATGCAAAGTTTTGGTTTATTTTTTTAATCTCGCAAATTCGCAGAGTCGCTAAGTTTTTTTGTTTCACTCAGATGTTACAGATTTAATTAGATTTTTTTTAAATATCATTAGAATCTGCTTGAATCTTTTTAAATCTGCGTGAAACAAAAAATTACAATCTGTGGCAAAAAATTTTGCGCCTTCGAACCTTTGTGGCAAAATTTCGTAAGCTTACCAAAAAACGGTATATAAAGCCACTAATACGCCACAGATAATAAATGAGCCAACAATAAACTCTGATGAGACTTTAAACATCGAATTATCGACTTCTATTTTATGTATTTCAGCTTCTTCCTCAGATACTGGATTTGCCAGACTAATACCAACCATTATAAACACAATTAAAAAGAAAACAATAGTCATTCTGTCCAGGAAAGGATAATCGGGAAAAGCGCCATCTGTCCACATTGGCAGGAATTTTAATATAGCAGCAAGCGGCACTGTTAACAATGCACCTGCAAGTCCTGCTGATGGTGTTGTTTTTTTCCAGAACATTCCCAATAAAAAAACCGCTAAAACTCCTGGTGAAAAGAACCCAACATATTCCTGTATAAATTGATAGGCCTGATCTAATGATTTTAGTGCCGGCGCTACAATTGCAGCAATGATCATACAAACCACCACACACCATCTACCGGTACGTACCAGTTTTTTTTCTGTTGCCTGCGAGTTGAAATATTTTTTATAAATATCTAAAGAAAATATAGTCGAAATACTATTTGCTTTTCCTGCCAGAGAAGCGACAATTGCTGCTGTTAAAGCTGCAAGAGCCACGCCTTTTAATCCTGCAGGAAGTAAATTCATTAAGGTTGGATAAGCCTGATCTGGTTTTAAAACTCCTGCAGCATCTACCATTTCCTGTTGAAACATTCCGTTCGAATGCATCACAAACATGGCTGTTCCCGGTAAAACGGCAATTATCGGAACTAATAATTTTAGAAAAGCGGCAAATAAAATTCCTTTACGGGCTGTTTTTAAATCGGCCCCTAAAGCTCTCTGCACAATATATTGGTTGCATCCCCAATATGCCAGATTATTGATTAACATTCCTCCGATCAAAACAGACATTCCCGGCAGTTCATTATAATGCGGATTTGACTTTTCTAAGATCATGTGCAAATGACCGGGCGCCTGATCAGCAATAATAGACAGTCCTTTTACAATATCTTTTCCAAAACCAAATTGATCTGATAGTAAAGTCAATGCCAAATAAGTGGTTACTAATCCGCCCAGAATTAAAACTATAACCTGAAACATATCGGTGTATCCAATTACTTTCATTCCGCCTAAAGTTACAATCACAGAGAATAAACTCAGCGCAATAACACAAAACTGAAAGCTTACCGGCGCAATAGAAGAAATGGCCAAAGCGCCTAAATAAATGATAGAAGTAAGATTTACAAACACATAAATTAAAAGCCAGATAATAGCCATAATAGTACTTACGGTTCCGCTGTATCGTTTGGCCAGAAACTGCGGCATGGTAAATATTTTATTTTTAAGATAAATGGGTAAAATAAACATCGCCACGATAATTAAAGTAGCTGCGGACATCCATTCGTAAGAAGCAATTGCAAGTCCGATAGCGAAACCAGAACCGCTCATACCAATAAAATGTTCTGCTGAAATATTAGAAGCGATCAATGAAGCTCCAATTGCCCACCAGGTGAGTGATCCCTCTGCTAAAAAATATTCGTTGGAACTAGTCGCTGCGGTTTTCTTGCTTCTGTAAATATACATTCCATAAGCTGTGACTATGACAAAGTAAATAAAGAAAACAATGTAATCTGCGGTTTGTAATACATTCATAATGTGTGGTTATTGTGTGGTTAGATAGTAAAATGTATTTAAATTTGAATGTCTCTCAAATTTTTAGAAACCATTTTCTTTTATATAGAAAATAAAGTAAGAGAAGCTGTACAACGGTTACAGACAACGCCGCAAAAAATGGCTGCCATACAAGCGGAGTAAAATTGATAAGTCCGCCAAAAACATAATCTGCTGTATGTTTAAAATCTACTAAACCTTCGGCAGCGATGTAAATCAAAATTGAATTTGAACCGATTAAGATTAATGGAAATGCCCATTTATGAAAACCGAACAAGTCAATGATCAAATAGAAAAAAACAAAAAACAAAATACTGAATCCGCCGACAAAACATACAAATGAACTTGTCCACAAATGTTTATTGATTGGGAAATTAATATCCCAAATCAAACCTGCCATAATCAGAACAAATGCCGTAAGAGCCATTAAAAGCAATTTTCCTTTTATAGAAAAAGAGTATTTTGCTTTTAAAAATGTTCCTGTAAAAACACCTAATAATGCTGTAGCAATAGCAGGTATGGTAGAAAATATTCCTTCCGGATCATAAACGGTACTGTGCAGTCTGCCTGGTAAAAACAGACGATCAATATAGCCTTCGAGTGATCCTTCTTTGGTCAAAACCCCTGCTCCAAAGTCGGGAACAGGAATCCATTTCATTGCGGCATAATAGCCAATCAAAATAGCGAAGAACCAAATTACTTGTTTTTTTATGTCAAAATTTAAATAGATGATTCCGGCAAAAAACCAGGCCAGTCCAATTCTTCCTAAAACACTTGCAAAACGGGTATGATCAAAACCATCGAATCGCAATAATCCATTTACCACAAAACCTAAAACCAGTAAAATACAGGTTCTCCTCAGCATTGATAAGTAAATTTTTCGCTTTTCGTTACCCGGTAATTCTTGCGGCGTTTTTACACCAGCCATTTCCATTTTCTTTTCAAAAGAGTACGGCATTGAAACTCCTGCCACAAAAAGAAAAACAGGAAAAATCATATCATAAAACGTAATTCCATTCCATTCTGCATGATGCAATTGCGATGACATCCAGATAAAAACGGGAATTGGTGCAGCTTTGGCAAGAGCATGAATAATATGTTCTCCGCTCATAATCCAAAACATAACAAATCCGCGAAGCGCATCCAAAGAAATTAATCTTCCTTTTATAGTATTACTCATTTTTTAGTATTCAGTTTTTAGTCTCGGTTTTCAGTGTTCAGTCGCAGTGTTCAGTCTCAGTATTCAGTGCAAACTGCGACTGAACACTGAGACTGAGACTGATCACTTTAAAAAATTGGTTTTATAATAAATCCGTAGCTATATTCATTTTGAGTCAATAGATACTGTTCGTGAGGAGGTAATCCCCAGCTGTTGTCTCCTCCTAAGCCGCGTTGGGTTAAATCAACACAAACTACTACTTCTTCTCTTGGAGTAATATCGCTGGAATGAATGTTCTTTTTAGAAATTCCTCCGTCGAAATCACTCGGATAATTATTTAAAGTACTCATCCCTAAAGGTTGCAGACCTTTTATTTCCAGGCCATTTCCTTTATTGCCTGACAATTTAAACCAGCGTATATCTGTCTTGTATCCATTTTCCTGTGGGCGTGTATAAGGCACATATTGGTCTGCAACTTTACTGTAATAAATTCCTTTTAATGATGATGTTTTTCTGTCTGAATAATTTTCTAAAGGTCCTCTTCCGTAATAATCCAGATTTTCTAATGTGTTTTTTAAGGTAAAGATCATTCCGAAACGCGGCAGTTCCGGCACCGGATTATTGCCTTTTTTATAAGATGCTTTTATTTCTAAAGCACCGTCGTTTCCTAATGAATATTTGATGGTATAATCAGAAGCAACATCATTCAGTTTTAAATTGGCAACGATATATTGCTTCCCGTTTTCCTCCGACTGCTCAATGCTCTCTAAACTGGTATTTTTACCTGCAGTTCTCCAAACATTCGCTCTAATCTGCATTTTATTCCCGATATCATTATCCGTTGGTGCTCTCCAGAAATTTGGTTCAGGATATTGTTTAAAGTATTCCTCGCCTTTTAAGCTATAGAAAGAAATTAATCCTGTTTTTTTGCTGATTTTAACCACAACATTATCTGAAGTCAACACAAACTGCTCTTTTTCGTCCTGAATTTTAGCAGTATTTACTTTTTCTGTTTTTACAAAATAGTTGGATTCTCCGATAACAAACTGCTCTTTGGCAATTTCAAAATTTTGAGGAAGTAAATCAGAACTTGTTTTAGTATATGCAAAAACATTCAGTAAATATTCTGTCCCATCTTTTGATTGTAATTTTGGTAAATCAAGCTTAAACTGCTTTTTCGTTTTAGGATCTAAAACAACATTAAAAATTCCTTCTTTAATTATTTTTCCGTTTTCCAGAACCTCATATTTAAAGTTGTATTTATTCAGATTTGTAAAGCCAAAATCGTTGATGATTTCGATCACTCCGCTTTTGATATCTATAGCGTTAAATAAAATATCCTGATATACTTTTTTTACTTCAAACGCACCTGGATGTGGAGTTCTGTCTGCATAAACCAATCCGTTATGGCAGAAATTTTCGTCGTTCAAATAGTTCTGGCTTCCCAAATCGCCGCCATAAGCCCAGTATTTTCTACCAACTTCATCTGTTGCTTCAAATCCCTGATCAACCCAATCCCAGATAAACCCACCTTGCATATTTTTGCTTCCGCGAATGATATCCCAGTATTCCTGAAAATTACCACTACTGTTTCCCATCGCATGCGAATACTCACACATGATATAAGGGCGTGTAACTTCTTTACGTGCCGCATATTCTTTCATGTGCTCTATTGTTGGGTACATTGGACAAACGATATCTGTGTTTTCATTTTCCTTTGCCTGCTCGAACTGAACCAATCTTGTATTATCTCTTTTTTTGATCCATTTGTAGGCTTCGTGAAATACAGGCCCATTGGCACTTTCGTTACCTAATGACCAAAGAATTACCGATGGAGCATTTTTATCCCTTTCAACAAGGCTATAAATTCTATCCAGATGTGCTTCTCTCCATTCCGGAAGAAAACCCGGATTCGTTTTTGGATTCATCCAAATTAGAGGCTGTCCTTCTACTCCCATTCCATGGCTTTCAATATTGGCTTCATCTACCAAAAACAAACCGTATTTATTACATAGTTTTACCCATAAAATATTGTTTGGATAATGACTGCAGCGTACTGAATTAATGTTCAGTTGCTTCATCATTTTGATGTCTTTCATCATCGTAGCTTCGTCCTGATAATGTCCCGTTTTCGGATTATGTTCGTGAATGTTTACCCCATGAACCATTAAGCGAACTCCGTTTACCAGTAATTGTCCGTCTTTTAATTCTACTTTTCTGAATCCGATTTGAGTGGAAACGGTTTCTACAATATCACCTTTTGCATTTTTTAAGGTCAAAAGCAAGGTGTATAAATTTGGCGTTTCACTGCTCCATAATTTTGGATTGGAAACATTTTGAGAAAAATTTAAAGTCTTAATTTTTGATGCTTCAAAATTGACATTCAATTCTTTTGTAAATACATTTTTTCCTGAAGCATCTACCAATTTCGCCGTCAATTTTTGATTGTTAACAGCAGTTGAAGTCAGGTTTTTTAAACTTACTTCTACATTTAAACTTCCGTTTTTGTATTTTGCATCCAAATCTGGTTTGGCAAAAAAATCCGAAATCCGAACATTATCTGTACTGTACAAATACACATTTCTATCAATTCCGGAAAGTCTCCACATGTCCTGATCTTCCAGATACGAACCGTCACTCCATCTGTAAACTTCTACAGCCAAATTATTTTTTCCTGGTTTTAAGTACTTCGAAATATCAAATTCTGCCGGACTTTTGGTGTTTTCGGTATAGCCTACTTTTTCACCATTTACCCAAATATACATAGCAGACGTTCCTGCTTCAAAATGTAGAAAAACATGTCGGTTTTTCCAATTTTCCGGCAGTACAAAATCTTTTTTATAAGATCCCACAGGATTATCCCAATGATTGATAAAAGGAGGGTTTTTCTCAAAAGGATAGGTTATATTGGTATAAATTGGTACTCCGTAACCATTCAGTTCCCAATTTGAGGGCACTTGAAGTTCTTTCCAATGCAGTGTACTGAAATCTGTTTTATAAAAATCTTTCGGGCGCTGATCCGGTGTTGGCGACCACGCAAATTTCCATTGCCCGTTTAGAGAAAAATACCACGGAGAATTTTCATATTTATCACTTATTGCGGAAGTTTCGTCTGCATAAGGAAGAAAAGCGGCACGCGCGGGTTCTCTGTTAATTTGAAATACTTGCGGATTTTCCCAATCGTTGCGATCTTGTTCCTGAGCCGAAACAAAAGTTCCGCAAAGTACCAGCAGGGTTAATAAAAGTATTTTGGTTTTGATTTTATGCATTATTTTGGTTTTAGATAGCTTTCAAATGAAATTTTTGATATTTCTAGAATTTCATTTTTTCAGGTAAATATTTAGCAACTAATTCTTTATAATAAGGAAGTAATGCTTTTACATCTGGTTTAATCGGGGCTTTAGTGTATAAATCGTACGGATTGAACTTTCTTACCCAGTCAAACATTTCTATGTCTTTTTCATTCATTAAATGGGCATAAGCATTTTCTTTATGCTGTGAATAAAAAGAATGATAACGAATCATGTATAAAGCCGGATCAGGAAGATAGTCTTTCATAATCTGATACAAATATTCATCATGACCCCAGCTCATTTTTACCTTATCCAATCCGCAGTTTTGGGTGTAAACACCAAATTTGGTATTGAATCTTTCGTCTGTATAATCGGGGTTTTCTTTAAAAAAATCTGAATAAACAATCTTATCTGAGTAAGCACAGCCAACCGGAAATGTATCGCCGACCACTGCCCACTGTGGTTCTCCGAACAAGCATAAAATTTTACCCAAATCATGGATAAATCCCGTTAAGACAAACCAATCAGGGTGGCCGTCTGCTCTAATGGCTTCCGAAGTCTGTAAAAGGTGTTGTGTTTGGTCTAAGTCAATATCTGGGTCGCTGTCGTCTACAAGTGTGTTCAAAAAATCAACAGCTTCCCAGATTGACATTTCTTTTTTATTGAATTGTAGAAATTCTGCTTCTTTATTACAAACAAAATCATAGGTTTGATAGGTGTGGTTTATTCTATAAAATTCCTTAACGGTTTCTACTCTTTCTGAATCCACATAATTTCTAAATTCTTCTTTTTGCTTTTCAGAAACACTTTCAGAAGGATCTGGATATCGCAATAACAAATCGTCTTCCCATTCATCTAAATTATTCAACGGATTGTCTGTATCTATATTCTTTTTCATGGTCTAAAAGTTATAAGTTATAAGACAAAAATAGAATTACCTATCCCGTTCAAAATGGATTAATACATCATAAACATGGATTATTCTTATTTATGTAGGATTTTTACACACTCTTCACTTAGAAAAACATTATTTATGTTCTTGTTTGTCATTTCAATCCCGGGGCTTTGGGAGAGAAATCACAATAGAATTTCCATATAGTACGTTATCAATCTTTGTCGATTTCCGCGTGTGATCCTTCTTTCGTCAGGAGGACAAGATTGTGGAATATAAAGCAAGATCCCGTGATGGTAACCACGAGCTATATTCTTCAAAATATTTATCAAAATAATTCGTGTTATTCGCGCAAAAGAAAAATCCTTTTAATCTGTGTAATCTGTGGGCAAAAACTAATTAATCAGCTTACTTGGCGGAAAACCAAACTGTTTTTTAAAACATCGGCTGAAATACAAAGGATCATTGAAGCCCACCAAATTGGTCACTTCAGAAACATTGTACTTTTTAGTTTTGAGCAGTTCTGCTGACTTTTTTAAACGAATAGTTCTGATAAATTCGTTTGGAGCCAAATCGGTTAGTTCTTTTATTTTTCTGTATAACTTTGAAGAACTTACGCCTAATTTATCACATAAAAATTCTGTAGAAAGATCAACTTCGCTTAAGTTATCATTGATTAAATTGGCCACTTTCTCCATAAATTCTGCATCAATTGGCGAATGAGTCAGCATGCTTATTTTACCTTCTAATTCGCCGGAGAATTTCTGTTTAAGCTCTAATCTTGATTTGATTATGTTTTCAATAACCGTTTTAAGCAATAATGGTTCAAACGGTTTAACCAAATAGCCATCTGCACCTGTATCGTAGCCCTTTACCTTATCCATATTTTCGGAAAGTGCAGTAAGCATCACCACCGGAATATGGCTTATAAATTCATCATTTTTGAGTTGTTGGCAAAACTCCAATCCGTCCATCACAGGCATCATCACATCGGTAACGCATAAAATTGGTTTAATTTGTCGACAGATTTTTAAGCCTTCTTCTCCATTTTCTGCGTCATAGACTTTGTAATAATCAGACAAATAGTCTACCAGATATTTTCTAAGTTCGCTGTTGTCTTCAATTACTAATATTTTTTCTTTTAAATCGGTATTCTGAATAATTTTCTTAGCCGCTTTTTCCGGAATAAGCATACTTAAATTGTCATTTTTAAGCGCATATTCAAACACTTCTTTATCTTCATAAGAAGCGCGGTCAATAGGAATTTCGACTTTGAAGGTGCTTCCTTTTGCCGGTGTACTTTCTACAGCAATTATTCCTTTATGAATGGCTACTAAAGATTTTACCAATGACAAACCAATACCAGATCCCGTACTATGGCCTTTACTGTTGGTTGCCTGATAAAATCGCTTAAAAATTTTATCCTGACTTTTTAACGGAATCCCAATTCCGTCATCGGTTACTTCGATTACTAAAATATCTTCAACCGTATCTTTAAGCCTGATATACAAATCAACATTTCCATTTTTATTGGTAAACTTTAAAGCATTCGATAATAAATTATACAGGATTTTATCGTACTTATCATTGTCCAGCAAACCGTTTATTTCATCGTCTTCGGTAATAAAACTGAGCTTAATCTTTTTATCATAGGCCATTTCCTTAAAGGAGTCAAAAATATTTTTCGAATAGACCAGAATATCGGTTTTCGTTACTTTTAGTTTTAATTCACCAGATTGTGCTTTTCTAAAATCCAATACCTGATTTACCAGATTGAGTAATCTGCTGGCATTTTGATAAATTAAATTGTATCTGCTCTTTTCATAATCGGTTGCGTTGCTGCTTTCGTCTAAAAGCTGTTTCGCCGGACCTAAAATAAGCGTAAGCGGTGTTCTTAATTCATGTGAGATATTGGTAAAGAAACGTAATTTCTCATTATTCAATTTAACGTCATGTTCTCTGTTTACTTTTTCGGTAAGGAGTTCTTGTTTTAAACGAATTCTGTTTTTGATTTCTTTTCGAATGAAATACAAAACACCAAACAAAAGAGCTAAAAACAGTATAAAAAATGTTGGTGTTAACCAAAAAGGCGGCAGGATTTTTATTTTATAAGAAACGGTTTTACTCCAATAACCGTCGCTGTTGCTTGCTCTTATTTTAAAGACATAATTGCGCGGATAAAGGTTGGTATATTGCACTATTCTTGATGTACTGTTTGCTGTAATCCAATCTTTATCAAAACCTTCGAGCATATATTGAAACTTATTCAACTTTTCGTTTGCAAAAGAAGGAGCCGAAAACTGAATCGAAAAATCACGGTTTTTATACGTAAGTTCTATTTCATTTCCATAGTTTAAATCTTTCAAAAGGGGAATTTTTCCATTAATTTCCATTTCCGGGAAAACTTCTTCGTTCTGAATTTTAAATTCGGAAATAACGGGTAACGGTGTCCATTTGTTTCTTTTCATTGCAGGAGGCGAAAAAGAAATAATTCCATTTTTACCTCCCAGAAAAATATTCGAATTATTAAAATAAAAAAAGCCGCTTGAACTAAAAACGTCCAGTCTGTTACCGCTGTTTACATGGTAAATACTAACATCCTTTAAATTAGATTTAACAAAAGCAATATTATTGTTATTGATATTGAGCCACAAATTACCTTGTGCATCAGATAAAATATCGGTAATCCATTTACCCGAAAGCTCTTTAAGCTTTTTTACGGGTTCAAATTCGTTTCTTTTCGGATCGTATAAACAAAGCCCAAAACGTGTTGACGCCCATATTTTGCCTTTTACATCCACCAAAACGTCACTAACATTTTCATCATGAGGAACTCCTTTTTCTTTGATAAAAAGCGACGAATAGGTTTCTATTTTTCCAGAATTGATGTTGTATTTTACAACTCCGGTTTCTGTGGCAAACCAAACGTTATTTTTGGCATCTCTTTCAATGGCATTAATCTGAAAATCCGGCAAAAGCTTACTGGAAGTTTGTACTTGCAGCGTTTTGGTATTCAAAATTACGGCGCCTTCTCCAAAAGAACCTACAATCATCAAATCGTTTGTAATCTTACTAAAAGCAAAAACGGGTGATTTTTCAAATCCTGCCTTTATTTCTCTGGAAGAATTGGTGCTGTAATTGTAAACCAATATGTTTCCGTCCCAAAGACCACAATAAAAGATTTTTCCGTCATCAGAATAAATACTGGCAATATCTTTTCCGGTATTGTGCAATGGTGTTGAGCCTTTTGTATTCGAAATAAAAAGTCCGTTGTGGTAGGTTGCCACAATTACTTTTTCGTCATAAGTTTTGGCAAAACCTCTTATACGCGGTGCCTGATTGCCTATAGAACCTGAAATATCTTTGTTTAAAGTAAACTGATTTTCATAAGGATCATACTTGTCAAGACCGTCTTCAGTTCCGATCCATAAAACCCCTGAAGCATCAAAATAAAGTGCCGAAATTAAATTATCTACCAGTGAAGTATCATCTGATAAAATAGAATAATACCATTTATAATTTCCTTTCTGTATATCATCTAATTGATCACAAACCAGCAATCCGCCTAAGGTTCCAACCCAGTATTTCCCATCGGGAGCTTGAGCAACGGATAAAAAATACGGACCTAAAGCCCCTCTTCTCTGTTTGTTTTCTATATATAAATTGGCAAACTGATCGGTGGCTTTATCAAGTTTATATAAACCTTCGCGGGTTCCTACAAAAACATCAGATTTGGCATCTTCGTAGATAAAGTTAATGTATGGATTTTTTATGTTGGAATACGGAACTGAAAGCGTGTAAGTTTTGATTCTTACGATTGCTCCTTTAGCATCCATTGTTATTTTGGCGACACCGGATTTTTCGTAACTGCCTACCCAGACATTGCCTTTTTTATCTTCAAAAATTTCTTTTACGTAGTCAAAACCCTTAAGCTGAATTTTCTCGAATCGGTTTTCTTTCAAAAAAAACAAATACACGCCTTTTGTTTTGGTACCCACCCATACTCTTTTAAATTTATCTACGTAAACCGATCTTACTTCATCATCCGGCAGACTGTTTGGATCTTCTTTTTTATTAAAAAAAGTAGTAAAAACATGCGTATCCATCTTAAAAAGTGTCAATCCTTTTCGGGTACCAATCCATAACTGATTTGATTCTTCATCTAGTTCTAAAGCCGTGATGTCATCATTGTACAATTTATTTTTTACGGGAGAAGAACTCATGTAGTTTTTGAACTGATAACCGTCGAAACGATTTAATCCTGAGAATGTTCCAAACCACATAAAACCTTTTTTATCCTGTACAATATGGCGTACCGAATTATGGGACAATCCGTTATTGTCATTGTAATGCGCAAATTTTATATTCTGCGAATGAGAATGATAAAAAGCGGCAAAAAACAAGAATAGTATAATGGATTTTTGTCTCATGGAAATAAATTATAAATGCAATTTAATGTTTTTGATTTAATTAATATCAAAATTATTTAACAGATAAATTATCAATTTTATTGTTTTTTAAATCAATCTTAAAATGATCGGAAGGCTCTCCATTCATGGTTTTCAAAACTATTTGTGCCCATAAAACCAGTTTTGGATCATTTGATTTATTTAACTGACTGCAAACCAATTCATATTGTCTTAACCTTTTGTTTCCAATTTCTGAAAAAGCCAATGCATCAGCACTTTTCAAACGGTAAAAATCGAAAATCATATCAAAACCCGTCCAGGATTCAAAATCAGAAACATCCAGCGAATTTAAATTCAAATCCTGATCAATTTCTGATGTCTTCTTATTCATTTTCAATAAATCCTTACCCGAAAGATTTACAATTGATTTTAAAAAATCCGCAGGAAAATCTTCTGGCAGAAATCTTAAACGAACTAATTCCTTTAAATGCCAGTTTGTAAATGCTGCATAATCTTTGGCTTTTAAAATTTCTTTATTCCAAATATGCTCATTTTTACTATTCTGCAAATGAGCATATTCTTCTTGATAAAAAGGAAATAAACTATTGAAATTAGGCACTTTGCCAATTACAATAGTTTCTACTTCAAATTCAGAATCTGAATAAATTGTCAATATTTTATACGCCGGCATATACGCTGCGAGCGAAGGCGTTTGGATATTAAACAATGTATTTCCTTTTGCAGATGTTCGTACACCCGTATCGTTGATGTGCATATGCCCGCCAAAGTGAATCTGAATTCCGGCATCTGCAAATTGCTGCGCTACTTCTTCGTCTGGAACTCGCTGCAGCTGCATTTTATCGGCACCAAAAAGCTGTTTTAATTCCGGCGATGCATTGTCATTAAATTCTACCATTGGGTAATGACTAAAAGCAATCAGTATTTTTCCTCTTTGTTTCGCTTCCGCGGAAACTTTTTTTACCCAGTTTAATAAGTGACTTTTATAAGTCAGAACGTTATTATAACCTGTATTGGCTCCCGAAAAATTATGCGCATCATCTTGTTTACCTGATAATTTCTCGTTTGGAACATAAGCGTTGGCATCTATCGCCAAAAGCCAGATTCCTTTAATGGGTTCAACAAGATAACTGGCATCTGGCAGAAACAGATTTGTGTTTTTAATTAGATACGTTCTTTTTTCTAAAACAGATTCTTTTTGAGCTTTTTTAAAATTATATTGCTCATAAGTATTGTTTGAAAAAGGCGTTTCCCAATACAAATCAGTCTTTTTAGGAAAAAAACCAAAATCTCTCATTTCCTGAATTGTTTCCTTATATCCCCAGTTTTTTATATCGGTAGTGATAATGGGTTCAAGTTCGCTTTTACTTTTATTGAAATTATTTTTTGAACTGCTGATAATCTGCTCTTTTCCGTCTTTACCTAAAAAATCAGTTTTAGCCGCATCTTGCGAAAAGGGTCTTACAACATCATGATTCCCGGTTGTAACATAAAAAGAAAGTCCATGTTTTTGGGAATATTCGTTGAGTATTTTCTTCAATCCGCGCACGTGAACAGGCTGCCCGTCGTCGCTGAAATCGCCTGGAAGTACGACCTGTTTAATGTCTCTTTTGACAATATCATTTAAAGCTTCTAAAAAGGCAAAATAATTTTCATTGAAAATTCTAGTAGAATGCAATTGAGCGTTCATCGTCCTGATATTGGCATATTGGCCTGTAACCGGATTTTTTACTCCCTCATAATTGTTATCTTTAAATTTTGCAAAAATATCTTGTAAATGAACATCGGCTATAAAAGCAATTTTAACTTCTTTTTTAGCCGTCTGCTGTGATTTGCAGGAATATAAAGAAACTAATAATATTATTATAGCAGATATTCTAAACATGTAAGTCTTTTAAATGCGCATTATTTTTTAATGTAAGCTTCTAATTTATCTAAAGTATTTAATTCAGTTTCTCTTGCGCTAGAAGAAATGATTTTTGTTTTTAATGTCTTTGTAGGTTCTGAGATCAGCAAATACAGCGTTCGGTCATCTGTAGGTTTTTCATAATCTTCCGGATTGCAAATAATTGCTGCACCAATCTCTACAACTTCTGCTGCAACATCTTGCGGATGTTTATCCCGGACTGCGATACAATTGGCTCCTTTTTTAGTTCCAAAATCTTTGAAATAGTTTATTCCTGTTTCAAATTGTACTTTTTCTCCATCCCAAAGTTTTACACCTCCCAAACATACAGTTGGTGCCACTTTATAATAATCCGTTCCCCCAGCCTTCTTTTTACTATTCCGGCGTTGTGTACCAATTTGCTTTTCTTAATTCTAATCCTGATTTTGCTTTATAATAAACATCAATCGATACTTTATCGCTGAAATAAATTCGCAAAGCCATCCATTGATTCTCAATGGCCGGACCATGATGCCTTATGGTTTTGTACAAATCTCCTGATTCTGAACCAATATAGGTTAGATAGTTAATTTTATCAGACTTACAAGCTTGTATCTGTATTATTTTGTTCAAAACAAATGCAGCAAAAAGTAAAGTGGTCATGATTGATAATCTTATAATTTCAATTATTTATAGTTTAAAATTTAATTCCGGTAAATTTAAACTAACATTTCAATACTTTCAATATTACGCAAACGATTTCTCAATAAAGTATCATTTTGTCATAAAAAGGGGCAAATCCTAAATACAAATGAGTTGAAAAAATGTTTTTTACTTATCAGCCACTTTCACTAAAGTGAAATTTATTCCTAACGGATTTTTGATTATTTTACAGATTAATGGATATTCCGGATTTTTGATAATCCACATTTCGGTTTCATCAATTTGTGCGAGTACATGTAAAGCTTCTATTAATTTTCCGTCAATCGAAACACCGTTTTTGTCTTCGTTTTTATCTAAAACATAAGTTGTATTATTATAAACGAATGAGCTATTTTTAACTAAATCCTGATAAGCCGCTCTTGAAATCATAAAAAAAGTCTCTGTTGGTTTTAAGTTTAAAACCGGTGCATATTCTCCCTGATTAAAACTTAAGGCATTTCCGCTTTTTACTGCTTCGGGAAGCATCACAATACTGCTTTTTACTCCTCTGGTTTCTAGTTTAAAAGTTAGTCCTTCACTTGCCCTTTGAGCTATAAGTGATAACGTTCTGGTTTGTCCGTGCAGTTTGCAGACATAATTTAGTTCTGTATTGTTTTTTAGTGTCGGGATGTAATGCTGCGCTGTTCCTTTTTGATAAACGATACAAAAAAGAATCATTAAAAATATATTTTTCATCTTGCTTATCATTTTATTTAACTGGTGGTAAAATAGTAGTTCCCCAATTCGAAGGCTTAGAGTCCATTTCTAAAACTAATTCTCCTCCGTTATTAATATCATCGTGTAAAATCCATGCTTTGTTGTACGGTTTACCATTTAAAGTAGCTGCTTTTATGTATTTGTTTTTTTCGCTCATTTTTTTAGCCGAAATGGTAAACTTTTTACCATTTTCTAATTTCATGGTTGTTTCTTTTATCAAAGGTGTATTCAATAAATAATAAGGCTGTCCTGCATTGGGATATATTCCCATCATGTGAAAAGCAAGCCAGGAAGACATTGCACCTGAATCATCATTGCCCGGAAGTCCTTCTCTTGAAGTATTGAAATTATTTTTGATAATGGTTCTGATTCGGTCACTGCTCAAATACGGTTTTCCGATCCAGTGATACAAACAAGGCGTTAAAAACGAAGGTTCATTGGCTACATTATACAATTCCGAATTAAAGAACGTATTTAGCCTTTCTTCAAAAGCTTTTTCTCCTCCGGACTTACGAACCACTTCTGGAATATCATGCGGAATGCTAAACGAATATTCCCATGAATTTCCTTCGTAGAAAAACACGCACCAATGGCACACATACCAAGGCGATTCTATAATTACGGGCGTATATTTAAAAGTAGGTTTTTGAATTTTTGATTCTCCAAAAACAACATCATCCAGCCATTTTCCGTCTTTGTCTTTTGGCATGATAAAACCTTTGGCTCCGTTATTTTCATAATCAGAACGCCATAAATTCTGCCAGCTGTCTGCTTGTTTAATGTATTGATTGTACAAATCTATTTTACCTAATCCTTTGGCTACAATGGCAATATTATAATCATTGTATGCATAATCAATGGTTCTGTTTCCTGCGCGGTCAGTGCCATAGGGAACGTATCCTAATTTTAGATAATCCATTAATCCGCCTCTTCCTTCTTTTTCTTCATTTCCTCCCGGCTGAACAGTGGCGTCTTTGAGCATTGCTGCAAGCACCAGTTCATAATCGATTCCTTTTAAGTTTTTTACAAATGCATCTGCCAGAACAACCTCAGCGTTTGAGCCGCCTTGTGTTCTTCCGTTGTCGTTACCGCTTCTTCCTTCTGGTAAAAAGCCTTCGCGTTTGTAAATATTAAGCATGGCGTTGATGATTTCAACTTTACGTTTAGAATCGATCAGCGTAATTAAAGGACTTGATGTTCTAAAAGTATCCCAAATCGTGTAAAAATCATCGTAATACGGTTCGTCATTGGTCCATAATGGATTTTCGCCTGTTCTATCTACAGGCATAATCATCGTATGATATAAACCCGTGTAGAACATTTTTTTATATTCTTCTGATGTATCTTCAGATAATGTAATTCGGCTTAATAAATTTTCCCATTTATTTTCTAAAGCAGACAAAACAGTATTAAAATCCCAATGCGGAATTTCAACCTCAACATTATTTTTTGCTTTTAATTCACTTAAAAAGGAGATTCCGATTTTGACATTCAGTTCTTCTTTTCCTGTATTTCCGAAAGAAAGCAACGCGGCTGTTTTCTTTCCGGAATCAAATTGTGCTTTTTGATTGTTGTAAAATTTTCCGTCTTTAAAAGTTACATACTTTGCAATGGGCTGATCTAAAACAGCCCAAAAATAAACGGTATAAGCACGTCCGTTGTTCCAGCCTCCTCTTATTCTGCTGTACCCCCGAACTTCAGTATCTGAAACAATTTCGATTTGCGAACCTACAAACTGCTGTGCTTCTCTCGCGTCGGGAATCTTTTCTTCTCCAAGAAAAAATCCAGGATCTATTTTTAATTCTTTTGATGTGTTTTTTGGGTAAGTAATACGGTAAAATGATACTTTTTCACCTGTCGTGATTTCGGTTTTGATTTTATTTTCTTTGAAAACTGTTTCGTAATAACCCAGTTTTACATTTTCTTCTGTTCGAAATGATGTCTGATCTATTTTATCCAAAGCACCGGAAAATGGCATAATCTGAATGTTTCCGTATTTCGGACCTCCGCCTGTTCCGCTTACATGCACCTGACTGAAACCTGTAACTTCTTTTGGCATTGGAAGCCAGCCGCTGTTCGGGCTAGAGGTGCAATCCGGACTTGGTTTTACCATTCCATACGGACAGGACGGGCCAATAAAAACCCTGCCCACTCCTTCTGATCCAATCATTGGGTCTACAAATTCATGCGCGGTTTGCTGTGCATTAATCGTAATGGTTACAAGAAATGATATTCCTAAAAAAAGGATAAACCTGGTCGTTAATTTCATTGTATTATTTCTTTGGTTTTTGTTTGGCATCTTAATTTTTTAAGCACATTGAAACATAGAATTATTGAACCCAAAAAGGCGTTTTATTTGCATTAATCCCGATAGCTATCGGGACTTTGTGTAAACACTATTTTTTATTTACTTTTTCAAAACATAAAACCTACGTTTCTATGCGTTTAATTATTTTTCTGCATTTGATTTGTCTGACATTTCTAAAATTAATTCACCTCCAGTTGTAATTTCCTGATGCGTAAGGCTAAAATTTGGTACTGCTTTATTGTTGTATTTGATGTCTTTAACGAACACATTTTCAGTGTTATTATTTTCTGCTTTTATGACAAATGTTTTACCTGCATAATATTTCGGATTTAAATCTATTGTGATTTTATTGAATATTGGACTTCCTATTTGGTAAGCGGCATCTTTGTCTGTTCCACCATTCATTTGAAATAATCCTAATTTAAGCAATACATTCAAACTGCCCATTAATCCCTGGTCTTCGTCTCCGTTATAACCAGTTGCCGGAGATAATCCGCTGAAAGTTTCTTTTACGACGTTTCTGGTCCAATACTGCGCTAAATCTGGTCTTCCTAATACCGTAAAAATATTGGATGTCTGTATAGAAGGCTGATTTCCAAAATTTATAGAAATTCTGCTAAACTCCGGATGTAATTCTGCATCATGCGATGTCCCGGAAGTATACTTTTGTTTTTTAGCCGTTTCAAATTGTGTGTTCAATTTTGCAACAGCTTTTTCCTTTCCTCCCATTAAAACCGCTAAGCCTTCAATATCATGCGGAACAAACCACGTTGATTGTGCTCCATTTGATTCTATAAATCCATTTTCATATTGATAGGGATCATAATTTTCACGCCATTTTCCTTCCACGTTTTTCGGACGCATCCAGCCTATTTGTGTATCAAAAACATTTTGATAGTTCTTGGCTCTTTTCATGAAATAATTATAATCTTCTTCATGATTTAGTTTTTTAGCCAATTGCGCCAAAGTCCAATCCTGATAGGCATATTCTAAAGTCTGGCTTGCACCGTCTTCATGGCTTGCGAAATTACCTTCGGGAAGCGGATAAGGCACATATCCTTTTTCTAAATAATATTTTAATCCTCCACCAATATTGGTCTTGTGTTCATATCCTGCTTTTTCCATAATTCCACCGGGCATATGATTTTTTTTGAGCGCGATATAAATCTCTTCTAAATCCTCTTTTACAATTCCTTTTTGAATGGCACTCACGATAAAAGGGGTTGCCGAGGCTCCGGTCATTACATAAGTATCATTTCCTCCCGAAGGTCCACGCGGAATCATACCGCCATCTTTGTAATACTGCATTAACGAATAGACAAATTCTTCCATAATTTCCGGATATACCAATCCCCAAAGATTATTTATGGTCCATTGTGCACCCCAAAAAGCATCTGAATTGTAATGATTGAATTTTGGTTTTCCGTCAGCATTTAAAGGCAATTGTCCCAGTCTGAATTTTTCCCCTGTATTATCGGGATAGGCTCCATTTGCATCACTGATCATTTTTCTGCCCTGTAACGCATGCCAAAGATCTGTATAAAATCTTCTTTGGTCGGTTTGGGTTCCTCCCTCTATTTTTATTCTTCCCAATAAATTGCTCCATTCTTTTCTGGAATCGTCAACTGTTTTATTAAAATCCCAATGTGGTAATTCGGTTTCGATATTAATATTGGCATTTTCAATTGAAGTATAAGAAATACCGACTTTCATCAATACCTGTTCTTTCGTTTTATTAAAAGTGACTAAATAATTATTTGTCAGATCATCGCTTTTTATGGAAGTAATCGGCTCGTTTGTTTTAATTTTAAAAAATACAGTTAATGGTTTTGGGCGTCTGAAATTGGTACTCAAAACTAATGAACCCGAGAGTTCATAATCATTGTTTTTTTCTAATTTGCCATTTGTATTTTCACAAGGTCCTAAAATAGTGTTCAAATTAAAAAGAACTGCTTTTTGTGCCTTTATTGGAAAAGTATATCTATGAAAACCAACCCTTTGCGTGCTGGTTAATTCTGCCCTTATTTGATATCGATCTAATTTTACTGAATGATATCCCGGTGTTATTATTTCGTTTTGATGACTGAATTTTGAATAAAAGTCTTTAAAAATAGTGGGGTTGTTTCCTGCTGTAATTGTTACTGGCATTAATGATACGCCAGACATTTGCCATTCGTGAACGTGACTGAAACCTTTAACTGTATCTGTAGTATATTTATAACCGCCGCCCCAATCGCCGTTAATTTCTGTATCAGGATTTAAGTTCACCATACCAAACGGACGACTTGCTGATGAAAAGTAAAACCACCTGGAATTTTCGGTGTCCAACAACGGATAAACCATGTCTGATAACTGTTTCTTTTTTAAGGAAATAGTTTTCTGAGCATTGCACGACACTAAAAAAACAAGAGTTAAACCTATTGCAATGCGTCCTATTTTATAGATTTTATTTAGTTTCATTGATTCTGTTGTATTGTTGGGACAATATTCTTTATACAGGATTTTACAGGATTATAATGTATTCTCAAAAGCTAAATGAATGTTACAAAGCTTAATCTTTCACTGCTTTTCTCAAACTGCATTCGATTAAGCCTTGTTTTCATTCAAAAACTAAACTAAACTGATTCTTACGAGCAACTAATAAACCAGTTTTCTTTTAGTAAAAAAGGAGAAGAATTTACGCTCGTCTCCTTTTCCAAAATTAAATTGATTAACAAATGCGTACTTACTAATTCTTATTTTTAATATCCGTCATTCTGAGTCAAAGCCGGGTTTAAAACCATAGCGTTGGTTGGGATTGGGAAAACACGGCGACGGGCGTCTGCATTGGTTTTGTAACCCCATTGCCCTTCATATTTCCCAAATCGGATCATATCATTTCTATGCCATGCTTCCCAGCTAAATTCACGGCTTCTTTCTTTGTAAAGATCTTCTAATGTTACACCGCTCAATGCCGGAGATGTTGTACGATTTGAACGAACCATATTTACTAATGCATCGGCACTTTGTCCTAATGTTACACTTCCTCCACGAAGAATTGCTTCTGCTTTCATTAAAAGAACATCTGAATAACGTAAAAACGGAACATCATTGTTTTGATTACGATTTGTTGAAGTAGCATCCGGGTAAAATTTAACATTTCTGTATCCCATATTCCATGCGATTTCGTCATTTCCAAGATCAAATAAAGTTTCACTCTGACGCGGTATAATATTTGGTGTTAAATTAACCTGATACGTATATGCCTCTCCTCCATCAGATCCTGTATAAAATTGGTCATATCCTTTTTTGGTTGTTGTAACCATTACCGGAGTAACGCCATTATTCATAAATTGAAGCCCTGTAAGCCATTGTCTATTTCGAATATCATTTACATCATCAAAATAAGCATAAAATTCAGGAAGCGTACTTCTTGGTGCACTTGGCGTAAATGAAAGACCAAACTTAGCTCTTTCAGAACGCGGTACATCATAACGTGAATGGTACATTTGTCCGTTGTAACCCACTGTAACAGCTGCCGGATCATAAGGAACTGCAAAAATGAATTCTTTCATCAACGGCCCATTAGTTGGATAAAACATCTGAAGGTAAGTTGCTCTTGGCTCAATAACATATAAGCCCGAGTTGATTACCTGATCGCAAGCCGCAACACATTCATTAACACGTGATGCGCCTGTATACACTTCAGCGTTTAGATACAATTTAGCCAGCATTGCATTAGCCGTCTGTTTATTGGGTCTTCCGTAAGTGGTAATTCCCGCTGCCGGATTTAAATTAGGAACGGCATTTTTTAACTCTTTTTCAATAAAATTAAAAACGTCTTTTCTTGGCGTTTTGGCATGGGACGTAAAATCTCCGTATAAAGTATCCAACGGTACATCTCCATAACTGTCCATTAACATGAAATAAGAAATAGCACGCATTGTTTTTAGCTCAGAAATCAACGTATTTTTATCCGCACCTTCAGGCATTGTCTGTCTTAAAATAGAAATTGCCTGATTACTTGTCCCGATCACTTTAGATGTCCAGTCCCAAAGACTTCCTATGATTCCATTATCAGCATTCCAGTCATGGTAATGCATCGCGATATAGTTTCTGTTATCAAACCAGTTACCTCCTCTTGCAGGCAAAATAGCTTCGTCTGTAGATAAAGACTGAGACCACCACCAGGCAAATGAAAATTCACCTCGGAATGCGGCATAAACAGGTCCTGTTGTCTGAATGTATTGTGCTGTGTTTTGAGGAAATACTTCAGGTGTCAATTGTGTTGAAATAGGCACTTCAAGATCATCACAAGACCAGATTAAACCAGCCATAAGTACTGGGAGCCCTAAATATTTTAATATCTTTTTCATAATTTTTACTATTTAATTTTAGAAGATCACATTTACACCAAACATATAAGTTCTGGTTTTTGGATAAAAGTTATTTGAATCTACACCCGGAGCTGTTCCTCCTTGTTCTACTTCCGGATCAATTCCTTTGTACTTGGTAATAACAAATACATTGTTTACGGTTTGATAAATACGTACATTGTTTATATACCTTCCCACTTTACCAAAATTATATCCTAAAGTCATGTTGTCTAATCTTACATAGCTACCGTCTTCTATAAAACGATCTGAATATTTATAAGAGTTTAAGTCATTTGGTGCCTCGTTTCCTGCATCAACTAAAATATTATTGGTCATTGCAGTACTCGGTCTGAATAAATCGGCACGAGTGGCATTGAAAATTTTATTACCAAAAACTCCTCTGAAGAAAATACTTAAATCGAATTTTTTGTATTGAAAATTATTTGCCCATCCTACTAATAGTTTTGGCTGTGCGCTTCCTGCATAATGATAATCTACTCCGTTTAAAGGCGTTGTAGTCAGTGCACCATTTTTATCGTAATACTGTGAAACTCCATCAGCATTTTTTCCTGCATATTTCAATGTAAAGAATTGTCCTAAAGGTTTTCCTTCTTTAAAAATCTGTAATGTACTTCCTGTTTGTCCGCCACCGTCTGGCTGAACACGACGAATAGAATCTCCGCCAACAAAGAATGGACTGGTTAATTTTACGATTTCATTTTTATTGTGGGCCAAATTCAGATTAGTTGTCCAGCTGAAATTTGCCGTTTTAACAGGAGTTGTACTTAAACTAACCTCAATACCTTTATTAGACATTGTTCCTCCGTTTGCTACAATTGACCCTACTGGTACAAGTACCGGATTTACATTATAATTGAAAATCATGTCTGTTGTTTTTTTGTTATACACATCAACAGAACCCGTTACTTTTCCTTTTAAGATCGAGAAGTCAACTCCAATATTTGTGGTAGCTGTTTTTTCCCATTTTAAATCAGGATTAGCTGCCTGGTTAGGACCATAAGCTCCAATTTGTTGTCCGTTATAATAGAAGGTTCCTAAACTTCCGGAAATAAACTGTGCTGTGTAAGCATTAAATCCAGATGAGTTTCCTGTTACCCCCCAGCTTCCTCTGAATTTCAAATCAGTAAAAAAGTCTTGGTTCTTCATGAAGCTTTCTTTATCTACTCTCCATGCGCCACCTACAGAAGGGAAATATCCCCATTGGTTATTTCCTCCAAACATAGATCCACCATCTCTTCTAATTGATCCTTGCAATAGATATTTGTCTTTATAGTTGTAATTTAAACGTCCAAAATAAGCTATCAAACGTGTTTTTTGATAGGCTTTGCTATCTCCAAAATTTACTACATAACCATTAACCGAAGTGTAATTACTTAAAGCAAGGTTGTTATATCCTACATTATCTACAGGAAAGTTCGTTGTTGTAGCCTGAAAACCGTCTCCTAATGTATTTTCCTGCCAAGAGTAACCTGCAACAGCTTTTATTTTATGCTCTCCGAATGTTTTATCCCAAGTAAGGTAGCTTTCAATAATATTGTTTCTGGTTTCGTAAGAATTTCTTAATGCAGAACCGTTTACACCAAAATTAACGAGTGTTTTTGTCAAAGGTGGATCTGGGTTGTTGTAAAAGTTGGCACTGTTGTATTGTGAATAATAGCTATCATAAAATTCTCCATGAGACGCAGTTAATCTTTGGTGTGCTAAATTCAAATTATAAGTAAATCCAAACGGAAGTTTTACTTCTGCAGTAAGGTTACCTACAAGGTTTTCCGTTTTAGTTTCATCAGTTCCATGTTCAATTAAAGCTACCGGGTTAAAATATCCCGGACTGGTAAAGTTTTCAAAAAGGCTTCCATCAGCATTTCTTACCGGAGAAACAGGAAGATAGCTCGCTGCCTGCAAAAGAACGGTATTTCTCTGTGGTACATTTTGATATTTTGTGCTGGAATTAGTAACGTTTAAACCAAATTTAACCTTATCATCAAAAGCAAATTGTTCAACAGATAAACGGGCAATAATACGAGAAAAGTCACTTTTTAACATTACTCCTTCTTTATTAAGAGAAGTAATACTTGCTGTGTAGTTTCCATGATCTCCGCCACCGCTCATCGATAAGTTATGGCTGCTTGATGCTGCACGTCCTGATCTTAAAATTTCTTTTTGCCAGTTTGTATTAGCACCTTTATCATTTTCCGGAGTAAAATTCAAATTGTTTTTAGTGGTAAAAGCTCTCAGCTGATCTGCATTCATCATGTCAAGATTATTTGAAACTTCTTCCCAACCAACATAACCATTGTATGCAATCTGCGTTTTGCCCTTACTTCCTTTTTTTGTTGTTACCATGATAACTCCATTTGCAGCACGGTTACCGTAAATAGCAGTTGCCGCAGCATCTTTTAAGACATCGATAGTTGCAATATCATCTGGGGAAATTACGGAGATATCAACTCCCGGAATACCATCTATTACATAAAATGGTCCTTGTGAACTATTTAATGTAGAAGCTCCACGCAAAACTACAGAAGCCGTTTTTGTAGGATCACCGCTTGATGAAATGTTCAAACCGGAAACTTTACCCTGTAAAAGCTGTCCTACATCGCTAATTGCCCCTCTATTTAAATCTTCGGCCTTTACAGAAGTTACAGATGTAGTAAGGTTTTTACGAGATCCTTTTCCATAACCCACTACTACAACTTGTTCTAAACTGTTTGTGGTAGACTTCAATTTAATCGAATAATTTGTTTTTGTTTCGTCTAGTTTTAAAGTCAAATCTTCAAACCCCATATAAGAAACTACCAGTGTCGCATTTTTGTTTGAAGCCGAAAATTTAAATTTCCCATCAAAATCTGTTGTTACTGAATTCGTTGTACCTTTCTCTAGTACATTGGCGGCTGGCAGTGGAATGCCTTTGTCATCTAAAACCACACCGGACACTTCTGTTTTTTGTGCCCAGGTATTAATTGAGAAGCAAAAACAAAAGGCTAATAATAAAAATTTAAGTTTTTCCATTTTGATATTGGTTAATTGGTTAATATAGTACTGACGAAATTAATGCTAAAGAAATGTTAACAAATGGACAAGTTATTCATAAACATGGATAATTTCTGTAAAGTCAACCACAGCAACGGTTTCCGAAATTATTTTTATAAAATTACATAGCTAAAAACTTATTAATTAATCGATTTCGTAAATATTTCATTTCATATTTTGAGTATAGTTTAAGGTAATGGTTAAAAGCTTAAGTTATATTTTGGTTATATACGTATTAATTATGATCTCGGTATATTTTTTATTTATTTTCAGTCCATTTGATTTCCCAGTTTTTAATTAAATCTCTTTCTTTTGCTTCATCAAAAGGAGTGTTATCCAATGCTGATTTTTTTAGAGCTTCTAAAAACATTTTCCATCTTGGCCAGTAAAATCCTCTATACATTCCCTGCCAGGATCTGGATGCATAATCATTCAAATGTCCTTCTCCGCCCCAAAGCGTTATTAATGTTTTGGCATTCTTCACGTATAATTTAGATACTTCAGGAGAATCACCATAATCAGAAGCCGATTTTACCCATTCATCCAGACTATTCAATGGTTGTTTCGAAATCATTTTATCGATATCCAAAGCTTGTTTTTCTATCTTTTTAAATAATTGATCACCTTTTGAAATCTCTTTTTGCTCATAGGCTTTTACACATTCAATCAAATCTTCATCAATACAAAGCGAATAGTAATGTCTTGAAGCATCGATTAAATCATAATTAATAAAATTCTTTTTATCATATTTTTTAGCTTCTTTGGTTAAAATATCCAAAGCTTCTTTTAATTTTTTCTTATCTCCGGGATTTCCTTTAAATGCTGTAATTGTCGCAGTCGGACGCTTAAATAATAAATACGCTCCAGCCCTATCATTCCACCAGCGCGTTTCCCAATATTTAATATTGTAAACAGATTCTAGTAATAATTCCCATGCCTGGGAAACAGATTTTGAAGTTGTTTGTCCGTATCTCGCATTTAAATATTTAGTCAGCCAATCGTTTATAGGTTGTTCGCCCTTACTCCACGGAAGATCATAAATATATTCATATACAACTGAATTATTATTTAACCCTTCCGGCATTGCTCCATAACCTACAACATTTCCTTTGTTCGGATTTTTCAGCAAACTCGTCAATTCGTTTTTATAGAAATTCAGGTCTCCGTATACAGGATTCGATCCGCCATAATTATGTACATACCCGTAAGTCCATTGTTTACCATAAAAAGCTTCCTGATTTTCCCATACTTTATATCTGTCGTTGGCATAATCCTGAATCATCAATCTGTCATTTGGTACCTTACTAAGAAATGCACTCGTAGCTTCTTTTGTCCAAAATTCTTTATTGTCTCCAAAAAGCCATCCCTGCATAACCCAGACTGCACCCGGTGCTGCTTCATTAATAGTTTCATAAATCGCACTTCCGTAATTAGAAAGTTCTTCATATTTATTATGCTCAGAAACTGGAGGTTCAATCTCATTAAAAGAATCTGCCAGATAGAAATTCGACTTGCCGTACATTTTAGTATAAATTTCAATAAAGCGTTTACCAATTTGTTTAAACAAAGGATCTTTAGAATCTAATAGAAACGTACTTGCAAAACCACCTCCTGACCAGGATTTTAATTCTGTTATTTTGGCTTCCGGATGTTTTTCTGCAAAAGCCTTAGGTACATAACCGCTAAATGCCGGTACAACAGGATGCATATCTAATGCTCTCATTCTCTGCAGTATTTTCTTTTGCAGCTCTTCTTTTTTACCGAACCATTCTTGCGGTAAAGGCCCTTCAAGACTGTTGATATTTCCCATACGCTGCCACGGCAAAAAGGCTGGTCCGGCAAAATGAGCTTCTAATTGAGCGCTGGTCAAACCATACTCTTTCCATAGTTCCTGCCACACAGCTTCCTGACCCTCCATTGCAGTTGGAAGATTGATGCCGTGCATCGCCATCCAGTCAATTTCCTGTTCCCATCGCTTCCAGTCCCACCATGGAGTCGTGTACCCAAAAGTACAGGCGTTTAAATATTCTCTGTATTGAAAAGGAGTATTTTCCTTTTTTAAATATTTTGGCCAGATCTTCGGTAAGCTTACTCTATTTCCTTCCCAACTAACTAGAACAGCTCCTATATCCCTAAGAAAATGATACGCTGCGTAACAAATTGCAGTATTATTTGATGCCTTGATTTTTACCTGATTGTTTGTTGTTTCAATTTCAAACCAATCCGATTTATCATTCTCCTTGTTTTCAATAATACTTAATTCAAACTCGCTGGCGCGATTACCTATAAGTCTTTCTATTACAGCCAATGCGTCTTTTGTTTTTTCTTCATTTTTAGAATATCCTTTAAACGAACAAAAAAATAGCAGCATAAAAACAGACACAGTCATTTTTAAGGAATTGTACTTTATAACTTTTAAATTCTCTCTTTTCATATCAATCATATCTTTATTAAATTATCTTAACTTATTTAGCCTAACAAAAACAAGGGAGATTAAATAATAACTAATCTCCCTATCAAATAAAACCTAACAAAAAATGTATCATGAATAATTAACAACTTTATTCATTAAATTCAGAATCAAATAATCGAATGCCGGACTGAAAATAAAATTATACATATAACTATTCAATAAGATGGATTTATCAATCAAAAGCATAGACATATTCTCTCAAAAACTCTATCGTTTTCAATAAAAGTGTATAAATGGAGAAAAAAGTTGAAATATTTAAAAAAAATAGAACGCAAGTAAAATAAGGATCTAAGAAGTTTAGGTTCGAAACTATTATAAGCAAGTTCTAAAACTTTGTTGTATCTGCCATTTAACAGTTGGGATACTTTTAAATGCTGGATATCATTTTTTTGAGTTTTTCCTAAATAAAAAAAGTTTATTGAAACGAATTTCAATAAACTTTTGGAAACATTATATCTTATGATCCATATAAAGATCTTGATTATAAGTCAAGACCTTTTATAATTTAAAAAAATGAATTTATTTAAAATTCCATGCTAATGTCACCCCAAAGGCAACAGGACGAATTTTTGCATTTTCATCCGTGCTGTACAATCCATTGGCTTTTCTATCTGCAACTGATGTTGGGTTATATCCTATGTAAGACTCATCTTTATTCTGATCAACAATAGAACCATACCCATTTTCAAGAAACATTGCTACATATAATGCATTTTTTGCCCCCATATCAAATGTAAAACCCAACTCAAACATACTCATTACGATACCCTTAGTTTCGTATTCACCAGATGCTGAATAATTGCTTTGACTACCAAAACCATACTCTGGTAAGTCATCAATAGTTAAATTAACATCTGGATAATAACCCGTACCATTTACATTAGTTGCTGTTGCTTTTATTTTATAATTCACAGGTAAAAAGTACTTCGCTCCTGCTCTAAAATTAAAATCAATTCCTTTATTAATATTCATTTTGTACTGTACGAAAAGTGGAATTTGAATAGCATGCAAGGTTTGTCTTTCTTTATAATTACTTGCTGTAATCCTATATTCAAAAGCAGAAGTAGAAGGATCTACTTCATAATTACTGAGCGTTGCCGATGAATTACTTAAGAAAACATCCTGTTTGTACTGAGAAAATTCTATCCCGGTACCAATTCCGATATGATTGCTTAAAGAATAAATATACCCCACTTTTATTGCACCTCCAAGTTCATAACTGGCAGATGTCGCTTTAATATTACTTAGAATGCTTCCTGCTCCTGATTGGACACCTACATAAAACTGTGCAGACATTACTTGTGAAATTAAAAAAGCTGTTATCCCAATTGTATTTTTTACATTCAATTTCATAATTGTTTTTTTCATTAGAATAATCCATCCTCATTTATAAAAATGAGGATTTCATACTCTTGATTATTTAATTTTTAACCAGAATGTTTTTAGTAAAATATTTCCCATTTGTTAAGGTCATTTTTAGAATATAAATTCCCTCAGCAGTTGGTGCTTCTAAAGTCACTGTACTCTCACTAGTTATTTTATTATCTATTAACAAACCACCTATACTATACACTTCAATTCGAGCATTCTGTAAGCTTGAAGAAGGTACATTGGTAAGAAGTTGATAACTCGCATTTGTTTTAACAGGGTTTGGAAAAATTCTTATATATTGCTCCTCTACTGTTGGAGATAAAGTTAACGGACAAGTAGTAATCAATGTGCCATCTAGTTTTGTAGCCACTGCATAATAACTTCCATTTAAATCCCCATTTTCTTTGTAATACTGATGATTTTGACCAGGAACTAAAACTCCATTTTTGTACCAGGTGTATGATTTAAAACTTTTTGAACTATTATCAAAGAAAATAACATCTTCAAATTGTTTTCTAATTAAATTAGGTTCACTATTTACTATAGGCAATACTACTGCCGGAGCAGCATTATAGTTGTTATTTCCCCCTTGTGAACCAGTGATAATGGCTGAGCCATAATCTTTAATAGTTAATAAACTATTTGATACAGTTGCAATATTATTATTAGAAGAAGTATAATTTACAGCCAGACCACTACTGGACGTAGCTGTTAATATAATTGTAGCTTCTCCATCACAACCAGATACTAAAGTTTGATTCCAGGTAATTGTTTGATCAGCTTTAGTTATAGTGAAATCGTTACCAGCATAAGTAATAGTGTAGTTATTACCTGCACTCAAACTTCCCTGACTAATTGCATAAGTCCCTACATTTTCTCCTAGTGCTCTTGTCAGTACTCCATTAAATGCATCTCCATTTATTAGGTTTGGCAAAACCGAATAAGTAAATACAGGATCAGTAGTACCATACACTTTTGCTTTCGATGTAGCAGTTACGGTTATCGTTTTCTTTCCAATCGTCAAATCAGCACTTGTATAAGCCAAAGTATAATTTCCGCTTAAGGCAAGAGTACCTTGATTAATTGCATAAGTTCCCACGTTTTTGCCAGCAACCCTGCTTAAGTTTCCTGTAAAAGTATCTGTTCCAATCAGTGCCGGGCTGAAGGTATAAGTCAATGCAGGATCAGCATCGCCATAGGTTTTGCTTTTCGCTGCAGCCGTTACCATTACCGTTTTTGCGCCAATGGTTAAATCTGCAGTGATATAAGTTAAAGTATAGTTACCGTTTAATGCAAGCGTTCCTTGGTTAATTGTATACGTACCGACATTTTCACCAGGTGATCTTGTTAAATCTCCATTGAAAGTATCTGTTCCAACTAGTGCCGGAGCAAAGGTATAAGTCAGTGCAGGGTCTACATCGCCATAGGTCTTGCTTTTCGCTGCCGCGGTTACCGTAACCGTTTTCGCACCAATGGTTAAATCAGCACTAATATAAGTTAAAGTATAGTTACCGTTTAATGCAAGCGTTCCTTGGTTAATTGCATAAGTCCCGACATTTTCACCAGGTGATCTTGTTAAATCTCCATTGAAAGTATCTGTTCCAACTAGTGCCGGAGCAAAAGTATAAGTCAGTGCAGGATCAGCATCCCCGTAAGTTTTGCTTTTCGCAGCAGCTGTTACCGTCACTGTTTTCGCACCGATCGTTAAATCAGCACCAACATAAGTTAAAGTATAGTTACCGTTTAATGCAAGCGTTCCTTGGTTAATTGCATACGTCCCGACATTTTCACCAGGTAATCTTGTTAAATCTCCATTGAAAGTATCTGTTCCAACTAGTGCCGGAGCGAAGGTATAAGTCAAAGCAGGATCAGCATCACCATAAGTTTTGCTTTTCGCAGCAGCCGTTACCGTAACAGTTTTTGCACCGACCGTTAAATCAGCACTGATGTAAGTTAAGGTATAGTTGCCATTCAGTGCAAGTGTACCCTGGTTGATCGAATAAGTTCCCACGTTTTCACCAGGTGATCTGGCCAAGCTTCCCGTGAAGATATCTGTTCCGGTTAATGCCGGAGCAAAGGTATAAGTCAAAGCAGGATCAGCATCACCATAAGTTTTGCTTTTCGCAGCAGCCGTTACCGTCACTGTTTTTGCACCAATGGTTAAATCTGCAGTGATATAAGTTAAAGTATAGTTACCGTTTAATGCAAGCGTTCCTTGGTTAATTGCATACGTCCCGACATTTTCACCAGGTGATCTTGTTAAATCTCCATTGAAAGTATCTGTTCCAACTAGTGCCGGAGCAAAGGTATAAGTCAAAGCAGGATCAGCATCGCCATAAGTTTTGCTTTTCGCAGCAGCTGTTACCGTAACCGTTTTCGCACCAATCGTTAAATCAGCACTAATATAAGTTAAAGTATAGTTGCCATTTAGTGCAAGTGTACCTTGGTTAATTGCATACGTCCCGACATTTTCACCAGGTGATCTTGTTAAATCTCCATTGAAAGTATCTGTTCCAACTAGTGCCGGAGCGAAGGTATAAGTCAAAGCAGGATCAGCATCGCCATAAGTTTTGCTTTTCGCTGCCGCGGTTACCGTAACCGTTTTCGCACCAATCGTTAAATCAGCACTAATATAAGTTAAAGTATAGTTGCCATTTAGTGCAAGTGTACCTTGGTTAATTGCATACGTCCCGACATTTTCACCAGGTGATCTTGTTAAATCTCCATTGAAAGTATCTGTTCCAACTAGTGCCGGAGCAAAGGTATAAGTCAGTGCAGGATCAGCATCGCCATAGGTCTTGCTTTTCGCAGCAGCTGTTACCGTCACTGTTTTTGCACCAATGGTTAAATCAGCACTAATATAAGTTAAAGTATAGTTACCGTTTAATGCAAGCGTTCCTTGGTTAATTGCATAAGTCCCGACATTTTCACCAGGTGATCTTGTTAAATCTCCATTGAAAGTATCTGTTCCAACTAGTGCCGGAGCAAAAGTATAAGTCAGTGCAGGATCAGCATCCCCGTAAGTTTTGCTTTTCGCAGCAGCTGTTACCGTCACTGTTTTTGCACCAATCGTTAAATCAGCACTGATATAAGTTAAAGTATAGTTACCGTTTAATGCAAGCGTTCCTTGGTTAATTGCATACGTCCCAACATTTTCACCAGGTAATCTTGTTAAATCTCCATTGAAAGTATCTGTTCCAACTAGTGCCGGAGCAAAAGTATAAGTCAGTGCAGGATCAGCATCGCCATAGGTCTTGCTTTTCGCAGCAGCTGTTACCGTCACTGTTTTTGCGCCAATGGTTAAATCAGCACTAATATAAGTTAAAGTATAGTTACCGTTTAATGCAAGCGTTCCTTGGTTAATTGCATAAGTCCCGACATTTTCACCAGGTGATCTTGTTAAATCTCCATTGAAAGTATCTGTTCCAACTAGTGCCGGAGCAAAGGTATAAGTCAGTGCAGGATCAGCATCCCCGTAAGTTTTGCTTTTCGCAGCAGCTGTTACCGTCACTGTTTTTGCACCAATGGTTAAATCAGCACTAATATAAGTTAAAGTATAGTTACCGTTTAATGCAAGCGTTCCTTGGTTAATTGCATAAGTCCCGACATTTTCACCAGGTGATCTTGTTAAATCTCCATTGAAAGTATCTGTTCCAACTAGTGCCGGAGCAAAAGTATAAGTCAGTGCAGGATCAGCATCCCCGTAAGTTTTGCTTTTCGCAGCAGCTGTTACCGTCACTGTTTTTGCACCAATCGTTAAATCAGCACTGATATAAGTTAAAGTATAGTTACCGTTTAATGCAAGCGTTCCTTGGTTAATTGCATATGTACCGACATTTTCACCAGGTGATCTTGTCAAATCTCCATTGAAAGTATCTGTTCCAACTAGTGCCGGAGCAAAAGTATAAGTCAGTGCAGGATCAGCATCACCATAGGTTTTGCTTTTAGCATCAGTAGTAACGGCAATAGTCAATGGAGCAACTGTACTGCTTGGTATAGCTGTAATTACATTAGCTGCTCCAGCACTGCTCAATGTGACATTAGTGCCTGCATAAGTATTGGCAGCGGCAGTGTTTTTTAATCTTACATAAATAACTTGTGATATTACACCAGCAGATCCTGCTATAATAGTATTGCTAAATGTAATATTATCTGTACTTACCTCAAAACCTGCTGGTGGGCTAACCAATACACCTGCGGTCATGTTTACTCCAGAAACTGTAAAACTTGTTGAAGATGAAGCTGTACCATAAGTAGTTGTGAAAGCACTTAAAGTTCCTGTTGCTGTTATCGTTGGTGCAGCGACATAGGTGAACTGGTCGCTGGCGCTGGTCGCGCTGGTGCCTCCTGTTGTAGTGATGCGCACATCAATGGTGCCTGTTCCTGCCGGTGCGGTCGCCGTGATTTGTGTTGCCGAGTTAACGGTGTAGCCTGTAGCCGCCGTAGCGCCAAAGGTCACCGCCGTCGCCCCGGTGAAGCTGGTTCCTGTAATGGTCACGCTAGTACCTCCGCTAGCCGGGCCGCTGGTTGGGGTCAAAGCCGTTACCGTTGGTCTTGGAACATAGGTGAACTGGTCGCTGGCGCTGGTCGCGCTGGTGCCTCCTGCTGTTGTGATGCGCACATCAACGGTACCTGTTCCTGCCGGTGCGGTCGCCGTGATTTGTGTTGCTGAGTTAACGGTGTAGCCTGTAGCCGCCGTAGCGCCAAAGGTCACCGCCGTAGTCCCACTAAAGTTGGTTCCTGTAATGGTCACGCTAGTACCTCCGCTAGCCGGGCCGCTGGTTGGGCTCAAAGCCGTCACCGTTGGTCTTGCGACATAGGTAAACTGGTCGCTGGCACTGGTCGCGCTGGTGCCCCCTGCTGTAGTGATGCGCACATCAACGGTACCTGTTCCTGCCGGTGCGGTCGCCGTGATCTGTGTTGCCGAGTTAACGGTATAGCCTGTAGCCGCCGTAGCGCCAAAGGTCACCGCCGTAGCCCCACTAAAGTTGGTTCCTGTAATGGTCACGCTAGTACCTCCACTAGCCGGGCCGCTGGTTGGGCTCAAAGCCGTCACCGTTGGTCTTGCGATATAGGTAAACTGGTCGCTGGCACTGGTCGCGCTGGTGCCTCCTGCTGTAGTGATACGCACATCAACGGTGCCTGTTCCTGCCGGTGCGGTCGCCGTGATCTGTGTTGCCGAGTTAACGGTGAAGCCTGTAGCCGCCGTAGCGCCAAAGGTCACCGCGGTAGTCCCGCTGAAGTTGGTTCCTGTAATGGTCACGCTGGTGCCTCCACCGGTCGGGCCGCTGGTTGGGCTCAGGGCCGTTAGCGTTGGTGCGGCGATATAGGTAAACTGGTCACTGGCACTGGTCGCGCTGGTGCCTCCTGTTGTAGTGATGCGCACATCAACGGTGCCTGTTCCTGCCGGTGCGGTCGCCGTGATCTGTGTTGCCGAGTTAACGGTGAAGCCTGTAGCCGCCGTAGCGCCAAAGGTCACCGCCGTAGTCCCACTAAAGTTGGTTCCAGTAATGGTCACGCTAGTACCTCCACCGGTCGGGCCGCTGGTTGGGCTCAAAGCCGTTAGCGTTGGTGCGGCGACATAGGTAAACTGGTCGCTGGCACTGGTTGCGCTTGTGCCCCCTGTTGTAGTGATGCGCACATCAACGGTGCCTGTTCCTGCCGGTGCGGTCGCCGTGATCTGTGTTGCCGAGTTAACGGTGAAGCCTGTAGCTGCCGTAGCACCAAAGGTTACCGCCGTAGTCCCACTAAAGTTGGTTCCAGTAATGGTCACGCTAGTACCTCCACCGGTCGGGCCGCTGGTTGGGCTCAAAGCCGTCACCGTTGGTGCGGCGATATAGGTAAACTGGTCGCTGGCACTGGTTGCGCTAGTGCCCCCTGCTGTAGTGATGCGGACATCAACGGTGCCTGTTCCTGCCGGTGCGGTCGCCGTGATCTGTGTTGCCGAGTTAACGGTGAAGCCTGTAGCCGCCGTAGCGCCAAAGGTCACCGCGGTAGTCCCACTAAAGTTGGTTCCTGTAATGGTCACGCTAGTACCTCCACTAGCCGGGCCGCTGGTTGGGCTCAGGGCCGTTACCGTTGGTCTTGCGACATAGGTGAACTGGTCGCTGGCACTTGTTGCGCTTGTGCCTCCTGCTGTAGTGATGCGCACATCAACGGTACCTGTTCCTGCCGGTGCGGTCGCCGTGATCTGTGTTGCCGAGTTAACGGTGAAGCCTGTAGCCGCCGTAGCGCCAAAAGTCACCGCCGTCGCCCCGGTGAAGCTGGTGCCGGTAATGGTCACGCTAGTGCCTCCTCCGGTCGGGCCGCTGGTTGGGCTCAGGGCCGTTACCGTTGGTCTTGCCACATAGGTAAACTGGTCGCTGGCGCTGGTCGCGCTGGTGCCTCCTGTTGTAGTGATGCGCACATCAACGGTGCCTGTTCCTGCCGGTGCGGTCGCCGTGATCTGTGTTGCCGAGTTAACGGTGAAGCCTGTAGCCGCCGTAGCGCCAAAAGTCACCGCCGTCGCCCCGGTGAAGCTGGTGCCGGTAATGGTCACGCTAGTGCCTCCACCGGTCGGGCCGCTGGTTGGGCTCAGGGCCGTTACAGTTGGTCTTGCGACATAGGTGAACTGGTCGCTGGCGCTGGTCGCGCTGGTGCCTCCTGTTGTAGTGATGCGCACATCAACGGTACCTGTTCCTGCCGGTGCGGTCGCTGTGATCTGTGTTGCCGAGTTAACGGTAAAGCCTGTAGCCGCCGTAGCGCCAAAGGTCACAGCCGTCGCCCCGGTGAAGCTGGTGCCGGTAATGGTCACGCTAGTGCCTCCACCGGTCGGGCCACTAGTTGGGCTCAAAGACGTTACCGTTGGTGGTGCAGAAGTGGTAAATTGCTGATCCACTCCATAAGCAGTACCAACACTATTTATGGCATAAGCACGTACATGATAAGTTGTAGAACTCGACAGTGTTGTTTCATTATATGAATATGTACCTACTGTTGTTCCAGCAACTATTATTTTGGTATTGGCAGTTGTAGGATTAAGGGTTGCTGAATAAACAAAGCCTTTTTCTGTTACTGTAGCAAAACCAGCGCTTACCAAATTCCCATTAAAGGTTGCAGTGGTACCACCTACAGGTGTTGGCGCATTTGTAATAATCTTTGGAGAAGGATCATAAGTAAAGCTTGTTACGCCCACATAAAAATCGGATGCACTGGTATTATTTGGAAATTGAGCATTTGTAGTGATGGTCAACACCACCTCATCAATATCCGTCCAGCCAGTAAAACTATATGGATAAGATGTATTGGCAGCTGCAAGATAAACGTTTTGGGTGTTTTTTATCGCCCCCGCTTTTTTGCCTTCAATTGTTAAATACTGATCCTGGCTAAAGGTTTGAAAATTAATCGTATTAAAATTAAAATTCTGACCATCAGCCCGCTTTATGGATGTTTTCGCATTTCCAATAGGCGTGGCCGTTGGATCGCCAGACTGGAGCCATAGTGTTTGGTCATTATATGAAAAAAAAGCTGGGCTATTAGCCAACATTGTAAATGTCCAACTTTCTTGAGCAGCAGTCGTCTGCGTAAAAGATGTTGTTCCCAACTGTGTTCCATTTGAATTGCTCACAAGATTGGCAAAATCGAGTGTTTTGGTCTGCCCATAGGCCACCAATTGAACAATCATTAAACAAATTAATAAGTAAAATTTTCTCATCATAATGGATATATTAGTTGGATTTTCTAAATTTATTGGGATTATTTTCTGTTTTTATAGAAAATAATAGACATTTGCTTTAATATAAATATTGAAACATCAAAAAAGTAGTTTATTATTATTTTCAGAAATTAACCAGGCGTAATTCTTTTTTTTAATAATTGAAGCTGTCAATTGATTAAATAACTTTTATTTGAATACTTAATAAATTTGAAGATAGTGCTCGAAAACTGGGTCTGTTCTTTAATATTAGATGAAAAAATATAAAGCAACCACATTAATTTAAAAGTAAAGTTATTTTTCATAGGCTTGGGTATTTATCGAAGAATCAAATTTATCATAAATAATCAAACAATGTTAAAATTTAGTTATTTTTTTAAAAAAAACTTTAACACTCATTAATTTAATTAATTTATTAATCTTATCGGCAAATTTATCTCAGCAGATATAATTACAATTTTGTCATATTAAGATTTATAAAGATTTTTTTTAAGTACATTATGTATTATCATATGACCAAAAAGACATTACTCAACAAGACATGTAAACCAAATTAGTAAAGTCAATGAAAGACAGTGCCTACCTGTAATAAACCAATCTCTTTAAATCATCCATAAAAAGTGTTGAAATTTGTCCTGTCCCTGTCACTATAAAAAGTAAAATCCTTAAAAATTTAGATTTTTAAGGATTTTTTGTTCAAATTCATTTACATATAACATATCGCTTTGTATTAAATGCTTTTTGATGATCTACTAGAGTGACACAAGTTTTGCTACTAGCTGTTATCCCTCTATTTTTTTTCGATTATCATTATACTTCAATACTTCTGATTCGATTTCGTGTATTGTTTTCTTTTTCCCTTTAGAAATCCAGTCTAAAAGTTCCTCTTCAAAAAAATACAGCTTTTTACCATATTTATAGCAAGGTATTTTTCTCTGCCTTACAAGAGCGTAAATTGTAGGCTTTGCTTTTCCAATCAGCCGGCTTGCTTGTTCAATACCGACAGGAATACTTTTGTCTTTCGATTCATATACCTGCACATTCTGAATCATAAGTTTAATCTCTGCAATTTCTTTCACTAAGTGCGCTACTGCTTTGGGTAGGTTCTCAAAAGAGATTTCATTTATATCCATAGCCGTCGTTTTTAATAGTTATGATGCAAATGAAAAAAGTGTTTCTGCTGTGTCCTTCTTCACAACAAAAACACCTAAAAAACACAGTGATTTACCAGTATCGGCATTTAAAAATCGGTAAAATCTTCCATAATCTTTATAAGACCTTTCTGTTCATCATCTTTGAGATGCGTTTTAATGCTGTTCTGCTCAACATCTTTTAAAGCGTCAGCAAAAGTCAGTTTTAAAAATTGTGCAGCTCTGTCCTGCCTGCTGACTTTAAAACAATTCCAGATATTCCAGCCAAAATGATACAGATCGAGATTGGACAGATCTTTTACTTTTACCGGTTTAATCTTTTCAAAATTTATTCCTTCAGCATATATGATTATATTCTTTCCCAATTGCTTCAACTCATCATCCGACAAGTACAGCGCAAACTCCTGCTGTGCATAACGGATGGCTGTATCAATCCTTTCCTGTTTTTGATTTCTGGCTGCATTTTGCCGCTCCTCCCTTAACTGCTGAATATCGATGGCTGCATTTGTATTTTCGGGCATTTCGGGCTTAATTAAACCATCCTGAAGCTCCTCTTCTATTTTTTCAAGGTTTTCATTTGGAATTCGACTTTCAGGCAATTCATTTTTTTCAGCTTTCAAAAAACGATTCACCAATCTCTCAGCCAAATCGTTTAGAAATAAACTTAGAATTGCAAACATTAAAACTCCAAATCCAGTGCTGATCCAAAAGAAAACGCCGGCCGTATATTCATCGGCGCCTTTTTCCAGCAGCACCAGTCTTCCGATTGCACCGACAAAGACGCAGACTAAAAAAACAGACAGGTAAACTGCAATATATTCGAAGTACTTTATTTTCATTGCGCTCTTTTCTTTAAAGATTCCAATTGTATTGCCTGCGAAGCTCTGTTTTTTTTCTCATCTATTACTTTGGCGTAGATTTGAGTAGTTTTTACGTTGGTATGCCCCAGCATTTTGCTGACCGTATAGATGTCTGTCCCGCTGGACAGCTGCAGTGTTGCAAATGTATGGCGGAAGCTGTGGAAGGTAATGTTTTTTTTAATTCCTGCAGATTCAACCCATTTTTTCAGAGGACGTGAAATCCACGACGGGTCCATCAGATCCTCAAACACAAGCTGCCCGGGAAGCCTTGGCTCTCCACAGAGATCTAAAGCCTGCTCAGAAATAGGCATATATTCGACACCCCTTGTCTTTTTCTGCGTAAAATGCAGTTTGGCCATGCCGTCTTCCAGGCTTATCTCTTTCCAGCGGAGTTTCTGAATGTCGGAATGCCGCAGGCCGGTAAGCGCTGAGAAAAGCGCGGCTCTTTTAAGGACATCTTTTTCGCAGGGCGTTTGGGCCAATCCGTTCAATTCTTTAATGGTAAGATATTCGCGTCTTGATTCCTGCTCCGGTATGCCTCTTACTTTTGAAGATAAATCAACGGTTAAATATCCATCAATAAAAGCCTGTTTCAAAGCGGCTTTAAATATGGAAAAATACGTTCCGGCAGTGTTGCGGGAAATGGTTCCCTTTTTGCCTCCTCCGAGCGGAGCGGCCAGCAGAAACAGTTTAAAATCTTCCGCCATTCTGCCGTCAATCTGGGAAAACATCAGCCTGCCTTTGGAATAGCTTTTTAAAAATTCTCTGGTCCGCTGCCAATTGATCATAATGGATTTTGAACTTCGGGCGTGTCTTTTAGCCGCCACAGCGGCAATGTATTTAATAAAATCCTCTTTTCCTTTTTCTTTCTGCTCAGCCAATAGGTTCTCAGCATCACTGTACAGATCTGTATTATCGTATTCTTTCTGCCGGATTTTACGCACTGCGTCAGCATAGAGCATTATCTCGCGGTCGCTCTCGCTTCTGCAGATTATTATTCCGTTATCGCTGCGTCTGGGTTTGTAGGATTTTATGCCTTCTGCATCCGTGCGGGCAGTTCTATTCTTGTCCCACTCCACTGTTGTTACGGATCTGTTTAAATATTCACGGATTCTCTGGGGTGTTTTCTTTCCGCAAACCTCAACAGGATAGCTTTCTATGTAGACATACCATTCCTTTCGGTCTTCTGCTTTTCGAAGACGCACAGTCACCTTGGTTTTTGCTAATTGTTTCATATAAAATCATTTCCGTTATACAAGTTATCAATTTCGCTTTTTGGAGCATATACATGCTTTCCCATCTGCCTGGTAGGTATTGAATATTTCCTGATATGATTGTAGACAGAACCTTCAGATATTTGAAATCTCTGAGCTATTTCACCGATGGAATAGCAGTCTTCTTTTTCAAGGCTGTATAATTTTTTCTTCGGTGCCCTCTCAGCCTGCACAAGGTTGCGCTCAGGGCCGAACATCTCTTCCATGATGCTTCGGTCTATCCTTACAAGGCGGGTTCCAAGATTAACTGACGGAATTTTTCCCTGTCCGACAAGCCTGTAGAGGGTTCTTTTGGCAATGCCAAAAAGCATGCCAGCTTCAGGGACAGAAAGAAATGCCCTGCTCTGGGGTATTTTATCTGCCAGCGCCTTGACCTGGTCTTCAATTTTAAGCCGCCTCATCTTGAGTTTGTATGCTTTTTTACTGCATCTATGTGAGCAGTAAAGAGAAGCAACGGTTTTAGGCAGGAAATCCTCCCCGCAGTTAAGACATTGTTTATTTATTCTTTTTATCATCTTTGTCTCCCTTTAAGGTACCATAAGTAGACATAAGTGCCACTTTGTCTCCTTTTAAGTGCCGGTACAAATATGGTACAAATATATAGCAAAAAACGATTAAAAAATAGCAGAAACCAAAAAGAATAAAAAAGAAAAACCGCTGTAAACATTTAGCTTACAGCGGTTTAACACTTAATATTAACTGATGTTAATCAGTAATTATTTGACCTCTTCGAATTCAACGTCTTCAACATTGTCTCCAGATTGCTCTTGTTGTGGAGCAGCTTGTTGACCTTGTTCTCCTTGAGCGTACATAGCTTCTGTAGCTGTTTTCCAAGCTGCATTGATGTTGTCAAGAGCCGTTTGAATAGCTGGAATGTCTTGAGATTGGTGCGCCATTCTCAATTCAGTTAAAGCGTACTCTACAGCAACTTTGTGGTCGTCAGCAAGTTTGCTTCCTAACTCTTTCAATTGACTTTCTGTTTGGAAAATCATGCTGTCAGCTTCGTTTAATTTCTCAGCTCTTTCTTTAGCTATTTTATCAGCGTCAGCGTTAGCTTCAGCATCTTTTTTCATTTTTTCGATTTCTTCAGCTGTTAATCCAGAAGAAGCTTCGATACGGATATCGTGAGATTTTCCAGTTCCTTTATCAGTTGCAGAAACTTTGATGATACCATTTGCATCAATATCAAAAGTAACCTCGATTTGAGGAACTCCTCTTGGTGCTGGTGGAATACCATCTAAGTGGAAACGACCGATAGTTTTGTTATCAGCAGCCATAGCTCTTTCTCCTTGTAATACGTGGATTTCAACAGATGGTTGAGAATCAGCAGCAGTAGAGAATACTTGAGATTTTTTAGTTGGAATAGTTGTGTTAGACTCAATTAATTTAGTCAATACACCACCCATAGTTTCGATACCTAAAGAAAGAGGTGTTACGTCAAGTAACAATACATCTTTTACATCTCCAGATAAAACTCCACCTTGAATAGCAGCTCCAATAGCAACAACTTCATCAGGATTAACTCCTTTAGATGCTTTTTTACCAAAGAATTTCTCTACTTCGTCAGCGATTCTTGGCATACGAGTAGAACCTCCAACAAGGATTACTTCGTCGATATCAGATGTAGATAAACCTGCATCTTTTAATGCTTTAGCAACTGGCTCCATAGAACGTTTTACTAAAGTATCAGATAATTGCTCAAATTTAGCTCTAGATAATTTTTTCACTAAGTGTTTTGGTCCAGAAGCAGTAGCAGTTACGTAAGGTAAGTTGATTTCAGTTTCAGCAGAAGATGACAATTCAATCTTAGCTTTCTCTGCAGCTTCTTTCAAACGTTGCAATGACATTGGATCTAAACGTAAATCAATACCTTCTTCAGATTTGAAATCGTCAGCTAACCAGTCAATAATAACCTGGTCAAAATCATCTCCACCTAAGTGAGTATCACCATTTGTAGATAATACTTCGAATACACCGTCTCCTAATTCAAGAACAGAGATATCAAAAGTACCTCCACCTAAATCGTAAACAGCAATTTTTTGATCAGTTCCTTTTTTATCTAATCCGTAAGCAAGTGCAGCAGCAGTTGGCTCATTGATGATACGCATAACTTTAAGACCAGCAATTTCACCAGCTTCTTTAGTAGCTTGACGTTGTGCATCGTTAAAGTAAGCAGGAACAGTAATAACCGCTTCAGTTACAGTTTGACCTAAATAGTCTTCAGCAGTTTTTTTCATTTTTTGAAGTGTCATTGCTGACAATTCTTGTGCAGTGTATAAACGACCGTCAATATCCACACGTGGCGTATTGTTGTCACCTTTTACAACACTGTAAGGAACTCTTTTTGCCTCTTCCTGAGTTTCAGCAAAAGTGTGTCCCATAAAACGTTTAATAGAAGCAATCGTTTTTGTAGGATTCGTTACCGCTTGTCTTTTTGCAGGATCACCCACTTTAATTTCTCCACCTTCAACAAAAGCGATGATAGATGGCGTTGTTCTTTTTCCTTCTGCGTTAGGAATAACAACTGCTTCGTTACCTTCCATTACAGAAACACAAGAGTTCGTCGTACCTAAGTCAATTCCGATTATTTTACCCATTTTTTATATATTTAATTTTGATATACTATTTATAACTCAGGTGGCATAAGTCAATCTTTGTGCCAATATAAAAAACCAAAGTAAATTGTCAGTTTTCATGTCGGCACAATAAAAACAATCTGACAACATGACATTTTTAAAACCTGACATTCATGGCATATCAGTACGTTACGTGTCATTATCAGGAGCTGCTTCCCGCTATCCGCTATATCTTTTATGCCGCTGCGGCGGACATAAAAGGATACCGCTTCTATCGGGGCTAGGGCAATTGCATTCATAAGAACTTTATAATTCACAATAAGCCATTGTTGGACTGAACTCATTACTTTATCGGGAAAATACTATATATTTGAAAAACTCAAAACCTATGAAAAACAGGGAAAAACAATGGCGTGAAATGATTCATTTTTACAATCTCGAAGTAAATCATATCAGGACAAATGAAAAATTAGATGCAGATTTAAGAATTTCATACGAAAATGATCTATGGGAATTCCGTGGCATTTCCTTACTGGTGAAAACGGAAATATTATTTAAAAAAAATCTTAGTGGTCCTTCTGAAATTGAAAATTTAGAAAAACAACTTAGTAAAAATTAATTCCCATGGAAGACAACAGCATCCTTATTTTTAGTTCAATCATCATTACAGGACTTTTTGTATTTAAAGATATTTTAAAATGCGATATCTCCATAAAACACTATGAAAAAACAGCAACAAAAAAACTAATCTTGTTGTTATTTATTGGTACACAAATCAATCTTTACTCACAAACACATAAGTTAAAGGATAATTTCACTATCACTATAAGAACCGAAGAAGGTGACCTAAATAATGATGGCCTAATTGATAAAGTTTTACTTAAAATGGATACCATAAATCAAACACAGCCATTAAAATTAGAAATCTATTTTTTACAAAAAAGCGGAAACTATAAATTAAGCGTATCCACAAAAAATTTAATAGAACCTCAATATCCAAATGGAAAATATGGAGGAAATCAAATTCCTGATTTTACTATTGAAAATGGCGGTTTGAACTTGTATTCCGAAATCAAAAAGAATCACTTTACACATACATTCAAATTCAACAATGGAAATTTTGAATTACGACATATATCAAACGTCGTGTGGGACGGTAATAATTTAACTACTGAAACTGAATTTAATCTTTTAACGGGAGTAAAAACTGAAATAACAAAAGCTTTAGGTTCTGAAAAAACTATAAAAAAGACAACAAAAAAAATCATAGTGAAGCCATTGCCTTTAATTACTAGTTTTAGAGCTTATGATAGTAACCTGAATTAAAAACCCATAGACTTAAAAAAGTTTTACATTCAGAAAAACGTAAAAACAAAAAGCTCTCCCCTATTTTTAATAATTATGAAAACTGCATTTACACTTATATTAATACTACTCTCGATTGCAACTTTTGGTCAAAAAAAAGGCAATAAGGATTATTTAATTTCTTATGTGGATTCTACTTCCGGAAAGGAATTAATCGGTTATAAATCTTTGAATGGCAAAATCGTTATCAAAGCAAAATATCAAAATGGTTCTGACACTTTACACAAAATGGCAATTGTGCAAAATTCAGAATTTGAGTTTATAGGTATCGATAAAAACGACCTTGTTATACTAAAACCATACATTTACGACAACGGTCCTGATTATGTAGAAGAAGGTTTATTTAGATTTGTAGAAAATGATAAACTTGGTTTTGCGAATTTAGATGGTCAAAAAATAATTAAGGCCAAATATGATTTCGCAACACCTTTTTCTAATGGCATTTCTGAATATGCAATAGGTGGAGAAAAAATTTATGAAAATGGTAAAACCAAAAATGAAATCCTAAAAGAAAGCGGATACGAAGGATTAATTGACAAACATTGGACTTGGGGAGGAAATAGTACAGAAAATGGATATTTAAACCAATACGGCCAGGAATTTGAAACGATTACCGAACTAAAAAACAACAAAAGAGAAGCCTGGACAAAAGATAAAAAACATTATTTATTAAACAAAAAAGGGCAAATAATAAAAACGTATCCAAAATAAAGAATAAGATAGTTAAAAATAATTCTGTAACAAGTAATCTTACCTCACAGTCTTCTATCCAGAATATTTTTTTGTACACATTGAAATTAATTACATTAGCATTTTTCTAAATCCAAAAAATGGAAAATTACAGCATTATTATTTTTATTCTTGCGATCGTAATTGGATTGTCAGCCTTTGCTGATACTATAAAATTACCGCAACCCATTTTACTTATTATAGTAGGAGTTGCAATTGGTTTTATACCAACAATGTCCGAAATTGAAATCAATCCTGAAATCATATTCCTGATATTTCTTCCGCCATTATTGTACGATGCCTCTTTTAATATTTCTCCAAAACACTTCAAAACCAATCTTAGTACAATAAGTACACTGGCAATCCCTTTGGTTTTTCTTACCACGTTTTGGATCGCTGTCGTTGCACATTACACAATCCCTAATATGACATGGCCTTTGGCATTCGTTTTGGGAGCCATACTTTCTGCCACTGATGCAGTTGCTGCCATAAGCATTACAAAAGGACTAGGTATATCTCATAAAACCATTACCATACTCGAAGGTGAAAGCCTTATTAATGATGCATCGGCATTGGTTGCATATCGATTTGCCATTGCCACAGCAATGGGTTCTGCATTTATAATCTGGAAAGCTACTTTACAATTTGTACTTTTATTAGGTGGAGGTTTTCTAGTAGGTTTTATTATGGCAAAAATTCTGAGTTCTATATTAAACAGAGTCCATAAAAATATAAATGTTACGATTAGCTTCATGCTGTTAATGCCTTTTGTAACGTATCTTATTGCGGAACATTTGCATGTTTCGGGAGTAATTGCCGTAGTTATTTTAGGTTTAGCAATAGCTCGTTTCAGTAAAAAAATATTCCCTGAAACCTTAAAAAATCAATCCCGAAGTCTTTGGGATATTATCATTTTTTTATTGAATGGCTTAATCTTTATTTTAATCGGACTTAATTTTCGATATATCCTAAAAGGTATCGACAATGATATGATCTTACCTTACATTGGCTATGCCTTTATAATTACACTTGTAGCTTTATTGATTAGGATGGTCAGGATTTTTCTTCAGAAAATAAATCTTCAAAAAGCATTTCAAAATAACAAACGAAAAAGAAAAATTAGTGCTGATGCCCTTTTAGACTTTAACAATAGTATTATCCTGGGCTGGTCAGGCATGCGTGGAATTGTTTCTCTCGCCATTGCAATTGGTATTCCAAAAGAACTTGAGGACGGAACTCCTTTTCCGCAACGAACCGTTATTATATTTATTTCTGTAGCAGTTGTTTTGATGACGCTTATTGGGCAGGGTCTTACTTTACCCTGGATTGTAAAAAAATTGAGTGTTAAAGAGGATGAATCAAACTTATAACTTTTAATTTAATATCCTAAAACCTCGATTATATTACCATTTTAACAAATAAAAAACCTTTTAAATCTTTGTACTATTTTTTCTATATTTTTACCTCATAAAAAAAACATCTAATTTAACTAAACCCAAAAACCAACTCAATGAATGACAATTTAAAATACGCTGCAAAACTATTCAGCAGCGCAACATTTAGCTTTTTTAAAATCAATATCCTCGGACAATTTTTATATGCCCTTATAGGTGTTTTTACCCTATTTACTATTATTTATCAATCAGGTCATGGAATGGGACACGTAACTGCATCAGCTGCAGTAATGCTGTTATTCGCCTTAAGACCTATTGGTTTTGGCTTAACAATGATTACTCTGTTAGCCGGTCCGTTCTTAATTTTTGCTTTGGGTAATAAATACATAATGTCAAAAATCATTCATAAATTATTATCAGACAAAGGAGAGGTTTTATTATTCCCGATCATTGATAAAGTCCTTAACAAAGTAAAATCTAAACAACCTGACTTATTTAAAAAAGGAACTGATAAAACTAAATTACAACTAAAATTAATTCAGGAACTCAAAGATTCTAACGAGAACAAATGGTTAAAGAAAATCATCATATATGGTTTTAAAAAAGTAAATCTTGATGATGTTGATTTTACAAATGAAAATGTAAGTTTTACCGATATTGTAAAAGAAAAAATGATTACAGGCTTAAAAAATACATCACAACCAAGTAGAAATTTTTTCTGGATCATTTTGGGAATCCAAATCGTTATCTTAATATTAATTCTTACCCGATTGATCTAAGATTTTAAATAAAAAACTATCAAAACCGATACAATGAATCAGGAATTAGAAAGTCATTTTGATGAATTTGACAAAGTACCCGTAATAAGAAGAAAACTTTTACCATGGTGGATTAAAACTTTTTGTTGGATTTTTATGGTTTTGGCAATTTGCGCTGTTGCATCTGCTATTATCAATCTTTTTACCCCAAACGTAAATCTATCTCTTTATGGTTTTTCCAGCAATACTGCTTTTTCAGGAATTGGAGCATTTATTATTGCGATTATGATATTCAAAGGTTTTGCGGCTTATTCTCTTTGGTTCGAAAAACCCAATGCAATCTCAATTGGTAAAATTGATGCTATTTGCGGAGTAGTCATTTGCATAGCATCAATGTTTGTGTTGCCTTTTATGAATAATAATAGTCATTTTATGTTTCGTTTAGAAATTTTGTTACTTATTCCTTACTATATGAGATTAAACAAAATCGAATACGAATGGGACAACTTAGAAATCTTGTGAATGTAACCTAATTTAAAAAAAATGAAATCGTCAATCCTACTTTTATTACTCGCTTTTAGTTTGAATGTAAATTCACAGCAAAAAACAATAGTTAAAAAACACGATACTTTTAATAAAAAAATCAATATCAGCAACGAAAAACTAAAGTCATTTATTCCTAAAGGTTACGAAGCAATTGCAGAAAAAAAAGGTAACCTGAACCTTGACAAAACCGAAGATTGTATTTTGGTTATACGCAAAACAACTGAAGAAACGACTTCAAATATGGATGAAGGCAAACCAGACAAAAGAATCGTATTGCTTTTATTAGGTCAAAAAGACGGAAGTTATAAATTGGCTTATAAAAACCAAAATGTTGCTGATTGCATAGATTGCGGTGGCGTTTTTGGAGATCCTTTTAGCGGAATTTCCATAAAAAACGGTTACTTTTCTATTGAACACAAAATCGCCGGCGGTCATCATTGGGAACAAATTATTACATTCAAATTCAACAAAACCAAAAACAATTGGTATTTATACAAAGACCATTTTATCAATTATGTTCTCAATACAAGTAACGATCCTAATGCAGAAGCTCTTATTGCGGATGTTGATAAACTAAAAACTGTTAAGGATTTTGGCGAAATTTCATTTCAAAACTTCAATATTTATTCTAAAAAAGGATATTAATTTTATGCTCTTATTTTAATAGTACTTTATATATTTCTAACAAACAGTTTCCTAATTTATTTGTAATTTCGATTTTCATTAAAATACAAATATAAAATGGCTTCATTTATTAAAGAAATATCTTTTCGCTGGTCTGATCTTGACCCAAATTTTCACGTTCGTCATAGTGCTTATTACGATTTTGGAGCACAACATCGTATCGAAATTCTTGAAGAACTGGGCCTGACACTAAAGGTAATGCAAACACAAAGTTTTGGACCTGTTTTATTTAGAGAAGAATGTGTTTTCAGGAAAGAATTAAAACTTTCTGATAAGATATTCCTTCACACCAAAACATCAAAAATGAAAGCTGATGCCTCTCGTTGGTCAATAGTTCACGAATTCAGAAGAGAAGATGATACACTTTGTGCTGTTATTACAGTTGATGGTGCCTGGATGGATACTAAACTTCGCAAATTAGCTTCTCCAACGCCAGCAATTGCAATTGAAGCTTTGAGTATTTTCCCAAAAAGTGACGATTTCGTAGGCTTATAAAACAAACTTCATTTTTCTTAACTTTATGAAATCCAAAAAACGATATTTTAAATATATGTTTTTTGGATTTTTTAAAATTCAAAACTCATGATCGATTACGAAAAAGACTTCAGAATACTTATTATTATCACTATAATTGGGCTTGTTACAATTGTTTTGGGAGCTGTTACAGACAAAGTACTTCGTTATTTTTTGTATCGAAAATTAACCGATAAAGAATATGATGCGACAGGTTTTCGATTTTTAAAACACTTAATCATAACTGTAATCTATATATTAGGATTTGCCTTTGCTTTAATACAAATTCCAGAATTTAAAATTATTGGTCATTCGTTTTTAGCCGGTGCCGGAGTAATTTCGTTAGTCGCTGGTTTAGCGTCTCAACAAGCTTTGAGCAATATTGTAAGCGGCATTTTTCTCGTTATTTTTAAACCTTTTCGAATTAATGATAAAATCACCATCAATAATTTTGTTGGTACAGTTGAAGATATTAATTTGAGACAAGTAGTCCTGAAAGATGCAGAAAATAACCGAATCATAATTCCAAATTCTGTTATTAGCAATCAGATTATTGTTAATACCAATATGCACGACACAAAATCCTGTAAAATAATAGAAATTGGCGTTGGTTATGATTCTAATATCGAAAAAGCGTTGGAAATCATGAAAGAAGAAGTAGCCAAACATCCGCTATTTATAGACAACAGGACGGCTGAAGATAAAAAACAAAAAAAAACATTGGTGACAGCTCGTGTTGTAGCCCTGGCAGATTCAAGCGTAACATTAAAAGCATGGGCGTGGGCGAAAAATTCTACAGATGCGTTTATAATGTATTGTGACTTACTGCAAAGTATCAAAAAACGTTTTGATGAGGATAATATTGATATTCCGTATCCGCAACAGGTGGTAACTTTTAAGAACAATAAAAATCAAGAGTGATCCTTCCTCTTTAATTTCTGATAATTTTAAGATTTTAATTTTTGATTTTAAAATCGTTAACTTTAATTTTATAAATACTCTTAAACGAAAATTCATCAAAAAAATGAGAAAGATTAAATTCATACTGTTACTACTCCCCTTTTTGTGCTTTTCGCAGCAAGAAAACATAAAGACCCTGGACATCAATTTAACCAATTACGAATATCCTTTTCCTGTACAATTCTTAGGATTGAGTAATCAGCGTCAGAATCTTAAGATGGCGTATATGGATATCAAACCTGATCATTACAACAACAAAACTATTGTTTTACTTCACGGTAAAAATTTCAATGGTGCATATTGGGAAACTACTATAAAAGCCCTGACAAAAGAAGGATACAGGGTAATTGTTCCCGATCAGGTAGGTTTTGGAAAATCATCTAAACCCGATAATTTTCAATATACTTTTCAGCAATTGGCAGAGAATACCAAGAAATTACTGGATCATTTAGGAATCGAAAAAACAACTATCTTAGGACATTCGATGGGCGGAATGCTGGCCACAAGATTTGCTCTCATGTATCCTGAAACTACTGAAAAATTAGTTCTCGAAAACCCAATTGGTTTAGAAGACTGGAAACTGGTTGTACCTTATAAACCCGTAGATTGGTGGTACGAATCAGAACTAAAACAAAACTATCAGAATATAAAAAGCTATCAAATGGCGAACTATTATGACGGAAAATGGAATGCCGATTTCCAGAAATGGGCTGAACTTGGCGCCGGCTGGACAACAGCTCCTGATTATGCAAGAGTAGCCTGGAATTCGGCTCTAATGTATGATATGATTTTTACGCAACCTGTTTTATACGAGTTTAAAAACATCAAAAGTCCAACGCTTTTAATCATCGGAACAAGAGACAAAACAGCTATAGGAAAACCTTTGGTATCTGAAGAAGTCAGAAAAACAATGGGAAATTATCTTGAATTGGGTAAAAAAACACAAAAAGCAATCCCGAATGCCAAACTAGTCGAAGTACCAAATACCGGACATTTACCGCATATTGAATCTTTCGACCAATTTATAAAACCATTAATAGCATTTTTGAAACAATAATTTTTTTCGCCACAAATTACATTAATTTACACTAATTTTTATCTGCAGATTCTACAATTTAATTCGTGGAAATTAGTGTAATTCTCGGCAAACCTTTTAATAATCTAAATCAAATATTATGTTTACAATCGAACAAATAAAAGAAGCTCATGCCAAAGTACAAAGTGGCGCAGATTTTCCAAATTATATACAAGACCTGATTATTTTGGGCGTAAAAGGATATGATACCTTTGTTAATAACGGAAATGTAGAATATTACGGCGTAAATAATTACAAAGTTTCTACTGACGAAAAATATCCTGAAATTCAGGTGGCTCCGGTAGCCAATAAAGAACGTTTTATCGAATTTTTGGTCATGCATCAGGACGGTCAAACCGATTATCTAACTTTCTGTAATCATGCTGCCCAATCCGGAATTGCAAAATGGCGCGTTGATATCATCGAAATGACTTGCACTTATTTCGACAAAGCTGATAATGAAATATTGATCGAAAAAATCCCTGGTTAATAAAAAATAAAACTTCATGTGTAAAAAATTCATTCTGATTGCGTTATTATCTATTTGCGCTATAGGCTTTACCCAAAATAAAAAAGTAAAATCTAAATTTAAAGTAATTGCTTTTTATACGGCTAAAAACGATCAGGCACATATCAGTTTTGTACATGAAGCCAATAAATGGTTTCCAAAAATAGCCGAACAAAATCATTTTGAATACGATTCTACCAGCAATTGGGATAATTTAAACGCTAATTTTTTATCAAAATATCAGGTTGTCTTATTTTTAGACACAAGACCGGAAACGTCAAGTCAGCAAGAAGCTTTTCAGAAATATATGGAAAATGGCGGTAGTTTTATCGGATTTCATTTTTCGGCATTTGCGCTAAACGATTCTGCTTATCCGCAAAACTGGAATTGGTACCACAATACCTTTTTAGGTTCAGGAGAATATGCAAGCAATACGTGGCGACCAACATCGGCAGTTTTACGAATTGAAAATCAGCATCCTGCAACGAAAAACATTCCTAAAACATTCAAATCAGCACCAAACGAATGGTACAGATGGAGCAATGATTTAAGAAAAAATCCGGATATCAAAATCCTTGTAGCGATTGATGAGAGCAGTTTTCCGTTAGGAACTGGCCCAAAACCGAATGAAATTTGGCATGAAGGTTATTATCCTGTCGTCTGGACCAATAAAAACTACAAAATGCTCTATGTAAACATGGGGCATAATGATATAGATTATGAACACGGAACTAATAAAACGCTTTCGTATACTTTTGAAAATGAACCACAAAGCCAATTAATCTTAAACGGATTACTTTGGTTAGGCAATTCTAAAAAAATAAAATAAAATGTCAAAACTTTCTCCCATCATAAATCCAGAAGAACTTTTAAAACTAAAAGAAGCTTCTAACGTTGTTTTGATTGATGCCAGAGCAGGAATCAATGCCAGTGAAAATTATCAAAACGAACATCTAAAAGACGCTCGTTTTGTAGATTTGAATAAAGATTTGGCAACTGTTGAAGATCCTGCAAACGGAGGAAGACATCCTTTACCTTCTTTAGAAAAATTTTCTCAGGTACTTTCAAAAATCGGAATTTCACCTTCAAGCCATGTGATCATTTACGATGATAAAAACGGATCGAATGCAGCAGCAAGATTTTGGTGGATGTTACGCTCAATTAACCATGAAAAAGTTCAGGTTCTTAATGGAGGTTTACAGGCAGCAATAAAAGTGGGTTTTTCTGTCAGTTCTGCATTAGAAACTGTTGAACCAACTGAAAAATATCCAATTTCAAAATGGAGTCTGGCTCAGGCCGATATGGAAGAAGTCGAAAAGGCCCGAAATAAGAAAGAAAATATTGTAATTGATGTAAGAGATAAAAACCGTTTTGACGGCTTAACAGAACCGCTGGATTTAATTGCAGGTCATATTCCTGGCGCTATCAATGTTCCTTTTAGTGAAAATTTAAACGAAGATGGATTTTACAAATCGCCAGAAGTTTTAGCAAAAAAATACAATGAAATTATAGGCGATAAAAAACCTGACAATGTAATTGTACATTGCGGTTCAGGAGTTACCGCCTGTCATACTTTATTGGCAATGGATTATGCCGGAATTCCAATTCCAAAATTATACGTAGGTTCCTGGAGCGAATGGTCGAGAAACGATCGCGAACTGGCAACCAAAAAATAGATCAACTGAAAAAACATTTAACACATAGATAATCTTAAAAACTTATTTGTCACAGATTTCACAGATTAAAAAGATTAATCATTCTAATCTGTGAAATCTGTGGCAAAAAGCAACAATTAATCTATGTCTACATAAATACTATTTTAAAATGCAACATTGGGATATACTTTTATCGAATCAGGTAAATAAAAAAGCTTTTATAGACACTTTGCTTTCCGGCGAAGCCAAGGGAGAATTAGCCGTTTTTAACACCCAAAAAGGCATTCTGTTTTCAGATATTGCCATAGAGAAATTCATCGAAAAAGAATACCAATACGACACCGTAGAAGCTTCTCCTGAATCGCACAGACAATTGAGAACCTTTTCGTCAGGCGAACGCAAAAAAGAGTTTCTAAAATACTGCATCAATCAAAAACCTGATTTCATCATTTTCGATAATCCGTTCGATCATTTAGACCAGGCTTCGCGTGTAGTTTTGGCAGAATCATTAAAAGATTTAACAACAGATATTGCCATTATTCAATTAGTAAACAGATTCGTTGATGTATTATACTTTGTTCCTAATAAAGCACAAATCAAAGACAACACATTTGAACTGCATCCGATTTCAAAAAGCGAAAATCAATTTAAAACTTTAAATACAGCGGCAATTCCAAAAGCGATTGAACCGAATTCCTTTCACGGAAGTGTATTAATAAAAATGGAAAATGTTTCAGTAAGTTATGACGACCGAAAAATTGTAGATAATATTTCCTGGACAATAAAACAAGGCGAATTTTGGCAATTAATCGGGCCAAACGGTTCCGGAAAAAGCACCATTTTATCTTTGATTACAGGAGATAATCCAAAAGGATTTGGACAGGATTTACATTTATTTGGAAGAAAAAAAGGAACCGGTGAAAGTGTTTGGGATATCAAAAAACAAATAGGGATTTTCACCACTTCCATGACCGATTTATTCCAAAAAGGACATACTTTAGAAGAAATGATTCTTTCGGGATTCTTTGATTCTATAGGATTGTATATTGAGCCAACCACACATCAAAAACAAATCGTTGCGCAATGGCTTGAAGTGATCGAAATGACATCTTTAAGAAAAAAGCGTTTCATAGATCTTTCCATCGGTCAGCAAAGAGTTGCATTGATTGTTCGTGCCGTTTTAAAACACCCGCCATTATTAATTTTAGATGAACCCGTAGAAGGTTTGGACGACGAAAATGTCGATTTGGTCATTCAGCTTATCAATACCATCAAACAAGAAACCAACGTGAGTATTTTGTACGTATCGCATCGTATTGAAACCGGCCTTGCTCCTACTTCGGTTTTTGAACTTTTACCATCGCCAACAGGATCTATTGGTAAAATAAAATACCACTCTGAGCTCAACTAAAAAGACAAAAAATGAAAATTAGATATATCTTATTATTAGCATTTCCACTAATAATCGCTTCGTGCTGCGGTAGCATTTCAACAGCAAAAAAAACATATCAAATATCTGAAACCACTCCACTAAAATCCAATTGGAATTTTAATTCAAAAGAATGGCTGCTCCAAAAAGACACTCTAATAGGAAAAGGAGGTCAGATGCATTGGGGCGTAATAGAATCAAAAAAACAACTGCCTGAAAATTATGAGATCCATTTTAAAGTAAATATGACCAAAGAATCTCTTTTTGAAGTCATGCTTAACATCGATAAAGAAAATTACATCAGAACCTATCTCTACCAAATCGATCAGAATATCGTAATAGGAAGAGGTGTTTACAATAAAAACAGCGATGAGTACGGCAAACGCGGAGGAATAACGTTGCTTAAAAAACCAATGAAATTAGAAAACAACAAATGGTACCAGGTAAAAATTAGAGTTTCAAATAATAAATTATTCTTTTCAGTCGATAACGAAACCTTTTTAGAATGTTCCCTTGAAAAAACCAAACTAAGCCAACAAGGCAAACTTGGTTTCTTAACCAACGGAGAAGCAAAAATTATAGACCTAACCATTAAAAACATTGAATAGATTTTTTATTATTTAACCATTAAGATAATTAAGTTCAACGCTTAACTAACTTAATATCTTAATGGTAAAAAGAAAACCCTAAATAGTAAAAAACAAAAAAGCTCCAAATTGGAGCTTTTTTTATACGAGAAAATCTCTTCTCTATTTTCTTTATTCTAAAATCTAATTTCTAAAATCTAAAATTTTACTCCTCCTCTTCTATACTATGCGTCTTACCATAGTTACGCCACTTTTCAATACAATCCTGAAGATCCTGAGGAAGTTCAGTATCAAAACGCATCATTTCTCCAGTTGTAGGATGCACAAAACCAAGTGTTTTAGCATGCAAAGCCTGACGTGGTAATGCTTTAAAACAATTATCAATAAATTGTTTGTATTTCGTAAAAGTCGTTCCTTTCAAAATCAAATGACCGCCATAACGTTCGTCATTAAAAAGCGGATGCCCGATATGTTTCATATGTGCACGAATCTGATGTGTTCTACCCGTTTCTAATTTACATGAAATCAAAGTAACATAACCAAAACGTTCCAAAACCTTATAATGCGTAATTGCAGGTTTTCCAATTTCAGGATCAGCAAAAACAGCCATTTGCATGCGGTCTTTTAAGTGTCTCGCCAAATTTCCTTCAATCGTTCCCGACTCTTCGGCAACATTTCCCCAAACAAGAGCAATATACTCACGTTCAGAAGTTTTAGCTTCAAATTGTTTCGCCAAATGCGTCATCGCCGCTTCTGTTTTAGCGACCACCAAAAGTCCGGATGTATCCTTATCAATTCGGTGAACCAAACCAGGGCGTTCGCTGCTGTTCATTGGCAAATTATCAAAATGATGTGCCAAAGCATTTACCAAAGTCCCGGTGTAATTTCCGTGACCAGGATGTACCACCATTCCCGGCTCCTTGTTAATCAGCAACAAAGCATCATCTTCGTAAACAATATTTAGCGGAAGATCTTCCGGAAGAATATGATTTTCAAATGGAGGATGCGTTAACATAACCGTCACAACATCAAACGGTTTTACTTTATAATTTGATTTTACAGGAATATCATTTACAAAGATATTACCTTCTGCTGCTGCGTTCTGAATTTTATTTCGAGTCGCATTCTGAATCAAATTCATTAAATATTTGTCAATACGCAAAAACGCTTGACCTTTAGGGACTTCAAACCTGAAATGTTCGAATAATTCGTCTTCCAGATCTAAATTTTCATTATTATTGTTCATCTTTTGGGGTTTCAGTAGTTGGCGTAGCTGTACTGTCTACGGCCTGACTTTCATCTACATAACTTGCTTTTCCGTCACCTAAAACCAAGTCGATTTTAGACGCTTTCAGCACGCGGTCTCCTACTTTTAAGTTTCTACCTTTATAACGCATCTCCAGCACCATATCTTTTCCAAGATTTGGAATATAAGTAATCGTTCCCTGCTCAAGCCCTAAAGCCTTCAAAGTCGGAACTGCCTCACGATACGTTTTCTCGATCAAATCAGGAATTCTAACAGAAGAAAATCCCGATGCATTAATTTTAATATATATTTTTCTTCCCACTTTTACCTTCGTTCCCGGCAACGGATCTTGCTCAACAACACTGTATTTAGGAAATTCACTTCTGTAATCAACACTATCCAAAAGCACATAATCCAGGTCAAGTTCATCCAATTTTGCCTCAACTTGTTCCTCCGTCAATTTAGACAAATTTGGAACCGCAATTTCATGTCCATGATCAGTTGTAAAAGTCAGCCAATGCATAAACAGATAACCCAAAACAGCAATAATAGCAGCCGCAATCAAGATTTGTAAAAAAAACACCCGGCTTGTTAAATACTTACGTAAAGTCATAAATTTATTTTTAGTTGTCGCAAAGATAAAGCTATTTCGTTTCAAAAAAAATGATAATTTTGTTTTAAGCAAGAAAGTGTTCTGATTGTCATCCTGAGCGAAGTCGAAGGATAATTTTCAGGAGCTATTTCCTGCTGTCCGCTGTATCTTTTATGGTGAACCCCACCATAAAAGGATGCCGCTCCCATCAGGGCTAGGGCTTTAGGATTCATTAGAAGATTTCAGTACTATTTGTCAGGCTGAACGAAGTCGAAGCCCCGCAAAGAGAATTGCCATACATTACCGAAAAGCATGTGTGATTTCTTCTCCGTCGAAATGACAAGCAGATCGAAAATGGCACGCAGATCTAACAGATTTAGACAGATAAACACAGATTTTTTTAAATTTAATTCGTGAATTCGTGGCAAAAAACCTGAAACCTGAAACCTGAAACAATTAAACAAATAAACGATTAAACATAACAAAATAAATCATAGAATGAAAAACATAGCCATCATCATGGGCGGATACTCAAGCGAATACAAAATTTCGCTTATCAGCGGAAACGTCGTTTACCAATATCTTGACAAAACAAAATACAACGGATTCCGTATTCATATTTTCAAAGAAAAATGGGTGTACGTACACGAAAAAGATGCTGAATATGCCATCGACAAAAATGATTTTTCTGTAACTATAAACGATCAGAAAATTACTTTCGACTGTGTTTTCAACGCGATTCACGGAACACCGGGAGAAGATGGACTAATGCAGGCTTATTTTGAATTACTAGGAATTCCGCAATCCTCTTGCGATTATTACCAGGCTGCATTGACTTTCAACAAACGTGATTTATTATCAGTTTTAAAACCATACGGAATCAAAACGGCAATTTCTTATTACCTAAATAAAGGTGATATTATCAATACAGCCGAAATCGTTAAAAAAGTTGGTTTACCATGTTTCGTAAAACCAAACAAAGCAGGATCCAGTTTCGGAATCTCAAAAGTAAAATCTGAAGCCGAATTGCCAATTGCCATCGAAGTAGCTTACAAAGAAGACAACGAAATTATCATCGAAAGTTTCCTTGACGGTACCGAAGTTTCTGTTGGAGTAATTAATTATCAGGGAGAAATTAAAGTTCTACCAATCACCGAAATTGTTTCCGACAATGATTTCTTTGACTACGAAGCCAAATACGAAGGGAAATCGCAAGAAATAACACCAGCCAGAATCTCAGACGAGCTAACACAAAAAGTTGGTGAAACAGCAAAACGTGCATACGAAGTCTTAAAAATGAAAGGGTTCTCAAGAAGCGAATTCATCATTGTAGACAACGAACCGTATATGCTGGAAATGAATACCATTCCTGGTTTAACAACCGAAAGTCTGATTCCGCAGCAAGCACAGGCAGCCGGAATTTCGCTTCAGGATTTATTCACAAACGCAATTGAGTTAGCACTTATATAAGTTGCTAAGATACTAAGGTTCTGAAATGCTAAGATTTCAGAACCTTAGTTTTTTTTAAGACAAAAACCTTAGCAACTTAGCATCTCAGAACCTTAGCAACTTAAAAAAAATGAAAGAAATCTTCGAATGGAATAGACTATTTTACAACAATCTTCCAGCAAACTTTGCTCTTGAAGTGATATTTCGTTCTACAGTAATGTTTATCATTTTGCTGCTCACCTTAAAATTAGCAGGAAAACGAGGTGTAAAACAATTATCGATTTTCGAAACCGTAATCATAATTGCATTAGGTTCTGCCGCAGGCGATCCCATGTTTTATGAAGATGTTGGTATTGTTCCCGCTGCAATTGTATTTACTGTAATCATTATTTTGTACCGTTCTGTAACCTGGTTAACTGGAAAAAGTAAAAAATTTGAAGAATTTATAGAAGGCAAAACCGAATGTTTAATTAATAATGGAAAATTTTCTATTACTACTTTCAAAAAAGAAAGTCTGGCACAAGACGAATTTTTCTCTGAACTTCGAATAAAATCTATCGAACATCTCGGACAAATAAAACATGCTTTTATAGAAACCAGCGGAGAAATAAGCGTATTTTTTTATGAAGATCACGAAGTACAATACGGATTACCTATCTTACCCGCTGCATTCAATAAAAAAAGCAAAACAATAGAAAAAGAGGGCATTCACGCCTGCACTTTTTGCGGTCATACCGAAGAGCAAAAACCAGGAACCGCACAATGCGAAGTCTGTAAAAAAGACGAATGGGTTCCGGCTTTAAATACAAAAAGAATCACTTAACAGTAGCTTTGTAAACCAGAAACTTTCAAATAAAAAAATATGCTATTTCTTGTTGGGACTCGAGATTCAAATATTAAAAACGGTGTGATTTTAAACGAAAAATGCCCAAAATGTAATACACAAGATGCATTGCATTTTAGCATTTATAAAAAATACACACACGTTACTCTCATTCCATTATTTCCGGTTGGAAAAACTGTTTACATAAGATGTAGTAATTGCGAAGAAAACTTTGATTATGAAGATTTATCTGAAAGTGCTCAATTACAACTAAGAAATGAAAAATTAGATTATTCAATCTGGATGTTTTCCGGTTCTATCATAATAGCCTTATTCCTTATTTTTACAATTAATAGATACTTTGAAAATAAAGATGAAGCAGGAGTTCTAATAAAAAATCCAATGCAAGGTGATGTTTATAATTTAAAATTAAATAATGGCTATTATTCAAATATGCGAATAGATAAAATTACCGCAGATAGTGTCTACGCCACATTGAATGATTTTCAGTCGTATATGCCAAATGAAATAGATGATTTAAATAAAACTGAAAACTATTCAAACAGAAAAGTTTATTATTCAAGAAAAGATTTAATTAAACTTTATCAGGAAAATGAAATATTAAAAATTACTCAAAAAAAAGCTAATGGTTTTAGTAATTAAAACCTTTGTAACTTTGAACCTCTGAACCTAAAAAAAAATGCGAAAAGCCATATTCCCCGGATCATTCGATCCTATAACACTAGGACACGAAGATATCATCAAAAGAGGAATTCCTTTATTTGATGAAATTGTAATTGCTATTGGTGTAAACGCCGAAAAAAAATATATGTTTTCACTCGAAGAAAGAAAACGCTTTATAGAAGAAACTTTCAAAGACGAACCGAAAATTTCGGTAATTACTTATGAAGGATTGACCATCGATTTAGCCAAAAAGGAAAAAGCCAATTTCATCCTGAGAGGACTGCGCAATCCAGCCGATTTCGAATTCGAAAAAGCCATTGCCCATACCAATAGAAAACTTTCTAAAATAGAGACTGTATTTTTATTAACAGCAGCAAGTACTTCATTTATTAGCTCAAGCATTGTCCGCGATGTACTGCGTCATGGCGGCGAATACGAAATGCTGGTTCCGGATGCTGTTAGAGTGAAGAAATAACACAAAGCGAGTCATTGCGAGGAACGAAGCAACCATACTGATCTTTATAAGAAGATAAACTAAGTGAGATTGCTTCGTTCCTCACAAAGACAAAAATCCGCGATACTCCGGTTCACAACACAAAATCCGTGATCCAATAAACCAAAAAAACATAAACTTGCAAGCGAAACAAATTATAAGTAATTTCGCATTTTTAAAATAAAAACCAAATAATGAGCATCGAAAGAGAATTAAACAAACGTAGCGGATCTAAATGCGAACTTTGTGGCGCCGAAGAAAACCTAAAAGTATATGAAGTATTACCGACTAAAAAAGGCGGTCTTGACGAAAGTATTTTAGCGTGTAGTACGTGTATTGACCAAATTGAAAACCCGGATAATGTCGATTTAAATCACTGGAGATGTCTTAACGACAGTATGTGGAATGAAAACGTTGCGGTACAAGTGGTAGCCTGGAGAATGTTAAGCCGTTTACGTGCAAATGGCTGGCCTCAGGAATTATTAGACATGATGTATTTAGACGAAGATACTCTGGCATGGGCGCAAGCAACCGGAGAAGGTGAAGACGACGAGAATAAAATTATTCACCGCGATAGCAACGGAGTGATTTTAGAACACGGAGATTCTGTAGTTTTAATCAAAGATCTTAAAGTAAAAGGATCAAGCATGGTAGCCAAACAAGGAACCGCAGTTCGTAACATCCGTTTGGACCACGAAAACGCCGAATACATCGAAGGAAAAGTCGATGGTCAGCAAATTGTGATTATCACTCAATACGTGAAGAAAATATAAGTTTTCAGTCACAGTCGCAGTTTTGAGTTATTTGCTAACTGAAAACTGCGACCGAAAACTGTAAACTAAAAAAGGGCTATTCAAAATTAGACTGCACCCAAAAGTTTAGACAAATTAATAATTAAGTTTTATAATAATGAGCTCGATATTGTATCGGGCTCATTCCTTTTAGATTAAGTTTAATTCTGTCATTATTATAATAATTTATATACTCAACAATCTCTTGTTTCAATTGATTAATGGAAGTGTATTTTTTAAGATAAAACAACTCTGATTTTAATATTCCAAAGAAGTTTTCAATTATCGCATTATCAAGACAATTACCTTTTCTGGACATACTTTGTTTAATTCCTTTTTTCTTTAATAAATGGTGGTATTGTTTCATTTGATACTGCCAGCCTTGGTCAGAATGCAGAGTCAGATTAGTATTATCGGGTATTTTTTTAAATGCTTTTTCAAGCATATTTAAAACTTGATTAAACACTGGTCTTTGTGATAATTCATAGCTAATTATCTCTCCATTAAACAGATCAATTATCGGCGATAAGTACAATTTATTGCCAGAAACATTAAATTCAGTCACATCGGTTGCCCATTTCTGGTTAGGTCTATCAGCTTTAAAATTGCGCTGTAGTAGATTAGGAGCTATCTTTCCCTGCTCTCCTTTATACGATCTGTACTTCTTGATTCTGATTAAACTTTTTAATCCTAAAAATTTCATCAATCGAAGCACTGTTTTGTGATTAATTAAAATCCCCTCTTTTTTGATTAATAGAGTAATACGTCTATATCCTAATCTACCTTTATGATAATTGTAAATCTGTTTAATTAAATCTTTTATCTCTTGATATTTATCGATTGCCTGACCTTTCTTTTCATAATAATAATACGTACTTCTAACCATGTTCATACAATTTAGTAAAAGATCTAAATCATACTTATGCCTTAATTCCATTATGGTTTGAGCTTTTTGTTTTGATTGGCTTGCTCGGCTTGAACTAAGGCGTTGAACTTTTTTAGAATTTCATTCTCAGCGCGCAGGTACTCTAACTCCTTTAAGAGTTCCTCTTCCCTGGTTAGAGGTTTGTCTGTTTTTCGTTGCTTTCTCTTAAAATTCATAACTGCTGGTCTACCACGTGATTTAAGTTCTAAACCTGCCAAATCATCTTTTGCATATTTTCTTTGCCAGCTTATTATGGTTGACTGCGCTGGAATTTTGAAAATCAAGCAGGCTTCATCCAAAGATAAAGACTTATTTTCAATGGTTTGTATCACTTTTAATTTAAAGTCTGCAGTATAAACTTTATTTTTTTGCCTTGGAAAAAGACCTTCAATTCCAAATTCATTATAGCGGCTAATCCAGCACGTAAGGTTGCTTTCAGCTATCTTGTTTGCTCTAGCTGTGCCTTTAACCGAATTATGTCTTTTCAAAACTTCTTCTACACAACGAAGTTTAAATTCACAATTGTACTTGACTTTTCTTTCCATAAAAATGCCCCCAAATAGTGTCTAACTTTTTGGGGGCAGTTCAAATATGAATAGCCCTTTTTTTATGCTGTATTTAGAGTAAATTATTTTTGGAATAATTTGTTGATCTGATCTTTTAATAATGGCTCAGAAACATTGCTTGTTGCAGAAGAAGCATCTTTAGAAGAAACCATAAACTGAACTGTAGCTTTCTCAGGAATAACGCTTCCTGTGTAGTGTAACCAGATATAGTTGTTAGGTAATTCTAATTTGATATCGTATAAAGGAGTTGCAGTAAAACCGTTTACAATGATATTATAAAGACTGTTATAATCATTATTTACATTTTTAAATGTAAATTTTCTCAAGCTTGATGATTCGTCATCGTTCTGAATACTTGTATAGTAAACAGTATATTCATCTCCAATTTTTTGAATATAATTGTTATTTACTTTTCCTAATCTTTCAACCGGTACAGTTTCAATAACTTTAATTTGTGCAAAAGAGACAAAACTAAACATCAAAATGGCAATCGTAATAATTCTTTTCATAATTAATTTGGGGTTTATTATTTACGGGCACAAGAAACGCAGAAAATATGATAAATTAAAGCCTTATCCGTTAATTTATTAACAATAAATTAAGATTGTTGTTTAAAATCAATCAAAACCTGTGCGATTTTAAATTAAAATATTGAAATTCAATAATTTAACACACCCATAATCCCTCAAAATATATTAAAAACCATCTAAATCCAGTGATCGCCAAGGATCAAAACAGATTATAACTATAAATATTTTACTACAATAATTACTTCTTGATTTTAATATAGTTCTTTAATTAAAAGAAAATCTGATCGCAAACAAACCTGAAACTTAAAACCTGAAACAAAAAAATTTACTTTTCCTCTTCTTTCTTTACCACTTTACGGGCAACTTCGATTTTAAATTTTTTACCTTTCATTTTTTCATCTTTAATATTATGCAATAAATCTTTTACTTTATTGAATTTTACTGCCGCAAACGAAATAAAATCTTTTACTTCGATCAATCCTAGATCGCCTTTCTCTAATTTTCCTTTCTGAGAAAAGAAACCAACAATATCAATCTTATTCAGTTTTGTTTTCTTTCCACCGCTAATATAAATAGTTTGGTATTCAGGTGGTTTGGGTAAAGTAGTAGTGTTTTCTACCTTTAAAACTTCCATTCCGTAGTCGATATAATCCAATTGTTTTTCACTTTCGTGAATGATAATATACGCCGTACCCGAAGCCTGCATACGCGCCGTACGACCGTTACGATGTGTAAACTCGTCTTCTTTAAGCGGTAAATGATAATGAATTACGTGTTTCATCTCCGGAATATCCAATCCACGAGCCGCTAAATCGGTTGTGATGAGGTAACTCATACTTCCGTTTCTAAACTGAATCAAAGCACGTTCGCGCTCGTCCTGATCCATTCCGCCATGATAATACGTAGCGTAAATTCCTTTTTCGTTCAATGTATCACTAATACGTTCTGCCGCATCGCGATGATTACAGAAAATAATAGCCGATTGAGATTTCAACGAACAAATCAAGTTAAACAAACTTCCTAATTTGTCTTTGGCTGGCGAAACAATCATTTTCATCGAAAGATTTGTTTTTTCTTCCTGCTCCGGAATAAAATCCAAAATAGTAGGATTTACAACTCTTGTATATCTTGGAATTTCAATATCTGAAGTGGCCGAAACCAAAACACGTTTGTTCAGTTTTGTCAACTTCCCAATGATATATGACATTTGCTCATGGAAACCCAATTGCAATGATTTATCGAATTCATCCAGAATCAAAGTCTGAATTTTATCAGTTCTAAAAGTATCTCTGTCAATATGATCTGCAATTCTTCCTGGAGTTCCTATTAAAACCGCTGGAGGATTGCTTAAATTCTTGATTTCAGTATCTATAGAGTGACCTCCGTAACAAATATTTACTTTGTATGGCGTACCCATTTTTTTCCAAACCTGCTCGATCTGCAAACCTAATTCACGCGAAGGCACTAATATTAAACATTGAACCGAAAGAATTTCGGGCTGTAATAATTCTAAAACCGGAAGCAAAAAAGCCAATGTTTTTCCTGATCCAGTAGGAGAAAGTAATAATACATTATTATCATTTAAAATTGCGTCTTGAGCAACTTCCTGCATTTCGTTTAGGGTTTCAATTCCTAAGTTCGAAAGTATGTTGTTGGAATGGTGATTTTTATTCATTTTGCAAAAGTAGGCAAAAAAAGTTGTTTCAGGTTTTCTTTGTTTCAGGTTTCAGGTTTCCCAAACTTTGTCTCAAATTTTTACCGCAAAGTCCGCAAAGGTTTTTAAAATAAATTGTGTTTAGAATGTGTTGACAAACACAAAGTTCGCAAAGCTTTGCGAACTTTGCGTATATCTTTGCGCACTTTGCGGTAAAATGCCAAAGTTACTCTACTCCAATTTTCAACTTGAAACCTGAAACCTGAAACAAATAAAAACTTTATATTTGATTCCTATTAAAACCCCAATTTATGAAACTTTTTACCATTGTCCTTTCACTTTTCACAATCTCAATTTTCGCTCAAAACACTAAAAAATATGATACCTTTTTTGAGAAAGGAAACGGAAATCAATCGGCTTCTTATGAAGAAACAATTGCTTATTTTAAACTTTTGGCGAAAGATTTTCCAACGATTCAGATTACAGCAATGGGATCGACAGATTCTGGCGAACCTTTGCATATGGTGGTTTATAATCCTGACAAGGAATTTGATTTTGAAAAAATTCAGAAAAGCAAAGCGGTTCTTTTTATCAATAATGGGATTCATGCCGGCGAACCTGACGGAATAGATGCAACGATGCAATTCTATCGGGATTTGGCCATTGGCAAAATAAAATCACCAAAAAATACTGTTCTGGTTACTATTCCTGTTTATAATATTGGCGGAGCTTTAAATAGAAATTCAACTACAAGAGCGAATCAGGATGGACCGGAAATTTATGGTTTTAGAGGAAATGCCCGAAACTATGATCTGAATCGTGATTTAATGAAATCAGATACCCGAAACACCAAAAGTTTTGTTGAAATTTTTCAAAAAATAAATGCTGATGTTTTTATTGATAATCATGTAAGCAACGGATCTGATTATCAATACAAACTAACCTACATCATGACGCAGCATAATAAGTTAGGAACCGTTTTGGGTGATTTTTTGAATAATGAAATGATGCCGGCGCTGGTAAAAGATTTACAGCAAAAAAAAATTGAAACAACGCCTTATGTAGATTCGTTTAAAGATACTCCCGATAAAGGTTTTGGACAGTTTGTAGATAGCCCGCGATACACGACCGGTTACACTTCATTGTTTAACACAATTGGTTTTGTAGTTGAAACTCATATGCTGAAAAAATATGCCGAACGTGTAAAAATGACCTACGAATACACCAAATCGACTTTGGATTTTACCGATGCGAATTACCAGAAAATCAAAGCGCTTCGAGTGAAAAATCTGGAGCAATTTCAGCCTAAAAAAACATATACACTAAAATGGGAATTAGACAGCACAAAAGCGACTACATTTTCGTTTCTAGGATATGAAGCAAGTTACAAAAAAAGCGATGCTACAACAGGAAATCGTCTGTATTACGACCGAAGTAAACCGTATAAAAAAGACGTACCGTACATCAAAGAATTCAAATCGGTTAAAGAAGTCGTGATTCCGACTGCTTATATTATTCCGCGTGGTTACTGGAATATTATTGATCTCCTGAAAAATAACAATATTACTTATTCTCAACTTAAAAATGATACGATTATCGAGGTTGAAAGCTATAAAATTGCCGATTTTAAAACGGTTCCAAATGCTTATGAAGGACATTATTTGCACTATAATACGTCCTTAACTTCTAAAGTTATAAAAATGGCTTTCGCCAAAGGGGATTACATTGTTCCAACAAATCAAAAAGGAGTGAAATATTTAGTAGAAGCTTTTGAACCGGAAGGTGTTGATTCGTTCTTTAACTGGAATTTCTTCGATCCTATTTTACAGCAAAAAGAACATTATTCGGAATATATTTTTGAAGATACAGCTTCGAAACTGCTAAAAGATAATCCGCAACTAAAAGCCGAATTTGAAACTAAAAAACAAAACGATCGCGAATTTGCCAAGAATTCTGAAGCACAATTGAACTGGATTTATAAAAATTCTGTGCATTACGAAAAGGCGCATATGCAGTATCCTGTTTATCGTATTTTGTAGATTTTTTTTTGGTGCGCTTTTTTTTACCGCAAAGTTCGCTAAGTTTTTTTTATTTTACTTTGAATGCTTTGTGTATAAGTTAAGTTCGCAAAGCTGTGCGTGGAAGTCATTGTCAAAGCTGAATCGTTAATCGATAGCACGAATTTGCAATACTTGCCCGCAAAGTAAACTAAATATTATATTATGATGCTTATCTCAAGTTGTGGGCACAGATTGCAAATTCGTCTTGTAGCTATTTAATATTCCGTAGGAATATCTCATCGGTAGAAAAAAGATGATATCGTTTTGGCGTTGTGTCCTGTAGGGACACCTGTTTTTGCGGAAATAATACATCTAATCCATTAATCAAACGTTCCTACGGAACGTATAACCGTAATTTAAATTTAATTCTACCGAACAGACATTCCTACGGAATGGGCTATTCTTTGCACATTTTGTAATAGACATAGACCTCGATAACAATATTATATATCCTATAGTGCGGATTTGTAATTATAAAAGTGTCCTCAACATGTTGCTCTGAAAGAGCCCTAGCAATAGCATGGTGCGAAGCACTATGAATAAAAACAATTATAATTTTAAGCCCTGTAAGGGCGCAAGCCTAATTTCAAAAGCACGTTTACCCTATTTTACATTTTGTTATCTTGAAAATACCTTTTCTTTGAATCTTTATCCTCCATTTTCTTTTGCTCCTTCATGGCAATTTCCAATTTTAATTTACTCGTAGCGCGTTGCACTACGCTATTGCTTTTTAGGTCTTTCAGCCCATTTTTTTAAAGGTTCAGACAATCATGATTTGCAATTATATTAAACATTTGAAAAGTCAGAATGATTAATTTGTATTTTAGTACTTCATAAACTAACCCACTAACCACTATTTCATGTCATTTCAAGGATATTTAAAAACTATTAAAGAAAAAACAGGCAATGGTCCGGCTGAGTTTAGAACTTTAGCGGAGCAAAAAGGTTTTACCATTGATGGTAAGCTCAAACCTGAAGTAAAAGCCGGAGAAATTGTAAACTGGCTTAAAGAAGATTTTGACTTAGGTCAGGGACATTCAATGGCGATTTATGCGCTGCTTAAAGGCATAAAAAATGAGAACAGTGAGTAAAATAAGTGCATCTTTTTAAACTTTTGTACGATAATTTTAAAAACATAAAATGAGAATAATTTCAGTAAGGGAAAACCCAGAATACAAGGATAAAATCATTCAATACTTTCAAAATAGCTGGTCTGAAATAGCACCAATAATTTATGAAGATTGCATTAGCCATAGCATAAATGCAGAAGACTCTCTACCACAATGGTATGTATTAGAAAACAACAATGAAATTATAGGTTGTGCAGGGCTTATTACAAATGATTTTATTAGTAGAATGGATTTATATCCGTGGGTTTGCGCCATTTTTATAGAGGAAAAATACAGAGGAAACAATTACAGTAAATTACTCATTGAAAAAGCCAAAGAAGACTCTAAAAAAGCTGGATTTCAAAACTTATATCTATGCACAGATCATATTGGTTTCTACGAAAAAATTGGTTTTAAATACATCGGACAAGGATATCATCCCTGGGAAGAAGAATCTAGGATTTATCAAATCGATTTGTAAACTTTTCAGGACGAGACAAAACACAAACATCAATTTTATACTAACTAAAAATCTATAAAAGAATGGGAATATTCAATAATCTTTTTAAAAAGAAAGAAGAAAATACAGAAGCAGTTATCCATCAACAAAGCAATAATAAACACTTTACATCTGAAAATGATTTTCTGGAAAAATTTGGAGCTATTGCTTTAGAAAAACAAAGAAATCTTTTTACTGTTACCAATGGACTTTCATGGAATTTTGATATGGATAAAGAAGAAATTACTTTTGGAGACCATCTTACTTTTCCAATGCAGGTTTTGGGTTCGTTTTCTCATTCTTCAGAAACATGGCTTTGGATCTGGGAGAATAAAGCGGGCGGTTATGCTGAATCTGTTATGAAACAGGCTCTTTTATTAAAGCAATATGGAGAGGAAAATAATATTGATTTATTGACAGTTGGAAAATTTGACGCTGTACAAAATGATTTGCATCTAATAGGAATGATTGCTGTTGAGATGTTTAATTCAAGTGGCTACTATCTGGGAAATTATGGTCAGGGAACAATGGTTCTCACAATTAAATCGGATGCGATAGACAACTCTGAAAGTGAAGAATTGTCTCGAATTTTAACTGTTTTTCCAGAACTAATTGCAACATTTGAAATTCAAAACCACAAAAATGCTTTTTCAAATTATTTATCTCAAAAAGGGTACCAGCTGACACTGAATGAAAATGAAATTAAAGCAGAGAAAAATGAAAATGTAATTAATGCTGTTTTTAATGATGATAATCTTTTGACACAATTAAATGGCACTAATTCTTAAGATTTACTGTCTAAATTAAAAACAACTAAAAAACCATAAAAGACTTTAAAAACCGGCTTTTCGCGTTAGCATAGAAGAAATCCGCTGCGGAGGAATGTATAGCCCAACAGCATCCTGATAAGAAGGCGTGTACGCCTAAAGTGTTTTTTGACCTTTTATCAGGATGCTGGCAAGCCCATCCTATGATTTTAATTAACGTAGATTTCAAGCAAAGTAAATCAAGACATCTTTTTATCAAAATTCAATACTCCATTGCAGGCCGAATATTCTAAATTATCAATGAAAGAGTTACATTTTTAGCCCTATTTTTATTGAATTTTTAAGATTCCCTTATAGCTAAATATCCTCAACTTCAAATAACAGTTTGATATTTTCGTAAGAGTTTTTTAGCGCTTCTTTGATTTGTTCCGGATTTAGCCATGCTACTTTTTCGATACCTTCTTCGGCTTGACCCTGCGGTATTCCTTCAAAATCTGATTGCATTTCGAACCAATGTGTGATTTTGAGTTTATACTTTCCGTTACGTTTGAAAACGTGATAGGTTTTTTCGAGTTTATTGGTGATTCGGAGTTTGCCTACGCCGGTTTCCTCTTCGACTTCGCGCATGGCGGTGTCTTCAATTTCTTCACCTTTTTCGATTCCGCCCTTTGGCAAATCCCATTTTCCGTTTCTGAAAATAAATAAAACTTCGCCTTTTTTATTGTACACAAGCCCTCCACCCGCTTTATTTACGGGAATTTTGGCTTTTAGCGTCTTCATAATCTCCTTTTCGTCAGGATGATACAAATAAGCTTTTTGAATTTTATTTTGAAACATTTTGACTATAAGATGCTCGATATCAATACTCTCTAACAAGAACAATTGAAAATCAGTCTCTTTCGAGATCTCATTTGTCAAAAAAAGTGGTTTGTCGTTCACAAAAACTTTATACATTTGTATTATGATTTTTAATAAAGATACTGCCGAAAAAACAGCCGAATTGCTTTTGCAAATAAATGCAATTAAATTGAATCCCGAAAATCCTTTTACATGGGCTTCTGGTTGGAAATCTCCTATTTATTGCGATAATAGGTTAATTCTTTCATTTCCGAGCATCCGAAACTATGTTCGTGATGAGTTTGCGAAAAATATTGAGAAACAATTTGGGAAACCAGATGTTATTGCCGGTGTTGCCACTGGAGCCATTGGAGTGGGGATTCTTGTTGCCGAAAGCCTTGGATTACCATTTGTATATGTGCGCCCGGAAGCAAAAAAACACGGAAGACAAAACCAGGTGGAAGGTTTTTTACAAAAAGGCCAAAATGTGGTTGTTGTTGAAGATTTAATTAGTACAGGAAACAGCAGTTTGATGGCTGTTGAAGCTTTACGTAACGAAGGAGCCAACATAAAAGGTATGGCTGCGATTTTTACGTACGGTTTTAATGTTGCTGAAGAGAACTTTAAAAATGCTAATATCGATCTGTATACATTGAGTAATTACGAAAACTTATTAGACTTAGCGGTTCAGAAACAATATATTACCGAAGACCAACAATCGACTTTACTCGAATGGAACGAAAGTCCATCGACTTGGGGGAAAGAGGAAATTTAGATTTTAGATTTTAGATTTTAGATTTTAGATTTTAGATTTTAGATTTTAGATTTTAGATTTTAGATTTTAGATTTTAGATTTTAGATTTTAGATTTTAGATTTTAGATTTTAGATTTTAGATTTTAGATTTTACCAAAAAATCGCTTCGCTCTTTTTTGGTATTTGGGATTTAAAAAAATTGGAATTTTATCAGGATCTGCTTTGCGAACTTTTATTCGTAAAGATTTACAATCAAAATCAAAAAAACCTTGCGCTCTTTGCGGTAAAAACAATTGCGGTTTAAAAATAAATTTAGATATTATAAAAAAATATAAATATGAACTTAGAAAGTCCAAAAGTTACTGTTCAGAAATCAGCTCAAGATTTATTTGATTTATTGAGTGATGTTAAGAATTTTGAAAAATTAATGCCGGATAATATCGCTAAATTTGAAGTGATTGGCGAAGATGCTTTTATTTTTGGATTGAAAGGTATGCCGGAAATAAAACTAAAAATGAAAGAGAAAACAGCACCAAACAAAATTGTTTTGGGAGCTGCCAGTGATAAACTTCCGTTTACTTTGGTTTCGAATATCGATAGTGTTTCTGCTACTGAAAGCGCCGTACAATTGCAATTCGAAGGTGAATTCAATCCAATGATGGCAATGATGATCAAAGGACCTATTAGTAAGTTTATTGAAACTTTAGCCACTAATATGACGAAGCTTTAATTTTTAATTATCAATTGTGAATTGTTAATTATTAATTCCTGAACTACATAAATTATAAGGTCCGATTAAGTCGGACCTTTTTTTGTTGCTACAAAAGCGCTAAGACCAATGTCATTAAGCTAAGGAGAAATCTACAAAATTACTTAACAGTTTAATCAGGAAAATAATTAGAAAATCCGTTTTTATCAGCGTTTTCGCTTTAGCGAATTAGTAAAATCCGCATCTAATTTTGACGCGGATAAAACAGATTTACTTCGTAAAAACGCAGATAAAAACAGATTTTATTTTCTAAAAGCTTAACTTAATGACATTGCGATAAGACACAAAGAAAATCAAAACTTTGCGCCTCTGCATCTTTGCGAGATTATTCAAAAAAAAAAAAAAAAAAACCTTGTGCCTTAGTGCCTTCGTGGCAAAACCAACAATTCATCCTTAAAAAATAACAGTTCAGAACTATAAATTATTACACCCAAAATTATTCGCCGAAGTTTGATCCATCAAAATAAACAACACCAAAATGGAACAAACTATTAAAATTTTAATTTACATTCACGCGTTTTTTGGCGGAATCGGGTTACTTACAGGAATTGGAAGTATTTTTGTAAAAAAAGGAGGTTTACTACACAAAAGAATGGGTAAATTATTCTCTATCGGAATGATTACGAGCTCTCTTATTTCTCTACCTATTTGCTGGATACCTCAACATCAAAACATATTTTTATTTTTAATAGGTTTGTTTACCATTTATCTGGTGATTGCAGGAAACAGGGTTTTGACTTTTAAAACCAAAGCAAAAGCTGACATAACCGATTTTATAATTTCGGGAAGTATGTTGTTCTTTTCAATTATAATGGTTTCACTGGGTATTTATTGTCAGCTGACCAATATCGAAAACGGAATATTATTTACTTTCTTTGGAGGTTTTGGACTTTATATGACAATTAAAGATTTTATATTCTATAAAAATGTTTCGGAAATGAAAAAACAGTGGCTTTCTAAACACATTGGTAAAATGATTGGAGCCTTAATTGCATCAATAACTGCTTTTATTGTTGCTGGAATTGGTATCGGAAATGTAATCGCCTGGATGACTCCTTCGATTCTTGGAACAATTTACATCCTGTATTGGAACAAAAAAATAACACCAAATACGCAAACATTACAAAATGTAAATTAATGTGATGGAGCACGGATTTGACGGATGCAACGGATTTACACTGATATTTTATGTCACGTAAAGCAAAATAAAAAAACTCAGAATCTTAGCAACTTTTCAATACAACATCTGAATTTCCTTTATTTCGAATTCGGAAACCGAATCGTCTTCTAACAAAATCTGTATTTTACCAACAGGAGATACACCTTTAATGATTCCCATGAAGTTTTGTCCGGAATCTTTAGCACTTAGTTTTTTAAACGGCATTGGTATTCCCTGACGAAATAAGGAATTAAAATATTCTTTCCATAAATGAGCTGAACTGTTTTCCCATGAATTAATCTTTTCTTGTATTTTTTCACGGATGAGTAACACTAAAGAATTTTTATCAAATTCTCTTTTGCAAATTACAGCTAATGAAGAAGCATTCGGCAAATGATCAAAATTGGTTTGATTTATATTTAAACCTATTCCTACGACTGACACAATCCTGCCATCACTTTTGATGGTATTTTCGATAAGTATGCCACCAACCTTTTTATTATATGACATAATGTCGTTAGGCCATTTTATACGTAAATCAGGAATATTTAATGATTTTAAGGTATCAATAACTGCTAATGAGACAATAACGCTAAGGTTAAAAACTTGTTCATTACCATAAAGAAAATCCTTCACCAAGACACTCATAATTAAGTTTTTACCTGATTCTGATTGCCACTTAGAGCCCATCTGCCCTTTTCCTTTTGTCTGATTTTCAGCAGTTACTACGGTAAAATTATCGAGTTCGTCCTGACTTGCTAATGCTTTAAGAAAGTCATTTGTTGAATCTATGGCATCGAGTTTGATTAGTTTCATTAAACGAATTTAATTAACTTAATTTAATATTTTGTTAAGGTTCAAAAATAATCACAAATTTTGGTAACTTTACAAAATCATATAAAATAATTCATGGCGAAAAAGACTATTAATAATGATGTTCTATTGGCGAACATAATCAAAGGGATTGAAGAAGTAAAGGGAAATGACATCGATATTCTTGACTTAAGAGATATAGACACGGCAGTTTGTGACTATTTTGTTATTTGCAACGGAAACTCCAACACCCAAGTTAACGCCATTGTAAGCTCAATACAAAAAACAGTATCTAAAGACTTAAAAGATAAACCTTGGCACGTAGAAGGAACCGATAACGCAGAATGGGTTCTTATGGATTATGTGCACATTGTTGTACACGTTTTCCAGAAACATATCCGCGAATACTATAACATTGAGAGCCTTTGGGGTGACGCCAAAATAACTACAATCGAAAACAAATACTAAAAGAAACTTTCTCTAATGGCTAAAGATAATAATCCAAATCCGAGTAAATTTAAAATAAGTCCTTGGTTAATATATACCGCAATACTTCTAGTTTTTTTATTTATAAGTTTTGCAACAGGAGGATCAAACTTAAGCGAACCTGCTCAATTAACTTCTTCTAAATTCAATGTATTATTAGAAAAAGGTCAGATTGAAAAAGTTATTGTATACAATAAAGCAGAAGCAGAAGTTTACTTAAATACTGCCGCTCTTAAAGACCCGGCAAATAAAAAAGTAGCTAATGATATTTTTGAAAGACCTAACAAAGGCCCTCATTATACATTAGAAATTGGTAACGACCAGATTTTTCAAACTAAATTAGAAAAAGCAGTGGGCGAAGGCAAACTGAAAGATTTTAATTTCTTGCAAAAAAATAACTGGAGCGATATTTTAATTAGCTTACTTCCTATCATCATCATTATTGGTGTTTGGATTTTCATTATGCGTAAAATGTCAGGTGGCGCTGGTGGCGGTGGCGGACAAATCTTTAACATTGGAAAATCGAAAGCTAAATTGTTTGACGAGAAAACAGACATTAAAACTACTTTTAAAGATGTTGCTGGTTTAGAAGGTGCTAAAGAAGAAATACAAGAAATTGTAGAATTCCTTAAAAATCCTGAAAAATATACGAATCTTGGAGGTAAAATTCCAAAAGGAGCTTTACTTGTAGGACCTCCGGGAACTGGTAAAACCTTATTAGCCAAAGCAGTTGCGGGAGAAGCTCAGGTACCTTTCTTCTCGTTATCAGGATCTGATTTCGTAGAAATGTTCGTAGGAGTTGGTGCTTCACGTGTTCGTGACTTATTCAAACAAGCTAAAGAAAAATCTCCAGCTATCATCTTCATCGATGAGATCGATGCTGTTGGTAGAGCAAGAGGAAAAAGCAATATGTCAGGCGGAAATGATGAAAGAGAAAACACTTTGAACCAATTACTAACAGAAATGGATGGTTTTGGTACAAACTCTAACGTAATCGTTCTGGCTGCAACAAACAGAGCTGATGTTCTTGATAAAGCTTTAATGCGCGCAGGTCGTTTCGACAGACAAATTTTTGTTGATTTACCAGACATTCGCGAAAGAGCTGAAATCTTCAAAGTACACTTAGCTCCTATTAAAAAAGTTGAAGGTCTTGACCTTGATTTCTTAGCAAAACAAACTCCGGGATTCTCTGGTGCTGACATTGCAAATGTTTGTAACGAAGCTGCATTGATTGCTGCACGTAACAACAAAACTGCAGTAGACAGACAAGATTTCCTTGATGCTGTTGACAGAATCATTGGTGGTCTTGAAAAGAAAAATAAAATTATTACTCCAGAAGAGAAAAGAGCAATCGCTATTCACGAAGCTGGTCACGCGACTGTAAGCTGGATGCTAGAGCACGCTGCACCACTTATTAAAGTAACTATTGTACCTCGCGGACAAAGTTTAGGAGCGGCTTGGTACCTTCCGGAAGAAAGACAAATCGTGAGAACTGACCAAATGCTGGACGAAATGTGTGCTACTATGGGAGGAAGAGCTGCTGAAAAGGTAACTTTTGACAGAATTTCGACCGGTGCATTAAGCGATTTAGAAAAAGTTACACGTCAGGCTCGTGCTATGGTAACGATTTACGGTTTGAATGATAAAATCGGAAATGTTACTTATTATGATTCAAGTGGTCAAAGCGAATACAACTTCTCTAAACCATATTCTGACGAAACTGCCAAAGTAATTGACAAAGAAATTTCGGAATTAATTGAAGGTCAATACCAAAGAGCAATTCAAATTCTTGAAGAAAACAAAGACAAGCTAAATCAACTAGCTGATATATTAATTGAAAAAGAAGTTATTTTTAAAGATGACTTAGAAACTATTTTCGGAAAACGTACTTTTGATAAAAATTTAGAAGAAGTGGTTTCGTAAATATTCAGTAAATATGTAATATTTTTTAAAATCTTAATTCAAAATAGCCTTTTGAATTAAGATTTTTTTATCTTTGAACGTTTTCAATTAACATGTAAAGTATTTCATATAAAATGAATTTTTTCAAAAAAATATTTGGGTCTGGCGATGCCGCTTCTGATGAAGAAAATGAAAGCGAGTATGGAGGAAATCATACTGCTGATAGTCATTTATCTATAGATGAAAGATTCATTTTTAATTTCAAAAAAAATGGCGGTAAATTTTTATATTGTGAAAACAAACAAGAAGTTGCTGAACAGTTTGAAAATATATTAGAAGAAAATGATTGGTTCGAAAGCGAAGTTTTATGTTACGAGCCTGGTCTTTTTCATTTATTAGAAGAAAATAAATTAATTTATATTTCGCCTAAAAACCCTAAATTCTTATTAGCTACCTGCGAGAACCTAATTGCAGACGAAGGTTCTATTTTATTTTCATCAAAACAAATCAGGCAGGACAAACCAAACGAATTACCGGCGAATATTGTAATTATTGCCACTACAAGTCAACTGCAATTAATTAAGAGTGATGGTCTAAGTGCTATCAAAAGAAAATACGAAAGAGATTATCCAACCAATATTACCACTATAAAATATTTCGAAAAAGCTAAGGAAGAAGATTTTACACAATACGGAAGCGTTGCAAAAAATCTATATTTATTGCTCCTAGAAGATCTTTAAGATGAACGAAACACTCAAGAGAACCATTTCTGGTGCTGTTTATATCGCTTTATTATTAACTTCTATTCTGTTTTCTACCGAAAGCTTTATTATTCTTTTTGGCATTTTTCTAATTATTACGATATACGAGTTTTGCAATTTAGCGAATCTTAATAAAGTGTTTTCAATTCTTTTTGGAGTATTGTTATATTCTGCAACTTTATTAGTTAGTCACTATAACAAACAGACTACTCAGTTTTTAAATGAAACATTTAATACTGAATTAAATTTAAATACCAATATTCAGGAATTAGACCTAATCTTACTTGCCGTAACTATTGTTATATCAATAAAATGTATTCTATTTTTATTTTATGATTCTGTTCAAAAAGTAAGTACTTCTTCAAAATACCTATATCTATTAGGATACATTACACTTCCATTTATATTTATCGTTAAAATTTCTTTCGGAACAAACAATTACAATCCAAAGATTATTCTTGGTTTATTCATTTTAATCTGGACCAATGATACTTTTGCCTATTTAGTTGGAAAATCGATTGGAAAACATAAATTATTTGAACGTGTTTCTCCTAAAAAAACTATTGAAGGATTTTTGGGTGGTGTTGTTTTTGCAGCTCTTGCCGGTTTCTTAATTTCTAAATTTTACATACAACCTAATCCTGAATTTAGCAGCAAGTCAATCTTAATCTGGACCATAATCGCTTTAATTGTAAGTGTTTTTGGCACAATTGGAGATTTGATTGAATCTAAATTCAAAAGAATTGCGGGCGTAAAAGACAGTGGTTCAATAATGCCTGGACACGGAGGTATTCTAGATCGATTAGATAGTGTTATATTTGTAGCACCAATTATATTTTTATTTTATCAAATTTTATACTATGTTTCATAAAGAAGGAGGACCATCCATTTTATTAGGTACTGCATTTGCAGTAGCTGTACTTTTAATTGCTGACAAATTTATTGATATTACCTGGCTAAGAATGCTTGTTCAGATTGCTGGCGTGGTAGTTTTGATTATTATTTTACAGTTCTTTAGAAATCCTAAAAGAATTGCAATTAGAAACAGCGATCAGATTCTTGCTCCGGTTGATGGAAAAGTTGTGGTTATTGAAGAAGTTTATGAAGGGGAATATTTTAAAGATAAACGTTTACAGGTTTCTATCTTTATGTCACCAATAAACGTACATGTTACGCGTTATGCGATGGATGGAATTATCAAATTCAGTAAATACCACCCTGGAAAATTTTTAGTAGCATGGCATCCAAAAGCAAGCGAAGAAAACGAAAGAACTACGGTTGTTATCGAAAATGAAACTTTTGGACAAATATTATACAGACAAATTGCAGGTGCCCTTGCAAGAAGAATTGTAAATTATGCTCAGGAAGGTATGCAAGTAGTACAAGGTACTGATGCTGGATTTATAAAATTTGGTTCAAGAGTAGATTTATTTTTACCTTTAGGTACTCCTATTAATGTAGTATTAAACCAAAAAGCAATTGGCGGTAAAACCATTATTGCTACGAAAGCTTAATGAGCAAAAAAGATTTAGATACTCGTTTTTCTGAGGCAGTCGAAACTGCTTTAAAAATGACTCAGGCCTCACTGCCGCAAGATGTGCAGCTACGGCTGTATGCTTATTACAAACAGGCTACTTTTGGAACTGCAGTCTACAATCAATCTGAAAATTTTGATTTGAGAGATGCATTCAAAACAAATGCGTGGATGCAAATTAGCCATATATCTGTTGATGAGGCCAAAGAATGCTATATTGAAATCATTAATTCACTAACATCAAAATAACTAACATTATGAAGAAATACATTGTTCGTTTCAGCATTTTAGCTTCATTTTTTCTTTTATTTTCATGTAATGACAGCAACAAACTAACCGAAGTTGTAGAAGTTCCTTTACCAACTAAAGAAGAAAAAATAACTATAGGATCGCCAAATGATGTAAAAGCAGATCCAGGTTCTTTTGAGATGACAAAGCTATCTTATTCGTATGATGGGCTGGCTCCAGCAATACGAACACTTACTCTAGAAACACATTACTCTAAACATTATTTAACGTACACGAACAATTTTAATAAAGAAATTGTAAATACCGAATTTGAAAATATGCCTCTTGAAGATATCCTGAAAAAAATGGATCTCAGCAATGCAAAACTTCGCCAAAATGCAGGTGGATATTACAATCACACTTTGTATTTTAATATTCTAACTCCGAAAGAACAAAGTCCGAAAGACACCCTTTCCGGGTCTATAAACAAAGAATTTGGTTCATTTAACAATCTTACCAATCAATTTAAAGGTCAGGCAACAAAACAATTTGGTTCTGGCTGGGTTTGGCTGGTAGTAGACCGATATGGGAAATTACAAGTCACTACAACCGAAAATCAGGACAATCCTTTAATGAAAAATGCCCTGATTCCCGGAACTCCAATTTTAGGAATCGATTTATGGGAGCATGCCTATTATCTGGATTACCAAAACAGAAAAGGAAATTATATTGATGCTTTTTACGAACACATTAATTGGGAAAAAGTAAATGAATACTATATCGAAGCGCTCAAAAAGGTCAAGAAGGCATAAAACAAAAAAGCTGATACAAATAAAGTATCAGCTTTTTTTATTCATTTGCATGAAAAGAAATCAATATAAGTACTATTTTATCTTAACTCATAAATAAACGACTCAGATGGTGCTATTTTTACTTTAGCCCTTCCTTCTCCATTACTTACATTCAGGTGTATTTTATTCTGCAAATACAATTGATCAGTAAGTGCATATTCTCCATTTTTCAAATTCCATTTAGAAATAACATCAGCAGGAATTTTCAATTCAAACTCACTTGTTTTTTCCGAAGAAAAATTCGCCACAACAATCAATTTTTGATTTTCAGACCAACGAACATATGAGTAAATTAATTCGTCATAGCCCGCACTATTCTCACGATTTACAGACTGAATTTCCTGAAAACTTCCCATCAAAGCGGGACTATTAATAGAAAAATTAAGCAATCGCTTATAAAAATCGCGAAGTTTTTTTTCTGATTCTGAAAGTTGACCTCCATCAAATTTCCCATCATTCATCCAACGTTGATGATTAGGAACACCAATATAATCAAAAATAGAAGTTCTCGAACGGGTTCCAAAACCGGCATTTTCATTTCCGGCCTCTCCTACTTCCTGACCAAAATAAACCATTGTTGGCGACGTACTAATTGTCGTAGAAACCACCATTAAAGGTTTTCCGCGTTCAGGAGTTCCGGCAAATTCAGAACTTGCTAAGCGTTGTTCGTCATGATTGTCTAAGAAATGAAGCATATTGTGTTCGATATCTGCCATTCCTTTCTGGATATCCGATAATCCGTCAGGAGAAGATTTTCCGCGAATGATATCTTTCAGTTTATCATACGTTTCTACTTTATCATAGAGATAATCCATTTTCCCTAAACGAATATAATTACGATATTCATTCGGGTTATATACTTCTGCCAATAAAAAAGCTTTTGGATTTTTCATTTTGATAGCGGAGTTCATATAACTCCAAAATTCATACGGAACCATTTCGGCCATATCGTAACGAAAACCATCAACACCTTTTGCTGTCCAGTACAAAGCTATCGATTGAAACTTTTTCCAGGAATCCGGCACATCTTTATCCTGCCAAAAAGCAAAATGTTCCTGATACGTTTTCTGATCAAATCCTGCTGGAAGTTCCGGGAAATCTTTCGAACCATCCGGACGAATTCCGTAATTTACTTTTACCGTTTCATACCAGTCATTTTGATCCGGCTTTACTTTACGGGAACCATTACCTGTCCATTTTGCAGGATTTTCATCAAATACTCCATCAACAAGCGGATTCTTTTCTCCGTTTAACGGAACATCATTATCCGGAATTTCAAAATGGTGATTGGGGATATAATAAAAATTATTATCTCTGCTGTACTCAATATTTACATTGTCATCGGCACCAAAATCCTTTACACCTTCGGGATTATTTTTCCCCTCATATTTTCGGGCAATATGATTGGGCACAATATCAATAATAACTTTTAGACCTGCTTTATGCGTGCGACCAATCAAATCTTCAAATTCCTGCAGTCTGTTCGCTGGATTTAGCGCCAAATCAGGATTTACATTGTAGTAATCTTTTACAGCATATGGAGATCCGGCACGGCCTTTTACGACTTCTGGATCATCATCAGATATTCCGTAAGCCTTATAATCTCTCACCAACGCATGATGCGGAACACCGGTATACCAAATGTAAGTAACACCTAAATCTTTGATTTCATGAAGTGCTTTCTCTGTAAAATCATTAAATTTTCCAACACCATTCTCTTCAATTGTTCCCCAAGGTTTATTGGTTGTATTTTTATTTCCAAATAAACGTGTAAAAACCTGATATACTACAATTTTCCTATCAGCAGGAGCTTCTTCTTTTTTTATATTCATTTTTAAATCTTTGGTTTTACATGCAGAAAACAGCATGGTTGCAGCCAATCCCGCAACAAAAACTTTTTTATCTATCATATTCGTTTTTTATAAACTAATAGTTTCCTGACTAAACATCCGTAAACTATTTTCTAAATTTAAACTAATTTTTAAAATTCAAATCAAACAAAAATCATATTACATTAAGACATTACATAAAAAATCAACTATAACGAAATAGTACTGTATTTTGTTGATAATTTAAAAGTTCAAGGAGCAAAGGTCCAAAGACACAAAGTTTTTTCCAGATGAATTAAAGAAACATTCGAATTATCTCTTTTCTTTCTGTTAAATCGACTGCTGTGCATCTCTACGATATATGCAACCTGTAAAATCCATTTACCAGAAATATCACAGTAGTTTTGAAAACTTAAAACTTTGTTCCTTTGAACCTACGCAACTTTGAACCTAATAGGAAAACCTTTGTACCTAAAAAACTATAATTTAATCCTAATATCAGTAAAGGTTATATCCTTTTTCATAAATTTGACAAAAATTTAATCAATTGAAGAAATCACTATTTTTCATATTCTATTGTTTGCTATTATTAAGCGTTCAATTCATTTTTGCTCAGGCACCACAGCCAAAAACAATTAACATTGAAAATGCAGATTTGGTCGAAGTCAATGAAGTCTTAGTACCTGATGGAGTTCTATTGACTGGAAATGTAAAAGTAAATCATGACGGGATTGTATTAACTTGTAATAAAGCCTACGTTTTTAAGAAAGAAAACTACCTTAAAGCATTTGGGAATGTACAATTAGTGCAGGGTGATACTTTATTCCTGAACAGTAAATATGCAGAATATAGCGGAAATTCAAAGAAAGCTTTCGCCACCGGAGATGCTGTTATGACTTCTCCAGATGCTACTTTACGAACAGATACTATTAATTTTGATCGAAATATTCAGCAGGTTTTTTATAACACAAAAGGTACGATTGTAAACAAAGACAATACTTTGGTAAGTAAATCAGGAAGGTATTTTGTAGCCGAGAAAAAATTTCAATTCCTCACAGAAGTTACTATTACGAATCCAAAATACGTGATAAAATCAAATCACCTGGATTATTACAGTAATTCAGGACACACGTATTTATTTGGCCCATCAACCATTACCAGTCAGGCAAATTATATTTATACCGAAAAAGGGTTTTACGACACCAAGAAAAACCTCGCACATTTTTTAAGGCGGTCTTACATAAAATATGATGATCGCCTTATAGAAGGGGATAGTTTATATTACAATCGAAATATTGAATTTGCTTCTGCAACACGAAATGTAAAAATTACCGACTCGATCAATCGCGGAATAGTAAAAGGTCATTATGCCGAAATTTACAAACTAAAAGATTCGATGTATGTAACTAAAAGAGCCGTAGCAATAAATCTTGTCGAAAAAGATTCGGTTTACATTCACGGACAAAAGTTAATGGTGACCGGAAAAGAAGGCGAACGAATTTTAAGAGCTTATAAAAATGTTCGTTTCTATAAAATAGATATGAGCGGAAAATGTGATTCGATTCATTCAAACTCTAAAACTGCATTGACAAAATTAATTGGAAATCCAATTCTTTGGAATGGAGAAAGCCAGATTACAGGAGATATTATGCATTTAATTGGCGATAATACCACCAAGAAACTAGATTCCTTAAAAGTCCTCAACAACACTTTTATAGTCTCGCGGGATACCCTCGGAACCGGTTATAATCAGGTCAAGGGGCTCAATTTATTCGGAAAATTCAAAGAAGGAAAATTACATGACGTTGATGTGATCAAAAATACTGAGGTCGTCTATTACATGCGAAATGACGCTAATGAACTCATTGGAATCAATAAAAATGTGAGCAGTAAAATCAATCTTATTTTAGAGAATAATGATATCGAAACCATTACATTCTTCAATAAAGTAGACGGTGACGTTTACCCCGAAGCCGATTTACCCGAAAATGCCCGTAAACTAAAAGGTTTAAAATGGCGTGGCGACGAGCGAATAAAATCGAAAGACGATATTTTTACCGCCGAAGACAATGAACTCAATGACAAACTGGTCCAGGAAGGAAAAGATCAGGAAGCCAAAGACAAAAATACGCCAATGAAAGTCAGGAAAGAAACGCTCGATTACGACAAAAAGAAACCAGCTGTTAAAACCAGTACTACGAAAGCTACTACTAAGACTAAAAAATAGTTTTCAGTCGCAGTCGCAGTCTCAGTTTTTAGTTTACAAAGCTTGCGAACTTTGCATTTTAATAATATAATCTTGAGCTAAATCTTAGTAAACATTGCGATCTTTGCGGTTAAATTCATTCACAGTTTTTAGTCAACTTGCAACCTAAAACTTTTTAAACAAACAACAAGTGAATCCAGATTTTATAAAATACCAGGCACAAACTTCTCCTTATCCTCTGGGGATGGAAGTTTCTCACGCCATTGGTTCCTATATTTACGACACAAACGATAAAAAATACTTAGATTTTGTTGCCGGAGTTTCGGCTTGTACACTTGGACATCAACATCCTAGAGTCAATCAGGCCATCAAAGATCAGCTGGACAAATATTCTCACGTCATGGTGTACGGCGAATATTCTCAAAGTCCGGCCGTTCAGTATTGCAAATTACTGGCTTCACTCCTGCCCGAATCTCTAAACAAAACTTATTTAGTCAATTCAGGTACAGAAGCTATCGAAGGCGCACTTAAATTAGCCAAAAGAACAACAGGACGCAGTCAGCTTATTTCTTGTCATAACGCGTATCACGGAAACACAATGGGATCTATGAGCGTTATGGGATTCGAAGAACGCAAACAAGCCTTTCGCCCGCTGCTTCCGGATGTTGATTTTATCACCTTCAATAACGAAGAAGATTTACAAAAAATAACCACCAGAACAGCCGCAATACTTTTAGAAACTATTCAGGGCGGTGCAGGATTTATTCAGCCCGAAAATAATTATCTGCAAAAAGTGCGCAAACGCTGTGATGAAGTTGGAGCGATGATGATTGTCGATGAAATTCAGCCTGGGTTTGGAAGAACCGGTAAACTATTTGGTTTTCAGAACTATGACGTAGTTCCCGATATTGTTGTTATGGGAAAAGGAATGGGAGGCGGAATGCCAGTTGGTGCTTTTACTGCTTCGGCAGAAAAAATGGATCTCTTAACCGAAAACCCTAAACTAGGCCATATCACTACTTTTGGAGGTCATCCTGTCATTGCGTCAGCCTGTCTTGCTACTTTGCAGGAATTAACTGAAACAAATTTAATGCAAGATACATTAAATAAGGAAAAACTCTTCAGATCGCTTTTGGTACATCCTTTGATAAAGGAAGTTAGAGGAAAAGGATTAATGCTTGCCGCCATGACAGAAAGTGCCGAAATAACAAATCAGGTTATTTTAAACTGTCAGGACAGAGGGCTCATTTTATTCTGGTTGCTGTTTGAAGGATGTGCAATACGAATAACACCGCCGTTAACCATTTCTGATGAAGAAATAAAAGAAGGTAGTGCCATAATATTAAGCGTTATGGATGAAATCATGAAAAAAGAACAAGCTGTTTAGTTAGGAGCTATTTCCTGCTATCCGATATATCTTTTGTCCGTCTCGGCGGAACAAAAGAATACCGCTGCTATCAGGGCTAGGATTCACGGTTAAAACAAAAATAGAATAAAAATCAAATTTAATCTTTTTACAAATCTAAGATTATAACTTAAAACAGGATAAAATTCTGTCCATATTGTTAATTAAATTGTTCACAACAATTAATTCTCATTCCTCACAACAATAATATGGTTGCCTAAATTTATAACAGGCTAATTTCAAATAAAGACAGTATGCAATTAAGCAACGAAGAAGAAGATTATAACCTATCCCTATCCAAATTTGAGTCGATGTTAAAAACTAACAAAGTACTCTTTTTTGATTCTGAAGAATTCGAAGAAATTATTCTTCATTATTTAGACATAGGCAAGGCTAATTTAGCAAAGAAGGCCTTGAAACTTGCATTAGACCAACACCCAAAATCTACGGGCTTAAAATTAGTACAAGTAGAAATGTTGGTTTATGATGACAAATTAGAGATCGCCGAGAAGCTCTTAAATGAGCTATATGCAATCGAACCTAACAACGAGGAAATTTACATCCAGAAAGCCAATATCTGTTCTAAAAGAGATCAACACGAAAAAGCAGTAGAATTGCTTAAAATTGCCCTGCAATATACAGACGACTACGCCGACGTGTACAACTTGATCGGAATGGAATATCTTTTTATGGATAACCTCGAGATGGCAAAAGACAGTTTTATCAAATGTCTTGAAGAAGATTTAGAAGACCAGTCGGCCTTATATAACGTGGTATATTGTTTTGAATTTTTAGACCAAAACCAGGAAGCCATTGTTTATCTCAACGAGTACATCAATAAAAACCCATACAGCGAAATCGCCTGGCATCAGCTTGGACGTTTACATTATGGAGTAAAAGAATATGAAAATGCGATTCGCGCTTTTGATTATGCAACACTGATTGACGATGAGTTTTTAGGTGCTTTTATGGAAAAGGCAAAAGCCTATGAGCGTCTTAAAAAATACGCTGAAGCTATCGAAAGTTATAACAGAACCATCGAGTTAGACGATGCTACTTCTTATGCGCTATTGCGTATAGGGAAATGCTACGAAAAACTGGGTAATGCTGTAAAAGCACTTCAATATTACAATCAAACCGTACATGAAGATCCGCTTTTAGACAAAGGATGGATTGCCATTACAGATTTTTATGTTCGCCAGAAAAACTTTCAGAAAGCCTTATTTTTTGTCAATAAAGCATTAGCTATCGACAATCAAAATCGTTTGTACTGGAAACGTTATGCAACGATCAATAAACAAATGAACTTTTTTGAAGAAGCGGAATTTGGTTATAGAAAAGCAGTAGAATTTGGAGATTACGCTCTTGACACCTGGTTGTTTTGGGTTGACATTCTTCAATTTTTAGGAGAATTCGAAAGCGCTATTCAAACTTTACTACAAGCTACAGAATATTTCCCTGAAGAAAACGAGATCGAATATCGTTTGGCAGGATTGTATTTCATGATTCAGGATAATACCAAAGCAAAATTTCACTTAAGCAACGGTTTACGTTTGAATTTTGATAATTACATCTTAATCGAAGATTTATTTCCGGTAGTATGGTCAAAAAAAACGGTAAAAAATTATATAGAAAAACATAGAAAACAATAATGATTGATATTTTAAGAAGACGTTTTGGCTTGTTAGGCCGTAATATTAGTTACTCATTTTCAAAAGGATATTTTACAGAAAAATTTAGCGATGAAGTTTTTGCCGGCAACAGCTACGAAAACTTTGACATCTCTGAAATTAATTATTTTACTGAATTAGTAAAAAACAATCCTGATTTAAAAGGTCTTAATGTTACAATTCCGTACAAAGAACAAGTTATACCCTTCTTAGATAAACTTTCAAAAAAAGCAGCTTTAATTGGTGCCGTAAACACGATTAAATTTACCAAAAACGGAAAATTAAAAGGTTATAACACTGATTATTATGGTTTCAAAAAATCATTAGAACCATTATTACAGCCGCATCATAAAAAAGCACTTATTCTGGGTACAGGCGGGGCTTCAAAAGGCGTTGCTTTTGCATTGGGTGAGCTTGGTATTCCGTACACTTTTGTGTCCAGAGAAGCAAAAGAAAACATCATCGATTACAATCTTATAAATGCCACTACATTTGACAATTTTAAAATTATAATCAATTGTACACCTGTTGGCACAAGCCCAAATATAGAAGCTTGTCCTGATCTTCCGTATGGTTTTTTTACCGATAAACATATTGCCTACGATTTAATTTATAATCCGGCAGAAACTCAGTTTCTAAAAAATGCCAAAGAAAAAGGTGCGGTAATAAAAAATGGTTACGATATGCTTATTTTTCAGGCAGAGAAAGCATGGAAAATCTGGAATAAATAAAAATAAAAAATACGCTAAGCTCTAGTGTATTTTTTTTGTAATTTAGACTACTCATTAATAAGTAGTTATGAATAAATTACAACTATTTTATTTGTTATTCCTTTTAATCACTTTTTCTACAAAAGCTCAGGATACTATAAAGCTTCAAAAAAATCCTTACACAGAGGCACGTTATCATTATTATCTAAAAACGATTTTACTTTTTAATGAATATTTAGATACAGAGACAGGTTCTTATAATACCACGGAACTTCGTTTTTTACATCCCATTGCCAATAAAGCATGGAACTTAAGAGTTGATCTTCCTTTAATATCTACCAATACTTTATCAAGCAATAAAACCGGAATTGGTGATATTAGCGTTGGCATAAGCTACATTCCGTATTTAAATCATAGTAAAGGGGTTGCTTTTAGAGCCAGAGTGATTTCGAACTCGGCAGCAGATCCAACTTTGGGATCAGGAAAATGGGTCTTTGCTCCTGCCCTGTTTTATGGCTCTTATATAAAAGATAAAAAACTACTTTGGATTGCTTCTTTAGAGAATCAAATAAGTTTTGCCGGATCAAACAATCGAAGTGATATTAATACTACAGCATTCGAAAACTACTTTATGTGTATTCTTGGCAAAAACTGGATCGCAGCAGATGTCGCTTTCAGGTACAACGCAACAAACAAAGGATACCCCAATAATGCTTTCGTAGAATTTGGCCGAAAAATAACTTCAAATGATATGGCCTACATTCATCCCAGTATTGCTTTTGGAAAGCATAAATCTTATAATTACGGTATCGAAGTCGGAATGCTTATTTTATTTTAGTTTGAAAGAAAACTAAAAAATTAAGCTTACAATATTAAATTAATTTTATTTTTCTAAAAATTCTATTAATCCAAAATTTAAATTTACTTCAAAAAAATTAGGTAAAAAACCCATATCATATTCCTAAAATACTTGAATAAATAGGAATTTCGTCTTAAAAAAGCGTATAAACAAACGATTTATTTTGTATTTAGAAACACCTTTAGTATCTTTCGCTCTCTTTAAAATAAAAACCTTATACATTTAAAATGTTAGAAGAAAAGAATGATAACCTGCAGGAAGCAGACGGAAAATTAGAAATCGGGATTAGCGATTCTACACAAGATAATGCAATTGAAGCATCGGAGCCTGAAACAGCTGCTGAAATTTCAACTTCTGAAACTGAAGTAGAAAATACAGCGGAAGAAACAGAAACTGCTCATCAGACTGCATTAGACGCCATAACAAATTCAAACGCTGAAGAAAGTGAAGATGAAACGCTAAAAGAGCGTCATGATATTCCTATGCAGGATTATGATACTTTTTCTATGGATGCGCTTGTAGACGAGCTTAAAAAACTGATCTCTACGGATAAAGTAATGTCTGTAAAAGATCATATCGAAGAAATCAAAAAGTCATTTTTATTACAATACAACCACCTTATAGAGGAGAAAAAAGAAGAATTCAATGCTTCTAAAGAAGACCCAAATGAGGAATTTGAATATCACTATCCGTTAAAATCTAAATTTGACGAATATTATAATGTTTTTAGAGAAAAAAGAAATGCACATTTCAAGCATTTACAAACCAATCTGAAATCGAATTTAGAAGAGAGACTTGCAATAGTTGAAGAACTAAAAGAGCTTATAAATCCGCAGGAAAACATTAAAGACACCCTTAAACATTTTAATGACTTAAGAGAAAGATGGAAAAATGCCGGAGCAATCCCAAAGGATAAATACAACCACGTATGGAATAATTACCACTTTCATGTAGAGAATTTTTATGATTACCTGCACTTAGATCGTGAAGCCAGAGATTTAGATTTTAAATACAATCTTGAACAAAAACAAAAAATTATTGCACGTGTTGAAGAATTAACAAACGAAACCGACATTAGTAAAGCGTTCCGTGAATTACAGGATCTCCACAGAATCTGGAAAGAAGACATCGGGCCAGTTTCTAAAGAACACCGTGATATCATCTGGAATAAATTTAGCGAACTGACTAAAAAAATCCATGATAAAAGAGAAGTTTTGTTTGAAGGCCAAAGAGCAAATGAGCAAAATAACCTTGAAGTTAAAAAAGAAATTATTGCGAAAATTGAAGTTTTAGGAACTGAAAAAGTAAATTCTCACTCACAATGGTTAGTACAAATTCAGAAAGTAGAAACACTTAGAAATGAGTTTTTTGCTGCCGGAAAAGTACCTTCAGATGTAAACGAAGAAACGTGGGCTGCATTTAAAACTGCCGTGAGAAACTTTAATTCTTTTAAAAATTCATTTTACAAAGACATTAAAAAAGATCAAAACGACAATCTGAATAAAAAAATGGCTCTTGTTGCCAAAGCAAAAGAACTACAAGAAAGTGTTGATTTTGGCGCTACAACTCCTGTTATGAAACAGATTCAGGAAGAGTGGAAACAAATTGGGCACGTTCCTAAAAAATATTCAGATAAAATCTGGAAAGAATTCAAAGACGCTTGCAACCATTATTTTGATAAATTAAAAGAACACAAATCAGAAGAAAATGTTGATGAGGTAGCAGCTTTTGATAATAAAAAAGCTTACTTAGATATTTTAAGGGCTTACCAGCTTACGGGTGATCACAAAACCGATTTAGACGCGATAAAAGCACATATCGAAATCTGGAAAGGTTACGGAAAAGTACCTTTTGCAAGACGTCATATCGAAGGAAAATTCAATAAAATCCTTGATGCTCTTTTTGAAAAACTAAGTTTGAGTAAAAAAGAAACTGAAATGATGCGCTTTTCTAATCGTATCGACTCTCTATCTGATAGTAACGATACTCGCAAATTAGATAATGAAAAGATTTTCTTAATGCGTAAAATCGAAGAAGTGCAAAATGAAATTTTCCAATTAGAAAACAATATTCAGTTTTTTGCCAATACTAAAAATGCTAAAAAAGAAAATTCAATTGTTCTTGAAGTTCGTAAAAACATTGCTATTCACAAAGAAAGCCTTGAACTTTGGAAAGACAAACTGAAACAATTACGTAATTTAGGTCAGGAATAAGATTTTTAATTCATAAATATAAAATCAGGTGCAATGAAATTCTCATTGCGCCTTTTTTTATGCAGTAGTTTTTTTTTACCGCAAAGAGCGCAAAGATTTTACGCAAAGTTCGCTAAGTTTTTTTTTTGATATTTCAACACAATACAAAGTTCGCAAAGCTTTATCTCAATAAATCCGTCACCGAAATAAGTGACTTTTACAGAGATGACAAGATTGTCGACTATAATTAAGATGAAACACAAAACTTTGCTCCCGATAGCTATTGGGATTGCGGTAAAATCCACTCCAACATTTATCTCATTTCAACCTGAAACTTAACAATGTATTATAATTTCATGAAAAAATTTCTGTAAAATATTGATTATATTTGATAAACCACATTATCTATTGATAATCAATAAATGCAATTATTAATCCTAACAACAACGAAAATGAAATTTACAAGAAAAGCGAATGCCAACTGGAAAGGAACAGGCATGGAAGGAACCGGAAAGATCAGTACACAAAGTACGACATTAGATAATACTCAATTATCATTTAAAACGAGATTCGCAGACGGAGTTGGAACAAACCCTGAAGAATTGGTTGCTGCAGCACATTCAGGCTGTTTTACAATGCAATTAAGCTTTTTGCTTAACGAAGGTGGTTTTACAGCAGATGATTTAAATACAGAAGCAACAGTTACGTTTGAGGATGGAACCATAACTTTAATTCATTTAGACTTAAAAGGTAAAGTTCCTAATATTACAGCTGAGGAATTTGAAAAAACAGCAGCAAAAGCAAAAGAAATCTGTCCGATTTCAAAATTATTAAATACAACCATTACACTTTCTGTAACTTTAGAAAGTTAAGATAAAGTTTAAACATAAAAAAAACCATTCGCCGCGGCGAATGGTTTTTTTTATATAATCTGTGTCTTGTCCTGAAATAGCGATACACAAAAAGTATCATTATGGAAAAAGATCAAGAATTGCGCTATGTTAAGCGTACACAGAAAGATTACAGTATGTCTTTAAAACTTCAAATTGTTCAAGAAATAGAACAGGGAAAAACCTCAATTTCTCAAGTTAAGAAAGATTATGCTATTCAATCACGTTCAACAATTGTTCAATGGCTTCGAAAATTCGGTAACTTTGATTGGGACAATCAAACACCTTCTCTTATGCAAAAATCTCCTGAACAGAAAATAATGGAACTTGAAGCCAAAGTGAAGTTATTGGAAAAACAAAGAGCATTTTTAGAACAGCAGGCTTTCGTTGCTGATAAAAAAGCTATTATTTTCGATATGATGATTGATATAGCAGAAAAAGAATATCAAATTGACATTCGAAAAAACTCACCACCCGAACAATCGACCATTTTAAAAAAGAACAACAACAAACAATAATGTTTGCCTGTACTTTGTTCGGGATTGACAGACAGGTTTACTATCGTCGAGTAAAAAAAAGTTGCGATAAGAAGCTTTTGGCTTCAAAAGTTGTTAATATGGTTTTGGAAATTAGAAATACAATGCCTCGAATTGGAGCAAGAAAATTGTATTATCTTTTAAAAAGCGAGTTGAATCAACTTAAAATAGGCCGAGATAAATTTATAGATATACTTAGAGCAAATCATTTATTGATAATATCAAAACGTTCTTACCATATAACAACAAACTCTCATCATAGATTTAGAAAACATCAAAATCAAATATTAGAGTTAGAGATTTGTAGACCAGAGCAAGTCTGGGTATCAGATATAACCTATATTGGAAAAAGAAAGAATCCATGTTATTTAAGTCTAATAACTGACGCTTACTCTAAAAGAATAATGGGTTTTAATGTGGCAGATAATATGAATGCTCATAGTAGTTTAACAGCTTTAAAAAATGCAATAAAAAAACGCAGAGATAAAGGCAAAACATTAATACATCATTCAGATAGAGGAATACAATATTGTTCTGATGAATATCAAAAACTATTACATAAAAACAATATAAAATGTAGTATGACCCAAAACTCTGATCCCTATGAGAATGCAGTAGCTGAGAGAATAAATGGAATTTTAAAACAAGAATTTAATATTGATAAGTTTAATCTAAAACTTGCTGTAATGAAGGTTTTAGTGAAAAATGCAATTGATATTTATAATAACAAAAGACCACATTACTCTAATTATATGCTCACTCCAAGTCAAATGCATCAACAAAGTGTAGTAAAGATGAGAACTTATAAAAGAAAAACACCTGCAATAAAAAATATTACAGGTGTCTAATTAAATATATTTGTCTAATAATCTGTATCGATTATTTAGGACTAGTCACTGTTTAGAATTACATTGTAGCTTTCAATGCTTTTGCTTCAGCAGTCATTTCTAACGCTTTGTAAACTCCTAATAATGTTTTAGAAACATCTTCGTTTTTAGGATCTAATTCATTTGCTTTTTTAAGGTAAGGAATTACAGCTTTAAAAACATTTTCTCTTTGTGCTTTTAACACATCGTAACGCTTCATATCTTTTGCAGAAGTACCCAATTTATTCATCTCATCAATAATTGGTTTTTCAGCTTCTAATTTTAAAGCTGCCAGGTTAAGATAAGCATTTGTATACTTTGGATTGATTTCGATAGCTTTCAAGTAATATTTCTCAGCATCGGCACTGTTTTTTGCATTTGCACTAAGAACCCCTAAATTAAATACTAAATCAGCATTGTTTGGATCTTTTTGTAAAGCTTCACCAACTAATTTTTTGTATGTATCAAAATCTTTAGACTCTAAATACAAGTTAGCCTCAGTAAGAATTAAAGAACTATCATCCGGATTTGCTTTTCTTGCATCAGCGATTGCTTTTTTAGCATCTTCACTACGTCCTTTTTGAACTAAAATTAAAGCTAGATTTTTGTAAATCTCTCCTCTTTTAGAAGGAATAGCTTCTGTTTGCGGTTTTTCGTGAGTTCCTAATTTTACAGCTAAATCTCTGTCTTTAGCACTATTAAAACCGTCTTCGTTACCTGAAATTTTATTTACAGCTGTATAGCTTGTTCCTTTCCCAGAATAATTTAATTGCTTCAATTCCTCATACATTGGCAATGCAAGATCAAAATCCTGAGCATTTACTGCTGTAGAAGCTGCATAATATAAATTGATTGTATCTTTTTTATCTAATAAATAAGCATCATACAATTTTTTTGCACCTTCAGAATGTTTGCTAGCCTGAGAATCTGCAATAGCAGAATTAATCAATTTTCCTTTGATTTCAGTAATTGAAGCTGCAGCCTGAGTAGAATATTTTAATTTTCCTGAAGCTTTTTCAACATCAATTAACTTTTTATAGTTTTCTGCAGCAAGAGAAAGGTTTTTACTTTCCTCTATTTTTTTATTAGCTAAATCTAAATAAGCGTTAGCTTTTACAGAATAGAATTGAGCCTGCTCAACATCTTTGGCATTTGCTACCATATTTTCAGCATCGTTCAGGATTGTAATTGCTCCTTGAGCATCTCCACCTTTTAACGCTTTTTCAGCACTTTTTATCTGATCTTTTTGAGCAAAAGTAGCTACTGAAATCAATAATGCTGACGCAAGTATTACATATTTACTTTTCATAATATTCAATTTGTGTATTTAATTATAACAGGTTTTATTTTTATTCTTCAGATTCTTCTTCTTCAGCGTCATCTTCTTCATCTACTTCTTCATCAGAATCGTCATCCTCATCATCTTCTACAGAACCTTCGTCTTCAAGAACTTCCAAATCCGGTTTTACTCTTTCGATAGCAGATTCAATAACATTTCCGTCTTCATCAACAACAACTTCTGCAACATCATCTTTCATCACTTTTGTTACAGCAGCAATAGAATCTTTACCTTTTAAGTTAATCAATCGAACACCTTGTGTTGCACGACCCATTACACGTAAATCTTCAATCGCCATTCTGATGGTTAATCCAGACTTATTGATAATCATTAAATCATCAGCATCAGTTACATTACTAATAGAAATTAATTTTCCGGTTTTCTCTGTGATATTAAGTGTTTTAACACCTTTACCTCCACGGTTTGTAATTCTGTAAACATCTTCTCCATCATCATCAACTAATTTGGTACGTTTACCGTATCCGTTTTCAGTTACAACCAAAATCTGTGTATCGTTTACATTCTCTTTGTCAACCGTAACCATACCAATTACTTCATCAGTATCATCTTTTAAGGTAATTCCGCGAACTCCTGAAGCCGTTCTTCCCATCGGACGTGTTTTAGTTTCCTCAAAACGAACCAATTTACCAGACTTAACAGCAAGGATAATTTGGCTTTCTCCGTTGGTTAATTTCGCTTCAAGTAACTCGTCACCTTCTTTAATTGTAATTGCAGCAACACCATTTACCCTTGGTTTAGAATATTTCTCTAAAGAAGTTTTCTTAACCTGACCTTGTTTCGTTACCATTACAAGATTATGGCTATTGATATAATCTTTATCTTTTAAGTCTTGTGTACAAATGAAAGCTTTTACTTTATCATCACTTTCAATATTTACTAAATTCTGAATTGCTCTACCTTTTGCAGTTTTGCTTCCTTCAGGAATTTCATAAACACGCATCCAGAAACATTTTCCTTTTTGCGTAAAGAACATCATATATTGGTGATTGGTTGCAACGAACATGTGTTCAAGGAAATCCTGATCTCTTGTTCCGGCACTTTTTTGTCCAACTCCACCTCTATTTTGAGTTTTGTATTCTGTTAAGTTGGTACGTTTGATGTAACCTGCATGCGAAATTGTAATTACCACATTTTCATCAGCGATCAAATCTTCGATACTTACATCTCCACCTGAATATTCAATAGTAGAACGACGTTCATCTCCGTATTTCTCACGGATTTCTTCCAGTTCTTCTTTAATTAAATTCGTTCTTAAATCTACATCTGCTAATAAGGCTTTCAAATGTTCGATTAACTTCATTAACTCATCGTATTCTGCTCTTAACTTGTCTTGTTCCAGACCTGTTAACTGACGCAAACGCATCTCGACAATAGCACGCGCCTGAATATCTGATAAATTAAATCTTTCGATCAATTTTTCACGCGCTTCTTCTGTATTCTTAGAACCTCTGATGATCGCAATTACTTCATCAATATTATCAGAAGCAATAATTAATCCTTCTAAAATATGTGCTCTTTCTTCTGCTTTACGCAATTCAAAGCGAGTTCTTCTTACTACAACATCATGACGGTGCTCGATAAAATAGTGAATCATATCTTTTAGATTCAGCATTTGTGGGCGACCTTTTACTAATGCAATATTATTTACACTAAAAGAAGATTGTAATGAAGTAAACTTATATAAGGTATTCAATACTACGTTTGGCGTAGCGTCACGTTTCAGGATATAAACGATACGCATACCGTTTCTGTCAGACTCGTCACGAATATTCGCAATACCTTCAATTTTTTTATCGTTAACAAGATCAGCCGTACGTTTAATCATTTCGGCCTTATTCACCTGATACGGAATCTCTGTTACGATGATACATTCTCTTCCATCGACTTCTTCAAAACCAACTTTCGCACGCATTACAATACGTCCTCTACCGGTTTTAAAAGCTTCACGAACTCCTTCATAACCATATATTACACCACCGGTTGGAAAATCCGGAGCTTTAATATGTGTCATTAATTCGTCAATTTCAATATCGTTATTATCAAGGTATGCTAATGTACCATTGATCACTTCTGTTAAATTGTGTGGAGGCATATTAGTTGCCATACCAACTGCAATACCTGTTGCTCCGTTTACTAATAAAGTAGGAACTCTTGTAGGCATTACTTTTGGCTCATATAAAGTATCGTCAAAGTTCAATTGAAAATCAACTGTTTCTTTTTCGATATCTGCCATAATATCTTCAGATATTTTACGCATTCTGGCCTCAGTATAACGCATTGCTGCAGGACTGTCACCATCAACAGAACCAAAGTTACCCTGACCATCCACTAATAAATAACGCATACTCCACTCTTGGGCCATACGTACCATCGCATCATAAACAGAGGTATCTCCGTGCGGGTGGTACTTACCCAGAACCTCTCCTACGATTCTTGCAGACTTTTTGTGGGCAGATCTTGAAGTTACACCTAAATCATACATTCCGTAAAGAACTCTTCGATGCACTGGTTTCAAGCCATCTCTAACATCAGGAAGCGCTCTCGATACAATTACTGACATCGAATAATCGATGTAAGCTGATTTCATTTCATCTTCAATGTTAATAGGAATTAACTTTTCTCCTTCAGACATAAGTTGTTATGTTTAAATAATTATATTAGTTTCAAAGCGTGCCAAGATACGTTTTTTTGGAATTTTTTCAGCTATTTCCTTACACTTATTTCAATGATTTATTAACAACTTTATTTGCGCTTTTAGTTAATAAATTAAGCGTTTTTTAACTGTTTTATTGTTATTTTTTTTGTCTCTTAGCTGTCAGGAGTTCCTTAAGGGTATGGTTTTTGTTTTTCAAACACTAATTCACTAAATTTACAATACCAATTATATATTATGGATGATAATTTTTCACCAAGAGTAAAAGATGTTATTACCTACAGTAAAGAGGAAGCCTTACGTTTGGGCCACGACTTTATTGGTACTGAACATTTAATGCTAGGCATTTTAAGGGATGGAAACGGAAAAGCTATTCATATACTTAATAACCTTGCAGTCGATCTAGATCATTTACGCAGGAAGGTAGAAATACTGAGCCCAGCCAATCAAAGCGTTGAAGTAAATGCAGAAAAGAAAAATCTTCATCTTACCCGCCAAGCGGAGAGAGCCCTGAAGACCACTTTTCTTGAAGCTAAAGTATTTCAGAGCTCGTCGATTAGCACGGCGCACTTGCTATTGTGTATCTTACGAAACGAAAACGATCCAACAACCAAGCTATTGAATAAACTAAAAATAGATTATGACATAGCTAAAGAACAATATTTAAATATGACTCCAAACGAAGAAGAATTCTTAGAAAACTTGCCAAGAAACGAATCGTATAACGACGATTCAGGACAAGATGACAGTCTTAAAGAAAGTAGTTTTAATAATCCCGCCAATAAGTCAAACAAAAAATCCAAGACTCCGGTTTTAGATAATTTTGGGAGAGATTTAACAGAAATGGCAGAAGAAGGAAAACTAGATCCGGTTGTGGGACGCGAGAAAGAAATTGAGCGTGTTTCTCAAATCTTAAGCCGTAGAAAAAAGAACAACCCGCTTCTTATTGGAGAACCTGGAGTTGGTAAGTCTGCTATTGCAGAAGGACTTGCTTTGCGTATTATCCAAAAGAAAGTATCTCGTATTCTTTTCAACAAACGTGTGGTAACTCTTGATCTTGCAAGTTTAGTTGCAGGAACAAAATACCGTGGTCAGTTTGAAGAAAGAATGAAAGCCGTGATGAACGAGTTGGAAAAAAATGATGATATCATTCTTTTTATTGATGAGATTCATACCATTGTAGGCGCTGGTGGAGCAACAGGTTCTCTTGATGCTTCAAACATGTTCAAACCTGCTTTGGCAAGAGGTGAAATCCAATGTATTGGTGCTACTACTCTTGATGAGTACAGACAATATATTGAGAAAGACGGAGCTCTTGAAAGACGTTTTCAAAAAGTAATTGTAGAACCAACTTCTGTTGAGGAAACTATTGCAATTTTGAATAATATTAAAGACAAATACGAAGATCACCACAATGTTACTTATACGCAGGAAGCCATTGAAGCTTGTGTTAAATTAACGAACAGATATATGTCTGAGCGTTTTTTACCGGACAAAGCTATTGATGCTCTTGACGAAGCTGGTTCTCGTGTACACATTACTAATATTGATGTTCCTAAACAAATTTTGGATTTAGAACGTCAGTTGGAAGAAGTTCGCGAAAACAAAAATATGGTTGTTAAAAAACAAAAATATGAAGAAGCAGCCAAACTTCGTGATGACGAAAAACGTATTGAAAAAGATTTAGCCGTTGCACAGGAACAATGGGAAGAGGATTCTAAAAACAACAGAATTGAAGTTACAGAAGATAATGTAGCCGATGTTGTTTCTATGATGACCGGAATTCCTGTTAACAGAATTGCACAAACAGAAAGCAACAAATTAGCCAAATTACCTGAATTGATTCAGAACAAAGTAATTGGTCAAAATGAAGCTGTATTGAAAATTGCACGTTCTATTCAACGTAACAGAGCCGGACTTAAAGATCCGAACAAACCAATTGGTTCGTTTATTTTCTTAGGTCAGACTGGAGTTGGTAAAACACAATTAGCCAAAGTTTTAGCAAAAGAATTATTCGATTCTGAAGATGCATTAGTTCGTATCGACATGAGTGAATACATGGAGAAATTTGCTATCTCTCGTTTAGTTGGAGCGCCTCCGGGATACGTTGGGTACGAAGAAGGCGGTCAATTGACTGAAAAAGTTCGTAGAAAACCTTATTGTGTTGTTCTTTTAGATGAGATCGAGAAAGCGCATCCGGATGTATTTAATATGATGCTTCAGGTTTTAGATGACGGATATTTAACAGATAGTTTAGGTCGTAAAATTGACTTTAAAAACACTATCATCATTATGACTTCTAATGTTGGTGCACGCCAATTGAAAGATTTCGGACAAGGTGTTGGATTCGGAACTGCTGCGAAAGTGGCTCAGGCCGATGAAAATTCTAAAAGTATTATTGAAAATGCTTTGAAGAAAACTTTTGCTCCTGAATTCTTAAACAGAATTGATGACGTAATCGTATTCAATGCATTAGAAAAAGGTGATATTGATTTGATTATCGAAATTGAACTTGCTAAACTTTATTCCCGTATTGCTGAATTAGGATACAAGTTAAATCTTACTGATAAAGCAAAAGCATTTATTGCTGAGAAAGGTTTTGACAGACAATTTGGAGCAAGACCTCTAAAAAGAGCGATCCAGAAATATGTTGAGGACTTGTTGGCCGAAGAAATCATAACTTCAAAAATACATTCAGGTGATGAAATCTTAATGGATTTAAAAGATGATTCTCAAGAACTTTCAGTAGAAATACATAAAGCCGAGGAACCGACTAATCAGTAAATTAGTTTACATCTATAACAAATATAATTTACCCGTTACGTTTTCATAACATAACGGGTATTTTTTTTAGATAAATTACTATCTTTAGTAAAAGCAAATAGCTATTTTTGGCTATTAAATTTCTTAACAAATAATAACGTATGCTTCAAAATAAAGTCATTTTAGGTAGCGAAGAATGGTGCTCATTTCCAGAACTAGGAATCCCGACAATCAAAGCTCGTGTTGATTCCGGTGCTAAAACTTCGGCAATGCACGCTATAAACATAGCTCCTTTTATAAAAAATGATGCCAATTGGGTAAAATTTGATATTAATCCAATTCAGAATAATATTAAAACTGTCATCCATTGCGAAGCTCCGTTGGTTGATAAAAGAATTGTAAAAAGTTCAAGCGGTTTCAGAGAACACCGTTACGTTATCCAGACCAGCATTAAACTTGGCGATATTAAGTGGCCAATAGAAATGACTTTGACGAATCGTGACTCTATGGGATTCCGTATGCTTTTAGGCCGCGAAGCCATGAGTGGGCGCGTACTCGTTGATCCCGAAGAAAAATACATGTTAGGACAACCAACGCCTGAAGCATTAAAAGAATTGTATCAAAATTCAGAAAAAGCAACTTCCGGCTTAAGAATTGGTCTATTAGCCAGTAATCCCGAATTGTATAGCAATAAAAGAATCATGGAAGCCGGTGAAATGCGCGGTCATGAAATGCATTTTTTGAATATCAAAGAATGTTATATGAAGTTGGATGCTAAAACTCCAGAGATTCACTATAGAGGCGGAAAAATATTAAATCAGTTTGATGCTATTATTCCCAGAATCCGTCCAAGCATTACTTTTTACGGTTGTGCTTTAACGCGTCAGTTTGAAGCTTTGAAGGTTTTTGTTTTAAATTCGGCTACAGCCATAACACAATCACGAGATAAATTATATTCATTGCAATTGCTTTTAAACAGCGGAATTGACATTCCTACAACTGGTTTTGCTAATTCTCCTTTGGATACTGACAACTTAATCAAAATGGTTGGAGGTTCGCCTTTAATCGTAAAATTACTCGAAGGAACTCAAGGAAAAGGGGTCGTTCTGGCAGAAACAAAAAAAGCAGCAGAAAGTGTTATCAATGCTTTTAAAAGTTTAAATGCTAATATTCTTGTTCAGGAATTCATTAAAGAAGCCAACGGAAAAGATATTCGCTGTTTTGTAATCGACGGAAAAGTAGTTGCAGCGATTCAGCGTGAAGCTATGCCTGGAGAATTCAGGGCAAATATTCATCTTGGAGGAACCGCATCTGTAATAAAAGTGACTGCCGAAGAGAAAAGAATCGCTATAAAAGCTGCAAAAGCCATGGACTTAAAGGTAGCCGGTGTTGACATTATTCGTTCTTCAAAAGGACCATTATTACTCGAAGTAAACTCATCACCAGGTCTTGAAGGAATTGAAGGCGCTACAAACAAAGATGTTGCCGGAGAAATGATCAAAGCAATTGAGAAAAATTTTAAACTAATATAAGTCAGTTCATTCTAACTTAACATTATATAATTATTTTAGCAGCTTTGTCGAAGTTTAAAAACTTTGACAAAGCTTTTTTAAATTTAAACCTTAAAAAAATGATGTTAAATCCGTATTTAGATATTATTGCAAGAAGTGTTGCTGTTTATTTTTTCATGACAATTGCATTGAGAATCTTTGGCAAAAAAGAACTTTCTCAATTGAATACTGCTGATATTATTCTGATTTTACTTATTAGCAATTCGGTTCAAAATGCAATGGTTGGTCCCGACACAAGTCTCTGGGGAGGATTAGTTGCAGCTCTGGCTTTGTTTATCATTAATTACATTATTAAAAAACTTACTCACAAATACAAAGGCTTAAACAATTTATTGTTAGACAAACCAGAAATCCTGATCCATAACGGAATAATAGATTTTAAAACTTTGAGCAAATTAGACATTTCGCACGAAGAATTAAAAGAAGCGGCACGTGAGCACGGCTTAGAACATTTGACCGATATAAAGCTTGCTATGTTAGAAATAGACGGTACTATTAGCATTATTTCTGAAGATAAAAAGAGTATTAAACAAACACACTACAAACGTAAACACAATCATAAAAATCTACAGAAATAAAATTAAAACATTTTAATTAACTGATTTACAGATAATTAAAATGTATTGACTAAAAAACTTAGCTATATACTTTGTTATACTATGTATTTTGTTATACATTAGCAGAATGAACGAAACATTTGTAACAAACTGGAAATCGCAGGTAAAGAAAGGCACATTGACTTTCATTATCCTGAACGTGCTCAAAAATCATGAGTACTACGGTTATGAACTTATCGAACAAATAAGAAAACATACTGAAATAGAAATTGCAGAAGGAACACTTTATCCTTTAATGAATCGCTTAAAAACAGAAGAATTAGTAGATTCAAAATGGGTAGAACAAGAAACCGGCATTCCGAGAAAGTATTATTCACTAACCGAAGCAGGAATAGAAACTCTAAGCCAGATGAATATTTACTGGGAGAATCTTGAGAAATCAATCAAAAAAATCATTCAATGAGAATAGAAGACATCAAATTCGAACAAAAAGCTTCGCAGAGGATTTATAGCGATTATATGAAGCGTATTAAAAAAGCAACAGCTTCGCTATCAAAAATTAGTCAGGATGATATTTATATGGAATTTAACAGCCATATTTTTGAAGCTATTCAACATAAAAGTCAAGCAAACGAAATAGATTCACTTTTAGACATTATCGAAAAATTAGGAGCACCAGAAGAGGTTCTAAAACCCCTTGTCGCCGATAAAAAATTAGAGCAAGCAACAAGAACATTTAATCCTGTTCATGTTTTCAAAGCTTTGGTCTTAAACTTTACCAATGGTATTTCGTATGTTTTTTTCTTTGTTTTGTACCTCTTCCTTTTTGGTTTTGTATTCCTGATTTTTGCAAAAATAATCAATCCTTCTCTTGTAGGTCTTCATATGAAAGATGATTCATTTTCTGTTTTTGTATTAGGAATAATGAGTCAGGAAGACAAAATTAAAAACCATACTCACGAAGTACTTGGCTACTGGTTTATTCCAGCAATGCTACTGGCAATCGTAGTTTTCTATTTTCTTATAACGCTTTTATTAAAATTTAAAAAATCAATCAATCAAAAAACACTATCATGAAAAAAATCATTACCTGTTTATGCGCTTTTATAGTTACAAGCGCTTTCTCACAAACTTTCGACACAAAAAGACTGGACAGTTTGTTTACGCTTCTGGAAAAAAACGATAAATACATGGGAAGTATTGCTATTTCTGAAAACGGAAAAACAATCTACACCAAATCAATTGGCTTTGATGATGTTGCAACTTCAAAAAAATCAAGCATCAATACAAAATACAGAATTGGTTCTATCTCAAAAACATTTACAGCAACTCTTATTCTTAAGGCTATTGAAGAAAAAAAAATCAACTTAAATCAAACTATTGATAAATATTTTCCAACAATAAAAAATGCCAAAAAAATCACCGTTAGTAATTTATTGAACCATCGCAGTGGGATTTATGATTTCACCACTATTCCCGATTATTTAAAATGGAATACTGAATATCAGTCAAGAGCCAAAATTATTGATAAAATAGCTTCCGGGGATGTTATATTTGAACCTGATACAAAATTTCAGTATTGCAATTCGAACTATGTTTTATTGTCTTATATACTTGAAGATATCTACAAAAAACCGTACGGTGCAATTTTAGATTTAAAAATCATCAAACCATTAAAATTAAAAAACACGTATTTAGGAAGTAAAATAAACTTAGAAAAGAACGAAAGCTATTCTTATACTCTCGCTGGAAAATGGGACAAATCAAGTGAAACCGATATCTCAATTCCATTAGGAGCCGGAGGTATTGTCTCCAATCCAACCGATTTAAACATTTTTATCGAAAGTGTTTTTGCCGGCAAAATTATTTCTGCAGCTTCTTTAAATCAGATGATAACAATGAAAGACAACTACGGAATGGGGATTGCAGAGTTACATCCTTTTGGTAAAAAAAGTTATGGTCATAATGGCGCAATTGACGGATTTAGATCAGCTATGGAATACTTTCCGGAGGAAAAGCTGGCCCTATCCATAACTTCAAACGGAGCAATGGGATATAGCAATGAGAACATCTTATTGTGCGCTTTAAGTTCTTATTTCCACAAACCTTTTGCATTGCCCGTTTTTGGAAATATAACCGTTGCCCCAGAAATGCTGGATTTGTATTCCGGAATTTACGGAAGTACACAAATTCCGATAAAAATAACAATTTCACAAAAAGACAATGTATTAATTGCTCAGGCAACAGGACAGCCTTCTTTTCCTCTTAACGCCAGCACCAACACTGTCTTTACCTTTGATGCTGCAGGTATTGTTCTGGAATTCAATTCTGATAAAAAAGAAATGATTTTAAAACAAGGCGGAAAAGAGTTTTTGTTTACTAAATAAATCTACACTAAGAGATAGAACAAAAAAGCTAGTTTCAGAAAGAAATTAGCTTTTTTTTATTTCCAAAATTGAAACCATTTTTTATCATTACTATCGTTTTCAAAATTATTATCAGCCTTCTTAATTGTTTCATTATTTAGGCCATATGCTTTCAATCTATGATTGAGATTCACTAAAATATAATCTTTTTCTACAGGAAATTTTTCAGCTATCAATTTGTAGTGCTTTAAAAGTTTTCTGTCTTCTACTCCTTCTAAAGCCTGCAATACAATATGAATAACCCTATTTGAATGATCACTTAAACCATTAATAAAAGTATCAATATAATTACTTTTAACCTTTAATTGCCCAAGTGAGTAATAAGCACTGATTCGTACACTTTCACTTTCATTAAAAGTAAACGGCACAATAATATCGCCATAATCAATATTCATTTCCTTTAATAAATAAGTACAAAAACTAAAGGTTTCGTCGTCGCTAATATTTTCAGCATTTGATTTTATAACATCCAGCCAATCTGAACTCTTATCTTTTGCATACCAAAACACAAACTGAAAAACATTTAGTAAACTTTCTTTTGTAAAATCAACCAAATAAGGATAAGCTCTTTGGTAATCAAACTTTGTAAGGATTTGAAGTATTTTTTTCTGAATTTCTCCTGAACTTAATTTGTATTGAGCTACTAAAACATAAAGAGCTTCTGAAGCTATTTTTTCTTTCTTTAAAATCCCATTTAAACCTTCAATCTTGGTTTCATTATCATGCGCAGAAAAATACACTTCCAAAATATAACTTACACTACCTCCTAAAGTATACTGAAACAACTCAGGTTCATCGATCATTACATTTTCAGGTGTAATTTCGTCGAGCCAACGTTCGTACCAATCTAAAAAATTAGATTCGAAAACAAAGAATGGCTTTTGTCGATCTAGATCAACGTTCACAACCCGACCTTTAAATTGACCGTTTAAAACAATCCCATAATAATAAGAACAGCCCTGAGTACCAATAGGCAAAATTCCTGAATATATTTTTCCTGACTCCGCCTCAAAATCTTCATTAGAAATTTCATCATTCTCCTCAATATTTCTGGTCAGATTTTCCCAGAATTCGTTGGTCATATTAGGATACAGCTGACAATCTTCTTTTAAATATTTTTCAGGATTGGCATAAATGAATTCTTCAACATTTTTCCCCAAAGGAAATATTCCATAACCGGGTCCGGCGGCAGAATTTTGATACGATTTTCCGCCATTACCAATATGCAGTAAAAAAGCTCTATAATCTTCAGGAAGCTCCAGATTATAGTCTTTTTCGAACTTTAAAATTTGATCGTTATTTGCAGTTTCTTCCAAAAAGTATTTATGACTGTCTGCACCAAATACTTTTAAATCCTTATCTGTATTTTTTGCTATGAGCAACTTCTTTTTTATTCTTTCTACCTGATCTGAAGTTTTTTGATTTATCATAATGACTGTTGAATTTGTGCCAAATATATTACTTTATAATTATTCAAAAAGATGTTTTTAAAAAACAAAAAAAAGCCAATTTCGAGTAGAAATTGGCTTTTAAGTATTTTGATAAATATGATTTGTATCTCACATTTAAATTGATTTATTTCATTAAATAAATACGCTTAGGACATAATAAACCAAACCTGCCAGGATAGCTGATATTGGAATAGTCAGAATCCATGCCCAGATTAAACTTACTGTAACTCCCCAACGAACAGCAGAAACACGTTTTGTTAATCCAACACCAATGATTGATCCTGTAATGGTATGCGTTGTACTTACTGGAATTTTTAAATGCTCTGTGAAATAAAGCGTTAAAGCACCAGCAGTTTCAGCAGCAACACCTTCAAACGACGTAACTTTTGTGATTTTAGAACCCATTGTTTTCACAATTTTCCAACCACCACTTAAAGTTCCTGCAGCAATTGCAGAATAACAGGCTAACGGAATCCATCCCGGCATTACACCTTTTATTCCTAAATCATCATTTGGCAATACAACATCTAACCACTCGGCCATATGAACACCCGGATTTGTATTGATATAAACCGCTACAGCAGCAGCAATAATACCCATTACTTTTTGAGAATCATTTCCTCCGTGTCCTAAACTAAAAGCCGCAGAAGATAGTAATTGCATTTTCTTTAAAGCTGCATCTGCCTGATGTAGATTTAAACTACTAAATATCAAACAAAAAGCACTTACTGTTAAGATAATAAAGGCTACTAAAAACCATTTAATATTGTGTGGATCGAAAGCTACACTCCAAAAATGTGAATCAAAACGAGGTTTTCCATGTTTAAGAATTTCTTCATAAGGCACCATTAGACTGCTCACAAACCAAACGGTAGCAATCATCAAAACCACTGTAAATATTTTTGGCCCAATAACTTTACGAGAAGCATTCAATAACCAAATCGAAATTAAATAAGAAGCCAAAGCTCCTAAAAGCGGTGCCAAAACAATAAAGGCAATGATAATAAGAACTCCCGAAGGCATTCCGCCATCTTTTCCTGCCTTATACCAGCTTACGATTTGATACCAATAATGCGTAGTTCCGTCTTCACCAATATAACCTGAAAAACCATGTACAGCGATCGCATGAGCAACTGCTGCCCCTGCAAAACCACCAATTAAAGTATGTGATGAACTTGAAGGAATCCCTAACCACCACGTCAATAAATTCCAGCAAATCGCTGCAATAACACCGGCAAGAATAACTACCAGGTTAATCTCCATAGTGTGCGCTGTTTTAGCAACAGTATCCGCAACACCAAATCCGAAAACCCAATAAGCCAGAAAGTTAAAAAATGCTGCCCAAAGAACTGCCTGAAAAGGCGTTAAAACCTTTGTAGCAACAACTGTTGCAATAGCATTGGCCGCATCATGAAAACCATTGATGTAATCAAAAATTAAGGCTAATACTATAATAATTATAAGTAGCGTCATAAATTATAACTTCAGAATGAAATAAATTGAATTTAAGAATGTTTTACAGAAATAGATTCTAGTATGTTCGCAACACTCTTACATTTATCTGTTGCTGATTCTAAAACAGATAACACTTCTTTATATTTAATAATATTTTTAGCATCTGTTTCGTTTTCAAAAATTTCAAAAACTGCTTTGTTATAAACGTTATCTGACTTGTTTTCCAATTTATTAATTCTGGCACAAGCATCTTTTATGACTTTGAAATTCTTTAAATTTCTCAATTCTTTTACTGCACTATCAATGTTTTGACAAGCTTCAAGATTGATTTCGGTCATTTTTCTGATCGATTTTGTAATCTTGTCAACCTGATACAATCTCATTCTGCTTGCTGCTCCGTGCAAATAATCTGCAACGTTGTCAATAGAAGTAATCAATGTGTGAATATCCTCTCTGTCAAACGGAGTAATAAAGTTTCTACTCAATTCAAGATTGGTCTGACGTGTAATGTCTTCTCCTCTTTGCTCTAATTCATCAATTTTCTGAAAAAGAACTTCTCTTTCTTTTAATGGAAGATTTACAGCTTCGTGTAAGTTAGAAGCTAATTCAATTAAATTGCTTGAAGCTTCTTCAAAAAGTGGAAAGAATTTCTTGTCTTTCGGCACTAAAAATTGGAAAATACTGTTTATTGACATTTTTATATTTTTGATAGTGCAAAATTACTTCATTAATATTCTACAATGTTAAGCCATTGTTAACAAATCGTTTTCAATTTGGAAACTATCAAGGAATTCAACGGTTTTTTCTATGTCGTAATGCAGGATTCTATCTTCTTTAACCAGCGGCACTACCTCTCTGTAACTGCTCAAAAACATCTCGATAAAATCACTTGATTTTAGAGGTTCTCTATAAGCAATCGCTTGTGAAGCATTCAATAATTCGATTGCCAGAATACGCTCTAAATTATCTAAAACACGTAACGCTTTTGTAGCTCCGTTTGCCCCCATACTTACGTGATCTTCTTGTCCGTTGCTGGATACAATACTGTCCACACTTGACGGAGTTGCCAACTGTTTGTTCTGACTTGCAATACTGGCAGCTGTATATTGCGGAATCATAAATCCTGAATTCAATCCAGGATTGTCTACCAAAAATGCCGGAAGATTTCTTAATCCTGAAATCAGTTGATATGTTCTTCTTTCAGAAATACTTCCTAGTTCTGCCAAAGCAATGGCCATAAAATCTAAGGCCAAAGCCAAAGGCTGACCGTGGAAATTTCCGCCGGAGATAATCTGATCGGCTTCGATAAATATATTTGGATTATCGGTAACCGAATTGATCTCGGTTTTGAATACTTTTCGAACATAATCGATCGCATCTTTTGAAGCGCCGTGAACTTGTGGCATACAACGGAAAGAATACGGATCCTGTACGTGTTTTTTCTCTTGTTCAATTATTTCGCTTCCTTCTAAAAACTCATTGATGCGCTGTGCTGTTACAATTTGACCTTTGTGAGGACGAATAAAATGAATCAATTCATTAAAAGGTTCGCTTCGTCCATCAAAACCTTCCAAAGAAATTGTTCCGATTAAATCAGCTAAATAAGAATATTTATAGGCTTTTATTAAAATGTGAGCTCCGTATGCACTCATAAATTGGGTTCCGTTCAACAATGCCAAACCTTCTTTTGACTGTAAAACGATTGGTTCCCAGTCAAAATGTTTCAAAACTTCTGCAGAAGCCACTTTTTTTCCTTCAAACAAAACTTCACCTTCACCTAATAAAGGCAAAGACAAATGTGCCAAAGGTGCTAAATCTCCTGAAGCTCCAAGAGAACCCTGAGTATATATAATAGGTAAAACGTCATTATTATAAAAATCAACCAAACGATCTACAGTTTGCAACTGAATTCCTGAATGTCCGTAACTCAAAGATTGAATTTTAAGCAACAACATCAACTTTACAATTGCAGCAGGAACTTCTTCTCCGGTTCCGCATGCGTGGGACTTTACCAGGTTTTCCTGAAGTTTTGATAAATTTTCATTCGAGATTTTTACATTACATAATGATCCAAAACCTGTATTGATACCGTAAATAGGTTCAGAATGCGAAGCCATTTTTTTATCTAAATAATCACGACACTTCTGAATATTTACTTTCGCTTCCTCTGATAATTCAAGTGCTTTTTGATTCACTATTATTTCCTGTAAAGCTTCTAAGGTTAAGATTTCAGTACTTATATAATGGATTTCTCTCATGTTGTTTGTATTTTAAGACATCAAAATTCAGCAAATCAATATTAAAAAGCAACATTTGTTCATAATAATTAAATTTTATAGCATCTCGCCTTCTTTGCTTTATTTATTTCATAATCTTTATCGTACCAAAATCAGTTCTTTGGTTTGAAAAAAATTCAATTTCAGATGTCTCTAAAATATAAAAAAACATTCCCTACTTAATATATAGGATAAAATCGTTTGTTTTTTAGCTGTTTTTTAATAATATCAATACTTTATTTTTTTAAAGCCTTAATAAAAAAAGCGTTAAATATATGAATAAGCTATATTTACAGTTTTAATTTTAACAATTACTCAATATTAAAATCCTTACATTTGAATTATTGAAATATTCGTAAAAAGGTTTTTCAGTTTTTTAACTTTTATAAAAAACTGTACTTTTGAAAAATCAAAATGAAAAGTAACAGCACAAAATATCAATCTACAATGACAACTCTAACCGGGGTTGCAATTGCTGCTACTACAATTTCTACTACAACTACTACTACCCCTTAGGGGTATACATTTTACATATAATCCTTGGTTATCTATACTTTTTTCCTGAAAGGAGAAAGACGATGGGTACATAAAAAACATTTACAAAAGAAAAAAATAGTCGCAGTTTTTAGTTTCAGTTCACAGTTAATAATCTTTGAACCTTTGTTACTCAAAATCTTTGCACCTTATTAAAAAACATCAAAAATGAAAGTATTAAAATTTGGCGGAACTTCGGTTGCCAATGCTCAAAATATAAAACTCGTTCTCGAAATTATAAACCAGAATTCTAAACAAGATAAACTAGTAGTTGTTGTTTCAGCTTTAAGCAAAGTGACGGATTTATTGCAGTCAGCGGCAGCAAAAGCAGCAGCAAACGACGAAAGCTTTAGAGATATTGTTGCAGAAATCGAGAAAAAACACCTTGATACTTTAAAGGATCTTATTCCGGTAAGCGAACAAAGCAGTTTGTTAAGTCATGTAAAAAGAATCATCAATCATCTGGAAACATTATTGGACGGCTGTTTTTTATTGGGCGAATTATCTCCAAGAACTGCCGATACTATTTTAAGTTTTGGAGAATTGCTTTCGTCTTACATTATCGCTCAGGCTTATCAGCAAATTGATAAAGATGTGGTTTACAAAGACAGCCGTGAACTGATTAAAACCAATAATAACTTTGGTAAAGCTGTTGTAAATTTTGAAGTTTCGAACCAATTGATTCAGGAATATTTTGGCGGAAATCAATCGCAAATCAATATTTTGCCAGGATTTATCGCTCAGACTTCTGACGGAATCACTACAACTTTAGGTCGTGGAGGTTCTGATTATACTGCGGCCATAATTGCCGGAGCACTTAACGCATCACAATTAGAAATCTGGACTGACGTAAACGGAATGTTTACTGCAAACCCTAAAATCGTTAAACAAGCACAGCCAATTGCAAATATCTCTTATCAGGAAGCGATGGAATTATCGCATTTTGGTGCCAAAGTGTTGTATCCGCCAACGATTCAGCCTGTTTTAAGAAAAAATATTCCCATTCTAATCAAAAATACTTTTGAGCCGGAAGCTGTAGGAACTTTAATTTCTAATCAGGTTTCATCAAAAGATACTGTTGTAAAAGGAATCAGCCATATTGATAATATTTCTCTTGTAACACTGGAAGGCCCGGGAATGATTGGAGTTTCAGGTTCATCAAAACGTTTGTTTGAAGTATTGTCTCAGGAAAAAATTAATGTAATTTTTATTACTCAGGCTTCTTCTGAACATTCAATTTGTATAGGAATTTTAAATTCGGATGCTGAAAATGCCGAAGCTGCGATCAATAAAGCTTTTGAAGTAGAAATTCTTCAAAACAAAATTGATCCTGCCATTGTAGAAAAAGACCTTTGTATTATTGCTTTGGTTGGAGAAAATATGAAGAATCACCAGGGTTTAAGCGGAAGAATGTTTAGTACTTTAGGTAAAAACAACGTAAACATTCGTGCTATTGCGCAAGGTGCTTCAGAACGTAATATCTCGACTGTAATCAATGAAAGAGACGTTAAAAAAGCGTTGAATACATTACACGAAAACTTCTTTGAAGAGAATACCAAACAGCTGAATTTATTTGTAATGGGAGTTGGAAATGTAGGTGAGAAATTCATCGAGCAAATTCACAATCAAAGAAAGTTTTTAAAAGAAAATTTAAAGATCAATGTTCGCGTTATTGCTTTATCGAATTCCCGAAAAATGCTTTTTGATGAGGACGGAATCTCTTTAAAAGACTGGAAATCGGCATTAGATAAAGGTGAACACGCTATTCCGACAGAATTTATAGCACGCGCCAGAGAACTGAATTTACGTAATAGTATTTTTGTGGATATTACAGCAAATGCAAGGGTTTCTGAAACTTACGAAAAATTCTTAAAAGAAAGTATTGCCGTTGTAACTTGTAATAAAATTGCCTGTTCATCTGCTTACGATAATTATAAAAAACTGAAAAGTTTATCACGTCAGTACAATGCTCCATTTTTGTTTGAAACCAATGTTGGTGCGGGATTGCCTATTATTGACACAGTAAAAAACTTAATTGCATCTGGCGATAAAGTGCATAAAATTCAGGCAGTTTTATCCGGAAGTTTGAACTTTATTTTCAATAATTTTGATAAGAACAATTCTTTTCACGATGTTGTAAAAGAAGCCGGAGTACAAGGTTTTACAGAACCGGACCCAAAAATCGACTTAAGCGGAATTGACGTTGCCCGTAAAATCCTGATTCTTATTCGCGAAAGCGGTTATGAAATGGATATTGATGCCATCGCCAACGAATCATTCTTACCAGCCGAATGTTTGGACACAACAAACAACGAAGACTTTTTTGCTTCGTTAACCAAACACGCAGCTCATTTCGAAAAAATATATGAAGAAGCTCTATCCAAAGATTCAAGATTGAAATACGTAGCACAATTCGAAAACGGAAAAGCCAGCGTGGGATTACAATTCATCCCGAAAGATCATCCTTTCTACAATTTAGAAGGAAAAGACAATATCGTATTGTTCTACACAGATCGTTACGTAGATCAGCCTTTATTGATCAAAGGCGCCGGAGCGGGAGCAGCGGTTACAGCATCAGGAATTTTTGCTGACGTTATCAGAATAGGAAATAATTAGCCACTAAGGCACCAAGACACAAAGTTTTTAAGTTTTCTAAACTTTGTGTCTTAAAAAATAAAAAAACTTTGTGTCTTAGCGCCTTCGCGGCAAAAAACACAAAAGCTAAAAAAACTTTGTGACTTTGTGCCTTCGTGGCAAAACCAACCAGAAATGAAAGAAATAAAACTATTTTGCCCGGCAACTATCGCGAATCTTTCGTGCGGATTTGACGTATTGGGACTTTGCTTAGACAATGCGGGTGATGAAATGATTGTTCGAAAAGTCGATCAAAAAGGCGTTCGTATTACTAAAATTGTGGGTGCCGATTTGCCTTTAGAAACCGAAAAAAATGTTTCGGGAGTTGCGGCTATTGCCATGTTAGAAGCTTATGAAAGAGATTTTGAACCGATAACTTTTGGATTCGAAATTGAAATCTATAAAAATATCAAAGCCGGAAGCGGAATTGGAAGCAGCGCTGCAAGTTCTGCCGGAGCGGTTTTCGGGATTAATGAATTATTAGGCAAACCTTATTCCCGTAAAGATTTGGTGCAGTTTGCCATGCAGGGCGAGAAATTAGCCAGCGGAAATGCGCATGCAGACAACGTTGCTCCTGCCCTTTTGGGAGGTTTTACTTTGGTAAGAAGTTATGCTCCGCTTGATATTATCAGAATTGATAGTCCGGAAGAATTGTACGCAACTGTGGTTCATCCTCAAATTGAGTTGAAAACATCTGATGCGCGTTCGGTATTGAAACAAACCGTTTCACTAAAAAGTGCCATCATGCAGTGGGGAAATGTGGGCGGATTAATAGCAGGTTTATACACAAAAGATTACGATTTGATTGGAAGGTCGCTTCATGACGAAATCGTTGAACCTTTAAGAAGCGTTTTGATTCCGGGTTTTGATTTAATCAAACAAACGGCTCTTGAAAACGGCGCTTTAGGTTCGGGAATTTCAGGTTCTGGTCCGTCGATTTTTGCTTTAAGCAGAGGAAAAAATACCGCCGACCAAATTGCTAAAGCCATGAGCGATGTTTATGAAAAGATGAATTTGCCATATGAAATTCATGTTTCGAAAATTAATCCTGATGGAGTTAGGATTTTGTAAAAAGAATTAAAAATTAAAAATTCAGAATTAAAAATTGTAAGCCTCTTTTGTCAGACTGAGCGAAGTCGAAGTCCCGCAAAGTAGGACACAAAGTATAACACATATAGTTTGTCATTTCGACCGAAGGGAGAAATCACACTCGTAAATCGACAAAGATTGGCGAATTTCTGTGCGGAGTTTCTAGTGCGATTTCTCCCTTCGGTCGAAATGACAAAAAAAGCTGAATAATAATTATTAAAATTAAAAAACATTACCACAAAGCTTTGCGAACTCTGCGTTTTCAAAAGAAACCAATTCCTTGCGAACTTTGCGGTTAAATAAAAACAACCAACGGAATTTGGAATTTAAAAATTGAAAAATGATTACAGAAAAGCCTATTCTCTATACTCTATTCTCTTTTTTCTAAAATTTAAAATCCAAAATCTAAAATCTAAAATTAAACCATGAAATACTATAGTTTAAACCATAATGCCCCGGAAGTTTCTTTTAAAGAAGCTGTAATACAAGGACTAGCGAGTGATAAAGGATTATATTTTCCTCAAACTATTACGCCATTAAATCCTGCATTTTTTAATGTAATCGAAAATCTAAGCCATAACGATATTGCTTTTGATGTGATTCAGCAATTTGTGGGCGATGAAATTCCTGAGGACAATTTAAGAGAAATTATAAAAGATACTTTATCTTTTGATTTTCCGGTTGTAGAAGTTGAAAACGGAATTTATTCGTTAGAATTATTCCACGGACCAACTATGGCTTTTAAAGATGTTGGAGCGCGATTTATGTCACGTTGTCTGGCGTATTTTAATAAAGACAAAAAAGACAGTAAAAATACCGTTTTAGTAGCAACTTCCGGAGATACCGGAGGAGCTGTTGCAAGCGGATTTTTTGGCGTTGACGGTGTTGATGTTGTGATTTTATACCCATCAGGAAAAGTAAGCGACATTCAGGAAAAACAATTGACTACTTTAGGAAAAAACATTAAAGCGCTTGAGGTTGATGGTGTTTTTGACGATTGCCAGGATATGGTTAAAAAAGCATTTTTAGATGAAACTTTAGCACATAAAAACCTGACTTCGGCGAATTCTATTAATATAGCGCGCTGGCTGCCTCAAATGTTCTATTTCTTCTTTGCTTACAAAGCGTTGAAAAGCCAAAACAAACCGTTGGTTTTTTCTTGTCCAAGCGGAAACTTCGGGAATATCTGCGCCGGCATTATGGCGAAGAAATTAGGTTTGCCAATTGAACATTTTGTTGCGTCTACCAACGTAAACGATACTGTACCAAGATTCTTAGAAAGCGGAAAATACGACCCAAAACCTTCTAAAGCTACAATTTCTAACGCCATGGATGTTGGAAACCCAAGTAACTTTATCAGAATTCAGGAATTATACAACAATGATTTAAAAGCTTTCGAAAAAGATTTCTCTTCTTATAGTTATACAGATGAAGAAACGCTTGAAGCTCTCAAAAATATTTACAACACAAACGGTTATATCGCAGAACCTCACGGTGCTGTTGGTTATTTAGGTTTGAAAAAAGAATTACAAAAACACGAGAATGCCATTGGTGTTTTCTTAGAAACTGCACATCCTATTAAATTTCTGGATGTTGTTGAACCTGCTTTAGGTATTACGCTTCCTATTCCGGAACAAATTGAGAGTGTTATTAATGAGGAAAAAGTTAGTGTGAAGATTAAGACTTATGAGGAATTGAAGGCGTTTTTGGGATAGTATAAAACCTAAAAAAAACCACAAATTGTACTAAAAATAGCTAGTACAATTTGTGGTTTTTATTTTAGAAAAAACAATCTATTTTCTTCAATTATTTATAAGTAAAAGTAGCTTTAGCATCTTTAAAATCTAAACCTACATAATTTTTAAGATCATCAAAAGTAGTTCCTGATACTATGATTTCTTTTAATCTCTTTTCAGTATCCAAAGTTCTTTTTAGGGTCATTGTTTTAAAAGATCTCGGATATGGCGCTAAATTAGTATATTCATGATCTATTTTTATAATATTATTACTGCTCTTTTTTCCAAATTTATCATGTAGTACAGAATAAAGCGTATAATAGCTATAAAACAACGGAGTTTCATATGTATAATCACTACCTTTTATATAAGCATCAGAATCATATGTATAATTGATCGCGTAACTAATTTCCGATAGAAATGATTTGGTTACGGCTTTGGTAATATTTCCATTATGTTCTTCAAAATCTACTTGATTAACTAATCTGTAACTAGGGTAATATTTATTTTTATTGTATGATTTAACATTAGAAAGATATTCATTTTTATACATGTAAACTGTTGAATCTGAAGTAGCACTAAAAATTTCATCTTTATCATCATATACAATAATTTCGTTTTTTACAATTGATTCAACACTTCCAGCTTTTAAATGAATTGATGTTTTTGCATTTATTTTAAGGCCAGTAACATTATCTTCTAACTGATTAACCTCAATTAAATCAGGATTCACGTAAGTAATTCCATAAACATATCCTCCTTCTTTTACTTTAACAATTTTATTTGCGTTATCGTATTCATAAGATTCATCATCACGCCTAATTCCGATGTACTTATCATAAGGATAAGAAAAAGAAACGAGTTTTTGATTCGACAGATCAATAACCGGCGGTTCTACAACAACTGGCTCAGAAGTAGAATCATCAGAGGAGCATGATGTTATTACCAGGCTTAGCAGAGGTAAAAAAAATAGTAGTTTTGGAAATTTCATAAATAGGTAATTAATAATATTAAGGTTTAAATTTTCGGAGCAATATTAAGACATTAATCTTACAATAAAAATTATCTACGCTAGTTAATTCTTTTTAGAATAAGTCAAATTTAAAGCTTATATCTTCCTTCAAAATATTATTAAAATTTTACGTGAAGCCGTAAAAAAAGATTACACAAAAGCGGGTAGTTATTCTAGTGAACCTATTTTTAGATGTTATATTTATAATTGGATGCATATAATAGACTGGAAAGAGAAAGCTGTATCCGGAGGCGAAACAGAATATGAAATTAAATATGATTGTGAATATGTTTATGATACAAATGGCTATTTAACCGAATCAAAACGTACAAAAACCAATATTCTTTATCCTGAGGCAAAACCTGTTGCCACAAAAACTTTATATTCATACGAATAACCGATGAAACAAAAAGCTACAACTCTAAATTATAGCTTTTTTTTATTATTAAAATGTCTTGTCCTGAAATAGCGATACACAAAAAGTATCATTATGGAAAAAGATCAAGAATTGCGCTATGTTAAGCGTACACAGAAAGATTACAGTATGTCTTTAAAACTTCAAATTGTTCAAGAAATAGAACAGGGAAAAACCTCAATTTCTCAAGTTAAGAAAGATTATGCTATTCAATCACGTTCAACAATTGTTCAATGGCTTCGAAAATTCGGTAACTTTGATTGGGACAATCAAACACCTTCTCTTATGCAAAAATCTCCTGAACAGAAAATAATGGAACTTGAAGCCAAAGTGAAGTTATTGGAAAAACAAAGAGCATTTTTAGAACAGCAGGCTTTCGTTGCTGATAAAAAAGCTATTATTTTCGATATGATGATTGATATAGCAGAAAAAGAATATCAAATTGACATTCGAAAAAACTCACCACCCGAACAATCGACCATTTTAAAAAAGAACAACAACAAACAATAATGTTTGCCTGTACTTTGTTCGGGATTGACAGACAGGTTTACTATCGTCGAGTAAAAAAAAGTTGCGATAAGAAGCTTTTGGCTTCAAAAGTTGTTAATATGGTTTTGGAAATTAGAAATACAATGCCTCGAATTGGAGCAAGAAAATTGTATTATCTTTTAAAAAGCGAGTTGAATCAACTTAAAATAGGCCGAGATAAATTTATAGATATACTTAGAGCAAATCATTTATTGATAATATCAAAACGTTCTTACCATATAACAACAAACTCTCATCATAGATTTAGAAAACATCAAAATCAAATATTAGAGTTAGAGATTTGTAGACCAGAGCAAGTCTGGGTATCAGATATAACCTATATTGGAAAAAGAAAGAATCCATGTTATTTAAGTCTAATAACTGACGCTTACTCTAAAAGAATAATGGGTTTTAATGTGGCAGATAATATGAATGCTCATAGTAGTTTAACAGCTTTAAAAAATGCAATAAAAAAACGCAGAGATAAAGGCAAAACATTAATACATCATTCAGATAGAGGAATACAATATTGTTCTGATGAATATCAAAAACTATTACATAAAAACAATATAAAATGTAGTATGACCCAAAACTCTGATCCCTATGAGAATGCAGTAGCTGAGAGAATAAATGGAATTTTAAAACAAGAATTTAATATTGATAAGTTTAATCTAAAACTTGCTGTAATGAAGGTTTTAGTGAAAAATGCAATTGATATTTATAATAACAAAAGACCACATTACTCTAATTATATGCTCACTCCAAGTCAAATGCATCAACAAAGTGTAGTAAAGATGAGAACTTATAAAAGAAAAACACCTGCAATAAAAAATATTACAGGTGTCTAATTAAATATATTTGTCTAATAATCTGTATCGATTATTTAGGACTAGTCAAAAACTAAAGACTTATTGACTATTTAGTATTTTTATATTTTTAAAATTAACCCTATTAAAGAAGGTTTATCACTTGTTTACAGAAATCAATTCTAAAAAATAAAAATGGCAATTTGGCAATACCTTTTAATCGTAGTTCCTGAAAAATCCATCGATAATAATTATCAATGCATTTTTAAAAATAATAAAACAGAATTTTTACCCGAGACAAATTCTTTTTGGAAAAATTTTGAAGGTGACATTCCTTCGATTATTTCTGAACTTGATCAAATTATTCCAAAAGCAAACTGGGGCAATGAAATTTATTTGAATTGGAAAGGAAACGAAAATAACGATGAAGATAATGATGCCTGCATTTGTTTAAGTGATGATAAAAGAAAAATTGAAGAATTTCAGTTTCGAATTGACTTACGAAAAGCATCCAATATTACTAATGTTCTCCAAGCAATTTTAAATTTCTGTAAAAAAAATCAATTTGTTTTGATTGATTTAAAAGGAGAAATCTTTAAACCTGAAATGCAATATATTATGGAGGGTTTCAAAAGTTCAAATGCAATGAAATTTATTGCTGACCCAATAGAATTTTTTGAGAATTTAGAAAATAAAGAAAATTAATTTAAAATGAAAAAAGAACATAGGGTCATACTTGATTTATTAGAAGAATATTTAGAAAAAAATCCAAGTTTAAGATTTGGGCAAGCACTTTTTAATTTAGGTGTTAATCAATTTCAGGAAACTACTGATCCTCGAAATCCTAATTATAATTTGAGAGATATTCACAGTGACCATGATTTAGATATTATTGAAAGAATTAAAAATCAATTAATTTGGTTTGAATCTCAAAGAAGCAAATAATCTAATGGCAGAGAAAAACCAGACTAAAAGAATAATTCAACTTACTATTGTGGGAGGATTATTTATTTTTATCCTTTACAGATCATATCAGGCAGATAATGTTTTTGCTCCTTTTTTCTACATCATTTTAGGCGTTTTAGAAATTATCTTATTATCAAATGTAATTCCTGAAAATTTTAAAATTTTCAAAAAGCATAAAAACATTTATAATTTACTTCCAACTTTTTTAGCTTCTTTCATTATTCTTTTTACTTTAGGGCTTTATCTCTATTATGAAAATTTAGAAAATTCTAAAACATACATTCACGCCAGCGGAAATGGATTAATTATCGACTTAAAAGAAGATGGAAAATATATCATTAAAAGTGGAAGCTGGGGAGGACGAACTCATCATTATGGAAATTACAAAATAAATGACAGTATCATATTCCTCGATAATAAGAAGTTTGGAAAAATAAACATATCTGGTCAATTTAAACAAGGAAAAATTTACATTGATAAAGAAAAAATAAGCGAAAATGTACTTTTTCAAACTAAAAAAAATAAAATTTTAGAGAATACAACGTATTTCTACATTAATTAAACCTTCTTTTTAATTGCTTTATTTAATAGAGAATGCACTTGCTTTGCCAATAAAATTTAAACTATGGAGAAGTTTTTCCTTATAATATTAATTATCCAAATGCTATGTTATGGCATTGCGGATCACTTTAAAATTAAATATGGCCGTTTTATAATTCTATCAATATTTCTATCACTTTTTTTAATTGTATTTCCTCTTTATTTTCTTTTACCGGGAGAAGCTATTCAAAATTATTGTGGATTTTACTACTACTTTGATTACTTTCACATCTATTGGAACATTGGAATGACTTTAGTTTTAGCAGCTCATTTTACTTATTGTTATTTAATCAATAGAAAAACAAAATAACTTACTACAATTTCGGCTAAAGCCAATCCTAAATATCATAATTTTGTTCCTCCAGCTAAAGCAGGAAGCTTTTCAAATATTAAAAACCGCACAATATTACCATGATTACAAAAGCAACATTACAAGATATTCCATCATTAAACATATTAATCAACTCAGCATACAGAGGCGAAACTTCTAAAAAAGGCTGGACTACAGAAGCTCATTTATTAGAAGGAAAAAGAACCAGCGAAGAAGAATTAACCGCAATTATTTTAGATCCTAAAAATACATTTTTGAAATTTACTGAGAACGATCAAATTATTGGGTCGGTTTTATTGGTCGAGAAAGAGCATCAATTGTATGTGGGAATGTTGACGGTTTCTCCTGAATTGCAAAATAGCGGAATTGGGAAAAAGATGTTGGCTGAAGCCGAAAATCATGCTAAATCTTTAGGATTGTCTACTCTTAGTATGACGGTTGTTTCGGTTCGTGCAGAACTTATTGCCTGGTACAAACGTCATGGTTATGTGGATACTGGCAAAAGAGAAGCTTTTCCTTCAAGCGATATTCATATTAACATTTCTGATAAGCCATTGGAGTTTATTTATTTAGAGAAGAAGATTTAAAAGGTTTTGCCACGAAGACACAAAGACACTACGTTTTTTTTAAATCGGGGCTGAATGAATTATTAAAAGGTTAGCGTATTTGATTTCTTATTTAAAAATAATAGCATAATGAAAATAAGCTTCTTGCCTAAAAAAGATAGCAAAGCCTCTATTTGGAGTGGCGGATTGACCTATGAATATATGGTCTATCCGGAAACAGCAAGCTATGCTGATAGAGATTTTGCATTTAGAATAAGCAGTGCTACAATAGAAAAAATTCCTTCTGAGTTTACCAAATTCAAGGGCTATCATCGTTATTTGCTTATGCTTGATAACGCTCTGGATATTGAGGTAAACAAAGAGAAAAAAATATATGAGAAATATGAAATCATGGAATTTAATTCGGATGATCAAGTGATTTCTTATACAAAAGGTATTGATTTTAACTGTATGGTTTCTGAAAAAATAAGCCATCATAAACTGAAAATAACAAATAGTAATCAGCATTATAATGCTCAAATAATAATTCTATTTTCTTTACAAACAATGGTTATTAAAATTAATGAGACAGCATACGATCTAAATCCTTATGATCTGTTAGTCATTGAAAATCCAGAAAAGGAAAATATAATTCTTCATTTTTCTAATGAATGCCTCTCAGGAATTTTGGATTTTTAATTTAGATGCAAAGTTTTTTTAATCTCGCAAAGACGCAGAGTCGCAAAGTTTTATTTTCTTTGCGCCTTCGCGTCTTTGCGAGATTTTTTTTTTAAACCTTAGAATCTTAGCATCTCAGAACCTTAGCACCTCTTTTTAATTTTCGATAAAAATTCGTGCGATACACCAAGATAAGAAGATAAATTTCTGTTATTGATTTTATCAACTTTGTGGGCGTACTTTTCGATAAACTCCAGATATCTTTGTTTGGAAGTTTTGTTTAACACATCTATAAGTCTTTGCTGAATGGCAATGTTGGCTTTTTCGACCATAATGATGTGAAACTGGATTAGCTTGGGCACTTCTTCAAATAAAATTGCTTTGTTTGTTTTGTTAATCACCAGGATTTCGCTGTCTTCAATTGCCTTAATGTTGTAGGTTGTAGGCTTTTGATGATAGAAACTTTCGAGGTCACACATCCATTCGTTTTCGAAAGAGAAAAAAATAACACTTTCGGTACCCTTATCATTCAAAATATAAGTTTTGAAAGTGCCTTTTAAAATGAATCCTTCATAAGAACTGTTTGAATCCTGAATCTGCAGGAATTCATTTTTTTTGAGTGTTATGAACTTGACTTTTTCAACAACTAATTTCCATTCTTCATCGGTCAATGGAATTTTTTGTTCAATACTTGTGCGTAGGTTTTTATACATGTGGTTTTTACTTTTATTCTTACTCAGGGGCGTAAGTAGGTGAATGAATGAAAATAATGTAATCGATTACGTAAAAATATACTTTTTGTAATTTAAAATATGTTAAATACATAATTAACAGTAAAATATTTTCAAAACATTGAACAAGTTCAACTTTTTTCATACTAATTATAAGCAGATTTGCAGTAATAACTATTTAACCAAACTTAATTATTATGAAAATTAAATCAACATGGACAGTGTTAGCCTTAACACTTGTATTAGGATTTGCAAGCTGCAACTCTGATGAAATTGCTCCTGACCAAGGCAATCAAAATGCTATTATCGAAACTACACCTACTTCTGGTAGTTTTACAGCAAAAATTGGCAATTGTGCACAGGTTCCGGGATGGGCCTCGCAAAACGGAAGTGTAACCGGTGGAGGATCAGCTGCTGAAACAAATGTTACTACTTATGCGCAGTTGAAATCTGCAATTGAAAACAGTTCTGTAAAAGTGATCAAAGTTAGCGGTACTATTACTGTAACGACAAGATTGTCATTTCAGGATCAAACGGGTAAAACTATTTATGGTGCTAATGGTGCAAAATTAGTTTCGACTAATCAAACTAAAGATGGATCTGGTATTATCAACATCAAAAGATGTAAAAACTTAATCATCAGAAATCTTATTTTTGAAGGGCCTGGTGCTTATGATACTGACGGTTGGGATAATGCAATTCTTGACGAATGTACAAACGTATGGGTGGATCACTGCGAATTTAGAGATGGTGTTGACGGAAACTTCGACATCAAAAACAAATCTGATTATATCTCGGTTACGTATTCTAAATTCCATTACCTGAAACCACCAAAAGCCGGAGGTTCTGGAGGATCAGATGATCACAGATACTCTAACTTAATTGGTTCAAGCGACGGTGCTACGGGAGATCGCGGAAAACTAAGAATTACTTTTGCAAGATGCTGGTGGGCTCCGGGATGTAAGGAAAGAATGCCTAGAGTACGTTTTGGAAAAGTACATATCGTAAACAGTTTCTTCAACAGTACTGTAAGCAATAAATGTATCGCTGCTGGTTTTGAAGCAGATATTCGTGTGGAAGCCAACGTTTTTGAAGGTGTAAAAACTCCAATAGATTTAATGACTGGTTATACAGCTGTAACTGCTGTTGATAATGTCTTTACTAATACATCTGGAAATCAGGCAGGAAACAAAACAGCTTTTACTCCTCCTTATTCCATTGTAAAACTGGATAAAACTGCTGTTAAAGCTGATGTTTCTGCAAATGCAGGAGCTACTTTAGGCGGTAATATCTGCGGATCATTTTAATTAATGACAAGCAGAAAAAAACATGAGTTAGTTTAGTTTTTCATCCTCTGTAAGTTTAACATTCTTACAGGGGATGATTTTTTTATTTTGCTTTGAATTTAAGTGTACAGTTTAACCGCAAGGAACGCAAGGGTTTTACGCAAGGTTCGCTAAGCTTTATTTTTTTAATCTCGCAAAGACGTGGATTCACAAAGTTTTATATTCTTTGCGACTCTGCGTCTTTGCGAGATTTTATTTAAACGACAGTTAGACGCACTGCTGTGCGTCTCTACAAAAACCTTTGAACCTATGTTGCTTTGAGCCTTAGAACCTTAGCAACTCAGCATCTTAGAACCTTCCTCTAAAGAACTAACTCTTCAAACAATCTCTGAATCGTTTTTTCTAAGTCCTGAGATAATCCTGAATGAGGTCGGGAAGTTTGAATGGCTGAACTTCGAATAGCGGTTAACCACCGAAAACGTTCCGGAATCTCCATTGCGCCAATTGGGCCGCCATCTTTGGCTCCGTTTACAATTTTTTCTAAAGCGGCAATGTTACAATGCAGTTGTTCGATGTCAAAATCATTTGATAAAGCTTCGATTTTAGCATCGTTTATGTGGTGCAACACTTTTATAAATTTGGCTCTTTTACAAAATAAAATGATTCCGATATTCAGGAATTCTTCGCGTTCTACTCTTGGCACAACACGAATTACGGCATACTCATATAAGTGACTATCTTGCATTTTGAGCCTGATTTACAAAGATTTCGGAATTGTTTAATCTTGTTTGCAAAAACTGTAAATATACATTTCGCAAAGCTTCGGGAGTTTCATCAGTATCTTCCCATTGCAGCCACTCTTCTGGAATTGTATTTACAATATCTACCAGAATTTCGAGCGTTAAAAGTGCTTTATATTCGGCGTCGACCTCTTTCAAAAGTGAAGCTTGTGGCAATAAAACGTGATCTTCTATCAATGCAAAAGGACTTTTGGCATGTTGCTCCCAATTGTTCCAGGAATGGTGAAAGTACAAACATGCGCCGTGATCAATCAGCCATAATTCTTTATGCCAAATCAGCATATTCGTATTTCTGAATGTACGATCGACATTGGTAATATAAGCATCCAGCCAAACAATTTGCGACGCTAGTTTTGCATCTACAGTTGTTACAACAGGATCGAACGTAATAGCACCGGATAAAAAATGAAGGGCCAAATTTAATCCCTGACTTCCTTGCAGTAAATCCTGAATTTCTTCGTCGCCCTCGTTTCTCCCGAAAGCTTCATCGAGATTCGCGAAAACCAATTCGGGTAATTGTAATTTAAGGGCTTTTGCGATTTGTCCACCCACTAATTCCGCTATTAGCGCTTTTACTCCGTGACCGGCTCCTCTGAATTTTAGGACGTATTTAAAGTCATCATCGGCTTCTGCCAAAGCGGGTAAAGAACCGCCTTCGCGCAAAGGTGTTATATATCGGGTAACGTTTACCGTTCTAAGATCGAAATTGTTTTTCATTTTTTTTAAGATTCAAAGATGCTAAGAAACTGAGTTGCTAAGTTTCTAATCTTTGATATTACAAACTTACGTTTTTTTGATTTTAGATTGTAGAAGGTAGATTTTAGATTTTTTTTCTTGTTCACGCAGATTTTGCAGATTTACTCTCATTTTATGTCATCCTGAGCGAAGTCGAAGGACTTGCCAATTGGAACGTGGGCTTCGACTTCGCTCAGCCTGACAAGTTGAATGCAACAAGCTACAACAAAAAATCTTTGCGAACCTTGCGTAAACCTTTGCGAACTTTGCGGTTATTTTTTTAAGTTCCCAAGCTCAAAAATGCTTTACCAAGATTTTTAATAATATCTGATGCTATAAAAGATTGATATCCTGTTTGTGGTACAGCAATGTCGGCGGTTAAGCCATGAAGATAAACGCCCAATTTTACAGCGTATCTGGGTTCGTAACCCTGCGCTACAAAACTCGTTATAATTCCAGTTAGGGTGTCGCCGCTTCCTGCGGTGGCTAGTGCGGCGTTTCCTGTTGTATTTTCGTATATTTCGGTTTTGTTGATGATGTAGGTTGGTGCACCTTTCATGACGATAATCACTTTGTATTTTTCGGAGAAAGCGATTGTTTTTTGAAATTTTTCAGATTCTGAATTCCATTTGCCAATCAGGCGTTCGAGTTCTTTTGGGTGTGGTGTAATGATTGTGTTTTCGGGAACTAATTCTAACCAGGAAAGGTTCTGAGATAAAATATTCAACGCATCGGCATCAAGAACCAAAGGTGTTTTATTTACTCTTAAAAATTCGAATAAAGCTTTTTGTGTTCCCAACTCCTGCCCTATTCCCGGACCAATCGCGATGGCTTGTGGCTGAATTGGAAAATGAATATTAGTGATAAAATTAGCATTTTCATCGGTGACCACCATAACTTCGGGAATTGAAATCTGGAGGATTTGGTAGCCGCATTTTGGTGTAAACGTAGTTACAAGTCCGCAACCTGATTTTAGACAGGATTTTGATGCTAAAACCGCAGCTCCTATTTTGCCATAACTTCCGGCAATAATTACAGCGTGTCCCTGAAGTCCTTTATGTGTATGAGGATTTAAGGGTTTGTAGAATTTTAAAATTTCTTCTTTTGTAATTAAAAGCGGATCTTTCATGGGCTTATCTATCTATTATAATATTTTAATTATCTATGAATTTAGGTTAATTCTAACGCGGATAAAAACGGATTTTTAATTTGCTGATGCCCGTATATTTATCTTAATTTCATTGACAATAAAAAAATTAGATGATTAAAGTTACATAAAATTTGAAGAAGAAAGTATTTCTCGTTTCGTAAAATTTCTAGCCCTGATAGAAGCGGCATCCTTTTGTTTTTTTCTTTAAAAAACAAAAGATATAGCGGATAGCAGGAAATTGCTCCTAATCATTGCGAAATTTATAATTTAGACTATCATTTTTATATATTTTTTGAATAAATTTGCGAAACAATTTTATAAAACAACACAATGAAAAATACTGCGCTTACGCACATACATGAGAGTTTGGGAGCGAAAATGCTGCCTTTTGCGGATTATAATATGCCTATTACTTATGAGGGAATTAACGCTGAACACGAAACGGTTCGTACTGGTGTGGGCGTTTTTGACGTTTCACATATGGGTGAATTTTTGTTGACGGGTCCAAATGCTTTGGCTTTGATTCAGAAAGTAACTTCGAATGATGCTTCGACTTTGACTATTGGTAGAGCGCAATATTCTTGTTTGCCTAACAATGAAGGCGGAATTGTGGATGATTTGATTGTGTATAAAATGAAAGAAGAAGAGTATTTACTGGTTGTAAATGCTTCAAATATTGACAAAGACTGGAACTGGATTTCATCGCACAATGATTTGGGTGTTGATATGAAAAACCTATCTGATGATTACTCTTTATTGGCTATTCAGGGACCAAAAGCGGTTGAAGCTATGCAACCTTTATCTTCTATAGATTTATCGGCAATTGCTTATTACCATTTTGAAGTGGCTGATTTTGCTGGTTTTAGTGATGTAATTATCTCTGCAACTGGTTATACTGGTTCTGGTGGATTTGAAATTTACTGCAAAAATGAAGATGCTGAAGCGATCTGGAATAAAGTTTTTGAGGCTGGTGCAGCTTTTGGCATTAAACCAATTGGATTAGCGGCTCGTGATACTTTGCGTCTTGAAATGGGCTTTTGTTTGTACGGAAACGATATTAATGATACTACTTCTCCTCTTGAAGCAGGATTGGGATGGATTACTAAGTTTACTAAAGATTTTACCAATTCTGAAGGTTTGAAAAAACAGAAAGAAGCTGGTGTTACTAAAAAATTAGTGGCTTTTGAAATGCAGGAACGTGCGGTACCAAGACATGATTATGAAATTGTTGATGCAGCTGGCGAAGTAATTGGTATTGTAACTTCCGGAACGATGTCGCCTTCTATGAATAAAGGGATTGGTTTAGGGTATGTTACGGTAAACAATAGCGCTGTTGATAGCGATATTTTTATTAGAATCAGAAAAAATGATGTTCCGGCTAAAGTGGTAAAATTACCTTTTTATAAGAAATAGTTTTTTAATATAAAAATTTTAGAAATGCGTTACTTAAAAGTAGCGCATTTTTTTTGCGACGAATTCACTAATTATTAAGCACAGGTTAAATAAAAAATCTGAGAATTCGTGGCGAAATTTTTTCATTATTTGAAAATTATCTGCTAAAACAAATCGTTTAGATGTAAGAAATTTTAGAAAAATTGTAACTTTTTATCAAAAAATAAAGTGTAATTTTAGTCTAAACGAAGATTTTCGATTTATGAAAAAAATATTATTAGTATTACTGTTAGTTACCAATGTTCTATTTAGTCAAAATAGTGACAATACATGCGAGATACTAAACAAAATAAATGCACTTATTCAGGAAGAACACATTAGGCCGAAACTGGTAGATGATAGTTTATCGGTTTTTGTTTTTGATAATCTGATCAATGAATTAGATCCTTCTAGAAACCTGTTTTTTAAGACTGAATATGACGAATTAGCCAATAAATATCGTAGCAATCTGGATGATCTTATTCTAAGTAACCATTGTGATTTTTTGGGCGATATTACTTCTGTATATCGAAATGGTCTTTTGAGAACTAAAACTGTGCTCGAAAAAATTCAAAAGCAACCCATCGATTATACTAAAAAAGACACAATCAGGTTTTATAAAAAATCATTCCCTTTTTACCTTAAAAAAGAAGATCTTGAAAAAGTATGGTCTAAAAAAATCCGATATCAGATTCTGGATGAAATTGCCGAATCGAGTGATAATTTAGATTCTCTTAAAACTAATTTTAAGTCGATTGAATTAAAGTCTAAAAACTTAATTGTTACCAATGAAATCTGTAGGATCAATACACTTTTAGAAACCAATACGAAACAGGAAGAAAAGCTCTACAATTACTTTTGTACTTATTTTGATCCGCATACGGCTTATTTTAGTGATGATTCTAAAACGAGTTTTGTTGCTTCATTATCAAAAGAACATTTGTCACTGGGAATGACTGTTAGTCTAAACGAAAAAAACGAAATTATCATAGCTGAACTCGACCCAAATGGTCCTGCTTATCAAACGGGACAAATAAAAAAGGGTGATCAGATTGTTTCAATATCGAATCAAAAGGAATCGTTGCAGGTTTCATGTGCTTCATTAGAATCTATTTCGACGATGATTTTATCTGAATCGAACAAAAGTATTACGCTTACGCTAAAGCGAAATTCCGGAAAAAGCTTTGATGTATATATCGAGAAGCAGGTGATGAAAGATGAAGATAATTCGGTTTTTAGTTTTATAATTGGTAAAGACAGTAAAATTGGATACATTAAAATTCCAAGTTTCTACGCTGATTTAGATGGTAATACCCGAAAAGGTTGTGCCGATGATGTAGCACGAGAAGTCATAAAACTGGAAAGAGACAACATAAAAGGTCTTGTAATTGATTTAATTGATAACGGGGGCGGATCTATGGAAGAAGCTATAAAACTGGCCGGAATGTTTATCGATTACGGTCCGCTTTCTATTGTAGTTGACAATAGAGAAGGAAAATCAGTCATTAATGATCCTTACAAAGGTTTGATTTATAAAGGACCAATTGTGATTTTGGTCAACAGTAATACCGCTTCGGCAAGTGAATTCTTCTCTTCGATTTTACAAGATTATAATCGCGCATTATTACTGGGCAGTAATACGCTTGGAAAAGCTACTATGCAAACCATACTTTCGCTTGACGAAACTAAAAATACTGACTTTTTGAAAATAACGATTAACAAATTTTACAGAGTGACAGGCAAAAGCCATCAGTATATTGGCGTAAAACCCGATGTCGTTCTTCCTGAATTTTATGAAGGTGTTTACCAAAAAGAAAGTGATTTCCCGACCGCTATCAAAAATGACAGCATACAGGCTTTGCTAAAATTTAAACCTTATGTCAAACGATCACTTATTGATAAACTGGCAAAAAACAGTAGTACAAGATTGGCTGATAATTACTTTTTTAATAATATTAAAAAGATAAATATGAAAATTGATCAGCTTGTTAATACACCAAAAGCAGAGATTCCGATGACTTTGGATGCTGTTTTTAATCAGAAAAAAATTATTAACTCACTTTGGAAAGAGATCAATACATTTAATGACGAGAATAATCCGTTAGATGTCTATAATTCAACCGTAAATCAGTTTTTGTTAGGTGCTTATCCCAATGATAAAACCATCAATCAATACCAGATTAATAATCTAAAAACAAATCCGTACCTGAATGAAGCTGTTAATGTTATTAATGAGTTTAATGGAGCGAAATAGATTTTAGATTTTAGATTTTAGATTTTATCACATTTTGAAAGTCTTCTACTTTGAAAATGATATTATGGATAAAACTTGTTGACGTTATCTAAGATTAATCTTTAAAACCTTTGCGAACTTAGCGTAAATCTTAGCGATCTTAGCGGTTAAATTATTCACAAAACATAATTTAAAAAAGAATACAATTGATTTTGCTAAAAAAAGGAATAACCGTATTTTTGCATCTCAAAATAAAAAATTAGTAATGGGAAGAGCGTTCGAATTTAGAAAAGGAAGAAAAATGAAACGTTGGTCAGCAATGGCTAAAACATTTACCCGAATTGGTAAAGACATCGTTATGGCTGTTAAAGAAGGCGGTCCTAACCCAGATGCCAATTCTAGATTAAGAGCTGTAATACAAAATGCAAAAGCCGCTAACATGCCTAAGGACAATGTTGAGCGCGCGATAAAAAATGCAAGTAATAAAGATACTGCTAACTATAAAGAGATTTTGTTTGAAGGATATGCTCCTCACGGAATTGCGATTTTGATTGAAACTGCATCTGACAACAACAATAGAACCGTAGCAAACATTCGCAGCTACTTTAATAAATGTAACGGTACAATGGGAACTCAGGGTTCTGTTGAGTTTATGTTTGACCATACTTGTAATTTCAGAATTGCAAAAGGTAATCTGGATCCAGAGGAATTAGAACTTGAACTAATTGATTTTGGTGCTGAAGAAGTTTTTGAAGACGAAGACGGAATCTTAATCTATGCTCCTTTTGGAAGCTTTGGTGCTCTACAAAAAGAATTAGAAAACAGAGGTCTTGAGATTTTATCTTCTGGTTTTGAGCGTATTCCGCAAATCACAAAAGAACTTACTGAAGCTCAAATCGCTGACGTTGAAAAATTAATTGAGAAAATTGAAGAAGATGATGACGTTATGAACGTTTATCATACTATGCAAGAAGCATAATATTCTCTTTTTTATAAAAAACATCAAAAGCTCTGAAACATTTTAGGGCTTTTTTTATGACATCATTTCTATTCTTTTTTTATATCATCTTAATAAAGTAATCATAGACTCAGATATTAATTTAAAAGAATATAGGCTAATTAAAATAAACTGTTATATTTGTTAATCTCAGCAAATAATTAATTTAAAATATACTTCTATGCAAACATCAAAATACACTAGATACGCAGTTATCGTTTTGGTAATTTTATTTGTAGTTCTTAGCGTTATCAGCTAAAAACATATAAATTATAAACTTAAAAAAGCCTTCTAAGAATCAAATTTAGAAGGCTATTTTTTTGAAAAATAGTTTTCTTTTTAACATTTTTTAGTTTAAACTAAATTTTAGTTTTTATTACGGAATTGCGATTTTTATGGGAACTGCATCTGACAGCTGCAATACCAACATTCGTAGCTATTTTTAATAAATGCAAAGATAGAATTGAACTCAGTTTCTTTTTAATTTTTGAATGAATGTTTATTATACTATCAAAGAAGAGTAATCTTACTTTTAAATTAATAAATTAAGCTTCAAAGAAATCTGGAGCTTTTTTTGGCAAATGAGGAAACCCGTAAAGAATAAAATATCAGAATGTTTAAGTTTGGCAAAAAATCAAAAAACGCTATTCTGAAAGAATTATTATAACATTTTGAAAATAATTCTTTTCTTGTTAAAATTTATATATATTTGCGCCCCCAAATATCTTATTTTAACCCTGCGAATTCATATGTATATCAAAATAATATCAAACCAAACCTACTAAAAAATTGAAAAAAAATACTATAAAGTTTCTCTCTTTCATATTCAGTTTAGTTTTATTCCTTATCAGTTTTAATAGTTTTTCTAATACTTATACGGATACCATTAGTGATGTTAAGACAAACAATCCTATAACATTAAGTTCTCAAAAGAAATCCAGTAATTTCTCTCATTATTCTAAAAATGAAGAATATCAATTTACGGAAGCTTATATTAAGAAAAACTTTCCTGTTGCAGATCCAACAAACAAAAACCTAAACAAAGCAATTGAGCTTTTTAAGGAAATTGACCTTAATAACAATATTATAGACTTTTTAGAGCCTAAAAATCTTGCAAGCCTTCCTATTGGAGTTAAAAAAACTATTAACGGTATACAATACATGTTGGGTATCAGTAATGCAAAGTTTACTCCTGAATATACTGAACTAACGGCCTTTGTTAGAATTATTTTGCCTCAAATAAATGCTGCAGGAAAGCAAGAACAACTCTTTTTTGGTGCAAATAATATTAAACTTTCGCATAAAGGTGGCTTAATTGGTGATACCAATTTAGTTTTATTAGGTGATGTTCCAATTAAAATATTAGGAAATCAAGCTTTATTGGTTTTAAAAGGTGGAATGGATATGGCCACTGGTAATATCGAAAACAAAACTTACGTAAAAATTGATTGTAGTGGATTTAAGGAACTTGGATTAGCGGCAGATGTCCAATTTTCGCAAAAAATCATAAAACCCGTAGATGTAGATAATAATGTAATCCCTGATAAATCTGTAATAGGCTCTTTTCAAACCAGCGCTTCTAACTGGAATGACATTCTTATAGAACTTTCCTTGCCCAAATTTCAGATCAGCACATTTAACGGATTAATCTTCGAAATTAAGAATGCTAAAATAGATTTAAGTGATATTCGAAATCCTGATAAAATAAATTGGCCTTCAAATTATCAAACTGATTATTTGGTTCCGGGCAACGAACAATTATGGAGAGGTTTGTATGCAAATACTGTAGATATAACTTTACCTGAAGAATTTCAAATAGCGGGAAGTAGTAAAAGAATCTCTTTTTCGGCCAAAGATTTACTAATTGACGGAATGGGAGTTTCTGGTACTTTTACAGGAACTAATATCTTAGATCTTAAAGAGGGTTCTGCTAGCGGATGGGCTTTCTCTGTTAATAGTATTAATTTAGGTTTTAAAGCAAACACATTGGTTTCTGGTGGGTTTGGCGGATCTATTGTACTGCCAATCTCTGATCCTGAAAAAAAATGCGCAGCTGGAGCTAATATTGCGCTGGCTTACAATGCTAGTATTAACCCGATAGATCATGAATATCTATTAAGAGCTGATGTAAATAAAAAGCTCTGTTTTCAAATTTTTAAAGCAACTGCAAATATAGAAAAAGGTTCCTATGTTGAGTTAAAGGTAAAAGACGGAAATTTTTTACCTAAAGCATTATTAAATGGAAATATTACAATTGCCGTAGGTCTTTCAGAGCCTAGTGAAGTTGAACAAAGTAAAGAAAAAGACCCCAGAGCTCCGGTAACCACCTACATGTATGAAAATGGTGCAAGTTCAGGTCCGCTTTATGACATGAAAAACGTCACGAACGATCCTAAAGAAACGTCAAAAACGGAGACTGATGATACAAAAAAAATTGTATTTTTTGATGGAGTCATATTTCAAAATTTACAACTACAAACTGTAACTCCAATTATTAAAGCGGATTATTTTGGTTATAAAAACAATTTTGATGAAGATCCTAAATCGTCAAAAGTTGCAAATTTCCCTATCACTATACATGAAATTGCATTAATTGCAGATGATAATTCGGCAGCATTAAGAGTCGATTTATCTATTAATTTGATGGAAGGTCAATTTAACGGAAGAACCAAATTTGATCTAGTTGGAAGATTCAACGAAAAAAGTGGAATCAAAAAATGGAAGTTTGATTATGTAAAATTTCAAAGAATAGATCTTGCGGCAGATATTGGAGGAGCAAAATTTGAAGGAAGCATTACCATAATGGAGAATGATCCTGTTTATGGTAAGGGCTTTAAAGGAAATTTAAAAGCAGAATTCAAAGGTGGGATAATTGTAGAAGCTAATGCTATTTTTGGCAAAATGTCAACTTTTAGGTATTGGTATGTAGATGCCATGGTTGATGGTTTAAATATTCCTTGCAGTGCATTTGTCATTAAAGGTTTTGGTGGAGGTGCGTATTATAATATGAAAAAAGAAGGTTTTAGCTCTACCTTCACAGCATCTGGAGTTCAATATGTTCCAGATGAGGCATCTTCCTTAGGAATAAAAGCTATGATTCATTTCGCCAATGCAGCAAGTCCAAATGCTTTTTGGGGAGGTGCAGGTTTTGAAATTGCATTTAACAATCATGGAGGTATAAATAGAATCAGTATTTACGGTGAAGGTCATGTCATGCAGGAATTCGGATTCAAAACTCCTTTAAGTTCCTTGAAACAAAATCTTCGAGAAGTAAGTTTAAAAGAAGGTACTTATCCTAAGGAAACTTTAGACAAATTAAAAGAAAGTAATTTAATTGAAGCATCAAAAGAAGTCTATCCAGACCGGGTATCTGGTCAAGCAGGACTTAATGCATATGCTGCAATCGAATATGATTTTACCACTAAAACTCTACACGGAACATTTGATCTCTATGTAGATGTTGCCGGTGGCATCATAAAGGGAAGAGCATCTAAAAATAGAGCCGGATGGGCAGTACTACATTTTGCCCCAGACAAGTGGTATGTTCTTATGGGAACTCCTCAAGATAGATTAGGGCTAAAAATGACCATTGGACCTGTAGAAGTCGAAGCTGGAGGTTATTTTATGCTTGGAGATGATATCCCCGCCAGTCCACCCCCACCAGCAATTGTTGCTCAGCTTTTAAGAGTAGACCTCTCCAAATTGGATTATATGCGGGACGAAAACAGTATAGCCTCAGGAAAAGGATTTGCATTTGGTTCTGATTTTAGTATCAAAACCGGAAACTTAAGTTTTTTAATGTTTTACGCTAATTTTCAAGCCGGATTCGGGTTTGATATTATGGTTAAAGATTATGGAGAAGCGCAATGTAAAGGTTCGGGACAAATTGGTATAAACGGTTGGTATGCTAATGGTCAGTCGTATGCATATCTTCAGGGAGAACTTGGAATCAATATAAAATTGTTTTTTATACGAAAGAAAATATCCATCATAAAAGGTGGAGGAGCCGTTTTATTACAGGCCAAATTGCCTAATCCGGTATGGATTCGCGGTTATATGGCAGGGGAATTCAGTTTACTTGGAGGTGCCGTGAGAGGTAGTTTCCGCTTTAAACTGGAATTTGGAGAACAGTGTGAATTTTTATCTGCAAATCCGTTAGAAGGTTTAAAATCTATTGCTGATATCACTCCTGCTCAAGGAACAAAAGATGTAGATGTCTTTACCATTCCTCAGGTTGGATTTAATATGCCGGTAGACAAAAACTTTAACATTGAAGGTGACGATGGAGTTAAAACCTATAGACTCAAACTGGAAGAATATACGATCAAAAAAGATGGAGTTCCTGTAATTGGTACTTTAAGCTGGAACAAAACGAACGATTTATTGAGTTTTAATTCCGCTGAAATATTACCTGAGAAATCAGATCTAACGCTAACCGTGAAAGTAAGTTTCCAGGAATATACTAATGGTGCGTGGAAAACAATTTTAGATCAGGGGCAGGTCGCTATGGAGACCGAAACAAGAAATTTTAGTACCGGTGTAGCGCCAAACAATATTCCGGTGAGCAATATTGCGTATTGTTATCCTGTTTTTGATCAAAAATATGTATATCAAAACGAAAGTAAAGAAGCTTATGTAGTACTAAAAACAGGACAAGCTTATTTATTTGATCTGAAACCGGGACAATCTCAGAAAGCATTCTATAAAACAGGAACTAAAACCACTAACGGTCCTATAAGCTACAACTCTACTTTGAAAAGAGTAGTATTGGGTCTACCGGTTTTAGAAAACGTAAAGCCTTACAGTTTGACTTTAATGACACTTGAAACTACAAAAGATGTCAATACAAACCTAAATGAGAACTTTGAGAAACAAGATCTTGGGGCAAATGCTGATGTAGAAGTTAAAAACAACAAATTGGGTGAAACTCTTACCGGCGGTCAGGGTGTCGAATTGCTACAGTATAATTTTAATACAAGTCAATACAATACTTTTCAGGAGAAAATGGTTGCTAAAAAAGCACGCAAGACTTATATAGAAATTGTTGAAGCAGATATTCATGCCTTACACGCTGAAAATGCCTCGACTGAACCTTTTGAAGAAGTTGAAATCATTGGTAATACTAAAACGATGAATATTCCTTTAGTAAATGTTGAAGCCATATTAGACAACAACTATTTTACCAATGATATTTATCCATTGATATATAAAGGATATCCATTAGAAGCAGACTTAACTTTAAATAGAAATACAAGCCTATTAGGAAATCCGCCAACTAAAGGTGTGGAATTAATCACCTCTTACCTGTCTGATTTAATAAATAATCCAAAAAGTTCCTATTTAAGAGACAGGTTGCCGTATCGCTATAACCAGCCATTTTATTACAAGGACGATTTTATAAAAATTCAGTATAAAGTAGTCAATAAATATTTAAATGGTCAGAATCAGCCTATGAAAGATAAGTACAGCTATATCATAAACGGAAGATTTCCTATGATAAAAGACGGCACTTACAATGTTAGACTAAACTATACGCTACCTGGCGGACAAGCGGGTACCAGTTCAATTTTCACATTCAATAAAACAAATTAGCATGAAGCTTAAATTTTTAATTCTCCTTACTTTCATTATTACCGGTACGAACTATGCACAAGAGAAAAATACCACGGGAGAAGTTAATCCAACCGAAATAAAATCGGATATACAGGTTATAGCAAGAGTGCAAAAAGATAGAATTTTACTACGTTGGGCTGTAACCAATGCTATGGCCTGGAAAAAACTGAATGCTTACGGATATACTGTAGAACGTTATACTGTAAACCGAAATAATAAGACATTATCCAATCCTGAAAAAGTAGTTTTGGTTAGTGCATTAAAGCCGGAACCATTAGAAACGTGGGAGAAATTAATTGAAAAGAATGACAATGCCGCTATTGTGGCACAAGCCATTTATGGAGAAGATTTTTCGGTTACCGGAACAGATAAACTGGAGAATATCGTTAATCTTTCGGAAGAGAACGAACAAAGATTTACGTTTGCTTTATTGACAGCTGACAGAGATTATGAAATTGCTAAAAAAGCAGGTCTGGGATTCGAAGATAAAACCGTTAAAGAAGGCGAAAAATATGCTTATCGTGTCCTGTCAAATGTTCCTGAAAAAGAAATTGCTATTTCTTATGGTGGAGTTTTCGTAGGCTTAGAAGATTATCAGCCACTTCCAAAACCAATGGATTTTACGGCTCATTTTACAGACAGCAGTACAATGCTAAGCTGGAATTTTAAAATACTTTCTCATACGTATGCCAATTATTTTGTAGAGCGTTCGACAGATAAAAAAAATTTCGAAAGAATTACTGATAAGCCTTATACGAGTTTAAATCAGGAAAACACCAGTAACAGTCAAATTTTCTACGTTGATTCTATTGCCAACAATAAACCGTATAGCTATAGAATTCAGGGAATTTCGCCTTTTGGTGAATTAGGTCCTTACTCAGAAGTTATCACAGGAAAAGGTACTGCAATACTCAAATATGTTCCTCATCTTACTGTAAAGGAATTTAAAGATGAGAACACTGTTACTTTGACCTGGGATTTTCCTGAAGAGGGAAATAATGAGATTACAGGATTTGAATTGAATCGCTCTGATACTGATGATGATGGGTATACAAAGGTATTAAAAAACATTCCGGCAAAAAATCGTTCGATAACATACAATAAACTCTTGTCAACCAACTATTTTACTATTACAGCTCTTGGAAAACAAGGAAGTAACAGGACTTCGTTCCCTATGCTGGTACAGCCTGTAGATTCTATTCCGCCTTCTAAACCTCTTGGCTTAAAAGGTGTTATCGACAGTTTGGGTGTTGTAAAATTAACCTGGGACCCAAACAAAGAAAAAGATTTACTTGGGTACCGTATTTACAAAGGAAATACTGCCGAAGAAGAATTCAGCCAGTTGACTGTAAGTCCAAGTGAGCCAAATACCTACCAGGATAAAGTAATCATTAAAAGTTTGAATCCTAAGGTCTATTACAAAGTGATTGCTGTCGATAATCATTATAACATGTCTGATTTCTCAGACGTTTTAATTATTAAAAAACCGGATGTGATCCCTCCTACTTCACCTATTTTTACCAATTTCACAATTAAAGAAGGATCTATTTTTCTCGAATGGGTAAACAGTCAGAGTGAAGATGTGGCAGTACATCAACTGTACAGAAAAGAAAATGACCAGCAGGACTGGACACTGATTTTGGAGACAAAGAATAAAGAAGAGAATTTCCAGGATAAAACGGTTATCGAAGGAAACACCTACAGATATGCCATTTTTGCTAAAGATGAAAGCAATTTAGTTTCTAACCCTTCGCCTGGATTGACCTTATTTGTTCCTAAATATTCGGTAATGCCAGCTGTTAAAGGATTTTTTGCCCAGCTTAATAAAACTACTAATACTATCGATTTATCATGGGACTACGCCAACAACGAAGTTGACGGTTTTGAAATTTATAAAGCTTCAGATAAAGATACATTACAATTAATCCAGATTGTTACCGGAAAGACCCGATTTTTACCGGACCCGACCATTACAATTAATACCACGTACAAATATGGTATCAGAGCAACATTTAAAGATGGAAGAACCTCTAAAATGGATTTTTTCACTGTAAAGTTTTAAGTTGATGGAATCATTTATTACATATGAAAACTTGTCAAAAACATTAAAAGCGGGAGGTCTGTTTTTGATTATTTTTAGCATGCAACTACTAAATGGACAGACCACCTATAAGTATAAAGTAAAATGGGATTTAAAGAAATCGACAAGTTCCAGCCGCAATGTTTACTTCTATCTTAATACCGGTGATACCTATCCGTTTAACGGAACGTATGCCAATGCAAGCTCAACATCTGTTAATAATAATGGCTCCTTTTCCTATACTTTAAAAAATTCCAGTGTCAGTCCACTTGATGGTGTAGTCGTTTCCAGTACCCCTTTGCGTCTTAGTGGAGCGGTTGATAACGGATCTTCGGGATTCTTTCAGAAACACGCACCATTTATGACAGGTCCCTATTCCAGCTATTGGCAATCTAATTTTGCTTATAATTTTGATGGGATTACAGTAACTCATAACACGCAATTTGAATTTTTCTATTTACAGACACTTGTAGAAGTAAATAATTATAATGTTTCAAATTCAGAACTGAAACAATGCGAAACTTTTAATTTTTCAGTAGCAACTGTCGGTGAAGGTGGTTTTATGACTTTTGCCGTAGAATATTATGACAGTAGCAGTGCAACCTGGAAAGAGTTATTTCCTTACTCATCAAGATCAGCACAATATATACCCATAACTTTTACGTCAATCCCCAACCTTCAATTGAATCAGAACTTTCAATTAAGAGCGCGATATACCAGAACCGGAAGTGGTGGTGCAAACGATTATTCTGATATATTAACGTACAGATTTATTCCTTGTTCACCTAAACTCGATGGTGCTCCGGCAACCACTCAGGTGAAGTGCAGCAATGAAGCAACTGGCACTGTAGCTTTAAAATTCCTTTCGGACATTCCATCAAGTCAAAAATTGCTGCTTACCCTATATGAAGGCGGCGTGTTCAGAAGTCACAGATTTGCTAGAGATACAGATATTGTTAACAGAATATTTATATGGGATGAACTTGCAGCTGGTTCTTATACTATTAAATACCAGACACAAAATGTTTCCGATCCCAATACAACGCTTGGTTCCAGTCCAGTAGAGAGCCCTGTTTTCAATATTGCAAATAGTTCTCCATTAACATTTAGGGCAACAGCAATTCAGCCACAATGTAATACTGATTTCGGTGCCATTGAGGTTTCCGCTAGTGGAGGAACGGAACCCTATTATTATATTCTCGATAACGGTACTAAAAAGAAATTTACAAAAAATCCAGAGATCATCAGCATAACAACAGACGGAGATTATAAGGTAATAGTCGTAGACAGTTTTGATTGTATAGAAAAATAATTAAATAAAAAGCCTATTACCTGCTTTAAATATTAAAAATGAATAATTTATCAAAAATAACCTACTGTTTGATTGTAGTTGCTTTTCTTGCGACCACTGTCATCTATGGTAAAAATGGTAAAATATTAATTGAGACTCAGCTAACAAGATATGGTCCTGATTTGAAAACAAATACATACATATTTAACATTACCCCTACAGGAGGCCCTTCTTTTGGTAGATCCTATGATTGGAACAACAATGATGATGATGTTAAAATTTTCTACGATATAGTGCAGTTTGATCAGACAAAATATCCTCTTAATTGTACTATTAGTTCTTCCTATGTTGTAAAACCTACTCAGGTAGGAGGACCGGAATGTCATCAAAATGATCAGGCTACTTTAGTTGCTCCAAAAAACATATACATGGGAGCCTGTCACGGCCGAACAAATTTACTGGTTTTAGATCTCCCGTCACCAACAGGGTCGATTGGTAATTGTGACAATTTTGCTTTAGCAAAAAAAGTGCAACTATCAGGAGCAGGCTATTCATGGCAATATCAAAAAGGTAACGACACACAGTGGAAATATTTTACTTATGGTAAAGAATTTAATGAAAACGGATTAAATTTTAATTTTAAAGATGTACCAGATTTGGTTGATTATACAGGTACTCTATACATTAAATTCTTGGTTGACTACGAAAATTTGAAAACTTCTAAAATTGAAATTTACGAATCGGATATTATGGGGTATGCAATTACTACCTGCTCTCCTCTATTAAAAAACAGCCTTCCAACCACTACCAAACCAAGGTGTGTTGGCAGTGCCACAGGAAGTGCTACTTTAGAATTTATGTCTGATTTTAAGGATAATAGCAAATTCCTTTTTAATTTGTTTCGTGCTAATCCTGTTGCTCCGGATACCGGTTTTATCAAAAATATATTTGCCTTAAAAACTGAAATAAGCTATAATACATTTACGTGGGGAGACATAGCCGAGGGTACCTATGTTATAAAATATCAGGCACAAAGCGTTTCTAACGATGGTGAGGAATTAGGATCTACCTCTATTGTTACTGATACTTTTACGATTTCGGATCCAACACCATTAACATTTAGAGCAACAGAAGTACAACCGGTACGCAATACTGACACAGGTGGAGTTCTAATTTCTGCTCAAGGCGGAACATCTCCTTACTATTATATTTTAGACTATGCAACCGAAGTTGTAGACGGCAAAACAGTATCCAAAAAAATTAAGCTGCCTAATTCAAATCTAATCCCTATAACTACTGATGGTAAACATAAAGTAGTCATTGTTAATAAAAATGATTGCATTGAAAAATAACATTATGAAGAAAAAACTACTCTTATTTATATTTTTTTTAGGAAGCCTGTTCGCTCACGGGCAGAACGAGTATGCCATTTTAATAAAATCTAAAATCACTTCAAATTCTGTCTGGCCTGGTAATGATTATAGCGGATTCCATCAAATTACAGCGGGAACAAATTCATGCTATATTGGTTTTTTTGAAGAAAATTATAAGGATGATCTATATTGCTTTTTTTATGTGACTGGTAATCCAACTGAATTAACCTTTACCGAAGTTTTGGGTGGGTCACCAATATGCGGACAGATAAAACGAACTACACCGTACAATAAAGACACCTTTCCTGGCTGGTTTTTTAGCGGATGCCTCGCTAATTCCCAAATAATGCCAATACATATAACAAAACCAGATACAAATCCAAAATGTAATGAAGACCTCATAACCTTAAGAAATGGATGGGAATGGCAATATAAATTAGGCGACGGTAAATGGAACGATTTTCCTGCACAATTTCAGCAGCAAAGTTTAATTTCTTTTAAAATAAAAGATTTACCGGGTTACACCGATCAAACGACAGTTCATTTTCAAACGGGTTATCAAAAACAGTTTACGAATATAGTTACTTATACCCTTATACCTTGTTCTCCAAAATTAGATAATACGTCAGACGAAAACTTTACTACTTGCAGTTATAGCAATGGCGGTGTAACCTTTACTTTTAGCAGACCATTGGAAAATGGAGAAAAATATCTTTTCACTCGCACCCTTGTAGGCAGTGGTTTTTTTACTTCTGCACCTTCAAATGATCCTAACATAGAAAAAATATCTGAACTGAGCTATAAATGGAAAAATATACCTCCGGGGCAGTATGAATTTAAATATCAGACACAGTTTGAAAACAATACTCCTTCTACTCTGTCCACTATTAGTAAATTCACGATTAAGCCACAAACAGCATTAACCTTTACTGCAACAGCTGTACAACCAGCGTGTAGTACTGATAAAGGAGGGATTCAAATTTCTGTTCAAGGCGGAACAGCTCCTTACTTCTATATTTTGAATGATGAAACTGAAAGTATTGATGGTGAAATTGTACCAAAAAAAATCAAACTGCCTGATTCGAATTTAATTCCAATAACAACAGACGGAGATCATACCGTTAAAATAGTCGATTCATTTAATTGCGAAGAACAATAAACTCCCGAAAAAACCGCCATACTATTATGAAAAAAATCTACTTATTAATATTGTTTTTTATGAGTTTGTTGGGCTATTCTCAGGCCGATCCTCAAACTGCAGTTAACGGTGCCAGAACTATTACTATCGCAACGCCTACTGCAATTACAGTTTCTCCTGGCACGGCAGGATATACGAACACAACAGGTTATGGTAAATCTGATGGTACGTTCGCGATTGAGTTTAAGGGAGGATCCGGTAGTTATACCTACAACTGGACCAAAGATAAAAAGACTTTCTATCCTGTCGACTTGATCTCTCTCGGCGCAGGAGATTACACTATTGTGGCAGAGGACGCTGGTCACTGTAAAAGTGAGCCTTTTGAATTTACCATCAACGAACCTAAAGAAATAACTATAACAATTCCTGATCCGGGAAATATTAAATGCTTTGGCGGAACAGGAGATCTGACAGTAAATGCTGAAGGAGGTTTTCCATATAGTGCAACACCAATTACAAGGAGTTATCTTTACACTTGGTACAGTTGCGATCAATTTGGAGGTAACACGACTCAAATATCGTTGCCAAATGCAGATCCTGCCATTTCAGGTCAACCTACAGGATATTATAAAGTAAGGGCCACGGATACCAAAGGAAATACTCTGGTAGGAAAAGTCGTTTTTCTTGATCAAAATCCTAAAATAACCGTAACTCCAACAATAAATCATGTGGTTTGTAAAGGAGGAACAGGTAGTATTTCAGTCACTGTAAATACTGGTTTAGGTCCTTTTACTATTGCCTGGAAATACAAAGGTAACCCTATAGGCAGTACAGATGTAGGCGATAATACATCACTTACCTCAACTATAAATAATGCACAACCCGGAATTTACTCTTATGAGCTTACGAGCAAATCTGGATGCACCGCATCCACTAATAATACCAATTTAACAATACAAGCTCCGGTAAATCAATTTGTAGCCACATTAAATTCTAAAGCAGATCCATCTCCAACCACTAATAATGGAACAATTGCTTTAAATGTAAGCGGTGGTTATGGCAATTATACCTATTCCTGGAAAAAAGACGGAATTGATTTTACGCCTTCAAATCCAATTTCTTTAACAGGCCTAGAAAATGGTAACTATAGCGTAATCGTAACGGACAAAAGACTTGTTGGAGATGCAAGCGGTTGTCCGATCGAAATAAAAAATATAGTTTTAAAATCACTTTTTGCTACTATTAATGTTGTTACTCCTATTAATTGTATAGGCGATGTAACGACTCTGGAAGCTATGCCAAGTGGAGGAAAAGGAGCCGGAACGTACACTTATGAATGGTTTAAAGGAACAGATACTACTGTAATTGGTACTGCTAAAACATTACCAAACTGCAATGCCGGAGATTATAAAGTAATTGTTAGTGACGGAAAATATTCTTTTACGGTTAACCAAAACTTAAGCGATCCTGTAAATCCGCCAATAACTGTTGCAACTTCTACCTTTACAGCTGTAAATTGTTACGGAGGCAGCGACGGAACAATATTCATACAAGCTAAAGATGGTAATCCGGTAAATGGTATTTATAGTTTTACCTGGAATAAACCCGTAACTGTTATAAATACCAGCAATAGCTCTACAGTTACAAATTTAATCGCGGGAACTTATATTGTAACAATAAAGGATCAATACTGTACAAAAGATGTTTCTTTTACCATTTCAGAGCCTCTAAGTCCTATTACAATTGTAGCTCCTGTAATCAAACCTGTTTTAATAAACGGACAAAGTACAGGGTCGATCGAATTTCCGACTGATCCAACTGGCGGAACTGCTGGTTATGAATACAAGTGGACTTCTAGTGATGTATCTTTTACTACAAAAACCACAAAAAACATTTCAGGATTAAAAGCAGGAAGCTATACTTTAGAAGTAACAGATACGAATTTTAAAAAAACAGCTAATAATGCAGGATGTAAACTAACTAATATTTATACGGTAACAGAATCTGATTTACTGGAAGTTAAAATAACAGAATCAGCTTTTATTAAATGTTTTAATGATTCTAACGGAGAGTTAAAAGCAGAAGTTAAAGGAGGAATCGCACCTTATAAATACATCTGGAAATACAATGGAAATGTATTAACTGGAAAAAATACAGCAACTATTTCAGGTCTTGCTTTTGGCAATTACAGTGTTTCTGTAACCGATACTGCAAATCCTGAACCAGATGGTCCTTTTGCAACAGCAGAACAACTGAACTTTAAGCTGAAACAGCCAGACGAATTAAAAGTAACATTAAGTAAACAAACTAATGTTTTATGTTATGGTGAAGCAACAGGAGCAATTGAAATCCTGATTACCGGAGGAACTGCACCATACACACAACAATGGACTAAAAATGGCGCAAATTATTCGAATGTTTTAAATGTTTTACCTAACCTTACTGTTGGTAATTATAATGTTATCGTTACAGATGCACTAGGTCATAGCTGTACAAAGTCACTTGCACAAGATGTGGTCATTACACAACCTGCTGCTCCATTAAAAATCGAAAGTGCAACACCTATTAACTTAACCGGTTTTGAAACTAATAACGGTAGTATAACCGTAACTGTTTCAGGGGGTAAAGCTAATTACAACTACCAATGGACAAAAGATACAAATCCTGCTGTAGTGGGTTCAGGTCCTGCAATAACAGGTCTAAGTATTGGAATTTACCATTTGAACGTAACAGATGCCAATGGCTGTACCCTGCCACAAGTTGATTATGAAATTACTCAGCCTGATAAACTTGAAATAATTAGCATTACACAAAGCGCAAATACTTCTATTGCGTGTTTTGGCGATTCTCCTGCAGAATTTACAGCAGTAGTAAGAGGTGGTGTTAAAGAATATATTTTTGAATGGTTAAACACAACTACCGGACTCAAATATACTTCGGTAGAAAACATCTCAGCGACATCAACTACATCAAAAGCATCTAATTTACCTGCAGGTAATTATGTAATTTCAGTTAAAGATGCTCAAAATAATATCCTTTTTGGCACCAATACTTTTACAATTTTACAACCGGATAAATTAACTTTTAGTTATACAAAAACGAATGTATCCTGTTTTGAAGGTAATAATGGTACTATAAAACTAACTATTTCCGGAGGAACGAAATTTACAGATATTGCAAAACCTTACACGATTGTTTCAAGTGGAAAAATTGATACTCAAAATGGAATTATTTCAGAATTGACTCAGGGAACTTATACCGTAAAGGTAATTGATGCAAATGGTTGTCAAACTGATGAGCAAACCGTTATAATTACAGAACCTGCAAATTCTGTATTTATAAACAATAAAACCATTACTCCAACGACTGGTTTTGGTTTATCTACAGGTAAAATTGTTATTACTGTTGCCGGTGGAACTGCAGGATATAAATATCAATGGAAAAATAATTTAGATATTGTTGTTGGAACAAACAGTCCAACTTTAAGTAATATACCAGCCGGAATTTATAGCGTTTTGGTAACTGATGCAAATACTTGTACTACTTCAGGTACTTACACAGTAGAACAACCAACAAAACCAGTATTAACAGAAACTCACATACAAGCAAGATGTAATGGTTTATTAGGTTCATTGGATGCTATCGCGACCGGCGGAGCAACTTTTGGACAAAATCAGTCAGATAGAAATTATATTTATAAATTAAGAAATAAAGCTACAAATGCGGTAATTATAATTGTTGCAAATACAGCCAAATTTGAAAATATTGCTGACGGAGATTATACACTAACCGCTACAGATGAGGGCGGAGTTGATTCGAATAGTATTGATGTTGTATTTAAACAGCCAACACCAGTCGTTGTAAAACTGGATTCAAAAGTAAACGTAAGTTGTTTTGATGGTCAGGACGGTTCAATTGTTATCTCTGTTACCGGAGGAACTCCTTTTGTCGTTAACAGTGCTCCTGTTTACAATTACCAATGGAAAAAGAAAAACAAGACAACAAATACTTATGAAAACTTTACACCAACAGCATTAAATACCTTAACAGAAGGTATTTATGCAGTCGAAGTTCGTGATGCCAATTATAATTCGGCTGACGCCAATCATTGCGTTGGTATTTTAGATGAAATTATAGTTACACAACCGGCAGATTTTGGTTTTGATATTGATAAAATTACCTATGTAAATCCAACTGCACAAAATGGAAATGATGGTGCTTTACATTTTGAAATCAAAGGTGGAAAAACAAATTACGAATACAAAATATATACTAAAAATGCACAAGGAAACGAAACCGTTTTACAAACCATTTCGAACACATCTGTTAAAACGGTAGATTTTATTAATCTTATCAAAGATCATTACTATGTATCGGTACAAGACGATACAGGTTGTATCAAATATGCTGATTTTGATTTTACTGATAATCCGCTTACTATTACCATCAACCAAACTCAGGATATGACTTGTTTTGAATCGAATAATGCGATTATCAAAGCAAGCGTAAATGGCGGTTTTGGTATCAAAAAAATAACATGGTACCGCGACAATGTTTTATTACTTAATGAAAACAATGCAGAACTAACAAATTTAAAAATAGGCAACTACTATGCAGTTGTTAAAGATTCTAAATCAATTGAGGTTACGACTGCGCCAATAATAATTACCCAACCCAACCTTGTAACCTTTACAACCGTTCAGGAGCCTGTAAAATGTTTAGGAGATAGTAACGGAACTATATCAATTACAGCAACCGGAGGAAATGGAACTTTTAGATATCGTTATTTCCAAAACGGGACTCTGGTTAAAGACTGGACCAATTTTGCTAATGGTGCAAAAACAGTTATAGCCAATTTGGCTGATGGCGAATATGCAGTTCAGGTACAAGATACTCAACAGTGTAAAAGTGCTGATGCCACTGTAAAAATTACATCACCAACTGCTTTAGAAATCAATACTATTGTAGCTGCTCCTGCAACAGGAAAAGGATTAAGCAACGGATCTATCGCAATTACAGCATTAGGTGCAAATGGTAGTTACAGCTATAATTGGTTCAAAAGCGATGGTACAAACCTAAATCAAACAACTGCTAAAGCGATAAATTTAGCAGCGGGAAAATACTATATAATTGTTACTGATGCTAAAGGCTGTAATCTTACTTCTTCATTAATAGAAGTAACTGAACCACCTTTATTAGAGACTACTATAAGCGTTCAAAATGTTGTATTATGTAATGGAGATAAAAACGGAAGTTTAAAACCTACTACTACTGGTGGATTATTAAACCCGGGAGAAACTTATACATACCAATGGTTTGAAAATGGTAACACTGCAGTTTTAGCCACAAGTGCGATTTTGAACAATATTGGAAAAGGATCTTATTATGTTATTGCTAAAGATTCAAACGGAAACTTGGCAACAAGTCAGATTCTCATGGTTACAGAGCCAAATATTCTTAATAATGTATTAACCGCAGACTATGTAAATTGTGGTGATTTTAATGACTGGACAATTAATGCAACTCCATCAGGAGGAACGCTTCCTTACACCTATATCTGGAATACAGGAAGCCAAACTGCAACCATTCAAAATGTCAAGCCAGGTAACTATTCTGTACTAGTAACAGATAATCATGGTTGTAACATTACAAAAATAATCACCGTTGATGCACCTGCTCATCTTGATGCAAAAGAAGTTATAAAAATACCGACTTGTTATGCAGGTTCTGATGCAACAATTGTGGTTACCCCAATTGATGGTACTGCACCCTATAAATATTTATGGAATACCGGAGAGAAAACAAACCAGTTAAGTAATGCATCAGCAGGAGAATATTCAATAGAAATTACAGATGCAAGAGGTTGTAGTATTTTAAGAAGCTACACGATAGTAAATCCTCCAAAAGATATTATTAATCTTGGCGAAGATGTGACTTTGTGTTTCGATCAGACTTTGACTATAAACGCAACGATAGACGATGATAAAGCAACTTATTCCTGGACATCTGATAAAGGATTCAAAAGTAATAAAGCCATGATAACCGTTTCGCAAGCCGCAAATTATACAGTTGTTGTAACTAATAAATTGGGGTGTGAAGCTACAGATACTATAAAAATCTCAAGTCAAAGTACGGCTATTAGTGCCGAATTTGCTGTTTCCAGTCAGGTATTTAAAAACGAGAAATTTATAATTGTAGACATTAGTAATCCTGCTGCCGATGACATCGAATGGATATTGCCTGCTAACGCAACTATCGTTTCTAAAAACAAAGATTTTGCTGAAATAAGTTTTAGTGAAACCGGTGAATATGATATTACAATGAATACAAAAAAGGGAGATTGTATTGCCTATCAAACCAAAACAATTTTAGTTACAGAAGGCGATTTTGAAGAAAACAATCCGGATGAGGTTTCGAAAAAATTTGATTTGAAAATTTATCCAAATCCATCAAAAGGAACTTTTACTGTAGATGTAATCCTTGATAAGGTTATACCTGCACATGTTAAGGTTTATAGTTTGAATAACAATATGCTTATCGATTCAAAAACTCAGGATGGCAAAGATAATTACCTGTTCAACTTTAGTTTTAGCGGACTTCCTTCAGGGGTTTATTTCGTGCTGTTTGAGTCACAACAAGGAAGTAAATTGAGAAAAATTATCATTCAGTAAACTTATAGCAAGCAAGTAAAAATTATCAATTTCAAATAATAATGGAGGTCAAAAAACTTTGATCTCCATAGCATCTAAAGAATGATTTTAAAAAAAATAATTTTAATTACAATACTACTTTTTATAAGTGCATTTGGTTTTTCGCAAAACTTTAATGTGCAGGAAGTAGGTAAAGCCAAACTAATAAATGTTAGCGGTGGTGCATCTGCCAATACGGTATTCTATTCTGGTAATGCTACAAGAGAACCTTTTAGCTATTTTTTAAACGGAAATATCAATTTCAACATTGCAAATTTGTATAATGTTCCATTATCGTTTTCTTATACAAATCAGAAATTCGGGTATAACAAACCGGTTTTAATGAATCGTTTGAGCATACATCCGTCGTATAAATGGATAACAGCCCATATTGGAGACGTTAGTATGTCTTTCTCACCTTATACTTTAAGCGGTCATCAGTTTACGGGTTTTGGAGTTGATTTAACGCCTCAGGGAAAATTTAAAATTAGTGCGATGTACGGACGATTATTAAAAAGCAGCGAATACGATGCTGCTTATCCGGATATTCTGCCAGCATATAAAAGATTTGGCTATGGTTTTAAAACGGCTTACGCATTAGAAAAAATAAATTTAGGTCTTACTTTTTTCAAAGCCAGAGATCAGATCAATTCCTTAAATAATCCTGTTCCGTTTGAATTGGATGTAACACCAAAGGAAAATGCTGCCATTAGTTTTGAAACTACATTTAAACTTTTTCAGAAATTGCAGGTTTCTACAGAATATGCCAATAGCAGTATTACCGAAGATTTAAGAGTTACCGATGGCGGAAAAGCACAAGGTGTTTCTTCTTTTCTATTAGGAAGAAATAGCACAACAACAAGTTATGATGCTTTTAAGGGCCAATTAGTTTATCCTGCCGGAAAAGGAACTTTAGGTGTTGGATATGAAAGAATAGATCCTAATTACAGAACTTTTGGAGGTTATTATTTTAATAATGACTTAGAAAACATTACCGTAAACGCTACTCAAAACTTATACAAGGATAAAGTTTCGCTTGCTGTAAACCTCGGACTTCAAAAAGACAATTTAGAAAAACAAAAAGAAAGTCAGATGAAGCGATTGGTAACGTCTATTAATGCCGATTTCAGACCCAATCAGAAATTAAATTTAAATTTAAATTACTCTAATTTTCAATCGTATACCAACAGCCGTAATCAGTTTGATTATATCAATCAGATTTCTAATTATGATTATCTGGATACTTTAAATTTCAGACAAGTCAATCAAAATGTAGGCTTAACTGTAAATTATTTACTAAAGAATGACAAAAAATTAAAGAAAGCCATAAGCGCTAATTTTTCGATGCAGGATGCCAAAAACCAACACCAAGGGAGAACAGTTGAAAACGGAGCATCTACCTATTACAACTCAGCACTTACCTATTCTCTTGGTTATCCTGAAAAAGATTTAAGCTTCAACGGTTCCTTAAACAATACCTACGGAAAAACCGATTCGGGCAAAAGCCTGATTATTGGACCCACGATAGGAGTTTCAAAATTACTTTTTGACAAAAAACTTACAACCTCTGCTTCTACCAGTTACAACACAAGTTACAATAATGGGGACAAGCTAAATGATATTTTCAATTTCAGACTAAACGGATCTTATATTTATATCGAAAAACACAATTTTAATATGAGTATGATCTCCTTGTTTAGTAATTCTGCAGGGCGAAAAAACAATGATTTAACTGCTACTTTATCGTACGCCTATTCGTTTGATAAAATAAAAATGCGTCCAAAAAGAGAGCCGAGAACAGAGGAAGACATGAAATTAAATCCCGCAAATCCTGTTTTAAAAATAAACCTTAACGGAAAAACATTTGAAGGCACCCGAGATGAAATTACATCAAAATTAAAAGAGATGCAATTGGCATTAAATCCTCTACCCGCAGAAGAAATCACCAATTTAGAACATCTATTAACATTGGCTACGCTGTCACCTGATGATAAAGACTTTAAAGAAAAGGTTTTAGATTATCTCGAAGCTTACGATAAAGAAGCTGAAAATGTCAAGAGTTACAACGAATATGTCGTAGAAGCTGCTCAAAAGCTGGAAAAAGAAATAAAGATGAAAGATGAAAGTCTTGAAAGTGCTTATGTAATGGCAATGGGAAGCGTTAACAACCACAAATTACATGGCGTAAACGAAGCCGATATTACAGATAAAACAGCTTATAAATCGTATTTGAAATTGGTCGAAAGAAGCGATAAAAATCGCGATCAGCTAATGCACCACCGATGGATGTTGAGAGAAATTTCGACAGTGGCAAAAATACCTGCAACTGAAGTTCAACAAAATCAAAACGTTGCTGATTTTAGTAAACAGGAAATTCAGGAAGCTTTTAAATTAATAAAAGACAAAAAATCAGCAACTGAAATAACCGATGCGATCGAATTAAAAATGATTCCGTTTTATCATGAATTAGCCGTTAAAAATGCTTCAATTGATGAAATAGATTTAACACATATTCAAAAATAAAAGTAGTAAGATACTAACCTGACAGAAAATGGATAAACCTCAATTACCCAAAATGCTAAAAAAATTACACTTATATCTGTTGTTGTTCTTTTCCCTGATAGGATTAGCAAGCCATGCGCAAACCTTTCCTATCTCTATTACAACGCAAATTACACAGCCCTCTCCTATTTATTTAACTAAATATGCAGATGCAACTACGATCAATAGTCCCATAAAAATTCAGTTAGTCCTAAACGATTTAACGATTTCAAACCGTCAGGTGCGACTTAAGATTTATTTTCAGGGCAACGGAATTTCGTTTAGCACCAATGATTTTGTGGTAGGTGCAAAACCATTGTATCTAGAAGGAGGATTTCCGCTTCAGTTGACCAATGTCGATTTGGCTCCTTATTTCGAGTATCAAAACTTGTTAGGATTAAACCAGAATCAATATGCACAACCTTTACCAGAAGGTATTTACAACATTTATGTAGAAGTATATGATTTTGCTACAGGAAAAAAACTGTCTAAAAAAACAGGTTCAACTACTATTATTTTTCAAAATGATCCGCCATTTTTAAACCTGCCTTTGAATAATGCTTCGATCATGCAGCAAAATATTCAGAATATTGTTTTCAGCTGGACACCAAGAAGCATTAATGTCAGTAATGTAGAATATGAGTTTTCATTGGTAGAAATTTGGGATAATTACACACCGGTTCAAAATGCCTTTGCCTATTCGCCGCCGTTGTACACCACGACAACCAAAATGACAACCCTGCAATATAGTATGAGCGAACCTCAGCTTATTCCGGGTAAAAAATATGCATGGCGCATCAAAGCAAAAGCCATTATGGGTGCCGAAGAAATAGGAGTGTTTAAAAATAATGGTTATACTGAGATTTTTGCATTTACTTACGAAGTTTACTGTACCTCTCCCCTTGCCATTGCGACTTCAGGAGTTAGCGAAAATCAGGCAAAAATAACCTGGAGCGGTAATATAGAAAATTATGATTATCAGGTAAAATACCGCGAAAAAAATGCCAACTCAGAATGGTATAAAGTGGTAACACCTAGAGAAAATATCACGCTTAGCAATTTAAAACCAAACACAACTTACGAATTTACAGTAGGAGCATCTTGCGATCTGGGTAAATATGTTCATAGTACAATTAATGAATTTACAACCATTGCAAAAGACGAGATTGCTTTTGCAGGTTGTGGTATAAAACCAGACCCTAATGATTTGGCCAATAAAACGCCTTTACCAAATCTTTATCCTAATGACGTAGTTTCAGCAGGAGATTTTCCTATTGTGGTATTACATGCAACCGGAAGCAATGGTAATTTTTCAGGAGATGGGTATGTAACCCTGCCTTTCTTAGAAAAATTCAGAAAACTAATTGATGCAGCCGACGCTTTTGCAGGAAAAGACGAAAATGGAAAATCAAAAAGCAACATTGGTCAATATACCAGAATCCGAATCACTTTTAATAACATTGGTCTTAATACTGATTTTAAATTAATCTCAGGAGAAATTGTTGCCAGTTATGATCCTAACTGGAATGGTATGGTCGATGGTGATAAAATTATTACCAATGTGTTTGGTAAGGATGGAAAACCTACAGAAGGTAAAGTAAATTATGAAGTAAAATCAGCAGTACTAAATACAGACGGAAGTATTACACTTACAGGACCAAATGGACAGATTACAAATCTTCCAAAATCTTCTTATGATCAAGTGTATACAGACAGTACAGGTAAAACAATTAGTATTCCGGCAAATGGCAAAGGCGAACCTACTATATCGTCTCCTGCGACAGGAGGTAAATCATTAGCAACAAATACTAACGGAGTTTCTGATAGTGGTGAAGTTCTTCAAATATCTTCTCCTGACGTAACTATTGAGTTTAAAGATGGATCAAATAGTAAATATGCTTTTGATCAAAAACCAGATAAGGGTTCACCAAAACTTATAGAAACTTACGAAACTATTCCAATGCAAAATGGAAAAGTTTACAACGTAAATTATAAAGCTGTATCAGATTTAAATGGTCCTGAAACATTTATTGCAGAAGCTAATTTTAAAAACGGAAAAACAAAAGACGATATCGTTTTTAAGACAAATTCAGGAGCAACAGTCAACTCAAAATGGATTACTGAGAACAAAGCAGAAATTACCGTCAATAAAGCATTAACTTTTTCTAAAGGAAGTATTATTGCCACAGTAAAAGGTAATCAAGAAAAAGATCCTAAAGATGCCACTAAAACTATCGAAACTAAATCTGAAGTAGCTGGTAAAGTAAATGTTTGGCAACTAACACAAAAGCCTGTTATTAGTATAACTCTTTTAAGCGTAAATGGAGCAGCTATACCAAATAAAAATAGTGCAAAAGATTACCTTAATCAAGTTTACAATAAGGTTGGGATAAAGTTTGATGTTACAACTCAAGATGTAACTATTAGTTCGTTACCAAAGGAAATACAATGTGGTGACAGTGATATTCTAAATGTATATACAGATGGTCAGAATGCCATAAAAAATCAAATAGAATCAAATCCTAATTTTATCTATAATAGTGAGACATATTATATCATTTATACTGGAAAATCTGGCGAAAAAGGATATAAGGGGTTTATGCCTCTTGGAGGTCAATATGCCTTTGTATTTGACAATACTTTAAAAACAGCTGCACATGAATTAGGTCATGGCATTTTTGGACTTAAACATCCTTTTTCAAGCAAAACTGATGAAGGAAAAACAGATCTTTTAATGGATTATGGAACCGGCACTGTATTATCTCATAATGATTGGGATATTATTCATAGCGGTGGCTGGAAATTCTATGGTTTCCAGAAGAGTTCTTCTGGGGCTTTGGCGGGTGGTTATGGAATTACACCTAATTTCGAATTTATAAGTGCTGGAGAAAGTAACATAGTATCTACCAGAGCAAACCTGGTTAACAAAGGAATTTTATCAGGATTTTTGGATGCTTCAGGAGTTAAATATTTGTGGAACAACAATAAAAAAGCATATACAATAAATGGCGATGAAAATAAAGAACCATACACTTTACAACCTAAAAAGGTTTTAGAAAAAGATGATGTTCTTTGGCTTGTATATGATTATTCTACAGATTGTAATTTAATAAAATATGTACATACTACTTATGAAGAATTAACAAAAGAAAAAGATTTTCTAAGTACGGATAAGATTAAAGCCCAAGCTGCACTTGAGGCATACATAAACAAGATAAATAAAGTATCACAAAAAGAAAATAGCTTGGTATATTCAGCATATTTGAGTTGCGCTAATTACAGCGATGAAAATATAAATAACTGTTCTAGTTTGAGCAATGCTGAAGTAACAGCAAATATTGATATTATAGAAAAAGCTATTGATGATAAATTGAAAACATTTTCTGAACTAGAAACAATATTCAAAAACGTCTTATCAACTTGTTTACTTGAAAAACTTCCTTTTAAAATTAGGAGCAAAATTTTAGAAAAATACTATGAAGTTACTGATGATTCCCAATGGGAAATTAGCTATGGTATAGCATCAACTGAAGATCACTTTTTTATTAAAGATGTTTTTTTAACTACTCCCGAAAATCAACAAAAATCATTAGTTGAGGAAATTAAAAATCAAAATTATAAGTGGATAACTAAATTGTTCGATCAAGGAAAAACTATTAAAGGCTTTGGTAATGATGTAAATTACAACCAGGTATCAGAAATATTTTTAACTTTAGGAAAATGGGCTATAAACAATTATGAGTCCTTAAAAATAGAGCCTACCAAAAAACAAATTGGTATTCCTGTTACAGAATATTATCCGGGAACACAACCATTTATTTTAGGTGCAGGTGACTATACTGTAGTAATAAATAGCGGAAAGGAGACAGAGTCAAGAATTATAAGTACTACTTTAGATGTTGTCAATGGAAGAATCTACTTTTATAACAAGTATGATTTAATTGATTTAAGAACTTATGTCAGTGCTACTGGATCTCCTAGTCCAAAAAGAGATGCAATAATTGAATATAAAGAAGATTATCAGCCTTTTGAGCCAATTACAATTATAGCAGGAACAACAAATAAATTTGGACTCGAAGTAGGCAAAGAATACGTAGTTCCATCAATAGTTGCTCTTGCTTTTCAGGGAATTTTAAAAGAAGATTTTTCATCTGAAAATCTTAGAAAAGCTGGTAATTCGGTAATGATATTATCCGGTACATTAGCTGCACCTTTTTCTGGTGGCGGTTCGCTTGTAGCTGTTGCTGCAAGTATTTCAACTGGAGGTATTGCTGTAGGTTTGATGGATAATTATATGCAATCAGAAATAAAAGAAGGAAGATTGGACTCTAATAGTACTCTTTGTAAAGTTTGGGATGATGTATATATATCTTATAGCATATTAGATGGTGCTGGCGGAGTTGGAAATCTGGCTGTTAATTCTTATCGCGCATTGTCTACAGTTAATTTCTTAAACAATTTCAAAAATTTTGAAGGACTTGTTAATGCGGCAAGCAATTTTAAATCAGGCTCTTTATTGAATGGTTTTAACGAAATAAAAACTGCTGTTTCTGGTGGAGTAGTGAATACGAAGCTTCTAAATTCTATTAAAGTTTTTAATAAGTTTGATAATTTCATTAGTCCTTTTAAAAACTTTGTAAGCAAAAAAGCTGTTTACGGAGCTGCTGCTGCAATGTTACTTAACATATCAGTTGATGGAGTCGAATTGGTCAGCAGTGCCAATAAAGTTGGAAATGTTACAGAATTTGTAGTTAACTCAGCAAGGGCCGAAGGTATTACTGTAGAAATAGCTAATCAATTAACTAGCAAAACAGCAAATTTAATAGAAGATTTAAATAATGGGGCTACAGTAAGTATTAAAACAACAGCAAATGGAGTCGCACAAGAGGGTAAAATAGCTTTTGCAAAAATTGATGATAGTAATGTAATTATTGCTACACAAATAAACAATAAAATTGTTTATAACATTATAAAAATGTCTGGCAATACAGCTCATTTGTATCAAAGTCAAAATAAAAGTAATGATTCAGAGCAGAAAACTAAATGTGATTACTGTCCTGATATCAACACATTCGAATCTGAAATGTGTAAAAAATTGACAATACTTGCTACTAATACTAATAATTCGAAAGGAGTAAAAGAGTTATGTGCAAATGGTATTTCTCTTTCAATTGTCAACAAACTCTTAACATATGATCCAAGTATTCAAAAGATATTTATAGAAGATTTTATATATGCGGATTCACAAACAATCAAAAACTTTGATTTAAGTTTATTAGATTTGTGGAAGAAATATAATATTGTATTCAAAGGAAGAAAATATATTACAGACGAAGGTCAATTTGAATCTTGCCAAAATGTTTCGGACAAACATCCATCTGGATATCTTGGAAATCTAGCGCAAAAAGTAATACAAGCTGAACCTCCTTCTTCACAGGAGCAGGTAGTTGTAGGCGTGACACATCCATCTTTTGATGGAGAAGTTTTTTTAGGTTATAATTTTAAAAAGGGAGATATTGCAGAAGAACAAATATTTCTTTCAACCGGATGTCATCCAATATTGCGAGACAGAATAAAATATATGGATTTTATCCGAAATAGCGTTACTGATAAAGATGGAAAGATAATAAATCCTGAATTTGCAAACAAACTATTAGATATTGATAATCTAGATAAATTATCAAGAGCTGGACGAGCTGGTTATCATGGAGAGGTTAGAGCATTAAGTGCTGCTTTATATAAATTAGGCAACAAGGCAAGTGAACAATCTTTATCTGAATTTGATATGTTTATTCGTAGTAAAGGAGATAAAGTTATGCAAAGATGCCCAAATTGTTTCCATATTTCTCAGGGCGTAAAAGTTTTAGAAGGAAAATAATATAAAATGTTATGATAATTAAGTTTAAAGATATTGAATACAATTTTTTCTATCACAATAGTGATGATTCGTGGATAAGTAGAGATTTAATCAGTTTAAAAAGCAAAAATTTCGTATTTAAATTTCGTATAGAAATACAATTAAAAGAATTTAGAAATAAAGAATTTGATCAAACTCTTATATCAGATTTTTTATTATTTCTAGAACAGAATTTGCATGAATTAGATCCTATAGCTCAAAAAATATTAATTCCATTTAATGAAATAATAGATAATGAATTTTTAAATCAACGAGAAAAATTTAGTTTTCAATTTGATACAATATATTATAAAGAACCTGGAAGACCGATTAATTCATTTTATGATAAAGTAGGTTTTAATTATTCATTAGGTTATCAATTATTTCATTCTGATTATGTAGAATGCTATGCTCCATATACAGTTTACTATGTTGATTTTCTTAATCACACTCTAATTGGTTGTCGAGTAGATTTACCATATTAAAAATTTAAAAATGAATGACAATTTATTTCATGAAGAACCAGAATTTAAGCAACTTTATGCTTTGCAAAATAGTCTGAGCGAAAAAGTAATCAAAGAAGATCAATTAGTATTACCTATACAATATATTGCAGGAGTAGATGTTGCATATAATGACGCCTCAGATAAAATGATTGGAGCAATAGTTATTTTAGATTCAATTACTTTTAAAGTTGTTGAGGAAGTGTCACATGAAATGGAAATTACTTTCCCATATGTTCCTGGTTTATTTTCTTTTCGAGAAATTCCACCTTTAATTGAGGCCTTTAAAAAACTAACAATTAAACCAGATTTAATCGTTTGTGATGCCCAGGGAATAGCTCATCCGAAAGGAATTGGCATGGCAACACATTTAGGAATAGAGTTAAATATTCCAACAATTGGATGCGCAAAAAAAAGATTAGTTGGTAGTTATGATAAAAATCTTTTAGGCTTAAAAAGAGGAAATACACAAGACTTAATTTATAATAATAATTTGGTTGGAAAGGTATTAAGAACACAAGATAATATCAATCCAATGTATGTATCTGTTGGTCATAAAATTTCAATTAATACAGCTATTTCTTGGATCCTTAAATTAACCCCAAACTACAGGCTTCCTGAAACTACTAGAAACGCTGATCATCTAGTTAATTCACTTTTAAAGAATTAAATATTTTTTTTTCTATTTATAAAATATAATATTCAAAAAGCCTTCTGAAAACTAAACTCAGAAGGCCCCGATCGCTCGGATATATCAACGCAACGATAGTGAGGAAATCCCGATCGCTCAGATATATTAACGCAACGATAGCGCGGAAATTCTTTCCGTGCCCGTTGCTATAAGACACAAGAAAAAAGTCATAATTAAAGAAATCTATTAAATTGAGAGATTGTTTTTCTACTTCAATGACAATCATGCAGATTTAGAAATTAATTTAAGTTAGTTCTTCTAAATTGATATACTTTGCGGGCACGGAAAGAATTTCCGCGCTATCGTTGTCTAAATCTGACATATCCGAACGATCGTGTTTTAGAAGGCTCTTTTTTAGAATAAACTTAGTATAAGGCAATATAAAAATATGTAAACTTTTTCAGTGCAATAAAGACGTCTAATTTCTCAAGGATTTTTGTTCGCTCTCATTGTTTATATATACTCTAAATAAGCTCTGGATCGTTTAAAAAGCATATTATCTCATATATTTGCTCCGAAACAAGAAATTAAAGATATTTATGAAAAACTCTCAATATACTAAAGTTGCCGTAATAGTTATGGTAGTTTTATTTGTAGTCGTTAGTGTTGTTGGATGTAGTACTCATGTACACCATAGCAGTCCTGGCAAAATTCCACCAGGACAAGCTAAAAAAATGTCAGGAAGTAAAAGTGCAAAAGCATATGCTCCCGGACAACAGAAAAAGAAATAATAAAAAACGCCTTCTCTAAATCAGAAGGCGTTTTTCTATTTGCAAAAACTTAAATCACGTTCTAATACAAAATGCAATTAGAAATCCGATTTAAGATTTGATTTATATTGTAATTTACTTTTTAGAAGGATTATTTGTCACTTTAATCAAATATGTTCCTTCCGGTAAATCTCCAATATTAGAAGCATTACTTCCGGCTATTTTTTTTCCTTGCGAGAAAACCTCAACAGTTTTAGAACCAGTATTTGCTTCAGTTGTACTAGCCGAAACAGACGGTAACGATTTTGCAGCAACTACAGCTTTTGCAGGACTAGCTTTTTTTATTGCATTAGAAGACTGAGCATTTTCCGTTACAGCTGTAGTAGTTGGTTTCGAACTATTATAAGATTCCATAACTTGCTCATCTGTCATTGCAACGCTGTATATTTTAAGATCATCTACATCAGCATTTATCCCAACCGTACCATTCAACGCACCTAATCTCAAAATATATCCTTTTGTTAAGCGCGAAACTCCTTCAACCGATTTTAATAATTCTCCGTTACGGTATATTTTTGATTTACTACCATCATAAGTCACACTATATTGGTACCAAACGTCTTTTGCAAGAGGAACTGAAACTATAGTATTATTTGTATCTCCCCATCCCACAAGACTTAAATCTGAATTTCCTGATGATACAGCTTGCTGCAATAAACCAAAATACTGAGTATTTACTGCGCTGCCATAGCCAAAAATATAATTTACCGAAGTAATAGTATTAAATTTTATCCAAATAGATATTGATCTCGGTTTGTTGTCTTGAGGAAGATCTCCTACTACACCCTGCAACGCTTTGTTAGTGAGGCGCTGTGCTCCTTTTGCGACTCCCATTCTGTCATTTACAAAATTAGGAGCACCTAAAAATGAGATTGTATTATCGGTATTGTTCAAATTTCCATTGAAATTGAATTCCTGAACCGGATTTTGGGCATTGGTATTTAAAAAACTTACAAACAGTAATGTCAGTAATAATTTTTTCATATGTAACAGATTTTAGGGGATTTTAAAAAGTGTTCTTACAAACACCAAATTATAATATAATGCACAAACTAAATTAAAACTACATAGCAATCAATTAATAAAAATTAATAATTACATTCATTTAAAATTCAATTGTAGTTTCATATTTTTTGTTAAAACTATAAATTTTATTCAAAGTTACCAAACTACTATTGAGTATAAGTACGATATTCTTATTTTAATTAATAAAAATCAAAACTAAATGACATTGTTATTACCATTTGTAAAAACATCTTTACAAAATTTTTTTTTACATCAAAGAAATAATCAAAAGGCCACCTAAAGCAAAACTTTACAAGGCCTTTACTATCTAAAAAAATAAATTGAGACTTAATCAAAGCAATACTCACTAAAAAATAAAATGTTCTTTTTAATTTGAAGTTATCTTTTTTGAAGTTGCGTTTGTTATTTTCAACAAATAGGTTCCTTCAGGAAGATTACTTATACTGATTGTATTATTATCGTTTCCATAAATCTTCTCTCCTTGCGAGAACACTTCAACATTTTTCGTGACATCATTAAGATCCGCCGGTGCAATAATTGTTGGAGAAGTAGGCTTTGTACCAGTTCTTGATTTAACCGCGGCCTTTTTTATTGTTTTTGCAGTAGTTGCTGGTTCAACAGCAGCTATTCTAACAGGTTTAGAGCTATTGTACAATGCCACAACCTGCTCGGCAGTCAAAGCGACATCATAGATTTTTAAGTCGTCTATATCAGCATTAATACCCACTGTTGTATTTATTTCCCCAAGTCTAAAAATATTCCCTTTTGTAGCACGTGTAATTCCATCTACAGATTTTAATAATTCTCCGTTACGGTATATTTTAGAAACTTTTCCCTCGTAAGTTATCGTATAATTGTACCAGGTATCTTTTGCAATCGGAGTAGAAACAATTACATCATTAGAAGCTCCCCAACCAGCCAAACTTAAATCTGAGTTAGCAGAAGTGGTTCCTTGCTGTAATAAGCCACAGTATTGTGCATTATAAGCTGTACCATAACCCCAAATATAATTTGCAGAAGCAATATCATTTAATTTTACCCATATACTAACTGATCTTGGACTATTGCCCTGAGGAAGATCATCCACAACGGCTTCCATAGCTTTATTAGTTAATCGTTGCGCTCCTTTTACCAATCCGGCTCTGTCTGTAACAAAATTGTTTGCTCCAATAAAAGAAGTGGTATTAGCTGTATTATTTAAAGTCCCATTGAAATTAAACTCCTCAATTGGATTTTGAGCATTAACATTCAAATAACTTACAAACATTAAAGTGAGTAGTAATTTTTTCATAATAGTGATTTAGGGATTAAAAAACATTGTGTCTTTTAACACTGCTAAACTATATTATTATGCATTCGACCTGAAATTTATTCGACAACGAACCTAAATAATCGTTTAAATAACAAAAATAGAGGATTTCAAAATCTTAAGTTTATTATTATACTAATAGTCATTTTATAAAAATGATAAATTAAAATCATTTAAAAATATAATTTCTTACGTATAAATACGGTATTCGCAAATAAAATTAAAACATTAACACTTGATAATAACGTGATTAATGCTAAAACTTAGCAGACCAATCAAAAATTCTTTACAAAGCACAAAAAAAAACTCCATTCGATTTTACGAATGGAGCTTTATATTAAAAAAAAGCAGTTGAACTACTTTACAAATTCAATTTTTTGAACTTCTTCTTCATTGACACTGTCAAAGAATCCTTGTTCGTTCATCCAGTCATCGCTAAATACTTTACTCATATAGCGAGAACCGTGATCGGGGAAAATAGCGATAATATTACTGTCTTTAGTAAATTCACCTTCCTCTGCGTATTGTTTAATGGCCTGCATTACTGCTCCTGAAGTATATCCAACAAATAATCCTTCTTTTCTGGTGATCTCTCTGGCAGAGTGAGCACTTTCCTCATCAGTTACTTTAATAAACTTGTCGATGATGTCGAAATCTGTAGCAGATGGAATAAGGTTTTTACCTAAACCCTCAATACGATACGGATAAATTTCTTTGTTATCGAATTCTCTTGTTTCGTGGTATTTCTTTAAAACTGACCCAAAAGCATCTACACCTAGAATTCTAATATTTGGGTTTTGCTCTTTTAGGAATTTTGCAGTTCCGGAAATAGTTCCTCCGGTTCCGCTACAAGCTACAAGATGTGTAATTTGTCCTTTTGTCTGTTCCCAAATTTCAGGTCCGGTAGTGTTATAGTGGGCATCAATATTCAATTGATTAAAATACTGATTGATGTAAACTGAGCCTTTTGTTTCTTCGTGCAAACGTTTGGCTACGTTGTAGTAAGATCTCTCATCATCTGCCGAAACGTGTGCGGGACAAACATAAACCTTTGCTCCTAAACTTCTCAGCATGTCAATTTTATCTTTCGATGATTTTGAGCTTACTGCTAAAATACAATTATACCCTTTTATAATACTCACCATTGCCAAACTAAAGCCCGTATTACCTGATGTCGTCTCAATGATCGTATCACCTGGCGTTAGGATTCCTTTTTTCTCAGCTTCTTCAATAATATATAACGCTATTCTATCTTTTGAGGAATGTCCTGGATTAAAAGCTTCTACCTTTGCGTAGAAATTACCTTCTAACTCTTCGGTAATTTTATTTAGCTTAATAAGTGGGGTATTACCTATTAACTCTAAAACATTATTATAAGCGTTTATTTCTTCTTTCATAAAAAAATAGTTAATCGAAGGTATTTTTAAATACCCTTGATAGGTTGCAAATTTAACAAAAAATTTCTAATTAGCTTTTAATTTTTTCTAAATCTAATAAAAAACTAAATTCCTTTGCTAAGTCTCTTAAAGCTTCAAAACGTCCAGAAGCTCCACCATGTCCTGCATCCATATTGGTATCTAAAAATAAAAGGTTATTATTTGTTTTTAGATTCCTCAATTTAGCCACCCATTTAGCTGGCTCCCAATACTGTACCTGCGAATCATGCAATCCAGTAGAAACATACATGTTGGGATAGTTTTGTGCTTTTACATTATCATACGGTGAGTAAGATAACATATAATCGTAATATTTTTTATTGTTTGGGTTTCCCCATTCGTCGTATTCTCCTGTTGTTAATGGGATACTGTCGTCTAGCATTGTTGTAATAACGTCGACAAAAGGCACCTGAGCAATCACCCCGTTATATAATTCCGGAGCTTCATTTATAATTACGCCCATCAAAAGTCCTCCTGCAGATCCTCCTTCGGCATATAAATGTTCAGGAGATGTAAAATTTTCGTTAATTACAAATTTAGAGCAATCAATGAAATCTGTAAAGGTATTTTTCTTTTTTAACAGTTTTCCGTCTTCATACCATTGTCTTCCTAAATCTTCTCCGCCTCTAATATGTGCTATGGCATATACAAAACCACGGTCTAATAACGAAAGTCGCGTCGATGAGAAATAAGTATCCATTGTAATTCCGTAGGATCCGTATGCATAGAGCAATAACGGATTTTTACCATTTTTTTGTAATCCTTTACGATAAATCATCGAAATTGGCACCTTTACACCATCTCTGGCAGTTGCCCAAATACGCTCTTCAATATAATTTTCTTTATCAAATTTTCCGCCTAAAACCTGTTGCTCTTTTAAGATTTCTTTGGTTTTAGTTTTCATATTAAAATCAATCACAGACGAAGGCGTTGCCAGCGATTGATAACTGTAACGTAAAACATCTGTATCAAAATCGATATTGGTTGTCGTGTAAGCGTTATACGTTTCACTGCCAAAAGGAAGATAATAATCTGCATCGTCGTTCCAAGGCATGATGCGAATATGATTTAAACCGTTTGAGCGTTCTTCAACGACCAGATAATTTTTAAAAATTTCGATATCTTCTAGCAAAACATCTTCTCGATGCGGAATAACGTCTGTCCAGTTTCTCTTTCCTGTCTTATTTTCAGGCGTTTTCATCAACTTAAAGTTGGTTGCCTTGTCTTTATTCGTTAAAATGTAAAAAGAGTCCTCAAAATGCGAAATACTGTATTCTAAACCACGAACACGAGGCTGGAACACAACAAATTCTCCATCAGGAGTATCTGAATTCAAAATTCTGTATTCAGTCGTCAAAGTGCTTCCTGAACCTATTACAATATATTTTCTTGATTTTTCTTTGCTTACAGAAACATTAAAAGTATCATCAGTTTCATTAAAAACTAAAACATCTGTAGTAGATGCTGTGTTTAATTTATGTCTAAAAACCTTATCAGCTCTTAAAGTCACCTCATCTTGTTTGGTATAGAAAATAGTATTATTATCATTTGCCCAAACAGATCCTCCGGTTGCATTTTCGATTTTATCTGATAAAATTTCGCCTGTTTCTAAGTTTTTGATCTGAATCGTGTAGATTCTTCTTCCCACAATATCAACTCCAAAACTGGCAAATTTGTTATTGGGACTCACACTTAAACCTCCCAGTTTAAAATAAGTATGGCCTTTTGCTAGTTCATTGCAATTGAATAAGATTTCTTCATCTGCCGAAAGGCTTCCCTTTTTTCTTGAAAATATTGGATAATCCTGACCTGTTTCGAAACGAGTGATATAATAGTAACCATTATAAAAATAAGGAACTGATGAATCATCTTCTTTTATTCTGCCTTTCATCTCTTCATACAAATTTTCCTGAAGCTCTTTTGTATGCGAGGTCATTTTCTGGTAATATGAATTTTCCTGATTCAGATAATCAATAACTTCGGAATTTTCGCGGTCATTTAACCAAAAATAATTATCAATTCGTGTTTCTTTATGTTTTTTTAATGGTTTTGGAATTTCTTTGGCTTGTGGAGCCATTATATCGTTTTGCATTGATTAAGCATTAGTTTTTAAATACGAAGGAGCAAAAATACTACAAAGACAATAGAACCAAATTAATTTTTTCATAAAATATTCTATTGATATGATAAAGCAATATACTAATTTTGTACGAAACAATTTAAAAAATCAACAAAAATGGATTTAATGGGAATGATGGGTAAACTTAAAGAAACCCAACAAAAAATTGAAGATACTAAGAAGCGTTTAGATACTGTTTTGATTGATGAACAAAGCGCTGACGGATTACTAAAGGTAACATTAACTGCAAATAGAAAAGTAAAATCGATCTCTATTGATGATTCTTTGCTTGAAGATAAAGAACAATTAGAGGATTACTTGGTAGTAACGCTAAATAAGGCAATTGAAAGAGCTACAAGCGTTAACGAACAAGAACTTGATGCTGTTGCAAAAATGGATATGCCAATGATTCCAGGAATGGATAATTTATTCAAATAAGAGATTTTTTTTACTTCTTTTAAATAAAATCCGATACATTTTTAACTAAATGAATCGGATTTTTTTATGTCTTTCTCCTACTCTTTTTTCTTTTAAAATTTCTTTGTTGCAATCGAAATAGTTCTGTCTTTACGTTTTTTTTACCACTATAAATTTACTTGCTTTTTCTTTTTTTAAAGATCGCAAACTCCCCCTTTCCATACTTCTTTTTAGCTCGTTTTTTTAAGCATAAAATAGTGACTTTCAACAGAAAACGTTTGCGTAGATTTTTTTTTCGACTGACAAATATCAGCTTTATTCTCTTGATATGTCTTGATATTTGATACAGATAAAAAGCTAAAACCAACAGGATTTTATTTTTATCAGAAGTAAAACCGCATCAATATTTTTTCTTTAGTAAGCGAATATTTGTAAGGATAAGTCAAATCAAAAACAGTAAAAACAACACAAAACACAGGATAAGAAATTAGTTACAAAATAGATTTTTAGAGTTAATTATACATCAGACTCAAAAAAACTTTTGTCCATAAAATAACTAGTTATCACAATCTATAAAACTGCATTAAAAGTGAATATTAACTATAACACAAATTATTATGAATGAGAAAACTTTAAGTCCAAATGGAACCGAAAACAAAACAGCAGAAAAACAAAGTGCTGGATTAGTAAAAGATACCGTAAAGGAAACTCTAAAAGTTGATGCTATTGCTCATGTCGAAGAACTTGCCAAAAAAGGAGCAATTGCTCTGGAACAATTCCTGGACCTTAATCAGGAGCAAGTTGATTATATTGTGGCCAAAGCCTCTGTTGCTGCCGTAGACAAACACGGCGAACTTGCTTTGCATGCTGTTGAAGAAACAGGCCGTGGTATTTTTGAAGACAAAGCAACCAAAAATATGTTTGCTGCTGAAAATGTAACCAATAGCTTAAAAAATTTAAAAACCGTAGGTATTATAGGAGAAGATCAATTATCCGGAATTGTAGAAATTGCAGAACCAGTGGGAGTAATTTGTGGTGTAACACCAACAACAAACCCTACTTCTACTACTGTTTTCAAGGCTTTAATCGCCCTTAAAACCCGTAATCCAATTATATTTGGTTTCCATCCTTCGGCTCAACAATGTTCTAAAGCTGCTGCAATTGTAGTTCGTGATGCTGCAGTTGCTGCAGGAGCTCCGGAAAATTGTATTCAATGGATCGAATATCCATCGGTAGAGGCAACAAATGCTTTGATGAATCACCCTACAATTGCAACCATTCTGGCTACCGGAGGAAACGCAATGGTTCGTGCCGCTTATTCTTGTGGTAAACCTGCGCTGGGTGTTGGTGCCGGAAACGTTCCCGCTTATATCGAAAAAACCGCCAATATAAAACAAGCTGTCTATGACATTGTACTTTCAAAATCATTTGACTGGGGAATGATTTGCGCCTCTGAACAAGCTGCTATTATCGATAAAGAAATCTATGAAGAAACAAAAGCAGCTTTTAAACATCATCATGTTTATTTTGCTAATGAAAAAGAAAAAGCAAAACTAGAAGAATTAATGTTTGGAGTTACTGCAAAAGGTGTAAACTGCGGTGGTGCAAAATTAAATCCAAATATTGTTGGAAAGTCTCCGCAATGGATTGCACAACAAGCTGGTTTCTCGGTACCTGAAAATATTGTAATTATTGCAGCAGAAGTAACAGAAGTTGGCGTAAACGAGCCATTGACCAGAGAAAAACTTTCTCCTGTACTGGCAATTCTAAAATCAAATTCAACTGCTGAAGGTATAAAATTATCTGAACAAATGGTCGAATTTGACGGATTAGGACACTCAGCAGCCATTCATACAAAAGATGAAAAAATAGCCAAAGAATTTGGAGTGGCAGTAAAAGCCATTCGTGTAATCTGGAACTCTCCTTCGACTTTTGGAGGTATCGGAGACGTTTACAATTCATTTATTCCATCTCTTACCCTTGGATGCGGATCTTATGGAAAAAACTCTGTTTCAGGAAATGTTGGAGCAATAAATTTAATCAATATCAAGCGAATTGGTAGAAGAAACAATAATATGCAGTGGTTCAAAGTCCCTTCAAAAATCTATTTCGAGCCTAACTCGATTCAATATTTAAAATCAATGCAATCTCTTGACAAAGTTATGATCGTAACTGACTTGAGTATGCTAAAACTTGGTTTTGTTCAAAAAATTATAGACGTATTAAATCGTCGTGCCAACAAAGTCGATATTAGAATTTTCTCTAATGTAGAACCGGATCCAAGCATTGAAACTGCCAGAGCAGGTGCCGAAACAATGTGTGAGTTCCAGCCGGATAGTATTATTGCATTAGGAGGAGGATCTGTTATGGATGCTGCCAAAGTTATGTGGCTACTGTACGAACAACCTCAGGTTTCGTTTGATGATGTCAAACAAAAATTCCTGGATATTCGTAAACGTGCGGTAAAAATTCCAACTTTAGGAACAAAAGCAAAAATGATTTGTATACCAACGACCTCAGGAACTGGTTCAGAAGTAACTCCTTTTGCCGTAATTTCAGATCATTCTGTCAATAAAAAATATCCTTTGGCAGATTATGCTTTTACGCCTACTGTTGCTATTATTGACTCTGAGTTAACGAAAACTGTTCCTCCGTCAGTTATTGCAGATACCGGAATGGATGTACTTACGCATGCAACAGAAGCATACGTTTCTATTGTAGCGAATGATTACACAGACGGACTTGCGCTGCAAGCTATTAAAATGGTATTTCAATATCTGGAGAGAACCTACCTTGACGGTAAAAATGATGACGAGGCACGCGATAAAATGCACAATGCATCAACAATTGCAGGTATGGCTTTTGCTAATGCAATGCTAGGAATTTCTCACTCTATGGCCCACAAAATTGGAGGAATGTTCCATACGCCGCACGGTCGCACAAATGCCATTTTATTGCCTTATGTTATTAAATACAATGGCGAAGTTCCCGGAAAACTTTCGGTATGGCCTAAATACTCTACTTATAAAGCAGATCAAAAGTATTTCGAAATTTGCCAGGTGTTAGGTCTTCCTGCAAAAGGACCAAAAGACGGTCCACAGGTTTATGCTCAGGCCTGTTACGAATTGGGTAAAAAAGTAGGAATAAAAATGAGTTTTAAAGAACAAGGTCTTGATGAAAAAGAATGGCTTGCAAAACTGAATATACTTGCCATGAATGCTTTTGAAGATCAATGTACTCCGGCAAACCCTCGTTTACCTTTAGTAAAAGATATGGAAGAAATTATGCGTAAAGCATATTACGGAGAAAAAATCTAAATATAAATTTAGATAAAAACTTAAAAACCGCCTTTAAATTAAGGGCGGTTTTTTTTATTTTTTTAAAATAGGAATTAAAACTTCTGAAGCGTTTCAATTACATAAGTATGCATTACTTCTTTATAATCTAAATGAGTTACAACCCTTAATTTATTGTGCCCCATTGAGCTTATCAAAATATTTTTTTGTTTCAATTTTTCAATCAAAAGCTGATCACTATAGCCCTCTGCTAATGAAAAAATCAAAATATTAGTTTCTACAGGTTCAATATGAGATACCCAGGGTTTCGTACTTAAAATTGCTGCGATCTCTTTTGCACGTCGATGATCTTCTGCCAATCTTTCGATATTATTGGCCAAAGCATATAATCCAGCTGCAGCCAAATAACCCACCTGACGCATTCCTCCTCCCAATATCTTTCTGATTCTCAACGCTCTGTGAATATCAGCTTTGCTACCTAACAAAATAGAGCCTATTGGAGCTCCCAATCCTTTTGATAAACAAACCGAAATAGTATCGAAAATAGCACCAAAATCTTTCGGATTTTGTCTTTTAGCTACCAGTGCATTCCAAATTCTGGCTCCATCCAAATGGAATTTTAAATTATTGGCATCGCAAACTTTTTTTATTTCTCTTAGATCTTCTAACTCATAACAAGCTCCGCCTCCTTTATTGGTTGTGTTTTCTACACAAACCAAACTCGTTAACGGACTATGATAAAACTCCGGATCGTTAATGGCTGCTGCTACCTGATTTGCGGTAATCATACCTCGATTTCCATCTAATAAACAACAAGAAACGCCACTATTAAACGAAACTCCTCCACCTTCATAATTATAAACGTGTGCAAATTTATCTGCAATTAATTGCTCTCCGGGTTGTGTATGTAATTTTATAGCGGTTTGGTTGGCCATGGTTCCTGACGGAAAAAATAGTCCGGCCTCCATACCAAAAAACTCAGCGACTCTGGTTTCCAACTCAATAACTGTAGGATCTTGTCTGTATACATCATCGCCAACATGAGCGTTAAACATATACTGCAACATTTCGTTTGTAGGTTTGGTAATAGTATCGCTAATTAAATTTATCTCCATATTCTAAAAAGTATATCTTTTTTGTAAAGCAAAATTACGTATTACTGATAGTTATTCTTGGCAAGTTTTGCTAAAATTTAACTTGTAAATACAATTAAACCAAATTAACGCAATATTTGCCAAAATCATATAAAACTACCATTAATATTCTAAAATTGATTTATAATCTTAATAACCAATTTGTTAGCTAAAAAAAATACGCAGTTGATATGCCATACAGAGCAAACAAATAACTACTTGATAATCAGATAAATATTTAATAATAAAAATAACATGAAAAAAGTGCACAATTTTTACTAGCGACGAGCCATCCATAAAATATTTTTCTCTTTTTTTATCTTAACTAAATAATTACTGAAAGCAAATTATATTTCGGTAACTTATTTAAACCGACAGACTTTTTAGAGACTATTTTATATGTTAAAATTTATGCTATAATCTAAAAACTATATCTTATTTTTGTACAATAAAAATTACGTATTGATTTAAAATTATTTTTTATAGATCCATTTTATCAACCACGTAAAATTCAAAAAACAAATAAAACTACTATTAATTTATGACAACTACCGAACAAATAAAAGGTATTGTGGAGCGCCTTGGTGCGTTGAGGAGGTATCTTTGACGTTGATGCCAAACTAATTGAAATTGCCAACGAAGAAGAAAAAACCTTCGCACCCGACTTTTGGAACAATGCAAAAGAAGCCGAAGTCATTGTAAAAAACCTTCGAAACAAGAAAAAATGGATCGAAGATTACAACAAAGCCATCGAACTTACAGATGAATTACAACTTGCCTATGATTTTTATAAAGAGGGGGAACTTTCTGCAGAAGAATTAGACGAGCATTATAATACAACGCAAGCTCATATCGAAAACATCGAGTTCAAAAATATGCTTTCTGACGAAGGTGATAGTTTAAGTGCCGTTGTACAAATTACTGCCGGAGCCGGCGGAACCGAAAGTTGTGATTGGGCAGGAATGCTAATGCGTATGTATATGATGTGGGGAGAAAGCTATGGCTTTAAAATAAAAGAACTAAACTTTCAGGCTGGCGAGGTTGCGGGAATTAAAACCGTTACGCTGGAATTTGAGGGCGATTATTCTTTTGGATATTTAAAAGGAGAAAACGGTGTACATCGTTTGGTTCGAATCTCTCCTTTTGATAGTAATGCCAAACGTCATACTTCATTTGCATCTGTATACGTTTATCCACTTGTTGATGACAGTATCGAAATCGACATTAATCCTGCCGATATTGAAATTACAACTTCCCGATCCAGTGGTGCCGGAGGACAAAATGTGAATAAGGTCGAAACCAAAGTACAATTGGTACACAAACCAACCGGAATCCAGATTCAATGTTCTGAAACACGATCTCAGCAAGACAACAGACAACGTGCCATGCAAATGTTGCGTTCGCAATTGTATGAAATCGAATTGAAGAAACAGCAGGCACAACGCGCTGATATCGAAGCCGGAAAAATGAAAATCGAATGGGGTTCGCAAATACGTAATTATGTAATGCAGCCTTACAAGTTAGTAAAAGATGTTCGTACAGGTTATGAAACCAGCGATGTAGATGGCGTTATGAACGGAAATATTGATCCTTTCCTAAAAGCATTTTTAATGATGATGGGGCAAAGAGAGGAAGAATAAATGAATAAATATATCAAAGGTTGTTTAGTAATTATAGGTGTCATTATTACTCTGGTAGCAATAATAATTGGTTGGTTCTTTTGGTCATCAGATCACCGAAGAAAACAAGCCGAAATTGATTCAATTGAATTTTCAAAAGAATGCGACACAGTCAAACTTATTACTGAACAACCTGAGATTCAGTTTGCAAAATTCAAAAAGAATGAAATTAATATTCTTAAGTTTCAGATACTAAGACAAGGAAAATTTATTGAGGACACATTGATTAAAAATGGGTTCAATAAAAGAACCACTTATGATGAATATAGATCTATTACTATTCCTTACAAAGCATTTTTAAAAACCGATACCATTGTAATTACCACACAAAACAAATTGCATTATTATATTTCCGGCTATCATCATTATGCGTACTTACATTACGGAATGACTGGCTATGTGGGAAGCAATGACTGTAGATTTTCTGACAATCCTACAATTAATAATGAAGTTTTTTTACGACCTGTACTTTTTAGGGAAAACGGATGGATTAACCCTGAAATATCCAAGCATATTCATAAAATTAGCGTATCTGATAGCATAGCCTATTATGGTTTTACAAAAAAATGCAAAATAAAAATAGAAGATGCAGAGCGTATCCTGAAAGAAAAAAGAAAAGATCAGGTTTTTAGATCTACAACAACTAATGGGATTGAGGTTGGTCCAAAAAATAGTTACTATTTATTTGGCGAAGAAACAGAATCAGGAACACTTCCTGATGATCTTGTTCCTAGAAATCTTAAACATTATGTGGTTAAAATAAATTGCGAAACTGGAGAATATAAACGATATGAGAATTATCCATTTGATAATTAATTGCTTACTTTTATAAGTAATGGTAATTATTCTTATTAGTTTTTAACTATCTGAAATAGTAACTTTATTCAATCTTTTTAATTTAAAATTACGACAATGATAAAATGGGCAGATATAATTCGTTTTACGAATAAAGGAAATCTAACTCCGGATAAAAGAGTGGAGAAAACACCGGAAGAATGGAAACAGCTTTTAACGCCGGAAGAATTTCAGGTGGCACGATTAAAAGGTACCGAAAGATCTTTTAGTTCTGAACTTTGCAGTTTATTCGATCCGGGAATTTATGAATGCAAATGTTGTGGCACTTTACTTTTTGACGCAAGCGAGAAGTTTGAATCAGGAACAGGCTGGCCGTCTTTTACACAACCGCTAAAAGAAAATGCTATAGCTTATCACGCAGACAAATCATACGGAATGATTCGTGTTGAGGTGGTTTGTAACACCTGCGATGCACATTTGGGGCACGTTTTTCCCGATGGTCCTGAACCAAGTGGTTTGCGTTATTGCATCAATGCTATTTCTCTTTCTAAAATAAAAGAATAAAAAATCTAAAAAAGCGATTCCTTATAATTTAAAGTGAATCGCTTTTTTTATTATAATTTCATTTTAAATGAGAATAAAATTTAAAAAAGCTTTCAATTTAACTCCTGAAGAAAATACATTCCAAATTAACCTTAGGATTTAACTTACCAATTTTACAATTTTTTAAAATTAAATTGCAAACAAATTCAAAAAAAATCAAAAAAAACGTTTCATTTCTATTATTTGCTTTAAATAACTACTACAAATCAGCAAAAAACCCATCTTCAAATCAAACCTAGAGAAACTTACAAAATAACATGACCCTTTAATGAGCGATTAAAACGGCTATTTACTATCCAAAACAATTAAAATCAATTGATTTAAAACAAGATAAGAGAGCTTCGATTCATTGGATGGTTGTAATTTAAAAGTATTACTATTGACCACTTAAAACCTACAAAATACGTAAGTTAAAAATCGATTTTACTCTCAGGAATTCGAAAACAATCAAAAAATTAATAGAATTACTGTTAAAATTGTAATCTTTAAACTATTATTTAAAATACTATTTAAAAAAGTTCAAAATAAGATTAGGTAATTTAAATCTAATTGATTTTATTTGGTGCGAAATAACCCCTAAAACAATTAAATTCATTCGATGAAATCCTATTCAATTCAAGAAATTAATGAAGTTATTAATGGCGTAATTTACGGCACGACTTCGCAAACCATTACAGCAACAGAACAATTAGAAAAAGCCACCACTTCTGAAATTTCTTTTATAGGAAATAAAAAATATGAAAAATTCTGGGAAGCTTCAAAAGCTTCAATTGCAGTTGTTAACGAAGACATTTCAATTGAACCTGGAGATAATCGTGCTTTTATTAAAGTAAAAAATGCTGATTTGGCTATGTCTCAGATTCTAGCACTTTTTGCTCCTCCTACCCCAATATTTCGCAACAATATCCATAAGTCAGCAAATGTTGATGAAACAGCTGTAATTGGAGAAGGTGCCAGAATTGGTGCAGGCTGTTATATTGGCCCTAAAGTTGAAATTGGTGCAAACACAACTATTTATCCAAATGTTACTATTCTAGACGAATGTACTATTGGCAAAAACACTATTATATGGTCAGGAGCCGTAGTTCGTGAGCGTTGTCATATTGGTAATGATTGTATCATTCACCCAAATGCTACAATTGGCGCTGATGGTTTCGGATTTCGTCCTTGCAGCGAAAAAGGCTTAGTTAAAATTCCACAAATCGGAAATGTAATTATCGGTAACGGAGTTGAAATTGGAGCAAATACCTGTGTCGATCGTGGAAAATTTAGTTCTACAGTTCTTGGCGACGGATGCAAAATCGATAATTTAGTTCAAATTGGACATAATAGTAAATTAGGCAAATTTTGTATTATGGCCGGAAATAGCGGTTTAGCCGGTTCTGTAACATTAGGAAACGGTGTAATTATTGGCGGAAGCGCTTCTATAAAAGACCATACAACTATTGGAGACGGTGCGATTGTTGGTGCAGGTTCTGGTGTTGTTGGTGATATTCCTGCCGGAAAAACAATGTTGGGATATCCTGCTGTAGAAGCTCGCGATGCATTAAAACAATGGGCTATTTTGAAAAGAATGGTTTGCGATTCAAAAAAATAAAACTCATTATTACATCAATATAAAATAAAAACAGAAGTTCGCTTCTGTTTTTTTTATGCTTTAAAGTAAAATCTAATCAAGTACAACAAATTTAAATTCTTCTGCTACTTCCTGAGGAAAGCATAAAAAAACGAACAGATGACCAATTTATATTTTCACTTCAGCAAAACATTTTATTATGCGGGTTTCAATTGATTTTGTAAATTAGCCAACACTATTTTGTAAAAACCACAATATATCATGGATTTAAACTTCAATAAAAACGAAGATCACAATAAACTATTACTTTCTGACTTAAAACAAAGATTTGCGAAGGTAAAACTGGGTGGAGGCGAAAAACGTATCGAAAAATTACACGCCGAAGGAAAAATGACAGCCCGCGAACGCATCGCTTATCTATTAGACGAAGGATCAAAGAATATTGAAATTGGAGGATTTGTTGGAGACGGAATGTATGCAGAACATGGTGGTTGCCCTTCCGGAGGAGTTGTTATCAAAATAGGCTACATAAGAGGCAAACAATGTATTGTAGTTGCCAATGATGCTACTGTAAAAGCCGGTGCCTGGTTCCCTATTACCGGAAAGAAAAATCTTCGTGCGCAGGAAATTGCCATGGAAAACAGATTGCCTATTATTTATTTGGTCGACAGTGCTGGGGTTTACTTGCCTCTTCAGGATGAAATTTTTCCCGATAAAGAACATTTTGGCCGAATCTTTAGAAACAATGCCCAAATGAGCAGTATGGGCATTACCCAAATTGCTGCGGTTATGGGTAGCTGTGTTGCCGGAGGTGCTTACTTGCCTATTATGAGCGACGAAGCCTTAATTGTCGATAAAACCGGAAGTATTTTTCTTGCCGGAAGTTATTTGGTAAAAGCTGCCATTGGAGAAACGATTGATAACGAAACTTTAGGCGGTGCTACAACACATTGCGAAATTTCTGGTGTGACCGATTATAAGGCTAAAGACGATAAAGACGCATTAGATAAAATAAAAAATATAGTAGATAAAATAGGCGACTATGATAAAGCGGGCTACAACCGAATCAAATCTGAAAAACCTGCCTTAGAGCCTAAAGACATTTACGGAATCCTTCCAAAAGCGAGAAACGAACAATACGATATGATGGAAATCATCAATCGTTTGGTTGATAATTCAGAGTTTGAAGCTTATAAAGACGGTTATGGTCAAACCATTATTACAGGTTATGCCAGAATTGATGGCTGGGCGGTAGGAATTGTGGCCAACCAACGAAAAGTGGTTAAAACCAAAAAAGGAGAAATGCAGTTTGGCGGAGTTATTTATTCTGATAGTGCCGATAAAGCCACACGATTTATTGCTAATTGTAATCAGAAAAAAATTCCGTTAGTATTTGTACAGGATGTTACCGGTTTCATGGTAGGATCAAAATCTGAACATGGCGGCATCATAAAAGACGGTGCTAAAATGGTAAATGCCGTTAGTAATTCGGTAGTACCTAAATTTACTGTAATTGTTGGTAACTCATACGGAGCAGGAAATTACGCTATGTGCGGAAAAGCCTATGATCCAAGATTAATTTTTGCATGGCCAAGTGCAGAACTTGCTGTTATGGGAGGAACTCAGGCTGCAAAAGTTTTAGCCCAAATTGAAGCTTCTTCGCTTAAAGCAAAAGGAGAAATCGTAGACGAAGCCAAAGAAGCAGAATTATTTAATAAAATTAAAGCAAGATACGATGAACAAACTTCTCCATATTATGCTGCTTCAAGATTATGGACAGATGCCATCATTGATCCTTTAGATACACGTACCTGGATTTCTATGGGAATTGAGGCAGCCAACCATGCTCCTATTCAAAAACAATTTAATTTAGGTGTTATTCAAGTTTAAAAATTCCTGATTCCCACAACAAGTTAAAAAAATACAAAAATCTCAATTTCAGACACTTAAAATTAAATATATCATTAAAAAGCAGTAACTTTAGATATAATTTTTAATCACGTAGTATCATGGAAAATGTAAAAAGTTTAAATAAGTGGGCAAATGCGCACACTTATTTACCGGTTGATTTAGTACGTATTGTTTTGGGGGTATTTTTATTTATGAAAGGAGTTTCTTTTATAACCAATATTCAATATTTACATGATTTAATTTCTCCAATTGATCAATTTGGCGGCGGAATGTTTCTATTGCATTATATTGCACCAGCTCATATGATTGGTGGTATTATGATCTTTTTCGGACTGCTTACCCGCTGGGCAATCGCAGCTCAATTACCAATATTATTTGGGGCAATTCTCATCAATTTTATGGGACATATGCATTCTGAAAGCTTAATTTTGGCCATCGTCGCTTTATTAGTTTGTATTTTCTTCCTGTTTTACGGCAGCGGAAAACATTCAGCTGATTACTATTTCAAAATGCAACAGTAATTTATTTTATCCTCAACTACTTCAAAATTTTGAGGATAACATAATAACACTACTTTTAAAGTTAATTAATTCTTTAAAATTTCTTTAATTGTATTTTATGAGTTAAATTCGCCACCATGAATTGGATTCGTAAAACTGTTATTTTTATATCACTTCTGATAATTGCTTTTTTTGCTGTTCAGGCAAACGAATCTTCTATTGAAATAATTGAAAGTCAAAAAACGGATACCAATTTCTCAATAGATCACGCCGATTCATTGGCTTTTATTCAACCGCAAACCACTTATCAGTTTTCTGCAAATATAAAATCAAGCTCATCTGGTTTAATCAAATGGTTTGATTCTTTAATGATGGTGATTCCACAGCACAAAGCCGTTCAATCAACATCAAACTTTGCCAATCAATTTGCAACTCAGAGCAAAAAAGTCCTTTTGATGCTCTATCCTTTCCATTTTTTCTGGTAGACATTTTATGAAATTTTAACTAAGGAAAAACTTTTCCTGATAAAGTGAGCCGTTTTCTATCGTGAAAGCTGTTTCATATTTTATAATAATTTACCCAATTTTAAAATCAATGGAAACAAGTGTAACCATAATTGGTATTGTGATCGCGATCATAGTAGCCATTCCTGTATATTTTTCAGCACGAACGAGCGCTGCAAGCAAATCAAAAATTTTAAACATAAAAAAGAAGTTCAGTCCAACACATCCGGAAGATTTTGATCTAACTGAATCTCAAAGTAACAAGACACTAACAATAGATCAAAAAAACAGACGATTTATTTTAATGAATTTCAATCCTAATCAGCAAGAATCTACTTATGTAGATTTAAAGACTGTATCATCATCTAAATTAGTTTTAACCACTGAAGGACCATCAGATACAATTATAAAAATCGACTTTGAATTTCAGGATAAAGAAACTTCTAAAAAAATTACAATACCATTCTATGATTTTGATGATGACCGCATCAAACAAATAAGTGCTTACCAAGATCATCAGTTTGCAAAAAAATGGCTTAAAATCATTCAAGATTCTATTTCACGTTAGTTATTTAATTCAGAAAAGAGGCTCCTAGTGAGTCTCTTTTTTTTGCTAAATATATGATATTTGTCATTTTCTGCGTCGTCCATAAATTCTAATTTTGAATTATACAAAATCCGACTTTATGAAAATCTCACTGACCCAAAAGTACAATGTTCCAGGTCCCAGATATACAAGTTATCCAACAGTTCCATACTGGAATGAAAGCGATTTTACTACTCAGGAATGGATAGCGTCTTTTCAGAAATCTTTTTCAGAAAGTAATGCTCAAAACGGAATTAGTTTATACATTCATTTACCTTTTTGCGAAAGCATGTGCACCTTTTGTGGCTGCAATAAACGCATTACAAAAAACCATTCAGTTGAAGAAACGTATATAAAAGCCGTCTTAAAAGAATGGGATTTATATTGTAATTTATTACCTCAAAAACCTCTTATAAAAGAAATTCATTTAGGCGGGGGAACTCCAACATTTTTCTCGACAAGCAATTTAGAATTTCTTATAAATAGTATTCTCTCTAAAGCAGACAAAGCTCTTAATTACGAATTTAGTTTTGAAGGTCATCCTAACAACACTACATATGAACAACTTAAAAAGCTTTATGATTTAGGCTTTCGCCGAGTGAGTTTTGGCGTTCAGGACTACGCAGAAAAAGTTCAAAAAGCAATTCACAGAATTCAGCCTTTTCATAATGTTGCAAAAGTAACTTTTTGGGCAAAAGAAATTGGTTATACATCAATAGGTCACGATATTATTTTTGGATTACCATTTCAAACGATTGAAAACGTAATTGATACTGTTGAAAAAACAAATTCTTTAAAACCGGATCGTTTAGCATTTTACAGCTACGCACATGTCCCGTGGATAAAAGGAAACGGACAACGCGGATTTAATGAAGAAAACCTTCCTAAAGATGCTGAAAAGCGTAAACTATACGAAACCGGAAAACAAATGCTTTCTCAAAATGGTTATCACGAAATTGGTATGGATCATTTTGCGTTAGTAACTGATAGTTTATATAAAGCAACAGCCAACAAAGAACTTCATCGAAATTTTATGGGTTACAGTGCCTCAAAAACACAACTTATGATTGGTTTGGGAGTTTCATCTATTAGTGACAGCTGGTACAGTTTTGCTCAAAATACAAAAAGCATCGAAGAATACTATCAATTGCTAGAAGAGGACAAATTGCCTGTTATAAAAGGCCATATCTTAAGCGATGAAGACTTAATCATTAGAAAACATATACTAAATCTCACCTGTGAATTTGAAACTTCCTGGAATACTGAATCCTTATATTTTAAAGAAATTCCTAACGTATTAGAAGATTTAAAAGAAATAGAAAAAGATCAACTGATTATAATCGAGGAAGGCAAAATAAAAATCACAGAAGCCGGAAGACCTTTTGTTCGAAATATATGTATGGCATTCGATTTACATCTAAAAAGAAAATCACCGGAAACAAACTTGTTTTCGATGACAGTTTAATGACAATTAGGAGTTCCTTGCACAAACAAACTCATATTCGACGGAGAAATATAAGGAATTCCTAAACCTAGTCCTCTAAGGACAAATAAGACACCAATTACTACAGCAACATACGGAATTGCCTTTTGGATTTTATTTCTGAAAGGCAATTTTATTAATGAATGTACATAAACAACAATCGTCATTAAAGGAACTGTTCCCAGCCCAAACAAAATCATATACAAAACCCCAAAGCTGGCACTTTGCATGGCGATCGCTCCAAATAAGGCTACATATACCATTCCGCAAGGCAAAAAACCATTTAATAATCCTATTGTAAAAAGGGATTTATATGTTTTCTTTTTAAATTGATTTCCTAAACCTGATTTTACTCTGGAGATAATTTTATAAACCGGTTTTGAAAAATTGTACTTTGAAAAAACTTTCTCCGGAATCAAAACTACAAGAATCATCGCCAAACCTATGAAAATAGACATCTTCTGCTGTAGTCCGGCCAGGAAAAAGCCTCTTCCTAATAATCCAAAAATAAGTCCGACTGATGCATACGCAGTCAGTCGTCCTAAATGATATGTTATGATCTGTGTAACTTTTTTTGCTTCATTTTGATGATCTACAGGTAACATCATAGCAATTGGTCCGCACATTCCTATGCAGTGCAAACTACTTATTAAACCTAATATGAAAGCTGAGTATAGCATTTATTATTGCTTTTCTGTTTGCCACAGATTAATAGGGCTAAAATGATTTAAAACATTTTTAATTTAATGCATTTATCATTTTACATAAATCACTTCTTTTGATAGGTATTTTGTCCCTTTATATTCCCATTCCATATTAACATCCCAACGCCCTTTAATTAATTTCTTTTGCGGAATAAGCAAAGACGAATTAATCAAAACAATTTGAGTATTAAAATCAAATTTTTTATTTGAAGGTCGGTATAATGAAACATTTCCTTTTATTTTATCATTTTCAAAAGTGGCAGGAAAAGCAATTTTCACACCATTCTCTGTATAAGTAATAGAAGGTCTTTGCTGCAAATCATGAGCATTTTGAATTCGGGCCATTTCATCCTGAAAATGCGAATCGTGTTTGTAATATTCTTCTACAACTAAATCGTTGTCATATTTACTATTCGACTGAACTTCGAAAACAAAATATAAAATAAAGCTCATAAACAATGCAAATGCTATGACAATTCCTGTTCCCCAATTTATTTTCATGATAGTATATTTTAATTAAAACTTCGTGGTCCTAAAAAATTAGTTGTGGTAGTTTCGAGTAATTCTGTACCGTTATAAACTCCAATTTTAACTTTGGTTTTATCGCTTTCCAAAAGAACCTTATCAATTTCTATGAATAATGTTCCTTGTGAGATTCCTTCTTTTAAAACTTTAAAATGCTGTTTCCCAACGTTGTTAATATTCCCTTTTTGATCAATTAATTCAAAATGAATATCCTGATAATCTTTCATCGTTTTATTAACGATTTTATAGGTATAAACATTGCTAATCATATCGCCTTTATGCTGAAACAACTGACCTGGCAAACGTAAAACAACAGCCTGAACATCGGTTCGTAAAAACAACATTCCAACAAAAACACTTAATAAAATGAACAAAACAGCTGAGTAGCCTTTCATTCTTGTTGTAAATTTAAAAGGTGCTTTTTTTACAATTTCATCTTCAGAAGCGTATCGAATAAGGCCTTTTGGTAGACCTACACTTTCCATTATTGTATCGCATTCATCAATGCAGGCGGTACAATTGGTACATTCTAACTGAGTTCCGTTTCGAATGTCTATTCCCATTGGGCACACATGTACACATTGGTGGCAATCAATACAATCTCCTTTTCCTGTAGTTGCTCTATCTTCTTTTTTATTGAATTTCGCACGACCGGCGTCCTTTTCTCCCCTAACAAAATCGTAAGCTACATTAATAGATTTATCATCTAAAAGTACACCTTGCAATCTTCCATACGGGCAGGCAATAATACAAACCTGTTCGCGAAACCAAACAAAAACAAAATAGAAAACTCCGGTAAAAATAAGCAATGCAATAAAATTACTTGCCTGCTCAATTGGTCCTTGTTCGACCATTAAAAAAAGCTGATCGCTACCTACTAAGTAGGCCAGAAAGATATTTGCAATACCAAACGAAATCAGAAAAAAGATAGTCCATTTAATTAATCGCTTTCTAATTTTTTCGGCATTCCATTCCTGCCTTGCTAATCGGGACTGAGCGCCACGATCACCATCAATCCAATATTCAATTCGGCGAAAAACCATTTCTAAAAAGATAGTTTGCGGACAAATCCATCCACAAAAAATCCTTCCAAAAACCACAGTAAATAAAATTATAAAAACAATACCAACAAGCATTGAAATTACAAAGAGATAAAAATCCTGCGGCCAAAACGGAAATCCAAAAATATTAAAACGTCGCTCCATAACATTAAACATCATGAATTGGTTTCCGTTTACTTTTATAAACGGATTTGCAATTAAGATGGCTAACAATATGTAGCTAACTATTTTTCTATATTCATAGAATTTACCAGACGGTTTTTTAGGGAAAATAAATTTTCGATTACCTCCTTCATCAATAGTTCCGATGGTATCTCTAAAAGCTTCGTCTGGTAAATTTGACATGATTTTTGTAATTATTTTTTAACTTCAGTACTATCCTTTGGTGTACTTGCTGTGGTATCTTTTGTTGGAGCAGTTTCATCAACCCAAACTTCTCCTTCTGATTCTTTTGGATCTTTTGGATTACTTCCTTGCAAGGACAGAATGTAACTCGCTACTTTTTGAATTTCTTTAGGTTTCAAAGTTCCCTTCCAGGCAATCATTCCTTTACCGTCACGACCGCCATTAGTTATGGTATGAAAAAGATTTTTAATTCCTCCACCCAAAATCCAACGATTATCAGTTAGGTTTGGTCCAATTTGTCCTCCGGCATCAGCGCGGTGACATGCAGCACAATTTGTTGTAAAGATTTCTTTACCTGCTGCTAAATTTTCAGGATCGGTTAGTAAAACAACTGTTTTTTCATCCATTAAATCCGGCGCTGTTTTAAGGTATTCATCTAAATCAATTTTTGCCTGAGCCATTTCTTTTTTAAGCTCCATCTCCTGATCATCTCCACCAAAAACCTCATAACGGGCAAAATAAATCACTCCAAAAACGATGCAGATATAGAATAAATATACCCACCATGGCGGTAAATTGTTATCTAACTCTTTGATGCCGTCATAGTCATGATCCATCAACAAGTCACCTTCTTTTTCTATAGGTTGGGTTTTAGTAAGCTTCTGCATTAGATCTTTATACCAGGTGCTTTCTGTTAAACTCAAGCTATTTTCATATTCCAGTTTTGCCTTTTCTTCGGGTGACATCAATTGGTACATAATGCGGTTCACTGCACTTAATGTAATTTCAATCGCAATCAGAATAAATAGAAAAACAATTAAAAAGAGGGCAACCATTGGGTACTTAATAAAAGCTGGTCTATCACCTGAATCTATAAAGTATTCCATTAGAGCAAATACGATGAAGAAAATAATCGGTACTCTTACATATACTGGGAAAAACTTTTTCATTTTTAAATATCTTTTGAAATTATACTGCACCCTTCATCTAATGGTATTTCACTCATTTCCTGTATTTTTTCTTTTTTATATGAGAATACCCATAAGCCCAATCCAACAAAAAAGAAAAAGAATATCAAGAGAGAAAGTATCGGGTAAATTGCTATACCCGAAATAGTTTCCATATTGTGTTTTATTTGTTCAAACATAATGCTGTTATTTAGAAGTCTCTTTTACTTTAATATCAGTCCCAAGTCTTTGTATATAAGCGATCAAAGCAACAATTTCTCTTTCATTCATCGGAACGAATTTTTCACCTTTTGCAGCTGCTTTTTTCTTGCTTTCCTCATAACTTTTTACAAAGTCAGGATCGTTTTCTAAGCTCTTCTCAATTGCAAGAGCCTGAGTTCTTAATGTTTTTTGTGCATTGGTAATATCAGATTCTGTATAAGGAACCCCAAGTGTAACCATAGCTTGCATTTTCTTTTGAGTTAATGAAATATCCATTGGCTCATTATCAAATAACCATTTATAACCTGGCATAATAGAACCGGCTGAAATACTTTGTGGATTCCAGAAGTGGTTAAAATGCCAATTGTCATTATATTTTCCACCTACTCTTAATAAATCCGGACCTGTACGTTTTGATCCCCATAAGAATGGATGATCGTAAACAAACTCACCTGCTTTAGATTGCGGACCATAACGCTCGACCTCACTTCTAAAAGGACGAACTGACTGCGAGTGACACCCCACACATCCTTCTCTTATGTATAAATCACGCCCTTCTAATTCTAAAGGTGTATAAGGCTTAACACTTGATATGGTTGGAATATTTGACTTAACCATAATAGTCGGTACAATTTGAATAATACCTCCAATTAAGATAGCAATTGTAGCTAAAATGGTTAACTGAATTGGTCTTCTTTCTAACCATGTATGGAATTTTTCACCTTTTAATCTTCCAGTGCTTATTCTTTGTAAAGCCGGAGCCTGTGCTAGTTCATCTTCGATTGTATCACCCGCTTTTACAGTCATTATAATATTGTAAACCAATGTGAGCATTCCAATAAGATACAAAGTACCTCCTATTGCTCTCATCCAATATAACGGCATGATTGCTGTAACTGTTTCCAGGAAATTACCATAAGTTAAAGTACCATCAGGGTTGAACTGTTTCCACATTGAAGCTTGCTGAAAACCTGCCACGTACATTGGTAAAGTATATAAAATGATTCCTAACGTACCAATCCAGAAATGGAAATTCGCTAATTTTTTAGAAAACAATGAACTTTTCGTCATTCGCGGAATTAACCAGTAAATAATACCAAAAGACATAAATCCATTCCAGGCTAGTGCTCCCACGTGTACGTGAGCAACGATCCAGTCTGTATAATGCGCGATAGCATTGACATTTTTTAAAGAAAGCATTGGACCTTCAAAAGTGGCCATTCCGTAACCAGTAACAGCTACTACAAAAAACTTCAGAACCGGCTCCTCACGAACTTTGTCCCAAGCTCCTCTTAATGTTAAAAGTCCGTTGATCATACCTCCCCAAGATGGGGCAATAAGCATTACCGAAAATGCAACTCCCAAATTTTGAGCCCAGTTTGGTAAAGCTGAATATAATAAGTGGTGCGGTCCTGCCCAGATATAAATAAAAATCAAAGACCAAAAGTGAATAATTGATAATCTATAAGAGTAAACCGGACGGTTTGCAACTTTTGGAATAAAGTAATACATTAGACCTAAAAATGGAGTTGTAAGGAAAAATGCAACCGCATTATGTCCGTACCACCATTGCACCAAGGCATCTTGAACACCGGCGTAAACAGAATAGCTTTTTAAAGCTGATACGGGAATTTCGATATTATTAAAAATATGCAAAACGGCTACTGTAACAAATGTGGCAAGGTAAAACCAAATTGCAACATATAAGTGACGTTCTCTACGACGTAACATTGTACCTATCATATTGATTCCCATAACTACCCATATAAGGGCAATAGCGATATCAATAGGCCATTCTAACTCAGCGTATTCCTTAGATGAAGTAAATCCTAAAGGCAATGTAATGGCTGCAGCGACAATAATAAGCTGCCAGCCCCAAAAATGTACATTACTTAAAAAATCACTAAACATTCTTGCTTTTAGCAATCGCTGAAGTGAGTAATACATTCCTGCAAAAAAAGCGTTCCCAACAAAGGCAAAAATAACAGCGTTGGTATGCAAAGGTCTTAATCGACCGTAGCTAAGCCACGAAATACCATCTGTCATGTTGGGAAAAAGGTACATAACCGCTAAGGTAAGCCCTACTAACATACCAACTACCCCAAAGAGAATAGTGGCGTAAATGAATTTTTTTACAATTTTGTTGTCGTAATAAAACTGTTCCATTTCCATAATTATACTTGTTTTTCTTCTGTTTTTGATTTTTTATTCAAGGGAGTAATTTTTGTTTCATCGTCAAAAAGCATTCTGACGGAAGGTGTATAATCATCATCATATTGTCCTGATTTAACAGCAACAATAAAGGCAATAAAAAAACAAATTGCCACGAAAATACTTACTGAAATTAATAGATAAATGACACTCATACCTTATTTATATGTTCAACAAAATTACTAGGTAGGTCGTTGTTAAAATATGATAATTATCATAGTTGTAAACTAATGTTAAATTTAATAAAAAAACATTTACAAATCACTTATAACTATCTTAAAATACTCTTACTTAAATAGTTAGACATCAAAGTAACAAAACTTACGATTGTAATTGTACTCAAAGGCATAATAATGGCGGCTACTAATGGAAGCAGGTTGCCGGTTACTGCAAAAGAGAGCCCAACAATATTATAAAGGAGGGATAAAACAAAACTCATCTTAATTATCATAATTGATTTTTGTGATAATTTTAAAAAATAGTTCAGGCGTGAAAATTCTGAAGCGTCTAAAATAGCATCGCAAGCTGGAGAAAAAACATTGACATTCTCAGAGATAGAAATGCCAACATTACTTTGTGCTAAAGCTCCGGCATCATTTAAACCATCTCCTACCATCATCACATTTTGGCCTTTATCTTGTAATGCCCTGATAAATTGAAGTTTCTGTTCTGGCTTTTGATTAAAGATCAATTCAGTTTCTAAAGGTAAAATAGATTGAAGACTTGCCCTTTCTCCGTCATTATCTCCGGATAAAACCTTTATTTGATATGTTTTACTTAAATTAAAAAATAAATCTTCTAAGCCTTCACGGTATTGATTTTTAAAAGTAAATTTTCCGTAATAAACATCATCAATTTTAACATGAAGCGCAGTTTTTTCAATTTGAGATGAGTCGGGTCCTGAACTTCCCACAAATTCAGCAGATCCAATTTTTAGTTCTTTATTATTTACGGAGGCCAAAATTCCTTTTCCGGTTATTTCCTGAAAATCATCAATTTTAACTTTCTGTGTTTCTGATAAAAAATCATACAGCATGCGGCTTAATGGATGATTAGAAGCCCGAAGTACATTTTTTATCAAAATATAATCTTGTTCAGAAAGAATATTTCCTTCATATGAAATATTTGACTTTTTATTTGTTGTGATCGTTCCCGTTTTATCAAAAACAATCGTATCTACCTTTGCTAATTGTTCAATGACCAATGCATTTTTAAGGTACATTTTTTGTTTTCCCATTATTCTTAGAATATTCCCAAAAGTAAAAGGTGCTGTAAGGGCAAGTGCACAAGGACATGCAACAATTAAAACTGCTGTAAAAACATTAAATGCTGTATTGGCATCTATGAATATCCAATATGCAAAACCTGCAAAAGCAATTAATAATAATATAGGAGTAAAATAACGGCTTATGGCATCTGTAATCGTTTTATGTTTTTGAAACACATTTTTCTGAAAAATTTCATTGCTCCACAACTGGGTAAGATAACTTTGTGAAACTGAGTGCAACACTTCCATCTCGATTACTTTACCTATTTGTTTACCACCGGCAAAAACTTTATCTCCGGATTTTTTAGTAATAGGAACAGCTTCACCAGTTACAAAACTATAATCGATTTCGGCTTTTTCACTAATTAAAATACCATCTACCGGAATTAATTCCTGATTTCTAATCAACAATCTATTCCCTTTTTGAACATCGTAAACAGGAACACTTTCTTCTGATGTGTCAGTATTTATTCTGGTGACTGCAATGGGGAAATAAGATTTAAAATCTCTTTCAAAACTTAAAAAGCTATAGGTTTTAATCTGGAACATTTTTCCGAGCAGCATAAAGAAAACCAAGCCCGTTAAACTATCAAAAAAACCAGAGCCGTAATTCATTACAATATCAAAAGTACTTCGAATGAACATTACGACAATTCCTAAAGCAATAGGAATATCAATATTTAGCATTCCTGATTTTATACTTTTGTAAGCTGATACATAATAACCACTGGCAGAATATAAAAAGCTGGGTAACGCTAAAAGAAAGATCAATATTCTAAAAAATGGTTTATAATTATCAAGCCAAAACTCTTTAATCTCAAAATATTCCGGAAAGGACAATAACATTATATTACCGAAACAGAAAAAAGCGACACCTAATTTATAAGTTAAAGTTCTATCTACATTTGTTTTACCTGTTTCATAGTTTTCTAAACTAATGTAAGGTTCGTAACCTATTGAACTTAGCAAATAAACAATAGCTTTTAAGGAAACAAGATCTGAATTGAATGTAATTCGAACTCTTTTTTCAGGAAAATTAACTTGGGAAATACTTATTCCAGGTTGAATTTTGTTTAAGTTTTCAAGAATCCAAATACAGGAACTACAATGAATATGAGGGATATTTAACGAAGCAATGGCAGTATTGCCTTCTTGAAACTCTAATACTTTTGATAAAATTGCTTCATTGTCCAGGAAGTCATATTTGCCCTTAATATCTTGTGGAGTGGCACCTGGCGACTTTTCGAAATCATAATAGCAGGTCATATCATGAAGACTAAAAATTTCGTAAACGGTCTTACATCCGTTACAACAAAACTTTTTTTCATCAAAATTGATTTCTTCATTTTTAGTTATGGTCAACCCACAATGAAAACAACTCTGCTCACTCATAAAATCTGTTTTTTTGATACCACAAATGTTAAAAAAACTAGAGATGATAAAAATGATATTTATCATGTTATCACGAAATCGAATTCTAAATTTAACAAAATAAAACAGGTAAATAACAATATTCTTTTTTTTCGGCGTTTTTTTTACGAATAATAATGCCTACTAAAGCGAATAATAGTTAATTTTGCAGTAAATATTTTTTGCCATGAATAAATGTGATCAATGCATCGTACGACAGCTTTCTTCTCTTAAAGCACTTAATAAAGATGAAGTTGTAAAATTGGCTAATAGCAAGACCACCTATAAAATAAAAAAAGGAGAATCCATTTTTGAAGAAGGTGAAGTTACTAATGGCGTTTTTTGCATAAAAGATGGTGTTGGAAAACTCTCTAAATTAAGTGCAAACGGAAAAGATCAGATTGTAAAATTAGTACAATCAGGTGAACTTTTGGGCCAGCGCTCAATGATTAGTAATGAACCTGCAAATTTATCAGCAAAAGCAGTTGCTGATATGGAAGTTTGTTTTATTCCTAAAACTGAAATATTACACTTTTTTAACAATAACAATCAGTTCTCAATGAACCTGATGCAATCTGTTTGTGAAGATTTGAAAGAATCTGAAAACGACAAAATAGCTTTAGTTCAAAAAACCGTAAAACAACGTTTGGCCGAAACACTATTGCAATTGCATGATTCTTTTGGTGAGAATGCTGATAAAACTTTAAAAGTTCAACTTACAAGAGAAGAATTAGGTGGAATAATAGGTACCGCTACAGAAAGCTGCATCCGATTATTATCCGACTTTAACAAGTTGGACCTAATTGAATTAGTAGGTAAAAAAATCATGCTTAAAAACATTAAAGCATTAAAAAAAATAGCCGAATAATTATAGTTTTTTTGCTTCGTTCCAAAACACATCCATTTCTGCCAAAGTCATATCCATTAAGGGTTTTCCTAATTCTCCGGCTTTACTTTCGAGATATTGAAAACGCTTAATGAATTTTTTATTCGTGCGTTCTAAAGCATCTTCAGGATTTACATTTAGAAATCTTGCGTAATTGATCATAGAGAATAAAACATCACCAAATTCAGCCTCAATTTTATCCTGATCACCTGATTTTACCTCAACTTGTAACTCTTCTAATTCTTCCTGTACTTTATCCCAAACTTGGTGTGGCTCCTCCCAATCAAACCCTACACCTTTTACTTTATCCTGAATTCGGCTAGCTTTGACCAAGGCCGGTAAGCTTCTTGGAACGCCTTCCAGAACTGATTTCTTACCTTCTTTCAACTTTAATTTTTCCCAATTTTGCTTTACTTCTTCTTCATCCTTAACAACAGTGTCACTATATATATGAGGATGACGATGAATTAGTTTATCACAAATTTCATTACAAACATCTGCAATATCAAAATCGTTAGTTTCAGAGCCAATTTTTGCATAAAAAACTATATGTAACAGCAAATCACCCAGTTCCTTTTTTACTTCATTTAGATCATTATCTAAAATAGCATCTCCCAGCTCATAAGTTTCTTCGATAGTAAGATGTCTTAGCGTTTGCAAAGTCTGTTTTTTATCCCACGGACATTGCTCACGAAGTTCATCCATAATAATTAATAATCGTTCGAAGGCTTTAAGTTGAAGTTCTTTGCTCATTTTATGATTTTTTTGGGATTGTAACAAGTAATTGTAAAAGTAAAAAATCCTGCCAAGAAAACATCTTAACAGGATTAATATATTTGAATGCAGTTAACCGCTATTCTTCTTTTTTTGCTTTTGCTTTTTTAGCAGCAGGCGCTTTTTTTGGTTTTTCTTCAACAACCGGAGTTTCCTCTGCAGCTTCGGCAGCAGCAGGAGCCAAATCACTTACTAAATCTTTTGCCTGAAGTGTATTGTACCAGTTTAATACTTTTTTAATATCAGAAGGATAAACTCTTTCCTCATCATAATCAGGAAGAATTTCTTTAAAATAAGCTGCTAATGTAGCATTATCTTCTTTATGAGAAATTGCCTGACCTTTATTTTCCTTAGTAGCAATACGTTGCATTACTTCTGTCAATGGTTTTTCTCCATCGTAAGTATAAATTGAAATTTCTGACAATAAACTTACATTACTTTTTAAGTTAACAGTAATTTTTTTTCCGTCTGTCAATGATTCTGCCACAAAGCCTGTACGAGTTTGCACTTTCAATACATATAAACCTGGTTTCCCAGAAATGGCTAAAATTTTCTCTAAATTCATGTTTATTAAAATTAGTATTAAGAATTTGATTTATTATATTTTATTGATTCTAATTTCTCAGATCAATTATCTCCCTTTTTTAGCAGCAGCAAATTTCATTCTATATTCCTGAAACGTTTTGCCTTCGGTAATATTTTTTAATTTCTTTTGAATCAATCTTTTTTTCAAAGATGATATTTTATCGGTAAACAAAATACCTTCGATATGGTCGTATTCATGTTGAATAACCCTTGCGATCAAACCATCAAAAACTTCTGTTTTTACTACAAAATCTTCTTCGCAGTATTCTATTGTTACGGTTGGTTTTCTATAAACATCCTCACGAACGTCAGGAATACTTAAGCAGCCTTCATTAAAACTCCATTCTTCACCTTCTTCGTTCACAATCTTAGCATTGATAAAAGTTTTTTTGAAACCTTTTAAATCTTTTTGCTCATCTGAAGATAAATCATCATCATCACTAAAAGGAGTTGTATCAATAACAAACAAACGAATTGGAATACCCACTTGTGGTGCAGCAAGTCCTACTCCGTAAGCGTTATACATGGTTTCATACATGTTTGCTATTGTTTCTTTTAAGTTTGGATATTCCGGCGTAATTACCTCACCCACTTTTCTTAAAACAGGATCACCATATCCTACAATTGGTAAAATCATTTGTGTTTTTTTAATATTTTATGTAATGAAAACTCCTGAATTTAGTTCTCATAATTCAGCTGGCAAAAATAGTAAAAAATAGTCAATGAATAATTCTAAAGATATATTATATCACATTTTTTACTTTCTTCTTAAATCTCATCTATAATTATGCCAAATTAATTCGTACAATTCGTACTTTTGTTTGTAAACCGTACCATAATGTTTGATCGTATCTCGAAATTTACTAACAGTACCTCTTTTTTAAACGCCTCTAAAGTAACTATTGCTTCTGTTGTTCCAGTTATAATTTTGAATTTTTTAGGTCATTTTGAAATAGGCTTTACAATTGCTTTAGGAGCTTTCTATACCTATCCCAGCGATGTTCCCAGCTCTTTATCTCATAAAATAAAAGGTCTTATTGTGGCGTCTTTTATAGTGTCAGGCGTGAATTTATTAGTAAATCTGGCGTATCCCTATCCTTATTTATTTTATCCTTTTTTAGGATTTTTACTTTTTTTATGTTCGATGATTTCTGTGTACGGGCAGCGTGCTACTTTGGTATCATTCTCTGCTTTATTATCTATTACTTTATCATTTGGACATTTGCATGAAGGCTGGGATGCTTTTGAATATTCAGGTTTTATATTTATTGGCGGAATATTGTATTTAATTGTGTCGTTGGTTTTTCATTTTGTGCAACCTTATAAATATGTTGAATTACAAATTGCCGAAGGCATAAAACTAACCGCCAAATATTTGAAATTAAGAGGTGATTTATGGAGTCCGGAAGCCAATCGCCAGAAAATTATCGAAAAACAACTTGCGATACAGGTCGATCTTAATTTAATTCACGAGGATTTACGACGAATGCTTATTGGCAATCAAAATGCATCTGGAACTACAAGTCAAAACCGAAAAATGCTTCTTGTATTTATCACTTTGGTTGAGATTCAGGAACTTGCCTTGTACACCTCTTTTGATCACAGCAAACTTCACGAAAAATTTGCCAAACATCCTGATGTTCTAAGAACATATCAAAATGTAGCCTATAAACTGGCATCAACATTAAAAAAGCTTTCTAAAAACGTACATAATATTAGTGTGTATGTTGATAAAAATGATTTGAAGAATGAACTTGATGCGCTTGAATTTGCCATTTTTGACTATGAAAAAACTTTAGGAAGGGAAGAAGCTGCAGAAGGAGTTTTGATGCTGACCAATATGTTAAAATATGCTAAGAATCAGGTTGGGAAAATCAAAATTATCCAACGCGCTTTCTCGCTTGCCATGCAGTCTTTTAAATTAAAGGATAAAGATAAAGAATTAGAAAAATTCTTAACTCCCCAATATTACCCGTTGCGCACTTTAATTGAAAATTTAAGTTTTTCGTCTTCTATCTTCCGGCATTCCGTAAGGTTAACCATCACGATTTTGATTGGTTTTACTATCGGACAGTTTTTAGCTTTTCAAAACGTCTATTGGATCTTATTGACCATTGTAGTAATTATGCGTCCAGGTTATGGCTTGACCAAAGAACGCTCTTATAACAGAATTTTCGGGACCATCCTTGGAGGTCTTTTAGCTTTTGGAATTGTATCTGTAATACAGAATCATGTGGCGCTAAGTATATTATCTATTGTATGTATGCTTTTAGGGATTTCTTTTACGCAGATCAATTATAAAATAAGTGCCACTTTTGTTACAATGTATGTGGTTTTTATTTATGGAATACTAACTCCTAATGTTGTCGAAGTTATTCAGTTTCGTGTTTTAGACACATTGGCCGGAGCCACTTTAGCCTTTTTAGCCAATCAGTTTTTATGGCCGGCCTGGGAATTTATCAATACCCCTATCCATATCGAAAACTCAATTAAAGCCAATAGAAATTATCTTAAGGAAATTGCTGATTTTTATAATAAAAAAGGCGAGATCCCTACTTCATACCGATTGGCAAGAAAAAATGCTTTTGTTGAAATTGGTAATTTAATGACCTCTTTTCAGCGTATGATGCAGGAGCCAAAATCGAAACAGAAAACGTTGCCATTAGTCAACAAACTGGTGGTTTTAAATCATTCGATATTATCTGCTTTAGCATCATTATCAACTTACATCCAATCACACCAGACAACATCAGCTTCTGAATCATTTAATTATATTATAAAAACAATACTTTCGAACTTAGATCATTCGATTTCTATTTTACGAAATAAAACTATTTTAACGGATACTTTTTTTGATAAAGAAGATGTAACATTACAATTCGAAGAGCTCAAACGCGTTAATTTTACGCGCTTAATTAAGGATGAGGAACTTGATAAAGAAACGCGCCAAGCCAAAATGCAGGAAGCTCAAATGGTCATTGAGCAATTGATCTGGATGAGTAATCTGGCCGAAAAGATTTTAAAAATTACAGAAGAATTTAAAGCAACAAATCCAGATTAATTCATCTGGATTTGTGTTTATAATATAAAAATTGAGCTTAGTTATTTAGTTTTAAAACTTCAGAAGTATGTTTTCTAAGTTCTGCTAAAAGCTCCGGCTTATCATTTAAAGTTTGTCCGTAAGAAGGGATCATAGTTTTCATTTTTGCCTCCCATTCCGGTGTTTTAATTTGATTGGTAAAACATCTGCCAATCAAATCGATCATAATAGCAACTGCAGTCGATGCTCCGGGAGAAGCTCCTAATAATACCGCTAATGTTCCGTCATGAGTATTGATTACTTCTGTACCAAATTCTAAAACACCACCTTCTTTTTCATCTTTTTTAATTACCTGAACACGTTGTCCTGCTTTCTCTAATTTCCAGTCTTTAGAACGTGCAGAAGGTAAATATTCGCGTAAAGCTTTCATTCTGTCTTTTGGAGACTGACGAACCTGCTCAATTAAATATCTTGTTAAAGGTATATTATGGAATCCCGCTGATAACATCGGAATTAAATTATTTGCTTTTATGGATAACGGTAAATCTAAATAAGATCCGTTCTTTAAGAAACGAGTCGAAAACCCAGCAAAAGGTCCAAATAACAATGCTTTTTCACCATCAATCACACGTGTATCGATATGCGGAACAGACATTGGCGGCGCTCCTACACTTGCTTTACCGTATACTTTTGCCTGATGCTTAGCAATTACCTCAGGATTGGTACACTTTAGCCATTGCCCGCTTACCGGGAAACCTCCATAACCGTTTCCTTCAGGAACGTTTGCTTTTTCCAGTAAAGGCAATGAACCTCCACCAGCACCAATAAATACAAATTTGGTGTATGCTTTTCTTGTTTGACCTGTTGTTAAATCAGTGATTTTAATTCTCCATGATTTATCTTCGCGTTGTCTTAATTTTTTTACTTCATGATTAAAATATAGAGAAACACCATCTAGTTTTTCTAAATAATTAAACATACTTCTGGTCAAAGCTCCAAAATTTACATCGGTACCAATTTCCATATGGGTTGCGGCTAATTTTTCATTAGCTTCTCTGCCTTCCATGACAAGCGGCATCCATTCTTTTAGTTTCTCAAAATCAGTACTAAACTCCATTTGAGAAAAAATAGGATTGCTTTGTAAAGCATCGAATCTCTTTTTAAGGTATTCGACATTTTTATCTCCCCACACAAAACTCATATGAGGGACACTTTTAATAAAATTATCTGGAGATGGTACTTTATTTTCTTGTACCAAATAAGACCAAAACTGACGAGAAATCTCGAAAGATTCTGCTATACTTATTGCTTTTTTAGGATCGATACTTCCATCAGCCTTCTCTGGGGTGTAATTTAATTCACAAAAAGCTGAATGTCCTGTTCCTGCATTATTCCAAGCATCAGAGCTTTCAGCAGCAGCGACATCTAAACGCTCATAAATTTCAATTTTTATATCGGGTTGCAGCTCTTTTAAAATTAATCCAAGAGTTGCGCTCATAATTCCAGCTCCAATAAGCACTACTTCACTATTGGAACGTATTGTATTGTCAGGCATAACAGTAATTTGTATTTAAAGTGCAAAGGTACTTTTTATAATTGCAAAAAAAAACTAAAATCACATGATAAAAGTTATGTTTTTACTAAAAAATAAGGTTTGAGAATTGCAAAGCTCAAAAATTAAAAACGGTTTGATGAAAGATAATCCTGAAGCATTATCGTAGCCGAAATTTCATCAATCAATCCTTTATTTTGTCGTTGTTTTTTGCTTAATCCACTATCTATCATAGTTTGAAATGCCATTTTAGAAGTAAAGCGTTCATCAACGCGAACCACTTTCATATCCGGAAAAATATTAGAGAAATGAGTAACAAATCCTTTAATCACAGCAGCACTTTCTGACGGCTGCCCATTCATTTGTTTGGGTTCGCCAATTAAAACAGTCTCTACTTTTTCTTTTAAAAAATAATCCTTCAAAAAATCGATCAAAGTATTAGTTGGAATTGTGGTCAAACCTGATGCAATAATCTGCATTTCGTCAGTAACAGCAATTCCTGTTCGTTTTTGTCCGTAATCTATAGAGAGAATTCTTGGCATTTTTCCAATTTTAAACAAAGATAGAAAGGAATTAATAACTTAAAAAATAATCTCTGTATTTTAATTTCTTAAACAAGCCCTTATAATACAGGCCATATTTTACATTATTACATACAAAATTAACATATTATCTTTTTAATCAGAAAAATGTTGTTTATTATTTCATAATTTAAAAAAAAATAAGTTCTTTTGCGACAAATTCCACGTATGTTTTAAACAATTAAATACCATGTATTTAAAAGAAATAAGGCACACGTAAAAAAATTAAAAAAACATTAATTCGCCAATGAATAACTACAAACAATGTATTGCCTTATTTTTTAAAAGATTTCTTCTCATCGTTATAATTTACCAGTTAAGCAGAGCTCTATTTTATTTTATGAATTTAGATTTGTTTGGTGATTTTACACTTCAAACTTTTACAGGAGGAATCTTATTTGATTTGGCCGCTGTCAGTTATTTGAATATTGTTTTTTTGGTTGCTCACTTACTTCCAGGGAATTTTAAATATAATAGTCTGTATCAAAGTATACTTAAGATTACTTTTTACTCTGTTAATCTTATTTTTATTGCTACTAATTTTATTGATATTATCTACTATCGCTTTACTTCAAGAAGAAGTACTTTTTGTATGATAACTGCCAAAGGTATGGAGCAGGAAGCAATAGGACTCATACCTTCATTTTTATCAGAGTTTTGGTACATTGGGCTTATTTTTATTGCTATTAGCATCTTATTCTGGAAATTACTTCCTAATTTGAATAAAAACATAACACGACAAGATTTAACTAAAAAAGACTATTTCTTAAAATTTAGCTATTTAATCGTTTCAATTGTAGTTTTATTGATTTTGGGACGTGGAGGACTGCAAAAAAAACCTATAAAAATTGTTGATGGAATTAAATACGGTGCCTTAAGCAATACTGCTTTAGTATTGAATACGCCTTTTACTATTTTAAAAACTATAACAAAAAAAGAAGATATTGATAATATTACTTATTTTAATACAAAGGAATTAAAAACCATATACGATCCCGTTATTTCATTAAAGCCTAACAAACCGGCTATCAAAAAAAACGTGGTGATTTTGATTTTAGAAAGCTTTGGTAATGAAAACATCAAACGCGGACAAACTCCTTTTTTAGATTCGCTTATCACAAAATCATATTATTTTAAAAATGGCTTTGCCAACGGAAAAGTATCTATCGACGCAGTTCCTTCGATACTTTCGAGTATTCCCAGTTTAATGAATAATTCGTTTATCACCTCAAGTTATTCTTTAAACAAAATAAATGGTCTTCCGAAAATTTTTAAAGAACAAGGTTATAAAACTTCCTTTTTTCATGGTGCTTTCAACGGAAGTCAAAACTTTGATCAATATGCCAAAGTTGCGGGATTTGATCAATATTTCGGGAAAGACGAATACACTGGTAAAGAAGCATTTGACGGACGATGGGGAATTTTCGATGAAGAATTTTTACAATTCTATGCCCAGAAATTATCATCGTTTAAACAGCCTTTTTTCAGTTCGTTATTTACTATTTCTTCTCACAATCCTTATATTATACCTGAAAAATATAAAGGAAAATTTCCTAAAGGAACGACTGTTATTCAGGAAAGTATTGCTTATAGCGATTATGCATTGAAAAAGTTTTTTGAAACTGCAAAAAAACAAAAGTGGTACAAGAACACTCTTTTTGTAATTTCTTCTGATCATACATCGGCTGGAGGCGATCAGGAAGCTGATCAAACCAATATTGGAAAATTTAGAATTCCGATCTTATTTTTCGATCCTTCTAATCCTGAATTAGTAGGTGTTGATGAAAAAAACTTCCAACAAATCGATATTATGCCAAGTATATTAGATTATCTCAACATTAAAACTGATATGGTCAGCTTTGGAAAAAGTTATAAATCCAAGAACAACTTTGTGGTATATTATCTTCAGGGAACGTACCATTATATTAAAGACGACTATTATTTGGCTTTTGCAAATAACCAGACTATTGGCTTTTACAACTGGAAAAAAGACGTTTTATTAAAAGATAATTTAATTAATAAAGACAAATCTAAAATTAAAGAATACGAAAAATTCGTAAAAGCTTATATACAATCTTTCAATGAAAGAATCATTTATAACAAATTAGCACTTTAAATAAAAAGTCCGTTTTGAGTTTTCAAAACGGACTTTTTTCCCAAATATTCAAAACCTAAAAAAAGTAAATACTATCTATTAAATAATCTTTTAAAGAAACCCCTTTCCTCCTCTTCTTCCTCTTCGTCTACAACTACTCGTTCTTCAAATTGAGCAAATTTTGCATGACCTTTTTCGTGTTCAAAAATCAGATCCTTAATATATTCAACATAACTTTTCTTTTTTTCTTCTAAAAACCCAATAAGGTATTTTTCACTAAACTCCATTCCGCTTGCCGCCTCAATCTGTAAAAGTTTTTTATAAAGAGGCTCTATATGCAATGCAATAACTTCTTGCGGTACCGCCTGACGTCTTCCAAAATAATTTACAATAACATCATTCTCATCTCGTGAAATTTCAAAATCGGTAATGACCCAATAGTATCTTCCTGATTTTGCAAGATTTTTTACAATAGCATGAAAGTTTTTTCCATTTTTAAGATTTTCCCAAAGCACTTTAAAAATTACTCGTGGCATATCCGGGTGACGAATAATATTGTGCGGTTGCCCCATTAGTTCATAATCTTCATAACCACAAACATCAACAAAGGTTTCATTGGCATATTCAATAATACCAAAAGCATTTGTTTTGCTCATAATGACCTGAGTTTTGTCCCATGAGACTTCTTTATCAATAATAGTTCTTTGTCCCTGAAGTTGATTTTCCTGATTCATGTCTTGCTGCTTATATAATTTGTTTTGGAATGGTATTTTAATTTCTCTTTTATATTTGGAGAAATTCGTGATGCGAAATTAATTAGAACAAAAAAGTCAAAACCTGACTATTGTCATATTCTGACATTAAAAAAACTTTTGATGGCACTATTTCTCAAAATTTAACTTAATAGAACAATATATTTATTTATCAAATTAAAAACAAAAAGTTAAATCTGTAACATTTTCAAAAGCTTTTACCTTTTTGCATTTGTACAAATACGTTATCTTTGCCAAAAATTAAAACTTATGAATTCTTTACAGACTATAATCGAACAAGCTTGGGAAAACAGAGCTTTATTACAAGAAACTACTACAACTGATGCTATCAGAGAAGTGATAGAATTGGTTGATGCCGGAAAATTACGTTGTGCTGAACCAGTTGGTGACAAATGGCAAGTAAACGAATGGGTAAAGAAAGCTGTTGTGATGTATTTTCCAATTCAAAAAATGGAAACATGGGAATCTGGTATTTTTGAATATCACGATAAAATGTTACTAAAAAGAGGTTATGCTGAAAAAGGAATTCGTGTGGTACCAAATGCGGTCGCACGTTACGGAGCTTATATATCAAGTGGTGTTATTTTGATGCCAAGTTATGTAAACATTGGTGCATATGTTGATGAAGGAACTATGGTTGACACCTGGGCAACTGTTGGTAGCTGTGCTCAAATTGGTAAAAATGTACACTTAAGCGGTGGTGTTGGTATTGGTGGTGTTTTAGAACCCCTTCAAGCTGCTCCTGTAATTATTGAAGATGGTGCATTTATTGGTTCTCGTTGCATTGTTGTTGAAGGTGTGCACGTAGGTAAAGAGGCTGTTCTTGGTGCTAACGTTTGTTTGACTGCTTCTACAAAAATTATCGATGTTACCGGAGATGAGCCTGTTGAAATGAAAGGTTTTGTTCCTGCACGTTCAGTTGTAATTCCTGGAAGTTATACTAAAAAATTCGCTGCCGGTGAATTTCAGGTACCATGTGCCCTGATTATTGGTACACGTAAACCATCTACAGATTTAAAAACATCATTAAATAATGCACTTCGCGAATACGACGTTGCAGTTTAAATTTAAGATTACAATATATTAAAATCCAAATTCCAATTGATAAGATTGGAATTTGGATTTTTTTTGCTTCAATTTGTAGACTCTAAATAAGATTAAGCTTTCTATATGAAGATACTTGTAATTCAACAAAAAATGATTGGCGATGTTTTGATTAGCAGTATTATATGCAATAATTTGCGTGCTGCATATCCTGATGCTCAGATAGATTATTTGGTTTATGCTTCGACAACTCCGGTTTTAGAAGGCAACACAAGTATTGACAATATTATTTTGTTTGAAGAAAAGCATCGGAAAAGTAAAAAAGAGCTACTTAAGCTTGGAATTCAGATTCGAAAAGAAAAGTATGATTTATTGATTGACGCTTATTCAAAATTAGAAAGCTGGATTTTGGTACTATTAAGTAATGCCAAACAAAAAATCTCCTATAAAAAGCCAGGCAGAAACTTCCTTTATACTGATAATGTTCCGTTTGAAGCTCTTCCTAAAACTAATTTAGGTTTGGCAATAGAAAGACGTCTTTCTTTATTAGAACCTTTAGATTTAAAAATAAAAATTGATCCAGTTCCTAAATTGTTTGTTTCTGAAAAGGAAAATCAGGAAGCAATTGCTCTTTTTGAAAAGCATAATATTCAAAAGGACCGCAAAACAGTCATGATTAGTCTTTTAGGAAGCGAAAAATTAAAAACATATCCTTTAGAATTCATGTCTAAAGTGGTTGATTATATTGCGGATAACGCCAATGTAAATATTCTTTTTAATTATTTCCCAAAGCAGTTAGAAGATGCCCAAACGATTTTTAATGCGTGTAAACCTTCAACTCAGGAAAAAATATATTTTGATTTACTAGGCGATGATCTTCGGTCGTTTATTGCTATTATGAATCAATGTGATCTCATTATAGGAAATGATGGCGGTGCTATAAATATGGCAAAAGCACTGCAAAAACCGTCATTTATTATTTTTTCTCCTTGGATAGAAAAAAGAATCTGGGCAACTTTTGAAGACGGAATTCATCATCTATCTGTACATTTAAAAGATTATCGCGCCGATTTATTTGATCAAAAGACTGAAAAAATGCTTAAAAATGAATCTTTGTCATTATACAAAGAATTTAAGCCTGAATATTTTACAGCTCAAATAGAATCGTTTGTAAATCAAAATTTAAGCAATTCGATCTAATGACTTTGTTTAAAGAACAAGCTTTAACAGCATTGGTTATTACTTATAATGAAGAGCACAATATAAAAGCTGTTCTTGATCATTTGGCTTTCGCCGATGAAATTATTGTCGTGGATTCTTTTAGTTCAGATGCTACTTTTGAAATAGCTTCTTCTTTTAAAAATGTAAAAGTTGCTCAACGAATTTTTGATGACTTTGCTTCTCAACGCAACTATGCGTTAAGTTTAGCAACAAATTCATGGATTCTTTTTATTGATGCTGATGAAAGACTTACATCTAACCTTAAAAAGGAAATCAATACTATTATTAATGAGCAAAATAGTGTTTCAGCCTATTTTATGTATAGAACTTTTATGTTCCAGAATAAAAAATTGCGTTTCAGCGGCTGGCAAACAGATAAAATCATCCGTCTGTTTAAAAAAGAAGAGGCGTATTATAATTATGAAAAAATTGTACACGAAAAATTAATCGTAAACGGATCCATCGGAAAATTAAAGAACAAATTAATACATTATTCTTATTCCGGTTATGGTGATTATAAACAAAAAATGATTCTTTATGGGCAATTAAAAGCGCAGGAAGAATTAGCAAAAAAAACGAAACCCCAATTTTTCCATTTTTACATACGACCAGTTTATCAATTTCTGAACCAATATATCATTCGCTTAGGAATTTTGGACGGAAAAAAAGGTCTTATTATTTGTTACTTAAATGCTTTGAGCGTTTCAGTACGTTTTCAGGAGCTTAAAAAGCTAAGATCAAAAACTAAGATTTCCAAAACTTAAGTTTCTTTTTCAATCTTTTCTTTCTGGCAAATTCTTCCTGAAAATGAGTAGTTGCCTGCCACATTTTTTCAAAAATTTCATCTTCTGTTTTTTCTTTGTAGAACTTTGAATATTCGTTGCTCATTACAGCATTCATTTCTTTTTTAGGCGTTAGGCGGCTAAAGTTATTCATACGCTGCTCAAAACTCATATTTTCGTGAAAATTCATTCGGTTTAAATCGACCAAAAAGAAACTATAGGTATTGTTTTCATTCTTCTTAATCAAGGTATTTCCGGGAGAATGATCTAAAAACTCAACTCCTTTTTCGTGAAGGTCGAAAGTGAATTTTGTAAACTGTCTTAAAATAAGATCGTTATCAGGATAAGCCGGAATTTCAACCAATTCTCTATAAGTCAATTCAGTTACCAAATGTTCGCTTGCATAATAACTGTCTTTTAAACCCACGATATTAAAATTTTCAAGAAATGCAATTGGTTGCGGAGTTCCAATTCCTTTTTCTAATAAAATCATGGCATATTCAAAAGAGCGTTTTGCTTTTGATTTTCTAAAATAACGATATGCTATTTTGTTTACTATATTCGGAATTTTAAACGATTTAATATTAATCTTTTTTCCGTCTAAATCAAATAATTTTATTTTATTGCGATCTCCATTCCCAAAAAGTTCGCCCGAAGAATTAAATTTTTTAATTGTATCCAGGATTAAAGGAGTATTATTTTCGAAAAGAGGATTTACTTTAAAATTCATTAGTAGCTTTTTATAAGGAACAAAAGTACATATACGATTTAACACTTCAAATTATTATTGTATTTTCGTAAAAAAAAGAAAAAAGAATGTCACAAAAGAAAAGTGTTTTTTTAGAAACTCATAATATAAATAACAGAGCTACTGGTTTAGGAACTTTTAACTATGAACTTATTAAAGGCTTGCAGCAGCTTTCTTTTGACAATCTCGAACTTCATCTTAATTCCGGCAAACCAGATTTGCTTAAAAATGAATTTGGAAATAAATTTGAATATCATAAATACAGATCATTTCATAGATACAAATATTTCAGGCCTATGGATAAATTTGATTTATGGCATTCGGTTAATCAAAATTCTAAATTAGAACCGCGAACAAGTACAAATTATCTCCTAACTATCCATGATGTAAATTTTGTTGAAGAAATATCATCGGATATGAATCATAAACGAAATCGCTTATTTCTCGATAAATTAGAAAGAGCAAATGCCATTACCTATATTTCTGAGTTTGCCAAAAAACAAACGCATGATTATTTTAAAGTTCCAAATGTCCCTGAATATGTAATTCATAACGGAAATCCTATATCAACTTTATTAGACACTTCAGACTTTACAAGTACTGTTCCTGTTGACAAACCCTTTTTCTATACTATTGGTGATTTTATTGAACGTAAAAATTATGCTTCGATTATCAATATGATGAAATTAATAAAAGATCATAATTTAATCATATCAGGAAATAATAGTAAAAAGTACGGCTCCGTGATTAGAAAACTAATCGATGATAATGGCTTACAAAATCAAGTTTTTTTAACCGGTAAGGTTAGCGATCAGGCTAAACAATATTTCATGAAAAACTGTACTGCTTTCCTTTTCCCTTCTATAAGAGAAGGTTTTGGTTTACCGCCTATTGAAGCTATGAGTTTTGGTAAGCCAGTATTTTTATCAGACAAAACCTCATTACCCGAAATTGGTGGAGATATTGCAACTTACTGGACTAATTTTGATCCTGAGTATATGAAAGCTGTTCTTTTTGACGGATTAGATCATTTTAACTCTAATAAAAATGAATTAGAAATTCTGCTGAAAAAAAGAGCTGCAAGTTTCGATTGGAAAATTGCAGCTTCTGAATATTTGAAAATTTATAATGAAATCCTGAAATAATCTATTTTTTAAATAAATGCTTAAACCATTGTCCAAAACTTTTTTTCCAAATATAAAAAGATGATGGGACTAATTTTTCTCCATTAAAATTTTTGATGATTTCATTTATAGTATTACCACTTACAAATTCTAAGCGGTTCCACTTTTCTGGTTCAATGTAAAAGAAACCACGCATTTCTTTGTAATTGCTTTTATTAACCAGCTTCCATTTTTGCATAAATGCATCTACGTTTACTTCGTCATTGTGGCCCCAATTCTTAAATTTATACTCTATTTCTTCAGATGTTCTGGAGAGCGTTTCATGCCACAATACGTTTGGCGTATATATAATTCGCTGACGTGTATTTCGTGCTACCTTATAATCAGGATAATTAGTTGCCATAAGACCTCTGGTAACTTTATCTACATATAATAAACCGTCATCAGTATACTTAAACATATTAATTAAAAAAGCAGCAATCTGTATTCTGTTTTTTTCAGGATTGTCTAAAAAGCTATCGTATTTTCTTAAATCTTTTACAAACTTTTTAAAATCCAAAAAGTATTCATCACTGTCTACTTGTATGAGCCAATTCCCGATTCCCATTTTCAAAGACAGCATGTGACGTTCTCTATTGTCATTTTCAATAGCCGAAAGTTCAGGTACATAAAAATTATCCCGATAAATTGTAATTTTATTCTGGGTGTCAAATGTTTTTATCCACTCGAAAAACTGATCATCAACCTCAAAAATTTCACCAGACCAAGTCCTGAATTTTTCATCGACTGCTAAAAAGATAGCATCAGCATCATTATATACAAGAGGGATTGAAATTTTTAGTTTTTCGTAATCATAAGAAAATAAAAAGCCTACGTGGATTTTTTTCATTTATTTAATTTTGTTAGGACAAAGATAAAAACATTCCGAAATTATCTATAAAATTACAGCTGATTCTTTAAGATAATTTTAACTTAAATATTATCTTTGCCATGTTGAAACAAAAACCGTGCAAAACTATGCAAATTCCTCAAATTTCTGTTATAATTCCTGTTTTTAACGCTGCTCCTTTTTTGCAAGAAAGCATTGAAAGTATCCTAAATCAAACATTCTCAGACTTTGAACTTATAATATTAAACGACAAATCTACAGATGAAAGTCTAGAGATCATCAAAAAAATTCAGTCTAAAGATAATCGAATAATTATTATTGATAAGGAACAGAATGTAGGTCCTGCAAACCTTAGGAATGAAGGAATTAGCGCAGCAAGAGGTGCTTTTATTGCCTTAATGGACGCGGATGATATTGCAATACCAACACGTTTTGAAAAGCAGATAGCAGTATTAAAAAACAATCCTGAAATTGGAGTCTGCGGTACAGGTTTTACTTTTTTTGGATCACAAAAAAATAAGACAATACAACACAGTACCCATCATGACGCAATAAAAGTATCTTTTTTACACAGTTGTAACATTGGTAACCCAACTGTGATGTTTAAAAAAGAGATTTTATGTGACCTAAAATTTGATAATGATTTTGTTCCTGCTGAAGATTACGATTTATGGAGCCGATTATTAGCTAAGACGAATTTCTATAATATACCTGAATCTCTGCTAAATTACAGACAACACGATAACAATATCAGTAAAACAAAAATCGATAATGTAAACCGATCTGTAAAGAGAGTCAAAATAAATCAGTTAAATGCTCTTGAAATAAATCCTGCAGATCCAAAAATTGATTTTTACCTAAATGCAGTTTCATTACAAAAAAAGCTTTCTCCTCAAGAGATTATCGAGACAATTAATGCCTCAAAAGTTTTGCTTTCGCAGAATGAAAAAATAGGATATTTTAATCAAAACTTGCTGGAAAAACATATCAATAAAGTTCTGGTGCGTACTATTCGAAATGCCAGCTCGTTTGATATTGCTTTTTATAAGCATTTAAGCAAAAACGAAAAGACTTTATTTCGTAAAATAAGCCTTTTTGACCGAATGCTTTTATATTTTAAATCTTTATTTGGACGATAAGAATTTTAAAATCCTGATTTTATATATTTCAAAAAATATTTGAATTTTAAAGATAAGCCGGCTTTATTTAAAAATTCACTGATTGCTTTTTTAGGTTCCTCTCTATTTTGAAACTCTTTAGTTTTACGCAATTTTAAAGCCTCAAATGCAGAAGCTTTTAACAACGAAGCCATCACTTTTTCTATATTTTTTGTTCTGGCTTGCGGAATATTATCATAAATCTCTTTTATATTAAGATAAGAGGAATAACGCTGAAAAAAAGTAGATTTTAAAGAAAACACACCTCCTGGATGCAACCTGTAAACAGCGGCCTGAAAATTCATAAAAGCACCTTTTCCGTGACAAAGTGCCAACGCATAAAGCGTATTATCCTTACCGTATTTAAATTTTTTATAATCTAAGGGATCAACAGCATCCTTTTTAAAAACACTAGTTAGTGTTAATGTGCAATAGGGCTGAAAAATCGTATCAAAATCAATCGTGTACACAGATGGCAAAGTCTCTTTGAAATCATTAGGCACTAGTTCAGCTCCCTTTTTATTAAAATAATCAGTCCATGTTATTACATATTCATTATTATTTTCTAAAAAGTCAACTTGTTTCTGCAATTTTAATGGATCAATCCAATAATCATCTCCTTCGCATAAGGCAATGTATTTTCCTTGTGCCATAGGAAAGGTGAGATCGCTCCAAAAATTAACTTTTTTAGAGTACTGGTTTTCCGTTTGTAAAATGGGTTTAATAATAATTGGATATTTTTCTGCAAATTCCTTTACAATAACCGCTGTAGTATCTGTAGAAGCATCGTCATGTACAATTATTTCAATAGGAAATGTTGTTTCCTGTTTTAAAAAACCTTCTAAGGTTTCACGAATAAATCCTTCATGATTAAAGGTATCGCATAAAATGCTGACAAATGGTTTTGTGTCATTATTTATCCAACTTGAAATAATGGTATTCTGATCTCTCATATTAGATTGTATTTATTTTTTGAAATATCACGAAGCGATACTTTTATTATATATTGGAATCATTTTCTCCCTAAATGCTTTTACACCAAATCCTGAAATTGCATTTTTAGATATTGATTCGTGATCAAATTGAAGTTCTTTATTCAGTATTTTTAGGATATTTTCTGCAATTGCCTTAAAATCCTTTACGGGTACAATAATACCATTTTCCTTAGTAATAAATTCATTAACGCCACCTGATTGAGTCGTAATTACGGGTAAACCTGTAAATAACGCTTCTAAAGGAGACACTCCAAAGGTTTCACAAAGACTTGTAAAAACAAAAACATCTGATTTTTGTAAAGCAGCAACAATTTGTTCTTTTGAAGCTCTTTCTACAAGTTCGATTTGTATATTTTTAAACTGAAAACTTCGAACTAAATTATTAACTTCTTCCATACAATCAGTTCCCCAGGCATTTATACCAATCCAGGTAAACTTAATTTTTTGGTAATTTAAATTGTCAATAATCTGCAACGCTCTTAATGTTTTAATCTGGTTCTTTATCGGTGCATAAGCTCCAACTGTTATAATTTCAAAATACTCACTTTTAGTTCTGTTGCAATTATTAAATATCTTTTCATCTACTGCATTCCCAACATTAATAAAATCTCCAAAAAAATAATTTGTTGCAAATTGCCTTACCAGATCGTCACTTACAACTAAATTAAATTTAGATTTTTTTAAAACTGCATCAATTTTTTTTATCTTCTGTTTGCTTACGTTTCTCAATGTAAATTGGTTATGTTCTGTAAGCAAATAGGGCGTTTTATATTCTTCGTGATAACTTAAAGCCCAAAATGCTGCATCGAAAATACTTTGTGCATGAATTAAATCAATTTCAATTTTATCCTTCTTACAATATTGATGTAAAACCCTGAAGGCCTTTTTTTCAATTACTTTTGAAAAGTAATTGTTTTTTAAAATTTTAAACGAAGGATAATATAAATACAGGATTGTTACTTTATCTTCATAAGTATTTTTTTCAATCTTAAAAATTTTCCTATAATTTTTAATTTTAAATTTAATTGGCCTGAAATTTATCAGGATAAAATTAAAATCATTACTTAATATTAAAGCCTGTTCCATAAAGAAACTTCCTAATCTTAACTTGTAATCAAGCCAGGAGCAAATCATTAAAACATTTTTCTTACTACTCAATTTTATTCTTATTTATATTAAAAGTTTACATTAAACGATTAATATAGGAATATTATTACATTTAGTAGTTTTAAAATTCGAGTTTTTTAGCAGGAACTCCAAAAACTGTAGTGTTTTCTTTTACATTTCTAATAACAAGACTTGCTGCACCAACGGTTGCTCCTTTGCGAACTATTACATGAGGCAATACCGTGGCGCGGGTATTAAGTGTTGATTCTTCTTCAAGCACAACAAAACCGCCAGTAAATGAATAAGAACTCACATGAACCCATTTGCGAATTTTGGTATCATGCCCTAAACCAACATATCCTTGTATTGTAACAAAATCTTCAATTATGCAGTCATTACTGATATTGGCATACATAAACACCAGTAAACCGGTACCAACAACAGCATTTGTATTTAATTTTGTTGATGGATGAATTAAGTTGATAAACGAACCTCCTTTTGCCATTATTAATTCAGCGTAATATTTTTTCCATTTTACGGTTCCTAAAGCACAAACGAAAACATCATCCTCCTGAATTTTATAATCTTCTACAGAGGAAATGATTGCGGGATAATTTTCGAAACCGTCCAGTGCATCTGCCTTATCGTCCAAGAAGCCTTTTATAACATATTCAATATTAAAACCTGAGCATTGTGTGGCAAGATCATAAACCTCACGGCCAAATCCTCTTGCTCCTATTATGATTAAATTCTTCATTATTCTATGATTAAATTACAGGCTCCCCACGAATACCCTACACCAAAACCGGCCAATATAAAGTTGCTTGCATTTGCTAGTTTTTGTTGTTTTTGAGCTTCGTACAAAGCAATCGGAATAGTAGATGAAACCGTATTACCGCAATGTTCCATCGCAATAAAAAATTTATCTTCTGGGATTTTTATTTTTTTTCTCAAATGATTGAGCATGTACTTATTTGCCTGATGAAAAATAAATAAGTCGATATCCTCTTTTGCTAAGTTTGATTTTTCTAAAATTGCTTCAGTAAGTTTTGGAACAAATTCGCCGGTAAAATTGAAAATTTCGGTTCCGTTCATGAATAAATTTTTATCATTTCTCACGTTTCCAAATTCATCTTCAATATCTTCATTTTCATCCAAAACAGGAAAGCGCATACCACCTTGTTTTACTATCAGGTTTTCTGCCCCTTTTCCGTCTGTACCAAAAACAAAATTACCAATAGAACAAAAACCTATTTCGCTAGTGATTAATGTAGCTGCAGCAGCATCTCCAAAAATTGTTTTATTACTTTTATCTTTTGGATGAATAAATTTCGAATAGGTTTCTGAGGTGATTAGTAAAACATTTTTTGCCATTTCTCCTGCAATCAAACCTTTTGCCAAGCTTAAACCATATACAAAGCCGGAACATCCTAAATTAAAATCTAATGCTCCTATTGATGTATCCAGACCTAATTTATCCTGAATAATACAGGCTGTTGTAGGCAAAAAATAATCCGGACTTTGAGTACAAAACAATAAATAATCAATGGTAGATCTGTCTATGTTGTGTTCCTCAAATAACTTTTCGGCAGCTTTAACCGCCATATCAGATGAAAATTCATCCGAGGCACTTATATGTCGCGAATTAATCCCCGTTTTAGAGCTAATTTTTTCGATATCCCATTCAGGAAATTCCTGATGAATTAAATCATTAGATAAAATAGCTTCGGGTAAATAATAGGAAATGGCCTTTATATTCGCTTTCATTGTCAGAATTATATCGTTGATGTTCTTCCTCCGTCTAAAACTATATTTTGGCCCGTTATCCAGCTGCTTGCTTCAGACAATAAAAAAACAATAGGATTGGCCACCTGAACAGGATCTCCGTACCCCAATGGATATTTTTTTTCATCTTGCTGAATAACTTCTAAAGATAAATCTTCGATCGATTTTGAAGTTATTTCGGTTTTAACCATTCCTGGCGAAACACAATTTACACGTGTTTTACTAGCAGCAAATTCAGCAGCCCAGACTTTAGAAATGGCAATTAATGCGCCTTTGCTTGCTGCATAAATTCCGTTTCCTTTCATCCCGAACAATCCGGCGATGGAGGAAACCAAAACAATCGAACTTCCTTTATTTATTTTTTTCTTTTTGAATATCAAATTAATCAGATAAGCAATCGAGTCAAAATTGATGCTTCTCATTTCATTCATCAACTCTTCTGAATAAAATTTTACCGGTGCCAATGACACTATTCCGGCTGAATGAACGACACCGTCAATATTTTCGATTGAATCAACAATCGTTTTGATATCTTCTATTTTGGATAAATCTGCGGCTATAAAACTATTTTCACTTCCGCATTCTTCAATTAGCTTTTCGAGAAAATCCTGACGTCTTGCAATGGCAATAAAGGTCCCTCCTTGTCTGGCTATGGCCAAACAGGTTTCATATCCAATACCTGAAGATGCTCCGGTTACTACTATTTTTTTTCCTGATAAATCAAATGGGTTCATTATATCTCTTTTAATTCTTTTTTAGCATTAAAATACTCGTAAAACTTTAAAATTCTAAATTCTTCATCACCAAATATTGGCGAGCTGTCTTTAAAATTTACAAGATTCGTCTGAATATTTTCTACTATTTTTTTATCTTCATTTAAAACTAAATCCAAAGATTCGTTGGTACTATTATTAATAAAATCAATAATATTTTGTTCAGATTCGCTTAAATCTTTATCAAATTTGGGAGAGAAATAACGCACTCTTAAATTTGTTTTCGAAGGAGATTCAGGCAACATAAAACCAAAATAAAATCCTTTTCCTTCTACAGAACTTATAAAAGCATTAGGATAAATGTAAAAATGCAAATATCCTTGTGTTTTAAAGGTTCGGCTTGCCAGCGATTTTTCGATAATTTTATTTTGTTTGGCGCTTTCTCCTTTTGGGAACTCACACCAACTGTGCGCATCAAAAAAATCGAATTTTTCAGGAGCTATAGAGCCAAATCCCATTTTTGCAAATGAATTTTCATGTACCGAAGTACAATGATAACACTCCAAAACATTCTCAACCAGAAGTTTCCAGTTTACTTTATGCTCAATTGTATAATCGATTGTTTTGGATCCAAAATGTGTGCTAATTTCCTGTAACGGAACAAATATATTACCGAGATATTCTTCTAAATTTTTATCAAGTGTATCGTTTAATTTTATAAAAACAAAATCACCGCAATAATCCACTTCATATTCTTTAAGCCTCAATTCATTGATATTGTCTTTCTCGAATGAGTTACGGCACATCAAACCAATAACATTGCCTTTTTTTCCGTACGTCCAGTTATGATACAAACATGATGAAACTCTGTTTCCATAAGGTTCTTCATGTATTGTATTAAATCGGTGCAAACATACATTCTGAAAAGACTTTATTGTACCATTATAATTCTGAACAAATATTTTATTTCCAAAATACTCAAAAGTTACAAAATCATTATTGTTTACTAATTCGTTTTTATGCGCAACAAGTATCCAGGATTCCTCCAGAAACAAAGATTTTTCTTTTTGATAAACCGCTTCGTCTATGTAGTTTACGTTTTTTGTCATATTTCTATCAAATCTGAAATCACAACATTATCCAGCTTTATTTTTGCTGTTCCCCAGGATAACCCAACTCCAAAACCACAAATTATAAGATCTTTGTTGTTATTTGCCAAACTCTCTTTTAACTCGGTTACAATAGTGAGAGGAATTGTTGTAGAAGAGGTATTTCCAAACCCTTTTAATGAATAAGGAACTTTTTCTACAGGTAATTTTAATTTTTTAACAATCATTTTATTCATCATCAAATTGGCCTGATGAAATACAAAATGATCAATAGCATCTTTATCGATTTCAAATTTCTCGATAAGTTTATTTACTGTTTTAGGAGCCTGCGAAATTCCAAAACCAAAAACGTCCATTCCGTCAAGAACCAAATTGCAGGCATTGCGACTGATTCCTTCTTCGATATTGACTACTTTAAGAGAATCTTGATTTATTCTGTTTCTTGATCCTCCGTCTGGTACCATAATAGCTTTATAACCTGAACCGTCTGTACCTAAATCAAAAAGCAGATTATCGGCTTCTTCATCCAGCTCAAATGCTGTTGCACTACCTCCGTCACCAAAAAGCGGAATTGTACTTTTATCAGATTTCGAAAGCAATTTGCTGCTTGTATCCCCAGCCAAAAGCAATCCTTTTTTGATACCGGTTGCTTTCATCATACTGGCTATTATCGATATTCCGTAAACATAACCGGAGCATCCTAACGGCACATCAAAAGCAATACAATTAGTAGACAATCCTAATCTGTCCTGAAGTATTGCAGCAGAAACAGGTAAAATATAATCTGCAGTTTGCGAAACAAAAACTACTATTTCTATTTCCTCTTTTTGCCAGTTTAAGTCTTTTATTAATTTTTCAGCAGCTTCACAGCACAAATCAGAAGTACAAATTTCCTTAGTTACTATGCGTCGTTCTTCAACTCCGGTGGCATCAATGAATTTTTGAATTTCTTCTTGTGTTAGTATATCTAAATCAATGTTGCGTTCCGTATTTTTTGGAACGCAACAAGATATACCTTTTATCGCAATGTTATTTACTGAAAAAGTAGCCATTTGATTATGCTTTATTTTTAATTATTTCGAAGATATCATTTAACGAAGTCGAAGATTTAATATCATCTCCCGTTAATTTTACAGCGTATTCTTCATCAGCCATAGCAATTAATGACAAGGCTGTTAAGGAATCCCATTCTTCCAAATCTCTAAAAACAGTTTCTTGTTTAATTAATGCCGCATCTGTATCATCTAAAATATCTGCAAAATTTCGCAAAAAAGTGTTGATTTCCATAGTATTCTTAAATTTATTTTGAGTTTATTATTGTTACTACTTTTATAAAAAAGCCTCTTAAATTATTGTCATTCAAACAACTCAGCTGTTTGTAGTTTTTCTTATCATGTTATAATAATGACTTATGCCAAAAATTCAGGTTTCTTTTGCTATTTTTACCCCACAAATATAACAATAGTTTGCCCTTAAAGATAAATTAAAAACTACTAATCCATAATTTAATGATTCCTGTAACCAAAACTTTTTTACCTCCGCAAGAAGAATACAATCTTTTTGTAAAACGTGCATGGGATAAAGCTTGGCTTACAAATCGCGGTGAACTTACACTTGAACTAGAAGATAAACTAAAAAGCTTTCTTGGGGTTTCTAGTTTAATTATTACTAATAACGGTACAATCCCTATTCAGATTGCCTTAAAAATATTTGGTAAAGGAGGCGAAATCATTACAACGCCATTTTCGTATGTAGCCACTTCTGCAGCAATTGTGTGGGAAAACTGCACTCCTGTTTTTGTCGACATCAATCCGGATTATTTAACCATTGACGAAACTAAAATCGAAGCTGCTATTACTCCTAAAACGACCGCTATATTGGCGACACATGTTTTTGGAAATCCATGTCACGTAATCGAAATAGAGAAAATTGCAAAAAAGCATAATTTGAAAGTTATATATGATGCCGCACATTGTTTTGGCGTAAAATATAATAATCAATCCTTATTTAATTTTGGAGACGTAAGCACTTGTAGTTTTCATGCAACCAAATTATTTCACACCGGAGAAGGAGGTGCTATATTTTGCGATGATAAAGAACTTTTTCATCAATTGTATTACAGCCATAATTTTGGACATAACGGACCTCTTGAATTTCACGGATTAGGTATTAATGCCAAGATTTCTGAATTACAATCGGCGATGGGGCTGGCCGTATTTCCATACATGGATCACATTATTGAAGAAAGAAAAAAAGTAGTTGATTTTTACAATGAAAAACTGAATTTTGAAACTGTAAAATCTTTAAAAATAAGAGAAAACACAGCGTGGAATTACAGTTATTATCCTGTAATTTTTAATTCAGAAGCAACTTTATTAAAAGTTCAACAAGCTTTGGGAGCTGAAAATATATTACCGCGACGTTATTTCTATCCTTCATTAAATACTATAGAATATACAAAAGGAGACACAATGCCTTTTTCTGAATCCATCGCATCCCGAATATTATGCCTTCCGCTTTATGTTGGAATTTTAGTAGAAGATTTAGAAAAAATCGTTCAAATAATAAATACACAAACACTATAACAGCAAAATGTTATTATAAAATATTTTAAGTTATGAATCAAGACATAAACACCGAAATCCACAACGCCTACGAAGTCATTAAAGAAGGCGGAATCATACTTTACCCAACCGATACAGTGTGGGGAATTGGCTGTGATGCCACAAATCCTGAAGCTGTCGCCAAAATATACAAATTAAAACAGCGTGCCGAAACACAAAGTATGATTGTATTAATGAATGGCGAAAAAATGATGTACAATGTATTCAAAAACATTCCGGAAGTGGCCTGGCAAATTTTGGATGTATCTGAAAAACCAACTACTTTAATCCTGGACGAACCCAGAAATGTAGCCAAAAATATAATTGCAGCCGATAATTCACTAGGAATTCGTATTGTAAAAGAACCTTTTTGCTTTAAATTATTAGAAAGAATGAAAAAACCTTTGGTTTCGACTTCGGCTAATATTTCAGGACAACCCACTCCTATTGCTTTCAAAGATATTAATCCTGAAATCATCAAAGGAGTAGATTATGTAGTAAAACTAAATCAGGATAAAGTTGCCGGAAAACCTTCCACAATAATCAAACTCACGAATGATGCACAGGTGAAAGTGATACGTAAATAATTTTAGATTGCAGATTTTAGATTATTTAAAATCTGCAAAACTTCTTGTCCTCTTAAACACCTTTAAGACATTCAATCAGCCAATCGATATCTTCTTTGGCATTATAATGACTAAATGAAATTCGGAGATTGGGTAATTTTAAATCCGTCTCCGAAAGCATTTCTTTTAAAACGTGAGAAGGTTTTATACTTCCGGACTGGCACGCACTTCCTCTCGAAACCGCAATTCCTTTCATATCTAAACTAAACAAAAGCATCGAAGTTTTATCTGCAGAAAAAGGCAATATGATATTAATGATATTATAAAAGTCATCTTTTTTACCATTTATTCTAAAGCCTGGAAAATAAATTTCTAACTGATCAATCAGATACATTTTCAAATCTGTAATATATTTTCTTTCCTGATCTAAATTCTCATACGACAGAGTCAAAGCTTTTGCCATACCCGCAATTTGATGTACAGCTTCGGTTCCTGCGCGAAGTCCTTTTTCCTGTTCTCCGCCAAAAATAAGCGGCTGCAAACCTGAATTTTTTCGAACAAAAGCAAAACCAATTCCTTTTGGACCATGAAATTTATGTGCACTTGCAATAATAAAATCGACTGGCGTTTTCTGCAAATCAATCTCGGTTTTACCAACAGACTGTACAGTATCTGAATGAAACAAAGTATTGTATTGTTTACAGATTACCCCAACTCTGTCTAAATCCAGAATAGTTCCCGTTTCATTATTTACATGCATCAAACTCACAATAGTCTTTTTCTCTTCTGCCAATAAATTAGACAAATGAGTAAGATCTATACTTCCGTCAGGGTTTATTTTTACGTAATCAACCTGAACATTATATTCAGATTCTAAAACTAAAACAGTATGCAAAACGGCATGATGCTCAATTTTTGTAGTAATGATACGCTCGATTTTAAGATCTTCTACGGCTGAACGCAGTATCCAGTTATCAGCCTCAGTTCCGCCCGAAGTAAAAATAATTTCTTGTGCAGAACAGTTTAAATGTTTGGCAATACTTTTTCTGGAAAGCTCCAGAATAGTTTTTCCGTTTCTTCCAAAACTATGTGTAGAAGACGGATTACCAAAATCTTCAGTCATTACTTTGGTCATTTCCTGAATCACTTCAGGACGCATAGCGGTTGTAGAGGCGTTATCGAGGTATACTTTTTTCATTACCGCAAAGTTATGAAATATCAATTGTCTAATCTTAAATATCATTTGCCAAATTTTTCACTATTTTTGACGTCAAATAAAATTACGATGAAAAAATATGCAAGCCTTCTATTGTTCGCCCTAATACTAAACGGTTGTGATGATGGTGATTTAACAGTAGATACTATTGATTTTAGCGACGAGAGTATTACTTCTCAAACCTGCAACCCATTAACCAACACACTAATATACAGACTTAAACCCCAGGAATCTTTATTACTGCAATTGCCTGAGAATAAAATTATAAATGATCCGTCTGTTTACTCTTACGACATCGATAATAGTACATATCGTGTGGTATACAGAGCTTATGATGGTACTGTTGCCACTCCTAATATATGCGGTGCAATACCGCCAAAAACGCCAAACATTACCGAAGAATGGCTTGGAACAGCAGGAAAAATAGAAATTACTACCACTCAAAACACAGACTTAACTGCAACTGATGGAAGTACCAAAATTACAGGCTACAATCATACTATTGTTTTTAGAAATATCACCTTTGCTAAACCTACCGGAGACCAGGTCGAAGCTGAATATGTTTTTGGAAATTTCGCTACTACGTATACTTCACCAAGTACTACTTTTATCAATCCTGTACAGCAATGTACAAATACTTCAAAACAGGTTTACAATTTCAATGCATCATCTGCATTAACAATTGATAATATTGATCCTGCATTGATTGTTAATGAAAAAACAACAACACCAAGAAGAGGTCTTATAAATGCTAACGGTACAACGAACAAAGTTTTATTACGCAGTTATATTAATGGAACGCTAACTCAATCGTACTTTTGTAATACCACAATACCATCAACTCCTACGGTAAGCGAAACATGGATTGCCCAGGATGGAATTGAAGGAAAAAGCGGAATTATAGAAGTTACTACAACAAATGTGGGCACCAACGTTTTTACTCATACCATTGTTCTTAGAGATGTAACATTACAAAAAGATCATAGTACATTTAAGCTGCCTGCAAACTATACTTATGGTAACTTAGAAGTGGTGGTTCCATAACTAAAACCCTATTTCTATTCCTACAAAAAAAACATCCGTTTTTTAGTCTAATTCCACATGGAAATCAGACTAAAAAACGGATGTTTTTTTATGCTTTAAAACGAATAAAATTAAGCATAAAAAAGCCTCTTATTTATTGTTTTGTCTAAAATAAACTTCGGTGGCACCTAAGCCATATTTTTGATAATTGGCATCCTGAAAATCTATTCCGTCGTAACGGCCCAGTAAAAAATCAAGTTCAGCTTTTAAGATTCCTTCACCAACTCCATGAATAAAAACAATTTTAGGAATGCGGTTTCTAATTGCAAATTCGATATGTCTTTTTGCTGTTTCTGTCTGTAAAGTCAGGATGTCATAATTCGACATTCCGCGTTTATTGGGAACCAGCTTTTCGATGTGCAAATCAAATTCCGGTGCTGCAATTTCTCGTTTATCTTTCTTTTCTTTGACAAAACTCCTTGGTTTTGGCTCTTCTTTTTCTTTTGAAACCGTATCTAAATCAATTCTTTTGATAGAATTCATTAAATTACTGGATTCTTGTATTTTAAGTAACTCGTTGACAAAAAATGTCATCGTAAATCCATCTTCAGTTTCGATCAAAACCTCATTGTTTTTCACCGAAACTACTGTTCCGTTTATGGCTTCGTCTAAGACTGAAACCTTATCTCCTTTAGTCAACATCCTGCTCTTCTTTATCTTGATTTTTACTAGGTGTTTTTGCACTCAACTGCATCATTCCAAACATGAAAACTACAATTGCAATTACCGTTATATAAATATTTTTCTCTGCTGAAACCTGCTCGTATAACGCAACCGAAATGGCAAGAATCATTATTAAAATTTTAAAAGTTTTCATTTTTTAAGTATTAAGAATTCAAAAGTATGAAACTTTAAAACAGCACTTCACTACTTTGCAAAATGAATAAAATGTTTTTCTTCTAAAACCATATAAAATATCGTTGGTAAAACCAGAAGAATTAGTCTATCAAAAAACACTAAAAACCATCTTATTTCTGCAGTAATAAAAACGCTCTTTTCATCGTAACTTATTCTTACTTTTTATCAAATAAAATTTCATTCATTTTTCTAATGTACCTTCGTTTTTATTTTTAGGATTTAGTACTTTTTAACTTTTATAAAAATCAAAAGATCAGCTCAAAAAAATGATTTTTAAATTTCAAAAAAAATACTTTTCTAAGATTTATTTATTTTTTCTAAATCGAAATTCTGTTTCATTTATTTTTTTATCTGGTTCAGAATATCGTTCATCATCTCGATTTGCACTTTCTGAATTTCAATCAATTCTTGTTGCTGATGCATAATCATGTGATCTATTTTATCATGAATCATTCTAATTTCTAATTCTGATTTCAGGTTAATCATATAATCCTTTTTAGCACGGTTTCGGTCTTTTTCTTCCTGACGATTCTGGCTCATCATAATTACCGGAGCCTGCAAAGCGGCAATACAGGATAAAATCAAATTCAGTAAAATAAACGGATACGGATCAAAACCTTTATTGACCAAAATATAAACATTGGCACCAATCCAAACCACAATAAAAAGCAAAAACGAAAGAATAAAAGTCCAGCTTCCGCCAAAGTCAGCCACTTTATCGGCTATTTTTTGACCAAAACTTCTCGCCTCTTCCTCATCTTCTACAATATTAACGATCGACTTATCTTCTTTTAGAGAATTGATAACGCTTTTTTCAAGATCAGAAAGCGTTCCTATTTCTGTCGACAAATATCTCGAAATGTATTTTTGGCGGTACTCGTTTAATTCTTTTACCGCAATACAATCCTGATCGCTAAAAGAAGGAAAGTCTTCTATAATAAGCCCTAAAATGGGATCATGAATAGATTTTCCCCAAATTTTCTCATTTTCAGGGAAAGAAAGATTAGAAATAGCACTTTTAAAAGTCGGATTGTTTTTCATTTTTATAAATTTTACTGGCTAATTTACGCATTTAACTTCTTAAGAATCTTGTAAAAAAATCACCTTTATTTTTATTTTATTTATCACAAATACAATTCTCAAAACAAAATTTCTTTACCTAATTCGTGTTCTTATTTACAAAAAACGCACTACTTTTAACGTTTTAAATTATCCACTCAATTTTACAATTGTGACAAAAGACACTATCATACAAAATATCAAAGCTTTAAAAAGCCATTCTAATATAAATTACGGTATCAAAACCAAAACAGAAGATTTTACCGAGAAGCTTTTCTATACCCTTTTTGATTCTAATGCCGCTTTGGATGAAAGCATCAATGAACTTGAAATCAGATTTAAAGAAATTGCTGTTTTAGCCTGCAAAAAACCACAAAATTCATGTGAATCGATCTGGGATCGGTTTCTGGAAAAATTACCTGGTGTTTTGAAAAAACTAAATCAGGATGCTGAATACATTCTTGAAAACGATCCGGCATCCAACAGTATCGACGAAGTTTATTTAGGTTATCCCGGTTTTTATGCGATTGCGATTTATCGCTTAAGTCACGAATTATACCATTTAGATTTATTGCTATTTTCGAGACTAATGAGCGAATATGCACACCGAATTACAGGAACTGATATTCATGCCGGTGCTGATATCGCTTCTCCTTTTTTTATCGATCACGCCACCGGAATTGTTATTGGTGAAACGACCGTAATCAGGAAACACGTAAAAATTTATCAGGGTGTAACTCTTGGTGCTTTGAGCGTGAGCAAAGAAATGAAAAACGCCAAAAGACATCCAACCGTAGAAGCTAATGTTTGCATTTATGCGAATGCTACTATTTTGGGAGGCGAAACCACTATTGGAGAAAACAGTATCGTTGGAGGAAATGCCTGGGTAACCAAATCGATTCCTGAAGGTTCTATAGTAATCAATACTACTACAACTGAAGTTAAAATAAAAGAAAAAAAATAATGAACGCACAAAAATTGCTAAACCTGATTGGAAATACTCCTTTGATGGAAACTGTCAATTTGGTTAAAAATAAAAATGTAAAACTTTTACTGAAGCTGGAAGGAAATAATCCTGGCGGAAGCGTAAAAGACAGGGCAGCTTATAACATGATTGCAGCAGCTCTTGAAAGAGGCGAGATTAAAAAAGGCGATAAACTGATTGAAGCTACAAGCGGCAATACCGGAATTGCCCTGGCTATGATTGCACAATTGTTTCAAATCGAGATCGAATTGGTATTACCCGAAGACTCTACAAAAGAAAGAACTCAAACCATGCGTGCTTATGGCGCTACAGTGATTTTAACGCCTGCTAGCGAAGGAATTATTGGCTCAAGGGACTATGCCGATAAAAAAGTAGCAGAAGGCGGATATATCATGCTCAATCAGTTTGCGAATGATGATAACTGGAAAGCCCATTATAAAACCACTGGTCCTGAAATCTGGAATGATACTGACGGTACGGTAACTCATTTTGTTTCGGCAATGGGGACTACGGGAACTATCATTGGAACTTCGACTTATTTAAAAGAAAAAAATCCGGCAGTTCAGATCATTGGAGCACAGCCAAGCGACGGATCTCAGATTCCGGGAATCCGTAAATGGCCTCAGGAATATTTGCCTAAAATATTCGACGCTTCAAAAGTAGATACTGTTGTAGACGTAAGAGAAGAAGAAGCCAGAGCAATGACCAAACGTTTAGCACTCGAAGAAGGTGTTTTTGCTGGAATGAGCAGCGGAGGTTCTGTTGCCGTTGCCCTAAAAATAGCTGAAACATTAGAATCAGGAGTAATTGTTGCGGTGATCTGCGATCGCGGTGATCGTTATTTGTCTTCGGATTTATTTGATTGAGAAAGATACTAAGATTCTGAGTTGCTAAGATTCTAAGTTTTTCAACTTTGAATTAAAACCTTAGCAACTCAGAATCTTAGTAACTTAGCATCTTTTAAAAAAAACTTAGCAACTCAGAACCTTAGCAACTTAGCACCTTAAAAGAAATGAACTACAGAAAACTAGGAAAAACAAACTTTACTATATCCGAAATCTCACTTGGCACCTGGCAAGTAGGAGGAAAATGGGGATCAGGATTTAATGATAAAACTGCCGACGAACTTATAAATACAGCAATAGACAACGGTGTGAATTTTATTGATACTGCCGATGTCTATGAAAACGGATTAAGCGAAACTGCCGTAGGACGGGTAGTTCGTTCGAGATCTGAGCGTATTTATGTGGCTACAAAATGCGGACGCCATATAAATCCTCATGTGAGTGAAGGTTATCAACCAAAAGTACTTCAAAAATATATTGAAGACAGTTTGAAAAGAATGGGATTAGAAACTTTGGATTTAATTCAGTTGCATTGTCCTCCAACAGAAGTTTTTTACCGACCTGAAATTTTTGAAATGTTCGATCGACTGAAAGAACAAGGGAAAATTTTAAATCTTGGCGTAAGCGTTGAAAAAGTCGAAGAAGCTTTAAAAGCAATCGAATATTCAAATGTGACAACAGTTCAGATTATTTTTAATTTGTTTCGTCAGCGACCTTCAGAATTATTTTTCTCTGAAGCCAGAAAAAAAGATATCGGAATCATTGCAAGAGTTCCTTTAGCAAGTGGACTCTTAACAGGTAAATTTGATGCCAAAACTACTTTTGATACTCAGGATCACCGTAACTTTAATCGTAACGGAGATGCTTTTGATAAAGGCGAAACTTTTTCAGGCATTGATTATGATTTAGGATTACAAGCTGTTGAAAAACTAAAAGCATTATTTCCAGAACAAACCAACCTTGCGCCTATCGCCTTGCAATGGATTTTGAGTTTTGACGATATTAGCTGTATAATTCCAGGTGCCTCAAAAGAAAGTCACGTACTTTCTAATTTATCAATTTATGATTTACCGAAATTATCTTCGGAGAAAATCGCGGCAATGAATGACATTTACGAAGAATATATAAAACCTTCTGTGCATCAGTTATGGTAGTATTTTGGTTTCTATGATACTAAGGCGCGCTAAGATTCTAAGTTTTTTTGAATCTAGCGCCTTTTTTTAGTTTAAAAAAAGACTGCCAATTTCAATTTACATTCATAACTCACAACTCATAACTCTTAACTCAAAACTTCTCAAGCTTCAAATTCAATTCTAAACTCGGCACCTTTATTCCTGCCTTCGCTTGTTGCGTTTAATGTTCCTTTATTTTTTTCGATGATTTTTTTGCAGAGATATAATCCAATTCCGGTCGAAGATTCGTTTGCAGTTCCTAATCGGCTCATTTTGGTGAATTTTTTGAACAATTCATCAATTTGATTTTTATCAAAACCAATTCCTTTATCTACAACCGTAATAATTAGTTTTGAGTTTTCGCTGTAGATTCTAACTTTAACTTCACTGTCGAAATAGGAGAATTTAATAGCGTTACTAATTAAATTGACTAAAACCTGAACAAGCAAACCTTCATCTAATCTGAGTTTAGCTTCAGTAATTTCTAAATTTATATTCAGCTTTATATTTTTATCCAGCAAGCGCTGCTCTACCTGTTCATTAATAAAAGGTAAAATACCGGATAGTACAATTGTTTTACTTTCCTGGGCCCATTTTACAACACGATCCTGCTCCTGCAATAATTTTATAAAATTTTCGATGTATCGAAATTGCAAATTAGTTGATTCACGAATTAATTCTGCTAATTGACGCACAGAATCAGAAGGATTTTCGCTTATTATTAAATTTGCCAAACCTTGCGGATTTCCTGCAAAATTTTTCAAATCATGCGAAAGCATATAAATCAAATCCTGTTTTTCATTGATAAAACTTTCGGCTTCATAAATAGATTCCTGAATATTGGCCAGTAAAAGACCCGCTTCATCTGTATATTCAGTTGGTAAAATAGATAATTTTCTATTATTCCTGTAATCGTCTAACGATTTTGAAGCAATTGAGATAGGTCTAATCAACTGATTTAAAACCAAAAGTGTCACTAATGTAGCCAGCAAGGTCATAATTAAGGAGAAAACCAAAATAGAAGTAGCCGAAACACTATGATTATAATAAAGTACAAAAAACAAAATCCCGATCAACGGAATATGAATTCCTACAAAAGCAACAAATAAAAATTTGAAAGCATAACTTTTTTTCAAAAAGCCAATTTGTGAAAGATTATGATACAACTTCATAAAAATATAACAATCAATAGTTTAAAAATAGCAGATTTGGGCAAATTGCTAAAAACAAAGTTAACTTTTAATGTCAATTAAAATAGAATTTTAAACAATTTGATAAAATATTTGAAAATTTAAATTTGAAAAAGTTTACAATCCCTTATTTTTGCGCTATGGGAAGAAAAAATACAGACAAAGTTGTCTTTCATCAAATTCAGGTTCTTGATGCCGGAGCAAAAGGAGTATCAGTAGCAAAGGCTCCTGACGGAAAAGTAATCTTTATACCGAACGTGGTTCCGGGTGATGTTGTTGACGTTCAAACTTTCAAAAAAAGAAAAGCCTATTACGAAGGCAAAGCCGTAAAATTTCATGAATTATCAGAACATCGCATTGAACCTATTTGCGATCATTTTGGTGTTTGTGGAGGTTGTAAATGGCAAAATATGAAATACAGCCAACAGTTGTATTACAAACAAAACGAAGTAAAAAATCATTTGCAGCGTATAGGAAAAGTAGAACTTCCTGAGTTCGAAAATATTCTGGGGTCTGAAAAACAGTTTTTTTACAGAAATAAAATGGAATTTTCGTTTTCGAACAGCCGTTGGTTAACCGAAAAAGAAATTGAAAGCACTGAAGATCTGGGAAACAGAAATGCATTAGGTTTTCATATCCCGAAAATGTGGGATAAAATTCTTGATATTCAAAAATGTTATTTACAGGAAGACCCTTCTAATGCCATTAGAAACGAAATTAGGGATTTTGCTAACGAACATAATTTAGCATTTTTTAATCCAAGGGAACAATCCGGATTATTGAGAACTTTTATGATTCGTACAGCTTCGACCGGTGAAATCATGGTTTTGATTCAGTTTTACGAAAATGACAAAGCAAACCGCGAATTACTTTTAGATCATCTTTACGAAAAGTTCCCGCAAATTACTTCGTTACAATATGTTGTAAATTCAAAACAAAACGACACTATTTACGATCAGAATATCAAACTATATAAAGGCAGGGATTATATTCTGGAAGAAATGGAAGGTTTAAAATTCAGCATTAATGCTAAATCTTTTTACCAGACCAACTCTGACCAGGCGTATGAATTGTACAAAGTAACAAGAGATTTTGCAGGACTTTCTGGTGATGAAACCGTTTACGATTTATATACCGGAACCGGAACGATTGCGCAATTTGTTTCTAAAAAAGCAAAAAAAGTAATTGGTGTAGAAAGTGTTCCTGAAGCTATTATTGATGCTAAAGCCAATGCAGAACGCAATAATATAACGAATTGTGAGTTTTTTGTAGGGGATATGAAAGTGGTCTTTAATGAAGTCTTCATTGCCCAACACGGAAAACCGGATGTAATTATTACAGATCCGCCAAGAGATGGTATGCATAAAGACGTTATAGACCAGATCCTGAAAATTGCTCCTAAAAAAGTAGTATATGTAAGTTGTAATTCGGCAACACAAGCACGTGATTTAGCTTTAATGGATGAAAAATACAAAGTTACCCGTGTTAGACCAGTTGATATGTTTCCGCAAACACATCATGTCGAAAATGTTGTACTTTTAGAACTTCGCTAACAAAATATAAATGAAAAAAATAATCTCTCTTTTATTGGTCTTTACGTTTGGTTTATCAAGCTGTGAGAAAGATGATATTTGTGATGCAAATACGCCCACCACTCCCCGATTAGTAATTTCATTTTACGACATTAATGATTCGTCAAAACCTAGAAATGTAAATAACTTAATGGTTATTGGAGAAGGAAAAACAGAAGGAATTATTTTTAATAAAAGTGTAACAGATACAACTAAATATGTAACAAACGCAAATGTTGTATCTGTTCCTTTGCGAACAGATACAATATCAACAACATATAAATTTGTCTACAACTCATTAAGTCCAAATGCTGCTGCCATAAATACCGATGTTATAAAAATTGATTATACACATCAAAATGTATATGTATCGAGAGCATGCGGTTTTAAAACTACTTTTACACTCGCTCCCGTAAATCCTTTTGTAAGAACTGATCCGGATGGTGATGGTAATTGGATGCAAGAAATTTTTGTAAAAACCCGTAACATTGAATCTGAAAATGAAACACACCTTGAAGTATATTTTTAGTTCTTTCTTATTGTTTTCAATGTTTTTGGGGCATACTCAGGAAACAGCTACTAAAACAGTAACAAAAGAAAAGCCCAAAACCGAGACTGCAAAACCTGATCTTCAGGAAGTAAAAAAAGACAGCATCAAAACAGATCGCTACGGTCTTCGTGTAGGTGTCGATTTGTACAAACTGACCCGTGGCCTTTATGACAAAGATTATAAAGGAATTGAGGTTGTGGGTGATTTTCGTTTAACGAAAAAATACTACATCGCAGCTGAACTTGGTTTCGAAGACAAAACAACAGATGATGACAGATTGAACTCAACTGCTACAGGAACGTACATAAAAGGTGGTTTTGACTACAACTTGTATCAAAACTGGCTCGACATGGAAAACTTAATTACAATAGGTTTACGAGGTGGTTTTAGTACTTTTAGCCAGCAATTAAACAGTTATAAAATATACAATGCAAATCCGTATTGGGGAGAACAGCCCGCAATTCCCGAAGGTCAAAAATACACCGGACTAACAGCAGGATGGCTGGAAGTTGCGCTAGGATTAAAAGCAAAAGTTTTTAATAATGTATTTGTTGGATTTGGTGTTCAGCTAAAGATGCTGGTAGCCAATTCAAAGCCATCAGGGTTTGATAATTTATATATACCGGGTTTTAACAGAACTTACGACGGAAGTTTTGGAGTAGGTTTTAATTACACCGTATCCTACTTTATTCCGCTTTACAAGAAAAAAACTATTATTCCGCAAATTATAGAAACTCCTAAAAATTAGTTTTAGCTTAATGAACAAAATCTTTATTCTTTTTGCCATTAGCCAAATCGCTTTTGCTCAAAAAACTATTGTTAAGACTTCGTTGCATTTCTCTGGAAAAATAGACAAGTATCCGGTAGAAATGACTATTGAATTCGTTAAGGGACAAGATTCTGTTTCAGGAAGCTATTATTACGGAAAAAACAGACAAAATATGCCTATTTTTACAAAAGGCGTTTTTAAAGCAGGTGAAATAAAACTTGACGAAACAACCTATATCGCAACAAAAAAGGGAAACGTGCCCACAAAAACAGGCTCCTTTTTATTACAATTAGACAGTGAGTATAAATTAAGCGGGATATGGCAAAACGCAAAAAAAGATAAAAAATTCGATGCTACTCTTTCTTGCCTGGAAGACTTAACTTCATTTAATCCAAAAAAATACAGTTATACATTAAACCAATACAAAGGTAAAGCTGAAAACACAACTGGTAAACTGGATGATAATTTCCTAATTAACAAATTGGATATTTATAATTCTAAAAAAGAAAAAATACAAACAATTTCCGGTTTTAATAATGTGATTTACGAAAAAGACGGAACAGTAGAATTAGAAGATCTAAATTTTGATGGACTTCTGGACATTAAAATCCCCATTTATTTCCCGGATAGAACTAAATATGATGGTGGCTACCTATACTTTGTTTATGATAAAACTAAAAAACAGTTTATTAGAAATACAAAACTTGAAGCTTTAGAGTATTTGAATTTCGACCAAAAAAACAAAGAATTTGTAAAATATGAAGCTGACGGAAGCGGAAACGAAACCGATTATTATTACAAATGGTCGAATAACAATTTTTATTTGATTCGCAAAGTGGAAAGTTTTGAAGACAATAACAAAACAACTTATACTGAGTATGAAATAAAAAATAATAAATCAGTAAAAATCAAAGAATATCAAAAATAAAAAAAGCCATGAATTTTAAATTAATTAAGTTCATGGCTTTTTCTATTATATAAAAACTCTTTAAGACAACTGAAAATCAACAGCTGCTTTTGAATGTATCAAAGCAGTATCAAAAATGGGCACCGAAAGATCTCCTGATTTTATCACCAACGGAATTTCGGTACAACCTAAAATAATTCCTTCAGCTCCTTCTTTTATCAATTGATTGGCAATTTCTAAATATCGTTTCTTAGTTTCATCAGTCACAAGACCTTTTCCTAATTCTTCAAAAATGGTAGTGTGAATAAAATCTTTGTCCTCGTCATTTTGCGGAATAATAGCTTCAATTCCCTTAGCAAGAAGTTTATCCTTAAAAAAGTCAAGTTCCATTGTGAACTTAGTTCCTAATAAACCAACCTTTTTCAATCCTTGCTTTTCAATCTCTAACGACGTTGCTGTCGCAATATGAATAATCGGGACATCTATGGCCGCTTCGAGTCTGTCAGCAATAAAATGCATCGTATTTGCGCACAACACAATTGCTTCTGCTCCGCCTTGTTCAAGAAACTTACAGCCTTTTAAGAGCATAGTAAAAGTCGAATCCCAATCGTTATTTTCGTTATTCTTTTTTATATCGGCATAATTAAAAGAGTAAATCAAACATTCTGAGAAGTTAAGACCTCCAAGTTTTTCATTTATTCCTTCATTTATAAGCTTGTAATAATCAGCCGTAGAAACCCAGCTAATGCCGCCTATAAGTCCAATTTTCCTCATAAATAACTATTTTAAATATTCTATAATTATTTTTAACGCAGAGAACAATCCCGATAGCTATCGGGATTCGCAGAGTTCATTAAGATCCCGGCTGTGTTTACACAATCTAAGGCTGCAAAGCTTTGTGAACTTAGTGTTTTTTACTAAACTAGCATTATTTAAAAAAACTTTGCGTTTATCCTATTTCTCTGATTCCTTTTATAAAAATCCATTTCATGTACAGTTTTTCACCATCTTTAGTTTTTACTGCCTGAAATTTAGGCGAAATCAAAGTAGCCACGATAAAAGCAGTCAAAGGAATCCAAAGTCCCGTTAATCCTGTATACATTGCTACTAAATATCTTCCTGCAATAAATAAAATTGCAAAACATCCTAATTGGTATAAAAAAGCTCTTACTTGTAGTTTTGACATTTTTTTTTAAAGTTGCTAAGGTTCTGAGAGGCTAAGATTGTAAGTTTTTTTACTTTAGAACTTAGCTTCCTGAAACTTAAATTATTTTCTTTTTAAAAGTTGCTAAGACTCTGAAACTCTAAGGTGCTGATGTTTACTAATTAAGTATAAAAAAACTTAGAACCTTAGCATCTTAGTATCTCAGAACCTTATTCAGAAACTTGAAATTTCGTTCTCTTACTTCCTTCGTACATTTCATATTTTACCAAACGTGCTTCAAGACTTGCGTTGAAGAGTTTGATTTTTCTTGAAGGTTTTAATCCCACAAATTTTAATGCTTCAAGATTTGCCGTAATAAACCAGGCATTTGTTCCCGGGTAGCTTTTCTTTAAAGTATCACCAATATTTTTATAGAATTCTTCCATATGAATATCCAGACGCTCATCATAAGGCGGATTAAAAACCATATGCAGCTTTCCTTCAACTTCTTTTTCTGTATCAAAAAAATTATTTTCTTCTATCGAAACGTAATCTTCAAGATTTGCATTTTTGATATTGTCTTTGGCTTTATTTACAGCACTTGGTGCTTTATCAAAACCTTTTATAGTATAATGAAACTCTTTCGTTTTTTTCATTAAACTGTTTATAATCTGTTCGAACAAATCATTATCCCAGTCTTTCCATTTTTCGAAAGCAAATTCCTTACGGTTAATGTTTGCCGGAATATTACAAGCAATCATAGCCGCTTCTGCAAGGAAAGTTCCAGATCCGCACATTGGGTCCAGAAAATGGCTTTGTCCTTCCCAACCTGATAACAACAATATTCCTGCTGCCAAAACCTCGTTGATAGGCGCAATATTCGTAGCCGTTCTGTAACCACGCTGATGCAATGAATTTCCGGAAGTATCTAAAGCCACAGAAACCTGATCTTTATCGATATGCACATTGATTCGTAAGTCAGGAAAAGCTTTATCAATACTTGGGCGTTGTCCCGTTCTTTCTCTAAACTGATCTACAATGGCATCCTTACATTTTTGAGAAACAAACTCAGAGTGATTAAAATAAGTCGAATGCACCGTTGCGTCAATCACAAAAGTTTGGTTGGCATTTAATAATTTAGACCAGTTTACACCAGAAATTCCTTTATATAATGCCTGCTCGTTATTGGCTCTAAACGAGTAAATAGGTTTTAAAACTTTAAGAGCAGTTCTAAGTGATAAATTGGCTTTGTACATAAAGCCCTTATCGCCTTTAAAGCTTACCATTCTCACTCCTTTTTCGACATCCTGAGCACCAAGATCACGCAATTCTTTTTCTAATATTTCTTCGAAACCAAAAAAACATTTGGCAATCATTCTAAAATTTTCTTCCATCTTTATTTTTGTATTAAAAAAAACTCCGATCGCAAATCCATATCTGATTATTCAGGTATCGTCACGAAATAGTTATTTTTCGGCAAAAATACACTAAATTTGCGGGACTTTGAATTAATTGAAATAGAATAAATGTCTGAAGCACCAAACTCATCAACACCAAATCAGGACCGTAACACCGAAAACTGGTTTACCTCATGGTTTGATACTCCATATTACCACATACTATATAAAGATAGAAACTATCGCGAGGCGCAAATTTTTATGGATAATCTAACACATTATCTCAACCTGCCTGAAAAAGCAAAAGTTTTGGATTTAGCTTGCGGAAAAGGACGTCATTCGATTTATTTAAATCAATTAGGATTTAATGTTCTTGGTGCCGATTTGTCTGAAAACAGCATTGCTGAAGCAAGCAAAAACAGCAACGAAACCCTGCATTTCAAAGTACACGACATGCGTGAACCCTTTGAAGAAAAGTTCGATGCTATATTTAATTTATTTACAAGTTTTGGCTACTTCGAAAGTGACGATGATAATCTAACTACTCTAAAAGCCATCAAAGAAAGCCTCTCTGAATATGGTTTTGCCGTAATTGATTTTATGAATGTGGCCAACGTAATCGAAACTCTGGTTCCCGAAGAAGTAAAAACAGTTGACGGAATCGATTTTAAAATAAAAAGATACGTTCAGGACGGGCACATTTTTAAAGAAATAGATTTTGAAGATCAGGGACGTCCCTATCATTTTACCGAAAAAGTAAAAGCTTTAACCCTTAAAGACTTTCAGGAATTAATGGATGAAGCCGGAATTTTTCTTTTGGATATTTTTGGTGATTACAAACTCAAAAAGTTTCACAAAACCGAAAGCGAACGATTAATCATGATTTTTAAATAGGTTTAATTGTTTAACTGTTAATTTGTTTAATCGTTAGAAAAACAAAACAATTATTCGATTAACCGATTAAACAAATCAACGATTACACCAAAACGAAATGAATTATCTATTACCCTTATTTTCTGTACTTTTAGGTTATATAGTGGCTTTGTTTTTAAAACCAAAAAGCAAAACCAATCTAAAACTATTGCTTGCTTTTAGCGGTTCATTTTTATTATCGTTAACCGTAATGCATTTGCTGCCGGACGTTTACAAAACACACAATCATAATATTGGTATTTTTATTATGGTCGGAATCTTGTTTCAGATCATATTAGAATTTTTCTCAAAAGGAGCTGAACACGGGCACGTTCACGGGCATGCACAAATGTCTCAGATTCCGTGGCTGCTTTTTATAAGCTTGTGTATTCATGCATTTTTAGAAGGTTTTCCTGTAAGTCACCACCATGATTTAGCACTCGGCATCGCCATTCACCACCTGCCTATTGCCGTAATCTTGACCACATTTTTCGTCAATGCAAACCTAAACAAAAAAGCCATTTTTGCCTTCATGCTTACTTTTGCAATCATGACACCACTTGGTACAATTGCATCCGATTTTTTACCTTTTTTAAACGATTATTATACCGAAATCACTGCCGTTGTCATCGGAATTTTGTTTCATATCTCATCAACCATTATTTTCGAAAGCAGCGAAGGACACAAATTCAACGTAGCTAAAGTTTCTATGATTGTTCTCGGTATTTTATTGGCATTCTTTTTATAATTAGAACATGACCACATCCCAATATTATTAAATTAAGAAAAAAAGCTACAAAATTACTTCACAGTTTAATCAGGAAAGTAATTAGAAAAATCGTTTTATCAACGTTTTCACTTTAGCGAATCAGTAAAATAAGCGTCTAATTTTGACGCGTATAAAATAGATTTACTCGTCAAAAACGCGGATAAGAAGGATTTGATTTTCGATAATTTTATTTTCTAAAAGCTTAATTTAATAACATTGGCTCGTATCCTAACGCAACAAAAACTTTTTTTTTATTAGAAATAGTTATCAGTTCCAAAGCATAATTCTGAAAAAAAACTGTAGCATATTCTTATTCTTTTAAAATTTCAATCTTTTAATTTTCTAATTGACAAATTATCTCATTTTCTAATTATTCAATTACTTTCTTCGTTCTCTTTTAATACCTAACAAACTCAATATTTTAGCTACTGTAACAAAGTTTCAGGAAATCAGTCCTTATAGATGAAATTTATAAGGAAAAAGATTTATAAAGTGTTATTACTTTATCTTCTAAATTTCGAGATTGCAATAAAAAAGATTAATTTTGACCCGACCAATTATACTAAAAATGACGTTTACAAAAATTACAGAACAAGCATCAAAATACGAGCATTTAGAAAAAATGTCGGTTCATGAATTGCTTACCAATATCAATCAGGAAGACAAAACTGTTCCCTATGCTGTTGAAAAAGCAATTCCTCAAATTGAAGCTCTAGTAGAACAAATTGTCGCTAAATTAAAGCTAGGTGGACGTTTGTTTTATATTGGAGCCGGGACATCCGGTCGATTAGGCGTTGTTGATGCCTCAGAATGTCCTCCTACTTTTGGTGTTCCTTTTGATTTAGTAAACGGGATAATTGCCGGTGGTGACAAAGCCATTCGTCGTGCTGTAGAAAATGCCGAAGACAATGCAACACAAGCCTGGATCGATCTTGAGAACAATAATATTGGTGCAAACGACGTGGTAATTGGTATTGCAGCATCTGGAACGACTCCGTATGTAATTGGTGGATTAGAAACTTGCAATCAAAAAAATATTCTTACGGGCTGCATTACAAACAATGCCGGAAGTCCATTAGCATTAACAGCGCAATTTCCTATTGAAGTAGTTGTAGGTCCTGAATTTGTTACCGGAAGTTCCAGAATGAAAGCAGGAACAGCACAAAAATTAGTTTTGAATATGATTTCGACTGCTGCCATGATTCAACTTGGAAAAGTAAAAGGTAACAAAATGGTCGATATGCAATTGAGTAATATCAAGTTAGTAGATCGCGGCGTAAAAATGATCATGGGTGAAATTCAAATTTCATATGAAGAAGCCTCTCAATTATTAAAAAAATATGGCAGTGTACGAAATGCTGTCGATAATTATAATTTGCAAAAAGAGTTTTGATTTAACTGCAAAGAACGCAAAGCTTGCAAACTATCAGGATGAAACTCTCGCAGTCAAACTATGTCAAAGTTTTAAACTTTGACATATTTCCAACAAACTTGAAACTAAAAAAACTTGAAACCTGAAACTTTCTAAAACCTGAAACAAAAAAAACATGGCAACAAATAAAGAATTACTGGGAAAAGGAATTAAATATATGTCAGGTTCGTTACCTCTATTGTTTATTGGCCCTTCGCTGATTTATAATGCTTTTATGAACCAACATACTAATTGGCATTATCTTGTTTTAGGAATTGGAATTGTGGCTTGTTTAAGCGCCATGTTCCTGATTTTTTACGGATTGAAAATTATTATGAAAGGTATATTTAATGACTAAATTAGTCTCTTATAAAGCCTTTTCTTTTAATTAAATTATTACCCTTTATTCACTACACAAATGGAAAGTCTAATTCACATTCAGAAAACCTTCGAGAAAGTTGTCTATATTGACAAAAAAATAAACAATCGGGAGTTTGAAGATTGTGTGTTTAAAAACTGTGATTTTTCTAATAGCAATTTTGCCTACAATACTTTTTTAGACTGCGAATTTATCGACTGCAATTTGTCGATGACAAGTTTATTTGGGACGAATTTAAAAAATGTAACTTTCAGGAATTGCAAGCTACTAGGAATCGCTTTTAACGAATGTGATGATTTTTTATTTCAGGTTTACTTTGAAGAAAGTACTTTAGATTACGCCATCTTTTCGAACAAAAAAATGCCTAAAACCAAGTTTATAAATTGTTCAGTTCGCGAGGTAACTTTTATAGGAACCAACTTAACAAGTTCGGTTTTTGATAATTGCAATTTAGAAGGAGCCATTTTTAATGATACCCAATTGGCAGCAGTTAATTTTAAAACGGCTTACAATTACAAAATCGACCCGGAATTTAACCCAATGAGAAAAGCCCAGTTTTCTAATGACGGAATTGTGGGACTTTTAGATAAATACGATACTAAAATTGTATAAAAAATATGCCACGAATCTCGCAAATTTACACTAATTTATAAGTCTGAGAAAAAATAATTCGTGCTAATTCGTGCAATTCATAGCAAGAAAAATAATCATGGAAGTAACTGAATCTTATTTAGAAAGCGTTAAAAAACAATTTTTATATTATAAAATGTTGGGCGAAAAAGCGATAAATCAATTAGAACCTCATCAGCTTTTTGTTGCCTTAAACGAAGACACCAATAGCATTGCAACTATAATCAAGCATATTTCCGGTAACATGCTGTCGCGCTGGACAGATTTTCTAACAACAGATGGCGAAAAAGAATGGCGTAACCGCGATGCTGAATTCGAAAATGATCTTCAATCTAAAGAAGAAGTTCTTCGCGTTTGGAAAAAAGGCTGGGATTGTTTTCTAAATACTTTAAACAATTTAAAACCAGAACAACTTTCGGATATTATTTATATCCGCAATGAAGGCCACACTGTTATTGAGGCTATTAATCGTCAATTGGCGCATTATCCTTATCACGTTGGGCAAATCGTTTTTTATGCCAAACAACTAAAAAATAGCGAATGGGACAGTTTATCTATCCCGAAAAATAAATCTGGAAATTATAATGCGGAAAAGTTTGCCAAGGAAAAAGAAATCAAGAACTTTACCGATGATGAATTAGAAAGATTGAAATGATCGAATATCATGCTCAGTTAGGAGGATTTTTGTACTGGATTTTAATTAAATTCGGCAGAACCAAATTATCTGATGAACAAGCTGATAAAAACAGAAGGCGAAATTTATTTTTTCTCTGGTTTATAAATATCATTTTTGTACTAATTGTAACAGTATTTCTAATTTACCCGATATATTCCTAGCCCTGATTGCAATGGAAATCCTTTTTATTTTTTTCTTTAAAAAATAAAAAGATAAAATAAAAGCAGTCCCGATAGCTATCGGAATCCAAAAAAAAAAATTATTTAAAATGAAAAAAATAGTATTCTTACTTCCGTTACTTGCCTTAGTATCTTGTTATGATGCCGAACACAACTGTAAAGATTTTAAAAACGGGAAATTCAAATTTGAGTTTGATGTGAATGGCGTAAAAAAAACGACTATTTTTGAGCGTAAAGACGGTATAGAGATCGAAACTTTTGAAGGAAAAACAGATACCTCGACTGTACGCTGGGTAAGCGATTGCGAATATATCTTGCAAAAGAAACACCCGAAAAATATGGCCGAAGAGAAAGCAATCAATATGAAGATTTTAACGACTTCTAAAGATTCTTATACTTTTGAATTTGGATTGGTGGGTTCTGACCAAAAACAACGAGGAACTGTTGTAAAATTAGATTAAATAATTTATAAAACTTTTTTAGAATGGAAGTATTTTTGAATCCCGATGCCTGGATTGCCTTATTGACACTGACTTTTCTTGAAATTGTTTTAGGAATTGATAACATTATTTTTATCTCGATTGTAACTGGCAAATTACCCGAAGAAGATCGAAAAAAAGCAACCCGAATTGGTTTGTTTTTAGCCATGTTTATGCGTATTGCATTGTTGATGGGGATCTCGTATCTGATTGCTATGAAAGCTACTATCTTTAGTATTCACTGGGGTTGGTTCGAAGGCGACTTTACAGGACAGGCCTTGATTCTATTCGTGGGAGGTTTGTTTTTAATTTATAAAAGCACCAAAGAAATTAGCGAAAAAGTAGATCATAAAGGCGATGAAGAAAAGACAATTGGCACAGCAGCAAAAAAATCTTTTTCGAATGTTATTGTACAGATCTTATTAATCGATTTGATTTTTTCTGTCGATTCTATTTTAACTGCTGTTGGTATGACAAATGGTGTAAACGGTGCATTGACCATTATGATTACGGCAGTTGTTATTTCGGTTTTAGTTATGATGCTGTTTGCTGTTCCTGTTGGGAATTTCGTTAATAAAAATCCTTCTATTCAAATATTAGGACTTTCGTTTTTAATACTAATTGGTTTTATGCTAATTACCGAAAGTATGCATTTATCGAATGCTGCGCTTGCCGGCGAACACATTGGTGCAGTTCCTAAAGGATATTTGTATTTTGCCATTTCGTTTTCACTGGCAGTTGAGTTTATAAATATGAAAGTCAGGAAGAAACAATCATAAATCATAATTTAAAGTTCCATTCTATCATGGAACTTTTTTTATAGCAGCATTTCTTAGAAAAACAGTAACTCACTTGTGGCATCTTTTAAAATACAAAGAATAAACAAAACTTCGTGCCTTTGTGACTTAGTCGCAAAAACAAAAAAGTATTAACGTGTTTCTTTTACATTTCTATTTTTAATCTTACATTAGAACCTAAATCTTACGCATGAAAAATACGATTTCGCATAGAGTTGCCGACTTTTTAAAGGGCTTTCCTCCTTTTAGCTTTTTGCATCAAAAGGATTTAGAAAAACTATCTGAACAAATTTCTATAGTTTATAAAGATAAAGATGCTGTAATTTTCGCCGAAAACGAAAAAACTCACGATTCATTTTATGTCGTGCATAAAGGTGCTGTTGCGCTTAAAAAAAACCAGAAAAATGCAGTTTTAGACATGTGCGACGAAGGTGACATTTTTGGCTTACGCCCTCTTTTAGCACAGGAAAATTACATTATGGAAGCCGTTGCCTATGAGGAAACAATCCTGTATGCGATCCCCATTGCAGTTTTTAAACCTTATGCACTTGAAAACAGAACTGTTGGTAATTTTTTGATCGAAAGTTACGCATCGAACACTCGAAATCCTTATTCAGATATTCATAAAGATAAATTGTATGGAGATGATTTGGTTCATGAAAATCATCATGCCGAAAGAGATTCTTTTGATTTACAGCCAATAAAATATTCTAAGAAAATTGTCACCTGCGGGCCATCAACTACTGCAAGGGATATTGCAAAAATCATGACCAAGAAAAAAGTTGGAGCAATATTGATTGTAGACGAAATGTTACCAATTGGAATTATAACGGATAAAGATTTACGGAATAAAATTGTTACTGGCGATTATTCGATCCTGACAACTGCCGAAACCATTATGACCAAACCTGTTATTACGTATCCGAAGAAGATGACGGTTACCGAAGCGCAAATGGCGATGATGAAAAGTAATATTAGCTACTTATGCCTGACTAAAGACGGAACAACAAATACCAAAGCAGTTGGAATTTTATCGAAGCATGATGTCATGGTGGCGTTAGGAAATAACCCTGCCGTCTTAATCAAAGCTCTTAAAAGAGCTAAAAAAGCAAAGGAAATTAAACCTATTCGGGCACGAATCATGCAATTGCTTCAGGGATATTTAGACCAGAACATTCCTATGACTTTGATTTCTAAAATCATAACAGAGCTGAATGAAGCCTGTACAACGCGTGTGATCGAAATTTCATTAGAAAAAATGAGCAGTCCACCTCCGGTAAAATTTGCTTGGCTGGCTTTAGGAAGTCAGGGACGAAGCGAACAAATGCTGCATACAGATCAGGATAATGCGATTGTGTATGAAAATGTGTCTGACGTTTTTAAAGAGGAAACCCGAGTATATTTCTTAAAATTTGCAGCTCTTGTCAATAAGGGCCTTTTTGAAATTGGTTATGATTATTGTCCTGCCGAAATGATGGCCTCGAACCCTAAATGGTGCATGAGTCTAGAGGAATGGAAAAATCAGGTACATCATTGGATTACAAATCCTGGAAAAAATGAAGTTTTACTCTCGTTTATCTTTTTCGATTACAGTTTGACATATGGAGATGCAGCGATTGTGGATGAATTATCAGAATCTATTTTTGAAAACGTAAAAGCAAATCCTATTTTTTATGTTCATTTAGTAAGCGGTGCATTGCAAAGCCCATCACCAACAGGCTTTTTCAGACAATTTTTGGTAGAACAAGACGGAGCGAATAAAGATCATTTCGACATAAAAAGAAGGGCTTTAATGCCTTTGACTGATGCCGCAAGAGTTTTGATTTTATCGCATTCGGTAAAATCAATCAGCAATACAGCCGAACGTTTTGAAAAACTGGCTGAATTAGAACCTAATAACAGAGAATTGTATTTATCGTGTTCCTACTCGTTTAAGGCCTTATTGAAATTCAGAACCAAACAAGGACTTTTGCACCATGACTCAGGACAATTTATTGCATTGGAATCGTTATCAAAAATGGAAAAAATTAAGCTGAAAAGAACTTTTAAAACTATTAAGGAACTTCAGGAATTAATCTCGATACGTTTTAATGTTTCAAATTTGGTATAATTATGAGTTTATTTGATTTTTGGAAAAAAGAAGAAGATCTCTTTGATGAAAGTGTTTCGATTGAAGAAACGCGTTTTGTCGTTTTAGATACTGAAACCACAGGTTTTGATTACGATAATGACCGTATATTATGTATTGGAGCATTGATTCTTCAAAACGGAACAATTGCTATTCAGGATAGTTTTGAGGTTTATATTGAACAGGATCATTACGATAAATCGACTGCTCAGATCCATGGCATATTAAAAGCTTTCGTGATCCAGCGCCCTACTGAATTAGAAGCTTTGCAACAGTTTCTCGCTTTTTTAGGAGATGCTATTATTATTGCACATCATACTGTGTTTGATGTTACCATGATTAATAAAGCTCTCGAACGAAATGGATTACCTCAATTAAATAATAAACATTTAGATACCGCTATTTTGTATAAAAAAACGCTGATCAAGTCTCATTTGTTTGAGCGAAAAGATCACTATACGTTAGACGATCTGGCAGACAAATTTGATATCTCTAAAAAAGACCGCCACACCGCTTTGGGCGACGCGTATATTACTGCAATTGCTTTTTTGAAAATTGTAAAAAAACTAAAAGAAAAAAAACATATTAATTTGAATGCTTTGTTTAAATAAATTAAAAAACCTGACTTTTTACGATCAGGTTTTTAATAAATTACTCTTCTATAAACAGTCGATATGGAAATACGTTTGATGATCTGTTTTTAAGCTGTTTCATAAAGCTATCGCACAAATACTCCCACTCTATGGCGCGCCTCCTGGATATGTTGGTTATGAAGAAGGTGGGTTATTAGTAAACAAAATCAGGCAAAAACCTTACTCTATTGTATTATTTGATGAAATCGAAAAAGCTCACACTTCTGTTTATGATGTTTTTCTTCAAATTATGGATGAAGGGAAATTACATGATCGATTAGGAAAAGAAGGTGATTTCTCGAATGCTATTATCTTATTTACTTCAAACATTGGTGCGGATCATATTGTGGAAACCTTTAATAGTGGAAAAATTCCAACTTCAACTTCTTTAATGGAAATTATGGGTAATTATTTTAGACCTGAATTTTTAGGAAGGTTAACCGAAATAGTACCTTTTGCACCTATCAGTAAAGAAAATGCTCTAAAAATATTTGAAATCCATCTCAAGAAAGAGTTTATGGATTTGTTAAAAAATATCAATATTAAAGTTGAAATTCCGATAGAAGCGAAACTTTATCTTGCAGAAAATGGCTACAATGCCAAATACGGAGCAAGACCTATAAAAAGTATTATAAGAAGTCACTTAAGAAGACCTTTGGCTAAGAAAATAATCTCAGGAGAAGTTAAAGATGGCGACACCATGACTGTTGTTATTGAGAATAACGAGATAAAATGGATTAAAGAAGAAATCGTAAATATTCTAGAAAATTAATTGACAGAATGTATTATAAAAAAAACGCTAAGAATCAATTTCTTAGCGTTTTCTGTTTTATATTAATCTAAAACCAAACCAATCTGGCCGTCATCATCTAATTCAGTTTCAACTGAATCACCTTCTGATAATTCCGGTTTTTCAGGAACTTCTTCAATTGGCTCTTCATAAGGTAATGGATCCAGCAAATTGACTTGTTTTAACTTATCTGTTGTCAATTGATTTCCTAAAGCTTTAAAGCCTTTTACAGCAATAAAATCTTCAACGTCAATATGTAAATCTTCTTTCTGAACTCCTTTTACTTTTGCAAAAATTAATTGTGCTACAGGACGATAATCTGTTGATACAATTTCTAATTGCGAATTTGGATGATCTGTAATAAAACTTTCTTCTTTTCCTTCATTTTCTACAAGGAAACGTTTCAGATAATAGCGTTCTTTTTCTCCATCGTAATAAATAGCCGAAATTGGTTTTTTAGGATTAAATTTTTCCAACACAATCATATCTTCTTCAAAATGGGTTGACAGTTCCGGAATAATAACTTTTAATTTACCTGTCTGACTAATTACTAAGATTTTATCACTTGGTTTAAACTCGCCTAACAATTCACCTCTGGCATCAACATTTAAACGTTTAACGGTATCATCAAACCAAACTTTTCTTGGCAATAAAGTCGAAATTCCTTTCTCTTTTAGCTCAATTTTCTTGATTGGATATTTCGTTACCAAATTTCCTTTTGAAGCCCTGCCCTTAATGGCAAGCTTAGCAAAATCAATATCGAATTTCAGTTTTTTGATTGTTCCCACCTGACGCAATAAAATTGTTACGACCTCAGCCTCTCCATTCGGATTATGTGAAAAATAAACAACCTGAGAACCATTCGTGCCATTTGTTAAATCGTAAGCTTTATCTCTCGTTACACCCGAAACATTGAAACGTTTTATATACGAAGGACCAGATTTACCATCACGATACATCATATTATAAATGGTACGTTTATCACTTTTATCAAAAACAGCAATATGAATAATATCTTTTCCGATAAAAGTTTTGGCATCCACTTTTGTTACCATCAATGTTCCGTCTCTTAAAAACACAATAACATCGTCAATATCGGAACAATCACCTACATATTCGTCTTTTTTAAGGCTAGTTCCAACGAAACCTTCTTCGCGGTTTACATATAGTTTTGTATTACGTAAAACTACTTTTGTAGCCTCGACATTATCAAAAACACGAAGTTCTGTCTGGCGTTCGCGGCCTTTTCCGTATTTCTCTTTTAATTTAGTAAAATATGCAATCGCAAAATCGGTTAGATTTTCCAAATGATGCTGTACTTCTTTCATTTCATCTTCCAACTTAGCGATGAAATCATCGGCTTTATCAGAGTCAAAACGAGTAATACGAATCATCGGAATCTGAGTCAATCTTTGCAAATCGTCATCGGTAATTTCTCTAACGAATGATTTTTTGAAAGGCTCAAAACGATCGTATAAATATTTATAAAGCGATTCTCTATCTGAATACAATTTGAAATCGATGTACATTTCTTCACGAATGAAGATTTTTTCTAAAGTAGAAAAATGCCATTTATTTTTTAATTCTTCTAACTGAATTTCCAATTCTTGCTTCAGCAAATCAACTGTTCTGTGGGTCGAAATTTTCAACATTTTAGAAACACCAATAAACAATGGCTTGTTGTCTTCGATGACACAACCTAAAGGCGCTACAGACGTTTCGCAAGCTGTAAAAGCAAACAAAGCATCAATCGTTTTATCTGGAGAAACTCCAGGAAATAGATGAATTAAAATCTCAACATCTGCCGCAGTATTGTCTTCAATTTTCTTGATTTTGATTTTGCCTTTATCATTGGCTTTCAAAATACTATCAATCAAAGTCGTTGTATTGGTCGAAAACGGAATCTGCGTAATCACCAATGTATTTTTATCTAATTGGGCAATTTTAGCACGCACACGTACACGACCGCCACGAAGTCCGTCATTATAATTTGACACATCGGCAATACCTTGTGTCATGAAATCAGGATACAATGTAAAAGGTTTTCCTTTTAAAATTTTAACAGAAGCATCAATTAATTCATTGAAGTTATGCGGTAAAACTTTAGTCGAAAGACCAACCGCAATTCCCTCTGCACCTTGTGCCAAAAGTAACGGAAACTTTACCGGAAGATTGTTAGGTTCTGCACGACGACCATCGTACGAAACTCCCCAATCGGTAATTTTTGGAGAATACAAAACCTCTAAAGCAAATTTAGATAAACGTGCCTCAATGTAACGAGAAGCTGCAGCTCCGTCACCCGTTAATATATTTCCCCAGTTTCCCTGGCAATCAATTAATAAATCTTTTTGACCAATTTGCACCATGGCATCACCAATACTCGCATCTCCGTGTGGGTGATACTGCATGGTGTGACCTACAACATTGGCAACTTTATTATAGCGACCGTCATCCAACTCTTTAAGCGAATGCATAATACGACGCTGAACCGGTTTAAAACCATCTTCAATTGCCGGAACTGCACGTTCAAGAATTACATAAGAAGCGTAATCCAAAAACCAGTCTTTGTACATTCCGGTTACTTTCGTAATAACGTCTTCTCCTTCTTCTTCCTGATTTTCGTAAAAATGCTGCCCTTCAAAATTCTTAGCATTTACACTGATAATTTCTTCAGAATCATCTCCATCCTGATTATCATCAAGCTGGTTTTCTTCAGAATTATTCTCGTCGTCGTTTGGAATGATGTTATCGTCTTCTTCGTCTTTCATTTTTATGCTGAATTATTCTCAGTATTTTTTATGTATAACTTTATATCAGTTAATTATTTTCTTTTTTGCTTTTAAGCTATCTAAAAATAATCTTTCTTTTTCTTCTAATTTTTCGGTATCAACAAAATATTTGACTCCTTGCTTTTTCAAAAAAAGTTTTAAATCATCTTTGCAATAATCCCAGTTTTCGCTCAAATTATTTGAACTATTTGAGGTTCCACATGTAAAACAAATTTCGATATGTGCAATGATTTTATTTTTATCATTATAAAAAAGTATCAAATTTCGAGGCATGTAACATGCAGAATAAGGAGCAACATCACCTTCAATCTTACAATGATTTTTTATCAAATCAAATAATTCTTTGATTTGTACTTTCTTCAATAATGTAATTTTTTCATTAATCATTGAAGTATCAAAATCAACTTTATTGTTCCTGATAATTTCTTCTCTATGTCTAATTGTGTCCCAAGACAATCTATCTGGATAAGAATATATTTCAACCTTTCTAATTTGCTCTAGCTCGAAATCAATATTATTCGAATAATCAATTGGTCTTTCACCTTCAACATTTTCATCATAACCTTTACTCTTATTGCAAGAAATCGAAACTAACATTATAATCAAAAATACTATTTTCTTCATTAATTAATTTATATCCTTTTTAGCAATAGTTTTGAAGTCTTTTTTTGAATAATAAAATGAGTCATCACGAAATTCAAATTATAAATCCACAACAATGTCTCAGATTTTTTATACCTCAAAAACCGCAGTCACTGACTGCGGTTTTCATATTTTCATTTTTTTTAAACCTCAGCTTCAACCGCATCCAACTCTACCTTCAAATTCTTGATGATAAATTCTTGCCTGTCCGGTGTATTTTTCCCCATATAGAAAGACAACAATTGCTCAATCGAAGTGTTTTTATCCATCATAATTGGGTCTAATCGAATGGTTTCTCCAATAAAATTTTTGAACTCATCAGGAGAAATCTCTCCCAAACCTTTAAATCGGGTGATTTCCGGTTTTGGTTTTAATTTTTCGATCGCATCTTTTCTTTCTTCGTCTGAATAACAATAGATTGTTTCTTTCTTATTTCGAACCCTGAAAAGTGGTGTTTGTAAAATGTATAAATGTCCTTCTTTTATTAATTCGGGAAAGAACTGTAAAAAGAAAGTAATCAATAATAAACGAATGTGCATTCCGTCGACATCGGCATCAGTTGCAATTACAATGTTGTTGTAACGCAGTTTTTCCAATCCGTCTTCGATATCTAATGCGGCTTGCAATAAATTGAATTCTTCGTTTTCGTACACGATTTTCTTTGTCATTCCGTACGAGTTCAAAGGCTTACCACGTAAACTGAAAACCGCTTGCGTATTTACGTCACGGGACTTTGTGATCGATCCGGAAGCCGAATCTCCCTCGGTAATAAAAAGTGTACTTTCTAAGTTTCTAGGGTTTTTAGTATCCGGAAGATGTGCGCGACAATCTCTTAATTTTTTATTATGAAGATTGGCTTTCTTAGCACGATCTGTTGCCAGTTTTCTAATTCCTGACAATTCTTTACGTTCTCTTTCGGCTTGTAAAATTTTACGCAATAATGCTTCAGCTGTTGGAGGATTTTTATGTAAGTAATTGTCTAATTTGTTTTTAACAAAATCATTTACAAAAGTACGAACGGACACTGCGGGTGTTCCGTCATCAGAACCCATATCTGTAGAACCTAATTTTGTTTTGGTCTGAGACTCAAAAACCGGTTCCATTACCTTGATACTGATCGCACTTACAATGGATTTACGAACATCCGATGCTTCGAAATTTTTATTGTAAAACTCACGAATGGTTTTTACAATTGCTTCTCTATAAGCTGCTAAATGTGTTCCTCCTTGTGTGGTGTTTTGCCCGTTGACAAAAGAGTGATATTCTTCGCTATATTGCGTTTTACTATGCGTTAAAGCAATCTCGATATCATGATCTTTCAAATGAATAATAGGATATTCAAGATCTTCTGCACTAATTGTTTCTTCTAATAAATCTCTAAGACCATTTTCAGAAATGTATTTTTCGCCATTAAAAATAATCGTCAAACCATTGTTTAGGTAACAATAGTTTTTGACCATCTTAATGACATATTCCATACGGAATTTGTAATTTTTGAAGATTGTTTCATCCGGCGTAAAGGTCACTTTTGTTCCTTTTCGCTTTGTAGTGTCAATGATATCTTCTTCAAGGACCAAATTTCCAGCTGAAAATTCTGCTCCTTTTTGTTTATCATCACGAACTGATTCTACTCTGAAATAATTCGAAAGGGCATTAACTGCTTTTGTTCCGACACCATTTAAACCTACTGATTTCTGGAAAGCTTTAGAATCATACTTTCCTCCTGTATTCATTTTCGAAACTACATCGACTACTTTTCCTAACGGAATTCCACGTCCGTAATCACGAACCGAAACCGTTTTATCTTTTATTGTTACCTCAATAGTTTTTCCGGAGCCCATTACGAACTCATCGATACAGTTATCTAAAACCTCTTTTAGAAGAATATAAATACCATCATCCGGCGAAGATCCGTCTCCCAATTTCCCGATATACATTCCCGGACGCATACGGATATGTTCTTTCCAATCGAGTGATCGAATATTATCTTCGGTATATTGATTTTGCTCTAGCATAAAGTGAATTGGATTTTTGGCTAATGTACCATTTATAGTCAAAAAATGAAAGCGTATTTTCTTTTTGTTACGATTAATAACAGCTTTAAATCCTATTTAAATTGATTTTAAAATAATACGGCCGATAAAAATATAAAAAATCAGCTTTTAAACAAAAAAATACTACTTGATTCCCAAAACCTGCTTCGCTAAAGCAATCATTTCGGGCGTTCCCGTATTTTTATTTTTTTCGTCAGAAAGTTTTACGACTCCTTGCCAATGTGTGTTATCGAGTTTAACTTCGGTCAGTTTTATAACCATATTCATGGGCGGCAAACCTACATCATTAGTAAAATTAGTCCCAATACCAAATGACATTTTGATTTTGTCTTTACAGAAATCGGTTATGAGTTTTACTTTATCATAATTCAGTGAATCCGAAAAAACAATCACTTTCGATTTTGGATCAATTCCCATTTTAGTATAATGCGAAATCACTTTTTGCGCAAACTCAATAGGGTCCCCGCTGTCATGACGTACGCCATCAAAAAGCTTGGAGTATTTTTTATCAAATTGATCGAAAAAAACATTTGTTGTATAGGTATCTGTTAAGGCAATTCCGAGATCACCTCCATAAACTTGTGTCCAATGTTCCAGACTTATTAAATTCGCCATTTTAAAACCATATTGGGCCGCATGAAACATAAACCACTCGTGCGCATGAGTTCCTAAAGGCCTAATATTATTTACCATTGCAAAATGGACATTACTGGTACCAATAAAACTTTCTGAGCCAAAACTTTGCAAAGTTTTATTGATTAAAACATGTACATCATAAGAATGACGGCGTCTTGTACCAAATTCTAAAATTGAAACTCCTAAACTATTATAGTTGTCGATTTTATTTTTGGTCAAGGTTTTTATAGCCTCATCATTTAAGCGAATGAGATGATTTGATTTATAAAAAAGTTCCGAAATTAAAGCCATCAAAGGTACTTCCCATAAAATAGTGCGGTACCAAAAACCTTCAATTGTTACTTTTATTTCTGAACCTTCCTGACTTATCTGCACTTCTGAAGGATCATAAGTGTAACCTTGTAAAAAATCTAAATAAGTGGGATCCAGATACGGACAAAACTTGGCTAAATATTGTTTTTCGTTTTTTGTCAATCGTAAATCAGCCATTGCATCTACTGATCGTCGGAGTAAATCAGCAAAACCCGGGGGGAAAATATGTTTGCCTCTATTTATAAAACCATAACGTACTTTCGACTTTGGAAAAAGTTTTATTACAGCATGCTGCATCGTAAATTTATAGAAATCATTATCTAAAATCGATTTCAGAAAAGTTGTCTCCATACTCATAATTACATTTTAACAGCATATAAACTGTTATCATTAAATCTCATCTCTTTACGGCTAAGATACGGCAATTCGATAAAACAAGAAAATTCTATAAAACAAACCTCTTAATTAGATTTTATTTCCTAATTATTTTAAATGAAACAATACTAAATGTATCCAGATAAATAGTGATATAATCGCCTATATTTTTATCATAAGTGATTTGAAATTCTAAACCACCACGCTTTTCTTTTGAGTTCGTAATCTTAACGGCCTGATTCTTTTTATTCAAATAGAAAATCAGATCTGATTTTGAAGCATTATTGATTTCAAAAGTAATTTTATCTCCGTATTTTGCCTGGATTATTCCGGAATTAGGTGATTTAATTTTAAAATCGCCCTGAATTGTTTTATTATAAATCAAAGGTCCGTTCAGGAATTCTTCTTTATTTAATTTATTCCCTAAATAAGAACCTGAGTCAGGAAAATGTTTGGCGAAAAAATAATCTGGATCTGTATCAAAATAAATGGGATCAAAATCATTTACCATTCTTCCTTTGCTGCTGTCATAATATCCCTGGCCCCAGGTAACATCAACCAAACGCCACCTTTTATCAATCAAAACTGTATTCCATGCATGATTTGATGAAGTATTTTTTCGACCAATATCTGCCAGCCTGGTTTTAGAATCTCCGCGAATTATTTCTGATTTTAATCCAACCAATCCTGCCAAGTGTTGGTATAAGGCTGTAAAACCTTCACAAACTGCTTTTTGAGAAGTAAAGGTCTTTTGGATTAGTTTATCATTAATCTGTTGAATCTTTCTTTGTTTTTCAGCTTCGGTCGAATAAGTAAAACCTTGTGATCTGGGTGGATTTAAAAAAACTTTGTAATCATATTTTATATTGAATGCAATCCAACTGTAAATAGCGCGCGCTTTATCTTTTTCTGAAGAAAAATCGTCCTGAATTCTCTCCGCTAAATCTTTTGTAGTACTAAAGTTTTTAGGATATTTAGCCACTATTTTATCAACATCACTATACTTTTGCGAGTAAGAGGAATGCAAAAAAAGGATATTAAGGAAAAGAATTATAAAGGCAATATTTTTTATTTTCATAGATTTAAAAACATTCTTTTATAAGACCTTTTAATTCTGTATCCAATTCTGTATTAGAAATTTGATTTTTTTCTAAATCAAAATTGGCATTAAAGGCTGGTAATGAAAATGTCGCTTTCACGTTTGCACCATATCTAGGCAAAGCATTACGGGCAATTTCTAAAACCGAAGCACCACCTCTTGTTCCTGGCGAAGTTGCCATTAGTAACATTGGTTTTTGCTGAAAAACTTCTTTGTTAATTCGGGAAGACCAATCAAATATATTTTTAAATGCTGTAGAATAGTTGTTGTTATTTTCCGCCAGAGAAACTACTAAAACATCTGCACTTTCCAGTTTGTCCAAAAATGCTTTTGCTTTTTCATGCTGCCCGACTTCTTTCTCAAGATCAACACTAAATAATGGCATCGCAAAATCATTCAAATCCAAAACTTCAACTTCGGCATTTTCGAATAAACCTGCTGCATAAGTGGCTAAATGTTTATTGATAGAATGCTTGCTGTTACTTCCTCCAAAGGCTATAATTTTCATATTTGTGTTTTTTATTAATTAAACCCTATAAGTCATATGGTTAACTATATTTTATTTGGTTTCTCGATTTCGTAAATCTCTTTCTGAATTTCTACTGAATATTCATTCGGGTAAATTTTACCTCCGTAAGATTTTGCATATACTTTGGTAAATTCTGCTCCAAAATACAGAATAATTGCCGAATAATACACCCAAACTAATATAATTATTACAGAACCTGCTGCGCCATAAACTGAAGCAACTGTAGAACTACCCAAATAAAATCCTATGGCAAATTTACCAATCATAAATAATATTGCTGTAACAGTTGATCCTATAAAAGCATCTTTCCATCTTATTTTTCCATCCGGTAATGTTCTGAAAATAATGGCAAAAAGCAATGTTATACTCGCCAAAACAATGACGATATTGACTACATAAAACAAATAAACGGTGCTTTCAGGGAAATATACTTTTAAACGTGCACTGACTAAATCTAATGTTGTACTTATAAAAAGACTGACCAACATTAAAAAACCAACCGAAGCAATCATTGAAAATGACATTAAACGATTTTGAATAAATTTCTTAATTCCTTTATCCGGTTTTGCTCTTAATCCCCATATAAAATTGATAGAACTTTGTATTTCGGCAAAAACTCCCGATGCCCCAATTAATAACATTGCAATTCCGAATATTGTAGCAAAAAAATTATCTCCTGATAACTGCACATTTTTGATAGCTTCCTGAATCTGAATTGCGGCACCGTTACCAACCAATCCGTTTATTTGCCCATAAAGCTGACCTGTTACGGCATCTTCACCAAAGAAAAAACCACAAATAGTGATGATAATAATCAATAATGGCGGCAATGCAAATATGGTATAATAGGATAATGCAGCACTAAGTTTGATGGCATTATCGTCATTGAATTCTAAAAAGGTGTTCTTGAGCAGAAACCATGACTTGGAGAATATATTTTTGATTTTCACGATACTTCTGGTTTTTAGATATACACTCAAATTTAAGGAATTATAAAAAAATGAGGATTCTTGCTTTTTTGATGAATTTTACATTTTTCCCATGTCATACTTTTGAATATCTTATGACGTGTAGTCCCTATGGGACACGGACTTTAACCTTTTTATCTATTTTTCTACCAACAGTAAACTCCTAACGGAGTATTTATTATGGAGATATCTCTTAGAGATTATATATTGGTAGAACACAACAACAAACGTAAATTTTGTCCCGTAGGGACTACACATGTTTTAATAATAAATAAATTCTATTTTGAAACTTTTATATACTGGCGATCATCTCCAAGGTTTTTAATTTTCAAAATATTCTTGAATTCTTTTCTTTTTGGACTTATTAAATATGAAGCTGAACATAAAATTCTACCTTTTATCGCAGTAATTGAATCTAATTTCTTGAGATCTTCTGGTAAATAAATAGTTTTAAATTTCAGGACATTTTTTTCTAATGATACCATTTCTATTTTCCAAAAAACAGAATCTCTTGTACTTAAAACCAAATGACCATCAATACGCTTTATCTTCTGATTATAAGATAATCTGAATAATGTATCGATACTTTTCTTTACCAACTCAATTGAATCACCTTTTTTAAACACATCAAATTTCTCCTTTGTATCTTTAGTAATTAATTTCCCATCAACAAAATCATATTCAGATTTTAAAGAATCCATTTCTTGTCTGTGAAATTTAAATTTAAAAAAGTATTCTTTTAAAATTTTATCATCTTCAATTCTTAAAAAAGTAGAATCTAAGGTCATATATAAACCTTTAAATTTAGAAGGAAAGTTTCTTAATTCAGAATCATTTACTGGTTGAGGATTTTCAAAATAAAAGGCTAAACAACCATCACATGTTGCAGTAGCATCAGCTTTTTTACAAGATGTTAATACAATTACTATTATCAATATTATTTTTTTCATAGCTTGTCTTATTGATAATGGCAAAAAATCCCCTTATCATAAACTGTCCATAAACTTGCTTTTTGATTGGCTGCTTTCAATGCGCAATTTGCCCAGGTGTTGCAGGTATAAAACAAACTGTAACTTCCTTTTGCTTCATAAAAAGCATCTTTTTTTCCGTAGCTGTGACCTTCTATCCATTGTGGGTGAATGGAATCACTAAAACTTTCTGAAATAAAAGTGATTAATTTTTGATAGTTTTCTTTTGAAATTAAAATACGCTTGCAATCTTCGCCTTCTTTTAATTGTTTGAAAAATGTGGTATGCATGGCTGATGAACTGACTCCGAATGCTGCTTTTAAGGCTGTACTTGCTTTTAAGTCTGACCATTCTGGCGTATCGAGATAAAAACCTTTGTCGCCCCAGCCAAAAGCGATATAATTCATCAAAGAATCTTTTGATTGTGTTTGACTAAACTGAATTTCTTTTCGCCAGTCTTTAATTTCATTTACAACTGGAACTACAATGTCTGTATGCACTCCGTTTGAGAGAATGTAAATAGGAACTGCATCTTTTTCTTCTACTTGTGCAACATCTGAATTGACAGTGATTTTAGAAATCAGATAAACTGCAATGAGATATAAAACAAGAAAAGTAATGATCCCGAGAATAGTCCAGCCTAGAAATTTGAAAATTGATTTTAGCATTTTTATTGGTTGTTTTTAGATTAGTTATTGGTTAATTTTCTGTAACCAATTTTTGAGCCAAAAAAATAATGGCACGCGGATTATACGGATTCGCTAGCGCGAAAGCGCGGATTTGCATGTTTTTTTTTACTCTATTTTTTTTTTAATTCTTTTCTAATTTCTTTTTTGAGCATAAAAAAACTGCTGAATTTCTTCAACAGTTTAGTCTATTCTCTATATTCTTTATTCTATTCTCCGGAAATTTATACGTTGAAACGGAAATGCATTACATCACCATCTTTTACGATATATTCTTTTCCTTCGACTTTGAATTTTCCAGCTTCTTTTGCTTTTGCTTCTGAACCGTAATGAACGTAATCTTCGTACGAAATAACTTCGGCACGAATGAATCCTTTTTCGAAATCAGTGTGGATAACTCCAGCCGCTTGTGGAGCTGTTGAACCAATGTTGATGGTCCAGGCACGAACTTCTTTTACACCTGCTGTAAAATACGTTTGTTGTTTTAATAATTTGTACGCTGCACGAATAAGAACTGATGCTCCCGGCTCTGTTAATCCCATATCTTCAAGGAAAACCTGACGCTCTTCGTAGCTTTCTAATTCGGCAATATCTGCCTCTGCTCCTACTGAAAGGATAATAACTTCAGCATCTTCGTCTTTTACTAATTCACGAACCTGATCTACATATTTGTTTCCGTTTACTGCTGAATTTTCGTCGACATTACAAACGTACAATACTGGTTTTGCTGTAATTAATTGGAAAGATTCCATTAAAACTTCTTCGTCATTCCCTTGAGGTACAATGGTACGAGCTGATTTTGCTTGTAATAATGCTTCTCTGATTCTGTCTAAAAGTGCTTTTTCAGTTTGCGCTTCTTTGTTTCCGGTTTTAGCAGCACGGTTTACTTTTTCTAAACGTTTTTCAACCGTTTCTAAGTCTTTTAACTGTAACTCGATATCAATTGTTTCTTTGTCACGAATTGGGTTTACGTTTCCGTCTACGTGTACGATATTATCGTTATCAAAACAACGTAAAACGTGAATAATAGCATTACACTCTCTAATGTTTCCTAAAAATTGGTTTCCAAGACCTTCACCTTTACTTGCTCCTTTTACCAAACCTGCAATATCTACGATATCTACGGTTGCCATTTGTACGCGTTCTGGTTTTACCAATTCTTCTAACTTGTTGATTCTTGGATCCGGAACGTTTACAACACCAATATTAGGTTCGATTGTACAAAACGGAAAGTTCGCACTTTGCGCTTTTGCATTAGATAAACAATTAAATAATGTTGATTTTCCAACATTTGGTAATCCTACAATTCCTGCTTTCATCTGTTGTTTCTATTTATTTTTTATTAGATCCTGATTCTCTCAGGTCTTATCATTAAGCTTCTGTCTTAATATATAGATCGTTACTTTAATGATGTATAATTTATGTATCGATTTTTTGTTTCTGCCGAAATGATATTTTTTGGCTTTAAAATTTTGCAAATATAAGATTTAATAGCTCGTAAGTGAAGTAAAAATGACGATTAATGTATTTTAAAACATCTTCAATAAAATAATTAAACTTTTTATTAATATTTTGTTAAAAAACAGTAATTTTATCAAAGATCAAAATCAAACAATAAACCAAACTTACAAAACCATGAAAAAGATTGCATTATTTTTATTTCTATTAAATACGATGTTTCTTTTTGCTCAAAAAGAAATTTCAGGAGCTGTAAAAGATAAGTCCGGCGCGCCTTTGCCCGGTGTTAATGTTCTTGAAAAAGGAACTTCAAACGGTACATCAACTGATTTCGAAGGTAGTTATCGCATAAAAGTCAAAGAAGGAGCTACATTAATTTTTAGTTATGTTGGTTATACTTCAACAGAAAAAAAAGTTATCGGTGACAAAATAGAGGTTGTTTTAGACCAAAGCGGCGGCCAGATTTTAAGTGATGTAGTTGTTGTGGGGTCCAGAAATGCGAAAAGAACGGTTGTAAATTCAGCTGTTCCTATTGATGTTATTAATGTAAAAGATGTAACAACGCAAAGCGGAAAACTTGAAATTAATGAATTATTACAGTATGTTGCGCCTTCGTTTAATGCGAATAAACAATCTGGTTCTGATGGGGCAGATCACGTAGATCCGGCTTCATTAAGAGGAATGGGCCCTGATCAGACACTGGTTTTGATTAACGGAAAAAGAAGACATCAATCGTCATTGATTAACTTATTTGGAACTCGCGGACGCGGAAATACCGGAACTGATTTGAATGCTATTCCTGCTGCTTCTATTAAGCGAATTGAGATTTTAAGGGATGGTGCCGCGGCACAATATGGTTCTGATGCCATTGCAGGAGTTATCAATATTGTTACGAATGATAATATAAACGAATTTACCGGAGCCATTACTTACGGTGCGTTTAATACAGATGCAAAAGGAGATTTTCCTGAAGGTACTGCCAACACAAAAGATTTTAGATTAGACAAAAAAGGTAACGGAAACTCATTTGGAAAAAACCAAAATTTTGACGGAGGATCTCTAAAAGTCTCTGCCAATTACGGTACTGCAATAGGAACAAAAGGAGGATACGTTAATGTTACCGGAGAGTTTTTGAATAAAAATAAAACATTACGACCTGGTTTTGATTTTAGAAAAGGTTTTGGAGAAGCTGAAATTCAGGGTGTGAATTTATTTGTCAATCTTGCTATTCCAATCTCTGACAAGACGCAATTTTATGCTTTCGGAGGAAGTAATTTTAGAGATACAGATGCTTACGCTTTTACCCGAAACGATGGTGAAAGAGTGGTAGAATCTATTTATCCTGGCGGATATACGCCTAGAATTACATCAAAAATAAATGATAATTCGATTGCAGCAGGAATTAGAACAGAAACTGCAGGCGGCTGGAAATGGGATTTAAGCAATACATTTGGTAAGAACAAATTTCATTATGATATAAAAGGAACCATCAATGCTTCTCTTGAAGATAAATCGCCAAGAGAATTTGATGCCGGAGGACACAGTTTACTTCAAAACACTACTAACTTAGATGTTTCAAAAAACTACGGTGATATTCTTGGCGGACTAAATATCGCTTTTGGAACTGAATTTAGAGTAGAGAAATTCGAAATTTTTGCCGGAGAAGAAGGTTCATACGCTACATACGATACTAATGGAGTACCTATTACAGACCCAACAACTCAAAGCGCTCCTACGGTTCCAAATCCTGACTATGATCCTACAGATCCAACTTCTTCGCCAACCATTCCAAGACCCGGAGGTTCTCAGGGTTTTCCTGGATACAGTCCGGCAAACGAAGTAAATAAAAGCCGCACCAACTTCTCTTTATATGCTGATGCTGAACTAGATGTTACAGAAGCATGGATGGTTAGCGGAGCGGTTCGTTATGAAAACTACAGTGATTTTGGCAGTACGGTAAACGGAAAACTGGCTTCGAGACTTAAAATTACAGACAATATTAATCTAAGAGGTTCTGTAAGTACAGGGTTTCGCGCTCCGTCATTAGCCCAAATTTATTACAATTTACGTTTTACCAATTTTAGTTCTTCTGGTGCCACTGAAGTTTTATTAGCTTCCAACGATAGCGAAATCACAAGATCTTTTGGAATTGAAAAACTAAACGAGGAAAAAGCCATAAATGCATCTTTAGGGTTTACAGCTAATTTTGGCGACTTTACTGCAACAGTAGATGGTTACTTAATTAATGTAAAAGACAGAATTGTATTAACAGGTTATTTTGATGCACCAGCTTTGGGAAACAATTCTAAAGCTCAGTTTTTTGTAAACGGTGTAGATACAAAAACAACAGGTCTGGATATTGTGCTGTCATGGAAAAAAACAATAAACGAAAATAGATTGGGCGCAACCCTTGTTGGAAACATTAATGATATGAAAATTGACAAAGTACACAACGGTACTCTGGCTGCAAATCAATTCTTTGGAGAACGTGATAAAGCTTTTTTACTAGCTTCTGCTCCGCCTAATAAATTTGGTTTAAACCTTAATTACGGCAGAAAATGGTTTGATGCAGGATTGGCTTTTACCAGATTTAGCGAAGTAAAATTACTGGATTATCAAATGGATGAAGATCCTGAAGACTACAGAACGTCTCCAGCCGAAACTGATGCTCAGGTTTTTGCGAACCAAAAGAAAGCTGCAACAGATACTTATGGAGCAAAAATTGTAACTGATTTAACTTTAGGATTTAAAGTTTCAAAATCTACTAAAATTAGTATTGGTGCCAATAACTTATTAAATATCTATCCTGATCAACAAGATGACTGGGTTGAAGCCGGAGGTTATTGGGATGCTGTACAAATGGGGTTTAACGGAGCTTATTATTATGCAAGACTTGGGTTTAATTTTTAATAATCATTTATTTAAAGAAATACTTTGACTTTAAGTCTAACAATAAAACGCAAAAAATCCTGAGTGCTAAACTCAGGATTTTTTTTTATCCTTAAAGACTACAACTTAAAATCTAATGAAGCAATTATTGCTTTTTCTTCATCTGTGGCTGTAAATCCGGAAATATCCCAATAATTGGTTAGAATTTTATTTTGTTTATTAAAGAGCGTTTTCTCTTTAAAAACATCACATTCATTATAAGTAAACTTTTGCTTATTGAAACCGGTAGTGATAAAGTTATTTCGAACCTGAATATTCTTAACCTGATCTTTTAAAGTAAGATCATACGCTATTTCTTCATTCGAACTTAAAAGATAATAATCTGAACCATCTAATCTATAATCTACTTTTACAAAAGATCTGGTAATTTTTTTTGATCCTATAACGGGCTTTTCTTCGATTTTATCAGAATTTCCCGGAGTAAAAACACACGAAAATTCTACAATTAGCTTTTTGACAGGATCATAAATTACCTCAAAACTATCTGCATCTTTTTTCGTTTTATCAAGAGCAGTAATATTCATTATATAATAATCCTTATTATTTGGATGTCCTTTTATAATAAAATCATATTCTTTTTTTGCTTTTGAATCTAAAACGGTCTGAAAGTAATTGAAATTTGAGTAATTCTCCATGATATTATTGAGATTATACCCTCTTAAATCTGCACTTACATCTGTTTCAAGCAAACCATAAGATCGATTTTGTTCGACTAACAATGTTGTTGTTGACTTTTTATTTCCTGAGAATTGAAAATTTACCAATCCGTCATTATAATAGGAGTATTTGTTATCGAGCATAAAAAACTCTCTTACATAAACTTTAAGACGATAGGGTGTCGTTAATTTTTGTATTGAATTGGAAACAACTCTTTGAAGTATTTTTTGCGGATTTTCTTTAGACAAAACAATTTCATCTAATTTATTGTTCTTATTTTTAAGATAAACAACAAATTGATCTTCTTTTAAAGTCGCCCAACGAAGGGTTAGGTTTTCATAATTCATCTCAGAAACCTGAACATTCGAAGCGCCATTAAGCATAAACGTAACTTTTCCATCATCATTACTTAACAAAACCTGTTTCGTTTTTAGTATGACAACCATTGCATTTTCTATAGGTAACTGTGTTTCTATATCTTTTACAATAATAGAATATTCCGTATTTTGAGCAATACTACTAACGCTAAAAAACACAATAAATAAAAATAGTAATCTCTTCATAGGCGTTATTAAATTTTCAACTAAAGTATTAATTTTTTATTAATAAATTAACATTGAAAAAATAAAACATTAAAAATCAACAAATTAGCTTATTATAAAATTTAGAAATTTGAGCAAAAAAAATCCTGAGTATCGACTCAGGATTTATATTTTCTAAAATAAAATTTTATTCATCACCATGTAAAAATGCTTGTCTGTTCAACAAGGTTTCTTCATCTTCTACGTGGTTATCATCCGGCACACAACAATCAACAGGACACACAGCAGCACATTGAGGTTCATCATGAAAACCTTTACACTCTGTACATTTTCCTGGAACAATATAATATACTTCGTCAGAAATTGGTGTTTGAGCATCATCTGCGTCAACCTCAGTTCCGTCCGGTAAAATTATTTTTCCTGAAAGTCTTGTTCCGTCTTTATATCTCCAATCATCAGCTCCTTCATAAATTGCTGTATTTGGGCACTCTGGTTCACAAGCCCCACAGTTTATGCATTCGTCAGTTATAATTATTGCCATTGTTTTTTAGTCTTAAAGTTAAAAGTCTTACAGTAATAAAGTCATATAAATAAAAAGGTCATTTTCTTTTGACCTGATGACTTTTGACTTTCGACTTATTTATGCTTATTTTTGTGCAAAATTACAATCAAAACAATTCATAAGCAAACATTATGACATTAGAAACAAAAAAAAGTGTTTTTGTTGAATTAGGAAAATTTTTAAGTCAGTTTTCCGAAGAAGAAAATACACGAAATGAATCGGTTTTAGGTAATGACTTGTTTTTTGATGATTTTGTAAAACTGATCCTCTTATCACAATCTCATAACGGATGGTATACGCCTGAACAAGTATACTTTGCAATAAAATCATGGGCCGATGCGCTGACCGAAGAAAACATTACAAAATGGCTTTCTCAATACGCAACAGAATTTGCCCAGGACGACCAAACTGAAAAAAACGTAGCTTTAATTTTGGCTGGAAATATTCCGTTGGTAGGTTTTCACGATTTCCTGTCGGTTTTAGTTACCGGCAATAAAGCATTAATAAAAACCTCTTCAAACGATCAGCATTTACTGCCTTTTTTAGCCAAATATCTTGTTTTTGCTGATGAAAGCCTAAAAGATAAGATCACTTTCGTGGAAGGAAAACTGGAAAACTTTGATGCCGTCATCGCTACCGGAAGCAATAATACTGCAAGATATTTCGAATATTATTTTAAAGATAAACCTTCGATCATTCGAAAAAACAGAAATTCGGTTGCTGTTTTAAACGGAAATGAAACTAAAGAAGATTTAGAAAATTTAGGCGAGGATATTTTCAGGTATTTTGGTTTGGGATGCCGCAATGTTTCGAAACTTTTTGTACCAAAAAATTACTCGTTTGTTGCTTTTTTTGAAGCTATTTTTAAATATCAGGATGTTATTCATTACGAGAAATATGCTAATAATTATGATTATAACAAGGCCGTTTTCCTGATGAGTAATTTTAAATTACTGGACAATGGATTTTTGACTTTAAAGGAAGATCTTAGTTACGCCTCTCCTATTTCGAGTGTTTTTTATGAGTTTTATGAAAATATAGAGGAACTACAATCCCGTCTTGAAGCTGATGCTGAACAAATTCAGTGTATTGTTAGCAACGATTTAATCCAAAATAGTATTTCGTTTGGACAGACTCAAAATCCTCAATTGTGGGATTATGCAGATAACGTAGATACTATAACGTTTTTGTTAACAACAAAGTAAAAATATGTTTAATTATTTCGAATAATTTATCGCTTTTTCAGCTCCTATTGCCGAAATTTGCCTCTTTAAAATTTTCGACTTTTAACAACAACCATGAAAAAACACAACTACAGCGCAGGACCAAGTATTTTACCTCAAGAGGTTTTTGAAAAAGCATCAAAAGCTATATTAAATTTTAATGATTCAGGACTTTCTATTCTGGAAATTTCGCACCGAAGCAAAGATTTCGTTGCCGTTATGGATGAAGCTCGTTCCCTTGCTTTAGAGTTACTAGGACTTACAGGAAAAGGATATCAGGCACTATTTTTACAAGGTGGTGCAAGTACTGCATTCTTAATGGCTCCGTACAACCTGATGAAGGAAAACGGAAAAGCCGCTTATTTAGATTCGGGAACCTGGGCAACTGCTGCAATAAAAGAAGCAAAATATTTTGGAGAAACTATTGTTGTAGCTTCTTCGAAAGAACAAAATTATAACCATATTCCAAAAGGATACGAAATACCAAGTGATGCAGATTATTTTCACTGTACTAGTAACAATACTATTTTTGGAACTCAACTGAAAGAATTCCCTGCAACTAACATTCCTGTTGTTTGCGATATGAGTTCTGATATTTTTTCACGCAATTTAGATTTCTCTAAATTTGATTTAATCTACGCCGGAGCTCAAAAAAATATGGGCCCTGCAGGAACTACTTTAGTAGTTATTAAAGAAGAAATCCTGGAGAAAAACGGAAGAACTATTCCAAGTATGTTAGATTATGCTAAACATATCAAAGCAGAAAGTATGTACAATACTCCTCCTGTTTTTGCTGTTTATGTATCGTTACTAACTTTACAATGGATTAAAGAAAAAGGCGGAATTGCTGCTGTTGAGAAATTAAACGACGCAAAAGCTGATTTACTTTATACTGAAATCGACAGAAACCCATTATTTAAAGGTGCTGCAGCGGTTGAAGATCGTTCTAAAATGAATGTTACTTTCTTATTGAACAACGCTGATCACACAGCTGCATTTGATGCTTTATGGAAAGAAGCAGGAATTTCAGGATTGCCAGGTCACCGTTCTGTGGGTGGTTACAGAGCTTCTATTTACAACGCTATGCCTATCGAAAGTGTTCAGGTTTTAGTGGATGTAATGAAAGCTTTGGAGACTAAAGTTTAGTTTACGGTCTCAGTCACAGTTTTCAGCTGAATAAAATATCAAAAAAGAAAAAATCATAATAATTGGTTCTTCGGTTAAACAAATAAACGATTAACCAAATAAACAAAATACGCAAAATGAAAGTATTAGCGAATGATGGAATTTCTAAAAGTGGAATTCTTGCCTTAGAAAAAGGTGGATTTGAAGTTATAACTACAAAAGTAGCTCAGGAACAAGTAGCTAATTTTGTAAATGAAAATAATGTAGACGTAGTTTTAGTGCGTAGCGCAACTAAAGTTCGTAAAGATATTATCGATGCTTGCCCGGGTCTTAAAATTATTGGCCGTGGTGGTGTTGGTATGGACAACATTGATGTTGATTATGCTAAAAGCAAAGGAATTCATGTAATTAATACTCCGGCTTCATCATCAGAATCTGTTGCTGAATTGGTATTTGGACACTTGTTTTCTGGTGTTCGTTTCTTACATGATTCTAACAGAAACATGCCTCTTGAAGGGGATTCAAACTTTGATGGTTTGAAAAAAGCATACGCAAACGGAACTGAATTAAGAGGAAAAACTTTAGGTATTGTTGGTATTGGTCGTATCGGACAAGCTACTGCAAAAATGGCTCTTGGTTTGGGTATGAAAGTAATTGCTGCAGATAGTTTTATTCCGTCTGTAGATGTTAAGGTGGAGTTTTTTGATGGCCAGTCTATCACTACAACTATCGTTTCTCAATCATTAGAATCTTTGTTTAAAGAAGCTGATTTCATTACTTTGCACGTTCCGGCTCAGGATGGTTACATCATTGGAGAAAAAGAATTGGCAATCATGAAAGATGGTGTTGGAATCGTAAACTGTGCTCGTGGTGGTGTTATTGATGAAGTAGCTTTAGTAAAAGCTTTAGACTCAGGAAAAGTTGCTTTTGCAGGTTTAGACGTTTTTGAAAGCGAACCAAAACCGGAAATGGCAATCTTAATGCACACTAAAATCTCTTTGACTCCACACATTGGAGCTGCAACGGGCGAGGCACAAGACAGAATTGGTACAGAATTAGCTTCTCAAATTATTTCTTTGTTGAGCTAAATAAAAATAGATTAAATCAATTAAAGGGATTTGCTGCTTATGGTAGTAAATCCCTTTCCTTTTTTCTAATTTTAGCACTTAATTAAACTGTAATATGAAAACGGACAAAAAAAATACTGTACGTAACTGGATCTTTCGTTTGATGATACTTGCAGTTATAATTGCTTTATTTTGCACTAATATATTTGGAAATATATGTATGCTTATTATTGAAAAAGAATATTTTATTCCGACGCAATCTTCAATTTTTACTTTTAATGAAACTGTACATAATGAGGGCTCAAGCGATGTATGGAGATATGGACAAGATGGCAATAACTATTATTATAACTTAAGTACATTTGATAATGATGTACTGTTTTTTTCTAAAAAGAACATTGATAATTGTCCCGGATTTAATCCTGAAAATATCAGCACCTGGTGCAATGTGAAAATTCCAGAAAAAGACTCTAAATAAACATACAACTCTACATATCAACAATTTAAATTCCGTAATAAATTTACTGAGACAGAATGGACTGAAAAACAAAATCATAATTTGTTAATACGGCAAATTGTTAAGCAATTAAAAAATAGATTAACTTTAAAGGTTTTTATGCTATTTTTTAAAGTAAATATCTTTCTTTTTTATTGAGTTTTAAGTATAATCTAAATCTAATATTATGTTTGAACAATTAACACAATTAGTACAACAATACAGTGGTACTTCGGTTGTAAACAATGCCGCTGTACCAAACGAACAAAATGAAGCTGTAATAAATGAAACCAGTAATTCGATATTTACAGGATTGCAAAAAATTGCTTCAGAGGGTGGCGGTGAACAACTTGCCAGTTTGTTTAACGGAAATTCTTCTATAGACAGGTCGAACCCTGTTGTGCAGCAAATAACGCAGCAATTATCAGGAAGTTTGGGTGAAAAATTTGGATTAAGCAGTGAAACTTCTTCAGGTGTAGCTGCAGGAATGATTCCGCAAATATTAAGTTCGTTGATCAATAAAGCAAAAGATCCTAATGACAGTAGTTTTCAGATTTCTGATATCATTAGTTCTCTTACGGGAAATAGCAGTCAAGCTTCCGGCATCATGGAAACAATTAATAAGTACGGAATGCAATTTGGTTTAGACCAAAACAATGACGGAAAAGTGGATGTTACCGATGTTCTTGTGGTGACAAAAAGCAAAGGCGGAATAGCTGGTTTTATTGGAAAATTGTTTGGAAGTAAATAATAAGGTTCTGAGATAGTGAGGCTCTAAGGTTCTGAGATGCTCAGATTCTTAGCGCTAAACTTGAGATATATTTTAAAGCTGTTTATTCTAAATAAACAGCTTTTTTTTGTAAAACTAAAAATGGCAAAGGTTTTGATAATCTAACTTTTAAAGCAACTTAAAGCTGCAGTCGCAAATACAAAGTGCTGTTAAATAGCAAAATAGTTGACTGCTTTATTTGTAAATTTAAGTTCGAAATATGACAGTTATGAAAAATTATATTTACACCATCATCCTTTTATGTACTATAGTAGCATGCTCTACTGCTTCAAAAAGTAGTGTTGCGTCTAATGCCTCTGTTCACCCGCCAAAAGTTGCGGTAAACGATACAGTCAGAATTGCCAATGACTCATTAGAATATGAAGTTATTATTATCGATAATGGCTTTAGCACCTGGCTGGCTGCAACAGCACTTCCGCGCAATTATTATTCTTTGTCTTATCTTGAAAACAAGAACAATTTGTACGTAACAGAATGGAATAATCGTGTTTTGCAGCCGCAAAGATATAGTCCTAACTTATACGAAATGTCGATCGATTATCGCCCAAGTATTCATTACGGATATGAAGTAAATTATTTAATTTATAATTATATGATTTATTTTCAAAATACATACAAACAAAAGCTTTCAGGGTATGTTCCTGTAAGATAATGTTCTTATATTTGTAATTATTGCAAATAAAAATGAACAGATTAAAGAAACGTTGGGGTATTACCTCAAATCTACAAGCCATAATTATATTGATTGTTTTTGCCATCACGGGATCGGCATCTGCCTATTTGTCTAAACCTTTTTGCGCATTCTTAGGCATCACCAAAGAAGATTTTGGCGGATGGTTTACTTTGATCCGTTTACTGATTATTTTTCCTATTTATCAGGTTTTACTCGTTGCGATTGGAACTATTTTTGGGCAATTCCGTTTCTTTTGGAATTTCGAAAAGAAAATGCTTAAAAACATGGGCTTAGGATTTTTATTTAAAGATTAAGCATCTCTTCTTTGAAAATAATACGTATAAATCCACGTAAGTGTAAATGATGGAATTATATCTGTAAAAGGTAATGCTTCTTCTATAAATGTCAAAACACTCGCTACACGCCCCACTCTGCCTTTATACATTCTGGTCATAATAAATGCGGCGACCGGCGCCCAAATGACATCTGAGAATTCTCCAATCAACGGAATTGTAAAGGATATCATTCCAACACCGTCCAAAAGCAAACCCAAAAGGAGTTTTCTGGTTCTGTCGTCTTCGTTTATTGTTTTTACTTCCTGCATTTTCATTTCATTTAGATATTAATCGAATTTATAAAGAATTGATGCAACTTAACTTATTGATTAGTTGAATATTATTTCTTAATTCCCATCTAATCAATTTCCCTGCCATTTATTAAACTAGCCTGATTGTCCACTGATTAGGCGGATTAAACTGATCACCACAGATGAAAATACTACAGTTATAAGCTTTAACTTATTACCAAAAAATGTAAAGGATTAAGAGTTTTCTATAAAGAAATCCGCGATATCCGTTTAACCTGCCTAATCCGTGGGCAATAATCATAATCTAAAAATAACCATACTTTTTATTTCTTCTTAAATTTCTGTTAGCTGACATTTTTATATCGGCAGAATCTTTGTTTCTTTGTAAAAACAGTTTCAAAATGATTCACGCAAAAAATATACATAAGTTCTACGATAAATTAGAGGTTTTAAAGGGAGTCGACCTTCATATCAAAAAAGGAGAAATTGTTTCTATAGTGGGTGCATCAGGTGCTGGAAAAACCACTCTTTTGCAAATTTTGGGAACACTGGATCATCCTGAAAGAAACGCCGAATCCTCTCTGACTATCAACGGAGAAAATGTATTGAAATTGCAGGATGTAGAAACTGACAATACAAAACAAGAAAAAATCTTTAAATGGGTTTCGTGGATAGGCGGCATCTATACTTTATGTTTACTTGCTTTTTTAGTATTCTTTAAGCTTACCATATTTGACGATGTCTTTAGATACATCACGATTGCAGCCTTATTACTGCCTCTTTTAGCATTAGCAATTTATATGAATCGTTATTTTAAAAAGAAGAGCAAACAAGACAAGATATTATCTAATTTCAGAAATCTAAATCTTGGTTTTATTTTTCAATTTCATCAGCTTTTACCTGAATTTACCGCTCTGGAGAACGTTTGTATTCCTGCATTCATGGCCAACAGACCAAAAGCCGAAACCGAAAAAGAAGCTAAAAGAATTTTAGAATATCTGGGATTATCACACAGAATACATCATAAACCAAACGAACTTTCGGGCGGAGAACAGCAACGAGTTGCCGTAGCACGAGCCTTAATCAACAAACCTGATGTTATTTTTGCCGATGAACCTTCTGGAAATCTGGACACTCATTCTGCCGAAAACCTGCATCAGTTATTCTTCCAGCTTCGTGACGAATTTGGGCAAACGTTTGTTATTGTAACGCATAACGAAGAATTGGCCAATATGGCCGATAGAAAATTGGTAATGTCTGACGGGCAAATTATCTACTAACTATGATTTTAATTGTAATAAGTTGGATTTATATACTTTTTACCACAATAAATTTAGGGTTTGTCACTGATAAAATAATTAAAATAAAAAACCAAAATTTTGTCATAACATCAATTCTGGGTTTATTTTCGGTTACTTTAGTAGCCAGTGTCTGGGCGATTTTTTACAGAATAAATATTGAATTTCATGTTTTTTTACTCTTATTAAACATCTTTATCTTTTTACAATTTAAAGATAAAATAATAGCAATTTATAAACTGATATTATCCGAATTTAAGGAATTTTCAAAAATTTTAAAAGTTGTTTTTGTTATAACCGCTTTATTAATAATTGCGCAATGCTCTTCAATTCCTTTTATTATAGACAACGAATCGTACTACATTCAAACTATAAAATGGATTAATGAATACGGTTTTGTAAAAGGGCTTGCTAATTTACACTTATTTTTAGGGCAAACTAGCGGCTGGCACGTTACGCAAAGTGTTTTTAATTTTTCTTTCATTTACAAAAATTTTAATGACCTAAGCGGTTACTCTCTCTTTCTGGGAACTTTTTTTTCAATTCAAAAATTAAATGAATTTTATACCACCAATAATAAAATCTATCTTGTTACAGGGCTGTTTCCGCTATTCAACATTTTTCTGTTTCAATTTATAAGTGCCCCTTCTCCTGATATTCCGGTTTATGTTTTTTCGATTATACTCTTCTTCTACTTTCTAGAAAATTTTAAAAAACTGACGCCAGAAGTATTTTATCTAATTGTAATTTTAGTTCTTTTTTTGATTTACATCAAAAATACAATGCTAACTTTTGCAATAATTCCAATTATATTATTGGCTTTACATTTTAAACTGATTTCAAAAAAATTATTAAAACCTATATTGCTGACAATTTTAGTTATCTCACTCTTTATCATCAAAAACATGATTATTTGTGGATCTCCCATTTTTCCATCTAAAAGTTTTACTAATTTATCGACAGTTTATGCAATTCCAGATACTATCGAAAGTTTCTATTATGACTCCATTAAGCATTTTGGCTACTCTGTTACTGCTCAGCAATATGATTCAATGTCACCTTTTAATTTGTTTCTAAAGTGGCTGACACTTCCAAAACTTCATGGTTTATTCAATTTGTTGAGTATTTTTCTGGTCATTTTTGTTCCATTTTTTATCTATAAATTTCAAAATAGAAAAAGTCTCTGGACACTTTATATCGTGATGGTCTTACAATTAATTTTGCTTTTTATAACATCACCGCAATATCGGTTTTTCATGAATTTTATAATATTCTTTTCTCTTTTTTGTTTCTCTTGTTTAATTCAGAATAAGAAAACAATTAATTCAATATTGACCCTATCGCTAATTCCAGTATTTATTATATTATTTTTTCCTTTAAGTTTTAATAGTTTTTCTAATAATCCTTTGATGCGAAAATCTAGTAATTTCTCCATTAAAAATATTGTGTTACCGTATAAAAACACAAAAAACAATACTGATTTTATTATGGTAAAACTTGGAAATCTTAACTACAACTCACCCGTAAACAACGATTTCTTTTGGGGAAATGGAGATGGTGATTTACCTTGCGTGAATAAAGATCAAATTGAATATTTCAAAAAATATTTCAATACAATTCCGCAAATGCGGACAAATAACTTAAAAGACGGATTTTACGCCAAAAAAGTTTCAGAAAATGAATAAATTAGAACTCAAAGAATTTCTCGACGAAAAAGTCATTCAATATAACAATCAGGATTTTATTGATAGCGATCCTGTACAAATTCCGCATTTATTCTCTCAAAAAGAAGATATTGAAATTGCCGGTTTCCTGAGCGCCACAATTGCCTGGGGAAATCGTAAAATGATTATCAAAAATTCGCATCAAATGATGGATTTAATGGGCAATACACCTTATGATTTTGTCATGTCACATTCTGATGACGATTTAGTTCGCCTCGAAAATTTCGTTCACCGCACTTTCAACGGAAAAGATTTTGGCGGTTTCATAAAGGGATTACAGCACATTTACAACAATCATGGCGGATTAGAAGCTGTTTTTGCTAAACATCAGGAAAAAGAGAGTCTGCAAAAAAGCATTCACGAATTCAAAAAAATATTCTTCGAAATCGATCATTTGCCGCGAACCCAAAAACACATTTCAGATCCTCTGAATAATTCGGCAGCAAAAAGAATCAACATGTATTTACGCTGGATGGTTCGTCAGGACACAAAAGGAGTTGATTTAGGTATCTGGAAAAGCATTTCGCCCGCTTTGTTATCCTGTCCGCTTGATGTTCATTCGGGAAATGTTGCCCGAAAATTAGGAATCCTTATCCGAAAACAAAATGACGGGAAAGCATTAACAGAATTGGATCTTAAACTTAGAAAAATGGATGCTCAGGATCCTGTAAAATATGATTTTGCCCTTTTTGGATTAGGCGTTTTTGAAGGGTTTTAATTTTCACAATAATCATATAATTTACTATTGCTACACTAGACAAAATTCAAAATTATTTCAATATACGCTTACATTAAATTTCAAAAAATATACCGAACACAAAACAAGGTTGAAAATACAATTTTAACCTTGTTTCTTTGAAAATTTCCCAATTCTCTGTACCCCAACGTACTCACCTATTCATTAGCTTTATTGCGTTTTTTTTCGTAATATTACATGTTAAGCTATGTTATATGGAGCACTTTATTGGTTATATAAAACATTACGCCATTCCATTATTTGTAATTATAAGCCTGTCTTTAGCGATTATTTTAGTACTAAAAAGAATTCATTATCAATACACGCTACCGTACAGACACCTTATCATACGCAAATCTGAAATTTTCCTCACAGAGATTACCTTATCAAAACCTGATAAAAATACTTTAAAATATAAAATAGCAAAGTTCAAATCAGAAATTCCGATACATAAAACCTGGTGTAAAAATATGCTCATAGAGGATATGATCCGGATGAAAAGCAACTTAAAAGGTAAAACGGCAAAAAACATTCTTCTTATTTATAAACAGTTGGATCTCAATCATTATTCGGCAAGTTTAATTCGCGATTTCAGAAAATACAAAAAACGCGAAGGAATTTATCATTTTCAGGCATTAAAATACAAACCCGGGATCTCGCTCCTAAAAAAATATTTGTTTCATCCGGATAAAATCATTCGGTCAAACGCTAATATTGCATATTTGGCATTATCTAAAGGGGATTGGCAGGCTGTAAATAAACTGCCTATTCAAGTTTCGATTATAACAACCATAAAAGTAATGGATGTTTTACATTCAGAAAAAATACCAATTCCGCCCAACATAGATCTTTGGATACAATCTGAAAATCCAACGATTCTAAAATTGGCTGTTATGACAATGGTTTTTTATAACTACCGAAACAAATCGGCAGAAATAATCAGTCTCTTACATCACGAAGACAAGGACTTACGTATAGATGTTATTATTGCCATTCGCGATCTTTATCTTTTTGAAGCCGAAGACGAATTACTCCTTTTATTTGAAACCGAAACGCTGGAAATTCAACTTGAAATTCTTGAGGCGCTATCAGCAATAGGTTCAGAAAAAACGATCGACTATTTAAACATTCAAATAAAAAAAGAAGAAATAAAAGACCTCAAATTACAAATGGTTTGCTGTTTGAATACTATAGATCCTTCGGGACTTAATGTATTAGGAACACAAGATTCAGATACCCAAAAAATGATCAATCACATCAGAAAAAGACAGTTATGATTCATGATTTTCTATCACATCTTATTCGTGGTTATGATATTTTTATAGCCTGGTTTTCTGTTGGATATATTTTATTCTACATATTCCTTTCTATATTATCGTATTGGGCCATTATAAAACATTTAAAATACCAAAAATATCTTGAAGAAGAAGTTTTGCTTCGCTCCAATCATATTTTAGGCGTTTCGATTGTTGCTCCGGCTTTTAACGAAGGTGTAAATATTGTGTACAATGTAAAGTCTTTGCTTTCATTAACATATCCTAAATATGAGATCATTATTGTAAATGACGGAAGTACAGATGACACGCTTGAAAAACTTATAAGCGAATTTGATTTGGTCAAAATTGATTTCTATTATCAGGAAAAAATTGTCACACAACCTGTTCGAGGGCACTATAAATCGACAAATCCCGTTTATTCAAAATTGCTTATTGTTGATAAAGTAAACGGCAAAAGCAAGGCAGATGCCTCAAATGCAGGAATAAACTCTTCGCAATATCCGCTGTTTTTATGTACAGATGTAGATTGTATTCTAAAAAGAGATACCATTTTGAAACTCGCAAAGCCTTTTATGGAAAATGAAACACGCGTCATTGCCTGTGGTGCCGGAATCAGGATTTCGAATTCGTGTGAGATCAAAGAAGGTTTTTTGTTTAAAGTGCATTATCCTAAAGAATGGTATCCGCGTTTTCAGGAATTAGAATATGTGCGTTCGTTTTTGTTTGGCCGAATGGCCTGGAGTCAAATCAACGGTTTGCTTTTGGTTTCCGGCGGACTCGGAATGTTTGATAAAGATATCGTAATAAAAGCTGGCGGATATTGGCATCAATCACTGGGCGAAGATATGGAACTGGTTACCCGAATGAGAAAACATATGCATGAAACTAAAGAGCCTTTTTTGATAAAATATATCCCGGAATCGCTTTGCTGGACCGAAGTTCCAGGCACAAGAGAAGTGTTTTTAAGACAACGCATTCGCTGGGCACGAGGATTAGTACAAACACTATATTTGCATCGGGATATGTTTTTAAATCCAAAATACGGCCGCACAGCATTTTTAGTCTTACCCTACTTTTTTAGTTTTGAATTTCTAGTTCCTATTATCGAGTTTATAGGCATCATAACTTTGATTTCAAGCTTTGTGTTTGGTATTATAAATTTTCAGTATTTACTAATTATAAGCCTGTTGGTGTATTTATTTTACCTCTCGATAACGATCATTTCTATTTTAATTGATGAAATTTTATATAAGAGTTATGCTAATTACAAAGAATTATTAGTCCTTATTGGTATGGCGGCGATAGAACCTTTTGTATATCACCCCATTACGGTGTATGCAGCATTAAAAGGATATTGGCTTTTCTTTAGAAAAAAAGAACAAAACTGGGGCGTTATGGTTCGAAAGGGATACGCAACCCCAACTAAAAAATAATTGATAATGAAAAACCTTAAAACGTTACAACAAATTGTACTGATTTTTTGCGTGTTTTTATTTTCTAACCAAAATAGTCACGCGCAAAAAATTGACACTGATAGTCTTTTGACTGTGATAATTAAAGACATGAAAAGTACGCGTCCTAATTACAAACTCAATATTGAGAGAGGATTATTAGGTAAAAAATTAGCGCCTGCTTATATCGATTTTTATTTGGCCTTGGGCAGAAATTATGATTTAATAAAAGTAAATGACAGCGCCCGATTTTATTATAATTACGTCATTGATAAAAACTCCAGATATGAAGATGCTTTTCTTTACCTTATCAATTTAGATTTAGAAGATCAGAATTATGATGATGCACTGGATTTAACCCATAAAGCTATTGAATTATATCCAGACAACAGAAACTTCAGACTTAAGCGAATTGCAATTTATTCATTACAAAATGACACTCAAAATGAAGCCAAATATCTTAAATCTATACGCGCAAAATTTCCTAATGACGCTGATATAGAGCAACGCCTTTATGCTTTATATTCTAAAACCAATATAGATCGTATTGGAGCCTATTACAACATCACCACAATCGATCGTGAAGGAGTTGGTCCGTGGCATTTGGCCAGCGCTGATTATATGCGGCAACGCACCTGGGGAAGTGTAATTGGGAGGGTGAGTTACGCCAAAAGACTTTCATCTCATTTGGTTCAGGCCAGCGGGCTTCAGTTTGAAGTTGAATCGTATTTGTATGCCCGAAAAAATAATTATTCTTATCTTGATGTCGCCTATAGCAAAGACAGTGCTTTTCCGCAATGGCGATTAGGATACTCTTATTTTCATAATTTTAAAAAAGGCTGGGAAGCTGATTTGGGTGTTCGTTATATTGCCATGCAGGACAACAGTAATTTAAAAACAATTAATGTGGGACTTGGAAAATACTTTGGTTCTTATTGGGTTAATTTAAGATCTTATATTCAAAAAGACAATCCGTCATTTATAGTAACATCTCGTTATTATTATAAAACAAAATTTGATTACGTTACGCTGATAGCGGGTTACGGAACTTCGCCTGATGACCGCACACGAGCGGCAGAATACAATACCAGAATATCTTTACTATCGTACAGACTTAGTGCAGGTTACTTTAGATTAATAAACAATCATTATGTTGTTGGTTTTCTGATTACGGATAATGAACAGGAATACACAAAAAATAAATTTCAGGCTGAACTGGATTTTGCTTTTTTAATGCAATACAAATTTTAAATCTCATGAGAAAAAAGCAATATAGATGTTTTCAACTTTTATTTTTTTCCATTTTTAGTTTTAATATGATGGCACAATCTGAAATTATAATTACTGATAAAAACAAAATTATTACTGCTTCTGAAAACGCTCAGCAAGCGGCAAAAATTTTAAAAATATATTTGGATAAATCTTTCGCAAAACCTTTTGAAATTGCAGCCGATAGCAAGAAAGAAACTAATGCCTCAGAAATAATCCTATCGATATCAGAAAATGAAAAACTCAAACCGAATGAATTTATCATCAAAAGCGATTCAAAATCAATCTATTTGATCGCTTCAAACCAAAAATACCTGCGTTATGCCGTTTATACTTTATTAGAAATATGGGAGTTTAGAAAATTTACCTCCACAGAAAACTATATTCCAAAAGTAACACAACTTACTTTTGTCAAGAATATTCAAAAAGTACATCAGCCTTCATTTGATTATCGCGCGCTTTTATATCCCGATTGTTATGATGAAGATTTTAGAGACTGGCATAAACTCGATTGGCAGGTTGATGATTTTGGCATTTGGGGACATTCTTTTAGTGTTTTGGTTCCTGCGAAAGAGTTCTTTAAAACCAATCCCAAACTTTTTGCTTTATACGAAGGCAAACGAAATACTGAATCATTATGTATGAGCAATGATACAGTTGTAGATTTGGTACAGAAAAAAATGACCAGGATTATTGAAGAAAAACCAAATGCTCAATTTTATTCGGTGAGTCAAAATGATGATGTTGTGTATTGTGAATGTGCAGAATGTAAAGCGTTGAACAAAAAATATGGCGGACCTCAGGGTTCTTTTTATTATTTCCTAAATAAAATCGCAGCTCATTTTCCTAAAACAAAAATTACAACCCTTGCCTATCTTCATACTTTCAAACCTCCTGTAAATTTAAAAATAGAACCTAACATTCACACCATTTTTTGTCCGATTGAATTGAATCGCGCAAAACCAATTACTGCAGAAAACGCTGCTTCGTTTGTAAAAATATTAGAAAACTGGAGTACTACTTCTCCTCATTTATTTTTATGGGATTATACGGTTCAATTTTCGAATTACATGTCTCCTTTTCCTAATTTCGAATCTTTTCAGGGTAATTATAAACTCTTTAAAAAGAATAAAGTAAAAGGAATATTCGCTCAGGGTTACTCTGATATTCCTGGAGATTTCTCAGAATTACGACAATACCTTCTGGCTAAATTAATGTGGAATACTGATATTGATCTCGAAGCGACAACTGCTGATTTTTTAAGAGGCTTTTATGGAAAAGCTGCACCTTTTGTCAGCAAATATTTGAATCTTCTGGAAACGAATCAAAAGAAAAGTAATGCTTATCTCGATATTTATTCCAGTCCTGTAGAAGCCCGAAATACTTTTCTGACACCTCAAACAATAGATCAGTACGATCAATTATTAGAGCAAGCTTCTGCAGCTGTCGAAAATGATTCGGTTTTACATTCACGTATTCAAAAACTACGTCTGGCTTTAGAATATGTTTATTTTGAACAGGCAAAATTTTACGGAAAAAACCAGCACGGAATGTTTATCGTAAATTCTAAAGGAGAAAAAGAGGTAAAAGAAGGTTTAACAGAAAGAGTACTTAAATTTGCCAGGGCCTGCAATCAGTTTGGTATTTACGAACTCAGCGAAGGCGGACTTTCTCCTGATAATTATTATAAGGAATGGCTGGAAATTTGCAAAAATACTACCACACACTTAGGAGAAGATTTAAAAGTAAATTTTATAACGCAACCTTCAAATGAATTTAAAGGCAAAGGAAGTTATGGTTTAGTTGATGGAAACAGAGGTTATAGAGATTTTAACATTAACTGGATGGGCTGGTACGAAAATAATCCTGAAATTGAAATCGAAACAAAAAAGCTCAATTTCAATATGTTAAAACTCAATTTCCTGAACGATCAGCGACATTGGATTTTTATGCCAAAAAAAATAAAGGTTTATGGTTTCAAAGACCAAAAATGGAATCTTCTGCAAGAAAAAATTTGTGACAATTTAACAGAAGACTTTGAAATTACAACAAAATCATGGGAAATTACAGATCAAAGCTTTAGTAGTTTTGCCAGGATTAAAGTCATTGTAGAAAACCAATCAGAAATACCGTTATGGAGAAAACGCAAAAACAAAAAACCAATGGTAATGCTGGACGAAATAGAATTGTATAAAAAATGAAAATCTAAATATGAACACGAGTGACAAAAAAATTATGATCATAGATCATGATGAAATGACAATCGAAATTCTGAAATTTATTCTAAAAAGAGAAGGTTATAAAATAAGTATTGCCAAAGACGGTATCAATGCGCTGGAACGAATTTCTACCATTATGCCTGATTTAGTGATTACTAACATTATTGTGCCCTTAAAATCCGGTCTGGAAATCATTAGTCATATCAAACAAAATTTTAAAACCATTCGCGTGGTGGCACTTTCGGCACTTGGCGAAGAAGAAAATACTGTCGAAGAAGCTTTTGAATTGGGAGTAGATGATTTTATTGCTAAACCCTTTAATCCAAACGAACTTTTATTGCGAATAAAACGATTTTTATAGCAATTTAAACTCTATTTTTAAGAAATACGAATACCCCAAACTATCGTAATTTCTAAGAAGTACCAATTTTCAGCTATTTATAGCTATATTTGCACAAAATTTAATGCAAATGAGCACTTTCGAAAAATTCAATCTTCCAAAATCAGTACAAAAAGCAATCGACGAATTAGGCTTTGTTACGCCTACTCCTATTCAGGAAAAATCCTTTGCCGTGATTATGTCTGGCCGAGATATGATGGGAATTGCACAAACCGGTACCGGTAAAACATTTGCTTATTTATTGCCTCTTTTAAAACTATACAAATTTACCCCAACCAATACGCCGAAAATTGTAATTCTGGTTCCGACACGTGAACTAGTAGTTCAGGTTGTAGATGAAATCGAGAAACTAACCAAATACATGTCGGTAAGTACACTTGGTATTTTTGGTGGTGTAAATATCAATACACAAAAAAAAGCGGTTTACGAAGGTGTAGATATTTTAGTTGGAACGCCAGGTAGAATGATGGATTTAGCTTTGGATGCTGTTGTGCGTTTTGATGAAACTCAAAAATTAGTTATTGACGAGTTTGATGAAATGCTGAATCTTGGTTTCCGTACGCAATTGACAGCGCTTTTGGCAATGATGAAAACCAAACGTCAAAACATTCTTTTCTCAGCTACCATGACCGATGAAGTAGATGCTGTTTTGAATGACTTTTTTGATTTTCCGGAAGAAGTTACACTGGCTGCTTCAGGAACTCCGCTTGAAAACATTACTCAGGTTACGTATAATGTACCTAACTTTAATACAAAAGTAAATCTGTTAAAACATTTATTAGAAACAAACGAAAGCATGGAACGTGTTTTGGTTTTTGTGAATAATAAAAAGATTTCGGATATGCTGCATACCAGAATCGAAGAAGATTTTGAAGGTCAGTTTGGTGTAATTCACTCGAATAAATCTCAGAATTACCGTTTGAGTACTATGGCCGAATTCCAGGAAGGAAATCTTCGTGGACTGATCACTACAGATATTATGGCGAGAGGTTTAGATATTTCGAATATCTCTCACGTTATTAACTTCGAACTTCCTGAATTTCCTGAATTGTACATGCACAGAATTGGTCGTACAGGTCGTGCAGATGCAACGGGAACTGCGATTAGTTTTATAACTCCCCGCGAAGAAGAATTTAAAGTTGAGGTTGAAGTATTGATGAATCAGGAATTGGCAATCGCTGATTTTCCTGAAGAAGTGGAAGTTTCATCAAAACTAATCGAACCTGAAAAAGACAAACAGCCTATTAAGTTTTTAATGAAAAAACAAACCCTAAAAGGGGACGGTGCTTTTCATGAAAAAGATAAAAAGAATAAAAAAGTAAATCTTGGAGGACCTTCTAAAACCAAAAAGAAAACGCACGGATCTGTGAACAGAAACATGTTGAAAACAAGAGACAAGAAAAGAAAAGATAAGAACAAATAGTTTTTTTAGGTTATAAGGTTCTTAGTGACTAAGATACTAAGTGGAAAAATATAAAAAATGGCTTAAAGATTAAAACAATCTTTAAGCCATTTTTTTATTGCAGGATCTGGCAAAAAACTCAGAACCTTAGCAACTTAGAATCTTAGAACCTTTCAATTAAATTTTAGTAAAAACCAATCCCACCGGCGAACACAATTCTATTTTTTTTCCGGTATTGCTAAGTTTTCCTGTGATTTTATCTCTTTTAAAAATAATGATATCATTTGTGTATTGATGACCAACTAAAAGGTAGTTTCCGGTTGGGTCGATAGCAAAATCCCTTGGGCCTTTTCCTAAAGTGCTTTCCTGCTCTACAAATTTAATATTCCCGTCTTTTTGAATTTGATAAACCGAAATTGAGTTCGCATCAACACGATCTGTTACATAAAGAAATTTTCCGTCAGGTGAAATTTTAATCGCTGCGGCACCAGTTCCTCCGGTAAATCCTTTTGGCAATATACTGGTTTCGGCAATTCGTTTCAAACTTCCCGATTTATCATAACTAAAAGTAGTAAGAGTTGCATCTAATTCCTGAACTAAATATACAAATTTACCGTCTTTACTAAACGTCAAATGCCTTGGGCCACTTCCTTTTTTTACATCTACAGATCCTTTTAAAGTTAGTACTTCATGGCTCGCACCCGGATTGTATTTATAAATAAAAACTTTATCCTGACCAAGGTCATTCGATAGAACAAACTTTTTATCCGGAGAAAAAACAACCTGATGCACATGTGCCTTTTCCTGACGTGCAACATTTGGTCCTTTTCCTTCATGCTGAATCAATTGCTGACCTTCTGTTATACTTCCGTCAGCATTCTTTTTAAAAACAGCAATGCTTCCACCAGAGTAATTAGCAACGATTACATTTTTTTCATCATTAATTAAATGGCAAGGATCTGCACCCAATGAAGAATTTGTATTCAATACTTTAAGTTTACCCGTTGGAGCATCATAAGTTAAGGCAGTTACTGCACTTTGATTTCCGTTTTCGTTTACTGCATAAACAAATTTATTATTTGCAGCAACAGATAAATAACTCGGACTCACTACTTTTTCTGTAGAATTCTTTAATTTAAATTCTCCTGAAACGCTATTAAATTCGTAAACGTAAATTCCTTTACTGTCACAAGTATTGGTATAAGTTCCTACCAATAAATTGAATTTATTCTGAGCTTGTGAAGTTGTGAATGCTAAAGCCGAAAAAAGAAACATATATAATCTTTTCATAGTTTTTATTTGTTTTTTTAATAGGCTAAAATACTCAATAATATCGTTCGCAAAGTCATTTTTTGTTACAAAAGAAATTACAAAAGTTACATTATTCAAACTCGCTGTTAACTTTTTTAAAGCATATAAGTAATATAGGAGATTATAAGTTCATTTAATTTTTCTGTAATTACAGTTTGCTTATAATCTCCTATATTACTTATATGCTTTAAATACTATTACCTATATGTTTTGATGAAAAATTTGTATTTTTGACCAGTATCTACAAAATGTAGTGAAATAAATCTAAGCCAGAATGCATTTTAAACATCCCGAAATTCTATACTTTCTGTTTTTATTGATTGTGCCAATTTTGGTTCATTTATTTCAATTGCGACGTTTTAAAATCTCTTATTTTACTAATGTACGTTTCTTAAAAGAGCTTTCGATTCAAACCCGAAAAAGTTCTAAAATCAAGAAAAGACTGTTATTAGCGACTCGTTTATTATTGCTTACGTGCATTATTTTAGCTTTTGCCCAACCTTTTTTTGAAGCACAAGACAGTAAAAATGCAACTAACGAAATGTATATTATTCTGGACAATTCGTTTAGTATGCAAGCCAAAGGCAAAAAAGGCGAATTATTAAAACGTGCTGTTCAGGAATTATTAGAAAACACGCCCGAAGCGACTCAGTTTTCGTTATTAACTAATACCGAAAATTATTGGAACACTGATATTAAATCATCCAAAAGTAGTTTACAGAACTTAAAATACAGCGCCACTCCTTTTGAACTTCCGTCGATTATGGCGAAGATAAAAGCACATAAATCGGCTTATAAAAAAGACATTGTTATTATTACAGATGCTGTTGGTTTAGCTGAAAAAGATGTGAAAAACATTGATACCGAAGAGAAACCGTATTTTATAATTCCAACGGCAGAACAAAAAAACAACATCGCTATTGACAGTGTTTACATCAACCAGACTTTAGAAAATTTCTATGAAATCAGCGTAAATCTATCGGCTTACGGAGAAGATTTCAAACCTGTTTCTATGGCATTGTACAATCAAAATAAACTCATTGCGAAAACAATTATCAAGTTTGATGCGAAGAAAAAGAAAGTCAATTTCACAATTCCAAAAGAAGCCTTTCACGGATACGTAACTATTGAAGATAATGGTCTTACTTATGACAACAAGCTTTATTTTAGCATTTCGAAAAATAAAAAGACAAATGTTATAAGTATCGGCGAGCCCGAAAAAAGCAATTTCTTATCGAGAATCTATACTTCTTCAGAATTCAATTATAACAATTATTCGATTAGCAATTTAGATTATAATAGTTTAGACAAACAGAATACGATAATTCTAAATGAGCTAGTTGAAGTTCCTCAGGCTTTACAAACTACTTTAAAAGCATTTGTATCTAAAGGCGGAAACTTAGTTGTCATTCCTTCTGAAAAATCATCAATTTCTAATCTTAATTCATTTATTGGTAATTTCGGAAAAATCCAGTTCAATACTCTGGAAAACAAAACTAAGTTAATTACCAAAATCAATTTTGATCATCCTTTATTCTCCGGGGTTTTCGAGAATAAAATCACCAATTTTCAATATCCAAAAACAAATAGTTCATTTGCTGTTTCGAGTTCTTATCCGTCCGTTTTATCGTATGAAGATCAAAGTGTATTTGTAACCGCAATTCAGAATCCGGTTTCGGGAATCACTGTTTTTTCTGGACCAATAAACGCAGCAAATTCAAACTTTCAGCAATCACCATTAATTGTTCCGTTGTTTTATAAAATGGGGCAAAACAATCAGAAAACCGGAGTTAATGCCTTGACAATTGGTAATAATCAGCCTTATTTTGTAGATGTATTACTAACCAAAGATGCTATTCTGGAAGTAAAAGGAACAGAAGATTCCTTTATTCCGATTCAGCAGATATTAAATAATAAGGTAAAACTAACCTTTAACGATTTCCCGGAAACAGCCGGAAATTATAGTGTTTTTGATAAAAAAGAATGGATAGAAAACCTGAGTTTTAATTACAAAAGAACCGAAAGCGATTTGAGTCAGGTGAACACCAACGTGGTTTCTGATTTTAAAACTGCCGATACAATTTCGACCATATTTAATACATTACAAACTGAGCGAACTGACAGCCAAATTTGGAAATGGTTTGTTATCTTTGCACTGTTATTTTTAGCATTAGAAATGGCCATTATCAAATTCGTAAAGTAAAACTTAAAGTTTTACTTTTTTTTGAACCATTAAGAGATTAAGAAGAATAAGCTTCGTCTTAAATTTTAAATGGTAATAGAGACTTAAGTACTATTTCTGTTCATTAAGAATATTGAGTTTTTCCTTTATTAACTTAATTCCTTAATGGTTCAGAAAAATTAAGCATTCATGTTTCAAAATAATTTAATTGTTTCAGTACAAAATAAATATCTACATATGAAAATAATCATCAGAAGCGCCAAAATTATCGATTCAAAAAGTCCGTTTCATAACCAGACCGTTGATCTTTTAATTGCAGATGGTTTAATAGAAAAAATAGGAACTTCAATTCTGGATATCGAGGATACCACCGAAGTTAAATTTGATAATTTACATCTTTCTCAAGGTTGGTTTGATAGCAGCGTTTCTTTTGGAGAACCAGGTTATGAAGACAGAGAAACTATTGCAAACGGATTGAATGTTGCTGCAAAAAGTGGTTTTACCGGCATTGCTCTTCAACCAAACTCCTTCCCTGTTATCGACAATCAATCACAGGTGAATTTTGTAAAAAACAAAGCAAATGGTTTTGCTACTGCACTTTTCCCTATTGGGGCTTTAACAAAAGCGAGCGAAGGAAAAGATATGGCAGAATTGTTTGATATGAAAAAATCCGGAGCTGTTGCTTTTGGAGATTACAATAAAAGTATCGACAACGCCAACTTGCTCAAAATTGCTTTACAATACGTACAGGATTTCGACGGATTGGTTATTACCTATTCGCAAGACCCTAATATTAAAGGAAATGGAGTTGCAAATGAAGGAATTGTTTCGACCAAATTAGGGTTGAAAGGAATTCCAAATTTAGCAGAAGAACTTCAAATATCAAGAAACTTATTTCTACTAGAATATACGGGAGGGAAACTTCATATTCCAACAATTTCTACTGCAAAATCGGTGGAATTAATTAGAGAAGCTAAAGCAAAAGGGTTACAGGTTACTGCGAGTGTTGCTGTACATCATTTGGTTTTAACCGATGAAAAATTAGAAGGTTTTGATACCCGTTTTAAAGTTACACCGCCGTTAAGAACCGAAACCGACAGACAAGCTTTACTAAACGGAGTTAAAGATGGAACAATAGATATCATTACTTCAGACCATAACCCAATTGATATCGAATTTAAAAAAATGGAATTTGATACCGCTAAAAACGGAACAATTGGTCTTGAAAGTGCGTTTGGCGCTTTGTTAACTGTTTTACCACTTGAAACGGTAATTGAAAAATTAACTTCGGGAAAAGCTGTTTTTGGAATTGAAAGTGATTCAATTGCTGAAGGTTCTAAAGCTAACTTTACTTTTTTTACTCCGGAAGGAACAGCAACTTTTACGAAAGCCAGTATTCTTTCAAAATCTAAAAATTCTGCTTTTTTAGGAACAGAAATCAAAGGTGCTGTTTATGGAATTTTGAATCAAAATCAACTTGTTATATCTCAATAATTACAATGAATAATTCAATCGAAGAGGGAAAATCAATCGCTATTACCAGTTATATTTTAATTATTGGTGTTTTGATCGCGATGTCTATGAACTCTGAAAATAAAAATAGTTTTGCCTCTTTTCATATCCGTCAGGCTTTAGGATTATCACTTGCTTTTATTTCCTTCGGAGCCATTATCAGCAATTTCGACAGCTTTATGATTACTTTTCCCATGTGGATTTGTATTTCGATATTATGGACATATGGCATTTTTAGCGCTATACAAGGGCAAACAAGATCAATTCCGTTGGTTGGAAATTTGTTTCAAAAATGGTTTAAATCTATTGGATAAAAAATTCCAATTTTTGAAATTCCAAATTCCAAACTTAAAAGCTTTCTGAAAGTTCGAAACTTTGACAAAGATCAACTTCGAAAGAAACTCATAACTCAAAACTTATAACTCATAACTTTCCAAAAGAAATGAATCTATCTTTAGAATATAAAATACAAGAACCAAAAGTTATCTTAGATAAAAATCCTGTTTTACTTTTATTACACGGATACGGCAGCAACGAAGCTGATTTATTCTCGTTTGCTACTGAACTTCCTGAAAATTATTACATTATTTCTGCCCGCGCGCCCTATGATTTACAATACGGTGCATATGCATGGTATGCTATTAATTTTGATGCTGACCAGAATAAGTTTTCAGATAATGAGCAAGCGAAAACTTCACGCGATTTGATCGCTAAGTTTGTTGATGAATTGGTTGCCAATTATCCTATTGATGCCAATAATATTACTTTGGTTGGTTTTAGCCAGGGTTCTATTTTAAGTTATGCTGTTGCACTTTCGTATCCTGAAAAAATTCAGAGAGTTGTTGCCATGAGTGGTTATTTCAACGAAGAAATCATCAAAGAAGGTTACGAAAAAAATGACTTTAAAAACTTAAAAATATTCGCCTCTCACGGAACTGTAGATCAGGTAATCCCTATTGATTGGGCGAGAAAAACTCCTGCTATTTTAGAAAAACTGCATATCCCGATTACTTATAAGGAATATCCTGTTGGTCACGGAGTTGCTCCACAAAATTTCTTTGATTTTAAGAATTGGCTGTCGGAGTAGTTTTCTAGTCTCAGTTTTTAGTTATTTTAAATCCTTATAATGAGTAATTTCCCAATTATATTAACTGACGAAAAAATTGACAGCAATAAAGACTTTAGAAGTGCGCTGTTTTCTTTAGATCAAAATAGTATCAATAAAGATAATTTTACTCACTTAACCAGGATTTATTCTACTACAAAACAATTGGATATTAGAAATAAAGCCTTAAGATTATTATACGATTTTGATTTTCCTGAATTAAAGGATTTCTTTGATAATGCCTATAAAAAAGAGCGTTATCTTGACATGAAAATCTATGCGCTTCGCGGACTTTCGCATTTTATTAGCGAAAAGGAAATAGAAAAATTACTGCTAAAATTTAATTTAACATTGCTTAAAAGACAGGAAACTACTCCTTATAATTATCAGGAATACGAACTTTTAAGAGGACAAAATTCTTTACCATATTTAGCTGAAAAATACAGTTACAATTGTTTTAGAGAAACACTAAATCAGGTAAACGAGCAATATAACGCAATGCCTGAAGCTTTTAAAGGGCATTTTACAATAGATAAAAATGGTGAGTTTGTATCTTTAAGAAATCCCGATGAAAGTTCGCAAATGATTAAAGATTTTTTTAATGGTAAAAAAGAACAATAAGAATCGTAAATTAAAATCGACAAGCAACTATAAAATTCTGAATTCCAAGAATATATTTATAATTACACTCATTGTTATCCCTTTAACTATTATAAGTGTTTGGCTTTTTGGACTAGGAAATCATAGTTCCTTTTTTGAAAATTCGCTATTATCAACAACCATTTTATCTATAGCTTTCTTCCTATTTATAACTATTGGATTATTCAAAGGAATTAAAATAAAAGATAATCTGGGGGAAATAACAGATCGTTTTGATCCATCAAAAATTGATTTTATAAAGGAAGCCGTTACAGACCGAAGTATTGAAGACGCACCGGATGTTGGTGAAGGATTTTTTGGAATTATAATAAGCCTAATTTTATGGTTTGTTATGGCCGTTATAATTAGCTATTTATGTTGGGCATTTGGCGCAATAGTATGGTTTTCTATTTTAACTTTTATCGCAATGCTTTATTGGATATTCTTCAGGGCAATACGACTTGTTTTTAAAAAATCATCTAAATGCAGAGGTAATTATTCAAATAGTATTTTATATGGATTCAGTTTTACAATCCTTTATAACTTTTGGATTTATGCAATTATTTTAATGACACTGCATTTTTCTTAAAATAAAAAAGTCGCAGCTTCAAACTGAAAACTGCGACTTTAAACTTTTACTGTCCTGTATAAATAATTTTACCATTCTTTTTCAAAACATAACCTTTCCAGGGAATCAATTGATAATCGTCTTTAGTCCAGGAATCACCTTCGGATTTTCTTTCTAAAAGGATTGGTTCTTTTTGAGTATCCAGAAAAAGTTCGGCTTGGTTTCCTTCAAAAATAACATAGGAAACTGTTGAATATGTTTTTCCGTCTTCGGCATGAGCTAATTTTGTTCCCACCTCAAAAAGACGCACGCATTCTTTTTTAAGTGATGACCAAGTATAACCTGCAGAAGGTTTACATCCGTGAGTATCGACATCTCCGCCAACTACTTTTTTTGTTTCTTCTTTTGGTGTATTATTTTCCTGTGCAACTTTTTTAGCACAAGAAAATGAAAGACCAATAATAACCGAAAATAAAAATATCTTTTTCATATGTCCTATAATTTAGATTGCAAAAAACAGGATTGCTAATGACTATTTTTGATACAACCAGGTTTGATTAACCTCAAAAGTAATCTTATCATCGTTATCAACAAAATATTTTAACAAGACTTCTCCCCATAATTCACCATTACTATAATCAGCAATAATCCATCTGTGGTTTAGAATTTTTATTTTATTGATGATAAACTTGTTTGGACCAATTTTATCCTGACCTGTGTAAGGATTTCCGTTTGGGTTTGCATTTAGGTCTAACAGCTTCTCTGTTACAACCGGAATTAGTTTTTCGTATAAAATTACTTTTCCTCCAGAAGCACTATTGTCAAAATAGTTTTGTGCATTTTCGTTATGTTCCAGAGAGAAATAATCTGCATCAGCTAATTTTGTTGTTACCAAATTAATACTGTCTCTTAATTTCTTAGTTGTTTTATCATATCTTTCCTCACCAAATTTTACTTCTCTACTGTAAAACATATAGGTAAAAACATTCATTAATATCGCAAGGATAAAAAGATAAAGCATTAAGGATTTTTTCATTGTTGTGGTATAATTAAATTGTAATTTCTAAGTTGTCGTAAGCCAGGAAAACGTTTTCAGGTAGTTGCTTTTGCACTTCTTCATGAAAGCCTAAAACGTGGCTAATGTGTGTTAAATAAGCTTTTTCAGGTTTAACCAAATTGATAAAATCGAGTGCTTCCTGCAGATTAAAGTGTGTGTCGTGCGGTTCTACGCGTAAAGCATTTACCACTAAAACTTTAAGATTTTTTAGTTTTCCAACTTCACTTTCGTGAATGGTTTTAACATCGGTTAAATAAGCAAAGTCATCTATTCGATATCCAAAAACCTGCAAATCGCCGTGCATCACATTGACCGGAATGGCCGTTTTGTCACCAATAGCAAAAGGTTCGTTATTAATAACTTCAATAGTCTTAACGCTTGGAGCGCCAGGATATTTGTTCACAGTTTCAAAAACATAATCGAAACGGCGTTTAAGATTGTCAATAACACGCTGGTGTGCATAAACGGGAATTTCACCCTGTCTGAAATTAAAAGGGCGAATATCATCTAAACCGGCAGTATGATCTGCATGTTCGTGTGTAAACAAAATGGCATCGAGATGTCTGCAGCCGCAAGAAAGCATTTGCTGCCTGAAATCAGGACCGCAATCGATAACGTAAGAATGTTCGTTCCATCTGATCCAAATGGATACGCGGAGCCTTTTGTCCTTAGCATCAGTGCTTTTACAAACGGGATGATCGACTCCGATTATCGGAATGCCTTGCGAAGTACCAGTACCTAAAAAATATACCTTCAATTGAACTTAATTTTTTTACAAAAATAGGATTAATTCTCTTTCATTAGAAGCCTAATTTGCTAACTTTGTAACAAATCTATTTAAAATAAAATGGGTACAGAAATAAAACTCAAAGGTGACAAGGTCATCGAACAGATTCCTTCCATAAAAGACAAAGCGTTACGCATTAATTTAAACGAGAATATTTACGGAACTTTTGCTGAAATTGGTGCTGGACAAGAAACCGTCAGGCATTTTTTCAGATCCGGAGGTTCATCGGGAACAATTGCAAAAGCAATGTCTGCCTACGACAAAGATTTCAGTGATGCAGTTTATGGGATTGAAAGTGACGGCCGCTACGTAACCGAAGAGCGATTAAAGAAAATGCTGACTCTTGAAGGGCAAATAATCGAGGAACGATTAAGCCGAGAAAAACATCCTACAAAACTTTTCTTTAGTTACGCCAACACTGTTGCCACTATAGATTTTGCCAAACAATTTAAAGGTCACGGTTGGGTTGGAATTCGATACCAAATTGAACCAGACGAAGCTTATAACGAAATTATTCTTCATATTCGTTTTAAAGAAACTGATGCCAGACTACAACAGGAAACACTGGGGATTTTAGGGGTAAACCTTATTTACGGTGCTTTTTACAAATACAACGATCCAAAACGATTACTTCGTTACCTATACGATCACTTAGACAAAGACCAACTCGAAATTGACACTATTAACTTCTCAGGACCTCGTTTTGCTGATGTTGACAATCGATTGATGAGTTTGCAATTGGTTAAAAACGGAATGACTGATGCGGTAATGTTTAATCCTGAAGGGAAAAACGTATTACCGGCAGCTGTTTTATACAAAAAGAATCTTCTTGCTTTTAGAGGAAGTTTTCGTCCGGTTACGAATGTAAACCTTGATATGTACGAGAAATCGCTTAAGATGTTTCTTGAAGAAAATAAGGTTGAAAAAGACAATACTTTGGTCGTTTTTGAAATTACACTTTCGAATTTACGTTCTGATGGTGAAATTGATGAACGAGATTTTATGGACAGAGCTGAATTGCTTTGTTCTTTAGGTCAGACTGTAATGATCTCCAATTTCCAGGAATATTATAAAGTGGTTGAATATTTTGCTAATTATACCAAAGCAAGAATGGGATTGGCAATGGGGGTAAATAATTTAGTGGATATTTTTGATGAGAAATACTATCGTCATTTAAGTGGTGGAATTCTTGAAGCTTTCGGAAAATTATTCTATCGCGATATGAAAGTATTTTTATACCCAATGTTGGGCGAAAACGGAGAAATTATCACTTCTGAAAACTTAAAAGTTCATCCTAGAATGAAGGAATTGTACAAATTCTTTAAATTCAACGGAAAAGTGGTTGACATCGTAGATTACAACCCTAATATTTTAAATGTATTCTCCCGAGAAGTTTTAAAAATGATCAGTCAGGGGAAATCAGGCTGGGAACCAATGCTTCCGTCTGGTGTTGCCGAAATTATTAAAGAACATCATCTTTTTGGATATCATCCGGAAACTGAATTGGAACAAAATAATATATAATACAAAAAAGTCCTAAAAAGAAAGTTTTTCTTTTTGGGACTTTTTTTGTTTCAGTCTCGGTCGCAGTTTTCAGTAGAGACGCACAGCAGTGCGTCTAACACAATACGAAGACGCACTGCTGTGTCTCTACCGAAAACTGAACAAAAATCTTTATTTCAAAATTTGCGCAGCGTGTTCTTTTGTTTTTACTTTTTCAATTACCTCATCAATGATTCCGTTTTCGTTTATGACAAAGGTAGTTCTATGGATTCCGTCGTATTCTTTTCCCATGAATTTCTTTGGTCCCCAAACGCCAAATGCATTGATTACTGATTTATCTTCATCGGCTAATAATGCAAAAGGGAATTCGTATTTGTCTTTGAATTTTAGCTGTGCTTTTTGACTGTCGGCACTTATGCCTAGCAATTCGTAATTATTGGCTTTAAAACGCTCGAAATTATCTCTTAAGTCACAAGCTTCAGCTGTACAGCCTGGTGTACTTGCTTTTGGATAAAAGAAAACGACTAATTTTTTTCCAGCGTAATCTGCCAGTTTATGTGTTTTTCCGTCCTGATCAACTCCTGAGAAGTTTGGTGCTTTGTCACCGGCTTTTAATGTTGTCATATTTTTTTATTTTTATTTTGGATTCCTTTAAACTTTGAAAATTTAACCGCAAAGTTCGCAAAGTTTTTATACAAAGCTTTCTTAATTGGAGATACATTTTTAATGTAAAGTTCGCAAAGCTTTGTGCTGAAAACTGCGACTGAAAACTCATAACTTTTTTCCATGCCCCAGATTGAAGTGAAAACCCCGGAGTTGTGGTAATTTATATTTTTTGCATTGGCAAAACGACTGGAGGAAGCTCTTGCGAATGCTTAAAAATGTTATTGCCACAATGAGGAGTTGCAACAGAAAGCTGGATTAGGCACATCATGAAAATTATGCTATTTTTACGGGATTAAAAATACGGAAATGAATAAAGAAGCTCGCGTACAATTTGTTATAAATACGTTAAAAGAACTCTACCCTACTATACCTATCCCGCTTGATCATAAAGACCCCTATACGTTGTTGATTGCTGTTTTGCTTTCGGCGCAATGTACGGATGTGCGTGTGAACCAGATTACGCCTATTCTTTTTGCGAAGGCTGATAATCCGTATGATATGGTAAAAATGTCGATAGAGGAAATTAAAGAAATTATTCGCCCGTGCGGTTTGTCGCCAATGAAATCGAAAGGAATTTATGGTTTATCGCATATTCTGATTGATAAATATGACGGGAAAGTGCCTCAGAGTTTTGAAGCTCTTGAAGAATTACCTGCTGTGGGGCATAAAACGGCAAGTGTGGTGATGTCCCAGGCTTTTGGTGTGCCGGCTTTTCCGGTTGATACTCATATTCACAGGCTGATGCTAAGATGGAATCTTTCGAACGGAAAAAATGTGGTGCAGACTGAAAAAGATGCTAAAAGATTATTTCCGAGAGATTTATGGAATGATCTGCATCTTCAGATTATTTGGTATGGCCGCGAATATTCGCCTGCAAGGGGATGGAGTCTGGATAAAGATATTATTACAAGGACTGTTGGCAAAAAATCGCTGATAGAGGAAGCTATGAAAAAAGAAGAAGCTACCAAAAAGATTATTAGGTAGCTTCGTCTTTAGTTTTTTTTATTTTTTACATACTACTTTTAAGGGCATTATATTCTCCTGTCATGTTTAGCGATCTGTAGATACCGAGAAGTGATTTTGCAGCACTTTCGTTTTTTGGTTCTATATTCAGTGCCTTTTTTAGGTACGGAATTGCACTTTTTACAATATCGTCTTTTTGGGCATCTAGTTTATCATATTGCTGCATTTCGGCAGGGCTGTTTCCTAAGGAGCCCATAAGATCCTGTAATTCTTTTCTAAATTGCATTTTGACATAGGCCATGTTGATATAGCAAGTCATGCAATTTTGATTGACTTGCAATGCGTCTTCGTAATATTTTTCGGCACTACAATAATCGTTGGTTTCCATATAAGAAAACGCTAAAGAGACCAGAATTTCTTCTTGCTTTGATAGCGGATTTACATTTCTCGGTTTTTCGTAAAGTCCTTCCTGAATACTTGCTTCTCTGGCACTCATTGAAATAAAAGCTTCTTCTTGTTTTGTTTTTTTATTGGTCGCATAAAAAATAACGATTTCTCCTGTATAGTTTAGCCTTTTTAGTTCTTCAAAATACTTAATGGCAGATTTGTAATCTTTTGCTGCAAAGGCGGCTGATGCTGCATTAAACAGGTTTCGTACATCTTTTTTATCGAACAGGTAAACTTCATAACTTTTATCGGCGCTTTCTTTGAATTTTTCTGCTTTGAAATCATTGTAAGCTCCGTCTACGAGTTTGGATTTCATTTCTTTTAGAGCCAAACTTGCCTTGAAAGCATATTTGTAAATTTGAGAATCATTTTCATACAATAGTACATCCTGATAGGCTCCTACTGCCAAAGCAAAATTAGCAGCAGCATCTACATTTTTGCTTGCTAAGTCTTTGTAAACATTGCCTTTTGTAAAATAGAAATCTGATTTTACCTCAACCGGTGCATTTATTATTAGATATTCTATTTTCTTTAAAATAGCTAGTGCTTCCTGGGTTTTTCCTTTGCTGTAATAAGATTGCGCTTCTTTTATTTCTTCTTTTTGAGCGTATGCACCTATATTTATTGATAGGAGCAGTAATAAGATCTTAAAGTTCTTTTTCATTTTTCGGTTAAGTTTGGTTGTTAAAATAGCTTAAGGACACTACTTGTAATGAACAATTGCGATATTGGCTTAAAGAATAAGTTTTACTTTTTTTCAAATCAATATTCGACAAATATTCATCTCTTTTAATATTTTATAAGATATTAAAATGAACAACAAACGAAACTTGGTTAGGGTAATTTTTGGCCATAGATGATTTGGTTTTGGTTATACTTATTTTTTTGGTTATACTTCTATCTGGTTATTATTAAAAATTGAATTTTTCTACTTATTGAAAGGTTTTTAATACACAAACCTCTTCTATATAGTTATTTTATTAAATAAAAAACTGGTTTTTAACTAAAACAAAGCTAAATATAAAATAAATATTTGATATTAAGATAAAATATAGAACTTTAACAAAATGCCTGTAAAATTATTGTCAAATTTTTATCAATTCTAAGTGATATATAAATAAAGGAACTGGCTTTTAATATGCTAATTCTGGTGTAAAAATTTAGAGTGGAATTTATTCTGCAATGAATTGTGAATATATTGCGCCCCAACGGTTAAAATCGTTGGCTATGTTTCCTATTATTGAAGTTGTTTTTTTATTATCGTGTTAAAAACATAGTGCAATGTTTTTATCAAATTGAGGAGATTTTTAATTGATCTTTAATTTTTGAAAACAATTCGCTTAGTATTATAAGTAAAAAAAAAACTCACTACCTGTATTTGCATACAAATAGTGAGCTTTCAACCAAACGACCAGTTGGTTTTTCTTTCGAAATAAACATCCGACAAATGTAGTGGGCTGTTTAATTAGCTATAATTTCAAAACTTTTATCTTCAATTTTCACAATTGTTAATGCTTGTGAATAATTAAGTAAAAAAGAAACAACTTCTTTTTTAGGTTTTAAATCTTTAGAAGCTAATGCCTTTTTAGAGTAAATTTTCGCCATACTATCAAAAATGTTTTATTATAGTATAACGGACTATTACTCAAAATAGTATTAGTTGGTTAAAATAATTTGATGTTTGTCAATTATTTTTCTTAAATTCATTAGTGCATAACGCATTCTGCCCAGCGCAGTATTGATGCTAACCCCTGTAATTTCAGATATTTCTTTGAAACTCATATCCTGATACATGCGCATTACTAATACTTCTTTTTGATCTTCAGGAAGTTCTTCGATTATCTTTTTTAAGTCTACTTCGACCTGATCAAAGATCATTTTATTCTCAATTGTTAGGGAATCATCTGACATGACAGAAAAAATCGAAAACTCTTCTGTCTCTCTGTACATTGGCATTTTTTTGGTTTTACGAAAATGATCTACAATTAAATTGTGAGATATACGCATTACCCAAGGTAAAAATTTACCTTCTTCATTATAGGAATTACTTTTTAAGGTTTTAATTACCTTGATAAAAGTGTCTTGAAAAATATCGTTTGAAATATCTCTATCAGTAATCTTAGAATATATAAATCCATATATCTTAGACTCGTGTCTTTTAATTAATGTCGATAAGGCCATTTCGTTACCTTCGACATAATTTTTCACTAATAGAGCGTCTGGAATATGCAGATCAGCCATAATACTACTTTTTTTTAGTTCTGTTTTAAAATTTGGAGTAATTTTTCTAAAAAGTAGTTTTATATAATAGGCGTATCTTTTGGGTTATGATGTTATGTTAATATTCTGACCAAATTTAACAAATTATAATTTTAAAAAGCAAACAAAATGAAGAATAATTAACAATAAATCGTTAATTTTTGCAGAACAAACTTAGTTACAGGCTTTAAATGATCAAAAAAAATAAAAAACAGATCATTTTTTTAACATAAAAAATCAGACATAAACAAGTCAATACCAAATAATTAACCTATTTAAGCCTGATTAATATAAAACTTTTATGGGCATAAATCCTTATTCATAAACACGGACATAGTCGACATAAAATTTTTGAGGAAGCACATTATCATCTACTTTCGGACCTCCAAAATTTCCTCCTATGGCCAAATTTAGGATAATATAAAATGGTTTATCAAATGGCCAGGTATCTTCATTTTTTACTTCTGGATTAAATGTATAGACTAAAGTCTGATCTACAAAAAAATCGATTTTATCTTTTGTCCATTCAATTGCGTAAACATGATATCCTTCTTCGATGGTAGGAAAAGGGGTTCTTTTTGTATTAATGGTATTTCCGTGGCTGTCTTGCGTGTGCAAAGTGGTATACACCATATGCGGATCTCTTCCTATGTATTCGAGAATGTCAATTTCTCCCGTTTTAGGCCATTTTACCTCATCAATATTAGCTCCAAGCATCCAGAATGCCGGCCACAAACCATGCCCGACCGGTAATTTTGCCCTGGCTTCGATTCGACCATATTTAAACTCTTTTTTGCCTTTTGTTGTTATTTTTGTTGAGGTATATTTATTTCCTTCTTTTCTTGCTTCTATTATAAGATTTCCATCCTTGAATTCGTGATTTGTTTTGGTGTAAATCTGTCTTTCGTTATTGCCGTAACCACATAAATTTGGACATCCATCGCCAAGTTCTAAATTCCAAAAAGTTTCATTAACCTCTTTTTTATTAAAATTTTCTTCCCAGACTAATTTTCTTTTTACTTGTTGGGCAAAACTAAAACTGGTGATCATTAGTAATACAAATACTTTTTTCATACAATCATTTTAAAATTAATAAAATAAGAAGGCCAGCCTTAACTGACCTTCTCACCTCATTCTTACTAATTAATTTATAATCTATTGATATACTCTTATATAATCAACCTCCATAGAAGATTGTGTAAAAGCAGGATCAATATTACCGCCTAGATTACCTCCCATTGCAACATTCAAAATTAAGAAGAAGTCACTGTTAAAAGGTAAAGTACCATCATTAGGAACAGAATGGATCTGAACATCATCTACAAAAGTAGTTACTGATGCAGGACTCCAGACTGCTTTATAAACATGAAATTCTGTTGAGACATTTGGTATTGTTTTAGACCCCGTATTACCTTGTCCTCCTGAATGTCCGGGATAATGAAGCGTACTCAAAATAACATTTTGATTTTTGCCCACATGTTCCATAATATCTATTTCTCCGCAAGCTGGCCAGGGTTTAGTAGTATAATTTGAACCCAGCATCCAGATTGCCGGCCAGGTTCCTACGCCCGTTGGAAGCTTGGCTTTTATCTCGACTTTACCATAGGTGAATTTAAATTTACCATCCGTTTTAAGTCGGGTTGAAGAATAATTAGCACCTCCTGACGCTTCTTTTTTAGCAGTAATTTTTAAGTTTCCACCCTGAACGATTACGTTTGTTGCTGAGTTGGTATAGTTTTGCTCTTCATTATTTCCCCAACCATTGTCTCCTCTGCCCAAATCGTAATTCCACTTTGTAGCGTCAGGAGCACCGTCTGTATTAAACTCGTCAAACCAAACTAACTTTGTATAATCAGCCGGTGGCGCCTGAGTAGGTTTTGTGGTAGTAAAAATATGATACCAAGCCAAGGCAGGATTACCGCCCATAACGGCTCTTACTACCATTCTGTTGGCTGTTATCGAAATTATTTCATAAGTACTTTGTCCTATATAATAACCCATAAATCCACCGTCAGAGAAATTGATTGACGTTCCTCGTGTTTGTGTTAGATGATCCGGATTGTTCATTACAACCGATTCTGAAGGGCTAAGCGATACAATTTTTGTTCCGCTTGCATCATAAGCCAAACAAGCGTCATCAGGTGAGCTTCCTCCTGCTACACTTGCAAAAGACGCATTGAAGAATGTTGAACCACCATTATCTAATTGATATTTTACTACATCACCATCAAGAGAGAATGTTAATACATTATCATACAAACAACTACTTGCCGGTGAAGCTGCTTTTTCAAAAGGTCCTGCCATATAATAATTAGCATAATAATTTTTGGTTGCATCACCATCATTTTGCCCTACTCCCAAATGCCCTGGCTCTGAAGCCGACCAATACCATTTTTTAGAAGTTCCGCCTGTTAGGAACGTTACTGCCTCCGGATCGCTAAAATCACTTTGTACAGTAACATCAATTGAGGTGTTCGTTTCTATTCCTCCTGTTCCTGTCGCAATAACAGTTACAGTATAGGTATTAAGCCCCGGTTTGGTAAATCTTTTTTCGATTTTACCTGTTGGTGCATTTAGTGAGGTTCCGTCGCTAAATGAATATTTATATGATATAGCATCACTTGCCGTAGCGACAAGCTTTACTAATCCTGATCCATCTCCGTTTGGATCTGCATCGCTTTTACCTACAATCTCGGCCGTAATTACAAGGTTTGTGGGTGCTTGTAATTTCCCGAATTTTAAATCGTCTTCCTGACACCCTACCATAAGCAGAATCGTAAGTACGGACACGATATTTATAATTATTTTACGCATGATTACTTATATTTTAGTTGGATTGTTTAATGTCATCAAAATAGTATGTTTTACCAGTGCCGTTGTTTCCAAAATCAAAGAAAAGCACTATCCTTTGATAATTATTGGCATTCACAATTCCGTTAAAATCAAAAGTGAGTTCTTCCCAACCGTTTGCAACTGTTGTGGTGGCATCAATCTCTTTATTTATAGAGGCATCGTTTAAATTCTCTAATTTAAATTTTACAATAATTCCGGCCTGAGGTGACCAGACTTTCATTTTTAATTTTTTAAATGTTGAGAAATTAATAGCGGTTTCAAGTGCCAATGACGAACCTGCCCAAACTTCGGCACCATTGTTTTTTGTTAAAGCACTTACTGTTGATGATGTATTGATTCCTGATTTGTCAGGATTTGCCACTACGGCCGCTGCAGCACCACCAAAATTTCCGTAAGCATAAGTTAAAGTTGTTGATTCGAATGTTAACGGCAATACCAGAGATTCTGCTCCTGAGGTTAACTGAATATCATCATAGTAATAATCGACACCGGTTCCTGCATTTCCAAAATCAAAGAACAACACTACTCTTTGGTATTTATTTGCGTTATCAACAGCTGAAAAATCAAATACCAATTCCTCCCAATTATTTGCTACTGTATTGGTAACATCTACTTCGGCATTAATATCAGGATTGGCTAAATTCTCTAATTTCATTTTAACCACAATTCCCGCTTTTGGTGACCAGGCTTTTATTTTGATTTTTTTCAATGTAGCAAAATTAATTGGTTCTCCTAATTCTAAGAAAGAACCTGCCCATACCTCAGCACCTGCCGGCTTGGTTAATTTAGCGACTTTTGCACTTACATTGCTGGCATCTACACTAGGATTATTGGCTACAACTGTTGCGACACCTCCAAAAGTATTAAAGGCATAATTTAAAGTAGCCGACTCAAAATCAACCGGTAATAAAATTGGGTTCGAAATTGTAATCGATTCTGTATGTACCGTCGTTGCTTTTCCTCCGCTTAAAGCGACAACTTTTACTTCATAAGTTCCTATATTGGCATAGGTGTGTTTAATGGTTTCACCCTCCATAAAATCCACAGGAACTTCATTTATACCTTCTCCAAAATAAACCTGAAAATAGGTTTCGAAACTGGCTTTTGCACTGACAGTTGCTGATAAATTATCTCCAACTACATGCGCTAATGTTACCTGCAGATTACTTGGTGCCAAAAATGAAACAGTAACTTCTTGAGTTACTTCTGTAATTTTTCCATTTATTCCCATTGCCATAATCTTAGCCTGGTAAATACCTTCTTTGTAAGTATGCGCTACAGTTGCTCCGGCCGAAAGATAATTGGACACTGGGCTTCCATCTCCAAAATTAACCTGATATTGTGTTACGCCTTCTCCTTTAGGCAAAAAAGTTACTTTACCAGAATTATCCTGAGTAATAGTGGTGAGTGCCGATATATTTTTTGGCGCTTCGATCGAATCGACATCGACATCGCTGCCATTACTGTCATTGGAGCAACCTGTTGCGATTGCTAAAACGAACAGACTTATAATAAAATGTAATTTTTTCATAATACTATTTTTTAATATTGAGGATTTTGCTGCCAGTTGCCGTTTGCGAATTGAATTTCTTCAAGTGGAACTGGGAATATTTCATTTTTTCCTGCCTTAAAACCAGTAATTTCCTGTGCTGCTTTACCTGTGCGTACTAAATCGAAAAAGCGAATTCCTTCTCCAACAAATTCAAACCTTCTTTCTGACCAGATAAAATCAGTTAAAGCTGGTCCTGAAGCTGAGATATCATGATTTGTATCTCCAAATGCACGTCGTCTTACTTCGTTTAAATACGTTCTGGCTTTAGCATCTCCTAATCCTCCTCTACTATAAGCTTCGGCAGCCATCAATAATACATCGGCATAACGAATTGCTCTGTAATTATTAGGGTTTGTCAGGTTTTGATCACCAATATTAGAATCTCCCTGACGTGGTAAATATTTTCTGTTAAAATATCCTGTGTGTTTATATCCCGTACCATAAGTAGCATTATTGGCTGCAGCCCAGGCAACAATATCCAGAATTGCAACATCTTTACGATTATCGCCTACCTCAAATGCATTGGCAATTTTTGCAGTTGGTACATTAAAACTATATCCTGAATCAAAAAGCGGCCCTACATAATTACGTACACCGTTAAAACCTACAGCAACATTTCCTTCACTACATTGGAGACATCCAAAACCTGCTCCTTCTGCATCACTATACTGTACTTCGAATACTGATTCTTTTCCGTTTTCTCCAGCATTTTCAAAAATTGTATTGTAATCTGCTATCAATGAATATTTTCCTGATTGGATCACCTGGTCTAAAACTTTAGATGCCTCTGCAAATTTATCCTGATACAAATACACTTTTCCTAGTAATGCCTGCGCAGCTCCTTTTGTGGCTCTTCCTACTTCAGGGGCATTAGGGTTTAAATTATCGATCGCATAAAGTAAATCGGCTTCAATAGAAGCGTAAACTTCTGGAACTGAAGAACGCGGAATTTTTTTCTCGTCATCTAATTTAAACCTCTTATCTCCATTTAACGGAATGCCACCAAACCACTTTACTAACTCAAAATGGTAATATGCTCTTAAAAAATGCGCTTCGGCCAATATTTGGTTTTTACCCGGAAAATCTGTTTTATCTTTAAATTCCAGGATATAACTTGCTCTGTTGACTCCTGCAAACATCCAGTTCCAGACATCTTTTATATTACTGTTTACGGCTGTGTGTGTCATTTCGTCTACTTGCTGAAAACCAAGTACGTCACTCGCACTTTCTCCTCCGGCCGCTGTATTATCAGAAGCTATTTCGCCTAGTAAAACATTTATATAAGTAGATTGCAGCAAATCATAGGCACCAATTAAGGCATTATAATAATCTGATTCTGAATTAAAATAATTTTCTGAATCTATTGAATATACAGGTTCACGTTCTACAAAATTATCCGAACAAGAAACGCTCAAAGCTCCTAAAAGCACGATTCCTAATCCTATATTTATAATATACTTTTTCATTTTCTTCGTTTTTTAAAAATTTAGATTTAGTCCCATTGTATAAATCCTTGGCGTTGGATAAAACCCGTTATCGATTCCTGATCCTACAGACGATTGCGAAATATTATCGTCATTTGTTGGCCCTGTGATAGCAGCCGGATCAAAACCTTTGTATTTAGTAAAAGTGTACAAATTGTTTACACCTACATACAAACGTAATTTTGAAATCCCGATTTTATCCGAGAATGTTTTGTTTAATGTGTACCCCAATTGTACGTTTTGAATTCTTACGAAAGAGGCATCTTCTACGTAATAATCAGAAAAAAGGTTGTTATTAGTAGCTCCGGTTGTCACTCTTGGCACTGTGTTACTCGTACCTTCTCCGGTCCATCTTCCTAAAACATAATTGGATCTGTTTACATCTGTAAGGGTACGCTCGTAGTTTCTCACCATATCATTTCCTATCGAAGCATAAGCATAGGCCAGAAAATCAAGATTTTTGTAGTTAAGAGTAACATTTAATCCCATTATTACACTCGGAACCGGGTCTCCAATATACGCTCTGTCTTTACTGTCTATTACATTATCTCCGTTTATATCTTTAAAACGAATATCTCCCGGAGCTGTAGCTGCTCCTAAAGCTGCCTGTGATGGATGAGCTGCAATTTCGGCCTGATTCTGGAAAATTCCGTCTGTTTTATATCCGTAAAAATATCCAATAGGCAATCCTTTTTCCATTCTTGAAGGAAGAAGCGGCTGTCCAACACCAAAACCACCTGCATCTGTATAACCGGTACTATTGGCTACTTCCAAAACTTCGTTATCGATTGTAGTGATGTTATATCCGATATTAAAATTAAAATTATCAGATATCTTGTCTTTATAATTAACAGCAAACTCGAATCCTTTGTTACGTACAGAACCTGCATTCATAGTTGGCGAAGAAGCTCCAGGAGCATAAACTCCTGTTATACCTGATACCGGAATTTTTGGAATCAATAATTTATCTCGTGTATCTATAAAATAATCTGCTGTAAAATCCAGTTTATCATTGAATAATCTAAAATCAACCCCTACGTCGAACTTTTTAGCTTCTTCCCATTGTAATTTAGGGTTTGGTAATCCTCCAATTGCTGTTCCGTTTATCAGTGCTCCATTATATACATAAGTTGCTTCTCCGTTTAATAATCCGGTATAACCATTAGGGCGTATCTGGTCATTTCCTAAAACTCCGTAACTTAATCTGAATTTTAAGAAATTTAAAATGCTATTATCTTTTAAAAATGATTCTTCAGAAACTACCCATCCTGCCGTAAATGAAGGAAAGAAAGCAACTCTGTTTTCCGGGCCGAATTTAGTTGATGAATCTCTTCTGATCACTCCGCTTAAAAGATATTTTCCTTTAAAATCATATTCTAAAATACCTGCATAAGAAACTCTTCTTTCATCATAACCGTACGACGATACATCACGGCCACCAGCAGGACTTGTTCCTTTTGCCAGACTTATATCGGCATATTTCCATGAATTATTAGGAACATCATAACCTGTAGCGCCAAGTCCGGAACCCCAGGATTTATAAACTGTAGATACCAGAATTGCTTTAAGATTGTGATTTCCAAAAAGTGTCTTTTTGTATTCTGCAATAAGATCAAGCGTATAATCATTATCGTTTACAGTATTTTGAGTAACACTGCTTCGCGTAACATCAAACACTTTTCCGCCGTAGCTTACTTGCTTGGAAAAGTTTTTGCTAATGCTATTTCCGCTATTGAAACCAATACGTGATGTAAATTTAAACTCTTTGGTAATGTCATAAATAAAGCTCACGTTTCCGTTTAGTTTTCTCAACTTATAATCATTATACGTATTTTCTATCTGTGCCAATGGATTGATAATTTCCACCCCATAACCAGGTGCACTGGGAACTAAAGTATAATTTCCGTTTTGATCACGAACCGGCAAAATCGATGGCGTATTGATCGCATTAAAAAGTACTGAACCTAAACCGTTTTCGTTCAATGAATCTCTGTCGAGGTAGGTATAAATAATATTGGTTTGCAATTTTATCTTACTCGATAAATCGGCTCCTAAAGAGAGTCTTGCAGTATTTCTTTTAAAATCAGATTTTGGACCTCCAATAATACCTTGCTGACTTAAATCTGACCCGCTTAATGAATAAGTAATTTTATCTGAACCTCCGGAGATGGCTATATCATTATTAATAACCGGAGCTGAATTGAAAATTTCTTTTTGCCAATCTGTTCCTTTTCCTAATCCCGAAACATTAGGATAAGGCAATGTTTGTCCTCCATTAGCATAACTTTCGTTTAGTAGCAATGCATATTCTGTCGCATTTAACACCGACATTTTTCTACTTGTTTCCTGTGTACCAAAAGAAGAGTTGAAAGAAACTTTGGTTTTAGAATTCTTTTTACCCGTTTTTGTTGTTACCAACACAATTCCGTTAGCTCCTAATACTCCGTAAACGGCCGCCTGTGCATCTTTAAGAACCGTTATCGATTCGATATCACTTGGATTTAAAATACTCAAGTCTCCCTGATACCCATCTATAAATACCGTAGCTGCATTATTTCCGTTTGTGGCAACACCCCTAATATTGATATTCAGTGCTGCGCCCGGAGAACCCGATTGTGCCGTAACGCTTACACCTGCAACTGTTCCCTGCAGAGCTTGTTCTACCTTAAGCGGATGTAGATCTTCAATCGTTTTACTGGATACAACAGTAACTGCTCCAGTAACATCTCTCTTCTTTTTACTGCTGTATCCTAATACAACAACTTCATCAAGCGATCTGGCATCGTCAATCATTTTAACTGTTATTTTGGTTCCTGAAACCGCAATTTCCTGCGTTTTAAAACCTATATAACTTAAAACAATGATAGTTCCTTTAGGAACTCCTGATAATTTAAAAGATCCATCAAAGTCTGTGGTTGTACTTTGTGAGGAATTTTTAACTTTTACATTTACACCCGGTAGCGATAAACCTGAGCCATCTGATACTGTACCGCTTACATCAAAAGACTGCGAGAACGCATAAGATGTAAACAGTATTAGTACGGTTAGTAATAATCTAGATTTCATAATTAGTTAGTTTTTATTGAAAGATAAATTTATCTTATCCATTTAGGAAAACGATAATTTTAACCTCAACAAAAAACATACATCATAAAAAAAACCTAGTCAAATTTAATATATCTCAAAATACACCCTTATTTAACTATAATTTACGAATGTTAATTTCTTTAACATAAATACTGTTAAATCACAACAAATCGTTAATGTTGAGGTAATGTATAGTTTTTTTAGTCTGTTTTTTGATGTACTATACAGCCAGAATGTATTCGACTAAACCGTTTTCGTGCTGCAAATCCATTTTTTTACGCAAACGATACCTTTTAATCTCTACGCTTCGAACAGAAATATTAAATAAAGGAGCGATTTCTTTTGATGATAGATTCAAACGCAAATAGGCACAAAGACGCAGATCGTTTGGAGTAAGTATAGGATGGAGTTGTTTAATTCTTTTTAGAAAATCCTTATCAGCATTATCAAAAGCCTCTTTAAAAACGTTCCATGAATCTTCTTCGGTGATATTTTTATTTATTGTACTTATGACCGATTTGATATTACTGCTATCGTTTTGATTGGTCTTTTTTAAATCTTCCTTAATAAAGGCTAATAATTCATTCTTACTGTTTAAACTCATGGTCGATACTGCCAGCTCTCTGTTTTTATTGTCAACATCCTGAGAAAGCTGCTCGTTTCTAAGCTTCATTAATTGCTGCTCATTTTCAAGTTCTTTAATCTCCAGTAAAAGATTATTTTCTTCTATTAACTTCTCTTTTTGCTTATGATAGTAATTGCGATACGCTTTATTTACAAAATAGGCCAAAACCATCATGAGAAGAAAATAAATAAACCAAGCCAAATTTGTCAAATACCAGGGTTTTAAAACCACAAATGTATAGGTGGCTGTATTTTGCAAAATGGTATTGGCATACTTTGCCCTTACTTTAAAGGTATATTTGCCCGGTGCCAGGTTTTTAAAATTCACTGTAGCCTTTGTACTCCATTCGCTCCAATCGTTCTGAAAACCTTCTAGTAAATACTGATATTCTGAGTTGATGTACTTATTATATTCCGGAACTGTGTAGTTTAAAGTGATGTTGTTTTCATTTGACTTAAATTCTCCTTCGCTCTGAATTGCAACATTCCTTAAAGTTTCATTTTGTTTATTAATGGTAATATCAGTAATGAATACAGTATAGTTTTTAAAGCTTAAATCTTCAATATTCAATGTATAATAACCATCAGTTGTACCTATTAAATAAGTCGATTTCGAAATTTGTGTAATGTTCTCGAATCCCAACATCGAATTGGTCAAAGAAGAAGGAATAGGGATGATATTCTGTTTTAACTGATTGCTTAACTTACTGGCAGAAAAATAATGAATATAGTTTTTAGAAAACAGCCAGATTTTGTTCGAATTGTCTACGATTAACTTTCCGGATGTATATTCGTCTTTTTCGAAAATTGAACTTAATACAGCATCTTTTTCAAATAGTTTTGTAGTTGGATTTAATTTAAAAATTCCGTCTTTGTATGCATAATAAATAGCATTATTAAATTTGACTAAACTCGCATTTTTACCTTTTTCAGGAGATTTATAAGTGTAAAATCCCTTTGTTTTTGATAAAGTCTGATCTAGTTTTAATCTAAAAATTCCTTTGTATTCATGACTTACATAAACATCAAAATTCTTGGTGATTTCAAAATAACGCGACGAATAATCAAAACCCTGAATTTTATTTTTAAAAATCCACTGATTGTTTACTTTTTCTAAAACCGCAATTCCGTAATAATTCCCCTGAAGTAATTTGTTCTTGGCATTGGGAACAGGTTCGAATTTCCAGGTTCCCGAAGCAGAAAATATACTTCTTGCCGAATCGTTCGCTATAATAAAAGTTCCTGAGTCGTGCCCGCAAAAAAGCGTATTATCATATACAAAAAGTGACCAAACCTGACCTTTTGTTCCGTTTATAAATTTAAACTCAGAGTTGCTTTGAATATTTTTGTAAAACAATCCCTGATTGGTTCCTACATACAGCAAACCATTAAAAGTAGCCGAGGCATATACCGTTCCCAAAACTCCGGTATCATCTGTAAAGCTGTGTACAGGAGAGTTGATATTGATACAATTGATTCCGTTATCAAGGCCCGCCCATAAATTGCGATCCTTATCTTCAAAAAGAGATAAAGCAGTATTATTGCTCAGCCCTTTGCTTTGCGAAATATGATATTTCATCTTTCCTGTATCTGACAAAATAAAAATCCCGTTCGAAACTGTACCCAAAGCAAAACTTCCGTCTTCGAGAAGCTGACTGCTATATACAAAACTTGATTTTAGTTCAGCATCTACATCTGTTGTAAAACGTGTTAGAGTACTTCCTGATAATTTATAAATACCATCCAGTTGTGTCTGAATTAGTAAACCATCTTCTGTGGTAAATATATTTACCATCGTGAATTTTTTAAGAATAGGATTATCCGATACTAATTTGGCTTTACCACTTTCTATTTCAAAAAGTCCTTCATTTATTGTTTGGAAATAAATGGCATTTTTATTTGCGAATGATTTAACAACGCCATTTTTTGGCGCAATGATTTTAAATTTTCCGGTTTTGGTATCATAAATATAAATTCGATTTAAGGATTGAAATAAAATCCACTGATCGTATTTTAGAATATTCCAAAATTGTTCATCATCTAAAATTTTATTTTTGATGGTATCGCTGAGCGAAGTATATTTTAGTTTACCATTTGTTTGCCTTGTCCAGTAGCCAAAATTCATATAACAGCCGGTGAAAATTTTATTTCCAATTACTTTTACAGATCGCATTATGGTTTCATTGGGCGTAGGATATAATTGCCAATTTGTACCATTATATTCTAAAAGACCTTCATTGTTGGCAAAATACAAATAGTTTTGATCGTCCTGAGAAATCATCCAACTTTGATTTCCGGCACCGTACACTGAAGATGAATACTTGATGATGGGCGGAAACTCCTGCGAAAACAAGAGAAAACTGATCGAAAAAAGCAGCAAAGTACATTTAGTTTTCAAATTGAGCCATTGTATTAAATTATTATTAAAACAGTTCTAAAATAGCTTATTTTACAATGAAACTACAAATTTTTAATCAAGAAAATATATTGCGTCCCAATCTACTTCAACCCTGAAAATAAATTATACAAACTGTTTTCTTATTGTTTACATTCTCTAACAATGGGAATTATGTTAAAATTTGGAACAATGGCATTAACAAAACTCAATTCAAAATTGATTACTTTTGTAAAAATTGACTTTTTGTATGCAGATTGATCTTTCTACACTCGACCCAAAACATAATATTATAATTAAAGGAGCACAGGTACATAATTTAAAAAATGTAGATGTCGCTATTCCCAGAAACAAACTTGTTGTCATCACAGGTCTTTCAGGATCAGGTAAATCAAGCTTAGCTTTCGATACTTTGTATGCCGAAGGACAACGCCGTTATGTAGAGAGTTTATCCTCTTACGCGCGTCAGTTTCTTGGACGATTAGACAAGCCAAAAGTAGAATATATAAAAGGTATTGCTCCTGCAATTGCTATTGAACAAAAAGTAAATACAACGAACGCACGATCGACTGTAGGAACTTCGACTGAAATCTACGATTACATGAAGCTTCTTTTCGCAAGAATTGGTCGTACTTTTTCTCCGATTTCCGGACTCGAAGTCAAAAAAAACACCGTTACTGATGTTGTTTCAGATGTAAAAAGTATGGAACCGGACAGCAAATGGATGCTTCTGTCTCCTATTCATCTTGAAGAAGGAAGGAAACTCGAAGACAAGCTAAAAGTATTGCTGCAACAAGGTTTTGCCCGTGTTCTGGTAGATAACGAAATGGTTCGTTTAGATGAATTTACACCTACAGAAATTCATAAATTAGACAATAAAGATATCTTATTGATTATTGACAGAATTGTAGTTAAGGACGAAGAAGAGTTTTATAATCGTTTGGCCGATGCTGTACAAACTGCTTTTTTTGAGGGTAAAGGAATTTGTTACCTTCAGGAAGTAGGCTCAGATAAAAGATTTACGTATTCGAATAATTTTGAATTGGACGGCATTACGTTCTTAGAACCCAACGTTCATTTATTTAGTTTTAATAATCCATACGGCGCGTGTCCGGTTTGCGAAGGTTACGGAAATATTATTGGCATTGATGCCGATTTAGTAGTACCAAATACTTCCTTATCTGTTTTTGAAAATGCTATTTATCCATGGCGAGGAGACAGCATGAGCTGGTATAAAGACGAATTGATAAAACACGCTTATAAATTTGATTTTCCTATTCATAAACCTTATTTCGAACTCACCGAAGATCAAAAGGACCTGATCTGGAAAGGAAACAGTTATTTTCAAGGCTTGAACGGATTCTTTAAAGAACTTGAAGAAAAAAATTATAAAATTCAAAATCGAGTAATGTTATCCCGTTACCGCGGAAAAACAAAATGTCATGCCTGTCGCGGAAAACGTTTACGCGAAGAGGCTTCTTATGTAAAAATCAACGGTAAAACGGTTTCTGATTTAGTCGATTTGCCTATTAAACATTTGGTTACTTTTTTCAAAAACATTGATTTAGATGTTTACGAACAGCAAATTGCAAAACGTTTGATGGTCGAAATCAACAACCGTTTATCATTTTTAACCGAAGTTGGCTTAGATTATCTGACTTTAAACAGAAATTCTGCAACACTTTCCGGTGGAGAATCGCAGCGTATTAATCTGGCTACTTCGTTAGGTAGTAGTTTAGTTGGTTCAATGTATATTCTTGACGAGCCAAGTATTGGTTTGCATCCTAAAGATTCTGAACGATTGATCAAAGTCTTATTATCGCTTCGTGATCTGGGCAATACCGTTATTGTTGTAGAACACGATGAAGATATCATGAAAGCTGCAGATATGATTATTGATATTGGTCCCGAAGCAGGAACTTTTGGAGGTCATCTCGTTGCTCAGGGAACTTATGATGAAATTCTAAAATCGGATTCGTTAACTGCGAAATATCTTAATGGAGATTTAGAGATTTCGGTTCCTAAAAAGAGACGAAAATTCAAAAATCATATTGATATTGTTGGTGCGAGAGAAAACAACTTAAAAAATATTAATGTTACTTTTCCTCTTGATGTTCTAACGGTGATTACCGGAGTTTCAGGAAGTGGAAAAAGTACTTTGATTAAGAAGATCTTATTTCCGGCCATGCAGAAAAAACTGGAAAATGCAGCTGAAAAAGCAGGTCAGTTCAGTGATATAAAAGGTTCATTTTCACAGATCAAACATATCGAATATGTTGATCAAAACCCGATTGGAAGAAGCTCAAGATCAAATCCTGTAACATACATCAAAGCGTATGATGATATTCGTGATTTATATGCCAAAGAAAAATTATCTAAAATAAGAGGTTATCAGGCCAAACATTTTTCTTTTAATGTTGATGGAGGTCGTTGCGAAACCTGTAAAGGAGAAGGCTCAATAAACGTCGAGATGGTCTTTATGGCCGATGTATCGCTGCCGTGTGAAACTTGTGGAGGAAAAAGATTTAAAAAAGAAATTTTAGAAATCACTTTCGATGATAAAAACATCAACGATATTCTAACCATGACTATCGATGACGCTATTGCCTTTTTCGATAAAAATAAACAAGCAAAAATTACCCAGAAACTTCAGCCATTGCAAGATGTTGGTTTAGGTTATGTGCAATTAGGTCAGTCTTCTTCTACTCTTTCCGGTGGAGAAGCGCAACGTATTAAACTGGCTTCGTTTTTAGTAAAAGGAGCAACAAAAGACAAGGCTTTATTTGTTTTTGATGAACCTACAACGGGTTTACATTTTCATGATATCAAAAAGTTATTAGCTTCTTTTGATGCATTAATAGAAAAAGGACATTCTATAATTGTCATCGAACACAATCTTGATCTTATAAAATGCGCTGACTGGATTATCGATTTAGGTCCCGAAGGCGGAGAAAATGGAGGACATTTATTGGCTACAGGAACTCCTGAAGAGGTTGCGAAAGAAAAAAAATCGGTTACGGGAATTTATTTAAAGGATAAATTATAAAAAAAAAGACACTAAGATGCTAAGTTACTAAGGTGCTAAGTTTTCAATTTGCACTCTTTTCAGTACTTTAATTATACAACAAATAAAAATTCCAAATTCCAATGATCTTATTAATCATATTGGAATTTGGAATTTTTTAATTTTTTGTGATTTAAATTTGTTAAGCTACTAAACATCGTTCTTCAAAGGGGAAACCATCTTCATCGATGGCAACTAATACTTTTTTTTGTTTTGATGCCTCAATTGTCAAGTACAGCCATGCAAATGACCACAATCCTAAGGTTAGACAAAAAATAATGAAATTTAAACCATGATTTACTACTTTTCCGCCTTTTGAAAGGACTGCAAAAAGGAATTCATCATTTCTTTCTTCTAATGTGAATCCGTTATGAACTTTGTTTGATATCATATTAGAAAACACTTGTAAGCTCTGCTCCTGACTAAGTCCATTGTTCTTCATAATCATTAAGTAAAAAATTAATCCAAATACTGCAAAAATTACTCCACGCTTTTTAACATTTTCAGCGTAGTAATCCAACTTAATAAACATAATAACACACACTTTTATTGTCTTAAATGAGATCTTTTTTACCCTATTAAGGAAAGTGTTGCTAAATTCTTAGCTAAAGTTAATTTTTATAAAATTAACTTCAAAATAAATTAGTGTTAAATTTTTAAGATTAGTAGTACATTATCAATTTGTTAGCTTTTATTCTTAATACTAAAAGAAGGTGCTTCATAATCATTTTTTAAGTAACTTTCAGGAATAGTAGTATTATTTCCGTCGCGTACAGCATTATAATGCGGTGACATAATTTCGATTCCGGCAGCATTAAATGAATCCTGAATATTTTGATGCAATGAGGAATAGATCATTGGTTGCTTTGTAGGGTGTTTCGTATATACATTAATTTGATAGGAAACATAAAAGTCATCCAGGCTGGTTTGCAACACAAAAGGCGATGGAGTCTGCTCGATCATGTCCGTTTTTAATGCAGCTTCAATCAAAGCTTTATGAATGTCTTTCCAGGGCACATCATAACCAATTGAAACAACAGTATGAATTAACAAACCGTTGTTAACCTGTTTTGTATTAGAGGAATAATTGGTAGAGATACTCGATAACACAGTGGCATTTGGTATCGTAATATCTTCAAATTTTGGTGTTCTTATTCGGGTAACTAAAGCTGTTTTCTCTATCACTTCTCCGCTTACATCTCCTATTTTTATAAAATCACCTATTTTAAACGGGCGCATATAGGTAATAACCAATCCAGCTACCATATTGGCAATAGCATTTGACGAACCTAATGAAAATAAAATTCCAACAAAAACAGAAACACCTTTGAAAATTGGAGAGTCTGATCCCGGCAAATACGGGAATATAATAACAACCATGAACGCCAGCAATAGAAACCTGATGATATTAAATGTAGGCATTGCCCAATCACTATAAAAGCCATCAATTTTTATATTCTCTTTTTTTATCTCATCAAAAAAGAAACGGATCACTTTTATGGTATATTTAAAAATGAAAACAATTACTACGATTGTAACAAAGCTTGGTAAAAAATCAATAAATCCCATGACAGCCAATTTTGCAGGCGTAAGAATCCATCGTAATAATGTTGTTGTATATGCTTCTGTAGCCGGAAAAATACTAAACAATAATGGCAGTGAAAAATAAACAATCAAAACCAATGTAAAACCTTTTACAATGCTATACAATCGCATCAATAATGACTGTTGCTTTTGTGGCGAAAGAATACTGATATTGTTATAAGTAAAACCTTTAAAATATTTATCACTATTTTTAAGAATATGCAAGCGTATCCTATTAAATATTTTACCCACAAAATATAAAATTACTCCAATAATAAGAATCAGCAAGGCAGTGTATCCAAGTCTTTTAGGCAGCATCGAATAATTCTCGTTTTGATAAAGAACTGCTTTTTTTATTGCGTTTAAATTTCGTTTGGCAATAAATTCGGTGCTTTGATTTTCAGCTTTTGCATCAATATCCAAAATTGACATAATGATGAAGTCATTTTTATATACGATGTCTTTTGAAATATCAGAGGGAACAACGAGAATAGAATCTTCTTCAAAAAAAGAATCTTCATATAGTTTTCTGATTTTTTCGGTAATGGCATTTGCCCTGTTTTCGGCAGAAAAAGAACCAACTTTATTATAAACATAAAAAAGTGTATCCTTAAATGGATTTACAGGATATCCTTTTTGTTTTAATTCAGGTGCAACTTTTTTTGAAGTTTGTAAACTGTCTTTTTGAGCAAAAACCAATGAAGAAAACAAAACAATAAAAAACACTAAAAAACAAAGTAATTTCTTTTTCATATCTTGTTAGAAATAAATGGGTTATCCTTCTAACAAATATAAAAACAAAATAGATTTAAATTTAAATTACTTTTTATTTTCTCAATAAAATCGTACTAAATTTTAATTCCAATCTTTCGTAAAAGCATATCGATCACTTTATTAATATCGGGAGAAATATTAAACCTGTAATTTAAGTAAACATATAAAATAGTTACCAAAATAGATTTTAAAGCAATACTAATTAATTGATAAAAAGGAAATTCCCAGAAATAAAACAGTAAAAACAAAGCCAGTGTAAGCAACATCGAATATACCGTTTGTTTGGTAAACGGATATAGATGAAGTTTTTTTACCACAAAAAGAAGCTTTGCCAAACTATATAAAGTAATAGACAATAAAGTAGCAAAAGCAGAACCAAAGATTCCGAAAATCGGGATAAAGATCATGTTTAATACAATGGTCAAAAACACCAATAACAGTCCTAAATACAGCACCATTCGGTAATATTTAGTATTAAAAATAATGGCATTATTGTTTCCTAAAATTAAATCAAAATACTTCGATAATCCAATCATAAATACAACGGCGATTCCTCCACTATATTCTTTAGGAACCAATTCGTATAACTGGCTGATATTTACAAATATGCACAACATGACAAAACCACCTACCATTTGTAGATTTATTGAGGTCTTTTTGTAAAGCTGATTTAACTCATCGTGTTTGTTTTCATGCATCAATTTAGCCGTAATTGGATATACAATTTGATGCATCGCACGGCTTGGAACAGAAATTACCAAAGCAATATAAGTAGCAACTGAGTAATAAGCAATATTCTCAATCTTCATATATTGGTTCAGCATCAGTTTATCTCCATCTAAAAGTAAATTGGCAACACTTCCCGACAAAATAATGAAGAAAGTATATTCCATTACATCTTTTACGTTCTGAGGAATATTGATTTGAAACTTAGGTCTCTTAATGTAAAAAGCATAAAACATAGTAACTATAAAGGCTACAAAATAAATTCCTGCTGTTACATATACAAACTGAATAAGCGAGATCCAGTTAAGGTACAAACCTACCAAAGCAAAAGTCGAAAATAATCTTAACCCGACTTCTTTAATAAAATTTCCAAAAACAGAATGCATATGCACTCTCGCCCAGGCATAGAAAATTTCAAAATACGCCATACAAATCCCAATAAAAGGAATCAGAAGCATAAACTCCTTTACAACAGGATTTTTCTTAGTTACAAATGCTGTAATATCATCAAAGAAAAAAACACCAATAATCCCTAGCGGAATACACATTAGTATTGGAAACAAGGCTGTAAACGATAAAAACTCTTCCCTTTCTTCTTCGGTTTTATATTGCGAATAAAATTTAACCAGGGTGTTTTGCATGCCAATCGCAAATAATGGCATAATAACATTTGCTGCTGATAAAATGTAATTTGTTAATGCGTAATAAGTTGCACCTAAATAAACCGGGTATAAATAAAGTGTGTTGATGGCTCCAATAGCGAAACCTATATAAGTAATAATTGTATTTTTGAAAGACTGATTTAAAACAATACCCATGTTCAGATTGCAGAGTTTAGATTGTAGAGTTTAGATTTTTGATTTTCTGCTCTCTTTTTATTTTTGAAATTATGAATGTTTTTTATTTGATCAATTGTGCCAATTGCTTTGTAAGGCTTTTTCTCGAATATTGTTGTAAACCAACACCATGAGATTGTAATTTCCCTTCCAAAAATTGATTGTAAAAGTCCAAAATTACACTTTTTAACTTCGCCTTTTCAGAATAATCAAAAAATACTCCTGTATTGGTCTCTTTAATGATATCGGCAAAATCTGATCCGTTTGGACCAATAGCAATTATTGGTCGGTTAGAGACCATATATTCAAACAATTTACCAGGAATAATACTTTTAGTATCTTCAGAATTAATCTCGATTAAAAGTAAAACCTGCGATTTTTTTTGATGTGCAATGGCTTCGTGATGCGAAACATATCCCAAAAGGTTCAAATAATCATTCAGATTAAATTCCTTAATACTATCTAAAACTTCCTGACTTACTGCTCCTATCAGTTTAATTTCTAAATGCGATTTAAAATCAGGTATTTCATGAAGCAATTCTACCAAACATTCCCATAAAAATTTTGGGTTTCTGTCAGATAAAAACGAACCAATATGTGCCAAAGTAAATTTGGTATCTAAAGTCTGTTTTTCTACATTTTCGATATCGTAACCATTGGTAATTACCGAAATTGGTTTATTGGTAATAGACTGAAATTCGGTTTTGGTAGTTTTACTCGTTACAATAATAGTATCTGCAGTATTAAGCACTTTATATTCTAAGCTTTTATGTTTTTTAGCAGCATAAGTAGATAAACGCAAAGCTTTATGATAGCCAATTGTTGTCCACGGATCGCGAAAGTCAGCAAACCATTTTACATTTAGTTTTTCTTTTAATTCTAAACCTATCAAATGCAAACTGTGTGGTGGTCCCGAAGTTACAATGGTATCAATATTATTTTCCTTGATATATTTCTCCAGATAAGCCACTGAAGGTTTTACCCAAAAAACACGGGCATCGGGAATAAAAAGATTTCCCCGAATCCAAAGAAATGTTTTATCCAGGAAAGTTTGTTTTTTCTTATGAGGAAAAATTCCGGAGCTGATTTTTTTGGTTTTATTCTTCGAAAAAATGGATGCCAATTGGTAAGGCTCCCATATTTTATTTTTAAGAACAATCGCTTTATCAGAGACTTGGCTTACCAAACCTTCATCAATTATTGGATATGTCGGATTTTCAGGAATGTAAACAATGGGCTGAATATCAAATTCAGGTAAATATTTTACAAATTTTAACCAACGCTGTACTCCCGGACCTCCGGCAGGCGGAAAATAATAAGTAATGATTAAGAGTTTTTTTTGTTCCATTCGATCATTTAGTTTCACAGAGATTCATAAAGCGTTCGCCAAGTTTCACAAAGCTTTTAAGATTATTTTTGAGTATCTCCGTGAATTTTTTGTGAATCTTTGCGGTAGAATTTTTCGAAATAAACTCCGCCAATCAGCAACAATAACATTCCAATTGAACTGGCTAAAGTTATGATACTTCCTGTTTTTACAACCTGAGGTTCAAATTTAAACTCAATAGTATGTTGTCCGCCAGGAACTTCCATTGCTCGTAAAACGTAATCAACCGGAAAATGTGTTGTTAACTCACCATCAATATACGCATTCCATCCATTTTTATAATATATTTCAGAGAATACCGCTAAACCATCTTTCTTATTATCAGACTTGTATTTGATATAATTTGGTTTGTACTCTACTACTTTAATAGTTCCTGTTGTATCCCAAGGTTTCTTTAAACGGGCGCTTCTAAATTTACCTTCGTGTTCACGAACATTAAAAACGGCTACTTTTTTAGTATCGATATGATCCAAAGCCTTCATCACATCATCGGGCTTATTTACTAATTTTACAGTACTGACGAACCAGGCATTTCCGTTTGTATTTGGGTTTATCGTTGGAAATTCTTTTCCTTCTTTATCGGTTTGAATGATATACTTTACATTCAGCATATCCAAAACTTCCATATTGTTTTTTGCAATCTGATAGTCGAATAACTGCTGCATTCTTCTAGGTTTTGCTGCATGATATCCTCCTAAAGAATGGTGGAAATAAGAAGCACGAGCGCTGGACATATTACCATTTACTTCAAAAACCCTGTAATGTGTTGTGTCTTTTAAAATCTGAGCATCAGATGGCGTTTCCTGAAACGGAGCCGCAATTTGAGCAGGACTCACAAAATCTTTAGCCGAAACATACTTTTTATCGACAAAAAACAAATCGAAAATCATTAAAAGACCAACAATAATCAAAGTTGTATTTTGAGCCAATTTATTTTTAATGAATAACCATAAAATTCCAAAAGTCAATACTATAAAAAAGCCTGAACGTAATAAATCTGCAGAATACAGCGTCATTCTATCCTCTTTTAAGGCATCAACAAAAGCTGGTCCGTAGCTTTCTAAGAAATAATTATCGCTGCTTCCTGTAAAGTGAAACATGCTTTTAGCAAATACTAAAATTATAATTATCCCAATACCAAAAACACCCGTTTGCACAAGGGCTTTCTGTTGTAATTTAGGTTCATCTTTTGCTTTAAAGAAAGACTGCAATCCCATAATAGCCAAAACAGGAAAACACAATTCAAGAATAACCTGAATAGATGAAACCGCTCTAAACTTATCGTACATAGGCACGTAATCGATAAAAAAGTCTGTCAATAAAGAGAAGTTTTTACCCCATGAAAGTACCAATGCTACTAATGCACCTGAAAGGAATACGTATTTTATTTTTCTATCATCAATAAATAATGCCAAAACTCCTAAAAAGAAAACCACAACCCCAATATATGCCGGAGCTGCAACAATAGGCTGGTCTCCCCAATACGTTGGCATTCCGGACACAAAGTCCTGAGCTTGCTCTGATGGAACTCCTTGTTCGATCATAAACGAATACATACGGCTATCTGTTCCTACATTTTCATGATTAGAACCTCCAAAAAGTCTAGGTGCAATTAGATTAAAACTTTCAGGAATTCCGTAACTGTATTCTGTAATATATTCGCGGCTTAAAGCATTTTCGTTTGTTTTTTTAAATCCATCCGGATTAAAAGTCAATTCGCTGTTACTACGAGTACTAAATTTAGCATACTCGCTAGTTGCCATTAAATTGGTAGAATTGGCGCCAATGGCAAAAATTCCTGCTACAGCCAAAACTCCAATCGCTGTTAAAAGAGGCTTGTATTCTTTTTCTTTGATAAAATTAAAAGCAAAATAACCCGACAATATCAATAAGAAAATCAATAAATAATAGGTCATTTGAAAGTGGTTGGCATTAATTTCTAATGCAACCGCAAACATGGTGAGCAAACCTCCCCAAATATATTTTTTCTGAAAAACCAGTATAAATCCGGCAATAACAAGCGGCATATAAGCAATCGCGTGCGCTTTTGCATTATGACCAACTCCCAGAATAATAATTAAATACGTCGAAAAACCGAACGCAATTGCTCCAATAAATGCTTTTAAGGGATCGGTTTTTAAAACCAATAATAAGCCATAGAAACCTAAGAAATATAAAAACAGATAATCTGCAGGACGAGGTAAAAAACGTAAAATATCGTCTAAATGTCCTATAAAATCGTTAGGATAATTTGCTCCCAACTGATAGGTTGGCATACCACCAAATGCTGAATTGGTCCAATAAGGCTCAGAATGCTCTGTCGCTCTAAAATCATTTTGCTCTTTAGCCATTCCGGTATATTGAGCAATATCCGATTGGAAGATTTGTTTTCCCTGTAAAACCGGGTAAAAATAAATTAAAGAAACGATAATAAAGCCCAATATAACAAGGGCATGCGGATAGAACTTATTTACTATTTTCAATTTAGACTGGTTTGGGTTAAATGATGCATCCTATAACTCTAGGACGCAAACTTAATCTATTTCTTCGTAATCAACATAATCGCCCACCTTTTTGGTTTCGCGCGGTTTTTTTGCATTGGCCGTATCAATAATGATTTCATCATTATTGATAGGTGTTTTTTGCCATGTAGTTCCCTGACTATATTGTTGTTGTCTCTGAAAATTCTCCCCTGCTTTTTCAACCGCTTTTTTCACCAAAACAGGTAAAAAGATTTTGGCTAAAAATTTAAAAATATAATAAAACGCAATAATCCACATTATCGTTTTAAACAAATTTGTAAAAGATGCTTCTTGCATGATCATATAATTTTTTTCCAAAATTAATAAATCCATTGTTTAAAATTAAAATATCAATCTTAAATAAATAATAAAATATAGTACATTTGAAATGCGTTATTACTTTTTAATCCAAAAACACATTTATGTTAAAAAATAAAAACTTATTTATTGCAGCTCTTTGTTTTGTTCCTCAATTATTTTTTGCGCAATATACTGATGTTATTAACTCTAATCGCCCTGGCGAAACAATGTCTGCATACGCAGTAGGGAAATCTGTAATTCAGGCAGAATTGGGTGTTTACGGCATCAAAGAAAAACATGATTTATTAGATTATGATGCAAGCGGTTTTGGTACAGATTTAACTTTGCGCTATGGTGCGTTTTTAGAAAAATTAGAGCTTATTCTGGACATACAATACCAAATGGAAAATTTTGATACTCCATACACCAGTTACAAAAAGAATAATTTCAGGCAAACCGTTTTAGGAGCAAAATATTTAATTTACGATCCTTATCAAAACTACAAAAAAGAGGCTAATATTTATAGCTACAAAGCCAATCATAGTTTTAACTGGCGCGAATTAATTCCAGCAGTTTCTATTTTTGCAGGAGCCAATTTTACGGGTGCTGATAATCCATATTACTTTTCGCCGCAATCTGCTATATCCCCTAAAGTGGCTTTGATTACGCAAAATTTATTTGGAGGAGGAAAATGGGTTTTTGTAACCAATATTATTGCCGATTATATTACAACAGACTATCCTAGTTATGGTTATGTGTTAACATTAACCCACGGATTTAATGACAAATGGTCTGGTTTTGTTGAAAATCAAGGCTACAAAAGCGATTTCTATAGCGATGCAATTGTTCGTGGCGGAGCTGCTTACTTAATCAATTCTAATCTTCAGGTTGATGCTTCTGTTAGTACCAATTTCAAAAATACACCTTCGGTATTATACGGAGGAGTTGGTGTTTCATGGCGTTATGACGGAAGTTATAAAGAAAAGCAAATGGAGTTTAAAGGCAGAGAAAAAGCAAAAAAGAACAAGGATAACCAGATGGAACAAAGAGAAATCGATTATCAGGCAAAAGAAAGAAAGCGTAAATCGAAATACGAATAAATTTTAATAACAACTTCTCTCTATAAAGAGACAATTTACATACTGAATCTTGATGATTACAATTAAAGAAGCCAAAACAAAAAAGGAACTAACTGATTATGTCAAATTTCCGTTTTCTCTCTATAAAGACAATCCGTATTGGGTTCCTCCTATTATTGCAGACGAATTAGAATCTTTTGATAAAACAAAAAATCCTGCTTTTGAAAACGCCGAAGCCTATTTTTATCTGGCATACAAAGACAATCAAATTGTTGGAAGAATTACAGCAATCATCAACTGGTCTGAGGTAAATAATCAGCACAAAAGAAAAGTACGTTTTGGATGGTTTGATGTTATCGATGATATCGAAGTAACAAAGGCCTTATTAGAAAAAGTATACGAGTTAGGAAGACAACATCAGCTGGAACATGCCGAAGGACCAATGGGTTTTTCTAACCTGGACAAAGTTGGTGTTCTTACAGAAGGTTACGACCAAATGGGAACCATGATCACCTGGTACAATAATCCTTATTATGTCACTCATTTTGAACAATTGGGTTTTCAGGTAGAAAAGGAATATATTGAAAGTATTTTTCCTTTTTCGAATGTTAAACCTGAATTTTTTCTGAAAGCACAGGAATTAATCAAAAAAAGATACTGTCTAAGATCATTAACATTTACCAAGACAAAAGACATTATGCCACATGTGGATAAAATGTTTGATTTGTTTAATGAATCGTATGCTAAACTGGCTTCTTTCGTAGCGATATCAGATGTTCAGAAAGAATATTTTAAGAAGAAATACATCAGCTTTATCAATCCCGAGTATATTAAATTTGTGGTAGATAAAGACGATAAACTTGTTGCTTTTAGCATTGTAATGCCTAGTTTTTCTGAGGCTTTGCAAAAAGCAAAAGGAAAGCTATTCCCTTTTGGATTTATCCACTTATTAAAAGCAAGAAAACAAAGTAAAGACGTTGTTTTTTACCTTATTGGAGTTCATCCTGATTACCAAAACAAGGGAGTTACAGCCATTATTTTTGATGAATATTATAGAACGTTCTCAGAAAAAGGAATTCAAAATTGCATCAGAACTCCTGAATTAGCCGAAAACACCGCCATACATTTGTTATGGAAGAATTTTGATCCAAAAATTCATTGCCAGAGAAAAACATACCTGAAATATCTTTAGTATTCAATTCTCATTAGCAGTTTTCAGTTTAAACATTAAAAATAGTAAATGTTAACCATTGGAATTTGTAGTGAATGCAAAAGTGAATTTTATAAACAATCTTCTGCCATGGAACATTTATGTCCTGAATGCGCAAGTGCATTGTACGGATATAAAAATTGCCAGCATGAGTTTGCAAATGTCCGATGCAAAAAATGTTATTGGAACGGCAATTCAAGTGATTATATCGATCAATTAAAATCACAGCAATAGTATAAAAATTAAAAAATCCATTCTCCCCAAAGAATGGATTTTTTTTTAAATAATAGCAGAATAAAAAGCTTATTCTGCTTTACAATCAACTTTTGTTAATGTATTTTTTTGATCAAATTTTAGTAGTTTTTTATCTTTAAAAGAAACTTTACCATTTGCTTCTACAACATCACCATATCCTTCATAAAGAATTCCTTCTCTTTCAATAAAAGCAACTTCTCTGATAGATGAAACACCTTCTGACATAAAAGTATAATCCGCAATTAGCGTATCACCTTTCATATTCCCTATCAAAGTTCCTTCATTTTTATCCTTTCCTGCTATATTATAGCTTAATTTTCCATTTACTTCCTGATGTGAGTTTACATTGTAACTCAGTTCAATTTTACTGGCACCTGTAGACGCATAACATTGATCTCCTGATGACTCAACAATTTGGGCTTCTTTTGGTGCTTTTGGTGTAATTTCTACCGGTTCTGCAACTTGATCTTTTTTACAAGAAGCAAAAACACTTAAAGTAATAATGGTAAAGGCTAGTATTTTCTTCATGTTTTTTGTTTTAATAATTAGTTGATATAAAATTACTGTAAATAAAAAAAATCCATTCGCATAACGAATGGATTTTTTTACATAATTCCCATATTAGGAATCTATTTTAAGAAATTAAGCGTCTAAATCTACTGTAGTTCTGCTTGCAATTTCTTTGTAAGTACCGTTTTCCAATTTTTCACGAATCGCTTCAAATGCTGTTAACGTTTCATCGATATCAGCTAGAGTATGTGAAGTTGTTGGAATCATTCTCAACAAAATAATTCCTTTCGGGATTACCGGATAAATTACAATCGATAAGAAAATACCGTAGTTTTCTCTTAAATCATTTACCATCACCATTGCTTCCGGAACACTTCCTTGTAAATAAACAGGTGTTACGCAAGTGTTTGTATCTCCAATATTAAAGTTTCTTGAACGCAAACCGTTTTGTAATGCATTTACATTTTCCCAAAGTTTATCTTTCAATTCAGGATGATTACGCAATAATTCTAAACGTTTCAAAGAACCAATTGTTTGAATCATTGGTAATGCTTTTGCAAACATCTGAGAACGTAAATTATATTTTAAATAATCAATAATATCCTGATCAGCAGCTACAAAAGCACCAATATTTGCCATTGATTTTGCAAAAGTCGAAAAGTAAACATCAATACCATCCTGAACTCCCTGCTCCTCACCTGCTCCGGCTCCTGTTTTACCAAGAGTTCCAAAACCGTGTGCATCATCTACTAATAAACGGAAATTATATTTTTCTTTTAAAGCAACAATTTCTTTTAATTTACCTTGTTGCCCTCTCATTCCAAAAACACCTTCGGTAATAAATAAAATACCTCCGCCTGTTTCTGTTGCCATTTTGGTAGCACGCTGCAGGTTTTTCTCCATACTTTCAAGATCATTGTGCTTGTAAGTAAAACGTTTACCCATATGCAAACGAACACCATCAATGATACAAGCGTGAGAATCTACATCGTAAACTATAATGTCATTTTTAGTCACCAAAGCATCAATAATAGACACCATTCCCTGATAACCAAAATTCAATAAATATGCAGCCGGTTTCATTACAAACTCAGCTAATTCGTTTTCTAATTGCTCATGATATTTAGTATGTCCTGACATCATACGGGCTCCCATTGGGTAAGCTGCACCAAACTGAGTTGCAGCATCAATATCTGCCTGACGAACCTCTGGATGATTCGCAAGACCTAAATAGTCATTCAAACTCCAATTTAAAATATCTTTTCCGCCAAATTTCATTCTTGGACCAAGTTCCCCTTCTAATTTAGGGAATACAAAATACCCCTCAGCTTGTGAAGCCCATTTTCCTAGTGGTCCTTTATTGTTCTGAATTCTTTCGAATAAATCTTTTACCATAAATATATTTTGAAGTAATAATTTTCTTTTAACAGGGTGCAAAAATAATGATTATTATTCTAAAATCGAGTTTGCCTCTTATTTTTATTAAAAATAATCAGATTGCAACTATCAAACCCTATTTATTTATAACACTTCCTGAGTATATACTGATTTAGAATTAAGCTTAATTTAAATTTAATGGAATATTTTATGTAACATGATTTTTATCATTATAAAAGACCAATTCACCACTTACTTTTACTGTGTATTAAAAACAAATCAAAATTGATTTTAATCAAATATTATTTAGCAACAATTAACAACAACCATAAACTAAAAATTACGCATTTAAATAGATTGATTCATTAGTAAGAGTAAGGGTGATTTTAATTAATCGCCCTTATTTTTTTATTTTAAGTTCTGATATAATCATCAAAATCAAACCTGCAACAATCAATACACTTGTTACAAAAATAGCTTCATAATACCATGACAATACTCCTTTATTAAAATAAAAAAGCGCTCCCTGAAGAAACAATAATATCTCTGTAAAAATATAGCCCAAAACAAAACATTTTACTCCTGACCGAATTAAAGTCGACTTACCTGAAAGTAATTTATTCTGAAATAAAATTCCAAACAAAAATCCTGTAATAATTCCTAAAGTAGTTAAATGAATAAAACCAATTACAAGTCCTCTAATTTGGTGCGAAGATGAAGCTATATCAGGAACAAGAAGCATTAACTGAAAAATAATTTTAAGAAATAAGGAACAAATCGCTAAACAATATACCATTTTTGCCGTACCACTCAAAGCAGCTTTAAAACCAAAAACTTGCGGCTTTAGCATTTTATAAAAATACAAAAAAGCAAAAAGCTGTAACACTACACCAATACCATTACTATAACCTATTAAACTATTCTTTACATACCAACTTACCGGAAATGCAACGGTTGCAATTGTTGAGACGATAAGCAATATAAAAAACACTTTAAAACGACTTTTTTCTACTTCATTTTTAAATTGCTTTAAAAACAGAGCCAAAACAGCAAATAGAAACCACCCGTTGAATTGAAAGTGAAGAAAAAACTGAATTGCAATTTGGTAAAAAACGCTCTGTTTACCCACTAAACTTATTATTGGGCCTAAGCACCAAATTCCGATAGTAGAAAATATCATGAACAAAATGGCTGCTAATAATATCTTTTTGTTCATTCTTTTGCCTTTACAGCAATCCCGCCACACGAGCCAACAAAAAATATAACTTAATAAAATATGTAATGTCGAAAATAGGATAGAAAACAAGGCATAACCCTGAACAGGAAAAGCAATCATCATACCTATTACCGAAAATTCAGTAAGCCAAAATAATTGATTGTAAATTGGTTTAATGCTCTTATGTTTTGGAATAAAAAAGTAAACGATTAAAACATAAATCATCAAATAAGTCCACCCCAACATAGCCACATGAGAATGAGCGTGTAGCAAAAAGCTGTAGTTGACACTTGCTACAGGAAATAAGTAAAGAAAACGCATCAACAACCCCATAAGTGAGGCTATCAGAAAATTAAAAAAACAAACTATTATCCAGCTTTTTAGCACGCTTATTTTAGTTGGGTATTTCATTTTTTAACAAGATTAAAAATATTTCAGAAAAGCTTAAGCCCTTTTAAGCACTAAAAATGCACCGAAAGAATATAATAATCTTTAAGTGCATTTTTAGTAAAAAAACTATTTTAAGAAAATTCTTTTTCTAAAATTATAGCTTTAGGAAACAATATATTATTTTCTAAATGAATATGGGTATGCAGGTTTTCTTCAAACTCTCTTAACATTGCGAATGTTACCTTATAAGTCGTACATCCATCGCTTGGTGCTGTGTAATTATTCGTTAGATTAGAAATTTCATTAAATCGTTCGCCCTCTACCTCATGTTCATGTATCATCGTGGCAATTGGGTTAGCCACTGATCCAAAAGCTGGCTTATTTACGGCTTCTCCTCTGCCTATAGCTTTTACCATGTCCTTTATGAAGGGAAACAAAATAAATTCTTCTTTTTTCATGTGTTGTGATAATTCATTAACACACTGAATAAACAAATCATTTATCTTAAATAATTCCTGATGTCTGGCTCCATGAACATTACAAAGTTTACTTAAAAACTGTATTATAATAACTGATTTATCTACCACATAACGATGATGCGTTTTTTCGATATAATCTGCCAGTAAATCCAAAGGCCACGAGTTAAAATCGATAGTATTTGAATCTTCAGCAAGTAAAACTTCGTTGATTTTTTTAAGCAAAACTCTTGTATCTATATTTTGTTTTAGGCAAACTTCATTAATTGTCTTCTGTCCTTTGCAACAAAAATCAATTTTGTATTTTGAAAATACCGCTGCTGTTCTAAAGTCCTCTGTAACGAAAGCTGCAACTGTTTTATCTCTTAAATTTTCCATAATTATTATTTTATATTGGTATGTAGTTAATTTTAAATAAAAGACAAATTAATCTTTTATTAGTTTAAGAAAAAACCCTAACCCAAAATGTGCGGATTAGAGTCCTTTATTTATTCAACAATTAAAACACCTTTCATCATAGCATAATGCCCGGGAAATGAGCATAAAAAATTATATGTTCCTTTTTTATCTATCGTAAATTCAATTGTATCCTGTTCTCCTCCGCCCAGTAATTTTGTATGCGCAATAATCGAAGCTTTTTCTGAATCAGGGATATAATCCGTTTCCTGAGCTGCTGCTGCTTTAACAGCAAAACCCGCTTCATTAATACCTTCCTTTAAGATCACCACATTATGGCCCATTGCTTGTTTAGGTATTTTGCCGGTATGCTTTAAAGTTAAAGTGATTGGTTTTCCGGCTTGAGCTCTTAGCTCATTGGTACTAAACTGCATTTCATCGTTTCCTGTAATAACTAAAACATTACTGACTGCTGCAGGATGCCCCTCATCAGTTATAGTTTTGTTGATTTCTGTTGATTCATCAGTGGGTTCAGTCTCTTTTTTTCCGCAAGAAGTAATTGCCAGGCACCCCAATAGCATTACAATCGAAATTTTAATTTTTTTATTCATCTCTATTTATTTTTTTATATTATTCTCTGTCATTTATCCTAAGAAAAAAATCGCCCGTTTTTACTCCTGAAGCAAGCTGTTCTAATGTGGTATTGGTAAGCATTTCTAAAAGTAGTTCGCGTACTTTTTTAAACTCTTTATGCACCGGACACGGTTTTGTTTCAGAACATTCTTTTAATCCTATACCACAACCTTTATATATCGTATCGCCATCTATCGCATCAACAATCTGAATAAGTTTTATCGATTTTAAAGCACTACCAGAAACTTCAAATCCACCTCCTACGCCTTTTGACGATTCTATGATTCCGCTTTTGGTCAGAATCTGCATTATTTTGGCTGTAAAAGGCTCCGGCGAATCAATTTCTTTGGCAACATCTTTTATTCCAACCCTGATCCCTTTTGAGGATTTAGTGGCAATAAATATAGAAGCTCTGATTCCGTACTCACAGGCTTTTGAAAACATAGGCAAATTTGTTGATTGACTACAAATATATCGAAATTCAACACAAAAGACAAGTTTATCCTTAATAGTTTTCGTTATAATAATCTCTTATTTATAACCAAAATAATTAATATAAAACAAAACACTTATTCAGGACCAAATTCTAATAAAAACCAATTTTAGTTTTACCTTTGGAAGTACTAATTTTTCTAACACCTAAAAAATGGCTTTAAGCAACTCCAAAGATCTCAAATTAGCCGTTCTTATTGATGCCGATAATGTGCCTTACAGCAATGTAAAAGGCATGATGGAAGAAATAACAAAATTTGGCACACCAACCACAAAACGTATTTATGCAGACTGGACCAAACCAAACTCGAATGGATGGAAAGCTGTTTTATTAGAACACGCCATTACCCCAATCCAGCAATATAGTTATACTGTAGGTAAAAATTCATCAGATTCTGCTTTGATTATAGATGCTATGGATTTACTATATTCAGGAAAACTAGATGGTTTTTGTATTGTTTCGAGCGATAGTGATTTTACCCGTTTGGCCATAAGATTAAGGGAATCTGGAATGAAAGTAATTGGTATTGGAGAAAAAAAGACTCCGAATTCTTTTATTGTTGCCTGTGACCGATTTATTTATATCGAGGTTCTTGACGGCGCAATCCAGAAGAAAAAACCAAAAACAACTGCTGCTGCCGATGCTAAAAAACCGGTAGAAAAACCTGCTGAAAAAGCATTACATAAAATTGACGCTCCCACTATTGAACTTATCGAAGCTACGATCGAAGATATTGAAGATGATGACGGTTGGGCATTTTTAGGAGATGTTGGAAACCTGATCGTTAAGAAAAAACCCGAATTCGACCCAAGAAATTATGGTTTTTCTAAGCTTACGCCAATGTTAAAATCGCTTACTGATATTCTTGAAATTGATGAAAGAGAATCAGACAAAAAAGGCATTAAACACGTTTATGTACGCCTGCGATTCAATTAATTATTAAACTTTTCCTTTTAAATTTTACAAACATGAGAAAAAAATTCTTCATCTACGGATTCTTATTGTTTATAATTGTTGTTACAATTTATTTTTATACCAAGCGCGGTTTTTTACTCGTAATTATCATCCCGATATTACTGGTTGTTGGTGTTTATAATACCCTTCAAAAAAAGCATGCCATTTTAAGAAACTTTCCTGTTTTAGGTTATTTCAGGTATTTATTTGAAATGATTGCACCTGAAATTCAGCAATATTTTATCGAAAGATCTACTGACGGAAAACCTTTTTCAAGAAACCAGCGCTCTTTGGTATACCAAAGGGCCAAAAATATCGATTCGAATACACCTTTTGGAACACAGCAAAATCTAAATCATGATAGCTATGAGGGAATAAAACATTCCATTTTTCCGGCAAAAGTAAACGAAGAATTACCTCGTGTATTGGTTGGAGGAAAAGATTGCAAACAACCTTATTTAGCTTCTCTATTTAATGTTTCGGCTATGAGTTTTGGTTCATTGAGCGAAAATGCAGTTCGCGCCATTAATATTGGTGCAAAAAAAGGAAACTTCTATCAAAATACCGGAGAAGGCGGTTTGACAGATTATCACCTTGAAGGCGGCGGAGACATTACCTGGCAAATTGGTACAGGATATTTTGGATGCCGTGATGCTGCGGGGAATTTTAGTCCTGAAAAATTTTCAGAAAAAGCCAATCTTCCAAACGTGAAAATGATCGAAATTAAGCTTTCGCAAGGAGCAAAACCAGGTCACGGAGGTGTACTTCCGGCCGCTAAAAACACTGAACAAATTGCTAAAATAAGAGGAGTTGAACCCCACACTATGATTCTTTCGCCTCCTGGTCATCATGCTTTTTCAGACGTAAAAGGACTTATTCATTTTGTCGCACAACTGCGTGAATTATCAAACGGAAAACCTATTGGCTTTAAATTATGCATAGGAAATACTGCTGAATTTGAAGCGATTTGCCACGAAATGATTGCAGAGGATACGTACCCTGACTTTATTACTATTGATGGTGCTGAAGGCGGAACCGGAGCTGCTCCGTTAGAATTTGCTGATGGTGTTGGAATGCCTTTTGAACCTGCTTTAATATTTGTAAATAAAACTTTGATAGGCTTAAATATTCGTGATAAAATTCGAATTATTGGCAGCGGAAAAATCATTTCAGGTTATTCTATTTTACACGCCATTGCACTAGGCGCAGATATGTGTAATAGCGCACGCGGATTTATGTTCTCCTTAGGCTGTATCCAGGCATTACGCTGTCATAATAACGAATGTCCTACCGGAGTTGCTACGCAAAATAAAATGTTGATGAAAGGTTTAGTGGTCACAGATAAATCAGATCGTGTATATCACTTTCATAAAAATACCTTACATGCTGCCAACGAACTTTTAGCGGCAGCCGGCAAAAAAAGTTTTGCTGATGTTGATAGTAATATCTTCATGCGCGGTGATGAGTTTGGTCATTTATCCGATTCTTATTTCCCTGATATTTTAACCAATGTTACTAAACGATAAAAAAATGAAGCCTCTTTAAAATCTTAAAGAGGCTTTATTTTTTATTATTTTCTTAAAACTAAAGTTTTGCAGTTACCTTTTCTTTAGCATCAGCTGCATTTTCTAAAACTGCTAATTCTTCTTTATCCACAACTCGTTGCGCCAGAATCGCATTATTATAAGCTAAAAAGTATATATCGAATTTTACTCCTTCTTCGATTAACTCTTTTGAAATTTGATCATTTTTGATCATTTCTTTCAGCAAATCAGGAAACGACTCTTTGTAAGTCAATTTATTGGTGTCATTTTCTTCTAAATTGGTTTCAATTCTAATTTCAATTTTACTGTCATTCAAAAATGCCTTTGCCGTTGTACTGGTAATGCCACTACCTTTTATTGACGACGAATTATTATAAGTACTAACATGTTCCTGAATTTTTTGTTTGGTATTTTTACAACTCACCAATACTAACATAATCATAACAGCAAATGCGATTTGGGTAATTTTTTTCATAAATTTTTAGGTTTTAGGTTATTTTTTAACTCAAACATAATGAACTTTTCAAACAAAAACAACATCCTTCTACAAAAATAAATTGTGTAATTATTTGACTACAAATAAATTAACCTAAAATAAAGAGTTTTTACAACAAAATGGAAACCTCAATTTATCAATTTACTATAAAAAACAAATAAAAAGCCACTTTAAAAATAATTAAAGTGACTTTTTTCACAATATAAAATTTAATTATTACTGTAATAATTCAGGTAGAGATTCTTTGTTTATGATCTGTTTTACAAGAACAGTATTATCATCGGCTAAAAAATAAGCATCAAACTGAATCCCCTCTTCAACAAGCTCTTTAGGTATTTGGTTTTTATTGATCATTTCTTTCAACAGCTTAGGAAACGAGGTGTTTGCTTTTACTTTGTTCGTTTCATTTTGCTCTAAATTAGTCTCAAAACGCAATTCAATTTTATCATCATTTATGTATCCTCTGGCGGTTGTAAGCGTAACATCTTCAGCCTTAAAACTTGCCGCCGTACTATTATAAGTCGTGACATATTCCTGCAGTTGTTGTTTTGCATTTTTTTTACAGCTTACCAATATTATAACAAGGGCAATCGTAAACGAGATTTGAATAATTCTTTTCATCATAACACTAGTTTTTTAGTTTTTGAAGTCTTAAAAGTGCTTCAAGATAATAATAATCTGCATAATTTATCGAACAATCTACTTCACTTCCTGCAGGTTTATGCCCTGTAGAATGAAGCAAAAACGCCGAATTTGCATCATGACTTTGATAATGATCTGAAAGTTCAACTATCATTTTTTTAGACTTTGTTAAGTATTCTTTTTTAAGCGATGCCTCCTTTGTATACGAACTTAGCTCAATAAGTGCGGAAGAAACAATCGCAGCAGCCGAAGCATCTCTCGGCTCATTCGGGATTCCCGGCGCATTAAAATCCCAGTACGGAATTAAATCTTCACTCGTTAATCTATCTAAATAGACACGTGCTATTTTATGCGCAAAATCTAAAAACTTAGGGTCTTTTGTTTCCCTGTAAACCATTGTAAAACCATAAATAGCCCATGCCTGACCCCTCGCCCACATACTATCATCGCTATAACCTTGAGCCGTTCTGCCTTTTATCTTTTTACCGGTTTCATAATCGTAAATAATAACATGATATGAGGTGTAATCTGGTCTAAAATGATTGTTCATCGTTGTTTCAGCATGTTTCACCGCGATGTCATACAACTTTTTATTTCCTCCATTTTTAGAAGCCCAAAAAAGCAATTCTAAATTCATCATATTATCTATGATCGTATTATGACCGCCCATTTTATTGTGTGGCCAAGATTGAATTGTTCCTACTTTTGGATTAAAAAGTGTTGCTAAAGTATCAGCCGTTTTCAGGATAATATCTTTATATTCTTTGTTTTTAGTTAAACGATAACCGTTTCCGAAACTATTAAAAATCTGAAATCCCAAATCATGATCTGCAGCTTTGCTAACAGACAAAGGCTTTAAAAACTGACTAAATTTATCCGCTTCTTTTTCCCATTTTTTATTTCCAGTTGCTTGGTACAAATACCATAATTCACCTGGCCAGAATCCGCTTGTCCAGTCTTTGTAATTAACAAACTTCCAATCTTTGCTTCCATTAGGAACCGTTCTGGGAGAACTTCCATCATCGGGAATTACTTTTAAAGTCTTCGAAGCTTGTTCTGCACAATATTCAAGCTGTTTTTTTACATTAAATGAGTTGCTTTTTTGGGAGTAGCCATTACTTGTAAATAAAAACAAGGTCAAAACCAAAACTGTAAATCTTGTATTCATGTGGTTATTTAATTAGATAGAAAAAATTATTACGCTTTTTTTGTAATCGATAAATTTATAAAATAAAGTAAACTTATTTGAGTGTTTGTATTTTTCGTGCCCTAATATTGTACTGTGTGAGACTTTTTTCTCAGTTGCTCTTTGTCAAAGTTTAAAACTTTGACAAAGAGAAATCAAGAGTCTCTACAAATAAAAGATTTAATCTAAATTTGCTCTAAACGTAACTGCACTTGAAAAGAAAACGACTCTATTATTTCATCATTTTCTTATTGATTATTTTTCTTGGAATCTTCTCCAGAGAATTTAATGAAATACCATTATGTACAGGAGATTTTCTTTATGCTGTGATGATGTACGTCTTCATTAAAATACTATTGATCGAAAAAAAAGCGACTCAAATCCTGATTTTTTCTTTGTTGATTTGCTATTCAATTGAGTTTTTTCAACTCTATCAAGCTGATTGGATCAATGCGCTTAGACAAACTTTATTTGGAAGATATGTTCTTGGTCAAGGTTTTTTATGGAGTGATATTATGGCGTATACTTTTGGTGGTTTTACAGCTTTTTTAATTGACAGACTCTTTTTACGAAACAAACTTTAATCAAGCGTTTGTGTAATTTTATCAATATTCAAACTATTTGCCATTGCCGTAAATATTTGATAATACACTGATTTATTATCATACAAATCGTCATGAGTTCCTTTTTCGACACATCTTCCCTGTTCTAAGACAATGATGTTTGCCGCATCGATAATTTGAGAAATACTGTGCGAAATAATAATTACGGTCCTGTCTTTTTTGACAGCATCCAAAGATTTTTTTATTTGTTCTGTGGCAATTGCATCCAAACTTGCTGTTGGTTCGTCTAAGAAAATAATTGGCGGATTTTTTAAAAACAAACGTGCAATTGCAATTCGCTGTTGCTGTCCTCCCGAAAGTAAATGTGCATCAGAGTCATAGCCTTTTGGCAATTGCATCACCTGTTCGTGAATATAAGCTTGTTGGGCAGCCTCGATAATTTCAGATTTAGTGGCATTGGGTTTTCCGTATAAGATGTTCTCTGCAATTGTACCTTTAAAAATGTGGTTCTTCTGTAATACCAATCCAATATTTTTACGAAGAAAGTCAGTATTGTAATCATTTAAATCTACTCCGTCCAGATAAATTTTTCCGCTTGACGGTAAATAAAACTTATCCAGTAAATTGATAATAGTGCTTTTTCCGGCACCGCTTAACCCCACCAAAGCAGTGGTTTCATTTGGTTTTATTGTAAAATTAATATCCCAAAGGGCTTTTGTACCATTTGGATACACAAAATCTACATTTTTAACCTCTATAAATCCTACTATTTTCTCCGGAATATAATCGCCGCTTGTTTCCTTTTCATTATCTGATTCTAAAATATCAAAGAAACCTTCAGAATAAATCAAAGCATCATTTACTTCATCATAAATACGATGCAATTGCCTGATTGGCGCAGATACATTATTAAATAACATAATATGAAACATGATTGCACCAATTGTCATGGTGTTGTTGAGCACAAAATAAGCTGTTAGAATAATGATAATCACGACTCCTATTTGCTCTACAAAACCTTTTACGCTTTCAAAAATAAAACTGGTTTTTCTGGTTTCAAGCTGATTCTCGGTCATTTCGAACTGAATATCTTTATGTCGGTTGGCTTCCATTGGTTCCCGTACAAACGATTTTATAACCGTTATAGACTCGATTAAACTAATAATTCCGTTGTTCTTAGTTTCACGATAATTACGCATTCTTCGTCTAAAACCACTTAGTTTAGTAGCTTGTAGCTGACTGATATAAAAATAAATGGGAATAATACACAAACTCACCAAACCTACATATACATTGGCATAAAACATAATGGCCAAAGCCACAAAAGCATTAGCAAATAAAGGCATAATATCAATAAAAAAATTCTGGACCAATCGCGTTAAACTGCTAATTCCGAGGTCGATTCTGGTTTGAAGTTTACCGCTTTCATTTTCATTAGAAGTATAAAACTCCATTCGATAACTCAGAATTTTTTCTACGATTGCCTGAGATATGTCACGCGTTATAAAGATGCGCAGTTTTTCGCCATAAAATTTCTGACCAAATTGCACCACAGAATAAATCAATTCTTTCGAAAGTAAAACGATACTTATAATACCTAATAAATGAAACCCTTTCGACAAAGGTTCGTGCGCCACCATCAGATCACTTATAGAATCTACCGTGTACTTTAATATTAATGCATTTACCTGAGCAGCAAACGATCCTAAAAAAGTAAGCAGTAAAGTAGCTATAACCATCTTTTTGTAAGGCTTAACAAAAGGGGTTATTTTTTTATATAATAATGATATCTGCATTTATTTTTATTTCATGTCGTCTATCAAATATAAGAATTCTAAATTTGTGTTTTGGAATTACTCTTAATAATCACCCTTAAAATACATCGCTATGCAATTGGTTTTCGCCTCAAACAATCTCAATAAAATCAAAGAAATTCAAAGTATCCTAAAAGGATCTATTCAATTATTAAGTTTAGAGGAAATTGGCTGTCACGAGGAAATTCCTGAAACTGCCGAGACAATCGAAGGAAACGCTATTTTGAAAGCAAACTACGTTACTGAAAAATACGGTTATGATTGTTTTGCCGATGATACGGGTTTAGAAGTTACGGTTTTAAACGGAGAACCTGGCGTTTATTCGGCGCGATATGCAGGCGAACAACGCAACGCCGATGATAATATGAACAAACTTCTGGAAGCTTTGCTGGATAAAGAAGACCGAAGCGCTCAGTTTAAAACCGTTATTGCATTAAATATAAAAGGAGAACAGCATTTATTTACCGGAATTGCAAAAGGAAATATTATTCTCGACAAAACTGGAAATCATGGCTTTGGTTATGATCCCGTTTTTCAGCCTGAAAATTATTCTGAGACTTTTGCTGAACTGGCTTCAGAAGTAAAAAATAAAATTAGTCATCGCGCAAAAGCAACTCAGCAACTAATTGATTTTCTGAACACAGCAAAATAATTGTTTAGAATACAACATTTTAAAGCCCAAAATTTATATTTCGCGACGTATTTTTATTGAATTTTTTGGATTGCCAAATAAAAATCATCGTACACTAAACATAACTTTTTGATAATCAAATCATAACAAATACATAATTCTTAAAATAGCATTAGTTTATCTGAATAATTAACAGTAATTTTGCACCCTATTTTAAATACATATATGAATAAATTTGAACAATTAGGATTGAATGAATCGTTACTGAAGGCGATTTTAGATCTAGGATTTGAGAATCCGTCAGAAGTACAGGAAAAAGCGATTCCCCTATTATTGGAAAAAGACACGGATATGGTTGCGTTGGCTCAGACAGGGACAGGGAAAACGGCAGCTTTCGGTTTTCCGCTAATTCAAAAAATTGATGCTGACAACAAAAATACACAAGCATTAGTTTTATCGCCAACACGAGAACTTTGTTTACAGATTACCAACGAACTTAAAAACTACGCAAAATACGAGAAAGGTATTAATGTGGTAGCAGTTTACGGCGGGGCTAGTATTACAGAGCAAGCTAGGGACATTAAAAGAGGAGCACAAATTATTGTGGCTACTCCGGGAAGAATGCAAGACATGATCAACAGAGGTTTGGTTAACATTAAAAATATAGATTACTGTATTCTTGATGAGGCTGATGAGATGTTGAACATGGGATTCTATGAAGACATCGTATCTATTTTATCAGATACTCCAGATCAAAAAAGTACATGGTTGTTCTCTGCAACTATGCCACAAGAGGTTGCCAGAATTGCAAAACAATTCATGAGCGACCCGGTAGAAATTACTGTTGGAGCTAAGAACTCAGGTTCTGCAACAGTTTCTCACGAATTTTACTTAGTAAATGCACGTGACCGTTACGAAGCTTTAAAACGTTTGGCCGATGCAAATCCAGATATTTTTTCTGTGGTTTTCTGTCGTACTAAAAGAGATACACAAGCTGTAGCTGAAAAATTAATTGAAGATGGATACAGCGCTGCTGCATTGCACGGAGATTTATCTCAGGCGCAACGTGATGGTGTAATGAAATCTTTCCGTGGAAGACAAATTCAGATGCTTGTTGCTACTGACGTTGCTGCACGTGGTATTGACGTTGATAATATTACTCACGTAGTAAATTACCAACTTCCTGACGAGATTGAAACTTACAATCACCGTTCCGGACGTACTGGTAGAGCTGGAAAATTAGGAACTTCTATTGTAATTGTTACAAAAAGTGAGTTGCGTAAAATTTCTTCTATCGAAAGAATCATCAAACAAAAATTTGAAGAAAAAGTAATTCCATCTGGAATCGAAATTTGCGAAATTCAATTGTTGCACTTAGCAACAAAAATTAAAGATACTGAAGTTGATCACGAAATTGACAACTATTTACCAGCAATCAATAATGTTCTTGAAGATTTATCTAAAGAAGAATTGATTAAAAAAATGGTATCTGTAGAATTTAACCGTTTTATTGCTTACTACAAAAAGAACAGAGATATCTCTACTCAATCTGGAGAAAGACGTGAAAGAAGTGATTCTGAGCCAAGAGAATTCAATAATAACGGAGCAGTTCGTTATTTTGTAAATATCGGTTCAAGAGACAACTTCGACTGGATGTCTCTTAAAGATTATTTGAAAGAAACATTAGACTTAGGTCGCGATGACGTTTTCAAAGTAGATGTAAAAGAAGGTTTCTCTTTCTTTAACACTGATCCTGAGCACACTGATAAAGTTATGGAAGTATTAAACAACGTACAATTAGAAGGACGTCGTATTAATGTTGAAATTTCTAAAAATGATGGTGGCGGAAGACGTGACCATAACGGACGCAGCGGTGGCGGTGGCGGACGTAGTTCTGCTCCAAGACGTGAAGGTTCTGGTGGTGGAAGTTTCGGACCAAGACGTGAAGGTTCTGGTGGCGGAGGTTTCAGAAGCGACAGAAGTTCTGCTCCTAGAGAAGGTGGTTTCAGAAGCGACAGAAACTCATCTGCTCCAAAAAGAGAAGGTGGCTTTAGAAGCTCAGCTCCAAGAAGTGAAGGTAGTTCAGACAGAGCTCCAAGACGTTCTGAAAGCTTTGGTGATGCACCAAGACCAAGAAGACCAAGAAGAGACTAATAAGTCAATATCTTAAATATAAAATCCCAAATTCCAGACATACCTGGGATTTGGGATTTTTTTATGTTAAGAATCTTCTTCTAAATTGATAACTGTTGCAATTCAGCACAAATTAATTTAAATCTCATACTCTTTTTAGTTAATACTAAAAGCAGTACTTCCTGCTTTGTTAATTTTCTGATAATTATATCCGAAGACTGCAAAATATTTAATCCCTATTTAGTACTTTTAGAGCTTTAAATCAGGATATGAAATATTTCGCCGTTTTCTTTTTTACACTCCTTTCTACAATTGGTTTTGCTCAAGACACTGAGTCTACAGTACCCCAAAGAGTATCTGGTTATATTATCAATGATAATAGTAAACAACCACTTGCTAATGTTAATATTATCAACACCAATAAAGTACGTGGTGCAAAATCTGATGCCAAAGGATATTTTGAGATAGATGTTCAGCTAAACGATACGATTCACTTTTCGATTTTAGGTTTTCAATCTCTGAGAATCAGGGTAACAAATGACTGGATAAAAAATAAAGTAACCCGAATTCAGCTTACTGAAAAAGCAATTGCTCTTGAAGAAGTTATCATTGCCCCTTTTAGTTTAACAGGATACCTTGAAGTCGATTCGAAATTAATTCCAACTAAAGAAAACTATCGCTATAGCATTTCAGGCCTTACACAAGGTTATGAAGCGGGTGAATATTCTCCGAATGCTTTTGGAAAAGTATTGGGATCTATTTTTAATCCTGCCGATGTGCTTTATGGTTTCTTTGGGAAAAATGCGAAAGAACTCAAGAAATTAAAGGAAATGAGAAAAGATGATACGGTTAGAAATCTGTTAGAATCTAAATACGATCGCGAAACTGTCTCAGTATTATTAGGCATTAGCAAAGACGAAATTCCTGAAATTTTACAGCGTTGTAATTATTCTGAAGCCTTTATACAATCAGCAAATGATTTACAGATTATGGATGCTATTAATGGTTGTTACGAACAATATAAAGTACTGAAGCGAAATTAAAGTTCAGTTGTTCTCTAATAAATTAATCCCTGATTACTCTAAGTAGTCAGGGATTTTGATTTTAAAGTTTTTTTTCTTTTTAATAATCCCAAAAAGCTGACCTTATAGCCACCACGCGTTAGTGCGAAAAGTAATCAACAATATTAAGGTTCTGTTTAATTATCTATAAGACAAATATGTTATATTTGATTTTTACTAAAACAGATATTATCATACAGCGCCATCCTATTTTGTGGTGATATGTATGACTTTATCAGACTTATCTATAAGTTGGCGGCTAGATTACCGAAAAATCGTAGAAAAAGAATATGGAATCACTGAAATTTATATTAAAATGGACAAATGAGAATTCGGGCTTTGTTTCTGTTTTATTATTCGTCATAACTTTGTTAATTGCGTGGATTAGTGGATTTTTTAAAATGCTAGTAAGTAAGCCTAAATTCAAAATTGAAATTATAGACCAGTGCTCTTTTTGTTGTGTTTTTGACCTTAATACAAAGCATAATGATCTACCAGTCCATAAATCAGCATTTGTTATCTATATTCAAATTACAAATGTTGGAAAAGCGCCATCAAGCATTGGCAAAATAAAATTAGGCTATTATAAAAGTGATTTTACTCATAAGTTTTTATCTAAAAGAAATTGGATAGAAGAAACAATTTCTAAAGAAGATTTCAAATTTGCTTTTGAAAATAGTGAAAACATTAAAATATTTCCATTTTTAAAACAACGCAATCAATTAATGCCTAACGAAAGTGAAACTTATTTACCAATTGGTAAACAAAAAAATGGAATAATCTACTTTGAGGAGCAAGAAGCCTTTGGAAGTTGGATGCCAAGAGAAAATGAAAATGAAAAGACAACCGACATAAAATTGGTAATAGAAGATATGTTTGGTGGAAAACATAGAAAAAAAATAAAACTTAATTTAATAGAACCAAAAGACGCTCTAAAGTATAATTCTTATTTTGGTCAGACATACAAAGAATATTTCGCAAATAAATAAAAATCCAGCCGCTAACAGCTACTGCAGCGGATTTGGGCAATAGGCTTAATTGAAAAATAGTTTTGTATTTTGGATGGATTTGGTAAATCCGAGAATAGGGTTTAATTTAGTTCCAAACCCATTGTAGTACCAGAACGAACTTTAACGGTAATTCCCCATATTTGTATCTAAAATCATCACCCTTTGTCAGTGTTAGAAATGAAAAATTTGAAGAGTAATTAAAAAAATATTTGGGTTTATGATGAAACAAACAACAAAAAATAAAATATCAATAGTAGTATGGATTGTTGTATTGGGACTATTTGTCTTTATATTAATAAATAGACCAATGCAAATATGGGAAAAAGGACTTGTAATGACATTGTTAGTAATAACTGCATTAATAAACATATTCAACACAAATAAGAAAAATAAAGACTTCATCTTGATTGACGATATTTTAATTATTAGTCAAACATTCGCAAAGGAAAAGCAATACAGTTTAAAAAACATTTCGTTTTGGACTGAAAACAAATATCAATTGCTTGGATTTAAAACTGGACGCGAAATAATAATAAAAACAGCTAGCGGAATTTTAATAAATCTATTTGAAAAAAAATCGAATGATTTCGAAAAACTTTCAGAATATTTGAACTCAAATCTACCTGACGCTTTTCAAAACTACCGCTAAGAGCTAGTACATCGTTATCAGCCATTTTACTACAACACTATGAAATTTATTTATATAATTTTATTGCTTCTCACTTTTATTTCGTGCAAAGATGATCACGAAAGAATGCACGAAGAAATGGATAAAGTTTCTAATGAATTCAGAAATTTTGATATTCAATTAATTAAGCTTTATAAAGAATCAGAAAACAACCCAAAAGAAGTGATTTCTAAAGTAGACAGTTTTTTAGTTGCTAATAAAAATGAAACGGGTAGATATAGATCGCAGATAAAATCTAATATAGAAAAAAGCTTGCACTATTTTAAAGCAGAGTTATTCCATAAAATTGGCAAGTATAATGAATCAATCGGCGAACTAAATTTCGAAGACAACAAAAATGGAGATGCAGCTATCGCCTATGCTGCAAACTATGTTAAATTAAAAGACTTCAAGACGGCTAAATCATTTATCGACAGTATTGGTAATTGGAATGGCAACTATTATGCGCTCGGAAATTATTATGAAAGCATAGGAGACAAAATCTCTGCTCTTAAAACGTATAAATATAATCTTGAAGAAGACAAATCGAGAAAACATTTTATTTATTACATATGGACTCAAAAAAGAGTTGAAGAGCTTGAAAAAAATAAACCTTTACTCAATGAAGTTTTTTTTCCTACTGGAAATCCAAGTTTTGAAATTTGCGAGATTTGTAATGTCGACAATGAAAAACGACACAAGATTACGCAATTATTGATAAAGATGCCAGAAAATCAACACTGGTCTTCAACTGCCATTCTAGAATCTCCATATGATACTGGAAAAAGTTATTATTGGATTAGAGTAGAAGTCGGAAATAAAGAATTAAATTATTATGTAGACCAAAAAACTTTTGAAATAAAATACTTCAATCCAAAAACCAAAACTGTAATGACATTGGAACACTGGCGGAAAGGGAAATAATAACCGCTCACAACTGCTATTACAACATATTTAAGCAATTGATTTAATGAAAAGTTAGTTTTGTATTTTTAATAATTTGTCAAATCCCAAGAATAGGCTTAATTTAATCCCAAACCCAGTGTAGCGAGAGCGCTATAAACCATATTATGAGGACGATACTTAAAGATAAATTTGAAACAAATCTTGGAGAAATTGAGTTATCGATAAAATCTGAATATGCGACACAATATTCGGTCAAAGACAATTTAAAAATTGAAACCGAAAATCATAAAATAAAAGCTCTAGTTATTGATTTAAACGATTTAGAATTTCCGGAACAGATGAAAATCGAACACTCAAAAGGTTGGAGAATTTATATTGAAAAGAAATCTGAAAAATCTGAAAAACTATCTATCACTTGTAAACTGATAAATAGAAATCCTGAAAATAATTGGGGTTATAATAGTGGCGAAAATTTAGACGCTGTTGAAATAGAAAATAGAACAGAACTATTACATATTGGAACCGAAGATGGAGAAGTTATGAAATGGAGAGCCGAAAATAATGATTGGTTTCCAAGTAGACTAAAAAATGAAATAAGTTTAGAGAAACCTATAACAAATTACATAGATTTTGGTTTTGAAAGTATAATACCAAATTTAGAAATCAATGAAAAATTGTATTTACATTTCTTAATAGCAACACGAAAGAAAACGGAAAAGAATGATAATGAAAATATATCAACTTGGATTGCCGTAGACAATAGTAAAAAACAACTGGACGAACTAAATAAAAACTTCGACTTATAACTACTACAACGGATTTAGACAATAAACTTAATAGAATGTTGGTTTTATATTTGAGAATTTTACTTCGCCTGTTCGATATAAGCTTGGGTGGAAAATCCGATGCAAGAGTTAATTTTATTTCAAACTGCAATAATACTTTCTCAAACTCAAATCCTCAATTAAAAAAATTGGGGATTTTTTTTGCCTTTAGGATTTTAAAAACCTTACATTTACTATTAAAATAAATAATACAAACTAAATCAAGATATTATGGCTAAGAGTCAGGATGCTAAAAAAACAGCAAAAAAAGAACCGCTAAAAACGGCTAAGGAAAAGAAAGAAGAAAAAAGAGAAAAGAAAAATAGTCCTAAGAGAGATTAGTTTTCAGTCGCAGTCGCAGTTTTCAGTCTCAATGAGAAACTGAAAACTGTGACTGAAAACTGATTACTTTATTTAACCGGAATATTAGAAAGAATTTCTAATACAAATTTCCAATATTTTTGAGCCGAAGAAATACTTGCTCTTTCATCAGGTGAATGCGCACCGTGAATGGTTGGTCCAAAAGAAATCATATCCATATCAGGATAATTTGTTCCTAAAATTCCACATTCTAAACCAGCGTGACAAGCTACCACTTTTGGCTTTTCACCATTTTGTTTTTCGTAGATTCCAACCAAAGTATCCAGTATTTCAGAATTTACATTTGGTGTCCATCCCGGATAAGAACCAGAAAGTTCAACTTCACAACCTACTAATTCAAAAGCAGAACGCAATGCATTAGCAAGGTCAAACTTTGAAGTTTCAACAGACGAACGTGTCAAACATCCAATTGAAATTTCACCATCTTTTACAATCACTCTCGCAATATTATTTGATGTTTCAACTAAATCTTCCATATCAGCGCTCATTCTGTAAACACCATTATGAGCAGCATAAATAGCACGAATGATTCCTTCCTGAACACCTAGATCCATTACTTTTTCGGGTAAATCGCATTTTACGATTTCGATCGATAAATTAGGCTCAGTCGTTTTATATTCCGCTTTTATATCATTGATGATTTCCTGCATATCAAAAATATACGCTTCATCAAACATTTCAGAAATAATTACTTTTGCAACGCTTTCTCTCGGAATTGCATTTCTTAAACTTCCTCCATTGATTTCAGCCACTTGTAAACCAAAGTTTTCAAAAGCATCAAATAACAAACGGTTCATGATTTTATTAGCATTCCCTAAACCTTTATGAATATCCATTCCTGAATGACCTCCATTAAGTCCTTTTACGGTAATAATGTGTCCAACTGATCCTTCCGGAACTTCTTCTTCATTATAGCTTCTTGTAGCCGTTACATCGATTCCACCGGCGCAGCCAATATCAATTTCATCATCTTCTTCTGTATCTAAATTCAAAAGAATCTGTCCCTGAAGAATTCCTCCTTTTAAATTTAAAGCTCCTGTCATTCCGGTTTCTTCATCAATAGTAAACAAAGCTTCGATTGCAGGATGCGGAATATCTTTGCTTTCCAGAATTGCCATAATTGTAGCTACACCTAACCCATTGTCAGCACCAAGTGTTGTACCGCGCGCACGAACCCAGTCGCCATCAACATACATGTCTATTCCTTGTGTATCGAAATCAAAAACTGTATCTGCATTTTTTTGGTGCACCATATCAAGATGTCCCTGCATAACGATTGCTTTGCGGTTTTCCATTCCCGGAGTTGCCGGTTTTCTGATGATTACATTTCGTATATCGTCTTCAAAAGTTTCTAAACCTAAGCTGTTTCCGAAGTTTTTCATAAACTCGATTACGCGTTCTTCTTTCTTTGACGGACGCGGAACTTCGTTTAAATCGGCGAATTTATTCCAAAGTGCTTTTGGTTCCAGATTTCTTATTTCCTGACTCATTATATTTTGTTTGAAGTTTAACAATTAAGAGTTCCAAAGTTACAAAGTTTATATTTTTTTTCGCCACGAATTTCACGAATTAGCAATAATCTTATTGAAATTAAAATACAATTTCACCAATACTATCTTGTTTTGTAAAATTATAATCTAATAGTTAGTGAAAGTTCGTGGAATTCGTGGCCAACTTTTTAAATCTTTGTTTTAATAATTAAAATTGTATTTATATTTACGTATCCAAAATTTAAACTTTGAAATCAAAATACATTTTACCATTATTTCTTCTGCTGCAAATCATCATCTTAAAGATACTACCCTTCTTTCCAGAGTTTATCGAACGATTTTACAGCAACACATTATATATAAAAATCTCTCATTTTTCGAGAATCATTTTAGGTAAAATTCCTTTTTCAGTTGGTGATGTTATCTATTCCATTTTAATCTTATTATTGATTAGATGGTTTTGGAAAGTACGTAAAACCTGGAAACTACAATGGAAAGATAATCTGCTAAAGACTTTAAGTGTTCTTTCTGTTTTTTACTTTTTCTTTCATTTGCTGTGGGCTTTCAATTATTACCGCGAACCTCTTTTTGAAAAAATGAAAATTCAGAGAGAATATACCGATGCTGAATTATTAGCTTTTACCAAAAAACTTATAGTAAAAACCAATGAAATCCAGTTTAAGATTACTAAAAATGATAGCTTAAAAATCGTTTTTCCGTATTCGCAGGCAGAAGTTTTCAGAATGAATCTGAACGGTTATAACAATCTGGCCAAAGAACATTCCTTTTTTAAATATGAAATTCCAAGCGTTAAAAAATCACTTTTCAGCGTACCTTTAACTTATATGGGTTTTGGCGGATATTTGAATCCGTTTACGAATGAAGCACAGGTCAATGATTTGTTGCCGATGTATACTTTTCCCCTAACAGCAAATCATGAAATGGCACACCAAATGGGATTTGCGAGCGAAAGTGAATGCAATTTTATTGGTGTTTTGGCTTCTGTTAAAAACGAAAATCTATATTATCAGTATGCCGGTTACAGTTTTGTTTTGCGTTATTGTTTGGGAATCTGGCAGTTTAAAAATGAGAAAATTTTCAATCAGTTGAAGAAAACAGTTCATGTTGGAATCTTAAAAAACTATCAGGAAAGTCAAGATTTCTGGAAACAATACGACACTTTTATTGACGAAGGTTTTCATGCTTTTTATGATACTTTTTTAAAAACAAACAATCAAAAAGACGGAATGGACAGTTACAGTAAATTTATCGATTTGATGGTGAATTATTATAAAACGCGGGAATTATAAAAATTAGCTCACGGATACGGATTAAACGGATTTTTATACTTTAAAACAAATTTTAAATATTCTACTAATTAATAAGCTTGCCATAATTCGGGAAATTTGTGAAATTCGTGGAAAAAAACAAAAGAGTTTGTAACAAAAGTGATTTGAATACTACTAATAAAATATGAGCGAAAATCTAGAACAGTCATTTGTTGCGCAATTGCAGGCAAATCAGAATATAATCCACAAGATTTGTAGATTATATACTGCCGGCGAAGATGCTCACAAAGACTTGTTTCAGGAAATCACCATTCAGTTATGGAAAGCTTATCCAAAATTTAGGGGCGATAGTAAATTTTCGACCTGGACGTATCGCGTTGCCTTAAATACCGCCATTACCTTATATAGGAAAACCAAACGAACCATATCAACCGTAGAGTATGAAAGTCATCAGCATTTTATAAAAGATGTTGATTACAATTATGAAGAAGAAGAGCAGATTAAACTGATGTACAAAGCCGTTTATCAGCTTAATGACATCGAAAAAGCATTAGTTTTTATGTATTTAGAAGACAAAGATTATCAAGAAATAGCAGAGACCCTGGGAATCAGCGAAGTGAATGCACGTGTGAAAATGAACAGAATTAAAGGGAAACTTAAAAAAATACTAAATCCTTAAAAATTATTATGAAAGAACTGGATTTATTAAAAAAAGACTGGAAAAAGAACTCGGATTCTTTTCTACAAATTTCTGAAAAAGAGATCTACAAAATGATTCATAAACAATCTTCTTCTACCGTGAAGTGGATTTTGGTTATCAGCATTTTAGAGTTTTCATTTTGGACCTTCTCTAACTTATTTATCAATACTGATGATTTGTTAAGAAAAATGAATCATCCCGAAATTGTATTAGCCCTTGACATTTTAACGTATTTCAATTATGTAGTTGTACTGTTTTTTGTGATTAATTTTTATAAAAATTACAAAACAATTTCAACAACTGTCGCTACAAAAACACTAATGAGTGCTATTCTAAGAACCCGAAAAACAGTTCAGTATTACGTATGGTACAACTTAGGAATGCTTGTTGTCATATGCATCTTCAGTTATTTCATCACCTTTGTTTACAATCCTGACATGGAATTTTTAAGAGAAAAATTAGCCGCAGACGGAAAAGCAATGTTCTTTACTGTGGGAATTTTAATTTTGATAATCTTAGGCTTATTGGGTATATTCTGGTGTATTTACAGATTAATTTACGGAACATTATTGCGCAAATTATATGCTAATTATAAAGAGTTGAAGAAAATTGATTTTTAATAAAAGGGACAAAGCTGCAGAGGGGCAAAGGTTTTATAAGTTGCTAAGATTCTAAGACACTAAGATTCTAAGTTTTTTTTTAAAACTTGAAACTTGAAACTTTTTTTTTAATGTTCACTTTCTGAAGCTTTATAACTCCATCTTCTCATTTCGTTAAGTTCTTCTTCTACTTTGATTTCTTCGGCCGGAATTACTTTTAAGAATGACGGATGCTGCTCTATAGCGTATTCTACTTTTTCTACTATTTCTTCGATAGTATCGTTTTCATAATCAATATCAAGAGGTTCTTTGATAATAAAAGATTGCAGAATTCCTTTTTTCTTCATTCGTAATCCTTTTTTATCAAATGAACGACGGAAACCATCGATAACAATAGGAATTACAATAGGTTTATGTTGTTTGATGATATGCGCTGTTCCTTTACGAACGGGTTTAAAAGACTTTGTAGTTCCTTGCGGAAACGTAATTACCCAGCCATCTTCGAGCGCAATTCTAATATTTTCAGTATCGTTTGGGTTAACTTCACGTTTTTCAGTTACGTCAACACCTTTTGCTCGCCAGGTTCTCTCGACCGTAATAGCGCCAACATAAGCTAAAATTCTTGGTAATAAACCTGCTTGCATCGTTTCTTTTGCTGCCACATAGTAAATATTCATCTTGGGTTGCCACAGATAACCAATGTTCTTAATAGTATCCTGACGTCCGCTTAAACTTGCGTTAAACACATGAAACATCGCGACAACATCGGCAAAATAAGTTTGGTGATTGGATATAAACAAAACATTTGTATCCGGAAGTGTTTTAATGATTTCAGATCCTTCAATCTGTAAATCATTAAACCCCCTATATCTTCTATGAGTCATGGTGCCCAAAATACGGATTAACCATTTCTTGATGAATAATATATGTCCGAAAGGATTTCGTTTAAACAATCGCATAGCTGTTTATTGTATTTTTTATGTTAGAACGCAAACATACAAAAATTATTCTTTTAGCAATACTATAACGCAATTTCGGAAATAAATTGTTATTATAATGAATATCAAATTGTTAATTTTCTATTTTTCCAATTTTTCTTCAAAAGCAATTTTCAGAACATCTCTCAATTCACTTAAAATCATAGCAGTTGCTCCCCAAACAATATGATTTTGGATATCAAATGCCGGAACTAAAATATTACTAGCATAAGAAGTTGACAATGTGGCTTCGACAATAATTTCATCGTTTAAAAAAACGGATAACGGCAATTCTATAATAGCTGCCACTTCTCTACTATCAGGAAAAAACATAAGTTCTTCTTTGGCAATTCCTAAAAACGGATGCACCAAAAAATTACTCGGCGGAATATACATTGGGGTAAAATGCTTTACTATTTCAATTTTTTCAGGAGGAACACCTACTTCTTCATGAGTTTCTCTAAGCGCTGTTTCCTCATAATCTGCATCGGTTGTTTCGTATTTCCCACCCGGGAAAGCAATTTGCGAAGAATGAACTCCATTATAAGCATTTCGAACAATTAACACTAAATGGGTTTCATCACTTTTTGGATAAAACAACATCATTACAGCAGCAATTCTTGGATTTTCAATTTTTAAATCCAAATTTTTCAAGGCTTCTATGCGCTCTTTCGGAGCCATTTTTATATGTGAGGCAACTGCCGGTAGTTCGATCGGAATTAAATTAGGAACATATTGCAAAAAATCTTGAAAATCCATATTCAAAGTTTATTTTTGTATTTTCAAATAAAATATAAATATAGTTTAGAAAAGGCGTTTCTACAAGCTTTCTAAAATCAAAGCCATAAAAATGTACAGCAGAGAAGAATCACAAAGAATAAAAAGAGAATTTTGGGTGGCTTTCGCCGAAAAATATCCGCGCAAATGGGTGCTTTATGATACTAAGATTAAAGATTTCTCTTTTAAGTTTTTTGTAGACAATAAAAAAGCACAGGTTTTAATTGATATCGAACAAAGAAGCGACGAAAAACGAAATGCTTATTTTGAAAAATTAGAGGCTTTAAAAAATATTCTGGAAGAGGAATTTATTAAAGATCTCGTTTTCGAAAAAAATTATACTCTGGAAAGCGGCAAAACCATCAGCCGAATATGGACCGAAATACAAGGCGTAGGTTTCAGCAATCGCAATAATTGGGATACTATTTTTGATTTCTTTTTCGAAAAAATGAATGCGCTGGAGATGTTTTACCTGGAGTATGATGAGTTTATTAAGGATATTGATTCTTAAAGTTTCTAAGATTCTGAGATGCTACGTCGCTAAGTTTTATATTTACCCGATAGGTTTGAAATCTGTCGGGTTTGTTTTTTTATCTCTTTAATGAAAAATGTCCTTTTTTGGTTATTTTATTCTCTAATATTAATTGAAACCAATAATCAGATGATGGTAAAGGTTGTCCGTTAAGATTGCCGTCCCAACCGGTATTTTTTCCTAAAATTTTCAAAAGCTTACCATATCTGTCAAAAATATTAATAGTATAGTTTTCATTTTCTAATCCAATAATTTCCCAAGTATCATTATATCCATCACCATTTGGCGTGAAAAACTTTGGTATAATATAATCTTCTTTTAATTCACAATCTGAACTATTATTAGTAACATTCAAATAAAACATCGAGTCAACCGTACATAATGTATTAAGATCTGTAACACTAACTTTTACTTCTTCATGATTTTTAATTGAGTTTTTATATATTTCAGTTATTTTATCGCTAATATCATTTCCGTTTTTATCAAAATATACAAAACTATAAAGTGATGGATCTGCGACTAAAAGAGAATTAATTTTTGACAAATTGAATGTAGCATACCCCGTACCATCAAAATCGCATTCATAAAAATCTGGAATTGTATTTAAACTAAATCGAGAATTAGTTTTTAATTCAATGTTAGTTACTTCGTAGCAAGCCGGATTATTTTTATTTCCAACCTTAACACTGATTATTTCATCAAAAGGATATCTATTTGCATAATTTGCTGGTAAAGGCGACGGAAGAAGATTACCTAACTGATCTTTATACGAAAAAACAAAATTACCAGGATCTTGAACTAAATCTTTTTCAATGCCTGACATATCAAAACCGGAAGAAAAACCATTACCTAAATCAGCACAAGATAATAAAACCGGAATCGTATTTAATATTGGTTTTTGAGTATTTAGATAATCATAAGGATTAAAAATATAGGCCGCTCCAGCATACCCCACATAATTTTCTCCATTTGAGTCTAAAGCATCCCAAAAAGCCCCTATAAATAAATCATCTTTATATAAAGAAATTGAGCAAGCAAACCAATCGCTATTACGTTTGATATTCGATTGCACCGCTTGATACTCACCCCAAATATCGTTGACGCCTTTTTTAAACATATACACACGTCCAAAAGATTTTGATAAATTTCCGTTGATATCATACTCATATTCAGTTGCTCTCACCGCTATCTGATCGTCATAAATTTCCATTATGTTACCAAAATTAAAAATCTTAGCAGAACCATCAGAGGCTCTTATTTTCTGATGACCTGTCCATTCTCCGTTTATATTTTTCCTAAAAATGTAAACAGAACCCAGCATTGTCAAAGGTCCACCCCCGTCCCCACTTAAAATTGAATCATAATCATCGTCACCTGGTGCTGCGATCATGATTCCATTTTCATTAATTCTTACAATCTCTCCAAACCTGTCCTGCAAACCTCTAAAATCGTATGCTGTTATTTTCTTAATTTCCCGCCATGTATTAGAATTTGTATTTCTTTCAAATACGTAAGCCGCTCCAGCCCAATTAAAGCCTTCTCTATTGGCTCCAATAACAATTGTGTTTTGATAAATAGCAACAGAATTACCAAAATTATCTCCTGTTTTTCGATCACTTGCTGTAATTTTTTGCACTAATCTCCAAACACCATCAGGACCTTTAAAAAAAATGTAAGCCGCTCCAGAATATTCTAAATAATTATTTAAATTACTATCGGTACTATTATAATACGACCCAACTACCATAAAATTTCCTGAAATAGCAATTTCAGATCCAAAATTGTCATTTAAAGAATTTCCAATTCTTGGTATTTTTTGGGTAAAAATATATTGATCATTGCTATCTCTTTCGTACATATATATTGCATTCCCATCAGAAACAGCAGGATCACAACCTGCAATTGCAAGAATTTTATCTTTCATACATAATCTGGATCCAAAGCCACAATAATTTCTAGCATCAGGACGTGAAAGCTCTTGATATATTGTCCATCCATCGCAGTCTTGTTTTGCTACATATACTTTACCAGCATTTTCCACACCACCAATATCAACTTGATTAGCACCATATGCAGCATAACCATCATAAGTTACTACTGAAAGTCCAAAACCATTATCTATTGCCCTAATTGGCTCCACGACTTTGAAGTTTTGCTTCCACTGTTGAGATGAAACAGATAAAACAATAAAAAACAATAAAAATGTAGAGTAGATTTTTATTCTCATAGGCATTTACAAAAGTCCATTATACTAATTGGCTAAACACTAAAAATATTATAGACAATAATATGATCGTCGTAGTTAATATATAATTGCTTTCTATAATCTTGTTTTTTGCGGGTAATAATAGATAGTTTACAGTCTCGCCCATCATTATCTTTACACATAAAAGAGTAAACGATATCAGTATCATTTTCTTCACGTTCGATATAATCAAGTATCTTAAAAAGCTGTATTTCCTGAGAATACACTACAACTCTATGCTTATTGGTATCCAGAACAACTGATAGATTGACCAAATCAAGATTGGACCATTCGCCCCATTTTCCTCTCTCATTCTTTTCTAAAACACTAAATCCTGAAGTTTTAAATTGATAAGACTGACTGTAAGCCTGTTGCAAACAAAGTCCTAAAAATAGTAGTAATATATAGGTGCGGATAGAATTCATATATGTAATGCAGATAATTAAAACTCAAATTTAGCCTTTTCCTGACGAGCAATTTCGAATTCGGTGATCATTTGTTGAATAATTTTTTCTACAGGTAATATTTCATGAATTAATCCTGCAATTTGTCCAATTTCGAGTTCACCTTCTTCAAGATCGCCTTCAAACATTCCTTTTTTGGCTCGTGCTCTTCCTAAAAGCTGCACTAAATCTTCTTTAGATAGACATTTTTCATACAATTCCTGAACATCATTATAAAACTTATTCTTAATCAAACGCACGGGAGCTAATTCTTTCAATGTCAATTGTGTATCACCTTCCTTAACTTTAACTATCGTTTCTTTGAAATTATTGTGCGAAGACGATTCCATCGATGCCGCAAAACGACTCCCCATCTGAACACCATCCGCACCCAAAATCATTGTAGCAAGCATTCCGCGTCCTGTTGCAATTCCGCCTGCAGCAATAACGGGGATATTAATTTTTTCTTTGACCATTGGAATCAAAGTCAGTGTTGTCGTTTCATCACGTCCGTTGTGTCCGCCTGCTTCAAAACCTTCTGCAACAATGGCATCGACTCCGGCTTCTTGTGCTTTTAATGCAAAAACACTACTACTTACTACATGTACAACTGTAATTCCTTTTTCTTTTAAAAAAGCGGTCCAGGTTTTAGGATTTCCTGCCGAAGTAAATACAATTTTCACGCCTTCTTCAATCACGATATTCATGATTTCTTCGATATTAGGATACAACATCGGAATATTAACGCCAAAGGGTTTATCAGTTGCTTTTTTGCATTTCTGAATATGTTCCCTTAAAACTTCCGGATACATTGATCCGGCACCAATTAAACCCAGACCTCCCGCATTACTTACTGCCGAAGCTAATTTATAACCACTATTCCAGATCATTCCGCCCTGAATAATGGGATATTTTATATTAAAAAGTTGTGTAATTTTATTCATTCAAAAATATAATTATTGTTTGATAATTTTTCCTGTTTTATGCAAACCATCCGCATCAAAAGTATAAAAATAGAGTCCGCTTTTTAATGATTCTACAGAAAGAATTGAATTTTGACTGGTCATTTCTTTTTCAATTACTTTCTGCCCTAAAACCGAATAAATTGAAACCGAACCTGTATTGTTTTCAAACAAAAATGAAACTGTAGTTTTTGCCGGATTAGGAAATACAGAAAAAGAAGATAACGAAGATTGAAAATTTTCTACGCCCAAAGTCAACCCAAAATTGGGAATTCCGTAACCGTAATTATTATTTGGAGCAGCATATCGGTCTGAGGACTGCAGGACCATTTGCCTGATTTCCTTATTGGTTTTGGACGGAAAAGCCTGCCACAAACAAGCAATCATTCCTGCCATAATTGGGCAAGAAAATGAAGTGCCGTTTACCGTTGTGATATTTCCTGCAGTATCAGAGATCACAGCAGCAGTTCCCTGCGCCATAACATCAGGTTTAATTCTTAAATCATAACTTGGTCCAATAGAACTAAAGGACGACTTTGTTTTTGAAGCCGTAACAGCACCAACCGTAATCACAGAAACAGCATCTGCCGGTGCACCAATGTGAGGTTCTGCTGTATTTCCTTCATTTCCTGCCGAAGCCACTACGACAATTCCTTTACTAAAAGCAATTTCGGCACCACGCGAAATAAAATTTGTCGTACCATTCATATCGCTATACGTATGACTATAATTGGCATTATCAAAACCAAAATACCCCAAAGAAGTCGTAATAATATCAACTCCCAAACGATCTGCTTCTTCTGCCGCTTCGACCCAATACGATTCTTCTACAGGATTTTCTGTAGGATCGTATTCGGTAATAAATAAATAATAAGATGCATCAGGAGCAGTACCTACTAATGCATTTTCTTTATAACCTCCCATTGTTGAAAGTACCATTGTCCCATGGTCATCGCCAGTATAGAAATCATTGTTTCTATTCACAAAATCATAACCGCCCAAAATTTGATGATTATCAATAAGCTTTTTAAAAGGCTGGGCAGTATTTACTCCCGGAAAACCAGCATCCAGAACGGCTATTATTTTTCCTGAACCAGTATAATTTTGTTGATGCAAAACCTGACCGTTAAGCATTTGAATCTGATTTGCTGAAGATCCATAACTATATTCGATTGTTGCTTTGAGTTTTTCTTTAGATTGAAAAACCTGATTTTCTGAAACTTTTTTAGAAGTTGTATTCAGGTTTTTATTTGCAAAAACGACTTTATCTACAAATGATAATGCTTTTAATGATAAGATATTATTTTGAGTTCCGCGAATATGAAGCGCATTCAACCATTTCGATTGTGCCATTACAGTTATTCCTAAACTTAATTTGACCTGATTGATATAGGTTACTTCTAAAGGAATGTCGGTAAGATTTAAAGCAATATTCTGAGCGGTTCTTCTATCTAATGCGCGCTGTGTAAGCATGGTTAACGGATTATCTAAATACGTTTGTGCATTTGGTTTATCCTTAAAATAAACCCAAGCATCTTCTTGCGAAAAGATCACAGAAGAAACCATCAATAAAAGAAACGTAAAATAATACTTCATAGTCTACTTTTTTAAAAGGCAAAACCTTTGTAAAAAAGTATAAAGCTATGAAATTACTCCCGAACCAACTAATTCATTATCGAAATACCAAGCCGCAAACTGACCTTCAGTAATTGCTGATTGTGGCTCTTCAAACTCAACATACATTCCGTCTTCAAATTGGTGTAAGGTTGCTTTTTGCAAAGGCTGGCGGTAACGAATTCTCGCCATTACTTCCATAGTTTCACCAACTTGCAAAGCCAAATCAGTACGAATCCAGTGCACTTCAGATTTTTCTATAAACAACGCTTTTTTAAACAATCCAGGATGCTGACTTGTTAAACCTGTATAAATGGTATTGGTTTCAACGTCTGTAGCGATGATAAACAACGGATCTGTTGTTCCGCCTACATTCAAACCTTTACGTTGTCCCACTGTAAAATAATGCGCACCTTGATGTTTGCCCACTACTTTACCCATTGTTGGCAGATAATCACGTTTTTTAGCTTCTAATTTCAGTTCTTCCTGCAATGATAATTCAGCAGGTTTTTCGATAGCGTAAATTGGATCGTTTTTATCGATCTGAACAATTTTACCTTCTTTCGGCTGCAATTTTTGTTGCAGGAATTCCGGTAAACGAACTTTCCCAATAAAACATAATCCTTGCGAATCTTTCTTTTCGGCTGTTACCAAATCCATTTCGGCAGCGATTTCGCGTACTTCAGGTTTTGTTAAAGCACCAATTGGGAATAAAGATTTTGCCAGCTGATCTTGTGACAACTGACATAAAAAATACGATTGATCTTTGTTGTTATCAGCACCGGCAATCAATTGATAAACGGGTTTTCCATCTACTTCGATTTCATTTTTTTGACAATAATGACCTGTTGCTACGTAATCAGCACCAAGACTTAAAGCAATTTTCATGAATACATCAAATTTAATTTCGCGGTTACAAAGTACATCAGGATTTGGAGTTCTTCCTTTTTCGTATTCGTTGAACATATAGTCAACGATTTTTTCTTTGTATTCTTCGCTTAAATCGACAGTTTGAAACGGTATTCCGAGTTTTTCAGCTACTAATAAAGCATCATTACTATCTTCTAACCAAGGACATTCATTAGAAATAGTAACCGAATCATCGTGCCAGTTTTTCATAAAAAGGCCAATAACTTCGTATCCTTGTTGCTGCAATAAATAAGCAGCGACACTCGAATCTACTCCACCGGAAAGTCCAACAACTACACGTTTCATTCTAAATCGTTTATATTTTTACAAGGGTGCAAAGATAAGTCCTATTTTTGATAATTGGGGTAGTTTTCATTAGTTTATATAATGGCGTGGTAGATAAAATTGATTGCTTTTTTTAATTACTTTTAATGATCAATAAAAATGTCATGCACAAATACATTTGTAGTTTTATTTTTCTGCTTATCATAACTTCTTTAAATGCACAAAGATACAGCGCCACTTTGTCTAATTACGAAGCCTACAAGGCATTTAGAGGTAAACCGTTATCAGACAAATTTTCGAATATCGAATCGGTAAAAATTGTTTACGATTTAAAAAAACAAAAAATGTATTATTTCGATAGTACCCTAATTCCGCTGCATTATGATTTTGTTACCAACTACTTAAATGACGGTCAGGATCTTGAAATTTTTAATAATGAAAATTATAGTGACACCGATAAAAACAGGAATTATTTGTTAGGAAATCTAAATCATATCAAAGGAACCGATAAATGGATTTTCGAATTAGCAGCTTCAGATCATATGCCAATTGCCCTGATTGAGCGCTTTTACCATTTAATTGTACAATCGACTTTTATAGGTTCTAATTTGAAATTCTATTTGAATAATCCAGAAAAAATGGAATGGTTTCAACAGAATAAATTTAAAATCCCTTGTGTAAAATCAGATTTTATTTTTAATGAAATAAAGTATCAGGAAGTGGTTTCCGGAAGCAATGTCGGAATACTGAAACAATATAAACTCAAGGATCTTGAAACTACAAAACCAAATTCTGACGAAATTATAATTGTAGACGGAACGCCAGATATTTTACCTAATGTAAGAGGAATAATTGTTAATGAACTTCAGACACCGTTAAGCCACCTGGTGCTTTTGGGTAAAAACCGAAAAATTCCGATCATGGCTTATACAAATGCTCTTAAAGATAATAACCTTAAAAGTTTACTGGGTAAAAAAGTGGAACTAAAAATTGAAATCGATACTTTTTACGTTAAAGAAACCAATAAAAAAATAATCCAAAAAGCCAATACAAAAAAGAAAAAACTCATTATTGACACCACTGTAACTTCGATAGTAGATCTCAGTAAAATACCTAAAAACGGAATTAATTATATTGGTTTAAAAGCGCAAAACTTAGCGTATTTAATTGCAATTTCTAAAAATATTCAATTCAAAACGCCGGAAAACGCTCATGCAATTCCCTTTTATTTTTATATAAAGCACGTTCAAAGTAAATCTATTTCCTCTTTGATTAATGAACTTTTAGCAAACACACATAAAGATTCTGCAGTTTGGGTAAAGCAACAATTAAAAAAGATCAGGGATGCGATAAAAAAAGAACCTATTAACCCTCAATTAATTGCAAAGCTAGATGAGACTTTTAAAAATGCTTCCTTCAAAAACTTCCGATTCCGTTCGTCAACCAATGCCGAAGATTTAGATGATTTTAATGGAGCAGGATTATACGACTCAAAAACCGGGATTGTAGGCGATAGCGTGAAAACCTTCGAAAAAGCGATTAAACAAGTCTGGGCGAGTGTATGGAATGAAGGATCTTATGGAGAAAGAGAACTTTTTGGTATCGACCAAAGAAATATCGCCATGGGAGTTTTAGTGCATCGTTCTTTTCCGGATGAACTCGCAAATGGCGTAATAATTACCAAAAATATGTTTCGTAAAAACTTTCCAGGTATTACGGTCAACATTCAAAAAGGAGAAAACTCAGTTGTAAAACCAGAAAAAGGAGAAGTCTGCGAACAATTTGTTGCCTATCATTTTAATATGGGAACTGATGACGATGATTTTGATATTGATTATACTTCGAATTCTAATTTAAACAACAACGAGCCTTTATTGAGCCGTAAAGAAATGAGCCGGCTTTTTCTTGTAAGCCAAAAAATTGAAGCTAAGATGTATCGCTACTGGAGAAAAAACAGATATCATCCGGTTGATATCGAATTTAAAATTGTGGGCGAAAACAGGGATTTATACATCAAGCAAGTCAGGCCATTTAATGAATAATCAATAATAAACTAAAAGATCAATTTCATTCGAAACGGTATTGATCAGTGTAATTTTAAAATCAAAATCTTCTACGTTTATTTTTTGCTGAATCGATTTTCGAATGTTCTGATTGTTTAATGAAAAATCTCCTTCTAAAGGAATTTTCACATCGACTACATTCAGATATTTAGAGATTTTTTTACTGACCAAAATGGAAGCGGCAATATAAAATCCAATAATAATCAACTGAAAAAACAATAACACTTCAATCTTTTCGTACGGATACATGATATCTAAAATCGAGAGTGTTATCGTGGCAAAAAGAAAAATGATGGCGTTTACAGTAAAAGATTGGGTTCTAAATCTTAATATAGAGAAAATCGCAAATAACCCAAATCCTATCCCCACTCCTATTTCGATTTTCGTAAACAAATAACAAAGCGAAAAAGTACAAAGACCAACAATAACCATCAATGGATTTATAGTTTCGTTATCTTTTCTGTTAGAGAAAAAATACAAAATGAGAATTGAGAAAAACAATAAAAGAAATCTTCCTGAAAGTTCACTTAAATCCATTGAATCAAAGTATTAGTGATTCAAATTTAAACAATTAGAAAAAATAAGCCACGAATTCACGAATTTATTTTAAAACAAAAATTCGGGAATTCGTGGCTAAAAAAACCTTAAATAGGAAGATCTTTTATTATTGTGTTTTAGGTTTAGAATCTACCTGATAACTACTTTTCGGATCGCTCATATTGACTTCTTTGGTTAATTTACCTTTTAAGTAAAACTGCCACATGTTTGCTTTTTTTCCGTTTACGAATTTTCCTTTTGAAGCGACAACCCCATCTGCGTCGTAAAAAACAGCATCACCATTGTATTCATTATTTTTATAGGTACTTTGCTCCAAAAGAGTTCCGTTTTGACCGTATTTTTTATAGATTCCTTCTTTAGATCCGTTTACGTAATTTATTTCTTCTGCAATTTTTGAGTTGGGATAATAGACACTTCTTAAACCTTCTAACTTGCCGTTCTTATATTTTTCAAGTGTCATCAGTACTTTCGAAGCTTTGTGATAATATTTCCATTCGCCTTCACGAGCCTTTCCTACTTCTTTTCCTTCACTTACTATATTTTTATTCTGGTCATAAAAAATAGTATACGAACTTCCGTCATTTGCTGTAAAATCACGAGTTGCAATAACATCTCCTTTTTTAGTATCATCAAAAAATTTAAAAATGCCTGTTTCTTTTCCGTGATTAAAAGTTCCTTCATAACGAGGACGTTTAGAGACTTCGTACGTTCCTTTCCAAACACCGTCTTTTTTTCCGTTCGCGTCTGTTTTATTAAAGTCCTGCGCTGATACTAAAACAGCATTTAAGAAAAGTAATGCAATTATTATTTTTTTATAAATCATTGTATTTTATTTTAAACTTTAACGAAATTCACTTTAATAAAGTATGTTTCAAAAATAAAAAAATCCCGACGAATCGAGATTTTTTTTATAAATAACTTATTATTTTTTATTCTGTTTTTTTGCAGCTTCCTGTTGCTCCATCACTTCCTGAAGACGTTGCTGAAACTTGCTTTGCTTTTTAGGCTCTTTTAATTTGTTCTCCTGAATCTGAGCGTGAATTTTATCTGTATCAACAATATAGTTTTTAATGACAAACATAATTCCGATTGTAATTAAGTTCGAAATAAAGTTATACAAACTCAAACCAGCACCGTAACTATTGAAGAAAATTAACATCATCAATGGTGAAACATAAATCATGATTTTCATCATTTTAGCCATATCCGGCATACCTTCTTGCTGAGGCGCTGCCATTTGCTGATCTCCAGAAGTCATTTTCATATAGAAGAAAATCGCAATTGCTGCCAAAATTGGAAACAAACTGATATGATCTCCGTATAAAGGAATGTGGAATGGTAGTTTTACAACAGCATCAAATGATGATAAATCGTCTGCCCAAAGGAAACTTTTTTGTCTTAACTCAAAAGCCGACGGGAAGAACTGGAATGATGCATACATAAACGGAAGCTGAATCAATGCCGGAATACATCCTGCCATTGGGTTTACCCCTGCTTTGTTGTACAACTTCATTGTTTCCTGTTGCTTCTTCATTGGGTCTTTTTTGAATTTTTCTCCCAATTCTGTAATCTCCGGACGTAAAACTTTCATTTTAGCCTGAGACAGGAAAGACTTATAAGTAATTGGCGACATCGCAATTTTGATGATAATCGTAAAGATGATAATCGCAATTCCGTAAGGAATAAATGAAGCTAAAAATCCGAACAAAGGAATAAAGATCCATTTGTTGATCCAACCGAAAATCCCCCAACCTAATGGAATAATTTTTTCGAAATTTTTATCGTATGATTTTAAAACTTTATAATCAGCTGGTCCAAAATACCAACTCATTTTATAATCCACTTCTCCGTTAGTAAATGCTAAAGGAACGTTCGTTTTAAATTGTTTCGTAAAAATGGTATCTATTTTTTCATCATTCACCAAATTAGTAGACTCTAATTTAGCTTTTTCAAATGCTTTTTCAGTTAAAAGAATAGAAGTAAAAAAGTGTTGTTTATAAGCTATAAAACTAACTTTATCAACAGAATCTTCTTCATGCTTTCCTAAACCTGCATAATTGATTTTATGATCTCCGTGCTCATAATAAATTTCAGCATAACGGTTTTCATAAGAAATACTTTTTTCGTTTCTATATGTTTTTAAATCCCATTGTAAATCTAATGGTTTAGAAGAATTTAAAACTTTATTCAATCCTTGAGAACGAATATCAAAACCAACTAAATATTCATTTGATTTTAATACATATTTATATTCTAAAAATTCGTTAGCACCCGCTTTCAAACGCATAGTCAATATTTGATCTGTACCGCTTTTAGTCAGTGTTGGCTCAAAATATAAATCTTTAGAGTTTAAAGTTCTGTTATCAGTTGTTTGTAACTGGATATTTAAATTAGAATTATTGTCTTTGATTAATTCTACTAATTGTCCTGAATTTTTCTCAAACCTTTTGAATTCTTTCAAAGTTGCTTCAACGATGTAACCACCTTTGTTCGCAATTTTTAGTTTTATCTTATCGTTTTCGATAGTTGTAAAACCTTCTTTTGCAGAAGGAAGTGTAGCTGAATAAGCAAAACCACCTAACGTTTTTTGCAATTGTGCCAGCTGAACTGTATCTCCGGGAGTCGCAGCAACAACCGGTACAACAGCAGTTTTAGTTTTATCGGCTTTAGCTTGTGCTTCTTGTTTGGCAACTAATTCTTTCTTGGCTTTTTCAGCAGCAATTTCCTTATCAGAAGGTTGGTTTTGGTACATAATCCAAACCAAAATTCCAAATATCAATACAAAACCAATGATTGAATTAAGATCAAATTTTTTTTCTTCCATTATAATTTAAAAAAGGTTATTCGTTACAGCGTATTAGTAATGAGTTGACCTCAAAGTTACACTCTTTAGAATATTAATTATTATTTTTTATGCGCATTTACCGCAGCAGCCACAAAATTTACAAAAATTGGATGTGGGTTTGCAACAGTACTTTTGTATTCAGGATGGTATTGTACGCCAATGAAAAACGGATGATTTTCAAGTTCTACAATTTCTACCAAACCTGTGTCCGGATTCACTCCTGAAGCAATTAATCCTGCTTTTTGCAATTCATCCTTATATTTATTATTATATTCATAACGGTGACGGTGACGTTCTGAAATAGTCTTTTGTCCGTATATTTTATGTGCTAAAGTATTTGGTTTAATATCACATTTCCAGGCGCCAAGACGCATTGTTCCGCCTTTATCAGTAACTGTTTTTTGCTCTTCCATTAAATTCACCACCGGATGTTTGGTTTTTTCATTCATCTCAGTAGAATTGGCATCAGCATAACCTAAAATATTTCTTGAATATTCGATAACTGACATTTGCATTCCCAAACAAATTCCGAAAAACGGAATATTATTTTCACGTGCAAAACGAACTGCTTCGATTTTTCCTTCAATACCTCTTTCTCCAAAACCAGGTGCTACTAAAACTCCGTCAAGAGGTCCTAGTTTCTCTTCAACATTATCACTATTAATGTGTTCTGAATGAATAGAAATTACGTTTACTTTGGTTTCGTTTGAAGCTCCTGCATGAATAAACGCCTCTAAAATAGATTTGTAACAATCCTGCATTTCTACATATTTCCCAATCAAACCAATATTTACGGTATGTTTTGGATTTTTTAATCTGCGTAAAAAAGTATTCCAGTTTTTCAAATCCGGAGCCGCTTTTTTAGGTAAATCTAATTTCTTTAAAGCCACAACATCTAATCCTTCTTCAAGCATTAAATTTGGAACTTCATATATTGTTGAAGCGTCAATAGACTGAATTACGGCTTCTCTTTTTACGTTGCAAAACAACGCTAATTTATTACGCAATTCATCAGAAAGCTCATGCTCAGTTCTACAAACTAGGATATCAGCTTTGATTCCGCTTTCCATCAATGTTTTTACAGAGTGCTGTGTAGGTTTTGTTTTCAACTCACCTGCAGCAGCCAAATAAGGAACTAAAGTTAAATGAATAACAATTCCGTTATTTTCTCCTAATTCCCAAACCAACTGACGAACAGACTCTATATAAGGTAATGATTCAATATCACCTACAGTTCCGCCAATTTCAGTAATTACAATATCATAATCGCCGGATTTACCCAACAATTGCATTCTGTCTTTGATTTCGTTTGTAATATGAGGCACAACCTGAACCGTTTTTCCTAAAAATTCTCCTCTTCTTTCTTTTTCAATAACCGAAAGATATACTCTTCCTGTAGTAACGTTATTTGCCTGAGAAGTAGGAACATTCAGGAAACGCTCGTAGTGACCTAAATCTAAATCTGTTTCTGCACCATCATCTGTTACATAACATTCTCCATGTTCGTATGGATTCAAAGTACCCGGATCCACATTAATATATGGATCGAATTTTTGAATAGTTGTACGATATCCTCTTCCTTGTAACAATTTTGCTAAAGATGCCGCGATAATCCCTTTTCCTAATGAAGAAGTCACACCGCCTGTAACAAAAATATATTTTGTTTGATTCATTCTGTTGTTGTTTGTATGTAGTTGTGTAAAAAACTTGGCAAAAGTACAAATTTAATTAGATATTTTGACAATTAGAGAATGAGATAATTTGCAAAATTTTAATTAGAACTATTAGATGATTTCGTAATCGATAATTTTAACTTTTAATTGGATGTTTTTTTGAATATTACCCTGTTAATTTTAAGTTTTCAGATTACGACAAGATTATAAAATGAAAAAACAAATAGTACAGCACTCAACAAAATATCACAAATTATTATTCTTTTAAAATTAGAAAGGCGTACTATCTTATTGATAAATAAGCGCATAATTAATTGAATTAGAAAAAACAAAAAAATCTTTATACTGTACGGATTATAAACAATTGCCTCACTAAAGTTTAATCTTAAAATTTGAGCAAAAGCCCTTGTTAAACCACGGCTTTTACAATAGGCTAAAGGCATTCCTTCGCAAGTCGAGCGGAAACCAAAGTTTAAAAATGGCATTATAAAGCAATAAAAAAAGATAAACATGATGATTACAATAAAAATCACGTTTATCTTTTTATAAGAATCAATTTCGTAAGAAGATTTTATTTCCACAAAAGAGATGTATTATTTTGTTTCTTCTACCTTTATAGTATCAGTGGTTATTTCTATATCATTTAGGGAATCTTGTATTTTTACAGACTCGATAGTGGCAGAATCTATGGCATTAGTAATTTCATCTTTATGAGACATTACAGCAGATCCTATAGAACCTACTACAACTAGCACCCATATAACAACAAAAACTGTTGCTGCACACCCTAAAATCAAACCTGCTAGTGGCATTGTAGTTGAAGCTTGTTCTCTTTTTGCCTGAGACAGACCAATTGCTCCAAAAACTATGGCAAGTACTCCAAAAATTACGGCAATAAAACCAAAGCAAGGAATAAATGCTGCAATAAGACCTACGATTCCCAGCACTAAGGCTGCAATACCCATGCCCTGACCTGCATTTGACGGTTGTTTATAATCTTCCATATAGTGTTTTATGTTAATTGTTACAAAAATAGAAAAACACTTATGTGAACAACGAACAATACTTCAAAGTTATTAACAAATAAATTAAAAAGGGATTTCTTATTATTTTTAATAATCATACCCTTTTTTACTAATCCCAAAATGACAAGGCTCCAATAATAAGACCATAAACTAATACGAGAATTATTGAGAACAACAGTGCAACGATTCCCAAAATCAAACTTATTTTAGCTAGCAAAGTTGGACAATTTGCATTTGTTGCCCTAAATAAACCAACTGCTGCAAAAATTATGGTTAGAAGTGAAGTAACTAGCGCCACCACATTTATACAAGGAATGAAAGCTACTATAATAGAAATTATTCCTAAAACTAAAGCTGCAATACTAAAATTTTCACCTGAGTTTGAGGTTTTAAAACTGTTTTCCATTTAGTTCTTCATGTTAATTTTTACAAAAAAAGAAAAACACTCATGGGAGCAATAGAGAATAATTGAAAGTTAATAACAAAAAAATCAACAGGGATCTCCTGTTTAAAAAAGATTGGAACATTAGGTATAAAAACTGACTATAAAACTTGGTATGAAGAAATTTTTGGCATAAAAAAAATATTATAATTTTAAAACATCGACTTGTACACATTTACAAATTCAGTCGTGAATTCTGTGGTGTCAATTTGTTTTTAAAAATTATAATATTTTTTATGTATTCAAATATTATAATTTCAAAATATTGACTTGTACACATTCGCAAATTCAGTCTTGAATTCTGTAGTATCAATTAGTTTTTAAAAATTGTAATATTTTTATATACCAAACTTAAATAAAAAAATCGAAATAGCAAAAGATTTTTCTTACTATTTTATTTTAAAAGCTTGGGATACTGTTTTTTAATGTTCCGAATCAGTTCCTCAAGACCATTAAGTTTCAATTCATAAACAAGCGCCAGTTGTTGCCCCAACTCACCGTTAGGAAAGCCTTTATTATGATACCAAACCACATAATATTCGGGTAAATCGATTAAAAATCGTCCTTCGTATTTCCCGAAAGGCATTTTGGTATGGGCTAATTTTATGAGAAGTTTTTTGTCTGGTTCCATATTTTTAAGAAGAAAGAAGCAAGAAAATAGAATATAGATTTATTCTTTTCTTGCTTCTTGTTGTGGTGCAAAGCTATTCTAATTTTTTATTTTTTTTGCCACAGATTAAAGGATTTTAATGATTTTCTCCATGACCCGAGCGATGATAAAAAAATCGCCACGAATTCACGAATTAGTTTTAAATATAATTCGTGAATTCGTGGCGAATATTTTAAAAAGGCTTAAAAGGCTTAGAATCTTAGAACCTCAGCAACTCAGAATCTTAATAGTGCCATCTCACGAAAGCTTCCATCGCTGCGTACGTTGCCAAACCTAATTCCTGGTACAAAGCAGCAGTTTCTGCATTTCTGTCTTCGGCTCTTTGCCAGAATTCGCGGGCATCAGTTCCCTGAAAAACAACACCATCTTTTTGCGATTGGTGTTTAAAGATTCCGTGACGTTTTGCCAAAACCTGATCAGGGCTCATTGGTACAGCCATTTCGACTTCGTCAATTCCCCATTCCTGCCAAGCTCCACGGTACAACCATAACCAGCAATCATCCATGAACGATTTTGATTTAAGTGCTTTTACCGCTTCAAAAATAGCATCCAAACAAACTTTATGCGTTCCGTGTGGATCTGCTAAATCTCCTGCAGCATATATTTGATGTGGTTTGATTTTTTCGATTAAATCCATTGTCAACTGAATATCCTCTTGTCCGATTGGTTTTTTCTCGATTGTTCCGGTTTCATAAAAAGGCAATTCCATAAAATGAATCTGATCATCTGTTAAACCTACAAAATGACTTGTTGCTCTCGCCTCACCTTTTCTAATTAATCCTTTGATGTAACGAACTTCCGGAATATCTATTTCACTGTTCTTTTTATTCTCAAGGAAAGTTTGGGCTTTTTTGTAAATGTCATCTGCTTCAGGACTTTTTATCCCAAATTTTTCATTATAATCAATTACGAATCTTGCAAAACGCAACGCTTCATCATCCGCTACAGCGATATTTCCCGAAGTTTGATACGCAACGTGCACTTCATGTCCCTGATCTTGCAAACGCATAAAAGTCCCTCCCATACTAATGATATCATCATCAGGATGCGGACTAAAAATCAATACACGTTTTTTGGCTGGTTCTGCTCTTTCAGGACGGTTAGAATCGTCTGCATTTGGTTTTCCGCCTGGCCAGCCTGTAATTGTATTTTGTAATTTATTAAAAATCTTAATATTGATGTCGTATGCAGGACCGGAATCAGCCAATAAATCACTCATTCCGTGTTCGATATAATCAGCATCTGTCAACATTAAAATTGGTTTTTTAAGCTGAAGTGCCAAACCTAAAACTGCTTTACGAGTCAGTTTATCTGTCCATTCTACTTTTTCTACCAACCAAGGTTTATTGATTCTGGTAAGTTTTGAAGAAGCTTCTTTATCTAAAATAAAAACGGCATTGTTGTGCTCCTGCAAAAATGAAGCGGGTACTCTATTCGTAACTTCATCTTCTACAGATCTTTTTACCACATTTGCTTTTCCTTCCCCCCAGGCCAATAAGATCACTCTTTTAGCTTCCATGATTTTTTTTACTCCAAGAGTAATAGCAGTTCTTGGTGTATGGCTCAAACCAAAGAAATCTTTACTTGCAGCTACTCTTGTAATATGATCTAAAGCGACCAAACGGGTTTTAGAGTTTTGTAACGAACCTGATTCATTAAAACCTATATGTCCGTTACCACCAATTCCCAGAATCTGAAGATCAATTCCGCCAAGAGCTTCAATTTTAGCTTCGTATTCGTGGCAATAATCTGCGATTTGTTCTTTTGTTAAAAGTCCGTCCGGAACATGAGCGTTTTCAGGTAAAATATCAACGTGATCAAACAGTAATTCTTTCATAAAACGAACGTAACTATTGATTGAGTTTGGTTCCATTGGATAATATTCATCCAAGTTAAAACTGATTACGTTTTTAAAACTCAAACCTTCCTCTTTATGCAAGCGAACCAATTCAGCGTACAATCCTTTAGGAGAAGATCCTGTTGCAAGTCCTAAAATACAAGGCTGATTTTCTTTTTGTTTGGATTGAATTAAAGCTGCGATTTCCTGCGCTACTGCTTTTGATGCTTCGCCTGAATTTTCGAAAACAATTGTATTGATGTTTTCAAATCGTTTCTCGAATCCTGTCGCTTTGTCTGTTTTACTTTTTAACATGATATAGTTTTTTTTTAATTCCTCTCGTTACATTTTCCAACTTCGATATTTATGTCCTTTTATAGCGTAAAAAAGGATCATTAAATAAGATGGCAACAACATTAAATAAGCAATCTGATTTCCGCTTTTCGAAATTTCCACGGTTCCGTTTGCGATATTTGATGCGTTTATATTTTCTGTGATCAATCCGTATAACAAAGGAAAAATGGCTCCTCCTATAATACCCATGATCAAAATTGCACTTCCAATTTTAGTATAGCCTCCCAAATCTTCCAGCGCCATTGGCCAGATTGCAGGCCAGCACAATGCATTTGCCAACCCCAGTAATGCTACTAAAAGTATCACCACCGGTAAATTTGGAATTCCGGGTAACTGAAACATTATTTTTGGCGAAATAAAAACGATTGCCAAAACTAAAATTACGCCTAAAACTCCGGATGCCTTTAGCGCCGTGACTTGCGACAGATATTTAGGTATTAATGTTATTCCTAATATATATCCCACAACCATTGCCGACATTGTGAAAGAAGTTAACTTTAAATAAAAATTCCCTTCTTTTCCGTAAACTCCTAATTCTTTTCCGAAACCTCCTATAGAGTCTCCGGCCAAAACTTCGGCAGATAAATAGAGCATTAACGTAATTACTCCTAAAACCAATTGAGGGCGTTTGAACGCATTTCTCATTTGTTTAAAAATACTCAAATGTGTCACATTTCCTTCTTCATCCAAATCAATTTCAGGAAGCGGCGATAACTTCACTAAAAGTGCCAAAACCATTATAATCAATCCCATATAAAGGTAAGGTCTTTGTAATTGCAATGCAAGAGAATTTAGAGCATTTGATTTTGAAACCGAATCCAACAATGCTATTTTATCTGCTGTAAACTCCTGCATATTAGACAAAACCAAAGCTGTTAATATCAGCGGAGCTACGAATCCTGCCATTTTATTTGCAATTCCCAAAACACTAATTCTCGCTGCTGCACTTTCTCTTGGACCAATAACCACCACGTACGGATTTGATGCTGTCTGCAAAATGGCCAAACCGGTTCCCATTACAAATAATGCAATTAAAAACAATACAAAAGTTCGGCTTTCGGCAGCGGGATAAAACATAAATGCGCCCGCAGCAATGATCAATAATCCTAACGAAATACCATTTTTATACCCTACTTTTTCGATTACCCATGATGACGGAATTGCCATTAAAAAATAAGCGATGTAAAAAGCAAAAGTTACAAAATAGGCCTGAGAAGAGGTTAACTCACAAGCCAATTGAAAAAATGGTATTAACGGACCGTTGAGCCAGGTAACAAAACCGAGAATAAAAAATAAAGCGGTTAAAATGACCATTGGAATAATAGTACTCCGTTTTTCTATTTGTATTGCACTTTCAATGTTTGACATATTTTTTTGGTTGATTATTAATAGATTAGTTCTTATTTCTACCTAAAATACCATCAACACTTTTGCAAATATATCGCAATTAAACACAGTTTGTTGCATTTTTTTTGCAAATTTAAAGCAAAAGTACTCCAATAAGTTGTACTTACTGGTAAATTAGATATCAATTTTTTGTTAATTTTTTCTAGGCTTGCCAGTCCAAAACAGGATAATGTTGCTTTAAATATGCTTTGACATCGGCGATATCTTCTTTGGCGGTTAAGTCCGGAACGTGCTCTGAAAACGGAATTCCCAAAGTGGTATTTGGATGTTCTTTTACCGAATTTAAAAGTACGGTTGGCAGCTCTTTTTCATCTCTTTCGGGATGAACGGGACAATTTTTAAGATGAGTATATAATGTACTTCCGTTGAATTTAAAAGCATTCATACTCACTCTTATTTTTCCTTCAACATCTTTATAATCCGCTAAAATATTGGCAGAAGGTTTTTCAAGAATGTCTAATAATTGATTGTTGTGATCTAATTTAGCAATGGCAAAACGCGAAATTCTTTCAGACGGAAATTCTAATGCATCACGATCGTAAGCGATAAAAGCATTAGGACTGGTTGTTTCTCTAAGTGCTAATAAGGCTTTCGCCGAATATAAATTGTCACTATTACAAACCGAATATTGTTGCGTATTTAATTCCGGAAATTGTTCAACCGCCTGAAACAAAGCATCTGCCGTACCAAAAGGTTTTAATCTTCCGTCAGGAATATATTGTACGGCAAAGGAAATATTGAGTCCGTGAAAATCATTATTTAGATTTTGGCTTCCGTAAAATTCCTTAAACAACTCCCCTTGTTCTCCTATAATAATGTAGATATTTTTATATCCCGCTTTTTTGGCATTCAATAAAAGATAATCCAGTAAAGGTCTTCCGCTTGCGCCAACGCCAATTAAACCTTTACTTCTTTCGTTTGCCTGAGCGATTTCTTCTGCTGATAAATTATCGAGAACGGATTCTTTTTTCATTCGGGATGATGCTCCACCTGCCAGAATAACTAAATTGTTGTGCATATTTATTTTTTAAATTTCAATATTTTCTATAATTCTCACACCCGGATCTACAGCAACTGCATAAGCTTCCTCTGCACCGGCTTTTAAAATAGCTTCGATTACGGCAGCTTCTTTTTCAGGATTTGCAATTACAACAATGCTTCCGCCACCGCCGGAGCCTACAATTTTAGCTCCGTATGCTCCTGCACGCAAAGCTGCATTGATCATATCGTCGATTCTTGGTACTGTAATTTTCAATAAATCACGCAAAACTTCGTGATGCTGATTCATTAATGCACCAATTTTTTTGAGATCTAAAACTGGCTTTTCGAATTCTTTTAAAGCTTCTTTGGTATAATGGAAATTTTTTAGCGCAGCTTCGAAAAAGGGAATCAATCGATCCGGTAAACAATTTCTGTAGCGATCTATATCTTCTATTTCAGAAGTATTCAAATCAAAATCAGAGAAATTTTGTTTTACAATGCCAATAGACATTAAAGCGTTTCCTTTTATTTCGCCAATCAATCCAATCGTTTCTTTGGGAACACCCGAAACTCCTGTTATTAAACCTTTAAGATCTGATCTGATTACTTTAAACGAGAAAGGTTCTTTTGTATTAATGTACACCACATTCCCTACCCCAATGCTAAAATGATCCATCATTCCGCCTGGTTCTCCGTGTTCTAAAACTTCAGATTCATATCCAACTTTGGCTATAAATTCAGGAGTGACTTCATGATCAACTCCAAAAGCATCAATCAAAAAACGAATCCAGGCCATCAATAAAGCCGATGAACTCGATGTTCCTGAATTTATAGGAATATCTCCTGTAATGGTAATGGTGTAACCTACATTGGGTACACAACCATATCGCCGCAAAACGCGTAACGAAGAGGCAAAATAATCGCGAGGCTCTAAGGTATCGAAAGTAGCATCGATATCAATGACCCTGATTTCGCCAATATCGATCATGTTCAGCACAAACGTATTGGTGTTATTTTGTTCAGCGGTTAGTTTTATATTTCGATCGATTGCACAGGCTATAACCGGCAATCCTAAATAATCCTGATGATCCCCAAAGAGGCACGTTCGGCCGGGAGCTAATGAAGTAATTTTTTTCACTTATAAATTTTATAATAAAACATTGCAATACAAATAATTACAACATTAATAGGTTAAGAATTTACACTGTTTTTTTGGTTTTGATTCTACGAAACTATAGATTATATTTTTATAAACCAAGAAAAAAACTAAAAATGTGCTCGAACACACTAAATTAATGTTCTCGAGCACACTTATTAATTCGAACAATATTTTTTTAAATAATTAAACCAAAGTTTCTATATTTGCTTATATGGATAAAAAGTACACTATTAAGGATATAGCAAAAATGGCAGGAGTTTCTAAAGGAACTGTAGATCGTGTTTTGCATAACAGAGGAAAAGTTTCTCCTACGGCGCTGGATAAAATTAATGAAGTCTTGAACGTCATTAATTATGAGCCTAACTTAATTGCCCGTAATTTAAAAAACACCAAAGTTTACCGTATTTGCGTTTTGCTTCCGGATCCGGAAATAGATCCGTATTGGCTGCCGTGCGTAAACGGAATTCAGGAAGCCAAAACTGAGTTTAAAGCGTACGGTGTTGTTATAGAAACCCATTACTTTAATCCTGAAAGTAAAAAATCGTTTTTAAATACGCATGAAACGATTCTTAAACAATCGCCAGATGCTGTTTTAATTGCTCCTTTATTTCATAAGGAAACGCTTGAAATCGTAAAACAATACGATGAACTGGAAATAATAGTAAACACTTTTAATAACCAAATTGAAAGCGAATCTATTAAGAGTTTTGTGGGGCAGGATTTACATAAAAGTGGTCGTGTCGCCGCCAGTTTAATAAATTTGATTTTAACTGAAGGGCAAATTGCGATTGTTCATATAGATGAAAGCGTAAAAAATGCGGTTCACATGCAGGAAAAAGAAAAGGGTTTCAGACATTATTTCGACGAAAAGAAAATTGCCGATTTTTCTTTAACTACTTTAAAATTAAAACATCCTAATGTCGAAAGTAAATTTTCGGCCTTTTTGGAAGAAAATCCAAACCTGAAGGGAATTTTTATCACAACTTCTAAAGCATATCAGATTGCTTCGATTTTAGCTCCTTTAAAAAATAAAAAAATTGCCATTATTGGTTACGATTTAGTCGAAAAGAATGTCAACTTCCTGAATCAGGGATTGGTGCATTTTTTAATTCATCAAAATCAAAAAAGACAAGCTTATTTAGGTGTTAGTACTTTGGTAGAGCATTTTTTGTTCCGCAAAGATATCCCGGAAACGATCTTGTTGCCTATTGATATTATTAATGTAGAGAATGCTTCTTTTTACGTATCGTAAATTGCCACGAAGACACAAGGACACAAAGTTTTTTTATATAGTTTCTCATTTTTTGTCATTTCGACCGAAGGGAGAAATCACAAGAGAAATTCCGCATGAATATTGCTAAACTTTGTCGATTTACTTGTGTGATTTCTCCCTTCGGTCGAAATGACAAACCAGCGACAAACTAACTTTAAAAATAAAGCTTTTTAACTTGGTGCCTTTGCGCCTTAGTGGCTAAAAACAAACTTCCCAAACGAAGAAGCGATATGAAAATTAGGCGTTTCAGTATTTGGGTTTACCCACGAAATCCAGGTGGCATCGTATTGCAGATTTTCGACCAGAGAGAATTTTGCCCTGAAAACTCCGACTTCAATTGTATTGTTATGAATTAAATTTAAATCTTTTAGGGATTGAATACTAATGCTGCCTTCAACAATAAATGAAATTTCATCCTTTGCCGTTTTTACTTTTATATCCTTTTTAGGCCATTTCCAGTTAAAATCAAAATTCTTTTGAGGAAGTGCTTTAAAATCCATTATTCGGCCTGATGTATCCATTTCAAGGCAATAATAAGGATTTAAGGATTCATTGGTTCTAAAAAATAGTTCTACCCGATCTGAGTTTCCTATACTCAGGAAACTATTGTCTTTTTGATCGATATAAATATCGGTATCAAAAACCCTAAAACTAAAATAGAAATTTTCGAGATCATGAAGCGCCCTAAATTCAATTTTCGAAAAGGAACCACTTTTCCAGGGAGAACAAAAATCAGTTAAACAATTTGCTTTTTCCCATAATGAAGAAGTCAAAATAGCTTCATCATTTTTTTGTTTTTTATCGATTAAAACTACCTGATATTCTTTTAAAATTTCGTGCATATTTTTTGGAAAAATTTATTTAATGAAAACAAAATCCTAACGCATTTTAATCATTTCAAAGGACAGAAAATCGCCTTAAAAAATCTTCTTATAAAAACGCTAATATAAGTCAAACTTTTATTTAAAACCTAATTGCTGTTTTTTATTGCTTTTTTATTTAAAAAGTAAAAAATAAGAAAAAACGGATCAAATTAAAACCTTTAAAAGTTTGATTTATTATTAAACAAATTAATTGATGATTGCGATATTCTTAGAAATACAAACAACTTGTTTTTATTCCTTAAAAATAAAATATCATAGTTGCGAATACGCCTAAAATAAAGCGATGTGCTTTTTGTGCTTTTTTTTAGAATAATCGCATCATTTTATATTAAAAAAAACGTATCGCACAATTTTATGTGCTCGAGAACACTTTTTTTGTGTGTTCGAGCACATTTTTTGTGTTTTTTCTTGGTTAATAAAAATATAATCTATAGTTTCGTCGAAGAATAAAAAAATAATATGGCTTTTTTTACCTTTTTTCACCGCTTTTAAGGTCTTTTTTATTACACCAAAAAAGCGAAAAAATGAGTGATGAAATTTTAAAAAAATCGAAAAAAATAACTAAACAAAAACACATTCATTAACCAAAACCAAACAAAGAGTATGAAAAAAGTATTCTCAAAAAAACCTGGAAACTTAAGGTTGTATACTGTACTTGAAAAAAGTTTAAAAGCAACATTACTTTCGTTGTTGTCTTTAAGTTTTCAAGTTACCAATGCAGCACCTTCAAAAGAAATTCCGGTAAACAAAACCAATTTACTGGCATTTCAAAAAATAACGAAGGGTAAGGTTGTCGATGAAAAAGGAATTCCGATTCCTGGAGTAAATGTGATCATAAAAGGAACATCAAAAGGAGTGCAAACGGATATGGATGGAAGTTTTGCCATTGATGTACCCAATGCCAATACAATTTTAGTTTTTTCATTTTTAGGAATGCAGGATCAGGAAGTTGCGGCAGGAAACGGTTCTATTAATGTAATAATGAAAGAAGCCGGTGAGCAAATGGACGAGGTGGTAGTGGTAGGATATGCTAAGGTTAAAAAAGAGAGTTTAACCGGATCGCTGCAAACTTTAGACAATAAAAAAATTGTAGATGTAACGACTCCTTCTGTAGAAAATATGCTGGCAGGAAAAGCTACGGGAGTTTATGTAAATACTGGTGGCGGACAGCCGGGAGCAGTAGGAAAAATAATCATTCGAGGCAGAACAACCGTTAACGGAAGTACAGATCCTTTATGGGTAATTGACGGAGTTATTGTGGGGAATAGTTCGGCAAACATGAATCCATCTGATATCGAAACGTTAACGGTTCTTAAAGATGCTGCTTCTACAGCGGTTTATGGTTCACAGGGTGCCAATGGTGTTATTGTGGTTACTACAAAAAGCGGAAAAGCGGGTAAATCTAAAATTAGTTTTTCTGCTAAAACAGCTTTAACTACGATCAATAATGGAAATTTTAAAATCATGAACGGATCGCAATTGTATGATTTGTACGATTCGTTTGCCAACAAACAAGATTTTGAAAATGTTTGGTGGTGGAAACCGGAATTGAGAAACCAAAATTTTGACTGGTGGAATAATGGTACACAAACCGGACTTGCAGAGGATTACAATCTATCCATAAGTGGTGGCGGAGATAACTTTAAAAGCTACGTTTCTATTGGTCTTTATGACGAAACGGGTGCTATAAGAGGTTACGAATACAAAAAATATAACGGTTTGATGAAATTTGAGTACAAACCAAATAGCTGGTTTACACTGAGACCACAAGTAAATTTAACCAGAGAAACAACAGATGACCAACAACATTCTGTTGGTGCGCTTTACGGAAACATGCCTTGGGATAGTCCGTATTTGGAAGATGGATCTTTGGCAGGAAACGCGCCAAACCCAACCTGGGTAAATACAACCGGATCTAACTATTTATATGATTTACAATGGAATTATGGTGAATCTGAATCTTATACGGTTAGGGCAAATCTTGATTTTGATATTAAATTTAACAGCTGGCTAACATATTCTTCTGTAAACAATTACATTTTTGGTAATTATAATTCAACTTATTATTCAGATCCAAGATCTTCTGCGGGAGAAGCGGTAAAAGGCCGAATCGAAGATTACTTTTCTACTTATAACAGAATCTACACGAACCAATTATTAAAATTTAATAAATCATTCGGAAAACATGACTTTAATGCTCTTGCAGGTTATGAATGGAACGAATACAACTCTAAAACAAGTACTGGCGTAGCAACAGGAATCCCTCCAGGAATTATAGTTACAGATGCTGCTGCGGTGCCTGAAAAAGTGGGCGGTAACAGATCGCAATGGGCTGTGCAGTCTTTGTTATCGAATGTGAATTATTCGTATGACAATCGTTATTTAGCACAACTTTCTTTTCGTCGCGACGGGGCTTCTAACTTTGGAGCAAATGCACAATATGGTAACTTTTTCTCTGTAAGTGGTGGTTGGAACATTCATAACGAAGCCTTTTTTCATGCCGATTATATCAATAATCTTAAGCTAAGAGCAAGTTATGGTTCGGTAGGAAATCGTCCTAACAGTTTGTACCCTCACCTTCCTTTGTATTCTTTCTCTCAAAGTTATAATGAAAATCCCGGAGCATTGGTTTCGCAATTGGCCAATCCGGATTTAAGCTGGGAAAAAACATATACTGGCGGCGTAGGTGTTGATGTTAGTTTCTTTAACCGAGTAAATATTACATTGGATTATTATAATAAAAATACTTCAGATTTATTATACAGAGTACCATTGCCTGGAGTAATTGGTGTTACAAGTATCTGGAGAAACGTAGGAGCTGTAAATAATAGAGGTTTTGAAGCATCTTTAAATGTTGATATTATTAAAAATGAAAATTTACACTGGTCTGTAGATGCTAACATTGGTACTAATAAAAATAAAGTAACGAGTCTTTACGGAAGCAAGCAGGAAATTATTGTTGGAGATGGTAGTGGTATTGCAGGATCTGCATCAAAATTATTAACTCCCGGAAAAGATGTTGATAGCTGGTATTTAACAGAATGGGCTGGTGTTGATCCTGAAAACGGAAAACCACAATGGTTTACGACAAATGCTGCAGGAGAACGTGTAAAAACTTCTAACTATGGTGATGCTTCTAAACACCAAAAAGTAATTGGTGCTTATACTCCTGACTTTTTTGGAGGATTTTCTACGAGTGTAAATTACAAGAACTTTGATTTTGCTGCCATTTTTAGTTATTCTGTAGGAGGTGAAATTTATAATTATGCAAGAGCAGAATTCGATTCTGATGGTGCGTATACCGATAGAAACCAAATGAACCTTCATAGTGGATGGAGCCGTTGGGAAAAACCGGGCGATATTGCAACGCATCCGCAAGCACTTTACAATAATCCCAGTAACTCTAACAAAGCATCATCACGTTTCTTAGAAACCGGAACTTACCTAAAAATGAGAAGCATCACTTTAGGTTATAATGTACCTATCGAACGTTTGCATATCGCAAATTTAAGATTGTATATCGCCGGTGAAAACTTATTTACGATTACTCATTATTCCGGAGTTGATCCTGAAATACCTCCTACAAATGGCGCTATTACTGGTGTTGCGACACAGGTATATCCTCAAACGCGCAAAATTGTATTAGGACTTAACTTAACTCTTTAAAAACAAAATCATGAAAAAGATATTTATATTATGTATGGCAATTAGTTTCCTGTCCTCATGTGATTTAGACAGAGAGCCATTTGATTCCTATACAAAAGACAAAATTGAACAAGATAAAGAAGCTTCGATCGAAGTTTTACTAAACGGATGTTACGCACAATTAAAAGGATGGTCTGATGTTATGCACAGGGTTGGAGAATATCCGGGTGACAATATCATGATTAGAGGTACCTCTACAGATGCTTTTTATTCTTTTATCTCCTATCAGCATATTCCGGACAACGGTCGTTTATCTGTTTTTTGGAACAATAGTTACAAAATTATTTCGCAATCAAGTGATTTAATGAAAATGATTGCCGAAGGAGAAAGCGCCGCTATGGATCAGCAATTAGGTGAAGCTTACTATTTAAGAGGTATGATTTATTTTTATTTGTGTCGTACTTACGGAAGACCTTATTCTCAATCACCAGAAACTAATTTAGGAGTGCCAATCGTAAATGGTTTACCGGCAGATTTAAATAATCTTAATCTTCCGGACAGGTCAACAGTAAAAGATACTTATGCACAAGCCATCAGTGATTTGAAAAAAGCTGAAGCTTTAATGACAACTGAAAGAAAAGCGGCTTATGCAACAAAAGAAGCTGCTCAGGCAATGCTTTCAAGAGTTTATTTGTATATGAGCGGAACGTATGAAACACCTAATCAGGAATATGCAACGCTTTCGATAGACTACGCAAATAAAGTAATAGCAAGCGGAAGATATCATTTATTAAGCAGAGACAGCTTCATGAAATTTAATACCTACGCTCCAGATTCTGATGAGCAAACCGAAACGATTTTTGCTGTAAAACAAGTGGCATCAGAATTTTCAGGTTACGATCATTTTTATGGAATTGGCGGAATGTATGCTAATATTCAGGGACAAGGCTGGGGCGAAATGTATGCCAGTGCCAAATATCTTGATTTGCTAAGAAAATCCGGTTTAAAGAAAGATGCGCGTTGGGCTTTTATCGATCCTCAATATACCACAGATGACGCAGGAAACAAAACTCAGGCATTCCGTTTTATTTATGACGTTAAAAATGCTACCGGTACACAGACGGGTTACAACTATATGCAACAACCATTAAAAACAAATCCTAATGGTACATTTTATATCACAATAGGAAATGCTGATTATAACTTAACTGCAGTAAATGCAGCCGAAAATCAATATTCGATTGTATATGAAGGCAAAACGTATACAGGCGAAAAAGATTATATGATGTTGCTGAACCGTGTTTATCCAATGTATTATATCACGAAATGTTCTCTTCAAAACAATGATTCGCACCTGCACTCGCCAACTATTTCAAGATTGGCCGAGATGTATTTGAACATGGCAGAAGCATATGTTAAAAAAGGTGATTATAATAGTGCTTTAACCAACTTAAACATAATTCGAGAAAGATCGATTGTTGGTGGCGGTTATACATCATTAAATAGTACAAATGCCGTACAGCGAGTAGACGAAGAACGTCAGTTAGAGTTAGCGTTTGAAGCACATAGAGGTTATGATGTTTACAGAAACGGACAAACCATGACGCGTCGTTATCCTGGCCCTCACTTGCCAATGACAGACTGGCCAGCTTCAAGTTTGAGAGTGGTTCAATATATTCCGCAATCAGAAATTAATGCCTATCCGGGAACTTTAACTCAAAATCCATAATTATTAGAATTGTTTTGTTTTTGAAGCCTCTCTAATTTGGTAGATTAGAGAGGTAATTTTTAAAAAAATAAACGAACTATCGATACTATGAAAAACTTATTTTACTTATTTTTTGCTTCATTACTTGTATCTTTTTCCTGTACAGACAATAGCGAAAGTACTGAGAAAGATTCTTTAAAAAATCCAAAAACCAGTATCTCGCTTCCGTTGGCGGGAAATGCTTACAGCTCGAAACATTTAGAAAGCAATACTATTACGGATAACGGAATTGAAAACTGGATCAATGCCGAAGAATTTTTTACCGTTTATTTCAGAATTTCGAAAGCCGGAAGTTTTCAGTTAACTGTTGAAGAATCGGTAGAAGTAGTTGGAAAATCAGAATTAGAATTTTCGATTAATAATGAAGCCAAAAAAGTAACATTTGATACTTCAAAAAAAGCGGTAACAATTGGTACCTGGAAAATTAATCAGGAAGGTTATGTTGCCGTTAAGATAAAAGGAATCAGTAAAACAGGAGATCGCTTTCCTGCTATAAATCGTTTAACGATTTCGAGTAATGATTACGATGCAAAAATATCTTATGTCCCAAATAATGAGGGCAACTTTTATCATTGGGGACGCCGCGGACCATCTGTACATTTAAACTATCAGGTTCCTGAAAACATCAATGCAAAATGGTATTATAACGAAGTTACCATTCCTGAAAACGAAGATAAAATTGGTTCTTATTTTATGGCAAATGGTTTTGGAGAAGGTTACTTTGGTATTCAGGTTAATTCGGCTTCAGAAAGAAGAGTTTTATTTTCTGTATGGAGTCCGTTTAGTACTGATGATCCGGCCAGTATTCCTGAATCACATAAAATTAAAATGCTCAAAAAAGGCGAAAATGTTCACACAGGCGAATTTGGAAACGAAGGTTCTGGCGGTCAAAGCTATCTTAAATACAACTGGAAAGCAGGAACTACTTATAAGTTTTTATTACAAGGATTCCCTCAAAACAATAATACAACAACGTATACAGCCTATTTTTACGCACCGGAATTGCAAAAATGGCTATTAATCGCTAGTTTTAATCGTCCCGAAACGAATACCTATTTAAAAAGATTTCATTCGTTCTTAGAAAATTTCATTCCGGAACAAGGCGATTTGTCCCGTAAGGTATTATTCAACAATCAATGGGTTTGTGACGATAAGGGAGTTTGGTCAGAGATCAATTCGGCTCGCTTTACAACAGATAATACCGGAGCAAAAGAATACCGAATGGATTTTGCAGGCGGACTCGACAATACTTCTTTTTATCTAAAAGACGGCGGTTTTTTCAACAATTATACAACACCAAAAACGATCTTTACAAGACCTTTAAACAATAAAAAACCTGAAATAAATTTTGACACATTACCTTAAAAAGACGTTTTAAAAAATAAACAATTTACAAAAACAATAATTCCCGATAATCAGCATTTAGATTATCATCATTTCAAATCAAATTAATTCAATTATGAAAACTAGTATTTTAAAATTCATGTTAGTGGCCTGTCTGTTGTTTGGAGGAGCAATCGCATCGGCACAAATGATCAAAACCAAAACACCAACCCGTCCAAAAGGTCAGCAGGATGTTTTGCGTTTGGCTACTGCTCCACTTCCAACTGTTCGTGTTGCTTTTATTGGTTTAGGAATGCGTGGCCCTGGAGCTGTTGAGCGTATGACGCATATTCCCGGAGTAGAAATCGTAGCGCTTTGCGATATGACAGAGAAAAACACACAATCGGCTAATGAGATTTTAACAAAAGCTGGTCTTCCTAAAGCTCAGGAATTTTTTGGAGATGAAAATGCCTGGAGAAAAGTTACTGCCTTGCCAAACGTTGATTTGGTTTACATCGCAACCGACTGGAAACATCATGCTTTAATAGGAGTTCAGGCAATGAAAGACGGAAAACACGTAGCAATCGAAGTTCCGGGCGCTATGACCATGAAAGAAATCTGGGATCTTATTGATACTTCCGAAAAAACCCGTAAACATTGTATGCAACTTGAAAATTGCGTTTACGATTTCTTCGAATTAACGACATTAAATATGGCACAGCAAGGTGTGTTTGGAGAAATTCTTCATGCCGAAGGTTCTTACATTCACGGTCTTCAACCATTTTGGGGCGAATACTGGAACAACTGGAGAATGGATTACAACATCAAACACCGAGGTGATATTTACGCAACTCACGGTATGGGACCAGCTTGTCAGGCTTTGAATATTCACCGTGGTGATAAAATGAATTTCTTAGTTTCTATGGATACAAAAGCAGTAGGAAATCCTGCTTACATCAAAGAAAAATCAGGTCAGGAAATTAAAGATTTTAGAAACGGAGATCATACCATGACTATGATTCGTACCGAAAACGGAAAAACAATCCAGATTCAGCACGATGTTACTTCTCCTCGTCCGTACAGCAGAATGTACCAGTTGAGCGGAACTAAAGGTTTTGCCAACAAATATCCTTTAGAAGGTTATGCTTTAGACGGTGCAGCATTAGGAGATGATGTAAAACCAAATCACGAAAAATTAAGTGCGCATTCATTTGTTCCTGAAGATGTTAAAAAAGCATTAATGGCAAAATACAAGCATCCAATTGTAAAAGATATCGAAGAGAAAGCTAAAAAAGTGGGCGGTCACGGCGGAATGGATTTCGTGATGGATTACCGATTGATTCACTGTCTGCAAAAAGGACTTCCGTTAGATATGGATGTTTACGATTTAGCAGAATGGTCTTGCTTAGGTCCTTTAACAGAGATCTCACTTGATAATAACTCGTCTCCTGTAGAAATTCCTGATTTCACTCGTGGCGGATGGAAAAAATTACAAAAATTAGAATTTTCAGAGTAATAAATTTATTGGTTAGTTAGGTTAGCAAGAGAGCGCAATTCATAGTGCTCTCTTGCTTTTTATAAACATCATCAATTTCAAATAAAAATGAAAAAAGTTTATTTCATCCTCCTGTTTAATTTCTTTATCCTTTCAGCATTAACAGCACAAGAAAAACAAACTTTTGCTATAAGCGATGGGAATTTTATCTTGAATGGAAAACCAATTCAGATTCATTCAGGCGAAATGCATTATTCCAGAATTCCGCAGCCGTACTGGCGTCATCGTTTAAAAATGATGAAAGCAATGGGTTTAAATGCTGTGGCAACCTACGTTTTCTGGAACTATCATGAAATTACTCCCGGAGTTTGGGATTTTAAAACAGGAAATAAAAACTTAGCCGAATACATTAAAACAGCGCAGGAAGAAGGTTTATTTGTCATTCTTCGACCAGGTCCGTATGTATGTGCCGAATGGGAATTTGGCGGTTATCCCTGGTTTTTGCAAAATGTTCCTAATATGGTGATTCGCGGCAATAACAAAGAATATCTAACGGCGACCAAAGCCTATTTTACCGAATTGTACAATCAGGTCAAAGATTTACAAATTACCAAAGGCGGTCCAATAATTATGGTTCAGGGCGAAAATGAATTTGGTTCTTATGTCGCCCAACGTAAAGATATTCCGCTAGAAGAGCACAAAAAATACAGTGCAGCCGTTTTTCAGCAATTAAAAGATGTTGGTTTTGATGTTCCATTTTTTACATCAGACGGAAGCTGGTTGTTTGAAGGCGGAGCTTTGCCGGGCGCTTTACCAACTGCCAATGGCGAAAGCGATATTGCAAAGTTAAAAACAATAGTTAATCAGTTTAATAATAATCAGGGACCTTATATGGTTGCCGAATTTTATCCGGGTTGGCTGGATCATTGGGCAGAACCTTTCCCGACACAAAAACCGGAACAAACCGTACGTCAGACTAAAAAATATCTGGAAAATCAGGTTTCTTTCAATTATTATATGGTACATGGTGGAACGAATTTTGGTTTTACTTCGGGCGCTAATTACGATAAAGAGCATGATATTCAGCCCGACATGACTTCTTATGATTATGACGCTCCTATTAGTGAAGCAGGTTGGGCGACTCCAAAATACAATGCACTAAGAGAATTACTAAAAACAAGTGAAACTCCTGCAGTTCCGGAAAAAATGCCTGTAATTACTCTTCCAAACATTGTATTGACCAAAGTGGTTGATTTAGCCGATTTTAAATCGAAAATCACACCCGTTATTGAAGATGATCCATTGACATTTGAAAAATTAAATCAAGGTGATGGTTATGTTTGGTACAGCAAGAAATTTACACAACCTATTAGCGGAAAATTAGAATTGAAGGGATTACGTGATTATGCTATCGTTTATGTTAACGGTAAAAAAGTAGCAGAACTGAACCGATATTATAAAAAATACGATTGCGAAATCGAAGTTCCTTTTAATGCCACTTTAGACATACTGGTCGAAAACATGGGACGCATTAATTATGGTTCTCAAATTAATGCCAACAATAAAGGTATTATAAGTCCTGTTGTTATTAACGGAGAAACCATTACCGGCGATTGGGAAATGTATAAATTACCAATGACCTCGGCCCCAGATATAACAGCGTATAAAAACTCAGGTAAAATAAATCGTCCTACTTTATATCAGGGAACTTTTAATCTCACTAAAACCGGAGATACCTTTCTGGACATGCGCGATTGGGGCAAAGGAATTGTATTTGTAAACGGAATTAATATTGGACGTTATTGGAGCGTTGGTCCACAACAAACCCTTTATTTGCCAGAATGCTGGCTTAAAAAAGGTAAAAATAGCATTGTAGTTTTCGAACAAAAAAATGAAACTATTCAAAAAGAGGTAAAGAGTATTTTAACTCCAATTCTGGAAGATTTAAAACCTGAAAAAGGTTTATAAATAAAAAGCCATTCGATTGAATGGCTTTTTACTATTTTGATTTGAATATTACTTCCAGTTAAAAGTAATTTTCTTTTCTATTTCACTGCTTAAACTTAAAAACACCGGACACGTCATTGCTGCGCGTTCCAGAATTGTTTTGTTTTTCTCATCTGCAACACCCTGCATTTCAAAAGCAATTTCGATGGCTCCAATTCTTCTTGGCTCAGCGTTCATTATCTTAGTTACTTCGGCAGTTGAACCTATGAAATCTACGCCTAAATCACGTGCTTTGATTCCCATAATGGTCATCATGCAACTTGCTAAAGCATTTGCAACTGTATCTGTTGGAGAAAATGCTTCTCCTTTTCCGTTATTGTCCAAAGGTGCGTCAGAAATGATTTCGCTTCCTGATTGCACATGAATTGATTTTGTTCTTAAATCTCCTAAATAGGTTACTTTTGATGTCATTAATTGGCTACTTTTAAAGTTAAGTCTGAATCGTAATATAAAATGTACACTCCTTTATTGGCGTGTCCACCATCTTCTTTTTTATAAAATTGAAATTTATTGTCAACTTGTTCTGTTGTCATTAAATCTGCAGTTTCCTGATATGTTTTTCCTTGTACCAAACGCATCATGGTATCAAAAGTAACATCAAATCCGCGTGTTGCATAAGTATTTGGATTTATCTTATTCTTCAATCTGTATTCTTTATCGAAGATTAAAACTCCCGGTTCGTCGCTTTCACGTGTCACAGACGGATACATTAATTTTAATTTGACTAAATTATCAAAACTAATTTCGTCCGTATCCAATGTACTGTTTGGTTCTAAAATAACCAATTGCACCTGACATGTTTTTTGTGAATCCAGCAAGGCTTTAATAGTCGTTTTAACCATTGCCGTATTTCCGGTTTCCATTACCACATAATTCATTCTGTTAGGCAACAACAAACTTTTTAAATTTGCTACATCCAGGCCTCCTGTTTCTGTCAAAGCTGCAAAAACAACACCTTTTTGGTTTTGTTTGATATAACTAATAACCGATTCTTTCTTTTTATCCACAACAGCAACGATATTTCCGTTTTTCGCACGCATAAAATCAAACATCGCATTTCTCACAACATCACTAGATGGTATTGTCTGATACAAATTATCAATTGGGTTTGCTTTATCTTTTGATAATGGAGAAATTACAGGAACATTATACAATCGTAATGTATTTGCTGCAGCTTCGGCATTGTTTTGATAAAATGGTCCGATTACTGCATGAGCGTCCTGCAATTTATTCTGAGCAATCAAAGTAGAAACATTCGAACTTGTCTTTGTTTCCTGCGAATCATAAATGACCACATCAAGAGGTAATTTCAGGGTCTTAGCCGAGTCGATCGCCATCATTGCTCCTGAATAAAAATCAAGAGTCATATTCAAAAATTTATCATTTTTAATTCGGGTAGCAGGACTTGTTGTATCATTCTGCATTTTATTCAAATTAAAGGGCAACAATAAAACTAATTTTTTACGATCGTTTTGTCCTCTTTTCTTTGTTAGTTCTACTACTTCAGGATTAACCGAAACGGTTTCAGATTTTACTTTATCTACAATTTGTATAGAACCTCCGGAATTTGAATTTTCGATCGTTTTTTCAACAGGTTGCTGTTGCGGAATAATTGGAGCCGGAGCTAAATATCCTGCAGGAACTTTTAAAACCATTCCTTCTTTTACTCCTTCAGAAAGCGACGGATTCAATGCCGTTAATTCTTCCTGACTAATATGAAAAGTTCTTCCTAAGCTATAAAATGTCTCTTTTGGTTTTACCTGATACTCCATGTAAGTTGTTGCTTTTTTACCATTCTCAACTGGCTTGGCAGCAGCAGTAACCGCTGGACCTGAAGTTTCAGTTTTAGGCGCTTTTCCTTTTATGGTTAGTCGGTATCCAACAGGTAAATTTGAAACAATTTCCGGATTGCGTTTTTCTAATTCTTCAATGGTTATTCCGTATTGTTTAGCAATCGAAAACTTGGTTTCTTTTGCCACAACATCATGATATACATATTTTTCCTGAGCTTTTTCTTTAGCTGGTTTTTCAGCGGCTACCGAAGATTTTACCGCTGATTTTACCGCTGAACCTTTTGCAGGAATCACCAGTTTTTGTCCGATCTGAACGCCGGTTTTTTCCAAAGTAGGGTTTGCAGCTTTCAATGCTTCATCAGAGATACCATACTTTTTTTCGATACTATAAAAAGTCTCTTTTGGCTGTACTTCATGAATTATTTCTTTTGTATTACCGCCCGTTCTTGCCACAGCTGTTTCTGTTTTAACCGCTGCAGATTTTGCAGTATGGGTTGGGATCAGTAAAACTGTATTGGGTTTGATACCACTTCTGGCATCGGGGTTTAATGCATAAATATCATAAGGCGTAACCTTAAATTTTACTGCAATCTGGTTAATGGTTTCTCCATTCGCAACGGTATATTTAATGACCTTTTCTTGTGAAAAAGCAGAAAATGTTACAAAAAAAACGAGAAACAATAATGTTGAATAATACTTCATAATAGACTTAAAACAATTTAATTTTTAATTCAAAACAAGTTACTAAATTCTCTTTAAAGCAAGATTCTTGCCACTTGTTATTTTATCGTCAATTATTATCTAAGATCGATTTCTACCTTAGCAATAACAACCTCTTTATATAACTCATCTTCTTCCATTTTCTTGCATTTATAGAGCACTTCTTCCATATTTTGGTACTTATCTGAGTAAACATAGTACGAAAGACTGTTGATATTAAAGAAGAAACTAGCATTAAAATCACCAGAATCAATGAGTTTCATAATGAGCTTATCTCTTAACGACGAGTCTGTAAATATACCTAAAACTAAGTAATAGCCGTTTGAAACTTCTTTAAGATTATCATAAACTTCCACTTTTACCGTATTATCAGTTTTAAGTGGATTTTCTTTAAGTTCACGCTTCATTTCTTCTAATGAAATTGTTTTTGAAGATTCAGAAGAAGTCGACTTATCTTGTTTTTTAATGGCTTCATCCTGATACTTTTTCAATTTGATCAACGCCAGTTTATCGTCAAACTTTCGCGCTTCCATACTATAATAAGTCGCTTTGCTGATATGTCGTTTTACTTCGATTTTTTTCTGGGTATCCAGCGAATCAATCTTGGCAATTAAAAGCTGATTTTGCGCATCACCCTGCTCCTGTTCTATTTTATATCTTTTTATTTCTTCTAGCGAAAGTCGTTGCTGCAAAGAAGTAACATTAGTGTTTTTTTCGCTTTCGCGGATTTTCTTCTTGTACTCCTGATTCTCTTCAACAGCAATTTTTTCTACTTTATTCATTAAACCTGCATAAGCCTTTCGGTTTTCGGCCAGTTCTTTTTTTAATTGAGAAGATAATTCACTCGTTTTATTAATACTTTCATACGATCGCTTTTCTAATCTTTTTGATTCATCCACATTCAAAATGTCCATTCTTTTTAAATCAACCAAATCATTATTCATCGTGTTCACCAACGAATCTAATTTTGTCATTAAAATATCCTGTACATTTTTATTGGCTTCGAGAACTAGTCGCAATTTTTCAACCGAATTTTCCTTCGAACCATTCATATCATTCAGATTCACTTTCAAATCATTAATCTTAATAATCTTCTGATTCATTTCTTTCTGAACAACCAATCTGTCTTTTAAATCTTCCAATTCAACCGTTTTGGCTTTTCCTTTCTCGACCACAACTTGTTTTTCGGCTAAAGCCAACATCAATTCTTCGCTTTCGTTAGTTGGTTTTACTTCCTTGGTATTAATGGCTAATTTATTCCCAACAATTAATCCGTTAACAATTTCAGGATTTTGAGATTCTAACTGATCGATTGAAATACTGTATTTTTTCGCAATCGAAAATTTAGTTTCCTTTGGTTCAACCACATGAAAAACCGTTTCCTGATTGATCACACGAAATCGTCCGTCTAAAGTTTTTCTTTTGTTTGGAATTGAAATGTTTTGACCAATTTGCAATCCGTTAACAAGAAGGTCTTTGTTTAAACTTTCTAAATCATTAACCGAAACATTATATTGTCTCGCAATACTAAACAAGGATTCTTTGGCAACTACCTGATGCGTTACTTTTGAAGAAGTTGAACTTTCAGTTTTTAGAAGATTTGTAGGATTCGGAATAATTAATTCCTGACCAATCTGGAGTCCGTTTGCTAAAATAGGGTTTGCACTTTGAAGGGCTTCTAAAGTAATATTATATTGTTTTGATAAACCAAAAAGGGTTTCTTTGGAACCAACAAAATGAGTAATTTGCTGGTTTGAATTTTCTTTTTCTGCGGAGTGAACCGGAATCTTAATAATTTGATTGTCTTTGATTCCGCTCTGCGACTCGGGGTTGAGTTTGTAAATTTCATCAACAGAAACCTTGTATTTTTGGGCAATAAAATAGGCAGTTTCTCCTTTTTGAATTTTGTGTTCAATAATTGAATCTTGCGCAGTTATTTTGTTAAAAGACAAAATAAAGACAAGAGAAATCGTTAAAAATTCTCTCATAAATAGTAGGTTTAAAAAATTAAGGCGTTACAAATGTAACGCCTTAATTTGAAAAACAATGCTATTCCCACTCAATTGTTGCTGGTGGTTTTGAGCTAATATCGTAAACCACGCGGTTCACGCCTTTTACTTTATTTATAATGTCATTCGACACTTTCATCAGGAAATCGTAAGGTAAATGAACCCAGTCAGCAGTCATACCATCTGTTGATTCTACAGCTCTAAGCGCTACTACTTTTTCGTAAGTACGTTCATCGCCCATCACACCAACACTGTTTACAGGAAGCAAAATAGCTCCAGCCTGCCAAACTTTGTCATACAATCCCCAAGATTTTAATCCGTCGATAAAAACAGCATCAACATCTTGCAGGATTTGAACTTTCTCAGGAGTAATATCTCCTAAAATTCTGATTGATAATCCTGGTCCCGGGAAAGGGTGTCTTCCTAATAATTCAGGATCTATTCCTAAAGTAGCTCCAACTCTACGAACTTCGTCTTTAAACAACATTCTAAGTGGTTCTACAATTTTTAATTTCATATAATCCGGCAATCCACCTACATTGTGGTGTGATTTAATCGTTGCCGATGGTCCTTTTACAGATACCGATTCGATTACGTCAGGATAAATAGTTCCTTGTGCCAGCCATTTTACATCTTCGATCAAATGTGATTCATCATCAAAAACTTCGATAAATACACGACCAATAGTTTTTCGTTTGGTTTCAGGATCAGAGATTCCGGCTAATTCACCAAGAAAACGATCTCCGGCGTCTACTCCTTTTACGTTCAATCCCATTCCTTTGTATTGATCTAATACATTTTGGAATTCGTTTTTACGTAGTAAACCGTTATTTACGAAAATACAATATAAGTTTTTACCAATGGCCTGGTGCAATAAAACTGCCGCTACAGTAGAATCTACTCCGCCTGACAATCCTAAAACTACTTTATCATTTCCTAGTTTCTCTTTTAATTCTCCCACCATTTCCTCTACGAAAGCGTTTGGTGTAAAGTTTTGAGGAACTTCGGCAATATCAACTAAAAAGTTTTTCAACATTTTTGATCCATCTGTAGAATGGAAAACTTCAGGGTGATATTGAATGGCATAAGTGGTTTCACCTTCAATTTTGTAAGCAGCATATTCTACGTCATGCGTGCTTGCTAATTTTACTGCATTGGTTGGTAAAGCCTTGATACTATCGCTATGGCTCATCCAAACCTGGCTATTTTCTGAAACTCCGTTAAAGAAAGTTTCACCTTCTTTAATATAAGATAAATTAGCTCTACCATACTCTCTGGTGTTCGAAGCGGCTACTTCACCTCCACTAAAGTGGGCTAAATATTGTGCTCCGTAACATACTGCCAACATAGGTAGTTTGCCTCGAATTTGAGATAAATCAGGATGTGGAGCATCTTCTGCACGAACAGAAAATGGGCTTCCTCCCAAAATTACGGCTTTATAAGGTGATAAATCACTAGGAAAGTGATTGTAAGGGAAAATTTCGCAGAATATATTTAATTCGCGAACTCTACGCGCAATAAGCTGTGTATATTGCGATCCGAAATCTAAAATAAGTACGTTGTGTTGCATGCGCAAAAATACTTTTTATATTCGAATTTGAAAAACCGGAACAATGAAAAAATAATATTTTTTTTCATTGTTCCGGTTTTTAGCGACAATGGTTCAGAACAACAAAGATTCAAAGGTTTAAAATCTATGATTTTATTAGGTCTTTTCTTTGTTCCTTTGTCCCTTTGCCACTTTGAACCTAAAAAGGAAAAAACCAATCTTCAAAAAAAACCGTACTTAAGCAAAAATCTAACTATGAAATCAAAACTTATTGTCATTACCTTTTTATTTTCTGTATTTATAACCTCTTGCGATGCTGTAGATGATTTACTGAGTTTTAATATTTCTAACTCCACTTCAATAAAAATTCAAAGCAATTTACCTATTAATTTGCCATCAGAAATCATCACGCCTGATGTTACAACAAATTCTTCAGCCGAATTTAAAAACAACAAAACCAAAGCAGATTTAGTTAAGGATGTAAAAATAAAATCCCTTAAACTGACGATTTCTGATCCATCAGATAAAACCTTTACATTTTTAAAGTCAATTCATTTGTACATCTCAACAACTGATTCTGACGAGATAGAATTGGCTTATCAGGACAACATTAACTCCACCAGCAATACAATCAATTTAATTTGTACCGATGCCAGGCTGGACCAATACATTAAAGCCGATAAATATAAAATCAGAACAAAAGTTACCTTAAAAGAAACGCTTTCGAAAGATGTAATAGTTAAAGCTGACATGAAGTTTAGAGTGACGGCGGATCCTTTCTAGTCAAAGGTTCAAAGTTACAAAGCAACAAAGGTTCAGAGGTAACCAAGGTGTAAAAACTTTGTCGCTTTGAACCTATTTTATTACATTTAGAAAATCTCTAATGTATACCTACTTCGTTAATGAATATTATCAAAACAATAGCACTCCACCTTGTAATCTTTCTTATTGTCACAATTTTTCCTGTTATTGTATATGAATTTATGTCAAATCATGACTTAAATGACTTTGCATTTATTGGCGGAATATCTTATTTCATTTATGCTTTTTATCTTGTTCTTAAAATCAAAAACGAGCGTGCAAAAATTATTCTTTTAGGAATATTATATTCATTACTAGCGCTGTGTATTGGAATGTTTTTTACTGAAGTCAATGAGTTCGCTCTTCTTTTCTCAATACTAATAAACTTAATATTTCAGGCTATTTTATTAATTAAGAATCCGAAATCGAAAAACAGAGCAGTCTGGAAATCCTATTTAATTGGTTTTATCATCACTATAATCCTTTCTTTTTTCCTTACTTTTCTATGGTTTCTTTCCATGGCTGCAAGCGGAATGCCTTCCAATCATTATTGATTTATTTAAAAAAAACATTACGCTACTCTTATTTACCTTATTTCTTCGAAATACTTAATTCGTCTCTAATTTTCACCTTTCTTCAAAAAAAAGGAATGAAACTCCTTTCTTTTTATTAAATTTATAGAACTGAGTGGAATTTGATAAATTTAATTTAGAAATAAACTACCAAAACCAATATTATACCATTAAAAAATTAGTAATTCTAAAAAATACAATCGATGAGTAAAATAGTTGCAGAACAGTTAGTTGACATGTTGGTAGAAGCCGGAGTAAAACGCGTTTATGCGGTTACCGGTGATAGTTTAAATCATTTTAATGATGCAATTCGCAGAAACGGAAAAATAAAATGGATTCATGTTCGACATGAAGAAGTTGGCGCCTATGCAGCAGCAGCCGAGGCCGAATTAGACGGGTTTGCGGTTTGCGCCGGAAGTTGTGGCCCGGGACATGTACATTTAATAAATGGTTTGTATGATGCACATCGCTCGCACGTTCCTTTATTGGCCATTGCCTCCACCATAAATACAAGCGAGATGGGAATGGATTATTTTCAGGAAACCAACACTATCAAACTTTTCGACGATTGCAGTCATTACAATCAAATGATTATGACGGCAGAACAAGCACCTCGAATTATACAAACCGCAATTCAGCATGCTTTGGGCAAAAAAGGTGTTGCCGTAATTGGTTTACCGGGTGATGTATCAGAATTAAAAGCGGTTGAAAGCAATATTTCAACTCAGTTTTTTCATTGCAATCCTGTTATCAGACCTTCGGATACTGAATTACAGCATTTAGCAAAAGCGATCAACGAGAGTACAAAAATCACCTTGTTCTGCGGAATTGGTGCCGAAAAAGCCCACGATCAGGTAGTACAATTATCTCAGCATATCAAAGCTCCGGTAGGATATTCTTTCCGCGGAAAAATGAGTATTCAGCCTAATAATCCTAATGAAATAGGAATGACAGGTTTATTAGGACAACCTTCTGCTTATCATAGTATGCACGAATCACATTTGGTACTATTGCTGGGAACTGATTTTCCATACGATAAATTCATGCCTTCAGACAATAAAATCATTCAAATTGATACCAGCACAGAACGTTTAGGCCGAAGAGCCAACCTTTACATGGGTCTTTGTGGCGATGTAGCCGATACTATACAAGCTTTGTTACCGCTTTTGGAAACCAAAACAGATGATAGTTTTTTACAAGCGCAGCTTAAATTATACGCCAGTGTAAAAGAGAACATGAATACTTATATTAATGATAATGGCGGAGAAGATACCATTCAGCCCGAATATGTGGCGCATATCATTGATAAATTAGCCACTAAAGATGCTATTTTTACTGTTGATACCGGAATGACCTGCGTTTGGGGGGCCCGTTTTATAAAAGGAACAGGAGAACGAAAAATGCTGGGCTCTTTCAATCACGGATCTATGGCCAATGCAATGCCAATGGCTATAGGAGCTGCTCTGGCACATCCTGAAAGACAGGTTGTTGCCATGTGTGGCGACGGTGGTTTGTCTATGCTTTTAGGTGATTTGGCAACCATTAAACAATATGAAATTCCCATAAAAATTATTGTTTTTAATAATCGTGCTTTAGGAATGGTAAAACTCGAAATGGAAGTTACAGGTTTACCAGATAATGAAACCGATATGGTCAATCCGGACTTTGGACTAATTGCTCAGGCAATGGGTTTTCAGGGTGTAAATGTGCACAAACCCGAAGAGGTTGAAGCTGCAATCGAAAATGCTTTCAGACACAATGGTCCCGTTTTACTGAATATCTTCACCAACCCAAATGCGTTGGCAATGCCGCCAAAAGTAGAATGGGAACAAGTTGTAGGTATGGCAAAATCGATGACAAGACTAATGCTTGGCGGTAAAATGGATGAAGTTTTAGATACTATAAAATCCAACTACAAACACTTAAAAGAAGGCATTTAAGTAATTAAAAGTAAACACGAATTTCACGAATTAGCACTAACTCATTGTTTTTAAATTATTTTACAAAATAAAGTAACCTTAAAATTAGTGCTAATTCGTAACCCGAGCGATAGCGAACAGGCGGAGCAAATTCGTGTTCATAGAACTTAAGTTCAAATAAAAGAAATACATTTTATGGACATCAATACTACTAAATCCTATACCAAATACTATGTCATCGCATGGGTATTTGGTTTGGTTTTCTATTTTTTAGATTATGTAATACGTTCTGCTCCGGCAGTAATGCTTCCGGAACTGTCGCATAATTTTTCGGTAAGTGAGATCAGACTGGTTACTATTATAGGAACTTATTATTATACCTATTCTACCTGTAGTTTAATTGCAGGAATAGCTTTAGATCGGTTTGGAGCCAAATATTCACTCTTCGCCGGAGCACTTATTTTAGGACTCGGCTGTTTGCTTTTTATGATTTCGAGTCAGTTTAGCGGCGTAACGGGGCGATTATTTCAAGGGGCAGGTTGTGCCTTTGCATTTCCTGGTTGTGTGTATTTGGCCAGCAAAGGATTCTCTTCAAAATCGCTGGCAACTGCAATTGGTTTTACCCAATGTTTAGGAATGCTCGGCGGTTCAGCAGGGCAATTTGTTGTAGGCCCTTTGATTGAAAAAGGAATGAATACAACAACTTTCTGGCTCTCCATCGGAATTTTTACTATAATCGTTGCTTTTGGACTTTGGTTTATAACTCCGGCAAACGCAGTTGATAAAAAAGAAGAAACTATCGTAAAAAAACAAAGCTTGCTTGAACCTTATAAAGTTGTTTTTAGTAATCCTCAATCCTGGTTATGCGGAATCGTTTCAGGATTATTATTTGCTCCAACCACTATATTTGCTATGACTTGGGCAGTAGATTTTTTTCAGAAAGATCGTGCTTTCGACTTTCATAGTGCAACAATTTCGAGTGCGATGGTTGCTTTTGGCTGGGTGTTTGGCTGTCCGTTATTAGGATATATTACAGATAAAATAAACAAACGCAAACCCGTTTTAATATTTGGAGCGCTATTTATGATTTTGAGTCTGATTCAGTTATTGTATTTCCCCGATGTACTTCCTACGAAAATCAGTATGTTTTTGCTGGGCGTTGGATCTGGTGCCGCAATGATTCCGTATTCTATAATTAAAGAAGCGAATCCTGACAATGTAAAAGGAAGTGCTACAGGAGCAATTAATTTTATAACTTTTGGAGTAACAACTCTTTTAAGTCCGCTCTTCAGTCACTTATTTGGAAAAACACTAAATGATACTACGGATAAAATTATGCATTTTCAACAAGCAGGTTTATTCTGGATAATTGGAATTTCGATAGCAATTCTGGTTAGCTTTCTATTAAAGGAAACTGGCGAAGGAAAATCAACCAATACTCCTGAACTTGCCAAAGATTAAACTTTATTAAATTAGAAAATATTAGCAGAATAAGATGCAACAAAATTATAGTTGTATCTTATTCTTCTTTTGTTACTACTATCGAAGCTTTGAAACCTGCTGCAAGATTATCCCAATAATCATTTGTTACCAATTGTCCTTTGTCATCATAAACACGGATTTCGGCAGTATTCCCGCCTAAACTTCCAATATTTAAAGCTTCAAAATCCAGTTTATTAAAACCGTTGGCAAGATCTATTTTGACATCTTTAAAATTACCTTCTAAAAACAACTGGTCTCTTATCACCTGATCATTACAGGATACTTTTACTAAATCGCCATCGATAGCACCAAAATCACGGAATTTTACAATAAAATATTTTGATTTTGTTCTAAAATCGCCCAGCGAAATATTCTTTCTTACCAGTTGCCCTCGACCTTCTTTTAGTCCGGCATCTTTTAGCGCTTTGTCTAAATCTTTCTCCATTTTAGGAACATAACGATCTCCCGGATTGGCAAAATCAGTTTCAGTAGACATCGTAAATTTACTTTTCTCTACTCCTACCTGTAATTGCGATTTTGGTGTGATACTCGTATTATCAAAAACATTTGGCGTTTTTATACTTGGTATATCCATATTGTTGGCTTGCGGATCTTTTACTTCCGGCAGCGGAGTTTTCTTAGGCTTTGCCCCAAATTTTGGCGCTGCAATAGGCCTGTATTTAGTACCAAATTCAGTTTGAGCTGAAACAGTGACAGCGGTAAAAAATAATATAAAAAATAGGATGTGCTTCATTGAAAAAGTATTATCGAATCGGTTTTTATTGTTATATAGAATAAAAACTCTAGTATCACAAAAATAGCATAATTTAGTTTGGCTCTACAACTTTAAGACTATTATAACAATATATTAGGCTAATTTTTGGAATCAAAAAACTTGCCAAAAATAAAAGATTGTATTAAAAACAAATTCCAAACCATAAATTCCAAATTCCAAACTAACCTGAATCATTTTTTTATTTTTCTCATCTTAAAAACACTTCATCATTTTGATAATTAGCAACTTATTCCTAACTTCAATATTTTAATTTACCTTTATTAAAAATACAATCAAATGGACTACATTGACTATTATAAAGTATTAGATATCACAAAATCGGCCACTGAAGCCGAAATTAAGAAGGCATATAGAAAACTAGCCCGAAAATATCATCCTGACCTGAATGCGAATGATAAAGAGGCTGAGAAAAAATTCAAGGAAATAAACGAAGCCAATGAAGTTTTAAGCGATCCTGAGAATCGTAAAAAATACGATAAATATGGGAAAGACTGGAAACATGCTGACGAATTCGAAAAAGCAGGTTACGATCCCAATCAACAACAGCAATATTCCAGAAAGCAGCAAGGCGGTAACCAAAGTTATTCTGATTTTAGCGGAGGAGACTTTTCAGGAAGTGATTTTTCTGATTTCTTCAATTCTATGTATGGTTCTTCGGGAAGAAGTTCGAGAGGCCAGGCGAAATACCGCGGACAGGATTTTAATGCCGAACTACAACTTGATCTGGCTGCTGCTTATACTACTCACAAACAAAATCTAACGGTAAACGGAAAAAATATCCGAATCACAATTCCGGCTGGGGTAGAAAACGGACAAATTATAAAAATTCCTAATCATGGAGCACCAGGCGCAAATGGCGGACCAAATGGAGATTTATACATTACTTTTTTAATTGATAACAATTCAGAATTTAAACGGGAAGGCAATAATTTATATGCTGATGTTGATCTGGATTTATACACGGCCATTTTAGGAGGTGAAATTTATGTGAATACTTTTGACGGAAAAGTAAAAATAAAAGTGGCTCCTGAAACCCAACCCGGAACGAAAGTAAAACTGAAAGGAAAAGGTTTTCCGGTGTATAAAAAAGACAATCAGTTTGGGGATTTATACATTAATTATACTATAAAAGTTCCAACAAAATTATCTGCCAAAGAAAAAGAATTATTCGAAGAATTAGCTAAATTAAGAAATCATGAATAGTAAAAACTTAATTCAAATAAAACAATTTTGTTTGTATCACGAAATTGAAAACACCTTTATAACAGAGTTGCATAATTACGGTTTAGTAGAAATTATTTTTCTTGAAGAAGACGAATATTTACAGCCCGAGCAATTGCCAACTGTAGAGAAAATGATTCGTTTGCATTATGATCTTAAAATTAATCTGGAAGGTATTGATGTCATTGCAAATCTTTTAGACAAAATCGAAGTATTGCAACAAAACCTTACTGCAACTCAAAATAAACTTCGCCTTTATCAGCACCATGAAATTGAATAATGATTTTTTTTCGCCACTCCCGATAGCTATCGGGATTCACAGATTAAAATGATTTATGCTGTAAGTGTTTTTTCGCCACGAATTACACAAATTAAACGAATTAAAATTGGTGTAATTCGTGGCAAAATTTTTTACACAATAAATAATCCTTAAAATCATTTTAATCTGTGGCAAGAAAATAAAACTTACTCCTCAAAATATCACAAAAAAGAACGTTTTACGAATTGATTTCAATTTAATTTGGTTCTTTATCAGTTGTATATTTTATAAATTGCAGCGAAATTAACTAACCGGAATTTGATTTAAAATCGAAGAAACAAATTCAATAAAATTATAAAGAAATGAAAAGAGAAAACATATTAACAGGATCACCTTGGGAGGACAAAATGGGCTATTGCCGTGCGGTAAGAATTGGCAATATCATTGAAGTTTCAGGAACTGTGGCAATTGTTGATGGTGAAAAAGTAAAAGCTGATGATGCTTATGCTCAAACCTATAACATCCTGGAACGTGTTGAAAAAGTTTTGGAAGATTTGAATGTTGGAATGAAAGATGTCATCAGAACCCGTATTTTTACCACCGACATTTCTACTTTTGAAGAAGTTGCAAGAGCTCACTCTGCTTTCTTTAAAGATGTAAAACCTACAACTGGTTTTTATGAAATCAGTAAACTAGTTGCACCTGAATATTTAGTTGAAATTGAATTTACGGCTGTTGTACAGTAAATATTTTTTTGCCACGAATTACACAAATTTTCTCGAATTATTTTTTTGCCGCAGATTAGAAAGATTTAAAAGATTATTTTTGATGAAGATTTTAATCCAATAGTGTTTTAAAATTAGTGTAAATTCGTGAAATTCGTGGCAAACTTTTTTTAATGACTCTAATTCCAAAACAAATACTTGTAACTATTTTCAAATGGATTTTCATTTGTGTTTTTATAGGTATATTTTCAGGATCTGCCTCAGCTTTTTTCTTAGTTGCTCTTGAATGGGTTACACAGTATAGACTTCACAACGACTGGATTATCTGGCTTTTGCCTTTCGGCGGATTATTGATAGGATTGAGTTATTATTATTGGGGAGAATCTGTTGTAAAAGGCAATAATTTATTGCTTGAAGAGTACGAGAATCCCAAAAAAGTCATTCCTTTTAAAATGGCTCCTTTGGTTCTTTTAGGAACTTTACTTACTCATTTATTTGGAGGTTCTGCCGGCCGAGAAGGCACAGCGGTACAAATGGGCGGCGCAATTGCAGACCAATTTACCAAGCTTTTTAATTTAGATAATTCCGAAAGAAAGATTCTAATTATTCTGGGAATCAGTGCCGGTTTTGCTTCGGTTTTTGGCACTCCTTTGGCGGGCGCTATTTTTGCTTTGGAAGTTTTATACTTTAGTAAAATCAATTTAAAAAGTGCTGTTTTATCATTTTTAGTCGCTTATGTTGCTTATTTTACGGTAGAATTCTGGCAGGTAAAACATACACATTATAGTATTCCGCTTGTTCCTGAAATTAGCATTTCAACTTTATTCTATGTTGCCATCATCGGAGTCTTATCCGGTTTTGCAGCTTTACTATTTTCCAGAAGTACGCATTTTTGGGGATTCCTTTTTTCAAAAATCAAATATCCACCGCTACGTCCTTTTACAGGAGGAATAATTCTGGCGATTGCCATAGCAGGTTTTGGACTTACCAAATTCGCAGGATTAGGCGTTCCGGTAATTGTAGATTCCTTTTCGAATGCCAATATGTGGTATGATTTTTTACTCAAGATTTTGTTTACGGGCTTTACTTTAGGCGCAGGTTTTAAAGGCGGAGAAGTAACTCCGTTGTTTTTTGTAGGCGCTACTTTAGGAAGTGCTTTATCTTTAATAATTCCTTTGCCAATAGCGTTTCTGGCAGGTTTAGGATTTGTAGCTGTATTTTCGGGAGCCACTCACACTCCCATCGCCTGCACTATTATGGGAATGGAACTTTTTGGCATTCAACCTGGAATATTTATTGCCATCGCCTGTACAATTGCTTATTTTTCTTCTGGTTCTGTAGGGATTTATAAATCGCAAATTGTCTCGAAAAATAAATTCCAATTTTTTAAATTCCAAAATCCAATAGGAAAGAAAAATTCCAAAAATTAAATTCCAAATTCCAACAAAAAAAGAAGTCAGTCTTATTTTAATTCCTTTTGTGAATCTCTGAGCTTTCTTTGTGCGTCTCTGTGAAATAAAATTCAAAATAAAAAATCCGTTTCATCTGCGCACAATTACCGCATTTTTACAATCAACTCTATTTCAGAAAACTGAAAAACTGAAACTAAAAACTACGACTGCTACTGTCAACTAATAAAAGTGTGTTAATCTGTAAAATGATTTCAGCATTACATTAAAAAAATGTAAATTCGCACACTATGAAAATACAAGATATTCAAGCGATACAATTGTTACTCGCAACCCCAAAGAAAATCGCCATAATTCCACATAGAGGCCCTGATGGGGATGCTATGGGTTCAACCTTAGGTTTATACCATTTTTTACTAAAAAACAATCACCAGCCAACTGTGATTGCTCCCAATGATTTTCCTGATTTTCTGGCCTGGTTACCAGGTTCTGAAACGGTAAAAATCTTCGAAAAAGATACTGAAAACTGCACCAAAATATTAGAAGAAGCTGAGCTGATTTTTACATTAGACTTTAATGCTTTTCATCGTACAGGCGAAATGGAACATACTTTAGCAAAGCTAACAGCTCCGTTTATCATGATCGATCATCATCAAAAACCGGATGATTATGCCGCTTATATGTACTCTGATACGTCGTTTGGATCTACTTGCGAAATGGTGTATAACTTCATTTCTTTTTTAGGAAAAAAAGAAGATTTAGACAAAACCATTGCCACTTGTATTTACACCGGAATATTGACTGACTCCGGTTCTTTTCGCTTTCCGGGAACAACAGGCAACACACACCGAATCATTGCAGAATTAATTGATTTAGGAGTCGAAAATACTCAGATTCCTGTTTTATTATTTGATAATAGCTCTTATAGCCGTTTGCAATTATTAGGTCGCGCTTTACAGAATATGAAAGTGCTTGAGGAACACAAAACATCTTATACTACACTTACTCAGGCAGAACTGGATTCCTTTGATTATGTAAAAGGCGATACTGAAGGAATTGTAAATTATGGATTGAGTATAAAAGGTATTGTTTTTACTGCTATTTTTATCGAAAATAAAGACGAGAAAATCATCAAGATTTCTTTCCGTTCACAAGGCGGATTCGACGTAAACCAATTTGCAAGAGATCACTTTAATGGTGGCGGACACAGTAATGCGGCTGGCGGAAGATCAGAAGTTTCGATGGAAGAAACCGTGAAGAAATTTGAAGATTTAGTAAATAAACTAAAAATATAACCCCATATGAACTACTTAAAACTAAGCATTTACACCCTACTTTTTGCTGTTTTATTGGTGAGCTGTAAACAACATGAAGAAGCCAGAAGGCCTATTTCTCAGGCTTCCGGTACTTTCATGAAAAAATCGGTAGACAGAAACAAAAAATTAGTAGCCAACGAAGAGGAGGTTATTAAAAAAATAATCAAAAGCAATCCGAAAATAAAATATTACGCTACCAGAAAAGGATACTGGTTGTATTACGACGAAAAAAACACTACAGATCTGGCAACTCCTAAAAAAGGTGATATTGCTTATTTTAATCTGGAAATAAAAGATATCAACGGTAAGATTATTTACTCTGAAGCCGACCTTGGCCCTCAAACTTATTACGTAGACAAACAAGATATAATGATGGGATTGCGTGATGGTATCAAAATGATGCATAAAAATGAAACTGTAACTTTCTTATTTCCTTCGCATATTGCCTATGGATATCATGGAGATAATAAAAAAATAGGAACTAATCAATCCTTAATTTGCACGGTTACGCTTCGCAATTTTGTACCGGATCCAGCGGCTAAGCCAACACCTGTGGCTGGTCAGACCCAAACTACCGCTGCACCAAAAGCTGCTGCACCAACAACTGCAACGCCAAAACCTGCAGCTCCAACTAAAAAAGATACAATAAACCCATAAAAACAACATTTAAAAAATGAAAAAGAGTATTCTATTATTACTAGCTGTTACCGTTAGCTCATTGTATTCTTGCAAAGACGAGCACAGCAACCTGCCTGATGGTTTATATGCAGATATTGAAACCAATAAAGGGCATATTATTGTTGAATTAGATTATACAAAAGCACCAGTTACTGTAGCTAACTTTGTCACTTTAGCTGAAGGTAAAAACGAGTTTGTAACAAAAGATTATCTAAAAAATAAACCTTTTTTTAATGGATTAAAATTTCATAGAGTTATTGAAAATTTCATGATTCAGACTGGAGATCCGGAAGGAACTGGTTCAGGAGATACCGGATATAAATTTAAAGATGAAATCACTGATTTGAAATTTGACAAAGCAGGAGTTTTGGCGATGGCCAATAACGGTCCCGGAACCAACAGCAGTCAATTTTTTATCACACATGTCGAAACTCCATGGTTAGACGGAAAACACACTATTTTTGGACATGTTGTAGAAAAAGGCCAGGAAGTTGTGAATCAGGTAAAACAAGGTGATACTATTGTTGCGGTAACAATTATCAGAAATGGTGAAGCAGCCAAAAAATTTGATGCAGTAAAAGTATTTCACGATTATTTCTCTGAAATTGCGAAAGAAAAAGGTAAATATGCAGGTGCACAAAAAGAAAAAGTAGCCTATTTTGCCACTGTAAAACCAAAAACAACTAAAACCAGTACTGGATTAGAATACTTAATTACAGAAAAAGGCACTGGTAAAAAACCTGCTCAGGGCGCTCAAATATACATTAACTACTCAGGCTTCTTAGAAGACGGAACTCTATTTGATTCAAGCGTAGAAGAAGTAAATAAAGCTTTTGGGAAATTTGATGCAGCAAGAGCAGAACAACACGGCTACCAGCCAATTCCGTTTCAGGCAGGTCGTAAAGATGGTATGATTCCTGGATTTATCGAAGGAATCGAACAACTTTCATTTGGTGACAAAGCCATTCTTTTTATTCCGTCTCATTTAGCTTACGGAGCAACAGGAGCCGGAGGAGTAATTCCGCCAAATGCTAACATTATTTTCGAAATTCAATTATTAGAAAAGCCACAATAAATTATATTTACAAAACTATAGACTTAAATTCGAAATCATGAAGTTTAAATTTCTATTTTTATTTTGCCTGGCAGTAGTCAATATCCAGGCTCAGACAAAAAAACCGGCAGCAAAACCAAAAGCCCCTGCAACAAAAGCGGCGACAAAAGTGGCTCCGGCGACAAATCCAAATGATGGAATTTTTGCTACAATATCAACGACTAAAGGTGATATTGTCGTATCATTAGAATATATTAAAACTCCGGTAACGGTAGCTAACTTTATTTCTTTGGCAGAAGGAAATAATCCTAATGTAAAAGTAGAAAGACTTAAAGGAAAACCTTTTTACGACGGATTAAAATTTCACAGAGTAATCAATGATTTCATGATTCAGGGTGGAGATCCGGACGGAAACGGTTCTGGAGGTCCGGGATATTCCTTTAAAGATGAATTTGTTGAAGAATTAAAATTTGAAAAAGGCGGTGTTCTTGCCATGGCAAATTCTGGTCCTGCTACAAACGGAAGCCAGTTTTTTATCACGCATAAAGAGACTCCATGGTTAAACGGAAAACATACCATTTTTGGTCATGTTGTTTCAGGAATGGACAATGTAAACAAAATTGTTCAGGATGATGTTATGACAAAAATTACCATTACCCGCAAAGGTGATGCTGCGAAAAAGTTCAATGCCGTAAAAGTTTTAGCCGATGATGTAAAAAAACAAGAAGCTAAAAAAGCTGAATCTCAAAAAGTCGTAACTGAAAAAGCAGCTTATTTTGCTGCTACTAAAGCAAAAGCGACTACCACTGCATCAGGTTTAAAATATGTAATAACAAAAAAAGGGACTGGTGTAAAAGGGGCCGAAGGTTCTACTATTTATTTCCATTATGCAGGATATTTTGACAATGGAAATCTTTTTGACAGTAGTATAGCAAGCGTAGCAAAAGCATATGGCAAATATGATGCAAACCGTGATGCTCAAAAAGGATATCAGGCTTTTCCGTTTACAGTAGGTAAAAAAGACGGAATGATTCCTGGTTTTATCGAAGCATTAGATATGATGACTGACGGAGAAAAAGCAATTTTCTTTCTCCCTTCAAATTTAGCTTACGGAGAAAAAGGTGCGGGAGGAGTTATTCCACCCAACTCTACTTTGGTTTTCGAAATTGAAACCTACCAAAATCAGCCTGTAACAAAATAAGATTTATTTTTATCAAAATATGTTCAAACCCATCAAAATGCTATATTTTGATGGGTTTTTCATCTTATCCAATTATATCAAATTCACAATATTAGCCTATAAATTAGATCCAAAACCAAGCTCACAATAATGTTTACGAGCATTTTCTATTAAATCCTAAACAAAATAGCTTACCTTTGCCGGCTTTATTTTTTTAATCTAAACAAGTTAAGATGTCACAAAACAATGTATTAAAGGGAGTATTTTTAGTAGCAATAGGCGCTACAACTTACGGAATGTTAGCCACTTTTGTAAAAATGGCCTATTCTGAAGGGTACACAACTGCCGAAGTAACCACATCTCAATTTATATTAGGAATCATTGGTATTTTATTAATAAACGCTTTTCAAAAAGCAAAACATAAAGACAAAGTTGTAAAAGCAACCAAAAAAAATATTTTTAGTTTAATGCTTGCCGGTACATCCTTAGGTATGACAAGTTTATTTTATTACCTGGCCGTAAAATACATTCCGGTTTCTATTGGTATTGTTTTATTAATGCAAACCGTTTGGATGGGAGTTTTACTGGAAATGATTTTAGAAAAGAAATTACCATCAAAACAAAAAGTAATCGCTGTAATCATAGTTCTTATTGGTACTGTTCTGGCTACTAATATCATTCATAATGACGTTGCCCTTGATTGGCGTGGTCTTGCGTGGGGAGTTTTGGCAGCAGCCTCATTTACTACCACTATGTTTACGGCAAATAGCGTTGCTACAGAGATTTCATCAGCGCAACGTAGTTTATATATGCTTTTAGGAGGTGCTGTAATTGTATTTTCATTTGCAATTGCGACTCAGGTAACCCCTTTTAACTTTGAGATTTTTATGAAATGGGGAATTATATTAGCCCTTTTTGGAACTATTATACCTCCTATGCTTATGACAGCAGGTTTTCCTTTAACCGGAATTGGTCTGGGAAGTATTGTTTCAGCACTTGAACTTCCTGTTTCCGTAATGATGGCTTATATATTATTAGACGAACAAGTTGTTCTTTCTCAATGGATTGGAATCGTCTTAATCATTCTTGCCATAATTATTATGAACGTAAATTTTAAGCGTAAAAATTAACTTATTTATAAAGGATCTAAAAAAAAGAGACCTGTAATGTAATAATTGTTAATTTTTTTATAAATTCGTGATAAACATTTAACTATCATGAATTTACCTTGGCATTTATACCTAATGGCTGCGCTCTATATTATTGCCGGATTAAATCATTTTAGAAATCCCGGAATGTATATCAGAATCATTCCGCCTTTTTTCTCCAACCCTAAATTAATGAATATTTTAAGCGGAGCTGCCGAAGTTATTCTTGGCATACTTCTAATGGTTAGTTACACAACAAATTTTGCTGCGTGGGGAATTATAGCATTGTTAATTGCTGTATTTCCAGCGAATCTATTTATGTACCAAAACAAAAAAGCAGGTTTTGGTTTACCCAATTGGATTTTATTTGTACGTTTGCCCTTACAGTTTGTTTTGATTTTTTGGGCATACCAATATACCCTTTAACAATCAACTATTAATTAAATTATTTTATTATGAAAAAATTATTTGCAGAGTTCTTTGGAACTTATTGGCTAGTTTTTGGAGGTTGCGGAAGCGCACTTTTTGCTGCCGGAATTCCTAATTTAGGAATTGGATTTGCAGGAGTTGCATTGGCTTTCGGTTTAACAGTCCTAACCATGGCCTATGCTGTAGGACATATCTCTGGCGGACATTTTAATCCTGCAGTATCATTTGGTTTATGGGCTGGCGGAAGATTTCCGGCAAAAGATCTGATACCTTACATCATTTCGCAATGCGTTGGCGCGCTGGCCGCTGCAGGAACATTATTCATCATCTGGTCAGGCAAAGCAGGAAATGCAATCAATAATACACAAGCAGGAGCTTTTGCCTCAAATGGTTATGGAGCATTCTCACCCGACGGATATTCATTAGCATCAGCATTTATTGCTGAATTTGTTCTAACATTATTCTTCTTATTAATCATCCTTGGCGCTACAGATAAATTTGCAAACGGAAGATTTGCCGGTTTAGCAATTGGTTTGGCCTTAACGCTAATTCACTTAATCAGTATTCCAATTACAAATACTTCTGTAAACCCTGCAAGATCTCTGTCTCAGGCCATTTTTACTGGTGGAGAACCATTAGCTCAGGTTTGGTTATTTTGGGCTGCACCTATTTTAGGAGCAATTGTAGCCGGATTTTTGTACAAAACATTATTACAAAATCACGACGCAGCCTAAACAATTTCAATTAAACTAAAAAGCACCATATAACATTCTTATCTTTATTACCCTTTTAATCAGCTCATTAAAAAAATCATCTTATAAATTACTTTTAAAAGAGAAAATCAGATATATTTATATTCGGTTTTCTTTTTTTTATATGCCTCTATTTCAATTAATCTCTTCATAGAAAACAGATTACATTATTCATCCATCTAACCTTTTTATTTATGAATGATATTATAGCATATTTCAGCACGATTCCGTCCACGCATCGAAGTTTAATTCTCGTAGGAGGAATCACTATATTTTGGCTTATCGAAAACACCTTCCCGCTGTTTCAAATGAAATACAGAAAATGGCAGCACGCAGGAATCAATTTCTTTTTGACATTTACTACTATTATTGTAAATTTTGTGCTGGCTTTTATCCTCATCAAAACGGCGAACTGGTCAACAGAAAATCACTTTGGGATATTGCAATGGCTGCCTCAAATTCCTCTTTGGCTTTATACTATCATCGGATTATTGCTGCTGGATTTAATTGGTGCCTATCTGGCGCATTTGGTTCAGCACAAAATAAAATTTCTATGGCGTTTTCATATTGTACATCATACTGATACCTGGATAGACACCACAACTGCTAACAGACATCATCCGGGAGAAAGTATTATTAGGTTTATATTTACTACTCTGGGCGTTCTTATTGTAGGAAGCCCCATGTGGATGGTTTTCCTGTACCAGAGTCTTTCTGTTATTTTCTCGCAGTTTAATCATGCTAATATTTCTTTACCTCCTAAATTGGATGCTTTTTTGAGTTATTTTATCATTTCACCCAATATGCATAAAGTACATCATCATTATGTCCTTCCTTATACGGATAGTAATTACGGAAATATTTTTTCGGTTTGGGACCGCATTTTTGGCACTTTTACAACACTTTCAAAAGAAGAAATAATCTATGGAGTCGACACTCATATGGAAACTGAAGAAAACAACAAATTGCATAATTTATTGCAAATTCCGTTTCAAAAACCGAGATCTGCAAAAAACAGTTAAAATCATTAAAAAAAATATCCCAGATCGCACCAAGTAATTATTTTTTTTATTAATATTGATACTTAAATTGAAAATCAATCTATTAATCATTAACCCCTATTTTGAATTAATTTTCACGTGATGAAAAAGAGTAACCGCAAAGAATTGAATTGGGAGCAAACCGAAAAACTTGTTTCGTTAGCCTTAGAAGAAAAAAATCCATTTGAGATCATTAAAAAAGAATTTGGATTGGCAGAAAAAGAAGTTCTGGAAATCATGAAAAAGAAGATGCCACTTGAAAAATTTGAAATGTGGAAAAAAAAGGCAATTGCAAATAAACCAAAACCAAAACCCGTTAAAATAGATGATTTTGATGAAGATCTGGATGGTAAATATTATATAAAAAACAAACTAGACTAAAACAGACTCCTGAAATTCAGGAGTTTTTTTATTATTTTTAATGCTAATGTAACTTTTTTATAATTTACAAGTCATATACGAATAACTAAATTCAAACAAATGAAAAAAATATTTTACACCTTAGCTCTTGCAGTAACTCTTTGGAGCTGTAAAACAGGAAGCTCATCTGGTGCCGCAAATGTAGTAGGTGTTAACATTGATCTTATCGATGTAAAAGAAGACAAAGTATTGGTAACCGTTACCCCTCCTCAAATAAAAACCGATGAAGTAATTTATAGTATCCCAAAAACAGTTCCCGGAACTTACTCTACAGATAATTACGGAAAATTTTCAGATGATTTTAAAGCTTTTGACGCAAAGGGAAATCCTTTAACAGTAAAAAGAATCGATGATAACTCGTGGTCAATTTCTAACGCTAGATCGTTAAAAAAAGTAACGTATTTAGTAGGAGACACTTTTGACACCGAAAAAGGAACCGGATTTGGTAATGATGACGTTTTTTCGCCTGCCGGAACTAACATTAATGCAGGAATCAATTTTATGGTTAACACGCATGGTTTTGTAGGATATTTTCAGGATAAACTGAATGTACCTTATAAAGTAACCATCACGCATCCTGAAACACTTTGGGGAGCAACTTCAATGAATGACGAAGACGCAAGCAACACAAGCGACATTTTTACAACGCCTCGTTATGCTGTTTTAGTCGAAAACCCAATCATGTATTCTAAACCGGATTATACAACGTTTAATGTAAACGGAATGGATATTTTAATCGCTGTTTACTCTCCTACAGGAAAATTTACTGCCGAAAGTATTACTCCTGAAATGAAAACCATGATGACGGCGCAAAAAAACTTTTTAGGAAAAGTTAATGCAACTAAAAAATATACCGTTTTATTGTACTTGTCAAGCATGGCAAAAGATGATGCTCACGGTTTTGGAGCTCTGGAACATCCTACAGCTACAACGGTTGTTTTACCGGAATCTATGCCAAAAGAAAAATTGGTAGAATCAATGAAAGACGTTGTTTCGCACGAGTTTTTTCATATTGTAACACCACTTACTGTTCACTCAAAAGAAATTCAGTATTTTGATTATAATGCACCTAAAATGTCTGAACATTTATGGATGTACGAAGGAGTAACAGAATATTTTGCTAACCTTTTTCAAATCAATCAGGGTTTAATTGACGAAGCCGAATTTTATACTCGTATTGCAGATAAAATCGAGCAGGCAAAAGGTTTAAACGATACAATGTCGTTTACTGTAATGAGTAAAAATGTATTAGAACAACCTTATAAAGATCAGTACTTAAACGTGTACCAAAAAGGAGCTTTAATTGGTATGTGCATCGATATTATCATTAGAGAAAAAAGCAATGGCGAAAGAGGAATTCTGGACCTAATGCACAAATTAGCCAATGAATATGGTGTAGAAAAACCATTTAATGATGATGAGCTTTTTGCCAAAATTACACAGCTAACTTATCCTGAAGTGGGCGAATTTTTGACTAAATATGTTCAGGGAACAACTCCAATTCCTTATGATTTTTATTTGGCAAAAGTTGGTGTGGGCAAAGCCTCAGAAAAAGTTCCGGGATCAATTTTCATAAAAGGTCAAAATCCATATATAACTATTGATAAGGCAACTAAAGTAATAAGTGTTCGTAAGGATCTTGATTTGAATGTATTTTTCAGCAACTTAAATCTTAAAGCTGGAGATCAAATCCTAACTGTAAACGAGAAAACATACAACTTAGACAATATTTACGATCTGATTACCGAAAGTGAAAACTGGAAAGAAAACGATCCTATCACGATTAAAATCAAACGTGACGGAAAAGAGCAAACCATCAAAGGAACTGTGAAAGTCCCATTTGAAGAAAAAGAAACTTTTAAAGCGACAGATGCTTCAAAAGAAAAACTTAAAAATGCATGGTTAAAAGGATAACTTCTTTTCATCAAAACATAAAAAAACCGACAAGTGATTGTCGGTTTTTTTATTTAATGTGTCCATTCAACTTTGTCAAAGTTTAAAAATTTGACAAAGTTTTTAAGCGCATTTCTCTTATTTCTTCACCGGAAATTTCCAGTCAAATTCGTCTTTATCATTGATGATTGCACCAACTTCAAACTTCACAACTTCATCAAATTCAGTTTGAAGGATAAACCAATTGTCTTCGTTGAAATAATTTTCGAAAGTATCAAAAGTCTCCTGAGTGTATTTTGTAATTCCTTTTGTAGCCAGATCTTTCTTTACATCAGCAATTTTTCTTCCAATTAATTTGAATCCAAAAACTTCCAATTCATTGCTCGAAGCTACTAAATAACCTAATTTCAAGTCTTCTTCCTGATAAAATGTCAATCTGATTTTGTGCGCATTGTATACAAAAATCACATTATCATCTTCGTCTACATAATTTTTGTCCGGTTTTCCCCAAGCAGCAGTTACATCGTTTTGCTTCATTCCGAAAAGCAATTTATCAATTCCTGATTTTAGATTTATTTTCATATTTACTTTTTATTTAAAGTGCAAATTTCGTGAAGTTTTTTGTTGTTCTGCCACGAATTGCACAAATTTTCTCAAATTTAAATATTACACATTGTCAGGCTGAGCAAAGTCGAAGCTTTTTTCGTAGTAAAAGCCCCTCGACTTCGCTCAGGGTGACACTAACAAAAAATCCGCGTAAAACCGTTTCTTCCGTAAAACCCGTGGGCAAATTTAATTCTGGTAATTCTTCTTGTTCGGTTTAGCACTCATATAAAAAGTAATTTTCCCACCATTAATAATATCTGAATGTTTTAAGAAAGGTTTTTCTAATTGTTTTCCATTTAAAAGCACTTTGCTAACAAACACATTTTTATCCGATTGATTTACGGTTTCGACTTCAAAAGTTTTTTCGTTTTCTAAATTAAAAACTGCTTTTTTCATCAATGGGCTCCCCAAAGCATATTCATCAGAACCAGGAGCAACTGGATAAAATCCTAAACTACTAAAAATATACCAGGCACTCATTTGTCCGAAATCATCATTTCCGCCTAAACCATCGGCGCCATTTCTATACATTTTTTTCAGGATCATTCTAATTTTATCTTGAGCCTTCCAGGGCGAATTCGTCCAGTTGTATAAATAAACAACATGATGTGAAGGTTCGTTTCCGTGAACATAATTCCCAATGATACCGTCTCTGGTGATATCTTCAGTATTTTCGAAATATTTATCCGGCAAATGCATGCTGAATAACGAATCCAGCCTAACATTAAACTTATCGTTTCCTCCCATCATTTTAATCATTTCAGCAGGATTCTGAGGAACATATAAACTGTAATTCCAGGAATTTCCTTCAATAAATCCCTGCCCATGTGTGTCCAGCGGATCAAATTCTTTTTTGAAAGTACCGTCGTTTAATTTCGGACGCATAAAACCTGTTTTTGCATCGTAAACGTTTTTATAATTTTTAGACCTTTCGATAAATTCATTATAAACAGCTGTTTTTCCTAACTTTTTTGCCGCCTGCGCAATCGCCCAGTCATCGTAAGCATATTCTAAAGTTTTAGAAACCGAAGCTCCGTTTTTATCTTCAGGAACGTAACCCTTTGTCATATAATATTCCAATCCGTCATAATACGGAACCTTTGCTGTGTTTACACAAGCCTGCAGCGCTTTTTCAGGATCAAAATTAGTATTGCCTTTTACAATAGCATCTGCAATTACAGAAACCGAATGATAGCCAATCATACACCAGTTTTCATTAGCATAATGCGACCATATTGGCAGCATTTTATGCACGCTCTGATCTGAATGTGCCAACATCGAACTAATCATATCTGAATTTCGGGTTGGCTGTACCAAATTGAATAATGGATGCAAAGCCCGATAAGTATCCCAAAGCGAATAGCTGGTATAATTTTTAAAGTTCTCTGCTTTATGAACATTCATATCAAGACCTTTATAGTTGCCGTCTAAATCCATGTATTCTGTTGGGCCTAGAAAGGCATGATACATTGAAGTATAGAAATTAATTAAATCTTCTTTTTGAATGGTTTCTACCTGAATTTTATTTAATTCGTTGTTCCAGACTTCCTGACTTTGTTTTTTTACTTTTTCGAAATCCCAACCCGGAACTTCTTTTTTCATATTTTCAAGCGCTCCGGCTGAACTTACGGGGGATAAAGCCATTTTTATTTTGATCTTTTCTCCTTCCTGAGTATTAAAATCAAAAAACAATTTTAAATTTTGACCTGCCATTTCGGGAAAATTCTTTGTTTGATCAAATCTTCCCCAAAAACCTCTGTAAACACTTTTTTCGAGAGGAGCTTGACCGTAACTTTTAATTGGTTTACTAAAAGACATCGCAAAATAAACAGTCCTGGTTCTTGCCCAGCCATTAGTTTGGCGATATCCTGTAATTAAAGTATCGTTCTCTATACGAACAAATGTCCATACATTTTTTTTATCATAATTGTAAATTCCGGAAGTCAGATCGAGAATAATATGCGCTTCATCCGACTTTGGAAATGTATACTGATGCATTCCCACACGCGTTGTTGCGGTAAGTTCTGCTTTAATTTTATGATCTTCCAGCAATACACTGTAATAAGCCGGTTCTGCTTTTTCGGTTGAATGAAAAAATGCCGACCTGTACCCTGATAATGATTTTGAAGCTACTCCGGGATTCAATTGCAGTTTTCCTGTTGTAGGCATTATTAGAAAATCTCCTAAATCAGAATGGCCTGTTCCGCTAAAATGCGTGTGACTAAAACCTACAATTGTTTTGTCTTCGTATTGGTATCCTGCACAATATTTATAAACGTCTCCATTGTATTTTCCGTTTAAACTGTAAGCAATAGTATCGGTTTCCGGACTTAGCTGTACACTCCCAAACGGAACTGTTGCCCCTGGATAAGTGTGTCCCATCTTAGCTGTACCAATCATGGGATCAACGTATTGAATTAGATTACGTTTTTCTATTGCTTTTTTCTGAGCATTTACTCCAAAGCCAATTACCAAAAAGGAGAATCCAAAGAGAAAACCTTTGCAATTTATTCTATTCATCAGATGTTTTTTTAAACATTAAATTTTCTACAAAACAATATCAGGTATTTACTAAAACGTTTTTCTAATAATTCCAGGTTAGAAAAATACAACAAAATATGCTTTTTAAAAAATATAAAATTTACTGAACTAAAAAGCTTTTAAATATCTTTGATTGATCAAAAAATGCAATGCTATAGATGAAAAAATATTTTTTATTCCTGCTGTTTTCCTACTCTATATTGAGCTTTTCACAAAAAACGGAAAGTTATCAATTAACAAAAAGTGAGATAAAAGAAAGAGAACTCGATCAGGTTTCAGATTTTCCTATTTATAAGGCTTTTGAATGTTCTGATAAAAGCGGCGTATATAATTTGCTTTTATGTGAAAATCGAAAATCCATAACTAAAAAAGATACTTTAAACACCAAAATTCAAGCTATTTACACAATGAGCGATCATGGTGGTTTTCTTGAAAAATGGCGCATTAATGACTTGCTTGAAAACACTGAACCCAAAGAAACTAATATTTGGTTCTGGACCAAATATTGCAGCACGAAAGATCTTGACGGCGATGGCTATATAGATCCTGTAATTGTTTACGGAACCAGAAATGAAAATAATGAAATCAGACGGGTTAAAATTATTACAGTTTACAAGAACAAAAAATATGCAATTCGCGCTGTAGAATGCGACTTGGATTATTGCAGAACATTCAAAAAAGATGCTAATTGGGATTCTTTACCGCCAAAAATAAAAACCTATGTCGATAATTTAGTAGCAAAATTACGAAAGGAACAGGATCTTATTTTGCATGATGGGTAGAAGTTTTAAATTTTGAAATTCCAAATTTCAATCTAAATCTTGATTTAAATTCCAAATCTTAAATTCAAAATCCCAAACTTTTTAAATTCTAAATTTCTTTAAATATTGGGTAAATCCTTGCTGGACTGGATTAAAATACGACCCTACAATATTTGTCGAGCCTACTGCTTTTTTTTTCCTTGATCGTTTAGACTGGACTGAAGTCCAGCCCTACAATATTTGGCGAGCCTACGGCTCTTTTTAAAGTTTTTGTTTTAGATTTTCTTTTACTTCGTCGAACCATTCATTTTTAAGGATACTCAGAACGATGGAATCACGTCGAATTTCTTTATCTATTGTTGGCATATGGCTTCGTAAAACACCTTCGACTTTGCAGCCAATGCTTTTCATGGCGGCAATACTTCTTTCGTTACTATTATCAGCACGAAATTCTACTCGTTCCATTCCTAGGGTTTCAAAAGCAAATTGTAATAATAAGAATTTACAATGTTTGTTGAGTCCGGTGCCTCTAAAAGCAGAACCGTACCAGGTGTAACCTAACTGAAGTGTTTTGAATTCAAGATTCATATCGTAGAAACGTGTTGAACCCGCGTATTTTTGCGATTTTTTATCGAAAACAATAAATGGAAATTCCTTTTTATCCTCTCGGTTTTTTATTGCCGATTGAATGTATTTGATCAAATTCTCTTTTCCGTCTGCTCCTACTAATGAATATTTCCAGGTTTCTGGTTCATTGATCGAAATCTCTAATAAATTATTGACATCTGATTCTTGTAAAGGACGTAATAAAACTAAATCGTCTTCTAAAATGATATTGTCTGAGAAACTGAAAATTGGTGTTGTCATAAGCTATTTTTTTATTATGCTCTGTCTGAATCTTTGCGTGACTTTGTGTAAAAACTTTTTCACAGAGATGCACGAAGTATTTCACAAAGACTCACAAAAGGTATAAAAGAGAAAAACTATTCACTCATTTCGTCATATCGCTCCGGCACTTGCGGATCGTATAACGGTAATTTGAATTCATCCATCACTTCTACCAATTTATTCATGGTTTTACCTTCGGTGCCGTAACAGTCGATTTTGATGCTTTGTGGCGTTGTGATTACCTGAAAAGCGCCTTTTCCTGAAGTATTTTGCCAGCTGTTTTCGTCTACTTTTTCCCATTTAGAAAAAACAGAATTGAGTCGGTTCATGATTACCTCAACCGGAAGTATTTCAAGACCTTCTACTGTTTCTTTTTCTATGAGAGCTTCGTAAACTTCGTGGTGGTTTAGGTAAACTTCTTCTAAATATCTCCAAAAAAGTAATTCGTACATAGCCTGATGTTTTTAAACACAAATTTCACGAATTTTCACGAATGAATCTGTGTAATTTGTGAAATCTGTGTTTATTATTCTAATAATTGAATGTTCCGTATTCGCTGGTAATGGTCAATTTTTTTGCATCTGCTGCTTCTACTCTACCTACGATTTGTGCATCGACATTGAATGATTTTGAAATCGCAATAATATCTTGTGCAATGTTTTCAGGAACGTAAATTTCCATACGGTGACCGCAATTGAAAACCTGATACATTTCTTTCCAATCGGTTTTTGATTGCTCCTGAATTAACTTGAACAATGGCGGAACCGGAAATAAATTGTCTTTTATAATGTGTAAATTCTGCACGAAATGTAAAATTTTAGTCTGCGCTCCTCCACTGCAATGCACCATTCCGTGAATTTCGTTTGGTGTGTAGGTGTCTAAAATTTTCTTGATAATTGGCGCATAAGTACGAGTTGGAGAAAGTACCAGCTGACCTGCGTTTATTGGGCTATTTTCTACCTCATCGGTTAGATTTACCTGACCTGAATAAATTAATTCTTCAGGAACAAGTGCATCATAACTTTCTGGATATTTTTTGGCTAAATATTTTCCGAAAACGTCATGACGGGCAGATGTTAATCCGTTACTTCCCATTCCGCCATTATAGCTTTTTTCGTAAGTTGCCTGACCAAAAGAGGTTAAACCTACTATTACGTCACCTGCTTTTATGTTTGCATTGTCTACAACGTCGCTGCGTTTCATGCGGGCGGTTACGGTAGAATCTACAATTATGGTGCGAACTACATCTCCAACATCGGCAGTTTCTCCCCCAGTTGAATGAATGGTTACGCCAAAAGATTTTAATTCGTTGATTAATTCTTCGGTCCCATTGATGATCGCTGAAATAACTTCGGCAGGAATTAAGTTTTTGTTTCTTCCTATTGTAGAAGACAGTAAAATATTATCTGTTGCACCAACACATAATAAATCGTCGATGTTCATGATTAAGGCATCTTGGGCAATTCCTTTCCAAACCGAAATATCACCTGTTTCTTTCCAGTACATATATGCCAGTGACGATTTTGTGCCAGCGCCGTCAGCGTGCATAATTAAGCAATAATCTTCGTCCTGTGTTAAATAATCAGGTACAATTTTGCAAAATGCTTGAGGAAATAAACCTTTATCGATATTTTTTATGGCGTTGTGTACGTCTTCTTTTGATGCCGAAACACCTCTTTGTGCGTACCTTTTGCTAGAATCTGAACTCATGAAACTTAGTTTGTGTTGATGTGGTGCAAAGATAATCCCTTTTTTTTATTCTCAGGGCTATACTATTTAAAATTGAATATTTTAAGGCACAAAAAAAATTCGGCAGGTTTTATAGCGCTGCCGAATTTCCTGAGTAAAATTGGTTATAAAATTTTGGCTCCTAAAAGTTACTCCCAATCGGGCATTGCCGTTCCTGAAAATAATACCACTCTGGAATTGACAACTCCCAAGGTTGTTTTTACACTATTTTTTACCGAAATACCATCATTAGAAGTATTGGTAAAAATTAATTCGGATTCGTTTGGAGAATATCTCACATCGAGATCGTTTGTACCTGCTGCTTTCTCTGTTGTAATTTGTGTAGCATTTCCGGATGCAAAACTGTATTCGAAAATTCTGGAATCTAACTGTCGGTAATTTGAACTTTCAAATCCTGAAACATCTCTGGTATAGATTATTTTTTGTCCTGTAATAGAGAAATTTAATCCGCCTACTGCCCCATTTTGACCCGAAAGAATGGTCGCTATCACCACTCCTGAAGGATTAATTACATAAACTTCAACATTATATCCATTGGCATCATTTACTTTTAAAGCGATTTTTGATCCATCTGCACTCCAGTCACACTCTGATATAAATTTGCCATTTGGTGTCTGGAATATCTTGGTTAAACCGCTTCCGTCGTTATTGATTTTATATAATTTATCGAAATTAGGATAAATAAGTTCACTTCCTGAAGCATTCCAGGAATAACCTATATAATCTGAATTGAATCCGGCAATAGGCACTGAACTTGTTAACTTTTTAATTCCCGTTCCGTCATAATTCATGGTATAAAGATCATTTTGAGAACCATTTGTTCCTATAAAGGCAATTTTCTTTACCAGATTATTTCTTCTTGGGCGCCAGTAATTTCTGTCTGAACTGGTTAGTTTATATTGTTTTCCACTATCATCGGCAGTAAAAATTACATTATTATCATTGATATTTTTGACAAACAAATATCGTGTTGCCGGAAAAGCAATTGTGGTAAATGTATTTACGGCGCTTAAAACTGGAGTATTTACCCCATCTGTAACTTCGATTTGCCAGTAGTATTTTGCTCCAAAAATTAAATCTGTCAATGTAAGTTTGTTCGCTTTTATAGCATCATAAACTTTTACCTCGCTGTTACTGTCGTTTCTAAGGGTTATCTTAAAAATCAATTCATCTTTATCCGGATCTGTAGCTGTCCAGGTCAAGTCTAATGTTACTGCCTGAGCTGTACTGTTATCAACCGGACTTACTAATACGGGAACTGTTGGCGGCTTATTATTGGCTGATGCTTTTTTGACTTCAAAAACCACTTGTGATGTATTGTTTGCTGTAACCGTTGCAGCTTCGAATTTTGCTATAAAACCCTCTTTTTGTGCCTGAAAAGAGTATTCACCCACTTTTACATTCGAAACTGTAAATTTACCATCAGCATCTGTAAAAACAGTACTTGTTGTGGGGCTTGAGAGGATTTTTACATTTTCCATTGGTTCAAAAGTATCTGCATTAACCACTCTTCCGGTGACAGTACCAAAAGCAGATTCTCCTATTTTTTCTTCACTACATGAAACCAAAAACAATAAAAAAAGTACACTTGTTATTTTATATAAATACTTCATTATTAATTTGTTTTTAAGTTACTAAACTTAATCGTTATTTTTTTAATTCTGATTTTCAGAGCATCTTATTTTTTCTTTTTCCCAAAATAATAAGTAAGTCCTAACCCGAATTTGTAGTAGTAATCGTCACGGGTTCCGGCTTTTATATAATCGACATTATCACTAAAATTAATATTTTGCTCTCCAAACAATTTGATTCCAATTTTGTCTGAAACGAGATATTCAAGACCTAAACCGTATTGAATTTTACCATAAGCATTCTCGAATTTCCTGTTTGTTGCATATCCGCCGCCTCCGTAGAGATAAGGTGTAAAACGATCTTTGGGAAGTAAAATCCATTCGAGATTAAGATCATAAGTGATATAACCAACGTCGAGTAAATTTTTATTGGCGAGATTAACCACGTTTGTAGAAGCGCTTATATTAAAACCTGGAGTGATAAAAAATTTCAAGGCTCCACGTCCAAAAGGCCGTAAAAGCGGATCTTGGTAATCGCCATCCATAAGAGTTGCACCGCCCGAAATTTCAATGGCAAATTTACTCCTTCTATTTTCTAATTCTCTTCCGTAAAGTGCGGTTACATCAGCGGTTTTGGTTTCTTCGGCATATACTTTTAGTAGATTATCAACTTCAAATTTTGGTGCATCTGCTTCCCAAATATTATCTTTTATTCCTTCTAAAACCAATGATTCTACCGCTTTTTCGATTGCTTCGGTTACCGCCATATGTACGGGTTCATTGGTGGTATATCCGGTTTCGACTTCTAATAATCTTTTAAAATTTACATATCGAAATAAACTTTCATCAATTGCCTGAGAGAGAATAGTTTTTGAGATATAAACTGATTTTAAAATTTTTCCGTTTGAGGTTGAAATCATTCTCAAATAAATGGTAACACGATCCTGACGGTATTTTACAGAAGCTCCGGCTCCAAAATACCGCGCTCCAAAACCTCCGGTAATAATATTAGAATCATACGAAACGATTCCTCCTTCTAATAAAACACCGGCATATAATAAAGGAGTTAATTGAGGTTCGTTTGGATTGGCATTTTTTACGTATTCCTGACGCGTGGCCCGAATCAGGTTTCGTTCCTGAAGTAAATTACCAATATTTTCACGCTCAATTGGAATAAACCATTTAGAATCTTCCAGCGCTTTTATCAATATTGAAGTGGCGCCCTGAGTAACGGCGGTACTAAAACTGCTTCCGTTTTCCTGTGGTTTATATTGTCCGGTCTGGTCTCTGAATTTATAAACACCCACGACAACTTGCTCTTTTGGTTTTGGCAGATCTTTTAATAATGAAGTCGCAGGAGTTCCTTCTCCTAAAACTGCTTTTTGAACGCCGGTTGGCTGATTGTAATAAGCACCGCAACCCGAAAAAAGTAATCCGGATACTATAAATAAGTAGTGATGTAATCTCATGTTATTGATTTGGGATAATTACTTGAGTTTGTTCGCCGGTATTGGTATCTAAAATATTTAGAGTAAGTCCGTCTGCAGATGGGTAAACATCTACTGAATAGCTCCCAAAAGTATAGGAACCTTCTTTTATACCATCAGTACCAAATTGCTGTTTGTATAGCGTACTTGAAATCTGACTTAATAACTGCGAATTTAAATTGGCTTTAAATCGCTCTAAGTCAGTTTGTGTTTTGGTTTCGGCTGTTTTATCTTTTTGCTTATTCTGAGCTTCGGCACTGCTCAAAAGCCATTGATAGTTAAAGGTATCTCCTCCAAAAGCCGGATTGACTGGTTTATAAACTAATGCCTGAGCATTTATAAACGGAGAAATAAGCAGGAATGCTGCCAGGGTGATTATAAATTTCATGTCGTTAATAATAAAATTAATACTGAGTGAAATACTTGCGCTCTTTTTCTTTTTCTTTCAGGTAAGTGAAGGTGGCATTTACAGATTCTTCTGCAACTGCATCCAAAAATTCATCATCTGGTCTTGCCAGAAACTCATAAACAACTTCATTGTCGATACTTATGGTTATGGATGTATTTCTTGCAAAACTATATTCTTCACCTATTGTGACTATTTTTTCAGCGTTGATTCCAATATCATTGTATTTGTAATAATACCTGTCGTAAAAATCTTTTCCCATTTTGGTTTTGGTATCGTCCGTAATAATTCCTCTTAACACAAATCCGTCAACAGGCAATACAAGAACTTCTACATCTTTTTTTTTTCTTCACCCAAAACCACACGATCCTTTGCTATTATTTGTTTGTCTTCATCATAAAACAATAATAGTACAACTACCTCATCGTCTTCAGAAATATTAATCTGAGAAGTAGATAATTTTTGTTTTTCGTTTGGCTGTAAGGTAAAAACACCAACCTGGTCATTATTAGACTGATTATTACTTTTATTATTATTTTTTATAACAGACATTCTGTAGGCAGCTCCTCTGAGGACATCAGTAAGATTTTCTGCCGTACCGGTAATTTTTACATTACCCTCTACTTTTTCAATTTCCAGTTTTGCTTTTATTTTGTCTTGGGGGACCTGACCATATATTATGGCAGTAAAAACAAGAAATACGAAAGTAATATGTCGATATAAAAAACGCATCTTTAAATTTATTTATTAATAAGAATTACTGAAGCGCCATTTCCTGTCTGGGTAATTTTCATATTTTTCGACAGCGAATTGGTTCCAATGCTTTGAATGTTTTGATTGTCTCCTTTTTGGATCATTTCCATATTTACATTATAATTGGTATGCAATGTAAAATCATAAATTTTATTATTATTCCCTTGTTGAATAATGTTTTGGGTCAATGTTTTAGCACTTTTATCCAAAAACAATTCATTGCGGTCTCCGTTTTGATCTACAGCAACTTTTGTTTCATTTGATTTTAAAAATGCTCTCACTTTATTTAAATCGCCAATTTGCTGGATTTGAATTCCGGACTGAATTTTAGAATTTAAATTATTCTGTGCTTTTTTATCCATACTCGAAACCACACTAAAAGCTTTTTCTTTAGAATTAAAAACAGAAGAGCTGTATGGTTTAAAATCTGAATTATCCTCTTTTTCCTGAGCGTAAAATACAGGAGAAAAAAGCAAAAGCACTACAATATTTACAATGAAAGTTTTCATCTTTATTGATTTAGATTAAAAAATGAGATAGTCACGTTCTATGACTATCTCATTTTCATTTTCATAAATTACATACCTGATTGGGTAACTGTAATTGTGTTCATGTTTCCAAGTGAAAATGCAACACTAGCATGAGATGCACCAGTTTGAGTCACAGTTGCAGTATTTTTGTTTCCAATTTGCAATGTGCTTTCTTTCAATTTAGTACCATCTTGTGTAGTTGTAGCTTTATTTTCTTCACCATATTGATAGTGGTATGATTTGTTACCATCTGCTACAGCTGTACCTGCCGGAGCTTTTTGAGTTTGCCAAGATTGGTTTTTAACACCACCCTGAGTAGCATACGCATAATTACCATCACCATTTTGAGTTTGTGTAGCCTCATTAGTATTATGAGGAGCAAATGGTACACTTACTGCATTAACAGCTGCCAATTGAGCTGCATTGAAAGGAGCTCCGGTTGGTTTTTCATTTCCAGTTGTTCCTTGGTCAATAATAGCTTCATTGTGTTTTCCTGTTTGTACCTGAGTTGCTTTATCAAATCCTCCTAATGCTGATGCTGGAGCAGCAATTTGATCTTGCCAGATTGTTGCTTTATTCCAGTCTCCTGTTTGAGTTTGATACGCTTTGTTATCATGGTTACTTTGAGAAGCAAAAGCGGTGTTGTTGTTACCTTTTTGTTTTACATCTGCAGCATTGTTTTTAGCATTGTAAACGCCAGGCTGAATTCCCTGATAAACCTCTGATTTGTTCGAATCTCCTAATTGATCGATTTTGGAATCATTTGTTCCTCCATTTTGATTTACGATACCAGTGTCAGAGTTTCCTACCTGATTCACTGATGAAGTGTTTCCCTGTGCAATTGCTGCAGCCCCTACAAATAGCATCGCTGAGATGCTTAAAATTACTTTTTTCATAATAGATATATTTAATTGGTTATTAATACAACTTATTATGTAGGTCAGTGTGATTTGGGGGAAATCAAGCCATCAAAAAGCATCATTCGAAAATAAAATCAAAAGACTTATTTTCTTTCTTCCTGACCAAAATTAGAAAACTTCCTGAAAATCAAATCAAGTATAAATACCTATTTTACAATATGATAACTACTTTTCGATGAAATGTAAAACTATCTCGATGAACTACTGAAATCCAAAAAAACATAAGTAGGAAATTACATAATTATTACAATTTCCTTACATTTACACCCTCAGATATGCTAAAAACAATGTTGATCTTCCTTTATTTTAACATTAAAACAAAAAAAAGCCCATCGTAATTCGATGGGCTTAATAGATTTGTTACATTACTATTATTTGATAAACAGTAGCTCTCTATACTTGGTTAATGTCCAGCTTTCGTCGTCCACAAGCAGTTCTAATTTGTCACAATGATTACGAATATCTTCAAAATAAGGTTTTACTTTATTACAATATGCTTCGGCCATTTTTTGTGCATCGGTCAAATGATTGGCCGTTCTTCTTTCGTCTGTCATCGCCAATACTTTAGAATTAATGCCTTCTATATGACCAGAAATTTCTTTAATTAAAACAATTTGTTCTTTTGCAATTGTTTCAAATTCTTTTCCGAAGATTTCTTTTAATCCTTTTACATTCTCTATTAATGTGTTTTGGTAACGAATTGCTGTTGGAATAACGTGGTTTCTTGCAATATCTCCCAAAACTCGTCCTTCGATCTGGATTTTTTTGGTGTATTCTTCCAATTCTATTTCGTAACGCGCTTCAGCTTCAACATGATTTAAAATTCCTAATTCAGAAAATAAGTCTAATGCCTGTTTAGAAACTTTAGCTTTAATTGCTTCCGGAGTAGTTTTAAAATTACTTAAACCTCTTTTTGCTGCTTCTTTTTCCCAACTGTCACTATATCCGTCACCTTCAAAAAGTATTTTTTTAGATTGTTTGATGTATTCTCGTAAAACATTAAAAATAGCATCATCTTTTTTCATGTCTTTCGACTCGATCAAAGTATCTACTTCTATTTTAAAGTCTTTAAGTTGTTTAGCCACAATCGCATTAAGCGTTGTCATTGAATTCGAACAATTCGAATTAGATCCTACAGCTCTAAACTCAAATTTATTTCCTGTAAAGGCAAAAGGAGATGTTCTGTTTCTGTCTGTATTGTCTAAAAGAACATCTGGAATTTTCCCTACTACATTTAGTTTTAAATCTGTTTTTTCTTCAGGTGATAATTTTCCTGTCGTTACACTTTCTAACTCAGATAAAACCTTTGTTAATTGCGCTCCAATAAAAACCGAAATAATAGCCGGCGGTGCTTCATTTGCCCCTAGCCTGTGATCGTTACTTGCTGTTGCGATCGACGCTCTTAATAAAGTTTCATAATCGTTAACCGCTTTTATGGTATTAATAAAAAATGTCAAAAACTGTAAATTGCTCATTGGCGTTTTACTCGGACTCAATAAATTAACTCCCGTATCAGTTGCCAGTGACCAGTTGTTGTGTTTTCCGGAACCGTTTACACCTTTAAAAGGTTTTTCGTGAAATAACACTTTAAAATCATGACGTTCTGCCACTCTTTGCATCACATCCATCAATAAAGAGTTGTGATCTACGGCAAGATTGGTTTCTTCAAAAATTGGTGCCAGCTCAAACTGATTTGGTGCCACTTCGTTATGACGTGTTTTTACCGGAATTCCCAATAGCATACATTCCTGCTCTAAATCTCTCATGTACGTTAAAGCACGCGTTGGGATAGACCCGAAATAATGATCGTCTAATTGTTGTCCTTTTGCAGAGGTATGTCCTAATAAAGTTCTCCCAGTCATCATTAAATCCGGACGTGAATTTGCCAATGCTTTATCAATCAAAAAATATTCCTGTTCCCAACCTAAAGTTGCCGTTACCTTTTTTACGTTTTTATCAAAATATCGACATACTTCTGTCGCTGCCTCATCAATTGCAGATAATGCTCTCAATAAAGGTATCTTATTATCTAAAGCTTCTCCTGTATAAGCGATAAATACAGTTGGAATACATAAAGTTGTTCCGTAAATAAAAGCTGGAGATGTTGGATCCCAGGCTGTATATCCTCTTGCTTCAAATGTATTTCTGATTCCGCCATTCGGGAAACTTGATGCATCCGGTTCTTGTTGTACCAGTTGTGCACCGCCAAATTTCTCTACAGGATCGCTTCCATCATACGAAACTTCAAAAAAAGCATCGTGTTTTTCTGCTGTTGTTCCTGTAAGAGGCTGAAACCAGTGTGTATAATGTGTAACTCCTTTAGATAATGCCCATTCTTTCATTCCCATAGCAATATAATCTGCCAGTTTTCTGTCAATTTTAGTTCCGTGCTGCACCGCATCTCTAACTCCTTTTAAAGCATCAGAAGTTAAAAATTGCTTCATTGCTTTTTCATTGAACACATTTGCGCCAAAAATGTTAGATTTTCTGTCTATTTCTTCAAAATGTACTGGCTTTCTTGTAGAAGCATCTCTTAAAGCCTGGAAACGTAATGTTGACATGTATAATAAGTTTAAAATTTGTAATAATTTTTACTAAAAAAAGAGCAACAAATATAAACAAATAAAAAGCCTGTTTATAAGATAAATTTGAGATTTTTGTTCAACGATTTTTCAACGTAAGACGCTTTTTTCAAAGAATAATGAATTTGATTTGAAGAAATGTAACAAAATACTTCAGTATTATTCATTAAATAAACATTTTTTCATAATTCCTTAACCCTGATTTGTAAAAAACGAGTGTAATTTTTACGAATTTATTTTTTAATAGTGTTAAAAATTGCTTTTTTAAAAATATACCCCTCAGAAAATTGCGCTTATCCAAAAAATAATAGCGAGCTAAACAAAACAGCCCCCTAATTTTTACGGCTAAAAAAATAAATCTATATTTGACCCAACGAAAAAAACAAAAAAATTAATTTATATTATTATGGCTAAAATTAAGTTAGAGTACATTTGGTTAGATGGATATGAACCAACTCAAAATCTTAGAAGTAAAACTAAAGTTGAAGAGCATGAAAATTTCAAAGGAACATTAGAAGAACTTGGAAACTGGTCATTTGATGGTTCATCAACAAAACAAGCCGAAGGCGGATCTTCAGACTGTCTATTAGTACCAGTTGCAATTTATCCAGATCCAACTCGTATCAACGGATATATCGTAATGTCTGAAGTTATGTATGCTGATGGAACTCCACACCCTTCTAACGGTAGAGCTACAATTGATGATGATAATGATGATTTTTGGTTTGGTTTCGAACAAGAGTATTTCATCATGGATACTAAAACTTTATTGCCATTAGGTTTCCCTGTTGGAGGATATCCTGCTCCACAAGGTATGTACTACTGCTCTGTAGGTGGAAAAAACACTCACGGAAGAAAATTAGTAGAAGAACATGCTGACTTATGTATCGCTGCCGGACTTAACTTTGAAGGTATCAACCAAGAGGTGGCTTGCGGACAATGGGAATTCCAATTATTCGCTAAAGGTGCTAAAAAAGCCGGAGACGAAATTTGGGTTGCTCGTTACTTACTAGATCGTTTGACTGAAAAATATGGTTACTATATAGAATACCACCCAAAACCACTTGGAGATACTGACTGGAATGGCTCTGGTATGCATGCTAACTTCTCTAACGAAGTATTAAGAACATGCGGTTCTAAAGAAACTTACGAAAAAATATGTGAAGCTTTCCGTCCTGTTGTTGCAGAACACATTGCAGTTTACGGAGCTTACAACGACCAACGTTTAACTGGTAAACACGAAACTGCTTCTATTCACGATTTCTCTTACGGAGTATCTGATAGAGGAGCTTCAATCAGAATTCCTTTGTATACAGTTCAAAAAGGCTGGAAAGGATATCTTGAAGACAGAAGACCAGCTTCAAACGGAGATCCATACAAAATTGCTGCAAGAATTATCAAAACTGTAAAATCAGCGCTATAATTCAAAGCTTAGATTATATCTTAAAAGTGCCATCGTAATTGTTGGCACTTTTTTTATTAATCATCATTTTGACAGTCACAAAACTTTGTCAAAGTTTAAAACTTTGACAAAGTTCTTATCTCACTCAAACCTCACTGCCACAAGAGTTAGGAGAGCGAAGTTTTATTCAGAATTTCAACATAAGTTTTCGATAATTAATTTTTAAGTTAAACTTCAAAAACTATCTTTGTAAATCATTTAAAAAAAGTATCATGATAGTCTGGATTTTGTTTTTATTAGCCGTCGTTTTTATTCTTGCTTTAGACTTGGGTGTTTTCAATAAAAATCCCCATATTATTAGTACCAAAGAAGCAAGTAAATGGACACTTATTTGGGTGACTTTATCTTTCCTGTTTTCAGGAGTAATTTACTGGCTTTACACTACAGATTACATTGCAAATCCCGACAATCTAAAACCCGCAGTAGCTTCTATGAAGTTTATTACCGGTTATTTGATCGAGCTTTCTTTAAGCGTTGATAATATCTTTGTCATTGCTATTATTTTCGCCTCATTCAAAATTCCGCAAAAATACCAACACCGCGTTTTATTCTGGGGAATCCTTGGTGCCGTAATCTTCCGTGGATTAATGATTTTCTTTGGCGTTATGCTCATCAATAAATTTGCGTGGACTACCTATGTATTTGGGCTTTTCCTGCTTTTTACTGCAATAAAAATGTTGTTCTCCGGAGAAGATGATGATTTCCAGCCCAAAGATTCTTTTGTATACAAAACATTAGGAAAAATTATTCCGATCACCGCCGAAATGGATGGTGAAAAGTTTTTCATTTCAACAAAAACTGCCAAAAGAGCTGCAACTCCATTATTTGTAGCCCTGATTGTTATTGAAGTTATGGACGTTCTTTTTGCCGTAGACAGCGTTCCTGCTATCTTAGCGATTACATCAGATCCATTTTTAGTATTCAGTTCTAATATTTTTGCTATTCTTGGACTACGTTCTATGTATTTCTTCCTGGCAAATATGCTGGCAAAATTCAGTTATTTAGAATATAGTCTGGTAGCCATTTTAGCCTTTGTTGGATTAAAAATGTTACTTCACGAATGGATTCATGTTCCAGAATGGGCTTCATTAGGATTTATTGCACTTTCCCTTTTAGTGGGGATTCTGGTTTCTCTTAAATTCGGAAAAGAAAAAGAACTTACTGATACTGATTTAGAACAGGAATAATATTCCCGAAACATATATTTATAAAAAAAGGAAATCTTTCGATTTCCTTTTTTTTACTCCTTGAACTAATAAAAATAAATATTATACTACAATTTAACAATTAAAAATAAGATAATACTTTTATATTCAATACATTTAGCTCATTATAAATTTTTAAAAGCCTTATCATGAGAAAAAATTACCTGTATCTCGTTTTATTATTATTTAGCACAATAATGTTTGGACAGAAAGTCACTTTAACGCCAACAGTTGTAAATGGATCAAACGTTAACAATGGACCTATTAACTTAGGTGGTTCAACTTCTTCAACAATATCTTTAAATGTTAAAGTAGAAACCCCCACAAATAGTCCAGATAATGGAACTATTAGTATCTATTATGAAAAAAGTCCTGCTTTGGGTGCTAACATAGCTAGAGGTGGTAACGGAGTATTTTTAAATTTTGGCGGAGGAAAAATTGGAATTATTAACTTCGTTATCTATCTAGATAGCGCAGACTTTAATACTTCAGGAGGTAATATATATGCCGAATACAAAAATTATGCTGGAGCAACTTACAAAAGTTCCAATATCGCTGTCATAAAAGATGGCACATCTCCACCTCCACCTCCATTACCTTACAAGTATATTGAAATAGTCCCTTATGGAGGAACTCCTATTTTACCTTTATTCCATGAATACTCTTATGTCGCATCTCAAGAATGGGTAAATAATGACGACCAAATAATACAATTAGGATCACCGTTTTACCAGGGCGTTGATTTAAGAGAAAAAACGACTTTTAATGATGGTAGTATTACATACAGTGGAAAAATAAATTACAATATAGTTAACTTCTTACCACAATTCGATAATCTATATGTAAATAATACAATCACGGGTAACCAATATTTAACAACTGGACAAGTCCCTGAGATGATTGTAGGCAATGAACCTACGGAAAGTCACACTATAAAAGCAACAGGGGGCGGACGCCAACGAGATCAATCCGTTAGAAACTCGTTAAAAAGCTATAACATCCAATGGCAATCGAGAATTAAATACCCTTCTACCTGGACCAATATGAGTGCTGTTTTTTTCTCAATGTATGGCTGGAGAGATATTTCAGGAGCTACACAAATGAATTACTTACCTCCTCAGACAAATACAGGAATGGAATATAGACGGTTAATATTAGAAGACCCAAATGATAAATCGAGCTATAGAAGATGTGCAGCAAGCAATGTTATTGAAATAATACCTTTAATAACTAATGCTACAAAGAATACAGTATGTTGTGATCAAACAGTAAGTTCAGATAATCTTGCAAGTCCATTAAATGGTGATTTTCATAACTTCTCATATTACCAATGGCTTGTCTCTCAAGACAATGTAAATTGGGATCCTATTCAAAATGGAACTACCCAAAATTATACCCCAACACCACTAATGGAAGATACACGCAGAACTCCTAGTTTCCAGATACAATATTACAGAAGAATCTTACTAGATTATGAGAAAAGTATAAATTATACAAGCAATACTGTACAAATTAATTTTGAACCTAGATCAAGCACAACAACTCAATCTATAAAAATATTTCCTAATCCCTCAACATCAATTATAAATATTGAAGACAGTCAACGCGCATTCCTTTTAGATCAAACCGTTGTAAGCATTGTTAACTTTACAGGAACTGAAGTAAATTCAAATAAATTTTCGCTAATAAATTCAAATTTAATTAGTGTAGATATTTCAAACTTAGTCCCTGGAACTTATTTTTTAACTGTAAAATCAAGGAATACTTATTCTCAAGCTACCTTAATAAAACAATAAATATATACCATAAAAAAAAGGAAATCTTACGATTTCCTTTTTTTTATATTTTCTCTAAATAATTAATTTAAATTTTTAACCTTACTGTCATCAATATTATATTTCTTAATTACGGCATTATAATCTGAATAATCTTCTTTGTTAACTGATTTTGAAGTACCTGTCGCAGAACCAGGAACAATAACAATTCTAAATGTCTGATGATCTAAAAAATCTGGAGTCAATTCCAAATCATAATTACCTTCGGCATAAATTATAAAATGTTGTTGACTAAATTCAAAATCATAACTTAATCTTCCTTGCGATGTATAGATAGTTTTGGGTATTTGCTCCCATATTGGAGCATTTGTTGCGGTAAGAAAACCAATTTGTCTGTAAATTAAAATAACATCGTCTTTATAAATTGCAGGATCTAGTACTTTATTAATATTAAATCCATCTTGAGCATTATAATCAAAACTAATATCGTTAAGTTGAAAAACTTCACTAATTGTATCGTAATCTACATCATCATCATTATTTGAACATCCCGAAAAGCTGAAAAGTCCAACAACTGCGAATAAGGTAAGTATCTTTTTCATAATTTTTTATTTTTTAAGTTATACATAAAGGTATTCCAAAAATCAAACCAAAAAAAGCTTTTTGAATGATTCCTTACTAAAAGTTGTATTATTTTTTTGCAACGACCTGATTTTTAAGCAAGATTTTATTAAAAAACAACACATGATAAGGTAGTGAGTTTTCCCAATAATCCCAAGTATGTGCTCCGGGACGTTCCGTATAATCGTGATCTACTTTATTATATACTAATCTTCGGTGTAATTCTCTGTTGGGTTCTATCAAAAAATCATCCACTCCGCAATCGATAATCAATGGTAGTTTATTGGCTTTTATTTTATCCAACATTCCCATTACGGCATATTTTGCATACATTTCTGAACTATCGCTTTTATCTCCAAAAACAGGCTGCATCAATTTTACTACCTGTGCCGAAGATTCACGATTGAGCATCGTACTCATATCTACCGCACCGCTCATACTTCCGGCAGCGCAAAACAATTCAGGGTGTTTGGCAGATAAGTATAATGCGCCATGACCTCCCATAGAAAGTCCTGTTATTACTCTTCCGTTTCTGTTGCTTATCGTTCTATAGGTTTTATCTACTTTTTGAACCACTTCCTGCGTGATAAAAGTCTCAAACTGACTTTCTTTATTTACAGGACTGTCCAAATAAAAGCTAAAAGTTTCACCTTCAGGCATTACAATAATAATATTATACTGATCAGATAAATTTTGAACTAGTTTTTTATTTGGTGTACTTTTCAGCCAATCACTAAAATGTCCGTAAGCACCATGCAACAAGTACATCACCGGAAATGCTGATTTGCTTTTTGCATACGAATTAGGTAGCACAACCGCCGCTTTGTAGGTTTTGCTCATGGCTGTACTGGCAACTTGTAAAGTATCTACTTTTGCGGCGTAACTCATTGAAGAAGCGCATAAAAGAACTGTAAATACTAGAATTCTAAAGTTTTTCATATTTATATTTTTTTCAATTTTGGGATTGTAAATATAGCTTTTTCCGAGTAAATTATATGAAAAATCCGACTGGTTTTTCAGCAACTTAATTATCTATTTGTTATATTTTTTTTACCACAGATAAAATTATTTTATGGATTATTTAAAATGTTTGCCACAAATTGCTCGAATTTTCACGAATAGGATTATGGATAATTTGTTGCGGAAAAAACAGCCACAGATTAAATGATTAAAATGATTTTTTTTAGCTACCAAAAGGCTACCAAAACCCGACCTAAGGAAACAAGCGAAGCAATTACATGAATTTTCACGAATTGTATTACGGATAATTTGTTGTAAAAAAAAAGACACAAATTAAAAAATCATTTTAATCTGTGGCAAAAAAAATATCAGCATCCACTTAATTCGTGGAAATTCGTGAAATTCGTGACAAAAAAATAGACACAGATTAAAAAATCATTTTAATCATTTAATCTGTGGCAAAAAAAAAAAAAAATCAGCGATAACCAGTTCAACCCGCTTAACCCGTGGCCCATTAAATTCTAAAACAAAAAAACCATTCGCCGCAACGAATGGTTTTATAAACATAAATTAGATTATTTCTTACCAGATTACTACTCGCAAACTATCTGGCTGATACATTTTATCTCCTTTTTTGACATTAAATGCTTTATGAAATTCAGGAATATTACTCAAAGGCCCATTCACCCTAAATTGTTCCGGCGAATGTACATCAGTCATAATTTGGTTAATTTTTGATTCGTCTCTTCTGTTGATCATCCAGGAATACGCATAGGCAAGGAAATAACGCTGCTCCGGAGTTAATCCGCTAATTTTTTCTTTGTTTTTAAATTGCGCTGTTTTCTGGAATGCCTCATAACCCATAATTACGCCGCCTAAATCAGCAATGTTTTCACCTTGAGTGGCATCTCCGTTTACATTTTTGCCCAATATTGTATATGCATTGTACTGATCTACTATTAATTTGGTTTTTGCTTTAAATTTTTTCAAATCTTCGGCTGTCCACCAATTGTTTAGGTTTCCTTTTTCGTCATATTGACTTCCCTGATCATCAAAACCATGCGTAATTTCATGCCCAAAGAAAGAACCTCCAATAATTCCGTACAAAATAGCATCGTCCGGCATACGTCCTTCATAACCCGGAACAATAATATTACAAGCCGGAATTACAATTTCGTTATTACTTGGGTTATAGTAGGCATTGTAAGTTTGTGGCTGCATCACCCATTCGTTTCTGTCTACCGGTTTCCCGTATTTATTGATCATGTATTTATAATCCCAAATATTGGCACTCATAACATTCCCACAATATGATTTTCGATCTATAGAAAGTGCACTCATATCTTTCCATTTATCAGGATATCCCAATTTCATGACCATTTTGCTTAACTTGAATAATGCTTTTTGCTTGGTAGGTTCGCTCATCCAATCCAGTTTTTTAATATGCGAAGCAAATACATCACGAATGTTGTTTCCAACCTCCAATAATTTTTCTTTAACTCCTTTTGGCATATAATCACTCACATACACCTGACCTATTAATTCTCCTAAAGAAGAATCTGTCTGTTCTACTACTCTTTTCCAACGTGGTTTTTGAGTTGTTACACCATTTAATGTTGTGGCATAAAACTTGAAATTTTCTTTTTCGATAGCGGCATTCAGATATGGAGCGTATGAACTTACAAGATTCCATTTCAAATACGTTTTCCAATCTTCGATCGAATATTTTTTAATCGTAGTATTTAGAGCTGTAAAGAATTCCGGCTGTCCTACTATTACAGTATCTGCTTTTGCAATACCTAAAATTGGCAATACTTTTTTCCAGTCGATGTCTGGTGTAAGTGAATTGAATTTTTCTACCGAAAGTTTGTTGTAATTTTTTATAGGATCACGAAGTGCTTCTAATTTTCGGGATGATTTTGCCAATTCGGTTTCGAGTTTCATAATCGTTGCAGCATTTTTCACCGCAACTGATTCTTCTTCTCCCGTAAATCGCATCATCGTTTTAAGATGTGCTACATAAGCCGCACGAATTTCTACATTTCGCTTGTCGGCATCGAGATAGTAATCCCGCTGTCTCATTCCTAAACCGCCTTGCCCAAAAAACAGCGCATATTTTGTACTGATTTTATCATCTTGAGAAACATAAAATGTAAACGCCGGATCTGCTCCTACAGTTTGCAAATGCGCAATGGTATTGATTAATCCAGAAACATCTTTAATTTCGTTGATTTTTTTGATCTCAGCATTTAACGGAGACAAACCTGCTTTTTCAATCGCAATGGTGTCCATTCCCGAAGCATAAAAATCACCTATTTTTTGTTTGTTGCTTCCTTTTGGTGCCGCTTCATCTTTGGCAGCGTTTTCGCAGATATTTTTAATTTGCCCGTTAATCGTATCCACCACAGTTCTCATGATTCCGTTACTGCTGTCTGTTTTCGCAATAGGATTTTTTTTGAACCAGCCATTATTGGCATAATTAAAAAAATCATCTGCCGGATTAATGGTGGTGTCGCGATTGGTAATCAAAGGATCTGAAAATGCGACTTCTTTTTTATTACAGCTAAAAAAAGTCATTCCGATAAGAAGGAATGTAGCAGGTTTAAATAAATTCATTCAGTTATAAATTTTGGTTGATGGATTAATTATTTACTTGTTATAATTTAAGCATAACAAGTATGTAAATATAATTTTTATAACAACAGATCGTAAAAAAAATTCGAATTTTAAAATCCAAAAAAAAGCTTCGACTACGCTCAGCTAGACATAATAAAAAAGTTTGCCACGAATTTCACAAATTAACACGAATTAATATTTTCATTTTACTTAGAAAAAATTAGTGCTAATTTGTGGAATTCGTGGCAAAAAATCTAAAGCTTCCTCCTATGGAATTAGCTAATAATTATTTTGTGTTCGTGACGGTATTGCGAAGCGCTTTTACCGGTATATTGTTTGAATGATTTACTGAAATGACTAAAGTTATTAAAACCGCTTTCGTAACACACTTCGTTTATGCTTATTGGTTTCTCGGCCAATAATTTTGATGCATGTACCAAACGATATTCGTTTACAAACTCTGTAAAGGTTTTATTCGAAATCTTCTTAAAATAACGGCAAAAAGATGGTGTCGTCATACTTACCAAACTCGAAACTTCGTCTATAGCGATCGATTCCTGAAAATGATCTTTTACGTAATTAAAAACAACATTAATACGATCATTATCCTGTGTTTGTAATTCTAACGAAAAACCATCAGCATTCAGCACAGTATATTCGTCAGAAGAATCTAATTCGTCTAAAACACTCAAAAGCGTTAGTAAGCGTTCAAACGGAAGCTGATTTTCCATCATCTCGATTTTCTTACCTATTCTTTTTTTAGTTTCTCCTCCAAAAGCAATTCCGGCTTTTGCCTGACTGAAAAGATTCTGAATCTTTTTCATTTCGGGAGCAACAAAAAAATCATTCCCTAAAAACTCAGGTTTGATATGAATAACGGTTTCATTAATGTTTCCCGTTTGTTCATTCGTAAAACCACAATGTGGCAAATTAGCACCTATAAGTATCAAACTACCATTCGTATAATAAGAAACATGGCTTCCTATTTGTCTTTTCCCTGCCCCACCATTTATATAAACCAACTCAATTTCTGGATGATAATGCCATAAATGAGCTTTACTATTGGTCTTTTCGGCGTGTTTTGTGTAAGTAAAAGAACTTCCGTATGAGTTTGATATCACTTCAAGAGCTGGGGCAATTGTCTTCATGATAATTCCTTTAAAAAATAATAGCAAATTTAACAAAAAGACCTAATATAATTTAAAAATTAACCTATAACGGTTTCGTAAATGAGAATTTTGCATAATAATCATTAAAAGTTAAATCATCAAATTATCGCATAAGATGATTTTTTTTAACGATCCGTATTTTTTTGGTGTTTTTTTTTCATAAATCGTATTTAGTAGTGTGATTTAATGCGCATACCTGATATTTGTAAGAATAATAGAACTTTTAACGAAATGTTAATTTTATTGAATAATTGAAAAATAATAGCCTAATTAACAAAAACACCAAATATAATTCAAAATTTAACCTATAACGGTTTCGTAAATGAGAATATAGCACATAAATTGGAAAACACAGTTGTGAAAAAAAAGCAATGCCCGGAGTAATTTAGCATCAGAAAATTAGAACAAACAATTAAAACGAATAGATATGAAAAAGATATTAAAATTAAGTTTAGTGATCGCAGTACTTTTTACAGGAATGAACACTTATGCAATTGATGGTAATGATAATGGTGCAGTTGATTTTAACCTTCATGTATTAAAGGCCAATGGAAAGCTAATTACATTTGCTTTAAACCAGGTTAAAAAAGCAAGCATAAGTATTTATGATAAAAACAATAGTTTAATCTATTCTGAAAATGCTTCTGGTAAAGACGGAATTTTAAGAACTTTTAGTTTAGAAGAACTTCCAGCAGGAACTTACTTCTTAGAAATTGAAGACAGTGTTAAAAAAGTAAGACACGAAATTACAATTAATGATAATACATCTGTATTGTCTACAAAAGCAGTTTCGTCAGCATATAAAGCAAATACAATTGCTCAAAATTCAAGCGTAGCAACACGCTAAAAAAGTTTATACTTCTCATAAAGTATAAAAATGAGGTTAGATAGTTAGTAAAGTTAAAAACATGATTGTTTTGAAACAGCTCTTTGTGGTTATTGAGCTGTTTTTTTTGTGCCATACTTTTTTTTGATTTGCCACAAAGGCACTAAGACGCAAAGTTTGTTTTTTTTTTATTTAACCGCAAAGAGCGCAAGGATATACGCAAAGTTCGCAAAGTTTTACATTTACAAAGCTTTGCGAACTTTGTGTTTTTTATAAAATCCTTTACATATAATCTTTGTGTTCTCTGTGGTAAAAAAACTTGCTACATGTTGAAATGAGAATTAAACACAAAGGACAATAAGAATTTCATCTGTGATCGCGCTCAAAAACACGGAGCTCACAAAGCTTTGTCAATATAAAGCTTAAGTTCCGAAGATACCGCGTTTGAAAATCACTCACAAAATAAACGAAATATTATTATGAAAAAGATGACCCTAGCCCCCGATAGTCCCGAAGCTTCGGGAGAAAATCCTTTTGTGTCCGCCGCGGCGGACACAAAAGATTGAAACGGATAGCGGGATTAGCTCCTGAAAAAAAGATTTGCTTTTTTCATAGATTGAAATGACAAAAATGAGCATAAAAAATCCGTTTTTTATCTGCGTTTTCGCTTTAGCGAATCCGTGTCATCCGCCTACCATCTCAACATTAATCCACAAAAATTTTGTAAGAAAAGCAGATCAGTTAATGTTATCTCATTTTAAACAAAACATTAAAAAATAATAACCAAATTAACAGAAACGATAAAAATAATTCAAACTTTAACCTATAACGGTTTCGTAAATGAGAATATAGCATCGAAATTGGAAAACAGAGTTGTGAAAAAACACATACATCCGAAGTAATTTAGCATCAGAGAATTAGAACTATTAATTTAAAACTAAATACCATGAAAAAGATTTTAAAATTAAGTTTAGTATGTGCGGTACTTTTTACTGGAATGAGTACTTATGCAATTGACGGGAATGAAGATTTTAATCTTCACGTATTAAAGAATAATGGAAAACTAATTACGTTTGCCCTTAATCAGGTAAAAAAAGCCCACTTAGCGATCTATGATCAAGAAGGAACTTTAATTTACTCTGAAAGTGCTTCAGGTAAAGATGGAATTTTGAGAACTTTTAGCTTAGAAGAATTTCCTGCGGGAACTTACTTCCTTGAAATTGAAGATAATGTAAAAAAAGTGAGACACGAAATTACAATAACAGATGATACAACTGTATTATCAAAAAAAGCAGTTTCATCAGTTTACAAAGCAGGTATTGCTGCTAAAAATACAGGCGTAGCAGTACGCTAAAAAGTTATACTGCATACAGTATAAAAATGAGGTTAGATAGTTAGTAAAGTTTAAAACGAGAAATTCGTTTTCAGAACAGCTCTTTGTGGTTATTGAGCTGTTTTTTTATGCCCAATTTTTAACTGAAATTTATTGCGGGTTTATTTTTCGAAAACTATTCTTAATAAATATAAAACTGTGATATTTAAACCATTAAAAAACAGGAACTAAAAAACATCCAAGAGCCCAGTAATTACGTACATAGTTCAGCCAAAGCACAGAAACATCTTTAATTCAGCAATTTACACATATAAAAAAGTGATTTTTTTGCATAAAATTAAATTTCAATTTGTAGTTTTGAGCGTTCCACAAACAGTAATTAACAATTAAAAAAAACATGACAAATTTTACCAAAATGGGCTTAGTTGTTGCCGTATTTTTAACAACAATCTTTACTTACGCAATGCATGGAAAAGGGGATTATATTTTGAATATAAAAACCGGAAACGGAAAAGTAATTAGTTTTACTTTGAACAACGCTGAGAAATCAGTTTTTTCTATCTACGACGAAAACCATAATTTAGTGTACACAGGAGCATCTGCGACAGATAAATTAGAGATTTCGAAAACTTTAAGTTTAGAGGCGTTTCCTGCCGGAACTTACACTTTAGAAGTAACCGAAAATGGTAAAGTTGCGAAACACGAAATTGCTGTTTCTGCTAAAAAATCAAAAACTATTAAGCTTGACGAATCAGTAAACGAAAGTCCTGGTTTCCGTCGTTAATTGTTTTTTACTTGAAATTGAAAAGCATCAGCTGTGGCTGATGCTTTTTTTTTACTCTAATATAATAAAACCTATCATATCTTGAGAGGTTTTTCTACTAGTAAAATCTAAAAAATCACTTTGTGTGCATGAGCTGGACCCTCGCACTAGCTGAGGCCTATGACGAATCTAAAACCTATACCGCCCAAATTAAGGTTTTAAATTATTTTGAGTTGGGTTGCGTTATCAGCGATATGATTAAAATTATGCATTCTCGCACTCGATCACGATATGCATAATGTTGCAGAAAAGAAAAAACAATCTATTAATGTAAGTTTGATTTTAGAAACTGTCTTGCAGCTGTTTCCTTTGGATGAAATGGAGTTTTTGGGTTGTGTTGGGGAGATGGTTGGTAAAAAGTCTTAAATATTTTTTTAATTTTAAAGTCGAAAGCTTTTGCTGGTACCGCTCGTAAAACTTAAAACTAAATACAAAAGCTATGGATTATAGTACCAAAGAACTTTTTTATTATTTAAATAAATCAATATCAAATAATGTAAGTTATAGAGAGTTATCAAATTTATGCTTAACATTATTTTGTACCTGTAGTATTTTACCCGAAAGGTTTGAAAAAGCAATTATTACTAAAGAAAAATTAGCACTACTATTTTCTAAAATAGCAAAAGAGAAAAATATTGTTTCTTACCCACCAACGGCTTCATTTTATGGGGCTTCATTTCATAACACTCATAATGAAGGACATTGGTTAGAGGTAATGGCAAGTGCATTGAAATTAGCAAGAGAACCTAATATAGAAGAAGCTAAAAGTTTATTAGTATAACTCTTCTGCTGGCGCGAGCGGGGGAATAAATAAAAAACCTCCTTTTTGTCTTAATTATTTTAAATTTAAAATCAGCTCTTTGAAGAGCTGATTTTTTAAATTAAACCAAGATCCTTTGCAATATCTTGCATATATTTTGTCATTGGTCTTTTGTGAATTTCTTCTGAGTTAACATATGTACCAACTATCAATCTATTTATTAAAGATTTATCTGGAAAAAGTTCTTTAAAATTATCTATTAAATTATCTTTATATGCATTTGAATACACTTTAGCTTTATGGACAAGTTCTTCCGCAATATCTTTTTGAGTATCATAGATTCCTTGAATTCCGAAAATTTTATTATATTCATTTAGAAAGCCAAAATCTCCATCAACAGTTTGGAAAAACACTTTTAAATCTTCATTTTTTAATGATAGCCAATAGTCCAATACCGACTCATCATCAATCCAAAATTTAAATACATCTGATTCATTTGCATTTCTAGTGTATAATTTAAAATTAATCTCACTTTTACTTTTAGCTCTATTACAATTGCCACAAACTGGATACAGATTATAAAAACTTGTACATAAATATGGGTATAATGATTTTGGATAAAAATGATCTAGTTCTAATCTTGCTTTAGAATCTTTTACTTTTTTCTGTGTTTTTTTATTATAATAATTATAATCGATTACAAGCGTAGATTGTGCATTACAATATATACATGATCTAATACCCGCTACATTTAAAAATGAATTAAACTCCGTATTTCTTAAAGCATCGTATCTCATGACATTTACAATTGCTTCATGAAATCTTATTTTTTTATATGGAACAAATTGATTAAGTATTATACCATTATCAAGAGAATTAAATTCAATCTTAAGTTCTTCAATTTTTGTTGGATCTGCAGAAATTATTTCATCATATTCATCAATGATTTTTTTAAGATATTTTCGATGAACTTTATGCTTAATTGGCCGTAAATCATTATAAAGTTTTTTTAAGCCATCTATTGGTTTACTAAAATTAGCTGATTTCTTTTTAAAAAGATTATCACAAAAAACTTTAGCTTTTTTTTCAAATAATGAATCAATTACTATTTTTCTCATAATCTATCTTTTTTAGTTTTAATTCATATTCTTTTATCTTATTTAAATAGTAGTCTTTGTCATTTTTATAAAATTTTTTTTCAAACAAAGATTCTAATCTTTCCTTAATAATTGGCTCACCTACAATATCTATTATTCCTTTAGCGCTTGCCTCTGACCAAGATAATTTTGATTTAATAGAATTACTATCTTCCTCATCGAATTTTAAATATAATATGAGATCTAGAATTTTCTCTTTGGCAAACTCCCCCATGAATCCTTCTGCTAAATAAAAATCATTTGCTAAAAGTTCATGAATATTAGCTCCAAAGGTTTTACCATTTTCATCATATTGATCTTGAAAACCATCTATAAGCCTTAAAATATTTTGATTAGGAATGTCAGATAAAATAAATGGGGAATGAGTCAAAAACATAATATTTATTCCGTATAAATGAAAATTCATTGACTTAATAGACCTCAATAATTCATAAATATATTTTCGCTGAAATTCAGGATGAAAATACAGTTCTATTTCATCTAAAATAATATTAAAATATTTATAAGAGATCCTTTCTTCTGAATCAATTGATTTTAAATTTGTTAAATGATATATAATTGAAGAAATACTAAAAATCATTTGTTTTTCACCAGAACTCAAGCTATTAAAACTTCCTTTTTCTTGAAATTGAATATCAACTTCAAAAAACGAAGGAGGAATATAATAAACCAAATTATATTTATTATGTACAAGTTCAAATGAAGATTCTAAATCTATTTCTGCACCTCCATCCCTTTGCAATTCAATTATTTTTTCTGATTTAATTTCCTCGATCATATTATTAATAATGTCAGAAATCCCATCATCTTTTGAAGTAGATATGACATAACTTTTATTTGTTTGATCATTTAATTTATAAAAATCATATACATAAAAATTAATTGCTTGTCTAAGTTTAAAAGTACTATGACTAAAATCTTCTAAAGCAAGTTTCTCAAAAACGTGTTTTTCATATTTTACGTTCTCGTCTTTTAAAACTTCTTTAAATACATTTTTAGAAAAAATTTCATATTCAGGATATTTTTTAAGTACTGTGAAAGTCTTTTTCAAAATATATTCTCTTGTAAGCTTATCTAAAATACCTTCATTTTCCTTCCCTTTGAAATCTGGATTAAAAGTCTTAATTATAGTGTCAAATCTATTGTTATATTTAAATGTATATCTTAGATAAATGTTCTTGTCGTCAATCTTAATTATAAAATTTTGGTCATAATTGTTAATTGAATTATTATCAATCACCCTAAATTTATTTAAATCTAGCTTTATATCAATATTTTGTACTATTTTGTTATTTACCAAATTTCTCAAACTATTCTCTATTTTCTGATTAGGTTCTAATTTTCGAAATATATTTGATAACAATCTTGATTTTGATAGATATGTCAAACTATTTATATCAATTTTACCTTTAGTTCTCATTGGATCAATAACAATTGGTGCCTGATATCCATCATTTTTATGGAATATAGATTTCAACCAAATACCTGTTTCATTGGTATTAAGTCCATACAAAGAGTAATTTGCTGAGATTGAATAAAAAAAAGTATTTCTCAAAAAATCTATTTTATTTTTTTTCGGAAAATCTAATGATATTTCTACCGTTTTTTTCTCATTTAAGCTGAAAATATTATCAAAACTATTATCGTTTGCTTCAAAAAACATTTGGTAAAAACTTTTTCCTTTCTTAACAATACAATAAATTACATTTTCGATCAAATAATACATTTCGCAGTTAAATAAGTCAAAACTGTTTAATTCTTCTTTTAACCTTTTTTGATCTTCATCATTTAGCGAATGATCTCTTTTAAAAATGTCTACGTTTATTAAATCCAATCTATTTGACAAACAGAATATGAATAAATTAAAAAGTTCTACAATTGTACTTTTTCCACTTCCATTTTTACCGACAATCGCAGATACATTAATAATATTCTTACTTACAGATTCTATAGAATATAAATCATGAGGTATCTGTGAATTATAAATAATGTTATAAACATCCGTACTAATAGCTTTCTCATTGATTAATTCTATAGAATTTAGATCATTTATTTCAAATTTATTAATATCGTAAAATTGATATTCATTATAAAATTGATAAATACATCCAACTTGTAAATTTTTTAAAAACTTTTTATCACAACCAACAAGAGGTCTTATCGCTATTAATTTAAATCCATCCATATATTATAATTTAATTATTCTAAGCATTTAAACAATCCAAAAATAGCAATAAGAACTAGCTAATAATTTATTGACAAATGTTCTTGCTAATATATAGAAATGTATTCCTATAAAATTGAGGAAAAACGTAAACATTGTAATTTCAAATAATAAACAATAATGAAAACAAAAAAACCTCCCATTTCTGAGAGGTTTTCTAATCTATAAATCAATAAAATTACATATTCCTTCTATACTGCCCACCCACTTCAAACAATGCCGAAGTGATCTGACCTAAAGAACAAACCTTTGTAGCTTCCATTAAATGGTCGAATAAGTTTTCGTTTTTAATAGCTGCTTCCTGCAGTTTGTTTAAGTGCTCGTTTACTTTTGCTTCGTGGAATTGGTGTAAGTTATCCAGCATCGTAATTTGATATTGTTTTTCTTCTTCGGTGGCGCGAATTACTTCTGCCGGAATTACCGTTGGAGAACCTTTTGAACTTAGAAAAGTATTTACACCCACAATTGGGAAATCACCGTTGTGTTTTAAGGTTTCGTAATACAAACTTTCTTCCTGAATTTTAGATCTTTGGTACATTGTTTCCATTGCACCCAAAACTCCGCCACGTTCCGTGATTCTGTCGAATTCTTGTAAAACCGCTGCTTCAACTAAATCTGTTAATTCTTCGATGATAAACGATCCCTGAATTGGGTTTTCGTTTTTCGCTAAACCTAATTCCTTATTGATAATCAACTGAATCGCCATTGCTCTGCGCACCGATTCTTCTGTTGGTGTTGTAATGGCTTCATCGTAAGCATTTGTATGTAGTGAATTACAGTTGTCGTAAATCGCATACAAAGCCTGCAGAGTCGTTCTGATATCATTAAAATCAATTTCCTGCGCGTGCAAAGAACGCCCAGAAGTCTGAATATGATATTTCAGCATTTGGGCTCTTTCGTTGGCTCCATATTTGTTTTTCATGGCTTTTGCCCAAATTTTACGCGCCACACGACCAATAACCGAATATTCAGGATCTACTCCGTTGGAGAAGAAGAACGATAAATTAGGTCCGAAATCGTTGATGCTCATGCCACGGCTTAGGTAATATTCCACGTAAGTGAAACCATTTGAAAGCGTGAAAGCCAACTGCGTAATTGGGTTCGCCCCTGCCTCAGCAATATGATATCCTGAAATCGAAACCGAATAGAAATTACGAACGTTTTTGGTAATAAAGTATTCCTGAACGTCACCCATTAATCTAAGTGCAAATTCAGTTGAGAAAATACAAGTGTTTTGTGCCTGATCTTCTTTTAAAATATCAGCCTGAACCGTACCACGAACTTGTGATAAGGTTTTTACTTTTATTTCATTATAAACTTCTAAAGGTAAAACCTGATCTCCGGTAACACCCAAAAGCATTAATCCTAAGCCATTGTTTCCTTCCGGTAAATCGCCTTGGTATTTTGGTCGTTCTAATCCGCTTTCCTTATATATTTTGTTGATTTTCGCCTCAACTTCTTTTTCTAAATCGTTCTCCTTAATATAGTACTCGCATTGCTGATCGATTGCGGCATTCATAAAGAAACCTAACAACATTGGCGCTGGTCCGTTGATGGTCATACTTACAGAGGTTAAAGCATGAACCAAATCAAAACCGGAATACAGTTTTTTAGCATCATCTAAACAACAGATTGAAACTCCTGCATTTCCAATTTTTCCGTAAATATCAGGACGAATATCAGGATCATTTCCGTATAAAGTCACACTATCAAAAGCAGTCGAAAGTCGTTTTGCCGGCAATCCTGCGCTCACATAATGAAAACGTTTGTTGGTTCTTTCTGGTCCGCCTTCTCCGGCAAACATTCTTGACGGATCTTCGCCTTCACGCTTGAAAGGATACAATCCTGAAGCAAAAGGAAATTCTCCCGGAACATTTTCCTGTAAATTCCAACGTAAAATATCGCCCCAGGCTTCGTATTTAGGTAAAGCAATTTTCGGAATCTGAATGTGTGACAAACTTTCGGTATGCGTCGCGATTTTGATTTCTTTATCACGAACTTTAAAGGTATAAACCGGATTTTTGTATTTGTTTACTTTCTCATCCCAATTCAGGATAATTTCCCAATTGTACGGATCTAAATCCATTTTTACTTTATCAAACTGATTTAGTAAAAGGTTTAAGAAAATTCTGTTTTCGTCATGTTCCTGAATACCGCTTGGTAAAACAGTTGCATCATCAATTCCGGCTTTATTGATTTCTGGAATTTTTCCAGAAACCGATTCTATCGTTTTAAAGATTCCGTATAATTTCTGTGCTACTTTTTGCTGCGAAAGCGCGCTTTCATCATAGCTTCTGTTATTCTCTGCAATTTCAGATAAATAACGTGTTCTGTGTGGCGGAATCACGAAGATTTTCTCGCTCATTTCACGCGTAATCTCAAAAGTCGATTTTAAATCTGAATCTGTTTTTTCGACAATTTTATCCATAATAGCTTTATACAGCGTGTTCATTCCCGGATCGTTAAACTGCGAAGCAATGGTCCCGAAAACCGGCATATCATCAGGATTTTTATCCCAAAGATTATGGTTTCTTTGATATTGTTTTTTAACGTCACGAATCGCGTCAAGTGCGCCTCTTTTATCGAACTTGTTTAAAGCTACCAAATCAGCAAAATCAAGCATGTCGATTTTCTCTAATTGTGTTGCAGCTCCAAACTCAGGTGTCATTACATATAAGGATACATCAGAATGATCCATAATCTCTGTATCAGACTGCCCGATTCCTGAAGTTTCAAGAATAATCAAATCGTATTTTGCAGCTTTTAAAACCTGAATCGCTTCTGCAACATATTTAGACAAAGCCAAATTGGATTGACGTGTTGCCAGCGAACGCATATAAACACGAGGATTATTAATGGCATTCATTCGGATTCTGTCTCCTAATAAAGCGCCTCCTGTTTTTCTTTTCGAAGGATCAACAGAAATTAATCCGATTGTTTTTTCTGGAAAATCAATTAAAAAACGACGAACCAATTCATCAACCAAAGATGATTTTCCTGCTCCACCCGTTCCCGTAATTCCCAAAACAGGAATTTTAGAATCGGTATTATTTTTATGAATCTGATCAAAAACCGTTTTTGCAATTTCAGGGAAATTTTCTGCAGCCGAAATCAAACGTGCAATTGCGGTTGGCGTTTTATTTTCGATATGATCGATTTCTCCATTTAGTTTATCTCCAATAGGATAATCAGAACGTTCAACCAAATCATTAATCATTCCTTGTAAACCCAAAGATCGGCCATCATCCGGAGAATAAATTCTGGTAATTCCATATTCATGCAATTCTGAAATTTCACTTGGCAGAATTACTCCTCCGCCTCCGCCAAAAATCTTGATATGTCCTGCGCCTTTTTCATGAAGCAAATCATACATATATTTAAAATATTCATTATGGCCACCTTGATAAGATGTCATCGCGATAGCATTTGCATCTTCCTGAATAGCAGTATTTACTACTTCTTCGACACTACGATCGTGACCTAAATGAATTACTTCTACACCAGTTGACTGGATAATACGACGCATAATATTGATCGCGGCATCGTGTCCGTCGAAAAGAGAAGCAGCGGTGACAATTCTTACTTTATTTTTAGGAATATATGGTATTTGTTGTTCCATTTTATGAATATGATAATTTTAAGGGAGCAATTTACAAAATATTATAATATTTGATTCTCCTTATATCTTTTTGTTAACAAAATAAATAATCTTTTTTTATCTCGAGGGGTAACAATCTATATCGTTATCGTATTTATTTTATATAAGTCTTATAGAAATGTTAACAACATGGTAATCTTGAAAAATTTAAATTAAATACAACAACTTGTTTTCCAGACACCTAAAGTAATTTAGCATGGTAGAAAAGCCCCAAATTTTTACCCAAAACTTTTACTCTTAAGTAATACACGTATTAGTAGTAAACGTAAAAATTTAAAAAATGAAAACATTATTTCCAATCACCGCAATTTTAAGTTTGAGTTTCTTTGTATCTTCTTTTAACAGAACAGAAAACGACATTCTATCCTATAAAAAAACTTCAACTGTTGCCGCTGTTTACAACTCAAATACTGATGATGTAGACGAACTTTCAAATGATTTCTTTAAAAGATATTCTGATTTGAAAAAATATAAATCTGATGTGATGTCATTATACAAAAACAGAACTTTAGGAAGTATCTGGTTTGATGAAAATGATATTAATGATTTTGGAACTGTACTGTACGAAAAAGCAAAAAAAACCAATGATTTAGTAATTCCTTACCAAAAAGAAATTGATGATCTTTTTTCTTCATCAGAATCAAAACTTTCTAAAACAGATGCAGACATGCTAATAAGCTCTTTATATATTGCTTATGCAAAAAGCATTTCGGATACTAAGAAAAAAGTGTCTTATGATGCGATGCTGAAAGATTTTCTAAATTATAGTACTATCGAAGAGGCAAATGGCACAACAGCTACGGTAGATGCAAAAGTAGCATATGATCAATATTATAAATTACAAGATGTTCTAAAAAAATATAAAAAATTAGACCGATCAAACAAATGGAAACCTATTGTTCCAGAAGAAACACCTTATAAAGAATTACGTCCGGATGCTGTTTCTAGCACTATTGAGCAAGTTAGAACCCGCTTGTATTTATTAGGAGATTTAAAAATCGATTCGAAAAGCAATTTTTACGATCGTGAATTGATGGATGCTGTAATGAAATACAAAGTTCGTAACGGTTTTAAACCCAACTACATTTTAGCAGAAGAACATATAAATGAAATGAATGTACCACTTTCTGATAAAATGGAAACCTTACAACTTAATATGGAAAGATGTCGTGCGATTTCGGCCCAGATTGCCAGCAATGATGAATATGTTTTGGTAAACGTTCCTTCGTATGAATTAATTTATGTTAAAAACGGAAAAATTCAATTGACTTCGAGTGTATTTGTTGGTGCGCCTTTGACTAAAACTACTATTTTTAACAGTGAAATTGAAAGAATCGTTTTTAGCCCTTACTGGACAGTGCCACAAAGTATTGTAAACAATGAATTAAAAGGTAAAATAGCAGCAAATAAAAATTATCTTGCCGAAAAAAACATGGAAATTGTAAATGGTCAGGTAAGACAAAAACCAGGACCGGATAATTCTTTAGGATTGGTAAAATTTATGTTTCCAAACCCTGATGATATCTATATGCACGATACGCCATCTAAAACTTTATTCGATTTTGAAAAAAGAACTTTCAGCCACGGCTGTATCAATGTAAAAATGGCAAAAGAATTAGCTGCAGCAATGCTAAAAGATTATCCTGAATGGACTCCGGATAAAATCGATAAAGCTATGGCAGGTAAAACAGAAAACAGTTTCAAATTAGCTAAAAAAGTACCTATTTACATTACTTATTTTACTTCGTTGGTAAATGAAAATGGTGAAATTGGTTTTTATCAGGACGTTTACGAAAAAGATAGTGAACTAAATAACGTATTAGCTACACAAGCTCTTTCTTCAAATTAATATTTAAAAATCAGAATATAGTATCAGCTTTTTATTCATTCAGATCATAATTTAATATCTGATGAATAAGAAGCTTTTTTTATGAATTAATAAAAAACACAATTCAATACAAAAACCCTAAACCGTTAATAATAAAACTTTTACAGTATAGAAAACAATAAAAACGGATCGATCTTTGTACTATTATTTTACAAAATCAATTTATCATGAAAACAGAAAATATTGACGGATTAACACTTTTTGAAATAAATTTACTAATTCAACAAGGAGGAAGATTTGTAATGTTTCCAAATTTAATGAGCCAATTAAAAAGCTCAACTATTTATTTTGTTCGCCCTGAAGAAAAAATATTCAAATATGCCATCAAACATTTTTTTAAGAACATATTAAATAGTTGGCGCAACTTTCCTTTAAGACCATTTTATGTCTCAAAATCTTTATTTTATTTGGCGATTGGCGGAAAAGATTATACTCAAAATATGCTGGCAGACTTAAAAACGATTAATCCTATTTATAATCCTAATTTATACTGCTTGCAATATGTGTAACTTTAGTAGCAGCTATAAATCAAACTATTAAATTTAATACGCTAATTTCAGGTTATTAAAATTAGAGAGATTCTAAAAAAACACCTCAATTTCAAGAGAAAAAGTTGTCTAGTGGAGAATAATTATGCCAGCAAAAAATAATTAAAGTTATTCGGAATATCATTTTTTTAATTTCAAAAAGAATAATAGTATCTTTCAACATCAAAATAAAAGCTATTATGGACGACGATTACGTTGAAGTTAGAAAAAGCTGGTGGGAAAGAAACTGGAAATGGTTTGTACCAACAGGATGTGTGAGTATTTTACTGATTTTTGTGGTGTTTATAGCCAGTATATTTTTTGGAGTTACATCTATGATGACAAATTCTGATGCTTATAAAGGCGCTATGATCCAGGTACAGCAAAACAAACTGGTTATTGAAAAACTGGGAACACCAATAGAAGATGACGGCATGACTTCCGGCAGTATCAGTACGAACAATGACAGCGGAAATTGTAATCTACAAATTCCCATAAAAGGCCCTAAAGGAAAAGCAACTGTATTTGTGGTTGCCGAAAAAAGAGGCACCTGGAAATACAGCGAAATGACTGTTTTTATAAAAGCAACAAAAGAAGAGATCGATTTACTAAAAAAGTAATGGTTTATAAACAGAGGCAGATTTCTTTAATTAGATTTCTGCCTTTTTTTATTGAAAAAACAATGTTAGATACAGTATCTTTATCAGGAACAATTTTTCTCATTTTTCGATTATGACTATTCGCCTATTTACGCTATTATTCCTTTTCAGTTTTTCTACTTCAGTATTTTCTCAAAACAATACAACAGCTTCAACAACAATAAATAAACCCTCTGCAGAAAATGCAAATCAGGATATTTACATTAAAATATTGTGGCTGGACACCAATGGTGCGCTACAACTCAATACAAGCTATATTAAAACATTAACAGACCAGCAACGCGCCGCATTAGGTTATATCGCAACTGATGTGAGTAATGAATGTCATTGGGATGGTGCAAAAAAAGCAGATGATAGCAATTTAAAATGTAAATTTCTTTCGGCACTAAATCTGGGATATCAATGTTCTGAAACCCATTTATCTTTTTTGAAAAAGTGGTTCAAAGAAGATACAAAGGTTTTAGAAAGATTGCAATATTGTAATAAAACAGAATCTTCGGCAAGAATTCAGGATCATTTTGTTGAAGTAAAAATGATTACCACAAAAGACAGCATCAAAATTCTTTACAGTGCAGTGGGCGAAGATCTTGACAAACAAAAATCATGGAGCTGGCAAGAAGAATCAACTTATTCTTTTACCAAAACCGGAATAAAACAAACCAACCGAAAAAATATCAACGGTGAATACAATTAGAATTATCAGCACAAAAAGAAAACGAATCCCATTATTCTTTTTATTTTTTTGTTTTCTGCAATGCATTACTGTAAAAGCGCAATCTGACAGCAATTACCAGACTATTATCGATAAGATAAAACAGTTTTCGAAACCAACCAAAATTTTAAGCAAACACATTGATGCAACCGGAAATGGTTCGGTTGAATTTACAAATGCAAAAAAGCAAGTGTTGCGTTTTCGTTTACAACATCACCAACTTCAGGTACAGCATGGCGGGATTGGGTATCAGCTTTTCTATTACAGAAATAATTATTTAGAAAAAATTCAAACCTTTGATGTTAATGGCAATCTAGCCGGAGAAGCAGCATCTAAAAATGAATCTGGTGTGGTGTTTATTATCGAAAAACCCAACTTATATCTGAAGAAAAAGAAACTCATTGATGCCGCCGAAGGAAACATTGACTTAAAAGATGACAGCAACGAAAAAATTATCAGAGTCCAGTTATACGACGAAAATAATATGCCAATACCGGAATTTCAACCTACTTATATCTCAAGTAAAACCTACTGGAATTATAACATAAGAATGTATTGGCCATAGAGGAAGATGCTAAGTTACTGAGATACTAAATTACTAAGATGCTAAGTAATATTAAAGAATTCTAATTTGCACTTAATCTAAACCAAGCACAGGCATATACGGAATTCAGCAACAGACATTAAGCAATTGTTTTTTTTCAATTAAAAGATTTGCCTTACGAGTCGTTTTGATCGTTATATTGCTATATTTGGCAAAAATTTACCCCATGAAAAAAACTACATTATTCTTATTGCTAACTTTAATTGGCAGTACTTCTTATGCTCAAAAAGCAGATACAAACAAGAAAAAAGTTAAGATTACAATACCAAAATCGGAACTTTTTAAAGATATTAAAACCTACAGCATTATCGTGCAGGGAGATGATACATGGAATGCTGATTATGCAGACAAAACTTCTAAAACTTATGAGCATAATGTGCCTAAAAACACGATTGAGGACTACACTAAAAAAGATGTAGCCAATCCTGATGTTCGTGTTTTAATGGGATATAAAGGTGCTACCTATAAAAAAGCAGATAATGGTACTTATGTTTTAGATGGTGATTTTAAATATTTGGTTTTAGGAAAAAACAATGAAATATTATACGAAAAAGGTTCAAATGCTAAAATGTATTCTGCAACTTATGTAAACGGCAAACCCAACCAGAGTTTAGCCAGTGATTTGAACAATTTAGGCTATAAGTATCTTACAGACAATAACATTCTTGCAACTGAAAAAGAATTTTCATTGAATTACGGCTTATTCGAAAAAGTTGAGGAATTTCCTGAACTTGTTGAATTTAACACTAAAACGGATGAGTTCCTGAACAAAATTGCCACTAATTCTTTAGATCAATCTTACCTTGCAGATCTTGAAAAATTCTATTTGGGTTATGTGGGTAAAGAATACAAAAAACTAAAACCAAAAGATTACAACAAAGTAATTTATCTGAATTTATCATTGACTCAGGTATTTCTTTTAAATTTTGACAAAGCTCTTGAATATCTTGAAACTGCAAAACAAGGTGCAGGAATGATGAGTATGTGGCCAGACGAAGCTACAGCAAACATTAAAAGTTTGATGGCCGTAAACCAAAAGAATATTGGGACTAAGGTTGCAAACCCAACTTTTGACTCGGTATATTATATCTATCTTAACGGAACTGTATCTCAAGACGGAAAAACACTTACAGGAAAACTAAAAACTGATCGATTTGCAAATCGTGCAGAAGGAAGTATTTTACAAGCAAATGATCCTACTCAGGCAAAAGTTTGGGCATATAAAGATAATGGCGATGTTGATTTTGTTGTTGTAAATGATAAAACTACCATTACAACTGATAAAGGACAGGAATTGAAATTTATTAAATACGATAACGGTTTTATTCTGGTTGAAAAAACAGCTGATTCATGTTATAAAAAATATGAATCTGGTTCGAATGACATTTACTGCGAGAAAGATGGTAAATTTGAATTGAAAAAATAAATTCTTATTAAAGACTTTAAAAAGAGATTTAGCTTAGGCTGAATCTCTTTTTTTATGCTTGATACCGTCATTTCATAAAAGAACAAAATGCTCTAATATAGCCCCGATGGAGTGGAAATCCTTTTGTGTCCGTCCCGATAACTATCGGGAGGCACAAAAGATTGCAACGGACAGCGGGACGAATGTTAATTATGAAACAAATTGTTGCTGCTCCTGAAAGAAAATTGTGGCTTTGTTTTTGAATAAGTAGTATTTTTGAACCTTATATAAAAACTAATAATGAAAAAGATTTTAATTTTATCGCTTGTATTTTCTCTAAGTTCTTGTGCTCAGGTACAACAAACTTTAAATCAATTACCTCAAATTTCGTCACAAATTCCCGGAGTTGGCGGCGTTGGCGGCGTTGATATTGCATCTGGACTAAAAGAGGCTCTAAACAAAGGAATTACACAGCAAGTGAGTAAATTGACTGCTGTTGATGGTTTTTATAAAAATGAGGCCGTAAAAATTTTAATGCCGGCAGAATTGCAAAAAGTGGATGCTACTTTACGCAAAATAGGACTATCGTCTCTTGCAGATGAAGGGATTAAAGTATTAAATCGTGCTGCCGAAGATGCAGTGAAAGAGGCTACTCCGATATTTGTTTCGGCGGTAAAAAACATGTCCTTTACAGATGCTAAAAACATTTTACTGGGAAATGACAGTGCTGCGACCAGCTATTTGCAAGGAACAACGACAACGGCTTTGTACGGAAAATTTAATCCCGTTATTAAAAATTCTTTCGCAAAAGTGGGTGCCGATGTGATCTGGAAAAATATCATCAATAAGTACAACACCATCCCATTAGTAAAAAAAGTAAATCCGGATTTGACTGATTACACAACGAATCAGGCTTTGGCTGGTGTTTTTAAAATGATTGCTGTTGAAGAAAAAGACATCCGCAACAATATTAGTGCAAGAACAACACCTTTACTGCAAAAAGTGTTTGCTATGCAGGACGGAAAATAAAAATGTTTAACCGCAAAGAATGAGACATTTTTTCTTTGCGAACTTTGCGTATCCCGATAGTTATCGGGATTGTAAACTTTGCGGTTAAGCTTTAAACCAAACTATAAAACCAAACTATAAATCACCTTGAAATGCAAAAAATTACCATTCTGATTCATTGTAAAGATCAAAAAGGAATTATCGCCGCCGTGACTACTTTTATTGCTAAAGTAGAAGGAAACATTACTTACATCGATCAGCATGTTGATGTGGAACAAAATGTGTTTTTTATGCGATTAGAATGTGAACTGACCAATCCTACTATTACTATAGAAAGCCTGAAAGCTGATTTTGACAAAACAATTGCAACTGATTTTAATATGTCGTGGGATTTGTACAATCAGGAACAAAAACCAAAAATGGCATTATTTGTCTCTAAATACGATCATTGCCTTTTCGATATTTTAGGCCGTTACAGCGCTGGGGAACTGAATGTTGAAATTCCTGTAATTATAAGTAATCACAATGATTTAAGGTCTATTGCGGAACGATTTGATATTCCGTTTCATTGTGTGCCTTTTACAAAAGACAATAAGGAAGAAGGCGAGGCTAAACAAATTGAATTATTACAGCGCTACCAGATTAATTTTATTGTTCTGGCGCGCTACATGCAAATCATCACGCCCAATTTGATTGCGCTTTACGAGAACAAAATCATTAACATTCACCATTCGTTTTTACCAGCTTTTCCGGGAGCAAAGCCTTACCATTCGGCTTTTAAACGTGGTGTAAAAATTATTGGGGCAACAAGTCATTATGTTACGGCTGAGTTGGATGAAGGACCAATTATCGAACAGGATATTGCGAGGGTTTCGCACATACATTCGGTTGATGATTTTATTATGAAAGGACGAGATTTAGAACGTATTGTTTTGGCTCGTGCTATAAAGCTGCATGCAGAACGTAAGACAATGGTTTATAGTAATAAGACGGTTGTTTTCTCTTAGTGACTAAGATTCTAAGGTTCTAATTTTTTTTACCGCAAAGTGCGCAAAGGGTTACGCAGTCGCTAAGTTTTATTCTTGCAATGTAAAAGGATACGAAGATCCCAAAGCTTTGTCGTAATAATTGGCCCACGGATTATACGGATTGAAACAGGTTTTCACTGTTTTTTTCTTAAACCGGACTGAAGTCCAGCCCTACAATATCCATCAAGCCAAAGGCTTTTTTATAGCTCCGAAGGAACGAATTATATTGTAAAGCTGGACTTCAGTCCAGTTTACATAAAGAAATTATAATTTAAAGATTTGTATTAATATCAAATAACAAAACCCGACAGCTTTTTTAAAAACTTGTCGGGTTTGCTATTTAAATTCGAAAGATTAACCTTAGAACCTTAGCTCCTTAGAATCTCAGTACCTTAAAAACCTATCTCACTTCGATTAACAATCTTGGATCAGAAAAATTATTTACTTCGTCCATTGTTAAACCTAGAGCGTTTGCAACACCTTCTCCGTATGCAGGATCAGCTTTGTAACAATTTCTAATGTGGCGCACCTGAATAAATCTTTGTGCTCCTCCTACCTGTCCAGCAGTATTTTTGAATAATAATTGTTTTTTCTCATCGGTTAATAAACGGAATAATAAACCTGGCTGGGTAAAGTAATCGTTATCATCGTCTCTGAAATTATGTGCATACGCATCACCATGAAGTTTTAATGGCGGCTCTTTGAATTCTGGTTGTTCCTGCCATTCTCCAAAGCTGTTTGGTTCGTAATGTTTACGTCCTCCGTTATTTCCATCAACACGCATTGCTCCGTCTCTGTGGAAAGTATTATAAGGACATCTTGACGAGTTTACCGGAATTTGGTAGTTGTTTACTCCTAAACGGTAACGGTGTGCATCTCCATAAGAAAATAAACGGGCTTGTAACATTTTATCTGGTGAAAAACTAATTCCGGGTGGTACGTGCGCCGGATTAAAAGCAGCTTGCTCCACTTCCGCAAAATAGTTTTCAGGGTTTTTGTTTAATTCAAATTCTCCAACCGGGATTAGAGGAAAATCTCCTTTTAACCAAACTTTAGTCAAATCGAAAGGATGAAAACGATAATTAGCCGCCTGATCTTCGGTCATGATCTGAACGAACATTTTCCATTTTGGGAAGTTTCCTTCTTCAATAGCATCAAATAAATCTCTTTGATGGCTTTCTCTGTCGTTACCCACTAATAGTGCTGCTTCTTCATCAGATAAATTTTCAATTCCTTGTTGTGATACAAAGTGAAACTTCACATAATGTCTTTCGTTTTGAGCATTTAAGAAGCTAAAAGTATGACTTCCAAATCCGTGCATTTGTCTGTATGATCTCGGAATTCCGCGGTCACTCATTACTATGGTAACCTGATGTAAAGCTTCCGGTAATAAAGTCCAAAAATCCCAATTGTTATCAGCACTTCTTAAATTGGTTTTTGGATCACGTTTTACAGCGTGATTTAAATCCGGAAATTTCATTGGGTCGCGGAAAAAGAAAACCGGTGTATTATTTCCTACCAAATCCCAATTTCCTTCATTGGTATAAAATTTCATGGCAAAACCACGAATGTCTCTTTCGGCATCAGCAGCACCTCTTTCACCTGCAACGGTTGAAAAACGTACAAACATTTCTGTTTTTTTACCAATTTCCGAAAACAAATCTGCTCTTGTATATTTTGAAATATCATGAGTAACAGTAAAAGTCCCATAAGCTCCAGAACCTTTGGCGTGCATTCTTCTTTCCGGAATTACCTCACGGTCAAAATGAGCCATTTTTTCTAAAAACCAAAAATCTTGTAATAAAACGGGTCCACGAGGGCCTGCAGTTTGTATGTTTTGATTATCTGGAACGGGAGTTCCTGTTGCAGTTGTTAATTTTTTGTTCGAATCCATAATGCTGATATTTAATGTTTTATCAAATATACGAAGATATCTTTAGGATATTGATAAACAAAATTGATTGTTATTATATTTTAATAACCAAAAGTTATTTAACGCTACAGAAAGCTCAGAAACCAGTATTAAAAAATCTTAACTTATGTCCAACAAAGTAATAACAAAACCTTAACAGCAAAACATTCATATATGTTAGATCTTTGTAGTGTAATAAACTGGTTATTTATTATTTTGGTTTTGGTTAGTTAAATGATGCCGGCGTCTTCGAGATGCCGGCATTCTTTTTTTATATCAATTTTAGTTTCAGGTTTTCTTTGTTTCAGGTTTTAAGTTGCCATGCTTTGAACATAAATTTTACCACAGAGATCCACAAAGTTTTTTCACAGAGGTTCACAAAGGTTTTTTTAACCACGAAATTATATTGTAAATTGTTCAATACTTTGAACATAATTTTTACCGCAAAGCACACAAAGATCTTTCGCAAAGTTTTATTTCATATTATAATAAGTAGGCAAAGTTCTCAAAGCTCAATCAACGCAAAGCTATGTGAACTGTGGCTTCTTATAAAATAATAAAAAACTTTGCGAATCTCTGTGAAAAATCTCTGTGAAACTCTGTGGTAAAACTAAGCTCAAAGTAATAAACTAAAAACTCTTCCCTCATTTTGGATACAACTACACGAGATTTAGATACTTTATATCACTATTACTCGCGGATCTTTGCCTTATAATTTTCAAACTAAAAATTTAAAAGACAAGTTATGAGTATCAATACAATTAAATTAGGAAATCAAGGACTTATTGTTCCAAATATTGGTTTAGGCTGCATGGGAATGACTCAAATTGCAGGAATGGATATTTATGGCAAAGCCGATGAAAAAGAAGCCATTGCAACCATTCACAGATCACTTGAGTTAGGCGGAAATTTTCTGGACACAGCGGATTTATATGGGCCTTTATTGAATGAAAGATTAGTAGCAAAAGCCATAAGAAACAAACGTAATGATTATAGTATTGCTACAAAATTTGGTTATGAAATTGACGATAACGAGCAGCTTACCTGGAAATTTAATGGTAAAAAAGACTATGTGAAAAAAGCGGTAGAACGTTCTCTAAAAAACCTCGGAACTGATTATATCGATTTGTATTATTTGCACAGACTTGACCCAAATACCCCAATTGAAGAAACTGTACAGGCAATGGCCGATTTGGTAAAAGAAGGAAAAGTAGGTTACATTGGGTTATCTGAAGTTTCTTCGGACACCATTAAAAGAGCGCATCAAATTCATCCTTTGACTGCTGTACAAACAGAATATTCTTTATTTGAAAGAACTGCTGAGGAAACCGGTATTTTAGATACGTTAAACGAACTGGAAATTGGTTTTGTTGCCTATTCGCCACTCGGAAGAGGTTTTATTTCGGGAGATATAAAAAGTCCGGATGATTTTGATGATAGTGATTTCAGAAAAACAATTCCGCGTTTTCAGGGAGAACAATTTTATAAAAATATTGAATTGGTAAATGAAATTCAGAAAATGGCAATCGAAAAACAAATTACAGCTTCTCAATTGGCACTTTCATGGATTGCATCAAAAAATATTTTAGCCATTCCGGGAACGAAAAGAGTAAAATATGTAGAACAAAATATCGCCGCTGCACAAATGGTTCTTTCTGCAGACGAAATGAATCGTTTAGAAACGATTATTCCGCTTGGTACACCAACCGGCGACAGGTATGATGCTGCTAATATGGCTGGAATTGACCAATAATTGACTTAAACAAATCACTTTAGAAAAAGTTATCTTTACGGTAGCTTTTCCTGTTTTATATTGTTTTAATATATTGCTTTAAATACTTTGCTATGAAAAAAGAAGTTCATATTCCTTATACAATTCAATCCATATCAGAATTACATTCTTTACTTAAAATTCCAAAACCAGAACATCCATTAGTAAGTTTTGTAGATTTAAGTAAAATAACCTGCCATTTTGATGACAATCTAAAAAGTGTTATTTACAGTTTTTATACCGTTTGCATCAAAAAAGGTTTTACCGGAAAAATGAAATACGGACAGAATACCTATGACTTTGATGAAGGTGTCATGACTTTTATGTCACCGGGACAAGTAATTTCTACAGAAGTTAGTGTTGATACTGCCGTTTATGGGGCAATGCTGGTGATTCATCCTGATTTTATTCAAAACTATGCTTTGGCCAAAAACATAAAAGGTTACGGCTATTTTTCATATGCTGTTAGCGAAGCTTTGCATCTTTCTGATAAAGAGCAAATTATGATTACCGGAATCATGAAAAATATCGAACAGGAATATTGTTCTTCTATCGATGCTTTTAGTCAGGATGTAATGGTTTCACACATCGAACTGCTGCTTAATTATTGTAACCGTTTTTATAACCGCCAATTCATTACCCGAAAAAGTGTCAACAATACTCTTTTAAGTAAATTAGAAACGTTGTTATCTGATTATTTTGAAGGTGACAAAGTTCAGAAATTCGGATTACCAACAGTTGCTTATCTTTCAGACGAACTGCATGTTTCTCCAAATTATTTAAGTGATATGCTGCGTTCGTTAACAGGACAAAGTACACAGCATCATATTCACAATAAAATTATCGAAAAGGCAAAAGAATTACTGACAACAACTTCCTTAAGTGTGAGCGAAACGGCTTTTCAATTGGGTTTTGAGTATCCACAGTCTTTTAATAAATTATTCAAAAGTAAAACCAATGTTTCGCCTTTGGAATTCAGAAGTTCATTTAACTAAAGATTTAAGGTTTCAAGTTTACTGTTGTGTGAATGGTGAACTTAATTTTCTACCACAGAGATTCACAAAGGTTACGCAAAGTTTCACAAAGGAAAAAAAATTACTTTGTGAATCTCTGTGAAAAAACTTTGTGAATCTCTGTGGTAAAATCTAAATCAAATAAATCTGAAACTAATTTTTCAATCTTTCGTGAAGTATTTTAAAATATGGAAATGCCTTTAATAATCTACTTCCATGCCAGGAGAACATTTCTCCATCGACAAAGATTGTTTTGGCGTGATGTGTAAAGCGTCCAATTTCGAAAGCATCTTCTTCTTTAAAAGGATACGGTTCAGATGAAAGGAAAACAATATCGGGATCGCCTTCTATACGCATTTTTTTAAGCTCGATTTCAGGATAACGTCCTTTGTCTTCGTAGATATTCGAAAAATGATTCAGTTTTAATAATTCATTGATGTACGTATCTTTTCCGGCCACCATAAAAGGGTTCTTCCAAATAAAATAGGCGGCTTTTTGTATCGGAAGATCTGCAGTATATTTTTTGAAATCGCTTAAAGCGAAAGCCAGTTTATCATTCCATTTTTGAGATTCGGTTCGGCAATTAAAGAGTTGTCCGAAATCTGAAATCATCTGAAAATTATCTTCTACAGTAATAATATTCGTTACCCAAACCGGACAAATAGTACTTAATTGTTCGACAATTTCAGGTGTGTTTTCTTCTTTATTGCAAATAATAATATCAGGCTGCAATAATTTTATTTTCTCGAAATGAATTTTCTTCGTGCCGCCAACAATCTTTTTAGTCGATTTTAAATGATACGGATGTACACAAAACTTCGTGATGCCGATGATCTTTTCTTCTAAACCCAGATCGTATAGCAATTCGGTTTGAGAAGGTACTAACGAAATGATTCTTTTTGGAGTTTTCTCAAAAGAATGTAAAGTACCTAGCTGATCGAGGAATTCTTTCATGTTTCAGGTTATTTTTGTTTCAAGTTGTTGGATTGTGTTTTTCTACCACAGAGTTACACAAAGTTTTTCACAGAGTTTCGCAAAGTAAATAAAGTTTATATTCTTTGAACTTTGACTACTTATTAGACAGCAATTAAAAAATCTTTGCGAAACTTTGCGAAAAAAACTTTGCGCCCTTTGCGGTAAAACTTCTTTGCGAAACTCTGTGAAAAACTCCGTGTAACTCTGTGGTAAAATTATTCTCAAAGTAAAGCAACCTGAAACTTTAAACCCGAAACTTCAAGCTTAAAATCTCTTCCATTTCTTTTTGTACTGATAATGCTTCTTCCCTGGCCTTTTCAGCAAAGTCAGTTCCTTTCGAGGCGTAGATAATCGCTCTTGCAGAATTTACCAGTAATCCCACTTTATCGTTCATTCCGTATTTGCATACTTCAGACAAACTTCCGCCCTGAGCGCCAATTCCCGGAACTAATAAAAAACTATCCGGAACAATTTTTCTGATATCGGCAAAATATTCTGCTTTTGTCGCACCCACAACATACATTAAATTATGACTTTTTTTCCATGTTATAGAAGTCTCTAAAACTTGTTTGTATAATTCTTTTCCGTTGGTAGTTAAAGTCTGGAAATCGAAAGCACCCTCATTTGAAGTCAATGCTAACATGATTGTATGTTTGTTTTCGAAAGCCAAAAACGGCTCCACCGAATCTTTCCCCATATAAGGTGCAACGGTTACACTATCAAAATTCAAATCTTCAAAAAAAGCTTTCGCATACATGCTTGAAGTATTCCCAATATCGCCACGTTTTGCATCGGCAATAGTGAAGATTTCAGGAAAATTCTCATTGATATAATTGATTGTTTTTTGTAATGAAAGCCATCCTTTTATTCCGTATGCTTCAAAAAAAGCAGTATTGGGTTTGTATCCCACAGCCAAATCATGTGTAGCATCGATTATGGCTTTATTAAATTCGAAAATAGGATCTTCGGTTTCTAATAAATGCGGCGGAATTTTGGTTAGATCAGGATCTAGCCCCACGCATAAAAATGATTTTTTTAAAAGAATTTGTTCGTGTAGTTGTTGTGTTGTCATTCTTGTTTTTTTATTTCTTCTAAGACATCAAAAGTGATTCTTTTTTAGAAGTACGCAAAAATAAAAAAAGCCATTCAATTACGAATGTCTTTTTGGTTTTATATTCAGTTTAGGGGTATTAATTAACTAAGTAATACAATGTGTGTTTTTATGTTTATGCTCTTTCAGGCTGTTTATTTGTCAACAGTTTTTGTAGTACCAAATCCCTGCGATCTTAAAAATTAAAATTATTTTATTAGCACGATGGAAGCAAAACTAAATATAATTGACACAACATTGAATTCATGTAACATCTTGAACAAATTATGTAAGAAAAACCAAAAGCTTCTTATCTATTTTTGATAAACAACAATAAATCAAACAATTATGATCCCACATATCGGAATAACGCCAAAAAACTTAAAGAAAAGTACTTCTATATTAGCCACGATTTTATCTAACGAAATGACATTATATGTAAAAACCAGAAAGTTTCATTGGAACATTTCAGGGAATAGTTTTATGGAACTTCATAAATTGTTTGAGGATCAGTACCGAATTTTAGAAGCTAATATCGATGAAGTTGCAGAGCGCATTAGCCAGCTGGGAGAAAAAACGATTGGTACAATGAAAGAGTTTATCGATAACTCGACACTTAAAGAATCCCCAAAAGAATATGCTTCACAAAAACATATGCTTGAGGAACTGTTAGAAAACCACGAACAGTTGGTAACGGAGTTTAGAGATTATATTCCGGCTTTTGAAGAAGACAGTAATGATATCGGATCTGCTGATTTTGTTACAGGTTTGCTGCAACAACACGAAAAAATGGCATGGGTTTTACGCCGTTATCAAGTATAGAAAAATACAAAAATGTGAATTATGAAACGCTTTGCAAAATTGATATAACAAAAAAGCAAAACAAAATCAGGAAATTTACAATATTATAAATACAAAAAAAAAATATCATGAATACTACAGAGATAAAAGGAAACTGGAACGAGTTGAAAGGTAAATTGAAACAACAATATGCAGATCTAACAGATGATGATTTATTGTATGATGAAGGAAAAGAAGACGAAATGTACGGAAAACTTCAACAAAAATTAGGTAAAACAAAAGATGAGGTTAGAAAAATCATTGCTGATTTGTAAGATCTTCTAAATCAAGTATAAATACCGTCTAGTAAAACATATTAGACGGTATTTTTTTGAGAATTTTATTTAAATTTTTCACTGTTCGAAATCGCTATCAAGCATTAAACTCTATAACCAAAAATAAATTAATTATCTTTAACCAAATTTTTATAAAATGAAACTATTTATAAAGTTCGATATTAACACCATTTGCTCACTTTTTTTGAAACAAAACCTGGAAAAACAAAATGTAAATTTTACAACTTTGGGATTTGGCGAAATTGAAATTGCGGACAATCTTGATGCTGATGCGCTCGAATCTTTAAAAAATAATTTGTTGCCGTGTGGTTTTGAAGTTGTAGAAAATCAGAAAAGTGTTCTTGTTCAAAAAATAAAGGACGCTATAATTGAGCTTGTTTTTATGGAAGACAGCAATAATTATAAAAGTTCTGTGTTTTTAGCTGAGAAATTAAATCACAGCTACGGTTATTTGTCTAATGTTTTCTCAGAAGTAACATACTCTTCTATTGAAAACTTTATCATTTTACAAAAAATTGAAAGAGCAAAACAATTGATTATTATAAACGAAATGAGTTTAACCGAAATTGCTTTTTTACTCAACTACTCCAGTGTTGCCCATTTGAGTACACAGTTTAAAAACACAACCGGAATTACGCCATCGGCTTTTCAGAGAATAATTAAGAAACGTAGAGAAAATTTAAAATAAAACCCATAATACCATACTAAAATGCAAAAAAACGCATTATACATTTTATTGGCTGATGATGATGAAGATGATCGTCTTTTTTTTAAGGATGCTTTTGAAGAAATAAAAATTCAGACAAAAGTGGATTTTGTTCATGACGGAATGCAATTGATGGACCACTTAATGGATCCAGAAACCAAGTTGCCGGATATTTTATTTCTGGATTTGAACATGCCTAAAAAAACAGGTAAAGAATGTTTGATTGAAATCAAAAAAACAGAACATCTTAAAAATATTATTATTGCCATTTATTCTACTTCTTCATCTGAAGAAGATATAGAAGACACCTTTATTCAGGGAGCTAATATTTACATCAAAAAACCAAGTGATTTTAATACACTTAAAAAAATAATCAATGAAGTCGTGACAGTAAACTGGCATTACCATACATCAGGTTTAAACCGTGATAATTTCCTGCTTCGACTAAAATAATAGCATACCAATGAAATGGATACCAAATTTTAATTCTTCAAACTCATTGAGAGTTATTTTTGTAATCGCGGTTTTCATTCTGTTATTTCTTTCTTCTATTGCTTACAAACACAATCGGGATTTAGACGAATCCAGTAAAGTGGTAATGCATACGTATGAAATAAACATTCAATTAGAGCGATTAATGTCGGCAATTAAGGATGCCGAAACGGGACAGCGTGGCTATATCATAACACGAAATGCACGTTTTCTAACACCTTATATTTATTCGCGAGATAAAGTTAATACATCGTTTATTACCTTAAAAAAGCTTACTGCCGACAATCCGAAGCAGCAAAAAAATCTTGAAAAATTATTCAAACTAATTATTCAGCGTTTTGTTTCTTTCGAAAATTGCTTAAAATACAGCGATCCCAAAACATATGATAAGAGAAAACTCGACAATCATATGTTTGGTGGTCGAATCCTGATGGAGAACATTCGTTTTCAGGTAGACGAAATGAACGACATCGAGAAAAATTATCTGGCAAAAAGACTCAAAATTTATGCTGCCGAAATCTCCTTAAGTCCACTATTTTCTATTTCTTTATTTTTAGTAGCGCTAATTTTTATCTTATTAGCTTACAGACAAATTAGTCGTGATTTTGAGCGATTGAAAATTTACAATAAAAAACTTCTGATCTCAAGCGGATTAATGGCCGAATCTGAAAGTATTGGTAAATTTAGCACCTGGCAATGGGATCTGGATTCTAATAAAATAGATTACTCTGACAATCAGTTTCGTTTACTGGGTTTTGAACCCAATGCATTTGTTCCCGAAAGAGAAACTTTTCTTGAGTTTGTACATCCTGATGATAAAGCTACTGTAGCAAAATCGATGGACGGAATTGTCGAGAAAAAACAATTGCCTTTTGTATACTACAAAATCACAAGACCGGATTACGAAATACGTTATTTTAAATCTACCGGAAAATTACTGACCGATAAACAGGGAAGCAAAATTTTACTGGGAATTAATTTTGACATTACCGACGAACACCTATTAAATATAGAACTTCAGGAACGTAACAGAGAATTAGAAAAAAGCAATAAAGAGTTGGCCTCTTTTAACCACGTTGCGAGTCATGATTTACAGGAACCTTTAAGAAAAATTCAGACTTTTGTTTCGCGCATTCCGGAATCAGATAAAGCCTTAATGTCCGATAGTGCAAAAGCTTATATTTCTAAAATTGAAGTTTCCGCTAAAAGAATGCGTGTACTAATTGATGATTTACTTTTATTTTCGAGAACGAATACGACTAAAAAAGAATTCATAAAATTAAGTTTAAACGAACTGCTTGAAAATGCCGAATCCGAATTAGCCGAAATCATCGAGGAAAAAAATGCTGTTATTACAGTTTCGAAATTGCCTAAACTCGCTGTTATCCCCTATCAGATTGAGCAGCTTTTTATAAACCTGATCGGAAATTCATTAAAATACAGTCAGCCCGATACTGTTCCCGAAATCAAGATTGAAAGCGAGAAAGTAAACTCAAGCGATTATCCTGATTTATTAGAACCTAATATTAAGAAGTTCTATAAAATTACTTTTACAGATAACGGAATGGGATTTGACCCTCAGTTCAAAGAAACGATTTTTGTTTTATTTCAGCGTCTGCATTCTAAAACAGATTATCCCGGAACCGGAATTGGTTTAGCCATATGCAAAAAAATTGTCGACAATCACAAAGGCCACATCATAGCCGACAGTACTCCTAATAAAGGTTCTGTTTTCACGGTATTTCTTCCTGAATAATTTGCAGCTTTTAAAAAAGTTTACAGTCGCAGTAACAGTTTACAGTTAATATACAACTGAAAACTAAACATAATTAATCAGAATGAGAATACTAAGACTGAAGACCAAGACTGAGAATGAGACTGAACAATTAGACTGAACAATGAGACTGAGACTGAGACTGAGACTGAGACTGTAAACTGAGACGAAATCTGTAAGAAAACAAATTACATCAATCACATACCTAAATAAAAAAAAGAAACCACAAAATAACTGTGGTTTCTTTTTTTTTGCGGTAAACTTTAATTAATAAACCCCTGAAAATTAAAGGATAAAACACCCGTAAAAACCGATTATGGGAATTATATAAAGATTCTTTTTTATGCTGTAAAGCAAAATGTTTGTTTCGTTAGCATCTTTGTAATGTAATACTTTATGAAGTAATAATGAAAGCAGCGCACCAACTAAAAGCTACAATTTTTAGACTAATATTTTTATTGACAATTATAATTTGCATCACGTCATGCAAGAAAAATAATCCGATAGAAACTTCACTGAAAAATGAAACTTTTAGTAAAACAGAAAAAGAAGAAATTGAAGCCTTTTTTTTTATTGCGACTGCCAATGTAACAAAATCAATTATTTCAAAAAGTCAAATTGCACAACAAAAAAGTTCAGATTCTACCTTACAGGAGTGGAGTAGAAAAATAGAAATTAATCAGAATCAATTGTTGCAGGATGTTTCTAAAATGGCCAATAAAAAGCTCATTATTATTACAGAAATTAATGCCACACACAATAAATTAGATTTATACGAACTGATTGATGCCAGTAATACCAATTTTAATAAAGCTTATATCAATTCTGTTTCAGAATCATTAAAAGAGCAAATTGGATTGTTTGAATCTATTTCGAAGCAAACAAATGACAAAGCGATATTAAAATTAGTACTGCAATATTTACCTGAACAATATCAAATCCTACGCGAAATGCAGAGGATCAACAATGAGATTAATTAAATGCCTATATATCTATTATTATTATTAAAAATTGAGACCTAAATTATTTTACAACTAAATTATTTTAACTATGAAAATGCAATCAAATTTTTTATGCGCCTTAACACTTTTTTTAACAGCTTCTTTTGGAATGCTACATGCTCAGGACACTAATGTAACTACCGAGTTTGGTGTAAAGGGAGGATTCAACATGTCTAACTTTTTATCAGATAATGATGAAGCAACAGACGAAAATATATTGTACGGTTTTAACGCCGGAGTTTATGCAACATTACCAATATCTGATTTTGTCGCTATTCAACCAGAGATCTTGTTTACTACAAGAGGTTCAAAATTAGAATACAACAGTGATATAGCTTCAGGAGATGCAAAATTTAAATTGAACTATATCGAAGTTCCTTTATTAGTAAGAGTAAATATTACTAAAAACTTTAACCTTCAGGCAGGTGGATATGCTTCTTACTTAGTAAGTTCGAAATTAACAGGAGATGGATCTGCTGAATTTGATCAGGATATTGACACAGATGACTTAAACAAATTTGATGCAGGTATTGTAGCAGGTGTTGGAGTTGACTTTAGTCCAGTAAGTATTGGTCTTCGTTACAACTATGGTTTAACAACTATTGGTAAAGAAAGAACTGTTTTAGGACAAACTTATACATTCCCAGACGCTAAAAACAGCAACTTTTCATTATACTTATCGTATAAATTAAACTAGAAAAAAAACATTTATTAACCCCTTAATATAAAAACCATGTCAAATTTATTATATACAATCGCGGTAATTCTGGTTATTCTTTGGGCTCTAGGGTTCTTTGTTTATAGCTTAGGAAGTATCATCCATATATTATTGGTAATTGCCATTATCGCAATACTATTCAGACTTATCAAAGGTCGTGAAGTTTAAAAATCAACATTATAAAAAATTATTTTAATCACTAAATCAAACATTATGAAAACGAGTAACACATTATTAGGAATTTTAGGAGCTGCAGCTGCAGGAGCATTTATAGGTGTATTATTTGCACCGGACAAAGGGTCTAACACAAGAAAAAAAATCAAAGATAAATCGAAAGATTACGGAGATAATTTAAAAACAAAATTTGACGGAGTTGTAAGCACTATTACTTCAAACGGTAAAGATATTATCGAAGAAGGAAAAGCAAAATTCAACCAGGCAAAAGAAGACTTCAACACTATCAAAGATGAAGCAAAAAGTGTAAAAACGAACTACTAAAGAGTGAAATTTTTAAACCATAAATACCCTATATCATGGAATCAAATGCAACAACAGAGGAGAACTTAAATCTTTATGAAAAAGCTGAAAACTATACCAAAACAAGCTTAGAATTAATTAAGCTTAAAACGGTAGCAGCGGTAGCAGATGTTTTATCGACATTAACATCAAGAATAGCAGTTGGAGCTGTTGTTGCATTTTTTACCTTGTTCCTGAATATAGGGATTAGTTTATGGCTTGGTAAAGTACTTGGGGAGTATTATTACGGTTTTTTTATCGTAGCCCTTTTTTACCTTATTGTAGCGATCCTGATGCATACTTTACAGCATAAGATCATAAAAACACCTATTGGAAATATGATTATTTCCAGTATTTTAAAAGAAACTAAAAAGGATGATACAAAAGCTGATTTTAATTAATTAATAACTAAAAAAGACTGTTATGGAAACTATTTATACTATTGATGGATTAAATCAGACGATCCAGGAATTAGAAATTCGACAGGACGCCGAGTGGTGTTCTATTAAAGATGAAATAGAAGAAATTAAGCACAATTTAAAACCGCTTAATCTAATCAGGAATACCGTAGAGGAAATTAACGAAACGGTAGGTTTCAAAAGCAATCTGGCTCAATCTGCCATAAGCATCGGGATAGGTTATCTGGCAAAACGTTTTGTAGTAGGTAAAAGCACTTCGATGTTCAAAGGCATTATGGGATCATTATTACAACTGGTCGTAACTAATTTAGTTTCAAAACCACATCATGATTCTCCAAACGAGGAATCATCACAACAAGAATCATCAAGAGAGTAATTGTCTAACTCAAATTTATGTATTATGGAAAAGTTAAGCGAAATAGTATTAAAAAATGGTGTGTACGTTTACTCAAATCTATATAAATGTTTTGAATATACAAGAGTATTTCTAGGTATCTAACTTGCTTTATACGTTTTATAAACAAACGGTTAAACAGTTAATATCCTTCACTATATATTTTAAGGTTCTGAGGGACTAAGTCTCTAAGCTACTAAGGTTTTCTTTGCAAGTTTATGATAAGACTTAATTCTGAATCCAAAAAGAGACTGTCTCAAACATGAGACAGTCTCTTTTTTTTAGGTTCTGCGGGTCTAAGTCTCTAAGTTGCTAAGGTTTTCTTTGCAAACTTATGATAAGACTTAATTCTGAACCAAAAAAGCCCCTGTTTCACATTAGTACAACTGGGGCTTTTTGTTTTTACTATATTTCAACTAATTGCGAGGTTATCCTTGAAAGGAATGCAGAATATAATCATGATAATTTATTGCTACAATCATTGCGATTACATCTATTGCGTTCCAGTGGTTGAAACCACTGGCTATATTTTATCTTATGGTCAAAAAAAAATCCTGTTTCACTACTTGTGAAACAGGATTTTTTTATATTGCTATAGAATGACAAAAACCTTTGTCCCTTTGCACCTCTGAGCCTTTGCACCTAAAAACTAAGAACCTCAGCACTTCAGAATATTAGCAGCTTAGAAAACCTCCGAAGCTTCTTTCAGTTTCTCCATATTGTTTACCAATTGTAACTCGGCAACAATTTTCTGAATGTCACCATTCATGATATTTCCTAAATCGTATAAAGTCAAACCAACTCTGTGATCTGTTACACGACCTTGTGCATAGTTGTAAGTACGAATCTTAGCAGATCTGTCACCAGAACTCACCTGAGAAGTACGTTTTGTAGCATCTTCAGCTTCTTTCTTAGCCAATTCTTGTTCGTACAAACGAGAACGTAAAACGTTTAGCGCTTTATCCTTGTTTTTATGCTGTGATTTCTGATCCTGACATTGCGCCACCAATCCTGTTGGAATGTGCGTTAAACGTACCGCAGATTTCGTTGTATTAACCGATTGTCCTCCAGGTCCAGATGAACAGAAGAAATCCACACGAACATCGTTCATATCAATTTGTACATCAAATTCTTCTGCTTCCGGTAAAACCATCACTGTTGCAGCAGATGTATGCACACGACCTTGCGTTTCTGTCTGAGGAACACGTTGTACACGGTGTACTCCGGCTTCAAACTTCAAAGTTCCGTACACATCTTCTCCTGATACCTCAAAAATAACCTCTTTGAAACCACCCGAAGTTCCTTCGTTCATATCTACTACAGAAGTTCTCCAACCCTGGTTCTCACAATATTTAGTATACATTCTGAACAAATCACCTGCAAAAATACTCGCTTCATCCCCACCCGTTCCGGCACGAATCTCGACCATCACGTTTTTAGCATCTTCAGGATCTTTAGGGATCAACATAAACTTGATTTCTTCCTCAAGTTCAGGCAATCTTTCTTTTGCTTCATCTAGTTGCATTTTGGCCATTTCAACCATATCTGCATCACTTCCATCAGCAATAATTTCGTTTGCCTCATCTATATTAGCCATCACAAGTACATATTCATCACGCTTTTCAGCCAATGCTTTCAGGTTTTTGTACTCCTGATTCAATTGCACATAACGTTTCTGATCAGAAATAACATCCGGCTGGATAATCAAATCCGAAATCTCGTCGAAACGTTGTTTTACTATTTGAAGTCTATCTAACATTTTCTAATTCCTTTTATTGGAGTGCAAATTTACGAAATTTTTGTTGAAAATTCTAGTATTGATTTTTTGTGTTTTTTGAAGGGAAAATTTGGTGGGATTATATTGGTTTTTTGGATCCCGATAACTATCGGGACTGTCTATTCGTTATATCTTTTTAGGAGCTATTTCCTGCTATCCGTTACAATCTTTTGTGCCGAACCCCGGCACAAAAGGATTTTCACTACTATCAGGGCTAGGGGTTTTGGTTTCATAAGAGAATTATAGTTTCTTCTACTATAAATTACCCTCTTAATGATTTAGACCAAAGTAAGATCACTTAATTCATCTGCCAGTTTGTGCAGACCTTTAGAAATCTGCAGCATTTTGTCGCTGGATAAAGTGGCTAATCCTTTCGTATATTGGCGGAATAAACTTTGATTTATTTCTGCATAATGTTCTGCAAAAGCTGACTTATTGATGACACTAAAATAATCAAAAACCTGCTCCAGATCTATTTGATAACTAATATTAAAATCAGCAATTTTTACCTTTTCTCCTTGTTCTTGCAGATATTCTACATGATATTGAAGAACTTCATTAAAATTTGCTTTTATGTCGGATATATTATTCCCGACTGTAGCCAATCCATCAATTTCTTTTGCATAAGCTGAAAAACCTGTAGCAGTTTTTTCAATAATAACCGAAATTACCCTTTGTTCTGTATTCATAATCTTCTGAATTTTTGCATTAAAAATGAATGTTAGTATAAATTTATAACAATTTTGTTATATAACAAAATCGTTACAAACCAAGTTTATTTAGCTCTTTATGGTTTTCCGTAAAATCATTCAATTAAGGGGATTTACTTTTATAAAAAAATCAGGTGTTTTTACTTGGTGATTAATTTAAATTAAAGACGATGTTTGTTTTTACAAAAATTTAATTATCGAACTAATTTTAAAAAATAATATGTACGAAAGTTTAACAAAAAAATACAAAGATCAAAGTCCTAGGAAATACTTTGCACATTTTCCATTTAATGGAGAAGAAGGACAAACTTGGGAAACACCATTTTCTTACTTATCAAAAATGACAAGAAATCACGAAGAATGGAATTTTAAGACAGAAGAATTTAGAAATAAATATCCAAATCAAAATTATCCTATTCTTACAAACTATTTGAATTATACATTTTTAAGAGTTGTAGAACAAAATAAAATTATTTATTCAAAAGAAAAAGACAAGTGTTGCTTTAACACTGGACTCCAAACTAAAAGGGGTAAAGATATTTTCGCAACTTTTTTCAAAAATGGTCAAGCAAAAGGTAGAAATCAATGCGATTGGACATTTTATGCATTTATCGATAGCTATTCAGAAAAAATGCAGTTTTATTCTCCTACACCTGAAATAGCAACATATATTGATGACGCAAATGATTTGGTTTTTGATACAAAGCTAGAAATTGATACAAATTTGACACATATAGTTGAACAAAATATTAACAGGTTTCCATCAATTCTACAAGGAAATGCAAAGATGGCGGAGAACATTATACTTGGCTCAATTCAAGCCTTGAAAGAAAAAGTCAAACGAAATTATAAAATTGCTATACCTCATTGGTATGAGGGAAAAATACAATTATTATTACCACTTGTATTGACAAATGAGGAAGACTTAGCAGAACTTGCTTTCGTCATAGATAAAGACAAACAACGTAATATTTATAGGGGTAAGACAATTTTGACTATGGATATGGCATACATAGACGCTAGATTAATCACAAAACCAGATGACGACTGGTTAACTCCATAAAAGATATATTATATCGTAGTTTGGGGATATTATATTATTTAGTATTAAAAAACATATTTATATAAATATCTTCTACATCACACATAGCCTATAACCCCAAAAAAACAATAAATGAGACTTTTAAGTAAATTAGAAACAAACATTTGCGATAGAATATTAAAAAATAGTGGATCAAATAACTTTTTAGCTAATATTATAGATAGCGACTTAAAAGGAGTTTGTATAATAGTAAATAGAAGTCCCAGAAGTGCTTCTTTAGATTTTACAATTAGAAATCAGGCACCAACACCTTCTGAAAGCGAATACATTATAAATAAAACGGAGGAATTATCTTTATTCATTCTACAAGTTGTTAATCTCATTAAAATGCTTGAAAAAGATGGATATATTTTATTATTAGAAAGAGGTTCTAATGGCATGGTATCAAATAAATTTGGAAGTTGTGTATCAAATTTACCATCTGTTGGCTATAATTTTAATGACCAAAATGTAATCGATTTACTTTGTGAATACACCAATAAGGAAATTTATTCAACAGAGGAGTTTAAACGCTTTTGTGAAAATGGATATGTACCGCGAGATGAACAAAGATTTAAAAGACAAATTTTAATTACACAAATAGCACTTGGTGTTGCAATTTTTGCATTAATATTTAACTTAATTATAAATATAAAAGATAAACCTACGCAAAAAGTTGAAATTGAAAAAAATCAATACGAAGCAATTCAAAGTTCAATTAAAAATATTAAATAAACTTTAGTATTACGATTGAAATTCCATATCACGGATTTACAATCTTTACTCGCAAAGATTAGAAATGATCTAACATTGAAACTAGAAAAATACAATCCAATCTTTGTTGGCATAGATTGTTAATCCGATGTATCGGACTTATTTTTGAAATGATTATTTTTAATCAGTTTTTTCGGTATTAATTTATATATTTGATTAAAACAAATCCATACATCTTTCATATATCTACCAAAGAATCTAAGACTATTTATGATTATCATACAAAAACTAGTTGTGTTTAATTAACGAAAATATGGAGTCAATAGAAAAATCCGATAATTTACAGTTTCACTATTTTTTCAAAGACGATAGCCACTCTATCAATTCTATTGTAAGAAATGAATGCGAAAAAGAAATAATATATATCTTCAAAGAAATTTCAGAAACTCTAGGACTTGAACTTGAATTAGAAACACTACCTACCGAAGAAGGAGGTTTTAAGGAAACTTGGAAGTTTTTAGGCAAAAACTCAGCTCAAATCAGTTTAATTGTAGCAATTTCAGCAATAATCATATCAAGATTTCCAGTTGAAAATAAGGAACTAACTAAGCTTCAAATTGAAAATCTAAAATTAGATAATGAATTAAAAAGAAAAGAACTTGAAAAACTAAATTTAGATTTTCTACAGGATAATAATGAAATAAGTCAAGAAACTATCAAAGATTCTGTTGAGCTTGTAAATAAAAATTACAAAGTTTCATGGCGTAAATCAAATCTCTATAAAAAATTAAATAATTATCAAAAAGTAGATTCTATTGAAGTTCTAAGATATCAAGATAAAAAACCTGTTGGTAGTTCAAGAACAGTATTAAAGAATGAATTTTATAAATTCATTTTACAAAGTGATGAGCTTCCTAAACTTGAAATAGAAAATGCTAAAATTGACGTAATTTCTCCTGCTATTAAACGCGGTAAGTTCCGATGGAAAGGATTTTATGATAACAATATTATTAATTTCCTTATGAATGATTTCGATTTTAATAATAAAGTATTAAACGGTCATATACATTTTTCAAATCGATATTCAATAGAAGTTGAAATGAGTCAGGAAAGAAAGATTAATCAAGATGGGAATGTAATAGTCACTAATACAACGGTGGAAAAAGTAAAAGCATCAATAGAAGGTGAAAATAGAATCGAATACTAAAATAGACAAGCACAACAAATAATTTACTTAAATGTCGCCCCTGCTGGCGCGAGCGTGCCGCTCGTGAACGCAAGCCATGCAAATAACAAAAACCCATATGGCGCAGATATATCTTCACGTTCGATAGCGCGGATTTGCAATCCGTGCCCGCAACATTAAGAAATAATACAAATATTCAAACAGAAAATCAATCTTTTGAGTTAAATAAATTTTATAATAAAAAGAAACAATGAATGAATTCTCTAATGCAGTTTGTGAAAAAATTAGATATTACGTATATATATTAAAAGATCCCAGAACATCAAACACTTTTTATATTGGAAAAGGATTAGGAAATAGAGTTTTCCAACATGTTGCAGGTGCTTTAGTAAGTCCGCAAATCAATGATAAATTAAATATCATAAGAGATATTCATGATTCAGGCAATAAAGTTGAACACTATATTTTACGACATGATTTAACAGAAACGCAAGCATTAGAAATTGAAAGTGCATGTATAGATTTACTTGGACTTGAAAATTTGGCAAACATTGTTAAAGGTCACAATACTTGGGAACGTGGTTTAAAATCTATAGCTGAAATAAATCAACTATATGATGCTAAAACTATTACAATATTAGAGCCAACAATCATAATAACTGTAAATCGTTATTATGAAAGATTTATGTCTTCAGAAAAATTATATAAAATAACTCGCTCTGCCTGGAAAGTTGCAAATCACAGAAGATTAAAAGTAAAATACGCAATTGCTTCTTATAAAGGAATTGTTAGAGAAGTTTATAAGATTGAAAGTTGGAATTTAAAAGTCGACGAAAACCGTTGGGAATTTACTGGCTCAATTGCAGAATCTGAAATTCGAGAAAAATATATTAATCAATCTCTTGATAATTACATTAAGAAAGGAAGTCAAAATCCAATAAAATATACATTTTAGAACAAAAAAATAGATGTGAGTACACAGTCGAGAGGTTAACATAAAACAGTTTAATAAATAGTTTCAAACTAAATGATCAATTGAAAAATACACCAACTCATGAAGAAATTTACGAAAAATTATCTTCTCTTTTTAATATAAAATTTAAAGCACAATTACAGAATAGTCCAATATTTTTTAAAAATTTTTTACAAATAAAAAATGTTGTTTTAGGGAATGAAAATTATGTCATTCTATTTGAAAGTGAGAAAGAAATTTTAAAATTTAAAGATAGAGAAGAATTCATTAATAGTTTTATCAGCTTCATAGACATCAAAATGAGTGAGTTAAATAAAGAATTTGAAGATCTACAAAATTTTGAGAAAATGTCTATGGGAATTAAGTATGATGAAAATGAAGTTTATATGCGTCACGAAACTATTGGACATGGGACAATGAAATTAGATCAGATACGAAATAAATTATTAAGTTTAAAATAAAATCTAATTGCCTGCTACCCCGCTGGCGCGAGTGTCCCGCTCGTGAACACAAGCCATGCAAATAACAAAACTATAAAAACTATAAGTGCACGAGCGGGACGCTCGCGCTAGCCGAAGAACACAAAACAAAAAACTCAATCATTACGCTAATCCTAAACAAGAATTCATACAAATGGATTTTTTACAAATAATAGTGGGTCGAATTTTATTAGAGTATTTAGGAGCATCAGTTAGGTTTCTGTATGTAAACTTAAGATGTTTACTAAACGACGATGACTTTACAACATTTTCAGGTATATGGTCACCAACGGGCAGTAACAAAAAGAAGGAAGGAAACAGCTCTTTAAATCATATGATTGGAGTTATATTCTTGGGAGCACTTATACTTCTCTTAATTATTTTTAATACGTAAGATTGATAGCAATGGAAAATCTTATAATGCATCAGACTCCAAACAAATCTTATGCAAATCATCCAACAATTCCATTTCCTGATCAGGTAAAAGTTGCAATGCAATTTCAAGCAAAGTCACTACATTAATATCTGTATCTGACTCAAAAACGGCCAAACTTCGGGCTTCCTTATTCATTAAAACGATACTTGATTTCAGAAGATCAGAAACCATTAGATTAAGTTCGTTATAACCGGAAACCTTTACCGTTACACTAAACGAATTATCACTTCTATTTTCTGATTTTAGCTTGTCGAATTTATTAATTCTATTCATTGATTCTAAAAATTCCTTGACTTGTTTTGTATGTTGTCTTTCCATGATTGAATTGGACTTTTTTATAATTAAAAAACAAAAATAAGAAATAATCGGTTATAAACAACCGATTATATTCAATCATACAAAAACAATCTATTACTTGTAATTTCATCTCCATGAATAAAACAAGAAAAAGTGAAATTCCAGAAGTTGTAATACAATTAGGAATTAAGATAAAAGAGACAATCGAAGCAAATCAACTCAAACAAAGAGAGGTTGCTCATGATGCAGAATTGGATGTAGAAAATTTACGAAAATACATCAAGGGTACTCAGGAAATGAAAATAAGTACTTTGTTCAAAATTGCTAAATCTTTAAAAATAAATCCTGGTGATTTAATTAAAGATTTATAAACTCAATCTTTAATTATCAATCGGGTAAATGAAAAACATGATAAAGAAACTGAACTGGAAATACCAAGACAAAAATTTAAAAAATAAGTTTTTAAAACTCTTAGTAAGTTGTAGTGGTGTTGTGCTAATTAGTTACTTATTTAACTCTCGCAATTTTGATAAAGCTAATTTTGTATTCTCAATAATCTTCGGAATCATAATTTGGGTTATTTTATTAATTCAAAGAAAAATTTAAGATCTTCTACTAAAACTTCTAATCTATTTTCAAACCAATGAAACAAATACTTACCACTTTACTTTTAATTTTCAACATAACTCTATTCGCACAATCGAACAATTTTGCTGGCGATTATACACGTTCACTTGGTGAAAAAGGAAAACATATCATAGAATATAAACTGACCTTAAATCAGGACGGAACATTCGAATTTCATTCGTATTCGAAAATGCAGGGCGGAAGTCCACCGGAAGTTAATAAATACGGAAAAGGAAAATGGAGCGCAAAAGACAATATAATTACTTTTTCTTCTAAAAAAAGTGAAGATTTTGACGAGAAATACACTTTAGATTTTAATAAGTCAACAGCGAGATTCATAACCAAAAATCCAAGAGATAAAAGTGACAAAATCGTGAAGACTAAACTTCAATTTTTAGAATCAGGAATTTTCTGGATGGAAAGAATTGATATTTTTAAAGTATAAAATAGAAGACTTAAATATAAAAAAGCCACAAGAAAATATTTTTGTGGCTTTTTTTATAATTAGAAAAAATCAATCTTTGTGGAAACGGATAACTCAAATTGTAAGATTAAATGAATATTAGAAAGTTAAAAATTCAGCCAGACGAAAACTTTGACAATTTTAGAATTAGTCTTTTGAAAGCATTAAATTTATTTGATTATAACAAAAACTGTTTATTAGATTTTGAAGACAGAATTGACAACTATTTTAAAAGAAATAAAACACTTCAAGTTGAAATTGAAATTGATGTTACTAAACTATCTGACAAGATTTACGATAACAAATTCTGGAATTTAAAAGATTACAAACAAGAAATGCCGGAAAATTATCCCATCAACGGATCCAATATGGAAACTCAGAATTACGTTAATACGATTATTGTTGATGATAAATTTCGTGAGAATCAAGAAAAAATAAAAAAGGAAACGGAACTGCTGGTAGATTCTATTCTGGCCGAACTGAAAAAATTGAACACAAAAGAAAATATTGAAATTAAGTTAACAGGAGAAAAATTTAAAATCGAATCTTCAAAACCCAAACAACATTTTGAAATCCTCGATGGATTAAGAGGAATAGCCGCTGTGGCTATTGTGATTTTTCATTTTATGGAAATTGTTCATCCGCCCAGCGAGAATTTTATTGCGCATGGTTTTCTTGCGGTTGACTTTTTCTTCTGTCTATCGGGATTTGTTATTGCCTACGCCTACCATGACCGAATTACCAAAATGAAACTGACTGACTTTTTTAAATTAAGATTAATCAGATTGCATCCTTTGGTTGTTTTTGGTTCTGTTTTGGGTTTAGTGGCTTTTCTTTTTGATCCGTTTGGCGGTCATCCTGAAACCTACGAAACCGGCCAACTAATTCTGATTTTTTTAGCTTCGGTTTTTCTGATTCCTTTTCCGGTTATGGCAGATCGTTACTTCAATATATTTGGTTTAAATGCGCCGGGCTGGTCCTTGTTTTGGGAATATGTGGCAAATATTCTCTATGCGCTATTCCTTTACAAACTCAGCCGTCGTTCTCTATTTGTATTAACCATTTTGGCTGGAGCGGGAATTTGTTTCGTCAGTCAGCGTGCGGGAGGCTCTTTAATGGGCGGATGGAACGGAGAAACTTTTTGGGATGGTTTTGGTCGTATTTCGTATTCGTTTTTAGCAGGAATGCTCATTTACCGCTCGAACTGGATTATTAAATCGAAATTAGGATTTATTGCCTTATCAGTATTACTGCTTTTAGCCTTCGTATTGCCTTTTTCAGATTTCAATTGGCTTACAGAACCTTTGGTAGTTTTATTGTATTTCCCTTTATTGATTGTATTAGGAGCCGGAGCAACACTAAAACCGGGATTCAAAAAACTGTGTATCTTCTTCGGAAAAATATCTTATCCCCTATACATGACGCATTATGCAGCCATGTGGATATTCGCGAACTATTACACCAAATACAAACCCGAAACACCTCAATTGACGGTTATTATCATTACAGGAACAATTTTTCTAGTTAGTATCGCTTATTTAACGATGGTTTTTTATGATATTCCAATTAGAAAATATCTTACGGATAGGAGAAAGAAATAATCTCGCAATCCTGATCGCTATCGGAAGTAAAAATTTTATTTATAGCCACTGATTAAAAGGATTGAAATGATTTTTTTATTTCACGCAGATTTATTTTGATTATATAATCTGCGACCATCTGCTTAAATCTTTATAAATCTGCGTGAAACAAAAAACTTTGCGACTCTGCGTCTTTGCGTGATTTAATTTAGGTATTGTTAATCTTAACGCTAAGAATCTCGCGTAAAAACGCAAAGTTCCAAAATTTAGCAGAAAAAACTTTATAATTCTGCTCCTGATAGTTATTGGGATTGTGAAATTAAAAAATAAAAAACTTCGAGCCTTAGCGTCTTAGTGGCAAAAAATTTCGATACCAAATTCTAAATCCCTAATTTCGCTTTTTAAACAAGGAAGGAGAAAAATGAAGGTATGCATTGCAGAAAAACCAAGTGTAGCACGCGAAATCGCATCCGTTTTGGGAGCCAATACCAAGCACGATGGATATTTTGAAGGAAACGGTTATGCCGTAACCTACACTTTTGGGCATTTATGTACTTTAAAAGAACCCAACGATTACAAACCACACTGGAAAAGCTGGGATTTGAACAACTTACCTATGCTTCCGGAGAAATTCGAAACCAAAGTTGTCGAGAATTCAGGAATTCAAAAACAGTTTAAAATTGTAAAAAGCTTATTCGACAAAGCCGAGTTGGTCATCAACTGCGGGGATGCCGGGCAGGAAGGAGAACTGATTCAGCGTTGGGTCATGAACGAAGCCAACTACAAAGGCGAAGTACAACGTTTATGGATTTCGTCCTTAACAACCGAAGCAATAAAAGAAGGTTTCGAAAACTTAAAACCCTCTGAAAACTACGATAATTTATTCTACGCCGGATTCTCCAGAGCCATTGGTGACTGGTTATTGGGTATGAATGCGACACGTTTGTACACCGTAAAACATGGCGGATACAAACAAGTCTTGTCTATTGGACGCGTACAAACGCCAACATTGGCAATGGTTGTAGACCGTTGGAAAGAAATCGAAAACTTTAAACCTCAACCCTATTGGGAATTACAGACTTTATACAGAGAAACCCTTTTTAGTTATGAAGAAGGCCGTTTCCTGAAAAAAGAAGACGGAGAGCTTTTGGCCAATAAAGTCAAAGAAAGTGATTTCGAAATTGTTTCTGTCGATAAAAAGAACGGAAACGAGTTTGCTCCTAAACTATTTGATTTAACGGGTTTACAAGTATATTGCAATACCAAGTTTGGATTTTCGGCAGATGAAACGCTTAAAATTGTTCAAACATTGTACGAACAAAAAGTAGTCACTTATCCCAGAGTTGATACCACATTTTTACCCAATGATATATACCCGAAAGTACCGGGAATTCTGCAAAAATTATCAAAATACGCCGAATTAACGCAACCACTTTTAGGCAAAAAAATAAAAAAATCGCCTAAGGTTTTCAACGATAAAAAAGTTACGGATCACCACGCGATTATTCCAACCGGAATAGAAAGCAATTTGCAATACAATCAGCAGCAAGTCTATGATATTATTACAAGACGTTTTATTGCGGTTTTTTATGATGATTGTCTCGTTGCCAATACCACAGTAATTGGAAAAGCAGCCGAAGTGATGTTTAAAACAACCGGAAAAGTGATCTTAAAAAAAGGTTTTCGAGTTGTTTTTGAAGACCCGAATGCAAAAGAAAAAGAAGCTGATTTATTACCAAATTTTGTTGTGGGCGAAAAAGGCCCGCATGAACCGTCGTTTTTAGAAAAGGAAACCAAACCACCCAATCAGTTTACCGAGGCAACTTTACTGCGTGCGATGGAGACGGCAGGAAAACAAGTCGATGACGAGGATTTACGAGAACTGATGAAAGAAAATGGTATTGGCCGTCCGTCTACACGGGCGAATATTATCGAAACGCTTTTTAAACGTCAATATATTGTTCGAAACAAAAAACAAGTTTTACCAACTCCTACGGGGATTCAGCTTATTGATACGATTCAGAATGAATTGATCAAATCGGCAGAACTTACAGGTTCCTGGGAAAAGCAGTTGAAAGATATCGAAAAAGGCACTTATACGGCCGGAGCATTCATCAAAAATATGAAACGAATGGTCGAGGCTTTGGTTACCGAAGTTCGAAGTGAGACCCGACACGCCAATATTTCGCATGCAACTGCAACTCAAAAAGAAGTGGTGAAAGTCGAGAAAAAGAAAGCCGCCGGAATTTTGGCAGAAACGTGTCCGAAATGTCAGAAAGCGACTTTAATAAAAGGAAAATCGGCTTACGGATGCGGGAATTATAAAGCAGGTTGTGATTTTTTATTGCCTAATGTTTTTGCAGAGAAAAAAATATCCGAAAATCAATATTTAAGATTGGTTCAAAAAGGATCAACCGTAAACATAAAAGGCTTTAAAACTGAGGAAGGTACAGTTGAAGGTTTGATACGTTTTGAAGAAAATTACAAACTAAAATTGGAAGTCAAAAAAACGGCACCAAAAGCAAAACCAACATCAACAGCTGATTCTGATGCCTTGACTTGCCCAAAATGCAAAAAAGGAACCATCATGAAAGGAAAAACCGCTTATGGTTGTGGCGATTATAAACTGGGCTGTGATTTTAAAGTAACTTTTGATGATGTCAGAGCAAAACTAAAAGATCAAAAACCGACTAAAGAACTGGTGTATGCTATTTTAGGCGAAAGTGTTTAATTTTTTTTTGCCACAGATTAAAGGATTAAAATGATTTTTTACAAAGTTTTCTAACCACAAATTAGCGCTAATTTTTTTCACGCAGATTTGAAAAGATTTAAGCAGATACTCGCAGATTTACATCATTCAGAATCAAAATTAAATCTGCCTCAATCTGCAGAATCTGCGTGAAACAAAAAACATTGTAATCATGTAATCTGTGGCAAATTTCCATTTAGCATTTGAATAATAATTCGTGCCAATTTGTGAATTAGTGGCAACCATTTTTTTAATATCTTAGCTTTTCAATTTAACATCAAAAACCATAAATATGTTTCAGAAAATTACTCTTTTAATTCTTTTAGTTGCCGTTGTTTCCTGCCAGAAAAAGGAATCTGTAGAAAAAGATAAAATCAAAATAGCAGACTGGCTTATTGGAAACTGGGAAAATAAATCTCCTGATGGTGTTTTAACAGAAAACTGGACCAAACTTAACGACAGTACTTTTAGTGCCACTTCTTACTTTATAAAAGGAAAAGACACTTTACATTTTGAAAGCATTGTCTTAGCTCAAAAAGCAGAAACATTAACTTATTTTGCTACTGTAGAAGGTCAGAATGATGATAAATCGGTTGCATTTCCTTCAACTGCGGAATCTGATAAACAATTGGTTTTTGAAAATGCTAAACACGATTATCCGCAAAAGATTACTTATACAAAAGGCGCAGATAATACGATAACTGCTGAAGCTACCGGAAATTTACAAGGAAAAATGACAACGGAGCGTTTTATTATGGTGAAGAAATAATGATCTTGTGAATTCTTATTTTTTTTTAGCGGGTATAATCGTAATCGAATTTAACGTTTAAAACTGGACTAAAGTCCAGCCCTACAATATACTTCGAACCTACGGTTCTTTTTTTGGGATTATTTTAGAAATTCCTTTAGAGTGAACGCTGGTATTTAAAGAACCTTCGGTTCGATTCATTTTGTAGAGCTGGACTTCAGTCCAGTTTAAAAAATATTCACGAGCAGGTCACTGTAGTTTTCGAAACTCTTAAAAATGGGCTAAAAACCCAAAATCATAAGCATAGTGCGCAACACTACGAGCTAAAGCAAAAACGAATATTGCCCTGAAAGGGCAAAAGTAAACACATCTATAGATTCATAGAATAGATAACGTAACAATAGTAGAAAATACCATATAACCTACGATTAGTATTTTCTTTGGAATCACGCTTTTGCCCTTACAGGGCAAAACGATAGTCTTTTTTCATCATAGTGCTTCGCACTATGCTATTCCTAAAGCTCTTTCAGAGCAAAATTTTAGAATGCTTATCACAACTTAGCAAGTCAGAAAGAAAAACTTTAGCGCCTTAGTTATAAATCTTTCAAAAAAATATTATCTTCAAGACTTAGTGACAAAAAATTAGCGACTTAGCGGCAAAATCTTTCAAAAAAAACTTTCCTTCTTCGAGCTTCAGTGACAAAAAATTTAGCGACTTAACGGCAAAATCTGGCAAAAAAAAAACTTGGTGTCTTAGCGCCTTCGTGGCAAAAAAAACTTAGAACCTCAGCAACTCAGAATCTTAGCACTTTCAAAAAAAAAACCTACTCATTCTCCCCGATTTTATTCACCATAAAAATCATCAGTATCCCTAAAAGTGCCATTATTAAAAATGCCCATTTCATACTAAGATATTCAGAGATAAAACCAACCATTGGCGGAACCAATAAAAATCCCAGATAACCAATTGTAGATATAGAAGTTAAAGCAGAACCGCTGCTTAGTTTTGAGGATCTTCCGGCGATACTAAATACTAGCGGAACTACGCAGGAAACCCCAAATCCGATTAAAACATAACCGAAAATAGTGGGGTAAACATAGGGCAGGATAAAACAAATTCCAAAACCTAAAGTGATCAGAATGCCGCTGTAAAGCAGAATTTTTTTGGTTCCAAATTTCATTACACCGTAATCTCCAAACAAACGTCCTAAAGTTACCGCCGATGCAAAAAATACAAATGCAGCGCTGGTAAGTTTTGGAGAAGCTTTCAAAATATTTTCGAAATAAATTCCGCTCCAATCGTACATTGTATTTTCGCAAGCCATGGAAACAAAACAAATCAAGGCAAATTTTACCAGGTTTTTTTCCGGCATCGAAAAGAATTTCTTTTTTACCGGAACAGGCTGATTATGAATACTCATGGGATAAAAACAAGCCGTAAGTCCCATCATAAAAATACTAACTCCCAATAAGTGATATGAGGGTGCAATATTTTGTGTTACCATGACATAACCCAAACCAGCTCCTGAAAAAACAGCAATACTCCAAACGGCATGAAATCGAGTTATAATTGACTTAGGATATAATTTCTGAACTTCAAGTGATTGTGCATTAATAGATAAATTAAAAATATTACGAGAAGCTCCAAAGATCAGGAGTATCATAACCAATTGCCATACAAAAGCAGCTAAGCCCGGCAATGACAAGGCAATATTAAACATGATTGCTCCCAAAAGCATGATATAACGGCTGCTGTATTTGTTTAACAACATGCCGGTAAAAGGCATGGTAAGCATTAAGCCAATCGGAAATGCGAATAAAACGGCTCCAAATTGAGCTTCAGATAAATTTAATTGTGCTTGAATATGCGGAATTCTGGAAACCCATGAGGAATATCCAAAACCGGAGATGAAAAAAAATACAGTATTGGCTATTCTAAATCCTTGCGGTGTATTTTGAATTTTTTTAAAGAAAGGTAAAATCATCAGGTCATTTTTCAGATTGCAAAATTAAGGTTTTTTAATCCAAATCTTTCATTTTTAACTTTCTTCAGTTAAAAACAATTACATGATTTAATTTAAAAATGAGGCAATAAGAGTACTATAAATCTTATAATTTGTAATAGAATTTCAAATTCACTTTAAAAATCACAAAAAAACATTTCATTCCCAATAAATAAAACTTGTTAAAGAAAGATTAATTTTTACATTTGCACTGTTTTTATTCATTCTAAATAAATACAATAACTAAACCCATTAAATAAAATGAAATATTCGAGTTTGAAAACGATTCGTTTTCTATTTACAATTAGTTTGTTACTTTCTGCTTTTTGTTCTTTTGCACAACAAAATGGAAAAATTAAAGGTACCATCACTACTTCAGATGGCGAACAGGCAGCCGGAGTCAATGTTATCTTAAAAAACTCAAAATACTGGGCTATTTCTGATGAAAACGGAAACTTTGAATTCAGCAGAGTAAAGCCAGGCACCTATAGTTTACAAGTTTCCCTAACAGGTTATGAAACTTCAGAAAGCGAAGTTATGGTTAGTGAAAGCGAAACAGCAACTGTTAATTTACAATTGAAGGTTTCTAATAAAGAACTAAAGGAAGTTGTGGTAAACAGCAAAAAAAGCATTTTATCTAAAAAAACAGATTACGTTGCGAGAATGCCATTAACAAATCTGGAAAACCCTCAGGTTTACAGTGTGATTCAGAAAGAACTTTTAATGGAACAAGTAGCCGTAGATATTAGAGGTGCCGTACAAAACTCTCCTGGTGTAGTTTCTATTAGCTATCCTTCTGGAGGAGTTGGTGTAATTTTTAGAGGTTTTTCTACAGGTGTTAATGCAAGAAACGGAATGGAAACAGCTTCGGGACGTTCTTCTGTTGATCTTGGAAACGTAGAACGTATCGAAATAATGAAAGGACCGTCGGGAACTTTATTTGGTTCTTCTGTTTCTTCATTTGGAGGTGTTGTAAATTTGGTCACCAAAAAACCTTTTGAAACTACTGCTGCCGAAATATCATACACAACGGGAAGTTTCAACCTAAACCGTCTTACAGCAGATATAAACACGCCTTTAAATCAGGAAAAAACAGTTTTATTTAGAGTAAATCTTGCCGTAAACAGAGAAAAAAGTTTCCTTGATTATGGCTTTAACAATACACTTCTTGTGGCGCCAAGTCTTACTTACAAAGCATCTGACAAACTTACTTTTAACTTCGATGCAGAGCTTTATAACGTGAATAACACAAGACGAACTTACAACACGTATGCTGCGACTTCCGGAATTACAAATCCGAACGATTTGAAAATCGATTATAAAAAATCAATGTTTCATGATGATAACGATGCAAAATCAACAGCTACAAAAGTTTTTGCTCAGGCAGAATATGAAATTTCAGAAAATTGGAGATCTACCACCGTATTTTCATTTGTAGGTGAAGATGTAGAACGCAGTTATCAAAGTTATGCCGTTTGGAGTTCTCCTACACAGACCGCCAGAAGAGTTGGTCTTTGGGGTCCAATTTTCAACAACTATACCAACATTCAGGAAAACATTAACGGAACATTTTCTACAGGAAGCATAAAACATAAATTTCTTACCGGTGTCAATTACAGACTTTACAGCTCTGCTTTTTCTGGTGGAACAACCTTTACACTTGATAACATAGATGTTACAGCTCCTTTTGCGCCAATTAGAAGAAAAGCGGTTGACGCCGGACTTGTATTGACAACTTCACCTATTGCTGACCAAAAAACTTTTAGTGTCTATGCTTGTGATGTAGTAAATTTTACAGACCGATTTTCTGCTATGTTAAGTTTACGTCTTGACAATTTTGAACGTGCAAAAGTGGGAACAACAGAAGGTTATAGCCAAACAGCTCTTTCTCCAAAATTAGGATTAGTGTATGAAGTGGTAAAAGATCAGGTTTCTGTTTTTGGAAATTACATGAACGGTTTCCAGAACATGCAGCCTGTAACACAGCCAGATGCGACGCAATTGGTTTTAGACCCAATTTATGCTGTTCAGTATGAAGGAGGAATTAAGGCAGATGCTTTCAACAAAAAATTAAGCGGATCTGTAAGTTATTACAATATTACAATTGATAACGCTACCAGAATTGATGCTGCAGGATTTACAATACAAGATGGTAAACAAGTGAGCAAAGGTGTAGATTTTGAATTAATGGCAACTCCGTTTACAGGATTAAGCATTATTTCGGGTTATGCTTATAATGACAATCGAATTGTAAAAGCATCTGTAGCTGCAATTGAAGGAAACAAAGCGACCTCATCGCCAGAAAATGTAGTAAATTTCTGGTCGACTTATACTTTCCAAAACAAATTAAAAGGTTTAGGAATTGGTGCCGGCGCCAATTTTGTAGACAAAAATTATTTTACAGCAGATAATACTTTTTACATGCCATCATATACTGTTTACAATGCCACAGTATATTACGAAAAACCTACATGGAGATTAGGTTTAAAATTTAATAATTTAACTAATGAAAGATACTGGGATTTCTGGGGCACATCGCAGGCGCCGACCAGCATCTTGGCTAATTTAACAATGAAATTTTAAAACCTAATAATCTTTAAACTGACGCCTCAATTTTATGAATTGAGGCGCTTTTAATTATAAATCTTTTTTAAAGGTACTCATATGACATTTAAAAAACTTATTCTCAAAATTCACCTGTGGCTGGGATTATCTTCGGGCTTAATTGTCATTATATTGGGCATTACAGGCTGTTTGTATGTTTTTGAAGAAGAATTACGACCTGTGGTTCACGACTATTATTACACCGATCAGGTAATAGAAAAGAAACTGCCGATAAGCCGTATAATTGAAATTGCGAAAAAAGCCAACAAGAATCAGAAACAATCACTCTCGGGATGCCAAATAATTAATGAGGATGACCGTACTGTAATTGTCTGGTTTTTTGAAGAATTAAATCCGGACGCATTTTGGTACTGGAACCAATATCATACTACTTATATCTACGTAGATCCGTATAATGGAGCAGTAAAAAAACACGAAGATTTTAATTTAGAATTTTTTGTTTTTATTCGAATGCTGCATCAAACACTTTGCTTTAACAGTAAAATTGGAGATCCTATTACTGGAACTGCAACCATTATATTTATAATCTCCTTAATTACCGGACTTATACTTTGGTGGCCTAAAAACAAACAAGCAGCCAAACAGCGTTTTTGGTTTAAATGGAAAGACTCCACAAAATGGAAACGTAAAAACTATGATCTGCATAATATTCTGGGATATTATTCGATGATTTTCGCTTTGATAATTGCGCTTACGGGATTAGTCTGGGCATTTGATTGCTATGATAAAGGATTGCAATGGCTGTTTAATGGAGGAAAAACATATAAAAAAGAAAGAATAGTTTCTGATACTACTCATTACACAACAAACAATTCGATTGATAAAATTTACGCCTCCGTAAAGCAATCGCATCCGGAGGCAAAAAGTTACTATTTGTTTATTCCAGAAGAAAACGATTCGCTGGCGACTTATAATACTTTCATTCGTTATAAAAGCCGTTTTGATGATACAGCCATAGACTTTGACCGTTATACCGCTAAGCCACTTAGAACAATAAGATATGAAGACAAAAATAATGGAGAAATATTCCGCTTCTTAAATTACGATCTGCATGTAGGCAGTATCCTTGGATTTCCAGGAAAAGTATTGGCTTTTTTTGCCAGTCTTATTGCAGCAAGTTTGCCTATTACAGGTTTCTTAATCTGGTGGGGAAGAAATAATAAAAATAAGAAAAAGGCATCTTAATGTTATGCCCTTATTTTAAAAATAGTGTTTTTCTTTAGATTTATTTTTAATTATTCTAAATAAGACTTAAGTTTGTAAAAAATTATTAATTACAATTTAACCTTCATCTTATGAAATCAAATACTTTTAAAACATTAGCATTTTTATTTTTAATGTTAGTTGCTTCGCCAAAATTATTTGCCCACGCCCTTTGGATCGAGACTAAAGCAACCGGTACAAAAGGAAAAGCTCAGGAAATTTCAGTTTATTTTGGAGAATTTTCAGATAATGACATTACAAAAGCTGATAAATGGTTTTCAGATTTAAAAGATTTTACTCTAGTTGTTATTAGTCCATCAAAAAAAGAAACTAAACTTACAGCGAAAGCTTTAGACAATAAATACCAGGCATTTTTTACACCGGATGAAGATGGAGTTTATACTATTGTAATGCACCATAAAGTAAAAGATGTTTACGGAACTATGGTTTTAGATTATAACTCCAGTGCTACCGTTACTGTTGGCAACGCTATAAAAGGAAATGAAGCAACTGCAAACACAAACATTATTAGCGTATTTGCTAAAGATGTAACTGCTGCTAAACAAAAAACAAAAATCAACATAAACGCTTTATATGAAGGCAAAGAAGCCAAAGAGCAAAAAATGAAAGTAATTGCTCCAAATGGCTGGGAAAAAGAATTATGGAGCAATGATAAAGGAGAAATCTCTTTTACACCAATCTGGCCTGGAAACTATATGGTAGAATTTGCTTATACTGAAAAAGCTGCCGGAGAACACAATGGAAAAAAATATGATGAAATCTGGAAAATGGCGACCTACTTAATTACGGTTAAATAGTTTATTTAGTACAACTTATTATAATAGTATAAGCCTTGCTCTTTTGAGTAAGGCTTTTTTTTGTTTTTAATTTAATAAATAAGGACGGAAAGAGTCAGAAAAATTTTTTTATTATAAATAATTAAACCTTTCAAAACAAAATCTTAAGCAAATCTTAAGACAAAACTAATGAAGTTTTAAGTAAGAAAATCTCTTAATAAATTTTGTTAAAACATCGCAGTGCACTTATATTTGCAAAACTTATTTTTATTCAATCTAAATAAATACCATGAAATATAATTTACTATTCGTTTTATCTTTTATAGGTTTTGCAGCTTACAGTCAGGATTATGCAAAGGCCGAAAATACGACAACAGCAAATGATACTGTAAAAAACAAAAAAGGAGAAATTCTTAATGAAGTTTTAATTACAGCAAATAAACCCAAGAAACCAATCGAAGCTGCCCGTTCAGGAATCAAAGTAATGGATTTACCACAGAGTGTTCAAATAATTGGCAGTGCAATAATACAAGAACAACAAGCTATCAGATTAAGTGAAGTGGTAAAAAACCTTAACGGAGTTTATGTAGGATCTGCTCGTGGTGGCGCACAAGAATCTTTTTTCTCAAGAGGTTATGATATGTCTGCCAATAATATGTTTAAAAATGGTTTTCGCTATAATGCCGGTTCTATACCTGAAGTTTCATCTTTAGAAAAAGTAGAATTTTTAAAGGGAGGTTCTGCCCTATTATACGGAAATGTGGCACCTGGCGGAATTATGAATTTAGTGACTAAAACACCAAAATTTACGCAAGGTGGTGAACTATCCATGCAAATGGGAAGCTATTCTTTTTATAAACCAACTTTAGATATTTACGGCCCATTAAACAAATCTATTGCCTACAGATTTATTGCTTCATACGAAAATTCAGAAAGCTTTAGGGATTATGTAAAAAACGAACGTATTTATGTTAACCCTTCTTTCTTATTTCATCTTTCAGACAAAACACAAATTACAGTACAAGGAGATTATTTAAGTGCCGACTGGACTCCTGATTTTGGTACAGGAATTTACGGAAAAACAATTTTAGACTTACCTCGTAACGAATTTTTCGGGTCACTTTGGTCAACAGCAAACACCAAATCTGCCAGTGCTTCGATGTTGTTTAATCATGATTTTAATAAAAACTGGAAATTAAATTTTAATTCTTCTTATCAATCTTACCGCAGAACTCAGACTTCAACAGCTCAATTAAGTACAATTGATGCCAACGGAAACTGGAAACGCGGATTAACAAAAGCTGATGGTGCCGAACAAATATTTGGTGACCAATTAAGCTTACAGGGAACTTTTAATACCGGTAGCATTAAACACCAGATATTTACGGGAGTTGATTACGAAAATTCTCTAGCGCCAAGTTATACTTTTGGATTCTATGATCCGGCAAAACCTGCAGACCTCTTAACAACAGAAGCTACAGCTATAAACTTATATACGTACGATTACAGCACGCAAAGTAATGTTATTCCGTATCCTACAAGAACTACTCAATTAACAAGTACAGAAACACAACGTTTTGGAGCTTATTTTCAGGATTTAGTTTCGATCAATCAATATGTAAAAGTTTTAGCAGGATTACGTTGGTCCTGGCAACAAGGCGAAGCTACAACTACAAAAGAAGTAATTGAGAAGAAGAACAATGTAAATGTCATTACAACTGCTTACGAAAATGCGCTTCCGGTTACCGGAGCCAAAACCTTAAACAGAGCTTTTTCGCCTAAAGCAGGATTAGTTATTCAGCCAACTACCGATTTATCTCTTTTTGCAAGTTATTCGAACTCTTTTACACCAAATACCGGAACAACAGTAGATTCAAAACCGTTGGATCCTTCCATTATTGACCAATATGAAGTGGGTATCAAAAAAGATTTCTGGAAAGGTCTTTTGAGTACAAACGTTACTGTTTATCAAATATCAAATAACAATCTGGCACAAACTGCGCAATTTTTAGCAGATGGTGTAACACAAAATGCCAACAGCAATTTCAAAGAATTAGTAGGTGCTACAAAAGGAAAAGGTGTCGAAATAGATATCACTGCAAATCCTGTTGAAGGTTTGAATATTATGGCGGGTTACAGTTTTAATGAAACTAAAGTATCGAAATCGTCCGGAACAAGCGGAAGCCTTGTAGTAGGTGATGTATTAGCAAGAACTCCTAAAAATACGGCCAATTTGAGCTTTTTCTACAAATTGCCAGAGGGCTTATTAAAAGGATTAACTTTTGGAGCTATTGCAAATTATGTAGGTGACCGCACCGGAGGTTGGAATGATGATTATTTATGGACAGAAGTTAAACCAACTCCTGCAAATCCAAAACCGGATCCAGCATACACTATAACAGTTAGAGACAGAGATATTCCTCTAAAAGGTTATACAACTGTCGATGCCTCTCTAGGTTATGAATGGAGAAAATTCTCAATTTTATGCCGATTATCAAACATCACAAACGAATTAAATTATACGGTACACGAAAATTATAGTGTAAATCCGATTGCGCCTCGTCAGGTTATGACAAGTCTGAGATATAAGTTCTAAAATTTTTGAATTAGATTTTAGTTTCCAAAGCTTTTTCTGTATTTCATTTTTTGAAATCCAGAAGAAGTTTTGGTTTTTAAAATAAAAAAGTATTTTTGCTGAAACAATTAGAATTGTAAAAAAATTTTTACTAATAAAAATACAAATAGAGTATATGCCTAGTCCAGTTTCAGAATGTTTGTACTGTCAAAACAATGACACCTTACACCAATTGATGATCAAAATCGGAGATCTAAAAGTTTCCCAACTTTTTCTTTTCAAGGAACAATCCTATACAGGACGCTGTAATGTTGTTTATAATAATCACGCAGCTGAGCTTTATGAACTGAGTGATGAACAGCGCAATTTATATATGGAGGATGTTGCTGCTGTTGCAAAAGCAATTGCAAAAGCTTTCAGTCCAACCAAAATTAATTATGGTGCATATAGTGACACTTTATCACACTTACACTTTCATATTGTTCCAAAATATAAAGAAGGCTACGGATTTGGAGGCGTTTTTGAAATGAATCCTCAAAAAACTTATTTGTCTGATACAGAATATGAATCTGTTATCGAAAAAATAAAAGCAAATTTATAGTAGCAACAATATCTAAAACCACTTTAAAGCTTCCTTAAACCTCATTTAATCTTAAATGAGGTTTTTTGTTTAGATAAAAAAGTGTTCTAATTGTATTACTTTTGCCCGGTGGATATTTTTTATCCCATTAAAACAAAAAAACGCTACATATGCCAGATTCCACAAAGAACCAATTAAAAAAAACGCTCGGATTAAGTTTTAATATTGCCGTATTAATTGGTGGAACAATTGGAGTTGGAATTTTAAGAACTCCAGGTACGATTGCAGCATTATTAGACAATTACTGGCTTATTATAGCGTCCTGGCTCTTTGGCGGATTATTTGTGCTTATTGGCGCTACTTCCTACGCAGAACTTGCTACAATGCTTCCAAAAGCCGGAGGATCGTATAATTATATCAAAAGGGCATTTGGCAATTATGCCGGTTTTCTTTCGGGTTGGTTTGATTATATTACCAATGCTATTCCGCCCGCTTTTTACTGCATTGTAATCAGTGAATATATTATAATTTTATTTCCCGGCCTTCGAAATTACGCTACCGAAATGGCTATTTCATTATTGATTGCTTTTGTGTTCTTACATTTAAGCGGAGTAAAAAACGGAAGTGTAATTCAGCAAATTACCAGTTTATTAAAGGTGATTTGTTTTTTTGCTTTGGTTGTCGCTTGTTTTATGTATTCAGGTGTTAAGCTTGCTCCTATTCCAAAAGACAATACTGTAGTCCAGATTGGTTTATTATTCGGTTTTTTTAAATCACTTCAGCTTATTATCGGAACCTATAACGGTTGGAATGGCGTTTGCTTTTTTGCTGAAGAAAATGAAGATCCGAGCAAGAATATTCCGAAATCATTATACAGCGGTGTTTTGCTTGTAATGGCTATTTATGTTTTAATAAATGCCGCCTTTTTATATATTATGCCCGTTGAAAATGTAGCCAAATCGAATCTGCCTGCTGCCGATGTAGCAAACATTATTTTTGGAAAAAACGGCGCTATAATAGTTACCGTTATTTCTATTTTTTCGTTGATCAGTATCCTGAATGCTTTTATGATGATTCCGCCAAGAATCCTCTACGGATTAAGTCGTGACGGTTTTTTTATCGAAAAAGGAACAACCGTTAATAAAGGCGGAACTCCAATTGTGGCTCTTTTGGTTTCTTCTGTATTTAGTTTATTTTTAATATGTATTGGTTCATTCGAAGTCTTGTTTTCATTTGCAGCCTTTACCTCTATTATCGTTTGGGGATTGGCGTATTGTTCTTTGATAAAATTAAGAAAATCCGAACCAGATTTACCAAGGCCATATCGCTCGATCTGGTATCCCTGGACAACGATTATCGCTATTGCTGCTTCGCTGGCTTTGTTAATTGGTTTTGTTTACAGCGACCCTAAAAGTTTTATCATTATTGTTGTCATTACGGCAATTTCTTATCCGTTGTTTTTGGTTTTAAATCGAAAGAAAAAATAATAATTAGAAAAAAATACTAATTTAAAATAGCCACGACCCGACCAAAGGGAATAGGCGAAGCAATTCACAAATAATTCTTCAGCATGTGTTAAAATAATTAGTGAATTCGTGGCGGAAAATCTTTCATATAAAAAAAACCTAACAGGCTTTAAAAACCTGTTAGGTTTGTCAAATCTTAATTATCTCCTGGCTTTAAAGTATTCTTCTAAGCTTTCGCAACCAGACAAATCTGAACTAAACTCAGGAAATTGGCTATCAACTCTTTTTGAAACAGTATACTGATTCTTCTCAGCATAGTCCATCATTCTTAAACATAATGCTTTGAATTTAGCTGTTTTGGCATTTTTATAAGCTAATTCATAATTGTCTACAGCTTTTATTTTGTTTCGGTATTCAATCTCATCTATATAAGATTCATTTTCATTTTTTTGACCATAATACGAACTGCTGCTTGAATAACGGCGCATCATCCAGGAATTTCCATAATCTGACATATTATAGTAACAATTTGCAATCAGGAAAAAGTAATATGCCTTATCTGCTGTTTTTGGATTATTTGCCAGATTTGTATATTTTATAAGATGTTCTGTTACTGAAAGTTTAGTGACAATATATTTTTCTTTATGTTCAATAAAACTTGGCGTGTGCTTAAAGTCATAAAAGGGGTTCTGATCAAAAGCATAATATTCATCGTACTCTCCTCTTTCCCATGCATTATAATTATCATCCCAATACTTTTTATCCAATGATCTAAACGTTTTTAAAGCATCGCTTAATTGATTTTCTCTGAGGTATTTTGTTCCTAATAAATCTTTAAGATAATCTTTGTCTTTCAATAGTTTACTATAAATTGTCTTTTGAAATTCAGTATTAAAACCTTTGTCGATCCTATTCACGATTGCTTGTAAATCTGCAGCCGAATAAACAAAATCCAAATAGTCAAAATAACGATTAAACTCTTGTAAATTACCTGATGTTCTTATTCGATTGCCTCTCCATTCTACATCATCCAAATTATAAGATCTCTTTGTATTTTGTTCAATGAGTGACAACAAAGCCAAGCCATCAATAATGTTTCCCCTAAATTCCAGTTCTCTTCCTAAAGCAAAAATAAAGCGAGAATCATTTTTATATTTTAAAATAACAGATTCTGTTTCGGGTTTAATAATCGCTTTTCCTTTTTCCTGATCTGCAGTAATACAAAGTACTTTTATTTTTTCTATTTCCTCAGTTACTTTTTCAGACGTATGCTTTTTTTCAAACAGGGAAATATTTTTTAAACAGTCAGCATAATTTCTTGTAATAAATTGCAAATTGATTTTTGAAGCTTCCCAAACAATCGGTTTTTGTGTTTTATTAACCTCAATTGTATTTATAAAATCTAATACTTCCTGTGCATACAATCTATCTTTTTCAGACCGATTACGTAATGTTTCTGTTGTAACTTTTATTTTTTCATTCCAAAAATCAGTAAAATCTGTTGTCGGAGTATAGTTTGAATAATAGGGCGTATAAACCCAATCCTCAATTTTATTTATTTCGCGCAAAAGTAAAAATCCTAATATTTGAGAGTTTGGGTTATTTTTATAAATCTCTTTCAGATAATCCAGGTTTTTATCTACTTTCTGAACAGATGCATAAGCATAAACATTTGCTCTTTCCTCATTATTTGCAGCATACTTTAAAGCTTGCTCAATTTTAAAATCATGATGAAAATAGTAATAGCTCGCATAACTCTTTTCGGGTGAATTTGCCATTAAATTCGCAACATCAACCATATAGCCAGGGTTTGATTTTGTAAAAGTGTAAAAGAACAAGCTCCAGTAATACAAATAATCTTTATTGCTTTTATTAAAATTAGCCTCAAAAACAGTTTTAATAATATCATTTTTCCCTGAATAATAAGCAAGCCGCATCGCTAAAAAAGCATATTTTCTTTTAAAATACCGATCCTTCTCTTTCTCTATAATCTGAGATATTTTCTTCAATAATTCAAGCCTTCTATCCGTATTTACTGCTTCATTTCTTTCCCATACATCATCAGAGTCATTTGCCAATTCACAATTTTTTGCCGTTTTCAAATAATTAATAGCGGCAATTTTATTGTTTTGATAAAGATATTTTACAAACTTATTATTGCTATCAGCATGAATATCTGTATAAGACAAATTAAAATTAAAGTCTTCAATAGCATCGATAGCAACTTTTTTGTTCGTGTAATTATACCAGTCTGCTATATTAGAATCTACATTTAACTTGTAATCCTCCGGATTGCTACTATAATCAAATCCCCATAAATCTGCATTGTAAAAGAATGATTTATATTGAGCATAATTAAAGTAATTGGGGCTAAAGATACAATACCTTACATCTTCGCCATACGGAGAATATCCACAGGCAAAACTTTGGTAAAAACTACTTACTAAAAGAGCTGTAAAAACCAGAAACTTCTTCATGATTGTATTTTTTAAAAGTACTGTCATCTAAATGGAATAATGAAATTGTTGTTGTTTCGTCTAATTCGACATTTTTTTTAATAATCGAAATCGCCTCGTTAAGTGTTTTTGAATCGACCTCTTCGATTTTTAACTGATCTCCTTTTTTTAGATAATATTCATATTCAAAAGTATAATCTTCCGTCATTTCATACCACATTGGTTTGGTCTGTTTGGCAATCCCGCTAATATCTGCGGAATTAAAATTGACCAATCCCGCAAAACGATTATTTTGATACCATATTGTCCAATAAAAAACAGGCAATGCTATATCTATGTGTACAGGATAACTTCTCTTTTTATCTAAATACGATTTTAATTCGTCAATGTCTAAAATAGAGTTTTTATCTTTTTGTGATAATGGTTTTATTAAGTTGTAACACATTAAGGTGACTTTATCGACTGGTGGCACACCCATAATTTCCGGATATTTATACGGATAAAGGCGAAGCGTACAGCTGATTTCTTTTTTTGACAGCTCTTTTATTCTCTTCAATAAATAGAAATATTTGTCTTTGGTTGACTTTGTCCAGTCACAATCAATTTGAATTTCAGAATAGTCGAAATTCACTTTATCATTATATTGATAACGGCCTTTACGATATTTGTTGATTAGAAAAACAATATTATCAGCCAATTTATCCAATGACTTCTCATTATTATACTGAAAGATTTCATTCTTGATAAAAATAGTAGGAACGATGCTTACAGAATCCAGTTTTCTGAGCGTATACTCATTTGGACTATTTTTTTGATATGGAAAGTTTCCCATCGCTTCATTATAATCTATTTCAAAAAATTTATAGTAGATCTTCCTGACTTGTAATTTATTAAGTTCCTGAGTCGTTTCTTCACTAAAAGAAGATCCATTCTTCCAGTAATAGAAAGCTCTTTCGACATTTTTAACTTTGTTTTCTTTATTGGAACATCCCAAAAAAAGACAAGAAACAAACAGAAATAATAGAATTTTTTTCATTGTGAAGTGATTTTTGTTTTAACGTAAAATCGTATTAAAATTATATCATTTTAAGATATGAAAATCAAAAAATAAGACATTTTTTTTTATAAAAAAACAGAGTATTTATTGTAAAACAAAACCCGACAAATTTTAAAAATTTATCGGGTTTTTATCTTAGTACCTGACAGGTTTCGAAACCTGTTAGGATCATAACTTATTATTTAATCTGGCTTATTTCCTTATTTCAAACCAGCAATACTCTGCTCGATTGTCGCAATCTTAGCCAAAGCATCTGCTTCTTTTTGTCTTTCGTTAGCCAAAACTTTTTCCGGTGCTCCGCCAACGAATTTCTCGTTTGATAATTTCGCCTGAACCGATTTTAAGAAACCTTGTGTATAAACCAACTCTGCAGTCAGTTTTGCAATTTCAGCTTCAACATCAATATTTCCTCCTGAAATCGGAATGAAATATTCATTTGATTTTACACGGAAAGATAAAGCTCCATCAACTTTAGCCGAAACATATTCGAAAGCTGAAATATTACCTAATTTCGTTACTATGGTATCAAAATAAGTCGAAAGATTCTCGCTGTTGATTGCTTTCAATTCGATAGCATCTTTAAACGGAATATTTTTATCTTTTCTAATGGTTCTGATTCCTGAAATTACCTCGATTGTACTTTCAAAATCAGTAATTAAACCTGCATTAAAAGGTTTTAATTCCGGCCATGTTGAAACGATTAAAGCTTCTTCCGGAGTTCTGTCAGCAATTAAATGCCAAATTTCCTCAGTTAAGAAAGGCATAAACGGATGAAGTAACTTCAAGTTGCTTTCTAACATTTCGATTGCTTTGTCAAACGTAGCTTTATCAATTGGTTGTTGGTAAGCCGGTTTGATCATCTCTAAAAACCAGGAACAGAAATCATCCCAAACCAATTTATAAATGGCCATTAATGAATCTGAAATTCTGTATTTCTCGAAATTATCTTCAATGTCAACTAAAGTTTGCTGCAACTTCGCTTCGTACCATTCGATCGCTACTTTTGATGATTCCGGCTGTGGAATAGTTTCTGAAACTTCCCATCCTTTAATCAATTTAAAGGCATTCCAAATCTTGTTTGAAAATGCTTTTCCTTGATTACATAATTCTTCATCAAACATAATATCGTTTCCTGCAGAAGCGCTTAAAAGCAATCCTACACGAACACCATCAGCACCGAATTTTTCGATCAGGTCTAAAGGATCAGGAGAATTCCCTAACGATTTAGACATTTTACGACGTTGTTTATCTCGAACTAAACCAGTCAAATACACATTTGTAAATGGTTTTTCACCCGCATATTCGTAACCTGCAATGATCATTCTGGCAACCCAGAAAAACAAGATATCCGGACCTGTCACCAAGTCATTTGTTGGATAGTAATATTTATAATCTGCACTTTCAGGATCCATTATTCCACCGAAAACAGACATTGGCCAAAGCCAAGAAGAAAACCAGGTATCTAATGCATCAACATCTTGCTTAAGGTTGTCTGTTGTTAGTTGTTGGTTGTTGGTTCTTTCTTTTGCTAATTCTAAAGCGTCTTCAATATTTTCAGCAACTACGAAATCTTCTTTTCCGTCTCCGTAATAATACGCCGGAATTTGTTGTCCCCACCATAATTGACGCGAGATATTCCAGTCACGGATATTATTTAACCAATGCGCATAAGTGTTTTCGAAACGTTTTGGATGCAATTTGATCTCTCCCGTTTCTAAAACCGATTTAATCGCCGGTTTTACTAAATCTTCCATTTTCAAAAACCATTGATCTGATAATCTTGGTTCGATTACGGCTTTGGTTCTTTCTGATGTTCCCACTTTATTCAAATGGATTTCGGTCTTCGCCAAAGCTCCAATTTCTTCTAATTCTTTCGCAATTTCAGTTCGAACCACAAAACGGTCTTTCCCTTGATAATGTAATCCGAAACTATTTAATGTAGCATCTTCATTAAAAATATCAACGATTTCAAGATTATGTTTTTCTCCTAACGTTTTATCGTTCATGTCGTGCGCCGGAGTTACTTTCAAACATCCGGTTCCGAATTCAACATCTACATATTCATCTTCGATAATCGGAATTACTCTGCCACAAATAGGAACGATGGCGCTCTTACCTTTTAAATGTGTAAAACGCTCATCATTTGGGTTGATGCAAATGGCAGTATCTCCGAAGATAGTTTCGGGGCGTGTTGTAGCAATGGTCAAAAATTCCTCAGTTCCTTCAATTTTATAGTTCAGGAAAAATAATTTTCCTTGTTGTTCTTCATAAATAACTTCTTCGTCAGATAAAGTTGTTTTTGCTTCAGGATCCCAGTTTACCATACGGTAACCTCTGTAAATTAATCCTTTGTTGTATAAATCTACAAATGACTTAATTACAGATGCCGACATGTCAGGATCCATTGTAAATTTGGTTCTTTCCCAATCGCATGAAGCACCTAGTTTTTTAAGCTGATCTAAGATTACTCCACCATATTTATCTGTCCATTCCCAGGCATGTGCTAAAAATTCTTCGCGTGTTAAATCATTTTTATTGATTCCTTCTGCTTTTAATTTCGCTACAACCTTTGCCTCAGTTGCAATCGATGCGTGATCCGTTCCCGGAACCCAACAAGCATTGAAACCTTTAAGACGTGCTCTACGAATTAAAACATCCTGAATTGTATTATTTAACATATGTCCCATATGCAAGACACCAGTGACGTTTGGAGGCGGAATTACAATAGTATACGGCGTTCTATGATCTGGTTCTGAATGAAAATAGTTGTTTTTCATCCAGTAATCATACCATTTGTTCTCAATCGTCTTAGCGTCAAATTGTGCTGGAATTGTCATTTAAATAGGTTTGTTTAATCGTTAATTTGTTTAATTGCTGAATCGTTTTATTGTTTAACTGTTTTTGCTTTGCGAATCCCGCTTGCAGACCATCAATTGATTAAACGAATTAACGATTAAACAATTAAACAAAAAAAGTGGTTCAATTTTTGTAATTATAACTGACAGCAAAAGTAAATAATTAAGTACACTATAAAAAGAGAATTAATAATTTGTGTGTTAATTAAAAGAATGTATATTTACTTACAACTTAAAAACAATTTCAAAATGAAAAATGTAGCCTCTTTTATTGCAGTCGTATTGTTTAGCGCAATAGGTTATGCACAAAATGGCCCAAAAATTGAATTTGCAGCCCAAGACAACACGATTGATTACGGAAAAATTTCGAAAAGCGACAACGGACTCCGCTCTTTTGAATTTACAAACACCGGCGATGCACCACTATTAATTACCGGCGCAGAATCTACCGTAAGTTCTATCGTTGTTACAAAACCCGCAACAGCAGTTATGCCTGGTAAAAAAGGTAAAATTGATGTAAAATACAACATGGTTTCAGGTCCAATTCGTAAAACAATTACCGTTGAAACGAATGCTGTAAACTACCCTGATGGTAGAGTTGCCCTTAAAATCAAGGGAGAAGTTCTATAAAAAAATAAAAATCCAAAAATAGTAAAAGCCGTTTCTTAATAAGGAACGGCTTTTTTTTATGCACTTTTTTTTAAATACTTTGGGCGAGACAAGCGAACGGACGTGGTAATTAGTCGCGGTTTTCAGTCTCAGTTTTCAGTCACGATCGCAGTTTTCCTCATTTTTGTCATCCCGAGGAACGAGGGATCTCCGCAAGAAGCTCTACAAAGATTGGCGATTTTGCAGGATGAGTTACTTGCGGAGATCCCTCGTTCCTCGGGATGACAAGATTGTGGTTACTTATTTTATTCAGAGCTGTTTATGTTACTTTCAAACAATAAAAAAATCCGTTTAAATCCGTGTTTTTGCAAAGCAAATCCGTGTCATCCGCGTACCATTACAAATATTGTATATTTTTATTTTTCAGAACATTCAACGCTGTCAAATTTATATTTTACGCGATCAAAATCAATTGGTTTATCTTTTACTAAATAAGTAACTCCCATCGTGGTTTGCATTGTTCCGTTACCTAAAATAAGTTGTTTGTCTTTCTTTAAAAACGCCATCGGATTTTTGAATGTTCTATCTTTACTTGTTACCTCTTTAAAAGTATAATCTACAAATAAAGTATCACCACGAAATTCTCCCTTGATTTCTCCGGTTTTTTCTGGTGCATTTGCCACCTTCATCACCATATCTCCGCCAATTTTTCCGTTTTTCAGCGTGTTCAATTTTAGATGAATAGTATCTTTTTCATATACTGCTTTATAGCATTCTGAACTTACCGTTTTTTCAGCTTCGGCCTGAGCAGCTTCGGCTTCTTTTTGTTTTTCATCATTTTTACAGCTTTGAAATCCAATGCAAGACAAAAGCAAACAAGATATCGCTAGTTTTTTCATAAATCAAATCTTTAGGTTAATGTTATTTTATAAAGTTAAATAAAAAAGAAGCCAAAAAAAAGGCTTCTGAATTAAAAATAAAAAAACCTAACAGGTTTTAAAAACCTGTTAGGTTAACTTACTGTACGTAAATAAATTCTATAAATTCTTAATCACGAATTCAGATCTTCTGTTCAATTCGTGCTCTTCTTCAGAACAAGCATCATCAGTTTTACATTTGATTATCGGCACCGATTCTCCGTAACCTTTTGCCTGAACTCTTTTGGCATTAATCCCTGATTCTATGATAAAATCCCTAGTTGAATTGGCTCTTTTTTGGGACAAATTTTCATTAAATTTTTCATTTCCTCTTGAATCTGTGTGAGAACCTATTTCAATAACCATGTCAGGATATTTCTTCATTAATGCTACAACACGACCTAAAATAACTTTAGATTCTTTACGAATGTACCACAAATTATAGTCAAAATAAATAGGGTCTGTTTTGATGATCAATCTGTCTTTGTCTTTTACAACATCTTTTTCATCAATTAAGATCTGTTTTATTTTTTCCTTTTTCTTAATTTCCGTTGCTGCAATTTCCTCCGCTTTTTCTTTCTTCTTAATTTCTGCCGCCACAATTTGATCTGCTTTTGCTTTTTTCTGTGCTTCTTTTAAAGCAATAACTGCCAAAGCTTCTCTTTCTTTTTTACGGGCATTTTCGATTTCTTCTTCTTTCTTTTTCGTTTCGGCAATTTGCTGTTCTTCACGTTTTATCGCTTCCAAAGATTTTAGCGCCATCGAAGCATCATTGCTCGCATCTCTTGTTTTTCCTGAAGCTAATGATCTCGAGTCATTGGTATATTTTTCTTTTGAAGCCAAAACTGTAAACGAACTTTCGCACGCCACAGTAAAACTGAATTTTCCGTCTGCTCCTGTAATAATCGTATTCAAAATCTTTTTATCTGAATCCTGTAATATTACAATGGCATTCTCTAAAGCTAATTTCGTATCAATATCTGTAATAGTTCCTGCAATAAACTGCTTGCAATCTTCTACAATTAATTCTTTTGTTTCTTTGAACCAGTAAATATCATCACTTCCTTTTCCGCCTTCTCTATTCGATGCAAAAAAACCTTCTTTTGTATTTGAATCTATAGTAAAGGAAAAATCATCTAAATTGGAGTTTAATGGCAAACCAACATTTACAGGTTTAGAATACTCGTTTCCGTTAATTTCTGAAACAAATACATCCAGAGATCCGTATCCTAAATGCCCGTCTGAAGAAAAATAAAGTTTATTATCTATTGCTGCAAAAGGAAATTGCTCTCTTTTATCAGTATTAATAACTGGTCCTAAATTTTTAGGTGTATCAAATGCTCCTTTATTAATGTTTACCGAATAAATATCAAAAGAGCCTAATGTTCCCGGCATATCAGAAGCGAAATACAATACTTTTTCATCAGCACTCAACGCAGGATGTTCTACTGAATAATTAGGACTGTTAAACGGAAGTGACGTTATATTCTTCCATTTTCCGTCAACCAGTTCAGCTTTAAAAATCTGAAGGTTGGATATTTTTTTATCGTCGGTTTTTTTGCTTCCCTTTTTAGAATTATTTCTTGTAAAATAAATTGTCTTTCCATCTTTAGTAAAAACAGCATTCGATTCATGCATTCCGGTTTTTAATTCTTTAGCAAAATAATGCGTAGTAGAGTCTGCAGAATTAATGTTTTTTAGTGGAATTTCGACTAAATTCAAATACGTTTCATTGTCCCATTTGAACTTTTTATCAAACAATCCCGGCTTTAGTTTTACTCCGGCAAAAACCAGATTATCATTGTATTTTACCGCTCCAAATTCTGAATTAGGTGTGTTTATTGCAAGGTTTTTAATCTCAAATCTTTTTCCAATTGCCGAAACATTTTCTAAGGTTTTGAGATCTTTTTCAAAATTGACCATATCATCTGCATTGGCAGATTTTGCATAATATTCTTTTAACGCAGCATTGGCATCATCATTACTATTACTCGCTTTTAAGGTTTGAGCGTATCTGAAATAATAATTTCTATCTAAATTGTTGCTGTAATTATGAATTAAAAGTCTATAATAGCGTTGAGCTTTTATTAAATCATTGGTATAAAAATAAGAGTCCGCCAAATTTTTGATGATTTCCTGCGAAGGTTTTTCCTGAGCTAATTTTTCATACAAAACAATGGCTTCGCTGTAATAGGTCTTGTCAAAAAATCGTTTGGCTCTTGCCAATTCGAGATCCTGGGCATTTATAAACTGTATTGAAAATACGAATATAATAACGAGTAGTTTTTTCATATTTTTCATTTTAGAAGAATCTTGGTGATTTATCATATCCTTTTCCTAATAAATCCAAATCAAAAAGCAGCATGATTTCATGCGTACCTGAATTAAACTGTCCCATGTTCGTAAGCGTATGATCATATGCATAACCCACTCTAAGAGATGGCGTAACATTGATATTCATTAAAGCACTTACTGCATCATTTACTCTGTAAGCTGCACCTAATTCGAATTTATTATTATACAAAACATTGGCGGTCAAGTCTACAGTAACTGGTGAGCCGGGTACAAACTTTGACATAAATGCCGGTTTAAGTTTTATCATATCATTGATCTGAAATACATATCCGGCCGTTAAAAAAGTATGAATAGCTTCTGATCCGTACGCATTGATTCCTGACTTTTCTTCGATGTGTTTAGAACTCAGTAAATTTGGTGCCGACAAACCAACGTAGAAATTATCTCTAAAATAATAGGCGCCTACTCCAATGTTGGGTCTGGTTACGTTTATATTTTCGGCGAAAGCCAAATCTGTTTGCGAATCAGTAAATTTGAATCCGTTAAAATTAGTTTGCAGTGAAGTAAAACCCGCTTTTAATCCTAAAGAAAGTTTGTTTTTTCCTCCCAGATTCAGAACATAGGCAAAATCAGCATAAAAGTTGTTTTCTTTTTTTGCCCCATCACCAATATCATCAGATACTAAGGAAAGACCTACTTCGACTTTATCTGTAACAGCAGTATGACCAAAAAAGGTAAATGTTTTTGGCGCTCCTACGGCTCCAACCCATTGTGTTCTGTATAATCCTCCAAGATTTAGCATGGCAGGAACTCCGGTTGCGTACGCAGGATTTACCACACTCATATTGTACATATAATGTGTGTATTCCGGATCTTGCTGGGCTGAGGCTGATGTTATATAAAAGAGAAAAAGTATAAAAAGTGGTATTTTTTTCATTTGAAAATTATATTAAATAATATAAAAAGGAATTATCTATTGAGGTAAAGTCGGCCTTGCTGCGCTTTTCTATTGTCTTTGTTAAAATTGACAATATAAAAATAGACTCCGTTTGGCGCTATTCCGTCTCCAAAACCTGCAGCTTCAGAATTTCTTCCGTCCCAATTGGGTTTATTTGCATTTCCTTTAAACATTACATTTCCATATCTATTGAAAATTTCAAGCGTATAATCCGGGTATAAATATTCAATATCAGGAATTCTGAACGTATCATTAACATTATCTCCATTTGGCGAAAATCCGTCAGGAATAAAAAAGGCATATTCTGCAGGATCACATTCGGTTAATGAAACTGTAACCTCCAAGACGCTATCCGAAATACAATCGGTCACGCTCGAAAGATCGTATCCGTAATAAGTAGCTTTATCAACAAGCAAAGTAGTCGAAGCCAATAAATTACCATTATTTTGAGCATCATACCACGAAACCGTCGAAGGTACATTTGTCGCCTTTGAAAGATCTGAAATTGCTGGATTTTTTAGTCCGCAAAAATTTTGTCCGTCAGGATTCAAAGTTGGTGCCGGCGTATCTTTTACTACTACCGAAATCATACTGGCTGGCGATGTACAATTTGCCGCAGAAGTTTCGGTAACATATAGGTCTTCAGATTTTAAAAGATAAGTATCTGCAAGCGGCGTGGTTAAAGCTGCAGAATTATACCATTTATATTGCGGACCACGCGGTGTTAAATTCGCAATTGTTGCTCTGTCTACTTTACAAAAATCAGGCGGATTAACTGCAACTGGCGCCAACGGAATAGGATTTACTAAAAAGCTATCTAATATATTGATCAAAATACTGCCACAACCTGTAATATCATTCGTTAAATAAGTAGCCGAAATTACAGTAGAGCCTGTATTTGCAAGTAAAGCTGACGGAATTACAAAACTGGCATTTCCGTTTACAACCGTTAAATCGACAGTTTGTGCTGTCGAAGTATTACTATCTAAAAGTACATAAGAAAGTTTTACTTTTGTTAAGGTTCCTAAGCCTGAAACACTAGCTGTAAAAACTCCGTTTAAACAATCATCGTTAACCACTACTTTTACATTTGTAACAACAGGCAAAGGATTAATTGTCAGGTTGCCTATAACATTTGCTGTATTACTACATTGCGGAGTTGGATTTGTAATATTGGTGATATTAGTAATTGTAATTACAGATAATCCGCTTTTTACGTTTAAGCTTCCCGGGATTTCAAAACTGGCTTTTCCTCCTACAGCTGTTATAGTAGCAGTTTGCGCTGTCGCTACATTATCGCCATTGATCTTGTACACGATACGATACTTACCATCGGCTAATAAAGTGGCATTCGAAATTTGAACTGTTGCAATATCGTTCTGACAAACTGCGTTGGCAGTTATTACAGCATTATCTAAACGCGGCAAGGGAGAAATATTTATATCATAAGAAAAAGGACTAAATATAGTGACACACTTTTTTGGGCCGGCCGTTGGAATAATACTTGTAACGTTGACAGTAAACTTACCAACCCTTTGAAAATAGGCAGATTTAATTGGAAAATTAACTACTCCGTTTAGGAAATTTACCGTTACCGTTTCTGATCCTCCTGTTGGACCTGCGACATTAAAAGTAATTTTATATTCTCCGTCAGGAATACCATCAGGACCTTCTGTAATTTTTGCCGAATAAGTAGCGGTAGCCATCTCACTTTCGCAAATATCTTTAAGCACAACAAGTGTTGTACCTGTAAAATCAATTCTTTTTTCGAGTGTAATGGTTACAAATGCAGTTCTGTCGGTACAGATATTTTGGTTAGGAACCGCAAGAACGGTGTACGTATAGTTCAAATCACCCGCTCCATACTTATCAAACAATTCCTTAAGATTAATATTATGATCTGATCGCGAAGTGATATCAGGACCTTTCCAAACACCACCAGGATCTTCATCTTTAAGTGATTCAAACATATCATAATTGGTGTAACTGTCTAAATCTGTAGTTCCGCATAATGTAAGTTCTTGTGGATTTCCCTCTTCAGGCGTCCTTACGATGGTGACATATACAGTTGTAATTAGCGGCGTAGACGGGCAATCGGGCACGAGCGGTACCTCATACGTAAATTGACGTGTTTCTGTTGGGGTTGTAATATATCTAATATTAATGGAAGGCGACCCCAGAATCGCGCCTGCAGCATCGCGCCAGATTCCGTTTTCATGAGGTCCCATAACGGTACTATCAAATGCCGTAAAAAGATTAAAGCTGCCGGCAAGACTACATACCGTTGCTTTTGATCCCACTCCTACATAAGCACCAATAGTAAGTGTTATTGTTGCTGTATTATCTGTACATCCTGCAACATCAGGAGCAGTATAGGTGTAATGGTAAACACCACCTTCTTTAATAAGTTGCGCATTTAGATTTCCGGTAATAGAATCCAGACCTCTAAAATTATTATCGTCTGTCCATTTTCCACCAGAAGTTGGAGAACCTCCTAATAATGAAAATAAAGAAAGGTTTTGATTAGCCGAATTCTGAATGTCACAAATTATTTTTTGTGCATCATCGCCAGCACATTGTGCATATATTTGTGAGGGAAAAATCGATAAAAAAATAAAAAACAATATAAATTGTAAGAAATTAGAGTAGTTTTTAACCATAAAGAGTTATTTTTGTATAAACTTAATAAATTATTAACGTTTCTTAAACAAAAAACACGATTTAACAGTTAAATTTTCACAAAATTTAAAATAAACCCACAAATAAATACTAGCAGTATTTCAATTTTTAATTATTTAATTCATTATTTTTTAGGCTCTTATAACTCATCTTCAAGTTTAAATCTAAATTTAAGAATAAGGCTATTTCTTTCTACTTCAAGATTTACCCAAACATCTTGTTCTGATTTTAGTAATGTATTTATTTGCTGAAGTGTATATTTATAAGGTGCATTTTTGTTTATACTCACAATAATATCACCCTTTTGCAATCCGGATTTTTCGGCGGCTGAATTTTTACGGATATTTACAATTTCATAAACAGGTTTTAATGAAAATTTATATCTAAAATTACCATCCTTTTTTTCATTACTTGTTACTTCATCTAATGTTGAGGCTACTTTTACCATTTCTAAATGAACTGTTTCCTGAACCCACTGAAGGCCATTATGCTGCACTGTAATTCCGCTTTTATTATAAGTAAAAGGTTCAGAAAATTTATTGTTTTTTTTTAGGTACATTTTCTTATCTGCATAATCCAGCACAACGGTAAATCGTTTTAAAATTTCGCCGCCTACAGATCCTATTCGATCCGGAACCATTTTTACATTCTTAATTGAGCTTGAATCAGGAAATGAAACTATTGGCTTTTTAAAATTAAAATCATCAATTAAAAAATTATCAATTTTAGCCCGATGCCCTTCAATATCACCACTAAAACCTTTTCCTAAAAAGTCAGGAAAATTCTTCTTAGGCAATTTGATTTTATTATTTTCAAAAATCCAAAAAGCATCACTATTTCCTATATCGATTAGTAATTTTGCTGGTACTTTTTTACTATCAACAGTAGCTGTGGCATAAATATAAGGTTTAGACCTTTCTATAGTTATAGGAACTGTTTTGAATTTTTTTTCTAGTTTTTGTTTGGTTTGTTCGTTGTTTAAATGCACAACTATCCTCTTTTTTTGATAATTGATTTCTACGATATTATTTTTAAAAAATTTATATCCTATAATACCGTTTACCGGAATCCCTATATGCGAAGACAAATTAAAACTCTGATCTAAAATAATATAAACCAAATGATTACCTGATTTCAATCCATGCGTTTCCAACACATTGTTTGTAGATTTTAATCCTTCTATTTCAGCTTCACTTCCTAAGCCGCGCAATTTTATTTTCTGAATATTATTAAAACTCACTTCTTGTTTTTCTTCCATACTAAACAAAATAGTTTCCTCGACTCCGGAATCCAGCAGGAAATTGAGTTCGATGCCGTTTACTTTTATAGGTATAAAAATGAGGTTATTTATCAGTTTAAAGGGAATGGTCACCTTATTACTATGCTTCTCAATCAAAAAATCACCTTGTGCCACAACTGACAAAGATGTCAAAAGCCCAAAAAACAACATGAAATATTTTTTCATTGATAATATTTTATGATAAAATTACTAAAAATATTGATAATTGTTACATTTTAATAAGTACCTGTAATGTTTACGTTAAATTCGAAAAAAAAATGCAAATTTGCACTTCAATAATAAAACTCATGCCAACAATTTCACACAAAGGCAGAAACATGCCCGAATCACCGATACGTAAACTTGCTCCTTTTGCAGATCTTGCAAAACAAAAAGGCAAAAAAGTGTATCACTTAAACATTGGTCAACCGGATATAAAGACACCCGAAGTGGCCATCGAGGCGGTAAAAAATATTGATTTAACTCTAATAGAATACAGTCCGTCTGCCGGATATGAAAGTTATAGAAAAAAATTAGCTCAATTTTACCAACGTCAAAACGTAAATGTTAACTCAGAAGACATCATTATTACGACTGGTGGCTCTGAAGCCTTATTGTTTGCATTGGCCACAATTACAGATCCGGGAGATGAAATTATTATTCCGGAACCTTTTTATGCCAACTATCATGCATTTGCATCATCTACGAGTGCAGATGTAATTCCTGTTATTTCTACTATTGAAACTGGATTTGCATTGCCAAGTATTGAAGATGTTGAAAAACTAATTACACCAAAAACCAAAGCGATTTTAATTTGTAATCCGGGTAATCCTACTGGTTATTTATATTCAGAAGCCGAAATAAAACAATTAGCCGGTTTAATTAAAAAACATGATCTATATTTAATTGCTGACGAGGTTTACCGTGAGTTTTTATACGATGGAGATGATGTTCATTATTCTGTAATGAATCTTGAGGATGTACAACAAAATGTAATCATGGTCGATTCTGTATCAAAACGCTACAGTATGTGTGGTGCAAGAATTGGTTGTCTGGTTACTAAAAATAAAGAGGTCCTTTCGACCGTAATGAAGTTTGCACAGGCGCGTTTGAGTCCTCCAACTATTGAGCAAATTGCTTGTGAGGCCGCTATAGATACTCCACAAAGTTATTTTGACGAAGTAATTGCAGAATATAAAGGCCGTCGTGACACTCTAATTACCGAATTGAATAAAATTGAAGGTGTCATTGTTACAAAACCAAAAGGTGCTTTTTATTGCATTGCACAATTGCCAATAGAAAACTCTGAAGATTTTGCGCAATGGCTTCTTGAAACTTACGATCTTAATGGCGAAACTGTTATGGTTGCTCCTGCCGCAGGATTTTATTCGACTCCCGGAATGGGATTGAATCAGGTAAGAATTGCTTATGTATTAAACAAAAAAGATTTAGTTACTGCTGTAAACATTTTAAAAGAAGCACTTTTGGTTTACAACAAAAAATAAATAACAAAAAACAAAAACCTTCAAAAGACAATAACACCTTATGTTATTGTCTTTTGTGTTTTAAAAAAATACCATTTTGGTTTTAATTTAAATTATATCCAAAAAGGAACGATTAAATAGTAAAAACGATAGAAAAGGTTTCCTATTTATTAATTATCTTTACCGCCTTAAAAAGATATACCCATCATAATAGTAGTTTTTAATGATAAATAACGAAGATTTTTTAGACGAAATAGGAGACAATCATTTTAGCAGCAACGCACAAAACCCTGTAAGACAGGATGCTTTTGATTTAAGCGATGATGAAAAAATAGAAAGAATAAAAAAAGATGTTGAAAATATCCTACAGACTTTAGGGATGGATTTAACGGATGACAGCATAAAAGGTACTCCAAACAGAGTAGCAAAAATGTTTGTAAAAGAAATTTTTGGTGGTCTTAATCCTTCAAAACAGCCAAAAGCGTCAACTTTTGACAATAATTACAAATACGGTGAAATGTTAGTAGAGAAAAACATTACCGTTTATTCTACCTGTGAACACCATTTATTACCAATTATAGGACGTGCTCACGTTGCATATATCTCAAGCGGAAGAGTGATTGGTTTATCAAAAATGAACCGAATTGTAGAATATTATGCAAAAAGACCTCAGGTTCAGGAGCGTCTTACCATGCAAATTGTACAAGAATTACAAAAAGCTTTAGGTACCGAGGACGTTGCCTGCGTTATCGATGCTAAACACCTTTGCGTAAATTCGAGAGGAATTAAAGATATCGAAAGCAGCACTGTAACATCTGAATTTGGTGGAAAATTCAAAGATCCTCAAACAAAAAGAGAATTCCTGGATTATATTAAATTAGACACTCAGTTTTAGTTTAATCGGTAAATCGTCAATTTGTTTAATCGCTTTATCACTAGATCTTAATTTTTGATTAAACGATTAAACAAATCAACAATTAAATAGAAAAAGATGTATGTTTTTTCATTTGAAAAGCTAGAAGTCTGGCAAAATGCAAGAATGTTTATTTTGGATATTTACAAATTAACTAGTAAATTTCCCTCAAATGAGTTGTTCGGAATAACATCTCAAATAAAAAGAAGTTCATCATCAATTGCTACTAATATTGCGGAAGGAACTTCAAGAAATACAAACAAAGACAAAGCTCATTTTTTAACGATCTCATATTCATCGGCAATGGAAACTTTGAATCACTTAATTATTTCAAAAGATTTAAATTATGTGTCTGAAACAGAATATGTCGAATCTCGTGAGAAAATTGAAAAAATCTGTAATCAGATAAATAGTTTAAAAAAGTATTATCTTTCAAAAGAATAATACGTGACAAATTAAAAAACAAAAAAACGTTTACACGATTAAACAAATCAACTATTAAACGATTAAACAGCAAAACAAAAATATGCCATTATACACATCACAACCTCTAAAAATATACAATTCACTTTCGGGTGAAAAAGAAAATTTCAAACCAATCCATGAAGGAAATGTTGGAATGTATGTTTGCGGACCTACGGTTTATAGCAATGTACACTTAGGAAATGTGAGAACATTTATGTCGTTTGACGTTATTTTCAGGTATTTTTTACACCTTGACTATAAGGTTCGCTATGTACGTAATATTACAGATGTTGGCCATATTGTTGATGATGTTGATGAAGGCGAAGACAAAATTGCCAAAAAAGCACGTTTAGAGCAGTTAGAACCTATGGAGGTGGTGCAGCGCTATACAGTAGATTTTCATGATATTCTGAAATCTTTCAACTTTTTACCACCAAGTATCGAACCTACTGCTACCGGACATATTATTGAACAAATCGAAATCATCAAAAAAATCATCGATACCGGAATTGGCTATGAAGCCAACGGATCTGTTTATTTTGATGTTGTAAAATATAACGAAAATCATAATTACGGAGTTTTAAGCGGCCGAAATATCGAAGATATGTTAGCCAATACGCGTGATCTTGATGGTCAGTCTGACAAAAGAAATCCGCAGGATTTTGCACTTTGGAAAAAGGCCGAACCGGAACATATTATGAGATGGCCTTCGCCGTGGAGTGATGGTTTTCCTGGCTGGCATCTTGAATGTACTGCAATGAGTACCAAATATTTAGGTAATCATTTTGATATTCACGGAGGTGGAATGGATTTAAAGTTTCCACACCACGAATGCGAAATTGCTCAAAACGAAGCTTGTACAGGTCAGTCTCCGGTAAATTACTGGATGCATGCTAATATGCTGACCCTTAACGGTAAAAAAATGGCCAAATCTACTGGGAATAATATTTTACCAGGCGAAATTTTAAGTGGAGATAACACTATTTTAAGTAAAGCTTTCTCTGCATCTGTAACTCGTTTTTTCATGTTACAGGCGCATTACAGAAGTATTCTGGATTTTTCTGACGATGCTATTGTTGCAGCTGAAAAGGGATATAAAAGATTAATGGAAGCTGTTGATTCCTTACCCGGTATTTCAGCAAGTGCCACTAGTTCTATAGATATCGCTTCATGGAAGCAATTATCTTACGATGCTATGAATGACGATTTTAACACCCCTATTTTAATTGCACAATTATTTGAGGCAGTTCGTTATATCAATTTATTGAAAGAAGGAAAAGAAACGATTTCCACAGAAGATTTAATTTCATTTTCAACTGCTATTAATGCTTTTGTTTTTGATGTTTTAGGCTTAAGTGATGACAAAGGTGCTGATGCTAATAATGATAAATTAGAAGGTGTTGTAAATATGCTTATCGGAATGAGAAATCAGGCCAGAGCGGATAAAAACTTTGCACTTTCTGACCAAATTCGCGATCAGTTGATTGCTTTGGGCATTCAGTTAAAAGACGGAAAAGAAGGCACAAGCTTTTCTATATAATCAATTTATTTTCTAATAAATCATGAAAGTAATCACTCCGTTTGTTTTATTAGTTCGCTTTTATCAAACTGCCATTTCGCCTTTTACACCGGCGAGCTGCAGGTTTGAACCTACATGTTCGAGTTATATGATTCAGGCTTTGCAAACTCACGGATTATTTTATGGCGGATATCTGGGAATAAAACGAATTTTAAGCTGTAATCCATGGGGAAGAACCGGTTACGATCCTGTTCCCGAAAAGAAATGTTCACATAAACATTAACTTTTTATAAGGGCCGCTTTACTTTAAATACATATTTTTACAACAAAAAAAACACTTTAATATATGACACTTTCCTCAAATATCATTTGGAATCCTTCAGAAGGAATCGACTTAGGATTTTTTATGATTCGTTACTACAGTTTAATGTTCGTAATCGCTTTTGGTTTAGGCTGGTTCATAATGAAAAAGATTTTTGAACGCGAAAATGAATCTCTTGAAAAATTAGATTCGCTATTCGTATGGACTGTTTTAGCCACCTTAATAGGCGCAAGATTAGGACATGTTTTGTTTTACGACTGGGAGTATTTTAGAAATCATCTACTTGAAATTTTCTTACCCGTTAGATTCGAACCAAAGTTTGAGTTCACCGGTTTTCAAGGTTTAGCAAGCCATGGTGCAGCGATCGCTATTATAATCGCGATGTACTATTACAGCAAAAAAATCTTAAAACGTTCTTTGTTATGGATTTTAGACCGTGTAGTAATTCCGGTTGCGAGTGGTGCTATATTTGTTCGTTTAGGAAACTTTTTTAACTCTGAAATCATCGGAAAAGAAACCGATTCTGCATTTGGGATTCGTTTTTTACATGATCAATTTAGTAAATCTGAAGCTGTAAACGCTACGAATATCGCTGATCCTAAAGCTGCTTACACTGCAATTGCAACAGATCCTAAATTTGCCAGCTTATTGGCTCAGGTTCCGGCAAAACACCCAACGCAATTATATGAAGGTATTGCGTACATATTTGTTTTTGCTACTTTATATTTCTTGTACTGGAAAACAAATGCAAGACTTAAATCAGGATTATTGTTCGGATTATTTTTAGTTCTCTTATTTGTAGTTCGTTTTATAGTAGAATTTGTAAAAGAAAGCCAGGGAGGAATTGAAGAAGAATTAGGCATTTTCTCTACAGGACAGTGGTTAAGCATTCCTTTTATTATAATCGGTCTGTTCTTTATCATTAGAGCACAAAGAAATCCTTTAGCAGCATCTTAAAAATTTCATTCAAAATAAAAAATGCCCAATATTTCAAAATATTGGGCATTTTTATTTATAAGCAATATGAAACACCTATTTCAACATTCTTCGTATTATAACCCGCATTTTCGCTATTTAGACCTGCATTAGATACGTGCCGGATACTCGGTCGAATATCAAACCTAAACTGATCTACTTTAGCAGATACTCCAAAAGCTAAAACATCAGCAAAAGCAAACCCTTCAGACATTCTTTCGGTTTCAGTATCTGTAATCATGGGTCCTATACTTGCTAAAACATAAAGTGAAAAGATTTTACCTATTGGCTTTCTCATCAGAAATCCAAAATTTAAAACGTATTCATGAATATCCTTCAACTTTGTATATTCTTCTCTTTTTTCGATATAATCAGGCGTTTCAGGCTTTACAAAATAAAAATTAAGCAATTGATGTGTGGCAAGATTAATTTCTGGCTGCACCAAAATTTCATACTGAAAGTGTTTCGTTTCTTTAATTCGATAATACAATTGGGCTTTATAAAAGTGATTGGTAAAAGTGTAGTTGCCGTTATTGAATTCACTTCCAAAACCGTAATTAAGGCCAATCGCAATTTTACCCTTTTTATCTTGCGCAGAAGCACAAAATACAGCGTACAGGAACAATACAATAAACGGTATTTTTCTACTCATAAATAAGCTTTTACAAATCTAAATATAGCACAAAAAAAAGATCCAACTTTCGTTGGATCCTTTTAATTTATATAAACCTGAAATTATGCTTGTTTGTGTTTTTCTTCAATTGTGTGTTTCTCATCACTTGAAATCGTGTCTACCAATACTGGTGTAGCGATAAATAATGAAGAGTAAGTTCCTACCACAATACCTACTAACATCGCGAAGATAAATCCTCTGATAGATTCTCCACCAAAGATAAACATCGTTAATAATACAATGATCATCATTAATGACGTATTCAACGTTCTTGATAATGTAGTATTAATAGAAGCGTTTACGATATCTTCGAAGCTACCTTTACGGTTTCCGATGATAAATTCTCTCACCCTGTCGAATACAATTACAGTATCATTCATAGAATAACCAATAACGGTAAGAATTGCAGCGATAAAGTGCTGATCCATTTCCATGTGGAAAGGCATGAATTTATAACATAAAGAGTAGATACCTAATACAAAGATAACGTCATGCGCTACAGCTGCGATCGCTCCTAATGAATATTGCCATTTACGGAAAGAAACCATTAAGTATAAGAAGATTGCTGCCATTGCACCAAGAACTGCCCAGTATGAGTTAGTTTTGATATCTTCAGAGATAGAAGCTCCAACTTTAGAAGCTTGCAATACTCCGATTTTTTTACCCTCAAATGAGTTGATGAATTTATCGTAAGAAGTGTTTGGGTAATACTTTTGCAATGCATTGTATAATTTTTGATTCACTTCTTCGTCGATAGCAACACCATCTTCTTTAATTTTATATTTTGTTGTGATTTTTAACTGATCATCATCACCTAAAATTTTAGCCTCAACAGGAGTTCCAAAAGCTGCAGATAACTCATCTGAAACTGTTGTAGCATCAATTGGTTTTTCAAATTTCACCTGGAATGTTCTTCCTCCAACGAAATCAACACCTTCATCTAATCCGTTAACGAAGAAGATAGAAGTTAAACTTACTACAACTACAATAGAAGAGAAAATATAAGTGAATTTTTTGATTTTAATAAAGTCAAAGTGGAAGTTTGTAAACCAGTTTTTAGTAATGTTTGTAGAGAAAGTTAAATCACCTTTTCCAGCAATATTTCTGTCGATAAAAATTCTAGCGATAAAGATTGACGTAAACATTGAAGTTACGATACCAATAAGTAAAGTCAAAGCAAAACCTTTAATTGGTCCTGTTCCAAAAATAAACAAGATAGCCCCAGTTAAAACGTGTGTTACGTTTGCATCAATAATAGAACGCATTGCTCCGTGCCATCCGTACGAAGCAGCAACTGCCTCAGACAATGATTTACCTTCACGTAATTCTTCTTTTGCTCTTTCGTAGATAATAATGTTCGCATCTACCGCTGTACCTAATGTAAGTACGATACCTGCAATACCTGGTAATGTCAATACAAAACCAAAACTTGCCATAATTCCGAATAAGAAAAGTAAGTTCAATAATAATGCTAAGTTAGCATACCAACCTGCTTTACCATAATAGAATACCATCCATAAACAAACTAATAAAAATCCTAATACAGATGAAATTGTACCTGCGTCAATTGCAGCCTGACCTAAAGATGGTCCTACAACAGTTGACTGAACGATATCAGCAGAAGCTGGTAATTTACCTGCATTTAATACGTTAGCTAAATCTTTAGTTTCAGCAACATCAAAAGAACCTGTAATTTCAGATCTACCTCCGGCAATTGGTCCGCTGGTAACGCCAGGAGCAGAATATACGATGTTATCTAAAACAATAGCGATATATCCTTTTTGAGAGAAAGCTCTACCTGTTAATTCTTCCCAAACTTTAGCACCCTGGCTGTTCATTTGCATAGAAACAGCTGGTTTTCCTAATTGGTCAAAAGTATCTTTTGCATCAGTAACAACACCACCACTCATGGCTGGAACGTTATCTCTGTTTCCTTTTAAAGCATATAATTCAACTACTTCAATATCTTTAGCCGTTTTTACATCTTTCGATTGCGGATCTTTTATAGTAGTTGGTTTACTCCATACAAATTTTGCATTGTGTTGATCAGCGCCTAATAAAACTCTGATATCAGCTCTTTTGAAAAAGCTATTTACAGCAGCAGTATCTTTTGGTGCGAAGTAACCTAAAACTGGTCCACCACCCTGACCTACAATCTTATCAAATAATGGGTTGTTTCCTTTTTTAGTATCAACTGAATCTTTAGTATCAGTTAATAAAGCGTTCAATGAATCTTTAGCAACAGTTTTAGTTTCTGTTTTTTTGATTTCAGTCTTTTTTAAAGCTTCATTAGCAGCAACTAAGAAGTTTCCAATCTCTTCAATTTTATAAGTTTCCCAAAACTCTAATTGAGCTTTTCCACCTAATAATTTTTTAATTCTATCAACATCCTTAGCACCTGGAAGCTCTACTAAGATTCTTCCTGTTTCTCCTAATTTTTGGATGTTTGGCTGTGTAACACCAAATTTGTCGATACGCTCTCTTAATACTTTGTAAGCACTTTCAACAGACTCATCAACTTTTCTTTTAATTACTTTTTGAACTTGCGAATCAGACATTTGAAAATCGATTCCACCTTCTCCTTGTAAACTTCTGTTTGCAAAAATATCAGGTGAAGCTAATCTTACTGTTCCGTTTGAATTCGCTTCAAAAGCTTCAAAAAACTTATTTAAATAGGTTTTGTTTCCTTCTAAATTTGCACTTGCATCAGCTAATGATTTATTAAATACAGGATTTTTAGAATTGTTAGCTAAACCTTTCAAAACATCTTTAATAGAAATTTGAAGAATCACGTTGATTCCTCCTTCTAAGTCAAGACCTTTATTAAGTTGTTTGTTTTTTACTTCGTTATAAGTAAAATCCGAAAAACCAAGGTTCAATACTTTTTCTTTACCAATAGAATCCAAATATTTTAATTCTTTATCAGGATTATCTCCTGCAAAGGCTTTAGCCTCACTTTTGACATTATTTGCCACAAAAGTGAAAGAAAGTTGGTAAATACTTACCAATGCAAATAGAATTGCGAAAAATTTAATAAGTCCTTTATTCTGCATTATTACTAAAAATTAATTATGTTTTATTGTTTGTTTTGGTTTTAAATTCCCTAAAAATAAGCCCTGACATGAGTTTTTAAAACTAAAAAATCGAGATCACGAATTACAACATTTTTTTTAAACCGAGCAAATATATAATTCTCGAAATGATTAACCAATTTATTTATTAATTAATCTTAAAAAAAAGACTGCAAAAGTGCAGTCTTCTCCTTTTTTTTCGAAAATCGTTATACTAAAATCGATTTTAAAGCATCATTCATTCCACGAACTGCATCTGCACTTTTAGCAAATAAAGCTTTCTCCTGCTCGTTTAATTTGATGTCTAAAATTTCTTCTACTCCGTTTTTACCTATTATACAAGGCACTCCTATACATATATCGTTTTGACCATATTCGCCTTCAACAAAAACAGAACATGCAATCATTTTTTTCTGATCGTTTAAAATACTATCTACAAGAAAAGCAACAGAAGCTCCCGGCGCATACCAGGCTGATGTTCCTAAAAGACCTGTAAGTGTCGCTCCGCCCACCATTGTGTCTGCAGCTACTTTTTGCAACACCTCTTCTGAAAGAAATTCTGTTACCGGAATTCCGTTATAAGAAGCCAAACGTGTTAAAGGAATCATAGTAGTATCACCATGACCTCCTATAACCATTGCCGAGATATCATTGGCAGGTTTATCAAGAGCCAAAGAAAGATATGTTCTGAAACGAGAACTATCTAACGCTCCACCCATACCAATAATTCTGTTTTTTGGTAATCCTGTAGCTTTTAAAGCTAAATAAGTCATAGTATCCATTGGATTAGAAACTACGACAATTATAGTATCCGGAGAAAATTTCAATACATTTTCAGCAACTGTTTTTACAATTCCTGCGTTTATACCAATCAATTCTTCACGCGTCATTCCTGGTTTTCTTGGAATTCCTGATGTAATCACTACTACATCACTTCCGGCAGTTTTAGAATAATCATTGGTTACACCAGATACTTTGGTATTAAAACCTGTATTTGTTGCACATTGCATAATATCCAATGCTTTCCCTTCGGCAAAACCTTCTTTAATATCCAACAACACTACTTCGCTTGCAATTCCTCTATAAGAAATAACATCTGCACACGTAGCTCCAACATTTCCTGCTCCTACAATGGTAACTTTCATATTTTATACTTTATCGGTTATTAATTAATTTGTTTATTTGATAAATCGACAATTCGTTTAATCGTCTAAGTAAATTTAAACAATTAAACGAATTGATGATTAAAATTTATTATGCATCGATATTAGCGTAAACTGCATTTTTCTCGATAAATTCTCTACGTGGCGGAACTTCATCTCCCATTAACATAGAGAAAACCCTATCCGCTTCGGCTAAACTATCAATAGTTACCTGACGTAAAGTTCTAAAACTCGGATCCATTGTAGTTTCCCATAATTGCTCCGCGTTCATCTCTCCAAGACCTTTATAACGTTGAATAGCTGCACTTCCTCCCATTCTTTCGTTCGCCTGATCACGTTGAACATCGTTCCAGGCGTATTCTTTTTTGTTTCCTTTTTTAACTAAGTACAAAGGTGGAGCTGCAATGTAAACGTGACCTTCTTCGATCAGTTCTTTCATGAAACGGAAGAAGAACGTTAATATTAAGGTAGAAATGTGACTACCATCGACATCGGCATCACACATGATGATTACTTTATGATATCTTAGTTTTTCAAGATTTAAAGCTTTACTGTCTTCTGCAGTACCAACGGTAACTCCAAGAGCGGTAAAGATGTTACGAATCTCTTCGTTTTCGAATACTTTATGATGCATCGCTTTCTCAACATTCAAAATCTTACCACGTAAAGGCAAAATCGCCTGAAAGTTACGGTCACGACCTTGTTTGGCTGTTCCACCAGCCGAATCTCCCTCGACAAGGTAAACCTCACATCTTGCAGGATCCTGCTCAGAACAATCTGAAAGTTTTCCTGGTAATCCACCACCACCCATTACGGTTTTACGCTGTACCATTTCACGCGCTTTTTTAGCAGCGTGACGGGCTTGTGCAGCCAAAATTACTTTTTGAATAATGATACGGGCATCATTTGGATTTTCTTCCAAATAATTTTCCAGCATTTCTCCAACTGCCTGAGAAACCGGAGAAACTACTTCTCTGTTTCCAAGTTTAGTTTTGGTTTGTCCTTCGAATTGTGGTTCTGCAACTTTTACCGAAATAATAGCTGTTAATCCTTCACGGAAGTCATCTCCCGCAATTTCGAATTTCAGTTTATCCAGCATTCCGGATGCATCTGCGTATTTTTTAAGGGTTCTTGTCAAACCACTTCTAAAACCTTGTAAATGCGTTCCTCCTTCGTGCGTATTGATATTATTTACATAGGAGAAAATATTCTCTGTGTAACTTGTATTGTAAATCAAGGCAACCTCAACCGGAATTTCACCTTTTTCGTGATCCATGCTGATTACGTGAGAAATAATTGGCTCACGGTTACCATCTAAGTAACGAATGTATTCTTTAAGACCTTCATCTGAGTGAAAAACCTCTACTTTAAATTCGCCTTTTTCATCTACTTCTCTTTTGTCTGTAAACGTGATTGTAATTCCTTTGTTCAGGAAAGAAAGCTCACGCATACGAGCTGATAAAGTATCATAAGAAAACTCAATTGTTTGAGTAAAAATAGTATCATCAGGATAGAAAGTCTGACGTGTACCTCTTTTATCTGTTTCTCCAATTTGTTTAACAGGATAAATTGCTTTACCTCTTTCGTATTCTTGTTCGTATATTTTACCGTCTCTAAAAACAGTAGATTTCATATGAACTGAAAGTGCATTTACAACCGAAACCCCAACACCGTGTAAACCTCCGGAAACTTTGTAAGAATCCTTATCGAATTTACCTCCGGCACCAATCTTGGTCATTACTACTTCAAGTGCCGAAACACCTTCTTTTTTATGTAAATCAACTGGAATACCACGACCGTTATCTTCAACTGTTACTGAACCATCTTCGTTAATTGCAACACCAATAGTATCACAATGTCCTCCCATCGCCTCATCAATAGAGTTATCAACAACCTCATAAACCAAATGATGTAGCCCTCGAACCCCCACATCTCCAATATACATCGATGGACGCATTCTTACGTGCTCCATTCCTTCTAATGCCTGAATACTATCTGCTGAATAATTGTTCTTCTTGATTTCTTCGCTCATATAATTTATTCTAAAAAATGTAATTATTGTCTAACACGCAAATATATAAAAACGCAAATTATATATCCGTTAAAATACCATATAAAGCACTTAAGTTATTAACACAATTAGCTGAAAAACCAAAAAATAAATTCCAAATTCCAAAAAATATCCTCTTTATTAAATAAATTCCAATTTTTAAATCCCAAATTCCAAAACTTAAAGGAAATTCCAATAAATAAATTCCAAATTCCAAAACTTTAAATGATGCAAAAACAAAATCCGAAACAACATTTTTAATGTCATTTCGGATTTTAAAATTTACAACCAAATTGGAATTTGGAATTTCAAAAATTGGAATTTGGAATTTATTTTATTGGAATTTTACTCTTTATGATTTCTTATTAAAATCCCCAGCATAAATCGAAGTCATTTTTTCTAAGCTTAAATACTTTCTTAAAACAGCATTCACGTCTTCTACTTTCAACGCTTTAACTTTAGTTTCAAGATCATCATAATCTTCTAAAGGAATTCCGTATTGAAGATAGCTATTCGTTAAACTAATCAACATCATATCATTTCCTAATCTTGTTTTTCTTTCGTTAAGCCAGCTCACTAAATTTGATTTCACTTCTTCAGCCGTAAATCCATCTTTTAATGCTTTTGCAATTTCTTCTTTTGTAGCAGCTTCAACTGCGCCTTTTTTTGTTGGATTCAAAAATGCATAATATTGCCAGAAAGCAACATCGTTTGTAACCGGCACATTAATAAACGAACCTGCACCATAACTAATTCCTTCTTTTTCTCTTAATCTCATTGGAATTCTGGCGCTTAAAAAACCACCACTTCCAAGAATTTCATTCGCCATTACAAATGCAGGATAATCCGGGCTTTTCAAATTCATTTTAAAAGCAATTTTACCTATTGCAACTGCATTTTCTTTGTCTGGAGTGATATAATCTTTATCTATCTTTTTAGTCTCTGAATACGTTGGCAATGCAAGAACATATTTTGACTTAGAATTCCATTTTCCAAAAGTATTTTCAAGAATTTGTCCCGTTTCTTTAGCATCTAAATCTCCAACAACAGTTCCCAATCCGTTATTTCCTCCAAAGATATTAGTATAAAAATCAACGATTTCAGATTGTTTTATTTTTTTGTAAGCATCAATTTGCTCCTGAACTGTCGAGGTATAAAAAATACTTCCTTTTGGATAATTCGATGTTAATCTTGAAACTTCGATAAAAGCAATCGACTGAGGATCATTAAGGTTTGACTCCAGATAAGTATTGTACTCATTGATTGTTTTCGTTAACTCATTTTCAGGAAAAGTAGCATTCACTAACAGATCGCCCAAAATCTCCATTACTCCCTTAAAGCTTTCTTTGTAAGTACTTATATTAATCGACAAAGTCTGACCTGAATAATCAAAGTACAAACTTGATTTTAATTGATCTAACTGATCACTAATTTGTTCTTTGGTTCTGGTTTTTGTACCTGTTTTCATTAATTGAGCAAGAATAGATCCTATATCTCCTTTACTCTCTAAATCTTTTTCGTTACTCACCGGAAATTTAAAACTAGCCTGAACTTTTCCGCCTTTTATTTCTTTTTTAATTAAGCCATATTTCACTCCATTACTAAGTTTTCCTTCTACAAAGTTTTGTTTCAAATTTTTGATCGAAGCTTCAAATGCAGCAGCTTCTTTTTCTAAAGCCTTACCTTTATAATCTTTTGTTACAGCTACTATTTGCTCATCTGTATATTCGACCGGCTTTAATCTTTGCTCATCTTTTGAAGGAATAAATACGCCAACTGTTCTATTGTTGCTTCTAAAATATTTCTCAGCAACTCTTTGTATATCTTCTTTGGTTAAATTTTCAACAACATCTCGGTATAAAAACCCTAATCTGTAATCTCCTGCTCCAACAATTTCAGTAAGATTTATGGCAAACGAAATAGTATTGTTTTTTATACCGTCAAGTTGTTTTATAATTTTTGCTTTTGCTCTGGCTACATCCTCATCAGTATATTTAGTCGTTGCAATTTTATCCAACTCTGTTCTTACTAATTCTTTAGTCGCTTTGATATCTTTATCATTAGGAACCGCTACGCCAAAATATACATAACTTGCATCTCTGGTGGTTGGCTGCCAATAATAAACACTAGACACTTTTTGCGTCTCTATTAATGATTTATACAAATATCCGGATGGGTCCGAAGTTAAAATTTCGCCTAATGCATCAATTGCAGCATAATCCTTGTCTACATAAGCTGCCGTATGATACACGGCTCCAATATTTTTACTATCTCCTGCTCTGTTAAGCTCTACAAATTTTTCACCATCTTGTGCAGGTTCAACCGTATACGTCTTATCCAAAACTCTTTTTGGTTTTGGAATAGCTCCAAAATATTGCCCTACATATTGTAACGCTTTTTGCTCATCAAACTTACCGGCAATTATTAAAGTAGAATTGTCAGGCTGATAATACTTTTCGTAAAAGGCCCTAAGCGTAGTTGCTTTTACTCTTTCTATATCTTCTTTACTTCCTATCGTACTATTTCCGTAATTGTGCCACAAATAAGCAGTGGAAAGTATTCTTTCCTGTAAAACACGATCCGGATTATTCTCTCCTATTTCAAATTCATTTCTTACAACCGAAAATTCTTTAGATAAATCTGCCTGCAGAATAGTCGCGTTGATCATTCGATCCGCTTCCATTTCGATACTCCATTTTAAGTTTTCATCACTTGAAGGAAAAACTTCGTAGTAATTCGTTCTGTCTAACCAAGTCGTTCCGTTGGCATTTCCCCCTTTATCCGAAAGCATTTTTTTAATGTCTCCCAAATTTTTGGTACTCTTAAAAAGCATGTGCTCTAACAAATGCGCCATCCCTTTTTCGCCATAACCTTCATTTCTGGAACCCACATTGTAAACAATATTTACAACCATATTGCTCTGCGAAGCATCCGGAATTAAAAGAACTTTCAATCCGTTATTCAACGAATATTCTTTTACACCTTCGACATTTTTAATGTATTTTGGAGCTTCTGTCTTTTTCTGCGCATAAACAGGAGACAATGAAACAAGCGAACAGCATAAAACGCTGCTTAGTAGTAAGTTTCTCATAGATTACAGTTAAAGTATTAGTTAATTTTTGGTAATCAAATATAGCTTTTTTCCTAAGTAAGGAATTAACATTAACTTACTTTTAGTAATTTACGGCAAACCGTAAAGCTAAAATTAACTCCAAAAAAAAAATCCGAAATAAACATTTTACATGCTCTTTCGGATTCTTTATTTCTTTCCAAAACTGGAATTTAGAATTTATTTTTTTTGAAATTTTATAATTAGACTATTGCTTCGTATTTCTCTTATTCGATTCCAAATTGGAGTTTGGAATTTGGAATTTATTTATTGGAATTTAAATACTAAACCGCTACTCCGGCTTTCGAAATTTCAACATCTGCTTTTACGTGAGCGGCATTTGCTCTTCCGCTTGGATCCTGATTTTCCTGCCATTTCGGAATCCATTTTCGAACGGTTTGCGCGGCGCTAACCTGTGGATAAAATTTATGAAAAATGGATCTGTAAAGATAAGCTTCTTTTGTCGTTGGTGAATTATACGGAAATTCGGCAGCTGCTCCGGCCAATTGCTCGTCCGTAACTTGTGTTGCACAATATTCTATTAATTCATCTATCCAATTGTAACCTACTCCATCAGAAAACTGTTCTTTTTGTCTCCATAAAACTTCAGCCGGTAAATATGGATTTTCAGTTGTATCGAATGCTTTTCTCAAAATGTATTTCTCGATGCCATCGTATGTTTTTGGCTGCTTTTCTTCGGTTTTAATTCGAATAGCAACATCTAAAAAATCTTTGTCTAAAAACGGAATTCTGGCTTCTAGTCCGTGCGCCATAGTTGTTTTATCGGCACGCAATAAATCGGCAGTAAATAACTTCTGCACTCTTTCGATGGTTTCATCCTGAAATTCTTCTGCTGATGGTGCATTTCTAAAATACAAATGACCTCCAAAAACCTCATCGGCACCTTCACCGGAAAGGATTACCTTTATTCCCTGATCGGCTATGGCTTTCGATAATAAATACATCGGAACTCCGGATCGTACTGATATGATATCGTAAGTCTCAATATGATAAATTACTTTTTCTAAAATAGAAACACCTTCCTCTACCGTAAAATGTATTTCGTGATGTTCTGTACCTAAAAATTCAGCTGCTTTTCTTGCTACGATATTATCAGGCGAATCCGCATCTAAACCAATAGAAAACGAATGTAGTTTTTGTCCGTTATCTTTTAATATTCGGGATGCAATTGCTGATGTTAAGGATGAATCTAACCCTCCTGAAAGCAATACACCAACAGGAACTTCGCTCATTAAACGTTTACGCGTCGCCTGAATTAATGATTCACGAACCAAATCAAGGTCTAAAGATTTATTCGCATTTGCATGATCTTCGTAATCCGGATTATAATATTTTACAAAGCCAGTTTTACCGGTATAATAATGTCCGGGAGGAAAAGTCGAAAATGACTTACACTGATCTGCAATTGATTTCATTTCTGAAGAAAAATAAATTCTTCCTCTTTCGTCTAGTCCGTAATACAAAGGCTTAACACCAACAGCATCTCTTGCCGCGATATAATTATCACCATCGATAATCACAAAAGCAAAATCACCATCAAGCATATTACAAAACTTATATCCAAATTCTTCGTACAAATGCACGATTACTTCCGAATCTGATTTTGTTCTAAAGGTATGCTCTTTTAAAACCGTATCTTTTAATTCCTGGTAGTTGTAAATTTCTCCATCATGCACCATCCAGGCTTTATTCGTTCCCTGAATAGGCTGTTTACCTGATTTAAGATCAATAATCGATAGGCTTTCATGACAAATAATACTGCCATTTTCCATAATATGCAAATCACTTTCATCAGGACCACGATGCGACATTCTTGAAGAAAGCTCTTTTACAAGTTGCGGGTCTTTTCCTTTACCAATAACAGCCAATAATCCAGACATACTATTCTATTTTTTTATTTCTTTTAATTTTTACTCACAACTAAAAGGGTAAGCCTACTACTAAACTTTCTTATAATCCTTTAATATTCAGCTAAAACCAAATATTATTTACAACTTTTATATAATTATATCGCTACAATTCAAGCCACTTACTATTATTTCGGCGAATGCCAAATATAAAAAAGAAACTTAAATAATTATTGAAAAATAATTTTAAGTCACTGAAATAACAGAATTTAACATTATAAGACAAGAAAAACGCTCTCAGGATTGAGAACGTCTTTCGGAAATATAATATATACTAATTCTAAAAATTCTTGTTTTTATGCTTTCGCGTAAGCGTCATCATGAACACTTGCTACAGCTCTTCCAGATGGATCGTTCATGTTTTTGAATGCTTCATCCCACTCCAAAGCAATTTTTGTACTACAAGCCACACTTGCTTCCTGAGGCACACATAAAGCTGCTGCATCACTTGGAAAATGTTCTGCAAAGATCGAACGATAGTAATACTCCTCTTTAGAAGTTGGTGTTTGCAATGGGAATTTATATTTCGCATTTGCCAGTTGCTCATCCGAAACTTCTTTGGCTACCACTTCTTTCAAAGTATCAATCCAGCTGTATCCTACTCCATCAGAAAATTGCTCTTTTTGTCTCCATGCTACACTTTCTGGCAACATGTCTTCAAAAGCTTTACGAACTACCCATTTTTCCATGGGATGCTCTTTGTTAATCATTTTATCTTGTGGGTTGATGCGCATTGCAACATCCATAAATTCTTTATCTAAGAATGGAACACGACCTTCGATTCCCCAGGCAGCCAAGCTTTTGTTTGCACGCAAACAATCGTACATATGTAATTTTCCTAATTTACGAACGTTTTCTTCGTGAAATTCTCTTGCATTTGGTGCTTTGTGGAAGTATAAATAACCTCCAAACAATTCATCTGCACCTTCTCCTGATAGCACCATTTTGATTCCCATTGATTTAATAACTCTCGCCATTAACCACATTGGAGTTGAAGCTCTAACTGTAGTTACATCATAAGTTTCCAAGTTGTAAATCACATCGCGAACTGCATCTAACCCTTCCTGAATGGTGAATTTAATTTCGTGGTGAATTGTTCCGATATGTTTTGCAACAATTTGAGCAGCAGCTAAATCCGGAGAACCATCCAAACCAACTGAAAAAGAGTGTAATTGCGGATACCAGGCATCTGTAGTATCATCAGATTCAATACGCTTTTGTGCAAATTTTTTGGCTACAGCCGAAGTAATAGACGAATCTAAACCACCAGAAAGCAAAACACCGTAAGGAACATCACTCATTAATTGTCTGTGAACCGCTGCTTCAAGTGCTTCCTTAATTGCAGGAATACTTGTTTCGTTGTCTTTTACTGCATCATAATCTGTCCAGTCTCTTTTGTACCATTGTACAAATTCACCGTCTTTACTTGTCATATAATGTCCCGGAGGGAATAATTGAATTTTTGTGCAATATCCTTCTAAAGCTTTCAATTCAGAAGCTACATAAAAAGTTCCGTGTTGATCCCAACCAATATATAATGGAATAATTCCCATATGGTCACGAGCGATAAAATACTCATCTTTCTCAACATCATAAATCGCAAATCCAAAGATTCCGTTCATTTCATCTACAAAGTGAGGTCCTTTTTCTTTGTACAGTGCTAAAATAACTTCACAATCACTTTCTGTTTGAAAGTTATATTTTCCTTCAAATTGTTTACGCAATTCTCTGTGGTTGTAAATCTCACCATTTGCAGCTAAAACCAATTTTTTATCTTCTGTAAATAAAGGTTGTTTTCCTGAAGCTGGATCTACAATCGCCAAGCGCTCATGAGAAAGAATTGCTTTATCATTGCTGTAAATTCCGCTCCAGTCCGGTCCGCGGTGACGAATGATTTTAGACATTTCTAATACTTGAGGTCTTAAGGTTTCGGCTTTTTGTTTTAGATCAAAGGCACATACGATTCCACACATAATTCTATATTTTTATTTGTAAATTTTATTTTGATAGGGCAAAGATGCATTAATGGTTACAATTGAAAAACACAAACATTCATTTCAGTTATAATTTAAAAGCATAAAATTGTTTTTACATATAAAATGTAAAATTTTAACACTAAAAAAAGCCTCAAACTTATAAATTTCAATTTTAAGCTTAATCAGAACTAAAAAAGCAACATTTTCAAGAGATCTTTGAATTAAATTTTATGATATTTCAAAAACAATAAAAGATTCACAAAGAGAAGAATAGAAGTTGGTTTAAAATTGTGATTTTCATCGAAATTAAACAAATGCGCATCTTGTTTTGTCTTGTTGACGAAGGAAAGATCACACTAGAAACTCCGCGCGGTAAATCGATAATGATTGTCGGGTACCGTGTGTGATGAATGGATTAAAATCCATCCCTACAATATTAATCGAGCCTAAGGCTCTTTATACAAAGTTCCGGAGGAACGGCTTATTTTGTAGCAACGGATTTTAATCCGTTGAAGAGTGCGAATAATATCCTTTTTAATCTGCTTAAATCTGTGAAATCTGCGTGAAATAACTTTTACAAAACACTCTCAATAGTATAATGCGTCTTATTAATTTCGAAAGTAAACCCCACTTTATTCCCCATCAAATGAGAACCTAGCGGAGATTGCGGAGAAAGCGCAATAACATTGATACCATCAATAGCAATTTTAGGAAGCGCAACACTTACATACAAGTATATTCCGTTTGCTTTTACCAAACTGCCTGAAATAATATTTTCCGTTGTTTTCGATGCATCAATTTTATCCAAAATCGCTTTTTGAGCAATGGCTTCTTTGAGTTTATTGGTGAGTTTTTCCTGCTCGATATGCATCATCGACAAAGCCGTTTCGTGTTTGTCACCGGCGGAACCTTTCGCATCATTTTTAGAATCTTCGGTCAAAGCCGAAATCATGTCCTTAAAAACATCAATTCGGTCCTGAACCATTTGCAGGTAATGAGAATGTATTTTTTGTTTGAATTCCATAGATTGTTTGCCACAAAGGCGCTAAAGCGCAAAGATCGTAAAAAAAAATTAAGCCACGAATTCACGAATTTAGTTAAAATTAATTCGTGAATTCGTGGCTTAAACCTTTACAAAAAATCTTAGCGTCTTAGCGCCTTCGTGGCAATAATTTAAAAATCGAATTTATAATTTGCTCCAACTAGCACCTGAAATCCTTGCACAGGGTAATTCAGCCATTTTTCATAAGCCTGGTTTCCAATATTATTCAATTTTAAGAAACACGTTAAACGTTCGTTGTATTTGTATCCTAAATGGGCATTGGCATCAAAATAACTTTTTAGTGTTGTAATCACCGGATCAGTTCCTAAATCCAGGTTCGATTGCATGTCTTTACGTTCTCCCACATAAAAAACATTCAAACCAGCGTACCATTGTTTAGTAATGTTTACATCAAGATTCGAGCTCAGTTTCATTGATGGTAAATTCCAGGCTTCGATTCCGTCATATTTGTAACTATTAAAAGTTCCGTTGATTCCGAAAGAAACATTTCTTGAAAAATCAGCTTTTAATTCTCCATAAAAACGGAAGGTTCTTATGTCGTCATAAACCACTCCAAAAGAGTTTCCGAAAGAATAATTCTGATTCGAAAAATCTTCTGTATAATCGTTGCCTTTGTATAATGCTTTGTCTTTTTCATTTAGATAAGAACCCGTTACATTATAATTGATATTGTTGGCCAATTTACCTTTTAAACCTGCAAAAACTGTATATTGATTGTTTGTTGGTCGCATATTTAATGTTGGCGATAAAAACGGATTATCATTTACAAAATCGGCGTAAGAGTTTTGTTCTAAACCACCATTTACTCCTGTATAAAAAATCATCAAATCACCAACAAGTTTGTACGAAGCGTTTACCTTTGGATAAATATAAAATTTGTTGCCGCTGTTTTCAGAATCTAAACCATAGAACAATCCAGCTCCTAATTCAAGTGTCCAGTCGTTTTCAAGAATTACAAAACTTGGCTCAATTCCAAAATTTGTTAAACTGTATTTTAAAGGGCTTGTATTATCGCGTGCATAATTATGTTCGAAAGATCCACTCACGTGATCCACAATAATATTGGTATTAATAGACTGATCCATCACTTCAACCTTGAAAGAAGGTTTTACATAAAAGCGATTTTCTGAAGACGAAAAACTATCTGAAAAGTGTGTAAATTTAGTTGAGATCTTACTAAAAATCCCCTCGTTAAATTCGATATTTCCTCCCAACGAAATAGTATTGTAAGAGTGATTTGGATTAATTCCTCTAATTAAATCATCACGAGTTTGTCCTGCTAAAGTTGCACCAAATTCAGCCGGTAGACCATACCAGTTATACACCTGATTTTGATATCCTAAATCAATATTCCAGGCCATATCACGATTGTTTACGCCGTAAGCTATGTTTAGTGCCGTATCATAAAACTCATCATTAAGATCAACATCTTTTATTCCGCCTTGCGAAGAATGATGACGGAACATTCCTGCCACATAATCATTGTTTCCTAAATGCTGATTCACAAATAATTCAGCATTTAAAGTTCCGTAATTTCCAAGTCCTAAAGTCGCATAATTATTGAACAATTTTTCTCTTTTTGATTTCTCAACACCTTCTGCTTTTCCTTTTGATGGCGTAAATGTAGATGCTACAGGAACCGACAAAATACTATATTTAATAGTTTCTTTAGGCTGGTTTCCGCTATCATCAAGCGAAGGAGTTTCCTTTACTTTAAAGGCATCCGAAATTGTTGGCGAATAAGGCTTTACCACGTTTACAGTTTCCGTTCCTATAGTCTCCTCTTTTTTAACCTGAGCAAACGAAATCTGGACAACAAATAACACTAGTAAAATGATGATTTTATTATGGCAATTAATTTTCATATTTCTTCTTTTTAAGAGTATAGAGAAAAGAATATAGAAAGAGACTATGATAAATCCTCTTTATTCTGCTCAAACTCTTTGTTCTTTATTCTAAAATCTATATTCTATTCTCTTTATTCTATTCTCTTTATTCTATTCTCTAAAACTAAGCTTCCCAATCTCCTTTTGCGACAAACTGAGCCTTTCCTCCTATTTGAATATCAAAATCATTTTCTTTTACACTTCCGTGAAAGTAAATCTGCGACGGACGATTGATGTAATCTCCCTGATAATTAATCAAATCAATTTCAGGTTTGTGGTATTTTAATAGAAAAGCCTGTAAACAAGTACTCGCGCTTCCAGTTGCGGCATCTTCTACCAACTGATTGTGTTCGATACACAACATTCGGCTAAACAATTTTGAACCTTCTAAATAATAAAAATATAAAGCTCTATGACTTGTTTTGCAATTCTTTTTGAGCCAGTCTTCCGTTTTATTTTTTTCTAAAACTAAATTTTCCAAAGCTCTTTTGCTGCTTAATCCAACCATTACAAAAGCGCTTCCGGTGGTTACTTCCTGAATGGGAAATTGATTTTCAAAATCATGATTTTCCAGATTACTAAATACTGTAATATCTTCTTTCGAAAAAATATCCCAAAATTTCGGCTGAGCTGCTTTTAACCAAATCAAACCTTCAGACTGATGAATTGAAATGGGTCCAATTGGAACGTTTAATTTTATCTGCTCCGGAGCATTATCAAATATTTTATTCATCAAAACCCATGAAGTTCCAATTATTGGATGTCCCGCAAATTGCATTTCCTGAGATGGTGTAAATATTTTTATCTCGGCTTTATTATTTTCTTTGTCAAGTTTGGTTACAAAAGTGCTTTCGGCAAAATTAATTTCACGCGCAATTTGCTGCATTTCTGCCGAACTTAAATTTCCTGCATCCATAAAAACTGCCAATTGATTACCGGCATATTTTTTATCAGCAAAAACATCAACTATATAAAAAGGTAAACTCATTTTTCTTAAAAGATTTTAAGAGAATAGAATATAGAGAATAGACTTTCCAATCTTTGCTCTTATATCTATTTTCTTTATTCCATTTTCTTTATTCTATTTTCTTTATTCTATTTTCTAAACTCTATATTCTAAACTCTATATTCTATATTCTTACTTATTAATAGACGAATTCGTTTTAGCTTCTTCTGCTTTTATAGCAGCCAACTCTTTTTTAGCTTCTTCAACAACATCCGGATAATCGGTAAAATTGTTGATTACGTTATCTAAAATATAAGTGGCCTGATAACTGTCTTTTAATCCGTAGAAGTTTTTTGCCATCAGCACCAAACTCTTCGCTCCGTAATATTTATAAGCCGAATAATTTTTGGCTAATTTCTGAACCGATACATTCGATGCGTCAAACTTGCCTTCTTTTGTTTTAAAATAAGCATCATAATACAATGCTTCTGCGGCTAATTCACCTTTCGATGTTGTCGATAATTTTGCGTAAGCTGTTTTCGCTTTGTCCTCATCTCCTGTTTGCATTGCTGCACGCGCTACAATAATTTGCGCATCGGCTTTTACGTTTGTATCCGCTTTAGGATTTTGCAACACTTTGTCAGCATACGTCACCGAATTATCGTAATCTTTTTTGTCGTAGTAACATTTCATCAGATTAGCTTGTGCGAAACTTTTGTTTTGTACCGCATCAGCTTCGTCATCTAAACGTTTCAATACCGGAATCGATTTATCGCAATCTTTTGCTTTCAAGTAAATCTGAGCTAATTTCATCAAGGATTGCTCTGTAAATTCACTTCTTGGCTGATCGATTACATATTGATAATTAGCAACCGATTTCGTCTCAGAGCCTTCTGCGTAATACAATTGTGCCAAATAATAATTTGCTTCTAATGAATGAAGTCCCGTTTGAAATTTATTGATATAACCCGCAAATCCGGTAATCGCCAGTTTGCTGTTATTTTGACTGTACTGTTTAAAAGCAGCATCATAAGTATCATTATCCAGTTCAGCATCTGTAACGGCCACAAAATCTAATGTACGAACCCAGGTTGCATATTCATCCACTTTTCCTGAATCTACATAAATCAATCTCGCTGTAGAAACAGCTTCTAAAGCTTCGGGAGTTTTTGGAAATTCTGCTGCTACTTTTTTGAATTTAGTCAAAGCCAGAGCATCACGATCTGAGTTATAATAAATTAATCCTTGTTTCAAAATTGATTTTGAAGTAAAAGCTCCGTTTTTGTATTCAGAAATCAACTGATCATAGGTTTTAAGCGCCTGATCGTTCTTTTTTTGAGCGACATACGTATTTCCTAATTCATACAAAGCATCATCACGGTATTCTGATTTTTTATACATCAAAAGGAAATTGTTCAGCTCATCGATTTTCTTATCATTTTTAGACATAAAGCCGTAAGAAATCGCTTTTTGAAACTGTGCATAATCTGCATCAACGCCTCTTGCTTCGATTGCTTTGGCGTAAGCTTCATTTGCTGCAGTATATTTTGAAGTTACGAAACGGCAATCTCCTAAACGCAAATACGAATCATTCAAACGAACTTTATCTTCTTTTGAATTGTCGATTTGTGCCTGAAATGAATTTCCTGCCTGATCGTATTCTTTCAGTTTAAAATAAGTATATCCAATGTTATAATTGATGTTTTTGTATTCGTCAGTTCCTTTGGCAGCAGCCAATCCTGCAAACTGTTTGTAGCTTAATAAAGCATTCTGAAAATCGGCAGTAACGTATTCTGTTTCTGCTTTCCAGAAAGTGGCGCGTGCTGTAAACTCAGGCGTTTTTTGTTCACTGATAGCACTTTTAAACATTTTTCCGGCTTCCTGATAATTCGATTCATTATACAATTCTAAACCTCTGTAAAAAAGAACTTTTTGATACGCTGCTTTATTTTCTGCTGATCTGTTTTTCTCTAATAAAGTCAACGCTTCTTTGTAGTTTTTAGTCGAAATATAAGAATCAACCAATAATTTTTCTACTTCAGATCGGCTTGAATTGTTTGGATATTTTTTCAGGAAATCAAGTAAAATTGCCGGAACAGTCTGATATGCATTTCCGATATCATAACTCACTTTAGCATAATTTAAAGCGGCATCTTCCTGAATTTGTGCATTAAAATCCATTTCAGAAGCATTTTTAAAAGCATTTAAGGCTTCTTGTTTTTTACCCGTATTCAAATAAGCCAAACCTAAATGATAATATGCATTTTGAGCTACAAAATCTTTTCCTTCAATGATTTTATTGAATTGAGAAATCGCTTTTTCGTACTCTTTTTTCTCATAATACGCATAACCTAACTGGTAGAAATCAGTATTACTCCATTTTCCTTTTTTACCCGCATATTGCTCTAAAAACGGAATCGCTTTGTCGTATTGTTTTAGATTGAAATAACTTTCTCCGATGATTTTATTCAATTCCGATTTTTCAAGCTCATTTGATTTCGACATTGCTTTTTGTCCCAAATCGATTGCTTTCTGGAAGTTTCCTAACTTGAAATTCATGTCGGCCTGATAATACGAAAGCTTCTCTTTGTATTTTTCTTCGCCTGAAACTTCATCAAAATATTTGGTTGCTTCTTTATAATCATCACCTTCATAGGCCATAAAACCTAAGTAGTATTTGGCCTGCGAACCAAATTCAGGAGAATTCACGACTTTGTTAAAATAAGTTGTGGCTTCTTTTTTCTTTTTGGCATTGAAATAAGCATATCCTTTCTGGAAATTAAATTTATCCGAATCAGATTTGCTCATGTAACTTTCATCTACTTTATCAAACCATTGCAATGCTTTTGGATAATTTCCCTGTTCGAAAAAAAACTGAGCAACCTCAATATAAGCCTGATTTTGTTTGGTACTTGTGGGATAATCGGTTACGAATTTTTCCATCAAAGCATCAGCATTTGCTTTATTGGTTCTAATGGCGCAATTGGCGATATAATAAGCACAATCTGACTGCACTTCCTCAGTCGTAGCATTGTTTTTTACATGTTCGAAAATAAGTTGTGCCGAAGCATATTGTTTATCATTATATAAAGCCAGTGCTTTGTCAAATTCCTTTAAATCGTAAGTGTAAATAGCTGATTTTTGTGCCGAAACTATGGTCGAAAAAAGGATAATTGGTAATAAAAAGAACCAGGAAAGTTTACGCATTTTAATTATATTTAGTATTCAAATGTATCATTTTATAACGTTTATAACGAAACGTTTCAGGCTTTTATTATGAACAAATATTTTAATGGTTGTTATAAAACAGCTTATTAGACTCCAAAATATTGGTTCTCAAACTTTCTGAGCTATAATTGTTTTACCAATATTAAAATTCTGTTTATTTTTATTACTACAGATTTCACATATTCGCACAGATTAAATTAAAATTTTCTTTAAAAAAAACAGCAAAATCATTCTAATCCTTTTAATCTGTGGCAACTTTTAAAATTTTCTTACTGAAATGATTCAAATTTATTTTGAATCGAAGCGTTATCTTATTACTTTTACCAATCAAATCAATTTATTATGTCACAAACCGTACTATCTCTTAAAGAAGTCACTATATATCAGGAAGGAAGAAAAATTTTATCTCATATAAATTTAGATGTTAACCATGGTGAATTTATCTACATCATTGGAAAAACAGGATCCGGGAAAAGTAGTTTCCTAAAAACTTTATATGCAGATTTACCATTATCTGAAGGTGAAGGTCACATAGTTGAGTTTGATTTGGCTACTCTAAAAGAACAAGACATTCCGTATTTGAGACGTAAAATTGGAATCGTATTTCAGGATTTTAAACTACTTCCGGACCGTTCGATAAAAGACAATATGCTTTTTGTTTTAAGAGCCACAGGTTGGGTTGACAAAGAAGGAATGGAACGTAAAATTGATGAAGTTCTGGACAAAGTGGGCATGAAAGAATACGTGAACAAAATGCCGCATCAGCTTTCTGGTGGTGAGCAGCAACGTGTTGCGATTGCAAGAGCTTTGCTTAACGATCCTGAATTTATCCTTGCCGATGAACCAACCGGAAACCTTGATCCGCAAACAAGTTCTGAGGTTCTTGAAGTATTGAAAAAAATCAATGCTAATGGTAAAACGGTTATCATGGCGACTCACGATTATGCTTTATTGCTGAAATTCCCGTCTAAAACATTAAAATGCGAAGACGAAAGAATTTTTGAAGTAGTGCAACGCAGCGTGTAATGCTTTCTATAGTAATTCCTGTTTATAATTATAATGTTTTTCCGCTTGTTTCAGAGCTTAAAAAACAAGCTGATGAATTAGGAATTATATATGAAATTCTTGTACAAGATGATGTTAGTCAGGAATTTATTCCTGAAAATTCTCAGATAAATTCATTAGAAGATTGTTCTTTTTCTATTAACGCAGAAAATTTAGGCAGAGGAAAGAACATCAACGTATTATGCTTTAAATCAAGATATTATCATGTTTTGATTATGGAAGCTGATGCTTTGCCCGAGAATGAATCTTATCTTAAAAACTATATTGAATTACTATCAAAATCGAATCCTAATGTGATTTTTGGTGGCGTTAAATATCCTGAAACTGTTCCTTCTAAAGAAAAATTACTTCGATGGAAATACGGAATAAATAGAGAAATTAAATCTTTAGATCACAGACTGAAACATCAGTACGATTTTGTTTTTACATGGAATTTACTTTTAAAAAAAGAAATTCTTTTGCAATTTCCTTTCCCTGAATTTATTCATGAATATGGATATGAAGATTTTGTTTTTATAGAAAATCTGCGCTTCAATTCAGTTCCGGTTACTCATATCGAAAATTGCTTAATTCACCACAACTCCGAAAGTAATATTGATTTTATAAAGAAATCCGAAAGAGCCGTCAACAATTTACACGACTTAATTCACTTTAATAAAATTGATGCTAAAAAAATCAGATTGAGCAATCTTTATACAATTTTAAAAAAACTACATCTTACCAGAATTGTAAAAGGAACCTATCTAAAAACAAAGAAACAAATCCTCACTAATTTAACTTCAGAAAATCCGAATTTATATTTATTGGATTTTTATAAATTAGGCTATTATTGTAATCTAAAAAAATAATTGATTATGGTATTTTTTTCTGTTGTCATTCCGTTATACAATAAAGCTACATATATTGAAAACACTATAAAAAGTCTTCTCAGTCAAACTTTTACAGATTATGAAATCATTGTAATTAATGATGCATCTATTGATGAAAGTGAAGCCGTAGTTCGTAAACTAAATGACAACAGAATTCAGATCTTTAATCAAAAAAATCAAGGCGTTTCCGTTGCCCGAAATCTTGGAATAGAAAAATCAAAAGGGAAACTGATCGCTTTTCTGGATGCTGACGATTATTGGTTTCCGAATCATCTCGAAGAATTAGCTAAGCTATATCATAATTTTCCTGATTGTGGAATTTACTGTTCTCGCTATAAAATCAAAACCGCCAAAAACCACTTTCAAACTGCATATTATTATGGCGTAGACCAATCTTTTAGTGGAATTGTAAAAGATTATTTCGCTTCAAACATGCCTTTTAGACTGACCTGGACTTCGTCTTTGGCGATACGCAAACAAATTCTCGAAACTTTAGGAGGATTTACTCCGGGTGTAACAAATGGTCAGGATTTAGAATTATGGACTAAAATTGGCATTAAATATCCTGTTGCGATAACCAATAATGTTACGGCTATTTATAATAATGATATTTCCGAAAGTCTCGCTAAGAAAAATATTGGATCGATGGCCTTAATTGATTTTGAACAATTTAAAATTGCGGAACAAGAAATTCCTTCGCTCAAAAAATTTCTGGATTTGTACCGAATTGAATATGGTTTTAAATATTATGTTTCCGGCTATAAAGAGAAAAGTTCATTCTATTTTAAAGATGTAGACCAACAAAATATCAGTTCAAAGATTCGGTTTTTACTGAAGATGCCGCCTTTTTGTTTGCGTTTTCTTTTTAAATCAAATCGCCTTTTAAAAAAATGGGGAATTAATTTTTCTGTTTATCATTAGAATAATTTAAAAATTCATCAAAATCTCTGATGTAATCCTCTTCAATATAAACTTCTGAAGCCACTACCAAACAAACAGATCCTGAAGAAAAATTTTGAAGTTCCCGCCAAATTCCGGGATTAATTAGTAAACCTTCATAAGGCTTGTTTAAGGTTACAATTTCTTGTTCTTCTCCATCTTTCAGAACCACATCAAAACTACCGCTTAAAGCAACCAGAAACTCCTTAAGTTCTTTGTGTGCGTGTCCGCCACGTTCAGAACCACTTGGCACATCATACAAATAGTAAACCCGCTTAATATCAAAAGGAACGATGTCATTTTCAATCACAGAAAGATTACCTCTTCGATCTTCTATCTTTGGAATCGATAAAATTTGTATTCCGTTATTTTTTGTTGTCATGCTGTAATTTTTCAAATTTTTGATGTCCTTTTTTTGAATTTTTAAGTGCTGCTTTAAGTTCGCCAAATCCTAATTTATTTTGTTTCAAATCAAAAAACAACTTGACAAATATCCAATAAATATAATGGTTTTTAAAAATTCTGGTACATAAAGCGCCATGAATATAATATTTTTCTTCGATGCTTTTTTTGGCGGAAGATGTCAACTCCGGATGTTGTACAATTACTTCCGGTTCAAAAACCAGTTGCTGTTTTTTAGACTTTAAATCAAATAAAAAAATGGCTTCTTCTCCCATTTCGAACATCGCTCCTAACCCGAAATTTTCATCAAAACGAATTTTGGTTTTATCTAAAATTGCCTTATTCAATGTCATTTCTATCGAACTTGTATTAAAAACATCAAACGCATTCAGATTCTTTTTAGAATGCTTGGGATACTTTTTCATCAAACTTCCATCTTTCTTTACAGCACAAAAATTGATTGTTGCTGCATCCGGAAAGTGATTATAGGCGTTGATTATTTTGATAATAAATCCTTGTTGATATATTACATCATCATCAGCAATTAGAAGAATTTTTCCAACAGCATTTTCAAACGCCACATTTCGGCTTTTAGTCAAACCTTTTTCAAATGAATTTATAATTCGCACGTTAGGATAAATTGACAGTAACTCTTTTCCGGTTTGGGTTTGATTAACGATTAAAATTTGCAAATTAGAAAAATGAAGAAACGGAAACATTTGAACTAAGAAATCTAATGAATTCTGATTCATTGTTGAAATCAAAATTTCAACATCAGTTTCCGTAAAAAAGCTTTCTAATTTATTTTCCATCTTAAAGCAAATGTAAAAAATAGTAAACGAAAAGAATACAATTTAAAACCTGCTCTTTAGTTTTGTTTTTCTATTCGGGAAATCTTAACGCAATCAGGCATAATATTTCTTATTTTTGAATGCTTCAAAAAGCGATTTCATATTCAACTTTTATGCAAAAACCATTAGTTACCATCATTTGTTTGTGCTACAATCATGAGCAATTTGTAGTTGAATCTTTGAATTCAGTTCTAAATCAATCTTATAAAAATATTGAACTCATCATTGCGGACGATTGCAGTACAGATTCTTCTGAAAAAACCATTAAAAACTGGCTCGAAAATTATCCTGATATACAGTTTATCTCCAACGAAACGAACTTAGGAAATACCAAAACGTTTAATAAAGCATTGAAGATCGCAAAAGGAGATTATGTAATTGATCTGGCGGCTGATGATGTTTTATTGCCAAATTGTGTGGAAAAACAAATTGACACTTTTATAAATTCTGACCAGGAAAAGCTAGCCATCGTTTACGGAAATGCCGAAATAATCTCTGAAAACAAGCAACATCTTCGTTATTATTATGAAGTAAATCATGAAAAGAAAGTACTAAAAAAACCTGCTACTGGAGATATTTATTCATCGATTTTAAGTCAGAGCAGTATGATTTGTTCCGTTGCCTCGATGGTAAAACGAGAAGTTTTGGATGAACTAAAGGGTTACGATGAAAATCTGGCGTACGAAGATCTGGATCTTTGGATCAGAACGGCCAGAAACTATAATTTTGAATTTATTGATTCGGTTTTAATCCAAAAAAGAGAACTGGGGAACTCATTGGGAAGTCAGTTTTATAAAAAATTCAATTCCCGAACCCGAAAAATAAATCATTCGACTTATCTGATTATTAAAAAAGCGATTGCCCTAAATAAAACAAAAGCAGAAAATAAAGCGGTTCTAAAAAGAGTGCATCAGGAAATGGTAAAGGCGCAAAAAACTTACGATATTGGGTTGTTTATTAAATATATTCCGTTGGAATTGAAATTAAGGTTTTGATACAAATGACGTATTTTTCAAAATAAACTTTTTCTAAAATACACACACAGAACTAAAAGATAAACGAAATTATCAAAAGTCTGAGCCATTACAACACCTTGGATTCCGAAGTAATGCATAAAAACCAAATTCGAAAAATACAATAAAGCAAGAGAAGCTATTTCGGCAATAATAAAAGCTTTGGTTAATTTTTTAGCAAAAAACTGATAGCCTAAAATAAGGAAAGCGACTTTAAAAACATCTCCCAAAAGCTGCCAAAAGAAAAGTTCCGTAACCGGTAAAAATTCTTTGGTAAATAATAACTGAACAATGAAGAAACGAGCAAAATAAACGACTATCAAACCCAGTATAAAAACCGGTAAAATAGATTTATAATATTGCCAGAAAATACTTTTTGTTTCTTTATTATCCTGTGCTATTGCTAATTTGGGCAAAAAATAAACAGAAAGAATCGTACTTACAAAAAGCATATAATAAGTTGAAATTCGGGTCATGCTTTCCCAAAATCCTGCCTGATCAATACCTAATTTTTCAATAACACTATTCCTCATAGCCAAATAAACCATTGGTCCTAAAACCGATGAAACGATTGCCATTAAAGAGAAAGGCAATAAATCTTTTATAACTTTAAAATCATACAAATGCCACTTTATAGCGTCTAAAAAATTGAGTTCTTTTTGGACGAAATAAAAAGTAACAAAAAACAGTAAAGAAGGCGTAATAGCAATTGCGAGTAAAGCTCCTAATGTTTGAAATTGTAAAATCATAAAAAGAGAAACCAGTAATCCCAAAGTATTCCCGATGATATTTACCCAAATTACCTTCTTGAAATGACTTAAACCATTAAGAACCGCCAATAAAAAAACCGATACGGCATACCAAGGCAAGGCCAATGCCAGAATTTTAAAAACTAAAATATAATCAAAAGCTGAATTTAAAATAGTATCGTTCCAGAAAGACGCAAAAAAATATAAAACGCCACTTAATACAAGAGCAATAAAAACCAGACTTATAAAAACAGTCGCTATTATTTTTTGTAAAACTTCTTTATTTTTTTGGTTTTCGGCTACATATTTTATTATTCCGCTTTGAAAACCAAGAGTTGAAATACTTTCTAAAGAAGTCAAAAAATTACGCAAATTTCCAACCAAAGCCATTCCGCCGGGACCAACAAATAGGGCTAATATTTTAGAGGTTATCAGCCCAATTACGATTTTAATTGCAATACTCAGACTGTTTAAAGAAGTAATCTTAAACAAAGTCGTTTGCGTTATTTTTTTCAGGAAATGCAAACTAATATCGATTTAAAACACCAACAATAAAACTAACTTCTTCATCCGTTAAAACAGGACTTATTGGCAAACTCAAAACTTCATTATGAATTTTCTCTGTTATTGGAAAAGACAAATTATTAAAATCCTTAAGTGCTTTTTGATGATGCGGAGGAACCGGATAATGAATCACTGTGTGAATATTATTTTGATTTAAATAAGCTTGTAAATCTTCTCTGTTTGAAGTCCGAATCACGAATAAATGAAAAACATGATTATTGGATAAATCCCAAAACGGCAGCATTATTTTATCGTTTTTAATTTCTGATAAATAACGTTTTGCAATTGCACGGCGCTTATCATTATCCAAATTTAAATTAGGTAACTTTACATTTAGAAACGCTGCCTGAAGTTCATCTAATCTGGAATTAACGCCAATATATTCGTTGTAATATTTTTTTTCAGAACCATAATTACGAAGCGAAAAAAGCGCTTTTGCCAATTCAGCATCGTTTGTAGTTACGGCACCGCCATCGCCCAGACAACCTAAATTTTTACCCGGATAAAAACTATGTGCGATTGCTGATTTTAGATTGTTGATTTTAGATTTTAGATTATTTTCCCGAACATCCTTATTTGGAATTTGGGATTTAAAATTATTGTAATTTCCAAAAGCTCCCTGCGATTGTGCAGCATCTTCAACAATGATCAAATCATTATCAAACGCTATTTCATTTATTTTATCCATTTCAGCCAATTGACCGTATAAATGAACAGCTAAAATCGCTTTAGTTTTTGAGGTGATTTGCTGTTGAATTAAATCAGGATCTATATTATACGTTTCCAATTTTGGTTCAACCAAAACCGGAATTAAATCTGCCTGCAAAATGGCCAGAATACTAGCGATGTAAGTATTGGCAGGAACAATAACTTCATCGCCTTTCTGCAATTTCCCCAGCTGAATATAGCCTTTAAAAATCAGGACCAAAGCATCAAAACCATTCCCTACTCCTATGCAATATTGAGTTTGGCAATATTCGGCGAAAGCCTTCTCGAATGTTTCTACTTCTTTTCCTAAAATATACCAGCCGTTATCTAAAACCAATTTCAGTTTTTCCTGAAAAGCAGTTTCATAAGGTTCGTTTATTTTTTTTAGGTCCAGAAATGGTATCATTTTATCTCAATTTTATAAAAATCCTGATTGTAAACCGTACAGCCCAATTCTTCTTTTTGTTTTAAAAGTCCGGAATGATAACCGCTTTCGTTTTCTTCATTTACAATTCCCATATCAAAAAAACGTTTTCCATTTCGCTTGTACTTTTCGATCAAATTAATGAATAAAAAATCAAGCGCCCTAAATTCCTCGCCTTTTTTTGATGTGGCTCCATATTGCGATTTTACAACATTTTCGGTTTCAAAAATGGTAATTCCGGCAATAATTTCGTCGTTTTGATAAACCGAATATTGCCTGATGTTTTCAGGAAATTTCTGTTTCAAAAGTAAAATTTCTTCTTTTGCATGAACAGGTTTTACATTGAATTTTTCTAATAATCGTGGTTCCAAAATTGTCGACCAAAAAGGATTAAAATCATCATCTTCAATTATATCCAAATCAAGATCTTCAATTCTTCTAAAGTGCTTAAGCTTACTTTTAGAAATTTGCAAAGGCAATTCGAGATTAACGGCCAGATTCATTTCTTTTCGGTCTAAAACTGCACCTCTTTTAAACAAGAAAAAATCAATTTCATTATTTCCTTCAGGAAAATAAAAATTTGGGATTGGTTTGTAATAAAAGGTCTCAAATAAATTCTCTTTCAAAAAAAGTAAAACAGCATCTAAAACAACTTCTACTTTCTCAGCTTTTAATTTACTGGCATACACAAATCCGCCGTAAGTAAGTCCCAGATGCGAATAAATCGCATTTGCGACTTTATTAGCGGGCAAAATACTTATTAGTTTTTCGTCTTGATAAACTAAAAGCGAAAAATCTTCAAAACGATCTTTGTGATATTCCATAAAATCACGATGAAATAAAAATGTAGCATTTTTAGCCTGAGCTATAAAGTCATTCCAGATTTTATAATCGTTCTGATCGTATTTTTTTACAGTGAATTTTGTCATTTATTGTTGTTGCTTCTTTTGCCACGAATCGAACGAATTTACACTAATTTTTCTCTGCATAAAATACAAAACAAATATGTGCATATTTCTAGAATTCACCATGATTCGTGAAAATTAGTAAAATTGTTCGCGAACAAATCTTATTTGTGATCAAATGCCGGTAAATACCATTTGAATTTCACGGCCAATAATCGAGCAGTAATAATGACAAGAGAAGTTACTAAGTACAAGACATCGTCTTCAAGATTCAGCTTTTTTAGGGCAAAAAATACAATTCCGCCAAAAATACAGATGGTCGCATAAATTTCCCTTCTAAAGATTGTTGGGATTTCGGTACACAAAATATCACGGGTTACACCGCCAAAACAAGCTGTCATGGTGCCTAAAGCAATACAAATTACAGGATGTAAACCCGTCATAATACCCCTTTCAAGGCCTATTAAAGTAAAAACACCTAACCCAATTGTATCAAACAAAAACAGGGAAGTTCTTAATTTATCAAATTTTTTTCTAAATAGAATTGCCAATCCAAAACCTAAAATAATGACATAAACATATTTTAAATCCTGCATCCAGCCCACCGGAGTTCTGCCTATTAAAACATCACGAAGCGTTCCGCCACCCACTGCCGTTACAAAAGCAATGATAAAAACACCAAACGGATCTAGTTTTTTGTGCATTGCCGTTAGTGCTCCGGACATTGCAAAAGCCATTGTACCAATAATGTCTAATAAATGAAACATTTTACTTTTTTTAGGTGCAAAGGTACAAAGGTCAGGAGGTACAAAGACACAAAAGGTTAAATTATTTTAACTCATTTGTAAATTTTTTCTTTAATTTTAATTTCGGTCTCGGGATTAATTTTTTGAATAGCTTCAATAAATCTTATTTTATCTTTTGGCGAAATCAAAACTGTATCAAATTTATTGTATAAAATTTCTAGTCTGTCAAAAGAAAGCGCTGGAGAACTTATGATATTGTAACTTTCTGAAATTCTCTTAATGCCTTTAATTTCGATCGAAAGATTAAAAAAAAATCCACATTTTATCCAAAGTTTTTTGTTCTCAACTATATAAAAAGTAGTCGAAAACATATAGGCAATAAAAATCACTACCAAAAGTATAATGGAAAAACTAATCCAATTTTGATCATAGGCCGATCTTACAAGGATTCCTCCAAAAATCAAAGTCAAAAATAGTATAAACCACAGGTCAATTTTAGATTCAAATTTTTCCATTTACTTCTTATTTTTTTACGTAAATCGGACTTCTTTTCAATAAATAAGTAACAGAATCCATCCAACTATCTTTTAGGTTCAGGAATGGTTTACGCGTTTGCGAATAAATTTTTGTACCGTTTTTGTACATATCAAAATAGACCATGTAGTAATAATACATTTGCGTATTGGCCGTTGTTGTAGAATAATCACTTGATTTAACCTTTTTATCATTGTTGCTTACAGTTGTGCTTCCGCTTCCGTAAGTCGAAGCTGTTGAGCTCGATGACATTGTGTACGAAACTTTGGCTGCAACAATATTATCAACTCCAAGAATTTTCTGAAGATCCTGAATTGGTGTTTCATCAATATTATTATGGTCAATTCCGGCTTTGTGCAACAAACTATTTGTTGTTCTTAAATCCTGAACCGTCAAAGGAAAAATGTTAGCCGATTTATCCAGTAATTTATTGTAAAGATCATTTTGAGCAAATTTTGCCATATCTTCAGATCCCTGCTGATTGTCTGAATTCACATACGGAACGGGTAATACAGCAATCGTATTAGGTTTCATTTCCGCAGCAACGACAGCCTGACCTGAATTATTTGCAGGAACATCCCCGCCAGAAACATCAAAAGTTTGAGAGCGTCCGCTCGCAAAATCTATTCTGGCAATTTTAGATATATCCAACTCTATTTGCATTGTTTCGCCCGGCAAAGAATATTCAACCGTTTTATCAGACATTTTTGCAATCGTACATTCAATAATCTGATAATCTCTTTTTATTATTTTATCTAATTTTTTCCCGCCCTGAGCATAAGAAAAAACAGTAATGAACATCAATATTGCGGTAATGATTTGTTTATGATTCATGGTATTTAATTTAATTTTCTTACTCCTAAACTTTCCAGTTGCTCTTTTATAAAAAAAAGGCTTGTTAAATTTATAAAATTAAATTAAAAATAAAGTCACTAATTCATCTTATTTCATTTGTAGATCAATATTTTTTTTGAGGAGCTAATCCCGCTATCCGTTCCAATCTTTTATGCCTCCCTATAGCTATCGGGACCGACTACTATCGGGGCCAGGTAAATAGTTATTCTAAGAAACATTCAAAAAAAAGAATATTTCTCCCGCAAATACACTTTACATATTTTGGGTGTAAAAATTGTAGTCTTTCAAAATAACTCTCAAAAAGTCACTGCTGTTACCGGATTGGTTTTTAATTCCTGTCACACTTTCAATCTTTGCTACCAATTTATAAATAACCTCATGATCATTTCTCGCTTCGGCATTTTTAAAAGTCTCTTTAATAATACGCATATCATTATCAGATAATTTAATGACCAACGGATATGTAGGAACATAAGCCTCACCTATTTCCTCAAGAATGGTGTGACTAATATCGATTTTATTTTTCAACGTGATTACGGCAGTTCCGGCTACCATATCGCCCAATCTTTGTGCTTTTTTACTCGAAACCACACTTACAATTGCGACAATTCCGTATAGCAGGGTAATATCTACCAGTCTAAAAAACCAGCGCATTAAGTAATCTCCAAATCCAGCCTGATAACCATCTATTTTAACTACTTTTATTTTTACCAGTTTTTTGCCAATGGTTTGACCTTCAAAAATGCTTTCTAAGGTTAGCGAATAAATAAAAAATGGAAAATACAGAATTAAAATGATCGAAATTTTTGACCAATTATCCAATCTGTCGAATAATTTACCGAGATTTAACCAATAAAAAAACACAAGCGAAATCACGGTTACATAGGCCATTTTAATCGCCAGATCAATGAAATAAGAACCTATTCGCTCGCCTGGTGAAGCGGCAATAAAATTTATTTTAACATTTTGGGTTGTATTAATAGATAATTCTGACATATTTTATATTTTAGCCTACAATGAGAGAAGTTGCCTTCATAAAACAAAATAAAGAAAAATGGCTGGAGTTTGAGCTCGCTATTTTTGGTAAAGCTAAAAAAAATCCTGATGAGTTAGCTAATTTGTACATTCAAATGATGAATGACTTGTCGTATGCCCAAACGTATTACCCAAAAAGTAAGACAGTTGTTTATTTAAACCATCTTGCTTCGCAGATTTATCAAAAGATTTATAAAACCAAAAGAACCGAAAAAAACAGATTTCTTGAATTCTTTAAAACCGAGGTTCCTTTACTGCTTTACGAATACCGCAGATATTTGCTCTATGCGTTTATTTTGTTCTTTGTTACGGTCGCAATGGGAGTGGTTTCGGCCCGATACGATCAAAATTTTGTTCGTTTAATATTGGGCGATAATTATGTCAACATGACGCTCGACAACATCAAAAAAGGAAATCCAATGGCGGTTTACGGCTCCGGCAGCAACTGGGGAAGTTTTATAGGCATTACCATGAATAACCTTTATGTAGGCGCAAGATGTTACATTTACGGCATATTTGGCGGCTTGGGAACTTTTTATATTTTTCTTCAAAACTCATTGATGCTAGGATCATTTCAGTACTTTTTCTACGATCAGGGCGTTTTCTGGAAAAGTGTCCGAGGTATCTGGATTCATGGTTCGATGGAAATTTTTGCCATTGTCATCGAAAGTGCAGCTGGATTTATTCTGGGAGCTTCTATACTATTTCCGAAAACTTTCTCGAGATTAAATTCGCTTAAAATAGGTTTTAAAAACAGTTTCAAAATATTTCTCAGTACCTTTCCTTTTACCATAAGTGCAGGATTTCTTGAAGGTTTTATAACACGATATTCTATCGATATGCCCAATTGGCTGAGTAGTTTTATCATCTTATTTACATTAGGAATAATTTCATTTTACTATTTGGTTTATCCTTTCATTGTTCACAAAAAAACAACTTCATTATAATGTTTGAACTTTACAAAAAACGACAACTTGGCGACTATATAGTAGATTCGTTTACCTTTTTTAAAAATTTTGGAAAACAATTTTTTAAGATTTTTTTCGCCATAAATGCTGGTCTGCTATTGATTTCCGGTGCATTAATGTATTGGTTTTTAAAATTTAACTTTACATCTTTGGTCGATAATAGTTTAGAAAAAACAACACCAAATGAACTTTTAAATTACTTTGACCGTGATCCGGTAATCACAGGTTTTGTAATAATTTTTTCTATAGTAATACTACTTTTGTCCCTTTTTAACGCTTCCTATCCCATTTTGTATTTAAAATTGATAGCAGAAAAAAGTACTAATAATTTTACTACTCAAGACATATTAACAGCTTTTAGAAAAAGCCTTTGGAAAATAATTAAGTTTGGCCTTGGAGCTGTATTCATTATATTTCCTGTTTTATGTATGATTATCATTGTATTGTTTTTTCTTTGTTTTGTCTTAGTGGGTATACCATTATTGATCATTGCAATACCTACTTTATTTACTTGGGTACATTTGAGTTTTTATACGTATCTAACAGAGGATAAAAGTTTTTTTGAATCTTTAAATCATGCACATCTATTGCTAAAAGAAGATTTTTGGTCTACAATTGGCGCGAGTTTTATTGCCATGATTATGATTCAGATGGTGCAGGCTTCAATAACTATGTTTTTTTATTTTGTTGGAATATTTGCGTTTATTTTCTTTGCAATAGCCAATCCTGACTTTGAGAAAATGCCTTTTGAACCTTCACCTTTTTTTTTAATCCTGATCACTATAGCATTTGTTTTAATAATGGCATTGAGTAATATCTTTAATAATGTTTTGGTGGTCAATCAGGGAATTATTTATTATAGTTTGGGAGCAGAAGATAGATTTTCGGCTACTGAAATTGAATCAATTGGAAGCCATAATGAATAAAATAATTCTCCTTTTATCTTTTCTCTTTTTTTCAGGTATTTCGCATGCCCAGGATTCTTTGGCTACAGCCGAACCTCCAAAAATTAATACTGTAAAATATACCGAGAAAGATATTCAAGTTGATACCAGTACTGTAGAGGCCAAAACCTTCTCTAAAAATTTCAAAAAAAAATATACAGATCCTGATTTCGTATACGAACAAAAAGCCCCTGAAAAAGGTTTATGGCAAAGTTTTATAGAATGGCTAGCCCGAATATACCGTAGCATTTTTAGCGAGTCAGATACCCAATCTTCTGTCAATTTTGTAACGATCTTTTTAAGAACAATGGCAGTCTTACTTATTATTTTTGTGATTTACTTAATAGCAAAAGCCGTAATCAATAAAGAAGGTCAATGGATATTTGGTAAAAACTCGAATAAAAGAAATGTTTATTACTCTGATATCGAAAAGAATATTCATCTTCTGGATTTCGAAAAATTAATAAAAGAAAGTCTTTTGACCGGAGAGAAAAGAATTGCGATTCGTTATTATTATTTATGGCTGCTAAAGGTAATGGCGCAAAATCATTATATCGAATGGGATATCGAAAAAACCAATTCTGATTATTTATACGAACTGCAACGACCTTCGCACAAAGAAGAATTTACGTATTTGTCGTACTTGTATAATTATATCTGGTATGGCGAATTTGCCATTGATGAAGCCTCATTTATAAAAGCCGAAAACCGATTTAAGAACGCCATAAAAACCTTTAGTAATGGATAAAAGCATCAAAATTTACATTGCTGTTCTGGTTTTTATTTTAGCCGTGATTCTAATAATAGATCGTGACCAGCCAAAGCCTATTGAGTGGAGACCAACGTATGCTGTCAATGACAAAATCCCTTACGGATTGTATGTTTTTGACAAGGAAATTAATAACTTTTTTAAGAATCATAAAGTCGAAAGAGTGGCCACGGTTACGCCTTACGAATTTTTAGATTCTAAATATGATGAAGACACGCTGGTAGAAAATTATAAAATCAAAGGAACCTTCATCAATATATCAGAATCCAATACAATTGATGAACAATCAATTAAGGAGATTTTTTATTTTGTTTCGCACGGAAACAATGCTTTTTTAAGCATGAAAAGTTTTCCAAAATATTTGTTGGACACGCTGAAACTGGAAGTCAATTCAGATTTTTTGAATGCCAATAAAACTCAGTTATGGCTGGCGAACAAAAAGGTCAAACCTAAAAAATATATTTTTGCACAACAACTGGAAGATTATTTTTCTAAAATTGATACTTTAAATACTACCGTTCTTGGATACCAAGGCAGTCAATCAAGCCCTAAAAAGCATATCAATTTTATAAAAATACCTTACAGACAAGGTTATTTTTATTTACACACTCAACCTGTTGCTTTTACCAATTTTAATTTATTAAAAGCAGATCATTATCAATACGCCGAAAGTGTTTTATCTTACTTACCAAAAGGCGATATTTTCTGGTATACCAAAGGGCAGCATAATGAAAACATTTCTCAATCGCCCTTGCGTTATATTATGTCTCAGCCGGGACTAAAATGGGCATGGTATTTCTTTTTATTCGGGATGTTGATTTTTATTATTTTTAATGCCAAACGCAAACAACGCGTGGTGCCTATACTTAAACCTTTGGCGAATTCTACGGTTGATTTTACCAAAACCATAGGGAATTTATATTATCAGGAAGGCGATCACCGCAATATCATCGATAAAAAGATTATTTACTTTTTAGAAAAAGTGCGAACCGAATATTTGATCGATACCACAAAACTGGACGATACTTTTATTCAAAAACTGCATCATAAAACAGGAAAAAGTGAAACAGATATTCAGGAACTTGTATTTTTGATCAACGAACATCGAAATAGCTATCACGGAAGTCTTGAGGAAGATTTAATTAGAATAAATAATGCAATAGAAAAGATTATACATTAGATAAAAAAATATTTGCCACTGATTAAAAGATTAAAATGATATTTAAATCTGTGAGAATCATTCTAATCTGTGGCAAAAAAACATAATTAATAGAGAATTAAATAAAAATATTTACCACAGATTAAAGAATTACACAGATTAGAAAAAATTAATAAATTTTAATAAAAATCATTTTATCCTTTAATCTGTGGCAAAAAAAAACAACCAGAAAACAGACCAACATGGACGATATCAATACAACAGAAAATGAAATCACAAACGAAAATGTGAATTTTGAAACCAGAATAAATCTAACGCCACTTTTAGATCACGTAAACAGTATCAAAAAAGAGCTTGAAACCGTCATTGTAGGACAGCACAAAATGATCGATCAGCTCTTGGTGGCGATTTTATCAAACGGTCACGTTTTGCTCGAAGGTGTTCCCGGAGTTGCTAAAACCATCACAGCAAAATTATTATCGAAAACGTTGAATATTGGCTTTAGCCGAATTCAGTTTACGCCGGATTTAATGCCTTCTGATATTTTAGGAACTTCGATTTTTAATTTAAAAAATTCGGAATTTGAGTTTAAAAAAGGCCCTATTTTCTCTAATTTAATTTTAATTGATGAGATCAATCGTGCGCCGGCCAAAACACAAGCGGCACTTTTTGAAGTTATGGAAGAACGCCAAATTACCATTGACGGATCTGCTTATCAGCTTGAAACGCCTTTTTTGGTTATTGCAACTCAAAACCCAATCGAGCAGGAAGGAACCTATCGTTTGCCGGAAGCGCAATTAGACCGTTTTCTATTCAAGATCACAATTGATTATCCAAAATTAAACGAAGAAATCCTGATCATCCAAAGAGAACATTTATTGCAGGATCACGGAAAACTCGAAGCTATAAAAACGATACTTTCTGCCGCTGAAATAAAAGAATACCAGGCTTTAGTAAAACAAATAAGAGTAGAACAAAACCTGCTGGAATATATTGCAAGAATTGTAGTAAACACCCGCGAAAATGCCTTTTTATATCTGGGAGCTTCGCCTCGTGCTTCGATCGCGATTTTAAATGCTGCCAAAGGTTTCGCAGCCATTCGCGGACGCGATTTTGTAACTCCTGAAGATATTAAAGAAGCTACAATTCCGGTTTTACAACATCGTGTAATTGTAGCGCCTGAACGCGAAATGGAAGGTATTACAAGCTCTGAAATTATAAAACAAATTATCGAAACTGTTGAAATTCCGAGATAGTTTTCAGTCGCAGTGGCAGTTTTCAGTTTTTCAGTCGTTATGCTAATAATAAACCTTTTTTAATGAAATTTTCTACATTATTTTTTCTATCTCTTATTTGTATTTCGCTGGTGAGTTTTAAGCCAATAAATACGAAACAGGCAAAGCATACAACTACCTCAATTTATTTTGCTAGTGATAAACAACAACTCGAAACATTGATCAGGAAAACTTATGAATGGATCGAAACCAAAAAAACGCAGGCTGATTTTGATGTTGTCGAAAATAAAAAAGGAGATAAATATGTTGCACTAAATACAAAAACCCACAATAAAATATTGACCGAACTTAAAAACTCTAATTTTTTTTCACAACAATTTATTGATCATTATAACAAAATTGCATTGAAAATTGGTAAGAATCTTAAAACCAATAAGATCGAATATTTTGTTGGAGAATTACCTCCATACGGCTCTGATAGTAATCCATGGTGCGATTGTCAGGACAATCCTGAATTGTACTGGAAAACACTAAAAGTAAACGATTTAAAGATTCAGAATAATAAAGCTACTTTTTACTGGACCTGGACAGAATGGAAAGAAACTCCTAAATATAAAGTAACTGCAGTAAAAGAAAATGGAATCTGGAAAATTGCCGTTTTAGATGGTTTTAATTATCAAAGCTTTACTAAAATATAGTACAAAGATCTTTAACCCTAATTTTATAAAAATTGAAATTCATAAAAAGCCTTTACCTCAATAACTTCTTCTTTTATATGCTTTTGGGCATTATTGGATTATTTGTTTGTGCTTTTATTTTTCCAAACTTATACAATGCTGTTTGGTTTGTGGTTTTGGTTTTAGTCACTTTTTTAGGGCTTGACATTTTAATTTTATACATCACCAAAACAGGAATCGAAGCCGAAAGAATAACACCAGAAAAACTTTCGAACGGTGATTTAAATCCTGTAACTGTCAGTATCAAAAACCGTTATACTTTTAAAATTTCCGTTAAGATTATAGACGAAATTCCGTTTCAGTTTCAGGTACGTGATTTCAAAATTGTAAAAACGATTAAAGCCTCTGAACATAAAGAATTTGGTTATGATCTGCGCCCAACTGAACGTGGGGAATATTTCTTTGGATATTTAAACATCTATGTTTCTTCTCCTCTAAAATTAGTTTCCAGAAGATTTTCTTTCGATAAAGATAAAATGGTGCCTACATATCCCTCTTACATTCAGTTAAGAAAATATGATTTACTCGCTTTTTCGAATAATTTATACCAATACGGAATCAAAAAAATACGCCGAATTGGTCATACAATGGAATTCGAACAAATCAAGGAATATGTTCAGGGCGACGATTTAAGAACGCTAAACTGGAAAGCCACGGCAAAGAAAAATTCGTTAATGGTGAACCAGTTTCAGGACGAAAAATCACAATCGGTTTATATGGCGATCGATAAAGGCCGCGTCATGCAAATGCCTTTTGACGGATTGAGTTTATTGGATTATGCTATTAATTCGACTTTGGTTTTAGCTAATGTAATTCTGAAAAAACAAGATAAAGCCGGGATTTTTGCCTTTTCTAAAAAAGTAGAAAATAGAGTTTTTGCCGAGAAAAGAGCTTCGCAAATGCAGAAAATCCTCGAAACTTTATACAATATCAAGACTGACTTTTTCGAAAGTGATTACAGCCGTTTGTATGTCGACATCAAGAAAAACATCAATCAGCGAAGTTTGATTATTTTGTATACGAATTTTGAAACCATGGACGGTTTAAATCGACAGTTACCTTATTTAAAAGGAATTGCAAAAAGCCATTTATTAGTTGTTGTCTTTTTTAGCAATACAGAACTGAATTCCATCATCAATAAAAAAACCGATACTATTCAGGAAGTTTACGATAAAGTAATCGCTGAAAAATTCATGTTCGAAAAACGACTAATCGCAAACGAACTGAAAAAATACGGCATACATTCGGTTTTAACACAACCTGAAAATCTGACTTTGGATACGATTAATAAATATTTAGAGATTAAGGCGAGAGGAATTTTGTAAGTCTTCATACAAAATATTCAGGTTTTATAATGTGAAATAACAAATATTCAATTTAAATTAAAACTAAAAAAGTATGAACTTAAAGAAAACTCGAATTGAAGGAATGAAAATCTTTAAGGTACCTACAGAGATTTTACATGATAAATCTGAAAAAACAAAAAGAATAGTCAAACAAGCTCTAATTGAAAAACCATTGAAAATTTGGGAAAAGGAGCTAAAACAAAATAAATCTAATTTATTACTTGCTAATAAAGAGGGAGATTTTTTTCAGGCAACCACATTTACAAATAAAAAAATAGTTTTTGCAGGTATTGCCCCTAATTTAATTCAAGCATATTTTGATTTAGCTTATCAGCAAGTACAAATCACAGAAAAATATGCTGAAACTTTTCATTACATCGCATCAGATAAATTCGAACGTATAAAACTTATTGATACGCCAATATTTAATCGTTTTATACAATATAGAATAAGTGCAATTATATTTATTCATCTTTCAGTAGAGGCTTTTATCAATTTCATTATTCCCGAGGATTTTATTTATTCAAAAATTGAGATATCAAATTCAAATAAATTTCAAGAGCAAATCACTAAACTTAATAAAGAAAACATTGAGAGGTGGATAAGCTTTAAAGAAAAAATAGAAATCATACTTCCAAAAATACCTGGTATTGAATTTAATGTAGAAACAAATAGAAATATTATTGGGCAAATACTGGAAATTGAACAAATTAGAAATGAAATTATTCATTTAAAATCTAAAGACTCAAACTCAAATATACATTATCGTAAAGTATTTGAATTTTTAGCTTCCAAAGATTTGAATTTGTATTTAGCAGCAACTAAAAAATTTATAAATATTTTACAAAAAGATTATATTAAAATTGAAAATTATAAGGATAATTATACTTCACAGGAAATTCATATAAAAAAGGTTGAACATTTACATATTGGAATTTATTTTGAAATAATTAAAGTAAAAGAAAAGAGAATTACAATCTTTATAGAAAAATGGGAAAATCTGACAAAAGAAAGTGAACATTTAAAAACCGTTTTTTCATATCTCAAATTAATGGAGGATATGAATCTAATTGTGGACTATTTGATAACAGAAGATTTAAATTATTTTAAACTAGAAATATTCAAAAATGATGAGCAAATAAAATAACATTTTAATATCATTCTGTAAATCTGTTTAAAAAAATTCTTCAAACCTTTGTTTCATCAAAATTGTTTAACTCCGAAAAATATGAAAAAACTAATTTTAACTATATTCGCCTTCACAAGCCTTTTATCCCACGCACAAAAAACAGAAAACATCATCATCATAACCACAGATGGTTTTAGATGGCAGGAAGTTTTTAAGGGAATGGACAAAGAAATTGCCGATAATAAAAGATTTAATCAGGGAGACAGAAAGTACATTTACAAAAAATACGGAAGTGCTGATATTGCAGAAGCCCGCCAAAAAATAATGCCTTTTTTATGGTCTGAAATTGCTTCGAAAGGGCAAATTTATGGCAATCGTGATTTGGGTAATAAAGTAGATGTTACCAATAAATACTGGATTAGCTATCCCGGATATAGCGAAATGATGACCGGAAACGCAGATAATGCGGTGAATTCTAATCATTATAAAGACAATCCGAATGTAAATGTGTTGGAGTTTTTAAACCAACAGCCTAATCTAAACGGTAAAGTGAATGCTTTTGGTGCATGGAATGCCTTTGATCGAATCTTAAACGAAAAAAGAAGTGGTTTTCCTGTAATTTCTGCCTTTGACAGCATTGGAGGAAATAATCCAACCGAAACCCAGAAACTGCTCAATGCAATGCGTGATAACTCTTATAAGCCTTTTCATGAAGATGAATGTCTGGATGTTTTTACCCATTATCAGGCTATGGACGAACTTAAAACAAAGAAACCAAAAGTGCTTTATATTGCTTACGGCGAAACTGATGAATGGGCGCATTCAGGACAATACAGATCGTATCTTGATGCTGCCAATCAGGTAGATAAATGGATTAAGGAAATCTGGGAATTTTTACAAAATGATCCTCAGTACAAAAACAAAACGACTTTACTAATCACTGTCGATCATGGCCGTGGTGATAAAAAGAAGAAAGAATGGACAGATCACGGATCTGACGTTGCAGGAGCATCTGAGATTTGGTTTGCTGCAATGGGACCAGAAATCGCACCAAAAGGCGAAGTCAAAACCCAATCTCAATTGTATCAAAAACAAACCGCACAAACCATCGCCAAAGTTATGGGATACACTTTTACAACTTCGCATCCTGTGGCCGATGAAATTAAAGAAATATTTCACGAATAATAAATTAAACCAAAAATAACAACCAACCAAAACCAATTGACCAAAATGAAAAAAACTTTAGTATTTCTTTTTTTAATGACTGTATTCAGTCCAAAATTATTAGCACAAACAAACGATACACTTGCAGCGTATTATGATAAGATCGAAAAATCTTTTAAATATGAATCCGGAAAAATCACTTTATCAGAAGGAGAAGGAACTCTTAATGTTCCTAAAGGATTTAAATTTTTAAATGCAGCGCAAACTCAGGATGTTTTAAGCAATTTATGGGGAAATCCCGAAGACAAAAGCATTTTAGGATCTCTTGTTCCTGACGGAAAAGGTGTTACACATAGCAATAGCTGGATGTTCGTAATTAGCTATCAGGGAGATGGTTTTGTAAAAGACGATGACGCCGGAGATATCGATTATGACGATTTACTGAAAACCATGAAAGAAGATGTTCAGGCAGAAAATGAAGAACGTAAAAAAGGTGGTTATCCCGAAGTACAATTAGTAGGCTGGGCATCAAAACCTTACTATGACAATAATTTAAAAGTGTTGCATTGGGCAAAAGAATTAAAATTCGGGACAGATGAAGCCAATACTTTAAACTATGATTTAAGAGTTTTAGGAAGAAAAGGAATGTACAATATTTCGGCCGTTGCTGGTATGAGCGAACTTGCAGAAGTAAAAGCAAGTATTCCTGGAATCTTAAAAAGTGTAGAATTCAATCAGGGACACAAATACCTTGACTTTGATGCCGACACAGATACCGTTGCCGCTTGGACAATTGGTGGTTTAGTTGCCGGAAAAGTTTTAGCAAAAGTAGGCTTTTTTGCTATTTTGGCTAAATTTGGAAAAATCATCGTGATCGGGATTATTGCAGCATTTGCAGGCCTTAAGAAGTTTCTTTTTGGTAAAAAAGATCAGGTGGTATCAAAACCACAAGAAGAAGAAATTGCATTATTAGAAGAAAACAATTCTAAAGAAGAATAATTTTTTTTGCCACGAATTTCACCAATTTGCGCTAATTTATTAGCCACAGATTAAAGGATTAAAATGATTAAAAAACTATAGGAATCATTTTAATCCTTTAATCTGTGGCTAACTTTTTTTATTTCGCCTTAAACCTCTGAACCTTTGCAAATCTGAACCTTTGCAACTTTTAAAAAAAATCTCAGTACCTTAGCGCCTCAGAACCTAAGTACCTTTAAAAAAAATGAAACAAATCACTTCAATACAAAATCCGTTTATAAAATCGCTCGTTTTATTACAAGAAAAGGCAAAAGCCCGAAAACAAACCGGAACATTTTTGATTGAAGGATTACGCGAAATTTCACTTGCCATAAAAGGCGGTTACGAAATAGAAACTGTTTTGTTTTTACCGGAATTGGTAACTGAAAGTCAGATTAATAAATTGGTAAATACGCCAGTTTCATTAATCGAAATCAATAAAGAAGTCTATCAGAAATTAGCCTATCGCGATACCACCGAAGGAATTTTGGCTATAGCCAAAACCAAATCGATGTCATTATCTGATTTAAAATTATCTGATAATCCGTTGATAATTGTCGCTGAAGCACCTGAAAAACCAGGAAATATTGGCGCACTTTTACGTACTGCCGATGCTGCAAATCTGGATGCCGTTTTGATTGCCAACCCAAAAAGCGATTTGTACAACCCAAATATTGTTCGTTCAAGCGTTGGTTGTTTGTTTACCAACCAGATTGCCACAGGAACAACAGCCGAAATTATTGCTTTTTTGAAAGAAAAAAAGATCGATTTTTACTGCGCTACACTACAAAATTCAACCTCTTATCATACACAGGATTTTACTACTCCAACCGCTTTGGTTGTGGGTACGGAAGCCACAGGATTAACACAGGATTGGCGTGATGCCGCAACTCAGAATATTATAATTCCAATGCAGGGCGAAATCGACAGCATGAACGTCTCTGTTGCGGCGGCTATTTTAATTTTTGAAGCCAAACGCCAAAGAGGATTTAATTAATTACAAATTCAAAATTATGAGTTATAAATTATCACTTTTAGCCTTATTATTTTCTTTTTCAGTTTCGGCTCAAATTACGAATCAGGAAGTAGATGAATTGGTGAATCGTACCATAAAAGCTTTTGATGTTCCCGGAATTGCGGTTGCAATTGTAAAAGACGGAAAAGTAGTGCTGGCAAAAGGATATGGAGTAAAATCGGTTTTGACACAACAAAAAGTAGACGCCAATACCCTTTTTGGGATTGCCTCAAATAGTAAAGCATTTACAACGGCAGCACTTGCTATGCTGGTAGATGAGGGTAAAATAAAATGGGATGATAAAGTCCTGAAATATCTTCCGGATTTTAAAATGTACGATGATTATGTGACTCGCGAATTTACAATTCGTGATCTTTTAACTCACAGAAGCGGCCTCGGACTTGGAGCGGGAGATTTGATGATCTGGCCTGACGGAAGTGATTTTAAAGCGCAGGATATCGTTCATAATTTAAGATACTTAAAACCGGTTTCGAGTTTTAGAACCAAATACGATTACGACAATTTGATGTACATTATCGCAGGCGAAATTGTACATGTTATAAGCGGAAAAACCTGGGCAGATTTTGTTGAGGAACGCATCATGAAACCTTTGGAAATGAACAATAGCGTAGCCTCTGTAAAACGTTTAAAAGACACTACAAACGTTATTACGCCACATGTTCCTGTTGACGGAAAACTGAAAACGATAAAACGTTATGAAAATCAGCTTTTTGACGGAGCTGCCGGAATTTATTCAAGCGTAAATGATTTGAGTAAATGGGCGATTTTACAAATCAACAATGGGAAATACGGAGACAATAAGCAATTATTTTCAGAGAAAGAACACGACGAAATGTGGCAATTGCAAACCATTATTCCGGCAAAAACAAAACTACCTTACAATACTCATTTTTCAGGATATGGTTTAGGTTGGTTTTTGAGTGATGTAAAAGGATACAAACAAGTTTCGCATACCGGCGGATTAGAAGGAAATGTGACACAAACTACCTTGATTCCGGAGATAGGTTTAGGAATTATTGTCCTGACCAATCAACAATCCGGAGCGGCATTTACTGCCATAACAAATACGATAAAGGACAGTTATTTGGGAATTAAACCCGAAGATTATGTAACCACTTACAGCAACCGTGCGAAAGCCAGCGAAGAATCAGCAGATAAAGTGACTGACGAAGTTTGGGCAGCCGTTGCAAAAAATAAAAAGGACAAACTAAAAATTGATTTCTCTAAAATAACCGGGACCTACAAAGACAATTGGTTTGGAGAAGTTATCATAACAGAGAAAAAAGGAAAAGCCTATTTTGCATCAAAACGTTCGCCACAACTTGTTGGTGAAGTTTTCTTTTATAAAGATGGAAATTATGTCGTAAAATGGAACAACGCCTTTTTTCATGCCGATGCACATCTACTTTTCAAATACGGTGAAACCGGAAAAGTAATCAACTTAAAAATGCTTCCCATCTCTGAACTAACTGATTTTAGTTATGATTTTCAGGATTTGGATTTTATGAAAGAGTAGTTTTAGATTTTAGATTTTAGATTTTAGATTTTAGATTTTAGATTTTAGATTTTAGATTTTAGATTTTAGATTTTAGATTTTAGATTTTAGATTTTAGATTTTAGATTTTAGATTTTAGATTTTAGATTTTAGATTTTAGATTTTAGATTTGTTAAAATAAAAATTGATAAATCAATTTTTATTTAACATCACAAATGACATATTCTATTGTCAGACTGAGCGAAGTCGAAGTCCTTTCTATCACAAAAAATCTCGACTCGGCTCGATTTGACAAGCCAAAATCTACCCTCTAAAATCTAAAATCAGAAATCAGAAATCAACCCTTCATTCCCTTGCGTATATTCAAACTTATTCTTATTTTTAGTACTTGAACTATGCCGTTATGATAGAAATAGATATTGAGAAAGAAAATAAAGCAATTGCCCAAGAGTATAAAGAATTACTTCGAATCAGTTATCAGACTTTAAGTCCAACCGACAAAAAATTAATCCGAAAAGCATTTGATGTCGCAGTAGATGCACATAAAGAACAAAGACGTAAATCTGGCGAAGCGTATATCTTTCATCCTATTGCAGTTGCGAAAATTGTGGCTTCTGAAATTGGTTTAGGAGCAACCTCTATTGCTGCGGCTTTATTGCACGACGTTGTCGAAGATACTCCTATGACAGTCGAGGATATTGAACGTTTATTTAACCCAAAAGTGGCTCAACTTGTAGAAGGTTTAACCAAAATTTCGTTAGTTCAAAAAGATCTGAATGCCTCGATGCAGGCAGAAAATTTCAGAAAAATGATCCTTACACTGAACGATGACGTTCGTGTAATTTTGATAAAACTCGCCGATCGTTTGCATAATATGCAAACTATGGATTCGATGGCAGAATACAAGCAAACCAAAATTGCTTCGGAAACGCTTTATATTTATGCCCCTCTTGCCCATCGTTTAGGGCTTTATAATATAAAAACCAAATTAGAAGATTTAGGTTTAAAATATACAGAACCGGCTGTTTACAATGATATTGTAAGCAAAATAAGGGAGACAAAAGAAGAACAGGACGCTTATATCAAAGATATTTCGGATGTTTTAAAGAAATCTCTCGACAATGAAAGTATCGATTATGTAATTAAGGGACGTCCGAAATCTATTTATTCGATCCGTCGTAAAATGCGTGCTCAAAATGTAAGTTTTGATGAAGTGTACGACAAATTTGCTCTTAGAATTGTCTATAAATCAGATCAGCACGACGAAAAATTTGTGGCCTGGAAAATCTACTCGATCGTAACAGACCACTACAGACCAAGCCCGAGTCGTTTGCGTGACTGGATTTCATCTCCAAAATCAACTGGTTACGAGGCTTTGCACATTACCGTAATGGGACCAAAAGGCCGTTGGGTCGAAGTGCAGGTTCGAAGCGAGCGTATGGATGAAATTGCAGAGAAAGGTTATGCAGCGCATTACAAATATAAAAATGGCGCTACGGAAGAAAGCGGTCTGGATGTTTGGTTGAATTTGCTTCGTGAAGCGTTGGAAAATCAGGAAACGAATGCGGTTGATTTTGTTGAAGATTTTAAAATGAATTTATATTCGAAAGAAATCTTTGTCTTTACGCCAAAAGGAGAAATTAAATCACTGCCAAAAGGTGCTACTTCGCTGGATTTTGCGTTTAGTATTCACTCAGAAATTGGAATAAAAACCAGAGGAACCCGTGTAAATGGACGTTTAGTTCCGTTAAATCACGAGTTAAAAAGTGGTGATCAGGTGGAAGTAATTACTTCTGCCAACCAAAAACCAACTGTAAACTGGTTAGAATATGTAACCACATCAAGAGCCAAAACGAAAATAAAAAACGTTCTTAACGAGAACACTAAAAAAATTGCTGAAGAAGGAAAAGAATTACTTACCCGAAAACTAAGACATTTAAAGATAACGATCAACGAGCAGGTTATTAATGAACTGGTAAACTTTTTTAAACTCAAAACGAGTTTAGATTTATTTTACAGAGTTGGAATTGGAGCAATCGAGAATCAGCAATTAAAAGATTATGCCGCTCAAAAAAGCAATACGTTTATCAATTTCTTCAAAAATAAAATTAAAAGAAATAAAGATACAACTGCTGCCGATGATATTCATAAACAAGTAATCAGCAGTAATTATGATATGCTGGTTTTTGGTACTGAACATGATAAACTCGATTATAAACTTTCGCCATGCTGCAATCCAATTCCTGGAGATGATGTTTTTGGATTTGTAACGATAAACGAAGGAATTAAAGTACACAAAAAAGACTGCCCTAATGCGATTGGCATGCAGTCTAATTATGCTTATCGAATCATGAGTGCCAAATGGATCGATTCATCTCAAGAAGAATTCAAGGCTATTATAAATATTACGGGAATGGATGTTTTAGGACTTACCAATCAGTTAACCAGAGTGATCTCGAACAATATGAGCGTGAATATTCAAAGCATTTCGTTAAGCACAGATGCCGGAATTTTTCATGGTCAGATTGCTGTAATTGTTCAAAACAATACCATTTTAAAGAAAATGATTAATGCGATTAAAAAAATTGATGGGGTTGATAAAGTGACGAGAGAGTACAGAACTTAAACTTTTTTAACCTATCTATAAGGGTTTTATAACTAAACTTTAAACCCGAAACTTTTATTCATTAAAAATAAAAAATTATCTTTGCCGGATATGACACTCATTTCAACTGACAACACTAAGAATCAAGAAATTGTAAAAAATGTATTTACAATGTATCTTGAGCAAAAAGGGCATCGCAAAACTCCTGAGCGTTATGCTATACTTCAGGAAATTTACGATAGCGAAGAGCATTTTGATATAGAAAACTTATATATCAAGATGAAAAACAAGAACTATCGTGTGAGTAGAGCTACATTATACAACACGATCGAGTTATTGTTAGACTGCGCTTTGGTTAGAAAACATCAATTTGGGCAAAATCAGGCTTACTACGAAAAATCATATTTTGATAAACAGCATGACCATATCATCATGACTGATTCTGGTGAGGTAATCGAATTTTGCGATCCAAGAATTCAAACCATCAAAAAAACAATCGAAGAAATATTTGATATCGAAATTACGAATCATTCATTGTATTTCTACGGAAACAAAAAGCAAAAACAATAGTCCGGAAACGCATTATTTTAAAAAATAAAAAAAAGAAAATTAACTACATTAATCAGTAGGGCAACTCAAATTGCCTCAACGCAAATTAAAACAGAATGACCGTAGATTTATTACTAGGATTACAATGGGGAGATGAAGGTAAAGGGAAAATTGTTGACGTTCTTACCTCAAATTATGATATTATTGCACGTTTTCAGGGAGGACCAAATGCAGGACATACATTAGAATTTGACGGAATTAAACATGTATTAAGAACCATTCCTTCTGGAATTTTTCATAAAAATTCAATAAATATCATTGGTAATGGTGTTGTAATAGATCCGGTAGTTTTTCAAAAAGAAATTGAAGGTTTGGAGAAATTCAACCTTGATATCAAAAACAAATTGATCATTTCAAGAAAAGCACATTTAATTTTACCAACGCACCGTTTGCTTGATGCAGCTTCTGAAGCGTCTAAAGGAAAAGCTAAAATTGGTTCTACTCTTAAAGGAATTGGACCAACTTACATGGACAAAACCGGAAGAAACGGATTACGTGTTGGAGATATTGAATTAGAAGATTTTAAAGAACGTTACAGAGCATTGGCTGACAAACATGAAGCAATGATTGCTTTTTATGATGTAGCAATTCAATACAACTTAGCTGAACTTGAAAAAGAGTTTTTTGAAGCTATCGAAGAATTAAAAAAATTAGATTTTATCGACAGTGAAGAATATATCTACCAGGCTCAAAAAGCAGGTAAATCTATTTTATGCGAAGGAGCTCAGGGATCTTTATTAGATGTTGATTTTGGAACTTATCCTTTCGTAACTTCGTCAAATACTACTGCTGCAGGAGCTTGTACTGGTTTAGGAATTGCGCCTAACAAAATCAAAGAAGTATACGGAATTTTTAAAGCTTACGTAACACGTGTTGGTAGCGGACCATTCCCAACTGAACTTTTTGACGAAGTTGGTGCTACTATGGCAAAAGTGGGTAACGAATTTGGATCTGTTACAGGAAGACAAAGACGTTGCGGATGGTTAGACCTTGTAGCTTTAAAATATGCTGTTCAGGTAAACGGAGTTACTCAGTTAATGATGATGAAAGGCGATGTTCTTTCAGGATTCGAAACTTTGAAAGTTTGTACAGAATACAACTATAAAGGACAAAACATTTCTCACTTTCCTTACAACATCGAGCCGGAAAACGTAACTCCTGTTTATAAAGAATTTAAAGGATGGAAAGCTGACTTAACAGGATTGACGACTTACGATCAATTACCAATTGAGCTAAAAGAATATATTGAGTTTATTGAAGAAGAAGTTGGAGTGCCAATTAAAATTGTATCTGTTGGACCTGACAGAAAGCAAACAATAACAAAATAATACATCTAAACGCTCTGATAACCAGAGCGTTTTTTTATACAAAAGATTTCTTATTATGAAAAATCCAGAAATTAAAGTTACCGAAACTAAGTTACTATCAGACAATTGGTACATACTAAACAAAGTAACTTTTGATTACCAAAAGAAAGACGGTAAAGTAGAATCACATATTCGTGAAGTGTATGATCGCGGAAACGGAGCCGCTATTTTATTGTACAATTCATCTAAAAAAACAGTGATCTTAACCCGTCAGTTTCGTTTGCCTACTTATCTTAACGGAAATAAAACCGGAATGATGATCGAGGTTTGTGCCGGACTTCTTGATCAGGATAATGCTGAACAAGCTGTAATTCGTGAAACCGAAGAAGAAACTGGATATCGTTTAAATAAAGTTCAGAAAGTTATTGAAACTTATATGTCACCAGGTTCTGTTACAGAGATTTTATATCTTTTTGTTGGAGAATATGATGAAACCATGAAAGTAAATGATGGTGGCGGACTAGATGCCGAACAAGAAAACATTGAAGTACTGGAATATACTTTTGAAGAAGCTTACAACATGATCGAATCCGGTGAGATTACTGATGCTAAAACAATTATGTTATTACAACATGCTAAAATTAAAAATTTGATTTAATTTTTTTGAGTATTTTTAAGTTCTAAACAAAACCAATCTGATGCTCAAATTTAAAATAGCTTTTTTTCTGATTTTTCCACTTATAGTATGCTCTCAAAATGATAAGTTCACTTCAGAAAAACTCAAACAAGATCTTACTACTTTTAGAGAAATCAGAGAAAAAGCAAATTCAGGCATTTACAAGTATCGGACTAAAAAGCAAATTGACAGTATTTACAATTGGGCATTTTTACAATTAAAAAGTCCGCTGCAATTACTGGATTTTCACAAAATTATTCTACAAATAACTGACTTCGAAGGCAGTGTACATAATAATACAACTCTTCCTGATGTATTTAAAAACAGATATACATCAGAAAAAGTTTTTTTCCCTTTTCCGATAAAATTGATCGCGAACAAAACAATCATCAATTTTAAAAATGATGAAATTCCGTTAGGCTCACAAATTCATAGTATTAACGGAATTGAAATAAATAAAATAATACGCTCTTTTTATAAATATTACACCACAGACGGCTTTAATATATCGGGAAAATCGATTGGAATAAATGGTTCTTTTTCAAGATATTTTGAATTGGAATATGGGCCAAAAGAAACGTTTTTAGTTGAATATTCCCTTCCAAAACAAACTGAAAAACTTTCTAAAACTATTGCCGGTATTTCTAATGACGAAAGAAAAGAAAATTTTAAAAAGCGTCATTCTTTTCCTTCTGACAGCTTGTTCTACAACAAAATTAAAAACAAATATTCGTTTAAGATTATTTCGCAAAATACCGCCTTACTGGCGGTACATTCTTTTGCAATTGGAGGAAACGCTCAGGCCAAAGAACATTTAATTTATAAAAAATATCTCGACAGCTGTTTTCAAATGCTTGCTGTGGATCCTGAAATAAAAAATTTAATTGTAGATGTACGAAATAATGGCGGAGGTTCAGATCCTAACGATTTGGTAACTTTTTCATACTTAACACAAAAAACATATCGCGAAAATAAAAACGCTTATATTAATTTTCAGAAAATTCCGTTTCTTCCCTATTTTGTTTACGAAGAAACTGAGACTGAAAAAAAGCTAGAAGAAAAGAATGATTTTGAAGCTGAGTTAAAGGAAGAATATCCAATCCTGAAAGGCAAAATATATCCCCAGGATCCAAAATTTAATCTCGTATTACAGCCGGATAAAAATACTTTCAAAGGTCAGATTTATTTGCTGATAAGCCCGAGAATAGCTTCGGCCGGCTCTCTTTTTGCATCATTAGTTGCCGGAAAAACAAGTGCTATCGTTATTGGCGAAGAAACCATGGGTGGTTATTACGGTCATAATGGCCATACTCCTATCGAATACGAATTACCTAACACAAAAATAAAAACACAATTTTCTATCGTAAATTTAGAACAGGATGTTCCCAAAAAGTCCAATCAGATTTTTGGACGAGGTGTAATTCCTGATTATAAAGTGAGTCAAACTTTGGATGATTTTATAGAGAATAGAGATGCTCAGATGGAATATGTTTTGAAATTAATTGAGAAAAAGTAAAATGAATACATGGCGAGAATTTGCAAAACAAACCAAAGGCACTTTTAAAGAAGGTTATTCCTGGCAATCAGATTCAACTGAAATTGAATACAAAAACTGGAAAATTGTTTTTGATAATCATAGGCTTTGGTCTGGAAAATATAGTACTCAAATGACGCGAATTATTGCTCCTATTACTTTAAGGGATAATTTTAAACTTGAAATTTACAACGAAGGCTTTGTTCGAAAAATTGAAAGACTATTTGGAGCGCAAGATATAGAAATTGGTTACCCTGATTTTGACAAAGCTTTTACAATTAAAAGTAACAATAAACTTAAAACAAAGACATTACTTCGAAATAAAGAGCTTAGAAATATAATTGCGATGCAGAAGGAAGTAAATATCCAGATTTGTGATCAGAAAGGAATATGGGAACAAAAGCTTCCTGAAAATGAATTCGAATTATCTTATTATATAGATGGGGAAATAGATAATCTTGAAACCTTAAATTCACTACTTGAACTCTTTAAAGCCTTATTAGATGAAATGTCTTCATTGGAATTAATAAACTAAAATGAAAATCAAGCAAACAATTCAAAAAATTGTGTAAGCCATTTTCGCGATGATTAAAATAACTTTACATAAATAAAAACCAGTTTATGAAAAAGTTATATTACACATCCAATATCCTACTTGTATTAGTATTAGTTTTATTAGGTTCATGCAAAAAAAGCGAATCAACTGAAACTAAGGAAAAAGCAAAACCTAAAAAAACAATTGAGCATACAAAACCAAAAACCACTTCTTATCATTTCGAAAAAACGAAAGAATGGTTAAAAACAAATGGTTCTGACAGTACAAAACTTCATATCGCATATGCCTTAAACAGAACTGATAAAGCCAATTTTGCAAAAATGGATTCAGTTGTGATTCCTGCAGATTTCACAGGTGATCTTGTGTATTATCTTCCGTTTCCTTTACATGTTGCAGCTTTAGAAGAAGTTTCGAAAGTAATCATTTTCTCTTATCCGGCTCAGGCATTTGCAGCTTACGAGAATGGCGAATTAGTATATACAGGTCCAACTAATATGGGGAGAAAAAAAGATCCTACTCCAACAGGATTATTTTTTACCAATTGGAAAGCTGAAAAAACAACCAGTACGTTTAATGACGAATGGGATTTGAAATGGAACTTTAATATAGAAAATAAATTAGGCGTTGGTTTTCACGAATATGAATTACCTGGTTATCCGGCATCGCACTCTTGTTTACGATTACAAGAAACTGATGCTAAATTCCTTTACAAATTTGCCGATGAATGGATCCTAAAAGATAAGGAAAACGTAAAAGTAAAAGGAACGCCGGTAATTGTTTTTGGAAGTTATCCTTTTGGAGAACCTAAACCATGGCTTTCATTAGTAAAAGATCCAAAAGCATTGGATATTTCTGAAGCAGAAATAGAAACTCAGGCAAAACCGTTTATTCAAAAGATTTTAGAAAATCAAAAAGTTAGAGAAGCAGAACAAACCGCTACTCCATAAGAATATGTTATCCAAGGGAAAGCTGCTATTGTAATTTTGACGAATTATGGTAGCAGTTTTTTTATGCTTTTTTTATGCTTTTTTTATGCCGCGAAGGCACGAAGACACAAAGTTTTTTTTTAAAACATTTATTATCATCAATTAAATTCGGCTAAAGCCTATTTTTCTCACCCTCTTTCATCCCCCAGCTAAAGCTGGAGGCTATTCAATTAAAACCTCAATAGACGCATTGCTGCGCGTGTCTACCAAGCCTTTGAACCTCTGTCCCTCTGTCGCCTTTGGGTCTTTGAAACTTTTTTACGTTAAATAAGCGAACGTTCATTTATTATTAATATCTTTGTACCATAATGAATTAAAATTATGAGAACCAGAGATACAAATAAAGAAGAAATTGTCAAGCAAAAAGCCATCGAAATGCTGGTTTCACAAGGTGTAGAAGGTTTTGGAATGAATCGACTAGCTAAAGAATGTGGAGTTTCTGTGGCGACACTTTATATTTATTATTCGGATAAAGAAGATCTTATCAGAAAAATTGGAATTGAAATTGGTAAAAATTTCTTTGAAGAAATGTTAGTCGGATTTTCACCTGAAATGTCTTTTGTTGATGGTTTACGTCAACAATGGGACAACCGTTCTAAGTTTGCTATCAACTTTTCTTTGCAGACTACTTGTCTTGAACTCCTAAAACATTCTACTTATGGCGACGCAATTTTGGCAGAAATCACAACAGACTTTAAGGAACAAATGTCAAAATTTATCACAAAGGCAATTGAAAATAAAGAACTTCTTCCTATCACATTTGAAGTTTTCTGGAGTATTGCTTATGGATCGCTTTATTCTCTATTAGAACTTCACAGAGAAGGTAAATCAATGTCAGGAAAAGCTTTTGTATTTACTGATAAAATTAGGAATGAAGCTTTTAATTTGGTTATTAAAGCTTTGACTCCGTGATAAACCAATTGCAATAGCAATATCAAAAATCAATGTCAATTGCAATGTTAATATCAAATTCAAAGTAAAAAATCACTTAATACAATATCAATTAAATAAAAAATAAAATGAGTACTTCACTTATAAAAAACAAAAAAATCGCCATTATTGGTGGTGGACCTGTTGGATTGACAACAGCGAGAATTTTGCAAATTAATGGTGCTGATGTAACGGTTTACGAAAGAGATCTAAATGCTCAGGCGAGAACTTCGGGCGGCACTCTTGACATCCACTCTGATTCAGGACAAAAAGCGATCATAAAAGCAGACTTGATGGAGGAGTTTTATCGCTATGCGAGGCCAACAGGAGAAAAAATCGCAGATATGCACGGGAATATTACTTCGGAAGAAATGCCTACTGAGGAAAATGCTTATTCAAGACCTGAAATCGACCGAAATGATCTGAGAAAAATCATGCTGGAAAATCTAGAGGAAAATACCGTAGTTTGGGACAGTCAGCTAACGGAAATTCAAAAAATTGACGAACAATATCATTTAGAATTTAAAAACGGTACTAAAACAACTGCTGATTTTGTTATTGTGGCGAATGGCGGAAGATCGAATGCCCGAAAATTTGTTACGGATAAAGAGCCTCAACTTTCCGGAACTTATATTATTCAGGGAGAAATTGAAAATCCGGATCGCGATTATCCTGAATTCAAACCTAAATACGGTGACGGAAATGTAATGGCAATGGGAGAGAAAAAAATGTTTTATACCCACACTTTACGCGATGGTTCTATACATTTTGGAGTTTCTTTTAAAGCAGATGAAAATTGGGTTTTAAATAACGGAATTGACTTTGAAGACAATGCTTCCGTAATTGCTTTTCTGAATAAAAAATTCGAGAACTGGAATGAAGATTATAAAAAATTCTTTAACGCTTCTACAGATTTTTGGGGATTGCCATTACGTTTGTTCTCCTTAGAAGAATCCTGGAAAAAACATTCAAATATTACACTTGTTGGTGATGCGGCACACTTGATGCCACCATTTGCCGGAGAAGGTGTAAATATGGGTTTAATGGACGCTTATCAGTTAACAGAGAATTTAACTAACGGAGAATTCTCATCTCTTCAGGATGCTATTGATGATTATGAGCAAAAAATGTTTGGTTATGCTCTCGAAGCGCAACGCACCACCTATCAAATGGAGGAATTATTACATTCTGATGTTACGACTGAGAAAATATTGAATAGCCGCGGTGGGGTTTAATGTTTTTTACCATATATCCTTCGAAATGACTAGATTGCGCTAAATCTAATAAGTTAGAAAACAAAAAAGGCATAAGAATCAAACTCTTATGCCTTTTGTTTTATAATGAAAACTAAAAATTATCTTGAATAATTTGGAGCTTCTTTAGTAATAGTAACGTTATGTGGATGACTTTCTGTAATTCCGCTTGACGTGATTCTAACAAAACGTCCAGTTTCCTGCAACGTAGGAATATCTTTTGAACCACAGTATCCCATTCCCGCACGAAGACCTCCAACAAACTGAAGCATACTTTCGTTTAATTCTCCTTTGTAAGGAACGCGACCAACAATTCCTTCGGGAACTAATTTTTTAACATCGTCTTCAACATCCTGAAAATAACGGTCTTTCGAACCCGTTTGCATGGCTTCAACAGAACCCATTCCGCGGTACGATTTGAATTTTCTTCCTTCGAAGATAATTGTTTCTCCCGGAGATTCTTTTGTTCCTGCTAATAAAGATCCTAACATTACACAGTCGGCACCGGCAGCGATTGCTTTCGGGATATCACCTGTATAACGAATTCCACCATCTGCAATAACCGGAACTCCAGTTCCTTTGATAGCTGCAGCTACTTCAAGAACTGCTGAAAATTGGGGAAAACCAACACCTGCAACGATACGTGTTGTACAAATAGAACCAGGTCCGATTCCTACTTTTACACCGTCTGCTCCATTTGCAACTAAGTATTTAGCCGCTTCCGGAGTTGCAATGTTCCCTACAATTACGTCGATATTTGGGAATTTTGATTTTATTTCTTTCAATGTATTTACGACACCTTCAGTATGTCCGTGAGCGGTATCAATAATGATAGCGTCTACTCCGGCAGCAACTAAAGCTTCTGCTCTTTGCACTGCGTCACCGGTAACACCAATAGCAGCAGCAACTCTTAAACGACCAAAAACATCTTTGTTAGCGATTGGTTTTTGAGTCAGTTTTGTAATATCTCTAAAAGTAATTAAACCAACTAATTCATAGTTAGCGTTTACTACTGGTAATTTCTCGATTTTATGTCCTTGTAAAACTACTTCGGCTTGTTCTAGTGAAGTTCCTTCGGCTACAGTAACTAAGTTGGTACTGGTCATTACCTCAGCGATTGGTCTTGCTCCGTTTTTTTCGAAACGTAAATCACGGTTGGTAACGATTCCTTTAAGGATTTTGTTTTCGTCAACGATTGGGATTCCGCCAATTCCGTATTCCTTCATGGCATTTTTTGCATCTGCAATGGTCGAATTGGTAGGTAAAGTTACCGGATCGATAATCATTCCTGACTCAGCACGTTTTACTCTTCTAACCTTCGCAGCTTGTTGCTCGATTGTCATGTTTTTATGCAAAACACCTATTCCGCCTTCTTGCGCCATAGCAATTGCCATAGAACTCTCGGTAACGGTATCCATAGCAGCTGATACTATTGGAACGTTTAGTGTAATATTTCGTGAAAATTTTGATTTGATACTCACTTCGCGAGGAAGCACATTCGAGTAGTTAGGTACTAATAATACATCGTCGTAAGTTAAACCTTCGCCGATAATCTTGGAGTTGTGTGCTATCATGTTGCAATTTCTAGTTGAATTGCGTGCAAATATAGTGAATAAATTGGAAACTTGATTACTAACTTATTCATAAATTTAACTTTACACGAAAGGTCTTACAAATACGAGAGTCTTAGCCCTGATGGAAATGGAAAGCCACGAGGAGCAAAATAACATTTTTTTCTGGTCTTAAAAAGCGACCAGCGGAAGCTCTTTTAAGGCCTTGAAAAAATGTTATTTTGCCCGAGTGCTTGTAATGGACAGCAGGAATAGCTTCTTATTTTAATTTTAAATCCGATTAGTAATAAGAGCAATTATATTGTCGAAGTTTCTCTCCCGCAGTCTCGGGACGCTCGAACTGACAATAGGATTAAATTGATTTATAGGATCAAAAAATTAATCCTCAGAGTTTTGGAAAACAAAATTGAAACCGAACTGAAATGCAATGCTATTGGCCTTCGAGACATCTTTATATTCCAAAACATTATCGACGAGAAGATACATATTGAGTTTTCCCAATGTTCCTGAAAGTCCTAAACCAATGTTTTTATCTGAATAAGGATCGAATGTATAAGTGGCTTTAAAGTCTAGTTTCTCAAAAATACTTCGTTTATAGAAAGCAGTTAGCGCTACAAAAGGTTCGACTGGCATTGACATGATAAACAATTGCCCCCCTACAGCGTTCGCATAATTTGTGGTTGTTTTTCCTTTGCAATTACAATCTTCATTAGAGCGTGATTCGCCAAATGAATATTGAATTGATGAGTAAAATTTGGTCGGACGCCAAGTGGTGTACTTATTATAAAGCGTATCACGTGGTATTGCTTTATCAAATTCATCAAAAATATCTTTGGGTTTGTTTGCAGGATCAAAACTAGGGTTTGCCCCTTTATAATTGTAAGTTCCCTTATAACTTAATGTTTCGATATCTTTAGTGTGATTTATAAAACCAAGATCGACAACACTTGCGGTGAACTGAAGGTTCTCTTTAAAATAATAGGTCATTCCGGCATCGATACCAAAGCCCAAACTTCCGTTAAAGAAGGTATTATGAGCAATATCTTCCGGAATATTTCCTTCGTACTCATCTTTTGTAAAAGTAGCAATACCAGAGGTTTTAAGTTCTAAATGTGAAGCTATTACCTGTTCGTAAATATTTGGTGTTCCCACACTTTGCCCTGTATAAATAAATCCGGAATTTTTAGTTGAAGTTGCATTTGCTCCACTTGAATACAATTTTGCACGACCTCCTAAAACCAGTTTCTCACTTAGCTTTTTGTGAAATCCTACATGAAATACAGAAAGCACTTCGGCCCTTACATTTAAATCGGCCAGATTGAATGATTTGCCAATATAGTCGCGATTTCCGTCTATAGCCAATATCGCAAGATCTTTAGGCACATACATTAAGAAATCAAATTCCTGATAGGCTCCAAATGAAATATAGGACCGACTATCTCTTCCTCCTACTCTAAATCCTCCTGAAAATAATTCGAGTTGCTGGTTGACATGGGTTTTATCTTTACTCGAAGAATTATTGATCACGTTCCGCACTTTATCGTTAAAATCCACTCCGTTATTGGCAAATAAATCATAGGCAGAGAAACTACTGGAACCTAAATTGGCCGAAACGCCGGACAAAACCGGAATACCAAAGTAAAATTTATACGAAACATCGGCTCCTGGATTTACGAGTGATGCCTGCGGAATAGAGGTAAAATTATACAACACTTCTTTGTTTTGAGCAAAACCTGAAAGTTGAAAAATGACGATTAAAATCAGATAAATTTTTCTCATTCGACTTTCATATAAACGGTTGCGCCTGATCTGAATTTTAGATTACCTGTACTATTTTGATCTAATGGAGGTCCGGGCGCCATTGTCACAAGGAAACCCAATTTAGCAGTTCTTTTTAAAAGTTCTAATCTCTGACCTTCAAATACTTCAGTTGGAAATTTAATAACATTTGAGGTTCCTGAAAATGCCGGAACATTATAGGAATCCGTTTCAAGCACCTGATTACTGGCATCGAGAAGGATGAGATCAATTCTAAACGCTCTAATTATGGTATTTTCAATTTCAAAATTAAGTTCTGTTTTTACCAGATGATCTGTAAAATATTCATCTTTAAAAGCACCAAATGCAGTTACATCAGGATAGAGTGCTAAACTTCCATCGTTTATAAGCTGAGTGGCAGGAACATCAAAATAAGCCAGATTTGTGACAAAAACAGGTTCTAGTTTTAAATCTTTGGCCTGGTCAAAATCTAAATCGCTTGAGCATGATAAAAACAAGCATGATAAAAATAATATCCTCGAGATTCTCTTTATAAATGTTGCTTTCATGTGTAGGTTATATTTCTAAATAACACAGAATGTTATTACTTATTATCTGCTATAAGTAAATATACTAAATTTCTTAATGAAATTTGCCAAATAATTTAGAAGCTTCGTTATAAGCACTTTCAAAACTTAAAGAATTTAAACCCGTATTTTTTTTATTAGATGTAAAATAAGAGATCAGTTTTTCTGTAGGCATATTTCCTGTTAGTTTATCTGTAGCCATCGGGCATCCGCCAAAACCCTGAATAGCGCCGTCAAAACGGGTACAGCCTGCTTTTGATGCTGCATCGATTTTTTCGAACCAAGTAGTTGGAGTGGTATGCAAATGAGCGCCGAATTCTATTTCAGGATATTTTGGAATCAGGTTCGAAAAAAGATAGGTAATTACTTCTGGCGTAGAACTTCCAACAGTATCTGAAAGTGATAAAATTTTCACACCCATTCCGGCTAGCTTTTCTGTCCATTCACCAACGATCTCAACATTCCACGGATCTCCGTACGGATTTCCAAAACCCATTGAAAGATAGGTTACTACTTCTTTATTTTTTTTATCGGCGATTTCAAGAATTTCTTCTAATGTTACTAAAGATTCAGCAATGGTTTTATGGGTATTTCGCATCTGAAAGTTTTCAGAAATCGAAAAAGGAAATCCTAAGTATTGAATAGGTTCATGTTCTGCCGCCGATGCCGCACCTTGCGTATTGGCAATTATAGCCAGCAATTTACTTGTCGTTTGCGATAAATCAAGTTGTGCTAAAACCTCGGCCGTGTCCTGCATTTGCGGAATCGCTTTTGGCGACACAAAACTCCCAAAGTCAATCGTATCAAAGCCTACACGAAGTAAAGCTTGTATATAAGAAACCTTGTTTTTAGTAGGTATAAAAGTTTTGATACCTTGCATAGCATCACGCGGACATTCGATAATCTTGATTTCTTTATTCAAAGCTTATTCTTTAGTGAAGGCTAAGTTAGTTTCTTTTTTAAAGAAATAAAAAAATCTGTCGGTGTTATTTTTTTACCATATAAGTTATATAAGTTCATTTAGCTGTCACACATGAATCCTTGAAATAAAATCACATAGGCTTAAATTATCATATAGTACTCTTTAAAATTGTAATAATGTTTAGTATTACTTTAAAAAGCAATTTTTGTAATTATTACATAAAAATGTAATAATTAATTTTATTACTTATATTTGTAATATTAAGATTTATTTATTTTTAATTATATTTGAATTATGACAAGCGTTATTACGGGAGATATTATCGGTTCAAGACAACAAACCTCTAAACATTGGGTAGAGGATTTGAAAACAATCCTGTCCCGGTTTGGAGCAACACCAAGCCAATGGGAAGTTTACCGGGGTGACGAGTTCCAGATCGAGATCAAAAATCCCGAAGAAGCATTGTTTTCTGCTATTTTAATCAAAGCGCATTTAAAGGCTATAAAATTAGATGCCAGAATGAGTATCGGTTTTGGAGATAAAACGCATAATGCCGAAAAAATATCCGAAAGTAATGGTAGCGCCTTTATACATTCGGGAGAACTTTTTGAAACTTTAAAAAAACAAAAAGTAACTTTAGCCATGCGCACAGGTGATATGGTTTTTGATGAAAAGATAAATCTCATGATTCAGCTGGCTTTGACCTTTATGGACCACTGGCTTGCACAGCAAGCTGAATTTGTAGCCGCCGCAATAGAAAATCCCACGTTGTTGCAAGAAGAGCTAGGCCAAAAATTAGGTATTAATCAGGCTGCAGTAAGCAGAAGGCAAAAGCGTGCTCAGTTTGATTTGGTATTACAATTAGATCGTTATTTTAGAATACAGATAAAACAACTTACAACACCATGATTTTATTTATAAAACTACTTTTAGCACATTTATTAGGCGATTTTATATGGCAGCCCAACTCATGGGTAGCCGATAAAGAAGCTAAAAAACATAAAAGTATTTACTTATATCTTCATGTTTTTTTACACGGAATCCTTGCTGCAATTTTGGTTGGGGAAATTCGATTCCTACCTTATGCGATTTTAATTGCTGTCACTCACGGAATTATTGATCTGATCAAACTTAATTTCCAAAAAAAGAAAACAAAACGCAGCTGGTTTGTTTTAGACCAAATTGCTCATATTTTAGTTTTACTTGCCGTTGTAGTTCTTTATAAAGGCGAAACAATTAATTTTCTCTGGTTTAATAATCAGTTTTGGATACTTATTACCGGAGTTTTATTTATTACAAAACCAACTTCAATTATCATTAAAACGATTATTTCCATCTGGAATCCGGAAAGCGAAAATAGCCAGCATGACAATTCACTCGCCAAAGCAGGAAACTACATTGGCATATTAGAGCGTTTATTTGTATTCTGCTTTATCTTAACCGGACATTTTGAAGCCATTGGATTTTTACTGGCTGCAAAGTCTATTTTTAGATTTGGTGATTTAAAAGAAGCCAAAGACAGAAAACTTACAGAATATGTTTTAATTGGTACTTTGATCAGTTTTGGAGCCGCTATTCTTACCGGATTAGTTGTTCAGTCGTTGCTTTTACAATTGCTCTAAAACCTTTTTATTGATCGCTTTTACCAAAGCCGGGCCTTCGTAAATAAATCCAGTGTACAATTGCACCAGACTTGCTCCTGCGTTTAGTTTCTCGATGGCATCATCTGCAGAATGTATTCCTCCTACCCCGATAATTGGAAACGCTTTATTACTTTTTTCAGATAAAAAACGAATTACTTCGGTAGAACGTTTCGCTAATGGTTTTCCGGATAAACCTCCCATTTCAGTTTGATTTTCAGATTGCAAACCTTCTCTTGAAATCGTAGTATTGGTAGCAATTACGCCTGCAATTTGAGTAGTTTTTACAATATCAATAATATCTAATAATTGTTCGTCTGTAAGATCCGGAGCAATTTTTAAAAGTATTGGTTTTATTTTTTGAGTACTTGTTTTTTGCTTTTCTACATTTCTGTTTTGCAGCGTTTGTAACAAAGCCGTTAAAGGTTCTTTATCTTGTAAAGCTCTTAAATTTGGAGTGTTCGGAGAACTCACATTCACAACAAAATAGTCTACATGATCAAACAGTGCGTCAAAACAAATGATATAATCGTCTACGGCATTTTCGTTTGGAGTAACTTTATTTTTTCCGATGTTTCCTCCTATCAAAACTCCTGAATTCTTTTTTAAACGTTCTACGGCTTCTAGAACACCTCCGTTATTAAAACCCATTCGGTTAATAATCGCCTGATCTGCTTTCAATCTAAACAAACGTTTTTTAGGATTTCCTTCCTGACCAACCGGTGTTACAGTTCCTATTTCTATAAATCCAAATCCAAAATCAGAAAACTCTTTGTACAGCTTGGCATCTTTGTCGAATCCTGCTGCAAGACCTACCGGATTTTTGAATTTAATTCCGAAAACTTCACGTTCTAAACGAGTATCTTTTACTTCATATATTGATTTTATGATTGATGAAACTCCTGGGATTTTTGAAATAAATTTAACAAATGAAAAAGTAAAATAATGTACTTCTTCCGGATCAAACCAAAAAAGTATCGGGCGAATTATCAATTTATACATAAGAGTGTTGTGTGTGTGTTTTTCGATTGCAAATTTAATTATAATACTTGAATGTGAATATGATTTATATCAATCTGTTTGCATTCTTTCATTTTTCAGGAATTAAATTTGAAAGAAAAGCGCTAATTATTTTTTACACGAAAAATAAAATCATTAACAGAATTTTACTAACTTCGTACTACAAGCCTTTATTACAAATAGTTACAAATATAAAATTCATGTTTTGCTCAAATTATTAGTACAATGTGAATCCTTTACTTTCAATTTTATTTTTTTTTTATAAATGCTCTTTTTTATAAATAAGTAGTTCTTTTTATTTAAATATAATACTTACAAAAAATTTAGTATTCATTCTTGTGCTGTTTTGCTATGAAATAAGCTATGCGCAGGAAAGCGAAATTACAGCACCTTTTACGCCACATCATCAATTGGAATACCAATAAATCATGTTCATATTTTTGAAGGAAGAGATGACGAAGGAAACAGGGTTGCTTATACCTATTATATAAGCAAAAAATAGGCTATTGGTTTACATACTGATTTTATAATCGAAAAATTTGAAGTCGAAAAAAATCTCGAAAGCGGCGAAGACAAATAAACTGTAGAAAGAAGTTATCCTATTGCTGCTGCACTTATTGGAATTTTTGGAATTTTTAGCTATGATATTAAACGGAATGCTTATGATAGCGGGGGAATAGAATTAGGAATTGCAAAGAATTTTGGACGAACTAACTAATATAAATCAGTATCAAATTGTGTAACCAAATCATGCTTATGTATCATCCAGATAAAATAATATATCTCCAAAAAAAATTGCTCTTAATCCTATTATTTTTTCTAAGCATTTCTGTTCAGGCACAGTTCGAAAAAGACACAAGCAAGATTATTACTTTTAGATATGGAGATAAAGGAATTGAATTACGTACCAAAGACAATAAATTTCTTTTTCAGTTACAAAGCCGTTTACAGTTTCGATTTTCAACTCCTAACGATCAGGATCCGCTTACTTATGATGATTATAGCCAGGACAAACAAACGACTTTCAAAATTAATCGTGCCAGATTAAAAGTTGGCGGCCACGCATTTGAACCCTGGTTACAATATTATTGGGAGTATGAATTGAGCCAGTCTAATTTACTGGATTTTAGAATCATGATCGAAAAATGGAAATGGATGAGTTTTAAGGTCGGTCAGTGGAAAGTTGAATATACGCGCGAACGCTTTATAAGTAGTGGTGAGCAACAAACTGTAGATCGATCCTTCATCAACAGGGAATTTACTGTAGACAGACAAATGGGAGTTGAAGTTTACGGGCATTTAAAAGGTCGTGGTATTGCTGATTTTAATTATTGGGTTGCGGCGCTAACAGGAACAGGGCGTGGAAATACTGCTAATGACGACAATAATTTAATGTATTTTGGCAGGGCTCAATGGAATTTTTCAGGAAGATTTCTTGATTTTGAAGGAAGCGATCTGGAATTTCATGAAAAGCCAACTCCAATTATTGCCTTTTCAGGACTAACAAATCGGAGTCCGTATACACGATTTTCGCAATCAGGCGGAGGCTCTTTGGATGGTTACGAAAACGGACTTCCCGGTGAGTATCGTGTGAATCAGTGGAACGTTGAAACTGCCTTTATGTACCGTGGTTTTTCCTGGCAAAGCGAATGGCACACCAAAAAAATCATAGATAAACTAAATGATGATGACACAACAACTCTAAAAGGGTATTATGTGCAGGCAGGATATTTTTTTCATAATGCTTTTAAATGGTGGCCACAACACCTGGAAATGGCTGCAAGACATGCTGCCTTCAGACCTGATAACACCATAAGACAGAACTTGCAAGATGAAACAACAATTGCTTTCAACTGGTTTTTTAAAGGACATAAAAACAAACTTACATCTGAGTTTAGTTATTTTAGTTTTCAGGATAAAAGTCTGCCTCTTGAACAAGGATGGCGTTTCAGAATTCAATGGGATATTTCATTATAAATTATAATATCACATAAAATTTCGTCTCTATTTTCGTATAGCAATTATTATTTTTAATAACTTTAACTAATCTAAAACACTGAAAATGAAAAACATAAAAAAATCACTTCGAAATACAGCAACTATATGCTTACTGGGATCATTTTTTTTGATTTCAATTGATAGTATTGCGCAACGTCATGGCGGGGGTGGTGCACACAGAGGCGGAGCAGCAACTCAGGCTAGACCTGCAAATCAGCCGAGGCCAGCCATAAAAAGACCTGCTAATACCACAAGACCAGGAGCAAACAATTCTGGAACTAAAATCACAAGACCTACTAACTCAAATTCTAAAATTGGGGGTAATAATGCCACTAATAGAGGCAATAACGTTACTAATAATAGAAATAGAAACACCAATATTAGCGGTAATACCGTCAACAGAAACAGAAATAATGTAAACATCAATGTTAACAACAGTGTTCATGTTCGCAACAATCGTAACACAGTAGTAAGACCCGGTGTCAGACCTTATGTCCGTCCGCCGTATGTATATGGCGGTTATCGATATCGTGCTTACCATCCTTATTATTTTCATCCTTATACTCCCTTTTATTGGGGTCCAGTTTGGCACCCTTGGGGATTTTTTGTAGCTACTCTGGCTGTTACAGCAATTGTGGTAAGTGTTGAAAGCACTCAATATCACTATGATCAGGGTGTTTGGTACACTCCAACTAGCGGAGGCTATACAGCCGTTCCAGCCCCTGTAGGAGGAACGGTTAATAATATACCCAGCGGTGCTGAAACAGTCAATACCGGAACCGTCAATAATTATTACTATGGAGGAACGTATTATGAAAAAGAGGGCAGCAATTATAAAGTTGTCCCACCAACAGCAGGAACAGTTGTAGACAACTTACCTGAAGGTGGTCAAGAAGTTACAATTGGAGAGGTAAAATATGTCAAATTTGGAGAAACCTATTACCAACCCGTTCAGGTTGATGGTAAAAACAAATATGAAGTTGTAGATGTTGAAAAAGAATAATTAATTCTATAGGATAAATATAATTAAAAGTTATTTTTTAACTTTATCCTCTATTATACTGATCACTACAAAATCAAACCAGAATGAAAAACAAAACTTATTGGATTTTAGCAATTCTCACAATTTCTATCATTTCGATTGCTTATGGCTACAATAAAATTCTTGTTCCAAAACAAAAATTAGCTGCAATGGATTGTGCCGAAACCCCTGTTTCGGATGTATCTTTGTTTAAACCTACAATCGAGAACAAGAACAAACCACCTCAAAATAAAGCACCTAAAGGGATGGTTTGGATTCCAGGCGGAGAGTTTTCTATGGGAAGCAATGTCGAAGACGAAAGTTTATGCAGTATAAAAGGGGTTACAAAAGATGCAGCACCTATACATCAGGTTTATGTAGATGGTTTTTATATGGATCAAACCGAAGTGACCAACGACCAATTTGAAGCTTTTGTAAAAGCTACAGGTTATGTAACACTAGCCGAAATAAAACCAACTCATGAAGAATATCCCGATGCACCACTTGAAAATTTAGTAGCCGGATCAGCCGTTTTTACTCCTACTCCTGCTACAGTAGATTTAAACAATTATATGCAATGGTGGAGTTACGCTAAGGGAGCAGACTGGAGACATCCGGAAGGAGCCGGAAGCTCTATCAAAGGAAGAGGCAACTATCCTGTTGTTCAAATTTCATATGATGATGCGGCAGCATACGCCAAATGGGCAGGCAAAAGATTACCCACTGAAGCCGAATGGGAATTTGCAGCTCGCGGTGGAAAATCAGGACAATTGTACGCTTGGGGAAATACTTTAAAACCAAAAGGAAAATTTCAAGCCAATATCTATCAGGGCCATTTCCCAATAGAAAAAGGCGATACGGGTGAAGATGGTTATATTGGCATTGCTCCCACTGCTCAATTTGAACCAAATTCGTATGGACTTTACGATATTGGAGGAAATGTATGGGAATGGACAAACGATTGGTATACCGCAGATTATTATGATATTTTAAAACAAAGTGGTAAAGTGGCCAAAAATCCGCAAGGCCCCGAATCATCTTACGATCCGGGAGAACCTAATTTACCTAAAAAAGTACAACGAGGAGGATCATTTTTATGTACAGATCAGTATTGCACACGTTATATGGTAGGCACCAGAGGAAAAGGCGACTATAAATCACCGGCAAATCATATTGGTTTTAGATGTGTACAATAATTTTTTTTTGTCCCGACGCGACCGAAGGGAACAGGTGAAGCAATTTCACGAATCTTCACGAATTAATTTAAATATAAAATCCGATTTCATGAATTGTAATTCGTGAAATCGGATTTTATATTTTTGCATGAAGAGATACCCATTAGCAAAAATTCGTGAATTCGTGGCTAACTTTTTCCAATCCGTTTTTTCATTTTTCATAATTTAGAGCTTCTCAACGCCTAATTATTTGCTTATATTTGCTAAAAATTAAACAAATGCAACATATTATAGATCGTTTTATCAGTTACGTAACTATTGATACTGAGTCAGACCCAAATTCAAATACCACTCCAAGTACAGAAAAACAATGGAATCTTGCCAATAAACTAGTCGAAGAACTAAAATCAATTGGTCTTGCAGATGTTACCATAGATGACAAAGCTTATATCATGGCAACTTTACCAAGTAATGTAGATCATGAAGTACCTACAATTGGATTTGTTTCGCATTTTGATACTTCTCCTGATTTTAGTGGAGCTAATGTAAAACCTCAAATTATAGAGAACTACGACGGGAAAGATATCATCTTAAACGCTGAGAAAAACATTGTTTTATCTCCAAATTACTTTAAAGATTTATTACAATATAAAGGACAAACAATCATCACTACTGACGGAACTACTCTATTAGGCGCCGATGATAAAGCCGGAATTACCGAGATTGTTTCGGCAATGGAATACCTAATACAGCATCCCGAAATTAAACACGGAAAAATCAGAATTGGCTTTACGCCTGATGAAGAAATTGGTCGTGGCGCTCACCATTTTGATGTCGAAAAATTCGGCGCACAATGGGCTTATACCATGGATGGAAGTCAGATTGGTGAATTAGAATATGAAAATTTTAATGCTGCCGGTGCTAAAATTACTTTTAAAGGAAAAAGCGTTCACCCTGGTTATGCCAAAGGAAAAATGATCAATTCGATGTTGATTGCAAATGATTTCATCAACGAACTGCCAAAAGGAGAAACGCCACAGGAAACAAAAGGTTACGAAGGATTCTTTCACGTTCACCACATAACAGGAAGTATCGAAGAAACAGTTTTAGAATTGATTATTCGTGATCATAACAAGTTGAAATTCGAAAAAAGAAAAGATTTAATTGGAAAAATTGCCAAGAAAATCAACAAGAAATTTGCGAAACAATTTGGCGAAGATATTGTAACTGCCGAAGTTAAAGATCAGTACTACAATATGAAAGAAAAAGTACTTCCGGTAAAACACATTGTTGACATTGCCGAAAAAGCAATGAGAGAATTAGGCATCAAACCGATCATCAAACCCATTCGTGGCGGAACTGACGGATCGCAATTATCATTCATGGGATTACCTTGCCCAAATATATTTGCGGGTGGACATAACTTTCATGGAAAATACGAATATGTTCCTGCAGAAAGTATTCAGAAAGCAACTGATGTGATTGTGAAGATTGCAGAATTAACTGCAATTCCCGGTGCTTTTGATGTAACTGAAAAAACCAAAAGGAAGAGATAAATACAGATAAGGTTTAGAAAACCAAAATTCCAAAACACAGACCTTTGTCAAAGTTTAAAACTTTGACAAAGGTTTTTTTATGCGCAAATTAAATCTTTACAAGGAACAAAGCAATAACAATTAGCATATTTACAGAGCTTAACCTCAATCTTGTCATCCCGAGGAACGAGGGATCTTCGCAAGAAACTCTACACAGTAACTCTCCAATCTTTGTCGAGCTACTTGCGAAGATCCCTCGTTCCTCGGGATGACACACAATGCGCTTAACTTCAAACAAAAAAAATCCCAAACTCCAATCGTAAAATTGGAATTTGGGATTTTTTATTGGAATTTCTAAAAAGTATTAAGCTTTTTTCAAAGCAGCACTCATTTCCATAGAAATTGCTGAACGCTCGATTTTTAATTTTCCAGACATTGTTTCGATTATTGCACTTGTTTCAGCAAGTTCAACGATTTTACCGTGAAAACCACTTTTTGTAATTATTTTATCACCTACTTTTAGGCTGCTTTCAAATTCTTTTTCGTTTTTTGCTCTTTTTTGTTGTGGTCTGATCATGAAGAAATATAACACTACAAACATTAGTAAATAAGGAGCAAATTTCATTAAATCTTGCATAGTATTCAGTTTTTATTTTTGTTATTAATATTTATGTTTTATTTGGGATTTGGCTTTTCGCTATGCTCAGAGTGACATCTCAATTGGTATTTGGAATTTTATTAAATTGGAATTTCTTTCAATCTTACATCAAACCTCTACCAACTTTAATCATCTTTTTATTAGCCGTAAGCTCTTTAACAAGATTATCTAAAATTCCGTTGATAAAAATACTACTTTTTGGTGTAGAATACTCTTTTGCAATTTCTAAATATTCGTTAAGAGTTACTTTTACTGGAATCGAAGGGAATTTTAAAAATTCGCAAATTGCCATTTTCAAAATAATAGTATCAATTTCAGCTATTCTTTCACTGTCCCAGTTTGGAGTTTTATCATCATATTCTTTGGCTAAGATTGATTCGTTTAAAACTGTTCTTCTGAATAAATCTTTAGCAAAATCTTTGTCTTCAACATCTTTATACAATTTCGGCACTCTAAAATCATCAGGATCCTGCGTTTTAATTGCTTTTAATTGCTTAACGATATGTGTATTTACAACCGGAATATCATCAACCCAGGTTAATTTATCATCTTCTAAATACTCATATAATTTTTCGTTAGGAACTATTACATCTGCAAATAAATCGATTACAAATTGTCTGTCTTCTTCAAATGTATTAACTGTAGTGCTCATGTATTTTGCATACAATTCGCTGGCTTTAATATCATTTAAAAGCAAAATGATATAATCATCATTCAACGACCAGTTGTTGATTTTACGATTTTCTAAAGCAATACTCAAAGAATTACTTTCGGCAAGAAGTTGGAAAATTTTGTTGTTGATGAACTTTTCGTTCGGATTACGTTCTGCAGCAGTTGCAAGATGTTTTTTACTTGATAAATGCAAGAAAACAGATTCTTTTTTGCAAATTTCAATCAATGAAGAAAGCATTATAAGATATAAGTCCTGAATGTTATCAATGCTATAAAAAAGAAATTTTTCCTCTTTTTCCAGATTATCAGAACCGCTTTGATGCATTGCATAAATGGATTGCATTACTTTAACGCGTATGTGTCTTCTATTTACCACCTTGTAAGAACATTTAAAAATTAGTCTGCAAAAATAAGTATTTAAGACCTGATATTAAAATTAATTCGTAAAAAAGTCACAGTTTTCGGTCGCAGTTTTCACTATTATTCAAAATGTGTTGAAAAGTCGCAGTTTACAGAATAAAAAAAGTCTCAGTATTCAGTCACAGTTTACATTGCAAAACTGAGACGGAATACTGAGACTGTAAACTTTAAACTAAAAATTACTTCTTAGCGGCGTTTTCAATTTTTCTTAAATCAATACGATTTTGAGCAATTGTTAGTGCAGCTTTATGTGTTGTCATTCCGTTTTTCACAGCATAGTCGATAATTTCTAAAGTAGTATTGTAGATATTTTCGGTTTTTGTCATGATTTCGGCTTTACCGTAGTGCTCTAATTCAGCATACACATTGATAATTCCACCGGCATTGATCAGAAAATCAGGAGCATATAAAATACCTCTTTCCTGTAATCTTGCTCCGTGAATATTTTCATCTGCTAATTGATTGTTGGCAGCACCAGCAATTACTTTAGCTTTAATTTTATTTACTGTATCATCATTAATGATGGCTCCCATTGCACATGGTGCATAAATATCAACATCTGCAGTATATAAATCTTCACCAGTGTAAACTGTTGCGTTATATTTTGTAGCTACCTGAAATAATTTTTCTTCATTGATATCAGTAATAGTAACGATTGCTCCTTCTTTAGTTAAATATTCTACTAAAGCTTCACCAACATGACCAATTCCCTGAACCAAAACTTTTTTCCCCTCTAAAACATCAGTACCAAACTGACTTTTAGCAGCAGCTTTCATTCCTAAATAAACACCATAAGCGGTTATTGGAGAAGGATTTCCTGAGCCACCTCTTTCTTCAGAGATGCCTGTAACATAAGGCGTAACATCTCTTACAGTGTCCATATCCTTAGTTTCCATTCCAACATCTTCTGCTGTAATATATCTTCCGCCCAAAGAGTGTACAAACTCTCCAAACTTGCGCATTAATTCTGGTGTTTTTTGCGTTTTAGCATCACCAATAATTACTGCTTTACCTCCACCAATGTTTAATCCTGTGATGGCAGATTTATATGTCATACCTCTTGAAAGACGCAAAACATCGTTTAATGCTTCCCATTCAGTATTATAGTTCCACATTCTGGTTCCTCCTAAAGCTGGCCCCATAACTGAATTATGAATACCAATAATTGCTTTTAAACCTGTATCTTTGTCATTGCAAAAAACAATTTGTTCGTGATCATCAAAAGACAGTTGACCAAAAACAGGATCCATTTTTTGAAGTTCCTTTCCAGTTGCGAAAGTTGCATCCATAGCGCTAGTATTTATTAGATTAAATTATGAATTTGTTAAAAAGACTTCTCAAATTTATATAAAAAATACAATTGTGCTAATTTTTTATCTTTAAAATAACAATATAACAATCGTTTTGTTTTGATTAAATTATACTTTCCGTTAATTTTAATTCATAAAATTTTATAAAATCAACACAATTCAACATTGAATCTCTTAAAAAAATGAAAGAATTAAGCTATTTAAACAAATATTTCATAAAATATAAATATAGTTTCTCTTTAGGAATTTTAATCACCATAATCGCACAAATATTCTCTTTATTTACTCCTAAGCTTATTAGTAAATCTTTAAACGCTATCGAAAAGTTTGATAAGCTGCCAGAAACTGATCAGACATCGCAAGTAATTATTGACTCCTATCGCGATGGATTAATTCATAACGTACTGCTAATCATCGCCACTACGATTGTTGCGGGTTTTTTAACTTTTTTAATGCGCCAGACTTTGATCGTAATGTCACGTCATATTGAGTTTGATTTAAAAAATGAGGTTTTCAGACAGTACGAGAATCTTTCGCAGAACTTTTACAAACAAAACCGTACGGGAGATTTAATGAATCGTATTAGCGAAGATGTTTCAAAAGTGCGTATGTATGTTGGTCCGGCCGTAATGTATACGATCAATACTTTTATACGTTTTGCGATTGTTATTATATATATGTATAATGTTTCGCCATTACTGACATTATATACTATTTTGCCTTTACCGATTCTTTCTTACTGTATTTTTAAATTAAGTTCTGAAATCAATAAACGAAGCACGACTTTTCAGCAATATTTATCGAAAGTATCGAGCTTCTCTCAGGAAATTTTTTCCGGAATTAGAGTTATTAAAGCAAACTCATTAGAAAATCAGCATCAGAATAATATGGTGGCTCTTGCCGATGAAAGCAAAAAGAAGAGTTTAGATTTAGCTAAAGTGCAATCACTATTTGGCCCTTTAATGATTGCCTTAATCGGGATTAGTAATCTGGTGGTGATTTATTTTGGAGGTGTTATGTACATCAACGGAACGATCCCTAACATTGGTACAATCGCTGAGTTTATTTTATATGTAAATATGCTGACCTGGCCCGTTGCTTCGTTAGGATGGGTTTCATCAATGGTTCAGGAAGCAGAAGCTTCTCAGAAACGTTTGAATGAGTTTTTGAAACTTGAACCGGAAATTAAAAATAAAAACGAAAACCATTCTGACATTCAAGGTTCTATCTCTTTTGAAGATGTAAGTTACACTTATGAAGATACCAATATCGAAGCTTTGAAAAATGTAACATTTACAGTAAAAAAAGGAGAAACACTGGCTATTTTAGGAAAAACTGGTTCCGGAAAATCGACTATTTTATCCCTGATTTCGCGTTTATATGATGTTACCGATGGAAAAATTACCATTGATCAGCAAGAAATAAGCACTTTAAACCTAAATGATTTAAGAAACAATATCGGAATTGTGCCTCAGGATGCATTTCTGTTCTCTGATACTATTAAGAACAATATCAAATTTGGTAATCAAAACGCTACAGACGAAGAAGTAATTGAAGCTGCCAAAAATGCTGTAGTTCACGATAATATTGCCGCTTTCAACAAACAATACGATACTATTTTAGGAGAAAGAGGTATCACACTTTCGGGCGGACAAAAGCAGCGTGTATCTATAGCACGTGCTATTATTAAAAACCCGGCAATACTCCTTTTTGACGATTGTTTATCGGCAGTGGACACCGAAACCGAAGAAACAATTTTGAATAATTTATTCGAAATCTGTAAAGATAAAACTACAATAATTGTAAGCCACAGAGTATCCTCTGCAAAGAATGCTGATAAGATAATCATTTTAGAAGACGGAAGGATCATTCAACAAGGCTCTCATAATCAATTAATAAATCAGGAAGGATATTATGCATCGTTATATTTAAAACAACTTTCGGAAAAAGAATTACTTTAAATGTTGCGTAATAGATAATTTTTTATGATTTTTGAGTACTATTAATTCCAAAAATGATAGAACGTATTATGAGAGAAAATGACATGTTAGAAAAAGAAGAGATTTTTTCTAAAGTATTACGAGCAGGAAGAAGAACTTATTTCTTTGATGTGAGAGCTACTAAAGCTGATGATTATTATATCACTATTACAGAAAGCAAAAAATTTACCGAAGAAGATGGCTCTTTTCATTTTAAAAAACACAAAATTTACTTGTACAAAGAAGATTTTAGTGCTTTCGCTGAAATACTAGAAGAAATGACTTCATATGTCTTGAACCACAAAGGCGAAGAAGTAATTTCTGAAAGACACCAAAAAGATTTTAAAAAAGAATATGGTTCTGATAAACCTGAAGGACAAAGAACCAGTTTTACCGATATTGATTTTGACGATATTTAGTCGAAAATAACTTTTTAAAAAGTACGAGTCCAATATGTTCTGCATTTTGGACTTTTTTTATATATTAATTTATTATTTTAGAGTTTAGATTTTTAGATTTTAGACTTTCAAACTGATTAAAAACTCAACAACAACAATTCAATATTTTTAAAATGAAAAAATTAATCCTTTTACTTACTTTCTTCTTTATCTATACGACTTCTTTCTCACAGAAATTAGAGTACGAAACGAAATCAAACATTCAATATTACAACGCAGCAACCAATAAATCTGATAGTTATATAAATGAAAGATGCGTCCTGGATATTTATTATCCTAAAAACACAAAAAATTTCGCAACAATTGTCTGGTTTCATGGTGGAGGATTAACCGGCGGAAGCAAAGAGATTCCGGAAGCCTTAAAAAATAAAGGTTTTGCCATTATTGGAGTAAACTATAGATTATCACCAAAGGCAAAGGCAGCAAAAGCTATAGATGATGCTGCGGCAGCTGTCGCTTGGGCATTTAATAATATTGCCAGTTATGGCGGAGATACTTCTCTGATTTTTGTTTCAGGACATTCTGCAGGAGGTTATTTAGCTTCGATGATTGGCTTAAACAAAGAATATTTAAAGAAGGAAGGAATCGATGCCAATAAGATTGCAGGATTAATTCCGTTTAGCGGGCAATGTATTACCCATTTTGAAATTAGGAGAGAAAATGGAATTCCGGAAACCACTCCTACTATAGATACTTATGCACCTTTATTCTTTGTGCGTGCTGATGCTCCGCCGCTTTTATTAATTACCGGAGATCGCGAATTAGAGATGTTGGGCCGATATGAAGAAAACGCTTATATGGCCAGAATGATGAAACTGGTTGGCCACAAACAAACTAAACTTTATGAACTCGACGGTTACGGACACGGAATGACAGAACCTGCATTTCCATTACTTATTAATGAAATCAACCGAATTATAAAAGAAAAGAAAAAATAATCACTAAATAAATCCACGGCAATGGAAACGCAATTATTAATATTACCCGGACTCGGAAATTCCGGCGAAAAACACTGGCAGACTTTTTGGCATAAAAAATTTGAAAATTCTATACGCTTAGTTCAGGACAATTGGGACGAACCTATTCGGGAAGAATGGCTCGAAAGATTAAACGAAGAAGTTTCAAAACTAGATAAACCAACTGTTTTAGTAGCCCATAGTTTGGCTGTTTCTTTAGTTTTACATTGGGCAAAAGAAAATAGCAATTCTAATATTGCTGGTGCTTTTTTAGTGGCTCCTGCCGATGTTGATTCACCTCAGCACACTCCTGACATTATTCGTAATTTTTCACCAATGCCTATTTATAAATTGCCTTTTCCTTCTATTCTTGTGGCAAGTGAAAATGATCCTTATGCTTCTTTCGAAAGAAAACAATATTTTGCTGAAAAGTGGGGAAGTGAATTTGTAAACGTTGGACAAAAAGGACACATCAATTCTGAGTCTGATTTAAAATATTGGGAAGAAGGTCAGTTGATATTGCAACAGTTAATAGATAAAATTTAGTTTTCAGTCTCAGTTTTCAGTCTCAGTTTGAGCAGAATTTAACCGCAAAGTTCGCAAGGTTTTTTATCATAAAGCATTTTATAAAAACTCAAAAGTTCGCAAAGCTTTGTATAAAACTTTGCGAACCTTGCTTAAAACCTTTGCGAACTTTGCGGTTAATTCCGGTTCAGACTGAAAACTGAGACTGAAAACTGAGACTGAGACTGAGACTGAGACTGAGACTAAAAACTAATCTACCCAATCCTAAGACCGTTTTCTATTTTAAAATCAGGAGCAAGTAAAATTACATCTCCCTCCTCTCCTACAGCACCAAGAACCAAACATTCGCTCATAAATTTCCCGATTTGTTTTCTTGGGAAGTTTACAACAGCCACAATCTGTCGGTTGACTAAATCTTCTTTTTGGTAGCGCTTGGTAATTTGTGCTGATGATTTTCGAATACCAATTTCAGCACCAAAATCGATTGTGAGCTGATAAGCCGGTTTTCTTGCTTCAGGAAAATCATTTACTTCTATAATGGTTCCGACACGCATATCGGTTCTTTCAAATTCACTCCAGGTTAAATCCATTTTTATATTTTTGAGTATACAGTATTACAAACCTATTAATTTTGTAATTATTACTACTAATTCTATAACCGTTTTTTTTAGTACTACTGCTAATTTTACTTAACACTTATTAAGCTCAAACTAAAAAAATATATGATGGAAAAAACCCTCCTTAACGCCGACCAATCTCTAAGAGATTTTGATTTTGATATTCAGGAACTAAATACAGACAAATACATTGAAACTGCTAAAAATGTACGTTTATATGTAAAGGATTATGGAAGAGGAAAACCTGTAATTTTAATTCACGGCTGGCCACTTTCTAATGAAATGTGGGAATATCAGATTGATTTTTTAGTTCAGAACAATTACAGAGTTATTGCTTATGATCGCAGAGGATTTGGTAAATCATCTCAACCTTATGATGGTTATGATTACGATACGTTAACTGATGATTTAAAAGAAATTATCGAGCAGCTTAAATTAGAAAATGCAACTCTTGTAGGTTTCTCAATGGGCGGAGGTGAAGTAGTTCGTTATTTTAGCCGTTATGGCGGAAAAGGAGTTACAAAAGCAGCTTTAATCTCTTCGGTAGTTCCGTTTTTATTACAAACAAGTGATAATCCTGATGGGCATCCAAAAGAAAAAAGCGAAACTACAGCAAGTGCCATCAAAGAAGACAGAATTGGTTTTGTAGATAATTTTGGAAAAACTTTCTTTGGAATCAACATTATCAACAAACCTTTAAGCACACCATTATTAGAATACTACAGAACATTGTGTTCCTTTGCTTCTCCTCGTGCCACTCTAAAATGTGCTGAATCTTTTTCGTATACTGATTTTAGAGAAGAATTGGATTTTATTAAAGTTCCAACTTTAATTATTCACGGTGATGATGACAAAATTGTTCCAATTGAGCTAACATCAAAAAAAGCAGCCAAAGCCATTCGTGAAAACACTTATATTGTTTATGAAGGCGCACCACACGGATTATTTTACACAGATAAAGATAAATTAAATAATGATTTACTGAACTTTTTGAATTCGTAAATCAGCATTGATAGTCAAAGAATATCCAAAGAACTTTTATAAAATCTTCTTTGGATATTTTTTTTTGTTTCCATGCTCTTTCTTTTACAGAATATTAAGGTTATTTTTGAATAACTAATTTTTGTATAAAATGGCACGAACTCCTTCGAATATGTTACCACTAGGCACCATTGCTCCGGGATTTATATTAAAAGATACTAATTCTAATAATCAATATTCATTTGAAGATTTAAAAGGATCAAAGGGAACATTAGTCATTTTTATTTGCAACCACTGTCCGTTTGTACTTCATGTCATCAACGAAATCGTGATGATTGCCAATGATTATCGCGTACAAGGACTTGGTGTTGTAGCTATTTCCAGTAACGATGTTGAAAAATATCCTCAGGATTCGCCTGAATTAATGACTGAGTTTGCTTTTCAGAATAAAATAGATTTCCCTTATTTATATGATGAAAGTCAAGAAGTTGCTAAAGCTTTTGATGCTGCATGCACTCCTGATTTCTATTTATTCGACGATCAGAACAAATTGTTTTACCGTGGTCAGCTGGATGATTCAAGACCCGGAAACGGAATCCCGTTAAGCGGAACTGACCTTCGAAGCGCTATTGATGCTCTCATTTATAACAGGAGCTTAAAAGAACCACAAAAGCCAAGTATTGGATGCAATATTAAATGGAAATAAAACAATTATAACTATTTCAAAAAGTTTCCCTATCTTTACAGATCAAAATTAATTATTCTCATTGTGAGCACTATAAATATATTTACGGCCTTAACATTGCTGTTTTCTTTAAGGAGAAAACCGCTTGCTGCTGTATTTATTAGTCATAGTAAGGCCTTTATTAATTAGGCCTCCGTCTATTTCAAATTTCTTCTTTCAGGCGGAGGATTTATACCACGATTTAATCATTTATTTTATTTGAAAGAGTAAATACTCTCTCAAGTAATTTTTTGGTTCTTTCAATCAAAAATTTCCAAAACATCATTCTTTTAAAATTTCGATTTGCATTACGCATTTTGAAATAAAAATTATGCATTTATAAGCCTGCAGAAGAAATTAAACAAAACTCTGAAATTCAAAATAAATTAATAATAATAAAATAAAACATAGTTATGAAACCAACACCCACTTTCTGCAAAACAGATTATCACTTTTTAAGAGAATTGATCTCAAAAAGTAAAAATTCAACAAATGCTAAAGAAGCGAATCAGCTTTCGCAAGAATTAGACCGAGCGGTAATTAGCAAAGAAAGCGAACTAGACAACTCGATTGTAAGAATCAATTCTTATGTCACTATCGAAGATGTAAAAGCAAATAAACAAATGAAAATTCAGATCGTTTTGCCCTCATATGCAGATTTAAAACAAAGTAAAATTTCGATACTCGCACCTTTAAGTGTTGCTATTATTGGATTTAAAGAAAATGACGAAGTTGATTGGGAATTGCCTGCTGGAATAAAAACATTAAAAATAGTTGCAGTTAATAATATCGCCGAAGAAAACGCTTAATTTTTTTAAACACCTCACTCGTGAAGGTGTTTTTTTTATGTTCTATCTTAAATAAAAAAACTATCCAATAAATAATTTACTGAATAGTTTTATGAATCTACAATTATAAACTTCTTACAATTGAGAGCTGATATAATTTGAAATCGAAGCTATCTGAGTATCATCTAACTTCGCTTTTTTCTGCATTCTTGTCAAAATAGGTTTCCACTCTTCTTTACTAAATTGCTTTGCGTCATATAATTTATGACATCTTGCACAACTATTCTCGTACAGGTTTTTGCCTGCTTCTAATTCTGGAGTTAATGCTACGGCTTTTGTAGTATCAAATACCAGCGCAGGTTCTGTCGTTGCAACTGGAGCTGTCTTCTGAGTTCCGCATGAAGCTAAAAGTAACGTTACAGCTGCAAGGATTAAGATTTTTAATTTCATTGTTTATCTATATTTTTAAGTAAATATAAAAAAATCCCATACGCCGAAGCCTATGGGATAATTATTTAAAACAATACTAAATTGTATGTTGTTTTCTTATTTTACGTCCATTAATTCAACGTCAAAAATTAAAGTAGCGTTTGGTGGAATAACTCCTCCTGCACCTGCAGCACCGTAAGCTAAATCAGACGGGATTACAAAACGAGCTTTATCACCAACTTGCAGTAAAGCGATACCTTCGTCCCATCCTTCGATAACCTGACCCTGACCTAATCTAAATTCGATTGGTTTTTTACGTGGATAAGATGAATCAAAAACTTTTCCGTTTTCTAAAGATCCTTCGTAATGAACTGCAACAGTTTTTCCTGCTTCAGCTTTTTTACCTTCACCTTTATTAATCATTTTATAACGTAAACCGCTATCTGTTTTATCAAATCCGGCAGCCAATTGCTCCATTTTTGCTTCAGATTCTGCTTTTAAAGCTGCATCTCTTTTTAGACGAGCACCTTTTAAACCTACAAAAGCTTCAATAGCATTAAATTTTTCAGCTTCTTCTCCAACTCTAATAATCTCTACACTTTCAAGGGCATCGCCTTGAGCTACAGCATCAACGATATCCTGACCTTCGATTACGTGACCAAAAACAGTATGTTTTCCGTCTAACCAAGAAGTTGGAACGTGAGTGATATAAAATTGAGAACCGTTACTTGCAGGTCCTGAATTTGCCATTGCCAAAACTCCCGGACGATCGTGTTTTAAACTTGGGTGAAATTCATCATCAAATTTATATCCAGGATCTCCAGTTCCAGTTCCTTTTGGGCATCCACCCTGAATCATGAAATCAGGAATTACTCTGTGAAAAGTTAATCCGTCATAGAACTTTTGTCCTTGAGGTTTTACTTTATTTTCCATATTTCCTTCTGCAAGAGCTACAAAATTCCCTACAGTTCCCGGTGTTAAATCGTGAGTTAGTTTTACTAAAATCGAACCTTTACTAGTGTTGAATTTAGCGTATATTCCGTTTTCCATGTTGTTATTTTTAATTTAAATGCAAATTTACAAATTAATTTTATATCAATTTGTGCTTTCTATTTTTTAGACTTTGATTTATAAGTAAGACCGTAAACTGTAAATGCTAAAGCTGATAAGCCAACACACCCAATAGTTACGGCATGCCATCCGCCCAATTTCCATAATAATAATCCGTAAGCTGATCCTGCTGCTGTTCCTAAAAAGCTAAAGGACATAAATACAGTGTTTAATCTGTTTCTGGCTTCGGGAAGCAATGAATATACTCGGGTTTGGTTTGAGATATGAACTCCCTGAATTCCTATGTCGATAAAAACGATTCCAATCGCGATTCCGATCACACTTTCTATTGAAAAATAAAAAACCAAAAAGCTAATTAAAATCAATAAACAACCGTAGCCAACAGCCACTCTCGAACCTCCTTTATCTCCCATTTTCCCCACTAAAGGCGCTGCTAAAGCTCCTGAAGCACCTACAATTCCGAACAAACCAATTGTGGCACTATTAAAACCAAAAGGTTCTCCTGAAAGCAATAAAACCATTGTGGTCCAGAATGCCCCAAACTGAGCAAAGCTAAACACATTAATCATCGTGGCTTCACGCAAAACAGGCTCTGTTTTTATAAGTGTAAAAAGAGATTTAATTAATTGACCGTAAGTTCCCTGAAACTGAGGTTTATTAACGGGAAATTTATTCTGGATTACAAAAAAGATCAAAAGACAAATTCCGGATGCGATATAAAACATCGATCTCCAGCCCAAAACCTGACCAATAAATCCGCTTAAAGTTCTTGATAATAAAATCCCTACAAGTAATCCGCTCATGATGGTTCCTACAACTTTACCTCTTTGTTCAGGCGCACTTAATGACGCAGCCAAAGGTAAAATAAGCTGTGGCACAATCGAAGTGATTCCGATTAACAAAGAAGCTACCTGCAACAGAAAGAAACTTTTTGCCGTTGCAGCTAGAATTAAAGCAATTACCGAGGCAAAAGTGGTAATCAGGATTTGCTTTTTTCGCTCCAGTTTATCACCCAACGGAACCATAAAAAACAATCCGATAGCGTAACCGGCCTGAGTTAGATATGTTATTGTTCCCGCGCTGGCTTCAGGAATTTTAAATTCGTTGGCAATTAATACAATTAAGGGTTGGCAGTAATACAGATTTGCAACTATAAGTCCAGTGCAAGCTGCCATAAATAAGACATTCGTTTTGGATAAATTCATTTTGCAAAAATACCAATCTAATCTTTATCACAACTTTAAAAAATCTATAAATTTTTCAAATCCTGAAAGAAACCAGAAGATTATTCCCGTGAAAATATTGATTTTTAAAACTTATGGCTGCATAAAATCTTCACGAATCGGGCTAAAAACATCTGTCAAAAGTCCGCTTTCTAAACAAACTACACCATGAATTGCATGAGGCGGAATATAAAAACTATCGCCTTCTTTTAAGGTTTGCGTAACTCCGTTGATTGTTACATCAAATTTTCCGCTTGAAACATAAGTAACCTGAGTATGATAATGTTCGTGTAAAGTACCAACTCCGCCTTTTTCGAAATGAACATTCACCAGCATTACTCTGTCATCATACGCCAGGATTTTGCGTTTGATACCTTCGCCTACTACTTCCCACTCTATTTCATCTCCTTTTATAAACTCTTTACTTGTTCCAAAACTTTGCATGTCTTTCTAATTTTATTCCTACAAAAATACATTTTTAAATTATTTCAACCTAAATCAATTCTTTTAAAATAAAATCACAGCTCGTTTTGATCGCTTCAAAAGCATTTGGATTATAATTATTCTCTTGTTCTACAAAAAAATGTTTCATTCCGGATTGTTTTACTTCTTTAAAAATAGTTTTAAAATCAATAGATCCTGAACCTATTTCTGTATTCAAAGCAGAATTTACTTTATCCATATCTTTTACATGCCACAATTTAAAACGCCCCGGATTTTCTTTGAATAATTTAATGGGATCATTTCCTGAGCGAACCACCCAATATAAATCCAATTCAAAAGAAACTAAATTACGATCTGTTTCCTTCAATAAAATTTCATATCCCGTAATTCCGTTGTGTTTCTGAAATTCAAAATCATGATTATGGTACGCTAATTTTAAACCTGCAGCTGCGCACATTTTTCCGGCTTCATTTAAACGAACAGCAATCTTGTGAAAATCATTTCTAAAAGGTTCATCAACCCATGGAACGGTTAAATATTCGTTTTTTAAAATTTGAGCCGCTTCAATCGCAGCTTTAACTTCTTCTAAATTTCCATCATACAAAAAGCTTCCTAAATTATAATGGCCGCTTGGAGCTTTCAAATTATTTGCATCTAAGATTTTTTTAACCTCAATTGGAGATAATCCCCAAAATTGATCTTTTATAGAAAAACCATACGTTTCGACTGTTTTATATCCCGCTTTTGCGACTTTCTCTAAAGTTGATTTTACATCATTTGGAAGTTCATCACGCAGGGTATATAATTGCAAACCTATTTCTTTTTTATCCATAGTAAAAGCTAATGATGGTAAAGCCAAAACTGTTGCTGCAGCCAGACTTGTGTTTATTATAAAGTTTCTTCTTGTGATCATTTTGTTTAAAAAGATGAAAAGTAAAACTAATCAATTAATTGATTGTTAAGATCCTGAAAATTGTTTTTCGTAATGATGTATAAAATTTTTTAGCGCCGCTCTGGTTTCTACATTTGTAATTTCTCCCTTTTCATTAATTTTTCCCCGAATGCCAGATATTAATAATTGAGTATCCTCTTTTAGGTTAGCTTCCAGCGTTTTCATTATTAAAATCAGTTGCTCGTGTCCCATTTCTCCGGAAGCCGAAGCAGTAATTAAACCTGTTCTTTTATTTGAAAACACAGTAGTAGAAACACACCATTCTAAAGCATTTTTTAAACTTCCAGGCAAACTGAAAACATATTCCGGAGTGCAAATGATAACTCCATCAGCGTTTTCAATTTTATTTCTAAAAGAAACAACTTCCTGCGGAGGAGTTTCAGAATCTAAATCAGGATTAAAATGAGGAAGTTTATCTATATTTTCAAATATTTCAACCTCAAATAAATCTTTAATTTGTTCTGAAATGAACTTCAAAATTTTGTAATTGCTTGAGTTATTTCGGGTGCTGCCTGTTATCGCAACTATTTTTATCTTTTTCATTTCTAATTTATCGAATAACTTCCAGATCTTTTTTCATTAAACCAAATTCGTCGGTTAAGTTATTCTTTTTAAAATATTTTTCTAAATCAGTTAATCTCTTTTCATTATCATATGCTATACAGGAATTCAGTTTTCTTTGACAAACAGAGCATAACCTGATCGAATGCCTGTCGGTTTCTTCCATACTATTGGTACCATTCATGACACAATTGGCATTTATACAATGATGAAGACCAAACATATGCCCTATTTCATGAGAGCTTATTTTAAGCAATCTCGATAAACAAAGATTAAAATTTTCAGCAGTTAATTCGCCATCCTGCAGTCTGTAAATGGAACTCACACCTACTTTATCATGATAAGATGCCAAACCAAAAACATAATTCCATTCTGGTTTAGGGTACAAATCCAGTTCTGAAAGCCCCATTAAAGCAATCCTGTTCAAAGGTTTTTCTTCTTTTAAAACATCATTTAAAAGGTAACCAGCCAATAACTGTTCATGACCATAAACTGTTCTTCTGGCAGAATTTGGCACTATATCATTAGAAATTGGCTCTAACGTTTTTGCCTTTAATTGAAAGTAAATTTCCAAATATTCATTGAGCAACTGAATCTGTTTCTTTTGTAAAGAATTAAAATTCCCGATAGGCCGTATGTAAATAATATTCGCCTCTTTTGTTGGAACAATATGTTTAGATCTGAAATATTGCTCAAAAGTTTGTCCTTTTTCTTTGCGGGAATACAACCAATCGCCATAAACCGGCTCTCTCAACTTAACGTCATTACTTTTGATTTGTTTAAAATAAGACGCTTCTTTTGGAATTTCTTTTGGGATCTCTTTTCTAGTTTCTTTTACTTTTTCTTTATTACAGGAACATAATGAAATAAGAAGGAAGAGGATTAGTTTTTTCATTTATGTTTGGTGTGTTTATTTTTTAAAAACCAATTTTAAATTAATTCTTTAAAAATAAACTTTTCCTCATAATCCACTTCAAATTTTTCCAGAAAGTCAAGATATTCTTCTCTAAAAGTTTTCTTTTTATGCTGTACTTCCTGATTCTCTATATAATTGATTACAGCATTTAATTGTGATTTGCTATATGAAAAAGCTCCATAACCTTCCTGCCATTCAAAATGAGTGTTTAGAAATTTATTTTTATTGATCCATTTTGAAGAATCTTGTTTAATGTTTTTCATTAAATCAGAAATGGATTGAGCGGGCCGTATCCCAATTAAAATATGGACATGATCTGAAACACCATTGATAGCTAAAAGTTTGTGATTACTATTTTTAATAATTCCAGCTATATATTTGTACAATTCCTCTTTCCAGTCATTGTTTATTATTGCTTGTCTAAATTTTACTGCAAAAACAAAATGAATATGTATTTGAGTATATGTATTTGCCATAAATGTGTAGTCCCTACGGGACATTTTTAAATTTATAATTGTTTTTTCTACCAATATTTAATTCCTAAAGGAATATAGGCAGATTTTTTTAAAGCAAATATATTTAAAAATGAAAGAATAAAACTACAATTATTATTATTTAAAATATCCTTTTATAATCAAAAAAACATCATTTTAAAATGTTCCGTTAGGAACAAAATATTGGTAGCAAAAATTTTAACCACACCCATTTGTCCCGTAGGGACTACATAAATTAAAAATCCATTAATCCATTACTCACCTTCCTCAAAATTATCGAAATAAGTAAAATCTTTGGTAATTAATCCGTTTTCAATTGTAAATATGGTACAAATAGGCAATTCGAATTTTGAATTATCAGGCGCCGTTCCTGTCGAAATAAACTCCACAATAATATGATTTTCTCCCGATGGATAAATTTGAACGACTTTATCATGCAAATCAGGAAACACTTTATTCAATTCTGCATATTTACTTTGTATTTCCTGGCGTGTTTGTTTTACAATTCCCTGCCCTAAAGAAGGATCTTTAAAATCAGCAGTTTCGGAATACATTTCTGCCATCTTTTTCCAGTCATGATTATTAAAATACTCAAAATACTGTTTGACTAATTTCTCGTTTTTTGAAGTATCCATTGGTTTTGATTGGTTTTTATTATTGCAGGAAATAATGATAAAAACTACAATAAGGATTATTACTTTTTTCATCACGTACTTTTTCTTAAATCAATATAAATCAACTTATAATGTTTTTAAATATAGATAAAAAAAATAGAGATTGCATTAATAAAACTGCAATCTCTAAAATAAATAAAATTATACGTGATTATTTCACAGCTATTTCCTGAGGCGTATGTTGTTGCTTATCCTTTTTATAAGAATAAATTTTTCCTTCCTTATTTACATACACATAAGTGTAATTCCAATGATTTGGACCTGCTATTCTTGAACCTTCCTGATTATTAACATTAGCATAAACTTGTTCTCCGTAAATAAGGATTTCTCCTTGTTCAGCATTATCTATGCTCCTAATTGGCGTTCCCCAACTTTTTATCAGATTTTTTTTAGATTGGCCAACCCACTTGTCATTCGCGTTTTTTGAGGACGAACAGGAATGCAAAATTAAAATTGTAAGTAACAGAAGTAGCTTTCGTATCATAATAATTATTTTTAGGTAAATGATTTACAGTATAATATTAGACGAAAAGAGGCATGCTAAAATTACACAAAAAAACTTTCTTCTTACATAATCACTATACATTTAACTGTTTAACAAATTGTTAAGCCATATTTTGCACTATTTTAAAAATAGATTTACCTTTTTCTATCGCGTTTGCAGAAATCTCATTTTTCAAATCTTTAAAATTCCCAAAAATTAACTTTGTATCTTTGCCGCCTAGAACTATTTGAAGAAAAAAAATGCGAATTGACATTATAACGATTTTGCCTGAATTATTAAGAAGTCCGTTTGAGGCTTCGATTATGAAACGTGCCATAGACAAAGGTTTGGTCGAAGTACACTTTCATAACTTACGTGATTATACTACCAACAAACAAAAAAGTGTCGATGATTATCCGTTTGGAGGAGGCGCAGGAATGGTAATGACAGTTCAGCCAATTGATGCCTGCATTACACATTTAAAAAGCGAACGTGAATACGACGAAATCATATATATGTCACCTGACGGTGAAACGCTGAACCAGAAAATGGCCAATACCATGTCTATGTATGAAAACATTATCATTTTATGCGGACATTATAAAGGTGTAGATCAGCGTGTACGTGATCATTTTATTACCAAAGAAATATCAATTGGAGATTATGTTTTGTCAGGAGGAGAATTAGGCGCCCTGGTTTTATCTGATGCTTTAATAAGATTAATTCCTGGTGTTTTAAGCGATGAAACTTCGGCATTGACTGATAGTTTTCAGGATAATTTACTTTCAGGACCTATTTATACAAGACCGGCAGATTATAAAGGATGGAAAGTTCCTGAGGTTTTAACCAGCGGACATTTTGCCAAAATTGACAAATGGCGTGAAGATATGGCGTACGAACATACGAAGAACAGAAGACCGGATTTGCTTCAGGAATAGTTTTCAGTCGCAGTCTCAGTTTTCAGTGAATTTGATTGCGGCTAATACTGAGACTGCGACTGAAAACTGCGACTAACATTCTTTTTACCAGCAAGTTAAAATAATTCACAATTCATAATTTATAATTCATAATTATTTTCTACATTTGCACCCGAATTAGACTAACCTCTGGCGAGATCCGTGAATGTTGCTCTATATAAAAAACCATAATTACAAGATATCATGGCAGATTTAATGAAATTCGTTCAAACCGAATTAGTTGCTAAAAAAGATTTCCCTGTTTTCGGAGCTGGAGATACTATCACAGTTTACTACGAAATTAAAGAGGGTGAAAAAACAAGAACTCAGTTTTTTAAAGGAGTTGTTATTCAAAGAAGAGGTTCTGGTAACACAGAAACTTTTACTATCCGTAAAATGTCTGGAGCTATTGGAGTTGAGCGTATCTTCCCAGTAAACTTACCAGCTTTACAGAAAATTGAAATCAACAAAAAAGGAGCTGTTCGTAGAGCTAGAATTTTCTACTTCAGAGAACTTACTGGTAAAAAAGCTAAGATTAAAGATAAAAGAAGATAATCATTTATCTATTTGTTATAAAAAACTCGTTTCATATCATTTGAAACGAGTTTTTTTTGTGCCTAATTTTCTACAATGTCAAAACTGTAATTTTTTAATAGCAAAATAATCGATTTGACAATTTAACGACCTCGAAATAACAATCTGATAATTTCGGTATTTCTCAGGAAAACTACACCGTTTTCGGACTGTTTTTATTATATTTGCTCCGCTCATTCTGAGCCGAATATACCTTTTACATCGCTCCCCTTGGCGATACGATTATAAAAAAAAAAAAAAAAAAATGACACAGAATTCAAAAATTTATTACACCTTGACTGATGAGGCGCCATTGTTAGCGACTTATTCTTTTTTACCTATTGTTCAAGCATTTACTGCTACTGCTGGTATCGCAATTGAAACAAGAGACATCTCTTTGGCAGGTAGAATTTTATCTAATTTTCCTGAAGTTTTAACAGATGCTCAAAAAACCGGAGATGCTTTGGCAGAATTGGGTCAGCTAGCGACACAACCTGAAGCTAACATCATCAAATTACCAAACATTTCTGCATCAGTACCTCAATTAAAAGCGGCAATTGCTGAATTACAATCTCACGGTTATAAAATCCCTGATTTTCCGGAAGATCCTCAAAATGATGCTGAAAAAGAAATCAAAGCTAAATATGCTAAAGTTTTAGGTTCTGCTGTAAATCCTGTTTTACGTGAAGGTAACTCTGATCGTAGAGCTCCAAGAGCAGTTAAGAATTTTGCAAAAGCAAATCCACACTCAATGGGTGCTTGGTCTGCTGATTCAAAAACCAAAGTTGCTTCTATGCCTGATGGTGATTTCTACGGAAGTGAAAAATCACTTACTGTTGCAGAAGCCAATGATGTAAAAATCGAATTTGTTGCAAAAGACGGTACAACAACTGTCCTTAAAGCAAGTACACCTCTTAAAGCCGGTGAAATAATCGACAGTTCTGTATTGCACTTAAAAGCTTTAAAAAGCTTTGTTGCAGATGCGATTGCAGATGCAAAAAAAGAAGGTATCTTACTTTCTGTGCATTTAAAAGCTACTATGATGAAAGTTTCAGATCCAATTATCTTTGGCGCTATCGTTGAAGTATATTTTGCTGATCTTTTCAAAAAATATGAAACTTTATTTGCTGAATTAAACATTGACACAAGAAATGGTTTAGGTGATATCTATGCAAAAATTGCAGGAAGACCTGAACAAGCCGAAGTAGAAGCTGACATCACAAAAGCTATCGAAAACGGACCAGCTCTTGCAATGGTAAATTCTGATAAAGGAATTACAAACTTACACGTTCCGTCTGATGTTATTGTTGATGCTTCTATGCCGGCAATGATCCGTACTTCGGGACAGATGTACAATAAAAATGGTAAGCAACAAGATACACTTGCTGTTATTCCAGATCGCGCTTATTCCGGAATTTATACTGCAACTATCGATTTCTGTAAAAAACACGGTGCTTTTGATCCTAAAACAATGGGAAGCGTTCCTAACGTAGGTTTAATGGCTCAAAAAGCGGAAGAATACGGATCTCACGACAAAACTTTCCAAATAAAAGGAGACGGCGTTGTTCGAGTAGTAGACAATAAAGGAACTGTTTTAATGGAGCAAAACGTTGAAGCTAATGACATTTTCAGAATGTGTCAGGCAAAAGACGCTCCTATTCAGGACTGGGTTAAACTGGCTGTAAACAGAGCTCGTTTATCTGATACTCCTGCTGTTTTCTGGTTAGACGAAAACAGAGCACATGACAGAGAATTGATTGCAAAAGTTCAAAAATATTTAAAAGATCACAATACTGTAAACTTAGATATCCGTATTTTAAATCCGATTGCTGCAACTGAATTTACTTTAGACAGAATCATCAAAGGATTAGATACCATCTCTGTAACAGGAAACGTTTTACGTGATTACTTAACTGATTTATTCCCAATTTTAGAATTAGGAACTTCAGCTAAAATGTTATCTATCGTTCCTTTAATGAATGGTGGTGGATTGTTCGAAACTGGTGCCGGAGGTTCTGCTCCTAAACACGTTGAGCAATTTACTGAAGAAGGTTACTTACGTTGGGATTCATTAGGAGAATTTTTAGCTCTTGGTGCATCTTTAGAGCATTTAGGACAAACTTTAGACAATTCTAAAGCCATTGTCTTATCTGAAACTCTTGACGAAGCTAACGACAAATTCTTAGCCAATGATAAATCTCCAGCTCGTAAAGTAGGACAAATTGACAACCGTGGTTCTCATTTTTACCTTGCTTATTACTGGGCACAAGCATTAGCAGCTCAAAATAAAGATGCTGAATTAAAAGCGATCTTTACTCCTATTGCTGCTCAATTTGAAGCTAACGAAACTAAAATCGATGCTGAATTAATTGGTGCACAAGGAAAACCTCAAACTCTTGGTGGTTACTACCAGCCAACTCCTGAGTTAGTGAGCAAAGCAATGCGCCCTAGCGCAACATTCAATGCAATTATTGCAGAAATAAAATAATAGAATACAAAATGAGAGTACAATAGTGCATCTCTTTTATAAATAGAAAAAAAGACAACTTTAAACGGTTGTCTTTTTTTTTGAATAATTGCCAAGCATATGAATATTTTTCAACTTCCATCTTATTTTTGCTAAAATCGACTGCAAAGTGTTTTTTATATTGAAAAACAATAAAGCGTTGAAAACCTGCAAAAAAGAAATATTCTTAACTAATGTTTAACAAAAGTTGTACCCCAATATTTAGTAAGAATTATTAACTATGTGCTTCAAACACAAGACAATGATTTCAAAAAAAATTGGCCTTATTTTTATCCTCCTTATAACGACTTTTACTTCATTTTCTCAGGAAAAATTTACTTTAAGCGGAACGATCACTGACTTTAAAAATAACGAAACTTTAATTGGAGTGAATGTTTATATCCCTGTTTTAAAAATTGGAACTACAACTAATGAATATGGTTTCTATTCGCTTACTGTTCCAAAAGGCGAACATGAAATCGAGATTAGTTACGTTGGCTATCAAACCATTCAAAAAACAATTACTTTAAATCAAAATACTAAAAATAATTTTGCGGTTCATGAAAGTGGCGAAGAACTTCAGGAAGTCGTAATAAAAGACAACAGAGGTAAAATCAATATCAAAACGCCAGAAATGAGTGCCAATAAACTTTCTATTGCCACTATAAAAAAAATGCCTGTTGTAATGGGTGAAGTCGATGTTCTAAAATCGATTTTACTGCTGCCGGGTGTTACCAATGCTGGCGAAGGTGCTTCGGGATTTAATGTACGCGGTGGGGGCGCTGATCAGAATTTGATTTTATTAGACGAGGCTACAATTTTTAACTCTTCTCACGTGTTCGGGTTTTTCTCTGTTTTTAATCCTGATGCCATCAAAGATTTAAAGCTATATAAAGGCGGAATCCCTGCTCGCTATGGCGGAAGAGCTTCTTCTGTTCTGGATATTTATCAAAAGGATGGAAACAGTAAGGAATTTCATGTAAATGGAGGAATCGGTTTAATTTCGAGTAGAATTTTGGCAGAAGGTCCCATTGTAAAAGACAAAGGATCTTTTTTAATTGGCGGAAGAGCTTCGTATGCGCATTTATTTTTAAAATTATCCGAAGATCAAAAAGACAACTCGGCTTATTTTTATGATTTAAACACAAAATTGAGTTATAAATTAAACGATAATAACAGTTTATATTTATCCGGTTATTTTGGCCGTGACGTTTTTAGCCTGAATAAAAGTTTTACCAATACGTACGGAAACGCCACTTTAAACCTCCGCTGGAATCATTTATATTCGGATAAATTATTTGCGAATTTATCTTTGATTTACAGCGATTACTATTATGGTCTTGATTTGGATTTTGTAGGTTTTAAATGGGATTCGGGAATTAAAAATTATAATATTAAGTACGATTTCAAGAATTACATCTCTGATAAATTTAAACTAAACTATGGTGTAAACGGAATTTACTATGAATTCAATCCCGGAACAATTAAACCGAGTAATGATGCTTCAGGAATTAATCCGGATCAGTTAGATAAAAAATATGCTTTTGAACCCTCTGTTTATATTGAAGCAGAAAATCAGCTTTCGAAAAAAATTACAATTTCTTACGGATTACGCTATAGTCTGTTTTATCGTTTAGGGGCTTCGACAATCAATTATTACGATAATAATGAACCCGTTATTTTCAATACTAATATGCAGATTTATGAAAAAGCGACACCAACATCCACTCAGTATTTTGGCAAAAACAAGCAAATTCAGAGTTACAACAATTTAGAACCACGCTTCTCTGCTTCTTATCAATTAAACGATGACCAATCCATAAAAGCAAGTTACAACAGAATGGCGCAATATCTTCAATTGATCTCGAATACCTCATCGCCTACTCCGCTTGATGTCTGGATGCCAAGTGATAATTACATCAAACCACAAATTGCAGATCAGGTTGCGTTGGGTTATTTTAGAAATATAAATGATGGTGCCTATTCTTTAGAAGTTGAAACCTATTACAAGAAAATTCAAAACAGACTGGATTATATCGATGGTGCCGATTTGATTGCCAATGATGCCATCGAACAAGTAATCCTTAACGGAAGAATGCGCTCTTATGGAGTAGAATTTATGGTAAAGAAAAACGAAGGCAAACTAAATGGATGGATTTCCTATACACTATCAAAATCGCAACAACAAACTCCGGGAAGAACTCCTGAAGAAACCGGAATCAACAATGGACAATGGTACAATTCTGCTTACGACAAAACACACAATTTAGCAGTGACATCGGCTTATACATTAAACGAAAAATGGTCATTTGGCGCTAACTTTGCTTTGCAATCCGGTCAGCCAGTTTCGTATCCAAATGGTCAATACGAATATTTAGGAATTACGATTCCTAGTTACGGACAAAGAAATGAAAATCGTTTGCCCGCTTATCACCATTTAGATGTTTCGGCAACTTTGACACCAAGAAAAAATAAAGACCGAAACTGGAAAGGCGAATGGGTTTTTAGCATTTATAATCTATACAACCGTCATAATGCCGCGTCAATCAACTTTCGCCAAAATGTAGATACCGGAGCTAATGAAGCCGTACAAACCTCTATTTTTGGGATTGTTCCTGCTGTTAGTTATAATTTTAAATTTTAAAAACCATTTTCTGTAAAAGGAAAAGAAAAGATATATCATGAAAAAAGCAACATTATTACTAGCACTTTTTATTTCGATTTTCTTCGCAAGTTGCGAGGAAGTTGTTGATGTTGATCTCGATACTGCCCCTCCAAAATTAGTAATCGAAGCGGCCATCAACTGGCAAAAAGGAACAACAGGAAGACAGCAAACGGTAAAATTATCAACCACAACGGGCTATTTCGAAAACGTAATTCCAACAGTTTCCGGCGCAACTATTTTTATCAAGAATAGCAAAAACGACCTGTTCAACTTTTATGAAGTCAATAAAACAGGTAGATATGTGTGCACAAACTTTATTCCGGTAATCAACGAGAATTATACTTTAACCGTAATCAGTAGCGGCACGACTTATACAGCAACCGAAACAATGAAATCAGTTGCGCCCATTACCAGAATAGAACAAAATAACGAAGGTGGTTTTACAGGAAAGGATATCGAAACCAAAGCTTTCTTTAATGATCCTGCCGATGCAGATAATTTTTATTTGTTTAAATATGTATATTCGAACAAAGTTACATCGACTTATTATGTTAGTGAGGACAAGTTTTTTCAGGGAAATGAATTTTTCAGTTCATCAGATGACGAAGATTTAAAAGCAGGAGATGAAATCGAAATGACTCATTACGGAATTTCAAAACAATATTATAACTATATGAGTATTTTGGTGAGCATTGCCGGAAGTAATGTTGGCGGACCTTTTCAGACACCACCAGCAACCGTAAAAGGAAACATCATCAATAGTACAGATAAAGCCAATTATCCGTTGGGCTATTTTTCACTTAGCGAAATCGACATAAAAAAATATAAAATTCAATAATTAATAAAATGGAAGCCAGAATTGAAATTTTATCCGAGAAAAAACTAATTGGTAAACACATTGACATGTCGTTTATCGAAAATAAAACGTTTCAATTATGGAGTTCCTTCATGCCAAAACGAAAAGAAATCAAGAACTCAATTGATTCCAATTTATATTCGCTTGAAGTTTTTCCTAATGGTCATTTTGATAATTTTGATCCTAATAATAGCTTTCAGAAATGGGCAGCAGTTGAAGTTTCTGATTTTGAAACAATTCCTTCAGAAATGGAAACCTTAATAATTCCAACCGGATTATACGCTGTTTTTGTACATAAAGGCCCGCAAAGCGAAGGACATAAAACCTATCACTCTATTTTTGTAGAGTGGCTTCCAAATTCAGAATATACAGTAGACGAAAGACCTCATTTTGCCGTAATGGGCGACCAATACAAAAAAGAAGATCCGGATTCTGAAGAAGAAATCTGGATTCCGATAACATCTAAAATTCAAAGTCATGCTAATTGAAACCCTAAAATCCCTTTTCAATCGTGATCTCAACAAATTAAAAGTTGAAATTGAATCCTATCAAAACGAAAATCAGATTTGGGCAATTGACAAAAACATTTCCAATTCAGCAGGAAATCTCTGTTTACATCTTATCGGAAACATCAATACTTATATCGGAGCTGAAATTGGCAAAACAGCTTATGTCAGAAATCGTCCTCTGGAGTTTTCTTTAAAAAACATTCCAAAATCAGAACTTATAACCAAAATAGAAGATACTATTATAGTAGTAAATAATGCTTTCGATACTTTAACAGAAGATGATCTTGAAGCTATTTACCCGCAAATTGTATTCGAGAAAGAAATGACAACAGGTTTCTTTTTGGTTCATCTCTCTACACACTTGGCTTATCATTTAGGACAAATCAATTACCACCGAAGGTTGCTTTAGTTTACAGTATTCAGTATTCAGTCGCAGTCGCAGTTTACAGTTTACAGTTTGCGCTAAACACTGAGACTGTAAACTGTAAACTGTAAACTGAGACTGAGACTGAGACTGAGACTGAAAACTAAAAACCCCTCAACATATGTAAAGGTTTAGGAACTAGAATTAAGCAAAATTTGCAAATAATTAATTCAAAATTTCAAAAACATGAAACATTTACTGTTTACACTATTTTTTCTTGGTGCAATTACCACAAAAGCACAAACTTTCAAAAATCCTGAACCGTTATTCGACCCAACTCCTTATGGCTTCAGTCACGCATCATCCGTTTCAACACCTGGAGAATTTGTTTATATTTCCGGGCAAAGCGGAGGTTTAGGAAAAGAACATACCTTAAGCAAGGATTTTAGAGAGCAAACACAAGTGACACTAAAAAACATCGTAACCGTTTTAGATAATTATAATCTCAAACCGGAGAACATCATGAAAATTACCATTCTAATCGTAGATCATTCACCCGAAAAATTAAAAATATGGAACGAAGAAATTAGAAAAGTCTGGAAAAACAAACCATTTCCGGCAAGTACCCTAATTCCCGTTCCCAAACTAGCTATAGACGGGATGCTAATCGAAGTTGATGCTATCGCTTTTAAAGCAAAGTAATTTTTTTTCACCATTAAGATATTAAGACAATTAAGCTAAAATACCTTAAATGCAAAAAAATTAACCATTAAGGCATTAAGTTAGATTAAGAAGGTAAAACTTAACTTTCTTAATATCTTAATGGTAAAAGAACATTGAGAATCTTTTTAATCTTAATAATCTGTGGCAAAAAAAATTAACCATTAAAATATTCAGCCCGCCAACTTAACTTTCTTAATATCTTAATGGTAAAACAAAACATCACAACGATAAAAAAATCTAAAATCTAAAATCTAACCTCTAAAATCCTTTCCTTTCGTACATTTGCACCACATTTCAAATCAAAAACTAAATGTCTTCACACCATATCGTACGCGACGACCAGGAACCTGCCTTAATTATTGCCAACGGAGCAGCATGTAATCCTGAATTATTAGGGCAATTGCTCGAATGGTCGCCACTGGTTATCGTGCTCGATTCTGCCATCGAAAGAGTGATTGATTTAGGCATAAAAGTCGATGTGCTTTTGGGTGATTTCGATCATGGCTTTGATCCCGAAATATATAAAACATCACAATATCCTATCGAAATTGTACATACTCCGGATCAGGATAAAACCGATTTAGAAAAAGCATTTGATTACCTTATCGCCAGAAAAATTCCTGCTGTAAACGTAGTTTGGGCAACGGGAAAACGTGCTGATCACACCATTACAAACCTTACCAATATTGTTCGTTACCGCAATTTGCTTAAAATTGTGATACTCGACGATCATTCAAAAATATTCTTATTGCCTAGTAAATTCGAGAAATGGTATACGGCAAAAACGCCTATTTCATTGATCCCAATTGGAGTTGTAAACGGAATTAATTCTACCAATTTATTATATCCTCTAAAAAACGATACCTTAACAATTGGTTATCGAACAGGCAGCAGCAATTCTGTTCTTCAGGATGGTTTGATCAGCATCACCCATACCGATGGTGATTTGTTGTTAATGGAGTGTATGGATTAATTATTTCATTCGAATAAAAGGCTCAAAAATTTCATTTAAACACATAGAAACATAGTTTAAAATCTATAAAAAAGTCGTTTCACTCTAACTTTAATTCACAATAGCAAGCTATGTGAGAAAGCGAGCTTTTTTTGTATCCTAAAAAATAACAACAGAAAATCTATGTTTCTATGCGTTTAAATTCAATTTGGAATTTGGGTTTTCCTAATTGGAATTTGGAATTTCAAAAATTGGAATTTTAAACACACAGACACTAAGAAAGGAATGACTATCTTTGCACGGAAATTCAGAAAAATGAAAGAAATAGACAATTCCGAAAAAAACAATTTACATCCTCGAAATCTTCATCGTTCCCGTTATGATTTCGAACTTCTTATCGCGAATTGTCCTGAACTAAAAGCATACGTTGCGATCAACGTCCACGGAATTGAAACAATCGATTTCAGTAATCCATTGGCTGTAAAAGCGCTTAACAAAGCATTACTACAAACTTATTACGACATACAAAACTGGGATATTCCTAAAAATTATCTTTGCCCGCCCATTCCCGGAAGAACAGACTATATTCATTATTTAGCTGATTTACTGGCCGAAACCAATAACGGAATCATTCCGCAAGGATCTTCAGTTTTAGGTTTAGATATAGGAACCGGAGCCAATTGCATCTACCCTATTTTAGGAAATGCTATTTACGACTGGAGTTTTGTAGGAACTGATATCGACGAAAAAGCAATCGAAAATTGCAGCAAAATCATCGAGGCAAATCCTAAATTGATTGACGCTATAAGCTTACAGCAACAAACCGAATCACGCTTTATTTTCAAAAATATAATTACTCCGGAAGATCGTTTTACCTTCACGATGTGTAATCCACCTTTTCATTCTTCTGCCGAAGATGCGAATCAAAGTACTGTTCGTAAAGTTTCGAATTTAACTAAAGAAAGAAAAAAAACAAATCCGGTTTTAAACTTCGGAGGCCACAATGCCGAATTATGGTGCGATGGTGGAGAAATTGGTTTTGTAACCCAAATGATTTACGAAAGTGCAAAATTTGCCATGCAAACCCTGTGGTTCACTACTTTGGTTTCAAAAAGAGAAAATCTTTCGAGCATTTACAAAACCCTTAATAAAGTAAACGCATCTTCAATCAAAACTATTGATATGGCTCAAGGCCAAAAAACAAGCCGTATTGTAGCCTGGACTTTTTTAAGTGAAAGCCAGCAAAAAGCGTGGAAATTTTAAAATACGGACTTTCAATATAAAGTAATGATTTTATTATTTGTTTTTTGGTAAATTTACCGTAAAGCAATTCACACAAAATCATGGCAGAATATATTGGCTATCTCGCATCCTTTTTTATTGTTGGAGGTTTTTTACTCAAAGACCTCAAAACAATCCGATTCATTAATATGTTTGGATGTATTTGTTTCGTAGTTTACGGTATCTTTTTTAAAGATTATAAAGATCTTAATCAATGGCTTTTACCTGTTATTATTCCAAATGCCATTTTAGCATTAGTACAAGTATATCATCTTACCAGAAAAAACTAAACATTATAATTATAATACTTTAAAATAAAATTCTGATACTTTTTCGATAAGCAATTTCCTTACCTTTAGTAGTAAATTGAATTTTATTACTATGCCAAAAATATACTTTAGAATACTGTTATTAGTTCTAATTACCGGTTGTTCTTCGACTAAAAAAGCAAAATTTGACGATTATATTTTCAAAACCAAAAGCGAAAAACAAGCTTATATCAGTTCTTATGACAAAGCTTTAAAACTTTGGAATATTCCTTATTCTGAAGAAAATATCAAAACCACTTACGGAACTGCCCACGTTATAATGGCGGGTCCTAAAAACGGAAAAGATCTGGTTTTACTTCACGGAATGGACGCCAGTTCTACAATGTGGTATCCAAACATTAAATCTTTAACCAAAAATCATCGCATATACGCTATCGATTTTATGATGGAACCCGGAAAATCTACATTAAATTCAAAACCACTTTCTTCAGAAGAAATCATGATTTTGTACAACGAAATTTTCGATCATTATAAATTAAAGAAATTCGATATTGTGGGCGCTTCGCGAGGTGGCTGGATTGCTACTTTATTAGCTACTCAAAAAGGAAATAAGATTGATAAAATAGTATTATTAAGCCCAGCGCAAACCTTTAAATTTATCGATAAGGTGGGCAAAACAACTTCGGCATTAATGCTAAAACTTTTTCCTAGCGAGAAAAAATTCGGCAAAACCTTAAATACGTTTTCTACTCATCCTGAAAAAATCAGCCCTGTTTATAAACGACAATTTTATCTGGCCAATAAATATGCAAAATCAAATTCGAGTATGCTCAAAATGCATCCTTTTTCTGATGATGAATTAAAATCAATCACCAATCCGGTTTTGGTTTTAATTGGCGATCATGACGTCATTAATTCCGAAGAAAGTCTGGAAAGAGCCAATAAATATTTAATGAAAGCCAAAACACAAATCATAAAAGACGCAGGACATTTTTTATCCATCGATCAGTCAAAAATTGTAAATAATGCGATGATTGATTTTTTAGAGTAAGCTTCTAAAATTATTCGCCACGAATTCACGAATCATATCTATATTAAGCTAATATAAATTCGTGAATTCGTGGCTGTTTTTTTCTTGTCTTTTTCATAAAAAATATGACAAACAAATAGAATACAACACATTTACTGATTAATAATTCGTATAATTTACGGCAGTATTTTTTTAGCTTTTTTATAGAATTCAAACTTTGTATCTTTACAAAACTAATTTTTTCATCCTTCAAAAATGAATTTCCAAGTATCCTCAGAATATAGTCCAAAAGGTGATCAGCCACAAGCAATCGAAAAACTTTCGCAAGGTGTAATCGATGGCGAAAAGTACCAGACATTATTAGGCGTTACAGGATCCGGAAAAACATTTACAGTGGCGAATGTTATTCAGGAAGTGCAAAGACCTACTTTGGTTTTGGCCCACAATAAAACGTTGGCAGCGCAATTATATTCTGAATTCAAACAATTCTTCCCTAATAATGCGGTAGAATATTTCGTTTCTTACTACGATTATTACCAACCCGAAGCTTTTATGCCGGTAACAGGGGTTTTTATCGAAAAAGATTTATCTATTAACGAAGAGCTTGAAAAGATGCGTTTAAGCACCACTTCCTCGCTCCTTTCAGGGCGTCGGGATGTTTTGGTTGTCGCTTCTGTTTCGTGTTTATATGGTATTGGGAATCCGGTTGAATTTAAAAAAAATGTAATTGAAATAACCCGAGATCAGGTTATTTCGAGAACTAAATTACTTCATAGCCTGGTTCAGAGTTTATATGCCAGAACTGAAGCCGATTTTAATCCGGGAACTTTTAGGATTAAAGGCGATACGGTCGAAGTATATCCAAGTTATGCCGATGATGCTTATAGAATTCACTTTTTTGGTGACGAAATCGAAGAAATAGAATCCTTTGATGTGAAGACTTCACAAGTGATAGAAAAATTTAAAAGACTTACTATTTATCCCGCTAATATGTTTGTGACTTCTCCGGATGTACTGCAAGGTGCCATTTGGGAAATTCAGCAGGATTTGGTAAAACAAGTCGATTATTTTAAAGAAATAGGAAAACATCTCGAAGCCAAACGTTTGGAAGAACGTACCAATTTCGACTTAGAAATGATTCGGGAATTAGGTTATTGTTCGGGAATCGAAAATTATTCAAGATACCTTGACGGAAGACAAGCCGGAACAAGACCGTTCTGTTTATTAGATTATTTCCCAAGTGATTATTTGATGATTGTAGACGAAAGTCACGTAACTGTTTCTCAGGTTCACGCCATGTACGGAGGCGACAGAAGCCGTAAAGAGAATCTGGTGGAATACGGTTTTCGTTTACCTGCCGCAATGGACAACAGACCTTTGAAATTTGAAGAGTTTGAGGCCATACAAAATCAGGTAATTTACGTATCTGCAACACCTGCAGATTACGAATTACAAAAAACAGATGGTGTTTATGTAGAACAAATTATTCGCCCAACGGGATTATTAGATCCTGTTATCGAAGTAAGACCAAGTTTGAATCAAATTGATGATCTGATCGAAGAAATTCAGGTGCGCTGCGAATTAGACGAAAGAGTTTTAGTGACTACGCTGACGAAAAGAATGGCCGAAGAACTGGCAAAATATTTGACTAAAGTAAACATTCGCTGTCGTTATATACATTCTGAAGTGGATACGTTGGAGCGTATCGAAATTATGCAGGATTTACGAAAAGGTATTTTTGATGTTTTGATTGGAGTAAACTTACTTCGTGAAGGTCTTGATTTACCAGAGGTTTCATTAGTTGCTATTTTAGATGCTGATAAGGAAGGTTTTCTTCGTAATCACAGATCTTTAACACAAACTATTGGTCGTGCGGCAAGAAACCTGAATGGAAAGGCAATTTTGTATGCCGATAAAATTACGGCAAGTATGCAGCGAACAATCGATGAAACAGAATATCGTAGAACCAAACAGATTAATTATAATACAGAACACGGCATTACGCCACAGGCTTTAAATAAAAAAATCGAAAGTGCGTTTACAAAAAATCCTTTGGTAGAATACGAATTGGGTCATACATTATCTGCTGCTGCAGAACCTGAGACGGCTTATTTATCGAAAACAGAATTAGAAAAAATGATTCGGGAAAAACGTAAATCAATGGAGAAAGCAGCCAAAGAATTAGACTTTTTACAAGCAGCGAAGTTGCGTGATGATATCAAAAAACTACAGGAACAATTGGCTTAATTGTGTTGTTCCTGAAAAACTTTCAATAATACATTAGGATCAATAATAGCATTTGGCGCGTTTTTCATCAAATCCAAAACACGTTTGGTGGCATTGGGGTTCAAACCCATTTCGATCGCAATTTGCTGAATGGCTGTGGCTTCTTTTTCGTGCAAAATACCGTCGCAGTACATAATCAACGCCAGTCTGTAGAATTGCTGAATGCGCTGAAATTCTGATTTTATAATCGAACTGTTATTTTCCTGATGAAATAAGTCATGAAAAACAGCTAAATCAATGCTTAATTCCTGAGCAACAAGCCACAAAAAATCATACTCTCTTTTGTGCAAATGCCCATCAACAGTAGAAAAAGCAATCATTTCTAAAAGTAAACTTCTCTTTTCTGTTTCGGTATTCATCAATTTATTATTTTTAGCTAAAATATTGTTTTTAAATCTAAAATGCAAAGAACTCATGATTAGAGGATTTTTCTTTTTTATAATGCTTTGGATAACCTCTGTCACAAGCGCGCAAGAAAGTTCTGCTTCAAAAAACGTATCTACTTTTACTATTGAAGCGCCTCAACTGAAAACCACTAAAAAAATCTGGATTTACCTTCCTGAAGATTATTCGGCTACAGCCAAAAAATACAGCGTGATTTATATACACGATGCCCAAAATCTATTCGATTTTAAAACCGCTTATTCCGGAGAATGGAATGTCGATGAAAAACTGGATAGTCTGAAAGCTCCCGTAATTGTGGTAGGAATCGAACACGGAAACGATAAAAGAATAGATGAATTAACACCATTTAAAAATGAAAAATATGGTGGCGGAAATGCCGATAATTATCTTGATTTTATTGTAAAAACATTAAAACCATATATCGACAAAAATTACAGAACCAAACCAAAAGCCAAAAACACTATTATTATGGGAAGTTCTCTTGGTGGATTGGTTTCTTATTATGCCATTCTAAAATATCCCGAAACATTTGGCAAAGCAGGTGTTTTCTCACCTTCCTTTTGGTTTTCGAATGACATTTATACTTTAACGGAGAAAGCTCCCAAAATCAAAACTAAAATTTATTTTTTATGTGGAGATAAAGAAAGTGACGACATGGTAAAAGATATGACCAAAATGGAACGTTTGTTAGATACAAAACGTTGCTATTGCTTACATCTTACTAAGTCTAAAATTGTAAAAGGCGGCGAGCATAATGAGAAACTATGGCGAGATGGTTTTGTAAAAGCAGTGCTGTGGCTGGGTTATTAAATAAAAAACAATCAAAAAATATTATGGAATTAATTTTAAGAGAATACAATCTAAAACTAAAACATACTTTCACCATATCAAGAGAATCGATTGATTTTCAGCCGTCGTTAATTGTCGAACTAAAAAGTGATGGTTTCTCGGGTTTTGGAGAAGCTACTTCAAATCCGTACTACAAAACTACGGTTCCGATAATGATGCAGGATTTAGAAAAAATCAGAGGTATTATTGAAACAACTGAAAATGAAACTCCTGAAGTATTTTGGGCAAAAATCTATCCGTATTTAAAAGGTGATATGTTTGCTTTGTGCGCTTTAGACTTGGCGTATAACGACTTGTACGCACGCAAGAAAGGAAAGAAATTGTATGAACTGTGGAATTATTCAATCGAAAAAAATCCGCTTACAGATTATACCATTGGAATTGCTTCGATAGAAAAAATGGTTTCAAAGATGCAGGAACTTCCGTGGCCAATTTATAAAATAAAATTAGGTACCAAAGAGGATATTGCAATTGTAAAGGAACTCAGGAAACATACGAATGCCATTTTTAGAATCGATGCCAATTGCGGTTGGGGCGTTGACGAAACGATAAATAACGCTGTTGAGCTCAAAAAATTAGGCGTAGAATTTCTGGAACAGCCTATGAAAGCCGATAATTGGGAAGCGCATAAAGAAGTTTTCAAACATTCTGTTCTGCCTGTAATTGCCGATGAAAGCTGTATTATAGAAGAAGATGTTGCCAAATGTTTCAACCATTTTCATGGTGTAAATGTAAAATTGGTAAAATGCGGTGGATTAACCCCTGGAAAACGCATGATCGAAGAAGCAAAAAAACTGGGATTAAAAACCATGGTAGGCTGCATGACCGAATCTACTGTGGGTATTTCGGCAATTGCACATTTATTACCTCAATTGGATTATGTAGATATGGACGGAGCATTACTTTTGGCACAAGACATTGCAACCGGAGTAACGATAAAAAATGGCGTAATTCACTATTCTGATCTTAACGGAACCGGAGTTACTTTACTATAAAGCCTATGAATGTCAATCAATTTCCGGATAGAATAATCGAAATCGACCAGGAACATTATTTGTATTTTGGAGGAACGGCTTATTTGGGATTACCCACCAATAAAGAGTTTCAGGAATTGGTGATTAAAAATATTCGGAATTGGGGAACAACTTACGGAAGTTCCAGAAGTGCCAACATACAACTTACGGCGTACGAAAATGGGGAAAATTTTTTAGCCCATCATATCAAAGCAGAAAGTGCTGTTACGGTTTCTTCCGGAATGCTGGCGGGAAAATTAGTCCTCGATTTGTTGCAAAAACAAACAGATTCTTTTTTTCATTTTACCAACCATCATCCTGCAATTCATTTTAAGGACAGTTTGCCCATCTTCTTAAATGGAGAACTAAATTCACGTTTACTGGATTCCAAACCAGAAAAAATCACGATTTTAACCGATAGCGTTTCCGGATTTCAGACCAAGTCAATTGATTTATCTGTTTTGGCAGCAATTCCGGATCATAAAGAGATTACTTTAGTTATTGATGAATCGCATTCGTTTGGAATTTTAGGCGAAGGTGGCTGTGGAATTTATTCTGAAATTGATCTTCCGGTCAAACGAAAAATCATGATTTCGTCTTTAGGAAAAGCATTTGGTTTAAACGGTGGTGTTATTGCAAGCGATGCTTCTTTCATCCGTCAGATAAAAAATCTGGATATTTTTATTTCTGCTGCGGGAATGAATCCTGCCTTTGTTCAGACTTTGGCGGATGCAGCAAATCTGTATAAAATTCAGCATCACAAGTTATTAGATAATCTGAACTATATCGATCGAAAGTTAATCAAAAATCAACACATCAAATTTGACAAAACTTATCCTCTTATTTATTTAGAAAACGAAAATCTGATCGACGTATTAATCGCTAATAAAATCATTATTGCCAATTTTAAATATCAGGAAAATGCCAGTAATCTCAATCGAATTGTAATTACCGCCAATCATCTTCATGAAGATTTAGATAAATTAGTAAATATCTTAAACGATTACAATTCTCTAAATTAAGATAAAAAAGTTAGCCACGAATTCACGAATTAAATTTTAAAATTGATACTATTAGCCAAAATTCGTGAATTCGTGGCGAAAAAACAGTAAAAGCACTTCTAGTTCTTAAACTAAAATTGTAATCAAATTACTTTTAAAACGTACCTTTGTAAAAAATTAAACGATGACAAACAACGATATCTTAAAAAAACTTCGCGTGGCTTTGATGCTCCGTGACGACCAAATAGTTGAAATTTTAGAGTTAGTAGATTTTAGAATTACAAAATCAGAATTGGGAGCTTTTTTCAGAGCCGAAGATCACGAAAACTATATGGAATGTGGTGATCAGGTTTTGCGTAATTTCTTAAACGGATTGGTAATTCATTTAAGAGGTACAAAAGAAAATCCTAAAAACCCGAATGACGTTTTAGCGAAACATAAAGCTGAAATCCCTAAAAAAGACAGCACTAAAGAAAGACCTGAATTTAAAGCAAGTGCAAAAGATGCTGAAAAAGGAAGAGGTGATAAAGCTCCATCTAAATCAGGACCTGCTGCTAAAAAGCCTTTCAAGAAAAATAATACTAAAACTGCTCCTAAAGTACAGGTTGTAGAAAAAGTAGTGTACAAAAACGGGAAGAATAAGAAATAAGCTTTTTAACCCAAAGGACGCTAAGATTTACGCAGAGTTCGCAAAGTTTTTTTAGCCACGAATTCACGAATCATTTTTCATAATCTTTGAAAATAAAAATTCGTGAATTCGTGGCTATTATTTTAAACCCGAAAAGTTCGCAAAGCTGTATCGATAAAGCTTTGCGAACTTTGCGTTTATAATGTCACAGATTTAGTAAAAATCTTTGCGCGCTTTGCGGTTAAATCATCACCAAACCTAGATTTTATTCTGATCAATTCGTTCAAAAAAAGCATCTTTATACGTTGCCCCTATTGGCAATTCTTTGCTATTAATAAAAACCGAAAAACTATCTGTAGATTCTATTTGTTTTAATGCAATTACAAAGGATTTATGTATTTGGATAAAATCTTTTTCAGGCAATGATTCAAGTACATTTTTTAAAGAAGAATGCGTAATTAACTGCTGTTTTTGAGTATGAATACAAACATAGTTCTGAAGACTTTCGACATATAAAATTTCCTCTAAAAACAATTTCTGGAATTTATTTTTACCATCTGTTTTCACAAAAATAAAGTCAGATGAAGTACTTGTTACAACTTCTGCTTTTGGCTCCGCATTTAGTTTAGAAACGGCCTGATAAAAACGTTCAAAAGCAATTGGTTTCAATAGATAATCAATCGCATTAAGTTCAAATCCTTCTAATGCAAAATCAGGATATGCCGTTGTAAAAATAACTTTTATATCCTTTGAAATTATCCTCGAAATCTGCAAACCTGTGAGTTGCGGCATCTGAATATCCAAAAAAATAACATCGACGCTTTGTGTATTCAGAAATTCTAATGCTTTTAATGAATCATTAAAAACGCCTACTTTTTCGAGAAAAGATACTTTTTCGATATAATTTTCGAGTATTCGCGTTGCTGGCGGTTCATCATCAACAATGATACATTTAAAATTCATGGAATTATTTTTTTAGTGGTATTTTTAAATAGGTTTTAAAGGTATTATTTTCTGCTGTTTTCTCCAGTATAAATTGATCTTTATACGTATATTCTAATCGTTTGGTCAGGTTCTCAAAACCAATTCCGGTCGAGGAATAATTCTCTCCTCCTACATTATAATTAAATGTTGATAGTTCTAAAAAGTTTCCTTTTATTTTGATCGAAATAATTGCTTTTTCATCCGGATTATTGAGTTTGGCGTGTTTAAAAACATTTTCTATAAAATGAATTAAAGCCGATGACAGGATTTTTTCGGTTGCATAATTTCCTTCAATTTCAAAGTCCAGACAAAGCTGATCTTCAAATCGTTTTTGCTGCAAATGAATGTAGTTTTGCACAAACTGAATTTCATTAGAAAGTAACACCTCATCTTTCTCTGTTTCTGTAATCACGTAGCGCAACAAATCTGATAACACTAAAATATCCGAAGCCATTATATCGTCTTTCAAAATCAACTGACTATAAAACGAATTAAGCGTATTAAACAAAAAATGCGGACTTACCTGAGATTTAAGCATTTGAAGCTGAGCCTTTTTATTTTCTAATAGCAATTCCTGATTTTGCTTATTAGCATCCTGAAATTGCCAAAACAAATAATTAAGAGCACTTAAAATTACAGACGGTAATCCGAAGAAAAAATTATCCCGAATATAATATCCTATTTTACGTGTTTCTTCTCCGTAATTGTGAATTCCGGTAATTTCGAACACAACTACTTCCTGCAAAAAATAACGGACTCCTGCAAAAATTAATAATGAAACCGGAATACTTAAAAAGTACCATAACATCCTTTTTTTATTTAAAAACCAGTCGCAAAATGTATAAAAATTCAGAAGATAAACAATGAAAATAGAAAGTAAAAAACCTGAATTAAAAAAGAAATACATAATACTGAAAACAGACTCCAATTTTCGATTACTCACGCCAATATCCCAAAGATAAAAGGTTATAAATAATCCTAAGAAAAGAAGAATATGGTAATAAAAAGGAATTTTCAGCTTCATAATAATGTTGTTGTTATTTCAAAAATACAACTATGCAATTACATGAATACTATGTTTATATAAAATAGCTATTTTCTGTGACGAACTATCAAAAACGATACACGAAATTTTTTGACAGCTTATTTTTAGTGTTTGTGATTTGAAATCTGATGTTCATCAAAAACTAAAATATCATGAGAAAAGCTACGATACATTTGCCTTGAATTTAAAACAAATCATCATGAAAAAAATCGCTTTATTACTCGTTTTTACAATGGCATTTAATGCAGGTTCTGCTCAAACAAAAAAGAAACAAATATTATTATTCGGAAGTTTCCATTTTGAAAATCCGGGACTTGACGTTGCTAAAGTAAACACTTTTAATGTCATGTCAGACAAAAGCCAGAAAGAGCTTGAAAACATCACCGATAAAATTAAAAAGTTTGGTCCCGATAAAATCTTCATTGAATGGAATTATCAAAAGCAAGCCAAATTAGATAAATTTTACGCTAAGAACACTGATAGTTTACTTAAGAACGATTCAGATGAAATAGTACAAATAGCTTTAAGATCTGCTAAAAAATTAGGCCATAAAAAGCTATACGGAATTGATTATAATGGTGCTGATTTTCCATATGATAGTTTGGTAAAAGGAATGAAGGAAGCTGGTCAGCTTGATTTAATCAAAAAGAATGACGAGACTATGAAGCAGTATGAAACAGATTTCAATACAAAAATCACAAAGTATTCTTTAACAGAACTTCTTTTAGACATTAATACAAAAGCATCAAATGGTGACAATCTCCAGTGGTATCTGCAAACTGCCATCAAAGGTGGGAAAACTGATAATTTTGTGGGTGCTTTTTTAGTTTCAGAATGGTACAGAAGAAATCTTTATATGTATGCTTTAATTCAAAAACTAACCGAAAGTAAAGATGACAAAATAATGGTTTTATTAGGCGCCGGCCATACGGCAATGATTAGAGAATTCGTTGAGCATAATCCTGAATTTGAAATTGTTGAATTAGGTACTGTGCTTAAGTAATTTTCTAACCACGAAGAATTTAACCGCAAAGAACGCTAAGATTTACGCAAAGTTCGCAAAGTTTTATTGATAAAGCTTTGCGAACTTTTACGTTTGTATACATACTACAAAAATAAAATCTTGCGCTCTTTGCGGTTAAATAAACTCCAAAAAAAAATCCTTCCGATAACCGGAAGGATTTTCTATATAATTGATTTCTTATTTGATTAAGAAAGTGCAGCTTTAACTTGGTCAGCAGCTTCTTGAAATTGAGTAGCTGATAAGATTGGCATACCTGAATTGTCAATTAATTCTTTTGCAATTTCAGCATTTGTTCCTTGCAAACGAACGATAATTGGCACATTGATAGCATCACCCATATTTTTGTAAGCGTCAACAACTCCTTGCGCCACACGGTCACAACGAACGATTCCTCCAAAAATATTAATTAAAATAGCTTTTACGTTAGGATCTTTTAAGATAATTCTAAAAGCAGTTTCAACACGTTTTGCATCAGCAGTTCCACCAACGTCTAAGAAGTTAGCAGGCTCAAAACCAGCATATTTAATTAAATCCATAGTTGCCATTGCAAGACCTGCTCCGTTTACCATACATCCTACAGTACCGTCAAGATCTACATAGTTCAATCCTACTTCTTTAGCTTCAACTTCGATTGGATTCTCCTCACGGATATCTCTCATTTCAGCATATTTTGGTTGTCTGTATAAAGCATTATCATCGATATTTACTTTAGCATCAACAGCCATAATTTTATTATCTGAAGTTTTCAAAACCGGGTTGATTTCAAACATAGAAGCATCAGAACCAATGTAAGCATTGTATAAAGAATCGATGAATTTCACCATTTCTTTGAAAGCATTTCCAGAAAGACCTAAGTTAAAAGCAATTCTTCTTGCTTGAAAACCTTGTAATCCAACAGAAGGATCAACTTCTTCAGTAAAAATTAAATGAGGAGTGTGCTCAGCAACTTCTTCAATATCCATTCCACCTTCAGTAGAATACATAATCATGTTACGACCAGTAGCTCTATTCAATAAAACAGAAACATAAAATTCAGAAGTTTCACTTTCACCAGGATAGTAAACATCTTCTGCAACTAATATTTTGTTTACTTTTTTACCTTCTGCAGAAGTTTGAGGTGTAATCAATTGCATTCCGATAATTTGTCCAGCAATTTCTTCCACTTGTTGCAAGTTTTTTGCCAACTTAACTCCACCACCTTTTCCACGACCACCTGCGTGAATTTGTGCTTTTATTACGTGCCATCCTGTACCAGTCTCGGCAGTTAATTGTTTTGCAGCAGCCACAGCTTCGACTGCATTGTTAGCCACAATTCCGCGTTGAATGCGTACTCCGTAACTTGCTAAAATTTCTTTTCCTTGATATTCGTGTATGTTCATAATATAGAATTTGTCTGGTTCTGAATTTATTTCAGAATAAAAGTGCGACAAAAGTAGCAAAATTCAGCTGAATAGTAAAATCTTTTTCAATTAAAAAATGTGTTAGATATTTATAAAACGCTTATTATTTTTCAATGCAAAGAAATAGTTAACTAAACAATTTGTTAATATTAACTCAAAACCACTAAAACGTTTGATATTTAACAAAAACTTCACTGTATTTACTAGCCTTAAGGTGATTTTTCTTAATATATTTTAAGAGCCGTTATCATTTTATCAATTCGCAATGGTTAATATAATATTATTATCAATTAAGAAGCGTTTTTCTAATATTACAATAAAAATGTAAGCCAAATTACAATTCCGATACATTATATTTAACGAAATCTTTATTTTTGTAGAAAAAATATCAAGAATGAAAGTTAAAGAACAAGGGCTTTATTTGCCTGAATTTGAACACGACAATTGTGGTGCAGGATTTATTTGTAATTTGAATGGTATTAAATCAAACGATATTATTCACAAAGCATTGGATATCTTAATAAAATTGGAACATCGTGGTGCCGTTAGTTCTGATGGAAGAACTGGAGACGGGGCTGGAATTTTATTCGATATCCCGCATGATTTTTTTAAAAAAGTATGTGACTTTGAAATCCCTGAAACACGTGAGTATGCAGTAGGAATGGTTTTTTTACCAAAAAGCAAAAACCAGGTTTCTTTTTGTATCAACGCTTTCGAATCGACTATTAAGGATCAGAACTTAAAGATCCTGGGTTGGAGAGATGTACCTGTTGAAGTAGAAAATTTAGGGCAGATTGCCGCAGAAAAAGAACCAACAGTTAAACAGGTTTTTGTTAGCAAGAACGGTCAGGATTTAACTGAAAACGAATTTAATGCAAAACTTTTTGCAGCTAGAAAAATTGCAGAACATGCCGTAAGAGGATCTAAAACCTCTGAAAGCCATATGTTTTATTTCTCTAGTTTATCGACAACTACCATAATATATAAAGGTCTATTGATGCCGGAAGACATCAGCCGTTATTATGTTGACTTAAAAGATCCAGATTTAGTGACTCGCTTGGCGTTAGTGCACCAGCGTTTCTCTACTAATACTTTCCCTTCATGGGAGTTAGCGCAGCCATTTAGATACATGTGTCATAATGGTGAAATCAATACATTGCGTGGAAACGTAAGCCGTATGCGTGCTCGTGAAGAATTGATGGAAAGCAAAGTTTTTGGTAATGATATCAAAAAATTATTCCCTATTATCTTAGAAGGAAAATCAGATTCTGCTTCTATGGATATGGTGGTTGAACTTTTATTAATGACAGGTCGTTCATTGCCGGAAGCGATGATGATGGTGGTTCCTGAAGCTTGGGAAAAACACCAGACAATGTCTCCTGAAAAAAGAGCATTCTACGAATTCAACTCTTGTATCATGGAACCTTGGGATGGTCCTGCTTCTATTCCGTTTACAGATGGTAACGTAATTGGTGCCTTACTAGACCGTAACGGATTACGTCCTTCCCGTTATACTTTAACAAAAAGCGGTTTCGTAATCATGTCATCAGAAATTGGTGTACTTGATGTTGAGCCGGAAGATGTAGTACAACACGGTCGTTTAGAACCAGGAAAAATGTTCCTTGTTGATATGAACGAAGGTCGTATTATTGAAGATGATGAAATAAAAAAAGCAATTGTAACCAAACGTCCTTATCAGGAATGGATCGATGCTAACTTGTTACAATTATCTCAAATACCTTATACCAATAATCCTACTCCTGTTGAAAAACTTGATTTTTTAACAAGACAAAAATTATTTGGTTATACTATCGAAGATTTAAAAACAATCATTAACCCAATGGGAGCTCAGGGCGCTGAAGCCATTAGTTCTATGGGTAACGATACGCCATTGGCTGTATTATCAGAGCAACCACAATTGTTGTACAACTATTTCAAACAATTATTTGCTCAGGTTACCAACCCGCCTTTGGATGGTATTCGTGAAGAAATCATTACCGATATTAGTTTAGCAATTGGTGGCGATTTTAATATTTTCGAAATTGAATCTAAACAATGTAAAAAATTAAAAATCCAGAATCCTGTTATTTCTAATGAGGATTTGGATAAAATAAGAAACATTGATCACGCAGATTTCAAATCGGCTACTATTTCTACTTTATATAAAATAGAAAAAGGAGTTAACGGTTTAGAAAGAGCATTAGAAAAATGTGTTCAGGCTACTTTTAAAGCGGTTTCTGAAGGATGCAATATCATCATTTTATCAGACAGAGGCGTAAGCGAAGAATTGGCTCCAATACCAATGTTATTGGCTTGTTCTTACATTCACCACTCGTTGAACATTTTACAGGTTCGTTCTAAATTCGGAATTATCATCGAATCTGCTGAACCACGTGAGCCGCATCATTTTGCTTTATTGTTTGGATATGGCGCAAGTGCAATCAACCCTTACATGGTAAACGAGATCATTCACGATCAGGTAAACCAAGGATTCATTACAGGAGTAAAAGCTGATTATGCTATTGTAAATTATAACAAAGCGATTGCAAAAGGTATCCTTAAAATCATGAACAAAATTGGAATCTCTACTTTACATTCGTACAGAGCGGCTCAAATTTTCGAGATTTTAGGTTTAAATAAAACTTTCACTAATAAATATTTCCCATTCACTCCTTCAAGAATAGAAGGAATTGGTTTGATGGAAGTAGAAAAAGAAGTGAAGAAACGTTTTCAAAAAGCATTTCCAAATTCTAAAATTGCAAGTTTATTATCTTTAGAAATTGGAGGTATTTACAGATGGAGACGCGGTGGAGAAAAACACATGTTCAATCCAACAACAATTGCAAAATTACAACAGGCAGTTCGTTTGAATAGTCCTGAAAGTTATAAAGAATATTCTAATATGGTCAATGAGCAAAGCTCAAACTTAATGACTATTAGAGGTTTATTCGAATTCAACAATTTAGATCCAATTTCTATTGATGAAGTAGAGCCATGGACAGAAATTGTAAAGAAATTCAAAACGGGTGCGATGTCTTACGGATCTATCAGTAGAGAAGCGCATGAGAATTTAGCGATTGCTATGAACAGAATTGGCGGAAAAAGTAATTCTGGAGAAGGTGGAGAAGATCCTAAACGTTTCCAGAAAGAAATCAACGGAGATTCAAGAAACAGTGCGATCAAACAAGTTGCTTCGGGACGTTTTGGTGTTTCGATCAACTATTTGACAAATGCTAAAGAGATTCAGATTAAAATGGCCCAAGGAGCAAAACCTGGCGAAGGTGGTCAGCTTCCTGGAGAAAAAGTAGTGCCTTGGATCGCTGAAACAAGAAATTCTACTCCTTATGTAGGTTTAATTTCACCTCCACCACACCACGATATTTACTCTATTGAGGATTTATCTCAGTTGATTTTCGACTTAAAAAATGCGAATCGTGAAGCACGTGTAAACGTAAAATTAGTTTCTGAAGTGGGAGTTGGAACAATTGCTGCCGGTGTTGCCAAAGCAAAAGCTGATGTTATCCTGATTTCAGGTTATGACGGAGGAACTGGTGCTGCACCATTAACTTCATTACAACACACCGGAATTCCGTGGGAACTTGGTTTAGCTGAAGCTCAACAAACTTTGATCTTAAATGATTTAAGAAGCCGTGTCGTTTTAGAATGTGACGGACAATTGAAAACAGGTCGTGACGTAGCTATCGCTGCATTATTAGGAGCTGAAGAATTTGGTTTCGCCACTGCTCCGCTTGTTGCTTCAGGATGTATTATGATGAGAGCTTGTCACTTGAATACTTGTCCGGTTGGTATTGCCACTCAGGATCCTGAATTGAGAAAAAATTTCAAAGGAACTCCGGAGCATGTCATCAACTTCATGTATTTCATTGCTGAAGAATTAAGAGAAATCATGGCGCAATTAGGTTTCAGAACCTTAAAAGAAATGGTCGGTCAGTCACAAAAATTAAATGTGAACAAAGCGATCAAACATTATAAAGCAAATGGATTAGACTTGTCATCAATTCTATACAAACCGGAAAAAGCGAAAACAGAGCCAAATCATAATACAACTACACAAGATCACCAGCTTGAAAATGTATTGGATTTTGATATCATTAAAGAAGCTATTCCTTCTATTTACAGAAAAGAAAAAACAAGAGTTACCTTTAAAATTAAAAACACAGACCGTTCTGTAGGTGCCATTTTGAGTAATGAAATCTCAAAAATCTATGGCGCACAAGGTTTACCTGAAGACACTATTTTAGTTGATTTTGAAGGTTCTGCCGGACAAAGTTTTGGTGCTTTTGCAACAAATGGATTGTCGTTTAAAATTCACGGAAACTGTAATGATTACTTAGGAAAAGGTCTTTCTGGAGGAAAACTAATTGTAAAAGTACCTCCTACTGCAACTTTCAAACCTGAAGACAATATCATTATTGGAAACGTTGCCCTTTACGGAGCTATTACCGGAGAGGCTTATATTAATGGAATGGCCGGAGAGCGTTTTTGTGTGAGAAATTCCGGAGCAACTGCGGTTGTTGAAGGAATTGGAGATCACGGATGCGAGTACATGACCGGTGGTACTGTAATTGTTTTAGGAAAAACAGGAAGAAACTTCGCAGCTGGTATGAGCGGTGGTGTTGCTTATGTTTATGATCCTAAACAACAATTTGATGCAACATTATGCAACATGGAAATGGTTGCTTTTGATCCTATCGAACAAGAAGATGTGACTAAATTGAGAAAACTAATCAAAAATCACTCTTTGTACACCAACAGTCCATTAGCAAAAAGAATTTTAGCAGACTGGGAAAATGAACAAAACAATTTCGTAAAAGTAATGCCAACTGATTACAAAAAAGCATTACAACGAATTGCAGAAGAGAAAAAAATAGAAGAATTAATTGCTTAATAAAAATCAATTTCAAAAATCAAATTTCAATGGCAATGACAAAATACAATGTCAATAACAATTGGAATTTGGAATTTAAAGAAATTGGAATTTTAATTAAAATGTCATGGGTAAAATAGGCGGATTTAAAGAATATAACAGAGCCGACGAAAGTAATTTAGCAGTTGCAGAACGTGTTTCGAACTACAACGAATTTACTATTCCGTTATCTGAAGAAAAGAAAAAAGAACAAGGTTCAAGATGTATGGATTGTGGTATTCCTTTTTGCCACAGCGCTTGTCCGTTAGGAAATTTAATTCCTGACTTCAACGATATGGTGCATCAGGAAGAATGGCAAGGTGCATTGGAGATTTTACAATCTACTAATAACTTTCCGGAATTTACAGGTCGCTTATGCCCGGCTCCATGTGAGAAATCATGTGTATTAGGAATCATCAAAGAACCGGTTGCGATCGAAAACATAGAGAAAAATATCATCGAAAGAGGTTTTGATGAAGGATGGATTAAACCACAGCCGCCAAAAACAAGAACCGGAAAAACGGTTGCCGTTATTGGTTCAGGTCCTGCAGGTTTGGCTGCGGCTCAACAATTAAACAGAGCGGGTCACACTGTAACTGTTTTTGAAAGAGACAATGCTATTGGAGGTTTATTACGTTACGGAATTCCGAATTTCAAATTAGAAAAAGGAATTATCGACAGACGTGTATTAATCCTTGAAGCGGAAGGAATCACTTTCAAAACAAACGTAAATGTTGGAGTGAACTTTAGCGTTGAAGAACTAAATGCTTTTGATTCTATCGTATTATGCGGAGGAGCAACGGAAAGAAGAAGTTTACCAACGAAAGGAATCGAAAGCAAAGGCGTTGTTCAGGCAATGGATTTCTTGACTCAACAAACGAAAGTTTTATACGGAGAATCAATTCCTGATCAGGTGAAAGCTACAGGAAAAGATGTTATCGTAATTGGTGGTGGTGATACAGGTTCCGACTGCGTTGGAACATCAAACCGTCACGGAGCAAAATCAGTAACTAACTTTGAGATTTTACCAAAACCTCCAGTTGGAAGAAGCGAATCAACACCTTGGCCTTTCTGGCCGTTGCAGTTGAAAACGTCATCTTCTCACGAAGAAGGTTGCGACAGAAACTGGTTGATTAATACTAAAGAATTCATTTCTAATAGCAACGGAGAATTAACCGGATTAAAAACAGTTGAAGTTCAATGGAAAATGACTCCGGGTCAGCGTCCTGAATTGATCGAAAAAGAAGGTTCAGAGAAAATCTGGCCTTGCGATTTGGCTTTATTGGCTTTAGGATTTACAGGTCCTGAGAAAACTTTAAGCGAGCAATTGGGTCTTGAAGTGGATATGAGAAGCAACTATAAAGCAAAAAATTATCAAACGAATGTACCGCACATTTTCACTGCTGGTGATATGCGCAGAGGACAATCGTTAATTGTATGGGCTATTTCAGAAGGTCGCGAAGCAGCAAGAGAAGTAGATTTGTTCTTAATGGGCTCTACTAACTTGCCAACCAAAGGAAACGGAGATTTACCAAGTCTTTAAACCTTATAACACACAACTAACAAAAGCCTCTGAATAATTCAGAGGCTTTTTTTTTGCCACAGATTTCACAGATTAAAAGGATTTTTTGTTTGCCAATAATTACACTAATTTCCACTAATTTCTTTTTTGCTCGTTTCTAAAATTAAACATAGCCCGTGGTTTCAACCACGGAGACACAATAGATGATTACGCAATTGCCAACGTTTGCCGTGATTGAAATCACCGGCTATGTTAAAAAATCTAATCTTCAGACATAGCGAGGTTTCAAACACGGAAACAAAATATATGGTTACGTCTAATCACAACGTCTCCCCGTGGTTGAAACCACGGGCTATGTTTTATGCATTTAGCGGAAATCCAAAATAAAAATTGGTAAAAATTCGTGACTTGAGCGATAGCGACAGGCGAAGCAAATTCGTGGCAGAAAAAAATAAAAAAATCTGCGCTAATCCTTTAATCTGTGGCAAAAACTTAGTACCTTAGAATCTTAACTCCTTAGAATCTTAAAAGAATTTATAAAAATTCGAAATAAAGCACTTTTTGTTCAAAAACAAACAATTTGTTACAATTTGTTATTTTTCTGCAAAAAATTTGTCGTTACTCAAAAGTGTAATAACTTTGCCTAAAATAGTTTATAAAAATGCAAGCAAAAGATTTACTGCAGTTAGCAGACCAATTTGGAAGTCCATTATATGTTTATGATGCCGAAAAAATCCAATCACAGTACAACAGATTAACTAAAGCTTTCTCTAAGGTAGAAAACTTAAGAGTTAATTACGCCATGAAGGCATTGTCAAACGTTGCGATTCTTCAGTTATTAAAGAACATGGGGTCTGGCTTAGATACTGTATCTATTCAGGAAGTTTTATTAGGACTTCATGCTGGCTATGATCCTGACAAAATTTTCTTTACACCAAACGGAGTTTCTCTTGAAGAAATCGAAGAGGTTGCCGCAATGGGTGTACAAATCAATATTGACAACTTATCTATTCTGGAGCAATTCGGAACAAAATATCCACAAATTCCGGTATGTATTCGTATCAATCCGCACGTAATGGCGGGAGGAAATGCAAATATTTCTGTGGGACATATCGATAGTAAATTCGGAATCTCGGTACATCAAATACCGCACATTTTGCGAATTGTAGAGAATACAAAAATGAGCATCGTGGGAATTCACATGCACACAGGATCTGATATCCTTGATATCGAAGTATTCTTGTATGCTGCCGAAATCTTGTTTGATACGGCAAAACACTTCAAAGATCTTGAATTTTTAGATTTCGGAAGCGGATTTAAAGTGCCTTACAAAAAAGACGATATCGAAACAGATATTGAAGAATTAGGTAAAAAATTATCAAAAAGATTCAATGCATTCTGTGCAGAATATGGCAGAGATTTAACGTTGATTTTCGAACCAGGAAAATTTTTGGTGAGCGAAGCAGGTCATTTCTTAGTAAAAGTAAACGTAGTAAAACAAACAACTTCAACAGTTTTTGCCGGAGTTGATAGTGGTTTCAATCACTTAATTCGTCCGATGTTGTACGGATCTTCACACCATATCGAAAACATCTCAAATCCAAAAGGAAAAGAGCGATTCTATTCTGTTGTAGGATACATTTGCGAAACCGATACTTTTGCCAACAACCGCAGAATTTCGGAAATTACTGAAGGTGATATTTTAGCTTTCAGAAACGCCGGAGCTTACTGTTTCTCAATGTCTTCGAACTACAATTCAAGATACAAACCAGCTGAAGTTTTATGGAAAGACGGAAAAGGAATCTTAATTCGTCAACACGAAACTTTCGAGGATTTGCTTAAAAATCAAATTCCGTTGCCACAAGAAATTGCTGCAACAGTTTAAAAATAAAAAAAAAGAATATCTATTTAATCCCGTTTCTTAATTGAGGCGGGATTTTTTTATTGCAGATTTTAGATTTTAGATTGGTAAACATTTGTCAGACTGAGCGAAGTCGAAGCTCATACAAAGTTGAATTACCAATAATAGAACGCGGATGACGCGGATTTACTTTGCAAAAACACGGATTAAAACGGATTTTTTATGACAATATTCTAAACTCAATTTTGTCAGGCTGAGCGAAGTCGAAGCTTCGGATAATTGGGACTTTAAATCTGAAATTTCATTTTTTGGGCATCTCCCTTCGGGCCGGGCTTTCGGCTATATCTTTTGTGCCGTTTCACTTCACAAAAGGATACCGCCTCTATCCCTGATGCAAAATTGGTTTAATAAGAATTCACCCAAAGTAACCACAGACTTTCTCATAAAACCACAAAATTATGGATACTGAGACTTGAAATATAAATTTTACAAAAGCACAAGTTTTCAACTTTGTGCTTTTTTTATGAACGAAAACGTCGCTCGTGAACATAATCCTGTCAAATAATAAAATTAAACAACTTGCAGTTATAGGCTAGACGCATGAGTGTGCGAAACTTTTAAAAATGGGCTGAAAGCCCTAAAAAGCAATAGCGTAGTGCAACGCACTATGAATTAAATTAAAAGTGGGAATTGCCCTGAAAGGGCAAAAGAAAGTTAGAATAAAGATTTAAAGAAAAAGAGTTTTTTTTTTAGAGAATATCATGCAAAATATGGGAAACGTGCTTTTTGAAATTATGCTTTCGCCCTTACAGGGCTTAAAATTATAATCGTTTTTCCCTCATAGTACTTCGCACCATGCTATTGCTAAGGCTCTTTCAGAGCAACAAGGTTTGAGCACTTATAGCAAGACGCTCGCGGTAGCATGCTAATATTTTTTTCTCAACAAAAAATCCAAACTCAAATAAAAAAACTATTTTAGCTCGACAAACCTAACCCCAAAAACCAATGAAAATTACGATTCCCCTATCGCTATTATTCCTTTTACTTACTACCAATATATTCAGCCAAACTATTACTGATTTAAAACTAAAACCTAAGGAAATCCCAAAAACCTACACTCTAAGTGACGGCAATATTTGTGTTACACCTCAGGCCTGCACGTTTTATAATGATATCGAAACCTACAGCAACATTGTTGGAACCTTAAAGAGTAAATCGATTCAAAGTTTTAAAAATAAAACAGATCGCGGATCTATCATGTATTTTGAATTTGAACACACTTTCAAAGGCGACCGGTTTCTGCAAGGATTACTTTGGGGAAAAGAAGGTCAGCCAACTGACGAACGTCCTGAAGAGTATTTTGCAAAAGGAAAATTTCTCGTAATCTGGAGTTTTCGTCCGGACAGCGCTTTAAAGGAAAAATCTGAAACTAAAATAGAAGGGATTTTGCAATAAATAAGCGTATACACTAATAATCAAAATTGAATGATAATAAAATTTATAACGTTAATTCTATTTAGTTTCTTTTCGCTTTCAATATTTAGTATGAATATGTCCAAATCATCAAAAGACACAATTCAGAATGAAAAGAAATGTTCAAATGAGAACATAGAACTAAAAACGGAAAGAGTTGAAAAAAAACGAAAATTTGTTTTTTGGAAATTGCGTCATAAAAAGATAATTATTACTGATCGGGTGATTACTACAGATCAAAAATTAATAATAAGGACACGTTCCATTCATATTTGTTCTCTAGATGCTTGCGACACTAGAAGATTTCGACGTATAAAAATTATAAAAAATGAAATATGGATATTTCAATATAACAGAGATCCCGAAAAGGCAATAATAAAACGTTATAATTCTTGTGGAAATTTTTTAAGTAAAGAAAATTGGGACGAAAAAAAGTCATTTGAAGATTATTAAAAAACCGTTTTTTAAATCTATCCTAATTACAGCTTCATTTTTAATTCGTAATTTCGCCAAAGCAAAATAATTTTCAAATGAAACCACAAATAAGAATTCTAATTTATTCGATCCTATTTTTTTTATACCTATCTACAACTTCACCTTTACTTTCGCTAGGAAAATTATTAAAAACAGATCCCTACATTACTTTAGGCTGTGGTTTTGCCGTTTTAAATCTCATTTACACTTTCTTCGCTCTCAAGTGGACACCTTTACTGAATATCATTTGTTCTATCGCAATTGCAGCAGCATCTTTATTTTTAGCGGTACAATTTGCCAATTTGCATTTGTTGGCAAAATACGATCCGTATTTGGTTAAAACAGCAATATTTACAAATGCTGTTTTATCAATACTCTTTTGGGAAATTGTGTATCAGGTAAAAAGTAGAAAATCATAAAACATACCGAATGTTAGACGCACTGCTGTGTGTCTCTACGATTAAAATTGGCGTATAATTTATCATTAGATCGTCAATTTCAATCTATAAAAATGTACTACCGCACATCCCCGAGCCTCTCTTAATTTTAAATTTCATAAATTTATATAGTTTTACTCTAAAATGAATCTTATGAAAACTAATAAAATATGGGCCAATTTAGGCGTAGAAGATCTGCAACGAACAACAAAATTTTATAGCGAATTAGGTTTTAAACCCAACGGAACAAATACAGAACTAACCAGTTTTATGTTTGGCGAGGATGATTTTATCATTCATTTTTTTATCAAAGAGCGATTTAAATGGGCGGTCAATGATGAGGTAGCCGATTTGAAACTAGGAAGTGAAATTATATTTTCTCTCTCGGCCGAAAGTGTAGACGAAGTACATCAATGGCTGTTGGCTGTTAAAAATGCCGGTGGAAGAATATTTGCTGAACCTCAAAGTTTTGAAAAAGGATATTTCTTTGGTTTTGCTGATCCGGATGGGCATAAATTTAATGTTTTGTATTGGCCACAGTAAATCACAAAGCCTTCCTTAAATAAAAACAGAATATGTATCCATGAAAAAATATCTATTTGCCTTTATACTTTGTTCTCAATTTTCGTTTTCACAAAGTACAGATCACTTAAATACTGTTTTGAAACAGCTTAAAATTAAAAAAAGCGAAATACATCAGGAACTTTTTACTCAAAAAATCTTGCCGTATGATAAAAGCAAAAGCGTCTTAGTGATTCCTAAGTATGATATAAACGAGCAGGATAATGAAGGTCATGATTATTTTGTGTTGGATGCTTATATCATTGTGATCGATAATGCGACAGGAAAAATAATCTCTCAATTTATTGAACCCAATGCATGGACATCTGATGCATTAGTGTTAAGCAGTATTTCGATCGATACCGGATTATATCATCTTAATACAACTACCAGAGCGTTTGGTGTTAGAGTATCTTATAACGGCAGCAGCAGGCCTAATCCTTTTAGTGAAACTCACTTATCATTATACATTATAGACAAAAATTCTTTCAAACCGGTACTTAAAAATTATTCTATTTCGCGATCTGGCGGAGAATGGGATACCAATTGTGCAGGAGAATTTGAGGATCGTAATTCGACTTTTGATATAGACAAAACTCAAACCAATAATTACAACAATATCATAGTGAAGACCACAACTGTAAAAAGCATCAGCACTCCTACAAATGATGATTGTGTGTCTAAGGAAACCACTAAGAAGGTGACATCAAAATTAATTTTTAATGGAAAAGAATATAAATAAATATGAGGCTTTGGAAAAATTCTATTATTTTGAAAATGATTATTGTGAACCTCAATTAACCGATGTTGATCAACCTGAAATAAAGGCTTTGACTGATGATTATTGTGCTGCGCTTTGGACTGAATATGTTTCGGAAAATAAAAGACATTTGATGCTTATCAATCATCCGGAAGAATTGAAAATAAAAAATGAGGTTAAAAAAGAGTACAATTGGCAAAACGATTGGAATGAATCTAATATAGACGCATTCGACAAAAATGTAAAAAATCTTATTGATTGGAAAGAAGAAGATTCAGTTATTTTCTTTTGGAATAAATCTTCAGGAATAGAAACTAAATGGGCTTTGATTTACAAATACTGGATTTCGTTTTTATATGAAGATGAGGCCAATATTATCATCAATCCTAAAAGTAAAAAAGTGATTATTTTAAGTACAAATGGAAATTTGTCAATTGCTGATCGTATATAAATAATGGAAACCGCATCATTGATCTGGAAATCAGCTTGGGACATTTTACTTATTATTATAGGCTTAGCATTATTATTTATGGCTTTTAGAACTTTACTAAAAGAAGATAAAATTATAAAAAACGGCATAAAAACAACAGCAACAGTTATCGGTTTTAGCACTGAAAAGTCTTTATCAGAAAATGAAACATCTCTCAAAATACCACTTTTTATATTTTATGATAGCTCAAATAAACAGATAAATATACAAGGAAAAAGCAACTCTATTTGCACGATGTACGAAACAACGCCGATTTACTACAATCCAACAAAACCTGAAACTGAATATTATTTGCCTAAAAAAGATTTTTTAGGCAAATTTTTATTCTTTTTTATTGGCTTATTTTTCCTCTGTTTAGGTATCTATTATTTACGTACGCATAATATGGAATTCGATAGCTTTTATAATGAGATAGAAAAAAAATTATCATTGGTTTTTTCTGAAAAGGTTTTCGACTAATGAAAACTAAACTTTTAATCTAGCCCCGATAGAGCCGGTATCCTCGCATCCCGATGGCTATCGGGAGAAGAGATAAAGGCGAAAGCGGGACGGGTGGTTTTTATGAAAACTGAAAATTATGCTCCTGAAAATTAATCAAAAAAAGGCATAGTTGTTGAATGTTAAAAAAGATATATTTACACCTTCAAAAAAATACTATGCAAAAAATTACTTTACTGCTTTCTATATTATTTTTAGCACTTTCGTCATGTGGTGTAAAAACTACTCAGTCCTTATTAAGCGACGGAAATTATGATGCTGCAATAGATCGCGCAGTTGATGCCCTAAAAACCAAAAAGGACTCGAAAGGAAAACAAGATTATGTGTTTTTGCTCGAAGAAGCTTTTGCAAAAGCAAAGGACCGGGATTTGCGCAATCTTGATTTGATGATAAAAGAAGCTACTCCAGCTAACGCAGAACGAGTTTACAATACTTATTTGCAATTGAATAATCGTCAGGAAAAAATTAGACCGTTACTACCATTGCCTTTACTAAAACAGGGAAAAAATGCTTCGTTTGTATTTGATAATTATTCAGATCAGATTGTGAGCAGCAAAATTGCGCTTACGAAATATTTGTACGAAAGTGCTTCGACGCTTTTAAAATCAAAAAACAAACTGGATTTTAGAAAAGCATATGATGATTTTTTGTATTTGGAAAGCCTGAGTCCAAATTATAAAAATACCAGAAAATTGATGGAGGATGCACAGTTTAGAGGAACTGATTTTGTGGATGTTTACGCCAAAAACGAGACCAATATGGTGATTCCGAAGGTGCTTCAGGATGATTTACTGGATTTTAAAACCTACGGATTAAATGATAAATGGACGGTTTACCACAACTTAAGACAAAAAAACGTTACGTATGATTATAGCCTTGTGATCAATTTCAGGCAAATTAATATTTCGCCGGAACAAATTAAGGAGAAAGAATTTATTAAAGAAAGACAGGTTAAAGATGGTGTAAAAACACTATTAGACAGTAGAGGAAGACCTGTAAAGGACAGTTTAGGCAAAGAAATAAAAGTAGATAACTACAGAATGCTTCGTGCAAATGTGTATGAGTTTAGACAATTTAAATCTTGTCAGATAATGGCACAAGTAGACTATATCGATGTGAAGACAAATCAGTTACTGGAATCTTTTCCGGTGACGAGCGAATTTATTTTTGAGAATATTTATTCGACTTACAAAGGAGACAGAAGTGCTTGCGAGGAGAATTATATGTCATATTTTAATAAACGCGCGGTGCCATTCCCAAACAATGAGCAAATGGTTTTTGATACGGGAGAAGATTTAAAAGCGAGACTTAAAAATATTATTGTCAGCAATAAATTTAGGGGATAAAATCATTATCCAAAATTTCGATATGAATTTTAGAATATTTTCGGCATGCTAAAAAATAAAAATATAAGCTTAGTTATGAAAAAAATAAAACTGATTGCTTTATCCCTCCTGGTCTTTTCTTTGAGTAGCTGTTTTTCAGAATCAAAACCAAAACAAGTTGTTCCTTCACCAGAAGTTGTGGATGAATTTTATGATGCTGTTTTTGCAAATAATACTCAAAAAGCACTAAAAATGATTGGTGCAAAATTCCCTGCCAATTATGAACCAAAGAATAAAATAGCACCTCTTCAGGCAGCCATCTGGCAAAATAATCTCGCGGTGGTTAAGGCTCTTGTAGAAAGCGGAGCGGTTATTAACAAACCTAAAAGCGACGAATCGTACATTGAAACCGCTGCTGATAAAGGAACTTTGGAAATCTTGAAATACCTAATACAAAAAGGAGGAAATATAACCAACTCTGATGCTTTTAACACGGCCGGTTTTGGTAATTTTTACGACTGTGCAAAACTGCTTTTATTAAAAGGTGCCAATCAGGAAAAAGGAGATATTCGAGGAAAATTTCATGTATTTGAAGAAGCTGTAAGAAGGTCTGATTATGAGGTTTTGAATGCTTTAAAATTCAATAAAGGCGATATAGATTATCATAATTACGACGGAGAAACGGCATTGATAATTGCTGTAAAAAAGAATAATCTGGAAATGGTGAAATACCTTTTGAAAAAAGGTGCAGATAAAAACAAACCTGAAACTTTTGATGCCGGAGATGACATTTCGTACGGAGAAAAACCAATTCAAATCGCTACAAAATTGAAATTAACAGAGATTGTTAACGTGCTGAAATAAGTTTTTCTTTAGAGTGACTTCTTTAAAAATACTATTCCATTCAAAAAAGAAACAAATTATGAAATTTAGAATTTTGATCTTTATTGTGGTTCTTTTCATTTCCTGCAAAAAAGAAGAGAAACAACAAACAGCAATAAAAACTGTAAAAACGGATAGTATAAAAAAGCCCGTTGAAAATGTAAATAATACTGACACCATTGTTATTTCGACAAAGCATAAAGTAAATAAAATTACCTGTGATCTTGACGGAGATAATATCAATGAAACTGTCGAAATTGTACGAAGTACAAATAGCAGAAAAAGCGGTTTAAGAATAACATTTGGTAACAGTAAAAAAACCGATTATTTAGGATTAGGAAATAATGTTCTGAAACAGGGTTTTGATGAAATTGACTGGGCAGGAATATTCAAAAAAGCACCTAAAAATGAGCTTTACTGGAATAATGTAAATGATGATGGCGAAATAATGGGCGACGAAGAAATCAAGGAAGAAGATAAAATAAAACTCCTGAATGACGGAATATTTATTCATGCCGAAGAAAGTTGCGGAGGCGGCGTGATTTATATGAAAGACGGGAAATACGAATGGATTCAGCAGGAATAAATCATTTTTAAAAAACTTTTCTATGAAAAATATTGTTTTTTTATGCCTCTTACTTATTTCTTTTTCCAGCTGTAAATCAGATCAAAAAGAGCCTTTAAAAGAAGCTGAAACCTCATCATTAAAAGAAGAAGTTAAAGATTATTCTTTAGTTGTAAACAAAATTGATTCTACTCAGTTTCCGGCTTCTATAAAATACGAAGGTTTTATTAAAAATGCTGTTCGCTGGAAAGATAAATCCGGTGATAATATTGTCATTACAACCGAAACCGGAATCTACAGAAATGAAAAACTGAAACATGAATTTGAAGATAGCAGTGATGCTGAATTATATGCCTATCATTTTATACTATCAAATGATAAAGCAACGCAAACTTGGAGAGTGAAGGATTTTATTGCCGATTGTCCGGTTGACATTACTGCTTCTTTTGTTAAAAATACTTTTAAAATCACCGACTTAAATAAAAACGGCATTGCCGAAGTATGGCTCATGTATAAAACCGTTTGCCATGGTGATGTGAGTCCGTCTAACATGAAAATAATCATGTACGAAGGAAATAATAAATATGCCATGCGCGGAGAAAACAAAGTTCAGGTTGGTAGTGATGTAAACGATAAGTCATCCTTTATTGGCGGTGAATATAAATTGGATGTCAACTTTAAAAATGGCCCGAAAGTACTCAAAGAATATGCTCAAAATTTGTGGAAAGAAAATCTCATGGAAAAATGGGATAACTAAAATATATTGGGTAAGTCCTGACACACAAATCCGAGTTGTTATTCGCTTTTTCATTCGATTATTTTAAAATTTCAAATACTATTAAAGACGCAGCATTGCGTCTTTTTTTTGTTTCGACCAATCTATTTCAAAAAAAACAAAAAAATATCACTCAAAATCAATAGATTATGTATATTTGCAACTGATTGGTTGCTAATTAAAACACATCAAAAAATGAAACGAGATATTTTTCAGGCTATTGCTGACCCAACCCGCAGGGCTATTTTAGTATTGGTGGCTACAAATGCACTAACACCCAACGCGATTGCAGAGCAATTTAATACCACAAGACAGGCCGTTTCTAAACACATCAAAATCCTTAATGAATGCGACTTATTAGCCGAGAAAAAAATAGGCCGTGAGATATATTATCAACTCAAAATAGACAAAATGAAAGAAGTTGACAAATGGCTCGAACATTTTAAAGCAATTTGGGAAAATCGTTTCAGCCAGCTCGATCAGGTATTAATGAATTTAAAATCTAAAGAAAATGAAATCTAATCTTTTAATGAATTTTTCCGTGAATAAAGAGACTATCACGGTAAATATAAAACGGGAGTTCAATGCATCGCTTGCCAATGTTTGGTCGGCCTGGACAGTAGCTGAAATTTTAGATCAATGGTGGGCTCCTGCCCCATTTACATCTAAAACAAAACGTATGGATTTTACAGAAGGCGGACATAGATTGTACGCCATGGTTGGGCCAGAAAATCAGGAACGATGGGGTATTCTAGATTATACTTCGATTTCTCCAAAAACCAATTTTAAATATGCTTCTACCTTTTGTGATGCTGAAGGCATTCCGGATTCAATTTTTGGAAGTTCTTATTGGAGTGTCAATTTCTCTGAGCAAGGAGATTCCGTAATTGTTGATATTGAAATCAAACGAGATAGCTTATCTGATTTAGAAAAAATAATCGAAATGGGCTTTAAAGAAGGCTTTACAAGCACTTTGGAAACTTTGGATAAAATCCTTGAAGCACAAAAGTAAACAGTGCAATAAGCCAGGTAAAATAGTAATGAATTTAAAATCTTAAGAAAATGAAATCTAACTTATTAATGAATTTTACTGTAAACAAAGAAACCAGTACGGTAAATGTAAAACGTGAGTTCAATGCATCACTTGCCAACGTTTGGTCGGCTTGGACAGAACCTGAAATTTTAGATCAATGGTGGGCTCCTGCTCCATGGAAATCAAAAACAAAAAGAATGGAATTTAAAGAAGGCGGACAGAGGCTTTACGCAATGATTGGCCCTAAAGGCGAAGAACATTGGGCTTTGGCTGATTTTACTTCGATAACTCCAAAGACAAATTTTAAATATCTGGATGCTTTTTGCGATAACGAAGGGAATTTGAACAATGATTTTTCGCGTTCTGATTGGGATGTTAATTTTTCAGAACAAGGCGATACTACTTTTGTAGACATTGCTATTAAACACGAAAAACTATCTGATTTAGAGAAAATTATCGAAATGGGATTCAAAGAAGGTTTTACCATTGCTTTGGAAGGTTTAGACAAAGTTTTTGCTGCTAAAGCTTAATCATTTTATTTTGTATTTATGAAATCCCTTTTCGATTGAAACGGGATTTTTTATTCAGGCTATTAAAGTTGTATTCTGATTAAAACTCAGTAAAATCAATCATTTTAGATAATCCTAAATTTAATTTGTATTTTCGTGTAGCAGAAATATTCTATCAAACTGCGAGGCTCGCAAACTGCAAAATATTTACCCTTTGAAAAAACAATATGATCAACATACAAACGCTTTATCAAAAAGCAATAAAATTTGCAGCAAAAAGACACGCAGATATCAATCAATTAATTCCGGGAACGAACTTACCATATGTTGTTCATTTAAGCAATGTAGCTATGGAAATTTTGATTGCTTCACAAAACACAAAAGAGTTTAATACTGAATTTGCTGTTCAGGTGGCATTACTTCATGATATTTTAGAAGATACCAATGTCACATTTGATGAACTTTCTCAAGAATTTAGTCCAGAAATTGCTCAGGCTGTTTTAGCATTGACAAAGAATACCACAATTCCAAAAGAAGACAGAATGAGCGATAGTCTACATCGTATCAAACAACTAACAAAAGAAGTTTGGGCTGTAAAACTGGCGGACAGAATAACAAATCTACAAACTCCACCACAACTTTGGGGCATAGAAAAAATTAGTGAATATCAAAAAGAAGCGATTCAGATAGGTGATGCTTTAAAAGGCAGTAACGATTTTTTAGAAAAAAGACTTCAGGAAAAAATTGTCGATTATTTAGAATACTGCATTAGCTCTCATAACTAAAATTAGACAACCAATAAATAAAGAAATAGAAGCTGTTACTACTGCTTAAACAATATTTTAAGTCTATTATGAGAAATCATGTTAGCTATAAAACACCATAAAATGAATAAAATTATTGCCATTGCTTTTCTCCTTTTTACCTCAACAATATCATTTAGTCAAACCAATAAATCTAAAGCAACAGATACTAGTAAGCCTTTTGTATTAGGTGTTATAGATGAGATACAATCGAAAGAACTTGGCGAAAAAAGAATCCTGAACATTTATCTTCCTGAAGGTTATAAAGCTGATGATTCAACTAAATATCCTGTAATTTATTTATTAGATGGCTCGGCCGATGAAGATTTTATTCATATTGCTGGTTTGGTACAATTTAATAGTTTCGAATGGGTCAATCAGGTTCCGAAATCAATTGTGGTGGGAATTGCAACGGTTGACAGAAGAAGAGATTTTACTTTCCCGACAACTATAGAAAAAGATCAAAAACGTTTTGCAACTTCAGGACATTCCGATAAGTTTATTGCTTTTATCGAAAAAGAATTACAGCCTTTTATAGATAAAAAATACAAAACAACCGATTCCAAAACTATCATCGGACAATCGTTAGGAGGATTATTAGAAACTGAAATCTTGCTAAAAAAACCATCTCTTTTTAATAAATATGTCATTGTCAGCCCAAGTATTTGGTGGAATAATGGTTCTATACTAAATCAGGATAGCGTCATTTTTCAGGAAAATTTTAATCAAAACACTGATATTTATATCGCGGTAGGCAAAGAGGGCCTTACCCCTACCGAAATTCCACGAGTGATGGAAGTAGATGCTAACTTAATAAGTGAAAAAATTAAGGCATCAAAATGTAAAAATATAAAAGTTTATTTTGATTATTTCCCTCTCGAAAATCATGGCACTATTTTGCATCCCGCAGTTTCAAATTCTTTCAAATTCTTTTATCCAATAAAAGACAAAGAGTAAAAAAGTATTTTTAAGATTTATCAAAAGATAAAATTTACAAGAATGAAAATTATACAAGAAAACAAACTTGACAATCCGGTTTGGAATTCACTTTCAGAAACTCATGGAGGTTTTGTTTTGGATTATGGAAACACCAAATTTTACAATCCTGATTATTGTCCTTTTGGAGGTTTTATAAATCCCGAAAGTACTTTAGATGCATCAGATCAATATTTGACATTAGCAGAAAATTTCTTTATTGTTGGAGAAAAACCTGAAATATCGAAATCATTAAAAATTGTAAAAGAATTAGTTTGCCTGCAAATGATTATTTACAATAAAATAGAAGTATCAATAACTGAAGACATTGTAAAACTTACCGAAGAACATAATGACAAATTGGTGCATTTGGTGAACTTAGTGCAACCGGGATATTTTAAAAACAAAACAGCTGAATTAGGCAATTATTACGGGATTTTTAAAGAAAATCAATTAGTTGCCATAACAGGCGAGCGTATGAAAATGGATAATTATACAGAAGTCAGCGCTATTATTAGCCATCCTGACCATATTGGAAAAGGCTACGCAAAACAATTAATTGCTCACTGCGTCAATAACATTTTTAGCGAAAATAAAATTCCGTATTTACACGTAGTCGAAAGTAATATTGGAGCAATTGGGCTATATGAAAAGTTAGGTTTTGTAACAAGAAGAAAAATGAGTTTTTGGAATATTTCTACGAATAAGTAAAAACCATAGATTCAATAAAAAGAGAGCAGAAATTTATTGTAGATTTCTGCTCCTTTTAGTTTATCCATTTGTGTAAGTGTGAACACTTTGTGCAGAAGACGGCATATAATTCACCCCAAACCAGCAAAGCAACAATACCACAAACGCCAGCGCCAAGGTTATCAAAACTGGTTTAACACTATCCGGATAACGGTAATGCATGTGTATGTAAATTAAATAGCCTAACCAGGTAAGCATTGCCCATGTTTCTTTTGGGTCCCAAGTCCAGTAATGTCCCCAGGCTTCTTTTGCCCATAAAGCTCCAAACAATAAACCTAACGAAAGAAAACCAAAACCTACATAAACTAAATTATTGGCCAAATGAAGAATATTGCTTTTATACTTGCCCCTATAAAATTCGAATAATCCGTAACACGCCACAATTGATGATGCCGCGAGTAAGGCATACGAAAATATGTACACTAAAACATGAGGCACAAACCAAACACTTTGCAAAGCCGGCATTAAGGCTTTGTTATACGTATCCGGATTAAAGTAATTGATGGTTAGAAATACGGTTGCCATTACTAAGCTATAATTGAGCAGCCATTTATATTGCCACCTGATATAAGTTATTATTCCAATAACAGGTAAAAAGACAGCATACCAAAGTCTTGTTTCGCCCAGAGTACGCATGGGCGGACGTCCTAAATTTTGCCATAGGTTATAAGTAAACACCACTATACCCAAACCTCCCAATACTGCGAAAAGTAGAATAAGTAACATTTTATTGCGCTTCAGTTTTATAACCTGAAGCAGCATGCAAATTAGCCAGCAAATAATGGCGATAAAAGCATAATGAGAAAAATAGATCCAGTAATTCATTTAAAAAATCTTTATTTATATATAATTCAAACATCAATTCATACTCATAATCGAGCTAAATCACAGTTCCTCTTCCTTTAAATATCAAATAAGCCGCCCCAATAATCATCATAAAAATACCGGAATAGACAGCGGGCAACCAAGGATCACGTACCAATTCTACGACACTTAATTTAGACCATTTTCCAAACTTTTCGTCATAACTTAACTGGTATACTTTCCATCCTCCAACTTTATAAGGTTTGTTGACTTCGATTACAGTTTTGTCGTTTTTACCATCTTTTACATATACATTTACATGCGAACTGTATTTTTTGGCCTCTGGCTGCAACATTACAATGGCCTCTTTATCATTCAATTGCAAATAAGAATATTCGGTTGCAAAACTACCGCAACTGATCCATGCAGTAGTGTCTATCGTTGCAGATTTTACTTCGACCAGAGCTGCCGGCGTTGCACCTTCTTCATTAACGGGAAAATAACCGTTTCCTGTAAACTTGCTGTCTTCAATATAATTAACAATCTTAATTTTATAGCCTTTGTAATCGTAGCTATCTCCTTTGCTAATCATTCGTAGCGCATTGACTCCTTTTGTCTCAATACTGTTGTTTGTAATATCAGCTAAAGCCAATTTTGGAGTAAAGGTTTCCATATCAAAACTGGTAAGTTCAAAAGCAATTGGCATTGGTACCATTACACCTTCTTCATTTTGGGCTCCCCACACCAATTGATTTTCGTACAATTTCATCGTGTACCGCTGTAAATCGCCACTTCCCAGAATACCGGCCGTCATTGCAATAAAGAGCCCTAAGTGATTTAGTATAAAACCCCAATTTTTCCATTGCCATGGTGTCATTCTATTAAGAGTTGCAAGACCCAGCGTAGTAAGAAAATACAATTGGGCTATAATAAACGGCCAGCTTGTTAGTACAAAAGAAAAACCAAATACATCCGGTTTTACGCCCTCAACAAAATTTTGTTGAGGAAGCGTTCCCATAATAATTGCCTGTATCAAAACTAAAACAATAGCACTTACAGATGCAGGAACAGATCTTAGCCATTTTACCCACGGATGCGTTCTACTCGTAAAATGCAGCAAGAGCAGCATTGCTATAAACAAGGCTCCAATTATATAATTTACAGGCGCACTTACAGCTTTTATACTTGTTCTTGTAGTAATTTGTAAAAGGTATCCGGTTATCAGCAATCCAGCGGCAATTATAAAAGATTCTTTATAATCCCACGGAAATTGCCAAAGTTTCTTTTTAGCAACTTTCTGATTTTCTAAATTAACTATTCTCATTCTTATTTTGAATTTGAAACATTTAACCTGAAAAGGGTTTCATACAAATTATCAAAATTTATACGAACCCTCTCCAAAGTGTTTTTATATTTATTAACTGACTAAAGCAATTATTTTTTCTTTGCCTGTTCCAGCCATTGCGGTAAAAGAGTTTTTTTGAATTCTGCTTTATTCGCTCTTTCTTTAGCCATATCCAGACCAATAAACTGCTGTGCCTTTGCTTTGGTCGAAATATCCGGATATTGTACTGGTCCTGTTTGTCCTAAAGAAGCTAATACTTTACCTAAAGCAATTCTTGCCTCAGCTGCTTTATTCAAACCATTTGTAATTACTCTGGCAGTTTCTAATGGAGCATGGAATGATCCTCCGTGCGATGCTGCAGTAAAATCCCAACGCCATTGTGACTGACGAATTAACTGCAGAATATTTTTCATCTGAGCTTCTGTTGCTCCTTTATCCCATGCTAATTTTGCTTCTATATGTGCTTTTACCAATTGATCTTCAAGCTCAATACGTATTTGATAAATTTTATCCTGACGTTCGTTTACGTTTGCTATCAATGTTTTTTCTTCTTCACGGTGACAAACCTGACAAGAATTTGCTACGTTATTAAGAGGCGATTGTATTTTATGATCTGTAAATTTCTGTCCGCCTTCGCTTTTATATGGCATATGACAATCTGCACAAGAAACACCTCTTTGTCCGTGAATACCCATTTGATGAATTTCGTAATCAGGGTGCTGCGCTTTAAGGATTGGTGCTTTACTCAATGCATGTGTAAAATCTGAAAACTCAATACCATCATAATATTTTTCCATATCCTCTACCGTCATACCATTTTTCCAAGGGAATTTTACTTTTGCAGCACCTTCTACAGATTTTTTATCAAAGTAATACTCAACATGACATTGTGCACAAACTAATGAACGCATTTCGTTATGAGTCGCTTTTGTAATATCTTTTCCCTGCTCTTTAAAAGCTTCGATTAATGCCGGGCGTGTAATTTTTAAATTCATTGTTTTAGAATCATGGCAATCTGCACATCCAATAGGGTTTACAATTTCTGGCCCTAAAGCAGCCCATGTTTGTTTGTAGAACTCATCGATACCCAATTTATCCATCATACGTGGCACATCTGGTGACTTACATACCCAACAGCTGGCAGGTTGTGGCCCGTCCTGAGGTCCTTTTGGAGCTCCTGTTCTTAAAGTATTGTAAATGTCTTCCAGTGCATAAAAATGTCCTCTTCCCTGATTATAATCTTTAGAAAAAGCATATCCTGCCCAAAGTACCACCATACGAGGATCCTCATGTAACATGTCTTTCATTTTTCCGCCTCCGTATTTACTTGAAAAAGTAGTATCTGCCGTTTCATAATAGGTTTGAAACTCACGAGGATAATTTGCTCCCCAAACTTCATTTTTAGATTCGAACTGACCAACAGGAGCTAACACTCTATTTACAAATAAAGCTTCTGTGCGGCGTTCCATTACACTATTTACCAGTAATCCCAGCATAAATACAACTAGCATTGTAACGCCAAACATTACCCATCCTAACCACGGTTTGCGTTTTATAGTTTCTTTTAGTGGTGCCATAATTATATCTGTATTTAATTAATTTTTAGTCTTTTTATTTAGTTTGTTTTGTTTCTTTCTTTTTTTGAGTTGCTGTACTATCGGTTTGTTTTTGCAGCCATTCCGGAATTGGAGATTCTAGTAAAGGAACTCGTGCATTAGGTACAGATGACAGGCTATTTACTTTGCCGTGTGGGACTTCGCGATGACAATCCCAGCATAGTTTTCCTTCGCCATGACTTTTGCTCTCAAGCGTAACTCCTGTTGTTTTTACATTTGCATTAAGATCTCCGTGACAGCGCTGACAGTTTTTTTGAACCACGTCTGTTCCTGCTTTCTTAATATGAATTACCTGAGGCTCTGCACGCCAGGTAAATACAGTTGCGTGATAAATACCGTCTTTTGCTTTAAAAAAATATTTATTAAAAACATTGTTATGGGGCACGTGACAATCATTACAAGTAGTTACACGCCCATGCGAGCTATGCTGCCAGGTAGCATAAAAGGGAGTCATTACATGGCAGTTGACACATGTTTTAGGATCGTCTGACAGATAAGAAACTGCATTGGATACATATAATAAATAAGCAAATAATCCCGTTCCTATTCCAACTGCCACTATAACAAAGGGTACCCATTTACGTGGAGGCAATAAATAATTTAAAATCTTTATCATAATAATTTCCCTTAATTTTACAATCAAAATTACATGTGTAATTCCTACAATGAAATGACATTTATCAGATAATGAGGTTTGTGTTAAAAAAAGCACAAAATGAATTTTCTTCTATTATGCATCAATTTGTTTTTTAGTATTGAGATTGTCAAATTCACACCTAAACACTTAAACACATGATAATAAGAAATATAAAATCATTACAGTGAATAAATAAAAAGAAGAATGAGGGTGTTAATTTTTTCGCAAAAAAATCTAAAAGGATTTCTTTAGTATTTTATAATTAGAATAATTTTTAAATTTATAGGAACTGAAATAGAATACATAATCACAATTTTTTAGAGAATGACAGCTAATAAACAAACCGTAAACGAATACATGGCCGCTTTTAGAGTAAGTGATCATGAAAGAATACTTGCGTGTCTTACTGAAGATGTTATTTGGGAAATGCCTGGCATCTACCAACACAATGGTAAAGAAGCGTTTGATAAGGAAATTGAGAATGATAATTTTGTTGGCAGTCCGACTATTCAGATTATAAAATTGATAGAGGAAAATGATATTGTTATTGCAGAAGGTACCGTACAGGGTAATATGAAAAACGGAAATATATTGGACGCTGTTTTTTGTGATGTTTTTGAAATGGAAAACGGAAAAATTAAGAAGTTAACTTCATATTTGATGTCGAGAAATGCGAATTTAAAATTTGAATGATATTTTTACCAAAAAGTGCGCAAGTTTTTTATAATAGATCATATATGCAAACACGAAGCTCACCAAGCTATGGAAGAATACATTATTGTACTTTTTATTTACATAAAGGTTTGACTGGTTCTCTTATAAATGATAAACCTCTGGCCTAGCCCCGATGGAAGCGATATCCTTTTATGGCAGGGTTTGCCATAAAAGATAAAGTGGACAGCGGGACTGGAGGTTCTTATGAAAATTGATTTTTTTGCTCCGGAAAAATTAAATTCCAAAATTTTTGAAGTTCCAAATCCAAAAATCTAAAACTAACCAAGCCACCCTTCTCTATCCAGGCTTCTGTATTGAATAGCTTCGGAGATGTGCTGCGAAACTACAGTTGGTGCGTTATCTAAGTCGGCTATGGTGCGGGCCACTTTTAGGATTCTGTCGTATGCTCGCGCCGAAAGATTCAAACGTTCCATAGCGGTTTTGAGCAATTCTTTTGACTGATCGTCAAGTGCGCAATATTCGCGAATTAGTTTACTGCTCATTTGTGCATTATAATGTATGTTTTCCAATGCTTCAAATCGCTTAGTTTGAATTTCGCGCGCGGCTGTTACTCTTTTTCTAATTTCGACGCTGCTTTCGGCTTTTCGATCATCGGCTAATTTCTCGAAAGGAACGGGAGTAACTTCTATGTGAATGTCGATTCGATCTAATAAAGGCCCGGAAATCTTGCTTAGATATCGCTGCATTTCGTGTGGCGATGAGGTATTGGGCTGGCTGGGATCATTAAAAAAGCCACTCGGACTTGGGTTCATACTCGCCACTAACATAAAAGATGACGGATAGGTCACCGTAAATTTGGCACGTGAAATGGTGACTTCGCGATCTTCAAGCGGCTGGCGCATTACTTCTAAAACATCCCGCTTGAATTCTGGCAATTCGTCCAGAAACAAAACGCCATTGTGCGCCATCGAGATTTCGCCCGGCTGTGGGTAGCTTCCGCCACCAACAAGTGCTACATTGGAAATGGTGTGATGCGGACTGCGAAACGGCCGTTGGTTCATTAATCCTACTTCTTTTAATTTTCCGGCAACGCTATGAATTTTAGTAGTTTCCAGAGCTTCGCGCAAAGTCATTGGCGGTAAAATACTGGGAACGCGCTTGGCAAGCATTGTTTTTCCTGCTCCGGGCGGACCTATTAAAATAATATTATGCCCTCCGGCTGCAGCGATTTCCATACAGCGTTTTATACTTTCCTGCCCACGGACGTCTGAGAAATCATGTTCAGGAAAATCTAAAGTCTTATAAAACTCGGCTCTTGTATCGATTACTGTTGGCTGAAGCGTGCCTTTTCCTGCAAAGAAGTCAAGTACTTCCTGCAAATTCGAAACTCCGTAGACATCAAGTCCGGCAACAATTGCGGCTTCTTTTACGTTTTGAATGGGAAGAAAAAAGCCTTTATACCCTTCTTCTTTTGCTTTTATGGCAATGGGCAAAGCGCCCCGAATGGGTTGTAAACTTCCATCAAGTGAAAGTTCGCCCATGATAATATATTCTTCGATTCCGGGTGCTTTTATTTGATCTGAGCCCACTAAAATTCCCATTGCAAGCGGTAAATCGTATGCAGAACCTTCTTTTCGAAGATCGGCGGGCGCCATATTGATGGTAATTCTTTTTCCCGGCAAGCTTAATCCGTTGTTTTTTAAGGCAGCCGCAATTCGAAAACTGCTTTCTTTTATGGCACTGTCCGGCAATCCAACTAAATGATAACCAATACCTTTATCCATATGCACTTCCATCGTAATGGTTGTGGCTTCTACTCCAAAAACAGCGCTTCCGTAAACTTTTACTAACATAATTAATCTTTATCAAAATGTAAAAGTATTTAATTAAGTAGAAAAAATAACTTATTTGTAAATAATTTATTACTTAATATTTTAATAAATTAAGATTTTACACTAAAAAATAATTGCCATATTACTTCAATACAATTAACTCTCTCTTCTAATTCTTTATAAAGATTTTCTTTATATACTAATAAGTCGTGATAACCTTTGCTTTTTTTATAATCGGCTGTACCATTCGCTTTAAGTGATTTCTTGAAACTTTTTATTTTCATCTCATTAAATCATAAGCAGCTTTTAAATCCGCAATACTTAAATCAGCAATTTTTAGAATTGTAACGCCCAATTATATCTATTTAAAGTTTACTTGTAAATGTATTATTTATTATTCTGGAGAAATTTATTCTTTTTTGAATACAAGCGGATTAAGAAAAATTCAACCCAATTTGATTTTTAATATCCTGCACAATCTTACTCAAATCCAGACTATTCTGATGCGACCAAAGCTTACTTTCGATTTGGTTGTTTCTAATGCAATTATGACATTCGATTGCTTCATGCGTATAGCCTATTCCTAAATTTGGCAAACTAAAAACGGTTTCTTTTTGTTCTTTAAAAACAGAATATCCATCAGCAATATACCAAGGAGAATTGAGCTGAATATGTCCCTGAGTTCCACTTATCGTTGCTTTCATATCTGATTCTGAAGTTATTGAAGCATGCAAAACTGACTGAGAATTTTCATACTGCAAAATCATTGAAGTTTGTAAATCGATTCCGTTTTTATGATAAATAGATTTTGCTATTATTTCTTTTGGAATTCCGAGTAATATATAGGAAAGAAATAGGGGATATACGCCAATATCAAATAAGGCACCTCCTCCCAGTTTTTTATCAAACAATCTTCCTCCTTCAGCATCATTGGCATAAAAAGCAAAATCGGCTTTTATATATTTTATATCACCAATTATCCCTTGATTTACTTTTTCGAGAATTTCTTTGACAGATGGTATAAAACGTGTCCAGAAAGCTTCCATAAAAAATTTATTATTCTTTCTTGATGCTTCGATCATTCGTTCGGCATCTTTATAAGACAGCGCAAGTGGTTTTTCGCATAAAACATGTTTACCATTTTCTAATGCTTTTATAGATAATTCGGCATGAGAATCATGTGGCGTCGCAATATAAATTATATCAACCTCATCGTCCTGAAAAAGCGCATCGTAAGAATCGTATGTTTTTGAGCAATTGTACTTTTTGGCAAACTCCACTGCTTTATTATGGTCTCTGGAAGCCACTGCAAATAATTCTGCATCTGGCAATAATAATAAATCGACCGCGAACTGATTTGCAATATTGCCTAAGCCAATGATTCCCCACTTTATTTTATTGTCATTTTTCATATTATTCTATAAGCGCTACTTATCAATGGTTTAATTAAATTATCATCTAAATAAAGAAAAAACATTTATAAAAATAAATTTTAGATAACATATATTTCATATTTTTAGCAACAAATTTGCAAATTACCTATGAAAAAAGCCCTACTCCTACTCTTTTTGAGCGTATTTTTAACAAAAACATATGCTCAGGATTATTTTCCTATTAATGAAAGTGTGCATAACAAAAACAAAAATTACACTGTTTTTACAAATGCCACTATTTATGTTACTCCAACTCAAAAAATCGAAAAAGGTACTTTACTTGTTCAGGATGGTAAAGTTGTTGCAGTTGGCAATAGTGTTACCATTCCTAAAAACAGTATTACGATCGATCTTGAAGGAAAAACAATTTACCCTTCGTTTATTGATATCTACACGAGTTTTGGAATTGAAAAACCAAAAAGCAATTTAGGCCGTTACCGCGATCCTATGTACGATACAAAGAGAGTGGGTTATTACTGGAACGAAAGCGTTAGACCAGAAATAAACACTTATGAAACTTTTAAATATGATCAGCCTAAAGCAGAAGAATTATTAAAAGCTGGTTTTGGAGTTGTTGGAACTCATATTCCTGACGGAATTGCTCAGGGAACCGGAATTTTGGTTGCCCTGAATAATACTGAAAACAGTAAACAAATTATTGCTAATAAGATTACCAATCACCTTGCTTTTTCGAGAAGCGCTCTAACAAATCAGGCTTATCCAAGTTCATTAATGGGTATGATGGCTTTGTTGCGCCAGATGTATTTGGATCTTGATTGGTACAAAAAAGGAAATTCTGATACTAAAGATTTATCATTAGAAGCTTTGGCAAATAATGAAAAACTAGTTCAAATTTTTACGACAGAAGATAAATTAAACAGTTTGAGAGCGGCTAAAATTGCTAAGGAGTTTGGTTTAAATTATATTCTAAAAGGAAGCGGAAATGAGTTTGAACGCATCGACGAAATCAAAAATACGAATGCTAGATTTATCATCCCGGTAAGTTTTCCGGAAGCCTATGATGTTTCAAATCCGTATTTATCAAACCAAATCGAATTGACCGATATGCGTTTCTGGAATCAGGCACCGTCAAACCTAAAAGTATTATCTGATAATGGTGTTGTTTTTGCCCTGACGACAGACAAATTAAAAAAGACCGAAGACTTTAAACCTAATTTATTAAAAGCCATTAAATACGGTTTTGATAAAACAAAAGCTTTAGAAGCACTGACGACAATTCCAGCTGCAATTCTTGGAAAAAGCAACGAAATTGGAAGTTTAAAAACCGGAAGTTATGCCAATTTTGTGATTACTTCAGGTGAAATATTTGACGAAAAAACAGTTTTATATGAAAACTGGGTTCAGGGAACTAAATATGTCGTAAACGATATTAACTCAAAAGACATTCGCGGCAACTACAATCTAACGGTTGGAAAAGATACCTACAAATGGAAAATTGAAGGAACTCCTAATGCTCCAAAATCTGAAATAACAACAACTGATGATAAAAAAGTAAACAGCACTTTTGCGGTTTCTAAAAATTGGATTTCCCTTTTAATAAAATCTGCAGATACGATCAAATCTAACTTTACGCGCTTAACAGGATTTATAGAAAAACCGGAAAGTTTATCCGGAAAAGCCGTTTTTGCAAACGGAGACGAATTGGTTTGGACGGCTTTAAAAACAAGTGCATTTGTTGCTGTACAAGATACAGTAAAGGCAGAAAAACCAAATCCTGTTCTACCTACAACTTATCCTAACGTGGCTTTTGGTGATACTAAAAAACTAACGGCTCAAACTTTATTATTTAAAAATGCTACGGTTTGGACAAATGAAAAAGAAGGTATTCTAACAGAAAGTGATGTTTTAATTAAAAATGGAAAAATCGCTGCCGTTGGTAAAAATCTTTCAGATGCAGCTGCTACTGTTATTGATGCTAAAGGCAAACATATCACCAGCGGAATTATCGATGAACACTCGCATATCGCGATTTCTAAAGGTGTAAACGAAATGGGGCACAACTCTACTGCCGAAGTTACGATTCAGGATGTTGTGAATTCTGAAGACATTAATATTTACAGAGATCTTGCCGGAGGTGTCACCATCTCTCAGTTATTACACGGATCTGCAAATCCTATTGGCGGGCGTTCTGCAATTGTAAAATGGAAATGGGGAGCTGCACCGGATGATATGTTATACAAAAACCAACCTAAGTTTATCAAATTTGCTTTGGGAGAAAATGTGAAACAAGCCAATTGGGGTATCGACAATCCTACTCGTTTTCCGCAAACCAGAATGGGTGTTGAACAGGTTTTTACCGATTATTTTCAGCGTGCAAAAGAATATGACGAAAGCTGGAAAAAATTCAACGCTGGTTCGAAAAAAGGAAAAGCGCCAAGAGTTGATTTAGAATTACAGACTATTGCGGAAATTATCAATAAAGAACGTTTTATTACCTGTCACTCTTATGTAGAATCTGAGATTTTAATGTTGATGAATGTTACCGAGAAATTTAATTTCAGGGTAAACACTTTCACGCATATTCTTGAAGGTTATAAAGTGGCAGATAAAATGAAAGAACATGGCGTTGGTGCTTCGACTTTCTCTGACTGGTGGGCGTATAAATTTGAAGTAAATGATGCAATTCCTTTCAACGGGCCAATTATGCACAACGCAGGATTGGTTGTAGCGTATAACTCTGATGATGCCGAAATGTCCAGAAGACTGAATCAGGAAGCTGCAAAAGCAGTAAAATACGGAAACATTTCTGAGGAAGATGCCTGGAAATTTGTAACCCTGAATCCTGCCAAATTATTACATATTGATGATAAAGTGGGAAGCCTTAAAGTAGGTAAAGATGCTGATGTTGTATTGTGGAGCGAAAATCCTTTATCGATTTATGCTAAAGCCGAAAAAACAATTATTGAAGGTGTTGTGTATTTTGACATTGAAAAAGATGCCGAAAAACAATTGGCCATTACCAAAGAAAGAAGCTTGTTGATTGGGCAAATGCTGCAAGAAAAAAACAAAGGAATGAGCACACAGCAACCTACAAAGAAAGAAAAAACAGAATATCACTGTGATACTTTAGAACAATAATTAAGGTGTTATAAATTAGAAAAGATTAAAAAAAGACAATATGATACATAAGAATCTATATATAATGCTGCTCGCAGTTTGTGCTTCGGTACAAATAAAAGCACAACAAATACCGGCACCAAAACAAACTAAATCGGTTTTAATTTTAAATGCCACTGCACATTTAGGTAACGGAACTGTTATTCAAAATAGTGCGATTGGTTTTAAAGACGGTAAAATTACCTTAGTAGCCGATGCTACAACCATAAGAATTGCTGCGAATGCCTATGATACTACTATTGACGCCGCCGGAAAACACGTTTACCCTGGGTTTATTGTTCCGAATGCAACACTGGGTTTAGTAGAAATTGATGCTGTAAAATCATCAGACGATCAGGAAGAAATTGGTAGTTTTAACCCCAATGTGAGAAGTATTATTGCTTATAACTCAGAATCGAAAGTAGTAGAAACTGTGCGTCCAAATGGTATTTTAATGGCTCAGATTACACCTCGTGGAGGCAGGATTTCCGGGACTTCTTCTGTAGTACAATTAGATGCCTGGAGCTGGCAAGATGCTATTTTAAAAGAGAATGACGGAATTCATCTTAATTTTCCGTCCAACTTTAAAAAATCAGGATCGTGGTTTGAACCGGGAATAATAGAGGCCAACAAAGATTACCCTAAACAGGTTGAAGAAATCGCTGCATTCTTAATCAACTCACGAGCATACAACCAAGCGCCTTCGAAAGAAAGAAATGTAGTTCTTGAAGCTACGAAAGGGCTTTTTGACGGAACTCAAACGCTTTATATCAATGCCGACGAAGAAAAACAAATCGTAGATGCCATACAATTAGCAGTTGACAATGAGATCAAAAAAATTGTTATTGTTGGAGGATTCGAAGCGTACAAATCAGCTGATGTATTACAAAAATACAATGTGGGTGTTTTCCTGAGACGAGTTCACGGTATGCCAACAAGTGTTGATCAAGATGTAAATCTTCCGTACAAAATGGCTAAAATACTTACTGATAAAGGTATTGTAGTGGGCCTTGAAAACAGCGGCGATAACGAACGTATGAACGCAAGAAACCTTCCGTTCCTTGCAGGAACCTGTGCTGCTTTTGGTCTTGACAAAGAAAAAGCATTACAGCTTATTACTTTAAATACAGCAAAATTATTAGGTATCGATGCGACTTGCGGTACATTAGAAAACGGCAAAGATGCAACGTTATTTATCTCTGAAGGTGATGCACTTGATATGAGAACCAACAAATTAACAACAGCTTTTATTCAGGGAAGATCAATTAATTTAGAAACTTTTCAAACCAAATTAAATGATAAATTCAAAGCAAAGTACAACCAGAAATAAGTAAATTCTTTTCTATTAAAAAAGGCATCATTTGAGCAATTCATTTGATGCCTTTTTTATTTAAAATTATCATCGTTCTGATCAAATCTTTAAATAGTTGAACATAATTACTCTTAAATTTAAAATTATTCTTTCATTTTTCTGTTAACAAATGCTTCTCAGAGGCAAATTTTGATGTTTCTGATTAATAAATTATAAATTTTAAGTTGATTTTAACAAATACACGCAAAATACAGGGGGTTAAATTCTAAAATTAACAAAAATTAAACATCTGACTCTATTTTTCATAGGGGTGTCGATTGATTTTATACTTTTATAAAAAATTTAAAACTAAATAACTATGCGAAAAATTATTTTAAGTGTGATCCTTATCACTATTTTGGTACTAACCTTTATATCCAACTTTATCCTGTCTGATAATCCTATTCCGGCAGAGGCTGTAAAGTTTGACACAGGAGATACAGCTTGGATGATCGTAGCAACTGCATTTGTATTGCTTATGACACCAGGACTAGGATTTTTCTACGGAGGAATGGTAGGTAAGAAAAACGTTATCAGTACAATGCTTCAAAGTTTCATGGCAATGGTAATTGTTACTATTTTATGGGTTGTTGTTGCTTTTGGATTGGCTTTTGGTCCTACTATTGGAGGAATCATCGGAAATCCATCTACTAATTTATTCTTTGAGGGTGTTGGTACTAACACTGCATGGAGTCTTGCCCCAACTATTCCGTTTATGTTATTCGCATTGTTTCAGGCAAAATTTGCCATCATTACACCTGCACTAATCACTGGTGCATTTGCTGAGCGTGTACGTTTCTGGGCATACTTATTATTCATGGTCTTATTTATATTACTTATATATGCTCCTTTAGCACACATGACGTGGCATCCTGATGGAGTTTTCTTTAAAATGGGAGTATTAGACTTCGCCGGAGGAACAGTTGTGCATATGAGTGCTGGTTGGGCTGCATTGGCCGGAGCAATCTTCTTAGGAAAAAGAAAAATTCAAAAAGTAAATCCTGCCAGAATTACTTATGTATTATTAGGTACAGGTTTACTTTGGTTCGGATGGTTTGGTTTCAACGCAGGTTCTGCACTTGGAGCAAACGGTTTAGCTGTTCAGGCTTTAGGAACTACAACTGTTGCAGCTGCTGCAGCTGCTATGGCCTGGGTTTTCCTTGACAAAATCATAGGACACAAATTATCTGCACTTGGTGCATGTATCGGAGCTGTGGTAGGCCTTGTTGCTATTACACCTGCCGCAGGTTTCGTTAGTATTCCTCACGCTATTTTTATCGGAGCTTTCTCTGCAATTGTTAGTAACCTTGTAGTAAGTAAATTCCCTAAAGGTAAAATTGATGATGCATTAGACGTTTTTGCTTGTCACGGTGTTGGTGGTATGGTAGGAATGCTATTAACTGGAGTTTTTGCTTCTAAAGCAATTAACCCTGCTGTTGGAGACAATCAAGGTTTGATCTTTGGGACTCCAACTTTATTCATCAACCAATTAACCGCTTTAGTAATCGTTTCAATCTTCGCTTTTGTAGGTTCTTATATCTTATTCTTTGTTGTAAATAAAATTACACCACTAAGAGTTACTGAAGAAAAAGAGGAATTAGGATTAGATATCTCTCAACACGGAGAATTTTTATAAAAAACAAACCAAAACCAAACTAAACCAAAATTAAAAAAGCACTCTGAGTCTCACTTAGAGTGCTTTTTGCTTTTCTTAGATTTTAGATTATAGAGGATAGAATAAAGAGAATAGAAGATAGACTCAAAAATGACAAAAAAATTTCATTTCTCTTTTATAAATATCAATTATCCCTACTGTTTGTCCTAGCCCCGATAGTAGTGGAAATCCTTTTGTGCCGGTGTTCGGCACAAAAGATTGGAACGGATAGCGGGATTATCTCCTAAAAACAAAAAAAGCACTCTGAGTTTCTTACTTAGAGTGCTTTTTATTTTGAATTAATTTCAACCTTATTATTATAATTTTAGATTTTAGAATTCAGATTTTAGATTCCCTAACTTCTTTATTCTATTGTCTATATTCTATCTTCTTTAAAAAAAGATTATTTAAAATTTCCAATTCCTTCTTTCAGCCAATGCAAATATTCGTCTGCACTTACATAACTAATGGTTGGTTTTGAAGCATTTAAATTCTTGCCTTCTAAATCAGTGATAATGTATAATGGCTGTGTATTGGTTTTATATTTTGAAATCATAAAATCGGTCCATTTATCACCAACGGTAATGATTTTATCTCCGGATGTTGTTACAAATTGCTCCTCTTTTGGCAACTCGCGTTTATCATCTACATAAAGAGAAATCAAGACAACATCGTTTTTGAGGATGGGCAAAATCGTTGGTTCAGACCAAACATTGTTTTCCATTTTTCTGCAATTCACACAAGCATAACCTGTAAAATCAAGCATGATTGGTTTGTTGATAGATTTTGCATAAGCTACTCCATCTTCGTAATCATGAAAAACCATAATACCATGTGGTCCTAATTCTGCTCCGTCGGGCAATCCTTTTACAGATTCGGTACTTCCGCCTGAATTAGCAGAACTTCCTACTCCAAACGGACTTTCACTATATTGTGGCGGCGGAGGGAAAGCGCTGATTAATTTTAAAGGTGCTCCCCAAAGACCAGGAATTAAATACACCGTAAATACTAATGTCAGCAATCCTAAATACAATCTTCCAACTGAAATATGCTGTAGCGGACTATCGTGCGGTAATGAAATTTTTCCGAATAAATATAAAGTCAACGCGGCAAAAATGGCAATCCAGATTGCGATAAACACTTCTCTTTCTAATAAATGCAATTGTAAAACTAAATCGGCATTTGATAAAAATTTAAATGCTAAAGCCAATTCTAAAAATCCTAAAACTACTTTTACAGTATTCAGCCATCCGCCAGATTTTGGTAATGAATTCAACCAACCCGGGAACATTGCAAACAACATAAATGGCAAAGCCAAAGCTAAAGAAAAACCTAACATTCCCACAACCGGAGCAATTCCCCCGTTTGAAGCTGCTTCAACTAATAAAGTCCCTACAATAGGTCCAGTACAAGAAAAGGATACAATTGCCAACGCCAAAGCCATAAATAATATACCTATTATCCCGCCTCTGTCTGCTTGTTGATCTACTTTATTTCCCCATGAATTTGGCAGCATAATTTCGAAAGCTCCCAAAAACGAAGTAGCAAAAATAATCAATATAATAAAGAAGATTAAGTTAAACCAAACATCTGTAGACAAAGCATTTAATGCATCTGCACCAAATATTTTAGTTACAATTAATCCTAAAATAACATAAATAGCAATAATAGAAAAACCGTAAATTATAGCATTTCTAATTCCTTTTGCCCTGCTTTTACTTTGTTTCGTAAAAAAACTCACGGTCATTGGAATCATCGGGAAAACACAAGGCGTCAACAACGCCGCAAATCCTGATATAAAAGCAATAAAAAAGATCGACCATAAACTTCTTGCAGGAGCTGGTCCAGGAATATCTTCTTCGGCAGAAGCATCAGGAACAGCTGCTTTTGCAGTTTCAGTTTTAACCGGTTCAATTGTTGGTTTTACGGTATCAACAGCCAAGCCTTCTACTTTAGTTTCATCTTTCTTTACTTCTGAAACACTTGCAACTGCATCCATCTTAAATGTTGACGGAATTGCAATGGAGAATTTCTTATTCGAATTGATACAAACTTCTTTACAAACCTGAAAATCAAACTCAACATCAACCGTTTTTAAGTTCGGATTTATGATGGTAATTTCCTGTTCGATATGTGCTTTGCCTTCAAAAAAAGTTTCATTTACTCCAAAAACGTCATTAAAAGCAGTTCTTGTTTTTCCTTCTTTGGCTTTTCCAACTAAAGTATAATTCCCTTTTTGATTTTTAAATGCAATTTCCAGCGCAAGCGGTCCGCCATCCGGCGTGAATTGCGAATACATATGCCAGTCTTTTTCAATTGTTCCATCAAAAATTAAAACAGCATTATTCCCTGATTTTTTTTCAATCTTAGAAGTCCATTTTACCGGTTCCAGGATTTGTGCATTTCCTTTTGCAAAAGCAAAAAACAGGAAAAATATGATGATTTTATTCCAAACACTTTTCGACATTATCGTTTGATGGTATTGATTAAAGTTCATTATGTAATTCTATTTTAAGTATTTTATTTGTGGTATTTTCAATTTTAAAACGTTCGTCCTGCCTGATTCCAACAACCCAGACAATCTGATTGTCTGATGACAAAATCCATGTTTTTTCTTTTTCAATCAGCGATAATTTTTCATCTTTAAAAAGTTTACTTACTTTCTTTGACTTTCCGTTCATCCCAAAAGGCTGAAAAACATCCCCCTCATTCCATTTACGTAAAACCAATGGAAACTGGATTTTTTCAGCGTCCACAAAGATAGCCTTATTTGAATCTATTGTTATGTGACTTACATTACAAAGCCTCAATTTTAAGGGAAAATTAACTTCTGTATCGTTTGCAGTAATCTCAAATTCTTCCTTTTCTGACATTTCAGAAATTGGGCTCAAAATCAAAGTATCTCTGTTTTTTAACAAACGAAATTCTGCAGAGAGTACTTGTTTTCCAGATTGTCCATCAACCAAATCATAAATATCATTCCATGCCAAAAAGCCAAATTCATTCAGCCATTGGTACAAATACGATTTATAATTGGGTAATTTTTTAAGTTGATTCAAATCAAAATGAATGTCATCGCCTTCTTCTTTTGCCACTTGCTGGTAAATCATAATCGATGCATCTTCGACCATTTCCTGTGATTCCTGCAAATACGATTGTGTTTTTTGGAAAGCGTTTAAAAAATTAGGATTAATTTCTTTCAGTATCGGAACTAAATCATGACGGATTTTATTTCGAAGATATTTATTCGATGCATTACTGCTGTCTTCCCGCCATTCGATATAATTTTCTTCGGCATATTTAAGGATTTCTTCTCGTGAAAATGGCAAAAGCGGACGAATAATTCGATCGTTTTGCTCCGGAATTCCTGTTAAACCTTCTAGTCCTGTTCCTCTGGTTAAGTTGATAATAAAAGTTTCCAGATTATCATCAGCATGATGTGCTGTTAGGATATAATCGAAATTCTCCTGTTCTAAAAGTTCATAAAACCAACTGTAACGCAATTCACGTGCTGCAACTTGTGTCGATAATTTATAATCTTTCGCAAACGCTTCTGTATCGAATTGTGTGGTGTAACTGGGAATATTATGCTGATCGCAATACTCCTGAATGAAATTTTGATCGCCAAAACTTTCCAGTCCGCGAAGCTGAAAATTGCAATGCAAAACCGCAATTTCATAAGGCAATTGATTTAATAAATGCAATAAAACCATACTGTCCAATCCTCCGCTAACAGCGAGAAATAGTTTTTTATCTTCCAGAAATGGAAACCTTGAAATAATGTGATTTTGAAATTTTGAAAACATTCGATAAATGTAAAAAATTAAATTCGATCTATTTTTAAATGAATTGTTAAGCGTGAATATTTTTTTGCCACGAATTACACGAATTTTCGCTAATTATTTTCACGCAGATTGTGCAGATTTATTTTGCCATAGATTAAAGGATTAAAAAGATTAAAAAACTTTGCGTCTTAGTGTCTTTGCGGCAAAAATAATTCGTGGCAAACCTTTTTTATCTTAAAACTTCATGCATCGCCTTTGCCTTCAACAAACATTCTTCGTATTCATTTTCCGGAATTGATTGTGCCGTAATCGCACTTCCCACAGAAAATGAAACATATTGATTTTCCTGATTGTACAAAATACTTCTGATTACAACATTAAAATCAAAATCACCTTCGGGTGTAAAATAACCTATTGATCCGCTATACAAACCGCGTTTGGTTTCTTCGAGATTTTCGATGATCTTCATTACTGAAATCTTTGGAGCTCCCGTCATGCTTCCCATTGGGAAAGTGGTTTTTAAAACATCTATTGGCGAATATTGCGGGTCTAATTTTGAAGTTATGGTAGAAATCATTTGATGTACCTGCAAAAACGAATAAATTTTGCAAAGTTCTACAACCTCAACCGAGCCTTTTTGCGCTGTGTGTGATAAATCATTCCGTACCAAATCGGTTATCATGATATTCTCTGCACGTTCTTTTGAGTCGGATTCCAAAAATTGTTTTGATTTTTCATCTTCAACAGGATCTGTAAATCGTTTTGAAGTTCCTTTTATAGGTTGCGAAATCAAAGTCTCTCCTACTCTTTTTAAATATCGTTCAGGCGAGGCAGAAAGTAAAAATTGTTTATTATTTTTAAAGAAAACCGAAAACGGCGCTTGCGAAATACTATTTAATTTCTGAAATTTCTCTAACGGATTTATAACTGCATTTTCAGCATAAAATTCCATACAAAAATTGGCTTCATACATATCACCTACGTGAATGTGATGCAGCATTTTTGTCACTTTTTCGATATAAAATTCTTTTGAAATCCGTTGTTCCACTTCGATTCCGCTCAGTGTGACAAACGGCTCATAATTACTTGTAACGATCTCGTCAAAATCATCTTCAACCTCATCATCACAAAGCAATAAATACTGTACTTCGAGTTGATTTCCTTTCAATAAAAATATTTTTTTAGGTTGAAAGAAAAACAAATCCGGAAAATCTAAACCATCAAAATTAGAAGATTTTAACGGTTCAATATCATTTTTTAAATCATACGTAAGATAGCCAAAAAGCCAGTCTTTGGTCGTTTGCTGATATTGTTTTAGGTCCTCGAAAGCGTTGTGAAAATCTGTTTTTAAAGATGTAAAAGCATCCACAGCTAACACACAATCAAAACTGGAATATTCTTGCGGATAGGAATTGCTATCCAAAAAAATAATCTCGCGAAATTGTTGCGACCAGCTTAAAAGTTGTTGTTTAAAGTGCTCTGGATTTGAAATATGTTTATGAATAGAAACTCTCAAAAAAGTATAATTTTTAGATTTCAAAATTACGACAAAAAAAATCCTTCGATAAAATAATACTCAAAAATTATTGGCACACTTTTTAGTATACCGAATTAAGACTTATTCATACATCTGCTTTTAACAAAAAGTATTGGTAATAACTCCAAAAAAAATCATTTATTAATCAACTTTAAAAACCTTTATGAAAACAATTGCAAAATTAGGATTGACTTGTGTAGTAATCATCGCATTACTATTTTCTTGTAAAAAAGCCGACAATTCTTCGTACGAAGAATCGGCAGATATGAAAGTTTCAGCAGATAGCACAGCTGTTTCATCATCGGCAGCGGTAGTCGACAAAAACAGTAAACAAAAATTTATTCGAACTGCCGATATTAAATTCAAGGTCAAGAATGTCGTCAAGTCTACCTACGCAATTGAAAACGCTACTCAAAAATTTGGAGGTTATGTTACTTACACTAATTTGCAAAGTAATATTCACGATCAGATTAAAACAAAAATCAGTCAGGATAGTACGCTTGAAACTACTAAATATACGGTAGAAAACAGTATTACGATTCGAGTTCCAAACACACAACTTGATACTGTTATAAAAACTATTGCCAAACAAATTGATTTCCTTGATTTTAGAGTCATCAAAGCCGATGATGTTTCCTTAAAATTATTATCGAATCAGCTTTCGCAGAAAAGAAGTACAACGAACGAAAAAAGAGTTGAAAATGCAATTGATGCTAAAGGCAAAAAACTAAATGATGTTATTGAAGCCGAAAATACTTTGGCCAACCAAAAAGAAGCCAATGATAATCGTACTATTGATAATTTATCATTAAAAGATCAGATTAATTTTAGCACTATTACCTTGCAGCTTTATCAAAACGAAACCATCAGACAAGAAACCATGGCAAGCGAGAAAAACAGCAATGCTTACAAACCAAATTTAGGTTTGCAAATTCTTGATTCGCTTAAAAATGGCTGGTACATTCTTGAAACTATTTTTGTTTTCTTAATCAATCTGTGGCCTTTCATTTTAATTGGAGGAAGTGGATTTTTCCTTTATAAAAAATACATGAAGAAATAAGAAAAGTGTTAATAAATTAGCAATTTCATAATCAAAAAATCATTATATTTGATATAGCATTAAATTAAATACAATTTACAGTTATAATGATTATCGAATCCTCAATAAAATAACGATAAAAACAGATTTTCATTTTATTAGGGAATTCAGATTTAAGATGTTTATCAGCAAATAAATATATTTTTTAACCTTATTAAATCTAGTATTATGAAAATTGCTACCGTTATTGTCCGCGTTTTAATTGGTCTCTTGTTGCTTTTTGCTTCTATCAGTTATTTTTTTCACCTGGCACCTGAACAAGAAACAACAGGGAATTTTAAAGCTTTTAATGTTGGTTTAATGGCCTCTACATATATTATGCCTTTAGCAAAGTCGATCGAATTACTTTGCGGAATTGCTTTTGTAACCGGGCGTTATGTAACATTGGCTAATATTTTGATCTTACCTATTACGGTAAACATTTTGTTTATCAATTATTTTTTAGCTCCCCAGGGTTTACCAATTGCGGTTTTATTGTTCTTAGCTAATTTATTTTTGATTTACAGATATTGGGACAATTATAAATCAGTTTTTACCAGATAATCTATTTTTACTTAAAATACAGAAACCCGATACTTTTTGAGCATCGGGTTTCTTATTTAATAAAGACTCAACGTTAATAATCTCTATTAATTTGCCTTATTGTGTTCTGTCCAAACCAGATCTGTTACTTTATAACCAATATCCTGAGCTTTTATAAGGTAGTCTGCTTTTATACTTTCCGGCATTGTAGTTTCTCTTGAAAGTAACCACATGTATTTTAAGTTTTCACCGGCAACAAGTGCGTACTTGTAATTTTCATCAATAGCAATTACGTTATATCCGGCATAAAAAGGACCAAAAAATGAGACTTTAAGCATTCCAATATTGTCTTTTTTGACAAATTTGGCTTTCCCTATGCTTTCTTCCCATTTGTCTTTTTTGACATTGTAGCCCTTATTATCAACTCTTATCGTTCCGTTTTCGTTTAAAGAATATTCGGCTGTGACATTGTTCAGACCTTTTTCATACTTAAAATCCAGTCTGGCAATTTCGTACCATTTTCCTAAATATTTCGCTTTATCAAAATTAGTGACAGCTTTTGCTTTATCCGGAATTGTCGTTCCACAGGAATAAAGCGCAAGTGCAACTCCTGCCCCAATAAGAACTGGAGCCATATATCTATTTTTCATAATATTATCTTTTAGACTTGTAAAGATAACCTGAGAAACCTAAATTTAATTTACAACATTTCTATCTGATTTTATATTTTTTCTGCTACCAATATATAATCTCTCCGAGATCTAAAATTTATATGTTATGCTTTAAGTTCATTCAACTCCGTTAGGAGTTTAATGTCGGTAAAAACAAAATAACCGAGTTGGTAAAAAGTATCACTTAGGGGTAATGTCATTAAGTTAACGAAAATTCAATGAAACAATTTGCTAAAGACAATATCTGGTCACTTTATTTTTGTTCCATCGGAACATTTCGTTGGTAGCCCAATATATACGGCGTTTTTTCACGTTCCGTAGAAACGTTTGATTTTATAAATAATAATTGGTAAAAACATATGCAGATTACAGATGCAATTTCTCAAACGTCCCAATGGGACGATGTTTCTCACGATGCAATTTTTTTTCTACCAATGAGGTGTTCCGATGAAACACAATCTAAAATATCTTAATTTAATGACATTATCCGTAGGGACTGCAAAAATAAAAAAACCGCCAATCCCAAAAATATTGGAATGGCGGCTTTAAAATTATTGAGATCTGTAATTTATACGTGTAACGCTCTATTATCTGTAGCGGCCAATGCTGCTTCTTTTACCGCTTCCGCGAAAGTTGGATGCGCATGGCTCATTCTTGAAATATCTTCAGCAGAAGCTTTGAATTCCATTGCCGTAACTGCCTCAGCAATTAAATCAGCAGTACGGGCTCCAATCATGTGAACTCCTAAAACTTCATCTGTTTTAGCATCAGCAATGATTTTTACAAATCCGTCAAGATCTCCACTTGCTCTTGCACGACCTAAAGCTTTGAAAGGGAAACTTCCCACTTTATATTCTGTTCCTAAAGCTTTTACCTGCTCTTCAGTTTGTCCAACTGCAGCAACTTCCGGCCAAGTGTAAACTACACCAGGAATTAAGTTATAATCGATATGTGGTTTTTGACCCGCTAAGATTTCAGCAACCATAGTTCCTTCTTCCTCTGCTTTGTGCGCCAACATTGCTCCACGAACAACATCACCAATTGCGTAAATATTAGGAACATTAGTTTGTAAATGATCGTTTACTTCCACTTGTCCTCTGTCTGAAATTTTCACTCCTGCTTTGTCAGCGTTTAATCCGTCTGTGTAAGGACGACGACCAACAGAAACTAATGAATAATCTCCTTCAAGAGTAATCGTTTCTCCTTTTGCGTTTTCAGCCTGAACAACAACAGCATCGCCGTTTCTTTCAACTGATTTTACTTTGTGAGAAACATAGAATTTCATTCCTTGTTTTTTCAATACTTTAGTCAATTCTTTAGACAATGAACTATCCATTCCCGGAATGATTCTGTCCATGAATTCTACTACAGAAACCTGAGCTCCTAAACGAAGGTAAACTTGTCCAAGCTCGATTCCGATAACGCCACCACCAATAATTACTAAGTGTTTTGGAACTTCTTTTAAAGCCAACGCTTCAGTAGAAGTGATGATTCTTTCTTTATCAATTTTGATAAAAGGCAAAGAAGATGGTTTTGAACCTGTAGCAATTACAGCATATTTAGTTTCGATCGTTTCTGATGTTCCGTCTGCTTTTGCAACTGCAATGTGTGTTGCGTCTACAAAAGAACCTAAACCATTGAAAACAGTGATTTTATTTTTTTCCATTAAGTAGTTGATTCCACCTACGGTTTGATCTACAACTGCTTGTTTGCGTGCAATCATTTTCTCTAAATTGATTTTCACATCTCCGGAAACCTCGATTCCGTGATCTGCAAAATGAGCAATTTCTGAATAGTGATGAGAAGAAGAAAGTAATGCTTTTGAAGGAATACAACCTACGTTAAGGCAGGTACCGCCTAGTGCGTTATACTTTTCTACAATGGCTGTTTTGAAACCTAATTGTGCGCAACGAATTGCTGATACATATCCGCCCGGTCCTGAACCTATAATGACTACGTCAAATGAACTCATAGTTTGTCTATTTTATTTTTAGCGATACAAAATTAAGGAATAAAGTTTTGTTTAAAGTTTAAATCTCAATGTTTTTTGTGTGAAATTTGAGGTGAAGGTTTTCTGCCACAAAGGCTCGAAGACACGAAGTTTTTTTGGATTGTGGGTTTAACCGCAAAGTACGCTAAGAGTTACGCAAGGTTCGCTAAGTTTTTGTTTTTTAATGTCGCGAAGTCGCAAAGTTTTTTTTAAGCGAATGGTTTTATCGTTCTGTTTGTCATTTCGACGAAGGAGAAATCCTCGCGAGAAGCTCGACAAAGATTGGGTTCTCGTTGCGGAGTCACTTGCGAGGATTTCTCCTTCGTCGAAATGACATAAAATGAGAATAAAAACCTTTGTTCCTTTGTTCCTCTGAAACTCTGAACCCAAACTTAGAACCTCAGCAACTTAGTGCCTCAGAACCTTTAAAAAATTACTGTTGAATTCTTTACCTCACTAATCATAAAGGTACTTTGAGTACTTCCTATATGTTGTAACGTTGTAAGTTTGGTTACTAGAAATTCTCTGTAGGCTTCCATATCTTTTACCAGAACTTTTAGAATGTAATCGTAATCGCCGCTTACGTGGTGGCATTCTAAAACTTCGTTGAGTTTGATGACTTCACTTTCGAATTTGGTTAGGAATTCTTTGGTGTGCTGGATGAGTTTTAAATGACAGAAAACTACAAATCCTTTTTCAATTTTGGTTTTTTCTACAAGTGCAACGTAGTTTTTGATAATTCCTTCGCGTTCCAGTTTTTTGATTCTTTCGTAAACTGCTGTTACCGAAAGGTTCAGTTTTAAGGATAATTCTTTGGTTGTTTTTTTACTGTCAGTTTGTAATAAAACAAGAAGCTTTTTATCGGTGGCATCTAAGGTCATGTCTGTTGTTTATTGTATGATGAAAAAAAATCTATTGGTTTGGGTTTTATTAAACAAATTTAAATTAAAAATCTTTTATAATCACATTTTATAGATTTAAAATCTAATTACTAAACCAATCATTGATTAATTTTCTTAATAGATGTTATTTTGAACTGATTTTCTTTTGAAAACGAATGTACTAGCCCAGATTGAAGAGTAAAGCCCGGAGTAAAAAAGGCAAAAGTTTCTTGGTCTAAAAAAGCGACCAGCGGAAGCTCTTTTTAGACCATTAGAAACTTTGCCTTTTTTATGAGGACTTGAAACGGAAAGCTGGAAATAGCTCCTTATTAAAATTCCAATGACAATATCAAAAATCAATTTCAATGTACAACAAACTATAAACAACAAACCATAAACTAAAAACATATGAAAGACTTTAACCCAGCAGACAAAATTCAGGATTTGCAATACTTTGGGGAATTTGGGGGAGTGAATCCTTCGATTTCTGATTCTTCTACTTATACATTTCTTTCGGCGAAAACTATGTTTGATACCTTTGAAGGCAACATGGAAGGCTGTTATTTGTATTCGCGCCATTCTTCGCCAAGTAATTTGTATTTGGATCAGGCTTTGGCGGCGATGGAAGGAACGGAAACGGCAAACGTATCAGCTTCAGGAATGGGCGCTATTACACCTACTCTATTGCAACTTTGTGGTGCGGGCGACCACATTGTGTCAAGCCGAACTATTTATGGCGGAACGTATGCGTTTTTGAAGAATTTTACACCTCGATTCGGAATTGAAACGAGCTTTGTTGACGTTACAAAATTGGACATTGTAGAAGCAGCGATTACTCCAAAAACGAAAGTTATTTATTGTGAAACCGTAAGTAATCCATTATTGGAAGTGGCTGATATTGCAGGCTTGGCGAAAATTGCTAAAAAGCATAATTTGAAATTGGTTGTTGATAATACCTTCTCGCCATTATCTGTTTCGCCTGCAAAATTAGGTGCTGATATCGTGATTCACAGTTTGACAAAATACATTAACGGAAGCAGTGATACCGTTGGCGGTGTGACTTGTGCCTCTAAGGAATTTATCAATTCGCTGAAAAACGTAAACTCTGGAGCAAGTATGCTTTTAGGGCCAACGATGGATAGTTTGCGATCAGCTTCGGTTATGAAAAATCTACGTACGCTTCATATCCGTATCAAACAACACAGCCATAATGCGCATTTTCTGGCAGATCAATTTGAAGCTGACGGTTTGAAAACGGTTTATCCGGGATTGAAAAGCCACCCAAGTCATGAGCTTTACAAAACGATGATTAATCCGGAATATGGTTTTGGCGGAATGATGACGATTGACGTTGGAACTCTAGAGAAAGCCAATGAATTAATGGAATTGATGCAGGCTAGAAACTTAGGTTATTTGGCAGTAAGTTTAGGGTTTTATAAAACACTTTTCAGCGCGCCGGGAACCTCAACTTCTAGTGAAATTCCGTTAGAGGAACAAGCAGAAATGGGATTGACAGATGGCTTGATTCGTTTTTCTATTGGACTGGATAATGATATTCAGCGTACTTATGAGATGATGAAAACTTGTATGGTGGAATTAGGGATTTTGTAATTTTTATTTCACAGAGATTCACGGAGCGTTTCCGCAGAGAATCACAAAGATTTTTTTGTTTGCTCTCGCATATTTAGCAGATCATGCAGATTATTTTTTTTTTAGAAAAGATCTGCCAAATCTGCTGAATCTGCGTGAGGAAAAATCTTTTTAATCTTTTAATCTGTGGCAAAAAATAAAAAGCCGTTCTGAATCGATCAGAACGGCTTTTCATTTATAATTTATAATTCACAATTAATAATTATCTATGCTTCTGCAGGGAAGTTAAGCTTACTATTCTTTCTACTATAAGTAAAGTAAATAAACAACCCGATTAACAACCAGATCGTAAAGTAAATCCAGTTCCAAACGCTTAATTCGGCCATCATGTACAAACAACAGATTAATCCCAAAAGTGGAATTAAAGACAAGTTTTGTCTGAATGACCAAACGGCTAATCCAACTAAAACGAAAAGGAAAATCCACATTGGGATTTTGTGTTTGAATAAGCTGAAACCTGATTCGTATTTTAAAGAATCATTGATTGGCAAACCTTTTACAACTTCAGCGTATTTAGCGTCATCGTCCTGGTATTGGCTTAATAAATGCTCTAAATCTGAAGTTTCTGCTGTTTTATTTTTAATGTCGATGCTTTCCAAATAATTGAAAACTTTAGCCGATTGTTCTTTATCTAAAGAGGTAATAATCGTCGTTGCATCGTTTGTTTGTGATTCATTATTAATGAAAGCCATTGTTGCTTTATTATTGAAAGCAAACGCATAATACAACCCGGCAATCATTAAAACCGGTAAAATATACTTCGAATTTACATAAGGTGTTTTAAATTTTCCTCTCGGAATTTCAGGTTTGTTTTGTAAAACCAAAACTCCGGCGCAAACTAATACAAAGGCAAATAAAGTTCCGATACTGCATAAATCCGTTACCATTGTAAGATTCAAAAATAAAGCAGGAACTGCAACCACAAAACCAGTTACAATTGTCGCAAAAGATGGTGTTTTGAATTTTGGATGTACTGTAGAAAATTTCTTTGGCAATAAACCGTCACGGCTCATACTCATCCAGATACGAGGCTGTCCCATTTGGAAAACCAAAAGAACGCTCGCCATCGCAATTACAGCACTTACGGCAATAATTCCCGACATCCATTTTAAGTTTAATTTATCGAAAACAAATGCAAGAGGATCTCCAACATTCAATTCATTGTAACGCACCATTCCAGTCAAAACCAATGCAATGGCAATATATAAAATCGTACAAATAATAATCGCCCACATCATGCCGCGTGGCAAATCGCGTTGCGGATTTTTACATTCTTCGGCCGTTGTAGAAATCGCGTCAAAACCAATATAAGCAAAGAATACGGCAGAAACTCCTTTTAAAACGCCACTAACGCCATTTGGAGCAAACGGATCCCAGTTTGCTGTATCTACATAAAACACACCCACTGCGATAACCAAAAGAACGATACAAAGTTTTACAACCACCATTGCATTACTCGCATTACGGGATTCTTTCATTCCGCGGTAAACCAAAGCGGTAATTAAAACAATGATGAATAAAGCCGGTAAATCAGCCACAAAATGAAAAGAACCAATAGTTGGTGCTGTTGTCCAGGCCGTATAAGCTGCCTGTAATCCAGCACCTAAGTTTTCGTATGTTTTTCCGCCCTGCATTAAAGCTGTGGCATCTTTAAATCCGTTTGAGGCTGTTAGATAATCCATCTGAACCCATTGCGGTAAATTTATCCCGCCACTCTGGAGCAGTCCGGTGAAATAATCACTCCACGATATCGCCACGGTAATATTTCCCACGGCATATTCCATAATTAAAGCCCAACCGATAATCCAAGCAATAAGTTCTCCAAAAGCTACATAAGAATACGTATATGCACTTCCTGAAACCGGAACCATTGAGGCAAACTCGGCGTAAGCAAAAGCAGCAAAACTACAAGCCAATGCCGTAAATAAAAACAAGAAAATAACGGCTGGTCCACCATCAGCACTTGCTTTTCCGATAGTACTAAAAATACCTGCTCCAACAATCGCTGCGATTCCAAATGCAGTTAAATCTCTGGTCGTTAAATGTTTTCCTAATGCATTATGACCATCTGCTTCGTTTTTCGCAACTTGTTTGAGAATATCTTGTATCGTTTTTTTTCGGAATAAACCTGATAATGCCATATATGATTTTGCTTTTATAAATTAATTTATGTAGGTCTTTGCGGTTTTATTTTGCAAATAATGCAAAAAATATCCTGATTTCAAATATATAAAACCATTTTGTTTTAATTGGAATTATTTTTTGCCACTAAGGCGGTAAGGCACTAAGTTTTTTTAGCCACGAATTTCACTAATTTCCACGAATTGTTTTTTTGCCACTAAGACTCTAAGTCACAAAGTTTTTTTTGTAACCAAGCTTAGTAGGAATTATTTCTCTCGCAGATTGCACAGATTTCTATTTCACTGATTAAATAGATTTCTACAGATTTATTTCATATCAAATTAAATGTGTCAAATCTGCTAAATCTGCGGGAAACAAAATTTCAGCGCAAATCCGCCTAAATCCGTGTCATCCGCGTGCCATGTCTCATTTCAAATGTATTCCTATTTTTTTTTCACAAATTAGAAAAATTCTCACATTTTTTTACCGCAAACCTTAATAAAAATCTTTCATCTTTTTTTACATTTGTTACATTATGACAAATGTAAATCACACACTATAATTTATAATTATTTTTGAATGAGCATTTTACAAAAACCACCAATGTAATATTTCTCAAAAAAACACTTATTACTAAACCACTATTACTACTATAAAAACCAAACCACATGGAAAAAATTTCAAGACGATCGTTTGTAAATAAATTTGGGGCTGGCGTTGGAGCCTCCGTCATTATAACGACACTACCTTCTTTTTTAACTGCACCCGATCCTGACAAAATACCTTATAGCGGAAAAAAATTAAATGTCGCGCTCTGCGGATTGGGAGTTTATGCTGATCTGGTAGCGAAAGGTCTTCAGGTTTCCGAATACTGTACGCTTGCCGGAATAGTTACCGGTACTCCTGCAAAAGCGACCAAATGGAAAGCGAAGTACAATATCCCCGACAAGAACATCTATAACTATCAAAATTTTGATGAGATCGTCAACAACAAGGATATTGACTTGGTTTACGTGATATTACCAAACAGTATGCACAAAGATTTTGTTATTCGTTCTGCCAAAGCCGGCAAACATGTCATTACCGAAAAACCCATGGCAATTACGGTCGCAGAATGTGAGGAAATGATTAAAGCCTGCAACGATAATAAAGTACAACTGGCCGTTGGTTACCGTTTGCATTATGAACCAACACACATGGAAATTAAACGACTGGGGCAAGAGAAAGTTTTCGGAAAAGTACGCTATATAGAAACATCCCTTGGCTATAAAACTTATGATACCATTGCCAAAAAACCTGTCGACATAAATGATCCAAGTGTATGGAGGTTAAATAAAAAGTTGTCCGGCGGTGGTCCCTTAATGGATTTGGGAATTTATTGTATCCAGGCAAGCCGCTATATTTTAGGCGAAGAACCTATTGCTGTTACCGCTCAATTCGGAACAGTAAATGATAAAAACAGGTTCTCAGAAACGGAAGAAAGTATTTCCTGGCAAATGGAATTTCCAAGCGGTGCAATGGCTAATTGCAATTCTTCTGTTGGGTATTATATTGACCGAATTTATGCCACTGCAGATGAGGGTAATTTTCAATTAAGTCCCTCTTTAAGTTATGGCCCGTACGAAGGAAAAACTTCAAAAGGCCCGCTAAAATTCCCTGAAATCAATCAACAGCAAACACAAATGGATGAAATCGCGAAAGTGCTCTTAGAAAACAAAAAACTCCCAAGCCACATCACCGGCGAAGAAGGTTTAAAAGACATTAAAGTCATAAACGCCATTTACAAAGCTGCTGAAACTGGGAAGAAAGTCTCACTAAAGTAGTTTTGCCACAAAGGCTCTAGGACACAAAGTTTTTTTGCCACGAATTTCACAAATTTTCACGAATTTTTTGTTTCTAATCTTTGATAAAAAATCTGCTCAATCTGCGTGAGAAAATAATTAGTGAAAATTTGTGTAATTTGCGGCAAACATTTTTTCACTTCAAACAAGCTCTCAAAATACTAACCGGATGCTGCGCTTCCCTACTCGTTCCATCATAAATTTGATGGCGACAGCTGGTTCCTGCAGCGGCGATTTTTACATTCTCAGCGGTGGCGCGCACTTTTGGGAATAAAGTATCCTCTCCCATTTGCATACTTACCTGATAATGTTCTTTCTCGTAACCGAAAGATCCCGCCATTCCGCAACAGCCCGAATTGTAAATCGTAACCGTATTATTGGTTGGTAAATTCAGCATCGCAAAAGTCGCTTCAACAGAACTTAATGATTTCTGATGACAATGTCCGTGAATTTTAATTTCCTTTTTTTCATCAGAAAAAGAATCAGGTTTAATTTTACCATCTATAATTTCTTTTTTAAAGAATTCTTCAATGGTAAAAGCATTTCGGGATAACTTTTCTGCTTCTTCCTTATCATCTGCCAGGCGAAGATATTCATCTCGGAAAGTTAAAATGGCAGAAGGTTCAATACCAACCAAAGGCGCATTGCCTAAAACCAAATCTTTAAAAATGTTGACATTGTGATTGGCTATTTTTTTTGCTTCCTCCAAAAAACCTTTCGATAAATAGGCTCTTCCACTTTCTTCATGGTCGATAACCAGAACCTGATACCCTAATTTAGTTAATAATTCGAAAGCATCGATTCCTATATTTACATCATAATAATTGGTAAATTCATCTACAAACAGATACAATCTTCCGTTCGGAAAATCCGTAACTTTAGGCTTATGATTTTCGTGCCATTTTCTAAACGTCTTTTTCGCTAAAAGCGGAACTTGTCTTTCAGGCGCGATTCCCATACTTTTTTTAACAAGCGACTGATTCGAAATAAAGTTGGTAATTGACGGAAACAAACTTCCCATTTTATTCAGTTTTGCGTTGTGTGCAAAAATCTTATTTCGGGTTGAAAAACCGTTTGCTTTTTGGTATTGGTATAAAAATTCAGCTTTTAAAGTGGCAACATCCACATTACTCGGACATTCGCTCGCGCAGGCTTTACAGCTCACACACAACTCAAAAACTTCGTATAATTCTTTCTGGTCGAATTTATTTTCTTTCTCAGAATACGTCAAATATTCACGCAATGCATTTGCTCTTGCACGTGTTGTTTCTTTTTCGTTTTTGGTTGCACGATAACTCGGACACATTGCTCCGCCTGCCGATGGCAATTTTCGGCAATCACCGGAACCGTTGCATTTTTCGGCTGCACGCAAAATTCCTAAACTGTCTGAGAAATCCTGAAACGTTTTAATATCCGGTTCTACCCTGCCCGAAACCACACGATGGTTTTCATCCATCTTTAAAGCGTTTACAATCTTCCCGATATTCAAAACCGAATTCGGATCGAAAGCCAGTTTAATTCGTTTCAGCAATTCATAATTCGTCTCGCCAATCATAAACGGAATAAACTCTCCGCGCACAATTCCGTCGCCGTGTTCGCCGCTTAGCGAACCTCTGTATTTCTTTACCAAAATCGCCACATCGGTCGCGATAGTTCTAAAGAGTTTTAAATCAGATGTTTTCTTCAAATTCAAAACCGGACGCAAATGCAGTTCGCCCGCACCTGCATGCGCATAATAAATCGCACCTTGTCCGTGACGCAGCATCATCGCCGAAAACTCCGCAATATAAGCGGGTAAATCGCTCAACTCAACCGCTGTATCTTCAATAGAATCGGCTGCTTTGTCGTCTCCAACAATACTTCCTAAAAGTCCGAGGCCTGCTTTCCTCAATTCGTTTACTTTCTCGATATCGGCACCGTAAATTTTTACGAGTGCGTAACCAAAGTTGTTTTTTTCTAAATCGGCTACCAAAGCATTAGCTTGTCTTTCTGCATCTTCAGGATCGTGCGAAGCCACTTCAAACATCATAATTGCTTTTGGTTCTCCAACCAAAAAGAATCTATTTTTTACATGTTCCCTGCTTGTTTTCGTACAATCCAAAATCGTATCATCGATCATTTCTGCTGTGTACAAATGATGTTTCATCGCCACCACAACAGATTCCAGCGATTCCTGAATGCTATGATAATGCGCCACCACCATAATATTATTGGCTGGCGGTAAATCGTCAACTTTTAAGGTAATCTCATACGTAAAGGACAAAGTTCCTTCGCTTCCGCAGAGTAATTTCCCGAGGTTTATGGTCGGTTCGGTTCCGCCAAACAAATCCGATTTCAGTAAAATATCAACCGCATAACCCGTATTTCTTCTGTGAATCTCCGGTTTCGGAAATTCTTTTATAATTTCATCCTGCGTTGCTTTTACCGAAAGTTCGTCGTAAACGCTTTTGTATATTTTATTTTCTAAGGTATCGCCTTTGGTTTTTTCGATAAATTCAGCCGAAGTCAGTTCCTTAAAAATCACTTCAGATCCATCGCTCAAAATCGCTTTGATCTCCACAATTTTATCGCGCGTCACGCCATAGCGAATCGAAGTTGTTCCCGAAGAATTATTTCCCACCATTCCGCCAATCATACAGCGGTTGGAAGTCGAAGTATTCGGGCCGAAAAACACGCTATGAGGTTTCAGAAACAAATTCAGTTCATCGCGAATCACGCCGGGCTCAACCGTAACTGTTTTTTTAATCGGGTCGAAATTCAGGATTTTGGTAAAATTCTTTGAAACATCGACCACAATTCCGTCGCCTACCGTTTGTCCGGCCAGCGAAGTTCCCGCCGTTCTTGGCGTAATCGAAATTTGATGCTCCCCCGCAAACCGAATCAGTTTACTAATATCCTCGATCGTTTTAGGCACCGCAACCGCTTTTGGTTTAATCCGGTACACCGAAGCATCGGTCGAATAAAGCGTTTTATGAAGATCATCGTATAAAAGTGTGCCTTCGAGCGTTCCGGCGAATTGCTCTAACTGAGATTGGGTCAACATGTAAATGGTGCGTTTTAAAAAAAAATTCCTCAAAAACTGAGACAACAAATATAAATATATAGCATGGTAAAATGTTACTAATTGGCAATTTATGTAATCGTCTCCCTCTTATTTTATAAAATAAAAGCCAAATTCTGTAAAACGTCGAAAATTCGAAATCGCTAATTTTAAGATTTTACATTTTTACGCCTTTTACAATTATGGAAAATTTTCTGCAAGATGTCTTCAAACACTTAGAAACCTATTATTACAGCATTGTCGATCTTACACCAAAGTTTATTCTCGCCGTCGTCGTAATTCTCGTCTCCTGGTTTATCGCAACCCGCGTAGGTATTTTTGCCGGAAACCGACTCAAAGTAAGAATGCACGACCGTCTTTTGGCGACTTTTATTGCGCGCCTCATAAAATCTGTCCTTATTATTATTGGCGTTCTCATCATGTTCAAGATTATTGGTCTTGACGGAATCGCACAAAGCATGCTTGCCGGTGCCGGAATCTCGGCATTCGTAATTGGTTTTGCGCTTAAAGATATTGGCGAAAACTTCCTTGCCGGAATTCTGCTCGCTTTCAAACGTCCGTTTTCTATTGGCGATATTATCGAAAGCAACGGTGTAAAAGGCGAAGTCATCAACCTGAATCTTCGTGATACCGAAGTCAAAAGCGACTCGAAAATCATTTATATTCCCAACGCACTTTTAATAAAAAATACGCTCATCAATTACAACAGCGCTGGATTTCTCCTCCAGACTTTTACCGTAGGACTTGAATTTGGTTCGGATTACAATCATGCCATCGCACTCGTAAAAGAAGTCCTGGAACGCAACGACGAAGTAACCGACAAAGATCATAACGATTCGGCAATAATTACCGATGTCACCGCCGGCGTCGCTCAACTCAACATTCGCTACTGGGTGCAAACCGGCACGGCAACCAACAAAGCCGAAAACCGCTCCAAAATTATTTCTGAAGTGCTGAATGCTTTAAAAGAAAATGGATTTGTCTTGAAATAGTTTTTTTTTTGAAGGGACAAAGGTTCATAGCTACAAAGGACAGAGGTTTCTTCTACACGATTGTCATCCTGAGCGAAGTCGATGGCTTTTGAAAACAAAACTCAAACATTACCGAAAACACAAAATTGGAATTTGGAATTTTAATTAGGAGCTATTTCCTGCTATCCGTTCCAATCTTTTGCTTTTTAAAGAAAAAAGCAAAAGGATTCCACTTCTATAAGGGCTAGGGCAATTGGTTTCATAAGAAGATTTTATGGAAATTAAGAAATAATAAAATTAGTAAAATATCATTATATATAATCTTTTAAAAATTTCAAACAACATCACAGTAATTCCAATCCCTGCAATACTATAAACTTTCCAGCTGCGTACTTTAGTCATGGTACTCATTTCTAAACCTAGGTTTTAAAATGATCGAGGTTTTTTGTTTGATTTCGTTATGGGCACGGATTGCAAATCCGCGCTATCGGGATTTCTTTGTTTATTTTTTCCTAATGTATAAAAGCTAAAGAACATCATTTTCAATTTGTAATGATTGATTTTTTCTAAAGTTTTTATTATAAGAACTTAAAGCCTTACCTAGATCTCTTTCTAAATTGTTTATTTTTATTTTTTGATTAATATAATGCTTGTGATATTCAAAATTTATTAAAACCAAATTTATATTATCAAAAGCAAATTTAGCAGCTATATGTAATGAATCATCTGTTATCTCTTTATCGACAAATTCATTTTTAATAATCGTTTTTAATAAAGTATTAAACCACCCTACCTTCCGTAAGTCGAAATGAGCAGGAATACGTTCAGCAAAACATCTTGCTACACAATTACCTACATAATAACATTTATCCTTTGATTTAAATATATATACTCCAATTCCTGAACGAATTGGTTCTCCTTTATAATAAAGCAAATCTCTGACTTTCAAATCTTTTAATGCTATTCCTTCAATACGATTTATCTCATCAACAAATTGTTCAGTTGTTTTATTATCACGAAATGTAATTAGGTAATTCATAGATTTAATTTTTATTAAGAATCATTAGTATCGTCTTTGATACAAATACAGTAGATTAGAAAGACAGTTCTGGAAAAAACTACGAGAACAATGACCAGACTATTTTAGAAAGTGATAATAATTGATATTCTATTTGGGCAAGAGCGAGAAGCTCGCGCCAGCGGCGAATACTTCAAATTTATTTTTATTTATTATTAACTTGATTAAATAAATTTTCAATTGTTATACTTTTTTAAATCATAGACACTTAATAGTTTTCTATAATCAGTTGATGTTGTTGACATTTTCTCCCTTAAAAATTGCTCTATTTCATCCAGATTAATATTATCTTGGAAAGTACTCCACATTAATGCATTCATTTTACTCGATGGAGGAATATGTTCATCTTCCATAATACCATCAATAGATCCATGCTTAACCTTACATGATACTGGCATATTTTTCATGCATAAATTTATATTATTTACCTGTTGTTTTTTTAATTTATCTGCAGTCTCAAATCCACTATTAATTTTGTGGAAACCAAAAACTGGAAAATATTGAGTTGCTTGAATTTTAAATTTGTCAATTAAATTTAAAATTTGAATATTAGACTCGTCAATAACATTAAAGTAATTTGATAAAAGTTCAGCTCCTGTTTCAAAATGATAACTTATTGTTTTTTGTGAGCCGATTGCTAGAATTTTTTCTCCATTTTTTAAGGTGTCTAAATCTTCCGTAATACTAACTTTTATATCTCCTCCTGCATACATTTCCTTGACTATGTTTTGAACTTTTCTAATATCTAGGGCACTTACTGGTAATTGAAGATCTGAAATTGAATTATATATTGAAGAGAAATCATCAGTTTTAATTTTATTAATACGAATTGTTAAATCTCCTTCTAAAACTATATCATGCTCACTTATAGTTAGATCATCAATATCTTTTCCATATTCAACAAGCAAAAAGTTATTTTTTATTTTTGTAGCTAATTCAGAATTTGGCTCTACATAAGAAAAAATTGTTTTTAAAATTTTCTTTATATTTTCATCTCCAACACTATAACCTAGAAAAACAATCGGATTATGAATAAATAATGATAGCAACTGCGCTCTTATCAATTCAAATTTATTATCAAAAGCCTCATAATCATTATTTGTTATAATAATTTTTTCAGGATTCTCAAAACATCCATGAATTTTATAAACTGAGCCATAAGGATTACTTAATAAAATATTATTACCAATCAATTTTGTAAACTCGAAAATATTTTCAATTAAGCCATCATAATTTGTAGTAATAACAGAACCTATATTTTTCCTAATCTTTTTAAGATCTTTTAATTCTTCAAGCATTTCATCTCTAAATTCTATTTTAGAAAATAGCTCTGCAATATAAATTTTAAACCTACTTATGCTTATTGAATTTTTCATCTTTTCATAAAAAACATCATTGATATGTTTAAATTTTCCATTTCTATCTTCTTGTAAAGTAGAATTAAATTTTTCTTCAATAATATTAGCAATTTTTAAATAATCAAAAGTAGAATTTGTATGACAGTGAGACTTTACATCTAAATAATATTCAGGATTTCCAGTTAGTTCTAAAGCGATTTTACTTAATAAACCATCCCATGTGTAAGAATTTTTTAAATATCTTAAACTTATACCTGTCCCTATAAAAAGAATTGGGTGATTTCTATACTGAGAAATAAATTCTTGAATTTCCATAATGTTTCAATTTCAAATGATGTTTTAACTAGTCTCTATCTACTTCTTTTAAATCTTCCAATGTTGAATCAATTAAAATCGGAACTTTACCATTTTGAATTTCCGAGTAACTCACTTCTTGTCCATTATAAAGGTCAACTGCAATACAATAGTCCGGATTTACATAAAAATCTTTTGAATGGTGTTTATCTAAATATCTATAAATCATATCTGCAAACATTCCTAGTTCACTTTTTTTGAAACCATTTATTTGAGCTACAAACCAAACTCCTGCTATTTCTTCACTTTTTTTATTTGAAAATGTAAAAATGTGACAAGGTTTGGCTTCAATTGGAAATCCTTTTATATTAAGTATAGCATGATCTTTTGGTTGCGTAAGAAAAATCAAATCAAAATCTGGTTTTAAATGTTTAAAATCATAATCCTTAAAATTATTTACAACGTCGAGATTTCTTTGAAATTGATCTTTTATTCTTCCATCTTCTTCAATATTAATTTTATCAACCAATAGATTAATCTTCTCATCTAACAAATCTGCATTGTCAAACTTAAAAGTATTTCTAATAGCACTCAAACAACTAATCCAGTAATCACCTCCAGAATCATCCGGCGACTTTATTTTCTCTTTATCAAGATTTTTAACAAAAGTGATCTTAGTTCTTTCACTTTTTCCTCTGAATTTAATTAATTGTTTTACTGTAATTTTTTCCATAGCTAGAAATCTTTTAATATTGATAGAATATTTTTTATACTAAAAACAAATATCAATACTCAAGTAATATCTTTTTTACGGAAAACCATATTGTATCAATAATTCACTGAAAACAAGATTAGTAATAAATAAAAGAAAACAAGCAAGTAGTAATACCTGTTTTGTATTGTAATAAAAAAAACCGCTTCATAAATCTCGAACAAATCAAAATCTATCAAACGGCTTAAAAAATATGATTTATCAAAAAAAATCACCCCTTCCCCCAAATCCTGGTATTCAAATCCAGTTCATGAACAATATCCTGCATAAACTGAACAATCGAAAGATCATCGGTAAGTAAATCAGGTACTAGAAGCGACGAATGTATAGGCGCTTCGAAGTAATTGTTGCTTAGCGGGAAAGCAATATACATTTTTGAACTTATGAACGAAAGCGAAATCGTTTCGTCGGATTTATTGTTTAAGTCCAAAATTCTTTCCATCATGGCGGGCGTTAAGATATATCTCGCCTCGATTTGATTTCTGGAATAGGTAACAAACTGATTGTCGAAATTGGTGTTTTCTAACTGAACAATTTCGGTATTTCCAAAACTGAAAATATTTTTAGAAAACCATGCGCCAACCGTATTTCCAAAGCTTTTTGGTCTGACAACTGTCGAAACCGTGAAGTTTTTATTAAAGTCGGCTACAAAAATAATTCCTTTAAAAATAGTATGCCATTCGGTACGCGTTCCGTTTTTGGTCTGCGTTTCGGTTTTATATTCGGCGTGAACTTCGGCAAACGAGAAAGAAGTTTTATCGACAGTTCCGGTTATTAAATCCTGCGTTTTATAGCGATCCGGTTCTGTTGTAAAAAGATCCGAATTTATAAATTCACCTTCGGTAAGTCCGCTTTGAGGAACAAAAGTGAGACTTTCGTTGATCTTTTTTAATGCCGTTGCTACAACATTCATTTTATAAGCTACTTTGTATTTTTGGGCATCACCATCGATCTGAAAAAGCATTACACCACCCACAATTATCGGAATCAAACTTAATATAACAGCCACCGTTGCAGCTCCTATAATCAAACCGCCCACGATAAGCAATGCCGCAATACCAAATACGGTATAGCAAACGGTATAAGTCGACGCAATTTTTTTACGGTCGACTTCTAATGTATTCAAAACCTCCTGCAAGGCGGGATTATTACTAATTTCTGAATCCATTAGCGATTAAAAAGCTCTTTTGCACTAATATTTTTACGCTCTTCTTCGGCTGTTGCCAAAACTTCAATTGGGGTATAACTCAACATTCCGGCAAATAAATTACCCGGAAACATCATGATCGCGTTATTAAAATCTGTTACTACAGCATTATAAGTTCTTCTGGCAGCGGCAATTTGCTCTTCGCTTTCTGTCCAGGTGGTTTGCAAATTAGTAAAACTTGCGTTTGCTTTTAAGTCAGGATAATTTTCTACATTTACCATTAAACCTCTTACGGTAGTGCTCAATTCAGCATCAAGACTCGCTTTTTCGGTATCAGTAACCGAACCAGAAGTCGCTTTGGCACGAAGCTCTACTATTTTTGTTAAAGTACTTTGTTCGTAATCTGTATATTGTTTTACAATTTCAACCAGATTCGGAATCAAATCAAAACGTTTTTTGAGCATCACATCAATAGCCGAAAAAGCATTCGTTACCTGATTTCTTTTTCCGATAAGGGAATTATAATAGAATATCCATAAAAATATGAAGATGATAATGATGGGTAAAATAACAAACATGAATTTAGTTTTAATTGGTTGGGTTCAAATATAAATAAAAAACAAAATGATTCTTTGTTATTTTTTATGCGTCGCGATCAAATTTAGTAAAGCAAGAAAAATCACTTCTCCAAAATTTAAAAAACTTTTCGGCATCAGATTTGCTTGCTGTTTATTCCGTTTATCGCATAAAATACTGAAATCCAAATAGTGAAATCCATGGTACAATTTTCGTTTGTAAACCCAATCACTATTTTTCAGTACAGCCTAAATCATAAAAAACACAAGCTATTATATGAAAACCCAATAAATACCGTTGAAATTATAATTTATTAATTATTTATTATAGTCCGCTAAAAAAACTATTTTTGGTTTCTGTTAAAAAAGATTGAAATGCATAAAAATCAGCAAGTACTTTTCTCTATTATATTTTTATTTTTCGTTGGATTAATTTCTAATGCACAGGAAAAAATAATTTACCCTAAAAACGAATTTAGAGGTGTCTGGATTGCAACCGTTGTCAATATCGACTGGCCCAAAACAGCTATTGACGGTGTCGAAAAAGAAAAAGCTGATTATCTTGAGATTTTAGAAGCTTACAAAAAGATCAATTATAATGCGGTAATCGTTCAGATTAGAAGTGTTGGTGACTCTTTCTATCCATCAGAATTTGCGCCGTGGTCGCGTTTTTTAACCGGTAAAGAAGGTGTGGCTCCCAATCCTTATTACGATACATTGGCGTGGATGATTGAGGAAGCGCATAAAAGAGGCTTCGAATTTCACGCCTGGCTGAATCCATACCGTGCAACTTTCGATTTAAACAAAAATCTTTTAAGCCCAAATCACGACATTTTTAAACATCCTGAATGGATGATAGAATATGCCGGAAAATACTATTACGACCCTGCATTGCCTGAAGTTCAGCAACATTTGACCAAAGTCGTAAAAGAAGTGGTTGATAAATACGATATCGACGCGATTCATTTTGATGATTATTTTTATCCTTATACCGTTCCGGGAAAGACGTTTAACGACACGGCATCTTATAGAAAATATGGTGCGGGTTTAAGTCTTTCAGACTGGCGTCGTGCGAATGTGAGCAGCTTTGTACACACGATTTCGACTACGATAAAAGCCAGTAAACCATGGGTACAATTCGGAATCAGTCCGTTTGGGGTTTGGCGCAATAAATCGATGGATCCAAAAGGTTCTGAGACACAATCGACCTCCAATTACGATGATTTATATGCAGATCCTGTTTTATGGATGGACCAAAAATGGATCGATTATATCCTGCCTCAATTGTATTGGAGTATGAACAACCCAAGGGCTTCTTACTCGAAATTGGTAAAATGGTGGTCTGAAAACTCTAATAATACTGCTTTGTATATTGGCCACGCTTCGTATAAAATTAGAGGTGACAGTGACAAAAGCTGGAACTTTGTAAATGAAATTCCAACTCAGATTGATTTTGCAAGAAGTTTCAAAAAAGTAAGCGGAAGTGCGTATTTTAGTTCGAAATGGTTCATGAACAAAAACTTTGATGTGGTAAGGGTTTTAGAAGAAAATCAATATAAATATCCTGCGCTTCCTGCTGCGGTTCCTAATTTAAAACATATTGTAATTGATATTCCGGTAGTAAATGAATATCAAAAAGACAGTGTTCATTTTGCTTTCAACATCAAATCTCCTTTGAATACAAAGGTTCGTTATATGGTGGTTTACGGAGGAGAAAGTACATCGAAAATAGACATTAATGATCCTTCAAAAATAATTGAGAAGATTACCGTTTACGAAAACAACGGGACTATTCAGTTTTCGATCCCGGCTGAAAAAATGAATCAGTATAAAGCTTGCGCTGTGACATTTATTGATTATTTTGCAAACGAAAGTACCCCAACTACGATCGACTTAAAAAAGACATTTAAACTTTATTCACCTGCTCAGCCTAATGAAAATAGATAATAAACCCTGGTTTTGGATTCCGCTTCTTAATTTTGCATCTGGTTTACCTTATGCCGTAATCATCTCAGTTTCTGTCATTATGTACAAAAATTTGGGAATTTCAAATGAAGATATTGGCGTCTACACCAGTTTATTATACCTGCCATGGGTTATAAAACCACTTTGGAGTCCGTTTATAGAATTACACGGAACCAAAAGAAAATGGTTTTTATCGATGCAATTGCTTATTTCGATTGCTTTTTTATTGGTCGGATTTACGATTCCGGCGAGTGGCTTTTTTATCATGACTCTGGCCATTTTTTGGGTTGCTGCTTTTGCTTCGGCTTCTAATGATATTGCGAGTGACGGTTTTTATTTGTTGGTTTTACCCGAAGACAAACAATCTTTTTTCCTGGGTATCAGAAGTACTTTTTACAGACTTTCATTACTTGCAGGAAACGGACTAATTGTACTTTTTGCCGGTTATCTGGAACACAAATACGGAGATAATACCAAAGCCTGGTCGTACACGATGATTGCTGTTGGTTTATTAATGACTTTTATAACAGTTTATAATTTTATTTTTACACCAAAAAATGAAATCAATGCCTTAGCGAATAATAAAGAAGCACATCAAAATCAAAACTTCGCTACTGTATTTATCAGTTTCTTCAAGAAAAAACGAATCGGATTAATTTTAGCTTTTATTCTGGTTTTCAGATTAGGAGAATCTCAGTTGCTTAAAATGCTGAGTCCGTTTTTATTAGATGGAAAAGAAATAGGCGGTATGGGATTAGACACCGAAGCTGTTGGAATAATCTACGGAACTTTTGGCGTTGGAGCTCTGACTCTGGGCGGAATTTTAGGCGGAATCGCGATATCGAAACAAGGTCTTACGAAATGGATGCTTCCGATGTTCCTGACGATGCATTTACCTATTGTTGGTTTTATTTTACTGGCTTTTTTCCATCCCACATCCATTTATTATATTTATGCCGTAGTGATTTTAGAACAATTTGGTTACGGTTTTGGCTTTACAGCTTTTATGATGTATTTAATTCATGTGGCCGAAGGCGAATCAAAAACATCGCATTATGCAATTGCAACTGGTTTTATGGCATTAGGAATGATGCTTCCGGGAATGTTAAGTGGTTATATTCAGAAATATTTAGGCTATGATAACTTCTTTATTTGGGTTCTTCTGGCTACAATTCCGGGTTTAATTCTATCCCGTTTTTTAGAATTCCCAAAAGATTTCGGTAAAAAAACAGCATAACAGCTATACATATAACGCCCATGGAAATCAATGAAAACATCCAGGTTGAACGAAACCTGAAAGCAATTGAATTGGAGAAAGCAGGAGAAATTGAGAAAGCAATTGCGTTATACGAAGAAAATATTAGCGAAGGTTTTAAAGGAAATCATCCTTATGACCGATTGGCAACTCTCTACAAAAACCAAATCGATCTCGACAATGAGATTAGGGTTTTAGAAAAAGCCATTATTGTTTATGAGGAAATCACTCTCGAAGACCGTTTAGAAGGTTTACCGAAACTTTTCCGTTTTAAAAACCGGTTAGAAAAAGCAATTGAAACTAAAAAACAATTAGCCAAACAAAAGAAAGCAAAACTGAAATAAGTAAATGCCTTAAAATAATATTTCTAAATATTTAAAGAGAGCGTAACTGATTTTTTAAAAAAAATTAAACTTAATTTTCTTTTACCATTAAGATATTAAGTAATTTAAGCCAAGCTTTATGACCTAATATCTTAATGGTAAAAAAATAAGACTTCTATTAAAATATTTTTATTGAATCATGATTACCTTAAAAAGAACCAACTCTGACGATATCGATTTTAAAAATCTGGTAGTTTTATTAGACCAGGATTTAAAAATCAGAGACGGAGAAGATCACGCCTTTTACAATCAATTTAATAAAACCGATGCAATAAAACATGTTATCGTTTTTTATGAAAATGATATTGCTGTGGGTTGCGGCGCTTTTCGCGAAAAAAAAGAAGATACCGTCGAAATCAAACGCATGTTTGTACATCCTGATTATCGCAAAAAAGGAATCGCATCTTCTGTTTTAGCCGCATTAGAAATCTGGGCAAAAGAAGTTGGCTACAAAAACACAATTCTGGAAACAGGAAAAAATCAACCCGAAGCAATTCATCTCTACCAAAAACAACACTATCATATTACGCCCAATTATCCGCCGTACGAAACAATGGATAATAGCGTTTGCATGAAAAACACTTTATAATAATGAAAATGACAGCTCAAGCATTAAGACAAAAAGTGGGACAATTCTTTTTTCCCGCAGTTTTTATAAACGATACCGAAGAAAACATTCAGGAAACTGAACGTTTAATAAAAGAACATAACATTGGCGGACTGACGTTTTTTCACAGCCGTGCGAGTGCTGCAACAAATTACGAAAGCAAGAAAAAAATCGTTTTTAATGATGATAGCTATCAAAAAATAAAAGATCTGATTGTTCGTTACCAAAAAGCCGCTTCTACTCCACTTTTAATTAGTATTGATGCCGAATGGGGTTTGGCGATGCGTATCGAAAAAACACCGCAATATCCGTATGCCATTACACTTGGTGCATTGCCAGAAAGTAAATCGAGTTTGGTTTACGAAGTGGGCAAACAAATTGGTTTAGACTTAAAAGCTGCCGGGATTCATTATAATTTATCGCCTTTGGCAGACATTAATAATAACCCGAACAATCCTGTTATTGGGTATCGTTCTTTTGGTGAAAACAAAGAAAAAGTAGCTAATTTTTCGATTGAATATCTTAATGGAATGTCGGAAGTTGGTGTTTTGGGCTGCCTGAAGCACTTTCCCGGACACGGAAACACCAATGTCGATTCGCATTTGGGATTACCGGTTTTAAATGAAACGCTTGAAGAATTATTAGAAAACGAATTATATCCTTTCATTAAAGGAATCGAAAATAATGTAGACTCGATTATGATTGGTCATTTGGCCGTTCCGAGTTTGAATGACGGAAAAAATACATCGGCAACTTTATCAAAACCTATTATCAAAACGCTTTTACGCAAGCAATTGGGTTATGACGGTTTGGTAATTTCTGATGCACTAAACATGCACAGTGTTTCTAAACTCTACGAAACCAAAGGAGAACTGGAATGGGAAGCCTTCAACGCGGGAAACGACGTTTTATGCTTCGCCGAAAATGTTCCTGAGGGAATTGAAGCCATCCTTAAAAATGCATCACCGGAACGTATCGAAGAAAGTTTCAACAGAATCATGAAAGCCAAAGAAAAAGTGGGAATCCTGTCTGATAATACTTTTACTTCAGGAGAACTCGACTTCGAAAAAGCTTCGGTATTAAATTTTGAAGTTGCGCAACATTCGATTACAAAAATTATCGACAACTCAAATACTGAATTAGCTTTTGAAGCACAAAAAAACAATCAATTAGCAAAATTGAGTTTATATAAAGGTGTAGAGAATACTTTCTTTCAAACCTTAAATTCAAAATTACAATCTCCCGAATTTGCTTTCGAAAACTTAGAAGTTTCAGATATTAAATCAATTGCATCGAGTTTAGAGAATTTCGAAACTATTATTATTTCATTATTTGTTCCAAAAGCAAAACCAATGAACAATTTCGAAATCGACGACGAAGTTTTAGAATTGCTTTCGAACTTACTGCAAACCAAAAAAAGTATTGTTTACGTTTTCGGAAATCCTTACGTATTACCTATTATTCCTTATTTAACAAAGGCTTCAGGATTAATTCAGGTCTATCAGGATTTTAATGAATTCCAAAAAAATGCAGGAATTCAATTTTTAGAAAATATTCCTTGCAACGGAATTCTTCCCGTAAATATTGACATCCAATAACTTACAATTATACATAGCCAAAAACTATCAACTTATAAATATTTATAATCACTTCTTATTGTAAGAAGGTATAGTTATACCCTATTTTTGCATCAGAAATAAATTTTTAACGTAAAACGAAAAATATGTCTTTAGTAGGAAAAAAATTCCCAAGTATTGCAGTAGATGCTATCTCAGAAATGGGTGATAATTTAAAAATCAACATTTTTGAAGAAGCAGTAAACAACAACAAAAAAGTATTATTGTTTTGGTACCCAAAAGATTTCACTTTTGTATGTCCAACTGAATTACACGCCTTTCAAGCTGCATTACCAGAATTTGAGAAAAGAAATACTATCGTAATCGGAGCTTCATGCGACACAAACGAAGTACACTTTGCTTGGTTAAACACTCCAAAAAACAATGGTGGAATCGAAGGTGTAACTTACCCAATTTTGGCAGATACAAACCGTAACTTATCTAACATTTTAGGAATTTTAGATATCGATTCTACAGAATACAGCGAAGAAACTGATTCGGTAATCATCGAAGGTTCAAACGTAACTTACAGAGCTACTTACCTTATCGACGAAACTGGAAAAATCTTCCACGAAAGTGTAAACGATATGCCATTAGGCCGTAACGTAAACGAATACTTACGTATGGTTGATGCTTATACTCATATCCAGGAAAAAGGAGAAGTTTGTCCTGCAAACTGGGAAGCTGGAAAAGAAGCAATGAGCGCAGACAGAATCAGTACAGCTGAATACTTAAGCGCAAACTAAGAAATAGAATACCACATTTTTTAAAATTCCAAATCCCAAATCCCAATTTGAGGATTTGGAGTTTTTCTCTCAAAAAATCAATAACAATAATTTCAATTGCAATGTCAAAAATCAATTGCAATTTCAATGTCAGGGAAATTTTAGGATAGTTTTTTAACTACGTTCTAATATTTTTCAAATCTACTATGGGCATTTAAATTGACTTCAACTAAAATTGATTTTTGTTATTGAAATTGACATTGAAAATTTAAAAATTATGTTAATCGACTTAAACGAAGATACATTAGCAGATTTAGTTGCTAAAAATGAAAAAGTAGTAGTACAATATTCAGCTTCATGGTGTGGAAATTGCCGTATTATGAAACCAAAATTCAAAAAATTAGCGACAGAAAATGAAGCTATCACTTTTGTTTTGGTTGATGCAGAAAATTCTCCTGAATCACGAAAATTAGCTAATGTAAGCAACCTGCCAACATTCGCCACTTTTGTAAATGGAAAATTAGTTGGAGAAACTCAAACCAACAAACAAGAAGTTTTAATCGACTTGGTAAACGCAATTGCTTAAATTTAGATTAGTTAGACTGGCTTAGATTTTTAGACTTCTTAGATGTTGTCTTAATTTTTAAAAAAGTCTAAGAGTCTAAGAATGTCTAAAAATCTAAAGTATAAATATGAAATTACCTGTAATAAAGCAGTTGACCCAATTTATCGAAGAAAACGATCAGGATTATATTATTGAAACAATCGAAGTTCTGGAAGCAATGACCGAAATTCCGTCCCTAAAAGATGAAGAATTAGATGTAATTGGTGAATTAATTTCTAATATGTATGGCGCGCTTGAAGTACACAAAATGGTTGTTCAGGGCACCGATAAGAAAGAAGCTCTTAATGCGTTTATGAAACGTGTTTTAGGTTCTATCGATAAATAAATCGACCTCTTTTTCAAAGAAAAAACAAAAAAACATGACGTAAGAAACGCTTTCCTTCCAAGAAAGCGTTTTTTTTATTTTATTATTTCAGTGGCAGTTTTTACATGCTTTTGATTGCGACGAAATGAAGTTACACTTAACCAATATTTTTATCTAAAAACGCCTTAAAAAGCATAGAATTAGCAAAGCTGCATTCACATAAAGATTGCGAACTTTAGCTTAAATATAAAAGCATAATCCCTAATTATGTTTTACCGCAGAAAACAGGAAGATTTTATCCAATAACGCTTTAGAAAACAAAGAAAACGCAAAGTTAAATTAATACAAAACTTTGTGCTGTCTGCGATATTTTTTTTCTCCCACATAGCTTTTTGTATCGATCTGTTTCTCTATTGATCGGTTAAAATAATATGTGTTTTTGAAATCGCCAGAAAACAGAATAGCCTTCAAACTATAATGTTTGAAGGCTATTGATTTTTAAAGTTTCTTTTGAAACTTCTACTGGCGGAGAAAGAGGGATTCGAACCCCCGGACCTGTTACAGTCAACAGTTTTCAAGACTGCCGCATTCGACCGCTCTGCCATTTCTCCAGTATGTTGCAATCATTTACTGATTGCGAGTGCAAATATAAGACGCTTTTTCGGTTCTCAAAACTTTTTTGGAACTATTTACAAAGAAAATAATATAATAAAAAAAGAAAACCCTTAACAAACGTTAAGGGTTTCAAGTTCAGCGGAGAAAGAGGGATTCGAACCCCCGGACCTGTTACAGTCAACAGTTTTCAAGACTGCCGCATTCGACCGCTCTGCCATTTCTCCATTATGTCGCGATCATTTTGTGATTGCGAGTGCAAATATAGTGCGCTTTTCCGATTATAAAAACTTTTTCAGCTATTTTTTTAAGTTAATTTTTAAGTACTTAATTATCAGTATTCCTAAAAATAATTTTTCTTAATAAATTAATCCAAATCGTCTAAAATTGGCGTTGGTTTTTTGTTTTCATCTACAGCAACAAATGAAAAAGTTCCTGAAACTACCGTTTCGCGAAGTTCAGAATACATTTGTTCCATAAAAATATCAACATGAATTTTACAACTGGTTCTTCCAACGCTATCTACTTTTGCTACTAATTCAATTAAAGTTCCTGCCGGAATCGCCTTTTTAAAGTCAATTTGTCCAGTGGATATCGTCACTACTTTTTTACGGCTAAAACGAGTAGCACAAATAAAAGCAACTTCATCCATAAGATGTAAAGCAGTTCCACCAAATAAGGTATCATAATGGTTGGTAGTACTTGGAAAAACGGCTTTAAATATACGCGTCTCAGATTTTTTAATTCTTTCTTCTAATGTCCCCATATTAGTAACTTACGTATTCTGTGATTTCAAGACCATATCCAATCATTCCTACACGTTTTGTTTGCTCTGTGTTTGATACCAATCTAATTTTAGAAATATCAATATCATGCAGAATTTGAGCTCCAATTCCGTAGTCTTTGCTATCAATGACTACTTTTGGTGCTTTCATTGTTCCTTCTGCCTGTAAAGCTTTAAGTTCAGAGATTCTACTTAATAAATTTACTGCCTGCATATCCTGATTAATAAAGATTACAGCCCCTTTCCCGTTTTCATTAATAACTTTAAACATACCGTCTAATTGTTGTTCAGCATTGTTTGTTAAAGTTCCTAATAAATCATTATTTACTTGCGAAGAGTGAATTCTGGTTAAGATAGGTTCTCCAAGATTCCAGGTTCCTTTTGTTAGGGCAATATGAATTTGTTTGTTGGTTGTTTGCTCGTAAGCTCTTAATCTAAAAGTTCCAAAACGGGTTTCGATATCAAAATCTTCTTTTTTAACAATAAGACTATCGTGTTGCATTCTGTACGCCACTAAATCTTCAATCGAAACTAATTTTAAATCAAATTTCTTAGCTACTTTCACCAATTCAGGTAAACGCGACATCGTTCCGTCTTCATTTAGAATTTCGCAAATCACACCAGCCGATTTAAATCCGGCCAATCTTGCAAAATCAATAGCCGCTTCTGTGTGGCCAGTTCTTCTTAATACACCACCTTGTTTTGCCACCAAAGGAAAAATATGTCCCGGTCTCGCTAGTTCGTGTGGTTTTACATTTGAATCTGTTAGTGCCAATACTGTTTTAGACCTGTCAGCAGCAGAAATTCCGGTCGTTACTCCATGTCCTTTTAAATCTACCGAAACCGTAAAAGCAGTTTCCATATGATCTGTATTATTGGTAACCATTGGTCTTAAATCCAATTCTTTACAACGGCTTTCAGTTAATGGAGCACAAATTAATCCACGTCCGTGAGTAGCCATAAAATTGATCATTTCCGGGGTTACTTTTTCGGCTGCAGCCAAAAAATCACCTTCGTTTTCACGATCTTCATCATCGACCACAATGATTACTTTACCTTGACGAATATCTTCTATAGCTTCTTCAATGGTATTCAGTTGTATTTTTGTTGTTGACATAATTATTTTTGATTTTGAGCAGGAAAAAACCGCTCGGAAATTTTTTGAAATAGTTGTGAAATTGGAGTGGTAATCGCATCAAAGTTGATTAATCCGTTGTCGTTTGTTGCACGATAGGTTAACAACACAGCCAATGGTGATAGCACAAATGAAGACATCCATGATCCCATAAAAGGAGACATTCCGCCTTCTTGCGAGAGTCTTTTTCCAAAAGTATTGATAAAGTGGAAAGTAATAAAAATTAAAACTGCAAATACAATTGGCAAACCAAGTCCCCCTTTTCGGATAATAGCGCCTAATGGAGCCCCAATAAAAAACATTAAAAAACATGCAAAAGCAATTACAAACTTTTCATATAAAGCTGTTAAGTGTTTATTGATGTCGCGCTGTTTATCTTTTAGGTCTTTTTGCGTAGTTTCAATAGAGTAAATGTTACTGACAACATTACTTCCCGCCATTTTAAGGATATCTGATTTTTGTTTTGTCGTATATAAAGACAAAAGATTATCAGGCAATGGCTTTTTCTTTTTATTTACATTAATTGCTGCTACCGGAGCTTTTCTAATACCAACGCGCTGATTGATATTCTCTGAAAAAGAAAGAATTTCGTTATCCAGATTTTTATTTAATGAATCTAAAGTGTACCGCAATTCATTTACATTTAACATTGCGTTTGTACTACCAACACTTTCCTTGTCTTCATCAACTTTATTTAATTCCGATAAATCAATATTGATTACCTGTTTTTTAAAAGCTGCTTTTACAAAAGGCAATTTAGCCCGATCTTCATATTTTGTAGGAGTAACATCCTGATAGTAATATCCATCATTTAAAACCAGTTTTAAGATACTGGACTTTTCGTTACTTATTAATTTACCGTCTTTTGCTTTAATAACAGTTTTGTTTTCTCCAACGTTATTTGGCTTTTCATGAATAGTAACACCAGTTAGGATATTTCCGTTTTCACCTGATTTTTTATTGACTTTTATATTATAAAAGCCTACATCACTAAACTGGCCTTCTGCAATGGCCATTGCGGGCTTGGCCTGAGCGATGTTTTTCCGGAAATTCATAAATTTATATTCAGCGTATGGAATCACATTGTTGGCAAACCAAAATGCGACAATACTTAAAACAAAAATAAAGACAATCAAGCCTCTCATTGCTCTCTGAAGTGATATCCCGGAAGATTTCATCGCAGCAAACTCATAGTTTTCGGCTAAATTTCCAAAAGTCATAATCGAAGCCAGTAAAACCGATAATGGTAAAACCAGCGGAATGATTCGCGGCATCGAGAACAACAGGAATTTTACAACCAAAATCAAATCCAGATCTTTACCTGCAAGTTCAGATATAAAAAGCCAGACGGTTTGAAGTATGAATATAAAAAAAAGGATTACGAATACCGTAGTAAACGTAATCAGAAATGTTTTTAGTAAGTATTTGTCTAAAATTTTCAACCTTGTAATTAATCTAATTTGTTGATGTAGTATTTTGGATATTTGCTCGCTACAAATGTAAATTGATTTTTTGATAAAGGCTGATTGGTTTTAAAAGAATTAACGGTTAAAGTGGTTTTTGTTCCATTTTTACCCGTTTCGATTAAATTGTAGATGTGTTTTGTCTGAACATCAATACCTAAAAGAATTTCTTTTCTTTGATCTTTTGCACTTGTAGGCGCTAATTTAATGTATTGAATTTTTCTTCCTTTTACATTTTGCACAATATCCATGTTATATTTGTATCCGGAATTAAAAAACGTAAGCATTTTTGAAGGTGTAATAGCTGCATCGTCTTTTTCGTTTACTTTAGAAACAGTAACCTCTTCATCTTCAGGAACAATTGTATATGTTTTTTGACCATCAAATATTTTAGTCACGCCCATAAAATTCAATACATATTGATTGCCTTTCATGGTTACATTTCCTTTGCTGTCCTGGTTGATGTTTTCTTTAGCGTTATTCAAAGAATATTTAAAATCAATAACAATATTGTCGTAACTCTTTATTTTGGCAGTTACTTCGTTCAATAAATCTTTGGCTTTTTTATCCTGAGCCTGAATAGAAGTGAAACTCAAAAGCAATATAACTGCCATTTGAAAGCACTTTTTAGTCATCTTAGTAATAGAATTGTTTTGGATTTCCTGAATTTTTGTTTTCATGATTGGATTAATTTTGTTCATTATTAAAAAATTGATCAAGAGCACTTAAGTCAGATATGTTCACACTTCTTGCTTTACTGCCTTCAAACGGTCCAACAATTCCTGCTGCTTCCAGCTGATCGATCAAACGACCGGCTCTGTTGTAACCTAATTTTAATTTTCTTTGCAATAATGAAGCTGAACCTTGTTGCGCATTGACAATAATCTCAGCAGCTTCTCTAAATAAAGTATCTCTTTCGGAAATATCCATATCAAGATTAATGCCAGTTTCTTCTCCAACAAACTCAGGAAGCAAATAAGCTGTGGCATAAGCTTTTTGCGAACCAATAAAATCCGTAATTTTTTCTACCTCAGGAGTATCGATAAATGCACATTGCACACGAACCACATCATTCCCGTTGGTATATAATAAATCTCCACGACCAATTAACTGATCGGCTCCTTGTGTATCAAGAATCGTTCTTGAGTCAATTTTTGATGTTACCCTAAAAGCTATCCTCGCAGGGAAATTCGCTTTAATTAGACCTGTAATAACGTTTACAGAAGGTCTTTGTGTGGCAATAATCAAGTGAATACCAATAGCACGCGCTAACTGAGCCAAACGCGCAATCGGAATTTCGACTTCTTTACCAGCAGTCATAATCAAATCGGCGAACTCATCGACAACTAATATAATATAAGGTAAGAATCTATGTCCGGCTTCTGGATTTAATTTTCTGGCTCGAAATTTTTCGTTGTATTCTTTAATATTACGAACCATTGCATCTTTCAGTAATGAATAACGATTATCCATTTCAACACAAAGCGAATTTAAAGTATTCACCACTTTTGCATTGTCGGTAATAATAGCATCTTCAGTATCCGGAAGTTTGGCTAAATAATGTCTTTCAATTTTATTGAATAAGGTAAGCTCTACTTTTTTAGGATCGACCAAAACGAATTTTACTTCCGCAGGATGCTTTTTGTATAAAAGCGACGTTAAAACAGCATTCAATCCAACAGATTTTCCTTGTCCTGTAGCACCCGCCATCAATAAGTGAGGCATTTTGGCTAAATCAACAACAAAAGTTTCGTTCGAAATTGTTTTTCCTAAAGCAATTGGTAATTCCATTTCAGCTTCCTGGAACTTCGCAGATCCAATAACACTTTTCATCGAAACCATTGTTGGGTTCTTATTAGGCACCTCAATACCAATTGTTCCTTTACCCGGAATTGGTGCAATGATACGAATTCCTAATGCCGAAAGTGACAAAGCAATATCATCCTCTAAACTCTTAATTTTAGAAATTCTGATTCCGGCTTCAGGTACAATTTCGTATAAAGTTACCGATGGACCAACTGTTGCTTTAATCTGGGCAATTTCTATTTTGTAGTTACGAAGTGTGTCTACAATTTTGTTTTTATTTTCTTCTAATTCTTCCTGATTGATCGTAATTCCCCCGGTCGAATATTCTTTCAATAAATCAATTGTTGGGAATTTATAATTCGATAGATCTAAAGTTGGATCGAATAATCCAAAATCAGCCACAAGGCGCGAAGCCAGGTTTTCTTCGATAATATCTTCTTCTTCCGGTTTTTCAACAACAAATTCTTCTGTGTGAACCACAGGAGCAACTGTTGCTGGTTTTATATCCATTTGAAGAGGTTTTACAACCGGATTCAAATCAATTTCTGATGAATGGTTTATGGTAGGTTTTAAAGCTTCTTTGTTGATTTCAAATTGCGTATCTTCTGTTTTAAGATGAATATTATCTAATTCAGGATCTTCCTCGATTGCAAATTCTTCAAGATTATAAGCGCTTTCTGCCTGTTGCGGTTTCAGTGAACCCAGTTCTGATTTGAATTCTTTTTTAGTAGAATCAAAATAAGACTGTATTTTCTCAGGAGATAATTTAATTTTAAAAATCAAATAGATGATCAATCCAAAAAGCAAGGTCAGTAAAGTACCTGTTTTTCCAATGTAATCCTGAAGGAATAAATTTAGCTCATACCCAATTGTTCCGCCTAATTCAGGTGCCGATGTGGCGAAAAATCCAAATAAAACAGAAACAACAATTATGGCAAATAAATCCCAGAACCAAATACTTTTGAGTCTTTTGGTAGACATTTCTAATGCCAGAAATAATCCGGTTAAGAAAAATAAGCGAACCAATACAAAAGAAGCAAGTCCAAAACCTCTGTAAACAATCAAATCGGCCATGTAAGCACCAAATTTTCCGAGCCAGTTTTGTACCACCTCAGAGCGATCGCCAAGCTCACTTACGGCGCTTTGATCTGTTTGCCATTGTCCGTTGACGTAAAAAGAGATAAATGCAACTAATAGTGCAATAGAAAATAGTACCAAAAGGCAACCCAAAACAAAACGTTGCTGTTTGTTCGGTCTCCAAGATTTTAAGTTCTCAGTTTTTGGTGCGTTTTTTTTGTCTACTGTTTCTTTTTTTGTTGTTTTTGCCATTCTTGCGTTTCCTGTTGCCTAGATAAATTTTGGGATATAAATGATCAAGCCGATTGCAATTGCTGTCATTGCGGCAAAAAATACCGCTCCTGCAGCAATATCTTTAATAAACCCGATTCGTTTACTGTAATCAGGATGAATAAAATCAGCAATTTTTTCTACTGCTGTATTCAATCCTTCAACACTTAAGACTAAACCTATGGCTAAGGTTTGACAAAGCCATTCGGTTTGTGAAATGTGAAAATAAAACCCGGCAATGGTCATAACAATTCCCAATGAGAATTGAACCATAATGCTATGTTCTGTTTTTATAAGTTTTACAGCTCCGTTAAAAGCATATGTCATGCTTTTTAAACGACCAGTAACAAAAGTATTATCTTTTTGAAATTCCATTTATAGGTATTATAGTGCTGCTAAAGCTGCTTCGTAATTTGGCTCATTTGCGATTTCAGCAACTTGTTCCGTATGGGTAATTTTTCCGTTTTCATCAACAACAATTATAGCTCTTGAATGTAAACCCGCTAAAGGTCCGTCAACGATTTCTAAACCATTTGTTTTACCAAAAGTTCCAGCTTGAAAATCAGATAAGTTTACTACATTCTCCAATCCTTCAGCACCACAAAAACGTTTTTGGGCAAATGGCAAATCTCTTGAGATACATAAAACAGTTGTGTTTTCTAAACCGCTCGCGCTTTCGTTGAATTTTCTAACAGATGTCGCACAAGTTCCGGTATCAACACTTGGAAAAATGTTTAAAACTAATTTTTTTCCCGCGAAGTTACTTAATGAAGCAACAGACAAATCATTTTGTACCAATTTGAAATCAGCTAGTTGTGAACCTACCGTTGGTAATTCGCCTGAAGTATGTACTGGATTTCCTCCTAATGTTATTGAAGCCATGATGTTTGTTTAAATTAATGAGGCTCAAAAGTAAGGATTAATATTTGAAACTAAAAGTATTTGTTATGCGTTTAAGTATAGATTAAGAGTAGAATTTGACACAAGGAACTATGTGCCGGTTTGTTCCCCTAAGGCATATGATTAAAGTTAATTAATACCCATTATAACGAAATATATACTACTTTTAATCTGAGCCTATAGCTATATTGTCTTATTATGAAAGATTATATTTTTTCTAAATCAACATCGTTTATAAATTCAATTACTCCATTCATAAAAACTTTTTGATCGTCCCACATAGCAAGGTGGCTTCCATTTGGACAATATAAATAACGCCCTTTTTTTACTAATTTACTTTGTTCTTCCATTGCTTTTGGATCCATAGTATCGTATTTCGCACCGATCATTAAGGTAGGAATTGTAATTTCGGGTAAACGCTTTTTAATGTCCCATTTTGCTAATCGACCGCTAATGCCAAATTCACTCGGACCTTGCATCATAGTATAAATCTCATTATTAACATGTTTACTGGCGCGGTTTAATCCGTCTGGCCAATCTTTTAAACGACATAAATGTTGTTGATAATAATTGGGAATAAGTAATTCCATATAACGCGGATTATTAAAGTCCTTTTTAGCTTCAAGTGATCTAATTTCTGCTAATACATTAGGCTTCATTTGTTTGGATAGTACTTTATCAGCGTATTTTCCATAATCCGGTGCACTGGCCATCATGTTAGCAACCAATAACCCTTTCATATTTTGCTGGTATTTCAACGCATATTCCATCGCAAGAATTCCGCCCCAAGAATTCCCTAAAATATAAAAGTTATTTTTATCAGCTCCGATTGCTTTGCGTACTTGTTCAACTTCGTCAACAAAGCGTTCCGTTGTCCATAAACTGCTGTCTTTTGGCTGATCACTATAATAGGAACCCAATTGATCATATTCATAAAATTCAAATCCTTCTCGCTGAAAGAAAGTCTCAAAACATTCCATGTATTCATGTGTCATTGCCGGACCACCATGTAATAACAGTACTTTAATTTTAGGATTGCTACCAAAACGTTTTGTCCAAACTTTAAATTCTCCTACAGCAGTTTTTATTGGAATCATTTTTATTCCTGCCGATTCTACACCACTACTTTCTTGATAATTGAAATAATTGGAAAGTGATGTCGATTTGGTTTCATTTTTACAGGAAATAATTACAAAAGTGATAATCAGAATTACTAGATAACGCATGTGTTTTTATTTAGAGTTATTTATAACGTTTTTTATTTCATTATTAAATTATTATCTTTTTTAATAGGAAAGAAATAAGCATACACATCAAAATCAGCATTATTAAAATAAAAGCTGCTTACTTTTTTCATTCGCATTTTTTCATGTGCCCTCAAGGACGTGAGGTTATCACTTTTAATAAATAAAATTCCTTCGCGATTAGGTTCTAATTTTAAGAGTTCCTGAAACATAAGTTGCGCCAATCCGTTTCCGCGTTGATTTTGACTCACACAAATAGGCCCATAAATATAGGAATTTGGAGAACCCAAATAAGACGCTAACATAGCATCCACAATGGGAAATTCACGTTTATTGTGTACAGATTTTGATGTTGTCAATAAAAAACCGACAATTTCATTGTCAAACTTAGCTATAATTTGTGGCATATCAGTCATCATTTCCTTGATTTGATATGCTGTTAATTCTCCTGATAATGTTCCGCCTCGAAAAGTCTGATTGGCCGTTTGCAGTTTTATTATCCCATCTAAATCATAAATAGTAGCCACTTTTATTACAATAGAATTTCCCATAACGTTTTTAATTATAATAAGTTACAATATAAGAAATCCTGTTTTTAAAATAATAAAGGTTTCTTAAATTGATTTGAATGTATTAATGCTTGTTGTAAATTAGTGAAAGAAAATTAATAATTTTAAATATTAAAATCATGAAAAAGATAATCATAATTGCCGTAATGTTCCTTGGTTTTACAATATCGGCTAATGCGCAGAAGAAAATTGAAGTTACTGAATTGCCAAAACCGGCACAGGATTTTTTAAAAAAACACTTTAGCAATCGAGAAATAGACGTTGTAAAAAAAGATGCTGAACACGGTGAAAAAGGATATGAAGTGAAGTTAAAAGACGGAACGGAAATAGAGTTCTGGAAAGACGGTTCTTATCGTGAAGTAGACGGAGGTAAAAAACCTATTCCAACTACATTTATTCCCGCATCAGTAAAAGATTATGTATCAAAAAATCATCCAAATGAAAAAATTACCCATATCGATTATGGACACAAGGATCTTGACGTGGATTTAACAAACAATATAGATTTGGAATTTACCAAAGAGGGTAAAATTTTAAAAGATAAAAAGGACAAATAAAAGATTTCCAAATAAATCGTAGAAAAAATTTTACCTTACTTCTAAAAAAAAAGCTTCAATTAGATTAACTAATTGAAGCTTATAGTACTCAGAGCGGGACTTGAACCCGCACGAACATTGCTGTTCACTGGATTTTAAGTCCAGCGTGTCTACCAATTTCACCATCCGAGCATTTTTGTGGTACCTCCAGGGATCGAACCAGGGACACATGGATTTTCAGTCCATTGCTCTACCATCTGAGCTAAGGTACCATATTACTTATAATTAAATAAGCAAAATTTAGAATAAAAAACCCTGGTTCGTTAGAAACAGGGTTTTTCAAAGAAAGGCGACGACATACTCTCCCACATAACTGCAGTACCATCTGCGCAGGCGGGCTTAACTACTCTGTTCGGGATGGGAAGAGGTGAGCCCCGCCGCAATAACCACCTTAAGGCCGTTTTGCAATGGGTGATTAGCCTTAGCTAGTCAACATTACACAATATCTTAACATACTGAGATAAAGAAAAGTATTTTAGTTTTAGAAAGTTTCTCCCCCCGACCGGAGTCGAGGGAAAAGGGTGTACATAAGCTTACGGATTATTAGTACTACTCGACTATGACATTACTGCCTTTACATCTATAGCCTATCAACGTGGTCATCTTCCACGATCCTTAAAAGAAATCTCATCTTGTGGTGGGTTTCGCGCTTATATGCTTTCAGCGCTTATCCCTTCCAAACGTAGCTACTCTGCGGTGCCCCTGGCGGGACAACAGATACACTAGAGGTTTGTCCAATTCGGTCCTCTCGTACTAGAATCAGATCCACTCAAATTTCTAACGCCCACAGTAGATAGAGACCGAACTGTCTCACGACGTTCTGAACCCAGCTCGCGTGCCACTTTAATGGGCGAACAGCCCAACCCTTGGGACCTTCTCCAGCCCCAGGATGTGACGAGCCGACATCGAGGTGCCAAACCCCCCCGTCGATATGAGCTCTTGGGGGAGATCAGCCTGTTATCCCCGGCGTACCTTTTATCCTTTGAGCGATGGCCCTTCCATGCGGAACCACCGGATCACTATGCTCTACTTTCGTACCTGATCGACCTGTATGTCTCTCAGTCAAGCTCCCTTATGCCATTGCACTCTACGCACGGTTACCAAGCGTACTGAGGGAACCTTTAGAAGCCTCCGTTACTCTTTTGGAGGCGACCACCCCAGTCAAACTACCCACCAAGCAATGTCCCCCGCAAAACGGGGTTAGGCCTCAGATAAACAAAGGGTTGTATTTCAACAATGACTCCACAACGCCTGGCGACGCCGCTTCATAGTCTCCAACCTATCCTACACATCATTTATCCAAGGTCAATACTAAGCTATAGTAAAGGTGCACAGGGTCTTTTCGTCCCACTGCGGGTAAACGGCATCTTCACCGTTACTACAATTTCACCGAGCTCATGGCTGAGACAGTGTCCAGATCGTTACACCATTCGTGCAGGTCGGAACTTACCCGACAAGGAATTTCGCTACCTTAGGACCGTTATAGTTACGGCCGCCGTTTACTGGGGCTTCAATTCAATGCTTCTCCGAAGATAACATCTCCTCTTAACCTTCCAGCACCGGGCAGGTGTCAGGCCCTATACTTCATCTTACGATTTTGCAGAGCCCTGTGTTTTTGATAAACAGTCGCCTGGACCTCTTCACTGCGGCCCCCATTGCTGGGGGCGACCTTTCTCCCGAAGTTACAGGTCTATTTTGCCTAATTCCTTAGCCATGAATCTCTCGAGCACCTTAGGATTCTCTCCTCAACTACCTGTGTCGGTTTACGGTACTGGTACTAATTACCTGAAGTTTAGAGGTTTTTCTTGGAAGCCCTTAGGCGCACTATCTCTTTGTCCGAAGACTCCGAGTACTATCGTATTTCCCCAAGCCGCGTGGATTTGCCTGCGCAGCTTATAGGTAGGTACTTCAACGAACTATTCCGTCAGTTCGCGGCGCTTTCATCACTCCGTCACCCCATCACAGTAATTAGTAGTACGGGAATATTAACCCGTTAGCCATCGACTGTCCCTTTCGGGTTCGCCTTAGGACCAGACTAACCCACAGCTGATTAGCATAGCTGTGGAAACCTTAGTTTTTCGGTGTGCGGGTTTCTCGCCCGCATTATCGTTACTTATGCCTACATTTTCTTTTCCAGCCAGTCCAGCATACCTTACGATACACCTTCAACCCTGCTGGAATGCTCCCCTACCACTTAGAGTAAACTCTAAATCCATAGCTTCGGTAATACACTTATGCCCGATTATTATCCATGCTCGTCCGCTCGACTAGTGAGCTGTTACGCACTCTTTAAATGAATGGCTGCTTCCAAGCCAACATCCTAGCTGTCTGGGCAGACAAACCTCGTTCTTTCAACTTAGTGTATATTTGGGGACCTTAGCTGATGGTCTGGGTTCTTTCCCTCTCGGACTTGGACCTTAGCACCCAAGCCCTCACTGTTAGTGAACATTATATAGCATTCGGAGTTTGTCAGGAATTGGTAGGCGGTGAAGCCCCCGCATCCAATCAGTAGCTCTACCTCTATATAACTTTATAACTAACGCTGCACCTAAATGCATTTCGGGGAGTACGAGCTATTTCCGAGTTTGATTGGCCTTTCACCCCTACCCACAGGTCATCCGAAGACTTTTCAACGTCAACCGGTTCGGACCTCCACTGTGTGTTACCACAGCTTCATCCTGCCCATGGGTAGATCACACGGTTTCGCGTCTAACACTACTGACTAAAGCGCCCTATTCAGACTCGCTTTCGCTACGGATCCGTGGCTTAACCACTTAACCTTGCCAGCAACGTTAACTCGTAGGCTCATTATGCAAAAGGCACGCCGTCACCCCACGAAAGGGCTCCGACCGCTTGTAAGCGTATGGTTTCAGGATCTATTTCACTCCGTTATTCACGGTTCTTTTCACCTTTCCCTCACGGTACTGGTTCACTATCGGTCTCTCAGGAGTATTTAGCCTTAGCGGATGGTCCCGCCAAATTCAGACAGGGTTTCACGTGCCCCGCCCTACTCAGGATACCACTATCTATTACACTCGTTACCCATACGGGGCTATCACCCTCTTTGGCGTCACTTTCCAGTAACTTCCGGTTCCTTGTGCATAAAATCTCGTGGTCCTACAACCCCAATCTTGCCGTAACAACATTGGTTTGGGCTAATCCGCGTTCGCTCGCCACTACTTACGGAATCACTTTTGTTTTCTTCTCCTCCGCCTACTTAGATGTTTCAGTTCAGCGGGTTTGCCCACCTATCGGTGTACTATGTCTTCAACATAGTGGGTTGCCCCATTCAGGTATCTGCGGATCAATCGGTGTGTGCCCGTCCCCGCAGCTTTTCGCAGCTTATCACGCCTTTCATCGCCTCTGAGAGCCAAGGCATCCCCCATACGCCCTTATTTTGCTTATTGTACCAATCATAAAATCAATTATGACCGTTTTTTTTTGTCTTTTATTATTTGTATTGCTACTTATAACAAAAAACGCTTTCTACTTTTTATTATTTTCTTATCTCAATATGTCAATGAACTTTTATTTACTATCTTTATAGTAAACCAGTGGAGAATAACGGAGTCGAACCGTTGACCTCCTGCGTGCAAGGCAGGCGCTCTAGCCAGCTGAGCTAATCCCCCAATCTAATTATGAATTGTGAATTATGAATTATGAATTATTATTCATAACGCCTCAACTCTAGAATTTCCTTTTCAAGTTTACAGTCTCTTTATTTTGTCTTTTTATAATTTACAATTCATAATTTATAATTAACAATTTAAAAAGTAGTCCCGGGCAGACTCGAACTGCCGACCCCTACATTATCAGTGTAGTACTCTAACCAGCTGAGCTACGAGACTCTGTTTTACTTAAAATTTATTATTTGAACTAACAGCAAGAGTAATTGAACTTTAAAATTCAGATCCTTTAGATAAACATCTTTTTTCCCCATCGTGTATTACTACTAACAATTGGGGCTCTAGAAAGGAGGTGTTCCAGCCGCACCTTCCGGTACGGCTACCTTGTTACGACTTAGCCCTAGTTACCAGTTTTACCCTAGGCAGCTCCTTGCGGTCACCGACTTCAGGCACCCCCAGCTTCCATGGCTTGACGGGCGGTGTGTACAAGGCCCGGGAACGTATTCACCGGATCATGGCTGATATCCGATTACTAGCGATTCCAGCTTCACGGAGTCGAGTTGCAGACTCCGATCCGAACTGTGACCGGTTTTATAGATTCGCTCCTGGTCGCCCAGTGGCTGCTCTCTGTACCGGCCATTGTAGCACGTGTGTAGCCCAAGGCGTAAGGGCCGTGATGATTTGACGTCATCCCCACCTTCCTCACAGTTTGCACTGGCAGTCTTGTTAGAGTTCCCGACTTGACTCGCTGGCAACTAACAACAGGGGTTGCGCTCGTTATAGGACTTAACCTGACACCTCACGGCACGAGCTGACGACAACCATGCAGCACCTTGTAAATTGTCTTGCGAAAGATCTGTTTCCAAACCGGTCAATCTACATTTAAGCCTTGGTAAGGTTCCTCGCGTATCATCGAATTAAACCACATGCTCCACCGCTTGTGCGGGCCCCCGTCAATTCCTTTGAGTTTCATTCTTGCGAACGTACTCCCCAGGTGGGATACTTATCACTTTCGCTTAGCCACTGAAATTGCTTCCAACAGCTAGTATCCATCGTTTACGGCGTGGACTACCAGGGTATCTAATCCTGTTCGCTACCCACGCTTTCGTCCATCAGCGTCAATCAATTAGTAGTAACCTGCCTTCGCAATTGGTATTCCATGTAATCTCTAAGCATTTCACCGCTACACTACATATTCTAGTTACTTCCTAATAATTCAAGTCTAACAGTATCAATGGCCGTTCCACCGTTGAGCGATGGGCTTTCACCACTGACTTATTAAACCGCCTACGGACCCTTTAAACCCAATGATTCCGGATAACGCTTGGATCCTCCGTATTACCGCGGCTGCTGGCACGGAGTTAGCCGATCCTTATTCTTACGATACCGTCAAGCTCCTTCACGAAGGAGTGTTTCTTCTCGTATAAAAGCAGTTTACAATCCATAGGACCGTCATCCTGCACGCGGCATGGCTGGATCAGGCTTGCGCCCATTGTCCAATATTCCTCACTGCTGCCTCCCGTAGGAGTCTGGTCCGTGTCTCAGTACCAGTGTGGGGGATCTCCCTCTCAGGACCCCTACCCATCGTAGCCTTGGTAAGCCGTTACCTTACCAACTAGCTAATGGGACGCATGCTCATCTTTTACCGTTGTGACTTTAATATAATCCTGATGCCAGGGCTATATACTATGAGGTATTAATCCAAATTTCTCTGGGCTATCCCTCTGTAAAAGGTAGATTGCATACGCGTTACGCACCCGTGCGCCGGTCTCTAGTTCCGAAGAACTATACCCCTCGACTTGCATGTGTTAAGCCTGCCGCTAGCGTTCATCCTGAGCCAGGATCAAACTCTTCATCGTATATTGTTTGTCTTAATTACTTAAGACTAATTATTATTCGACGTTTTCTCTATCGGTTTTTCAAATCTCTCGATTCCATTACTCTTATTCTTTTGTTCTAACATCTCTGTTAAAACGGCTGTCAATTCAATATGTCTACGAACGTGTTTCTTTTTCATTATCGCTTGTTTCTCAAAGCGGGTGCAAAAGTAGAAAACTTATTTCAAACCGGCAAATGTTTTTTGAAGTTTTTTTTAAGAAAATTTACTTTCCTTTTTCCTTCCTAAACCTTACCAATCTCTCAATGAACTTTCCGTGTTTTGCGGGGTGCAAATGTAACTTCTGTTTTTAAATCTCACAAGCTTTTCTTAATCTTTTTTTGAAAATAAATTTTCATCTTGATTCGTAATGCTTGTCAGTATTTTAAAGAACGTCTGTCGCTGTTGCGGGTGCAAAAGTAGACCCTTTATTTACATTTACAAGCCTTTTTATTATATATTTTCAATGTTTTTTATAAGTAACTGGTTGGATGGTTTTTACAAGGCGAAGTTTTTTTGATCTTTGGCTGCTTTTGTTGGCTTTTGCCTGTTTTGGGTGGTTTTAATGAGTTTTGCCACGAAGGCGCGAAGGCGCGAAGGTTTCTTTTTTTGTTGGCTTTGTTTTGAAAAAGTCGCAAAGTTGGGGGTTTTACTGTTTTTTTTTAATCGCGCAATCCCGATAGTTATCGGGAGCTAAGTCGCAAAGTTTATTCTTTTGGGGCTGTTTCTCTCTACTTATTAATAATGTTTCTTTTGAAAACTACTGCCCTAGCCCCGATGGGAGGGAAAATCCTTTTACTTTTTTCTTTAAAAAGCAAAAGATTGGAAGGACAGCGGGAAATAGCTCCTGATTAAATTAAAATTCCAAATCTTGAAAAATTCCAAATTCCAAGCTTTGGTTGCTTCGACTCGCTCAGCAGGACAAATTTGCTTCTCTTTATATATAGGTGCAAAAAAAATAAACCCGACAGCTTTAAAAACTGTCGGGTTGTGTGAATGAAATCTTACCTTATATATAGGAGGAAAAAGTGTCCTATATAGTGTTTATACTATCTATTACTTCTTTTGTAATATGGATGCTTTTGAGCTTGGCTTGATGATCGAAAATTGGACCCGTTGCCATTAGCTCGTCTACGCGTGCATAGTCGATGAACTTTTTAAGATCTATTATAAGTTGTTCTTTATTTCCAGTGAATGTACATGCTGTCATTTGATCGACATGAAAACGTTCTTCTTCGCTCATGATATCATCTAAAGAAGGCACTGGCGGCTGAAGTCCTTTGCGATCGCCGCGAATTAGATTCAAAAACATTTGATATAGACTTGTTGATAGAAATTCAGCTTCTTCATTTGTGTCTGCGGCGATTATATTAACACAGGCCATAGTTTTGGGCTTGTCTAAAGTTGCTGAAGCCTGAAAATTTTCTCTGTAAAACTCAAACGCCTGTATCATTTGGCGTGGTGCAAAATGTCCTGCAAAGGCATAAGGTAAGCCATATGCAGCGGCTAGAGCAGCACTTTCCATACTTGATCCTAAAATCCAGATGGGAACATTAGTGCCTTCAGCGGGAAATGCACGAACTTTTGCTGTAGCATTTTCAACTGAAAAGTAATCCTGAAGCTTGCTTACATTTGCCGGAAAACGCTGCGCCTGCTCAAAAAAGTCTTTTCTAATGGCTTCGGCAGTTGGCTGATCTGTTCCAGGGGCTCTCCCTAATCCTAAATCGATTCGGTTAGGATAAAGCGTTTCTAATGTTCCGAATTGTTCTGCTACTATTAAAGGAGAATGATTTGGCAACATAATTCCGCCAGAACCTACACGAATATTTTTAGTGTTACCTGCAATAAAACCAATTAAAACTACTGTGGCGGTACTTGCTACATGTGCCATATTGTGATGTTCGGCCAGCCAAAAACGTTTATAATCTAATTGATCTGCTAGTTGCGCTATTTCTTTTGTTTTTTGAAATGTTTCTTTTGCGTTGCTATCTTGTGTAATGATAGCTAATTCTAATATTGAGATTGAAATTGGGTCTTTCATATATAATGTAGCTTTTATGCAAAATTAATTCATTTGTTATAAATCTTAATTTTTTTCATGTTAATAGAATTATAAATTTATCAGTGTTAAATATTTTAATACTGTTATATTTAAATTAAATATATCGATCAAAAAAGTTGAATGATTTAAACCCTAAATTTGTATTCAAAAAAAAACTTTCGATTTTAGCCTTTCCCTCAAATGACACACAAAATTTTAATTATAGACGACGAAGAAAAACTTAGAAGTCTACTGGCACGCATTATAAAATCGGAAGGATTTGAAGTTTTTGAAGCCAAGGATTTAAAATCAGGTTTTAAAAAATTAGAACAAACTGAAATTGATGTTGTATTATGTGATGTAAAATTGCCTGACGGAAATGGCGTTGATTTTCTTCAGAACATAAAAGGAAGTTTTCCTTTAGTAGAAGTTATTTTGTTAACCGCTTTTGGGAATATTCCAGATGGCGTTCAGGCCATGAAAAATGGTGCTTTCGATTATATCGTAAAAGGCGATGATAATGATAAAATTATTCCGCTTCTTTATAAAGCTGTAGAAAAAGTACAGTTACAGAAAAAAGTACAACAACTCGAAAAACGAATTGGCGATAAATATTCTTTTAATACCATTATTGGAAAATCTAAAGGAATCGAACAAGTTATTGATTTAGCACAAAAAGTTGCCAAAACCGATTCGACTGTTTTATTAACTGGAGAAACCGGGACCGGAAAAGAGGTTTTTGCACAAGCGATTCACGAAAACAGTAATCGTGTTGGAAAATCTTTTGTAGCACTAAACTGCAGTACTTTCAGTAAAGAAATTCTTGAAAGTGAACTTTTTGGACATAAACAAGGTGCTTTTACTGGTGCATTAAAAGATAAAAAAGGTTTTATTGAAGAAGCAAACGGTGGAACCTTATTTCTAGATGAAATTGGCGAAATGCCAATCGACCTTCAGGCCAAATTGTTACGTGTTTTAGAAACCAGCGAATATATTCCGGTTGGTGATACCACTCCAAAAAAATCAAATTTCAGATTAATTGCGGCAACCAATCGTGATTTAAAAACAGAAAGTGATGAACACCGTTTTCGTTCAGACTTATATTTTAGATTGAATATTTTCGAAATTAAATTACCGTCTTTGCGAGAAAGAATCAAAGATGTTTCGGTATTGGCCCATTATTTCGTGAAGCAATTTTCTGAAAAAACAAACAAAAAAACTTTAAATATTGCCGATGATTTTCTTCAGAAATTAGAAAATTATTCCTGGCCGGGAAATATTCGGGAACTTAAAAACATTATTGAAAGATCTGTTATTTTGAGTAATGGCGATACTTTAACCTCAGATGTCTTGCCTTATGAAATGCAACATCAGCCTGAGAAAGCAACAAAATCGATGTCGGCTTTTTCGATGCAGAGTATTGAAAAATTGCATATACAAAAGGTTTTGAATTATACTAAAGGGAATAAGGCAGAAACTGCACGTTTGCTTGAGATTGGAATTGCAACTTTATATAGGAAATTGGAAGAATACGGAATTCAATAATAAATTTAAATTCCAATCAGGAAAAATTCCAAATTCCAATTTAAAGCTCCAGCGGAGCAAAATCTTTATAGCAAATATAATTGGATTTGATTGAAGCTCCAGCGGAGCGACATTCTAACGTTTGTTTCAATCTAAAACATGCCGCCCCGATGGGGCTTTATTATCGAACGTTGTAATTTTCTATAAACATGACGTCCCGCTGGGACTTAAATTTTAAAATTAAATATCATATCATTTCAATAAAAGCTTATCATTATGATAGGCTTTTTTTATGCATCTTTTTTGGCACAAAACTACATTCCTTTTATTGACAGCACTTTAGCTATACCTCAACTTTTTCGGAACATATTTTGGCATAAGGAGGAAGAACATAAAAATTCATTCTCATGAAAAATCAAGTAAACTCAATCTACAAACAAGCCGAACGCTTTGCCGAGATAACCAAAAAATCAATCATTTCTGGAAATATTGTTCGTGCCAAAAAATGTCTGGCACTTGCCGAACGTCTATTCATTAGCGGAAGCATTGAAACTAAAAATGCTATTTCTAATGTGTATGTTTTCTCCGTTTCTTCTTTTATGGAAGTTCGTCACTGCAACATTTCACATCTTTTCCCACAAACGCTTAAAGCAGAATATATCAAGCAGATTAATGCTTCAGGCGTGTAAAAGTTTAATCGGTTAATTGTTTAATCGCATAAACAAAATCTAAAATCTGAACTCTAAAATCTAAAATAATTATGATCACTTTTCTTTTACTCGCATTGGCCGTTGTGCTTTTTGCCATTTGTTTTAAATCAGTTGAATTCTTTGAAAAAATCTAAATCATGACTGCACTATTTATTATTTCTATCGCTGTTTTTGGTTATTTGGTTTATGTATTAATCAAACCTGAAAAATTCTAAAAAAATGAAAAAGTCACAGTCAGGAAAAAAGCTACTATTATATGTTTTTGTGGCTTGGACATTAGCCTTTGTAACGCTTATCGCGCTTTTATAAAAGCCCAAATTTTATTTAATTTCTAACAAACAAAATATGAACACAGAGTTATTTGGTGTCATTAGCATTTTTATCATTTCGATAGTTTTAGCCATTCCAATAGGAAAATATATTGCTAAAGTTTATTTAGGAGATAAAACCCTTTTTGACCCGATTTTCAATCCAATTGAAAAATTTATTTTTAAAATTAGTGGTATCAATTCTACTGAAGAAATGAACTGGAAACAACATTTAAAAGCACTTTTGAGTGTGAACATGATTTGGTTCTTTCTTTGCTTTTTTGTCTTGCTTTTTCAGGGATCGTTGTTTTTAAATCCCGATAACAATCCGTCAATGACACCCGATTTAGCATTTAATACGGCTATTTCATTCGTAGTAAACTGTAATCTACAGCATTATTCCGGCGAAACCGGCGTTTCTTATTTATCTCAAATGGTTTTGATGTTCCTGCAATTTGTTTCTGCTGGTGTCGGAATGGCCGCTGCTGCAATGATTTTTACAGCAATGAAAGAAAGAACCACAGATAAACTGGGTAACTTTTATAATTATTTCATCAAAAGTTGTACTCGTATTTTGTTACCGCTTTCAGCTATTGTAGCAGTTGCTCTATTATTTAGCGGAACTCCTATGACGTTTGAAGGAAAAGATACCATTACCACTTTACAGGGTGATTCAGTACAAGTTTCACGCGGTCCTGCCGCAGCGTTTATTGCTATCAAACATATTGGTACAAACGGAGGTGGTTTTTTTGGAGCCAATTCAGCACATCCATTAGAAAACCCTACTTATTTTACTAATGCGGTTGAATTATGGGCACAATTGATTGTTCCATTTGCTATGATTTTTGCTTTAGGTTTTTATCTAAAGAAAAGAAAACTATCCTACGTAATCTTCGGAGTAATGACAATTGGTTTTTTACTCCTTGTCATTCCAACTGTTGTCAGTGAGCTTAACGGAAATCCAGCCATAGAAAAAATGGGAATTGCTCAGGCAACCGGAGCGATGGAAGGAAAAGAAGTTCGGTTTGGTCCAGCGATTTCAGGATTCTGGAGTATTGCTACAACTGTAATTTCTACCGGTTCTGTAAACAGCATGCACGATAGTTCTATGCCGATTTCCGGAGCTATGCAATTGCTAGCTATGATGGTTAATGCCTTTTACGGAGGTTGTGGTGTTGGGATCCTGAACTTCTATATTTTCATTATTCTGGCAGTATTTATTTCCGGATTAATGGTAGGTAGAACTCCTGAATTTTTTGGAAAGAAAATCGAGGCACGGGAAGTTAAAATTGCTGCTTTTATTGCGATTCTTCATCCATTATTGATTTTAGCAGGAACAGCCATAGCTTCTTATTTTGCTGCACATGATACTGCAATGGGTTATTGGTTTAGTGGCAACGCAACAGGCTGGCTAAACAATCCTGGTAATCATGGATTCTCGGAAATGTTATACGAATATACTTCGAGCGCTGCCAACAACGGTTCTGGTTTTGAAGGTTTAGGAGATAATAACCCCTTCTGGAATATCACTACAGGAATTGTGTTGCTGTTAAGCCGTTTCATTCCGATTATTGGACCATTGGCAATTGCCGGATTATTAGCTAACAAAAAATACATTCCGGAGAGTGCAGGAACTTTAAAAACTGATACTACGATTTTCGGAATTATGGTTTTTGCCGTAATCGCAATTATTGCTGCCTTATCATTCTTTCCAGCTTTGGCACTTGGTCCTTTAGCGGAGTACTTTACTTTAAAATAATCTAAAAATGACAACTAATAAATCCGCATCATTGTTTGAAAGCAAACAGGTAAAAGAAGCCCTAGTGCAATCTTTTGTCAAGTTGAATCCAAAATTGATGATCAAAAATCCGGTAATGTTTACCGTAGAAATAGGAACTGCTATTATGTTTGCTGTTTGTGTTTCCATTTTAATGGGAGCTACAGATCAGGGCAGTTTTACTTATAATTTAATTGTGTTCTTCATTTTATTAGCAACGCTTTTGTTTGCCAATTTCGCCGAAGCTATTGCTGAAGCCAGAGGAAAAGCACAAGCCGATAGTTTAAGAAAAACACGCGAAGAAACTCCGGCAAGACAAATTTTACCTAACGGAGAAATCAGAAATATCAGTTCGTCTGAATTAAAAAAAGGAGATATTTTCGTTTGTGAATCTGGCGATTTAATTGCCACCGATGGTGAAATTATCGAAGGTTTGGCAACTATTGATGAAAGTGCCATTACGGGAGAAAGTGCTCCTGTAATTCGGGAAGCCGGAGGCGATAAATCATCTGTAACTGGAGGGACAAAAGTATTATCTGATAAAATTAAAGTAATTGTAACTTCTGAACCTGGCGAAAGCTTTTTAGATAAAATGATTGCTTTGGTTGAAGGTGCAAGCCGTCAGAAAACTCCAAACGAAATTGCCTTAACCATTTTATTAGCCGCATTTACCTTAATCTTCGTGATTGTGTGCGTTACGCTAAAACCGTTTGCCGACTATGCAAATGCACCCATCACGATTGCGGCTTTTATTGCTCTTTTTGTTTGCTTGATTCCAACAACAATTGGTGGGTTACTTTCTGCTATCGGTATTGCCGGAATGGACAGAGCATTGCGTGCCAACGTAATTACAAAATCTGGAAAAGCCGTTGAAACTGCCGGTGATATTGACGTATTGCTTTTGGATAAAACCGGAACCATCACTATCGGAAACAGAAAAGCAACCAGTTTTTATCCAACTAAAGGCGTTTCAGAAGAAGATTTTATAAAATCTGCTGTGTTAAGTTCATTAGCAGATGACACTCCGGAAGGGAAAAGTATCGTGGAACTGGCAGGAGCCGAAACTGCCAATAAATTATCAATTGAAGGTGCTACTTTAATCAAATTTACCGCAGAAACCAGAACTTCCGGAGTTGTTTTAAAAGACGGAACTAATATTCGAAAAGGTGCTCAGGATGCTGCAAAAAACATTGCTGCTCAGGCAGGAAATAGTTTCCCAGAAGATACTGCACAAAAAGTAATTGCTATTTCTACCAATGGAGGAACGCCGTTGGTTGTCATAAAAAACAATCAGGTTCAGGGCGTTATCGAATTGCAGGATATTATTAAACCCGGAATGAAAGAACGTTTTGACCGATTGCGAAAAATGGGTGTAAAAACGGTAATGGTTACTGGAGATAATCCGCTTACGGCTAAGTTTATTGCCGAAGCTGCCGGTGTTGATGATTTTATTGCCGAAGCAAAACCGGAGGATAAAATGAATTACATCAAAAATGAACAAAATCTTGGTAAACTAGTTGCCATGATGGGAGACGGAACGAATGACGCTCCTGCCCTTGCGCAAGCGAATGTGGGTGTCGCCATGAATAGTGGAACGCAAGCGGCCAAAGAAGCCGGAAACATGGTCGATCTTGATAATGATCCAACGAAATTAATCGAGATTATTGAAATTGGAAAACAGCTTTTAATGACTCGTGGAACTTTAACTACTTTTTCTATTGCAAATGACGTTGCGAAATATTTTGCTATTGTTCCTGCTCTTTTTATTACTGCGATTCCTGCGCTTCAAGGTTTGAATATTATGCATTTGCATAGTCCGGAAAGTGCCATTTTATCAGCGGTAATTTTTAACGCGATTATCATTCCGATCTTGATTCCATTAGCATTGAGAGGTGTTGATTACAAACCAATCGGAGCGAGTGCAATCCTAAAAAGAAATCTTTTGATCTATGGTTTAGGCGGATTGATTATTCCATTTATCGGGATTAAATTGATTGATTTACTTGTTGCCTTATTTATGTAAATAAAAGTTGCTAAGGTTCTGAGGTGCTAAGGTGCTAAGTTTTTTCTTAGTCCCTCAGAACCTTAGTCCCTTAGAACCTCTAAAAAGAAAAAAATGAAAAATATATTCTCACTATTAAAATTGACACTGCTTACTTTAATTTTGTTTGCAGTTATTTATCCTCTTGCAATTTATGGAATTGCACAAATGGCTCCGAATCACGGAAAAGGAGAAACCATTTCTGTTAACGGAAAAGTGGTTGGCTATCAAAAAATTGGTCAAAAATTCGATAAATCAAATTATTTCTGGGGAAGACCTTCAGCTGTAGATTATAATGCCGCCGGAAGTGCCGGAAGTAACAAAGGCCCAAGCAATGCTGATTATTTGGCTTTGGTTCAGAAAAGAATTGATACACTTTTACTTGTTCATCCTTATTTGAAAAAATCTGAGATCCCTTCAGAGATGGTGACGGCTTCAGGAAGTGGATTGGATCCGAATATTTCTCCGCAAGGTGCTTTGATTCAGGTAAAACGTGTTGCCAAAGAACGAAAATTAGCTGAAGCTAAAGTAAAAGCTTTGGTTGAATCTAAAATTAATACGGCTGTTGTTGGTCCTGAAACGGTTAATGTTTTGGAATTGAATATGGCGCTTGATGAACTTTCTGGAAAAGGTTCTGAGGTGCTGAGTCGCTAAGGTTCTAAGGTTTTTCTCCTGCAAGGTTTTGAAAACCTTGTAGGTATGATAAAGATTTTCGTCCATTTTGTCATTCCGACGGAGGAGGAATCTCCACGAGTAGCTCGACAAAGATTGGCGAGTTTTTTTGAGGAGTTTCTTGCGGGGATTGCTTCGCCAGTTCACTATCGTTCGTGTCCTCCTCCGTCGGAATGACAACTAGATGGGAATTAGAGCGAAAAACGTCCTTTTACCCTGAGTGCCCTAGCCCTGATGGGAGGGAAAATCCTTTTGTGCCGGGGTTCGGCACAAAAGATTGGAAGGAACAGCAGGAAATAGCTCCTTAAAAAACTACTAATAAAAATTAATACGCCTTTTTTACCCCAAAAATCTATTAAATAAATTAATGAGGATGAGATTAGCTTACGCTCAGTTCGCTGGCGCTCGAGTGCTTCGTTCCTCGCAATGACAAACAAAAATGAAAAAAATAATACTTACTGCTTTAATCGCTTTCGGTTTTAGCAATTTACACGCACAGGAAGAATCGAAAAGTCCTTTAACATTTTCAGGTTACGTAGAAACATATTACAGTTATGATTTTGGAAAACCAGACAATCATACACGCCCGGGATTTTTTTACAATTATAATCGAAGCAACGAAGTAAACCTGAATTTAGGTATGGCAAAAGTGAATTATACGAGAGATAATATTCGTGGAAATTTTGCTTTGATGGCCGGAACTTATGCGCAATACAATATGTCGGCTGAGCAGGATTTATTGAAAAATGTTTATGAAGCCAATGTTGGTGTGAAGATTTCGCAAAACCATAATTTGTGGATTGATGCAGGAATTATGCCGGCACATATTGGTTTTGAAAGTGCGATCGGAAAAGATTGTCCAACTTTGACCCGAAGCATTTTGGCTGAGAATTCTCCTTATTATGAAGCGGGAGTAAAAATTGGCTACACCTCTGAATCTGGAGAATGGTATTTGGCCGGAATGTATTTAAACGGCTGGCAACGTATCCAGAAAGTTGACGGAAATCATACGCCTGCTTTTGGAACGCAAATTACCTATAAGCCAACGGATAAAGTGGTTTTGAACTGGAGTACTTACGTTGGAAATGAACAACCGGATATCGATAAAAAGTGGCGTTATTTCAACAACTTTTACGGACAATTTAAAGTAACCGAAAAAACAAATATTACGGCTGGTTTTGATGTTGGTTCGCAACAATCGGCTAAAAACAGTAGCAAATACAACACTTGGTTTTCGCCTGTCTTGATTCTACAATACAAACCAGTTGACAAAATTCAGCTTGCAGTAAGAGGCGAATATTATAGTGATGAAAAAGGCGTAATCATCGCAACAGAAACGCCAAATGGTTTTAAAACTTACGGATTTTCAGCTAACTTTGATTACTTAGTTACTGATAATGTTATGTTTAGAATTGAAGCCAGAAATCTTTCAAGTAAAGATGAAATATTTACAAAAGATAATCTTCCAACGGATACGAATACGTTTGTAACGACTTCGCTGGCGATTTCTTTCTAAAAAATTATTTTGCCACAGATTGCACAGATTAAAATGATTTTTACATCTCTTTGTGTTGATTTATTCGCCACGAATTCACGAATTATAATTTATCCCATTTCTAAATAAAAATTCGTGAATTCGTGGCGAAAAAAAATCAATTGAATCTGTGAAATCTGTGGCTAAAAAAACTTAGTGTCTTAGTGCCTTCGTGGCAAAACCATATGGAACAGAAAAAAGAAAATAACGCACAGCACTTTCTCGATTTAATTCAGAAATCACGGAAAGGAAAGTTTAAAATCTACATTGGGATGAGTGCCGGTGTGGGGAAGACTTTTCGTATGCTTCAGGAAGCGCATTCGTTGTTGAAGAATGGAATTGATGTAAAAATTGGTTACATCGAAACACATATGCGGAAGGAAACGCATGAGCTTTTAGCTGGTTTGCCTGTGATTCCACGGCGAACCATTTTCTATAAAGGAAAACAGCTGGAAGAACTCGATGTACAGGCAATTATTAACCTCAGACCTGAAGTTGTAATTGTTGATGAATTGGCACACACGAATGTTGAAGGAAGCAAAAATGAAAAACGTTGGCAAGATGTTTTAGAAATTTTAGATGCGGGAATCAATGTAATTTCGGCGGTTAATATTCAGCATATTGAGAGTTTAAATGAAGATGTAAAACGGATTACCAATATTGACGTTCAGGAACGAATTCCGGATAATGTTTTGCGTCTGGCGGATGAAGTGGTAAATATCGATTTGACATCGGAAGATTTGATTGCACGTTTGAAGGAAGGTAAAATTTATACGGCTGATAAAATTCAGACGGCTTTAACGAACTTTTTTAAATCTGAACAAATTTTACAATTGCGGGAATTGGCTCTGAAAGAAGTGGCAAGCCAAGTGGTTCGAAAAGTCGAAAATGAAGTACCTCAACTGCACGCTTTACGTCATGAGAAACTTTTGGCCTGTATTAGCAGTAACGATAAAACAGCTAAAATTGTGATTCGAAAAGCGGCGCGTCTTGCGAGTTATTATAATGGAAGCTGGTATGTTTTGTATGTAGAAACACCAAAAGAAAGCAGTACCAAAATTGCATTAGACAAACAAAGACATTTAATTAATAACTTTAAACTGGCCGTACAACTCGGCGCAGAAGTTATCAAATTAGAAAATAAAAATATTGCCGATGCGATTTTAATAGCGGTAGAAGAAAAACAAATTACAACTGTATGCATCGGGAAACCGCATTTGAATTTATTTAAAGTAATTTTGTCTACAACGATTTTCAGACGTTTATTAAATCGCTTGTCTTTATCTAACGTGGACCTTGTTATTCTGTCTTAAATTTTAAACCATATAAGTTATATAAGTTCATTTTAATTAGGGGCGTTGAATTTAACCGCAAAGTTCGCAAAGGTTTACGCAAAGTTCATATAAGTTTTTGCTTGTAGCAAGGTCACAAACTTTCTTATATTTTCTATTCTTTGCCACTATTGCGCATTGTTATATTTCCTTATATCACTTATATGGTGAAAAAAAATAAATGTTTTATAAAATGAGAATTAAAACCAAATTGAATCTGGGTGTTGGATTGTTATTTTTGATGATCATCATACTTTCGTTAGTGAGTGGCTATTCTGTTTTTTTGATAAAAGCAGACACGGAGAATATTCTGAAAGCGAATTATAATACGCTGGAATATTCGCGAAATATGATTTTGTCTTTGGATGAAATCAAAGAAAGTCCCGATAATAAGATTCCTGTTTTCAAGGAATATCTTGAAAAACAAACGCAAAATGTTACGGAACCAGGAGAAAAAGAAGCAACGGCTAAACTTGAAAATGATTTTTCACTTTTAGAAAAAAACAGTTCCGATGAAACCATAAAAACGCAAATCAGACAGGATATTTTTGCGATTATGAAACTTAATCTGGATGCTATAAAACAGAAAAGCGATATTGCGAAACATACCGCCGAAAATGCCAATTTATGGATTGCCATTGTGGGAAGTTTATGCTTTTTGATTGCGTTTAACTTATTGGTTAATCTGCCGAATAACATTGCAAACCCTATTAAGGAATTAACGCAAAGTATTAGGGAAATTGCAAACAAGAATTATTCAGAACGCGTCCATTTTACCAGTCACAGCGAATATGGTGATTTGGCAAAATCGTTTAATACGATGGCGCAAAAACTTCAAGAATACAATGATAGTAATTTGTATAAGTTGTTTTTCGAAAAGAAACGACTTGAAACGCTTATCAATAATATGAATGATCCTATTATTGGATTGGATAATGACGGAATTATTTTGTTTGTGAATGATGAAGCACTGAAGATTATCGGAATGAAATTGGAAGATGTTGTTGGGAAATCGGCCTCTACTCTAGCCTTGTCTAATGATTTAATTCGTTCTTTGATTGTAAAAGAAGAAAATGATTCTCCTAAAAAGCAACCGCTTAAAATTTACGCACACGGAAAGGAAAGTTATTTTGAAAAAGAAATTCTCAATATTACGATAATTCCAACAGGCGAAGAAAAAGAAATCAATATTGGCGATGTGATTATTCTGCGAAATATTACACTTTTTAAAGAACTTGATTTTGCCAAAACCAATTTTATTGCCACAGTTTCACACGAATTAAAAACGCCTATTGCGTCTATAAAACTAAGTCTACAATTGCTTGAAAATACCAAAACCGGCGACATGAACGACGATCAAAAACAATTGGTTGAAAGTATAAAAGATGATAGTCAGCGTTTACTAAAAATCACTGGCGAATTGCTGAATTTATCACAATTAGAAACCGGAAATATTCAGTTGAATATCGAAAAAAGCAATCCACACGAAATTGTAAATTATGCTGTAGAAGCTGTAAAAGTTCAGTCCGATCAAAAGCAGATTAAATTGATTATTAATGCTGAGGAAAACCTGGAAGATGTAAAAGCCGACAGCGAAAAAACAGGCTGGGTTCTGATTAATTATTTGTCGAATGCAATTCGATATTCTTCAGAAAAAAGTACGATTGTCATTCAATTAAAAAAAGAGAACAACCAGATCGTATTTCAGGTTATCGACACCGGAAAAGGAATTGACGCAAGATATAAAGACAAGGTTTTTGATAAATATTTCCAGGTTCCGGGAAGTCAAAAATCTGGAACTGGATTGGGATTAGCGATCAGCAAAGAATTTATTGAAGCGCAGAATGGGAATGTTGGCGTAGAAAGCAATTTAGGATTAGGAAGTACGTTTTGGTTTGCGCTAAAAGTGTAAAAAGAGCCAAAGGCTCAAATTATATTGTAGGGCTGGACTTTAGTCCAGTTCACAAAGCATGTGAAGGTTTTAGTTTTTTGCCACAGATTGAAAGGATTAAAAAGATTTTTGAATAACTTCATCGAGATTTTTCGCCACGAATTCACGAATTATTTTAAATCAAAATTCGTGAATTCGTGGCGAAAAAATTACGTATTCGAAGTATTATTCTTAATCTCCATAACCTCTCTTTTCACTTCCAAAAGCAAATCTTTCATACTTTGCGATTCTGTCTGTTCATGACGTCTATCGCTTCTTCCTATATTACATTCGTATTCCCAGATTTCTAAAATATCTGAGGCTTTCACTTCATAATTGGGATAAAAACGATTATCTGATTCCAGAACCAAAGCATTCTTTTTGTTCTTATTGAGACGTTTATAGACCATACCTTCATTTTTAGTAATCAGTATATAGGTTTTTCCATCCATAACCTCTCCTAACCTTTCAACATAGCGACCAATAATAATAGAACCGTCTTCGTGTGGCGGCATCGAATCGCCTTCTACAGGAAATCCGCGATGTTTTCCTGGGCCTAAAAATGGAAGTGAAACCTGCTGTAAACTTTCAATATATTCCGGATCGGCATAGCCATTTAGATAACCTGCTTTTGCTTTTTGAGATACAATTTCAATATAATTCTCTCCAAAACTATCTACTTGTATGGGTAAAATAAGTCTGTTACCCTCCAGTTTTATCAAGTTTTCTATATTGATTTTACGTATGTCGACAGACAATAATAAATCAATACTCATATGAAAATATAAAGCAATCTGCTTTAAAATATCATACGGTGCTTCGGAGGTTCCATCTTCGTATTTAACGTATCTTCCTCGGGTAATTCTAAGGTTTTCAGCTAATTTCTCTTGTGATATTTTATGCTTAACCCTCAATGCTCTGATATTGTCTGAAAATAAGGACATAATTAATTTGTTATAATTTGGAACATCAAATATACAAAAAAATGTTATCATCTGTACTAATTTTGTTGTACAAAAACAAAGGAAATGGCAAGGGCGATTGTACACATGGATTTGGATACCTTTTTTGTATCCTGCGAAAGGCTAACAAACTCAGAATTAAGAGGCAAACCTCTAATTATTGGTGGTGGTGATCGCGGTGTTGTAGCGTCTTGTTCATATGAAGCTCGCGTCTTTGGAGTGCGTTCTGCGATGCCTATTCATATGGCGTTGAAACTTTGTCCCCAAGCCAAAGTTATGAAAGGCGATATGGAATTATATTCAAAATTATCGCATGATGTTACTAATGTTCTTCAGGAAAAAGCGCCAGTGTTAGAAAAAGCGAGCATCGACGAATTCTATCTTGACATTACCGGAATGGACAAATTTCACGGAAGTTATAAATGGACGAATGAACTGGCTCAATCTGTTATTAAAGAAACCGGATTACCCATTAGTTTTTCGTTATCTGTCAATAAAACTGTTTCTAAAATTGCTACCGGCGAGGGAAAACCAGTAGGAAATTTACAAATTGCGGAAAACGAGGTACAAGGCTTTTTGAATCCGTTATCGATTCAAAAAATTCCTATGGTGGGAGCGGTTACTTTTCAGCTTTTATCCCGAATCGGCGTCCGAAAAATTCAGACTTTATCTGAAATGCCTCCCGAAGTTTTACAGCAAATGATTGGTAAAAATGGTCTGGATATCTGGAAAAAAGCTAACGGAATAGATCATACGCCTGTAGAACCTTATACCGAAAGAAAATCAATTTCTACCGAACATACATTTTCTCAGGACACAATCGATATTATCATGCTAAAATCGATATTGATTGGAATGGTGGAAAAACTAGCTTTTCAATTGCGATCTGAGCAATGGCTAACCTCGACCATTACGGTTAAAATTCGTTACGCCAATTTTGATACCGAAACCAAACAATGCAAAATAGCTTATACTTCAGCAGATCATATTTTGACCAAAAATGTAATGGAGTTATTTGAAAAAGTGTACCAACGCCGTATGCGATTGCGCCTGATTGGTATTCGCTTTAGCGGATTGGTTCGCGGAACGTATCAAATTGATCTTTTTGAAGATACTGAGGAAATGCTTTCACTTTATGCCGCGATGGATAAAATGAAAAGCCGTTATGGTTTTGATGCCGTAATGCGTTGTGCCGGAGCTTCTTTTAAGCCTAATAATAAAGATGAAATTTTAAAACGTATCAAATAAATCATGTATCTCAATTGTCATTCTTTTCATTCTCTGCGTTACGGCACAATTCCTCTCGATAAACTCGTTGAGCAAGCCGTTTTGTATGGTATAAAAGCTATGGCACTTACCGATATTAATACCGTTACCGGAATTTACGATTTTATAAGAGCTTGCGAATCCAAAGGAATTAAACCTCTTGTGGGAATGGAATTTCGATCTAATCATGAATTTCGATACATTGGCTTAGCCAAAAATGCCAGCGGACTTGGCGAAATGAATCGTTTTTTGACGAATCATAATTTCAGCGGAGAATCCTTGCCTTTGATTGCACCGGAATTTGAGTCGGTTTTTGTGATTTATACTTTAGAAAATGCTCCGGAATTTCTTCGTGAAAACGAATTTATCGGAATTCGTCCGGATGAAGTTTTAAAGCTTTTAACATCAGAACATAGAAATAATATTTCGAAAATGGTTGTGCTGCAATCCGTAACTTTTAGCAATAAAAAAGAATTTAATCTGCATAAAATTCTACGCGCCATTGACACTAATATTATTCTTTCGAGGCTTACAGAAACTGATTATTGTAAAACTTCTGAGAAAATGCTCCCGCTAGAATCGCTTTTACCATTTTATGAAAGTTATCCTAAAATCATTGCCAACACGCAAAAAATAATTGATTCGTGTAATTTTCAATATGATTTTAAAACGAAAAAAAACAAGAAATTTTATACCGAAAACCGTCAGACTGATATTGCAAAACTGACTGAATTAGCTCATGAAGGTTTATTGTTGCGTTATGGTAAAAATCATGAAGTAGCAAAAAAACGCGTAGAAAAAGAATTAAAAGTGATTGAAGAATTAGAATTCAGTGGGTATTTTTTAATTACCTGGGATATTGTCCGATACAGCAACAGTCAGGGATTTATGCACATCGGGCGCGGAAGCGGAGCCAACAGTATTATAGCTTATTGTCTCGGAATTACCGATATCTGTCCAATTGAACTTGATCTGTATTTTGAGCGTTTTTTAAATTTAAATCGAAAAAGCCCTCCCGATTTTGATATCGATTGGAGCTGGAAAGAACGTAACACAATTTTAGAATATATCTTCGAAAAATACGGTCGTGATCATGTTGCTTTCTGTGGAACCAATGTCGAGTTCAAACACCGCTCTATTTTTAGGGAAGTCGGAAAAGTTTTTGGTCTTCCAAAAGAAGAATTAGACATGCTGGCTAAAAACCCTGAGGAGTTACACGAAACCAATTCTATTGTAAAACTGGTTCAGGAATATAGCAAAATGATGCATAAATATCCGAATCAGCGAAGTATGCACGCTTGTGGAATCATTATTTCTGAAGAACCCATTACCAATTACACGCCACTTGAAATGCCTCCAAAAGGTTTTCCAATTGTGCTTTTTGACATGCACATTGCGGAAGAAATTGGTTTTGATAAATTCGATATTTTGAGCCAACGCGGGATTGGACATATCGATGATAGTGTAAAATTGATCGAAAAAAACCGTGGAATTAAATTAAATATTCGTGATACTTCCATTTCTAAAGATGAAGCAGTATGCAATGTTCATTTGGCACAAGGCAAAACGATTGGCTGTTTTTATATCGAAAGCCCGGCGATGCGCGGATTATTACGCCGATTGAATTGCGATAATTATAAAATTTTAGTTGCCGCGTCTTCCATCATTCGTCCCGGAGTTGCTCAATCCGGAATGATGAAAGAATATATTTTTCGACATAATTATCCGGATCAATTCGAGTATTTTCATGAGGTTTTTAAGGAGCATCTTGGCGAAACTTACGGGATTATGGTGTATCAGGAAGATGTTATTAAAATTGCTCAGCATTACGGAGGCGTTCCCGCCGCCGATGGCGACATATTGCGTCGTGCCATGTCTGGAAAAGGACGTTCTTTAGAAGCTTTACAAAAAGTAAAAGATAATTTCTTTACGTCTTGCGCCAGAAAAGGACATCCTGAAACGCTTAGTCAGGAAATTTACCGCCAGATTGAATCTTTTGCCGGGTTTTCGTTTTGCAAAGCACATTCTGCTTCTTATGCTGTCGAAAGTTATCAGAGTTTATATCTCAAGATCAATTATCCTGTAGAATTTATGACAGCGGTAATCAATAATCAGGGCGGTTTTTACAGAACCGAAGTGTATATACACGAAGCCCGAATGTCTGGCGGAACAATTCATAACCCGTGTGTGAATAAAAGCGAATTTCAAACTACGGTGTATGGAACTGATATTTATCTGGGGTTTATGCATTTACAGAGTTTAGAATCTAAAACAGCTCATTTAATCGAATCAGATCGGGAGAAAAATGGAGATTTTCTTTCTTTGGAAGATTTCATTAACCGAATTCCGATTGGAATTGAGAGCATGAAAATCCTGATTTTTATAGATGCTTTTCGTTTTACAGGAAAAACCAAAAATCAGCTTTTGGTTATTGCGAGTTTGCTCTTAAATAATTTCAAACCCGAAAACAGAAGTTTGATGCTGCTGCAGGAACCCGTTAAAGAATATAAGCTGCCCACTTTAGAACGTTCTTTATATGAAGATGCTTTTGATGAAATCGAACTTTTAAGTTTCCCCGTATCCTGTACCGTTTTTGATTTGCTTCAAACCAAACATCGTGGCGATATTATGGCCAAAGATTTAGTAGTTCATCATAAAAAACAAGTGCGTATGCTGGCGTATTTGATTTCCAGAAAACAAGTTCCCACCAAAAAAGGCAATATGTATTTCGGAACCTGGATCGATCATGAAGGTACTTATTTTGATACAGCACATTTTCCGGATTGTCTGGCACAATTTCCTTTTCAGGGCGGAGGTTGTTACCTGCTTTTAGGAACTGTCGAGGTCGATTATCATTTCCCGACGATCACGATTACCAAAATGGCCAAGATGCCTTTTATTCCCGATCCGCGTTATATGGATGCCAAAGATCAATATAAAACACAACGTTTAATCAAAGAAGATGTGAGCCCTACGCATCGGGAACCCTATCCGCAAGGACATGAAATTAATTTACCGAGACATCGAATGAAATTTCAAAACACATAATTGAAAGATTTGACAAGAATAACAATCTGTTTTACGTTATATAAATAAGATGAAAAAGCAAGAATACGCCATAGTAGATATCGAAACCACCGGAGGAAACGCCAGTGGCAGCCGCATTACAGAAATTGCGATCATCATTCATGACGGAGAAAACGTGATCGAACGTTATGAAACGCTTGTGAATCCGGAAAAAGAAATTCCAATTGCGATTTTTGCCCTAACAGGAATCAATAATGAAATGGTGGCTAATGCGCCCATCTTTGATGATATTTCAGATAAAGTGTTGGAAATGCTTACTGATCGTGTTTTCGTTGCCCATAATGTCAACTTTGATTATTCGTTCGTTCGCCATCAACTCGAACAAGCAGGTTTTAAATGGACAGCGAGAAAACTCTGTACCGTTCGTGCGGCACGAAAAATCAGACCCGGTTTTGCATCATACAGTTTGGGAAAACTTTGCAATTCATTAGATATACCTTTAGAAAACCAGCATCGTGCCGGTGGTGATGCAGCAGCTACAGCTATATTATTTTCGCGATTACTCGAATGGGATGATGAAGGTCATATCGAAAAAATGATCAAAAACACCTCACAGGATCAGCGTTTACCGCCTAACCTTCCGCCAGAAGATTTTAATAATTTACCGGAAAAACCAGGTGTCTATTATTTTTATAATGAAGTCAAAAAGGTAATTTATGTTGGAAAAGCCATCAACTTAAAAAAACGCGTTGCCTCTCATTTTAGCGGTCATAAGATCAATCCGCAAAGACAGCATTTCTTAAGAGATATACATTCCATTTCTTTTGAAGTCTGTGGGAACGAATTAATGGCGCTACTTTTAGAATGTACCGAAATCAAGCACCTTTGGCCCACTTACAACAGAGCATTAAAACGTTTTGAACCGAAATACGGATTGTATCAATATGAAGCCCGCAACGGATATAAATATCTGGCAATCGGGAAACTCAATAAATTTCAGTCGTGCATTGAGCATTTCAGCAGTATACATGAAGGAACAAATACATTGCGAAGCCTGGCAGAACAATTTGAAATTGATTATCGATTTTGCAAATATTTAAGACCTGAAGACGGAGAAATATTTAAAAACAGTGATATAACAGATTTGCCGGAAGTTTCAATTCACAATGAGCAAGTCGATAATGCTATTGAATTTTTATTGGGTAACAGACCCACTTTTGCGATTATAGAAAAAGGAAGAACATCTCAAGAACGCAGTTGTATCTGGATCGAAAATGGTCATTTTTATGGTATGGGATATATTCCGTTAGATGTTGCAATTACAGATCCTTTAGAAGTAAAAAATTATGCTACGCCTTATAAAAGCAATCAATACATTGTGCAATTGATTTTTGCTTACGCAGAAAAAAATCCGCGTAAAGTATTCTTTAACAAACAGTTTCTGAAATAAGAATATGAAGTTGTGTAAATATAAAGGCGCAAAAAGCTGTAAATTTAATGATACAAATTAATTAAATCTACTATGAAAATAGCAACTTATAACGTAAACGGAGTCAACGGACGATTGAATGTTTTATTGAAATGGCTTGAAGAAACCACTCCGGATATTGTATGCCTTCAGGAATTAAAAGCGCAACAGGACAATTTCCCTGTTAAAGCAATTAATGATGCCGGTTACAACGCGATTTGGCACGGACAAAAACAATGGAATGGCGTTGCGATTCTGGCGCGTAATATGGAGATTGAGGAAGTAACGCGCGTGCTTCCGGGAGATGAAGAAGATGTTCAAAGTCGTTATATCGAAGCTTTGATAAACGGAATTGTAATTGCATGTCTTTATCTCCCAAACGGAAATCCTGCCCCGGGGCCAAAATTAGAATATAAACTCAAATGGTTTGGTCGTCTGGCTGATCGTGCAGCAACGCTTTTGAGTTTAAAAGTTCCGGTAATATTGATTGGAGATTATAATGTGATGCCAACAGAACTGGATGTTTATAAACCGGAAAAATGGGTAAACGATGCTCTTTTTCTACCCGAAGTTAGAAAAGCTTTTGCAGCTATTGTTTCTCAGGGATGGACAGACGCGATTCGAACTTTATATCCTAATGAGAAAATTTATACTTTTTGGGATTATTTCAGAAAAGCTTACGAGCGGGACGCAGGACTTAGAATTGATCATTTTTTATTAAGTCCGCAATTAGCAAAAAAACTAATTTCAGGAGGAGTTGACCGCCATGTGCGGGGATGGGAAAAAACAAGCGACCATGCTCCGGTATGGATTGAAATTGACACAAAATAATCAAACAATGACACTATTTAGCGATACCGAATTATTTGCCACAGGTTTAGCAGGAAAAAAAGTATTTGACCTGCCTGACGCAGAACTTATTTTGATTGATAATTTCTTCACTAAAGAAGAATCTGATCGCTTTTACGAAAGAATACTCCACAAGACCAAATGGAGAGAATATGAAATGGAAATTTATGATAAAACCTATACAGTTCCCCGAATGATTTCCTGGTATGAAGACAAGGATAATCCCGGTGCAGACCAAAACGGACCTGACTGGACTTATGAATTATTGACTATCAGAGGAAGGGTCGAAAAAGAAACACAGCTTGATTTCAATAGTCTTCTCCTAAATTTATACCGAGACGGAAATGATGGCGTTGGCTGGCACAGCGACAAAGAGCACAATACAGGACCAAACCCGGTTATTGCTTCGGTCACTTTTGGCGAAACCAGAATGTTCAAACTCCGTCATAAATTTAGAAAAGAGATTCCGCAAATAGAGATTCCTTTGCATCACGGATCCTTTTTATTAATGGCAGGAACAACCAATAGTTTTTGGCAGCATCATGTCCCTAAAACAGCCAAAAATGTATTGCCCAGAATTAATTTAACCTTTAGAAGAACTAATCGAAGTGAATGATTATAAATCCCTCAAAATGAGTTTTTTTTCCTTAGAAAACGACGAGGAAAATTCCTCCTCTAAAAGTTAAAATACTCAGTACATGAACCTTTTATTAGGCAGAACCTATCTTTTTTACTACTTTTGCAACCTTTTTTTATATATACATTACCACAATGGCTCACTCAAACAATGATTTATTGCGTTTCTTAGATGCGCAAAACAAACTTTATCTTACTGCTCTTTCTGAAATCAAAAAAGGAAAAAAAGAGACTCACTGGATGTGGTTCATCTTTCCTCAGATTAAAGGATTGGGTAAGAGCGATACTGCGAATTATTACGCCATTAACGATCTGAAAGAAGCTACCGAATTCCTTGAACATCCCATTCTTGGAAAACATCTTATAGAAATTTCTGAGCTATTTTTAACTTTTAGAAGAAAATCAGCTGACGGAATTTTAGGAGATCTGGATGCGCGTAAATTACGTTCTTCTATGACACTTTTCTCTTTGGTAGAAAACACCAATCCTGTATTTCAGGAGGTATTAGAAGCTTTTTTCTCCGGAGAATCAGATCCGCTTACTTTGTCTATTATTAATTCATCTATAAAATCTTCTCTTGAGACTGAAATGGCATAATTGTCACTAACATTCATTAGATTATTTACATTTAAGACACTACATTTTTTGCTTTGGCAAATTGTAGTGTTTTTTTTGGCCCTGTTATTTTTGCCACTAAGGCACAAAGACTCTAAGTTTAATTTTCCGTACGAGATTTTTTAGCCCGCAGATTTGGCAGATTAAACGGGTTAACACCGATTTTTTATTATTCAAAAATAGAGCACAAAAAATGCCTTGCTAAAAACAAGGCATTTTTCTTTATTTTTAAAAGCTCAGAAACTTAGTACCTCAGAACCTTAGTATCTTTTTTACTATTCTCCTTTTGATTTCGTCAAGTAATATACCGGAATTCCAGTTAGCATAATCAAAACGCCCCAACCACAAGTCGAGAATTTGGTGATTAATAACGAAATACAAATTGCCGCTGCAATCACGATATACAGTAATGGCAAAAACGGATATCCAAAAGCTTTGTAAGGTCTTTCTACATTTGGCATTTTTTTACGCAAAATAAAGATTCCGTAGATAGTCAGGATGTAAAAAATCAAAACAATGATAATTACGAAATCTAATAAATCTCCGTATTTCCCTGTTAGACACAAAGCCGAAGCCCAAATACATTGCGCCCATAGAGCCCATGAAGGGACACTAAATTTATTTAGAACAGCTGCTTTTTTAAAGAACAAACCATCCGTTGCCATTGTATAATATACTCTTGCACCCGCCATGATTAATCCGTTGTTACACGCAAAAGTCGAAATCATAATCATAATGGCAATAATCAGTGTTCCAATATTACCAAAGATATATTGTGAAGCCACAACCGCTACTCTATCAGATTTTGCAGTTGCAATTTCGTCTAACGGAATCACTGCCAAATACATCAAATTGGTCAAAACATAAATAATAGTCACAATAAAAGTTCCTAAAAACAAACTGAAACCAACGTTACGCTTCGGGTTTTTAATTTCTCCTGCAATAAACGTTACACCATTCCAGGCATCACTAGAAAATAAAGATCCAACCATCGCAGCCGAAATTCCGCTAATCAAAGCCGTTCCGCTAATTGGCAGCCACGAACCAGTATCTTTATTAAACGAACGTGTTGTCCAGGCATCTGCCCAGTTGGCATCCCAAACCGAAGCTTTTGCGGCCAATGTTAATCCGAAAACGATCAACCCCAACAACGATAAAATTTTGATAATTGTTAGAACCGTTTGCAAAATTTTTCCGTTTTTAACACCACGGCTATTAATAAAAGTTAGCAAAACAATCGTTAAGATCGAAACAATCTGAGCGGCATTAAGTTTAAAAGAACCCAATTCGAACAAAATATTTTCATCACTAAAAGGTTCATAAAGATAAGATGCAAACTTAGAGAAAGCCACACCTACGGCAGCAATCGTTCCCGTTTGAATTACAGCAAAAAAACTCCAGCCGTACAAAAAAGCAATTAGCTTATTATAGGCTTCTTTTAAATAAACATATTGTCCTCCAGCTTTGGGGAACATCGCGCTTAATTCGCCATAACTCACTGCGGCAATAATAGTAATCAAGCCTGAAATGAGCCAAATCAGAGTCAGCCATCCTGCAGAACCTACTTGTCTGGCGATGTCAGCACTCACGATAAATATCCCGGATCCTATCATAGAACCTACCACAAGCATAGTTCCGTCTAATAATCCGAGTTCTCTTTTAAAATGTTCCTGGTCGTTTTCTTGCATTGGTTTTGTTTTTTTGGGTTGGTTAAAGATATACTTTTTTCTGAAATTTTAGATTTTAGATTGTTGATTTTAGATTCTTATTAAAAGCCTCTGTCTAAAATATCATATTTCTAATGAGAGAAGCTTTTAATATTGAAAAATCTAAAATATCAAAATCCAAAATCCAACAATTTATACCGCCTCTATCCCTCACGCAAATCCTGATTTCATAAGAAAGAAATTAATTCTAAAACTCAAAAAGATATTCTATACTTTCGCAATACTGTCGAGGAATGTAAGACAACAATTTAAATAAAATTGAATTACTTTTTATGCATCAAATGTCTCAAAAAGAACTAATAATAAACAAAGTCGCCCAAGATAAAATAGACTTTAATCTTGGCGTACAGCTTTTATTAGAAGATCCTGAATATGATTTCGAAGTACTTTTTACAACTTTAAAAAATTATATATTTAATGCTATTCCGGAGAAAACTCATTACAATACAGAAACATATCAAAATGCGCTGAATACAATTCCTTTAAAATCAACCTATACTCCTATTGTGATTTTAAAAACTTTTCCAACAAAAATTGCTTTTTATAAATTAGCAGAACTTCCTGAAAACGAAAATATAAAAGTTGTAACCTCATTACTGTGGATTTTTAAAGTAACCGACACTCAAAGAAAAAATACAGAATGTAAAAATGGCTGCGGGCATTTTTGGCATGAATTCGAATAAAAAGGAGAAACTTAATGTAGAATTCAAAAAGTGAGATGAATTTCTTTTTAATCACATTGAAAAGTTGTGAAACAAAACGTCACTTTTCATATTAGTGAGAATTAAAAAAGAAAACTGATTGATACAGTTTATTATTGCAAAATACGATTTACCTGAGAGAAGGTTCTTTGGTAATACGGTTCTTTGGTAGAAGAGATCATGACACCTCCGTGAGTAGAAGAATGAACAAACTTAATTTCTCCATCAACAACCTCAACGACCATTCCTACGTGATTGATATGGCGTCTTCCGTTTGTTTTAAAGAAAATCAAATCTCCTTTTTGAGCTTCTTCTGTACCGACTTTGGTACCCACTCTGGATTGTTCTATAGAACTTCTTGGCAATTTAATATCGAAATTATTAAACGTACAAATCATCAATCCTGAACAGTCAAAACCTGCTTTTGTGGTTCCGCCTGATCTGTAACGAGTTCCAATATTTTCAGTTGCATTATCGATCAATTGATTCACTAATTCTGAATGATTACTCACTCTAAATATTGTAGTGGTATCTTTCTCAACTTTTGAATTATCTGCCACTTGCGAAGTGTCTGATAAGCCGTCGTTAGTTTGTGGAGTTGTTGCTAATGCGGCTGCATCGGCCTTTTCTTTTGATGTATTAATTTTGAGCACATAACCAACAGGCAATTTCCCTTTAATAAATGGATTCTGTCGCTCTAATTCTGCAACAGTGATTCCGTATTTCTTTGCAATGGCATATTTTGTTTCTTTTGGCTGTACCTCAACTACTACTTCAACGTTTTTTGCAGGTATAATTTCCGGCCTTATTTCATCGTTTTTACCGTTATTTTCTGAAGTTGCAACAGCTTCGGCAACCTGAGTTTGAGATGCGCTAGTAATATCCTGATTTGCTTTTTCTTTTGAAGTTCTAATTTTTAAAAGATAACCAACCGGCAGCTTTCTTTTAATAGATGGATTTTGCCTCTCTAGTTCTGCAACCGTTATCCCGTATTTTTTCGCAATTAGATATTTTGTTTCTTTTGGCTTTACTTCAACTACAACTTCTACATCTGTTGAAGGAATTATTTCCGGTTTTTCTATATTCTGATTTTTCTTTGTATTCTTTTCAGTCGCTGCAATAGCATTAGACGGAATAGTAAGTTTCTGTCCTATTTTCAGATCTTCACTTTCCAGCGACGGATTTACTTTTTTTAAATCATCAACAGAAACATTGTATTTTTTTGAAATTGCCCAAAGATTTTCTTTTTGCTGTACTTCGTGTACACCTGAATTTGAAGATGTTGCGGGAGTTGTATTGGCAACTATTTCAGTTTTTTTTGTAGTAACCTTTTTATTGGTATTCGGAATTAAGAGCACCGAATTTAATTTTAAAACTTTAGGAGCGTCGGGATTGGCATCTTGAATGTCTTTGGTTTTTACACCATATTTTTTAGCAATTACAGATAGGTTTTCTCCCTTTGATATTTTGTGCTTGATAAACTTTTCCTGAGAAAATACACCAACACTGAAAAAAAACAACACTATAATTAATCTAACAACCATACCTATTAAAGTTTAATGAATACTTCTTTAAGTTTAAATAATATAACTTTTCGCTTGAATAATATAAACTAGAAAAATGTAAATATATTATGTAAAAAGCGAATTTACCCTTTTAATGTAAAATATACACGTTTTTTAACAACAAATTTACCCTGAATTAATTGTCCCCAAGTAAAAACAGTCTCAACTCTTTGAAAATAGGCGTCTTATAAGAACCCGCTTTTTTTAAACAAAATAAGCTTTAATTATCTAAAAAATACTCTTCTGTTTTTACCATTTGTTATCAATCGATAAAACTATAAATGATACTTTATCTTATTAAATATTTGTTTTTTAAATCGCAGAAAATCTTCATGAATTAATTTTTGTTATAAAAACGACTTCCTTAGCCCAGATGGGAGCGGCATACTTTATGGCAGACAGCTGGATTAGCTACAAATAAAAAAAAACGCCCTGTTTAAACAGAGCGTTTTTAGTATAATGGAATCTTAATGATTAAGCTTTTCCTGCAGCGATTAGGTTTAATGCTGAACCTGCAACGAACCAGCCAATCTGACCTGCGTTATAAGTATGGTTTGCCAGGATGATATCTTTTGTACCATTAGCATGAACGAACTCTAATGTTAATGGTTTTCCCGGAGCAAACTCCGTTAAATCAGTAAAATTGATAGTATCGTCTTCCTGAATTTTATCATAGTCAGCTTCGTTTGCAAATGTTAATCCTAAAAGTCCTTGTTTTTTAAGGTTTGTTTCGTGGATACGGGCAAAAGATTTCACCAATACCGCTTTAACTCCTAAGAAACGTGGCTCCATTGCAGCATGCTCACGAGATGAACCTTCGCCATAATTGTGATCTCCCACAACGATAGACGGAACTCCAGCGGCTTTGTATGCACGAGCTACAGCAGGAACTGCATCGTAAGTACCTGTTAATTGATTTTTAACAGAGTTTGTTTTTTGGTTGAATGCATTTACCGCACCAATCAGCATATTGTTTGAAATATTATCTAAGTGTCCGCGGAAACGTAACCATGGTCCAGCCATAGAGATATGATCTGTAGTACATTTTCCGAATGCTTTGATTAATAATTTTGCACCTGTAATGTTTTTACCATCCCAGGCATCAAAGGGAGCTAATAATTGTAAACGCTCAGATGTTGGGCTTACCACAACCTGAACTCCTGAACCATCTTCTGCCGGAACCTGAAATCCCGGATCTTTAACATCAAATCCTCTTGGAGGCAATTCGTCTCCTGTTGGAGCCTCAAGCATTACTTCTTCTCCATCTTCGTTGATTAAAGTATCAGTTAACGGATTGAAACCTAAATCACCTGCAATCGCCATAGCAGTTACCAATTCCGGAGAACCTACGAATGCTAAAGTGTTTGGGTTACCATCTGCACGTTTTGAGAAGTTACGGTTGAAAGAGTGCACAATAGTGTTTCTTTCTTCTTTCTCTGCTCCGTCTCTGTCCCACATACCAATACATGGTCCGCAGGCATTGGCAAAAACAGTTGCTCCAATTTTTTCGAAAGTATCGATAAATCCGTCTCTTTCGATGGTATAACGAACTACTTCAGAACCTGGAGTAATGGTGAATTGAGATTTCGTTTTTAAGTTTTTAGCGCTTACTTGTCTTGCCAGAGAAGCTGCACGTGAGATATCTTCGTAAGAAGAGTTGGTACAAGAACCAATTAAACCTACCTGAATTTGTAATGGCCAGTTATTTTTGATTGCTGTTTCTTTCATTTTAGAAATTGGAGTCGCTAAATCCGGTGTAAAAGGACCGTTTAGGTGTGGCTCTAATTCAGTTAAGTTGATTTCGATAACCTGATCAAAATATTGTTCCGGATTAGCATATACTTCCGGATCTCCTGTTAAGTACGGAGCTATTTTATCTGCAGCATCTGCAACATCTGCTCTGTTTGTAGAACGCAGGTAACGACTCATTGAATCATCATATCCAAAAGTTGAAGTTGTTGCTCCAATTTCGGCACCCATGTTACAAATAGTACCTTTTCCGGTACAAGACATAGAAGTTGCTCCTTCTCCAAAATATTCAACGATTGCACCAGTACCACCTTTTACAGTAAGAATACCGGCAACTTTTAGGATAACATCTTTAGGAGCTGTCCAACCTGATAATTTACCGGTTAGTTTTACTCCAATTAATTTAGGGAATTTAAGTTCCCAAGCCATACCGGACATGACGTCTACAGCATCGGCTCCACCAACACCAATAGCTACCATTCCTAAACCACCTGCATTTACAGTGTGAGAATCGGTACCAATCATCATTCCGCCAGGGAAAGCATAATTTTCAAGTACCACCTGGTGAATAATCCCTGCTCCCGGTTTCCAGAAACCAATTCCGTATTTATTAGAAACTGACGACAAGAAGTCAAAAACTTCGTTGCTTTGTGTTTTTGCTCTGGCCAAATCGGTTGCTGCATCTACTTTTGCCTGAATCAAGTGATCACAATGCACTGTTGTAGGCACTGCTACTTTAGGCTTACCGGCGTGCATAAATTGCAATAATGCCATTTGAGCAGTTGCATCCTGACATGCTACACGATCGGGCGCAAAATCAACATAATCAACTCCTCTTCCAAAAGCCTTGGTTGGATTTCCGTCCCAAAGGTGATTGTATAAAATTTTCTCTGTTAATGTAAGTGGACGACCAACAATCTCGCGTGCTTTATCAACACGATCCGGCATGTTCTCATACACTTTTTTTATCATTTCAATATCAAAAGCCATAAGTATAATTGTTTTTGTTTTTTTAATTTGAACATGACAAGTTACAAAAAATAGAGGAGCCAGAAAAGAAAAAGCCCGAGTTTATCAACTCGGGCTTTTTATATATAATGATTATAACTAATCGTAAATTACATTACAAGCAATTTATGAGAAGGTGCAAATCTTGTTAGGCTAATACCATCTACTGCTGCTGTATATTCAGCAAGTGTAGGAGTTCTACCTAAAATTGTAGATAAAACTACTACTGGTGTAGAAGAAAGTAATGACTCTCCTTTTTTACCTTCAGTATCTTCTACTACTCTTCCCTGGAAAAGACGTGTTGAAGTTGCCATTACAGTATCTCCTTTCGCCGCTTTTTCCTGGTTACCCATACAAAGGTTACATCCCGGACGCTCTAAATATAACATGTTCTCATACTCAGTACGTGCTGCTCCTTTAGGTGCATTATCGTTGAATTCGAAACCAGAATATTTTTGTAAAACTTCCCAGTCACCTTCGGCTTTAAGTTCATCTACAATGTTGTAAGTAGGGGGCGCTACTACAAGAGGCGCTTTGAACTCCACTTTACCGTGTAAATCTTCTATATTTTTAAGCATTTGAGCTAAAATCTTCATATCTCCTTTATGAACCATACAAGAACCGATAAATCCTAGATCTACTTTTTTCTCTCCGCCATAGAAAGATAAAGGTCTGATCGTATCGTGCGTATATCTTTTAGATACATCAACGTTATTTACGTCTGGATCTGCAATCATTGGCTCGATAATCTGGTCAAGATCTACAACAACTTCAGCATAATATTTCGCATTTGCATCTGGAGTCAACGCTGGTTTTTCAGCTGATTTGATCTCTGAAATTCTCTTATCTGCTTTGTTAATCAATCCCTGAAGAACTTGTTTCTGATTGTCCATTCCTTTGTCGATCATAATCTGGATTCTGCTTTTTGCAATCTCCAATGATTCAATTAAGGTATCATCTTCAGAAATACAGATAGAAGCTTTTGCCTTCATCTCTGCTGTCCAGTCTGTAAATGTAAAGGCCTGGTCAGCTGTAAGAGTTCCAAGATGAACCTCGATAATTCTACCCTGGAAAACATTTTCACCACCAAATTTCTTAAGCATTTGAGCTTGTGTTGAATGCACCACATCACGGAAGTCCATGTAGTCTTTCATTTCTCCAACAAACGTCACCTTTACAGATTCCGGAATTGGCATGGAAGCTTCTCCGGTCGCCAATGCAAGAGCAACTGTTCCTGAATCAGCACCAAAAGCAACACCTTTTGACATTCTTGTATGAGAGTCACCACCAATAATGATAGCCCACTCGTCTATTGTAATATCGTTAAGTACTTTATGAATTACATCTGTCATTGCATGATAAACACCTTTTGGATCACGAGCTGTGATTAAACCAAAATCGTTCATGAATTTCATCAATTTTGGAATGTTTGCCTGCGCTTTTTTATCCCAAACCGAAGCTGTATGACAACCTGATTGGTATGCACCATCAACAATTGGAGAAATTACTGTAGCAGCCATAGACTCTAATTCCTGAGCAGTCATAAGACCAGTCGTATCCTGAGAACCTACGATATTAACTTCTACACGAACATCTGATCCAGCGTGTAATACTTTACCCGCAGTGATACCAACAGCATTTCTGTTGAAGATTTTCTCAACTGCTGTAAGTCCTTGCCCTTCAACTGAAATTTCTTTTGATGGAGCAAATACAAGAGGAGCTTCGATATCTAAAACTTTTGCTGCTAATGTTTGGAGTTTTTTACCAAAAACAATTGCGTATGATCCTCCAGCTTTGATAAATTCCATTTTCTGAGGCGTAAATGCCTTAGAAATGTCTATCAATTCCTGATCACCGCTGTATAGTTTTTTTGTTTTTGTATTTATTGTAAGTACAGTTCCTGTAGCAACAGAGTATGCTTCTTCAAGAATTGGCTCATTATTCTCATTTCGAATAATATTACCTTCTGCATCAAGCTTTTTTACCCAGTTTTTAAGATCTAAACCAATACCACCAGTAACGTCTACAGTTGTTAGGAAAATTGGAGAAATACCATTTGTTCCTGCAACGATTGGAGCAATATTAATAAACGGAACATAAGGACTTGCTTGTTTACCTGTCCAAAGTGCCACGTTGTTTACACCTGACATTCTTGATGAACCTACACCCATTGTACCTTTTTCAGCAATCAACATAACGCTTGCGTCAGGATGTTTTGCCTGTAATGCTTTGATTTCTTCTTGTGCCTGAGGCGTAATCATACATTTACCATGAAGTTCACGGTCAGAACGTGAGTGCGCCTGGTTACCCGGAGAAAGTAAATCTGTCGAGATATCTCCTTCACCAGCGATATAAGTAACTACTTTAATTTCTTCTACTACTTCTGGCAGTGAAGTAAAAAACTCTGCCTGTGCGTAACTTTTAAGAATTTCAATAGCAATTGGATTACCATTTTTAAATGCTTCTTTAAGACGGTCTGTGTCTGCCTCATAAAGGTAAACTTGTGTCTTAAGAACATCGCCTGCTTGTTTTGCAATAGAAGTATGATCACCAAGCGCTAAATCCAACAACACTTCAATCGAAGGTCCGCCTTTCATGTGTGATAATAACTCAAAAGCAAAAGCAGGTGTTATTTCTTTTACTTCGGATTGACCCAAAATAATTTCCTTCAAAAACTTAGCTTTCGTACCGGCTGCACTAGTAGTACCTGGTACAACATTATAAATAAAAAAGTTCAGAGAATCTTGTCTGTACTCGTTATTCAAATCTTTAATTTGTTCAATGATTTCGCCTAATAATTCAGCGCCATCAATTGGTTTCGGGTTAAGCCCTTGACCTTTTCGTTCTTCAATTTCTTGGATGTAATCCTGATAAATATTCATAATAAAAGTCTTTTCTAGGTATTTTATTTTTTTTGTACGCAAATTTAGGTATTAAAGCCGACAATTAAAAAAAATATAATAGAAGTAGCCTTTTCAAAAATTATTATTGCTAAAAAACGATTTTGACTGCTTGTTTCTGTCAAAATATCAATTTTGAATGGAAAAAATAAATTATTGATATTTTAAAATCTTTTCTTTAACAAAGTCGGAATTTGCTGTTATAAATGAAGTCAGATTTTACCTCTGTTTTAGCAAAGAACGGTTCTAAATAAGGAATTATAACGTTATAGTTACTCTTTTACATCACTTTTTCTTCTGCATTTTAAAAAATCAATTCTAAGATTAAACTTTCCTCCACTTTCAAAAAAAAACCTAATAAAAAAACTTGTAATTCAAATTATTTAATAGCTTTGCAACTCAAAGTACTTTTAAATAGATATAACTATGAAACACAAATTAGATATTTTAGAATCTTACACTCAAAAAACCGGAGTAGTAATTAGTTTAATTGTAACACTGTTTAGCAGCATTTTCCTGATTATCGCTCTTCTCTCTAAAGAACATTATTGGCGTAATTATGAATCCATTGATTTACTAAGTCTCATATTCGAATTTGTATATGGAGTTGGAGTTTCCTTCTTAATTCTTAGAAAAAGGGAAACGTACATTCACTTAGCTCCTTTCCTGATCCTAAACTGGTTTATTGGCTGTTTTAGCTTAAATACATTTATTCCTGTTTTTCAGGATCTCCCTGTATGGGTTTATTTAGCCACTCTGGCTTTTTGCCTGTCTAATTTTTTTATTTACAGAAATTCAGATGAAAAGGGAAATACATCTATCGCCTTTTTCATAAATGGTGTATCGTTTTCTATCATCTTATATTTTGCGCTTTACCTCATTCCAATTATGCCATTCTCTTTTATGGGACTTATAGCTTTAGGAGTAGGTTTCTATGGCTTGGTACCGGCGCTTGTTATTATTATCCATACAATCACAATTATTCGATATCTCCGTAACAATAAAATTTATGCTGTTTCTTTTAGCGGAGGTTTTTTAGTGGTATTAATTAGCATGATCGTCTTTACTGTAGGATTAAATATTGAAAGCAGAAAAATAACCCAATTGGCCAGAATCACTTCATTTGATCAAAATAATGAACTGCCTTATTACATCTCAGTTTCACAGAATTTAAAACCTAATTTTTTTAACGAAATTCTATTAAAAAAAGACATTGTATATATTCCGCTTCACGATATTTTTTCTTTTAGCTCTTTTAATTCCTTTGGCAGCAAACAATTTAATGAGCGTAAAATTAATAATCCGTTTATATCTATTGCCTATTTGTTTTGTGAAGACCTAACTCTGGATAACGACGATAAAATAAATATTCTAAAATCAAACTTTGACAAACGATTAGAAACCGAAGAACAATTATGGAGTGGCGACGATTTATTTACCAAAAGCATTAAAGAAGATGTGAAAATTTATCCGGAAACCCGCTTGGCTTATACTGAAATCACAATGAAAATTGCCTGCGAGAAAGAATCCGGGAGAAACAACAAGGAGGCTATTTATTCTTTTCAATTACCGGAAGGTTCTGTTGCAACATCGTTATCATTATGGGTAAACGGAATCGAAAGAAAAGGAGTTTTGACTACGAAAGAAAAAGCGAAAGCAGCATATAAACAAATTGTTGGTGTAGAATACCGTGATCCTTCCTTAATGCAATGGAAAGAAGGAAATAAAGTGGTTGTCAGGGTTTTCCCAATCAATTATAAAACGCCACGAACCTTTAAATGTGGTTTTACAACTCCTTTAAAAGTTGAAGACAATCAAATGAAATATCAGAGTATTTCTATAAAAGGCCCGAACATTTCGAACGCCGAAACGATATCAAGAATCCAGACCGTTGGCAATACAAAAATAGAAACCAGTAAAGATTTTGAACTGAATAAGAACTACTACATCAATCAATCGAAAGGATTAGACGATTGGGAAGCTACTATGCCTTTGACCCAACCTTTGCAATCAAATTCATTTGCATGGAAAAATAAAGTGTATGAAGTCAAAGAAATTCAGAAAACAGCTATTCCGTTTACACCTTCAGAAATTATATTAGACCTAAACAGCAGCTGGACGACCAAACAGATAGAATCTTTTGTGGACTTAAATAAAAAGAATTTGTTTGTTATTATAAATGGAGAAAAGAAAGCAATCGATAAAGACAATTTTAAAGCTATCGAATTAGAATTTGAAGATCTGCACTATTCCTTGTTACCTCTTTATAAAATGACTCCGAACAGCTTAATCATTACAAAATGCGGTACGTTTTCTGCTAATTTTGAAGAACTTGAAGATTCCCGTTATTTAAAGAAAATAAGAACCGGAACGAAAGAGAGAAATTTAAAAGTAATTAATATTTCATCTGATATTAATCCGTTTTGGCAGACTGTTAAGGAGCAAAAATATGTAGATTACTTTCAGACTAGTTTAAAAAACAGCGTAGAACTCATTAATAAAAAGCAATTTATTTTATTTCAAACAGCAACTAACACGGTCAATATAGAACCTGCAAATATTGCGATTCAAGAAATTCCGCAAACCAGCGCTACTAAAAGCAATGGACCAAATCATATTTACAGAATGTATGCTTTTGGAAAAGTTTTGGAGGAGCAAGTAAAGATTCAAAATAGTTATTTGTCACATTATAAAAATGAGCCTATTTCTCAAGATACTGCTAGCGTTACAGTGGTTTCGGTTGACGAATTGCGCGAAGAAGAAATCAAAATTAAAAATGATTCCCTTTTTTATAATAAATATGTGAATTTAGCAAAAGATGCCAATATTGTAACACCAATATCTTCTTTAATCGTTCTTGAAACTGATGCAGATTACAAAAATAACGGAATTGAAAAAAATGTCGACACTTTAGGAAATGCCTCTATAAACAACGATGGCGCTGTTCCTGAACCACACGAATGGTTATTAATTATTCTGGGATCTACAATACTTTTCTTCTATTACAGAAAAAACAAAAAGCAAATTATCTAATGAATTTTATATTTCAATACAAAAACGCAATTACCCTATTGATTCTGGCTTGTTTGCTGGCTATCAACTCCAATATAGTGATGTCGGGGCTTGATAGTAATCTCTTCGGAATTGTATTTTCCATCGTATTGTTTCTAATTGGGGGTAGAAAAGCTTCATTCAATATGAACTACCCTCTTTTAGTTTTAATTTTTGTATTAGAATTTATAAGCTTTCGCTTGCATACCAAATCTTTGCATTTTTTAGCTTTAGCAGTGCTAGCCTGCTTTTTATATTATAGTCTTACCAGAAAATTTTCATTCATAGCCTTTATCTGTATCTTATTATTCTCATCTGTTTTTAGCACTTTTTTTGATTATTTGACAGTAGAAATCAAACAAACTCTTTGTTATGGCGTATATCTCACTTTAAAAGATTTCATCCCAATAACAAAGATCGAAGGTGTTAATTTTTATATCAACAATGCGAAAATCACTATAGATACGGCATGTATGGGATTGTCGATGTTTAAAACCGGTTTGCTTGTTGGAGCATTTTTACTGACTCTGGAAGAACGAAAACAACATAAATATTTCAATGTCAAACAAATCTTTCTGTTTTGTTTTATGGTGATTTTATTCAATATCATTTCGAATTATTTCAGAATCGTAACTTTAATTTTATTTAATTGCACAGAAGAAAACACTTTACATTACACGATTGGTTTACTTTGTTTTGCATTTTATCAAATTATACCAATGTTATTCTTCATTCGTTTTTTCAAACCTAATCAGGAAGAGATACTTCATTCAAATTCTAATAAATCTGCCTTCTTTCTTATTACAATAGCATTTTCAATTGTACTCGTAACCAGTTTAGAAATCAAAAAAGAATTGAAACATAATTTGCTCGAAAACTTAAATACAACTTATAATCTTAAAAAAGGAATCTGGATAAGTCCTGAAGTTTTTAAAATTGTAACTCCTGAAAAACTTATCTATATTAAAACTCCGTCACACAATCCTTTGGTGTGCTGGACAGGAACCGGGTATAAAATTATCGAATCGAAAGTGATTCAAAAAAACAATGAAGAAATATGTTTTGTTCGAATGGAGAAAAATAACATTCAATATCACTCTTATTGGTGGTACGAGTGCGACAATAAAAAATATACTTCACTTGCAGAAGTGCTTCTAATAAAACTTTTTCAAAATAAATCTGTTCGATTAATCAACGAAACCAGCATTTCAAAATAGACAAAAAAAAGCCTGATATTTTTAATATCAGGCTTTTATATATTTACATCAACTTCTGGATGATAACTTCTTCGGTTATTCCTTCCGCATCTGCTTTGTAGTTTTTAATAATTCTGTGTCGTAAAATTCCGGTTGCAACTGCTTTTACATCTTCAATATCCGGTGAGAATTTCCCATTAAACGCTGCATGGGCTTTTGCAGCCAAAATCAAGTTTTGAGATGCTCTTGGTCCTGCTCCCCAATCCAGGTAATTCTTTACAAAATCATTCGACAATGCATTATCCGGACGTGTTTTGCTTACTAACGTTACAGCATATTCAATCACATTATCAGCTACAGGAATTCGACGAATCAAATGTTGGAAATCGATAATTTCCTGAGCCGTAAACAACGGATTAATAGTCGTTTTAGCATCAGAAGTTGTACGTTTTACAACCTGAACTTCTTCCTCAAAAGTTGGATATTCTAATTTAATAGCAAACATAAAACGGTCTAATTGCGCTTCCGGCAACGGATATGTTCCTTCCTGCTCAATTGGGTTTTGCGTTGCTAATACAAAATAAGGTAAATCTAACTTATAATTTTGTCCAGCAATAGTAACCGAACGTTCCTGCATAGCTTCAAGCAAAGCTGCCTGTGTTTTTGGCGGAGTTCTGTTGATCTCATCGGCCAAAATGATGTTCGAAAAAATAGGCCCTTTTATAAATTTAAAATGCCTGTTTTCATCCAGAATTTCACTTCCTAAAATATCTGACGGCATTAAATCCGGAGTAAACTGAATTCTTTTAAAATCTAATCCTAAGGCTTGCGCCAAAGTATTTATCATTAACGTTTTTGCCAATCCCGGAACACCTATTAAAAGCGCGTGTCCGCCGGAAAATATACAAAGTAAAATTTGATCTACAACTTCATCCTGGCCTACAATGATTTTTGCTATTTCGGTTTTTAATTCATTTCTTTTTTGAACTAAATTATGAATTGCTGCTACGTCAGACATTTAGATATATTTTTAAAATTGAAAAGAGTTAGCTCTATGAATTCATAAAACTAACTCTTTTTATTTATTTAATAAAAATTATTTTTTCAACCAGTTGTATACAAAGTTACAATCTCTGTACTCTCCAATAATTTTGATATAAGTATCTTTTATTTTAGTATCAAACCACTTTGAAATTGTTGTGATTTGTTTTTCTTTCAATGCCAATTCTTTAATCTTAGTATAATCTTTAGCATAATCAGCAGTGTGTGCGTCAATTCTATTAGTGATAGTAATTAATTTGTATGTCTTCTTACCTTTATCATCTGTATTTAAAATTGGCTGAGAAATTTCATTATCCTTCAGGTTAGAAACCTGGCTGTATAAAGTTGGATCCATTTTAGTCAACTCAAAACGTGTATCCTGAGTATTAGGGTTTATCAATGTTCCACCGTTTGCTCTTGTTTCTTTTTCGTCAGATTCTGTTCTGGCAGCTTCAGCAAAAGTAATTTCTTTGTTTTCTATTTTAGCTCTGATGTTCGCAATTCTTTCCTTAGCATCTTTCAAAGCTGTCTCAGAAACTGTAGGTGCAATTAAAATATGACGTAATTCAACTTCTTGTCCTTTTATTTTGTCTACCATAATAATATGATATCCAAAAGTAGTTTTAAAAGGCTCTGAAATTTCTCCTTCTCCTAAACTAAAAGCAACATCTTTAAACTCTTTTACAAATGGAGTTTTTCTGGTCATTTTATAAAACCCTCCATTTGGTGAAGATCCCGGATCTTGCGAATACAAAACTGCTTTTGTTGCAAAACTAGATCCTTCAAGAACATCTTTTCTGATGGCATTTAATCTGTCTTTTACCTTTTGCTCGTCTTCTGCAGAAACTTTTGGCTCTACCACGATTTGTGCTACTTCCATCTCAGCTCCAAAAGTTGGCAATTCCTCTTTTGGTATTTTCTTAAAGAAATTACGAACTTCTTCTGGTGTAATCTCTACGGCATCAACAATTTTCTTTGTCATTTCAGAAGCTAGTTTTTGCTCCTTTAAGATATCAGAAAAATAAGTTTTAAACTCTTCTACCGAATTTTTCTTGTAATAAGCAACTACTTTATTGATATCTCCTACCTGCTGAACCATATAATTCAATCGGTCATCCATCATACCTCTTATTTCTGCATCACTTACTACGATACTATCCTGAATCGCCTGGTGTGCGTACAATTTATCTTCTAAAAGCTTACCAAGCATCTGGCATCTTGTAATATCTTTTACAGAACCTCCCTGAGCAGTAATCTCTAAATATCCTTTATCAATATCTGAATCTAAAACAATGTAATCTCCCACATTGGCTATAATACCATCAATTTTTTGTTTTTGTCCAGGTTGTAGTTGAACTGGTTTCTGGATCACAGTATCTTTAATAATTTCCTGAGCCGAAATGATTGAGTTGAAAAAAAATAAAAAACACATTGTCAACACTAATTTGTAATCAATTGTTTTTAACTGTAATTTTTTTAATAACATTATTTTAAATTTAATTTGAATGTAAAGATCTTGCTTTAGAATTTCGTTTTAAACCACAATCACTTTAAATGTATTTCCCGGATATTGTATTGAAAATACTAAATAATTAAGATCTAGTTCTTTTTAACTTATAACGAACAAAAATAACAATTCAATTACATAATACAACTATCGGCTATACTATTAACAAAAAATTATATGGATGATAGCTTAATTTCATATTGAGCAACTGTTTATATGAGATTAATTACTTTAAAAAATGGCACAAATCCTTTCTACAGCACCCAAAATCATCAATTTAGTGAAATATTTTACAGATTCAAAAAAGATCTAACTTCTCTATAAAATAAAAAGTTATCAATACTACAACGTTTTCGCTGTATAACTATTTTCTTATAAAAATAAACCAAATCAAAAAACATATACTTTAGATGAGTAATTGATAATTCTGAAGGGCTAAAATTACGAATAGTCACAACAAACCCTTTAATAAATATCAAATTACAAACTTTATTATCTAACCTAAACCAAAATCTTATTATGAAAAAACCTATTCTAAAGATTTATTTGCTTGCAATAACAACTGCATTCTTTTATTCCTGTTCGCAAAATGAAACCAACGACGCAGACGCAAGAGCTGAAAGTCAACAGTTTGAAATCATTAATGTTACGCATCACGACGGAAAACCGTTTAGTACAGGAACTTCTAATTCATCAACCGGAAAGTATGTTGACAATCCCGGCGGCGGTGTTATGATGCAGGCTTTTTATTGGGATGTACCTGCGGGAGGAAACTGGTGGAATACTGTAAGTGGTAAAGTAGCCGCATGGGGAAATGCAGGAATTGGATCTATTTGGCTTCCGCCAGCTTCTAAGGCTCAAAATGGAGCTTTTTCTATGGGATACGATCCAACTGATTATTTTGATTTTGGAGATTACAACCAAAATGGTTCTTTAGAAACCCGTTTTGGTTCAAAAACCGAATTGGTAAGTTTAATCACTAATGCACATGCCGAAAACATGAAAGTTTACGCCGATATTGTGATTAATCATAATAGTGGCGGACAATCTGAAGCGAATCCGTTTACAGGAACGAATACCTGGACCAACTTTAACGGAGTTGCTTCTGGAAAATTCCCACGTACTTACAATGATTTTTACAAAAATAGCTACGGTAATAACGACGAGGGCTCTTTTGGAGGTTTTCCCGATTTATGCCATGCGGCTCCAAATGTTCAAAATTGGTTGTGGTTAAGAGCCGACGGTGTTGGTAAATACTATAAAAATACAATGAAATTTGACGGCTGGAGATTTGACTATGTAAAAGGGTTTGGTGCCTGGGTTGTTAACTCCTGGAATGCTAATGTAGGTGGCTTTTCGGTGGGAGAATTATGGGATTCGAATGTAAACGTATTAAATGACTGGGCCAATAATGCCAATAGTTCTGTTTTTGATTTTGCATGTTATTATAAAATGAATGATGCATTCGACGGAAATAATCTTGCGTTATTAAACGACGACATGATGTGGAAAAGAAATCCATACAAAGCAGTAACATTTGTAACGAATCATGATACTGATGAAATTTCGAACAAATTACTAGCCTATTCTTATATCCTGACTCACGAAGGATATCCAACAATATTTTACAGAGATTATGAAGAATGGCTTGATAAAAACAAATTAAACAATCTGATCTGGATTCATAACAACAAAGCTACAGGTACAACTTCGATTTTATATGCTGATGATGATGAATATATTGCCAGAAGAAATGGATACAACGGAAATCCTGGATTAGTTGTTTACATCAATAACTCTAACTCGTGGCAAGAAAGATGGATTCAGACCAATTGGGCAAATGCACAGATCAAAGATTTTACCGGAGCATCAACCTGGTATCCAACAACACAAGCTGATAAATGGGTAAAAATTCAATGTCCGCCAAAAGGATATTCTGTTTGGTCGCTTAACCAATAATTTTAAAATGAATAATTCCAAGGCTGTTCTAAAAAGACAGCCTTATTTTTTGCTTACAACTTCTCTCTAATAAAACGAAAGACTTCCTAATTTAAGAAGTGAATATTTTTATTAAGCCGTAATTAATAGTACTTTTGCAACCTATTTATACGAAATATGAGCTTTTTAAAAGAAATACAACGCAGAAGAACATTTGGAATTATATCGCATCCCGATGCCGGTAAAACAACTTTAACAGAGAAGTTATTGTTATTTGGAGGGGCTATTCAGGAAGCAGGAGCTGTAAAAAACAATAAAATTAAAAAAGGAGCAACGAGTGATTTCATGGAAATCGAACGCCAAAGAGGTATTTCGGTTTCAACATCTGTACTTGCTTTTAATTATAAAGAAAAAAAAATCAACATTCTTGATACTCCGGGACACAAGGATTTTGCCGAAGATACTTTTAGAACTTTAACTGCTGTTGACAGTGTTATTGTTGTAATCGACGTTGCAAAAGGGGTTGAGGAACAAACTGAAAAATTAGTCGCAGTTTGTAGAATGAGGAATATCCCGATGATTGTTTTCATCAATAAATTAGACCGTGAAGGAAAAGATGCTTTTGACTTAATGGATGAAGTAGAACAAAAACTTGGACTTACGGTTACTCCTTTAAGTTTTCCTATTGGTATGGGTTATGACTTTCAGGGGATTTATAATTTATGGGAGCAAAACATCAATCTTTTTAGTGGAGACAGCCGTAAAAATATCGAAGAAACTATTGCTTTCTCTGATGTTCAAAGCCCTGAATTAGAAAAAATCATTGGTGCTAAACCAGCTGACAGATTACGTGAAGAATTGGAACTTATTGACGAAGTATATCCAAAATTTGATCGTCAGGATTATTTAGATGGGAAATTGCAACCTGTATTTTTTGGTTCAGCTTTAAACAACTTTGGAGTTCGCGAATTGTTAGATTGTTTCGTTACGATCGCTCCGTCTCCAAGACCAAAAGATTCTGAAACTCGTTTAGTAGATCCTACTGAAGAAAAAATGACCGGTTTTGTTTTTAAAATCCATGCGAATATGGATCCAAAGCACAGAGACCGTTTGGCTTTTATAAAAATTGTTTCAGGAACTTTCGAAAGAAACAAACCTTATTATCACGTTCGCCAAAAGAAAAATTTAAAATTCTCCAGTCCGAATGCCTTTTTCGCTGAGAAAAAAGAAATCGTTGATATTTCGTATCCAGGAGACATCGTAGGTTTACACGATACAGGAAACTTTAAAATTGGTGATACTTTGACTGAAGGTGAAATAATGAGTTTCAAAGGAATCCCTAGCTTCTCTCCGGAACACTTTAGATACATCAATAATGCTGATCCAATGAAAGCTAAGCAATTAGAAAAAGGAGTAGATCAGTTGATGGATGAAGGTGTGGCGCAATTGTTTACATTAGAAATGAACAACCGTAAAGTGATCGGAACTGTTGGAGCACTTCAATACGAGGTTATTCAGTATCGTTTAGAGCATGAATATGGCGCAAAATGTACTTACGAAAACTTCCCTGTTCATAAAGCGTGTTGGGTAAAACCTGATGATGCTAAAAATGATGAGTTTAAAGAATTCAAACGTATTAAACAGAAATTCTTAGCTCATGATAAATACGGTCAATTAGTTTTCTTAGCTGATTCTGACTTTACAATTCAAATGACTCAAAATAAATATCCAAGTGTTAAGTTATTCTTTACTTCAGAATTTGATTAATTTTTTTTTTAAAGAAAAACATTTAAAGGCTGTCTAAATTACTTTAGACAGCCTTTTTTATTTCGATACAATTTAAGATGTTACTTATAGTTGATCCCTAATCCTCCGGCAATCATAATTTTAGTAAGTTCTCCTTCTTCTACAATTATATCTTGTACTAAAACATTATTCTTAACAGCCTGTAATGCAAAAGGTATTTCTTTTGAAAGATAATAATCATCTCCAGTAATCGTAACAACTAGACTTTTGTTGCTTTTTAAAACTTTTACAGGAATAGAAAATTCTCCCGTTTTAGCATTTATTCTAAATGCATTTTCAGAATCATTAATTCTAAGTTCGAGATTTGGATACATTTTACAGGAAAAGGGTTTATTTGTTGTAGCATCCAATAATTTCCCTTTAACTGTTATTACTAATTCCTGTCTAACAGTATTATTAGAAGCAACTTTCCCCAGTAAATAATTACTAGGTTTTGGGCAATTTACTTCAGTTTTAATCGGTGTTTTTTCTTGTCCGGAAACATTTGAAGCTAGTAAAAGTGACGCGGCTACTGCTGCATATTTCAGATTATTAATTTTAGAAGTCTCATTGTATTCAAACTCGTGATCTAATTGTGTTACTTTCAAACGGGCACAAATATTTTGATCTTTAGTTTCTGCAATAAATTTAGCCACTTCAGTATTCGATTTCTTACTTAAATCGATTACATTTTTCGCACATGAACTACAAAATGAGCCAATTGTATTGGGAATCATTTTATTAAAATTTTCAGAGCAGGGGCTTGATATCTCTAAGGTGAATTTCTTTTTCATATCGTACTTTGTTAAGTTAAGTTCTATTCGAAGATGCTTATTTACTTATATAGAGTACATTTTCCGTAAAAAGGTTGGAAAGAGGGTTAATTAATTTTCAATCCTGAATTATTGTTCAATAAAAACGACACAAAAAAGCATAAAAAAAGCGCTAAATGATCATTAGCGCTTTTTTTTAATTTGAATTAATGCAACCTTAATAGTTTATTATATCCAACAAATTAATCCCATTTTATTAGGAGAAACCAATTTAGGATAATAAATCGCAAACAAGAAATTTAGTCGATGAAAGTAAACTAAATCGGTTGAAATACATCTATTCTAATATTATCTGAAATAAAAAAGCCCCATTTAAAAAAATGGGGCTTTAGTACTTTATGCTTGTCCTGCCGGACCAAAATTAAGCGGTATTGGTGCTTGTTCTGTCTCTTTGATTTCGCCATGAGCGTTTTCAAATCGATGGATATTTTCTCCAATTGCTTTTAATAATCTTTTAGCATGTTGTGGTGTCAAGACAATTCTTGACTTTACTTTGGCTTTAGGAATACCAGGCATAATACTCACAAAATCTAAAACAAATTCTGATGATGAGTGGTTGATAATCGCCAGATTAGAATAAATTCCCTCTGCGATAGTTTCGTCTAACTCAATATTAATTTGTTCTTGTTGGTTCGAATTACTCATAGTTTCCTAATTTAATAGATATACTCTTCTTTATTAGCCATCATTTCATTGTAATCGTCTTTAGATCCTACGATAGTGTTATCGTATTCTCTCATACCAGTTCCCGCAGGAATTCTGTGTCCAACAATTACATTTTCTTTTAATCCTTCTAAATCATCTACTTTACCAGCTACAGCAGCTTCGTTAAGTACTTTTGTTGTTTCCTGGAATGAAGCAGCAGAGATGAATGATTTAGTTTGTAGCGAAGCTCTTGTAATACCTTGTAAAACTGGCGTTGCAGTTGCAGTAATTACGTCTCTTGCTACAACAAGATTTTTATCATTTCGTTTCAACAATGAATTTTCATCACGTAAATCACGAGGAGAAATAATCTGACCTGGTTTCAATACCGCAGAGTCTCCAGAATCTTCAACTACTTTCATACCGTATAATTTATCGTTTTGAACGATGAAATCTTTAGTGTGAATTAATTGATCTTCTAGGAATAATGTATCTCCTGGGTCCTGAACTCTTACTTTACGCATCATTTGACGAATAACTACCTCAAAGTGCTTGTCATTAATTTTTACCCCTTGTAAACGGTATACCTCTTGAATTTCATTCACCAAATACTGTTGAACAGCAGCCGGACCTTGAATTCTTAAAATATCATCTGGTGTAATTGCACCGTCAGACAATGGTACTCCCGCTCTTACGAAGTCATTTTCCTGTACTAAAATCTGGCTTGAAAGTTTAACTAAATACTTCTTAATCTCACCAAATTTAGATTCGATAACAATTTCACGGTTACCTCTTTTGATTTTTCCAAAAGATACAACACCGTCGATTTCAGAAACAACCGCTGGGTTTGAAGGGTTACGAGCCTCAAGCAACTCAGTAATTCTTGGTAAACCTCCTGTAATATCTCCCGCTTTAGAAGAACGACGTGGAATTTTAACCAATACTTTACCTGCTTTAATTTTCTCTCCATTCTCAACCATAAGGTGGGCTCCTACTGGTAAGTTATACGAACGAATCAATTCACCTTCTTTACCGTAAACCAATAAAGTTGGGATTAATTTTTTATTTCTAGCTTCAGAAATTACTTTTTCCTGGAATCCTGTTTGCTCATCGATCTCCACCATGAACGATTGTCCTTGCTCTAAATCCTCGTAAGCAATCTTACCAGTAAATTCAGAAACAATTACACCATTATATGGATCCCACTTACAGATCACAGATCCTTTAGTAACTACTTCACCATCCTTAACGAAAATACTAGATCCGTAAGGAATATTGTGTGTATTTAAAACGATTCCAGTTTTCTCATCAACTAATTTTAATTCAGTTGAACGTGATACTACGATATCTACCGCATTACCTTCACTGTCTTCACCTTTTACAGTTTTTAAATCTTCAATCTCAAGTCTACCGTTGAATCTTGTAACAATACTAGATTCTTCAGAAATACCTCCAGCAACCCCTCCAACGTGGAACGTACGAAGTGTTAACTGTGTACCTGGCTCTCCAATAGACTGAGCAGCAATAACTCCGACAGCTTCACCTCTTTGTGTCATCTTACCAGTAGCTAAGTTTCTACCGTAACATTTAGCACAAATACCTTTTAAAGCCTCACAAGTTAATGGAGATCTAACTTCTACTCTTTCAATCGGAGAAGCTTCGATAACTCTCATGATTGCTTCAGTAATTTGTTGTCCGGACTCAACCAGAACTTCATTAGTAAGAGGATTAATAACATCTTGCAATGCAACACGCCCTAAAATTCTTTCCCCTAATGATTCAACAATTTCCTCATTTTTCTTCAAAGCAGAAACTTCAACACCTCTTAAAGTACCACAATCTTCGATGTTTACAATAACATCTTGTGAAACGTCATGAAGTCTTCTTGTCAAGTATCCAGCATCGGCAGTTTTAAGAGCCGTATCCGCAAGTCCTTTACGAGCACCGTGAGTAGAAATGAAATACTCAAGGATCGATAGACCTTCCTTAAAGTTAGAAAGAATCGGGTTTTCAATAATCTCTCCACCACCGGCAGTAGATTTTTTAGGCTTAGCCATCAAACCACGCATACCAGTTAACTGACGAATCTGTTCCTTAGAACCCCTCGCACCAGAGTCAAGCATCATATATACAGAGTTGAAACCTTGTTGGTCTTCTCTAATATTTTTCATTGCTAATTCTGTCAACTGAGCATTTGCTGAAGTCCACACGTCAATAACTTGGTTGTAACGCTCGTTATTGGTAATAAGACCCATATTATAATTCACAGAAATACCTTCAACTTGCTCTCTGGCATCTGCAATTAATTTTGTTTTTTGTTCTGGAATTCTAATATCACCTAAAGAGAATGATAAACCTCCTCTAAATGCGAATTTATACCCCATATCTTTCATATTGTCCAAGAAAGCTGCCGTAGTAGGTACATCAGTCACACTTAAAATGTGTCCGATAATATCTCTAAGGTTTTTCTTAGTCAATACATCATTGATATATCCTGCTTTTTCAGGTACTACTTCATTAAATAATACACGTCCTGCAGTTGTTTGAATAATTTTATACACTAATTCTCCAGCGTCATTAAAATCTTTCGCTCTGATTCTTACACGAGCATTCAATTCTAATCTTCCTTCGTTTAATGCAATATTTACTTCTTCAGCAGAATAGAAAGTTAAGTCTTGACCTAAAATTACATGTTCTGGAGTCGAGATACGTTCTTTGGTCATATAATATAGACCCAAGACCATATCCTGAGAAGGTACAGTAATTGGAGCACCATTTGCAGGGTTCAAGATATTGTGAGAAGCCAACATTAACAATTGTGCCTCTAAAATAGCCTCTGGTCCTAATGGCAAGTGAACTGCCATCTGATCCCCATCAAAATCGGCGTTGAAAGCCGTACATACTAATGGGTGCAATTGGATCGCTTTTCCTTCAATTAATTTTGGTTGGAAAGCTTGAATACCAAGTCTGTGCAATGTAGGAGCACGGTTAAGTAATACCGGGTGACCTTTAATTACATTTTCAAGGATATCCCAAACTACTGGCTCTTTTTTGTCTATGATTTTCTTAGCAGATTTTACTGTTTTAACAATACCTCTTTCAATCAATTTACGGATCACGAAAGGTTTGTATAATTCAGATGCCATATCTTTTGGCAATCCGCATTCGAATAATTTTAATTCAGGACCAACAACAATTACCGAACGAGCAGAATAATCCACACGTTTTCCAAGTAAGTTTTGACGGAAACGTCCTTGCTTACCTTTTAAGGAATCAGATAATGATTTTAATGGTCTGTTAGATTCTGTTTTAACAGCAGAAGCTTTACGAGTGTTATCAAATAATGAATCTACAGATTCTTGTAACATACGTTTTTCGTTTCTTAAGATAACTTCAGGAGCTTTAATCTCCATTAATCTTTTCAAACGGTTGTTACGAATGATTACACGACGGTATAAATCATTTAAATCTGAAGTTGCAAAACGACCTCCATCAAGTGGTACAAGCGGACGTAATTCTGGTGGAATAACTGGAACCACTTTCATAATCATCCATTCAGGACGGTTTTCGCGGTTTAAGTTAGACTCACGGAAAGACTCAACAACTTGTAATCTTTTTAAAGCTTCAGTTTTACGTTGTTTAGATGTTTCGTTATTAGCACTGTGTCTCAATTGGTAAGACAACTCATCTAGGTCGATACGTGCTAATAAATCCATAATACATTCTGCTCCCATTTTGGCAACAAATTTATTAGGATCCATGTCATCTAAATATTGATTTTCCTGTGGAAGAGTATCTAAAATATTCAAATATTCTTCTTCAGTTAAGAAATCTAATCTTTGTAATGATTCTCCATCTGCATTTTTAGCAATACCAGCCTGAATTACTACATATCTTTCGTAGTAAATGATCATATCTAATTTCTTAGATGGAAGACCAAGGATATAACCAATTTTGTTTGGAAGAGAACGGAAGTACCAGATATGAGCAATTGGCACAACAAGATTGATGTGTCCTACTCTGTCACGACGTACTTTTTTCTCAGTAACTTCAACACCACAACGGTCACAGATGATACCTTTGTAACGAATTCTTTTATATTTACCACAAGCACATTCAAAATCCTTTACAGGTCCGAAGATTCTTTCGCAGAAAAGTCCGTCACGCTCTGGTTTGTGAGTTCTGTAGTTGATTGTTTCTGGTTTCAACACCTCTCCTCTTGATTCTTTCAAGATAGATTCTGGTGAAGCTAATCCAATAGAGATTTTATTAAATCTTTTAACTGGATTTTTATCCTTATTATTGTTTCTGTTATTCATCATAGTTTTTACTATTGATTTATTTGCAATTAAAAAATTGATTTTAACCTACAACTACCTAGAATAGGCATTCATTAAGTCACTACCTCGGGTTACTTCTCTAAACTTCAAAACTTATTCTTGAAGCGCTAATTATAAAACTTTTAGAGTTTAAATAAAAAATCGGAACGGGTTACGGGTATAAATCCTAAAAACTTGTATTTTATAAACAGCTTCAGTCTCAGCTTTCAGATTGATCTGAATACTGAGACTGTAACTGAAAACTTTATTTATTCTTCTAAACGAATGTCAAGTCCAAGACCTTTCAATTCATGCATTAATACATTGAATGATTCAGGTAATCCTGGTTCTGGCATAGACTCACCCTTAACGATAGCTTCGTAAGTTTTAGCTCTACCAATAACGTCATCCGATTTAACTGTTAAGATTTCACGTAGCGTACTTGATGCTCCATAAGCTTCAAGTGCCCAAACCTCCATCTCTCCAAAACGCTGACCTCCAAATTGAGCTTTACCTCCAAGTGGCTGTTGAGTAATCAACGAGTATGGACCGATAGAACGTGCGTGCATCTTATCATCAACCATGTGTCCTAATTTAAGCATGTAAATTACACCCACAGTTGCTGCTTGATGGAAACGCTCTCCAGTACCACCATCATAAAGATGTGTATGTCCGAAACGTGGTACTCCAGCTTCATCAGTTAATTCATTGATTTGATCTAAAGAAGCACCATCAAAAATTGGAGTAGCAAATTTTCTACCTAAATTTTGACCAGCCCATCCAAGAACAGTTTCATAAATCTGACCAATGTTCATACGTGAAGGTACCCCAAGTGGATTCAATACGATATCTACCGGTGTTCCGTCTTCAAGGAAAGGCATATCTTCATGACGAACGATTCTTGCAACAATACCTTTGTTACCGTGACGTCCTGCCATTTTATCCCCTACTTTCAGCTTACGTTTCTTAGCGATATAAATTTTCGCCAATTTCAAGATTCCAGATGGTAATTCATCACCAACTGTAATAGTGAATTTTTCTCTTCTTAAAGATCCTTGTAAGTCGTTCAGCTTAATTTTATAGTTATGAATCAAATCATTAACCATTTTATTTGTAGCATCATCAGCAACCCATTGACCTTTGCTTAAGTGAGCAAAATCTTCTACTGCATAAAGCATTTTTTGAGTATATTTTTTACCTTTTGGTAAAACTTCTTCACCCAAATCATTCATTACACCTTGAGATGTTTTTCCGTTAACTATCAGGAATAATTTTTCAACCAATCTGTCTTTTAATTCAACAAATTTAGTTTCGAATTCCATTTCTAAAGCGCCTAAAGCATCTTTATCCTGAGTACGTTTACGTTTATCTTTTACGGCTCTTGCAAATAATTTTTTGTCAAGAACTACACCATGTAAAGATGGAGAAGCTTTTAATGAAGCATCTTTTACATCACCTGCTTTATCCCCGAAGATTGCACGAAGCAATTTCTCTTCCGGAGTAGGATCTGATTCTCCTTTTGGTGTAATTTTTCCAATCAAAATGTCGCCAGGTTTAACCTCTGCTCCAATTCTGATCATACCGTTTTCATCTAAATCTTTAGTAGCTTCTTCAGAAACGTTAGGAATATCGTTTGTTAACTCTTCATTTCCTAACTTAGTATCTCTAACCTCTAATGAATAATCATCAACGTGGATAGAAGTAAAAATATCATCACGAACTACTTTTTCAGAAATTACAATCGCATCCTCGAAGTTGTATCCTTTCCATGGCATGAACGCAACTTTTAGGTTTCTACCTAAAGCTAATTCTCCATTTTGAGTAGCATACCCTTCAGACAATACTTGTCCAAGAATAACTCTGTCACCTTTTCTTACGATTGGTTTCAAGTTGATACTTGTACCTTGATTGGTTTTTCTAAATTTAATTAAGTTGTATGTTTTTTCATCAGCATCAAAACTTACCATTCTTTCTTCTTCAGTACGGTCGTATTTGATAGTAATGATGTTTGCATCAACATATTCTACAGTTCCATCTCCCTCAGCATTAATTAATACTCTAGAATCTGAAGCCACTTGACGCTCTAAACCTGTTCCAACAATTGGTGCTTCCGGACGGATCAAAGGAACCGCCTGACGCATCATGTTAGATCCCATCAAGGCTCTATTCGCATCATCATGTTCCAGGAAAGGAATTAATGAAGCTGAAATCGAAGCAATCTGGTTAGGAGCAACGTCTGTATAATGTACTGCAGATGGCTCAACAACCGGGAAGTCACCTTCCTCACGAGCAATAACATTGCTAGCTGTAATTTTACCTGAAGCATCCATTTCAATGTTTGCCTGCGCAATCATTTTTCCTTCTTCTTCTTCAGCACTTAAATAGATAGGTGTACTTTCTAAATCAACTACACCATCAGTTACTTTACGGTATGGAGTTTCGATGAATCCCATTCCGTTAACTTTTGCATAAACACCAAGAGATGAAATCAAACCAATGTTTGGTCCCTCTGGAGTTTCAATCGGACATAAACGACCATAGTGTGTATAGTGAACGTCACGAACCTCAAAACCAGCTCTCTCTCTCGAAAGTCCACCAGGTCCAAGTGCAGATAATCTTCTTTTGTGCGTAATCTCAGCTAATGGATTCGTTTGATCCATAAATTGAGACAACTGGTTAGTACCAAAGAAAGAGTTGATAACTGATGATAATGTTTTAGCATTAATCAAATCAATTGGTGTAAACACCTCGTTATCTCTAACGTTCATTCTCTCACGAATAGTTCTGGCCATACGCGCTAAACCAACACCGAATTGTTGAGACAATTGTTCTCCAACTGTTCTTACACGACGGTTTGATAAGTGATCAATATCATCAATCTCTGCTTTAGAGTTGATCAATTCGATCAAATATTTTACAATGGTAATGATATCTTCTTTGGTAAGCACTTGCTTTTCCATTGGAATATCCAAACCAAGTTTTTTATTCATTCTGTAACGACCAACTTCACCTAAGTTATAACGTTGATCAGAGAAGAACAATTTATCGATAATACCACGAGCAGTTTCTTCATCAGGCGGTTCTGCATTACGCAATTGTCTGTAGATATGCTCAACAGCTTCTTTTTCAGAGTTTGTTGGATCTTTTTGTAACGTGTTGTGGATAATAGCATAATCAGCTTGATTATTATCCTCTTTGTGTAACAAAATAGATTTTACATTAGAATCGATGATTTCTTCAACATTATCTTTGTCGATAATAGTATCTCTATCAAGGATAATTTCGTTACGTTCGATAGAAACTACCTCACCGGTATCTTCATCAACGAAATCCTCGTGCCAAGTGTTCAATACACGTGCAGCAAGTCTTCTTCCAATATATTTTTTAATACCTGTTTTAGAAACTTTAATTTCTTCAGCTAAGTCGAAAATTTCAAGGATATCCTTATCTCTTTCGAACCCGATTGCACGGAATAAAGTTGTAACTGGTAATTTTTTCTTTCTATCGATATAAGCGTACATAACGCTGTTGATATCTGTAGAAAATTCTATCCAAGAACCTTTAAAAGGAATTACTCTGGCAGAATAAAGTTTTGTACCATTTGCATGGAATGATTGACCAAAGAAAACACCAGGAGAACGGTGTAGTTGAGATACTACTACACGCTCAGCACCATTGATAACAAAAGTACCGCTTGGAGTCATATAAGGTATTGTTCCAAGATAAACATCTTGTACAATAGTTTCAAAATCTTCGTGTTCTGGATCTGTACAGTATAGTTTTAACCTGGCTTTTAAAGGCACACTATACGTAAGACCTCTCTCTATACATTCTTGAATTGTATAACGTGGTGGATCAACAAAATAATCTAGGAACTCCAATACAAAGTTGTTTCTTGTATCTGTGATTGGAAAGTTTTCCATGAAGGTGTTGTATAACCCTTCGTTGCCTCTTTCGTCAGATTTCGTTTCTAATTGAAAGAAATCTTTAAAAGATTTAACCTGAACATCTAGGAAATCTGGATAGTCAGGGATATTTTTTGTAGAGGCAAAATTCAATCTTTCAGTCTGATTTGTTATCATCAATGGACAAAATTTTGATTAAAAAAAAGTAATTTTTTGTGTAAACACACACTGTTTAATCTATACTTTCTTATTATAATCAATACATCTTTAAAAATAAACCAGTAAAGCTTAATTTTTTTTCTTCGTATTGATCAAAAACTTTTTCGTATTTTAAACTAATATTGAATAATAAAATTGATATATTTTATTATACGAAAAATGGTTTAGGCCATTGAGTTAACTCAAGACCTAAACCTAGTTCTTAAAACTGAGTTGAATTATTTAAGCTCAACTACAGCTCCAGCTTCTTCTAATGATTTTTTAAGACCTTCAGCCTCTTCTTTAGAAACACCTTCTTTAACGTTGCTTGGAGCACCGTCAACTACATCTTTAGCTTCTTTCAAACCTAAACCTGTAAGTTCTTTTACTAATTTTACAACTGCTAATTTAGAAGCACCAGCTTCTTTTAATACAACTGTAAATTCAGTTTGTGCTTCTTCAGCAGTACCTTCTCCACCACCAGCAGCAACTACTACAGCTGCAGCAGCAGGCTCGATACCATACTCGTCTTTTAATATTGTTGCTAATTCGTTAACTTCTTTAACTGTTAAGTTAACTAATTGTTCTGCGAATTGTTTCAAATCTGCCATTTTTTCTATCGTTTAAAATGATTTGTAAAATATAATTTATTTATTGTGCGCTAATTAAGCAACAAGGAATAATCCCTGTTTGAATTATTATGCTTCAGCTTCTTCTTCGCTACCAGCGAATTTGTTTTGTAAAGCAGAAATAATTCTTTGTGCTGGTGATTGCAATAATCCAATAAGTTCTCCAAGAAGTTCTTCTTTAGATTTGATAGTTGCTAATGCATCTAATTGATCATCTCCAATATAAATTTCAGAATTAATATAAGCCCCTTTTAATACAGGTTTTGCTGATTTTTTTCTGAAATCTTTAATTATTTTTCCAGGTGCATTTGCAACATCCGAAATGAAGATAGCACTATTACCAGTCAATACTGAAGGTAAATCACCATAGTCATTAGCAGAAGCTTCCATTGCTTTTGCAAGCAAAGTGTTTTTTACAACCTCTAATTTTATACCTGCTTTAAAGCAAGCTCTTCTCAAGCTTGAAGTAGTTTCTGCGTTTAATCCAGAAATATCAGATACATAAATAATATTTGTACCAGCTAACTGTGCAGTTAAATCTTCAATCGCGATTGATTTTTCTTCTCTAGTCATACTAAAAATTATTAACTACCAATTATACTGCTTTAGGGTCCAATGCAATTGCAGGACTCATAGTGCTTGTAAGGTGAATACCTTTAATATAGGTACCTTTAGCAGCAGTTGGTTTAAGTTTGATTAATGTTTGAATAATTTCGTGTGCATTGTCATAAATTTGCTCAGCTCCAAAAGAAACTTTACCAATTCCTGCATGTACGATACCAGTTTTATCAACTTTAAAGTCAATTTTACCAGCTTTAACCTCTGCAACAGCTTTTGCAACATCCATAGTTACAGTACCTGTTTTAGGGTTTGGCATTAAACCTCTAGGTCCTAAAATACGACCTAATGGACCTAATTTACCCATAACAGCTGGCATAGTGATGATAACATCAACATCTGTCCAACCATCTTTAATTTTTTGTAAATAATCGTCAAGACCTACATAATCAGCTCCAGCTTCTTTAGCTTCCGCTTCTTTATCTGGAGTAACCAATGCTAATACTTTAACGTCTTTACCTGTTCCGTGAGGTAATGTAACCACACCTCTAACCATTTGATTCGCTTTTCTTGGATCTACACCCAAACGAACTGCGATATCAACAGACTCATCAAATTTTGCAGAAGCTATAACTTTAATTAATGCAGCTGCATCTTTTAAAGAGTATAGTTTGTTCTTTTCAATTTTTGAAGCAGCCTCTTTTTGCTTTTTTGTTAATTTTGCCATTTCTTTCTCTTAATTAAAAAGGAGCATCTCCTGATACAGTTATACCCATAGATCTAGCAGTTCCAGCGATCATGCTCATTGCAGATTCGATTGTGAATGCATTTAAATCTACCATTTTATCTTCAGCAATTGCTTTGATAACGTCCCAAGTAACGCTAGCTACTTTTTTACGATTTGGTTCACCTGATCCAGACTTTAGCTTTGCAGCTTCCAATAATTGGACAGCAGCTGGAGGAGTCTTAACAACAAAATCAAATGATTTGTCTTTATACACAGTAATTTGTACTGGGCATATTTTGCCAGGTTTATCTTGTGTTCTAGCATTGAACTGCTTACAGAACTCCATGATATTAACCCCAGCAGCTCCTAAAGCAGGTCCAACCGGTGGCGACGGATTCGCAGCACCTCCCTTAACTTGTAGTTTAACTACCTTACTAATTTCTTTAGCCATTTTTTAAAAAATTTAACACCTTAATCATTGGAAGCGATTACGGTGGTTATTATAGATGTAACAAAAATTATACTTTTTCAACTTGCATAAAGCTCAATTCTAATGGAGTTTTTCTTCCGAAAATTTTCACCATTACTTCAAGTTTACGCTTTTCTTCATTGATTTTTTCAACTGTTCCGTTGAAGCCATTAAAAGGACCATCGATCACTTTTACAGTTTCACCTAAGTTGAAAGGAATAGCACGGGTATCTGTATTTACAGCCAACTCATCTACTTTACCTAACATTCTATTTACTTCAGAAAGTCTCAAAGGAACAGGTTCTCCTCCTTTGATCTCACCTAAAAATCCAATTACACTAGTAATAGACTTAATAATATGAGGTATCTCACCAACCAAGTTGGCTTCGATCATAACATATCCAGGGAAATAAACTTTATCCTTAGACATTTTCTTTCCTTCTTTTACAGTAACTACTTTTTCTGTAGGCACTAAAACTTGGGAAACATAATCACCCATACCTAATCTGGCAATCTCAGTTTCGATGTAAGCTTTGACTTTATTTTCTTGTCCGCTTACAGCTCTTACTACGTACCATTTTTTCACATTATTATCTGCCATCACAAAAAAATTATCCTTTTAACCAGTTAAAAAATCCAGCCAAAGCTTTTGCAAAAAATTCGTCTACTCCCCATGTTGCCAAAGCGAATAAAACCGAAAATACAGCCACAACAATTGTCAATTTTTGAACCTCAGCCCAAGCAGGCCAAGTAACATTTGACTTTAACTCTTCGAAAGCCTCTGATAAGTAATTCGTAACTTTTGTCATTTGATATATTTTTTATTGCACGGGCGGAGGGATTCGAACCCCCATCAACGGTTTTGGAGACCGCTATTCTACCCTTGAACTACGCCCGTAATTAAATTAAAAGCCAGTGATCTCAGTTAAGAAAATCAACTGGCTTTTTATAATTGTTTATAGGATTATCCTACGATTTCAGTTACCTGACCTGCACCTACAGTTCTACCACCTTCACGGATAGCAAAACGTAAACCTACGCTCATTGCGATTGGGCTTAATAAAGCAACATTGATAGTCAAGTTATCTCCTGGCATTACCATCTCTACTCCTTCTGGTAAAGTAATAACTCCTGTTACGTCAGTTGTACGTACGTAGAACTGTGGACGGTAGTTATTATGGAATGGAGTATGACGTCCACCTTCTTCTTTTTTCAAGATATAAACCTCAGCTTTGAAAGTAGCGTGTGGTTTTACTGATCCTGGCTTAATGATAACCATTCCTCTTTTGATAGATTCTTTATCAATACCTCTTAACAATAAACCTACGTTATCTCCAGCTTCTCCTCTGTCAAGGATTTTACGGAACATCTCAACTCCTGTAATAGTAGAAGTTAATTTATCAGCTCCCATACCAATGATTTCAACTGGATCTCCTGTATTAGCAATACCTGTTTCGATACGACCTGTAGCAACAGTTCCACGACCAGTAATTGTAAATACATCTTCAACCGGCATCAAGAATGGTTTAGCTACGTCACGCACTGGCTCTTCGATCCAAGCATCAACAGCTTCCATTAATTCAATGATTTTTGGTACCCAAGCAGGATCATTATTCAATCCTCCTAAAGCAGAACCTTGAACTACAGGACCATTATCTCCATCATATTCGTAGAAAGATAATAAATCTCTAATTTCCATTTCAACAAGCTCTAACAATTCAGCATCGTCAACCATATCCACTTTGTTCATAAAAACAACGATTCTTGGAATACCTACCTGACGACCTAAAAGGATGTGCTCACGAGTTTGTGGCATTGGACCATCTGTAGCAGCAACTACTAAGATAGCTCCGTCCATTTGAGCAGCACCAGTAACCATGTTCTTTACGTAATCCGCGTGACCTGGACAGTCAACGTGAGCGTAGTGACGGTTAGCTGTTTCATACTCTACGTGTGATGTATTAATAGTAATACCTCTTTCTTTCTCCTCTGGAGCGTTATCGATTTGATCAAACGATTTTGCTTGACAGTAACCAGCATCAGACAATACTTTTGTAATTGCTGCAGTTAATGTAGTTTTTCCGTGATCCACGTGTCCAATTGTACCTATGTTTAAGTGCGGTTTGGAACGATTAAAATTCTCCTTTGCCATTTTACTTAATTTTTAATCTTAGTTATATATTAATTTTCAATTTCCTACTTACTTGAGCCAACTACGGGAATTGAACCCGTGACCTCTTCCTTACCAAGGAAGCACTCTACCTCTGAGCTAAGTCGGCAGAGAGTTCTGATTTAGATTGTATTTATAGATTTTAAATTTAAAATCTTCGCTCTGAATCTTAACTTCTTTTTGTGGGGAGAGCAGGATTCGAACCTGCGAAGTTCACACAGCAGATTTACAGTCTGCCCTCGTTGGCCGCTTGAGTATCTCCCCGGACAATCTTAGATTTCTGACTTAAGATTTTAGATTATTCTAAAACCAAATTAAGAACCTAAATTTGTTTTATTCCATAATTTTAAAGAACAAATTTCAAATCGCATTTGAAATATTTTAGAGCCGGCGGAGGGACTCGAACCCACGACCTGCTGATTACAAATCAGCTGCTCTAGCCAACTGAGCTACGCTGGCAATATCAATAAAAAAGTCCGCTATTTCTAACGGACTGCAAATGTAGCTATTTTATCTTTTAATCAAAACATTTTTTAAAAAAAATTTTCAATTATATGTGTGTTCTTATTTTTTCTTTCCTTTTTACCAATACACGCTCCAGAGATTCTGCAGAAAGCTCAATCGCTTCTTCGAATGTCTTGCATTGTTTTTTAACCAAAAAATCATCTCCCGGGACATTAACCTTAATCTCTACTGCCTTATTCTCCTTATCACTCGTTCTTTCGACTTTTAAAAAAATGTCAGCCGAAACAACACGATCGTAATATTTTTCTAATTTATCCATTCTTTCCTGAATAAAATCCACTAATTTTCTGTCAACAGTAAAGTTAACTGCATGAACATCTACCTTCATAATACAAATTTTAGGGTTAAACATTTAAGAATCATTACTTGTTTCTCGGATGTGCATCACTATACACCTTTTTAAGCTCTGCTAAACTATTATGAGTATAAACTTGTGTAGATGCCAAACTCGAATGTCCTAATAACTCTTTAACTGAATTTAAATCTGCTCCGTTATTTAATAAGTGAGTTGCAAAAGTATGCCTTAGCACATGCGGACTCTTTTTTACCTTTTCAGAGACTTTACTAAAGTATGAATTTATTAATCGATACACAAAAGATTCACTCAATTTTAACCCTTTTGCAGAAATAAAAAAATAATCCTCATCGACTATCTTCTCAACTAACGCTCTTTCTTGTAAATACAAATTAAACTGCTCTGTAATTATTGGCAAAACGGGAATAATACGTTCTTTATTACGCTTTCCTAAAACTTTAACCACACTTGAAGACAAATCGACATTGTGCTTCATTAAATATATTAGTTCTGCCCTACGCATTCCTGTGGTATAAAAAAGATCTACAATAAGTTTATCTCTCACTTCCTCAAATCCGGAAGGTTCGCCAAATTGCTGCATCAAATCTTTTAATTCTTTTTCCGAAAATGGAATCTGAACAATTTTAGGAGTTTTGAGAGCCTTATGCTTCAGCATTGGACTTACCTCTATTTGCTTTGTCTTTAAAAGAAACTTGTAAAAAGCTTTCAGGGAAGACATTTTTCTATTTACAGAAACATTAGAAATATCATCATCCACAAGTGAAACAATCCAACTCCTGATTTGATTATAATTTACCTGTTCGATATTCTCTTGCTCAAAGCGCTCCTTATTGAATGTTTCGAAAAACAAAATGTCATTCAAATAAGCATTGACTGTATGTGGAGAATATTTTTTTTCTAATTTAAGATAATCGCGAAATGCTTCTTTATTTGATTTCATAGCAATACACACTTTTCATTTACACAAATACATATTCTACTTATAAAGAATATTATTTATCTCAAAATTAAGCATAAAAAAACCGTTAGTATCAAAATCTTGATAACTAACGGTAATTATTTTTGAAAAGCTAATACTAACTCTCTAAACCATCTCTCATGTTTTGGATGTAAGCAGCTTTTTGAATTTGTGCTCTTTTGATAACAGAAGGCTTAATAAAAGCAGTACGTGCTCTTAACTGACGAACAGTTCCTGTTTTATCAAATTTTCTTTTATAGCGCTTTAATGCTCTATCGATATTTTCTCCGTCTTTAATTGGTATAATTAACATAATATTGACACCTCCTCTCGTTAAGGGTGCAAAAGTATATATTAATTATGAATTATGAGTTATGAATTATGAATTATTTTAAAAGAAAATAGAACATAGAAAAAAGAGAATAGATTTCTCCAAAAATCGATCCCTAGAAAAGAGCCAATAATAATACTCTTTATTCTTTATTCTTTATTCTTTATTCTTTATTCTTTATTCTTTATTCTTTATTCTTTATTCTTTATTCTTTATTCTTTATTCTTTATTCTTTTAGCAAATTTCTCGAAATAACTAACTTTTGAATTTCGGTAGTTCCTTCTCCTATGGTACATAATTTTGAATCACGATAGAATTTCTCTACAGGATAATCTTTTGTGTACCCGTAACCTCCATGAATTTGAACGGCTTCGTTTGCAATTCTCACACAGGCTTCTGAGGCATACATTTTTGCCATTGCACCTAGTGTCGTAACAGGTTTATGCTGTTGTTTTAAGAATGCCGCTTTATGTAATAATAATTCTGAAGCTTCAATCTCAGTTGCCATATCAGCCAATTTAAAGGAAATTCCCTGAAAACTGCTAATAGGCTGCCCAAACTGATGTCTTTCTTTAGAGTATTTGAGCGCTGCTTCGTAAGCGCCTTTTGCGATTCCTAACGATAAAGCTCCGATCGAAATACGACCTCCATCTAATATTTTCATGGCCTGAACAAAGCCCTGCCCTACTTCTCCCAATCTATTGGCATCAGGAACACGGCAACCATCAAAAACCAATTCTGCAGTTTCGCTGGCACGCATTCCTAATTTATTTTCTTTTTTTCCTGAAGTGAATCCTTTCATTCCTTTCTCGAAAACAAAAGCGGTCATTCCTTTTGAATCTCCTTTTTCTCCGGTACGCACAATTACAACTGCAATATCTCCAGAGATTGCATGTGTAATAAAGTTTTTAGCTCCGTTTACAATCCACTCATCACCGTCCTTAACCGCTGTTGTATTCATTCCGCCGGCATCTGAACCTGTATTGTGCTCTGTTAATCCCCAGGCTCCTATATATTCGGCGGTAGCCAGTTTTGGCAACCATTTTTTCTTTTGTTCTTCATTTCCAAAAGTCAAAATATGATTGGTACATAACGAATTGTGCGCCGCAACCGATAAACCAATTGAAGGATCTACTTTTGAAATTTCTTCTACAACTGTAATATATTCATGATAGCCTAATCCTGATCCTCCATATTCTTCTGGAACCAAAACTCCCATAAATCCCATTTCACCTAATTTTTTAAATAGGTCCACCGGAAAAATTTGAGCCTCATCCCATTCCATAATATTTGGTCTGATATTTTTTTCGGCAAAATCTTTTATAGATTGAGCAATCATCAATTGCGTTTCGTTATATTCAAAATTCATTGTAAGCTGATTTGTTTTAGAACTCCAAATATAAACTAATTATTTTTGCTTTTTCAACAGGAAAACCTTTAATTTTTGATAAATCCTCAATATTATTAATATTTCCGTTCATGCTTCTATAAGTTACAATTTGTTTTGCAAGGGTATATTTAAAATAAGAGAACTGCGATAATTCTTTTAAAGACGCGTCGTTTATGGCTATTTTTTTTAATGAAGAAGGTATTACAACCTTAAAGTGGCTATTGAGTTCACTTATAACTTCTGGCGATAGCCCCCACACATCATTCATTTGCTCCATAGAAACAAAACATCCTAAAATTTCTTTTTGTTTGAGTATCCTTGCTGATAAAGCTTCGCCAATGCCATAAATTTTAACTAAATCTTCTTGTGTTGCCTGATTGATATCTAAAAGTATAATTTTTTCTTTTTTGAAATTTTCTTTTTTGAAATTCTCCTTTTGAACAAATTCTTTTTTTTCAGTTTTAAAATCAGTTTTCTTCTGAACCCAATCCGGAAATTTAAAAAGCGGAGCCATGCTACTTAATAAAGAGTCAGAAACTTTTGTTACATCCTGAAACTCTTTTGCTGAACTAACATATTTGTTCTCTTTTCGAAAAGCCAACAAACGATCTATCTCCTCAACCGACATTCCTAATTTATATCCTTTATAGTCTGTAATGAAGTTTGGATTGAAAGAATATACTTTTGGTTTCTCACTGAATTTAGCAAGTTTCATAGAATCAATTTCTGTTTGTAAAGACATCCATTCTTCTTTTTCGGGAAAAGCTTTTTCAGGTAAAGTAAAATCGACAAAAAAATAAATGGCCTGTAAGATAATTATAAGCGCAAAAAGTAAAAAAATTCCTGTACGTTGCTGTTTTGTAAACCTAAAATATTTGGCAAATGGGGTAAAGTTCATTCCAAGTAAAATTATTCATTTCTAATAAATCCCGTAAATTAAGGAAAAAACAATAAATTTAACAAGACTTATACTAAAAATAATATTATTTTTAAAATTGCATTTTTCATTACTAAAGCCCAATTAATTTAATGAATCTCAGCAGTTAAAGAATAATCAACGGAGGTTTTGTCAAAAATTTTAATATTTTGTAACTTAAAAAGAGATAATTGTTTTTATTTTTTACAAAAAACGATACATTTGGAGCTTAATAACAATAAACCAATATTATAGTATGTCAATTTGGAAAACTAAACCACTTTCGGTATTGCTTGACGAAGCTTCCGAATCTGAAAAAGGCTTAAAAAGAACTCTATCTTCACGGTCACTCGTTGCACTTGGAGTTGGAGCCATTATTGGAGCCGGATTATTCTCGTTAACAGGAATTGCTGCAGCAGAACATGCAGGACCAGCAGTTACTCTTTCTTTTATTTTAGCAGCCGTTGGATGTGCTTTTGCCGGACTTTGTTATGCAGAATTTGCTTCTATGATTCCAGTTGCTGGTAGTGCATATACTTACTCTTATGCCACAATGGGAGAATTTATGGCTTGGATTATTGGTTGGGATTTAGTTTTAGAATACGCTTTGGGAGCCGCAACGGTTGGCGTTAGCTGGTCCCGCTACTTATTAGAATTATTAAACAAATATGGAATTCATCTCCCTCACGAATTTATATGTTCGCCCTGGGAAACTCTAAAACTTAGTGACGGTACAGTAATCGAAGGCGGTATTGTAAATTTACCTGCTATATTTATTGTCTCAATGTTATCTTTATTATTAATTAGAGGAACTAAAGAATCTGCATCATTAAACAACTTTTTAGTGGTTGTAAAAGTAGCAGTAGTAATTGTTTTCATTGTTTTAGGATGGAGCTTTATTGATACTGCAAATTATACGCCTTATATTCCAGAAAACACAGGTGTTTTTGGTGAATTTGGATGGTCAGGAATTGCTGCAGGAGCCGGAACTGTGTTTTTTGCCTTTATTGGTTTTGATGCTGTATCTACTGCTGCGCAGGAAGCTAAAAATCCGCAAAAAGGAATGCCAATTGGTATTTTAGGATCTTTGATTATATGTACTTTATTATATGTATTTTTCGCTCACGTAATGACAGGTCTTGTTAATTACAGAGAATTTGCAGGAGATGCTAAACCAGCTGCAACTGCATTTGCAAAAACAGGTTATGACTTTTTACAAACAGGTCTAATAGTGGCTATTTTAGCCGGTTATACTTCTGTAATGTTAGTAATGCTTATGGGACAAAGCCGCGTGTTTTACACTATGAGTAAAGATGGTTTATTGCCTCCATTCTTCAGTTCTATTCACTCTAAATTTCGTACTCCGTGGAAAACTAATCTTTTCTTCCTGGTATTCGTAAGTTTATTTGCTGGTTTAGTTCCGGTAAGTGATTTAGGACATATGGTAAGTATTGGAACTTTACTGGCTTTTGTACTAGTTTGTATTGGTGTAATGGTAATGCGTAAGAAAATGCCAGATGCTCCAAGATCTTTCAGAACGCCTTTAGTACCATTTGTACCAATTGCAGGGATTATTATTTGTTTGGCCTTAATGTATTCATTACCTAACGAAAGCTGGATTAGACTTGTAGTATGGATGGCATTAGGAGTAGTAATTTACTTTGTTTATGGTAAGAAAAACAGTAAATTAAACAATCCCGGGAAATAATTTTCTAAAGAGATATAAAAAAGGATCATAGAGTAAATTACTTTATGATCCTTTTTTTATGTTTTAAATATTTTATAAATCGAAAACCGAGGTACGTTTTGCACGAATTAAATCTTTGAGGCGAATCCAGAATGCCAAAGTGAGATAGACACCAAATCCTAAACCGGCCGTAACAAACGAAATATAGATAAAAAACAATCTCACACTCGTTACGCGCATACCCAATTTATCGGCCAATCTTGAAGAAACATGAAAACCATATTTTTCAAAAAAGAATTTAAGTTTTAAAATTGCTGACATAGTTAGATTTTATCCTTCGTCTTCGCTCAGGATGATATTAATATTTGCTAATAAAAACAAAAGTACAAAATTATCTCATTGAGACATTTTCTAATTCTCTAATTCTGCTTATTCTTCAGCAACTCCACTCCTAGAACACATTTTAGACATGCTTTTTGATTGCAATATTCATTTTTAAGTTCTAATAATGTTTGCGTTTCGAAAGCGTTTTTAGCAGAAACTCCAAAAGATTGAAACTTATCAATTATAGCATTTTTCTCAGGTGTAACTTCATTCATGAATGCTATTAATTCTTCGGCAATAGATTCGCCCCTTATATTGGAATAAGCAAACTGAATTGGGATTATGGTATTTATAATGATCAAATCCATAAATGATTTCGATAAAGATTTCGGTTTTCTTAAACTTTCTTTATCAAACTGATAATGATTACTCCAATATACACTTGCCGAAACATTTAATAATTCATAGACACTTTTTACTGATTTTAGAACTGTTATTTTCGAAAATAAGTTTTGATGTTTGTGATACAAATTAGCCAATTGCGAAAGTCGGATCGTTGGAAAATTATCCGGTCGATGCTTAAAAAATTGTACTGAATCGATATGACGTTTTTCTAATTGGTATTTATTAAGTAAATAATAATATCGCAATTTTAAATCGGTAAAATAAATATCTTCTTTATCGTCATCCAGCAAGCCAGAAGTGCCTAAAAGTAATGCCTCGAGATTTTCAATTTCAAAGCTTTCTTTACGAACAATTGAAAAAGGAATAGATTTCGCTATTTGCAAAAAGGAATTACCGTTTGTATTTAAACCAAAATTCTTTGCTAGTAAAACGAACAAAACTCCTTCCCAATCCTGATTTGTTTCTTCTAATAAATCATAAATAAATTTCGATTTGCGCTCTAATCGGTCAAAGAACAATCTTTCCTGCCAATTTTTTATTATAAAATCGTCAATTTTCCCGATATCTTTTTCGCAAAATATCCAGGATTTGGGCATTACTAAGGAGTTATAATTGGATAAAATTTCTGAAGCAACATAATCTTTCAGGATTAAAACAGGAATCTCATTATTGTCTCTGCTAAATATTTCTGTATCATGTTCCCAAACTACGTGCAAAATTACATTTTCGTAAGCAGCATCTTTTTCATGACCATGAACATACCAATCTGAAGATTTTAAATGAATTTCGACATTGCCTGCCCATTTTTGATTTCCTATGGTGATTTGGGCATTAAAAAAATCTGGTCCGGCAAGTTCTAAATAATCTCCGGTCTTAATAATCGTGATTTGTTCGTCCTGGGCAGTTTTCAAATTCAAAGTGTCGAACTTTTTGAATTTCCAGAGATAATGAAGAAAATCTTCTTTCATTTTAGACTTTTACTTTAATTGATAAAAAGTCTAAAATTAATTAAAATAATACTAATCCTACAAAAATATATTACTTTTTTATCTCAACATATACAATTTAGCACAAGCTCTCGCATCAGATAACGCTTCGTGATGATTGAGCTGAATTTTCATTTCGCGACAGCAATCACTTAATTTAGTTGGTTTAAAGCCTTTTGATTTGTAGATCTTAACGGTACATTCCCACTTTTCGGCTATATTTAAATCTTCGTAAAGCAAACCATACAGCGCCATTGATTTCATTAAAACATTGCGGTCAAAACTTTCGTTGTGTGCCACCACTACTCTGTTTTTCAATCTTTTTTCGATTTCAGGATAAACCTGCACAAAAGTTTTTGCATTTACAGTATCTCTTGGATAAATTCCGTGTACACGAATCGTAAACGGATTATACTCATTTTTGGGAGGCTTAATCAAAGTAACAAACTCATCTACAATTATTCCGTTCTCTACGGTAACGATACCAACAGAGCACGGATGATGTCCTGTTGCAGTTTCAAAATCTATCGCGGTAAAAGTCATTTTCGAATATATTAAGCTAAAAAATCCATAAACCTAATTTCACAACTAGATTTATGGATTTATGAATTATTACAATTGTATTATTTTATAGATCCAATGATATCATATTTCGTAATAATATGATGATTACCATTTCCTAAATCAACCAAAACGGCATCATTTTCTTTGGTAAATAATTTAGAAACTTCCTCAATTGGTGTTCCTAATTTTACAATCGGGAAAGGTTTTCCCATTACTTCTTTAATTGGTTTTTCGGCTACGTTTTTATCAGCAACATAACTTCTAAACAAATCTGTTTCATCAACAGAACCAACAAAACCAGTAATATCTACAACAGGAATCTGCGAGATTTTGTATTTACGCATACGTTCGATCGCGTGAGAAACCAATTCTTCTGTACGAACCACGATTAATTCTTTATCAATATGATCTTTAATTACGTCTTCGGCCTTCGTAATATTTTCTTCTAAGAAACCACGTTCGCGCATCCAGTCGTCATTAAACATTTTACCTACGTAGCGGCTTCCTGAATCATGAAACAATACCACAACAACATCTTCTGGCTTAAAATGCTCTTTAAGCTGTAAAAGTCCTTTTATACAAGCTCCGGCAGAATTACCAACAAAAATAGCTTCTTCAAGAGCAATTTTTCTGGTATAAACGGCTGCATCTTTATCGGTTACTTTTGTGAATCCGTCTATTAAAGAAAAGTCAACATTTTTAGGCAAAATGTCTTCTCCAATTCCTTCCGTAATGTAAGAGTAAATTTCGTTTTCGTCAAAAATTCCGGTTTCATGGTATTTTTTAAAAACAGAACCGTAAGTATCGATTCCCCAAATTTTAATATTTGGATTTTTTTCTTTTAAGTATTTTCCAACACCTGAAATAGTTCCGCCTGTTCCTACTCCTACTACAAAATGCGTGATTTTTCCATCAGTCTGTTTCCAGATTTCCGGTCCGGTTTGTTCGTAATGCGCCAAAGAATTAGACATATTATCGTACTGATTTACATACCATGAATTTGGCGTTTCTTCAGCCAGACGTTTTGAAACAGAATAATAGGATCTTGGATCTGTTGGCTCAACATCTGTAGGGCAAACTACTACCTTGGCACCTACAGCGCGCAAAATATCCATTTTTTCTTTTGACTGCTTGTCTGATATTACACAAATTAGTTTATATCCTTTAATGATCGCTACAAGCGCCAATCCCATTCCGGTATTTCCAGAAGTTCCTTCAATAATAGTTCCTCCGGGTTTTAATCGGCCATCTGCCTCAGCATCTTCAACCATTTTTACGGCCATTCTGTCTTTTACAGAATTTCCAGGATTAAAAGTTTCGACTTTTGCCAATACTAAAGCATCAATTTCAGCAACAATTTTGTTGAGTTTTACCAATGGTGTATTACCAATTGTTTCTAAAATGTTATTTGAAAAGTCCATTTCTATTTAATTTAATATTGATTTTTAATATACTATAATCCTAATTTTATTGGAAGAAATTCCAAACTAAACCAAATCGAATAACAAAGTCACGATAAGGATTATTAGGTGCCGAATAATAGTCGCTTTTAGAAAAAAGTGCATTGATGTGCTCTGCCTTTACGTAGAATCGGGTTTGGCGAATTCTGGCATTTAAAAAAACATCAAATAACGGATAACCTCCAATTTCTTTTTCTTTCTGAACATAAAATTCTCCAACAACCGGGTTGTAACCATTTCCGTAATACTTTGTAAAATAATTAAAAACGATTCCGGTTTGCATATACAGTGCTTTCTTAAAAAAGTGACCTGAATAATAAAATGTATTTCTTGTTACGAAATCAGGCACATTTAAAATTAAATCTGACTGATCTACTTTTTGATATAAAAGTGTGTTATCAAGGGCAAAAGGGCCAAATTTAAATTCGCGGCTTGCTTTTATCTCCAGGTAATTTATTGCATTTCCGTATTGGGCCGGATTTATAATTTGTGTATTTACTGCAACCTGTGCTGCCGTAGAAACATCTGCAAAGTACAAATGATCATTTAAAACTGTATACTGAACCTCTGCATTTAACCAAGGCGTGCTAACAGCAGCACTAAGCGAATTGATTTTTTCGTTTTTAAAATTATTCGACCAGTTATACTGCACATAACTACTTTGATACAAATTGTAGTTATTATTTGGTAATTTGTTGATATTACGATATCTAAAATCAAACTGGATTTTATCATTAAAATCATATTTTAATTTAGCATCTAAATCAGAAAGAGACTGGTCTGTAATTGATCTTGAATATAAAAAACGTCCGTTCCATTTGTTTTTTTGATATTCAAATTGTCCTCCTACATTATTAATTTGCAGATACAAATTATCAGGAATAACAACTCCTGCAGTATTTACTAAGACTCTTCCGTATTTATAATTCGATCTGTAATCGTCAACAAAAAAATTGAATTTTCCTAAAAGAGAATTTTCATAAGCTACTCCTACCTTATTATACAGTCTTTCATAATGGGTCTGGTCGTTGATACCGCTTGTTACATATGATTCTCCAAATCGTTTTACTGATCTGGTACCAACAGCCGAAAGAACGGTTGCCTGATTGTATTCGAAAAATTTATTTTCGTAATTAAACTGGTGCGTTACATACAAATTATTATTCCCTTCGGTTGGATTTATTCTAAAAGCATGATCAAAAAACAAACGTCTGCCTTTTAAAAATGATTCAGCATCTGTAAGATATACTTGCAATCTTTGACGGTTTTTATAATCCGGATTATCACTTTCAAAATCTGCCGGAGTAGTAATTCCTCCGTTCTCTTCGTTCAAAACATCCTGATAAGTATAATGTGCATTAATCGCATATCTCCTGTCGGTTGTAGTGTAACTTGTTGTAAGTCTGAAATTTCCCGCACTAACCAATTGATTTATATAATCTCCTTCTGAACGTAAACCTCTGTATGCAATAGAAAAGTTGAGATTTTTTGAAGTATTTAATGTAATAAATGAATCTACGTTCTGACCTTTATTTATTGTAGTATTAAAAAACAATTCGGTCAGAGGTGTTGCTGCAGAATAATAATTGATTTGATCTGCCTGCATATAATTAAAGTGTTTTCCGTTAAAACCAATTTCCGGATAAGGCGAAAAACTAGTCAGGCTATATTGCAAAGTATTGTAAGTCTGTCCGATATTTGCAAAAGACAAAAGTCCGAAATCATCCTTACGAAGATTGTTTTGTTTATAAGCACCTTTTATGGTTAGCGAAGTGTCAACATATGTTGTATCATGCTCCAGAGTAATTATCTGATATTGATCTATTGTTGCAATTTTTGCCTTTTTCTTTTTTATAGTATCAGTTATACTTGAATATTTAGTATTCATATCTAAACTATTTTTAGAAGTAGTTTTTTCCTGAGAAAACAATAAAGTGGGTACAACTAATAGGTATAGAAAAAAGAATATTCTCATTTGATCGCTTTATATGGAATTATTTTGGCAAAATTTGTCTGGCAAAGGTAAAAGATAAAAACGTATAAATAAAAAAACACTTGAATTTATACGACTGCTTTGGCAAATAGTAAGAGAACGAATGTTTTTAAAGAAAATTTTATAATATTTGCGAATTAAAACAAAAAAAGAAATGCTTGAAAAAAATTTCTCAGGATTTAATTTAGAAACCGGAACCGACGAAGCTGGAAGAGGTTGTTTGGCTGGTCCGGTAACGGCTGCTGCAGTAATTTTACCGAATCATTTTGAGCATGAATTTTTAAACGACAGTAAACAATTGTCTGAAAAGATGAGAGTTTTTCTAAAACCAATAATCGAGCAGCATGCGCTTTGTTTTGCTGTTACGCATCTGCATCCCAACGAAATTGATGAGATCAATATCCTAAACGCTTCAATGAAAGGCATGCAGGAATGTATCCTGAAACTGCATCATATACCTGAATTTATTATTGTAGATGGTAATCGTTCTTTGAATGCCAAATTGGGTATGAAAAATACTTTTGGCAAACAATTTTCTTTAACTGAAATTGAATTACTAAAATCGATTCCCAACCAAAGTATCATAAAAGGTGATGGTAAATTTTTAAGTATTGCCGCGGCTTCTGTCCTGGCCAAAACGTATCGCGATGAATACATGGATCAGATTCATGAAGAATTCCCGATGTACAACTGGAAACAAAACAAAGGTTATCCTACCAAAGAACATAGGGAAGCCATAAAAAAATATGGAACTACAAAATATCACCGAATGAGTTTTAGGCTTTTGCCGGATCAACTCGAATTGAATTTTGAATAACAATAAAAAAGACTTATCGCAATTGATAAGCCTTTTTTTGTTATTGAAAGATTTAGATTTCTATTATTTTTTACTTTTCAGAAATTCTGCAAATAGCTTGGTATCAAAATAAAAAGGTCTGATGGCCGTAATTTTTCCATTTTTCAAATCAAAATGTTCTGAGATTGGTACCGAAAGTGTTTTACCTGATTTTTTTGCTTTCGCCTTTATGGTAAAATAAATAATTACTTCGTTTTTTGTAGCATCGCTAAAATAAACAGGCTCTTTTTCTATTTCTAAATCAAAAAATTCAGCAGATTTCGCATACATTTTTACCCATTCATTAAAACCTGTAAATTTCCCTCCGTAAGGCAATCCTTCAGCCTGATTATAAACTGCACCTTCTTCTATTAAATGTGCCATTGCAGTAAAATCCCTGGTTTTAAAAACACTTTCGTAATATTGAGCTATAATCTTAAAATTATCTGCTTCAAGATTACTCAAAATTTCAGCCTCAGACAAAGTAGCTTCCGGATTCCAAAAACCAATAATTTTACTCACCTGACCTTTTCCGTTGAGTCGGGCAAAATCACGTCCGGCCATTATAAGTTTATTTTTTGCATCTAAAATTTTCCAATCCCAACTTACATAATTGTCTTTTACCACTTTTGGACCAGAATTAAATACAGCATCGGGAAACTTTTTATAAAATTCATTTATAACATTGTTTAGGGCCGCTGTTCCTTTTATAGAGGCAGAAGGATCTTCAAATGTACTTTCCTCCAGCCAAATGGTTTTAATTATTTTTAACCTTGCCTCACTTTTACGTTCTGACCAGGCTTTTTCATACACTTCGATTGGATTTAGTTTATCTTTCTTTTGAGCAGATAGCCCATTAATCATAAAAATAAAACAGATAAAGTAGATTTTTCTCATAAGTCAGTAAGTTAGATTCGACAAAGCTTTTATTATAAAGTACGCAACCAAATTTAGGATAAAAAACCCATACTACTACTACCCTCAGATAATTTACCGACCATTCAAAATCTCGACAATTAAAGGCTCTTTTTTATGGTTTTTACAATTATTTTTAATATTAAATCATTTTTTTATCCAAAACTGATTCTTTACCGACAGACTTAAAAATAGTTTGGATCTGACTTTCCCAATCCGAAATATTATCTGCGGAAGCTCTGTCTGCCTTATCAAAATAAAAATGCTGTTGAATTTCTAATCCTGAATAGGTAAAAATCCCGGTATCTGAGGTTAATATCAAAGCTTTATCCATTCCCATTGCTTCATATTCTGCATTTGATTTTCCGTGCGAATTGATAATGATTGTTTTCTTTCCAGTCAGTAAACCTTTTTGAACGCCCTGATCGTATCGGTAAGCAAACCCGTAACTAAAAACACGATCAATATAACCTTTCATAATTGCCGGCATTCCTGTCCACCAAATTGGGTAAATAAAAATAATACGATCTGCCCATGTTATAAAGTCTTGTTCTGTTTTAACATCATCAGCAACCGTTCCCATTCTTTGCCCATTCATATCGTCTAAAGAAAGTACAGGATTAAAATTGATCTCATTCAAATCTCGAACAGCAATTTCTTCTCCGAATTCCTGAAGGATTTCGAGTACAGTTTGTTTGAAGAAATGATTTAAACTGCCTGAATTGGGATGCGCATAAACAATTAAATTTTTCATGTTTTCTGTTTTTAAAGATTAACATGACAAATGTAGAACGCAAGGTTTGAGTACAATTGTAAGAAAACGAAATCTGATTTATCCTGGCTTTGAGCTGCAGATATCGTTTTGAAATTTCAGGAATTTTGTGGGCGAAATATTCATATAATATTTAAAGTCATGAATGAGCTGACTCTGATCGTAATAACCGCATTGGTCAACAATCGTTAGCCAATCTGTTTTTGACTCGTTTATTATATTTTCCTGAATTTGATTTACAGCTTTTAAAAACCTTTCATACCGATTGGCTTCTTTTATAGTATAACCAAAAAATTTCTTTTGATTGAGCTGAATATTTCTTTCGGTTTGATTGATCTGCGAAGCAATTGCTTTTATGGGATTCAGATTTTGGTTTTGAAAATCGGTTAAAAGCGTTGTTATCTCCTTTTGTTCCCTTAAATAAGGTTTACAGAAATCTAAAATATAATCGACACGGTCTTTTGTATCAGAAAGTTTTTGAAGTTCTTCCCACAAAAGAGTAAAACAGTTTTCATCAATTAAAGCATCGGGATGAATGGGCAACGAATCAAAAAGTGCAGTCCCGAAGAATCTGTAAAAAGCGTCTTCTTTAAAATTGGCTACCAAAATCTCTGAATTGGGTTCTAACGTATAATCGAAAGCTTGTTTTATTGGACCGAGAACCATACATTTTTCAACTTCTAAAAAAGTATTCTGCTGCGATTTTAAAAATGATTTTGTTCCAAAGTTAAAAACCAAAATGGTTTGAAAACTTGGCAATAAGGTTTTTGTTATAGGTAATGATGTTTTATTTTCGGCAAAGTAAAAATGAGAAAAAACAGTTTCAAATGCTGAAGGAACGGCAATTCTATAATTGTTATTTTCTTCAGCATTTTTCATACTATTTATATTTAAAAGACTAGTTGGGTGTAATTATTAACACAGAGGACACAAAGTTTTTTACCCGTAAAATTTTGTAAAAACACAAAGAGCACAAAGCTTTGCGAACTTGTTTTTTTTTTTAAACTTCACTAAAAACTCTTTCTAAACTTTGTGAAACCTTTGCGGACTTTGTGGTTAAATCTTATGCTCCATTATTCTTACTAGTTATGTAAAAAAATGTATTTCTCTCGTACTCTCACAAATAAAAATCTATTCAATTAAAAGTTCATCAAACGAATTCTGCCTCAAACAAATGGGTCAAATGTTTTACTATTTTAGCCTTTACTTCGGCTTCATCGACTTTTTCTACGCCAAGTTCTACTTGTAGAGAAGTAACGCCTTTACCGCGAATACCACACGGAATAATGTTGTCAAAATATCCTAAATCAACATTTACATTTAAGGCAAATCCGTGCATGGTTACCCAGCGTGAAGCGCGTACTCCAAGCGCACAAATCTTTCGTGCAAAGGGAGTTCCAGCATCGAGCCAAACTCCGGTTTCGCCTTCGCTTCGTCCGCATTTTAAGCCGTATTCTTCTAAAGTCAGGATGATAGCTTCTTCCAGAAAACGTAAGTATTTATGAATGTCTGTAAAGAAATTTTCTAAATCCAGAATGGGATAACCTACAATTTGTCCCGGGCCGTGATACGTAATATCGCCGCCACGATTGATTTTATAAAAAGTGGCTCCTTTTGCTTCGAGCTGTTTTTCGTTTAATAAAAGATTTTCAAGATCTCCGCTTTTACCCAAAGTATACACATGCGGATGTTCTACAAAAAGTAAATAATTAGGCGTTGGCAAATCAAGTTCTTCTCTTCGGTTTTTGATTTTTAAGTCGACTATGTCTTTAAAAATTTCTTCCTGATATTCCCAGGTCGATTTATAGTCTTTACTTCCTAAATCCTGAAGTTGAATTTTTTTATTCATTTTAATTATTTTTCAAACTCTACATCAAAGTTAAGTTTGTCAGGATTCTCCATATAATCCGTAAAAGGGTATTGAATTGTAATTGATTTTCGATCCTCGCTAAACAAAGCATTTGGGTTCGATACTTTTTTTATTTTCTTAGGAAAATGGTATTTTATAATATAGTTTGAAGATGCAAAAATCATTTTAGACATATCTGCCGTAGAATCTTTTGCTTTTTCAGCCACTTTTTGTTTATCGATAACAGCTTTACGGGTAAATTTCTTTCCGTCGTAGGTATAGCTTAATTTACTATTATTATCTCCTAAGCCTTTCCCAAAAGGTGTCGAAGCATTTGCTCCGCCTTCTAATTTTTGAAGCGCGCTCAAAGATTGCAATGCATCCTGCAACTCATTTACGTTTTTAAAGTCAGTCGAAATGGTCATTAAAAACTCTTTTTTCTCGCCATTCATTTTGGTGTTTACTACAAAATTTTCGAGTTTTTTAAGTTCTTTCTGGGCTTCCGGAGACAGTTTTGCAATACTGTCTTTTTTTTCTTCAAACAATTGCTTGAAGGTAAAAGTAGAATCTATATTCTTTTTGGCATCAGGTCCCAGCTGGTCACCGGCCATCGCCATTAAAGACGAACCATCCATATCTACAGAAAACTTTCCGGTTCCGTTATCGTTTACATATATATTTTCAGTTAATGTGCAGCTCGTTAATGTTGCTAATACAAAACAAAAACTAAGTAACTTGTATAATTTCATAATGGCTAATTTTTTATCAAAGATACGAAGACTATTTTATTTTTTAAGATTCTAAGAAACTAAGGTTCTAAGATACTAAGACAACACTATTCAAGGTCTTTTTGCTCTAAGACCACTTCGAGATTCGTTATTTCATGATTTTGTAAACAATCTGAAAGTTGAAATTCTAATGTCATTGTTTTTTTATCGGCACTGATAACTGCTTTTTCGTTTGAAACCGATTTTATTTCTCTTGGAAAATGATATTTTAAAGTATACGACTGCGCTAATTTATACTTAGCATACATTTTTTTTCTTTCTTCCAGCATTTTTCGATCCTTGTCAAACTTTTGCTGATCAACAATTACCAGATTTCTTTTGAAAGTAAATCCATCGAAAGTATATTTTATTCTAAAGGATTCTTTTGAAACCGGATAATTTTCTTTTAAAGAACTTGCCAAACTAATACTCTCGTAAAGATTAGGTATTTCTTCTATTTTTTTAAAGTCAGAAGAAATTATATTAAAATTTTCCATTTGAACGGGATCTACTTTAATATGCATTTTTACGTTGGCATGTTCCTGAAACAATGCCTGATCTGCTTTATTAAATTTCACAAATGTGGTGGCATATTTTGTTATGTAATCCTGAAAAACAAATAAGGTATCTGTAAATTTCTCAGAATTAGCATAAGGACGTCCTAATTGCAAATAACTATTTTCGTCACGTAATTGAAAAATTTCAATAGTTCCGCTTCCGTCTGGGTTTATTTTTATAGTTTCTGTGATCTGACAGCTTGAGACTAAAATTAAGAGCAGAAAGGCTTTTATGATTTTCATTTTCTTGAAAGTTTCTGAGGTTCTGAATTGCTAAGATACTGAGGTTTTTTTGTTTGTCATTGCGAGGAACGAAGCAATCTCATTTTGATTGTCTATTTCTTTTTTACCTCAATTTGATTTAGATCGTGTGATTGCTTCGTTCCTCGCAATGACAAACACCCCAACTAATACATCTTTTGAAAACTGAAATTTCTAATTTAGCCCCGATAGAAGCGGTATCCTTTTTTGCTTTTTCGGCAAAAAAGATACAAGTGAATAGCGGGACAAAAGGTCTTTGAAATGCATTAAATTACTGCTTCAAAAAATCTAAAACCTGCATTCTGAAATCTACATTCTTTTCTTTATCTTTGCGCACTTAAAAAAGAGCACAAAATGGCATTATCAGAACAAGAAATCATCCGAAGAGAAAAACTTCAAAACTTACGCAACTTAGGAATCAATCCTTATCCGGCTAATCTTTTTCCTGTAAATCATACTTCGAAGCAGGTGAAGGAATCTTTTGAAGAGGGTAAGAAGGTGATCGTTGCCGGACGTTTAATGAGTGTTCGTGATCAGGGGAAAGCTTGTTTTGCTGAATTGCAGGATAGCGAAGGTCGTATACAATTGTATGTGAATCGCGATGTTTTGTGTGAAGGTGATGATAAAACTTTATACAATACGGTATTTAAAAAACTAACTGATTTAGGTGACTTTATTGGTGTTGAAGGTGAATTGTTTACTACAAAAGTAGGCGCGCAATGTATTCGTGTTGACGGATTTACTTTCTTGAGCAAAACTTTACGTCCGTTGCCTTTGCCAAAAGTAGATGAAGAAGGAAACGTACACGATGCTTTTAATGATCCTGAATTACGTTACAGAATGCGTTATGTAGATTTAACTGTGAATCCACAAGTAAAGGAAAACTTTATCAAACGTACAAAGTTGTATACTGCAATGCGTGGTTATTTTAACGATGCAGGATATCTTGAAGTTGAAACTCCGGTTTTACAATCGATTCCTGGTGGAGCTGCGGCGAGACCTTTTATCACGCACCATAATTCGCTTGACATTCCGCTTTATATGCGTATTGCAAACGAATTGTATTTGAAAAGATTAATTGTTGGTGGATTTGATGGTGTTTATGAATTCTCGAAAAACTTTAGAAATGAAGGTATGGACAGAACGCATAATCCTGAATTTACCGCTATGGAAATATATGTAGCCTACAAAGACTACAACTGGATGATGGAATTTGCTGAAGGTTTGCTTGAGCATTGTGCCATCGCTGTAAACGGAACCAGCGAAGTTACTTTTGGTGAACACCAAATTAACTTTAAAGCGCCGTATGCTCGTGTTACAATGACAGATTCTATCAAACATTTTACCGGTTTTGATATCTCTGGAAAAAGCGAAGAAGAATTGTTCGAAGCTGCCAGAGGTATGGGAATTGACGTTGATAAAACAATGGGGAAAGGAAAACTGATTGATGAGATTTTTGGCGCTAAATGCGAAGGGAATTATATTCAGCCAACTTTTATTACTGATTATCCTAAAGAAATGTCGCCTCTTTGTAAAGAGCACCGCGATAATCCAGATCTTACTGAACGTTTTGAATTGATGGTTTGTGGTAAAGAAATTGCAAATGCTTATTCTGAACTAAATGACCCAATTGATCAGCGTGAGCGTTTTGAAGACCAAATGCGTTTGGCTGAAAAAGGTGATGATGAAGCAAACGGTGTTATTGATGAAGATTTCTTAAGAGCATTAGAATATGGTATGCCGCCAACATCCGGAATGGGAATTGGTATGGACCGTTTGATTATGTACTTAACAAACAACGCATCGATTCAGGAAGTTTTATTGTTCCCGCAAATGCGTCCGGAGAAAAAACAAGCTCAGATTGAATTGTCTGATGAAGAAAAATTCATCGTAGATTTATTGAAAGGAAATGAAAATAAAATGGATCTTCAGCAACTAAAAATTACTGCTAATTTAAGCGGTAAAAAATGGGATGCTTCTATGAAAAACTTATCTAAACACGGTTTGACTAAAGTTGCTGTTGAGGGTGAGTTTAAATTTGTGGAATTGGTGGAGTAAATTTTAAAATTCCAAATTTTTAAAATTGCTTTGCATGTTCGCTAACGCTGGGGTCCAAATTCCAAAAATTGTTACCTAATAATATTCAAACCCGACAGATTCTTAAAAATTTGTCGGGTTTTTATTTTATATACCTTGCTTTAAAAAAGTCGAATTGATTCAGAACGAATAGAAATATTCCGTTAGGAATATCTCATCGGTAGAAAAAAATATTGTTTTTGTATGGTGTGTCCTGTAGGGACACCTGTTTTTTTACAGAAATAAAACATCTGCTTCGTTAATCAAACGTTCCTACGGAACGTATAACCATATTTCAATTTTAATTCTACCGAGCACACATTCCTACGGAATGATTTTTTTATAATAATCTGATTAAAACGAATACTTCTCTAATTTCTTTCCCTGAATATCTAAAACCTTGGTATTTTCTTTAGGAGTTTCTCCTTTCCAAATTTCCTGAACGGATGGGTTTGACGGGTATTTGCCGTTTTTCATTTTTATGAGATGAAATTTTCCACCGGTTTCGAATATAAGATCGTAAAACTTTTCAGATGCTGAAGTGGTAACGAGAATCGGGAAATCGGTTACGGTAAACTTATTGATTAAACTTCCGTCATTATTTAGGATGTAACCCGAACAACCTCCGCTTCCGCAGAAATAAGGATTAGAGAAACCAACAAAATATTCGTCTTTTTTATCGTTATTCAAATCGAAAGCTTCGTAGTAAAAAAATCTGTCTTCTTTTGTCATTGCAGGAAGATCTGTCTTTAATAGAATATTCAATTGTTTTCGAATCAATTCGACTGCTTTATCATCTTTTGCAGGAGCATCGCTTACATCTGCCGTTCCCGCAACGGTTTTGGATAAGGTATCTTCAGCAATTGTTTTGATGATACTTTTTGAGTCGGTTTTATCTTTGTTTTGGCATGACATCATTCCCAGAATCATAACTGCCAGTAAAAGTTTATTTTTCATAATTTTTCTTTTTAAAGTTTAAGATTCATTTAAACCAGCAAAGCTGCTTTATTTTCAATATCATTATGGGTTAGCAAAGATTTTATATTACTGAAAGTAACCAAAGCAATCTGAGTTAAAGCTTCATTGGTAAAAAAAGCCTGATGCGCCGTAACCAAAACATTAGGAAAACTCATTAAACGCTGAATCGCATCGTCCTGAATAATATCTGCAGAAAGATCTCTAAAGAATAGTTTTTCTTCCTGCTCGTAAACATCGATTCCAAGATATCCAATTTTACCCTCTTTTAAACCTTCAATAACACAAGCTGTTTCTATTAATCCGCCACGACTTGTATTGATAATCATAACGCTGTCTTTCATTTCGTCGATAGACTTCTTATTAATGATATGCTTAGTTTGCTCGTTTAATGGGCAATGCAAAGAAATAATGTCGCTCGATTTAAAGATTTCTTCAAGAGAAACAAATTTAACTCCGTCTTTTATCATTTCATCATTGGTGACAATATCATACGCGAGCACTTTGCATCCAAAACCTAAAGCGATTTTCGCAAAAGCTTTTCCGATATTTCCCGTCCCAATAATTCCGATTGTTTTTCCGAATAAATCAAAACCTAATAATCCGTTTAGGGAAAAATTTTGCTCTCTAACTCGGTTGTAAGCTTTATGCGTTTTTCTGTTTAAAGTCAGAATCATCGCAATCGCATGTTCTGCAACTGCCTGAGGCGAATATGCCGGAACGCGACATACTTTTATATTGTATTTTTTAGCGGATTCTAAATCGACATTATTAAAACCGGCACAACGCAATGCAATGATTTTTACACCTTTTTCTGCCAATTGTTTAATCACGGCTTCATTGACAATATCGTTTACAAAAACACAAACTATAGTAGCTTTTTCGATCAAAATTACCGTTTGAGGATTTAGTTGTGTTTCGAAAAAATCCAATTCAAAACCAAAATCTTCATTGTACTTATTAAAGAAAGATTTATCATAAGGCTGTGTTGAAAAAAAGGCAATTTTAGTATTATTTGGTGTGGCATCTAAACTCATAATCGTTTGTTTTTGGTTTTAACTTCTTGTATTACTAAAGTAAGCAATTAATTCTGAAGTAATTTTCTGATCATGAAAAATCAACTTATTTTGGATATTCTTTACCATGCGCTATAATAATTCCGTCTTTTGGATGCAGACAAGAAACATCATAATCTAAACTCGTCAATATTTTTAAACCATCAATAGGCTCTACTTTGTTTTGACCATTCCAGCCCATTTTTAAACCATATAAAATAAATTCTCTAATATATTTAGGCCTGTTTAAATTGACAACTTCCTCATCTTTTGTAGATAATTTGCTCAATTTCATACCCGTACTTAAAGGATTTCCTGCATATGTATCTTCCCATGTAATAAAATTAATTTGCAATGGAGTTTGCTTAAAATTTTCTAAGAATACCGTTATTTTAAATGTTGCTATCTCTATACTACCTCCAAATCCTGTGACGGATTTATACAGATATACATTTTCTTCGACAGTAATTTTTCTTAATGCCATCAGTTATTATATTCTAAATTTTAAATGATCTGTACTAAAAAGCAAACCAATACCGCTGTAAGGATCTTTTTTCAAATCATAAAAATTATTGACTCCTGACAAATCCTGATATAAATCTGAAATTATCGAAGATTGCTGAAATCCATCTATTGTATGGTTTATAATAGTATCTGCCAAACACGTTAATTCTTTTGTAGCGTTTGTAACTCCTAGATTATTTCCGGTTTCCCAATCCCAAATTATCCAATCCCAGTTGTGTTTTTTATGAACGCAATCCATCCATAAATAAGAGAGATTCTTAATTTTTACCTTCCCTAATTCTTTTGTTTTCCAATATTCAACACTTTCAATTATAGCGTTAATGGTGTCATGCATTTTATCATAAACAAAATCAGGATTTGAAATTTGAATGATTTTTACAGCATCTACAATCTTCGTATTAATCGTTTTCAACTCCTTTTCGTTGGGATTTCTTAAAAAAGCAAACTCGATATCTTGTCTTTCGAAAACAGTTCCTGGTGATTTTTTCAGCATTTCTGCCGGAATACATGTTGTATTAGAATTTTCATCTAAAAACTCTTCTTTAGGATCAAAAGAAAAATTATCCTCTTCATAAAACCCGGAAATATATCTTTCTTCAATTTCTTTTATTAATGGATAACTTTCATAATTGATGTCTTTTTTTATGTCTTCTTCGCTTTTGAATTTACAGAAATAATCCGGCTGCAACATCCAATACAAACAAAGCGCTGTTCCTTTATCCAGATGTTTTTGTTTGCTGATCCATAGAAAAGGCTCGATTCCGTCATCATAATTCCAATGCTGTACAAATTGATGCAATTCGGCAGCATTTAATTTTTGATACGACATTTCTCCGTTTACAGCTTTAAGAACTCGGTTTTTATTTTTCTTATTAAATAATTCTTCCATATTGTATTCTGGTAATTCTATTTTGAAATTTTTAATACACTAACAAATTTAAAACCTATTCGTGTAAAATAGCATATCCTGGATCATTAAAGTAATTAAAAAAACCATTGCAAATCAGGATACAATATTGCTAATCGCTTTTTCGTTTGTTAAATTAACTACAATTCTGATTATCAGATTAAACCTATTCAATTTGATAAAGTCTAATTACTATAACAATTAAAAACGTACATCATGAAAAAATTATTTATCGCAGCTTTACTATTCGTTGGAGTAGTAAGTTTTGCACAAGAAGCAGATCAGGCACCTAATCGTGAACCAAGAGAAAGACAAACTCCGGAACAACGTAATGAGAAACAGTTAAAAAAAATAACTACCGAATTAAATTTAGATGCGAATCAACAAGCTCAGGTAAAACAACTTTTAGCGGACCGAAGTGCTAAAGCCGAAAAATTGAGAGCAGAACGAAAAGACCGAAAAGAAAAACCTACTGCAGCGGAAAGAGAAGCTTTTAAAAATGAATTAAAAGCTGAAAAAGACGCAAATGATGCAAAAATGAAAGCGATCCTAAATGCAGACCAATACAAAAAATGGACTTCTATTCAGGAAGAAAAAAGAGATAAGGCAAAAGAAAAAATGAAAGAATACCAAAAAGAAAACAACTAATAACGGTTACAAAAAGAGGCTTGAATGGCCTCTTTTTTATTTTACATGCTATTTTATGCTTTCATTAATAGTTTCTGTTAATTAAAAGACAAATCTTACAATCTGATTAAACCTAGCAAACTTCTTGAAGTCTAATCGATATAAACCTTTTAAAAAAAACGAATTATGAAAAAATTATTTATCGCAGCTTTATTGTTCGTTGGAATGGTAAGTTTTGCACAAGACATCAATCAGAAAGCTACACGTGATCAAAGAGAAAAATTAACTCCGGAACAACGTAATGAGAAACATTTGCAAAAGCTAACTTCTGAATTGAATTTAGATACAAAACAACAAGCGCAAGTAAAACAATTATTAGCCGAAAGATCTGCTAAAGGAGAAAAGTTCAGAGAAGCCAATAAAGATCGCAAAACAAAACCAACTGCGACAGAAAGAGAAGCCTTTAAAAAGCAAATGGAAACTGAAAAAGCTGCAAACGATGCTAAAATGAAAGCTATTTTAAATGCGGATCAATACACAAAATGGACCGCTTTGAAAAAAGATCACAAAGGCAAAAGAGATCACAAAGGTCATAGAGATATGAAATCTCCGCAAGAACGTGATCAGGCACATTTGCAAAAATTAACAACTGAGTTAAACCTAAACGCAGATCAGCAAAAACAAGTTGGTCAACTTTTATCTGACAGAAGTACTAAAATGGAAATGCTGAAAAAAAGCCGTGGAGAAAACGCTGCAGCACCAACTGACGCAGAGAAAAAAGCCATGAAAAAACAAATGGAAGAAGATCACAAAGCGACTGATGCCAAAATGAAATCTATTTTGAATGCTGATCAATATAAAAAATGGACAGCGATTCAAAAAGAACACAAAGATAAAATGAAAGATCACAGAAAAGATAAAATGTAATTGAGATCAAAAAAAAAGAGGCTTTTTGAACTGCCCCCAAAAAGTTAGACACTATTTGGGGGCATTTTTATGGAAAGAAAAGTCAAGTACAATTGTGAATTTAAACTTCGTTGTGTAGAAGAAGTTTTGAAAAGACATAATTCGGTTAAAGGCACAGCTAGAGCAAACAAGATAGCTGAAAGCAACCTTACGTGCTGGATTAGCCGCTATAATGAATTTGGAATTGAAGGTCTTTTTCCAAGGCAAAAAAATAAAGTTTATACTGCAGACTTTAAATTAAAAGTGATACAAACCATTGAAAATAAGTCTTTATCTTTGGATGAAGCCTGCTTGATTTTCAAAATTCCAGCGCAGTCAACCATAATAAGCTGGCAAAGAAAATATGCAAAAGATGATTTGGCAGGTTTAGAACTTAAATCACGTGGTAGACCAGCAGTTATGAATTTTAAGAGAAAGCAACGAAAAACAGACAAACCTCTAACCAGGGAAGAGGAACTCTTAAAGGAGTTAGAGTACCTGCGCGCTGAGAATGAAATTCTAAAAAAGTTCAACGCCTTAGTTCAAGCCGAGCAAGCCAATCAAAACAAAAAGCTCAAACCATAATGGAATTAAGGCATAAGTATGATTTAGATCTTTTACTAAATTGTATGAACATGGTTAGAAGTACGTATTATTATTATGAAAAGAAAGGTCAGGCAATCGATAAATATCAAGAGATAAAAGATTTAATTAAACAGATTTACAATTATCATAAAGGTAGATTAGGATATAGACGTATTACTCTATTAATCAAAAAAGAGGGGATTTTAATTAATCACAAAACAGTGCTTCGATTGATGAAATTTTTAGGATTAAAAAGTTTAATCAGAATCAAGAAGTACAGATCGTATAAAGGAGAGCAGGGAAAGATAGCTCCTAATCTACTACAGCGCAATTTTAAAGCTGATAGACCTAACCAGAAATGGGCAACCGATGTGACTGAATTTAATGTTTCTGGCAATAAATTGTACTTATCGCCGATAATTGATCTGTTTAATGGAGAGATAATTAGCTATGAATTATCACAAAGACCAGTGTTTAATCAAGTTTTAAATATGCTTGAAAAAGCATTTAAAAAAATACCCGATAATACTAATCTGACTCTGCATTCTGACCAAGGCTGGCAGTATCAAATGAAACAATACCACCATTTATTAAAGAAAAAAGGAATTAAACAAAGTATGTCCAGAAAAGGTAATTGTCTTGATAATGCGATAATTGAAAACTTCTTTGGAATATTAAAATCAGAGTTGTTTTATCTTAAAAAATACACTTCCATTAATCAATTGAAACAAGAGATTGTTGAGTATATAAATTATTATAATAATGACAGAATTAAACTTAATCTAAAAGGAATGAGCCCGATACAATATCGAGCTCATTATTATAAAACTTAATTATTAATTTGTCTAAACTTTTGGGTGCAGTCTATTTATAGCCTCTTTTTTGATTTTATACATTTTTATTTCGGATTTAAAATCAAATCGATTCGCTTGATACAATCTTCATAATGGTATTTTGTTTCTGTATTTACGGGTCTTGATTTTGCTGCTAAAAGTGTAGTTTTTAATGCAGTCAATTCGCCGCGAACCAAAGCCCTTACATCAGATTGTGCTACATTAAAATAAATTGCAGATCTGTCTGTTGGTTTAATTTCTTCGGTCATTAATGCACCCATTCTATCAATATAACCTCTTTGCAAATTTCTTCTGTATATTGTTACATTCGCTGGCGTGGCCGCTTCTTTCCAGATTCCTTTTCGGGTATCTTTTAATAAATCCAAAGCTTTATACGTATCTGTACCCAGGATTTCATTATCTATTAATCTACCAATATGGCCAATACTCAATAAATTATTTAAATGTCTCACCTGCAAAGCTCTAAATCTTTCTGTGTAACCGGCAACATCTGTATTCTTTAAAGTAGTTAGGTTTACAATCCAGGTTGGCGAAGCAAAAGCATTGTTTTGTAGCCAGTTCATTGCCTCTATTTGTTTTGCTTTTGGAACCACTTCATAAATGTTTCCGGATTGATTTGGCTTTTTAGTATTTTCATAAACTCCGCCAACATTCGTTACAACGTGACCTACATATCGGCTCCAGACATCCAGCATTTCTTTATACAATTCATCTAAATCTCCGTAATTATTGGTCACATTGCTTGTCCATTCGTTTAAATGTGCTGCAACATATTCCAGATTTTTCATTCCGTACGAACTTGCTTTCATCGAATTATTCCCAATATCTTCTGTTTGCGAAGTTGGGTCAAAAGCACTGCTTTGTTTCCCAAACTTAAAAACAGGATTTCCGGCTTTCTCTACAATCCATTTGTCTAAAACCGAAACTTCATCTTCAGGAGACTTAGCATTCAGAATTACTCTGTATCCCCAATTCAAAGCATAATGATCGTACGCTCCCATTTTACGAATAAATCGAATATTTTTATCATCTGGCTGAGCGATATAATTAAAACGGGCATAATCCATAATACTGGCCGAGATTCCGTTTTCTTGCGTAAAATCTCCATTTCTGTAACTCTCAACATCATAAGCACAACTTGCACCCATATTATGAGGAAATCCTAAAGCGTGACCTACTTCATGAGCAATTACCATTCGCATCATTTCTCCCATTTCTTCATCACTGGTTTGTAAAGTTCTGGCGGAAGGATTTGCTGCTCCGGTTTCGAGCAAGTAGCGGTTCCTGTACGAACGCAAATGATTGTGATACCAGATAACATCACTTTCGATAATTTCTCCGGTTCTTGGGTCAGACACACTTGGACCAACGGCATTGCGGGTTGTACTCGCTACATAACGAATTACAGAATAGCGAATATCTTCCGGACTAAAATCAGGATCTTCCTCTTTTGTTGGAGCATCTTTGGCAATAATGGCATTTTTAAAACCGGCTGTTTCAAAAGGTTTTTGCCATTCTTCGATTCCTTGTTTAATATATTTTTTTAATTTTTCAGGCGTTGCAGGATCTAAATAATAAACAATTGGTTTTAAAGGTTCCACCAACTCTCCTCTGTTATAAGCTTCGGGATCTTTAGGTTCTAATCTCCAGCGACGAATGTATGTTTTAAGGTCAGATTTTAACTCATTACTTCCGTAATCGTATTGACTTACAGTAAACCATCCTACTCTGGAATCTGCTAATCTTGGTTTCATTGGCACTTCGGGCAATAAAACCATCGATTGATTCATCTGAATACTAATTGACTCTGTACCTTCTAACATTGATGGTTTCGAAGCATTATAAGTCATATCCTGAATTACTTCGATATTCATCGGGAAACTTTTAATGGTATTGATAAAACTTCTGGAATCATCCAATCCTTTTACTTTGTATGTTTCGCGCATTTCTGCCGATATTCCGCTAATGGCTTTTACATCTGAACTGTAAAATTTAGTAACATCAATAACTGTGTTCGCTGAGTCTTTACTAAAAGCTACAATATCAAAAGCAAACAATGTTGGCTCATAATTATTTGATTTAACCGAAATACTAATAGGCAAAGTATCACTGGCAACCGCATTATAAGATTTTGATTTGATGAGAATTTTATCCTGAAAACGCTGCCAGACTATTAATTGTTCGTTAGTTTCAGAACCGGCGTTTACATATCCCCCACCTAAATTGGAAGGCAATTTTGAAAGTCTGCTTACTAAAAGCATGTCTTTATCTAAATACTTATTTGGAATCTCGAAGTAGTATTTTTTATCGACTTTATGAACAGTAAAAAGTCCAGGATCAGAAACAGCATCTTTAGTAATAACTTTACCATATTCTTTAATTGCAGATTCTGATTTTTTCTCTGGCGGGGCAACTGCAGACTCTCCTTTTTTAGTTTCTTTCTTTTTAGATTGTGCAAATTGTTTAGTAGAAAACAGTATAAAAACTGTCATTGTAATTAAAATGAAAAATTTCTTCATTTATTGTAGATTTAGTATTTATTTGATAAACAAAAATAATTTTTATTCTAAATATATGCAGGAAAACATGCTTATTAACTTTTCATTAACTAATTATAAAACGATAATAAAAAAGGTTCAACTTTAATTAAAAAGCTGAACCTTAACTGAAAAATGTCTTTTAGTTTTTAAGATTTAAAATGTCTTTGAAACTTTATCAATTGCATTAATGGTAAAATCTAAATCTTCATACGTTAATGCATCTGTAATAAACCAGGTTTCATATGCAGATGGTGCAATGTATACACCTTCGTTTAACAAACCGTGAAAAAATTTCTTAAATGTATCGTTATCTCCCTTTGCAGCTGTTTGAAAATCAACCACAGGATTAGCATCAAAATGTACCGAAATCATAGAACCTACTCTATTGATGGTAAAAGCAACATTATTCGCTTTTAAAACTTTATCAACACCTGCTTCAAGATAAGCTGTTTTTTCTTCTAAACGGGTAAAAATTTCACGATCATTATCAAGTGCCTGTAACATTACCAATCCTGCAGCCATTGCTAACGGATTTCCCGATAATGTCCCTGCCTGATAAACCGGACCAAGAGGTGCCAAATAATTCATGATTTCTTCGCGGGCTGCAAAAGCACCAACAGGTAAACCTCCACCAATTACTTTCCCGAAAGTTACAATATCAGCATTGATATTGTACAATTCCTGAACGCCACCACGAGCCAAACGGAAACCTGTCATTACCTCATCAAAAATTAGTAAAATTCCGTTTGCTGTACACAATTCTCTTAATCCTTCTAAGAAACCTTTTTGAGGTGGAATACAACCCATATTTCCGGCAACGGCTTCGATAATAATGGCAGCTATTTCTCCTTTATTCGCTTCGATTAAGGTCTTTACATTCTCTAAATCATTATATTTTGCTAACAAAGTATCTTTTGCAGTTCCTGCTGTAACTCCCGGACTATTAGGCGAACCAAAAGTTACGGCACCACTTCCGGCCTGAATCAAAAATGAATCCGAATGTCCGTGGTAGCAACCTGCAAATTTGATGATTTTATCTCTTTTCGTAAATCCGCGAGCCAGACGAATCGCGCTCATACAAGCTTCTGTACCTGAATTTACAAATCTTATTTTATCAATATTCGGAACCATAGAAACCGCCAAGGCAGCAATTTGAGTTTCTAATTCAGTTGGCATTCCAAATGAAGTTCCCAACTTTGCTTTTTCAATCACAGCATCAACAACTGGCTGATATGCATGGCCTAAAACCATTGGTCCCCATGAGTTGATGTAATCTATTAATTTATTTCCGTCCTCATCATACAAATAAGCACCTTTGGCACTTTTTACAAAAATAGGAGTTCCCCCAACCGCTTTAAAGGCTCTAACTGGTGAATTTACTCCTCCCGGAATTACTTTTTCTGCTTCAGCAAAAAGCTGACTACTTCTTTTATATAACATTTTTATATTTTAGATTTTAGAGTTCTGATTTTAGATTATAAACTGCGAACTCTATTTTAAAATTTGAATTTTAGATTTTTGAATACTTTCAAACTGAGACTGAAAACCGACAATGAAAACTAAAAACTTATTTCACTTTCAATCGCTGCCCAATAGAAATTGCATTGTCTGAAAGATTATTTTTTTGCTTTAAATCGTCAACCAATACGTTGAATTTTTTTGAAATAGAATACAAGGTATCTCCTTTTTGAACTTCGTATAAATTTGGATCGTTCGAATTTGAATTTGAAGAAACCGGTTTTGTCGAACTTTTAGTCGAGGCAGCGACTGTTTTACTTATTGGAACATAATTTCTTCCGGTAATCAAACAATCATATTGATGCAGATTATAACGCTCAATATAACTGATTAATTTATCAGGATAATTAGGATCTGTAGCGTAACCTGCAGCTCTTAATCCTTTTGCCCAGGATTTATAATCGTCTTTTTCGTAAGTAAACAGCTTTTCATATCGCTTTTTCCCAACCAAAAATAAAGCATGATCTCTGTAAGAATCTGCTGCTTGCGGATATTTTCTAAAACATTCCTGAGCCGAATCATCGTCATGACGCACACTTTCGCCCAGCCACTCTTTATGACATTTAATTCCGAAATGATTATTCGCATCAACAGCTAAATCTCCTTTTCCTGCGCCCGATTCTAAAATTCCCTGAGCTAAAATAATACTCGCCGGAATTCCGTACGTTTTCATGTTTCCCATTGCAATATCCTTGTATTGCAAAACATAATTATTGATTAAATCGCTGGTGACAACAGTTTTTGAAGTAGATTGAATAACCTCAGTTGTATTATTTGTCGAAGGGTAATTTTTAACTGTTGGTTTAACAGGAGTACTTCTTTTGGCTGCCGCTGTCCTAGTTTGAACTGCTGCAGCTTTTTTGGTCGTCGCGATGGCAGGCTTACTAGATGAGCAGCTTGCTAAAGCTAATATTACGAGAAGTAATACAATTTTTTTAATCATTGTTCTTGAGTATTGGTAATTTTTTCTGCTTCAACTTTATATTCATTCCGTCAATTCCCTGCAATCCGCCGGTGTGAATGAGTAAAATTTTTGAATGGTCAGGAAAATAATTTTTGCTGATTAAATCTATAACGCCAAAAACCATCTTTCCTGTATAAATTGGATCTAAGGGCACTTTTGTTTCTTTCAAAAAAGCATTAATAAATTCAACTAATTCTAAATTTATCTTGCCATAACCTCCAAAATGATAGTCAGAAATTAAATTCCAGTTATCTTGTTTGGCAAAAATACGAATTTCATTGGTTAAAAAGTCACCTTTTAACGCCGGAAACCCTAAAACTTTCTGATTTGGCAAGGCACTATTGATCAAACCGGAGATTGTTCCGCCTGTACCAACTGCACAGCAAACGTAATTAAAGTTGGTATCTTGACCTGTTAAAATCTCTTCACAGCCTTTTACAGCGAGTTCATTTGTACCGCCTTCCGGTACCAAATAAAAATCGCCAAACTTCTCTTTTAGTTTTTCGATAAAGGAAATTTCCGTTTTATACCTATATTCTTCCCGGGTTACAAATTCAAATTGCATTCCGTTTTCCTGAGCGAATTTCAGAGTTGGATTTTCTTCAATTTTATCAAAAAGTTCATCGCCGCGAATAACACCAATTGTTCTAAAGCCCTGTTCCTTCCCCGCATAAGCCACCGCGGCAATGTGGTTCGAAAAAGCTCCGCCAAAAGTTAGCAATGTTGCTTTATTTTCGGCTTTCGCCTGAAGTAAATTGTATTTTAATTTTCTTAATTTATTCCCTGAAATAAAGGGATGGTTGAGATCATCTCTTTTTATAGTCAGTGAAATATGATTAGGAAAACTGATAGGAATTTCCTGATTCAAAATCTATTTTATTTTAAAGTTATGTAATTCAAAAAACCAAAAAAAGATCGGTTTTTCAAATAATTTAAATCCGTTTCATTTGCATACGCTTCTCTTTCAAAACTTATATTTCTATAAGCCAAATCTTTATTTTTATATTGCAGTAACCTGATGGCATATTCTAAAATATAAAAGATATAAAAAGGTAAAATCAATAATTCTAATTGTTGTCTCAAATGAATTTTTTCATGATTGACAAAAACAGGATTATCTTTATCAAAATCATATTTTAAAATTACAAACGGAAATACAGCCATTCCGCGATATCCTTTCGGGATTAAATATTTAGCAACAATTAGAAACATTCGCTGTAAAATTTATAAATTTGTAGATAAAAAATGTTCGATTTCATTAAAATCACAATCAAATTCGTTTATTTGATTTTAGAAAAGAAACATGAACCCTATGCAGATTTATGAAAGAGCAAAGTAATGAAAATAAACTAATCGAAGGCGAAGATTTTTACTATACGCCCGAAGGTTATAAATGTTTTACCGAAAAACACCATTTAAAACGCGGTTATTGCTGCAAAAGTGGTTGCCGTCATTGTCCGTATGGATTTGATAAAAAAACAGGACGAATAAATAAACCGTTATAACATTACGCAATTATTTTAACACATAGAAACATAGCCAATAGAAATGTAAAAAGGCGTTTCACTTTATCAAAATACACATAGCTATGTGAAAGAAACTAGTTCTTTTTTGCAATCTTTTAAAGCATAAAAAACCTATGTTTCTATGTGTTTAATTTTTTTACAAATTACCCAACAGATCAAAAAACAATACAAAATGAAGGTTTTTATAAATAAAAATATACCAGAAGCAGGCATTTTATTACTTCAGGAAAAAGGCATTAGCATTACCGTAAATCCAACAGAAAATGTATTGTCAAAAAATGAGTTTATAAAAATCTGTCAGGAAAATGATGTTTTACTAAACGTTGGAGCCAATAATCTGGATGAAGATTTTTTTCAGCAATGTCCTAATTTAAAAGGAATCGCTTTATTTTCTGTCGGATTTGATGCTGTCAATATTCCATCGGCTAATAAAAGAAAAATTCCTGTTGGCAACACGCCTGATGTTTTAAGCAGAGCCACATCAGATATTGCTTTTTTATTGATGCAAAGTGTTGCCCGAAAATCATTTTACAATCACAAAAAAATTATAAACGGAAAATGGGAAGGCTTTAATGCTTTAGAAAATTTAGGACAGGAACTCTACGGCAAAACATTAGGAATATTTGGTTTGGGAAGAATTGGTTTTGAAATGGCTCAGAAATGTAAAGCTGCATTTGGAATGAAAATCATTTATCACAATCGTTCTCATAATGAAAATGCCGAAAAAGAACTTGATGCTAAATATGTAGATTTTGAAACTTTACTTTCACAAAGTGATGTTTTGAGCGTTCATTCGAATTATAGCGAAGAAAACAACAAACTCTTTAATAAAGATACTTTTGCTAAAATGAAATCCAATGCTATTTTCATCAATACAGCAAGAGGAAAATTTCATAACGAAGACGATTTGTTTGATGCCCTGACAAATAATATTATCTGGGGCGCCGGACTTGACGTTACCAATCCGGAACCTATGAAAAAAGACAATCCGTTATTATCATTGCCAAATTGTTGTATTTTACCGCATATTGGTTCTGCAACATATGAAGCCCGAAATGCAATGGCTATTTGTGCCGCACAAAATATAATAGCGCTTTCTGAAAATAAAAAAATGCCATTTTGTGTTAATGAAGAGGTTTATATTTAGACTTCTTAGACTATTAAATCTTTTCGTTGCCTATAAAATCAAACAATTTCTAAAATCTGAATTCTAAAATCTAAATATTTATATGGATATTCTCTTGCGAAAATTTAGGATTAAAATCCACAAATCGTATCACAGGTCGGATATTCGTTATCCCTAGTTTAATTAGAAAATGTGGCAATATGGAAATTAGATAATTTAAATAAATTCCAAATTTTAAATTCCAAATTCCAATTGCATCAATTAATATTCCGCTCCTCTGGAGCTTTTATGAAATGACGCATATTGTTTTCTATAAATATTACGCCTTTCCAAGGCTAGGAAAACTGCATTAGGAGTGGCATATGTATAGAATAAAACATTCTCGCGACTTTGAGCTCCGGCGGAGCGATATAATTAAACATAATAATTTCAGATGTTGAATTTTACGTTTACAAAAATCTAAAATCAACAATCTAAAATTTGATCTCCAGCGGAGCGACATAATAAAAAAACAAAAAATTAATCTGTTGTTAATCTAACTAAAATACCTTAGCGTCTTAGAATCTTAGCAACTTAGCATCTCTAAAAAAATGACTTTTCAAGAACAAATACAACAAGGAATTCCGTCAATATTACCGCCAAAGGCAACTTACGATTTAGCGATTAACCACGCTCCAAAACGAAAAGAAATTCTTTCGGCCGAAGAAAAAAAACTGGCTTTAAAAAATGCATTGCGCTATTTTGAACCAAAACATCACGCTGAATTAATTGCTGAATTTTCAGAAGAATTAGAAAAGTACGGTCGTATATATATGTATCGTTTACGTCCAGATTACAAAATGTACGCAAGACCAATTGACGAATATCCAGGAAAATCATTGCAGGCAAAAGCAATTATGCACATGATTCAAAACAATCTTGATTACGCTGTGGCGCAGCATCCTCATGAATTGATTACGTACGGCGGAAACGGAGCTGTTTTTCAAAACTGGGCACAGTATTTATTGACGATGCAATATTTGTCTGAAATGACGGATGAGCAGACTTTAACAATGTATTCCGGACATCCAATGGGATTATTTCCTTCGCACAAAGAAGCACCAAGAGTTGTCGTTACCAACGGAATGGTAATCCCGAATTACTCCAAACCTGACGATTGGGAAAAAATGAATGCTTTGGGCGTTTCACAATACGGACAAATGACGGCGGGAAGTTATATGTATATTGGCCCGCAGGGAATTGTACACGGAACTACGATTACGGTTTTGAACGGTTTCAGAAAAATAAAACTAAATCCTGAAGGAAATTTATTCGTAACTTCAGGACTTGGCGGAATGTCTGGCGCGCAGCCAAAAGCAGGAAATATTGCGGGTTGTATTACGGTTTGCGCCGAAGTGAATCCGAAGATTACCAAAATTCGCCACGAACAAGGGTGGATAAATGAAATCGTAACTTCGACAGAAGAATTGGTTAAGAGAGTCAATTCGGCGAAAGCCAATAAAGAAGTGGTTTCGATTGCCTATTTAGGAAATGTGGTGGATGTTTGGGAATGTTTCGATAAAGAAAACATCAAAATTGATTTAGGTTCAGACCAGACTTCATTGCATAATCCGTGGGCGGGCGGTTATTATCCAGCTGGAATTTCCTTTGAAGAAGCGAATGAAATGATGGCGAATAATCCTGAATTATTCAAAGAAAAAGTACAGGAATCTTTACGCCGACAAGCAAGAGCAATCAACAAACACACCGCAAAAGGAATGTATTTTTTTGATTACGGAAATGCTTTTTTATTGGAAGCTTCTCGTGCGGGAGCTGATGTAATGGCTGAAAATAATATCGATTTTAAATATCCAAGTTACGTTCAGGACATTATGGGACCAATGTGTTTTGATTACGGTTTTGGTCCTTTCCGTTGGGTTTGTACTTCAGGAAAACCAGAAGATTTACAAAAAACAGATAACATCGCCAGTCAGGTTTTGGAAGAATTGGCAAAAACGGCTCCAAATGAAATTCAGCAGCAAATGCAGGATAATATTAAATGGATTAAGGGTGCGCAAGAAAATAAATTGGTGGTTGGTTCTCAAGCCAGAATTCTTTATGCTGATGCTGAAGGACGAGTTAAGATTGCCGAAGCTTTTAACCAAGCCATTGCAAAAGGCGAAATTGGCACTGTTGTTTTGGGTCGTGATCATCATGACGTTTCGGGAACAGATTCTCCTTACAGAGAAACTTCAAACATTTATGACGGGTCCCGTTTTACAGCCGATATGGCCATTCAAAACGTGATTGGTGACAGCTTTAGAGGTGCAACCTGGGTGTCTATTCATAATGGCGGCGGAGTTGGATGGGGAGAGGTTATAAACGGCGGATTTGGTATGGTTCTTGATGGTTCTAAAGAGGCTTCAAAGCGTTTAGCTTCAATGCTTTTCTGGGATGTGAATAACGGAATTTCAAGACGAAGCTGGGCTCGAAATGAAGGTGCTGTTTTTGCCATAAAAAGAGCAATGGAAGTTGAGCCGTTATTAAAGGTAACTTTACCTAATATTGTAGATGAAAATCTATTTTAGACAAAGAGGGCTTCGACTCCGCTCAGCCTGACAAAATGAACAAGAACATTAAAATTTTTAAACATATGAAAACATTCAAATTAGTACCCGTTTTTTTGCTTTTGATACTAGCCTCATGCAGCACGGTAAGTGTATATTCTGATTACGATAAAAACGTAGATTTCGCGCCATATAAGACGTACGCTTTTTTTAAGCCCGGAATTGATAAGGTTGAAATTTCTGATTTGGATAAAAGACGTATCCTACATGCCATAGAAGAAGAAATGCAGGCCAAAGGTTTTACAAAAAGCGAAAATCCTGATTTATTAGTAAACATTTTTACTAAATCGAGAGAACAAGTAAACGTAAACCAATTTAGCGCCGGATGGGGTTACGGTTGGGGTTGGGGATGGAATCCTTACATGATGTACGGAGGAAACCAAACTACGGTATCAACTTCTACAGAAGGAACTTTATTCATTGACTTAATCGATGCTAAAAAGAAAGAAATGATCTGGCAAGGTGAAGGAATTGGAACTTTAACCAAAAACATCGACAAAAAAGATGCTAGAGTAAAAGAAATTGTATCTAAGGTTTTAGCGCAATATCCTCCGGTTAAGAAATAATTAGTCGCAGTTTTCAAGTGACCGTTTTCAGTTTTTTATAAAAACTAAATAAAGTTGATGAGTACTTCGCAAAATATTAATACATTTGCGATTCAATTATCTGAAATGAAAAACTTAAATATCATTATTATCTCTATTAACATTATTGCTATTCAGCATTAATGGTGAGGTATTATATAAATAAGTAAACAAAATACAATTTATTAAACCTCCCAAATCGGGAGGTTTTTTTATTTTATCAATTAAAAAACAACCACAAATTACACATATTTTCACAAATTATTTTCCTGTGTTTAGTAAATAAATTAGCGGAAATTTGTGCAATTTGTGGTAAAAACAAAAGCTATATTTTTCTAGCCGCAGATTAAAAATCTTTTTAAATCATTTAATCTGTGGCAAAAATTAAAAAACAAACAAAATGAATTTATTTAACGAAGTACTTGCTGCAAAAAAGCAACTCGAAAATGTAGTTGCCGCTACTCCACTCACTCAAAATTTGAATCTGTCAGACGAGTTTCAATCGACTATTTTATTGAAACGGGAAGATTTACAAATAGTGCGGTCGTACAAAATTAGAGGCGCTTATAACAAAATTTCGTCGTTGAATGAAAAAGAAAAAGCAACCGGAATTGTTTGTGCGAGTGCCGGAAATCATGCGCAGGGTGTCGCTTATTCCTGCCATCTTTTGCAAATAAAGGGCAAAATTTACATGCCAAAAACAACCCCAAAACAAAAGGTAAAACAAGTACAATTGTTTGGAAAATCTTTTGTAGAAATTGTGTTAACCGGAGACACTTTTGATGATGCCTATGCTTCTGCAATGGCAGACGCTATCAAAAACCATAAAATATTTATTCATCCTTTTGATGATGAAAAAGTAATTGCCGGCCAGGGAACTGTAGGATTAGAAATTCTGGAAAGTTATAAAGAACCCATCGATTATATTTTTGTTCCAATTGGTGGTGGCGGGCTGGCTTCTGGTTTATCTGAAGTTTTTAGACATTTAAGTCCAAATACCAAAATCATTGGAGTTGAACCAAAAGGAGCTCCTTCGATGAAAACTTCTATTGAAGAAAATAAAAATACAGCTTTAAAAACTATTGATAAATTTGTTGATGGTGCCGCTGTAAAACAAGTTGGTGATAAAACATTTGAAATCTGCCGTTATAATCTGGAAGATATTATTTTGGTTCCCGAAGGAAAAGTATGTACGACAATTTTGCGTTTGTATAACGAAGAAGCAATGGTTGTTGAACCTGCTGGTGCATTAACAATTGCTGCTTTGGATTTTTACAAGGATCAAATAAAAGGCAAAACAGTTGTTTGTGTAGTAAGCGGAAGCAATAATGATATCGAAAGAACTGCCGAAATAAAAGAGCGTTCTTTATTATATGAAGGTTTAATGCATTATTTTATGATTCAGTTTCCGCAGCGTCCGGGCGCTTTAAAAGAATTTGTGAATAATATTCTGGGACCTGATGATGACATCACTTATTTTCAGTTTGCAAAAAAAACAAGTCGCGAAATGGGTTCTGTTGTTGTTGGTTTAGAATTAAAAAACAAAAAAGATATTAAGGCAATTAAAATGAATATGACCAAAAATGGTTTCGAATTTCAATACTTAAATGACAATCAGGATTTGTTTACACAACTGATTGGATAAAACAAAAGGCTGTCTGAATTTAAAAATCAGACAGCCTTTTTCAAACCAAAATAAAATTGGTAATTATTTCTTTATCACTTTTTTAGAATACGTGCTTTTACTATCATTAACTTTAACTACATAAATCCCTTTTGGTAATTGCGAAATTTCTATTTCGGCTTCAGTACCAGTTGTAAAATCAACGCTTCTTTTTAAAACATTTTGACCGGAAGCATTGTAAACTTCAACTTGTCCTGAACCTGAATTTGGCGTATTAATTTTTAAATAGTTGTTTGTTACATTGATATAAAGAGAAAAATCAGATACGAGACTGGCCTCTTCTTCTACGGCAGCTTTCCTGGCTGCAGAAGCTTCAACCTGTACCAATTGCCATTGCTGATTCAATCCTCCTGTGTATGCCCAAACCTGAATATTGGCTCCATTCGCAGTAGAAACACTTTCGACATCCAATGATTTTCCGCTATTTACATTAATAATACTATAGTAACCTCCGCCAAGATTGTTTACTGTCCATTTAAATTCATTTGAAGACGAAAATGCTCTTTGCTGTACTTTTATTCCATCGGCAGTACTATTACTTTCCGGCGCCAAATACAATCCTGTCGATTTTACAATGATATAATAATTGCCGCTTCCGTCAGGAACAAACTTCCAACGTTGGTTACTTCCTCCTCCACCGGTAATATCATATTGCTGAATACGGCCTCCGCTTGTAGTCGAATTATCTGCAACGTCTAATCCTTTATTGCTGTTTCTTGAAATAATGTTGTAATATCCCGGAAAAGAAGATGATGGCGGCGATCCTGCAGACCAATTAAAAGTAACAGCTGATGATGCCGGAACTGTATAATTAAAAGCTGATGATCCTGAAACCACTTTTATGGTATTGGCTGATCCTGAATTGTAAACCACAAGTGCAATCGATCCGTCAGGATTTCTAAATCCAACTGTTTGAATTGTACCGCTACTACTTGAAGATGAAATCCTTACAGCGCCCGGTTTTACAAATTTCGAGATTTGACCAATAATATAATAAGCCACATTTTTAGTATAACTTGTACTATTATTTACTGTAACAGCTCCTAAACAAGTATTGCATCCTCCGGGAGTACGCGGCCCTAAACTTGGATTATTGGCGGCATTCCATTCCAGAACTGTTTTTGACCAGTTATTGGTACTTCCAATCACGACGTTTTGCATATGCCAGCCAAAATCTCCGCTAAAGCTTCCGCCTGAACCTGTATATTGTTCTGTAAAATAAACGTTTTTGTTTGTGGCATTTCGCACAGTTGACATGGCCGAAATGTTTCCTAAATACAAATGAAACGCTGCACCATCAACATAACTGCTGTTATTTAAAACATCGATAGGATAAGCTGTATTGTCGCAATTGTGATCAAAAGCGATGATTTTGATGTTTCCGTAACCAGCAGCTGCCATTTGAGGCCCAAGTTGCTGATTAATAAAATTCTTTTGTTCTGTAGAATTCATTAACATACTTGGTTCATTATGCGGATTCTCAGGTTCGTTTTGAGGTGTGATTCCCCAAATAGAAATTCCCTGCGCTTGCATTGCTGCAAAATACTTTACAAAATATCTTGCGTAGGCGGCGTAATATTGTGTTTGCAAACTTCCGCCAATCCAGGAATTATTAGTTTTCATCCAGCGTGGCGCTGACCACGGAGTAGCTAATATTTTTATGTTTGGATTGATAAGCTTAATCTTTTTTATAATGGGTATTAAATAGTTTAAATCTGGCCCGTTGAGACTGAAATTATTCATATTCACATCTCCTGAAGTTTCGTTATAACTATAAGAAGAACTGCTTAAATCAGAAGCCGCTATACTAATACGAACTACACTGGCGTTTAAGCCTGTAACAGGATTGTATAAATCGTTTAATAATTGGTTTTGCTGAGTCGCTGCCATTGCGCTTATTACTTCGCAGCTTCCTTCGGTAAGGGTATAGCCAAATCCGTCCATGGTTTGGTAGGTTGTTCCGGCATTTATTGTAATTGTAGAAGGATTAGTTCCTGAATTTGTCCCGAAACTTACTGTAGATTGCTGCTGTAATAATCTTGTCTGATCACCTGATGTGATAAAAGGTGTCACTGTTTGAGCATTTGTTTTGATAATAACGAAAAGCATTATAATAATGACCTGAGTCAGAATTGCTTTTACCCGATTTGTAGGTTTGTGAGTAGTTTTGTGCATTTTTTTTAAAGTTTTGTGGTTTTTAGATAGTTAATTTTCTGTCATTTTATTATGATTATTTTTATTAAAACGCATCTAAATTACATCAATCTTTCACGAAATCGATATAATTAAGACTTTACAAATACACATCATTTGTAAAAATTGCCTTAACAAAAACTTATCTTTTATTTTATCAAACACTTAAATATCAGTTATTTAAAACCTAAAAAAGCCACAAAACATTAATTTTACTTTTTACTACATAAATAAACATTTTAAAATCAAGCTTTTGGATCATCTTCTAAATATTCTATCCTGTTATAAAATTTTCACAAATGATAAATCTTATAGAATAAACTTAGGGTTATAGCTTATTTTTGCGGTTTATATAATTACTAAAAATATGGAGACGCTTAAAGATATTTCGAATTTAGAAGACATTAAACAAATGGTGAACAGCTTTTATGCAAATGTTAGAAAAGACGAACTGATTGGTCCTATCTTTAATGATAAACTGCTAGATCGCTGGGAACCTCATCTGCAAAAAATGTACGGATTCTGGCAGACTATTTTATTTGATGTAAGAGCTTATTCGGGAACTCCTTTTCCGCCACACAAACAATTACCTGTAGATAAAACGCATTTTGATCGCTGGATTGCAATTTTTAATACCACAATCGATGCACAATTTGCCGGACCAATAACCGAAGAAGCTAAAATGCGTGCCGCAAATATGGCCTATATGTTCAGCCACAAAATTGACTATTTCAGAAATGCTGAAAACGAACTGAGAAATTCATCGGGTAAATCTTAAAAATATTACGAATAAAATTGGATACTATTTTAAATTAAATAATTTTGATTGATCCAAATACTATCAAAAACAATTTAATTAAAATGAAAAAAGTTATCCTATTCTTTCTGATTTGTTTCTCTTTTTTTAATCATTTAAACGCACAGTCTCAAGCTCCGGTTTCTAATTTATATAAAGGAACTATTGATGGAAAAATTCCCATAACGCTCTATATTCAAACAGAAGAAAATCCTTGTACGGCAGATTTAATGTTTGCCTCAATGTATCGATATGATAAATCAAACAAATGGATTCAAATATATCCTACGCAGAATACAAAAGCTGAAAATGAATTTGTAATGGTGGAACATGGCTTCAGCGGCGTTTTGCTTGTAAAGAAGACAGGGAATACTTTTTCCGGTTTATGGATCAGCCCCGATACTAAAAAGCAGTTAAAAGTAGATCTAAAAGAAGCTTCAATGACAAAAAAAGAGATTGAAAACTACAAAAAAACAATGGAAAAAGTGAGTTTTGACAATAACGACTGCTAAAATTTTCATTTTTTTTATTAATGCTCCAAAATCTGTAAAATCAAAAGGACTCTAGCGTAAAAAAATAATATCTTTTGAAAACTAAAGCCCTAGCCCTGATAGAAGCGGCATCCTTTTTCTGGCTTCTTTAGCCAGGAAAAGATATAGCGGATAGCAGGAAATAGCTCCTAAAACCTACAAAAGCTCTTTAGACAAACTTCACGAAAAATGCAATAATAAATCATTTCGCATAAAAAAATTGTAACAAATAACAAAAAATAGCGGTCATAATTCGTAATTTTACATTCTAAACTACAACGTTTTCGAAATGAATGCAAGTATTGAAACAAACCCGTTATTAGAGCGACTGCCTAAACATTTAAAGCAATTTATTAAACCTCAGGATTATAGCGATTACACTCCTATAAATCAAGCGGTTTGGCGCTACGTAATGCGTAAAAATGTAGATTATTTATCGAAAGTTGCGCATAGTTCTTATCTAAACGGATTGCGAAAAACGGGCATCGAAATTGACGCTATCCCAAGTATGTACGGCATGAACCGAATCCTTACCGAAATTGGCTGGGCTGCTGTTGCCGTTGATGGGTTTATTCCGCCTAATGCATTTATGGAGTTTCAGGCTTATAATGTTTTGGTTATTGCTTCAGACATTCGTCAGCTTGAACATATTGAATATACGCCTGCACCGGATATTATTCACGAAGGTGCCGGCCACGCTCCTATTATTGCCAATCCTGAATATGCTGAATATTTGAGACGTTTTGGCGAAATTGGCTGTAAAGCAATTTCTTCTCATAAAGATTATCAAATGTATGAAGCGATCAGATTGCTTTCGATTTTGAAGGAAGCTGAAGATACGCCGCAAGAAAAAATAGATGAAGCCGAAAAAGCGGTTTCTGATTTGCAAAATAATATGGGGGAATTGTCTGAAATGGCCCAAATTCGAAACCTGCATTGGTGGACAGTTGAATACGGTTTGATTGGAACTGTTGAAAACCCAAAAATATATGGGGCGGGATTATTATCTTCTATCGGAGAAAGTGCCTGGTGTATGACGGATAACGTAAAGAAAATTCCTTATGATATCTCGGCTGCGAATCAAAATTTTGATATTACGCAGTTACAACCTCAACTGTATGTAACGCCAAATTTCTCTTATTTAAGTTTGATCTTAGAAGAGTTTGCGAATAAAATGGCTTTACGTACGGGAGGTCTTTCGGGGATTCAGAAACTGATTCATTCGAATGCGTTAGGAACAATTGAATTGAGCACGGGTTTACAAATTTCCGGCGTCTTTACCAATGTTCTGGAAGAGGAAGGAAAGCCGGTTTACATTCAAACCACGGGAAAAACAGCTTTATCATACCGTGAAAAGGAACTAGTTGGCCACGGAACTTTGACACATCCGGAAGGTTTTGGAAGTCCGATTGGAAAACTGAAAGGATTTAATTTAGCAATTGAAGATATGAGTCCGAAGGATTTGCAGGCTTATTCTATTGTTGAAAATGAAACTGTAAAACTGGAATTTGAAGGCAATATTATAGTTGAAGGAGAAATCATAACCGGATCAAGAAACTTACATGGAGAAATTATCCTGATTAGTTTTAAAAATTGTACCGTGACGCATGGCGAAACGATTTTGTTTCAGCCTGAGTGGGGAAATTACGATATGGCAATTGGTAAAAAAGTGGTTTCTGCTTTTTCCGGTCCAGCCGATGTGAATAGTTTTGATTTGATTAATTCTGTTCCAAAAACAACCACCATTAAAGCCAAACATACAGACGAACGTGATGATCTTGAGGTTTTATATGCTACAGTTCGAAATATCCGAAATAACGATAGCAATAAAACAGAACTTCAATTAATATTTAATCAATTAAAAAATAATCACCCAAATGATTGGCTTTTGGCTGTTGAGATTGCAGAACTTTTAACAGATGCTTTAACACCTCTTTTACATGAAGTAATAGTTTATTTATCTCAATTGAAAGAAAGACGGCCAGAAGTGGCACATTTAATTTCAGGTGGATTGGATTTAATTTTCGATAAAAAAGCAGTTTAATTTATTGCTCGCGAATTTTAGAGATTTAGACTTATGAACGCAGATTTTTTTTAACGTCAGAAGTTTTTCTACAATCTTTTCATTTCGAGGCACGAGAAATCCCCGCGAGAAGCTCGACAAAGATTAGATTCTCGTTGCGGAGTCACTTGTGGAGATTTCTCGTTCCTCGAAATGACAAACAATACGATTAGTCATTACTTTAATAAACTTAGTGTCTTAGTGCCTTGTGGCAAATGCGGCAAATCACAACTTCAAATCTTCATTAAAATCTTTATCAGATTCGATTGTTTTTCCTTCGTATTGCAATTTCCAACCCATTGAATTGGTTAGGATTAAAATCTTAGACAATTCACTTATTAAACGATTTTGAGCGTTGGTTTTCAGGGTCGATTTCTCGATTTTTTTGGCGAGATTCGCTTTTACCGACTTGTTGATTTTATTGTAATCTTCTCCGGTAAAAGGATTCAGTTTGCTTTGTTCAACATCATAAAACTGAATATCAGGATTTATGGTTATTTCTTCTTTTGGGATATTAAGAATGGTGATCGTTTTATTTTTTTCATCAATATCGTATTTCATTTTATGCAAATCGTAGGCTACGGTAACATTTGCATTTACGACAACAAGCGCTTTCTTCTCAAACGAAACCATATCCATCAAATACTTCTGTTGATTTTTATAGGTGATCACTTCTGAAAAATGTCCTTCGGTAACGACCAGTTTACCAACATTAAGGATTTGCTGCTGAATAAGATTGGTATTATAATCAATGCTAGAATCGTCGTCTTTTTTGAATTCGCAATATTTGAAACCCAATACTATTATAAGTACGAGCGCAGCTAAAACTATTATTCTCTTTATTAAATTTTGCATTCTATTATTTTATTAGACCAATTTACTTCTTTTTTCTAAGAGGCTAAAAGTTTTTTTTCTTACTAAGTTTTTTCGCCACGAATTTCACAAATTTTCACTAATGCTTTGTCTAAAATTTATTAATGAAGTTACTTTAAAATTCGTGAAATTGAATAGTATACGCAAAGTATTAGTGTAAATTCGTGAAATTCGTGGCAAAAAAAAAGATCGCACCAAAAAAATTTAGAACGGATATCCAATTGCGATATTTAAAATTAGATTGTCTTTTCTCCACGGCCCGCTTCCAAAATTAATATCATCGATAACCCATCTTTGACCATCTGGTAAATCAGGTCTTCGCAATGGAAAAGCTAAATCGGTTCTTAATACCAGGAAAGATAAATCAAAACGCAATCCGGCTCCGGCACCAACGGCAATATCTTTCATAAAATCTTTGGTAATTTGTCCGCCAGGCTTATTTGGATCAGCGTTTAGCAACCAAACATTTCCTGCGTCTACAAACAAGGCTCCGCGAACGATACTAAAAAGTTTTGCTCTATATTCTGTACTAAATTCCAGTTTTAAATCTCCGGACTGATCCGGCAAATATGAATTGTCTGTTATCGTATTTACATAACTTCCCGGTCCAAGAGATCTGGCTCTAAAGGCACGAATACTATTGGTTCCTCCTACTACAAATTGCTTTGATGTTGGTAATACACCCGAATTTCCGTACGGAAGTCCGGCACCAATAATGATCCTGCTCGCCCATTCACTTTCCTTGCTTAATTTTAAATAATGCCTGAAATCAGCTTTCAATTTTACAAACTGACTGAACGGAACATCGAAGATTTTTATCGTATCGTTCTTTCTGACATTTGCACCCGTTGCCAAGCCTGTAATGTTTCCTGCCAAATCTAATTCTCCATTAAAATAGAAAGTATTTTTTTTACGTTTTTGCATCGTATTGGTATATGTATACGAATACGTTGGACCAAAAATCAATTGCTTCTCGATAACTCTTCCTAAAGATGCATCTTCTTCAATATCCTGGCGATATTCTGCAGTTACATTATTTGGGCTTACATACGTAACATCAATGATATTCAATTGATGCTCTTTTCTAACATTCTCTTTCCATTGATAACCAAAAGAGGTTTTAAAGGAATTCAACGCGTACAATTGCGTTCGGTTTTGATATTCGTATCGCACCGTTGCTTTGGTTCTAGGTACATATTCGCTATTGCCTTCGACATGAAAAAACGGAACAATAAATCTAGGCCATGTCAAACTGGTTTCTGTTCCCAGTTTGTATATATTTTTTCCGTTATTGGTTCCTGAAAGCTGAAAATCAGCTCCTCCAAAAACAGATACTGTAAGCAATTCTGCACCACGAAACAAGTTTCGGTTGTTCCAGTTTACATTCACTTCTGTTCCTGTATAACTTGCTGAATTTGTTTTTCCTAAAACTTCTACACGAATAAATTTCTTAGGCAAAAGCGTTAAGTAATAATAAGAATCTAACGCATTTTTTATACTGTCTGATGGTTTAAATTCATTTTTCACAAAGCTAAAAGTCCCCAGATTTACGAAACGGTTCAAAGTAAGATTATGATCTTTCCTGTTGTACAAATCTCCTTTTTTGAAATAAATGGCCCTGTCAAAAACTCTGGGCTTAAACGTATTTGCCGTATCAATAATGGTAAAATCCTTGTATTGAAGAATATCTTTCTGAGTGTACTTTACACTGTCTTTTGAAACTGTAAAATTAGGATATACTACAATTTTATTAATCTTATACGCGGTCAAGGCTTTTGGCGGTGCATCGGCTTTTATTACCAGTCTTATCTTTACTTCATGATCGCCTTTACTGCTGTCTACCTGAGCCAGAATATAATCGGGATTAAAGTAATAGTATCCTTTTTCTTTAAGCCTTGCATCTATTCTTTCTCTTTCTGCTTTTATAATATCCAGATCATAGGGCTTTCCAACTTTCAATAAACTTCTTCGGCTCGATCTTCCTATTATTCTTGACATCGCCAGAGAATCATCCGGAAAAATTACACTTTTTATAATGTATTGTTTTTTGGGCGTAACGGTATATTCTGCTGTTACTCTTTTGTTACTTACAGTCGAATCTGCACTGACACGGGTTTTAAAATAACCGCGATTTTCAGTAAAATTTCGTAAAACCGATGCATTATAATCTAAATCGACTTTACTAAAAAGTACAGGCGGTTCGCCAACTTTAGTACGCAGCCAATATCGAATTCCTTTTTGTTTTTTGGGTTGACCGGCAATATTGTAAATCCATAATTTAGGGCGTAATCCTAAAAATTGTTTGTTGGGTTTTGGACGTAATAAGTCTTCCAGTTCATTCTCCAGTGCTTTTCTGTCTTTCTTTTTTATAATAGAATCTTTTACTGTAACAGAACCTCCTGTGTACAATAAATCTCCTTCGGGCAAATATTTTGTATTGCTGCATCCAAAAACAAAAAATAAGGATAGCGCTATAAAATACTTTACATATCGAATGTTCATATTGCTATGTCTTTTGCTCATTTCCTTCAATTTTATTTTCTTCGTTTTCTTCTTTTTTCTTCTCTTCTTTTTCTTTCTGTTTTCTTTTTTCGTTGCGCAATTTTTCTTCTTTTATCATTTCCTTTTCTGCTGCACTACGATGAAAAAGCTCTCTGAATTTATTGTAGCTCATGGTAATGATAAAAGCAACTCCGGTCTCAACCACCTGCCCTTCTACCGCAACCTGATATTCATTTTTTCGATAAGCACGAACCATATAACGTCCGTCCTTTGTAAGCTGATAATCTAAAGCTACATCGCCCGCAATGTTAGTGCTTTCTTCATTGGCGCGTTCCTGTCCTTCAACTGCAAAACTGCTTCCTACGGTTACTTTTAACCTGTCGTTTAACAGTTTTTTAGAAACCCCAACATTTAAGTCGGTTCTGTTTTCTCTCGTTCCTGTGGTATAATCATCTGTTGATTCTAAGTCAAATTCAAGCTGCACTCCGGTAATTAATTCTCCTGCCAGATCATTTAATTGTTGCGAAAGTATTTTACTCACACTTTGTCTCGCTAAGGATTCTGCACTGGTTCCGCCGCTTTCGCTTGCAAACGGATTCTCTCCTATGAATCTATTCAATAATAATAACGCAAAAACCTGTTTGTTTAATTCTGCCGGTTCTTGTCGTAATTGCTCTAGTTTTGTTTGCGTAAGCGATACCACATCTGTAGAAACATCATAATTTCCGTCCGGAAGTACGATATCAAAAGTAATTTCCGGTTTTAAAAGTTCGCCATTCATTTTCAATAATGTCTGAAACGGAATTTTTTGCTTGTAAGTGTTTCTAACCGTCGGATTGTCTGTAGGCAATTGATTCCCAAGTAAATCTATAGGCGCTGTTTCTACTTTATAAATAGCTGTAATATTCAGACTAGCCATGGTTGGTTCTCCGTTCCAGGTAATCGAACTTCCTTTTTGAATATCAAATTTTCGTCGGATCATGTTGAAATTCATTTCGTATGCTCCTTCAGAAAACTCGTATTTACCGGTTAAGGTTGTTTTACCTGAAGGATCAATTCCTCCAGTTAACTGTGCCTCGCCTTTTAGGTTCAGGTAATCCCCGTTTCCTTTGTCGATCACCAATGTCAGTTCGGCTTCCTTGTCGATTGCAATTTCAACGCTCACATCCATACCAATCAGCTGAGATTGATTTAACTGATTTTCCATTGCGATAGTTTGTTTCAGATACATATTATCTTCATCAACAAACTCTACAATACCCTCACGATCTGCAATCGAAGGATCTGATTGTGGTAAAACAACCGTAAATTTAGTGTCTTTGTTGATGTTGATGTTTCCGCCAATAACCGGATTTGCAAGGGTTCCTTTAATATTTAGTTTCGTATCTAAAATCAAATCTCCGTAAAACAAATCGTTATCCACTTCTTTAGAATGTATCGCTCTAAAATCATCTGCAACAACTGTTAATCCGAAATCGAAGTTAGTATAATCCGCTGATTTTATAGTTCCGTTGATCGTTAATTCATTGTCATTTTCATCATGAAAAGTAAATTTATCAAACGTAATTACATCATTCTGAAGCGTGATTTTTTCGTTTTGGGTTTTAAAGAATGAATTCAGTTTCGTCACTCTGAAACCTGTTTCTTTAAAATTCAGTTCTCCATTTACTTTTGGCGCACTTGCATTTCCGGTAATTTTGAAATTTCCTGCTAAATATCCTGTGCCTTCCTTTATATTACCCATACTGAAACCCTGAATACTTTTGATATTCAGTTTCTTTAAATTCAGGTCAAAATCAAGATTTCCGTCATCAATTTTATAATTTCCGTTCAGGTTTACATCATTATCCTGTCCGGTAACCGTAACATTTGCTGCCAGTAAATTATTCGTTTTGTTATCTACTTTTATCGTAATATCACCAACAGGTTCTCCTCTAAAAGCAAACTGATCTACTTTTAAATCTGATGTAAAAGTAGGTTTGGTCATTACATTTTCGACCACTGCATTTCCATTAATCAAACCTTGCATCAAAATTTCATCTTTTTTGACGATGTTCATAATCGTCTCAATTTTGAAATTTACAAATTCAACTTTTAATGGCGCATTATCCTGCTCTCCCTGAGATTGTATTTTTAATTCATTACCTGAATTGGCTAAATAAAATTTATTGATATACAATCTTTTGCCTCCAAATTCAATGACATTTTCAGGATCAATATTCCATTTATCGTAATTCAGTATAAAATTTTCTGCATCGATTTTAAAAATATTTTTAGAATCTTCTGTTTTAAATTCTCCGGCGATAAAATACTGTTGTTTGTCTTTTACATCTTTTACTTCAAGGGCATACGTCAGAAGATTATTTTCTACTTTTCCTGATAAACTCGTAAACGGAATTTTTAAAGAACCACTTTCAATTGTTGCTACAGAAACCATATATTCCAAAGCATTTTCTTTGGCTTCTATATTTATTTTTCCGTCAGCAATAGTATTATCCGCATATACAATTCTTGGGATGGTTCCTTTTACTTCTAATGAATCTGTTACGTTATTGTATTTCCCTGTAATGTTGATAGGTTCTAAACCTGTCAATTTGGGAACCAGTTTAAAAAGTATCGGATCATTATCTATTTTTAAAGTAAAGGCCAAACGCTGCTCATCTGATTCTCCGTTTACTTTCGGATTTTTTAAATCGATGTATTTCGATAATGATTTTTTTATGGCAGATGCTAATGTCGTCAGTTTGTATTTTCCATCTACTTCGGCTTTTAAGAACTGAGAAGATATCTTAATATTATTTCGCGTATTATCAGCAAAAGCAATTATGCGCATAGAATCCAGAACAATTGGTTCTGCGGCTTGCAAAACCTGAACGTTTGAGAGAAACACTTTTCCGTTCAGAAAATCAGGATTACTGTTGGCAATATCTGCATCGATATTACCACGCAGTTTCATTGGTCCGGCATGAAGATTCAGTTTCTCTAAATCGGCGATATCCAGATTTAATTTTAATTTTATCGACGGATATTTATCTTTTGTATCTCCGTTTGCTACCAGATCAAAATGCAAATTAGGATCTTTCATTCCTGATTTTACAGCAAATGATCCATTGGCAATATTTCCTTTTAATGCTAAATCTTTATAAGTATATCTATTGAAAACAGCTTTCTGAACCAATCCGTCAAATTGTGCACGAGCGGTTTTTGGGTCTAAACCATTTCCTTTAACTTTCGCTTTAAGCGTAATTTTCCCAATTGAATCGTTTTTGATTAATCTTCCTACATCGAAATTCAATAAATAAACCGTTGCGTCGTATTTCTCTTTTTTCTTAACGCGCTGATCAAATAAACCATCGACTTTCGCATTTCCGAAACTACTGTTTAAAGCCAGATTGGTTTTGAAATTTTGAACAGAACCTTTAAATTTTCCCTGTAAATTCAATTGTGAAGGCAGCTGAATATTCTTAGGAATTGTTCCTGTTGGCACAAACGAATAAATATCTTTAGAAGTACTTGATACTTTCTTGATATCCAGATCGTAATAAGCTTTTTGAGCATCCGGCAATCCTTTTATTTTCCCCGAAAGGGAAACTTTTGTAGATCCTATTCCGCTCATTTCGAATTGCGGGATATTCAGGTCTTTTATTTTTCCGTTTAAGCGTGTATTCACATACAAAATTGCATTTGGATTGCTTTTAAACGGATTTGTCTTTTGTAAATCCGGAACGAAAAGTAAAATATCTTTGAATCCAATTTTCGACTGATTTAGATTTGCATCCAGAGAAAGATTTCCTAAATCTTTAGAAATCGTGGCAATCGAAGAATACTGCACTTTAACTTTATTTTGAAGTAAAGTTTGAGGCGTTTTTAAATACAAATCATTCAAATACGCATTTTTAGGTCCGTAAAAGAAATTGGTTTTTAAAGACTGAATCTGTAATCCGCTTTTATCATTTGCAGTTAAAGCTTTTATATTTCCGGAGATAGTATCGTTTCCGTAATATAATTTTTCTGCTTTAAGATTTAGTTTATTCAAATCCAAATGACTGTAATCAATTCCTTTTAAGACTGGTTTCGATTGCATATCATCAAATTTGAAAGCAACATCCTGTATATCGATATCGTTCAGTTTTACCTTCCATCCTGCTTGTTTAATAGCAGTTGAATCTAAACTGGGCGTTTTAATTTGTTTGTCTTTTGTTCCTAATCTTAGGTTTCCTTTTAAATTTTTAAGTTCGAAAGTATCGAAATCTAAAAGCTGATTGTTCAGATCTATTTTGTTTACCGATAAATCAAGATTACCGAGTTTTATCCCTGAATCTAATTTTGAATCTTTATTATCGTACGCAATATCAATTTTAGACAAACTGATTTTGCCTAATTTCAAATTAAAATCTTTTCTTTTCGAAATAGTATCAACGGTTTCTACAGAAACTTCTGCAATTTTTTCTACAGCATCCTGATCTAAAACCAATTTTAATCCGTCTAATTTAATGTTCGGAATATCAAAATTCATTTTATCTAAATCGAATTCCTGGAATTTGGTATCAAAATGGGTTAGATTGACCTTGACATCATTCTTAGAAAAATCATCTTTAAAATTGAATTTGACATTATCCAGATTCACTTTTACAACTGATATTTTGAATGGTTTAGCATCCGGATCTTCTACTTTCGGTTCTTTAGATTCAAATGCTTTTATGATGTAATCGAAATTAAAAACGCCGGCTTTATTTCTTGAAATATTGGCCGTGACATTTTCAAGCGAAACTGAATTGATTTCTAATTCGCTGCTTACTAATTTAAATAAATCAACATCGACTTCTAAACGTTTACCTGCCAGTAAAGTATCTTTTTTTTGATCTTCAAAATAAAAACCTTCAAGAACTACATCTTTCGGGAATTTAATCGAAATATGATCTAATGAAACTTTGGTTTTAATTTTATTATGAAGATAGGTAATCGCTTTGTCCTTCGCATAATTTTGGATAGAAGGAACCTGAATTAAAACAATTAAAAGTAATAAAAGTGCAATGATAGTAACCACGCACCATAAAAGTATACGTAGTGTTTTTTTAAGAAAATGAATGGGTTTCTTATTCATACGTCAATAAAACACGATTAGATTAAAGTTGCGTTATTATAAAGCTGTATTTATACAGTTTACAAAAATGAGAATTTTAAACTTTAACAATTTACATAATTACACGCAATTATTCTAAAATTTTACACACAAATAATTATTTTCTTACTTTTGAATATGCCACGAAGGCGCTAAGACACAAAGAAAAATTAACTTTAAAATTTAATGTGCGCCCATTTTTCCTGAATACTACTTATCTTCTGTTGTAGTTTAGCTAAGAATTTCTGATGTTGTTCTGAGTCTGGATTGAAGCTGCGATGGCGAAGGCTTTTTTGTATTTCTGAAACTTCCTGCATGGTCGAAATACTATCTTCTGAAATATAGTTTTCACTGAATTTATGCCAGATATAATCGATTGCTACCTGATTAGGATGCAACATATCCTCAGCATAAAAACGATAATCACGAAGTTCATCCATCATGATTTCGTAAGAAGGGAAATAGTTATGAGTTATGAATTCTGAGTTATGAGTTTTTAAAACTTGATGAAGTCCCGCAAACAGATGCGATTTGCTCAATTGATTTTCTGCAAAACCATCTTTCATATGTCGTACAGGCGAAACCGTAAAAATGAAGTTGATGTCTGGATTTAAAACCTGAATTAAATCTATCGTATTTTGAATGCTTTTTTGAATTACTTCAACCGATAATAATTCTTTTGAGAATTGTTTTTGAGGTACTTTATGACAATTGGCTACAATTTGATCGCTTTCTGTGTTTCTGTAAATCCAGGAAGTCCCGTAAGTTATGATAATATGGGTGGCTTCTTTTAAGTTTTTATAGGTTTCCGAAATCGCTTTATTCAACGTTTCCAATAATTCTTGTCGGTCTGAATTACTTAGATCCGAATGTACTTCATAACTATGCCAGCGCTCGTTATAAAAGAAAATATCTTTTTCTGTATAAAATTCTTTCTTAATGATTCTGCTGATTATTTTTTCGATCGAAACAGAATTAAAAATAATCCCAAACGGATTGGTTTCGTTTTGAAATTTAAAATAATCGAATTTCTCTGCCATATTTTCCGCAAAACAGGAACCAATAGAAATGATCTTCGAATTATAATCGATTGGATTGTTGGCTTTAGAAATGGGTATTTGGGTTCTAAATTGCATGGCTTTTTATTTAAACACGAATTTCACGAATTTTCAGCAATAAAAAAACCAAATACAGAAAGTATTTGGTTTTTATTCAAGTACAAATGTATTTGTAAATTAGTACGTATATTCCAAAATCTCTATTATTGCTCCAGTCTAATTGTAAGTTATTTTTTAAACGGGTAACTTTTTTTTGTATTCATATTAGAGTAGGGCTCAAATTGAATATTTGATGACGATCCCTGCTTTATAATAGCTTTATGAAAAGTTAGATTACTACTTGAAGAATATTTAATTCATTAAGAAAATCAGCCTGATCTAACAGTAAATTTAAACATCTAATATTTTTAAACATATTATTATTTAAATCATATTCATAAACAGAAGTAGTAACAAGATCACTTTTATCTCCTCCCAATTATGTTCTACTTTAACAATATTACTATTCACTACAATAAGTATATATTCAGCATTTTTTTTGATCCAATATCATTTATTAAGACACTAAATTTGCTTTTTAATTGTACCATTATTATATTTACTTTCTACATCATTATTAAATAAGTCAACCTTGTGCAACTTATCATTTAGATAATTATACTTGGCTTCGTAGTATTTTGACTCCTTTCCTCCGGTTAAATATTGTCTTATTTCTTTGTTATTTTATTACATTCATAATTAATCTTAAGATTTTTATTTAACACCTTTACAATTTTATTCCTGTCATAATTTATAGTTGTGATAACTCCTTGCAATCGATTTTTAATATTTTTTTAGTATTATCTTTTTTTGTAAAATCAAACTATCATCTTAAATATCAGCATGATAAAATATTAAATAAAGAAGATAAAAAAAATAACTAAAAATCTTTTCATAATATTTTATTTAAAATCATCATACAAAGAGAACCATTGACAAAAAATATGTACTACTAAAAGTCTTATTTATATTAGTATAAGACACATTAAACTTCCAAACTAGAATTGTAATAATTTAATTATTAAATTACAAATTAATTTAATTAATAAACAAACCATGAAAAAACTTAAATTATTATTAACTTGTCTTACACTAATTTTATTATCGTGTGATAATAATGATGAAAAAATTCAACCACAATTATTGCCTCTTGAAGAAGAAATAAACATGTGTACTTTTGACCTCATAAACAATTATCCTTTTTCAACCTCAAAACCAGGATCGGTAATTCTCGATTCGCCACGTTGGAAAACCGGCCAAACCATAAAAATTAAATTCCTAGACGGTAGTGATGCTGAACATGAAATCGTAAAAAAGTGCGTAGCTGAATGGACAAATTATGCAAATCTAAATTTTGAATATGTCCCTAAAGATCAAGATGCCCATATTAGAATTGCCATTATTATGGGCAAGCCAGGAGCGTGGTCTGAATTAGGAGCGCAATTACTGCTTGGAAGCCCTCTTTATAGTACTTATCAGAAGACACCATCGATGCGCTTAGGCCCTGTTATTGATGATGCCAGCCATCGAGGAACTATACTACATGAATTTGGACATGCGCTAGGTCTGCATCATGAGACAAAAAATCCTAGTGCAAATATTAAGTGGGATTTTCCAAAGGTATATAAATATTATGACGATATAATGGGTTGGTCAAAAGAAGATACCGACCGAAATGTAATCAATAAAGCAAGTTATACTAACTATAGCGAATATGATCCTCTTTCAATTATGCATTATTATATACCCGCTTCCCTTACAATTAATGGCATCGGTGTAAAGGAGAATACCCAGTTATCAATGACAGACATGGTCTCTATAAATAAATGGTATCCATTTCCGATAAGATCAATTGTAGAATCCGGAGAGAGAATTGATTTCATTCCTTGGACAAAACCTATAAAATCTCCCAATGGTAGATACTTAGTAAATTTTAGTCATGGCACTCTTATAATTATCGATCTTACAAATAATACTTCAATATGGGAAGTTGGAAATCAAGCCTACAGCAATAAATCCTCTTGCTATTTAGAAAAAAATGGAAACATTATAATAAAAGGCAGGAGGTCTTCTTCTATGGCACCAGAACATACCACTTGGACCAGTAATACTTCAGAATTTCCGGGAGCAGAATTGGAATTACAAGATGATGGTAATCTTGTATTAATATACAATGGAACTGCAAAATGGTCTTCCAAATCAGGTAAGTTATAAGAATATAATAAATAAATGCGAACTACAAAAAAGCCAACTATAAATTTTTTAGTTGGCTTTTTAATTTCAAAATCCCTAATTAATCGAATATTTCACAATTATAAATAATAAATATTATTTCAAAATTAAATTAAAGAGTAAGAACTTAATATATTTAATAGTTTTTTAAACTATTAATCATCCCTACAAAGCCAAACTATTCATTACTTTTGCATCTTCAATAAATTTAAACTCACACATGAAATTATTATATTCTTATATAATCAAACACAAAATGCTGTTGCTTTTTGCTTTGATTATGGCCTCTATAAACATCTGTTTCAGCTTGTCAGACTCTATTATTACCGGTAAATTAATGCAGGACTGCGGAGTTGGCCTTCATAAATATGAAGGAAACGAAATTGGTTTTATAAAATCTTTATCCTTTTGGCTGGGACTATCGCTTGGTGCTGCCATGATTTCCAGAATCACCAAAAACTTTCAGGATTATTTTACCAATGTTGTAATTCAGAGAACCGGAGCACAAATGTATACTGATGGAATCAAAAAATCGCTTGATTTGCCGTATGCTGAATTCGAAGATCAGCGAAGTGGAGAAACTTTAAGTAAATTAACGAAAGTACGTTCTGATTCTGAAAAATTGATTACGCTTTCGATTTCTTTAATTTTTCAAACTATTATCGGGTTCATATTTGTTATTGTTTACGTTGCCCGAATTGATTATCGTATTTCGATCATCTTTTTGATTACAGCACCAATTATCGCTTTAATCAGTTCGTATTTAGGTAAAAAAATAAAGATTGTTTCACGAAAAATTGTTAATCAAACCAATGCTTTAGCGGGTTCTACAACTGAAAGTTTACGAAATATCGAATTGGTAAAAAGTCTTGGATTAACGTATCAGGAAGAAAAACGTTTAAATTTAAACACCTTTAAAATCCTGCAACTTGAACTGGAGAAAATTCGTTTTATCAGAAGTTTGAGTTTTATTCAGGGCACAACGGTTCACTTTTTAAGAACTTGTGTTGTTTTTACTTTGTATTATTTCTTATTTGGACAAAAAATAATTGTTGGTGATTTATTGACGATGGTATTTTTTACTTTTTTCATCTTTGGACCTTTGCAGGAATTAGGGAATTTTATTATTGCTTTGAATGAAACGAAAGTTTCGATGGAAAACTTCAAAACTTTATTAAGTGCTCCAAAAGAATTTCGCCCAAAAACGCCTAAACATGTTGGAGCGATTCAGTCTTTGCTTTTTAGCAATGTAAGTTTTCAGCATAAAACGGCGAAATTCAAAGCGGTTGAAAATATTAATTTTGAAATTAAACAAGGGGAAACTGTTGCTTTTGTTGGCCCTTCCGGATCCGGAAAAACCACTTTGGTAAAATTATTAGTGGGATTGTATACGCCAGCCGAAGGTCAGGTATTGTATAACGAAATTGACTCTACTGAAATTGACTTGCTTGATCTAAGAAAACAATTGGGATTCGTAACTCAGGATGCGCAATTATTCTCGGGAACGATTCGTGAAAACTTATTGTTTGTAAGACCCAATGCAACAGACGAAGATCTATATGATGCCTTAAAAAGAGCAAGTTGCGAAAAACTTCTTAATCGTGCTGAAGATGGTTTGAATACGACAATTGGCGAAGGCGGAATTAAAGTTTCGGGTGGTGAAAAACAGCGTTTGTCTATCGCAAGAGCTATTTTAAGAAATCCGAATCTATTGATTTTTGATGAAGCTACTTCTGCTCTGGATTCGATTACCGAAGAAGAAATTAATGCTACAATCAGAAATATATCGGACCAAAACAGAATCACGGTTTTAATCGCACACAGATTATCTACTGTAATGCACGCTGATAAAATATTTGTACTGGAACAAGGTAAAATTATCGAATCCGGTAAACATGAGGATTTGATCGTGGAGAAAGGGTTGTATTACGCTATGTGGCGTCAGCAAATTGGCGAGCGTAAGTAGACGAAGATTCTAAGATATTGTGCCGCTAAGTTGCTAAGTTTTTTTATTAGAATAATTGATTAAACGTAATATTTGTCATTTCGACGAAGGAGAAATCCTCACAAGTAACTCCGCAATCAAAATCCAATCTTTGTCGAGCTTCTCGCGAGGATTTCTCCTTCGTCGAAATGACATACAATGAGAAAGAATCATTTTTAATCCTTTAGCTGTGGCAAAAAATACAAAAGCCGAAAGATCTTAAAAATCTTTCGGCTTTACTTTTGAATATTATAAAAACTTAGAACCTTAGTTCCTTAGCATCTTAACACCTTTATTTCACAAAATCAATTGCGTGAGACAAAGCCTCTGCAATTCCACTTGCATTTTTACCTTTTCCAGAAGCGAAGAAAGGCTGCCCTCCTCCATTTCCTTCAATATATTTTCCTAATTCTTTGATCACTGCATTTGCATTTAAGCTTTTCGAAGCAACCAATTCTTTAGCGATATAACAATGAATATTTGGCAAACCATCTTCTACAGAAGCTAAAAACACGAAAGAATCAGCTTTTGAACTTCCTAAAGCAGAAGCTAAATCTTTCGTAGAAGCCATGCTTAAATCTACTTGTTTGGAAAGGAAATTTACGCCGTTTATTTCTTGAAAATCTTTCTCTAATTCAGATTTTAAAGCGCCTATTTTTTCTTTTAGTAATTGCTCTACTTGCTTTTTCAGTTTCGCATTATCATCCTGTAAAGAAGCTACTGATTTTAAAATATCCTGTGGATTTTTTAATGTTTCTTTTATTTCAGATAAAGTATTCTCCTGATTTTGATAGAAGTCTTTTACTGCATCACCTGTAATTGCCTCAATACGACGAATTCCAGCTGCTACTGCACCTTCAGAAATGATTTTGAAATGCCAGATTTCTGCCGTGTTTTTTACGTGAATTCCACCGCAAAGTTCTTTACTTTCTCCAAATTCAATCATTCGAACATTATCGCCATATTTTTCTCCAAATAAAGCCATTGCACCTTTATCTAATGCTTCTTTAATCGGAATATTTCTGTGTTCTACTAATTGCAATTGTGCTTCAATTTGCTGATTTACACTTGCTTCAACCTGACGTAATTCATCCTCTGAAACTTTAGAAAAATGCGAAAAGTCAAAACGTAAATAGTTCGGATTCACTAATGAACCTTTTTGCTCTACGTGAGTTCCTAAAAGGTTTCTCAAAGCCAAATGCATTAAATGCGTAGCCGAGTGATTTTTAGAAGTTGAACCTCTTAAATCGTTATTTACTTTTGCTACAAAACCGGCTTCAATATTTTCCGGCAATTGCTTTGCAAAATGCAATATCAAATTGTTTTCTTTTTTAGTGTCGATGATCTCGATCGTTTCATTTGCAGAAACCAAAGTTCCTTTATCACCAACTTGTCCTCCGCCTTCAGGATAAAATGGCGTATTATCTAAAACGATTTGGTATAGAATTCCGTCTTTCTTAGAATCTACTTTTCTAATTCTGGTGATTTTTACTTCGTTTTCTATTTTATCATAACCAACGAATGTTTCCACATTTCCAGGAATCAAAACAGACCAATCTTCTGTAGAAACTTCAGATGCAGCACGAGAACGTGTTTTTTGTTTTTGCAATTCAACTTCAAATTCTTCTTCATTATAGGAGAAGCCTTTTTCTTTTAGAATTAGAGCTGTCAAATCTTTTGGAAAACCAAATGTATCATACAATTCAAAAACCTTAGCCCCAGAAACTTCTGAACCAGAAGTCTGTGCAATTACGTTATCCAACAATTGTAATCCCTGATCAAGAGTTCTCAAGAAAGAAGCTTCTTCTTCGCGAATTACATTGGTAACTAATTGTTGTTGTGATTTAATCTCAGGGAAAAATTCTCCCATTTGGTTTGCCAGAACTTCTACCAATTTATTGATAAAAGGTTCTTTTGTACCTAAAAATGTAAATCCGTAACGAATGGCACGACGTAAAATTCTACGAATTACATAACCAGCTCCGGTATTTGATGGCAACTGTCCGTCAGCAATTGCAAAGGCAACGGCACGAACATGATCTACCACTACTCGAATAGCAATATTCGTTTTATTTTGTTCTTCACTGATGTTTTTAATTTCATCAGATGTATATTTTAAACCTGTAATTTGTTCTACTTTTTCGATAAGTGGTGTAAAAACATCTGTATCGTAATTGGATGTTTTTCCTTGCAAAGCCATACACAAACGCTCAAAGCCCATTCCGGTATCAACGTGTTGTGCAGGAAGTTTTTCAAGAGATCCATCAGCTTTACGGTTGAATTCCATGAATACATTATTCCAGATTTCAACAACTTGCGGGTGATCATTATTTACAAGACTTTTTCCTGAAACCAAAGCTTTTTCAGCTTCCGGACGTAAATCAACGTGAATTTCAGAACAAGGTCCGCATGGTCCCTGATCTCCCATTTCCCAGAAATTATCTTTCTTGTTTCCAAGGATAATTCGGTCTTCGTCGATTAAAGTTTTCCAGATATCCCACGCTTCCTGATCGAAAGGAACATTATCTTCTTTGCTTCCTTCAAAAACAGAAACATAAAGATTTTCTTTTGGAATTTTATACACTTCTGTCAATAATTGCCATGCCCAGTTGATGGCCTCTTTTTTGAAATAATCTCCAAAAGACCAGTTACCCAACATCTCAAACATAGTATGATGATAAGTATCAAAACCTACATCTTCAAGATCATTATGTTTTCCTGAAACACGAAGACATTTTTGCGTATCGGCTATTCTTTTACTTTTTGGCGTTCCGTTTCCTAAAAAATATTCTTTAAACTGGGCCATTCCCGAGTTATTGAACATAAGAGTTGGATCGTCCTTAAGAACGATTGGAGCAGAAGGAACGATTAAGTGCCCGTTGCTTTTAAAAAAGTCTAGAAATTGTTTACGTACGTCTTGTGATTTCATGTTATAATTAGAAATGTGATAATTTGATAATGTGTCAATTAGATAATTTACTTCGTCTGAAAATATGTTAATGTTGTTTTTTAATTAGAAATTTACCGCTCAAAACAATAAATTCCGCGCTAAAAACATTATCTAATTATCAAATTGACACATTATCTAATTCTATTTTATTCTTGAAAAAAAGCTGGGAACAAATGAAACATTTATTAAATTTGTTCGACTAACTTATTTTACAAGCTGCAAAAATAGGGTATTTTAAAATATGGCGAAAGTAAAATATTATTACGACTCAGAAAATCTGGCTTATACGAAAATAAAAACCAGAAAAAGAATCAAAATCGGTTACGCATTACTGTTTTTGCTGGCTTCCGCGTTATTTGGTTTTTTAGTTTTTGTACTATTAATTAATACCCCTTATTTTGAAACCCCAAAAGATCGTTTACAAGCACGTGAAATCGAGAATTTGAAATTGCAATATGCGATTTTAAACAAAAAAATGGATGAAATTGATGATGTAACTGAGGCATTAGAAAACAGGGACAACAATATATACAGGGTTTATTTTAATAAAACCGAAATTCCGGATTCTATCAGGAAAGCAGGTTTTAGAGATCCTAAACGTTACAGAGATTTAGAAGGTTACAACAATTCGCAACTGGTATTAAACACCACAAAAAGAATTGACAGATTATCAAAAGAATTGGCTATTCAGTCGAAATCATTAGATGAAATTTTGAAATTGGCGAGTACAAAAGGAAATTTATTATTGGCAATTCCTGCCATTCAGCCTGTCAGGAATGAAAATTTAAAACGAATGGCTTCCGGTTTTGGTTACAGAACTGACCCTTTCACGAAAGTGCGAAAAATGCATAACGGAATGGATTTCACCGCCAATACAGGCTCACCCGTTTATGCCACAGGCGACGGCGTTGTGGAAAGAGCTGATGCCTCTGCTTCGGGGTTTGGAAATCATGTTGTGATCAGGCATGGTTTTGGATATGAAAGTTTGTATGCGCATTTAAGCAAATACAATTGCAGAGCCGGACAACATGTCAAACGTGGAGATGTTATTGGATATGTAGGAAGTACAGGAAGATCTGAAGGGCCACATTGTCACTATGAAGTGCATAAAGACGGAAAAGTCGTGAACCCTTTGAATTTTTATTACGGAAATATTTCGGCTGCAGAATACGTTGCAATTTCGCAAATGGCCAATCAGGAAAATCAGTCATTAGATTAATCCTTGAAAAAGTAGTATTTTTGAAATTAAAATAGAAAATTAAACAAACATGCATATTGAGCTTTCAAAAGATAAAAGGTATTATAGCATTGGCGAAGTGGCCAAAGCCTTTAATGTCAATGCATCATTGATACGGTTTTGGGATAGCGAATTCGATATTTTAAAACCTAAAAAGAACGCTAAAGGCAATAGAATGTTTACGCCTGAAGATATTACCAACCTGCAACTGATTTATCATTTGGTTAAAGAAAGAGGTTTTACCTTAGATGGCGCCAGAACACACCTGAAAGAGGGTCAAAAGAAAACATTAGATAAATTCGAAATAATACGTAAATTAGAGACCATAAAAACACAATTGAACGAAATCAAAAACGAATTGTAATTAAAAATAGAAATAAACTTAAATTAAAACGAATATGAAAAAATGGTTAATCCCCGTAGGAATTATAGTAGTACTAATTGCTATTATTGCTTTTTGGTCAATTGGAATAAAAAATACTGGTTTGCAAAAAAATCAGGCCGTTAATAAAGAATGGGGAAATGTGAGTACAACTTACCAAAGAAGAAATGATCTTATTGGAAATTTAGTGAACACGGTAAAAGGTGCAGCAGATTTTGAAAAATCAACTTTGACAGCTGTAATCGAAGCTCGTGCAAAAGCTACTTCGGTAACTATTGATCCAAGCAACGTAACTCCTGAGCAATTGGCTCAATACAATCAGGCTCAAAGTGGAGTATCTTCATCATTATCAAGATTATTGGTTTCTGTTGAACAATATCCAACACTAAAAGCAAATGAAAATTTCCTAAAATTACAGGATGAACTGGCTAGTACAGAAAACCAAATTTTAACAGCAAGAACTCGTTTTAACGAAGCTGTTCAAGATTACAATGGTTATGTACTTGCAATTCCAAACAGCTGGTTCTTAAGCTACAAAGAGAAACCATATTTTGAAGCTGTTGCAGGAGCTGAGAAACCAGTTGAAGTAAAATTCTAAAAACCAGATTATAAGATTAATAGACTTCTTAGAAACTAAGGTTTAGTCAAAAAATCTAAAATCAACAATCTAAACTCTAAAATACTCCCATGTCAAAAGTAGAAGATTTTTTATCCAAAGAAGAAGAATTAAACATTGTTGAAGCTATTCGCGTGGCTGAAAAAAATACTTCTGGCGAAATTAGAGTACATATAGAACAAACAACTTCCAAAGTGCCTTTTGACAGGGCTTTGGAAGTTTTTCATGAATTAAAAATGAATGAAACCCAGCAACAAAACGGGGTTTTATTTTACTTTGCCGTAGCAGATAAAACATTTGCTATTTGCGGAGACAAAGGCATAAACGATCTTGTTGCAGCAGATTTTTGGGATTGTACCAAAGATGCCATGATTAGCCAATTTAAGTTAGGAAACTTTAAACAAGGTATTGTTGATGGTATTTTGAATGCCGGTGAACAATTAAAAAAACACTTTCCTTGGGTTGAAGGCGACAGTAATGAATTATCAAACGAAATCTCAAAAGGATAAATAATGAAATTTTCCAAAAACAAAATATCTCATTCAAAAGGACTTTTTCAGTTTACCTTTTTGTTCATCGCTTTTTTTACCACCAATTGTATTTTTGCACAATTTACAATTCCGGAAAAACCAACTTTGCAGACTTCAGTTTATGATTATGCGAATATTTTAAGCGCTTCTGAAAAAACACAACTGGAAGAAAAGTTAATTCGCTACTCAGATTCTACCACAACTCAAATCGTAGTCATTACAATCGAAAGCTTAAAAGGCGAAGATGTGAGTCAGCTGGCTACAAAATGGGGACAAACCTGGGGAATTGGAGGAACAAAGCAAGATGATAATGGTGTCATTATTTTATTGGCTAAAGCCGAAAGAAAAATTGCCATTAATCCCGGATACGGAGTTGAAGATCGTTTGACTGCAGGAATTGGCGGAACCATAATCAGAAATATTATTATCCCGGAATTTAAAGCCGGAAGTTTTTATAATGGTCTTGACAAAGGAACAGATGCCATAATTGATGTTTTTAAAGGAAAATTTAAAGGCGAACGTAAGCAAGCCAAAGGAAATGATTTTCCGATATTACCATTCATTGTTATTGTTGTAATTGTATTAATTTTACTGGCACGAAATAAAGGCGGTGGAGGAAATTCAGGCAATAATAGCGGCGGAGGCCCTAGTCTGATGGATGTAATTCTTTTAAGCAGTCTTGGAAGAAGTGGCGGAGGCGGTTTTGGAGGCTTTGGAGGAGGTTCATCTGGCGGCGGTGGCGGCTTTGGCGGAGGTTTTGGCGGCGGCGGATTCTCCGGAGGAGGTTCTAGCGGAGGCTGGTAGAAAACAAAGTCACAGTTTGCAGTGACAGTTTTCAGTTTTAAAAATTTATAATTTACAATTAATAATTCAATATAGATGTTATCACATAAAGCAAAATACGCCCTTAAGGCCTTACTTTATTTAGCAGAACAAGACGAAAATCACATTTCCAGAACAATAGAAATTGCTGATGGCGCCAATATTCCTAAAAAGTTTTTAGAACAAATTTTATTGGATCTAAAACGAGGACGTTTTGTGAGTAGTAAGCAAGGGAAATTTGGCGGATATTATTTGATACGCTCCAAATACGATATTACTTTGGCAGAAATTCACCGTTTATTTGATGGTGCAATTGCGCTCTTACCATGTGCTTCGTTAAACTTTTACGAACCATGCTCAGATTGTAAAACTGAGGAAGAATGCAGTCTAAGACATGGTCTAATGATCATTCGGGATGAAACTCTTAAGGCAATGCAAGGCATAACAATCGCCTCACTTGTAAAGAAATAAAAAAATATTTTCTAATTCCTAGTAAATCTATAGAATTTACATATATTTGCAAAAAAACCGACAACCATTTACAAATTTTAAACCCTATGAAAGTAAATTACAATCGATCAGGTGTATCAAAAATTCTTTTGCAAAGAAACCAGAATATTCAATTCACTAACGTGAAAAACAATTCATCTATGATGTGTATGTGCTGATAAAAAAAATTTAATTTAAATTCTACTAATCACATATACTTAATATAAAATGAAAAATTCTATAAAAAATATACTTACCCTATTATCCTTTTTAATTTTCTCAATATCATTTGCACAAAACATTGAAGGTGTAGTTAAAACCAGCGAAAACACACCACTTGAAGCTGTTAATATTGTTGTTAAAGGAACAACAACCAATACCACTACAGACAGCGAAGGAAGATTTACAATCAACAGCAAAGGAAAACTTCCTATAACAATTTTAGTTCAGTATGTAGGTTACAAAACTACCGAAATAGAACTTACTGATTTACCAACTGCTCCATTACAAATCACACTTAAAGAAGAAAATGAACTTATAGAAGTTGTAGTTTCTTCACGACGCAGAATAGAAAAAGTTCAGGATGTGCCCATTGCCATCTCTGTTATCACCGGTAAACAAGCAGAACAAACAGGCGCTTTTAACGTGAACCGTATTAAAGAATTGGTTCCTTCAGTACAATTGTATTCTTCTAACCCTAGAAATACCGGAATTAACATTCGTAGCCTTGGTTCTCCTTTTGGACTTACCAATGACGGAATTGATCCTGGAGTTGGTTTTTATGTAGACGGTGTTTATTATGCACGTCCGGCTGCGACAACTCTTGATTTTATTGATGTAGAACAAATTGAAGTATTACGTGGACCACAAGGATCTTTGTTTGGAAAAAATACAACATCAGGGGCATTTAACATCACAACCCGTAAACCAAGTTTTACTTCAGGAGCTGATTTTGAAGTGAGCTACGGAAACTATAATTTCCTTCAAGCTAAAGCGTCTGTTACAGGAGCTTTAGGAAAAAAAGTCGCAGGTCGTTTATCTTTCTCCGGTACCCAACGTGATGGTCTTATTGATAATGTTGCTACAGGAAGACCTACAAACACTTTAAACAATCAGGGAATTAGAGGTCAGTTACTTTGGACTCCAACAGTAAATACTAATATTATATTGGCTGCAGATATTACAACGCAACGTCCTGATGGATACGCACAAGTTGTTGCAGGTGTTGCGCCTACTCAAAGAGCTGCTTATCGCCAGTTTGATGCCATTATTAAAGATTTAAATTACCAATTGCCAAGCTTAAATGCTTTTGACCGTAAAATAGATCATGATACGCCATGGCGTTCAGGACAGGATATGGGAGGTATTTCCCTTAACATCGATACCAAAATTGGTTCAGGAACACTTACTTCAACAACAGCGTGGAGATTTTGGAACTGGGATCCATCAAATGACAGGGATTTTACAGGATTACAAGTATTGGCATTATCTCAAAATCCAACAAGACAAACACAATTTACACAAGAAGTTCGTTACGCAGGTCAGCTTACAGAAAAAATTAGCGGTGTTGTAGGGGTGTTTTTTATCGATCAAACCTCTCAAACAGATGGTACCGAAGAATCCGGTAATGCACAGTGGAGATTTGCGCAAAGTACAACCAGCGCTTTATGGAAAACTCCGGGACTTTTTGAAGGATACGGAATTAAAACTGATGCAAACATAAGAGCATCAAGTGCAGCAGTATTTGGCCAAATTGACTGGGCTATTACAGATCGCCTGCATGTTTTACCAGGTTTGAGATATAATTTTGACAAAAAAGACGCTCATTATTCCCGTACAACATACGGAGGTTTGCAAACTACTGATCCGGCATTATTAGCTTTGAAAAAATTAGTTTATTCTGATCAGGCATTTGACTCTAGTACTGACAACACTGACTTTTCAGGAAACATAACATTGACTTTTAAAGCTTCGGACAAAATCAATGCTTACGCTACTTATGCAAAAAGTTATAAACCGGTTGGTGTAAACGTAGCGGGACTTCCTACTGATTCAAAAGGTGATCCTTTATTAGATCTTGCCGTGATTAAACCGGAAAAAGTAAACCATTACGAAATAGGTGTAAAAACTTCACCGTTTAGAAATTCAGTATTTAACCTTGCTTTCTTTAATACAGAGATCAAAGATTTTCAAACCAACGTTCAGGCAGCTGAATTGGGAGTAAACCGTGGATACCTTGCCAATGCTGATAAAGTACGTGTAAGAGGTGCTGAATTGGATGCAAGCTTTGTTATCAACCAACATTGGACTATAAATGGTGCTGCTACGTATACAGAAGGTACATATGTTAAATTTACAAACGCACCACTTCCTTTAGAAGAAACAGGAGCTCCTGTAGCCTTCAAAGATGTTTCAGGAACTGATTTACCTGGTGCTTCAAGATGGGCAGGATCTTTGGGTGGTGAATTTTCTAACCAAGCAAAATTCTTCGGAAACGCAGGAAAAGCTTTCATCGCTTTAGATTCTTACGCTCGTTCTGAATTTTCATCAAGCCCTTCAGCTTCAAAATTTTTAGTAGTTCCAGGTTATGCTATTTTTAATGCACGTATTGGTTTCCGTGCGTCGCAAGGTTTATCTGTTCAATTCTGGGGACGTAACCTTTTAAATAAAGATTACTACGAACAATTATTACCTGCGGGTGGAAACACAGGACAATATGCTGGTGTAATTGGTGATCAAAGAACTTACGGCGTAACATTGAAATATTCATTGTAACACAATTAGTTAATTTTACATACACGAAACGAGATAGGTTTTTAAATCTATCTCGTTTTTTTATGAAATGAAATCACAAAATTGCATTTAAAACAAGTTTTATTCTTCTACACATCTATTCTGATTTGTATATATTCGCAACCTCGAATTATATAGATTGAATGAAAGTTCTAAAATTACTACTTTTAGCAGGATTAATAAACCCTCTTTTATCAGCACAAAGTCTGAAAAAGACAGATCAGCAAACCTTAACGTGGATAAGATATTACAATATTTTGCCTGTTACTGAAAAATGGGCCATACATTCTGAGATTGACAACAGGAGTTTTTTGAATCCTGTTCATGAAAATTTATTTGTTCTAAGAATTCAGGGAAGATATCACATTCATAAAAACATAGATTTAGGCGGCGGTTTTGCTTATTTTAATGTGAACACACAAGACCCTCACATTGATCCTGATTATTCTGTTCCTGAATACCGAATTCAGCAAGATGCTACTTTCATCAATGATATTGCCAAAATCACTTTTCATAACCGTTTCCAGCTCGAAGAACGTTTTATTCAGAAAGCCAACAAAACCGAATTACTGGATGATTTTTCTTTTGCATATCGATTTAGATACAGATTACAAGCAACATTTGATCTTTGGAAAAAAGAAAAACAAAGCTTAAAAGGAACCATTTCTGATGAAGTGATGTTCAATTTTGGAAAAGACAATAAAAGAAACACTTTCGATCAAAACCGAATTTATGCTGCATTACGTTATCAATTCGATCCAAATATTGGCTTGGAAGTAGGCTATCTTAAAAGTTTTCAAAGACGTTCCAGTGGTGTTGATTTTTATGATCGTGATATTATCAGATTTACCGTTTATCATAGAATAAATAGGAAACCGAGGATCTAGAAAATAAAATTTCAATCTAAAAATTCCAAATTCCAATAAAAAACTCAGACGAAGCAAATCTTTGGGCAAAAAAAGACGCACTGCTGTGCGTCTACGTTAAAACCTTTGAACCTCTGTCACTTTATAACTTTGAACCTTTATTAATCCATTCTCTGTCTTCTCTTCCCTCCTTTTTCAGCACCTGCAAAATTTCCTATTTTATAACTTACAGAGAACATTACATAACGTTTCAGTACAGTATTCTCTTCATCACGGATAGAGGTTGCCGAAATCGTTCTGGTAGCACTTTGGTTTTGATTTAAAACATCGTAAACTTTTACTTTAGCATAGACTTTTTTATCAAAAAATCCATAAGACAAACTGGTGTTCCATAAATAAAAATCTTTTTTGAAGTTGCTCGAAATACTGGAATTGTAAGTATATCCGAAGTCATTTCCGAAAATTAAATTTTCCGGCCAGTAACTTGTTGTTTGTAAATTGATTCTGTGCACTACATTCGAACTGGCATCTCTTGAAGAATTCTCATAATCAGTCTGATTGTACGACAAACTATATGATGGCGAAATAATAAGAAGTTCTCCGTATTCATAAGTAAGGTTTACTTTTGGCGTTATTGCGGTAGATTTTGCATTATATAAAATAGCATTGGTAAAACCTTTATCAAAAGAATAACTCCCGTTTAACCCAAAACCATATCGTAAAACATGGGCGTCTCTTTTTATTGATTGATTCCAGTTTCCGCCAATCGAAGCCATATAAGTTCCCGAAATATTTACATAAGTAGTAGTTCTTTTTCCGCTATCATCATAAATGGAAGTCGAAACCACATCGTTATTATAATAATCTCCTTTTACATACAAACTGTAACCGGAACGCGTACGGAAATCGTAATTTCTAAAACTAAAATTAGCGCTGTTTTTTTCGATAGGCTTTAAATCAGGATTTCCAGTAATGGTATTTAATGGATTGGTTAAATTTAAAACCGGCATTAATTGAACCGCTGAAGGAAGTGCATTTGAATAATCGTATTTGAATGACAAATTCTTTGAACGGCTAAACTTATACCTAACCTGAAAATCTCCGTATGGCAATGCATATCTCTTGTTTAAATCGGTTGCGTTATTAAGATATAAGGAATGATTATCAAACTCTACAATGGAAGTTCTCGAATTCAAATTAACCGTATATTTACTTTTTTGCCAGGTAATTCCAACTTTCGGACTAAAAGAATTTTGCTTTGAAGTCGTATAATTCGTCAAGGAATCATTTAGAGCAGAATAAGATTGCGATGCAGCATCAAAATCGAATGTTTTTACGTCTTTCATATCTTTATTCCAGTCAAAATCAGACCCAAACCTTATTCTTAATGAATCTGTTACAGGCTCTGTATATTCAAGTTCAAGAGAATAATTATCAGTAGTATTTTTGTTATTACTTTTCTGATTACGATCATCATTTGGCTTAGCATCCTTATAAAAAATAGTCTGAGAAAGATTCAAAGCCTCAGCATCTGTTTTGGCATTATTATTATCAAAAACAACACTAAAATTACGGGCCTTTTTCTTAAAAGCTTTATTGAAGTTGATCGTGTTGCCAAAAGTAGTATTATCACTTTCTGAATATGATTTAGCGGTACTTTCATTCAAAGCTTCTCCGTTTTCATCCTCAGAAAAACTAGACGAAGCCGAATTACTATTCGAACGGGATTGATTGAATTTTGGTACTACAACCAATCTCGTTGTGGGATCAATTTTATATTCTAATTCAAAATTGACGTTATTTCCTGTATTTTCATTTCTTGTTTTAGAATCAGATGAAGTGGCAATATTTCCGGTTGGTAAAAAACTAACCTGATCAGATTTACTATCGTTATTGTTAATCGAATTCGAAAAATTATAACTTCCCATTGCCATCAATTTTTCTGACCAGTCATCAGAATAATTAAGTCCAACTAAATTCGACTGCGTGATACCTTTACCACTTCCTGAACTGCCACCGCCTCCACTGTTGCCTTTCGCATTTCGGCCGCCTCCCATATTATCAAATACCTCATCTTGCGCAAATCCAGTAGAGTTGATATTATTTGACGAAGCGAGAACACTTATTTTTTGTTTATTATTGAAATAATTCAATAAAAGACTGCTTTCATAACGATCATCAGAGCCATATCCACCAAGAATTTTCCCGAAATAACCTTTATTTTTCTTTTCGTCAATTGTGATATTTATACTCGAATAATCCGAAGTTGATTCTTGTTTAGAAAGTTCTTCTTTCTTGGTTTTAAAATCCGAAACCTGAATTTTTTTGATAATTTCCGCAGGTAAATTCTTCAACGCAATGGCACCATCTTTATCAAAAAATGTTTTTCCGTTTACCAAAACCTGATTTACTTCGCGACCGTTTACAGTAACCTTACCATCTGTACCTACATCAAAACCAGGCAATTGTTTCAGTAAAGTTTCTACATTCGAATCCGGTCTTACTTTATAAGAAGCGGCATTAAACTCCAGCGTATCTTTTTTAATCGTAATGGGCGGAGCTTCACTTTTTATAACCACATTATCTAAAGCATTTGCAGCTTCCAATAAATACAATTTACCAAAGTCTTTGCTCTCAAGAAGCCCTTTTTCTTCCTCAAAATAGGGTTGATAACCCATATAATTTACCTTTAGAAAAATAGGCTTATCGTATTTTTTAGTTTTGATACTAAAAGCTCCATTTTTATCGGTTGTAGCATATTCGATTACAGTAGAATCTTTTACGGTTGTAAAATAAACGGTTGCTAATTCCAGCGGCAATTGCGTATTAATATCAACAACGGTTCCTTTAAGGACAATTTCATTCTGGGCACTTGCCGAATAACAAAAAAGAGAGAAAATTAGAAAATAATAAATTTTGGTCATAAAATGGTTGGTTAGAAATAGTAAGACCCAAATAGAGTCAAAAGGTTTAATTGTAAGTTCAACATTTACGCAAACAGTATGCCATTAAACCTAATAAAAATAATAGGAGTAATATAAATACATAAAAAAAGTCCCCATTTCTGAGGACTTTTACTTTTATTTTTCTCTAATATAAATATCGATCGGCACTCCAGAAAAGTCCCAATTTTCTCTAATTTTATTTTCAAGATATCTTTTATACGGTTCTTTAACGTATTGTGGCATATTGGCAAAAAACACAAACTGAGGTGTTAAAGTTGGCAACTGCATACAATATTTAATTTTTACATATTTACCTTTTGTTGCTGGTGGCGGATAAGCTTCGATTACCTTCAACATAAATTCGTTGAATTTAGAAGTTGGGATTCTTTGCTTTCTGTTTTCAAAAACTGTAACCGTAGCTTCTAATGCTTTCAATAAACGTTGTTTGGTTAAAGCCGAAACGAACAAAATTGGCACATCGGTAAAAGGCATTAATTCTTTTTTGATTTTCTCTTCGTAATCACGAGTCGACATGGTATCTTTTTCAACCAAATCCCATTTGTTCACTAAGATTACAACACCTTTACGGTTTTTCTCTGCCAGCCAAAAAATACTTTGATCCTGACCTTCAAATCCACGGGTTGCATCAATAACCAAAATACAAATATCAGCATGCTCAATCGCACGTACAGAACGCATTACAGAATAAAACTCCAAATCTTCTTTTACTTTAGCTTTACGACGGATTCCCGCAGTATCAACCAAGTTAAATTCGAAACCAAAACGGTCAAATTTTGTATCAATTGCATCACGAGTTGTTCCTGCAATATCCGTTACCATAAAACGTTCTTTACCAATAAGTGCATTGATAAAGCTTGATTTACCAGCATTCGGGCGTCCTACAACAGCAAAACGAGGTAAAACTACTTCTTCCTGAACTGGTTCCGGTTTTTCTGGAAAAGAGTCAATTAAAGCATCTAATAAATCTCCTGTTCCACTTCCTGAAATACTCGCAAATGTAAAATATTCACCTAAACCAAGGTTATAAAACTCAATTGCATCTTTCTCACGCATTGCGTTATCTACCTTATTCACAGCCAATAAAACTGGTTTTGTCACTTTACGCAATAAACGCGCAACAACATCATCCATTGGTGTAATTCCTTCCTCAACATCAACTACAAAAATAATAACATCAGCTTCGTCGATAGCAAGCTCCACTTGTTTACGAATTTCACCTTCAAATACGTCATCAGATCCGCGAACGTATCCACCGGTATCAATTACAGAAAACTCTTTTCCGTTCCACTCGCTTTTACCATAGTTTCTATCACGGGTAACCCCAGATACAGAATCTACAATAGCTTCTCTTCTTTGTATCAGCCTATTAAAAAGGGTTGATTTCCCTACATTAGGTCTTCCTACTATCGCAACAATGTTATTCATTTCTTTGAATTTTAGATTTTAGATTTTAGACTTCAGATTTTTAGTTCCCTAAAAACCTAATCCCTTGTAATCCAAAATGCTTAATTTTAATTTTTTGCAAAGGTAGTTAAAAAAGTGACTAAGTCGCTAAGTTTCTAAGTACCTAAGATTTTTATTGTTATTCTTGTTATTTTCGGGAGCTGTTTCCTGCTATCCGTTTCAATCTTTTCCTGGCTGGCAGCAGCCAGAAAGAGGATTTCCACTTCTATCAGGGCTAGGGTTTCGGGGATTAAGAAATTCAGTCAACATCAAAAATTAATAATTGTTTTGTATTAACATTCTATTTTACAACCTCTAAAAAAGACTTTAATTTGTTAATTTTCAACCAAGTATTTCTGAAATTATTTACACTTTTCATAAATATATTGCGGCCTTGCTCCCATTCTGTAAGAACTAAAATCACCTTTATTTGATAATTTTAAAGTTAGTCCATCGTCTTCCTTTACATTAAAAAATGTAATATCGCGAATTTTAATTTTTGCCGAAATAACTTTTAAAGGACCTATTTTATAATGACTAAAAGGAAAAGGCTCATCACCAAAATCCCAATACACAAGCTCTTTTTTATCAAAATCAACATATGCCTTATTCTCTACATCACAAAACCTTCTGTTATTTGATAAAAATGCCTCGACTTGCTTTTCTGTATCTATTGGCACAAACTCTTTTTCCGGAGCGGTATACAAAACATCATCTACAGCATCCTGAGTAATTCCAACCAAATATTTATTATTTTTAGAAATACTAAAATACAATGTCAAAACCCTGCTTTTATCTATCGACATTACATCGGCTCTGTAATTGCACAACTTTTCGAGCTTTCGAAATGGCTTTTTATCTTCATCTGACCGATTACTATAAGTATCTTCAAAATCATCCAAACGGAATTTATTTTGGTATTTCACATAATAAAAACCTGTCTTTTTAAATTCGCCATCTCCCAGATATTCAGGAAATTTTCCGAATTCTATATTCTCATAGATTTTAAAATCAAACCATTCGATCCAGTCATCAATTTTATTAGGAAAGCTCAAAATAGGATAATAGCCATCTTTCACAAATATGGCCAATCCGTTAGATTTATCAATGAACTTATTAATATTCGAAGCTTTATTGGTCTGGAATTGCTTTATAAATTCGCTTAAAAACAATCTCACCTCTTTATCAGAACAAGCCGTTGTATCTAAAGCTACAGAATCTTTCTCTACAATAGTTTCCGTTTTTTTGATTACAGGTTTAGAGGGAATTGCTTTCTCTTCCGTACCAAAAAGACGAGCCAAACCCACAATCACTATAAGTCCCAAACATATTGGTATTGAATACTTCGTTGAAACTTGCATAAATTATGATCTGGCGTTTAGAAAAAATTATTGATTATATCCAAAACGTTTCAGCATATTGGCATTGCTTCTCCAGTTTTTATTCACTTTTACAACCAGTTCAATATGTATTTGTTTCCCGAAGAACTTTTCTAAATCAGCACGAGCATCGGTTCCTACTTTTTTCAAAGCCGCACCTTTATGTCCAATAATGATTCCTTTTTGAGTTTCGCGTTCTACCATAATGATCGAACGGATTCTGATAATTTTTTCATCTTCAAAAAATTCCTCAGTAACGATTTCAACTGCATACGGAATCTCTTTGCTGTAATTCAACAAGATTTTTTCACGGATGGTTTCGTTTACGAAAAAACGTTCCGGTTTGTCTGTTAATTGATCTTTTGGGTAATATGCCGGTGATTCCGGCAACAATTCGATGATTCTTCCAAAAACTTCCGGAACATTAAAATTCTGTAAAGCCGAGATTGGGAAAATTTCAGCATTTGGCACTTTTCCTGTCCAAAATGCTACTTGCTCTTCTAATTGTTCCTGGTTTGAGTTGTCGATTTTATTCAACAATAATAAAACCGGAATTTTAGCATGAATGATTTTATTAAAGAAAGCCTCGTCTTTTAAGTCCTGCTCTCCTATTTCGACCATATAAACCAGTATATCAGCATCTTCAAAAGCCGATTTTACAAAGTTCATCATCGATTCCTGCATTTCATAAGCGGGTTTGATGATTCCGGGAGTATCCGATAATATAAGTTGAAAATCCTCGCCATTCACGATTCCAAGAATACGATGACGAGTTGTTTGTGCTTTTGATGTAATGATGGATAATCTTTCTCCAACAAAGGCGTTCATCAATGTTGATTTTCCAACGTTTGGATTCCCGATGATGTTTACAAAACCTGCTTTATGTGACATTTGTGTAATATTTATTTTGCAAAGGTAATCATATCAACTCAATACAGAAAATAAAACATTTTTTAAAGTTTTCGTTGGATTTCTCAAAAAACGACGTATCTTTGCACCCGAAACATCGCGGGATAGAGCAGTAGGCAGCTCGTCGGGCTCATAACCCGAAGGTCACAGGTTCGAGTCCTGTTCCCGCTACTAAGAGAAAAAGCTTCAGAGAAATCTGGAGCTTTTTTTGTTTATACTACTTTTCGTTCACGAGCGGAACGCTCGCGTCAGCTGGAGAAAGTAGAAAGACAAACTATATCATTCACTTTTAAATATTACCAAATTAAACTATCTTAAATGCACTTTTAAATATTTTTGTATCCCATCCTTCACATTTAATATAATTAATCCTTGATCTTATTACTCCTTCGTCATATTTAACTTCAGCAAGTGTTTTATTAAAAGACTCTATAATTCGTTCGATTTCTCTTTCTCTTTTTTTTGCTTTCGGACGTTTTGAAGAAATAATTGGAGATGTGATGTAAATTTCTTTAGAATGTCCTTGATAACAATCAATCATCTCACCAGTTGGAAGTTTTTCATTCAAATTCCAAGGAGTTAATTTTAAAGTTGATTCCGTCGCAACTAATTCTTTAAAAATTCTTTCATGATATCCATTTTCAGAACCGTGATGTGGAATTTTAAATAATTGAGCTTTTACTCCATCTGTAACTAATGAATTATCTAATATATCTGTCCAGCCTTGATTAGGATTATCCCCTACTTCTAAGTCAGCACCTAATAAAACCCTTTGATTTCTAAATTTCAAAAGTAACACAACGCATTTATCATTTGGAGTTTCGTTTATTACCGAGAGTTTTCTTTCAAACACTCTTTTTATAATATTTGAAAGTTCATGATCAAATTGTTCTATTACAAAATCAGATGGAGACAATGCAAATAATTCAAACTCTACACCAAGATAAGACTCCTTGTAAACAACCATATTAGAATTCAATCTATTTGCTGGAATCTTTCTTTTTTTTAATATTTCAGTACATTCTTTAAATTCTTTTGTAGATCTAACACCGCCTTCAGCATGAATTTTCTCGTCAATATCAACGAATGCCATGAATTTTTTTGTATCGTTAATTCGAGTTGGGGAAAACTGAGCTTTTTCACAAGCTTCTAGAAGCTTTGATATTCCCCTAATATGATCATCATGCCAGTGTGTACAAATTACCTTTACAACATCATTAGCATAATCTACGCCAATACTTTTTAAATATTCTAGTGGTAATGGCTCTCTAGTATTTGGATTAATACAACAATCAACAACAATCCAAGAGCTCTTAGCAAGTTTAATAATAATTGATTCTCCGTAGCCTCCACCTGTACCAATTATAGTTATCTCTACTTCATCATTATGTGGTAAATCCATAAATTAATCCCATTTTAAATCTGAATAATTAGATTGAGATTTATCATAGAAATCATTAAATTCCTCAACATCCATCGCAGCTATTCTTCGCAATCTTATTTCTGATTGATTTTTTTTTGTACCATTTCTAATTATTGAACCAACAGACCAATAAAAAATCGCCCCAACTTCTAACAAAGGTTTATCTTCATCTGAAATAATTGAATCAATAATAAATTCAGCAGTTTCATATACCTCACTTCTGTCATCCAAATCATACAATCGACATGCAAAAGATAAATTAGTTATCTTTGTTATAACACCTTTCCATGTTTTAGTATTTTTTGTATAAATTTTAAATTTTTTATAAACAGGTATTAACGCTTCTATTTGAATATCTCCCCTTCGCAAGTAATCAAATTCAGATTTAGACTTGGTGAATTTAGGTATATTTGTCCCTGAAAAATTATCTTCAAAACGAACTTGCTGATTAACTAAATCAACATCCCTATCAGATGAAAATTGATCCTGTATATCTAGAGAAGAATATGCATTATCCAATACCCAATGATCTCTGCTAATGCTTAAATCGTGTACTTGTCCCATATATTATTTAAATAAGAATCTGACGTAATTAAAGTTTTATCCCAAACTTCTTCGAAAAATTTCGAAAAATGCTTACCATTCATTGATTGTGAGAAATGAGAATTTACATTTATTGCAACAGAATTGTTTGTTAGAATGTCTGAGGGAAAAATTCTAATATTTATAGCTGGATCAAATTCAGCTTTTGTTTTTTCCCTATCTGTCACGGTAAATTCTAATAATTTTGGCTGCTCCATAAAGTCAAATATTTTTTGAATAGGTGAAAGAAAATAACCGAAATTTACATAGTCTTTATTATCTATAAATTTAAAATGGCGTGTAAAATTTATTCCAAATGAAGAAACAGGTGTTTCCCCTAGCAGTTTAAAAATATTTACAATTAAATCTTTTAGAGGCTCACGAAAAGGCTCTTGGGATGTTTTGAATTGAAATCTTGATGGACGAACTTCCAAAGAAAAATCTTCAGTTTCTATAACTGTCAGTTCGGGATGGATAACTTTTAAATTATCCGGAGAAGCCTCATTTTCTCTTATTAAACCTTTATTTTTTAACCACTCAGGTTGAAATATTGCAGGATTGAAATTTCCTATAATTACTACTGATAGATTTAAAACCTCAGGTTCAGGTCGTCTCATAATTCTTTTTTTAAGTAACTCAAAAATACACAAATTGACTCATGTCAAATAATGTAAGTCATAACTGACTTTTAGTAAGGTGTGTAAATATATAAAAAAGATTTGGAAAAAATCAAAAAAATTAAATTAGGAGTTTTAAGTAATAAAGACGAATTTCTCACTGAATAATCAATTAATATTGCTTTTACAAAATGTAAGATTTAAATACATTTTTTATTATCTCTATAAATTATAGCAAATACAAATCTGGAACGAGAAATGTTAATAAGTAATTTTTAAAAATAATGGGGAACCAAATTTAAAAAAGAACTTTGTAATTATTAACTCAAAATAATTATAAATAACAATGGAAAAAAAATTTGCAATTGGTGATAGTGTAGAATTAAAAAGTGGTGGACCTACAATGACAGTAACAAAGCATATTGGTACTGTCCCATTTAGTGGGCCTAGCCAATATACTGGAACAGTTGAATGTTCATGGTTTTTTGATCACGAATTAAAGAAGGCAAACTTCCCTCAAGATTCATTAGAACTAGAAAATTTAGATTAAATAAATTCATTATTAAAAATTATATTTTTTAATCCTTTATTTTTGCAGAACTACTAAGACAAAAAGCTTCAGAGAAATCTGGAGCTTTTTTTGTCTACATTACTTTGCGTTCACGAGCTGGACGCTCGCGCCAGCTGAAGAATTTATCTCCCTACTTCATCATAATCTATTTTCTTCATTCCCCAATAATTTGCGAATCTCCAATAACTATCTCGCTAATTTCACCTAACAATTCAAATTCATTTAAAGGAAACATCACAAGTATCATTTCCAAAATAAGTGAAACATTTACAGCATTGTTGTTTGTACTTGATATTATATGTCCTTCATTATCTATTGTTAAAATACACATTTTTAACATATTTGTAATCACACAACCAAGCTCATAATAATTAATCTTGATTTGGGCAGTATAGAATTCTGATTTATTCTCTGACTTTGGGTTATTGAAATACTTCTGAATTATTTTTCTAAGATTCTCCAATTTTTTAATCTCAATAGTTTCCATAATTTACCTCTCCTTTTTTTTATTTACCAAAAGATCCTTATATCTTTTTACAAATATAAATAAAAAAACAGTCATATTTAACTGGATATATATATTCCTGTTTTTTTGACTACTTTCTTATAATTTTCAAACTTCATAATAAGTAGGAAATGAGAAAAACTGAAGTCCCTGAATCTGTTAAGATTGTTGGAAATAATATAAAGGAAATTATAAAAGAAAAAAAACTTAAAGTAAGACACATTGCTCACGATTCAGATTTAGATATTGAAGCGTTAAGACGATATATGTTAGGCAAACAAATTATGGGAATCGACAAGCTTATTCGAATCAGTAAAGCTCTAAATGTAGAGATATCAGAATTATTCCGAGAAATATAGCCAGCTACTAAGACAAAAAGCTCCAGACAAATCTGGAGCTTTTTTTGTTTATACCATTCTTATTCTCTTTGCGGGCACAGATTACAAATCTGCGCTATCGTTGTCTACATATCGGAGCGATCGGGGTTTTATTTTTAGCAAAGAATCTCAGTTTTTCTTTTTTAAATTGATATTCAATTTCCTCAAAATTCCTGTTTTCAATTATTTCTTTTTCTTTGATGTCAATAACAAAACTTACTTTAGTTATCCAAGTATTGGAAACATTTGAAAAGTCAGATTCAATTTCAATTTCATCTGAGTCAATTTCAATTTCATACTCTTTGGTCAGTAAAATTATTTTAGCTCCACGAGATGTTTTTAAATTTATATGACTCAGAATAGTAGAATTCATAAATAAAAATCCATTTAATTCCTGAAAGTTTAACCAAAATTGACCTTGTTTTGATTCTGCAATTTTAATACCTGAAATATTTTTAATCTTCTCTTCAGTATGAGTATCAACGTGTAATCTTTCCATTGCTCTAATATTTCCAAGAGCAGCTAAAATTTCATCTTTTTTTCTTAAAATATTCATTTACTCGATTTTCATTTTTATTAAGAAACTCTTTAATATAGGTGATTTTATCCCAATTTTTATCCAATTTTGAAAAACTACCGCCAACTTGTATATCCCTGGCAAAGCAAGCCTTAACTACCCTAAATTAGCACCTATCTCTAACAAATATAAGTATTTATTTATTCTCAAAAATAGAATAATTATTTCATAAATCATCCAATGGACTTTTTATTTATTGAATACTTTTCGTACTAAAACGCGGGTAAATTACGGCGATCTTGCTACTTTGATGACTTAATAATTCTTGAATATATCTTCAGTTCCACTTTTAGATTAGTATTGCAAAAGGTAGAAATGCAAAAATATTTTAGATCAGCCTTTACAAATCCTACTCTTAAAAAATTTGTTCTGTTCTTTTTTATACAACCGAATAACATATTTTAGTTAATCATTTCTTAACCCATCAAAAAAGTTATTAGTATTACTATAAATTCGTCGTCAATTCATATGAAATAAATAGGTCTTAAAAATATTCATTACCACTATATCCTAAAAGAAAATTTAAAAACAACTTTATACTAAAGAATTGATTTATACAACACTTTTAAATATTGCGATTTTCCAGGGAATAGTCTTAGGTTTGATTATTTTAAAGTCTTCCTTATTCAATAGTAATTCAAATAAATATCTTGCATTCTTAATATTTACGCTTTCAATTAAATTACTGACTCATGTTTTTGATATTCAACAGGTATTTACCTCCTATCCTCTTCTGCGTTTTATAGACGACATCGAGTGGGTATTTCTAATACCTGCTTTTATATTTCTATTTATTAAAAACAGGACTGATAATACTGGAAAAAATAAACAAAAAAATTATTTGCTTTTTATTCCATTTGTTTATTCTGCTGTGCTTAACATCATAAACGATCTTGATCATGTTGCACGAATTTATACTATTCCTGAGTCAGGCATGGCTATCATCCAAATACTTGGTCTGATCCAACTTGCATTAGCCGTTACATTCATCCCATTTCTTCCGCTTTACTCTTATTTTTTGATAAGACATTTAAAAGATCCACAAGAAAAAAAATGGATCATCACCTTATTGACAATTGTTTCTATACTGCTAATTGTTTGGCTTATTACTGCTCTAGTCGGCTTAATTCTTGACTACGACATTTCTTCTAGTATGAATGTTTTGGCTTTATTTGCAACATTCATCATTCACTGGACAGCTTATATAGGTATTTACAAATATAAACTGGCCAAAAACAAAGATGCTATCTCCAATTTTTTAAATGAAGATTTAGCTAATTCTTATACCAATCTGCAAATTGTAGAAAATAGCAGGCCCGAAGAATATAAGGAATCTATCACTGCAGATAATCTTTATTTTCAAAAACTGGAAATACTGTGCAAAGAGCAGCACATTTATACCGATAGTACATTAAACAGAGAAAAAGTTGCTGAAAAACTAGGGATAAGCGCTGGATATCTTTCACAAATTATAAACACAATAACAGGAGATAACTTTGCCAACTACATCAATCAATATCGGGTTGAAGCTGTAAAGGAAATGATCTTAAATTCTGAATACGAAAACTACAATTTGTTGACAATGGGATTAGAATCGGGATTTACTTCAAAAACGACTTTTTATAAAGCTTTTAAAAAAGTTACGGCTCAAACACCAAATGAATATAAAAATACCCGTAAATAGGTACCAATTTATACAGTTTTAAGGTTTTGAAACCTCTTACAGCTTTTCTTATGCGAATTTTGGATTCAAATAATTCAAAACAAATTTTATGAAAAAATTTTTATTACTAGCTGTTGTTACAGTTTTAGGATTCGCAAATGTTAATGCCCAGGAAATTAAATTTGGCGCTAAAGGAGGTTTAAACTTTGCAACTGTTACCGGAGATAATACCAAAGGTATTGATGTTGTAACCTCATTTAATTTTGGTGTTGTATCAGAAATTCCAGTTTCTGAAAAATTTTCTTTTCAACCTGAATTAATGTATTCTGGTCAGGGATATAGTTTCAATGATAATACAATTGAATTAAGTTACCTGAACATTCCTTTGATGGGAAAATATTATCTAACAAAAGGATTGAGCGTTGAAGCCGGACCACAAATAGGTTTTTTACTTGCTGCAAAAAATGAAAAGACGAATGTAAAAGATTCGTTTAACACTTTTGACTTTGGTGTTAATTTTGGCTTAGGTTATAAACTTGACAACGGACTTAATTTTGGTGTAAGATATAATCTGGGATTAACTGATATTAATAATGTGGATAATTCTTCTGCTAAAAATAAAAACAGCGTATTTCAGGTATCTGTTGGTTATTTCTTTTTCTAAAAATCAACAATTCTATAACGTTCTACAGTTGTATTATAAGTGTATTAACTCATCATTTTCTGGAATCTAAAATTTTGAATTAATCATTTAAAATTCACAAAAAAAGGGTTTAAGGATTGTACAGCTCTGCTATTAAAACAAAAACACCACTTGAAAAAGATGGTGTTTTTAGTTTATACTATTTAAACCCAATTATCATTTCCCTAAGCTTTATTTATACTTTATTTTAATAGAAACTTTTTAGGATAACAATGTTTTTTTGTGCTGCTTTTAAAAAACTCACCCTTAAAAAGGAAGAATATTCTTTCATGCAATACAATTCACAATAGCATTTTCAATTTTATTCAAAATTTTTCTTTTATTAAAAGAAGAACCAAATCTTCTTTCTTCCTTTTATTTCTGCTAAACAACCAATTATTAATCAAACAAATACATTTAAGTTAACTCAATTCTGTTTGAGATTGATGAGTTGGAACTGTACTAGTTCCAGAATAATCGAAAAAAGTTTTTTGAAAAAATCATTGTGTATTTTAAAATTGATTGTATTTTTGCACCCGCAATAGCAAAGTAGGCCCGTTCGTCTATCGGTTAGGACGCATGGTTTTCATCCATGTAAGAGCGGTTCGATTCCGCTACGGGCTACTAAAAAAAGCTTCAGAGAAATCTGGAGCTTTTTTGTTTTTAAATCGATTTGCTTTTTCATCTTTCATGAAATAGAAGCAACCAAATATTTTCTTTTTATAAAAAATCATGGAATATTTTAGAGAGCAGAAAATTATTCTACTTATTTATTTTCTGTAAATTTGGCTGTAATTACGAAACAGAATTCTGCTACTATTTTAGCAAAAAGTTCTGAATTATTTACCTAATAACTGCCAGCCATGTCTACTCTTTATCAAAGCCCTAGAATAACCATTCGAGAATTTTTACCTCAGGAACAACAAACATTTTTAGATCTTTTTAAAGACAATCAGGTTACTCAATACCTTCCTGTCACTTCACCAGAAAGATATTCGGAAATGTTTAATGAATTACTTGAAAATTACGAAAAGAAAAATCTTAGTCGTTGGGCAATATTCGATACCACAAATAATAATTTTATAGGAATGTGTGTTGCCCGTATTTTTGTACACAATACGAACCAAATAGAAATTGGGTATGTACTTAGCAAGGCATATTGGGGAAAAGGTATTGCCACAGAAGTATGCAAGGCTCTCACTCAATATAGTTTTGCCAATACAAATACGAAAGAAGTTGTCGCTATAACTGATATTGACAATACCGGATCGCAAAATGTGCTGCAAAAATCAGGATTCGAACGATTGAATAATTTGATCCGGGATCAAGATGAAATGGCCTATTTTAAGATAGCAAGACAATCATAAAATCTAACCCTGTTTTTACCAATCCGGAAGTACCGATTTTATCTCTTTTGCAATGTTCCAGTATTTTTTAAAATCAGTCTTGTTTGCGATTCTTTTTATTTGGTGCCTTTTATATCCTGTTTTTATTTTTCATAAAACTCCCAGTCATCGGTAAGTTTCATAATTAAATTGTATCTCTGTTTATAGTCATTATCTACCTCATCCGGAAATTTTGAGTCGTGTGCTTCGACTACAAAATTGCCGTATTCCATAATAAATCCGTTAGGATTACTGAATTTAAAACTTATTCTTCTAATCTCCAGTTCATTTCTTCCACACCCTTTCGAACTATACAAATTACCTTTATAAATACGAAAGCAAGAACCCTCGCCCATTGTATTATTAATTTGCCTTTTACCATCATATTCCAGAGCATTACTGCTTTTAGCAAGAAGTTCATTTAAAGCAGAAAGGTTGTCTGGCTTTTGTTGCAAAGCGTGAATAATTAAAACATTAAAATCTGGAAAAGAAACCAAAACAGTATCCTTGACCGTAAAACTGCCTATTTTTTCTTCGGATGGATAACCTTCTTTTTTTAATAAATCGATCAGTTTAGCGGTAAGTCTTTCGGTGGTTTCATATAATGTTTTTCGGTTCTTTCGATTTTCCAATCCATAATCAGCCTGGTCTTCGTTGAGTAAATTTGTTATTTCTTTTTTTAGATTTAGATTGAATTTACGTTGCGCATTTTTACAAACCGAGTCGTATTTGATACTAAAACTTTTCCATTCCGGATTTTTTCGAAGACTGGTAAAAATTTTAGAATTAAAATAAGGCAGTTCGATTCCTTTCAAGGCCAGTTGTTCGCCCCACGTAAAGGCATTCTTAAAATCCCTTGATAAAACCGCACAACGAACGGCGTTATGAATATCTCTTGCAAATAGTGTTGGATAATTTTGGGCAAGCAAATTATATTGTTCTTTTGCTTTACCATACTGTCTGTTCAGGATATAATTTTCGGCACTTTTTGTATAGTTATAATAATTGATTTCTTCTTTTTGTGTTTTTTCTTTTTCAATATCTGCAATCAGTTTATTATTGCTAATTAAGGGAATGCAATCAAAATTCTCTTTTTGTATTATTTTTTTTCGTTTATTTTTCTCAGGATCAAAAATCATTGCACCTACATCAAAAATAGCCGAATATGTTGCAAATGAACCAAAAGCAAGAAGCGAATTTTTAGTCACCTTTCCTCTTATTTTAAAAGATTGTTTGTCTCCCAAATTTGTTTTGTAGTACTGATGATTTTTAAAATAAAAAGCAGGAAACGTATCCAGAACAGTAAACTCATTTGCCTCTTTATTACCCAGCTTTACCTCTACGCTATCTTTGTTGATTGTTTTACCCAAATAACAAACTCTTATCGTATCTGTTTTTTCCCCCAGAAATAGATCGACATAGCTTCTTATTTTTTTTGTTTTTATGAAGGTATTATTCCCCCAATCATTATTTGCGCTCACAAAGCCCTCTATTTCTGCAATACTATCTTTTGGGTTATAATTACACTTATTTATTTCTATTTTTAAAAAACACATCGATAAATGTTCGACAAAACTAAAAGTCCTAAATTTTTTACTCTTGAATGTTATCCCGTAATTAATAATTCCTTTGTACTTCCTGCTGTCTACAAAATAAGCAGTTGTAGCACTATCTTTTGATACTGAAAACCAATTACTTCTATTATTCTCCCAGATATTGTATACGTTATTAAACACGACATTTTTTTCAAAATCATTTTGATTAAAGGTTTTATATTGTATCTGTTTTTGTCCCAATGCCTGATGGGTAAACACAATATTCATTAAAATAATTAAGGAAATTATACATGTTTTTTTCAAAATAGTAGTGCTTTTTAAATAGTGGCTGAATAAAAAAACTAAGTTATTTACTTTATAAAAATTATCTTATGCAATAATAGGGTATTTTATTTTTGATTTTGATCCTTAGAATTTTGCCTTCTAAAAGATAATAAACTGTTTCATATTTACGCTGCAACTTACTCAAAGACAGCTGCAAAACTATCAAGAAGAACTTTATAAAATTAAAAATTATTTTATTCCAAAAACACCTGCGTTTTTCTGAAAAAATTTTCCTATTTAAGAATTTTAAAAATCATTCAAAAAAAAATAAAAAACGACGTAGGGGTAAAATGAGATTCAATTGTATTACTACAATAACAAGAGCACAATTATGAGCTCTTAATCTCAAATTGCCTTATGATACTCATTATCACTGTCGAATTGTTATTTTGGTTTTTACAAAAAATCACCGCTATTGAAGCCGGAAAATTTAGTTTTCTAATAATTTCTGAACAAGCAAAATTGGCTGTTCTCTTTTTTCTTTTTACAATAAATTCTCAGGCACAGGAAAAAACAGTGAACTATAATGTGCTTCGTAATGGCACTGTGATTGGACAAATGCAGTTTTCTCAAAAGACTAATAATAATGATGTTTTTTTGAAAATTTCATCGGAAGTAAAAACCCGGTTGATTTTTGGTATTGATATCAAAACCGAAGAAGGTTCGCATTTTAAAAATGGGAAACTAATATCTTCTTACGTAAAGCGCCACGTAAACGGAAAAGAAAAAGCCAATAAAACAACCCAACTTATAGATTCGGGTTACAAAACTTTAGCTGAAAATAAAAAGGGGCAAATTAAACAAAACTATATCGATTACAACCTGATGCTACTCTACAGTAAAGAACCTGTAAGCGAAAATCAGGTTTACTCTGATAGTTTTCAGCAATTTCTGGTCATCAAAAAAACAAACACTCACTCCTATCGCATCGTATTACCTGACGGAAATTATAATGATTATCATTTCCTGAATGGTGTATGCCAGAAAGTCGAGCTGCATCATTCCTTATTTACAATCAATATTCAAATCGCATAATTCAATCAAAAAACAATCAAAAAACAATCATCATGATCAAAATCATCAATCACCTGTTTGCTAAACTTACTTTCTTTGGTGCAGAACCTATTGCAATGGGGAAAATTCTCGAAATAGAAAAAAGTGCCCCAAACTTAATTGTATATGCGCTGCCGGTTGTATTATTTTTTACCGTGCTCGAATTTGTTGTTTTTTATTTCTTAGAAAAAAAAGAATACGACAAAAAAGAGACTTTAGGATCTGTACTAATTGGTTTGGGTAATCTAACGGTCAATTTATTAATGAAAACCGGTTTGCTTTATGCTGTTGTTGGCATTTATAATCTAGTGCCTTATCGTATAGAATTTAATTGGTGGAGCCTGATCCCGTGTTTTATACTCTATGATTTTAGTTCTTACTGGACGCACAGAATTTCTCACTATTGCCGTTTTTTCTGGGCAACCCATGTTGTGCATCATTCGGCTGAACAGTATAATCTTACGGTAAGTTTTAGGCAAAGCTGGTTTCAGTATGCTAAAATTGTATTTTTTATCCCTTTGATTTTTGCCGGTTTTCATCCTGTAGTGTTTTTTATTGCCAATCAGTTAAGTGTATTATACCAGTTTTGGGTACATACAGAAGCCATTGGAAAGCTGCATCCTTTTATCGAAAAACATTTTGGAACGCCATCTAATCATCGTGTACATCACGGAAGCCAGGAAAAATATCTCGATAAAAACTTTGGAGCCACTTTTATGATTTGGGACCACTTATTCAATTCCTTTCAGTACGAAGAAGAAAAACCCCGCTATGGCATTACGAGTCCACTTAAAAGCAAACTCAATCCGTTATACCTCAACATTCATGAGTTTCAGGACATTATTAGAGATGTGAGAAAGGCAACTGGTTTTCGAAAAAAGATGTATTACATTTTTGCCAGTCCAGATGCTATTGCCAAAAAGAAACTACAAAAAGAAACTACTCAACCTCAATTACCAGTATCATGCGAAGAAGTCAAAAAAAACACCAACAATTTCAGCAACAGCTTTTCGAATACTTTAGCCGAAAAGATAATTGTATAAAAACCATAAACAACAAAATGGTCGCGACAGAAACAGATAAAGGAGTATCTTTTACTTATCTCTCAGATCATAGCTGTATTGTTCATAGTTACGAATTCAGTTTAAATACTGACATTGATATGAACACTACAATTGATGCTTTTATTGCGTTATTGGCCAGTCACAACAGGGTGCATTATCAGCCTAATCCATCCTACAATTAATCAAAAAAATAACATTAAATAATCCTCCAAATGCAAATATTTTCAACACATAGAAACATAGCTTTTCTTTACGTAAAAAGGCGTTTCACTTATTTAAAATACACATAACTCTCTATGTGAAAGAAATGTATTTCTTTTTGTTTCCTTTTCAGCACAAAAAAATCTATGTTTCTATGTGTTTAATTTTTTATGCGTCGAGTAAAGAGAACAAACGAAGTAATTAACCCAGTGAGTTATTAAATATAAAAAGTATCTATCTTTGATTGAATATCAAAACGTATTAGTGGAATATAGCAATAGCGATCCTGTCAGATTTATAAAGAACGGAAATGAAGCTGCTTTTGAAAAGGTTTTTAAAATGTATTTTAGAAACCTTCATGCCTTTGCCTACACTTTTATGAAAGATGATAGCATTGCAGAAGAGATTGTACAAAATGTATTTTTTAAGATTTGGGAAAAAAGAGATCAATTACAAATTGATGATTCATTAAAGGCGTATCTCTACAGAGCGGTTCACAATGAAAGTCTGAATCATCTTAAACACCTAAAAATAAAAAACTCCTTTCAACTTCAGTATTCAGGTAATATGGAATCCTCCAATCAAGATGCATCCAACCAAATGATCGCATCTGAACTCGAAAATGATATTCACAAAGCAATAAACGAATTGCCGCAGCAATGCCGGACTATTTTTCAAATGAGTCGTTTTGAGCAGCTTAAATATCAGCAAATTGCCGATCAATTGAATATTTCGGTCAAAACAGTCGAAAATCAAATGGGAAAAGCCCTGAAAGTATTACGATCTAAACTGGTTGAATATCTTCCTTTTCTCCTGTCCTTTTTACATTTAATCCGAAGATGATGAGCCAAAACAATATGAATATGAGCGATGATTTACTAGTGAAATATCTAGTTGGCGAAACTGATGCAGAAGAAAATGCAACAGTAGAAATTTGGCTTAAAGCCGATAGAAAAAACCAAAACTATTACAACGGTTTTAAGAAAATATGGGAAGACAGCCTTGTAATTGCTGCCAAAAACACCCACATCGATGAAGATGCTGCCTGGAAACGGCTGCATAATCGCATGCATGAAAAAGATGTTCCCGAGCATACGCTGAAAAAATCTTCTTTCCAGTGGCTACGCATTGCCGCCTCTATCTTGCTTATCAGCACTTTAGGATGGTTGGGGTATTCTTATTTCGAAAATAAATCAGCAAATACAACACTTGAGATACAGGCTACAAATACTACTTTAAATGATACTTTACCAGATGGCACAACGGTTACTTTAAACAAAAACTCATCATTGTCTTATAGCAGTAAATTTAGGGGCAGGACACGTCAAGTTGTCTTAAAAGGTGAAGCTTTTTTTAATGTTGCGCCAGATAAAACAAAACCTTTTATTATTACTATTAATGATGTTACGGTACAAGTGGTAGGAACTTCTTTTAATGTCAAAAACAAAAACGGAAAAACAACTGTAGATGTCGAAACTGGAATTGTAAAAGTGAGCAAAAACAAAGATCAGGTAGAATTAAGACATGGCGAGAAAGTAATCATTGCCAATTTGCAATCACAATTACTAAAAAGTGTCAGCAAAGGCAAACTCTACAATTATTACCGTAATAAAGAACTTGTTTGCGACGACACACCACTGCAGGAATTGGTGGATGCGCTCAACGAAATATACGATGCAAATATCATTATAAAGAAAACCGAATTACAGAAAAAACCAATAACAACAGTATTTAAAGACCAGTCATTAGATCAGATATTAGAAGTAATTCAGGAGACGTTTATGATCGAAATTGAACGTAAAAACAATCAAATTCTTTTAGATTAATTCCCTTTATATGCTTAGTAATTCAAGGTTTACTCTTATATCGATTTTATTTATACTTTTTTCAGCTCCTTTTTTTAGTGCTCGTGCCCAATCTATGCTGGATACTCCAATCTCTGTTCAGGCAGATAAAAAACCATTAGGCAAGATTCTGGAAATAATGGAACAAAAAGGAAATTTTCGCTTTGCTTATTACAGTAAGTTAGTCGCAAAAGACAGCCTTGTAAGCATTCATGCTGATCAATCGACCGTAAAAGAAGTTCTTGATCAATTATTAAAAAACAAATATGAATATAAAGAATCAAAAGGATTTATTATTCTGCGTTACGCTCCCTTAGAATTGGCGCTTGTATTAGAAAAAAACAGCGTTGTGGGCGATTATCAGGTTGTAAATGGTTACATTACGGATGTAAAAACCAACAAACGTATAGAAAATGCCAGTGTTTACGAACGGAATGCTTTACAATCTACGCTAACAGATAAGGAAGGTTTTTTTGAATTAAAACTAAAAAATATCCCCCAAACCATCGAGCTGACTGTTGTAAAAGAAAATTATAAAACCATAACCACTATTTTTCTTTCGGAAATTAAGATCCAGATGGGTGCCAGAAAATCAAATGAAGATTATGTCGATGGCGATTTTTCTGCAGTTGAACGAACGGGAATTGGGCGTTTCTTTATTTCTTCGAGACAAAAAATACAATCCCTAAACCTTGGAGGCCTTATATCCGAAGTTCCCGTACAAGCTTCTTTAATTCCCAGTTTGAGTACGCGCGGTATGATGAATTCGCAAATTAACAGTAGTTTCTCCTTAAACTTATTAGGCGGATATACCGGCGGGGTTCGCGGGGTCGAAATGGCCGGACTGTACAATATCAACCGTATGAATGTTCATGCCTTACAAATGGCAGGTTTATTTAATACTGTGGGAGGATCTGTAAAAGGGGTTCAGTTGGCCGGAATCTATAATAATGTATTTGGAGATCTTAACGGTTTGCAAATGAGCGGCATTCATAACAGTGTAAAAGGTTCGCAGATAGGCTTGCAAATATCCGGCATCTACAACCATGTTCAGCTGGATGCTAAAGGCATTCAAATCGCAGCTATTTATAATAATGTAAACGGCTCTCAAAACGGATTGCAAATTTCAGGTATTTATAATGCAGGACATCAACAAGTCCGCGGGATGCAAATCGCGGGATTAAATTATGCCAAAGAATTAGACGGACTCCAGATTGGATTAATTAATATTACGGGGTCACCATCAGGTTATAGTTTTGGATTATTAAACTTTAAAAAAGGTGGTTATCAAAAATTTAGTGTTACACGCAATGAAATTTCGGATATTAATTTAGCCATAAAAACGGGAGATAATAAACTGTACACTATTTTGATGGCAGGAAAAAGCGAAAGAACTAACGAAGAGAAATTAACTTCTTTTGGGTTTGGGTTAGGGAAAAATATCCTGTTAGGAAATCGTCTTACTTATAATCCCGAAATCAGCATTCAATATCTTTATTTAGGAAATTGGGACCGATATAATTTTGTATATAAATTCGATTCTCCGCTTACCTTTCGTGTATTCAAAGGTGTAGCATTATCTGCAGGACCTTCTTTTAATCTTTATTCCTCCGAAAGAAGAGATAAAAACAGCCCGGAAATCAATAATTCTACTTTTGTTCAAAATCGAACAAAACGTTATAATGTAATAAAAGACAATGGCAACGGAATAACAGGATGGGTTGGATGGAGTTTTGGTTTAACCTTATTTTAATAATGTTCTAAAAAAGGCTTTTCCATTTCTTTTTAATCCTTTTTATTAATTTAAGAATCTGAGTTCATCATTTCAGTAATTTCACTTAACAGTTCCAATTCACCAAGAGGAAACATCCCGAGCACAGTTTCTAAAATAAGACTCACATTAATAGCAGGATTTTTTCGGGTCTCCGAAATTTGATGTGCGTCCTGATCCAATGCCAAAACACATAATTTTAGCATCTCGGTAATAATACAGCCCAGCTCATAATAATTGAGTAGATTAATATGAGTTGTACACATCTCTTTTTCGGCAGTAGCCTTATTATTAATATTGTGATGTCTGGCAATTAATTGTTTCAGATTTTCTAGCTTTTTAATTTCAATTGTTTCCATGATAAGCAATTTACCTAGTTATCATAAAAGATAACCTATTTGCACAAATATATAACAAAATTTGAATTATCATAAAAGATAATTAATTTGAAAAAGACCATACAGCAAAAAGTCGGAAAACGAATTCAAGAAATTAGAATTGAGAAGAATATTACGCAACAGGATTTAGCTGCAAAATGCAATTTTGAGAAAAGTAATATGTCCCGATTGGAAAAAGGAAACGCCAATGCAACTCTTTCAACTTTAGAAAAAGTATGCGATGCCTTACAAATAGATTATGTAGAATTATTTAAGTTTTAAAATCTTCCTAAATCACAATCAACAGACATTCAAAACATTACCAAAAAGTAACTAAAATTGTGAATATCTATTTCAGGAAATAAGGGTTTATTTTCCTGTAAAATCTATCTTTGGCATCCTTAAAAATTAATAGAGATGAGCGCAACTTGGTACGAATGCAAAGTAAAATATAGAAAGACTGACGAAACCGGAGGACAAAAAGTTTTAACCGAACCTTATTTGGTTGATGCTTTATCCTATACCGAAGCCGAAAAAAGAATCAATGAAGAGATGGCGGCTTATATTAGTGAAGAATTTAAAATCACAAATATAAAAGTGGCCAATTATGCCGAAATTCATCCTTTTGAAAATGCAGATCGTTGGTTTAAATCGAAAGTTTCATTAATGGCTTATGATGAAGAAAGCGGTAAAGAACGAAAATCGAATATGTATTTGTTAGTGCAGGCAAATGATGTAAGAGAAGCTTACGACAATACGCTTCATGTAATGCAAAGCACGATGGGAGAATATTCGATCCCGGCAGTTTCAGAATCTCCAATTATGGATGTTTTCCCTTATTTCAGCGGTGAAGAAGGAGAAACAGAACAATTAGAAAGATTCAATAAACTAAAAGCTTCAAGACCTATTGAAGTTGAAAAAATCGACCACATGGAATTTGAAGAGGCATCAGAGGAATAAATTTTTCTAAAATTCCAAAAAAGAATAAAATTCCAAATTCCAAAAGGAACTTCAATTCACGATATTGAATTTTTGATAATAGCTTCAGAGAAATCTGGGGCTTTTTTATTATGTAACATATAAGAGAATAAACTGTCTTATTCAGAATTCAAAATAAATTATATATTAGCTTTACCATTAACCAACTACAAACCAAATCTTCATGACCAAAAAAACAATAATCCTGATTGGGTTTATCCTTCTAAAATTTATTTTGCAATATGTACTAATAAGTCCTGAATATGATTTGCAGCGCGATGAATATTTACATCTCGATCAGGCGCATCATTTGGCCTGGGGTTATTTATCGGTTCCGCCCGTAACGTCCTGGATTTCTTATATTATATTTTCATTGGGTAATGGTGTTTTTTGGGTCCGGTTCTTCCCTGCCCTTTTTGGTGCTGTAACACTTTTAATAGTCTGGAAATCTATCGAGGTTTTAAAAGGCAATTTATATGCGCTTGTTTTAGGCGCAAGCTGTATTGTATTTTCATCATTATTACGAATTAATATGCTGTATCAACCCAACTCTTTAGATGTATTGTGCTGGACGGGATTTTATTATACTATGATTCAATACTTTTCAACAGAAAAACCTAAATGGCTTTTTATAAGCGCTATCGTATTTGCTTTAGGTTTTTTAAATAAATACAACATTCTGTTTTTACTCATTGGCCTCTTACCTGCCCTATTGCTATCAAGTCAGAGAAAAGTATTCACAGAGAAAAAACTTTATTTGGCGCTGATTACGGGATTGCTTTTAATACTTCCAAACATTTTATGGCAATACAACAATCATTTTCCTATTGTGCATCATATGAAAGAATTGTCAGCAACACAATTGGTGAATGTAGATCGAACGGGATTTCTAAAAGAACAAGTATTGTTTTTTATAGGTTCTTTCTTTGTTATCATTGCGGCTTTGTATGCTTTGCTGTTTTACAAACCTTTTGCCAGATTCAAATTCTTTTTTGCATCGCTAATTTTTACGCTTGTCATCTTTATGTATTTTAAGGCCAAAGCCTATTATGCAGTTGGCTTATATCCTGTTTATATTGCTTTTGGTGCTGTTTTTCTTTCGCAAATACTGCAAGCAGGCTGGAAACGTTACTTAAAACCAGTATTTATTATCATCCCGTTATTATTTTTTATTCTGATGTACAATCTGTCTTTTCCCAATAAAAGCCCGGAATATTTTATAAAAAATCCTGAAAAATATAAAAAACTAGGAATGCTTCGATGGGAAGACGGAAAAGATCACGATTTACCACAAGATTTTGCCGACATGCTGGGATGGAAAGAGCTCGCCCGAAAAACAGATTCGGTTTATGCCCTAATGCCAAACAAAAAAGAAACCTTAGTGCTTTGCGATAATTACGGACAAGCCGGTGCCATCAATTATTATTCTAAAAAAGGAATAAAAGCGGTTTCTTTTAATGCTGATTATGTCAATTGGTTTGATCTTAACATTCAGTATAAAAACCTCATCCGAATTAAAAATCACGAAGAAAACAGCACTGAATTTAAAGAAACAAGCCCGTATTTTCAAACAGCTACTATTGCAGGCGAAATAACCAATAAATACGCACGCGAGTACAAAACCACTATTTTTGTTTTTACAAAAGCTAAAATCAATATTAATAAAAGAATTGAGGCTGAGATTAAAGAAGAAAAGAATTATATCAAGGAATAAGTAAAAATTCTATTTTAGATTTTTGATTAAAATTACAGCAATGATAGACTTTGGCACTATTGAATATTTAAAAAACGGAAATCAAAAACAACTACAGGCATTTGAAATCTTAACCCGAAATAAGATTTTATTGAATCTTGCTGAATTTGATCCCATTTTGGTCGGAACAATTCCTATCGACATTGATATTGAAAACAGTGATTTGGATATTATTTGCTATTGGAAAGACAAAACCAATTTTATAGAAAAACTAAATTCAGTTTTCGAAAAAGAAAATAATTTCAGCATCAGAGAGGCAATCATTGATAATAAGGAATCTATTATTGCCAACTTCAAAATAGATAATTTTGAAATTGAAGTCTTTGGACAAAACATTCCGACTAAAGATCAAAACGGATACAAACACATGATCATCGAACATGAAATTCTACAATCGAAAGGCAAAAATTTTAGATTAGAGATCATCAAGCTCAAACAAAATGGCTACAAAACCGAGCCTGCTTTTGCTTTTTTATTAGGTTTAAAAGGAGATCCTTATGTAGAATTATTAGACTATAAAATGTAAGCTTTACATTCTACACATTTAAAAGACTATAATTTAAGCATTTACCACAAAAACATCTCAATTTAAAAATAATTCATAATTTTCTTTGCATAACCGTATTTAGTGCTTATCTTTGCACCCGAAACATCGCGGGATAGAGCAGTAGGCAGCTCGTCGGGCTCATAACCCGAAGGTCACAGGTTCGAGTCCTGTTCCCGCTACTAAGACAAAAGCTTCAGAGAAATCTGGAGCTTTTTTTATGGAATAAATTTAGCTCGTCGGGCTCATATCCGCCGCGGCGGACACAGGTTCGAGTCTTCGCCGCGGCGAACTACTAAAATGATTCCTTTGTCAACTTTACTTTGCGTTCACGAACGGTATGCTCGCGCCAGCAAGCAGATTCAGATTTCAGGTGCGAAGTCAGAAAACATTCGCATATCTTTTCAGAAGAACTCTTCGGAGAGCTGTTTTTCTATACTCTAATAAAAGCGCTATCCTTTTTAGCCGGTTCTTTGCGGATAAGACGATACAAACGAATAGCAGAAACACCTTCAAGTAAAATATTATCAAACTCTTTTCTGCATAAATTAATCAAATTTCTGCCTAATTAAGCTGCAACAAAAAAACCATATTATAGAAAATAATTATACCTTAGTACTTACAAAACATCAAGTTACCGAATTTGTAAAGTATATTTTAAAATCGAAAAATGTAAACAGAAAATATAAAAAATGAAAAAAACAGCCCTCGTTGCACTATTAGGAATAGTATTATTTGCTTGTAAAAATGAAAAAAAAGTCGAAACAGTTGAACAAAATGCGGATACAACTAAAACAGCAGCTATAGATAAGAAAACAACATCGACTGAAATAAATTGGGACGAAATGCCCGACTTAAAAAATATTGGAAACTTTCCGTTTATCACTGCTCCATCAGGGCTAGCAATAGCGAATGAGAAAGATGGTGTTTCAGAATTTTTTGATTATGAAACAATGCAAAACTATATCGGAGGTTCTGTTTATACAACCGAGGGTAAATTAGGAATTTTAGCTTTTGAAGGTAAGGGAGGTAAAGATTTTAATCAAAAACTTTTTGATAAAAGTGTTTACGACTATATGGACAAAATTGGTGTAAAAAAAATATATCAAGGTGATTTTCCACAGGATGAAAACGACAAGGCAAAATTAGAAAAAAACATGTGGAGTGGAAAACACGGTACTAGCGGACTTTTGAGAGAAAGTGATTCTCCATTTGCTGTATATGCCTTTAAAAACAATGGAAAAAAATATATGGTAAACATTCAATCCAATTCGGCACAAGGGAATGTTTTTATAATGGAACTTAAGGATTTTGTGCAAACCATAGAAAAGTACTCTGCAGCACAAATGAAAACCGATATTGACAAAACCGGGAAAGCTGTTTTGCATATCAACTTTGATACCGATAAAGCCTCTTTACAAGCAGATGGACAAAAAGCTATTGATGAAATTTTTGCATTACTGGATACCGATCCAAAACTAAAACTATCAATAGAAGGCCACACTGATAATTCTGGCACCGCTGAACGAAACAAAAAGCTTTCAACTGAAAGAGCCAACACTGTAATGTACGCTTTGGCAGGAAAAGGGATTGATATAAAGCGACTAAAAGCATCTGGATTTGGTGCTGAAAAACCTTTAAAAACTAATAATTCAGAAGAAAATAAAGCAGAAAATCGAAGAGTAGAATTAGTTAAAATCTAATAGGTAGAAATATCAGAATTATTCCGAGAAAATATAACCCGTTGCCAAAACAAAAGCTTCAGAGAAATCTGCAGCTTTTTTTAATTTTTGCCTTATGTTGAATATTTCATAAAATACATTACTGCTACAAAGAGACTTTCGAGTCTCTTTTTTATTTTCCAATCTAAAATAAAAAAGGAAAAGCATAGAATTAAAATAAGCAATAAAAGCGATTTTACTCGAAATCTCTTTTACTTTTGCCGAATGTTAGAAATTCTTTACCAAGACGAATATATTGTCGCAATTAACAAACCAAGCGGGTTGCTGGTTCACAAATCATTTTATGCGCGAGATGCAAAGGTGTATGCTATTCAGGAATTGAGAAATCAAATAGGACAACACGTTTACCCCGTTCATCGGTTAGATCGCAAAACATCTGGTGTCTTATTATTTGCCTTGGATAAGGATGTTTTGAAAATTATGAATGATCGTTTTGCTACACGCGAAGTCGAAAAAAAATATTTGGCCATTTTACGTGGCTGGTCACCCGAAGAACTAACGATTGATTATGACTTAACCAATGATGATGACATTACACAAAATGCCATAACCTACTTTCATCGTTTGCAAAATGCCGAAGTTGAGCTAGAATTTAACAATAAACCAACGTCACGATATTGTTTGGTAGAAGCGATTCCTGAAACGGGACGTATGCATCAATTACGAAAACATTTCAAGCATATTTTTCATCCTATTTTAGGAAGTCGTCCGCATGGTTGTAACAAACAAAATAAGTTATGGCTGGAGAATTATAATCTGACCGGAATGATGCTTCATGCGCATCAGTTAGTTTTTAATCATCCAATAAAGAATGAACAACTAATCCTGAATGCAAAGATTAATGAAGAGTTCAGCAGAGTTGGTACTGTTCTTAATCTGGATTTGAGTAAGTATAAATAGGAGATTTTATAAAATTTATAATTTCGAAGAAACAAAAAAAATGCGCAAATTTCTCTGTGAGATTTGCGCATTTTTTCATGGAAATACTTCAGAAAGTTGGATTATTACCAAATTGTTATTCTGTCTTTCTTCGGTAAAAACATTTTATCTCCCGGTTGCACATTAAATGCATTATAAAAAGGCGTGGTATTCATTAGCGGACCATTAACACGCCAATTTGGTGGAGAATGCGGATTATTGTTAATCCACAAACGCAGGAATTCGTCTTTCATTTTTACTCTCCATATTTTGGCTATAGAAATAAAGAAGCGCTGGTCTGGAGTAAAACCATCAATTTTTGTATTTCCTTTTCCTTGTTCGGTCATTTTAAAAGCATCATAAGCAACTGCTATTCCGGCAATATCTGCTGTATTTTCGCCAACTGTCATGGCGCCATTAATATGTAAATCGCCTAAAACCGTATAGGTACTGTACAAATCAATAACCTGTTGTATTCTTGATTTAAACTGCGCATAATCCTCTTTTGTCCACCAGTCTTTTAGGTTTCCATCTTTATCATATTGAGCCCCCTGATCATCAAAAGTGTGCGTTATTTCGTGACCTATAACCATTCCGATACCTCCATAGTTAAGGGCATCATCTGCATTATTATCAAAATATGGGGCTTGTAAAATACCTGCAGGAAAAACAATTTCATTTGCAGTAGGGTTATTATATGCCGTTACCGTTGGAGGCGTAGTATACCATTCTGATTTATCGACTGGTTTGCCCAATTTTGCCAATTGAAATTGATATGCAGCTGTAGCGGCCGAAACCATATTCTCAAAATACGTATTCCTTGCTATGTCTACCTTACTATAGTCTTTCCATTTATCCGGATATCCTATTTTCTTAGTCATGGCTGCCAATTTTTCTTTTGCTTTTTGTTTCGTAGCCTGACTCATCCATTCCAGATTATCAATTCTTTTTGCGTAGGCTTTTTGCAGATTATTCACCAGAACTAACATTCGTTTTTTAGCATCTTCTGAAAAATATTTTTTTACATACAATTCAGCCAATGCTTCGCCTAAGTTATTGTCAAGGACATTTGCCATTTTTTCGCCACGTGTTTTTTGAACAGCCTGACCAGAAAGCACTTTGGTATACTCAAATGAGGCATCTGCAAAAGGCTTACTTAAATCATCTGCATATCTTTCTAAAGAATTTGCTTTCAGATAAATTTTCCAATTATTAATTGGGATTGTTTTTAAGAGCTTATTTACGGCATCATAATAGGCAGGCTGACCAACATTAATGAAATCGGTTTTAGCACCTAAATTATTTAAAAAAGTAGTCCAGTCGATGTTCGGATGTCTTTTTACAAGATCTGTCACAGCTATTTTATTATAATTTGCCTGCACATCACGAAGTTCAACTTTTGTTTTATGCGAAATGGCGAGTTGTTTGTCAATATCGTAAACCAAATCAGCATTCTTTTCAGCCTCTTTGGCATTGCTGCCGGTTTGTTGAAATAATGTAGCAAGGTATTTCTTGTACGATTTCTGTATAGCAACAGTTGAAGCATCTGATTTAAAATAATAATCTCTGTCCGGCAAACCAATACCCGTTTGATAGATTTCAGCAATGTTCATACTGCTGTTTTTCTGATCGGGTGACACTCCAAAAGCTATAATAGAAGGATTGTTAACCTTTGCCTGATTAACTACAAAGTTCATTAAGGACGGTAAATCGCTAATTGCTTCAATTTTAGCAAGTAGCGGTTTAATAGGTTCATAACCGCGTTTATCAATCGTTACAGTATCCATACCTGATGCATAAAAATCTCCTACCTTTTGTGCTATACTTCCCTCCGGATTTTTGCTTTGCGAAATACTGTCTAATATTCCTTGCAGGCGCATTCGCTGCGGATAATTCATAAACATATAGGCGCCAACGCCGGCTTGAGATGCAGGTATTGCTACAGAATCATACCATTTACCATTTACATATCTAAAAAAATCATTACCGGGTCGCAATGTAGAATCTATTCCGGTGATCGCAATATTTTTTTTTGTTTCATGTTTTGAGCACGCTGTAAAAGCTAAGAGTACAAGGGAGAGCAATAGGATTTTTTTCATAATCTGGATGGTTTCTATTAAAATGAACTGAAAAAGGTTTTAAAGCAGCTATATTAAAATATATGCCTGGTATAGTTAATTTAGCAGAACAATATACGAATTCAGTTTTTAATTCTAAAGTTTTTGTAGAATTACTACTTATAAAAGTCAGAATTATAAGTAATTATTTATCACTAATATAGTGTAATCAGGTATAACGTTTTAGGACTATATTCGATTTAAAACTAAATTAATCCCGTTATTCGGATTTGCTAGAATCATTCCAAGTACAAAATCAACGACGGAAATCTTGGAATAAAATAACTTTTGTGATATTTTATCATCTACAAGACAGTTCCAAAATTATACTATTGGCGCAACTAAGACAAAGCTTCAGAGAAATCTGGAGCTTTTTTTTATTTAAAAAATATAAGCTAGTTTCAAAAAAATACAGAAAATCAAAGAATTCAAAACGATTTCAACAAAAACGCTTCTTACAACAAAGCAAAAACAATATTCATTATTTACAAATTATCCGTGAATATCATTCTTTTTCAGCACATTAGAAATATAAAATCATCTTTCCTTAATTCAAAAATATCCTTATAATAATTAAATGCCATATTTTCTAATAACTGCATTTATGTTAGTAAATGTTTTTATAAATTTGCGATCTCATATTGAAACCTGTTATTTTCAATATAAAATTATGACTTTCATATAAATACCACATATAATTATTTTAAAGTCAGTTATTCAAAATTATAGTATAACCATAATTAAATCCAATGTTTAAAACAAACAAGCCCCAGATTTTATTTTTTATTCTTTTAAATTTATTTTTTTCCATTAACTCATTTTCTCAAAAAAATGTTTATGTTGGAATTGAAATCGGACGCAGAGCAATAAAAACTTCAGTCCTTGAGATCAATAACATCAAGAAAGCAGACTATAAAATTCTTTATTTTTCGAATGAAAGAATTAGTCTTGCAGAACATATTGCCAGTTTTGGCGAACTACCTCAGGAAGACATCAACAAAACCAGTATTATAGTGGCTGATCAATTGAGGAAAGTAAGAGCCGACTTTAAAATTACTGAAGCAAATATATTTATAGTAGCTTCTCCCGTTTTTTCATCTGCCCGTAACATTGATGTTTTAAGAAATAAAATTACAACTCTTACCAGCAAAAGTTTTGACATAATCAACGTTGACGAAGAAGCTAAAATACTAGTTAAAGGTGCTATACCGCCTGTTGATTACGCTAATGCCATATTGCTGGACATTGGTGCCCAAACTACTAAGGGCGGATATATTGATGAACTTGAAGATAACAAATTAGAGTTTATTCCTTTAGAACTTGATTTTGGTACAATGACACTTACAGATGCTGTAAAAAAGACTGTTGTAAATCCAAGCCAAGCCAATGATATGTCGACATATCAGGAAAAGTCTTTTGATTTTAATACCGTTTTACGTAAGAAAATCAAAGAAATGCTTGATGCAAATCCTCTTTTATTAAAGAAAGAAAAAATTTATTTATCAGGAGGAGCAGTATGGGCTTTTTCAACGCTGTATTATAATGAAAACGTTAAAGATCATTATGTTGCTTTAACCTTAGAAGACGTTATTAATTACGATGCAATCCTGAAGAATAATTTCACCAAGTACAATAACCTTGCTAAGACGAATACAGAAATAGAAAGAGTTTTGAAAACATACGACCAGAAATACCTTATTTCTGCCAACAACATCTTAGCAAATTTCCTGGAAAGTATGCCTAATTTGGCAACAAAGAAAATATACTTTGTAAAAGACGGACAAGTAACCTGGCTGATGTCATACATTGCAGACCGTTCTAAGAAAGTAAATACTAATTTTTAAGATCTCACTTATAAACCGTATTTGTTTTTTACACACAAAATGTATAATCCAGAATAGTAGAATAAAAAGATATTAAAAGCTCAAACAAAAAAAGACTGCTCTAAAATTTAGAACAGTCTTTTTTTTATAATCATAAGCATTGACTTAAGCCATAAACAAAGCATACTTATTATAATTATACAAGACTTGGTCATAAGGAACTAAAGTTGTTGCTACTTTTTCTGATGAAGCTTTAAATACGATTCCGTTATGTTTTCTAAACAAATAAATCTCTTTTAGGCAATTCGACAAACTTTGATGAATTGCTGTGGTAAAAATCGGTAATTGCTTATCGCCTACCAACAAATCGATTTGGTAATTAGAACTACTTTTAGACAAGTTATTACCTATTATTCTGATCGTAAATGTAGTTGATTTACCGTATTGCTCACCTTGATATTGTACTACCATAATTTTATAATTAAAAAGGTTAGATTATTTTTTCGTTCAATTTTATTATGCAAATTGATGAATTAAAGTTATAAAAAAAAAGCAAATTCTTAAAAAATAAGCTCTTAATTATATATTATTTTTTTATCCGAAGAAATAAGGTTTTTCCATCCCTATTTAAAGAAAAATGCTGTACGAATTATTGCATACAATTTAAAACACATTTTCAAGAATAGAATTATAGATTAACAAATACAAAATAATGGCAATCAACATAGTAACCTTATAATATTGCATCAACTAAAATACTTTTATCTTTACTTTTTTGTTTAAATTTGAACAACTAATCTAAAAACCCTAATCTCATGGAAATGAATTTCTTACCATTTTTTATTTCGGCATTAACTACTCTTATTACCGGTTTTATCTGGTATAATCCTAAAGTCTTCGGAACGGTCTGGATGAGAGAGGCCGGGCTAACATCAGAAGCTCTGAAAAACGGAAATATGATTAAAATTTTCGGACTCACTTACATCTTTTCTTTAATGATGACTATGATTATCTCAGCATTAACAATTCACCAGTCCGGAGCAGTAGGAATGGTTGGCGGACCTCCTTTGATAGAAACCGCAAAACCTTCATTCGCTGCTTTTATGGCCGATTACGGAACTGCATATCGTACTTTTAAACATGGAGCTCTTCATGGTTTTATATCGGGTTTATTTTTTGCTTTTCCAATGCTGGCTATTAATGGTTTATTCGAAAGAAAATCCTGGAAATATATTTTTATCAATTCCGGATACTGGATTTTAACCCTAACATTAATGGGCGGAATTATATGTGCGTATGCATAATACCAAAAACAACAACCCGTTTGAAATTTACCATTCAAACGGGTTTTTCTTAATAATAACTTAAACCGGACGAGTTATTATAAATATTACCTAATTTTGAAAAAATTAGCTTACACTTTTGAATACAACATATTCTTTTAAGATTTACAACAGCACATCATCATTGCCTTTAGAATGGAATTCGCTGGCTGTAAATAATATTTTTTTGACCAGAGAATATCTCGAAGTACTGGAAAATTCTTCTCCGGTAAATATGATTTGTCATTTTATTGGGATTTTCAATGAAGATAAACTCGCAGGAATTGCCCTGACCCAGTTTTTATTTGCAGAAAAACTCGATTCTTTTGGAGAACGCGATCAGTGCCTAAAAACTTCTGTGCGTAATTTTGCTTTCAAAAACTTCGCATCGCATGTATTATTCGTCGGCAACAATATGCTTACGGGACAAAATGCTTTTGCTTTTGATAGCGCTACAAAGCAGTCAAAAGCAATTAAAGCACTTCATAAAGCAATTAACCAGCTTAAAAAAGACCTGAAAGCGAGCGGAAAAAAGGTACACATTACGAGTATAAAAGATTTTACCGTAGCAGAAATTGAACCCTTACAAGCGGAATTCAAGAATAATTATACCTTTTCGACCCAGCCCAATATGATTTTTGAAATCAATAAAAACTGGACAACTGAGCAGGATTATATTGATGCTTTATCAAAAAAATATCGCGATCAGTACAAACGTGCCCGCAAAAAAGCTGACGGAATAAGAAAGCAGAAAATGTCTCTTGAAGATATTAAAAAATACGAAGATGTTATTTACGATTTGTACTTTCATGTGGCCAAAAATGCTCCTTTCAACACTTTTTTCTTAGCCCGAAATCATTTTAGTTTTTTTAAAGAAATCATGCAGGATAACTTTTTGTTTTATGGATATTTTTTAGACGAAAAACTAATAGGTTTCAATACACTAATTAAAAACGGAAATACAATAGACACCTACTTTTTAGGTTATGATGAAACCATTCAGCGTGAAAAAATGTTGTATCTCAATATGCTGTACGACATGATCGCCTATTCAATCAATCAGGGTTTCTCTGACATTGTCTTTGCTCGTACTGCACTTGAAATTAAAAGTTCTGTAGGTGCAAAACCCTTAAAAATGTACGGATTAATTACGCACAGCAATGCTTTGATCAATCATAATATTGCCAAATTGTTTAATTATCTTGAGCCTAAAACAGACTGGCAGGAAAGAAATCCTTTTAAATAAATAGCCTTTACAAATAACTAAACTCAATGTCGCTCCCATGGAGCTATTGTAATATTGTTATCTAATTTTCTATAAATATTACGCCCTTACAGGGCTAATTCTAAAAATAGCTCTATAGGAGCGTCATATTTATAGCTACATATAAGTGTTAAATCTTTAGCCCCATCTGGGCGACATATTAAATTTTCCAGTTACTTGCCAAGATCCCTCGTTTCTTGGAATGACAAAAGTATGCAGCTTTACTTTTTAAGGAATCGCAATTTTCATTTGTTTGTGCAGAATATGAATGTCTAACGAAGTCTGTGCGCCACAATATTCTCCATCAATCTGAAAATTCACAGGGTAATTTGTTTTTATAGTCGCTTTATCTGTCGAAATAATCACAATATCATCAGAGTCAATGGGCATATTTCCGGTAATGATTTTTCCAAGTAATAATATATCAAGGCTTTTTAGAATCACTAATTCAAATCTTCCATCGTTCATCGCGCCATTTGGATTAATTGTCACGCCGGTTCCGTACTTTTTAGAATTGGCTATTACAATCATTCTTGCCGTATGCTCAACCGTTTCTTTATTTGCTGTAATTGTGGCAACAAAAGGTTCGTTCGAATCAGCAAGAGTATTGTAAGCCTGCAAAGCGTATCCCCAAATTCCTCTCAGATTACTTTGTTCGTAGTTTTTAACCAAATCGGCATTAAGACCAATATCGCTTAAATGGATACTTTTTTTACCGTTGATGCAAATCATGTCCATTTCGATATAACGGCTTAGAAAGGCAATTTTAAGGTTCTCTTCAATTGTACTAGGTAAATTAAGATCTACAGATAAACCATTTGCCGAGCCAGCAGGCAAAATACCAATAATAACATCAAACTGCTCTACGGCTTCGGCAACCATTTTTATAGTTCCGTCTCCGCCTGCTACTATAATACGCTCAGGTTGCAATTGATTATAAAGTGATTGTATTTCTTTTTGGTCACTTTTGCCCGTAGTTTCGTAAACTTTCAGGTCAAAATTATTCGTAGTTGCAAATTCTTCTACAGCCTCAATCAAATCTGATTTATCAAGGTCTCCGGAAATAGGGTTTACAACAAATATGATATTCTTTTTCAAAGTTTTATTTTTAAAGTCAATTAAAATAATTAATTTACAGCATCTATCTATAAATATACGCAATTAATGAAACCAATTTTACAATTATATCGAGGTTATGCCAATGAACAAGAATTAATTGTAATGGGCCACGTTTTTAAAAGAACGTATGACTATGATTTTCAGAAGAAAAACCTAAAAAATGCACGTTCAATTATCAATCAGTTCAGGATAAAAACGCTTGAAAATTTTGATATTTATCTAAAGTGCGGTAATCACGAAATTCATACCAAAACGTTAGACGATGGTTATTTTAAGTTTTGTATTCCGCTTGATACCGAAACTGATTTTGGATGGATGGAATATGAAGTGAGCCTTAAAGATGAAAATGAGACTATAACCGAAAAAGGCAGTTTCATTAGACCTCATAAAGGAAAACTGGGAATTATATCTGATATCGATGATACTTTTTTGATTTCGCATACGCAGAATTTCTTTAAAAAAATCTATATTCTTTTATTTAAAAATGTAAACGACCGCAAGGTTTTTACAGATGTTGTACCGCATTATCAGGCTTTGAGTTCGGCAGGAAGAAACAATAAAGAAGAAGAAAATGCTTTTTTTTATGTTTCAAGCAGCGAATGGAATTTATATCGTTTTATTGTAAAATTTACTAAAATACACAAACTACCCAGAGCTGTAATTTTATTGAAAGATATTAGAAGAGGCATCACCGACTTTTTTATGAGCGGACGCGGAAATCACGACCATAAGTTTGATAAAATAAAACACGTTCTGGAGTTTTATCCCAATCTTAAATATGTTTTATTAGGTGATGATTCGCAACACGATCCTGTTTTGTACGAACGAATCTGCAAAATATTTCCTGTTACAGTAAAAGCAGTTTATATTAGGCAAACTGGCAAACGTCAAAAAGAAGCGACGAAAAAAATCATGAAAAATCTAGAGGCTTTAGAGGTTTCTGTTTGCTATTATAAAAATAGCAGTGAAGCTATTATGCATTCTAAAAGCATTGGGCTTATTCAGTAGTGCTTTTTAGTGAAATGCGAATAGTATTTCGTTTATGGCACGCGGATGATACGGGTTTTAACTGATTTTCGCAGGTTTTTTTGTATTTTCTCAGAAACTAGAGGAATAGTAAACGGACGACGTAAGTTATCGTGTTTTTGTCATCTCGACCGAAGGGAGAGATCACACACGAAACTCTACAAAGATTGGCGATTTTGTATGCGGCATTTCTAGTGTGATCTCTCCCTTCGGTCGAGATGACAAACTTTGTGTAAACTGTTGACTGAAACTGAAAACTGCGACTGAAAACTATACCTCCTAGCCCAGATTGAAGAGGAAAGCCCGGAGCAAAAAAAAATGGATTTCTTGTTAAAAAAAAGCGACTGAAAGAACCTCTTTCTGCAACATTAGAAATGCTTTTTTTGTGTCCCGATAGCTATCGGGATGAAACGGAAAGCTGGATTAGCTCCTAAAAACTAAAAAACCTTTGTCAAAGCTTAAAAACTTTAACAAAGGTTCTATAAAAACGGTGACTGCCACTGAGACTGAAAACTAATTAAGCATTAAGATTATCAATTTCTTCCTGAACAACTTCCCAGTCCAAAAGGAGTTGATCTAAATCTTTTTTCTTTTTGTTGTATGCGGTAAAGAAGGAAGCATCTTCAATATGTTTATCATAATTAGAAAGCAACAATTTATCGTCGTGTTGAATGTCTTTCTCTAATTGTTTGATCTGACTTTCGACCTTACTTAATTTGTTTTGTAATGCTTTACCTTTTTTCTGATCTTCGTAAGAAGTTTTATTACTTTCTTTAGGAGCAGCGGCTTTCGCCACATCTTTTTTCTCGACTTCACGCATGTTTTCGAGATTGCGTTGTTCTAAGAAATAATTGATGTCTCCTAAATATTCTTTTATTTTTTGATCTTTGAATTCGTAAACGATATTCGACATTCCCTGAAGGAAATCTCTATCATGAGAAACCAATAATAAAGTTCCACCAAATTTTTGAAGCGCGGCTTTTAGAACGTTCTTAGATTTAATATCTAAGTGATTAGTAGGCTCATCCATAAGCAAAACATTGATAGGCTGTAACAACAACTTACAAAGTGCCAAACGGTTACGCTCGCCTCCTGAAAGTACTTTTACTTTTTTCTCGACATCATCGCCACGGAATAAAAATGATCCTAACATATCACGAACTTTAGATCGGTTGGTGTCCATTGCCGCATCTTCCATGGTTTGAAGCAAAGTAATTTCACCATCAAGATATTCGGCCTGATTTTGAGCAAAGTAACCCAACTGAACGTTATGACCTAATTTGATATTTCCCTGATATTCGAATTCGTTTACAATAGCTTTGATAAAGGTTGACTTTCCTTGTCCGTTCTGACCCACAAAAGCAATTTTACTTCCGCGTTCTACCAGTAAATCAATATCTTTTAAAATAACTTTATCGCCGTAAGCTTTTGTAACATGTTCAGCTTCTACCACTACTCTTCCTGGTTCTTTTGAAACGGGGAAAGAAATATTCATAACCGAATTGTCGTCTTCATCAACTTCAATTCGTTCTACTTTGTCTAATTTTTTAATCAATGATTGCGCCATTGAAGCTTTTGAGGCTTTTGCACGGAATTTCTCAATTAACTTTTCTGTTTCTTCAATTTTCTTTGCCTGATTTTTTTGAGTTGCCAATTGCTTCTCGCGAATTTCATGACGTAATTCTAAATATTGAGAATATGGTTTATTGAAATCGTACGCTTTTCCTAATGAAATCTCGATGGTACGATTCGTAACATTATCAAGGAACATTTTATCGTGCGAAACGATTACTACAACTCCGGGATAATTACGAAGAAAACCCTCTAACCAAATAATACTTTCTATATCCAAGTGATTCGTAGGCTCATCCAGAAGCAAAACATCATTGGATTGTAATAATAGTTTCGCCAACTCGATACGCATTCTCCAACCTCCTGAAAATGTTTCGGTTTGGTTATTAAAAACTTCTCTTTTGAAACCCAATCCTAAAAGAATTTTCTCTGTATCACCTACATAATTGTAACCTCCAAGAAGTTCAAAACGATGTGTATAATCAGATAAGTCTTCGATGATCTGGCTGTATTCTTCACTTTCATAATCGGTTCTGGTAACCAATTGATGATTGATTTGTTCTAGTTTTTTTTCAACAATTTTTATCTCTGTAAAAGCTTCATAAGCTTCTTCAAGAACAGTTCGTCCTTGCTCAAAATCGATATCCTGACGTAAAAACCCCATTCTGATATCTTTCTCCTGAGAAATAACTCCTGAATCTGGTGCAAAATCTCCTGCCAGCATTTTAAGCATAGTTGATTTTCCCGCACCGTTTTTACCAACAAGACCAACTCGGTCTCCGGCACCTAAACGAAAAGTAACTTCTTCGAATAAATAAGTACCACCAAAAGAAACCGATAAATTGTGTATATTAAGCATGTAATGTTATTTTATAACTAATTGATTGTGTAAATTTACACTCCCAAATCAATGGGTAATTTTAATTTTTTGCAAATGTTAAAAAAAGGATCGAAACTAAATAGTATTTTAACAGGAAGTTGTCCAAAATGCCAAAAAGAAAGCATGTATTCAGACAAAAATCCGCTTCACCTGACTAAAGTTCTAAAAATGAACGACCATTGCAGTCATTGTGGATTTAAATATCAAATTGAACCATCGTTTTTTTATGGTGCGATGTATGTAAGTTACGGATTGAATGTTGCCGTAGGAATTGCTGCTTTTATTATTTCGTTTGTTTTTTTTAAAGCTACAATCGAAGAATCATTTATCGCAATAGTAATTGCCCTGATCGTATTGTTTCCTTTTGTTTTACGACTTTCAAGAAATCTTTACATTAATATGTTCGTTTCTTATGATCCTAAGGCCGGTCAGAAATAAGACTTTTTAGATATCTCTTATGAAATCTTTTAATATCAATTTCACGAGTTAAAGGAATTCCATTTTCGATGTAATCATATAATACTTTTGCCATTGATGGCCCAAGCATTACTCCTCGTGTTCCTAATCCGTTCAGAATATGGAGTGATTTAAACTCCTCATGTGATCCTATCAAAGGTCTTCTGTCTTTTACTGTAGGACGAACTCCGCCATAATGCTCTACAATTTCAAAATCGCAATTAACAATTTCTTTAATTCGATCTATTAATTCCTGTTTTCCTGCTTCGGTAGGTAAATCGGTCTTATCTTCCCAGTTATAAGTTGCCCCTACTTTAAACAAATCATTACCCATTGGCAATATAAAGACGCTTGTGTTCATAATAACATCCAGATCTAAATCGGGAGCTTTTATTACAAACATCTCACCTTTTGTACCATCAAGTGGTAAATAATTAAAAAAAGGATTTTTATGCAATCCGAATCCTTCTGCAAAAACAATATTGCGCGCCTTAATATTTTTATATTGAATTCCATCATCGAAGAACTCAATATAACCATAATCAAAAAACTGATTTAAAAGCAAATCATTCTCTTGCAAATATTCTCTGTACGTATCCAAAAGAAGCATTGTATCTACATAACCGGTATGCAGTACTTCACCATAATCATAAGGAGAATCGATTCCTTTATATTTTTTTGATATTATTTTTGTAGATAAAAATGGTGCCAGATTTATTTTATCCGAAGCCGCAAACCAATTGTTTTGTTCTTCTATAGAAAAAAATTTCCTAAGTATAGGAAGCTTAAAATTAAACTTGGTTTGTAGTTTTGATTCTATATGATCATAAAAATCATTCATGATAACCAATTGTTCCTGTGCATTCCAAACTTCGCTAAATCTCTTTAATATAACCGGATTATAAAAACCTCCGGCAACTCTTGAAGATACCTGAGACATATTATCTACTATTAAAATAGATTTATTGTTTTTTAGGGCAATTTCTGCAAAAGAAATTCCGGCCAATCCGGATCCGACAATTAAATAATCTAACATGTGTAAAGGATAAAATATAAAAAAACTCTTAATACAAAGGTACTAAGAGTTTTTGTTTTAATGTTATTTAGATACTTAGTAGTTCCACATATCTTCCTCGAAATTACGAATCTTCTCTTTCACTCTTTCAGATTCTAACAATTGGTTCTGTGCATTATCTTTCATGTAATCTTTAATTTCACGGTCTCCGTACATATTTTCTTCTTTATAGATAATAGCATTAAAACGTCTTAAATTTAAAATCTGATCAAATGAAATTGGAATGGCAGAATTCTTATCATTAAAAGCTTTTCCTTCGTGCAATACTTCCCTGGCGTCAGGAAAGAAAACCCAGAATAACTCTATGTAATCCTTCTCATCAGCGTTCATGGTATACACATCTGGAGTAACAGGACAAATGCCAAGTAGCCTGTATTTTAACTCGCTTTGTCGTTTGTCAAAATACCAATATCCTTTTATTTTATATTGTGTAACATCGGCAGCTGTTAAATCTTGTTTTAAAATGTATTCCGCAGGGACTGATCTTGTAGGTCCAACTGTTTCATCAACATAAGTAACAGATTTCTTTTTACCAGTGCCGGTAACCACTTTTTTCTTTACAACACGCGTTCTATAATCATCCGGATATTGATTGATTAATTCTCTACCAGCATCTGTAGTATCTACTCGCGATAATGCACCCTGAATGTCTTTCAATGATTTTTTAGTATTGAAATAACTGTCGCTGTAAACTTCGGTTATTCTGCCACTTCGAATTCCTCTGGTTAGAACATCATAAAGCGAACGTCTGTCAGAACCAATATTAGCAGTGTCTACAGGAAAGTATAAAGGAAAATTGATTTTTTCGTTTAAATCAATAATTTCCCATACCGTTTTCCCCATGAGAACATCCCTGTCATCTACATAACCATAAGAGAGAGGCTTATCATTATCCGAAATTCTCTGTGCTGCACTCTTTATTCCAATTTGGTCAGCCGTTTTTGCATTAAGTAGATTTGATTGTGCATTTGAAACAAAACCTGCTGTAACAAAAACCATAAACATTAAAAAAATTTTCCCTTTCATCATAACACTTTTTAGTAAACAAAGCTAACGAAATAATTACCGTTTTATTGTTATTTTCCTACAATTAACGCAAATTTTTTCTTTCAAACATAAACATTGACTTTTAACAACGAACATCATCATAAGTAAAACCAATTAAAGCTATAAAATAAATCAATGATTACCAAGTATTTAATGTTTTTATTTTATCAAAGAAACACAATCATTCATGAAAAATATTTTAATTGCAAAATTATCATAAAATAAAAAAAAGCTCTTACTGCCTGGCAGTAAGAGCTTTTTTTTATTTTATGTAATGTTTAGATACTTAGTAGTTCCACATGTCTTGTTCGAAGTTACGAATCTTTTCTTTTACTCTTTCAGATTCCAACAATTGGTTTTGTGCGTTATCTTTCATGTAATCTTTGATCTCACGATCTCCGTACAAGTTTTCTTCTTTATAAACAACTGCATTAAAACGTCTTGAATTTAATATCTGATCGAATGAAATTGGAAGTGCTGAGTTACTGTCGTTAAATGCTTTTGCTTCATGTAATGCTTCTCTGGCATTAGGGAAGAAAACCCAAAATAACTCGATATAATCTTTCTCGTCACTATTCATCGTATAAACATCCGGAGTTACAGGACAAATTCCTAATAAACGATATTTCAGTTCACTCTGACGTTTGTCAAAATACCAGTATCCTTTTATTTTATATTGTGTAACATCAGCTGCTGTTAAGTCTTGTTTCAGAATATATTCAGCCGGAACAGATCTTGTTGGGCCAACATTTTCTTCAACATAAGAAACAACTTTCTTTTTACCAGTACCGGTAACTACTTTTTTCTTCACAACACGTGATTTGTAGTCATCCGGATATTGGTTGATTAACTCTCTACCAGCATCTGTTGTATCAATACGAGATAATGCACCTTGAATGTCTTTCAAAGATTTTTTAGTATTGAAATAACTGTCGCTATATACTTCAGTTATTTTGCCGTTTTTAACAGCTTTCGTCAAAACGTCGTAAAGAGAGCGTCTGTCAGAACCAATATTAGCCGTATCTACCGGAAAGTACATTGGAAAATTGATTTTTTCATTTAAATCAATGATTTCCCAAGTAGTTTTTCCCATCAAGATATCTCTATCATCTACATAACCATAAGCCAAAGGTTTATCATTATCAGAGATAAGTTGCGCAGGAGTTTTAAGTCCTATCTGAGCAGGTGTTTTCGCATTTAGCAAATTAGATTGCGCATAAGAAGAAAAACCTCCAGCGATAGAAACAATAGCTATTAAAAAATTTCTTACTTTCATCGTGGTATCGTTATAAGATATTGAGTGTAGTTTTACCTACTTTTATTATTGTATTTCGAAAATTACCGGAGCAGTTCTTGGCAATAAATAACTACCAGCTCCAACAAGTTTAGTTTTAATTTCAGAAATAGTAACCTGGTCTCCTTTTCCTGCTCTTGAAAGTACTTGTTTACATTGTGCATTTAATCTGTTACCAGAAACAACAACAGTAGGCTGTCCTGCAATTTTCATATTAAATCCAACAACATCTAAACCAACTTCAAAATCAAAGTCATTTAATTTAGCGCCAATAGTAGCAACTTCTAAGTTAGATTTAGGTCCTTTAACAACACCTTGCTCTCCTCTAATTGTACCAGCTGGTCCAGGAATACCTTTAATTCTAAATGTTTTCTTGTCTGTAACTTTATCTCCGTTTGGTAATGTACCAGTAACAGCGATTGTAGCTTCATTACCAGAACCCGGATTCATGTTATATTTCCCTGGTTTACCAGCAGAAGATAATCCCGGAGCACTTGCAACAACTTTGTTGTCAGCAACACCAGCGAATGATACAGAGATTGGGTTAACTACACCTCTATAAACAACATTCATTTTATCAGCAGAAATAGTAGCAGAGTTTGGTCTAGGAACTACAACGTAATTTCCAGCAAATTTAAGTGGAATGTTTTTACCATCTTCTAAGAATGTAAATTGTCCATTAATAGTTTGCTCACCTACTCCACCAGCAGTTAAAGAGATAACAGCTTGTCCGTTTACAATTTGCCCAGGACCTTGGAAAGAAGTTGGTTTTGTGTTTTCGTCATAACGACCTAAAACTACTTTACCAGTTACTTTTTCTCCTTGGAAGTAAGCGTTTTTATCTAAAACAACAATTGCCTGATAATTGCTATAAGAAGCAGCAGCAACTGCAGCTTTTCCTAAAGCACTATTGTAAACATCTGATTCTACTTTTTTAACGTCATTTTGCCAAGCTGAAAGTTTTGCAACTGAAGCAACAGCAGGAAATCCTTTAAAGTGGTAAGATAAATATTTATCTTTTACTCCATCTTTATTTTTTACATCAGAAACATCAAATTTTTTCTCAACCTCCGCAACAATTGCAGAATATTTTTTGTCAGTTCCTAAAGCAGCTTTAATATCAGCTTTATACTTTTCAATTTTTGAGATAATTTCAGTCCCTTTAGCGCTATATCCTTCTCCTTTAAACCAACTATCGATATTGTCTCCTTTATCCATAGCTTCGTAAGGTAATTTACCAGTCTCTTTATCTACTTCAAATCCTTTAACAACATCTGTTTTTAAAGTACCAATGTAAGCGTAAAAATCTTTAGTAATTCCTTCAACTTTATGTGCTGTCTCAGAAGCTTTAACAAATTCTCCTTTTGCTTCAGCAGCTTTTTGGTCTAAAGAAGTAAGCATTGAAGCGTTACTTTCTTCTGATGATTTATTTGCGCTTTCGAATTTTTCATTCATTAAGCCAAAAGCAGATAAAACTTCTTTTGACATATTCATTGCTAACATTGCGATGAAAACCAGATACATCAGGTTCACCATCTTCTGTCTAGGGGTTAATTTTCCTCCTGCCATTTTTTCTAATTAGTTCTTTATTAATAAATTTAATATAATAGTTAAAAACTAATTATCCTTTGTTACTCATTGCAGAAAGCATACCACCATAAACATTGTTCAAAGAAGCAATGTTTGCAGTCATAGATTGCATTTGTTCTTTTAATTTAGAAGCATTTTCAGCAATTTCGCTATTTGCTTGTGCGTTTCTTGAAGCACTTTCTAATTGTACTTTATATAAACTGTTCAATGATTCCATTTGTGCAGCAGCCATAGACATTTCTTCAGCATATTTCTTTTGTCCTGCAATAGAATCTACTGTTGGAGAAATAGCTTTTGCAGCTCCTTCGAAATTTTTGATGCTGTTTCCTAAGCTTGCCATTAACTCACCGTCAATTTTAGCTTCTTTCAACATTACATCAAGTTTTTGTGACAATAATCCCTGAGCATCAACAGGAGCTTCAACTTTATCCGATTTTTTTCTAGCCTGACCGTTAGCTAATTCCGGGTAAACAAGAGTCCAGTCTAATTCATCATCAACAGGATCAAAAGCAGACAATGCAAAAATAAACGCTTCTACACCAAGACCAACAATCAACATGATACTAGCACCTTGCCAGTGTTGCAACTTGAAAAGTGCACCGATGATTACTACTGCCGCTCCCATACCATAAGCGAAATTCATTGTTTTTTTACTTAATAATGCCATAATACTTTTTTTTAGGTTTTAATTTTAAAATAGATTTGATTTGGTTATTTGAATTTAATTATAATTTACTTTTTCTTTCCGCTTCCAGTCGTTTGAGTTCCCATGTAATCTTGTACAGTTCTGAAACCAATATAACTTCTTGCAGAATCTGCATATTCGTGGTCACGAGTACTTACCTGTAGGAAATAAGCAACATCTTTCCAAGAACCACCACGAACTACTTTTCTTTGGTTGTTTCCGTCAATTACGTTAGGATTCATTGTAGAAACATATTCGTAAGCATTTGGATTATAAGCTGAATCTGTCCACTCTGAAACATTTCCTGCCATATTATACAATCCGTATCCGTTTACTTCGTATGATTTTGCTTCAACTGTATATAAAGCTTCATCGGCAGCATAATCTCCTCTACTAGGTTTAAAGTTTGCCAAGAAACAACCTCTGTCACTCTTAGTATAAGGACCTCCCCAAGGATAAGTAGCAGATTCCAGACCTCCTCTTGCAGCATACTCCCATTCTGCCTCTGTTGGCAATCTGAATGCATTTACTAAATCACGTCCTTTTTTCTTAGATTTGATGTAGCTGTTTTTGTTTAAAGTTCTCCAGGCACAAAATGCTTTTGCTTGTTTCCATGTTACACCAACTACAGGATAATCCCCGTAAGCTTTGTGCCAGAAATAGTCATTGTGCATTGGCTCATTATAAGAGTAAGCAAAATCTTTGATCCAAACTGTTGTATCAGGATAAACGCTTACTTGTTCTGTTTTAACAAAATCTTTTCTTTTTCCAACTTTGGCTTTTGCAGCAGCCTGAATATCCATCCAAGAATAACGGAATTTCAATTTATTTACATCAATTGATCTTAATCCGTTATATGATTCTTCAATTGGCAAATACATAGAGTCCATTACCTCAGCATAATACTCATCTGGATAAGCTTTAGTATCTTTAATTAACTTAACTTTTTTATTTAATTTTCTACCAGCATAAGGATCGTCTTTTGTTCCTACACTATAGTAGTTATCATACATGTATTTATCATATGCCGTCATTTTGTCCGGCTCTGAATCATTAAATGCATAATCTGCAATACTTCCACCTTTTTTACCTTTGTCACCTGTAGATTTTTGTCCGGTTTCATCAGCTAAGATTGCTAAGCGAACTCTCATTGTAGAATCTTTTACCCATTCTACAAATTGACGGTACTCGCTATTAGTAATTTCTGTTTCATCCATATAAAATGAACGAACCGTTACTGTTTTAGTCGGAGCATCTTCAACATTAGCTAAATCAGCATCTGATTTACCCATAATAAAAGATCCACCTGGAACTAATGTCATTCCATAAGGTTTTTCAGGATGCCATTTCCCTCCTGTAACACCAACTAACTCACCTTTGTCTCCTGACTTACCACAGCCAATTACCAGTGTTAACATTGCTGCAAATGCAATAAACTTCTTCATATAAATTTGGGATTTCTATTCATTATTATAAGTCCGTAAACGTATTTATTATTTATCTAAAAAACAATACTAGTTGCGAAATTTATTTTACCGTTCAAAAATAATGTTAAATAAAATAAAAAAAAAATATTTCATCGATAAACTACTAGAAAAAATCGACGTAAAACGTTAAATTTTATACTTTATATTTATTTTCTTACTAATATATTTTAACATTTTTTTTAAACTCAAAAAAAAACACAATTTTCTATAAAATTTTATTTTATAAAGCGTTTTTTCGTTGTGCTTTCCACCATCTTTCTGGCAATTCTTGATTACAAGCGCTCAAATATTCTTCGTAGGAACACGGTAATAACGTATTTCTTTTCAATTTATTGTGCCCATTTGATTCGAACGGAATTTCGATCCACCAACGGTCTGTTTTGTCACTCTTATAAAAAACCAATTCTTCATCTTCAAGCGGCACTATATATTTTAAATACGTTGCCCGACTACCAAACGGATATTCTTTTGAACGATAATGATAACCTTCGATAAAATACCAGACAATTTGAGCTATAATACCAGCTTCAGGTGCAGTACTATTATGATTAAAAACTCCAAAGCAGGAAACTTTATCACTAATTCCGGCATATCTGGCCAATGAGCAGATTTCTTTTCCGTTGAATCCGTTTGGCTCAAAAGAAACCATATTAGCTGATGCAGATGACTTTACGGAATTAAGATCAATACTAACCAAATCAGCATCTCTAAAAACCGGCTCTGCCAATGCGATTTTATTCGAAATTTCTCCTAAACGGTAGGCATCAAAAAACAATTTCTCGATCAAATCGATTTCTTCCTGCGAATTATAATAGGTTTGATATCCTATGTTACAGTAATTAAACAGATTATTAGGCTCATCGATAATAATTTTAGTCAGATATGAGTTAGCCGAAACTGTTTCATTCTCTTTACCAAAATCAAATTTATTATCTACAGCAACCATGTTTACCATTTGCTCTAAATCATCATAAGCACGATATAGTGCATAGGTCAAATCCTGTGAACCTCCTATAACTATAGGAATCACTTTATTTTTAATTAAGGTAGCCGTTACTTTTTTTAAAGCAAAATAAGTATCCTCTACAGAATCCCCTGCAAGGATATCTCCTAAATCTGCAATCGATGCATCCCAATTACCGGGAAACATATGATACAATTTCTTACGAACTGCATTCAAATTAACTTCGTTAATTACATTACTATTACGACGGTCTTCTAAAACACCAACGATTGCAATTGTAATTTTACTAATATCAGGAAACTGATCCCGAGTATGGAAAACAATTTTGCTTCCCAATTCTTGTGAAGACAATGAATTAATGAATTTTAAAATTCCGTCATTAACTGGTTCTAGAAAATCAAATTCCATTTATTACTTCTTTTTAACAGCTGTTTTTTTAGCTGGAGCTTTTTTTGCGGTTGTTGCTTTTTTTGCCGGTGTTTTTTTTGCCGGTGTTTTGGCGGCAATCATTTCCTGAACCTGAGCCAATGTTAATTTTGTTGCATCAACATCTTTACTTAATTCAATTTTGATTTTACCTTTTGTAATTACCGATCTACCCCAACGAGCTTTTTCGACCAAAATTCCTTCGTCTTCCCAATTGTGAAGCACTTTATCTATATTTTTCTGTAATTTATCTTCAATCAACTCTTCGATTTCCTGTTGTGATAAATTATCAAAATTGTATTTTTTACTTACGTTGATAAAAATACTGTTCCATTTGATGAACGGACCAAAACGTCCTACACCTTTCTGAACTCCTTCGCCTTTGTAAACGGCGATTGGTGCATCGGCGATTGCTTTTTCATCGATTAATTCCTGCGCTCTTTCTTTAGAAAGACTTAACGGATCTTCTCCTTTTGGCAAAGAAATAAATACACTTCCGTGACGCACATAAGGACCGTAACGACCATTACTTACTTCAACTTCTTCTCCTTTATATTCTCCTAAATTTTTAGGCAATAAAAATAAATTCAAAGCTTCCTCAAGAGTAATGTTTCCAATATTTTGATCAGACATTAAACTGGCGAATTTTTTATCTTCGTCATCCGCTTCTCCAATTTGAGCCATTGGTCCAAATTTTCCTAAACGAACAGAAACTTGTCTTCCGTCAGCATCTTTCCCCAGAATTCTTTCTCCGCTTTCGCGTTCTGCATTGGCTTCAACCTCTTTTACATTTGGGTGAAATTTATTATAGAATTCCTGCATCATGATTGCCCAGTCGATATTTCCTTCGGCAATTTCATCAAAATCCTGTTCTACTTTTGCAGTAAAATTATAATCCAGAATGTTTCCGAAGTTCTTCACTAAGAAATCTGTTACAATTGTACCAATATCGGTAGGAACTAATTTTCCTTTATCAGATCCTGTATTTTCTTTCAAAAGCTTCTCCCCTACTTTATTGGCTTGTAAAGTAAGTTGTGTATAATTACGCTCCTGACCTTCAAGAGTTCCTTTCTCTACATAATTTCTGTTGATGATAGTAGAAATAGTTGGAGCATACGTAGACGGGCGACCGATTCCTAATTCTTCTAATTTTTTCACCAAAGAAGCTTCTGTATAACGAGCCGGTGGTCTTGAATATCTTTCGGTTGCTGTAATATAATTGTTAACTAGCTTTTCGTTTACTTTTAAAGCCGGCAACATTCCTTCTTGTTCTTCCTCATCATCATCATGTCCTTCAAGATATACTTTAAGGAAACCTTCAAAAAGCAAAACTTCTCCTGAGGCTGTAAAAATTTCGCTGTGATTATTGGCTTCAATTTTTACGTTTGTTCTTTCAAGTTGCGCATCGCTCATTTGAGAAGCCAATGTTCTTTTCCAGATCAAATCGTACAAACGAGCCTGATCACGGTCGATATTTACTGTGTGGCGCGACATATCAGTCGGACGAATGGCTTCGTGCGCTTCTTGTGCTCCTTTGCTTTTGTTGGCAAACGTTCTCGGTTTTGAAAACTCTTTTCCGTATGATTTTATGATTTCAGCTTCTGCAGCATCCATTGCATCTTTAGAAAGGTTTACACTATCGGTTCTCATATAGGTAATAAGTCCGGCCTCATATAAACGTTGTGCAAGCTGCATGGTGATTCCAACTGGCAAATACAATTTTCTTGCTGCCTCTTGTTGCAGGGTAGAAGTTGTAAAAGGTGCTGTTGGAGATTTTTTGGTAGGTTTAGTTTCTAAATCAGCTACCTTATATTGTGATCCGATATTTTTATTTAAAAAATCTTCGGCTTCTTTTTTTGTATTGAAGTTCTTTGGTAATTTGGCTTTGAAAGATTTTCCTGCCTCATTTACAAATTCTGCTACGATAGAATAACTCGCAACTGCATTAAAGTTTTGAATTTCGCGTTCTCTCTCAACAATCAAACGTACTGAAACTGACTGTACACGTCCCGCTGATAAACCTCCTTTAATTTTTCTCCATAAAACCGGAGATAATTCATATCCTACTAAACGGTCTAAAACACGACGCGCTTGTTGTGCGTTTACTAAATTATAATCAATTTCTCTTGGATTCTCGATTGCTTTAAGAATCGCAGATTTTGTAATCTCATGAAAAACAATTCGCTTTGTTTTTTTAACATCTAGTTTTAATTCTTCCGCCAGGTGCCATGAAATAGCCTCACCCTCGCGGTCCTCATCGCTTGCTAACCAAACCATTTCGGCATTCTTAGATAGTGTTTTTAACTTGCTTACCAGCGCTTTTTTATCGGGAGAAACTTCGTATTTAGGTTTAAATCCATTTTCAACATCTACTCCTATTTCTTTTGATGGTAGGTCAGCTATATGTCCGTAACTTGACTCTACCTGAAAATCACTTCCCAGAAATTTCTCGATCGTTTTCGCCTTTGCAGGTGACTCCACTATTACTAAATTCTTTGCCATTGCTCTATTTTTCTGCAACAAAAGTATCTATTTTTTTTAAATATCAGCCTTGCTAATTGATTTTTGAGGTATTTTAATGTTATGTTTCCTAAAATTGCAGATTTATCTGTATTCCTACCTATAATATATATAGGTATAACTTTTAATGATTTATGTACGAGAAATGTTGTTCTTGTAACCCCAAATACCTAGCCCAGATTGTAGTGAAAAGCCCGGAGTAAAAAATGCAAAAGTTTCTTGTTTTAAAAAAGCGACCAACGGAAGCTCTTTTTAAAACATTAGAAACTTTGCTTTTTTTATGAGGACTTGTAGCGGAAAGCTGGAAACAGCTACAAAATATTTTAGATTTTAGATTGTTGATTTTAGATTCCCTTTGATCGGTTCCAACAATCTAAAATCTAAAATCTGAATTCTAAAATCTAAAATAGTAATCTTTAAAATCTAAAATCTTTTCTCTGCCATCTTGTCATATTGATCACATTTACGTTATCTTTGCACTTTGAAATTATACAATGGAAAAGATTATTGAGGAAAGCAAACAGGGCGAAAGTCTTGTTTTGGAGAATAAACCTGAGAATACAAAAAAACTTTTTATTGAAAGTTACGGTTGTGCGATGAATTTTTCGGACAGTGAAGTCGTAGCTTCTATTTTATCGATAAACGGATATAACACTACACAAACTCTTGAAGACGCTGATTTGGTTCTGGTAAATACCTGCTCGATTCGGGACAAGGCAGAACAGACTATTCGTAAGCGTTTGGAGAAATATAATGCGGTAAAACGTATTAACCCGAAAATGAAAGTGGGCGTTTTGGGCTGTATGGCCGAGCGTTTGAAAAGTCAATTTTTGGAAGAAGAAAAAATTGTTGACCTTGTTGTGGGCCCTGATGCTTACAAAGATTTGCCGAATTTATTGGCAGAGGTTGAGGAAGGCCGCGACGCTATTAATGTAATTTTATCGAAAGAGGAAACGTACGGAGATATTTCGCCGGTTCGTTTGATGAGCAACGGAATCACTGCTTTGGTTTCGATCACTCGTGGTTGCGATAACATGTGTACGTTTTGTGTTGTGCCCTTTACGCGTGGTCGTGAGCGTAGCCGTGAACCTCAGAGTATCATGAAGGAAATTCAGGATCTTTGGGACAAAGGCTTTAAGGAAATTACACTTTTAGGTCAAAACGTTGACAGTTACCTTTGGTACGGCGGTGGTTTGAAAAAAGATTTCGTAAACGCATCTGATATGCAAAAAGCGACAGCGGTTGATTTTGATCAATTGCTTGAAATGGTTGCTGTTGGTTTTCCTAAAATGCGTATTCGATTCTCAACTTCTAATCCGCAGGATATGCATGAGAGCATTTTACATGTTATTGCTAAATATCCTAATATCTGTAAACATATTCATTTACCGGTTCAGTCTGGAAGTGACCGAATTTTAAAAGAAATGAATCGTTTGCATACTCGTGAGGAATATATGACTTTGATTGATAAAATTAAGGCGATTATTCCCGATGCTTCGATTTCGCAGGATATGATTGCAGGTTTCCCAACAGAAACAGAACAAGATCATCAGGACACGATGAGCTTGATGGAATATGTGAAATATAATTTTGGTTATATGTATTCGTATTCTGAACGACCGGGAACTTTGGCAGGAAGAAAAATGGAAGATGATGTTCCGGAAGAAACTAAAGCAAGAAGATTGCAGGAAATTGTTGATTTACAACAAAAACACGCCTGGTTTCGCAGTGAAGAATTCGTTGGACAAGTTGTTGAAGTTTTGGTTGAAAAAGTGTCTAAAAAATCGACTGAAGAATTCTCAGGAAGAAATTCTCAAAGTATTACGGTTGTTTTTCCTAAAGAGAATTATAAAATTGGGGATTTTGTAAATGTAAAAATTACAAGTTGTACTAGTGGAACTTTAAAAGGTGAAGCGGTTGGATTGAGTGAAATGAATTAGTTTTTTTTAACCGCTAATTTCACAAATTTTCACAAATTAATTCTTCATGTCTGACTCGAACGAATATTATTATAAGAAAAACGAAAATTACAAGATTGTTGGAATCTGTATGGAAGTGCATCGATTATTAGGCCCTGGTTTACTTGAAATTGTATATAAGGACGCATTAGAAGTCGAGTTCAAGAATAATAGAATTCCTTATCAACGAGAAAAGGAATTTTCAATTGAATATAAAGGAGTTATTTTGCCACATAAATTTTATGCCGATTTCATAGTCTATGATGATATAATACTAGAAGTAAAATCTGTAAAAGAAATATGTAATGAACATCTTGCACAGACATTAAATTATATGAAACTGGCAGACACTCCTGTTGGAATAATTGCAAATTTTCAGAACAAATCATTAATACACAAGCGATTAATAAATTCATAAAACAAATTTGTGCTAATTTGCGTAATTTGTGGTTAATTTTATTCGTCCGATTTAAGAAATCATTTTAATCTGTGGCAAACGAAAAAAATATTATTTGTGGTTTTTAGGACTCGTATACATTGCGTAACTTGAAACCTGAAACAAATAAAACTTGAAACAAAAACATACATGGAAACAGTTCAAGCAATAAAACAACGATTTGAGATTATTGGAAATGATCCTAAATTAAATCGTGCCATCGAAAAAGCCATTCAGGTTGCTCCTACTGATATTTCGGTAATGGTAACTGGGGAAAGTGGTGTTGGTAAAGAAAATATTCCAAGAATAATCCATTCGCTTTCGCACAGAAAGCATGGAAAATATATTGCTGTAAACTGTGGTGCAATTCCGGAAGGAACCATTGACAGTGAACTTTTTGGACACGAAAAAGGAGCTTTTACCGGAGCAACAAGCACGCGTGAAGGTTATTTTGAAGTAGCTGACGGCGGAACTATTTTTCTGGATGAAGTGGGCGAATTGCCTTTAACAACTCAGGTTCGTTTACTTCGTGTTTTGGAAAACGGCGAATTCATAAAAGTAGGTTCATCTCAGGTTCAAAAAACAAATGTGAGAATTGTTGCGGCAACAAACGTAAACTTATTCAATGCTATTGAAAAAGGAAAATTCCGTGAGGATTTATATTATCGTTTGACTACGGTCGAAATTACTCTACCTCCTTTACGTGAAAGAAACGAAGACATTCATTTATTGTTCAGAAAATTTGTTGCTGATTTTGCACATAAATACAAAATGCCGCCGTTGAAATTAGATGATGATGCGGTTCAGCTTTTGCAAAAATTCAGATGGAACGGAAACATTCGTCAGTTGCGAAATGTAGCCGAACAAATATCTGTTCTGGAAACTAATCGCGATATTACTTTGGCCACTTTAAAATCGTATTTACCAACTGAAGGCAGCAATTTACCGTCTGTAATTAGCGATAAGAAAAAAGAAAGTGATTTTAGTACCGAAAGAGACATTTTATACAAAGTCCTTTTTGATATGAAAAGCGATCTAAATGACTTGAAAAAACTAACTTTGGAATTGATGAAAAACGGTACTTCAAAAGTACAGGACATCAACCCTAATTTAATTCAGAAAATATATGGTTCTCAGGAAAATGAAAGCGAGATAGATTTTGAAGAAGAACCCAGAACTGCTGTCATGACGCCTGCAACGCGCGAAGATAATTATCAAATGCAAGATGATAATTATTTGTTTGCCGAAACAATCGAAGAAGAGGAAGTTTTGCGTTTGGAACAAAAAGAAATCGAAATGATCAAAAAATCATTAGAAAAAAATAAAGGAAAACGAAAAGCTGCTGCTGATGAGTTAGGTATTTCGGAAAGAACTTTATATCGAAAAATCAAACAATTCGATTTATAAAAATAAATAAATTACAATTTTTTAAAACTCCAAATTCTAACTTTAGAAAGGTTAAAACCTAAAAAACAAATTCCAAATAGCTTTATCTGTTCGCTAACGCCCGGTTTCAAATTAGTATATTTGAAAAAAATATTCCTTCAATTGGAATTTGGAATTTTAAAAAATTAGAATTTGATTACTTATTAATTTTATGAAAAAAATATATTCTTTATTAGCTTTAATGAGCCTTTTTATGCTAAGTGGCTGCGGGCCTTACAATTTTACAGGAACAGGAAAAATTGATGCCAAAACGTTTCAGGTTAACTTTTTCCAAAATAATGCTGATTTAATTGAACCTGGAATTGACAGAACGTTTACTTTGGCATTACAGGATTTAATTCAAAACCAAACCAACCTTAACTTAGTAAGCAATAGCGGTGACCTGGTTTACGAAGGAGAAATTGTAGATTACAGAACGACTCCAATGACTGCAACTGCAGATCAGCAAGCGGCCCAAAACCGTTTAACGATTCGTATCAATGTTAGGTTTACCAATAAAAATAAAGAAACAGATGATTTCGAAAAACCATTCGAATTCTACTATGATTTCCCGGGAACCGGCTTACCTACTGGTGCAACTTTAAATACAGCACTTCAGACTATTTTTGAAAGAATCACGCAGGATATTTTTAATGATTCGCTAGCTAAATGGTAAGATTGTTTATTTATTGAAATCGATTATATAGTTTAATCGATTTTTTAAATGCGTAAACAGTTAAACAACAAGATTAAACAAAAGAATAAAAAATGAATGTAACTGATTATACCTACTTAATGAACAAACCCGATGCTATCACAGAAAGGCAAGCGGACGCATTAGGAAGTGTTTTGAATGAATTTCCGTATTTTCAAAGTGCGAGAGCATTGCGATTAAAAGGACTTTACAATCAAAATAGCTTTAAGTATAATTATGCCTTAAAAGTAACGGCCGCTCACACAACTGATCGCGCTGTTTTATTTGATTTTATTACTTCAGAAACTTTTACTTCAATCCAGAACGATCTTTATGATCGAAAATTAAGAGATCTTTTAGAAATAAAAGTAATCGACAGCGAAATTGTATCTTTTGAAGAAATTAAAAAAGCCACCGAAGTTCGAATTGATCCTATTGAACAATCGATTTTGAATTCTATAAAAGGAGCCGCAAATAAAACTTTTGAAGAGCCAACAGCAACAGAAGAAAAGTCAATTGAAATAATTGATGAACACGCGATTCTAAATTCTTTTAAAGAAGTAACACCAAATACTGTTGAAGAACAAGTAAATAGTAAAGAAAAGCCAATTGAAATAATCGATGAGCAAGCGATTCTAAATTCATTTAAAGAAGTAATACCTGCTACTGAAGAACCGGTAAAAACCGAAGAGATTAAAGTAGAGCCAATTACAGAACCAATTACAATTACTGAGCAGGCAATTCTTGATACCTTTAAAGAAGTAGCACCAACCACTTTTGAAGAACCGGTAAAAATTGAAGAGCAACCAATTGAACCGATTACTGAGCAATCTATTTTAGACACTTTTAAGGAAGTAACACCAACCACTTTTGAAGGACCTGTAAAAACTGAAGAAAAACCAATTGATCCGGTTTTTGAGCAGTCTATCTTAGAATCTATAAAAGAAGTTTCGAATATAACTTTTGAAGAAGCTACAATCGAGGAGCAAAAAGAAGAACTTATTGTTGAGGAGCCAATTTTAACTTCGGTTAAAGAACATACTCCAACATTTTTTGAAGAAATAGTAGAAGAAGAGGAAATAACAGAGCCGGAAATTCCCGCAGTAAGAGTTGATCCTATTGAGCAATCGATATTGAATTCGATCAAAGAAGCGAACTCAGTGGTTTTTGAAGAACCAAAAATTATTGATGAACCTAAAATTGAAATTCAGGAAAATGTAAAAATCGCAGCGGAAAACCTTGAAATAGGAAAACCACTTGATTTTTCTGTTAATGAAAAACATTCGTTTCAGGAATGGCTTCAATTAGCCCGAACAGAACCAATAGACAGGACAGAAGAAGGTCCTCAGGAGGCAAGACAAACTCAAAAAGCAGCACAACCAAAAGATGAGGCAAAAATAATTGATCCTGAGAAAAAGAAAAAAGCAGAAATAATAGATAAATTTATAGAGACCAATCCCAAAATATCTCCTATAAAACAAACTGCAATAACACCTGCGGTACAATTCGACATTAACAAAGAAGATAATTCTTACTTAATGACAGAGACTTTAGCCAGAGTATATTTGGAACAAAAAAAATATACAAAAGCAATACAAGCATATGAAATATTAATTTTGAAATATCCAGAAAAAATTAGTTTCTTTGCAGACCGTATTTCGGATATCAAGATTTTACAACAAAATAACAATAATAATTAAGCAATGAGCACATTTTCAATTTTTTTAGTTTTAATCACAATAGTTTGTTTTCTATTGATCGTAGTAATCATGGTTCAAAACCCTAAAGGAGGCGGATTGTCGTCTACAATTAGTGGAACTCAAATGTTAGGTGGAGTACAAAAAACAACTGACTTTTTAGATAAAAGTACCTGGACATTAGCTACTATTTTGATTGCTTTAATCTTGCTTTCAAGTTTAAGTTTTACAGGATCATTAAGTGATACTGACTCTAAAATTATTGACAAATCTGAAGTTCCTGCTGCTAGCACACCTGCTGCTCCAGCTCAACAAACACCTGCTCCGGCAACTCCTGCAGCAAAATAATAATTTTGAAATAAATATAAAATGCCAGCCTGTCAAAGCTGGCATTTTTTTTAGGAAATAATGTCAGTTTTAAGAGCATGGCACAATTTCTGAAAGTTATTTTAGCATTAAAAAAATATAAACTATTAATAATATAAATCATGACTTTAAACATTAAACCGCTTTCAGACCGCGTACTTATTGAGCCTGTTGCAGCTGAGACTAAAACTGCGTCAGGGATTTTTATTCCGGATACTGCCAAAGAGAAACCACAAAAAGGAACTGTAGTTGCAGTAGGAAATGGATCTAAAGATCACACTATGACCGTTAAAGTTGGTGATACTGTTCTTTATGGTAAATATGCAGGAACAGAATTAAAACTTGAAGGAACTGATTATTTGATTATGCGCGAAGATGATATCTTAGCTATAATCTAAAGATTGCTGTAAGCTATACGCTTTAAGCTTAAAGCTTACTGCCTAAAGCTTAAAGCTTACTGCCTAAAGCTTAAAGCCAACAAAAAAAATGAGAGATTTTAAAAAATACGATATTTGGCAGCTAAGTCACTCTTTCACTTTAGAAATCTACAAAATGACTTCTTTATTTCCTAAAGAAGAATTATACGGATTAACTAGTCAGATTAGACGAGCATCTTCATCAATCCCTACTAATATCAGCGAGGGTTGTGGAAGAAATAGCGACAAAGAATTCAATCAATTTCTCAATATAGCTTTAGGTTCTGCCAGCGAGACAGAATATCTTTTGATTTTAGCTAAAGATTTGCAATATCTTAATAATGAAATTGCAGAGAATCATATAGAAAAAATCAATAGCATTAAAAGCAAAATTTACAAATTAAAACAAAAATTAATTCAGCAGTAGAAAGCATAAAGCTTAAAGCCTACTGCCTAAAGCAAATAAAAAATGGCAAAAGATATAAAATTTGATATTGAAGCACGTGACGGATTAAAACGTGGTGTTGATGCATTAGCAAATGCTGTAAAAGTAACTCTTGGACCAAAAGGTCGTAATGTAATTATTGGGAAATCATTTGGTGGACCAACTGTTACTAAAGATGGTGTTTCTGTTGCAAAAGAAATCGAATTAAAAGACCCATTAGAAAACATGGGCGCTCAAATGGTTAAAGAAGTTGCTTCTAAAACCAATGATTTAGCGGGTGACGGAACTACAACTGCTACAGTTTTAGCTCAGGCAATCGTTAAAGAAGGTTTGAAAAACGTTGCTGCAGGTGCAAATCCAATGGATTTGAAACGTGGTATTGACAAAGCGGTTGAAGCTATCGTTGCTGACCTTGCAAAACAAGCTAAAGTAGTTGGAAGCGATTCTGATAAAATCAAACAAATTGCTTCGATCTCTGCAAATAATGACGAAGTTATTGGTGAATTAATTGCTACAGCTTTCGCTAAAGTAGGAAAAGAAGGTGTTATCACTGTTGAAGAAGCTAAAGGAACGGACACTTTCGTGGATGTTGTTGAAGGTATGCAGTTTGACAGAGGATATCTTTCTCCATATTTCGTAACAAATCCTGAGAAAATGGAAGTTGAATTAGACTCTCCATATATCTTATTATACGACAAAAAAGTATCTTCTTTAAAAGAATTACTTCCAGTTTTAGAGCCAGTTGCACAATCAGGAAAACCATTATTGATTATTGCTGAAGATGTTGACGGAGAAGCTCTTTCTACTCTTGTAGTAAACAAATTAAGAGGTGCTCTTAAAATTGCTGCTGTAAAAGCTCCTGGTTTTGGAGACAGAAGAAAAGCAATGTTAGAAGATATTGCAATCTTAACTGGTGGAACTGTAATTTCTGAAGAAAGAGGATACACTCTAGAAAACACCACTATCGAAATGTTAGGAACTGCAAAAAGAGTTTCTATCGATAAAGACAACACTACTATTGTAAGTGGTGCTGGTGAAGCTGATATCATCAAAAACAGAGTAAACCAAATTAAAGGTCAGATGGAAACTACAACATCTGATTATGATAAAGAAAAATTGCAAGAACGTTTGGCTAAATTAGCTGGTGGTGTTGCTGTTCTTTATGTTGGTGCTGCTTCTGAAGTGGAGATGAAAGAGAAAAAAGACAGAGTTGATGATGCGCTACACGCGACTCGTGCTGCTGTTGAAGAAGGAATTGTTGCTGGTGGTGGTGTTGCTTTATTAAGAGCAAAAGCTGCATTAGCTGGAATCACTGCTGATAACGCTGACGAAGCAACTGGAATTCAGATTGTATCTCGTGCTGTTGAATCTCCATTAAGAACTATTGTTGAAAATGCAGGTCTTGAAGGTTCTGTAGTTGTTGCTAAAGTTTCTGAAGGTTCAGGTGATTTTGGATACAACGCAAAAACTGACGAATATGTAGATATGCTTACAGCTGGAATTATCGATCCTAAAAAAGTAACTCGTGTAGCATTAGAAAATGCTGCATCTGTTGCCGGAATGATCCTTACTACAGAATGTGCATTAATTGATATTAAAGAAGAAAACGGCGGCGGAATGCCAATGGGTGGCGGTATGCCAGGAATGATGTAATCATTCTCACTTCTTAAAATTTAAAACGCCGGATATAAATCTGGCGTTTTTTTTTGCCACAGATTAAAGGATTAAAAAGATTTTTTTGCCGCAAATTTCACAAATTAGCACAAATTTTTAAGCAGAGTACCTAGGGAAATAATTTGTGAAATTTGCGGTAACCTTTTTTTGCACAAAGTATTCGTGAAAATTCGTGAAATTCGTGGCAAACTTTCACTTAGTTTAACATTCTGTTTTTCTTTAAAAAACAGGTTATTAGTATCTTTGCGGTTCTATTAAAATTGCATAATGAGAAAATTCACCACTCGCCTATTACTTTTTACATGCTTACTTCTTACCACTTTTTCTTATTCTCAAACCAACAAAGACACTTATGTAGTTTTAGTTTCTATGGATGGGTTTCGTTGGGATTATCAAAAACAATTTAATCTTCAGAATTTGAAGCAAATTGCTAAAGCAGGTGTTCACGCCAAATCGATGCAACCTTCTTATCCCACAAAAACTTTCCCCAACCATTATTCTATAATAACCGGACTTTATCCTGATCATCACGGGATCATCAATAATGTTTTTTATGATGCTCAACTAAACGAATCTTTTTCATTATCAAGCAAGGCAAAAAATGATTCGCGTTTTTATGGCGGAAATCCTATTTGGAATGTTGCCGAACAACAAGGTGTAAAAACAGCTTCTTTCTTCTGGCCAGGATCTGACATTGACAAAAGAAATCCTGGTATATATAAAAATTATGACAATAAAATCCCTTATGGAGCCCGAATTGATACGGTTTTAAAGTGGTTACAGCTTCCTGAAAAACAACGCCCGCATTTGGTTACTTTGTATTTTGATGAACCTGATCATACCGGACATAATTTTGGTCCGCTTTCGCCGGAAAACAAAAAAATGGTGATCAAAATGGATTCTATAATGGGAGCATTATCCCGAAAATTAGATCAGTTAACCATTGGAAAACAAATCAATTTGATTATTGTTTCAGATCACGGAATGGCCGATATTAATAATGACAAAAAAGTAGCTGTTTTGGATTATCTAAAACCCGAATGGCTGGGTTACAAAGATGTAATTAATCCTATTATGAGTCTTCAGGCAAAACCAGGTTATCAGGATTCGATTGCAAAAGCGCTGAAGAAAGTACCACATATTAAATTCTGGAAATCGGTCGACGTTCCCAAAAGACTGCATTACGGAACCAATCCAAGAGTTCATGATTTTGTTGTTGAAGCAGCTAAAGGATACAGCTTAGTAGGCAAAGAAAGTACACATATAAAAGGCGGAACGCACGGTTATGACAATAACGAAAAAGATATGCACGCCATTTTTTATGCAAAAGGTCCGGCTTTTAAAGCAAATAAAGAAGTATCTACTTTTCAGAATGTTTCAGTTTATCCTTTAATTGCTCATATTTTAGATTTAAAGATTGAAGAAGTTGACGGGAAATTTAGCGAAGTAAAAAACATGCTTGTTGATTAAATTAGTTAATGTGTCAATTAGAAGATTTAGATAATAAGCACATCGCGATTTTAAATGACAAACCCGACACGTTTTAAAAACCTGTCGGGTTTGTTGCAACGGAATAAATTGTGGTTACGTTGCGTGAGACGCACTGCTGTGTGCCTCTAAGATAAATTGGAATGGAAATTATTTATCCAATTGGTACATTTCCGAATTATCTAATTGACAAATTATCTAATTAAAAACCTGTCGAAACAGAAACGGCTTTCCATTGCTGCAATTCTTTTTGAACCTCTGCAATTTTTACATTTGCCATATTATAAGCATCTTCTCCCACAAATAAATGCAACGCAGGATTTTCTTCTTCGCTCATTTTGATTAAAGCGGTTGCAAATTTTGCAGGATCTCCCGGCTGATTTTCGTTGATACTATCTTTATGTGCTACTTCAGACTCTCTAACTGCTTTATAATCTGCAATAGGACTCTGAGGCAATAATAAAGAACTATCTTTCAAGAAATCGGTTCTAAAATAACCCGGATAAACCAACGTTACGTTTACTCCAAATTCTTTTACTTCTGCAGCCAGAGATTCCGTTAAACCGGCAACAGCAAACTTTGTGGAACAGTAAATTCCCCAACCCGGAAAACCTCCGTTATAACCACCAATAGAAGCAATATTAAAAATATGTCCTGATTTATTGGCACGCATGTATGGCATTGTATTTCTTATTACGTTTAATAAGCCGAAAACATTTACTTCGTAGTTTTTTCTGGATTCTGCATCGGTAAGTTCCTCTAATGATCCCAATAAACCGTACCCTGCATTGTTTACTAAAACATCAATAGTTTTAAAATGACTTACGGTTACTTCAATCGCATTTTTAACGCTTTGTTCATTCGTTAAATCCATTTCAAGAGGAAGAAAATACTCAGATGGATTTCCTAATTCTTTAATTAACGCGCTTTCAGTTCTTGATGTCGCGGCTACCCTTTTGCCTTCTGATAATAATTTTTTAGCCAATTCTAATCCAAGTCCTTTTGAAGCACCTGTGATAAACCAAACTTTGTTATTTTCCATGATTTTAAATTTTTACATTAATATTATGGTACAAAGGTATCAGCGAAGTGCTTGCCAAAAATTAAAGCAATCAAATGAGAAGTTACAAAAATCAAACAATTTGGGTTACGCGATAGGTTTTAGGTGAAACCTGAACATTTTTCTTGAAGAAATTGATAAAATGAGACAATTCATCAAAACCTAAACACCAGGCAATTTCATTAATATTCCAATTGGTTTGTTTGAGCAGAATCATCGCTTCCTGTACAATCCTTTCGGATACAATCTGCGAAGTGGTTTTTCCTGTGGTTTCTTTTAATGCTTTATTAAGATGATTGACATGCACATTTAATTGATTCGCAAATTCTGAAGGTGACCGGAAATTAATTTGCTGTGATATGGATTCAATTGGAAATTGTCTTTCCAATAATTCCAAAAACAAAGACGAAACCCTAATCGTTGCATTCGACTTACTGTATAATGAAGTAGTTACAGTTTGTGTTTTTAAAGCCTGATGAATAATTTCAAAAACAAGATTGCGGAGAACATCATATTTAAAAGTATAATCAGAATTGATTTCGTCAAACATTTTTAAATAAACCTTTTTCAAAGATTCTGCCAATTCCATTGAAATAGGAACGATCGGATTTCCGCCGGGCTGAAATAAAGGATATTCTTTTAAATTGCCAAACTGATTAAAAAAAGCTTCTGTAAAAATGCAAAAAAAACCAGTTTGATTTTCATCAACCTGTTCCCAATTATACGGAATTTGTGGGTTTGCAAAAAACAATGCCTGATCTTCTATTACAGAAATTTTATCTGCATAGTGCACTTTATTTTTTCCGATGATTAAACTTATTTTATAAAAGTCTTTTCGGGTATAAGGAAATGGTTTACAAGTATTACCAACAAAATCATCTAATTTAAAAACATTAAAATGTCCGATTTCTTTTCTAAGATTCTCAGGCATTCCGTTTACTTTGATGGTGTAAAAATCTTCTAAGGTTTCTGTTAGCTTCATTTGACAAAGTTACAAAAATCAAACAAATACAATTAGATAATTTGTTAATCTTAAAATCAAACTCAAAGCATATCGGTAGAGACGCAGAGCGTCTTATGCGCAACAATCTGTACGCAACAAAACCTACAGGTTTTAACACTTACTAAACGCATCTCACATTAGACGCACTGCTATGCGCCTCAACGATAAAATTGGGTCGTAAATTAATTCGCAATTAACCATTATCTCGAAACCACTTTATAAGTAGGATCTTCAATAACATTCACTTTAATAACCGCTTCGGCGTTTTTAAGCAATTTGATGCAATCTGGGCTTAAATGTTGGAGTTCTATTACTTTATTTAGCTGATTGTATTTTTTTGTCAAATTATTCAAAGCTTCAATTGCCGACATATCAGCGACGCGACTTTCTTTGAAGTCTATAATCACGTGATCCGGATCATTTGCAACATCAAACTTTTCGAAAAAAGCGGCTATCGAACCAAAAAATAATGGTCCGTAAATTTCATAATGCTTCACTCCTGCATCATCAATAAAACTTCTTGCACGGATTCTTTTGGCACTTTCCCAGGCAAAAACCAGCGCTGAAATAATGACACCAATTAAAACCGCCAAAGCAAGATTGTGCAATACAATGGTAATTATGGCTACCAAAATTCCGACAAAAATATCATGTTTAGGCATTTTATTGATGACTTTAAAACTTGCCCATTCAAAAGTCGTAATCGCCACCATCATCATTACTCCTACCAAAGCCGCCATAGGTAATTTGCCAATAACAGGCGCACCAAAAAGGATAATTAATAAAATTGTAAGAGCTGCAATAATTCCCGACAGTCGGGCTCTTGAACCTGCCGAAAGATTGACTAAAGTCTGAGCAATCATTGGACAGCCTCCCATCCCGAAAAAGAAACCGTTTAAAATATTCGAACTTCCCTGCGCAATGCATTCGCGATTGCTGTTTCCTCGCGTTCCGGTAATTTCATCGACAAGATTTAATGTCAGCAGACCTTCGGTTAAACCTACGGCGGCAACAATAACAGAATAGGGAAATATGACTTTGAAAGTTTCAAAAGAAACAGGAATATTAGGAATATGAAAAGGTGGAAATCCGCCCTGAACAGAGGCAATATCTTCGACCGTTTTGGTTTCGATATTAAAAATTAGTACGATGGCAAAAACCACCATTATTGCTACCAACGAAGCCGGAACTGCTTTGGTAAGTTTCGGAAAAAGTAAAACGATTCCAATTGTCAGCGCGACCAAACCCAGCATAATATACAAAGGAGTTCCCTGCAGCCAGGAAACTTGTCCGTTTACAACCGTTTTAAATTGCTCCAGCTGCGACATAAAAATAACAACTGCCAATCCGTTTACAAAACCGAACATAACGGGCTGAGGCACTAACCTAATAAATTTTCCGAGTTTAAAAAGTCCTATGCATATCTGGACTATACCGCCAAGCGCAACGGCTGCAAAAACATATTCTATACCATGCGATTTCATCAAAGCAATCAAAACAATAACAGTTGCTCCTGCCCCGCCAGAAATCATTCCGGGTCTTCCGCCAAAAATAGCAGTAACCAAACCGGCAATAAAAGCAGCATATAAACCTACCAAAGGAGGAAAACCGGCAAGAATAGCAAATGACAACGATTCAGGAATCATGGTCATCGCAACTGTCAGACCGGCTAAAATTTCGTTTTTGTAATTTACTTTTTGAGTAAAGTCAAAGAGATGGAGCGCTTTTTTCATAGGCCACAAATGTAGAAAATAATGCCCAAAAGAACATTACACCTTTTCAAATCTGAAAAAGCATCACGAAAAATAATACCGAATTAAAACAATTAACTAAACTGTTTTAAAAGTAAAAGTAAAAGCGAAAGAATAAAACTTGTCATATCTTAATTTTCAAAAGAAATTATCGTACAAAACTATTTATAAAATGATATATAAAGCTGCGTATTTATACCTGTTTTTAATTCATTAAAACAATAAATAAATATACTATTACAACCTCATCCATTCAACCTAAAAAACTATTCTAATTTTACACACGTATATCCCAGACAATTTACATAGTCTATGATATTATTGGGTTCCAGATCTACACCTTCAACGCGTAATATTTTATCACAATCTTCGAGATCAAAATTAATTTTATAATCAGGAAACTGTGTCAGGATTACAGCAATAATGTAATTGGTATCTGCTTCTTTTTGAACATTTGTTTTAAAAACTTCAACAACCATAATTATCTATTTTAATACGATAAAAAATAATAAATGAACTTATAGAACCAATTTTAATTAAAAAGGATTGTAAGAGATTCCAAATCTAAAATACCCCTGAGCATCTTCTTTATGATCATAAATATACTTAGACGTTCGTTCACCCCTTTCTGTTACACGAGTACTTAAAATATTATTGACACCGCCTTTTAAAAAACCAATTATTTGCGGTGTAATACGGTATTCATAGGTAATACCTGATTTTAATTCCAGTTGATTTAACTCGTAAATTCCTTTTAAATTTGAAGCATTTAAATTTAAATAAAAACTTTCAGAATTTAGTTCTGTTCCTAAAGAAATTCTTCCATTCTCTAATAATTGTCTTCTAAACAATAAACGCTGCGGAAGAATGAAATCCAAATCCCATTTTGAATCCTTAAATTTATGGTTAAGAGTAAAAAGTGGTGTGATGGGAATAATTGCTGAAGGATCCAGCATCGCCAATGCTCCAATAGTAATCGTAGTATTGGCAGTTCGTTTAATTACGATATTTGCGGTTACAAATCCTTTAACACGCTGTACATTATCTTCGTTTCCGTCGACAGTTGCGGTAGCATTGTAAATAACGGGTTTATTAAAAATTTTAGCCATATAAGTTGCACTCAAAGCTCCTGCAAAATAATGAAATTCTTCTTTTTCTTTTGTATAAGTCGACGCTGTGGCATAATTGTAAACATCGCCAAAATCATAGGTTTCATATTTATACCGTAAAGAACCCGTTAGAACAAAACGTTTAGATGGCGTGGCAAAAAACGGCACATTGATCGCTACTTTTAAACGGTTATGATCGTCGATTCTTCCTTTTTCAAATCGATCTCCAAAAAGTCTTGAATCAAAATTTGTTGGTCCCAATTGTTCGTATTGTACGTCTAAAATTCGCGTAGTAGGAAATTTATCTGTTACCGCTTTTACGACTGTTTGCATAGGAGCTTCTTTTTCCTGAGCCATAGTTCGTATCGACGCACAAATGAATAAAACACAAATGATTTTTGTTTTCATAAATTGAGATGAATTAAAATTTGTTTATTGAAAAAGGATCGAAACCCAGGGCAAAAGTAATGGGCAAACTCCTATTACAATAGCACAATTATACCAATGGCGTATCATTTATACGAATGGCGTTTGTATAATTTATGAGCTCTAAAATATTACAACATATAATATTAACCTATTTTTGCTGTTATGAAGATTCTTAAAATTTATCAGAACTTTTTTCTCCGTAACATCATCGTAAACGCCTTTATCATTTTGGTTATTTTTGCTTGCGTTTATGACGAAATACGATTAGATGGTCACGATTGGTCTTTTATGATTAGTAAAATAGCAGTTGGATATTTGCCTTGTATTGTATGGGTAACGATCTTTAACATTTATATCATTCGGCCTTTTTTATTTAAAAAAAAGCTTAAAACATTTTTTACACTCTTTGTAATTTACTGGACTTCTTTTTACTTTTTTATGAATTGGTTTTTTCCGTTGGTTGGCTTGGGAAATTTCAAGACACTCCAAATATTATCGCTGATTATAAACGGAATGTTTTTTTACTTTATTCATGTTGTTATCACTAAAAAAATTACGGATGCAGATAAGGATATTATGAATTTCAAGTCTGAACTTTCGTTTTTGAAGCAGCAATTGAATCCGCATTTTTTATTGAATGCCATGAATAATTTATACGGAGAATCGTTATCTGACCCTGATAAATTGCCGGACAGGATATTGAACCTCTCAGACATGCTTCGCTACCAGATTGAAGCCACTAAAAAAGATTATGTTTTTCTGGAGGAAGAAATTGCCTTTATAAAAAAATATATCGAATATTATACTTTTCAGAACGAACGCCTTGTGGTGACTCAGCATTTTGAGGGCGATTACGACAGTATCGATATTCCGCCTTTGTTCTTTTTGCCGTTGGTTGAAAATGCCGTTAAATTCTCTGCCGAAACGCCAAAACCTTTTATAAATATTGATTTGAAGGTAAAATGCAACCAATTGTCCTTTACTTTAAAGAACAATTATCTGGAATCGGGTTCAAGGCTTTCAAGCACGGGAATTGGAATCGAAAACCTAAAAAGACGTCTAGAAGTTTACGGCTTACGACATGAACTAAACTGCAAAAAAGAAAAGAATATCTTTATCGTAAAACTAAAAATATGGCACTTACCTACCGCTGTCTTATCATAGACGATGAATCGCCGGCACATAAGGCGCTTGCATCGCACATCTCAAAATTTGACGATCTGGAACATTCCGGAAGTGCTTTTAGCGGTATGGAAGCGGTAAAAATGCTCAATGAGAATACGTATGATATTATTTTTCTGGATATTAATATGCCCGTAATTTCAGGTGTAGAATTAATGGAGCTACAACCCAAAAGACCGCTTACGATTGTAACCACAGCCTATTCTGATTTTGCCCTTTCGGCATACCAAAACGATGCAATAGATTATTTACTAAAACCTATTTCGTTCGATAAATTTTCTAAAGCGATTGAAAAAGCCAAAATTTATTTTACTGGTGCTATTTCAAAAAAAGAAAACAACACTGATAACAAAGTCCTTTCGCACCGCGTAAACGGACAAATGACAGAAACCCTCCTGAGCGATATTATTTATATCGAAAGCCTGGGCAACTACATGAAACTCTACAGCACCAAACTAAAATCACCCATTATTATTTACGGTTCACTCGCGAGCATTGCCACAGAAATTGACAGTACTAATTTTGTTCAGGTACATCGCTCTTTTATTGTAAATATCACCAAAATTGCGGCTGTAACTTTTAAAACGCTTACGATGTTTAATGGCGAAATTATTCCTGTTGGAAGGAAATATCAGATTTTATTGGATAATCGGGAAATTAGATAATTTGAAAAGCTCAACTTTTATGTTTGGGCTTTTTTTGTTTTTAGGTTTTAAAAACAGGTATAAATACTTGGTTGTTAGGATTTATTTTTGTGGTATAATTGTCTGGAAATAAATTTATTGAATTATGGATTTCCGTAAAATAAAAATCATAAAAACAGAGATTTTTGTCAAACAAACAAAATAATAATTTCTAATCTAAATCTATCCTAAACATGCCAGCCACAATTAATAAATATCGTGTATTTATCGCTTCACCTTCTGATCTAACAGAAGAAAGGGAAGCAATTTCGGGAGTAATTTCAGAATTAAATTCTACTTATGGAAATCCAAATAATATTATCATTGAATTACTTAAGTGGGAAACTAATACTGCACCAGGAATAAGTACTGAAAGCGTTCAAGATTTAATAAATACTGATATCCCAGAATATGATTTATTTATCGGATTGTTATGGATGAAATTTGGCACTCCAACAAGATTATTTGGCTCTGGAACTGAAGAAGAATTTGAACTTGCATATGCAAAATTTATTAAAAACCCGAACTCCATACAAATTTTGTTCTATTTTAAAAATGCACTTCCGGCATCATTAAACGACATTAATCCTGAACAATTTTCAAAAGTAAAAAACTTCAAATCTTCCTTAGGTGAGAAAAATATATTATATTGGGATTTCGATCAAAATGAGGATTTATGTAGATTTTTAAGAGCTCACATTCCAGCTAGAATAGAAAGTTTAAAGCACATTTCAACTTTACCGATAGCAGATATTGAAAACAGCGAAAATAATACAGATGTATTTATTGAAAACACCATTGAAGAAGAATACGGTATTCTTGACTACCAAGAATTGATCGAAGATTCTTTCTCAACCTCTACACACTCTTTACACGCAATAAGCGACGCAACGAATTGGATTGGAAAAGAAATAAATAAAAAAACAAGTGAAATCAACAAGTTAGTTGAAAAAAATCACAATCAACCTGTCAGTTTTAAAGCTCAACGTAGTATATATAACCGAACAGCCCAAGCTATGAATGATTACGCTAATAGAATCCAACCAGAAATCCCAATCTATTTTACCCATTTCGAAAAAGGTATTGATGCATTTTCTAAACTTATAACAATATATAAATCCGATTTTGAAAATAAAAATGAGGAAATTAATGAAGCTAAAATTTCATTAAAAAGTTTAATAGACACTACTCCAGGAACAATTAAAAATATGACAGAGTTTCTTATGTCAATTGAAGCACTTCCAAGAATGTCAAAAGAATTAAATAATGCTAGGAAAAATGCCTCTGACAAACTTAAAGACTTATTAAACAGAATGGAAATCGCTTATACAATTGCTACTGAAGTTTATAAAAACATTTAAAGAAATACACCAAATAACCTACAAATCAATAGTAAACATTTACAGTTATTGACCACAACAATAACATAAAAAAAGCTGCAAACTTAAAATTGCAGCTTTTTTTCATTTCAAACTTTAAACACAGACATATATCCCCCTATTCTCAAAGTTAGCTTTCATTTTTTATGGTATAAATCTTGATATCGCTTAAAAGATCCTATATCAAAGCTATAAATAAAAAATTGCAATTCTTAGATCGCAATTATCATAGCTCAACTACTAATATCTAACCACAACTAAAACATGAAAAAACTACTACTAACTCTTACGATATTATTAAGTTTAACAAGTTTTGCACAAACCATCAACGGAATTCCTATTCAGGATCTGGATGTAGAATACCTTCAGATTATTGGCACTTCAAAATATATGTCTTCTAAAGTTAAGGTTTCGATCGACATTGGACAAAGAACAAAACTGATGTCGAGCAATAATGATACAGCGCGTTTGAAAGATAAAAACGGAGAAGTCTTAGTCTTTAATTCAATTATCGATGCTTTAAACTTTATGGCGGCGTATGGCTACGAATTTATACATTCGAATATTGTGCCTGAAGGCGGAGAAAATATTTACTATTATTTAATGAAAAAAAAGGCCTAAACCTGTCAACAACGTAATTTTGCATCAGTCTGACAACAATAAAACACAAAAGAAAAAAGCTGTAAAAACACTATTTACAGCTTTTTTTAGCTTTATACATTTTCAATTCTCATTACTCATAAATCTTTTCTTCCAAAAAAGTTACTACTGAACTAATTTTTCTTATATAAATAATTATATTAGCCAAGCCACTAAATCTTAAATTAATTCCAGAAAAATGACCCTTTTTAAGTTCCTATTTCGAAAATTAAATATAGAATGCCCAAGGTGCCTTGGCAAAACATTTGTTGACTGGGAAGATATACATCGCATGAACAAAGCACTAAAATGGACACCTGCCCCGTGCGCGTATTGTTTAGGCACCGGAAAAGTAAATAAAGAAATGCTTTCTAAAGTTGCAGTAGACTGTACTTATCTGACCATTGATTTGCCGGAATCTGAAATGGAAAAAATAAAAGAAGGTGATACAGAAACACTGGAAAAGGGAAGATTGTACGAACTTTTTCTGGACGACCTTATAAAATATGCCGAAAATCATTTTTTAAATCATCAACTGGATGCTGAAAGTATTGCCGATTTGTATTTAAAAACAGAAGAGGAAACTGCTTTATACTCGGTAGAAAGAAAAATCCTAATACAATACTTCGAAAAAATAATTGAATTCAAAAAAACTGAATTTAATTAATACATCAAAAGGATTATCCTGCTGTCATTCAACATCGTTATTACGATTTGGCAATAAAAATCTTATGTCTGCGTATTTTTTGATAAAAGAAACTCCAAAAACAGGTATAAATACGTATAGCCACATCTTCTTTTAGGAATAATTTTGCAGTAAATAATTTTTACTTGAACTTGTAATTTCCATAACAGGGAAATTATTAAAATGATGACTTTTTTTTGGAACCTTAAAGTGAGATTTCTAATCGACGCCAACGATTAAAAGTCTCACTTTTTTTAATATTTTATTTCAGTAAAATTTTTAGAAATACACTACCTCAGCCGCTTAAATCTTAAAACTGCGAATTAACCCTAATTGAAGCTTTTACTAAAGCCAATGCCTTAATACTGCTAACAGGAAATTCTATAGTTTGATGATCGGGGTTTTGTGCTACCAACTGCACAAATGATTCCTGCTCTGATTGTTTTAAAAAACGGGTAAAAAAGAATTCATTACCATCATTGTTGATATAAACAAGATACATTTCGCCCCAAATAATATTCTTTTCATGATTATATACCTTTTTATAAACCACAATATCACCACTTTTTAGCAAAGGTGACATACTATCGCCTGTAACATATAGGGCACCATCGCATTCAGAAATTTTAGGTATCGAGATCGAGTCTACTGGATTTTGATATTCGTTGTTACCAAACAAGTCAATAATTCCGGAAGTGGTTTGAATACTATAAAGCGGAATATTTTGATTTTTAGCATCTTTCTGCGTTTTTTTGTAGCTTACTGATCCTTTTTCTTGTAAAACATCAAATTTCAGCATATTTCCTTCACCCGTCAAAAGCCATTCAATATTAATGTCAGAATGCTTACTTAAGATATTTTCTAATTTGTCGAGACCTATAGTTTTATTGTTTTTTAGCTGACTTGCAAAAGAGCCATTAGACATGCCAACTTCTTTCTCTAAGGCACTCACCTTAATTCCTTTATAATCAAGATAGTGTTTAATTCTCTGTAGTGTATTTTCTGCCATAAAGCATAGTTTTTAGAAAAAATCTTATATAAATTAGACTATTAAGAAATATCTTACTATATTTGTTACGTAATAAGAAACAAATTAAGCAATGGACAAACGTACGGAAAAAAACACAAAATATACTTACGATCCGAGCCTGATTAAGGCTTTGGTCGAAAAATATGGATATACTCCTTTTTACATTCGCCAATGTTTAAACCGTAATTCTAATAGTATTACTGCTGATATAATAAAGGCAGATTACAAAGAATTAGAAAAAAAACTAAAAGACATGATTCAAATTTTTAATAATAAAACATAAAAAAGAAAATAATACAATAATTCACCAGAACTAAAAAAAATGGTTTAAACTCTAATTATTAGTCTCATTTTTAAAGTTTCTTATTATAACTGCCTATTCACCGCTGCAAAGACATGCAAAGTGCACCTCCAATCACTAAGCTGTTTGCGGTGAATCTTTAAAAATAAAACTTTAAAATTTTTCGTTTAATGCAATCTTTTAACCTTGAAGAAATGAACACAAATTCATCCTTTTTTGTTTATACACTCCCAAAATCAAATTCGCTTGGACATTATGTAAAAAATAAAGACATCGTTTGTGGGCTTAAAAAAGTAATTGATACTTTCGAAAAAAATTTTGCAGGATATCAGTGCGGAAATACACAGCTAGAAATTTTCTTTAAAAAAGATAATGAACAAGAGTTAATACTGGCACAGCAAACGATTTCAAAAATGAATATTTTTCTGGGATTACCAGTACATAAATGGGAAAATTCAGGTAACGAATACATTAAGACTTCGATACGTTGGGAAAGTTCTTCTAAAAATATTTTAGATATTTTAGAATTTCTCAAAGTAAATAAAAATGAAGTTCTACCTCTGTTTCATTTTACTTTATTACAATTTTATCATTACGGTACAACAGTAACCGAGAATGCACAAATAAACTATATCATTGATTCCGGTAAATTGTTTGTAGACCTTTATATGATTCTGCCTTATTCATCAAACGAAGAAAGGATGTATCAAGTTATAGCCAGTTTGTATAAAGAGCTTCCTTTTAATCTAAATTCTAAAAATTTCAGACGCTTTGGCCTTAATAAAAACAGACGTGCATTTTGGAGACTGGATAGCGAAACACTACAACTTTTGGAATCGTATTTAGAAAATAAATCAGGATAGAGCTCATTTAAAGATTTTTGATAATGTAAATCAAAATCTCATCTTCTAATTCTTTAGATAAGTTTTCATGCCTGAGCTGATGCTGAAAATCCCTTTCTATTTTTTTTCGAAATTTTTCGGCATTTATTTTACTAATACAATAATCATCACAAATCAGTTTAAATCGATCGTCTACCAAATACATTATCTTAATAGATTCTATATATTCAGCAAATTTTGCGTTATACAATTCGTTAGGGAGCGACATAGAATGATTTTTTTTAAATTAAATAAAGTAAAATTAAAAACACTACAGGTTAAGCTACTTTACGGGGCAATTAAAAAAATGATTTGAAAATTCTTAAAAGTTAAGTTTTTCTTTCTTCTTCAATAAATTTCATTGCGATGAGTACTGTTACAGATCATTCTATTTTTTATAGATCATTTTCTTTATCAATTTTAGGCAGTATAAAGTATTATAAAATTATAAGGTTAAAAGGAAATAAATCAATTTTTAGTGACAAATTATGTTTCAAATTATAAAATGAAACGAGCTTTAATTATGCACCACGAACAAACACAATGGCAGTGTGATTTTAAGAAATTGAAAATATAAATTCTAAATTTTAAAATATAAAAAAATCAGAATGTATTCCAAATTTCTAATTTATCTGTTTTATAACTTTCCATAGAACTAAGCAATATTTCCAAGTCCGTCTGGTAGTGGCCTATAGGCATAGTAATGTAAAACTTCTTCGATTGCTATTTTGAGCGCCTGGTTTATGGGTACTAAAATAACACCCATTCTAAGGTCTATTTGTGCCAGTCGCATATAATAATCAGTAAAAATTGGAACATATTTCCCGTTATTAATAGCTTCTTCTGCTGCGATAAAATTTTCCTGTTGTTGTTCTTTTATAATTTTACAGGTAGCAAGACGTAGCTTTCCGTATTTATCAGTATTTGCCGCATAGCCAAAAAGTCGGCATACCAAGCCGCGGTAGCGATAATTGCCGCAATTGCCTTTATGTTCTAAAACAGAAAGCGGACGGTATATCAGACAATTATGAGTATTAGTCTGATTTAAAAGCGCTAAGGTTTCCTCGGCTTTGCCATTCAAAAACAAATGAAATGCCCAAGGCAAAAATTCCAGAGGCGAAGCATCAATATTAGGTGTCGTACAGCATTTGCCACAGCCCGCACTACAATACAAATGAGTTTCTGACTGAAAAGCAGCAATTTCAGTTTCAAGTCGCTCAAATAATGCTTCAACCTGTCTAACTTTGTCTTCTATCCCCATCCTTTTTTTGGTAAGGTAGGCTAATAGAAATGGCTCTGGCTATAATGATGATAGTATTGGGAAAAGAAATTCCAATTAAAAAATTCCAAATTCCAAAACAGAAAAAAATTCCAATCCAAAATCTTCAGGATAAATTCCAAATTCGAAAGTTTGCCTTCTTTAACTTTCTAAAAAAACCTTAGTCCCTTAGCAACTCAGCATCTTAGTATCTTTTCTAAAAACCTTAGCGTCTTAGTCCCTTAAAAAAATCTATTGCCCCAGTAGACCATAAAGCCCATAAAATTAAAACCGGCTGAAAAAATAATCTGATCAATCGCGCCTGATCTGTGTTCATGCCCAGAGCATCAATTCCGTTGAGATATTGTGCAATATTTCCCGGAAAAACCATTACATAAAAAATAGCCAGAAAAATTCCGAGTTTCACTTTATGATTGGTCATAAATACCAGGGCAAGTCCTATAGCCATTTCGACAATTCCGGAGAGTATCACAACCAGATCTTTATCCATCGGAACCCAATTAGGAACCTGCGCCTGAAAATCTTCCCGCTGGTAAGTAAAATGGCCAATGGCGGCCATAATCATAAAAATTCCTAAAAATATTCGAGCAAAATTCTGAGTTTTAGAAGTAGGTATATTTTCCATTTAGATATGTATTAGCGTATTTTTTTTTATTTTCAGTTTCAAATTCTTAAGTTATTCAACACCAGATCCTTTCAAATTTACGATAATATGTAGTGTATTATTTGCAAAATTCTGCCGGAATTGTTGTGTGATATCCATGTCATTACCGTCATTGAACCTTTCAAAAGAAAATAACTAAATTTTAATATAAAATGCGTTTAGAAATCAAATTTACGATGGTATTTTTGCGTTTTAGAAATACTCCTAAATTTAAGTCCAAAAAATGTATGAAGCGAGAACATTACATTCCCTTTAACAAGGAATTCTTACTCGAACAACAAATCGCCGCTTTCTCTGATGATCAAAAAAAAGTCGAAGATTTCAAAAAATTATTTGATATCATAGAACACTATTTTCATTATGAAGCCTTTAATCTCAACCGAAACCTAAAGCAAAACTACGCCTTATTCGATCCGGATTTAAGTCTCAAAGAACGTCAGGCATTTTTAGGCAAAAGTGATTTTTCTGTTTTCAAACAAACCCTTCTAAAAGTTTTAGACCAGGGTAACTATCGCCGTATTGATCAGGAAACTTTGGACAAAGCCTTTAAGGATTCGGATTTAATAGGCCTGAATCTTTCCATAGATTTTAATGCTTTCAAAGATTACGAATTGTACGTTCGCGGTCATCATCAGGCAAAAGAAAAAGTAAAAAAATATATCTTCTGGAAAAAAGAAATCGAAATCGAATACTACGATCGTGTACTTATTTACCTTAACTATAACGAGAAAGAATATCTAAGCGAAAACAAAGTCAAATTGGGTAAAATGCCTATTGATCCCGGAACAATCGCCTTAAAAATCTTTAAGCGTGTTCCTAAAAACGATCTCGAAACGATTTTTCCCAATGCCATTCCAAGAATGTCTACAAAGGATAAATTGTTCTTTTGGGTTCCGGGAATTGGCGGCGGAATTTCGTTATTAAGTACCACCGTAATTCCAGCCTTAATTGGTATGTATGCAGCATATCAATCCGGCGAAACGATTGATTTACTCAACAGCAAAGCTTCGCTAAATCAGGGTTTAATTGCTCTTGGCGTTTTGTCCTTATATCTGTTTCGCCAGTACAGCAATTTTGTAAACAAGAAAATCAAATACTCAAAAATACTTTCAGACAGTCTTTATTTTAAGAATCTCGGGAACAACAGCGGCGCCTTTTATTCGCTATTAAATTCATCCGAAGAAGAAGTACTCAAAGAAACCATTTTGGCCTATACTTTTTTATACCAAAGCGAAAAACCTTTAACCGCAGAAGAACTCGACAACCAAATAGAATCCTGGTTCTCGACAAAGCTCAACACCGATCTTGATTTTAATGTAAAAGATGCTTTACTGAAACTAAAAAACATAGGCCTTGGCATAGAAACCAACGGAAAATGGCATGTGATTCCGCTAGACAAAGCTCTTATTACGATCGATGAATTGTGGGATAATGTTTTTGAATATGCCAATACGCCTGTCAATATTTAGGAGCTAATCCTGCTATCCACTTGTATCTTTTATGGTGAACCCCAACATAAAAGGATACCGCTTCTATCAGGGCTAGGGCACTCGTTTTCATGATAAATTCCCGCAATCTTTGTCGAGCTTCTTGTAAGATCCTTCCTGCGTCAAGGATGAACAAAACAAAAAATCTGTGTAAATCCGCGTTTTTGCGAAGCAAATCCGTATCATCCGCGTGCTATGACAAAGATTGTCGAGCTTCTTGTGTGATCCTTCCTGCGTGAGTGAACTTCGTTTGAAACGGATAGCGGGATTAGCTCCTGAAAACTCACGAATAATGGCTTTATTATTTTTAAGTCAAATTCATAAATCGATCAACCAAAAAGAAATTTCATTAGATTTACGCAACTAACCTCAAAACCAAAACAATGAGAACATTACAACAATGGTTTGATGAATATGCCGTAAGTCATCAAAATCCAAAAAACAAAGCGATACATTTTATATGTGTTCCTGCGATTTACTTTTCTATAGTGGGATTGTTAATGAGTATTCCGAGTAGTTTTATTGCCAATACACTAAAACTAAATGCACCTATTATCGAAAATTGGGCTGCTGTAGTGCTCATTTTTGTACTCATTTTCTATATTCGCTTATCGGTTTCTATGGCTTTTAAAATTGCTATTTTATCAGCAATATGTTTGGTCGTAAATTATTATATAGGCCAATTTGTTGCTTTATGGATGTTTTCGATAGGCGTTTTTGTGATCGCATGGATTGGTCAATTTTACGGACATAATATCGAAGGCAAAAAACCATCATTCTTAAAAGATCTTCAGTTCCTGATGATTGGTCCGGCTTGGGTTGTTGAAAATTTATTTTCTAAAAAAGCGAACCAATAATGACAAAATCAATACTTCTGGTCTTATTACTTTTGATAGCAAGCTGTGCTCAAAAAAGCAAAGAACAAACCTCGCTTCTTTCTAAAAAAGCTACCGCAAAAAAAGAAATTATTAAACCTGAAACCAAAAGAGATTCTACTAAAACTGTTTTAGAAGAAACCTTTACAGATAGTACTCAGGTTGGAATCAAGGGAAAATTTAAATTAACCGTTGACCAATTTAGATCTGATGACAGCACTTATGTTGCAATTCATCTTTTCGAAAAAAGAAACAGCAAATGGCAGATCAAACAAAAACTGGAATACCTGAAAGATGGCATAACAAATTGTGATCCTGAACTTGCAGATTTCAATAACGACGGATTTAATGATCTTACTTTTCAATCTTCAGTTGCTGCAAGAGGCGCGAATGAAATAAGAAAACTGCTCATTTTTGATCCGTCAAAAAAGGAATTTATTCTGATGAAAAACTCCGATCATTATCCTAACTTACAATATAACGAACTTTTAAACTGTGTTGATGCCTGGTTGGTTTATGGCGGAAGTTCAACCGTATTTTTAAAAATAGAAAAAGATAGTTTAAGAGAGTTTGCCGGCGTTTCCTTAGAGGAGAACCAACGTGAAATTTATATCATTGACAAAAAAGGAAACAGAAAAACGCTAAAAAAAGAATACGTAAAGGATTTAGAAGTTCATACAAGATATCAGAATTATAATCCTTTAAGTGAGTAGTAATTCAAAATAGGGTTTTAATTACTATAAAAATCCCTTTTATCAATAGATTTTATTAATAAGGACTTGGACTTCGCTTCACTCTGACAATATTTACAATGATTTTTACGCAATCTTTTCTTTAAACTTTGCGTCTTAGCGCCTTTGCGAGATTAATTTATTTTTTTAAAAGCTTCACTAAATGGTATTGCCCAAAGCTTCGGGCGCAGGATTAGCTCCTGAAAAAAAAATTACTTTATCAAAGAAATCGCAATGAAAAAACATACTTTTCATCTTTTACGTTCCTTTACAATTTTAAATTAACTTTATCATTGTCAAATCAATACATCAAAAAAAATGAAAATTGATATCAATAATGAAATTAAAATTGAAAGTTATGATGTTTTCACATACAGAAGAATCAGGCGCGCCATTGGCTATCTTGGTATAAGTCTTCCGATACTTTTAGTGGGGCTATCTTTGATTTCTTACTTTCAAACTCCCATTCAGCCTTCTATCAGTCATTACTATTATACTCATTTACGAGAGTTTTTTACCGGAACTTTATGTGCTGTTGGTTTATTTTTAATTCGATATAAAGGTCATGGAAATGTTTCGATTTGGAAAAACGATAATTTACTCACAAATATTGCCGGAATCATGGCTTTGGGCGTTGCTTTTTTCCCTACCAATCCTGAAAAACAGGAGATAAACCCAAAAATTTACACGCTCATTTCTTCTAATCAGGAATGGCTCGGCTGGCTTCATTATGGTTTTGCTGCTCTTTTATTCCTCATAATGGCCTTACTCGCCATTAATGTTTTTACGATAGGACAAAAAAACGAAACCAGAACTCCAAAAAGCATCCTGAACGAAAATAATATTTACAGAACTTGTGGTTATTCAATTATCCTATTTGTTGTTTTGGTACCCATATCTGAGAAACTAGAGCGATTTGAATATTCGACTTTGGTTCTCGAAGCATTATCTCTCTTTGCTTTCGGGATTGCCTGGTTAATAAAAGGGCGTGCATTAGGAGATAGTGGTATGACGGGTGAAATGCTTTATCAGGAAAAGAATGCCATTGATACTGAAAAAATATTGGAAGAATAAAATCGTTGGCAATGAATTAAAAAATAGATCTTTTTCATGTATTAATCAGATTTTATTTGCTTCACAAAAAAACCTAACTTTGGTCTATTAATATAATATAGTTTTAATATAAAAAACTAGTCCAGATGTTACGACCTTGGTCATTGGAAATTCAGTTAGACAAAAAATCGAATACGGCACTTTATCTGCAAATTGCCGATGCGATCATCAATGCTATAAAATCAGGCAAATTATCCAGTGGCAATGCTTTGCCAGGAAGCAGGCAGTTAGCGGTTTTACTTCATGTAAATCGCAACACCGTAATTGAAGCCCTTGATATTTTGACTGCCGAAGGATGGCTGATTACAATGGATCGAAAAGGAACCTTTGTGGCTGATGTATTACCTGAAAGTGGACTCGAAAAAAAACAGCAACAAAAAGCAAATACAACTGAGGAAGAGATAAAACCGCATCTTGTTTTTGATGACGGTCTCCCTGATAGCCGCCTTGCTCCTATGACAGATCTGGCGCGTGCTTACAGAGAAATATTCAACAGGAAATCGCGTTGGCAAATCATGGGCTACAGCAATGAATTTGGGAATACTGAATTTAGAAAAGCAATTGCCCAAATGCTGAATTTTAAAAGAGGAATGAATATTTCACTCGATCAAATTTGTATTACGCGCGGCAGCCAAATGGCAATGTATTTGGCAGCACATTCTTTATTCTCGAAAGGAGACTTTGTTATGATCGAAAATCCGGGTTATCAGCCGGCATGGAAAGCTTTTGAAAATGCCGGCGCAGCTTTACTGCCGGTAAGCATTACTCCGGATGGTTTGAATTTGGAAGAAGTCGAAGAATACCTGAAAAAATATAACGCTATAAAAGCCATATACGTTACGCCTCACCATCAATTTCCGACGACGGTAACAATGAGCCTTAAAAAAAGATTAAAGCTTATCGAATTATCCAATAAATACGGTTTTACGATTATCGAGGACGATTATGATCATGAATTTCATTTTGGTCAGCGCCCAATTTTACCTATTTCGAGTTATGAAAGTGCACAAAACTTTATTTACATTGGCACTTTAAGCAAAATTGTAGCTCCGGCATTGCGAATTGGTTATTTGGTAAGTACGCCTGAAAGAATTGAGAAGGTAGGAGAACATCGAAAAATAATCGATGTGCAAGGTGATAATATTATGGAAGAAGCGGTATTGCATCTTATCAATGAAGGCATCATCAAAAGGCATCTTAAAAAAACTAACTTGATTTATAAAGCAAAAAGAGATTATTTTGAAAGTCTCTGTAAACAGCATCTCAAAGATAAAATTACTTTTACTAAACCAGAAGGAGGCTTGGCTTTTTGGATAGTTCCAAATGCTACAATTGACTTACCGTTTGTTTGCCAGCAATTATTGGCTAAAGGCATTAAAATTATGAATCCTGAAAATTTTAGTTGTACCAATTCTGCCTCCGGATTTAGATTAGGTTATGCATCGCTGACAGAACAACAAATGGAACAGGGAATTATAGCACTTTCAGAGTACTTATAAAAAAGACTGAAAAAGTAAAAACACTTTCAGTCTATCATCACTTCTGTTCTATTTTGGCAGAATAATTAATTGCAATTTTCCATTTCGATAATAGAAAAACCATTTTTACGAATTTGGTTTTCTACTTCGGCAGGAGCTTTATCTATGTGGCAAAACCTGCATTCTTTTGAAGTTAAAGGCTGACCTTCTTGCGAAACTGTTTTTAAATAACTTTTACCAAATTCAAAAATTGCATTTGCATCATTTGTATTCTCATCTACCAGAATATCAAAATGCATAATTTTTCCGTCTTTTCGGGTTACATAAGTATCCCATACTGCTACTTTCATATTATATACTATTAAATAATTGATGTTTTTTGATAGAACAAATTTACTGCTGTTACTAAGATGCTGCATCATCCAGTTTTCGTATTTATTACCTATTACTGGTCTGGTTATAATTTTAAAAACAAAATAAAAACTGGACTACTTTAAATACAAAAAACTGGATCGCAGCTTTAATCGGGGCAAATCTTAATTTTGCCAAATGAAAGAGATGATAATTTCCAATTTAAAAGAGGTTCATGATCGAATCGAAGCTACGTGTAAACTTTCAGGCAGGAATCCTCTTGACGTACAATTATTACTGGCTACCAAAACGGTTCCTGCAGATAAAATCAGGATTGCAATCGAAGCCGGTGAAAATTTAATTGGTGAAAACAAAATGCAGGAATTACGGGATAAAGATCCTAACTTAAAAGAATTAAACATAGAACGCCATTTTATTGGTCATCTTCAAACCAACAAAATAAAAGATGTCTTAAAATATGTTTCTTGTATACAATCACTTGACCGACTGAATCTTGCACAGGAACTCGACAAACAATTACAAAAAGAACGAAGAAATTTGGATGTTTTTATACAAGTGAATACTTCATTCGAAGAAAGTAAATTTGGGCTTAAACCTGATGAAGTAATTTCTTTTATTCGTGAAATGAACCATTACGGGACTTTAAAAATAAAAGGTTTGATGACGATTGGTTTATTAGATGTCGAAAAAGAAAAAATGCAGCCTTCGTTAAGATTACTCCGAGAAATCAGGGATGAAATTTATAAAGCAAAAATAGAAGGAATAAGCGAACTAAAACTTTCTATGGGAATGTCGCAGGATTTGGAAATGGCTATTGCCGAAGGATCTAATATGGTGAGAATTGGCACTTCGATTTTTGGAAACCGATTTTTAGGAAAAGAGATATGGAATGAAAATATTGCAGAATAAAATCTAATTTTGCATCAAATAAAAATTGAGATGAATCTATACGAACTTACCGTAAACGATACCGAAAAAATAGCTTTAGCCGATTTACTTTTTAGCGAAGAAAACAAAGCCGCCTTACATCAAACCATCAAAGAGCATCAATATCTTGACGAATTAAAAAAGTATAATCTTAAAGTAGATAACAAAATATTACTTCATGGTCATTCCGGCTGTGGCAAAACAACCACGGCAAAAGCTATTGCGACTGCTTTAAACAAAAATATCGTAATCATCAATCTAAGTACTTTAATCAATGCGCGAATTGGTGAAACTTCAAAAAATGTAAAAGCAATTTTCGATAAAGCGATTAGAGAAAAGGCTGTATTATTTTTAGACGAGTTCGACCAGATTGGTAAAAGCCGTGACAGCGATGATAAAGACGTTGGCGAAATGAGACGCCTGGTAAACACAATTATTCAGTTGATTGATTATTTACCCGCTGATAGTTTGCTCATTTGTGCTACCAATCATTACCACACTATTGACACCGCTTTATTGCGACGATTTCAATTGCGCTTACAATTCGAAATGCCCAACGAAAGCGAATTAGATCTTTATTACGATAAATTACTAGCAAACTTCCCTACCCATTTACAAGATATTCCGCGTAAATATTCCATCTCTTATGCTGAGGCAAAAGATTATGTTCATACTATAATGAAAAAGCAAATTATTGCAGAATTGGAAGTGCAGAAGTTGTTGTAATTTCCCAAAAAATCAGTATAACTATATTTACAGTATTTTCACTAAATTTATTGCAACGAATTAATTGCAACGAATTAATTGTGAAAAAGTTGTAACAGAAATATATTGATCTAATTGTAAAACATTAATAAAATGGAAAATAAAAAATCATTATCGTTTCCTTTGATGGTTGTTGTAATCATTTTAGGAGTAACATTATATAAACAGTTTGACTTTGAAAGCCTAAAATTTGAGAAACCAGCACTTGCAGTTCTTTATATAATTGTTTTTCTTGCAGCACTTTACTTTCTGGTAAAAAAGCCAAAGAAAAGCTCTTAAAAATCAAAAAAACCATCACCTCCTTATTAATATTCAATTTTTTGTACTAATTATGCAATTGGTTTTTAAGAGCGTACAATTTATTTCTAAGATTTTTCAATAGTAAAGGATCTGAAGCTTTGCTACTTACCTCAGTTAAAAATATTGTTTTTCCAATAGTCATTTTTAGCGCATGTCCTTGTTTATTAAAGAGCTCAGAAATTAGTTTTGAAGTTTGCAGCATAGGATGAATTGACTTTAGCATACTAAAGAAAAAACCATTATTTCCATGAAAATAGATAGGTAGAATAGGCACATTTGCTTTACTAATAACCTTGCCTACTACAGGATGCCACTCCGGATCTGTGATCTCACTTGTCTTAAAATCATAAGATGAAACTTCTCCCGCAGGAAAAATTGCAACAGGAATACCTTCACTTAATGCTTTCAGTGTCATTTTTAATCCCGTAATGCTCGCAGAATTTTGTACATTCTCAAATGGATTAACAGCAATAATACATTTTGCAAGATTTGGAATTTCCTTTAATAAAAAATTACCCATATACATAGTATCAGGACGTCTTTTAGCAATTGTACTTAATAAAGCTAACGATTCGATACCGCCATAAGGATGATTTGCAATAACAATAAAAGCACCTTCGCCAGGAATGTTTAGTAATTCTGTATCATCAAATTGGACCTTGACTCCAATTCTATTTAAAACGTAATTAGCAAAATCTGCGCCCTCAAGATCACCTCCCTCTTTTACAATAGTATTTAAATTATTAATTTTCATTACTTTCATTAAATAAGAGCTTAATCCGGGAATAGGAATTTTAGAAAGGCCGGCAGCTTCAGAAAATTTTTCTTTGGATATTAATGTCATATGTTATTACGATTAAGGTTGAGTCCAAAAACTAATAAAAACCCTAAAAGGAATTGGCACTAGTAATGATTATAATTTATTAAGGAAATTTTGTTTATTTATAACTTTAAAATTCCAACACGAATTTTGATTTATGAAAAGGAAAACTATTCGATAATCCAGATATTCTTTATTACAGTTGCGGGTAAAGATACTCGATTTTACATGCGAACATAGAATATGGAAATAAAACAACTATAAAAACCACAAATTTTAAAAATAGCTTAACATTAAACTATTTTTTAAATATTAAGCTTAACAAATATCAAAGTAATAATCGAACCAAATTTATTGAACAAAAAAGCCTGCAAAATATAAATTTTGCAGGCTTTTATTATTATTTAGTGACCACGGAGGGGTTCGAACCCCCAACCCTCAGAGCCGAAATCTGATATTCTATCCAGTTGAACTACGTGGTCTTTTGATTGCAGATTGTTGAGTTTAGATTTTAGATTATTGAATGAAATCTAAAATCTGAACTCTAAAATCTAATATTTTTAAACTAATAATTTCTTAACGATTGCAGAAATAGTTTTTCCTTCAGCAGTTCCACCTAATTGTGCAGAAGCTAATCCCATAACTTTACCCATTGAAGCAATTCCTGAAGCTCCGGTTTCAGCGATAATTTTGGCAATTACAGCTTCTACTTCTTCTTCACTTAATTGTGCAGGTAAAAATTTCTCGATTACAGCAACCTGAGCCAATTCCGGCTCTGCTAAATCAGGACGGTTTTGCTCTGTAAAAATACGAGCACTTTCTTTACGGGTTTTAACTAATCTCTGAAGTAATTTAACTTCATCGTCTTCTGTTAATTCTTCTTTAGATCCTGATGCTGTTGCAGCTAATAACATTTCAGATTTAATAGCTCTTAATGCCTCTAATGCCACTGTATCTTTTGCTCTCATGGCGGTTTTAATCTCGTCCATGATTAATGCTTGTAAACTCATCTTATTTTTTATTTAAATAGGTACTAACCTATAATTGATATATTTGAAAGTTGTTCCCGACCAACGCCTGAACTGACAACAAAATTAACTTTAAAAGTTAAGTAAAGAAGTCAAATTTTAAATTCTGTGCGAAGATAAAAAAAATAACCCGAAAATTAAATCCAATTTTCGGGCTATCTTAATTATTAGGATTATAAACTTAATCTACGTTGTCGTGCAAAAATGAATTGTTTGAACGCAACTGCAAATCGTTGTTACTATCTGTTCCAACTGATATTCTCGAATTGTTATTATTTGATTGATTATTTGATAAATCGATACCTAATCTTTTATAAGCAGGCTCCTTTTCAAGTTCATCAATTCTGGAAACATTATTATGGAATTTATAATTAAATTCTTTTAGTTTCTTTCTTCTTTCTTCAGCTCTCAAACGTAAAGTTTCCTCAATTGTCAATTCCATCGGAGAAACCTCTGAAGTTGTTGTAAAATGAGCTTCACTTGCAAAATCATTTTTTTGCTTCATAGTGATATTTAATTCCGCAGGAATTACATCTTCTACCACTTTATCCACAGGTTTTGATGCTACTAACTCATTTTCAACCTCCATATACTCTTCCAAAGAATATTTGATGATTCCTTTTTCTGAGAGTTCTGTTACCGGAACAAACTGAACCGGATCATTTACTTTTATGTTACGGGTCTCATTCGATAATTCGAATAAAATTTTATTTTCCTGTTCTGCAACCGGTTCTTTTTTAACTTCTGGCTCTGATCTAAAAAGAGGTAAATCGAATGAGAAAGTGGTTTGCTCTTCTCTTTCAAAAGTTCTTTGTTGAACTTGCTGAACTGGTTTTACATCCTGAAAAGTTTGAGTCTCAGGAGTCGTAATAGTAAAATCAATATCTGTAATAGGTGAAACAATTTCGAAAGTTACGTCAAGGTTTTTGATAAACTCAGACATCACCACTAATTCTTCCTTATTCATCGATGGATTGCTTGTTGCATTCGTTGATGGATTACCTACAACATTCATTGGTGGATTACCTGCAACATTCATTGACGGAGTAACAGCAACTGGTGCAACTTCAATTGGAGCAACTTCAACTGGAGCAACATGCGTAGCTGTAAATGGCATTTCAGTATCTTCATCATCCATTAAATCAAAAACAATTTTCTCTTCAGATTTTGCAGTAGGTGTTTCTGCATTTACATCAAAAGAAGTAACTGATTTATTGCTTAAATTATGAACACTTCTTTGCTCATCTTCCAGCGTATGAATAATTTTTTTAGGCTCTGTATTTACAATTTCATTTTGTTGTTCAACATCAAAACCTGTTGCAATAATAGTCACGGCAATAGCATCACCAAGAGTTTCGTCTTCACCAACTCCCATGATAATATTAGCATTATGACCTGCTTCTACCTGAATGTGATCATTGATTTCTCCAATCTCATCCAATGTAATTTCGTTTGATCCAGAAACGATAAGCAACAATACGTTTTTGGCTCCTGTAATTTTGTTGTCGTTTAACAACGGAGAATCTAATGCTGAAACAATAGCTTCTTTGGCTCTGTTTTCACCCGCTGCAACAGAAGATCCCATGATAGCTGTTCCGCTGTTTGATAAAACAGTTTTAGCATCACGTAAATCGATATTTTGAGTATAGTGGTGCGTAATTACTTCAGCAATACCTCTTGAGGCTGTTGCCAAAACTTCATCCGCTTTAGAAAATCCTGCTTTAAAACCAAGATTTCCGTATACTTCTCTTAATTTATTATTATTAATTACAATTAGCGAATCGACTTGCTTGCGCAATTTTTCGATTCCTAAAAGCGCTTGTTCCTGACGCACTTTTCCTTCAAACTGAAAAGGAATAGTAACGATACCAACGGTAAGTATTTCTCTTTCTTTGGCCAATTGAGCAATTACCGGAGCTGCACCAGTACCTGTACCACCACCCATACCAGCGGTAATAAATACCATTTTAGTACCACGGTCTAACATTTTCTCGATATCAGCGATACTTTCAATAGCAGATTGCTGTCCTACATCAGGATTTGCTCCTGCTCCAAGACCTTCTGTTAAGTTCATACCTAACTGAATTTTGTTGGGTACCGAACTGTTTTGTAGTGCCTGTGAATCAGTATTACAAACGATGAAATCAACGCCTTTAATACCTTGTTTAAACATATGGTTGATAGCATTACTACCACCTCCACCTACACCTATTACTTTGATAACATTTGATTGGTTTTTTGGTAAATCAAATGAAATACTTCCAAATTCTGAGTTGCTCATCATCTTTTTGGTTTTTGAAATTCTTATTTAATACATTTTTTACTTCTTGACTTGGGGCCAATAGTAATTCCTTTTCTCTTATTATTTATTCTGCGTTGTCTAAAAAATCTTTGATTTTATCGACATATCGGTCAAAAAATGATCTTCTAATTTTTGTTTCAGTGGATTCTTCCTTAGTTGCAGTACCTCTTACTTCTCTTGATTCTTCGATAGTTTCTACTCTTTCAACGTAGTTTTCTTCTACTTCGTATCGTTGTTGTACAGGTTGTTGCACTTGCGGAGGAACATTTCTGTAAATCACTTTTGGCTGCTCATTTACAATCTCCATTCTAACAGCACTTTGCGTGCTATTTTCGATACTGTTCATTACTAAACCAACTGCAGTAGCAAATAACGGACTAGAAATTTCTTCGCTTGAATTTCCTGCTAAATGCTCATTTGGATATCCAATTCTGGTATCCATACCTGTAATATACTCTACTAATTGTTTGATGTGTTTTAGTTGAGCTCCACCACCGGTAAGAACAATTCCTGCAATTAATTTTTTACGAGGATCTTCGTGTCCATAAGCTTTAATTTCTGCAAAAACCTGCTCTACAATTTCTACCACACGGGCATGAATAATTTTAGATAGGTTTTTAAGCGAAATCTCTTTTGGTTCTCTGCCTCTTAAACCCGGAATAGAAACAATCTCGTTGTCTTTATTTTCTCCCGGCCAGGCTGATCCGAATTTTATTTTTAAAAGTTCTGCTTGTTTTTCGATAATCGAACAACCTTCTTTGATATCATCTGTAATGACATTTCCTCCAAAAGGGATCACTGCTGTATGACGAATAATTCCATCTTTAAAAATGGCCAAATCTGTTGTTCCGCCACCGATATCAATTAAGGCTACACCTGCTTCTTTTTCTTCCTGACTTAAAACAGCATCTGCCGAAGCTAATGGTTCTAATGTTAATCCAGACAATTCAATTCCTGAACTCTGAATACATCTTCCAACATTTCTGATTGAAGAAGCTTGTCCAACTACAACGTGAAAACTAGATTCTAATCTTCCACCGTACATTCCTATTGGTTCTTTTATCTCAGACTGTCCGTCGATTTTAAATTCCTGCGGCAAAACGTGAATAATTTCTTCTCCCGGTAACATGGCCAGTTTGTTTACCTGGTCAATCAAAAGCTGAATGTCTTTTTCTCCAATTACTTCTTCCGGATTATTACGGCTGATGTAATCTGTATGCTGTATACTTCTGATGTGTTGTCCTGCGATACCCACAACAACATCTTTTATTTTATAACCTGAATTGTTTTCCGCCTCAAGTATTGCTTGCTGAATGGACTGGATAGTTTGCGTAATGTTGTTTACAACTCCTCTCGCAACTCCTAAACTTTTGGATTTTCCAATACCCAAAATTTCCAACTTTCCATACTCATTCTTCTTGCCGATCATGGCAACTATCTTTGTCGTTCCAATATCTAGACCTACTGCAATGTTATCTTTTTCCATTTTCTATTATTTTGTGCAAACTACTTGTTCCGTAAACCTAAGGTCAATCTTACTGTATTTATATAACGAACTATCTAAAACCGCTTTTTGAAAAAAGGCTTTATAGTTATTAAATTTCTTATGAACATTCATCGTTCTGCCAAAATCGATGAAGTAATTATAATTTCTATTAAACATTTTTAAGCTACCATTCGGCATAATTTGAATTGCAATGATGTTTTTTCTCAAAAACGCATCGTCATAAATTGTGCGAAATAAAGTAGCTAAATCTTCGTTATTTTTTTTATTTATTGCCCCAGAAACAAGTGGAACCCGAGCAGTATAATTGTCTGACAAAGGCATTTTATTACCCTCATAGTCAATATAAAAAGAAGCGTCACCATCATAAACTCTTGCTATTGGTGTCTTCTGTTTTACTACTGCTTTTAGAACCCCATCGATACTTACAAAAACGTCTGACTTCTCAATCATCTCTTGCGTATCAAGGTTTTTCTCAATCTTATTCAAATCTAACTCATCTTTTCGGATACTGGAAGCGTCTCTTTTATTTTCTATCAACAATTTATTAACCGTTTCCGGCTTCACAAAAAGCGTATTTTCTCCTACAAAAACCACCATCGATTTTTTTAATTTTCGATCCCCATTTCGATGTTGAGCAAAAGAATATAAAAATAAAACAAGCCCTAAAATGAGAATTAATCGAATATTTGTCCAATTAAATATTTTCATTTAGCATTTTTTTGATTGACGGAACCATTTCTCCAATATCACCAGCTCCTATTGTTACAATTATTGGCGCATCACTGGCTTTGATTTCCGCTAATAAATCATTTTTTGCAACAATTTTTTTGTTCGAATTTGTCATTTTCCCTAACAGCCAGTCCGATGTAATCCCTTCCATCGGCAACTCACGTGCAGGGTAAATATCCATCAAAAACACTTCATCAAATCGAGATAAACTTTCTGCAAATCCATCAGCAAAATCTCTTGTTCTGCTAAATAAATGAGGCTGAAAAATGGCCAGCACTTTACGATTTGGATACAACTCTCTTACTGCCTGATGTACAGCATTTATTTCTGTTGGATGATGTGCATAATCATCTATATAAACTAATTTATCCGACTTAATCTGGTACGAAAAACGTCTTCTGATTCCGTTAAACGAAGCAATGGCTTTTGCAATTGAGTCGGTCGGGGTGCCAAACGTCTTAGCCATTGCAATAGCCATTAATCCATTCATTAAATTATGTTTTCCTGGCAATCCAAAATGTAAATCTTTCATGATTTCTGATGGTGTCTGAACATCAAAAACATAGCTTCCGTCTTCTATACGAACATTGAAAGCTTTATATACAGCATCTTCATTTATAGCACACTGCACTCCTTCAAGAGGCAATTCTTTTGTTATAAACAAGTTATTCTTATCTTCTACTTTCGACGCAAATTCTACAAACGAAGCCTCGATTGCTTCACTTGTTCCGTAAATATCCAAATGATCTGCATCCATCGAAGTAATACAGGCAATATTGGGATGCAAATGCAAAAACGAACGATCAAATTCATCTGCTTCTACAACGGTTACCGTTTTACCGTTCCCAATTAGGTTCGAATTGTAATTCTCTACAATTCCGCCCACAAAAGCAGTAACATCTGCTCCGCTTTCATATAAAATATGCCCTAAAATACTTGATGTTGTTGTTTTTCCGTGTGTTCCGGCAACAGCAAAACTAAAAGTGTCTTTGGTAATAATTCCCAAAACTTCGGCACGTTTTTTAATTTCGTAATTTCTTTCGATAAAATAATGCCATTCAGAATGTGTACTGGGAACCGCAGGCGTAAAAATCACCAACGTATTTTCAACAAAATAGTCAGAAGGAATCAGACTAATATTATCTTCAAAATGAATATCAATACCGCTTTCAATCAACTCGCTCGTTAACATCGATGGCGTTTTGTCGTAACCAGAAACCTGTTTCCCGATATTTTTAAAATAACGGGCCAGCGCACTCATTCCGATGCCTCCAATGCCAATAAAATAAACGTTTTGTATTTGATTTAAATTCATTTTTACTTTGTTTTTGAGCTATTTACAGTTTGTTTTATTTTATAAAAAACTAGTAATTAGACCTTTGTACTTTTCTTATCTTAATAACTCAAAACGCTTAAAAATAGCGTTCTAATTTTTTAATTATGTTCTATAATTTTCTTAAAAAGTTATATTATAACAACTTTTTAATTTGATCCACAATCACTTTCGTTGCATTTGGCATTGCCAGCTTTTTGATATTATCACTCAATTGTTTTTGTTTTCCATGATCTTTCATCAAAGCTTCAAAAACAATACTAAACTGACTGTCTAATTCTGATTCTTTCAACAAAATCGCTCCTTTTGCATCTACTATTGCCTGCGCATTTTTAGTTTGATGGTCTTCGGCTACATTTGGTGATGGAATAAAAATTACCGGTTTCCCAACAATACATAATTCTGATACTGATGATGCTCCTGCTCGCGATACAATCACATCTGCCGCAGCATACACAAAATCCATTCTTTCGATAAAATCAACTACCCTTACGTGCTGCTGATTGTGTTTTTTATACTCTTCAAAATATAACTTTCCGCATTGCCAGATAATCTGAACATCTTGTGAAAGCATATTTTGCAATTCTTTCTCGATTAACTGGTTGACTCTTCTTGCACCTAAGCTTCCGCCCAAAACCAATAATGTTTTTTTATTAGGATCTAAACCATAAAAAGCGATTGCTTCATCACGTTTGCTTTCGATATCGATTAAATCCTGACGAACCGGATTTCCTGTTAAAACCATTTTTTCTTTAGGAAAAAATCGCTCTAAATTCCCATACGCTACACAAATTGCATTGGCCTTTTTGCTCAACAATTTATTGGTAATTCCCGGAAATGAATTTTGCTCCTGAATCACCGTTGGTATTCCTGCTCCTCCCGCTGCTTGTAATAAAGGCCCACTTGCAAAACCGCCTGTTCCTATAACTACATTAGGTCTGAACTGTTTTATAATTCGTCTTGACTCTAGCAAACTTGTTGCCAATTTTAGCGGAAACATCAAATTTTGCAAGGTTAATTTTCTTTGCAAACCCGCAATCCAGAGTCCTTTGATTTCATAACCAGCCTGAGGCACTTTTTGCATTTCCATTTTGTCCTGAGCTCCTACAAAAAGAAACTCAGCATCAGGGAATTGCGTTTTTAATTCATTAGCAATAGCAATTGCAGGATAGATATGCCCTCCTGTTCCGCCACCACTTAATATGAATTTATAATTTGTCATATTTTTAAAAGTTATTCGCTTTAAAAACCTATTTGTATTCTTTTTTTTACTTATTCAAAACTGCATTCATCGGATTTCTGGAATTATCTTCTATCGAATACATCCCTTCTTCTTCATAAACTGGTTCTTTTTCATTATGAACCAAATCTTCTTCGGCCAGTTCTTTATCAATTAATCGCTGAAGCGCTTCTTTTCTTCTTTCTTTTTCTTCCTGTTCTTCTGCGATTTCTTCTTCTTTTTTCGTTACGCTAATGATAATGCCAAGAGAGAAACACGTCATCCAGATGGAACTACCTCCACTACTAATCAGCGGAAGAGTTTGTCCGGTTACCGGTAATAATTCTACTGCAACCGCCATATTAATCATCGCCTGAAATATCATCGGAAAACCTAACCCGACGACGACTAACTTCCCAAATAGCGTATTGGCTTTGTGCGATGCAATTACAAACCTGAACAACAGTAATAAGTATAAAACCAAAATAGCTACTCCGCCAACCAAACCATATTCTTCGACAATAATCGCATAAATAAAATCTGAAGATGATTGTGGTAAAAAGTTTTTCTGAACACTTTTCCCCGGTCCTAATCCGCCCAGTTTTCCTGATGCAATTGCAATTTTTGCTTTTTCGATTTGGTAATCGTCTTCATCCGGCTTATCTGTGGTAAAGTTCATAATACGACTTTCCCAAGTGGATACCCTGCTGAAGAATCTAGAATCCGGAAAAGCTTTCGCCACCAAAAGGAAAAACAACAACATTCCGATTCCTGAACCAATGATAAAACCAATATACTTTAGCGGATACCTACCAATAAACGTCAACATAATTACCATCGAAAATATCAACGCTGTGGTCGAAAAGTTAGCTGGTAATATCAACGCTAATGTTATAAAAACAGGTAACCAAAGCTGTATTAATGACGTTTGAAACGGCTCATTTTCTTCTCTTGTTTTTGACAAATAACGCGCAACATAAATAAACAATATACTAGCCGCGAAAGTCGAGGTTTGAAACGTAATACCAATAAATGGTACCTGAATCCAACGACTTGCATTTGCTCCCGCAATTACAGTTCCCTTTAACAATGTGTACAAAAGCAAGAACCAAACTACTGGCAATGCTATTTTTGAAATTGCTCTAAAATAATGATACGGAATCCTGTGTACCCAATAAATAATAAGGAAACCAATACAAATGTGAGCCAAATGTTTTACCAGATACCCAAGTGTGTTACCGGTTCCGTGACCTATATAAGCCAAATTACTACTCGCACTAAAAACAGGCATAAACGAAAACAACGCCAATAAAGCCACGAATGACCATATTACCCTATCTCCTTTTAATTTGTTTACTAATTCCTTCATGTTTTTAGTTTCAGGTTTTTCTTGTTTCAGGTTTCAGGTTCCCACATAACGTGAAACCTGAAACTTGAGACTATTTTTTACAAGTTATGTACTGCTTGTTTGAATTGTTTTCCGCGATCTTCGTAGTTTTCGAACAAATCGAAACTTGCGCAGGCTGGAGACAATAAAACAGCATCGCCTTTTTCTGTTAAACGCTGTGCCGTTTTCACCGCATCGTTCATGTTATTTACTTCGACCATGATATCTACTACATTTCCGAAAGCATTGATGATTTTATGATTATCAACTCCAAGACAAATAATAGCTTTTACTTTTTCACGAACCAATGACATCAATTCGTTGTAATCGTTTCCTTTATCAACACCTCCAACAATCCAAACGGTTGGCACATTCATGCTGTCTAAAGCAAAGAAAGTAGCGTTTACATTTGTTGCTTTTGAATCGTTGATGTATTGTACATTCTGAATTTTTAGAACTTTTTCTAAACGGTGTTCAACACCTTGAAAATTAGATAAACTTTCGCGGATTGTTGCGTTTCTAATTTGCATCAATTTCGCTACAGAGCTTGCTGCCATTGCGTTTTTCATGTTATGTTTTCCTTCTAACGCAATGTATTCTGTTTCCATTGTAAACTCTTCTTGGTTGATCTTTATTTCCATTTTGTTGTTATTTATAGAAGCCCCTTCATCAAATTTTTCAGTCAATGAAAAAGGAATTAATTTTGCTTTTGTTGTGTTGTTTTTTAACCATTCTGCAATTGCCTCATCATCTGCATCGTAAATAAGATAATCGCTTTCGGTCTGATTCATTGTTATTCGAAACTTTGAATCGATATACTTTTGATATTTATATTCGTACCGGTCTAAATGATCCGGACTGATATTCGTAATTATGGCAATATCCGGCCTGTAATTTATTATTCCGTCGAGCTGAAAACTACTTAATTCAAGCACATAAGCATCGTATTTATTTTCGGCAACCTGCCAGGCAAAACTTTTTCCGATGTTTCCTCCCAAACCTACATTCAAACCGGCCGACTTTAACAAGTGATGCGTTAACATCGTAGTGGTGGTTTTACCGTTACTACCTGTAATCCCGATAGTCAATGCCTCTGTAAAAGGTTTAGCGAACTCAATTTCCGAAATTACTTTAATTCCGGCAGCGATCAGTTTTTGTACTATGGGAGATTTCTCTGGAATTCCCGGACTTTTCATAACCACGTCGGCATTTAAAATCAGGTCTTCGGTATGTTTTTCTTCTTCCCAAGCAATTTTATTAATGATAAGAACTTCTTTATAGCTCTCCTTTATTTTTCCAAAATCAGATACGAAAACCTCATATCCTTGTTTTTTTCCGAGAATAGCCGTTCCAACGCCACTTTCTCCTCCACCAAGTACTACTAACCTCATACTTTATAAATTAAAAATTGAGAATTAAAAATTAAAAATCTAACATATAAAGTTTCTAATTCCATCACGTTTTCCCTTTTAAGGTTATTATAATTTTCGCTAATATTTTACATATTTCTTCTGCTTCTTTATGAACACTTTCGAACTCATTTGCAGAAATATAATCTGTTGCTTTCAATAATTTCAACCAATAAATCGTTTCTCTGGCTTCTTTATATGAAATCTCAAGCTTAAACAGAAACTCTTTATCAGAACGTCCTCCAATCGACTCTTCAATGTTTGCTCCAATTGAAGTCCCCGATCTTAAAAGTTGTTTACTTAAAACAAACTCCTTTTTTGTATCAGTTAGGTATTTATATAAATTGACTACTCTAACCGCAAAGAGAAATGACTTCTCTTGAATAATATTCTCCTTCATCTACCCAAACACACAATTTTTAATTTTTAATTCTCAATTTTTAATTAAAACTCTATCTTAATTTTAAAGTAACAATTGATAATATGGCTAACATTATTGCAACAATCCAAAAACGGGTTACGATTTTACTTTCGTGGTATCCTTTCTTTTGATAATGATGATGCAATGGCGACATCAGAAAAATTCTTCGGCCTTCGCCAAAACGTCTTTTTGTATATTTAAAATAAGCTACCTGAATAATCACCGAAGCACTTTCTGCAAGGAAAATTCCACAGAATAATACAATCAATATTTCTTTACGAACTGCAATGGCTAAAACGGCAATGATTCCTCCAATCGTTAAACTTCCTGTATCTCCCATAAACACGGATGCGGGAAAGGAATTGTACCAAAGAAAACCAATTAACGCCCCAACAAATGCGGATATAAATACAGTCATCTCTCCCGAATTAGGGATGTACATTATATTCAGATAATTAGAAAAAATAATATTACCGGAAACAAAAGTAAATATCCCAAGCGCCAAGACCGATATTGCCGAAGTTCCTGCAGCGAGACCATCGATTCCGTCTGTTAAATTAGCTCCGTTTGAAACCGCTGTGATAATAAAAATAACCACCGGAATAAAAATTAACCAAGCCCATTTTTCATATCCTTCACCAGTCCATGCCAATAATTCTGCGTAATCAAATTCATTATTTTTTACAAAAGGAATTGTCGTTGCTGTAGACTTTTCCTCAATTTGTGCAGGCATAACTATCGACGAAGATGCTTTTACTCCTCCGCTATAGCCTGTATCTGTTCTCACAGTAACAGCAGGATTAAAATAAAGTACCGTTCCTACAATAAGACCTAAACCTACCTGACCAATAACTTTAAAAATTCCTTTAAGACCTTGTTTATCTTTTTTGAATATCTTGATATAATCATCAACAAAACCAATGGTTCCCATCCATAATGTGGTTACGATAAGCAATACTATATAGATGTTTTGTAAACGAGCAAATAACAACACGGGTACAAGAGTTGCAAAAATGATAATCAGTCCACCCATTGTTGGCGTCCCGGCTTTTTCATTCTGACCTGCAAGACCAAGCTCACGAACTGTTTCACCAACTTGTTGTCTACGTAAAAAATTAATAATTCTTTTTCCGTAAATTGTTGACAGAAGTAACGAAAGCATAAATGCTAAAGCTGATCTAAAAGTGATGTACTGAAAAACACCAGCCCCTGGCATATCTAATGTTTTCCTCAAGTATTCAAATAAATAGTATAGCATATTTCTTTATTTTAAATTCCAATGTTGAAATTCCAAATTCCAATTTTGTTCTGTGGTATTTTAGAATTTAAATTGATTAATTATTTATTTAGTTGATTTAAAATTTCTTTTACAGTTTCCATATCATCAAAATGATAACGAACACCATTTATTTCCTGATACGTTTCATGACCTTTACCGGCAATTAAAATAATATCATTTGGCTGAGCCAATTGACAAGCTGTTTTTATGGCCTGTTTTCTGTCGGTAATTCTCAGTACTTTTTTGTAATTATGGGCTTCAACACCTTTTTCCATTTCATCCAGAATCACTTCAGGATCTTCGTTTCTTGGATTATCCGAAGTTAAAATTGCTTTATCACTAAGATCCGTAGCAATTTTAGCCATAATTGGTCTTTTTGTTTTATCCCTGTTTCCGCCACAGCCCACAACTGTTATCAATTGCTCGTTTTTAGTACGAATATCTCCTATCGTTTTTAAAACATTATCCAAAGCATCCGGAGTATGTGCATAATCTACAATAGCTGTAATATTCCCCTCTGAAACAATATATTGAAAGCGCCCTGAAACGCTCTCTAAATCAGACAATAATCTTAGTGCTTCAAGACTATCCATTCCTAATTCTACAGCGGTTCCGTAAATTGCCAAAACGTTGTAAGCATTAAAAGTTCCGATCAATTTTACCCAAACTTCATTATCATTTACTTTTAGTAATAAACCTGACAGTTGGCTTTCTAATATTGTAGCTTTAAAATCAGCATACGATTTTAAGGCGTATGTAAATTTTCTGGCAACCGTATTTTGCAACATCACAGTTCCATTTTTATCATCGATGTTTGATAATGCAAAAGCTGTTTTTGGCAACGAATCAAAAAATGACTTTTTTACATCTCTGTATTCAGCGAACGTTGGATGATAATCTAAATGATCGTGAGAAAGATTTGTAAAAACTCCACCCACAAAATGCAACGCTTCTGTACGTTTTTGGTGAATTCCGTGTGAACTTACCTCCATAAAACAATGCGTTACTCCGGTTTCGATCATTTCATTTAAATAATGATTGATTGTTATTGAATCCGGTGTAGTATGCGTTGCTTTATATTCAGTCTCATCCACCATGATTTTTACAGTTGATAATAAACCAACTTTAAATCCTGCTTTTTGAAACAACTGAAACAATAATGAAGCAATTGTTGTTTTTCCGTTTGTACCTGTTACGCCAACTAATTTTAATTTTTCTGAAGGATTTCCAAAATAATTAGCCGCCATAAAAGCCAAAGCGGTATTCGTATCTTTTACTTTAATATAAGTAATTCCTTTTTCAATATTTTCAGGCAACGTATCGCAAATCACTGCAACAGCACCTAATTGAATCGCTTTTTCTATATAATCATGACCATCAGAAAGGGATCCGCGAATCGCTACAAAAACATCTTTTTCTTCAATTTTTCTTGAATCAAAATCAATTTTATGTATGTCGATTTCTGTCGAACCTGTTACAGACTCAATAGCTACTTTATATAATATGTCTTTCAGTATTTTCACGATAATTCTAATACTATTGTTGTGTTTTTACTAATATTTTGTCCAGCCTGCAAAGACTGTTTTTTTACTTTCCCTACTCCGTTCACTTTTACTTTTAAACCTAAATTCTCCAGTAAAGCAATGGCATCCATTCCTGGCATTCCTTTTAAATCAGGGATTTGACTTGACTTTTTTCTGGATTCTATATCGTACTTTTCGTAACTAATCTCTTGTTTTGAAATTTTAGAATCCAGTTTTTTAATTTTATTTGTCGAAGGTGCATCTGTAAATATTTTTTGGGCGATTCTTTTAAAAACCGGTCCTGCAACGTCTGCTCCGTAATAATTATTTTTTGATGTATTAGGCTTATGAACCACTACAATACAAGAATATTTAGGATGATCTGCCGGAAAATAACCCACAAAAGAAGATGCGTAATACAATGCCGACTTCCCTTCTTTTCCTCCGTAATTTACCTGAGCTGTTCCTGTTTTACCCGCCATCGAAAAATCTTTCGAATACAGTTTTGATCCTGTTCCTTTTTTAACCACATTCGCTAATACTGCTTTCAGTTTTTTAATGGTTTCCGGCGAACAAACTCTTGGGTTTATTACTTCAACATCAAACTTTTTAATGGTTTTATTCCACTCTTTAATTTCTGATACAAATTGTGGTTTCACCATTACACCATTATTGGCTACTGAATTATAAAAAGCCAAAGTCTGCATTGGCGTAACCGAAACTCCGTATCCAAATGCCATCCACGGAAGTGAAACACCTGACCAGTGTTTGTCTCCAGGTTGTGGTATATAAGGTCTTCCTTCTCCTTTAAAATGCAATCCTAATGGTTTATCTAATCCATAACTCTTAATATGATTCACAAATTTGGATGGATTGCTTTTGTAATTATCATAAACTGCCTGAACCATTACTGTATTAGATGAAAGCTCAAAACCACGTGCTAATGTAACTTTTCCGTAACCACCTCTGTGCGAATCAGTAACCGAACGACCATAATATTTTACTTGTCCGTTGTGACTGTCAAAAACAGTACTTGTATCTGCTACTTTATCATCTAAAATTGCCATTAAATCGACTAATTTAAAAGTAGATCCCGGCTCATGAGATTCTGCTACAGCATAATTTGTAGTTTCAAAATACGATCCGTCTTCTGCTCTTCCTAAATTCGAAATTGCTTTTACATGCCCCGTTTCTGTTTCCATTACTACTACACAACCGTGATCAGCTTCGTATTCTTCAAGCTGTTTCAATAAAGCGTGGTGTGCAATATCCTGAATAAAAACATCAATTGTCGAGATTACATCATAACCATCAATTGGATCTACCTCGTTTAAATCACGAATAGGTTTCCATTGGCCTTTTGCAATTTTTTGTTTTAAAATCTTGCCGTCTTTTCCGTTCAGGTAATCTTTAAAAGCCCATTCGATTCCTTTACCCACTTCGACTCCTGTTGCAGGATCGATTTTGTCATAACCAATTGTTCTTTCTGCAATTTTCCCTATCGGATGTTTTCTAACAGTTTCCTGTTCGATTATAATACCGCCTTTGAAAGCGCCTAAATTGAATAATGGAAATCCTTTTATTTTTACATATTCGGTATAACTCAATTTTCTGGCAATCAAATAATAACGGTTTTTATTATCTCTAGCTTTTCTTAATTCTTTTTCGAAATAGCTTCCCGGTTTATCTAAAACCGTTGCCAATGAATCTGACAATGCTTTTATATACTTCTCAAAAGTTTCTGTTTTTGGCGCTTTGGCATCAAATCGAATCTCATAATTAGGGATTGATGTTGCCAATAAACTTCCATCAGCAGAATAAATGTTTCCTTTGTTCGCCGGAATCACAAAATTTCTAACGGTACGCTGTTTCGCCAGTTTTCTATAGTAATCTCCTTCAACCCACTGAATATTGGTTAACTTAACAACAATAGCAATTGCCATCACAAAGATGAAAACTGCTACGAGGTAAATTCTGTAGGATATATGTTTATCTTCTACTGCCATATTCTTTTAAAGAAACTTTTTTCTTCTTCTTTTGTTACTTCTATTTTAACCGGAGGAACCGTTGATGGGAAAATTTGTTTTTCAAGCATTTTATCCGATATCGTTGATTCCATCTTCAACTTCATTAATTCTGAACGGCGATCTACAAATTCTGATCGTAATTCTTTTACTTCATTGCTTATTTTTGCAATTTCAAAAACCTTTTGTTCGTATCGCTGTGTATTGGCAATCATTAGTATAGCAAGCAGAATGATAAAAACAATGAACCTCCAGTTCTTCACCGCGTCATCGTTTAACAGAAATCTTGCTTTTAATATGCCAAATACTCCACTTTTCATTTTCTACCTATATATATTATATCTTCTCGGCAATTCTTAATTTTGCACTTCTTGCTCTATTGTTGATTTTGATTTCAGCATCATCAGGAACAATTAATTTTCCTATTGTTTTATACGGAACAGAAAAGTTTCCAAAAAAATCGCGTTCCGGTTCTCCTTCAAACATTCCGTTTTTTATAAATCTTTTTACCAGTCTGTCTTCGAGAGAATGATAAGAGATTACTGAAAATCTTCCGCCCGGATTAAGAATTTCAAGAGACTGCTCAATAAATTCTTTTAAAACATCCATTTCCTGATTTACCTCAATTCGAATGGCCTGATAAATCTGAGCCAGTATTTTATTTTTTACTCTTTCAGGTAAAAATTTCGCTAAAACATCTTTCAGTTCGTCTGTTGTTTTAATTGGGTAATGCTCTCTTGCTTCTACAATTGTTCTTGCCAAAAGCGGTGCGTTCTTCAACTCCCCATAATCAAAAAAAACACGACGTAAATCCTGTTCTTCATATTCGTTAACCACACGATAAGCACTTAAATCATTTTTTTGACTCATCCGCATATCGAGTTCGGCATCAAATCTTGTAGAAAAACCTCTCTCCGGAACATCAAACTGATGCGATGAAACACCTAAATCAGCCAAAATCCCATCTACACTTTTAACACCGTGAAAACGTAGAAATCTTTTTATAAATCTAAAGTTCTCATTTATTAAGGTAAACCGTTCATCCGGCAACGCATTTGCAAGAGCATCTTCATCCTGATCAAAAGCAAATAATTTTCCGTTTGGCCCTAATCGTCTCAAAATTTCTTTTGAATGACCACCGCCACCAAACGTAACATCTACATATATGCCATCTGGTTTAATATTTAAACCATCAACTGTAGGGTGAAGCAAAACCGGATTATGATATTCCATTGTCGTCGTCATTAATATTTCCCATTACTTCTTCGGCTAGATCGGCAAAATCCATATCTTCGCCGCTTATTGATTTTTCATATAAATCTTTATCCCAAATCTCCACAATATTAACCGCAGATGAAAAAACCACATCTTTAGAAATACTTGAAAAAGCTACCAAATCCTTTGGAACCAATAACCTTCCCAATGAATCAATCTCTACCATCTTAACACCGGCAGTAAATCTTCGAATGAAATCATTGTTCTTTTTTACGAAACGATTCAGCTTGTTGATTTTTTGCATCATCAAGTTCCATTCATCCATTGGATACAATTCTAAACACGGCTGAAAAACAGAGCGCTTCAAAACGAATCCGTCCTGAAGAGATGAAGCCAATTGCTTTTTTAAGGGCGCAGGCATCATTAGCCTCCCCTTAGCATCGACTTTACACTCATATGTTCCAACAATTGTATTCAAGAATATTACATTAATATGTTATACAGCAAAAATATAAAAAATATTACCACATTTTACCACAATATACCACTTTGTTAATAAGTTTAACCACTTTCTTCCCACTATCCTTAATTTATAGACAATCAATACTTTAACTTATAATTAACGAAAAGTCAATAACACTTCGACATCAAAAAAATAATGCATAATATTTCTTAAAAAATTAGTTATTATGCAGTTTTCTTAACATTTAAGAAATACATCAAAAACACCTATAAAAGCTGATTTTTAACGACTTACAAGTTCTACTAAAATTATCTAGTTAAAAAAGGGTGGCAAAAATTCATTTTTATTTATTAAACCCTATATTTGTCCCAATTGAAATTGGCATTAAATTAAATGGACAAACACTACAAAAAAGAAGGCAAATACAGCTATTATGAAGCTGGAGAAGGAACTCCTATCGTTATTTTACATGGCTTAATGGGAGGCCTTAGTAACTTTGATGCTGTAGCAGAATATTTCCCAACGAAAGGATACAAAGTTGTTATCCCGGATTTGCCAATATATACTCAGAGTATTTTAAAAACGAACGTAAAAAGCTTTGCTAAATACGTTAAAGACTTTATCACTTTTAAAGGTTATGATAAGGTAATTTTACTAGGCAATTCACTAGGAGGTCACATCGCACTTTATCACACAAAACTATATCCTGAAAAAGTTGCAGGACTTGTAATTACCGGAAGCTCTGGTCTTTACGAAAGCGCAATGGGAGATAGTTATCCAAAAAGAGGCGATTATGAATACATCAAAAAGAAGGCTGAAGATGTATTTTACGATCCTAAAATTGCAACTCCGGAACTTATAGATGAAGTTTATGCAACGGTTAATGATCGTATTAAACTGATCAAAACCCTAACGATTGCCAAAAGTGCAATTCGTCATAACATGGCCAAAGATTTACCAAAAATGACAGTGGAAACCTGTATTATTTGGGGTAAAAATGACGCTGTAACTCCGCCAAATGTGGCAGAAGAATTTGACAAACTATTGCCTAATTCAACTTTGTATTGGATAGACAAATGTGGACATGCTGCTATGATGGAACATCCTCAGGAATTCAATACAATTCTTGAAGAATGGCTCGTTAAAACGAATTTGTAGCACCTAACTTTCGACTTTAAGGAGGTCTTAAACACAAAAAACATGAAAATTAATACCGCCGAATTTATTATCAGTAATTCCGAAGTTGCAAAATGTCCCCAGGATTTTTTGCCGGAATATGCTTTTATCGGAAGATCAAACGTGGGGAAATCTTCGTTGATCAATATGCTTACCAATCATAAAAATTTAGCTAAAACTTCAGGAAGGCCGGGAAAAACCCAATTGATTAATCACTTTAAGATTAACAATAATTGGTTCCTTGTCGATTTACCTGGTTATGGTTATGCTAAAGTATCAAAAAAGACAAAATCGGTTTTCCAACAATTCATTACAGATTATTTTGAAACCAGAGAGCAATTAGTTTGTGCTTTTGTTTTGATTGATATTCGCCATGAAGCACAAGCAATCGACATTGAATTTATGTCGTATATGGGCGAAAGTGAGATTCCGTTTTGCATTATTTTTACCAAAGCTGATAAAATTAGTAAAGTAAAAATCGATTCGCACATTGCAGCATACAAAAAACAAATGTTTGCCAATAACTGGGAAGAAATGCCACATTATTTTGTGACTTCGGCAACAGAACAAACAGGAAAAGAGGATGTTTTAAGTTATATTGATGAAGTAAATCAGGAAGTATTTAAAAACAACTCACAGTTTTAAAAAATAAATTCCAAATTCTAAAACTGGAAGGAAATTAAAAAAAATAAAAAAAATCCCAAATTCCAATTTAAAACTGGAATTTGGATTTTTTTTTATTTGTAGTTAAAATCTTCAAAGATATTTTACAACAAATTAAAACACAACGCATTTTATATTACATTTGACACGAATCAATTTGTAATATATGAAGAATACCACACTCCTCGTTTTCTTTTTTATCTCAATTTCTTTTTCATCTTGCACCACAGCATCCTATACATTTGCTACAGGTCAGCGAACCGGAGTTGATTTTACATCAGGAAAATGGCTCTTAAACGAATTGGATTGCCCCAACGGCTCTAAAGACAAACTAACCGAAGAGTGCTTAAAATATTTTAAAAAACATACAGGAGATCGATTATCATATATTCATGATGTTAATGGATTACTGGTTCCCCGAAAGATTAACTTAAATCCGGGTAAAACAAAAATGAAGGAGCTCAAAGACGGAACTGGTTTTGATTTCTTTATTAATATTTCTACCCAAAAAAACAAAAGCGACTTTTCTTCTCTCGAACTTTATCAGCAAGCTAACGACGCAGGAAGAAACGAAGCCTCTGTAATTGTCGAGATTTACGATTTAAATTTACAGCAGATTATTTACTCTCAAAATGTAATTGGCACTACTTCAAAAGTAAACACTCCATCTGACCATAATAGTCAAAGCTCCGGTAAACTTAAAGACAATATTATGCTTTACAAAAATGCAAATCAATTAATAGAAGGAGCTTTAAAACGAATATTTAAAGATTTAGACAAAAGATCTGTTAAGTAAAATAAATTCCAAAAAATAAAAAATCCCAAATTCCAATTGTAAGGTTGGAATTTGGGATTTTATTTTTGAATTTCCTTTCTGTATTGGAATTTCTTTATTTCGCAAGTTCCAGTTTTTCTGCAAAATAATCACAGAAATCTTTCATCGTATCTGACATTTTTTCGTCATCTGTAGCACGCTTAAAAGTATCTGACATCGCTACTAATGTTTGGTGAAAGAAAATTTTCATTTCATCTACCGGCATATCTTTTGTCCAAAGATCAATACGCATCGTTTCTTTGGCTTTACTGTCCCAAATAGACAACATAATAGCTTTTGCTTCTTCTGCCTGCACACCACCATCCTGAGCGCTCCAGGTTAGTTTTTCCGGCACGCGGTTTTCATCTAATTCTATATTGAATTTAATTTCTGAGTTTATTGTATCTGACATTATTTCTTAGGTTTATATTTTGACTGTTCAAAAATTTCTTTTGCGTTTGTTTTTAATAATTCCGACAAGGTAACATTAGTATTATTCTTCATATAAGAACGTACCATTTGCCATCCGAGCCAAGCACCAATTCGTCCGGGAGAATCATTATCGATTTCTAAATAAAATTTAGAAAACGGAGCAGGTGCAATAAATCGGGTTTTTAATTTAGGATCTTCGCTGTATAACAGTTCGCTTTCTATAAAAAAGCGCCACATATAAGCTTCATTTTCCTGGCTCCATTTTATTTGTTCCGGCGTATAACCAATTTTTTCAGCATCTGTATATTCAGGTAAAAGCAAATCTTTTGCATACAATTGCTTTCCTTCGAAAATCATTTGCGAAACTAAATTTTTATCCGGAAAGGCAGGAATGTTTCTAAAAGCAAAACTAGAAACCACATCCGGCATAATTTGTTTTTCCTCAAAATTCTGTTTTAGATAGTTTGGAAATTCATAGAACTTGTGTTCTTTTCCCAAATACAGTTCTAAAGCAACAATCACAAGACTATCGGCATAAATCGCTTTAGCGTTATAATCCATTTCTCCAATTACAGTAATCACTTTAGGAATTTTAGTTTTTGGAAAATAATATTTTACGTGCTGAAACAACTTATTAAATTCCTGACGAACAGGTTCAAAATTGGCGTATTTTTTTTGCACTTCAGTGTATACTTCCCTCCATAAAGGATCCTGCATTTTTTTTAGCCAGATAGTATCATCATTACCTGCAGGAAAGAAGAAAGGATATTGTTTTTTTACTTTCTCTAAATCTTCGGGTTTAGTTTCAAAAAATACCTTATCAAAACGTTCTACTTTTATATCAACCGGGATTTCTTCGACTGCCTTTTCTACTTTGGTTTTTTGTTCACATGACAAAAAAAACAAGCACAGAACCACTACAAAGCGATAAATTTTCATTTTATTTTAATTAGATTTGTGTTGCTGGATTTTAAGTAAATGCATACTTAAAAAATAATTCTGCAAATATACATCCCTGCATTTTAAAACTTGAACTATTATGGCTAAAAAAAGTACCATTCAAACAGAAAAAGTAAATATCCACATTGTAGAGTGGCTAAAAAATTATGCTAACAACGCAAAAGCAAACGGTTTTGTAATTGGAATTTCAGGCGGAGTTGACTCTGCGGTAACTTCTACCTTATGCGCTCAGACGGGCTTACAGGTTTTATGTGTTGAAATGCCGATTCATCAAGCGCCAAATCAAGTTTTAAGAGGAAGAGAACATATCGAACAATTAAAAAAACGTTTTTCTAACGTTTTGGATGTAAAAACTGACTTAACAGATACTTTTGAAGCTTTTAAGACTGCTGTGCCCACAACAAAAGATTCAACAAAAGTTAATTTATCATTAGCGAACACTCGTGCACGTCTGAGAATGACCTCTTTATATTATTTAGCCGGAATTCATGGGCTTTTGGTTGCAGGTACTGGAAATAAAGTAGAAGATTTTGGCGTAGGATTTTATACTAAATACGGCGACGGCGGAGTCGATTTAAGTCCGATAGCTGACTTAATGAAGTCGGATGTTTATGCTCTTGGAGAGTTTTTAGCGATTCCGGACTCAATTTTAACCGCTGCACCTACAGATGGATTATTTGGTGACAATCGTACTGACGAAGATCAATTAGGCGCCAGTTACGACGAACTTGAATGGGCCATGTTAGCCGCGGAGTCAGGAAAAACGCCAGCTGACTTCATAGAGAGAGAAAAATCTGTCTTTGAAATTTATAAACGTTTAAACACCAGCAACAAGCATAAAATGGATGCAATTCCGGTTTGTATAATACCAAAAACGTTAAAATAAAACATTTTAACATTTGTCTGCAATTAATTACAGAATTTATTTATTAATTTTACAGTTCCAAAAACATGAACAATTCTAAAAAAGGTAAAAATTATGATTAAAGTATGTCTTGCAGACAATCATCCTGTGACTCACTTTGGCGTTAAGTCTTATTTTAAAGACCACGATCAAATTTCAATTGTTGCCAACGTAGGCAATTTTTCAATGGTTAGAGATATCCTTCAAACGAAGGAAATTGACATCCTAATTCTCGACTTAGAGCTTGAAGGCCTATCGAGTATCTTCGAAGTGAAGTCGATTTTGAAAAATTTTCCAAAAACAAAAATTGTAATTTTTAGTGACCTCGCCGAGCAAATGTATGCTCCAAATGCAATTAAAGCAGGAGTTTCCGGGTATGTACACAAAACAGAAAAACTTGAAACATTAGGTCTTTCTATCATTAAAGTACACGAAGGAAAAATTATCATCAACGAAACTGTACGTAAAAACATGGCTCTTATTGCTAAACAAAGCAAGAGCGAACGTTTGTACAGAAAACTTTCAAATCGTGAAATCGAAGTTTTACGTTACTTAAGTGATGGTAAGAAAAACAATGAAATCTCTAAAATCTTAAACCTGAACGAGAAAACGATCAGTACTTACAAATTAAGATTATTGACTAAATTAAATGTTACTAATTTAGTTGACTTAGTTAATAAAGCGAAGACTTTAGAAATTATTTAATGGTACCTCGACATTACTCTTCCTAGTTTTTTTGAGAATGCATTAACTAATTTTGAGTAATCGACAACCATAGACAAAAGCTCTGTATTATCTGAATTATCAGGTTGTATAGAGCTTTTTAATTCTTCGATGATTTTACCCACCAAAAACCAACGCATAGACATAATAGTTTCTGTAACGTATTGTGCAATCGTTTCGTGTTTCATTTTCGAAAAAATGTTCTGCCCTTCCCAGTCGTGAAGCGTTAGTCGCTCATCCTCCATCAAAATATCAGTAACTTCCTGAGCAAAATCTGGTTGTAAACGCATTAAATACTGTTCGAGACTAAATTTTTCGTGTTGGTTATAAAACCCAATTAAGTCTGTAAAAATATCACGGAATAAATTATTAGACAGTTCTACCTCATCTTCCTGCAAACTCAAATAAATACGCTGGTATACTTTGTAAGCTCTCATTTCGGAGACCATTACTACTTCACCTTCGTCGTTATTTTTTAAAAGCACATCTTCAAACTCTTCAGTCTTATCTCCGTAAAGCAATAAAATCTCAATTACTTTTCGTTCTAAACGATACAGAATATCTACTTTTTCCGTAGGTTCTCCTACCGGATATCCAGGCTCTCCCGGATAATAATCCTCCGGAGGCCCATTTCTTGGATCCTCAGGATCTCCTCCTGAAAAACTGCCTTGTTTTGGAGTTTGGTTTCTAAAAACTTCAAAAGGTTTTTGTTCCTGCTTTTGTTTTTTACTAGCCTCTGTAAGATCTTTTTGAATTAGCTGAGCTAAAGTACTCACTAATACCTGCTCAGAAATATCCATGATTCTGGCACATTCCTGCGTATAAATTTCACGCTGGATACGATCTGGAATTTTCGAAATACTCACGACCATATCGCGAATCAAATCGGCTTTTTTGATAGGATCGTTTTTAGCCTCTTTCATTAAGAGGGAGGCTTTAAATTGTATAAAATCTTTACTGTTTTCTTCTAAATAGGCAACAAGCTCATCATGCGAAGTTTTTCGTGCAAAACTATCAGGATCTTCTCCGTCAGGAAAAGCACAAACCCTTACATTCATTCCTTCTTCCAGAATCAAATCGATTCCTCGAACAGAAGCACGTAATCCTGCAGCATCTCCGTCAAACAGCACTGTAATATTTCTTGTTAATCTATTGATCAAACGAATCTGATCCGGCGTTAAAGCGGTTCCCGATGAAGCCACAACATTCTCGATCCCAGCCTGATGAAATTGAATCACATCTGTATAACCTTCAACCAGATAACAATTGTTTTGTTTGGCGATGGATTGTTTGGCCTGGAAAATACCATAAAGCACTTTACTTTTATGGTAAATATCACTTTCAGGCGAGTTCAGGTACTTCGCCGCTTTTTTATCATTGGTTAAAATACGTCCGCCAAAACCTAATACACGGCCGGACATACTTTCTATAGGAAACATAACACGACCTTTAAAACGGTCAAAAGGTCGATCTTCTCTCGCAATGGTTAAACCGGTGCTTTCCAGAAACTCCAATTTATATCCTTTACCCAATGCTTCCTTGGTCAAAGCATCCCAGGTTTCGGGTGAATATCCTAAACTAAACTTTTTGATTGTTTCATTGGTAAAACCTCTTTCTTTAAAATAAGAGAGTCCAATTGCTTTTCCTTCTTCTGAATTTAAAAGCGTTTTATTAAAATAATCTTTTGCAAATTCTGAAACCAAATACATACTTTCGCGAACATCGGTCATCGCTTTTTCTGCATCTGTTTGTTCTGTTTCTTCAATTTCGATATTATATTTTCTGGCCAAATATCGAATGGCTTCCGGATAGGTAAATTGTGAATGTTCCATCAAAAACTTGACAGAATTTCCTCCTTTTCCTGTACTAAAATCTTTCCAGATTCCTTTTGCAGGCGAAACCATGAACGACGGAGAGCGCTCATCTGAGAAAGGACTCAATCCTTTATAGTTACTCCCTGCACGTTTCAAATTAACATAATCACCAATAACCTCCTCTACACGAGCAGTTTCAAAAACAGAATCAATAGTAGCTTGTGAAATCAAAACGTAAAATATTTTTAAAAATTTGAAGTCTGTAAAAGTACACAAATGAATCTTGAAATTTGTTCATTTAACATAAAAAAGCACCTCTTATGAAGTGCTTTTTCTACTAACTAATTAAACTGCATTCTTAATTTAAATCAACTCTTATACCCAGTGAAATATTATTTTCTTTAATTAAATTATCCTGAAATAGGGGATTTAAATCATATTTTGCATACAAACTAAATTCTCTATAGCCGATATAAGAACTCAGTCCGTAAATAAAATTATTTACATTATAATCTCCTCTTATTGTTGTTTTATAATCTAAATCATCCTGATCAAATTTTAGAATTTGTTTCGATTTTACATTTATTCCAGCATAACCTCCAATCCCAAAACGGAAACTTTCGTGGGTTCTAAAATATGTTTTTCCATTACTTACCTGAGGCTTTGAGAAATCGAATTCTAAATGCAGCGGCAACACGATGTAAACATTTCTAAAACGTGATTCATCAAGATTTATAGCATTGGTTTGCAATTCAGTCTGATCTCCATTTACTACAAAACTCTTGTTATTTGTTGGGCGAATATTATTGTACATTAACGAAAGTCCGTATTTGGCATGTAATAAATTATCGTTTTTCATTAATCTGCTGTTATAGGTAAAACCCCATTCGTAGAAATGTGAACCTCCAAAACTATAATTAGAATCCTGAAGCTTACCATCGACCATCATATTATTTAAACCCATTGCAAATACAAACTGCGAAGTGGTTCTTTTTTCTCCATGAATTGAATCTTTAGACTTATCCCTATCTCTATCTCTAACATGAAATACAATGCTGTATTTTTTAGTTAATGAATCTTCTTTTATTTTTCCGTCGACTTTTTGCTGAACCAAATCATTAAGTTCATTTTGTGCCTCTGTTACTTTTTCCTCAATAATTGTAGCTCTGGCTTCTGCCAATTCTTTTTTGCGTTTGTCTGCTTGTTCCTGGGTAATTTTCCCTTCAGACAATTGCACGTTTACAACTTCTACTTCTTCTTTCAAAGCTGCTTTTTCTTCTTTGGTAATCTTCTCGATTTTATTCGCAATTTTTTTTGCTTTCGACTCAAATGTTTCCTGCCCCAGAACCTTACTAACAAATAAAAAAATAAGGACAACGAGGTAAAGTGTAAAATTTTTCATGATTGATTGATTTTTAAAATTGATTGTGATTGATGATTGTTTAATTATTAATTGTGAATTACATATGCTATCTCCATCGGGTTAATCCCGAAGCCTCGGGACGACGCTATACTATGGATCGTTCCTCCAGAACTAAAAATCTATACTCTGTATTCTTTATTCTATCTCCATCGGGTTAAAACACGACGTTACAATATGGATCGTTCCTTCGGAACTAAAAATCTATACTCTGTATTCTTTATTCCATCTCCATCGGGTTAAAACCCGACGCTACAATATAGATCGTTCCTCCGGAACTAAAAATCTATACTCTGTATTCTATAATGTTTATTCTATATTCTGTATCCTTTTAATCTTGTTGATTTCGATTCGCCAAAGCTACTTTTACCGTTTGGTAGTTTTTATTGACTTTTGTAATCATTTTTTCTCTAAACGAAAGCTCTAATTCGCCATCGACCTGATGGAGCAAATCATTAGCATTGATTTTTACTTTTGATTTTGGTTTTACCGAATTCTCTGCAACAATAGTTTTTTCGGCCGATTGCAATAATTGATCTACTGTTTCTTTTTTAGAAGTTTCAACAGCTAAAGATTGATTATTTACAGATTGTTTTTCTTGATTGTTTTTGATGATGATTGAAGACTCCGCTACTTGATTTGATTTGTTTTTGAGGGTTTTAATTGGTTCTACATTACGCCTTTTTTGTTCTTTTATTAAATTCTGATTTGCTGTTTTTTCTGAAACTGCAACTTCTGTCTTTACGGGACTTATTACGTTTAAAGCTGGTTTTACAACAGAATCCTTCTGTAAATTCTCTTTGACAACCACTGTGTTTTCTGGTGTTTTAAGGACACTTTTTTCCTGATTAAAAAAGAATGTTCCCACTAATAAAAAACCAACAATACTGGCTGCAATGTACCACCACCTTTTTTTAGAAGTTTGCAGTGAACGAAGTCCAACTGTGGGTTGTTTCTTTTCTTCAGCAACACTAAGCATCGCATCTAATCGATCCCAGGCTTTGTCGCTTGGTTCAATTTTACGTTGGTTTAGTTTTTCACGGAAATCCTTTTCAAAATTATTCGGTTCCATTATCTTGTTTTTTTAAAATAGTAATTTGTGTTTGCAGCATCTTTCTGGCGTGCGATAATTGCGATTTTGATGTTCCCTCATTAATCCCTAACATCTTTGCAATTTCATTATGTTTGTATCCTTCGATGGCGTATAAATTAAAAATCATTTTATATCCGTCTGGTAAAGCATCTATTAAAAACTGAATCTGGTCTATTGAAAACTGACTATCGGTTGCATTAAAACTTTCTTCGACATAAATTTCATCTTCAACAAATTTTACTTTTTTCTGAACTCTTAAATACGATATACATTCGTTCACCATGATTCGGCGAATCCAGCCTTCAAAACTTCCTTTATTTTCAAATTTGTTTAAGTTGGTAAACACTTTCATAAAAGCCGTGATCATTACATCTTCTGCCAGTTGAATGTCTTTTATATACTGCCGGCAAACACTTAACATTTTTGAAGAAAACCGACCATAAATTTGCTGCTGCGCTTGTCGATTATTTTCGACAGCCAACTTTATAATTTCAGTTTCTTCCTGATGTAAATGAATAATTTTCATTTATAAGCTTTTGGTTTTTTGGTTTAGTAATGATCTTCTATTAGCATAGACGAGTTAAGTTTTAAAATGGTTGCATCAAAGGGAAAAAAAATCAATAAAAAAATTCCAAATTCCAAACAATAAAAACAACAAACTGATTTTCAAAACATTAAAATCAATTATCTAATTAACAAATTATCTATTTTTTTCTTCACTCAGGCAATATAATCTAAATCAAACCCAATTGAAAATAAAAAAACCTTGTACTATTATAAATAATACAAGGTTTCCTTAATACAATATTTTAAATAGCCGCTGGTTGCTAAAATTTTACCAACCGCCACCGCCACCGCCGCCTCCGCCGCCTCCGGAGCTTCCGCCACCTGAACTTCCGCTGCTCCAGCTTCCACTGCTTCCGCTGGAACTCGATGAAGAACCTGATGATGATGAAGGAGGACTAGGATCAACTGCTGCACTGCTCACAGAATTTCCAAAACTGGACAGGAACATTGCAGGTTGCATGTAAAACGTATCTTCTCCCTGATACCACGCAGGATCATATTTGGCTAATTCTAAAATTTCTGCAAATTGTTTTCCCCACTCTATTTCGACTCCTAATGCAATAGCATACGGAAATAATTTTTCGAATAATTGCGGAGTCAGCTCAGGAGGATTCAACATATTCATTCTATCTTTCTCTGCCGTTTGCATATAGTGTTTAAAACCTTCTAATCTATGCAATGCATCAGCACCTTTTTGTGTATACTTTCCTAAAGTTCTTGCGTAAAAAATATACATTAAGAAAACAACGCCAATAACAACGATTTGTATCGTGCTTAAAAAAGCAATAGAAACGAAAAATATGAAAAGCGCTGCTGGTAAAATAAAGAAAGCGAGAATACCTCTTAAAACAAGCATTCCAACACCAATCTCTTTTTTTGTAAACCAATAAGCCAGCCCTGAAACCGCAACGATTAGTCCTAAATAAAAAGCATAATTAATATATCCTTTATTATTAGATAGCAACTGGTAAGCAAGTCCTGCAATTAAAAAAATAGCAAAACCAAGCCATTTTTTTTGAGTATTGTTTTGGTAAAACTCTTCCAGTTTTATTTGTTTTGTTACCGCTTTAAGCCATTTAGAATATGCTTTTTCAAAAATCTTATAGTTAGAATCGGATACTTTTATTTTATCTTTTTTTGTAAAACCGCTTACTATATCTGATTCTTCTGCACTTAATTTTTGTGATAAATTATTTAAAACTTCGATCTCATAGGTTTGTTTGTTTTTAAAAACTCCATTTTCTACCGTAGACAAAATTCTAATGGCGCCTTTTACAGAAGCATTTATAACAGATGACATATACGCTTTACGCGTAATTTTTCTGTCGTACACATAACCTATAATCGCAGGAGACCAATCGAAAGGCGGCATAAATTCAGGCATCAATGTTTTTTTAACGGGGTCTTTACCGTATTTCTTCCAACTAAAAAAGAAGAAAAGCGCCATGCCTATTCCGTAAATAACAGACCACAAATTTGTTTTTATCTGCTTATAAAATGAACTTGCTTCCTGCAAAAAAGTAGGAGGATCAACAATTCCCTTAGGAAATGATGCAGCAATCGTTAAGCCTTCATAATTATTAAGCTGTATTGCAGCAAAACTGGCAACAGTGCGATTCGTATTTAGGGAACTTATACAATCTGACGCTTTAGATCCTGCCGTACCTGTATAACAATGTAAATTTTCGAATGCATTATTTTCTGACGGAAGAGAAATTTCGCATGTTGCTTTATCTATTAGCAAATTCCAGCCATTTCCGGTTACATTCCAATACAACTCATCGTATTTATCAAAATAGCCTACCTGAAAAGGAACGGTATAACTAATTTGATAGTCGTAAATTCCTCTTTCCAGATCGATGTCTTTATTGCCTATATAGATTTTCCAGTCACCGGATTCTTCTTTTGTGAAGTAATTTTCTGTGGCACCATCTTTTTTTATGGAGTTTATTGTGTATTTAACATCAATTTGATGGCCATCTTTATCTCGTCTGCTTAATGGCAAAACCCTTAAAAGTCCGTGTCTAAAATCATTACCTTCGGCATTTATGGTAATGTTTTCGACTACATTGATATTACCGGACTTTTCTATCTTAATTTTAACATCAAAATTTAAAATTCTTTCCTGTGCCTGAGCCTGAAAGAAAACAATAGAAAACAGAACAAAGTATATTTTTCTTAGGAGCATAGTATAATACAATTAAAACTGAACTTTAGGTGTTTCTCTTTGTTTTTCGTCTTCTATTTCAAGGAAGTTTTTCTTTGGAAAACCAAAAGAATTCGCCACAATATTGCCCGGAAAAGATTCTACAGCAATATTGTAATCTCTAACAGTTGCATTATAATATCGTTTTGATCGTTCTACTTCGGTTTCGATTTCGCTCAATTCTTCCTGTAAACTCAAAAAATTGGTATTGGCTTTTAAATCGGGATAATTTTCTGCAAGGGCAAAAATAGTTCCCACAGCATTACCTAGCTTCTTGTCGAATTGCAATTTTTCATCTGCACTACCAGCATTTAAGGCTTGATTACGCAAACTTACAATATTGGCAAGTGTTTCTTTTTCGTGGGTTAAATATCCTTTAACGGTTTCAACCAGATTCGGAATTAAATCAAATCGTTTTTTTAGAATAACATCGATCCCGCTTAATGCTTCCTGAAGCATATTGCGTTTAGAAACAAAGCTATTGTAAAGTATTATCAGGTAACCACCTAAAATAACAACTATCGAAAGTATTACGAGTAAAATAATCATATTTCATTATTAAATTAATGTCCAATTTAACAATAAAAATATTAAGAATAGAGGATGAAATTATTTTTTTCTCTCGATTACATAGTTTACCATTAAAGTAAGGGCATCTTTGAACTCAGAATCCGGGAAATTTTCTAATAATGCAAGTGCTTCCTGTTGGAATTGCACCATTTTATTTTCGGCGTAAGCCAAACCATTATTATCTTTTACAAAAGCAATCACTTCTTTTACGCGCTTTTTGTCTTTATTATGGTTTTTGATGGAGTTGATCAGCCATTTTTTTTCCTGTGGAGTACAGGTATTTAAAACATGAATTAAAGGCAAGGTCATTTTTTGTTCTTTAATATCGATTCCGGTTGGTTTACCAATGGCTTCTTCGCTATAATCGAATAAATCGTCTTTGATTTGAAAAGCCATCCCGATAAGTTCGCCAAACTTACGCATGCTCTCTACTTTATTATCATCTTCAATTACTGATTTTGCACCAAGAGCACAACAAGCGGCAATAAGTGTTGCGGTTTTTTTTCTGATGATTTCGTAGTAAACATCTTCTGTAATATCAAGTCTTCTGGCTTTTTCGATCTGCAATAATTCTCCTTCGCTCATTTCGCGAACAGCGACAGAAATGATTCTTAATAAATCAAAATCACCATTATCTATAGATAGCAATAATCCTTTAGACAATAAATAATCTCCAACCAAAACGGCAATTTTATTTTTCCAAAGGGCATTAATAGAGAAAAATCCGCGACGGCGATTACTATCATCTACCACATCATCGTGTACCAAAGTTGCAGTATGAATAAGTTCGATTACCGAAGCACCACGATAGGTTCTTTCGTTTACATTGCCTTCTGAAACCATCTTTGCGGTTAAAAAAACAAACATCGGACGCATTTGTTTTCCTTTTCGGTTTACGATATAATACGTAATACGGTTCAGTAAAGCCACTTTTGAAGTCATCGATTCATGGAACTTTTTTTCAAAAAGTTCCATCTCGTTAAAAATGGGCTGTTTTATTTGAGAAGTAATATTCATTTCGATCCCAAATATACTATTTTAAATAAAAAAACGTTGTGTATTTTAGGTTAGTATATCAATAATTTATAGAATAATTAAGAAAACACCCCTAAAACATTCTCAATTTACCTGCCAATTTGAATCCATCAAATTAAAAGAAAATTGAACACCAATATATTTTCAAAAAAGATTGTCCCAAAAAATCAGCATCCTTTTTGCCCAAAAAAAAGCATTAAGAACAAGAATCAATCTCGTTTTTAATGCTTTAGTTATGAAATTTTCCTTTGGAAAATGTTTAAGGTTGATGATTTCCTGAGGGAATTACATTTCTGCTTCCTTATTGGCTAATTGCCCACAAGCGGCATCAATATCTTTTCCTCGGCTGCGACGTACTTTACAAACTACTCCTATATTCTCTAAAGCTTTTATGTAAGCCAAAATAGATTCTTCGGATGCTTGCTGGAATTCTCCATCATCAATAGGATTGTATTCTATTAGATTTACTTTACATGGTACATATTTACAAAACTTCACCAAAGCATCAATTGAAGCTTTATCATCATTGATTCCTTTCCAGACTACATATTCGTATGAAATTTTATTTTTTGTTTTTCTGTACCAATATTCTAATGCTTCTCTTAAATCTGCCAGCGGGAAGTTTTTACTAAAAGGCATGATTCGAGCACGAATTTCATCAATAGCCGAATGCAGCGAAACTGCCAATTTGAATTTTACATCATCATCAGCCATTTTTTTAATCATTTTTGGAATTCCTGACGTCGACACCATAATACGTTTTGGCGACATTCCTAATCCTTCCGGAGAAGTAATCATATCAATAGCTTTAATGACGTTGTTATAATTCATCAAAGGTTCTCCCATTCCCATAAAAACAATATTCGAAAGCGGATGATTGTGATACAAACGACTTTCTTTATCTATTGCAATAACCTGATCATAGATTTCTCCGGCTTCCAGATTTCGCATTCTTTTTAAACGTGCGGTAGCACAAAAATTACAATCTAAACTACAACCCACCTGACTTGAAACACAAGCTGTTGTTCTTGTATCAGTAGGAATCAAAACAGATTCAACCACAAGACCGTCATGCAAACGAACTGCATTTTTTACAGTTCCGTCGCTGCTGCGCTGCATGGTATCAACCTTGATATGATTGATAACGAAATTATCTTCGAGCATAGAACGCGTTGTTTTAGCAACGTTCGTCATATCTTCAAAACTATGTGCTCCTTTACTCCATAACCATTCATAGACCTGATTTCCGCGAAAAGCTTTGTCATTATTAGCGACAAAAAAATCTCGTAACTGATCTTTTGATAAGGCTCTTATGTCTTTTTTCTCAATTTGCATGGTGCAAATTTAAGTATTTGTTCATTTCTAATGGTATAAAGTACCTCACAATCTTAAAAAATGATTCAATTACAAAAAATATCATTTTAAATAACTGAAAATTATAGGCTTCTTGTAAGTTTTTATTTCTTAAAGAGAAAGATGAAAACGTTTTAGCTATAAATAGAATTTTAATACAATTTTAACAATGATTTTTATCATATCCTTTTCTGCGTATGCACAATACTTTTGGTCTAAGAAATAATACCACTTATTAGTTGCAAAATACTAATAAATCAATTCCATACTTGAATGATAACCCAATGCATCATCGAATGAAAACAATTCCATCACTACAATCAATTTTATTGACAATGTTATTTACCACATTGTCATTACACACAAATGCCCAAAAAAACTACACGGTAAATAAATCAACTTTTGAAGTTGCCGGAACTTCCACTGTGCACGATTGGGTAATGAAATCTACAGAAGGAACTGGTACTGCCAATCTAACAGTTAAGGATTCTAAACTCGCCGAAGTAAATAGCCTGACTATTACTTTAATGGCTGAAAGCTTAAAAAGCAGCAAAACAAGCATGGATAAAGTGGCTTACGAAGCTTTAAATACAGAAACAAATCAAACTATCGAATACGTTTTAAGATCTGCAGAAAAAATCGATGAAACAACCTGGACTCTAACCGGAATTTACACCATTGCAGGTGTCAGCAAAGAATACAAAACTCAGGTAAAGGTAATTGCAGATGGCGGCACTTTTACTTTACAGGGATCTAATCAAATTACTTTTGGTGATTTTGAAATGACACCTCCAAAGGCAGCACTTGGAGTTGTTAAAACAGGAAAAGACTTAACTGTAATCTTCAATATTATTTTAAGCTAAGGAATTCTGAAAATCCAAAACAAACTGATATTTAAGTTAACCAAAAATTAATCTATTTAAAAACGATTACTCAAAAACCTCATAAATAATAAATTAATAAAATTTATTATCGATTTTAAGGATATTTCAGCAAAAAGAAAACGTTGTAGTTATTAAATACATTTTTAATAAAATTTTAACAATGACTTTTATCATATAATTAACTTTTTAATGCCCCTACATTTGACACAAGTTAAAGCATTAGTACTAAAAATAAAATTAACTCAGAAATCTAATATTTCAAACTACAAATAATTATGAAAACTACAAAAATAAAATTACTAGCATTTGTTATCTCCTTTTTAGGAATAACTACAATTGCAACAGCTCAAAAAAGTTATACACTAGATAGTAAATCTACATTTTCAGTTGCAGGAACATCAACCTTACATGATTGGGAAATGAAATCAGCATCAGGAACAGGAACTGCAAACCTGGCCATTGCAAATTCTAAACTTACGGACATAGAATCTTTATCTATAACCCTTTTAGCAGAAAGTGTAAAAAGTGAGAAAAAAAGCATGGATAAAGTAGCTTATGAAACTTTAAAAACGGATAAAAATAAAAACATCAAATATGTTCTTAAATCTGCTGAAAAAGTAAATGAAACTACATGGGAATTAACTGGAACGTATACCATTGCAGGAGTGAGCAAATTACTTAAAACGACTGTAAAAACAACTGTTACAAAAGACGGACTAAACTTGCAGGGAACGAACAAAATCACTTTTACTGAGTTTGGAATGAAATCTCCCACTGCAATGTTAGGCACCATTAAAACTGGTCAGGATCTGACCTTAAAATTTAATTTAAACTTTAATTTATAATAACCATGAAAAAAATCTATCTACTATTTATAGCATTAGCAAGTACGTTTGCTGTAAATGCACAACAACTTAGCTTTGGACATATTCAAAACCAGGTTCCTCGTGATCAAAGAGCTATTAATGTGTTCGATGTTAGAAAAGATACCACAGCTTATAAAGGTATTAGTATTGACTTAGGTGGTGCATTTGCATTACAATTTCAAGCTATAAATTCGTTCAATGACCAAAAAGATTTAACAGGAGCAAATGCTGGTTATAGATTAAATAATCTAACGAACGACTTTAATTTACCTAATGCTAATATGACAATAGGTGCGCAATTAGCAGATGGAGTACGTGTAAACTTAGATCTCTATCTTGCTTCTAGACACCACCATGAAACTTGGGTACAAGGTGGATACTTGCAAATCGACAAACTAGATTTCATAAAAAAAGGTCTTTTGGAAGATGTTATGAAATATACGACCATTAAAATAGGTCAAATGGAAAACAACTATGGTGATGCGCATTTTAGAAGAAGTAACAACGCTTACACCATCACAAATCCTTTTATAGGAAACAATATCATGGACGCTTTTACAACTGAAATGGGAGCTGAAATATATTATAACAGAAACGGTTTTGTAAGTATGATTGGAGCAACAAACTCTAAACTGAATCAAAATGTACAAGAAGTTATTCCAGGACCTACAACTGCTGTTACCCCAGATCAAAATACAACTATTAGCCCTACAATTTTGGCTAAATTAGGTTGGGACAAGCAAATCGATAGCGATTTAAGAATTAGACTTACAGGATCTTACTATCATACAGCAAATTCTAGCGGAAACTTATATTCTTCAGATAGAGCAGGAAGCCGTTTTTATAGTGTTATGACACATGCCGGAACAATTGGTTATCCTACTGCAAATGTCTTAGATTCTGAAACTAACAAAGACACTGGTAGATTTAATCCAGGATTTGGAAACTGGGCAACTTCTTACATGATCAACCCTTTTGTAAAATATAAAGGATTTGAATTCTTTGGTACATTAGAGTTTGCTTCTGGAGGTGATTACAAAGGAACAGATGACACTCGTAAAGTCAACCAATATGTTGGAGATTTAGTGTATCGTTTTGGAAGCCATGAAAATTTATATATAGGTGCAAAATATAACTTAGTAGATGGAAAATTAAGAAATTCTGATGCTGAAGCTATTCAGGTAAATAGATTCGAAGCTGCTGCAGGTTGGTTTATGACTAAAAATATCCTTGCTAAACTTTCATACGTACAACAAAACTACAAAAATTACCAACAATTTGGTAACGTAGGTGGTGTTTCTATGCCAAATGATTTATACGGTGGCAAATTTGAAGGATTAATGTTTGAAGCTACAATTTCATTCTAAAAAAAAATGAAAACAAGATTTTCAATCTTAATTATGGGTTTAGTTCTTTTCTTTTTTTTCGGAAGTGCTAAACCCACTTTTTTAACAGAAGATACAACGCTGGTAATAAATAAAATTAAAATAGAAATCACCGGAGTATCTACAGTTGGAAAATATAATTGCTCGAATACATTTTCAAAAAAAGATACTGTTTTCCTGAATTCGAGCAAAAAAAACAACTTTAATACTGAAATCAAAATGTCGGATTTTGATTGTGGAAACAAAATCATGACTAAAGATTTACAAGGAACAGTAAAAGTAAAAACGTTTCCTAACAGTACTGTAACGATTACAGATGTAAGACAATTTGGTAAAAATTACAAATGTAACCTTACCTTTTTAATAACAAACAAAACACTTAAGTACAAAGATTTTATATTGTACAGCTCTGACAATAAAGTTCAGGGATCACTTAATTTAAATTTTTCTGATATAGAATTAGAACCTCCCGTAAAAATGGCGGGATTAATAAAAGTTAGAGATGAAATCGTAGTTAATTTTAGTTTATATAAAAACTAAAAATCTAATTTATAATTTCACTTTAAATTTGTTTTCATGTTTGATTTATTGTTAAAGGTATCTTGTGGCGAGATACCTTTTTTTTATTTTACAAATTTCATAGTATTTTTTTAGATCTTAAAATTTGGCACGAGAATTGTCTTAGCCTCGAAAGGAAAATAATCTTACAAAGAGCTCAGTCATTTTAAAATGTGTATCTTTATTTTTCAGCTTTATAACCTTTAAAATTTATCAACCTAAAAAAAATCATTCATTATGAAAAAACAAATTTTAAGCTTAGCTGTCGTGGCTTTATTAGCATTCGCTGTTCAATCTTGCGAAAAGAAAGAACCAAAACCGGGAGAAGATGAATTGACTCTTGGAAACAAAGTAGATACTTTGACAACAGATATTGAAGAAGTAAAAGACAGTGCAGTCATTAAAGCCGAAAATGCTGCTGCAAACGCTAAAGAAGCCTCTCAAAATGCAGTTCAGGATGTAAAAGATGCTACCAAAAAAACAGCAAATGATGTAGAAAACGCTGCTAAAAAAACAGCTACTGATGTAAAAGAAGCTTCTCAAAAAGCAGCTACTAAAGCCGAAGCAGCTGCAAAAGCAGCCAAAGACGGAACAGTAAAAACTGCTAAAGATGTAAATGAAGCTTTGAAAAAATAGTTTCCTTTTATTTTAAAATTAAAACCATCCACCGCTGTGGATGGTTTTTTTATGCAAAAAAAGCAAAGCAATATTTTTTGTATTTTTGCTGTTCAAATTTACAATACTACAATATGCATTTTATATCACAAGAATTAGAAGATTATATCGAACAACATTCTGAAAACGAACCGGAATTATTAGCGAAACTTAACAAAGAAACGTACCAGAAGATACTTTTACCAAGAATGTTAAGCGGACATTTTCAGGGTCGTGTATTAAGTATGCTGTCTAAACTGATTCGTCCGGTAAATATTCTTGAAATTGGTACTTATACAGGTTATGCTGCTTTGTGTTTGTGTGAAGGAATGCAGGAAAACGGACAATTGCATACTATTGACATTAAAGAAGAATTGGTTGATTTTCAGCGTAAATATTTTGATGCATCGCCTTGGGGAAAACAAATTTTTCAACATTTAGGTGAAGCCGTTGATATTATTCCGGATCTTGATGAGAAGTTTGATTTGGTTTTTATTGATGCCGATAAAGAAAATTATCTGAATTACTGGGAAATGATTGTTCCGAAAATGAATAAGGGCGGAATTATTTTATCTGATAATGTTTTGTGGAGCGGAAAAATCCTGGAACCTGTTCACCCTAATGATGTGAGTACAAAAGTACTTTTAGAATATAACTTACTTTTGAAAAATGATCCCAGAGTAGAAACGGTTTTATTGCCTATTCGTGATGGGCTGACGGTTAGTAGGGTGCTTTAGAAAAAGATTCTCAGTTGCTGAGATGCTGAGATGCTAAGTTTTTTAATTCTGTAATCTGAATAGCCTCCTGCTTTAGCTGGAGGTTCAAATTTTAGACAAAGATTATGGCTTTAGCCGAAACCAACTACTAAGTCTTTTTTTTGGCTAAAGCCCCATTCTTTTTTCATATAATATCCTTCAAAGCAGAAGGCTATTCACAAAAAATAAATTAATGATGAAAAATATTGCCGAAATAAATTCAAAAGGTTTTACAATTATTAATGATATTTATTCTGAAAATGAAATCGGAAAACTGATTTCTTTAATTGAAAATAGCACAGAAAATAAAACTAAGAATGCAACCTTTCGAAAATCTCAGGATCTATTTGCAATCAGACAATTTCACAAAGAAATTCCTGAAACGCTGCCTTATATTTTTAATGAGAATTTAAAAGGTATCGTAGAGTCGAATTTTGGAAAAGGCTATTTTATAACCAAATCAATTTATTTTGATAAGCCTGAAAAATCGAATTGGTTTGTGGCTTACCATCAGGATTTAACTATTTCGGTTAATAAAAAAACTGAAACTGCAAACTTTGAAAACTGGACCGTAAAACAAAATCAGTTTGCTGTTCAGCCTCCTAAAGAAATTTTAGAAGATAATTTTACAATAAGGATTCATCTTGATAAAACAACGAAAGATAATGGCGCTCTCAAGGTTATCAATAACTCTCATTCTAAAGGAATTTTGAGAATTGAAAACATGGATTTCGAGAAAGAAAAAGAAACCATGTGTGAAGTAGAAAAAGGTGGCATTATGATTATGAAACCTTTATTATTTCACGCATCAAACAAAACTACCAATAACGAAAGAAGAAGGGTTATTCATATTGAATTGAGCAAACAACAGCTTCCTGAAGATCTAGAATGGAGTGAAAAGACTATTCTTGAGAATTAAATTTTATTTTGAAAAGAGTGCCTTAGCCCAGATAGAAGTGTAAATACTTTTATCCAGGGTTTGCCATAAAAGATTGAAACGGATAGCTGAACAAGAGCGACAGCGAACTGACGAAGTAAATAGCTCCTGAAAATTATCCCGGAAAATATTGTGGCTTTAGTTTTCGATAGACTAAATAAATCAAGAACCCGAAAAGTGCTCCAAAGAAATAACCTGTTAAGATATCTCCAGGATAGTGCAATCCTAAATAAATCCTACTATAAGCGAAAATTAATGGCCATAAAAACAAGAATCCTAAATACTTGAAATAGCGCTTTAGAACCAAAAATAAAAAGGTGGCCACTGCCATAGTATTTGCGGCATGTCCTGAGAAAAAGCTATAGGATTTACGCACCTGAACAACACGTATAATCGAATTGATATCAGGATTATTACAAGGACGCAAACGTTGAAAAGTATGTTTAAACAAATTGGTTGTCTGATCTGTAAAAGTGATCAAAATCGCGATAAAAAGTAGTACATACAAGGTTTGCTTTCCTCCTATTTTTTTATAGATGACATAAAACATTAATAAAAAAAGTGGTGTCCAATTTAACTGATTGGTAATAATAAGCCAAAATTTATCGAATGTTTCAGATCCTAAACTGTTAAGGTATACCAATAAATTGATATCTAATTCTTTTATTCTTTCAAGCATTATAATTGGCGTTTTACAGGTCCTGAGATAGAATCGATATCTTCTTTTACTTTATCTATTTCTGTGGCCGTATCACCTAACATGTTTGAAGTTAAATTTGTACTGTCTCCTAATAGATTTGTTTTGGCATCGTTGATCTGAGCATTAATATTACCTGTGATACTATTTAAAGCATTCTGGTCAAGACCATTGGACTCAGCTCCTTTTTGAATTTCACTTTTAATATCATTGGTTGCATTTTTTAGCTGCGCCATTGCTTTACCCATTGTACGCGCAATTTCCGGCACTTTGTCTGAACCAAAAAGCATTAATACTATAAACAATATAAAAACTAGTTCTCCTCCTCCTATACCAAACATATCTTTTATTTTAGTGTGCCACAAAGATATTAAATTTTGTAGCTGTGAGTTTTAAAATTTACTTAAAAAAAAAGACTCTTTTCAGAGTCTTTTAGATTTATTATTAGTCAAATTTAGACTTTACTTCTACTTTTGGCCAGGAATTATTGGTCACATCAATATCAGCAGTCATTAATTTTGGATCTATTTGAATACTTTTTATCGCTTTTGAAGTTGCATAAACTTTCTTTGCGGTATCATTACTTTTTCTCCAGATTTGAGCCGGATACTGGTAATTGTCTTTTGTTCCGTCTTCGTAAGTAATCTCTACCAGAATTGGCATAATCATTCCGCCTGGTTTGTTGAATTCTACTTCATAGAAATATTTAGGCGATTTAAGTTCTGCTTTTTCCTGAGCCGTAAAGGTTTGGCTTACGTAATCAGCCAATGATTTTACATCTTCTACTTTTAAAGCTTTTTTGCTCGAATTATTTACCTCTGCATTATCTCCTGCTACTAAATAAACAAATGGTCCTTTTTCGAAACCAAAGCGTCCTTTTCTAACTTTTACATCTTTAAGATCGGCTGTTGGAGTTTCAGAAACATAATATTGTTTTACATCTTTGATACCGATATCGACAAAATCTGTTGAGTAAAACCACCCTCTAAAAAACCAGTCAAGATCTACGGCAGAAGCATCCTCCATAGTTCTAAAGAAATCTTCAGGGGTTGGGTGTTTGAACTTCCATCTGTTTGCATAGGTTTTAAAAGCATAGTCAAACAGTTCTCTTCCCATTACTACTTCTCTTAAAATATTAAGTCCTGTAGCCGGTTTTCCGTAAGCATTATTTCCAAATTGATGAATCGTTTCAGAGTTGGACATAATAGGTTCTAAAAACTTTTGATCACCACTCATGTAAGGAACGATATTTTTTGCAGGACCACGTCTTGACGGGAAATTAGGATCTAATTCCTGCTCTGCCAAATACTCTAAAAATGAATTCAAACCTTCATCCATCCAGCTCCATTGACGCTCATCAGAGTTTACAATCATTGGGAAAAAAGTATGCCCTACTTCATGAATTACCACACCAATCATTCCGTTTTTAACTTCTTTACTGGTCACTCCGTTTTCGTCAGGACGACCAAAATTCCAACAAATCATTGGATATTCCATACCTTGATCTTCTGCAGAAACTGATACTGCTTTTGGATAAGGATAATCGAATGTGTGTGATGAATAACTTTTTAAGGTATGCGCCACAACCATTGTTGATGTTTCTCCCCAAAGCGGATTTGCTTCTTTCGGATAAAGAGATTCGGCCATAACCACTTTGTTACCAATCTTTACCGCCATTGCATCGTAAATGAATTTTCTTGAAGAAGCAATTCCGAAATCACGAACATTTTTTGCACTAAATTTCCATGTTTTTTTCTTTTCAGAGAAACCTTTCTCCGCTGCTTCAGCTTCTGCCTGCGTTACAATTACAACAGGTTTATCAAATGATTTTTGAGCTTGCTCGTAACGTTTTACCTGTTCTGGTGTAAAAACTTCGCTTCTGTTGGTTAATTCTCCTGTAGCATCTATTACATGATCTGCAGGAACTGTAATGTTTACATCAAAATTTCCAAAAGGTAAAGCAAATTCTCCACTTCCCCAGAACTGCATGTTTTGCCAGCCTTCGACATCGTTATAAACGGCCATTCTTGGGTAAAACTGTGCAATTACGTATAATTTGTTTCCGTCTTTTTCGAAGAATTCATAACCTGAACGTCCGCCTTCTTTTCTGTAATTATTTACATTGTACCACCATTTTATAGCCATTGAAATTTTTTCACCAGGCTTTAAAGGTGTTACAAGATTAATACGCATCATCGTTTCGTTGATGGTGTACGACATTGGACTTCCTTTTGAATCTTTTACAGATTCGATATTAAAACCACGCTCCAGATCTTTTTTTAAATATTTGCTCGAAAAACCTTCAAGTGGAAAAACCTGATTAATTTTTTCGCTTTCGGCCAAAGAGGTCTGAGTTTTTGCTTTTGCCTGATTCTGATCCAACTGAATCCATAAATACTCTAAACTATCAGGTGAATTGTTTGAATAAGTAATAACCTCAGAACCGTTTATTTTTGAATTTTTATCGTCTAATTCAATATCAATTTTATAATCTGCCTGTTGCTGATAATATGCCGGTCCCGGAGCTCCGGAAGCTGTACGAAACATATTGGGTGTTGCTAACAAATCATACATTTGGCTGAATTTGTTCGTATCGTACTTTCCTTGTTGTTTTGGAGTAATTGTTTTTTCCTGAGCAATTAAGATTGCAGGAAAAATCAATAATAATGAAAGCTTTTTCATAAATTTTTAATGGTAATTATATCAGGGTGTGAAAATAACAATTAAAATAATAATTTTAACTATCATTTAGTACTTTAACAATTCTTTCCTTGAAGATTCTGTAAAAAGAACACTCTTTTTGGTGCCAAATGCTGAAATATGTGTAATGTTCTGCTGTTCGGTATTCCAATCTAATAAAATAGTATTTAGAATTTCGATTGTTTTGAATGTATTAATATCTTTTATTCTGGAATAACAAACCAAAACATCGTTTGACTCTACTTCTTTAGATAAAAAAGTAATAGGTTTTGACTGACCGTTTATTTTTATAGTAAAATTTTCAGAAAGATATTTTTTTAATAAATCAATATCAGCCTGAGTCTCTTTATCAGTACCAACGAACGTTTTTTGATGGTATTTCTTTTCCATCCCGTTATTCAAATCATCAATAAAAATTCGGGAAGTAATTTGAATCATCTTCTTTTCGGCAGCATAATTAACCTGAAAAACTCCCATGTAAAATTTATGGAATGAAAATGCTGTGAGCGATAAAAACAGTATTACTATAAAAAAATAAGTTAATCTTTTTTTCATTTCCCGGCAACCTTCACTTTTTTGAATTCCTGATTTTTAGTGATCAGAAAATCCATTAATTCAAACTTTTCTTCTTGTTTTAAATGTTTTTTAGATTCCGGATCTACAGCACAAAACAACAGAAATATATCTACTTCTTCTTTTTTCAATTTTAATGTATCTGTATAAAAATCTGGAGTAAAATTGGCTTTTGCATACATCGTAAAAGCAAAATCGCTCGCTTCTTCTTCCGGCACTACATCAACATCTTTCTTTCTCATTAATTTTTTTGCGTCTTTAAATATTCGCACAAAATCAACTCCATTTTCAATTGTTCCATCGTAAATAAACCTATTTTTTGGAGACGACTTTTCATCATCAACAAATTTAGTATCCACTATAGCCTGACTATTTTTATCAAATGCTTTTACTTTTAAATCTTTATGAACTACTACCTCTTTTAACTGATTACTTACGAGATCCATCTGTATTAAGAAAAGTCTGTCGGCACAATTTTTTTCTGTTAGTACAATTTTTTTAGACTGAAAAGCCATACTTGTGATCAGTAAAGTATCTTTTGGTTTTGCCATAATATCAAACAAACCATTTGAACTGATAAAGGTTCTGATATTGGCATTTAAATTCATTACATAACCACTTTCCAGAGTTATAGAATCATTCACAACTTGTCCATGTAGTGGCTTCCTTGAATTATTTTGTCCAAGCGCAATCTGGCAAAATAAGCACACAACGAGTATTCCTAGTTTATTTTTCATTTTCGAGAATTGTTAGATATTTCCTTGCTAAATCTGTTATTAAAAACATACTCATCGTTTTGTTCTTTGTATCCAAAGATACGGCAAATTCAGCATCATCTACACAATATAATTGAAATCCTTTGATATCTGCCACCGGAATTTTCAATCTTTCCGTATAATAATTCTCATCAAAAAGGTATTCAATTTTCCTGAAAAGCATCTCTTTTTTCTCCACATTTACTTCTTTCTTCAGCATTGCAGTTCGCCCGGAAATTGCGTTAAATAACATATCTCCAGGAGTTGAAGTAGCGGTATAAACTTTTCTTTCGGCCGGGGTGTATTTTTTTTGACCGTACGGAATCACACCTAAATTCTCTGCTGTAATACCCCCATTATCATTTACAATTACTTCTTTCAGTTCTATTTCCTTAGCTGACATTTTGATTATAACAGAAGCTGAATTTAAGTCCACAAATGTAATTCTCCGTTTAAAAGGCTCTAAATTAACAGCCGAAAAAACCAGAACATCACCTTCTCTTACCACAATAGTAAACACACCCGCTGCATTTGATACAGCCGTAACCTGAGTTGTATTATTAATAATATTTACCCCTTCGACATTCGACGATTGTTCAAATATTTGTCCGGTAATTTCTTTTGAAGTATTGTTTTGACCAAAACCAATCTGAACTGTCAATAAAAAAAGTATTATTTGTAAAATCCTATTTATTCTCACGTTCAATTATTTCTTTATATTTTACAGCTAATTCTCCTAATAAGAACTCTGTTGAAGTTTTGTTTTTAGAATTCAAAATTACTGTGAATTTATCGTTTTCGACTGCATAATATTCAAAACCTTTTACATATTCTGCCGGAATTTTCAATCGGTCAATAAAATGCTCCAGCGTGAACATGCGTTCTAAAAGCTTTAAGAAAAACTCTTTTTTCTCAACCGCCAATTCTTTTTTAAGCATTGCCGTACGACCGGAAAGAAAATTCAACAACGGATCTGCAGAAACTGATCCTCCGGCCATACTTCCTGCGTTTGCAGTGGCATTTAATGCAGTTGCAGTATGCAATTTCCTTTCTGCCTCTGTATATGTTTTTTGATTTCCGGGAATAATACCCAAAGCAACAGCATTTATACCATTATAATTCTTAATAACAACTTCTTGCAATTGATGCATTACTACATTAAGTCTCACGGAGAAATTGATATCAGAAAAATTTTCCTGTTGCAACAAAACTCTGTTTTCTTTGAATTGTATCGACGAAAAAACAATTTCATCGCCTGGTTTTGCAGCAATCGAAAAAGCTCCCAAATCATTGGTTGTAGTCATGACCTCTGTTTGTGCATTAATAACATAGACACCTTCTAAGTCGGTACTGTTTGCAGTTATTCGCCCATTAAACGCAGTTCTTTCTTCAGCTTGAGACCAACCGGCCTGAACTGTAACAAACATCAAAACACATATAGCCTTATGAATCAAAATGACAAAAAATTAGAGATTTTCTTAAAGGTGTAAAAATATCTTAATGTATTGCAAATTTAGTATTAAGGACATGGTAAAAATATGTTAATTAAAGTTTATGTACCACCAGTAAAAAGAGACTTTTTAATATCTTTAACCTCATCAATTTGAGTTTAAATTTTATGAAAAGCATTATCATTGCCAGCACTTCTACTCTTCACGAAGGCAGCTACTTAGAGTATTTACTTCCAACATTACAATCTCATTTTAAAGATTGCAAAAGCATTTTATTTATACCATATGCGCGTCCGGGCGGCATTTCGCATGAGGATTATACCAGCAAAGTTTCAGAAGCTTTCGCATCAATAAATATTTCTGTTAAAGGAATTCATGAATTTGAAGATACCGGAGATGCAATCAAAAATGCCGAAGGAATATTTACAGGAGGAGGAAATACTTTTTTACTCGTTACACAATTGTACAAACACAATGTGATGCAAATTCTCGCAGAAACTGTGAAAAACGGAACTCCATATCTGGGAACAAGTGCAGGATCCAATATTTGCGGTTTATCCATGCAAACTACGAATGATATGCCTATCATTTACCCTCCAAGTTTTCAGACCTTGGGACTGATTCCTTTCAACTTAAATCCTCATTATTTAGACCCTGACACGCAATCTAAACATATGGGAGAAACACGCGAAACAAGAATCAAAGAGTTTCATGCTTTTAATGCCATTCCTGTTTTAGGTTTAAGAGAAGGAAGCTGGATTGAAGTAAAAGGTGATAAAATCACTTTAAAAGGAAATTTATCGGCACGTTTGTTTTTACAAAATGAAACGCCGAAAGAATTAAAAACAGAAAGTGATTTAAGTAGCCTAAAATAAAGTTTCCTTTTTAACCATTAAGATATTAAGAAAATTAAGTTCAATTTTAGCAACTAACTTTTCAAATTAAAATATTAAGTTCAGTCCTTAATAAACTTAATATCTTAATGGTAAAAACAAAAAATCCCCAAACAAATTGTTTGAGGATCTTGAAGAGCGAAAGACGAGGCTCGAACTCGCGACAACCAGCTTGGAAGGCTGGAGCTCTACCAACTGAGCTACTTTCGCATTAACAGGGTGCAAATATAAATAATTAAATGGTTTAAAAAAATAAAAAACAATAATTATTTAACTTTGATAAAAAAACCGAAATAATGAAATTCCGGTCTTTTAGAGCGAAAGACGAGGCTCGAACTCGCGACAACCAGCTTGGAAGGCTGGAGCTCTACCAACTGAGCTACTTTCGCATTACTGTGGTGCAAATATAAAAATAAAGTTAAGTTCAAAACAAGCTTTTTCGCAAAAAAATTCAATAAAAAACAACAATAATTTATAAGACATTTAAAACTAAAAAGTTATAACATCATTTTTTTTCAAAAAAACAGCAACATTATTAAATAATAGCACCAAAAAAGCTGAGATCGCCTGACAACTGATTAGTAAAAAATAAAAAAAGCAGACGGTTACCTCTTTCAATACTATAATTAAAAAACCAAAGTAGATTTTTGATTTATATGGCAATAAAAATTTAATAGGAATTATTTCCTTATTCAATAAAATCAATGTTATATTTGCCCAGCAAAATCGGGAACAGATTTCTTTAATGATTGCAATACAAACGCATCGAAAAAAAGATTTTAAAAAAGACTTCAATTATGGATTGCAAAACCTACTGCAATTCAAAAAAGTTGGCCTGATTTTAGCATCAAAACTGCCACAAATGGCTTTTATATAAAAAAATGGAACGCCAACCCAAGGGCAAACTATTAAATAAAAAAAAGAACATTATTTAATGTTTAAAAAACACAGAATGAACAAACTTTACTTCTTATTGGTAATATTACTTTTTGTTGGCTGCAAGAAAGATGCTCCAAAAATCATTCCTGCCGTGGTAAAAAAAACCGCACCAGCTATCATACTTACTGATGAACGAAAAGTAGCAATAGATACTGCACTTATTGGTACTTTTAAAAGCGAAACACTTAAACAGTTTTATAATTCATCTGAAAACAAAACGGTTTGGGGAAACTTAAAAAAGAGAACTTACGTTTTATCTCAATTATCAAAAGCCGAAGAATTAGGCTTAGATCCTGAAGATTACAAAGCCTCTAAGCTAAAAAAGTTCGAAGAAAAAATTGCTTCTTTAAGCGATGCTGATCTTGCAACATACGACATACTGATTACTTATAACTTCGAAAAGTATTTAAATCACCTTTACAAAGGAAAATTAGATCCTAAAAAACTATATAACGATTGGGATTTAGAGGAAAAAACTTTTGATGTAAATAATGTTCTTATAAAAGCTTTTAATAAAAATAAATTAGACAGCGTGGTTGATAACATTCAATCAAAGGCGTATATCTATAAACAGCTTTTAAAGTCACTTGAAATTATTAATACTTTTCCCGATGATGATATCAAAAATATTGAATCTGCAGAAAAAATCACTTTAAACGACACCAATGCAGCCTTGATAAACATCAAAAAAAGACTTATTTACTGGCAAGACATGCCTAAAAAAGACAGTCTGACTAAAATTTATGATCAAAAAACTTTTGAGTCTATAAAGAAATTCCAGGAAAGACATGGCTTAGCTTCTGATGGCGTAATTGGCGCCGGGACCATTAGCGCTTTAAATTATTCTAAAGAAAAAAGAAAGCAACAAATTATCGTCAACTTAGAGCGTTGGAGATGGTATACTAATGATTTAGCCGAAAACTATTTCATCATAAACATTCCGGATTACAGCCTGAATGTAGTCGAGACTCAGGACACTACTTTGGTTCGCAATGTTGTTGTAGGAACCAGTAAAAGAAAAACACCTATTATAACATCTACGCTAAAAACGGTTGTTTTTAATCCTACATGGACCGTTCCGCCAACGATATTAAAAGAAGATGTCGTTCCGGCAATGAAACGAAATCGCAATTACTTAGCCAATAAAAACATTACTATATATGATACTGCCGGAAACGCAGTTGACCCTAACAACTGGAACGAAAACAGACCCGGAAACTATCGTTATGTGCAAAGCCCAGGTTATAATAATGCTTTGGGGTTAATGAAAATTCTATTTCCAAATCATCACAGCGTGTATTTACACGATACCAATCATCGTAACAATTTTGGAAGAAGCAATCGTTCGTTGAGTTCCGGATGTGTGCGTGTGGAGAATCCTCTGGAGTTGGCCGAACATATTTTAAACGATTCAGAGAAATGGTCAAAAGACAGAATCGATACGATCATTGCCTCAAAAAAGACAACGAGTATCAGAATTACAAAAAAATACGCTTTATATCAGTGGTACTGGACGGCATGGAGCAAAAAAAATCAGCTCATTTTCAGAGCTGATATTTATAATCTTGATTCGAATTTGTATGCTAAACTAAGAAATTAATCTTTGTTCCATCGCAAAACTTCTTGACGGATGGTAGATATACAAACACGATTTATTTTTTATTAGTTCTATTATTTCATCCGTCAATTCGACTGGAAGAGCTGGACATCCCTGGCTTCTGCCTAATCTTTTATGATCTCTGATAAAAGATTCAGAAACATAATCGGCACCATGCATTACAACTCCCCTTTGACGGGCATTACTGTTGATTCCGTTTTCTAAACCATCTAAACGCAAAGAAGCTCCGTGTTTTCCCTGATAAATTTCTCCTGTTGCATAAAAACCTAAGCTACTTTTAAAAGATGAATTTGAATTTGAAAAATTCGATGCAAATTCTTCTCCGGTATTTCTTCCGTGAGCAACTAAAGAATTAAACAGGATTGTGTTTGTTGTCAAATCAATTACCCAAAGGCGTTTTGTATTTGATGACAAACTAAAATCAATAACAGTTAAAATATCTTTCTGGATAACTCCTTTTTCTTTTAATAAATAAAACCCTTTTAAGGCCTCAGAAAAAGTTTTAAGCCCTGGCAAATTAAAATTGTTAGAATTTAGCATATGATAAACACTTTCAATTTTTGCTTCGACAGTAAATTTTTCAACTTTAGCAATACTTTTTGTAGTTGCTTCTTTAATTTCGGGAGTGTTATTTGAATCTTTACCAAAAGATAATAGCAAAAACACTAGCAATGGATAAATTTTGTAAATCATTGAATTTCTTTAGGTTAATAAAAAATCTGGGTAGGGCAAAAGTATAAATATTTTTACGCTCTCAAAATATTAGCCTGAAAATCAAGGCTTTTTTGTTGAAATTTTAACATTATTAACATAAAAACATTGTTTCTGTAAGATTTTTTCTTCTGCAAACAATCTTAATAATTATAGCAATTTTCTTAATAAAAACAAAAATTAATGGTAATTCTGAAACTTCTTCTCTAATAAATAAAACAAAAAAGTGTCTGTTTTATTGTAAATTATGACAATTTCATTAAAAAGAAGTGTTTTATTCTCCCGAAAACTATTGTTTTACAAATCAGAAAAAGGGATTAAATAATCTACCGCATTTCTGTAAATCTGCCTTTGTTTATTCTATTAAAAAATGCCTGCAATTTCAAATTTAATCTCTAAATGAATTCCAAAAAACAACATTTCGATTAACCGATAATAGCGGCTTAAAAAAACACTTTTTTGTAAGTATAGATTACATTATCCACTTTAACGCATCTAAAAATAAGATTAGAAAAAGAGCTTACTATGAATTTATTTTAAAAAATAAAGAATTCTTTAATTAATTTATTATATTTTAATACACTTCATTTTATTAAACATAATTGTACAAATGCTTTCGTGCACATTTTAGAAATGACTTATCTTTGTAAAAAACTAAAAATGATGAACAAAAAAGTAATACTTATGATTTTAGACGGGTGGGGAAAATCTCCTGACCCTAAAGTATCTGCAATAGACAATGCAAACGTTCCTTTTATAAACAGCCTCTACCAAAACTACCCAAGTGCACAACTTAGAACCGACGGATTGAATGTTGGTTTACCTGAAGGGCAAATGGGAAACAGTGAAGTAGGCCACATGAACCTGGGTGCAGGAAGAATTGTATATCAGGATTTAGCCAAAATAAACTTAGCTGTAGCACACCAAACACTTGCCAAAGAACAAGTTCTTGTTGATGCTTTTACTTATGCTAAAGAAAACAATAAAAAAGTACATTTTTTAGGATTAGTGTCTGATGGTGGAGTTCACTCTCATACCTCTCACCTACGCGGATTAATTGATGCTTCGCAAGAATACGGCTTAGATCAGGTATACATTCATGCTTTTACAGATGGCCGTGATGTTGACCCTAAATCAGGCGCAAAATACATTCAGGATTTAGAGGAACATATCAAAGATACTCCTGTAAAAATCGCTTCAATCATTGGTCGTTATTATGCGATGGACCGTGATAAACGTTGGGAACGTGTAAAATTAGCTTACGATTTAGTTGTTAATGCAATAGGAACTCCATCTAAAAATGCAGTTGCAAGCATGCTCGACAGTTATTCACACCATGTGACAGATGAATTTATCGAACCAATTGTAATGGTAGATGAACAAGAAAAACCATTAGCTACAATTGTTGAAGGTGACGTGGTGATCTTCTTTAATTTTAGAACCGATAGAGGTCGCGAACTTACAGAAGCACTTTCGCAACACGATTTTCATGAGCAAAACATGCACAAGCTAAACTTGTATTATGTAACACTTACCAATTACGACGAAACGTACCAAAATGTAAAAGTAGTTTACAATAAAGACAACATTACCGAAACTCTTGGTGAGGTACTTGAAAAAGCTGGTAAAAAACAAATTCGTATTGCCGAAACAGAGAAATATCCTCACGTGACATTTTTCTTTTCTGGCGGTAGAGAAACTCCTTTTGAAGGTGAATCCCGTATTTTGAGAAATTCCCCAAAAGTAGCGACTTATGATTTGCAACCAGAAATGAGTGCTTATGAACTTACGGCAGCTCTTGTTCCGGAATTGAACAAAAAAGAAGTTGATTTTGTTTGCCTAAACTTCGCTAACGGAGACATGGTAGGTCATACCGGAATTATGAGCGCGGCTATTCTTGCCTGCGAAGCGGTTGATGCTTGTGTAAAACAAGTGATCGAAGCAGCTCTTGCCAATGATTATACTACAATTGTAATTGCGGATCACGGAAATTGCGAAACAATGATTAATCCTGACGGAAGCCCAAATACAGCTCACACAACGAATCCTGTGCCGATTATTTTGGTTGACAAAGAATTAAAAAATATTCAGAATGGTGTTCTTGGCGACATTGCTCCTACAATTTTAGAACTAATGGGAGTTCAGCAGCCAAATGCAATGACTTGTCATTCATTGTTGTAGAAACACTTATTTTTTAAAAACCATATAAGTGATATAAGTTCATTTAATAAAGCTGCGTAAAGCTTATAATAACTTATATTACTTATATGGTTTTATTTTTTTAAACAAAATAGTGATACGTCCATTCGATGCAATAAATTAGAATCCCTATTAAACCTCCAACAAGAGTCCCGTTGATTCTGATGTATTGAAGATCCTTCCCTATTTCTAATTCTAATTTTTCTGAAACTTCTTTACCGTCCCAGCTTTTTACTGTAGAGGAAATCAAATCTCCAATCACTTTTTTATTGTTTAAAAGAATCGAAAGTAAATCGTTCTTGATAAAATTATTGATCTTATCAATCATTACAGGATCTTCTTTTATTCCATTTCCAAAACCCTGAATCAAATTCGAAATACTATTTTTAATAGCAGACTGATCACCTTTGTCTAAATCGTTCGAAATTGATAGTTTTATTTCATCCCAAATTCCGTTGATATAATCCTGAACTTCTTTTTTACCTGCAAAACTCAAAATCATGTTATTGATCTTGATTCGCATTTCTTCGGAGTTTTTTACTTTATCCAGAAAATCATAAACATATTCGTCTATTTTTATTCTTACTGCGCTTTCCGGATTTTTAGCTTCATGTAAAAACTCCGCCAGTCCATTAAAAACACCTTCAGAAATCTTTTTATCAGCCAGACCAAAACTTAAGAACGGCGTAGATTCTTTCACTTTTTTACGAATCAGATCTTTGTTATTACTCAGTTCTGTACTCATTACATCCAGAAGATTGGTAAGCAATTCATCTTTTACATTTCCTTTTTGCAAAGGCTCTAAAGCCAATGCTACCCAATCTCCAAAATTGATTCCTTCCAGTTTTTCCTTAAATTGATATTGAATAAATCGCTTTATATCTTCATCTTTTATTGTTTTTAAAATTCCCGGAATAATATTCACCGCGACCAGATTGGCAATTTTATTGGCATTTTCGTGTTGTGACAACCAATCTGATGCTTTTGTGGCGAAGTTGAATTCTTCTAATTTAATTTCTAATTTTTCGCGATTCAGAAATTCTTCCGAAACAAAATTCCCGAGATTTTCGCCAATCTCATTTTTCTTGGTCGGTATAATTGCCGTATGCCAAATGGGAATTCCTAACGGATGACGAAATAATGCCACGACAGCAAACCAATCGGCAATTCCCCCCACCATTGCTGCTTCACTAAAAGCCTGCAACATGGGAATTTTAAAATAAATTGCAATGATAAATAAAAGCACTGCAACACCTAAAAGTGCCAAAGCGCTGCCTTTCATTTTATTTAAAGCTTTCTTTTTTAATATATTTTCCTGATCTATAGACGTTTCCATAACTTATTATTTTTTAACACTTACTAATTTACGTTTTTTCTCGCAAATAGTAATTGGAAAAACTAATTGATCTTAATTGTCAGTTCATCACGAATTGCACGAATTGACACTAATTTATAAATTATATTATTATCACTCATTTTAAAACTCAATTTACATTAGTGAAATTCAATTTTAAAGTAATTCTAATTTGTGCCAATTCGTGCCATTCGTGGCGAAAAATTTTAAATAAAAAGTCGTACTTTTGCCAACTGAAAATCCGAAATTATGATTATAGTAAAATCACGTGAAGAAATCGAATTAATGCGCGAAAGTGCTTTGATCGTATCTAAAACATTAGGAATGATTGCTTCTGAAATTAAAGAAGGAGTTACCACATTATATTTAGACAAATTAGCTGAGGAATTTATCCGAGATCACGGTGCTGTACCAAGCTTTTTAGGATTATATGATTTTCCGAATTCACTTTGTATGAGTCCAAACTCACAAGTCGTACACGGAATACCTAATAATACACCTTTGAAAAGCGGTGATGTTATATCTGTAGATTGTGGCGCTTTCAAAAACGGATATCACGGTGATCACGCATATAGTTTCGAAATTGGAGAAGTTGCACCTGAAGTTAAAAAACTTTTGCAGGTTACTAAAGAATCTCTTTACGTAGGAATCAGAGAATTTAAAGCAGGAAATCGTGTTGAAGACGTTGGAAATGCGATTCAGAAATATACTGAAGCTCACGGTTACGGAGTCGTTCGCGAATTGGTAGGACACGGTTTAGGTCAAAAAATGCACGAAGAACCAGAAATGCCTAACTACGGAAAACGTGGTCGCGGAAAACTTTTTGTTGAAGGAATGGTCGTTGCCATTGAGCCAATGATTAATATGGGAACCAAAAACATCAAACAACATAAAGACGGCTGGACAATTACAACCTCTGATGGAAAACCAAGCGCGCATTTCGAACATGATGTAGCTTTAATTGATGGAAAACCAGAATTGTTATCGACTTTCCAATACATCTACAAAGCTTTAGGAATTGAAAGTACTGAAGAAGATGAATTCAGAAAAGTGCCGTTGGTATTATAACACGAATTTCACGAATTAGCACGAAATAATATTTTGTCGAAATTTCACTGATGATTGATGATGATGAGCGAATTGTATTTAAAAGAAGAATCTTATAAAATTATAGGAATCTGTATGGAAGTCCATAAAATTTTAGGCAAAGGACATAGTGAAAAAGTTTATGGTGATGCTTTGGAATATGAGTTTCAAAAAAATGGCATACCCTATAGCCGCGAATTGAAATACAATATCGCATACAAAGACATTATTTTATCAAGCTATTATTTCGCAGATTTTGTAGTTTTTGATCAAATCATTTTAGAACTAAAAGCAATTGTAGCTCTTTCGACCAGCGAAATAAAACAAACATTAAATTACCTGGCTGCATCAAAAAACAAACTAGGTTTACTAGTAAACTTTGGAGAAGATAGCCTTAAATATAAAAGAATAATACTGTAACCCAAATCTAAGATTCGTGAAATTTCACCGTTACATTAATCCGTGTAAATTTGTGAAATTCGTGTTCAAATCTATTAAACTGTGAAGAAACTTTTTAAACTCGTACTCAATACAATACCGCGTCCATTATTAATTCGTTTGAGCTATGTGGCTCGTCCGGTTTTGGCATTTTCATTAAAAGGAACAAAATATACTGATCCTATTGACGGGAGAAGTTTTAAATCGTTTTTACCTTATGGATATGGAAAACAACGTAACAATGTGCTTTCGCCAAGTACGCTTTCTTTAGAAAGACACCGTTTATTATGGTTGTATTTAAACGATCAGACTGATTTTTTTACAGCTCCAAAAAAAGTATTGCATTTTGCTCCGGAACAAGCTTTTTATAAAAGATTCCGCAAGCAAAAAAACCTTGATTACACGACAACTGACTTATTTTCGCCTTTGGCCGATGTAAAAGCAGACATTTGTAATTTACCTTTTAAAGACAACGAATACGATGTGATTTTGTGCAATCACGTTCTGGAACATATTCCGGACGACACAAAAGCCATGCAGGAATTATTTCGTGTTTTAAAACCAGGCGGAATGGCGATTCTTCAAATTCCACAAGATTTATCGAGAGCGGTAACTTTTGCTGATGATACTATTACAGATCAAAAAGAACGCGCTAAAATATTTGGACAATATGATCACGTTCGTATTTACGGCCGCGATTATTTTGATAAATTAAGAAGCATTGGCTTTATCGTAATCGAAGAAGATTATACCAATAAAATTACACCGGAATTAGTAGAGAAATATTGTTTGGCAAAAGGAGAAATTATTCCGCTTTGCTTCAAACCAGAAAACTAAATCGTTCGGATTTTTCACCATATAAGTGATATAAGTTCATTTAAAAAAGTTTTCAGAATAGCAGTATTTTGAAAACTTTTTTAGTTTAAACCACTTCCCAAATTACAACCAACCTAACCGCCTTATTTTGGATCTTTCAAATTCATTTCAATTTTGTTTTGATATCAGTTTTGAAAAAAATCTGAATCATTATATTCCAACCGCCTACATCGTTGAGAGTACCGATGACATTAAATATTTAAATAAAAAAGCTACTAAAGACGTACTTGAAAGTTTTTTTATTGTTTTTGATCATTTAGATCCTGACACAAAAAAGATATTGACGGTTTGCGAATCTTTAAAGCCTGAGTTTATTTTTAAAAAATTCAGTACAAAAATCAAATCGGCAAAAACAATTGCTGATTTGCAAAAAGATTCCAAAATTGAATTTGCCATTCGTCAGCATCTGCAATTAAACTTAGGTTCTTTTTATAGTCTTATTGTACAAAAACAATTTCCGTTATCCCTAAATATGAGTGCTGAAAAGGATTTTTACAGATCCAGAGTAAACACCAATCCGTTGTATTTTGAACCTCAGATTCAATTTAATAAACATGTCGAAGGAATTACGTATACTTTATCTTTAAAAGAAAACGAAACTTTATTTTCACCAATGAACAGCAGTGTCGAAATACTGCTCGATCAGCCAAGCTGGTTGATTATTGATAAAAAATTAGGACAGTTAAAGGATCTTAATTCTAAAAAACTTACGCCGTTTTTAAAGAAACAGTCAATTGAAATACCTTCAAAATTAGTTGACAATTATTTTAAAAGTTTCATTCCTGAAATAGCAAAAAAAATAGACATCGAAGCTACTGGTTTTGATATTGAACATCGTGATCAAATTATTTCAGGTACGATTCAGCCTGTTTACGATTTCTTTAAAAACTGCTATTACCTCAACCTTTATTTTGATTATAACGGTTATTCATTTGATAGCAGTAAAACTAAAAAAACACATTCGTTTGTTGATTTTAGCGTTGCCAATGAACCTAAAATCATTCAGTTTAAACGCAGTGATGACGAAACTTTATATACAGACAAATTACTTGCACTGGGTTTAATAAAAATCAAAAATGAATTGTTTGGATTAAATTCTGATGCAGAAAATCCTGATCCTTATGTGAATATTCAATTTATTATTGATCGTAAGGAAGAACTGGAAAGTTTAGGATTCACGATTTGTAATTTAAAACTGGAAAGCAAAGAAATCATTACAGAAAACCATACTGTTTCTGCTTCGAAAGAAGAAACAAAAGAAGATTGGTTCGATATCAGAATAGTTATTACGATTGGCGCTTATACTATCAATTTCAGTGAAATTATTCCGAACATAAAAAGTAAAGAAAGACTCTTTTTATTGCCTGACGGAAACTACTTTTTGATTCCGTTAGAATGGCTGAGTAAATATGGTTCGCTGGCCAAGTTGGCCAAAACAGAAAACGGAAATTTACTTTTACGTAAAAGCAATTTTGCCGCTTTGGATGCGATTCCGGAAATCAAAGATGATATCATTCACAAAGCCGAATACGTATCTTCTGATTTATTAAAAGCAGCTTTACGACCTTATCAAATCGATGGCGTAAAATGGCTTTTGGGTCATTTTAACTCTAATTTAGGTGCTTGTCTGGCTGATGATATGGGACTTGGTAAGACATTACAAACTCTTGCTGTTCTTGTTGCCGTACAGGAACAACTGGGATTTACGACTAAAACCACGAATTTTGATTTGTTTCAAAATGAAACTACTATTGAAAGAGAACCTTTAAAAGCTTTGATTGTTTTACCTTCTTCACTGGTTTTTAACTGGTACAATGAAGCGGCAAAATTTACTCCGCATTTTTCAAAAATGCAATATGTAGGCAATGACCGAAAATTATTAGCCAGCAGATTAGCATCAACTGATTTAGTTTTTACCAGCTACAGCATTGTTCACCGTGATATTTCAATTTTAGAAAAATACAATTTCCGGTATTTAATTTTAGACGAAAGTCAGTACATTAAAAATAAAAACTCTAAGATTTTTAAAGCCATTAATAAAATAAATACGGCTCATAAAATTGCCTTAAGCGGTACTCCTATCGAAAATTCACTGGATGATTTATGGTCACAAATGCAATTTATAAATCCGGATATTTTGGGTAGTTATGATTTTTTTGCTCAGAATTTTAAAATTCCGATTGAGAAAAAGCAGGACGAAAATACTTTGTCCGAACTAAAAAACCTCATCCAGCCTTATATTTTAAGACGAACCAAAGAGCAGGTTTTAAAAGATTTACCTGAATTAACCGAGCAGATTTATTATTGCGATATGGATCCTGAACAGGAAAAATTATATGAGAAAGAAAAATCGAAAGCGAGGAACTTTTTACTAAAAACAGACGGATCGAGCCCGGACAAAATTAGTATTATCAATACGCTGATGAAGTTAAGACAACTGAGTAATCACCCAAAAATGGTGGATCAGGAATCTGAAATTGATTCGGGAAAATATAACGCAGTCACTAATTATCTGGAAACTTTAGTAAAAGAGAAACAAAAAGCGATCATTTTTAGTTCGTTTGTGACTAATTTGCATTTTTATACAGATTGGTGTAAGGAAAACAAAATAGACTTTTGTGAGATTACCGGAGAAACTCCTGCCAGTAAAAGAGAACAACAGGTAAAACTATTTCAGGAAAAAGAAAAGCCATTGTTATTCTTTATTTCGCTCAAAGCGGGTGGCGTTGGTTTGAATATTACGAAAGCTTCTTATGTTTTGTTTTTAGATCCGTGGTGGAATCCTTTTGCTGAAAAGCAGGGAGTTGGGCGAGCACACCGAATTGGACAATTGAATAAAGTAAATGTTATCAGGTTTATTTCGAAAAATACGGTTGAAGAAAAAATCATCAAACTACAGGAAAACAAAAAGTTATTATCTGATTCGCTTTTAGAGGAAAGTTATATTAATGACGAAATCGAAGTGAATTTAGAATACATTTTGAGCTCTTAATCAATTTGTTTTCAGAAGCAGTAAAAAATGGCATCTTATTACATTATATAAAATTCTTATATTTACAATCTTACAATTGTAATATGATGCCAAAATTTTTGTTTAGAAATCTTCTTCTTATTTTCATTTTTGCTTCGGCCACAGCCCAGGGAATACAAACCGAGATTGATCCTCCATATAATATAAAAACTATTTCGTTTGTTCAAAACGGCAGTAATGTAGTGCCTATATTTGAGTTGGGCGATACTTTTACTTTTCAGTTTGATGATTTATTTGGTAATGAAGCCAATTATTATTTTGAAGTTATACATTGCGATTACAACTGGAAACCAACAGATATCCCGAAAACAGATTATATTACTGGTTTTGATAATCAAAGAATTACGGATTACTCTAATTCTTTTAATACGCTTCAGGTATATTCACATTACCGACTTTCGTTCCCAAATCAGTTTACAACACAATTACGAATTTCAGGAAATTATATGCTGAGAATTCTTAATGAAGACAAAGAAGTTGTTTTGTCCCGAAAATTTATTTTATACGAAAATCATTCAACCGTAGCGGCACAGGTAAAACGCAGCCGTGATGTAACCAATATTGATTACAAACAAAACTTAGATTTTGCAATAGTTTCAAACGACATTGTTTTTCAAACGCCAACACAAAATGTAAAAATTCTATTATTGCAAAATGGCAATTTTGATACTGCTATTAAAAATGTTCCTCCGCAATATACAATAGGAAATCAGCTCGTGTACAAATACAATAAGGAAACGCAATTCTGGGGTGGAAATGAATTTTTATATTTCGAAAATAAAGATATTCGTGCAGCAAGCAATAATGTAGGAAGAGTTGGTGCCAATAATGACATTTACAATTCGTACTTATATACTAATCCGGCAAGAGCCAATCAGATTTATACCGTGTATCAGGATGTAAACGGAAATTTTGTGGTGAAAAACATCAATGCTTCAAACAACGAAATCGAAGCCGATTATGCCTGGGTTTATTTTACACTTTCGGCTCCTACTTTCAGATCAAACAGCAAAGACATTTATATTACAGGAATGTTTAACAATTATAGTTTATCGCCAGAATACAAAATGGACTATAATACCGAAAAAGGTGTTTTTGAAAAAGCTGTAATGATCAAACAAGGTTTTACCAATTTTCAATATACAATTGCCGATAAAAAAGGGGCTATTGATTATGAAAATGCTATAGATGGAAACTTTTATCAAACTGAAAATGAGTATACGATATTGGTTTATTATAAAGAAAGTACCGATCGTTATCAAAGAGTTATAGGAAAAGGAAATGCCAACTCTATAAACATCATAAATTAAAACATTGTTAAGGATTTAGATCGAAAGATTTTTTTTTGTAGATTTGCACGTATAACGCACACATATTAACTACTTTAGTATGGTTTCTCAGATAACACGAGGCATAAAAATATCTGTTTTGACTAGTTTTGAAGGTACTTACTTCAAGAACTACAAGATCCACTTTGCTTTTAGTTATGTAGTTACAATCGAAAATCACAGCAAAGATTCAGTACAGTTAACTTCTCGTCACTGGGAAATATTTGATTCGTTGAATGATCTTGAGGTTGTAGACGGAGAAGGCGTTATTGGTAAAAAACCAGTTTTAAAACCTGGAGAAAATCACACGTATAGTTCAGGTTGTTTATTGTCATCTCCTTATGGTGCAATGAAAGGTTATTTTAATATGATCAATTTTACCTCTACAAAAACATTCAAAGTAATTGTTCCTACTTTTAGAATGTGTGCTCCTTTTGCTTTAAACTAAAAAAAGTTTAAAAAAACCTGCTCTTTTTTATCGTTATCTTAATCATAAATTTGTCAAATTATTAATTTATCCTTTGTACTTTTGTGCAGCGTTAGATTATTCGTAACAAATCAAATCATCTAACCCTTAAATTGTCTAATTATCTAATTTTAAATAAAATGCTAAAAGGATTCTTTCATGTACCAAAAGCGGTAAACGAGCCCGTAAAAAGCTACGCACCTAACTCACCAGAAAAAGCAGCTGTTCAGGCAGCTTACACAACATTGTGGAATTCTAAAATTGACGTTCCGTTATACATTGGAAGCGAAGAAATCAGAACTGGAAATACAAGAACAATATCAGCTCCTCACGATCACAAACACATTGTAGGAACTTATCACTTAGCTGAAAAACAACATATTGAAAAAGCAATTGCTAATGCTCTTGAATCAAGAACAGCATGGGCAAACATGGCATGGGAACAACGTGCTGCTATTTTCTTAAAAGCTGCAGAACTTATTGCAGGACCATACAGAGCACGTATTAACGCTGCGACAATGATTGGTCAGTCTAAAAATATTCATCAGGCAGAAATTGATGCTTCTTGCGAATTGATCGACTTTTTACGTTACAACGTAGAATTTATGACGCAAATTTACGGAGATCAGCCTAAGTCTGATTCTACTACTTGGAACCGTTTAGAATACAGACCTCTTGAAGGTTTTATTTATGCGATTACTCCTTTTAACTTTACTGCTATTGCTGCAAATCTTCCTGCAAGCGCTGCAATGATGGGTAACGTTGTGGTTTGGAAACCAAGTGACAGCCAGGTTTTTTCTGCAAAAATCATTATCGATGTTTTCAAAGAAGCAGGTGTTCCTGATGGCGTTATCAACGTTGTTTTTGGAGATGCTTTAATGATTACAGATACTGTTTTAGCAAGTCGTGATTTTGCCGGAGTTCACTTTACAGGATCGACTCATGTATTTAAAGATATCTGGGCTAAAATTGGTGCTAATATTCACCACTACAAAACATATCCAAGAATCGTTGGAGAAACTGGTGGTAAAGATTTTATCATTGCTCACCCAAGCGCTAATGCAAAACAAGTATCTACAGGAATTACTCGTGGTGCATTTGAATTTCAGGGGCAAAAATGTTCTGCTGCTTCAAGAGCTTATGTTCCGCAAAGTTTATGGCCAGCTGTAAAAGAACAATTAATTGCTGATGTAAAATCGATGAAAATGGGTTCTCCGGAAGATTTTGGAAACTTTATTACTGCAGTGATTCACGAAGGTTCTTTTGATAAATTAGCAGGTTTTATCGATCAGGCTAAAAAAGATGCTGATGCTGAAATCATTGCTGGTGGAAATTACGATAAATCTGTAGGTTACTTTATTGAGCCAACAATTATCGTAACAACAAACCCTAAATATACTACAATGGAAACCGAATTATTCGGACCAGTTATTACTATATACGTTTACGAAGATGCAAAATGGGAAGATACTTTAGAATTAGTTGATACTACTTCTGAATACGCTCTTACAGGAGCTGTATTTAGCCAGGATCGTTATGCTATTGAAGTAGCAACTACGAAATTGCAAAATGCTGCCGGTAACTTCTACATCAACGATAAACCAACAGGAGCGGTTGTAGGTATGCAGCCTTTTGGTGGTGCAAGAGCTTCAGGAACTAACGATAAAGCAGGTTCTGCATTGAACTTACTACGTTGGGCTTCTCCTAGAACGATTAAAGAAACTTTTGTAACTCCTGAGGATTACAGATACCCTTTCTTAGGATAATTTCTGATTTTAGAGTTCAGATTTTAGATTATAAAAAAAGCCGCAAACTTCATTTTGAAATTTGCGGCTTTTACTTTTTATTAATTTACTTCCAAATCGGGATTTTTACAAAACTATCATTGAACCATTTTACTTTTAATGGTTCTTTTGCATCTTGAATGGTTTCATCGATAACCGTTTTTCCTGTTCCGTAATTGAGTTCTGAAAAAGGGTTTTTATTTACGTTTAATACTACCACTAAACGACTTCCTTTACTTAATTGTTTACTGACCAAATGTGTATTCGAAAAAGGAATCGATTCTATTTTATTGGGTTCTAATAAATTTCTTGTTGTACTATCTTTGGCATAACTCGCACGTCCCAAAAAATAAGATAAATGAAAATATTCTCCGTTTGGTGTTAATTCATATAACGTAACGCCAATATCCATATCTTTTTTATTGATGCTTGCCTTTATTTCTCCTACGAATGATCCGTTAACCAATATCGATTCTTTAAAAGGATCACTTATAAAAATATATCCGTTTGTTGTATCAATTTCTTTTTTGATAATCGGATCCGGATAGTATTCATTATTTTGAGTTTGTCTGTCGGCAAAATCCACTTCCTGCCATAAATAACTATTTTTAGAAGGCTTTGAAGCATTCAAATCATAAAATTTTCCAGCTTTATTATTCGTTAAATATAGCTTCAGGATACCATTGCTCATTTTACCAAGAGACGGAGCACTTCTCCACTCGTTAGCTTCCATTACCTGATAATTAATCCTGTCTTTTAAAATTTCGGGTTTTGGTCCGTTTTTTAAAATGTAATCGAACCATTCATACGTTATTTTTTTGGTATTAATTAAAGCAGCTGCATCAACTTTATAACCATTTATTACAGGAGAACCTCCTTTTTGCGCCCCAAAATGACTGTACGGACCAATGATTACATAAGAATTGGCTTTCGGATTGTATTTTTGAAGTTCCCTTAAATAATACAAACTCGAATTTTGAGAATCATTATAATAACCATCGATGACTAAAACCGGAATATTTATTTGGGCAAACTCCTTTTTGTATGGCGACATTTTCTGCCAATATTCATCAAACGAAGGATGTTGTATCCATCGCTGAAATAGCCTGTTTGGAGTTCCGTCTATGCTGTCCATTTTTTTGTAGGCAACTCCGGTTTCCCACCATTTAAACTGCATATTTCTAAATCGCTGCCTGTCATTTCCTGCAACTGTATCGAGATATTTATTACTGCCAACATAAAATGACCATTCGTAATTAGGATTTATAAACACATTGTTTTCCATCGGCAAACCCATTCCGGCTCTATTGGCAACATAAGGAACAATAGTTTTAAGCGCCGGATGCATTTTTTTGCACGCTGCCCATTGCGTCATTCCATTATAACTACCACCAAACATTCCGATACTTCCGTTACACCATTCTTGTTTGCTAATCCAATCGATGACATCATAAGTATCATTGGCTTCATTTTCATAAGGAAATATTTCATCAGGACTAAATCGTTTACCACGGGAATACGATATAACACCAACATAATCTTTATCTGCTGCCTCTTTCAAGGATTTAGTTGCTTTTCCTTCTTCGGCAACATAAATTGTATGTTGAAGTATTACAGGTTTGGGAACCAAAATTCCTTTCTTGCGTACTACAATTGCCGATATAAAAGCGCCATCACGAGTTTTGATCATTACACTATCCTGAATATCATAAGCACTTTTTAGATCTTCGGATTTTGTCCTCCTGGTTTGCTGAGAGAATGTATGGGAGACGATCAGGATAAGAAAGACAAAATTTAAAATTGTTTTCATTTGATAGTTTTTTATTAGGAAGCTTTATTTTAAAAGCTTTTGTTGTTTATAATAAACTGCTTTCATTACATCTGAAGAAAGCATGCAGATCTACAACTAATAGCATTAGCTGTACGTATTAAAATAATTTGAAAGTGATGAATTAGATCCCGTTCCGGTTTTTGAATTTCACTGATTGGCGGTTTGACACTTCTAATAGTTCTCCGGTTTTCAGTTTTACCTCTAACCTTCCACTATCTGTTGTATTGATTGCCTGGATGTATTTTATATTTATAATCTCGGTTCTGTTTATTCTAAAGAAAATATTTTCGTCTAAAATTTCTTCCCATTGGCGGAGAGAACGTCTTTGAAGTGCTTTTTTATCCTGAAAAAACAATCGGGTATAATGTTCTAAAGATTCAATTAAATAAATTTCATCTAATTGAATAAAGAACCGTTTTTCTCCATCTTTTATGAAAATCTTTCGATCTTTTGCCTCAGCATCATTTAAGGAAGATTTTAGCTGTATTGTATCTCTTATTTTTTGAATGGCTTTTGCAAAACGTTCCTCCCTGATAGGCTTCATTAAATAATCTAGAGCATTTACCTCAAACGCCTGTATTGCATATTGATCATAAGCTGTAATGAATAAAACATGTGGCACATTTTCTAAAGACTCTAATAAATCGAAACCGGATTTCTCAGGCATCTGAATATCAAGAAAAATTAAATCAGGCATTTCTTTTTCGATCAAAATCTTAGCGTCATCTGCATTTTCAGCTTCGCCAATAAGCACAAAGTCTTCATAGTTTTTTAAAGCTCTTTTCACTTCTTCTCTTGCTAGACGTTCGTCGTCTACTATAATAACATTTATCTTTTTCATTTTGATGGTATTAAAATAGTAGCCAAAACCGTTTCATCTTCCAGCTCTTTAATCTCAAAAGAAGCATTTCCGTTGTATTGCAATAATAATCTTTCTTTGAGGTTCCTTACTCCAATACCTGAATTTTGAATCTCTCCGTTTAGTTTTCCCGTGTTTTGAACAGTGATCTTTATAAAATCATCTTTCGTTTCAATTTTCACCGTAATAAACCCTCCAGTTTTTCTTTTTTCGATGCCGTGTTTTATGGCATTTTCAACCAATGACTGAATACTAAAAGGCAGCATTAGATGTTGAGATATGTTTACACTGGTTTCAATTTTGATCTGCAGACGTTCCTCAAATCGTATTTTTTCTAATTCCAGATAATCCCTTACCAGATTAATTTCGTCGTCCAGTGGTATTAATCTTTCAATATTACTGTTTAAGGAATTTCTTAAAAGTTCAGACAATAGATCGATAGCTCTTCTGGCGGCATCGGGATTTTCTATAACCAAAAATTTTATATTGTTTAATGAATTAAAAAAGAAATGAGGATTGAGCTGTGCACTCAGACTATTCAGTTGTGCTTCTTTTATTATAATGGATAATCGGGCATTTTCCTTTACTGTTTCTAATTCGAGTCTTGAATAATGATAAAGATGGTAAGCCAACACCCAAATAGACATTAATCTTGTACCGGTGATAAAAACCTGTAATTGTACTGATTTAAAAAATAGTAAAAAAGAACCCATTTCATTTTTAAAAATAAACATACGCACCAAATAAAGCTTACCAATGATCAAAACCGTATACAATAATGAAAGTAATAAAATACTGAATACAATTCTTGGTAATAACATTTTCAGATTCAGTTTATTCCATCCGTTTTTTAAAGCAAAATTCCTGTAAATATGTGTTAGCACAATACCAATTGATACATCCAGCATTAAATCTACTATACCCATTTCCCATATAAAATTACCACTCAGGAAGGCCGATAATCCCCAATATAAAGAAGCAATAATCCATCCTGTAAGTTGAATTTTCCAATATGTCGATAGTACAGTAGTTGTTTTCAAAAGTAATTTTTTTTAGTCCTGTCGTAAAAGTATTCCTCTATTAAAGATTGAGCAAATAAAAGTACAGGAACGCAAAATAATAGAGGATGAATGCCTATTGATGTTGTTTTTCATACAATATCCCGAGTAGTCATTTATTATTTCTATTTTTTTTATCACGTGAGTTAAAACAACTAAAAAACAAATAGTTATAATTAAAAAACATAAAACAAAAGTAAAAATATCGTTATTCAGACGATCTCACCTTCGTATTATTTGTAATACTTTTCTTATTATATTGATTATCAATATGATACACGATTAAAAATCCTATTCTGTTATTTTTAAAGCTTTTTTTGATACTCTAAAAATATATCTCAACATACTTTTATATCCTATTTAAAGTTGAAAAAATTAAGACAATTAATAAAGAGCTTTTTAATCAAAATTGACAGCAATTAAGAAAAAATAAAAAAATACACAATGAGAAATTTACAAAACACACCGCCAGTAATTGTACAGGCAAAAAGTATCGGACACCCAATTGACTTTAAATGGAATAAAAAAAAGATAGACCAATTTTTAGACCCTTTAGATGGGAATGACGATCTTGAACATGCATTAATGCAAATTAACCATAAAGCTTCTATGGGACTTACAGCAGCTTTGCTCGAATGGATATACTGGCGCTATACAGGATATACAAAAATGAATAATGATACCCAAAAAAGAATCGAGGCTTTATGGTGTTCTATTGGTAATATCGAAAATACAAAACCATTGGATTTTGATACTGACTTTGACATTTCGGCCTCAGGACATGTAAACGGACCATTGTGGATCGCCCACATGAACGTAACAATGATTGATGTTATGTACAGAAAAGGATCTTATTTTATTCAGAGCGAACTCATTGGACTGGTATTATTGGCGCGTCATATTACACCACGAAAACGAGTTTTTGATAAATGGTTTAACAGAACAATAACTGTTTTAAAACTTGATTACCCATGTCAATATAATAATAATAATAATAATAATAATAATGCAGATCACGATTACGAAGCAATTTACGACTCATCTAACGAAGCTGTAATTTGCCGTGATTTTTTCTTTAATCCAGAATTTGAAAATTCTATTGATGCAACAGAAAAAGCGATAAGCGAACTCATTCATAATGTAGATACTAAAGCCAATCAGTTTTTGTGTTTCTCCAAAAGAGCCTCTTAATTGATATATCGTTTAAAAAATAACCCCACAAACTTCAGTGAACTTGTGGGGTTATTTTTTAAATTCAATTAAAACTTATTTTCAACTTCTGCAGCCTGCAGCATCAGATAATGTAAATCGGTATTTTTTACGAAAGGTTTTAAAAGTTCACTTCCGGGACCAAACATCGCCAACTCTACATAATCTGCAGAATGGTCCATACTAATCCATCCTACAGAATTTATTTTTCCCTGCATTTCTGCAAAAGCTTTATAGGGTAATTTTTTATAATTGTAAAGTCCATCTTCTTTATGCAATCCGTCATAATAAGATAATACCGTTTTAGCCTCTTCATCAGAAACCGAATGTCCATTTGCCTTTTCGATAATTTCCTTTACTTGCGGGATAGAAGATTGTGGTTTTATCTGATTCAAAATCCATTCATTTGTCTGAGTATATTTCTGGATGCTGTCAAAATTATCATTGGCATCTTTACCATAAATAATTCCAGGATTGGCATTTCCGTGATCTGTCGTAATAATAACTAATGTTTCTTTGTCTTTTTCAGCAAAATCTATGGCAATTTTCACAGCCTCGTCAAATTCTATCTGATCGTGAATTAAACCGGCAATATCATTTGCGTGCGCGGCCCAGTCGACTTTACCGCTTTCTATTTGCAAAACAAAACCATTTTTATGATTTTTCATTCTTTCAATAGCTTTCTGCGCCATTTCTGCAAGGCTAGGAATCGTATTTTGTAAATTTTGATCACTATTTCTATCCACGTAATACGGTACACCATCTTCTGCAAATACACCCAAAATAGGCTGAGAATTTGAAGCCGAATCCATATCAGTGCGATTTTTTACCACCTGATATCCTTTTGCTTTAAAAGCAGCAAACATATCTTTTTTATCTTTTCTGGACTCCGGACTAAAATAGTTTGAACCTCCTCCCATCATGACATCAAAACCAAGATCTAAATATTGTTGGGCAATATCATCCTGCGCATTTCTGCTTTTACTGTTTACGCAAAAACCCGCCGGAGTAGCATGAGTTATAGGAACTGTTGTTACACAGCCTGCCATTTTTCCGGATTTCCTGAACTTTTGCCAAATTGGTAAATGGGGTTCTCCCTGCGGACTCACATTAAGCGCACCGTTATTTACCCTAAAACCGCCTCCCCAGGAGGAACTCGCAGCCGAGGAATCAGTTACAATAGAACTGGCAGAAGCCGTATCCATCAAAGCTCTTGAAACCCTGTTATCTTTGTACAATTGAATCCAGTTAGAACCTTTTCCCGTTTTTCTGTTCAGGAATAAATCGGTCATATTAAGTGTTCCGGTACTCATTCCGTCACTAACGAGTAAAATAATATTTTTGGCTTTCTTATTTTTATTTACCGATTCTAAATCTAAAATGTTTGCAGCACCCTGAAACGGATTCATAACTGCGGCTCCAATCGTTAATAAAGAACCATTTTTAAAGAACTTCCTTCTATCCATTATTACTTTATTTATAGTAATTTCAAAGATAAAGAAATACGTTCAACCACAAAATTATCATTGTGTTATGATAATTGCTCAAAAACATCTTATTTTAAGGACAAACAAAAAACCGACAGCATACTTAATAAGCATGCTGTCGGTTTTTTTATTTTTTAAAGAATATTAAACGGTAAACTTCAAAGGCAAATGCACTACTTTTTTGGTTTCAAAAAATTCATCTTCAAAAATCGTAGACAAATCATATAAAGTTGCTTTTGGAAAATCCTTTAATTCTTCGGTCAAATCACCACCTTTTAGGTATAAAATTCCGTTTTTCAACGTGTGCTTGTGTTGCTTTTTGATTTTAGTTTTAATCCACGAAACAAAATCCGGCATATTTGTCACGGCACGACTTACAATAAAGTCAAAATCGCCTTTTACATTTTCGGCACGCAATTGTTCTGCTTTTACGTTCTTTAATTCTAATGCATCAACAACGCCCTGAACTACTTTTATTTTTTTGGCAATAACATCAATAAGATAAAAACGTGTTTCAGGAAAAAGAATGGCCAACGGTATTCCGGGAAATCCTCCTCCGGTTCCAACATCAAGAACAAATGTTCCAGGTTCGAATTTCATAATTTTTGCAATTCCAAGCGAATGCAAAACATGTTTTGTATATAATGCATCAATGTCTTTACGCGAAATAACATTGATTTTTTCATTCCAATCATGGTATAAAAAGTCTAATTTTTGAAATTGTTCGATTTGAATGTCGGTCAAATCAGGAAAATATTTCAATATCTCATCCATTGCTTTAATTTTTTAACAAAAGTACTACTTTAGAGTTGAAATATTTAACTCAATTTTGCAAATTGAAAATTTATAATAATTACCTTTGAAAACTATTTAAATTAATTATGAATAACACTGCGCCTACATTTGCCAAGCAAGACAATCTGAAGTTCTTCAGAACACTTAACTCACGAGTAAACAATTACTTCAAGGAGAATAACATTCAGAAAACAGGAAACTGGAAATTGCATTTAAAAGCAATAATTCTTTTTGCAGTTTTCCTAACACCTTATTTCCTGATACTAACTCTTGAGATGCCTTTTTGGGCACAATTGCTATTAAACATTTTGATGGGAGTTGGAATGGCCGGAATTGGAATGAACGTGATGCACGACGGAAACCACGGATCATACTCTTCTAAATCATGGATCAACAAGATTATGGGCGGAAGTATTTATATTCTGGCAGGAAATGTTCACAACTGGCAAGTACAACACAATGTATTGCACCATACATATACCAATATTCACGGTCATGATGAAGATCTTGATGCCGGAAGAATTATTCGTTTTACACAAAATGCCGAATGGCAACGCTTTCATAAATTCCAACACTATTATTCTTTCTTTTTATACGGACTATTGACTTTCAATTGGGCTTTAACAACCGATTTCAAGCAAATGAAAAACTATCTTAAAAGAAAATTATCTTATGGAACACCTCAAAGTCCTGCCAAATTATGGACTGTTTTGGTTATCACAAAAATAATCTATGTTTTAATCTGGATGGTTTTACCAATGGTACTTGGCGTAACATGGTGGAAAGTTGTTATTGGATTTTTCGTAATGCATTACGTAGCCGGATTAATTTTAAGTATTGTTTTTCAATTGGCTCACGTAGTAGAGGAAACTGCAAATCCGATTCCTAATGAAGATGGCGAAATGGAAAACACCTGGGCAATTCACCAATTGTACACAACAGCTAATTTTGCTCCAAAAAACAAAGTAATCAACTGGTTTACCGGAGGATTAAATCATCAGATTGAACACCACATTTTCCCGAATATCAGTCATATCCATTACGGGAAAATTGCCGAAATCGTAAAACAAACTGCCATCGAATGCAACTTACCTTATCATGAATTCAGAACCATGAGAGGAGCTGTTATCGCGCATTACAAGCATCTTAAAGATCTTGGAATGAAACCAGAACTAGCATAAAATAAAAAACTATTAATAATTAACCTTCCTTAATTAAAGTTGAAATTAAGGACATTCAAAAATTTTATAATGAATCATATTCTTTCAGACAGAATCAACAACTTAGCAACATCACAAACCTTAGCAATGGCTGCTTTAGCACGTGAGTTAAAAGCACAAGGAAAAGACATTATCAGTTTAAGTTTAGGCGAACCTGACTTTAATACTCCTGACTTCATCAAAGAAGCTGTAAAAAAAGCAGTCGATGAAAACTACAGCACCTATTCTCCGGTAGAAGGTTATTTAGAATTGAGAGAGGCAATTTGTAAAAAATTCAAAAGAGACAATAATTTAGAGTACAAACCATCACAAATCGTAGTTTCTACAGGAGCAAAACAATCTTTGTACAACATTGCACAAGTAATGTTAAACGACGGTGACGAGGTTATTTTACCGGCACCTTACTGGGTTTCTTACTTTGAAATTGTAAAACTTTCAGGAGGAGTTCCGGTTGAAGTTCCAACATCTGTAGATACTGATTTCAAAATTACACCAGAACAATTAGAAGCGGCCATCACACCAAAAACAAAAATGATGTGGTTCTCTTCTCCTTGTAACCCATCTGGATCTGTTTACAGCAGAGAAGAGCTTACAGCTCTTGCAAAAGTTTTAGAAAAATACCCAAACATATATGTAGTTGCCGATGAGATTTATGAGCACATCAATTTCTCAGGAACTTTCTGCAGCATCGGGTCAATCCCGGGAATGTTAGAAAGAACCATCACTGTAAACGGAGTAGCAAAAGCATTTGCTATGACAGGATACAGAATTGGTTACATCGGAGCACCGGAATTCATCGCAAAAGCATGTACAAAAATTCAGGGACAAGTAACTTCAGGAGCAAATTCAGTAGCGCAACGTGCTACAATTACGGCTGTAGAAGCTGATCCAAGCGTATTAAACCACATGGTTCAGGCTTTCCATACTCGTAGAGATTTAGTAGTTGGATTATTAAAAGAAATTCCTGGAGTAAAAATCAACGTTCCGGAAGGAGCTTTTTACGTATTCCCAGACGTTTCTTCTTTCTTCGGAAAAACTTTAAGAGGAACCGAAATTAAAGATGCAAACGATGTTTCAATGTACCTTTTAGCTGAAGCAAACGTAGCAACAGTAACAGGAGATGCTTTTGGAAATCCAAATTGTATTCGTTTTTCTTACGCAACAAGCGACGATATCTTAAAAGAAGCATTACGCAGAATCAAAGAAGCTTTGGCTGTGTAATCAACACATTCAAATTTATAAAAATAAGGCCTCAGGAAATCCCTGAGGCTTTTTTTTGATGTATATAACACTTCAAATTAATTATAATCTTTATAATTCAGAAGTTAATGTAAAATGATATGTTTGCAACTTAAGTTAACAAAACCACCGACAAAAATGAAAAAAAGATTACTTCTTGTTCTAACATTTATACTGTTTTCTAAAGAAATTAACGCACAGCAAAATCCAAACATCATGCTTTCCGTTTTTTACAAAGGCGAAAGTGAAAAGATTAATAACGAAAATTCTTCGGCTATATATGATGCAATTTATGGTATGTTTGAAAACTACAATGCCATTTCAAAAGAAGTAAGCCTTAAAAAATTTGATGAAAAAGAAGTTTTCTTTAAAAGTACTCTTTCCAACGAAAAATTAATTTCCTGTATCGATTCACTTTCAAAAAATTCAAGATTAAGCTTAGTGACTCAATTTAACAAGCAACAACTTGTACTTGAATCAAATTTCCCGAGCTTCTTTCAAAAAAACAATGATCTCGATTTTGTCAAAATAAAATTAAAATCTTTTGATGCAATTAATGAAAATAAAAAGAAAATAGTAATTGACAGCATCCATACCACAAGCGAGAACGGAGGTACGCTTTTAGACAAAGATTTAACCTATCATACTATCAAATTTCAGGATAACATTAATACTTCTTCAAAAAAAGCAACAGGATTTGCCACATATAATGTAAAAATCTTGACAGACTATGCTATTCAAAAATTAAATAAATCAAATTTAATTACTACGTTTTCAATAAATAAAAAGGAAATAAAAATAGTAGAAATTTATAACAAAATTTTTGTCTTTGATGTTTTAAACGAAAGTAATGAATTCAATAAAAAAGCTGAAAATTTTAATTATTGGGCACTTGACATCAATAATAAAAATGAAAGAAAATTGGGATCAAACATGTCTTATCTTATCTACAAAGACCTTTACAATATTTTTAAATTAAATAGAAAAATCACTAAAGAAGAGTTGAAAAAACTTTTACCAGTAGAGAAATTACAAAAAATGAAAGAAAATGGATTTTACAATGTAATCGAACACGATTTTGCGTTTGACAATACTATTTTCTTTTATTCAAAAATATATGGTATTTCAAAAGATATTAAAGTAAAAATATAACTAAGTCTTTCAAAATTCCCATTCCACAATTTTATAAACACCCGTTGTAATTCTATAAGACATAACCTCTTACAAAATCCCAACTTTGTATTATACTTTAATATAAAAATTATTTATTATGATACATACAGATGAAACCACAGAAAAAGCAGTTAGCACATTAGAAGGATTAATTTCAATTCTTGAAGACGGAAAACTAGGATACACCAATGCCGCAGAACATGTAGACAGCCCGGCAATCAAAACCGACTTTTTAGAATATGCCCGCGAACGTGCGCTATTTATTGTAGAAATACAAGACGAAATCAACAAACTAGGAAAATCAACTGATACTTCAGGCGGCGGACCATTAGGAGCAATACACCGTGCCTGGATCGATATTAAATCTTCTTTCACAAGCGGAGATACAGAAGCGATTATTAATGCTTGTATTACCGGGGAAGAAGCTGCCATCGAAAAATATAAAATGGCTCTTGAACACAACCATCTTGATTCAAGTCAAATTGGTATCGTTTCAAAACAATTAAACAGTATCGAAAATACTTTGACTAAAATCAAAGCGAAAAAACTGTCATAATATTTGGCACTATTTTTTTGAGAATGAAACTATCCGGTTACTTAGACTGGGTAGTTTTTTTTTATTTGAATTGAAAAATAATCCTACATTTGTGGCATTTTGTAAATCGTAAATATTCATGACACAAACTGTACGTAACCTTTCTTTAATTTTAATTTTTACACTATTTTATTCAAATCAGGCAAATGCCCAAACAGAGGGAAGATTTATTAAAGCCTCAATTGGTTTTGGATCAAGCACTTCCGATTACGAAGAAGAAAATCCAGAAGTGATCGATGGATTTGGTTTTTATACCCAAGGAGAATATATAATTGGTTTAACAAGATGGTTTAGTGTAAGGCCGTATGCCGGAGCTATTTTTACCTCAACTGATGACGATAAAATTAAAAACCCACAAGGCTATAAAGTAGAAACTAACGCGTTTTTATTAGGAACAAAAGTTCGTCTTTGTGCTCCCATTCCATGGGTTGCACCATTTATAGAAACCGGTATTGGCGCATCGATAGGCTCTTTCAAAACCTACACTAATTATGTCAATGAGAAAAAAAGTGGTGTATTTGCTCATATTCCTATTGGCTTAGGTCTTGCATTGGGTCGGAAAAACAATATCGAAATCGGAGTTTCTTTCTATTCAAATTTATCTACTAAACAATCTTTTGGAGGATTTGCAGCAGGATATTCTTTTCCTTTAGATTAAATACTATTTAGAATAATTACTTTAATATGAAACAATTAATTTTTATAATCGTTCTCTTCTTAAATATTAGTATTTATTCACAGAGCACTTTAACTTCCTTAAATTTTGGAAAAAACAATAATTTCCATTCCACTAAATTAGTTTCTGAAACCGTAACAAATACTACTTTTTATAACTCAAATAATACAATAGAAAAAACTAAAGAAATAACTACTTATAACTCCAAAAACAATGTCGTAATCGAACTTAGATATGATGGTGACAATAATTTAAAACAACGCTTAACAAGAGTATACGATAGCACTGAAATTCGTTGCACAGCAAGAAAATTTGAAAACTGGCATCGTTATTTAGGGCATACTATAGAAATTGCTTTTTATAATTATGATTCAAAATATTATTTAATTAATATTACTGACAAAGATCAAAATGGCAAAGTTTTTCGAAAAACAGATATAATAAATAATGAAAAAGGAGATCCAATCGAACTTACTGGTTACGTTGGAGATCAAATCCTCGGAAAAGAAAAGAATAAATATAATTACGAAGCAAATGAAGTAATTATTGAATACTACAATAATAACGATGAACTTATTACTTCACAAACAACTAAAATTGATTCTTCAAAAACCGACCCGGAAGATATTATAAACGAATATGGAGATATAATCAAAACTGCTAAATATCAAATGGAAATTAAATATGATAAATTTGGCAATTGGATTAAAAAGAAATATTCCGCTTTTAAGAACGGACAATATATAAAGCAATCTGAAACGACCAGAAGTATTAAATATCTTAAATAAACCGTAATTGCTTAATCATCATCATTCCATATAATCTAACTATTTCAAAAAAAGTCACTTCAGCATTAGTAAACTCGAAATATTTATAAGAACTTTGCAAACTTTTTTCCACGAATACCACAAAAGCCTAAAGTTCTAAAAATGAAGAAGAAAATTGAAATATTAGCTCCTGCTAAAGATTTAATTGGAGGAATGGCCGCCATCAACAGTGGCGCCGATGCAGTTTATATTGGTGCACCGCAGTTTGGCGCACGTTCTAACGCCAACAATTCTATTGAAGATGTTGCCGCTTTGGTACAATATGCGCATTTATTTAATGCTCAGGTTTTTGTTGTTATGAATACCATTTTGTACGACAACGAATTAGAAACTTGTCGCTCAATGATTTGGGAATTATACGATATTGGAGTTGATGCACTGATCATTCAGGATATGGCAATTATGGAAATGGACTTACCTCCTATCGTACTTCATGCCAGCACACAAGCCAATAACCGTGATGCTGATAAAATTAAATTCTTAAAAGATGCCGGAATCAAACGTGTGGTTTTAGCCCGTGAATTAAACCTGCATCAAATTAAAACAATATATGATCATGCTGATGTTGAGTTAGAGTTTTTCGTAACCGGAGCTTTATGTGTTTCCTTCAGCGGAAACTGTTATATGAGTGTGGCTAACGGAGAACGCAGCGCCAACCGTGGTTCTTGCGCTCAAAACTGTCGTTTACCTTATAACTTAATCGACGGAAACGGAGAAACTTTAATCAAAAACAGTCACTTACTTTCGATAAAAGATTTAGATATTTCAGAACAGATTCCGAATTTGATTGAAGCCGGAATTGTTTCTTTTAAAATTGAAGGAAGATTGAAAGATGTCGTTTATGTAAAAAATAACGTTTCCTACTTACGTCAAAAACTAGACAGTTATTTAGAAGGAGCAGGAAGCGATAAATATAGGAAAGCTTCATCTGGAACTTGCACGTATACTTTTGATTCGTCTTTAAACAGAACTTTCAACCGTGGTTATACCGATTATTTTGTAAACGAAAGACATAGCTCTATTGGTTCTTGGGAAAGTCCAAAATCAAAAGGTCAATATATTGGTAAATTAATCAGAACGGTTGGAAACGCTTACGAAATCGAAAACGGGGAATTACTAAACAACGGCGACGGACTTTGTTTCATCAACGAAAACAACGAAGCGGATGGAATCTACGTAAACAAAGCCGAAAACGGTAAAATTTACCCGAATGTTTTAAAAGAAGTAAAAGACGGAACTTTCATATATAGAAATAACGACGCCGCTTTCATTAAAATTGTAGAAAGAGAAGACAGTGCAGTTCGTAAATTAAGTACAACTTTATTACTTACAGAAACAGAAACTGGTTTTGAACTAATCGCAACCGACGAAGACGGAAATGTAAGTATCGTAAATTTAGAACACGCAAAAGAGCAGACCAAAACTAGCGAATCGATCGAAGAGAACATCAAAACACAATTAGCAAAAACAGGTTTTACGCCTTATACTGCTGATGAAATTAATATTATGTTCTCGCAAAACTGGTTCCTTCCTATTTCAAAAATCAACGAAATGAGAAGAACGGTTTACGATCAGTTAACCGAAATTCGTTTGAAAAATTACAAACGCGAAGAATACCAAATAGTAAAAACATCACATCCGTATCCTGAAACCAAATTAGATTTCATGTACAATGTATCAAACAAAACGGCTCGTAAATTCTACGAACGTCACGGTGTTACCGAAATCGAAAAAGCATTCGAATTACAATGGGATCCGGGAAAATCTCGTGTAATGACAACCAAATACTGTATCAAATACGAATTAAAAAAATGTCCAATACACCAAAGAGACATAGTGGGTGTTAAGGTAAAAGAACCATTAGTATTGAAACAAGGCGAATTAGAATACAAACTAAAATTCAACTGCAAACCTTGTGAAATGGAAATTTGGGAAAAAGACGCCGAATTTGAGATTGAAGAAGATCATTTTCATTAGAATTTAACCGCAAAGTTCGCAAAGGGATTACGCAAGGTTCGCAAAGATTTTAATAATCTTTGCGAACCTTTTTTATTTTACTTCAAAACAAAGCTTTGCGCTCTTCGCGCAATCCCTTTGCGAACCTTGCGGTTAAATATAGATCACGTAGACGCACTGCAGTGCGTCTCTACGTTAATGCATGCGAATAATTTTCCTTTGCGTGCTTCGCGTAATCCTTTGCGAACTTTGCGGTTAAAATATTAAATCTGCTGAATCTGCAAAATCTGCGTGAGAATAAATTCCATTTTATTTATCTTTACTCTCAAAACTGAATTTAAATGAAAACCAAAAATAGCATCCAAAAGCATTCAATTATAGCTGGATTTTTTGTGTGTCTTTTTTTTCCTTTATTAATATTTTCAGACAGCTATTTTATTTTTCAATGCATACAAATTTGCAATTTCGGCATGTTTTGGAATCCCATTTTCTGGGGAATTTTGTTTCCAATATTTATAGTTTTTCTATTTTGGAATACAGCTACAAAAATAAGCCCATCACTAAATCAAATACATTACCTCAAAGCTTGTTCACAATTTTCTTTTGGAGTAAGTTCAAAAATTATTATCGCTCTTTTAGCAATATATGTTATTGGATTATTCGTAAATGGAATTTCATCAGTATTTAATTCACCAATTCCTTATCAAATTTTATTCTCATTATTAATGATTCTATTCCTATCATTTATATTAATGATTCTAACTTTTATAAGCAGTTTAATAATTGTCAAAGCAAGCCAAAATTCTCAATCTCTAAATCAAACAAAATGAAAATACTACTCCTCGGTTCAGGCGAATTAGGCAAAGAATTTGTCATTGCCGCACAACGAATCGGACAAACTATAATTGCTGTTGATAGTTACGAAAATGCTCCGGCTATGCAAGTTGCTCACGGTTTTGAAGTGATTAATATGCTCGACGGCGAAGAGCTGGACCGAATCGTAGCCAAACACAAACCTGATTTTATAGTTCCCGAAATAGAAGCCATTCGCACAGAACGTTTTTACGATTACGAAAAACAGGGAATTACCGTTGTTCCTTCAGCGAAAGCGGCCAACTTTACCATGAATCGTAAAGCCATTCGTGATTTAGCTGCAAAAGAACTTGGATTAAAAACTGCCAAATATCAATATGCCACTTCAGCAGAAGAATTGCAAAAAGCAGTTCAGGAAGTTGGAATTCCGTGTGTGGTAAAACCTTTAATGTCTTCATCAGGAAAAGGACAATCGACTATAAAAACAGAAAGTGATATCGAAAAAGCATGGCAATATGCTGTTGAAGGTTCACGTGGCGATGTTATCGAAGTAATAGTAGAAGCATTTGTTGATTTCAATTCAGAAATCACACTTTTAACCATTACACAGAATAATAATCCAACCTTATTTTGCGCTCCAATTGGACACAGACAAGAACGAGGCGATTATCAGGAAAGCTGGCAACCCGCTTTAGTTTCAGAAAAAGATTTGTACGAAGCTCAGGACATGGCCGAAAAAATAACGGAAGCACTTGGCGGCGCAGGACTTTTTGGCGTAGAATTTTTCTTAACTAATGAAGGCGTTTATTTCTCTGAACTTTCTCCTCGCCCACACGATACCGGAATGGTAACTTTGGCCGGAACGCAAAACTTCAACGAATTTGAATTGCATTTACGCGCTATTTTAAGTTTGCCAATTTTCGAAATTACTTTAGAAAAAGCCGGAGCAAGTGCCGTAATTTTAGCTTCTGAAGATTCGACAAATCCAACTTTTAGCGGAATAGAAAAAGTAGCAGCCTTGCCAAAAACCGATTTCAGAATCTTCGGAAAACCAACTTCAAGACCGTATCGCCGAATGGGCGTTGTTTTAAGTCATGATTCATTAGCAACCCCAATCGAAGAAATAGTAGAACGTGCTAAAACTACCTCTAAATTAATAACTGTAAATTCTTAAAAAATGAAAAAACTTATATTCGTGCTTTTCCTGATTATAGGAATTGCAGCTCAGGCTCAAACTAAAAAGAAATTTGATAAACCAACAATTGTAGAGGCTTCTTGCGGAGAATGTCAATTTGGAATGAAAGGTAAAAGTTGTGATTTAGCCGTTCGTATTGACGGAAAATCCTATTTTGTTGATGGAACAACCATTCACGATCACGGCGACGCACATGCTGATAATGGTTTTTGCAATGCTGTTAGAAAGGCTTCTGTAACGGGAACAATCGAAAAAGATCGTTTTAAAGCGACATCATTCACTTTAATAGATGACAAAAAATAATGGAGTTAATTCTTGAAAACATTGCCAAACACGTTTCATTGACTTCAGAAGAGCAAGCACTTTTTTTATCTAAACTAGAAACGAATACTTACAAGCCCAAAACGATTTTATTAAACGCTGGCGAAGTTTGTAAACATTCGTATTTCGTAAACTCGGGAATTTTAAGAAGTTTCAACATCAACGATAATATTGTTGAGCACGTTCTTTCATTTGCCTGCGAAGGCTGGTGGATGAGCGATATGTACAGTTTTTTTTCGCAAAAACCCGGACAGCTTTTTATTGAAGTTCTTGAAGAAGCCGAAGTAGTTTCTTTATCCAAAGAAAATCAGGAACAATTGTATCTTGAAATTCCAAAATTGGAACGGTTTTTTAGAATTTTGATCGAAAACTCTTTAGTTGCCAATCAGCAAAGATTAATGGATAATTTGAGCTTAACTGCCGAAGAACGTTTTGAGAAATTCACGACCAAATACGGATCACTGGTTCATAAAGTTCCTCAAAAACAAATCGCTTCTTTCATTGGTGTTACACCAGAATTTTTCAGCAAAATGAAAGCAAGGCTTTTGAAAAAATAATAGCCACAGATTTCACAGATTAAAATGATTTTTTGTTTGCCACGAATTTCACAAATTTTCACTAATTAATTGACTTAAAAAATCAAATTAAAATTCGTGTGAATTTGTGAAATTCGTGGCAACATTTTTTTTAATCCTTTTAATCTGTGAAATCTGTGGCAAAACAAAACACGGCTCAATCAAGAACCGTGTTCTATTGAATTAAAATTGCTCAACCTCCGTAGAATGTTTCATCGCTGTAGTTGAAGACCTTCCTATTGTTACCGTATTTTGAACAGCATCAAAATAAGAAGTCCCTACAAAAGCCTGGTGTTTTACCGCTCTGAATCCGTTTTTCTGTAAAGCAAATTCTCTCTCCTGCAATTCAGAGTAACCCGCCATACCGCGTTCTTTGTATGCTTTAGACAATTCAAACATACTTGTATTCAAAGCATGGAATCCTGCCAAAGTGATGAACTGGAACTTATATCCCATTGCAGCCAAATCTTCTCTGAACGTTTCCATTTCAGCAACAGATAATTTTGCCGCCCAATTGAAAGAAGGAGAACAATTGTAAGCCAGCATTTTATCCGGAAATTCTTTTCGCATGGCATCAGCGAATTTTTTAGCATAAACTAAATCCGGATTACTGGTTTCCATCCAAATCAAATCGGCATAAGGTGCGTAGCTTAATCCTCTTGCAATTCCCTGATCGATTCCGCTGTTTACATAGAAAAAACCTTCGTTTGTTTTTTCGCCTGTAATAAATTTAGCATCTCTTGGGTCAGCATCGCTGGTTAATAAATTAGCCGCATCTGCATCTGTTCGTGCCACAATCAAAGTCGAAACTCCCATAACATCCGCAGCCAAACGAGCTGCAATTAGTTTATTAATTGCTTCTTGTGTTGGAACCAAAACTTTTCCGCCCAAATGCCCGCATTTTTTAGCAGAACTCAATTGATCTTCAAAGTGAACTCCGGAAGCTCCGGCTTCAATCATTGACTTCATTAGTTCAAAAGCATTTAGGTTTCCCCCAAAACCAGCCTCGGCATCAGCCACAATCGGAACCAAATAATCTTTTTTATCTTCCACTTCATTTACGGTCTGAATCTGATCAGCACGTAACAAAGCATTATTAATTTTTTTTACCACCATTGGCACACTATTTACCGGATAAAGCGATTGGTCCGGGTACATTTCTCCCGCCAAATTTGCATCGGCCGCGACTTGCCAGCCGCTTAAATAAATCGCTTCTAAACCAGCATCGACTTCCTGAATCGCCTGATTTCCTGTCAGTGCGCCTAAACCAGCAACATAATCCTGACTTTTTAACTTTCTCCATAATTTTTGCGCTCCCATTTTGGCAATAGAATGCTCAATTTGATACGAACCCTGGAGCGTAACTACTTCTGTAGCTGTATAGGGACGTTCAACACCTTTCCATCTTGGGTTCGTAATCCAATCGTTAATCAATTCCTGAATTCTGTCTTCTGTTGTTTTCATAAATGTTATAGTTAAGTTGGTTAGTAAGTAAAGTTTGCAGTCGCAGTTATAAGTATTCAGTTTTAACTGGACTTATTTTTTTAAACACATAGAAACATAGCTTTTCGTTGTGGTTAAGTCATTTCATTTGTCTAAACAAACATAGCTATGTATGAAAATCCAGATTTTTTTTAAACTCTTTTTATTCACATTTTAATCTATGTTTCTATGTGTTTAAAATCATTCGCAGATTTTTTTATATTATCATTTTATCTGCCTGATCTGCAAAATCTTGGTAAAAAATTATTCGCCCGCAGATTTAGCAGATACTGCAGATTTTTAATTTTTAATTCTAAATTTTTAATTAAGACTAAAAAGCATTAATTGTTTTGTTTAATTTATAATCTGCGAAAATTTTACAATCTCATTTTATCTACCTGATCTGCTAAATCTGCGTGAAAAATTATTCGCCCGCAGATTTAGCAGATACCGCAGATTTTTAATTTTTAATTCTAAATTTTTAATTAAGACTAAAAAGCATTAATTGTTTTGTTTTGTTTATAATCTGCGAAAATTTTACAATCTCATTTTATCTGCCTGATCTGCTAAATCTGCGTGAAAAATTATTTGCCCGCAGATTTAGCAGATACCGCAGATTTTTAATTTTTAATTCTAAATTTTTAATTGTTTACAGGTATTTATAACATGGAATAGTCAAAAAGTCAACAAAATCAGTATTTACTACTAATCTTTCCAGTACTTTTTCGGCTAAAGGAAATTGACGTTTTTCGTAATTTTCCTCTCCTAATTCCGATTTAATCTTTTGATATTCGTCTAAAGCCAATTCGTGGTAATATGCCACATCTAATTTTTTTCCATTATCCAAAACCACTTTATTCTGAAGCCATTGCCACAATTGCGATCTCGAAATTTCGGCCGTTGCAGCATCTTCCATCAAATTATGTAAAGCTGCTGCCCCTTGTCCGTTTAGCCATGAAGCCAGATATAAAACTCCGACATTGATATTTTTTCGAACACCGTTTTCTGTTATGATTCCAATTGGTGGTTCAATCAAATCTGCTTCTGTTATTTTGCGATGTTCCCTTTTAATATGAATCTGATTTGGAGTTGGCATTCCTTTATCAAAAATTTCTTTTGCTATTGCCACCAAATCCGGATGTGCTACCCATGTTCCATCATGACCGTTTCGAACTTCTCGTTCTTTATCGGTTTTTACTTTTGCGAAAGCAATCGCATTGGCTTCTTCATTATTTTTAATCGGAATTTGTGCGGCCATTCCGCCAATCGCGTGAATACCGCGTTTATGACATCTTTGAATTACAAGATTAGAGTACGCATTCATAAAAGGCGAGGTCATAGTTACCTGATCGCGATCCGGAACAATAAATTTTGGATTCTTTCTGAACTTTTTGATGTAAGAAAAAATATAATCCCAACGTCCGCAATTCAAGCCTACGATATGCTCTTTCAATTCGTAGATAATTTCATCCAATTGAAAACTTGCCGTTATCGTTTCGATTAAAACCGTCACTTTTATTGTTCCTCTTTTCAATTTTAGATGATTCTCAGTAAAATCAATTACGGTATTCCACCAACGTGCTTCGAGATAATGCTCTAATTTTGGAATATAGAAATAGGGTGCTGAATTGTTTTCTAAAAGTCGTTTATGATTATGAAAAACATACAAACCAAAATCTACCAAAGAACCCGAAACTTCTTTTCCTTCTATCAAAACATGCTTTTCAGGCAAATGCAAACCTCTTGGGCGCACGATTAATGTTGCTGTTTTTTCATTTAAATGATAAGATTTTTGCTTCACCAAATCGGTATACGTAATGGTTTTGTTTACTGCGTCGATTAAATTCAGCTGCCCTTCCATCAAATTTTGCCAGGTTGGCGAAGTGCTGTCTTCAAAATCAGCCATAAAAGTTTTTGCTCCAGAATTCAATGCATTGATTATCATTTTGCGATCAACAGGACCGGTAATCTCTACTCTACGATCTAATAAATCTTTGGGGATTTCGCCAGCTGTCCAATTACTTTCTCTGACACTTTTCGTTTCAGGTGTAAAAACCGGCATGATACCCTGATCAAAAGCAGTTTGTTTTTGTTCGCGTTGTAACAATAACAGTTTTCGTTGCGATTCGAATTTTCGATGCAATTCATTTATAAAAACAATTGCTTCTTCGGTCCAGATCTTTGGATAAGAAAGTTTCTTTTCGGCTAAAAATTCCATTGCCGTTGCGGTAATTTCTAATTGGTTTTTCATAGCTGTGGATTTTATTTTAATTAGTAATAATCGAATCGCCTGTGTTTCTTTTAAAAATTAAAACCATAACAATCTGATATCTAATATTTTCTACACGACAATATTAGAAAAAAGATTTTTACAAAACAAGCGAACGTTCGCTAAATATTGAAAATTATTTTTTGGCGATTATTTTTAATATGACTATATTTGAGACATGGATATCGAAAAAGACTATATAAAGCTGATATTTGGGCTAAAACTCAAGCAAGTCAGAACTCAAAAAAATCTTTCTCTTTTTGGCTTAGCCAAATTGACCAATCTTTCAAAATCGTATTTAAACGAGATTGAAAAGGGAAAAAAATATCCAAAAACAGATAAAATTTTACTTCTGTGCGAGCATTTAGAAACAAGTTATGACCAAATGGTCTCTTTAAAACTTGATAATAATCTCGCTCCCATTGGAGAAATTCTGAAATCAGGTATTTTAAAAGAAATTCCTTTAGAACTTTTTGGAATTCAGGAAGCCGACCTAATAGACATTATTGCTAATGCACCAGCTAAGGTTAATGCCTTTATTAGTACGATTATCGAAATCGCGCAGCATTATAATTTAAGTCGCGAAAGTTTCTTTTTGGCCGCTTTACGATCGTATCAGGAAGCGCACAATAATTATTTCGAGGATCTGGAAGAGAAAGTCATTTCTTTTTCGAAATCATTTCAGATCAATTTAGATTCAAAAGTGAGTATCGAAGAATTAGAGGCCATTTTAAAAGTAGAATATGATTATAAAATAAAAGAAATAGTATTTTCTGAACAGGAAGCTTTAGGCGATTTACGCTCTATTTTCGTTCCTAAAAGCAAAACATTATTACTCTCTACAGAATTAGATAATCCGCAGAAAGCGTTTATTTTAGCCAAAGAAATCGCCTATAATTATTTGAAAATTTCAGACAGATTACTCACTTTTAGCTGGATTAAGTTCGAAAATTTTGATCAGGTGCTGCATAACTTTTATGCTTCGTACTTTGCAGGAGCTTTGTTGTTGCCAAGACAATTGGTTGCCAGCAAAATCAATGATTTCTTAAACAACGAAAAACCTAATCCCGAAGAATTTGTATCGCTCATCGAGAGTTTTGAGGTTTCGCCGGAATCCTTCTATCAGAGACTGACCAATCTATTGCCAAAAGATTTTCATCTTAAAAATTTATTCTTTTTAAGAATGTCCCATAAAATTGGCTCTGATAAATATCAAATCAAAAAAGAATTACACATTACCAATCAGCAAGAACCGCATGCCAACGAAACCGACGAACATTATTGCCGAAGATGGGTTTCGGTAAAAACGATTGATGAAGCTATTATACAAAATAAACCTCATTTTTTTGACGCTCAAATTTCAAGTTATGCACACAGTGGCAATGAATATTTGGTTTTTTCATCAGCCACAAAAGATCCTTTTTTGCAGGATACCATTCGAAGTATTTCAGTTGGAATTTTAATTAATCCGACCATGAAAAAGAAATTCAAATTTATCGAAGGAAAACCTTTGGTAAAAAGAATTGTGGGCGTAACTTGTGAGACTTGTGACGTAAAAAATTGTCTTGAAAGAGCTGCACCGCCAATTGCATTAGAGAAGAAAAGACGACATGAGAATACGGATGCAGTGGTTCAGCAATTTATAAATCAATTTAGTTAGAATATTATGAAATATCTTGTTTTAATAATAACGCTGCTTTCTATTAACTTCAATCAGGAAACAGATAAACTCAATGGCCGTTATAATTATTTGTTAGAAGATGATAATGTCTACGTTCAAAAAGATAAAATCACTTTTAAGGATAGCGTTTTTGTATTTGATAATAAGTATCTGCCAAAAGGAAAAATATCGTATGGTAATGTAATAGTATTGGATAATTTTATCAATAGAGACTTAATTATAAGTATTCCAAAAGATCAAATCAAAAAAGACACTATCTTGTTTGATATGCATGATAAGCAAAGTTCGGCTGCGAATTATCTTGACGAAGTCGTTGGAAAAGGGAAATTGATTAAAATTAAGTAATTTAGTTTCTTTTGATCCCGCGAAGTCACAAAACGTTTTATTTCCCTTTCAATATAATTATCTCAGCATAATCTTGTCATCTCGACGAAGGAGAGATCTCCGCGAGAAGCTCTGTAAAGATTAGCGACTTACTGTGCGGAGTTACTTGCGGAGATCTCTCCTTCGTCGAGATGACAAAGCTACGTGGTTACTTTGTCGCTTTGCATCGATACATCTTCTGAAAACAAAACTTCTAATTTAGCCCCGATAGCACTGGAAATCCTTTTGTGTCCGCCGCGGCGGACATAAAAGATTGGAAGGAATAGCGGGACCAGACGTCTTTTGAAAACCAAAATTTCTGCTCCAGAAAAACCTTAGCCTCTTAGCTCCTCAGAATCTTAGCATCTTTTTCTTAATCTAGGTTAAGTGCCTTTCATTCACCTCGGTGGTATCTTTGTACTATAAAAATAACAAAACACACAGATCATGGAAAATATAGTATTACACAAAGCAGAAACAAGAGGAAATGCAAATCACGGATGGCTTAACGCTTATCATAGCTTTAGTTTTGCAAGCTGGTACAACCCGGAAAGAATTCAGTTTGGCGCTCTTCGTGTTTTGAACGATGACACAATCGCTGGTGGAATGGGTTTTGGAACGCACCCTCACGATAATATGGAAATCATTACGATTCCGCTTGAAGGAGATTTGGCGCACAAAGACAGTATGGGAAATACTGAAATCATCAAAAATGGTGATATTCAGGTGATGAGTGCCGGAACCGGAGTTCAGCATAGTGAGTTTAACCCGAATGCAGATCAGCAAACTAAATTATTGCAAATCTGGTTGTTTCCAAACAAAAGAAATGTAGATCCTCGTTACCAACAAATAACTTTGAACGTTGCGGACAGACACAATAAATTAGCGCAAATTTTATCTCCAAATGCTGATGATGAGGGAGTTTGGATTCACCAGGATGCCTGGTTTAACATGGGGAATTTTGACTCAGGTGTATCTACTGAATATAAAATCAAAAAAGAAGGAAACGGAGTTTACGCTTTCATATTAAAAGGAAATGTTACCATTAACGGTCAGGAATTAAACACTCGTGATGCTGTTGGAATTTCAGGAACTGATGTTTTGACTATAAAAGCAAATACTGATGCTGAATTTCTATTGATGGATATTCCGATGAACTACTAATTCAAAGATTACAATTAATATTTTTTTTCAAGAAACGATATATAAGCTGACATTCAACTTATTATCGTTTCTTTTTTTACTAAACTTTTCCTAAAAGATAATTTTAATCTACATGAGAATTGTATTTTTAAGATAATCAATTTAAAAAAATTAAAAATCACATTTTTCATTTCTTAATCTAGGTTAAGTGTGTTTCGAGTACTACGGACGTAACTTTGTCCTATCAAAATGAAATTAATTATTTAAAAATAAAAATTATGGCAACTACAAAATGGTCAATCGACCCAACACATTCAGAAATTGGTTTTAAAGTTAAACACATGATGTTTACAAATGTTTCAGGAAAATTTGGAACATACGATGCTACAATTACTACAGACGGAGACAACTTCGAAAATGCAGCTATCGAATTTTCTGCTGACATTGCTTCTGTCGATACTGCAAACGCAGACAGAGACGGACATTTAAGAAGTGGTGACTTTTTTGATGTAGAAAATCATCCAAAACTAACTTTCAAAGCTTCATCATTCAAAAAAATTAATTCTGGAAGCTATGAAATCACTGGAGATTTAAACATTAAAGGTGTTTCTAAAACCGTAACTTTTCCTGTAGAATATAGCGGAATCCTGACTGATCCTTGGGGAAATACTAAAGTAGGTTTAAGCATAGAAGGAAAAATTAATCGTAAAGACTGGGGTTTAAACTGGAACTCTGCTCTTGAAACCGGAGGTGTTTTAGTAGGCGAAGAAGTAAAATTAAACATTGAATTACAATTTGTAAAACAAGCTTAATCCGACAATAATAGAATTTAATTTGGTTGGTTTAAAATCCTGTACTTTTTTGGAAGTGCAGGATTTTTTTGTTTAGATTAGAAAAAAATAGCCACGAATTCACGAATTAATTTAAGCTTTGAGTTGAACTTAATTCGTGAATTCGTGGCGAAAAACTACCGAGTAGCATTCCTAAAGTCACTTGGAGACATTCCGGTTTGTTTTTTGAAGAATCGGGAGAAATAAGAGTAATCTTCGTAACCTACTTTAAACGCCACTTCGTTTACTGCTAATTGCTTGTCGATTAACATTCTTTTTATTTCTAAAACTACGCGATCTGTGATTACTTCTGTGGCTGTTTTTTGTAGAATCTCATTGCAGATTCTGTTTAAGTGTTTTAATGTAATGTTTAATTTTTCAGCGTAAAAAGAGGGAAGTTTTTCTTCTTTAAAATATTGTTCCAAAAGTATTTCGAACTTATCGATCTTAATATTATAAGAATGCGTTTGATGCGAATAGGTTTCGTTGTATTTCCTGGTGATTTCGATATGAATACAGTCTAACAAATTCAGCATTTTATCGAGTTGATATTTATTTTCCTGATTATTTTCCTGAATTAGCAAATCAAAATACGGAAGGATTTTTGGAATTTCTTTTTCTTCAAAAACCATTTCCGGCCGATTGTGAATAGAATGGTAAAAATTATATTCATTGATGTTTTTCTGCCCGAAATACAAATTATACAATTCCTGTGAAAAGATTATCACAAATCCTTCAATATCTTCAGACAAACTCCAATGATGCATTTGTCCTGGCTGCAACACAAACAAACTTCCTTTTTTGATTTCGAATTGATCAAAATCAACTTCATGCTGTCCTGAACCTTTGGTAAAAAATACCATTAAATAGGAATCGTGACGATGTGGTTCTTCGACAAAACTGTGACTTTTTAGATGTTCCTTAAAAGTATTCACATAAAAATCACGATGAATATCATTACAGCTAAAATTCTGAACACTATAAACGGGATATCTTTTCATACGAGGTTAGATTTTAGATTGCAGCTTTTAGATTTTTTGGAATTTGGAATTTCAGTTTTGGAATTTGGATTTTTTTTATTGGAATTTTTATCCCAAAATGTCTTTATTATGCTATAAGTAGCGAAGATATAAAAAAGACTTTTAACAGATTACAAATTACCTTTGTATAAATAAAAAACAACAAAATCATGTCAAGTGCATTAACTCATATTTTAAGTAACGAATGTCCTATTTGTCATAAAGGAAAAGTATTTAAAGACAAAAATATTTTTCTAAATTTTAGTTTGCCAAAAATGAATGAATACTGCAGTCATTGCAATTACAAGTTCCAGAAAGAACCTGGTTATTTCTTTGGTGCGATGTATGTAAATTACGGATTAACAGTCGCTCAGGGTATTGCAACTTACTGCGTTGCTCAATTTTTCTTTGAGAAAAATTTCGATTTAAGAATCATTCCTATTATTGCCGTTGTAATTATCTTACTCACTTCTTTCAATCTCCGATTTTCAAGATTAGCATGGATTTACATGTTTAAGGATTATACGAGCTAAAAAAATACTATTTTTGCCTTTCAATTGAAACTAATTTTCAATTTAAAAAAATTCAATCTTAAATTAGACAAATGAAAGCATACGTATTTCCAGGTCAGGGCGCACAGTTTACAGGAATGGGCAAAGATTTATATGAAAGTTCGGCTTTAGCCAAAGAATTATTCGAAAAAGCCAATGAAATTCTTGGTTTCAGAATTACAGATATCATGTTCGAAGGTACTGCCGAAGAACTAAAAGAAACTAAAGTGACTCAGCCAGCGGTTTTTTTACACTCGGTTATTTTAGCTAAAACGTTAGGTGAAGATTTTAAACCCGAAATGGTTGCAGGACATTCATTGGGCGAATTTTCAGCTTTAGTTGCCAACGGAACTTTATCTTTTGAAGACGGTTTGAAATTAGTTTCTCAACGTGCTCTAGCTATGCAAAAAGCCTGCGAAATTACTCCATCTACAATGGCTGCTGTTTTAGGATTGGCGGATAACATTGTTGAAGAAGTTTGTGCTTCGATAGACGGAATCGTGGTTGCTGCAAATTACAACTGTCCTGGACAACTAGTAATTTCCGGAGAAACTACAGCAGTTGAAAAAGCTTGTGAAGCCATGAAAGCTGCAGGAGCAAAACGGGCGCTGATTTTACCTGTTGGAGGAGCATTTCACTCACCAATGATGGAACCAGCGAGAGAAGAATTAGCAGCTGCAATTGAAGCTACAACTTTCTCTACACCTATTTGCCCTGTTTACCAAAACGTTACTGCAAGCGCAGTTTCGGATGCAAACGAAATTAAAAAGAATTTAATCATTCAATTGACTGCTCCTGTAAAATGGACACAATCAGTTCAGCAAATGATCGCTGACGGCGCTACTTTGTTTACTGAAGTTGGTCCGGGAAAAGTGTTAGCCGGTTTGATCAACAAAATCGATAAAGAAGCGGTTACTGCGAATGCTTAATTTTTAGTATTCAGTTTTCGGTCGCAGTTTTCAGTTTAAAAACTATATCTATAAAAAAGTCCCAAATAAATATTATTTGGGACTTTTTGTTTTATCGTCAGCAACTGTAAACCGTGACTGAGACTGAACACTAAATTAAGAGCGAACTTTCTGCTCCCATTTCCAGGCGCTTGCCATTGCTTCGTCTAAACTTAATTCTGCTTTCCAGCCTAAAACATCGTTTGCTTTATCTGTATTGGCGTACGCTTCTGTTATATCACCTTCGCGGCGTGGCTTAATTACATATGGTAGTTTTTTATCGCTTACTTTTTCGAAACTATGAATTACTTCAAGAACTGAACTTCCCGTTCCTGTCCCTAAATTAAACGTTTCAACCTTTTGCAAATTCTTTTTATTGAATAAACGCTGTAAAGCGATTACGTGTGCTTTTGCCAAATCGACAACGTGAATATAATCACGAACTGCAGTTCCGTCAGGTGTTGGGTAATCATTTCCAAAAACTGATAATTCCTGACGCAATCCCATTCCGGTTTGCGTAATAAAAGGTACTAAATTCTGAGGAACTCCCAATGGTAGTTCTCCAATTTCAGTACTTGAATGCGCTCCCACAGGATTAAAATAACGTAATAAAATGGCGCTAATATTAGTAACTTTAGCTGTATCTGTGATTATTTCTTCCCCTATTTGCTTGGTATTTCCGTAAGGAGACATTGCTGCCTGTACGGGAGCATCTTCTGTAATTGGCATTTTTTCGGCTTGACCGTAAACTGTACAAGACGAGCTAAAAATAAAACTTGCCTCTGGTTTTTGCTGTAATTCCTGCAGCAAATAAACCAACGAAGCAATATTGTTTTCATAATATAATAGAGGTTGTTCTACACTTTCACCTACCGCTTTTGAAGCTGCAAAATGAATTACTCCTGTAACATCATTGTGTTTTTTAAAGAAATCCTGAACGGCACTTTTCTCTCTTAAATCAATTTTTTCAAATAAAGGCGTTTTTCCTGTAATGGCTGTAATTCCTTTTAAAACATCTTCTGTAGAGTTAGAAAGATTATCAATTATCACTACTTCAAAGCCTTCATTTTGCAATTCGACTACGGTGTGAGAACCAATAAAACCTAATCCTCCTGTTACTAATACTTTCATTTTGCGGTTGTTTTTATTATGTAGTTAATTTGTAAGCTTGTCTGGCAATCAAAATCCAGTTGTTCTTTTGCTTTTGCCAAACAAGCATTATTCCTATTTTTATATCTCTGTCGATTCCGTCATCTTTGGTATGGGCAGACAAAACATGTCGTACTATTGCAACATTATCCTGAATCGTTATAGTTTGATTCTGAAATTCGATAGTAACGAAATCAGATTTTCCGCTCACGATTCCGTCCACAAATTCTGCCTGGTTTTGAAAATTACCGTTCGAATGAACATAGGTCAATTTATCAGAAGTTAATGCTTTTAATTTCGCTCCATCAGCATCAATCATTGCTTTACGCAAAATTTCAACCTGATTAATAATAGCAGTTTCATCTTTCGTATTCGATTTTTGAGCAAAAGCCGAAAACGAAACCAGAACCATCAAAATTAAAACACGTAAACTTCTCATAATTATTTATTTAAAAATTCTAAAACAGAATCTGTAATAAATTTAATTTGCTCATCATCAAGCTCAGTATGCATTGGTAAAGCAATAACTTCTTTCACTAATTGATTGGTAACCGGGAATTGCTCTTCTTTATAACGAGGATCAACATACGCTTTTTGAGAATGCAATGGAATTGGATAGTAAATTGCACATGGAATTTGCTTATCCTGCAAATGCTGTAATAAAGCATTTCTGTCTGCATCGATAATTCTCAATACATATTGATGAAAAACGTGATCATTTTCGTTTGCATCAAATTCCGGCGTAATGATATGTGCATTTCCGGCAAAAGCTGCATTATATTTTGAAGCTGCCAAACGACGTGCTGCATTATATTCGTCTAAAAGCGGCAATTTCGCATTTAAAACTCCTGCCTGAATACTGTCTAAACGTGAATTTACACCTACAACATCATGATGGTAACGCTCGTACATTCCGTGATTTACAATTCCGCGGATGATGTGTGCTAATTTATCGTCGTTGGTAAAAATCGCTCCACCATCTCCATAACAGCCTAAGTTTTTAGACGGAAAGAATGAAGTTGCAGCCACGTGACCAATAACACCTACTTTGCTTTTTGTTCCTGATTTCGAAATATAATCGGCTCCAATTGCCTGCGCATTATCTTCAATTACATATAAATTATGTTCAGTTGCAATTTCCATAATTGCATCCATGTTGGCAGCACGTCCAAATAAGTGTACCGGAACAATTGCTTTAGTTTTTGGCGTAATTGCTTTTTTAATAGCTTCGATATCGATATTCATATTAGTCATATCAACATCAACCAAAACCGGTGTTAATTGCAATAAAGCAATAACCTCAACAGTTGCTGCAAAAGTAAAATCGGCAGTAATTACCTCATCGCCTGGCTTTAAGTCTAACCCCATCATAGCAATCTGTAAAGCATCTGTACCGTTTGCACACGGAATTACATGTTTTGCTCCCAAATAATCTTCAAGATTTTTTTGAAATTGATGTACTAAAGGTCCGTTTATATAAGTATTTGTATCTAAAACTTCTTGAATCGAAGCATCAACGGTAGTTTTTATTTTTTCGTATTGACTTTTTAAGTCAACCATTTGAATTTTTTTCATTTTCAATATATTTTAAAATTAAAGACCTGTTTTGTAATCAGAATCTCTAAAAGGAGGAACAAAAATAGTTATTTAATACCTTCAAACCAATGAAAATAATCGAAAGAAGCGTAATTTAGCCACAAAAATAAACAGATGCTTTTTCTATATAATTTAGTCATTTCTATTGCGGGGTTTTTTCTGAAAATTGTGGCACTTTTTAGTCCGAAAATTAAACTTTTTGTAAACGGTAGGAAAAATGTTTTTTCTATTTTAGAGGAAAAAATAAAACCCTCAGATAAAACGATTTGGTTTCATTCGGCATCACTTGGCGAATACGAACAAGGTTTACCGGTAATCGAAAAAATCAAAGAAAAATATCCTGACCATAAGATCATTGTTACTTTTTTCTCTCCATCAGGTTATGAAGTGCGTAAAAATAACACAGTTGCCGATATAACTGTTTACCTTCCGTTAGATACTAAAAGCAATGCGAAGCAATTTTTAAAATTAGCACATCCTGAATTGGTATTTTTTATTAAATATGAATTTTGGCTCAACTACCTAAAAGAACTGGAAACAAGCAAAACACCTACTTATTTAATTTCCGGAATCTTCAGAGACAATCAGATGTTTTTTAAATGGTATGGTGGTTTTTACAGAAAAGCATTAAAGGCTTTTACTTATTTCTTTGTTCAGAATGAAAGTTCTAAAGAAAAAATTGAAGCAATAGGTTTTCATAATGTGATCGTTTCCGGTGACACTCGTTTTGACCGTGTTAATGCAATTTTAGAAAGAGACAACACACTTGACTTTATCGAAAACTTCAAAAATGATTTCCCTACTATAGTAATAGGAAGTTCCTGGCCAAAAGACGAGGCTTTATTAGCAGAATATATTAATCAGGCGCCTGAGCATGTAAAATTTATTATTGCTCCTCATAACATTAAACCAGATCAAATAACAAGTTTAAAAAGTCAAATCACAAAATCGACTGTATTATTTTCAGAAAAGAGAGACCTTGACTTATCTGGATATAATGTCTTCATTATAGATACAATAGGATTATTGACTAAAATTTACAGCTATGGAACAATAGCGTATGTTGGAGGCGGTTTTGGAAATCCGGGAATTCATAATATTCTTGAACCTGCAACATTTGGAATTCCGATTGTAATTGGTCCAAATTACTCTAATTTCGCAGAAGCAGTCCAATTAGTTGCACTTGAAGGATGTATTACAATTTCTAATAGTAAGGAGTTAAAAGAAACACTGGATCGTTTGCTTAATGATACTAATTTCTTTGATGAAAAAAGCAGCATTTGCAGATCTTATATTCAGGACAATAAAGGAGCTACAAATACCATTATGAATATCGTTTCTTAAGCGATTTATTCATGTAAAATAAGATTTCCTGTCGTTATTATTTATAAAAGAGCTTAAACAAGCTCTTTTTCGCTTTTTTAACTTATCAAATAATGAATCAAAAACAAAATAAACCGCAAGGAAGAGAATAGAAACAGCCAATTCTCTTATTGAATATTCAACAAAAAATAATTTATTCGAAAAATACAACAATATAACATAATTTTAGTATTTTGGCATATTATTTGATAACTAAGATAATCGTGAGCAATGAAAATATTTTAAAAAAAAAGTGAAAAAATATTTTACATATTAAAAAATTTATATCTTTGCCACGAATTAATAATTAACCTTTTATAATAAAGTAAGATGAAAAAAGTATTTTTAAGTTTAGCTGTTGTTGCTGTTTTAACTGTTGTTTCTTGTAAAAAAGCTGATGCTGCAGCTACTGAGTCTGTAGATTCTACTGCTGTTGCTGTTGATTCTGCTGCTGCTGTAGTTGATTCTGCTGCTGCAACTGTTGATTCTGCTGCTGCTAAAGTTGATTCTGCTGCTGCTAAAGTAGAAGAAGTAAAAAAATAATTAGAACCTAAGTTCTAAAAATTTTAAAACCATCCTTGAGATGGTTTTTTTTATGCTCAAAAACTAATTTAAAATTTCCAATATTTTAAACTCCAAGTTCAATAGCACAAATCCCGAATTCCAACAACACTCAATGTATTTTTGGAATTCGGGATTTTTTTTTCAAAACTTATTAAACAAAATCAAATAAGCGACCAAACTATTGGAATTTAGAATTTACAGCATTGGAATTTTACTCTAATCTCCCACCTCTTCTCCTACTTCCACCTCTTCCTCTTCATCCTCAAAAATCGACTCACTCGACGAAAAATCTAAAATCTCAGATCTTGCACCGTACGTTACAATCTCCTTTATTCCCTTTTGCAAAAGCAACTCCGTAGTATACTTACGACTTGTTGCGAAGTGAACCTCACCTAACATTAACTTAAAGAAATATTTCCCTCCAGAACCTTTAAATTTTAAAAACTTAGCCTGATCTATATTTGCCTTAAACTTTTCAATATCCTCCTCACCTTCAAATTTCAATTCATAACTCAAACTCGTAAAGATCACTTTACCCTTTCTTGAAGTAAACACGAACTTATACTCATCGTTAAACCTCTTGCTAATTACGAAAGCACCCATTTATTATTTTAGATTTTAGATTGTTGATTTTAAATTCTTAGTCCCGATAGCTATCGGGATAGATTCTTAGATTCTTTAAAATAAATTTACTTCGCAAATTTATTTTATGTTGTGCGAGTTTACACAATAAAAAAAGCCTCTTCAAAAGAAGAGGCTTTAGTACTCAGAGCGGGACTTGAACCCGCACGAACATTGCTGTTCACTGGATTTTAAGTCCAGCGTGTCTACCAATTTCACCATCCGAGCATTAATATGACATTGAGCGAAAAACGGGGCTCGAACCCGCGACCTCGACCTTGGCAAGGTCGCGCTCTACCAACTGAGCTATTTTCGCATTTCAAATTCTTGTAAGAACTACGCAATACCTGACTTGTTCTGTATTGCGAGTGCAAATTTAGGACATTTATTCAATTATACAAGCGTTTTTTGAAAAAAAATCTACTTATTTTATAACTTTCTGATAACCTAAACTTTAAATCTGAAATTATTTTTTAACCAACATTCTTTTAATCTCGTTAAGCTTCATCAATGCTTCTACTGGTGTTATCGCATTTATATCAAGACTCATGATCTCTTCTTTTATTTCTTCTAACAAAGGATCATCCAGATTAAAGAAACTCATTTGCATTTCGTCAGCAGTTTCTTTTATCCCGTTTAATGCATCGCTTGAATGATTCTTTTCTAATTTTTTCAACAGCTTCTGCGCTTTCAAAATTACAATCTGAGGCATTCCCGCCATTTTTGCAACATGAATTCCAAAACTATGAGCACTTCCTCCTTTTACCAGCTTTCTGATAAAAAGAACGGTATCTTTTAATTCTTTTACCGCAACATTGTAATTTTGAATTCTCGGTAACGATTCCGTCATTTCGTTTAATTCGTGATAATGTGTCGCAAACAAAGTTTTAGGCTTTCCTGGATATTCGTGCAAAAATTCAGCAATCGCCCAGGCAATCGAGATTCCGTCATAGGTACTGGTTCCTCTACCAATTTCATCTAACAGCACCAAACTACGATCTGAGATATTATTCAAAATTGAAGCCGTTTCGTTCATCTCGACCATAAAAGTAGATTCTCCCATCGAGATATTATCCGACGCTCCTACTCTGGTAAAGATTTTATCTACAATTCCCATTCTAACACTATCAGCAGGAACAAAACTTCCCATTTGAGCCAATAATACAATTAAAGCAGTTTGCCTTAAAATAGCCGACTTACCCGACATGTTGGGTCCGGTAATCATTATAATTTGCTGCGTTTCTCTGTCTAAATAAACATCGTTGGCAATATAAGGCGTTCCTACCGGCAATTGTTTTTCGATAACAGGATGTCTACCGTTTTTGATTTCGAGTTCGAATGTTTCATCAATTTCAGGACAAACGTATTTATTCTCAACAGCCAATTGCGTAAACGAACACAAACAATCTAATTGCGCTACTAGATTAGCATTCATTTGAACTGGTTTGATATAAGTCGCAATCCAGGCTACTAATTGCTCAAAAAGCTCTGATTCGATTTTATGAATTTTCTCTTCGGCACCCAGAATTTTCGTTTCGTATTCTTTTAATTCCTCTGTAATATAACGTTCGGCATTTACAAGAGTTTGTTTACGAATCCATTCTGTCGGCACTTTATCTTTATGCGTATTTCTTACTTCAATATAATATCCAAAAACATTATTGAAGGATATTTTTAAAGAAGAAATTCCTGTTCGTTCTGATTCTCTTTTTTCGATTCCTTCCAGATATTCTTTCCCAGAAGTTGAAATATCACGTAAATCATCTAACTCTTCACTAATACCTCTTGCAATTGCATTTCCTTTTGCAATTGCGACAGGCGCATCCTGATTCAAAGTCGTTTTGATCTTCTCTCTCAATAAATCACAAGCATGCAAACTATCCCCAATAACTTTTACAGCTTCCTGCGGACTTTGCAAAGCCAAAGTTTTTATTGGAATAATAGCATCCAGAGACTCTTTTAAATACACAATTTCTCTCGGTGAAACTTTCCCTGCAGCGATTTTAGAAATTAAACGCTCTAAATCTGAAATTTGCTTAATTTGATATTGAATATTATACAGAACTTCAGAATTTGATTTCAGATACGAAACCACATCGTGACGTCCTTTTATTTTATTACTATCTTTTAATGGTAAAGCCAGCCAACGTTTCAACAAACGACCGCCCATTGGCGAAAGCGTTCTGTCAATAACATCTAAAAGCGTTACTGCATTTGGATTGTAACTATGATATAATTCTAAGTTTCTAATGGTAAAACGATCCATCCAAACATAAGCATCTTCTGCAATACGCTGAATTGCGGTTATATGCTGTACACGATTGTGCTGCGTTTCAGACAAATAATACAAAATCGCTCCCGAAGCAATAATCCCTTCTTTTAATTCTTCGATTCCAAACCCTTTTAATGAAACGGTCTGAAAATGTTTAGTCAGGGTTTCTACAGCATAATCTTCTTTATAAATCCAGTCTTCCAGATAAAAAGTATGAAAATCTTCGCCGAAAGAAGCTTTAAAATCTCCTTTATTATTTTTAGGAACCAGAATTTCACTGGGATTAAAATTTTGCAATAACTTATCTATATATTCTGCATTTCCCTGAGCCGTCAAAAACTCTCCGGTCGAAACGTCCAGAAAAGAAACTCCTATATTTTTATTAGCAAAATAAACCGATGCTAAAAAGTTGTTTGTTTTGGATTGTAAAACTTCATCATTTAAAGAAACTCCCGGAGTTACCAACTCAGTAACGCCACGTTTCACGATAGTTTTGGTCATTTTAGGATCTTCAAGCTGATCACAAATCGCTACACGAAGTCCGGCTTTAACCAATTTTGGCAAATAAGTATTAATAGAATGATGCGGAAAACCTGCCAAAGCTGTTTCTGTTTCAGAACCAGCACCTCTTTTGGTCAAGGTTATTCCAAGGATTTTTGATGCCCTAATCGCGTCTTCGCCAAAGGTTTCATAAAAATCACCCACTCTAAAAAGCAGACATGCATCAGGATATTTTCTCTTGATTTCGTTGTACTGTTTCATTAAGGGTGTTTCTTTCACCACTTTCTCTTTCGCTGCCAAATTATTGTCTTTTAAATGAAAAATTAAGATAGCGAATTTATAATATTTTAAAGGAATATCGAAGTGGATCAAAAATTAAAATATTTTAAGATTTTTTTATATTAAGATATTAGATTTTTCTATAGATTTGTTCATAATTAAAACAAAGATTCTAAAGATGAAAAAAATAATTTTATTCGCTATGTTAGCTGTAGTTGGAATTACTGCTTCTAACGCTCAAGCTAAAAAAACAACAGCTAAAGCTGCTAAGGTTGCTAAGGTTGAAGGAGCCGGAATGGCTTTCGAAACAGAAACTATTGACTACGGAACTATCGCTCACAATGCTGACGGGAAACGTGAATTTGTTTTTGTAAACAACGGAACTAAACCATTAATCATTACAAATACACAAGGATCTTGTGGTTGTACTGTACCAACAACTCCAAAAGAGCCAATCGCTCCGGGTGCTAAAGGTATTATTGGTGTAAAATATGCTACTGACAGAGTAGGTACTTTTACTAAAACTGTAACTGTAACTTCTAATGCTGAAGGACAACCAACAAAAGTACTTACTATTAAAGGTACAGTTTTACCAGATCCGGTTAAAAGCTAATCTGAAAAACAAAATAAAATAATTCGAAAAAGCTTCCTTATCTTTGGAAGCTTTTTTTATGACCTGAATACAACACAAATGAGAAAACTCGAAAATAGCGAACTGGACAGAAAATCGATTGAAGATTTTAAAAAATCAGACAAAACTCCTCTTATAATAGTACTGGACGACATTCGCAGCCTACACAACATTGGATCTGTATTTAGAACTTCTGATGCGTTTTTAGTCGAAAAAATAATTCTGTGCGGTATTACAGCAACTCCTCCCAATAAAGAAATTCATAAAACTGCTCTTGGCGCTACCGAAACTGTGGCTTGGGAACATCATGAAAATGTTTTGGAAGTTATTGAAAATCTTAAAAAAGAGAACGTAATAACAATGGCTATTGAACAGGTTGAAAGTTCTGTTTTTCTTCAGGATTTTAAAGTGAAGCAAAATCAAAAATATGCTCTTGTTTTTGGAAATGAAGTTTATGGCGTAGCACAGGAAGCAGTTGCAATTTGTGATGGCTGTATCGAGATTCCTCAACTAGGAACAAAACACTCCTTAAACATTGCGGTAAGCGCAGGAATTGTGGTTTGGGATTTATTTCAAAAATTAAATTGGCCAAGCACTATTTAATAACAGAATTTCCTTTCATAAAATGTTATTTTTAAAGAAGATTTAAGGTTTAAATGTTAGATATTTAAATATATTTTTTTGTTATTATAAAATTGATACTTTTATAAAATGAAAAGTATCAATTTCTTAAAAATAATCATAATATTTTCTGTATTAAGCTTTAAACAGTCTTATTCAATTGAAAAAATTAGATCTTTAGACAGATGCCTAATTAAGATAACGAATGACACTCTTAAGCCAAACAAAAAAAAGAGCTCATTAGGTCTTGCTATCGTTCCTCCGTCAATTAAAGCTGCCGGAGATCAATTTTACTGTCCACAAACTACTACTAATGTTGTAACCAGCATTATCATTACTCATGATCCCTTAGAACCGGGAACTGAAGCCGGATATATCCAGGTCTCTTCAGGTTATTCCAGTGGTTTCGATCAATTAGCTCTTTCAAACGCTGCAGCACATCCTTCAATCACTACAAGTTGGGATGCTACTGCCGGAAAATTAAAAATATCAAGCGCAACAGGCGGTAATGTTTTATATACTGATTTAGAAGAAGCTATCAAAGATGTGGTATTCTCCAATTCTTCGGCTGCCGCTTCCGGAACCAAAACTTTTTCTATCACGATTGGTAACGCCAATTATCTTCCATCGACTCAACATTACTATTTATTTGTTCCCAGCATTGGTATTTCCTGGACCGCAGCAAAAACTGCTGCCGAAAACAGTAATTATTACGGATTACAAGGTTATCTCGCCACTATTTTATCTGCTGATGAAGCTAAATTAATTGGTGAACAAGCTTCAGGAACCGGATGGATTGGTGGAAGCGACTCAGAAACTGAAGGTGTATGGAAATGGGTTACAGGACCTGAAGAAGGCACTGTCTTCTGGAATGGAGCAGTAAATGGCTCTACTCCAAATTTTGCTTTCTGGAATACTGGCGAACCTAATAATCAGGGAGATGAAGACTATGCCCATATTACCCAACCCGGAGTTGGAATAAGAGGATCATGGAATGATTTATCAAATATGGGAGATACAAACGGTAATTACCAGCCCAAAGGTTATGTAGTAGAATATGGCGGAATGCCTGGCGAATTACCGTTAGAAATTGCTGCGAGTACCAAAATTACAATTCCCGTTGCAACACCTGCCGCAAATCCGAGTCCTGTGTGTGATTCCGGGAGTTTTACATTTAGCGCTACAGCAACAGCTGGCTCAACAATTAGTTGGTACGACGAAGCAGTTGGCGGCACTTTACTGGGAACAGGAAACACTTACACCACTCCAACTCTAAATACCACAACAACTTATTATGTTGATGCCGGTTGTGAATCAAACAGAAAATCAGTTGTTGCTACTGTAAATACAACACCTTCAACCCCAGTTGCAGCATCTTCAACAGTTTATAATTGCGGATCTGGAAGCGTAACTCTCGAAGCCAATTCAAATATGGGTACTATCAGTTGGTTTACATCTTCTGTTGGAGGAAATAGTGTTTATGCAGGAAATAGTTTTACAACACCGATCATTTCGAACAATATTATTTATTACGCACAGGCCTCAAATGGCACTTGCATTAATACTGATCGTACAGCTGTAAACATTGTCATCTATACGCCTCCTGTTGTCACTGACGAAACTTTACCTTTATGTCAATTTCAGGCTATAACACTTGACGCAGGAATTTCGGGAATGACTTATGTATGGAATACCGGTGCAACATCGCCCACTATTGATGTTACTACAGGCGGAACTTACACCGTAGACGTTACAAGTCCTGCTCCCGAAAATTGCACGAGCAGAAAAACAATAGTAGTCGAAGAACATCAAATTCCGCAAATAGATCGAATTGATGTAAACGGAACTACAGCTGTAATTTATCTTAAAAAAGAAGCCGATTATTTTGAATTTTCTGTTGATGGAATAAGCTTTCAGGATTCGAATACCTTTTTTGATGTTCCCGGAGGATTACAAACAGCTTATGTTAGAGAAAAAAGCGGTTGCGGACAAATTACCCAAGAATTTGTTGTACTTGTGTTCCCTCCTTTTTTTACTCCAAACAATGATTCTTATAATGACGTATGGCAAGTAACCGGAATGGAAAATTATCCGCAGGCACAAGTCACCATTTTTGATCGCTACGGAAAATTAATTGCACAGCTTAGCGCTTCTAAAATGAGTTGGGACGGAACTTTTAACAAAATGCCTCTTCCCGCTTCTGATTATTGGTATGCGTTAAAAATTGACAACACGCATCCTGTTTTCAAAGGTCATTTTTCTTTGAAGAGATAATTTTGTTAATTAGAAAATTTGTCAATTAGAAAATGAGATAATTAAAAATACGCTATTAGAATTATTCTCTAATTAATTTATTTTTTTCTGAATTTCATCTAATATAAAAAGATAGTCTTCGTGCTTTTTTACAAAATCACGATCTGAAACATCGATAATAAGGACATTGAGATCTTTTTGAGATTTAATATAATCCAGGTAACCATTATTAATTTTATCCAAATATTCTGCTTCAATATTCTGTTCGTATGTTCTACCGCGTTTTTTAATATTCTGAAGCAATCGTTCTGAATTCTGATACAGATAAACATACAAATCGGGTTTTGGCATTTCCTTATAAATAATATCGAATAAGTTTCGATACAAACGATATTCATCTTCTGCCAGGGTAATTTTGGCAAAAATCAAAGATTTAAAAATATGATAATCGGCTACTATGAAATCTTTAAATAAATCAAACTGCGCCAAATCATCTGATAATTGCTGATAACGATCTGCAAGAAAAGACATTTCCAATGGAAAAGCATATCTATTTTGATCTTTATAAAATTTAGGTAAAAAAGGATTATCAGCAAAACGCTCTAAGACTGTTTTGGCATTAAAATCTTCGGCAATTTTTTGAACCAAAGTCGTTTTTCCTGCTCCAATATTTCCTTCAAAAGCAATATAATTAAAGGTTTCTAAGGCTATTTCGCGTAGAGGATTTTTTAAATCCTGAACTACTGTACAAACACTGTCATCTGGTGAAATGGCAATTAATTCTGAAACCGATTTTTGAAAAACAGGATGTTTCCAGTCTAATTTTAAATCCTGAACCGGCAACAAAACAAAATTTCTGTTCTGCATTAAAGGATGCGGAATTTTCAGTTTTTCAGAATCAATAATTTCATCATCAAAAGCAATTAAATCAATATCGATAATTCGGGATTGATATCCTTCCTGATTCGATCGGATTCGCCCTAAATGTTTTTCGACTTTTAAAACCTGATTTAGTATTTTTTGTGCTGATGAAGTAGTATGTAAAAGGAGAGCACAGTTATAAAAAGCATCGCTTTCAAAACCCCATGCCGGAGTTTCGTATAGTTTTGAAACCCTGATTACAGTTCCTACTTCCTGATGTATCAAATCGATACAACTTTCGATGTTTGCTAACCTGTTTCCCTGATTACTCCCTATAGATAAAACGACTTGATGCTGTGACTTCATAATAAATGCAAATTAACTAAAACTATTTTAGAATTACCTATATTATTTAAATCAAGAATTAGAAGTTTCGAACTGTTTCTGATTTTTTATTTCTTATAACTTCCTAAAAAATTGCTGATATGATACAAAATATCCTATCTTTAATTGAGATAGTTAAAAATGTAAAAAGTACAACTATTTGATCAAATCGTATATTCGAAATAATTTGTTTTTAGAGTACATTTGTAACAAACCAGCCTTTTTCGCTACTTATTAAAAAAAATATACTTATGAAGTTTTTAGGAAATGTAATTGCCACAGTTGTCGGTATTTTTGTATTTATTATGTTCTTCTTTTTTGGAATAATTCTTATTGGAGCTATTTTTGGAGGAGACGACACTGTTTCTGTCAAAAGTGATTCTGTTATAGAATTAAATTTAAAACAAATTCAAAACGATTATGCCGGAAAATACAAAGATCCGTGGGTAACTGTTTTCTCTGATAAAAAAGGAGTTGGTTTAACTGATGTTATCAATGCGATCGAAGCAGCAAAAACAGATGATAATATTAAAGGAATTTCAATACTTAATGATGAATCTTCTTTAGGATTAGCTCAATATAAAGATTTAAGAAACGCACTTGAAAGTTTCAAAAAATCAGGAAAATTTGTTTGGGCGTATGCCAATACTTATTCGCAAAAAGAATATTATTTAAACTCTGTCGCCAATACAGTTTATATTAATCCTGCAGGTGATTTAGATTTTAAAGGACTTTCGTCTGAAGTAATGTTCTTTAAAGATTTCCAGGATAAATCAGGCATTCATATGGAAGTGATTCGTCACGGAAAATACAAAAGTGCTGTTGAACCGTTTTTAGAAAATAAAATGAGTGATGCCAACAGAGAACAAGTTACGGCACTTTTAAATTCGATCTGGACAACGGTTTCTACCGATATTGCAAAAAGCAGAAACATTCCGCTTGATAAATTGAATGAAATTGCAAACGGTTTATTGGCCAGAACTCCCGAAATGGCAAAAGCGCAGCATTTAGTAGATATTGTCGCTTACGAAGATGTGTACCATAATGCCATTAAAAAAGCCCTAAAAGTAACCGGCGATGACGATTATAATAAAATCTCGATTTTAGATTATACTCAAAATAATGTTACAACTGCTTTAACGAATACAGCAACAGATCAAATTGCGATTATTTACGCTCAAGGCGAAATACAAAGCGGCGAAGGAGATGTTACAGTAATTGGCGAAGGCTCTATGCGTCGTTCTTTACAAGAAGCCCGTAAAAATGAAGATGTAAAAGCAATCGTGCTTAGAATTGACAGTCCTGGAGGAAACGCTTTAACTTCTGACCTGATCTGGAGAGAAATTGAAATTACCAAAAAAGTAAAACCTGTCGTGGTTTCTATGGGAAATTATGCGGCTTCAGGAGGATATTACATTGCTTGTAATGCCAATACTATTTTTGCCGAAAGCAATACTATTACCGGTTCTATTGGTGTTTTTGGAATTTTACCAAATTTCAGCCCTTTAGCCAATAAATTAGGAATTAATACTGAGCAGGTAAAAACACACGAAAACTCGGCTAATTATAGTCCGTTTGTGCCTGTTGACGAAAAATTCAAAGCTTTTACTTTAGAAGGTGTTGAACACATTTACAACACTTTTGTAACTCATGTTGCCGAAGGCAGAAAAATGACTTTTGCTCAGGTTGATGCCATTGCACAAGGAAGAGTCTGGTCAGGATCTGAGGCTTTAAAAATTGGTTTGGTGGATAAAATTGGAGGTTTGAATGATGCTATTGTCGAAGCTGCAAAAATTGCCAAAGTAAAATCATACAGTACACAAAACTATCCTGAATACGAGAAAACATTCAATGATATTCTTTCAGGTTTGCCTTTTGCACAATCGAAAGAAGCTTTTATAAAAGAAGAAATTGGTGAAGAGAATTATATGCTTATCGAACAGGTAAAAAGACTTCAGAAACAAAAAGGAGTTCAGGCAATGCTTCCTTTTGGATTAAATATTAAATAATTACATTTTGTAAAATGAAAAAATTATTTGCTCTTGCTGCTTTTTTATTCTTGGGTTTTGTAAATGCTCAGGATAAAAAAGAACTTACGTTTAAAGAATCTCCGTTAATATTAAAAATTAATATCGATCAGATTTTTGGTACGCTGACCACTCCGGATCTCACAACGAAATATCCGGTGGCGTTAATCATTTCGGGTTCAGGACCAACAGACCGAAACGGAAATAATCCGATGATGAAAAACAATTCGCTAAAAATGCTGGCAGAAGCTCTGGCAAAAAAAGGGATTGCATCAGTACGATACGATAAAAGAGGAATTGGCGAAAGCAAAGCTTCAGCAGTTACAGAACAAACTTTGGTATTCGAAAATTATACTGAAGATGCCAAAAGCTGGATAAATCTATTAAAACAAGACAGACGTTTTTCTGAAGTAATTGTTATCGGGCACAGCGAAGGTTCTTTGATAGGAATGATTGCCGGAGCAAAAGCAAACAAATTTATTTCTATTGCCGGTCCGGGAGAATCTGCTGATAAATTGATTAAAGCGCAAATTGCTTCTAAATCGAACAAACAATTAGAAGAAATGACTTTTCCTATTATTGATAGTTTAAAAAGCGGACATTATGCACAAAAAATTGACCCAATGCTGAATTCTCTTTTTAGACCAAGTATTCAGCCTTATTTAATTTCCTGGTTTAAATATAATCCACAGGCAGAGATTAAAGCTTTAAAGGTTCCCGTTTTAATTTTGCAAGGAAACAAGGATTTACAAGTTACAGTAAAAGACGCTGAACTTTTATCGCAAGCCAATACAAATGCCGAACTTTTGATTGTAGACAAAATGAATCACATCATGAAAACTATCGAAGGTGACACTCAGGCAAATATGGAAAGTTATAATAATGAAAGCTTACCAATCTCAGAAATCATGACCAACAAGATTATTTCTTTCATTAAAAAATAATCAAAATCATAAAATCATTAAAAATCCGTTTGAACTTATATTCAAACGGATTTTTTATTTTTTAATAAAATAAAAATATTCCTACTTTTTGTAAAAACTTTAGCTTTGATCTCAATCAAAAAAAACTATTTTTGTACGAGCTCATTTTATGAATTTAAACTCTCAAATCTATTAATATGTTAAAGAAAATTTTAAAAATCACAGCCATAGTTCTCGTGGTGATTGTAGCCGCATTATTTGCCATTCCGTATTTCTTTAAAGATCAAATAAAAGCTAAAATTGCTGATGCTATCAACGAAAGTGTTGATGCTAAAGTAAGTTTTGTCGATGCTGATTTAAGTTTGTTTAAAAACTTCCCAAACGCAACTGTAGGGATCGAAAAACTAGTCATTATCAACAAAGCTCCTTTTGAAGGTGACACATTGGTTTCGTTAGGCGAACTGAATTTAAAAATGAGCATTAAAGAACTTTTTAAAGGAAAAGATGAACCTTTGAATATTCAGGGAATAAGCTCTACCAATGGTTTAATCAATATTATTTTTAATAAAGACGGTCTTGGTAACTTTGATATTGCCTTAAAAGATAAAAAAGAAACAAAAACAGACGAAGCAAGCAAACCGCTTTCTTTAAAAATCCAAAATTATAAAATCGAGAATTTTACTTTTAGATATATCGATCAGGGTTCTAAAATAAAAATGGTAATTGATAGTCTGAACCATGAGGGAACCGGAGATTTTACCAATTCTAAATTAGATTTGACAACAAAATCTACTGCCAACGTGTCTTTGGATATGGATAAAATGAATTACATGAAAAATGTAAAACTGACTTTAGATGCTGTTCTTGGAATTGATCTAGAACAAAGTAAATATACTTTTAAAGAAAATAAAGCTTTAATCAACCAATTGCCATTAGAATTTGACGGATTTATCCAGATGGTTGAGAAAGGTCAGGTTTATGATTTAAAGTTTAAAACGCCAACGTCATCGTTTACGAATTTCTTAGGATTAATTCCTTCGGCGTATGCTTCAAGCTTAGATGGTGTAAAAACAACCGGAGATTTTACCGTTGTTGGTTTTGCAAAAGGAGAACTTACAGATACTACTGTTCCCAAATTCAACATTGCAATTGCTTCTAATAATGCTTCTTTTCAATATCCTAACTTACCAAAATCAGTTCAGAATATTGTAATCGACACAAAAATCATCAATGAAACCGGGATTCTAAATGATACTTATATAAACCTAGACAAACTTTCTTTTAGAATTGATCAGGATGTTTTTAATGCTAAAGCCAATATCAAAAACATAACCGTCAATCCGTTTGTAGATGCGGCTTTAAAAGGAACTATCAATTTAGCCAATCTTTCGAAAGCGTATCCAATTAAGATGGACAAACCTCTTGCGGGTATTTTGAAAGCTGATGTAACGACACAATTTGATATGGCATCTGTAGAAAAAAGTCAATATCAAAACATTAAAAATGCAGGAACGATGAGTTTGTCAGGATTTAAATATACTGACGAAAACAATAAATCGATGAACATTAGTACGGCTTTAGTTGAGTTTAACCCTAGTACAATTAACCTGAAAAAATTTGATGCTACAACCGGAAAAAGTGATTTGAGCATTAATGGAGTTTTAGAAAATTTCTATGGTTTTATGTTTAAGAAACAAGAACTAAGAGGAAACTTCAACATGAGTTCGAACCAGTTAGCTGTTGACGATTTTATGACTGCCGGTGAACCTGCTAAAACGGGAACTGCAACTGGAAAAGAAGGAGAAACAAAAGCAACACCGGCAAAACCTGCTGATGCAATGAAGATTCCTGCTTTCCTGAATTGCACCATAAATGCAAAAGCAAACACCGTTTTGTATGACAATTTAAAACTAACTGCTGTTTCAGGAAAACTGATTGTAAAGGATGAAAAAGCAACTTTAGAAAACTTTAAAACTTCTATTTTTGGAGGAACAATTGGTCTTACAGGAACGGTTTCTACAAAAGCAAAAGTACCTACTTTTGATATGAATTTAGGTTTTAATCAGGTGGATATTGCGCAGACTTTTACACAACTGGACATGATGAAAAAGATTGCTCCAATTGCCGGAATCATTAACGGAAAATTAAATTCGACTATTAAATTAAACGGTAATCTTGATGCCAACGAACTTACTCCGGATTTAAAATCAATTTCAGGAGATTTAATCGGGCAATTGCTTTCGACAACTGTGAATGCTAAAAATTCAACGGTATTAAATGCCTTAACTTCAAATATCAAATTTCTTGATATGAGTAAGGTGAATTTAAACGATATTAAAGCTGCGGTAACTTTTGAAAATGGAAAAGTAAATATAAAACCATTTGATATTAAATATCAGGACATCAAAGTAACTGTTGGCGGAACTCATGGTTTTGACCAAACGATGAATTACAACTTAAAGTTAGATGTACCGGCAAAATATTTAGGAACCGAAGCCAACGCCTTTATTGCTAAAATGTCTCCGGCAGATGCTGCAAAATTGCAAAACATTCCGATAAACGCTTTGATTACAGGTAATTTTTCTAACCCGAAAGTTTCTACAGACATGAAAACGGCTGTTACAAGTTTAACCACTCAACTGGTAAACCAACAAAAAGAAAAACTGACTCAAAAAGGTACTTCGGCTCTTACTGACCTGATCAATAAGAATACAAAAGCAAAAGATACTACACAGGCTGCAAAAACAGAAAAAGAGCAAAAAACACAAGAAGCTACAAAAAAAGCGAGCGACTTAATCAATGGTTTATTTAAGAAAAAATAAAACAAAAATTTACACAAAAAAAGAGGCATCCATTACTGAACTGCCCCCAAAAAGTTAGACACTATTTGGGGGCATTTTTATGGAAAGAAAAGTCAAGTACAATTGTGAATTTAAACTTCGTTGTGTAGAAGAAGTTTTGAAAAGACATAATTCGGTTAAAGGCACAGCTAGAGCAAACAAGATAGCTGAAAGCAACCTTACGTGCTGGATTAGCCGCTATAATGAATTTGGAATTGAAGGTCTTTTTCCAAGGCAAAAAAATAAAGTTTATACTGCAGACTTTAAATTAAAAGTGATACAAACCATTGAAAATAAGTCTTTATCTTTGGATGAAGCCTGCTTGATTTTCAAAATTCCAGCGCAGTCAACCATAATAAGCTGGCAAAGAAAATATGCAAAAGATGATTTGGCAGGTTTAGAACTTAAATCACGTGGTAGACCAGCAGTTATGAATTTTAAGAGAAAGCAACGAAAAACAGACAAACCTCTAACCAGGGAAGAGGAACTCTTAAAGGAGTTAGAGTACCTGCGCGCTGAGAATGAAATTCTAAAAAAGTTCAACGCCTTAGTTCAAGCCGAGCAAGCCAATCAAAACAAAAAGCTCAAACCATAATGGAATTAAGGCATAAGTATGATTTAGATCTTTTACTAAATTGTATGAACATGGTTAGAAGTACGTATTATTATTATGAAAAGAAAGGTCAGGCAATCGATAAATATCAAGAGATAAAAGATTTAATTAAACAGATTTACAATTATCATAAAGGTAGATTAGGATATAGACGTATTACTCTATTAATCAAAAAAGAGGGGATTTTAATTAATCACAAAACAGTGCTTCGATTGATGAAATTTTTAGGATTAAAAAGTTTAATCAGAATCAAGAAGTACAGATCGTATAAAGGAGAGCAGGGAAAGATAGCTCCTAATCTACTACAGCGCAATTTTAAAGCTGATAGACCTAACCAGAAATGGGCAACCGATGTGACTGAATTTAATGTTTCTGGCAATAAATTGTACTTATCGCCGATAATTGATCTGTTTAATGGAGAGATAATTAGCTATGAATTATCACAAAGACCAGTGTTTAATCAAGTTTTAAATATGCTTGAAAAAGCATTTAAAAAAATACCCGATAATACTAATCTGACTCTGCATTCTGACCAAGGCTGGCAGTATCAAATGAAACAATACCACCATTTATTAAAGAAAAAAGGAATTAAACAAAGTATGTCCAGAAAAGGTAATTGTCTTGATAATGCGATAATTGAAAACTTCTTTGGAATATTAAAATCAGAGTTGTTTTATCTTAAAAAATACACTTCCATTAATCAATTGAAACAAGAGATTGTTGAGTATATAAATTATTATAATAATGACAGAATTAAACTTAATCTAAAAGGAATGAGCCCGATACAATATCGAGCTCATTATTATAAAACTTAATTATTAATTTGTCTAAACTTTTGGGTGCAGTCTATACAACGGATGCCTCTTTTTTTTATACTATATTTTATTAAATCGCTTTTGAATAACTATTTATTTTTCCATTATTCAAAATGGAATTGATGACTTTTAGATAATCCTTTTTAGTATATAATTTGACATCTATACCGATACTTGAATTGTCGTAAGGTTCGTATTTTTCCATTTTTGAAATAGAAAACAACCCTATTGTTGGAGTTTGTACAGCACTTGCCAAATGCATAATACCGCTGTCGGCACCAATAAATAAATCGGCGTTGGCAATGACAGCTCCTATTTCGCGAATATCCTTACTATAAAATGTAGGTGCTTTAAAAGCAATTTGCGAAACATTTTCTACAGGCAGGATTTCGATAATATTATAATTTTTATATTCTTCTTTAAGCTGTGAGTAAAATTTTCCCCACCACTCCTCAGACAAACATTTTTCGCCTGTTGCGTATGTAAAAATGCAGATTGTTTTTTTATCGTTATGGAATAAGTCATTTAAAATTCTTTTGCCTTCGGTCATTTCAAAAGAAGATAACTTAAGATCTAAAGGAGCTATTATTTTATTGCTTTTTGGAAAACGCAGCTGGGTGAGATAATTTCGAAAATTATAAACAGGATATTTGGCAATATGCTCATAATCGCTTTTTACAAATTGGGTTTCTTCATTAGAATCTCCAAAAAATTTATACTTGGCGTTTGAAAACTGAACGGCTAAACGTCCCGAAGAAGAGTTTTGATCTACATTAATTGCGATATCATAATTTTGCTTTTTTATTGAAATCCAGACATTCAGATATTTCAATAAACTTTTGAAAGGCTTTCTGGGTAAGTCAATTATTTTACCAATATTATCATAATTTTCAAAAATAATTGGAGCTAACGTTCCCTTAACAAACAAATCGACTTTACAATTTGGAAATATTTCTGTGACTTCCTGAACGAGAGGTGTGATCAATAATAAGTTTCCTAATCTTCCGTTTGGTCTGCAGATTAAGATTTTTTTTATGTCATTTTTATCAACTAAAATAATATCTCCTTGTGATCTTGCTTTTCCAATATTCTTAGTAAGATTGCGCATTAAGCCGCGTCTAAAAACATTTATTTTATTGAGAATAGCCATCTTGTAAATAATTTAGGAGTTATTAAATTTTCATTTAAATTTTAAAAAAAACAGAGTGTTTAAACTAGTTTAAAACTAGTCTCTTTTATTTTTTAAAATTAAATTCTTTCAATAAGCAATTATTACAAAATTGTAAGCAAATGTATCAACATTCACATATCCAACTAGTTGAAAGCAATTTAAAACTACTAAAAATATTTCTTAATCAAATAAATACTAGACAGTTAGTCAAAAAAAACAGACGAATAACCAATAATGCTAGACGTTTATTGTGACTACGTACCCTTCTGAACTGCGAACATTAAAAACAGTTCCATTTTCAAAAATTAAATACTGCCCTTTAATCCCTATTAATTTTCCCTGAAACGATGGATTTTTATCCAAATTTAAACTGGCTACTTTTGCAGGATAATTGAGAACCGGATAATGCAATTCATACAGATCATTTTTTTGGGAATAAAAATACTCTTTAGCCTCATCAGGAATTAAGCTTTCTACTTTTACTTTTTCGGCAAGAAGATCAAAAATTCCCCCTGTATTCTGAAGCATCTTTCTCCAATTGGTTTTATCCGTATAATGATCTTTTAATGCGACCTCTGTAATTCCGGCTAAATATCTGTTTGGAACCTCAACAATTGCGACTGCCTGTGTTGCGCCCTGATCGATCCAACGGGTCGGAACCTGGGTTTTACGGGTTACTCCCACTTTTACTTCACTTGCCAACGCCAGATAAACAACGTGAGGCTGTAATTGTACTTTTTGTTCATACTCCAGATCACGATCTGCAATCCCCAGATGGGCAGTACTTAATTCCGGCCTCATAATCCAGTCACCAACTGCAGGACTGGAGTAAAAGCAATCGTAGCAAAAACCCTGACGGAATATTTTTTTCTTTTTATGACAATTCAAACATTCATAACCTGCAAAATTAATCTCAATCTCTTTATTCAAAAGTTGATTCATATGTAGAAAACTATCTTCGAAAACCAAATAATATTGTATTGGGTTACCTAATTCAGTTTGCATTTTTGTAAGTACTCCTTGATATGTCATAAGAATTTTAGATTGTAGATTTCAGATATTAGATTTGCTCTGTATTATGAACTTTTATTTTGTTAAAATTCCAATTATCAATTGGAATCTTTCCTTTTATAGAACTGTTTTTTTACAAAAAAACACTATTTTTGATACAACGGCAAAGTTAGTATTTGTCGATCGATATTCAAATTTTATATTTTTTGATTTTCGTGTCAAGAGAAATTTAAAATGTAAAATCAGCAATCTAAAAATTAACTCATGCCCTTATCAATAATCAATTCGTTTGCCTCTTGGGTCCTGAAACAAAGGATACATCAAATAGAACTTTTTCTAAAATATCCCAACGAAGTTCAGGAAGAACTGCTGCATAATTTATTGACGGCTTCGGAAAACACGATTGTAGGAAAGAAATATGATTTTGAATCGATTACATCCTATGCCACTTTTGCTGAAAGAGTTCCTATCGCAACTTATGAAGAATTACAACCTTTAATAGAACGTACCCGTCAGGGCGAGCAGGGAGTTTTTTGGGAAACGCCTATAAAATGGTTTGCAAAATCGAGCGGTACTACGAATGCAAAAAGTAAATTTATTCCAGTAAGTAACGAGGCTCTTGAAGATTGTCACTATAAAGGAAGTAAAGATTTGCTTTGTTTGTATTTGAACAACAACGAAGACTCGGAATTGTTTTTAGGAAAAAGTCTTCGCTTGGGCGGAAGTTCTCAGATCTACGAAAATAACAATACTTTCTTTGGAGATTTATCAGCTATTTTGATTGAGAATATGCCAATCTGGGCTGAATTCAGCAGTACGCCAAGCAGCAAAACTTCGTTGATGAGCGAATGGGAAGCTAAAATTGCTGCCATCATAAACGAAACCAAAAACGAAAACGTGACCAGTTTTGCGGGTGTTCCTTCGTGGATGTTGGTTTTAATGAATAAGGTTTTAGAAAATACCGGCAAACAAAGCTTATTGGAAATTTGGCCTAATCTGGAAGTTTACTTTCACGGAGGCGTAAGTTTTTCTCCTTATAAAGAACAATACAAGAAAATTTTACCTAGTAAAGATTTCAAATATTACGAAATATATAATGCTTCTGAAGGTTTCTTTGCCATTCAGGATTTGAATAATTCCAGCGACTTATTACTGATGCTGGATTACGGCATTTTCTACGAATTTATATCCATGGATACCTTTGGAACTCCGGATCAAAAAGTAATTCGTCTGGCTGATGTTGAACTGAATAAAAACTACGCGATTGTCATTACAACCAATTCGGGTTTATGGCGCTATTTGATTGGTGATACGGTGCGTTTTACATCCTTAAACCCATACAGAATTCGTGTTACAGGCAGAACCAAACATCATATTAATGTTTTTGGCGAAGAATTAATGGTCGAAAATACCGATCAGGCTATTGCCAAAGCCTGCCAAATTACCCAAACTGAAGTGATTGATTATACGGTTGCCCCAATTTTTATGCAGGACAAAGAAAAAGGTGCACACGAATGGATGATCGAATTCAAGAAAAAACCGGCTGATGTTGGCCTTTTCCAGAAAGTGCTGGATGAAACTTTACAGACTCTAAACTCTGATTACGAAGCCAAACGCCACAATAATATGACATTGAATCCTTTGGTGATTAATGTGGCTCGTGAGAATTTGTTTTATGATTGGCTGAAAGAACGTGATAAACTAGGCGGACAGCATAAAATTCCGAGACTTTCTAATCAAAGGGATTATTTGGAGCAGTTGAAGGAGATGTGTGTGCTTAAACACTAATTTTACTAATTTTCACTAATTATGTCGCTGACGCGATCGCCTAGCTTGTGACTACATAGACCTAAAAAACTTCTACGAGTACAATGAACTCAGCTTAAAAATAAATTAGCAATGAAAAATAGCATACTACTGCTTTTTATCCTATTCACTCAAAGCCTGATATCTCAAAATATTGAACCACTAAGTCCAATTCAAAAAGTACTTTATGATTTTGAAACAGTTCAAGTAAAACCAGAATTTCCTGGTGGAAAAGAAAAATTTCTTGAATATGTACAAATAAATTTCAAAAAGTCAAACATTAATAAAAATATTAAAGGATCAATTCTTGCAAATTTTATTGTTGAAATGGATGGTTCGATAACGAATGTTGCAATTATAAAAGATGACGGGATCAAAACAGGAAAAACACTTAAGAGAATATTAGAAGAATCTCCGAAATGGCTTTGTGGAGAACACGAAGGATATCACGTTAGGACAAAAGTAGATTTTACTTTTGAGATAGATTAAATTCATTTCTATTAATTCCCTCCAGCTAAAGCAGGAGGCTATTCAAAATAAAACTTCTCGCTGGCGCGAATGTCTCGCTCGTGAGCAGAATAATTTTAAAAATTTTTTACTTTGCTATGCGTGTGTTCGATCGACACACTATAAGTATCCGCAACTTGTTGCTCTGAAAGAGCCTTAGCAATAGCATGGTGCGAAGCACTATGAATGAAAAACAATTATAATTTTTAAGCCCTGTAAGGGCGGAAGCCTAATTTCAAAAAGCATTTTTCACCATGTTTTACATGATGTACTGCTTTAAAACACCTTTTTCTTTGAATCTGTATTATCAATTTTCTTTTGCCCTTTCAGGGGCATTTCCCCTTTTAACTTAATTTGTAGTGCGTTGCACTACGCTATTGCTTTAGGGCTTTCAACCTATTTTTAAAAGTTTCGCACATTCATGGGAGACGCTCACAATAACATAATAGGTAGTCTTAATAGAAGCACAAATGACCCAAAATGAACTTATAAATACTAAATCGCATGAGGGATAGAAGTGGAAATCCTTTTGTGTCCGCCACGGCGAACACAAAAGATTACTTCGTCAGTTCGCTATCGCTCGTGTGGAACGGATAGCCCGACCCGGAGGGGCATGCCCATAAAAAAACCTTAGCTTTTATTAAAAAACTAAGGTCTAATTTATTTAGATTGTCGAGTTACTTGTGGAGATTTTTCGTTCCTCAAAATGACAAACTGTATATTTATTCGACACGTTACATTACATCATATCAATATATCGGTCGTGATATCCTAATAAGTATAAGACACCATCAAGACCTAAACTTGATATTGAAGTTGAAGCGCTTTCTTTTACTTTTGGTTTTGCGTGAAAAGCGATTCCTAATCCGGCTAAATTTATCATTGGCAAGTCATTGGCTCCGTCTCCTACTGCTATAGTTTGATTGATGTGGATTCCTTCTTTTTCGGCAATGGCTTTTAGGTATTCGGCTTTCTTTTGTCCGTCTACGATTTCGCCTAAATATTTACCGGTTAGTTTACCATCTTTGATCTCTAATCTATTGGCATGAACATAATCGATACCCAATTCTTTTTGCAGGTATTCTCCAAAATAAGTGAAACCTCCGGATAGAATTGCAGTTTTATAACCGTAATATTTCAGGGCTTTCATCAAACGATGCGCACCTTTTGTAATAGGTAAATTGATGGCAACATTTTGCAAAACATCTTCACTTAAACCTTCTAACAAAGCCATGCGCTGTTTGAAACTTTCGTTGAAATCTATTTCGCCATTCATTGCAGATTCTGTAATCGCACGAACCTGATCTCCTACTCCGTTTAGTTCTGCAAGTTCGTCGATAACTTCGGTCTGGATTAAAGTAGAATCCATATCGAAGCAAACCAAACGACGGTTTCGTCTGTAAATATTATCTTCCTGAAATGAAATATCGACGTTTAAAGTTCTTGAAATCTCCATGAAACTTGCTGTCATGATGATCTTATTTACAATTTCGCCGGTAACGGATAGCTGTATACAAGAACGCGGATATTCTTCTTTTTCTACAATAGAAGTTCTGCCTGTTAATCTGATAATAGAATCGATATTCAGGTTTTGATCTGACATTATTTTAGTTACCGCTGCCAACTGTGAAGCTGCCAGTTTCTCTCCTAAAATATTGATGATATAGCGTTGTTTTGATTGTGATTTTACCCAGGTTTCGTAATCTTCTACAGAAATTGGAATAAATTTTACCTTAACTCCTAATTCATAGGCTTTAAATAATAGGTCTTTTAGAACAGGACCTGAACTTGAACCGGCTTCGATCTCGAACAAAATCCCTAAAGAAAGTGTGTCATGAATATCAGCCTGACCAATATCTAAAATATTGGCATCGTAAGTAGCCAATACGGCTGTTAAACCTGCTGTTACTCCTATTTTATCATGTCCTGAAACTTTTAATAAAATAATCTCTTTACCTTCTATTGCCATTTTATCTATTGATTTTAAGAAGCGACAAAAATCGGCAATCTATTGTTGATAAAAAAGAATATTGTTTGTTTTTTTGAAAAGAAAAAGCACACAAGAATGCACTTTATTGAGTAATTTAACAATAATACTTTACTATCGAAATAACGTAACAAGTTAGGCTATTTTTTCCGCGACGAATTCACGAATTAAGTAATTAAAACTCGCGAATTCGTGGCGAATTATCTTCTGAATTATTTTATAGGTTCTGACTCATCAAAGTTCACCATCCAGCTTACTCCGAATTTATCTTTGAACATTCCGAAATAAGCGCCCCAAAAAGTCTTATTCATTGGCATGTAAATAAGTCCGTCTGCCGAAAGTCCGTTGAAGATTCTATCTGCTTCTGCTGCGCTTTCGACATTTATAGACACTGAAAAATTTCCTCCAAAAACTACGTCTCCGGATTGGTCGTTGCTGTCACTTCCCATTAAAATAGTATTTCCAATGGGTAACGAAACATGCATTACTCTATTAGCATCTTTCTCTGATATTTCGGCACAACCGCCATCTTCACCTGGAGGCATGTCTTTAAATTTTCCGATATATGGAAATTCTCCTCCTAAAACTGATTTGTAAAACAAAAATGCCTCTTCGCAATTTCCGTTAAAAATTAAATAAGGGTTTACTGATGTTGCCATGATTACTTATGGTTTGTTTATTGAAATTGCAATTTAGTTTTCAGAAAGCTCCTTCACTATTTCCAAGCCTTTCGGGAAAACTCCTTTAAAATAATCGATATACTTTTCGACTGTATCAACCTGAGCGACTAAATCTATAAATTCGTCATCCGGAGTTAATCGATAGGTTTCCATTGCCCCGCTCCACTTTTTTGTTTCTTCGGTAATAGGCAATTCTTTAAAGTCTTTTATTTCACCTAAATGTTTAAAAGCCATATATTCATTTGGAATTTTAGTTTCGATAATACTATACATTCCTTCTCCATTTGGCGACATGAAATGTACTTTATCGCCTTGATTCCAATCCGTTATGGTATACGATCCTTCACAAAAAACTCCTGTCCATTTTTTATAAGTTTCATCATTCCATAAAACCGACCACACTTTTTCGGCCGGAGCTTTGATTCTGATTTTAAATTCTAATGTTTCCATAATTATGATAATTTACTAAAATCCATAAATAAAACATTCCAACGATGACCGTCTAAATCTGAAAAACCAAAGCCATACATCCAGCCTTGGCTTTCTGCCGGAGGGGAAAAAATGGTTCCGCCGGCTTCTTCGACTTTTTTTGCTAATTCATCAACTTCTGAAGCACTTTCGGCATCAATCGAAATTAAAACTTCTGAACTTGATTGCGTATCTGTCAGTTTGTTTTGAGAGAAACTGGTAAATAACGATTCTTCAAAAAGCATAACAACAAAATGAGAATCACCTACCACCATACATGTTGAACTAGGCGTATCATGTTGCTCATTAAAAGAAAAACCGATTTTCCAGAAAAAATCTTTTGATTTTGCCACATCCTTAACTGGCAAATTCAGCCATATTTGTTTTGTCATAGTTTTTTGTTGTTTGTTGTTTTTATTGTTTTGCCACAAAGACACTAAGTCACAAAGTTTTTTTTGCTAAACTTTTAACCTTTGGACCTCCAAAAAAAACTAATTTTGCTCTACATAACTTTTAAAATTATCCAGGATTGCATTCCAGCCTCCTTGTTGCATTTCGTCTGAATTTTGAGTTTCAGGATCAAAACTTTGTATAATTTCTACTCCGTCCGGGGTTTCTGTAAAAGTAATTTCGACTTTTCTTCCGTCTTCTAATACATATTCAATTGCTTTATTTTTTTCTACCAAAGTATATTCACCTCCAAGATCAAAACTCATGCTGCCATCTTTTGCTGCCATAGTCGATTTGAATTTTCCGCCTTCTCGTAAATCATTTTCCGCATAAGGTGTATGCCATTCTGCCGAAGCAAAACTCCAGTTCTTAATATGTTCAGGTTGTGTCCAAAATTCCCAAACTTTGTCTATCGATGCATTAATCGTATTTTGTACTGTTATCATTGTGTTTTTCTTAAATTTATACTAGTTAATACATAAACTTACAAAATTTATTAAACAAATTTAAAATATTACAGAAAGCTTTAACATACATAAAAAGCCAACTTTAGGGTCATTTAAGACAATTTAACTATTTTTGTATGTTATCATTTTTCTAAAACCAGAGATCATCATGAGCAAGAAAGTAGGTTTAATTGTACCGCACGACTATAAATTATTAAGCATAGCTGCGATTTTAGAAGTTTTTGAAACGGCCAATAAACTTTCTAAAGGAGATAAATATTTTGAAATTATGATATTTCAATCTTCAGAACAAATCAACGAAGAACGTTTGTTTGGTTACGAAGTGAAAGCTATCGAAGTTTCAGCCCAAGTTTTAGATCTCATTTTGATTCCTGCTTTTACCACAGACAATATGAGCGAAATGATCGCCAAGAACAAGAATTTTATTCCCTGGCTGAAAAAACAACATCAGTCCGGAGCCGAATTGGCGAGTTTTTGTACTGGCGCATTTTTGTTTGCGGCTTCAGGATTATTAAACGAAAAACTGGCTACAACTCATGTCGATGCCTGTAGTGCGTTTACAAAAGCTTTTCCGTTGGTAAAACTAAAAGCCGAAGAAACTCTAACGGCAGATGGCAGTTTATATACCAGCGGCGGCTCAACCTCAACCTTTCATTTATTGATTTTACTGGTTCAGAAATATTGCGGAAACGAGATTGCTGTTCAAATCGCCAAAATTTTCTCGATCGACTTAAACCGATACAAACAGAGCTATTTTAGTACTTTCAGGCCCAATCATTTGCACAACGATACTTTGGTTGCGATGTTGCAGCAAAAAATAGAAAGTCAGTATCACACCATCGAAAAACTGGAAGAAATCACCAAAGATATCCCCACAAGTGCCCGAAACATGACACGACGATTCAAACAAGTTACAGGAATTCCGCCTATTGAATATTTACAAAATATAAGAGTCGAAAGTTCTAAGAAATACTTGGAACAAACCCAGCTTACGATTTCGGAAATTATCGAAAAAACAGGGTATAATGATCCAAAGGCTTTCCGTAAAGTATTCTTTAAAATGGTGGGCATGAAACCCATAGAATATCGGGAAAAATTTAGAGTGCAGTAATTTTTTTCAGGAGCAGAAATTCGGTTTTCAAAAGACGTCCTGTCCTGCTCTCCACTATATCTTTTGCTGTGAACCCCACAGCAAAAGGATGTCGTTTCGATCAGGGCTATACGAGAACTTTTTATTTTTAGAAGACAATCAGGTTGGGAAGTTAAAACTACCTCAAGACTTAATAATCCACATCAGGACTTTTTTATTTTCTTTCAGGAGCTTATCAATTTCTTTCATATCAACATTTGAAACCGCAGGACAACCCCAGCCTTCCGGAGTTCCTTTGGGATATACTTCTTCGCTTGAAATTGCTTCCCAGGAATGCAATACTATCGCCCGGCTTCTGGCATGCGAATTTGTCTTTTCTTTTCCCTGCAAAACATAATTCACTTTTATCCCCCACTGACTTACTCCACGATCCAGAATAATAAATTTACCTATCGAAGAACAATGCGAATCGAACTCATTACTTATTGGTGCATTTTCTTTCGACATCGTTGCTCCCCAGCTATTATCGCCACAACCGTGACTTACCATATATGATTTTGTTATTTTATTCTTTTTAAAATCATACACAAAAAATCTCTTTAAGCCGGAATGTATCCCTAAATCGATTAGGAAAAATGTATCCTGATTGAGATTATTGCGTTTGCAATATTGTTGAGCTTCTTTATAATAAGTACTGTAATCAATGTCTTTGATTTCGCTACGAGGTTTTTCTTTAGAAGTAATTTCGACTGCTTTTTCGGGCTTAAAAACGCTTGCTTCTCGCTTTTCTGTATTGTTTGTACAGGACAACATCAAAAACAAACTTATGATGAGGAATATTTTTTTCATAATGCCAATTTACATAAAAACTGAAACGAAAAGAGTGTGAAAAAAGCATAAAAAAACCTACTCAAATAAAGGAGCAGGTTTTAGGTAAACTTTGTCAAATTTTTGAACTTTGACAAAGTAATATCAAGATTTACGAAGCAATTTCCATTCGCTTCAATAAATTTTTATTCAAAGTATGTTTTGCATAATCTTTATCGATTGTCAAAACTTTATCATCTGAACTTGGTAATTCGTACATCGCATCTGTTAAGATAGCTTCACATAACGAACGTAATCCACGAGCTCCTAATTTGTATTCTAACGCTTTATCAACAATAAAATCTAATGCTTCATCTGAAATATTAAATTCAACATCATCCATTAAAAATAATTTTTGATATTGTTTGATTAAGGCATTTTTAGGTTGTGTCAAAATCGCACGTAAAGTTTCTCTGTCAAGAGGATCCATATGAGTTAAAACCGGCAAACGACCGATAATCTCCGGAATCAAACCAAAATCTTTAATATCTTTTGGAATAATATATTGCAATAAATTGTCTTTGTCGATGTTATCTACATTTTTAGAAGTAGAATAACCAACAGCCTGACGGTTCAAACGTTTAGAAATAATGCGTTCCACTCCATCAAAAGCTCCACCGGCAATAAACAAGATATTCTGCGTATTTACCTCAACAAATTTTTGATCCGGATGTTTACGTCCACCTTTTGGTGGCACATTAACAACAGTTCCTTCTAATAATTTCAGTAAAGCTTGTTGTACACCTTCTCCAGAAACGTCACGAGTTATAGATGGATTATCGCTCTTACGGGCAATTTTATCAATTTCATCAATAAATACGATTCCTCTTTCTGCTTTGGTTACATCATAATCAGCAGCTTGTAGCAAACGTGTCAAAATACTTTCGACATCTTCTCCTACATAACCTGCTTCTGTAAGTACAGTCGCATCCACAATAGCCAAAGGAACATCTAACATTTTGGCGATAGTTTTAGCTACCAATGTTTTTCCGGTTCCGGTTTGACCTACCATAATGATGTTACTTTTTTCAATTTCTACTTCATCGTCTAATTGCTGTTGCATTAAACGTTTGTAGTGATTGTAAACAGCAACTGACATTACTTTTTTTGTCTGATCCTGACCAATAACATACTGATCTAAGAAAGCTCTGATTTCTTTTGGTTTCTTTAAAATTAAGTCGCCAACTAATTTCGCGCTTCCGCTTGATTTTAATTCTTCTAATACAATTCCGTGTGCTTGTTCAATACACTTATCACAGATATGTGCATTAATACCTGCAATCAATAAATTGGTTTCTGGCTTTTTTCTTCCACAAAACGAACATTCTAATACTACTTTAGCCATTCTTATTTAGTTACTAAGCGACAAAGTTACTAAGTTTTTGAGATTTATCACTAAAACCTCAAAAACTTAGCAACCTATTAACTTATATTTTTGTTTCAAGTTTTTAAAAAAGGTTTCAAGTTTCAGGTTTGCTTCGCCAGTTCGGCTTGCAGCCTCGGGTCAAGTTTGCTTTGTTAACTTGAAACCTGAAACTTGAAACAAATTTTTAACTAGAAAATTATCCTCTTCTCAATACTTCATCAATCATTCCGTATTCTTTTGCTTCGTCAGCTTTCATCCAGTAATCACGTTCACTGTCTTTGTGCACTCTTTCAAAAGATTGTCCTGAATGTTGAGAGATGATGTTGTATAATTCATCTTTTAGTTTCAACATTTCACGTAAGTTGATTTCCATATCAGTTGCAACACCTTGTGCTCCTCCTGATGGCTGGTGAATCATTACTCTTGAATGTGGTAAAGCCGAACGTTTTCCTGCAGCTCCTGCACATAATAATACCGCGCCCATTGAGGCTGCCATACCGGTACAAATTGTCGCAACGTCTGGTTTGATGTATTGCATGGTGTCGTAAATTCCCAATCCTGCGTAAACGCTTCCTCCTGGAGAATTTAGATAAATTTGAATATCTTTTGATGCATCAGCACTTTCTAAAAATAATAACTGAGCCTGAACGATATTCGCGATTTGGTCGTCGATACCAGTTCCTAAAAAGATAATTCTGTCCATCATTAATCTTGAAAACACGTCTAATTGAGAAACATTCAACTGACGCTCTTCGATAATGTATGGAGTCATGTTTGTTGGGTTCATCGCTGCTACGATTTTATCGTAATACATTGCGTTTACTCCTTGGTGCTTTGTAGCAAATTTTTTGAATTCTTTACCGTCGTTCATATTTTAAGTGTTCTAAGTTTTACGTAATATCTGTATATTCTTCCATCAAAGGTTATACCTCTTTATAAAGAATGTCAATTTGTCTTAGTTTTTTGTTTCAAGTTTAATTTTGTTTCAGGTTTCAAGTTTTTGAACTTGCTTCTTAAATAGCCCAGATAGCAGTGAAAAGCTTTTTGAATTCCGTTTTTTAGTTTTTTTTATTCTTGGAAAGCGACTGAAAGAAGCTCTTGCAAGAATAAAAAAAACTTAAACGGAAGAAAAAACTTGTAACGAATAGCTGGATTAGCTTCTGAAAAGTAATCAAAAATAAATTAAAACAAAAGAGCGTCAGGAAAAAACTTCCCGACGCTCAAATATATTTATTGTTTTAGAAATTATTCTCCGTAAGACGCAGCGATAAATTCTTCGTAAGTTACTTCTTTAGTTGTTGGATTTGCTTTTTCTTTGAACACTTCCAATAATTTTTCAGCAACAACTTGCTCAGATAATCTTTTTACTTCTTCCTGGTTAGATAAAACTCTAGCCACGATTCCCTGAACTTCTTCGTCAGTTGGGTTTGTTTGACCAAATTGAGCCATTTGTTGTCTGATCGCGTTTGTTGTAAAAGCTTTCAAATCTTCAAATGTAATTTGGATATTACTTTGAGCCATTGCTTTTCCTTCGATTAATTGAAAACGTAAACCTTTTTCAGATCTTGCGTATTCAACTTCAGCTTCTTCTGCAGAAAGTTTTTTCTCTCCAACAGTTTGTAACCATTTTTTAAGGAATTCAGCTGGTAAATCAAATTTTGTGCTTTCGATCAAGAAATCCTGAACGTCTAATAATAATTTTTGGTCAGCTTGCTGTGCGAATTGCGCCTCAGCATCTTCTTTAATTTTAGCTTTTAAGTCTTCTAAAGAAGCTACTTTTCCTTCACCAAAAAGTTTATCAAAAAGCTCTTGGTTTAATTCAGCCAATTCAGCTCCGTTGATCGCTTCAATAGTAAAGTTTACTTCAACATCTAAACCGTGAACGTCATCATGAGCTACTTTTAAATAATCCATTAATTGGTGATCGTCTTCGAATAAACCTTTTGTGCTTACTGTTACAACATCTCCAACTTTTTTACCAATGAATTTATCTCCGGCAGCTTTCTTGAAAGTAGCTACAGAAATTGTAGTTGTATTGTTAATCCCTTTTTCTTCGTTAGCGAAAGTTCCGGTTAAATCAGAATCAGCTTCAACTTTATCTTGTGGAATTGCTTTTCCGAATTGTTTTTGGATACGCTCTACTTGCCCGTCGATTAATTTATCATCAGCAGTAACGATATATTTTACGATATTATTCTTTGCTTCTAAATCAATTTCGAAGTTAGGAACCAAACCAATTTCGTATTCGAAAGTTAGTTCTTCAGCATCCCAATCAAAGTTTTCGTTTTCTTTAGCAAGAGGAGTTCCTAAAAGATTTAATCTTTCAGATTGAACAAAACGCTCTAAAGCCAAATCCACTACTTTTTTAACTTCTTCCTGCTTAATAGCTTTTCCGTATTGTTTTTCAACAAGGTCTTTAGGAACTTGTCCTTTTCTAAAACCTTTTACGGTAGCCAATGGCATTTTTTCGTTTATTCTTTTTGCTACCTGACCTTTATAATCCATGTGAACAACGTTTAATACAATCGTTTCATTCACAGCGTCTATTACTACTCTTTTAATATCCATCTTCTTTCTTTAATTTACATAATAAAATTGGGTTGCAAAATTATAAAATTTTTGCAACCCAACCAAGTTTTTAATCTATTGTATTTGAAGCGGTTTTTAACTCGCTTAGATTTCGATTTTATTTATCGTCTCCTAATATTTTATAAGTAATAGACTGAAGGATAGATAGTATAACACTAAAGATCAATGCGGTCCAGAAGGAATCGACTGCAAAACCTCCTACAATATTGGTGCATAACAAAATAATGATGGCATTAATTACCAATAAAAATAAACCTAAAGTTATAAATGTTACGGGCAAAGTAAGAATAACTAATATTGGTTTTATAAAAAGATTTAGTAATCCTAAAACAATTGCAACGATTACTGCCGTGCCAAAACTCGCAACATGTACGCCAGTTAAAAAATTAGCAATTAACAACACCAAGGCCGCAGTAACAAGGAGTCTAAGTAATATTTTCATATTTTTTGAATTTAAAATTTTAATAAAAGTAATAAAATTTTGCAACAGGCTTTGTTTGTCAGGCTACTTTTATGGATGACACGCTGAGATTATAATTAAATATGCTGATAAACAACTGACACATCACAATTTAGTTTCTCTTTAAATTCGCTTATAAAACTATCTTCAAATTCAGGCCAATTCCAAAATGTAAAACCCAAATCGCTAAAACCCCATTCTGGTGTAAACTTAAATTGATGAATATCTGCCGCAATATTACAGAACGGGCAAATTAGATCATCATTTACCTCGTACCAATTATTAAAAAAATCCCAATCTTCTTTTGCAATATCTTTTTTGCAATTAGGACAAATACATTCTTCTATTCCTGTTTCGCCTGTATCAAATATTTGTCGGGAAGTTATAACATCAAGTCCATTCGAAATAAGAAAATAAGGAAGTTCGTCAGGAAAGGAAACAATTTGTTTTGCACCATCAGAAATCGCATAACCTTTATCAGCACTTAAAATACAGTTTGAAAGTTCAGGTTTAACAATATCTTTTGATATTAACCATTGTAAAATTTCTTTTGCTTTAGCTTGACTACCATGATAAGCTGACTTTCTGCAAACTATAGATATACTATGATCACTCATTTCCTTTTTCTTGAACTTTATAAAACTATTACTCTTTTAAAAATTCTGTTGTTAATTCGAAAAACAATTTAGGATTTTCGGCGTGAAGCCAATGTCCTGCATTTGGAATTGTTTCGAATTTAACGTTTGGAAATTGCTGACGTATAGCGTCAAAATCAGCATCCTGAATATATCCGGAATTTCCTCCGCGAATAAATAACGTTGGTTTATCGAAAACCAAATTCTCATTTAAAGCTTTCCCGATAGCATCCAGATTATTATTGAAAGCGGTTAGATTAAATCGAAAAGCCAATTGTCCCGGTTCCTGCCAATATAAATTTTTCAACAAAAACTGGCGCGTTCCAAAATCGGCAACATATTCTGACAAAGTTGCTTCGACATCATTACGGCTGGGTTTTACAGAAAAGTCAACAGCATTTAAACCTGCCAAAATATCCTGATGGTGTTGTTTGTAAAATCTTGGACCAATATCGGCGACAATCAATTTATCTACAATTTCAGGATGAGTGGTGGCAAAAAGCATGGCTACTTTTCCTCCCATAGAATGACCTAAAATATCGATTTTAGTCAATTGATTTGCCTGGCAATATTCAAATACGTCCTGCACCATGGCTTCATAACTCCATTCGTCTGAATGAAAACTACGGCCATGATTTCGTAAATCTAAAATATGAACCTGAAATCCGGCTTCTACATATTGTCCTGCTAATGTTTTCCAGTTATCAGACATTCCTAAAAATCCGTGCATGATGACAAATGGTTTTCCTTCGCCTTCTATTTTTGAGTATAACATTATTTTTTATTTTATTCTTTGTGAATCTCTGTGAAAACTTTGTGAATCTCCGCGAAATAGCTGTTACACAGAGACTCGCAAAAATATTACTTCAATTTATTCAAATACATATTCACTACATTATCCAATCCAAGATAAAGGGCTTCTGTAATTAAAGCGTGACCAATGGAAACTTCTAATAAACCTGGAATATTTTGTTTGAAGAACTGAATATTATCTAAACTTAAATCGTGTCCGGCATTAATTCCTAAATCTAATTCATTGGCCAATTCTGCAGCTTTCACGTAAGGGTCAATTCCGTTCTTGTTTCCTAAGTCATATTGATGTGCAAAAGCTTCGGTATACAATTCGATGCGATCAGTTCCTGTTTTTTTTGCTCCTTCGATAATATCCAAAACAGGATCAACAAAAATAGACGTTCTGATTCCGTTACGCTGAAATTCCTGAATCACTTCGGTCAAATACGATTGATTTTTTATCGTATCCCAGCCCGCAGAAGATGTAATTGCTCCAATGGCATCCGGAACCAATGTTACTTGCGTTGGTTTGCATTCTAAAACTAAATCGATAAAATTATGCTGTGGATTTCCTTCGATATTATATTCAGTATGAACGATTGCTTTTAAATCGCGTGCATCCTGATAACGAATATGGCGCTCATCCGGACGTGGATGAATTGTAATTCCCTGGGCTCCGAATTTCTGAATATCAGTGGCCACTTTTAGTAAATCAGGAACATTTCCTCCTCGTGCATTTCGAAGGGTTGCAATTTTATTGATATTTACACTTAACTTTGTCATATAAATAGATAATTAATTCTAGTAACACTATATTTGTTACGACAAAAATACAAAGTAAAACGAAGCAGTTTTTGCTATTTTTTGATTATTTTGCATCAAATATCCTTAACAGATTTATGACAGAAATTACAAACTATATCACCAATGATTTCAGAGCGATAGATAGTCAGGAAACGATAGCCTCGGTTCAGGACTTTTTTGCTGATTTGAATTTTTCGCATTTTCCGGTTTTGGAAAATGGAATTTTCATTGGAAGTATCGCTGCTGATGATGTCGAAACTTTTGACACAGATAAAAAAGTTATTGATTACAAATACACTCTGGAACGATTTTTTGCCCGAAAATCAATGATGTGGCTCGATGTTTTAGAAGTTTTTGCAAAGAATCATACTAATGTAGTATCGGTTCTTGATGAAAATAATGCCTACATTGGATATTATGAAATGGAGGATATCATGAAGTTTTTTCAGGAAACTCCATTTTTAAAAGAACAAGGAGGCATCATTATCGTTCAAAAAGGACTTTTAGATTACTCTATGGGTCAGGTAACTCAAATTGTAGAAAGCAACAATGGTAAAATCCTGGGCTGCTTTGTATCTGAAGCTGATCTCGAAAATGTACAGATTACCATAAAAATTGGCGTTGGCCCAATGAATGAAATTATTCAGACCTATAGAAGATATGGTTATGAAATTATTTCGGAACATCAGGAAGATGCTTATATTAATAGCCTGAAAGAACGCTCAGATTACTTAGACAAGTACCTTAACATATAGCATAATTTAGAAAATGTGCCAATAAGAAAATTAGATCATTAATTTGTCTGATTTTCTAATGGTTAAATTTTCCAATTTACTCATTTACCACATTATCTAATTGACTCATTATCTAATTACAAAGAATGAAAGTAGCCATTTACGGACAGTATTATCAAAATAGTACCGAACCTATTATTAAAGATATCTTTATATTTTTCAATACCAATAATGTCGAAATGGTAATTGAAGAAAACTTTCTGAAAATGCTTTACGAAAAACAACTTATTAAAAAAGAATACAAAACTTTTTCGGCAAGTACTTCTTTAGATAATAGTTTTGAAATGCTGATTAGTATTGGCGGTGACGGAACTATTTTGAGAGCTGCAACTTTAGTTCGCAATTCTGGTGTTCCAATATTAGGAATAAATGCAGGACGATTAGGATTTCTGGCAACTGTACCTAAAGAAAGTATTGATAATTTTCTTCAGTTTGTAATTGATAAAAACTACACTATTTCTAATAGAACTTTACTTAGTTTAACTTGTGAACCAAAAAACGATGCAATCGAAGAGAATCTGAATTTTGCCATGAATGAAGTGACCGTGAGCCGAAAAGATACCACATCGATGATTACGGTTGATACTTATTTAAATGATGAATATTTAAACTCTTATTGGGCAGATGGTCTTATCATTTCTACTCCTACCGGTTCTACCGGATATTCGTTAAGTTGTGGAGGACCAATTTTAACTCCAAATGTCGAAAGCTTAGTCATTACACCAATTGCTCCACATAATTTAAACGCCAGGCCTCTTGTAATACCCGATAATACAGAGATCAAACTTCGTGTTTCAGGAAGAGAAGACCAATATTTAGTTTCATTAGATTCCAGAATTGCTTCGGTAAAAAACGAATCAGTTTTAACAATTTGCAAAACAAACTTTAAAATAAATATGATCGAAATTCCAGGTGAAACTTTCTTAAAAACCTTACGAAATAAATTACTTTGGGGAGAAGATAAGAGAAATTAAGACCTTTTCTAATTTCCCACTATACGATAATACCACATTTTGCCGTTCTGCATGTATCGAATCATCATTAAATGTCTCAAAATCATATTGTAAATTTAAAAAAAAGCACATTTAACTAAAGGAACGTTGATTCGTATCGATAATTATTATATTTGCACGCAATTTTGAATTAAATGAAGAAAATTTTTAATTTATTGTTATGTTTTTTCCCCTTTATTACACTAAATGCTCAAATCAATGAGATTGGTGTTTTTGTTGGTGGAAGCAACTTTGTTGGTGACGTAGGAAGCACTACTTATATTGCACCTGAAAAACTGGCTATTGGTATTTTGTATAAATGGAACAAAAGTCCGCGCCATGCGTATCGTTTTTCCTATACGCAATCTACAGTAGCGGGAAATGATCTTGACTCAAAAGAAACAGGACGAAACATGAGAGGGTATAGTTTCGAAAATAAAGTAAAAGAACTAGCTGCAGGACTGGAATTTAATTTTTTCGATTTTAATCTTCATGATTATCATACAAAAGTGACTCCTTATATATATTCGGGATTAAGTTTTTTTATGTATGATCAGTTATATCGCAACATAACAAATCCAAATGTGATGCAAAAGCAAAGCGGAAATTCACTTGCTATACCTATTATATTAGGGGTAAAATCGAATATAGCACCGCACTGGGTTTTAGGCGCCGAAGTTGGAGCCCGTTATACTTTTACAGATAATATTGACGGAAGTAACCCCAATACAAACAGTGCAAACGTACTAAAATTTGGAAATTTAAATAATAATGACTGGTATGTGTTTTCAGGTATCACTTTAACTTATACCTTTGGACAAAAACCTTGCTATTGCGCATATTAATAAAATGAATTTACTAGACTCTATAGATCAGACAAACTTACCCAAACATTTGGCCATAATTATGGACGGAAATGGCCGTTGGGCAAAACAACAAGGTTTTTTAAGAGCATTTGGTCACGAAAACGGAACAAAATCTGTAAAAAAAACAATTACAACTTGCGCCAAACTTGGTATTGAATATTTAACGCTATATGCTTTTTCTACAGAAAATTGGAATCGTCCTAAACTGGAAGTAGACGCATTAATGAAAATATTAATCAATTCATTAAAAAAAGAGCTTGTTACTTTACAGGAAAACAACATCAAACTTAATGCAATTGGTAATATTGATAAATTACCAAAATCAGCTCAAAAAGAGCTATTAGATGTAATTGACAAAACAAAAAATAATACACGTCTTACTCTAACCCTGGCTTTAAGTTACGGATCAAGAGAAGAATTGGTAAATGCTGTGAGAATCATCAGTGATAAAGTTAAAAATAATATAATTTCAATAGACGCTATTGACGATTCAATTATAAATGAGCATCTTTACACGCAAAATTTACCTGACGTAGATTTATTAATACGAACAAGTGGAGAACATAGAATAAGTAATTTTTTGTTGTGGCAAATAGCCTACGCAGAATTGTATTTTACTAACGTCTTGTGGCCAGACTTTAAAGATCAAGATTTATATGAGGCTATTATTAGTTATCAAAAAAGAGAACGTAGATTTGGAAAAACCAGTGAACAAATTAAATAATATTTTAGTGTTACAAAAAAGAGTACAAATAGTCCTTACCCTATTACTTTTGGGTAGTTTTTCACAAATTAAAGCACAAGATAGAGTTCCTTTTGATCAGGGAAAAAAATATATTCTTGCTAAAGTTTCTGTTGTTGGTAAAATAAGCTTCAATGAACAAACTGTTGTTACCTTTTCAGGCCTTCAAAAAGGTCAGGAAATAGCCGTACCTGGTGAAGAAATCAGTGGCGCAATTAAAAAATTAGGAAAACTTGGCCTATTTGATGAAATTGCATTTTATGTAAATAAAATCGAAAATGACAGTATTTATTTAGACCTTAACATTGTTGAGCTTCCTAAACTAAATGAAGTAAAATTCGTTGGGGTCAAGAAAAGTAAAGTCGAAGGACTAATTAAGGACAATAATTTGACCAAAAATAAAATTGTCAACGAAAACTTAATTACGACAACCAAAAATTATATAGAAAACAAGTACAAAAAAGACGGATTCTATAACACTAAAGTTACCATTACGAATACTCTTGATACCGTTAATGGTCATCACGTAAACATGCTCGTTAGGGTAGATAAAGGTGACAAAGTAAAAATCAGCAGTATCGATTTCATTGGAAACAAACAACTTACCAGCTCACAATTGAGAGCTGCTATGAAAGATACAAAGCAAAAAAATATACTTCGTATTTTAAAATCTTCAAAGTTTATTCCTGAAAAATACAAAACCGACTTAGAAAAAGTTGTCGCTACTTATAAAGAAAAAGGATATCGTGATGCACGTATTATTTATGATTCTGTTACTTATAACAAGAAGAAAAATATGCTTGCCATTAAAATAAAGATGGAAGAAGGAAACAAATATTATTTTGGTAATATTAAATTCCTTGGAAATACTGTTTATCCGGATCAATTATTGAGCCGCTATTTAGGAATTAAAAAAGGAGAAACGTATAACGGAGTTTTACTTGAAAAACGTATCGCCGACAAAACAAAACCTGATGCAGAAGATATTACGAATTTATACCAAAACAATGGTTATTTGTTCTCGAATATCAATGCCGTAGAGGTAAAAACAGTAAATGATACTATCGATTTTGAAATTAGAGTTACAGAAGGGCCTATTGCTTATTTTAATAAAATATCTGTAGTAGGAAACGACAAAACAAATGACCACGTTATTTACCGTGAGCTTAGAACTAAGCCAGGTGAAAAATACAGTAAAGAACAATTGGTTAGAACTATTCGTGAAATTGGACAATTGGGATTCTTTGACCCTGAAGCAATTGACCCAAAATTCAAGAATGTTGATGCCAGTGCAGGAACTGTTGATATTGAATATCATGTTGTAGAAAAAGGATCCAGCCAGGTTGAACTTCAGGGAGGTTATGGTGGTGGAGGTTTCATTGGAACCTTAGGATTATCTTTTAACAACTTCTCTGCCAGAAATATATTCAACAAAGAGTCTTATAAGCCATTACCAATGGGAGATGGACAAAAAGTATCGCTTCGTTTACAAGGAAGTACTTATTTCCAGACCTATAGTATCTCTTTCTCAGAACCATGGTTTGGAGGTAAAAAACCAGTACAATTTAGTTCATCTATATCGTATAGTAAACAATTCTTAAACAATTATGCGACAAGAAGTGTAGATAAGAGCAAAAGCTTTAACATCTTAACATTACAAGTAGGTTTAGCAAAACGTCTTACTGTACCGGATGATTATTTTGTATTATCACAATCTGTGAGTTACCAACACTATGACTTAAATAATTACAACACAGGATTATTTACTTTTGGTAACGGAGCGTCAAGAAACTTAGCATATACAATTGGACTTTCAAGAAGTAATAAAGGTCTTAACCCGATATTCCCAACTTACGGTTCAGACTTTAGTATTTCTGCAAAAGTAACACCTCCTTATTCATTATTTAATGGTATTGATTACGGAAATTTACAAAACGAAAAAGAATACAAATCACAATATACAGGTGCACCCACTTCAGGTGCAGACGGGCAACCTCTTAATACAGGTGATTACGTAAAAACTGTAAGTATAAACGGCGGACAACCAGGAACTGTAAGTGTTGGATCTGATTATGCCAGCGCTGATACTGATCAGGGGAAAGTCGATCAAAAGAAATACAACTGGTTAGAGTATTATAAAATTAAATTTAAAGCAGATTGGTATACTAAACTATATGGTAAATTAGTTCTTAGAACATTAACGGAGTTTGGTTTCTTAGGGGCTTATGATCAAACAAGAGGTGTTGTACCGTTTGAACGTTTCTATTTAGGAGGAGACGGAATGCAGAGTTACTCAATGGATGGTCGAGAAACTATCGGATTAAGAGGTTATGAAAATAACTCATTGACTCCTGTAAATGCAAACAATGAGCAAATTGGAGCAACGATCTATAACAAATTCTCTATGGAGCTACGTTATCCAATTACATTAAAATCATCTGCATCGATCTATGCGTTGGCCTTTTTAGAAGCTGGTTCATCATACCCTACTTTTAAAGCTTACAACCCATTTGACCTTTATCGTTCTGCTGGTGTTGGTTTACGTGTATTCATGCCTGCTTTTGGATTATTAGGTATTGACTGGGGTTATGGTTTTGATCCTCAACCGGGAGAAACTAAAGCACATGGTAAAGAAATTCACTTTATTATTGGACAACAGTTTTAGTAGAAATTTTAGTACATTTGTTTGAAATTTTCAAATAGACTAATATCATGAGAAAACAATTTTTATTTATATTTTTAGCTGTGATTGTAGCACATACAAGTCAGGCTCAGACGAGAACGACAAGGATTGGCTATATCGACATGGAATATATTCTAGAAAATGTTTCAGATTATAAAGAAGCTAAAGCTCAGTTAGAGTTAAAAGCCCAAAAGTGGAAACAAGATATAGAAGCTAAAAAACTAGACATCAACAAACTTAAAGAGGGACTTAAAGCAGAGAGAGCTTTGCTTACCAAGGAACTTATTGATGAAAGGGAAACAGAAATTAAATTTCTGGAAGATGAAATGCTGACGTATCAGGAGAAGCAATTTGGCGCTAACGGAAACTTGATCCATCAAAAAGCATCATTGGCAAAACCTATACAAGATCAGGTTTTTACAGCAGTTCAGGATATAGCCGAAGCTAAAAATTACGATTTTGTCTTTGATAAATCATCAGATTTAACCATGCTTTTTAGTAATAAAAGATTTGATATTAGCGATCAGGTTATACGTGTTTTGAATAGAACTGATAAGCGTGAGCAATTGACCAAAAAACAATTGAAAGACCAGGAAGCTAAAGAAAAAATCGAAAATGCTATTGATGAAAATCCGGCAATGCAGGACAGACAAAAAGTATTAGATGAAAAAAGAGCTGCCAGAGAAAAATTAATTGAAGACAGACGTTTAGAGCAGGAAGCTAAGAAAAAAGAATACGACGATCGAAGAAAAGCAATTGCAGCTGAAAGAGAAGCCAAAAAAAATGGCACGGTTTCTGAACCAGCTAAAACAGAAGCAACCAAAACTGCTACTGACGCAACAGCAAAACCTGCCACAACAACAGGGACTGAACCAACAACTACAGTACCCGCAGTTGACAAAGCAGCAGAAAGACAAAAACTTTACGAAGAACGTAAGAAAGAATTAGAAGAAAGAAGGAAGAAAATTTTAGAAGAACGAGAAGCGGCTAAAAAAGCAAAAGAAGCCGAAACACAAAAATCAAATACGACCAATAATTAATTAATATTTTTAAAAATGATGAAACAAATCAAAACTTTACTAATTGCTGCGATACTAATTTTAGGAGCAAGTAACACAATGAACGCACAGGCTAAGGTAGCTCATGTTGATGTTAGCGAGATTATGTCGAAAATGCCTGCAATGCTGGATGCACAAAACCAATTACAAAAATTAAGTGGTACATACGATGCAGAATACAAAAAAATGGTTGACGAATACCAAGTAAAAATCAAAAAGTACGAAGGTGAAGCTGCAACTGTAACTGAAGCTGTAAACACAGAGCGCTCTAAAGAGGTTCAGGACATGCAAAAAAGAATTGTTGACTACAGAGACAACGCTCAAAAAGAATTACAACAAAAAGAAACTGACATTGTAAAACCATTAATGGAAAAAGTTAGAGCTTCTATCCAAAAAGTTGGAAAAGCTAAAGGTTTCCAATATGTATTAGATGGTTCTACTCTTTTATTATCTGATGGTCCAAACTTGACTGCTGATGTAAAAAAAGATTTAGGATTCTAAAAAACAGATTCCTTAAAATAAAAAAACTGCTTAAACCTGTAATGGATTTAAGCAGTTTTTTTTTACATTTAATTAAAACTAAGAAACAATAATATTCGAACATTTCACGTAAATTGGAATACTAATTTATTTCAAAAAACACTAAATTTGTATCATGACGAATAACAATCCTATAGGCATTTTTGATTCCGGTATTGGAGGAACTTCCATCTGGAGTGCCATTCACCACTTACTTCCAAACGAAAAAACGATTTATTTAGCTGATAGTAAAAATGCTCCTTATGGTCAAAGAACAAAAGAAGAGATTGTAGCACTTAGCAAAAAGAATGTTGATTTTTTACTTGAAATGAATTGCAAACTTATTGTCGTAGCATGCAATACCGCGACAACAAATGCTATAGTAGAACTTCGTGCAGATTATGATATCCCATTTATAGGAATTGAACCGGCAATAAAACCCGCTGCCAATAACTCAAAAACGCAAGTAATTGGCATCTTAGCCACTAAAGGAACTTTGAACAGTGAGCTATTCAATAAAACAGCCGAAATGTTTCAGAACACTAAAATAATTGAACAAGTAGGCTACGGACTTGTGCAGCTTATTGAAGACGGCAATTTAAATTCCCCGGAAATGACTCAATTATTAGAATCATATCTAAAACCTATGATCGATGCTAATATCGATTATCTTGTTTTGGGATGCAGCCATTACCCCTATCTAATTCCTCAAATAAAAAAAATCCTGCCAGAGCATATTCAGATTATTGATTCCGGAGAAGCTGTGGCAAGACAAACTCAAAATATTTTGCGTGAGAGAGTTGGTTTTACTGACAATCAAAAAAGTGAGCCAGTATTTTATGTAAACTCAAATCCTGAGGTTTTAAAATCAATTTTAGAATATAGATATCCTGTGATTCAAAAAGACTTTTAGTCCTTAATCTATTTTTCGCTTAATAAACCATATACCGTCTAATGATAAATTGAGAGATAATTTATGATAGTTTTCTTTTATTAAATTGTTTGAAATACTTCCTTTTTGTCCGTACGAATATGAAATATTCAAGGCTGAATAAGTATTTTCAAGTGGCAAAGAAAGTCCAAAAGAAACCGCTGCATTATTGACTCGTTTTCCGTCGACTTCCAGGTAGCCGGTATCAAAATTTACCCCAGTTGCGTATTGAATTCTATCCCAATATTTTCGAACATTCTTTTGATTTTTATACGTAAATCCAAGTGCGAATCGATCCTGATTAACAAAATTGCCATATAATTCTGATTGATTACTGTTACTCCACAAACTTTTTTCGTAATCTAATGTCAGGTTGAGGTTATTTTTAAAACGTTTACTGATCCCAATACCCATTTCTAAAGGCATGTAATAATCATCTGTATCTGATGCTGCATTAGACTCTACGGTAGTAACTACATCATCTGCAATAGTCTGAACCGTTTGCACCTTTGATGCTTTTATTTGGGCCGGTAACTTAAAAGTAGTAGCAATGGTAAAAGTAGAATCGATTTTATATTGCGCTCCTACTGTACCACGCCAACCATTATAAGTTGTTTTTTTCTGAATACTGGTAACCGAATTCGAAATCAAAAAGCTTCTGTCGTCACTTGTATTTCCAAACAATACAGCTGCCGATGCTCCTACAGATAATTTCTTCCCTAATCGATATCCGTATGAAAAATCAAAATTATTTAATCCACCAGAACCTGCCGCAGTTAAATAGTAATAATCCTGGCTATTTTCTATAGGTATTTGTAAGTTTGAAATTTTAAATGCAGCACTCGAATAAGGTCTTAAAGCAATACTAAATCCGGAATTTTTAGTAACCGGAAAGGCAAATGCAATATGCGAAAATTGGAAATTATTGCGGCTTTCGCTTTTCGAACTGTTTTGGTACGTTGTTGTAATAGCCTTTCCTCCTATATCAAACATAAAATGATTTTGAGGTAAATATCCTAATGATGCCGGATTGAGATTATTTATAAAAGTATCTGATGGCAAAGCAATTCCCGATGAACCAATTGACGGAATTATACCAAAATCAGCATCGTATATACTACCTACTCCATATAACGAATAAGGCGAACTTGAAATACTTTGCGAAAACGAAGTTAGCGACAATACCATGAAGCAACTTAAATACACTATTTTACTTTTCATTTAATAAGAGATGTAATAAATTTTAAGCTGGATTTTATTGTTTAAGTTTTTTTGATCACCTAAAACAATTCGATCTACGGCTTTAGAAATTGAAGGCAATGTTAGAATAAGAGACGATCGGGAATCAGTACCTTTGAGCATTTCTTTCTGTAAAAAAGTGCCAATTGGAATTGTATAGCCAATGTTTTCATTAAACTCATCACTTTTTTTATTGAGAATACCAAAAACTGCGGTTCCAGCAGAATTTACTAATGAACCGCTCAACCTGTTCAAATTATCGGCCACATAAATTTTTAAGGAATCTGCCAGAGGATAATTTTGAGAATAGGTATTGCTAACGGGTTTTAGAAGAATCTTAGCATCTACAATAGCCCCATTTGCCGCTATTTTTTTAAGCTGTTTGATATTCGGAAAATCGATTCTACAAGCGACACCTGCACCGGATTGAATAAATCCCTGCCTATTTGTTACTGTACTCGAAAGCTTACTGCTGGATATAGGTAGATTTTCAAGCAAAGTACCTGTTTTGTCGGATGCAATGGCATTGAATTGTTTTGAAGCATCAATAATAGTAAAATCCAGTATAAAAGGAACCTCTTCAGTATCTGCTTGATATTTTGAATAATATAACCTGACTTTGCTTGTTGTTACGTGAAAACCAATAACGCTGGCAGAATTTGAAGTTGCCGGAACAAGAACCAGGCCGTTTAGGTATTCATTAAAACTATCAAAATCTGTAATTTCTCTTTTCTTTAATTTCTGAAACAGAGCAGCGCCAAAAACATCATTCATTTTAATGTTGACAGAGTCTTTTTCAATTGGTCTGGGTTTATAAGATATTGTTCCTAAACTTTCATCACTATAACTTAAAGCCGAATTATTATAGAAGCTTTTATCCTCAGTATTGGGCTTTACTTTTTGAGTTAGTCGGTGAATATTAAAAGTTTGCACCTTTGTAGTATCACCATAATAATAGTTATCATATTTTAGAATCATAGAAATAGAATCAAAAACATAATTGGTCGTTTCTGTATCAGAACCGCTGCTATTTAATACATACGAATTTGAGGCCAATTGAAAATAACTGTTCGATTTTACTTTCCCAAAAATTGGATCTTCATAATTCCCTATCAAAATGCGGTTTTGACTAGAAGTAACAAGAGAGTCGAAATTTATCGTAGACATCTCGACTGTAACGGTATCAATTAAAATGACTTTATTACCCACAGCAAGATAATCTGACCCTACAACAAATTCGCCGGCATCAGAATCAGTTCCGCATGAAATTACGGTTACTGCCAAAAACAACATCAATATAAACTTGTGCATATTCAATTTTTTGAACAAATATAAATTGCACTCCCCTGCACTACACTATAACATATACAACCAAGCGTTTTTAGACTATAAAAAGCAAAAAACGATCTACAACACATTAATACTATCAAATACTTCACTCACCCTTAAAAAGTACCGTTTAGTCTATCAAAAAGTACCATACATATATCTTCTTTTTTTTAAAACCACTAGCCACCTACTTTTGAACCAATAAATAAGTAATGAAAACAAGGTTTTTAATTTGTTCGTTTTTTTTGATTTCAATTTTCAATATGAAAGCTCAGGAGAACTTTTCGGTAAAGGCGAATGTAAAAACAGAACCTACTGATAAAATTAAATTTAACGAAACCAATATTGGTATAACGTTTACTAAAGAAATCGGTTCAAAAAATAAAATAACAAACACATTAGAATATTCGAATTTGAAAGTGAATTATGAATTAGACAGCAATATTACGTATGCGAATTTGGATCAATTCAATCAGATTCAGAACAAGTTTGAATTTTCTCACGAGCTTTCAAATACAACAAATCTGAATTTTTCGATTACACCAACGGTAAATTTCCAAAGCAATTTAGACAGTAATGATTTCACGCTTTTAGGGAGTTTTAAGGTTCAGCAGCAACTGAGTTCAAAAACGTTTGTGAGTATTGGAGTCGCGAGAACAACCTTTTTTGGTTCTCCCAAATTCCTGCCCACTGTTTCATTGGACTACAAAGTAAACAACGAAGCTTCTGTACTAATTGGTTTTCCAGATTCAAAAATTTCATATTCAAACAATATTCGAAACAAGTTTAGTATAAACAATAGTTTCAATGGTAATTTTTATCATTTAGACGCAGAAAATAATCTAAGTAATAATGCGTCGAAAGTGAGTTTATCGCAAATAACTACGTCACTTGAATACGAAAGAAATGTAGATAAAAACTGGTTTCTAAATTTTAAAGCTGGATATGATTTTAATAAAAAATACAACCTCATCGAAAACGACAATCATAAAGTATATGATTTTAATACCGGTAATGGTTATGTTTTAGGAGTTGGCATCAAATACAAACAATAAATAAATTTAATACACTATGAATAATTTAAAAAAAGGAATATTATTCGCAACATTGTTTTCGAGTCTGTTTTTTATAGGCTGCAGCAACGACGATGACGACGATGATTTAATAGGAAACTGGATTAAAAAATCAGCATTTGATGGTCCTGCAAGATCTAGTGCCACCAGTTTTGTTATTGGAGATTATGCTTATGTAGCAACGGGTTATACTGGTGACGTTTATTTAAAAGATTTGTGGGCGTATAATTCTACTGGAGATTATTGGGAACAAAAAGCTGATTTTACAGGAATTGGAAGAAGTTCTGCCTCTAGTTTTACACTTAGTGATAAAGGATATGTTGGTCTTGGCTACGACGGAACCAATAAACTAAAAGACTTTTATCAATACGATCCTACAAGTAATAGCTGGACTCAAAAAGCTGATTTTGCAGGAACCGGACGTTACGCCGCAGTAGGCTTTCAGGCTGGTGGAAAGGCTTATTTTGGAACCGGTTATGACGGAAATTACCTGAAAGATTTTTATCAGTACAATGACCAGACCAATACATGGACATTAGTAAATGGATTTAGCGGAAATAAACGCCGTAATGCTACTGCTTTTGTAATTGCAAACAAAGTATATCTTGGAACTGGAATTAATAACGGGGTTTACCAGGAAGATTTCTGGGAATTTGATCCTGCAACAGATGTTTGGACCAGAAAACGTGACATCGATAAGGATACAGATGATGATTATACGTATAATGATGAATACGCAATTGTTCGTTCGAATGCTTCTAGTTTTACTATGAACGGATTAGGATATATTGTGGGTGGGGAAAATGTAAAAACAACATGGGAATACAATCCATCAACAGATTTATGGGTAGAAAGAACTCCAATGGAAGGAGCCAGCAGAACAGATGCGGTTGGTTTCGCCATTAATAATCGTGGTTTTTATATGCTTGGAAGAGTAGGTTCAACCTATTTTGATGATGCGTGGGAGTTTAAACCTTTAGACGAACAAAGTGACGACGATAATTAATAAAAAAAAACAAATCTTCTGGAGTAAAATCCGGAAGAATCTAATGTTGCTTTTACCGGTTTTGCTATTTACAGCTTGTGTAAAAAATGAAAATTTTAAAACGGAATCCTTTAGAACTACGTCAGGTTGGGGTTATTCCATTGCTTTTAAAAATAAAATTATAATCAGGCAATCTGTAATTCCGGTAATAAGCGACACTAAAAGTTTTACTACTGAAAGCGACGCCTTAAAGGTGGCTCATTTAGTAGCGGAGAAACTCAATAAAAACATATCACCAACCGTAACCAAAAATGATTTAATTTTATTAAAAATTAAATTATAAATGACAATCGATACTATCAGAAATACGAGTTCAAATAAAATTTTATTCCATTGTATCATTTGGGTTTTCTTCATACTGACTTCATTAATTCAGTTTTACGAAAGTCCATTCAGGATCAACAATGACTTTTATGTACAATGGGCTACAGGAATTATCCTGTTTTACCTTAATTATTTTTATTTGGTTCCCGTATTGCTTTTAGAAAAAAAATACTGGCTTTATTTTGTATTTGTATTTGCTCTTATTTTGCTATTTATGATTATAAGGATTAATTATTTTATTCCTGACTTTTCGCAGGTGAGACAATTAAAGCCAAGCAATATTATGCACACCATACCGCCGGAAGATTTTAAATTAATGTATAAAGGCCGAAGAGTAAGGGCTGCAGTGTTAGCAACAAGACAGCCTTTATTTTTTAAAATCGGACCTTCATTTTTTTATATTTTAATTATTACCATAAGCGCTATTATTAGAACTCTTACAGAATTTTATAACAATCAGCAAAACAAATTAATTGCCGAAACGCACAGAACAAACACCGAATTGATTTATCTGCGCAAACAAACCAATCCGCATTTCTTATTCAATTCACTAAATAGTATTTATTCTTTGGCACACAAGAAATCTGATTTGGTCCCTGATGCCATCGTAACTTTATCCGAACTCATGCGCTATATGCTGTATGAAACAGATAATAAAACGGTGGCTTTAGAAAAAGAAGTCAATTACATCCAGAATTATATCGAGTTACAAAAACTAAGGCTCAACAATATCGAAGACATTATTATCAATGTACACGGTGACACCAGAAACAAGTTTATCGAACCTTTATTGCTTATTTCGTTTGTTGAAAATGCGTTCAAATACGGAACCGATTACAAAGGTGCTGCACATGTAAAAATCAAGATTTTTATTTTGGAAAACAGTCTTGATTTCTGGATAGAAAATACCATCGAAAACTATATTAAAGATCCTGAAAACTCAGGAATTGGTTTGGTAAACATTCAAAACCGACTGGATTTGCTTTATCCAAATGCGCACGAACTCAATATCACACAAGACAATCAATATTATCGTGTACATCTCAATTTAAAATTAGATAAAATTCAAACCGCAATAAATTAAACAAAACAATTATGGCATAAGGATGATATAGTCCAATCCGTATTTTATGATAATTTTAAAACTTACTTTACTGGTTTAAAACTACTTTTGAGCACCAAATAAAATCTTTAAATCTAAAACGTCAACAAATGAAATGTGTTATTATAGATGATGAACCTTTAGCGGTTGAATTATTAGAAGATTTTGTTCGAAAGGTAGACTCGCTTGAACTCATCAGTACTTTTAATAATGCTATCGACGCCGTTTCATTTATCAACCAAAATAATGTTGATTTGATTTTTCTGGACATTCAGATGCCACATTTTTCCGGCATTGATTTTTTAAATACAATCGAAAAAAAGCCTTTGGTTATTTTTACAACTGCATATTCTGATTATGCCGTTGAAGGTTTTAATCTGGGCGCTGTAGATTATTTAGTAAAACCCATTCCGTTTCATCGTTTTTTAAAATCAGTTGTACGTGCACAACAGGTTTTAAACCCCTCAACAGCTATTCAGGCTATTTCTGAAAACACAACTGCTCCTGAATTAGAACAGGATTTTATGTTTGTAAGGGCAGAATATGAAAACGTCAAAATGAATTTTTCGGATATTTTATTTATCGAAGGTTTAAAAGATTACGTCAAAATATACACAACAGATAATAAATTCACGCTGACTTTAATCAGTTTAATAAAACTGGAAAACTTGCTTTCAAGCAAAGGATTTTCCCGAATTCACAGGTCGTATATCATTAATATAAAACATGTGAAATCGATTCAGAAAAACAAAGTTCTCATTAGTGATAAACGAATCCCAATAAGTGAAAGTTATAAAAGTGCTTTTTTCGAAAGAATCAACCTTTAGTTCCTTTAAATTCCAAAAAATAAAAAATTCCAAATTCCAATAGGGTGTCAAACATCTTTGGAATTTGGAATTTTTTATTTTTTGGAATTTTCGAATTCTATTCTTCGTTTTTAAACCAACCTGAATACATTACATAATTGTTCGAAATACGTTCAATTTCGCCTGCAAAGTCTGACTGGTCGATATCTTTTACTTTTTTTGCCGGAACACCCGCATATATAGTTCCTGAAGGTACAATAGTATTTCGTGTAACAACAGCTCCTGCCGCTATAATCGAGTTGCTTTCTACCACACAATTATCCATTACGATGGCGCCCATTCCTATCAAAACATTGTCATGAATCGTACATCCGTGCACAATAGCATTATGTCCTATCGAAACATTGTTGCCTATAATAGTTGGATGTTTTTGATATGTGCAGTGAATAACAGCTCCGTCCTGAATATTAACCTTATTTCCTATCGAAATAAAATTTACATCGCCGCGAATTACAGCATTAAACCAAACGCTGCAGGAATCTCCAAAAACAACATCACCAATAATTGTAGCATTTTCAGCTACATAACAATCTTCCGGTATCGAAGGTGTTTTTCCGTTTACAGATTTAATAAGCATGATAAAATTTAATTAATTGCCGGACAGTTACAATCGTAACGTTCCTTTTTACAGAATAAATTAACTCCCAAAGTAATTTGATGGTATCCGCCGGTGTCAAATTTTACATCGCCGGTAACCTGCGAATACGTATAAGCAAACATAAAGTTTTTATAGTTTACGCCTATTATGGGCGTGATATATTGCAATTTTTGAGAGGCTACTCCGTTATTTGAATTACTATATTGTACGCCATCAAAACTTCTTCTATATGATAATGCGGCCCACAAACTGCCAAAATCCATATTTTTATAAGCCTTCATGTTCAAATCGATAGATTTTTCTTTCGTTTTATCGAATAATTGAAACAAAACCGATGGTTCCCAGGTAACGCTATTTCTTTTACCAAAAACATATCCGGCACTTAATAAAAATTTTCTAACGTTATCACTTTCGTAATCCGTATACAGCTCTCTTCTGGTTTCCAGCAATCCCTGTACGGTTGCATGAGCATAAAAATCAAGATAATTATAAGAAGCACCAACATCAACATTAAAATAAGAATCCTTTTGAATCTGACCAAAAACAATTGGGTCAAAAGTTCCGCCAAATTTAGTTTCATCGAGCTGGCTCTGGATTATTCCTCCGCTAATACCAAACGAAAGCTGATTTAGATCGAGTTCATCTCTCGAAAACATAATGTGATGTGCGTAAGTAAGCTTTACTCCTTTTTGAGAATGGTAGCCGTTTTCATCATTAAAAATAATAATTCCGGCTCCTGACCGCTCTCCTACCCTGCCATTAAACGTTAAGGTTTGAAGCTGCGGTGCATCTTCCTGGCCAAACCATTGTTTTCTGGCCGTTAATCTTATTTTGGCACAATTGGCAGCACCAGCCATTGAAGGGTGAATCAAGTAATAATTATCTGATAAATAATCAGAGTAAACAGGTATTCCTTCTTGTGAATAGGAATAAAATGTTGCGATTAAAAAAACAAATAAAACCCTGATTCTAAATTTCATAAAGGCAATGTTGTTGGTATAAATTTTAAACTCTCATAATTTAATACGATTAATTTGAAAAGAGCCGTAATTATTTTATTAAAAAATCAAATATAGGTATTAGTAGAAAATAACTTTAGTAAATTTGTAGAAAATTACAAATCATGACAAAAATCACCATAAAAGAAACTCAGAATCCAACTATCTTAAAGTTTGAATTTGAAGATTTCATTACAAAAAATCAAAATTTCGAATTTAAAAATATCGATGAAGCCCAAGCATCGCCTTTAGCACAACAATTATTTTATCTTCCGTTTGTAAAAACCGTTTATATTTCAGGAAACTTTATCGCGATCGAAAGATACAGTATTGTAGAATGGGACGATGTAAAAGATGCTGTTGCTGAACAAATTGCATCATTTGTAGACAAAGGTGGCATCATCATAAAAGTGGATGAAAATGCACCCAAAAAACAACCTATTACGGTTTACGGAGAAACAACTCCAAATCCTGCTGCTTTAAAATTTGTAGTGAGCAGAATGTTGACTAAAAATGCAGTTGAATATAAAAACATCGATCAGACGGCTTCTTCTCCATTGGCAAAAGAATTGTTTAAATTTCCTTATGTAAAAGAAGTTTTTATAGATGAAAATTATATTTCAGTAACCAAATATGACATCAACGATTGGGATGAAATTACTTTAGAAGTAAGAACTTTTATCAAACAATATATCGAAAACGGAGGAACTGTTTTAGACGAAAGTTTAATTGAAGTCGCTACTAAAAATGATGTTACAAAAGATGAAGCATTTGACAAATTAGATGTTACCTCTCAACAAATCATCAATATATTAGAAGAATACGTGAAACCGGCGGTTGCGGCTGACGGTGGTAATATTGCTTTTGACTCTTATAATGAAGAAGACAAAACGGTAAAAGTAATTTTACAAGGTGCTTGCAGCGGTTGTCCTTCTTCTACTTTTACTTTAAAAAGCGGAATCGAAAATATGCTAAAAAGTATGTTGAATGATGAAGCGATTAAGGTAGAAGCTGTGAATGCATAATTATTTATTCTAATAAATACACAAAGCGCCTCAAATGGGGCGCTTTTTTATTGAATTCATATCTGCTTAATTTTCAATAAATTATTCCGTTTTTATGCAATAAAAATAGTTAATATTGTATCCTAAACCAATCAATATAAAACTATGGGATTATCTTCATTTTTCAAGAATTTATTTGGCTCAGCCAAAGATTCAACTACAGATTTAGCCAATCAGGCCGAGGTTAAGTTTGAACAAGCAAAAGAAGCTGCCGCTCCTTATATTGAGAAAGCAGAAACTTTTGCCGAGGAAACAATTGCAAAAGCAAAAGAAGCTTCAGAACCCATCCTTGAAAGTGCGGCTGAATATGCAAACAAGGCAAAAGATATTGTAAGTGAATATGTAGAAAAAGCTTCAGATTCATTGAGCGATGTAATCGATTCTGTAAAAGAAAAAACCACCGAAACTGCCGGCACAACCAAAACTATAGTCGTAGAAACTGCAGCCGATGCCACTGAAAAGAGTGAAACCGCAACAGACGAAATTATTGATACTATTCCTCCTAAGGAATAAGGACTGATTTTTTCTAATAAAAAGAAATATATCTATATTTGCAGCCTTAATATACCTTCTCTTTGAGAAGGTTTTTTTATTCAAAAAAATATGAACCTCAATCCAGACCAGGTTAGCAATTATATTACTAAATATGCTGACTTATTAGTTGATTATTCTCTTAAATTAGTTTCTGCCTTTATCATTTTATTTGTTGGTATTTATGCCATCAGATTGATAAACAGAATCATTACGAAGGTAATGGTACAAAGAAATTTAGATCCTACTTTAACAAAATTTCTTTCTGACATTTTGATATGGGCACTCCGAATTTTATTATTTGTTACTTTCATTGCAAAACTAGGAATCGAGACTTCATCATTTGTTGCCATTTTAGGAGCAATGGGACTTGCGGTAGGTTTATCATTGCAGGGTTCACTTTCTAATTTTGCGGGAGGAATGCTAATTATCGTTTTCAAACCTTTTAAAGTTGGCGATACGATCGAAGCGCAAGGCGTTATTGCAACAGTTTCAGAAATTCAGATTTTTGTTACCAAAATGATTACCGGAAACAATCAGGTTGTTTTTGTTCCAAATGGCTCTCTATCAAACGGAACGATTATCAACTACTCTATGCAGGGAGAACGAAAAGCCGATCTGACTTTTTCAATTTCTTACGATTCTGATATTAAAAAAGCGAAAGATGTTCTTTTAGACGTTTTAGTTCAAAATCCTAAAGTGCTTAAAAATCCTGCTCCGGAAGTTTTTGTAAAAAATTTAACGGCTTCTTCTATAGATTTTGCAGTGCGTCCGTGGGCGACAAATGCCAATTACGGATCCGTAGTATCAGATACTTTAGAGAACTGCAAAATAGCTTTAGACCAAGCCGGAATTTCAGTTCAGCCTTATACAATTCAAAAATAAAATAGTTTATTGTTTTTTTGATGGAGGTGCCATCATAAAATCTTTTAAATAATAAGGTTCAAAATAAGCGACATCTACAGTGTCGCTTTTTTGATATTTATCGAAACTTATTTTACTCATTGCAGCTGCAGATGGATATTTGATTTCTTCTAAAAATATAAAGTTCTCTTTAGTTAAAACCGGTTTGCATTTCTCTGCACAATCCCCCACAAAATAAATCTTTTCTGTATATGAGGCAAAAGAATCCTCTGTAATAACTTCTGCTTCTATTGTTCTTTCTTTTTCTAAATTCGCATTAAAAATTTCGCTATAAACCTCCATTCTTCTTGCATCGATCATAGGAATGATTTTCCCATCAGCAACATTAGCCTGCGAAGCAAGTGTTTCTAAAGTATCAATGGCAATAAGCGGAATATTTAAAGCAAAGCACAATCCTTTTGCTGCCGAAACGCCAATTCGTAAACCCGTGTATGAACCAGGGCCCTGACTTACGGCAACAGCTGCTAAATCCTGAACCGAGATTCCTGCCTCAGCAATTACTTCTTCTATAAAAACATGCAGCTTTTCAGCATGAGAATAGCCTTCTTCTGCAATTTCTTTACAAACAATTGTTGCTCCATTTTTAGCAATGGACACTGAGCAATTTTTAGTAGCCGTTTCTATATTTAGGATAAAAGACAATGTATTTTTTTTTTAATGTTATTATTAATATGTCAGACTGAGTGAAGTCGAAGTTCTTTTTAATTTCTAATCGTTCGACTTCGCTCAGGTTGACAATATCTTTAAAGAGATTTTATTTATTTCTTAGGCAAATCAGCTTTTTTAAGCTTGACTTTATCACCCGAATTCAGATCTTTAGAAACTGTAGTGTAAGGTCCGGTAATTACCACATCACCCGGTTTTAATCCTGACATTACTTCGATATTTGTATCATCCTGAATACCTGTTTTAATGACTCTGATTTTAGCTTTATCTCCTACTTTTACAAAAACACATTCGAATTTTTTATCGCTTTTTGGAGCTGCTTTTTTATCATCATCACTTGGACCCTGAATTTTTAAATCTTTTACAGCAGTAGTATCTGCTTTTACAACGACAGAACTAATAGGCACTGCCAAAACATTACTTTTAGTTCTTGTAATGATATCTACAGTTGCCGTCATTCCTGGTCTAAAAGGCGAGTAAGTATCAGGCTGTCCTTCTAACAAATCCTGGTAGGATTCTTTCAGGATACGAACTTTTACTTTAAAGTTGGTTACCTGATCAGATGTTAGCGTTGTGCTTGCAGAGTTAGAAATACTGGTTACCGTACCTTTGAATTTCTTTTTTAGATAGGCATCCACTTCAACATTTGCCTCATCGCCAATTTTTACTTTTACAATATCATTTTCGTTGACGTCAACTTCAACTTCCATATTGTTTAGGTTTGCTACTCTCAAAAGTTCTGTTCCAGCCATTTGCTGTGTTCCCAAAACACGCTCTCCTAATTCAACATTTAAGACCGAAATTGTTCCGGCAGCAGGAGCGTAAATTAAAGTACGTCCCAAGTTGTCTTTTGCTTCTGTAACAGATGCCGAAGCACTCTGAACGTTATAGTAAGCATTTTGTCTTGTTGCTTTTGCTACTTCATAAGTCGAAATAGCTTTGTCCCAATCTGATTTTGAAATTACGCCTTTATCATATAAAGTTTTATTACGTTCGTAACTTGCTTTTGCTTCTTTATAACTTGCCTCAGACTGTGTTAGACCTGCTTTAGTTCCCGATAAATTGGCAACAGAACGATCTAATCCGGAGGTATATAAATCAGGATTTATTTTAACGAGCAAATCTCCCTTTTTTACAACTTGTCCTTCTTTTACATTCAGTGCAATAATTTCACCCGAAACCATTGATGAAAGTTTTACCTCTATTTCAGGCTGAATTTTACCAGTTGCAGAAACCGTTTCGACGATCGTTGAAGCTACTACTTTTGAAACTTCTACTTCTTTTCCTTCATCTTTATTTCCTATTACTCCTGCTTTCGAAAGACCTATTAAAACCGCAATAATGACTAACGCACCACCAAGTAAGAAATAAATTGTTTTTTTTGACATAATAAATTATTTTGTGATAATTGGTACAATTGGAATTCCAAAGTAGAATTCAAGTATTTTTATTTTAAACATGTAATCGTATTTTGTTCTAATAACGTCTGACTGAGCATTGGTTAACAATGTTTGTGCCTGAGTAAAATCGAATGAATTCATCAAACCTACATCGTACTTTTCTTTCGCATAATTATAAGCCTGTTGTCTTGCCTCTAAAGTTACTGTTGATGACTCATGAGCATTTAAGGCTCCTTTTGCATCTGTAAAAGCAGTGTAAACGTTACGTTGCAAATCTAAACTTTTTTGCTCTAAATCTATTTTAGATTTCTCTAAACTTACTTTACTTCTTTCTACATTATTTCTAACAGAAAATCCATTAAAAATAGGAATTGAAAGCTGGAATCCAAAAGATTGTCCTTTATTATCATTGAACTGATCAAAAATTGGTGCAGCTTTACCTAAAACCGACATATAATTATCACGTACTACAGGCTGATTTGTTCCCTCAACATAACCAATCTGAGAAGTTGGATTAGCAGAGTTTAAAGTAGAACCTGTAATAATATCAGAATAACTTGCTCTGGTATTAAAGTTATAGAAAGCACTTAAGGTAGGCTGATAAGCTCCTCTTGCAATTGTAACATTTCTTTCAGCAATTTCAAGATTTGTTTGTGCCAGTTTTAATTCTGTTCTGATCTCTTTGGCTTTATTGTAAATATCAATTGGGCTTTGTGCCATGATATTATTTTCATCTTCTACTTTTGTATCATCGACTACATCAAAATCTGCAAATTCTTTTAATTGTAAAAGCTGCGCCAGACTTAATTTTGAAATTAACAAACTATTCTCAGCAACAATTATAGCCTGCTGATCAGTAGCCTCAGTAGCTTTCAGATCGTATAAATCTCCACGCGGAATTGTTCCTGCATTTACCATTTCTTCAGAACGCGCCAATCGTTTTTGATCAATGGATAACTGTTCTTTTTTTACTTTTAAATTTTCTTTATTAAAAAGAATTTCCAAAAATGCATTCGCAACATTCAAAGAAATATCTTCCTGCATTTTCAGCAATTGATATTGCGATGCTATCATAGAAAGTTTAGATCTGCGAAGTGTATTTTGATTTTGTAAACCTTTATAAATATCAACACCAACAGATGCGCCAATAGAAGAATACTGAGTGGTTTGATTTTCAAGTAAACCTGTTGTAATATTCTGGTTTAAACCAACATTCCAGGAATGCGAAGCATTTGCATTAACAGCAGGAAGGAAATTACCAAAAGCCGCTTTTTTATCAATTGCTGCATTTTTTACATCTAACTCTGATAATTTAATAGTGATATTATTATCTAATGCATAACGTACGCATTCTTCTAATGTCCATTTTTTTGATTGTGCCTGAGATGATAATCCAAACCCGAAAAGCATGGCAAAAACAAGACTATTATATTTATTTATTTTCATATATTTTGAATGAAAGCGCAGTAAAAATGATGCTACGCAAATTTAACATTTTTTAAAACCAAAAACTCTTTTTATACTTTCAAATTATTTCTTTTCTCCTTCATTGATCAAACCCTGATTCCAGATCTTAATTTTATCTGTGTTTTTAAGGCCGCTTTTTACCTGAACATAAATTCCGTCACTCACTCCTAAAACCAAATCCTGTCTTTTAAATTTTTGAGGAGCAGTTTCTACTTCAACATAGGGCTTTTGTGTTTTTTTATCAAATTGAACCAATGATTCTTTGACAGCCAAAACCTTGTCAGCTTTCTCTAAAATGATCGAAGCATTTGCACTTAAACCGGCTCTGATGAAGGTTGCATCTCTATTTTCTAATTTAGCTTTTATTTCAAATTGAATCGCTCCGTTTTCTACTACTCCTTTTGGAGCAATATCGGTTAAAGAGGCTTCGAATTTTTTGTTTTCGATGGCTCCAACTGTAATTTCAATTGGCATTTTTTCTTTGATTTTACCTACTTCAGATTCGTCAATTTTTCCAATAAAAATCATTCTTCCAACATCTGCAACACTGGCAATCGTAGTTCCTTCATTAAAATTATTACTTTCAATAACCTGATTTCCTACTTTTACCGGAACTGCCAAAACCATTCCCGTTACCGTTGAGCGAATTAGGGTATTTGCATAACTTCCTAATGATGTGGTTGTTCCTGTTTTTACGATATCTAAGCTTTGTTTTGCAGCCAGATAATTTTGTTTTGCCTGTGTATAAGCCAATTGAGCTGCATCAAAATCATTAGCAGAAATTACATCTTTATCAAACAATGTCTTTTGTCTTTTATAGATTTTTTCCTGATTGTCCAAAGCAATTTTAGCTGTTTGCACCTGATTTTGAGTATTACTAACATTAGAAACATTAGCTACTACTCTAATTTTGGCGATCATATCTCCAGCTTTGATTTTCTCTCCGGCTTTGATATATACTTCTTCAATAATACCTGAGATATTTGGTTTGATTAGAACTTCTTCATCAGGCTGAATGTTACCGGTTGCAATTGTGTTTTTTACGATTGTTTTAATCTCTGCTTTTTCCGTTTTGAAAACAATTGGAGATTGTTGATTTTTAGCGTATAAATAGTAAAGTGCGCCAAAGAAAACTACAGCAATAAAGATTAAAATGGTTACGGTTACTCCTTTTTTCATTTTGTTTTGGTTTAATCGATTATATTTTTGATTGATAATTTATTCTGTTCGTAAAGCATCTACAGGCTTTACATTGATTGCGGTTTGAGCTGGAATAAATCCGGCTAATAAACCTGATCCTACTAATATTAATAATGCGACAAATACAACCCCCAGATCTACGCTTGGATTTGCAAACATAGTATCATTTCCGGGCGGCATAGAATCCAGCACCATATTTAGTACGGCAATAATCCCGGTTGCTACCGCAATACCCAGCATTCCTGAAATGATAGTCAAAAATATAGATTCTGCTAAAATCTGACCTCTAATTGCTGCCGGAGTTGCGCCTAATGCTCTGCGAATTCCAATTTCTTTGGTACGTTCTTTAACTACAATAAGCATAATATTAGAAATACCAATTACTCCCGAAATCAAAACCAAACTTCCTACAAAATAAGCAATAACCTGTAAGATATTAAACAAACTTTGCACTTTATTAAATTGTTCATACAAATCAAAATTTCCAACTGCTCTGTCATCTGCAGGATTTACAGAATGTAGTACTTTAATTAGCTCTAAAATTTTGGGTTTTAAATCCGTAATAGAAACTTCGTCTCTGGCTGTAAGAGCCATCCACCCCACTTTATCTCCATAATTAAATGCCTGTTGAAAAGTAGTAAAAGGCACAAATATATTTTTTTGCTCCTGCTCTGCATTTCCTCCCTGTTGCTTCGATTTGTAAACACCAACTACCATAAAGTTGATTCCGTTAATTTTCACATACGTTCCCACTGCTTCCTCTTCTTTACCATACAAATCAGTGATAACACCTTTTCCAATTACAGCAACTTTTCGCTTCTCCAGAATATCTTGTTGATTCACAAAACGCCCTTTTATAATATCCATTGGCTGTTGTTTGATCAACTCAGGATAATCACCATAAATAGTAAATGCTGCAGTTTTTGTACCGCGAACTACATTATTAGATCCGTTAAAATCACCTAACTGATTCCTTGGTGATACATATAATAAATCTGGCAAGGCAGATTTTAAGGCGGCAACATCACTATTTCTAAAATCGTAACGTCGGGTTTTTGGTAAGCCTTTGTAAGCTTTTGAGGTAGTTTGACTCCACATAAACATTGTATTAGTCGCAATTCCATCAAAACCTTTTTTTACACCGTTCTCCAACCCTTTTCCTGCAGCCAGTAATATTACAAGAATAAATATACCCCAAAATACCCCAAACGCAGTTAGCACCGTTCTAAAAACATTGGCTGTTAAAGCCTGTAAAATTTCATCCCAATTATCTTTCTTAAACATAATTATTCGTCTCTAAGTGCTACAATAGGTCTAATTTTGGCCGCTCTGTATGCTGGAAAAAAGCCTGCCAAAGCACCAGCAAAAACAAGTAAAACAAGTGTTGTTAAAGCCACACTAAAATCAACCTGAGGATTTCTAAAATATTCACTTTCTACCATTGGCCCAACTACTTCAAGCAATAATAAACTAGCCAATAAACCAACGAAACCAGCAATAGTGGTAATAAAAATAGATTCGTGAAGTATCATCGAAATAATTGAAAATGGCGATGCACCAAGCGCTTTTCTGATTCCAATTTCCTTAGTTCGTTCTTTGACTATAATAAGCATAATATTACTAACACCTACAACTCCCGCAATAATTGTACAGATTCCTACCCACCAAAAAAACAATCTGATGTAAAGATTTAAATCGTAAAATTGTTTTGCATCCTTAACAGAATTATATGCATTTATACCACTATCATCATCGGGCGCTACAACATTTTTACTTCTAAGTAAAGCTTTTAAGTCTTCAGTAAATTTCTCTGATTGCGCTAATGCTTCATCATAATCATTCGTTTTCTTTAGAGTAAAAAAGATATTGCTTATTTTATCTCCTCCACCGTAAGCTCGCTGTACTGTTGTTTTAGGTAAATACGCACGAGCTTCTTCTCTTTCTCCTCCCGGATCTGTAAAGACACCTACTACCTTAAAGTTGACGTTATTAATAGCGATTTCTTTGCCTAAAGGATCTTTATCTTTAAACAAATCTGTTTTTACTTTCATTCCAATAGTGGCCACCTTTTCATTGTTTGCCAAGTCATTACTATTTATAAATCGGCCCTGAACAACTGTCAAATTTTCTACTGCCCCATAATCAGGATCAACTCCTCTGTATTGATAGCTTCCGGATTCTTTGCCATAAGTAAATGCGCCTCCCCAAAAATTATATGTAGCAGCACGTAACTCTAATTTATCTTCAAATTTCTGAACCGATTGTGAATAATCGCTATTTCTAAATTGAATTTGCCTTCCAGGATTTAATCCCTTATATTCTTTAGCTGTCGTTCCTGACCAAACTTCAACTATCCCGGCAGCATCACGTTCAAATTGTTTTTCAATTCCGTTTTGAAGCCCTTTACCTGCGCCGAGCAGGATCACTAAAATAAAAATTCCGGAAGCTACAGAAACTCCGGTAAGAAATGTCCTTAACCGGTTCTTAGAGATCGCTTCAAAGATTTCCTGCCAACGTTCAATATTAAACATAAGATGACGCTCTAACTTGTTCTACTTTTTTATCGTCTATAATTAATCCGTCTTTCAGGACCACATTCCTTTTACACATTGCAGCAATATCAGGTTCGTGCGTTACGATTAAAATTGTTTTTCCTTCATCGTTAATTCCCTGAATAAGTTCCATAACTTCATAAGAAGTTTTTGTATCCAAAGCACCGGTTGGCTCATCTGCCAATAGCACTTTAGGATTTGAAGCCAAAGCCCTTGCAATGGCAACACGCTGTTTTTGACCTCCTGACAGTTCATTTGGTAAATGATGAGAATGCGAACCTAAACCCACTTTCTCTAAATATTTCATAGCAATCTCGTAACGTTCTTTACGCTTTATCCCCTGATAATACAAAGGCATTGCAACGTTATCAAGTGCCGTTTTATAATTTATTAAATTGAATGATTGAAATACAAACCCCAAAAATTTATTTCGATATCGTGACGCTATTGTTTCGTTTAGATTTTTAATTGGAGTCTTATCTAAAATATAACTACCCGAATCTGCTTCATCCAAAATCCCTAAAATATTTAAGAGTGTAGACTTGCCAGATCCGGACGATCCCATAATCGCAACTAATTCTCCTTCTTCGATATTAAAATTAATTCCTTTTAACACATGCAATTCTGAACTTCCCATTTTATAGGACTTGTGTAAATCTTTGATTTCGATCATGGTATTGTTAAATTTTAAAACAATAATAACATTTTTTATAAGTAATTTATGGTAAGAAAACGTTAATAATTCCGTTTAGTTATTTCAATAAGACTCAATTCTGTATCTATTGTTACACTTTTTTAAGATTATATAATTGTTTTCTTAATTTTGCATCACTTAAAAAAATCTTAATGATGAAGTTTTTTTCAATTATCTCTTTGTTTACGGTACTTACTGCTATTACAAGTTGCTCTACAACTCAAAAATTAGAAACCTTAAAACCGGAACCGGATGATGCAAGTCCGTTAGTTTACGATGCAAATCCTTCTTTTATTAACTTACCCATAACGGTAAAGCTGAGTGACATTCAAAATCAAACAAATTCTTTATTGAATGGTTTAATTTATGAAGACAACGACATCGAAGATGATGATATCGAAATGAAAATCTGGAAACAGGCTCCGATAAAAATCCAGAATGATCCTGCAAACCCGAACAAAAAAATAAAAACAATTCTTCCTCTAAAAGCTACTATCAAATACAGAATAGGTACAAAAAAACTTGGAGTAGAACTTTACGATGTTAGAGAATTTAATTTAAATGGCGTAATCACTTTATCCAGCGAAGTAGCTTTGACGAACTGGAAATTAAACACTAAAACCGAATTCAAATCTTTGGACTGGAGTGAAAGCCCTACCATGATGGTATTTGGAAAAAGCATGCCTATTACTTATTTAGTAAATCCTGCGATTTCTATTTTTAAATCGAAAATTGAAAAGAAAATTGATGAGGCGATCGAAAAATCAATGGATTTTAAACCAAATGTTTTAACAGCATTAGAAAAAATATGTACGCCATTCCAGATGAGTGATACTTATGAGAGCTGGCTAAGAATTGTTCCTGTCGAAGTATATTCTACCAATGCCAAGCTTAAGAACGATTTGTTTTTATTAGACATGGGAATGAAATGCAATATGGAAACTATTGTAGGCAAACAACCTGAATCTAAATTCAGTGCCAGTAAAATTGTATTGAAACCCGTAACAAAAATTCCAAATCAAATTTCGGCGAATATTGCTGCAATTTCCACTTATATGGATGCTTCAAAGATCATGACCAAAAATTTTGCAGGTCAGGAATTTGGTTCAGGCGGAAAAAAAATTACGGTAAAAAATGTTTCTATTTGGCACAAAAATGGTAAAATGGTTATTGCACTTGATGTTTTAGGATCAATAAACGGAACACTTTACTTAAACGGAGTTCCGCAATACAACCCTCAGACAAAAGAAATTTATTTTGAAAACCTTGATTATGTTTTAGACACCAAAAGCAAGTTAATGAGAACTGCAAGCTGGCTGGGCCAAGGTTATATAGTAAGAAAAATGGAAGAAAGCTGCCGATATTCGATTCAGCCCAATTTAGAAGAAGGTAAAAAGACTATGGCCAATTATCTTAAAAACTATTCGCCAATGCCAGGTGTTTTCGTAAACGGAAAAATGGAAGACATTCAGTTTGATAAAATCCAGCTAACCAACCAGGCGATTATCGCTTTTATAAAAATAAATGGAACGGTAAATGTTTCTGTTGATGGATTGAAGTAAGCAAACAATTTAACTAAAAACAAAAAAGCAGAATAAAATTATTCTGCTTTTTTTGTTTTCGATTTGTACATTCTATAAACAAGAACTCCAATTACAACCACGAGTAAATAAGGAATTACCATCAAATAAACGATTCCGTTATTTACAGCCTCCGCTTTTTTCACATTAGAATCTCCAGCAAGTGCAGCACGACACATCGCACATTGAGCGTTAGCACTAAGAGAAAAGAAAATAGAGAATAGAACATAGAGGCATTTCGATAAAAAAGAACTCTTAAATTTGCCTTCTACTCTATTTTCTTTATTCTTTATTCTATTTTCTATTTTAAACATAATAAGGAGATATCATTAAGTAAACTATAACACCAGTAACCGCAACATATAACCAAAGCGGAAAAGTTATTCTAGCTATTTTTCTATGTCTGTCAAAACGTTTTGCAAGAGCTCTTACATAAGTGATTAATACCAATGGTATAATTGCAATAGACAATAAGATATGTGTTACTAAAATAAAGAAGTAAATATATCGTATCGCGCCTTCGCCACCAAACTTGGTAGAATCAGCAGTCATATGATAAGCCACGTACATGACCAAAAATGCAACCGATAATGCAATCGCAAAAGTCATTAAACGTTCGTGAAGCTTTTGTTTTCCGTTTTTAATAGCAATTACCGCCAAAACTAAAACAACAGCCGTAATACCATTTGTTGTCGCATAAATTGGAGGTAAAAACGAAAGCGGCTCAACATTAACACCAAAATCTTTTAATTTAACTCCGAACAAAATAGCCACTACAACCGGAATAATAATTGAAACCGCAACAATAAGTTTGCTATACTTTTTTTCTAATGAATGATCTTCCATTTTATTCTGCTAATAATATTTTAATATCTTCCTGAATATCTCTTACGCCTTTTTTATCCAGTCCGTCGTAATAAATGTTCGGATTTCCAAATTCATCTTTTCTGCAACGAATATTTCCATCTTTGTCAATCAATGCAAATAAACCTGAATGTTCGAAACCACCGCTTACTTTTTCATTCTCTCCCGCATAAAGATTAAACCCTTTATTTGATAAATCCATAATAGTAGCTTTATCGCCTGTTAGAAAATTCCAGTTAGAAGATTTTACTCCTAATAATTTCGCATGATCTTTTAGAACCTGTGGTGTATCGTGACTAGGGTCTATAGTGATCGAAACGATTCCAAAGTTTGGATTCCCAAAGAAAGTTTTCTCGATCTCTAACATGCTTAAGTTCATCTTTGGACAAATTGACGGGCAAGTTGTAAAGAAAAACTCCAGAACGTAAACTTTACCTTTATAAGTTTCGTTTGAAACTTTAATGTTATCCTGATTCGTTAACTCAAATTTAGGCGCCGGTCCTATTGTCATCAATTTAGCATCAGAGTTGGATTTCACTCCTACATTATCTAAACGATTCCCTTTTACAACTTCGCCTTTGTTTATTCTGTCAACAATTTTAGGTACGGCATAAATCCCGAATATTAAAATAATAAACGAAATTCCGATATATGATTTATTTTTAAACATGATATAAAGATTAAAGTTCTTTTGTTGCGTTGTGGTTCTTTTTTAGAGCTGCACGATATTCGTATAGAATTATTTTGAAATCGTCAAGCATTTCATTACTCAACTCAGAAGGATGAAAAGTATTATACCCCTCTTTATATTCTTCTTTATCTTTTCGCCCTCTTAAGTTTCGTTCTTTATCTACGATATAAACATTCGAAGTACCAAGGTTTTGATCTAACTTTCCTTGCAGATGCAATTGATCATAATACACTTTAATCTCTTCAGGAGAAGCAAAAACAAAATGCCAACCAGAAACGTCTGTAAAAGCGCCTAATGATTCAACAATTTTCTCCGCATCTTTCTCTGTTCCCAAAGGACAAACGACTACAAATTGTAAATCTTTGAAACCGTTGTAACGCTGATATATTTTTTCGTTTAGATTAAAAAAGTTACCTCTGTTTTTTAAAATCTCAGTTCCTGAAAAACCAAGAATGGTAATTTTATTATCTAAGGTTACTTTTTCTCCTTTAAGGGATTTCCAATTACCAAAGTCGGCAATTTTAGGAGTTATTGTGGGAAGTTTAGTAAAGCTATTTACACCTGAAGCAAAAAACAAATAGGCTACAATTGGCAAAACAAAAAGGACAAAGAGAACTATATTTTTTTTCATTTTATTACCGGAAGTTATTGAGGTACAAAAATAAAAAAATCCCGATGTTATCGGGACTCTTTTCGAATTAATATCATGTTAAAAATTCCATTTAATAGTAGAATCTTTAAAAACCCCATAAATATAATGTCCTTCTGTCAACAGAATAAACAATAAATATAAAACTAGGAAAATAACTGGTGAAACAACTGACCATCTAAGGCTGCTTTTTTCACCTTCCATGTGCATAAATGCCCATACTATATAATATGCTTTGAATATTGTAAGGATGTAAAAAATCCAGTTTAACAAATTCAAACCTAAAAAATGAGTAAACTCTAATGATGCTGGTTTTATAATACCAAGAATAACTTCTACTGTAGTTACTGCTGATAGTAATCCAAAAACAAACCAGATTCTTTTTGTATTTGATACGTGTTCGTGTGACATAATAATTAAAATCTAAAATTAAACTAAGTAGAAAACTGTAAATACAAATACCCAAACTAAATCGACAAAGTGCCAGTATAAACCAACTTTCTCTACCATTTCGTAGCTTCTTCTTTTTTCGTAAGTACCTAATAATACATTAAAGAAAATAATGATATTAATGATAATTCCTGAAATTACGTGAAAACCGTGAAATCCTGTAATGAAGAAAAAGAAATCAGCAAATAATTTACTTCCGTATTCGTTTCTGGTTAAGTTCGCTCCTTCTACTACATATTTTGCAGTATTTAAACGCTCTTCAGATTCTGCTCTGGATAAAACTGTTTTTTTCTTTTGCGCTGTAAGATGCTCTGTTCTTATTAATAATTCAGGGTGTGCTTTAAAACCCGCCTGAATATCTGCTACAGAATATGTTGGCAATGTTTCTGCACTTTCCATAAACCAGGTTGACTTAGCTCTTGTAAGTGCTTCCGGTTGATTTGGTAATTTTACAGCAAACTCTTCAAGAGCAACTCTTTTACCATCTTTATCAACGAATTGCAACAAACTTCCTCCTACTGTTTCAACAGCACCATATTCACCTTTAATGAAGTTTTTCCATTCCCAAGCCTGAGAACCAACGAATATAATACCTCCAATAATAGTTAAAAACATGTAGATTGCCACTTTTGTTTTTTTCATTTGATGACCTGCATCAACAGCCAAAACCATTGTTACAGATGAGAAAATCAAAATAAAAGTCATTAAGGCTACATAATACATTGGAGCCGAAACACCGTGCATAAATGGGAAGTGAGTAAACACTTCATCAGCCAAAGGCCATGTTTCGATAAATTTAAATCTAGAAAAACCATAAGCTGCTAAAAATCCAGAGAATGTCAGGGCATCTGATACGATAAAAAACCACATCATCATTTTACCATAACTTGCTCCTAATGGCTGGATCTCATGCCCGCCTCCCCAAGTTTTTTCGTTGTTTGCAGTAGTAACTGTCGCTTCCATAAAAGATATTCGTTAAAAAGTTCCCAAATTTACGTTTTTTTCTTATTTAAAGAAATATAAAAATAAAAATAAATATACCCATAATAAATCCAAAAAGTGCCAATACATCGCACCTAGTTCTATACCAAGAGTTTGAGTCGAATTGTATTTTTGTTTAAAATGATTATAAATTATAATTAAAAGTGAAATCAAACCTCCAGCCAAGTGTAATAAGTGCGTTACCGTAACTACATATAAAAAAGTTGTAGTAATTGAGCTACCTTCTCCAGTAAAATAATAACCGCTTTTTACAATTTGTCCAAAACCTACAAACTGTAAAACCACAAATAAAACCCCTAAAGCTAATGTACCCAAAAGCAATGCTGTAGTCGCGCCTCTGTTATCTTTTTGAATGGCTTTTTTAGCCAGATAAAAAGTAATGCTACATCCCAAAATTACGGCTGTACTATAATAAAATGCCGTTGGTAATTCAAAATTCTTCAACCAGTCGGCTCTGGATTTACTTACCACAAATGCGCTTGTAAGTCCGGCAAACATCATTGTCATGCTCACCATTGCAAATAACAAAATCAGTTTTGCTGATTTCGCTTTTCTTAATTGCTCTTCACCTGTTGTCATTGTCATTGTCATTTCCATAACTATCTTAAAAATTTATCTACTATAAATACTATTTGCAGTAACGAAATATATGAAACGCTCACCAGCATTAATGTTCTTGCCGCTTTTGCAGTTCGCAACTGATACAAACGCACTGCGTAAAATAACATCCATAAACCTAACAAAAAAACTAATATTGCTGCAACTGGCGTTATAAATAATTGTCCTGTAAATCCTAAAGAAGGCAACAACGATGCTATTATAAGCCAAACTGTATATAAAATAATCTGCAAAGCAGTCTTTCTGTCTTTTCTACCTGTTGGTAACATAAATATAGCAGCCTTCTCGTAATCTTCATATAAGAACCAGCCAATTGCCCAGAAATGAGGAAACTGCCAGAAAAACTGAATTAAAAAAAGTGTTCCTGCCTCAATACCAAACTCTCCTGTTGCCGCAACCCAGCCTAACATAAAAGGAATTGCACCCGGAAAAGCACCCACAAAAACCGATAACGAAGTTACTGTTTTTAAAGGTGTATAAACACTTGTATATAAAAATATTGAAATCGCTGCAAACATTGCCGACTTTGCATTGATGGTATACAATAATGCAATACCAATAATGGTTAGCAAACTCGCTACAAATAACGCCATTTTTGGAGACATTCTACCTGAAGGAACAGGACGATTTTTCGTACGATCCATTAATGAATCGATATCTTTTTCGATTACCTGATTAAAAGCATTAGAAGCTCCAACCATGCAATACCCACCAATCATCAAAACCAGTAAAACGCTCCATTTAAAAGGATGTTCATCATTAACACCTAACAAATATCCGGCAATCGAAGAGAATAATACACTGATCGCTAAACCAGCTTTGGTAATCTCTTTGAAATCGTTAAATATTGATTTTATTGAAAATGTATTTTTAGTAGCGTTCAATACGGTATTTGTTTGTATGTTTTTTTTGAGTGGTGCAAATGTACAAATTAGATTGTAGAATACTTACCTATAAAATTAGATTTTTTTCAATAAAACCTTTACAGAATAAGGACTTGCAAATCTTTAACATAATTATTTCGAAAAATCTTATTAAAAACTAGTAATCAAAATACCAGTTAAAGATATCTGAACGCAATCCTATCGTGAACCAGGTTGTGCTTTGCTTAAAAGTTGTTGCCGTTTCTTGTGTAGGATCAAAATTTCTATACAGGAAACTTCCAAAAAACTTGAGATTTGTCATTGGGTTTACCACATAACCTCCCTGAATATCGGCAATAAAAACATTTGTTTTATTTCCCTGACCTACTTTTACCCCTTTGTCATATGGTCGGTCTACATCGTAACTTTTGTAAATATTCCCTCCGTAGTTATAACTGTCTTCGGCAGTGTCAAAATCTAACCCTCGCTTACCAACTGTAAATTTAGCATCAGCATAATAACGTCCTTTATGATAACGTCCAATTGCGACAAATTCTTCAAAATTACCACCCCACTGATGTCCAATACTTTGATTATTATGTCCGTAATTGGTAATTACAGCACTATGCGAATACACATATGGACGTACATGATTGTACTCTAACTGTAGTAATAAATCTTTTATCTTAAAAGCATTGAAGTATTTTGCCCCTAACTGATATCCGAATTTATTTTTCCAGCTATTTTCTCCTCCAGCCATATCTCCTACTGAAAATTCATCCAATAAAAACTGAGCATATAAGTTTACATTGTTATTCCATTTGTATTTTCCTGACATTCCCAAAAGTGCGTTTCCACTTCTTGAAGATGACGAAAACTCTACTGAACGATAAAAAATAATCGGGTTCACGAAATTAATATCAAAACCTCTGTTATTAGTATCTGTCCAGACTACAGATTCAAAAAATCCTAAATTCAGTTTGTTCGACACATTCCAGCTTAAATAATGATTCGCCATGAATTTTGTCGCGTAGGTTTTTTCTAATGTAACATCAGGACGAACATCCTTAAGCCACATATAGGTGTTGGTGTATTTTATTTTCCAGAAATTGGTGTTGATTTTAAAATAAGGATACGGACTTGCTCCGTCACTTTCGAACAAAGAACGATATCCGTCTCCAATAAAATTTCTTCCGTAACCTAACTGAAAATCAAAAAACTTACTTGGAGCAAAAGTAATATTGGCCTCTGCTAAAGGAAAATCGTAAGCATCTGTTTTAAATCGTTTCGCAATTCCCATACCGGGAATAATGGCAGGATTTCCTCCTGAAGGTTTTAGTGTTTCGGCATAATCATTAAAATAACCTGCAAATCGTCCCTGACTTTCAAAAACTGTTGTTGTAAAATTAAGGTTCTTACCTAAACCTCCCCTAAAATTTAAGGCACGTGTATTTACATAAGTGTACGAAGCATCTATATCTGAGGCTTTACCCATTTGTAAATCAACAATAGGATTTAAGGACAGCCAATAATCTTCGCCCTGAATCTGAACCAGATTTTCGTTCCAGAATTTTCTTCCTAACCAAGTCGAAACATTTTTCTGAAGTGATTCGTTTACCGCTTTTAAGCTGTAATATTTAGAAACCTCTGCATAGGTATATGGTTTTGATGCGGTGTGATTATTACTCCCAACCTGATTCATGGCGCCATCAAATTGCGCATAGTAACTGTGTGAGAATGGAATATTCAGATGACTTTCGAATTCCGGATTATTGTATTTTTTATATACAATACTGTCCAGCTCTGTCATTGGTTTTTCTACCGGTTTTAAAATTTGTGCTGCAGCCAAAGCTTCTTCAGCAATTTGATCTGCACTTTTTAAAGGAATATCAATTGAAATTGTGTATTTTGAATAAGTTGGTTTTCCGTTATAAGTCGATGGTTTTATTTTGGGGAATTTTCCAAAAACACGTTTCGCTTCTTCTGATAATGCATCATTGGCAGCATTCACATAAATTACTTTAAACTCTCCATTGGCATCTACTTCAAAAAGTACTTTTACTTCGCCTTTGTAATTTGCTTGTTTTAAATTTTCAGGAACTTCAAAGTTTTGAAATACAAAATCCTGAACTTCTTTATAAAAACAGTTCTCTAATTTTTTTGATTGTAAATTTTCGCAGTTTGGAAAAACAGGAAATTGTTCTGAAGTAAAACCCTGTTTAATCGAAGAATTGCTCTCTTGTGAAAAAGCTGACAAGGCAGAAAATGTAAAAATAAAAGATAAGAAAATCTTATTCACGTAAATGTAGGTTTTCATTTAATATTGATTTGTGGTATTTTCTCCGTTTGCAATTGCTTTTGCAGCCGAAGTTCCGATTCGTTTGACTCCTAAACGAATCATTTCTATTGCATCATCATAAGACCTGACTCCTCCGGCAGCTTTTACTGGCAAAGGGGATGCATTTTCTAACATCATTATAATCGTAGGAACTGTTGCTCCGTTGGGCAAATCATTTTCAGTTTTATAAAAACCAGTTGAAGATTTTACAAAAACCGATGCATAATCATCTTCTTTGAAATGGGATATTACCACATTTTTTATCAATGCCGAAAGCTGAATAATTTCTTTATCCGTTAGGGCTGCAACTTCAATAATCCATTTTACTGTTTTATTATTCGCAAGACCAATTTGTGTTCCTATTAGGATTTCCTGTTTTACCAAATCAGTTTCTCCGTTTTTAAAAGCTTCATAATTGCACACAAAATCAAGATCGTCTGCTCCGTCTTCGATGGCTTTATTGGCTTCTTTAATTTTAGTTTCCAGATTTTCTTTTCCTTCCGGAAAATCGATTACGGTCCCTACCAATAAAGTCGAATTGGCTTTCAAAATCATTTCCTTAGCCAAAACTACATGTTCAGGACGGATCATTATTAACTTAAAACCTTCATCAATCGCTTCCTGAATTGCATTCTTAACCACGATAGTATTTTCTGCTTCCGAAAGTTCGGCTTGCGAGGCAGTTTTTAAGTAGGTTGAATCTAAATATTGCTTAACATTCATGATGATATGGAATTGCGACAAAAATACATTTAAAATTCAGAAAAAAACACACTTTTTAGAGCTTGATTTTTTGGCAACAAAAAACCCACCGAAGTGGGTAATTATATTCTTATATTTTATCGATTTGCTTTTTGAAAGCTATTGCAGTAAAAACTCCAACTACAGCTCCAAGTGCATTTGCTAAAACATCAGTTACGTCAGACGCTCTTGTGACTGTAAAAACACCTTGCAGGATTTCGATTGTAATTCCAAAAAAAACAGAAAATATAAACGAAATCAGATAAGCTTTATAATCATCAGGAGCTTTACCTTTAAGTTCTTTTTTGAAGAACAAAATCCATGATATTGTAAATCCAAAATGAAAACAAAAATGTACAATTTTATCTATACTCGGAAAACTTACAGCAGGAATATTACTTGAATCCGTTAAACAAAAATAAGTAATAATACCTGAGCATAATATTGCCCAGAGCAACAGGAATTGTTTAGGCACCGATAAGTTGTTTGTAAGCTTCGTCAGATAATAATGAATCTATTTCTGATGCATCAGCAATTTTTATTTTAATCATCCATCCAGCTCCGTAAGGATCAGAGTTTACTGTTTCCGGAGCACTCTCAAGACTGTCATTAAAAGCAATAATTTCTCCTGTTAAAGGTAAAAATAAATCAGATACTGTTTTTACAGCTTCAACTGTTCCAAAAACCTCATCTTTATCAAGGGTCTGATCTAAAGTTTCTACTTCAACATACACGATATCTCCTAACTCTTTTTGTGCAAAATGAGTAATTCCTACAGTTGCAACATCTCCTTCGATGCTTACCCATTCGTGATCTTTTGTGTACTTTAAATTTGCTGGTATGCTCATAATACTATGTTTGAAAATTGATAATTTAATAATTAAGCCACAAATGTAATAATCTTCTAATGAAATCCGGTTTAGAAACTAAAAAATTAATTTCCGAAATTATATCGAAGTGTAAACCCTGATCTAATGTTCGTTAAAGGAAATGATGTCGAAATTACTGCTTTTGAGAACGAATGATCGTAATAGAATATTGCAGTAAGGTTTTTACTGAACGAATAATCTGCTGTAAGTTTTAATGCCCATATATTCTGCCCTGCCGCCAATTGATTGTTGTCATAATCTAAATAACGTACCAGTGTTTCATTTTTTCTAAGCGAAAAATCTGCCTTGATATTAATGTCACTTTTGATAATTCCGGTTGGGCTGTCAGCAAGTCTTGATGAGAAAATAACATCTTTAAAACGATATCCCATCCCAACGATATACTCCATACCTTTTACTTCTGTCAATAAATTATTATCAAAACTCATTGATAAAGCTCTGTCTTTTTTAATTTCAGTAAGGATTCTTAACGAACTTTTCAGCTCAAAATCTACCCTGATAAGCGGACTAAACTGCTCTACCAAATTGACATTGGACATGATGGTTTTATTGAAGAAATTGGTATTAACATCTTGCCCGTCAGGTTTTTCGGTATAATCAAAATTAGACCTAAACTGGTTTATCGTATAGGATGCACGGTAATTGTGCTGTAATGAAAAACGCTTAAACTTATCCTTAAAATATTTATAACGCATTAAACCATTATATTTCACACTCCAGTTTGGAATAGGGAAATTTTTAAAAATACTAGTTGAGCTATTTGAAGCATCACCTCCCGAATAAGCTGCTAAAAATGCAGGTAGCAAAACAGCCTGATTACTTTTTGTAAACCCTATAGGATATCCCTGATTGGAAGCATAGATTTTATAATTAGGATCTGTTTCATCCGTAATAGTATTATTGGCATCTCCATATCTTGGAATTACTGTTCCGGCACCATAGCGTTCTTCTGCCAAACGGTTTGCTATCACTAAACGGTTCTGTCTAAAATCATCAAAAGCTGAAGATTCAGTTGCACTACTTGTCGAAAATGCGGTTTTAATTAATACAGTAGAAATCGAGAACATTCCGTATGTATAAGGCGATAGTGGTGTATAATTTCCGTCGATAACACTATATTGCTCCGATGTATTTTCAGAATAAGCACGATCCATAGCCAAATCAACTTTTAAATCCGGCAGTAAATCGATATTCGCTGTAACTTTTAAAAGCTTATTAGTTACCTGTGTAAAACTTTGATTAAAATCCTGATAATCGGTCAGCCAGCCTCTTTTTGCAGCTTCATAACGCACATCATCCTGGCTTCCAAAAATAAATCCTAAAGTTGGTCGTGATGTCCCAAAGAAACCTACGCCCGGCGTATAACCCGGTAAAACGGTACCGCTATTTTTAGTATAGTTAACCTGAATATTTTTTATACTGGTCAAAATACCAATCATACCATCATAAAACGGACTGCTGCTTGTTACTGGTTTTGCCGTATTTACAATTTTCTCTCCCGGTTTTGGCGGCGCTGCCGGTTTTGGTTTTGCAGCTGATTTTGATCCTGGCGTTAATCCCAAATATTTGTATAACGTATTCATGCTTAAAGTTGTCGTAAGCGTATTTGAATTCGCATTTTGAATTGTATTTCCTAAATTATAAGTAGAGAATGATCCATCAGGATTTTGCTCCTCATATTCAGAAAATGCAGTAGAAGAGCGCTGCCAGTTATAATCAGCCGTATAAGAATAAGACGCTTTTACGAAACTAAAAACCGGAATTTTATTAATAGGAATTTCATAATTCAGCACTAATTGCTGTAAGTGCTGATTCGGAGTTCCAATATCCAGATAATCGTCCCAAATATTAAAATCTTCTTTTGGGGTGTTATCATCATTTAAAAAGTTTCTCACTATATTATTCGATGCCGCGGTATAATTTAATTTTAACGATTTTGTCAAATTATAACCAAAACCATATTGATAATTAAAGGCAAAATTTCTTCTGAACAAAGGATCAAGACCAATTCCCTGCACTTCGACTTCTCTAAACTGCTGACGGTTACTTTGTCTTAAAATATTGGTATTAAAAGAGACATTAGAAGGAAGGTAATTAAAATTAAAATCACTTAACAATTTCCAATATTCACTTTTTTTCATGAATTTAGTTTGCTTGAAAGGCACTATTTCTTTTGGCTGAAAAGTATAAGCATAATTTACAGCTGTATTCGATTGCTCATCAAGATAACTTTCTACTTCATAATCATGACGCTCTACCTGATTATATGATTGCGAGAATGTAAAATTTTCAACATCATAAACATGTGGTTTTTGCTCCGGCGCCCTGTCTTTTCTTACTCCAATAAAATTGATGCTTCTTCGTTTTGTGTAATCTACCGCACGGGTTCTGATATTTTCTCTTTCTGCCGCATCAGTAGTTTCTCTTAATAACTGATCTAACTTTATATCCTGATTAAACGGATCGTATTCCGGCGTAATTACTTCTTCTCCGATAGCATAATTAAAAGGAAGGTTTATTCCCCATTTAGGAGGTAATAATTTACCTAAATTGATATTGGTTACAATATTATATTGCTGGATATCTTCACGATCTCTTTCATTTGCACCTTGCTCTAAAGATCCAAAACCAATCGTACTCTTTTTACCTGTAGCAGAAACTGTCGCAAAATCGGCCATATTGGTATCAATATTCAATATTGCAGCCATCCCGCCTTTATTCTCCAAATCAGCTAAACGAAGTTCATTAAACCACACTTCTCCTTTTAAACCTTTATGATCTGTTTTGCTCTTGACACCTACCATTAAATTTCGAACCAAACCAAAATTAGGATTTCCTTTTATTCCTAGTGTAAGTTTACCATCTCCGTCTCCGCCTGCAGCATCCGGATCATTATCAGGATAATATATTCCATTAATATCTCTTTTACCTGAATTAATATCAATAGACATGGCCTTAATTTTCATTCTGGTCAATAATTCAAGTGCTAAGTCAATATTGTTATCTTCAAGCCATACCTGATCAGGACTTATAGCACAAGATCCTCCGGTTCTGGTTACTTTCAACGGAATTTCGACTTGATAAAAGTTTTGTGTAAAGTCATTTCCAAAACGAATGAAACCAATCATTTCGTTATCTTCCAATGTATTTTCGTTAGGTAAAGATTCAGCATGTAAAAACATTTTTAATTTTTTATACTGACGCATGTCAACACTTACATTTTTAAAGACTGCTCTTGAATCCTGATATTGTAAACCCGAACCACCAACACGCAACGCCAACGCTTGTTCGTTTTGATTGATAATAGTGTTGTTATTGTATAATTGCTCTCTCTGAACTCCTGGAGGAACAACATAATTTACAGGACATTTTGTACCGTTTTCCTGAATATTAACTGCTGAAACGTCAAACTCAGTACCATCATTAGTTGGGTCGGTATCATTTGCATCTAATGTCCCAGTATATCTTCTCCACTCACCTCTTACTAAATCTAAAGCTCCAAAACGTACGGTCATCTGGCTGCTAAAACCAGTCATAAACATACGCATGAATCGAATAGACCTGAAATCTGTAATATTACCAATTGTATTTTGTGGCTGAGCAACCGGAATTTTAAACTGAATCCATCTTGCTGTTGTTGTTGATCCGTTTGGCAATTCGACATTACTTACATCACGAATATCTGTAATATAATTTTGTCCCACTTGCATCCCGGGTTTCAAATCGATACTATATTCGTAATACGCATTGATCGTGCTCATTGTATTATCACGATTAATATCCTCAACATCAGGCAACGTTGTTGCCCCTCTATTTGGATCATCTATACTTACTGCTGAATTACCTTCGGTGCCATTATAATTTTTATAGCGTTCAAGGACTCCTCCTTCAGTATTTAAGTAATAGGTATAATCATCTGCCGCCGGATCTGCTTCTCCTGCATAATTGGTGTAAACCTCTCCCTCTCTTGAACTTGGCAAACCATCTAATCCAATATCCTGATTTCTACGATTTTCAGCATTGGTATCAAACGCATAAATTAATGATTGTGATGCGGGAACATCTCCCCAGAGTGGTCGTGGATTTACCATAATCTGACCTGGACCTAAACCATTCTCATATTGTTTTCTTCCGTCTTTTAATACGTCTTCAGAAATTTCACCTAAGTTAAAATAGATTTTTCCTGAATTACTCGCTGGTGCTTCTGCATTTCCAACATATGGATCTAAAACCCAAAACTGAATATACTCGACATTTCCTTGTTCAAAATTCGTTGAATTTAAAGCTCGCATAATTCCTCCAAAATTTGAACTTGCAGGGCTTGTACCAAAATTTGGGTTGTTATTGTAAGGTCCTCTATCAGATGGATAATACGTTAAGTCAAGTGTATTGATTACCTGAATTTGTCCCTGAGCAATATCTGTATTTGGATACAATTCTCTGCTGTAAACACGTCTTGTTGTATTTAATGACAAATCATCATTTGAGATACCAGATGGTTTTGAGGAATAAAAAATAGGATCAATGGTATACCATGATAATTTTGCACGTTTAAAACCGTAATCTAAAGCGCTAGAACTTGCATTGAAGGTATTGTCGTTTATAGAATTTACAAAGGGGGTCGAAGCTAAACTCCAGGCATATGCAGAACGCATATCGATTGTCGATTGTGAGCCTTCGAAATCATCTACATAAATTGTTGCTTCTCCTTCAAAATCACTTGCTTTTGGTGCATCAGGTCTTAAAAAAGCTACTTCTCCTCGTATCGAAAGATTCGATGGAACATCAGTATCAATGTTTGGTAATTTATTTACTAATCGGGTTAAAAAAGGAACTTCAGTAGAATAATTTCCATTAAATCCAAAAATGGTATTGTTTACAGATTCCTGTCCATAACTCGATTTTTGAGTAAATGGTCTTTCTGTCATTTTTAAATAGGTTCCCCCGATAACAAAATTCTCAGAAATTTTATGTTCGACGTTGAATCCCATAAATCTTCTGGTTTGTTGCCCAAAGATCGAATTGTTTTCTAACGATACTTCAATTGGTGTATTGGATGCCTGAAGGGAGGGGTCTAATATCTGAACGCGGCCCAATTGATAATCGACACTATAATCTATACCTTCTACCAATCTTCTTCCTGCAGCCATTACGACAACAGAACCTTGAGGAACGTTAAACGCACCAATTGGAATACCATTGCTTCCTGATGATTTGTATTTTCCTCTTAAAAGGAATTTATTTTTATCACTGTCCTGTAAAGCTCCGGATTGTGTGTTTTTATACATGTTTCTAAACACGTATTTCTGTTGATTTGCGTTGTATGTAGTAGGATCATTATAACTTTCGCCAGATCCTGCGTTTTGCAATTTTTTAAATATAAGTTCTCCAAACGGCTCTTTGGTGGTAAAAATAATTCGTCCGTTTTGCACGTCTACTGTTACTCCAGGTATATAATCAAAGAAACCATCTCCGCCAGTTTGCGGATCGTTATTATAGTTTAATCGGTCTAAATTAAATACATTTAACAAAGGTGTCTGATCGACCTTGTTATCTGCTGTTGGGTTGGTTGGAAAAGTACTTCCCTGAACAGGCGTTATATAATTTATTGGAGAAGGATCTGTATAAAGTATGTTTAATCTAAAATCATCTTGTTTGATTTGGTAAGCCTGCGGAATTTGATACACGTTTTTCATCATCAGGTTCCAAACCGGATTTTGAACATTTGTCAAATTACTTTTCAGCATTTTTAAAACCAAACTTTGTGTAATAATGGCCTGGTTTGCATTGTTGTTTCCTGTTACTACAGTCCCGTCAACTCCATCACTACCAAATTCTCCAACCTGATACACTTTTCCTCCTATTGTATATTCGAAGGCTACAGCAAGGATTTCATCATTTGCAAGACGTTGTTGCAAAGAGATGTATCCTAATTGTGCATTAAAAGTAAATTCGTTTGTTGTTAACTTTCTGGCATTTTCAAGGACAGAATAATCTGTAGCTTCACTTGTATTAGCGTTATTGAATCCGGATTTTGCTGTTACAATTTCTCTAATATTCGAATTTAAAAAAGCACCTGGCTGACCAATTGTCGCCGGATCGTATTTGTTATTTCTATTATCTGTTGGTGAATCTATAGGATTATTAAAAAAGCCCGTTGTAGGAGTTACTACAACAATTTCATTATCAGGGATACCCGTCATTTGCCCTTCACCTAAATCCTGAAGTGCTATAATATTTCTTAAGTTATTGTTGTTGGTGCTTACTCTGTTTTGTTTATTGGTCACCCAAACCTCTATTCTTGTAATCTGGACACGGCTGTCGATAAATGGATATTTTAGTAAAGAAGCGTCGTATTTGTTTCTAAAATATTGTGATAAGAAAAAATGCCTGTCATTATCGTAGTCCAAAGCATATAAATCGAAGTTTTGCACTGTTCCGCCACCTTCTGCAACTATACTCTTTGTTTGTGACTTCTGTTCTGAGAAAACACCCGTTACGGTTGTCTTACCAAATTGCAGCTGTGTCTTAACCCCAAACAAACTTTGGGCGCCACGAATCAGTGTGCTATTTAATGGCATACTCACGTTACCTACTTCTACTTTTTGAATAATATCATCTTCATCGGGTGTATAAGCCAGTTTAAACAAGTTTTGAAAAGCAAATGTAGACTGAGTATCATAATTGGCATTTACCTCTAATCTGGTTCCTACTTTCCCCATTAAGCTCATACTGATTCTCTGATCAAAATCAAAAGTAAGACTTGATCTGTTTCTTGGAGAAAAAGAAGGATTATCTTGTTTGGTGTATCGAACACCCAAATCCATTTCTACTGATCCTGTGGGCTTTACATCGATTGTATTGCTACCAAAAACGCTTTCAAAAAGACTGGAATTAATGTAATATCGAGGTAATAGATCTTTTTTCGCAGCTTCACTTCCGGCCTTTTTGCCATCAATTGCATCTGCTTTTTTTCTAAAGTAATCTCTTCTGGATTCTTTAAGAACCAAGTCTTCGTATTCCTTTGGAGTTAATATAATAGGGTAATTGATTGAAAAGCCATCAACTGAGTTGGTATAAATATAGCGATCAGTAATTGGATCGTATTTATAGGCTGAGATTACACTTGGTGGATCTTGCAGTTCGATTTTACCAACAGAGAATTGAGTTTTCGTTGTATCTTTAACCGCTGGATTTACTTGCGCACGCAAAACATTACAGCAAGACAAAAACAGTAAAAAAATACAAATTTTACGCATACAATTCGTTTATATAAATAGAATTTAAAGGCTTTTTAAAGCTCTCTTAATGATTGTCTCTACAGTAGCTTCCGGGTCTTCTTTTACAATTTTCTCTACTACTTTTTCTGAAGTTTTTCTAACAAATCCTAAAACTTCCAAAGCAGATAACGCTTCATCTCGATTTGTATTGTTTTGAACCACTGAAACTTCATCTAAATCATACAACTTTAACACTTTTTCCTTTAAATCAAGGATAACTCTTTGTGCTGTTTTGTTTCCAATACCTTTTATTGACTGTATTGTAACAACATCTCCAGAGGCGATTGCGTTAATAATTTGCCTTGGCTCAATTGAGGATAACATTGTTCTTGCAATGTTGGCTCCTATTCCGGAAACAGACAATAACATTCTGAATATTTCTCTCTCCGATTTCTCTACAAAACCAAATAAAGTATGCGCATCTTCTTTAATTTGAAGATGCGTATACAGTTTTATATTTTCTACATTAGGAATTAATGAAAAGGTATGTAAGGATATATTAACCTGATACCCAACACCTCCACAATCAATTACGACCTCGGTAGGATTTTTCTCCACTAATTTCCCCTGTAAATGTGCTATCATAGTATAATTTATTAGGGTCAAATATAATAAAAATGCAATAAAAATACGACAATATTATTCGATCCTTATTTTTTATACTATTTCGCTAATTTATTTTTTTTATTTTCTTTTTCCTGAGCGTCAATTACCGCTATTGCTGCCATATTTACCATTTCTTCGACACTTGCTCCTAATTGAAAAATGTGGACTGGTTTGCCCATTCCCATCATAATTGGTCCAATTGAGTTTACTTTATTCAACTCTTTCAGCAATTTATAGGTAATATTAGCCGATTCTAAATTAGGAAAAATCAAAGTGTTTACTTTTTTACCTGCTAATTTAGAGAAAGGAAATTTTTCTGCCAGCATTTCCTGATTTAATGCAAAATCTGCCTGAATTTCTCCATCAACGATCAAATCCGGATGATTTTTATGCAAATAGGCTACTGCTTCTCTCACTTTTGAAGCACTTTGACTTGGTGAAGAACCAAAGTTTGAGAATGAAACCATTGCAATAACCGGTTCAACTCCAAACATTTTAGCTGTTTTGGCCGTCATAATCGCAATATTAATTAAATCTTCTGCTGATGGATTTATGTTAATTGCTGTATCTGATAAAAACATAGGACCACGAGCAGTCAACATCATATTTGCGGTTGCCACAAGTGAAGCTCCGGGCGCTTTTCCTATTAACTGCAACATTGGCTTTACCACACTTGGATAACTTCTTGTATGACCTGTTACCAACGCATCTGCTTCACCTTCATTTACCATCATTGCTGCAAAATAGTTTCTTTCGCGCATAAATTTCTGAGAGTCAAGTAGTGAAACACCTCTTCTTTCTCTTGTTTCCCAATATGAATTTGCAAATTTGTTTCGTCTTGCTTCTTCTTCGTTTGTTTTAGGATCAATAATCTCCAATTCAGCATCAAAACCTAATTCTGCTTTAAGCTCTAATATTACTTCTTTATTTCCTAATAAAATTGGAAAACCAATTCCGTCCTCATAAACAATCTGAGCTGCTTTTAATACATTTAATTGATCTGCTTCAGCAAAAACAATTCGTTTAGGATCCATTTTAGCACGGTTGGTAATCAAACGAACCATTTTATTATCATTCCCCATACGTTCGCGAAGCACTTCTTCATAAGCTGCCCAGTCTGTAATAGGGTTCTTAGCCACTCCTGAATCCATAGCTGCTTTTGCAACAGCAGGTGCCACTATCGTAATCAATCGTGGATCAAATGGTTTAGGGATAATATAATCTCTACCAAAACCTAATTTTGTCGCGCCATATGCCACATTTACCTGCTCTGGAACTGGTTCTTTTGCTAATATCGCTAATGCTTTTACCGCTGCCATTTTCATGGCTTCGTTAATTTTAGTAGCTCTGACATCCAATGCTCCTCTAAAGATATATGGAAAACCTAAAACGTTATTTACCTGATTAGGAAAATCTGAACGCCCTGTAGCCATAATAACATCTTTACGAGTTTCTGTGGCTAAGTTATAATCGATTTCCGGATTTGGATTTGCCATTGCAAAAACAATTGGATTGTCTTTCATTGACAATAACATTTCAGACGACAAAATATCTCCTGAAGATAATCCGATGAAAACATCTGCACCTTTTACAGCTTCTGCTAATTCAATTTTTGCTCCGTCAACAGCGTATTTTAATTGAAGTTCTGATAATGAAGGATTGTCTTTTGTTAAAAGTCCTTTACTATTAAACATTTGTATATTTTCGACTTTTACGCCTAGCAATACATATAAATCTGTACAAGCGATCGCTGCCGAACCTGCTCCGGAAACTACCATTTTTACGTCTTCGGCTTTTTTTCCTGCTAATTCAAGTGCATTGATTAAAGCTGCCGAGGAGATAATTGCTGTACCGTGCTGATCATCATGCATTACAGGAATATCCAATTCTTCTACCAATCTTCTTTCGATTTCGAAAGATTCCGGTGCTTTGATATCTTCAAGATTAATTCCTCCAAAAGTTGGAGCAATATTTTTTACGGTCTGAATAAATTCTTCGATATCTTTTGTTCCGATTTCAATATCAAAAACGTCGATATCAGAAAATATTTTAAACAACAATCCTTTTCCTTCCATTACTGGTTTAGAAGCTTCCGGGCCAATATCCCCAAGTCCTAAAACAGCTGTACCGTTTGAGATAACGGCAACTAAATTTCCTTTTGCTGTATATTTGTAAACATCGTCTACGTTTGCTGCAATTTCTAAACATGGTTCTGCAACTCCCGGCGAATAAGCCAAAGACAAGTCTCTTTGGGTTGCGTATTTTTTTGTTGGAACTACCTGAATTTTTCCTGGAGTTGGTTCTGAGTGATACAGTAACGCTTCTCTTCTTTTACTCTCTTTGTTCATTTATTTTAGCTTTTATTCTAGCTTACAAAGATATAAGTCTTGGTTTAAAATGGCGTATTTTTAAAGTTTTCTTTTCTTAAAATAACGTTTAGATCAACCAAAAAAATAGTCCACTATTGTTTGGACTATTTGATAAAGCTTGTTTTTTGAATTTCTGTTACTGAGAAATATAGGAGTTTAAGTGATTTATGGTATCTTTTTGAATTTCAATAATTGCTTTTACGACATCACTTATAGAAACTATTCCTACTACTATCCCATCTTCCAAAACTGGTAAATGCCTGATTCTTTTCGTACTCATTAGTTCCATACAATTTTCTAAATTATCCGAAAGTTTTACCGAAAAAACGTTGCTTTCCATAATTTCATGAACAAAAGTCTCTTTTGATGACTTATCTTTCAATACAATTTTTCGAGCATAATCCCTTTCAGACAATATTCCTTTTAAATCGTTATCATCGATAACAAGGATTGCACCTATGTTTTTGTCTCCCATCACTTTTAAGGCTTCATAAACAGTTGTTGTTGAAAGAACTGAATAAACATTTTTCCCTTTTGCGTTTAGTATTTGATTTACAGTCATATCTGAAAAATTTTAGATCTATAAAGTTAGAAAAAAATGCATATATACAACAACGAAAACGTTTTTTTAGAACTTAACACATTCATTTTAAACATAATAAGCTAAATTCTCTTTTAGGTGTATTTTAACTTAAAAAAATGAATGAATTTTAATACTTTTTTAAGAAAAACGCAATGTTTTTTAATCATTACAGATTTATTCCAAACAAAAAAGGACTTTTCTAGTTTTAGAAAAGTCCTTTTTACTTTTTTATTGGTATGTTACATATTAGTAACAATAAATTCACTGCGTCTGTTTTGCTGATGTTGTGCTTCAGAACATTTCACGCCATCGGCACATTTATTTACTAATTGTGTTTCTCCGTATCCTTTCGCTGTTAATCTGCTTGCATCAATTCCTTTTTGTATCAGCCAATTCTTCGTTGATTCTGCTCTTTTGTCTGATAAAATCTGATTACTTTCGGTCGATGAACGACTATCTGTATGCGAACGAATATCTAATTTTATTGTTGGATATTGTTTTAGCATATCCACAATTTTCTGCAATTGAGGCTCAGATGTTTTTTTGATTGTTGCTTTTCCTAAATCAAAAAAGTTCATCGGGATTTTTAATAATTTTCCTAAATCGGTTCCAACTGTAATATTAACCTTAACTGCTTTAATAGAATTTGTTGCTTTTATTACAACCGGAATTGCAATTATAGGTTTTGGTTTCTTTTCTAAAGCTATTGGCAAAGAAACTGAACCTGTTGCTTTTTTCAGGGTCACAGAAACTTCTTTAAACAAATAATCTTCTTTGGATGTTTTTATAAAGTATTTTTTTCCGCATTTTACATTCGAAAAAACATAATTTCCGTTAGCATTAGATTTTGCTTCAACGGCAGATTTACCAGCTTCATCAAATAAAATTAAGTTTACGTTTGAAAGAGTTTCATTTGTTTCTGCATCAGTAATTGTACCTGATAATTCCTGCTCACAAATAAGTCTTCGGGTCTCGGTAAAACGATAAATATCATCAAATCCGTGTCCGCCTTCTCTATTCGAAGAAAAGAAACCATTTCTGTTTTTGCTATTAATTATAAAAGCAAAATCATCCTGTTTACTATTTATTGGCTCTCCTAAGTTTTGTACTTCATCATAAGAACCGTCTTTATTTATTTTCGAAACAAAAACGTCAAGTCCGCCTAAACCCGGTCGTCCGTCGCTGGCAAAATAAAGTTCATTATCCTCAGAGATAAAAGGAAAAGTTTCTCGTCCTTCTGTATTAATTGAAGCACCTAAATTTTCTGGTTTACCAAAGGTTCCATCCTCATTTACACTTACCTTAAACAAATCAGATTGCCCTAATGTTCCCGGCATATCTGATGTAAAATATAAGGTTTTATCATCGCTGCTTAAAGCAGGATGTGCCACACTGTATTGATCACTATTAAAAGAAAGTTCTTCGATATTTATCCATTCACCCTCAATTAAACTGGCTTTATATAGTTTTAATAACGTAATTTCCTTTTCGTTTGCCCCTCTTTTTCCGTTTAAAAAATTGTTTCGGGTAAAATACATTGTTCTTCCGTCTTTTGTAAAAACAGGAGTTGACTCGTTGAATTTAGTATTTACTTTTTTCTGAAAAAGTTTGGGAATTCCAACACTTCCATCCGACATTAATTCGGCAGTATATAAATTAGTAAAGGATTTATTGGTCCATTTAAAGTTTTTCTTTACTACTGCTCCTGTATCTCTGGCTGATGTGAAAACTAATTTATTGTATAAGAAAGTACTTCCGTAATCTGAAAAATTAGAATTAACTCCGGCATCTGCAATTTCGTATCTTCCGGAATTAAACTTTATTTCTTCTAAATAATTTTTGTTCATTTCAAATAAAACACCTCTTTGATCAGTGTTTGTTTTTTGATTGAACTTTTCTAAAATCGAATCTGACTTAGAATAGTTTCCTGCTGATTTTAAACATTGTGCATATCTGTACAAGTACTCCGGTTCTTGCTGCTCATTCATGCTAAATAACTGATCGTACCAGTGTAAAGCTTGTACGAATTCTGAATTAAAATAATAGGAATTACCCAGGCGCTGAAACATTTTTTCGTCTTTATAACCTTTGTTGGCAACAATTTCATATGCTTTTATAGCATCTGCATAAGCATACTCATTGTACTTTTTATCAGCCTCTATTGTCTTAGATGTTTGCGCATTTATCTGGCAAAAAAAACTTAGAAAAAAAATAGTAAAACTTAAATTTTTAATTCTCATAGTAGGTATTATTAGAAGAATCTTGGAGATATCATTTTATTATAATTATTAAAGAATTCAAAACGAAGGAAGATTTCGTGCGATCCAGAATTGTACTTTCTTAAATTTGTTGTTTCATGATCATAACCATATCCTATATATAAGCCATCTGTTACCTGAAATCCCGCCATAGCGCTTAGTGATGCACTCCATCTATATACAAGACCCACTACAAATTTATCATTGAACATAAAGTTACCCGAAACATCAACCTGCAAAGGAGCGCCCTGAACCATTTTTGTTAATAACGCGGGTTTGAATTTTATGTACTCTAAATGGTCTAAATTAAAGACGTAACCTGCCATAAAATAGTAGTTTATTTTATCTTTAAATATTGCAGTATCATTATCATCGTATCTGCTTGTTTCGATAAAATTAGGCACGGATAATCCTAAATATGCTTTATCTGAATGCCAATAAATACCTGCTCCTATATTGGGTGTGATTTTATTGTTTAAATCCTGAAATTGCGGATCACCCTGAGTTTCGGGAGTTAATTTATTCATATCTAAATTAAAAAGATTAGCTGTGGCTTTTATCCCAAAAGAAAGTTTATAGGTTTCAGATGTTGGAACTGTGTATGACAAATCTGCTGACAAAGTATTTTCGTTTGTTGGTCCAATTTTATCGTTTACTAAAGAAACTCCTAATCCTAAATTGCTATTATTTAAAGGTGTATTTATTGAGAAAGTACTGGTTTCAGGAGCTCCGTCGAGTCCAACCCATTGTGTACGATATAGCCCAAAAACACTTAAAGCTCCGCGAGAACCTGCATATGCAGGATTTATCGCAATGGTATTGTACATATATTGTGTATACTGAGAATCTTGCTGCGCTGAACACACAACCGTGAAAAACATGAAAATTAAAATTATCTTTTTCATTTAAGAAGGCTTTTTAAAAGCAGTTCAGTTTTCCACCAAACCGCTCATATTTTTTTTTATTTGTTGATATATAAATAACCTGAAAGTTCATGCGGATTTGAGCCGCTGTCTTTGTATTTCAGAATATAGAAATACGTTCCTACTGGCAATCCTTCTGATTGTTTTATGGTTGTACGTCCTTCAGAGAAACCTTTAAAAGCACGGTCGTCATTGTTATATTTGTCAATATTATACACTAAAATTCCCCAACGATTATAAATTTCTACCGTATTGTCAGGATAACATTCTAAACCTCGGATATAAAATCTACTATTTATATCATCTCCGTTTGGAGAAAATGCATTAAAGACTTTTATTTCGCAACCATTTAAGGCCAGAACTGTAGGCTTATCTCCCGTTTCGTTTTCATCATCTGATAAATCGTCAACAAGAACTCCTTTTGCACTTCGTGCCTGAACACTTGCCTGATTACTTACACTTCCTTTATTGATATCGATTTGTGTAATTTTGTAAGTAGCCGTAAAATTATGTTCGTCGGATTCGTTTACATTTAAATTAATTGCTTGCCCTGAAACTACCACGCCTGGCAATGGATCTGAAATTATAACGCCATTTAATGGAACATTACCGGTATTGGTTACTTTAAATTTATAAGTAATCGTTTCTCCTGCATTGGCAAATCCGCTGCCGTTTTCATCATTAAATACTGCTGTTTTTATGATTGCAACAGAAGGTACTTCTACAAAAACGCTCAATATTGCTGAAGCACAATTGTTTGGATTCGACTTTTCGCAAACCTGATAGGTTAATGAATAACTTCCGCCAGGTGTATTTGGCTTCACATTTACAGTTCCGTCTGAATTGAATTCAAAATATGGACTTGGTGTATTTGAAAGTACAATCTCTAAAGGATTAACTGGCAATCCTTTTATTAAATCATTATCCAAAACATTGATAAACTCAAGAGCACCATTTATTCCGTCAACGCTGACCACTCCATCATTATTAATAATAAGTTGTATTAGTGGTGTTATTGGCGGATTATTTACTACCGAGATTTTCACGACTGCCTGACTACAATTTGATCCGTTTAAAGCTTCACAGATTTGATACGTTAATTCGTAATTACCTGTTGGTGTTCCGGGTTTTACTTCGACTGTACCGTCTGCTTTTAAAATCAAATTAGGATTTGGAATAAGAGTCGTTAAAACAAGATCTGCAGGATTGACCTTTGATCCGTTTAAAGTATCATTATCAAATATGCTTGTTGTTGAGCTTTGTCCTTTACTACTATCTAAAGTTCCTGCATTATCGTCATTTGCTTGTAAAACTGATGGTTTTACCGTAACTTCTATCTTATTTGAACTGCAATTTCCTGGATTTAAAACTTCACAGATTTCATACGTTAATTCATAATTTCCTGCCGGTGCATTGGCACCTAAAACTGCATTTCCGTTGGCATCGATTGTCAGGTATCCTTTTGGATCTGTTCCCGGTGTTAGTTTTACATCCGATGGATTTAATTTTGTTCCGTTTTTAGTATCATTATCAAAAACATTGATTAGCGTTTGAGATGTGTTTCCGCCTACTACCGATCCTGCCGAATCTAAATTGGCTACTAAATCTGCTGCTGTTACAACAACTGTTGACGTTGCTGTTGAACAATTTGTTCCAGGATTATTATTATCACAGATGGTATATTCTACATCATAGCTTCCTGCTTTTACGCCTGCACTTACCGTTACAGTTCCGTCTGTAGTGTTTATTGTAAGTCCTGCCGGAGCCGTTCCTGTTAAGGTAACTTCTCCCGGAGCTGATCCGATTACTGCCTGAACTCCGTTTAATTTATCCGAAGCAATAAGCGAGGTTGTTTTTCCGCCGATTGTACCGTTAATTGGACCCAAAGTTTCTTTTACTGCAAGGATTGCCGGAGCTGTTACCGTAACTTGTACTTTATTGGTACTGCAATTTCCTGGATTTAAAACTTCACAGATTTCATACGTTAATTCATAATTTCCTGCCGGAGCGTTCGCACCTAAAACTGCGTTTCCGTTGGCATCAATTGTCAGGTATCCTTTTGGATCTGTTCCCGGTGTTAGTTTTACATCCGATGGATTTAATTTTGTTCCGTTTTTAGTATCATTATCAAAAACATTGATTAGCGTTTGAGATGTGTTTCCGCCTAATACCGATCCTGCCGAATCTAAATTGGCAACTAAATCTGCTGCTGTTACAACAACTGTTGAAGTTGCTGTTGAACAATTGGTTCCAGGATTATTATTATCACAGATGGTATATTCCACATCATAACTTCCTGCTTTTACGCCTGCACTTACCGTTACAGTTCCGTCTGTATTAATGCTAAGTCCTTTTGGAGCGATTCCCGTCAAGGTCACTTCTCCCGGAGCTGATCCGATTACTGCCTGAACTCCGTTTAATTTATCCGAAGCAATAAGCGAGGTTGTCGTTCCGCCAATGGTTCCGTTTATTGGACCCAAAGTTTCTTTTACTGCAAGGATTGCCGGTGCCGTTACCGTAACTTCTATCTTATTTGAACTGCAGTTGGTTGGGTTTAAAACTTCGCAGATTTCATATGTTAATTCATAATTTCCTGCCGGTGCATTGGCCCCTAAAACTGCGTTTCCGTTGGCATCGATTGTCAGGTATCCTTTTGGATCTGTTCCAGAAGTCAGTTTTACATCCGATGGATTTAGTTTTGTTCCGTTTTTGGTATCATTATCAAAAACATTGATAAGGGTTTGAGAAGTACTTCCTCCCACTGCTGATCCAACAGAATCTAAATTAGCTACTAAATCTGCAGCTGTTACAACAACTGTTGACATTGCTGTTGAACAATTTGTTCCACGATTATTATTATCGCAGATCGTATATTCTACATCATAACTTCCTGCTTTTACGCCTGCACTTACCGTTACAGTTCCGTCTGTAGTGTTTATTGTAAGTCCTGCCGGAGCCGTTCCTGTTAGAGTAACTTCTCCCGGATTTGATCCGATTACTGCCTGAACTCCATTTAATTTATCTGATGCAATAAGCGAGGTTGTTTTTCCGCCGATTGTACCGTTAATTGGACCCAAAGTTTCTTTTACTGCAAGGATTCCTGGAGCTGTTACCGTAACTTGTACTTTATTGGTACTGCAATTTCCTGGATTTAAAACTTCACAGATTTCATACGTTAATTCATAATTTCCTGCCGGTGCATTGGCCCCTAAAACTGCATTTCCGTTGGCATCGATTGTCAGGTATCCTTTTGGATCTTTTCCCGGTGTTAGTTTTACATCCGATGGATTTAATTTTGTTCCGTTTTTAGTATCATTATCAAAAACATTGACAAGCGTTTGAGATGTATTTCCGCCTACTACCGATTCTGCCGAATCAAGATTGGCAACTAAATCTGCAGCTGTTACAACAACTGTTGACATTGCTGTTGAACAATTGGTTCCAGGATTATTATTATCGCAGATTGTGTATTCCACATCATAACTTCCCGCTTTTACTCCCGCACTTACCGTTACAGTTCCGTCTGTAGTGTTTATTGTAAGTCCTGCCGGAGCCGTTCCCGTCAAGGTCACTTCTCCCGGAGCTGATCCGATTACTGCCTGAACTCCATTTAATTTATCTGATGCAATAAGCGAGGTTGTTTTCCCGCCGATTGTACCGTTAATTGGACCCAAAGTTTCTTTTACTGCAAGGATTGCTGGAGCTGTTACCGTAACTTGTACTTTATTGGTACTGCAATTTCCTGGGTTTAAAACTTCGCAGATTTCATACGTTAATTCATAATTTCCTGCCGGAGCGTTCGCCCCTAAAACTGCATTTCCGTTGGCATCAATTGTCAGGTATACTTTTGGATCTGTGCCAGAAGTCAGTTTTACATCCGATGGATTTAATTTTGTTCCATTTTTGGTATCATTATCAAAAACATTGATAAGGATTTGAGAAGTATTTCCTCCCACTACCGATCCTGCCGAATCTAAATTGGCAACTAAATCTGCTGCTGTTACAACAACTGTTGACGTTGCTGTTGAACAATTGGTTCCGGGATTATTATTATCGCAGATGGTATATTCTACATCGTAGCTTCCTGCTTTTACTCCTGCATTTACCGTTACGGTTCCGTCTGTATTAACAGTAAGTCCTGCCGGAGCCGTTCCCGTCAAGGTCACTTCTCCCGGATTTGATCCGATAACTGCCTGAACTCCATTTAATTTATCCGAAGCAATAAGCGAGGTTGTTGTTCCGCCAATGGTTCCGTTTATTGGTCCCAGGTTTTCTTTTACTGCAAGGATAGATGGAGCTACAACTTTTATTTCTACAGTTGTTATGTTACAATTTGAAGAATTTGAAACTTCACAAATTTTATAATCAAATGAATATGTTCCAACTGGTGTATTTGATTTAACAGTAACTGCTCCGGTTGTCGTATCAAAAGTTAAAACTGAAGGTAGTGTAGAATCTAAAGTTAAAGCAATCTCACCTCTAACTACAGCTGAACAATTAAGCAAATCATTTGCTAAAACGTCAGCAATAGCAATTCCACCTTCATATCCATTAAATGAACCTACTTTATCTTCATTTGCTATAATCGGACCGACTACTTGTATTGTCTGAGTACAAGTTTCTATATTTCCTGCTACATCTTTTACTGTCCACGTCACAATTGTATTTCCGATTGGGAAAACTGACGGTGCGTCGTTGGTTACTGTTACTGATCCACAATTATCTGATGTTGTTGGAGTTCCTAAAGTCACTCCTAATCCTGTACATGAATTAGAATCAGCAGAAACTATTACAGTTGCCGGACAACTAATTGTTGGCTTTTGAGTATCTTTTACAATTACTTTTTGGTTTGCTGTTTCTGTATTTCCGTTACCGTCATTAAAACTCCATGTGATTGTATAAGTACCCTGAGCATTATAAGTCAAAGGATCTGATGTAGTTCCTGTTATAGTTCCTGCACAATTATCTGTGGTTGTTGGTGCTGTTGCTGTTGCCGAACATTCGCCTGTAACATCTGCCAAAACAGGCTGAACAGGTTTCTGGATATCTTTTACAATTACTTTTTGGGTTGCTGTTTCTGTATTTCCGTTACCGTCATTAAAATTCCAGGTGATTGTATAAGTACCCTGAGCATTATAAGTCAAAGGATCTGATGTAGTTCCTGTTATAGTTCCTGCACAATTATCTGTAGTTGTTGGAATTGTTGCTGTTGCCGAACATTCGCCTGTAACATCTGCCAAAACAGGCTGAACAGGTTTTTGAGTGTCTTTTACAATTACTTTTTGGGTTGCTGTTTCTGTATTTCCGTTACCGTCATTAAAACTCCATGTGATTGTATAAGTACCCTGAGCATTATATGTCAAAGGATCTGATGTAGTTCCTGTTATAGTTCCTGCACAATTATCTGTGGTTGTTGGTGCTGTTGCTGTTGCCGAACATTCCCCTGTAACATCTGCCAAAACAGGCTGAACAGGTTTTTGAGTGTCTTTTACAATTACTTTTTGGATTGCTGTTTCTGTATTTCCGTTACCGTCATTAAAACTCCATGTGATTGTATAAGTACCCTGAGCATTATATGTCAAAGGATCTGATGTAGTTCCTGTTATAGTTCCTGCACAATTATCTGTGGTTGTTGGTGCTGTTGCTGTTGCCGAACATTCGCCTGTAACATCTGCCAAAACAGGCTGAACAGGTTTTTGAGTGTCTTTTACAATTACTTTTTGGATTGCTGTTTCTGTATTTCCGTTACCGTCATTAAAACTCCATGTGATTGTATAAGTACCCTGAGCATTATATGTCAAAGGATCTGATGTAGTTCCTGTTATAGTTCCTGCACAATTATCTGTGGTTGTTGGTGCTGTTGCTGTTGCCGAACATTCCCCTGTAACATCTGCCAAAACAGGCTGAACAGGTTTCTGGATATCTTTTACAATTACTTTTTGGGTTGCTGTTTCTGTATTTCCGTTACCGTCATTAAAATTCCAGGTGATTGTATAAGTACCCTGAGCATTATATGTCAAAGGATCTGATGTAGTTCCTGTTATAGTTCCTGCACAATTATCTGTGGTTGTTGGTGCTGTTGCTGTTGCCGAACATTCGCCTGTAACATCTGCCAAAACAGGCTGAACAGGTTTTTGAGTGTCTTTTACAATTACTTTTTGGATTGCTGTTTCTGTATTTCCGTTACCGTCATTAAAACTCCATGTGATTGTATAAGTACCCTGAGCATTATATGTCAAAGGATCTGATGTAGTTCCTGTTATAGTTCCTGCACAATTATCTGTGGTTGTTGGTGCTGTTGCTGTTGCCGAACATTCGCCTGTAACATCTGCCAAAACAGGCTGAACAGGTTTCTGGATATCTTTTACAATTACTTTTTGGGTTGCTGTTTCTGTATTTCCGTTACCGTCATTAAAATTCCAGGTGATTGTATAAGTACCCTGAGCATTATATGTCAAAGGATCTGATGTAGTTCCTGTTATAGTTCCTGCACAATTATCTGTGGTTGTTGGTGCTGTTGCTGTTGCCGAACATTCGCCTGTAACATCTGCCAAAACAGGCTGAACAGGTTTTTGAGTGTCTTTTACAATTACTTTTTGGGTTGCTGTTTCTGTATTTCCGTTACCGTCATTAAAACTCCATGTGATTGTATAAGTACCCTGAGCATTATATGTCAAAGGATCTGATGTAGTTCCTGTTATAGTTCCTGCACAATTATCTGTGGTTGTTGGTGCTGTTGCTGTTGCCGAACATTCCCCTGTAACATCTGCCAAAACAGGCTGAACAGGTTTCTGGGTATCTTTTACAATTACTTTTTGGGTTGCTGTTTCTGTATTTCCGTTACCGTCATTAAAACTCCATGTGATTGTATAAGTACCCTGAGCATTATATGTCAAAGGATCTGATGTAGTTCCTGTTATAGTTCCTGCACAATTATCTGTGGTTGTTGGTGCTGTTGCTGTTGCCGAACATTCGCCTGTAACATCTGCCAAAACAGGCTGAACAGGTTTCTGGGTATCTTTTACAATTACTTTTTGGGTTGCTGTTTCTGTATTTCCGTTACCGTCATTAAAATCCCATGTGATTGTATAAGTACCCTGAGCATTATAAGTCAAAGGATCTGATGTAGTTCCTGTTATAGTTCCTGTACAATTATCTGTAGTGGTTGGAGCTGTTGCTGTTGCCGAACATTCGCCTGTAACATCTGCCAAAACAGGCTGAACAGGTTTCTGGGTATCTTTTACAATTACTTTTTGGGTTGCTGTTTCTGTATTTCCGTTACCGTCATTAAAATCCCATGTGATTGTATAAGTTCCTTGAGTATTATAAGTCAACGGATTTGCCGTTTTCCCTGTTATAGTTCCTGCACAATTATCTGTGGTGGTTGGTGCTGTTACTGTTACAGAACACTGACCTGTAACATCTGCCAAAACAGGTTTTACCGGTTTGTCTGTATCACTAACTTTAACTGTAGAAGCAGCAGAAGTTGTTTCACATCCTGTTAAAGAATTAGTGACTTTTACTTTATAATCTCCATCAGAATTTACAACTAACGTAGAAGATGTTTGACCAGAAATTACAACATTATTTTTATACCAAACATATGCTGGTGATGTGGCATTCGTTACCGCAGTTAAAGTAGTCGTAAAACAAGCAGTTAACGTTCCTGTTATCGAAGCAGTTGGCAACGGATTTGGTGTAGTTAAAACACTAGCTTCATTATTATGTAAATTACTATCGGCTGTTGTAGTTGGTAACCACGCTTTATTTGTATAAATTCCGGATGCATTAACTTTTGCTGTAATTTTTAATGTATGTTTAACTCCTCCATTTACATCTCCTATACTCCAGACACCTGTTCCAGAGTCATAACTACCAACTGTTTGAATTGAACTAACAAAAGAATAACCTGTAGGAAGTAAATCATTTACCGAAACTCCTGTAGCATTATTAACACCTAAATTACTTAATTCAACTGTAAATAATACATTAGATCCCACACATGGCGTAGCAAAATCAACAGTATTTTTTACTCCTAAATCAGTACATAAAGTAACACTCACAGGTTTAGATTGTGCCTGAATTCCACAAGCTAAAGTTGAAGCAACTGAATATGAACCGGTTTTAGTTGCTATATAAGAATCTGAATTTGCATCTGTGATTGCAACACCATTAAAATACCATTGATATGGCGCAAAATTTGAAGGTGTCGTTAATGTAGCAGTATTATTATTACATCCGCCTCCAGAAACATAAGCCATTGTTGGATCTTCAGGCTGTGCAGCAAAACTCGAGAAAAAACCTGCCATCGAGAACCCGCCTTCTTGCTGAACTATCGAAACTGTTAATTTAGCCTTACTTGCGATAGAAAGAACATCCGGTCCTCCAATTTGTTTGCTATTGAAGTTAATTAAGTACCAACCCGTTGAACCTATTTGATAACGGGCTCCGACACCAGCTATCGTTGTAATATCTTTTCCATTTACCGTTACTGGCTCTGTAGCACTTCTTAAAAGAATATATCCAAAATAATCTAAGGTTGCTCCACGATAATTTCTAAACTTTGCTGTTTCGATAAAGTTAGATCCTCCACATTCAGACACCGGTGCTATTGTTGAAATATCAACTTCACAGTTTTGTGCAGTCCCTGAATATACAGCAACTTTCTTATCTGCTGAAATATGAGATGCCGTAAAACTTACACCCGGAACACCATTTACAAAAGTGTAAAATTTTCCTGCTTGCGTTAAAGTCACAGTCTTACTTGATGCTAAAGTTCCATTAGCATTATAACCTTCTACTGTCAAAGTTGTATTATCTTTTGTCGCTACAACAGTAGTCTGTTCCGCTGTATCATTTCCTGTTCCACGCTCAAGAAAATATTCTGTTCCTAAAACTGATTCGGGCGGAATTTGATTGGAAGCCCCGTCACCACATCCACCAGGCATATCTATAGCAGCCGATGTATTCATAACAGCTGGATTTGACGATTCAACTAAAGTCCCCATATCCGCTTTAAACAAATAGCTTTGTCCTGCATTTAATGTAGTTACAACTTTATCATTAATCTTTATAGAAGTATTACTAACAGTAGCCATAATACTATAAATTGGGCGTTGCTCACCAAAGCTTCCAAAATTTCCTAAAGAGCCATCTCTGTAATATCCTACTCTAAATCGTATACCAACTCCTGCATTACCAAAGCTTGTTAGGGCTGCATTTCCTTTTATGTTAGCATCTGCATTTTCATTGTCCTTATAATCATCAGATGCGATATTTCGTACATTGACAGACGTAGGTAAGGTACTTTCTATAATTAATCCAGCTCCATTTAAAACCTTGTTTAATGGATTCAGAGGTAGCGTTGCTGCAAACGCTTTAAATCTATAGATAGCCGGCTCTCCTTTTTTAGCCGTTAAATTGGCCTCTACAGTACCATCGCTTCTTTTTAAAGTAATATTTACTGTCGAAGGGGAATCTGTTGCGATTACAACCTCATTGGCCTTGCTAAAGTATTGCCAAGGTGCAGGAGCTATAAAGTGTTGTGTGTAAAACTGAGCCCTTGTTTGACTGGTAATAAATAATAATAAAACAAGAGAAATTAGTCTAAAAAATTTAGACTGACTAAGAGTAAAGTTACGCATAGACAACTGTGAATTTAAGAATAGAAATATTGGATACTAGAGAACCTATTGTGGTTTCCAGAATTTGAAGCAGATACGATAAAATAAGTGAAATGGATTTTGAAAATCTTAAAAAAGTAGTTTTAGGATTTTTACAAAAATAAAGTAGTTTTTGCGCCATAAATGTATATAGTCAAGGCACAATAAATTGTCCTTAGGTTAAATTAGTAGTTTTGGAGGCGCGAAAGTATGCAAACACCTAATTACTAACTACTTTAGTCGACAAACTACACAGATAAACGTTGAATTACACTTTTTATCGACAAAAATTAACCTGAAGACGCAAAAAACTTAACTATTTCATAACAAAACAGCAGAAAATTCTTAATTTTTTATCATATTGTCTGTTTTTAAATAAAAACAAGATAAAAATGCAAAAAATCTTACAAATGATATTCAAAATAAAGATTCTTAAAATAAGAAAAATGTAATTTAATTTTTAAATACTATTCTAAAAATCTTACATTTCGTTTTAAGCCTTCATACTTGGTTCTTTTAATAGGGGAGTTTTTGAAAACAGCACGAAAAGTTTCTTCCGTAATCTCAATCCAATCTTTTTTAGAAAAAGAAAGCAGTTCCGGATTTGGATTAAATAAAGGTTCTGAATGAGGTTTTGAGAAGCGATTCCACGGGCAAACGTCCTGACAGGTATCACAACCAAACATCCATTCGTCAAATTTTCCTTTCATTTCGTAAGGAATATTTTCTTTGAGTTCAATGGTGTAGTAAGAGATGCATTTGCTTCCGTCAACAATATTAGGAGCAACAATTGCCTGAGTAGGACAAGCATCAATACAAGCAGTACAAGATCCACAATGATCTGTTGTAGCATGATCGTACTCTAAATCTAAATCAAGAATAAGTTCAGCAATAAAGTAAAAAGAACCTACTTTTTGAGTTAGAAGGTTGCCACTTTTACCTATCCATCCCAAGCCGCTTTTGGCCGCCCAGGCACGATCTAAAACAGGTGCCGAATCAACAAAAGCGCGACCTGAAACATCGCCTATATTTTCCTGAATAGAATGCAAAAATTCTTTTAGTTTCTCTTTGATTACAAAATGATAATCCTGACCATAAGCATATTTTGAAATCTTAAAACTATCCTCAGTTTGAGTTTCTTCGGGATAATAATTTAATAAAAGCGAAACAACACTTTTGGCATCATCAACTAACAAAGTTGGATCTAAGCGTTTGTCAAAATAATTTTCCATGTAGGCCATCTGACCATGATGATTATTGCTGAGCCATTTTTCAAGACGTGGAGCTTCTTCTTCCAGAAATCCTGCTTTAGAAATTCCACAAGAAAGAAAACCGAGGCGTTTTGCTTCTGATTTTATAAAATTCGAATATGTCTCTTTTGCATTAATGCTCATCTTTTCGAAAATGAAACTTCTACTCCAACTGGTTTTAATGTAATTAAAGGATTGAACAGAACTGTATCTGTACTGGATATAATCTTGTATTTTTTTACAATTTGAGCGATGGTCAAACACATTTCATAAATAGCAAATCCCGCTCCGATGCACATTCTGGGTCCGGCACCGAAGGGATAAAAATATTGCATGGAAAGTTTTTTCTGCTCTCCAAGAAATCGTTCGGGATTAAACTCATCCGGGTTTTCCCAATATTTTAGGTTTCGATGCAATTCGTAGAAAGAAACACCAATAAGAGTTTCTTTTTTTATATGATAACCGGCAAGTGTATCATCAGTAACATTTTGTCTGTCGGTAATCCACGCAGGCGGGTACAAGCGCATTGATTCATTTAAAACGGCATTAGTATATGTCATTTTCTGTAGCTGCTCGACAAGATCATTTGTTTGAGATGCTATTGCTAAAATCTCATCAAAAACCTTTTGTTGTACTTCAGGATTTCTTCCTAAAAGATGCAGTGTAAAAGTCAAAGCATTTGCTGTGGTTTCATGTCCGGCAATAAACAAAACTTTAATTTCATCTACCAACTGACTAACAGACATCCCCTCTCCTGTATCTTCATATCGGGTTTCCAAAAGCATATTGAGCAAATCATTAATTTCTTCTTTCGAAGTCATTCTTTCTTCAATAATTCCCTGAATAATACTATTATTTTCTTCAGCCAGTTCCAGATGTTTTTTTACTTGACCGCTTAATGAAAACCACCATGCTTTATGCGGAAGTCTAATTTCTTTGATCAAGAAATTCTGGACTTCTTCAATAATGAATTTTATTCTGTTTAATTTTTCGTCTGAAATCGAAAGCTGAAATAATGACTTCGCTACCACATTAAAAGCTAACTGACTCATTACAGGAAAAAGATCAATTGGTTTTTCTTCTACTAAATCTTCTAATTCTGCAGCAATAGTCTGATTCATATTTTCAACCAATTGATTCATTTTTTGTTTATGAAATGCAGGCTGAATTAATCTTCTTTGTTTCAACCAAAAATCTCCATCAACAGTTAAAAGTCCCTTTCCTAAATATTTTGAAAGGTATACCGATTGAAATTTTGATTTATGATAATTCTTTTGATTTTTCTGTAAAATATACTGTGCAACTTCATTATCTCTGGATAAAATTATATGTTTTGAAACACCAATTTTAAGAGAAAAAGAATCGCCGAACTGATCAAAATATCTTTTATGAAAAGGAATCGGATTTTTACGTACTCCTTCTGCATCCAAAAAGAATCTCAATATTGAAAGTCTGGTTGGATAATTATATTTTTTATTTTCAGACATTTTGATCAGAATTAAAACAATCCACCCTGAATGTTAGTGTTTAATTTACCTAAATGTTTATAAGCTTTATCCGTTACTTCACGACCACGCGGTGTACGCATGATAAAACCTTCCTGAATCAAAAACGGTTCATAAACTTCTTCAATCGTCTCGCTGCTTTCAGAAACTGCAGTTGCCAGAGTCGAAAGTCCAACAGGTCCGCCTTTGAATTTATTGATTATGGTCAACAGGATTTTATTATCCATTTCATCCAATCCATGCGCATCAACATTCAGTGCTTTTAGGGCATAACGAGCAATTTCAAGATCGATAGTTCCGTTTCCTTTTATCTGTGCAAAATCACGTACTCTACGTAATAAAGCATTTGCAATACGAGGTGTACCACGGCTTCTGCCTGCTATTTCTATAGCGGCATCTAAGGAGATGGGCATTCTAAGTATAGAAGAACTTCTTTCGACAATACTAGTCAAAAGCTCTGTAGTATAATATTGTAATCGTGATGAAATCCCAAATCGGGCACGCATTGGAGCGGTCAGCAATCCTGAACGGGTTGTAGCACCAATTAATGTAAATGGATTCAGATTGATTTGTACCGTTCTGGCATTTGGTCCGGATTCAATCATAATATCAATCTTGAAATCTTCCATTGCCGAATATAAATACTCTTCTACAATTGGACTCAAACGGTGAATTTCATCAATGAATAAAACATCTCTTTCATCAAGATTCGTTAACAAACCAGCTAAATCACCAGGTTTGTCTAAAACAGGACCAGAGGTAATTTTAATCCCTACTTCAAGTTCATTTGCCAGAATATTGGCTAAAGTTGTTTTTCCTAATCCGGGAGGTCCATGAAAAAGTGTATGATCAAGTGCCTCACCACGCTGATTGGCTGCAGCAACAAAAACTTTTAAATTCTCTAAAACTTGATCTTGCCCGGCAAAATCATCAAATGACAGCGGACGTAATCTTTTTTCAAGATCTAATTCTTCTGGATTGTACCCATTTGTAGTGGGATCGAGGTTCTCATTCATTTTACAAAGATAGACAAAGTAATCAGTTTGTAAAATAGATAAATTTCAAATAAAAAAAGGAAATTCCAAAAGCTCTAAATAGAAAATTCCAAATTCCAACAATGTTAGTATTGTTGGAATTTTAAAATATTGGAATTTATTAATCATTTAGATATTATACAAAAAAAAGACCCTCTTTTCAGATGGTCTTTTTTAAATATTTTTAGTGATGTAAAACTTCTTCACCTTCTTTCATCGGTACATTTTGAGGTACAAAATCTACATCGTGATTTGGGTTACTGTAGTCATATGGCCAACGGTATACGTGAGGAATTTCTCCAGGCCAGTTACCGTGGATATGTTCTACAGGAGTAGTCCACTCTAATGTTGTTGATTTCCATGGATTCTGAACTGCTTTCTTACCGTAGAAAATACTACTAAAGAAGTTGTACAAGAATACTAATTGGAACGCACCTCCTACAAGAGCGAATGTTGTAATTAAAACATTCACATTTTGTAAATCATCAAATAATGGGAAGTTTGTATTTGTATAATAACGTCTTGGTAAACCAGCTAATCCGATAAAGTGCATTGGGAAGAAAACTCCGTAAGCACAAACTGCAGTTACCCAAAAGTGAATGTAACCTAAGTTTTTGTTTAACATTCTTCCGTACATTTTAGGGAACCAGTGGTAAATACCAGCAAACATTCCGTAAAGTGCAGAGATCCCCATTACTAAGTGAAAGTGAGCAATAACAAAGTAAGTATCGTGAACGTTAATATCTAAAGTACTATCTCCTAAGATGATTCCGGTTAAACCTCCAGTGATGAAAGTAGAAACCATTCCGATAGAGAATAACATTGCAGGGTTGAATTGTAAGTTACCTTTCCATAAAGTTGTAATCCAGTTGAACGCTTTTACAGCAGACGGAATTGCAATCAATAAAGTTGTGAAGGTAAATACGGATCCTAAGAAAGGATTCATACCTGAAATAAACATGTGGTGACCCCAAACAATTGTTGATAAAAATGCAATTGCAAGAACTGACATAATCATCGCTCTGTATCCGAAAATTGGTTTACGAGAGTTCGTAGCCATAATTTCAGAAACAAGTCCCATTGCTGGTAAGATTACAATATAAACCTCTGGGTGTCCTAAGAACCAAAATAAGTGCTCAAATAATACTGGAGAACCTCCTTGGTAATGTAAAACCTCTCCTGCGATATAAATATCAGACAAGAAGAATGAAGTACCAAAACTTCTGTCAAAAATCAATAATAACGCAGCTGATAACAATACAGGGAAAGAGATAACACCAATGATCGCTGTTACGAAAAATGTCCAGATTGTAAGTGGAAGTCTAGTCATAGACATTCCTTTAGTTCTTAAGTTGATAACCGTTACGATGTAATTTAAAGATCCCATTAAAGAAGATGCAATAAAGATAGCCATAGAAACTAACCATAAAGTCATACCTGTTCCAGATCCTGGAATCGCTTGTGGTAAAGCACTTAATGGAGGATAAATTGTCCAACCCGCAGAAGCTGGTCCAGCTTCAACAAATAGAGAAGACAACATAATCACAGCAGACAAGAAGAATAACCAGTACGAAATCATGTTCATGAATCCAGACGCCATATCTCTTGCTCCAATTTGAAGTGGTATAAGTAAGTTACTAAAAGTACCACTTAAACCAGCCGTTAGTACAAAGAATACCATGATGGTACCGTGAATTGTTACTAAAGCCAAATAAATATCATTTGCCATTACACCATCAGGTGCAAATTTATCTCCTAATAAAACATTAAAGATTTTAAAAGACTCCTCTGGCCATGCTAATTGCATTCTAAAAAGCAAGGACATTGCAATACCAATAATACCCATGATGATACCGGTAATTAAGTATTGCTTAGCAATCATTTTATGATCAATACTAAAAATGTATTTAGTAATGAACGTTTCTTTATGATGATGTTCGTGCTCGTGATCGTGTCCGTGATCGTGACCGTGCGCTTCTGCTGACATATATGTGTACTTTAAATTTTCTTAATAAATATTATTTCATAGCAACTTTAGCTATAGCTGCTTTCACGGTATCAATTACCGCTTTAACAGTATCTTTAGCTGTACTATCTGTAGTAGCCCCTGCTCCTTCAGTCGGTGCTTTAGCAGCTGCTGCCGCTTTAATATCCTGAGCTAAAGTAGTTTTTTCGCTTAACCATTTTTTATAATCTTCCGGAGTATCAACAACCACTTTCATTTGCATGTTGTAGTGAGAAGCTCCACAAATTTTATTACATAATAATAAATAATCAAATGTATAAGGATCTAAAGCTGTACCTCCTTTAGCAACTAACTCAACGCTTTTTTCAGCTCTAAGTTTGTTGATGTTTGCAACTTTTTCAACCATAAACGGCAACTCTCTGTACTCAGCAGTTGTATAAGTTGGAATAAAAGCAAACTCCGTAACCATTCCTGGAACACAGTTCATCTGCGCTCTAAAGTGAGGCATATAAGCTGAGTGCAATACGTCCTGAGAACGCATTTTGAAATGTACTTTTTTACCTTTTGGAATATGCAATTCAGAAACTACAATATCATCAGCCGAGTTTTTATCAGACATATCAACACCTAAAGTATTAATACCTTCGATCAAACGAACATTAGCTTTTCCTAAAACATTATCATTACCCGCATATCTTGCAGTCCATTTGAACTGTTGTGCGTATAATTCAATTTCAATTACATCTTCGTCTTTATCAACAAACATGATATTGTTCCAAGCGTACAATCCATAAAGAATTAAACAAGCTAAAACTACAGATGGAATAATACTCCAAATCGCTTCCAATTTATTACTATCAGCAAAGAATAAAGCTTTTTTATCTTTGTGTCCTCTGTTTTTAAAAGAAAACCAATACAATAATCCTTGTGTAATAAACTGAACTACAAAAATTAAAACCCAAGTAATATTCATTAAATTATCTACCAACAATCCGTGCTCTGAAGCAGGAGTATGAAGTGCTAAATTACCCCATTTTAGTAAACCGTAAATAGTAAATATATATATGAAAGCTAAAAAGCCAAACATAACATATCCCTGAACATTATTATCATTATCTGATGCAACCTGAGAATCGTCCGAAGAAGATCCCACTTGAGTAAGATCAAATATCTTGGTCAATTGCCATAATGCAACTGCTAATAAAACTAAAACTATAATTACCAACAAACTTGTCATCTGTTTACTTCTTTAAATATTAATAATGAAAATGTTTACTTTCTTCAATGAAAGGATTTCTTTTTGCTAACAAAGGAGCTTTAGTTAATGCAGTAAACACTACAAAAATAAACAAACCTAAGAAGAAAAGTATAGATGCAATTTCAGAAATTCCAATAAACCATTTATCTCCAACTGTACCAGGCATAATCATATTAAAGAAATCTACATAGTGACCTAGTAAGATAACAACACCTGCCATTACAATTACCCAGCTAAGACGTTTAAAGTCTGTATTGATTAATATTAATAATGGGAACACAAAGTTCATAACTACAGCACCAAAGAATGGCAAATTGTATAATTGAATTCTTGTTACGAAGTATGTTACCTCTTCAGGAATATTAGCATACCAGATTAACATGAATTGAGAGAACCATAAATAAGTCCAGAAAACACTAATACCAAACATAAATTTTGCTAAATCGTGAATGTGACTTGTATTTACATATTCTAAATATCCTTTTGACTTTAAATATACAGTAACTAATGCGATTGCAGTAATACCACTTACAAAGAAAGATGCGAATACATACCATCCGAACAATGTACTAAACCAGTGTGGATCAATCGACATAATCCAGTCCCAAGACATAATAGACTCAGACACAATAAAGAAAACTAAGAAACCAGCAGTTAGCTTAAAGTTCTTTTTGTAGTAAAGATCATCATTAGCCTCATCCTGAGCTAAACAATTTTTTCTTGAAAAGTAGTTATATAAATTCCATCCAATTAAAAATATAGCTGCTCTAATAAGCCAGAAAGGAAAGTTTAAGTAACCTGCTTTTCCAGCAATAATTTTATCATAATTTGGACTATTAGGATCTGTAACTCCTTCACCTAACCATACAAATATGTGATTAAAGTGTAATCCGCAAAGAATTAAAATGATAAAGAAAATAACAGAACCTACAGGCAAATAAGCTGTGATCCCTTGCATAACTCTAAACAAAACCGGAGACCAACCTGCCTGAGCAACTTGTTGAATAGCATAAAATGCTAAAGTTCCCATAGAAAGCAGCAAGAAGAAAATACAAGCTACGTATAAAGCTGACCAAGGCTTATTTTGCAATTGGTGCAATACGTGAGTTAAATGTTTTTCGTGCTCATCAGCAGCATTAACTTTTGCATGCTCACCACCTTTGTGCGAATCATGTGAAGCTTCAGCAGCCTCGTGATGTCCAGCTTCTTGATGTGAAGTTTCTGCTGTTGCTTCATGTGCAGCACCATGAGAACCATGTGCATCTGCAGCTAGAATTTTCTCAACTTCTTGAATATCTTTAGGAGCAGTTAAAAAACCATATCCAATTCCTAATATACCAAGGGCCATTAGGATGATAGAAAAAGTTTTTAATTTACTTGAAAATGTATACATATCTATTACGATCAGTTTGTTCAACAATTATAATTGGCTTTTTAGTTTTAGAACATAGTCAGCAACTAACCAACGTTCGTGGGCACTTAATTGATTTGCATGTGAACCCATTGCATTTAAACCATAAGTTTCAACGTGAAAGATACTTCCTTCAGTGATTTCTCTGTCTTTATAGCTAGGTACTCCAAGAAATTTTTCTCTTTCAACCAATTTACCTTTACCGTTTCCAGTTGCACCATGACAACTGATACAGTAAATTTCGAAAAGTTCTTTTCCCTTTCCGGAATTTCTTTCGATAGAATCCAAAGGTGATTTTAAATTAGCTTTAGCCAATTCATAACCAGCAGTTGAATTTTCATATTCATAAGGCTCAAAACCTCTATTGATACTTCCTTCTGCAGGAAGTTGTCCTTCTTTTCCTCCTTTAAATATCTTTGCCTCTGAATATGGCTCATATGCCAAAGACTCATACATATTAGGGAAATACTGATAGTTTGGTGCCGAAGTATTGTGGCATGATGAAACTAAAATAGTTATACCAACTAAAAGTGTTATTTTATATATCCTTTTCATAGCTACAATTAATTCTTTTCAATTACTTTAACTTCAACAGCTCCTGTACCTTCGAAAAAAGAAACTAGTTCTGCTTCGTTATCATTTACGGCAATTTCCATTAAAAAATGGTCATCTGTTGTTCTTACATCAGGATTCTCAGCTTGTTTGAATGGCCACAATCTACTTCTCATATAAAAAGTAATAACCATTAAGTGGGCAGCAAAAAATACTGTCATTTCAAACATAATTGGCACAAATGCAGGCATATTCTGAATGAAACTAAAACTTGGTTTTCCACCAATATCTTGTGGCCAGTCATGAATCATGATATAACTCATCATGGTTGTTGCAACAGAAATACCAACACATCCATATAAAAATGCACAAATTGCTAATCTTGTTGGTGCTAAACCCATTGCTTTATCCAATCCGTGAACTGGGAATGGAGTAAAAACCTCTTCAATATGATGATGAGCAGCTCTGGTTTTCTTTACTGCATCCATCAAAATATCATCGTCATTATAAATGGCGTATATTACTTTATTACTCATGATGTGTATCTTTATTTGCTCTTTCTCTAATGTAATTATCTCCTGTTCCTTTCAAAATTGTTTTTACCTCTGCCTGAGCAATTACAGGGAATGTTCTAGAGTATAATAAAAACAATACGAAGAAGAAACCAATCGTTCCGATGAAAATTCCAATATCAACAAATGTTGGTGAGAACATTGTCCAAGAAGATGGAAGGTAATCTCTATGTAAAGAAGTAACAATAATTACGAATCTTTCAAACCACATTCCGATGTTTACAACAATCGAAATAATAAATGAAAACATGATACTTGTTCTTAATTTCTTGAACCACATAAACTGTGGAGAGAAAACGTTACAAGTCATCATAGACCAATATGCCCACCAGTAAGGTCCGGTAGCTCTGTTCAAGAACGCATACTGCTCATACTCTACTCCTGAATACCAAGCTACGAATAACTCAGTGATATATGCTACCCCTACGATAGAACCTGTAATCATGATTACAATATTCATTAACTCGATATGTTGTAGTGTAATATATGCTTCAAGGTTAGAAACTTTTCTCATAACGATCAACAATGTGTTTACCATTGCAAATCCTGAGAATACCGCTCCTGCAACGAAGTACGGAGGGAAGATTGTTGTATGCCATCCAGGGATTACAGAAGTAGCAAAGTCCATCGATACAATCGTGTGTACAGAAAGCACAAGAGGAGTAGCTAAACCAGCTAATACCAAAGATACTTCTTCAAAACGCTGCCAATCTTTAGCTCTACCACTCCATCCAAAACTTAGGATAGAATATACTCTTTTATTAAAAGGTGTTATTGCTCTATCACGTAGCATTGCAAAGTCAGGTAATAAACCAGTCCACCAGAAAACCAATGATACTGAAAGATACGTTGAAATTGCGAAAACGTCCCAAAGCAATGGTGAGTTAAAGTTTACCCATAATGACCCAAATTGATTTGGTATAGGTAAAACCCAGTATGCTAACCATGGACGTCCCATGTGAATAATTGGAAATAAACCTGCCTGAACTACCGAGAAGATAGTCATAGCTTCTGCAGAACGGTTAATCGCCATTCTCCAACGTTGACGGAAAAGTAATAATACCGCAGAAATTAATGTTCCGGCGTGACCAATACCAACCCACCAAACGAAGTTCGTGATATCCCAGGCCCAACCAACTGTTTTATTTAATCCCCATGTTCCAATACCGGTAGATACGGTGTAAATAATACAACCTAACCCCCAAAGGAAGGCTATTAATGCGATTGAAAATACAATCCACCAATGTTTGTTTGCCGGACCTTCAACAGGTGCAGCTACATCTACAGTTACATCGTGATAAGATTTATCACCTATAACTAAAGGTTTTCTAATGGGTGCTTCGTAGTGAGACGACATAATCCTTTATATGTTTCTTAATTAATAATTTATTCTAAGTATTTCTAACTTTAACATGGTAAACCACATTAGGTTTTGTTCCAACATGCTCTAATAAGTGGTATGATCTATCATCAGCAGCTAATTTAGCCACTTTACTTTCAGCATCATTAACATCACCAAATATCATTGCTCCAGAAGAACAAGCATTTGAACATGCTGTCTGGAATTCACCATCAGCAACCGGACGACCTTCATTTTTAGCTTTTAGCTTAGTCGCCTGTGTCATTTGAATACACATAGAACATTTTTCCATAACTCCACGAGAACGAACGTTTACATCTGGATTCAATACCATACGTCCTAAATCATCATTCATGTGGTAATCGAATTCACTGTTTTTGTTGTACAAGAACCAGTTGAAACGACGTACTTTATACGGACAGTTGTTTGCACAGTAACGAGTACCAACACATCTGTTGTATGCCATATGATTTTGACCTTCACGACCGTGAGATGTTGCAGCAACCGGACAAACTGTTTCACACGGTGCGTGGTTACAGTGTTGACACATTACTGGCTGGAAAGATACTTGTGGATTATCTCCAGGTTTTTCCATTTCATTAAATGTAGATAATGAACTAGACAAACCAGCGATATTCTCTTTTCTTTCGTTATCACCTTCAAAAGTACTTTCAGAAGAATAATATCTGTCAATACGCAACCAGTGCATATCGCGGCTTCTTCTTACTTCTGCTTTACCTACAACTGGCACGTTGTTTTCAGCGTGACATGCAATTACACATGCTCCACAACCTGTACAAGCGTTTAAGTCAATCGAAAGGTTAAAGTGATGTCCTGTAGAACGATCAAATGATTCCCATAAATCAACAGTTGTAGCTTTTACTTCTTCGTGATCTAAAGATACCATTGGTTGTTCGTTCCAATGTTCCGGATCCTCAGAATTAAAGGTTTTAAGAGACGTTTCTTTAATAATGTCTCCTCTTCCCATTAATGTTTTCTGTCCCTGAACACAAGCGAACTCATGAACTCCATTTGCTTTCGCAATAGTAACAGATTGCACACTTTTGAAATTTTTATATAAAGCGTAAGCATTTAAACCTACCTGCATTTCATCTTTTAAAGCCGCTTTACGACCATAACCTAAAGCTAAACCAACTGTACCAACTGCTTGTCCTGGCTGAACAATAACCGGTACGTTTTCTAATTTTAAACCATCAGCAGTAGTAATTGTAGCATAACTTCCGTTTAAACCTCCGTTAGCAACAATTTCATTTGTTAAGTTGTACTTCTTAGCATCAGCATTAGAAACAGTTACGTAGTTATCCCAAGAAACTCTTGTGATTGGATCAGGAAACTCTTGCAACCAAGGGTTGTTAGCTTGTTGTCCATCTCCCATACCTGTTTTAGTATATAATACTAACTCGAACTCTCCAGCAGATTTTGAATTTGCAACGGCACTTGCAGCAGCAGCATAATCAATAGATCCGGCAGATAAAGCCGATGAACCAATTACAAAAACACCATCATGTAAAACTTTATTCCAAGAAGAACCTGCAATTACTGAAGCCGAATTAGCTTTAATATAATCATAGAAGTTTCCAGGAGTTCCGTTTAATGATAATAAAACGTCTTGAAATTGTTTTGTATTAAATATAGGACGAATAGTTGGCTGAGTCAAACTATAAGTTCCCTTTGTAATTACAACATCTCCCCAAGCCTCTAAATAATGAGGAACCGGAGCAGCAATTGTTGTTATAGATGCAGTCTCATCTTCTTTTAAAGAAAAAGCAACTGACGTTTTTACTTTTTTCAATCCAGATACAAAAGAAGCTGAATCAGCTAATGTATAAACCGGATTAATTCCGCTCATGATTAAAGTATGAACACTTCCAGCATTCATATCTTTTACCAATTGAGATACAACCGCATTAGATCCTTTTCTAATTTGTCTTGTACCTACAGTAGTAAAAGCTTCACTAGCTAACACCTGATTGATAGCTAAAACTAATAATTGAGCATTTTTATCTTCAATCCCAGAAACTAAAACTCCTTTAGAACCAGCAAGTTTTAATTGCTGAGCAGCTTTAGTTGCTTCATCTTTAAATTTAGCATCTAAAGAAACAGCAACAGAAGAACCTGTGATAATGTTATAAATTTGAACTAAAGCTTGTTTTTGATTTGCAGTACTCATAGGAATACGCTTATCAGCAGCAGCTCCAGACAATGTCATGTTTGATTCGAACTGAAAGTGACGAGACATTTTTTTAGATCCGGTAGGTCCTGAAGGAATTCTACCTTGTGCATATCCTGCATCATAACCTCCACCTTGCCAATCTCCTAAGAAATCAGCACCAACAGAAACAATTAAAGAAGCTTTTGAAAAATCATAATCAACAAGAGCTCTTTCACCGTAAACTGTTTCAAATGCATCTAATGCGTCAGATGAAGAAACTGCATCATAAACAACATGTTTTGCATTAGGGTTTTTAGCGATAAATTCACCGATTAATTTTTCAGTAGATGGACTCGCTAAAGTATTTGTCAACAATACCACTTGCCCGCCTTTTGCTTTTGCTTCAGCAAGACTTGATTTTATTCTCAAATCAACAGCAGACCAGCTACCATTTTTTCCGTCCAATTTAGGCTCTTTCAAACGCATACTGTCATATAATGACAGGATAGACGCATGAATTCTAGCATTGGCTGAAAACTTAGATCCAGAAATAGTATTGTTATCAATTTTAATTGGACGACCCTCACGAGTTTTTACTAATAAGTTAGCAAAATCAAAACCATCAAAAACAGTTGTTGCATAATAATCAGCAACTCCAGGAATGATTTGTTCTGGTTGTAACACATAAGGTATAGACTTGTGAACAGGACCTTCGCAGGCTGCAAGCGTAACCGCTGCAGTACTAAATCCTACGTACTTTAAAAAGTCACGACGTGAAGTTCCAGATTGAGCTAAAGCATCTGCATTTCCTAAGAATTCTTCAGTAGGAATTTCTTCAACAAATTCGTTATTTCTAAGCGCCTCAACAATAGAACTATTCTCTAGTTCTTCAACACTTTTCCAGTATTTTTTGTTTGATGACATTGTATATAAATATTAAAATCTTAATAATTCGATTAATAGTGGCATTTACCGCATTCTAAACCTCCCATTTGCGCTGCAGTCAATTTTTCTACACCGTATTTTTTAGAAAGTTCAGCATGAATTTTATCATAGTAAGCATTACCTTCCATCTTAACATCAGTTTTTCTATGGCAATCAATACACCATCCCATTGTTAATTTAGAATATTGCTTCATGATCTCAAATTCCTGCACTGGACCGTGACAAGTTTGACATTCAACTCCTGCAACATTAACGTGTTGAGAGTGGTTGAAGTAAACAAAATCAGGAAGATTATGAATACGAACCCATTTTACAGGCTGCGTTTTTCCAGTATACTCCTGCTTAGCTTTATCCCAGCCAACAGCATCATATAATTTTTGGATTTGAGCATCGTAAAATGCTTTGCTGTACTCAGGAGTAGCAGTAGTTTCAGCAACTTCAGAAATATTTTTATGACAGTTCATACAAACATTCAAAGATGGAATACCAGCTGTTTTACTTACACGAGCAGCAGAGTGACAATATTTACAATTGATTTCGTTATCACCAGCGTGAATTTTATGAGAATAGTGAATTGGCTGAATTGGTTCATAATTTTGATCAACACCTACTTGCATTAAGTATGCATAAACAAAATAACCACTTGCCAACAACAAGAATATAGAAGTAACTAAAACCAGGAATTGGTTTTTAGCAAAAGCTTTCCAGATTGGAGTTCTCGCTTCTTTTGGAGCAACTACAATACCATTATTACTTGCTACTTTAGTCAATACTTTGTTCACCATGAACAACATAACCACTAAGATAGCCATTACAAGAGCAAGAGCTCCTAAGATAATGTTATTTGAAATTCCACCGCCTTCAACTTTTTCCCCAGGAGGAACAGTTCCAGGAGCACCAGCCGCAGGCTCAGCTTTTACTTCAGAAGTATAAGCAATAATGTTATCAATATCACCTGTTGATAATTGAGGAAAAGAAGTCATTACTGACTTGTTGTGCTCTTCAAATAATTTAACTGCAACAGGATCCCCTGATTTAATCATTTCAGAGCTGTTATGCACCCACTTGTAAATCCATGCCATATCGTGTTTGGCAGCAACCCCTCTTAGGGCCGGACCTGTTGACTTAGCATCTAATTTGTGACATGCAGCGCAATTTGCATTAAAAAGTTCTTTCCCTTTTACTGGATCACCACCTGCAGCAGCAGCCGGAGCAGCAGCTTCAGGCGCCGCCGGAGCAGCAGCTTCTTGAGCAAATGAAGTTAGGGAGAAAATTAACGTTAGCGATAAGCTAAGTAATAATTTTCTTGAGATCGAATTATGGTTACCCACCTTTTTCATATAGTATAATAATTATCTACTAATTTTTGGTATGATTTTTTCTATATCAAATCAACGAAAAACTAATACCTTCTTTTAAAACTTGCACAAAAATACGACTTATGAACTATTCTCAAAACCTTAAAATACTCTTAAATATCAATTTATATCAATTCTAAATAATATTAAAATTTTATATACAAACTTTAAATAGTAATTTCGCGTAAAAACCATCACATTATGAGAATTTTAACCCCTTCAAAAAGAGTTTTCTTAACATTAACAATGATCACTTTAGCATATAATATTCATGCTCAAGACCAAAATTTAATAGTAAATCAAGATCCCAAATTTGAGCAATTGTTGAGTGAAAAACGAAAAATTAACACGTCAATAAATACAAACGATACTTACAAAATTCAAATCTTTAGCGGTAAAAGCGAAGAAGCAAAGAAAACGTTATCGGATTTTAAAAGAGAATTTAGTGCTATTGACGGAACAATAATTTTCAATACACCAAACTACAAAGTAATGGTAGGAAATTTCAAAACAAGAATAGAGGCCGAACGTAATTTAGCCGAAATTAAAAAGAGATTCAAAAGTGTCTTTTTAATCAAACCAGGCAAGTAAAAGCAATTATCAAACATAAAAAAAGCGAGATTATATCTCGCTTTTTTTTATTTATTCTATACAAAGTCTTTAATTTCACAAGAACAAAAAGCTCAAGCCCCTATCCTTGCTAACTCAAACAATACACCCAATATTAATTTCTCGGCAATATCCTCACAGGAGTCAAAAATACCCCTTAAAAACTTAATACAATACTTAAGACACCCATATGAAACTTTAAAAAACACACATCAATTAACAACAAAAAAAAAAGCTCCAATTTTCATTGAAGCTTTACTATACAAAGGCTAATTCACCACCTTTATTCCATTTGCCAGAAACCTTATTTCTTCTTTTGGCACCGTAATAGCATCTATCTCTGCTTGCGATTTTTTAGCATCTTTAGCATAGTGTTTAAGTTCCTTTACAGATGTTATTTCTTTTTCGGCATTCCCTTCTAAAATAACATTTTTTCCTTTCAATGCTGTAGGAACAAAAAAAGCATAATCTTTCATTTTTACAAAAAACGAAGAACCATCAACTGTTTTAAGAGTCACCCAACATCCTTTTTTCGGACAAACATCAGTAACGACTCCTTTTACAGTAACATTATCTGCCTTTTTATCTCGTTTTAGTTTATTTTCTAATTCATTAATCGAAATTGCTTTACCTTCAGATATTTTAGACACATCAGCACCATAATAATCCCCAACTAAAGCATTACCCGATGGTGGTCCTTTTTTCTCTACAGCTTCCTGAGAGAAAGACTGACTCGAAATACTTATAAAAATAACAACAGCATATATTAATCGTTTCATACAAAAATAGTTTTCCCAAAAATAATATTAAAATTTGAAACATTTTAAATATCTTATTCTTAAATATAAATTAGCTACGCAAGCCTTTTCACAGACAAATATAACCACAAAAAAAGTCCCAATTTTCATTGGGACTTTAAAATATATTTATTGAATATTATTTCAATTTCTTTTTGATTGCAACTTCATGGTACGCTTCAATAACATCTCTTTCTTCGATATCATTGTAACCTTTGATCTGAATACCACAATCGTATCCTTTAGAAACTTCTTTAACATCATCTTTGAAACGTTTTAATGCAACAAGTTCTCCTGTATGCACCACTACTCCTTCTCTGATAACTCTAATTTTAGAACTTCTCATGATTTTACCATCCATCACCATACAACCTGCGATTGAACCCACTTTAGAAATTTTGAAGATCTCACGGATCTCAGCAGTTCCTAAAATTTCTTCTTTCATCTCTGGAGCCAACATTCCTTCCATCGCATCTTTCAAGTCATCGATAGCAGCGTAGATAATAGAATAATAACGGATATCGATTTCTTCTTTATCTGCAAGTTGTCTAGCATTTCCTGCAGGACGAACGTTAAATCCGATAATAATCGCATCAGAAGCAGAAGCCAACATAACGTCAGTTTCAGTAATTGCTCCAACACCTTTATGGATAATATTAATTTGAACTTCTTCTGTAGAAAGTTTAGAGAACGAATCTGATAATGCTTCAACAGATCCATCAACATCTCCTTTAAGAATAACATTCAATTCTTTAAACTGACCAAGTGCAATACGACGTCCAATTTCATCAAGTGTAATATGACGTTGTGTACGTACAGATTGTTCACGCATTAATTGAGAACGTTTAGATGCAATTTGTTTTGCTTCTTTTTCATCTTCAAATACATTGAACTTATCACCCGCAGTTGCAGCGCCATCAAGACCTAATACGGATACCGGAGTCGAAGGACCTGCTTCTTTAACAATATGTCCGCGTTCATCATGCATAGCTTTAATTTTACCATGATGCTTACCAGCCAACATATAATCCCCAACTTTTAAAGTTCCGTGTTGAACTAAAATTGTTGACACATATCCTTTTCCTTTATCTAAGAAAGCCTCAACTACAGTTCCCTGAGCTGCTTTATTTGGATTCGATTTTAAATCTAAAATTTCAGCTTCTAATAAAACTTTCTCTAATAATTCTTTTACACCTGTTCCGACTTTTGCAGAAATATCATGTGACTGAATTTTTCCACCCCAATCTTCAACAAGTAAATTCATACTAGCCAAACGCTCTTTGATTTTCTCAACATTCGCATTTGGTTTATCAATTTTATTGATTGCAAATATAATTGGCACTCCCGCAGCTTGTGCGTGAGAAATTGCTTCTTTTGTTTGTGGCATGATATCATCATCCGCAGCAACAACAATAATAGCGATATCGGTAACCTGAGCTCCACGTGCACGCATCGCGGTAAACGCCTCGTGACCTGGTGTATCTAAGAACGCGATTTTTTGACCGTTATCTAAAGTTACTCCGTATGCTCCAATATGTTGTGTAATACCTCCAGACTCACCAGCGATAACATTTTCTTTACGAATATAATCCAGCAAAGATGTTTTACCGTGATCGACGTGACCCATTACAGTAACAATTGGCGCTCTAACTACTAAATCTTCTTCTTTATCTTCAATTACCTCAATAGCATCTTCGATATCAACTGTAATAAACTCAACTTCGTAACCAAATTCATCTGCTACAATAGTTAATGTTTCAGCATCTAAACGTTGATTCATGGTAACCATGATTCCAAGAGACATACAAGTTCCAATTACTTTAGTAATTGGCACATCCATCATGATTGCAATTTCACCTACAGTAACAAATTCAGTAACTTTAATAGTTTTACTTCCTTCGTCAATAGCTCTTTGCTCTTCATCAGATTTCTGACGGTGTGTATCCCTTTTGTCTCTTCTGTATTTAGCAGCTTTTGATTTCCCACCTTTACCCTGAAGTTTTTCAAGAGTTTCTCTAATTTGGTTTTTTACTTCCTCTTCAGTTGGCTCAACTTTAGCAACAATTGCAGGACGGTTACCTTTTACAAAACCTGGTCTTGCACTTCTGTTTGCATTAAAACCTCCACCACCGGCATTAGGTGTAATTTTATTAGGATTTGGAGTTCCCGGCGCATGACCTGTAGCAGGTTTTGGCGCACCTGGAGTTCCTGGTTTAGGAGCAATTCTTTTACGCTTATTTTTATTAGCGTTATTATTTGCACCTGGGGCTCCTGGTTTATTAGGAGTTATTTTTGGATCTTCTTTCTTTTTCTTAGGTTTATTAAATTGAGATAAATCAATTGTTTGACCTGTAAGAGTAGTTCCAGATAATTTTTGATATTGTGTAGTGATCGTTTCCTCGGCAGTTGCCGGATCAGTTGAAACAACTGGTTCCTGAGCTACTTTAGGAGTTTCTGCTTTCACTTCTTTTACTTCTTTTTTCTCTGTAATAATAGGCTTTTCCACCTTTTTCTCTTCAGAAACAACAGGAACCACTGGTTCAGGTTGTACAATTTCTTTCTGAACAGGTTTTTCTGGTTGAGTTGGAGCAACAACAACTTTTGGCTCCTCTACCTTAACTGGTTCTTCAGCAGGAGGAGAAACAACAGTAGGTTTCTTTGGATTTAAATCAATTTTTCCAACTTGAACAGGTCCGGTTACAACTGCTCTCGCTTTTATAACCTCTTGCTGTTTTTGACGTTCTTCGTCTTGTCTGCGTTTGTCTTCAATTTCTTTTTCACGCTCTACACGCAAAGCTTCTTTCTCTTTTCTTTTCTCTTCACCCACCTCTTTAGAAGCTTCTTTGTTCCCCTTATCGCCCGCAAATTGGCTTTGTAGGATATTAAATTCGCTATCAGAAATTTTCGCATTTGGATTTGCATCAATAGCAATTCCCTTATCTTTTAGATAATCAACAGCTCTTTCTAACGAAATATTTAATTCCCTTAAAACCTTGTTTATTCTTATTACTCTCTCTTCAGACATATAACCTTTTTATTATTACCTTTTTCGTTGTGTTGTTAGAGTAGATAACTAGCTATCAAACTCTTCTTTTAGTATTTTCATAACATCAAGAATCGTTTCCTCTTCTAAATCTGTTCTTCTTACTAAATCTTCTACTTCTTGCTTCAGGATACTTCTAGCTGTATCTAAACCAATTTTTGCAAATTCTTCGATAACCCAGCCTTCAATTTCATCTGAAAACTCAGTTAATTCAACGTCATCATCTTCGCCACTAGCAACATCACCTTCTCTGATAACATCTAGCTCGTAGCCTGTTAGCTGACCCGCTAATTTTATATTATGACCACCTCTACCAATTGCTTTAGAAACTTCTTCTAATTTCAAGAAAACTTCGGCTCTTTTATTTTCTTCATCAATTTTGATTGAAGAAACTTTTGCAGGGCTCAATGCTCTTGTAATAAACAATTGAATATTACTTGTATAGTTGATTACATCGATATTTTCATTTCCTAACTCACGAACAATTCCGTGAATACGAGATCCTTTCATACCAACACAAGCTCCAACAGGATCAATTCTATCATCATAAGAATCTACCGCTACTTTTGCTTTTTCACCTGGAATACGCACTACGTTTTTAACAGTGATCAAACCGTCAAATACTTCAGGAATTTCTTGTTCAAATAATTTCTCTAAAAACTTCTCAGAAGTTCTTGACATAATAATTTGAGGTTTATTTCCTTTTAATTCAACGCTTTCAATGATTCCGCGAACGTTATCTCCTTTACGGAAAAAATCAGATGGAATTTGTTTTTCTTTTGGAAGCACAATTTCATTTCCTTCATCATCGACCAAAATTACAACTCTTGGGCGAACATGGTGCACTTCGGCAGTATAAATATCACCAATAATATCTTTAAATTGCTTGTAAAGATTGGTATTATCGTGTTCGTGAATTTTAGATATTAAGTTTTGGCGCAAAGCTAAAATAGCTCTTCTTCCTAAATCAATCAATTTAACCTCTTCAGAAACTTCTTCTCCAATTTCAAAATCCGCTTCGATCAATCTTGCTTCAGTCAAAGTAATTTCTTCATTTTCAAAATCAAGATCTTCGTCAGCAACAATTACTCTTCGTCTCCATATTTCCATATCTCCTTTATCAGGATTTATGATAATATCGAAGTTATCATCAGAACCGTATTTTTTCTTTAATGCATTTCTAAACACGTCCTCTAAAATTGCCATAAGCGTTACACGATCAATAAGTTTATTATCTTTAAACTCTGAGAATGAATCGATTAATGCTAAATTTTCCATGCGAATTCTTTAATTAAAATGTTACTGTAACAATTGCCTCTTTAATTTCTGTATAAGGTATTTGTTGCTCTTTTTGAACTGTTTCTTTTCCTTTTCCTACTTTTTTCGGTTCTCTTGCCTGCCAAGACAAAATTATAAAAACATCGTTAGCTTCTACTAATTCTGCTTCAATTTTTTCATTATTTGTAGTAACAATCAATGTTCTACCAATATTTTTTATGTATTGTCTTGTCATTTTCAATGGCGATCCTACTCCAACCGATGCTACTTCAAGCGAAAAATCCTGTTCTTCACGATCCAGATTATTCTCGATTGCACGACTTACATCAATACAATCCTGCAACGCCACTCCATTATCCCCGTCTAAACCTACACTAATCTTGAAAGAGTCTGAGATAGCCAGATCAATCAAAAAGATTGAGGGCTTTTCTAAAAGAGCCTCTGCTATTAATCCGTTTACTTTTTCTTTAAATGTCATAATTTTATAAAAAGAGGGGACACTTAGTCCCCTCATTATTTAGATTTTAATAAATAACGGTGCAAATATAGTGTTTTTTTTATAAATCAAAATAAATAGATTGCTCTAAAAATATTTCTTATCTTTATAATAGCATTAAAACAACAGAATTTTACATTATTTAACCCAAAAAACTATGAAACGAATTCTAGTACCTACCGACTTTTCTGATCACGCAGAAAATGCCTTAAAAGTTGCTGCACAAATTGCCAAAAAAAACGATTCTGAAATTATCATTTTGCATATGCTTGAATTACCAAGCCAAATGAACGATGCAATATTAGGCGGAGCAAGCATTCCTGAAACAATGCTTTTTATGAAAAAAGCCAATGAAATGCTTGACGAAGTCTCATCAAAACCGTATTTAGACGGAATTTCGATAACTGAAATTGTAAAAATGGACAAACCTATCCATGGCATCTCACAAGTAAGCAAAGACTATAACATCGATTTAATTGTTATGGGATCTCACGGCTCATCAGGAATTGAAGAATTACTAATTGGTTCTAATACTGAAAAAGTAGTTCGCAACTCAGAAATCCCAGTTTTAGTGATCAAAAAAGACATTCCAAATTTTAATATATCCAATATTGTTTTTGCGTCTGATTTTTCCGACGAAACAAAAAAAACCTTTGAAAAATTCGTAAGCATCACTAAACTTTTTGAAGCAAAAATACATCTTGTTACAATTTGCACACCCAACAGTTTTAAACCAACCCATGCAGCAGAAAAAGCGATGACAGATTTTACTTCTGAGTTTAACCTGACAGATTATCAAACACATATTTATAACGATACTAACATCGAAAAAGGAATTATCAATTTCTCTAACAGTATAAACGCAGACATTATTGGGATGAGCACACATGGAAGAACAGGTTTCGCACACTTCTTTAACGGAAGCATCAGTGAAGGTCTGGTAAATCATGCCGTAAGACCTGTAATCACATTTAAGATTTAAAAAAAAATTATCATATTTCATCCAAAAGCTTCTCAATCGAGAGGCTTTTTTTTATAAACATCAATTTATTTTCTAATAAAAAACTTTTTCGTGAGCTTTTCAACAAAGTTACTTTGAGCTTTACAACAAAGTCAGCGCCATTCTTAATCCAGATCTTTGTCAAATAAAAATCATTAATAATACAACATGAAAACAATAGACAAGATTTACATTAACGGAGAATTTATTACTCCTGAAGGAACCGAATATTTTGACTTAATAAGCCCAACAACAAACGAACAACTAGGAAAAGTACTTTTAGGAAATGAAAAAGACACACAAAATGCCATAGCTGCCGCCAAAGAATCCTTTAAAACCTTCTCTAAAACCACAGCCACAGAAAGAATTCACTACTTACAAAACATACAGACTTCGATCGAAAAAAGAAAAGAAGAATTCATTAGCGTAATGATTGAGGAATATGGAGGAACAAAGCAATTTGCAACAACCAGCTACGCTTATATGCTAAAAAGTTTTGAGTCCGCAATTCAATTATTAAACACCTACGATTTTACCAAAACAATGGGAAATTCCGAAGTTCAAATGACACCACTTGGCGTTGTTGGCATCATTATTCCGTGGAATTCAAGTAATGGCTTTATTTGTAGTAAACTATCGACAGCGATAGCAGCAGGATGCACAACTGTAATAAAACCGAGCGAAATGAGCGCACAACAAACTCAACTGATTACCGAATGCCTTCATGAAGCAGGATTACCAAAAGGTGTTTTTAATATCGTTAACGGATTAGGCGAAATAGTTGGAGCAGAAATAAGCCGCAATCCTGATATTGCCAAGATCTCATTTACAGGATCTACCAATGTTGGAAAAATTATCGCAAAAGAAGCCGTAAACACCATGAAACGCGTTACTCTTGAACTTGGCGGAAAATCTCCTAATATCATTCTCGATGATGCTAATTTTTCAGAAGCAATTCCGCTTGCCGTAATCGCTGCTTACATGAATAGCGGACAAGCATGTATTGCCGGAACAAGATTACTAGTTCCTGAAAACCGACTTGAAGATGTCAAAAAAATAATAAAAGAAGTAGTATCTAATACTATTGTTGGCGATCCAAAAAACGACACAACCGCTGTTGGTCCAATGGTCAGTGCAAAACAATTCGAACGTGTTCAAAATTATATCCAAACCGGGATTAACGAAGGAGCAGAAGTTTTGATTGGAGGCTTAGGAAAACCTGAAGGATTAGAAAGAGGGAACTTTGTAAAACCAACTGTTTTTATAAACGTAAACAATCAGATGCGAATTGCAAGAGAAGAAATTTTCGGTCCTGTTTTATCTATTATAACATATAAAACCGAAGAAGAAGCAATAGAAATAGCCAACGATACTACATACGGATTACAAGCTTATGTAAGTTCATCTGATGAAAAAAGAGCCCACAAAGTTGCTTCGCAAATAAATGCTGGACGTGTGCAAATAAACGGAATCGGACATGATCCTATGGCTCCGTTTGGCGGATTTAAACAATCCGGAATAGGCAGGGAATTTGGAATACCAGGCCTTGAAGCTTATCTTGAACCAAAAGCTTTAATTCGATAAATAATCCAGGATCCGGAACATCTTCTTTGATAAAGATTTCCGGATCTTTTAGTAACTTTACGTTATGACAGCAAAATCAAATACAAAACCTCAAATACTGTACTCCTGTTATTATTCACGTAGCCGGGAAGGAGAGAATTTCATACCGGAACATGTATTTAGCTACCAAATTTCAGGAGAAATGATCGCTTCTGATAGCAAGAATACTTACATTTCAAAAGAAGGTGATTTTCGTTTTAGCAGAAGAAATCATTTGGCAAAATTCGTTAAAATTCCGCCCGAAGGAGGAGAATTCAAAACAATATCCCTTTTCTTAGATCAGGAAATTTTACGCGAAATAAGTACCGAATACAATTTCAAAATCAACAAAAGATCCGATTCTGAAGCTATGATTTCATTAGTTCCAAATCCACTTTATAAATCTTTCATGGAATCGCTGATCTCTTATCTTGAAGTTGAACAAGAAAAAAACGAAGCTTTATTTAATTTAAAAATAAAAGAAGCTGTACATCTTTTGCTTAAAGTAAATCCGGAACTGAAAGATATTTTATTCGATTTTAATGAGCCCGGCAAAATTGACCTTGAAGCATTCATGAACAAGAACTTCCATTTTAATGTACACCTTACTCGTTTTGCTTATCTCACCGGAAGAAGTTTAGCAACTTTTAAAAGAGATTTTCAAAAAGTATTTCAGGAAACACCCGGAAAGTGGTTACTCAACAAAAGATTACAAGAAGCCTATTATTTAATTAAACAAGGAAAATCACCATCTGAAGTTTATATTGGAGTAGGCTTTGAGGACTTGTCTCATTTTTCATTTTCCTTTAAAAAGAAATTTGGAGTTGTTCCGTCTTCTTTATCGTTGAAATAAAACTATTATACAAATTCCAATTTTTAAAATTCCAAATTCCAAAATATATAAATTGAGAAACAATCATGACCCTTGTTCTTAAGATCAAAACCTCGGGCTATTAATAAAACACAAATTTCACAATACTCACCTATTCCCGGATCAACACGAAAACCTGTGGATATAGAAAAAATTACCACGGAGAACGCAAAGTTTTTTAAATATACTAAGTTTAGAAAAAACACAAAGTTCACAAAGCTTTGTGGACTTTGATTGTGTAAACACTACTTAAATCTTAGTGAAGGTTGCGAATCCCGATAGCTATCGGGATTGCGTTCTCTGCGTTAAAAAATAATTAGGGAATATAAAATTTTTAATGTTTCTCCACAACATTCAGTGTTGATACGTCAATCCTAAAACCTCTGAAGCAAAAAAATTACCGCAAAGATCGCTAAGTTTTTATACTCTTAGCTTTTTATAAAAGGCAAAGTTCGCAAAGCTGTATATTGATTTAGCTTTGCGAACTCCTATGTTTGCATAGTTAGAAAATCAATCTTTCAAATATCTATATTTGGATATCATAAAGTGAAAAAGGGTGAGAGTCGATTCGCGACTAAATGACTCAGGAAGTACATTGACGCAGAGATACCGCCTCATTCTTTTTTATCTTTTAGAGTCTGAACAGAATGTAAGGAACTACGCAGGTCGTATTATCCAGAATATCCAACCAGGAGAAAAGACGAAGGAAGATTCATCACTTTATAATATTATTTAAAATTAAGGAGTTATGAAAGTATTGAAACAGGTATTAGGAATTGATGTAGCGCAAAAAGAATTGGTAGTTACTTTAGGAAGACTCAATGATGATTTATCGATTGAACTGTGTGCTTATTCTGTTTTTAAAAATACAGATAAAGGTTTTTTAAAACTTTCTCAATGGATTGATAAGCTTACAGATAAAACGACCAAAGTTCGATATGTAATGGAAGCTACAGGTGTTTACCATGAGAAGTTCGCCCATTATTTAGATGAAAAAAAAGAGGATTTAAGTATTGTACTGCCCAACAAAATCAGTAATTATATACGAACTCTTGAGATCAAAACAATTACAGATAAAACGTGTTCTGAGGCCATTGCCAGATTTGGACTGGAAAGAAAACTCGATAATTGGAAAAAACCAAAAGCGATCTACAGAACCTTAAAACAACTTACACGTGAACGCCGTCAAATTACAGATGAGAGAACCATAGTAAAAAACCAACTGCATGCCGAAGAGGCAGAAGCAATGCCTCATATTTCAAGTATTGAACGTTCAAATAGAAGGATACATTTTTTAAACACCCTTGAGAAAGAAATTAAGAATGAGATCGAAAGTAGTATAAAAGAGAACAAAGAACTTAGTAAAGACATCAGTAATATCTGTACAATACCGGGTATTTCAATTTTGACTGCAGCAACTGTTATTGGCGAAACAAACGGATTTGAGCTTATACGCAGTAAAAAACAGCTTACAAGTTATGCAGGACTGGATGTAAAAGAAAAACTCTCAGGAACATCAGTAAAAGGCAAGCCGTCAATTTCCAAAAGGGGTAATAGATATTTAAGAAGCTGCCTGCATCTGCCAGCTCTAAGCAGCATAAAATGGGATGATAATTTTCGCGACCAATACAGTAGAATAGTAGCAAAACATGGCATCAAAATGAAAGGATGTGTAGCGGTACAGAGAAAATTATTGGAACTGATTTATATTCTCTACAAAAATAAAGCAGTATATGATAAAGATTTTGAATCAAAAAAAATAGCGTGCCAGCATAAAAATGCATAAACACGCTATACAGTCTAGCGCTATGGCTGACTAAGGCTACAAATTTAATAATATAAAAGATAAATAACCAAGACAGCTAAAAATAAAATTTATATTTATTAGGAAATCAACACAGAATCTCTGTGTTAAGACATTATTAGATAAAATCTTTGTTTCTCTGCGGTAAAAACAGTCAGCACTTGTAAGCTACTCCACAACATTTAGCGTTGATCCCTATTCCCTATCTATTCCAGAAATTGGAATTTGGAATTTTCAAAATTGGAATTTCCAAAAAAGTTTAACGCATAAAAAAAGCCTCTCGATTGAGAGGCTTTTTATGTTGGTCTACAAGGACTCGAACCTTGAAAGACTGCACCAAAAACAGTTGTGTTACCATTACACCATAGACCAGTAAGAATGCTTACGCGAATGCAAATTTAAAGCTTTTTTTAGTTTGCACAACTTTTTTTTTGAATAAAAAAGCCTCTCGATTGAGAGGCTTTTTATGTTGGTCTACAAGGACTCGAACCTTGAAAGACTGCACCAAAAACAGTTGTGTTACCATTACACCATAGACCAGCGTTGCTGTTAAGCGAGTGCAAATTTAAAGCTTTTTTTAGTTTGCGCAAACTTTTTGATAAAAAAAATTCGTTTTTTTTCGTTTTTTCTTCTCTTCAACTCCTAATATTTCTACAAGTATTTCACAAACAACACATTACTTACAACAAATACTTTTGTAGATTTTTATGTTAATGCTCTTCGCTTTCAACAAAAAAACATTTTCTTTGTAAGATAGAAAACATATATAATTATAACACCTAAATATGGCACAATTCAATTTCAATAAATGGAATACAATTATTGGTTGGTTTGCATTTGCAATCGCTTTAACTACCTATACACTAACTGTTGAACCAACTATGAGCTTTTGGGATTGTGGCGAATATATTGCCACAGCAGCGAAACTAGAAGTTGGTCACCCACCCGGAGCTCCTTTATTCCAGATGATGGGCGCATTTTTCGCCATGTTTGCCATTGATGCACAACATGTTGCAGTAATGGTCAATATGATGTCAGTTTTTTCAAGTGCATTTACTATTCTGTTTATGTTTTGGTCTTCGTCTATGATTTTGAAAAAGATTATAGAACGTTTTTCAGAAATTAACCAAAACAATTCAGTTGTTATATTAGGAAGTTCTTTTGTTGGAGCCCTAGCCTATACTTTCTCCGACAGTTTCTGGTTTAATGCCGTTGAAGCCGAAGTTTATGCCATGGCTTCTTTATTGATCGCATTACTTTTCTGGCTTGGCCTTCGTTGGGAGCAAGACATGGACAAACCTAAAGGAAACAAATGGTTATTAGTTATATCACTAGTTGTAGGGCTTTCGTTTGGAGTTCACTTTATGGCTTTATTGACTATTCCTTCAATAGGTTTTCTTTACTACTTTAAACATTACGAAAAAGTTACCATCAAAAACTTTCTTATTGCCAATGTGGTGGTAATTGGGATTTTATTATTCATTTTCAAATTGCTTTTACCATTAACTATGGAAGCATTTGCTGATACTGAAGTTTTCATGGTAAATAACTTTGGATTACCATTTAATTCAGGAACCCTATTTGTTGCCCTAATTTTAATTGCTTTCTTTTATTTTGGATTAAAATACACGAAACAAAAAGGATTAGTTTTCTATAATACCATTATACTTTGCATCTTATTTATCTTTATTGGTTTCTCAACCTGGATGATGTTACCGGTTCGTGCTAATGCAAATCCTGTAATTAACGAGAACAAACCATCGGATGCTGCAGAAGTTTTAGCTTATTATAATCGTGAACAATACGGTGTAAATCCTTTGTTTTACGGCCCTCAATACACAGAAGTTTTTGCTGGTCTTGATGCAAAAAATCCTTATTCAGATAAAAAACCTAACTACGAAAGAGATTATAAAACCGGTAAATATATCATTACCAATAATTTTAAAAACGCCAGTCAAAATTCAGACGACAATCAAAAAGCGCTTTTACCGAGAATGTGGAGTACTGAAACAGGGCACATTCAAAACTATATCAGCTTTACAAATCCTCCTAAATTTAAAATAAATCCTAATTATGATTACGAACAGGATTTAGGAAAATACGGAATTGATGCCAGCCAATTAAGCGAAGAGGAATACAACAAGGCTACAGCACAATTGCGTAATGAAGTCGAAAAAACAATTTCTGAATTCAGAAACGCTTATGCTCAAAAACAAATTGACAACGAAGGTTACGTTAAATTTTTAAAAAGCTATGGCGATTATTTAATCATCGAAAAACCAACTGCAATAGATAATTTCAGCTTTATGTTCGAATACCAATTTGGATATATGTACTGGAGATATTTAATGTGGAATTTCGTTGGACGCCAAAGTGATGTTCAGGGTAAATATGACAATCTTGACGGAAACTGGATTAGCGGAATCAAAGCTCTTGATTCTTTGCATCTTGGTTCTCAGGACAATTTGCCATCAGACGTGTTAAACAACAAAGGAAGAAACGTTTATTTCTTCCTGCCTTTTATTTTAGGCCTTATTGGATTAATGTATCATGCCAACAAAGACCTTAAGAGCTTTTATGTTCTTTTAGCGCTGTTCTTATTTACTGGTATTGCATTGAAAATATACCTAAACGAGCGACCTTTTGAACCGCGAGAAAGAGATTATGCACTTGTAGGATCTTTTTATGTGTTTGCCATCTGGATAGGTTTTGGAGTTTATTCACTATATGAAACTATTCAAAAATACATTGCTCCTAAAATTGCAGGCCCGGTTATCATTGCTGCAAGTTTATTAGCCGCTCCTGTTTTAATGGCGGCTCAAAACTGGGACGATCACGACAGATCAGGAAAATACACAGCAGTTGCAATGGCAAAAGCTTATTTAAATTCCTGCGATAAAGATGCTATTTTATTTACAATTGGCGACAATGACACTTTCCCATTATGGTATGCTCAGGAAATTGAAGGCATTAGAACCGATGTTAAAATTGTAAATACAAGTTTATTTATGACAGATTGGTACATCGATCAAATGAAAGCAAAAGCTTACGAGTCTGATCCTTTACCAATATCTTTTACACACGATCAATATGTGGGTGATAATCTGGATTACGTAGCGCATATACCAAAAATTGAGACCCGTTGGAACATTAAAGATTTTATTGATTTTATTAAAAATCCAAAATCGACTGTAGGTTTACAAAACGGACAAACAATTCATTTTTATCCAACAAATAAAATCAGACTTAATGTTGATAAAGAAGCCATCATTAAAAATAAAGTTGTTAATAGTAAATACAACGACTCTATTGTCCCTTATATGGACATTGACATCAAAGGAAGTGCGTTATATAAAAACCGCCTAATGATGCTGGATATTTTAGCGAATAACAATTGGAAAAGACCAATTTATTTTAGTGGAGGTGCTTTTGACGATGAAGATTATTTATGGCTAAAAGACTATTTACAGCTGGACGGAATGGTGTACAAATTAGTTCCTATTAAAAACACACCTTCAAAAGATGGCGGACCTATGGACATGGGACAAATTGACGCTGATAAAATGTACGACATTGTAATGAAATGGGATTGGGGAAACAGTAATGGTAATATTTATCACGATCCTGAAACCAGAAGAAACAGTATTACATACCGCACCAATTTATCGCGTTTAATGAACCAGCTTATCGCAGAAGGTAAAATTGATAAAGCGAAGAATATTATCAACCTTGCGATAACAAAAATGCCTTTAGACAAATTTGGATATTACTCGTTAGTAGAACCATTTGCAGGAGGATATTATAAAGTTGGCGAAACGGCAAAAGCACAAGATTTGCTGAATAAACTAGTTAACAAATACAAAGAAGAACTAAACTATTACGCAACACTTACACCTGGCGACCAAACTGACTTAGCAATTGACATCATTACTGATATTGAGCGTTACAGAAGTTTATTGCAAGTGATGAAAGAAAATAAAGATCTCGCTTTCTACGAGAAACATAAAGTAACATTTAATACTTATGTAAATGTTTTTGAACGTTTTGGAAGAGAAAAAGAATAATAATATACGAAAAACATAGCAATTAAAAAAATGCAGCGCAACTTGATAAATAGCGCTGCATTTTTTATTTTTACATATCTGTAAAACAAATTAAAATGAGCTTTTATTGGGTAAAAACAAATTCATTCATCAAAAGGGTATTTTCTAAGTACTGTTGGGACATCCCAAATAACGAAAAGAAAATATACCTCACCTTTGATGATGGCCCAACTCCCGAGATTACAGACTGGGTTTTATCTGAATTGAAAAAGTTTGATGCAAAGGCGACTTTCTTTTGCATAGGAAAAAACATAAAAGCCAATTTAGCTTTATTCGAAAAACTGCTCACAGACGGACATGCTATAGGCAACCATACCATGAATCATGTAAATGGATGGAAAAGTAACAATGACGATTATATAGAAAACGTAAAGAATTGTGCTGCTGTTCTGGAAGAAGAAAAAACATGCAATATGATATTTCGCCCGCCCTACGGGAAAATCAAAAAAGCACAATCTAAAATTCTGAGAAAATTAGGCTATAAGATTATTATGTGGGATGTTTTGAGCGCCGATTTTGACCAGACGATTACGCCTGAAAAATGCCTTGAAAACGTTACTAAAAATGTAAAATCAGGAAGTGTGATTGTATTTCATGACAGCATTAAAGCTTCACCTAATTTAAAATTTGCCTTACCTAAAACTTTACATTTTTTAAAGGAAAACGGCTATACATTTGACATTATTCACTAAATAACATCAAATAAAAAGTAGTGTTTTATTGATTGAATTGTTCCTGGACAATTCCAATAATTGTATTTGCATCAAGCTCACCTGATTGTCTCCAGATCATTTGCCCTTCTTTATAGATCATCAAAGTAGGCAATCCTTTGATACGCAAGGCTTCTGCTAATTCCTGATTTTTATCCACATCAATTTTAATCACTTTGGCTTTATCGCCTAGTGCAGCTGCAACATCCTTAATAACAGGATGCATCGATACAGATGATTCGTTCCAATCGGTGTAAAAATCAATTAACACCGGAACCTGAGCATTTATAAGTTCTCCAAATTTTGACATAAAACCAAAAATTTAATTCTTTTTTATTCTGTTAAAAAGAGATAATTATATACAAATGTAGCATTTTTAACGAATTAAGCCACATTGTTCCCTTTTTTTAGTTCAATCACTGTAATTTCAGGCATAATACCCACTCGTCCCGGATAAGCGTGAAAACCAAATCCGCGATTTACATAAACGTAACGGCCAACATTTTCGTATAATCCTGCCCATTGTTTGTAAATGTACTGAGCTAAACTCCACTTAAAATATCCCGGAATTTCGATTCCAAATTGCATACCATGTGTATGGCCTGCCAAAGTTAGATGAAAGTTTTTAGGATGATTTTTAATCTCATATTCCCAATGACTCGGATCGTGACTCATTAATACCTTAAAATCGTCCTGATGCACGTTTTGAGACGCTTTGTTTAAATCTCCTGCCTTTTTAAAATTATGCCCCCAATTCTCTACTCCAATAAGTGCAATTTTATCATCACCTTTTTGAATATAAGTATGTTCGTTTAATAAAAGTTCAAATCCAATTTGTCCGTAAAGACTTTTTATTTCTTTGAAGTTTTCGTCTTTTTCTTTTTCAGAAGGCCAGGTAACATATTCGCCATAATCATGATTTCCTAAAACTGAAAACTTCCCATATTTAAAATCTTTTATTCTGTTGAAAGTTTCTAACCACGGATGCATTTCTTTCGCATGGGTGTTTACAATATCTCCTGTAAATAAAATCATATCCGCTTCCTGCTCATTAATCAAATCAATAGCATAATTTATTTTATCAGGATTATCAAAACTCCCGCTATGAACATCCGAAATCTGAGTAATTTTAAATCCATCAAAAGCATCCGGCAAATCAGGAAAATAAATCGTCTGCCTGAAAACTTTAAAATTATATTTACCTTCAAAAATTCCGTAAATCAATGATAAAAAAGGAACGGCAGCCAAACCCAATGCTATCTGGCTAACAAACTTTCGCCTGTTTGGCATCATCTCTGAACGAGGCATATTATACATGAAATAATTCAGGATGCTTGCCCCTATTCTAAAAATATCTTCTCCAAACATCACAAGAGTCAAAACTATTTTTGGCACATAAACCAATAACATCAACCCCATTGTAAACATGGTTTGCTTGGTTTGCCCAACAGAACGATCAAATTGCGTAAAAGAGTAAATGATAAAAATTAAAAGCAGTAAACTTATAATTTGATAACTAATCAAAACCCATCTCAATTTTACTAAGGTACGAAAGGCTTGATAAGAATAGAACTCAATAAATAAAAAAAGAGCACATAGAATTACAAAACGAATGATCATTATTAATAGTTTTAAGCAAAGTAACAAAGAATGAAATTTCTATTGCTTTTTATTATCAAAAATTTAACTCAAATAACAAAAAGCTGATAGATTTCTCTACCAGCTTTTTCTCTACCAAATTTTTTAAAACCTTTATAATCCACAACACGGTTTACATCAAACCAGTATTGTTTTATTTTTTAGCTTCTGGCTTTGCTGCTTCTGCCTTTACTTCCGCTTTTTTCGCTTTTTTGTCTGCTTTTTTCTCTTTTTTAGGAGCTTTTGCTTCTTTTGCCGGAGTTGTTTGAGCTGGAGTTGTTTGAGCGCTTACCATTGCAGTTGTTCCTAAAACAGCTACTGCTAACATTACTAATTTTTTCATGATTGAAGTTTTTATGATTATTAATATTTTCATTTATTATACCTCAAAGATATATACGCTAAATGAAGACAAAATGAAGATTGAAGGACTTTGAAAAAATTAACTTTTAATTGTGTTTTAAAACTTCCGGGAACAGCAACATAAAGGTTGTACCTTCATTTACAGCAGAAGTAACTTTTATCTCGATATGATGAAAAGATGCAATACTATCAGCAATCGCAAGCCCTAACCCTTGACCTTCCTGGTCTGAACTGATTCTGGCAAACCTGTTGAATATATTTTCGATTTGAGAAGAATTCATTCCTATACCGGAATCTGCGATCGAAATAAAGTAACGATCCTCTAAAAAACCATCTGTAACAATAATACTTCCCCTTTGTTTATTGTATTTTATGGCGTTGGTTACCAAATTATAAATGAGAATATGAATCAGTGTTTTATTTCCTGTGAAGAAAAAATCATGTTCCATTTTATTCACAAACTGAATTTCCCTGTCATCAATTCGATCTTGTAAATCCTCCTGAAGATCCGTAATTATTTCATGAAATTTTACATCTTCATTTGCCTCGTATTGATTGTTTTCGATGCGGGAAATCAACAATAAGTTATTGATGATTTTTTTCAGCATATCTAAAGTTCTTAACGAACCTGCGATTTTATCGAAAGCATTATCATCAAGAGAATCATTTTGAAGCAAATTCTCGAACTTGTTTTTAAGTAAAGCAATAGGCGTAAGCAACTCATGAGAAACATTCGATATAAATTGTTTTTCTTTTTTAAAAAGCTCTGCAATACGATCCATCATCTGATTTAAAACAAAATCGAGTTCCCTAAAATCCCTTGATCTCGCTTTTATTGGCGTATGATCAAAAGCCTCTGGTTCGTTGACGCGCCTTATTTTGGTATCAATAATTTTATAGAAAGGCTTCAGTAAATATTCGATATAAAAAGTATCTGCCAAAAACGTAATCAGCAGGATAACTACAAAAACAATTATAATAAAAAATCGAATAATAAATGTAAGGTCATTTATTTCAGCAAGACTGCTTCCTATTTCTAAATTATATCCCTGATTACCGAAAGTAAAATGATATTGCAAAATTCTATATTCATTTTCTTCACCTTCAATAATGCGATATTCATTAGTAAAAACAGCTTTCTTTTTGGCAATTTTTACCGGTGATTTAGAAAGCACTAAAAACTCACTATGTAGTGTAGAAAATTGCGAATAGGTTTCTGTCGAATCATCAGAATTTTCGATAAAATCATTTATCTCATTTTGATCTAAATGCTGTATGAATTTTTGTTTTTTTTCCAGTAATCCGTTATTAATATGCCTGTAAACAACATTTTCGACCAGAATGGGCAACATCAACCATAAAACCAAAATCACCAACAACCTTGTTAGTGCATTAAAAATAGCCAATTGATGCTTTATCTTCACAATATTTTATTTACTCATTAATACGATAACCAACATTTCTAACGGTTTCGAACCAATCGATAGCAGTATGTTTGTCGAGTTTTTTTCGAAGATTTCGAACATGAACATCAATAAAATTAGAATCTGAATTGACCTCCAGAATATCTCCCCAAATATGCTCTGTCAATTGCAGCCTGGTGATTACACGATTTTTGTTTAAAACCAAATACTGAAAAATATCAAATTCTTTTTTAGTAAGACTGATGGGAGTATTATCATAACTCACTTTATAATCCTGAAGCTGCAACAAAAAACCATGAATACTTAAACTGTTTACAGTAAAACCATGAATTCTGCGAATTACGGCAAATAAACGAGCACTAAGTTCTGTTAATGCAAACGGTTTAGTCAAATAATCATCTGCACCAAGATGCAGTCCATTTATTCTGTCATCCAACTCTCCCCTCGCCGTAAGTACAATAACTGCAATTTTTGATTTTGTTTTTCGAACCGTTTGCAAAACCTCAAATCCATCTCCGTCAGGCAAACCAAGATCCAGAAGCATAGCATCATAATCGTTACTATTTACTTCTTCAAGGGCATCGGCACAATTATGAGCAATCTTGCAAACGTAACCTACGTTGCATAAAAAATCATAAACTTCGACAGCTAGTTCCTTATTATCTTCAACAATTAAAATATTCATAACTGAGCATTTAAGCGCAAATAAATTTAAGCAATTCTAAAAAACATTATTGCGCATTATTAAAAAATTAACGAATCAAAAAAAGCTGATAAATTTCTTTACCAGCTTTCTCCATCTGCATTCTCATAATCATTACTTCTGTTTTGCCTCCTTACAATTCTTTGAAAGCAAAACAAAAACAACTTTCATTATTTCACCTTAGCTGCCTCTGCTTTAGGAGCCTCTGCTTTTGCTTTTTTATCAGCTTTGTTTTTGTGGTGTTTTGTAGCTTTAACTTCTTTTGCAGGAGCTGCCTGAGTTGGAGCTGTTTGTGCACTTACCATTGCAGTTGTTCCTAAAACTGCTACTAATAACATCAATAAATTTTTCATGATTTCTAAATTTTAAAATTAATTAACCTTTTATTTTACAATAACCTTTTCTTATTTTTTTACTTTAGCTGTCTCTACCTTTGTAGCTTCACTTTTTTCTGATTTTACTTTTTTATCAGATTTAGCTTTTGGGTGTTTTACAGCTTTAACTTCTTTTGCAGAAGCTGCTTTAACATCTTTTGCAGGAAAAGCACTTACCATAACACTTGTGCCAAAAACCGCTACTAATAACATCAATAAATTTCTCATGATTTCTATTATTTAAAAATTAATACCTTTTATTTTATAGATCAAATGTACCCCTGTAATATGAAGATAAAATGAAGAAATCATTTCATATAAATATTTTAACTTGACATTAACTATTGGGTGCCTTTCCACCATATAAGTAATATAAGTTCATTTAATTTTATCAACGAGATGTCAGACACATTGCTATCTTCTCTACAATGCAGTGCATCTCTGCTGAGCGCGCGCTACTAAAATGTACTTATATTACTTATATGGTAAAAAATTTCTTTTTTGATTATTTTTTGATACCCAATTGTTTATTTTTACAGACTAATATTTTTTTTATGTCAACTCAAAAACGTCTTTTTCTTCTCGATGCTTACGCTTTAATATTTCGTGGTTATTATGCCTTCATAAAAAATCCGCGAATTAATTCTAAAGGAATGGATACATCCGCGATTATGGGATTCATGAACTCTCTTTTGGATGTTATAAAACGTGAAAAACCAGATCATTTAGCCGTAGCTTTTGATAAAGAAGGAAGTCAGGTACGAACCGAAATGTATTCTGATTATAAAGCCAATCGTGATGCAACTCCCGAAGCAATTAAAATTGCTATTCCATATATCCAGGATTTATTGAGAGCCATGCACATTCCGATTATCGAAATGGCAGGCTGTGAAGCCGACGATTTGATTGGAACAATTGCCAAACAAGCCGAAAAAGAAAACTATAAAGTTTTTATGGTCACTCCAGACAAGGATTTTGCTCAGTTGGTTTCTGAAAATATATTCATGTACAAACCAGCCCGTATGGGAAATGGTATTGAAATTTGGGGCGTCCCTGAAGTTTTGGCAAAATTTGAAATCGAAAAACCGGAACAAGTAATTGATTTTCTTGGGATGATGGGAGATGCTGTCGATAACATTCCGGGATTACCAGGAGTTGGCGAAGTAACGGCCAAAAAGTTCCTGAAAGAATTTGGTTCGATGGAAAACCTTCTTGAAAACACACATTTACTGAAAGGTAAAATGAAAGAGAATATCGAAGCCAATAAAGAAAAAGGAATTTTATCTAAAAAACTGGCTACTATAATATGTGACTGCGATGTTGTTTTTAATGAAGATGACTACGAACTTTCACGTCCTGATATCGAAAAAACCGACGCTATTTTTCAGGAATTGGAATTTAGAAGAATGGCCGAACAATTTGATAATTTATTTAAAGTAGGTGGCGGAAATGAGCTGGCAAATGCAGGCCAGCCTTCGGATGCTAAGTTGTATAAAAAACCGCAGCCTAAAAACGACGATCAGTTTGATTTGTTTGGAGGCGGCGCCACTACAGATGAAAACACAGAAGAAAGAACTTCATTCTATAATACTTTAGAAAACACACCTCACTCCTATCAAGCTGTCGAAGGCGATTTAGGAATTAAATTATTGATCCAAAATCTACAAAAGCAAACTGCTGTTTGTTTTGATACTGAAACTACCGGTCTGGATGCTCTACATGCTGAATTGGTAGGAATGTCTTTTGCTTATGAAAAAGGAAAAGCATTTTACGTTCCGTTTCCGGAAAGCCAGGAAGAAGCTCAGATTTTAGTAGATAAATTCAAACCGTTTTTTGAAAATGAAAATATCGAAAAAATTGGTCAAAACTTAAAATATGATTTAAAGATCCTTTCTAATTATGGCGTTGTTGTAAAAGGAAAGCTTTTTGATACCATGATTGCGCATTATCTGATAAATCCGGATATGCGTCATAATATGGATATTTTAGCAGAAACGTATTTGAAATATTCACCAAAATCAATTGAAACATTAATTGGTAAAAAAGGAAAAAATCAAATCACGATGCGTGACGTTGCTCTTGAAGAAATCAAGGAATATGCTGCAGAAGATGCCGATATTACATTACAATTAAAAGAACTTTTTACTGCCGAATTAGACAAAACCGAAACTAAGAAGTTATTTGATGAAATCGAAATTCCATTAGTAAGCGTTCTGGCTGATATGGAAACAGAAGGAATTCGTTTAGATGTGGAGTTTTTAAGCATCATGTCTAAAGAAATGGACATCGAAATTAAATCTCTCGAAGAAAAAATATACGAAACTGCCGGCGAGAAATTCAACTTAGCCTCTCCAAAACAATTAGGAGATATCTTATTTGACAAATTAAAAATTGGCGGAGCAAAACAAAAGAAAACTAAAACCGGTCAGTATGCCACTGGCGAAGAGGTTTTGACTTATTTAGCCAATGACAATCCAATTGTAAAACAAATTCTCGATTGGCGCCAAATGGTAAAACTACAAAGCACTTATATTTTGGCTTTGCCAGAACAAGTAGACAAAAAAACATTACGCGTTCATACGGATTATATGCAAACTGTTGCCGCCACGGGACGTTTGAGTTCTAATAATCCGAACTTGCAAAACATACCAATTCGTACAGAAAGAGGTCGTCAGATTCGTAAAGCTTTCGTAGCCCGCGATGAAAACCATACTTTAATCTCTGCGGATTACTCTCAGATAGAATTAAGAATTATTGCTGCGTTAAGTGGCGAAGAAAATATGATTGCCGCTTTCCAGAACGGAGAAGACATTCACAAGGCAACTGCAGCAAAAGTTTTTGATGTTCCTTTGGATGAAGTTTCACGCGAACAAAGAAGCAACGCTAAAACAGTAAACTTCGGAATCATATATGGTGTTTCTGCTTTTGGGTTAAGCAATCAAACTTCATTATCACGCAGCGAAAGTGCTGCCTTAATCGAAGCTTATTACAAAACTTATCCAAGATTAAGATCTTATATTAACGAACAAATAGAATTTGCACGCGAAAAAGGATACGTACAAACAATTTTAGGCCGTCGCCGATATTTAAAAGATATCAACTCAGCGAATGCCGTAGTGAGAAGTGCTGCCGAAAGAAATGCTGTAAATGCACCAATTCAGGGAAGTGCTGCCGATGTGATTAAAATCGCGATGATCAACATCCATAAAAAATTAAAAGAGGAAAACTGGAAATCAAGAATGTTGCTTCAGGTACATGATGAACTTGTGTTCGATGTTCACAACGATGAACTCGAAAAAATTCAGCCTATGATCAAACACGAAATGGAAAATGCATTTATGATGAGTGTTCCTTTAGATGTTGAACTTGGTTTGGGTAAAGATTGGCTAGAGGCGCATTAAAAAACCAAAATGAAAAAGAAGACAATAAAGTATTCCATTATAACAGCGATTGTCTTGTTTTTAATATACAAGCTCAATGTTAGCTTAGCATTGGGCATGGATACTTTTTTAATAAACAGTTTGCCTTCTAAAGAATTGCCTTCCAAATATAAAGAGTATAAAAATTTACATGAGGTTAAGAACTTTAGTAATCATAAAATAATACTATTTGGAAAAAGCAAAGGATATTATCCCAATATCGACTTTCAAATACTTGAAATTTCGAAAGGAGAAATCATACTTAAACTCATCACCAAAACAGAACCTTACGATCATGGAGGAGGAAATAAAGGTGATAATTTTTTAAACACCGTATTTAAAATGGACTCCTACGGAAACATTTCAGATACTTTAAATTATAAAACTTCATCGTCAAATCAATCCGAGTTTGGCGATGTTGTTTTACTCAATAAACAAATAGTAAACAAAGATCTGCTCTATTACCAAACTTGGCCAACTGATGAAAACAAAGCAAAAAAAGCTTTTATCCCTATAAACAAAGACCTAACGTGGGACGCGGAAAAACTATCAAAATATTATCACGATACTGTTTTACCTAATTGTATTTACTTAGACAATTTTTACGCCTGGAGAGATAAGTTAATACCTGTTGACAAAAGATCGTCTATCATTTATTTTGCAAACAATCATTGGTATATATTATATGGTGTGGAATCTAAAATATCTGATGATGCACAAAAACAAAGCTTTAATCTAAACAAAAAAGTTGCCAACGAAAATGCACTCGGCAAAATACCAAACGATAAAATACTGTTTAAATATTTCCAAAAATTAGATTACAATTCAAATGTCATGGGACGAACCCAAGCGAATGATACTTATACATACTATTACTGGAATGGGATCGCCTATATTGATATATCTTTTGCGAATGACACGCTAAAATTCAAAAAAGAAGATGTTTTTATCGATGATTATGACACCAAAGAAAAATCAATCTACGATACTGTAAAAGACAAGCAAAAAGAACTGGAAAAAAGTTTAAAATCAGAATATGGGTTTTATACTAATACTGATTTACAATTTACTTTGCTCCAAGATAAAAAAGACAATAGCTTATACCTTATTAAGAAAACAAAATAAAGTATTATAAAAAAAACCATTCGTTGCGGCGAATGGTTTTTTGTTTTTATTTTTTTCTTGTAGACTCTCGTTCTTTCAACTTCGTCTTAATAACGATAGTTTCATAATCAGAAGTCTCATCTTCCTTTTCTTCTAAACGTTTGATCAATTGTTTGGCAGCAACTTCTCCAATTTCAATTCCGTGTTGACTTACAGTTGTTAAACTTGGTGACAGACGTCTTGAAGCTAAAATTCCGTCAGCAAATCCTATAATCGAAATATCTTCAGGCACTTTATATCCTTTTTTCAAGCTGACACGTAAAGCGGCAACTGAATCATTTTCATCCAAAGCAAAAATAGCATCGATTTTGTTGTCGAAAATGGCATCAATTTTAGCTTTCATATCATCTTCAGAATCCGTACGAAGAATAATTTTCTCATTTACAGGAATATTATTATCAGCCAAAGCTTTCAAATATCCATCTGCTCTCAATTTTCCAACGCTTAAATTATCAACAGAAGAAATTAAGGCAATATTTTTACATCCTAAATTGATTAAATGCTGTGTTGAGTTCAAAGCCGAATCGAAATCATCAACTACCACTTTGTCACATTCTACTTCATCAGCAATACGGTCAAACATTACAATTGGAGTTCCGTCATTTATAATAGCAGAGAAATGACTATAATCCTGAAGTTTTTGCGCTTCCTGAGAAACCGAAAGAATAAATCCGTCGATGGTTCCGTTGCTCAGCATTTCCAGCGTATGAATTTCTTTTTCTAAAGATTCATTCGAAATACACGTAATCACATTATATCCTTTTTTATCGGCCACTTTTTCGATACCACTAAAAACCTTTGCAAAAAAGGAGTTTAATATATTAGGTATAATTACACCTATTGTTTTGGTTTTACGATTCTTTAAATTCAGACCAATAACATTCGGTTTATAATTTTTGAGTTTGGCATACTCCTTAATCTTCACCTTCGTTTGCTCACTAATTTCCGGACTGTCATTTAACGCCTTAGAAACCGTAGATACAGAAACGCCTAATTCTTTCGCAATTTGTTTTAGAGTTGCTTTAGCTTTCATTTAAAAATAATTTTATGTAATTAATACAAATATAGTAGAATTACCTAAAATAAAACAAAAAACACCCACCAGTATTTCAATTTACAAGGTCTTTTTAAAATAATTTTAAAATACTGCGATTTTTTAAAACCGCATCTCATAAAATTTCGTTAATAACTTAATACATGTTATTAACCTTTTTAAAAAACCTAGATTATGAAAAACGACGTTAAAATTCATGAAGTTGACCCTTCATTGAATAACAGAAGGAGCTTCCTTAAGCTCAGCGGGCTAACATTAGTTAGTGCAGGTTTGGTTTTAGCTGGTTGCAGCGATAATGACAATGATAACGATATGGAAGATACATCGTTACCCGGAGTTAGAAATGGTGTCTTTGATTTAGGCTCTGGAGATTTTGGAGTATTAACTTATGCTTATGCTCTTGAACAACTTGAAGCCGATTTTTATACTAAAGTTGTAAATGCAACAAGTTTTAATGCAACTTTCAATCCTATTGAACGTCAGGTTTTAACCGACTTGTATCATCACGAAGTAGTTCATAGAGATTTTTTTAAAGCTGCTTTAACCGGAGCACTTCCGGATCCGAGCTCCCAATTACTTCCTACTCTAGCTTTTAATTACGGATCTCTTAATTTCAACAGCCGCACCGAAGTTCTGGCAACAGCCAAAGCTCTTGAAGATACCGGAGTTGCCGCCTATAATGGAGCCGGAAAATTAATCAAAAGTGCTGACTACTTATTATTAGCCGGGAAAATTGTTTCGGTAGAAGCCAGACATGCTTCGGCTATCAGAAGTTTAATCAATCCTAATTCTAAGGATTTTGCCGGTGATGATATTGTTACGGCATCAAATGGTTTAGATGTTGCTAAAGATCCTTCAAAAATTCTTCCAATTGCCGGAGGATTTATTACCACAAAATTTTCTGCCAAATATTTACCTTAATCTTAACTAGCTAAAACTTAGAAATTATGAATATTTTAAAATTTATAGAAACCTTTACTGATGATAGTTTAATGAGAAGCACTGGATCAAGAAGAGACAGTTTTAATCAGTTTGGAAACATAGGAAAAACATTGGCATATGCATCAATACCATTCGGATTATCTGCAATGGCAAACAAAGCATTAGCAAAAGATATTACAGCAACACCTGCAACCCCAATAGGAGCTTTGCAGTTTGCTTTGACTTTAGAATATCTGGAAAACGAATTTTACGCTATGGCATTAGATTCAGGAGTAATTCCCGCATCAGAAAACGGAGGCAGGGATTTAAAGGTTTTCCAGCAAATAGCAGCACACGAATCCAGTCATGTTAAATTTTTAATTGCAGGACTAGGCGGAACAGCAAGCGCCAATTTTGTTCCAAAGCCTACTTTTGACTTTACCGTTGGCGGTACATTTGATCCGTTTGGTGACTATCCAACCTTTTTAGCATTGGCTCAGGCTTTTGAAGATACAGGCGTAAGAGCCTACAAAGGTCAGGCAGGAAATTTAATTACTACACCTGACTTATTAACTGCCGCATTACAAATACATTCTGTAGAAGCACGTCATGCATCAGAGGTACGCCGGTTACGTGGATTAAAAGGATGGATTTCAAATGACGAAAGAGGCGCAGGAATGCCAGCCGCAACTCAAGCTGTCTACGCTGGCGAAGGAGTAACCATGCAGGCAGGATTTAATACAGCCGCAGCATTTGGAGCCGCAGCAGGATCAGAAGCTTATGATGAGCCACTTACGACACAACAAGTTGTTGACATTGCAAATTTATTTATTGTTTAACAAAATAATTCTAAATATTGAACCACCTTCGCGTTATTGTGGAGGTGGTTTTTTTTTATTGTTTTAAATATAAAACTGATGCCCTGATTTTCAGCAGATAAAATATTCTTTTCAGGTATTTGGTTTTAAAATAATTAATTGTACTTTTGCATCCCCTTTATTGGGGATGGAATGTTTAATTAAAATAATATTATGGACGCATTAAGCTACAAAACGGTTTCAGCTAGCAAAGCCACTGTAACTAAAGAGTGGATTGTTGTTGACGCTGAAGGTCATAACTTAGGACGTCTTGCTTCAAAGGTTGCAATGATCTTAAGAGGTAAGTACAAGCCTAGTTACACACCGCACGTTGACTGTGGAGATAACGTAATTGTTATCAACTCAGAAAAAATTAACCTTACAGGTACAAAAATGAATGACAAAATTTACATGCGTCATACAGGTTACCCAGGAGGACAAAGAACTTTAACTGCTAAAGTATTGCAATCTAAAAACCCTGCATTACTAGTAGAAAAAGCTGTAAAAGGAATGTTACCTAAAAACAAATTAGGAGCTGAACTTTTTAGAAATCTAAATGTTGTTGTAGGACCTGAGCACAAACAAGGAGCTCAAAAACCTAGAACTGTTAACCTAAACGATCTTAAGTAATGGGAGTTATTCACAAAATCGGTAGAAGAAAAACCGCTGTTGCACGTGTATATGTTTCTGAAGGAACAGGAAAAATCACTGTAAACAAAAAAGAATTCGCAACTTACTTTCCAACTGCAACTTTACAATACAAAGTTTTACAACCAATGTCTATGACAGAAAATGTAAACAACTTTGACGTTAAAGTAAACGTTTACGGAGGTGGTTCAACTGGTCAGGCAGAAGCTGTAAGAATGGCATTAGCACGCGTTATGTGTGAAGTAAATGCTGAAAACAGAGCTATCTTAAAACCAGAAGGTTTATTAACAAGAGATCCAAGAATGGTTGAACGTAAGAAATTCGGTCAGAAGAAAGCTCGTAAGAGATTCCAATTCTCTAAACGTTAATATTACCTGTCTTGTACAATGGTACAAGACTCTCAATTATTTATTGAAATTAAAAAACACAGTTGTTGTTGCTCTCCTACCGAGGTAGGAAATAGTTTAGCATCTAAATGTATAAAGCCTGGGAAACCGCCATTTATACATTGCTAATCAACAGAACGTAAACTAGTACAAAAATGGCAAACAAAATAGAAGTAAAAGACTTACTAGAAGCAGGTGTTCACTTTGGACACATGACTAGAAAATGGGACCCAAATATGGCCCCTTACATTTATATGGAGCGTAATGGTATTCACATTATCAATCTATATAAAACTGCAGCAAAAATTGAAGAGGCTAATGAAGCTTTGAAAAAAATCGCTGCATCAGGTAGAAAAATCTTATTCGTAGCTACCAAAAAACAAGCAAAAGACATCGTTGCTGAAAAAGCAAAAGCTGCAAACATGCCTTACATCACTGAAAGATGGCCTGGTGGAATGCTAACTAACTTTGTTACTATCAGAAAGGCAGTTAAAAAAATGTCTTCTATTGATAAAATGAAGAAAGATGGTACTTTCATGACGTTATCTAAAAAAGAGCGTTTGCAAGTTGATCGTCTACGTGCTAAATTAGAGAAAAACTTAGGTTCAATCGCTGACATGTCTAGACTACCAGCTGCATTGTTCGTAGTAGATATCAAAGCTGAACATATCGCAATAAAAGAAGCACAAAAATTAAACATTCCAGTTTTCGCAATGGTTGATACGAATTCTGACCCAAGAGAGGTTGATTACGTTATTCCTGCAAATGATGATGCTTCTAAATCAATTGACAAAATTTTATCTTTAGTTACTGCTGCTGTAATCGACGGTCTTTCTGACAGAGGTTCTGAAAAAGAAACTGAAGCTACAACAGAAGAAGCTGCGGCTCCTGCTGCTGTAGAAGCTGCTCCTGCTGCGCCAGCTGTTGAAGCTGCTGCACCTGCAACTGAAGAATAAATCAAATTTAAATTCCAAATTTTAAATTCTAAAATCCAACCACAAATTAAAAACGTTATGTTGATAATTTAATAAAATTGGAATTTAGAATTTAAAAGATGGAATTTTTACTTTTAACATTAAAATTCAAAATATTATGGCAACAATTACTGCTGCAGACGTAAATAAATTAAGACAATCTACAGGTGCCGGAATGATGGACTGTAAAAAAGCTTTAGTTGAAGCTGATGGAGATTTCGATAAAGCTATACAAGTCCTTAGAGAAAAAGGACAAAAAGTTGCTGCTAACCGTTCTGACCGTGACTCATCTGAAGGAGCTGCTGTTTCTTTTATCAATGCTGACAATACTAAAGGAGCTATCATCACTTTAAACTGCGAAACTGATTTCGTAGGTAAAAATGAAGCTTTCGTAACTTTGGCTAAAGAATTAGTAGAAAGAGCTATTAACTTCTCTTCTAAAGAAGAATTCTTAGCTTCAGATTTCAACGGAATTACTGTTGCTGAAAAATTAATCGAGCAAACTGGTGTTATCGGTGAAAAAATCGAAATCGGTGGTTTTGAAATTTTAGAAGGTGCTTTCGTTGGATCTTATGTTCACGTTAACAAAATTGCTGCATTAACTGCAATTTCTGCTGCAATTCCTAATGCTGACGTTTTAACTAAAGATGTTTCAATGCAAGTTGCTTCTATGGGAGCTGATACATTATCTTACAAAGATTTTGATCCTGCTTTTGTTGAATCTGAACTTGCTGCTCGTATTGCTGTAATCGAAAAGGATAACGAAGAAGCAAAACGTTTAGGAAAAACTTTAAAAAATGTTCCTAAATATATTTCTTACTCTCAATTGACTGAAGAAGTTTTAAAACAAGCTGAAGAAGATGCTAAAGCTGAATTAAAAGCTGAAGGTAAACCAGAGCAAATTTGGGACAAAATTATCCCAGGAAAAGTTCAACGTTTCATCTCTGACAATACTACTTTAGATCAAGAGAAAGCTTTGTTAGATCAAAACTTTATCAAAGACGATAGTAAAAAAGTTGGTGATTACGTTAAAGGATACAACGTTGAAATCACAGGTTTCAAAAGAGTTACTTTAGGTTAATATATTATTTCAATATAAAAAGCCCGAATATTAATTTATTCGGGCTTTTTTTTGTTTTAATAATCTTGTCTTCGCTTAGGTTTATAAGATTAATCAAAAGCCTGTCATTTAAGGTTTACATCAGAACAGGAGAACTTTGCCAAAGTTTTAAACAAATAGTGCAAGGAACTTGTAATTAATCTTTGACAAAGTTTTTTCACTTTTAAACTTGCCAAACATAGCCCGTGGTTTCAACCACGGGGTGCAATATTATCACGCCTCGTATTGTGCTCCCGTGGTTGAAACCACGGGCTATGTTTGAAGATAGAAATTAAATTAGGTTACAACTTTGTCATTTATGAAATGACAAAAATGCGCATACAAACTTTAAAATTGAGCTTTCACAAAGTTGCTTACACTCTTGATTTAAAACTTTTACAAAGCTTAACAAACCTGATAAACTTGCTACTAAAATCTTTATAATCCACAAATCTGTAGCAAAAAAAACAACTCCCAACTCCAAAAAAAAATCCCCGAATAATTACATTATCCGGGGATTTCAATTTAAAATTTAATCTTATTATTTTTTATCCTTTATCGGGAAATTTCTAGCACGCATTAAAGCATCAGATTTAGGAGCTCTTCCTCTAAAGTTTTCATAAGCTTTCTCCTGATCAATAGTATTTCCGATACTAAAAACATTATCATAAAGACGTTTTGCCACTTCTTTATCATAAGGCCCTTTACCTTCTGTAAAAGCTTCATAAGCATCTGCATTAATTACATCTGCCCATAAATAGCTATAATATCCGGCAGCATATCCATCACCAGAGAAAATATGCCCAAACTGAGGAATTCTGTGACGCATTACAATTTCAGATGGCATATGAAGCGCTTCTAAAGTCTCTTTTTCAAATTTATGAGGATCAATAGGTGAAGTCGTTAAATGAAGCTTCATATCAATCAATGAACTCGAAATGGTTTCTACAGTAGAAAAACCTTCACCAAAATTAGAAGCTTTTTCAATTCTGTCTACCAATGATTGCGGCAATGGCTGATTTGTTTTATAATGTAAAGCAAACTTATTCAATACCTCAGGAGTAGCCAGCCAATGCTCCAACAACTGAGACGGGAATTCTACATAGTCTCTTGCAACAGATGTTCCTGCCAAACTAGGATACGTTACATTAGAACATAATCCGTGAAGCGCATGTCCGAATTCATGAAACAAAGTCGTAGCATCTTCCCACGAAATCAAAACCGGTTCGTTGGCAGTTCCTTTTATAAAATTACAATTGTTAGAAACGATTGTAAGAACCTCACCATCCATTTTTTGCTGATCACGGTAAGCATTCATCCAGGCACCAGAACGTTTTCCTGCACGAGCATAAGGATCAAAATACCATAATCCAACCACTTTACCCGTAATCTTATTACTTACTTCCCAAACACGAACGTCAGGGTGATAAACAGGAACATTGGTAATTTGTTTAAAGCTTAAATTAAATAATTCACCCGCAACCCAAAACATACCTTCACGTAAGTTTTCTAACTGCAAGTAAGGCTTAACTTCATTTTGATCTAAATCGTATTTTGCTTTTCTAACTTTTTCAGCATAATAACGGTAATCCCAAGGCTGAATTTTAAATTTACCACCTTCAGCATCCACAATTTTCTGCATTTCAGCAACGTCCTGATGTACTTTTTCTACAGCAGGCTCCCACACTGACAGCATTAAATCTAAAGTTTTTTTAGGATCTTTTGCCATTTTGTTAGACAAACTCCAGTCAGCAAATGTTGGGAATCCTAATAGGTTTGCTTTTTGGGTACGCAATTGCAAAATAGATACAAGTGTTGCATTGTTATCGTTTGCATTACCATTATCACCACGTTTTACAAAAATATCAAATGCTTTTTCTCTTAAATCTCTACGAGTTGAGAAAGTTAAAAACGGCTCAATAGAAGAACGTGTATTTGCCACACAGCCCATTACATCCAATTTTCTGCTTTTTGCCTCAGCCATTGCAGCATTTTTTACTTCAGCCGGAAGACCATCAAAATCGCTTTCTGTTTTTAAAGCCACATATTGATTGTGTTCTTCTGCCAATAAATTTTGGCTGAATTTTGTAAAAAGACTTGCTAATTCCTGATTAATCTTCGCAACTTTTTCTTTGTCTTTTTCATTTAATTTTGCTCCTTCACGAACAAAATCAGTATAATACAACCAAATTAAACGTTGTTGTTCACTCGTAAGTTTTTTGCTTTCTTTTGAGTTATACAACGTCTCTATTTTGGCAAATAATTTTTTATTTTGCAAAACTTTATCATTGAAAGCAGACAGCTTAGGAGACATTTCTGTTTCAACTGCATCAAATTCAGGAGTACTTAAAGTAGAGCCATAAATTCCGTAAACCGTATAAATTCGGGATATTGTTTTACCTGAACGCTCTAAAGCAGCAATAGTATTATCAAAAGTTGGCGCTTTTGGATTATTTGCGATAGCATCAACCTCATTTAGTTTTTCCTGAATCGCAAATTCAAGTGCCGGTTTAAAATTAGAAACCTTGTATTCATTAAAAGCAGGAACTCCTCCGTAAGGTCCAGTCCATTTTTTAAGCAATGGATTATCAGAATTGTTTTGCGCAGTGGCCGTAAATAAAGTTGTTCCCATGAGAAAAATTGTCATTAATCTTTTCATTATCATTAATTTGATTTAAAATAAAATAAAACATGTTATTGTTTCAAATGTAACCAAAAATCAGCATTCGAAGTAAAATTTTAACTTTCAGATTAGCATCTTACTCAACTTAATTAATAATTATCCATTTCCTGTTATTAAAGAAATAGTTTAAATTTGACCCATCATTTACCACATCACATGTTTAAAACCCGAAAAGAAATTGTTTTTGTAGTCCTTGCAGGCATTTTTATAACCAATGCCGTTGTAGCTGAACTCATTGGAGGAAAATTAATTCAAATTGGTCCATTTGTTATGAGCATTGGTATTTTGCCCTGGCCAATCGTTTTTTTAACCACAGATTTAATCAATGAATATTTTGGCGAGAAAGGTGTAAAAAAACTGTCTTTCATAACAGCATGCTTAATTGCCTATGCTTTCCTACTATTATTTATGGCCATTGTAATTCCGGCTGCAAAAGGAATTAGCCCTGTAAACGACGAACAATTTCAGGCTGTCTTTGGTCAGAGTATGTGGATTATAGTAGGTAGCTTAATTGCTTTTATGGCATCTCAGCTAATAGATGTGTGGATATTTTGGTTCTTTAAAAGACGAACAGGAGAAAGAAAGATATGGCTCAGAACAACAGGATCAACTGTAATTTCGCAGCTATTTGACTCTTTTATCGTTCTTGGAATCGCCTTTTGGTTACCCGGAAAAATTAACTTCCAAACTTTTATATCATCCGGACTAACAGGCTATATTTTTAAACTTTCAGTCGCTGTTTTGTTAACTCCACTAATTTATCTGGGACATCATTTAATAAAAAAATATCTTAAAGAGGACCCTAATAATAAAGAATAAAACTACCTTGTAGTATGAAAATGACAATTGCCATCTTACTTTTTTCGATAGCCTATTTTTTTACAGGCTGTGGCAACGACGCAAAAAACATATCTAAAAAAGAAAAAACCTATCCTGTAAATAAATTAGAACCAGTTTCGGCAAAAATCTTTAAGAAAACAGCACTCAAAACGGCAGTTCTTCCAAATTCCCAAAAAAAACATACCAATTCTAAAAAGAATATTCTTTCTGAAGAAGAAAATGAATTAAAACCGCAAATTCACAATCAGCACATTGCAAATAATAATACATTAGATTTCAGCGAAGAAGCAAACAAAACCTTAATGACTTTTGTGAATTTACGCAAAATACTTTCCGGAAGTAAAATTGGACAAACTTTAACCCAGGAACAACTGACTCAACAATTCGAAATTCCGCAAGAAGCCGTTAAACTGGTAAAAAGCATCACAAAAACCGATGATGACGAAATTGCCGTAAAATGGCGTTCGACATGGTTTATAGAAAAAGTCTCCGATGCTAAATTCAAGGATGGCCTCATGAAAATCACTTTCAAAGCCAATAAATTATATACTTCAGGAACTGCAATAGGCATCAAATACGACAAAAAAATTTATAATGAGCTGGTCATCATTGGCCGTTCTGCTTACATTCCCGGCGTAAAAGGATACAGCTGGCAAATAGGAAAATAATGGAAGACAAAATAAGATGCGGTTGGTGTTCTGCCAGCGATTTGTACAAAAAATATCATGACGAAGAATGGGGAAGACCTGTTTACGACGATGCGTCATTATTCGAATTTTTAATTTTAGAAACTTTTCAGGCGGGTTTAAGCTGGATCACTATTTTAAATAAAAGAGAGAATTTCAGAGCCGCTTTCGATCATTTCGATTATAAAAAAATAGCCAATTATCCCGAAGAAAAAATTGAATCCCTTTTGCAAGACAGCGGAATCATTCGCAATAAACTTAAAATTCGCGCCACCATTTCAAACGCACATGCCTTTATGAAAGTGCAGGAAGAATTTGGAAGTTTCTCCAATTATATTTGGAAATTCACCAACGGAAAACCAATCGACAACAACCCTAAAACACTAAAAGACGTCCCTGCCACTACTCCACTTTCAGACGAAATTAGCAAAGACCTAAAAAAAAGAGGCTTTAAATTCGTAGGCTCGACCGTAATTTACGCTCAAATGCAAGCCACCGGAATGGTCAACGATCACGTCGAAGATTGCTTTACCCGAAAGGGAAAATAGTCGCAGTTTTTAGTCTCAGTCACAGTCTCGGTTTTCAGCTTTTAGAGCTTAATTTTTTAAGTTAAGGACTGAAAACTGAAAACCGAGACTGAAAACTTTAAAAAAAACATTATATTTGCTTCACACTTTAGGGGTGTCTGCTAATAAGCAGGCTGAGATTTTACCCTCTGAACCTGATCTAGTTCATACTAGCGTAGGGAAAAGTAAGATGACTTCTGCGCGCATTTTTATGCGCAATTGTAGCCATTCCTAGAGTAGAGACGCACTATTGTGTATCATCAAAAAACTCTAAATTCAGAAGGAATGGAACTAAAAATCAACCAACAAATCAAACAATTCAATGCTGAATCGCTAAGCGTTCAATCATTGCTCGATCTCGAAATTCCCCACAAACAAAACGGAATCGCCGTTGCCATTAACAATACCGTTGTTCCAAAAATAAACTGGAACGAACATCTCGTACACGAAACCGACGAAATTTTAATTATTTCAGCAACGCAAGGCGGATAATAAGGCTGCCTAAACGGGCTATCCGTTGCAAGTCCGCAGTCGTCAACCAAAAAAATATAGTCTTAGTAAAGCTTCCGCTGGTCGCTTTCCTAATCCTTATTTTTTACGGTTTCCTCCTTTACGGGCTTTCCACTTCTATCCCTGGCAGAAAAATAAATTCCAAAAATTAAATTCCAAATTCCAATTACTCAAGAAACACCAAAAAAAGACGCACTGCTGTGCGTCTCTACATAAAACATAATCTTCATCAACCTGAAACTTGAAACTTGAAACAAAAAATCTTATGACTACAGAAGAACAAATCTCCAGAACCCCTTTTCCTAACTCCAAAAAAGTATATGTAAAAGGCGAAATTCATTCCATAGAAGTAGCCATGCGCGAAGTAATCCTGAGCGATACCAAACTTTCTAATGGCGGAATCGAAAAAAATCCACCTGTAACAATTTACGACACTTCAGGTCCGTACACAGATCCCAATATCGAAATTGACATTCGTAAAGGATTACCCAGACTAAGAGAAGAATGGATTTTAAACAGAAATGATGTCGAAATCCTAAACGAAATCACCTCAGATTACGGACAAACCCGATTAAAAGACGAAAGTTTAGATCACCTTCGTTTCGAATATTTACACCAGCCAAAACGTGCCAAAAAAGGAGCCAACGTAACACAACTATATTACGCCAAACAAGGCATCATAACGCCGGAAATGGAATACATTGCGATTCGTGAAAACCAGCGCATCGAACTTTTGAACGAGCAAACCAAAGCTATGAAATGCCAGCACAGCGGACATAGTTTTGGAGCCAACACACCAAAAAGCAAAATTACTCCCGAATTTGTTCGCAGCGAAGTCGCCTGCGGAAGAGCCATTATCCCAAATAACATTAACCACCCAGAAAGCGAGCCTATGATCGTTGGTCGTAATTTTTTAGTTAAAATAAACGCCAATATCGGGAACAGCGCAGTAACATCAAGTATCGAAGAAGAAGTCGAAAAAGCAGTTTGGGCTTGCCGTTGGGGTGCAGACACCATTATGGATTTATCAACCGGAAAAAACATTCACGAAACAAGAGAATGGATTATTCGTAATTCTCCGGTTCCTATTGGTACAGTTCCAATTTATCAGGCCTTAGAAAAAGTAAAAGGAGTCGCCGAAGATTTAACTTGGGAAGTTTTCCGCGATACTTTAATTGAACAGGCAGAACAAGGTGTTTCGTATTTCACCATTCATGCCGGAGTTTTATTGCGTTACATTCATTTAACCGCTGATCGTGTTACCGGAATCGTTTCCAGAGGTGGATCAATCATGGCAAAATGGTGTTTATTTCATCATAAAGAAAACTTCTTATACACCCACTTCGAGGAAATCTGCGAAATCATGAAACAATATGATGTTGCTTTTTCTCTTGGAGATGGTTTGCGTCCCGGATCTATTGCCGATGCCAATGACGCTGCACAATTCGCCGAACTAGAAACGCTTGGCGAACTAACCAAAATTGCATGGAAACATGATGTTCAGGTTTTCATCGAAGGCCCGGGTCACGTACCGATGCATATGATCAAAGAAAACATGGACAAACAATTAGAGCATTGTCATGAAGCTCCATTTTACACTTTAGGACCCTTAACGACTGATATTGCACCAGGTTACGATCATATTACATCGGCCATTGGAGCTGCAATGATTGGTTGGTACGGCTGTGCGATGTTGTGCTATGTAACACCAAAAGAGCATCTTGGCTTACCCAATAAAAAAGATGTAAAAGATGGCGTAATCACTTATAAAATATCCGCTCATGCTGCAGATTTAGCCAAAGGTCATCCGGGAGCACAATATCGTGATAATGCTTTAAGTAAAGCACGTTTTGAATTCCGTTGGGAAGATCAGTTTAATCTTTCTTTAGATCCTGATACAGCAAGAGAATTTCATGACGAAACCCTTCCTGCAGATGGCGCAAAAGTCGCTCATTTCTGCTCGATGTGTGGGCCAAAATTCTGTTCGATGAAAATATCTCAGGAAATTCGTGATGTCGCTGCGGCCGAAAAAGGTATGCAGGAGAAATCAGAAGAGTTTATTGAGCAAGGGAAAGAGATTTATATCTAGAAAATAGAACAAAGAGTAAAGAATAAAGAGTAAAGAATAAAGAGTAAAGAGTAAAGAGTAAAGAAAAAAGATATGATTGTAATTACAAATCCTTCTTCGATTGCAAATGAAATCAGCATTATTGAATCTTTATTTGAAGAAGGATTGTCTTTGCTTCATATTCGGAAACCTGATTTCTCTGAGCTTGAAATGGCGCAATTTATTCATCAGATAAGATTGGAATTCCGCTCTAAATTGGCTTTGCACAATCATCATGAATTAGCAGAAGATTTTGGCATTAACAGAATTCATTTTTCAGAAAAAGACAGAAAAAGTATTTTTTCAATTTGTCAGGATCAAAAGATATTGTCAACATCAACACATTCTATTGAAGATTTCAATTCTTTAGAAAATGATTTTGATTATGCTTTTTTAAGTCCTGTTTACAAAAGTATTTCTAAAGTAGATTATCATCCAAAAGAAAACCTTTTTGAAGCTTTAAAACGAAGAACAAATCACAAAACAAAAGTAATCGCTTTAGGCGGAATTGATGCTAAAAACATCAAAGAAACATTAGAAAACGGTTTTGATGATGTCGCTCTTTTAGGAACCATCTGGAATAACGAAAATCCAATAAAACAATTCAAATTATGTCAAAAAATCGCCCACTCGCACTTAGTATAGCAGGTTTTGACCCTATTGGTGGCGCAGGTGTTTTGGCCGATATCAAAACATTTGAACAACATCAGGTTACCGGATTTGCCATTACAACGGCGAATACCATTCAGACTGAAAATGAGTTTTTTGAAATTGAATGGACAGATTTGAGTTTTGTTATTCGATCAATTGAAACATTGTTTAAAAGCTATAATATTCAATCAGTAAAAATTGGGATTATTCCTTCGTTAGATTATTTAAACCAAATTCTTTCAGTAATAAAAGCAGTATCGCCAACTACACAAATTGTTTGGGATCCCGTTTTAAAATCGACTACAGAATTTGAATTCATGAATATGAAAGATCAACTGGATTTGAATAAAATGCTATCCAAAATTGATTTGATTACGCCCAACTATAGTGAAACTGAAATCTTATTTCCTGGTTTTATTTCGAATCAACTTTGGCTTAAAAATGAAATCCCAACTTCTGTTTTATTAAAAGGCGGGCACAATCCTATTGAAATTGGAACAGATCGTTTATTTCTAAAAGATGAAATTATCGAACTCCTTCCGTCTAACAAAAGATGCTTCGAAAAACACGGTTCCGGCTGTGTTTTATCCTCTGCCATCACCTCAAATCTGGCTTTAGACCAAACTCTAACAGAAGCTTGTAAAAATGCCAAGACCTACATAGAAAAATTCCTGAGTTCAAATTCTACTTTAATCGGACATCATTATGTATAACAAATTACAATACATCTCACAAGGCAATACAATCGAAGAACAATTGTACAATATTCATCAGGCGCTGGACGCAGGCTGCGATTGGGTGCAAATGCGATTTAAGCAACAAACTGAAAAAGATACATTCGCTCTGGCCGAAGTGGTAAAATTTTTATGCGAAGAATATCTCGCCAATTTTATTGTAAACGACAATCTCTATCTCGCTCAGCAAATTGCCGCTGATGGAGTTCACTTAGGCTTAACCGATATGAATATTGCAGAAGCAAGAGCTATTTTAGGCAACAGTAAAATCATTGGAGGAACGGCAAATACTTTTGAAGACATTGAAAATCATGTAAAAAATGGCTGTAACTATATTGGTTTGGGACCTTTTAGATTTACAGAAACCAAAGAAAAACTAAGTCCGATTTTAGGATTATCAGGCTATTCTAAAATCATTCACAAACTAAAAGATAATAAAATCCAAATTCCCATTTACGCCATTGGAGGAATTACATTAGATGATATAAATCCGTTAATGGAAACAGGAATTCATGGTATTGCCGTTTCCGGGATGATCACCAATAATGATCAAAAAAAGAGATTAATTCAACAACTAAACGAAAAGTTATATGCAAACGTCATTGTTTAAAATTGGAGATAAAACCTTAACCTCCCGCCTATTTTTAGGAACCGGAAAATTTGGTTCGAACCTTGAAATGGAAGAAGCTATTTTAGCATCAGGAAGTGAATTAGTTACCGTTGCCCTAAAACGCATCGATTTAGAAACAGAAACCGATGCTATTTTATCGCATTTACAACATCCTAATATGCATTTATTACCGAATACTTCGGGCGCGAGAAATGCCAAAGAAGCTGTTTTTGCTGCTCAATTGGCCAGAGAAGCTTTAGAAACAAATTGGTTAAAGCTAGAGATTCATCCCGATCCAAAATACTTAATGCCGGATCCTATCGAAACTTTAAAAGCAACCGAAGAACTGGCTAAACTTGGTTTCTTTGTTTTGCCTTATATTCATGCCGATCCTGTTTTGTGTAAACATTTAGAAAACGCAGGAACAACTGCCGTAATGCCTTTAGGATCGCCAATTGGCAGTAATAAAGGTCTTAAAACAATAGATTTCCTGGAGATTATAATCGAACAAAGCAATGTTCCTGTAATTGTTGATGCCGGAATTGGCGCACCATCTGACGCTGCAAAAGCAATGGAAATTGGTGCCGACGCTGTTTTGGTGAATACTGCAATTGCCGTTCCAGGAAACCCAAAATTAATGGCAGAAGCTTTTAAGGAAGCTGTTATTGCGGGTAGAAAGGCTTTTGAAGCCCGAATTGCTCATCAACAAAATTATGCCGTGGCTTCTAGTCCTTTGACTTCTTTTTTATATGACTAGTTTTTAATCTCTCGCAGATTTGGCAGATTGAGCAGATTTATAAAATTTAGCAAAATGCAAAAAAAATCTGCTCAATCTGCCAAATCTGCGAGAAAATTATTTTTTTATATAAAGTAGGAAATTTCATTAAATTTGATTTAAAGTTAAAATCATTATTATGTCCGAAAATGAAATTTCATATAAAATACGAGGTGCTATTTTTACAGTTTATAATACTTTAGGTCCCGGATTATTAGAATCAATTTACGAAAGCGCTTTATACTATCAATTAAATAAGGATGGATTAAACACCATCAAACAAGTTAATCTACCCATTAAATATGATAACGTAGAATTAGATATCACTTTTCGATTAGATCTATTGGTTGAAGACAAAGTAATTGTTGAATTGAAATCTGTTGATGAATTGAAATCCATTCACTTTAAACAATTAAATACTTATTTAAAACTAACAAATAAAAAACTCGGGTTATTAGTCAATTTTAATTGCACAAATATTCTAGATAATATACATCGAGTCGCAAATAAAATCTAATCTATCTGATAAATCTGCGTGAAAAAACCACAATCCAATGAAAACATTTAAAGCAATATTTGAGCAATATAATTGGAATACCATTCAATCTAAAATATACAAAATAACTTCTCAGGATGTCGAACGAGCTTTGGCAAAAACCAAACGCAATCTCGATGATTTTTTAGTTTTGATTTCTCCTGTAGCACAAAATTATTTAGAGCAAATGGCACAGCAATGCCATGAAATCACTAAAAAACGTTTCGGCAAAACCATCCAAATGTATGCACCACTTTATTTAAGCAACGAATGTCAAAACATTTGTACGTATTGCGGCTTTAGTTTAGATAATAAAATCAAACGGAAAACGCTTTCTGATGCTGAAATAAAACTCGAAGTCGAAGCACTAAAAAATACAGGTTTCGATCACGTTTTATTGGTTACGGGCGAAGCAAATTATACTGTAAACATTAATTATTTCCTGAATGCAATTGACTTAATACGAAAAGAGTTTTCGATTATTTCTGTAGAAGTTCAGCCACTTTCTACCGAAGATTATAAACGTTTGCATGAAGCAGGTGTGTATTCCGTTTTAGTGTATCAGGAAACGTATCATCAGGAAGTATACAAAAAATACCATACCAAAGGTAAAAAATCAAATTTCGATTATAGACTCGAAACGCCTGACCGAATTGGAACCGCCGGAATACATAAGATAGGTTTAGGCGTTTTATTAGGTTTGGAAGATTGGCGAACGGATAGTTTTTTTAATGCTTTGCATCTGGATTATCTCCAAAAGAAATACTGGCAAACGAAATATTCCGTTTCTTTTCCCAGATTACGTCCTGCCGAAGGTATTATCGAACCCAATTTTATTATGGACGATAAAGATTTGACCCAATTGATTTGTGTCTATCGTTTGTGGAATGAAGATCTTGAAATTTCGATTTCGACACGAGAAAATGAAAAATTCAGAAACAACATTATCCCGATTGGCGTTACAAGTATGAGTGCCGGTTCTAAAACAAATCCCGGAGGCTATGTCGTTGATCCGCAATCTTTGGAACAATTTGAAATTAGCGACGAAAGATCGGCTAAAGAAATCGCGCAAGTCATAACAAATTCAGGTTACGAACCGGTTTGGAAGGATTGGGATAAATGTTATGGGTAAAGAAATTCCAATTTTTAAATTTCAAATTCCAACAATCTAAAATCAACAATCTAAAATTTCCAAAATGAGCATTATACAAGAATTTCTCCGTTATAACAGACAAACTATATTGCCTGAAATTGCTGACGAAGGTCAGGAAAAACTCAAAAAAGCAAAAGTTTTAGTAATTGGTGCAGGCGGTTTAGGCTGTCCAATTTTACAATATATTTCGACTGCAGGAGTTGGATTTATAGGAGTTATGGATTTCGATACTATTGAAATTCACAATTTACACCGCCAGATTTTATATACTGAAAATGAAATCGGTCAGGAAAAAGCGGTTGTTGCAAAATATGTAATTTCAAAGCTAAATCCTTTGATCGAAGTAATTGCAATTAGAGAAAAACTGACTGCTGAAAATGCAGAAAAAATAATTCAGCAGTATGATATTGTCGTAGATGGTTCGGATAATTTTGCAACGCGATATCTGGTAAATGATACTTGTGTTGCTTTACAAAAACCATTGGTTTACGGAAGTATTCTAAAATTTGAAGGTCAAGTTGCGGTTTTCAATCACAATGGCAGTAAAAATTTACGTGATTTATTTCCTGAAATGCCAGATCCAAAAGATGTTCCGAATTGTAATTTGAATGGCGTTTTGGGTACTCTTCCGGGAATTATTGGAACTATGATGGCGCACGAAACCTTAAAATTAATTCTGGAATTACCTGCTTTAAAAAATGAATTGGTACTTTTTAATACATTAAACTGGAACTTTACAAAACTGAATTTCTAGAAGACAATTTCATCGCCAACACTGATAATTCCTGAATTTAAACTCACAACATTGGTTCCGAATAAAACAGAATTATTCACTACTCGATATTTACTTAAGGTTTTGAGAGGTTCTTTTTTTAATTTACCATTATCAGGATCATTATTCACCATAATACATCTTTCGCATGTTTTTATATTTTTAAAATTTACTTCTCCAATTTTAAAAGTGGTAAAATCATCCTCTTCATGAGGAGTTTCTGTACTTATTACGAAGTTAGGGCGAAATCTTAAAACGGTAATTTTATCTGTTAATTTTTCGTTTAGAAAATCCATGCTTTGACTTCCTATCATTAAATACGGATAACCATCAGCAAGACTTACATTGAAAGTTTCTTTTAATTTTGAACTTTCATGTTTACGATCTCCGTTTTTGATGATTTTAACCAATTTACATTCAAAACCCAAATGTTCGCTAAACCATTTTGAAGTTGATTCATTCACTTCTATAACTTCGCTTTTATCATCCCAAACATTCACTTCTATCGAATGATCTAAATGTTCTTGAATAGAAAATTCATGCTTTTGATCCTTAAAAGTAATGCTGATTTTTTCACCTGAAATCTGCGGATAAAACTGACTCATAATACGATGTTCTCTCTGCGTAATCATTTGATTATCCGCATCAATTAACATCCATCTTCGATCGTTTTCGAATCCCATTTCTTCAGCCAAAGCTTCTTGGCAACTAATTCCGGCTAAACTTTTTATCGGGTAGATATAGATTTCTTTTACACTATAAATTGCACTCATTATTCCTTATTTTCTATAATAGACATAAATTCTTCACGATCGATTTCGCGGCAACCTAAACTTTCTAAATGCGGATTGTAAACCTGACAATCTAAAAGTTTGTAATTTTCTTTTTGTAAATAATTTACCAAAGCAATAAAAGCAACTTTTGAAGCATTTGATACTTTCGAAAACATACTTTCTCCACAAAAAACATGTCCTAAGTCGATCCCATATAAACCGCCAACCAAAACCTCATCCTGCCAAACCTCAACAGATTTTGCAATTCCCTGTTCATTCAGTTTGCAATAGGCATCGATCATTTCGTTTGAAATCCAGGTTCCGTTTTGACCATCTCGTTTTATGTTCTGGCAATTCGAAATAACCTCTTTAAAGTTCTGATTCAACGTAACTTTAAATTGATTTCTATTCAAAATATTCCGCATACTTTTAGATACAATCAACTCATCCAAAAACAAAACCATTCTAGGATCCGGCGACCACCAAAGAATTGGATCTCCTTCATTAAACCAAGGGAAAATTCCGCTTTTGTAAGCTAACTTTAATCGTTCCGGATCTAAGTCACCACCAATGGCCAGAATGCCTTCTTCATCGGTTTCTGAAACGGGAGGGAAAAATAAATCGTTGAATACGTAATACATATTTTTAAAAATTCCAATTTTTTAAATTCCAAATTCCAAGTGCTGATTAGAAAACCTTTGTCAAAGTTTAAAACTTTGACAAAGGTCTGCACGATTAATGTGCACTAAAAAGCGTGCAAAAACAAAATTCCAAACTCCAATTGCATATTTTATGAATTGGAATTTGGAATTTATTTTTTGAATTTTAAACGCTTAGAAAGGTAAATCGTCTGGTTCGTCTTCGTTTAAGTTTGTTGCCGGAGCAAAAGTTTCAGCAGTTGGCATTGCCGGAGTTTGTCCAGGACCTTCTGGCGCTAATCTTTCGATTCTCCAACCTTGAATACTATTGAAATATCTGGTTTCTCCTTGTGGATTAACCCATTCTCTTCCTCTTAAATTGATAGAAACTTTTACTGCCTCTCCTTGTTTGTAGCTACTTAATAAATCGCATTTATCTTGTGTAAATTCGATCAAAATATGCTGTGGATACTGCTCATCTGTGGTAACAACCAACTCTCTTTTTTTGAATGCAGCACTAACTTGTTGCTCTGGGTTCACCACTTTTACTTTTCCTGTAACTTCCATCTTCTTCTATATTAATTATTGTTTCTTTTTTATTTTTTTGCTAAAAGTACTTTCCATGCCGATGAAATATCATCTTTATTTAAATATTTTTTGGCTTCTAAATGTACCTTTTCCTGATCATCGGAACTTAATACTCCTTTCACCGAAAAGTTTTCTTTCACAAATATACTAACTTCTTCCGTTGTAGGCAAGGCTTCAATATTACCTAATTTCCCGAGATCATTTCCGTTAAAAACGGGGCTTTCCCTAATATAATTAGGGATTACATCTACACCAACACCTAATGTTGTAAGAGGTTTTGGCACTTCAAAAAGTCCCTGATTAGATCTTGAATACCAATTACTTCCCAATCTCGAAACCAGATCAATTTTATGCTGATCGATAGCTCCGTTTTCATCTAAAATTGCTTCGTGAATATGCATTTTTACCACTTCACAAAGAATCAAATTACCCGCTCCGCCCTGATCTCCTAACGGAATAATCTGCGTGACTTTGCACTCAAACTGTACCGGCGACTCTTTTACACGATACGGTTTAACAAAATCTGACGGAATTTGCGTTAATCCGGCTTTGATAAACTCGTTTACACCTTCTCCATATTCGGTACTTGCCAAGGAGGTTTGCTGCACCATATCATAATTGACAACATTTATCACCACTTCGCGAGTTGCCTCTGCATTGATCAACGTGTGTTTTACAGTATTATCCCGTACGCGGCGTGCCGGCGAAAAAACCAAAATTGGCGGATTGGCACTGAACACATTAAAGAAACTAAATGGCGACAAATTTGGGATTCCTTTTGCACTAATAGTACTTGCAAAGGCAATAGGCCTTGGTCCCACCGCGCTTTGCAAATAGCCCTGCAGTTTTGCCGTTGGAATTTCTTTTGGATCGATGCTAATCATAGATTTTTCTTTTTGACCAAATCTCATTTCTGTTAATGCAAAAGTAGAGAAATCGTTTTTGTCAAAGAAATAGTTTTAGATTTAAAAACAAAAAATCTTTAGCCGTTTATAAAATATTAAATGTGTTTATTTCGTTATATTTATACCTCAAAAAATAATTTATGTCTTTTTCTGAAAGAAGAAATACTACTCGTTGGATTATTATTTTCATTTCCTTTTTAATCATTTCTTTGATTCTTTGGAACACTTATACTTTTTTCCAAATTTTCAAAAATGAAGAGCGAATAAAGATGAATCTTTGGGCCAATGCTTCAAAAACGCTTATCAATGCTGATGAAAATACCGACTTGGATTTACCGCTTGAGATAATAAACAACAATAGTTCTGTTCCTGTTATGCTCACGATGTATGGCAAAGTAATTAGCTCAAAGAATATCCCTGATGAAATTATTGAAGATAAAGATAAATTGTCAGCGTACTTAGCCAATTTAAAAAATGAGAATGAACCTATTCTCATTGAATATGCTCCGGGAAAGCAACAGCAGGTTTACTATGGAAATTCTGCATTACTAAAGAAACTCAAGTATTATCCGGTTGCTTTATTGCTGATTATCTTTTTGTTTGGTGCTTTGATTTACAACTTTTACAAAAGTACCAAAATGGCCACTCAAAATAAGCTGTGGGCAGGGATGGCAAAAGAAACTGCTCATCAAATTGGCACACCTTTATCATCTCTAATTGGATGGGTTGAGATATTAAAAACAGAAGATATTGATCAATCGATAACAGTAGAAATAGAAAAAGACATCGAAAGATTGCAAACCATTACAGATCGTTTTTCTAAAATTGGATCGGTTCCTGTTTTAGAAGAACATAATATTATTACTGAAACGCTGCATATTTATGAATATTTGCAATCCCGTTTTTCTAAACAAGTTACTTTTTCTTATAATGCGCCAGAAAAACCTATTATGGTAATGATAAATCCAACGCTGCACAGCTGGACGATTGAAAATTTAGTTAAAAATGCTATTGATGCCATGAAAGGGAAAGGAAGTTTAGATCTTCAAATTGAACAGGATGCACATCATGTAAAAATAAATGTAAAAGATTCCGGAACCGGGATTGCTAAAAATCAATTTAAAACTATCTTCGAACCAGGATTCACTACAAAAAAACGTGGTTGGGGATTGGGGCTTTCCTTAACCAAAAGAATCGTTGAAGAATATCATAGCGGAAAAATAAAAGTCCTACATTCTGAAATTGGAAAAGGCACTACATTTCAGATTTCTCTAAATAAAAAAGTGTAGCAAAAATTACTTTACTACACTTTTTTTATGTTTGAATGTCAGGCTGAGCGAAATCGAAGCCTCTATGTTTTACAAATTTGCCTGAATACTTTTAGCCAAAGCTTCAAATTCTTCTTTAGAAAGTGATACTTTATCATGAAAACGCATTTCATCCATATGGTTTAATGGAATTAAATGTACATGCGCATGAGGAACTTCTAATCCTACAACGGCCATTCCTACTCTTTTGCAGGGAACGGTTTTCTCTAAAGCGATTGCAATTTTCTTAGAAAACTTCATTAGACCTAAATACAACTCATCATCCATATCAAAAATCTTATCGATTTCTTGTTTCGGAATACAAAGCGTGTGTCCTTTTGCATTTGGATTTACATCTAAAAAAGCCAGGTAATTGTCGTCTTCAGCAATTTTATATGCAGGAATTTCTCCGTTTACTATTTTCGTGAATATTGAACTCATCGTTTATTCGTTTATTTGATTAATCGTTTAACCGATTTAACGATTAAACATTAAACTTTTAAAAAAATTAGTCTCTTGTAATTTCAAGAATCTCAAATTTCAAAACTCCGTTTGGCACTGTGATTTCAGCTACTTCTCCAACAGATTTTCCCAGTAAGCCTTTCCCTATAGGAGATGTTACAGAGATTTTTCCTGTTTTCAAATCGGCTTCACTTTCAGCAACAAGCGTATATTTCATTTCCATTCCGTTGCCTTGGTTTTTAATTTTCACATTAGAAAGTACCAACGCTTTCGAAACGTCTAATTGCGATTCGTCTATTAATCTTGCATTAGAATATACTTCCTCCAGCTTAGAAATTCTCATTTCAAGTAAACCTTGTGCTTCTTTTGCGGCATCATATTCGGCGTTTTCAGATAAATCACCTTTGTCTCTTGCTTCTGCTATATCTTGAGATGCCTTTGGACGCATTACACTTTTTAAATGCTCCAACTCATCTTTTAATTTTTTTAATCCTTCTGCTGTATAATAAGATACTTTACTCATAACTTCGTCGTTTATATAAATACAAAAAATCCCATCGGGACGGGATTTTGTATTACAAATATACTATTATTTTTTATAGTACATAATTATATGTTAATCATATAAAAATCAAATCTAAATAAATTATTTTTGTTTCACTAATTCTTATTAAAATAATGAAAAAATTCTGGCTATTAATCGTCTTTGTTTCGCTACTTATTTCCTGCAGTGATAATAATAACAGCAACAAAAACCCAAACATACCAAGTTACCCTGTCAACCTGACCGTTGACATGAATTTACCTGCTTATTCTAATCTTAAATTTGTAAGTAACGGCGTTATCGTTCCTAATTACGGAGCAAAAGGAATTATCATTTTTAATGCCGGAAGTGGCTATAATGCATTTGATGCTGCTTGTCCTAATCAAGCTGTGACTTCATGTATTGCTATGACAATTAATGGCATCAATGCGGTTTGTTCCTGCGACAAAACAGAGTATAGCTTATTTACGGGACTTGGAGGACAAGAATATCCATTAAAACAATATCGAGTTGAAGTAAGCGGAAGTGTAATTCACGTTTATAATTAATATAAAAAAAAGCCTGAAAGTTTACATTTTCAGGCTTTTTTACTTTTACGCTTATTAAAATTTCAATGTCAGTCCGGCAAGGAAATTAATTCCTGCCTGCGGATAGTAGTAAGGATAAATATCCCACATGGCTCCGTTTGAAACATATTTTTTATCCAGAATATTGTTTACTAAACCGGTAATCATAATCGATTTGAAAACTGATTTTGGTTTTATTTCGTAAGAAATATTCAAATCGTTTACAAAATAATCCGCCAGCTTCGCTTCGGGCAATTCGATATTGTTCATGTATTGCTCTCCAACAAATTTTTGCAATAACGAAATGTGTAAACTCTCCATTGGGCTGTACACAATAATATTTCCGGCAATCACATTTGGCGAATAAGCAATATCTGTTGTTCCGTAGTATTGTCCTTCAACAGCTAAATCGACATTTTTATTGCTGCTTAAAGTAAAATTAGGTCTAAGAAGAAATTTCTCAGAAAGCTTGATCGTTGCATCTACTTCAAAACCTAAACGGTAGCTTTTTTCAGTATTGGCACGAATTGGCGCTCCAACATCATCTAATCTTCCGGTTAAAATCAATTGATCTTTGTAACCCATATAGTAGAAATTAGAATTCAGTTGAAATTTCTCTGAATTGAATCTCCATCCTAATTCAAAATCATTTAATTTTTCAGGTTTTACATTTCCGCCTTCGTAATCGGTTCTGTTGGGTTCACGATTCGCACGGGCGTATGAAAAATAAAGTGTGTTTTTTTGATTGATTTCGTAATTTAAACCCGCTTTTGGATTAAAGAAATTAAAAGTATCGTTTACTAAACCTGTTTCGGCACTATTGGCTTTGTACTGAACTCTTCTATATTGTAAATCCCCGTAAAAGCTAAATTTTTCTGTAAATTGATAATTGGCTTTTGCGAAGATGTTTCCATCTGTTTTGGTTGAATAATCATCATAATAATGATCGCCTAATTCCGACAGATCAGAATTTCTTGCCCAGATTACTTTTCCGTAATGATCGCCTTCATATTTGTTCCAGCCTCCACCAAGAATAACATCCAGCTTTTCTTCTTTGTATTTTACAGAAAAAGTTGTTCCGTAGAAATCATTGTCTAACCATTTCTGACGAATTAAATCTGTTCCGGGAACTAATTCACCCAAATCATTTTCAACCATTTTTGTTGGCTGAATTGGTCCGTATCCTTCTACTGGTTCATTGTATTTATAATTTTCATAAAATCCTTGTCCTTTTGTATAATGAAGAGCGAAGTTGCTGCTCCATTTATCAGACCATGATTCGCTCCAATGTAATTGATAATGGTTTTGTTTGTAATTATCGGTCTCATTGTCGTAGAAATGAACATTTCCTGCTTCATCTTTATATTTCCCTGCAGAATTGTAAGTTCGATCTGAATTTAAAGTTTCAGCATCAATTCCGTTCCAGGATTGGTAGGTTTTTTCAGTTCCACCAAAAACCAATGCTTTAATTAAAGTTGTTTTTCCTACGTAAGTTCCTTGCAGAAAATAGGATTTAAGATCAGAACTGGCACGATCTACATAACCATCAGATTTAATGGTAGACAAACGTCCCGCCAATTCAAAATGATCGTTTAATAAACCTGTGCTGAATTTTACCGTGTTTTTATTTGAATTGAAACTTCCGAAAGAACTCGAAATTTCTCCGGTTGGTTTTGAAGCGTAACTATCTGTAAGCATGTTTAAACTCGCACCAAAAGCTCCTGAACCATTTGTAGAAGTTCCTACACCACGCTGCAACTGCAAACTTTCTACAGACGAAGCAAAGTCCGGCATGTTTACCCAGAAAGTTCCCTGGCTTTCAGAATCATTATACGGAATTCCGTTGATGGTTACGTTTACTCTTGTAGCATCGCTTCCGCGGACTCTGATTCCAGTATACCCTATTCCACCTCCTGCATCAGAAGTAGTAACAACAGATGGCAAATAGTTCATTAAAACAGGAATATCCTGTCCTAAGTTTCTAAATTTAATTTCCTTTTTATCCATATTACTAAAAGTAACCGGAGTTTTTGTAGTAACACGAACCGCCGAAACTAACACATCGTCAAGTTTATTGACTTTGGTTGAATCTTGTTCCTGTGAAATAGAAGAAAGAGAATAGAGTAAAGAAAATAGAATAAAGAAAATAGATTTGGTTCTGCGCATTTTTTGAGCCTTAGAACCTTTGCAACTTAGTACCTCAGTACCTTTAATAATAGTTTTCATTCGTAAAGAATTACGAATAAAAGGGGGAATTATTCTTTGTTAAAATTAATAAATGTTTCACGACAAAATATAGTGTGCACGCCAAAATTGTCGTTTATTTCCCTTAGCGACATTACTCGCTCAGGTTCGTTGGGTATGATCTCAGCTCGTTATTTAGAGCACCCCTTTGAGACAGTGCAAATGTAAACTTTAAAAATCAAATTACAAGAATGAAATTCCAAAAAACTAAAATTCCAAATTCCAAAAACTCACGTCATGTATAGTTTGCAATTGGAATTTGGAATTTAAAAAATTGGAATTTTAATCTAAATCAGGTTTCCTACGAGATTGCTTTCTCTCAGAAATATTCTTTTTGTCCTTTATTCTTTTCTTAATTACCGATTTTGGTATTTTGGTTGCTTTACGGATTTTAGGAACGAATAATCCTTTTTTGATGATTTCCAGAAAGCGTTTTATCACAATATCTTTGTTTTTAATCTGGCTTCTGTCTTCATCACAGTTTAAAATCAAGACGTTTTCTGTTGTTAATCGGGAGGAAATATTCGTTAGCAAAAGTAATTTTTCTTCTTCAGACAAAGCCTGAGAAGTATTCAGGTCAAAAGTCAGTACTACTTTCGAAGAAACTTTATTTACGTTTTGTCCGCCCGCACCACTGCTTCTCACGGCTTTGAAACTTAACTCTGATATGATTTTTTCGATATCCATTATTGTGGCTGATGTGCTGCTTTTAATAAATCGTTTACTGTTTTCACCGGATTAAAAGTAATCAGGGGAACTGCTACAAAAATGGTTAGCCAATTGGCCATGGCACCATTCCATAATCCGGGTAATTCGTAGCTTTTGACTGTTTTTCCGTCTACACTTTTCTCGACTATAAAACCTGCTTTTTGATCTACAAATTGCAACAGATCAAAATTTTCATTTTTATAATTTTTGATTCCGCAAACTAAATCAACGGGATTGAAATGAGTTGCTTCAGCAAGAATTTCTGTTTGTTTTTTATTCGCCAAATCTACTTGCGATGTTTCGACAATCTGTAACGACACAGCGCCTTTATCATTTCTTACCCAAAACGGTCCGCCACCAGGTTCTCCTTCATTTTTTACCATTCCGCAAACACGAATTGGCCTGTTGAGTAATTCTTTTATTTTATTGACTTTATTTTCGAAAGTGAATTTATTAAAATCATTACTTAATTCAATATTGAGTTTCTGCATTAAAAAAGCAACGATTTCTTCGATGTTTTCTTCTTTTATTTCCTGCCTTTCAATTGCATCCAAATAACCGAAAACTTTTTGCTGTACTTTTATTAAAACACCGGCCAAAGCCTTTTTATACAATGCAATTTTATCAATATGATTTTGAATTACATTATCAATGTTCTTGATAAAAATAATATCCGAATCGAGCTCTTTTAAGTTTTCAATCAACGCTCCATGTCCGCCGGGTCTAAAAACCAAATTGTTTTCTTTGTCACGAACAGGAATATTTTTTGCATCTACACAAATAGAATCGGTACTTTTGTTTTGGTACGAATAACCAATGTCAATTTTAACTTTCGAATCTTGTTCTACTTTTTCCTTGAGTACCTCAACTTCATTTTCGAATAAAGTTTGATGTATTTCAGAAACTGTAAAATGTAAATTAGAAACCTGATTTGAAGTGGCATAATGCACACATTCATTCAAATGTTCTTCTATTGGGTTGGCTATATGCGTTTTATACTGATGAAATGGCAAAACCGCTTTTGGTTTGTTTGCAAAATCAAAATACTCCGGAGAAAGTAATGTTTTTACGAAGTAGTAATTTTTATAATCCCTGTCTAAAGTTTCAAAATCAGGATAAATCTCTTTAAGCTTTTTGTCTAATGTTTTAAAAAACGGAAACTTATCCATTGCCACAATAAAAATAGACAAATCACTGTCTTTTTTTCTATTGATATACGCATTTATAGTTTCTTTTTTAATGTCGAAATCATTCAGGAAAGCAGTTAAAAATTTAAACATTCTGCTTGCCGCACCCGAAGCCGGAACAAACTTTTTTAGTTTTAATTTTTCTTTTTGAAGATCAAAAAAATTCGCTTTTTCCTCGAATTCAGTTTCTGATAAACTTAAAATTCCGTTATTAATGGTTGCAGGACTTATTAAGTTGCTTTTTAAAATTCCGTTCCTGAAAATTTCAAGTTGTTTCAGAATTTTATCAAAAGGAATTCCGTGATTGTATATCTGAACAAAATCTGCCGACGAAAAACCATGCTGTTTTGCAACAGATAAATTATCTATAATTGAAGTTGCTTTTGCCAAACGGCTTTCTTTATTACCGGAAAGTGTTATAAAAGGCTTTTTAGTATCAATCAGGGTTTGTTTAAATACCGAGAATACAGATTCTCTTCCGTCAGGAGTATCTCTAATATCGTCTTTTTCCCAGGGAACATCAATATCGGTAAGGAAAAACAAATCGTATTCATGTTCTAGTGCAGCTTCGTTTAAAAGCGGATCGCAAAAGCCATAATACATTTCAGAAAAAACTTTGGTCACCATCAAATTAGTATCAGAAAACAAATACTTTTTTGCCGAGGCCAATCTTTTATTTTCTAATGCAACTTGTCCGTATGCAATAGGCAGCATATCATCGGCCACACAAATGTGTTGGTTTTCTTCCCATTTTTCCTGCAAATAATCACGTGCAAATTCGGGAACCCATTCGGTTTCGTAATATTCTGCAAGTTGTTTTGCCAATGTTGTTTTGCCCGTACTTTCAGGACCAAATAAGGCAATTTTTAGGATAGCTGTTTTTTGCTGTCTAAGATTTTTCTCCATTCTAAATAAGCTGAAATAGCCAAAATTGTAAAAATTAAATATTGTAGCGACAACATCCCTAAACCGCGATAGGCATAAAGAGGCACTACAATAATGTCGCCTATGATCCAAAGTGTCCAGTTTTCGATCTTTTTCCTGGCCATGTACCACATCCCTGCAAAAAATATTCCAGACGAAATCATATCGACATAATTGTCTTTATGAATTTCATAATCAAAATATTTATAAATTCCGAAAACTACAAAAACAGTTACAAAAAACAGTACAACTCCAATTATTTTTTCATTAACATTTGTTCTCGTAATAGGCAAATTATCTTCTGTGGTACCGCCTTTTCCCCAAACGTACCAACCGTAAATACTCATTATAGAAAAATACCCATTAATAATCATATCGCCAATATAACCTGCAACGTACAACAAATACACTGAAATTACAGTAGCAACTAAACCTGTTGGATATACCCAGATATTTTCTTTTTTAGCCAACCAAACACTTAAAATTCCACAAACAAAAACCAAAAATTCCAGAGCAATGTGCCAGAGAGGAGCGTTTTTGTAACTTTCAAGAAAAAAATCTATCATTGGACGGCTGTTTTGGTTGTTCTTAACTTATGATTCAAAAAAATGACTGTCGTTTTCAAAAGCAGTTCCAATAACTACCAGGTCTGCACCGGCATTATAGGCATTTTGAATTCCGTGCAAATCTACAATTCCTCCTCCAACAATAATAGGAATATTAATGTTTTGAGCAATTAACTGTATCATTTCCAGCGGAACGGGCTGCTTTGCTCCGCTTCCCGCCTCCAGATAAATCAATTGATTCCCCAGCATTTCTCCGGCCTGTGCAGTAGCCAAAACCAAATTAAAATTTTCTCTGTTTAATGGTTTTGTTTTACTCACTCTTGCTACAGCAGTTTCATTGCCGCTTTCGATCAAAATATATCCTGTCGAAATTACTTCAAGATTTGTCTTTTTAAGAATTGGTGCCGCCTGAACCTGATATTCTATTAAGTAATCCGGATTTCGGCCGGACAATAACGACAGGAACAAAATAGCATCGGCCTGAGGTGAAATCTGCGACGGATTACCCGGAAATATAACAACGGGCAGCTTTGTTTTTTGTTTTAATGCTGCAATTAAATCTTCTAAAATTGTAGATTCTACAATGCTTCCTCCCACAAAAACATGAGTTGCAGGCGATTGATTGATTTTAAGCAGCAAATGATCTAAATTTTCCCAAACAATTTTATCAGGATCTAAAAGTATAGCGAGTAATTTTTGTCCGTTACTTTTAGCTTCCAGAATTTGTTGGCGTATATTGGGTATTTTTTGTCTCATAACGGGCGTAAAAGTAAAAGTTTTTTAATGCAGAAGAACTATTTTGAATGAATTATATTTGTGTTATAGTTAAAACAAAATTATGATAGCAATTGCTCTATTGGAAAAATATGGCGCTCTGAAAAAATCTTTCGATAAAAATGAAATTATTTTTGAAGATGGTAATTTGCCAACGCATTATTATCAGATCATTTCCGGCGAGGTTAAAATGAGCAATTATAATGATGACGGCCGGGAATTTATTCAGGGCATTTTTTATAAAAATCAGTCTTTTGGTGAACCACCTTTATTTTTAAACCAAAATTATCCTGCCAATGCGATTGCTGTTGAAGATGCAGAAATTCTTTTGCTAACAAAAAGCAGCTTTATGCAATTGCTGGAAGAAAATGCCAATGTAAGTATTAAAATTATCGAGAATTTAGCACAGCGCTTGTATTATAAATCGGTTATGGCGGCAGAGATGTCTACGCAGGAACCGGAGCATCGCATTTTGAAATTAATGGATCACGGAATCGCTTATTTCAATTTCAAAAAAGAGGAAAACGGTTACCTCATTAATTTTACCCGACAGCAAATAGGCGATTTAACCGGATTGCGTGTCGAAACCGTGATTAGAACCATAAAAGCTCTTGAAAAAAAGGGCGTACTAAAGATTATCAACAGAAAAGTATACCGATAAAAAAGTTCTCGTTTTATGATTTTAATCATAAAACACAGCTCTAAAGTGCTTGTACCTTTGTTACTCTAAAAACAAACATTATGACACTTTATCAAACAACATTCGAAAATTTCAATAAAAATTATATGGGTTCTGCAGCAATGGCTGTAATTGGTCAAAGCTGTTTAGGTGCAGCTGCAGCGATGTATATTCTTTCTCACGGTACCTCTATTGGTCAAATGATACAATTGGCTATTATTGTTTTGGCTTGTATATTAGCCAATACTTCTATACTTGCACAAATGAAACATAAAGTAGTTTTTAACTTTATTATTACAAGTGCTATTTTAAGTGTTCTGCTTATCATACTGAACAATTTTATTCTATGAGAAAACAGATAGAAAATAGAGCTGATGTCGAATTTCTGGTACATCAGTTTTATGCTAAAATAAGAGCCGATGAAGAAATTGGCTTTTATTTTAATACGATGATTAAAGATTGGGATGCTCACCTTGAAAAGCTAACTGATTTTTGGGAAACGAATTTGTTTGCCGTAAAAAAATACAAAGGCAATCCGCATGCGGTACACAATGAAGTTGATGCTCATTTTGAAAGCAAAATCACTTCAAACGAATTCGGAATCTGGCTGAACTATTGGTTTCAGACTTTAGAAGAACATTTTGAAGGCGAAAATGTAGAAACACTAAAAAGACGCGCCCGAAAAATGGGAACTTTTTTGTTTATGAGTATGTTTGAACATCGTAAGAAGATGAGTGAAGTTTCTATACAGTAATGCATAAAACGTATTGTTTGTCCTTGCGAGGAACGAAGCAATCACATTTGCTAAATCAAATTGTTCGTGTGATTGCTTCGTTCCTCGCAAGGATATGATTATGGCTACATTTCGAAAGATGGATTAAAATCCATCCCTACAATATATTTCGTTCCTACGAAACTCTTTCTAAATTTTGATTTTATTATAGAAATCGAAATGACAAAATTGTCGTGAGTTTTGGAATTTTTCTTATTGGAATTTGGAATTTTTATATAGAAATTTCACTCCAAAATTATTTCTCAAAAGCGTACACCAAAGTAAAATCCTGTCCAGACGTACTTGACTTGATCTCTTTATAATGCACATCAAAATCTACTACAAGATCATTAAAATGCAGACTGGCTTCTGTTAGATTTTCATCTAATGAAAAAGCATTTACCCTGATATGATCTTTAAAACTGATTCCTTTTTCGTTTCTTATTTTAAAGATGGCTTCTTTTGCGCCCCATATTACGGTAAGTTCCTTAATATAATCTTCCTTATTTTGAGTGTTTAAGTAACTGGTTTCGGTATCTACAAATTTATCGGCAATGCGAAGGATTTTTTCGCGTTGCAGTTCCATGTCGATTCCTACGGTTTCGTCGCTGATGATAATAGCTGCAAAATCGTGCGAATGTGTAATTGAGATATGATTGTGACAATTAAAGTAAGGCTTTCCAAATTCGTCATAATGCATTTCATGATCTGTAAAACCCATTTCCTGTATTAGCATACGAACGCTCAAAAAAGCACGCTGGTGCATTTGCGACTTCATTCCGTTGAGTCTTTGCTGCGTTTTTTCTTTTAAAACTACTTTGCTCAATAACTCCTCAAAAGATTCTGTTATGTGCCAAATTAAAATTTTGGTAGTTTCGTTGAATTGTATGGTTTCAAATAAAGGCATTCTTTTTTAATTATGAATTATTAGTTTTAAGTTATGAATTATTTTCCGGATTTGAAAACTGAATTTCTTATTTAACGTCCCGTCTTTCTAGCCCTGATGGGAGTGGCATCCTTTTTCTGGCTTCTTTAGCCAGGAAAAGATATAGTGGACAGCAGGAAATAGCTCCTCAATTTCAATACCTTCTTGTAAAAAGTAAATTATTTAGCTAAAGTTCAAAAGATTAAGAAATTAAACATTTCACAAATCTTATAGAAAGTAGGTAGAATTAAAAACCTATTCCGTAAATTTGCAAAAATTTTACAATATACAAATATACTATAAATGAGTACTACAACTACGCCTTTTGTGGCTTTCAAAGTAAAAGACATCTCTCTAGCGGCTTGGGGAAGAAAAGAAATTGAATTGGCTGAAGCTGAAATGCCAGGGTTAATGGCACTTCGCGCTGAATATAAAGACGAACAACCTCTTGCAGGTGCTCGTATCGCTGGATGTTTGCACATGACTATTCAGACTGCAGTTTTAATCGAAACTTTAATTGCTCTTGGTGCAGAGGTTACTTGGTCTTCTTGTAACATTTTCTCTACTCAGGATCAGGCTGCTGCTGCTATTGCTGCTGCAGGAATTCAGGTTTATGCATGGAAAGGTCTTGATGAGCAATCATTTGACTGGTGTATTGAGCAAACTTTATTCTTTGGTGAAGACAGAAAACCATTGAACATGATCTTGGATGACGGTGGAGATTTAACTAACATGGTTATTGACCGTTTCCCAGAATTGGTTCCTGGAATCAAAGGATTGTCTGAAGAAACTACAACTGGAGTTCACAGACTTTACGAAAGAGTAAAAGCCGGAACTTTACCAATGCCTGCAATCAACATTAACGATTCTGTTACTAAATCTAAATTTGATAACAAATACGGTTGTAAAGAATCTGCAGTAGATGCTGTACGTCGTGCAACTGACTTAATGTTAGCTGGAAAAAGAGTTATCGTTTGTGGATACGGTGATGTTGGAAAAGGAACTGCTGCTTCTTTCAGAGGTGCAGGATCTATTGTAACAGTTACTGAAATCGATCCAATTTGTGCTTTACAAGCTGCAATGGACGGTTATGAAGTTAAAAAATTAAACACTGTAATTGCTAATGCTGATATCATCATTACAACTACAGGAAATAAAGATATCGTTCTTGGAGAGCACTTCGAGCAAATGAAAGACAAAACTGTTGTTTGTAACATCGGACACTTTGATAACGAAATTGATATGGCTTGGTTGAACAAAAACCACGGTGCATCTAAAATCGAAATCAAACCTCAGGTTGACAAATATACTATCGCTGGAAAAGATATCATCATTCTTGCTGAAGGTCGTTTAGTAAACCTTGGTTGTGCTACAGGTCACCCAAGTTTTGTAATGAGTAACTCATTTACTAACCAAACTTTGGCACAAATCGAATTATGGAAAAACAGTGCTGCTTACAACAATGACGTTTACATGTTACCAAAACATTTAGATGAAAAAGTTGCTGCTTTGCACTTAGCTAAATTAGGAGTTGAATTGGAAACTTTACGTGACGATCAGGCTGCTTATATTGGTGTTCCGGTTGAAGGTCCATTTAAACCAGAGTACTACAGATACTAAATAATTTTAGATTTCTGTCCCGATAGCTATCGGGATTAGATTTCTTCAATACATATTTCAAACCCGATAAGTTTTAAAAACTTATCGGGTTTTCTATTTTAATTTCAAAAATCAAAATCAAAATTTCAAACTCCAAAAATCTAAAATCTAAAATCCAAAATTAGGGCGTGCCACGTAAAACAAGAACATTAATTTAATCAGATATTTTACACGGTTTCTAAATTTAAACTTTACATTTGAACTTCAAATCCCCAATATCTAAAACCTAATTATGAGAACTCGCCTAATTTTAACCTTACTATTATTATTGCCTTTTTTTACCAATGCACAATCTAGTCTGCAAAGACAAATGCAGGCTTCGAACGCAATGGTGAGACAGCAAAACCAAATGTTTCTGCAGCAACAACAGCAACAACGTGCTATGGCAAGCATGATGAACAACATCGAAACAAAAGAAACAAAACTAGCCAAGGAAGAAAAAAAACTTAAAAAACTTCAGGAAAAAGAATTACAAAGAGAAACTGATTTAAAGACAAAAAACGATGAATTAAAAACTCTCGAAATCAACTCCCAAAAAAATAATAGTTCCGAGATTTTAAAAGATATCGAAAAGTCTAAAAAACAAATCGCTAAGTCTGAAGAAAAAATAAGTGAATCGAAAACCGATATCGAAAAGAGTTCGAATAAAATTCAGGATTTACAAAACCAAATACAAGCTGATAAAATCAAAAAAGCAGAATTAGAAAAACAACACGAAGAAGAAAAAAAGGCCAAAGAAGAAGAAAAAAGATTAAAGGAAGAGGAAAAGGCGAAGAAACAAAAAGAAAAGCAAGACAAGAAAAAATAGCACTATGATCGAAAAAGTTGTATGCGAAATGCATGGCACAAAAGACATGTCTTTTTCCTGCATTCATATTGCGATGGCAATAGACCAAAAAGAAAAAGTAGGTTTCTTTTATTCTGAAGCCGAAGAAGATCTTCCTCAAATTGCATGGTGCGGAGCATGTGAACAATGGCTGCTGGATAACGGCGAAGAATGGAATGATGCTTTTGAAGCTAAAGCCGATTTTAAAATATTATGTGCTGACTGTTTTGATGAGGCAAAAGCAATTCAGTTGGGAGATGATCAAATATAAATAACAATGATTACTACAAAAGATTTTAAATTATTACCCAATAAAAATTCATTACAAAATATCTGCAAAGCGATTTCGGTTTTAGATGCTATTATTTGTCAGGAATGGGAATATCGTTATTACTCCTACAACTATCAATGGGGAGAAGGTGAAGAATTTTTCGAAATGAGAAATGGATCCGGTGATTTAATGAACATTCTTTTTCTTGAAAATCATTGTATAATAAATGGTTTTGCGCACGAATTTCAGCATAATAAAAAAAGTGACCTGACTAAAAATTTACCTGAAATTTATACTGAATTTATATTTGGAGAACCAGTGGCCTCTCTTGGAACTACATTTTGCCTATGGACAAATGAAACCGGAAATTGGCAGGTGGGATTGATTGAAGATTACAATGATAACTCAGCTGAATTGCTGGCTATTTTTGACGGAAATCCACAAACTTACATTGACTGGGCAAGTGAATATTTTGAAGATTCTTATAAAGAAACCGGAATACCATTAAAAACAGTTACCGAAATTTATCAAGGTAAGGTATTAACCAAAGAAATGGTTTTATCTATTGTTGACGAAATTGAAGATTGGAAATTATTAGAAGACGATTTAAAAGAGATAAATTACGAATACGACTTTAAATAATCTCACTAAAAAATGTTGATTCTGTCATTAAATAAATTAATTTCATTTCAATAAGATTAACTTTGTAAAAACCGTTAATCATGAAAAACTTCTTCTTTTTAGGCATCGCTATTATATTCGAAATCATTGCCACTTCTGCCTTAAAAAAGTCGGAGCAGTTTACACAAATTATTCCAAGTATTATTACCATTGTAGGTTATTTTGCTGCTTTCTACTTTTTGAGTTTTGCTATTAGAACCATTCCGGTTGGGATTGCTTATGCCATTTGGTCTGGAGTTGGAATTGTTTTGATTACTATTATTGGAGCCGTTTTCTTCAAACAAATTCCTGATTTGCCTGCAATAATAGGATTGGCGTTGATTATGATTGGTGTTGTGGTTATTAATGTTTTTTCTAAAACTACGGCGCATTAAGCAACTATTATCTTTATGATGACTTATATTTGATTGTATCAAATAACACTATCATATTACACAAGTTTGTTTTTGATTGATTATTAGATTCTTCACTTCAAATATAAAATAATGGATTTCAGAAAAGCCACAATTTCAGATTTGACAGAAATGCAGGAAATGTATATCGACACTATTAAATGGAGTTGTAAAAACGATTACAGTCCTTTAGAGATCGACGCCTGGATTTCCGGACTTAACAATGTAGAACGATGGGCAAAAGTTATTCATGTGCAATTTGTTTTATTGGCTATTGCCGAGAATAAAATTGTAGGCTACGGAACCCTAAAAGACGGAAATTATATTGATTTCTTTTGCGTTCACAAAGATTTTCAACGACAAGGGATTGCCGATAAAATATTCAATCAATTAGAAAATGAAGCTAAAAAGGAAAACTCAGAAATCATAACAGCCGATGTGAGCATAACGGCAAAACCATTCTTTGAGAAAAAGGGCTTTGTTGTAAAAACCAAACAAAAAAATATCCGTTTAGGTGTTGAATTGATCAATTACAAAATGGAGAAAAGTTTGAAGTAGCTTTATAACCTCTTGCGAAGTCGCGAAGTTTTAATTTAAAAGTTTAAGTCAATCTTTGTCGAGCGACTTTGCGGTCCTTCGACTTCGCTCAGGATGACAATAGTGCGAAAAAACTTTGCGGCTTCGCGACTTTGCAAGCAAAAAAAACATAGCGTTCTTTGCGTAAACCTTTGCGACCTTTGCGGTTAAAAAAAACAAAGATGACAATACTGCGAAAAAACTTTGCGGCTTCGCGACTTTGCGAGCAAAAAAAACATCGCCTTTGCGTAAACCTTCGACCTTTGCGGTTAAAAAAAAAGACAGCAAGTTTCGGATTTTATATCCGCAAAAACCAATCGATCTTTGCTTTATAAAATCGAACGAAAATGAACACACAGGAAAACATCAATTATAAGCGAATAGCCGATGCGATCGATTATATCAAAACAAACTTTAAGGATCAGCCCAACTTAGATGAGGTTGCCGAAAAAGTGCACTTAAGTCCGTTTCACTTTCAGCGTTTGTTTACCGATTGGGCAGGAACAAGTCCGAAGAAGTTTTTGCAATATATTAGTGTCGAACACGCCAAAAAAATCCTCAAAGAAAATAATAAAGCCACTTTATCTGATGCTGCTTTTGATACCGGATTATCCGGAACAAGCCGCCTTCATGATTTGTTTGTAAATATAGAAGGAATGACTCCCGCCGAATACAAAAATGGTGGCAAAAGCCTCGAAATTAATTTCAGTTTTGCAGAAAGTCCGTTTGGGAATATTATTGTAGCTTCTACAAAAAAAGGAGTTTGTTTTATGGCTTTCGCCGAAGATGAAGAAGCCGGATTTCAGGATCTAAAAAACAAATTCCCGAATGCAGGATTTTCCCGAAAACTCGATTTATCGCAACAGAATGCTTTGTTCATTTTTCAGAATGATTGGAGTAAATTATCTGAAATTAAACTGCATTTAAAAGGAACTGATTTTCAATTGAAAGTTTGGGAAACTTTACTTAAAATCCCGATGGGACAGCTTTCTACTTATGGTTCTATTGCGCAACAAATAGAAAAACCAAATGCTTCCCGCGCTGTTGGAACTGCAATTGGCAGCAATCCTGTTGCTTTTTTAATTCCGTGTCACCGTGTGATTCAATCCTCAGGAACCTTTGGCGGTTATATGTGGGGAAACACCCGTAAAACGGCTATTATTGGTTGGGAAGGCGCGCAGTCAAATCTAATAATCTAAGATTTCTATTTACAATATATGTCGACAAACTTTGCGTAGATGCACTGCAGTGCATCTCTACAGATATGCTTTGTGTAAATAATTCCTCATATAAATTTCAATCTAAAATTTATGCAAAATATACCATCTAAAATTGCTTCTCTTAATTGGGAAAGCATCACCGAATCTATGCACGAAAATGGATTTGCCATTATTCCAAATGTACTTACCAATGAACAATGTGAAGATTTAAAATTCGATTATGACAATCCAAATTTATACCGAAAAACAGTTGTAATGGAACGTTATCGCTTTGGTCTTGGCGAATACAAATATTTCAATTATCCATTGCCAAATTTGATCCAAACGATTCGAGCGAACATTTATCCTAAACTCGCACCCATTGCAAATGCCTGGATGAAAGTTTTAAATATCAGTACTGTCTTTCCTGAAACGCATGAAGAATTATTGCAACAATGTCACGCCAATAATCAACTTAAAGCAACTGTTTTAATTTTAAAATATGGTAAAAGCGGTTTTAACACTCTGCATCAGGATTTATATGGCGATGTTTATTTTCCTATTCAAATAGTACTTTTCCTTAACGAACCTGATGAAGATTTTACTGGAGGAGAATTTGTATTGACACAGCAAACTCCAAGAGCACAATCGAAAGCCATTGTCCTGAAACCTAAAAAAGGAGACATATTGGTTTTTACAACGAATTTCAGACCTGTAAAAGGCACAAAAGGATATTATCGTGTGAATATGAAACATGGCGTTAGCGAAATTCATTCGGGTGAACGACATACATTGGGAATCATTTTTCATGATGCACTCTCGTGAATTTCTGCCATAAATTATTTTTTTTCGCCACGAATTCACGAATTAAACTAATTTATAAACGTACAGATTTTTCAAATTTATTAAACATTCGTGAATTCGTGGCGGAAAACAAATACATAAAACTTATGCTTCAACACAATAAAATTTCCGATCGGGATATCCGAAATAAAATTAAAAATGCAGAAATTTGCTTTGGTGGAAACCAAAAACTAAAAATCTACGGCACTTTAAAATGTTCTTCGGGAAAAAGAATGAAACGTGAAAACCGGGTTTTCTTTTTATCTGAAAATGAAGCCAGAGAAAATGGTTTCAGACCTTGTGGACATTGCATGAAAACCGAATATCAAAACTGGAAAAATGGACTTATTTAATCCCGAATCTGACGAAACGACTAATCTGCTTCCTAAAGGTGGAACTGTAAATTATTACGGAAAATTATTTCCGAGAGAAGATTCTAATCGCTACCTGGATATTCTTTTGAATACTATAGAATGGAAAAATGATGAAGCGATTATCTTTGGGAAATTAATTTTGACCAAACGAAAAGTAGCCTGGTACGGCGATTCGGGTTTTGAATATACGTATTCTAATACTACGAAAAAAGCACTTCCGTGGACAAAGGAATTACTGGAATTAAAAGCTGTTATTGAACAAAAAACTGGTGAAACTTTCAATTCCTGTTTGCTTAATTTATATCATTCCGGCGATGAAGGAATGGCCTGGCACAGCGATGCCGAAAAGGATTTAAAAAAGAATGGTGCGATTGGTTCTGTAAGTTTTGGTGCTGAAAGAAAATTTGCTTTCAAACATAAAGAAACCAAAGAAACGGTTTCGTTAATCCTGGAACATGGCAGTTTATTAGTCATGAAAGACGAAACCCAAACGCATTGGCTGCATCGATTGCCGCCCACTAAAACAATATCAAAACCGAGAGTAAATTTGACTTTTAGAACTATTGTTTCACAATAAAAATTTATTGAACCATTCAGGGATTAAGGAAAATTAAGCTTTAAGACCTAATGAATCTTAGTATCTTAATCGTAAAAAAAACTCTAATTTGTACTACCAACCCTGATTCAATCCGTTTTTAAGGACTTCTTCGTACTTGTCTTTATCAAAAGTGTAAAGATTGGGGGCTTTATGCGCTACGTTACTTTTCTTTTCGTCTAGTTTATTCAGGATGCCAATGTTGTTAATTTTACGCAGAAAGTTCCTTCTGTCCAGTTTTTTATCCAAAATGGTTTCATACAATTTTTGCAGTTCCGGCATAGTAAATTTTTCGGGCAATAAATTATATCCTATCGGCATTAGGTTCAATTCAATTCTAAGTGTATTTAATGCTTTATCCAGAATTGCTGCATGATCTAAAATAAGCTCCGGAACTTCTTTATGATCAATCCATTCTATAATTTCTTCTTTATTGACAGATTTTGGAATCGTTTTTAAAAAGTCGACCAGCGCATAATAGCCAATGGTAACAAAACGTTGTGTAAGCCATTTTCCTTTTGCTTCTTCAATTTTTAAATATTCTAAAACTTCTTTGCTAAAATGCTGATCGTTGCGTTTTATTTTTCCAAAAGTGGCAAATTGTCTCAAAAAGATGCCTTCTACTCCTGTTCTTTCATTTAAAACAGTGACAGCAGCAGTATCAATATCCTGATCAATTGGAATAAAACCGCCAGGTAATGACCATTTATTACTGTGCGGAATCTTAATCAATAAAACCTTGAGCTGATTGTCATGAAAACCAAAAATCACACAATCTATCGAAAGTCCGGGTTGATAATTTTGATTATTTTCTATAATGTCTTTTAACATTTAAATTTTATTAATTACAACTTTCGTTTTTGGATTTGCTCTGCAATTTAAATCATTTTTATAAAACCAAAACATTTTTATCCAATTCAACTTTAATAAATCTATAAAAAAGCAGGTCTTAATAAGAAGTGTTAAAATCACAATTTTTTAATTAAAAACAAACAACAAATTAAAAAAATAAGTACATTGCGTCATAATAACACATTAAAGAAGTGTTTTGTTGTTTTTTGAATTAATAAATACTTTAAAAAAATTATAATTTACTGATTACCAGTTTTCAATATTGTACTTTTTGAAGCAAAACGACAATAATAATCTATTTAATAATAGACCCATTAATGATTTGAATATGAGCATTCCTGATTTAGAAAAACTCAATAAAAAATTGATGAAGAAGATCTATTCTTCTTTTGGATTAGTATCAAAAAATGATCTTTTAGAAGCTTCTATAAAGTACAGTGAAGAGCAGGAAAAAATCTTCAATCAAATGATTGTTGAAACTGATGCAAAAAATAAAAAAGCAAAACGCGAAGCTTTTGACAAAGCACTCTTTGCCTCTTATAAAGGAATTGGTGCTATGGATTTTATAAATACTGTTTTGAAATAATTGCTCAATCTCAATCAGTAGAACTCTTTTAGCACACGATCTGTTTAAAAATGATCAATTATATTTTATGAACCTTGCTAAAAAAGCGAGGTTTTTTCTTTTACGCAAAGTTCTCTGAATTAAAACATTAGACAAATCACTAACTCTTTTTTTATTTCAAATTAAAATTTAGCAGGGATAAAAAAAATATTTTTTTTTTCAATTTCAATTGTTAATGTCAATAAAATGACGCAATTTTATTAAGAAAAATTAAATTAATTAATTTTAACAATAATTAAGTATTTCAAATCACTTATTTTTGCGAATCCTAAAAAAATAAGATTATACTTATATTAATTATTAGAAATATTAAAAAAACATCGATGGAAAATCTTATTCAATCAGAAAATTACAAAATTGAAAAGCCTGCAGAATGGGCTAGTAATATTAATGACAGTCAACTTATTGAATACATTAAAGAATCAGATTTTGCAAGTAAACAAATAGATGAGGGACGTGATTATTGTTATTTTTTAGATAAAATTTATTATACCAGTGATGAGGAAAATAGCGAATACGCCTGTGTAGCTTATACACTTAACGAACCTGCTAATCTTGAAAATGCTTCGGTAATGGATGTCGTGGTCGAAGAAAACGAAACTTACATTATACATAGAATTACCGTTTTAAGAGAAGGTGTTTTGGTTGATAAAATTCCTGATACTAAAATTAAGGTACTTGACAGCGAAAACCAAAGTGATGGCGGTGTTTTAAGCAGCAATAAAAAAATTAATATTACCATAAAAGATTTACGCCTTTATGATGTTTTGATCATGGAAGATTCAAGAGTAAAGGTCTTTACTGAACGCGACTTTTTACGTAAAGAATTTTCTAAGTTTGTTTGGGTTAGTCCAAGTACTTATTGGGCTTACGGAAGTTATAATTTTTCTTTTATCAATAATCGCAAGAATAGAATTGCTTACAAAAAAACATTCTTTAGAGATGAAGACGGAAATGTATTGGCTCCGGAAATCCATTACTTAGAAAAAGGCGAACGCTTTACTATCGAAAAAGAAAACTACATCAATTTTGTAGATACTAATCGTGAAATTGCTCCTTTTATAGACTTTGCAACTGATAGCAACTGGATCGACTTGTCTAATTATATTTCTCCTTTATACGAAGAGGTTTATGCTAAATCATCTCTACAGGAATTTGCTCCTAATCTTATCGAAAAACTGGATGCTATTAGCAACAAAGATGAACAGTTACAGTTTGCGATAGATTATGTGCAAAATCACGTGTATTATGTTTTTAACGCAGATGAAATGAACGGTCACAAACCGCAGGAGCCTTCTGTTACGTATCAAAACAAACAAGGAGATTGTAAGGCAAAATGTGTTTTACTAAAAGTAATTTTAGATTACATCAAGGTCGATTCGTCTGTGGTTTTGGTTAATTTTAATACAGATCATTACCTTAAATATTATTTACCTTCTTTATTGACTTTTAATCATGTCATTGTAAAAATCGACTATAAAGATGAAACGTATTTTATTGATGCGACGAGTCGTGATGAATTTGGATTGATTGAAAATCGTGGATTTATTTACTTCATGCATTATCTTGAGGTAAAACCAAATCAGGATTTACAAATAAAAAAATCGCATAAATTTCCTTATTATGGTATTAATGAAAAAGCCGAATTTAATGTTCAAAATAATACCGGACAGCTTTCGTTAACCACAACTTACAAAGGAAACCGTGCCAATTATATGCGTAAGTATTTTAAAAACACCAACAAAAGAGAAATCATTGACAGCTGGAATAATTTCTTTTTTTATACGCTGAATTATAACAATGACCGAAACGGAACTGATGTTCGAAATATATTTAAAGACGCTACAATTGAAACATTGAGTGATGATAAAAAGCTGAATGAATATACTATTCAGTACAAGGCAAATGTTGAAGATCCGTATTTTACAGATGCACAAAAAAATCGCTTTTTAATGTATTTTGACCGAAATGTGATTAAAAATAATGCTCGTGATTTTTTGCATACTGATATTGCTTTCTGGCATAATTTTGATAACGAGAAATATGAAATCAATCTTTACACGGATCAAAGAATAGATGTAGAAGAGAAATTTACGGTACAGGAAAGCACGATAAAAAATCCTTATTTTGATTATACCAGCCGTAAAAAAGTAACAAAAAATGGTGCTACGATAAATATTGATTTTACACCATTGGTTAATTTAGAAATTCCGCCAGCAGATTTTGAAGAATTCAGAAATGCGCATCACGAAGTTGCAGACAGTAATTTTGGACTTGGAATTGATATTATAGAACAAGGCTTTATGAATTTGATGAAATTTAATTTCAAGAAACTGGTAAAGTAATGAGAACAAAAAAGGGCTTCGTTTGAAGCCCTTTTTTATTATTAGATGAATTTTAAAGCAATTCAAAATCAGATTTTAGTTTGATATCTGCTGATGAAGCTCCAATCATTACTTCGAAATCTCCCGGTTCTGCAATAAATTCTAATTTATCGTTGTAGAAAGAAAGTTTCTCTTTATCGATTGTAAATTCGATTGTTTTAGATTCTCCAGCGTTTAATTTTACTTTTTGAAAATCCCTTAATTCTAAAACGGGTCTTACTACTGAGCCAAATTTATCTTTTAGATACAATTGTACTACTTCTTCTCCGGCCACTTTTCCAACATTCGATAATTGAAAAGAAACTTTAATGGTTTCGTTATTCTTCATTTTAGCCGAAGATAATTTCAAACCTGAATAATTGAATTTGGTATAACTCAACCCGTAACCAAAAGGAAATTTAGGAGAGTTTTTAAGATCAATATAAGCTGAAACATAATTTTTTGAATCTTCGTCTTTCGCCGGTCTTCCTGTACTGTAGTGATTGTAGTAAATAGGAATTTGCCCAATTTCTCTCGGGAACGTCATTGGCAATTTTCCAGACGGATTGTAATCTCCAAATAAAACATTGGCGATTGCATTTCCTGCTTCTGTACCTAACCACCACGTATATACAATTGCCGGAACATTATCTGCCGTCCAGTTAAAAATAAGAGGTCTTCCCGCATTTACCAAAACTACAACCGGTTTTCCTGTAGCCTGAATTGCTTTTACTAAATCTTCCTGAACACCTGGCAAATGAAGATTGCTTCGGCTTTTTGCTTCACCGCTCATATCGCGTCTTTCTCCTATACTCAAAATAACAACATCGGCTTGTTTGGCAGTCGCAACGGCTTCGGCAAAACCATCTTTGTTGTCTCCGTCTACTTCACAACCTTTTGCGTAAAGTAACTTGGTATTTTTACCTACTTTATTTTGTAAACCATCCCATTGCGAAACGATCCATTTATTGTAGTCAACCTCCGGTAATTCTACAGACCAGAATCCCATATTTTCTTTGTATTCTTTTACCATTGGACCGATAAACGCAATTGTTTTCAGGTTTTTAGAAAGTGGTAAAGTTTCATTTTCATTTTTTAATAAAACGATACTTTTTTGTGCTACATCCAGAGCCGCTTTTCTGTGTTCAGGATTGTTCAACGCTTTGTCGGCTCTTTTTTGATCTGAATATCGATACGGATCTTCAAATAATCCTAATTCGAATTTCTTGCGTAAAATACGTTTTACCGCATCGTCAATTAATTCAACAGGTACTTTTCCTTCTTTAACCAATTCGGCTAAGTGATATCTGTAGGCGTTACTTTCCATATCCATATCACTTCCGGCTGTAATCGCAGAAAGTGCTGCTGCTTTAAGATCTTTTGAATAACCGTGTGCTACCATTTCGCCAATCGAACCCCAGTCTGAAACTACAAAACCCTGAAAGTTCCATTTTCCTTTTAAGATATCGCGTTGCAAATGCACATTTCCTGTAGCAGGAATTCCGTTTAAGTCATTGAATGAATTCATAAAAGTTGCAGCACCTGCATCAAGAGCTGCTTTAAAAGGAGGTAAATACGTTTCCCAAAGCATTCTTTCACTCATGTCTACTGAGTTATAATCTCTTCCGCCAACGGCTGCTCCGTAAGCTGCAAAGTGTTTTACGCAAGCCATAACCGAGTTTAAATCTCCCAGTTTATTTCCCTGAAAACCTTTTACTCTTGCATAAGCAATTTTAGATCCCAGATAAGTATCTTCTCCAGCACCTTCCATGACACGTCCCCAACGAGGATCACGGCCAATATCGACCATTGGTGCAAATGTCCAGTGAATTCCGCTTGCTGCAGCTTCTATAGCGGCAACTCTTGCTGCTAATTCAATTGCTTGTAAATCCCAACTTGCAGCCTCGGCCAACGGAAGCGGGAAAGTAGTTTTGTAACCGTGAATAACGTCCTGACCAAATAGCAACGGAATTTTAAGACGTGATTGCATTGCCAGTTCCTGATATTGTCTGGTGTATTTTGTACCCACAACATTTAGCATCGAGCCTATAATACCTGCTTTTATTTCGGCCTGTTTGTTTGGGTTTATGGTAATTGGTCCCGTTGCAGAATTATCTCCCGTATACTGATTAAGCTGACCTATTTTTTCTTCGATGGTCATTTTTTTCAATAGAGCATTTACTTTCTGGTCTATTGTTTCTTGTTGTGCCGTCGCAAAAAACGATACCATCAACAAGGTAAATGTGGTTAATTTCTTCATGAATTTAATTTTGATTACCAAACGTAAGTAGCCACAGCACCTGCGTTTAAGGTAGTTGAAATTTGTTTTTGATTGTATTTTATATTAAAAGTTTCAGTTGTAGCTCCGTCGTTTTCTACAATTAAAACTGTTTGTCCTGACGGAGTTTTAAAAGCGACATTGTATAAATTTCCGCTAATATTACTTGCTATTCTTACTGATCCTTCAGGAACAAATTTTGATGCGTGACCAATAATATAATACCCCACTTCTCTTTTTATATTCTGAGCCTGATCGATCATTAATGCTCCTTTGCAAGTCGAACATCCGCCTGGGGTAAAAGGTTTGTAATATTCGTCATTTGCTAATCCCCACGAAAGTGCATTCACGCTCCAGTTACGCATAGAACCAATTACGACATTTTTTACACTCCATTTCAAATCAGATTCGAAACTGCTTTTTGATCCTGTATATTGTTCGGTAAAATACAAATCTTTGCTTGGATATGCATCATGAACTGTAGATAATGCGCTGATATCTCCTTCGTATAAGTGAAACGCAGAACCTGCTACAAAAGGATTTGCTTTTGCATCTTTTAAAATCGTCAAAGGATATTCCGGTTTATTACAATTGTGATCGTAAATCACAATTTTGGTTTTGATTTTAGCTTTCGCGAAAGCGGGACCTAAATGATTCCCAATAAAATCTGCCTGTTGTTCAGCAAGCATTAATAAACTAGGGTTATTTCCTGGATGCAATGGCTCATTTTGAGGTGTAATCGCATCAATAACAATTCCGTGCGATTTCATGGCCTGAATGTATTTTACAAAATACTCGGCATAAACCTGATAGTATTTTGGTTGTAAACTTCCGCCTTTTGAGCTTCCGTTGTCTTTCATCCAAACCGGAGGTGACCACGGAGAACCCATAATTTTTATTTGTGGATTGATGGCTAAAATTTCTTTTAATAAAGGCACAACATCATTTAAATCAGGTCCAAGATTAAATTTTTCCAGTTTTAAATCTGTTTGACCTTCCGGTAAATCATCATACGAAAAAACTTTTTCATTCAAATCAGAAGCTCCTATACTAATACGAAGATAACTCAACCCAATTGCATCTTCTTTTCTGGAAAACAATTCCTGAAGCAAGGCTTCTTTTTTTGCTTTATCCAGTTTTAGGATTGCCTGAGCACTTCCTCCTGTCAAAGAAAATCCAAAACCTTCGATGGTTTGAAATTTTTGTGAAGGATTTACTTCAATAGTCTGGTTTGAATTCGTTTCTGTATTAAAAACCAAATCATTTTGCTTTTGAAGTTTTAAAGACTCATCGGTTGTAGTGATCCACGATTCTGCTTTATTAGAAGTGGCTGCATTTTTTGAAGTTCCGCATTTTATCTGAACTGCAATAAGAGGCAGTAAAAGTAAAATTTGAAGTTTTTTGTTGATGTTTTTCATTTTAATCTATTTCTATTAAAACAGGTAAATGATCCGATGGATATTTTAAATCTTTAGAATCACTTAAAACTGCGTGTTTTTGAATTTTTAATCCACTGTTTTTTGAAACAAAAATATAATCGAGTAATAGTGTTACCGGTTCGTTGTGTTTGAAATCGTTAAACGTTCCTGATGGTCCAAAAGGCTTTTCTTTTGAAACATCTTTTGTATCATCCATTACTTTTTTAATTTCTGCTATTTGTTTTGTATCCGGTTCTGAGTTGAAATCTCCCATTAAAAAAGCCGGATATTTCTTTGTATTCAATTCGCTTATTTTTTTCAAAGCAAGCTGTACTCCTTTTATTCTTGCTTCTTCGCCCATGTGGTCCAGATGAAGATTAAAAACCCAAAACGTTTTTTTAGTTTTTAAATCTTTAAAAAGTCCATAAGTGCAAACTCTGTTACAAGCTGCATCCCAGCCTCTGGAAACTACATTGGGAGTTTCTGATAACCAAAATGTATTGGATTGCTCTACTTTAAAGCGATCTTTTTTATAATAAATCGTACATGCCTCGCCTGTTCCTCCTTCTTCTCTTCCTACTCCAAATTTGTTATAATTTGGCAAAGCCGATGCTATATAATCAACCTGACCGGGAGTTGCTTCCTGAACTCCAAAAACATCCGGACTGTAAAATTGTATTTGAGAAGTAAAATAATCTTTTCGATTTGGCCATGCATTTTCTCCGTCAGAAGCAACATCTAAACGGATGTTGTAGGTCATGATCTTTAAATTTTGACCATAAAATGATCCGCTTACAAAAAGTAGGAATACTACTAAAATAATTTTGTTTATCTTTTTCATCTTTAAAAAAATTTAGTCGGTAAAGCTAATGTTTCTCTAGCCTTAAAGAAAAAATCTTATTTAAAAGTTATGTTAATTATGTACGTTAGAATAGTTAATATTAAATATATCATCGTTGTTGGCTTAAAATATTTTTAGTTTAAAATTCTTACACAATTAATTCCCGTTTTTTGTTTCCAGATGAACGTTCAGCATTTTAAAATTATTTCCAGGTATAAGTGCCCACAGATCCTCCTTGCAAAGAAGTAGTCACCCATTTATCATTGAATTTAATATTAAATATTTCATTTCCTTGTCCGTCATTTTCAACAATTAAAACTTTAGAACCTGATGGCGTGATGAAAGCTACATTTTGTAAGTTCCCGCTTATATTACTTGCAATTCGTACTGATCCGGCCGGAACAAACTTAGAGGCATGCGCTATTATATAATAGGCTACATTGCGCTGAAAAGCTTCACTTGAAGTTACTGTTATTGCTCCTTTACAAGTGCTGCATCCTCCTGTTGTGTGAGGTTCGAAAGATCCATTATTGGCCAAATTCCACTCTAGTGCATTCCTGCTCCAGTTGCGCATTGAACCTATAATTACATTTTTAAGATGCCATTTTAAATCTCCACCAAATTCACCTGTAGAAGAAGTCCATTGTTCTGTGAAATAAATATTTTTATCCGGATAAGCATTATAAACATTTGAAAGTGCGCTGATATCTCCGGCATATAAGTGAAAAGCAGAACCATCAACAAAAGGATTTGCTGCCGGATCTGCTAAAATTGCTTTTGGATAATTTGGATTGTCACAATTGTGGTCGTAAGCAATAATTTTTGTAGTAATATTGGCGGCTTTAAATGCCGGGCCTAAGTTGTTTTTAATGAAATTTGTCTGCTCTAAAGCTGACATTTCCATACTTGGATTATTTCCGCCATGAAGGGGCTCGTTTTGAGGCGTTACGGCATCAATAATAATTCCTTCAGCTTTCATTTGCTGAATGTATTTTACAAAATATTTGGCGTAAACATCGTAGTATTGAGCCTGTAATCTACCTCCAATAAAACTGTCTTTATCTTTCATCCATAGCGGAGCTGACCAGGGAGTAGCTAGAATTAAAATCTTAGGATTGATGGCCAGAATTTCTTTTAAAAGTGCAATTACTCCTGTTTTATCTTTTTCTAAACTAAAATTTGCTAAATCAAGATCGGTATTTCCTGTAGGAAGATCATCATAAGTAAACGGAGATGCATTCAAATCAGAAGCTCCAATACTGATTCTGATGTAGCTTATACCAATTGAGGTTTCTCCGGAACCAAACAATTCCTGTAAAAGTGCAGTTCTTTTGGCTGCTGTTAACTTATAGATTACATCAGCACTTCCGCCAGTTAAAGTATATCCAAAACCATCTACGGTTTGATATTTCTGAGCGGCATTTACTTCAATATTTGCGTATGAATTAGCAGTAGTGCTAAATCCTAAAGTTCCGGTTTGTTTGGTTAATAATGCGCTTAAATCTCCTTTTGTAAGCCAGAAATCGACATCGTTTGTTACCACAACCGGAGGGTTTACCACTGGTGGATTTACTACCGGATCGACAGCATCATTTGATGAAGAGCATTTTACCTGAGCAAATACTGCAATCGCGAGGAACAATATTTTTATACTGTTTTTAAAATTCAATTTCATTTTTTATAGTTTTTAGGTCAGCCATTAGAATACAATAGTTTGCATAGCATGGGCCGGGATAGTTATAGTATTTTGCAAATCGTGGTTGATTAGGGTATAAACAATCTCCTTATCTGATTGGTTCATGACAACTGTAATTATTTTGCCATCAGCGTTTTTAAAAGAAGTGCTTATTAAATTTTTATCATTTATTGTTTGAATGATTCTTTTTGCTCCAGGGCGGATAAATTTTGAGAGATGTCCAATATAATAATACATTGGCGTGTAGATTAACTCATCTTTTGTGGTATCGGCATGAATGGGTGCAAAACAAAAATTCCCAACATGATTAGGCCCTCCATTCTGGTCTAAAAGAATGTTCCAGTCTGTCCAGGCAACGGTTCCGTTATTGAAATCGTTGATCATATTAAGTCCGTAACGTTCTGCATTTCCCCAGAATTGAAATTTAGTCGCATCGAATTTTTCTATACAACCTTCTGTGAAAATTAAATTTTTATCCGGAAATGCTTTGTGAACTTCGCCTACCGATTCAAATTTTGGAGTACCGCCGTTCCAGGTTTCGTACCAGTGAAATCCAATTCCCCAGGCGTATTTTGAAACCTCAGGATCAGAGAAAACCAAATTGGCTCTTGTCGTTAGCATATCACCACGATTATGATCCCAAATGATCACTTTTTTAGCATCAAGCCCTTCTTTTTCTAAAGTGGGTCCCAGAAAATTTTTCAGGAAATCTCTTTCTGCTTCGGGAGTATAGATGCATGATTCCCAACGTTGTTTTGCCATTGGCTCGTTCTGGATCGTTAATCCCCAAACCGGAATTCCTTCTTTTTCATAAGCTTTTATAAACTTAGCATAATAATTTGCCCATGATTGGGCAAACTCAGGCAATAAAACGCCGCCGTGCAAAATATCATTATTGTCTTTCATGAAAGCTGGGGGACTCCATGGGCTAACAAATAAGGTTAATTTCCCGCCGGCTGTTTCAATTGCTTTTTTAATGAGTGGAATTCTGTATTTTCTATCGTGATCGATATTAAAGGTTTTGAGTTCTTTGTCACCTTCCTGGACATAAGTATAACTGTCGCTGCTAAAATCGCAACTGTGAATATTTGTTCTGGCAAGGGAATATCCTATTCCTTTATTCTTATCGTAGTAAGCGCTAAGAAATTCTTGTTGTTTTTTTCGTGATAGTTTGGCAAAAACCTCCGCACTTGCATCAGTTATTGCACCACCAATTCCCAGAAAAGTCTGGTCTGTTTTATCAGGATCTAATTGTATAGAAACTGTTGAATTTGTTTGTTGTGAAGTTGGTTTTGAAATTAAATTATTCGATAATGATAATCTCAAATTTGTGTTTTCGGCAGTAGTGTAAACCTCTATTTTTTTATTTTTTTTGGATGTATGAGCATTTTGTCCAACAACGTTTGATGAAGAACAAATTAATTGTAGAACTGCTATTGGAGCTATTAAAATTCTATTGATGATTTTCATAGTATTTTTAAAAAACGATTTAATTTAAATTAAAAATTGAGGGCTAATTTGGATGATTCAAATTAACCCTCTTTCTACTAACAAAACATTAATACACAAGCGTTTGTATTGCATGTGCAGGAATCTTAACAACTGTTTGTTCAGCACCTATAATCAACTTATAGTCCATTGCTTTATCTGTTTGGTTCATGACAATTGTAGCCATTGTGCCATCAGTATTCAAAAATGATGTACTCAATAAAGCGCTTCTGCTAACTGCTGAACTTACTCTTTTTGCATTTAGGCGAATGAATTTTGAAAAATGCCCAATATAATAATATGACGGAGTGTAAATTAGCTCTCCTGTTCTTGTATCAGCATGAATTGGCGCAAAGCAAAAATTACCCACATGGTTTGGTCCTCCGTTCTGGTCCAAAAGAATGTTCCAGTCTGTCCATCCGGCAGTTCCGTTATTAAAATCATTAATCATAGAGATGCCATATCTTTCTCCGTTACCCCAAAATTGATATTTTGCAGCATCAAATTTTTCTACACAACCTTCTGTAAACATTAAACCTTTGTCAGGATATGCTTCGTTAACTTTGGCAACATTTTCAAACATTGACGAACCTCCTGACCAGGTTTCATACCAATGAAATCCCATTCCCCAAACATATTTTGAAGCTTCCGGATCAGAGTAAATTACATTGGCTCTGTAATTCATTAAATCACGATTGTGATCCCAGGCGATGATTTTTACATTACCTAATTTTTCTTTTTTCAATGTTGGGCCTAAGAAGTTTTTAATAAAATCTCTTTCGTCTTCTGCGGTATAAATACAAGATTCCCAAGTTTGAACGGCCATTGGTTCATTTTGCGTAGAAGTACCCCAAATAGGAATTCCTTCTTTCTCATAGGCTTTTATAAATTTGGCATAAAAGTTCGCCCAGGTTTGATAATATTCCGGTAATAATGTTCCGCCTTTCAGGACATTTGCGTTGCTTTTCATAAAAGCATTTGGAGACCAAGGTGCCACATATGTCATTAATTTACCGCCTGCTGTCTGGATAGCCTGCTTAATTAACGGAATACGAAATTGTTTGTCGTGATCAATTGTAAACGTTTTTAAATCTTTATCTCCTTCTTTGATATAAGAATAGCTTTCACTGCTAAAATCAGAACTTTGTATCGTGGTTCTTAGCAATGAATAGCCTATTCCTTTTTGTTTATCATAGTAGGCATTTAAAAATTCTGTTTGTTTTTCTTTTGAAAGTTTAGCAAATATTTCGGCACTCGCATCTGTAATAGCTCCTCCAATTCCTATAAAAGTCTGAAACTTCTTTGCAGGCTCTACAAAAACAGAGCTCTCTATTTCCAGAGGTTGCTTAGCAGCTGTAAATGTTAGATGATCTGTAGATGTTAATCTTAAATTCGAATTTTCTGCTGTGGTGTAAACCGTTATCTTTTTTCCATTGGTTGTAAACTCTTTTTTTGTTTTTGGTTGTTGGGCAAAAGCCGTTAACGAAAACAAGAGACATAGCGCTTTTAAACTATTTTTTTTCATTCTTTTCTAATTTTTTAAATTCTAAATCAAAGCTTTTTGGTGAACTCTTCTTCACTAAAAAACTTTCCGGCAGCTTACGGATTTAAAAAATAGCCCATACTCATAATGATTATGGGCTATTTACAACCAAACTTAAACTTAACTTAAACTTATTTTCCGCGTAATTCCACGCCTTTGATCGTAAGTCCGCCTGGAGCAATTCCTCCACCGCATCTCACCATCAAGTAAATTTTACCTGTAGTATCAAATTTAACTACGTTGCTTTTTATATTTAATTTTGCATTTTTAGTACATCCAATAACAGATAATTTACCTGAAACAGTATTGTTACCGCAGCCATCCCAAGTATTCAGACCCATTACTTTTCCTCCATCACTGTAATCTCCAGAAGTTGTAGCCGGATCAGCTTTACCAGCATAAACCTCAAACCACATATCAGTTGAAGCACCTCCTGTAACAGACATATCAATTGTATATTCTTTGTCTTTTACAACATCAATAGCCTGATAAATAGCTGCATGCCCCCCGCTAACAGTAGCACCTTTATCACTATAAGTCCAGTTTCCACCAGCACCATAAACTACTATTTTCCAGTTAGCCTGATCTTCTGCAGTTGCAAATGAACCACCTTTAACTAAATTACCTTTTAATGGATCAGAAGTAGCTACCACGACATCTTTTGAAGCTGTAGTTTTTCCTCCTCCTTTACCTATTGCAGTGTGCGAAATGGTATATGTTCCGGCATCAGGTAAAGAAATTTCTTCTACCATTTTACCAGCATAAAATCCAGCACCTGTATCCCATAATGAAGATGTAACCCCTTTTGTATTTGCTACTAACTTATAAACATTTACTTTTCCTTCTACTGGAACGATTTGAAATGATGCATCTACATTGTTATCTGTTAATCCATTGTTTACAATGGAATCATCTGGTTGACAACTCGTAATACTTAATACTACTGTCATAAAAAACAAGAATAAAAATCTTTGCTTTTTCATTAAATTTATTTTCATATGATATTGTATTAATAGTTTGGATTTTGAACAAGTTTAGTATTCTCTAAATCTTTTTGTGGGATTGGCCAAATTTCATTTTTACCAGCTACAAATCCTTCTCCCGCAAGTACAGTTGCCGCTTTTCCGGTTCTTACTAAATCAAACCAACGGTGTCCTTCACCTGCCAATTCTAATCTTCTTTCGTTAGCAATAGCATCTAAAGAAACTGGTACTGAACCTAAACCAACTCTTGCACGTACAGCGTCTAGTAAAGCCTGTGCTCTTGCTCCTGTTCCGCCCAAAGCTTCTGCTTCCATTAAGTAAGTATCTGCTAAACGAATTGCATACATATCTTGGTTATAGTTTAAAGCAGTAGCTCCACCTCCTGTAGAAGTATCTGAGTTTAATGGCATAAATTTCTTTAAGAAATATCCTGTATCCTGATCTTTTGGTCCCCACTTAGCAATTCCTGCTGCAAGCATTGCTGACATGTCCAAAATTGTAGCATCAAAACGGGGATCACCTTTCATAAAATTGTACAAACTTGGCGTAACAGGGTTAAAACTCCATCCAGAAACATAATCTGGTATCAGTGCAGGTTTTGTTCTTGAAAAATCTCTAGGTCCTACCATAATATTTACAGAATTACCTTCGTCTGCTCCTCCACCCCAGAAATCCCAATTTGCATTACTTTTATCAGTATGCATAATTTCAATAATAGCTTCTGAGTTAAATTTGTTGCTGAATACCCATAGGTCAGAAAATTTGTCCAGCAATTTATAGCCGTACATGCTAGTACCTCCCGGAGTTCCATTTACATCAGCGAATTCTGCTGCGGCCAATGAATTTTTTCCGTCGTACAAATATACTTTTCCTAGTAAAGCCTGTACAGAACCTTTAGAAAAACGCCCAGCTTCTGTTGCAGTATCAACTGTATTTGGTAAAACTGCTTTAGCTTCAATCAAATCTTTCTCTATTTGCGCATAAATTTCTCCTGGACTAACCTGAGTACTGTTGTATCCTTCTGCTGGTGAAATTGGGGTTAGAATTAATGGCAAATTCCTGAATGTTCTTACTAGTTCAAAATAGTAATAGCCGCGTAATGCTTTTGCTTCTGCTGCAAAACGCACTTTCTTAGCATCAGGCATATTTACACCAGGTAATTTCTCCAACAAGATATTTGCTCTGGCAATTCCTTGGAAAAAATCACCCCAAAAACTCCTTGGCATAATTATTTTATCGAGCTTATAATTATCAAAACCGTGAATACCAGCCCCGTCTCCAGGTCCTCCTCCTCCAGCATAAAAATCATCAGAACCTGCATTAAGCATACAGACCATGTTTTCAAAACCTTTGGATTGTTTGCCCATAATATCATAAGCAGCAATCAATCCAGAATATGCTTCGTTCTCATCTTTGTAATAATTATCTACCAACGGAAGTCCTTTTGGATCAACTGTTAAAAAATCTTCACCGCAAGAAGAGCTAAGAAGCAACAATCCTACTGCAGCAAATGAATATTTTATATTTTTAATTTTCATAATCTCTAATTTTAAAATTGTAAATTAACCCCTAACATTAAAGTTCTAGCTTGTGGATAATATCCTTTATCAATACCAAAAACTCCTCCACCAATTTCCGGATCGTAACCGCTGTATTTTGTGAATGTTAATAAATTTTCTCCGGTTAAATAAAGTCTCACTTTTGAAAGTCCTCCTTTTGAAACAACATCACTTGGCAGATTATATCCAAGTTGAATTGTTTTGATTCTCAAATAATCACCATCTTCTAAATAAAAATCTGAAGCGTTTGAAAAGTTTTTATTATCATCAACACTAGATATAATTGGATATGAATTTGTAGATCCTTCTCCAGTCCAACGACCTAAAGCAGAGGTTTGGAAGTTAGCTGTATTGATGTCTAGACGACGTAATCCCTGAAAAATTTGATTTCCTACTGCACCTTGTGTAAATATTAATAGATCAAAATTTTTGTAATCTAAATTAACAGTAAATCCAAATGTATATTTTGGAAGTGGATTTCCAATAAACGTCTTATCATCATCTGTAATTGTCCCATCGCCGTTTGCGTCCTGCCATCTAAAATCTCCTGGTTTTGCATTTGGCTGAATTAGACCACCAGCAGCGTTTGTATAAGCTGCAATTTCTGCTTGATTTTGAAAAATACCTTGTGTTTTATATCCATAAAAAGAATTATATGGTTGACCAACTTGTGTTCTGGTTACCGCACCCATATTTTGGAAAGATGCATCTCCCGAAATAAATTGAATACCTTTTCCTAAGTTCGTTACTTCATTTTCTAAATAAGAAATATTCCCGCTTAAGCCTAAATTAAAGTCACCTAATTTTTTACGGTAAGAAAGTTCTACGTCAATACCTTTGTTCTGCATGTCAGCAATATTCGCAGAAGGTCGACCTGCACTACCAATATGACCAGGCAAGTCAATATCCTGTAAAATACCTGTCGATTTTTTGATATAAAAATCTGAAGTTAAGGTAAAGTCATTAAAGAATGTAATATCAAAAGCTATATTTGCCTGGCTCGTTTCTTCCCATTTTAAATCTGGATTTGCTGGTGCATTTGGACTACTACCAACAACAACTGATCCTTGGTTTCCTATAGTGTAATTTCTTCCTGAACCAATAGTTGGTAAGAATTTGAAATCACCAATTGCATCGCTACCTGTAATACCATAACCTCCTCTAAACTTCAATTGTGTTACTACATTATTTTGTGGCCAGAAATTTTCTTTAGTTGGAACCCATCCTAAAGAGAATGATGGAAAAGTTCCGTATTTATAATTTTGACCAAAACGAGATGAACCATCACGACGAACAATACCTGTTAATAAATATTTTTCTTTATAATCATAATTTACTCTCGCAAATAGTGATGTTACTTTATGCTCATAACCATTAGTTGCAGAAGCTGTAATTTTCTCCTTTGGATGACCATTAGGAAATGTTGCATCTTCAAAATTAGTAAAAGGTATGTCATTATAAGTTACTGTAGACCCTGACGTGATATTGTCTATATATGCACCTTGTCCAAGTAAAATTGAAAAATTATGATCTCCTATTTGTTTTGCATAAGAAACTGTATTTTCAATATTCCATCCAAAACCTTTGTTTGTATTTCTAGTTAAATTATTAACCGCATTTATAGTTGCAGAGTTTAAATAAGATACTGGCGTAAAACTCTCTGCACCCCAATACGCTAATTTACCTCCTAGTGTACTTCTAAATTTCAAACCCTTAATAGCTTCAACTTCTACATAAGCATTTCCAACAAAATTGTCAGACCAGCCATAATTTCCTAATCTCGTTTGAATATATGCCAAAGGATTACTCATTTCCTGACTTACAGCACTAGAAATTCCATACGGATTTCCGTTAGCATCTCTCAAAATACCAGCCTGAGTACTATATGGCGCTGAATTTGCAACAGCTGGATCGGTAACTATCGCCGGTGTAAGTGGGTCTAAATTGATTGCTGAACTTAGTGGCCCACCATATTCATTATTTGTATTCCCTATCCCAACATTTTTTTCGTGAGAATATCCTAAAGTTTGACCAAAAGTTAATCCTTTTACAATTTTATGTGTCGAGTTTAAACGAATGTTTTTTCTATTGTAATTTGATATCGGAGTAGCAACAATACCTTCTTGATCTAATAATCCGAAAGACACATAATAAGTAGATACATCATTTCCTCCTGACAAACTTAGTTCATGTCCCGTTTTTTGAGCACTGTCATTAAAAATAACTTTTTGCCAGTCAGTTCCAATTCCATATGATGATGGATTCTGATAGGGAAGTTGATATGGTTTTTGAGGATCTACTGTGTATCCATTTGCATATCTTTCATTCATTATTGTAGCATATTCAGTAGCATTCAATAAGTCTAATTTTCTAGCTGCTTTAGAAAAACCGGTGTAACCATTATAGTTTACACTCATTTTACCAGATTTTCCTTTTTTAGTAGTTATAAGGATAACCCCTGCTGCTGCTCTGGCACCATAAATTGCCTGCGATGCCGCATCTTTTAAAACCTCCATTGACGCAATATCAGATTGATTTAGGTAACCAATTCCGCCTGAATCAACAATAACTCCATCAACAACCCATAAAGGTTCGTTGTTTCCAAACGAAGTGATACCCCTAACGCGGATTGTTGAAGCTGATCCTGGCTGTCCCGCATTTGCTGCAATAGTAACTCCTGAAACCCTACCTTGTAAAGCTTGCTCAACTCTTGTAAGAGGTAAATCTTCTAAATCAGCAGCTTTTACACTAGAGATGGCTCCCGTTACAACTGATTTCTTTTGAGTACCATATCCAACAACCACAACTTCGTTAAGTGATTGTGATTCTGGTTTTAATTGAATAGATAATTTTGTTCTTCCGTTTATAGCTTCAGTAACTGTACCATAACCTATAAAAGTAATTGTCAAAACTCCGTTTGAAGGTACTTGTAGTTGGAACTTTCCATCAAAATCAGATGCAGTTGATTTCGTAGTACCTTTTAATAAGATAGTTGCACCTGGAACTGGCATTCCACTTTCATCATTTATTATTCCACTTACTGTGACATCCTGAGCCACGGCTATAACCGAGAATAACAAAGATGAAACACAAAAAATAAGTAATTTTGTTAATTTCATTTTTCTAAAAATTTTGGTTAATTAATTAGTAATTTGATGCAATAATAATGTTAATTTTTCACTACCCGCAACAAATTTTCACTACAAAAACACATCAAATCAAATTTTAATACATTACAAAAACACATCAAATTTTACATAAATAATTGATAATTAACTATTTAAAATTTAAATTTAAGATGTTATGGAAATGTTAATTATAAAAATAAACACTACAGTAGTATGATAATGCTTATTTTTATAAAAAAAACAACTTTCTACATCGTGATAGTAGAGAGCAATTACTCATAAACTACTAAATTTTAAATAGTTAACTATTAAAAAATTAAAAAAAACCAAAAACTGATGCAATTGATAAAATCACATTTTATTATTACTTTTTTTACATTATTCTCAATTACATTTTACGGACAAGTTAAAAGCATAGGACTTCCTGACGTAAGAAATTACAAACGAAATGAATATAAGGGAGGAACGCAAAACTGGAGTATTGATCAGGATAAAAACGGAAATTTATATTTTGCCAATAATAATGGACTTTTACAATTTGATGGATCTTCCTGGCGCAAATATCCACTACCCAATCTAACTTCTGTAAGATGTTTAAAAATTGATAAGTCAGGAAAAATATTAGTGGGCGGGTATAATGAGTTTGGATATTTCAAACCTGACAATAAAGGAAAGCTGGAATATACTTCCCTTGCTAAAAAGGTGGATAAAAATAAAATCAAAATCATCGATTTTATCTGGAAAATCCATTCTTTAAACAATCTGACTATTTTTCAATCTTTCGCAAGGGCCTATATTTTAAAAAATGGAAAACTATCCATACTACAAGCTCCTAAAAGGTTTCAATTTTCATTTGTAGTAAATAATAAACTTTACTTTCAGGATGTCGAAAAAGGCATCTTAGAGTATCGAAACGAAAAATTATATCCATTACCCAATACCACAGCCCTAAACAATACCGAAATATGGGGAATGTATTCTTTAACAAAAGACAAAACACTTATAATAACACTTGAAAAAGGATTGTTTATTTATGAAAACAACACCATTCAACCCTGGGAAACTGAAGCCAATAATTTTGTTAGAAAAAACAACTCTTTAGGCGGCGCTATAATAAATAAAAACTTTATTGTTTTAAACTCTGTACTGGATGGGATTATCATTTGCGATTTTAATGGCAGAATAATTCAGCATCTAAACAGAAAAAAAGGATTGCAGAACAATACCGTCCTGACTTCTTTTATTGATAGCAAAAACAATTTATGGCTTGGATTAGACAACGGTATAGCCTTTTTAAACGAAAGTTCTCCATTTACTTATTTTGGATTTAGTTACGATATCAGTACCGTATACGCATCGGTAATTTATCAGGGAAACCTATACGTTGCAACAAATCAGGGTGTTTTTTATCATGCCTGGAATAATAGCTTCAAAGAGGATGTTTTTAAACTTGTTGAAGGAACGACCGCCCAGTCATGGAACGTTCAGGTAATCGAAAATGAACTTATCTGCTCTAATAATAGAGGTGCACTCGCCATTCAGGGAGGAAAAGTAACTCATATTATAGATTCTAAAGGATATTTTGGTTTTAAAAGAATACCAAATCATCCGGGCTTTTTTATTGGTTCTAATTACGATGGATTTGCTGTTTTTCAAAAAACAGGAAAGGGCCTGATATTCAAAAATCAAATTTCAGGTTTTGATAAATCATCCAATAGTTTTGAGCTTGATGACTCTTATTTGTGGCTCAAAAAAGACGAATCAATTTATAAAATGCAGCTTAGCAATGATTTGACAAGATTTACCTCCATCAAAAAAATAAATCAATTATCTCCTCAACATAAAAATATTGGAAGTCTTCAAAAAATTGACGGTAAAATCTACTTTCAGACCAACAATCACTTTTACAAATTCTCAAAAGAGCAGGATTTGTTTTATGAAGACCAAAAACTGTCGGCATTATTCAAAAATATTCCAAATATAAATGCTTTAAGCGAAGATTCGCAATCGAATTTATGGTATGCATTTGATGAATCTTTAGGAGTATTAATGAAATACGATAATCAATACAAAAATGTCGTTGCCCCTTTCTCGAACTTAACCGGTAATCTGGTAAATAGTTATTTATCTGTAAATACAATCGATTCAAAAAATATTTTTATCGGCTTAACGGATGGATTAGCTCATTATGATTCTGACCTGCTCAACAATTTTGTAACCAAACCTAAAGCATTTATACGAAGTTTTTCATTTCCCGGCGACACTATCGTTTTGGGAAACAATCAGCAGAAAACAGAAAATATTCGTATTCCCTACTCTTCCAATCATGTACGCTTTACATTTTCATCTCCTATATATGAAAATCTTGAAAATGTCGAATTCTCCTATCAATTAGAACCTTTTGATGATAAATGGAGTGATTGGTCTACCATTTCTATTAAAGAATATACCAATTTAAGAGAAGGCGAATATACGATGAAATTAAAAGTCAGAAACAGTTACGGAATTCAATCTGAGCCTTCAACGATTTCCTTTATGGTTTCTCCTCCCTGGTACAGGCACTTTTTAGCATATATGTTTTACTTTGTACTAATTATGATAGCGGTCTATTTAATTTCTGCCAGGGTAAAAATGAAAATCCGAAAAAACAAATATTACGAAACTATCGAACAGAGAAGATTATATCTTGAAAAAGAATCTAAAATAAGGCAGGAACAATTTGACCTGGAAAAAGAAATTGAAAAGCTTAAAAGTGACAAACTTCAGATAAAAATTCTAGCAAAAGATAAAGAACTAGTAAACAACTCCTTACAAGTAGTAAAGAAAAACAAAATCCTAAACGGAATTATTCATAAACTGAAAGAAATCGATGTTGAAGCGCTAGACGATTCGACCAAATTTCAAGTGAGCAAACTGAATAAAAGTATTGTAAAGGAAGTAAACACAGATAAAAGCTGGAAAGACTTAGAAAAACATATCAAAAACGTTCACTTTGAATTTTTGAAAAGATTAAAAGAAAAATATCCCACGATTTCGCCAAGAGAACTGGATCTCTCTACTTATTTATTGATGAATATGTCGACAAAGGAGATTGCCGAAATCATGAATATTTCAACAGGCGGCGTAGAATTAGCACGTTATAGGTTACGAAAAAAACTCGGTTTAAATAAAAAGGAAAATTTAATTGGTTTTTTAATGAGCATCTAAAAACAAAAAATCCATCAGTTTCGGCTGATGGATTTTTATTATTTAATATATTCCAGTGTTCGCTCTAAAGCCATTCCTCTGGATCCTTTTATGAGAATAGTATTGTCCTTGAAATGTATTGTTTTAAGATGTGCTACAAAAGCATCAAAAGTTTCAAAAAACTGAATATTTTCTTGAGCAACTTTATTTTCATAAAATGATTTACCAATCAAATAGCACTCTGATTTGTTTTGATTTAATAAAGAATCTACAATTAACTTATGCTCTTGTTTGCTCTCATCACCCAACTCAAACATATCTCCCAAAATCATCACTTTATTTTGATTTTCGAGTTGTAAAAAATTAGTTATTGCAACTGCCATACTGCTAGGATTAGCATTGTAAGCATCCAGAATAATCTGATTAGAATCAATTCGTAACAATTGCGATCTGTTATTTTCAGGTATATATGTTTCAATTGCTTGTTTCATATCCTCTTCCTCGACCTTAAAATAGTATCCAATTGCAATAGCCGCATTAATATTGTTAGCATTATAAAGCCCAATTAGATGCGATTCTACACTAAAATTATCGTAATCTATAACAACAAAAGGATTAGCTTTGATACTGTTAATTTTTAGATCAGCATTAGCATTATTGATTCCGAAAGTAAATGATTTTATTCCCGCAGATTTTTCGATCTGAATAGGATCTTCGAGATTTACAAAAACCAATTTATCGTTTTTTGCGAGATATTCGTACATCTCACTTTTGCCCTGAATAACACCCTCTACACCACCAAAACCTTCAAGATGCGCTTTACCAAAATTCGTAATATAGCCAAAGTCAGGCTGAGCTATTTCACATAAAAATTCGATTTCTTTTTTATGATTTGCACCCATTTCAACAATACCAATTTCAGTATCTTTTGTAAAAGACAGCAAAGTCAGAGGCACTCCAATATGATTGTTTAAATTTCCTACTGTAGCCTTGGTTTTATATTTCTTAGCAATAACAACATTAATAAGTTCTTTAGTCGTCGTTTTACCATTACTTCCCGTTAAGGCAATTATAGGCAATTTAAGATAAGCGCGATGAAACTTTGCCAACGCTTGTAAGCTTTCTAAACTGTTCTCAACAAGAATTGTTCTTTCATCAATAACATACGATGCATTATCAACAACGACAAATAAAGCACCTAATTCAAGTGCTTTGACAGCAAAGGTATTCGCATCAAAATTTTCACCTTTGATAGCAAAAAACATAGAATCCTTTTCAATTTTTCTGGTATCAATTGAAACCGATTTACATTGCAAAAATAAGTTATGAATGTCCTGAATATTCATTTATAAAAAAATTTATATTTATAAAATAAGCAATAAAAAAATTCCAAATTCCAAAAGCTGAGTAATTCAGTTGGAATTTGGAATTTTTTATATTGAATTTTCTAGAATTTAGTTTCTAGGCGATTTTCTTTTTTCAGCTTTTGCACCTACTCTAGACATAGCACATCTAAATCCGATGTAATCTGTTGCCATATCCTGAGGGAAATATCTTCTTTGTGCCGGATCTAACCAATATGCTCTGTCTCTCCAAGAACCACCTTTGTAAACTCTCACATTATCATCGATAAGTGTAGTACGTTTACTAGAGTTGTCATATTTTCTAACCATTTGACCTAAACTGTCTGTTGTTACATTATGCTTAGGAGAATTGTACATTGACTGATCAGCTTTTGTTCCTCCATCAGGATCACCAAAATCAAAGTATTTAGATGATTGTTTATCACCATCTCTATAGTTGATGTTATCACTTGTACTGAAATTTTGTCTCAAGTAAGTTTCATTTTCATCAACCGGAACCTGAGCAATTTCTCCTGGCAAGTTTGTTGCAACTTTTTTACCGTTACTTAAAGTCTTGTACTGAATATTATCTTTAGTGATAATTTCAATTTTACCATCTTTACCAATTTTGTTTTTAGCATATTGATTTCCTCTAAAGTAGTTAAAATCATTCGCTTCATTATCAATAATAGGTCTGTAAACATCGGCAACCCATTCGGCTACGTTTCCAGCCATATCGTATAATCCAAAATCGTTAGGTGCATAGCTTTTTACAGCATTTGTAATATCTGCTCCATCATCAGACCAACCTGCAATTCCACCGTAATCACCGTTTCCTTGTTTAAAGTTAGCCAATTGATCTCCTTTGTTTTTACGTTTGCTAGAACGTGTATAATCTCCGGACCAAGGGTATTTCTTTTGTCCTTTATATATATTGTATTCTCTTTGTCCAACATCAGCTGCAGCAGCATATTCCCATTCTGCCTCAGTAGGAAGTCTGTATTCTGGCAATATAATACCTGAAGAACGTTGTGCGTACACATTTTTTTCTTCCGGAACTACACCATCTTTTCCTGCTTTAGGTCTTCTTCCGTTTGGATTTTTCTTTAATACAATCTCTTCGCTACCACCACGTGCAGTACTAGGAGACATTAAGTAAGCCTCAGTATTAAATGAATTATCAGCAGTAACATCGTTTGTTTTAGCACCTTTTTGAAGGAAACCGTTTTTCTCTAAAACTGCTTCGTTTACACGGTCAGTTCTCCATTTACTAAATTCAACAGCCTGAATCCAGTTAACACCAACTACAGGGTAGTTTGCATAAGATGGATGTCTTAAATAGTTATTAGTCATCGTTTCGTTGTATCCTAAACGATTTCTCCATACTAAAGTATCAGGAGATGCTCCTTCGTAAATATTTTTGTAATTTTCTTCTGTTGGAGGGAAAACTTTCTTTAACCACTCCAGGTATTCTAAGTACATACCATTGGTAACCTCTGTTTCATCCATGTAGAATGACTGAACGTGTTGTTGGGTTGGTGTGTTATTCCAATCGTGCATAACATCATCCTGTACTTTACCCATAGTAAATGTACCTCCCTCAACAAAAACTAAACCAGGACCAGCCTGTTGTTTTTTTCCTGCGTTTCTGGCAGCAGTTCCATTCTGACTATCTACATCCCAACCAGTTGCTCTGGAAGCTTGACTGGAACTCGATTTTTTGCTACAACTAGCCGTGCCCAACATCAATATCATTGACATCATTAATTGCAAGACTACAATTTTGTTTACTTTCATACTCATTCTTAGGTGATAAATTTAGGTGCTGCAATATAATAATTAACATTTAATTAGCAACATCTGTTCTAATAATTTTATTTCACTGTTTTTTACCAGAAAATAACCTATAGTTACGAACGCAAAAATATACTTTTTATTATTTACTATAACATGAAATACTATATTTTTACTTACTAAAATATTTTTAATTTAAAACCGCTTTATCACATAATGAAACAAGCCTTATTCTTATATCTTTTTCTGGTTCCGTTCATCTCATTTTCTCAGGTAAATGGGAGCTTCACGCTAGATTGGCAAAGTAAAAAAGAGATGAGTTTTGGCGAATCAAAAATAAAAATCCCGTACTTTTCAGGAGGCGGTTTTAGGTACGATACGAGTAAAAAAAGCATAACGTTATTACTTAACCTAAGCGAATCTGGCTTCTCAAACAATAATTCTGTACAAATTACAAACGTTATTTACGAATCTGTTTCAATTGCTGAATTAGGAGACTTATCACTTGAAAACATCCCCGAAAAACCAAATGAAACGTTAAAAACCACTCTTTCAAGAAATCAAACGCAAACTTTCTTATCGTTATCACCTATAATAAAGGAAGGTAACACTTACAAGAGAATCAGATCATTTTCCTACACAGCAAGCAACCCAACGTTTATAAGTAATAATTCTTCAACTTTTCAAAAATCAAATGCTGTATACAATTCAGTTTTAGCATCCGGAGACTGGTACCGTTTTTATATTGAGAAATCCGGCGTTTATAAAATTTCGAAAACTTTTTTGCAAAGCCTTGGATTTGACCCTTCAAAAGTAGACCCAAGACGAATTAAGATCTACGGAAACGGAGGAAAAATGCTGCCTTTAGCTAATAACACTTACTATCCTGCGGACTTAACAGAAAATGCGATACAAATAATTGGAGAAAGCGATGGCACTTTTAACAACGAAGATTATATTCTTTTTTATGCTGAAGGAGTTGAAAACTGGAGTACCGAAAGCCAGACCAATCTTAATTTGTATGCTACAAAATCCTATTATTATGTTACAGTGGCCGGCAACGATGGAAAACGTATCCCGAACTTCAATCAGCCAAGCGGAAATAGTACCTTAGAGCTAAACACTTTTGACGACTATCAATTTCATGAAATCGACAAAACCAACATTGCTCATCTGGGACGTCAATGGTTTGGAGAAGCATTTGATATTACTCAGGAACAGGAATTCGAATTCAATTTTCCAAATATTGAAACTTCAATACCGGTAAAAATTGAATTAAATGCAGCTTCTGCAGCTTTTACCCCAACCTCTTTTGCAGTTTCTGCTAACGGACAAAGTATAGGAAATATTACTTTTCAGGCGCTGGCATCCAATTCTGAATTAAAATTTTACACCCAAAAACTTCCTTCTAACAGCTCGTTTACCGGTGCCGAAAACATAAAAATAAAACTTACCTATAATAATAATGGTGTCCCGGGATCAAAAGGATATCTGGATTACATCAATTTAATAGCGAAAAGAAAATTATCCGGTACAGGCAAACAATTTAAATTTCAGTATGACTTAGCCGGATCAATACCGGGAATAGTAAATTATACAATAAGTAATGCTTCGGGAATTTCTCAAATTTGGGATGTTACAGACCTATATAATGTATCAAAAATTGAAAACCCAAATCAAACCTCTTTTAGCTTTAAAGCAAATTTGGGAGAAATTAGAAAATACATCGCTATTGATGCTGCTGATTATTTCACTCCTTTAAAAGAGAATCAATCAAAAATTGTCAATCAAAATCTAAAAGGAACATTATTTAAGAATACCCAAAATAACTTTCAGGATATTGACTATGTAATAGTTACACCCAAATTTTTAATTTCCCAAGCCGAAAAACTAGCGAATTTTCACAGAACATATTCTAATTTGAATGTAAAAGTACTTGCTTTAGAAAACATCTATCAGGAATTTTCTTCAGGAAAACAAGATATCGCAGCCATTAGAAATTGCATCAGATACATTTACGACAATGCATCATCTTCAGATAAAAAAATAAAATACCTGAATTTATTCGGAGATGCTTCTTTTGACTACAAGGACAGAATTGCAAACAATAATAATATTGTACCTATATATCAATCTGTAATTAGCAACTCGACCGGAGAAGCCTCATTTGCATCTGATGACTTTTACGGTTTAATGGATTCAAACGAAGGAATTGTCGTTTCGCCTTTTGGCGGAATTGATATTGCGGTCGGCAGAATGCTGGTGTCAGACAATGCACAGGCAGCCGAAATGGTCAATAAAGTTTTAGAATACCATGATGTTAAATCCTATGGGAATTGGAGAAACAACATTGTTATGGTAAGTGATGACTCTGACCAGACTTCAGATGCGACATTACAATTCCATCAAAACAATTTGGCAGACAATATAACTACCCAAAAACCTTTTTTAAATATCGACAAAATCATTTTGGATGCTTATACACAGGAAGCTTCTGCCGGCGGATCAAGATACCCTAAAGCAAGAACGGATTTATTTAATGCTTTTGAAAAAGGCGCTTTAATTTTTAATTATTTAGGCCACGGTGGCGAAGACGGACTGGCAAGCGAACGTATTTGGGAAAAATCAGACGGACAAAATCTAAACAATCAATACAAGTATCCTTTATTTATAACCATTACTTGTGAGTTTTCAAGATTCGATGACCCGACAAGACCAACAGCAGGAGAATATACTTTTTGGAATCCAAAAGGCGGCGCAATTTCTATGCTTACAACCATTCGAGCTATAGGACAATTTAATGCAGAAGATTTTAATGACAGCCTTAGTAAAAACCTGCTTTCGTACGGATCCAATCAATACACAAGCATTGCCGAGGCGCTCCGAATTTCTAAAAACGAAAATCCAAGTTCAGCCAGTAATGTTATTTTTTATATTGGCGATCCTGCTTTAATGTTAGCCATTCCAAAACCTAGAATTAATTTAACAAAAGTTAATGATGTTGTGATTTCACAATCAATTCCAGACTTTAAATCTTTGGCAAAAATTAAAATTTCAGGCGAAATTACCGATGAAAACAATACTCTTCTTAGCAATTATAACGGAGAGTTAGCTACCGCAATTTTCGATAAATTAATTACAACCACAACTTTAAATAATGATGGTTATAGCCCTGCAATGTCATTTAAAATATTAGGGGAAACAATATTTAGAGGAAATGCATCCGTAACCAACGGCCAGTTCGAATTTAGCTTTGTTGTACCGCGGGATATTCGTGTTCCTGTTGATTATGGCCGAATTAGTTTTTATTCGAAAAAAAATCAGGCTTTAGAAAACCAAACTGGTTACAGTACAGCCATTAAAATAGGAGGAATAAATGAAAATGCACCTCAGGACAATATAAGTCCAAAAGTTAAGTTATATATGAACGATGAAACTTTTGTATCTGGCGGAATTACAAATGAATCGCCATTTTTACTGGCTTTTCTGGAAGATGAAAATGGAATAAATACAGCAAGCGGAATCGGGCATGACATTGTAGCAATTCTGGACGGAGACGTTAGTAATCCTTACATTCTAAATGATTACTATCAAACAAAATTAGACGATTATACGAACGGAAATTTACGTTTCCCCTTAAGAAATTTAGCTCCGGGAATGCACACTATAAGCTTTACAGCATGGGATGTTTACAACAATCCGGTTACAAGCGAAATACAATTTGTAGTTGTTGGAGATGAATCACTAACATTAACACACGTTCTTAATTATCCTAATCCTTTTTCTACCTACACTCAGTTTTGGTTTTCTCACAATAGACCATACGAACCCCTGGATGTCCAGGTTCAGGTAATGACTATTACGGGAAAAGTAGTCTGGACAAAAAACCAGATCATTACAACAGAAGGTTTTTTATCAAGAGAAATAACCTGGGATGGAAAAGATGATTTTGGTGACCGAATAGGAAAAGGTGTTTATATTTACAAACTAACAGTCAGATCTAATTTGACAAATAAAAAGGCAGAAAAATATGAAAAGCTTGTCATCTTATAATTATATATATATTTGTATCATAAATACATTAAGTCCCTAAATGAAAAAAATTTCACTACTTTTAATTTGTTCTTTTATTCTTTTTAAAGTACAGGCACAGGACAACCGCCCTATTACAACGGGAGTTCCCTTTTTATTAGTTGCGGCAGATGCCAGAGCAGCAGGTTTAGCTGATCAGGGTGTAGCAACATCAGCAGACGCATTCTCTCAGCAATGGAATCCTGCAAAATATGCTTTTTCAGTAGATAAGCAAGGTTTCTCGATTAGTTACACTCCGTACTTAACAGACTTAGCCAATGACATTTCATTAGGTCAGGTAACGTACTACAATAAAATTAATGAACGAAGTGCCTTTGCAGGAAGTCTTCGCTATTTTGGTTTTGGAGATATTGAGCTAAGAACAACAGGAGATCCAAGTGAAGCTGCCAGAATAGTATCGCCAAACGAATTTGCTTTGGACGGATCTTATTCTTTGAAATTAAGCGAAACATTCTCTATGGCAGTTGCCGCAAGATTTATCAATTCAAATTTAAAAATTGCCTCAGAAGATATAGACGCTTCTGCAGCAAGTACTTTTGCAGTTGATATTGCCGGATTTTACCAATCTGAAGAAATTGCTTATTCAGACTTCAACGGACGATGGAGAGCAGGTTTCAACATGCAAAACCTTGGCCAGAAAATAAGCTACGACAATGATGACTTAAGCTCAAACTTTATACCGGCAAATTTAAGATTAGGTGGTGGTTTTGATTTTATTCTGGACGACTACAATAAAGTTGGACTAAGCGTAGAATTTACCAAACTTTTAGTTCCTACTCCTCCGGGACCAGGAACTCCGATAGATTTAAACGGAGATGGCGATTATAATGATCCTGGAGAAACTTCTCAGGAACAGGCTAATGCCACAAATTACAAAAACTACAATGATATAGGTTGGGTTTCAGGTATTTTTAAATCATTTGGAGATGCTCCGGGTGGTTTTAGCGAAGAATTAAAAGAAATCACTTATAGTGTTGCCGGAGAATATACTTATCAGGATGCTTTTTCGATGAGAGCAGGATATTACCACCAAAGTCCTCAAAAAGGAGGCGTTCAGTTTTTCTCTTTAGGAGCAGGTTTTAAATATAATGTAGTAAAACTTGATGTTTCTTACCTATTTTCAGCATCAAAAATTAAAAATCCTTTAGAAAATACACTTCGCTTTTCTTTAACCTTTAACTTTGGCGACAAATACGAAGTTTATTAAACGAATAAAACAATAAAAATAATAACAATCCAAATTTCTATTTCTTAGAGATTTGGATTTTTTTTCCCATAAAAAGAAATGAAAGAAATAAGCATAACATCATCTTTTACCGTTTACAATTCTCTGGAAGAACTTTCAAAAGACATACAAGACTTAATGAGCGAGGCTGTTGAAGTTCGAAAAAAAGCATATGCCCCTTATTCTCAATTTAGAGTTGGAGCAGCATTATTATTAGATAACGGAAAAATAGTTTTGGGATCAAATCAGGAAAATGCAGCTTATCCATCAGGATTATGCGCAGAACGCGTTGCCATTTTTCATGCGGGAAGTGTTTATCCCGATGCAAAAATTCTAAAGATAGCTATTACAGCAGCTTCAGACACGAATCAGACTACCGCTCCAATTCCACCATGTGGTTCTTGCCGCCAATCGATTGCCGAATATGAAATCAGGCAAGACACCCCTATAGAAATCTATTTTATGGGCGAAATTGGCGAAGTTTACAAATCAGCATCCCTTAAAAATTTGCTTCCTTTTATGTTTGATAAAAAGTTCTTATAAAAAAAAGCCAAAAAGTCACGTTTAAATTTTACTTCTTAATAGGAATGTCTTATTTTTGCATCCCGACCTTTCGGGCGCAAATTTGTGGGAGGAAACTATTTTGCGTTATAGGCAACAATTGATAACACAAACAAACTTTAGCAAAAGAAAGAATTCAGATGAAAGAAGTTACAAAAGAAGTATATTTAAAGTGGTACGAAGACATGCTACTTTGGAGAAAGTTTGAAGACAAACTTGCAGCATTATACATTCAACAAAAAGTTAGAGGTTTTTTACACCTATATAATGGTCAGGAAGCTGTACTAGCAGGTGCCTTGCACGCTATGGACCTGACTAAAGATAAAATGATTACTGCTTACAGAAACCACGTACAGCCAATTGGTATGGGAGTTGATCCCAGACGAGTGATGGCTGAACTTTTAGGAAAAGCAACAGGAACTTCTAAAGGTATGGGAGGTTCTATGCACATTTTCTCTAAAGAACACCGTTTTTACGGAGGACACGGAATCGTAGGTGGACAAATTCCGGTAGGAGCTGGTTTAGCTTTTGCTGATAAATATTTTGAAACTGGCGGAGTAACTATGACCTATTTTGGTGATGGTGCTGCAAGACAAGGTTCATTACACGAAGCTTTTAACATGGCTATGTTATGGAAATTACCAGTTGTATTTATCGTTGAAAATAACGGTTACGCAATGGGAACTTCTGTAGAAAGAACTGCAAACCATACTGATATCTGGAAACTTGGTTTAGGATATGAAATGCCTTGCGGACCAGTTGACGGAATGAATCCTGTAAAAGTTGCTGAAGCAATGACAGAAGCTATCGACAGAGCTCGTCGTGGTGACGGACCAACTTTCCTTGAAATGAAAACATACCGTTACAGAGGACACTCTATGTCTGATGCACAATTGTACCGTTCTAAAGAAGAGGTTGAAGAATACAAAAAAATTGACCCAATTACTCAGGTTTTAGATGTAATTATGGATCAAAAGTATGCTACAGAAGAAGAAATTGAAGTAATTGACCAAAGAGTTAAAGATTTGGTTGAAGAATGTGTGAAATTCGCTGAAGAATCTCCATATCCTGAATTACAACAATTATACGATGTAGTATACGCACAAGAAGACTATCCATTCACACCTCATAAACTATAATATATTATGGCCATAAAAGTAACAATGCCTCGTTTGAGCGATACTATGACGGAAGGAACGGTAGCGACTTGGTTAAAAAAAGTAGGCGACAAAATTAGCGAAGGAGATATCCTTGCTGAAATTGAAACAGATAAAGCAACAATGGAATTTGAGTCTTTCAACGAAGGAACTCTTTTACATATCGGAATTCAAGAAGGAGAAACTGCTCCTGTTGATTCATTATTAGCAATCATTGGTAACGAAGGAGAAGATATTTCTGCTCTTTTATCTGGTGGTGATGCTCCTGCTACTGCAGAAGCACCAAAAACGGAAACAAAAGAAGCTGAAGCAAAAGACGCTCCTGCTGAAACAAAAACTGAGACTGCTGCACCAAAGACTGCAGCTGCATTACCAAAAGGCGTTATAGTTGTAACTATGCCTCGTTTGAGTGATACAATGACAGAAGGAACAGTAGCAACCTGGTTGAAAAAAGTAGGTGATGCTGTTGCTGAAGGTGATATTCTTGCTGAAATTGAAACAGACAAAGCGACTATGGAGTTTGAGTCTTTCAATGAAGGAACATTATTATACATTGGAATTCAGGAAGGAAATACTGCACCTGTTGATAGCTTATTAGCTATTATAGGACCTGCAGGAACTGACATTTCTGGAATTGCTGACAATTATACTGCCGGAGGTGCTGCACCTGCAAGCGCTCCTGCAACTGAAGAAAAAGCTGCTCCTGCTGCTGAAAAAGCAAGTGAAGCTGTGGCAGAAACTTCAAACGGAGGAAGAATTTTAGCTTCGCCATTAGCGAAAAAAATTGCTTCTGACAAAGGAATTCAATTAACTCAGGTGAAAGGTTCAGGAGAAAACGGACGTATCGTAAAAAGCGATATTGAAAACTTTACTCCATCTGCACAAGCACAACCAGCTGCAACAGCAACTGCTGCTGCTCCAAAAGCTGATGCTGCTCCTGCTGCTCCAAAAGTATTTGTTCCTGCCGGAGAAGTTTTCACCGAAGAGATCAAAAATTCTCAAATGCGTAAAATTATCGCAAAACGTTTGGCTGAATCATTATTTACTGCACCGCACTACAACTTAGTGATCGAAGTAAGCATGGACGAAGCTATGGGCGCAAGAGCGACAATCAATACTGTTCCGGATACAAAAGTATCTTTCAACGATATGGTAATAAAAGCTTGTGCTTTAGCATTGAAAAAACATCCAAAAATTAACTCTCAGTGGAAAGAAGATGCTATCATCATCAACCACCACGTTAACATTGGTGTTGCTGTAGCAGTTGAAGACGGATTAGTAGTTCCTGTATTGAAATTTACTGACGCTATGAGTTTATCTCAAATTGGTGCTTCAGTAAGAGATCTTGCGGGAAGAGCTAAAAACAAAAAATTAGGGCCACAAGAAATGGAAGGAAGTACTTTTACAGTATCTAACCTTGGAATGTTTGGTATTACTGAATTCAATTCAATTATCAATCAACCAAACTCTGCTATCCTTTCTGTAGGTGCAATTGTTGAAAAACCAGTAGTTAAAAACGGTCAAATTGTAGTAGGAAACACAATGATGTTATCATTAGCATGTGACCACAGAACAATTGACGGTGCAACTGGTGCTCAATTTTTACAAACATTAAAACAATACATCGAAAGCCCAGTTACAATGTTGGCATAATTTCAATGTTTATCCTGAGCGAAGTCGAAGCGTTAGCCTGAACAAAATCGAAGGCAGACTGATCGAAATCGATGGTTATTTATAATTAAATCCCGTTTTGTTTATTCAAAACGGGATTTTTTGTTTAATTTCCCTCCACTAATTCAATTCTTCATAAAATGAAAAAACTAATCCTTGCCACTTTATTCCTGACCATAATTGCCTGTCAGAAAAAGGAACAAACAGAAAAAGCAACTGCCGTTACAGATGAACACAGTTATGCTAAACCAGAACTTGCCGTTGTAAAACATCTGGATCTGGACATAAAAGTCGATTTTGACACTCAGACTATTTCAGGAAAAGCTTCCTGGTTAATTGACAATATTAGTAAAGGAAAAGAAATTATCTTTGACGAAAACACACTAAACATTACAAAAGTAACTATAGGTGATGACGAAAAAGAAACCAAATTCGAACTTGGAAAAGACACAGAATTTCACGGAAAACCGCTTCACATCACTATCGAACCTACTACAACTAAAGTAAACATTTACTATAGCACGACTAAGGAAGCTATTGCTTTACAATGGCTTAAGCCAGAACAAACAGCAGACAAAAAGAAACCTTTCCTTTTTTCTCAGGGAGAAAGCGTATGGTCAAGAACCTGGATTCCCTGCCAGGATTCACCCGGAATTCGTTTTACTTATGATGCAAAAGTTACCGTTCCTAAAGATTTATTAGCCGTAATGAGTGCCGTAAATCCGCAAAAGAAAAATGATACGGGAGTTTATACTTTCAAACAAGATAAGGCAATTCCTTCTTATTTAATGGCAATTGCCGTTGGAGATATCGAATTTCAATCTATTGACAACAGAACCGGAGTTTACGCAGAACCATCCATGTTAAAAAAATCAGCCTGGGAATTTGCTGAACTTGGAAAAATGGTTAATGCTGCCGAAAAACTTTACGGGCCTTACCGTTGGGGACGCTATGATGTTTTGGTTTTACCTCCAAGTTTTCCTTATGGAGGAATGGAAAATCCTAATTTAACTTTCTTAACGCCGGGAGTAATTGCAGGCGATCGTTCTCTAACAAGTTTATTAGCCCACGAATTAGGACACAGCTGGAGCGGAAATTTAGTTACAAACGCTACCTGGGATGATATTTGGTTAAATGAAGGTTTCACCACTTACGTAGAACACCGTATTGGCGAAGCTATTTTTGGAGAGAAAGAATTTGAAATGCAAAACGTTATCACTCGCAAAGAGTTAGTTGATAATGTAGCTGAATATGGAGACACAAGTCCTGACACCAGATTAAAAGTAAGCCTAACAGGAAGAAATCCTGACGACGGAATTAGCATGATTCCTTACGTAAAAGGATATGCTTTTTTAAGAGTGATCGAAAACGCTGTTGGACGCGAAAAATTTGATGTTTTCATCAAAAATTATTTCGACGCGCATGCTTTTAAATCGATTACTACAGAAGATTCATTAAATATTACAATGATAACCTTATAAAAGGAGACAAAGCACTGGCAGATAAAATAAAAGCAGAAGACTGGATATACAAACCTGGAATTCCATCCAATATTACTCCAGTAAGTTCCGTAGATTTTGACGCTATTGATAAAATCCAGAAAAACTGGAGAACAACCGGCGTGAAAGGATTAAGCAAACAAATTACAACTACAACAGAAAAACAACATTTTATCGACCATCTTCCAACGGATATTACACCAAAAGAAATGGAAGCGATTGACACTGAATTCAACTTTACGAAAGGCGGAAATTTTATTATAAAACGCCAATGGTTTGTTCAGGCAATAATGCATCAATACAAAGCAGCAAATCCTGCAATTGAACAATTTTTAATTGGAATTAGCAGAACTGGATCTGTAATGATGTTGTACAAAGAAATGGTTAAAACTCCTGAAGGGAAAGTTTGGGCAAAACAAGTTTTTGATAAAGCAAAATCTGGTTATCACGCTACAACTATTCAGGCTGTTGAAGGTATTTTGAAATAGTTTTCAGTTTTCAGTCGCAGTTTTTCAGTCGCAGTTTTCAGTCACAGTTGACAGTTGCAGTGAACAGTTTGTAATTTCACAGTTACCATCCCCGATTATCAAATAGATAATTCGGGGATTTTTTTATCTCGTAGGGATTACAATCGGGATACTCTTCTATTCAAAAAATAACCTCGGGAAAATTGTCCATCACATAGCGTAAATCCTCCATGTTCTACAATCTGTAATCGTCGCACCTTTGTAATGTCAAAAGACAACAACTAATAATTAACATAAAAAATTAAATAAAATGACACGATTAACAGCATTAAACCCAGAAGAAGTAACAGGAAAAACTAAAGATTTATTCAACGCTGTACAAGCTAAATTAGGAGTTGTTCCTAACATGATGAGAACAATGGGAAATTCTCCAGCGGTTCTTGAAGGATATTTGAATTTAAGCGGCGCATTGAGCCACGGAAAACTAAGCTCAAAAACCGGAGAACTAATCGCTCTAACAGTTTCAGAAAGCAATTCATGTGAGTATTGTGTAGCTGCACACACTTTTATTGGTGGAAAATTATTAAAAACTGACGCACAAGTTCTACATGACGCAAGAACAGGAAATTCTGCTGATGCAAAAACGGAAGCGATCCTTCAATTTGCTAAAACTTTAATTAGCAAAAATGGTTTAGTAAACGATCAGGATGTAAATGCAATTAAAAATGCAGGGGTTTCAGACGCTGAACTTGCAGAAACTGTAGCACATGTTGCATTGAATGTTCTAACCAACTATTTTAACAATACTGCAAACACAGAAATTGATTTTCCGGCAGTTCCTGGCTTAGCATTACAAAACTAATTTTTCAAACAAAAAACAATTTATAAAGATAGTTGTGAATTTATTTCATGACTATCTTTATATTTTCAAAAACATAGAATTATGAGCAATCAAAGTGTTTTTACTTTAATTAATCCGCAAACCGGGAACCTTGCTTTTAAGCTACTTCCGTTTGATAACAATAGCCATTTTGATCATTTGCAGCGCAATAATTATTTCTCGTTAATTTGGGTTACGAAAGGAAAAGGAAAGGTAAAAGCTGATTTTGCCGAGCATCAGTTTGAAGAAAACTCACTCCTCGCCTTTTCGCCGTATCAACCTTTTATGCTATGCGTAAGCGAACCTATTGAAGGAATTGCAATTCATTTTCATCCCGATTTTTACTGCATTCATTACCATCAGAAAGAAGTTTCGTGCAATGGTGTTTTGTTCAACAATGTGTACCAACCACCATTTACGATAATTACAGAGGAAGCCGCTTCGACTTTTAAAATGGTTTTGGATCAGATGAAAATTGAAATGCAAAATTCAGAACTGGCACAATATGAACTGCTCATTTCGTATTTAAAGATATTTTTGATCACGGCTTCGAGACTCAAAAACATACAACTCGAAGAGATGAAATCGGTTCCGGATTCTAAAGAACCTTTTATTCTCCAAAATTTGAAAGATGCGATTGAACTGAATTTTAAAATAAAACATTCTGCCGGACATTATGCAGAAATGCTGAACATTTCGGCGAAAGCCTTAGCCAAATTATCCAAGAATTATTTCAACAAAACTTTAACTGATTTAATTGCCGAAAGAATTATAATCGAAGCTAAAAGAGAATTATACATGACCAACAAAACGATTAAGGAAATCGCTTATGAACTGGGTTATGACGACGAGCATTATTTTAGCCGATTTTTTAAAACCAATGCCGATGTTTCGCCACAATTGTATCGTGAAACTGTAGGATTTGGAAAAATGGATAACTAATTCTTATTCTTAGCCTCGATCCATTTTGCCATGTATTTCGTGCTTTTAAGCGTGTGATGCTGCAGCAAACTTCCCATAAAATTTTGCAAGCGATGACTTTCAGAATTATTCAATAATGAATTAATTGCCGCTATTAATGCCGTAGAATATTTACTCAATTGATAGCATTCGTTAACGATAGCAACTCCATTTTTTTGAGCTTGTTTCCAAAGATTTTCGTCGTGATACAATTCAACTGCCTTTTTTGCAAACAACTCAGTATCATCTGTAACAAAACCATTCCAGGATAAATTGGCGTGCATCGCTTCAGAACCTATTGTCGTAGTTATACTTGGTGTTCCGCATTGCATGGCTTCTAATAATTTCCCTTTTAAACCTGCTCCAAATCGAATTGGCGCCAGAACAACCCGTGCTTTTTTAACGATTTCATTAGCATCTGCGGCTCTTCCCATAATAAAAAAACCATTTTTAGGCTGATGCAGCTGCAACACTTTTTGCGAAGGATACGCTCCATAAACTTCTAAAACGGCTTCTGGAAATTGTTTTTTAATTAAAGGCCAAATGGTTTCTTTTAAATATTGAACAGTATTCCAATTGGGTTCATGCAGAAAATTTCCGATGAAAACAAAATTTTTACGTTCTTCAAACAAAGGTAATTTCAACAAATCCAACTCAGACATTTCGTAAACTAAAAACGGCAAATAATACAACAAATCCGAATCTATTTTAAAAACATCTTTTAAGATTTTCATTTCAAATTCAGAAATAATAAAAGATAAATCGCATCTCAAAATACTTGCAATTTCGCGCTTTGCCACTTCTTCAGACAATAAATCATGAAGTTCAAAAACTCTATTTTCCTTAAATGCTTTTTGTCTTGCAGTTCTCAAACAATGTAAATCTTCGGTGTCTAATAAACGAATCGCTTTAGGGCAATTTTCAGATACCCGCCATCCAAATTGTTCTTCGATCATAAAACGATCAAACAAAACCACATCAGGATTCAATTCGATTATAAAATCATCAAAACTGGAATTATTAAGTTCAATTGACACTTTTTTCACTCCAGATTCAGATAAATCGACCATAAAATCGCTATCTAAAGCCGGGCTTGCAAATGTAATTTCGAATCCATTTTGTTTAAAAATAGAAATTAATTGCATCATTCGTCCACCCGCTGCAGACGAATCTGGTTCAGGCCAAACAAAGCCAATGATTAAGAGTTTTTTTATCTGATTCATTACAAAATATTTCAAGCTACAAAATAATGCTTTTTTAAGCGCAATCATGCGATAATTCCCGATTTTTAGTGATAAAAAACACTAATTTTGCAAGAACTAAAATGCCGGGAAATTATGTTAGGATTAAAATTAGCGACAGACCCTCGTTGGGTAAATATTGTAGAATCAAATATTGAAGAAATATTAACGGATCACGCCTGGTGCGAACAAAAAGCAGCTTCAAATGCCATAAGCTTAGTAACTTATAATTCTGAATTAGAAGAATTAGTTACTGAAATGCTTGTGATTGCGAGAGAAGAATTAGAGCATTTGCAAATGGTACACGATATCATCAAAAAAAGAGGTCTGACTTTGGGCCGCGAAAGAAAAGACCATTATGTAAATGAGCTTTTTAAATTCATGAAAAAAGACGGAAGCCGTAAAGATGCACTTTGCGACCGTTTATTGTTTTCGGCCATGATCGAAGCCAGAAGCTGCGAACGTTTTAAAGTACTGTCTGAAAACATTAAAGACGAAGAATTAGCTAAATTTTACCGCGATTTGATGATTTCTGAAGCCGGTCATTATACCACTTTTTTAGGATTTGCCCGAAAATACACTGACAATATAGATATAGACAAACGTTGGAAAGAATGGATTGAATATGAAGGTTCTATCATTACCAATTATGGTAAAAAAGAAACTGTTCACGGATAAAATTCAATTTAGATCTTATTTATAAATACCACAATTTGTTATGCCTGCAAATAAAACCAAATCTATTTTATTTAAAATAGCAAAATACACCGGAATAACTTTTGTCGTTATTATAGGATTACTGTTTCTGACCCCTATTATTTTTGCTGATAAAATTAAGGAGCAAATTAAAAAAACAGCTAACGAAAAACTGAGCGCAGAATTGAATTATTCTGATGTCTCGGTTTCGTTTTTTCATCACTTTCCTTCATTGACTTTAACTTTAAATGACTTAAGTCTTAACGGATCAGCTCCTTATAAAAACGAAAAATTTATTACTGCAAAAGAGGTTTCGTTTGGAATAAATGTAGCCAGTTTAGTATTTAGCAAGGAAGTAAAAATAGACCAGATTTATCTATCTGATTCCTTTATTAATGTAAAAGTAAATCCAAAAGGAGAAGCGAATTATAATGTTTACAAATCATCAAATACATCAGATCCGAAAGACAGTACAGATGCTGACGCATCGCTAAAACTGGAGAGAATCGAGATACTGAAAAGTAAAATAATTTACGACGATCAATCGACCAAAGTTCATTTTGATGCTTTTGGCTTTAATTATTTAGGAAAAGGAGATCTCAACCAGGCCGTTTTTGACTTGTATTCGAAAGCCAAAATCGAGAAATTAAATATTGTTTATGAAGGTGAACCTTATTTAATGAATAAGAAAATCGATGCGGATCTGATTACCAAAGTAAACGTAAACTCTTTGTCTTTCTTTTTTCAACAAAACAACTTAAAAATCAATCAGCTTCTGGTCGATTTTAAAGGGAAATTTGACTTTTTGAAAGAGGGTTACAATATGGATTTTGTGATTAAATCTGACAATAGTAAACTGAATGATGTTTTTACTGCTTTCCCTCCAAAATACATTACGTGGCTTTCTAAAACAGAATTAAAAGGAAATACCAACTTACTTTTAACTTTAAAAGGAAATTATATTGCATCGCAAAATATTGCTCCTGATCTTAATCTGGACATAAAAATAGACAGCGGTTTTGTAAATTATAACAAAAGTGCTTTTCCGGTTTCTAACTTAAATTTAGAAGTAAAAACAAAAGTCCCGTCATTAAATCCGGATCTTGCTATTGTAGATGCTAAAAACTTATCCTTAAACATAAATAAAGATTATTTAAAATCTAAATTTTATATCGAAGGGATAAATACACCAAATATCAATGCTGATTTTAAAGCCAGAATCGACCTTGAAAAACTGACTAAAGCACTCGGCATTCCTGATATTGTTTTAAAAGGAAGCCTGGCCGGAGATGTAAAAGCAAACGGAAAATTTGATCAGAAAAACAAACTTTTCCCAGTTACAAATGGTGTTATCGATTTAGAAAACGGGTATTTAAAAACACCATATTACCCAAATCCGATCACAAATATTACAATAAAATCTACAATCAACAATAAGAAAGGAACTTTTGATGATTTGAAAGTGAGCCTAAAACCAACACAGTTTACCTTTGAAGGAAAACCTGTTTTTGCAGAAGCCGATTTGAGCAATTTTAATGATTTGACTTACGACATTAAAGCAAAAGGCGAACTTGACGTGAATAAAATTTATAAAGTTTTCTCTCAAAAAGGACTTGATTTAGATGGTTTTGTAAAGGCTGACTTAGCTTTGAAAGGCAAACAAAGCGATGCCGAAAAAGGAAATTACAGCAAACTTCACAACAAAGGAACGCTTGAACTTAGAAATATCGGGATCACATCAGAATACCTGCCAAAGAAATTCATTATCAAAGAAGGTATTTTTAAAATCAATCAGGACAAAATGTCATTTAATAATTTCCTGGCTGCTTACGGCCAGTCTGATTTTAGGATGAATGGATATTTGCAGAACGTTTTTAATTATGCAACGACAAATACAGGCGTTTTAAGAGGTTCTTTCAAAGCTACTTCGCAATACATCAATGTTGATGAATTCATGTCAAGCACTCCAACAAATACTTCTGTAACCCAAACAAAAACTGAAACGCCGGCCCCTAAAACCGAGTCAAAACAAACCGGAGTTATCATAATTCCGACGAATTTGAATTTGATTTTTACTGCTCAGGCTCAAAAAGTGAGTTTTGATAAATTAAACCTTCAAAATGCAGTTGGAAATTTAAGCATGAACAAAGGCAAATTAAGCATGCAGAATACCGGTTTTAATTTAATTGGCTGTAATGTTGCCATGAATGCCAATTATCAGGCTATTACTCCTCAAAAAGCAAATTTTGATTTTACTATTAAAGCTTCTGATTTTGATATTAAAAAAGCCTATAACGAAATTGAAGTTTTTAGAAAAATGGCCAGCGCAGCTGAAAAAGCACAGGGTATTGTTTCGGTTGATTACCAGCTAAAAGGAAGATTAAACGGGAATATGGATCCTGTGTATCCATCGCTTGTTGGCGGCGGAACACTTTCTGTAAAAGATATAAAAGTGCGAGGCTTGAAAATGTTTAATGCCGTAAGCAAAGCAACAAATTCTGAATCAATGCAAAATCCCGATCTTTCTAAAGTTGACATCAAAACCACGATCAAGAACAATATCATGACCGTAGAACGCTTTAAATTTAAGTTTGCCGGCTTTAGACCAAGAATCGAAGGCACAACAAGTCTAGACGGAAAACTGAATTTAAAAATGCGCTTAGGCTTACCTCCTCTTGGTATATTCGGAATCCCGTTAACTGTTACCGGAACACAGGATAATCCGAAGATAAAAATGGGTAGAAAAACCGAGGATCTGGAAGAAACAAAAGATACTGAGTAATCGATTTTTAAATTCCAAATTCCAATTGCGGATCGTTTCTTTCCAAAAAAAACAGAAAAACCTTTGTCAAAGTTTTAAACTTGACAAAGGTTTTTTACTTTTTAGCTACATTTGATAAAGTTATATTCTATTACATTATGGCTGTTCCTGCAAACAAAGAAGAATTGGAAATCGCAATCAAAACCAATTATAATAAGCTAAAAAAAGAATTATCGGGCATTCCTGTTGAATTAACTGCCGTTCAAAACTTAGAAGGACATGCAAAAGATACTGTAATGAGCATTAATAATCTTATTTCTTATTTAACAGGCTGGGGAGAATTGGTACTCAAGTGGAACAATAAAAAAGACAACAAAGAAACCGTCGATTTCCCCGAGACAGGCTACAAATGGAATGAACTTGGAAAACTGGCACAAAAGTTTTATAAAGATCATGAAAAAGACGACTTTATAACTTTATGCAATAAACTAGATAATGTAGTAGATAAAATCCTCTCTTTGATTGAACAAAAAACCAACGCTGAATTGTACGAAACTCTCTGGTACGAAAAGTGGACATTAGGCAGAATGATACAGTTTAATACCGCGTCTCCCTACAATAATGCCAGAGGAAGAATCCGAAAATGGAAAAAAGAGAATAATCTTAACTACTAAAAAGTAACGCAGAAACATATAAAAACCCTTTACCTAAAATCCAAAGCAGCACTGCTAAACCCAACAATTTCCAGGCCCATGTTTTTCCTCTTTTCCAGTCAGAGAAAAACGAAATGATTTCCATATATTTTATTATAACGAATATACTTGTTGCTATTAATGCAAACCAGATAATTTCGTTTAAGTGAATACGAAAACCATATAAAAAAACTGCTGCAAGGAAAAGAACAGCTACAAACTGCAAATAATAATAGTTTTTATAACTGTATCGATAGTTCATTTTTGAAGACAGTATCAGAAATGACAATAACAATAAACTTATCAACGCCGCTATTATATTATAAAAAATAGCATTCCATTGCAATATAAGTATGCCGGTAATAACAACCGCCATAACGGTACAAGCTCCAAGAGAATTTATACTTCTGGGTCTATACTCATTTTTAAAAGGCAGCAACACAGGATATAAATATTTTTCTAACGAACGCCAGAACGGCAATGCATAAAACGCAGCAATTCCCGAAATAACAATTTCATAATTATAAAAAACATCAACTGGAACTTTATACAACACATACACAAGAGCCAACGAAATAATAATCGCCGGAAGACATATCGTTTTTATAGTTTCCCATGGATTTGTTCCCCAAAATTTATTTTCTATTTCAAAAACATACTTTTTAACCCAATATTCTTTAGTAAATAAAGCCGTTGACTGGCTCCACAATAAAAACAAACCTACATGAATAATGACAGTTCTTAACACAAACTCATCAATAAGGCACCCATAAATAATACAAACCACTCCTAGCAGGAACAGTTCGTAAGTTAACAAAACCGGCGAAAACAAAAACCTTAATAGAGGTGCAAATCCTCTAATTAATAAATCAATAAGCAAACCCCAATATTTTTTAAACAAGGCAATAAGAGCACAAATAGCTATAAATGCAGATAAATAAAACATCCAGTTGGTTAGCAATTGTGTTTTCATCCAAAACTGAACTGCAGAATCTTTGGGCGGAGAATAAACTACCTGAGAATTTGCAAAAATCTGCACCGCTAATTTATCCCTTACAGCATCATCTAATTCCGGAAATTGACTTTTATTTTTAAGCCAAAACTGATCTGTCTTACAACCATTCTTTTTAAGAACCTCAAATTCATATAAAATCTTTTTTTGAGAATCATTTAAAGAAACGATTTCTTCAGAAGAATTAATTTCTCTTGCAAACAGACTTGTACAAAAAAGGAATAAAAGGAAAACTATTTTTTTCAAAATTTAGGGAGATTAGTCTAACCAAAAATACAAAATAATACAGGGAAAAAATTCCAAAATTAAAATTCTAAATTCCCATAATCTACAAACCTGCTTCTGTGTCAATTTCAACTAACTAAAAATCATATCCTACTTTATATAATAAAAAAATGAATTTTACCGTTTTATTAATATATAAGTATACGCCGATAGTCAATTTCAATTTACAGAGAAACAAAAAACCCGTTCGCGAAGGCGAACGGGTTTTTATAATAATTTAATCTAATGATTATGCTTCGAATGGAAGAATAGATACATAAGATTTGTTATCTTTTTTCTTTTGGAACTTAACAACTCCAGCTACTCTTGCGTGTAGTGTGTGATCTTTACTGATGTAAACGTTTTCACCTGGATTATGTTTTGAACCTCTTTGTCTAACGATGATGTTCCCAGCAATAGCAGCTTGTCCACCAAAAATCTTAACGCCTAAACGTTTTGATTCTGATTCTCTACCATTCTTCGAACTACCGACACCTTTCTTGTGAGCCATGACGTATGAGTTTAAATATTGTTATTATTCTTTAGTAGCTTCTTTTTTTGCTTTTGGAGCTGCTGCTTTTTTTGCTTTTGGAGCTGCTTCAACTTCAGTTGCCGGAGCATCTTCTGCTACAACCGCTTTTTTAGCTGCTGCTTTTTTAGTTCCGCCTGCTGCAGTAATACCTTCAATTACAATTTGAGTAAGATATTGTCTGTGACCATTTCTCTTTTTGTAACCTTTTCTTCTTTTCTTTTTGAAAACGATTACTTTATCTCCTTTTAAGTGTTGTAACACTTTAGCTTCTACTGAAGCACCTTCTATAGCTGGGGCGCCTAAAGTTACGCTACCGTTATCGTCTAATAAAAGAACTTTGTCAAATGAAATACTTGAACCTTCTTCGTTAGACAAACGGTTAACATAAACCTTTAAGTCTTTGCTTACTTTAAATTGTTGCCCTGCTATCTCTACGATTGCATACATACCAAATTGATTTATTGATTTTTAAGGTTGCAAATATACAATTAATAATTTACTGTGCAATCTCTTATTCTAAAAATATTTATTTCATTTTAAAGTCTGTTTTTCAAGGTGTTTCACAGCTAAAAAAGAAACATTTAGCCGTATAATACTGTTAAAGTATCACCAAAACCAACCCTAACCCTTCATTAATAATTAAAAAAAGTTAATTTTGATGTAACGATAATCAACTCTTGGCTACCTACATATCTAGGTAAATAAAAATTATTAATCTTTATGAAAAAATCAATAATGATGTTAAGTGCAGCACTAATGCTCGGCGGAGTGGCTCATGCTCAAAAGGTAGCTTTTGAAGAATATAATTTAGATAACGGCATGCATGTTATTTTACACAACGATCCGTCAGCTCCCGTTGTAATTACCTCGGTAATGTACCATGTAGGATCAAAAGACGAGCGCCCGGACCGAACTGGTTTTGCGCATTTCTTTGAGCATTTATTATTTGAAGGAACTCAAAATATAAAACGCGGCGAATGGATGAAAATCGTCACTGCAAATGGCGGAGTCAACAATGCTAACACTTCTGATGACAGAACATATTACTACGAAGTTTTCCCATCAAACAGTTTAGAACTTGGTTTATGGATGGAATCTGAAAGATTGATGCACCCGATAATTAACAAGATTGGTGTCGAAACCCAAAACGAGGTTGTAAAAGAAGAAAAGAGAATGCGTTATGACAATCAGCCGTACGGAAACATACTTCCGGAGGTAAAGAAAAACATGTTCAAAAATCATCCGTATCGCTGGACCACTATTGGCTCAATGAAAGATCTTGATGCAGCAACGCTGGAAGAATTTCAGGCTTTTAATAAAAAATTCTATACACCAAACAATGCTGTTTTAGTGGTTGCCGGAGATTTTGACAAAGCAAAAACCAAAGAATGGATTCAGAAATATTTTGCTCCAATTCCGAGAGGCGAAGAAGTAAAAAAACAGACTTTTGTTGAAGAACCAATCAATCAGACTATAAAAGCAACTTACGAAGATCCGAATATTCAGATTCCGATGATTGTTGCCTCTTACAGAACACCATCAATGAAAACAAGAGATGCAAGAGTTCTGGATTTAATTTCTTCTTATTTAAGTGACGGAAAAAGTTCAAAACTGTATAAAAAAATAGTTGATGATAAAAAAATGGCGCTTCAAATTGGTGCCGTGGGTTTTAGCCAGGAAGATTACGGAACGTACATCTTATACGGTTTGCCAATGGCTCCAAATACCACCGCCGATATCTTAAAAGAAATAGACGAGGAAATTGTAAAAATTCAAACCGACCTGATTTCTGAAAAAGACTATGAAAAATTACAGAATAAATTCGATAATAATTTTGTGAACGCCAATGCAAGCGTAGAAGGAATTGCAGAAAACCTGGCTTCTTACTACTTACTTTACGGAGATGTAAATTTAATCAATACTGAAATTGATATTTACCACTCTATTACGAGAGAAGAAATTAGAGAAGTGGCTAAAAAATACTTAAACCCTAACCAGCGTTTAATTTTAGACTACGTTCCTTCAACTAAAGTTCAAAACTAAGCTTATCGAATCATGAAAAAAATACATACATTTTTAATCCTTTTATTCCTGACTGGAATTATGCAAGCACAAGATCGTCCACAACCAAAACCAGGCCCTTCACCAGTAGTCAACATCAAAAAACCACAAACTTTTGTTTTGGCAAACGGCATGAAAGTTTTGGTGGTTGAAAACCATAAACTACCAAGAGTAAGCTTTAACTTAACCCTAGACAACGCTCCTTTTACCGAAGGAAACAAGAAAGGTGTTGATGAACTAACCAGCAGCTTAATTGGTAACGGAACTAAAAAAACAACCAAAGAAGCTTTTAACGAAGAAATTGATTTTTACGGAGCAAGCATTAACTTTTCATCAACTGGTGCTTATGCCAGCTCTCTTTCTAAATATTCAGGACGTGTTCTGGAACTTTTGGCCGAAGGGGCTTTACAACCCAATTTTACTCCAACTGAATTCGATAAAGAAAAAGCAAAATTAATCGAAGGGCTTAAAGCCGATGAAAAAAGCGTTCCTGCAATTGCAAGTCGTGTTGTTGATGTTTTGGCTTTTGGAAAAAACCATCCTTCAGGAGAATATCTTTCAGAAGAAACAGTTAAAAATGTCACACTTGAAGATGTTCAGAAAAATTACGCAACCTATTTTGTTCCTGAAAACGCCTATTTAGTAGTGATTGGTGACGTTAAATTTAAAGAAACAAAAGCGGCAGTAGAGAAACTTTTTGGCGGATGGAAAAAACAAATTGCTCCAAAAAGCACTTATCCTAATCCTGAGAATGTTTCTAAACTTCAAATTGATTTTGTAGATGTTCCAAATGCGGTACAATCTGAAATTTCATTGGTAAATACCGTGAATTTAAAAATGAGCGATCCTGATTTTTTCCCGGCTGTAATTGCCAATCAAATTTTGGGAGGAGATTTCAACAGCTACTTAAATATGAACTTACGTGAACAACACGCCTGGACTTACGGAGCAAGTTCAAGCATTGGAAGCGGGAAATATGTAACTAAATTTAAAGCTTCATCTGCTGTTAGAAACACTGTTACAGATAGCGCTGTTGTTCAGTTTATAAAAGAAATTAAAAGAATAAGAACCGAAAGAGTTCCTCAGGAAGTTTTAAGAAATGTAAAAGCAGGATATATTGGCCGATTTGTAATGCAGGTTGAAAAACCGCAAACTGTTGCCCGTTATGCTTTGAATATTGAAACAGAAAAACTACCGGCTGATTTCTACGAAAAATACATTCAAACCATAAACAATGTTACTGCCGACGATATTTATCGCGTTGCCAACAAATATTTCTTATTAGACAATATGCGAATTGTAATTGCAGGAAAAGGTTCTGATGTAATTACTGGTTTAGAAAAACTTCAAATTCCGATTTTTTATTTTGATAAATACGGAAATTCTATAGAAAAACCTGTAACTAAAAAAGAAGCCCCAGCAGGAATTACTGCCAAAACTGTTTTCGAAAATTACCTAAAAGCAATTGGTGGCGAAAAAGCAGTTGCTGCTGTAAAAACTTTAGCTATGACGGGAACTACAACTGTTCCTCAGGCTCCGGGACCTTTAACTTTTACTTCTAAATTAGATTCGAAAGGAAAAATGATGGTTTCGCTTGCTATGGGAACTATGAATTTAATGAAGCAGGTTGTAAACGAAAAAGGGGCTTATATCGAACAACAAGGCCAACGCAAAAATCTTGAAGGCGCAGATCTTGCCGACATGAAGGCAAATGCAGCTCCTTTTGAAGAATTACAATTACAAAAAAGAACCGATTTAAAAGTAGACAGAATAGAACCTATAAACGGAAGCGATGCTTATGCAATAGCAGACGGCAAAACAACATATTTCTACGATGTAAAATCAGGTTTGAAAGTAGCAGAATCTAAAGTTCGTGAACAAGGCGGAAAATCATCTGCTCAAATCACCAATTTTAATAATTATAAAGAAGTGAAAGGCATCAAAGTTCCTTTTAACTTAGTTCAGAATGTAGGTTTTGAATTGGATATTAAAATGTCTGAGATTAAGATTAATGAAGGAGTTTCTGAGAAAGATTTCCTTTAAAGGTTCTGAGGTACTAAGTTGCTAAGGTTCTAAGATTTTTAGAGGCTTTGTCAAAGTTTAAAAACTTTTGACAAAGCTTTTTTTATGCGCACTATTTTTAGTCATTGCTTTGTCAGGCTGAGCGAAGTCGAAGCCCACGTTCCCAATCGACACGCTCTTCGACTTCTCTCAGAGCGACATCCGGAAAAACTACAAACTTCTTATTTCTTAGCTGATAAATAAACTCCAATTAAAATAATAAATGCTCCAAAAAACTGAATTGGCGTTAGCATTTCATTATCTAACAATCCCCAAAAGAAAGCTACTATCGGGATTAAGTAAGTTACTGATGTTGCAAAGACCGGAGAAGACATTTGTATTAATTTAAAAAATACAACATTTGCAATTCCGGTTCCCAAAACGCCCAAAATCATTACAAAAAGAATAGAATGTTGCGTCACATCAAAACTTATTCTTTGGGTAATATCTGTAAAGCTCAAAATAATTAAAGCCGGCAAAAGCAAAACCGCAAAATTACCTGTTGTTATACTAACAGAATTGAGATCAGATAAATATTTTTTGATTAAATTGACATTGATTGCATAACATAGCGTTGCAATAACCACCAAAACTACATAGTAATAATTTTGTCCGGGATGAGCCGATGCTCCGCTTAAAACCAGTAGCAAACAGCCTATTAAACCCACAAAAACACCAAGAACTTGTCGTTTTTGAAACTGAATTCCAAAAGCAATTATCCCCAGAACCAAAGTATTTAAAGGCGTAAGCGAATTTAAAATAGCCACAATAGAACTGTCTACCTCAGTTTCTGCAATCGCAAAAAGAAAAGCCGGAGTAAAGGTTCCGAAAACAGAAGTTATAGCAACAAATTTCCATTGGCGGCGCGAAATTTTCTTCAAACTATTAAAGCCAAAAAGCAACAGAAACAAAGCCGCAAAAATAATTCGGAATGAACCTACCTGAATCGCTGTTAAACCAACGAGACCTCTTTTTATTAAAATAAAAGAACTTCCCCAAATAAGTGAAAGAACAAATAAATAAGCCCACTTTAATTGCTTTGCATCCATAAATACCATTTTGATGCAAATTTGTAATAAATTTATGAACTGACCTCCTCCTTTTTATTAATTTTGCAAGGAATACAACTTATCAATTTAAAAATCATATATAATGAAATTTACAAAGATCATAGCCGCTTTCGCCATCGCGAGTTTAGTATTAGTAAGCTGCAAAAAAGAAGAAGATAAAAACCTGGCCAATATAAAATCTGAAAATACACCCATAAAAGAACATAAAGCAATTGCTGCTGAAAATGTACAAACGGCAAGTTTTGAAATTGAAGGAATGACTTGCGCTATGGGATGTGCCAAAACAATCGAAAAAGAATTATCTAACTTAGACGGTGTTGAAAAAGCTACAGTAGATTTCGATAAAAAAACAGCTACTGTTGTATTCGACAAAACAGTTCAAAACCAAGAGAATCTGACTAAAACGGTTCAGGCAACCGGAGATGGGAAAACTTATAAAGTTTCGAATATAAAGTCGTAGTCCGAAAAAAGATTCACAACAAATATATTTAAACAGTAGTAAACTCAGGCTTACTACTGTTTTTTTTTGTGAATGATTTTCAAAACTCTATTTTAGCTTATATCAATATTCAAACAAAAACAATGGAACTTAAATTTAGCCACATCGATATTCTGGTAAAAGATCTTCAGGAAGCCTGCGACTATTACGCAAAAATCCTTGGAGCAGAAATCTCTAAAAAATTCATCTGGCAAAGAGAAGAACTTCATGTGACCTATGCCGTTGTGAGAATGAGACAAGAACGTTTTATGCTTGTTCAGCCATTTTCCGGAAATTTAAAAAAGTTACTAGATACAAAAGGCGAAGGAACTATTTACCGTCACTGCTACTCTACTCCTGATATTGAAGCTGCTTTTGACGAATTAGTAGCTTCGGGCGTTCAGCCAGAGGATGAAAATGGAAATAATTTGTCAAAGGAAAGCCTTAATTCCCCGAGTGGAGTTAGAATTATTTGGCTTCCAAAACGTTTTGGAGAATTCTCGATTGAGATATTAGAAGAAGCAGGACTTCAGGATTTTATTACCGACGCTTTTTCGGTTTCTTAAATAAGAATTAGAGGATTTAATCCTTTATCAAACATAAAAAGGGCGTTTATAAATTAAACGCCCTTTTTTTATATCTTCTTTTTTTATTTCCACTTCAAAGTTTCCATTAGCCTTTGCATATCATTTTTGATATAACTCGCCGCCGGCATGATAGAATCAAAATTAGGCTTAGCATAAAAATAAACTGATCCTGTTATAAAATGCTTTGTACTGTCTGTTACGTAAAATTGCGAGTTTGTAGCCGCATTTCCATCCACCTGATAAAACATTCCGTAAACCTTTTTTTGAGGGTTTAAATAGGGCTGTTCTAATATATCATCGGCTTTAATTACATGCTCGTAAGTAAGTTTTTGAGCATCTTTAAGCAATTTCTCGATATTACCATTTACAGGTTTATAGGTTAGGTAAATTGTTGCTTTCATTTTAGGATAGGCAATCGCGAATCCGCAATCTTTTTCACCTTTAATTACAGCCGCTTCATTCATTTCAAAAGCAAAGGGACAATTGTTTTCAAAACTAACATATTTTGCTTCCGGATAATCTAATCGAAGAAAACCTGATGGCTTAGGCACCACATCATCTTTACAACTTAAAACAGTCAATGCCAGTAAAATTGTTGCTATTGAAATTGTTTTTTTTAACATTTAATCTATTGTTACTTTTATTTGTTTAACACGCTTTTTATCCACTGTTTCTATTGTAAAGACACAATTTTCAAAAGCTACTTTTTGATCTTTTTTAGGGAAGTTGCCTAAAATTTCTAAAATAAATCCTGCTAACGTTTCTGCTTCACCTTTATGAGATTCAAAAATATCTTCATTAACATTGACGATTCTATAAAAATCTTTCATATTGATTTTTCCTTCAAAAAGAAAATTCTTTTCATCGATTTGAGAAAAATTCAAATTTTCATCGTCAAACTCATCACTTATATCACCTACTATTTCTTCGATAACATCTTCCAGAGACACTAATCCTGATGTTCCGCCGTATTCATCAACCACAATAGCCAAATGGCTTTTAAGGCTCTGAAAATCCTTTAATAGATTGTCGAGTTTTTTATTCTCAGGCACAAAAAATGCTTCTCTTACCAAAGAAGTCCAGTCGAATTCATCGTTATCAATATGCGGTAATAAATCTTTAACAAACAAAACCCCTTCAATCTGATCGATGTTGTCGCGATAAACAGGAATTCTTGAAAATCCTTTTTCGATTATTTTAGGACAAATTGCCGAAAATGATTCTGATATTTCTAATGCAAAAATATCAATCCTCGGACTCATTACCTGTTTTGTATCTGTATTCCCAAAAGAAACTATGCCTTCAAGGATTTTTTGTTCTTCGCTTGACGTTCCTTCAGAATCTGTAAGTTCTAAGGCTTGAGAAAGCTGATTTATCGAAAAACTATTTTTTTGTTTCCCTAATTTGTTATGCAAATATAGTGTAACACTACGCATAGGCAAACTTATTGGCGATAGTAATGTATCTAAAATTGCGATTGGATATGCAACGCGTTTTGCGAATTTTATATTGTTGCGGCTGGCATAAACTTTTGGTAAAACTTCTCCAAACAACAAAATAAGAAAAGTAACCAGAATGATTTCAAGTATAAACTTAAAGACCGGAGAACTTACATTAGCAAAAATATTTTGTCCTATAAAAGAGAATAAAATAACAACTCCAATATTAAAAAAATTATTAGCTACTAATAAGGTGGCTAGAAGTTTTTTGGGTTTATCTAAAAGATTGGAAATAATTTTTCCTCTCGGATTATTTTCCTGCAATGTTTCGTTAATGTCTTTTTGGGATAAAGAAAAAAGCGCCACTTCGGCACCTGAAACAATTGCCGAAAGAAACAGCAAAATAAATATTCCGACAAAACCAATTATTAAATTGATGTCTAATGTAGAATTAAAAAATAAACTGGGCTCCGGGTCCAAATTAAAAAAGATTAGTTAAACAATCAAAAAGGTAAGTCATTTATAGGCAAACCTTCATTCGTGGCATCAAAGTTAGTGTTTTTTGCTGGTTCTGATTCCTGATGCGGTTTATGATTTCCGGTTTCTTTTTTAGTAGTCAAAAAAGTAAACTCAGTCACCTGAATCTCCGTAGTATATTTTGTAGTACCATCCTCTGCTTGCCACTGCCGCGATTTTATACGTCCCTCTATATAGATCTTATCTCCTTTAGAAAGGTATTTTTCGCAAATTTCGGCAGCTTTATTGCGCACAACCAGATTATGCCATTCCGTTGAAGTTATCTTTTCATTGGTCGTTTTATTGATATAAACCTCGTTTGTAGCTAATTGAAAACGACCTATACAGTTTCCGCCATCAAAATAATGCATTTTTACATCATCGCCTAAATGGCCAATTAGCATCACTTTATTTAATGTTCCATTCATAATTTTACAGTGGTATTTATCCCAAAGATACATTTTTTTTAGCAATTTATTTCTTGCTTTTCTATAAAATTATATATCACTATAGGAAATGGAAAAGTTTTTAATTCACTGGCATTCAATCCATTTTCGATTATTTCCGCAATTTTAACTTTCCAAAACTGAATATGAAGATGTTGATGCGAAAGTTTATGAACAACTGTAGTTTCATGACATTCTTCTACACTTAATATAGTAAAAGAAGGAAAAATATCATTTCTGACTGCTTTTGAAACAACATTAAAATCCACAATTTCAGTAGTTTCTATAAGAGGAAACTCGTATAAATTATGCCAGATTCCTTTGTCAGTTCTTTTTTGAATTAGGGTATTACCTAAAACATCTTCTAAAATTAAATAATTAAAGAAGCGATTGGTCACTTTAAGTTTTTTTGATTTTACCGGCAAAATCGATACTTTCTTTTTTTGAAGTGCTGCGCAACTTTCATTAAAAACACATATAGAACAATCCGGACTTTTAGGTACACATTGCAAAGCGCCAAACTCCATAATCGCCTGATTAAAAATTGCAGGGTTATCCTTTGGCATTAATTCATAAGCGAGCTCTGTAAATTCTTTTTTTGTTGCAGGAAGAGAAATATCCGATTCAACATCAAAATAACGAGAGAGTACACGAAACACATTACCATCAACAACAGGAACCGCTTCATTATACGAAAAAGAAGCAATTGCCGCTGCTGTATATTCTCCAACTCCTTTCAATTGTAGCAAATCTTTAAAGTTAGCTGGAAAAACTCCATTAAGCTCATTTGCGACATATTGAGACGTTTTATGCAGATTTCTGGCGCGAGAATAGTACCCTAATCCCTGCCAAAGTTTCAAAACCTGCTCTTCTGAGGCATTTGCCAAATCAAATACAGTAGGAAATTCCTGCGTAAACGCAAAAAAATACGGCGTTCCTTGCGCAACTCTAGTCTGTTGCAACATAATTTCTGAGAGCCAAATATGGTAAGGATCGGCTGTTTTTCGCCATGGCAAATCACGTTTGTTTTGTAAATACCATTTTATCAATATGTTAGAAAAATTCATTGCAAAATACTTAGAATACAAAAGTAAATGTTTATGTAATTAAAATTTAACGAATTAGCTTGATTAATTATTTTTTTAATTCCTATATTTGCAAACTCAAAAAAATAGTACACCATTTATAAAATAAAATAGGAAAGAAAATGACGAAAGCAGATATCGTAGCGAAAATTTCAGAGAAACTAGGTCTTGAAAAAGGAGATGTTCAAGCAACAGTAGAAACTTTTATGGAAGAAGTTAAAACTTCATTAGAAACTGGAGACAATGTTTACCTAAGAGGTTTTGGAAGTTTTATCGTAAAAACCAGAGCTGAAAAAACAGGTAGAAACATTTCTAAAAACACCACTATCAAAATTCCAGCACACAACATTCCTGCGTTTAAACCTGCAAAAGTTTTTGTAGAAGGAGTAAAAACAAATAACGAAGCAAAATAATACTATTAATTAATCATAAAATCGACACGATATGCCAAGTGGTAAAAAAAGAAAGAGACATAAGGTAGCTACGCACAAAAGAAAAAAAAGAGCGAGAGCTAACCGTCACAAAAAGAAAAAGTAGTTTTAAACTACTTTTTTCTTTTTAAACGTTCATTGAAATTGGAATTTAGTCTCAGTGACCAGTCACAGTCTGCAGCGTAAAAGCTGTCAACTGATACTGAAAACTGCTAACTAAAATCCCCCGGGTTCAATACCTGTTAAAAAATATTGTTTAATCCATCTGTAGATAAGATTTTAGACTTTAGACTTAAGATTTTAGATTTTTTTGAATCTATACTCTTCTCTCTTTTTTCTATTTTCTGAAAAAACAGATAAAAATTTACAGTGTGAATAAAGAATTAATCATTAGATCTAGTTCTGAAGCCGTAGATTTTGCCTTATTAAAAGATGGAAAACTAATTGAATTGCACAAGGAAGAAGAGAAAAGCAACTTTCAGGTTGGTGATATTTTTATTGCCAAAATACGAAAACCAGTTGCTGGACTTAACGCTGCTTTTGTAAATGTAGGCTTCGAAAAAGATGCCTTTTTACATTATCACGATTTAGGACCTAACTTAGCTTCCCAACTGAAATTCATAAAACTTGTAAGCGCAGGTAAAATAAAAGATTTCTCCCTAAAAACCTTTCAGTTTGAAAAAGAGATTGACAAAGATGGCATCATTACTGATATTTTAAGTGCCAATCAATCTGTTTTAGTTCAAGTTGTAAAAGAACCTATATCGACCAAAGGCCCAAGGATAAGCGCTGAGCTTTCATTGGCAGGAAGATTTATTGTTCTCGTTCCATTTTCTGACCGTGTTTCTATTTCTCAAAAAATAGAAGACAAAAAAGAAAAGGACCGACTAAAAAAACTTGTTCTATCGATCAAACCTAAAGGATTTGGTGTTATTGTTCGCACAGTAGCCGAAGGCAAAAACGTAGCCGAATTAGAAAAAGATTTGCAGAACCTGCTTGGCAGATGGACTGCAATGTGTAAAAAATTACCAACTGCTCATCATCCATCAAAAGTATTAGGAGAGCTTAACAGAGCTTCTTCGATATTAAGAGATGTATTTAATGATACCTTTAGCGGTATTCAGATAGATGACGAAGAGTTGTTCCACCAAACGAAGGAATATCTGCAAGAAATTGCACCTTCAAAACAATCGATTGTAAAGTTTTATCAATCAAACGACACTCCAATTTTCGAGAAATACAATATAGAGAGACAAATCAAAACTTCATTTGGACGTACCGTTTCCATGAGTAAAGGCGCCTATCTTATTATCGAACACACTGAAGCTCTTCACGTTATAGACGTAAATAGTGGAAACCGTTCGAATAAGGCGACTAACCAGGAAGATACTGCCATGGAAGTAAATATGATTGCTGCCGCTGAAATTGCCAGACAACTTCGTTTGCGTGATATGGGCGGAATAATCGTAATTGATTTTATCGATATGTCTAATCCTGAAAACAGGAAAGTCCTGTTCGACTTCTTGCGAGAAGAAATGAGCGACGATAAAGCAAAACATAAAATCTTACCGCCTAGTAAATTTGGTTTGGTCCAAATTACCAGACAACGCGTAAGACCTGAAGTAAATATTAAAACCAGAGAAGAAGATCCAAACAATGAGCATGGCGAAATTGAAGCGCCAATTTTAATCATTGATAAAATCGCACTGGATTTAGACAGACTTTTAAAAACCCACAAGGGTGTTGTACTTAATGTACATCCGTTTGTGGCTGCATACCTCAGTAAAGGTTTTCCATCATTACGTTCAAAATGGTTTTTTGAACATAAGAAATGGGTGAAAATCATACCTCGTGACGCTTACACGTACTTAGAATACCATTTCTATGATAAAAAAGGAAATGCTATTTCAGAATAAAATAAAACCGCCTCTCGAAAGATTGGCGGTTTTTTTATGGCTTTTTTTGCGTTTTTTTTCGCCACGAATTCACGAATTTAATGTTATAATAATTCGTGAATTGCTTCGCCAATTCGCTATCGCTCGGGTCGTGGCGATTTTTTAATGCAATTTTCGTCCCTTGCTTGGAATTTGGAATTTCTAAATTGGAATTTCTAAATTGGAATTTTTAAAATTTTATTCCCTCACAATTTCAATTTTTCTTCTAATTTCATTTCCAAAAGCATCCACAACCGTAATATAATGTATTCCTGTAGTTGGAGAAATAGGCAACTCATGAAACGTTTTTGTTGTGGCTTTATAAACATCATCAACATACCAAAACAATTCTTTATCTCGCTCAGAATAAGCTACTTTGAGAATTACAGGTTGCACTTCGCTATTAAAATTCTTCGTTAAATAAATTTTGCTGTTTGCTTTGGGATAAATAAAATCCATAGTTGTTGTTTGAGTTCCCTGACAATCTTCTTTAAAAGGCGGCAAGGGCAAATACTCAATATGCTGGCTTTTATAATACCAAGCCATTACAGGTGGCAAAACAAACCAATTTTTGGTAACTATATTATCAATACTTTCGCAACTACTATTGACCTGAAATTTTTCGGTTTTATCTAAATGAATCTTTTTATGATAAGGACAAACCGCTGTAGATTTTCCTTTTTTAGGAACCCATTGTTTAATTTTAGGACATTCTTCTTTAGCCAAATAACCGCTTAAGCGACAAACCTCAACTTCATCAAGATCTTTATAAGGCGTTTGAAACCATCTTTCTCTCGGTAACAAATTGAATACATCAAATAAAATGGGAGCGGCACTTGTAACTCCCGTTAGAGTTGGTCTTCCCTCGCCCGTTGCATTTCCAACCCAAATTCCCACTACATATTTAGAGTTTGTACCAATTGCCCAGGCATCGCGATTTCCAAAACTGGTTCCGGTTTTCCATGCAATTTTCAACGAGCTGTCATAAAACTTCCAGGCTTCATCTCCTTCCGGTCGGTTTACTTCTTCCATTGCATTATACATCAGCCAAATCGATCCCGCGCCTAATATATTTTTCTGATCTGTTTCTGATCCAAAATCAGGTTCAAAATCGTTTCTGTAATTGAGTTCCGTGAATTCTTTAGTTCGGTATTTTGCATTATTTTTAGTGTAATGATTCACCGTAGAAGATAGATTAGCATACGTTCGGCATAAATCCCATAGATTACTTTCGGCACCACCCAAAATAAGCGATAATCCGTAATGGTCCGGCGTTTTATTAATATCCCTTAATTTAAATTTCTGTAATTCTTCATAAAATTTATTCACACCAAAATCCTGAAGCATCAAAACTGCCGGAATATTCAATGACCTTGACAAAGCACGATGTGCAGGAACAGCTCCATCAAAAGTTAAATTAAAATTTTGCGGAGTATAACCTGAAATTTGCGTTGGAATATCGGCTACCAAAGTATTCGGTAATAATTCGCCATCATCCAGCATTGCAGCATATAAAAGAGGCTTAAGAATACTGCCCGTACTTCTTGGCGCATCAATAATATCAACATCTTTCTGGTGATCCCGATCTGTTGGAGCATTACCTACATAACTCATCACATTTCGATTCGAAACATCAATTACCAAAATCGCCAGATTATTAACTTCATTTTGCTTGTATTGATTGTAATAATATCTCGCAATTTGATTGACTCTATTCTGCAAAGCATAATCAATTGTTGTTTTTACACGTGTTCCTTCATCTTCTTTCGCCACTCGTTGCAATAAATGCGGTGCAATTTGAGGCAAATCATATGGTTTTTGAGGCAATGGCTCTTCTATCGCAAGTTCATATGTTTGTTTATCAATTACTCCTTCCTGATGTAGCTTTAGTAAAAGTCGATTACGTTTATTCAACAACTTTATCTGATTTTTACCCGGATAAATCAAACTCGGCGCATTAGGCAAAACAGCCAGAACCGCACTTTCCGCCCATGACAATTGATTGGATTGTACCCCGAAATAACGCCATGAAGCCATTTCAAGTCCCACTACATTTCCTCCAAAAGGAGCATGCGCAGCATACAATTCGAGAATTTCATTCTTAGAATATCCTAATTCTAATCGCGTTGCCTTGATAATTTCGATAAACTTTTCGAAATACGTTCTTCCCTTTCCTTTTCGGGATAAACGAATAACTTGTTGGGTTAATGTACTTCCTCCTCTTACGACTTTCCCTGCTTTTCTATTTTGTTTGATCGCGTTTACCATCGCAATCGGATTAAATCCTGGATGTTGATAAAAGTATTCGTCTTCAAAATAAACAATACATTTCTTGAATTTATCTGGAACGCTATCCTGAGCAGGAAAACGCCATTGCCCGTCGCGAGCAATTTTAGCTCCTAATAATTCTCCTTCTTTACTTTCTATAACGGTAGAATAAGGTTCCTGAAACAACGTTCGGGGTATAGAGAAATAATAAATCAGCAAGAGCGTAAACGCAATTGCTGATTTTATTTTATTCTCTTTAATCCAATTTATAATGCGTTTTGAGAACGCTATAAGTTTATTTTTCAAAGCTTTTAATTTTGGCCCACGGATTTTACGGATTAAACGGGTTTTCACAGATCAATTTTAAATAAAATTCTGAATCCAAAACTAAAAACCAGTGTAAATCCGTTTAATCCGTAAAACCCGTGGGCCATTTTATTTCCTATTTCACCACCTCAACCCAGAATCCTTTTGTTCTGGCCAGGAATGTGTTATCGTACATCGCTTCGCATTGTAATCCAGGCAAATAATAATTCCCTAGATAAGATGCATTTAATAAGATTCTAAATACTTTAGTTTCTCTGGATTTTAATCCAAAATAGAAATTAGTTCTGTCATCTCGAATATCAATATAGTCTGCCACATTATTTGTGGCGTCTCCATAATCTGTAAAGCGAGTATTTACGATTTCGAATCCTGAAGGTAAAATTTGCGATAAGGCTACATTTTGAACACTTTCGTTTCTTTGGTTTTTAACCGTAACCTCAGCAACAAATTCAGTTCCCTGATTTATTTTCGAAACGTTGATAACGCCGCCTTTTCTGTTTTTGAAAACGATAGCAGCCGAAACATCACTTTGGACTACATTTTCCTGTCCGATTGGCAATATCCCTGTATTCAGAACACGAACATAGATCGTATTGCTTTTATTATTTTTTAAAGTAATACTATTAGAACCTGTTTGCACAACTAAACTTCTGTCTGCAATTGTTTTTTGAGTACTTATCGTTTCCCCTTTTCCATTTTTACTAAACTGAATATTAATTCCTTTAGGGCCATTACTTGCAGCAAATTTCGACATCGCATACAAACAATAAGCAGTAGTTTGCGTACTCATCCATTGGTTATTAGACATTTCTTTAGCTAATTTTGAAGCCATCGAGAATGCTTTTTGTTTTTGGTCTAAAAGCAACATTGTTTCTAAAGCCATTGCTCGATTTCTTTCGCTTGAACCATAATAGTAATAATTATAATCACTTGATTCACTATCAATACTTGTACGCAATAATAAATTTTGTCCGGCTGATTTTTGTCCGGCCAAAACATACGCTGCAGCCAAACGAAGCTTACTTTCGTTCGAAATACCTTTTGTTTCTCGTAATCTATTCATTGAAGATAAATCGGCATTTCCAGCTAAAGCCAGTGTATATAAACGATAAGCCTGCGCTAAATCATTACCGTATTTTTGCTCAAAACGCCATTGTTTCGCTTCTTTTTGCTGATACGAAGTCCATTTTGATTTAAAGTTTATTGGCAAAACATACCCTTTTTTCTCTGCTTCAATCAGGAAATGTCCGGCATATGAAGTTCCCCAATCATCGGCAATTGTATTTCCCTGCCAATAAGGTAATCCTCCATTCGATAATTGAAAACTGCCTAATCTTGCAATTCCTGCTGTGATATTTTTTTGAATAAGTTCTTTTCTGGTCGCATCTAAATCGACAACATCATTCAGAAATAATTGCGGAAAGACAGATGAAGTCGTTTGCTCGACACATCCATGTGGATATTGAATTAAAAACTGTAATCTTCCGTTCAAATTGATTGTTGGCATTGACGAAACCTCTAATCTTGCCTTATTACTTCCTGACACTCCAAAGGTTTTCCATGAAATAGTTTTAGTACTATTTGGAGGTAAAATAACATCTGTATACGTACTTGTAAGCGGATTAGGGTTTGTCATGTCAATTTCAACATCATAAACCGATCTTTCGTTTCCTGAAGTGGCAATAACCTGAACTTTTGCAATTCCGGTTGCCGAACCTACAACTAAATTAAAATAAGCCATTTTTTCGTCAGGTTGTGCAAACGTCAATCTTTGAGTAGCGCTTCCCATTACTTTTAATCCAGGGCTGGTTTTAATCTGAATTGAAACATTTTTAATCTTACTTTCTGTAGCAAAAACCGTAACAGGAAGAGTCACTTTTTCTGATGGTGAAATCTTTCTTGGCAACGAAGCCAATACCATTAGCGGACTACGAACCGGAGTTGCTTTTTCTACACTTCCATATGCACTTGTGCTGGCATCACCTGCAACCACCATAGTTCTAACCGAACCAATGTATTTTGGCAATTTTAACTGATGTGATTTCGTTTGTCCTTTTTCTAATTTAAATGGACCGTAATACAACACAACAGGTTTAAAACGGTTTGCTTTTTTAGCTTTTCCACCGCCTAAATCCTGATCTCCACCAATACTGAAAATCTGATTTATTTTTCCGCCATAAGCACCTATTACATCATCATAAATATCCCATGTTTTTACTCCCAAAGCTTCTCGAACATAGAAACTATCCCAGGCATTTGGTGTTTTAAAACGGGTTAAATCCAATAATCCTTCGTCAACAACTGCAATTGTATAGGTCATTTCTTTACCTGTTTTCTCCCCTACTTTTACTGTAAAAGTTTGTTCAGGTTTTAATACATCCGGCATTGAAAGTGTTGGTACCAGAATGGTATTTTTATCAACAACTTCAATAGGCACGATACCGTACATACGAATTGGCGAATCATTTTTAGTCGAAGCGTGTGGCTGTAAAAGTGTAATATTAAAATACACGTTTGGAGCCATCGCCGCCGTAATCGGAATTTCAACCTTAGTTTCTCCTTTTTGAGTCTTTGCCCAAATTGTTTGTACTACTCTTGATCCGTTTTCGATCGAAATTAAAGCGCGGCCACCTTCACTTGACGGGAAAGAGATCTGGGCTTTTTCGCCTACTGCGTAATTATGTTTATCTGTTGAGAATACTAACATATTTGCTGTCGAAGCATCTCTGTTACGCGTTTTTCCGGACCATATTGGCCAGTCTATATTTACAGTCAATGATGTTGCATGACCACTTGTATCATCTGAAACGCGAATTAAGTAACGCCCCCACTCTTCATCGGTTAGCTCAAATTCAAAACTTCCTTTTCCACTGGAATCGGTGTCAATTATGGTAGATTTATAAGACGTTGTTGAGTTTGATGAATTATAATTAGACAAATTATCACTTGAAGAATCCCACCACCATCGCCAATCTACTTTGTAAATTCTTACTTCAAGATTTTTAACCGCTTTTGGTCTTCCGTTTTCATCAACAGTAACTACCTCAAAGCGATTTTTTGCTCTTGTTTCCAGCATTCCGTATTTATTAGGTTCAGGAGATTTAATACCCACATACGTTTTATACGGAGAATAGGTTGTAGAGATAACATCTGTACTAAAATCACCTCCTTCTTCATATACTTTTGTAATGAATGAAGCGCGAAGCATTCCCGGCGCCTGACCTTGTAATTTAGGTTCTATATTTACCGTTGCTTTTCCGTTTTCGTTTAATTTCCCAGAGAAAACATTGATTTCTTCTGTACTAAATTTGCGTACCAAATCATCAAAACTAAATTTTTCATATCCTTTAAAAGTAGTGGTTTGTTGCGAAAACTTAGCCTGCATTTCTACGTTCAGGTTTTTCGCAATAGCGCCATGAAGCCAGGTAACTTCAAGATTACTCGTGTTTGGATACGAAGAAGAAAGTGTTTTTCTGGAGAAATTATTTTTTATCTTCAAACGATTTGGCTTGATCGTTTCGATTTTAATACTCTTATAAAACTTAGCTCCACCTACGCTTATCATGGCTTCCCAATTTCCTGTTGGCGCCTCTGCACTTGTAGGCACCACAAACGAATAATGATTTAATTCGTTCGTTCTCTGAATTGTTTGATAGGTCGTTTTTCCGTTAGGATCATTCAATCTAAATTTTATAGGATGAGATTTCGGAAGTTTATTCGCAGCATCATTCAAAATAAAAGACAAATACAAATTATCTCCGGGACGCCAAACGCCGCGCTCTCCATAAATAAATCCTTTTAGTCCTTTTTGCAGAGTCTCACCTGCAACATCAAAATTACTTACGGATAACGAAAGTCCATCATCAAGCTTAACATAAGTAGACTGATCACCCAAAGTAACAATGGCAAAATAAGCGAATTTATCTAATTGAAATGAAGCAATTCCTTCGCTGCTCGTAGCACCAGTTGTTATTTTTTGCTGCTGATACGTATACAAATCAACTCTGGCATTCGAAACCGGTTCTGTAGTTACGATATTATTTACGGCAAACAAATACGATTTATTCTCGCCTCTTTTTGCAATAACACCTAAATCTGTAGCTAAGATATTGGTAGCAATTTTGGCATTATAATAAAACGAGTTTGTACACGGATTTTCACTTTCTCTCCAGTCATAATCTCCGTAATCGTACTCGTAATCATCATACGAATTGCCGCTATAATTTACATCATTTTCATCAACTTCTTCTTCGTCTTCATTACTATCATCTGTTTCAGAAGTTTCGCATTTATAGAGCGAATATTTCTTTTTATACACAAATTCTACTCTATAAATTGCTCCAGGTTCCGGCGTAATTATTTTAGATAAATCTAATGCAAAAGTGTTCCATCTGGTAGGATTTATTAAACCGCTCTCATTTAACTTTAGTGTTGTTTTTGCAATTGGCTGCGCCACTTTTTTAAGATTCTGACTTCCATTTAATTGATTATATTGAAGAAACTGAAGAATATTATTTTTATAAATTTTATAAACCTTTACATCAACAGCACTTAAGTTTACAGCTTCAAAATTCAGTTTTAAGTTATTCGAACTCGGTAAAATTGTTCCATTTTTAATAAAGCGAACACTTGGTTTTATTTGATCGAAAGTAATTTTCTCCGTGTAATTCGAGTCCATTTTTTTACCGTACTGGCTTTCGATTCCTTCAAAAACTTCCAGCAGTAATTCTCCCGTTATAACCGGTTCCGGTGTTTCATCAGGAACAACCTCAACTACTTCTTCAGCAACTGAATCTACAGCTACAGTAGCAGAATCTACTACAACTGATGAAGAATCCACACTAGCATATACTGGTTCTTGTACAACAACCGGAGCAGGAACTTCTTTTTTAGCTACAGCTTCATTATTAAAATACACTTTCAGGACATTTCCCTGAGTAGAAAATTTTAAATTATTGGCGTTCTGAATCGAAACCAAACCTTTAAAATCCTGACCTTTTTCTAATGGTTCCGAAAAATTAATCAAAACCGACTGATTACTTCCATCCGGAACATCAACTTTTACAATTTTAAACTCGTTAATACTTGTAATTGCATAATCTAATTGTCCTTTCTGATCGATATCAAAATCACTTCCGTCGTACGCTATTTCCAAATTTGTCGCTTCATCATAACGCTGAATACTATCAATTATAAAATTGAATTCTTTAGCAGTTCCTGATTTTTTTTCGAACTTAATTTTAAGATTATTTCCTTTCTGACTTGCCGAAACTAATTTTATAGCCGTGTCAATATCAATATTATCTGCCGTTTTAAGCACACAATTTAAATATTGATATTGCTTACTATACGACTGAATATCTATCGTATTAATTGTAAAATCCTGCTTGATTGTTTTTACCGTGAAGTTGAATTTAGAAAGCGCTGCCTCTTTCTCTTTTGGGAGTGTAATGAGTTTATCCAAGTTTAAAGTCACCTGATATTCTGTTCCCGGGTTTAACTTTTTTTCCGGAATAAAAGCAAGCGTATTGCTCGAAAGTGCAACTACTTTTCCGCGAATATTTGGCGAAATATCAAATAAATCATCGTCTAATTCCTGATTGACTTTCCAGTCTTTTTTATCGAAAGCCAAAACCACCCGAATATCAGATTCCGAGGAAACAATTCCCCCCGTAAAACTGACGATATAATCCTTAAATAGTGAAAAATCGGAATTGAAATCTGCCGCCGATTTTCTGCCACAGGACTGAAAAATAAAAAACACAAAAAATACGAGACTTAATCCTTTTACTTTCACTTTTATTAGAGTTAATGGTTAGAAAATTAGAAATGTAGTATGATTTACCGTTATAGTGATAATATCAAATTACAAATTAAATTAAGATAAATATAAAATATTTTCCTATTGCTTTAAGAAGAAAATTCTCTAATAATGATTATTTAACTTTTGTTGAAGTATTCCAAGAAGTTAAACAATAAATACACTATATTTCGTGCGATTTAACTTGTTATATAATGTCTAGCAGATCACAAAAATACTCCTCTGATAGTGAGTTCTTTATAAAGAACAAATCTGTAATTGTTTTTCTCTTTATTCTACCAGCATTTTTTATATTATTAGTTTTTTTTGATTGTTATGTTTTGCCCAATTCAAAAGCAACTGACAAAATAACTAATTATTTCGTAACAAGAGCAGGAGGAAAAAATGGTTCTACACCACAAAAAATTGCGTATCATTATAGTACTGAGAAAGGATTTACTTTTTCAACTGGAATTAATTACATTGAAGAAGACAATATTGAAATTGAGTATTCTTTACTATTTAAATCTGTAACAAAAGTTAAATCAAAATATAATAATTATTCGGATCTTCTTTCTAATGGTGTTAATATTCACGGAATTCAATTTTATCTTTGTTGCATATTTCTTTTTTCAACAGCAATAAGTTTAAAAATACTTCTCTCAAACAAGTTTTTTTCCGAAAACACATTTTACAACATGATCTGCTTTAACGGATTAATACTGTTTTTATGCTTTTATATGGCAATTTTATTCTAATAAAAAAACTTAAAGTTCTTCGCCAAGTTTAGACAAGACCTCATCCATCTCACTAAAATGTTCTTGAGAATTTGCTGCGTAAAACATTTGGTTCCCGCCCATAACTATAATAACTTCATCATCATAGTTTCCATAAAATTGTATTCCTTCAAGCCACTGTTTAAATGATACCATTTTGTCTGAATAATTTTTGATAATAAAATCCAGATCATTCGGCTCTATTTCATAAAATGTATTACTGGGAAATTCCAGCGCAAAACCAGCCTGAAGAAAAGCCATTGCAGTAAAAAAAACGGTTAAGGTTTCTGTTTCCAGTTTCCATGTTTTTTGATCCTCACTCATATAAACCGGCGGATCAGATTTCGACAAATCGTCTTTGTGAATTCCCCAAACACAAGCTCTTTGATTTTCAGAATAAAATATCAAATAATCGTCATGTTTGTAATATTGAAATCGCTCTGGTATAACTAATAAATCCTGAGTATGATTCAGATTTTGAATTTTCCCTAATTCAGTATAATAATCTGTGAATACTTTTGGAAGATCTCCAAATATATCTTTTACAACCTGAATTTCATCAGAAGCAAACCCACAAGATTCTGTAATATGAAATAGTTTTTTAATTGTAGAGAAATCGGTCATGTCATTAATTTATAAAAAATAATTCAACATATCTTACTTACGCTTCTCAATAAAAAAACGCTTCATTAAATCCGCCGCTTCATTTGCCATAATACCTGAAACTACAGTTGTTTTAGGGTGCAATTTTGTTCCCATGGCAATAAAACCGCGTTGTTCATCATGGGCGCCAAAAACAATTTTAGAAATCTGACTCCAGTACAAAGCACCTGCACACATTTGGCAAGGTTCGAGCGTAACATAAAGTGTACAATCTTTCAAATATTTTCCGCCCAGAAAGTTTGCGGCGGCAGTTATCGATTGCATTTCGGCATGAGCTGTAACATCATTCAGTAATTCGGTTAAATTATGACTGCTTGCAATTACTCTGTCTGCAACGACAATTATGGCACCAACAGGAATTTCGCCTTTCTCAAAAGCCATCTCAGCTTCCTGCAAAGCTTTTTTCATAAAATATTCGTCGGTGAAAGGATTTATCATAATCGCAAAAATAGAACTTTAGAATTTATTTTTATTATATTTAAATTTTGAAATTTAAATATGGAGCAAAAATTTAAATTAACAATTCCTGAACCTTGCCATGAAGACTGGGACAAGATGACTCCGAAAGACAATGGAAGATTTTGTTTGAGTTGTTCTAAAACCGTTGTTGATTTCACGGCAATGCTTCCGGAGGAAATTCAGCAGTATTTTATTTCACATAAAAATGTCTGTGGAAGACTTAAAAGTGAAAAGTTAAGCGAAATAAATATTCAGATTCCATCTCAAATATTACACAGCCAAATCCATTATCAAAAAATGTTTTTATTGGCACTTTTTATAGCTATGGGCACTACATTATTTAGTTGTCAAGACAAAGACGGAAATAAGAAAAAAATAGATACAATTGAAGTTGTAGAAGATGTCAAACCAGAACAACATGCTACTACTGGAATTATTTTGATGCCTATAGACAAACTTAACGCTGAAGAACATTCTCAATCTGAACAAGGGGAACCTCAATCTGGACATTACGGAATTATTTATAATTCAAATGATTTAGACATTGCAGCTGTTCCAAAAAATGGAATAAAAAAATTCAATTCTAATTTTTCAAAAAATCTTAACACATCAAAACAAGGAGAAATATCCGCTTTATTTGTAATTGAAGGCGACGGAAGTCTTAGCAATTTTAAAATACTTGAAAATACAACATCAGCAAGTGAAAAAGATATTATCAGAATTTTAGAAAAAACTCCAAATTGGATTCCCGGAAAACTAAAAAACAAAATTGTTCGATCAACTTACGTTTTACCGATTACAATTAAAAAGTAAAACACTGCTAATAAAACCTTACGTCCTAATTAAATTTAAAACCGTAAATTTGCTTTTTACCTTACAATGAAAAGCAACTTACTTTCCAATATATACAATCCAACTGATTTACGCTTATTAACCGAAGCGCAACTTCCTCAAATTGCCCAGGAATTGCGTCAATTTATTATTGATGTTGTTTCGGTAAAAGAAGGGCATTTGGGGGCAAGTCTTGGTGTTATTGAACTTACGATTGCTTTACATTATGTTTTTAATACGCCCGAAGATCAATTGGTTTGGGATGTTGGACATCAGGCTTACGGACATAAGATTTTGACCGAAAGAAGAGAAATCTTTCACACCAACAGGCAAATAGACGGCATTTCAGGTTTTCCAAAAAGAAGCGAAAGTATTTACGATGCATTTGGCGTTGGACACTCCTCTACTTCTATTTCTGCCGCACTCGGAATGGCGATTGCTTCTCAGCTAAAAGGAGATTTCGATAAACAACATATTGCAGTTATTGGTGATGCTTCTATCGCATCTGGAATGGCTTTTGAAGGTTTAAATCATGCCGGAGTTACAGATGCAAATTTACTGGTTATTCTAAATGATAATGCGATCGGGATTGATCCCAGCGTTGGTGCTCTCAAAAAATATCTTACTGCTGTAAAAGAGGGAAAGAATCCGAAGAAGAACAACATGATCAAGTCTCTTAACTTCGATTATTCGGGACCAATTGACGGGCATGATATTCCGACTTTAATAAAAGAATTAAAACGATTAAAAAAGATAAAAGGCCCTAAATTCCTTCATATTGTTACCACAAAAGGAAAAGGCCTGCAACAAGCTGAAGAAAATCAGGTAAAATATCATGCACCCGGGAAATTTGATGCTTCAACGGGAGAGATTATTTTAAAATCTGAAGAAAATTTACCTCCTAAATATCAGGATGTTTTTGGACTGACCATTTTGGATTTAGCCAGAAAAAACGATAAAATCATCGGAATTACGCCTGCAATGCCATCTGGTAGTTCTTTAAAGTTCATGATGGATGAAATTCCCAAACGTGCTTTTGATGTAGGAATTGCTGAGCAACATGCCGTGACGCTTGCTGCGGGAATGGTAACTCAAGGCATGATTGTGTATTGCACCATTTATTCTACTTTTTTACAACGTGCTTACGATCAGGTTATTCATGATGTAGCGTTACAAAACTTACCGGTTATTTTTTGTATAGATCGTGCAGGTTTGGTTGGCGAGGATGGAGCAACACATCATGGTGTTTTTGATATTGCTTATTTACGCGCCGTTCCAAACATCATTATCTATGCTCCAATTAATGAAATTGCGCTGCAAAACATTTTATATACTGCCCAATTAGGACTAAATCATCCCATTGCTATTCGATATCCGAGAGGTCGGGGCGTATTGCCAAATTGGGAAGTAGAAAATTTCGGACATTATGAAGAAATTATTATAGGACAGGCTAGTCAATTAAAATCCGGAACAAAAACCGCTGTTTTATCTACTGGTACAATTGGAAATAATGTTATCTTAGCCATTACTGAATGTGACAATTCTGAGACAATTGCACACTATGACTTTCCATTCATCAAACCACTAGATATCAAATCATTGAATAGTATATTTAGTACTTACAACAGGATTATCACGATTGAAGAAGGCACTATAAATGGAGGTTTTGGAAGTGCTGTTTTAGAGTTTGCGGCAAGAAATAATTATAAAAATAAAATAGAAATTTTAGGTGTTCCTGATCTGTTTATTGAGCAGGGAACCGCAGATCAATTACAACAATTATGCAAAATAGACGTTAAAAGTTTGATAAATCTTTTTTCAACCGATACAAAATAATTATTTTGCACTATTAAAAACTAATTCATAATGAAATTATTGCGTTCTACCCTTTTGCTTTTATTGCTTTTGTGTACCTCACATAACTTTGCTCAAATTATACAAACGACTTTAGCGCCTAATCAGCTGCCGCCACCACCTTCTAACTGGACTAAAAAAAATCAATTGGGATTTGACATTTCCGAAATCGCTTTTGTGAACTGGAGTGCGGGGGGAACAAGTTCGATCTCAGGTTTATTTAAGGGTGAATTTGGAAGAACTTATATCAAAGGAAATCATAAATGGGCGAACGAACTTATCGTAAAATATGGCTTAAATAAACAAGACGGGACGGAATTAAGAAAGACTGATGATGCCGTTATGCTGAATTCTACTTACGGATTTAGAAAAGATACGATTTCGAATTGGTATTATTCGGCTAAGTTTAATTTCAATACGCAGTTTACAAACGGATACAATTACCCAAACAGAGATATTGCTATTTCGAAACCTTTTGCACCAGCCTATGTATTTTTGGGAGCTGGAGCTGAAAACTCAAATAAAAAGAAAAACAGAACGTTTTACTTCTCTCCTATTACCTTAAAAACTACTTTGGTGTTAGATCAGGATTTGGCCAACCAAGGATCTTTTGGTGTTAAAAAAGCAATTTATGCTCCGGATCCTATGGATCCTAATTCTCAAATTATAGTTGAAAACGGACAAAAAGTAAAAGCGGAATTTGGTATTTTACTAACTGCATACATGAAAAACGAAATTTTCAAAAACATTTTCTACGAGAACAGATTAAGCTTATACACCGATTATTTAAACAAATTTGGGAATGTCGACGTAGATTATGATACTCGTTTAGATCTTGTTGTAAATGCTTATGTAAAAGCAAATATTGGTATTCATTTGGTATATGATGATGATATTAAAACAAAGAAAGACGTTGTTGACCCTACAACAGGATCAACTTCTCAGGTAAATGACGGGCCAAGAGCTCAGCTGAGACAGGTTTTGGGCGTAGGTTTAGTATATGCTTTTCAATAAAACAGTATCGCTATTAAGCAAAAAACACCCGATAGAAACAATTTCTATCGGGTGTTTTTTTTTATATCAAAAAGAAAAAAATATTTAATTCTTTTTTCTTCCGTTAATGGTTTCGAATAGTTCTAATGCGTTTCCATCCGTTAAAAGCGAAACGTAATGACAAATATGAAGCAAACGTTCGTATAAATTCTCTTTTTCTAATTGATGCTTTTCAGGCAACATTTTCAAAATTAATTTATCGTAGTTTGAAGCAGTGCCTTCGTATTTATTATTAAATGCAGTTATAAATTTATCCAGTAAAGTCTGAATGATTTGATAACCTACAATTTCTTTCTCTATAACCTCGCGGCTCTGATAAATTTTATCAACGCTTAAATTGATAATATCATTCATCTGTGCTTTGTATTTACTTTTATCGGTTAAAGCAAAAGGGAATTTTCCTGCCAGGATCGCTTCTTCATTTTCAATAAAAACATTTACGGCATCGTTGATCAAAGTTCCAATTGCAAGAGCACGCAAATAACTAATTCTATCTTCTTTGGTGGTTAAAGTTTTGTATTTGGCAACGCCAATATTATCTTTTACCAATTTTATTAAATATTCTAAAGCATAATCTTCAGATACTAATCCTAAATTTATTCCGTCTTCAAAGTCGATGATAGTATAACAAATATCATCTGCCGCTTCAACCAAATAAGCCAGAGGATGTCTTTCAAAACCAATATCATCTCCTGATTTATTGGCAATCATGCCCATATCTTTGGCTACCTCTTCAAAGAATGCTTTATCCGTCTGGAAGAAACCGTATTTTTTATCGGCGATATCATTTGTTGGTTTTTTAGGTAAGCTTTCTTTTGGATATTTCATAAAAGCACCTAAAGTCGCGTATGAAATTCTAAGACCGCCCTCAATTCCGGGACGACTTGCTGTAAGAACCGAAAATCCGTTTGCATTTCCCTCAAAATCAATTAAATCCTGCCATTGTTTGGCAGTTAACTGATCTTTATATTTTAATCCGTTTCCTATCGAAAAATATTCTCCAATGGCTTTTTCACCAGAATGCCCAAAAGGTGGATTTCCAATATCGTGTGCCAAAGAAGCAGCAGCTACAATAGCACCAAAATCATTCATATGATAGCCGTGAATTTCTTTTAAGTGAGGATATTTCTCAATGATTTTTTTTCCAACCAAACGTCCAAGAGAACGTCCTACAACCGAAACTTCTAAACTATGCGTAAGTCTAGTGTGTACAAAATCTATTTTAGAAAGCGGAATAACCTGTGTTTTATCCTGAAGTGATCGAAATGCAGCCGAAAAGATAATTCTATCATAATCAACCTCAAAACCCAGTCGGGTATCGTCTTGTTCTACACGTAATCTCTTGCTAGTATCGCCTTGGCGTTTGAGTGATAAAAGTTGTTCCCAGTTCATTTTTGTATTTTAGAATTCAGATTGTAGATTGTAGATTTCTCATCTAAGCGTCAAAAATACGTTTTATTTAGGATTTCATTCAACAAAATGTACTATTTAAAAGATAAACCTCCTGTATATTCGGGCTACACGCAACTTGCTACTTCAATATTACATTTTTGAAATATTTACTAAAAATAGCAAATGCTTCTGCTTTACTTTCTGCTGTTGGTGCTGCAGTATCTTTAAGTGCATAAGGCATATTAAGCAATTCCCATTTTTGAGATCCGAGCTGGTGAAACGGAATAATCTCTACGCGTCCAACCGTTTTATAATTGGTAAAATGTTGTCCCCATTCTTCCAGATATTGCGGTTGGTCTGTCCAGCCGGGAACTAGAACATATCTTAGCCACATTGGTTTTCCGGTAGATTCTCTATAAGCAGCAACTTCTAAGGTATTTTTGTTGGTTAAACCGGTTAATTTGTGATGTATCTCGTCATTAATGTGTTTGACATCCAATAACAAAAGATCCGTATTATCAAAAAGTTCCTGTGCCTGATGATTATTTAGTCTTCCGTTGGTATCCAGGCAGGTATTGATTCCCTGTTCGTGAAGCAATTTAAAAAAGTGCAGTAACTTATTTCTTTGGAGTAAAGGTTCTCCTCCGGAAACTGTAACTCCTCCGGTTTTACCAAAATAGCTTTTTTGGCGAACAGCTCTTTTTACTAATTCTTCTATTTCGACCAAAGAGCCTCCTTTTACATCGAGTGTGTCCGGATTCTGACAATACAAACACCTAAACTGACATCCCTGCGCAAATACAACCATTCGAATACCGGGACCATCATGAGTACCAAAGGTTTCGAGAGAGTGTATTCTTAAATGATCCGGATCATCAATGTTTAATTTAGCGGCTTCAATATCTTGTAATTGAAAATACATAATTTATATATTTTAAATAAATTTAAAAAAAAATAGGCTGACTACATTCCAGCCAACCTATTTTAACTTTACAATTCGCTCGATTTACATTGCTTCATGAAAAGTACGCGCTATAACTTCTAATTGATGCGCTCTTGATAATCTCACAAAATTAACAGCATAACCCGAAACTCTTATGGTCAATTGTGGATGATTTTCAGGATGATTATAAGCATCTTGAAGGGTTTCGCGATTTAATACATTTACATTTAAGTGATGTGCCATTTGCGCAAAATAACCATCTATGGTGTTTACCAAATTTGTTACCTGTTCTGCTCTGGTATCTCCTAATGATTTCGGAATCATTGAAAACGTGTTAGAAATACCATCTTGTGCATCATTGTAATCTAATTTTGCTACAGAATTTAATGAAGCAATTGCTCCACTACAATCACGACCATGCATTGGGTTTGCTCCTGGCGCAAAAGACTCACCATCTTTACGTCCGTCAGGAGTTGCTCCTGTATTGGTTCCGTACATTACATTCGAAGTAATCGTCAATAATGAAAGAGTTGGTGTTGCATTTTTATATGCAGTATGTTTTCTAAGCTCTTTGATAAAGAAAGCTGTAATTTCCTGAGCAATAGAATCTACTCTGTCATCATCATTACCAAACTTAGGATAATCACCCTCGATATTAAAATCTACTGTAATTCCGTTTTCATTTCTTACTGGTTTTACTTTAGCATATTTAATGGCAGATAACGAATCTGCAATAATTGAAATACCTGCAGCTCCATAAGCAATATCAACGTGCGGATCAGAGTCAATCATAGCCATCTGAGCTCTTTCGTAATAATACTTATCATGCATATAATGAATAATATACATTGATTTGGCATATACTCTGGCAACCTCTTTTAGCGTACGTTTAAATACATTGCTTACTACATTATAGTCTAATACTTCGTCGTGAATAAACGGAATATCTTTCATGATTAATGCTCCGCCACGTTCTTCTCTACCTCCGTTTAAAGCAATTAATAATGCTTTTGGCAAATTGGCACGTGCCCCAAAGTGCTGAATTGATTTACCAATTTCCTGATGCGATACACAACAAGCAATTCCGTAATCATCAGAACCTCTGTTTGGTCTCATCAAATCATCATTTTCGTATTGAATTGATGATGTATCAATTGATACTTGCGCACAGAAATCTTTAAATCCCTGCGGAAGATCATCTGACCATAAAACCGTTAAATTTGGTTCTGGAGAAGCTCCTAAATTATATAATGTCTGAAGGAATCTGAATGAAGTTTTGGTTACTTTCGTTCTTCCGTCATTAAACATACCTCCAATACATTCTGTTACCCAGGTTGGGTCTCCTCCAAAAATTTCATCATAAGCTCCAGGTCTTAAATGGCGCACCATTCTCAATTTCATTACAAACTGATCTACCAATTCCTGTGCTTCAAATTCTGAAATTAATCCTTCTTTAAGGTCTCTTTCTATATAAATATCAAGGAATGAAGATACGTTTCCTAAAGACATTGCGGCTCCATCTTGTTCTTTAACTGCAGCTAAATAAGCAAAATAAACCCATTGAACAGCTTCTTTTGCATTTTGCGCAGGAAGTGAAATATCAAAACCGTAATCAGCAGCCATTATAAGCATATCCTGCAAGGCACTAATTTGAGCCGAAATTTCTTCACGTAAACGAACTTTATGTTCCGTCATTTCACCGCCAACCTTATTATGATCTTCTCTTTTAAAAGCAATAAGCTGATTAACCCCATATAAGGCCATACGACGGAAATCACCAATGATACGTCCGCGGGCATAATTATCAGGTAAACCTGTCAATATATGTTTAGAACGATAATCCCTAATTTCTTTATCATAAGCATCAAAAACTTTTTCGTTATGATTTTTAGCGTAGTTAAAAATATCGATTACACGATCAGAAACTTGCAATCCTCTTTCTTTTACAGCAGATTCAACCAATTTAATACCTCCAAAAGGTTTCATTGCTCGTTTCAACAATAGATCTGTTTGCAAACCTACAACCACTTCATCTTCTTTATTAATGTAGCCTGGCTTAAATGCATTAATTGTTGAGATTGTTTCTACATCTATGGCTGAACATCCGTTATTTGCTCGTTCTTTTAATAAAGCCTCTTTACAGATATTCCATAAATTGGTAGTTTTTGCAGATGGTCCCGATAAAAAAGAAGAATCCCCTTCATAAGGAGTAATGTTTTTTAAAACAAAATCCTGAACGTTCACTGATGCCCCCCATTTTCCGGGTGTAAATACCATTTTTTCGACACTTGCTTTCATAACTCAAAATAATTTAATTGCGTTTATTATATACTCAAATTTAGACACTTTTCAAGCTTAAAATCATGATAATAATCATAAACAAAGCTTATTTTTATAAAATTCGTAATTATTCTTTATAAATAAGCTTTTGTTTTAATATTACGCACATAATGGCAGTAAACATCAGAATTCCGGCAAACAAATAAAAAATCGTTGTGTAATCATTAGTTAGTCCAATTAATCCCGGACCAACAAAGGCAGCTACTGACCAGGCTATTAATATAAAACCAAAAGGCGAGCTCATTTTATTTGGCCCATAAATATCCTTAACAAAAGCTGGGATTGTTGCAAATGCACCACCATAACAACTAATAATAATAAATATCATTAATTGGAATAAAATTGGAGAACTTGTCTGACTTAAAACCAAAAAGCAACAGGCTCCTATTGTATAAAACAAAAAGAAAGTGGACCATCTGCCAATTTTATCAGAAATACTGGACCAGAACAATCTCCCAAATCCGTTAAAAAAACCGATAAAAGCAACAAAATTAATCGCCTGGCTATCCGTAATATGTATTAATTGTTTTGCCATTGGTGCTGCAATAGAAATCAAAGCAATACCACAGATTGTATTAAAAAAAAGCATGAACCAAAGACCATAAAAACGAACGTCTTTTAGTAATACTTTTAAAGGAATAGTAGCATTATCTTGTACAGTATTCTCGATCTGAGTACTGGAAACAGGAAGTATAAGGAATAATGATGCCAACACCATTATTAAAAAATAAGCGGTGCCTAATAAATAAAAAGCACCAGGAACACCCAGTAATTCTACTAGAGGCAAAATAAGTCTTGAAGCTAATATCGATCCCACGGCAAAAGACATAATAACCAATCCGCCTGCAAAGCCGGGCTTTTCAGGAAACCATTTTACAACAACTGCGATAGGCGTTATGTATCCAAATCCTAAACCTATACCGCTTATTACGCCATAAAATAAATAAAACAATAGTAATGACTTTTCTGCAATAGCAAATCCGCTGCCTATTAATCCTACTCCAAAAAACAATGCGGCAAGTAATCCTGCTTTTTTAGGTCCAATTTTTCGAACAAATTTTTGCATAAAAGCGGCCGTAAGGCCTAAAAAACAGATGGCCAAACTAAACGAAAGCTTTAGTTGATGGGCATCCCAGCCATTTAATTCGTTAATTGGATTAATCCAGACACTGTAAGCGTAAATTGAACCTATTGATAATTGCAATAACATTCCTGCTGATGCAATCACCCATTTATTTATTTTTATCATAAGGCGCCATATTTAATATGCGTCTTACAAATTTAGAAGTCAAGACTAACAGAAAACGTGATTTTTATCTTGTTTTCATCAAAATACCAATAAAAATTTACGAAAACGTTGTAAAAAAAATTAAAATTCTAATGCTGTACTGTGTTTTATTTCTCCCATTACAAAAATACTGTTGGTGTTTCCTATATTTTCGATAGTCGATAACTTATTCATTACAAAGTCCTGATAACTAGCCATATCCTGAACCAAAATTTTAAGCATAAAGTCATAATCGCCTGCAATGTTATAGCATTCTATAATTTCAGGAAGTGCTACAATATCTTTTACAAAATTACTTCCCACATTTTTCGCATGCTCTTTTAAGCGGACATTACAAAAGACAGTCATTCCGCGGTTCATTTTTTTCTTATCCAGCAATGCTACATATTTTGTAATAAACCCGTCACGTTCGAGTCTTTTTATACGCTCGTAAACAGGAGTAACAGTTAAGAATAATTTACTTGCAAGGTCTTTTGTATTGATATTGGAGTTCTCCTGAAGGTATTTTAGGATCAACAAATCGGTTTTATCTAAGTTTTCCATAGTGTTTTTTACTGCTAAAATTGTTTTTAAAGAGATTCGTCAGTAATATAATCTCCAATAAGATATTTATAAAATACAATTTACTGAAATAATTATCAAATATAAGTTATAAAACCTAAAACAATAAATTTGTTCAGTAAAAAATACTGAAATAAAAATGAAAACAAATAATTTAGGTTATCCAAGAATTGGTAGCAACAGAGAATTAAAAAAAGCCTGTGAATTGTATTGGGCTGGACAACTTTCGGTTGATGAATTGCTCCAGACGGGAAAAGACATTCGTCGCAAAAACTGGCATTTACAAGCTGAAGCCGGAGTAGATTTGATTCCGTCTAATGATTTTTCTTTTTATGACCAAGTACTCGATCTTACTTTAACTTTAGGAGCAATACCTGAAAGATACCACGAACTGGCAAAAACAAACTCTCCTATCGATTTGTATTTTGCGATGGCTAGAGGAGCTCAAAAAGACGGTCAGGATGTCGTAGCCATGGAAATGACAAAATGGTTCGATACCAACTACCACTATATTGTTCCTGAATTTACCAAGAATCAAAAATTCGAATTGTTTTCAGAAAAAATAATCAATGAATTCAAAGAAGCAAATGCTTTAAAAATTGCTACAAAACCGGTTTTAATAGGGCCCATTTCTTATTTACTTTTAGGAAAAGAAAAAGAAGAGGGTTTTCACCGAATTGATCTTATCGATAAATTACTGCCTGTTTACTTCGAAATTTTCGAAAAACTACAAGCCGAAAAAGTTGCATACATTCAGTTAGATGAACCTTTCCTAGCTTTAAACTTAACTGACAAAGAGCGTAATACTTTCACGAAAGTGTACAACCAAATCAACGAACGTTTCCCGAATATTAAAATCGTTCTGGCGAATTATTTTGATTGTTTTGGAGAAAATCTTGAAACGGCATTGGCTTTGCCAGTAGATACTTTTCATTTAGATTTAGTACGTTGCCCGTCTCAATTAGATGATATTTTAGAATCCGGAAAACTGGATCCAAACGTAAATCTTTCTTTGGGAGTGGTTGACGGAAGAAATATCTGGAAAAATGATTATCAAAAATCTTTAGATTTAATCAAAAAAGCAACCGATGCTTTAGGCGAAAACAGAATTCTGGTAGCACCATCATGTTCTTTAATTCATAGTCCGTGCGATTTAGATTTAGAAACAAACGAGGAAACGCTTACTCCTGAAATCAAACAATGGCTGGCTTTTGCCAAACAAAAAATCAATGAAGTTGTAGTATTAAAACAATTGGCTTCTAACGAAACCATTGAACAAAACTCTCTTGCTTACGAAAGAAACAAAATTGCCAACGACAATCGTAAAACCTCAACATTAATTCATAATAATGAAGTTAAAGCGCGTGTTGCCTCAATTACAGCAACAGATGACAAACGTAAAAGTACTTTTGCTGTGAGAAGAAAGAGTCAAATCGAAGCCTTAAACCTGCCCTTGTTCCCTACCACCACCATTGGATCTTTTCCTCAAACCGCTGAAGTGAGAAGCTGGAGAGCGAAATTTAAAAAAGGGGAACTAACTACCGAACAATACAACGACTTGATCGAGAAAGAAACTGAAGCTACGATTCGTTTTCAGGAAGAAACCGGAATCGATGTCCTGGTTCACGGAGAATTCGAACGTAACGATATGGTGGAGTATTTTGGGGAACAATTGGCAGGTTTTACTTTTACAAAAAACGGATGGGTACAAAGTTATGGTAGCCGTTGCGTGAAACCTCCGGTTATTTATGGTGATGTTTCGAGACCAAACCCAATGACCGTAAAATGGTCTAAATATGCCCAATCTTTGACCCCTAAATGGGTAAAAGGAATGCTTACTGGTCCTGTAACGATTTTGCAATGGTCGTTTGTTCGTAACGATCAGCCGCGTTCTGAAACTTGCACTCAAATTGCCTTGGCAATTCGTGATGAAGTGGTAGATCTTGAAAAAGCAGGAATCAAAATTATTCAGATCGATGAGCCGGCCATTCGCGAGGGATTGCCTTTACGAAAAGAAGATTGGGCAAATTACCTGGATTGGGCTGTAAAAGCTTTTAGAATTTCGGCAAGCGGTGTAAACGACGACACGCAAATTCATACGCATATGTGCTACAGCGAGTTCAATGATATTATCCAGAATATTGCCGATATGGATGCTGACGTGATCACAATCGAATGTTCACGCTCTCAAATGGAACTTTTAGATGCTTTTGCCAACTTTAAATATCCTAACGAAATTGGACCCGGAGTTTACGATATTCACTCACCGCGTGTTCCGTCAAGTACCGAAATGGTTCGTTTGTTAGAAAAAGCTTCGGCTGTAATTCCGGTAGATCAATTATGGGTGAATCCTGATTGTGGTTTAAAAACACGCCATTGGGATGAAACCAAAAAAGCTTTGATCGAAATGGTTGCAGCTGCTCAGGAAATGAGAGCTGCTGTTGAAACTCCTGTGAATTAATCATTTTTTATTAGAAATATTTTTGTTTTTTAGTGCCAACTGGTGGAGTCGGAATTCTTGTAGTTATGAATTTTTCCGACTTCACTTTTGTTGGCATTTTCGCGTTTCGTTTTTTTTGAAGCAGAAAAATTTCAGTTTTCAAAAACACCTTTTGTCCCGCTATCCACTATATCTGTTATGGCGAACCCCGCCACAACAGGATACCGCTTCTATCGGGGCTAAGCGAGAAATTTTTATTTTCAGGAGATGTAGATGTTATAATTACAAATAAAAAGCACTTCAATTGAAGTGCTTTGATTTAATCTAAAACTTAATTAATTTAGAAGTTTTTAGAAACTCCAATATTAACTGTTTTACCAAAATTGAAGTAGAAACGGCTATTATCTCCCCCGTTATTCTCAACATTCATTGTTTCGTAACCTAAACCACCAATGCTGAAGTTTAAACCAAAACCTTTTTTCATATTAATAAAAAGAGCCGGAGTAATGCCTACGTACATACCATCTGCTTTACTTTTACCAACAAGATTTCCATTTTCATAATTTTTGGTTTTTTGATTTTGAAAACCAGCTCCTAAATCAGCAAATACAGAAAATGTCTCACTTAACGGAACCGAATAGCGTACAAACGCACCATATTTGTAAGCATTAAATTTACCTTCTCCTCCTCCATTATCAGTTTTTGTAGACTGAATCGTAAATTCAGCACCCAATGTCCAGTTATCGTGAAACTGATAACCCACTTTTGGAGAAAACTCAAACGTATTTGTTTTCGCTTCAGCGATTGGGCGGTCAATTTTTTGAGAATTATACCCAATGTTTCCACCAACTAAAACTGTTCCCTTTTGGGCATTTGCTAAGCTTACCGTAGCTAATGCAAGAATAAGTAGCATTTTTTTCATATGTAAATGATTATTAAAATTTACTTAGACACAACAACAAAAATACCAATATCCAACTACAACACATTTAGTAACAATTTGTTAAAATCATCACATTAAAGAAATAAGGTAAAAATATTGGCTTAACATTTCTGTAAAGAAAAAACTTAAAAAACAAAAAAGCACTCCAAATAGGAGTGCTTTTCGAAATTGAAATATATTTCTAAAAATTAGAAATTTTTTGAGATCCCTACAGAAAATGCTTTTCCGAAAGTGAAATTAAAGTTTTTAACGTTATCTCCGTTACCGGTATTTCCATCAAAATTATAAGTATTATACCCTAAACCTCCAATATTGAAGTTTAAACCAAATCCTTTATTAACATTAATGAAAATTGCAGGAGTAACATCAATATAAAAACCATCTCCTTTATTAATTCCAGAAATTGGTCCAACAGTATTTGTTTCTTTTGTACTTTGATAACCAACTCCTAAATCAGCATAGGCAGAAAAAGTTTGATTTAATGGCTTAGAATAACGTAAAAAACCTCCTAAAGAGAAATCATTTACTTTAGCCTCAGTATTACCAAATTCTCTTTTTGAAGAACCAACTCCTGCTTCAATACCCGCAGTCCAGTTTTCGTGAAATTGATAACCTACTTTAGGAGAAAAACCAAAATAATTCTCTTTAGTTTCAGAACCTGCATTTGATACATTTTGAGAATTGTACTCAATACTTCCCATAACTAAAATAGACCCTTTTTGAGCATTTGCAAAGCTAAACATAGCTAATGCAAGAACAACTAACATTTTTTTCATTGTGATATTTATAAATTTTAATACTCCTTTAACAATAAAGATGCCACTGTTCCTGAATAATTCATTTTTAAATTCGATTCTTTAAAAGGCAAAATTTAGTAATCAAAACTATTTCTGTTTACTTTTGTAGCAAATAAAAAGTCATGTCGATAGAAGTAAACAACATATCAAAAAGTTACGGAACTCAAAAAGCATTAAATTCAATTTCGTTCTCTATCCAAAAAGGAGAAATCGTTGGATTTCTTGGTCCAAACGGAGCAGGAAAATCTACTTTAATGAAAATTTTGACTACTTATTTACTTGCCGATGGCGGTTCAGCACTTGTAAATGGTCATGATGTCATGACGAGCGCAAAGTCAGTTCAGCGTTCTATTGGATACTTACCGGAACATAATCCGTTATATCTGGATTTGTATGTTCGTGAGTATTTGGCTTTTAATGCCGATGTTTATCAGGTTCCAAAATCAAGAATCGAAGAAGTAATTCAACTGACAGGACTGACACCGGAAAGTCATAAAAAAATTGCACAGTTGTCTAAAGGATACCGCCAGCGTGTGGGACTTGCGAATGCTTTGTTACACAATCCGGATGTTTTAATTCTGGATGAACCTACTACTGGTTTGGACCCGAATCAGTTAATGGAAATTCGTAACGTAATTAAAAATGTGGGAAAAGATAAAACAGTTTTTTTATCGACTCATATTATGCAGGAAGTCGAAGCTATTTGCGATCGTGTCATTATTATTGACAAAGGACAAATTGTTGCCGATAAAAAATTAGATCATTTAGTATCTGAAAATAAAGAACAAGTTATCGAAGTAGAATTTGACTATCAGATTCAGGAACAACTTCTGGCAAAGCTTGAAAATATTACCTCATATAAAAATATTCACGATATGACCTGGGAACTCACTTTTGTTGCCGAAAAAGATATGCGTCCCGCTATTTTTGATTTCGCCAACGAAAATGGTTTGAAAACATTACAGCTCAATCAAAAAAATAAAAACCTAGAAGCAGTTTTTAGAGAAATTACTAAATAGAGTTTTCAGTTTACAGTCTCAGTTTACAGTATTGCTTACAGATAAAAGTCAATTGTTTCTCTTATAGAAATAATTGACTTTTTTTGCAATACTTTCTGATCTTACTTTCACTAATTATTTTTACCGTAGAGAACACAAAGATTTTTATATAAGAGCCTTTAGAAAGCACAGAGTTCGCAAAGCTAAGTTAATCCAATCCCGATAGCTATCGGGATTGCGAACTTTTACTTTTTAAAAGCTAATAGCAAAACCTCGCGAGCTTTGGGTAAATTTTTTTTCCCACTTTACAGGTTTGGAATTGATCGATTACTTTTTTAAACGCAGGCTTGCTTATGCTGGCTTTATTGTCAAAATTTGGTTTCAGAGTATTTATATCCATTTTTAATAAATCGCGAAAGGCTAATTATCAATTCGTTATGATATAACAGGCAAATTTTAACTATTTTTATTTAGACTTGTTATAAATAGTGTTATATTTGAACATTAAAACTTCAAAATACCACTAAAATGTTCTCTGTATTCAGCTTTATTTCATCTTATTTTTTAAAACTATCTAAGTATTTTCTACATCTTCTAAAATTACTTTCTGATAAATTAGAACAAATCGTTTTAGACTGAGTATTTCTTCTTAAATGATAAAGTCCTCCTACCCACAAATCTAGCATCACATTAAAAGCCTTACTCCCAAAAAAATCAAATCCAAATATCATGAAGAATATTATAACATCTCTTATGCTCGCTTTTTCGGTCTACGGTTACTCGCAGACAGAAAAAGAAACAGATAGTATCGTCGAAACTTCTATCAATGCACTAGATGAAATTGTAATTACAAAAAAGAAAGTTCTATATACTCAAAAATCAGATCGACTAATTTTTAATGTTGAAAACAGTATTGTTTCTGAAGGCGGAACTGCATTAGATGTTTTATCCCGTGCTCCAGGCGTTGTCGTGTCTCAGGATGGCGAATTATCGATTCGCGGACAACAAGGCGTTGGTGTAATGATAAATGGCAAATTAACGCAGCTTTCGCAAAAAGAACTAGCCAATTATTTAAAATCGACCACCTCATCAAACATCAAACAAATAGAAGTGATTACCAATCCTTCCTCTAAATATGATGCCACCGGAAAAGCCGGAATTATCAATATTATTTTAAAGAAACCAAATGCGGGCGGACTTAAAGGAACTGTTTTTACCAATTATGGAAGAGGCCGAAAAAACAGAACCAATTCTGGCGCCAACTTAAGTTACAATAAAGAAAAATTTGGTGTTTACGGAAACTACAGCTATACTTTTAGGGGCGAAGAAGAACGTAAAGAATTTGACCAAAATCAATATACTGATGCAAGCCGCCAGACCATTTCGACAAAAAACCATCAAACCTCAACTACTGATGAGCCACTGACTTCGAACAATTTTAAAATAGGAACAACATATGAAGTTTCTCCTAAAACGAATTTAGAAGTTTATGTTGATGCTAAATTAGGTCGTTACGAAAACATGGCCAACGGTAGAAATACGTTGCTTAACGCTATGGATCAGGTACAATTTGATGCCTCGACCTATAATGACAGCAAAGAGAAATGGAATGATTATACGTATGCTTTTTCAGGGGTTCATAAATTTAATACCGAAGGAAAAAATATGTCTTTTGATTTTGAATATGAAACTTCGAAATTCAGATCGAATCAGTTTCAGAGTGCTACGAATATAGATCCTTTGAGCACCAATAACATTAATGACCGAAGAGGTTTTATTCCGTCGCAATTGAAGGTTTTTACCGGAAAAGTTGATTTTACAAATCCATTAAAAGAAAAACAATCTATCGAATGGGGGTTTAAAGCCAGCGTAAAAAACAATGACAATCCATCGGTTTACGAATACAACGAAAACAATCAATGGATTGTAGATGTTAATTCTACCAATCACTTTGAATACAAAGAACAAATTTATGCGGCTTATGTTAACTATAAATATCAGATGGAAAAGCTGAATATTCAGGGAGGTTTACGTTCTGAATATACTGCGATAAACATTTTACAAAAAACGTTGAATGAAGAACATGAAGACGATTATTTAAAATGGTTTCCGAGTGTTTCTATGAAATATGAATTGACCAGCAATCATTCGATACATGCTTCATATAGTAAAAGAATCAACAGACCAAGTCAGTTCGATTTGAATCCGTTTCGTTTTTATGATGATTCGTTTAATTACTCTCAGGGAAATCCGAATCTGGTTCCTGAAATCACACATTCTGCAGAAATTGGATATGCCTGGAAAAGTGCTTTTATGGCTTCATTATACTTTAGCAAAACCAAAGATGTTTTTACCGAAGTGTATGTTTACAATCCGGCCGATAACACAACAGTAACATCTCAGATTAATGTAGACAAATCGTATAATTACGGAGCTAACATTACCAATACAGCTGAAATTTATAAATGGTGGTCTGTAAACACGCTTTTTAATATTTTCGAAAATAAATTTATGGGCAATGTGGTGAATACAGACAAAATTGCCCCAATTGTTACCTTGAATTTAAGCGTACAAAACTCATTTACCATTACAGAAAGCTGGAAAGCCGAAGCTAACGCACAATATCAGTCAAAATCGAATCTTGGTATATATGAACGAGATGCTTTCTTTGATTTCAGTATCGGAATTTCGAAACAAGTGCTTGCCAAAAAAGGTACTATCAAACTGAATGTTACTGATATTTTCAACACCAATAATTTCCACATCAATTCAGTTATTGCACAAACGAGTATCAACAAAAGGTATGACCTGGATAACCGTATTGCAACAATAGCTTTTACATATAGAATTTAATATTTTGGATCTTTAGTTTCCTTGTTTTTGTTTTTTTTTGATGGAAAAGAGCCTGTTGTAGTTAGCGGGCTCTTTCTGTTTTTTAATAGAATCAATTACTTTGATTGGTTCAAATGGCACGCGGATGATACGGATTTAAACGAATTTGCGCTGGTTTATTTTTACTATTTTATACTACACAAATGTCAGACTGAGCGAAGTCGAAGTCCCGTATGCTGAATCACTTTGAGGGACTTCGACTTCGCTCAGTCTGACAATGAGATAGATTTTGAGATTTCTATTATATCTAAAAACGCATAAAAAAGTCTTTTGAAGAATGTTACTTCTACCAAAAGACTTTTAAGCACTAACCAACAAAAAAGTAAATAAAATTAAAGCCGAATTATACTTTGGTTTTTTGTTTTTTCTTTCTTCCCCACCAGATATAAAATCCGGTAACAGGCAAACTGGCACATATTAAACTGCCTAAAAAATAGACAATTTTGGTTGGTATACCTCCAATTGCACCAACATGAAGACTATAATTGGATCGCATTAACCATTTTGAAAAACGGGCATCGCCAATGTAGTCCTGAGAACTTGGAAGCAATTCTAACGTTTGGGAATTAAAGTATAAATCTCTCCAGACTCCTTTATTCATATCTGTACAGGCATAGAAATCATCTTTTGGTTCATCCGGAAAATGAATGATAATGGCTTCTTTATTTTCCTTCGCAATTTCCGTTCTTACTTTTTTCCAGATAAAATCGGCCCCATCCAGCTTATCTATTTGCTGTTGCGACAAAGCATCATTTTTAACCGCTACAACTTGTTCCTTCTTGTCTTTTTCGTCAGCCCATCCTCCGGCTATCCAATAGGTACTTTCACGCAACCAATAAAAACTCATCAACAATCCTGTAAAAGCGATCAGCATGGCCAAAATCAATGTATAAAATCCCATAACATTATGTAAATCATAATTAAGACGTTTGAACTTTGCATCCCATTTTATTTTAAAACTAGCGTTTCGGGTTGTTTTATTCCATTTTTTCGGGAACCAAAGTATCAGTCCGCTTATGAGTAAAAAGAAGAAGACCACCGTTGCCCAGGCTGTTATTTGAGAACCAATTTCCCGCTCTAACCAAAGGTTACGATGCCCTTCATCCATAAAATGAAAAAAATCTTCATGATGTACCATTCCGGTAATTTTACCGTTATACGGATTTACATAAATCAACGAATCCGACTCGATATCGACCTTAATTGATTTATCTAAACCATTATACCAAACGCCATGAATTTCTTTATTAGGTAATGCTTTATGAACTTCAGCGTAAATTTTTGAAGGCGGTAATAATTTCTCCTGACCTTCAGCTTCAACATTTAAATAGGGTGATGTCAGGGCTTTGATTTCTTGTTCGAAAACCAAAATACAACCAGTAATTCCCATAATAAACACGATTATTCCAGATGCTAACCCAAGCCATAAATGCAACCAGGCATTTATTTTACTAAACCGTGATTTTTTATTTTTTTTATTTTTTGATTCTGATGATGAAGAAAACATATTTAAAGGAATATAAAAGATAAAAAACCACAAGCCACCTAAATGGCCTGCGGTTCAAAAAAATAATATAGTATTTGTTTTTTTTTATTTAGATTATTTCAAATTATCTAAACGTAAAATATAATCATAACCTCCAACAATTTCTACACCTGGAGTTACAGCACCTGTTGTCGTATTCACTTCCCAAACATAATCTTTAGTCGTTTCAGCATTCACCTGAATAAATACTTTACCATCAGATGTAATTACATTTTGTAATTGGCTTCCTTTATCTGCAGGTAAGTCTAATTTTTTAATTACCGAGCTTGTCGCGATATTAATCAAGGCAAATTTTGTATTAAATAATGTCGAAGGACTTGCAGCTACTACTTTTGAATCTAAGTATTTAACAATTGCTTTACCATTACCAACATACCAGAATCCACTTGCAGTTTCTCCTCCTAAGGCAGTACCAAGGTTAAAATTATAAGAAGCATCAATTGCACTTGTACCTTTTTTAATTCTAAATATTTTTGTTGGACTTTCTTTAGTAGTCATCCAATCAGCAAAAAACATCATATAAACATCACCAGCCTCATCTGTAGTAGAAGTAGGCATCCACATATTAGAACCTCCATTACCATCAGCATCAGTGCTTTCGATAACTTTTTCAACAGCGAAACTTGGATAATTTACTACGGCAATATTCATACCTGATTCAGCAAGTTCAGGCCAAATAGCCATATTAGAGAATGCTACATATATTTTTCCGTTTGAGTATTCAATATTACCTTGATTATAAGAAGAATATCCAGTTGGAATCGCTGGCAATGCCAATTCTCCATTTTTAATTTCAAGTGTTGTAGCATTTACAACAGTATATAAAACTTTGTTTCCATCACCATTCGTACCAAACAATAGTAGCGTATTATCATCTACCCATGTATAACAATTTATAGATTTTTGATATGTAAAAGGTACTTCTTTTACAACAGCTAATTGATTGTTCTTAAATTCGAATTTAGTCATTTTACCAAAGTTAGAACTTGTACTTGGATAGTAGTAAAAACCGTTTTTGGCAATAATACCATAATCTGCCTTACTGGTAACTTCGGCACCATTACCTACTAAACTAACACTACCTTTACTTAAATCATCAACCCCTACAATGTACTGAGTTGTATTTGGCCAGCTCCCTAATTGCAGCCATAGTGCATAATCAGCTTTTCCATCGCTTCCAGAATCATCACTTCCAGAATCATCATTGCTAGAGCAGGAAATAGTTGTACCCATTATTAGCGTACTAATAAATAGAAAATAAAAAGATGGTTTAATTAATCGTTTCATGTTTAAATGTTTTATATGTAGTTATTAAAAAATAATTTCGTTCAATGTTATTTTAGGAAATAGTGAAATTTAATTGAAAATGAGCGACCTTGCTTTTGTAGTCTAAAATTATCATAAGCCAGATCATTTGTTAGATTGTTACACTCTAATGAAATATTATACCTTCCTTCACTCATAGAATAAGAAACAGAGGCATTTTGTATATATTGATCAGGAATTGTACTTTTCCCTTCTTTTGTCCCGTAGTTTTCCCATGTAAGATAGTACCAGTGAGTATATTGTAAATCCCAATTAAACTGTAGATTATTTCCTTTTTTAATGAAGTCGGATTTTCTATATCCTAAATTCGCATTACCAAACATCCATGGTCTGTTAGGCAAGTCATCTTTGTAGGTAGCTGATATTGTTCCTGAATTTGATCCATTAGGATATTTTGTGTTGTCGACCGTGCTTTGATAAGTAAAATTTATTCCGGCGTTTATTTTATTCTGATAATTGTACTTAATATCAGCCTCAAGTCCTTTGATCAGAACATTTGACGTATTTTCGAATCTGCTTATTTGACTATTTGATTGATAAACAACTGCAGAAATAAAGCCTTTTGCATTTCTTAAATATCCTCCTGTTTCAACAAAAAAATGGTGATTTTCCGCTTCATTTTTCCAATAAGCTCCCACATTATAATTGTTACTATTCTCTGGCTTAAGGGCAGGATTTGCCACAACCGAGTATCCATTACCAAATACTTCATCTACTCTTTGTAAGCGATATGCTTTTTCATAAGATGCTTTTACACCTATAGATGAGGTTATTTTATAACGTGTAGCAATTCCATATCCCGTATAACCATTGTTATCTTTAACGGTTTGGCCCGCTCCACTTCCGGAATCAGTAATAGCAAAAGGTTGTTCTAACAACATACCGTAATATTTTCCGAAAAACGTGTTGGTCAGTTTTTCTTCGAAGAAATTCTGTTGATAAGATAGCCCTATAATATTTTTTGTAAGTTTCCCAGGATTATGATCTTTATCCGTAAGCAATTCGTCATACGTTTTATTGTCTACCTTATCTAAAGTATAGTTGAGACTTAACGAATTAGTATCGTTTATTTTGTAGCTAAGATTCGATCCAATAAAATATTTTGGACGTTGAATATTCCATTTAGTTGCCGGTCCTCCCATTTCTGAAGAAGTAGTCGGGACATAACTTCCATCCCAATAATATTTTCTAAACGCAGTATCTGTAATAGTATATTGATCGTCTGAATAGGAAGAAAAAAAGCTTAAATCAAGATTTTTTGCAAACAAATTCTTTTTTAAATAACGTACTGAAAATGAATAAGCATCTCCACCTCTGCGTACCTGACCGTATACTACGTCTTGGTTAGTACCTGTTTGTATTCCTTTTTCTGTTGCCGAATAACTTCCTCCAACAAAGAAAACGTCAGCCCAGGATTTATCAACGAAACCTACTTCAGCCTGCCCCATAGCAGCCTTATATTGATCATTGAATCTTTTAAAATCACCAGTAACAAAACGAGAATTATCTTTATCAATAACTTCTATTACCTGGACATCTCTCATTTTATAATCATTATCAGAATAATTTAAAAAACCGGAAGCTTTAAAAGTCAGTCCTGATTTTTTATTACGAACCTGACCTGTCAATGAGGCACTATGTGTATTAAAAGATCCGAAACTATAAGACATATCAAAATAATCTGATATTTGTTGATTCGTAATTATATTTACAGCGCCACCAAGAGCATCAGAACCTAAATTCACGGGTACTACACCTTTATATACTTCAATTCGTTCAGATAAATTAACTGGTATGTTGTTTAACGACATTGAGCTTCCCATAATATCCAAAGGCACACCATCTATAAAAAACTTTACAGCACTACCAGACAGGCCATTAATAGAAAAATCAAAATCAGAACCCATACCTCCTTGCTCCCTAACTTTTACTCCCGTAGTTTTATTTAATATCTGACTCAAATTGGATGTAATATTGGCCATTGCTCTCGTATCGACAGCATTAACCTGAAAAGCAGATTCTTTGATTTTAGTTACTTTCGAAATTCCTTTTACCTGAACTTCATCCAACGCAGCCATATCTTCTTCAATAGTTACGGTTGGAATTGTTTGATCTGCTTCTTTTAAATTGATTTTTATTTGCTTTGGTTTATATCCAATGTAAGTAATAGATAAAATATAATTCTGCGGTTCTGCTAAAATTTCGTATTCTCCCTTCTCATTCGTTAGTGTGGAATAAGCGGTACCTTTTAATGCTACTGAAACACCTTCGACAGGCTGGCTGTCATTTCCTAGAATTATTCCAGTTAATTTTGTTTTGTTATTTTGTGAAAAACCTTGAATTGAACTTAACAGTATCAGGATTAAGACGAATATTCTATTTATTTTCATTACTTAATGTTGAAATTAATTTGGCACAAAATTAACATCAATAAATAGCAATTGCAAGTTATTTTTAATTATTCTAAATAAATACAGTGAATAACTTTGAAATAGATAAATCAATAAAAAAACGGTAGATTTCTTAATGAATAATTAGTATTAACTTAAGATTTGCTTAAATTTTAATACTTCAAAAGTTAAAATTCAAGTTTCATTTCATAAAAAAACATAAAAAAACCCGCTTTAAATAGTAAAGCGGGCTTTTAAAAATTAAAAATGAGCTATATTTCTAAATCCAGAATAGTTTCTTTCAACTCTTTTATTATTATATTAATATCAGCTTCGGATGTTCTCCAATTTACAAAAGAAGCTCTGATTCCTTTTCTGTTTTGATATACAGTTGGGGTCATAAAAACTTTCCCTTTATCATTCAAAAGGGTCAAAAACTGATTTACTTTTTCCTGATTATGATCTCCTTTTAAAGTAAAGCAAACATTATTAAGCCGAATTGGTGCCAAAAGTTCGAAATTATCATCTTCGATAAGTTCATTTGCAAAATGCAATGCCAATCCCGTACTATTTTCTACAATATCCTGAAAACCTTCTTTTCCGTACGCGACTAAAGAAAACCAAACCGGTAAAGCTCGTAAACGACGTGAATTTTCAGGTAATACATTCAGGTAATTAAAGTTTTCTAACGGATTTCCCAAATAAGGTGCATTCGAATTCTGAAATGTTTCTGTTTGAAGATTTACATGTTTTTCTTTAATTAGATAAAAAGCACTTTCATAAGGAACATTCAGCCATTTATGACAGTCGATCGTAATACTGTCTGCACCTTCCCATCCTTCTATAAGATGTTTAAATTTTTCTGAAACCGCGGCAAAACCACCAAAAGCAGCATCAATGTGCCACCAGAAATTGTATTTTTCTTTAAGTTTTGCAATTTCCAAAAAATCATCAAAATCAGCTGTATTTACTGTTCCTGCACTCGAAATCAGAATAAAAGGTTTTCCGTTTAATTCTTTAATTTTTTCTTCTAAATCAATTATATCAATGGCTTCGCGATTACCCTCAATGGTTTTAATTGTTGTGTAATTATTACTTCCAATGCCTAACATTGATAATGTTTTTATTGAAGAAGAATGTGGCGTTGCGGACAAAACATGAATGGTTTCGGTTATTCCGGTCTTTGCAAAGTCTTTGCCTGATTGTGCTCCAAACCATTGTCTTGCGACTCCCAAACACGTAAAATTTGACATTGTTGCCCCCGTTACAAAGCCTCCTAAAAATGATTTTGGCAAGTCTAATAACTGCAACAATAAATTGATGGTTTCAAATTCTATTAAAGCCGAAACTCCACCTTGCCCTTTTATTGCTTGCGTATTTTGATCATAAACTGATGCTAACCAATCTCCCACAATCGAAGCCGGAGTTGAACCACCAGTTACAAATCCCAAATATCTTGGTCCGGACGAAGCAACCATCAATGGTGCTAATCTTTCTTTAAATTCTTGCAAAGCTGCTAATGATCCTAAACCCTTTTCATTTAAATCTCGGGTTGGGTCGATGGTATTTTTAGTTGAGGTTGGAATATTTTCGAGGTCATTCAAAAAATCTAATCCTTGTCGTTTTGCGTGATTAAGTATATTTTCGAGATCATTTAGATCGTGTTGAAGGATTACATTCATTATATATTATTTTTAATGCCTGACTGTAAATTCTCTGTTGCTAAAAATAGCTCACAGATCATACAGATTAAGCAGATTAATACTGATTTTTAATTTAAAGTAGATGGATTTGTTTTGAAAAATTACTTTTTAACACTTGGTTTTTTCAGAGAATCGCGAGACCATCATAGACGAAATTACATCGCCGTTGGCATTTAATAAAGTAGCAATTGGGTCAACGAGAGTTCCTAAAATCATGGCTACAGGTAAAGCTTGTTCCATTGGTAATCCGTAAACGGTAATGGCCAAAACTTCTCCTATATAACCACCGTTCGGGATTCCGCCTTCTACAATCGAAACAATTATCGTAATTCCCAATGCTAAAAGTATGGTTGATGGTGAAGTAAAATCTTTACCAAACATGGCAAAAAGAAATGTGATTTTTAGAATAGACGACATGCTCGAACCGTCTTTATGCAAAGGTGCTCCCAAAGGAATAACCAAATTGCGGACATGTTTAGGAATGCCCATTTTTTCGGCAGCATCTAAATTTGCAGGAATGGTGGCAATACTACTACAAGTTCCTATTGCTGTTAATGAAGGTGTGATATTGTTACTCCAGAAAACTTTAAAAGCTTTTTTACCGCCCGCTACAAAAGCATATAAACTAAAAAAGACAAAAAAGTAAAAGATACAAGCTACATAATAAACACCTAGTGGTTTGGCATAAACACCAAATAATTGCGGACCGTAATAACTAACCTGATACGCAAAATAAGCACCTAAACCTATTGGAGCCAATTTCATAATCATAGTCAAAAGTTGTTTCATGACTTCGTTTCCGGAATCCAGAAAACTTTTGAAAGCATTCCCTTTTTCTCCTGATTGCAAAGTTGCAAATCCTATTAAAAAGGAAAAAATAATGAGCGCCAACATACTTTTTCGGGATAATAATTCGTAAAAATCATTGGTCGTAAGCAATTGCGCTATTTGATCTCCAACATTCCCAGATTGGATTTTCTCCAACGGAATTTTGGAAATTATAATATTTTCATGAATAGGAAAAAAATAAACCGCTATAATCATCACCATAGCCGAAATCAAAAGTGTCCCTAAAAACACTGCTATCATGATAACAAATAGCTTTCCTAACTTTTCTGTTCTCTCTAAATTGGCAATTGAAGAAGTAATGGTAAAAAAAACAAGCGGAATAATCGCTGTAAAAAGCAAGTTGAGAAATATATCTCCAACAGGTTTTATAACGGCAACTTTTTCTTTAAAAACTAATCCAAAAATACTTCCAATTATGATTCCGCCCAGCAGCAGTAAGACACTGCTGTAACTTTTTAGAAAATTGATTTTTTTAACCTCCATAATTAAGCCGTATTAAAATTTGGAAATAGAAACGTGAAATAAAAATCAATTAAATTACTCAAAAAAAGAGTGCTGAAATTGGTTGGGGAATTTTTTGTTATTTTTCTAAAACCAAAGTAGTAAAAGATCTGTCGACCAATTCACCGGTTTTACTTTTTACCTTTTCTGTTAAAGTCTCTTTGTTGATTATTTTGAAAAACGATTTTTCAATTAGCTTTTCGACCTTTTCAGTGCTATAAAGTTCAAATTCAAATTGCGTAAAAGGAAGCTGTTTCATAAAACTTTCTTCAGCAAAAGTGATGCATAAAATTCCTTTTGGTTGCAAAACCCTGTAGATTTCCGATAGCAATTTTTCAGGTTCCTGCCAAAAATAAATCGTATTTACAGTAAATACTTTATTGAATGAATCATCTTCAAACGGAATTGTATTTCCTTCATAAATCGAAAAGAAAGCTTGTTTTTGCGAAACATAATTTCTGTTGATTTGACGCGCTTCCTGAAACATTAATTCAGACATTTCAAGTCCGTAATATTTAATATTTTCATCCTGATCGAAAATAAATTCTACATGTCCCGCATTTCCGTGACCCAATTCCAGAATTTTATTTCCTGCTTCTATCTGTAGATTCTGAATCGAATGGCGCGTCATGTTGATGTTCGTTTCATTCATCATATTACCCATTTCGATTCCTTTTTCTCCAGTTGGGTGTTTAAGCTGAGAAGCTATTGCTTGTAATTCTTCTTGTTTCATAACTTTAAAATTAAATTCCAATTAAAAAATTCCAAATTCCAACTCCACGAATAACTACTAAATATCTCAATTTAACTCCTGATATCCTAGCCCAGATGGGAACGGCATCCTTTTGTGGCGGGGTTCGCCACAAAAGATATAGTGGACAGCTGGAAATAGCTCCTAAAAACTTTTATTCTCTTTATTATTAAAAAATTAAGCCTGACACTTAATAATCTTAATTTCTTAATGGTGAAAGAAACTTAAAAAAGATGGCTCGCAATCTGACGAATATTCTCAGATTTCCCCATTGAATAATAATGTAATACTGGAACTCCGGCTGCTTTTAGTTCTAACGATTGTTGAATGGCCCATTCGATACCTACTTGCCTGATTTCTGCATTATTCTTGCATTGATCTACAGCATGAATTAAATCTTCCGGTAAATCGATACGGAAAATTTGAGGTAAAACCTGTAAATGCCTTTGAACCGCAATTGGCTTAATTCCTGGAATAATAGGGATTGTGATTCCCATTTCTCTTGCTTTTTCTACAAACGTAAAATATTTTGAGTTGTCGAAAAACATCTGTGTTACCACATAATCAGCTCCCGCATCTACTTTTTCTTTCAATCTTTTTAAGTCAGATTGTAACGACGGAGACTCCAAATGTTTCTCCGGATATCCTGCGACACCTATACAAAAATCAGCTTTGTTATCAGCGTCCATAACTTCGTGAAGGTATTTTCCCTGATTCAATAAATTAATTTGTTTTACTAAATCTACAGCATAATCATTTCCTCCCGCTTTTGGGATAAAATATTGTTCGTCTTTCATGGCATCACCACGTAAAGCCATCACATTGTCAATTCCTAAATAATTACAATCTACCAAAAGATACTCGGTTTCTTCTTTTGTAAATCCTCCGCAAAGTACGTGAGGTACGGTATCTACGTTGTACTTATGTTTTATAGAAGCACAAATCCCAAGCGTTCCCGGACGCATACGAGTTAGTTTTTTATCTAAAAGCCCGTTGCCTTTATCAATATAAATATACTCCTCACGAGAAGTTGTCACATCAATAAACGGTGGTTTAAACTCCATCAACGGATCGATATTATCGTACAATTCCTGAATGCTTTTCCCTTTCTGAGGCGGAATAATTTCAAATGAGAATAAGGTATTCCCTTTTGCGTTTTCTATATGTTGTGTTACTTTCATTCTTTAAGTTATGAGTTATGAATTATGAGTTTTGAGTTGGTTTCTGTAAAAAATCTGAAATCAAAAAACGTAATCAAATAATCTTCTTTTTGTTTCAAATTTCAGGTTTCAGGTTGCTTTGGATAACTTGAAACCTGAAACCTGAAACAAAAGAAACTTTTCTTAATCTGCTATATTAGGGTTTAACCATTTCATTGCATATTCAGTTGAGACGCTGCGTCGTTTGGCGTAATCTACCACCTGATCTTCTTTTATTTTTCCGAGTCCGAAATACCTGCTTTTTGGATTTCCGAAATAATATCCCGAAACTGATGACGCTGGCCACATCGCCATACTTTCTGTAAGCGTAACTCCAATTTCTTCGGCTACATTTAAAAGTTTCCAAATCGTTGGTTTTTCCAGGTGATCAGGACAAGCCGGATAACCCGGTGCCGGACGAATTCCTTTATAATTTTCTTTAATCAATTCTTCGTTTGTTAAAGATTCTTCTCTATCATAACCCCAGAAATCTTTACGAACTCTTTCATGAAGATATTCGGCGAAAGCCTCAGCAAAACGATCGGCCAATGCTTTAACCATAATCGAATTATAATCATCCAAATCCTTTTCAAATTCTGCTGCCCATTCGTCTACACCAAAACCGGTTGTCACACAAAAAACTCCCATATAATCTTCTATTCCGCTTTCTTTTGGCAGAATAAAATCAGACAATGCAATATTCGGCGCGCCTTTTGTTTTTTGTGATTGCTGACGAAGCGTTAAGAATTTCTCTAAAACTTTTCCGTTTTCATCACGCAATTCGATATCGTCATCATCAACCTGATTCGCAGGAAAAATTCCGTAAATACCTTTTGCTTGTAGTTTTTTCTCAGCCAAAATTACTTTCAGCATCGCCTGAGCATCTGCAAAAAGAGAAGTAGCTTCTTTACCCACAACCTCATCCGTTAAAATCGCAGGATATTTTCCGTGCAATTCCCAAGTTTGAAAAAATGGCGTCCAGTCGATATACGGAACAAGAACATCCAGATCAACCTCAACGGTTTGTTTTCCAATAAATTTTGGTTTGGTTGGCGTGTATTCACTCCAGTCTAATTGCATTTTATTTTTACGCGCATCTTCAATACTCAGGAAATTTTTATCTCTGGAACGATTTAAAAACGTTTCTCTAAACGAATCGTATTCTGCACGAATATCGCTTGCATAAATTTTACGGTTATGGTCTAATAGATTTCCTGCAACAGTCACAGCACGTGAAGCATCGTTTACGTGAATTACAGTTTCTCTATATTGTGGCGCAATTTTCACGGCGGTATGCGCGCGCGAAGTGGTTGCCCCACCAATCATAATCGGAATTTTAATGCCTTGTTTGTCTAATTCTTTGGCCAGATAAACCATTTCGTCAAGCGAAGGTGTGATCAATCCGCTTAAACCGATAATGTCAACATTATGCTCAATCGCAGCTGCAATAATTTTTTCCGGAGGCACCATAACACCAAGATCTACAATCTCATAGTTATTACAAGCCAAAACCACCGAAACAATATTTTTTCCAATATCGTGAACGTCGCCTTTTACGGTCGCCATCAATATTTTTCCGTTTCCTTGTTTGTCTCCGGCTTGTTTGCTTGCTTCAATATAAGGCAATAAATAAGCAACGGCTTTTTTCATCACACGTGCTGATTTTACCACCTGAGGCAAGAACATTTTTCCGCTTCCGAATAAATCTCCAACGACATTCATTCCCGTCATCAAATTGATTTCGATAACTTCAATTGGTTTCGTTGCTGCTAAACGCGCTTCTTCAACATCTTCTTCAATAAAAGCATCAACCCCTTTTACCAATGAATGCGTAATACGCTCCTGAACCGTTCCTAAACGCCATTCCTGAATCGCTTTTTCATCTGATTTTACTTCGCCTTTTACGTTTTCAGCAAAATCCAAAAGTCGTTCTGTCGCGTCGTCCCGTCTGTTTAGGATTACGTCTTCAACGTGTTCTAATAAATCTTTTGGAATATCATCGTAAATCGAAAGCATTTCCGGATTCACAATTCCCATTGTCATTCCGTTCTTGATCGCGTGGTATAGAAATACCGAGTGCATCGCTTCACGAACGTGATCATTTCCTCTAAAAGAAAACGAAACATTACTTACTCCACCGCTAATATGTGCGTGAGGTAAATTATCTCTAACCCATTTTGTACCTCTAAAAAAGTCCAAAGCATTTAAGCGATGTTCTTCCATTCCGGTTGCAACTGGGAAAATATTCAAATCGAAAATGATATCCTGTGGAGGAAAACCAACTTTGTTAACCAAAATATCATACGAACGCTGACAGATTTCGACTCTACGGTCAAAATTATCCGCCTGACCTACTTCGTCAAAAGCCATAATAATTGCCGCAGCTCCGTATCGTTTGATTAATTTGGCGTGGTGAATAAAGGCTTCTTCGCCTTCTTTCAACGAAATCGAGTTGACAACACTTTTTCCCTGTACTACTTTAAGACCCGCTTCGATGATTTCCCATTTCGAACTGTCGATCATAATCGGCACTCTCGAAATATCCGGTTCTGATGCAATTAAATTCAGGAATTTTGTCATTGCCTGAACACCATCAAGCATTCCTTCATCCATATTAATATCGATGATCTGTGCTCCACCTTCTACTTGTTGTCTTGCAATATCAAGCGCCTCGTCATATTTCTCTTCCTTGATCAGGCGAAGGAATTTTCTCGAACCAGTTACATTCGTACGTTCCCCAACGTTTACAAAAACACTTTCGGGCGTAATAATCAACGGTTCTAATCCTGCTAATACAAGGTCTCTTCTTTTTTCTGCCATTTTTTCTAAGTTACTAAGGCCCTAAGATTCTAAGGTTCTAAGTTTTTTTTATTCTTATTTCTTTCCTGCGAGGTTTTTAAAACCTTGTAGGTATTATATATTTATCTAACTAATAATCTTATTTTGGGCGTGTCCCTCCGGGTCGGGCTATCCGTTCCTAGTCCTCGCACTTCCTTCGTCAGGCTGTGGGCTATCCACTTCTATCCCTCACGCGGTATCGGTTTCAAAAGATATTTTATATTTTCTAAAATTTCAATTATCGTTTTAAAATCTTTGAAGCTATTATATATGTCGTTCCTACGGAACTTTTGTTGTGAATCGTTTATCATTTTCAACGGAATAAATTCCGTTGCTACCAACATTTCGTTCCTCCGGAACTTTTAAAGCCTGTAAAACATTCAATTTAATGTCAACAAATCTTTAATTTCACTTAATAATCCATACCTACCATAGCCTAAATCTTTAGATTTTTTAGAAACCATATTTTTTAATTCATGGTAATTTTCTAAGTATGTCTGTGCTATCGTAATAATTGGCTTATTGTTTTTCATTAAATACAAATACTCATAACTTCCGACTTTACCTTTCTCTATTCTAAGTTCAAAACCATCAAAATCTTTAAAATTAAAAGTCTTTTTATATCCTAAAAAAGTTCTTTTTTCGATAGTATCATTTTCAATTTTTACATTAATTATTTTATTTTTAAACTCATGCAAAAAAATAAGGATTAGCAAAATACTTGCAATTATGGGTAACCAAATTTCTTTTAAATCTGTTTCGCCTGCATTTAATTTTATCAATTCAAAAAAAGACCCGACTAAAGCAACAATTAAGAAAAAAACGATTAATCCAGGTATTAGAAATACTCTAAAATTAAATATCGATTTAATTTTTACATTTTTCATTCAATACATTTTAAGCCAATACCGGCGCAATTCTCGGCTTATAATCTTTCGCCACCTCAGCAATTAATCGAATATGATCCGGAGTTGTTCCGCAACAGCCACCGATAATGTTAATTAAATTATCATCTAAATATTCTTTGATTAAAGCCTGAGTTTGTTCTGGCGTTTCATCATATTGTCCGAACGCGTTTGGCAAACCTGCATTTGGATGTGCCGAAACGTTGAACTGTGTATGCTGTGATAATGTTTTTAAATACGGTTTCAATAAATCGGCTCCAAGAGCGCAATTGAATCCTACGCTTAATAACGGAATATGTGAAACTGAAATCAAAAACGCTTCAACCGTTTGTCCGGAAAGTGTTCTTCCTGAAGCATCGGTAATCGTTCCTGAAACCATGATTGGAATATCAAGATTACGTTCATCTTTTACTTCTTCGATTGCGAAAAGTGCTGCTTTAGCATTTAACGTATCGAAAATGGTTTCTACCAAAAGTAAATCACATCCGCCATCCATTAACGCTTCTACTTGTTGTTTGTAAGCAATACGCAAATCATCAAAAGTTACGGCTCTGTAACCCGGATCATTTACGTCTGGTGACATACTTGCTGTTCTGTTTGTCGGTCCGATTGAACCTGCTACGAAACGTGGTTTCTCCGGATTTTTAGCCGTGAATTCATCTGCTACCTGACGCGCAATTTTAGCCGATTCGTAGTTTAATTCGTAAACCAAATCTTCCAGGAAATAGTCGGCCATACCGATCGTAGTTCCTGAAAAAGTATTGGTTTCAACAATGTCAGCGCCAGCATCAAAATACGCAGCGTGAACATCGCGGATCGCTTGTGGTTGTGTTATGGATAGTAAATCGTTGTTTCCTTTTAACGGATGTGGGAAATCCTTGAAACGCTCTCCTCTGAAATCTTCTTCTGAGAAATTATAGCGTTGCAACATTGTTCCCATTGCTCCGTCAAGGATTAGGATATTTTTTTTAATTGCTTCTTGTATCGTAATTGCCATATTCTTTTGCCGCTAAGGCACTAAGGCGCAAAGCTTTTTTTATTCTATTATTTAAAACATACCTAATAGGTTTTGAAAACCTGATGGATACGCATTTTGATTCGCATTGATTCCAAGAATTCACTATTGCCGGCTAATTAGCCCCGATTGAGCCGTTATCCTCGTAGTGAAACGGAGAGATATAGGCGAAAGCGGGAACGATGTTGGCATAAATGCGCCAATGATTCGCTCATTATACTTTGAATTCAGTAAAATAATATTGTAAGGTTGTCAGGAAAAGTTGAGGAAATACTTTATGTATTTGTGTTATCTATCTTTAATACTATGAATTAGTGTAAAGTAGAATTTAGCACCTTCTTTATGATAAAGGGTTGCTAAGGTTTCATCGGGTCTATCCCTCCGCCTTTCGTGATAACTTTCAATAAATTTAGGAACGGTGCAAAGGTATGAAATAGCCTTGCGACTTGCAAGTTTTTTTTTTGGAAGGTTCTGAGGGACTAAGATTCTGAGGTTCTAAGGTTTTTTTTAAGGTGCTGAGATGCTAAGATACTAAGGAACTAAGTTTGGCTTTTGTTTTTCAAATATAGCCCGCGGTTTCAACCACGGGGAACGTATTGTGATAATTCGTTTGTGTTGAGATCATGTAAATTGATTATACGTTGTGTCTATACGTTGTGTCTTTACGTTGCGGTAATGCGATGTGTGTATGCATTGCGTTCCAGTGGTTGAAACCACTGGCTATGTTTTATATGCTGACTAGTCCTAAATAATCGATACAGATTATTAGACAAATATATTTAATTAGACACCTGTAATATTTTTTATTGCAGGTGTTTTTCTTTTATAAGTTCTCATCTTTACTACACTTTGTTGATGCATTTGACTTGGAGTGAGCATATAATTAGAGTAATGTGGTCTTTTGTTATTATAAATATCAATTGCATTTTTCACTAAAACCTTCATTACAGCAAGTTTTAGATTAAACTTATCAATATTAAATTCTTGTTTTAAAATTCCATTTATTCTCTCAGCTACTGCATTCTCATAGGGATCAGAGTTTTGGGTCATACTACATTTTATATTGTTTTTATGTAATAGTTTTTGATATTCATCAGAACAATATTGTATTCCTCTATCTGAATGATGTATTAATGTTTTGCCTTTATCTCTGCGTTTTTTTATTGCATTTTTTAAAGCTGTTAAACTACTATGAGCATTCATATTATCTGCCACATTAAAACCCATTATTCTTTTAGAGTAAGCGTCAGTTATTAGACTTAAATAACATGGATTCTTTCTTTTTCCAATATAGGTTATATCTGATACCCAGACTTGCTCTGGTCTACAAATCTCTAACTCTAATATTTGATTTTGATGTTTTCTAAATCTATGATGAGAGTTTGTTGTTATATGGTAAGAACGTTTTGATATTATCAATAAATGATTTGCTCTAAGTATATCTATAAATTTATCTCGGCCTATTTTAAGTTGATTCAACTCGCTTTTTAAAAGATAATACAATTTTCTTGCTCCAATTCGAGGCATTGTATTTCTAATTTCCAAAACCATATTAACAACTTTTGAAGCCAAAAGCTTCTTATCGCAACTTTTTTTTACTCGACGATAGTAAACCTGTCTGTCAATCCCGAACAAAGTACAGGCAAACATTATTGTTTGTTGTTGTTCTTTTTTAAAATGGTCGATTGTTCGGGTGGTGAGTTTTTTCGAATGTCAATTTGATATTCTTTTTCTGCTATATCAATCATCATATCGAAAATAATAGCTTTTTTATCAGCAACGAAAGCCTGCTGTTCTAAAAATGCTCTTTGTTTTTCCAATAACTTCACTTTGGCTTCAAGTTCCATTATTTTCTGTTCAGGAGATTTTTGCATAAGAGAAGGTGTTTGATTGTCCCAATCAAAGTTACCGAATTTTCGAAGCCATTGAACAATTGTTGAACGTGATTGAATAGCATAATCTTTCTTAACTTGAGAAATTGAGGTTTTTCCCTGTTCTATTTCTTGAACAATTTGAAGTTTTAAAGACATACTGTAATCTTTCTGTGTACGCTTAACATAGCGCAATTCTTGATCTTTTTCCATAATGATACTTTTTGTGTATCGCTATTTCAGGACAAGACATGCTTTATAAATAAAAAGCTCAAACTAAAAGTTTGAGCTTTTTATATAAATCCTGAGTCTTAGCATCTCAGAATCTTAGCAACTTAGACTATCGCTTTCACAACCGCCTTCGGCGCTTCTTTTCGTGTTCCGTCGAAACCATCTACTCCAGAAACTGTGGTATATTTTAAAACGTATTTTTTACCTGGATTGATAATTTGGTATGCGGCCTGGCACATTAAAGTTGCTTCGTGGAAACCACAAAGAATCAATTTTAATTTCCCTGGGTAAGTATTTACGTCTCCAATGGCAAAGATTCCAGGAATATTGGTCTGGTAATCTAAGGCGTTGTTTACTTTGATTGCATTTTTCTCTATATCTAATCCCCAGTCTCCAATTGGACCTAATTTTGGTGTCAATCCGAAAAGTGGAATAAAGAAATCTGTTTCGATTTTACGGTGTGCTCCGTTTTCTTCGATATCTAACGATTCAACGTGCTCAGCACCGTTGATTCCGATTACTTCTGCTGGTGTAATTAATTTAATTTTTCCAGATGTTTTTAATTCCTGTACTTTTTCTACAGAATCAAGAGCTCCTCTGAATTCATTTCTTCTGTGAATTAAAGTTACTTCTGAAGCTACATTTGCCAAGAAAATACTCCAGTCTAAAGCTGAATCTCCTCCTCCGGCAATTACAACTCTTTTATCTCTGAATTTCTCCGGATTTTTGATGAAGTATTTTACTCCTTTATCTTCATAAAACTCGATATCTTCAATAAGTGGCTTGCGTGGCTCAAAACTTCCTAAACCTCCAGCAATAGCAATAACCGGTGCGTGAAATTTAGTTCCTTTGTTTGATGTTACGATAAAACTTCCGTCTTCTTGTTTTTCGATGGTTTCAGCTCTTTCTCCTAATGTGTAACCTGGCTCAAATTGTTTAATTTGCTCTTGTAGGTTATCAATTAAATCTCCTGCTAAAACTTCAGGAAAACCAGGAATATCATAAATAGGTTTTTTAGGGTACAATTCTGAAAGTTGTCCTCCTGCTTGTGGTAAAGCATCTAAAATATGACATTTTAATTTTAATAATCCTGCCTCGAAAACGGCAAATAAACCTGTTGGTCCTGCTCCAATTATAAGTATATCTGTTTTAATCATTATGTTGTTGTTTATAATCATTCTTAATAATACAAAGAAACGAATAATATATTCTAATGACAAATGATTTTTATCATTGATTTCTTTGTGAATTTTTTTTCATCGGGTTAAACCCGAAGCTATAATATGAATCCGTTCCTCTGGAATCATCGGGTTAAAACCCAATGCTAAAATATGAAACGTTCCTCCTCCATCGGTTTAATCCCGAAGCTACAATATGGATCGTTCCTCCTCCATCGGGTTGAAACCCGACGCTACAATATGAAACGTTCCTCCGGAACTCTTGCTATTCTTTGTTTTTTAATGAAGCGGTAATCTCGTTCATCCTTTTAACCTTTTCTTCAAAATCACCTTTTAAGGTTCTTCTGTATTCGTTCAGGTTTTCTACCATTTTATTGATGTCTTCCGGAATTACTTCTTCAAAAAACTCCCGCAGTCTTTTGGCTGTTGTTGGCGATTTCCCGTTGGTCGAAATGGCAATTTTTACATTTCCTTTCGTTACAATTCCGCCCAGATAATAATCACATAAATCTGGTGTATCAGCAATATTGCATATCAAATACCGCTTTCGGGACAGATCGTATACCTTTTTGTTGACTTTTAAATCATCGGTACAAGCGATTACCATATGACGCTTTTTGAGCATTTTCTTTTTGAACTTCGATTCCGTCAATTTAATTGAAGGATGACTTTCTGCTAATACTTTAATTTCTAAATGAAAATCCGGCGCTACAACCTCAACATTTGCATTAGGGCTCGACTTTAATAAAAAAGAGAGCTTTTCTAGTCCCACATTTCCTCCACCCACAATCAGAACATTTAGATTATGAAGCTTTAGAAATATTGGATATAATTCGTTTTGTTCCATTTTAATTTAATTTCATCCAATCAAAATTAGATGATTTACCAATCACATGTTCCTAACGGAACGTTTTTATTGATAACATTTTTTTTCTACCCATGAATTGTTCCTAACGGAACATTCATGGATTATTTCTATTGATTAGCTATTCCTGACCGAATATAACGCTAACGAATTGTCTCTTTTGATAGAAATTCTTCGTAAAATCCTTTTAATTTATTGCTTTCGCGAACAACGTTTCCGAGAATGATAATCGCTGGTGAACTCAGCTGTCTTTGTTTTACAACTTCTAAAATCGAATCTACTGTTCCAACTCCTACTTTTTCGTCAGAGGTTGTTCCGTTTTGAATGATCGCAACGGGCAAATCTCCTTTAGCTTCTTTTTGAAACAAATCGATAATTTGAGGCAATTTGTGCATTCCCATCAAAATAACAACTGTTGCAGAAGATTGCGCCGCCAAAGCTACATCCGAAGATAATTTTCTATCAGAAGTTGTTCCGGTAATTGCCCAAAAGCTTTCTGAAACACCTCTTTTAGTAATAGAAATTCCCTGACTTGCCGGAACTGCGACTACCGAAGATATTCCGGGAATTACAATTGTTTCGATTCCGAAGCTTTCTGCAAATTCTATTTCTTCGCTTCCGCGACCGAAAATAAACGGATCACCACCTTTTAAACGCACTACATTTCCGTACGTTAATGCATTATCAACAATCAATTGATTGATTTGATCCTGCGTATAAGCGTGATTTCCTATTTTTTTTCCAACAAAAATTTTGATGGCATTTTTTGGAGCGTGTGCTAATATTTCGTCATTGGCCAAGGCATCGTACAAAACCACATTCGCTTCAGCAAGGGCTTTTACGGCTTTCAGCGTAAGCAAATCCGGATCACCGGGACCTGCACCAACTAAAGTTACTTTGGGTTTTATTGTATTATGCATTTGCTAATTCTTGAGCTCTGTATTTTTCTATGGTATCAAAAAATGAAATTCCTTGCTGAATATATGCTTTTGCAAATGCTTCCGTAGGTTCATTTTGGTTGATTTGATATACCAATTCTCTAAATGTTGTTGGTAATTGAATTTTATCAGTTGCAATGAAAACAGTATCAAATAAATCTACAATTCCGGCGTGATTATTTGTTTTTTCGTTTTCTGAAAGCAATAAAGCTTTAGCACCATTTACAAATCCTGCATAAGCATGGTAAATAGCATCTGACCATTTTCCTTCGTCGAAAGATTCTTGTGCGAATGTCAATTTATCTTTGGCTTCTAATAATAAAGTAGCAACCAAGTCAATTACAACTCCGGCACATTCTCCTACTCCAACTGCTTTTACGTAATTATCAGCATTACCCCAATCTATGAAATCAGCTTCGGTTAAATTGGTTACGTCTGCGAAAGGTTTCAAAATTTCATAGAAATATTTCTCTCCTTTTAGATCATAATAATTAAGGAATTTTTCTCCGTTGGCATTCGCGTCAAAATCATTTAAAATCGTACGTAATGCATCTGGTCCTCTACGACTCGGTATTTTGATAACTTTGTCCGCAAAACGTCCTGCTCCGTTTCCTAATCTTCCTCCTCCTAATAAAACCTGCAATGCCGGAGCCACTAATTTTCCTGAATTGATAGACATTCCCTGAAAACCAATTGCAGACATATTGTGTTGCCCGCAAGCATTCATACAACCCGAAATTTTAATCTCGATTTCCTGGTTGTTTAAATATTGTGGATATTCTGCGTTTAAAACTTTTTCTAATTCTTCTGCAATACCGGTACTACTTGCAATCCCCAAATTACAAGTATCTGTACCGGGACATGCCGTAATATCAGCTGTAGAATTATAACCTAAATCAACAAAGTTTAATTTAGCTAATTCCTGATAAAAGAAAGGAAGATTCTCTTCTTTTACGTGACGTATTACAATATTTTGACGCAATGAAAAACGTAGTTCATTCGCTGCATAATTTTTAATTAAAGCGGCTAATAATCTTGCTTTATCAGTATAAAAATCTCCTAATAAAACTTTGATCCCAATAGCGTAATAACCTGCTTGTTTTTGAGCAATTACATTCGATTTTTTCCAGGCTTCATAAGCTGCAGCATCTTCAATTGTAACTTTTGGAGCTTGCAATAATGGTTCTGCAATTGGTCCGTCAAAAGCGGTTGTGTCAATTTCGTAGGTTTCAAAAGCGATTGCTTTTTTCTCTTTTTCAACTAAATCAAGGAAAACATCTCTTCCCATTTCTTTGATTAAGAATTTCATACGTGCTTTCATTCTTTTGGCACGTTCACCGTATCTGTCAAAAATACGGATGATTCCTTCTGCTGTCGGGATGATTTCGTTTGCCGGAACAAATTCCGAAAGTAATTCAGCATGCGCCGGCTGAGATCCTAAACCTCCTCCAAACATGATTTTGAAACCACGAACCCCATCAACAATTTTCGGGATAAATCCTAAATCGTGCAAATAACTCAAAGCAGTATCTTCATCAGATGATGAGAACGAAATTTTGAATTTACGTCCCATTTCCTGACAAATAGGATTTCTTAATAAGTATTGAAATAAAGCGTGTGCATAAGGCGAAACATCAAATGGTTCGTTTACATCTACACCAGCCAATTCACTTCCTGTAATATTTCTTACGGTGTTACCACAAGCTTCACGCAAGGTAACATCGTCTTTTGCTAAATTTGCCCAAAGCTCAGGAGTTCTGTCTAAACTTACATAGTGAATCTGAATGTCCTGACGTGTTGTAATGTGCAAACGTCCTGTAGAATATTCATCAGAAACTTTAGTAATACGCACCAATTGTTCGCTGGTTACTTTACCGTAAGGCAACTTAATACGAATCATTTGAACGCCTTCCTGACGTTGTCCGTAAATTCCTCGCGCTAAACGAAGACTACGAAAACGCTCATCATCAATTTTTCCTCCACGGAATAAATGAATCTTTTTTTCTAAATCGATGATCTCTTTCTGAACGATCGGATTTTCTATTTCTGTTCTAAAACTTTCCATTTTCTTTTGCTTTTGGCTCTTAGCTAATAGCTAACTTTAACTTTCTTATTTTGTGCTCAGGACTTACGTCTATTGCATTTTATCTAATAAATCCAACTCCAGCGGTGGTATTGGTTGCTGTATCAATTAAGATAAAAGCTCCGTTTGATTTATTATCGTTATAGGCATCAAAATATAAAGGCTTGCTTAATTTGATGCTTACTTCTCCTATTTCATTTATGGCTAATTGCGAAGCTTCTTTCGTACCTGAATAATCTGTTGAGATGGTATTTTTCATACTTTCTACTTTTGCCAAAACTGAATTTGTGTTGTGTTGTACAATATATTTTGTACCTGCAACCAGTTTTTTACTGTCCATCCAACAAACTGTTGTAGTGATTTCTTTTTCAATTTTTGGAAGCTCTGATGACTTTACAATCATATCTCCTCTCGTAACATTGATATCATTCTCAAGTTCGATTGTAATTGAAGAACCTGCAACAGCTTCATCAAATGTTTTATCAAAAAAGTGAATTTTTGATACTTTTGATTCTGTTAAAGAAGGGAGAACGGTAACAGCATCTCCAACTTTAATGGAGTTCCCGTATAATTTTCCGGCATAACCTCTAAAATCATGATATTCTTCTGTCTTTGGACGAATAACTGTCTGAACCGGAAAACGTGCTTTTCCTGCTTCAAAAACATCTGAAGAATGTAATCCTTCTAAATGTTCCAAAACTGTTTGACCTGTATACCAAGGCATATCTTTAGATTGATCCACTACGTTTCCACCATTAATAGCGCTTAACGGAATGTAACTTACATTTTGTTCTTTAAAAGTGCTTTTAGCATTTAATGCCTGGAAATCAGCTTTGATTTTATTGTAAACTTCTTCAGAATAATCAACCAAATCCATTTTATTAATGGCAACAATTACCTCTTTTACTCTCAATAAATTATTGATGAAAAAGTGACGGTATGTTTGCTCAATTACTCCTTTTCTGGCGTCAATTAAAATGATCGAAACCTGAGAAGTCGAAGCTCCTGTAACCATATTTCTGGTATATTCTACATGCCCCGGAGTATCGGCAATGATGTAACTTTTCTTTGCAGTCGAAAAATAAATGTGCGCTACGTCAATTGTAATTCCTTGTTCTCTCTCTGCTACTAATCCGTCAGTTGCCAATGAAAAATCAAGATAATCGTATCCTTTTTGTTTACTGCTTTTTTCGATTGCTTCTATTTTGTCTGTAGTCAACGATTTTGTATCGTACAATAATCTCCCAATCAAAGTACTTTTTCCGTCATCTACACTTCCTGCTGTTGCTATTTTTAAAACTTCCATTCTAATATTTTTGTTTCAGGTTTAAATTTTTGTTTCAGGTTTCAGGTTTAAAGTTGATTCCCTTTGAACTAAAGTTTAAATCTGTATGTTTTTTTGTTTTTGAATTTACTGTAGAGATTTTTAATTTTTAATTCTAAATTTTTAATTGAATTAAAAGTATCCTTGTTGTTTTCTCTTTTCCATTGCAGCTTCAGAACGTTTATCGTCGATTCTGGCGCCTCTTTCAGAAATAGTTGATTCTCTGATTTCTCCAACAACTTCCTGAATTGTTGCTGCATACGATTCAACAGCGGCTGTACAACTCATATCTCCAACGGTTCTGAAGCGAACAATTCGTTCTTCGATTTGTTCGTCTTCTTCCTGATACACAAAAGGAGAATGCGACCAGATTAAACCGTCTCTCAAAAAAACTTTTCTTTTATGTGAAAAATAGATTGATGGAATCTCGATGTGTTCTTTTTCGATATAACTCCAAACATCTAATTCAGTCCAGTTTGAAATTGGGAAAACACGAACATTTTGACCATTTTCTATTTTTCCATTCAAAATATCAAACAATTCCGGACGTTGATTTTTTTCATCCCATTGACCAAAATCGTCACGAACAGAAAAAATACGTTCTTTAGCTCTTGCTTTTTCTTCATCACGACGCGCTCCACCAATACAAGCATCAAATTTAAATTCTTCAATTGCATCTAAAAGTGTGATCGTCTGTAAGCTGTTTCTACTAGAATATTTACCAGTCTCTTCCACCACTTTTCCTTCATCAATAGCATCCTGAACATTACGAACGATTAACTCTAATCCTAATTCTTCAACTAATTTATCTCTGAAAGCAATTGTCTCAGGGAAATTATGTCCCGTATCAACGTGCAAAAGAGGAAACGGAATCTTAGCAGGAAAAAAGGCTTTTTGCGCCAAACGCACTAATGTTATAGAATCTTTTCCTCCAGAGAAAAGTAAAACCGGTTTATCAAACTGTGAAATTACTTCTCTGAAAATGTATATCGCTTCACTCTCTAAAGCGTTTGTTTTTAATACTGAACTTGAACTCATTTGATATTTTGTTTAATGCTTGACAGCTTTTTTTAGTTTCAGATCGTTGTGAGTTTAATCTAAAACCTATAAACTATCGTTATTCTGTGTTTTTTGTTTTGTCTTTTTCAACGAATTTTAATCCGTTGCCTTCATCAATATCCCCGGATTAAAATCCGGCGCTACAATATAAATCGTTCCTCCGGAACTTTAAATCTATATTCTTGATTCTTTGCTCTTTATTCTTCTCTATTCTCTTTACTCTTTCTTAGCGCTGTGCAATCCGCATTCTTTATGACTTGATTCCCACCACCATCTTCCGGCTCTGATATCTTCTCCCGGAAAAATTGCTCTTGTACATGGTGCGCATCCTATGCTTACGAAACCTTGTTTGTGCAATGCATTTTGAGGGACATTGTTTTCTGACAAATACGTTTCAACTTCTTCTAAAGACCATTTTAATAATGGATTGAATTTGATGATTTCGAAACCTCCGTCGTATTCAAATAAATTCAAATCTTGTCTGTTTTCCGATTGCTCCGCTCTTAAACCTGTGATCCAAACTGAGTTTCCTGCCAAAGCTTTTCTTAAGGGAACTACTTTTCGAATGAAACAACATTCTTTTCTGTTCTCAACCGAATCATAAAAACTATTCGGACCTTTTTCTTTTAATAAATTTTCCACTGCCGTTGCTTCCGGAAAATAAACTTCGATTGGTCTTTTATATTTTTTTAATGTCTTATGAAAAACATCATACGTTTCCTGAAATAATCTTCCGGTATCCAGCGTAAAAATGGTAATATCAGTATTGCTTTTTGCAATGAAATCTGTAATTACCTGATCTTCCTGACCAAAAGAAGTCGAAAAAATCACTTTTCCCGGAAATTCTTTAGCTAGAAAAACTAAAGTTTCGTCAAGCGAAAAATCTTTCGTTACCTCTAATAATGATTCTATAATTGGTGCACTCATAATCTTTTCCTTTCTAAAAAACTGCTTACAATAATTTAGATAATGTTTTTAAACTCAATAATATAATTAAAACTCCAACCGCAACCATCATTGGTTTTCTTTTGATTTTATTTACCAAATAAGCTCCTAATGGCGCTGCAATTACGCCTCCTAAAATTAACCCTATAATAACCTGCCATCCGTGAATTCCTCCAAAAAGCATGAAGGTAATTCCACTTGCAAATGAAATAGCAAATTCAGCTGCATTTACTGATCCAATAGTGTAACGAGGATTTCTACCTCTTCCTAATAATGTAGATGTTACAATGGGACCCCATCCACCGCCGCCAACAGCATCCATAAAACCTCCAAAAGTGGCTAAAATTCCTAATTTTTTAGTTTTCTTTTTAACTATTGTTTTTGCTAATGCTTTTTTAATAATGATAATTGCCAAAACAATCATATAAACCGCAATAAACGGTTTTATAACGTCTCCATTAATGACATCTGATAATAAATAAGCTCCTGCAATAGAACCTAAAACTCCCGGAATCAATAAATGTTTTACGAGCTTTTTATTGATATTTCCAAATTTATGATGCGAAATTGCCGATGCTCCCGTAGTAAACATTTCTGCAACGTGAACGCCTGTACTACTAATTACTGGCGGAACTCCGTAAGCTAATAAAAATGAAGTTGAAGTTGCTCCGTACCCCATTCCTAATGTTCCATCTACCAATTGTGCAAAAACTCCAATAGCGAAAAATATTAAAAAATCTGTATCAAATCCCGAAACTAATCCATCTATCGAAAATTCAGCATGATGCTTGTATATCAACGTAGATAACAAACCTATTAATAATATAACCGGAATTATAACCCACAGTTTTTCTTTTAATAATACATCCGATTTAATACTTACACTATCTATTTTCAATTCTTTTTCCATATTTACTGGCTTGGTTTTTAGCCTAGAAATCCATTACCCTATCGGCTTAATAGATTACTACGCAAAATTAGTACTTATTTCTAAATATCAAAACATTATTTAATTTTTTTACAACTCTAATCCTCTTTTGTTTAAGTAAAGAGCAACTTTAAAAAATATAACAAATTAGATTTCTAAGTTAAAAACCGTATCGCATTGTATTTCAGCGAGATAAAACATTCAAGATATTCATTTGCAAATATAGCATTTTAAAGTCTACCAAATCCATCGGATTATTATAAAAATGTTCTTATTTTTACAGCAAATTTTTATTCATGGATTTTCAAATAGGTCTTGTAATTGCCGGTTTAGTAGTAGGTTTTGTGGTAGGATTGACAGGTGTGGGAGGTGGTTCGTTGATGACACCAATTTTATTGTATTTTGGTATTCCCCCAACAACAGCCGTTGGAACTGATTTATTATATGCTGCTTTTACCAAAATGGGAGGCGTATTTGTACACCATAAAAAAGGAAATATTAATTGGAAAATTACAGGTTGGCTTACTCTGGGCAGTGTTCCTGCAGCTTTAATAACGCTATGGATATTAAACAGTATAAAAACAGATATTTCGACAATAAATGCAGTTATAAAATACAGTTTAGGCTGGGCATTACTTTTTACATCAATTGCAATTCTGTTCAAAAAGAAACTATTAATATATTCTCAAAAACATGCCGGAGATAAATTTCACACTGAAAGTCATACACAAAACATGCTGACAATTGGCATTGGTGTATTATTGGGAGCAACCGTGACACTAACCTCTATTGGTGCCGGAGCTTTAGGCACAGTTACTTTGTTTTTCTTATATCCGCTTTTACCAACGCCACGTTTAGTAGGAACCGAAATTGCCCACGCCGTTCCGCTAACTCTTGTTGCCGGAATTGGGCATGCCTCAATGGGAAATTTAGATTTAGCCTTATTAGGGCAACTATTACTGGGATCCCTTCCGGGAATTTTTATGGGAAGTATGTTAAGCGGAAAAGTGCCTGATTTATTTTTAAGAAACGCCATCGCAGTAATGCTTTTCTTAGCCGGATATAAATTGATTTTTTAATTTCTACACCATATAAGTTATATAAGTTCATTTAATATAAGCTTATAAAGCTACTTACATAAAGCAAAATTATATTACCTTAAATGACTAATATGTTTTAAAATTTTCTTTAAAACGCAATATCTGCCAAAGAATTACTTTCTAATATTTTTAAAGTATTATCACGAACTTCCATCATTAAACGTCTTGCCGCACAAGTAGTTTCGTCATCGCAATCATCGCATCTTTCATAAAAATTATGACTTGCACAAGGCAACAAAGCAATTGGTCCTTCAAGAATACGGTACACTTTGGCCATACTGATATCTTTTGGATCTTTTATCAGGTAATAACCTCCGCCCTTTCCTTTTTTTGCTCCCAGGAAACCGGAATTCCTAAGTAACAACAATATACTTTCTAAGAATTTTATCGAAATATGTTCGCTTTTGGCAATTTCGGCAATCTGTACAGGTTCATTATTTTCACGTCTAGCCAAATAAGTTAAAGCCTTAATTCCGTATTTTGTTTTCTTTGAAAGCACTTATATATATTTTAGATTTTAGATTGTTGATTTTAGATTTCTTGCTAAAATAACAGCTAAATATTTTTCTGCAACAAAAATAAGCTTTTTGAATGAGAAAAATAACACAATAAAAAAGTAAGTTCGACTAAATTAGTATGGTTTAAATAAAAAAAGATTTTTAACGGTACAATTTACAATCAAAAATCGTTATTGCGGTATAGTTTTTAATATATCGTTACAAATTACGGGTATATTATCTTCTAGCAAATAGAGTTGATGATTGTTGTCTTTGAGAATCTGATTATCTATATTCAAATCTAAAAACCATTGTGGGTTAGGCTTATTTGGGTCTTTTTCTCCAAAGTATAATTTTACAATACCATTTGGCACTTCAGTTTCGTATCGTAATCTTGTTGATGAAACAGCGAATAAATGTGTAATTTTCAGCCCTTGTAAAGATGCTTTCCAGGCAATTGTACCTCCAATGCTAAATCCTAAAACAAGTATTTTTCCTGTTTCTAACTGAAGTAAATTTTGGATAGCTTTATCTATTCCTCCATTAAGAAATTGATTATGAATCTCACTTTCGACAAAATTATCAGAAGCAATATTTGCCAATTCAAGAACATCATAATACTGAATCTCAAATTTAGATTGCAATAAATTCATGTAGATTTTAACCCATTCCGGATCTTTTCCTCCAAATAAATCTGATAAAATGAGTAATCTTGGCTTCATATATAAAAAACAATAATTGTCAGACTGAGCGAAGTCGAAGTCACTAAATGGGCTTCGACTTCGCTCAGCCTGACAAATATATCATTAAAATTATTTAAGAAAGTGCCTGATCTAAATCGGCAATAACATCTTTTACCGTTTCTAAACCTACAGAAACACGTACTAAACCTTCCGTAATTCCAACTGCCAGCTTTTCTTCAACAGACAATTTACTGTGTGTTGTCGAAGCTGGATGTGTTACGATTGTTTTTACGTCTCCAATATTTGCGGAAAGCGAACATAATTTAATTTTGTCCAAAAATTTTCGTCCTGCTTCAAGACCACCTTTTATTTCAATTGCAATAATATTACCGCCTAAAAGCATTTGTTTTTTGGCGATTTCATACTTTGGATGTGATTTTAAGAATGGATATTTCACGCTTTCAACATTTGGATGTGCTTCTAAAAACTCAGCCACTTTTAAAGCATTTTCGCAATGTTTGTCTACACGAACTGCCAAAGTTTCTAAACTTTTCGATAAAACCCAAGCGTTAAATGGTGACATTGCCGGACCTGTATTTCTTGAAAATAAATATATTTTACGAATTAGCTCTGCATTTCCAACTGCAACTCCTCCTAAAACACGACCCTGTCCGTCGATTAATTTTGTTGCCGAGTGAATTACGATATCTGCACCGTATTTAATTGGCTGCTGAATATACGGTGTAGCAAAACAATTATCGATAATTAAAATCAGATTGTGTTTTTTTGCAATTTGACCTAACAATTCTAAATCAACAACGTCTACACCAGGATTTGTTGGTGTTTCTGCATATAAAATTTTAGTATTAGGTTTAATAAATCCCTCTATCGTTTCTGGTTTATTAATGTCAAAATAAGTCGTTTCGATATTCCATTTAGGGAAATAAGTCATAAACAACGCGTGTGTAGAACCAAAAACGCTTCCTGCAGAAACAATATGATCACCTGAGTCCAGCAATGCTGCAAAAGTCGAATAGATCGCCGCCATTCCGGTTGCAAAAGCATAACCGGATTCAGCACCTTCCATTGCGCAAACCTTATCAACAAATTCTGTTGTATTTGGATTACTGAAACGAGAGTAAATATTACGTACTTTTTCTTCCGTAAAAGAGGCTCTCATGTCCTCTGCATCTTCGAATACAAAACTCGATGATAAATATAATGGGGTAGAATGTTCCTGAAATTGTGTTTTTTCCAGATGTGTTCTTATGGCTTGGGTTTCAAAACCAAATTCTTGTTCGTTCATTTTTTTTGTTTTAACACGAATTGAACTAATTAGCACCAATTCGCCTGTTTTTATAATTTCACAAAGACTCACAAAAGAACTCAGAGATTCACTAAGTATTTATGCAAATATTTATTACTTATCAAGCCAAAAGAATTTTCTCATTTTCTAATTGACTCATTTTCTAATTTATAATGCTTCGTTGTTTAGGACAACTTTGTATTTAATTGTAGCTGTAGGTTCAACTGTTTTGGCAACTGAACAGTATTTCTCGAAAGAAAGCTGTGCTGCTTTTTTTGCCTTTTCCGGATTGATATCACCTTCTAAATAAAAAACCACATTGATTTCTTTAAAAGGTGTTGCTTCTCCAACTTTTACGCGTTCTCCCTCTACCTCAGCATTAAATGCTTTTATTTCCTGACGTTGCTTCTTTAAAATCGAAATCATATCAATAGCACTGCATCCTGCAACTCCCATCAATACTAATTCCATTGGACTTGCACCTAAATCGCTTCCGCCAAATTCAGCTCTGCTATCAACATCCACTACATGACCACGTTCATTTTTGAGTTTGAAATGAAACGCATCGTTTACTCTGTTTAAGGTTACTTTCATGGTATTATATTCGTAAGTTATTTGTCTTTTTTATCTAATTTCTCCCAATATTCTAAAACCTGTTTTTTAGATTCTGCATCTAAAGATTTAAAATTAGGAGATAATTTATCTGTTTTAAAATCATCAGAAACACTGGATTCAATGGTGTAAAATTGATCTTTTTGCGAAAACACTAAATGAACAGATTGTTGTTTAAAATCAGCATCATAAAGTCCGTAAATAAAAAGAGCATCAACACTTTTATCTTTATTGTAATCTCCAAAAGCTTTTCTGCTTCCCCAGGCCGAAATAATTCCGTTATGATTTACTTCAAGAATAGATTTTACGATCCATTTACTATTGACTTTTGTAAATCTTTGAAAATACATTTTATCAGGATTGGCATTTTTTTCAATCTTCGAAAAAATAAATACATTATCCTCATTTCCTGGAGAACTTACTTCATCTACCTGGATTGCTCTAACGCCCTTATACGGAAAAACTTCCTGTGTATAACTGTCTTTATTTCTAATGACATTTGAAATTTGTGCTGTTAGAATATTGGAGAACAATAGTAAGATTAGTATATTTTTCATTTTTTTTTGTCTAAAAAATAGTTAGTTAAGATTTTATTTTTTCTTTTTTGGACTACTTTTTTTCTTCACCTCTGCTTTTGCTGTTACTACAGGTTTATTACAATCATTGGTCTCATACAATTCTATAAGTCTGTTTAACAATGTCGGTTTCTTAAAGTTTTCGGCATTTACTGCTTCTAAAAATTTAGGGCATTCTTTAAACAATAATTCACAATGATTTCTAACGGCTTTATCCATCCCAACATTAATAGACATCATATCAGATAAATAGAAAATAAAAAAAACACCATCTGCTTTTTCTTTCCCCATATAAAGTACTGTTCCTCCGCTAGAACCTGTCGTTGTTCCGTTTATAGCATTGAATCGCATTGTAGATCGAACGGCATCAACTGCTAATTTTATTCCGTTAGAATAAGCAACGTATAACCAGTATTTTTTTGTACCTTCTTTTATCCCTTTTTCACCTTTATTGGTATGTATAAATAATCTTTCGGCTATAAATGAATTTTCGTCTTTATCTGTATATTCAATTTTTTTTATTTCTTCACTTAAAATCTTTTCAGTATCACCTTTTTCTGTCAGCCTAAATTTTACTTTCGAATCATTGATTTCAACCATTTCGGCAAAACCATTCTTTGTTTCTCCATTTTCCAGAGTAAGTGTAGCTTTATAATATTTAGCCTGCATACTCATAGAGATTAGACAAAAAAGGATAATAATTTTTTTCATGTTATTGTTTATTTGTTTTTTTAGTATTCTTAACAAATTTAAAATTCTTTTTTATCCTTTATCTGACAATCTTAAAATATCTCCAAAAACGCCTCTCGCTGTAACCGCAGAACCTGCACCGGCACCCTGAATTACAATTGGACGATCTCCGTAAGATTCTGTATATATTTCGAAGAAAGAATCAGATCCTTTTAATCCGCCCAAAGCAGTATCAGATGGTACCGAAACTAATTTTACTTCCAGAATTCCTTTATCATTTTGTAAATCTCCAGACAATTCGCCAATGTATCTTAGTACGTGATTGGGTTTTTGATCGGCTTTTATTTTCTCGTAAATTGGGTCGAATTCTTTTAGCTTGGTTAAGAAATCAGACACATTTCCTTCACGCAAATGTTCCGGAATTAAATTCTGAATCGAGATTTCTTCAAATTCATTCTGTAAATCTAATTCCCTTGCCAAAATCAATAATTTTCTTCCCACATCATTACCGCATAAATCTTCACGCGGGTCTGGTTCTGTATATCCGTTATCAATTGCTTCTTTTAGAATTTCACTAAAAGGAGCGTCTTTCGCAGAAAAATTATTGAATAAATAACTCAATGTTCCAGAGAAAACCCCTTTTATTTTTGTGATATTTTCACCTGAAAGATGCAATAATTTTATAGTATCAATTAATGGCAATCCGGCACCAACATTGGTTTCATACAAATAGTTCTTTTGGTTATCTGTTAAAGATTTTCTTAGTTCTTTGTAAAAACCATAACTCAGTGTATTGGCTACTTTATTAGATGAAATCAGGTCGAAACTGCTCTCTATCAAAGAAATATAATTTTCTACGAAAGTCGCGCTTGCCGTATTATCAATCGCAATTAAGTTTTCTAAATGATGTTGGTTCGCGTAAGCAATTACATCATTGATGGTATAATCAAGACCGTCTTTTGCAATGTCATTCTTCCAGTTTGAAGTTACTCCATTTTTGTTTAAAAGTAATTTCTTCGAATTGGCAATTGCAAAAACATTCAACTTGATATCTTTACGTTTTTCGATGGCTGCAGCCGATTCTAATATTTGATTGATTAAAGTTCCGCCAACTAATCCGTGACCAAAAATAGCAATGTTGATTTTCTTTGAAACTCCAAAAATCTCTCCGTGAATTACGTTCAACGCTTTATTAAGTTCTGATTTTTTAACCACCAAACTCACGTTTTTACCCGTAACGGTGTTGTTAAACAAAATTGGAACTATTTTATTTTTGATTAAAGCAGTGTAAGGCTTATGAAAAGTACTCAAATCCTGACCAATAATCGAAATAACCGAAACATTGTCGGTAACTGTAATTTGGTTTACATCTTTAGAATAAAAATCATTTTCGAATTCTTTTTCCAATTCGATCATCGCTGTTGTTGCTTTATCTGTAGCTACAACCAACCCAATTCCTCTTTCTGAAGATCCTTGAGAAATAATACTTACACTAATATTGTGATCGCCCATTACTTTAAAAATACGGGCATCAACCCCTGCTTTTCCTAATAATCCGCGTCCTTCAAGATTTACCAATGATAAATTCTCTAAAACCGAAAGTGTTTTGATTCCTTCTTTAGCCGAATCTGAAGTAATTAATGTGCCGCGATTTTCGTGATTGAATGTATTTAAAATACGAAGTGGAATATTTTTTTCTAATAAAGGGATTATCGTTTTGGCATGCAGGATTGTTGCGCCAAAGTTCGCTAATTCGTTCGCTTCATTAAACGAAAGAAATTCAATTTTTTTAGCATCAGCCACCAAATCAGGATTTGCTGTATAAATTCCGTCAACGTGCGTGAAGTTTTGTAACTCTTCGGCATTTAAGTAATTAGCGATTAACGATGCGGTATAATTGCTTCCGTTTCTTCCTAAAGTTGTGGTGTCATTATTATTGTTTGAACCAATGAAACCAGTTACAATATTTACCGTTGAACCATTGTGTTCTTTAAAATAATTGACAACGTTTTTCTTAGAAAGCTGTTCTAATGGCTGTGCATCACCAAATTTAGAGTCGGTTTTCAGCAATTCACGTGAATCGACAAAATTTGCCGGAATTCCTTTCTCTTTTAAAATTGCCGTCAATAATTTAGCCGAAAGCAATTCTCCTTTCGATAAAATCTGATCTTTTATTTTATTGCTGTAATCGCCAATTAAGCTTACACCTTCAAAAAGTTTTTCTAAAATAGTAAACTCTTCAGACAAGTCTACCTGAGGATAATCTGAAACCTGGTACGTTTTAAAATTCTCAAATAATGGTTTGTAATTGCCGTTTTTGGAAGCAAGTTTTAAAATATATTCTAATTCATCTGTAGCATTTCCGCGGGCAGAAACTACGACTGCAATTTGTTCTCCTTGATTTACTTTATCAGAAATGATTGAAACTACCTTGTTAAGTCCTTCTCCGTTTGATAACGATTTGCCTCCAAATTTTAATATTTTCATTTTATTTTTCTATTGTTTCTGCCTTAAAAATATCGGCAAGTAAATGATCTAATTGTTTGTACTCGATTAAAAAAGCGTCATGTCCGTGAACCGAATCTATTTCGCTGTAAAAAACATTGTCTTTGAACTTCTTTAATTCCTGAAAAGTTTCACGATTTTCTTTTGGTGTAAAAAACAAATCAGAGTTGATTCCGATAATATGAATCGCTGCATTTGTTCTCGACATTAAAGTTTTGAAATCATCACTATTTCTGGTAATATCTATGGTTTTGAGCAATTGGTTCATCAGTTTATAAGATGACAATTGGTATCTCTTTTGTAATTTTTCACCGTGATGCGCCAACCAGCTTTCGATATTAAAAATTAGCTGCTCGTTGTTGATCGTACGTTGAAATTTTTCCTTGAATGATTCAGGAGAGCGGTAACACAGCATGGCATGTATTCTGGCATCTTCGATAGGTCTTGCTGAATTGTTTAGGATTTGCTCTTGCAAATAACAATTGGCAATCATCCAGTCGGTCGATTTCCAGTCGGTTGCAATTGGGATTAAGTTCTGCGTAATATTAGGTTCTAATGCCAGGATTTCCCAGGCAATTCCTCCGCCAACAGAACCTCCAATAATGGTGTGCAATTGGGCGATATTTAATGTCTCCAGACCTTTTATAAAAATTCTGGCAATATCTCTTGTGGTGAAATCCTGATAATTTTCTATTATAAACGTATCGTTTCCGTTTCCGGGAACGTCGAATGCCAATACGGTATATTTGTGGGTATCTATTGTTTTTTCTTCGCCAATTAAATCATTCCACCAACCATTTTCGCCAGTAACCTGAGCATTTCCGGTCAAAGCGTGATTGACCAAAACTATAGGCGCGCTATGCAATGGTAAACCAAAAAGTGTAAAACTCAATGGTAATAATGGATATGCTGCACCACTCTCGGTGATGAAATTTTGAATTATAATGGGACTTGGTATATTTTCCAATTTCAAATCTTTTTATTATTGATTTGTATGTGGAAATATTAGAAAGAAAGTACTAGAGTGAAACTAGAAAATTCTTGTTGTTATCTTTCCACGTTTGGGCGTGGTAGAATGCAGCACCTTCTTCGATTTAACGAAGGGTTGCTAAGGATTCATCGGGTCTAATCCCTCGTCCTTTCTTTATAACATTTCAATACGTTTTTGAACTTAAAGGTGCAAATTAACTACTTATTTCTTAAACTAACAAATTTTATCGAAACTGATTGCTTAATTTCTTAAACATAATTCAAACAAAAACTATTGTACGCAAAAAATTACCGAACAATTAGCCCAGTAAAATTAAGCAGGTATTCCCCTATTTTATGATACTTTTTGATTTAGATAAAAAGTGTTTCATTCTCTTTTGAATACATCAAAAATAATAATGAATTTGGTTCTTTTTTCTCCGCTACTTTATCTGCCTCCGTGATTCCAAATCTTGGGTGTACCAATTCATTTGTTGGTGGTGGCGGATTATTTCTTTTAGCTCTTAAGTTTTTCAATGTAGAAAACGTTTTTGTTATGTAGTTTAATTTGCTCATGATATTTAAGTTTATGTTAGTTTGCGTTTTATAATCTTTATTGTTTATTTAATTTTTTGTTATGGCAACCAAATGGAATAAAAAAAACCCTTTTGGATCACAATACCAAAAGGGTTTAAGTTTTATACAACTTATATATACTTTTAGTATCAACAGACGCGTACACAAATACGTGCGACGTTAAACATCTTGTTCATCTGTAGGGATTTATTCATCTTGGATTTACTTGCTATTTTAAAAAATTCTTGCATTTGTTTTATTTTAATAAGCTTCCCGGAAACTGCCAAATATTTTAACTTTTATCTTTTTTTAAATCAATTAAGAAAGAAAGTTGTTTCAACTTTTGTCCCGATCGACATAACTATATTCAGAATACTAAGTTTATTTTACTGGTAATTTTGAGGTATTACAAATGTGCGAATATTTTTTCAATTATGCAAGTGAGGATCAGCAAATTAATCGTAAAAAACGTCAAAAAACATCTTTTTAACGTTAAAAAACATCCTACAAATTAAAGATCTTAAAAAAAGAACGTTAAAACTTACAAAAAAATACATCGCGAACTTTCCTGTTTCATTATATCAAAGACCAACTAACTGCTATTCGAAACCACTTACAGCCAAACTGCTTCTTTATTTTTAATTTTTTCGGCCACTTTTAAAATGTCAGTTATTATACCTCTTGATATGGCCTGCTTACATGCCGAAGCGCTTTGAATTGCTATTGGAACATCTGCATAGGATTGTGTATAAATTTCAAAAATAGTATCTGAGCCTTTTAGCTGTCCTATGGCAGACCAGACTGGTTCTGAAACTATTTTTACTTCTAATGTATTTTTCTCTAAATCAAATTCTCCTACGTATCTTAGCACATGATTGTCTGCCTGGGCAATTTTTGCAATTTTAAATGATTTGTCGATCGCTTCTGTATTAAGAATGCCGTTTTTCTCCAGATGTTCTTCTGTAATGAGAGAATTAATTTTTATATCAGAGAAATCAAAATCTTTTCCAATTTCCCTTGTCAAAATCAATAACTTCCTTGCTGTATCATTTCCTGACAAATCTTCCTTAAAGGTTGACCGCATTAAACCCAATAAACTTGCATCTTTGAGCAGAGATGAAAAAGAACTATCTTCTGTCGCAAACCTATTAAAAACATAACTCAGATTATCTGAGAAAACACCTCGTATCTTAGTAATTTTCTCGCCTGAAGAATACAAATCTCTTAAGGTTTGCAATACCGGAAAACCTGTGTCTACTGATGTTTCGTACAAAAATTCTTTGTCGTATTTTTTAAGATTCTCCCTGATGCCTTTATACAAATCAATTGGCAATGTATTGGCTTTTTTATTTACCGCTACAATGTTAAAACCATTCTCAATCAAAGTGTTATAATGATGAATGAGCTCGTCGCTCGCTGTTGCATCAACGGCTATTAAGTTCTCAAATTCGTTTTCTTTGGCAAATTCAATAATATCCTGCACTTTAAACGGAACAGCCAATTCTAAGAAATTGGTTTCCCAGGCATATCCAACGCCTTCTTTCTCGAAAAACGCTACTGTTGAATTGGTTATAATTGGAAAATGAAAATCAATATTTTTACTTTCGAGAAAAAACTCCTGACTTTCGATAATTTGATTGATCAAAGTACTTCCTATATTTCCAATTCCAAAAAGGATGATATTTATTTTAAGCTTTGACATAATTTTATTTTTTTGGGGGTTAATTAACCCATATGAGATAGACGTACTGCTGTGCGCCCCTACATATATGGTGAAATCTTTATGTTGAATTTCTTCTATAAAAAATCACCTCTAGCAGAACTCACGCTGCTAAAGGCAATTTTTCAAACAAAAAACAAAAAAACCTAATTTTTATTAATACTGTATTGCGATTGGGTAATGCTGGTGAAAGCAGCTTGCAAATCAGCTATTAAATCCTCGATATCTTCAATTCCGACAGAAAGTCGAACTAAATCTTTTGAAACTCCTGTTTCCAGTTGGTCTGCATCAGACAATTGTTGGTGCGTTGTACTTGCCGGATGAATAATTAATGATTTTGTATCACCAATATTGGCCAAAAGCGAGAACAACTTAGTTTGATCTACCACTTTTTTAGCGGCATCAAAACCACCCTTTAGTCCAAAAGTGATCACGCCACTTTGTCCTTTTGGCAAATATTGTTGTGCTAAATCATAATATTTATTGTTTTTAAGACCTGGATAATTTACCCAAACTACCTCATCTTGTTTTTCTAACCAAGAGGCCAGAGCCAAAGCGTTTTCGCTATGTTTCTGAATTCGGATTGGTAAAGTTTCTAATCCCTGAATAATCTGAAAAGCATTAAATGGACTCAAAGCTGCTCCAAAATCACGTAAACCTTCGATTCTTGCTTTTGCTATAAAAGCTGCATTTCCTAAAGCTTCATGATACACCAAACCGTGATATCCTGCAGAAGGCTCTGTAAACTCAGGGAATTTTCCGTTCGACCAGTCAAATTTTCCTGCATCTATAATAACGCCTCCTAATGAAGTTCCGTTTCCTGAAATATATTTGGTTAAAGAGTGAATTACGATATCTGCTCCGTACTGAATTGGATTCAATAAATAAGGTGTAGCAACCGTATTGTCTACAATAAAAGGAACTTTGAAGTTTTTGGCTTCCGCCGAAATTCCTTTTAAGTCTAATACATCTAATTTTGGATTCCCTAAAGATTCTACAAAAAAGGCTCTTGTGTTTTCTTTAGCTGCTTTTGTAAAATTTTCAGGTTGAGAAGGATCTACAAAAGTCGTTGTAATTCCTAAACGAGGCAAAGTTACATTTAGCAAATTATAAGTTCCTCCGTATAAACTATTGGAAGCCACTATATGATCGCCCGCTTTTAAAAGAGTCAACAAAGTTGTAGAAATTGCCGATGCTCCGGATGCTGTCACTACAGCTCCAATCCCGCCTTCGAGTGCAGCCAGTCGTTGCTCTAAAATATCGTTTGTCGGGTTATTTAATCTCGTGTAAATAAATCCGGCTTCGGCAAGACCAAATAAATTGGCAGCGTGATCTGAATCGTTAAATACATAAGATGATGTCTGGTAAATAGGCACTGCTCTTGTTCCTGCATTTTTAGTAACATCGTGTCCTGCGTGTAGTGCGTTTGTTGCAAATTTTTGTGTGCTCATGATCTTAGTTTTTTAGGTATTGTGAATACTATTATATATTGTTATTTGAAATTGATTTTTGATTGTAATCGTTATTTGAAATCGCAATTAAAATTGATTTTTGAAATTGATATTGTTATTGATATTGATATTGTTACTTATTGAATAAAAAAGTCTTCTCCTTCTTCTTCAAGGTTATACATTAAGAGCAGTAATGATTTTTGACTTCTTATTAACTCCTGCTCCGCATTTAGTCTTGTAACTTCTCTTGTTATGTCTTCGGATTTATTATTGTTTTTTTGAGAATCGTTTCTCAATAAATATTCTATTGCGATTGAGTTTAATGTTTTCATAATATAAAATTTAAAAATATTGAAATAAAAAAAAGCCCTTTCGGATGGCTACCAAAAGGGCTTATAGTTCTAACTATAACAAAGATTTTATCTTTTACTTTTGGCAACAACGAATTGGGATGCACATTTGCATCATCTCACAACATATCATCATATTATTCGCTATTGTTTTCATTTTATATTATTTTAAATTAATGCTTTTTAAAACTCGACTAATTCGATAGAGTAAATATACAAACTATTATTATATCTACCAAATTAAAAATTGATAATTAATACATTTTTTTAGAATCCCTGAAAATACAGGTGTTTTACTTTATAGATTAGCCCACGGGTTTTACGGATTAAACGGGTTTACGCGGAATACTTTTATCTTTCAATTTCTACTTAAAAAAACAGCCACAGATTGAATGATTAAAACGATTAAAAAAATCTGTAAAAATCTGTGGCATGTTTTAATTGAAGCCAATAATAAAAAAAGTTAAGCCATAGTTTAAATGATTAAAAAAAATCCGCGTAAACCCGTTTAATCCGTAAAACCCGTGGCCAATCTTATATTTTTAGAACTTAAAACTTAATCTGGCAAAACCAAATCTTCCGTTCAATCCAAATTGTGATACTGCTCTTGAATAAGCAAACTGATTTGCATTTGTTAAATCTGTGCTTGGCGCAGGAGACAATGTTGGCGTTGTATTGGTAAATGCCGGAGTTGACGGATTGTTTCTGTCCGGATAAACATCTCCTATATTATTAAGACCAATTGTAAATCTGAATTTCTCATTGATTTGATATCCTAAAGATAAATCGGTAACAATTTTTGCGCTGTATTCCGGATGCTCGTAAACTGATGATGATCCGTCTAAATTTACATCTGTCGCTCCCGGATCAGTCACTTTTCCGAAATAACTATTTCTTAAATAAATATCCAGCTTTTTGATGCTGAAAGTTGTCATTAAATTCGCTTTTAGTTTAGGAATCGCTTCTTCTAAATAAACTCTGCTCGATTCCGGGAAAAATGAATATACATAAGGATCTCCACCGGCATCAATAATAGATTGAGGAACATTTAATTTCCCTACTCTTTTGGTGGTATTGTAACTTAATGCAAAATCATTTCTGATGGTAAAATCCTGAATTACATCGTATTTTTGAGAAATCACTACATCTATACCTTTAGTTTCAGAATCGATTCCGTTGGTCCAGAACGAAGCTCTTTCAACTCCTTTTAAATCAAATGCTTGTTGAAACAATGTCAATGCATCTTTTTGTGTAGCAGATGTAGCTGCATTTATCTGAGCATCTGTTGGTCTTGAATATTGTCCAGTAAGCACCACTCTGTCATCGATTCTTGTAAAGTAGGCATCGGTTGCAATGGTAATATTGGCATCAGGAATTTTAAATGTAAATCCTGTACTAATACTTTTAGATTTTTCAGGTTTTAAACTTTCAACCCCAATGCTTTTAGCCGCCTGAGAATCGTTTGTAAAATAACCTACCTGATAAGGTGCTCCATTTATAAACTGAGTAGAACTTGATTCAAAATATTTTTGTTGTAATGATGGCGCTCTAAAGCCTGTTTGACCCGAAATTCTCCAGTTGATATTATCGTTTATTTTTAAAAGAGAAGCTAGTTTAAAAATAACGGTGCTTCCAAAATCTGAATAGTTTTCATAACGAACCGCTCCGTTCAAAAGCCAGTTTTTAGTCGCATTCAATTCTAAATCAAGATAAGCTGCACCACTTTTTCTGTCTTTTTCTTTAGCATCAGATGGTTGAAATCCTGAAAATCCCTGTGCACCTGCTCCACGCTTGTTACCAAAAAAGTCTGTCACTATTAAAGGTGAGTTACTTGGTAAAATTCCCGGCACTATGTTTCCGTTGGTATCATATAATCCATAAGACGCTTCTTCTCCTGCTTTAATCTGATAATTTTCATATCTGAATTCGCCACCAAAAGCAACATTCAGTCCTTCTAAAACATCAAGCTTTTTACTGAAATCTAAATTAGTTGTACTTTGTAAAAATGAAACTTTACCAGCATCAAAACTAGAAGGAGAATTTACTCCTAATGTTGCATTGATGGTATTGTTTACATCATATTGAAAAGAGTTTGACCCCAGGTTGGTACTTAAATCGGTATCAAAACCCAATATATTGGTAGTAACCCCAAGTGCCGCCGAAGCATCTAATATAGATGATTCTATTTCTGGTAAAAATCCGTTTTCATACACTTGCGTGAAAGTATTGGCACCGTTTGGTAATCTGTTGAAAGCATAAGATTGACCATTTCTATACGAAACTCCACCAAAAGAATACAAAGATGTAATATCAGATAATGGATATTTTGTATTATAATATAGTTGTCCAGAAGCGAGTTCTGACTGACCAACACTCATATTATAATCACTTCTTTCCTGACCTCTGTAAGCAATTTCATTATTAGTCACATCAAAATTCAAAGCCGTTTGCATTTGAGCCAATGTTGTTGCCGAAGAAATTGCAGTTTGCTGCGCCGGTGTAAAATAACTTACTTGTGGTGCATATTGCTGTAATGAGCTAATAATTTGCGCTGAATTTGAAGTATTATTAATATTGCTAAACAATGAATTGATAGCAACACCATTTTGAGCTGCTCTGTTTTCTACAGCATTGTAAGCATTAAAAATAGGACCGTTTCTAATTCCGGCTCTGCTTGTGGCCTGTCTTGTTACCGCAGTTCCGGTAACATTCAGAAAACTTCCTTCTTTACCTAAAGAGGTTCCGTAATTCAAATCTACTTGTACGGTTTGTCCGTCAGCTCCGCCTTTAAAATCATTAGATCCTGAAGATAAGTTGGTACCATATTGAATACCTCCCGAAATAAAATTAGCATTCTTTTTAAGTACAATATTAATAACTCCCGCAATAGCATCTGAGCCGTATTGTGCCGCTGCACCATCACGTAAAACTTCGATTCTTTCGATAGCAAATGACGGAATTGCATTTAAATCTGTTCCTACAGATCCTCTTCCCGGAGATCCGTTTATGTTTACCAATGCGCTTGAGTGCCTGCGTTTACCGTTTACCAATATCAAAACCTGATCAGGTCCTAAGCCTCTTAATTGCGCCGGATCGACGTGATCTGTAGCATCTGCGGTAGAAGTCGCATTACTGGTAAAAGAAGGCGCAACGTAATTTAAGATCTGAGTAACACTCGTTTGCGGAGAACCTTTTGTAATGTCTGAAATATTAAAAACATCTACAGGAACAGGAACATCAGTTTTTACCCGATTTTTACTTCTCGATCCCACTATTGTTACTTCAGATAATTCATTGTTTTTCAGACTATCCTGTTCTTTTTCATTTTCCTGAGCATAAACACCTGAAAACGTGAGAAGACCTAAAGCGATTAGTACATTTTTTTTCATTGCTTTTAAGATTAATTTAGTGGTTTTGGCTTAAAAATTATTTGCAGTTATTTTTTATCGGGACAAAAAAAAACCTCTGCGATCTGCAGAGGTTTCTATATATATTTTTGAAAAAAAATTACAATAGCGTCTCTGCGGAGAACTCCGGCATCTTACAAGACATCATATTGCAAACTGTAAATTTCATTTCTTTAATTTTCGTGAGGCAAATTTGCGAACTATTTTTTTATCGGCCAAACAAAAAGCGAAATATTTTCTATTACCCTATCAAATTAGTATATTAATGTTAAATTTATGCTATAAAAAATAAAAAAAGTTGAACTTTAATTTGCAAATCAAAATGGTTTTGTACTTTTGCACCCGAATACGGAGGAAAAATTTGAACTGATTGCAACCTCTTCATAATGAAATGGTTCGTTATGAATGCTGAAAGATAAATTTCGGCATTAAAAAATGCTAAAGCAGACTATCTCCTTTAGCCCTTTTTAAGCAATTTTTTTCCTCACTTAATTTTAATTTAATAAATTATTATGGCTTATTTATTTACGTCAGAATCTGTTAGTGAAGGGCATCCAGACAAAGTTGCAGATCAAATTTCGGATGCATTAATTGATAACTTTTTGGCATTTGATGCTGACTCAAAAGTAGCTTGCGAAACTCTTGTTACTACAGGTCAGGTAATTTTAGCTGGTGAAGTAAAATCGAATACTTATCTTGATGTGCAGCAAATTGCCCGTGATGTAATCCGTAAAATTGGATATACAAAAAGCGAGTATATGTTTGAAGCAAATTCTTGTGGAATTCTTTCAGCAATTCATGAGCAATCTGCAGATATTAATCAAGGGGTTGACAGAGCTAAGCCAGAAGAGCAAGGTGCAGGAGACCAGGGAATGATGTTTGGTTATGCAACTAACGAAACTGAAAACTACATGCCACTGGCACTTGATTTATCTCATAAATTATTACAGGAATTAGCAATTTTAAGACGTGAGAATAACGAAATCACTTATTTACGTCCTGACGCAAAATCTCAAGTAACTTTAGAATATAGTGATGATAACAAACCAACTCGTATTGATGCGATTGTAATTTCGACTCAGCACGATGATTTTGATGAAGAAGCTACTATGCTGGCTAAAATCAAAAAAGATATCATCGAAATTTTGATTCCAAGAATCATTGCAAAAAATCCAAGTCACGCGCATTTATTCAATGATAAAATCAACTACCATATTAACCCAACAGGAAAATTCGTTATTGGAGGACCTCACGGAGATACTGGTTTAACAGGAAGAAAAATCATTGTTGATACTTACGGTGGAAAAGGTGCTCACGGTGGTGGTGCATTCTCTGGAAAAGATCCAAGTAAAGTAGACAGAAGTGCTGCTTATGCAACTCGTCATATCGCTAAAAACTTAGTAGCTGCCGGCGTTGCTGACGAAATCTTAGTACAGGTTTCTTACGCAATTGGAGTTGCTGAACCAATGGGTATTTTTATTGATACTTACGGAACTTCTAAAGTAAACTTAACTAACGGTGAGATCGCTAAAAAAGTAGAAGCTATCTTTGATATGCGTCCTTACTTTATCGAGCAACGTTTGAAATTAAGAAACCCAATTTATAGCGAAACTGCTGCTTACGGACATATGGGACGTAAACCAGAAGTGGTAACTAAAACTTTTTCTGCTCCGGGAGGAAATGTAAAAACAGTTACTGTTGAGCTATTTACCTGGGAGAAACTTGATTTCGTAGACAAAGTAAAAGCAGAATTTGGATTATAATTCGATCTGAATCATACATAACAAAAAGGCTTTCTAAAATTTTAGAAAGCCTTTTTATTTTTAATAATTATCTGTCTATTAATTCGACGCTGATTTTACGGATTTTTCTTTTAAACCTATAAATTTATCGCTCTAATTGTACATTTGGTAATGTTTTAGGACGAGAAGCATCATTTGACAAAATCCATCCTGTGCGGTACATCCACTCAGTCATTTTATGCAATTTTACAAAATCAATATTTTCAGATTCGTCCATTGGAGTATGGTATTGACTGTGTAAAACACTGGTATAGAAAACTGATGGAATTCCTCTTTTTGCATAAGGCAAATGATCTGAACGGAAATAAAAATATTCCGGATGTTCTGGTCTGTCCCAAAGTTTATCCAGATCGAATTTAGGACCTTCATCATTTGCTTTTTTCGCAATTGCCACTAAATCTGATGAGTTTTCATGAGGAGAGCTGGATCCTAAAAGAGCAGCCTGATTTACATTATTTCTACCAATCATATCTCCGTTTAAAACTGCGATGATATCCTTTTCCGGAACTGTGGGGTGCGATGCGTACCATCTTGATCCTAACAAACCGCGTTCTTCTGCACCGTGAAATACAAATAGAGAAGTTCTTTTTCCGGGTTGTTTTTTATACGCTCTTGCAATAGCCAGCATTGCCACACAAGTACTCGCATTATCATCAGCACCATTATAAATAGAATCCTGACCGTATTTTTGTCTTACACCATCATGATCCTGATGTCCGCTAAAAAGAACATATTCCTTATTTAATTTAGGATCTGTTCCTTCTACTGTTCCTACTACATTTACTGATGGATATTTATAAGTTTCAGAAATTACTTCTGTAGACAAAAGATCTTTCGTTGTTTTTAAATAGGCTAACTGATCATTATGCACCCAAAAAACCGGCATAGTTGATCCAATTTTATCTCGAACTCCTTCAATTCCGTAAATACCTCTTGTCATTTGTGGTTCTACCTGAGACCAGCTTTCTTCTGCCAAGGCATCTGCTACAAAAATAAGTGCTGACGCTCCTTTTTTTGATACAAGTTCATAGTATTTATTTCGAACAAGACCCGGATAACGTCTGTCAAAAAGAGAAATATCATCTGCAATTCCTTCTTTCGAAGCCAATAAAACAACCGCTTTTCCTTTTACATCGGCTTTCTCAATCTCTTCTTTTGTTGCTGCTCCCAAATATACTAATGGTGCATCTACTTTTATATTGGTAGTTTCTGCAACAAGAACATCTTTCCACAATTTATATTCTTTTTGTCCAATTTTAAATTTTGTATTAGGAGTTACCTGATGCCTGTACATATCAAAAAACTGAAAATAAGTTCCGTCATCACCTGCCGGTGCCATTCCCGCCTCTTTCGCCTTATTGGCCAGCCACATCGATACCTTTAATTCATCTAGGGTTCCTGCTTCACGACCATTAAAATGATCACCAGCCATCTGGTACATATCGGTTTTAAGGTCTTTATCTGTAATTGCTGAAACTAGTGGTTTTTTTATTGCCTGCGCAAAAACTACTCCTCCGTAAGCAATCAAAACGAGCATCATTTTATTTTTCATACGTTTTAATTTAGTATCCCAAACTTAGTAATTTATAGAGTAAAAAATGCTTATTTGGATTTGAAATACTACTGAAATGCCAAATCAATAAAATCGCATGAACATTTTTTTTGCATTATTATTTTTATTTGGTTATCCCTTACAATTTAGCTTACTTTATACAAAATAACTGATTAAAAAATGAGCAGACTTCCTTCTTTAAAAAATGTTCTAAACTCCACACTAAAAACAGTTCTCAGATTTCCGTTAGAAACTATAACTGTAATTTTAGGAACTATTATAGCTATCGTTCTTAATGAGAAAGAATACAATGATCCTAACAAAGAACTTTATCAAAAAGCATTAATGAGCTGTTCTTTGTGTTTGGTTTTATTTCTTTCTGTTAGTTTATTCTTTCTGGCCTCAAAAAAGAACCTGATTTGGCGTTTGATAACCAGTTTCGTTCTTGGCGGCTGTATTATTCTTTTTGTTTTTAATTTTCATCAATATATTACTGAGACAGAAATACAACAATTTCTTGTGCTTAACATTGCTTTGCATTTACTGGTTTCGTTTGCAGGATTTTTGCCGAAAACTTATAATCAGGATGAATTTTGGGAATTCAACAAACAGCTTTTCCTTCGAATTCTAACTTCTGCATTGTACAGCATTGTAATTTATTCTGGTCTGGCATTGGCTATCTTAGCCATTGACAAACTATTTAAAGTCGAATTCTATGATCATATTTACTTTCATGTCTTTTTTGTAATTGCTGGAATTTTTAATACACTATTCTTCTTGAACGGAGTTCCTGAAACCAATAACAATCAGAATCCTTTGATTTTAAATTATCCAAAAGGGCTTAAAAACTTCACGCAATTTGTGTTATTACCTTTAATAAGCCTTTACCTGGTCATTTTAATTTGTTATGAAACCAAAATAGTATTGACGCTTTCCTTGCCTGTGGGCTGGGTTTCCTATCTCGTTTTGGTATTCGCCATTTTCGGAATTCTATCTTTTTTACTGGTTCATCCCATTGCGACAGAAACCGGGAATCTTTGGATGAGAACATTCAGTCGTTGGTTTTATTTTCTATTGATTCCGTTATTGGGATTGCTTTTTTGGGCGATTTTATACCGAATCAATCTTTACGGATTTACACACGAACGCTATTATGTTTTACTCTTATCAATATGGCTTTCTATTGTTGTGGCGTATTTTTTAATTCAAAAAAACCCTAAAATAAAATTCATTCCAATAAGTATGTGTCTGGCAGGATTGTTTTCTATTATTGGTCCTCAAAGTGCTAATGCGATATCTAAACACAGTCAGTTATCCCGATTTGAAACTTTTATGAAAAACGCAGATCATAAGAAGATGACTTTCGAACAGGAACAAGATTTAAGCAGTATTGTTTCTTTTCTGGAGGATAATTATGGTATAGAAATTATGGTTCCCTATGCAAAGACAAAACTTGAAAGTCTTCTTAGAAAAAATAAAACTCCTAGTCGTTACGAAATAATGGAAGCTCTCGGTTATGAATATAGATCTCCATATGATAAGAAAGAAAAAAACAAAACTGATTTCTACTTCTACTATTATGAGAATAACCAAAATGCTGTAGAGAATATTCATGGATACGATCTCTCATTTAATCTTTCTTCTTATGATAACAATTTTGAATGCAAAGATTGTGTAACGATTGACAATAAGAACTATTCCATAAAATCTACAGTTAAAGATTATGGTTTAAAACTAGAGATTAATCAGGATACTATTCCGTTAGAAATTAGCGCCTTTGTGAATAAAAACCCTGCTTTTGACCAAAACAATTATAATTTAAATAAAAAGGTAACACAGGAAATAGAAACTCCAAAGTACAAAGTTTTAATTACCTATCTTAATGCGAATGGTAAAATCAAAAACAATAAAAAAGTATTAGACAGCTATAACATAAAAGTACTGGTGAAAATTAAAAACTAAAAAGAAAGCCTTTGAATTATTTTTCAAAGGCTTTTTTATTTATGCTTTTTTAAATCATTTAGTACGTTCCGTTTTGCATTTTACTTAATGTTTCGCGAATATCTGTCGCAGTTTCTTCCTCTACATAATCGGTTAAATATTTTACGGCCAGAGTTTGTGTTGTAATCGCTTTCTCTTTTTGTCCGTCTTTATAATACAACTGTGCCAGAGTATCTAAATAATATGGATTGTTTTTACTGATCATCAAACTATATTCTGACCACGTAATTGCTGATTTTATAAAACCAGTATTGCCAGGTTTTGAAACTACGGTCCACGCAGCTTCATTGCATAAATTCGAATGGTATTCCTTAAAAGCATTCCATCCGTTGTATGAATACTCAGAATTAGGATCGATCGAAGTAAACATTGTATCTAGTTTTTCGATAACGCTTCCTTTATCTGTCGCAAGATTAGCATTAAAATAAGTACTAAACTCTTTTAAATAATTTGTATTTGAGCCGTCTCTATCTTGGATCTCAGCCAAATATGCAAAGTAATTTTGATAAGATTCAAAATTACCTTTTCCAGCAGCAATTAGTTTTTTATAAACTGCAATCGTTTTACTGTCATCTTTTACTCTCGAAGCATTATTTTCAACAACATAATTATTTTGCTGTAAAGCTGTTGCAATCTCTGTATTTAAATTTCCTATTACATGTGTCTCACCTTCTTTAGCAGTAAAAGCTGCACGTTCTGCATCAATTGCATCATAGTGTTTTATCAAATAATCTATAGCAAGAAAATCAGTATCATTTAAAACTTTATCATCTTTAAAAAACTGTTTCGAAAATCCCTGATTTTTAATTTCTTTCAAAATGGTTTCGACCAAATACATATTCGGTTTTGTATCTTTTTGATGGGCTTCAATCAGTTTTTTCCAAACCTGAGCTACTTCTTTTTTATCTAAGGCTGCATTTGCAAACTTAAATTCTCCGGCATTATCATCAGTTGTTACTGTATAATCTGTATCATAATCATATGGTATTTCCAAAACTGCAACTTTATTAAAAGCCTGGATCAAATCAGCATCTGTTGCTTTTTTGTTTTTTAATGTTTTACTAAAAGTCAACAATCCATCCGTTCTTTGCAATTTTTTATAGAGAGCATCATAATAATTGAACTGATACTGTTTGTCCTTAAAATTAGATTTTGCAGTAGCTAAAACCTCTCCGTTATTATTCAGGATAATCACACTTGGATCAGCTGTAACTTTATTCGTTTTAAGCCACTTTTTATCATCGGCTGTAGCCAAATAATAATTGTACAAATCATATTCAGGGTTGTATGCATCATACATGGTATAAGCAATCTGCGTTTCCTGGTCTTTAATAAAAGCATCAAAATCAGTTTTTGCCGAAGCATTTTTACTGTCAACGCCAACTACTAAAAATTTAGTTTTACTTTGTTTAATGGATGAAATCGCATTTTTAAGATTATTTTCGATTTTTAATTTAAAATCAAATGTTGGAGGATATGAATCTACTCCTACAACAGTAGAATCGACTGCGGTACCAAAATCATCACTTACTAAAGGTTCTTTTCCTGCATACGTCCAATTTGCAACTGTCTTATTTTCTAGTGGAATCACCGAAACTTTTTCAGGCTGCGCATCTTTCGCATTACGAAATACTAAAGGATCTTTTCCTGATTGTTCAGAAATCATCAGCTCAGTTGTTTTCTGATTGAAAAAACCTTTAATATTTAAATTCCCTACAACATCCGATTGATATTTAATCGTAATTTCTGAAACATCTTTTGGCAAAGCAAATTTAGAAACCATGCTATTTCCACCATATTCTTCATAAACCAAATACAAATAATCTGCTTTATCAATCTCAAAATCTACATCAGTTTTATCCTCTTGAGGATTTACTCTGGTTTTAATATCTGATAGTCTTTGATATTCCACCTCACCTGAGCCTTTTTGTGTACCAACGTAGAAAGAGTAATAGTAAACAGCATCAACAAACTTTATTTTTGCTTTTTTTGCTTTTTTATCATTTTTAAAAGCAAGATCAAAACCACTTTCTGCTTTTGCAGTTGGAGTAAACAATAATGAATCGCCTTTGATTTCATAATTACCCGAATAAAAAACCAATTCGTATTTATTATCTTCTAATAAATTCAGTTTGATTTTTTGACCTTTATTGGTCGATAAATAAGATCCTTTTTCAATATTTTTTGTTTGAGAAAAAGAAACAGATATTAAACAAAAGAAAGCTAATAAACTCCATATAAAATTACGCATGCTTAAAATTTTAGTTGTTACTATTTCAAACAAAGATATTTCTTTCTTATTTAAAAAAAACATCAAAAAGACAAGGAATTGTAATTAAAATACTATAAATTGTATTTCATCGAAAACATAATATAACGAGGCTGTACAGTATATTGTGAAACTCTTGTAGAAAACTGCCAGAAGCTGTCATCATTAAGATATTTAGTGTTTAGTAAGTTGGTAGCCGATAATTTGTACTCCCATTTACTATTCTTTTTTTGATAAATTAAACTTGCACTTAAAAAATCATATTCGTTATCGACTGTTTTATTGCCATTGTAATAATGGTAAAACTCATATTCTGAAACAAACGAAAAACTATTCAGGAAATAATAATCTAATCTTGCAAAAGGTTTATCGGTATAATACGTTGAGCCGCTATATTTGTTAATCAAAGCATTATAACCAAACTCGATATTAGGCATGTTTTTATAATTTGTTGAAGCTTTTATGGTGTAGCTCTGCACAAAACTTTCTGTAGTGGCCAATTCATTATTCTGGATATTATTGAATTTTGACCAATTGAAACTTGCATTTACAGATGCTTTATAATTCTTTAAAAACGAACGCCCGTAATTTCCCATTCCGCTAAAAGTTTCATCTGCCAAATTAGAATTATACGGTGAAGATGACTGGTTAATTCCCGTAAAATCTGCACTGGTTTTAATGGCATCTACTTTTTTAGTATAGGTTGCATTGGCAAAAATATTCTCAAAATTAAACATATTGTACTTGAAATAACGAAGCGTATGAACTTGCGAAGTAGCATTCTCCAACAAACGATTTCCGCGGAACAAGCTACTGTAATCAGACAAAACAAAACCCGCAGCCAACTGATTAATATCTGTAAAATCATTGGTTAAAGAGAAATTATACGTTAGTGCTTCTGCTTTTTTAATTTGATATAAAGCAAAAAAATCAGGCAGTACTTTTATGAAATTCTGAGAATAATCTGTTCCTAGCTGTGTGTTTTTCATGTTATAGGAATGTACGCTAACTCCCGGAGTTAAAGTAAATTTCCCTGCCAGAATTTTATAATGAAACCCAAGAAATACATCATTAAAATTATAGTTGACCTTATTGTTGTTGTCGGGATCGTTTAAATCATTTCGATCTCCGTTATCCAACATTTGAAAAATATGGGAATTAAAATCCTGATATGAGAATGTATTTCCAAGTGTAATATTGATGTTGCTTTTTGGTGTTACCATATAATAGTAGTCCAATTTTGCATCAAGTTTATTCGTTTTTACAAATCGATTCTGATTGAGGTCATTTCTTTCCTGTCCCGAAGTATAACCTGCTAAGTCAAAAGGTTGTGTACGCAAATTGGCATTATAAAATGGATTTTCGTCCTGATACAAATGCTGCATTTCAAAAGCAAAAATATTTTTATCGCTTTGTGTATAGTACAAACTCAAATCTTGTTTTATAGATGTTGGATCCTGTTTTTTACCCGTAAGGATAGTCTCCAAAGTCGAAACATTATTCACCACAGATTCACGTAACAAATCGGTATCTTCATTTTGTTTGGATAATTTCGTTAAAATATCATAATCAAACTGAAATTTATCATTGGGCTTATACGTGGAACTCAGTTTAAAAAGTCCCAGATTATTTTTTTGATGTGTTTCTTCTTCTCTTTTTTGCTCATCTCCGGATTCTAAAATCGTCGTTTGTGATTTCGTTTCCAAATCTGTTTTTGAAGTCGATAAGATTCCGAAACCGCTAATATTCCATTTTTTGGTAACAGAATAAGCAAAGTTTGTGGCTCCAAATTTCGTCTCAATTTCTTTAGCGCGATTGTTTCTTAAAATCGAAATTCCTAAATCGTTTGATGAAATATTAAAATTACTTCCGCCCTTTTGCATCATATTTTTAAATCCTCCTGTGAACTTAAAATAATCCTGAGCTGTAAGCGGTAGTTCGCCAATATTATTAAAATTGGTAATTACGTTGATGCTGTATTTTGGACTGTAATAAAATAATTTTGGATTAATAATATAACGGCTATCGAGTTCTCCAACTCCTGTTCCGGCTGTTACATCTCCAAACCAAAAGTTCTTTTTACCTTCTTTTAGTTTAATATTCATCGCTACATTATCCTGATCGTTTCCTAAACCTTTTAGAGCGCCTACTTCATTATAATTTCTTAATACCTGAATTTTATCAATCGCATCGGCAGGAATATTTTTAACGCCAAGTTTGGTGTCTCCGTCAAAAAAATCCTTTCCCTCAACCATTAACTTACTTACTTTTTTACCTTCCACTTCAATTTCTCCATCGGCATTTACCTCAACTCCTGGCAATTTTTTCAGTACATCTTCCAGCTTTTTTTCGGTTCCGGATTTAAACGAATCAGCATTGTACACAATAGTATCTCCTTTTATAGAAACCGGCATTTCACGCACAATCTCAACACCCTGAAGTTCGATTCCGGCATCATCCATGACAATGTTCTGAACGATGTTTGCGCTTTGCGTAGAAACGGCAATTTCTTTCGATTTCATTCCCAGATAACTTACTTTAATTGAGTAAGAAGTATTAGGCTTCAATGTAAGCTGAAATTTTCCTTTATCGTTGGTAATTCCATAAGAATCCATTGCTTTGCTAGCAGTATTTACGGCCATTATATTGGCCATCTCTAACGGATTTTTTTGCTCATCCTGAATAAATCCGTCAAAACGAACACTTTGAGAAAAGCATATAGAAGTAAATAAAAAGGCGAATATAAAAAGTGTTTTGTTCATTGATAGAATGAATAAATTAGAATAAATAAAACTTTGAAGCAGAAGATCTACCTTCCAATTGTTTGTGCTGGTCCGCTTGAACGACCACGATTCATTTCTCTAAATTCTTCCATTTTTTTAACTACTGTTTCATCATAATCCTTCTGCGAGACTACTTTTCCTTTTTTAGAAGGCTTAATATCCACTTTGTCTTTTGCATTCAAAACAATTTTTGAACATAAAATTGTAGTTGTTCCATCATTTATTTCTAAAATTAAACCAGGAAGTCCCCAATAATTTTCGGGACCTTGGTTTACTGGAATTTCAGGCGTATACCAAGCGGTTACAACAATTTCTTTTGGCAACTCAAAATTGTCTTCAAAATTTGTTTTAGTTTCTCCGGAAGTTTTTTTAGCTTCCTCTTTTTTATCATCTGTTTTTTTAGGTCTGAAATTTCTAAAATCGGTTTTACTTGGTTCTTTTACTGCAGTGGCTTTAAAGCAATTATATCCTCCAATTTGTTTGGTCTCCTGCTCTAATTTCCAATTTAATTTGGGCAGCGAATCTATAACCAGGAATTCTTTACCCATAAATTCTTTATCAACGGTATATGATTTTGTTTTAACATCTTTATAGAAAGTGCCTCCGCCTCCCATCATTGAACTCACCATAACACGAAAACCACCTTGTTGTCCCGGAGCTTCCAGTTTTTCTTCTTCTTTATAAATAGAAGCTGACTTGTCAAAATTCAGAATAAAAGTTTTTTCCAGCATTTTTTTCATTCGCTCTTCCATACTCTTTTGCATTTCCGGCGTGATATCACGATTGCCCCGCATGCCTTCAAACTTTGGCACCTGCGTTTTTGACTCATAAACAGCCATTCCCTGAAAATCTTTTTGAGCCTGCACCTGAGTAAATACAAACAGCAAAGACATATAACAAATTACTTTTTTCATTTCGTTTTATTTAAAATTGAGTGAAGCCGATAAAACTTACACTCAAATGTATTGTTTATTTTAAAATTCCGAAAGTTAAATATATCAATAGCGAGAAGATATAGACAAAATCGACTATTGCTTAGACTATTACGATACAATAGGACTAACGAACTAAATCTTTATCTTTAAGTAATTTCTACTTTAGTTTTTTGTAATTTGGCTCTTTAGAAACCAAGTATTATGAGCAAAACGGCACATATTTTTTTATTTTTTCTTTTTATTGCCTGCTCTTTTTCAGCTGTTTTTTCGCAAAACCAAAAAATAAAAGCAACCTCTCTTTCTCGTCTCTCAACTGATGCTGATGATTTTTCAGGTTACGATTCTTTTGGATATTCTTATCAGATAAAAAATAATGTTTTCAGCAAAACCAAAGACAAAGAGCGATTTGAGTATAAAAATGTATCACTGGGAAAAATTACCAAAGTCGATTTGCAAAATCCGCTTAAGATCGTTTTATTTTATGAAGATTTTAATACCGTTGTATTATTAGACAATCAGCTCAATAAGGTTACAGAGATTAATTTTTCTCTCAATAATACACCTATTGTTGTTTCAGCAATCGGAATGTCTACACAAAATCAGCTTTGGATTTACAATGCTCTAAACCAACAGATCAGCCTTTTTGATTATCTAAAAAATGAATACAAAACAGTTTCTACTCCATTAATAGAAACCATAAAATATTATCAAACCGACTTTAATACCTTTTATTGGATTGATAAAAAAAACAACTGGTTTTCCTGTGATATTTTCGGAAAAACAACTTCGTTAGGAAAAGTGTCTGATTTTGATGCCATCGAAATAATCAATAATCATCAATATCTTTTTAGCAAAGCTAATTTGTTGTATTTTAAAGACATTACAAGTACAAATTCAAATGCATTTTCTGAAATTGAAATTTTAGAAAAATCGTTTGACAAATTCTGCTACAAAGACCAAATTTTATCTATTTTTACAGCTAAAGAAATAATAAATTATAAAATCGTAACACCGTAATGCACATAGCAATAGCAGGAAATATAGGAGCAGGAAAAACAACTTTAACTAAATTATTGGCCAAACATTTCAAATGGGAACCCCATTATGAAGATGTAGTTGATAATCCGTATTTAGATGATTTTTACCATCAAATGGAGCGCTGGTCGTTTAATTTGCAGATTTATTTCCTTAACAGCCGTTTCCGTCAGGTATTGCAAATTCGCGAAAGCGGAAAGAAAATCATTCAGGACAGAACGATTTATGAAGATGCTTATATCTTTGCTCCCAACTTATATTCGATGGGATTAATGACGAGTCGTGATTTCGAAAACTATACTTCGCTTTTTGAATTAATGGAAGGATTAGTAAAAGCGCCTGATTTATTAATTTACCTAAGAAGCTCTATTCCTAATTTAGTAGGGCAAATTCACAAACGCGGACGTGATTACGAAAACTCTATTTCTATTGATTATTTAAGCCGATTAAATGAAAGATACGAAGCCTGGGTACAAACTTATACTAAAGGAAAATTATTAATTATTGATGTTGATAATATTAATTTCGTTGATAATCCGGAAGATTTAGGAAACATCATTAATAGAATTGATGCTGAATTGAACGGGTTGTTTTAGAAACACGGATTTACACAAATTTACACGAAATAAAAAATGCCTCTAAATAATTTAGAGGCATTTTTTATCATCTTATAAACATAATCGCATTTTGTCATCCCGAGGAACGAGGGATCTCCGCAAGAAACTCCGCAGTCAAAATCGCTATCTTTGTCGAACCCCTTGTGGAGATCCCTCGTTCCTCGGGATGACAAAAATAAGTACATTAACTTTGCGTAAGCTTTGTCAAAGTTTAAAACTTTTACAAAGCTGTTTTATTTAGCAGTAGCTGTACTAATTTTTGCTTCAACTTCTTCTTCTGTTCCTTCGTAAACTTCGGTGGTTGTTTTACCATTTGCAGTTTTTGTTACAGTTCCGACAGCTTTGCCATTTTCATTTCTTAAATCAACACGAACTGATGTTTTATCATATTTACTAGTGTCAAAACAATCTGTTTTTTGGTAGGCATATTTTCCGTTGGCATCATAATGTGCCAGACATTTTGCCGTTTCTTCGGCTGTGCATCCTTTTTCTTTGCACATTTTTATGCATTCTTCTTTGGTCATACCTGACAAATCTCCACACTTAGAAACTCCTCCTGCATGCATTTCAGTTTTAGAACAACATGAACCTTTTTCAGCCAAACCAGCTGTAGCATGTCCTTCACCTAAAATAGGTGCAATTACCAAACCTATTAAACAAGTTAATTTGATCAGGATATTCATAGATGGTCCTGAAGTATCTTTAAACGGATCTCCTACTGTATCTCCGGTTACGGCAGCTTTATGTGCATCAGAACCTTTGTAAGTCATCTCTCCGTTGATTAAAACTCCTGCTTCAAAAGATTTTTTAGCGTTGTCCCAGGCACCTCCGGCATTGTTTTGAAAAACAGCCCAAAGCACACCAGAAACAGTAACTCCAGCCATATATCCTCCTAACATTTCAGCAATTAACTGATTGTTGTCTGCATAAACTAATTTACCTAAAAGTACAATCGCAATTGGGAAACCAATCGTAAGAATTCCAGGTAACATCATTTCGCGTAAAGCGGCTTTTGTAGAAATCTCAACGCATTTTCCATATTCCGGTTTTCCGGTTCCTTCCATTATTCCAGGAATTTCCTTAAACTGACGACGAACTTCGTACACCATATCCATAGCGGCTTTTCCAACAGAATTCATAGCCAAAGCTGAAAATACTACCGGAATCATTCCACCCACAAATAACATCGCTAAAACCGGCGCTTTAAATATATTGATTCCGTCTATTCCTGTAAAAGTTACATATGCTGCAAACAAAGCCAATGATGTTAAGGCTGCAGAAGCAATTGCAAATCCTTTTCCGGTTGCTGCAGTTGTATTCCCTACTGAATCTAAAATGTCTGTTCTGGTACGTACTTCTTTTGGTAATTCGCTCATTTCGGCAATTCCTCCCGCGTTGTCAGAAATCGGTCCAAAAGCATCAATCGCCAATTGCATAGCAGTAGTTGCCATCATAGCTGAAGCCGCCAACGCTACTCCATAAAATCCTGCCAGTGCATACGAAATCCAGATTGCTGCTGCGAACAAAATTACAGTTGGAAAAGTAGAAATCATTCCCGTTGCCAATCCTGCAATAACATTTGTTCCTGCACCTGTAGATGATTTTTGCACAATCGCCATTACTGGCTTTGTACCTAATCCTGTATAATATTCCGTAACAGATGAGATCGCTCCACCCACTACTAGCCCAACTAAAGTGGCATAGAAAACACGCATTGACGAAATATCTTTAGAACCTTCGCCAAAAAAGCTCATTTGCATGGTTTCCGGTAGCATGTATTTTACCAGAAAGAAACAAGCAATAGCAGTTAAAACAATCGAAACCCAGTTTCCTATATTTAATGCTTTTTGTACTTGTGCTTCTTTTGCGTTGTCATCAGATATTTTTACTAATGTAGTTCCTATAATAGAGAATAAGATTCCGAAACCGGCAATTGCCATTGGCAATAAAATTGGACCAATACCGCCAAAAATATCCTGAATGTTTCCACCCATATCTTTGATCACGTAATTTCCTAAAACCATAGCTGCCAAAACTGTTGCTACATACGAACCAAATAAATCGGCTCCCATACCTGCAACGTCTCCAACATTATCTCCTACGTTATCTGCAATTGTAGCAGGATTACGAGGATCATCTTCCGGAATTCCGGCTTCTACTTTACCTACTAAATCTGCTCCAACATCGGCAGCTTTTGTGTAGATTCCGCCACCAACTCTGGCAAACAAAGCAATTGACTCAGCACCCAGTGAAAATCCTGCTAAAGTTTCCAAAACCTTAGTCATATCTTCAGATGAAGTCCAAACCCCATTCATAAATATTTGAAAGAAAACGATAAAAAATCCTGTTAGACCTAAAACAGCTAAACCTGCAACTCCAAGTCCCATTACGGTACCACCACCAAAAGAAACTTTTAAGGCTTGTGGCAAACTTGTGCGGGCCGCCTGAGTGGTTCTAACGTTTGTTTTAGTGGCTATTTTCATTCCCATATTTCCGGCCAAAGCCGAGAAAAACGCTCCAAAAATAAACGCCACTACTATTAATATATGTGTAGTAGGAACAATAAAAGAAATTCCGGCTAAAACTATACTGGCACCAATTACGAAAAAAGTCAGTAATCGGTATTCTGCCTTTAAAAATGCTAATGCGCCTTCGTAGATGTAATCTGAGATCTCTTTCATCTTGCCGTCGCCAGCATCTTGTTTAAGGACCCAGGTCCTTTTTATCGCCATGAAGAGTAATCCTATAATTGCCATAACAATTGGCAAGTAAATCATAAATTCGTTCATAATATTATAATGGTTATTGGTTAATATTCAATAAACTATGTAAAACGAATTTAAACAAAAAAGCAATACTCCTGACGGCAGTATTGCTTTTTTTATAATAGAATAGGGTAAAAATTATTTAATACTAAATAATCCCTCTGGTTTATTTTCAATATCATCAAAACGCTTTGTACACTCAGCAATAATTGCAAATGCTTCGTTTACATCTCCCCAACCTTCAACATCTACTTGTTTGTTTTCAAGGTCTTTGTAAACCTGGAAGAAGTGCTCTATTTCTTTCAATAAGTGACCATTAATATCTGAAAGGTCATTTAGTGAATTCCAGATTGGATCTGAAACCGGTACACAAATGATTTTTTCGTCTGGTCCTTTATCATCTGCCATATGGAAAACCCCAATTGGTTTTACTTCTATAACACAACCAGGAAAAGTTGGCTCGTTTATTAAAACTAATACATCAAGAGGATCTCCGTCAAGTGCTAATGTTTCAGGAATAAATCCGTAATCAGCCGGGTACATCATCGAAGAGAATAACATTCTGTCGAAACGCATTCTTTTGATTTCAAAATCGTACTCGTATTTATTTCTACTTCCACGTGGTATTTCGATTAATACATCGAAAGTCGTTAATTTGTCTGCGGTCATTTTCGTTTTTTATTATTTCTATAATTTCGATTGCAAAAGTAACTAAACAATCCTTTTTTACAATAAAAAACTTCATTTATATACCTACTTTTCTTTTAAATAACAGACAGTTAATATGTAATTTTCCTGTTTCTCTTGTTTAAGTAATAATGCCACAGCAAATATGTTGCATAAGATCGATACGGACTCCATTGTTGAGCATGAATTTCCATTTCATTTTTGTCATGAATATCAAGTAATTCTTTGATTGTATTAACAACTGCAATATCACCTAACGGAATTAAATCAGGCTCCTGAAGACAAAACATTAAGTAAATATCGATAGTCCAGTTTCCTATTCCTTTTAATTTAATGAGCTCTTCCCGAACTTGTGTTGCAGTTTTTGCTGCTAAACTTTCAATATCTAATTCTTTGTTTAAAACGGCATTCGCTAATATCTTAATGTATTTTGTTTTTTGACGGCTTACACCTAAAGTGCGAAATTCTTCATCAGATAAAACAGACATTGTTTCCGGATTGCACATTGTGTAGCCTTTTATTTTTAAGAAGGTGGCTTTCGCCGAATCTATAGAGACTTGTTGCTCGAGGATCAATAATACCAAAGTTTCAAAACCTTGCGGGCGTTTTGGAATTTGAGGTAATCCGTATTTTTCTATGATTTCAAGAAAAATTGGATTTTTGGCTGATAGAAAATCGATGGCTTCTTGCATGGCTTGATTTAAGTCTTTCAAAATTAAAAAAGAATCTCACAAAGTCGCAAAGTTTTTTTTCACGCAGATTTTGCAGATAGAGCAGATTTATTTTTCAATCTATTTTATTGATCTGCCTAAATCTGCGTTAAATAATTTTAATCAATAAAAAACGCCAAGTTGCTAGAAATTAAACTTAGCGACTTGGCGTCTTTGTGGCAATTTATTTTATCTTAAAAATAGAATCCGAACGATCCTTTTACTGCAAATTTATTGGCATCCGGAGTATTTAAATAACTTCCTCTCCAGGAGAAATCGATACGGAATACTTTGAAGATATTCCCGATTCCGGCGTTGTATTCCCAATATACGTTTTCTGGGGCATTGTAGGGTTGCGCCGATGCATTGATTGCTCTGTTAGCATCTGAGATGGTTCCGTAAACTCCTTTTACACCAACGAATTCTCTCCAGTTCAGTTTTCTCATAAATGGAATTCTGGCGAATAATCTTCCTCCAAAATCATGATTCCATTGCAGAGTTGTATATTGATCTGTAATAAATTCGTAGAAATTTAAGTTACTAAACGTGTTTTCAATGGTAAAATAAGTCTGGTTACCAGGAATTACGCTCATTAATCCTAACGGGATTGTACCAAAGGTTTTTCCGGTTTCAAGGATAATATTTGATCTTCCTAATGGTCCAATTATAATAGGTTGTTTGTAAAATAATTGTATTTTTTCGTAAGCAAAATCACTTTGCATAACTCCTTTTAGTCCATAACTAAAGTTAACAAAGAAATGACTAAACGGGCTGTCTACAAGGCTACGCTCTACACCAAAACCAATAGTTTTACGATTGGGCATAAATTCAAACTGAACATTGGCCTCAAACTGTTTTACTGCACTTTGTATGACTCCTGCAGGATTGGCAGCCGTTGGCAGCGTTGTGTAATAATCCAGACTAAACGTTGGTGAAGCAGATTCTAATGTCCTGTATGAAACCCCTGCCTGAACAACAAAGTTTTTTAAGGGCTCCATTTCAACCGAAATGTTGCTTAGATTAATATTGGTTAATTTTCCGTTGCTTCCTGTTGTAAATAAGGCTGAGGAAGCAAAACTTCGACCTAAAATATCATTTGTTGTGGTTAAGCTGGCACCAATTTGTTCGATGTCTCGCCTGTTTCCTCCGGAAATAATAACTCGCTTTTTCTTGTCCACCATCCATTTTCCTGAAACTCCGTACTTGAATTTATTATCATCAAACCCGTATGCTGTATACGCTTGTATACGCCATGGATCATTTGGTCCAAAATAGGTTCTTCCTCCTGCTCTAACTCTTAGTCCTTCGACCTCGTTATAACCAAAAGTGGAGAATATTGGCCCAAAATCAAAGTTTTTAAATTCGACGTAGCCGCTTCCTAAAATCGAGACAAGGCTATATAATTGTTTAAATCGCTTGACGGTTTGCAGTGTATCCAGCATTTTGTAAATACCAGCTTCATCTTTATTTAATTTCTCGAAACGATTTTCCTCCCAGAATTCAGGCGGTCGGTCATAAACAGCATTATCAATAAAATTGACTTCTTCTTTATAAAACTTCTCCGGTTTTGGAATATTAAATTTATGATTGCGATAAAGAGTCGTTCGTTTTCCGTAGACTCCTTTTGATTTTTCTTTTTTATTTAAAGCAAAATCCGACATCATATAATCTCTGGTCAACAAAAAAGTTGAATCATTTTCTACCTCGAATTCCTGTTCGATATAAATATCTTTTACCCAGTTAATATTGGCACTTTTAGTAACGCCCATATTAATTTTCTTGATCGCAAAAGTAGTATCGTTTACCCAAAAATCTCCTTTGAAGGTTAATTCGTTTTTACGTCTTGGATAAAAAACAATATTATAACACCATTTTTTATCAATAAAAGCACTGTCTTTTAAGACATAATTGTAAACGTCAATTCCCGTTCTTGAAAGCGGACTTGTAAAACTTTTATCGAAAAACTTAAGGTGATTATCGTAAATATTATAATCTGAATAAAGGTCTTTTACAAAGGAAAGAATCTGCTGATTGCCATTAAAACCCGACATTTTATTTCCGGTAATGTTCTCTTTTACTTTCTTTAATTTATTATCACCGTAAACATCATAAACAGATTCGTTGATAAAAATTGGCAGATACGTTTTACCCGTAACATCAGACGTATCAACATGTTTAAAAACAAACTCCATTCCTTTGAAGAGTTTGTTTTTCATAAAAGCACTGTCGATTGTGTTCATATCAAACTCAACCTTCTCATACTTTTGCATTTGATATTGATTGAATTGGTACAAACCGTTTTTACGTTTTCGTTCCCAGATTTTCCTCAATATATCCAATGCAGGATTATTTTTTTTAGATGTTTTTCCGGTAAAAATCACCACTTCATTAAGTGCCTCAGCTTCGCTTAAAACTATTTTAAAATCATAGTTTACTGCTTTCTCTAACGGAACTTCGCGATCTGAAAATCCTGCTGAACTTACCAATAAAGCAGTATAAGTAGTTGGAGATTCCAGATAAAAACGTCCGTCTTCATTGGATACTATTCCTGTATTTGATCCCTTAAAAACAACATTGGCAAAGGGGACAGGCTGATTCGATTTGTCCAAAACAATTCCACTCACTTTTGTTTGTGCTGTACCAATATTCGCAAATGCAAATACAAAAAATAGGCTGAGTAAAATTATTCTTTTCATCGTCTTGGCGTGTGGCAAAAAAAAACTTCATCAATTAAATATGACTGATGAAGTTTTGTGAGTATTTTAAATTTGTATTATTTTTTGTACAATACTTTTTTAACTGCTTTTACTACATCTGCTGCATTTGGCAACCAGTCTTTTAGTAAAACAGGAGAGTAAGGCGCAGGTGTATCCGCTGTTGTAATACGTTGAATTGGCGCATCAAGAAAATCGAAAGCTTGTTCCTGAACGATATAAGTGATTTCAGATGAAATACTTGCAAATGGCCACGCTTCTTCTAAAATTACTAAACGGTTAGTTTTTTTAACTGATTTTAAGATCGCTTCATTATCCATAGGACGCACTGTTCTTAAATCGATAATTTCGCAAGAAATTCCTTCTTTAGCTAATTCATCAGCAGCAATAAAAGCTTCTTTGATGATTTTACCAAAAGAAACGATAGTAACATCAGTTCCTTCACGTTTGATATCAGCAACTCCTAATGGAATTGTGTATTCTCCGTCCGGCACTTCACCTTTATCACCATACATTTGCTCAGATTCCATAAAAATTACAGGATCGTTATCGCGAATTGCAGATTTTAAAAGTCCTTTTGCATCGTAAGGAGTTGAAGGCACAACAACTTTAAGACCCGGAGTATTTGCAAACCAGTTTTCTAAAGCTTGTGAGTGAGTAGCTCCTAATTGACCTGCAGAAGCAGTTGGTCCACGAAAAACGATAGGCACATTAAATTGTCCACCAGTCATTTGACGCATTTTAGCAGCGTTATTTATAATTTGATCAATACCTACTAAACAGAAGTTGAAAGTCATGTACTCCACAATAGGACGACAACCGTTCATAGCTGATCCTACTGCAATTCCTGTAAAACCAAGCTCAGCAATTGGAGTATCGATTACTCTTTTTTCGCCAAACTCAGCAAGCATTCCTTTTGAAGCTTTGTATGCCCCGTTGTATTCTGCAACTTCTTCGCCCATTAAATATATGGATTCATCGTGACGCATTTCTTCGCTCATCGCTTCGCAAATGGCCTCTCTAAATTGTATTGTTCTCATATTTATATTGTATGTTGAATTTTCTGAAGAGCAAAAATAATTATTTTAAATAACTTAAAAGCATAAATTAAGTTTAAAATCACATGAACTTCATTCTGACTTGCGCTTTTAACTTTTTAAAAATTATTGTGACATTTACGAAATCGATATAATTGCGATTATTTGCCTCATAAATTGGTTATCTTACAAACTCTGCTCTTTTTGTTAATTTTTATTTTCTAAAATACTCCTACTAAAACATAAAGAAGCAAAAAAAACAGTATTTTTAGTGTAATTTTTAACACTTGCCCCGATTGTCTGATTTACAAAATTCCTAAGAATCAGAAGAAATGAATGCATTATTTCTTTTTCGACCTAAGAAAACGGTCTCTAAATTTCAGAATCTGCGAAATCGTAATAGTTTTTAAAAAACATTATGCATGCATAGTATTTTATTCCGATTTTAATTTCTAAATTTGTAAAAGCATATTATAAATATAAAATATATACTTATGAAAATATTAGTTTGCATCAGCCACGTGCCTGATACTACTTCAAAAATCAACTTCTCCAATGGTGACTCAGAATTCGATACCAACGGTGTTCAATATGTAATTAATCCTAATGACGAGTTTGGTTTGACACGTGCCATTTGGTTTCAGGAGCAACAAGGCGCTACTGTAACCGTAGTAAATGTTGGCGGACCAGATACTGAGCCTACTTTACGTAAAGCTTTGGCAATTGGTGCAAATGAAGCTATTCGTGTAAATGCTACCCCAACTGATGGTTTTTTTGTTGCAAAACAATTGGCTGAAGTAATTAAAAACGGAGGTTATGATCTTGTAATTGCAGGAAAAGAATCTCTTGATTATAATGGTGGAATGGTTCCTGGAATGATTGCAGGAATTTTAGGTTCTAACTTTTTAAACTCTTGTACAGCTATTACTGTTGATGGGAACAACGTAAAAGCAGTTCGTGAAATCGATGGAGGAAAAGAAACAGTAAGCACTTCTTTACCTTTAATAATTGGTGGTCAAAAAGGTCTTGTTGAAGAAAAAGATCTTCGCATACCAAACATGAGAGGAATCATGACTGCAAGAACAAAAGCTCTGACTATTCTTGAGCCGGTTGACGCTCCTGTAAATACAAAAGCGGTAAAATTTGAAAAACCAGCTCCAAAATCAGCAGTGAAATTAATTCCTGCAGACAATTTAGATGAGTTAATCAATTTATTACACAACGAAGCGAAAGTAATCTAGTAATCAGTTTTCAGTCGCAGTTTTCAGTTTAGCAACTTGAAACCTGAAACTTTAAACTTTTAAACAAAAAAATTATGTCAATATTAATATATGCAGAATCTGCAGAAGGAAAATTTAAAAAAGTTGCTTTTGAATTAGCTTCTTACGCTAAAAAAGTAGCAGAATCACTTGGAACAACTGTTACAGCTTTAACTGTAAACACCAGTGACGTTAGCGAATTGGCTAAATACGGAGTTGATAAAGTACTAAAAGTTACCAACGATAAATTAGCAGGTTTTACAGCTAAGGCTTACGCCGATGTTATCAAACAAGCTGCTGAAAAAGAAGGCACAAAAGTAGTTTTACTTTCTTCGACTACAGACAGTATTTACCTTTCATCATTAGTTGCCGTGGCTTTAAATGCCGGTTTCGCATCAAATGTTGTTGGATTACCGGTTAGTACTTCTCCTTTTCAGGTAAAAAGAAATGCTTTCTCAAACAAAGCTTTCAATATAACAGAAATCAATACCGATGTAAAAGTTCTTGGCCTTGCTAAAAACTCTTACGGAATTTTAGAAAGCGCAGGATCCGCAACCGAAGAAGATTTTAATCCATCAATTGGTGATAATGACTTTGGAGTAAAAGTAGAATCTGTAGAGAAAGTAAGCGGAAAAGTATCTATTGCTGATGCTGATATCGTAGTTTCTGGCGGACGTGGATTAAAAGGTCCGGAAAACTGGGGATTAATCGAAGATTTAGCCGCTGTTTTAGGTGCTGCAACTGCATGTTCTAAACCCGTTTCTGATTTAGGATGGAGACCTCACAGCGAACACGTTGGACAAACAGGAAAACCAGTTGCAACCAACTTATACATTGCAGTAGGAATTTCTGGTGCTATTCAGCACATTGCGGGTATCAACTCATCAAAAGTAAAATTGGTTATCAATAATGATCCTGAAGCTCCTTTCTTTAAAGTGGCAGATTATGGTATCGTTGGAGATGCATTTACAATTGTTCCGGAATTAATTGAGAAATTAAAAGCTTTTAAAGCACAACATTCTTAATTTAAAAATTCTCTATAAAAATATAGCTGCCTAAAAACAAGATAATCGTATCTTTGTTTTAGGTGGCTTTTTTGTTCCATATTTTTTGATTAAAATTGCACCTTTATTTTTCAATCAAAAAAAGTCTTAAAATGAGGCAATAATTGCCCTTTTTTACCCATATATATGAGTCTAGTAAAATTATCTATAAAAGGAATTTCATACAGCCAAACTCAAAATGGCGCTTATGCCTTAATTTTGAACGAAGTTGATGGCGAACGAAAATTACCAATAGTTATTGGTGCTTTCGAAGCCCAATCGATTGCTATTGCCTTAGAAAAAGAAATAAAACCTCCTCGTCCGTTAACACACGATTTATTCAAAAACTTCGCTGAAAGGTTTGATATTGTAGTAAAACAAGTCATTATTCATAAACTTGTCGATGGCGTTTTTTACTCGAGTTTAATTTGCGAAAGAGACAAAATAGAAGAAATTATTGATGCAAGAACTTCTGATGCAATTGCATTGGCCTTGCGTTTCAATGCTCCGATTTTTACTTATAAAAACATCTTAGACAAGGCCGGTATCTATTTAAAATCAAATACTGCAGAAACTGATCAGGGTTCTCAGGAAATTGATGATGTACTTTCTAATCCGGAAACTTTTGGTCATGAAGAAGAAAGCAATCAATCCGGAGATGTTTACGCAAAACATAGTTTGCAGGAACTAAATGAACTTTTAGATCAGGCGGTTTCTCAGGAAGATTATGAAAAGGCAGCAAAAATTAGAGACGAAATTTCGAAAAGATAAATAGATTCTATTAATATAAAACTAATCCAGTTTAAAAAGTGAATTACAAACTTATTATTGTTTTAGTATTATTTATTACTTGTGGGTGTTCCAGAAAAACTACCCCAATTGAATCTTATAAGATCTTAAAAGAAAACAGAACTCTAAGTTCGCACCTACCTACCAGCCCGATAGTATTAAATGAAAGTCATGAATTTGAATTAAAAATTAGTGATTCAGTAATGACTTATGGAGAAAAGGAAAAAATTTATACCAACTATAAAGGCTATAATTTTGACTTAAAATCTAATAAAAAATATCGATTAACTATAAGTAGCATTTGTGATTGTTTTGGTTTTAAAAAATATATTTTCATTCCTTTAGCATCAATTTTAGATCAAAACGGAAGAACTATAAAAATGGAAGAATTACCGGATAACTTTGATTATCGAAACGGACCTCTTTCACTGAACAAAACCTGGATAATAAACAATACAGCAGATGGCAACTATAAATTGTATGTGGCATCAAACAATACGAATCTAGATCAAAGTCTTTACAAGTTTTTAACTACTCCAGTCCCGATGACAATAAACATTAAGTCATCTATAGGAGGGAAATTTAAAATTAGTATTGAAGAAATAAAATAAGACCCATGAAACAATATTTAGACCTGGTAAAACACGTTTTAGAAAACGGCAATCAAAAAGGAGACCGAACAGGAACGGGAACCAAAAGTGTTTTTGGTTACCAAATGCGTTTTGATTTAAGTGAAGGTTTCCCAATGGTTACTACCAAAAAACTACACTTAAAATCTATTATTTATGAACTTCTTTGGTTCTTAAAAGGTGATACCAACATAAAGTACCTTCAAGAAAACGGAGTAAAAATTTGGGATGCCTGGGCAGATTCTAATGGAGATTTAGGACCTGTTTACGGACACCAATGGCGCAATTGGAACAGTGAAGAAATCGATCAGATTTCTGAATTGATTACAGAACTAAAAACAAATCCTAACAGTCGAAGAATGTTGGTTTCAGCATGGAACCCATCGGTTTTACCAGATACAAAAAAGTCATTTGAAGAAAATGTTGCTAATAATAAGGCTGCATTACCTCCTTGCCATGCTTTTTTTCAGTTTTATGTAACCAGCCCTGATCCTGAAAAAGGAGAAACAAAAGGAAAATTATCCTGCCAATTATACCAACGAAGTGCTGATATATTTTTAGGAGTTCCTTTTAATATTGCTTCTTACGCATTGTTAACCATGATGATTGCTCAGGTATGTGATCTGGAGTATGGTGAATTTATTCACACTTTTGGAGATGCACATATTTACAACAATCACTTCGAACAATTAGAATTGCAATTAACACGTGAGCCAAAACCATTACCAAAAATGATCTTAAATCCAGAGATAAAAAACATTTTTGATTTTGATTATAATGACTTTACTCTTTTAGATTATGAACCGCATGCGGGAATAAAAGGTAGTGTTGCCGTATAAAGTATAAAAAAATCCGCTTAAGTTTTTTAAGCGGATTTTTTTATACTTATATTTTATACAACTAAAACACTATTTTCACTTCCTGCAAAATCATTCCATTTATAAGAATCTGCTTCAGGATCATTAACATAACTTCCATCAATTACGTACTTAAACTCGTAAATTGCATCTTTAACTAAGTCATAGGTAGCTTTAAAAGTACCATTTTTCAATTTACTTAAAGTTCCTTCCTCAACATTCCAGTTGTTAAAATCACCAACAACCGCTACAGAATTTGCATCTTTAGCATCTATAGAAAATGTAACTTTTACTACAGGCTTCGTTTTTATAAATTGTTTCTTTAGAGACATAACTGTTTAGTTTTTAGATTCATAGACGAAATTACACAAATTCAGCTGAATTTTCGATACCTTCAGAACCGATTTATGATAATATCAAAAACCGAATATTTTTTTATCTATTTAGCAATTTAATCTGCATAAAATTTTGGAATTCAAACTCTCAGCGCATTTTAAAAGAAATATTCCAGTATCTAAATAGGGTCGTTACAAAATAAATTTTAACTTTATAACCTCATTTATATCATATGGAAAAAGAAGTTCACGAACAATACGAATACGCCCGAAGAAGACTTAGACAAAAAAAGATCTTATATTTTCATTTTGTACTTTTTCTACTGGGAAGTTTATTTTTATTTATTGCTAATAGATTTTTCGATTTAGGTGCTAACACAGACCAAAATTGGTGTGTTTGGGGAATTACGATATGGTTCTTTATCTTTATTTTACATTTCATAAAGGTGTACATTACAGACAGGTTTATGAATAAAAAATGGGAAAGAGAACAAATTGACCGACTTGTTGGCTTGCAGCAAAAAAGAATTAGTCAATTAGAATCCAGAATAATTGAGGATACCGAAAATAAATTTTAGTTACTAGATTGCTATGATTATAATGATAGCGGCTGTTGCCGAAAATAACGCACTTGGAAAAAACAATGAATTAGTTTGGCATTTACCAAATGATTTTAAAAGATTCAAATCGCTAACAACGAATCATCATATTATTATGGGCAGAAAAACTTTTGAAAGTTTTCCGAAACCTCTCCCAAACAGAGTTCATGTTGTAATAACACGACAAAAAGATTATCATCCGGAAGGATGCATCATAGTTGACAGTATCGAAAAAGCAATTGCCGCATGCCCTGAAAACGAAGATTCTTATATCATTGGCGGAGGCGAAATTTATAATCTGGCCTTACCTTATACCGATATTATTGAGATAACCAAAGTTCACCATACTTTTGAAGCTGATGCTTTTTTTCCTAAAATCAGTAAAAGTGAGTGGCAACTGGTAGAATCTGAAGAAAATTTTAAGGACGATAAACATCTTTTTGATTATACTTACGAAACATACATTAGAAAATAAGAAAACAAAAAAAAACATCCTCTTTTGAAGGATGTTTTTTAAAACGATTGATTAGATTTGACTCATTCGAGTAATAGTTTTGGTAAAAAAAATCACAAATGTTATAAAACATTTGAATAACTGAATAACATTTACTGTTAAATGAGAACGAATCTCAAAGAGCCTTTAATAACAAATACCACTAAGATATTAAAGGCAAGAAAATTAAAATTTCCAAAAACAAATTTAATCCTAAGAACGTATTTCGCACTTTAAAGAGTATTGGCCCCAAGAACAATACTTTCAAAACTACTTACAAGAACAAATGAAATTACCAGTGCGAAAAAAATCTTCATCTGATTAAGTCAAAAATTCAATCAATCATTAAAATTCTATCTTTTTAACTGTAGCAAAGTTGGCCATAAAATCCATGTCCCACAATACCCACTTTTAGTGATTTTATCAAAATACCCACTTTTGGTGATAGCAAAAACCCAACATACAATATCAATTAAAAGCCTTCTGCTAAAACAATTAATTTACAAATTCAAAAACTCAATTACAGTTAAGTCAGATTGTATTATATTTGCGTAAATAAAAAAAATGTCTGAAAAAATAACCCCATATAAAGACTCTTCTTTAGGTAAAAAAGAGCAGGTTGCCCAAATGTTTGATAACATCTCGGGGAACTACGACAATTTGAATCGCGTAATTTCATTTGGAATCGATATTAAATGGCGAAAGAAAGTATTAAAAATAGTTTCGGATAAAAAACCCAAAGTTATTCTTGATATCGCAACAGGTACTGGCGACCTGGCTATTTTAATGGCGCAAACAAATGCCGAAAAAATAATTGGACTGGATATTTCTGCAGGCATGCTGGAAGTTGGAAAAAAGAAAATCGCAGAAAAAGGATTATCAAATTTGATTGATATGGTTTTGGGCGATTCTGAAAAAATTCCTTTTGAAGACAACTATTTCGATGCTATAACTGTTGGTTTTGGCGTTCGAAATTTTGAAAATCTAGAAAAAGGCTTTGCTGAAATTTTGAGAGTTCTAAAACCTAATGGTGTTTTTGTAATTCTGGAAACTTCGGTTCCTGATAAAACACCTTACAAACAAGGCTATAAATTTTACAGCAAAAACATACTTCCTATCATTGGTAAATTATTTTCTAAAGACAATGCTGCTTATGGTTACTTGTCTGAATCTGCTGCTGTTTTTCCTTATGGAGAAGCATTAAACAATATTTTGAGAAAAATTGGGTTTATAGATGTTGTATCCATGCCTCAAACTTTTGGGGTTGCCACCATTTATTCTGCATCTAAAAAATAGTATGAAAAAAACTGTAGTCTTACTTTTACTAGTCTTAACGACAAACGGATATTCTCAATTTGCTAAAAGTATGTTTAGCAAGGATCCTATTATAAATCTTGAAAACTGGCAAAAACAACGCCTGTATTTTGGTTATTATCTTGGATTTAATAGTTTCGATTTTAAATTTGACTACAAAACTCCGGGCCCGGACATTCAGGTAAAAAAAACTACCGGTTTTAATGTGGGGGTTGTTGCTGACTTAAGACTACAGGAATATATCAACTTGCGTTTTGAGCCAGGATTATATTATTCTAAACGCGATTTGTATTATCCAAATTTACCTTTAGAAAAAGATTATTTACGAGAAGTAAACAGTACTTATATTCACTTTCCATTACTATTGAAATTTTCTTCACTGCGAACAGGAAACATTCGCCCGTATTTGGTTGGAGGAATGTCTACAACATTGAATTTATCGAGCAACTCAAAATCAAAAGATGACAATTTTGAAGGCAAATTCAGAACAAAACAATGGACTGCCGCTTATGAAGTAGGTTTTGGAATTGACTTTTTCTCTGAATACTTTATCTTTTCTCCTTCGATAAGAGGTATGTTTGGTATTACAGATGAATTAATTCGAGACAATCCGGCAAAAGGCCCTAGCCCATGGACAGACAACATTGATTCTATGAAATCGAGGGCTATTTTAATTAATTTCACTTTTCATTAAAACAAATTCCTAACTATTTCGTTTAAACTCACTAAGAATAATTGCTGTTGCAGTAGCTACGTTTAAACTTTCGGTTTTTTGCAGTTCTCCAAATCTTGGAATTGTGAGTCGGCTTGTAACTATTTTTTCAATCTCTGATGATATCCCATTAGCTTCATTACCCATGATGATGATTCCGCTTTGAGGTAAATTAGATTGATAAATATTCTCGCCATCCATAAAAGTTCCAAAAACAGGAATATTAGCTTCGGTAATAAAAGTTTTCAAATCAACATAATTCACATTTACTCTGGCGATAGACCCCATCGTTGCCTGAACTACTTTTGGATTATAAATATCGACAGTTTCTTTAGAACAAATAATTTGTTTGATACCAAACCAGTCACAAAGACGTAAAATTGTCCCTAAGTTTCCGGGATCGCGAATATCGTCAAGAGCTAAAATCAAACCAGATTTGGTTATTTCATTCTCGGATGGAATTTTAAAAACCGCCAAACATGAATTTGGAGTTGATAAGGCACTAATTTTTTTAAGTTCCTGCTCATAAATAAGCGTACGTTTTGAAGAATGGACTTCTTCAAAATCATTTAGAGTCGTGTATAAATGCTCTAATTCAAAGTTGGATAACAACAATTCTTGAATTACTTTTACTCCCTCGGCGAAAAATAATTGATTTGCAAAACGTTGCTTTTTTTGATGTAAACTTGATATAAGTTTTATTTGGTTTTTACTAACCATAAAATAATGTACTTTTGAATTAAATATTTAAGAACACTTGAAAAAGAATTCCACAAAAATAACAGCATTTATTCTAATAGCAATATTTATTTGCGGTTGTAATGCTGTAAAAAGAGTTCCAGATGGAAAAAACCTTCTTGTAAAAAATACTATTCTTGTAAATGGAAAGGCTACGAACGACGAAATAGCTTCTAACCAGATGTATCAAAAACCAAATGGTACTTTGTTAGGATATCGTTTACGCTTAAATTTATACAACTTAGCCAACTTAAATCCGGATTCTACTTATCAGGCAAAATTTAAAAATCACCCTGGTTTATATGAGCGTCAGGCTAAAATATTATCAGCAAAGCAAGTTGACCGACTTGGACAATCTTTTCTGTACAAAGGTATTCATGAATTCTTAAAAAGCACAGGCGAACCTCCTGTTGTTATTGATACTGCTAAGACAAAAAAATCTCTTTTGCGTTTAAAGTTTTATTATTTTAATAATGGATATTTTAATGTAGCAACAGACTACAGCATTGATAGTGTTGCCAGAAAAAAAGCTAAAATTAATTATCTCATTACCACAGGTCCTGCTTATACCCTGGACACTATTAACACCAATATCAAGACTCCTGCTCTGGATTCATTATACAAAACTAACAATGAACCTTCATTTTTAAAATCTGGAAAACAATACAAAACTGCTGATTTTGAGGATGAAAAAAATCGTCTTACTACTTATTTTAGAAACCATGGTGCTTATTTCTTTCAACCCACTTATGTTACTTTTGATATTGACACGATAGGCAAAAAGAATAAGGCTGATGTAACTTTAATCATCAACAATAATAATATTCAGGAAAGAGACTCCAGCAGAACAGAGCCTTTTAAATTATATAAAATAAGCGATGTAAACATTTATACGGATTATTCTCCTGCAAATGCAAAAACAAAAATAACAGACAGTACAACGTACAACAACTTTAATCTGTACAGTCACAAAAAATTAAAATACAAACCGCGAGCCATTACTGACGCCATTTTTATCACCAAAGGAAATTATTTTTCTGATACGAGAACTACTCTCTCTTCAAGATATCTAAATAATTTAAAAATCTTTAATTATCCTTCGATTCAATATGAAGTTGACAAACGCGACTCAACTGCACAATCCTTAATTGCGAATGTGTACCTGACTCCCAGAAAGAAATATAGTTTTGGCGCCTCTCTTGACGTAACTCATTCTAACATTCAGGATTTTGGTATTGGAGCCAGTGTTTCTGAAACTATCCGAAATGTATTTAATAGGGCTGAAACACTTGAAATTTCTGCACGTTTAAACGTAGGTTCGTCTAAAGACATGGCTAACCCTAATGATAATTTCTTTAATGTTTCTGAGTACGGTCTTGATTTAAAATTAAATTTCCCGAGAATTTTATTGCCTTTTGGTACTGAAAAAATTATTCCAAAAAGAATGATTCCTTCTACCAGCATTACCGCGGGTTTCTCAAAACAAAGAAACATCGGTTTGGATAAAGAAAATTTCACTGGTGGTCTTGCCTATAATTGGTCTCCAAAAAGATATAATACTGCCAAACTTGAATTGCTTAATGCTCAGTTTGTACGAAATTTAAATCCTAATAATTATTTTAACGTTTACACTTCTTCTTATAACGAATTAAATAATATTGGTAAAGATCACAATACAAACGAATCCTATTTCGATAATTCTTTTAATAAAAATCTTACTATACCAACAGGAACCACAGGTTTTACCAACGATGTATTAACTAACCAAACCGACTTACTTCCAGGAGATCCTCAATATAAAGATGTAGAAAGTATCGAAGAAAGAAGGATTCGTTTGACCGAAAATGACTTTATTTTAGCGACAAGTTACACCTTTACAAAAACCACTAAAAAAGATCTTGCGGACAATACTTTTTATCAGTTTAAAACTAAAATAGAATCTGCAGGAACCTTATTAACTGCCATTTCAGGTATTGCCAGTTTACCTAAAAATTCAAATGGCAATTATGAAATTTTCAATTTAGAATATTCAGAGTACATTAAAACAGAATTTGATTACATCAAACACTGGGATTTTGGAAAAGAAAAGGTATTAGCGGTGAGAAGTTTCTTTGGTATAGCTATTCCTTTTGGAAATTCAAATTACATTCCGTTCTCACGAAGTTATTATTCAGGAGGTTCAAACGACAACCGTGCATGGCAACCTTACTCTTTGGGTCCGGGAAGTACAAATGCAGCGAATGATTTTAATGAGGCCAATATGAAGATTGCATTGAGTGCCGAATTCCGTTTTAAAGTCTTTGGCGATGTCAAGGGAGCAGTCTTTGCAGACGCCGGAAATATCTGGAATGTACTCGATAATGTCATCGATGAGAAGGCAAAATTCTCTGGCGTAAACGATTTAGCTGAAATTGCTTTGGGTTCAGGATTTGGTTTGCGTTACGATTTAAGCTTTTTTGTGATTCGCTTAGATTTAGGCTTCAAGACTTATAATCCGGCGCATGAGAAAGGAGACCGCTGGTTCAAAGAATACAATTTTGGCCATTCGGTTTTAAATTTTGGGATAAATTATCCGTTCTAATGCTAATTAATTCTTATTTTTGCAACCTAAAAACTAAAAACAACTAAAAAAAATTACAATGGCACACAATATTAAACCCGGAGTAGCTACAGGAGATCAAGTACAGGAAATTTTTAATTATGCAAAAGAAAAAGGTTTTGCTTTACCAGCAGTAAATGTTACGGGGTCTAGCACAATCAATGGAGTTCTTGAAACTGCAGCGAAACTAAATGCGCCAGTTATTATTCAATTTTCAAACGGAGGAGCACAATTTAACGCTGGAAAAGGATTATCTAACGCTAACGAGAAATCAGCAATTGCTGGAGGAATCGCCGGAGCAAAACACATTCATACTTTGGCAGAGGCTTACGGTGCTACCGTAATTCTACACACTGACCACTGTGCAAAAAAATTATTACCTTGGATTGATGGTTTATTAGATGCTTCTGAAAAACATTTTGCAGAAACAGGAAAACCATTATTTAGTTCTCATATGATCGATTTGTCTGAAGAGCCAATCGAAGAAAACATTGAGATCTGTAAACAGTATTTGGCAAGAATGAGCAAAATGGGAATGACATTAGAAATCGAACTTGGTATTACAGGTGGTGAAGAAGATGGTGTTGACAACTCAGATGTTGATAGCTCAAAATTATACACTCAGCCAGAAGAAGTAGCTTACGCTTACGAAGAATTATCTAAAATTAGCCCTAAATTTACAATTGCTGCTGCTTTTGGAAACGTTCACGGTGTTTACAAACCAGGAAACGTAAAATTGACTCCAAAAATCTTAAAAAATTCTCAGGATTTCGTTCAAAACAAATTCAAAACAGGTCCTAACCCAGTAGATTTCGTTTTCCACGGAGGTTCAGGTTCTACACTTGAAGAAATCAGAGAAGGAATTAGCTACGGAGTTATCAAAATGAACATTGATACAGATTTGCAATTTGCATTTACTGAAGGAATTCGTGATTACATGGTTAAAAACATTGACTATTTAAAATCTCAAATTGGCAACCCAGAAGGTGCTGATGTTCCTAACAAAAAATACTATGACCCAAGAAAATGGGTACGTGAAAGTGAAGTGACATTCAATACAAGACTTGAGCAAGCTTTTGCTGACTTGAATAACGTAAATACACTTTAAATTTTAGACTTCTGATTTTAGATTTCAGACTTCTAAAAAAGCCTGAAATCTAAATTTTGAATCAGATTGAAAAATCTAAACTTTAAAATCTACATTCTAAAATTAAAAAAATGGCTTGGTTTAAAAGACAAGAAAAAGGGATTACGACTGCGACCGAAGATAAAATGGACGTTCCTAAAGGATTGTGGTACAAATCTCCTACGGGAAAAATTATTGATGCTGATGAATTAGCCAGAAACTTATTTGTTAGTCCTGAAGATGATTTTCATGTTCGAATTGGAAGCGCAACCTATTTTGAAATTTTATTCGACAATAATGAATTTGTTGAATTGGATAAAAACATGACATCAAAAGATCCTTTGCATTTTGTGGATACAAAAAAATATGCAGAAAGATTGAAGGATGTAATGGAGAAAACTCATCTGAAAGACGCTGTGCGTACCGGAGTGGGAAAATCTAAAGGAAGAGAACTTGTTATCTGCTGTATGGATTTTGCCTTTATTGGCGGATCTATGGGAGCGGTTGTTGGAGAAAAAATTGCCAGAGGTATTGATCACGCGATCAAAAACAAACTACCTTTTGTAATGATTTCTAAGTCAGGCGGAGCTCGTATGATGGAAGCTGCTTATTCATTAATGCAATTAGCAAAAACATCTGTAAAATTAGCTCAGTTAGCTGAAGCTAAATTACCATACATCTCGCTTTGTACTGACCCAACTACAGGAGGAACAACTGCATCATATGCAATGTTAGGAGACATCAACATCTCTGAACCTGGAGCTTTAATTGGTTTTGCCGGCCCTCGTGTTGTTCGCGATACTACAGGAAAAGATTTACCAGAAGGTTTTCAAACTGCCGAATTTCTTTTAGAGCATGGTTTCCTTGACTTTATCACGCCAAGAAAAGAATTAAAAGATAAGATCAACTTATATATCGATTTGATTCAAAACAATACAATTAGATAGTTTTAAAAACTTTCTTAAACATATAAAATCTCATCCGCTTAATTTGCAGGTGAGATTTTTTTATATCTTTATTTGAAATCTTAGTTTTATGAAAAGAGTTTTAGTTGGTTTTGCAATTTGTTTGTTTCTTTTGAATTGTACTAAGAAAGAAGAAAAAATTATTGAGAAAAACAAAACCTACATCATCTCATATGAAGATGAAAAACTTGAAAAATATTACGATTCCATAAAAAAATATACGGACAAATTTGCTCCTCCTCCAAGAAAAGGTTTTTATGCAGAGCATCAGTTATTAATTGACAAAAAAGGAAGTTTCTATTTTTATCAAAAAAGATATTTCCTTGAATTATGTAGTTACGGCAGTGAAAAAGATACACTTCCCCATTTTCTTGACCTACAACCAAAAGATATTGTTAAAATTCCTGAAACTAGTTTAGATGATTTTTTATCCGAAAATATTCTAAGTAAAGAGAAAAACAGACGAATATTAATCATTGTTTCTCAAAATGACACCATTAAAAACACTTCTTTTTTCAAGTTCCTAAACAAAAATCAATTACAGGCTTATGCAATCAGAAGAACCACTCAAGAAGAGGATACTGTTTTGAAATACAAAACCAATAGTGATTACTATTATTCTGATTCTATTAAATGGGATCGAACTAAAATTAAATTCCCAAATAAGAACTAAAAAAAAATCCGAAGAATATTTCTTCGGATTTTTTTTTAGAAACCTTTCGCAAGTTTACTAAGCATTAATTATTTGGCTAAAGCCTAATTTCTAATCTTTATTTAAATCTCCAGCTAAAGCTGGAGGCCATTCAAAAGAATAAATTATTTTATATTCAACGGAATAATTCCATATCTACAACATAAATTGTTTCTCTGGAACTTTATCTCCAACGAGCTCCAATGTTTGTTTCTTTTCACCTTCAAAAAAAAAACCTCAGGACCTTAGCAACTCAGCATCTTAGATCCTTAAAATTACATTCCCGTTCTAATTGCCTCAACCGGATCTAATTTTGCTGCCGAAATTGCCGGTAAAATTCCGGATATTATACCAACCAGAATCGATAATCCCGCCCCGATAATAACATTCCAGAAACTTAACACAAATTCAAAATCTAATAAATTAGTTAAAAGCAGCGACATCAACCAAACAATCAACAAACCAATTATTCCGCCTATCAAACAAAGAATAACGGCTTCAAACAAAAACTGAAACAATATAAAACGATTTTTTGCGCCTAAAGATTTTTGAATCCCTATTAAATTAGTTCGCTCTTTTACCGAAACAAACATAATATTTGCCACACCAAAACCTCCAACCAAGAAAGAAAAGAAACTAATAAATATACCTCCAAACCTTAAACTTCCCAGAATTCCATCTACAAAATCAGTAAAACCAGAAAGTACATTAATAAAGAAATTATCAGACTCGCCTGCTTTCATTCCGCGAATTGCTCTTAATTTTTGGGCAACTTCGGCTTTATACGCCTCCATATCTACTCCTTTTACAGGTTTTAAAACAATAACCGGCGTCATTGCATCATTATCACCGTACATTCTGCGCAAAAAGTTCGTTGGTAAATAAACAGATGTATCATTACTATCGCCAAAAAAACCCGCACCCTGTTTTTTTATTACACCAATTACGGTAAAACGCTGTCCGTATAAACGAATATTTTTACCAATAGGATCGCTAGTTTCAAAAAGTCCCTCAGCAATATCGTATCCCAGAACAATAACTGCGCTTCCGGAATTGGATTCAGATTCATTATAAAATCTTCCTTTATCGAAACTTAATCCTTCAATATCGACCATTTCGCTGGACGAAGGAACTATATTGACATCACTAACAGTTTTTGAATCATATTTTAAAGTTTCATGATTTACAAAAAGCTGATAAGCGACCTGATCTGTATTATTAAGGGAATTTTTTAAACTGATGTATTCATCATATTTTACATTTGGAAATTGCTCTCTTTTCCATTGTGGAATTTCAGAAGGACCAAAACAATATTTCATTAAATAAATCGTATTTTTATCTAAGCTGCTCAAATCTTTTGAAATCTTTCGATCTAAAGAATCTACCGCTGCCAATACAGCAATAATAGAAAAAATACCAATCGTAACACCTAACAGCGACAATAAGGTACGCAGTTTATTATTTCGCAAAGCGTTTATGGCAAAGCGGAAACTTTCTTTTAACAACCTTAGATAAACCAGCATATACGTGTATTTTTCATAAAAGTAAAATTCAATAAATTAAAATCAAAATCCTAATAAAAGTTAACTTACTCATCAGTAGATTTTTTTAGCATAATGTTACATTAATTTTCTTTAAAATAATATTTAAAAAAACTACTTTTGCAGTCTGAAAATCATAACTACACAATGAGCACAACTAAAACAATACAATCAGCATTAATTTCTGTTTTTTCGAAAGATGGCTTAGAGCCAATCGTTAGAAAATTACACGAACAAAACGTAACGCTTTATTCGACTGGAGGAACCGAAGATTTTATAAAAAACCTTGGAATTCCTGTAGTTCCTGTTGAAGATATTACTTCATTCCCGGAAATTCTTGGCGGAAGGGTAAAAACTTTGCACCCGAAAATTTTTGGCGGAATCTTAAACCGTCAGGATAACGAAAGTGACGTTCAGCAAATGAAGGAATTTGATATTCCTCAAATTGATCTGGTTATTGTTGATTTGTACCCATTTGAAAAAACGGTTGCTTCTGGCGCAAGCGAACAGGATATTATTGAAAAAATTGATATTGGCGGAATTTCATTGATTCGTGCCGGTGCAAAAAACTTCAAAGACACTGTAATTGTAGCTTCTGTTAATGAATACAGTTTGCTTTTGGATTTAATTACAGAACAAAACGGAGCAACAACTCTTGAAAACAGAAGATTGTTTGCTACAAAAGCATTCCACGTTTCCTCTCATTATGACGGTGCTATTTTTAATTATTTTAATACTGACGAAACTATCTACAAAGAAAGTATTGCAGATGGCCAGGTTTTAAGATATGGTGAAAACCCACATCAAAAAGGTTTCTTTTTTGGAGATTTTGATGCGATGTTTAAAAAGGTTCACGGAAAAGAATTATCATATAACAATTTGTTAGATGTTGACGCAGCAGTAAACTTAATTAATGAGTTTAAAACTGACGGACCAACATTTGCTATTTTAAAACACAATAATGCTTGTGGTTTAGCTTCAAGAAAAACAATCAGCGAAGCTTATTTAGCAGCATTGGCTTGTGATCCAACATCTGCTTTTGGTGGAGTTCTGATTGCAAACACTAAAATTGATTTGGCTACAGCACAGGAAATCAATAAATTATTCTGCGAAGTAGTAATTGCTCCAAGTTATAATGATGATGCAATTGCGGTTTTACAAGAAAAGAAAAACAGAATTATATTAGTTCAAAATGAAGTTGAATTACCTTCAAGACAAGTAAGAACATGTCTTAACGGTTTGTTAATTCAGGACAGAAATAATATTACAGATACTAAAGAGCATTTAAAAACCGTTACTATCACTGAGCCGACTGCTCAGGAAATAGAAGACCTGATATTTGCTTCAAAAATTTGTAAAAACACCAAATCAAACACGATTGTTTTTGCAAAAAACGGAACATTAATTTCTTCAGGAACCGGCCAGACATCAAGAGTTGATGCTTTGGTACAAGCTGTAGATAAAGCAAAAGCTTTTGGTTTTGATTTAACCGGCGCTTCTATGGCAAGTGATGCATTTTTCCCTTTTCCGGATTGTGTAGAATTAGCTAAAAAAGCAGGAATAACAGCTGTAATTCAGCCCGGAGGTTCGATAAAAGACGAATTAAGCATAAATTATTGCAACGAAAATAATGTTGCAATGGTATTTACAGGAACACGTCATTTTAAACATTAATTTGTTTAACTTTGTTCAAAATAATTTATAACATTTTAAACCCCTAAAAAACTTATGGGATTTTTTGATTTCATGACCGAGGATATTGCGATAGACCTTGGTACCGCAAACACTTTAATCATACATAATGATAAAGTTGTTATTGATAGTCCGTCAATCGTTGCACGTGACAGAATATCAGGCAAAATCATTGCTGTTGGTAAGGAAGCCAATATGATGCAAGGTAAAACGCATGAAAACATCAAGACCATAAGGCCTTTGAAAGATGGTGTAATTGCAGATTTTGATGCTTCGGAAAAGATGATCAACATGTTCATCAAAAGTATTCCTGCATTAAAGAAAAGAATGTTTACTCCAGCTTTAAGAATGGTAGTATGTATTCCGTCTGGAATTACTGAGGTTGAGATGAGAGCTGTAAAAGAATCTTGTGAAAGAGTAAACGGAAAAGAAGTTTACTTAATTCATGAGCCAATGGCAGCAGCAATTGGTATTGGTATTGATATCATGCAGCCAAAAGGAAACATGATTGTTGATATTGGAGGTGGTACAACAGAAATTGCTGTAATTGCATTAGGCGGTATTGTATGCGACAAATCTGTAAAAATTGCAGGTGACGTTTTTACAAATGATATCGTCTATTATATGCGTACGCAACACAATCTTTTTGTGGGAGAAAGTACTGCAGAGAAAATAAAAATTCAAATTGGAGCTGCTATCGAAGATTTAGATGGTCCTCCTGAGGATATGTCAGTTCAGGGTAGAGATTTACTTACTGGTAAACCAAAACAAGTTGATGTTTCTTACCGTGAAATTGCTAAAGCATTAGACAAATCAATTCAGCGTATTGAAGATGCTGTAATGGAAACATTATCTCAAACTCCTCCTGAATTAGCGGCAGACATTTACAACACTGGTATTTATTTAGCCGGTGGTGGATCTATGTTAAGAGGTCTTGACAAACGTATTTCGCAAAAAACAGATTTACCTGTTTATATTGCTGAAGACCCGTTAAGAGCTGTAGTTCGTGGAACCGGAATGGCACTTAAAAATATTGCAAAATTTAAAAGTATCTTAATTAAATAAGATTCAAAATAATCAATATGTTTTTATAAGAGTCAGATTTAATTTATCTGACTCTTATAAAATTTGAAACTTAATAGCATATCCTGAAACAAAATAACCAAACAAGAAATGCAGCAAATTTTTAATTTTATTATAAGAAACAGTAATCGATTGCTGTTTTTGCTGCTTTTAGGTATTTCGTTGGCTCTCACAATTCAATCGCATTCTTTTCATAGAAGTAAAGTAATCAGTTCAGCTAATTTTTTAAGCGGAGGTGTTTATGAAAGAATCAATCATGTAAATGAATATTTGAATTTAAGAACTGAAAATGACGAACTTGTACTTGAAAACGCAAGATTAAAAAGTCTTTTATTCAATAAGGAAGACACTACAAAAATTCCTTTAGCAGATAGTGTAAAGGGAGTAAAACCTGCGGATATCATAGTTTCAAAAGTAATTCATAACTCATACAGTACGCACGAGAACTTTATTACTTTAAATTCGGGAACCAATGAAGGCGTAAAACAAGATATGGGAGTAATAAACAGTTTAGGAATTATTGGTATTATCGATAATACATCGCCAAGATATTCTACTGTGGTAAGTATCCTGAATATGAAATCTCGAATTAATGCTAAGTTAAAAAAATCAAATCATTTTGGTTCTTTAACCTGGGATGGAGTAAGCACAGGATTTGTGCAGCTTAGAGATGTCCCGAGATTAGCTTCTGTTAGAAAAGGTGATACTATCGTAACGGGAGGACAATCTGTAATTTTTCCGGAAGGAATAAATATAGGGACTGTTGAGACAGTTTACACAGAAACAAAGACCAGTTTTTACGTTATAAAAGTTAAGCTATTTAACGACATGACAAACTTAGGTCACGTTTATATTATTAAAAGTAAGGACAGAGAAGAACTTATTAATTTAGAAAAAAAGAAAAAAGATGAATAGCGCTTTGTTAGTCAATATTTTTCGATTTATTATTTTACTAGCAATTCAGATTGTTATTTTTAATAATATGAATTTTTTAGGGTACATAAGTCCCTTCCCATACATCTTATACATTATTTTGTATCCGGTAAACAGCAATAGAGCCGGATTAATATTTTCCAGTTTTTTGCTGGGGCTTACAATGGATATGTTTTGTAATTCAGGAGGAATTCATGCAACGGCCTGCGTTATCCTCGCCTATTACAGACCTTACATTTTTAAATTCTCATTTGGACTGAGTTATGAATACCAGACCATTAAGCTAAACGACTCATTAACACCTGAAAGATTTTCTTTTATTCTGGTATCTGTTTTATTACATCATATCGTATTGTTTATACTAGAAGCCTTTCAGTTTAAATTTATTTGGGATATTTTACTCCGAACATTATTTAGCTCAATCTTTACAATAATCACTTCTATTATCATAATTTACCTTATTAAGCCAAATAAACGATGAGAAAAATTCTGCTGCCCTCTTTAATTATTATCGCAGCATCTCTGCTTGTGATGAGGGTATTTTATTTGCAAATTATAGACGATTCTTTTAAGTTAAAATCTGACAATAATGCAATCAAGAAGCAGTATGACTATCCTGAAAGAGGCTATATTTATGACCGAAATGGAAAGTTATTAGTTGCGAATCAGGCTTCTTATGACATCATGGTAATCCCGAGAGAGATTAAGGAAGATCTTAACGTTAGTGAATTTTGCACATTATTAAATATTACTAAAGAAGACTACGACAAGAGAGTTGCAAAAGCAAAAGTATACAGTCCAAGATTACCTTCTGTATTTTTATCGCAATTAAACAAAAATGAATTTGCTGCTTTTCAGGAAAAAATCAGAAAATACGAAGGTTTCTATTTCCAAAAAAGATCACTTCGTGATTACGAAGTAGATTATGGCGCCAATATTTTTGGCTCTATTCTACAGGTAAATGAAAAATTAATTGCTAAAAACCCTTATTACAATAGTGGTGACTTAATTGGAAGACAAGGTGTTGAAGAAAGCTACGAAGAAGTTTTACGCGGAATAAAAGGTGTAAAATATATACAGAAAGACAAATATAATAGAGAAATTGGTTCTTATAAAGATGGAAAATATGATACTATTGCCGTTGCAGGTGAAGATATCAATTTAACAATCGATGCCGAACTTCAAAAATACGGTGAAGAATTAATGATCAACAAAAGAGGAGGAATTGTTGCCATCGAACCTAAATCAGGTGAGATATTAGCATTAGTTACCGCTCCATCATATGATCCGGGTATTTTAGTTGGAAGACAAAGATCTAAAAACTATACACTTTTATATCATGATTCTATAGCAAAACCATTATACGACAGAGGACTTTTAGCAGAATATCCTCCGGGATCTCCGTTTAAAATCTTAACCGGCTTAGTAGCCCTACAAGAGGGTGTTATCAATGAGCAAACGACTTTTATGTGTCACCACGGATTTAGTTACGGTAGAGGACGTTTTATGAAATGTCACGGTTTTGGACCGCATCAATTGCATAATGGAATTTACAATTCATGTAATACCTATTTTGCACAAGCTTATATGCTTACAATAAACAAATATGCAAATCCTGGCAAAGCAGTCGATGTTTGGAGTGATCACATTAAAAGTTTTGGATTAGGTCAGTTTATGGGCTATGATTTACCAACTGGTAAAAGAGGGAACGTACCTACCTCTAAAACATACAAACGTATTTATCCTAATGGAGGCTGGCGAAGCACCGCAATCGTATCTAACGCAATTGGTCAGGGAGAAGTTTTGATGACCCCAATACAACTGGCTAATATGATGGCTACTGTTGCAAATCAAGGGTATTATTATACACCTCATATCATTAAAAAGATTGAAGGTGAAAAAATAGATCCTAAATTCACAACTAAACACGTTACAACTGTTGATCAAAAATATTTTCCTCCTGTTATTAGCGGTTTGTTTGACGTATATAATATGGGAACGGCAAGCAGACTAAAAGTGGAAGGAATTGATATTTGCGGAAAAACAGGAACTGCTGAAAACTTCGCGAAAATTAACGGAAAAAGAGTTCAGTTAGAAGATCACTCTATATTTGTTGCCTTTGCTCCAAAAGACAATCCAAAAATTGCTATCGCAATTATGATTGAAAATGGAGGTTTTGGTGCCAGTGTAGCGGGGCCAATTGCCAGTTTAATGATTGAAAAATATCTTAGAAAGAAAATAACCCGAACAGATCTGGAAGTAAGAGTACTAAACAAAAGTTTAGCTTCAGAATATGCCAAGTTGGGAGGAATGAGTGCAGCAAGCAAAATTGAGTCGGTACCAAAGGATTCTGTTTTATTAGCTAAAATTGTCAAACCAAAAGCAGCTGTTGCTCCAGCCGTAAAAAAAGAAGTTAAAAAAACAACAATAGACACCACTAAAAAGAACTAACAAAGATTATTTCAAATGAGAAATCAAAGTGTAAAAAACAACATTGATTGGATAAGTGTTTTTATCTATACTGCGTTAGTAATATTAGGCTGGATAAATATCTATTCGTCATCATTATTATCAACAGACGGAACCTATCAAAAACAATTAATTTTTATTGGCTGTACAATTCCTTTGATTTTTATTGTACTTTTTGTGGACGGAAAATTTTACGAAAAATACGCCAGTATCATTTTTGGGGTTTCATTACTTTCATTAGCCGGTTTGTTTCTTTTTGGAAAAACTATCGCCGGCCAAAGATGTTGGTACGCAATAGGGAGTTTTACAATACAGCCTTCCGAGTTTGCAAAAGCCGCTACATCTTTAGCGTTAGCAAAATATTTAAGCGACACACAAATTAACCTGAAAGATGTAAACAGACAGATTCAGGCTCTTGCAATTGTATTTTTACCAGTAATGCTAATTTTACCTCAGCCCGATCCCGGAAGTGCTTTAATTTACAGTATTTTTATTGTGGTTCTTTACAGAGAAGGATTACCATCATGGTATGTCTGGACTGGTTTTATAACTATTATATTATTCGTTTTAACGCTTATCTTAGAACCTTACGCGGTTATATTAATTGCGCTGGGGGTTTTAATTATCATACATTTTAAAGGCCGGGCCGTTGACCGAAACATTATTTTAAGTGCTATATTACTCGCTGTCATCTCGGCTTTTGTACTATCTGTAGATTATGTTTTTGATAATATCTTTAAACAGCACCATCGCGACCGTTTTAATATATTATTAGGAAAAACAGTCGATATGAAAGGTATTGGATACAACACCAACCAATCAGAAATTGCTATTGGATCCGGAGGATGGATTGGAAAAGGTTTCTTGGAAGGAACACAAACCAAAGGAGGATTTGTTCCTGAGCAACATACAGATTATATTTTTACGACTGTTGGTGAAGAATGGGGTTTTGCAGGTTCAATTGTTGTTATTGCGCTTTTTGTTGGTTTATTACTAAGAGTAATTTACTTGGCCGAAAGACAAAAAACAAAATTCAGCAGAGTTTACGGGTATTGTGTTGCAGGAATTTTATTTACGCACTTTTTTGTAAACATTGCAATGGTTATAGGGATTTTTCCAACCATTGGGGTTCCTCTTCCCTTCTTTTCATATGGAGGTTCCGGACTTTGGGGATTCACAATTTTATTGTTTATCTTCTTAAAAATGGATGCTAATAAGGTAAATGAATGGTAGGCTTTTTTTTGAAAAAATTCAATACAAAAATTCCAAATTCCAATTGAAAACTTAGGATTTTAAGTTAAGTCGTTTCTATAGCATTGAATACATTCGCACCTAAAAAACACATTAACTTAAATTAAAAAAAGAATAATTTTAAATATAGCTGTGAGCTGTGCAAAGCTTCAACCTCGGATTAAGTATCATAATAACATAATCCTGCATTTCAAATCACTTCAATGTTGACAATGTTTAAAGATCATATTCAGGCATAAAAAAAGTCCGAAGTTCAGAACTTCGGACTTTTTTGTATTTATATATTAATTATATCTTTTCGCTTGGTCTTTTCTTTAAAAGCTTTACTAAAACCGGGAACGTAGAGATAATAACAATTATGATAATGATATATTCAATATGGTGCTTTAAATCAATTCCTTGCTTTAAGAACACTCCATATAAATAATGACCTGCAAAAATTAGGATAAAAGACCATAAAAAAGAACTCAGGACATTATAAAACATGAACTTCTTTTTATCCATAGAAACTATACCCGCAATGATTGGAGCAAATGTTCTGAAAATTGGAAGAAAACGCGCATAAATAATCGCTTTACCACCATACTTTTCAAAGAAATCTTTCGATTGTAAAAGGTATTTTTTCTTAAACCAAAATGAATCTTCTTTTTTAAACAAATAATACCCGCTTTTAGCTCCAAACCAATATCCTGTCATATTTCCCAAAACCCCCATTATGGCAACAAGAGTAGAAAGCACAAATACATTTATAAAATCAGCTGGAATATCAACTACATTCAACATTAGATCACGGCTATAAATACCCGCCAAAAAAAGTAAACTGTCTCCCGGAAGGAAAAAACCCGCGAAAAGTCCTGTTTCAGCAAAAACTATAAACAAAACAATAAATAAACCAATTTGAACACCTCCGATGCTTAATGTAATGTAAAATTCAGGGTTAATTAATTGACTCCAATCAAAATTATTCATAAATGCTTTTGGTTATATTTATAAGTTCGTGAAATTAACAATAATTTGCTTCAACACCAATAAATTGCTATATTTTAAAGATAAATTAACTATTTAAAAGCCCAAGTTTACACTTGGGCTCGTAAGATAATTATTCTCTTACATACTTGCAGCAAGAATGTAAATTTTCATAATCAATATCTGTTGCTTTAACATCCTTAGTATCATGCCCTACTTTAGCAATCGCTTTATTTAAATCTTCAGGAGATGACTTTTCTTCATTTAAAATCACGGCAAGCTGATGTGAACTAATATCCCATGTTGCCGACTTAACACCAGGAACAGCAAAAGCTGCTTTTTCGATTCGTTTTTTGCATTGCTCACAATTACCGTTTACCTCTGTAGTATATTTTAAATTCTTATTTTTTTTAGTTTGAGCCTGAGCTGAAAATCCTAAAAAAGTTACTAATGCAATTAAAATTATATTTTTCATTTTTATCTATTATTTATTGTTATTAAAATTAACTTTTGAATTTATTATTGAATTTGTTTTTTGATATTGAATTTATTTTATTTTAAATCGTAATCCTGCATAATACATTTGTCCAAAAATTGGTGCATATGCAATAGAAGCATCAAAGTTAGGACCAAAAGGATCTTCAGAACCTAAAATTGCTTTTTGTTGTTTATAATTCCCTATGTTTTCTCCACCAACATAGACTTCTAAAACAGGAGAAACAACTCTTGTAACCTGAACATTCATAACCGCATATGAAGGCGAAAAATCAGGAAACTGATCTGCTACAGGATTCGATGCTGTGTAAGGCAATTGCTGTTTTCCTGACCAGTTAAAAGTATAATCAAACTTCCATTGTTTACCATCGTTTAAATTTGTTTCGTATTCCAGGTTTCCTAAAAAACGGTGCTTGGCCTGTAACGGACGTTGAAAATTGCCTGTTAAATAATCGGTTTGAATGTCATAATATTTATACGCCGTTCTAAGATTCAAATTATGAATCAGTTCATAGTTAAACTCTACCTGCAAACTATTCGCAAAAGAGCTTCCTTTAAGATTGTAAAAAGAAACTTCCTGCGGACTTTGCATTAAATCTACAACGGCCTGATTTTGAAAATCGGTACGATAGAAATCAAATCCGGCTTCGGCATTTTTATTAAAAAGTTTGAACTTCTGAGAAAAACTCACACCATAATTCCAGGCAATTTCCGGATTCAGTCCGTAAATCTTTCCGTTTGTGTCTAAAATAGAGAACGTTCTTGAACTAGCAAAAAGCTGCTGGTTCTCTGCAAAAATATTCGCAGAACGTTTTCCTCTTCCTGTAGAAAAACGAATTACTCCATCTTTCCAAGGATTATATCTCATATGCAAACGAGGTGTCACAAAAAAGCCCAAACGATTATGATTGTCTACCCTTCCTCCTAAAATTAAACTGAAATTATCGGTATTGTCGTAAGTATATTCAAAGAATGCCCCTACCGAATTATCAATTCTGCTGTAGTCATTCACATTTACGAATTCCTGATACTGATCATAGGTAAAATTTAAACCGGTTGAGAACTTGTGCATGGTATTATTGATAATCGAATTAAAAATTAAATTCGAATAAAAGCTATTCTGCTTAATATCATACAAGTTCAAACCAAAATAGGAGTTTTGGTTATGACTGTTAAAAGCATTTTGAAATCCTATACTTTGATAAGGCATATCTTTAAAAACATAGCCAATTTTTGTAGAAACATCAAAACGTTCTGTATTGATTTCTGACCACCAATAATTGGTTGTTCCACGATCTCTGTCTTTATCAAAATCAACTTCTCCGGTTTGTTTTTTATCATTCATGTATCTGAAATTAATAAAACTAACCAAACCACTTTCGGGATTATAATATTGATAACGGTTTAAAACATTAATTTGTTTCCCTAGCGGATTATCCAGAAATCCATCATCGTTCATGTCGTTTTTAGCAACACGGGCATTTCCGTGCACAAACAAACTTGTCGCCCATTTGTCTGACAATTTTCTATTAAAATGAGTATTTACCTCAAAACGCGCATCGGTAGAACCGTAAATATTCAAAAAGAACGGAATGTCGTTTAGAGGTTTTAAAAGTTCTGTATTGATTTGGCCCGAAATACTTTCGTAACCATTGATAACGCTTCCGGCACCTTTGGTAATCTGGACACTTTCGATCCAGGTTCCAGGCGTAAATGATAATCCGTAAGCCTGAGAAGCCCCACGAACCGAAGGAATATTTTCTTCGGTAATCATTAAATAAGGACTCGTTAGACCCAGCATTTTTATTTGCTTCGTCCCGGTTAAAGCATCAGAAAAGTTCACATCGATTGATGGGTTTGTCTCAAAACTTTCAGCCAGATTACAGCAGGCGGCTTTAAGTAATTCTTTGCTTGTAATAACACTTGTATTGGCAGTAAGAGTATAGGATTTTTTAATTCCTTTTTGCTTTTTGGTGATTTTTACTTCCTCCAGATCTTCTTGCGAAAAAGCGGCAACAGAAAGTAAAACCATACCCAAAAGCATGATATTTTTTTTCATAAAAAAAGATTTTAATGTAATTAGAAAAAGGCTGTTTTGTAGAATTTTTTCTAAATAAAAAACAGCATAGTACAAACCATAAAAGGCTTGATTCTAAACATTAAAATCAGGAATAAAAAATATATTGGCTATACAGCTTAAATAAAGGGGGTGCATTCGCATCAGAATAATACGAAATAATCTGATTGCTTTTAAAATTTGGAATTGATAAAAAAGCAACTGGTTTAAATTCCTGAATTACAGCCGGAAAAGCAAATTGAAAAAAGAAAAACTTAATAGTAGCATTATCAGATTTTTTCTCAAAATGAACTACTTTGTCTTTACAACAGGAAGATTTTTTTTCAGATGCACCACAACATTTTTTTTCGGGCGATGCAGTAACTGAAGTATTTAATGAAACAGAAGCGATTTCGCCACCGCAATAATGCACATCAAAAGCAAACCCAATGTTGGAAACCAACAATAGGAACGCTAAAAATAATCCTGTGCACTTTTTTAAATTCATGATGCAAAACTACCTAAAAAGAGTTAAAAAAAGATCTAATGAAATGTTATTTTTTAAGATTTTGCTGCTGATAATAAAATGCGGGTATAAATAACAATACAAAGATGGGCTGAATAATAAATCTTCTTACATAAAAAAGAAGCCAGTTCCAATCCTCAAAATAATTAATTATTACGACAAACATCCCTAAAAGCAATATCAAAAAAAATGCATACAAAAATAAGCTAAACTTCAAAATATCAACTTCCTGAAACAATACATAAATAAGAATTAGCGACAAAACAGCATTTAATAAGTAACGCAACAAAAGCCCTGAAAAAAGTTTAAAAGAATCTATTTGAGGGAAAGGTGCATCTTTAAAATCAGATTCAAAATAAACCAAAAAAGGATCATAAAACAATTTGCTTTCAAAAGTCCGTATTATCCCGAAACACAATATAATAAAGATTGCAATTAGAATTTTAGTTTTATTTTGAAGTAATTTATTTAGCATATTTTGAAAATTTATTTACCCAAATAATCCACAAAATAAAAACTGCACCATAAATAATTAGCGGAAATAAAGTGCCATGTAAAAAATGATTATACTGCGGAAAATAAAACAACAGCACAACCAGCAAAGCGATTCGAATAACATTGAGAGCATAAATAAACAAAATACCAAATAATATATAAAGTAGTGTTGTTTTAAGTTTGCCTGAAAAAGCAATTACAAAAGCAACAAACAAAATAATAACGCTCACAGCATTACAACCTTCAACAATTCGAACAAGATATTTTTTATTATACCAAACCTCTAACCATGAATCGGTAATGCTTTTATAAATTTTGATATCACAATTAAATAAATCCATTAATTGCGCCACATTTTTACCTACAATGTTTGTTATCCCATCAACATCAATTGCTTCAAAAGTATTGAGATATAATTTATAAATTAATGTAAGTACAATATAAGCAGCAAAAAAAGTGCTTATAAATATAAGGAAAGGCTTAAATTGAATGAGGTATTTTTTCAACAGAATTTTTTTTCAAATTTATGTATTTTTGAGATTAGCTTTAAATACTTTTGTATAAAATTTTAAGATTATGACATTTCAGGAATTAGAACCAAAAATAAGTGCTATTGTAGCTGACACAAAATTAGTTAGAGATGAAAAATTATTAGCCATTTGCCAACTTTTAAATGCAAATGTAGAATACTATAACTGGGTTGGTTTTTATTTTGCCAATCACGAAGCCAAAACTTTGCATTTGGGTCCATACGTAGGCGCAGAAACAGATCATACCGTAATTCCGTTTGGAAAAGGAATTTGCGGACAAGTTGCAGAAAGCAATGCTAATTTTGTAGTGCCGGACGTTGCAGCTCAAGATAATTATATCGCCTGTAGTTTTACGGTAAAGTCTGAAATCGTAGTTCCTTTATTTGTAAACGGACAAAATATTGGTCAAATTGATATCGACAGTCACGTTATAGATCCTTTTACAGAAGCTGACGAACGCTTTTTAGAATTTGTAAATCAAGAAGTTGCTAAATTGTACTAAAAATAATACATTCGCGTAACTTTACTTTTAAACCAATTTATGAAACTAATTTTACGCGTATTCTTTTTTTTCGCAATTTCTACAAAACTATTTTCTCAAACTGCAATTCCGGCAGGTAAAATAATTTATCTGGACTCTAGCTGGGTTGAAAGCACTGAGGACAATTATAAGTATATTAGAATTGTTGAAGAATATTATTCAGAGAAGAAATCCTATATCATTAAAGAATATTACAAATCTAAAGCTTTAAAAACGATAGGAGCTTCATCTGATAAAGATATAATTAAACGTCAGGGCCAATTTGTTTACTATTATGAAAATGGCAACAAAAAATCAACTGTTAATTATTTAGATAATAAAAAAACAGGTAAAGAATTCAACTGGTATGAAAACGGAAATATACAGTCTGAATTTGAGTATTATACCGATAAAAACAACGAAACCAATTATAAGCTCAATAATTACTGGAACGATAAAAAGGAACAAAAAATAATTTCCGGTAATGGGGATATGGAATATAAGGATAAGTTTATTGAAGAAGCCGGAAGAGTAAAGGATGGTTTGCGAGATGGAATTTGGAAAGGAAAATCTCTAAAATCAAAATATAGCTTTTCAGAAAATCATCAAAACGGCAAGCTCGTTTCAGGAGTAAGTATAGATTCATTACATATTGAACATCCATATACCACTATCGAACAGCGTCCTACTCCTCAAAAAGGTATAAAATCTTTTTATAGCTATGTGGCAAAATCAATTATTATTCCGGCTGACGCCCGAAATGTAACAGGAAAAATATACATGACCTTTATAGTAGATAGGGATGGAACGCTTGTTGATCCTAAAATACTAAAAGGTGTTGGCTATGGAATAGACGAAAGCGTCCTTAACGTGATTAAGAATTCAAAAAAATGGAATCCGGGTTTAAAAAGAGGCATTCCGGAAAGGGCTTTTTACTCCTTACCTATCACAATTACAAAAAATGGGCGATAAAATTCGTTTTTCCAAAAAAAAGTTCTATTTTTGCACCCGTCTTACAAAAGATGTATGACATACATAAAAATCATTAAATAATATTGGAATGTATTTAACTAAAGAGAAGAAAGAAGAGATTTTTGCACAACACGGTGAAGCAACAAACACTGGAAAAGCAGAAGCTCAAATCGCATTGTTTACTTACAGAATTAGTCACTTAACTGAGCACTTGAAAAAAAATCGTCATGATTATAACACTGAGCGTTCATTAGTACTATTAGTAGGTAAAAGAAGATCGTTGCTTGATTACTTGAAAAAGAAAGAGATCAACAGATATCGTGAGATTATCAAAGTATTGAATATCAGAAAATAATCAATATAGGAAAGAGGTGCGAAAGTGCCTCTTTTTTTATTTTAAATTAAAAATCAGATTTTTAGATTTTTAACTTTACAAACGCATAAATATTGATTTTTGAAATTGATATTGACATTAAAAAAAGTTTGGTTTTTCATTGGGTTTTAGATTAACAACAACTACACACACAACAACTACAACACAACTAAAACCCATTGTATAACCAATAAGGAAAAATTATGATTCCACAATTATTTGTAGAAAAAATCGATTTAGGTGATGGCAGAAGCATCACAATCGAGACAGGACGTTTAGCCAAACAAGCTGATGGTTCTGTAGTAGTAAGAATGGGCGACACGATGATACTTGCAACAGCAGTATCTGCACGTAGCGCTAACCCAAATGTTGATTTTTTACCATTAACGGTAGATTATCGCGAAAAATTTGCAGCAGCTGGTCGTTTTCCAGGTGGTTTCTTTAAGAGAGAAGCTCGCCCTAGCGATAGCGAAGTATTAACAATGAGATTAGTAGACCGTGTTTTACGTCCGCTTTTCCCAGACGATTACCACGCTGAAACACAAGTTATGATTCAATTAATGTCTCATGACGAAGAAGTTATGCCTGATGCTTTAGCTGGTTTAGCTGCATCTGCTGCATTAGCTGTTTCGGATATTCCTTTTTACAACTTAATCTCTGAAGTACGTGTTGCACGTATCGACGGTAAATTTGTAATTAACCCAAGCAGAGAAGACTTAGCAAAATCTGACATCGACATGATGATTGGTGCTTCTATGGATTCAGTTGCCATGGTTGAAGGAGAAATGAAAGAAATCTCAGAAGCAGAAATGGTAGAAGCTATCAAATTTGCTCACGAAGCTATAAAAGTTCAAATTCAGGCTCAATTACGTTTACAAGCTGCTTTTGGTAAAAAAGAAACTCGTACTTACGAAGGTGAGAAAGAAAACGAAGAAATTTACAAAAAAGTAAAAGCTGCAGCTTACGATAAAATTTATGCTATTGCAAAAGTTGGATCGGCTAAGCACGAAAGAACAGCTTCATTTGCTGAAGTAAAAGAAGAAGTAAAAGCTTTATTTACTGAAGAAGAATTAGCTGCTGACGGAGATTTAGTTTCTAAATATTTCTACAAAACAAACAAAGAAGCTGTTCGCAATGTAGTATTAGAATTAGGTATTCGTTTAGATGGTAGAAAAACTACAGACATCAGACCAATCTGGTGTGAAACTGATTATTTACCAAGAGTTCACGGTTCTTCTTTATTTACACGTGGAGAAACTCAGGCTTTAGCTACAGTAACTTTAGGAACTTCAAGAGAAGCGAATCAAATTGATTCTCCATCTGAACAAGGTGAAGAGAAATTCTACTTACACTATAACTTCCCTCCTTTCTCTACTGGTGAAGCAAAACCTCTAAGAGGAACTTCAAGAAGAGAAGTTGGTCACGGTAACTTAGCTCAAAGAGCTTTAAAAAACATGATTCCTGCTGATTGTCCTTACACAATTCGTATTGTATCTGAAGTTTTAGAATCTAACGGTTCTTCTTCTATGGCAACAGTTTGTGCCGGAACAATGGCTTTGATGGATGCTGGAGTTCAAATGGTAAAACCAGTTTCTGGAATTGCTATGGGATTGATTACTGATGGTGAGAAATTTGCTGTATTATCAGATATTTTAGGTGATGAAGATCATTTAGGAGATATGGACTTTAAAGTAACCGGAACTGCTGACGGTATTACAGCTTGTCAAATGGACATTAAAATTGATGGTTTACGTTACGACATTATGGAGCAGGCTTTAGGGCAAGCACGTGAAGGACGTTTACATATTTTAGGAAAACTGACTGAAACTATTGCTGCTCCAAGAGCAGACGTTAAAGCGCATTCTCCAAAAATCATCACCAGAACTATTCCTGGAAACTTTATTGGAGCATTAATTGGACCTGGTGGAAAAGTAATTCAGGAATTACAAAAAGCTACAGGAACAACTATTGTAATCAACGAAGTTGATGAGCAAGGTGTTATCGAAATCTTAGGTACAGATCCTGCAGGAATTGAAGCTGTTTTAGCTAAAATTCAATCTATTACTTTCAAACCTCAAATGGGCGAAGCTTACGAAGTTAAAGTAATTAAAATGCTTGATTTTGGAGCTGTAGTAGAATATACTGCTGCACCAGGAAACGAAGTTTTACTTCACGTATCTGAATTAGCTTGGGAACGTACAGAAAATGTTACTGATGTAGTAAACATGGGAGATGTATTTCAGGTTAAATATTTAGGTCTTGATCCTAAAACAAGAAAAGAAAAAGTGTCAAGAAAAGCACTTTTACCAAGACCTCCACGTGAGGAGAAAAAAGAGTAATCAGATCTTAGTTTACTAAAGGTTTATTCATAGAAAACCCTAATTCAATAAAATGAATTAGGGTTTTTCGTTTAACATCATTAAATAAAAGATTTTTTCATAAGTTTTATATGATTTTTTTAATATTTTTGAGGACCAAAAGCCAAAACATCAAAAATACCAATCCTTTGAAAAAAAATCAAAAAAAACATTATTTTATAATTTTATTTGGATTATTATTAAATATTTTAAATATCAATAGCCAAAATAACAAAGAAATCTCAACCTATAATTGGTTTGATAAAAATTCCGGAAAAGAAGCATTAGATTTCAATAATGGCACAGGGCATTTAAATTTTGACAAAACAATCGATAATGAAAATCGCTACTACATTACTGATGAATTTAAAACTGGCAGTATATCTTACAATGATCAAAACTACTTTAGTTTAGACTTAAAATATGACATCTTTAAAGATGAGCTTGTTTTTAGACCTTATATTGAAACTACCCACATTCAAATCAATCTTCTTAAAGAAAAAGTTGACTTTTTTAAAATTGGCAACCAAAAATTTGTCAACTTAAAACTATTACCTCATAGTTTAAAAACCGGTTACTATGAAGAAACGGTAACAGGAAACAACTCCATTCTTTATATTAAATATTACAAAGAAAAAAGAGATATTATAAAAGACGACCATTTTCTAATTAGCTACAAACAAAATTCTGACTTTTTACTATTAAAAGACAATACGTTTATTTTGATAAATGACAAAAAAGAAATCATAAAATTGTATCCTGAACAAAAAAGAAAAATACAGAATTTCTTTTCTACGAATAAAGATTTAAAAAAGGATAATCCTGGATTATTTATGAAAAATCTAATGAAATACATTAACAATTTTTAATCTCTAGAAAATCATTCATAATGAGAATTTTTACTATTATTTTACTTTTTTTGGGTTTAAATCAGTTACTGTATTCACAAGACCAAAAACCAACCATTAGTATTAACTACAAAAACATTAATCAAATTGAAGTTTTAAAGAAAATTGAAACCTCTACAAATTTTACATTTTATTTTCAAGAAGAATGGTTTGACAAGAATGTGTTAATTTCCGGAGATTATTCAAATAAAAGTATAGAAGAAATATTATCTAAAATTTTTAAAGAAACTGACCTTAATTTTTTTGTTGATAAAAACAAAATCATTTTCACCAAAAACAGTATTATTTACAATAAATATCCTGTAAAAAGTTCAATAGATTCTAAGAATACGCAAGCTCCTGTTTTCTTTCAACAATATGATTCAGTTAAAAAGAATATACCTGGAACTATTGATGCTCCAATTGCATTGATAGGGAAAGAAGAAGCAGATTCTGACATTGATTTTTATATCCTTTCTGGTCACATCACAGATTTGAAAGACAATAAACCTTTGGCAGATATTACCGTAAAAGAAAAGAACACAAATACAAGCACTATAACTGACGCATCGGGTTTTTACAGCTTAAAACTTCCAACAGGTATAAGTACAATTGAAGTCGAATCTTTAATTTACAGAAATACTACAAGAAAAATAATGATCTACAGTAATGGAACGCTTGATTTTTCTATAATTGAAAAAATAAATCAGCTTGATGAAGTTTTAGTAAAAGGTAAAAATAGTCAAAATATCAGAACAGCCATAACTGGAGTAACAACAATTCAGGCCGAAGGTGTAAAAAATATTCCACTGGTTCTTGGGGAAAGAGATATACTTAAGGTTGCATTAACGATTCCGGGAATAAAAACGGCGGGTGAAGGATCTTCTGGATTTAGTGTTCGCGGAGGAAAAGAAGACCAAAACTTAGTTCTGCTAGACAATGCAACTCTTTATAACCCTACCCATTTATTTGGTTTTTTCTCTTCTATTAATCCATACACAATAAATAAAGTAGATATTTACAAAGGTGGAATTCCATCTGAATTTGGAGGAAGATTATCATCTGTTTTTGATATCGTTTCTAAAAATGGAAATACAGAAAAAATCTCTGGAGAAGGCGGCATTGGACCTGTAACAAGCAATCTAACAGCTTCAATTCCAGTTGTAAAAGGAAAAGCAAGTTTATTAGTTGGAGGGAGAGCAACTTATTCTGATTGGATCTTAAAGACACTTGACAACGAAGACCTTAAAAACAGCGAAGCCTCTTTTTATGATCTATTTGCAAAATACAATCACAAAATCAATCAACACAACTCGGTTGAAGGAACTGTCTATTACAGTAAAGATTCTTATAATATAACTCCTGACTCTTTATACAAATATAGCAATAGGCTTATTTCCTTGAAATGGAAACATACTTTTAGTGAAAAAACGAACAGCGAATTTAATCTAACCAACAGCGAATATAAATTTAATATTAATTACGATTCAGCTAATCCGGAATCTTTTATTTTTAAATATAAAATAGACGAAACTCAAGCCAGTCTAAAATTTAATACAACATACAACCCAAAGCATAAATTTATTTACGGAATCCAAACTAAACTTTATAAAGTTAATCCGGGAGAAATGACACCAAATGGGTCGGCTTCCTTAATAAGTCCGCTGAAAGTAGATAACGAAAAAGGATTGGAATCTGCAGTATTTTTCTCTGATAAATATCAAATCAGTGAAAAGTTATTACTAGATGTTGGCGCGCGATATTCGTTATATGCGGCTCTAGGAGAATCAATTCAAAAAGTGTATCAAGATGGTGTTCCTTTAACTCCTTCTACTGTAATTGAGGAAAAAACGTATGCAAATAATGAAGTTATAAATACTTCCGGAGGTTTCGAACCCAGAATTGGCTTGCGTTATATTTTTGACGAATCCTTTTTTATAAAAGCCGGGTTTGACAAAAACTTTCAATACATCCATTTATTATCAAATAACTCCACTCAGGCACCAACAGATACATGGAAATTATCTGATTTGAATGTAAAGCCCGAAAGCGGTCTGCAATACTCGCTTGGTCTTTTCAAAAAACTCAACAACAATGATATCGAATTAAGTCTAGAAGGTTATTACAAAACATCTAAAAACATCTTAGACTATAAAGTTGGTGCAAATATAATATTGAATCAGGACTTAGAAACTGAATTGCTCCAGGGTGAAGGAAAAGCATATGGAGTAGAATTTTTATTAAAGAAACCAAACGGAAGGCTTAATGGATGGATTGGCTATACTTATGCCAGATCCTTTATAAAACTTGACAGTAAGTTTAATGATGAAAAAGTAAATAACGGTGATTATTTTCCATCAAATTTTGACAAGCCTCATGATGTAAGCATTGTAATGAATTATAAATTTACACATCGCTATAGTTTTTCTTCTAATTTTGTATATCAAACCGGAAGACCGGTAACCTATCCGATTGGAAAATACACCTATAATGGTGCTGAATATACACTTTACAGCGATCGAAATAAATATCGAATACCAGATTATTACAGACTTGATATTGGCTTGAATATTGAAGGAAATCACAAAATAAAAAAATTAGCACATAGTTTTTGGAACATTTCTATTTATAATGTCTTAGGCAGAAATAATCCGTATTCTATCTTTTTTGTAACAAAAGAGGGACAGATAAAAGCTTATAAAACCTCAATTTTTGCAGTTCCAATACCAACTATTACTTATAATTTTAAATTTTAAAGATTATGAAAAAAATCTTACTCTATAGATTTCTTATAACGATATTGCTCACATTTGCTTTTGGATGCACAACTCCATATAACTATCAAGCCAATGGTTTTGAAGATATTATTGTAATACAGGCAACAATCACAAACGAATATAAATTTCAAGAAATAAAATTGTCGAGAACTTATACACTTGCCGAAAGCACCCCAAAATTTGAAACAGAAGCAGTGGTTTATGTAACGGATGATGCCGGCAATAAATATGAATTTGAAGAAGGTGAAGGAACTTATCTTTCAGTAGCACAATTTCAGGCAAATCCAGACAGACAATACCAATTGCATGTACTGACAAAGAATGGAAAATCATACATATCCAGTACCGAAAAATTAACTACTCAAACTCCAATAGAAAACATCCAGGCAACACCTGTAACAAAAAATGACATTCTTGGAGTTCAAATAACAGTAAATAGCACTGACCCAACAAATACATCTAAATACTACAGATATGAGTACGAGGAAACTTCTAAAATTGTTGCTCCAAAATGGTATTCTATCGAGGCTGTTGCAAAAATGTTTCCCGCAGGATCTAATCCAAAAGGAGAAATAGTTTTTCAGGAAAGATCGAAAGAGAAAGAAGCCAGAATATGCTTTTCATCTCAGAAGTCTAACACTATATTACTAACAAGTACAAATGATTTATCTGCAGATAAAGTGATTAATTTTCCTTTAAGATTTATCAGCAGCACAGACAATTACATTAGAAACAGATACAGCATATTAGTAAAACAATATGTGCAGAGCCTTGCTTCATACACATTTTATGAAACATTAAAAAACATATCAAGTTCCGGAAGCCTTTTGTCGCAGACTCAACCTGGATTTTTCTCAGGAAACATTAAGGCTGTTGACAATCCCGGCGAAAAAGTAATTGGTTTTTTTGATGTGAGTTCCTATTCTGAAAAAAGATTGTTTTTTAATTTTACAGACATTTTTCCAAAGGAAAAAATTCCTGAATATCAATATTATTGCCCTGAAGAAAGTCAAATTCCGGAGGCATTAATAGACCAATATTATTATAATTATTGTTTCGCTGACAATTCTGTTTGTAAAGGAAATGAAATCTTAGATTTTATCCGAACCGGCATAAAAATCTATTATCCAAATAAAACCCCATCCTATTTATTGTATTCAATACAATGTGGAGATTGCAGTACTTTTTCATCAAACATAAAACCTTCATTTTGGATAGATTAAAACATTTATTAGTTATAACTTTATTATTAAGCTCCCAGCAAATTATCTTTGCTCAGAATAATACATCCTCTGATGAACTGAATGAAATTGATAAAAATCTAAACGAAACAGTTTTTATTACAACCAATACCAATTCATTCTTAACAGGAGAAACTTTATTATACAAGATATTCTGTATCGATAAAACAACAAATACACCTACAAAGTATAGTAAGATTGCGTATTTTGAGCTTATCGCCAATGATAAAAAAGTGATATCCACACAGAAAGTTTTTCTTGAGAACGGAACTGGAAATGGAGATTTTTTTATCCCCACTACTTTAGAATCCGGAACTTATAAAATAATTGGATATACCAGCTGGATGCTAAATAAAACTATTGATAATTATTTTAGTACTGATATTTACATTATAAATCCTTATAAAGAAAAATTAGCTGACATAAGTACTCAGGATGGAGGCACAATTTCTGAACCCATAATGGATGCTAACATTTCGTTTGAACTTAAAAACAAAACGTTTGAAAACAGAGCGTTGATTGATCTAAAAATCAAAACTGTTTCTGATGATTTTGGAAAAGGAAATTATACTGTATCGGTTAGAAAAGCAGATGGTTTTTCGGCACAAAAAAAGATGTCTTTTAGAGATTATCAAACAGCAATTCAAAATAAAGCTCCTGATAACACCGTTAACAACCTTAACTTTGTACTTCCGGAATTACGTGGAGAAATTATCACAGGAAGATTAAAATCTGTTTCGGAAGAAATTAAAAACAAAAAAGTGGCTTTATCAATTATTGGAAAAGACTACGATTTAAAATTAGCTAAAACAGATGAGCAAGGTCGATTTGCATTTAATTTAGAAAAATCAAATACAACACCAAATATCATAGTTCAAGTACTTGAAAACGATAAAGAAAATTACACAATTGAAATTGACAAAACAAAAGAAAAAGATTTCTCAAGTCTCACCTTTTCTAATCTTCAATTGAACTCAGAATCAAATAAAAATATAACTGAAAGACTGATTTCCAGTCAAGTTGAAAATGCTTATTACAGCGCAAAAAAAGACAGCCTAATTCCTCCTGATAAATTTGTTGCATTTTTTGGTTCTTCAACTACAGAATACAAATTTGATGACTTTACAAGATTTTCGACGATGGAAGAAACCATTACCGAAATTATAACGGGTGTTGTTTTTAGAAAAGAAGACAAAAAATATAAACTAATTGTTTACGATAACGACAAAAACTTTAACTCTAGCCTACCTCCTTTGGTTACAGTTGATGGCTTGATTCTTGAAGATTTGAATGAATTTTTTACTTATAACCCTAAAAATCTGTACAAAGTAAATGTAGTCAAAGGACTTTATTATTATGGTTCAAAATCATTTAACGGAATAGTTTGTTTTGCTACAAAAAATGGTGATTATGATACTAATTTAAAAGGAAGTTTTATAATTAGACCAGAAATTTTGAGGCCCATTAGCAAAAAAGAATATTTTCAGCCTAATTATACAAACAATAAAAACACAAGAATCCCAGATTACAGACACCAGCTTTTATGGCTGCCAAATACTAATTCAAACAATATAAACTCAACTATACAATTTTACACATCAGATGTGTCTGGTAAATTTGAAATAGTCTTAGAAGGTTTTTCAGCAAGCGGCAAACCTGTGTATATAAAAGAGATTATCGATATAAAAGAGACCATTTCTAATTAAATTAAAACCCCAATTCATTTGTTTGAATTGGGGTTTTCGTTTAAAATACCTAACATTAAATCAATTAAAAAGATTATTCTTCTTGAAGGGAATTTTATTTCGAATTAAATAAGCATGATAACAACTTGGCACACAAAAGTCCCTTATGGGAGAATCAGAATAATAAATTTGTTTTTTTAACAGAGCAAACAGAAAGATTGATTATTATATTGAAAAGATAAATTCGCAAGTCGATCTCTTTTTTTAATGCATATTCTGCTAAAGATTTTCATAGAAAACCCTAATTCAATAAAATGAATTAGGGTTTTTATTTTATTGAAAAACAGTACTATTAATGAAAATCACAAAAAATTCAGGAACTTCATTTTTAACGGGAATTAAACTAAAAAAACATATCTTTTTCACTCTTTTATTCAAAGAAAAAAAATATCTTTAGCCTACCAAAAATAAACGTATTAACCCTAACCCCCCTATTATGGAATTTAAAGTTGTCCAAATTACAAAAATTAATACCGTAGATTTCAAATTCACTGACACAGAAAATCTTACTTTACCGGTTCCTCCTTTAGCTTCGGCAAACCATTTCACAAATAACGGAGTAGACACATTAAAAATATGTGCTACTATATACATTAATTCTAAAGATTCAAAAACTCCGGTTGTTGGAAGTTTATCAGAAGATGGTAATGTTTTCGAAGTTTATTTTGACTACGATTGGGATGACGCTTCACCGGAAACTTATGATGTTTGGTATGTAGAAATTGACTATACTTCTAGTACCGTTGCAAACATCACTGAAGTTACATCTTATTTAAAAAATTTAAATTCAACAACTCATGTAGGAGGTGGCTTAGGTGATGATCCAAAAACTTCAAGAGGAACAAAAACAAGCTTACAACAATAAAAAAAAGATAAGTGAAATATATTTTAGACCTTGTCTTACCATTTAAGGATAATAATAATTATCATTAATCAATTCTTTTAATATAGTAATTTCATCAGATACTGAAAATGGTTCAAAAAATACCTAAACTACTTTTACTATTTATTTTTACAACTTCAGTAGCTTTTTCAAGACAAGAAAATGGTTTAAACTATTTTAGTGTCGCTATTCAAAAAAAAGCAAGATCTTATAAGCATGAAATTAACTTTAACAAAGCACAATACTTTTTTCTAAAAAAAGAATGGGACTCCACATTAGTGTACTCGATGAAGCAATTAAATTCTAAATCTGATTTAGAAATAAAAGAATATTGCCACTTTTTCAGAGGTTATTCATTAAAAGAAAAAGGTCTTTACAAACAATCGCATATTGAATTTAATTTAATAAATAAATCTTTCCAGTATTATTATTTGGTTGATAATTATACTGGAGGATTATTTTATTTTGAAAAAAAATTCGAACAGGCAATTATTCACTTTTTGAAAGCTGAGAAAGAAATATTAAATCAAAATGATAATAGTGAAATAATTGATTTATATGCAAATATAGGAATCTGCTATTTGCATTTAAAACAATTTACTAAAGCAGAATCTTATTTAAAAAAAGAGGTACTTTTAAACCCTAAACAAATTACAAAAAGTATAATTCAATCTAATACAAACATTGCAAATTTATATTACCTACAATATAAAGACCAACAAGCAATCTACTATTTCACAAAAGCATATACATTATCTAAAAATATAAAAAATTTCAACTTAAAAGAAAATACAGCCTTCAATATGGCGGTTGTAGAAGAAAATAGAGGCAATTACAAAAAAGCTATAGATTACAGAAAAGAAGCAGAAGATTGGAAAGACTCTCTAAACAATCAAAATAAAATTTGGGCTGTTGCTGATTTCGAGAAAAAGTTTGCCGTAGCGCAGAAACAAAAACAAATTAAAGTATTAGAAGTTGAGAACAAGCTAAAAGACACTCAACGTAACAGTTTGTTTTTTGCCGCAATAGGCTTACTATTAATTTTAACGGGAGGAGTTTATCTATACGGTCAAAAAGTAAAAAATGCAAAAACCATTTTACTTCAAAAGAACAAACTTGATGAACTCAATGCTACTAAAGATCAGTTATTTTCTATTGTAAGTCATGATTTAAGATCGTCTGTAAATGCATTAAAAACAAGTAATGCTAAATTATCAGCAACACTCGAAACTAAAAATTATGATGAACTACATCAGCTTATCATCCAGAATAGCACCATTGCCAATGGCGCTTACAGTTTATTAGACAATTTACTGCATTGGGCGATGCTGCAAACCAAACAATTGTACTTTCATAAGGAATCTATTCATTTATATTCTATTGTACAGCAAATCGAATACAACTACAAACCTTTGCTTTTGGATAAAGCGATTACTTTTGAAAATTCGGTATCGAAAAATATTTTTATTTTTGTAGATCTTGATTCTTTAAAAATTGTACTTCGAAATTTATTAGATAATGCTATTAAATTTTCTAATGAAAATGGCAAAATAAATTTTTACACTCAGGAAATCAATCCTGATTTTTGCGATCTTACAATAGAAGATAACGGAATTGGAATGAGCGAAAACACTATTAAAGAGCTACTACAAGAAGGAGAACTTTTAGCTAAAAAAAGCAACTCAGAAATTATAGGAACGGGTTTAGGCTTGCAGTTGTGCAAACAAATGATCAAAAAAAATAGCGGAACTTTAGTTATAGAAAGTGAGATTAACAAGGGAACTAAAATGATATTAAGCTTCCCGAAAACAAAAACAAATGGATAATATTAATGTTTTAATTATAGAAGATACTCCTGAGCAAAGCGATGCGCTTGCTAAAGTTCTGGTAGAGAACAATTATAACATTACAGGCGTTGCCGCCAACTTTACAGATGCATTAAAACTTTTTTACGAGAATACGGTAGACATCATTATTATAGATGTTTTTCTGGACGGAAAACCAGACGGAATCACCTTTGCTGAATCTATCAACATTATTCCAAATGCTTCAAAACCATTTGTGTTTTTGACAAGTTCGCAGGATCGTCAAATTTTTGAAAGAGCAAAACTTACCAAGCCTTTTAGTTTTTTGATGAAACCTTTTAACGAACTCGAAATTCTATACGCTATAGAAATGGCTGTCGAAAAATTCTATGCTCAAACGAATGTTTTTATGAGCGAAGAACAAGACACTGTAATTAGCAATGAGTATTTATTCATCAAGAAGAAAAACTCACTAAAAAAAGTCGCCATAAACGACATTTTATATATCGAAGTCGAAGAACGCTATTGCAATATTATTACCGAAAAGGAAAAATTCGTCATTCAGATCTCTCTCACCAAAATCAGTAATTTATTGGATAAAAATAAATTCGTAAAAACACATCGCAATACGATTGTCAATAAAGATAAAATTGAAGAAATTATTTTGGCCGACAATCTTATCATCTTAAAAGGAGACCACAAGATAAATCTTAGTGATACCTATAAAGATTTTCTAAAAAAAATGAACATTCTGTCTTAGTACAATTAATTCCTAACTATACAAATCCTCTCTATCCCGGGAGGATTTTTTTTGCTTTTGCAGGAAATATCCCAAACCCGAAAGACTTCTAAAGATTTCATGACAAAAAAAATGGCTTTCGTGACATTTTTGATTTCAAACAGAGAAATCAAAATTACTTTTACCCCAGAACCCAAAAGCTATACAGACATAAATGAGACTTGCCGTAAATACACCACCAGACATGAAAATTTTATCCATTTTAAAAAAAATAAAAAACAACCCTTGGATTGGTATTGCTGTTTCTCTGACTTTAATAATTCCGAGTTTATACGAAATTCTTGATGACGTTACAGTATTACGAAAGGAATACATCTTATTGATTATAGCATTTCCTTTATACATAAAATCGCTAAAAAAAATATTCGACGATATGCTTGATGTCTATGATGACATATCTGAATAAAAACACGTACAAGATAATTTAGAATCCTGTTTGCCCCGTTCTTCTTTATATACAGAGTTCCAATTCGTTATTCTTGAATTGGAACTTTTTATTTTTTATTATTTCCCACGCAACCTTTTTGATTTTAAGCTACTATTAATTAGAACCAAGCTAAAAATAATCAAAATGATAAACTTTATAAAAACAACCACAGTAATAATTTCTTTATTAGTAATCGCTTTAATATTCGGATGTTCTAATTTCGATGATAACTGGCGCGAAACAGCAAGTATAGATACGGGAACACCTGGCAAAATAATCGAAAAAAGTTCTGAGCTGTATAACACTTTGCAAAAAGCAACAACCAGCAAAGCTCTTGAAGGCGGAGAAGTTCCTCCTTGCGTAGAATTTGTATATCCTTTAAGTTTAAGAGTGTATGACAATAATTTAAACGGTATAGGCTCCACAAATATACACAGCGATGTCGAATTTAGTAAAGTTCTGGAAAACCTTCCAACCGGGCAATCTTTGAGTATAAGTTATCCTATAGCGACAACTTTAGAAGATGGTACAGAGTATACCGTTAATAATAATGCCGAATTGGCTATTGCCCTAAACAATTGCAGCAGAGAGGACATTATAAGATATTATAATGATTTGTTCATTCCTCCTACTCAAAATCCTATCAACTATTTCTGGAGAGTTAAATATTCTGAGGCTGGAGATAATACTTATTTTAGCGGAAGCTTTTTAGTAAGTCCGGGGGGGTATTTGCAATTTTATTATAATCATCAAAAATATGACGGAACATTTTTCTTTTTATTTGTAGATGATAAACTTCACATAAACATTAATTTAGAAGGAGATTCTGAAGTGGTGAAATATTGGAATATTGACCGCGAAGTAGAAGTAGACGGAGGTAATATTACAATAAAGAAAGCCCCTAAAGACATCAAACTCGAACTTATATACGAATCGAGAAAAGAATATAAAGTTGGAGATGTTGGTCCCGCAAAAGGAATCGTTTTTTACGACAAAGGCGAATACACTTTTGGGTGGAGATATATGGAGGTTGCCACAAAAAATCTAAAAGATTCTGAATGGGGATGCGCAACTTCGCCTATATCAAATGCAAGAAATACAGAATTAGGAAGTGGGCTTTATAACACCGCACAAATAATAAATTACCATGATAATTTGGCCAATTACTATTTAAATCCTTCGGTTTGCAATAGTGCAAATAACGGAACTCTATTGGCAAAAGATGCTGTAAAACAAATTCAGGATGTTTTTATCGATTGGTTTCTGCCTTCTGCAGATGAACTTGATTTGGTATACAAAAACTTATATTTAAACAATTTAGGAAATTTCCAAGATTCAGTTTACTGGACTTCTACAGAAATTGATGCAAATACGGTTTATACAGTTGATTTTAAAACCGGAGAAAAAACCGTTACATCAAAAATTCCTAAAAAAGGCACGATTAAAGCCAGAGCAATAAGATACTTTTAATTTAATTTCAGAAAGGTTATTCTAATTCCTATATTTAAAAACCATTAAACATTTTCATTTTTGAATTTAGATCAACTCATAAAAGGGTGCATTAAGCAAAACCGGAAATCACAGGAAGAACTCTATAACTTATATTACAAAATTCTCTTTGTAACGAGTTTAAAGTACTGTACAAACGATTCTGAAGCTGAAGATAATCTTCATGACGCTTTTATTGAGATATTCACCAATATCAAAAATTATAAGGGTTCGGGAAGTTTTGAAGGTTGGATGAAACGAATTACAATCAATAAAGCCATCAGCCGATATAGAGATTCTTCCTTTTTAGCCCCTATCAAAGACGACATTTCTCAAGATGTTTTTGTAGAAGAAAATGAAATAGACCTTTCACTGGATTATATGTTATTACTTATACAAGAACTCCCCCATCAATATAGATTGGTTTTTAACTTATACGAATTAGACGAATACTCCCATAAAGAAATTGCTATAATGCTATCGATAAGCGAAAGTACTTCGAAATCTAATTTACACAGAGCCAAAATAATTTTAAAAGAAAAAATCACTTCAAAAAAGCCATTCCATAACCACAAATCAAACCATGGAAAATAGAAAAGAAATAGGAAAAATATTTAAAGATAAATTGGTACTTCTAGACAAGAAACCAAGTGATAATCTATGGGCATCAATTGAAACTGATTTAAATAAAAAAAGAAAAAGAAAAATTTTATTCTGGCTTTTACCAACCTTATTAAGTGCCGTTATGGCAACTTCAATCTTATTTTTAGTCCAAACGGAAAAAGACAAAACTAATAATGAAAATTTTCAGGAAAAAGACAGAACTATTTCTAAGTCTAATTCCGTTCAGGATAAAGGTAAAACCTTTAAAACAAAACAAACGACAGCATCTCAATCTGGGAAATCTGTAAATGAAAAAACAATAAAAGTTCGGGATTCTAAAACAAATTTAGCTGTATCTCAACCTAAACCAACAACAAAAACAACAATAGGGCCATCTACCGAAACAAAAACGACTATTAAAAAAAGCCAATCGGAGAAATTAATAAAACAATCATCAAAATTAATAGTATCTACAGATGAATATGAAGAATATGAAGTAGTAAAAAAATACCGAGTAATTGTAAAAAAGAACCAAACAGTTACCACAACTCATAAAATTTCTAAAAGTAAAACGACGAAAACAACACCGAAAAAAAATACCATTAGCAGCACTAAAAAGAAAGTTATTTTTTCAAAAAAGAAATCAACAAATACAACTCAAAAGAGTTCTGAAATAATCACACCTACTCCGGCAGATTCAATTCAGAATAAAAACTCTTTGAAAAAAGAGATCATAAATAAGCCTTGGGTAAATAAGCCCGAAAATGATTCTATTAAAAAAGACAGCGTACTTAAAAAACAGGAAAAAAAACTAACTCCCAAACGGGAATACGTAAAAAGGGAATATCCGAAGCAAAAGAGTGAGACAGATCCTGAATACTCTGTTTCTGCATATTATGGGCCTGCGATTTCCGGATCATTGGCAAAGGAATCCATGATCAACAAAAGTTTTAATGATTTCTCCAAAAGCCACCCAATAACATCTCATTACGGATTTTACTTTAAATCGATGTATGGTAAAATTGGATTTAAAGTAGGGGTTGCCAAAATAAATTTAAAAACTGCTGTCACCGTCAATGATCCATCTGCCTTACGATATGAAAATATAACAATGAATAATTATAACAGCGTAGATATTGATAATTTTATTAAAAATGATGGCGAAGGAAAATTTGAACAAAAAATTTCTTATTATGAAATGCCTTTAGAATTTAATTATGCCTTAAAAAAAGACGAAAGCCGTTTTGGTGCAGAAGCATTTACAGGTTTTAGTATTTTAATTTTGGATAAAAATGAATTATCCTTTTCCTCGGAAAGCTTTAAAAATCAAAAAATTGGAGAACTAAAAAATCTCTCAGAAACCAATTTGTCTTTTAATCTGGGATTAGGCTTTAATTATAAACTTACAGAAAAATTTCAGCTTGATTTCAATCCAATTTTCAAATATTATCTTACCACATATAATGAAGATAACACAGCAAAACCTTACAGTTTATCGATACAATCTGGCGTAACATATAAATTTTAAAAAATATTTTCGTTTAGTTGTAACTTTTTTGATACTTCATACGTATAATCATTTGTACACTTAAAAATTGAGGAGACAAAAAACATGAGACAACTTAAAATCACCAAGCAGGTAACCAATCGTGAAACTGCATCGTTAGACAAATACCTACAAGAAATTGGAAAAGTTGACCTAATTACCGCTGATGAAGAGGTAGAATTAGCACAAAGAATAAAGGCTGGTGATCAAAGAGCTTTAGAAAAATTAACAAAAGCCAACCTACGTTTCGTTGTATCGGTTGCTAAACAATATCAAAATCAAGGATTAACTCTTCCGGATTTAATTAATGAAGGAAACTTAGGTTTAATTAAAGCGGCTCAACGTTTTGATGAAACTCGTGGTTTCAAATTCATCTCTTATGCTGTATGGTGGATTCGTCAATCGATTCTTCAGGCTTTGGCAGAACAATCACGTATTGTTCGTTTACCATTAAACAAAATTGGTTCTATCAATAAAATCAACAAAATGTATGCGTTATTAGAGCAATCTAACGAGCGTCCGCCTTCTGCTGAAGAAATTGCAAAAGAACTTGACATGACTGTAAATGACGTAAAAGAGTCTATGAAAAACTCTGGTCGTCACTTATCTATGGATGCACCTCTTGTTGAAGGTGAAGATTCTAACCTTTATGACGTTTTACGTTCCGGAGAATCTCCAAACCCTGACAGAGAGTTAATTCACGAATCATTACGTACTGAAATCGAGCGCTCATTAGAAACATTAACTCCAAGAGAGGCAGATGTTGTTCGTTTGTATTTTGGTCTTGGCGATCAGCACCCAATGACTTTAGAAGAAATTGGAGAAACTTTCGACTTAACTCGTGAGCGTGTTCGTCAGATTAAAGAAAAAGCAATCCGCAGATTAAAACATACTTCAAGAAGTAAAATTCTTAAAACTTACTTAGGTTAATATAAAAAATAAGTTCCAATATTTTTGAATTCCAAATTCCAATTATTGTTGGGATTTGGAATTTATTGCGAAAGTGCTTATATTGGACTTTAAAGCAAACAACAGTTTGATTGACTGTTCGTTTTTTGATTGATGATTGAAACTCCGGCTGATTACCGGAGTTTTTTATTGGCCTTAATTGAAAATTCATTTAACCGCAAAGTCCGCAAAGGTTTTTTATCTTTTAGGTCTTGTAAAAACATAAAGTTCGCAAAGCTTTGCGTTGATCAAACTTTGTAAGTTCATCAAAACCTTCAGCATAAAACTTTGTGAACTTTGCGTAAATCTTTGCGGACTTTGCGGTTAAATTTCAATGTAAGTCATAAAAAATCTATCTTTGCAAAAAATAACACACACAACTACACACAATGAAGAATACACTTATTGCTCCTTCTGTTCTTGCAGCTGATTTTGCCAATTTACAACGTGATATCGAAATGATCAATAACAGTCAGGCTGATTGGTTTCATATTGATATTATGGATGGTGTTTTTGTTCCGAATATTTCTTTTGGGATGCCGGTTTTAGAAGCAATTTCAAGACATGCTAAAAAAACAATCGATGTACATTTGATGATTGTCGATCCGGACAGATACATCAAGACTTTTGCAGATTTAGGTGCAAATATTCTGAGCGTACATTACGAAGCTTGTACCCATCTTCACAGAACACTTCAGGCCATTAAAGCCGAAGGAATGAAAGCTGGAGTTGCTATCAATCCTCATACTAATATCGATTTATTAGAAGATGTTATCAACGATATTGACTTAGTTTGCATCATGAGTGTAAATCCAGGTTTTGGAGGACAATCCTTTATCGAGAATACTTATGCTAAAGTAAAAAAACTAAAAGATTTAATTACTCGTAAAAATGCTTCGACAATTATTGAAATTGACGGTGGTGTAACCAGTAAAAATGCAAAACAATTAGTAGAAGCCGGAGCTGATGTTTTGGTTGCCGGAAGCTTTGTTTTTAAAGCCGAAAACCCAACTCAGACTATTGCAGAATTAAAAGCTTTGACAACTTTTTAAATTTTAAAAAGAAATAAAAACACAGCCGAAGAGAAATCTTCGGCTTTTTTTATGTGATTCAATTTTTAAAATTAAATTTGCTCTAATCTGCAAGATCTGCGTGAAAAAAGACCTTTATAATCCTTTAATCAATTCTGAAAAATGTTGGCTTTTCTATATCCGGTCAAACTAATATTTCTGTGCTTTTTAAAAAATTTATTCAAATGACTTTCGTCCGAAAAACCAAATTCTTCTACAATTTCATTGATTCTCATGTCACTAAAACGCAATCGATGTTCTATTAATCTTATTTTATAATTTGAAATAAAAGACTGAATCGTTTCTCCGGAATGATTTTTAAAATAACTCCCCAAATAAGTATCAGATATATCAAATTCTTTTGCTACAGCCGAAGCTTTTAATTTTTCAGGACAAAAAATATGAGCCTGTATGTAATTGATGATTTCCAGAATTCTTTTATCGGCACTTTCTTTTACTCCTGTTGGTTTTATTTTTGCAATGTTTCTGGCAGCAATTACAATAAGCGCGTTTACATAATGCGTAATTAAATCTTCATCGTAAATATCCTTATTATCAATAGCATGAATAAGAGAATCTGATATTGATTTTACCAGAAATTCATCTGCTTTTCGTTTTAAAATACAACCCGATAAATGTGTTGCATAATGCAGCAAACATCCTATATGATCGATACTTTTTGATTTGTATTCTTTTACATACTCGCTATTAATCTTCACCAATAAAAATTCTGTTGTAGTTACAATATCAAAATTATGATAATCATTGGGCGTCAATAACATTAAATTCCCAGTTTGATAAGAAATACAATTACCATTGATCTTAAGAAATCCATTTCCTGAAATAACATAAACCATCTGAAAAAAACTGAATTGCGAATTTACAATTGGGCATTCATCTACCTTTTTATAAAATACCTCCACCGCCTGATGCATGTTTTCTTTTCTCATAACACAAAAGTACTTTTTTATCATTTAATTGTACCGAAAAAAGAGCAATACTCAGTTTAATTTTGCTAAAAATAAAATATAAAAATGAAGCAAAAATTTTACTCCAGCAAAAACAACATCGCTTTAATCGCTATTTGTCTGGCAACCTTAATGTTCTCTCTTGAAATTTCAAGTGTTCCTGTCATCCTTCCAACACTCGAAAATGTACTGAACGCTAATCTCAAAGACATGCAATGGATCATGAATATTTACACCATAGGCTGTACCACTGTTTTAATGGCAGCAGGAACTCTGGCCGACCGATACGGCCGAAAACGTATTCTAATTATTACTTTAATTTTATTTGGTATTTCATCATTAATTTGCGGTTTAGCAGAGGATGTAACTTTATTGGTAATAAGTCGTTTCTTTCAGGGAATAAGCGGAGGTGCAATGTTAATTTGTCAGGTCGCTACTTTATCCCATCAATTTCAGGAAGGAAAAGAACGCAGCAGGGCTTTTAGTATCTGGGGAATTATCCTTGGTGTCGGATTGGGTTTTGGCCCTATAATAGGCGGTTCGATTATAGCAATATTATCCTGGCAATGGGTATTTTTAATCCATGTACCAATTGCTGTCGTTGCCGTGATTCTGGTTTACGGTTATGTAGACGAATCTAAAGATTCTGATGCTAAAAAAATAGACCTCTGGGGTATGATCACATTATCTGTAGCTGTGTTTGGATTAACATATTATATTACGCAAGGACCTGATCTTGGTTTTGCAAGCTCTTTAGCTTTGGGTATTTTAGCCATTACAATACTAAGTTTTGTGTTGTTTTTATGGGTCGAAAAAACCAATCCTTATCCCATGTTTGATTTTACGGTATTTAAAATCCGTAATTTTTCAGGTGCTATTTTAGGATCAATTGGTATGAATTTTAGCTTTTGGCCTTTCATCATTTATCTTCCTATTTATTTCCAAAGTTGTTTAGGTTATGATGTCGTAACAGTCGGACTTTCTTTACTTGCTTATACCCTTCCTACCTTAATCATTCCGCCTTTTGCCGAATATCTTTCGGTTCGTTATCTTGCGGGCATTGTAATTCCGTTAGGTTTGTTTGTAATAGGATTGGGTTTTATTGTTATGAGATATGGCAGCACTGCAGAACATGCCAGCTGGCTCACCATGCTTCCCGGTTCTTTACTGGCAGGAATTGGCTTAGGCTTAACGAATACACCCGTCACGAATACAACTACAGGTTCGGTTCCTTCTAATCGTTCTGGAATGGCTTCAGGAATAGACATGAGTGCCCGATTGATTACTTTATCTATCAATATTGCTTTAATGGGATTTATTCTGGTAGAAGGAATTTTCTTCTATTTAAATAATGCCTTTTCAGGAGCTATCGATACAAAAACATTACAATCTCTTTCAGAAAAAATTGCAGCAGGAAACTTTTCATCCCTTAACCAAGATTTTCCTCAGCTAGCAACATTAGATTCGTCTCAATCCATTTTACATGTGGCACTGGCTCATGGTTTTGAAATGATATTACTTTACGGCGGAATTGGTGTCTGGATTTTAGCGATTATGAGTTTTATATTTTTTAATCCTCGAAAAAAGCAAAATAAGTTATGATTGAAAGGTCTATAATTTGTGCCGTTAAGCACTAAATATTGCTATTCCTGTTTTCTACCAATATTTAGTACCTAACGGCACATCTCAACTCTTGATTAGCATTTATAAATCTATTTTTAGCAACTAAAAATCCTTACTGCTTTTTAAGTTTTTTAAATTGGGAAAGAAATCAATTCCGGTCATTTGTTCTAAAGTTTCAATAGGAACTACAAAATCATACAATGATTGATCACTATCCTGATTCGGAACCAGAAAAGCGATTGCTTTATGTTCTTTCCCTGTTTTAGCCAAAATAATTTTATAAAAATATTTAGGAACAGCTACTTTTTCTGTTCCTATTTTTTTATCCGAATCTTTCAAAATCCCTCCTGTTACCACATAAATATCATTGTATTTATCAGCCCAATAACGTGTTTTTTGTTCTAATCTGTTCCAGATTCCGCTATTAAAATCGTGATCCTGTGGCGAAATGTTCGAGGTATAAAAAGTATCGTTATATGCCTTTTGATCAAATTCCATATCTCCGGCAGGACAAAGATGCCCTTTATCATAACCTGATTTTTTATAATTTCTCCAATCTGCAGAACCCGTCGTTACACTTGGATCTTCACTAAAATAAGGACGTTTATAATTTCCGTTTTTTAGGTATTCTTTCTTTAATTCATAAGCCACCCATTCTGCCTGCTCAAACTTTTCATTATAAGAAAGTGTGTAATATTGATGTTTTACAATTTGTTTTGTTGTCGAAGTGGGTAAATAGGAATAAGTATATAACGAATCTGTACTGCTTTGATTAGAGGCAAGAGAAGTTTGTGCTTCCTGACCTAAGTCATTATCGTTGCTGATTTCTTTTTTACATGACAATAAAGCAAAGCCAATTAAACCTAAAACAATATAATTCTTCATTCTTTTACTATTTATTTTTCTTCTAAAATTCAACTTCAGCAAAAGCCAGTTCTTACAAAAATACAATCTAAAAGGGTACAAAAAAAACGCTCCAAAAAATTGCATTTTCTGAAGCGTTTTCTAACAAATTAATTCTATTTAAAGAACTAAGATTTTACTAATTTATCCTTTTTCATTTTAGGAGAAACAGATCCTTTTACTACACCGCCTTTATTAGATTGCAAATCATCCAAAACATTCAATGCTTCTTCAACATAAACGTCTTTAGATAATGCCTGATGCCATGCATCTCTTTTCTCTTTTAAGGTAGCATCGCTTTTCATTTCAAGTTCTTCATAAGGCAAAGATTTAAAAACCAGACTGTTTTTGTAATCCGAAATTGGTTTGTATTTTTTACCTTCATTTTCAACTTGTTCCTGAGTAGCTTTAAAACTATTAATATTTAAGCTATAGGTGTTTTCTTTATTTTTAACATCAATCCATTTTGCATTGTCTTCAATCAATTTGAATTGTGCATTTTGAGCGATTCTATCTTTACTATTTGCAATTGCTTTGGTAAAATTCTCGTTCGATTTCCAAGTGCTATAATCTGCAGGATCTATTTTATCCCATGGCATAGCATTGTCGATATCGCGTTCTCCCATTTTTAGGTAAGCATAACGATCCGGCATCACCACATCACTATGAACACCTTCTAACTGAGTCGAACCTCCGTTGATTCTGTAGAACTTTTGTCCTGTAATTTTCAAAGCTCCTAAATCGCCATAATTTGCATTACGAACAAACTGATTTAAGTCTAAAACGTTTTGAACTGTTCCTTTACCATAAGTTTGTTTACTACCAATGATAACACCACGTTTGTAATCCTGAATTGCAGCAGCCAAAATCTCTGATGCCGAAGCCGAGAAGCTGTTTACCATAATTACCAATGGTCCGTCCCACTCGATTTTTTTATCTTTATCGTATAAAACTTCTTTCTTTTTACCTGCTGATTTTACCTGAACAATTGGTCCTTCTTCGATAAATAAACCAGCAATGTCCACTACTGTAGATAAAGATCCACCTCCATCATCACGAACGTCAAGTACAATACCATTGATATCTTCTTTTTTCAGTCTTTCTACTTCAAGCGCAATATCTTTTCCGGCATCACGACCATCTTTGTTTTCAAAATCGATATAAAATTTCGGTAAATAAATTACTCCGTATTTCAAACCGTTTCTTTCTACAATACTTGATTTAGCATACGTTTCTTCAATTTCAACGATATCTCTAACAATCGAAATCACTTTAATCGTTCCGTCTACTTTTTTAACTGTAAGTTTTACTTCAGTTCCTTTGTGACCTTTAATTTTTTTCACAACATCGTCTAAACGCATCCCTACAACATCTACAGGTTCTTCGTTTCCTTGTGCTACTTTCAAAATTAAATCTCCTGCTTCCAGTTGTTTTCCTTTCCAGGCTGGCCCACCAGAAATCAACTCATCAATTTGAGTAAAATCATTTTTCTTAGTTAATCGTGCTCCAATACCTTCCAGTTTCCCACTGATGTTTACATCAAAACGATCTTTTTCCTCAGGGGCAAAATAACTTGTATGCGGGTCAAAACGAGTCATGATTGAGTTTACATATACAGAAAACCAATCTTCTTTATTTAGATCTTTAATCAAACTAAAGTTATCATCCAGCGATTTTAGAGAACTATCGCGTGTTTCTTTTTCTAATGTTTCAAAAGATTTTACTTTATAGTTAGGATCTGCTTTCTTTTTATCTTCTTCTAACTTTTGTTTTGTAACAAGCGAAGAAAGGGTAGATAACTTAATTTGTTTTCTCCATCTTTCATTGATTTCTGTTGCATTTTTTGCATAAGGCAACTTATCATAATCAGCATTGAAAGTTTCATCAACATCATAGTTGAATGGCTGCGCTAAAATAGTCTTATAACGTTTTTTGCTTTCCTCCATACGTTTCATCAATCTTGTATAAGTAAGATTGAAAAACGTTAAATCCTTATTCAAAAACTGATCGTCTAATTGCAGCTCATATTGTTTGAATTCATCAATATCAGACTGCAAAAAGAATCTTTTTGAAGGATCTAATGCATCAACATAATCTTTAAAAATTCCTTTAGAAAACTCGTCATTTATTTCTGCCGGACTATAATGTCCTTTTTCAATAACAAATGCCAATAATTCTAAAAGTGTTTTATCTCTGTTCGGATCCGGATCAACTGACTTATCTGCATTAATTTTAAAAGCAAATAAGGTTAAAGACAAGCATAATACGGCTATAAGTATTTTATAATTTCTTTTCATAAACTTAATAATAGCATTCATCAAATTTTTTAATCTAAGTTAACGGTAAAAATTGTGCCAACTTGCCAAGTTCGCTATAATTTTTTGTTAAAGATATAAAAATGTTTGAACCTCAAAAGTCTTCTTGAATTAAGTTTATAATTTTTGCTTATTTGTTAGTATTCTACCAAAATCAGTTACTACATTTGCTTTTACAAGCTTTAATTTTGATAAATTGAGATAAGAACCACAGCATGGAAAATGAAAAACCTTTAATATTAGTCACCAATGATGACGGAATTCTTGCGCCGGGAATTAGGGCTTTAATCAGCGTTATGGAAACCATTGGAGACGTTATAGTAGTAGCACCAGACAAGCCTCAAAGCGCAATGGGTCACGCCATTACCATAAACAATACTTTATTTCTTGACAAAATTTCGAAAGAAGAAGATATTATAACAGAATATAGCTGCTCCGGAACTCCTGTTGACTGTGTAAAACTGGCCGTAAATGAAATTTTAAAAAGAAAACCGGATCTTTGCGTTTCAGGAATTAATCACGGAACAAATTCTTCTATAAATGTTATTTATTCCGGGACTATGAGCGCTGCTGTCGAGGCGGGTATAGAGGGAATTCAGGCTATTGGATTCTCCTTATTAGACTTTGACTGGAATGCCGATTTTGAACAAATAAAATCATTCGTTAAAAAAATAACTTTAGAAACCCTCAAAAATAAATTGCCTCCGGGTGTCGTTTTAAACGTTAATTTTCCAAAATTAAAAGAAAACGAGATTAAGGGAATAAAAATTTGTCGTCAGGCGAAAGCATATTATGCACAAAAATTCGACAAACGACAAACTCCCTTTGGAAAAGATTATTACTGGCTTACAGGCAAATTTACTAATGAAGATCAGGGAGAAGACACAGATGAATGGGCTTTAGAAAACGGTTACATTTCTGTAGTTCCTGTTCAGTTTGACTTAACGGCTCATCATTCTATGCAACAACTTAATACCTGGAATTTAAATGAATAAAAAAGACTTACTTATTGGTTTTATCGTCGGAATTTTTACGGCGCTACTCGGAAGTTATTTGTTTGTTACTTTTTTTACAAAATTCGATTTTGCAACGGGAATTCATACCATAAAAAAAGAAGGATATTTAGGAAAAGTAATTACTATAGGAACGGTTTTAGATCTTGCTGTTTTTTGGATTCTGTTAAAAAGAAACGAAGAACTAAAAGCAAGAGGTGTTGTTCTGGCCGTTATTGTTTTGGCCATTTCTACTTTATTTATTTAAATCTTATCTTTGCCTTGCAAAAAAAATGTTGTGTTTAAAAATTGAAACACACTTTTAATAAAATCCATATGAAATACTACATAATAGCAGGTGAAGCTTCCGGAGATCTACACGGTTCAAATTTAATGAAAGCTTTATACGAGGAAGATCCTCAGGCCGACATTAGATTTTGGGGAGGTGACTTAATGCAAAAAGCAGGCGGAACTTTAGTAAAGCACTATCGTGAATTGGCTTTTATGGGTTTTGTTGAAGTAATTTTTAATTTAAAAACCATTTTAAACAATATCAAGATTTGCAAAAAAGACATCTTAGAATTTCAGCCTGATGTTTTAATTTTTATTGATTATCCCGGGTTTAATATGCGAATTGCAAAATGGGCAAAAGCATTAAATTATAAAACTCATTATTATATTTCACCTCAAATTTGGGCCTGGAAAGAAAACCGTATCAAAGCGATCAAAGAAGACGTTGATAAAATGTTTGTGATTTTGCCTTTCGAAAAAAGCTTTTACGAAGACAAACATCATTTTCCGGTAGATTTTGTGGGACATCCTTTAATTGATGCTATCCAGAATCAGCCTGCTTTTGATGAAGCTACTTTCAGAGCACAACATCAATTAGGCGAAAAACCCATCATTGCTGTTTTGCCGGGAAGCCGTAAACAGGAAATCACCAAAATGCTAAGCGTTATGCTAAGCGTTGTGGATGATTTTCAGGATTATGAATTTGTAATTGCAGGCGCGCCAAGTCAGGATTATGAGTTTTACCAACAATTTATAAAAAACAAAAATATCGCATTTGTTTCGAATAGAACTTATGATTTACTTCGTTCTTCGACTGCCGCTTTGGTAACTTCAGGAACTGCAACTCTGGAAACGGCTCTTTTTAAAGTTCCGGAAGTAGTGTGTTATAAAGGAAGCTCCATCTCTTACCAAATTGCGAAACGCATTATTACTTTAAAATACATTTCGCTGGTTAACTTAATTATGGATCAGGAAGTTGTAACTGAATTGATTCAGAGTGAATGCAATACAAAACGTATTAACGAAGAATTGCAAAAATTATTAGAACCAACTTATCGCGAAAAATTACTTCAGAATTATGATATTCTGGAGCAAAAATTGGGCGGAGTTGGTGCAAGTAAAAAAACAGCAAAACTTATTGTAGCTGATTTGAAATAATTAAAGATTTTTGGTTTGAAAAAAATACTTCTCATATTTCTTTTAGTCGTCTTTTTTGTTTCTTGTAAATCGACGTCAACTGCTGTGAGCAAAAAAGAATCAAAGACCGAAAATAAAAAAGAAAACAGATATGTAGTTAATAATCTGATTAGGAAAGCGACAGATAATATTGGTGTAAAATACAAAGCCGGCGGCACTACAAAAAATGGTTACGATTGTTCAGGATTAGTATTTACTACTTTTGAATCAGAAAATATCAAGTTGCCAAGACCCTCTTATGAACAAGCAAAAATTGGAAAAATAATTAAAGTTAATGATGCTCAAAAGGGCGATTTAATTTTTTTTAAAACCAATAAAAGCAAACAAATTAATCATGTTGGCCTTATCACCGAAGTTAATTCAAATGAAATTAAGTTCGTTCACTCTTCAACTTCAAAAGGAGTTATAATTTCTTCTACAAAAGAAGCGTACTATCAAAATTCATTTGTACAAATCAATAGGGTTATTGAATAACAAATAAATAAAATATATCTTTTTTCTTACAAAATATTTAATACTTTTAAACCATGAAAGTATTAGATTTCCCGTTAACCAAAATTACGATTTGGTTTCTTTTTGGTATTTTGTTTTGTTATTATTGTAAGCCGTCATTAGATATTGCTATGTCAGTATTTATAGTAGCAATAATTGTGTTTACGATCTTGTATTTTCTTATCAAAAGAAATAAAAGGTTCACTACTTTTTTTGGAATCAACACTTATTTTATTTCGTTTGTTATTGGAATTTTAACCTTGCTTCTTCATACTAATTCCCTTCAAAAATCTAATTATATTCATTGCAAAAAAGCATTTGAAACTCCGCAAATTATCACCTTCACTTTACGGGAAAAACTAAAAAGTAATACTTACAATGATAGGTTTATTGCGATAATAAACAATATTGATGGGGGAAATTATTCCGGTAAAATCATTGTCAACATTCAAAAAGACAGCCTTAAAAATCTGATTATTGGAAATGTAATCAAAGTAAAAACAGTTTTACAACAAAATAGTTCAAACAAAAATCCCAACCAATTTGACTACGGTAAATATCTGGCAGATAAGCAAATTTACGCGCAGATCTATACGAACAAAACAGAAATCACTATTAATAAAAACCCTAAAAAAGACATTTGGTATTATTCCGGCCGACTGCATTCGCGTATCGTTCGTAATCTTGAAAAAGCCAATTTTAACAATGAAGAAATGAATGTTGCTCTCGCACTTATTCTAGGGCAACAACAAGATATTTCCTCTGATATTATTCAGGATTATCAGTATTCCGGAGCGACACACATATTATCGGTTTCAGGATTACATGTAGGCTTTATAATGCTTTTTATCAATTTTATTTTAAAACCAATTCCAAATACCCGAAAAGGTTCTCTGATAAAATTAATTTCGATTTTATTATCCTTAGGCGCTTTTGCCATAATTTCAGGGTTATCGCCATCTGTTTTACGTTCTGTTGTGATGTTTTCATTTTTGGCAATAGGAAACCAGTTACGCCGAAGCGGAAGTATTTACCATACCTTACTGGTCTCAATGTTACTAATATTACTTTGTGAACCCTATTTTTTATTTGATGTTGGTTTTCAGTTAAGCTATCTTGCTTTGTTTTTTATTGTTTGGCTGCAACCATTATTAAAACAAATCTGGACTCCAAAACATAAAATTCAAACAACAATCTGGAATGCATTAACGGTTTCGTTTGCCGCACAAATTGGTACTTTGCCTTTGTGCTTGTATTATTTTCATCAATTTCCGGGATTATTTTTCGTTACCAATATTGTTATTATTCCAATTTTATCTTTTATAATGATCGCTGGAATTATAGTAATGATTCTCGCGATTTTCATGTCTCCTCCCGCTATCATCATAGAAATTTTCGAAAAAAGTATTTACCTATTAAACAAAACGATTCATATTGTAGCTTCGTTTGAATGGTTCGTAATACGAGATATCAGTTTCAACTTTTATTATCTCCTTACTTTTTATATTTTCATTATTTCGGCAATCGTCTGGAGTAAAAAGCCCAATTACAATCAATTTGTTTTTTTATTAATTACGATAGTTCTGCTGCAGCTATCTTTTATCTACACCAAAAAAGAAATCGAAAACACAAACGAATTGATTGTTTATAACACCAAGAAAAATACGCTTCTTTCTGAAAGAACAGGAAAGAAAATTACGCTTTTTACAAATGATACTCTATCGAAAAACAGCATTCTCAATGCTTATTTAGTTGGAAATTTTGGAAAATTATCATCAACCAATAAAATTAAAAACGTCTTATATTTTAATGGAAAAAAAATATCCATAATAGACAGCTCCGGAATTTATGAAACCAGGATTCAACCTGATATCTTGATTCTTACCCAATCGCCTAAAATAAATTTAGATCGAATATTAGAAGATCTACATCCAAAAATAATAATCGCCGATGCATCAAATTCATATTCGATCCAGAAAACATGGAAATATACTTGTCTCAAAAAAAATATCCCTTTTCACGCAACGAGCGAAAAAGGATATTATAAATTAAATTAGAATAAAATTAAACGAGTTTATTCTCCGTTTAATATCATCCTAGCATCCGATATCCATTTTTTTGCCCCACCAAAATTGTAATCAAGCAAACCCAGTTTGTTAATCATGGGCTTGTTCTTTCTGATAGATGCTGTAGCCAGGCAAACTTTTGGCAATTCCTCAATTCCCAAAGCTTCCTTTAGCTTAACATTTTGTTCTCTGTCTTCTGGAGATAAGGTCGCATCAGACAAATCAAGTTTTAGCAAAATGATATTTTTATTGGACCAATCTAAAAAATCACGTGTTGCAAAAACTTCGTTCTGAATACTCTGCGAAATTCCCGATGATGTAAAGAAAATCAAAAGCGGTTTTCTTTGCTCATCACACATTTTAAGGGCATCAATCATATTTGTTTTCCAAACTAAATTTTGTGAATGTAAAAACGAGGAACCCAAAATAAATAAAAAAATAAGTAGTTTTTGCTTCATATCTAATCCAAGTTTAAATTAAATTTATTTTACTAATTTAACATAAACGATATAAAAAACATATAGAATACGAGCGTAATTAATTAAAAATACGCAATCAATAATAAATCATTATTTTTTTGTTGGTTTCATAAAAAACAGGAGTTTAATTAACAAAGTACTGATTAACAGCAAAAAGCTCGTAAAAAAAATATCCCTTTTCGTTTAAAAAACGAAAAGGGAATCTACAAATTAAACTAAGAAACTTAATTTAAATTTAATTTATTCGCTAGGATGCAAAATTGCATTTGATTCTGCTATCCATGCTTTTGCACCACCTGGTTTATAGGCAATTTTTCCTAAAGCACTAAAAGTTGTTTTATTTTTTCGGATTGAAGCACTTGCAAAACATACTTCAGGCAATTCCTGTACACCAAATGCATTTTTTAATTTGATATTCTGCTCTTTATCGCTTTGATCGATAGCAGAGTCTGACAGGTCAAGTTTTACAAGAACAACATTATCACGGGACCAAACTGCAAAATCCGGAGTTTTAAAAATTTCATTCTGAAGATTTTCGGGTACACCTGAGGCAGTGAATAAAATTAACATTGGTCTTCTTAGGTCATTACTTATAGCAATTGCATCAGTCATGTTTGTTCTCCAAACTAAATTTTGTGCTTGCAGAAAAAATGAACCTAAAAAAAATAGTAGGATAAGTAATTTTTTAGTCATAATCTAATTGGTTTTGGTTAGTATAGCATGACGAAATTAACATATTATTTTAATTTTCCAATTTTTATTAATACAAAAAATACATTATATGTTTTTTTACACATAATAAAATATCAAAGTGTCAAAATACTCTGAAACAAATGAATACTTTTCTTACCAAACAAAAAAAACTCCTTACGCAAACGTAAGGAGTTTCTATACTATTATAGAGTATGTAGTTTTTAAGATTTTTTTGGATGAACAATCCCTTCAGCAACTGTTAACCAGGCAGATGGACCTCCGGCAACATATCCTGTTTGTCCCAATCCTTTAAAATTTACTTTACCATCTTTGGCTTCAGCACTTGTAAAATAAATGGTCGGAAATCCCTGAATCCCGAAAGCTTGTTGCAATTCGTTATTCTGATTTTTAATTTCCGGCGCTTGCGGTGTTCTTCTAGGATAGTCCAGCTCCACTAAAATGACATTATCTTTAGCCCATTTAGTAAATTCCGGTGTTTTTAAAACTTCAGTCTGCAAACGAATACACCAACCACACCAATCACTTCCCGTAAAAAACATCAACATTGGTTTTTGTTCTTTATTACTTACAGTAATTGCCTCTCTTACATCAGTATACCATTTTAAGTCTTGCGCCTGTACTGCAAATGCACCAACTAAAAACAAGGTTATTAAAAATATTTTTTTCATGGTCTTTTTAATTTTTGACAAATTTAAACAAAAAAAGAATCCGTATATAAGTCTATTTTACTTCCTGCATTAATTTCCTGATAAAAGGAGAAATTGCCAATAAAATCAATCCTGCAACTAGGGAATATATCGCCAATTGATAATATCCTTCTGTATACGATTGCAGTTTAGAGACTAAAGTATCTCCCGTATTAGATCTCGAAATCTGCGCTCCCAGTTTACCTGCAGCCAATTGACCAAAAGCACTTGCCAGAAACCATAATCCCATCATCATACCAAAAAGTCTTTTTGGAGACAATTTTGTAATAATCGACATTCCGATTGGTCCTAAACAAAGCTCACCAATAGTGGTTATTAAATAAGCAAAAGTAAATACATTTAAAGAAGCAATTCCCTTAGAATTTGCAAAGAATTTCGTTAGATAGAAAATATAGAATGAAGCTGCAAGAAATAAAAATCCAATTCCGAATTTAATTAAAGTATTCGGTTCAATTTTTCGTTTTCCAAGCCATATCCACAATAATCCAATAAGCGGACTTAAAACCACTACAAAAAATGTATTAGAACTATTATTGACAACATTGGGATCAATAGTAAAAAACAGCAATTGATCATTCAGATTATCTTTCGCAAAAAGCGACAATGAGCCGCCACTTTGTTCGTAAATAGAATTAAACAAGAAATAGAAAAACACAAACAGAAAAGCTGCAAAAAGCTTCTTTTGTAATTTAGCATCTGCTAATTTAAACAATTCATAGGCAAAATATAAAACGGCAATTGTACCAATAGTATACATGAAATAATCTGTATATTTAGTATTCTTTACCATTATAAAAATAAAAGGCAAACTCAAAATAGACAAAGCATATACCGCAATTTCACTGATTCTTCTTTTATTTTTCTCTAAATGCAATAATGGAGAATCTCCAATTGGTCCTAAATATTTTTTAGTAAACAAAAAGGTAATTAATCCTAAAAACATCACAATTGCCGCTGATAAAAAGCACAATTGCCAAGAATAAAATTTCCCTAAATAAACGCATAACGCACCACCAAAAAGTCCTCCAACATTTATTCCCGCATAGAACATTCCGTAACCGGCATCTCTTCGTCCGTCGTTTTCGTGATACAATTCTCCTACCATCGACGAAACATTAGGCTTAAAGAACCCAGTCCCTATAATCGAAAAAGCAATTCCGTAATAAAAGAAATCATGAGGCGCAACGGCAATCAAAAGATTCCCTAAAATCATTACAATTCCTCCAAAAAACAGTGACTTTTTGAAACCCAGCACTTTATCTGCAAAAATACCTCCAATAAAAGTAAAGGCATATACAAAAGCCTGAATAGCGCCATATTGTTCACTGGCATGATCTTCTTTCAAAAAAAGCTGATCTACCATAAAAATCACAAGAACACCGCGCATTCCGTAAAAACAAAAACGCTCCCACATTTCAACAAAAAACAAATACCACAATTGTTTTGGGTAATTGCCTTTAAAATTTTGAATTTCCTCTAAAGTGATCTTCTGCTCCATTTATTTATACATAATTTAATTGATTCCTCTTTCTTTCATCACCTTGTTAAGCTGCTTTACCAAAACAAACATTAGTACAGTTGCAAACATTAACAATGCAAAATTAACCCAAAAAAAGTTGGCTTTGTTGTCGTACGTATCCCACATACTCGCCAAAACTCCACTTAACTTATTACCTATAGAAGTTGACAAAAACCAACCTCCCATCATTAAGGACGTAATATTTACCGGACTTAATTTAGATACTACCGACAAGCCCATCGGACTTAAAAATAATTCTCCGATTGTTATGATTCCGTAATTTGCGACCAGCCACCAGGCACTCACTTTTTCTGCTCCGTCATGACCAATTTGTACTGCAGCTACCATTACCAAAACAGACAGTGCCGAAATTAGCAAACCAAAAGCAATTTTTGTAGGTGTTGAGGGTTCTTTTTTTCTGGATCGTAAAAAAGAGAAAAATGCAACAATCAAAGGGGTTAGTATAATTACCCAGGCAGGATTTATAGACTGACTTAAATTGGTTGCCCAAAGATGCACTTTCGCACCTTCTGCAGGTAATTTTTCCGGAGCAACATTTCTAAAGTATAATGGGTAATTTACTTCTGTTTCTACCACTCCATTTACTTTTTGCAAACGAAATTGTTCATCATATACCTCAGTTGATACTTTTTTATATTCTACTTCTTTGGCTAATTTTAGTTTACCTACAAACTGACCAGCAGTTCCGGTTACTTCTCTGTCCGTATAACGATCAGCCCAGGTAGTAAGTGCCGAACCATTAAGTTTAAAAACGGCCCAAAATAAAATTACGACTCCAAAAATAGCCAATAAAGCTCCAATTGGTCGTTTATCTTCTACTTTAGCCTTAAAATAAAGTGACCCGTAAAAGAAAACTATCGGAATACAGGCAAAAATAAAAGCATCTGTACTATCTGAACCAAAGATATAACTATCTAAATTAGTTTCTGAAGCAACGCCTTTTATCAACCAGCCAATAGCTCCGAAAACAAAAGAAGGCAACAAGATAAACAGAATAATTTTATAGAACGGCATATCGCCTTTCTGCACTCCTTTTTTCTGATCGTATCCTACATAATGTTTTGTACCTAATAAAAACACGATAACACCTATAAACATCCCGACACCGGCAGCCATAAAAGCCCAATGCCATCCTAAAAGAATCTGCAAGACAGCACCAAAGAAATTACAAATAAAAGCCCCAACATTGATTCCCATATAGAAAATATTGTAGCCTTCGTCTTTTTTATCTTTATACTCTTCTTTAGAATAAAAACTTCCTAATAATGTAGAAATATTAGGTTTAAAAAAACCATTACCAACAATCACCAAAGTCATGGCAATATAAAGCACTGTTATATCGTGCACTCCCATTAAGAAGTATCCAATACCCATTAAAATCCCGCCAAAAACAATAGATTTTTTGTAGCCCAAATACCTATCAGCAACAAGTCCTCCAATAAAAGGTGTTAAAAAAACTAAAGCTATAAAAGTTCCGTATAAATCAGAAGCTTCTTTCTCGGTCATTGAAAATCCATCTTTTACATCTTTTAGATATAAAGTAAAAATCCCGATCATTAAATAATAACCAAAACGCTCCCACATTTCAGATAAAAACAAATAAGGAAGTGCTTTTGGGTGTTTTTTCCACATAACTGTAATCTCTTTAAAATTAAAATTACCTACAAGCCTAAACCTGTAGGTAATTTTTATATATTATTAGTATTATTTATCGAACACCGTGCATCATCTTTTTCAGGAACGGAGTCAAAGCAAATAATATAATTGCTGCGATACCGGTTAAAACAACAAATACCATAAAGAATTCATATAAATTGTGAATTTCGAATCCGGCAAAAAAGTGATTGTGAGCACTAATCTGATGTTGATCTAATAAAGCTATTTGCTCTGCAGTTGGCGTAATTTTATTATCTAAAACTGCCTGAAGATCGATTCCTAATTCTTTTGCTTTTGCAAATTTATCACCAGTAGCCGGCAATATAGAACCTAAAGTTCCTCCAAGAGCGTAACCTGATGCATTCGACAAAAAGAATACTCCGTACAATAAAGAAGAAAAACGTTTTGGAGATAATTTACCTACCAATGATAAACCAATTGGAGACAAACATAACTCAGCACATGTATTTAAAAAATATAATAGTATAAGCCATTTCACTAATAATAATCCCGAAGTTCCGATATAAGAAACCTGAGTAGCAATCATAAAGAAACTAATAGAAATTACCACTAAACCTACAGCTAATTTTACAGGAGAAATTGGCTCTTTATCTTTAGCTCTTAAAGTATCCCAAAGAATACTGAAAGGTACTGCTAAAATCACCACAAATAATCCGTTGAAAATTTGAACCATTGATGGCGGCATTAACCAGCCAAAGAAATTTCTATCAGTTTGGTTATCCGCTATGAAAGTTAAAGACGAACCTGCTTGTTCAAAAGCTGCCCAGAAGAAAATAATAAAGAACGAAACGATATAAATTACAATAATCCTGTCTCTTTCTATTTTTGTCAAAGAAGTATCTGAAATAATTAATCCGGCCAATGACAAACCACTTGAGTAAATCAGGGTATAAATTAAGTTTTGTTCTACTACATAGTGAAAAAAGAATCCTAAAGCTACAAATGCAATTCCGGCAATAGCCAAAGCTTTATTAGAAAAATTAGCTTTTTGCGCTTCTCCTTCTTCAAAATCAGAAGCATCGTTTTTAGAAGGCAAACCTCCTAATGGTTTTCCTTCAGGAGAAACCACATATTTATTTTTCAAAAAGTAAAAAAGTAATGTACCTAATAACATTGCAATAGAGGCCGCCATGAATCCCCATCTAAAAGCATGGATATCTCTAATTCCGCCACTATCTTTTACATCTCCTAATAAAGGACAAATCGACTGACCTAAAAAAGCTCCGATGTTAATTCCCATATAGAAAATAGTAAATGCACTATCTAATTTTGTTTTTTCCTGTTTAGGATACAAACTTCCCACCATACTGGAAATATTTGGTTTGAAGAATCCGTTACCAAAAACAATAACTCCTAAGGCAGAGTACATGATGATTTTAGCTAAAGGCAAATTTGCTTCAAAAACACTACCACTTGTAAATAATAGCATTTGTCCAATTGCCATTAATAATCCTCCTAAAAGGATACAGTTTCTGTTACCCAAAAAACGATCGGCTACAAAACCTCCCAACATTGGCGTCAAATAACAAAGTCCAAGGAAACCTCCATAAATTAAAGATGCTTCTTCTTCCTTCATCAATAGTGAATTCACAAGAAATAAAGTTAATAAAGCCCGCATTCCATAAAAGTTGAATCGCTCCCACATCTCCGTTCCAAACAATACCCAAAGTCCTTTTGGATGCGCAGTTTTTACTTGAGTTTCTCCCATATTATTTATTATTTGATTAAGGTTTAAAGTTTTAGATTATAAATTTTCTTTGATAAAGTTAGTCATTTTATTATAAAGCTGAATTCTCGTTGCACCGCCGTAAATACCATGATTTTTATCCGGATATATCTGAGAATCAAATTGTTTATTGGCCTGAATTAACGCTTCCATCATTTGCATAGAGTTCTGCACATGAACGTTGTCATCACCTGATCCGTGAATCAGTAAAAACTTACCTTTTAATTTACTAACGTGATTTATTGGTGAGTTTTGATCGTATCCGCTTGCATTTTCCTGAGGAGTCTGCATGTATCTTTCGGTATAAACACTGTCATAAAAACGCCAGTTGGTTACCGGAGCAACTGCAATCGCCATTTTAAAGACATCGTTTCCTTGAAAAATACAGTTCGAAGCCATAAATCCACCATAACTCCATCCGAAGATTCCAATTCTTGCAGCATCAACATAAGAATAAGCTCCAATTAATTTAGCTGCATCGATTTGATCCTGAACTTCGTATTTCCCTAATTCTTTTTGAGTAACTTTTTTGAAATCAGCACCTTTGAAACCAGTTCCTCTTCCATCAACACAAGCCACTATATAACCTTGTTGTGTTAGCGAAGCAAACCAATAATCATCAGAATTATTCCAATCGTTATTTACTTGCTGGGATCCAGGACCAGAATACTGGTACATGAAAACAGGATATTTTTTTGAAGGATCAAAATCTTTTGGTTTCAAAATCCAGGCATTCAGTTCGTTTCCTTTAGCCGTTTTTAAAACAAAAAATTCCTTTGTTGGTAAACTATAGTTTTTCAATTTGGCCGCTAGAGCCTGATTGTTTTCGATAACCTGAATTTCTTTTCCTGTTTTAGACTCATTTAAAGTATAAGTCGTAGGCTGAGAGGCACTTGAGAAGGTATTAATAAAAAATTGGAAGTTAGGGCTAAAAGTAGCTGTACTTGTTCCCACTTTTGCTGTTAAGCGTAATTTGCTTTTTCCGTCTAAACCAATTCTGTAGATATCTCTGTTGATAGAACCATTTTCTGTAGATTGGTAGAAAATAGTTTTGTTTTTTTCGTCGAAACCGTAGTAAGATACTACTTCCCAGTTTCCTTTTGTAACCTGATTTTTAAGTTTTCCTGTTTTATCATACAAATAGATATGATTAAAACCGTCTTTTTCGCTTGTCCAGATAAAACTGTTATCTTTTAAGAAAGTCAAATTATCTGTAACATCAACATACGCTTTGTCTTTTTCATTTAGAACCACTTTTGCAGCAGCTGTAGTTCCGTCAACAAACAGTAAATCAAGATTATCCTGGTGGCGGTTTAAAACCTGAGCTGACAATACATTGTTATCATTTGTCCATTGTAACCTTGCAATATAAAAGTCATTATAATTATCTAATGCTACTTTTTTAGTGCTATTTGCAGCTGCATCATATATATGTAATGAAACTACTGAGTTTTTCTCTCCTGCTTTAGGATATTTGAACGTTTCGATAGTGGGATATAAATCTTTATGGAACATCGACATCGAAAATTCCGGAACCTGGCTTTCATCAAAACGAATGTAAGCTAGTTTTTTACTGTCTTTACTCCAGTCAAAAGCCCGGACAAAAGCAAATTCTTCTTCATAAACCCAATCCGTAATACCATTAATGATGGCGTTTTTCTTTCCATCGGTTGTAACAGCTGTAGATTTTTTTGAAGCTAGATCGTATACATAAAGATTATTTTCTTTTGCATAGGCAATTTTAGTTCCGTCAGGCGAAAAAGTGGGTTCCTGAACCTGAAAATCAAAAAGTTTCGTTAGTGATTTTGTTGTTATATCGTATAAAAAATAGTCTGCTGTAAAAGAGTGGCGAAAGATTTTATTTGTATTACAAGCAATTAGGATCTTTTTTTCAGAAGCATCAAAAGTATAACTATCAATTCCTTCAGCAAGTTCCTTATGATTTTTAGCATCAATTAAGTTCGATACTTTTTTTAGGGTAGCAAAATCATATAAATCAATCTGCATACTTCTACTGGCCTGATCTACATTTAAAACTGTGTATTGGTCTGTATTCTTTAGTGATTGCAATTCATCCATTCCTTTTGCACGAAATGCTCCGCTATAAATATCTTCGACAGTAATTTTTTGTTGACCAAAAACAGTAGCCACTAAAAATAAAAGTATTACAGTAATTTTACTCGTATTCATTGAGAATTATTTTAAATATAAAAAAGAGCCCAATTTTAGTAAAAAAAATGAACATAATACACATTTCAACTGTTAAATGTTAAAAAAAATAACGTTTGCGTCCTTTTCAAATTTGAAATACATTACAAACAAAACTCTTAAAATGGTATCTTTGCCGCGACATTATTATTTAAAATACTGAGAATGAACAACGCTGTTGCCGGATTTTCTAAATTATCCAAAAAAGAAAAAATAAACTGGATCGCCAATACCTATTTTTCAAGCCCTGAAGAAGCACTAACTATTATAAGAAATTACTGGAATTCAGACGAGAAGCTGCAGCAGTTGCATGACGAATTCATCGAAAACACCATTACAAACCTTTATATCCCACTTGGAGTTGCTCCTAATTTTTTAATCAACGGAAAATACAAAACCATTCCAATGGCAATTGAGGAGAGTTCCGTGGTTGCAGCAGCCTCAAAAGCAGCAAAATACTGGGCAACCCGCGGAGGATTTAAAGCAACTGTAATTGATACCGAAAAAATTGGTCAGGTTCATTTTACTTTCAACGGAGACGCAGAAAAATTACATTCATTCTTTGATCAGATAAAATCAAAATTTTTCTCTGACACACAAAGCATTACCAAAAACATGCAACAACGTGGCGGAGGAATTTTAGATATTAAACTAAAAGACAAAAGAAGCTTATTAGAGCATTACTTTCAGCTGCACGCTACTTTTGAGACCAAAGACAGTATGGGTGCCAACTTCATCAATTCTTGTCTGGAACAATTTGCTACTACTTTAAAGGAAGAATTTCAAGATTCTGATTTATTTTCAGAAGACGAACATTTAAAAGTGGTTATGAGTATTTTATCCAACTATGTTCCTAATTGTATTGTTAGAGCCGAAGTTTCCTGCCCTATTGAAGATTTAACAGAAAAACATATTCCTAATCCGCAAGAATTTGCAGAGCGTTTTTTACAGGCCGTGCAAATTGCCGAAGTAGAACCTTTTAGAGCCGTAACCCACAATAAAGGAATTATGAACGGAGTTGATGCGGTAATTCTCGCGACCGGAAATGACTTTAGAGCTGTCGAAGCCGGAGTTCATGCCTACGCTTCAAAAAATGGTCAATATGCCAGTTTATCCCATGCTAAAATCGAAGACGGAATTTTTACTTTCTGGCTCGAAATTCCTTTGGCATTAGGAACTGTTGGTGGATTAACCTCTTTACATCCTTTGGTGAAACTATGTTTTGACATACTCGAAAAACCATCTGCAAAAGAATTAATGCAAATTGTTGCCGTTGCCGGTTTGGCACAAAACTTTGCTGCATTGCGATCACTAACCACAACCGGAATTCAGGAAGGCCACATGAAAATGCACTTAAACAATATCATCAACCAATTTGAAGCTACCGAAGAAGAACGTCATTTAATTAAAACTCACTTTAAGAAAAATGCTGTATCTCATAGTGCAGTTGTTGAATTTATCGAAACTATAAGAAAACAAAGTAAATAAAAATTCCAAAAGAATATAGCCTAAAAATAAATTCCAAATCCCAACGATAATTGGAATTTGGAATTTTCAAATATTGGAATTTATTTTAAAATAAAGCATGAAAACAACCTATTACAGTAACGGAAAACTCTTAATTACAGGCGAATATTTAGTTTTAGATGGCGCCAGAGCTTTTGCATTACCCACAAAATTTGGACAAAATTTAATTGTAGAAAATGGCTCAAACCAGAAAATTCAATGGGAAAGCTATGATTTTGACGAAAACATCTGGTATCAGGACACGATTTCATTTTCTGAAATTACAAACAAAGTCGATGCAAAAATCGAAACTGTAAAAACAACTTTACTGCAGATTTTAAATGAAGCGTATCTTTTAAATCCTGATTTCATCAATAATTCAGAAGGATACAAAATCAGCACCAACCTTACATTTCCAAAAAAATGGGGACTTGGGACTTCTTCCACATTATTAAATAATATTGCACAATGGACCAATATCGATGCTTTTACGCTCTTAAAAAATAGTTTTGGCGGAAGCGGTTATGATATCGCCTGTGCACAAAACGATACTCCAATTGTATATCGCATTGAACAAAATTTACCTGTCGTAGAAACAGTACATTTTAATCCTGATTTTACGCAAAACATCTATTTTGTTTACCTTAATAAAAAACAAAATAGCAAAGCAGCCATTAGTGCGTATTACAACAATAAAAACCAACATTTAGCCCATAATATCATTGACAATAATAAAATCACCGATACTATTCTAAATGCTAAAACAGTAAAAGAATTTGCTATTGCAGTAGAAAAGCATGAAATTCACATGAGTGACATTCTCGAAATACGCACTATAAAAGAAGTTGCTTTTCCGGATTTTAAAGGTGTTGTTAAAAGTCTTGGCGCTTGGGGCGGCGATTTTGTAATGGCAATTGCAAAAGAAGATCCAAAAGATTATTTTGTTTCAAAAGGATACGAAACGATTCTTACTTATGATGAAATGATATTACAGCAATAAAAAATATTTATCTGCAACCGTTATAAAAGCAAAAAAGTAAACTATTCGTTTACTTTTTTTTATTTTACGACGTCTTCTCCAGATGTCGGACTTTTTGAGTTTCCAGTTCGTTTGATTCTATCAAAGTATTGTGTAAACGTTCTGCCATTTTTTCGATACTGTTGTTAATAGAATCATACACAACTTCCATCCTGCGATGTTTCTCCTCCTTCACGGCTTTTAAAACATCTTCAACAAAAGCTTTGTCATATTTTTCAGCAACAGAATCACGAGTATTGGTAAGCCTGATCACATAATCGTTACTCATAATCGTAACTTTAAAATGCTGCTCTTCATTACTCAAATAATACTTACCAGCCAGCTCATCACTATTGATATCAGTACTGCTCAATTTTAAAAGCTCTGTAATTATTCCAAAAATGTGATTTTCAATTTTAGAATAGACTCTGGGCCTTTTTTTCAACAAATTAAACATAAACACTAAATGCTTGATTATTAAAGTACTTGATCATTATTCTTTTGTAATTTTATTTAACAACCTTTAGATTAACAAAAAATTGTTAACATAAAAATCGGAACAAATTAACTGTAATATTTTGAATATCACAAACTTTTCACTTACATTTCTATTATTCCTATATAACTTAAGAAAAATGAGGTGATAATTATTACAAAAAACACTATTCATATAAAAGAAAAACCCGAAACATTCATTAAGAACGTTTCGGGTTTTATATTGAAACCTTTATTTACTAAAGACTAGTAATTAAATTGCAATCTGTTATCTTCAATTTTAGCGTTAGCTTTCAATGCAGGCAAAATTCTGCTTGCATCAGATGCGCTTTGAGCTTTCACTTTCGCTACATATTCTGCGTGATTTGCAGCAGCAGGCGCTTTTATAGTACTAATGTTTTTTACAACATATACTCCTGTATTTCCTTCGATTGGAGCAGAAATTTTGTTTGCTGTTAATGCAAATGCATTACCAACAACTTTAGGCTCTTGTCCAACTCCACCAGGTAAAACCGGATTATCCATAGTAACATTTGCTGCTTGTTGAACTGCTACACCAGCGCTTTTAGCAATTGCCTCGATAGTAGAACCTTTCATTTTATCTTTTAGCATTTCAGCTTTTTTCTTGTTTTTCAAGATTGACTCAACGTATGGTCTTGCCACTGTTACAGATACTAAACCTGATTTGTTTTCGCTTTTGTATTGAGCAATTACATGACCAATATTAGCGATCTCAAAACGTTTTACATCTCCAACACTAGTTTCTTTGTCATAAGCCCATCTGATAATGTTACGTTGGTTTCCTAAAGGACCAAACGCTTCATCCATAGCTTTTGCAGTTACAGGAGGAGCTACTTTTAAACCTAACTCTTTTGCTGTAGCATTAAAATCTTTATTAGCAGCATCCATTTCGAATTTAGTCGCTAATGTAAATACTTTATCAGAAGTAGCTTCAGAAGGCTCAATTTTTTGAGCAATTGTTGCTAAACGAATTCCGTCTTGTTTATCAGTAATTTTGATAATGTGAAATCCAAAAGGAGTTTCAACTAAACCAACTTTTCCAATTCCGTTACTGAATACAAAATCATTGAATGGTTTTACCATTTGGTTTGGACCAAAATATCCTAAATCACCACCTTGTTGTGCAGATGAATCATCAGAACTTGTAAAAGCCAACATCATGAAACTATCCGGATTTGCCTGAACCTGAGCCAAAATTTCTTCTGCTTTAGCTTTAGCTTCTTCTTTAGTTCTTTTTTCTTTTTGATTTGGAGTTTGAGATCCTTCGTAACCAATTAAGATATGACTTGCTTTTGCATTTACACCAGCTTTAAATCCTAAAGATTTAGAAATAGCATAATATCTTCCGTAAACGTATGGTCCGTAAATTGCTCCTGCAGGTAAGCTGAATAATTTATCAGCATCAACAGCCGGTAAAGCATTTTTAGGAACGTAAGTAGAATCGTAAGGAACATCAGAATTTGAGTTTACAAATTCAGCAATGTTTGTAGCATTTCTAAAACCTGGCAAAGTATCGTTTTTACCTGTTTTTGCGTTGTACTCTACTCTACCGTTTAATAAAGCAGTGATTTTAGTTTTGATTTCAGCCTCATCTTCTTTTGAAGCTTTATCTTCTACTAAAACGTATTGAATTTCACGAGTTGCATCCGCTTTGAATTTTTTCTCGTTTTTCTTCATATAATCTACAATTTCTGAATCAGAAATTTTTACTTCGCTATCTTTAATCGAAGAATATAATGCAGCAGCATAAGCAAAGTTTACTTTGTTAGCTTCCATTTCATATTTCAATTTTCCTTCGCTTACAGTAGTATAAAGACCTGCTTTTACTAATGTGCTGTAGATTTGGAATTTTGCATTTAATTCAGCATCTTTTTCTTTTTCAGAAATGAATTGTGCCGCTTCAGGATTAGCTTTAAAGTATTCTTTAAATTTCGCTACATCAAAAGCACCAGCAGCATTTAGGAACATTGGATTTTTACCAATGTTTGGATCTGATTTTAAAACTTCAAGCAAGTGTTTCTCACCTACTCTTAATCCTAATTTATCAAACTGAGAAGATAATAATGCGATTGAAACTTCTTGATCCCAAACTCTGTTTGCAGCTTCAGTGGAAGTAATTCCTTGCCCACTTTTTTCAACATTACTAACTTTAACTCTAAAGTCTTCAAATGAAATATCTTTTCCATCGATGCTTCCCACATCCTTTGAACTTTGACCGAAACTCCCTCTAGTGAATAGATCTTGTATTATAAATGCAAATAATGCAAGTGCAATAACTCCTATCAATAAAGCGGAACGCTGTCTAATTTTTGCTAAAACTGCCATTTTTATTATCGTTAATTTTATATTCAGTTTGCGAAAATACAATTATCTAGTTAATAACAATACAACTAGCGTTTTATTTTCAATATTTTTTTTTATTAATTTAAAAAATCACTCTTTTATTGTCAATTTGACCAATTCAATTTTCTTATTTGTGGCTTCTTCAATCACGAAATGATAGCTGTCAATCACTATTTCTTCACCTTTTTGAGGGATTTCTTTGGTAGAATTAACAATAAAGCCACCTAATGTTCCGTAAGAATCTTCTTCAGGAATACCCAACTTATATGTTTCATTAAGATACTCAACATCTAATCTGGTCGAGAACAAATACTTACCCTCACCTAACTCTTTTTCAATTAATTCTTCTTCCTCTGAATCATGTTCGTCTTCGATTTCTCCAAAAAGTTCTTCGACTATATCTTCTATCGTTATTATCCCGGAAGTTCCTCCATATTCATCTAAAACAACAGCAACGTTTTTTCGTTTTTTAATCAACAAATTCAAAGCGTCTTTTATCAAAATCGTTTCCGGCACAAATTCAACCGTCATTAAAACTGATTTTATTGTTTTGGGTTTCTTAAACAAATCAAACGAATGTACATAACCCACAATATCATCAAGAGAATTTTGACTGACCACAATTTTAGAATACCCTGTTTCTATAAATAAAGCTTTAAGATCCTCGATACTATCAAATAAATCGATGTCGACTATTTCTGTACGTGGTGTCATAATATCACGCGCTTTTACGCCCGAAAACTCTAATGCGTTCTGAAAAATCTGAATTTCCGAATCGACTTCTTCATCATCTTCAACAGAATTCATTTGCTCTGTGATATAATTTCCAAGCTCGATTTTACTAAAATACAATTGCACCTGATCACCTTCTGTTTTGAAAAATTTTCGCAGTACAAAATCCGAAATCCAGATAAAAAAAGTAGATATATAGTAAAATAACCTATAAAACAAATAGGCCGGAATGGCAAAAATCTTAATTAATGAATTGGCATAGATTTGAAAAAATACCTTCGGGAAAAACTCTGCCGTTATCAAAACGACAAAAGTCGAAATTATGGTTTGAACCAATAAGCTCGTAAGATTAGAAAAATGAAATCCTAAATTGCCAATACATTTTAGAATTAAATCTCCCATATAAAACCCATAAACTACCAATGCTACATTGTTACCAATAAGCATTGCAGCAATAAATTTTGAAGGATTTTCTGTAAGTTTGGTTAGAATTTGGGATAAAAAATTATCTTGTTTTTTTTCGATTTCAAGATAAATTTTATTCGAAGAAATAAAAGCTATTTCCATTCCTGAAAAAAAGGCTGATAGTATTAAACATAGTATTATAATACTAATTTCCATTTTTTACTGTTTTTTGTTACGTTCATCAAATTTCTTGACAAACTTTCTTCTGAAGAAAAACATAAATATAGCCATACCAGCAATTAAAAAGCTCAATGTAGCGGTATCATTTCCTTCGTTTATTTTTGTAAACCCATCATAGATGAAGTAAACTGCAAATGCTATGTAAACGTATTGTGTATATTTTAAGTAACCCATAATTATAATTTTTCGTCTGATTCAAATTCACCGCTAACACGCTGCGAATTAATCACTTTAAAGTCTTTACTAAAATCAATTCCCTGCCCGTAAGAAACACCTTTAGCATCTGTAAGCTTAAATTTTCTTTCGGTGTAAAACCATTCGTTTTTCTGATCAAAATACAACTGCTCCGTTTCAAGCATCTGCCCGGTTTCTGAAGTAATCTTAACCTTTCCCTGCAAATCTATTATACCGGTTAATTTATATGAAACGGCATAATTAGACACTATAAAAGTACGCTTTTGTTTTTTATCGTATAAAGTAACATCAATTCCTTTTGGAAACTCGGTAAAAGGAAAATCCAAATTAGAGTAATCCAGCATTTTTGGACTTTTCAAAACTCCGGTAATAAGTCCTGAATCTGTATATTTTATATTTACAGTATCAGCATCACTCCCCGGAACAAATTCTGAGAAGTTAATTTTTTGAACTTCTTTAAAATTACTTTCGCATCCAAAAAACAGTGTCACAGTAAAAACTGTGACAACCGCTATAATATATCTTTTTGGTAAATTCATTTGCCAAATGTAGTAAATTGTACGAGCTTATAAAAACACAATTTTTACGCTTAATTGAATTTAGTTTTTACAAACCATCTGTCGTTGAAAGAAAAACTCAAACTAAAGTTGAAATAATTCTCCTGAACCAAAGCTGCAGATGTTGTTCCTCTTTTACCATATTCAATTCCAACATTTACGTTTGAAAAAGTTCCGCCACCAATTGGAATTCCAGCCCCTAAAGACATTCCAACATCATTGATTGATTCGTTATTAACAACCAGACCAAGTTTCTCATATTTCAATCCGGCTCTATAAGTAATTCTGCTTAAATAACTGGTAAAAGAAGCATAGTTAGGAATAAAATATCCACCTACTGCATACTTTTGATATTTTTCGTAACTTACGTTAGGAGCGGCATTATAATAATTGGCAAGTTCTCCGTTACCTTGAAAAGCAAGTGTAGTACCTACTAACCATTTTCTTGCCTGCCCGATACCTGCACCAATTGTAATTTTATTTGGCAGTTTTAATTTATCTTCCTGCGCAGGAGCCTGATAAGGATCCGGATCTCCATCTACCGCAATAACTCTGGTACTATTTGAATTTAGAGTACTTGCAAAAGTATACGCTAAACTAGTAAATACGCTTAATTTTTTATTGATTTTTGTTTGATACATTGTACCAATATTAAAACTCACCCCTGACAACTCAGAAGCATTAGTTTCGCTTGTACCATTTTGAACTCCAGTAGCAAGCTCAATAGTTGTAGTGGTAATTTTACCAAAATTATATTGTACATCAGTTCCAATATTCCACTTAGGTGTAATTTTGTATCCTAAACCTAAAAATACTTTATTCACGCCGCCTTTCCCCTGAAGTTGAGAACTTGTCCCGTCTGGTATAGCAGTCTGGTCATTTAAGATTCTATAGTCAACAGAAGTTACAGGAACCAAACCAAACGCTGCACCAAATTTTCCCATTGGGATTCCCACTGCTAAATAATCAAAAGTAGATTTTTGTGATTTTGCAGATTCTTCAGTAGTTTTTAGTTTTGCACTTCCAAAAGTTCCTCCAACGGTAAAAGTAGTTTGTCTTAAACTAGCATAACTTGCCGGATTTTCAATATTCAAATGGATACTATCCTGCTCTACAGAAACTCCAGCCATAGACCTATTTTCAAGAGTTCCTTTAAATCTAACATCCCCAATTCCGAAGAAAGAATAAGGAGATGCACCCTGTTGAGCAAATGAAACGAACGAGATAAGCAAACAAGCGCTTACTATAATTTTTTTAATCATTGTCGATTTTTATATTGAAATGTTTGGTTCAAACTTTCTAAAAGAAAATTTGAATTGGCAAATATGGTATTTTTTAATCGTTTAGCCAAAAAAACTGCATCGCCTCCCGTTAAAATTATTATAAAATTTGAAAAGTTTGCCCGATATTCATCGATAAAACCATCAATCTCATAGACGAAGCCATTTACAACTCCGGAATGAATGGCCTGTTTTGTTGAGTTTCCTATATAGTTTTCAGGCGTTTCAAAAGCCAGCAAAGGCAACTTGGCCGTGTAGTGATGCAACGCCTCATATCGCAATCGTAAACCCGGAGAAATTGCTCCGCCCAGATAATTATCATTTTCGTCGATAAAATCGTAGGTAATACAAGTTCCAGCATCTATTACTAACCTGTTTTGTTTAGGAAACTGCAAAGTAGCTCCGGAAGCCAAAATCATTCTGTCAATTCCTAAAGTTTTTGGGGTCGCATATTTATTTACGAAAGGAAAAACATCTTCATGAGTAAAAAAATGAATATTCAGCTCTTTTTCGAAAGTCAAGAAAGATTCTTTTTCGATTTTTCCGACTGATGCAACAACCAAATCGGAGCAGTTTGAAAATTTTTTTAAAATTTTTTTAATTTTTTCTTCAAGCTCATTTTTCTCAAAAACAAAGTTTTCAAGAACAGTACTCTCCTCAAAAACAGCCGCTTTAATTCGAGTATTACCCACATCAATTGTTAAAATCATATTTATTTCTTTACCATTGCGAAGATACGAATTGATTTTTTTAAAAAAATGTTTTGGATAAACGAAAAATGATTCTATATTTGCACCCGCATTGAGCACAAGACGGTACCTTAGCTCAGATGGTAGAGCAATGGACTGAAAATCCATGTGTCCCTGGTTCGATCCCTGGAGGTACCACCAAAACCCGAATAGCAATATTCGGGTTTTTTGTTTTTAACACTTTCCTGACTTTACCGCTATTTTTTTTTACCGCAAAGGTCACTAAGTTTTTTTTACCTAACGTTATGTTGAGAAAACACAAAGTTCGCAAAGCTTTACGATAAAAAACTTTGCGAACTTTGTGTTTTTTTTTTAGTTTTTGACTGCGATAAAAAGCCTATTGAATTTTACCAATATTGTGTCCCAACGGTTAAAACCGTTGGCTATGTTTATATTGTACTAAAAAAATTCTAGCATTAATTTCTACTCTTACATGCTGTTGCATTTCAAATATAGCCCGTGGTTTCAACCACGGGACACGTGATAATACACAAAAAAGGTTCGCAAAGCTTTATAATAAAACTTTGCGAACCCTTGCGTAAATCTAGCGTTCCTTGCGGTTAAATTCTTTCGCAATTAAATCACCTGCAAAAAATTATTGATGAAATACAGAAACTGCAGGGAAATAATATCCTGAATAATTTACCGAAGCTGTTTTAACTCCTGAATCAGCATTAAATAAATAAAGATTATTGATGGAGAAATTAACGCCAAAACCTTCATTTAATGTATTTAATACCAAAATATGTTTCTTTCGATCATAACCAATTCCTGCACCATATAAGATATTTGAATTTGTTAATGTAATAAAAGGCGCAGTCAATGACTCTGGAGTTCCAGTGTATTTGTAAACTTCTTTACCACCGCTAAAACTTCCGTTTTTAGCAATAAAAACATCATTTTTAGCCGCTGTAATAGATCCCGGATGCCATGCTCCCCAGCTTCCGTAAGCCTGAAAACCTAATGGAATTTCTTTTACTTCAAGAGTATTTGAATCTATACTTATCAGATTTTTACCTCCTGCTGCCCATACTTTTTTATCATCGGTAACTGCAAATCCTAATACCATACCCGGAATCGTTTTTTCGATCGCCAATGTCGAAGCATTAATAACAATCACGCCTTTTGAAGCAGACAATGCAAAAACATAACCGTTAGACTTCACGATATCTCCTACCTGACCAGTAATACCATCAATTTGTCCGCTCACTTCCATGGTATTAAGATTAAGCTTAAATATTCCTTTACTTGAAGTCAAAAGAGCCTGATTTTCATCAATACCTACTAGTGCACGCCAGTCGTTTCCACCTTTAGCCGCAATTCTTTTTTCTTCTTTAAGCGAATAAGCATCTGCCACTACAACTGGTCCGCCAACTTTAGCAACTAAAAATAGTTTTTTATTAATGATCGTTCCAAATTCTAATGTAGACGTTGCCGGTTTTAAATCCTTATCCGGATTTACTTTTACAAAAACACTGTCTTCTACTGCTTTTGTATCATATCTGTAAAACCCTACCGTTCCTGTTCCGTGACCAAACCATCCTTCGTTGATCATAAAGAAACCATTTTCATATGCTCCCCATGCATGAATATCATAAGTAAGAGCTACGTTTCCGCCATCATTTTTGGCTATCATTGTAATTTTAAAATCTCCTCTTGTTTCCGGTTTAAAGATATAGGTAGAATCAGATCCTACTACTTTTCCGTCTATAGCCCATTCAAAAGAAACATTTTTTCTATCTGCTAATTTTGAGCTCAATTGCAGTGCTTTTCCAATGGTCAAAGTATCTTTTAGCTGCTGTTCGTCTTTTATTACAGGCGGCGCTGTAAAATCATCATCATTATTACACGAAACTGTCAGCAGCATCAAAGAGGCGATTGCAATTAATGGTTTGGAAAAAAATTGGTTTTTCATTATTAAATATTTAAAAAATTATATTACTTAAATCTTTAAATCGAAATACAATTTACCCTTTCAAAAGTTATATAAACAAACTTTTGCAAAAGCAAATATCTTGTAAAACGATACGTTTTAATGATTTTTTTAATGAAGAAAAAGAATGAATCGAATAGAAAAACATCTCGAAGGAAATTGTTTTTACGATATCATATTTGCTGAAAAAAAATCTCATAAACTCTATTTTTGGCTTACGAGAATAGAATAACGAAACCATACATGATCACAGAAAGTGAAATGTATTGTTCTTAATTCAAGCTTCAATCCCCGAAAGCTATTTATTACTATAAAAATGGCAGGTCTTCTGACTTGCTCCCTACACCCAGCCTTCCCTTTCAAAATGAAAAGTGACGTATTAAAGGGTTTCAGTTAATGAGCTTACAGCTGCGGGACAGTTTTGGATTTACACCAAATTCCCTTTTAATGTCAATATTGTATCAATATGACAACCATTTTCTGTTCTAAAATTTGAACTGCAAAACTAGTGTTTTCTTTCGTAACAAAGCAAGAGTTCTTTATTTTAAAGGCCTTGAGCATTGCAGCAAACTATAACTTATTCGATTTATAAAGCTTTGATTTATCGAATAAATGTTAAATCAACAAATAAACACTATTTGTTAAAAAAGTATCAAATAAATAAAAAATTATCTTTTATATTCGTTAAAAAATATTTAATAGTTTTAATTATTACCAAGTATACAAATTAGTTTATGAGTAAAACTTCTACAAAAGGCATCTGGAAAGTAATTTCAGCCTCATCAATGGGTACTATGATCGAATGGTATGATTTCTATATTTTTGGGAGTTTGGCCGTCGTAATTTCAACTAAATTTTTCCCTAGTGATAATCCCACCGCGGCTTTTTTGTCGACATTAGCCACTTTTGCTGCCGGATTTGTTGTCAGACCATTTGGAGCTTTATTTTTTGGGAGACTGGGAGATATTATTGGCCGAAAATATACTTTTATGGCCACTTTATTATTAATGGGAGGTTCTACTTTTTTAATAGGATGTATCCCGAGTTATGAAACGATTGGTTTCATGGCGCCTTTATTAGTATTGATTTTGCGTTTATTGCAAGGATTAGCGCTTGGTGGAGAATACGGAGGTGCAGCGACTTACGTAGCCGAACATGCTCCAGTCGGACAAAAAGGATACTGGACTTCCTGGATTCAAACTACCGCGACAGTTGGTTTATTCATTTCGTTGATGGTTATTCTGGCAACCAAAAATGTGCTTTCTCCTGAAGATTTTGATTCCTGGGGATGGCGTGTTCCGTTTTGGGTTTCGATTGTTATGGTAGGCGTTTCTTATTTAATTCGTAAAAACATGGACGAATCTCCGGTTTTTGCCAAAGCTAAAAAAGAAGGTACAACCAGTACAAACCCTCTAAAAGAAAGTTTCGGGAACAGATACAACCTGAAATTTGTATTACTTGCTTTATTTGGAGCCACAATGGGACAAGGTGTTGTTTGGTACACGGGACAGTTTTATGCCATGAGTTTTATGAAAACCGTAATGAATATCGATTCTTCGCAGGTAGATGGATTATTAGGTATTGCACTATTATTAGGTACTCCGTTTTTTATTTTCTTTGGATGGCTGAGCGACAAAATAGGACGAAAATATATTATGATGGGCGGTATGCTTCTTGCCATTTTATTCTACAGACCTATTTACAAAATGATGTACAATACCACAGATGTAAGCTACAAAACTGAACTTACTCAGGCCACAAAAGAAACAATAGAGGTCAATAAAAATAATGATTCTATTTATACTACACACAAAGAATATAGCGACGGAACTTCTTTTTTACAGAAAAAGACGCATTTTTCAGGCAAAAAAGATGATCAGATTACTACTTCGATTACTATCAATTCAAGCGATGAGTGGACTTTAATTTTCTTAGTTTTCATTCAGGTTTTATTTGTTACCATGGTATACGGACCTATTGCGGCATTTTTGGTCGAAATGTTTCCAACAAAGATCAGATATACTTCAATGTCTCTGCCTTATCATGTTGGTAATGGTATTTTTGGAGGTTTACTTCCTGCTATTTCAACCTATTTTGTAACGCATTCTAAAGCAGCCGGAAAAGCGGAATTTTACCTCGACGGACTTTGGTATCCTATTATTATAGCTTCAGTCTGTTTTGTAATTGGAATGATTTATATCGATAATAAAAACAAAACCAATCACCTTTAATATTATAAACTATGAATGCGATCAAACAAATTTTAGGTGTTTTATGGATTATTCTTGCAGCTGCAGCGGCTTACTTTTGTGTATTTGAATTTGGCTTACCCAAACTCCTGTCAGACCAGCAAGATGATTTAGTTTTTGGAATCATTATCCTTTTTATTCTTACTCCTCTTATTGTTTTAGGATTAGGAACATTTGGTTATTTTGCCGTGATTGGAGAATATAACGATAAGAAGAAATAATTACGTGGTAAAGTTTTTGAAATCAAAATTCAATATATTTACAAGTAAGATATCACAAAAAACTTTGCAATAATATTTTAAAAATTAAAAAAATGGGAGCTTGGGATTACGGAATATTTGATGACGACACAGCTTATGACTTCTTTGACGAAATAAGAGAGGATGCTAGAACTTTTTTTAACTCTTCATTTGAAAAAGCAATAAATTCAGATTATTTAGATTACGAAGATTGCCATGCAGTTACAGTTTCTGCTGCGTACATTGATAATTTTTTAAATGGAACAAAATTTAGAAATGACAACGAAGATGAGGAAGACGAAACTAATGTAAATCTTTTTAATTCCCTAAATAAGGAACTTATTTTAAACGATTTAAAAACATCTGCAGTACGTGCCTTAGAAAAAGTCATAAGTGATAATTCTGAATTAAATGAGTTATGGTCTGATAATGAAGAATTATACCCGAAATGGAAACAAAACATTGAAGATCTAATTAAACGTCTTAAGAATTAAAAACATAAATTTAACAACCAGAAAAGGGCTGTCTATTATATAGAGCAGCCCTTTTGCATTACTAACCAAACCAAAATCTTTACTTAGCAAGTATATCTTAAAAAGGGCCATCTCAATAGACTGCACCCAAAAGTTTAGACAAATTAATAATTAAGTTTTATAATAATGAGCTCGATATTGTATCGGGCTCATTCCTTTTAGATTAAGTTTAATTCTGTCATTATTATAATAATTTATATACTCAACAATCTCTTGTTTCAATTGATTAATGGAAGTGTATTTTTTAAGATAAAACAACTCTGATTTTAATATTCCAAAGAAGTTTTCAATTATCGCATTATCAAGACAATTACCTTTTCTGGACATACTTTGTTTAATTCCTTTTTTCTTTAATAAATGGTGGTATTGTTTCATTTGATACTGCCAGCCTTGGTCAGAATGCAGAGTCAGATTAGTATTATCGGGTATTTTTTTAAATGCTTTTTCAAGCATATTTAAAACTTGATTAAACACTGGTCTTTGTGATAATTCATAGCTAATTATCTCTCCATTAAACAGATCAATTATCGGCGATAAGTACAATTTATTGCCAGAAACATTAAATTCAGTCACATCGGTTGCCCATTTCTGGTTAGGTCTATCAGCTTTAAAATTGCGCTGTAGTAGATTAGGAGCTATCTTTCCCTGCTCTCCTTTATACGATCTGTACTTCTTGATTCTGATTAAACTTTTTAATCCTAAAAATTTCATCAATCGAAGCACTGTTTTGTGATTAATTAAAATCCCCTCTTTTTTGATTAATAGAGTAATACGTCTATATCCTAATCTACCTTTATGATAATTGTAAATCTGTTTAATTAAATCTTTTATCTCTTGATATTTATCGATTGCCTGACCTTTCTTTTCATAATAATAATACGTACTTCTAACCATGTTCATACAATTTAGTAAAAGATCTAAATCATACTTATGCCTTAATTCCATTATGGTTTGAGCTTTTTGTTTTGATTGGCTTGCTCGGCTTGAACTAAGGCGTTGAACTTTTTTAGAATTTCATTCTCAGCGCGCAGGTACTCTAACTCCTTTAAGAGTTCCTCTTCCCTGGTTAGAGGTTTGTCTGTTTTTCGTTGCTTTCTCTTAAAATTCATAACTGCTGGTCTACCACGTGATTTAAGTTCTAAACCTGCCAAATCATCTTTTGCATATTTTCTTTGCCAGCTTATTATGGTTGACTGCGCTGGAATTTTGAAAATCAAGCAGGCTTCATCCAAAGATAAAGACTTATTTTCAATGGTTTGTATCACTTTTAATTTAAAGTCTGCAGTATAAACTTTATTTTTTTGCCTTGGAAAAAGACCTTCAATTCCAAATTCATTATAGCGGCTAATCCAGCACGTAAGGTTGCTTTCAGCTATCTTGTTTGCTCTAGCTGTGCCTTTAACCGAATTATGTCTTTTCAAAACTTCTTCTACACAACGAAGTTTAAATTCACAATTGTACTTGACTTTTCTTTCCATAAAAATGCCCCCAAATAGTGTCTAACTTTTTGGGGGCAGTTCAAAAAGAGATAGCCCTTTTTTAATTATCAGAAAAAATTAGTTTTTTGTAATCGTGTATTTTTTTCCAATAAAATCAACAACGATTGTATAATCTCCTGCAACAGCAACTGGAATATTAGCTCCTCCGGCTTCTAATGATAAATTATTACCATCGTCACCAAAGTTAGTATCCCATTTATCGTCAAGTCTGAATTTGTACTCCCCAACTACCAGTGGTCCTGTATAGGAGTATGTTTTAGTTGCTAAATCATACTCTAGATTAGTATCCGGATCATTCCATCCATTAGGCGTTGCAGAACCAATCATTCCCCAATTGTCCCAGGCAGAATAAGAAGTAACAGCTATTTTGATCACATTTGAATACTGAACAATACCTCTTGCCCCAACATATGACTTAATACGAATATCAGCATCTTGAGATTCAAAAGCCGTTAATCCGGCATTAAGCGCTGCTGCATTAAGTTCTCCACTTGTTACCGCTACCTTATTTGTTGTTGTTACAGAAACTACAACTACATCTTTAAAGTCTGTTCCTGATTTTGCCATTTGAAGTTCATAACTTATAGCCATTGGAGCACCTCCATATTGCGCAGCATCCCATGTAAAGGTCGCAACTACTTCATTAGGTGTTAGTTTATCAAGAACAAAAACTGATCCTTCAGCAGGAATTGCCAGTACAGCTGCCTTTGATGGCGTTACAACGGTAAGATCATCATCTGAATCACAAGCTGTAGCTGATATAAATAACAGTGCAAATACACTTAGTTTTAATATATTTTTCATATTTCTCGTATTAAGATGAATAGCCTGGATTTTGAGTTAACTGTGAATTCGCTTGTAATGCACTTGTAGGGATTGGGTACAAGTTGTAAGTTTCAGGAATTGCAACTCCATCTTTTACTCCACCTTTCCAAGGCCATAAGTAAGATCCTCCAGTGAATTTTCCAAATCGAATTAAATCTTGTCTTCTGTGTCCTTCAAGGTTCAATTCTCTACCTCTTTCTTTCAAAATGAAATCAAGGTTTAATTCTCCTGCATTTATTTCTCCTGCATGTGATCTTGTTCTCACTTTATTCACATATTCTAAAGCTAATCCTGCAGAACCTCCATTTGCTCCTCTTACAACACACTCAGCATACATTAAGTAAGCATCCGATAATCTGAACAAAGGAAAGTCCGTATTCGCAAAACTTGTTGCATTTGTAGTTCCTACAAAGTTTTTGTTTGTAAATTTTACACTAGGATAACCGTCTGTCCATTTTTTATAATCATTCATCTCGTATGAATGTCCTGTAGTAAAGAATAATTTTGCTCTGTCATCTTTAGAATCAACAAGATCTCCATTATTAAACAATCCATACCAGGCTTTTGTAGCTCTGTGACCACTCCAGCCATCAGTTGCACCATAAGTATTAGGATTCATTGTTTCTGTACTTAAATTTCCATTGATGATGTAAGTTGTGTTACCATAACCCTGACTTACAACTGCATCTGCAATTAAAGTATAGATAATTTCCGGCGAAGTATTGTTGTCTCCTGAAAACACACTTGCAAAACTTGGAGCAAGAGTATAACCGCCTTCGTCGATTACTTTTTTAGAATACAATAAAGCATCATCATATCTTTGAGTTCCTGTATACACTTCTGCATTTAGGTATAATTTTGCCAAAAGCATTCTTACTACATTTTTATCTGCTTTACCGTAAGATTTTGTTGCTGTAATAGTACCTTCAACTTCTTTCAATTCAGACTCTATAAAAGCAAAAAGTTCTTTTCTTGTTGATTCCTTTTTTGGAGTAGAAGTATTAATATCATCTTCAGTCGTAATAGCTCCTTTACCAAAACAATCTGTAATGTAATAATAAGATAATGCTCTTAAAAAACGCAATTCAGCAATGTGGTTTTCTCTGTCCGGAATATTCGCTTTAGATGTTTTTAAAATTTTAATTAAATTACTTGACTGAGAAATAGTATAATAAGCCCTGTCGAATAAGTATCTAAAGAATTTATTATTCCCATTCCACCCAGTTGTTGTGGTTAACTGATCTAAACCATCATCTCCCCAACGGTTTTTCATACCATCTGCAGAGAAATCCTGTAAGTTGATAATACTTCTTAAAAAAGCAGCTTCTCCATTATCTTTTGTAGTAATATCTGAAGAATCTGGGCCATCAGGACCTGAAAGAGCAAAAGTTCCGTAAATTTTAGAAACTAAACCGTCTACAGCATTTGGATCCTGCTCTAAAAGCTTATCCAATGTCAATTCTACTTTTGGTTCTGTATTTAAGTCATCTACACAAGCAGTGAATAAGAATAGAACAAAAGCAGCTCCTATAATCTTAAATTTAAATTGATTCATCTTTATATTTTTTTATTAAAAGTCTAAATTCAGACCAAAACTGAAAGTTCTTGATCTTGGATAGAAATTATTATCAATTGCATTGAAATTCTCCGGATCAACCCCTGTATAATCGGTTACAATAAATACATTATTAGCTGAAGCATACAATCTTAAAACAGCACCTTTAATTGCTTTATCAAAATTATATCCAAGAGTGATATTCTGACAACGTAAAAAGCTTGCATCTTCTAAGTAATAATCAGAAAATGGAACGTTTCCGTTAATCGTTTGAAAATCAAATTCAGTATTCAAAACATTCGTTAAACTAGTTGAATTTGCAGGCAATGCCTTATCAATAAATCCAGACTGAAGTTTTCTTGCATTGTACACTTTTCCTCCTATCTGACCATTGAAAGTCGTTGATAAATCAAACTGTTTGTACGAAGCTGTTAATCCTAAACCATAGGTCCAGTTTGGTCTTAAAGCAACATAATATCTATCGCTATCATTGATAACACCATCTCCGTTTTTATCAACAAAAGCATTTTCTACCGGTCTGTTGTTTGAATCATAAACTTGTTGAAATACCCAAGCCGAATAAGGTTGCTGACCAACTGTATTGTAAGCAATCTTTTGTCCTGTTCCTACCGGAATACCTGATGCGTTATCTACGTTTGTAGTTCTGTTATTCAAATCTGTAATTTCACCAATGTTATAAGCAATATTTCCGTTTAAAGATAAATTGAAATCATCACTATTGATCACTTTTACATTTAAGTTTCCTTCGATACCTTTATTTTTCATGCTTCCTACATTAGCAACAAACTCATTTGTCAAAGCTTGTCCAGGAGCCGCTGAAACTACAGAAAGTAAATCTTTTGTATATTTTTGATACGCATCGATACTACCTGTAACAATACTTTTTTCAAAAAGATCAAAATCAATACCTACGTTATAAGTCGTTGTTTTTTCCCATGTTAAATTCTCGTTATAAGGTTTAGCAGAATAACCATTTACTCCCGGGATATAAGTACTTGAGGTACTAGTTGGCGCAAATAGCGCACTGTAAGGGTAAGAACCTGCGACACCAGTTATATCTTGTTGTCCTGTAATACCGTAACCTAATCTTAATTTTAAGTCTTTAAAAGTCTTAGAATCTTTTAAGAATGATTCATCTTTCATTCTCCATGCCACACCCGCCGCAGGGAAATAACCCCATCTTTTATCCTCTTTAAACAAAGACGATCCATCTGCTCTTAAAGTAAACGTAAATAAATATTTGTCTACTAAGTCGAAATTAGCCCTTCCGAAAAACGATTGTAAGTTTCTTTCGTTATAATATCTGTTATTAGCATTATTTGCCGGGTTTGGAGTTAACTCTCTTAAACCATTTACGGTACTATATCTGTAATTTTCCTTAGTTCCGTCAGTTTTAAAGTTTTGATAAGAATAACCCGCCTGAGCATCAACTCTGGTTACAAATCCTGTCAAACTTTTGTTATATACAAAATAAGCATCTAATGTTTTATTCGTAACAGTTTGGTCTTCAGCAAAATTTAAACCTGGATTAAACACATACGTTGGAGGAGTTGTCGCTGCAGAATTATCTATCTTATATGTCTGAAGAGCATTATCTGTATATGACTCTCTAATTTTTGATTTAGATGCTTCGATACCACCATTCACAACAGCTCTTAAAGATTCCAAAAATGGCATTTTATAATCTAATTCAATGTTTCCTAATAATTTCTGAACTTCCTCAGGACGAGATCTCTGATTCAAAATTGCTAATGGATTTTGTGATCCATTGATAGAATTATTAGTATTAAGCAACTGATAATATCCGCCAAATATATTATTTGGTGAATTAGGATCAGCATATGCCGGTTTAGTAGGATCCATTCCTAAAGCACTACCAATAACAGCATCAGCATCTATAGCATTCTTTTTAACAGAAATACCTTTAGCATTAACATCAATTTTTAAATGATTGTCTAATAAAACCGGTGAAAGTTTAATAGATCCTGTATATCTTTCAAGATCATTTGTTCTTACAACACCTTCATTTTTAGCATAACCAACAGAAGCTCTAAACGGAATTTTACCAAATAAGTTTGCTCTTGCACTAAAGTTATTGTCACTAGAAAAAGAAGTTCTGTAAATTAAATCCTGCCAGTCTGTATTATATAACTTTCTTCCTTCGATTTGAGGAGTTGCCGGATTATCAAGCGCACCACTACCATCAGGCACACCTAATAAATTGGTGTAATCAGGATGATACTTTTGCATAAAAGAGGTAAATTGAGTTCCAGTCATCATATCAACAGGATTATTTACCTTACCAATAGTTATATTAGATGAGAAAGTAAATTTTGGAGCACCACTAACACCTTTTTTAGTAGTAACAATGATTACACCGTTAGAGGCTCTTGAACCATAAATAGCTGTAGCCGATGCATCTTTTAAAATCGTAAACGAATCGATATCGTTAGGATTTATCAATGTTAACGGATTAGAGATTCCCGCCGGATTGGTATTATCAATTGGCACACCATCAATAATAATCAACGGATTATTGTTACCTGATAATGAACTTCCACCTCTAATTCTAATATTTGGATTTGCATCTGGCATACCACCATCTGTAGTAATTCTAACACCAGAAGCTCTACCTACAAGCAGCTGATCTGCAGAACCAACCGGTCCTTTGTTAAGCTGATTGGCAGATAAAACCGTTACTGCACCTGTAGCATCTTTTTTCTTAACAGTACCGTAACCTACTTGTACCACAACTTCTTTAAGCTGATTGGTATCTTCTTCTAAAGAAATCGATATAGTTTTTTGACCATTAAAAACTACAGTTGACGTTTTGTATCCAATAAATGAAACCAAAATTTTGTCTCCATTTTTTAAATTAGACAACTGAAATTTACCGTCAAAATCTGTTGATGATCCGCCTGGAGCACCCTGTACATTTACATTTACTCCCGGGATTGGTTGCCCCGTTGCCACATCGGCAACTGTTCCTGTTAAGGTACTTTGAGCTAGCACACTAAACGGTAACAGTAGGAATAAAAATAACAACTTTTTGTAAATTGTTTTCATACTTTTTGTTTAAATTAGTTTGAGTTTTTGATTGTTAGTTAAGTTTTTAATTTTACTTCGAATTTCAAAATTATGAATTTATTAACATGCTCGACCAGAGACCATTTTAATTGAGTTACGAAAACGTGGTAGTGTTGAAAACTTTCTATTTTTTGTAATCTTTTCAGTCAAAAAATGACAAATCAAAAAATAAAAGATACCTTTATTAATAATTAGATTTTTTTCGATAATTCTTATGAAACGCAAAATCACCCTAAAACAGATCGCAAGAGAACTTGACGTATCTATTTCAACTGTCTCAAAATCACTCCGAAACAGCTTAGAAATAGGAGAAGAAACACGTCTTAAAGTTCAGGCTTTTGCAAAGTTTTACAACTATAAACCCAACAACATTGCCCTTAGTTTAAAAAACCGAAAAACCAAAAGTATTGGTATTATCATTCCGGAAATTGTACATTATTTTTTCTCTACTGTAATCAACGGAATTGAACAAGTGGCCAACGAACATGGATATAGTGTTGTCATTTGTTTATCTGATGATTCTTTCGATAAAGAAGTTTTAAATATGGAAATGCTGGCCAACGGAAGCATCGATGGTTTTATCATGTCGCTTTCTAAAGAAACCCAATACAAAGGTGATTTTCACCATATTACCGAAGTTATCAATCAAGGAATGCCGGTTGTAATGTTTGATCGCGTGACCAACGACATTTTATGCGATAAAGTAATTATTGATGATAAAGCTGCCGCTTACGAAGCCGTTCAGAGTTTGATTGATAATGGCCGAAAAAAGATTGCGCTTGTTACAACAGTCGACTATGTAAGTGTTGGAAAACTAAGAACCGATGGTTACGAAAAAGCACTTCTTGACAACGGATTACCATTTAACGAAGATTTAATCATTAAAATTGAAGACGTAGATACTTGCGAAATTACCATTAGCCAGCTTTTACACGACAGAGCTTTTGATGCTGTTTTTGCTGTCAACGAGCTTTTTGCCGTAACAATCATTAAAACAGCCAATAAAATGGGACTTAAAGTTCCTGAAGATCTTGCCGTAATCGCTTTTACTGACGGCATTATTTCCAAATATTCTACTCCAACCATTACAACAGTAAGCCAAAGTGGCGAAAAAATGGGTAATAAAGCAGCTAAAATGCTGATCGAAAGACTCGAAGCTGAGCATGACGATGACGATGAAGAAAACGAAAATTACACCACAGAAGTTATAGAAACACATCTGATAGAAAGAGAATCTACTGACTAATTTTCTTAAAATCAACATATTCTAAAGCCATAAATGTTATTTATGGTTTTTTTATGCTTTGAATTAAAAAAATAATTAATACTTTTACGCCTGCTCAAAGCTTTTACTTTTACTTCGAAACCATAAGTAAGTTTTGATAAGCAAAGCGCTTATCGTCTAATTAATTTTTTAATTACGATAATGGAAAAGCGTAAATTAAGTTTCTGGGAAATTTGGAACATGAGTTTCGGATTCCTGGGAATACAAATGGGGTTTGCACTTCAGAATGCAAATGCCAGCAGAATTCTTCAAATTTTTGGTGCCGACGTACATGAATTATCATGGTTCTGGATTATTGCTCCCCTTATGGGATTAATAGTACAGCCAATCATTGGTCATTATAGCGACAAAACCTGGGGACGTTTCGGAAGACGAAAGCCCTTTTTTCTTGTTGGCGCAATCTTAGCCTCAGTTGGATTAATTTTAATGCCCCAAGCCAATATTTTCATTTCTATATTACCTGCCTTATGGGTTGGAGCCGGAATGTTAATGATTATGGACGCATCTTTCAATATCGCTATGGAGCCTTTTCGCGCTTTGGTTGGTGATAATTTAAGAACAGATCAGCGTACTGCAGGTTTTAGTATTCAAACTTCATTAATTGGTTTTGGCGCTGTAATCGGTTCAGCATTACCGTATGTTTTAACTAAGTACTTTCACGTTTCAAACAGTACAGTTCCGGGAAGTGTTCCATTAAATTTGACTCTTTCTTTTATCATTGGAGCGGCAGTTTTAATTGGTTCAATTTTAGTAACCTTATTTACAACAAAAGAATATTCGCCAGAAGAATTAGCCAATTTTGAAGACCCTCAGAGTGAAGTTGATGTTCCTTCTGAAGAAAAATCTAAACTTTCAGACATTTTTACAGACTTTGCAAAAATGCCAACAACTATGCGTCAGCTAAGTTGGGTACAGTTTTTCTCTTGGTTTGGATTATTTGGCATGTGGGTTTTTACAACTCCAGCCATTGCACATCACATTTACGGATTGCCTTTAAGCGATACTTCAAGTCAGCAGTATCAGGATGCCGGAGATTGGGTTGGAATTCTGTTTGGAGTTTATAATTTAGTTTCTGCTATTATCGCACTGTTTTTCCTGCCTTACATCGCTAAAAAAATCGGACGAAAATCAACTCACGCAGTTTCATTAATCATTGGAGGAATCGGATTAATTTCGATTTATTTCATGCCAAATGAAGATTGGGTTGTATTACCAATGATTTTAGTTGGAGTTGCCTGGGCTAGTATTTTGGCTATGCCTTATGCCATTCTTGCGGGATCAATTGCTCCTAAAAAAATGGGAGTTTACATGGGAATCTTCAACTTTTTTGTTGTGATTCCGCAAATTGTAAACGCACTTATTGGAGGTCCAATTGTAAAATACCTTTATAATGGCGATGCAATTTATGCCTTAATTACAAGCGGAGTAAGTTTTTTAATCGCTGCTCTTTTAGTTTACAAAGTAAAAGATGTAGACGACACTATTCAAAAATCATAAGAACATCTCTAATATAATGAACAAAAAAGCATTCATATTCGACCTTGATGGCGTAATCGTTGATACCGCCAAATATCATTTTTTAGCTTGGCAGAAAATTGCAAAAGCATTAAATATAAATTTTACACATGAAAATAACGAATTATTAAAAGGTGTAAGCCGTGTACGTTCGTTAGATATCATTCTTGAATTAGGAAATGTTCAGGCTTCGCAGGAAGACAAAGACAAATGGCTGATTCAAAAAAATGAAGATTACCTATCTTATTTGGTTGATATGGATGAAAGTGAGATTCTTCCGGGAGTTTTTAAAACGCTACAACTATTAAAAGAAAAAAATCAGGGAATTGCTTTGGGATCTGCGAGTAAAAATGCCAGACCAATCCTTGAGAAAACAGGAATCATTTCGTATTTCGATGTTATTGTTGACGGAAACGACGTTACCAATGCCAAACCAGATCCGGAAGTTTTCCTGAAAGCGGCTCAATTATTAAACATTGATCCAAAAGATGCCATTGTATTCGAAGATTCTGTTGCAGGAATTCAGGCAGCAAACATTGGCGGAATGGTAAGTGTAGGAATTGGTGAGGAAACAATTTTACATGAATCCCAATACATTTTTAAAGATTTTACGGTAATCGACGAAAGCTTTATCGACAAGTTAATCCATTAGAAAATGTGATAATTAGAGAATGTGTCAATAGCAAATAAGATAATTTACTACAACTGAATTATCCAATTGAAACAAACTCAAAAGCAATTAAAAATCATCAATCAAAATAGTAAAACAATCAGCAATTAGAAAAATAAAATTAGAAAACGTCAACCAAATAATGATCTAATTGACACATTTTCTAATTATCTAATTGCCCAATTATCTAATTAAAGAAAAAATGAATCAAGATTATATAAAACCAGACAACTGGTCCATCATAGAAGAAGGATTTGATGCCGAAAGAGTAAAGTCGTCTGAAAGTCTTTTCAGTATCGGGAACGGTGCTATGGGACAACGCGCCAATTTTGAAGAAACATACTCTGGAGAAACTTTTCAGGGAAGTTATATTGCCGGAATTTATTATCCGGACAAAACAAAAGTAGGCTGGTGGAAGAACGGATATCCAAAATATTTTGCGAAAGTTCTTAATGCTCCAAACTGGATTGGAATTGACGTTGAAATTAACGAAGAAAATCTTGATTTAAATACTTGTAGTGAGGTTAGAAACTTTCGTAGAGAATTGAATATGAAGGAAGGATGGTACAATCGTTCTTTTGAAGCTACGCTGAAAAACGGAACCGAAATTGCCGTAAATATTCGTCGTTTTCTTTCTTTAGATTTAGATGAAGCCGGAGTTATCAAATTCGAAATTACGCCTTTAAACAAAGATGCAAAAATCGTTTACAAACCATATGTTGATGCAGGCGTTACCAACGAAGATGCCAACTGGGAAGAAAAATTCTGGGAACCTCTTGAAGTAAAAAAAGGAACAAACGAAGCTTTTGTAACCGCTCAAACGTTTAAAACGCATTTTAAAGTTACGACTTTTATGCACAATACGATTTTGGCAAACGATGAAGACATTCATGTTTCGCCTTCTACAATCGATTCAACTGCAGATAAAGTTCAGTATACTTACGGAACTATTATTGCTAAAGGACAAACCTCAGCAATTCAAAAAATTGGTGGATATACGGTTTCTTTAAACCACGATAATACTTTGGCTGCAGCCGAAAAAACGATAAAGTCTGCCCTTCATTCAGGATACGATGCTTTGCTTCAAAATCAAATTGATGCCTGGGCAAAAATCTGGGAAATGTCAGATATTACCATCGATGGCGATGTAAAAGCACAACAAGGAATTCGTTTCAATATCTTTCAATTAAACCAAACGTATTTAGGAAAAGATTCTCGTTTGAATATTGGGCCAAAAGGTTTTACAGGAGAAAAATACGGCGGATCTACTTATTGGGATACTGAGGCGTATTGTATTCCGTTTTATATGGCGACAAAAGATCAGCAAGTTGCACGTAATTTATTGACGTATCGTTTCAATCAATTGGATAAAGCGATTGAAAATGCTAAAGATAATTTAGGTTTCAAAAATGGCGCGGCTTTGTATCCAATGGTTACCATGAATGGTGAAGAATGCCACAACGAATGGGAAATCACACACGAAGAAATCCACAGAAACGGAGCGATTGCTTTTGCGATTTACAACTATTACCGTTATACTGGCGATTACTCTTATATTCCAGAAAAAGGTCTGGAAGTTTTAATTGGAATTGCGCGTTTCTGGCACCAAAGAGCTTCTTTCTCAAAAGAAAAAAATCAGTATGTGATTTTGGGAGTTACAGGTCCAAACGAATACGAAAACAACATCAATAATAATTTCTACACCAATTATATTGCAAAATGGTGCATTGATTTTGCATCCGAACAAATTACAAAAGTGGCTTCAGAATATGCCGCAGATCACAAACGCATTTTAGAAAAAGTAAATCTTGCTGAAGCTGAAATTCAGGAATGGAAAAAAGTAGCCAACAATATGTATTTCCCTAAATCTGAAGAATTAGGGGTTTACCTACAACAAGATGGTTTCTTAGACAAAGATCTGGTTCCGGTAAAAGATTTAGATCGTTCACAAAGACCAATCAATCAAAAATGGTCTTGGGATCGTGTTTTACGTTCGCCTTATATCAAACAAGCCGACGTTTTACAATGCTTTTATTTCTTTGAAGATCATTTTTCAAGAGAAGAATTAGAACGCAATTTTGATTTCTACGAATCCTTTACCGTACACGAAAGTTCGCTTTCGCCTTGCGTACACTCGATTCAGGCTGCTGTTTTAGACAAAATGGATATGGCGTACACTTTCTATTTAAGAACTTCTCGTCTTGATTTGGATGATTATAATAAAGAAGTAGAAGAAGGATGTCACATCACGTCAATGGCTGGAACCTGGATGAGTATTGTAGAAGGTTTTGGGGGAATGCGTGTTAAAAATGACCAACTGCATTTTTCTCCAAAAATTCCAAAAGAATGGAAAGGGTATTCTTTTAAAATTAATTTCAGAAACCAAATTTTAAAAGTAGCTGTAAATCATAACGAAACAACATTTACCGTAGATGGCGACCAAGATTTAACAATTATCGTAAACGGAAATCCTGAAATTGCAAGTAAATTTGTACAAATAAATTAATTACATAAAACTAAAAAACATGAAAAACTTATTTTTCGCAAGTTTAATCTTGTTTGCTTTTAGCTCGATTGCAGAGGCACAACAATTAAAATCACCCGAAGGCAAGTTCGTAATGGAATTTTCTCTTCAAAACGACGGAACTCCAACGTACAATTTAAAATACAAAAATAAGGAAGTTGTAAAAACCAGTAAATTGGGTCTTGAACTGAAAGATGACAAGAAATCTTTATTGAACGATTTTACTGTTGTTGATACTAAAACTTCCACTTTTGATGAAACCTGGAAACCGGTTTGGGGAGAAGTAGATCATATTAGAAATCATTATAATGAATTGGCTGTTACTTTAAATCAAAAAGGAACAGACAGACAAATCGTAATTCGTTTCCGTTTATTTGATGATGGTTTAGGATTTAGATATGAATTCCCGGCACAAAAAAATCTGACTTATTTTATTATTAAAGAAGAAAGATCTCAATTTGCCATGACTGGAGATCATACTGCTTTCTGGATTCCTGGAGATTACGATACTCAGGAATACGATTATACAAAATCGAAATTATCTGAAATTAGAGGATTATCTGAAAAAGCATATACCGCAAACGTATCGCAAAAAAACTTTTCTCCAACAGGAGTTCAGACTTCTTTGATGTTAAAAACGAATGACGGAATCTACATCAACTTGCACGAAGCTGCTTTGATTAACTATTCGTGTATGCACCTGAATCTTGATGACAAAAACATGACTTTTACTTCTTGGTTAACACCGGATGCAAAAGGAGACAAAGGTCATATGCAAGCCCCAAATCATTCGCCTTGGAGAACGATTATGGTTAGCGATGATGCAAGAGAAATCCTGGCTTCAAAAATGACGTATAACTTAAACGATCCATCAAAAATTGAAAATACTTCCTGGATTAAACCTGTAAAATACATTGGTGTTTGGTGGGAAATGATTACAGGAAAAAGTTCTTGGTCGTATACAAATGATTACCCAACAGTTCAGTTAGGAGTTACAGATTTCTCTAAAGCAAAACCAAACGGAACGCACGGAGCAAACAATGCTAACGTAAAAAAATACATAGATTTTGCTGCCGCAAATGGTTTCGACGCTGTTTTAGTTGAAGGATGGAACGAAGGCTGGGAAGACTGGTTTGGACACTCAAAAGATTATGTTTTTGATTTTGTAACACCTTATCCTGATTTTGACGTAAAAGGTTTGCACGAATATGCAAAATCTAAAGGTGTAAAAATGATCATGCACCACGAAACTTCAGGTTCTGTTCGTAACTACGAGCGTCACATGGATGCTGCTTATAAATTCATGAATGACAACGGATATGATGCTGTAAAAAGCGGTTATGTTGGAGATATTTTACCTCGCGGTGAAAACCATTACAATCAGTGGATTGTAAACCATTACCAATATGCAATCGAAAAAGCAGCTGACTATAAAATTATGGTAAATGCTCACGAGGCAGTTCGTCCAACCGGAATTGCAAGAACATACCCGAATTTAATTGGAAATGAAGCAGCAAGAGGTACAGAATATCAAGCCTTTGGAGGTTCTAAAGCAAATCACGTTACGGTATTGCCTTTTACAAGATTAATTGGAGGCCCAATGGATTATACTCCTGGAATCTTCGAAATGGATATCAGCAAAATGAATCCTGATAACAAGTCTCATGTAAACAGTACCATTGCAAATCAATTAGCTTTATACGTTACCATGTACAGTCCGTTACAAATGGCGGCGGATACTCCAGAGAATTATAACCGTTTTCCGGATGCATTCCAATTTATTAAAGATGTAGCTGTAGACTGGTCAGAAAGTAAATACATCGAGGCTGAGCCAGGAGATTTTATCACTGTTGCACGTAAAGCAAAAGGAACAAACAACTGGTTTGTTGGTAATGTAAACGGAGAAACTCCTCGTACATCAAACATCGATTTCAGTTTCCTTGAAAAAGGTAAAAAATATACCGCTACAATTTATGCTGATGCAAAAGATGCGCATTACAAAACAAATCCGCAAGCTTATACGATCAAAAAAATTGCTGTAACAAACAAATCAAAATTATCGCAGTTATCTGCTCCAGGCGGAGGTTATGCTATTAGCATTATCGAAACCAAATAAATAATTAATCTTATAAAATGTAAGTTCATTTAAAATTAAAATCTCCCAGTTTTTTTTCTTAAGTGTTCTTACATTTTTTATATGGTTTAAATTCTTCTTTACTATGAATATCCAAAAAACAACACTAAACCTCAACCATTCATTCTATACAATAATCTTATTTGTTTTATTGTTTTCTGCTTCCGCGAAAGCGCAAATCCAGAAAGTAGAGCCGCCATTTTGGTACGCAGGAATGAAAAATCCGGAACTACAGATCATGTTCTACGGAAAAAATATTGCACAATATGAAGCTTCGGTTTCAAACAATGTCAAGATTAAAAACGTAGAAAAAACAGAAAACCCGAATTATCTTTTCGTAACCATTGATACGCAAAACTTAAAAGCTTCAGAATTGGTTTTCTCTTTCAAAACCAAAAACAAAGTCGCTTTTACACAGAAATATTCCCTAAAAGAAAGAAGAGCAAACTCTGCAGACAGAAAAAGTTACGATGCATCGGATATGATTTACTTAATCATGCCGGATCGTTTTGCTAACGGAAATCCGAAAAACGACAGTAATGCTGCTTTAACAGAAAAAGGAAATCGTCAGGATCCAAGCGGACGTCACGGTGGAGATATCGAAGGTATCATCAAAAACTTAGATTATATTTCGTCTCTTGGCGCAACTACAATCTGGAGCACGCCTTTATGCGAAGACAACGACAAACAGCATTCGTATCATACTTACGGACAATCTGATGTTTACAAAATCGATCCGCGTTACGGAACAAACGATGATTACGCTCGTTTATCTGCAGAAATGCATAAAAAGAATATGAAACTGGTTATGGATTATGTTACCAATCACTGGGGAATCACGCATTGGATGATTCAGGATTTACCAACAAAATCTTGGATCAATCAATTCGAAAACTACACTCAAACGCATCACCGTCGTGAAGTGATTACAGACATTCACGCTTCAAAAGTAGATCAGGAAGTTTGTGTTGATGGGTGGTTTGTACCTTCTATGCCGGATTTGAATTTAAGAAATCCTTTGGTAGCAAAATACTTAACGCAAAACGCAATCTGGTGGATAGAGTTTGCCAATCTTGACGGATTTAGAGTGGACACTTACAATTATTCTGACGCTACTGCAATGGCAAATTGGGCAAAAGCTATCACAACAGAATATCCAAATTTTAATATCGTTGGAGAAATCTGGATGCACAATCAGGCAAATTTGGCGTATTGGCAAAAAGACAGTAAAATTGGTGCGATCGAGAATTACAATTCGAATTTACCAAGTGTAATGGATTTTACTTTACAAGATCAAATTGGTTCTGCTTTTAATGAAAGTGAAGCAACCTGGGATAACGGAATGATTAAATTCTATAATAATTTTGCTTTAGACTACTTATATCCAAATACGAACAGCCTTTTAGTTTTTGCCGAAAATCACGATACAGACCGTATTAATCATACGTATAAATACGATTTTACGAAATACAAATTGGTCATGACTTTATTAGCAACCGTTCGAGGAATTCCGCAATTGTATTACGGTTCAGAAATTGGAATGGGCGGCGACAAAGGAAAAGGCGGCGACGCTGACATTCGTCAGGACTTTCCTGGTGGATGGGCTGGCGATAAAAACAATGCGCTAACCGCAGCAGGAAGAACTCCTGAACAAGCAAAATATTTCGATTTCACTTCAAAATTATTCAACTGGAGAAAATCGAATGAAGCGGTTCACTTCGGAAAAATGACACATTATATTCCGGAAAACAATAATTATGTTTATTTTAGATATACTGATGCTAAAACCGTAATGGTAGTTTTCAATAACAACGCTACAGCACAAACCATCAAAACAAATCGTTTTAAAGAAAACATCAAAAACTTCAAATCCGGTAAAGATGTTTTGACCGGAAAAACATTCGATTTAGCTTCTGAAATTAGTTTAGAACCAAAATCAGCTATTGTTTTAGAATTGGAATAATTTTTTTAATACAACGTATATCGTAGAGACGCATTGCTGTGCGTCTCCCGCAAAGTATTTTCCGCCACGAATTCACGAATTATTGTTTAATAAAATTCGTGAATTCGTGGCGGTTTTTTTTACTAATAGCTATGTTTAAATGATCTGTCATTTATTTTGATCTAAATCGAAAGGATAAAAATCTATGTTTCTATGTGTTAAAAAAATTACACACAGGATTCACAACACTATAAAACAATAATTCGTGAATTCGTGGCTAATTTTTTTTTCTACAAATTACAAATACATGTTAAATTTGAGATAATTAAGAAAATAAACTTTCCTTTTTTTATCTTTAATATTCTGACTTAAATCAGTTGCAATGGATAATGACAATACTTTAAAAGTTCCTTTCGTTTGGGAAGGAGCAAATGTTTACTTTTTACTTACCGATCGTTTTTATAACGGAGATTCTTCAAACGATTTAAACTTTAACCGAACCAAAACTCCCGGAAAATTGCGCGGTTTTGAAGGCGGAGACCTAATCGGAATTATCAAAAAAATAGACGAAGGTTACTTTAATCAATTAGGAATAAATGTTATTTGGCTTACGCCGATTGTAGAGCAAATTCACGATGGCGTCGACGAAGGAACCGGACTTAGCTATGGCTATCACGGTTATTGGGCAAGGGACTGGACCTCTTTAGATCCTAACTTTGGCACAAAAGAAGATCTTGCCAATTTAGTCAAAAAAGCACACGAAAAAGGCATCAGAATCATGCTTGACGGTGTTATCAATCATACCGGACCTGTGACTCCCGAAGATCCTATGTGGCCAGAAGACTGGGTAAGAACCGGAGTTGTTTGTGATTACAAATCATTCGAAAATACTACAATGTGTACCTTAGTAGATAATCTTCCGGATGTGAGAACCGAAAGTGATCAGGAAGTACCAATACCCTTTTTTTTAATCGAAAAATGGAACAAAGAAGGCCGCTATGAAAAAGAGATTGCTTCAATCAATGAATTTTTCAGAAGAACCGGCTATCCCAGAACGCCCAAATATTACATCATCAAATGGTTAACAGATTATATTCTGGAATTTGGAATTGACGGTTACAGATGTGATACTGTAAAACATACTGAAGAAATTGTTTGGGTCGATTTTAAAAAAGAATGTGACTATGCTTTTGAAACTTGGAAAAAACACCATCCTTTACAGGTTTTAGATCAAACCCCATTTTATACTATTGCAGAAGTTTACGGTTATGAAATCAGCGGCGGACAAGATTATGATTTTGGTGATCGAAAAGTAAATTATTTTGAACATGGTTTTAACAGCATGATCAATTTTGAGTTTAAACTCGATGCTCAAAACGATTATGAAGCAATATTCTCTAAATATTCAGACAAACTTCAAAATGAATTAAAAGAATATAGCGTTCTTAATTATGTATCGTCGCACGATGATCCCGATCCTTTTGATGCGCATCGTAACCGAACTTTCGAATCAGGAACAAAATTATTGCTTTGTCCCGGAATCTCTCAGGTGTATTATGGTGACGAATCTGGTCGTTCTCTAATTGTAGAAGGTACACAAGGCGATGCTACTTTACGATCTTTCATGAACTGGGATGATATTCAAAACAATCCTGAAACACAAAGAATACTTTGGCATTGGCAGAAAGTAGGGCAATTTCGAAGAAATCATCCTGCAGTTGGCGCAGGAATACATAACATGATTTCAGCAAAACCATATATTTTCTCCAGAAGTTATACAAATGGAAATTATACCGATCAGGTTGTAATTGGTTTAGATCTTGGCGTTGTTCTAAAAGAACTTCCCGTAGCATCTATTTTTCAGGATGGAACAAAATTAAGAGATGCTTTTTCTGGTGAAGAAACAGAAGTTCAGGACGGAAAAGCATTTGTACATTCTGAATTTGGACTTGTTTTATTGGAACTTGCTTAACCGCAACGAACGCTAAGACATTCGCAAAGGTCGCAAGTTTTTTAGCCACAGATTAAAACGATTATAATGATTTTAAAAATCTGCGCTAATCTTTTTAATCTATGGCTAACTTTTTTTTCTCTCGCAGATTTTGCAGATAAGGCAGATTAAAAAAATCTATACCGATTATTTATAAATACATTCTAAAAAATCTGCTCTATCTGCAAAATCTGCGTGAAAAAAAATCATTCTAATCTGTGAAATCTGTAGCTAAACTTTTTTTCTAATCCTTGCGACCTTTGCGTAAAACTTTGCGACCTTTGCGGTTAAACGGTTAAACTCTCCATACATGCTAAAAATAGCTCATCGCGGTGCCAAAGGATACGAACCTGAGAATACGCTAAAGTCTTTTCAAAAAGCATTAGACTTAAATGCTGACGGAATCGAACTCGATGTTCACCTTAGTTCAGACGGAGATATTATAGTCATTCACGACGAAACAATCGACAGAACAACCAACGGCAAAGGTTTAGTAAACAATTTTTCTTTAGCTGAATTGAAGACGTTTTTGATTGATGAAGAATATCAAATACCAACTTTAAACGAAGTATTTGATTTGATAAACAAAAAATGTCTTATCAATATCGAATTAAAAGGTTTAGGAACTGCCGATAAAGTTGTTGCCTTAATCGAAAAATATATTGCTGATAAAAACTGGAATTACGGTCATTTCATCGTTTCGAGTTTTGAATGGAATATGCTACAAGAAACATCAAATCTAAATTCAAATATTGCAATTGGAGTTTTAACAGAAGAAGATATAGATAAAGCTTTGGCTTTCGCCGAATTAATACAAGCAGAAGCCATTAATCCCGATTATCAGTTATTGAATGCTGAAAACGTAAAACAAATACAAGAAAAAGGATTTCTTGTTTTACCCTGGACAGTTGACAAAGAAGAAGACATTCAAAGAATAAAAAGCTATAACGTAGACGGAATCATCACTGATTTTCCAGATAGATTATAATTAAAAGAATAGCCACAGATTTCACAGATTTTCACAGATTTTCCAATCCTTTTAATCTGTGAAATCTGTGGCAAAAAAGAAAAACCACAAGATTTAAAATTTGTGCCAATTCGTGCAATTCGTGGCAAAAAAAAGTGGCAAAAAAATAAAATATGATCAAAAATTTCGACATAATCATTGTTGGCGGAGGCGCTGCAGGTTTTTTTACAGCGATTAATATTGCAGAGAAAAATCCGAAACTTAAAATTGCTATTTTAGAAAGAGGAAAAGAAGTACTCTCTAAAGTTCGTGTTTCCGGGGGTGGAAGATGTAATGTAACACACGCTTGTTTTGAACCGAATGAACTGGTTAAATTTTACCCGCGTGGCGAAAAAGAACTTCGTGGACCTTTTCATCAGTTTTGTTCAGGAGATACCATCGAATGGTTCGAAAAACATGGAGTAGAACTTAAAATTGAAGATGACGGGAGAATGTTTCCAGTTTCGAATTCTTCTCAAACCATAATAGATTGTTTCTTAGAAGCAACCGGAAAATTAGGAATTAAAGTATTAACGGGTCAAAGTGTACAATCGATTTTTAAAGCTGAAAATCACTGGAAAATTGATACGCAGGACGAAAATTACGCTACAGAAAAACTAGTTCTGGCAACCGGAAGTAATCCTAAAATTTGGGAAATGCTGCAAACACAAGGACACGCCATTGTAAGTCCTGTCCCTTCCCTATTTACTTTTAATATTAAAGACTCAAGAATAAAAGAATTACCAGGCGTTGCGGCACAAGTTACCGTAAACGTAAAAGATACCAAACTCGAATCAACCGGACCTTTGCTGATCACGCATTGGGGAATGAGCGGGCCTGCGATTTTAAAACTTTCGGCTTGGGGCGCTCGTACTTTATTCGATAAAAATTATCAGTTTACGATTTATGTAAATTGGTTAAATGATGTTGATCCTGAAGATGCTGAGAAAATCCTGAAAGACTTAAAACAGGAACACGCCAAAAAAGCCGTTTCGAAAAAATCTCCTTTCGACTTCCCGAATCGTTTGTGGGAAAGTCTGGTTTTAGCGTCAGGAATTGAAGCGGAAACAAAATGGGCTGATTTATCTAAAATTCAATTGCAGAATTTAGTTTCTCAACTAACAAAAGCCGAATTTAAAGTAAACGGAAAAAGCACTTTCAAAGAAGAATTCGTAACTGCAGGCGGAATCGATTTAAAAGAAATCAATTTCAAAACCATGGAAAGCAAATTGCATCAAAACCTTTATTTTGCCGGAGAAATTGTGAATATCGATGCCATTACGGGAGGTTTCAATTTCCAAAATGCCTGGACAAGCGGATTTATTTTAGCCAATAATATATAATACAATGAAATTTAAAGGAATTATTTTTGATTTAGACGGAACATTAGTAAACTCATTAGAAGACATTTCGGATGCCATGAATACTGTGCTTACAGGTCTAAATTATCCCACTCATACTTACGAAACTTATCAATATTTTATAGGAAGCGGTTTGCGAAATTTGGTCAGCAAAGCGTTACCAGCCACTAACAATTCTGATGAACAAATTGAAATATGCTTTGATTGTATGATTAATGAATATCGCGAAGTTTGCACAATTAAAACAAAACCTTACGACGGCATTCTTGAATTACTAGATCAGTTAGTTTCTAGAAACATTAAACTAGCTATATTTTCAAACAAAGCCGATGAACTTACCAAGAAAATCGCGGCAGAAATATTTCCGGATTATTTTGAAGCTGCAATTGGTTTGAGTACTGAAGAACTTAAAAAGCCAAATCCCTTTGAAGCTTTAGAAATAAGCAGAAAATGGAATTTTAAACCCGAAGAAATTCTTTTTGTTGGAGATTCTGATATTGATATGCAGACTGCCCAAGATGCCAATATGTTTCCTGTTGGTGTTTCCTGGGGTTACAGAACAGAAGAAGAATTGAAAGGAAGCGGTGCAAAAGTAGTGATCAACAATGCTTCAGAATTAATTGAAATTCTATAAAAAGTATTTGGTCTCAGTTACAGTTTTCATAATGAGATTGAGACTGAAAACTGAGACTGCGACTGCAAACTATAAAAATCCGAATTAACAAGAATTTACAGATTCGATAAGTTTTCGTTAAGACAATTCTAATAATTTTACGTTCAGCTAAATACCACTAGATGAAAGCAAAATTACTCACTACAATTTCTTTTTTAACCTATCAGTTTTCTATTTCTCAAACAGAAAAATTATTAAAGGGCAAAGTTTTATCTGAAACGGTTGCACTTAAAAATGTAGAAGTAATCAATAAAACGTCTAAAACAAGTACCACCACTAATGAATTGGGAGAATTCTCCATTTTAGTTAATGCTAAAGACAGTTTGATATTTTTCTCGAAAGATTATTTCTTCAAAAGAATAAAACTTACGCAAACAGACCTCAATAAAAATGATCTTGTAGTAAATATGATTTTAAAACCCGAAGAATTAGAAGAAGTTTTAATTACAAATATCAAATTTCCTCATGTTGGTGCTGCGGGTGTAGGTTCTACTGTTTTCCCTTCTGCTTCTTTGCATAAATATACTGGAGTTTACGACGGAAGTATTGTAAATGGTATGAATTTTATTGCAGTAGGCGGCTTTATTGCTGATTTATTTAAAAAAGAAAAAGATACACCCAAAAAGAAAGTTTCTAAAGTTGATTTTAAAAAATTAGCAGCTTCAATTCCGGAAAATTTCTTCACTAAAGATTTAAAACTGAAACCAGAAGAAAAAGCATTATTTATAGAACTATGCGATGCTGATCCTAAATCGAAAATGATTTTAGATCACAACAATATCCTAACAACAATGGATTTTTTATATGCTAAAAACATAGAATTCCAGAAACTGAAAACGGAACTTAAAAATTAAAAAAGATTGAAAAAAAAACATCTAATGAAAGTAAAATTGCTCACTATAATTTCTTTTTTAACGTACCAGTTTTCTATTTCTCAAACAGAAAAATTAATCAAAGGAAAGGTATTATCTAATAATTTCCCTCTCAAAAAAGTAGAAGTTATTAATAAAACAGCCAAAACCAGTACAACAACCGATTATTTAGGAGATTTTTCTATTGTAGTAAAACCTAAGGATAGTTTGCTTTTCTTTCATAAAAATCACTTTTTTACAAGATTAAAAATATCTCAGGAAAACATTGATAAAAATAATATTATTGTCAACATGATTCCAAGACCTGAAGAATTAGATGAAGTTATAGTAACCAACATGAAACTTGAGCCATTTAAAATTTCCCAACAAGATCTGGATAAAGTAAAATTCGAAAAAGATGCCGCTTCTTTACAAAAATACACGGGTGTTTACGACGGAACTATTCCAAATGGAATGGACTTTTCCAGAATGGGAAAAGGAGTTTTTAATCTATTTAAAAATGATAAGAAAGAAGAACTCAAGAAAAAAACTGAGGATAGTAGCTTTAAGAAACTCGTAGCGGCCTCTATTCCTTCCTCTTTCTTTACTAACGATTTAAAATTAAAACCCGAAGAAAAAGATCTTTTTATTGATTTCTGCGATGCCGACCCAAGATCTAAAAACCTAATAGAAAACAATAATGTACTGACTACAATGGATTTTTTGTATGCTAAAAATGAAATGTTCAAGAAAGTAAAAGCAGAATCTAAAAATTAAATTAAACCTCTATTTATTCAACCACCAGATACTGGCATTTAAAATCCCGGCAAAGGCAACCCAAGCCATATAAGGAATCAATAAATAACCTGCAGTTTTGTTGATTTTGATAAACTTTAAATAAGTTTCATAAATCATCAGCCATAAAAGTGCAATTTCGATTAAAGCCAACATGGGATTTTTTAACCCGAAAAATATATACGACCAAATAGCATTCAATGTCAGTTGAATCAAAAAGAAACCTAAGGCAACTTTTACTTCCTGGTTTTGTTCCTTTATTTTATCCCAAACCAATCCTGCTGCAACCGCCATTAAAATATAAAGCAATGTCCAAACCGGCATAAAAATCCAATTGGGCGGATTAAAACTTGGTTTTATAATCGTTGGGTACCACGTTTCAACACTTGGTCTGGTCACTATGCTTGCAGAATACCCTACCATTAAACAAATTATTAATGCTACGACGATTTTGGTGATCTTGTTTAATTTCATTCTATTCAAATTTTAGTCAAAAATAGTTAAAAAGAAAGTTTAAACCATATAAGTTCATTTTAATCAAAGCCAAACTTATAATTTCTTATATAACCTATATGGTAAAAATATTTAAAAACTATCTTTGCCAAAATTTTATATTTCATGGTTACAGCAACTGATTTTATTCCTAAAAAATATACTTCGACGATCGAAAACGGAAGTTTTGAATGGAGCGCTCCCAGCAATATTGCATTAGTAAAATATTGGGGAAAAAAAGACAATCAAATTCCGGCGAATCCTTCGGTAAGTTTTACGCTTAATAATTGCAAGACGATTACTAAAGTGGGATTTGAGAAGAAAAGCACTTCAACAAATGATACTTTTTCTTTCGATTTACTTTTTGAAGGAAAACCAAAAGAAGATTTCAAACCAAAAATTCAGAAGTTTTTAGAACGAATTGAAGTGTATTTACCGTTTTTGAAAGACTATCATTTTACGATTGATACTCAAAATACGTTTCCGCATAGTTCAGGAATTGCTTCTTCGGCATCTGGAATGGCAGCTTTGGCAATGAATTTTATGAGTTTAGAAAAAGTACTGAATCCGGAAATGACGGATGAATATTTTTATCAGAAAGCTTCTTTTTTAGCCCGTTTAGGTTCCGGAAGCGCTTGCAGAAGCATAAAAGGAAATGTTGTAGCTTGGGGAAATCAGGCGAATATTGAAGGAAGTTCTGATTTATACGGAGTTGAATTTCCGTATACAATTCATGACAATTTTAAAAATTATCAGGATACTATTTTATTGGTTGACAAAGGCGAAAAACAAGTTTCAAGTACTGTAGGACATGATTTAATGCACAATCATCCTTATGCCGAAAGACGTTTTGCGCAGGCACATGAAAATCTGGATCAGCTAATTGCCATTTTTGAAAGTGGAAATTTAGACGAGTTTATTAAAGTGGTCGAAAGTGAAGCTTTGACTTTGCATGCTATGATGATGACATCGATGCCGTATTTTATTTTGATGAAACCAAACACTTTGCAGATCATAAATGCGATTTGGAAATTTAGAAATGAAACCCAAATTCCAGTTTGTTTTACGCTTGATGCCGGTGCAAATGTACATGTCCTTTATCCCGAAAACGTTAGCGAGAAAGTATTACAATTTATTAAGGACGAATTAGTTGTATTTTGTCAGAATCGTCAGTACATTTGCGACCAAATTGGAGAAGGTGCAATTGCATTATAATTTTACGTATCTTTAATTAAAATTTGATTGATGAGCATCAAAGCAGAAAAAATCAAAGTAATGAAATTGATTATGGAATGTAACAATCCTATATTCATAAGAAAAGTTCGAGAGATTCTTGAGAAGGGATTAAATAAAAAATCTTCTACTCCAAATAAAATAAAGAAAGACATAAAATAAACATGAAAGGACCATTATTTTACTCAAAAATATTACTCTTTGGAGAATACGGAATCATCCGCGACTCTAAAGGACTTTCTATTCCTTATAATTTTTACAATGGTGCATTGAAAAAAATCGAAGATCCTTCGGCAGAAGCAATCGCATCAAATGCAAGTTTACAACGTTTTGCAACTTATCTTGAAACTTTACAGACAGAACAACCTGAATTGGTAGCTTTTGATTTGGTTAGTTTAAAAAATGATGTCGAAACCGGAATGTATTTTGACTCAAGTATTCCGCAAGGATACGGCGTTGGTAGCAGTGGTGCTCTCGTTGCTGCTATTTACGATAAATATGCTACACACAAAATAACAGTTTTAGAGAATTTAACTCGTGAAAAACTGTTACAACTAAAAAATATTTTTGCTCAAATGGAGAGTTTTTTCCACGGAAAAAGTTCTGGTTTAGATCCTTTAAACAGTTATTTGAGTATTCCGATTTTAATTAATTCTAAAGATAATATTGAAGCAACTGGTATTCCGACTCAGAGTTTTGACGGAAAAGGCGCTGTGTTTTTATTAGATTCTGGAATTGTAGGCGAAACGGCTCCTATGGTGAACATCTTTATGGAAAATCTGAAAGATAAAGGTTTCCGTACGATGCTTAAAAACCAATTTGTAAAATATACCGATGCCTGCGTAGAAAACTTTTTGCATGGCGACATGAAATCGTTGTTTACCAATACTAAAAAGCTGTCAAAAGTCGTTTTAAACAACTTTAAACCAATGATTCCGGAACAATTTCACGGAATCTGGCAAAACGGAATCGACACAAACGATTACTATTTAAAACTTTGCGGTTCTGGCGGAGGCGGTTATATTCTTGGTTTTACTGAAGACTTAGAACGTGCTAAAGCATCTTTAAAAGATTATAAATTAGAAGTTGTTTACCAATTCTAAATTTAAACTTCTTTAAAAAAAATCCGGCTTATTGAATATCCTTTTCTAGAAATCATCACCCTAAAAGTTATTTAATATGAAAAGCATTTTAAAGATTATCAAAACAACTTTTTTAGGCGGGATTCTGTTTTTGGCACCATTAGTACTATTATTAGTAATTTTGGAAAAAGGATATCATATCATCCAGAAAATCACACTTCCAATTATAAGTCATTTCCCGAAAGTTAAAATTTTAGGATTGGCAATTGAGGATATTATTGCCATTTTAATTATATTCATCATTTGTATTAGTGCTGGTTTAGTTGCCAGAACTGCTTATGCAAAGAAACTAATTGAAAGATTAGAAAACGGTATTTTAAGTTTTATTCCAGGTTATTCATTCATGAAGAAAACGAATGAAAATATTATGGGTTTTGAATCTAATGAAAATTTAAAAGTTGTCTTAGTTCCTACAGATGCCGGATTGCAATTTGCTTTTTTAATAGAGCAAATAAATGAAAGTAATTTTACCGTGTTTGTTCCCGATGCACCAAGTCCCTGGACTGGATCTGTTTGTTTTGTAAATAAAAAAGACATCACAGAAGTTGGAATATCTCAAAAAGAAGCCTTAGCTTGCATTCGAAAATTAGGCTTAGGTTCTGCAGCATTATTAAAAGACAAACTTTAACAGCTGCACCAAACTTCACTTTTTACAACAAACTTCAAATTAAACCCCAAACTAACTTAAAAAAAATGTTAAGCAGACAGCACAAACTTTTAGTAATGAAAATTGTTAGTTTGTTCTCAGTAGTGAGAGGCTATAACATTCCGATTATTGTTTTAGCACAATATTTATCTGCTATTTTTATATTGGCTCCGGAGAAAAGAGCACTTGACATTTTATTGGATTTCAACTTATTCTTGATTGTTTTTGCATCTGCCATTACCATTGCTTCAGGATATATTATCAATAACTTTTACGACAGTCAGAAGGATTTAATCAACAGACCCAATAAATCGATGCTGGATCGATTGGTGAGTCAGAAGACTAAGCTTTCGGTTTATTTTACGCTTAATTTTATTGCGGCTCTGATGGCTTTGATTGTTTCCTGGCGTGCTTTCTTGTTCTTTTCGGCTTATATTTTCCTGATTTGGTTTTACTCTCATAAAATAAAGAAATACCCAATTGTTGGTAATTTGACAGCGGCATTTTTGGCTGTTCTGCCTTTTTTTGCCATTCTTTTGTATTTTTATAATAAGGTTTCGTTTGAAGAAATAGAAGATCATATGAGCCATTTTATGGTGATTTCAGCACATGCGGTTTTTTTATTTTTATTATTACTGATTCGAGAAATGATAAAAGATCTTGAAAATATAAAAGGTGATTTGGTCAACAACTATAGAACCATTCCGATCATTTATAACGAAACGGTTTCTAAACAAATTATTACAGTACTAACGTTTCTAACCGTAATTCCGGTATATATCCTAATCAACATTTACGATGTGGGCTATATGGATATTTACTTTTATGTATGTTTTGCTGTTTTATTATTTTTCCTGATTTATTTATGGAAATCGAATTCGAAAGGACAGTTTTTGCTTTTGCATAATGTATTGAAATTCCTGATTGTTTCTGGCGTTTGCTGTATTGTTTTGATTAATCCTAGCGTTTTATGGCACGGAAAGAACCTGCTTTTACATCCTTAAAGTGATAGCCCACGGATTGTACGGATTTGACCGGTTTACACTGATTTTTTGTTTGAAATAATTACCACAGAGATACACAAAGATTTCACGAGGATTCACTGATTTTTTTCTAAATCTTTGTGTATCTCTGTGTTTAAACTTTGTGCATCTTTGTGGTAAAAACCCTCCTCTCAAAATGTCTAAAAAAAGCGAATTACCTTAAAATAGCCCCGATTACTTCACTTAACATTTATTTTCATAGGAGTTCAGTGAACTTCGTTTGCAGTGGAAATCCTTTTATTTTTTTTCTTTAAAAAAATAAAAGATTGAAACGAAAAGCGGGACAACATGCCTGAAAAAAAGCCAATTGTACTGCTCCTGCAACCCTAAAAAATAATAGCTATTAATCTAAGAACAATGAACTTAGGATTATTTAGCAAGAATAAACTATCTTTGCACAAATTACAGAATTTATGAACAATAAGGAAGGCAATAATAAAAGAGGTGGTTCTAGGCCAAATAGCTCTAGACCAAACTCTAACAAGCCAAAACCTCCTATGGCGAAGCGCGCCCAAGGGCCAAAAAAAGTGAAACCTGCTGTTAAGGCTGCCGAAGAAGAAAAGGCTGAAAAAATCAAAAAACAGAATCAGGCTCCAAAAAGACAAAAAGCTGCAGACGAAATTCGTTTGAACAAATACATCTCTAATTCTGGTGTTTGTTCGCGTCGTGATGCTGATATATACATTCAGTCCGGAAACGTAAAAGTAAATGGCGTACCGGTTACTGAAATGGGTTATTTAGTAAAATTGAATGATGTTATTAATTTTGATGGTGTTGTTTTGACTCCTGAAAAGAAAGAATACATCTTGTTGAACAAACCTAAAAACTTTACAACTGCTCTTGACGAAGGTCAGGAATACCGTAACGTTCTGGAACTTGTTCGTGGTTCTACAACCGCAAAAATTGCTCCGATTGGCAGAATGGACAAGAATACAACTGGTTTGTTGTTGTTTACTAATGATACGGATATGATTCGTAAATTTACTTTACCGAGTCAGAAATCATCAAAAATTTATCAGGTTTCACTAGATAAAAACCTGAAATTTGAGGATTTAGAAAAAATAAGCAAAGGTTTGGTTCTTGACGGACACAGAGTGTTTGTTGAAGAAGTAAGTTATATTGAGAAAGAAGCAAAAAGCGAAGTGGGTCTTAAGCTGCGTTCATCAAATGTAAAAGTAGTTCGCGCTATATTCGAACACTTTGATTATGATGTTTTACGTATTGATCGTGTATCTTTTGCCGGTTTGACCAAAAAGAATTTACCAAGAGGTAACTGGCGTTTTTTGACAGATCAAGAAATTATCAATTTGAAAAACGTTTAAGAAACATTTCAAAAATTGATTTAAATATAAAATCCTGTTTTACTTTGTAAGATGGGATTTTTTTATTCTAGAAACTGAAAAAGTTGTGTCCGAAAAGGGTAAAAATGGATCTTCCGATGGATTGGTTTTTTTCTTCGACTGATTCGTAACAGGAGAAACCAAGGATAATTTTGATTCCGGGAGGAATACTGTTTAAGATATCTCTTTTTTGATCGTCCAGAAGTAATTTTAGACTGTCTAACAATTGAATATTGTTTTTAAGATAAGAGGCAACTAATAAGGCTGAAAAGTTTAGAATCTCTCTGGCTGTTTCGCTTTTGATGCCGACTTCGTTGGAGATCATTTCAGAAATTCTTCCCTTTTTATTGGTGAAGATTTCCTTCAGTAAAGCATTTCCTTCTAACCGGTAACAATCATCTACTGATAAAATTCGACCGGATGTAAAATCGACTTCCTGATAAAAGGTCGAATCTTCCTGAATTTGCGAAACAATTTCTTTGCAAAAACCCGATTCCTCGGCCCTATTATACAACCCCATTAAAACTGTACCTATCGAAACATCAATTCCCTTTATTAAAAGTGCATCATTTTCAAAATAAAACTTGTTCAACTTTGAAACAACATTAGAAGAAATAAAACGTCTAAGTTCAATTTGTAGGTTTGGAGTCATACTTAAATGGTTTAAATTATTTAAATCTATTCAAAATAACCGATAAAGTGAGGCTTTTTATCGTTTATCAGGATAAAAATATAAAATATTTTAACATTTCCAAAAAATAAGTTAAAAACCAGAGCGAATGATTAACAGTTGTTTAACAAAAAAAACTGCTCGAGTCAATAAACATAACCCTTTCGTAATCAAATCAAAGTTGAATTATTTTTTTGTAAATTTTGTATAAAAACTAAAAAAATAAGAAAAAAGCCAAACAAATGTTATATAATTAAAATAAAAAGTTTCGATATTCCCATGTCACACTCAAAAATATACCTAGAAAAATAATACAAAACATAAAATTGATAAAACTAGAGGCCAAAAAACCCAGTAATGAGCCAGTAGCTGCTTTTAGTGCCCGTTTGTGATTTTTAGAATCATAAATTATTTCACCAACAAAAGCCCCAACAAAAGGACCAATAATAACACCAAAAGGTATTGGAGCGAGAATACCAACAATTAACCCAATATTGGTGCCCCAAATTCCGTACGAACTTCCTCCAAATTTTTTGGTTCCTTTTGCCGGAATGACATAATCCAGCACCGTAATTATTATTGTGATAACAAGTGTAATACCCAAAATCCAGTAATTATTCTCGACCGCTTTTGTCATATACAACAATAAAAGGCCCACCCAACAGCTCGATAAGCCTGGCAAAACCGGCAGGAAACTGCCAAAAATACCCACTATCATGCATATAAAACCAAGTAATAACAATAGTAAATCCATATATTTTTTTGTAATTTTGCACCTACAAACTTTTTAGCAAAGCCAGTAAATGCAGAGACTTGTACAAATCGTATTATTTATTTTTTTGATTATTTTAATCAGCGAGACTACCTGCGCGCAAGTTAAAAAACTGCCTGTCGACGATCAATTACTTCAGGATAGCATTTATAAAAGTAATAAGAAAAAAGTTCTCAATTTTTCTATGAAAGAATTTGATGCACTTTTCTTTGAATACTTTAATCGTAAAAATGATGAAAATATTATTTTGAGCAGAAAAGAATTTTATAATTACACGGTTCAAATTGCCACTTTTTCAGACCGTTTATCTTCTTTATATCCTGACCAAAAACAAGTTGCAGCACAAAATAAAGAAAAATGGCTATCAGAAAGCTATGAAGATTATCTGCAATACAAAGCTTCTCAAAAAAAATAATCGTATTTTTATACTCTAATTTGTTCATTCAATTCAACATCATAATCTTGAAGCAGTTTTTCCTTTTTTTAGTCGTCTTATCTTTCAATTCTTGCCAGTATATTGACAAGCAGGTTCCGTCTGAAAAAGAGTTACTTCAAAAAGAATTAAAATCAATCAACTGGAAAGAAGTCGACGAATATCCATCGGTAGCAAATTGCGAAAAAATCGCCGACAAAAAACAACGCCAGCAATGCTTTTTTGATGTAATGGCGCAGCTTATTCAGCAAAAACTAGATATAGATACGCTTTCTATATTATATCCAGAACTCGATACGATTCAGGTAAAAGTAACGGTTTTCCCTAACTCGACCATGAAATTCGAGCCGCAATTTCCTAAAGATTCGGTTGTTTATGACACGATCAAAATTGATAGTATTCTTCATGCTCGTTTAGTAGATTTTCCCAAAATAAATCCTGCCTTAAAGCGCGGACTTCCGGTAAAAACACAATTTATTTTGCCTGTTATTCTTAAAGAAAAAGAATAACTATTTCTGCATTATTAATGGCACGCAGATTTTAAGGATTTAAACAGATTTGCGCATATTTGTTTTTATTTTATCTCATATAAGGAAGAATGATCTCACGATTAACCCGAAAAAAATTGAGAATACCAGAAAAAAATCCGCATAAATCCGTGCTTTCGCGAAGCGAATCCGTGTCATCCGTGTGCCATTTTAGCGTCCCCTAAATAATCCCAAAGTTTTCGGAATTTGGAATTTATTTCCCAAATCTTCTTTCCTTCCATTCATAAGTTCCAAACAAACTATACAAAGCTACAGCTGTGCTAAAAAAAGGATAAAACAAACTACTCAAAATCAAGCTTTTTATGTTGCTTTTACTCAGGAACTGATTTGTTTTATAAAGTAAAATATAGTCGATTATAAACTTACAAAAAGCAAACAAAACAAAAAACGAATAAGGCCAAATCATTAAAACACAAAACAAAAACCCAATTACAAAACCCACATTTCCAAAGAAAACAATAAGTCCTAAAACCTTTCCGAAACTACTTTGATACGAACTCGTTTTCGCCGCCCAACGCACTCTTTGATAAAATAAGGATTTCCAGTTTTCAGTTGGCTTTGTAGTTACTATTGCTTCTTCTGCTTTTAGATAGTGAATTTTATCCGGAAATAAATTGGCCGCTTTTTGCAACAAAAAAACATCATCGCCACTGGCAATTTTATTATTTCCGTCAAATCCGTTTAGTTTTTCAAACAAAGATTTCCTGTAAGCAAAATTGGCTCCGTTGCACATAAAAGCTTTTCTAAGTCCAAAACTTCCTATAGTAGCGCCTTGCAAACTGGTTAAATCTAATTGCTGAAAATGATCCAGAAATGAATTCTCGCATTGATAAGTAACCGCGCCCGCAAGCATCGAAACATCATGGTGCTGAATATAATTATCAAAAACTAAAAGCCAATTTTCAGGCACCAGACAATCAGCATCTGTAGTAATTACCCAATTGGTTTTTACATGTTGCATTGCTGTTGAAATAGCATCTTTTTTAGGTGAATTCGAAGTACGAATAGTATCGATAATCCTAACCTGAAACTTAAAACCTGAAACTTGAAACTTCTCATCAGAATTATCATCAACCAAAATCACTTCAAACAAATCAATAGGATAATTTAACTTTGAAAAACTCAATAAAAGATTCGGTAAATTCTCTGCTTCATTCCTGAACGGAACTATAATTGTAAAACTCGTTTGCGGTTTTAGATCTGTTTTTTGATAGTTATTTATTTTGTTAAAACCATAAATGAGTAATGCTATGCCAGCTAAATAAACAATCAAAATTATACTTAGAATAATGGTAATCATAACTTTGGCTTAAAATCATTTTTATAAACAAATGTAGTCCCTATGGGACATTTTACCGGGTGTTTTTTCTATTATTTCTACCAACATTTAACTCCTAACGGAGTATCTCGTAGAGATTATATGTTGGTAACAGAATCACTGCGACCAGAATATTTTGCTCCGTAGGGACTATACAATCTTATTAATTATTTAAGAACCTGATGCTTAAATTTTAGGAGAACTTTTAAAATTCAACACATAATAACTGCCTAAAATTACAGGTAAAACTACATTAAGAAACCACATCAACGTGCTTATAAAAACTACAATCCATTCGTTTACGCCCAATTTTTCGAAGAAAAAAATGGCAACACTTCCTTTTACCGCAAAATCCAAAAATTGAAAAGTAGGTAATGATGAAGCTAAAAAATACACTACAGCAATTGTAGAAATAAGTGTAAAATAAGGCAAATCGACATCAAAAGCCAGAAACAAAAAGTAATATTGATGGGAGAAAACCAAATAACGCAAAACTCCTAAAAGAATATTTTTACGATGAATTGGTTTTGGAATTTCATTGATCTTATGCACTAATTTCTCGATAGAATATCCTTTGATTTTTATTTTCTTTAGTGAAAACAAAACAATCAAAAGCAATACAAAACCTCCAAACAAAATGGCAGCCGTTTGAGTTGTAATGACCTCATATTTGGCATTGAAATACATCAACCCAAAAAGCCCAAAAATAACAGTTAAAACCATTTGGATTCCGTTGCAAATCAAGTTCAGGAAAATCACATTTTTTGCTTCAGATTTCGGATAGAATAATGCTTTTCCTGCATACTCTCCTACTCCGTTTGGTGTAAAAATTCCTGCCGTAAGTGCCGCCAAAACTTGTTTTGTAGCTTCGCCTAATGAAATTTCATGAATGACTTTGGCAAGATTCTGCCATTTCAAAATCTCGAAATAACGATTCAAAACACTCAAAAGCAAAATAAACCCAATCCCTAAAACCGATTGATTTTTACGGAACAGCGTAATAAACTTTTGCCAATCGAGTTTGTCATTGTTCGCCAACTGATTATAAATAAAGTAAAATGCACCACCTACAATCAAAAGTTTGATCAGAAGAACAAGGAATTGCTTAGCTTTGTGAGGAATTGAAATCATGCTGCAAAGTAAAGGAAACTATTGCGAAAAAGCTATTTCACAAAGATTCACAAAGCATTCGCAAAGACGCACAAAAAGAATCAAAAAAAACTTTGTGATTCTCTGTGCCACCTTAGTGCAGCTTTGTGTAACCAAAATAAAAAATGACAAAAGAACGCATCATATTAGGTATTGACCCCGGAACCACAATCATGGGTTTTGGATTGATTAAGGTCATCAATAAAAAAATGGAGTTTTTGCAATTGAACGAATTGCAACTTTCCAAATACGACAATCATTACCAAAAACTTAAAATCATTTTTGAGCGTACCATCGAATTAATCGAAACGCATCATCCTGACGAAATTGCTATTGAAGCGCCTTTCTTTGGTAAAAATGTACAATCAATGTTAAAACTGGGTCGTGCTCAAGGCGTTGCAATGGCAGCTGGACTTTCGAGGGATATTCCTATTACCGAGTACGAACCTAAAAAAATCAAAATGGCCATTACCGGAAACGGAAACGCCAGTAAAGAACAAGTTGCCAAAATGCTGCAACAACTTTTAGGTTTAAAAGAATTACCAAAAAACCTGGATTCAACAGATGGTTTGGCAGCGGCGGTTTGTCACTTCTTCAATTCAGGCAAAATCGTTGCCGGAAAAAGCTATACAGGTTGGGATGCTTTTGTAAAACAAAACGAAGAACGAGTTAAAAAATAGTTTTCAGTCGCAGTGGCAGTTCACAGTTAGACTGAGACTGAAAACTGAGACTGAAAACGAGACTGAATACTAAAAAATGAGCGGTATTTACATTCATATTCCTTTTTGCAAACAAGCTTGTCACTATTGCGACTTTCATTTTTCGACTTCTATGAAAAAGAAAGACGATATGGTTTTGGCTTTAGCCAAAGAAATTGCCATGCGCAAAACTGAGTTTTCAACTGAAATTGTAGAAACTATCTATTTTGGCGGTGGAACTCCTTCGGTATTATCAAATGACGAAATAAACTTTTTAATTGCTGAAGTTTATAAAAATTATAAAGTTGTAGAAAATCCCGAAATAACACTCGAAGCCAATCCGGATGATTTGTCTACAGAACGAATCTTCGAATTATCTAAAAGCCCAATTAATCGTTTAAGCATTGGGATTCAATCTTTTTATGAAGAAGATTTAAAGATGATGAATCGCGCTCATAATTCGGCGGAAGCTATAAATTGTCTGACAGAAGCAACAAAATACTTTGATAATATTTCACTCGATTTAATTTACGGAATTCCGGGTTTGACAGATGAAATGTGGAAGAAAAATATTGAAACCGCTTTAAGTTTTGGCATTCCTCATATTTCGAGTTATGCTTTGACGGTTGAACCTAAAACAGCTTTAAGAAAACTGATCGATACCGGAAAAATTGCTGAACCTCAAGATGAAGTCGCTTCAAACCATTTTATGATTTTGGTGGAAACGCTTCAGAAAAATGGTTTTATCCATTACGAATTATCGAATTTTGGAAAAGAGGGTTATTTCTCTAAAAACAATTCGGCGTATTGGTTAGGCAAAAAATATATCGGAATTGGTCCTTCGGCACATAGTTATGATGGCGAAAAAAGAGGCTGGAATATTGCGAATAATTCATTGTATTTAAAGTCGATTCAAAATGATGAACTTCCAATCGAAACTGAAATTCTTACTATTTCTGATCGTTATAATGAATATATTATGACAGGTTTAAGAACTATTTGGGGTGTTTCATTAGAACGAATTGAAACTGAATTTGGCTTAGAATATTTGAATTATCTCAAAAAGCAAAGTCAGAAATTCTTAGACGACGATTTACTTTCGATAGAAAACAACATTCTAAAACCAACCGCAAAAGGAAAATTTTTAACGGATGGAATTGCTTCAGATTTATTTTATTTAAATTTGGAAGAATAAAATTAGCCACGAAGGCACAAAGGCGCGAATTATTTAAACTTTGTGACTTAGCGTCTTTGCGGCATAAAACCTAATTTGTGTTAGCAAAAATAAACAACTTCGAGATAGATTTATCAAAACCAATTGATATCTCAATTCCGTTAACGAATACAGACGAAAACCCAATTGCCTGGTACATTGAAAAACCGGTTATTGAACCTGTCGTTTTTGGAGATTGGATCGGGAAAGTTTCTGAAGGAAAATCGTCGACTAATTTCAACAATATTTTCTTCAATCCGCATGGGCACGGAACGCATACGGAATGTTTAGGACACATTACGAATGATTTTTACAGCATCAATCAATCTTTGAAACAGTTTTTCTTTTTTGCTAAATTGATTACGATTGAACCAGAAAAAGTTGGTGACGATTTGGTTATTACGAAAAATCAAGTTGAAAAAGCATTGAGCACTTCGACTTCGCTCAGTGTGACAAATGAAGCTTTAATAATCAGAACACTTCCAAACGAAAAAGAAAAAAAGTCACGAAAATACTCGAACACTAATCCGCCTTATTTATCTGAAGAAGCAGCAATTTTCATCCGCGAAAGCGAAATTCAGCATTTATTAATTGATTTGCCAAGTGTAGACAAAGAGCATGACCAAGGTAAACTATTGGCACACAAAGCTTTTTGGAATGTAAAAGACACTTTAAACTTAAATGCTGATGCACGTTTAAATGCCACAATTACAGAAATGATTTATGTTCCGGACGAAATCGAAGATGGAAATTACATCCTAAATCTTCAAATTGCTTCGTTTGAAAATGATGCAAGTCCGAGCAAACCTTTATTATTTAAGATTTTAGACTGTAGATTTTAGATTTCTACATCTGCAAAAAAATCTAAAATCTGAACTCTAAAATCTAAAATTAATTATGATTACCGTTTCAACAGATAAAACCAAACTTGACGTTCTGTTCATACAAAACTTTTTAAAAGATATTTACTGGGCTGCAGGTCGAACGGTCGAAGAAGTGCAGACAACCATTGATGCTTCGGTTTGTTTTGGAATTTACTTAAACGACAAACAAATTGGTTTTGCGAGAGTCATTACAGATTATGTCGTTTTTGGTTATGTAATGGATGTATTTATTACCGAAGAACATCGTGGAAAAGGATATTCATCTCTTTTAATTGAAAATATGATGAACGAGCCTATTCTTAAAAACATTCAAATTTGGAGATTGGCTACAACTGATGCACACTTTTTATATCGTAAATTTGGTTTTACAGAATTGAAACATCCTGAAAAAATGATGGAAAAGAAACTATGAAAACAATAATCAAACTCGAAGAAGCTGTTTTATTTATCCTCGGAATCTTTTTATTCAACCGTTTAAATTTTGAATGGTGGTGGTTTTTAGTCTTGATTTTAGTTCCGGATTTATCTATGTTGGGTTATCTTTTTGGCAACAAAAGCGGAGCCTTTTTTTACAACATATTCCATCATAAAGGAATTGCGCTTTTAATTTACGGTGTAGGATATTATTTAGGTATTGAAACTATTCAGTTAGCCGGAATTATTTTATTTTCACATTCTGCAATGGATCGAATTTTTGGTTACGGATTAAAATATGAAAAAGGTTTTAAATACACTCACTTAGGTGAAATTGGTAAATAAGAAATGATATGAATCTAGAAACGTATTATGAATATTGTCTTTCGAAAAAAGGCGTTAGCGAACATTTTCCTTTTGATGAAGATACTTTAGTGTTTAAAGTAGGCGGAAAAATGTTTGCTTTATCATCTTTGTCACAATGGGAAAAGAACGAACCTTCAGTCAATTTAAAGTGTGATCCGGAACGTGCTCAGGAATTGCGTGCCGAATATGACGAGATAAAACCAGGTTTTCATATGAGCAAAGTACATTGGAATACGATTGCTTTAAACGGAAATTTATCGAATACTTTGGTCAAAGAATTGATCGATCATTCGTATGAATTGGTTTTCAAAAGTTTGACAAAGAAAATTCAGAATGAAATTATTGAATTAGAAAATTAGGCATTACATTTGCATCGTAAGAAAAAAACTTAGCAACTTAGTTACTAGATAACTTAGCAACTTATAAAAATATGAAAGAACAATTTAAAAAATTTCTGAACGAAGAACAAGATCCAAAAGCGATTGAAAAAATCACTTCGAAACTCCATGATTTATTGATGAAAGGTGAAGAAATTGGATATATTGCCGTTCAAAAAAAACCGGCAATTACTGTTTTTCCTGATAGTATTGTATTAACAAACAAACGAATCATTATTTGTCAGCCTAAAAATTTAGGTCTTTCGATGGATTTTACAGATTATACTTGGGATAATGTTGCGGGTGCTTTTGTAAAAGAAAATATTTTAGGTTCAGAATTTTCATTTAATACCAATACTGATTTATCAATTTCGATTGATTACATTCCGAAAATTCAGGCCAGAAAAATTTATACATACGCTAAAGAACAATTAGATCTAATAAAAAATCCAATTGTTGCCGAAACTCCAATCGTAGAAACTGCGCAAGTTATTGAGGAAGAAGATGATCTTGAAGACGAAGTTGAAGAAGTTGAAACGGAAGAAGTAACCAATTACGCTGAAATCATGCCGGCTACTACTCCATCTTATACAGAAACGTATGAACCAATTCAGCCAGCACAACCTTCAACAGGAGATCGTAAATTAAGTGATTTATCAAAAGAAGAACTTTTTGATAAGCTACAGAATTACAAAAAATTGCTTGATAATGGATTAATTATGCAAGGCGAATATGATGCTTACAAAAAAGAAATATTGAGCTATATGTAAATCTTTTTAACCGCAAGGTTCGCAAAGATTTATAAAAGAAAAACCATCAGTTGAAGCTGATGGTTTTTTTATGTTTTTAATCGCGCTCTTTGCGTAAAATCTTTGCGCTTCTTGCGGTTAAATCCTCTACAAAGTCGCTTTCTGCTTTTCTACAAAACTATTCGATTGCAGTTCTAATAACTCTGTTGCATTTTTGCGTTGCAGATCATATAGATTTTTATCTTCGGCAATATCAGCATAAACTTTATCATGCATTTCGGCACTGGTTTTTACCAATAAATCACGTTGGTATTTGTTTTGTTCTAAAGTCGCTTTCATGGCTGTTTCGGCTTCTTCTTGCTTGAAATCAAATTCGCCTTTTGGAGCTAAAAGCTTTGCAATAATTGGAGACGTTTCAATAGCCAAAAACAACAGCATAATAAAGAATGATGGCAACCAAGGCAATTTATCCAATGCGTTTATTCGCGCCATTAATCCGTCAAAACCTTCAATAATAGGTTGTGTTTGCGATACTTTTTTATCTAAATCGGCTTGTAATTGTTTACCGGCTTTTTCTTTGTCGGCAATTTTAGCTTCATTCGCCGTTTTTAAAGCAGCAAATTCTTTTAATGCCGCATCGTGTTTTTCCCTTTTTTCTTTATAAACCGGACCTTTTCCGAGTTTTTTAGTTCCGGTAGTTCCTTCGGCCTCTGTGATATAAGTAGCATAAAGTGCATTTACTTCTTTCTCTTTATTCAGAATATCTGTTTTTAAAGCGGCAATCTCAGCCTTGTTTTTATCTAAATCTGATTTGAAATAATTACCAACTTGTTTTTTATTGGCCAATTCCATTTCATTTTTTTCCTTCAATAAAACAGTATTGATTTCTTTTTCGAAAATTTTAATCTCCAAAGGTTTCGAAATTACGATGGCAATAATAACTGCCAACATGATTCTAGGTGTCGCTTGCAGAAATTCATCAAAAAAACGATCTCTTTTTTTAATTGTCGAAACAATAAAACGATCCAGATTAAAGATTAATAAACTCCAGACAAACCCAAAAATTAAAGCCGGATAAATGGAGTCAAAAACCGTGAAAAGCGCATAAGCACTGGCCAGAAAAGCCATAACGGCAGTAAAGAAAACGGTGGCGCCAATACCAACATATTTGGTTTGTTCGCCTTCTGAGCAACCTTCGAGCAGGTCACGATCAGCTCCTGAACACAGGATAAAAAATTGTTTTAACATGATTGATGATTTTGATTGTGATTGATAAGGCAAATTTAACGCCAAAAATTTAATTCTGATCTAAATAATTAATTTGTTTTCAGTTGGCACTCAATAATTTGAAAGCAAGATGTTATTTAAACATTACTAAAAGCTAGTTTTTAGAGCTCAATCATAACACTATGTTAATTTTTTCGAACGCCTTTAGTAACATTAAGGTTCTAGATTCGCAGAAAATCAAACTAAACACAATGAAAAAAATTTATTTAGTATTAACATTCATGCTATTAGCCTTTTCGGGTTATGCTCAAAAAGCCATAATTTCAGGAAAAGTATTAGATATTGATGACAAACTTCCATTGCCGGGAGCTATGATTCAAATTGTTGGTGAAAACAAATACACGGTTTCAGATTACAACGGTCGTTTTGAATTATTAAACATCAATGTTGGAACTTACAAAGTAGAAGTAAAATATATAGGATATACTGCCATAACTCAGGAAATTACTGTAGAACAAGGTAAAAATAACGTAATTGATTTTGCACTTAAAACTTCAGGAACTGAATTGAACGAAGTGGTTGTTGGAGACATTTTAAAAGGTCAGGCCAAAGCATTGAACCAACAAAAAAACAGTAAAAACATCGGAAACATTATTTCATCTGATCAAATGGGCCGTTTTCCGGATGCTAATGTTGGAGATGCATTAAAGCGTGTTCCGGGTATCACGATGCAAAATGATCAGGGTGAAGCGCGTAATATTATCATTAGAGGTTTGGCTCCGTCTTTGAACTCGGTAACATTGAACGGTGATAGAATTCCATCTGCAGAAGGAGACAACAGAAACGTTCAAATGGATTTGATTCCGTCTGATATGATTTCGACTATCGAAGTAAACAAAACACTGACTTCAGACATGGATGCTGATGCCATTGGAGGTTCTGTAAATCTTGTAACAAGAGCGACTCCAAATGGCGAAAGAATCTCGGCAACGCTTGCAGGTGGTTTTATGCCAATTCGTGAACATGCCACATATACAGCAGGATTAGTGTACGGAAATCGTTTTTTAGATAATAAATTGGGAGCCGTTTTTAGCGGATCATATAATAACGTCAACTACGGATCTGATAATATCGAAAACGAATGGGTAAAAGATGAATTTGGGAATGAATATCTTCAGGCCTCAGAAATTAGAAAGTACGATGTACAACGTATTCGCCGCAGCGGATCTGTAGCTTTAGATTATAAATTTGACGAAAATAACACCATTTTTGCCAATGCTATTTACAACTGGAGAGATGACAGAGAAAACCGTTTTAGAACTACTTATGATGACATCGAACCCATTTATAACGGAGAACAAATTACAGGTTTCGAAGGTCGTGTAAAACGTCAGACAAAAGGTGGACTTGATAATGATCGAAATAAAAACAGAAGATTAGAAGATCAACGCGTTCAGAATTATTCTATTCGAGGAGAACATCTAATCAATTCTAAATTAGATTTAGACTGGTCTGCCAATTATGCAAAAGCTAGAGAATATCGTCCGCAGGAGCGTTATATAGAATACCGCCAAAAAGGTCTTGAAATGATTCAAGATTTATCTGACATCAGATTTCCGTTAATGACAACTGTTGGAGAATCTACAGATGAATTTAAATTTGACTCTGTTACAGAAAATACGGACGAGACAAGCGAAAGTGAATTTGGAGCAAAAGTTAATATTCGTTTTCCTTTCAGCATTATTCCATCTGAAAAAGGAAGATTAAGAACCGGTCTTAGACTTCGATTGAAAGAAAAGGAAAGAAATAACAATTTCTATTCTTACGAGCCTATCAACGACGGAATGGAATTATTATCCGAAGTTCCAAACAGTTATTATGATGGAAAAAACTTTAATCCGGGTAGTAAATATGTTCCCGGAGCTTTCGCATCTGCAAGCTTTTTAGGAAGTTTAGATTTAAATAACGCAACATTATTCGACAAAACATCAGATCCTGCAGAATATTTAGCGGTAAACTATAATGCAAAAGAAAGTATTTATGCTGCGTATGTAAGATGGGATCAGGATTTTAATGATAAACTTTCTATGGTTTTAGGTTTCAGAGTTGAAAATACTCATATTGATTATACCGGAAACCGCGTTTTGGATGAAGAAGAATTAGAGAGCCAAATTCAGACTAAAAACTCGTACACCAATTTATTACCAAGTATTTCTTTGCAATATAATGCGACTAAAGATTTAGTTTTAAGAGCGGCTGTTACAACAGCTTTGGCAAGACCAAATTATTACGCATTGGCTCCTTACGTTAATAATATTGCTGCTGATAAAGAAATCACTGCCGGAAATCCGGATCTTGAAGCAACTTACTCTTACAATTATGATTTCATGGCCGAGAATTATTTCAAATCTGTGGGATTAATTTCTGGAGGCGTTTTCTATAAAAAATTAGATAATTTCATTTACAATTATAGCGATAATCAATACAATGCTGCAAAATTTGCTGCTGATTTTCCTAACCAGACCAACCCAATTCCGGCCGGAGAAAACTGGTCATTTTTACAATCAAGAAACGGAGATACGGTTGATGTTTATGGTTTTGAAGTTGCTTTTCAACGTCAGTTAGATTTCCTTCCGGGGAAATTCCTTAAAGGATTTGGTATCTACTTGAATTACACTTACACAAAATCTAAAGCAAAAGGAATTGCCGATGAAGACGGAAACGAAAGAAACAATATCAGTCTTCCGGGAACAACGCCACATATGTTTAACGGATCTTTATCTTGGGAAAATAAACGTTTTTCTGCCAGAGTTTCGACCAACTTTACTTCAGATTATTTAGATGAATTAGGATCAGAATCATACAAAGACAGTTATTACGACAAGCAATTTTTCTTGGATGCCAATGCGTCTTACAAGATTACACCAAAACTTCGTCTTTTTGCCGAAGCCAACAATTTAACTAACCAGCCTTTACGTTACTACCAGGGAGTTGAGGCGCACACCAAACAAGCAGAGTACTATCAGGCCAGATATAATTTTGGTTTGAAACTTGACTTGTAATAATCAATTTATAAAATCCTTAAATTAGACAGAACTTAACGGTTCTGTCTCGTTTTATTAAAATAAAATCCATAATGAAAAATAAATCCATAATAGCATTTTTACTTTTAAGTACTTTATTCACGGCTTGTAAAGATGACAAACTTGCTCCCATTGCTGCAAACGCAGTAAAACCAACCGTTGTTACCGAAGCTTTACCTCACGATACAGATGATCCTTCGATCTGGATTCATCCCACAGATGCCTCTAAAAGCATTATTGTTGGTACTGATAAAGATACTGACGGTGGTTTGTATGCTTTTAATTTAAAAGGAAAAATTGTTGCAAAATCAGAGGTTTTAAAACGCCCAAATAATGTTGACATCGCTTACGGTTTAGTAATCGACGGGAAAAAAGTTGACGTTGCCGTGACGACAGAACGCGAATCGAATAAAATAAGAATCTTTAGTTTACCTGATTTAAAAGCAATTGATAACGGCGGAATTGCTGTTTTCGATGGAGAAGAATTGCGTGACCCAATGGGAATTGCTTTGTACACCAGAAAAAGCGATGGGAAAATATTTGCTGTCGTAGGCAGAAAATCAGGCCCTTCAGGAAGTTATTTATGGCAATATGAACTTTCAGGAAACGGGAAATTTGCTACGGCAAAAGTGGTTAGAAAATTTGGCGCTTATAGCGGGAAGAAAGAAATCGAAGCGATTGCGGTTGATAATGAATTGGGAACAATTTTGTATTGCGACGAACAATTCGGCATCAGAAAATACAAAGCCGATCCTGCTTTAAACGACAATAAAGAAATGGTTCTTTTTGGAAAAACAGGTTTTAAAGCCGATAACGAAGGAATTGCGATTTACAAAAAAACAGATTCTACCGGATATATTTTAGTATCCAACCAGCAAGCAAACACTTTTATGGTATATCCAAGAGAAGGTGCCAAAGGCAATCCGAACGATTATCCTTTGTTAGCAGAAATTCCAACATCAACAATAGAATGTGATGGTGCCGATGTTACCAGCGTAAATTTAGGAGGAAACTTTAAAAACGGACTGTTCGTAGCCATGAGCAACGGGATGACGTTTCATTACTACGCCTGGGATTTGATCCAAAAACGTATCGACACTAAGAAATAGTATTCAGTTTTCAGTCTCAGTCGCAGTTTTCAGTTTCTTAACTGTGGCTCAAAACTGAGACTGAAAACTGAAAACTGAGACTGAAAACTGAGACTGAAAACTGAAAACCGAGACTGAGACTGAGACTGAGACTGAGACTGAGACAAAAAAAAGCCGTTCATCACTGAACAGCTTTTTTTAGTTTGAATTAGTAATTTTCCTTATTCTGTAATCGGTGCGCCGGCTAAAATTTCAGTATTGGCAAACTCTTCAAATTTGGCAAAATTGGCTTTAAATTTCTGCGCCAATTCTAGTGCTTTTTTATCGTATAACTCAGGATCTTCCCAAGTATTTCTAGGATTTAAAATTTCTGTTGGAACGTTAGGGCAAGATTGTGGTTTTGCGATTCCAAATATTGCGTGATTTTCAAATGCTACATTGTCCAATTCTCCGTTTAATGCAGCGGTAATCATGGCACGGGTATATTTTAGTTTCATACGCGTTCCTGTTCCGTATGCACCGCCGGTCCAACCTGTATTGATCAACCAAACTTTTACATCTGCGTCTTTCATTTTCTTGGTTAACATTTCTGCATAACGTGTTGGGTGTAATGGCATAAATGGTGCTCCAAAACAAGCTGAGAAATTAGGTTGTGGCTCTGTAACTCCAGCTTCTGTTCCTGCAACTTTGGCTGTATATCCTGAAATAAAATGATACGCTGCCTGACCCGGAGTTAATTTTGAAATTGGAGGCAAAATCCCGAAAGAATCTGCCGTCAAGAAAAATATATTTTTAGGATTGTGCCCAATAGAACCAGGCTGAATATTATCGATATGCGTTATGGGGTAACTTACACGAGTATTTTGAGTAATGGAAACATCATCATAATCGACTTCGTTTGTTCCCGGTTTGAAAACCACATTCTCTAAAAGCGCTCCTTTCTTGATCGCTCTAAAAATGTCCGGTTCGTTTTCTTCGGTTAAATTGATCACTTTTGCGTAGCAACCACCTTCAAAGTTAAAAACGGTATTTTCCGCAGTCCACCCATGTTCATCGTCTCCAATTAATTTACGTGCAGGATCTGCTGATAAAGTTGTTTTTCCGGTGCCTGATAATCCAAAGAAAATGGCAGTATCTCCGGCTTCACCCACATTGGCGCTGCAGTGCATTGGTAAAGCATTTTTGAAAACCGGCAAAATAAAGTTTAAAGCAGAGAAAATCCCTTTTTTCATTTCTCCTGTATAACCTGTTCCTCCAATAAGAGCTATTTTTTTAGTAAAATCTAAAATAGCAAAATTCGACTGGCGTGTTCCGTCTACAGCAGGATCTGCCATAAAACTTGGCGCACAAACTACTGTCCATTCCGGAGTAAAGTTGGTTAACTCAGATTCTTCTGGTCTTAAGAACATATTGTAGCAAAACAAATTCGACCAGGCCGTTTCTGTAACAACACGAACATTTAATCTATAATTGGCATCAGAACAAACATAAGAATCACGAACAAAAACTTCTTTGTTTGATAAAAACTGAGTTACCTTATTATACAATTTTTCAAAAGCAGCTGGGTCAAAAGGAATATTTACATTTCCCCACCAAACCTGATCTTCTGTAATACTATCTTTTACAATAAAACGATCCTGAGGAGAACGTCCTGTAAACTCACCTGTATTAATTGCCAATGCGCCTGTAGAGTTCTCAACACCTTGGCCTGTTTGCAAAGTGATCGCATGCAATTCATCAGCAGATAATTGGTAACGAACTTTTGCATTTTCAATTCCTAAATCTTTTAACGAAATCGATTGCGTGAAAACGGTGTGACTGTCCATAAATTTTAAGTTGTGTGTGATATTTAGTAGGAAACAAAATTACAGATTTATTATTAATCCTTTAAAAAAAATTAAAATTTACTTTTATTTATATCAATAAAGTAAAATTTCCCCTTTTAAATCAATAAAATAAAAAAATAACGGCTCCCAATTTGTTTTCTTATAATCCAGTAAATGAATTTGTTATATTATTTACGTATTAAAGTAAAAAACAACAGAAATTCACATAAATAAGATTATATGTTATTTATGAGACAAAATTAAAGATTAATTTTTAGATAAAATTTTTTATTCGGGATTTTATGATTTTCTCCTCAAAATCGTAATAAATAATACCGCCCAAGCAATAATTAATAAGAAACCACCCAAAGGAGTTGCGAATACGATAATTTTGAAATCAAAAACTGTAAGACTTTTAGTAGCTAATAAATAGATCGAACCACTAAATAGAAGAACACCGGCAACAACCAAATTATAGATCGTTTTTACGGTTTTTTCGGCAATATCTTTTCTGGTCGAAAGAAAAAGTAAAAACAAAGCATGATACATTTGATAACGAACCCCAACTTCAAAAGTATTTAACTCTTCTATAGATAAATATTTTTTAAGTAAATGCGCGCCAAAGGCACCCAAAATGATCGACAACATTCCCATAAAAGCTGCTGCTAAAACAATTCTTCTTTTCATATTTTCTATACTTTTTTATTCTCCAACAAAAATACTTCAATACATTTTAAAAAGCATTTGAGTTTTCAAAAATCTTTTCCGGAAAAAGAAATTCATTACAATTTGGCTTCAAAATAAAAAATAAAACACTTTTTGAAAATTAAAATTGTTATATATTTAACATTTTAATATATTTGTGTTACAAATTTAAAAAATGAGAAGTATTTTAATCTTTGGGGCCGGAAGATCTGCATCATCGCTGATACGTTATTTATTAGCAAAATCAGAAAGCGAAAACCTACATCTTGTCGTAGCCGACTTGTCTTTGGCATTGGCCGAAAAAAAGACTCAGAATCATCCTAACGCAACTCCAATTGCTTTAAATATTTTTGAAACCGAAGAAAGAAAAGCAGCAATCGAAAAGGCTTCTATAGTAATCTCGATGCTTCCTGCTCATTTGCATATCGAAATCGCCAAAGATTGTATCGAATTCAAAAAACACCTTGTTACAGCATCTTATATAAGCGATGCCATGCAGGATCTTGATGAAGAAGCAAAGAAAAACAATTTGATTTTCATGAACGAAATTGGTCTCGATCCCGGAATTGACCATATGAGTGCCATGAAAGTTATTGACGAAATTAGAGCGCAAGGTGGCAATATGCTTCTCTTTGAATCATTCTGTGGAGGATTAGTGGCTCCGGAATGTGATAACAATTTATGGAATTACAAATTTACATGGGCACCCAGGAATGTAGTTTTGGCCGGACAAGGCGGTGCAGCAAAATTTATTCAGGAAGGTACTTATAAATATATTCCGTACGGAACTGTTTTTCGCAGAACAGAATTTCTGGAAGTAGAAGGTTACGGAAAATTCGAAGCGTATTCGAACCGTGACTCGCTTAAATACAGATCGATTTATGGTTTAGATGATATCCTGACTTTATATCGAGGAACGATCAGAAGAGTGGGCTACTCGAAAGCATGGAATATGTTTGTGCAATTGGGCATGACGGATGATAGTTATATCATGGAAGATTCTGAGAACATGAGTTATCGCCAGTTCGTTAATTCGTTTTTGCCTTATCATCCAACAGATTCTGTAGAAATTAAAACAAGATTGATTTTAAAAATCGATCAGGACGATATTATGTGGGATAAACTTTTGGAACTGGATTTATTTAATCCCGACAAGAAAGTCAATTTGCCCAATGCTACTCCGGCACAAATATTAGAAAAAATATTGTCCGACAGTTGGACATTAGAGCCCAACGACAAAGATATGATTGTGATGTATCATAAATTTGGATACATCCTAAATGGCAAAAAACAGCAAATCGATTCGAAAATGGTTTGTATTGGCGACGACCAAACTTATACTGCAATGGCAAAAACTGTTGGCTTACCGGTTGCAATGGCAACATTATTGATTTTGAACGGAAAAATTACAACTCCGGGCGTACAGCTTCCGATAAAAAAAGAAGTGTATCAGCCTATTTTAAAAGAGTTAGAAGAATATGGGGTTGTTTTTAATGAACAAAATATGCCTTATTTTGGATATAATCCAGACTTATTTTAAGGCCTGGTTTTGTTGGTTTTTTTTTAGATTTTTTTTTAGTTTTTAATTTTATCCGCTTCTACTCGCATAGAAGCGGATTTTTTTATTTAAAAGACAATTTAGATGGTTTTTAATTTCCAAAAATTGTTGGTGGGAAATCAATTCTCTGATAGCTTGCATTTATTACCTTATACTTTTTTGGTGTTTCGTTATCTTGAATTGTTATAGGCAAAGTGTACAGAACGCGAACTGGCTTACCCATTTCAGAGCCAGGATTCCATGCCGGAGAAAGTTTTAGAATTTTTATCGCTTCTTCTCCTATCCCGTATCCTAAATCTTTTAGAATTTTAAATTCAGACAGGGTACCGTCTTTTTCTACCATAAATTCTATAAATATTTTTCCCTGAATTTTATTGTTTGAAGCTTCTGCCGGCATTTTAAAGTTTTTTCCGATGAATTTATAAAACTCCAAAATTCCTCCTGGAAATTCAGGATTTTTCAGGATTGGATCCACACTTATTATATCGTCAGATGTTTTGATGGAATCAACTGAAGATCTTGGAGAAACTTTTTCATTTTGATCCGCCATAGATCCCTGATTTTTATTTAGCGGAATCGCATTTTTTTCATCGTTTAAAACAACAGCAGTTTTAGCACGATTCGTTTCAGTATTAGAAGTAACTGCTTTCACTTCTGTTTTAGATTCCTGTGCCACAGTTTTAATACATAAGAGAAGTATTAAAGTTGTAAATACAGGAATAACAGCAATTTTTTTGAAGAACGCCTTGTTTTTTGAGGTGCTTTTTGTCATCATAATTAATCTTTTTTTAGTTACCTTATAATTTAAATTACTTGCCAGATAAATAGTTAGATTTCCATTTCCTTTTTCTAAAAGTAGTTTTTGATAAAATGAAACATTCTTATATTCTTTCACTATTTCCTGATCGGCAAGAAATTCGTGATTAAGCTGGATGGCTTTTTTATAAAAGATAAAGAGTGGGTTAAACCAAAAAATAGTCTTTAAAAACTCAACAAACAAAATATCCAGCGTATGTTTTTGAGTTACATGAACCAATTCATGTGTGTACAATTCTTCTTCAATATTTCGGTTTTTATAATCATCTGAATTGACAAAAATGTAATTTAAAAAAGTATGCGGCAGGATTTTTTCATCAATCAAAACCAATTTCGAATTCTTAAAATCTACAACTGGATTTCTGTTCGATTTTGACAAAATATTCCAAATATTACTGCTAAATCTAATCGTCATTAAAAATGTGATTAATCCATACAAACTCCATAAAAAAATCAATGTATAATCAATCTGCTCTTCACTTTGAATTTTAGTAATCCCAGCTTCATCCATACTGATTTGACTTGATAAAATCATTGGAACTTCTTTGATAATTTCGAATGAAACAAAAGGAACCACGAACGAAACTAGAATCGAAGAAAGCAAAAAGAATCTATTAAATTGATGCATTTTTTCCCGCTCCAATATCAAATGATAAAAAATCAGGAAAACGCTTAAAGTAATCGTCGATTTTATAAAGAAGTCTGTCATTTTTTCTTTTTTTGAATTTCTGAATCGATTATTTTTCTAAGTTCTTCTAATTCCGAAGTTGACAAATTTGTTTCTTTGGTAAAAAAAGAAGCAAATTGTGATGCCGAATTATTAAAGAAACTGCTGATTAATCCGTTTACGTGTTTCGAAAAATAAACCGTCTTTTCGACCAAAGGATAATATTCTCTCGAATTTCCGAATTCGTTATAGGCTACGAATTTCTTGTCGATCATTCGTTTCAAAAGTGTTGCCACGGTTGTGGTTGCTGGTTTTGGTTCCGGATACGCTTCGAGCAAATCTTTCATAAAAGCTTTTTCAAGCTTCCAAAGATGTTGCATTAATTGTTCTTCTGAGTTTGATAATTGCATTTATTTTTAAGTTGCTAAGTTACTAAGGTTCTGAGTTGCTAAGTTTTTTTTTGCCACCGATTAGAGTGATTAAAATGATTTTTTTGATGATTACAATTTATCTATATTCTATATTCTAAAAAAAACCGCGTCAATCCGTTTCATCCGTAAAACCCGTGGGCTATTTATTGTATTGCTTTTTCTGAAACCAAATCCCCGTTATTGTATTTTTTAATTTCGGTTAGTTTTCCTTTATCGGAGTAAAATTTCCAATCTCCAAAATAAAACCAATGTGTTTCGATTGAATCGACTTCGATTTTTGTTTTTCCTTTTGATTGTAGTTTTCCGTTTTCATAATAATATTTTACGATACAGATTCCATTTTTGTATTTTTCGGTTTTGTAGATCTTTCCGTTGATGTAGGTTTTCCACTTTTTTACCGGCTGATCATTCTTATAATATTCGAACGATTTGTATGTCGTACTATCTTGTTGGTAATTATCGACCCAAAGTCCTTCTTTCTTTTTATCAATCTTTTGATTGATGGGTTTGCTTTTACAACTAAAAAGCATCATTCCGCAAAAAAATAGTAAAAGAAGGTTTTTCATATTTTCAGTTTAACTCTACATTTATAGATATTGCTCTACAAATGTAGAGTTATTTTTTTAATATGCAAGAAAAAAATTGCTAAGTTTCTAAGGCTCTGGGTTTTTAGAATACACAAAGTGGCAAAGGTTTTGAATAGACCCAGCTTTAGCTGGGGTTTACAATAGGAATAAAGAGCATGGCTTTAGCAAAATAAATTCTCAGGCATTTAAAAATTTTGGCTAAAGCCAATGCTATCTACTAAAAAATCCCCTAGCTAAAGCTAGGGGCTATTCAATTCTGATGCAAAAAACCTTTGTCCCTTTGCTCCTTTGCAACTTTGAACCTTTTTAAACCTTTGAACCTTCTTTAAGCGTTAGGGATAGGAGCGATATCCTTTTTGTTTTTTCTTTAAAAACAAAAAGATATAGCGGATAGCCCGACCGTAGGGAACGCCCATAAAAAAATCCGCTTACTCTTAAAGAATAAACGGATTTTATATAATTTGAGATTCATCTTTGTCAAAGTTTAAAACTTTGACAAAGAGCGAAACATAAAAAAATCTTTGTGTCTCAGTGCCTTCGTGGCAAAACTTATTACTTAGAAAGCTCTACGAAATATTTGTAAAACAACGGAATAGTTTCGATTCCTTTTAAGTAATTAAAGATTCCGAAATGCTCATTTGGCGAGTGAATTGCATCAGAATCCAAACCAAAGCCCATAAGAATGGTTTTGCTTTTAAGTTCTTTTTCGAATAAAGCAACAATCGGGATACTTCCTCCTGAACGAACCGGAATTGCAGGAACGCCAAAAGTTTCTGTATAAGCTTTGTTTGCTGCCTGATATCCAATACTGTCAATTGGCGTAACATAACCTTGTCCGCCATGATGAGGCGTTACTTTTACAGTAACTCCTGACGGCGCAATATTGGTGAAATGTTTAGTAAAAAGTTCTGTGATTTCATGCCAATCCTGATTAGGAACCAAACGCATGGAGATTTTAGCAAATGCTTTGCTCGCAATAACGGTTTTTGCTCCTTCGCCTTGGTATCCGCCCCAGATTCCGTTTACGTCTAATGTTGGACGAATCGAGTTGCGTTCGTTGGTTACATATCCTTTTTCGCCGTAAACATCGTTTAGATCTAAGGCTTTTTTATATTTTTCTAAGCTAAAAGGCGCTTTTGCCATTTCGGCTCTTTCCTCAGCAGATAATTCCTGTACTTTATCGTAGAAACCAGGAATGGTAATATGATTGTCTTCGTCGTGCATAGAAGCAATCATTTTTGCCAAAACATTGATTGGGTTCGCCACTGCTCCACCGTATAATCCTGAATGCAAATCACGATTTGGTCCGGTAACTTCTACCTCTACATAACTTAAACCACGTAAACCTGTAGTGATCGACGGTTGTTGGTTTGAGATCATTCCGGTATCTGAAATAAGAATTACGTCGTTTTTCAGTTTTTCCTGATTGCGTTCTACAAACCAGGCCAAACTTGCCGAACCTACTTCTTCTTCGCCTTCGATCATGAATTTTACGTTGCAAGGCAAATTATTGGTTTGCACCATATATTCAAGCGCTTTTACGTGCATGTACATTTGTCCTTTGTCATCGCAGGCACCACGAGCGAAGATTGCACCTTCTGGATGAATTTCGGTTTTTTTAATTACGGGTTCGAATGGTGGCGATGTCCATAATTCGATTGGATCTGGCGGTTGAACATCATAATGTCCGTAAACAAGAACTGTTGGTAAATTTGGGTCGATTATTTTCTCTCCATATATAATTGGATACCCCGGAGTATCGCAAATTTCGACTAAATCACAGCCTGCTTTTGATAAACTTTCCTTTACGGCCTCGGCAGTATCGATAACATCTTGCGAATATGCAGTGTCGGCACTTACCGACGGAATTTTTAATAATTCGATCAACTCATTGATAAAGCGATCTTTATGTTGTTGAACGTAGGACTTAATATTTTCCATTGAAATAATTTTTATAGAATTTCAAAAATACAAAAAAGAGAATTAATATTTTTTTTCAAAAAATGCTTTGAAATATAGAAGTTATGTTTATCTTTGCACCCACAATTGAGCGGATATGGTGAAATTGGTAGACATGCCAGACTTAGGATCTGGTGCCGCAAGGCGTGTAGGTTCGAGTCCTATTATCCGCACTAAAAAAAAGCTTCTGAGAAATCAGAAGCTTTTTTGTTTTATATACCTTTTCTTTTTTGGCCGATAAAGTTATTGATAAACAGACCACAAGAATATCATATTTCTACTTTTGTATTTCTATTTTTGAATTATAATCTTAAAGAAGAAATGACTTTATTTCCCTTTTTTTGATCATAATTAAACACAACACTTTAAATGAGTAAATTATTTATAATTCTTTTTAGCATCTTTTCTTTTACCGTTTTTTCGCAAACAAAAAGCAAAAAAGAAAATTTAATCGATATTCAGGAAAAAAAATGCCTTGACAAAGACGACATATCAAATGCCGATCAATGCAATTGCATCATAACAGCACAAGAAGGCTGGGACAAAGAATTGAATAAATATTACAATCTTCTTAAAACCAAACTTAAGAATGAAGATTTTGAAGTTCTAAAAAATTCCCAAAAACAATGGATCTCTTATCGGGATAAAGAGTTTCTCTTTATATCGAAATATTTTTTTGAAATAAAACAAGGAACTATGTGGTATTGTGTTGCAAAAGACAAGAAAAAGGAAATTATAAAATCCCGAGCTATTGAATTAAAAAACTATTATGAAATGCTGGAATATTAATCAGCCGCTTTATGATAATTATTATTTTATTTTCTGATAATTGTACAAAACTTTTATTACCTATGATGGATTAAAATCCATCCCTACAATATGTTTCGTTCATTCGAAACTCTTTATAAAATTCCGGAGGAATGATTTATTTTGTACCCAGTCCCGATAGCTATCGGGACCAATCCCTTGAAACGCAAAGTAACCCCAATATTGTCATTTCTCTATTTTTACTTTTCAATTCTCCTCTTCACAATTTCCAATAATTCCTCTTTCGTCATAAAAGTGTTTAAAAAATCTTCTAAGTTTCCCTCATTAGTAACTTCTCTGAAAAAGACTTCATGATCTGTGCCAAATAAAGTTGGATTTTCGGGATTTGGGTCAGATAAAGCGATGTAGTAACTATCCGGAAAACCATAACTCGTAAAAAGCATTATAAAATCTGGCGAAGGATCATTTGTTACTTTTATAATTTCATTTAAATCTGTTTCATCGTCTGTGAAATCACCATTCCATTCAGCGTAATCTGGTGTTCCTTCTTTAAAAGGTGTAAAAGGAGAAGCTTCCCAAAAAACCTGGCCAAAACCTTCGGTTGTTAATCTGAAATATTTTTGAATGATTTTATCGTAAAGAGCTGCTTTATCTTCTTTAAAAAGCGATTCGTTTTGATTAATAAAATCTCCAATTCCGTAAATCGGTTCTTCTTCTTCAGCGGTTGCCCAAGGTGTATCTGTTGGTCGTTGATACAAAACGGTATCAAAAGTTATCGATTGTAAATCTTCCTGAAGCGAATTGCCTTTTACATTGTCTATATTTCCACCTAATTTTTTAATTTGTTCCAGAATTTCCTTTTTCATCTTTTTGTTCAATTAAATGACATTATTTAAAAATAAGAATTTTCGTTTTATTAAAATATATTTTTAAACAAAAAAATGTTCTTGTTCTTATAATTGCATTCAATCAACATCCAAATAAGGATCTAAAGCTTCGGCTAATTTATTGAGCCAATAAAAATTATCTTCAATATTTTTTACTTCAGATTCTACCGTTTCGCATCCTCGCATTACACATAAAGAAAGAAGATGATTTACTTGTCGTATTATCTTTGCCATATCTTTGGGATCTATCACATCAATAAAAAAAACTTTTAGTCTCGTTTCAACTTCTTTCGAAAGCCCTTCTGTAGTCATTGTCTTATTTTTTAAATCCGTCAAATATAATACTTTTGGACACAAATTTGTGTCCTTATAAAAAATAAATCTTATGACTTTTGAAATATGGATATTTCAGAAGAAACTTTTATTGCCAATCTTGGGATTCACATCAGACAGCTACGTGAAAAGAAGAATATGTCACAACAAGATTTAGCTAACGACTGCGATATCCCTAAAAATCAAATCGGCAGAATAGAGAGGGCCGAAATAAATACCAGCATAAAAGCTCTTGTAAAAATTGCCAATGCTTTAGAGGTTGAGCCTAAAGATTTGTTGGATTTTTCTTTGAAATAGAAATTAAAATTATGCGAAATTTTTTTTCTAGTTTTTTTGATGATTGGAAAAAGCCAATATATTTTTGGTTTTTAACGATTTTGCTTTTAGTCCTTTCTAATTTCACAAACAGCCCAATCTTTCAAGACATTAATATTTTCATATTTGGATTAGGACTATGTGTTATATTAATTTCAGGAATTTATCAGCTATCAGAAAGAAAATGGCTCAAAAGTCTGATTAGTTTCGGTCTATTTGGCGCATCAATATTTTCATTTATATTTTACATTTTAATTTCCTTTTTTATTGATCAAATTACACCAGATACTTTTGCTCTGAATTTAACAATTCCAAAAAACATTAAAATTGACAATCCTATTAATATGGATTTTGATGATAATTTCAACTCTAAAAAACCAGACAGCATAACAAATAAACTTGTAGAAAACACAGAATTTCAACTTTATAACTCATTTCAACCGGGACTTTATGAATTTGATTTTTGGACTGGAAAAATTGAAAGCGGCACTATCTATTTAAAAGTTTTCGAAATCACTCAAAACGAACAACTTTCGAGTAAAGAAATAATACGAAAAAGTTCAATCAAAGTATTCAATCCTTCTGACAGCATAAAGAAATTCAGTCCAAAAGATGATTTTACAATTTATGAGGGAGATTGGGCACAACCGTACGCTGCTAGATTTGAAGTTTGGTTTAAACCTGAAAATGGAAAAGCAGAAAGAAAATTATTTTCTAAAAATTATAAAATTGAAGGATGGATGAGATAGCTATTTATCCGATTAAAGCCTTTCGTTTAAATTAAAAATCCAAAAATTTTAAATTGAAAAAATTAAGTAATCTTCATCTAACACAAAAACTAGCAATAGCAATTCCTTTATTGTCTATTTTAAGCTACCTAGCAAAACGTTATGTTGAGACATTTAGATTTTCTGATGAATTTCGATCGATATACGAATATGGCAGTTTTGGCAGTTTAATGTTAACTTTACTACTTATCGTTCTTTCTTTCGGTAATTCTATTTTAATTATTTGGGTTTTAAAAATAAAGCTTCTTTCAAAAATTCTATGGTTTCTGTTAAGCTTATCTGTTTTTCTATATTTTAGCTTAGCAATTATATTTCCTATTCTACGATATTCTTTGTAGACTCAAAGTCAATAATTTATAAATTCACCTTAAAAAAACATTTATATAGAGATGCAATTATCCAAACAAAGAAAAACAGAAATCATAATCTTTATTATTCTGACAATAATTGGTTTTGCATTTTATCTAAATTTTAAAAATATACATATAAAATTCCACAACAAAACAGGAGAAAATATTGACTCATTGGTTGTTGCAGGAACTTTAATTGGTGATTTAAAAAAAGACGGATCAACAAAAAACATTGATTTCAAACAATTTGTTTTTGATGGAAGTATACCCTACGAGATAATTAGCGGTAAAATAAAAAACAAAAAAATAGAACAACTTAATTGGAGTTGGTGCGGAACAGATATAAAAACACAAACTAAAGGATCATATATTTTTGACATCAAAAAGGCACTAGACGAAAATGGCAACACTTGTTTGTATCTAGTAGAACACAATAAAAAAATATTCTGGGAAGAAGAATAAATCCACCGAGTTTGTCATTTCGAACCAAGGGAAAAATCTTTGCGAGTAACTACGCAACGAGACTCCAATCTTTGTCGAGCTTCTCGCGAGGATTTCTCGTTCCTCGAAATGACAAACTGTGTGTAGAAAAACCTTTGTCAAAGTTTTAAACTTCGACAAAGGTCTATCGTATAGTTTGGGATTTGGAATTTAAATTATTGGAATTTATTTCCCCAACAATTCTATTACCTTATCAACATTCACTTCGCTATAATCATTGATATAAAAACTACATGGCGGAAGTTGTTCTTTTGTATGCGTACTCAAAACGCCAACGACTTTCATTCCTGCATTTAGTCCCGCTGTAACACCTGAGAATGAATCTTCGAAAACAATACAATCAGACGGAGAAACGCCAACACGTTTGGCAGATTCAAGATATACTTCGGGATTGGGTTTATGAAATTTTACGTCTTCGCTTGACATTATAGAATCCATTTTATCTTCGAATTTTAGTGCGCCCATAATCAAATCAAGATTGGCGCGCGGTGCAGATGTTGCCACAGCCGTTTTGAATCCACGAGATTTCAGTTCGCCTAAAAACTCCAAATAATGCGGAATGGTTTCGACTTTGTCTTTATAAATTTCACGAAACATTCCTTCTTTTTCGTCTTCGAGTTTTACGAGTTCTTCTCCCGCAATTGGGCGCTTGAAGAAATGCGTCATAATATATCCATTATGTTTTCCGTACATATGCTCTTCAAATTCCTGCTCTGAGTGAGAAATTTGATATTTATCGAAAAATGCCTCGAAAGCTTTTGCATGATGCGGATTGGTGTGACAAATCACGCCATCCATATCAAAAATTACACATTGCTGTTTCATTATATTTTTGTTTTTTTAACGGTTGCAAGATAAGGTAATAAAGAGTTATTTCACATAGATTCGTGGAGGTTTCTCGCAGAGATTCGCTGAGTTTTTTTTAATCTCGTAATCCCGATAGCTATTGGGATTGCGAGATTAAAACCATCAACTAATCCAAATCTTCTTTTTAAACAAATTAGCTGTATGACGTAAATGCTGATTGCATGCGATAAGAATAATTAAAACTACCAAGCCATACCCAACGATGGTATAAATTTCCATATCGGCCAATAAAGTCGATTGTTTGGCGACGGTGCTAAAAACTTTTTTGAGCGCTAATGTATTCGATTCGTCAAGCGAATATCCTTTTGCAGCGAAGCTCTGCGCAGTTTTGGTGATCGTTTCCTGAGCTTGCGGATAATCTCCGGTTACAAACTGACTTAACTTTAAAAAGTGCTTTTTATTCAGGAATACCATGGCATTTTGCATGACACAAAAGCCAATTGTGCTTCCCCAAAAACGCCCGGAAACGCCAACAATTCCTGAAGAAACCGCCATTTTTGCCGGAACCGATGATGTGGTAAACAAAATTAGAGGAACGAATAAAAATCCAACACCAATGCCTTGCAAAACGTACGGAATGATAATATCTGATAAAGCGACATCGGGCACAAAAAGAAACGTAAACCAAAAGTGAAATAACGCAATTAGCGAAAATCCAATGATAAAAATAACTTTAGTCGAAACGGATTTCATTAGGAAAAAAGCAGCCAAAATTAGTCCAATTACATTTCCTAATCCGTTTATGTATTGCACGCCGGCAACTCGGGATGGATCCCAATTCCAGATTGAATACATCGCCGAATGACAAAGACTTAGCGTGGCTCTACTGATGTAAAAAAGGAAGAATAACAAAAAACCAATTCGCAGATTGGCGTATTTAAAAACTTCAAAATTAAAGGTAGGTCTTTTTACCAGAAGTTCTTTAAAGATGAATAATCCTCCTGTAATAAGCGCAATCATCAATATTAAAACCATATGAGCAGACTCAAACCAGTATTTTTTCTCGGCATAAACAAAAAAGTACGCACCGCCGAGAATTGCCGTTAGCACCAAAATATAACTGATCCAGTCGATTTGATACAACGGAATTTTCTTTGTGATTCTATGTCCACGAAAAGTAACCAGAATCAAGAAGACATTCAGAACCTGAAGTCCGCCCGAAACATACAACATGTATTTCCAATCGTAATGATCCAGAAACCAAACGGCGATATTCATGATAAACGGCGTTGACAATAATAACGATCCGTAATAAAAGGAGAAACCAATTATGATGGCGTTTTTAGAATTGAATTGTTCTATCAACAATTGTCTAATTGTAATTACCGGAAGCGCCATTAAAATTCCCTCGGCAACACGCAGCAATAAAAAGACATAAAAATTTGTAATATAGGCCGATGAAATTATCGTAATCCCGATAACAGAATACACCGCCATGAGATAATTTTTGGCAGGGAAAAAACTCGAAAATCTACTTTCGATCAAAATCGTGGCCAGCAAAGTTCCGTATGTAACGCACATCGCAAACTGCAAATCCTCAGGCTCAATGTCCAGAAAACTTGCCGCGTAAGTTACATTTGACGTATAAACGCCCAATAAAATCATGGAATGCAAGAGACAGACAAACAAAATAATAATGATTGCCCATTTTGGAACCCAGGATTTAAAAATACTTTTATCTTCCATTTTAGTGGTGTTCTGCAATAACCGTGATATTCATTCCGGCTCTTAAAAAGTCGGCTTGTTTGTTGGTTTCTTTCATTTGAATACGAACAGGGATTCTTTGTTCGATCTTCACAAAGTTCCCTGTTGCATTATCCGGAGGCAATAACGAAAATCGCGCACCACTTGCAGGAGATAATGAAGTAATGATTCCCGTAAATTCCTTACCACTCAAAGCATCAGCCTTAATACGAACTTCCTGACCAACGGTTAAATATTGTAATTGCGTTTCCTTGAAATTCGCCGTAATCCATTTTTCTTTGCTTACAATAGAAACTAATGATTGTCCTTCCTTAACCATTTGTCCTGGTTGCAAAGTTCTCTTGCCCACCCAACCGTCATAAGGTGCGGTTATTATGGTGTACGAAAGAAACAATGCAGCATTATCTGCCACAGCTTGTTTCGACGCAATATTAGTTTGCATCGTAGGAACATTTGCCTGCGCCTGAGACGTACTTAAATTGGATGACTGAATTCGGTCTCGCATTTCCTGAAAATGCGCTTGCGCCGATTCATAATCTGCTCGTACTTTCTCTAATTGTTGCGATGTTGCGGCTTCATCTTTTACCAAAGCCTGATAACGTTCGTATTCTAATTTTGTTTTCCAAAGATTCGTTTTTGCCGCTGCCAATTGCGATTCGCCAATTGTGGTTGTACTTGCTGTTGTTGCTACATTTCTTTCGGCAACAACGCTGCTTTGTTTTGCACTTTGAACATCAGCCAGCGCCACATTCAATTTCGATTTGTATTCTCTATTGTCAATCACCACCAAAGTATCACCTTTATGCACAAACTGATTTTCATCAAAACGAACTTCCTGAACATAACCCGTAATTCTGGACATGATAGGTGTTACATATTGCTCTACCTGCGCGTCATTGGTTTCTTCGTGATTACTATTGAACACATAAAACCAAATCCCTAAAATGATTCCGCTTGCTACTAATATGCAGGCAATAACTGTTATTAATACATGAAACGTTCTGTTTCTTTTAGTTTCATTTTTTATCTTAACCATATTATTTTATATTCTTTATTTCTATTTTTTCTAATTCTCCACCGGATTAAAATCCGGCGCTACAATATGAATCGTTCCTCCGGAACTTAAAATCTATATTCTTTACTATTCTCTTGCTTCTAAAATCTTTCTTCTTGCTTCTTTCTTCTTAAATTAAATCTGATCCGGCATTATTCCGGCCGTATGAAGCAATTCATAATGTTTAAGAATCGCGTCCAATCGGGTCGAAATCTTATTGTATTTTGCCTGTAATAAAGCGTTATCGGCATCCACCATTTCGGTTATCAAAACCAATTGGTTCAAGTATTTTAATTTTACAATTCGGTAATTTTCATTGGCCAAATCCAAAGCTTTATCCACAACTACAAATTTTTCAAGGATTTCCTGATATTGGGTATGTTCTTTAAACAGTTGATCCTGAATTTCATCTTTTATAATTTCAGACTGCATTTTTTGCCATTCGATTTTAGTCGTAGCTTGTTCTACTTTGGTCTTGTTTTTATACAAAGCCGAAATATCAAAATGCGCTTCGATACCAATTTGCCCTAAAGTGTACAAATACGGATTTGGCGGAAAAAATTTATAGTTTGGATAATAAAAACCATAATTTCCAAAGAAGTTTACCGTTGGCAGATAATTTCCTTTCGCCAGCTTCAGTTCCGTTTTTTTGATGTTTAATTCCTGGCTTGCGATTCGCATTTCTTCGTTCTGAAAAGCTTTTTCCAAATAAAAATCATACGGATCCAAGCCATTCATTTTATCCATATTGGCAGTTGTATCAATCGCCACATCTTCGTTTTCAGGAAGCTGAATCAAAGTCTTTAAATCATGCAAGGCGATTTTTATATTTTTTGAATTGGTCAGCGAATTCAATTCACGGTCCGAAAGCTGCAATTCGGCTCTAAGCACTTCATTTTTTGTAACGGTTCCGTGTTTTTGAAGTGATTGAACTTCTTTCAATCGGCTTTTTTCTTCTTTGATGTTTTCTTCAAAAATCTTCTGAAGCTCCATCATTTTATAAATCGCCAGATAATTGGCTACCACTTCAAGCTCGATATCATTCTCGGTCTTTTCGGTTTTTATTTTGGCAATTTCATTTTCCTGATTGGCAATTTTAATGGCGTTATTGATCTTATTACCGGCATAAATTGGCATTTTAAAAGTGGAATTTACCTGATAAATCTCCGGAATTGCTTTGGTTACTTCTTTACCATTTAGGAAACCATTTCCTTTGAATTCCGTAATATTGGTAATTCTGGAATATTCACCGTTTAATTCGATATCCGGCAAACGGAGTTCTTTTCTTTCTTTGATGTTTTGCTCTGAGAGCGTAGTCTCTAATTGAGATCTAAGGATTTTTTTGTTGTTTTCTTTTGCCAGTTTCACCGCTTCACTTAACGAAACTGAATGAATTTCCTGTGCTTCTAAACTATTAAATGTCAATACAACTAAAAATAGTAATATGATTTTGAGAAAACAGTCTTCTGTAGAATTTGTTGTTTTAAGGAACATGAATATTTTAAGATTTTAATACTGCAAAGTTCCTACATTTTTTTGTTGACTGATAATTATAAAAAGTCAATAACATATTCATTTCGGACATATGTTAAAATTTGATTTTTCGAAAACGTTATATTAAAACCCTGATAAACAATTAATTAAAAAACAATGCTTGTTTTTTTAATTTCACGCAGATTTAAAGGATTGAGGCTAATTTACGGAGGTCATTTTATTTGTTAGGAGACTTAGTAAAGCTGTAGAAAGACATTCTTAAATAAATCTGCGCTGATCTGCAAAAATCTGTCAAATCTGCGTGAAATAAAAAATTTTACTTCCCTTCTAAAATCTCTTCCCTATTTAAGTAGTCAGAAGGTCTTTGTCCGAGGAATTTAAAGAATGTATTACTAAATGTCGGAACGCTATTATATCCAACTTCAAGCGCTACCTCTTTTACCGAAAGTTTTCTTTCTAATAAAAGCTCAATAGCTTTCAAAATTCTTCGAATAGTATAATATTGAATGAATGACATATTAAGATCTTTTTGAAATAAGCGATACAAAGAACGTTCGCTGTAACCAAATTCATGTGCAACTTCTGAGAACAAAATCGTTTCTCCCAAATTATTCTCAACATGGCGCAAAATTTTACTCAAACGCGGATCTTTAGGCTGCGGTAATTCTAAAGGTAAATTAGTAAGGCATATTTGAGGTAATATTGCTTTGATCGCTTTGGCAATGGCAAAATTCGGAGAGCCTTTCTTAAGATCTCCATTCCACCTATTGGTAAAAAGCATCATTTGCAACAGTAAATTATTGACCGGATAGATCCCTTCATTTTTATAAAACAAATCCTCGTCTTTATCAACAGGAAAATACAAATTTCGCATCGTCACACTTTCAGATTTTGGTTCAATACTGTGCGAAACACCACTCGGAATCCAAATAAAATGTCTTGCAGGCAAAAAATAAGTTTTAGTTTCTGTAGTTACAAAAACAACATCACCTTCAGCATATAGCAACTGAGCTTTGTTGTGTTTATGTGTAGGCACAAACAATTCACCCATCAAATCATGGTGGCAATAAATGCTTTTTTTATCGGCATCTACTTTTTTGATGTAATATCTATCTAGTTTCTGACCGGAATGTTCCATTGAGATAATAATGACATATAAATATAAGAAGAAATAAATAGTTTGGAATATAAAATAGTGTTGATTTAACCGCAAAGTCCGCTAAGATTTTTAAAGTATGCTTTTTAGAAAACATAAAGTTCGCAAAGCTTTGTCTTGATCTGGCTTTGCGAACTTTGTGTTTTCTATGCGTAAAGTAAAATTAAATCTTGGCGTTCTTTGCGGTTAAATCTCAAAAGATATAAAAACAAAAAAGCCTTTCCGTTAAGAAAGGCTTCTTCCAATATTGCGGTCTGGACGGGACTCGAACCCGCGACCCCATGCGTGACAGGCATGTATTCTAACCAACTGAACTACCAAACCAACTGCGTTATTGTGAGTGCAAAAATACAACAGAAGTTGGATTCTACAAGGGTTTTTACGAATAAAAATTAAATTATTTTTAATGAACTGATTATAAATAAATTCCAATCCTCTAAAATCCAAATTCCCATTGAATATCTATGGATTTCTCAAGGTTCAGAACCTATACAAAGGTTTTTTCGTACAAAAACAAATGTCTGATTTCTAAATATTGTCAATGATTTCAACCATTGAAATGCAACTTATTTAATAGAAATCAACTCTCAAAATTATAACTTTCGGCTAATAACTAAAAAACTTATCGCTCTTTTAAGTTAGATTACATTTGAAAAAAGAAATCTTTCTAAAAAAAACGTTTTCAATTAGCTCGAAATATGGGATTAGTAATTAGATTATTTTCTAAATACATATCAATATAAACTAACAGAATATTTCTTTAATATATTTGAAACAATAAAATAATTGACCTCATAAAATTAGCCGAAGAACATGAAAAAGCAAATGAGTCTGGATTCAATACAATTTTCATAAAAGAGATTAATTCCCTTTTCAAAATAGGATTAATTACACCTAAACTAGACAGAATAAAAGCAAGCTAAATAGACGTTACAATCAAATAAAAAGGGCTAAATAATTTGAATTATATAGTGGTATTCAAAAAAGGGTTTAACCCATCTGAAGAATTTTAAGATCTTTGAAAATATAAAGAAAAAAAATCATTGATAAACTAACTAAACGGCATGAAAAATGAAATCATTAAGAATTTAAGACTTTTAACGACAATCTAAGCATTGAGAACTTATCGATTTTATGAGACCTAAAAATAAATCACAGAAAGCATAATTAAATTTATTTGGGCGTTTCCCTCCGGGCCGGGCTTCCGCTAAATCTTTTGCGAGAGAGGTTTTAGGCTGCTTTGCCGGAAGTGTAGTGTGTCGCAAAAGGATACCGCTCCCATCCCTAACGCGGTTTATGGTAAAAAGGAAGTATTATTTTCAAAGGAAATTCCAACTTCTAAATCCCAAATTCCAATCCATAGAATCTCATAGTTTTTACTTTCAGAAGAGATCATGTAAATAAACTGTTATTTAACCGCAAAGAACGCAAGGGATTACGCAAAGTTCGCAACGAACAGCCTTTGCGAACTTAATAAAGACAGCAGTACAGACAATAAAAAAAACCTTTTCGTACTTTGCGGTAAATTTCACAAAGTGATATAAACAAAAAATCCCTCCCGATAAATCGGGAAGGATTCTTAAAAGAAAGGCGACGACATACTCTCCCACATAACTGCAGTACCATCTGCGCAGGCGGGCTTAACTACTCTGTTCGGGATGGGAAGAGGTGAGCCCCGCCGCAATAACCACCTTAAGGCCGTTTTGCAATGGGTGATTAGCTTTAGCTAGTCAACATTACACAATATCTTAACATACTGAGATAAAGAAAAGTATTTTATTTATTAGAAAGTTTCTCCCCCCGACCGGAGTCGGGGGAAAAGGGTGTACATAAGCTTACGGATTATTAGTACTACTCGACTATGACATTACTGCCTTTACATCTATAGCCTATCAACGTGGTCATCTTCCACGATCCTTAAAAGAAATCTCATCTTGTGGTGGGTTTCGCGCTTATATGCTTTCAGCGCTTATCCCTTCCAAACGTAGCTACTCTGCGGTGCCCCTGGCGGGACAACAGATACACTAGAGGTTTGTCCAATTCGGTCCTCTCGTACTAGAATCAGATCCACTCAAATTTCTAACGCCCACAGTAGATAGAGACCGAACTGTCTCACGACGTTCTGAACCCAGCTCGCGTGCCACTTTAATGGGCGAACAGCCCAACCCTTGGGACCTTCTCCAGCCCCAGGATGTGACGAGCCGACATCGAGGTGCCAAACCCCCCCGTCGATATGAGCTCTTGGGGGAGATCAGCCTGTTATCCCCGGCGTACCTTTTATCCTTTGAGCGATGGCCCTTCCATGCGGAACCACCGGATCACTATGCTCTACTTTCGTACCTGATCGACCTGTATGTCTCTCAGTCAAGCTCCCTTATGCCATTGCACTCTACGCACGGTTACCAAGCGTACTGAGGGAACCTTTAGAAGCCTCCGTTACTCTTTTGGAGGCGACCACCCCAGTCAAACTACCCACCAAGCAATGTCCCCCGCAAAACGGGGTTAGGCCTCAGATAAACAAAGGGTTGTATTTCAACAATGACTCCACAACGCCTGGCGACGCCGCTTCATAGTCTCCAACCTATCCTACACATCATTTATCCAAGGTCAATACTAAGCTATAGTAAAGGTGCACAGGGTCTTTTCGTCCCACTGCGGGTAAACGGCATCTTCACCGTTACTACAATTTCACCGAGCTCATGGCTGAGACAGTGTCCAGATCGTTACACCATTCGTGCAGGTCGGAACTTACCCGACAAGGAATTTCGCTACCTTAGGACCGTTATAGTTACGGCCGCCGTTTACTGGGGCTTCAATTCAATGCTTCTCCGAAGATAACATCTCCTCTTAACCTTCCAGCACCGGGCAGGTGTCAGGCCCTATACTTCATCTTACGATTTTGCAGAGCCCTGTGTTTTTGATAAACAGTCGCCTGGACCTCTTCACTGCGGCCCCCATTGCTGGGGGCGACCTTTCTCCCGAAGTTACAGGTCTATTTTGCCTAATTCCTTAGCCATGAATCTCTCGAGCACCTTAGGATTCTCTCCTCAACTACCTGTGTCGGTTTACGGTACTGGTACTAATTACCTGAAGTTTAGAGGTTTTTCTTGGAAGCCCTTAGGCGCACTATCTCTTTGTCCGAAGACTCCGAGTACTATCGTATTTCCCCAAGCCGCGTGGATTTGCCTGCGCAGCTTATAGGTAGGTACTTCAACGAACTATTCCGTCAGTTCGCGGCGCTTTCATCACTCCGTCACCCCATCACAGTAATTAGTAGTACGGGAATATTAACCCGTTAGCCATCGACTGTCCCTTTCGGGTTCGCCTTAGGACCAGACTAACCCACAGCTGATTAGCATAGCTGTGGAAACCTTAGTTTTTCGGTGTGCGGGTTTCTCGCCCGCATTATCGTTACTTATGCCTACATTTTCTTTTCCAGCCAGTCCAGCATACCTTACGATACACCTTCAACCCTGCTGGAATGCTCCCCTACCACTTAGAGTAAACTCTAAATCCATAGCTTCGGTAATACACTTATGCCCGATTATTATCCATGCTCGTCCGCTCGACTAGTGAGCTGTTACGCACTCTTTAAATGAATGGCTGCTTCCAAGCCAACATCCTAGCTGTCTGGGCAGACAAACCTCGTTCTTTCAACTTAGTGTATATTTGGGGACCTTAGCTGATGGTCTGGGTTCTTTCCCTCTCGGACTTGGACCTTAGCACCCAAGCCCTCACTGTTAGTGAACATTATATAGCATTCGGAGTTTGTCAGGAATTGGTAGGCGGTGAAGCCCCCGCATCCAATCAGTAGCTCTACCTCTATATAACTTTATAACTAACGCTGCACCTAAATGCATTTCGGGGAGTACGAGCTATTTCCGAGTTTGATTGGCCTTTCACCCCTACCCACAGGTCATCCGAAGACTTTTCAACGTCAACCGGTTCGGACCTCCACTGTGTGTTACCACAGCTTCATCCTGCCCATGGGTAGATCACACGGTTTCGCGTCTAACACTACTGACTAAAGCGCCCTATTCAGACTCGCTTTCGCTACGGATCCGTGGCTTAACCACTTAACCTTGCCAGCAACGTTAACTCGTAGGCTCATTATGCAAAAGGCACGCCGTCACCCCACGAAAGGGCTCCGACCGCTTGTAAGCGTATGGTTTCAGGATCTATTTCACTCCGTTATTCACGGTTCTTTTCACCTTTCCCTCACGGTACTGGTTCACTATCGGTCTCTCAGGAGTATTTAGCCTTAGCGGATGGTCCCGCCAAATTCAGACAGGGTTTCACGTGCCCCGCCCTACTCAGGATACCACTATCTATTACACTCGTTACCCATACGGGGCTATCACCCTCTTTGGCGTCACTTTCCAGTAACTTCCGGTTCCTTGTGCATAAAATCTCGTGGTCCTACAACCCCAATCTTGCCGTAACAACATTGGTTTGGGCTAATCCGCGTTCGCTCGCCACTACTTACGGAATCACTTTTGTTTTCTTCTCCTCCGCCTACTTAGATGTTTCAGTTCAGCGGGTTTGCCCACCTATCGGTGTACTATGTCTTCAACATAGTGGGTTGCCCCATTCAGGTATCTGCGGATCAATCGGTGTGTGCCCGTCCCCGCAGCTTTTCGCAGCTTATCACGCCTTTCATCGCCTCTGAGAGCCAAGGCATCCCCCATACGCCCTTATTTTGCTTATTGTACCAATCATAAAATCAATTATGACCGTTTTTTTTTGTCTTTTATTATTTGTATTGCTACTTATAACAAAAAACGCTTTCTACTTTTTATTATTTTCTTATCTCAATATGTCAATGAACTTTTATTTACTATCTTTATAGTAAACCAGTGGAGAATAACGGAGTCGAACCGTTGACCTCCTGCGTGCAAGGCAGGCGCTCTAGCCAGCTGAGCTAATCCCCCAATCTAATTATGAATTGTGAATTATGAATTATGAATTATTATTCATAACGCCTCAACTCTAGAATTTCCTTTTCAAGTTTACAGTCTCTTTATTTTGTCTTTTTATAATTTACAATTCATAATTTATAATTAACAATTTAAAAAGTAGTCCCGGGCAGACTCGAACTGCCGACCCCTACATTATCAGTGTAGTACTCTAACCAGCTGAGCTACGAGACTCTGTTTTACTTAAAATTTATTATTTGAACTAACAGCAAGAGTAATTGAACTTTAAAATTCAGATCCTTTAGATAAACATCTTTTTTCCCCATCGTGTATTACTACTAACAATTGGGGCTCTAGAAAGGAGGTGTTCCAGCCGCACCTTCCGGTACGGCTACCTTGTTACGACTTAGCCCTAGTTACCAGTTTTACCCTAGGCAGCTCCTTGCGGTCACCGACTTCAGGCACCCCCAGCTTCCATGGCTTGACGGGCGGTGTGTACAAGGCCCGGGAACGTATTCACCGGATCATGGCTGATATCCGATTACTAGCGATTCCAGCTTCACGGAGTCGAGTTGCAGACTCCGATCCGAACTGTGACCGGTTTTATAGATTCGCTCCTGGTCGCCCAGTGGCTGCTCTCTGTACCGGCCATTGTAGCACGTGTGTAGCCCAAGGCGTAAGGGCCGTGATGATTTGACGTCATCCCCACCTTCCTCACAGTTTGCACTGGCAGTCTTGTTAGAGTTCCCGACTTGACTCGCTGGCAACTAACAACAGGGGTTGCGCTCGTTATAGGACTTAACCTGACACCTCACGGCACGAGCTGACGACAACCATGCAGCACCTTGTAAATTGTCTTGCGAAAGATCTGTTTCCAAACCGGTCAATCTACATTTAAGCCTTGGTAAGGTTCCTCGCGTATCATCGAATTAAACCACATGCTCCACCGCTTGTGCGGGCCCCCGTCAATTCCTTTGAGTTTCATTCTTGCGAACGTACTCCCCAGGTGGGATACTTATCACTTTCGCTTAGCCACTGAAATTGCTTCCAACAGCTAGTATCCATCGTTTACGGCGTGGACTACCAGGGTATCTAATCCTGTTCGCTACCCACGCTTTCGTCCATCAGCGTCAATCAATTAGTAGTAACCTGCCTTCGCAATTGGTATTCCATGTAATCTCTAAGCATTTCACCGCTACACTACATATTCTAGTTACTTCCTAATAATTCAAGTCTAACAGTATCAATGGCCGTTCCACCGTTGAGCGATGGGCTTTCACCACTGACTTATTAAACCGCCTACGGACCCTTTAAACCCAATGATTCCGGATAACGCTTGGATCCTCCGTATTACCGCGGCTGCTGGCACGGAGTTAGCCGATCCTTATTCTTACGATACCGTCAAGTCCCGACACGTCGGGATGTTTCTTCTCGTATAAAAGCAGTTTACAATCCATAGGACCGTCATCCTGCACGCGGCATGGCTGGATCAGGCTTGCGCCCATTGTCCAATATTCCTCACTGCTGCCTCCCGTAGGAGTCTGGTCCGTGTCTCAGTACCAGTGTGGGGGATCTCCCTCTCAGGACCCCTACCCATCGTAGCCTTGGTAAGCCGTTACCTTACCAACTAGCTAATGGGACGCATGCTCATCTTTTACCGTTGTGACTTTAATATAATCCTGATGCCAGGGCTATATACTATGAGGTATTAATCCAAATTTCTCTGGGCTATCCCTCTGTAAAAGGTAGATTGCATACGCGTTACGCACCCGTGCGCCGGTCTCTAGTTCCGAAGAACTATACCCCTCGACTTGCATGTGTTAAGCCTGCCGCTAGCGTTCATCCTGAGCCAGGATCAAACTCTTCATCGTATATTGTTTGTCTTAATTACTTAAGACTAATTATTATTCGACGTTTTCTCTATCGGTTTTTCAAATCTCTCGATTCCATTACTCTTATTCTTTTGTTCTAACATCTCTGTTAAAACGGCTGTCAATTCAATATGTCTACGAACGTGTTTCTTTTTCATTATCGCTTGTTTCTCAAAGCGGGTGCAAAAGTAGAAAACTTATTTCAAACCGGCAAATGTTTTTTTGAAGTTTTTTTTAAGAAAATTTACTTTCCTTTTTCCTTCCTAAACCTTACCAATCTCTCAATGAACTTTCCGTGTTTTGCGGGGTGCAAATGTAACTTCTGTTTTTAAATCTCACAAGCTTTTCTTAATCTTTTTTTGAAAATAAATTTTCAGTTTGATTCGTAATGCTTGTCAGTATTTTAAAGAACGTCTGTCGCTGTTGCGGGTGCAAAAGTAGACCCTTTATTTACATTTACAAGCCTTTTTATTATATATTTTCCATCTTTTTTAAAACTTTCTCTTAACACTCTGATAACACAAAACTTAACAATCTGTCTTTTTTATATATTTTAGGAATTTTCTGATTTGAGATGTGTTTTTCGTAATAGCCGTTCTTAAACAACTACTACTTTTATTGACTTCACAACTTTATTGAGCGGATACTGACTTCTTCACAACAAGTATATCAATCTTTTTAGGTAAGCTTGCCACGAAGACTCAAAGTTCATTTTTATCGCGCAAAGACGCAAAGCCTCTTCTTTTGAAGCAGTTTCTCCCATCTTAATGTTTATCTTGAGAACTACTGCCCTTGCCCCGATATTCCCGAGACTTCGAAAGGAAATCCTTTTGTGCCGGTCAAGATCGCTATCAGGAGACCCAAAAGACCAGAACACCCCAAAGCATCGGAAACAAGATTAAACTACTCATTAAAACTAAATTTCAAATTTCCTAAATTGCCTTACCTGCTCACCAGCACTCGAATTCAAATTTCAAAAGCAGATTCCCGTTTAGCTACCTATTATATATGTATCAAAAACACCAAAACCATCAACCTGACTAACGGTTGCCATTTTATGAAAACTATTTATTTACCGACTCCAAAATAGTACGAGATAAAAAATCATTTCAAACAAAACTCGAGAAGAAATAAAAACAACATACTTATATATTTAATCAAACCAAACTTAATACTGTCGAAAAAATTAAAATAACTATTTAGTGTTTTAAGAACACATCTTACCTTAATATATAAGGATGAAAATATACTTCATTCACACTCTATGAAAAACCCTTATATACAACACAAAAAAAGCGCTAAGTAAGTATCTCACCATAGAAAGCACAAAGTTTTTTCGACTAAGAATGCTTTTAAAAACAGAAAGCTCACAAAGCCGTCAATACAGAACTTTGCGGACTTTATCCTTGTGTAATTAAAAGTAAAAAAAATCAGGATCACAATGCGTATCCCCGTGATCGAAACCACAGGCTATATCTAAAAAGGATTCAATACAAAATAGGGACTTATCCTGGATTTATAAATAAAATAGGGGATTTGCCAAAAGGCTATAAATCAAAAAAGCCATCCACAAAAGTGGAAAGCTTTTCATTGGTCTAACTACTAAACCAGCTACGAGTTACAAAGTCGTAGCAAAACAACACAACTAATCTTAGATACCGTATTTGGGCAAAAAAGCCTTTCCGTTAAGAAAGGCTTTTCCCAATATTGCGGTCTGGACGGGACTCGAACCCGCGACCCCATGCGTGACAGGCATGTATTCTAACCAACTGAACTACCAAACCTCTGCGTTATTGCGGTTGCAAAGATAGTACAGAATTTCATTTCTGCAAGCGTTTTGCTAAAAAAAATTAAATATATTTTCAAATCATTAGCCAAAGTTTTGTTTTTCAACTAAATATGTGGTCAATATTTTTTCAAAATTATCGCCTACATTCACCGGAACGTATTTAATTTGGTTCTTTGCACAGGTCAAAGAGAGTTTTTTAAAGTACTCCTCTGCCCTCTTTTCATATTCTGCTTTTACATTATCGGCAAAAATAGATACTTCTTCACCTGATTCTAAGTCGATAAACTTTCTTGGCGTATTGTCAAAATCAAATTTAAGCTCTGTTTTATCATCCACAACATGAAACAAGACTACCTTATGTTTATTGTGTTTAAGGTGTTGCAAGGCATTAAATAGCTTTTCATCATCTTCTGACTGAAACATGTCTGTAAATATGATGATCATCGAACGACGGTGCATTTTTTCTGCAATTTGATGCAAATACGTGATTGTATCAGTAGTTTTTTTGACTTTTGGCTGTTCTAATAATTGCTCTAGTTTATTAAGCAACATTCTATGATGGCGATCGCTTCCTTTTTCGGGAGCATAATATTCATAACTGTCTGAAAAAACACTTAAACCCACCGCATCGCGCTGTTTCTTTAAAATATTCATTAAAACTGCCGAAGCCAAAACCGCAAAACCAATCTTCTTTTCATAAAAAGGCTGACCTGATTTTAGTTTCGGATAATGCATCGACGACGAATTATCGACAATAAGATGGCAGCGTAAATTGGTTTCTTCCTCAAAACGTTTGGTATACAAACGGTCCGTTTTGGCAAACAATTTCCAGTCGATATGTTTGGTGCTTTCTCCTGCGTTATACACTTTATGCTCAGCAAATTCTGCCGAAAACCCATGAAACGGACTCTTGTGCATTCCGGATATAAAACCTTCTACAACCTGATTTGCCAGCATTTCGAGGTGTTGAAAACTGGATACTTTCTCTATTTCCGATTCGATTTTCATTCGGTTTCTTTTTTAATATTTTGCGCGCGGTATAAAGCGTCTGTGGCCTGCAGCAATTTCCTTTTTAATATAGGACTAAAATTAGGGTTTTCTTTTAAGAATCGCTGTACTTCATCAAAAGCATATTTCGAAGAATATTTCCCAATTGTATTATTCAACCAGTCTTTTGGAAAGAAAATATCTCCGGTTCGCTGAATTTCTTCGACCAAATCTAATGAAAATTTAATATATTTTTGAGCACTTTCCTGACGTAACGGATGATTGATATTGGCCAAACCTACAGCAACCCATGATTCTTTTTCTCTGTTTTCATCATCTTTCAATGATTTCACAAAAGCATCACGAACCAATTCGTCTTTTGATAAAGACGGGAGCAAAAAGTCAAATCGTTTTTGTTTGTCCGGGTTTGTGATTGCTGTTCTTGCTTTACTCAGAATCTCATTGGCTTTAGCATGTTTAAATATCGCCAGATTCATTGCCATATTGGTATAATCGTCTTCATTTAATTTTAAGCTTTGAATTACCTTTTCCTTATTCCATAACGAATATAATTTGGCTTTCGCCGAATTTGAATACGCAATCGAACTGAATAAATTAAATAATGTCTTTTTGATATTGCTTGGTAAATTGGCTTGTAAACGTTTGTACAAAACATCCTCCAATTGTTTCTGCGCTTTGTTTTGTTGTTTTGTTGTCAGGAATTTCCAAAACACATTACTTGTCTGGTTGGTAATTGTTTTTAGAACCAATTCGTTTTCTTCCTGCTGAATTCCTTTTAAAAAACAATCAAAAGCTTTTGATGGAGCAACATTTCCTGTTAAGGTATTTTCATAAATATTGATATATGTTGACGCTCTTGCTACCTCATCTTTCAAATTCAAAACAGATTCTAAAGTATTTCCGTCAAGCGGAAAAACACCATAACCAAAACCATTATAGTTATAAATGAAACTAAGCGGTTTTTCAAGCCCCATTGCTTCTTTCAATGATAGGTTTTGATCTTTAATATTGACGCTGATCACTTTTACCTGATCGCGATAAACCAGCCCAATCTCAAAAATCTGAGGCCAGATATTCCCTGATTTATCTTCGGCTTCCTGGCTTATTTCAAATTTTTTGATTTTGTTTTGAGAATCGTATTCTATTTTATCTGTAAAAATGGCTCTTCCTGATTTATTTACCCAAACTTCACTCCATTTTTGCATATCCAGCGGCGTTTCGGCATCCAGAATTTCTACCAGATTGTTCCAGTCGGCATTGTCGTTAGCGTATTTTTTAATGTATTTTTCGATTCCTTTCTGAAAAGCTTCTTTTCCCATCGAAGCTTCAAGCTGTCGCATCATAATAGGTGCTTTGTTATAAATAATGGCTCCGTAAAGTGAACCGGCATCTTTCAAATTAGCCAAATGCTGTTTTATCGGATGTGTGCCCAACGAACGATCTTCCGCGTAAGCGTTAGGATAATGCGCTGTTAAAAATTGTAAATTATGATTGACTTTCGGGAAAATTGGATTCATGATTTTATCTGCCATAAAATTGGCAAAGACCTCTTTCATCCAGACATCGTCGAACCATTTCATAGTGACCAAATCGCCGAACCACATATGCGAGGTTTCATGTGCAATCAGTTTTGCACGATCTAATTTCTCGCTGTCGGTTGAACTGTTATCTAAAAACAAAGTCGATTCCCGATACTGAATCGCGCCAACATGTTCCATTCCGCCATATTGAAAAACAGGAATTGAAGCAAAATCGAGCTTTTTAAACGGAAATGGATAGTTTGTATATTTTTCTAAAAAGTCTAACGATTGTTGGTGTAAATTAAAAATAGTGTCAGCACTTACTCTGAATTTTTCCGGATTGTTTTCGCGATACAACATTGTCATTTCACGGTTTCCTGGTTTCTTCGTTACTGATTTAAATTTTCCGGCCACAAACGAAAACAAATACGTACTCATTTTATCTGATTCTCCAAAAGTATAACTCGTAAAATCTCCTTTTTCGACTTTCTCTTTTACATCGGCTCCAGCCAAAACTGTCCAGTCTTTAAGCACAGTTAAATTCAGTTTATAAGTTGCTTTGATATTTGGCTGATCCAAACAAGGAAATAATGTACTGGCACGATCCGGAACTAATAATGTATAGAGAAAATCATCGTTTCGGTTTAGTGATAAATTTCCAGCTGTAAATAAAATCGCAATTGTATTTTTTCCTAAAATTAAAACTTCAGGAGCAATAACAATATGACCTTTTTCGTGAACAATGGCAATACTTTTTTCGTTTACCTGAATTGATTTTATATTGGATGTTTTCTCTTTAAAATCTAAATATAAGGGCTGACTCAAATCTGACAAAGTCAAATGTAGTTCCAAATCTGATTTGATATTTTCGGTTTTCTGAGCCGGAATTTCAAATCCCAAATCATAGCGAACATCTGAAACTTGTTTTTTTCGAAAAATAGCCAATTGTTCCGAAACACCGTTTTCTAAAAGAAGATTTTCTTTTTGTTTCGATTGAGAAAAACCAATTGCAGTAAATGCGAGAAGATAAAGAAAGCTGTAGAAAATTTTCATTTTTAAAGGAATGTTAGATCTGTAAAAATAAAAAAAGTTTGCTACGAATTTCACGAATTAGCACGAATTAAAATTCTTATTGCCACAGATTACACAGATTAAAATGATTTTTTTTAATCTGTGTAATCATTTATCCCGATGGCTATCGGGAGTCGCTAATTTTTTAAACGGGTTATTTCGAAATTATCTTGGCGGAGCATTTACCTGAGTTACCTGCATAGTAGTAATTTTCCAGCTACTATTCAGTTTTTCGAAAACCGCTGTTATAAATTTAGTGTTTACAGTTCCTTTTTTAACAACTCCTCCCGGAACAGCATAATCTTCTTTTGCAGTCAAAGTTTCTTTTATATGTGCATAAACCGCATTTTCTGATAAAAATTTAGCATCTATCCAGTCCAATTTTACTGCTGTTGGTTTAATACAGCATTCGTTAATATGAGAAAACTGAGTTATTATTTCTTGTTTCCCTTTCCAGTACATTCCTAAAAAATTGATTAAGACAGCGTCTTCACTAAAGGCCTGAGAAAAAGATTTCATATCATTTTTGTTCCAGTCTAATTCCTGCTGCTCAATAATTTTTTTAAGTGCATCTTCTTTGTTTTGAGCTAAAACAATTGTAGTGCTCAACATTACGATTAATAAACATATTTCTTTCATATTCAAATATTTAAAGTGATTAATTATCTAAAAAAATGTTATCAAATTTACGTTAAATTCTAAAAAAAGGTCTGACTATTGCCAGACCTTTTCCAAACATACTAATTCTAACTATCCAAAAATAAAATTATTGAGTTTGCTGAAATTTAAAAGTCATATCTCCGGCATAATATGTATTACGTGCATTGGTTGGGAAAATAGTTTCTGAAGCTGTACTTGAAATATACGCATATCCCGTAATTACTATATTTCCTGCCGTAATAGGATACGTCGCAGCAGATCCGTCAGTTTTTGTTCTGTTGATCCAATCGTCGCTGTTTACGGTAAAGAAATACTCTTTGTCTTTTGTTAGGGCAATTGGTGTAATTGCTTTTTCTATGGTAACATTTGCGGTTGGTACATTTATCGTTTCAGATTTTATAACCGTTTTGGTAGCCGCATCCCATAAAGTAATTCTTAAAGCAGCATTTACATCTGGAATTTTTACCACGAGAGCATTTATTTTACCCGTTACTGTTGGTTTAAAACTAAAACCGTACTCGTAAATTCCTGAATTTTTGACATCAACTGCTTTCTGGCTAAATCCTGAACCGGCCATATAAGCATCAAGAGGATTTTCTTCGTTGTATTTCACAGCTTCTTCTTTATCGTCATCGCTGCTGCACGAAATGGTTAATAATGCAACTGATAAAATGGTAAAAAGAGTTTTTATAGTTTTCATAATAATTAATTTTAGTGATTTTATAGGATTGAATAGATGGATTATTATTGCTGAATATTAAAATGTGCGCACACTTCTTCGTAACTCATTTTAGTGTAATCTGTTTTTACAGCTTTTCCTGTTGTTGCAGCAACACCTCCGGGAATCAAAATATAGCGCCAGCTAAGTGATGTTGGAAGATTTACTGTTGCGGCCTGATCGTGTCTGAATCTGAAAAGTTTAATTTTCTTTGCTGTAGAAATAGCTGTAATCGTATTAACAAATCCGCCGGCTGTTGATGTATAAGGCAGTGCATATGTACCTGAGCCAAAAGACACATAAACCAATATGGTTCCTTTTGACAGAATATCTTCTGATAGTTGTGGTGCATTAATCGATGTAGACATTCCTGAAGTTCCGTCTATTATCTCTGCAACTGCCGTTGGAGCTGTTAGCCACGCACTATAAATAACATTTGCTGTTCCTGCTGCTCCCGCCGGACCTGCTTGTCCGTCAACTCCGTTTACTCCGTCGGTCCCGTCATCGCTGCTGCATGAAATGGTAGCAATGGCAACTAATAAAATGGTAAAAATGGTTTTTGAAAATTTCATGATAATTTTGGTTTTTAAATTTGGCTAAATGATTCGTATTTAATTCAATAACATTATTTTTGCAATAATCAAATGATCGTAAAAGAATGTTTCTTTTATCTGATGACTCAATTACAAGACAAATTTGCAGGATTAAAATGTGCCGAAAAACCACTAATAGACAAACAACATTTTAAATAGACAGACGACGTAAAACCGAATAAAATGGCTAAAAAATACACTTGTATTATTATCGACGATGACGAAATAGACAGATTGACGGTATTGTCGTTTGCCAAAAAATTTCCGCTTCTGGATATTCTGGGTGTTTTTGAATCGGCTGAAGAAGCTGTTCTGTTTATCGAAAAAGAAAAAGTCGACATTTTATTTTTGGATATTGATATGCCGGGTTTAAACGGAATTGAGTTTAGAAAAAAGGCTTTAGAAATTCCGGTTTGTATTTTTATCACCGCACATCCTGAACATGCTGTAGAAAGTTTTGAGATCGAAACATTAGATTTTATTGTAAAACCTTTAAAACTGGATCGCTTTGCACAAACCGTAAGTCGTATCGAAGAGTTTATGGAAATCAAACTCAAAGCATCTCTTTTTGAAGCCAGTATTGGCGGCGATACGATTTATATAAAAGAAGGTCACGAACAGACAAAAGTCAAACTACATGAAATTTTATATCTTGAGGCCTTAAAAGATTATACTTTGATTATTACCGATAAAAAAAGACATTGCGTTTTATCAAGCATTGGCAATTTGTTGAAAGAAGATCACTTTCAGTCTTTCATCAGGATTCATCGAAGTTTTGCGGTTCAGAAACAGTTTATTCAAAAGATAAATTCAAGCGAAATTATTCTGAACAATAACATTTCAATTCCGGTTGGCAGAAGTTATAAGGAAAACCTAAACCTGTTCTCATGAAAAAAATGAGGTTCTTGTTTTTGTTTTTCATCAACCTAACTGTTTTTGCACAGCAGGAACCTAATTTGGCAAGTTATCAAAACCCAAATGAAAAACTAAAAGCCTGGCTAAAATATAGCAATGAAGTTTTAGATGCTGAAGATTATCCTAAACTTTTAATCGTTGCACAAAAAGGAATTGACCTTTCTAAAAATCAGCTGGCCTATAAATCAAGATTTTATTTTTTAAAAGGTAATGCATACGAATTCAATAATAATCAGACAAATAACGCTTTAGCAAATTATGAAATTGCCTTACAGTATGCACAAAAGGCGAGGCATCTTAAAAATGAAACTTCTATTTTAATGCGCCTTAATTATGCTTATTATGCGCTGAATGAAACATCCAAAAGAAAAGAATTAATAACCTACATCAAACAAGTTCTTGACACTACAAAAAGTACGTATACAAAATCTGTTCTCTACGGAAGTCTTGGCGAATATTACCTTGATAATGCCCAATATGAAACCTTTATTGATTATCAGCTAAAAGCGATTAATTACAAAAAACAGCTCAAAAAAACGATAGCCAATGATGAAACAATTGGTGTTTCGTACAGTCAGATTGCGGCTGCTTATACCAAGATGAAACAATTTAATAAGGCTATTGAATATTTAAATTATGCCCGGCCTTATATCAAAACGTCACCTTATATCAGTGCTTTTTCCTGCAACTATTATCTGCAATGTTTTGTTCCTTTAAAAAATCCGGATAGTATTCAAAAATATTACACCTTAATATATACGTATCCTTCCAAAAAAGATTCTTTATTTCTTAATCTAAGTTTTGCTAACCGAAGCGTATCTGAATATTATGCTAATGAAGGCCAAACCAACACCGCATTTAGTTATGCTAAAAAAGCTGTTTTATTAGGAAAAAAATCGAATGATCAGGATATTATTATGGAAGCCAATGCTGTAATGGGAAGGGTTTTATATGAAAAAGGAGAATATAAAAAAGCAATCGAAATCCTGAAAAATGCTTCTAAAAATGCTTTGACTTACGACAAGGAATCTTTTGTAAATATCAATAAAAAACTATCGCAAAGTTATGCCGCATTAGGATTTTGGAAAGAGGCGTTTTATTACAACGAAATCTACACCAAACATAATGATGAAATGATGCAGGAATCGGCGAAACAAAATATTGCCAATGCCGAAGCACGTTATCAAAATAAAACCAAAGGGCAGGAAATCAAAAATCTTTCGACACAAAACAAACTAAAAAACATTCAGATTGCTGATGCGCGAAAACAAAGATTTTATTTAATTTCAGGATTAATTTTGGTTGGAATCATCCTGATATTATTATTCAAACAAAGTCAGAACCGCAAAAAAACCAATGAGAAATTACAGCTTTTGAATCAGGAACTGGATGAAGCCAATAAAATAAAAGCGCGTTTCTTTAGTATTTTAAACCACGATTTACGAAGTCCGGTTTCGAATTTAATTCACTTTCTACATCTTCAAAAAGAAAGTCCGGAACTCATTGATGAAGCCACAGCGTTAAGAATGCAAACCAAAGTGATAACCGGAGCCGAGAATTTATTATCCTCGATGGAAGATATTCTATTGTGGAGCAAAGGCCAAATGGAAAATTTCAAGCCCCATTTTAAAGAAGTTTCCGTAGCTGTTGTATTCGAAGAAATGGAAAATCATTTTTCGGGTGTAGAAAACATCGTGATATTATTTGAAGATCAAAACAATATCATCTTAAATACCGATGAGAACTACCTTAAAACCATTATTAGAAACCTTACCGGAAACGCCATAAAAGCCTTAGAAAAAACAGAAAACGGAAAAATAATCTGGAAAGCCTGGCAGGAAAACAACCAAATTTATCTCTCTATCACAGATAATGGCATTGGCGGAACTCAGGAAAAATTTAAAGCTTTATACGACGACTCAGAAGTTATAGGCATCAAATCCGGTTTGGGATTGCATCTCATTCGGGATTTGGCTACAGCCATAAACTGCAAAATCGAAGTAAGCTCAAAACCGGATTCAGGAACTACGTTTACGATTAAAGTTTGCTCTAATTAAGGTTTGCCACGAATTGCACTAATTTTCACCAATTATTTATTTTGATGCTGCTTAAAAAGTTAGCCACAGATTAAAGGATTGAAATGATTCTTTGCTTTACTTTATATTATATACTCACGCAGATTTTGCAGATTTTGCGGATTAATTTAAAATCACTTTTATCTGCTTGATCTGCAAAATCTGCGTGAGAAAAATAATTAGCGTAATTAGTGGCAAAAAAATCATTTGAATCTGTGTTAATCTGTGGCAAAAAAAACACAAATAAAAAAGGCTTGACTTTCGCCAAACCTTTTTTATATAAATCATAATCTTACGATTACAACAAAGCGTCTAAACTATCTGCGTAGGTTTGTTTCGGAGCAACTCCTACTTGTTTTCCTACTACTTCACCGTTATGAAAAACCAAAACGGTAGGTATGTTACGCACACCATATTTTGCAGCGAATTCCTGGTTAGCATCTACATCGACTTTACCAACAACTACTTTACCTGCATATTCTTCACTGATTTGGTCAATGATTGGACCAACCATTCTACAAGGACCGCACCATGCTGCCCAAAAATCTACCATTACTGGTTTATCTGATTTCAAAACTACTTCATCAAAAGTAGCATCTGTTATTGCTAATGCCATAATTTCTTATCTTTTAAAATTATTGTCTGAATTGTTTCGTTTCAAACTAGAGTACAAATTTAAAAATTAAATACTAATCAAACACCATTCTTAAATTAGTTTTAATTATAAATGCATTGTCATTTATTATATCATTCCCATGTTTATAAATCATAAGTTTTAACTTACGCATTGTTGTTGTGTTATCTTTTTAACATAACGTCGGTTTTTTACCTTATCTTTAATGATACAGAAAATTATTCGCGATGGCAGAAACCTTACAGCACATAAAAACATTTTTTCAATCGGCTCGTTTTAAGAAATATGCCAAGCGTTTTGGCTTTTTCATTTTAGGACTTATCGCATTGTTATTGATTGCTTGTGGTGGATTGTCAATTTATTTTAATCAAAATAAAACCGAAATCATCGCCAGGATCAATACCAAAATCAATGAAAACATCAACGGAAAATTTCATATTGGCGATTTTCATTATAAATTTTTAACTGGTTTTCCCAATTTTACTCTGGCCTTAAAAGATGTCGAACTCAAAGACAATCAATGGGCAACGCACAAACATACTTTACTAAAAGCTACCGAAATAGAGGCACGCTTAAACGTTTGGAGTTTACTGCAAAACGAAATCAACATTCATAAAATCCTCATTAACGACGCGGATATTTATGTTTATAAGGCCGAAGACGGCTATTCGAATGCCGATATCTTTAAACCCAAAAAGAAAAAATCGCCCGAAAATAAATCAGATCGCGAAACGACCATTGACCAAATCGACCTCAACAATGTTCATTTTATTCTGGACAATCGGCTTGGACATAAATTGTTCGATTTTGATGTTGCCAGTTTAAAAACAAAAGTAGATTTTGATGGCGACAATTGGCAAACCGATGTTTTTCTGGACACACAAATAAAGAGTTTAGCTTTTAATACCGTGCACGGCAGTTTCGCCAAAGAAAAAGAACTCAAAGGAACTTTTAACGTTGCCTATTCTGCCGAAAAAGAACGAATTGATGTCTTAACCCGAGGTCTAAAAATAGGAACAGATTCTTTTGATATTACCGCATTTTTTAATCTTGCCAAAGGAAATGCCCTTTTCGGAATCAATATTGGGACTTCGATTTTATGGCAAAATGCATCGAATTTATTGTCCGGGAATATTAGTTCTAAGTTAAATCGCTTTAATCTGAGTCAACCGATCGAAGTAAATTGCGACATAAAAGGCGATTTTAATGCCGAAGGAGATCCAAGAATTGTCGTTCAGGCCATTATAAAAGATAACGAATTGAGTATTCCTGACGGATTAATTAAAAAATGCAACTTTAAAGGGATTTTTACCAATAATTTCAAACCAAAAGACGGTTACAACGACGCCAATTCGGCTATTATTCTGACCAGATTTGTGGGCGAATACGAGAATATTCCGCTTACGATTCCGCAATTGGCGATTAACAATCTCGAAAAACCATTGGCAACCGGAAACGTAAGTTCTGATTTTGATGTAGAAAGACTCAACCAAATCAGCAACGACAAATGGATTCAGTTCAGCGCCGGACACGCAAAAGCCAATCTGAAATTTCAGTTTGATATCGTCGATTTGTACATTACAAAACCGCGTTTTATTGGTAAAATAGATGTTGATGATGCGTCATTTCATTATATCCCAAAAAATGTTCATGCCGTAAAAACTAACATTCACCTTGATTTTACCGAGAAAGCATTGCTTATCAAACAAATTACATACAAACATCTTAAAAACACCATTTTAATCGAAGGTAAAATCGACAATTTCCTGAACCTTTATTACGATGCGCCCGAAAAAATGATTGTAAACTGGAAAATCTATTCTCCATATATTGATCTGAAACAATTTCTGGGCGTTTTAGCCACTTCGCAAAAAACAAAAGCTACGGCGAAAACCCATAAAAGAACTACGATTTCGAACCAAATACGAACCGCAATCGACAAATGTGCTGTAGTAATCGACATCAAAGCCGATAAAATTAGTTACAACAAACTAACCGCAACCAACACGACCGCAACCGTACAAATGATCGATTCGAAATTGGTGATTAAAAACGGTTCGCTACAAACTTCCGGCGGAAGTATTACGTTCAACAGCGAAGTACAACCCAGCGGAAAAAACTTTGCTTTTAGCTCCAACGCGCAGGTAAATCGTGTTGATATTGCGAATTTTTTACGATCGTTTAATAACTTCGGAGTGAAATCTTTTAGTCCCAATAACATCAAAGGAAAACTCAGCAGCAAGGCCAATGTTACCGGATTCATCAACAGCAACGGCGAATTGATCACCAATTCTATGCACGGAAATCTGACTTTCAATGTCAATCAGGGCGCTTTGGTCAACTTCGACCCCATCGTAAAAATTGGCAAGTTTGCTTTTCCGTTCCGCGATGTCGAGAATATTACGTTTAGCGATTTATCCGGCAAACTTAAATTGCGCGGAGAACAAATCGATGTCAATAATTTCACTATTAGTTCCAGCGTCTTAAACCTCGATGCCGAAGGTATTTATTCCTTTGGCCGAGGCACCAATCTCGCCCTCACCATCCCACTCCGAAACTCCAAAAACGACATCAAACTCGCCACCAAAGCCGAACGCGACGCGGTGCGCGACCGCGGAATTGTTCTGCATTTAATTGCTCTGGACGATGATGGGAAAATGAAAATAAAATGGGGGAAGAAGGATAAAGAAAAATGATTTTGCCACAAACTCATCTCAATATTGTCATTCTGAGCGAAGTCGAAGAGCTTTTTCGACTTGTAATTTCAATTTTCAGGAGCTATTTCCTGCTGTCCACTATATCTTTTGTGCCGAACACCGGCACAAAAGGATGCCGCTTCCATCAGGGCTCATATCTTTACATTATTATATCAAAATCTTATCTTTGGATATAAACTATTGATAAACAGAACTAAGTTGCAAAATTCTATCGGGGCGAAATACATCATTGATGATATTGTAAACACTAGGTAAATCCTCTTAGTTTTAATTACATTTTAAGTCACAATAGTACTTAAGCACTTTATTTTAGATAAAGATGCTGTATAAAAAATGAGCAAAGACCAGTGTAATTTTTTGTTTATTATTCTAAAATATGGAATTATGAATTTAAAGTATTCTGTGGGACTAGACGTTTCAAGCAAAAAGATCAATGCTTGTATGAGTTGTATTGATGAAAAACAAAAAGTAATTGTAAAATCAAGTACTGTAATTTCCAATAATAAAAAAGGATTTAAAATTTTACAAGATTGGGTATTAAAACACGTAAAGGAAAATGTTCCAGTTGTTGTATGTATGGAAGCTACAGGGATTTATCATGAAAATTGCGCTTATTATTTATTTGAAAAAGGATTTTCGGTTTCTATTATTTTACCCAATAAGGCCAAAAAGTATTTGGAAGCAATTGGATTAAAATCAAAAAATGATAGTATCGATGCCAAAGGATTATCCCAGATGGGAGCCGAGCAATGTTTGGATACCTGGCAGCCTATGGGAACATTTTTTTATGAATTACGACTATATACCAGACAACATCAAAATGTAACCGAATTAAAAACGGTTTTAAAAAATCAATTCGATGCATTAAGTTTTGCCATGCATCAAGTCGATCCAGTAACAAATCAATTAAAAGAAACCATAATTTTATTTGACAAACAGCTGAAAGAATTGGAAAAAGTAATCAACAACCACATAAAATCAGATGCAAAAATAGCTGAACGTGTTGCTAATATTTTAGAAATAAAAGGCATTGGGATTTTAACTTTAGCAACAATTTTAGCCGAAACTAATGGTTTCGAACTCTTCAACAACTACAAACAATTGGTTTCTTACGCAGGTTATGATGTTGTAGAAGCCCAATCAGGAACCAGGGTTGGAAAAACCAAAATATCAAAAAAAGGTAATTCCAGAATTAGAAGAGCAATGCACATGCCATCACTTGTTGTTATAAAATGCGAAGTAAAACCATTTAAGGAACTATTTGAACGAACTTATAATAAGCACGGAATCAAAATGAAAAGCTATGTTGCCGTTCAAAAGAAATTACTGACAATGATTTATTATATGTGGAAGAAAAAGGAACGCTTTGAACCAAATTATATAAAAAGCATCCAAGAAAAGGAGCAGAAGTCTTTCTCTCTGTTTGCCTTTGAAAAAGGCATAAAAAACAGCCCCAATAAAATTGAGGCTGCACAAGGTAAACATCCAGCGAATGATCACAGTAAGTTTCCTCTCTGTTAAAACAAAGATAAAAAATATTAAAATTAATTAGGTAATTAAGATAGTACCTAGGGCTTTTGTTTTCATAAGAAGTTTATCTTGTTAAACATCTATTTAAACAAAGTACATCAATAAAATTCCCAAAATAAATATTAAACCAATCATTGCAATTCCTATTTCATTAATTTTCAAAACTCGTTTTTCAAAATTCTTTTTAAAAGATAACACTGCTGGTACAAAAAACAGATTGATTAAAATACTAAATGGCAAAATCCAGTAAGAAGCACCCGCAGGCCCACCATTTGAAACAATTATAGAAACGGAAACAGGAATAAGATAGACATTGACAAGAATGATTAATATCGCAATTATTTTATCTCTTTTAATTGTCATAAATTAATATTTTCTTAGTTTTTAAATCTCCTCAATGCCTAATGATTTAAAAAATTCAAAATTTCCATCATACATAAATTCTGGCCTCGTAACATCTTCATTATTCCCAAACGGAATATAAATTACCATTCCTTGTCTTGCTCTAGTTAATAAAACTCGATAAGAATTAATTAAGTAATTTGTGATTTCAGCACTATTTATATTTTGCCACTTCGTTCCTTTAAATTTTCTATAATTCCATTGATTGTTATGGTAAAATAAATCTCCATCCCAAGCAACACAAGTCCAATCTAATTCTAATCCTTGTATATCAAATTCGGTAGCTACCTCTTCAAGAAAATAAGATGAACGAATATCATCTTTATCATTTAAAAACCAAATTGGCGCATCTATTTTGGCTTTTACATTTAATCCAAAAGGTCTTAAACGAATTCCTCCCGATGAAGCAACAACGCCAATTCTTTCAGATCCTTTAGCAGAAATTCTTAACCAATTTCTAGCTTTATCTAAATCACGAGTTATTTTTATTGGATAAAATCCTTTAATAAACAACTCATAGATTTCTTTAGCGTTTTCAATATTATTATTTATTATTTCCTGAATAAAACTTGATAATTGGGCACTTCTAAATGATCTTAAAGAAACTGATAAATGCAATTCATCTTTCTTTATAGCTTTCTTGTTATTTAAAATCATCAAAGCTTCTTTGTCTTTGATATAATTTTCATCTTCAACAATTTTAGAAGAATAATAAATATCCCAATCTTGAAACTTATTAGAAAATGGTCTAATCCATTCTTCTAAACCTGCTTCTCCTGTATTTATTTCTTGTCCTCCTCCAATCAAACAAACAATTGTACACCAATCTTCATGTCTGTTCATTACTTCAATAAGAAATTCAGGCTCTGATTTATCAAAATCTGAAATTCCTTTATTTCTTTTCATAAAACTTGAAGCTTGTTCTTTTGTCCATGCTCTTTGAGCTTCATCAAAAATGGTTACTTTTTCAATTGGAGCTTTTTCATCTCTTATTGAAGCGTCTCTAAAATGATGAATATTTTGGATAAAAGATTTTACATGAGATATTGCCGAAGATTTTGTAATAATTAAATTTTCTTCTCTAGCCGTTTTAACTTTGTCTCTTGCTAAAGCTTCTCTCAAAACATCTACTAAAGGACCATTTCCCGACAGAAAAACAGCATGTTCTTCCTCTTCATAATTTGAACGTAAATTGGCAATATTTAATCCTGCTAATGTTTTTCCTGCGCCCGGAACTCCAGTGATAAAGCAAATTGATTTCCTGCTTTTTTTCTTCGAATAATCTATAATTTCAGAAATACATTCTGAAGTAACAGATAAGTTTTCTGCACCAGAATCACTTCTTGATATTTCAGAAACATTATGTTTTTTATATAAAGCTGTAGCTGCTTCTATAATTGTTGGTGTTGGTTTATATATTGAGTTTTCCCAATTTTCAACATTTATAATTTCTAAAACTTTAAAGTTTTGTAAAGTTTCAGATATAACATTAGATAAATTATTTTCATTCGCTACAATTGTTTCATATAAATTATCAAAGCTCTTTTTGTAGACATTACCAATATTACTTGCTTTGTCAGCAATTAAAATTGGAATAATAATTTTATTATGACTTCCTTCATGGAAATTGTTTAAATCTAAACCATAATCAAAAGCTTGATCTTTTGCGTATTTATCATACACATTTGAACCAATCTTAAATTCTAAAACAAAAATGCAATTATCAATAATTAAAATATTATCAACTCGTTTGCCCATTCTTGGAATTGTAAATTCAAAATAAACCTTTCCATTAAAATTTAAGATTGTTTGTTTTAAAATTTTAATTTGACTTTTCCACGCATTAGCTTGTTGAATTGTCAATTTATTTAAATCATATTCACCAGAGATTTTCCCATAAATACTGTCTCCATCTTCGATACAGAAATCGCAAATAGAACTGGAATAATAAGCCCTATTCATCGAACAAGTCTCTTACTTTAACTTCTAAAGCATTTGCTAATCGCTCAACAACTTCAATAGAAACATTTCTTTCACCTTTTTCTATTGTTGGTAAATAAGTTCTATCTATCTCTGCTAAATTGGCTAGCTTTTCTTGAGATAATCCTTTGAGTTTTCTAAGCTCCTTAATTTTGAGTCCGAATTTTTGCTTAATATCCATGTTAACAAAAGTTGCAAAATGTAGACTCTAAAACAACGGAGTATAGTCGGGGTTTTATTTATCTTTGAAATAAAATTCTTATGTTAACCTTAAATGAAAAAATTCAGCATTTAGAAAATTACCTGTCACAACCAAATAAAAATTACGCAGATAGTTTTAAAGAAGATATTGTCATGTTCATTGATGATTTTACAGGCCAAAATAAAATTTTGTCTTTTCTACATAACATTGATTCTTTAGAAAAAATTGAAAATTGGGTTGATAATTTATGTTCCAGAATTGTTTTAAAGTTTGATTCTGAAGGAGAAGAAATAAATGATTTTATATATGATTATATACAATTTGGTTAATTTTAAAAAACATGATAGAATATTCAATCTTAGAAATCCCAACTGTACTTAATTCACCTATCAAAGTCATAGATGTAATTTACAATTGTCCTGTTTGTGATTATGAAATTGAAATAAATATGTTTGTTGATGATAATAGTTTTGTAAAATGTGACATTTGCGATCACATAACAAAATTTAAAATTAAAAGAATCTAAATTGTTAAAACGCAATCGCAGAAAGACAAGTTTTATAATTGTTGCGAAGACTTCGGCTGCGCTCAGCCTGACGAAAAAAAACACAATAAAAAAATCTGTTTTTATCCGCGTTTTCACGAAGTGAATCCGTTAAATCCGCGTTCCATATTAACATTCCAGTATCGCCATGTCTAGCAAAAAAATGACCTTGAAATTTTCCAACATTTTTTCATAATGTTTCCTTAACTCACTTGGCTTTTCATTCTAAAAAAGATAGCTTTGAGAAACAATCATTAAATATAAAGCCATATGAAAATTCAAATCAATACCGACAAGAACATCGAAGGACACGAAAGATTAGCAACTTATTTTTCTGAAGAATTAGAAAAAGGTTTAGCTCGTTTTGAAGAAAAAATTACCCGCATAGAAGTACATTTTGGAGATGAAAACGGAGAAAAATTTAGCCTAAACGATAAAAAATGTGTGATCGAAGTTCGTATTGCTAATTTACAACCCCTAACCGTAACAGATCACGCCGATACGCTTGAAAAAGCTTTTAGCGGTGCTCTTGCCAAAGCAAAAAAATCACTTACTACGACTTTCGAAAAAATGAAAGCGCATTAATTTATATAGCATCAAAATCTAAAAAAGGCATTATCTCAAATCCGGATAATGCCTTTTTTTATTGGTAGCAAGTCAAAGTTATAATTGACGTATTTTATGATTTTGGCAATGGCGCTCCAACGGCGATATCGCAGCGGTGTCCGGGTTTTCCGTGCGCTGGATTCATTCCGTCTGCTGTTGCTACTTCTTCGGTGCTTAATAAGGCCGGAACTGCATTGTTTGCTGGCGGCGTAACGGTAAAGTTTTGCGTTGTAGTGCCGCTTTGTGCTGTATTGGCAGCGGGTTGTTTTGCTACAGGAGAATTTAAAGGTGATCCAACAGGAATATCACATCTGTGCCCGGGTTGTCCGTGTGCGGGATTCATTCCTTTGGCTACTTTCGTTGGCGATACGGTTGTGGTGGTTACTACATTTTGCTGTCCTGAATTTACTTGTACTGTTTGTGGTTGTTGCGTAGTAGTTTGTCCTTGCGTTGGAGCCGAATTTAAAGGTGCACCAACTGCAATATCGCAACGATGTCCGGGTTGTCCGTGAGCGGGATTTATTCCTTGCGTTGCCCCCATTACAGTATTAGGATTCGTCGCCGGATTTTGAACAACCGACTGGGTTTTCGTGGTGTCTTTTGCTAATCCTAGTTTTACCAATTCAGATGTTGGTGTGTTTTCCTGTGGTTCCAGTTCTTTTTTACAAGAGGTAAAAACCAAAGAAGTGACAAATATTGAGGTGATAAGTATTTTTGGATTCATGATGTAGATTTTTAGAGCACTCAAATATAGTAAGATTTCACCATATAAGTAATATAAGATAATTTAAGATTCTCTCGCTATTTGGATTTTAATCTTCATGCCGAAAATTTCGCGCAAAGACGCAAAGGCGCAAAGTTTTTATTTTAAAGCCACAGATTAAAAAGATTCAAATAAATTTTGGTTCACGCAGATTTAAAATGCTTTGCGTATATCAGCTTAAATCTTTTTAAATCTGCGTGAACCAAAAACTTTGCGCCTTTGCGTCTTTGCGCGATTAAAAAACTCTGCACCTTTGAGCCTTGCACCTCTGAAAAATTTTTTACTAACTTTAAATCCAAAATAAAACCTTATGAAAAAATCAATCTTACTTTTATTATTCGTTGCCACTTTTGCGAATGCACAAACTTCTGAGAAAGACAAAGTCAGTCAAACCATTGATACCTGGCATAAGGCTGCGGCCGATGTGAAATTTGAAGACTACTTTAATTTAATTGCCGAAGACGGAATTTTTATTGGAACTGACGCTACCGAAAACTGGACCAAAAAAGATTTTAAAGTTTGGGCGAAACCGTTTTTCGATAAAGGCACCACTTGGAATTTTACAGCCTTAGAACGTCATATCTTTTTTGACAAATCAGGAAAAATTGCGTGGTTTGATGAATTGCTCAATACACAAATGAAAATTTGCCGCGGTTCGGGTGTTTTGGTTAAAGTAGGGAAAGAATGGAAAATTCAGCATTATGTTTTATCGATGACAATTCCTAATGATGAAGTCGATGCGGTTACTAAGATAAAAGCGCCAATCGAAGACGTTCTGATTGCGAAGCTTCAGAAAAAATAAACAAATTAGAAGTTTCTTTTTATAATTCTAACTTTTCTAGTGCTTTACAGCGCCGTATATCAAATTAATTATAATACAATTGGCAATTTTATCCGTAAATTAGAAGTTCAAAATAAGATACTCTCAAAAAAACGGATCGAATTTTACAAAATTGACTAAAATAAAAGATCGACCTCTATTTTATTAGCCCCGAAAATCAAAATCTTTATTTTTTTTTAACTTTGACCCCAAAAAAAATAGGGTTAAATAAAGTATTTGAAAAATGAAAATAGAAAGACGCTGGATCATTTCCTTTATTATTATAAGTATTGTTTGTATTACGGGCGCATTTTGGCCAACTGTTACTGAAAACAATTACGTATTATCAGAATTTGGCACTACAGATCACATTGTTCCTGCCGATGTTGCCTGGATGCTGACTTCCTGCTGTTTGGTTTTGATCATGACACCCGGATTATCTTTTTTCTACGGAGGAATGGTAGGCCGCAAAAATGTGATTTCAACCATGTTGCAAAGTTTTATTTGTTTGGGCGTTGTAACCCTTTTATGGGTTGTAGTAGGTTTTAGTCTGGCTTTTGGTGATCCAGTAGGTTTTGGCTCCGGAGAGCATTTTTATAGCTTTTTCGGGAATCCAACTACTTTTGCTTTTATGGATTATGTGGGTGTTTTACCTCATAAACAATTGGCCAATACGATTCCGTTTATGTTATTTGCTTTGTTCCAAATGAAATTTGCCATTATTGCTCCGGCAATTATTACGGGTTCGTTTGCAGAACGTGTTCGTTTTATATCGTATTTACTCTTCATTAGTTTGTTTACCATATTTATTTATGCGCCTTTGTGCCATTCGGTTTGGTATCCAACAGGTGTTTTAGGAAGTTATTTTGGCGTAAAAGATTTTGCCGGAGGAACTGTAGTACATATGAGTTCAGGATTTGCTGCTTTGGCAGGGGTTCTGGTTTTAGGAAAAAGAAAAAATAGCGATCATATACCCACCAATATTCCGTTTGTATTATTAGGAACGGGAATGTTATGGTTTGGATGGTTTGGGTTCAACGCTGGTTCTGCTCTTGCGGCCAACGGAACTGCTGCAATGGCTTTTGCTACCACAACAACTTCATCTGCCGCTGCAATGTTAACCTGGGTTTTCTTTGATCGAATGAACGGAAGAAAAGTTTCTGCACTTGGTGCCTGTATCGGAGCTGTTGTAGGTTTAGTTGCCATTACTCCTGCAGCAGGTTTTGTATCAGTACCTGAAAGTATGTTCTTTGGTTTTATCACCGCTTTGGTTTCTAACTCAGTCGTAAATTGCCGTTTCTCAAAAAGATTTGATGATACACTTGACGTTTTTGCCTGTCATGGTGTTGGTGGAATCATGGGAATGATTTTAACCGCCATTTTTGCGCACGGCAAAGATGCAAGTTTATTACACGGCGGATGGAACGTTTTTGGCCACCACATGATGGCGTTAGTTTTGGTTTCGATCTTTACTTTCTTCGGAGCTTATTTCTTGTTTAAAGTAACGAACTTTATTATTCCGTTACGTGTTTCTGAAGAAAACGAACATATTGGTCTTGATTTATCGCAACACGATGAAACTTTAGATCCAAAATCAAAAGCAATTACAGAACCGCATTACGGTTAAGAAAAAATATTCTTTGCATTAAATTAGCCACGAATTCACGAATTTCTTCTGCTTGTATTGACGACAACAGATAATTAAAATTCGTGAATTCGTGGCTAAAAATTTTAAAACCGAATTCAAACTATTTTCATTCGTTTATATTCCTTAATTTTGCTGAAAATTTTTGTAAAAGTGGGAAGTAAAAATAAACTAAAAAGATTCAGAGAAAACGAAACATTTCAAAACGTTTTTCAACCAACCAGAGAAGAAGTTGTAGGCGATTTGATGCCTTTAAAAGGAAAATGGAACTCTGATTTCTTTAAAAATGATAATCCTTTAGTTTTAGAATTAGGATGTGGAAAAGGAGAATATTCTGTCGGATTAGCAGAAAGATATCCTGACAAAAATTTTATCGGAATCGATATTAAAGGGGCTCGTTTCTGGAGAGGTGCTAAAACTGCCGTAGAAACAGGTCTTCATAATGTGGCTTTTATTCGTACTCAAATCGAATTGATCGACCATATTTTTAATGAGAATGAAGTGGATGAAATCTGGATTACGTTTCCGGATCCGCAAATTAAATACAAAAGAACAAAACACAGAATGACCAACTCTGAGTTTTTGAAATTGTATAAAAAAATCCTTAAAAAAGACGGTGTTGTAAACCTTAAAACCGATAGCGAATTTATGCATGGCTATACTCTTGGATTGCTTCACGGTGAAGGACATGAGGTTTTATACGCGAACCATAACGTATATACAAACGAAGGAAGTCCTGAGGAAGTTACTGCTTTTCAGACTTTTTACGAGAAACAATATTTAGAAATTAACAAGGCAATTACGTATATTCGCTTTAAAATTAAAGACTAATTTAATTTTGTGAACGTTTTTCCAACCCATTAAATAACTGAATGGCATTACTTACCCCACTACTTTCAGGTTTTATTGCCGCTTTCATTGGAATTATTCCGCCAGGACTAATCAATATGACGGCAGCCAAAGTGAACATGAAAGAGGGGAAAAAGAACGCCTTATGGTTTGTTGCCGGAGCGGTTTTAGTAATCTTTTTTCAGGTTTCTTTAGCCGTTTTATTCGCTCAGGTAATCGACAATCGCCCTGATGTGGTAACGTTGTTGCGTGAGGTTGGATTTGCTATTTTTTCTATTCTTACGATTTACTTTTTGTTTATCGCAAAAGAACCCAAAGCCAAGAAATCGAAGATTAAAAAGAGCAGCAAAAAAAGCCGTTTCTTTTTAGGAATGCTTTTGTCTGGTTTGAACTTCTTCCCTATTCCGTATTATGTTGTCGTAAGTGTTACGCTGGCTTCTTACCATCTTTTTGCATTCGAAAACAACATTATTTTTACTTTTGTGTTCGGATCTGTTTTAGGTTCGTTTGCGGCTTTATACAGCTATATTGGTTTCTTTGGCAGAATCGAAAAGAAAACCGATTACCTGATGCGCAACATGAACACCATTATAGGAAGCATTACAGGTTTAATTGCCGTTGCAACTCTTTTTAATATCCTGAATTACTATTTTGGGTGAAAGTATTTTTAAAGATTAAAAATTTAGGTTTATAAAATTGAACCATTAAGTAATTAAGAAAAATTAAGCACTACTTTGTGAAACTTCACTTTCTTAATTATTTTTCAATAAAAGTTAAGCTTTGACTTCATGAATCTTAATATCTTAATGGTAAAAATAACTTAAACGTATGGCTGAAGATAATTTTTTTGAAAGAGTTTATGCAATCGCCAGACAAATTCCGTACGGGAAAGTAACTTCTTATGGCGCTATTGCGAAAGCTCTAGGAACCGCTCGTTCTGCACGAATGGTAGGCTGGGCAATGAATGCATGCCATAATATGGAAGATGTTCCGGCGCACAGAGTGGTAAATCGAAAAGGGCTTTTGACAGGAAAACATCATTTTGACGGAACTAATTTAATGCAGCAATTACTGGAAAGCGAAGGTATTGTTGTAGAAAACAATCAAATTATAGATTTAGAAAAGCACTTTTGGACGCCTGAAGTTGAATTCTAACCGCAATCTTGTAATCCCGATTTCTGTGATAAAAATCAAATCTTTTTTTCAGGAGCTAATCCCGTTTTCATAAAAATATTTTCGTCGAGTTTGTCATCCCGAGGAACGAGGGATCTCCGCAAGAAACTCCGTAAGCATGGTTTTCAATCGTTGTCGAGCTGCTAATGGAGATCCCTCGTTCCTCGGGATGACAAAAAATGAGCAAAGAAAAACTTAAAAAACAAGAACCTTTGCGACGCTGCGGGATTAAATGGTAATGTAAAGTAAAACTTTAATATCAACCTATATCATTATACGGTTCAAAAAAATTAAATCAAGCAAATCACAAAGCTCGTTTTATCTTCGTCGGTTTGGTAGCTCAAGTAACCGCCGTGTGCTTCGATGATGTTTTTAGAAAGTGTAAGACCAATGCCGGCGCCATCTTTTCTGGTGGTGAAAAACGGGAGAAAGACTTTTTCTCTAATCTCGGCATCGATCCCTTTTCCGTTGTCTGAAATAGCAATAAAAAAGCGATTATTTTCGGTATAACTGGACAAGAACATTTTCTTTTCTGTCTTTTCTTTTAAGGCATAAACACTATTTGTTATTAGATTAATAATCACTTGTTCGATCTGACTTTTATCAATCAAAATAGATCTTGGACTACTGATTTCGTTTACCATTTCTATATTTTCCGCTTTCAAAATTGGACTCATGATGCGCATACAATCCTCTAAAAGTAAATTTATTGGCGTCATTTGTTTTGTTGGAGTTGGGAGCATGGCCAGCTTTCGGTAATTTTCTACAAATACCTGCAAATGGTCACTTCGATTGATAATGGTCGAAATACTGCTTTTGATATCGTCGAAATCATCTTCTTCGAGTTTTTCCTGATCGACAATCTGAAGTAAATTCTGCGAAAGCGCACGAATTGGGGTTAGGGAATTCATCAATTCATGCGAAATAATTTTCATTAAATTAATCCAGGCTTCTTTTTCTTTTTTCTCAATAACGCGCTGAATACTGTCTAATAAAATAATGAAATATTCTTTTTCATAAGTCTTTGTAGAGGATGTCTGCAATACAAATGTCTGTACATCCTTTTCTTCTATTTTTATCGAAATTGCCGATTTCAACTCTGTAAATGCTGTTTTTTCAATCTCATTACAAAGTGATGGCAAATAATTTTTAAGATATTTCCAATGACTCACTTTGGGTACTTTAAACAAACCTGAAAAGCAATCATTCATTAAAAAAATACTCCAGTCTTCGTTTTCTTTTTCGAGAATCAAAGTGGCTGTGTCTATATTATTCAATATCGACTGGTAAACCATTTCTTTCGAAGTCTGTTCTTGTTGTTGGTATTTTAAAGTATTGTATAAAAGATATAAGTTGCTAAATTTCTGTTCTTTTTTCTCTTGCGGAAAATTGGTCGAAAAATCTTTCTGCAAAATGGAGAGCAATATTTTATCATAAAATAAAGAGTGATTTTTGATATAAAAATACATCTCGCACAACAGTAAGAATATAAAAAAACCTACCAAAATTGCATTGTAGTAAAGCGTTTTATAAATCAGAAAAACACAAAAGAAAAAGGGCATCATAATAAAGAGAACCCTTATAAACAAAGCATTATAGAATTTCCAGTTTTTCATTATTGTTTTTTTTATTGCCACAGATCAAAAGATTAGAAATGATTTTTTTTACTATAGCAGATTTTGCTGATATAGCAGATTAATTACAGTAAATTTTATCTGCGAGATCTGCAAAATCTGCGAGAGATCAATTTTAAGAATCACTTCAATCCTTTAATCTGTGGCAAAACTATTTTTCGTTTTAAGAGTTCTTTAAATCGTATTTCTCGATTCTTCTGTATAACGCTGCTCTTGATAAACCTAATTCTTCAGCTGTTTTACTAATGTTTCCGTTGTATTTGAAGAGTGTTTTTTCGATCGCACTTTTTTCCATTTCAGATAAAGGATTCTCGTCATTTTCCTGAATTTCTTCGAAATCTAAAATATCCAGATTGGTTACAGAAATGGTATTGTTATCGGCCAAAATCAAAGCGCGCTCTATTTTATTTTCCAATTCACGAATGTTTCCTTTCCATGGATATTTTTCCAGATATGGCGCTACATTATCATCAAAATGCCAGTTCTCCTGATTGTATTTTTCGGCAATCTTATCCAGGATAAAATGTGCCATCGGAACGATATCATCTTTGCGTTCGCGTAACGAAGGCAAATGAATTTCCATTGTATTGATGCGATACAGCAAATCTTCGCGGAATGTTTTATTTTTTACCTCAGCTTTTATATCACTATTTGTAGCTGCAATTACCCGAACATTCAAAGGCCTTGCCTTACTTTCTCCTAAACGGGTAACGGTTTTGGTTTGCAAAACGTGCAATAGTTTCGATTGTAAATGCAACGGAATATTCCCAATTTCATCCAGAAAAATCGTGCCGCCAGAAGCTATTTCAAATCTGCCTGCAGTATCTGTTTTGGCATCTGTAAAAGCGCCTTTTGCATAACCAAAAAGTTCACTTTCGAATAAATTATCGCTCAAAGATCCTAAATCAACATGCACAAATGGCTGTGCTTTACGCTCTGAATTGAGATGAATAAATTCTGCAAAAACATATTTACCGGTTCCGTTTTCGCCCAAAATCAAAACATTAGCATCTGTTCTGGCGACTCTTTCGGCAATAGAATAAGCTTGTTTAATTTTAAGAGAATAACCAACAAAATAGTTTTTTGCCGGTTTTTCTTCTACCACTTTTTTGCTGTTTTTTCTACTTTCGGCGACAGCCTTATCTATTGTTTCGAGTAATTTTTCGTTATTCCACGGTTTTAAAACATAATCAAAGGCACCAATTTTTATTCCTTCAACAGCGGTATCAATTTTACCAAAAGCCGTCATTAAAATCACGACAGTTTGTGGCGAAAGTGTTTTTATTTCTTTGAGCCAATGAATACCTTCGCGCCCGTCTTCAAAACCAATTCGGTAATTCATATCTAATAAAACTACATTTATTTCATTTTCGCTTAAAATAGAAATGATTTTTTTGGGACTATTTTCTGTAAAAATGGTTTCAAAATGCTTTTTGAGAATCATTTTTGCCGAAAAAAGAATTTCTTCCTGGTCGTCAACGATTAATATTTGAGCTTGTTTCTTTCGCATGATGTCTTTTTTTGTTCGATAATGAACGGTCAACTGTTCATTATCGAACAGTTGGTTTTTTGAATGATTTCTAAAGCCTCTTTAAAATCAATACTTTACAAATAATAAATTTTATGGCACAGTATTTACCTATTGGTAATCAGTAAATTATTAAAGAAATGGACAAAATAATTCCTCGTAAAAATAGAAAATTTAGATATCTCACAATAGCAATTGGAGTTTTTTTAGTTTTGGCAACAATCGTGTTTTTTTCGTTTAACACTAAAAGAAGTTTAAATGTAAAAGCAGAAGAACTAAGTATCCAGAAAGTTGAAAAAGCCTTTTTTGAAGATTTTGTTGTTTTTCAGGCCAAAGTAGAACCTTTGAATGTGATGCTTGTGAATGTTACCGAAGGAGGATCTGTAAAAGAGATTTTTGTCGAAAACGGTGCCATGGTTACAAAGGGCCAATCGCTAGCGCGTTTGTACAATCCTAATACCGAATTGAATTACCTCACTCAGGAAACGGCAATTATTGAGCAAATCAACAACTTGAATACCGGAAAACTAAACATTAGAAATCAGGAATTAAACTTAAACAAAGATTTGGTTTTAATCGAACACGATTATAATGATGCCAAAAGATTGTATGATATGAATGCCCGATTGTATGAAAAAGAGGTAATTTCGAAAAATGACTGGAATACGTTTAAGGAAAGTTTACGTTTTCAGGAAGAGCGCAAAAGAACGATTCAGCAAAGTATTCAAAAAGAAAAACAAACCAATAAAATTCAGATTTCTCAAATCAATCATTCGATTCAGACTATGGAAAAAAGTCTGGATATTTTGAGAAACAATAAAAAGAATTTCCTGATTACAGCTCCTGAATCCGGCCGATTAACTTCGTTTCAGCCTGTTTTAGGAAAAACATTTCAGGCCGGAGAAAGCATTGGGAAAATAGATTCTAAACAAGGTTATAAACTTACTGCTGATGTAGATGAATTTTATCTTGAAAAAATACGCGAAGGATTGAAAGGACAGGTAGAATTTAAAGGAAAAACCCTCGAAGTTTTAGTAACCAAAGTAATCCCGGAAGTGAAAGGCGGACATTTTATAGTAGAACTGGCTTTTACCTCTAAAGAAGATATTACATTACAAGACGGACTTAGTTTTGGTGTGAAATTAATTTTATCTGAGAAAAACACAACTCTTGTACTTCAAAAAGGAAGTTTTAATCAGGATACAGGTGGAAAATGGATTTTTGTCGTAAAAGGCAATAAAGCGGTAAGAAGAAATATAAAATTAGGCAGAGAAAACCCTTCGTATTATGAAATTCTGGAAGGTTTAAAAGAAGGCGAATCTGTGGTTACTTCATCTTATTCTGATTATAAAGACATCGAAGAGTTGTCGATTAGTACTCAGTAACGGTTTTCAGTCGCAGTTTACATTCGCAGTCGCAGTTTACAATTAATAATTAAAAAAGTTTCAATCATCAATCAAAAAATAATCAATAACAACTAAAATCAAAACTATGATAACAATTCAAAATTTAACCAAAGTTTTTAGAACAGAAGAAGTAGAAACTTCCGCTTTAAGCGGTATTTCTTTAGAAATAAAAAAAGGCGATTTTCTAACTATCATGGGACCTTCTGGTTGCGGAAAATCGACTTTACTTAATATCATTGGTCTTTTAGACAGTGCTTCCGGCGGAAGTTATAAATTGTTAGATCAGGAAATGGTGGGCTTAAAAGAGAAAGGACGAGCTGTTGTTCGTAAAGAAAATATTGGTTTTATTTTCCAGAATTTCAACTTAATCGATGAACTTTCGGTTTATGACAATATCGAATTGCCTTTGCTTTATAACAACGTAAAAGCATCCGAAAGAAAACAAAAAATCGAAGCGATCGCAGAGAAATTAAATATCTCACACCGATTAAAACATTATCCGCAACAACTTTCCGGAGGACAACAACAAAGAGTTGCGGTTGCCAGAGCTTTGGTAAACGATCCTAAAATCATTTTGGCCGATGAGCCAACCGGTAATCTGGATAGTAAAAATGGTAATGAAGTAATGGAACTTTTAACGGATCTGCATGCTAAAGGCGCCACTATTTTGATGGTTACACACTCTGATTATGATGCTTCATTTTCGCAAAGAACGATTCACATGAAAGATGGTGTTATATTTTCTGAAAAATTAAATCAGAGAAATGTTGATGTTTTTATGGACGCTAAATAATTTTAAAATGATAAAATTTATTGTAACGGCAATCTTAATCCTGGTGGGATTTGTTTGCAAGATATTGGCAACAATATAAAAATCCGGCAGGTTCAATAAACCTGCTGGACTACATTAAAAAGCAACTGTAATAACTATAAAAAAACTATCATGATTTTTAACTGGTTTAAAATATTTATATATCATTTGAAGCAAAACAAACTGTTTTCGTTTTTGAATGTCATGGGATTAAGCATTGGGATCGCCGGAGTAATTTTTGCTATTTTATATTGGAATAATGAGCACGCATACGATCGATGGAATCCGGAAAAAGAAAACGTATATCAGGTTCTCAATGTAATTGGGGCAACGGGCGATACCTGGGCAACAAGTTCTATACCTTTTGGAAACACCTGCAAAGCTACAATTCCTGAAATTGAGCAAATTTGCTTTTTATATAATTGGTACTATGAATCTGTAATAAAATATAAAAACAAGAAATTAATAGATAAAAAAATAACCGTATCTGATAATAACTTTTTTGATTTTTTCCCTTTTCCAATAATTAAGGGTTCTAAAAAAGACATCTTAAAAGAGAAAAACAGTGTCGCCATTTCAGAAGAGCAGGCAACGTTACTTTTTAACAATGAAGATCCTATTGGCAAGTCTATTACTTATGAAAATGAATCTTATACTGTAAAAGCCGTTTATCGTATTATAAAACCCTCTTCTATTGAACCTAACTATGTTTTTGGAGGAGCTGTTCGTGATTACGATCTTAATCAATGGGGGAATTTTAATTATGGATTGATGGTTAAAATCAAAAAAGGTGTAGATCCTGCCCTGGTTTTAAAAAAGATGCATAATGTAAATTACGTCAACAGAACTTTAAAAGATGCTAAAGAAAGCGGTCAGACGGTTGAACAGTATATCAAAGAAAATGGCGAAATCAAAATCATTCTGGACCAGCTGAAAAACCTGCGCCTTTATGGCACCAAATCTTCCGGAACATCTACTCCGGAAGGAAAAGGAAACTTACAGCTTCTTTATATTATGGCCGGGTTATCTGTTTTAATTTTAGTTTTATCATTAGTAAACTACATTAATCTTGCCACTGCTTCAGCAATAAAACGTGCAAAAGAAGTTGGTGTTCGTAAAATTGTCGGGGCATCAAAAAAACAAATTATCGCCCAGTTTATATTTGAGACTGCTATAATTGTTATTCTTGCCATTCTGTTTGCTTTAGCAATAGTCGAGCTCTCATTGCCATACTACAATACCTTTTTAAAGAAAACTTTGACTATGAATGGTGGTGAATTTTATCTGCAGCTCGTTTTGATTTTTGGATTAGTAATCATTCTTGCAGGTATATTTCCTGCCGTTTATATCTCAAATTTTGAAACTCTAAAGGTTTTAAAAGGAAATTTCTCCAGAAGCAAAAGCGGTATCTGGATTCGAAATTCGATGCTTATTTTTCAGTTTGGTATAGCGGCATTTTTTATCATCGGGGCGCTAATTGTAAACTCACAGGTTGATTATATGACCAACAAGGAGCTTGGTTTTAGCGGTGATCAGGTCATTAGAATTCCGTTTAACTATAATGATAGCAAACAAAAAGCTGCTAAATATATGTTACTGAAACAGGAAATTAAAAAGTATTCAGGTGTTCAGGATGTTTCTACTTTTGCCGGTTCATTTGGCAATAGCACGAGCTCGAGTTCAGGATTGACTCACAACAGTATTTTTGTTCAGCCCCGAAATGTCGAAATGGATTTTGGTTTTCTGGAGATGATGAAAATTAAAATTGTTGAGGGACGTGATCTTTCTCCACAATTTGCCTCGGATACTATTGATAATTGGCTGATAAATGAAACTCTTGTTAAAAAGCTAAAACTTAAAAATCCAATAAATACCATAATATCTTCGGGCTGGGGAAATGACAAAGGAAACATGAAATTTAAAGTTGTGGGCGTGGTAAAAGATTTTCATATTACTGGCTTAAAAGATAAAGTACCTCCTATGGTTTTCATTAATCTTAAAACTTTAAAATGGAATAACTTTAGTAATGTTTTTGTAAAAGTCTCACCCAACAATTTGCCCGAAACACTGGAGAAATTAAAAAAGTACTGGGAGAAAAATGTAAATCCTGACTATCCTTTTTTCTATGAGTTTGTAAACAAAGGATTTGCAAAAACGTATCAGGAACAAGTAAAACAAAAGGATTTGTTTTTTATTCTAAATCTTGTAGTAATTATTATTGCCGTTTTTGGATTATTTGCTCTGGCTTCTTTCTCGATGGAAAGAAGACTTAAAGAAATTGCGATTAGAAAAACACTGGGTGCAGAAACTGATGCTTTACTAAAAGAACTTTCAAAACAATATATTGGGTTTTGTTTGATGGGATTTGTAATTGGTATTGTACCGGCTTACATTTTACTTCAAAAATGGCTCGAAGATTTTGCCTTTAGAATCAATATTTCATTTGTTCCGTTTAGTATTGCTTTGATTTCTTTACTGGTATTAACTTTGATAATTGTTTTAACCAAAGCCTACCAGGTAACCAAAATAGATATCCTGAAATATTTAAAATACGAATAAGCTTGTAGACCATTTTTTTTAAGAAACCCGCCAAATTATTAAAGTTTGGCGGGTTTCTTCTTATTTTGAAACTACAGTGTCTGAATATAATAGTTTATCTAATTGCGGATCTCTGTCGTATACATCGGGATAAAAACCAATTTCCCCTTCCTCACTTACCCAGGCTGTAAAATAACCTATGTAAATAGGGATTTTGTTTTTGAGCATACAAGTGGTTTCTTTTTCGCCGCTCATTGCCTGATCTATTTTATCAACAGGCCAATCCGGATTGTTTTTTAAAATAGCAAGTGCCAGACCTTTCGCTTCTTTTACATTAATACAGCCATGGCTAAAAATACGTTTCTCGAATTCAAACAAACTTTTGGCCGGCGTATCATGCAAATAAATATCATTAGGATTTGGAAACATAAATTTTACCAATCCCAAAGAATTTTTAGGTCCTGGTTTTTGTCTCACATTTCCTCCGTTCCACTCCATATTATGATCGGCGAGATAGTTTTTGTCTTCTGCTATTTTTGATTTTAATTCGTTTTTAATGATACTCTGCGGAACATACCAATAGGGGCTAAACACAATCCTGTCTATATTACCACTAAAAATTACAGTTTCGGTCATTCTGGTTCCAACAAAAACATCCGACACCAATTCGTATTGGCCATTTTTAACATACACCAGTTTAAACGACGGAATATTGACCATAACATATTCGCTTGCCTGTGCCAATTGTGCCGGTATCCATCGGCAACGTTCCATGTTGAGCATTATTGTTTTTATACGATTACCAACAGGTTCATTCATTTGATTGATGTGGTCTATGGTAAGGGTATAATTAAGTTTAAGTCCGTATCTTTTTTTATATTTTAAAATCCCTGCCATCATCTCTTCATCATACACATCTCTTTTAGAATCTTGCGGCAAATCTCCCACGACAAACAAACGTTCCCTGATTTGTTTTACAGCAACCCCACTATCAAAAGGCTTTAAATCTTTATAATTGGCAACGTCAATATCAATCTTTTTCCATTGATTGTTTTTCTCGATCGCTTTGTATTTTTTTAACATTGCCTTAAGTTTATAATATTGTCCGAATAAAAGATTTTCATCCTTATTTAAACGCCCTGGATCAACCATAAGAGAGTCTAATATTTTTGAATACGAAATACTTTTGGCAGGTAAAAACCATCCGATTTTTTTTAAAGTTGCAGAATCAACACCAGAATAAACATTACTGGCATAAAACACATACATATTCGATAATAAAAGCTCTGTGTCTATCTGAGGTAAATCTTCTGTCACATTTTCATTAAAAACATCATCTACCAAATCCATATACGGCATAGTTGCCTTGATACCCTGATCGTTTAGCAGGCGAACTTTATGATATAATAATGCTCCAAATTCGCTAACACTTTTATCGTCGTACCAAAGCAATTTGTATTCTTTCTTTTTATAAAGATCCTGAACATCACTTTGGTATTTTTTGAGTTTGGGATATTTTTTATAAAACTGATTAATTGATTCAGCGTCAACAGTAGCTTTTGAAACATATTTGGTAAATGCAGGAACATTTTCAAATTCGGACCTTGTGTCTTTTATCAGGGTCTCTGTTGCAGTAGATTGAAAAAAAGACATCAAAAAACTAACTACAATAATTACAGATACAGAAGTAAAGTTTCGCATATTTTTAGATTTAAATTAGAAAAGAAATTCTATTCAAAAAATACCGAAACCCCATAATTTATCCAAAAACAAGCTTTCACATACTTTTCAAACAATGGCAATCCTAAATTTGGGTACTCAAATATAGCTAAGATTATTGACATTTTGGTCTTCAATTTTTTAAAATTCAACTTAAAAAAATTTGTTATTCCTTTAAAAAAAAAAATTTAGTACGCGAGTTTAAGTGAAATTTTCATTTCAATTCTCTTGTAAGAAAGCAAATACAAACCATCAGAATCATTTTGACTAATCTCTATATCAATAAATACAATTTAAAAGGGTTTGAATCCGAACATAATCTGTTATCTTTGTAGTCTGAAATCAGTTTAAATAAACACAATGCACAAATTGATTTCTTTCAATAGAAAACAGTAGATTAAAATGAAATTAGATAGAAAAGAAATTCTTAAAGCTCTAGAGACAATCACTATAGCCGGAGAAGGAAAAAATATGGTTGAAAGTGGTGCTGTTGCCAATGTCATTACTTTTGGTGATGAAGTTGTGGTAGATTTACTTTTACACACACCAGCAATGCACATTAAAAAAAGAGCCGAAGATGATATCAAAAAAACAATTCTTGAATTGGTATCTCCTGAAGCAAAAATAAAAGTAAACATTAAGGTTGAAGCCAAGGAAAATCCTAATGAAATAAAAGGAAAGGCGATTCCGGGAATCAAAAATATTATTGCCGTTGCTTCTGGTAAAGGTGGTGTTGGAAAATCGACTGTTACTGCAAATCTTGCTGTAACGCTTGCTAAAATGGGTTTTAATGTTGGAATTCTAGATGCCGATATTTACGGACCATCGATGCCAATTATGTTTGATGTTGAAAACGAAAAACCAATTTCGATAAACGTTGACGGAAAATCAAAAATGAAACCTGTTGAAAGTTATGATATTAAAATACTTTCTATTGGTTTCTTTACTGCTCCAAGTCAGGCCGTTATCTGGAGAGGTCCAATGGCTGCAAAAGCATTGAACCAAATGATTTTTGATGCTGATTGGGGAGAATTAGACTTTATGTTGATTGACTTACCTCCGGGAACAGGAGATATTCATCTTTCGATCATGCAATCATTACCTATTACCGGTGCTGTTGTAGTAAGTACTCCGCAAGCTGTGGCTCTTGCCGATGCTAAAAAAGGAGTGGCTATGTTTATGCAGGACAATATCAATGTTCCTGTTTTGGGAATTATCGAAAATATGGCGTACTTTACACCAGAAGAATTACCTGACAATAAATACTATATTTTTGGACAAGAAGGTGCGAAAAACCTGGCTGCAGATCTAGATGTTCCGTTTTTAGGCGAAGTACCAATTGTACAATCTATTCGTGAAGCAGGAGATTACGGTCGCCCTGCAGCAATGCAAACAGCATCAACAATAGAAACTGTTTTTGAGGAAATCACCAGAAATGTTGTACAGGAAACAGTAAACAGAAATGATACTTTACCTGCAACAGAAGCCATTAAAATTACAACTATGGCAGGTTGTTCAGCAGTAAAAAAATAATTAGATAATTGAGATAAACTAATGAGATAATTTGAAAATTAGATAAATAGACAATTTTACTTCAAAGTGTATTTTCTAATTATCTAATGGACTAATTATCTAATGGATAAAATTATGACAACAGAAGAATTAACAAACAACGTATTATTAGCTCTGGACGAAATCAGACCTTTTTTAAATTCTGACGGAGGAGACATTACGCTAATTTCTATAGACGACGACAAACATGTCAAAGTTCGTCTTGAAGGAGCATGTATTAGCTGTAGTGTAAACCAAATGACGCTAAAAGCAGGAGTTGAAACAACAATAAAAAAATACGCCCCACAAATAGAAACTGTGGTAAATATAATGTAACAAAACGTTATTTTTCCTGTCTTTTTAAATCTGAGCGATTAACAAGAATATTAGTTCTTAAAGCACTTTGATTTGTGATTTAAAAAAAACACAACATAAATAAAGCTATTTATTGCGGATTTAGCAAAAAACAACGTAAAGATTTAAGAGTTTTTATTAAGGAATTATTACATATTTAACTTAAATTTGTCACATAACCCCAAAATCTTAAATTTATGAAGAATTATTACGCTTTATTTTTGTTGCTATTTTTTGTTTCTGTGAATTATGCACAGCAAACCACGCAAACACTAATTGTTGACAAAGCCTGGCTAAATGAAGCCGAAGAATGGTCAGATTTTAAATACGCAGGTCAAATTGTATTTTCAACAAATGCAAACGAACCAGAAGGGACTTTAAGAATTGGTAATTATGATTTCTTATACGATTTCTGCGACGGAAAAGCTAAATTTGCAAATAAAGCAACATATAGCGCAGCGCAATTCTCAAATCCAAGAAAGGTATCTGTAACAACAGACAAACAAGGAGTAACAAATTCAACTTACGAAGGTACTCTGATCTTTCAGTCAGATAAAGATTATTATTCTGTCATTGCTTTAGTTACTATACTAGAGAAAAACGGAAATACTTTGGGGTTAAAAATGCACCTTAAAGAAGGGAACAAAAAAGAATACGCATTTAGTTTAAAAAATAGTTAACGTAATTAGGGATTTTTTCACGTTATAAAATCCTAACCAGTAAAATTCCAAATAATTAAAATGGATGTATTAATAAAGATTAAAGATCGAGAAGGAGTTATACACGAGTTACAAGCTCCAACTGATATGGCAATGAATATAATGGAGTTATGCAAAGCATACGAACTACCTGTTGAAGGAACCTGCGGCGGAATGGCCATGTGTGCTTCTTGCCAGTGTTATGTTCTTAATGATGTTGCATTACCTGAAATGGGAGATGAAGAAGAAGCCATGCTGTCGGAAGCATTTTACGTTAAATCAAATAGCCGTTTAGGTTGTCAGATTCCAATTACTACCGAGTTAGAAGGATTAGAATTAGAATTAGCACCTGAATACTAAAAAATAAATTACAATTTTTAAAAATTCCAAATTCCAACCAGCAACTGCTCTTTGGGATTTGGAATTTTTATTTAGAATCTATGCAAGCTCACTGAATCAAAAGGCAGTCAATCCTAAAACCTCTGAAGCAAAAAAAATTACCGCAAAGATCGCTAAATTTTTATACTCTTAGCTTTTTATAAAAGGCAAAGTTCGCAAAGCTGTATCTTGATTTAGCTTTGCGAACTCTGTGTTTTATAAGACATTCTTAGATAAAATATTTGTTTCTCTGCGGTAAAAAAATAGTCGCCATTTATTGTTTCTCCACAACATTTAACTTTGCTGCTCAAAAGGTTCAAATTCTCTTTCAGAAAATGCTTCTGTGAGAATTCCTGAGGAACAGAGCCAGTTTATGGTTTCTTCAAGTGTATTTCCTGCTTTATATATCATTTCACTTTCTCTAGGCAGAATAAAGTATTCGTTTTTAAAAAAAATAATTTCATCTCCATCGTAAGTATCTCCAATCCGAACTGAGTTTAGCACTTCCTCTTTTGATAAAACATCCTTACCATCATCCCAAAACCAATATTCGGTAATGCGGCTTTTCCATTCATCCATCGTTAGTATAATAGTTTCCGGAAGATAGATACGCACGTAAGTTCCGCCCAGAATTCCACTTCCGTAATTCAAAACATACTCTTTATAATCTTCATCAAAAGCTATATTCAAAGTCTTTTCGCAAGCCAGAATATCTTCATTTTCAGCAAGAAATAAGTCGGTTTTATTGGTCTTGCAATTTGGAATTATTTTATAATTGTCGAAGTTCATTTTATTTGTATTTATAATAGCTAAGATACGTTTTTCATCAATCTTTGTCTTTTATTTTAACACCTAGAAAGATCGATTTTGAAAATGTATAAAAGTCGTTTCACTCTAAATAAAGCACATAGTGCAATTATAAAACTATGTATATTTTACTCAAATATCGTATTCGATTTCTCCTATATATAACAAATCACATTTAGAATTCATTATAGAAACAGGTTTTTCAATTTGGTCTTTCGAAATAAATACAAGCGTATTAACATCTTCCAGATTTTGATTTAGGTCACTTAATCTCTTTTTTACTTCAGCAATCCATTGATCAGCATACGAATATTTCAAAAATTTTTCTTCGAAAGAAATAGCTTCATTTTCAAATCCGCTTTCCATAAAATCATGATCTAAAAAATTCTCTCCCTGTGATTTTGCAAATTCAGAGATGAATTTCTCCTCTACCTCATCATCTTCATAATACGCATTATCTTCAGCCACAAAATCAAAATACTCCTCTTCTGATTTGAATTTCCCCAACCAAAAATGACTTGTCTCTGTTTTCATAGTTTTTCTACTTTATGATTATATTGCTTCTTAATTGCCCATTAAATTTATCCGTACAAATTATTGTAAATTATTCAACGGTGAATACCAGCGGAAAATTATCTATATTTTCTATTTCAAAATACTCATCAAAATCCTGAGGATTGGTTTCTTCATAATGCTTAACGATTTGCGAAATAAAAAATTTTAAACTGGGAGCTATTACATTTCTATCCTCGTCCGCATGCCAAAATTCGATTAATTGGCCAGGATTTTTGGTAAAAGTCCCTTCGCAGTCCAAACAAATATAATCTCCTCCTCCATTATGAAAAACAGGAATCCAGTTTTCATTCCACCAATTTTCAATTTCAAAATCAGAACCAATCATTGACGTAAGTTCTGCTGCTGTATCCAATGCATCTTCTAAAGAGACAAACATAGAGTTGTTTACAAAAGACTCGTAACAGTTTTGATTTTGCCCGTTTTTCCATTTGTAAAGCGTTTTTAAATTTTCAGGAAGCCGGATTTTGTATTGCTCTTCTAAGTTTTGAATTTCTAAATCGCTTAATGAAGGTTTAAGTTCCTGATAATATTCTGGCCGTAATCCCGCTAATTGCCTGTCTAACTTTTCGATTAATTCATTCATAATATTATTTCCTTTTTACTTAAACGCCAATTCTTCATTTTATTTTGTGCAACATCAAACGTCACTACAAGAAACAAAAAAACCGCAATTACATTACTGCAATTACGGCTTTTTCTTTATAACAATTTTCTTTAATCTCTGGTTTATACCAAACCTGCCTGAATTAAATACTCAGCGATTTGAATCGTGTTTGTGGCAGCACCTTTTCGTAAGTTATCAGCAACGATCCACATGTTTAATGTATTTGGCTGGCTTTCGTCACGACGAATTCTACCTACAAAAACATCATTTTTACCTTCAGCATACAATGGCATTGGGTAGGTAAATGTATCTAAATTATCCTGAACTACTACTCCATCTGTATGGTGCAAAATTTCGCGAACTTCGTTTACATCAAAATCATTTGTAAACTCTACGTTTACTGCTTCACTATGTCCGCCAACAACTGGTACACGAACTGCAGTAGCGGTAACTCTGATAGTGTTATCACCAAGGATTTTTTGAGTCTCACGAACTAATTTCATTTCTTCTTTAGTATATCCGTTTTCCTCAAAACTATCGCAATGTGGAATTGCATTTCTGTGAATTGGATATTTATAAGCCATTTCTCCCTGAACTCCTGCGTATTCATTTTCTAACTGTCTTACTGCTTTTACACCAGTTCCGGTGATCGATTGGTAAGTAGAAACAATGATTCTTTTGATGTTGTATTTTCTGTGCAATGGAGCCAAAGTCAGTACCATTTGAATAGTAGAACAGTTTGGATTTGCAATAATTTTATCTGCACTTGTTAAAGTATCTGCATTGATTTCCGGAACGATTAATTTTTTTGTCGGATCCATTCTCCATGCCGATGAGTTATCGATAACCGTTGTTCCTGCTGCAGCAAATTTTGGTGCCCATTCTAACGAAGTATCTCCTCCGGCTGAGAAAAGAGCAATATCAGCTTTTAAATCAACTGCTGTTTGTAATCCTACAACTTTATATTTTTGACCTTTATATTCAATTTCTTTTCCAACTGATTTCTCAGAAGCCACAGGAATTAATTCTGTAACAGGAAAATTTCTTTCTGCTAAAACTTTAAGCATTATCTCGCCAACCATACCAGTGGCACCTACAACGGCTATTCTCATTTTTATATCTTTAGTATGAATTAATCTAATTTACTCTGCAAAAGTATACAATATAAAAGTCAAAACAAGACGCTTCACAAAAAATAACAAAATGTTACAAATCAAACAAAAATAAAAAACCGCCTCAATTAAGAAGCGGTTAAGTTAGACTTAGTGTAGCGGTATAGTATATTATTGTTTATTTTTTAATAAATCCCTAATCTGTATAAGCAATTCTTCCTGAGTTGGTCCTGCTGGTGCAGCCGGTGGCGGAACTTCTTTCTTTTTTGCATGGTTTATTCCTTTAATAATTAAGAATAAAACAAAAGCAACAATTAGAAAGTTAATTACTGCCGAAAGAAACAAACCATATTTTACACCGCCAAAAGCTGTTAGCTCTTCTATCGTAGATAAATGTGCTGCATCTAATGCGGGTTTTAATATTAATGGCGTAATTACATTTTCAATTAATGAGCTCACAATTTTGCCAAAAGCAGCTCCAATTATAACACCGACAGCCAAATCGACTACGTTGCCTTTCATTGCAAATTCCTTAAATTCTGAAAACATCCCCATAATTGTTCTTTTAGTTTATAAATTAATTCATATCGAAAATACGGAATTTTCAGCAAAGTTTCAAAATCTATCTAAAAAATACTCTTTTTACGCGTTGCGAAATGCTGGTCATAATTTCATACGGAATGGTTTTTAGTGCCGCGGCCATCTCGATAACTGTTGGGCTTTCGCCGAATATAATAACCGAATCACCTTCTTTACAATCAATATGGCTTACATCAACCATGAGCATATCCATACAAACGCTTCCTACAATAAATGCTTTCTGATTTTTTATCACTACATAACCCACCTGATTTCCCCATAAACGAGAAATACCATCAGCATAACCAATGGGTATTGTTGCAATTTTAGTTTCTTTCGAAGCCATAAAACGACGTCCGTAACCCACGCTGTCGCCGGCAGGAATGGTGCGAACCTGAGAAATAATCGATTTTAATGTACTTACATTTTCCAGATATTTTTGTTCTGCCGGATCGTTTGAAACTCCGTACAAACCAATTCCTAAACGCACCATATTGTATTGTGCATCCGGGAAATTGCTAATTCCGGACGTATTTAGAATATGACGAATAGGATTTATATTTAATTCTGAAATTAATTTCGACGACAGTTTTTCGAATAAATTAATCTGAGAGATCACAAAATCATAATGCTGTAATTCATCGCTTGTGGCCAAATGCGACAAAACACTTTTTATTTTTACGGTCGAATTTCCTTTTAAAGTCTGAATCAGTTCCTCGAGCGTATTTTCTTCAAAACCCAAACGATGCATTCCTGTATCTAATTTAATATGAATTGGGAAGTCTTTTAAATTCTTTTCTCTGGCAATTTTCAGGAAAGCTTTTAAACCTTTTATACTATAAATTTCAGGTTCAAGATGGTACTGAATAATCGAAGGAAAACTGGTCGATTCAGGATTCAACACCATAATAGGTAGTTTTATTCCGCCATTTTTAAGTAAGATTCCTTCATCGGCGAAAGCCACACCTAAATAATCAACTTTATGATGTTCGAGTAATTTGGCAATTTCCAAGCCTCCGTTGCCATAACCAAACGCTTTCACCATCACCATTAACTTCACGTTATTGGCTAATTTTGATTTAAAGTAATTCAGATTATAACTAATCGAGTTCAGATTGATTTCAAGAACTGTTTCATGCGTTTTCTCTTCCAGCAGTGACACAATTTCTTCAAACTGAAATGATCTTGCTCCTTTTATTAAAATAGTTTCATTTTCGAAATTCAGGTTTTCGATCTGAGCAATAAATTCGGCGGTGTTTTGAAAAGTAACAACATTAGAAAATTTAGATTTAAAAGCCGAAATTGTAGTTCCAATTCCTATTACTCTGTTTATTTTATTATCGGCAATTAATTGCCCTACTTTCGAATATAATTCTTCATTAGAAAATCCGCTTTGAACAATATCAGACAGAATAACTGTTTTTGAAGCATTTTTTTTCTTTTGGCTTTCTAAAAAATCCAAAGCAATTGTAAGCGATTCAAAATCTGAACTGTAACTATCATCTATTATACTGCAATTATTGATTCCGTTTTTAACTTCCAGACGCATATGTACAGGATACAAACGCTTAAATCTATTTTGAATGGTCTCGAAATCATAATTCAAATACAGTAAAACTGCCAGACACGAAATGGCATTTTCTATAGAAGCTGTATCACTAAAAGGAATTTCTAAATTAAAAATTGCCTCTTTATATTGGTATTTAATATGTGTTGAATCGCTTTTGTTTTCTTTATTTAAAATAAAAACATCAGCAGAAGCATCTGTAAAACTCCACGAAAAAAGTGTTCTGGGATGCATCATATATTCGGCAACGAACTGAGACAAACAAGAATCTACGATTTCATTTTTTTGATAAATTATTACTGGACAGTCTTTGAATAAAATCAATTTTTCGTCGATCTTTTGCACTAAATTTAAAAAGCCTTCATCATGTGCACTTCCTATATTAGTTAGTACACCAATTGTAGGTTTAATGATTTTCTCCAGGTTTACCATTTCATTCACCGTAGAAATTCCGGCTTCGAAAATCCCTAAATTGTGTTTCTCATTGATCGCCATTATAGACAGTGGAACTCCTACCTGAGAATTATAGCTTTTTGGGCTTCTGATAATATTAAAATCAGGACTCAACAAGAAATTAAGCCATTCTTTTACGATCGTTTTACCATTACTTCCGGTTAACCCGATTACAGGAAAATCGAAAAGATTACGATAATAAGCTGCAAATTCCTGTAACGCTTTTAAAGCGTTTTTAACGACTAGAAAATTAGCTTTTCCGACACAATTTTCAGGAATATATTGTACAACAAAATTTTGTACACCTTGTGCAATGAGTTCCTCGATATACAAATGAGCATCATTATTAACACCTGATAAGGCAATAAACAAAGTTTCAGATCCGTTTTGTAAGGAACGGCTATCGATTGAAATATGATTAACAAAAATATCAGTTTCTGAGCCAATCCATTCGGCATCGAGAACCGGGATAAGGCTTTTTAAGTTTATGCTCATTGAAAATTCTTTTTGTCAAATTTAAAAAAAGGTTTGCCATGAATTTCACAAATTTTCACTAATTATTGTGGTTGTTTTTTTGCCACAGATTAAAATGATTTCGCAGATTAATAAAAGGTTTGCCACGAATTGCACAAATTCTCACTAATTCTTTGTGGTTATTTTTTTGCCACAGATTAAAAAGATTTTCGCAGATTAATAAAAGTTGCTAAGAATTACAATAAATAATTCGTGCCATTTCGTGAAATTCGTGGCAAAAAACCGGCATAGAAAAGAAATCTTTTTTAATTATTTTAATCTGTGGCAAAAAAAATAATTCGTGCTAATTCGTGCAATTCGTGGCAAAAAAACATTATTTGTTTATATTTGCTAACACCACTAATTACAACGTTTTGAAAAGAATCCTTCCTTTATTTTCGTATATATTACATCCGATTTTCATCTCGATGTATGCCACCTTATTTTATCTTTTTTGCAAAAACGATGCTTTTACAAATCAGGAAAAATATTATGTTTTATTCCAGATTCTGATCATTACGATTTTAGTACCTATATTGTTTTTCTTATTGCTACGTTCAACCGGGCATGTAAAATCAGTCATGGTTCATGAAACTTCACAGCGCAAAATTCCTCTTGTACTGCAATGTTTTTTATATATTTTACTGGTAAAAAGAAGCATTGTTATTGCACGTTATCCAGAGTTGCATTTCTTTTTCCTGGGCGCTTTGTTTAGTACCATTTTAGCTTTGGTTTTTGCTATGCTAAAAATAAAAGCGAGTTTGCACATGATGGCCATTAGCGGATTTACCATTTTTGCTATCGGATTAAACATGCATCTTCAAATGCACAATCCGTATTGGGCTGCTTTTTTGATTTTAATGACAGGCGTTGTAGCCTCTTCTCGTTTAGAAATGGAAGCACACTCGCCGAATGAATTGTTAATTGGAACCTTTATAGGAATCGTTCCGCAGTTACTGTTTTTGTATTTGTGGCTATAAAATATAGAAAATTAAACCAATATTCATGGCTTTCATACTGATACTTTCGCCGGTAGAAACGGTTTTTACCGATTTATCAAACAAGCTATTCAAACCATAGTAACAATAAACATTCCAGGTATTATAACCTGCTGAAATGTAAACTCCATATTGAAACTGATTGACATCTTTGTTGTTAGAGATTTTATACGTTGTTTCTCCATCTTTTAAAATCGATTTGTCTGAGAAAACATAACTCAGTTTTACACCGCTGTAAACCCTCCAAAACTTGGAACTTTCATACGTAGAATTCCTCCATCTAAACTCAATTGGCAGATCAACTGAATATTGCTTATATCTGTTCGACACAAATTCGCCATAGCCATTTACACCATAAATTTGCGCACCATCCTGAGATTTTGAAATGGTCAGGTTTTGATAAAAGTTTTGATAACTCAATCCCAAACCTGCTGCAATTGCAAGGGTTCTTGTTTTATTGATGGGCATATCACGCAAAAAACCTGCAGAAAGTCCTGCAGAAAATTTATCCTGTTTTAAGCCAGACGGCGCCTGAACCAAAAGATTATAAGTAACCGAAAAGTAAAACTGATCTTCGCGATATAAAGAATCGATTTTTACAATAGGTTTTATCTCCGGCTTAACGTCTTGCGCAAAAGAATTGAAAAACGATACTAAAAACAAACAACTAAAAAGTAATCGCATATCGTATTTTGGTTTTAAAGAGTTTTTCAAGTAAACGTTTTTTAGAGTAAATTTATTTTACTTACAAATATAATATAATGCTAGCTCAGGATGCAATTAGATCGCAATTATTCTCTTTTTGATGAAGAATAAAATCATTCGTTGTACTTTTTTCATTAAATCAAGAACAGAAATCAAAAAATAAATCAATTATAGTTTGATCTTTTATACCTTTGTCGTGAAATGAAAAGAAAACAACTCATACTAAGTGTTTCTTTGGCTCTAACGGTATTGTTCTCAATATTGTTTCAGTCGATACACAGTTATGAGCATATTGTAAAGCAACTTTCAGAAAAACAATGTCACCATAATTATAACGATCCTAATGGTGAAATAACGCATCAGCATAATGATTACGATGTGTGTTTTGTTTGTCATTTTGTTTTTGGAAGCTATATTTTACCGGAACAATTTGCTTTTGAATTTCATACCTTCAACTACGAAATCCCTTATTTTTTCACCCATTCCGAAAAAATATTTTCAATTTCAGAAAACCCTTATCAATTACGAGGCCCGCCTTCTGCTATAGTTTCTTAATTTCGAAATAGTCGAAATACAATCAAATTCTTTTAAATCTAATTCAAAAAAAGTTTAGTCAATTTTCCCATCCTGAAACTTCAAGGATCGGCAAATTTTACTATTGATTTTAGTTTTTGCTTTAAAGGATAAATTCCTCCAATTAACTATAGTATCATTTTCAAATGAAAAAAATAATATTAGCCCTTATTTTAGGGTTCTCGGGCATTCTTTCTGCTCAAAATTCGGTTTCAGGAACAGTAACAAATCTTGAAAACCAGCCATTGGCCAATGTATCTGTATATGCGCCCGAATTGCATAAAGGAACTACAACGGATCAAAACGGGAAATACGAATTTAAGAATCTTCCAAACGGAAGCTTCAGACTTACTTTTACTTTCGTGGGTTTTACCACTCAAAGTAAATCAATTTCTAAATTATTAAAAGAAAACACTATTGATATCACCCTTACCGAATCTATTTTTGAAATGGATGAAGTAGTAGTTTCAACACCTTTCAACAAATTGCAATCGCAAAACGTTATGAAAGTGGAACATGAAAGCATCAAAACGTTGCAGCAAAAAGGAACTTCAACTTTAATCGAAGGTTTGGCAACAATTCCGGGAGTTTCGCAAATTTCTACGGGAACATCTATTGGGAAACCTGTAATTCGCGGATTGAGCGGCAATCGTGTTTTGGTTTACTCTCAGGGTGTTCGTATCGAAAACCAACAATTTGGAGACGAACATGGTTTAGGTTTAAACGATGCCGGAATCGAAAGTGTCGAAGTAATAAAAGGACCTGCTTCTTTATTATACGGTTCTGATGCTTTGGGCGGTGTTTTATATTTTAATCCTGAAAAATTTGCTGATGCGAATACTTTCAAGGCAAATTTTAGTCAAAAATACTTCACGAATACGCAAGGAAGCAATTCTTCTATTGGATTAAAAACATCTACTGATAATTGGAAATTTTTAGCCCGCGGAAGTTTCAACACCCATTCTGACTACAAAATTGCCGATGGTGATCGCGTAACCAATACGCGTTACAACGAAACCGATTTTAAAACCGGAATTGGCTACAGCAACTCTAGTTTCTCTAGTGTTTTGAGATACAATTACAACAAACTTGATCTTGGAATGCCGGATAATGGAATTGGAGAACAATCTACAAGTAAAAACACAGAGTTTCCGAGACAAGGAATTTTCAATCATTTATTGAGTTTAAACAACGTTATCTTTTTTGAAAATTCGAAATTAGATGTTGATTTAGGCTATATCGCCAATGACCGAAGCGAGTTTGAAGACAGTAATGAAGCATCTCTTCACATGAAACTGAATACTTTTAATTATAATGCCAAGTATCATTTTCCTAAACTAGGTAAAATTGAAACGATTTTAGGTGTTCAGGGAATGCATCAAACGAACAAAAATTCAGGCGAAGAATACCTGATTCCGGACGCTACAACCAATGATTTTGGTGTTTTTGGAACTGCAAATTACGAATGGGACAATAGTGTTCTACAAGCCGGATTACGTTTTGACAATCGAAACATTACCTCAATAGCGCATGGTACCGAAGGTGAAGAAGGTTATTTTTTACCTCTTGACCGATCTTTTGATAGTTTTAATGCTTCATTGGGATATAAAACAAAACTGGCAGAACCATTGACACTTCGATTGAATGTTGCAACAGGATTTAGAGCTCCAAATTTAGCCGAGTTAACTTCAAACGGGGTTCACGAAGGAACAAACCGCTACGAAATTGGAAATGCTGCCTTAAAAACAGAACAAAACGTTCAGACTGATTTGAATTTAGAGTACAAAAACACGCATTTTGAGTTTTTTATTAACGGATTCTACAATCACGTAAACAATTATATCTTCACTTCGCCAACGGGAGAAGTTCGCGATGATAATGATGTTTTTGCTTATGTTCAGGACAATGCCAAATTATATGGTGGTGAAGTTGGTTTGCATTTTCATCCTCATCCATTAGACTGGTTGCATTTTGAAACGAGTTTTGAAACTGTAACAGGTAAAAAAGCAAACAATGATTATTTGCCTTTGATTCCTGCGAACAACTGGAACAATACTTTAAGAACTGAATTTAAAATCAATAAATGGTTCGAAGAAGGATATGCTTCATTAAATGTTTCATCAACTTTTGCGCAGAAAAATGTGAGTGGTTTTGAAACCGCTTCAGACGGATATACATTGGTAAATCTTGGTTTTGGAGGCACAGTAAAACTAGGCAAACATGCATTTGATGTGAACCTGAACGGAAACAATTTATTCGATCAAAAATATATTGCGCATTTATCAAGATTAAAAACAGACGGAATTCCTAATATAGGACGAAATATCGTTCTGGGAGTAAACTTCAATCTGTAATCTCATTTAAAAACAAAGTTCGCAAAGTCTTTTCCTACATCAACGCAAAGTTCGCAAAGCCAATATGTTGATTTCAGTCTTTGCGAGCTTTGTATTTTTTAAAAGCTTTATTAAATAAAATCTTTGCGGACTTTGCGGTAAAATAAGCATTGATCTAACAAAAAACGCTATTTTTGTGACAACTGTTAAACATAAATTATGAAAAAAACATTTCTTATAATGGCAATTACAACTGCAGGAATTTCGTTCGGGCAGAATAAAATTCAATATCCCGAAAGCAAAAAAGGCGAAACAGTTGACGTCTATTTTGACACAAAAGTAAACGATCCTTATCGTTGGCTTGAAGATGACAAATCAGCTGAAACCGGTGCATGGGTAAAAGCTGAAAATGAGGTTACTTATGGGTATTTAGATAAAATTCCGTTTCGTGAAGAACTTAAAAAACGAATGGAAAAACTTTGGAATTATGAGAAAATCAGCGCTCCGTTTGTAGAAGGAAAATTTACTTATTATTCTAAAAACAACGGACTTCAGAATCAGTCGGTTATTTATAGAAAAGGAAAAGATGGCAAAGAAGAAGTTTTCTTAGATCCAAATACTTTTTCTAAAGACGGAACAACTTCTCTTGGCGGTTTAAATTTTTCTAAAGATGGAAATAAAGCGGCTTACGCTATTTCTGAAGGCGGAAGCGACTGGAGAAAAGTAATCATTATTGATGCTTTGTCTAAAAAAGCGATCGAAGATACTTTGGTAGATGTAAAATTTAGTGGTGTTGCATGGCACGGAAACGAAGGGTTTTATTACTCTAGCTATGACAAACCAAAAGGAAGTGAATTATCTGCAAAAACAGATCAGCATAAATTGTATTACCACAAACTTGGAACTGCTCAAAAAGAAGACAAAGTTATTTTTGGTGCCGATCAAAAAAGAAGATACGTAGGTGGTTATGTTACTGAAGATGATAAATATTTGGTAATCTCTGCTGCTAATTCTACTTACGGAAACGAATTATACATCAAAGATTTAACGAAAGCAGATAGTCCGATTGTAACGATTGTAGATAATTTTAACAGCAGCAATCAGATTATCGAGAATGAAGGAACTAAATTGTTTATCGAAACTGACTTAAATGCGCCAAATACACGTGTTGTTACTGTTGATATAAGCAATCCAAAACCAGAAAACTGGAAGGATTTTATCAAAGAAACTCAAAATATCCTATCCCCTTCAACTGGTGGTGGATTTTTCTTCGCTAATTACACAAAAGATGCTGTTTCATTTGTACAACAATACGATTACAGTGGTAAACTTATTCGCGAAATCAAACTTCCTGCTGTAGGAACCGCTGGTGGATTTGGAGGTAAAAAAGAAGAAAAAACTTTATACTATAGCTTTACGAATTACACAACTCCGGGAACAATTTATTCATTGGAACCAAAATCCGGGAAATCTGAAGTATATCAAAAACCTGTAGTTGATTTTAAAAGTGAAAATTACGAATCTAAGCAAGTATTCTATACTTCAAAAGACGGAACAAAAATCCCGATGATTATTACTTATAAAAAAGGAACGAAATTAGACGGTAAAAATCCAACTATTCTTTACGGTTACGGTGGATTCAACATTAGTTTAACACCAAGTTTCAGCATTGCAAATGCCGTTTGGTTAGAAAACGGAGGAGTTTATGCTGTTGCCAACTTAAGAGGTGGTGGAGAATACGGTAAAAAATGGCACGATGCCGGAACTAAATTGCAAAAGCAAAATGTATTTGATGATTTTATTGCGGCAGGCGAATATTTAATCGCCCAAAAATACACTTCATCAGATTTCTTAGCGATTCGTGGAGGTTCTAACGGAGGTTTATTAGTTGGGGCAACAATGACTCAACGTCCTGACTTAATGAAAGTGGCGTTGCCGGCAGTTGGTGTAATGGATATGTTGCGCTACCATACTTTTACTGCAGGTGCAGGTTGGGCTTACGATTACGGAACAGCTCAGGACAACAAAGAAATGTTTGAATACCTAAAAGGATATTCTCCTGTACAAAATGTAAAAGCAGGAGTTAAATATCCTGCAACAATGGTTACCACTGGAGATCATGATGACCGTGTAGTTCCGGCACATAGTTTTAAATTCGCTGCTGAATTACAAGAAAAACAAACAGGACCTAATCCGGTTTTAATTCGTATTGATGTAAAAGCAGGTCACGGAGCAGGAAAATCTGTTGCCGCTACGATCCAGGAGAATGTAGACATTCAGGCGTTCACGCTTTACAATATGGGATTTAAAGCTTTACCTAAAAAATAAAACTTTAACCTTTTAATTTTATTAGCCACGAATTCACGAATTATTTTTGTGAGTTTGTGGCTTTGTTTTTTGTGAAGAATTTTACCGCAAAGCACGCAAATTTTTTGTATCAGCTTGGCTTTGTAAAAACACAAAGTTCGCAAAGCTGGTTCAATACAAAGCTTTGCGAACTTTGTGTTTTTATAAAATCCTGTAAGCATAAAATCTTTGCGTGCTTTGCGGTAAAATTAAATCCTGCAAAATCTACATGAAAAAATAATTCGGGAAAATTAGTGCAATTCGTGGCAAACCTTTTTTAAATTTGAGAAACTAAAAAACCAGAAAAATGAAAATTGTAAAATGGGGAATTATAGGTTGTGGTAATGTAACCGAAGTAAAAAGTGGTCCGGCATTTCAGAAAGCGCCTAACTCGGCTTTAGTTGCAGTAATGCGCAGGGATGCTGCTCTTGCAGAAGATTATGCGAAACGCCATAATGTTCCCAAATGGTATTCGAATGCTGTGGATTTAATTAATGACCCTGAGGTCGATGCCGTTTATATCGCTACTCCTCCATCCTCTCACAAAGAATATACTATTTTATGTGCCAAAGCCGGAAAACCGGTTTATGTAGAAAAACCAATGGCACTAAATTTTGAAGAATGTAACGAAATGATCAGCGTTTGCAAAGAACACAACGTGTCATTATTTGTAGCTTATTACAGAAGAAGTTTACCTCGCTTTTTAAAAATAAAAGAACTAATTGATCAAAATAAAATTGGAATTGTAAGACATGTAAATTGCGTTTTATATCATCCGTTTGAAGAAAGATACGATGACGAAATCAATTTGCCGTGGACAGTTTTACCACACATTTCCGGCGGTGGAATCTTTGTTGATCTGGCTTGTCATACGTTAGATTTTCTTGATTTTGTTTTAGGCCCGATCAAATCTGTTCGAGGGCATGCAAGTTCTCAGCTTAAAGCGTATCCTGCTGAAGATTCGGTTTCGATGTCCTTTTTATTCGAAAATGGGATTCACGGAACGGGTTTATGGAATTTTGCCAGTTTTGAACGTTATGACAACACTGATATTGTTGGTGATAAAGGAAAAATCTCTTTCTCTACTTTCGGTAACGACCCGATACATATTCAATATACAAATGGCGAAAAAGAAAGCATCACTATTGAAAATCCACTTCATATTCAACAGCCTCTTGTCGAAACTGTAGTGGCTGAAATTCTGGGCAATGAAGGTATTAATCCTTCAAGAGGAACTTCGGCCTCAAGAACAACCTGGGTAATTGATGAAGTTTTGAAGGAGTTTAGGAATTCAAAATAATTTTCTAAAATATTATCATCGCGATGAATGGATTAAAATCCATCCCTACAAAATAAATCGAGCCGAAGGCTCTTTACGTAGGGTTCCGGAGGAACGGAGCATTTTGTAGCAACGGATTTTAATCTGTTGAAACAATTTATATCGCACAATCTTGTCATTTCGACGAAGGAGAAATCTTCGCCAGAAACTCCGCAACGAGAATTCAATCTTTGTCGAGCTTCTTGCGAAGATTTCTCCTTCGTCGAAATGACAAAAGCACAAAAAAAGAGGATATTCTAAACGAATATCCTCTTTTTATAAATTATAAATTTCTTTAGAATTATAGACTGTATTTAAGCCCCAAAGTCAAACCTAAACCTGAAATTCCAACGTAAGAACTTAACTCATCCATCGGTTTTGTTTTATCAACACCATTCGGATTTGTTAAAGCATTATTAGAATTAACGTCTAATCTATCTCTGTAATTTGTATGTATTTGAGAAGTGCTTCTAGAAGCTAGAGCATCATTTCCATTAACATTAAACTCTGTAGTTTCTTTAGTTTTTCCGTGTACAGTAAAGTTGCGGTATTCCAATTCACCAAAAACCGAAATGTTTTTTCCTAATTTATAAGATGTTCCTAAAGCAGCAACAAACCCAACTGTTGGATTTGGTTTTACTTTATCAACACTATGAACATTTCCAAAAGCAACCGGAGCTCCTGTTGTTGGATTAAAAGCAATTGGAGCGTACGCATCAGAAGTGATTTCTAAATCCCCGTGAATAGGAACTAAAACACCTACTTTAGTATATGGTTCAAAACCTTTGTGTTCTCCTAAAAATAAAACCAATGCAGGCGCTAAATCAAAAGCAGTAATCTGACCTACTGATTTAAAAGCGTATACACCAGCTGGCGTAATAGGCACATCTGATCTCGTTTGTGCCATTGTCTTATCTTTACTAGTATAGTAATTAACTCCCAACTCAACTCCTAAACGAGCATTAAATCTATATCCAGCTGTTATTCCTGTTCTAAAACCTTCACCAAAAGAACCTGTAACACTTTCTTCAGAAACTAATTTTCCTCCTACAAAAGTTCTATCCAATGGAAGATTTCCTCCTACAGTTGGAAATTCAGTTGCAGCAGTCTGAATAAAATAAGATCCTCCTAATTTAAAATACCAACTTTCTGGTTTATCTGCTTTTTCTGTTTGCGCCATTGTGGCCATAGAGCAAACTAATAATCCTAATAAAAATAGGTTCTTTTTCATAATTCTGATTTAATTAATTTTTACAAACTTAGATTATTTTAACATATTCTTATAGTTTGCATTGTTAGACTTGGTACGAAATCGTTGTAATTTTAAGCAATATTACTAAAAAAGTATTATGCATGCATATTTTTAACTTAAAAAAAATGCTTTCCATTAAATTTTAACTGTTAAAATTTAGTTTAGCTTAAAATTTACCTGCATTTTCTCTAATTCTATCAATAACTCAGTAGAAATCTTAACTTTTAACCTGCGACTTGGCATGGCAAGCTTGGTTACAACCTTTATTTCTTCGACCTCATTTACTTCCTGAATTTTAGTTTCTTCAAGTTGTGTTTCTCCATCCTCAGCATTTTCATCTACAAAAACGGCATCATCGGCTTCTTCAAAATCTGTGGGAGTTTCTACTTCGACCAAACGCTTTATCTTTTCTAATTCCATAATTTCAAAAGTCACAGAATTATCTCCTTTGTTTGCACTAAACAATTGACTTAAATTATGAATAAATTCAGCCTGCAAATCTTTTATGTTTAATAACAAAATCAGTTTTTTAGCAAAAGCTTCCAGAATATCCTGCAATTGCCTGATCTCAACAAACTGCATTCTTGGATCTGATTTTTTACCTGTATCGTGATTGACCCAACCGTCTTTTATTAATATTTTAATGAAAGCAAAATTATTCTGAATCAGGAAATGGCGGAATTTTAGGTATTCTTCACCAAAAATCTTAAACTCATAACTCTCATCGTATCCTTCTAAATTAAACACCGCCCAGCCTTTTCCGTTTTTTGCCACACGATGCTGAACGTTATTAATGATTCCGGCAAAATTTAAATTTTTACCCACATATTCATTCATGCTTTTCAGCGATTCTAGTCGGGAATTACAGAAGTATTTCATCTCGAATCTAAAATCATCAAGAGGATGTCCTGAAATATAAATTCCAACGACTTCTTTCTCTTTTGCTAATTTTTCCATCGTGCTCCAGTCTTCACAAGGAGGCACAACTGGTTCATCAATTTGCACTTCACTGGTTTCTCCAAATAAACTCACTTGCGATGAATTTTCGTTTTCCTGAAACTTAGATCCGTAACGAATTGCTTTTTCATAAAAGGTTATTCCGTCGCCATCATCATGAAAATATTGCGCTCTTGTGGTTCCTTCAAACGAGTCAAAACCTCCGGCCAAAGCCAGATTTTCGATCGCTTTTTTATTGGCTGCACGTAAATCGATACGTTTCGCCAAATCAAAAATCGATTTATATTTACCGTCTTTTCTGCTTTCTACAATAGTTGCCACAGCTCCGGAACCCACACCTTTAATAGCGCCCATTCCAAAACGTACTGCATATTCATCGTTTACCGTGAATTTGTAAAACGACTCGTTTACATCCGGTCCTAAAACCTGTAATCCCATTCGTTTGCATTCTTCCATAAAAAATGATACTTGCTTGATATCATTCATATTATTCGAAAGAACCGCAGCCATATATTCTGCCGGATAATGTGCTTTTAAATACGCCGTTTGATAAGCAATCCAGGCATAACAAGTCGAGTGTGATTTGTTGAAGGCGTAACTCGCAAAGGCTTCCCAGTCTTTCCAGATTTTCTCCAGAACTTTTGCATCATGACCTTTTTTTGCCGCTTGTTCTACGAACTTAGGCTTCATTTTATCCAGTACATCTTTTTGTTTTTTACCCATCGCCTTACGCAAAACGTCGGCCTCACCTTTTGTAAAGTCAGCCAGCGATTGCGACAAAAGCATTACCTGCTCCTGGTAAACGGTAATTCCGTAGGTTTCTCCCAAATACTCCTCACAAGCATCTAAATCGTATTTGATTTCTTCTTCGCCATTTTTTCTTCTTACGAAAGAAGGGATATACTCTAAAGGTCCCGGACGATACAAGGCATTCATGGCAATTAAATCTCCAAAAACCGTTGGCTTCAGATCCTTCATGTATTTCTGCATTCCGGGTGACTCGTATTGGAAGATTCCAACCGTTTCTCCTCTCTGGAAAAGTGCATAAGTTTCGACATCATCAATCGGGAATGTATCCGGATCAAGATCGATTCCGTTTCTGTATTTTACCAGTTTAACGGTATCTTTTATTAAGGTAAGGGTCTTCAGACCCAAGAAGTCCATCTTCAGCAATCCTGCACTTTCTGCAACCGAGTTATCAAACTGGGTTACATATAAATCAGAATCTTTTGCTGTGGTTACTGGAACGAAATTCGTAATATCCGATGGCGTAATGATTACCCCACAGGCGTGAATTCCGGTATTTCGCATCGATCCCTCAAGGATTTTTGCCTGTTGAATGGTTTCCCCTGCCAAATCATCTTCATTGGCAATGGCGATTAATTCTTTTACATTATCAAACTCGTCAGAGCGCAGGGCTTTTTTAACTTCATCTTCGTTTTCAGAAATAAAACGCGCCAAATTCCATTTTGATGGCATCATTGCCGGAATCAGTTTGGCAATTCTATCGGCTTCAAACAAAGGTAAATCCAGTACACGAGCCGTATCACGAATCGCTGATTTGGTTGCCATTTTACCATAAGTGATAATTTGTGCAACCTGATTTTTACCGTATTTATTGATTACATATTCCATTACACGACCACGACCCTCGTCATCAAAGTCAATATCAATATCGGGCATGGATACACGGTCAGGATTTAGGAAACGCTCAAAAAGCAAATCGTACTTAATGGGGTCAATATTGGTAATTCCTAAACAATAAGCTACCGCAGATCCGGCAGCAGATCCACGACCTGGACCTACCGAAACGTCCATATTTCTGGCTTCGGCGATGAAATCCTGTACAATCAAAAAGTAACCCGGATATCCGGAATTCGAAATCGTTAATAACTCAAAATCCAAACGTTCCTGAATCGATTCTGTAATTTCGCCATATCTTCTTTTTGCACCTTCCATCGTAAGGTGACGTAAGTATTTATTTTCACCACGAACCCCTCCATCTGCATCATCTTCAGGAACTACAAACTCCTGGGGAATATCAAATTTAGGAAGCAATACATCACGGTAAAGCGAATAAATCTCGACCTTATCAACGATTTCCTGAATATTAATAATGGCTTCAGGTAAATCAGCGAAGAGTTTTTTCATCTCTTCTGATGACTTATAATAGTATTCCTGATTGGGTAATCCGTAGCGATAGCCACGGCCACGACCAATTGGTGTCGCTTGTTTTTCGCCATCTTTTACACACAATAAAATATCGTGCGCATTGGCATCTTCTTTATTTAAATAATAGGTGTTGTTGGTCGCAATTAATTTGACATTGTGTTTTTGCGAAAACTCAATCAGCGTTTTATTCACACGATTTTCGTCTTCCTGATTGTGACGCATTACTTCTAAATAAAAATCGTCGCCAAATTGTTCTTTCCACCAAATCAAAGCTTCTTCGGCCTGGTTTTCACCAACGTTCAGGATTTTACTCTGGATTTCTCCGTATAAATTCCCAGACAAAACCATGATATCTTCTTTATATTGTTCGACAATTTTTCGATCAATTCTTGGAACATAATAAAATCCGTCAGTAAAAGCAATCGACGACATTTTGGCCAGATTGTGATACCCTTTTTTATTTTTGGCCAGTAATACAACCTGATTTCCGTTGTCTTTTTTGCTTTTATCAAGATGGTTGTCGCAGACATTAAATTCACAACCTACGATTGGTTTTATCTCCGTTTCTGTTGGTTCTTCACCAGCTTCAACCAAGGCTTTATTTTTTGCAGATGCTGCTTTGTTATGGTTCATAACGGCGCTCACAAAGTGAAAAGCTCCCATCATGTTTCCGGTATCGGTCATCGCAACAGCCGGCATACCATTTTTGGCTGTAGCCGCTACAATATTACCAATTCCTATGGTAGATTGAAGAACCGAAAACTGGGTATGATTGTGTAAATGCGCGTATTTTGCCTCCTTAAAGTCTTCTCTGTCAGAATGTGAAACTGTAGTTTCTTTGCCAACCGATTCTAAAGCTTTTAGCTGCTCTCTAATTTTATCAGAAGCTGCTTTTAAATTGATGTGCTTTAAACCAATTAAAGGAAATTCCTGTGGATTTCTATTTTGGAATTCCTTAAAATAATCCTTATCAACATCCAGTTCTTCTTTCGTAAAAACTTCTCTTCTGATTAATTCCAAAAAACAACGCGTAGTTGCCTCAACGTCGGCAGTTGCGTTGTGCGCTTCCGCGAAAGGTTTATTAAAAAGATATTCGTGTAATTCTGTTAATGTTGGTAATTTAAATCTTCCTCCACGACCTCCCGGAAGTTTTAATAATGAAGCCGTAACCTCAGTACAAGTGTCCAAAACCGGCATTGAACTCATAGAAGAATCTACTCCCATTCTATGAAATTCAGCTCCCATGATATTAACGTCAAAACCTAAATTCTGCCCCACAATAAATTTGGTTTTGCTTAAAGCGATGTTGAATTTCTCCAAAACTTCAGCCAAAGTGATTCCATCGGCTTCAGCCAATTCGGTCGAGATTCCATGAATACGTTCGGCATCATACGGAATATTAAATCCGTCAGGTTTCACCAGATAATCCTGATGTTCGACAAGTGTTCCCATTTCGTCATGAAGCTGCCATGCGATCTGAATACAGCGAGGCCAGTTATCAGAATCGGTAATTGGAGCATCCCAGCGTTTTGGTAATCCGGTTGTTTCGGTATCGAATATTAAATACATAAGTTTAAATAGCAAAAATTAAATTCCAAATTCCAATTCTCAACATTGTAAATAACTGATTACATGAACTATAAAAATCGAGAAATAAAATTTGGAGGAAGTCCAAATTTACGCTTTTTTTGGAGATAGAAAACGGTTAAATCTTTAAAAAATGATTCTTATTAAGTAATCAGTTTTTCTCTTAAAATTCATGAAATTTCATAAAAATACACTTCTTGGATGTCGTAGTATTTCAATTAAAAATTCTAAAAAAAACATCCTTTAAAACCTTCTATTTTACACTATCAAAAGTCTTTTCACATGTAATCTCAAAAAAATACAAAAGAATCCAAAACTAACAATTATTACTATTTTAATTCATTTTGTTACATTTTTTTCAGTTAAAACCTATATTCTGTAATGATTTTGAGATAAATTTGCCAACTATTACAATTAAGGCAGTCAAATCAAAATTAACACAAAAAGAGAAAGTAAAACCAATTTATATTCATTCTACAATCAAATTGAACAGCAAAAAAGCGAATACTAATTTGTATTTCAGTTTGGGTATCGTATATAATGAAATATTGCAATTGACGACCTTATATCTTTTTCTAATTTTGTTTTCCTATTATGATGATCAGGAAATTGCTGTGATTAGAAATTACAATTAAAAAAAATAAAAATGAGTAAGACATTATTTGACAAAGTATGGGATTCACATGTAGTGCGTAAAATTGAAGATGGACCAGATGTGTTTTTTATTGATCGTCATTTCATTCATGAAGTTACGAGTCCTGTTGCTTTTTTAGGATTAAAAGCCAGAGGCGTTAAGGTTTTATACCCGGAGCGTACTTTTGCAACTGCAGATCACAATACACCAACCATAAACCAACATTTACCAGTTGAAGATGCACTGTCTGCAAATCAGCTTAAAGCGCTTGAAGATAATGCTGCCGAATACGGAATCTCTCACTGGGGATTAGGTCACATTAAAAATGGAATTGTACACGTAGTTGGTCCTGAAAACGGAATTACTTTGCCAGGTGCAACAATTGTTTGTGGAGATTCACATACTTCAACTCACGGTGCTTTTGGAGCGATTGCTTTTGGTATCGGAACTTCTGAGGTGGAGATGGTGCTTTCTACACAATGTATCATGCAGCCAAAACCAAAGAAAATGCGTATTAACGTAAACGGTCAATTGAGCAAAGGTGTTGGTCCAAAAGACGTTGCACTTTATATTATTGCACAATTAACTACTTCTGGAGGTACAGGTTATTTTGTTGAATACGCTGGAGATGTTTTCGAAAATATGACTATGGAAGGTCGTATGACGGTTTGTAACCTAAGTATCGAAATGGGTGCTCGTGGTGGAATGATCGCGCCAGACCAAAAAACTTTTGATTTCCTTGAAGGAAGATTATATGCTCCAAAAGGAGAAGCCTGGACTAAAGCGGTTGAATATTGGAAAACACTTAAAACGGATGCTGATGCTATTTTTGATGCTGAATTAAACATCAATGCTTCAGACATTGAACCAATGATTACTTATGGTACTAACCCTGGAATGGGAATTGGTATCTCAAAACATATTCCGAATGCCAACCAAGTTGAAGGCGGAGAGGAAACTTACAAAAAATCTTTAGCTTACATGGGCTTTGAAGAAGATGATGTAATGATTGGAAAACCAATTGATTATGTTTTCTTAGGAAGTTGTACAAACGGCCGTATTGAAGATTTTAGAGCTTTTACAGAAATTGTAAAAGGAAGAAAAAAAGCAGATAATGTTACCGCTTGGTTAGTTCCGGGTTCGCATGTAGTTGAAGCTCAAATTAAAGAAGAAGGCCTTTTAGATATTTTAACTGAAGCTGGCTTTGTATTACGTCAGCCTGGTTGTTCTGCTTGCTTAGCAATGAACGATGATAAAGTTCCAGCTGGAAAATACGCAGTAAGTACATCAAACAGAAACTTTGAAGGTCGTCAGGGTCCTGGTTCAAGAACATTATTAGCAAGCCCAATTATGGCTGCCGCTGCTGCTGTTACAGGAAAACTAACTGATCCAAGGGAATTATTTTAATTCCGCTGTAAGCTTTAAGCAATAGGCTTTAAGCTAAAATTCAATACTAAAATAAATGCTGTAGAAAAAAGCTTAAAGCTTATTGCCTACAGCCTAAAGCAAAAACAAAAATGGCATACGATAAATTTAATATACTTACGAGCAGCGCAGTGCCGCTGCCAATTGAGAACGTAGATACAGATCAAATTATTCCGGCTCGTTTCTTAAAAGCTACAAAACGTGAAGGTTTTGGAGACAATCTTTTTAGAGACTGGAGATATAATGGAGATGATACTCCAAAAGCTGATTTCGTTTTAAACGATACAACTTACAGCGGAAAAATTTTGGTTGGAGGAAAAAACTTCGGTTCAGGATCTTCAAGAGAACATGCTGCGTGGGCAGTTTACGATTACGGTTTTAGAGCTGTAGTTTCTAGTTTCTTTGCTGATATCTTCAAAGGAAACTGTTTGAATATTGGTGTTTTGCCAGTTCAGGTTAGCCCTGAATTTGCTGATACTATTTTCAAAGCAATTGAAGCTGATCCTAAAACAGAATTGGAAATTAACTTGCCAAATCAAACGATTACTTTATTGGCAACGGGACAATCAGAATCTTTTGCTATAAACGGATACAAAAAGAACAACATGATCAATGGTTTTGACGACATTGATTATTTACAAAATATTAAGGAAGATATTGTGGCTTTCGCCGATAAGCTTCCTTACTAAACACAACCAACTAAAATGCAGTTACGTAAGTTTCAATTCTACAGTTGGGCTTTGTAACTGCTTTTGATTTTAATTTTTGAATCAAAAACTCTTTCTAAAAAATGAACGACAACAACATTGTATTGCCAAAATTTTATTCGGAAATCAAAAGTGATTCTGAAAAAATTACGTTTTCAATGCCGTCAGATTTACAAACAGGAAGTTTTCTTCGCACATTAACCGCAACAAAAAAAGATGGTCGCTTTTTAGAATTAGGAACAGGAACCGGATTATCACTTGCGTGGATGATTGAGGGAATGAGTGAAAATTCAAATTTAATTTCAATTGATAATTCAGCAGAATATCAAAGCATTGCAAAGAAATATTTTCAGAACTCAAGTGTTTCTTTCGTTTGTGAAGATGCCGAACAATGGATTTTAAATTATAAAGATTCAAAATTTGATTTGATTTTTGCTGATGCCTGGCCGGGCAAATATGCAGTTTTAGACGAAACTTTAAAATTATTGAATTCAGGCGGTATTTATTTAATTGATGATATGCTGCCTCAAAAAAACTGGCCGGTAAATCACGACAAAAATGCTGAAAAATTGATTCAGGATTTAGGAAAAAGAACAGATATTCAATTAACAAAAATGTGTTGGTCGACAGGTTTAGTTCTAATAACCAAAATATAAAATATTAAGATTAGTCATGCTTTCAAAGCAAACAATATTATAATGGAAAAAAGAAAAATTGAAATAATGGATACGACGCTTCGTGACGGTGAACAAACCTCGGGAGTATCATTTTCTGCTGCAGAAAAATTAACCATTGCACAATTGTTGTTGGAGGAATTAAATATTGACAGAATCGAAATTGCTTCTGCCCGCGTAAGCGAAGGAGAATTTCAGGCTGTAAAAGGTATCACTACCTGGGCTGAAGAACGAGGTTACATCAACCGAATTGAAGTACTTTCGTTTGTAGACGGAGGAGTTTCGATTGAATGGATGAAAAAAGCAGGTGCCAAAGTGCAAAATTTATTGACCAAAGGTTCAATGAATCACCTGACACATCAATTAAAAAAAACACCAGAACAACACTTTTCTGAAATTGCAGAAATCATTGCTTTAGCGAAAGAAAACAATATTGACACCAACGTTTATCTGGAAGACTGGAGCAACGGAATGAGAAATTCACCCGAATATGTTTTTCAGTTTTTAGATTTTCTATCTACTCAGCCCGTTAAAAGAGTTTTACTCCCTGATACTTTAGGCGTATTAATTCCGTCTTTGACTTTTGAATTTATCTCAAAAATTAGAGCGAAATATCCGCAGATTCATTTTGATTTTCATGCGCATAACGATTACGATTTAAGTATTGCGAATGTTATGGAAGCCGTAAAAGCTGGAATAAACGGACTTCATGTTACCGTAAACGGAATGGGAGAACGAGCAGGAAACGCACCACTTGAAAGTACAGTTGCCGTTATAAATGATTATTTACCAGAAGTAAGCATCAATATAAAAGAAACTTCTCTATACACTGTAAGCAAACTGGTAGAGACTTTTACAGGATATAGAATTCCTGCCAACAAACCCATTGTTGGAGATAATGTTTTTACACAAACTGCCGGAATTCATGCTGACGGCGACAACAAAAATAATCTGTATTTTAATGATTTACTTCCGGAACGTTTTGGCAGAAAAAGAAAATACGCCTTGGGAAAAACTTCGGGTAAAGCCAATATCGAAAAAAATCTTCAGGAATTAGGTTTAAAATTAAATCAGGAAGATTTGAAATTGGTTACCCAAAGAATTATCGAATTGGGTGATAAAAAAGAAACCGTTACTAAGGAAGATCTGCCATACATTATATCTGATGTTTTGGACAGCCACACTTATCAGGATAAAATTACAATTGAATCTTACGTATTAATGCATTCAAAAGGAATGCGTCCGTCAACAACTTTGCTCTTAAAAATCGACGATGAAATTATCGAAGAAAGCGCTCAAGGCGACGGTCAGTTTGATGCTTTTATGAATGCTTTATCAAAAATTTACAAAAGCAAAAAATTAATACTTCCAAAATTGATTGATTACGCCGTGAGAATTCCGCCCGGAAGTAGCTCTGACGCTTTATGCGAAACGATCATTACCTGGGTAAACAACGGAAAAGAATTTAAAACAAGAGGTTTAGATTCTGATCAAACAGTTGCAGCGATTATTGCAACTCAAAAAATGTTGAATGTAATTGGCTAAGTTGCTAAGATACTAAGTTGCTAAGATTCTAAGGTTCTAAGTTTTTTTCTTTGAGCTTATAATCTTAAAAACTCAGAATCTTAAAAAACATCAAGTTACTAAGCCTACTAAAAAAACTTAGAACCTTAGAAACTCAGTACCTAAGAACCTTTAAAAAAAATTATAAATTAGAATTCTGACTCACTAAGATAAAACTTAGAACCTTAGCAACTCAGAGCCTTAGAACCTTAAAATAAAAAAAATGAAATTTAACATAGCCCTTTTAGCCGGTGACGGAATCGGACCAGAAGTAATTAATGAAGCTGTAAAAGTATCTGATGCTATTGCAAAAAAATTCAATCACGAAATAACATGGACTCCAGCTTTAACCGGAGCTTGTGCAATTGATGCAGTTGGAGTTCCTTATCCTGATGAAACGCATGAGATTTGTATGAAAGCAGATGCTGTTTTATTTGGAGCAATTGGTCACCCAAAATACGATAACGATCCAAGTGCGCCCGTTCGTCCGGAGCAAGGATTATTATTGATGCGTAAAAAATTAGGTTTGTTTGCTAACGTACGTCCAACATTTACTTTCCCTTCTTTAATTGACAATTCTCCATTAAAAAGAGAAAGAATCGAAGGAACTGATTTGGTTTTCTTAAGAGAATTAACTGGTGGAATTTACTTTGGAGAAAAAGGAAGAAGAGACGACGGAGAAACTGCTTTTGACAATTGTGTTTATACGAGAGCTGAAGTACAGCGTTTGGCTAAAAAAGGTTTTGAATTAGCCATGACAAGAAGCAAAAAATTGTGTTGTGTTGATAAAGCAAACGTTTTGGAAACTTCACGTTTATGGAGAGAAACGGTTCAGGCAATGGAAAAAGATTATCCTGAAGTAACAGTTTCTTATGAATTTGTTGATGCTGTAGCGATGCGTTTAGTACAATGGCCAAATTCTTATGACGTTTTGATTACTGAAAACTTATTCGGAGATATTTTGACTGACGAAGCTTCTGTAATTTCAGGTTCAATGGGATTAATGCCTTCTGCGTCTGTTGGAGAACATACTTCATTATACGAACCAATCCACGGATCTTATCCTCAGGCTACAGGATTAAATATTGCTAATCCGTTAGCAACTATTTTATCTGCAGCGATGATGTTCGAAGATGCTTTTGGACTAAAAGATGAAGCCGAAGCTATCAGAGCCGTTGTAAACAAATCATTAGAACAAGGAATAGTTACAGAAGATTTAGCAACAAAAGGATCAAAAGCATACAAAACCAGCGAGGTTGGAGATTGGCTTGTAGAGAATTTATAGTTTTATTTGTTTCAGGTTTCAGGTTTCAAGTTATTGTTGGAACGTGAAACCTGAAACTTATAGTTAAATTTCGTTTCATTTAAGGCGCACTTAATGCGTCTTCGCTTTGCGTTAGATGCACTGCTGTGCATCTCTACGGAAAAATATCCTTAAAAATGGCAAACAAAATTGTTAGGTTTTTCCAACTTGAAACTTGAAACAAAATAAACATGAAACAAAATTTACCCACAAAAAAAGGGATCAACTTGCGTTGATCCCTTTTATATATTTAGAAAAAAATATTAATATCCTCCTCTGTTACCACCACGGTCATTTCCACCACGGCTGTTTCCTCCACCATAACCTCCGCGTGAATCTCCACCACGACTGTTATTGTTGAAGCTTCTTCTTTCGCCTTCTGGTTTCGGTTCAGATTTATTAACCACAATTGCACGACCTTGAACAGTAGCTCCGTTCAATTCATCAATTGCTTTTTGAGCTTCTGCATCGTTTGGCATCTCTACGAAACCAAAACCTTTGCTTCTTCCTGTAAATTTATCAGTAATAATTTTAACTGAATCTACTGCTCCGTAAGCCTCGAAAGACTCTCTTAAATCTGCTTCCTCAATACTGAATGGAAGGCTTCCAACAAAAATGTTCATATGTACTTATTTATAATAATGTAGCAAATGTAGTCTTATTTTTCTGTAATCTACTATATATTAGTTTATTTATGTTTTTATTTTGATTTAAAAAAATAAAAATCAACAAAACCAAACAATTGCAAATGAAAAACTTACTTATTTAGAAGTTTACCTTAGAGGTATAGGGTACCTTATAAAAAACACCTTCAGTAAATTGTATCTCAGGTTTTTCATCATCTCCTTCGCTAACATTTACTGCTGTAAATTTAAATGTTCCGGAAATGGTTTTATTTTCAATATCAAAATTTGTAATCACCACCTGACCGTTGCCCAGGTTTGTACCTGTAGTAAATTGAGGTGTTTCACTTGGAAAAATATTCGAATATGAAGCCGTTGCTACCTCATTAACACCCAAAATATAAGTCTGAGGAGTTGTAGAAGGCAATTTCAAACTTACTTTTTCAGCTCCTAAACCTCCTTCGATAAATAAATCTCCATCCATTGTTGTATAAGCAGTATAGTTTTGCGATCTCCAAAAGACATTGTCTTTTAATCCCTGAAAAGCAGGAGTATTAAATTTTACATCTTCGGTACAGGATGCCAGTACAAAAACACTAATTAACAAGTAGATATATTTTTTCATAAAATCATGAATTTGAAGCAAAAATACCTCATTTGATACAAAAAATGAAAATTTAAACTCTGAAACGGCTTAAAAAACAGCAAAAATCTGCATCAATTATATTTAATAAAGTTTGGAACGGATAATTCATAAAAAAATTATATCTTTGCGCCCTTAATTAACAGAGGTCGAGTACCTCAAAATTTAATCATAAGATTATGTCAGTAAAAATTAGATTACAAAGACACGGTAAAAAACAAAGACCTTTTTACTGGGTTGTAGCTGCGGATGCACGCTCAAAAAGAGATGGTAAATACTTAGAGAAAATCGGTACTTACAATCCTAACACAAACCCTGCAACTATCGAATTAAACATTGATAGCGCTGTAAAATGGTTACACAATGGTGCACAACCAACTGATACTGCTAGAGCAATTCTTTCTTACAAAGGTGCTTTATTGAAACACCACCTTGATGGAGGTATTCGTAAAGGTGCTTTAACTCAAGAACAAGCTGATGCAAAATTAGCTGATTGGTTAGATGCTAAAGCTGGAAAAGTTGATGCTAAAAAAGAAGGTTTAACAAAAGCGCAAGCTGATGCTAGAGCTAAATCTTTAAAAGCAGAGCAAGAAGTTAATGCTAAACGTTTAGCTGCTGCAGCTCAGGCTGAAGCTGATGCTATCGCTGCTGCAACTCCTGCAGTTGAAGAAGAAGTTGCTGAAGTTGAAGAATCAACTGAAGAAGCTCCTGCTGCTGAAGAAAATAACGAAACAACTGAAGCATAATTATACTTAGCGAGAATGCGTAAAGAAGATTGTTTTTATTTAGGTAAAATCGCTAAAAAATTTAGTTTCAAAGGTGAAGTTCTGGCTTATTTAGACACGGACGAACCTGAGTTATACGAAAATCTGGAATCAGTGTTTATTGAATGCAATAAACACCTGGTTCCTTTTTTTATTGAAAAAAGTTCATTGCACAAAAACGACTTTCTTAGAATTCGTTTTGAAGATATGGATACCGAAGAAGAAGCAGACGCCATTATGGGTAATGCCATTTATCTTCCTTTGAATATGTTGCCAAAACTTTCCGGCAACAAATTTTATTTCCACGAAGTTATCGGTTTCGAAATTGAAGATCAGCGTTTAGGCGTTTTTGGAAAAATTGTTGCCGTAAACGATTCTACCGCCCAACCTCTTTTTGAAGTTTTGAATGGCGAAGTAGAAATGCTGATTCCGATGATCGATCATTTCCTTGTAAAAATTGATCGTGAGAATAAAAAAGTTATCATGAATTTGCCTGAAGGGCTTGTTGAAATGTACTTATAAAAGTTTTCAGTTTTCTGTCACAGTTTTCAGTTGCTCACTTTACTTAAACCTATTTTAAATTTTTCGGCAATGTCTAAATTCACTTTTAAGCAATTTTCTATCGAACAAGACAAAACCGCTATGAAAGTAGGAACAGATGGTGTATTACTAGGCTCGTGGGCGCCAATAAATCATAATCCGTTTAGTGTATTAGATATTGGTGCAGGAACCGGAATTATTGCTATGATGCTTGCCCAGCGAACGCATGCAGAACAAATTGATGCCTTGGAAATTGACGAGGATGCTTATGAACAAGCCGTTGATAATTTTGAAAATTCTCCTTGGGGTGATCGCTTGTTTTGTTTTCATGCTGGCTTAGATGAATTTATCGAGGAACCGGAAGATGAATATGATCTTATTGTTTCAAATCCTCCTTTTTATGCCGAAGATTATAAAACTGAAAATGAACAACGTGATTTAGCTCGTTTTCAGGATGCCATGCCTTTTGAAGAACTGGTTGAAGCTGCCGATTTGCTTTTATCTGAAAACGGAATATTTGCTATAATTATTCCTTTTAAAGAAGAAGCAAAATTTATCGCTTTAGCGAAAGAATCAGAATTATATCCCGCAAAAATTACACGCGTAAAAGGCACTCCAACCTCAACGATAAAGCGCAGTTTATTGGCTTTTAGCCGAAATGAAACTGCAGTACTCGAAATCGACGAATTAACAATCGAAATCGACCGACATGTTTATACTCCGGAATATATAGAATTGACAAAAGAGTTTTATCTAAAGTTTTAAACCTGCTCAAAAATACTCTTAAACTGATACAGAATTCTTTCGATTAGTCGAAGATCTTCAGTTACAATTTCGGCACTTCCTTTCATTTCCTGCTGAAAAACGATTTGTTTTTTATAAGAAGTTTGCAGTCCGTTTGGCAGCGCGACATCTAATAATAAATTTCCATCTTTGTCCGGAACCAGAGAAATGTTCTGAATCTTTCCTTTTAGTACACCAAATTCTCTGTCCGGAAAATTCGCTAATCGGATATTTACCGTTTGCCCTACTTTTATCTTCCCGGAATTTAAGGCCGGTGCTTTTACTTTGCCTACAAAACCATTTTTAGTATCCGGAATAATAGAGAAAACATTATCTCCAACATTTATGGTTTGGCTTTCTGTCCAAACCTGCAAAAATGTAACCACTCCGCTAACAGAAGAGTTTAGTGCATAAGCAAATTCCCAATCTTTTATTACTTTTTTAAGCTGATAAAAAGACTGCGCCATGTTTCTTCCTAAGGTAACTTCTTCTTTAGTGCCGCTTATTTGCGAATTCTGACTTAATTTTGAATTATCAATCAAAGAGGACTTTAATTGGGAAATAGAGGTTAAAAGACTCTTATAGCTCTTCTGTGCCTGAAGATAACCCAGTTTTTTGGCTTCCATTTCCTGAGCCGAAATAATTCCTTTATTGAATAAGGTTTCAAAACGTGCAATTTCGTTTTTCTGAAGCTGCAATTCACTTTCATTAATTATCTTTTGCTGCTGCAGAATTTCCAATCTTTCCTTTATCTGTACTTTCTCTGAAACCTGCGCTCTGTTTTCGACCTGAAAAGGCTGTAAATCTTTATTTAATGCTTCGGCCTGATAATCTTTTTGAAAAACAGCGAAGGCACTTTCGATTTCACCCAATTGTGCATTTTTTAGCAAAGCAAAAGGAAAAGCTTTTTGCGGATTGTTGATATTATATTCATCCACTATTTTTTTCAATAAAAACACATCTTTGTAATTCGCTGTGTTTTCGATAATTGCGAGTGTACTGTTTTTTGAAACTATCGATTTGTTTTTTACCAAAATCGCTTCGATACGACCGGAAGATTTTGATACTATTTTCTCTGGCGGAATATTGGTGGTAATAACAATTTCGGTATTCACAACATCCGGATATTTGATGAACCAGGATACAAAAAACAACATAAAAATAATTACAAATATCAAAACGGTTCCCCAGCGAATCATCCAGTGGGGTACTCTGGTAAGGATATCTTGCACTTCCTCACTTCTTAATTCGAATGTAGTATCTTCTGCCATGATTAATTTCCTAATTGTAATTGATTTTTAACCAGTTCAAAATAATTTCCTTTTTGTTCTACCAAAGCAGAGTGATTGCCAATTTCAATAATTTTTCCTTTATCTAAAACCACAATTTGATCTGCATTCATGACTGTACTCAGTCGGTGCGCAATAACCACTACAGTTTTATCTTTAAAAAAAATATCCAGTTTGCGCATAATTTCTTTTTCATTATTGGCATCTAAGGCTGATGTTGCTTCATCAAAAAACAATATCTCAGGATTTTTATACACTGCTCTTGCTATTTGCATACGCTGTTTTTGTCCGGTGCTCATTCCTGTTCCTTCGGCTCCAATTTTAGTATTATAGCCCAAAGGCAAACCGCTGATGTATTCTTTTATATTGGCTACATCTGAGGCATAAACCAAGCGTTCTTTATCGACCTTATCTACGCCAAAAGCAATATTATTAGCGATCGTATCACTAAAAATAAAACCTTCCTGCATCACGGCGCCAATATTGGATCGCCATGCTTTTTGCGAAATATTTTTAAACTGTGTATTGCCAATCGTTATTTCTCCTTTCTCAGGTTCATAAAACTTAAGAAGCAGCTTCATTAAAGTCGTTTTTCCGCTTCCGCTAACACCTACTATGGCTGTGACTTTATTGGCGGGAATCTTTAGGCTCAAATCATCTAAAACCGGAATATCTGATCCCAGATAACGATACGAAAGATTTTTTATCTCAATATCAGAATCAAAAGGAACATCACTGGTTTGATGAACTTCCTGTTGTGTTTCATCTTCTTTCTCATGAATTTCAGACAATCTTGCCAATGAAATTTTAGCATCCTGAAGTTCTCTCACAAATTCTATAAGCTGCGTAATAGGTCCGTTTAAACTTCCTACGATCGAGCTTATCGCCAGCATCATCCCCAACGTTATAGAACCATCGATTACCAGTTTGGCAGAAAGAAATATGATGAAAATATTTTTCAGTTCATTAATGACAGATGAACCAATGGTTTGTGTTTGCTCTAAAACCAATCCTTTTATCGAAACCCTGAAAAGTCTGGCCTGAATATACTCCCAACCCCAGCGTTTTTGTTTTTCGGCATTATGCAGTTTAATTTCCTGCATTCCGTTAATAAGTTCCATCACTTTGTTTTGCTCGTTCGAAACCTCGGCAAAACGTTTATAATCGAGAACTTCTCTTCGTTTTAAGAATAAAGTGATCCAGCCAAAATAAAGAATACTTCCCGCAAAAAACACGAAAAATATCTGAACATTAAAATAAGCCAGTACTCCGCCCAGTACAAACATATTAATTACAGAAAACAAAACATTTAATGATGATGTGGTGAGAATTTTTTCGATTCTGCGATGATCATTAATACGCTGCATAATATCTCCTGTCATTCTCACATCAAAAAAAGAAATAGGCAGATTCATTAATTTAATAAAGAAATCTGAAATAAGCGAAATATTGATGCGGGTAGAAAGATGCAGTAATATCCAGCTCCTGATGAGTTCCAGACCTGTTTTTCCGGCAAAAAGAAATAGTTGCGCGAAAAGAATTAAGTAAATAAAATGAATGTTTTGATTTTGTATCCCGACATCGACAATACTTTGGGTTAAAAACGGAAAAATTAGCTGCAGTAAACTACTTGCCAGCAGCCCTATGCTTAGTTGTATTAGAAATGATTTGTACCGCAAAACGTATTGCGACAATAATGCAAAACCTAAACCTTTATTTTCTTCCTTATCAAATTCAGACTGAAAAAACTTTGGTGCGGCTTCCATCAGTAATGCAACTCCTTCCTGAGTAAATTCGTCTGCATTATTACCTATCCAGAATTTAATAAAATCCTGCTTATTATATTCGATTAAACCAAAAGCCGGATCAGAGATGTAATAGGTTCCTCTTTTGATTTTATAAAGTACTACATAATGGTTTTTATTCCAATGCAAAATACAAGGTAATGGAGCCTCGTGTAATCTTTCTAAATTTAATTTTACACCTAAAGTCCTAAAACCAATTTTCTCTGCGGCATCGCTTAAAAAAAGCAAGTTACTACCTTCACGAGTTGTTTCGCTAATGTCCCTCAACTCCTGAATGTTGATTGTTTTTCCGTAATGTTTCGCTACTATTTTTAAACATGTCGGGCCACAATCCTTATAATCAGCCTGCTTATAATTGGTGAATTTTTTCAACTTATATTCATTTATTTCAGAGCAATTTAAGATTAAATTTCTTTATTTAACAAAAATATGATATTTACTATTAAATTAATTATTCTCCCTTTTTGCAATCAATTTAAACAACTTATTTTAAACTGATTACATTTCATGCATCCAATTTCTATTTAATCTTTAAATCAATTTATTCGATCATTCTATATCATTCAAAATACCGTTAGGATCTGTATAAAAGAAACCGCCCAAATAAAAAATATGAGGCGGTTTTTTGTATTTTAAATTATAAAAAATTAGCTATCCAGCAAACAACTTTCCTCAATAACTGATGAGCAAACCTCACCTTCACCAGGATGTATGATCCCTGCAAAAGTGCCATCAGGACAATAACAAGCCTCAATTCCCGGACCTCCGCCATTGATATTTTTCTTTTCAACAGCACTTAAAACTTCTACTCCAATTAAATTTTTTAATTTTTTCATAATTTGTTTTTTGATTTGTTAGTACTTCAATCACTTTAAGACAGTCGAAGCGTCTGTCTATTAAAAAACTATCCTACTATTTTATTGTGTGAAAAAAAAACAGAGAAGATTGATATCTTCTCTGTTAGGGTATTTATAAACCATATTTATTAGAAATACAATTTCTGTAGGAGATGGCACTGGTTAACCCTAACCAATTAAAATCAACTCAGTGGCCAATTTTCCTAAAGAATCCCAACACCAATCATCAATGTGGGGAAATTGCTCAATGTTCCACGATCGAGCGCCTACAAATTAAAAAAAACATGACTAAATTCTAAAAAAGGCTATACTGTATTTCTATTAAAACGATTAAAAATTAGCAACAAAGGCGACTTGTTTCACATATGCCTGAAGATGTATTTACAGGACAAGTTCCGCCTGCCGGTATTAAAACACAACCAGCCTCAATAGCATAAATCCAGCATTCCGGAATTCCGCCTGATATATTTTTTTGCTCCACTTTTGTTATTCTTTGAGCATTTTCTAAATTCAAAATTTTTTTTAACATCTTTATGAGATATCATTCATTTATTCAGTCAAATAATATTATCAATAAGTTCCTCTTATTAACATGGAGCCATTAATATAGAACATTGATTATTTCCTATATATGCTGGTCTTAAGTTACGCGGATACGCTAAACATTGTGCTTGTGTAGCATAAAACACCACAAATTCTCCACACTCACCATCCGGCGGAACACTTCCTCCTGTAATACTTTTTTGCTCACTTGCGCTTAATACTTCTGCTCCTTTTATTTTTAAGATATTTTCTAACATAATATTTTAATTTAGGGTGTTATAAAAACTAGTGATTTATTCGAATGGAAATTTACAATTACCTGTACTTCCTTCACTTAAGCCCGGAATTGATCCGTCTGGACAATAAGTAAAACAGGATGCACTGCCAGTACTGCAAAAACAGTGACAAGTAGATGATTTTATAGGCTGTCCTCCTTGTATAACTTTTTGCTCATCTGTACTTAACAGCTGGGCACCTTCAAGGTTTAAAATGTTTTTTATCATAACTCTGTTTTTTGTTTTTTGTTTTTTGTTACTAATTACAATCAACTTCATTCGATTCTGATTATGCTGTAATTAGCAAGATTTTGTTCCGTTTGGTACGCAAGCCCAGTAATAAGGCACGGTTCCAAATTCGTTGCATCTCTTCGCAAAAGAACCTTCGTTACAAACCGGAGCATTGCCCCCGTCTATCATTTTTTGTTCATTTGCACTTAATTCTTTTGTTCCTTCAAGATTCAAAATGTTTTTTAGCATGACATTTAGGTTTTAATGTTTTCCGTTTATACTTCAATCCTTTATCGACATTTGAAGCTTCTGTCTATTGTAAATAAGATTATATTTTAGAACTATTAGGCTATTTTTTCAAAAACCTCACTAGTAGTAGTCTCCTCAACAAAATCATTTAAGAAATATTTCAATTCGCTTAATTCATATTCACTTGGAAATACTTTATCATTGACAATTTTAACCGGTGTATAATTAAAATTATTTTTAGAACACCATTCGTATTGTTTTTGTATTTCCTGATTTATCATGATGCTAACAGTATCAACATGCCATTTTTTTAACCATTTTTTCAGCCCCATTTTTTTTATATGCCAATCAGATATTGCTTCAACGGTTTTTCCGGGAGTAGCTCTGTTGATGGCCAAAAGTCTTTCTACAACTGGCTTATACGGATTTTCGGCATTTTCAGGATTAATATTGAATAGTACATTCAGGAATATCTTGTCCGGAAATCTCAATACTAAATCAAATGCCTCCTGAAATGTTTTATGACAATGTCCGCAGCTTGGGCTTATAATGATAGAAAGTTTGACAGCTGCATTTCGGTTTCCAAAATTCAATCCTCTTAAATCTTCTAAACCATTTGGATAAGGCACTTTTTTTGACAAAAAATTTAATAAAGAGTAATTTCTTTTGAATTTTTTCATCTCTTTCAGTGAATTTTCATTCTCCAGAACATTTTTTACCATTGTTTTTAAAACGGACCAAATTGGAATAAGAAGGACAACAGAAAATACAAAAGGAAAAATTTCCTGAAAACTAAAACTTAACGTAAACAAATCTGATGCAAACCATATCGCACTTTGCACAAATATTAAGGCCGAAACAGCCAGGCACATTACACACCATTTTTGAATCTCAAACTTTTGAATCCAAATGGAGGAAACAATTACCGGAATGGCCAGTAAACTTAAAAAACCAATAAAAATTGCCGATGAAAGCGGCTGTATTAAAATAGCAATTAAACTAGCCCCAAAGAAAATAAGAGGCAAATCTGAAAAACCAATCCATTTATTATTTCCTTCTTTACTATTGATAACAGAATTACAGGAAGAATTTGAACTAAGGTTACAAAATTTTGAAATGATACTGTTTTTAAAACCTAATTTTTCCTGAACTATAAAAATACTTACTATCATCCCCAAAACTGATGTTGCTAAAAATATAATGCTAAACAGCGTATAGTTATTATAAAAAAATGATAATCCAACTACAAGCAAAAGTGGTAAAGTAAATTTTAACCAACTGAATTCTACTTTTAAATTTTCTCTGGCAACAACATTATTTGGTTCTATTGCAACGATTACTCCATTCCAGTCTAAAAGGAAATTCTCGTAAGACATTTTTAAGCTTCCTTTTTTTAAAGTATTAATACGAACGAAGTTTTTAGCTTTTTCGACTAATATAATTTCTTCCTTAAAGTAGGCCAAAAAATTAGATGGTAAATCAACAATTTGTTCTTTCGAAACTCTTACTGCAGCATTCTCTACAGATAGCAAATCCAGAGAATCTGTTATGGCAAATAAACTTGGGTAATTGGGATGAGAAAGAAACAAATCCTTAAACTCATTTTTAATTTCTGAGTACCTGTTTATTTGTAGAAATTTTTGGACAAGTTTTAACATTTCTTTTGAGTCTTTAAAATCATAATTACAATACAAATATTGCTGTTTTTATTCGAAAAAAAACTTCACGAACACACATTTTATCAATTATACTACATACAATTTATAAATTATAGCAGGCTGAATGAATCATTCAAACAATTGAATAACAAATACTTATGTCAATTATATTTCGCATAAAAGCTTCAAAACACGAATCTCGATTAAGGGTTTTCCTTTTTGTCTAGTTTTGATAAATCATAAACCCTAATACTCAAACACATGACAAATCAAGGATTAAAATTGACAGATTTTCAAACAGAAAAAATAGCTAAAAACCAACAAAAAACTATTTCAGGAGGTGACGACATTGATCCATCTAAAGGAGATGGTAAAGGAGCAATGTAGTAGCTTTTAAAAAGCTTCAAAATCCAAGATCTCAATCTAAGATCATTATTAAAAAAAAAAATGTACTGCAATTTTTACATCAATAATTTAATTAATAAAGAAACTAATTATGACAACTCAAAAATTAAATATAAGCGATTTTCAAACAGAAAAATTATCTAAAAATCAACAAAGAACTGTTTCAGGAGGTGATTCGTCTATTGATCCGTCTAAAGGAGATGGAAAAGGAAGTACATTGCAGTCTCAGTCTATTGACCCATCTAAAGGAGACGGAAAAGGAAGCACACTTTAGTAAGATTTAAAGAATACAATGAAACTTCTTAATTTAAAGATTTTCAAAATAACAATTTTCAAAAATCAATAAAAACAGTTTTACTAAGAATTCAATTCTGCCAATGATATAAAAGGCATTATCATATAACAAGTCAGAAATAGTATTCTGTGATGTATTAAATATTATTCGCAAACTGAGCTGGAGACACTCCAGTTCTTTTGCGAAAAGATTTAGCAAATGAAACTGCATTTTTAAACCCAACACTTTCTGCAATGGCCTGAGTCGAATATTTACGATACATATGATTGGTGATCATTTCGTTGATTACATAATTAATCTTAAGCTCGTTCGAATATTCTCCAAAAGATTTACCAAATCGTTTATTTACCACATAAGATAAATAGGTGGTATTTGTTTTTATTTTTTTTGCTACGTAAGGCAACGTAAAATCAGCATTCAGGTATTCGAGTTTGTTTTCGAGCGCGAGTAATTTTTCGACTATTTTGTTTTCTTTGGCTTCATCGATACTTAAATTAGCATTTTCTTTCTTAAGTAAAACCTCTTCCTGCTCAAAAACTTCTTCTGTTATTTCTTCTTCTTGTTCAGGATAATTTGCTTTCTTTTCTAAATTAGCTTTAAATTCCTCGATCAGGTCATTCATTTTTTTATGAGCCTTGTTTTTGTCCCTGATGTTTTTAATCAATAAAAAAACAATTGAAACAAATAAAATGACATAAAAAACTTTCAATGCTTTATTGATAAAAACATCGTATTTATATTTTTCCTGAATAGACACCATTTCATTAGTCAAATCTCCAACCCCCAGCTTATAATTTACTTCCAGGATTTCTTCATTTAATTTTGACTCCGATTTTTCGTAATTGTCCAAATAAATTTTAGAATGTTTGTACGCAAGTTCTGGCTCTTTTAGAATGTTATAAATTTTTGCCTGATAATAATTTGATTTCAGATAATCTACCTGATTGGTTTTAGTACTCGCCGCTATCGAATCTGATTTTTTAAAAAAAACCAACGCCTTATCGTATTTTTTTGTGGTGAAATAAAGATCTCCTAAATTATAATTTGCTGTACATAATATCTCCGGCATATTATTTTGATGCGCTAAAAAAACGATGTCATAATATGTTTTTTCAGCGTTTGCATAATTTTTTTGCCAGCTGTAAATGTTACCTAAACTTAATTTGGCTACAATTTTATTATCGGGAAAATTTTGAGAATAACTAATTGTCTTTTTATAAAAATATTCGGCAGAATCCAGTAAAGTCTTTTTCTTGACATCTTTCATATAAAAAACTTCATACGAACCGGCCAAAATCAGATTGATATTGCTTTTATTATTTAAATATTGCTCTTTGGTATAGACTCTTTCATTTTTATCAACAAAATCATTAAGCTGTCTTAAGTCTTTAATAGCTAATAAATAATTCCCCACGGCTACATTGATCGAGGCAATATTGTTTTTAAATTTTACAATTTGAATAATATCTCCAATTTCTATAGAAAGCTTAATCCCTTGCTGATAACTTTCTATTGCTCCGCTAAAATTTCCTCTTTTCCATTCTGATAAACCCTGATAATTGTATAAAATAGATCTCAATTGTTTTTTATCCCGTGTCTCCGGCATTTTATTGAGGTAGCTTAAGGCAAGCTTATATTTTTGTTTGGATTGGGCTGAATTTCCTTTTAACTGAACTAAATATGACAATGCTCCATTTGCAAAAGCCAGGTGTTTATTGTTGTTAGATTTTACCATTTGATTGGCAAACACAATGGCACTATCTACATTGGCATTTGCAGTTAGCCTAATTTTATCTTGCAATAATAAGTACTCTTGTTCTGTTAAAGCATTTTTCTGTTGCGAAACTGCCGTATTCAGAACAAAAAAAAGTAAAAAAGAGATGATCAGCCTCATTAAATTTGTTTTTTGGAATCTCAAAAATAGCTTATAAATTTTCAATAAACTAAAATAAATTAAGGTTTATACTATTTTTCTTCTTTATGTGTTGAAAAAATATAACAATTTAACCTAGTTTTGTTATATTTTTATTACGTAAATTTGTTTTTGTAAAAACTATCACAAATGAAACCAGATTTATTTCAAGCTCCCGATTATTATAACCTAGACGATTTGCTAACAGACGAACACAAACTAGTTCGTGAATCAGCTCGTGCATGGGTAAAAAGAGAAGTTTCTCCTATTATAGAAGAATATGCTCAAAAAGCAGAATTTCCTAAACAAATTATTAAAGGACTTGGAGAAATTGGTGGTTTTGGCCCTTATATTCCCGTTGAATATGGCGGCGCAGGATTAGACCAAATTTCTTACGGTTTAATCATGCAGGAAATCGAGCGCGGCGATTCTGGCGTAAGATCGACCTCATCTGTTCAGTCTTCCTTAGTAATGTATCCTATCTGGAAATACGGAAACGAAGAACAACGTATGAAATATTTACCAAAACTGGCAACAGGAGAATTCATGGGCTGTTTTGGTTTAACAGAGCCTGATCATGGTTCTGATCCGGGAAGCATGATTACCAATTTTAAAGACAAGGGAGACCATTATCTTTTAAATGGTGCCAAAATGTGGATTTCGAATGCTCCTTTTGCAGATATTGCTGTTGTTTGGGCAAAAGATGAATCAGGAAGAATTCACGGATTAATTGTAGAGCGCGGCATGGAAGGTTTTACAACTCCGGAAACACATAATAAATGGTCGCTTCGTGCATCATCTACCGGAGAATTGATTTTTGATAATGTAAAAGTTCCTAAAGAAAACTTATTACCTAATAAATCCGGTCTGGGAGCACCGCTTGGCTGTTTAGATTCAGCACGATACGGAATCGCCTGGGGAGCAATTGGTGCTGCAATGGATTGTTACGATACAGCTTTAAGATATGCCAAAGAAAGAATTCAGTTTGGAAAACCAATTGGAGGAACGCAACTACAGCAGAAAAAACTTGCAGAAATGATTACCGAAATCACAAAAGCACAATTACTAACCTGGCGTTTAGGTGTTTTACGAAATGAAGGAAAAGCTACAACGGCTCAAATCTCGATGGCAAAACGTAACAATGTCGATATGGCCATTCATATTGCCCGCGAAGCCAGACAAATGCTGGGCGGAATGGGAATTACAGGCGAATATTCGATCATGCGCCATATGATGAATCTCGAAAGTGTCATTACTTATGAGGGAACTCACGACATACATTTACTGATTACTGGAATGGATGTAACTGGAATTCCAGCTTTTAAATAGTAAACAACTATTAAAATATATACAAAAACAATATCAAAAAGCTTCTTCTAACCGGGAAGCTTTTTATCTTTGACAAAAAATTACGAAAATGAATATTGAAACTATCCACAATAGCATTCAACCTCAAAAAGATCAACTTTTACAACATTCTTTATACAATAAAATTCAAAGCATCGATGACTTACACAGTTTCCTGGAAAGCCATGTTTTTGCTGTTTGGGATTTTATGTCATTACTAAAAGCCCTGCAAGCCAAACTTACCTGTACTACAACACCTTGGTTTGCTACAAAAAATCCTGAAACAAGATATTTAATCAATGAGATTGTCCTTGCCGAAGAAACCGATTTAAGCATTGACGGAAGAAGACAAAGTCATTATGAAATGTATATTGAAGCAATGCAGGATTGTGGAGCCGATACAAACGGAATCAATACCTTTTTGTCTGAAGTAAATTCGCTGCATAACATTTTTGTTGCCATCAAACAAAGTACGCTGCACCCAGATACAAAAGCCTTTTTAGACTTTACTTTTAGAGTGATCGAAGAAGGAAAACCGCATGAAATTGCTGCTGCCTTTACTTTTGGAAGAGAAGATTTAATACCGAGTATGTTTACCGCAATCCTGAAAAACTTTCAACAAAACCTTCCGGAGACTGATTTGAGCAAACTGCTTTATTATTTCGAAAGACATATAGAATTAGATGCCGACGAACACGGGCCAATGGCGATGCAAATGATTACTGATTTATGTGAAGACGATGCACAAAAATGGAAAGAAGTGGAAGAGATTTCGATTCTGGCATTAGAAAAACGTATCGGACTCTGGAATGCCATCGAAGAAGAAATAATGATGAAAACTGAAATGGTATAAAAAACCAAAACAAGTTATATAACGTAACTATTTGTTTAAAATGATCCTGAATCTAATTAAACAAATTATGAAATCACATTTCAAACAAATAGTTATTGTTATCCTTTCTATATTCCTTTTAAGCTGCAGTTCTGAAGATTCTGCTTCAAAAACTGCGGTAACGCCTCCTTTGCCCGTTATACCACCTAAAACAGAAGTCCCAACTACTCCAATTTCAGGCTCTGTAAAATACCTTGCTTTAGGCGACAGTTATACTATTGGACAAAGTGTTTGCGAAACTTGTCGTTTTCCTGAACAACTAAAATCAAGTTTAAAAACAATTTACCCTCAAACCGATTTTTCATTAAAAGTCATTGCCAGAACAGGCTGGACCACTTCAAACCTGATCTCGGCTATCAATAGCGAAAATCCTGATGCTACTTATGATTTAGTAACACTTTTAATTGGTGTAAACAATCAATATCAGCACATTGACTTTTCGGTTTATCAAAAAGAATTTCCGCAATTACTCAACAAAGCCATACAACTGGCAAAAGGTGATAAGAAAAACGTAATCGTAGTTTCGATTCCTGATTATGCTTACACGCCATTTGCTTCGGGCTATAGCAGCGCAAAACGAACAGAAATTTCAAATGAAATTGATCAATACAATACTTTTGCCGAAAATACGTGCACAAGCAGTGGCGTAACTTTTATTTCGATCACAGACATTACACGCCAAAGCACCAGTAATTTAGTCGCTTCAGATGGTTTACATCCTTCGGAAACTGCCTATAAATTATTTGTTGATCGTATTGTTCCTAAAGCAAAAATGATTTTACAGGATTAGTTTTTAGAAGCATAAAATCAATTTTCAAAACACCAATTGTCCCACTATTAGCTATATCTTTTATGGCGAACCCCGCCATAAAAGGATATCGCTGCTATCGGGGCTAAACGAGAAATTTTAGTTTTTTCAAGAAATTTTAGTTGCATTTCAGTAGCGTATGAAAAAGTAAACACGAATTGCACGAATTTACACGGATAAGTTCGTGGAATTAATTCACAAACTAAGTCGTGAATTAAAATTAGTGTCAATTGGTGAAATTCGTGTTCAATTTATAATTTCTCAAGAACTTTTGGCTGGGCTTTTATTAGACTTCCAAATAAATCCATCGAGTAAATAATGGGTAAATTGAGGTACGCTTAACAACGGAACTATTAAAAATTGCCAGGAAGAAAGATCAATAGCTGCTACTGATAAGTTTTCTTTCCAAACCAGAACTTCCCATAAAAATTCCTCCGTAAAAGCGATTCCTATTAAAATCAGGATGTAAATAAAAATTGCATTATAGCTTTTTAAATAACTAAAAACTCCCAAACTCTGATTTGGTTTATTTTCGATTTCCCTAAAATAAACCAATGCCATATACGGAATTCCGTGAGAGACTATATTTAATAAAGTAAAAATAAGATCGTCATTAAAATACACGATTCCAAAATACCACGAAAGCGCCGTTCCCAGAATAATCGCATTTTTAGGAATATTGAAAAACCTGTTTTTTATACTTTTATGAATGGTGTAACTTACATAAACGAATAAAATCGAAATATAGATCCAAAACAATATTTGTAACAAAAAGGCATTCTCAAAACGAAAAAACTCATTTGCTACAAACCAATTGAATTTCCTTTCTGAAGAAAAAAACCAATACAACATAGGATAACCCGTTGAAGCATAAATGGCGAGATTGTCTATAATAACAGAAACTCTCGTTTTTTCTTCGTTTCTCGCATACAATCGCATAAAGCCATATTGCTGGCGAATAAAATGAAAAACTGCTACATACGCCAGAAAGGACCAGAAAACCAAACTTCCAAAAGAGAAAAGAATAATCCCAATGGCGAAACAAATTGTTGGCAAAAGCAATAATCTTTTTTTATTCTTTTTAAATTCATCGGCTACAAAATAGGTTTTGAATAATGTCGCGTAAACGTGCGCCACATCAATAAAAACAATCAGAAAAAGCCAGGTATAAAACGAATACTTATTTTCGATTTCAGTAATATAATCCTGAAACAAAAATATAATGGCCAACACAAAAAAGGACGGACCAATGATGAACGCTAAATCGGTTTTGGCTTTATGAATCCAGGGTTGTTTCATCTAAAATTTGGTTTACGACATTAATTCCGTGATGAAAAGCTTCTTCAAAAATCGAGATTCCCGAAAGATCTGTATGGGCAAAATAAATACGATTGTCAATACTTTTTGAAGCTTCTTCTTTGGCTTTGCCAAAAATAAAACCCGGTGCAGGACTTACCATTCCGTGGCCTAAAAGAAAGACTTCCATCTCTTCGGTACAATCTTCAATATCCGGATGTGCAATTTTAAGATCATCAAAAACAAATTGTTTCCAATATTCTTTATTCTTTTTATACAATTCCTTTCGCGATGTTCTTAAATCAGCAGAAGAGAAACTATAGTAATACGTAATAACTTTTTTGGTCTGAACCTGATTCAACGATTGATGCTGATCATACACATAACCCAAACCTTTTGCATCGTAAATAACATTATCCCACGAAAGCGGAAAACTAAAATTATCGGCTAAATCGGTGACGGTTAAGCTTGCCAAAAGCCAGGGCGTATAGTGAAACTCTTTTGTAAATTCTTTTCGGTCTTTTATTAAATACTGATTCACAAACTGTGGCGTTGCCATGATTACTTTATCAGCAATAATTTCTACCGAAACTTTTTTGATATCATCAAAAGCTTTGGCGACCACTTTATTGTTTTCGACTTTAACCTCATAAACCAAATGATTTTTCAACGTTTTTTTGTCGGTATATTTTTTGAGATGAGATGCTAATCTGGCGTTTCCTTCCGGCCACGTTAAAACGCTTTCTTTTTTATCTGAAGCTGCATCTTGCTTTCTTCCCGCAAAATAATGAATTCCAGCCCAGGCAGAAACATAATGAATCCCAAGTCCGAAATCGTCTTTACAGCAATAATCGATATAATCAAATAGTGGTTTTGCTGCGAAATTATTGGTTTCAAACCATTCTTTCATCGTGATTTTATCCAAACTTCTCGTTTGAATATCTTCTGAAGAAAGACGAAGCGGAATATCAAATAAGTACTTTCCATCTTTTCCTTTTCCTTCACGAAAAGCATCCATTAATTTAAAAAAACGTTGGAATTCCAGATCCTGATCTTTAGAATTTCCTTCTTTCGGGACAACACCTTCCTGCCAGTTGTTTTTATAAAATAAACGTTCATCAGGAGCAAAAGACAATTGCAATTCATCAAAAACAGGCAATCCTTTTGCATCGTAACTTAATATGATTTTTTCTTCTTTAAGAAATTGTAACAATTCTTTATCCTTAAAATTAGGTAAAGGCAAATAATGCGCACCCAAAGGAAATTTAGAATACTTATTTTCCCCATTTGACGAGTTTCCGCCCAAATGACTTTCTAATTCAAGCATCAAAAAATCAGAAATGCCTTTTTTATGAAATTGTCTTGCAGCGCTTAAACCAGAAATTCCGCCACCAACAATGAGGTACGGAATATGAATTTGAGTTGTTGGTTTTGGGAAATCTTTTACCCATAAACGATGTCCCAAAAGATGATTGGTTCCGGACAAACGAAGCAACAGCTGGATAATTTTATCGGAACAAAATTGCAGAAAAGGAATTAATAGTAAAGAAGCTCCAATTCCTTTTACAAAACTGCGCCTTGATTTACTGTAATTTTCCCCATTCTTCATCAAAATAGCGTACTAAAATTTGGTTGTCTAATCGATTGATTTCAATTTCATTTGAGATCATATCGTTGGTAAAATAATTGAATCTGTCGAATTGGTAATTGTAGAATTTTAATCCGTCAGCTTTTCTGTTTACATTGTTAAAAGTAGTTCCAAAACCATTGATGGCGATCGTATAACCCCATTCTCCAAACGAAGGAACGTAAGCATGATAGGCATCGACCTGAGGAAAAACCTGCATTACGGTTTTATTGATACACCAAAATGATTTTGGCGCAAAATAAGGTGAAGTAGTCTGAATAACAACTGCTGCATCTGGCTGCAGAATCGTTTTTAAGGTTTGGTAAAAATTCAAAGAATACAGTTTTCCTAAACTATAATTTGACGGATCGGGAAAATCGATAATCGCGACATCAAACTTTTCGGTACACGTTTTTGCCCAAATATAAGCATCGGTATTGATGACTGTAACTTTCGGGTTGTTAAGCGAACCTTTATTAAAATCAGTTAATACTTTGTTGGTTTGAAACAATTTTGTCATTCCCTGATCAAGATCGACCAAAGTGACTTTTTCGACGTCTTTGTATTTTAAAATTTCACGAACTGCCAAACCATCGCCTCCGCCCAAAACCAAAACATGTTTGACATTTTTGGCAATCGACATTACGGGATGCACTAAGGCTTCGTGGTAACGATACTCGTCGGCTGAACTAAATTGTAGGTTGTTGTTTAGATAAAGCCTGTAATCGCTCTTATTGTGCGTTAAAACGATTCTCTGATAAGGAGTTGAGTTGGTATAAATAATATTTTCTCCGTAAAGCTTTCCTTCTGAATAAGCCAAAATTTTATCCGAAAAGACAAAAACGCCTAATAAAATCGCAAACGAAAAAATGGCTTTTGCCTTTAAGAAATAACTATTCTTTAATTCTCTTTTTAAAAGAAAACACAAAACAATAGCAATACTTACGTTGATCATCCCGAAGAACAGCGAAGTGCCCATGATTCCTAATTTTGGAACCAGTATCAACGGAAACAATATCGATGCTAATAAAGCCCCAATATAATCGAAGGTAAAAACATTAGAAACCAAATCTCTAAATTCGACTTTGTCTTTCAGGATATTCATTAATAATGGAATTTCTAACCCGACCAAAAATCCGGTTATGAAAACCAATAAATACAAAATGAACTGAAAGTACTCGACACTTTCGAACAATAAAAATAAAACTACTGAACTCAAACCGCCAATTAAACCAACTAATATTTCGATTTCGACAAAAGTGTTCAGTAAATTTTTATGAAAAAACTTAGAGAAAAAAGAGCCAATACCCATTGAAAAAAGGTAAACTCCAATAATAAATGAAAATTGTTTTACTGAATCGCCTAATAAATAACTGGCCAAAGTTCCCGCAACAAGCTCATAAATAAGCCCGCAGGTCGCAATAACAAATACGGCAAACAGCAATAAAAATTCAAACTTAATAAACTTTTTACCCATGAATTGCGGCACTAATAATCATTGAAATACCAATGATAAATGCTGCCAAAACAATAGCAACAGCAATATTATTTTTCTCGACAACCTCTTTCCAGGTATTTTCGGGAGTCATTTTTTCGATAATAAAATAAGCTGCTATCAAGATAACGAACCCTAAAACTGAATAAATGATCGAATTAACGATGGGCTGATAATGTATTAAATCCATACTTTAGAAATTTATTTATGATAAAAATGGTTAACTGAACTACGACTTCCTGACGTACTATATTTTTCTGTTGTTTCGCAATCGCAAATCCGGTTTCCGGAATAAGCAAAGTACAAATAGGCGGCAAAGCAAAATAATCCTATTGCAAGTGCGGCTATATTATTTTTAAAAAAATCAAAAATGCTTTTCATATCTATTATTCGCTATAAGGAGAATAAGAACTGTCTTCCCATCTCATCTTTTCAAAATTTATTTTAAAATATCGTATCACGACGTACACTACAATCATGAATATAGCAATAATCCATACGTTTCGACTTGAGGGCTGATTCCAAACCACTTTTACTTTCATTGCCGTATTTTTATTGTCTTCCGGTGCTTTTAGCGGTTTAATCAAAAGGTGGTATTTTCCTTCTTTAACTCCGCAAATATTAAATTTTTCAGACCAGTTGCCTTCGGTCCAGCTTTCACCATCTTCGTAACCGTGATAATACTCGATATCTTTATTGGCATGAATTTCATCATTGGTTGTTTCATTTACCAGCGCAACATCTACATTGGCCCATGAATTATCGACGTCTGTTGACACGTGAACGGTAATGGGAGCCGAACCTCCTTTTAGTACAAATGATTCACTTGTAACTTCTTTATCGTTAAAATCAGTAAAAGCTATGGCTTTATCAAAAACAATCTGCTCTGCCTGATCTTTATAAATATACCAGTTTGCCGTAATGATCATTAAAAGAAAAATGCAAAATATTATGGCCGTGTTATTTACATCAAAATAGTAGGGCTGAACAATACTTACGCCTCTTTGATACGGCAAATCAGCTTGTGGGAATGCTTTTTTAAGCTCTTTTTTGCTAATATATTCCCCCAGAAAAGCGGTTTCGACACCATTCATTTTTTCAATCGAAATCATCAAAGGCGGCTGGATATATTCTGTCAGATGGACTCTCTTAACAGGTAATTCAAAATCAAAAAAACCTGCCGCATTGTCTATATCGGTATCAGAATATTCGTAAAGATGAAAAGAACTGCTGTCGTATGTTATCGATTTTGGATGCATTCGTACATCGAATTTCTCTTCCATTTCGGTCAAAAATATCCAATGCCCGTTTGATTCAGAAAGATAAACAAAATCACCGGCATCATTTTTTAAGATATATTCTCTCCAATGATAACCTCCGTTGACCTTTTTGGTTATGGCACCCGTAACCATGTATTCCGTGCCTTTTAGAAGGCCTTTATCGCCAATTTTAAAATCAAAATAATTTACCTCAGGCCTAAATTTCGATCTTGAACGAAGCTGTCCTTCGCTATCTGCCCAATACAAACTGTGGCAATTGGGGCAGACAAAATTTACTACTTTAAAACCAACTTCCAGTTCGGTAACAGTATCACAATTGTAACAAGGAACTTTCATATACTAACGGTTAATTTCAAAATCTTTTATAATTGTTCCTTCAAAATAAGTAATATAATTTGCCATAACATCGCGTACTTTTTGTGAATTATCCTGTTGGTAATTACACAAATAAACATCTAAAGTTAGCTGATTGTATTCTGGCCAGGTGTGTATACAAATATGAGATTCTTTCAGGCAAAACGAAATCGTGAAACTGTCATTATCGAAATCATGAACAATAACACCTACTTTCTCAAGATTGTATTGCTCTAAAATTGAATTCGTTACCGCAACAAAACCCTGACTATCTGTTAGTTTTTGAGTTTCAGTGACATGTAAAGTGACTAGTTTATGTAAGCCCGGTGAATAAGGGGGTAAATCCATTAAAATATTTATATACGGGACCAAATATATAATATTTTTAGATAATTTTAACAAGAAAGAATTTGATATTGAATCATTTTTCAAAACCATAACCATCAATTATAATCCGTAAAATATCCTTAAATTTGCCAAAAGCCTATTGTTTACATTCAGACTACAAAAAACGGATATAAACAATTTTCATTCAACAATTTAAAAATGCAGGTTTCTCCATCAAAAGCATTAGCGCCTTACATAAAACATTATCTTTTTTTGGATAGTGCAGCAACCGCTATACAAAAACTGCGCTTGTTTTCTGATGGTAATACCGGCCTTGTATTTTCTTTGAAAAACAAACTTATTGCCGGCATTGATAATTATGAAGTAAAGAATTATTTGCCAACTTCTTTCATATACGGACAACTCGATGGCTTTAAAGACATTTATTCTGATAATGAAATTTCATTACTAATTGTCGTTTTTCAGCCCAACGGAATACATCAGTTATTGGGTATTCCTGCCAATGAATTTCAGGATGCTATTCTTCCGGTTGAAGATGTATTGGGGCAAAAAGCGTCTCTACTTCAGGAGAAATTATCGGAACAAAATAATCAAGGAAGAGTGGAACTTTTAAATCAGTTCTTTGGCACTTTAATCAGTTCAAAACCAATTTCAAATCAGTTCATCATCAATCATTCTTTAGATTTTATTGTGGCGAATAAAGGAGATTTCACTCTAAAACAATTGGTGGATTATACCGGTTATACCGAAAGACATTTGGAAAGAAAGTTCAAAGAATGTATTGGGTTAAATCCGAAAAAATTTGGCAACGTTATAAGGCTACATCATTTCCTAAAACTGCTAAAAGATAAATCTCAGGAAACCAACCTCACGACAATTTGTTATGATGCCGGATTCTCTGACCAATCCCATCTGATAAAAGAATTTAGAAAACATACCGGAATAACGCCGAAAGAATATTTAGTGAGCACCGGAAAATTAACCAACAACCTCATCAAAACTTCTCTTTAAGGTTTATTTTAAAATGTCGGTTTTATACAATTTATAGTATTTTCTGAACGCTACTTTTGACTTTCATTAATAGCAAATCATATGAAAAATCTAAAAATAGCCACAGCTCAGTTCGAGAATAAAAGTGGCGATAAAAACTATAATTTATCTGTAATCGAAAAACTTTCTGCAAAAGCAGCGCATGAAGGTTGCGATGTAATTTCGTTTCACGAATGTTCGATTACCGGATATACTTTTGCAAGACATTTATCGAAAGAACAAATGCTGGACATAGCCGAAATTATTCCCTCTGGAGAAAGCATTCTTAAACTTACTGAAATTGCTAAAAAGAATGACATTGTAATTCTGGCAGGACTTTTTGAAAAAGATGAAAACGACAATTTATTCAAGGCTTATGTTTGTGTCGACAAAAATGGTCTGGTGGCCAAATACAGAAAACTGCATCCGTTTATAAACCCATATTTAACGCCTGGAAATCGTTATTGTATTTTTGAAATTAAAGGCTGGAAATGCGGCATCTTAATTTGCTACGACAATAATATTATCGAAAACGTACGTGCGACAAAACTTTTAGGCGCCGATATTATTTTTATGCCTCACGTTACAATGTGTACACCTTCTACCCGACCTGGCGCCGGTTTTGTTGCACCTGAACTTTGGGAAAACCGCAAAGCCGATCCTACTTCTTTACGACTGGAATTCGACGGAATGAAAGGTAGGGACTGGCTCATGAAATGGTTGCCGGCAAGAGCGTATGACAATGCTATTTATGCTGTTTTTTCGAATCCAATTGGCATGGATGACGATCAGTTAAAAAATGGCTGCTCAATGATTATTGATCCGTTTGGAGATATTCTCGCCGAATGCCGTTCTTTTGACGACTCTTTTGCAACCGCAATTCTTACTCCTGAAAAATGCGTTCAGGCGGGAGGAAATCGTTACATAAAAGCTAGAAGACCAGAATTATACCGCGATATTATTGGTCAAAATCATAAAGCGGAACAAAATGTGGTTTGGCTACAATCTGATGAAAAAAGTTAAAACTAAATTTTTTATCGCCTTTACGCCCATGAAAATCTACCTTTGCAGGATTCATTAATTCAAAGAATACACGCCCATAATGGAATTTTTTAAAACTACAAATGAAGATATCGATGCTGTTTTCGATATTTACAATCAAGCGACATCTTATCAAAAAACGGTTAACAATAAAAGCTGGAGAGGTTTTGAAAGAGCTTTAATTGAAAAAGAAATTGCCGAAAACCGTCATTTTATAATCAAAGAAGGAGACGAAGTTGCCTGCACATTTGTACTTACTTTTAATGATTTAATTATTTGGAAAGAAGCTGCACAAGATCCCGCAGTATATCTTCATCGTATTGCTACAAATCCAAAATTCAGAGGACAATCATATGTTAAGAAAATTATCGAATGGGTAAAAATATATGCCAAAGAAAATGGTAAAGAATACATTCGGCTTGACACACATAGCGGAAACGAAAGAATAAACCAATACTACACAAGCTGCGGATTTAATTATAAAGGAATCAGCACAATCGAATGGACAAGCGAATTACCGGAACATTATAAAGAAGGTTCTTTTAGTTTGTTTGAGATTAAACTTTAAATTTAGATTTAGACCTAACGGGTTTTAAAAACCTGTTAGGTCTGTCTTTTAATAGTTTTTTTTCAAATTACTTTGCTTCCCAAAAGCAACGTTTAGGAGAAACTATTAAGCCTTCGTCCTTCAACATTTTCATTGCCTTATCAACTTGTTTGCGATCTAATTGAGTTAATTCGACTACTTTACCTGCATTTACAGGCTGGGCAGCTTTTTTTATAGCATCTAATACTTGATTTTTGATTTCCATATTTTTTATCTTCCATTTAAAACGCAAAAATAGTAAATATTTTCTTATAAAAATAAAGTACTATACAAACGTTACTCTTGTAAGTCAGTCGGATTTTTTTTAGAATTAATAAAAATCAATTATTTATAATGAAAGAAAAAACTCATAATGAAAATATTTGTTCGATTGATTATGCTATTTTACTATTATAAATTCAGTTAGGACATTTAAAACAAGAACATTAAATTCAGTTAGGTTACATTTGGATAAATGCGCCAAAAAACATGAGTGAAAAAAAAATTATTCCAGCTGATGAAAATACTTTTCCTGACAAGAATAAAACAAATCACAATGACGAATTGCTGTTGGTTAATAAAAGACTCGCCCAACAAATAGAAGAACGAAAAAAACGTGCTGCAGAGTTGATTATTGCTAATAAAGAACTCGCTTTTCAAAACAAAGAAAAAGAGAAACGTGCGGCCGAACTGGTTATCGCAAATACAGAACTAGCCTACCAAAACCAGGAAAAAGAAGACCGCGCAGCTGAACTTATTATTGCGAATAAAGAACTAACCTTTCAGAATCAAGAAAAGGGAAAACGTGCTGCAGAATTGGTTATTGCCAATACAGAACTGGCATATCAGAACAAAGAAAAAGAAAAACGCGCTGCAGAACTTCTTATTGCCAATGCAGAACTGGCGTATCAAAATCAGGAAAAAGAAGATCGCGCTGCCGAACTTGTTATTGCAAATACAGAACTCGCCTACCAAAACAAAGAGAAACAAAAACGGGCAGATGAATTAAGCATTGCCAATTCTGAGCTATTATTTCAAAATAAAGAAAAAGAAAAACGTGCTGCCGAATTGGTTATTGCAAATACAGAACTGGCCTACCAAAACCAGGAAAAAGAAGATCGCGCTGCCGAACTTGTCATTGCCAATAAAGAACTAACTTTTCAGAATAAAGAAAAAGAAAAAAGAGCCGCAGAACTCGTTATTGCCAATAAAGAACTGGCGTATCAGAACAAGGAAAAAGAAAAGCGCGCCGCTGAACTTCTTATAGCTAACACAGAACTTACTTTCCAGAACAATGAAAAAGAAAAACGTGCTGCCGAATTAATCCTCGCCAACAACGAACTTGAAGCTTTTACCTATATTTCAAGTCATCATTTGCAGGAACCTTTGAGAAAAATACAGGTTTTCGCAGACCGAATTTCAACCGATGAACATCAAAATTTAACAGATAAAGGAAAATATTATTTTGAACGAATAGAAGTTGCTGCCTTTCATATGCAGGCACTTATAAACGATTTGTTGACTTATTCAAGAACTAGTGTAACCGAAAAGAAATTTGAAAACGTCAATCTTAATACTATTATAGATAAAGTACTAGAAGATTTAAAAAAAGAAATTATAACTAAAAAAGCTATTGTCGAAATATCCGGAAATTGTAGCGCGTTTATAATTCCGTCGCAGTTTCATCAATTGATATACAATTTAGTGAGTAACTCTCTGAAATTCTCTACAAAAGAAAAAGCACCTCATATTACGATCGAAAGTATTTATACAAAACCAAAGACAAAGAAAAATAAATCATCGGCTGATTATTGCCACATTATTATAAGCGATAACGGTATTGGATTTGACCCTCAGTTTGAAAGCCGCGTTTTCGAGATGTTCCAACAACTGAACAATAAAACCGATTATAAAGGAACCGGGATTGGTCTTGCCATTTCGAAAAAAATTGTCGAAAATCATAATGGGGTTATTACCGCAACCGGCAAACTGAATTACGGAGCTAAATTTGATATTTATATTCCGGTGGTGTAAATAAAAAAGTCTTTTGTGAGATTTTTACAAAAGACTTTTTCAAAAATCCGTTTTATTTATTTTTAAGTCTGTCTTCTAAACGTTTCAGTTCTTCAAAATCTTGTTCATCTGCTTTTTTAGCATCGACATGTTTTCGCTGTTTATGAAAGGCTTCATAAATAGCATCTACTTTTTCTTCCATCTGCAAATGAGTCACATTACCTTTGTGGGTAAGAACTTCTTTATCGTTAAACTCTATAATTCTGTCAACATTTGTTTTCCAGAAATTCATTGTAATATCTTGCCTGTTTTTTGCTCTCAATTCAGCAGTTTCAAGAAATACAACTACAAAACGATTTAGTGTGTCTATTTCATCAACAGTAAGATAATTTTTTGCTATATAAATATCTTGTTTACGTACAATATTTCCTTTCCAGTTTGTTAATGCCATATTTGGTGCATCGGCATTAGCCCGTGAAACAATTATTTCAGCTGCCGTTTTTCCTGTAATTGCATATAACATTTTATTTTGTGTATCAGCAAAAAACATTTGGGTAGCTTTATCCGTAGTGTCATAGTCGCTGCTTAAAGTAAACAAATCGCGAATTTTTTGATAAAATCTTTTTTCAGAAGCCCGAATATCCCTAATTCGTGCGAGTAATTCATCAAAGTAATCCGATCTTCCGTTTGGGTTTTTAAGGCGTTCATCATCCATAACAAAACCCTTAATCATATATTCCTGCAGGTTTTGATTTGCCCATTGTCTAAACTGGGTTCCTCTTTTACTTCGCACTCTAAAACCGATTGCCAAGATCATAGCTAAAGAATAGAATGCAACATTATATTTTTTACCATCAGAGGCAGTTGTCAAGTAATCTTTTACAACTGAATATTCATCTAACTCCTTATCTTTAAAGACATTTATAATATGCAGACTTATATTTTGCTTAGAGGTGTCAAAAAGTTCTGCTAGTTGATTTTGGTTCATCCACACATCTCCATCTCTAGCGAGAAGAACCACATTAGACTTTCCATCAGCAGTATTGTAAAAAATAAATTCTTGTTTTTCCATGTTAAAAAGAAGTTTTTATTGAGATCATTACAAAAGAAACAATAGATCTAATAATTAGAGAAAGTTAATAAAAAAACCCCGAAATACAGATTTCGGGGTTTGGTATTATTTAACTTAAAAAATTTGCAGAGAGGATGGGATTCGAACCCACGATACAGTTACCCATATACTAGCTTTCCAGGCTAGCTCCTTCAACCACTCGGACACCTCTCTAAATTGGTCTGCAAAGAACACAAAAAAATCTGACTTAGAAAAACAAAATCTGATATTAGTTTACATACTTTTTCTAAATTCTTCCATAAACAATTTTACGGCCTTTTTTTGGTAGGCTCCTTCGATTGTTAACATAAAGGAATCTCTTTGCGTAGGAACTCCTGTAATGGCTATTGCTTTTAGATTATCCCAGCCTTTTAGCGCTTTCTCGGTTACAATGGTAACCCAATCGCTTTCTTCTACCAATTGCAAAAGCGCATGAACTGCATTTAATTCGATCGAAACTTTTGGTTTCATGTTATTTTTTAAAAACAATTCATCCAGGAATTCTCTCGAACTAAATCCTCTTACAGGCAAAACAAGCGGATATTCTCCAATTTTTTTAAAAGAAATTTTATCTAAAGTCGCCAGCGGATGTGTTTTTGCCACCGCCATAACCAGATTTGACCTGAATAATGGGATTTTCTGAATGGTTTCTTTTATCTCTTTGGATGAAATGACCAAAACCAAATCCAGTTCATTATTTAATAACTTCGTTTCTAAAGGTTCCGTTGAGCCATATTCAACCACAATCTTTAAATTGGGATACGTTTTGGCAAACAAGTTGACGATAGGCAAAACCAAAAGTCCAAAAATGTAGGTAACGCCAATTCGTAATTCGCCGCCAATCATTTGGTTCAAATCATCGATCGCCTGTTTCCCACTTTGCACATTTTCGATTACCTGTTTAGCGTGAATCAAGAATACAGAACCTGCCTCTGTAAGCTGTACTTTTTTTCCAATCCTTATAAATAAAGGCATTCCGAGTTCTTCTTCTAACTTTTTTATTTGTTGAGATAACCCGGATTGAGTTACAAAACACAATTCAGCCGCTTTTGTAAAATGCAGTACTTCAGCCGTTTTAATAAAATATTCTAGTTGATAAATTTCCATATTGATAAGTTTTACTACTCATTATCAGTAAAATTATTAATTTTTCTAATGAAATACTAATCCCGAACTTTGTAAAAAAATATCAGGCATCATGTTTAAAGCGTTAAAATCAAAAAACTTCAAGTTATTCTTTTACGGACAATCCGTTTCGGTAATTGGTACGTGGCTTCAAAAAACGGCAGTAAGCTGGATGGTTTACAGCGTTACGGGGTCTGTTTTTTTATTAGGATTAGCGACTTTTTTGAGTATGATTCCGTCTTTGTTTCTGGCACCTTTAGCCGGAAGCATTATTGGGCGTTATGATAAACATCGTGCCATGATCTTATTACAATCTTTGGCGATGCTGCAAGCCGGAGCTTTGGCATTAATGATTTACTTAAAGATATACAACATCAACTTTATTCTGGCCTTAAGTTTAATTCAGGGAATCATCAATTCTTTCGACATGACTTGCAGACAAACCATGATGATTGATATTGTAGACAATAAAGAAGATTTGCCAAACGCTGTCGCCTTAAACTCCACCTTAAATAATTTTGCCCGAATTGCCGGTCCTGCATTAGCCGGAATTATTTTGCACAATTACGGAGAAGACATTTGTTTTATTGGAAACTTCTTAAGCTATATCCCCGTTTTAATTTCTTTATTGATGATGAAAATCACACCGCATATCAAAGCCACCGATAAAATGAAAATGTACGATGATTTTATCGAAGGTCTGGATTATGTGAAAAAAGAAACCGAAATGGCAAAAATGCTTTTGATGTTAATGTGCAGCAGTTTGTTCGTAATTTCTTTTAATACTTTGATGCCTGTTTTTGCCAAAGATATTTTTAGCGGAAATGCCCAAACCTTTAGTTGGTTCGAAAGTGCCGCCGGAATTGGATCTATTTTATCAGCTATTTATTTGGCGAATCTTAAAAAAGCAGATAATATGGGCAAAATAATGATCGCTGCAAGCTTACTGTTAGGTTTTAGCATCATTATACTGGCGTATTCAAACAGTTTAACTGTTGCGCTTATCTGCATGGCGTTGAGTGGTGTAGGTATGATGGCACAAACCTCATCTATAAACATTTACATTCAGACACAAAGTACGGTAAACATGCGATCCAGAAGTATTAGCTATTATCTGATGGCGTATCAGGGAATGATTCCTGTGGGAAGTTTGATTATTGGCTATGTTTCACATATCATAGGAACTAGAAATACTGTCGCGATTCAGGGAATTATTTGTATTCTTTCGGTGATTGTTTATGTGTATTATAAAAGACATAGTTCTTCTGAGGAATTGGAAAGTTGTCAGGTTCAATTTAGAAATTCCAAAGAAAGCGGGATTTAAACCATATAAGTGATATAAGAAATTATAAGTTAAGGTTAAATAATCTCAATCTGGATTCCAATTATCTACAATCTTGTCATTTCGACCGGAGGGAGAAATCACACTAGAAACTCGACAAAGATGGGCGACTTTGGGAACGCAATTACGAGTGTGATTTCTCCCTCCGGTCGAAATGACAAACTGAATCCCGAGCTTTCCTAAAATGAACTTATATAACTATATAGTGAAAACTTTAAAAAGTGAAAAAGAAAATTCCAATTACTAAAAAAATTCCAAATTCCAATCTTGAGATTTAACTCTCACGTCTTGGAATTTGGAATTTCAAAATATTGGATTTTTTTCTATTTACAACGAAATTTCGCCTCTCAAAGCCGTTTCGAAAATATTTTTAAAGTCTTCTTTTGGAATATTGTGACCTAACAAATACATTAGTTTTGTAATTGCCGCTTCGGTAGTAATATCTTTTCCGGAGATAACGCCAAGAGATTTTAAGGCAGTACTGGTTTCGTATTGTCCCATATTGACACTTCCGCCGGAACATTGTGTTACGTTGACGATGTGCAAACCAGACTGAATGGCTTTCTGAATCAAATTCAAAAACCAATCTTCGGTTGGGGCATTTCCTGAACCGTAAGTTTCCAGAACGATTCCTTTTAAATCTTTAATAGCAAGGATTGAAGACAAAACGACTTCGCTCATTCCGGGAAACATTTTTATGATGGCAACATGATTGTCAAGGTTTTTATGAACGATCAAATTGGCATTTTCTTTTATAGGAAGAAATAAATGTCTGTTTAATGTAAGATGAACGCCAGATTCTACCAATTCAGGATAATTTGGTGCTGTAAACGCTCTAAAATGTTCGGCATTTACTTTTGACGTTCTGTTACCGCGGTACAATTTATATTCAAAATACAAACAAACTTCGGTAATAACAGGTTTTCCGTTTTCCTGAAGAGACGCAATCTGAATTGCTGTAATCAGGTTTTCCTTAGCATCGGTACGAAGATCTCCAATTGGCAATTGCGATCCTGTAAAAACGACTGGTTTCGATAAATTTTCGAGCATAAAACTCAATGCCGAAGCAGAATACGACATAGTATCTGAACCGTGAAGGACAACAAATCCGTCAAACGAAACGTAATTTTCTTCGATGATCTCGGCAATTTTTGTCCATTCTGCAGGATTCATGTTGGATGAATCTATCGGATCTTCAAATGAAACCGTTTCAATCTCACAATCTAATTGTTTGATTTCAGGGATTTTTTGCAATAATTTTCCAAAGTTGAACGCTTTGAGTGCGCCTGTCTCAAAATCTTTGCTCATACCGATAGTTCCTCCGGTATAAATTAGCAATATTTTAGCTTTAGATGACATCCTGGTATTTTAATTTATTGACAACCGGATTGGCATACATAGATAAAAAGCCTTGTCTGGTAACAGGATTATCGCTTCCAATACGCATTTCTAAACGACGCTCAAAAAGTGATTTTTCGCTTTCTTTATATAAGTGTGCGAATTTATTGGTTCCGTTTAAAATGTCGTAAGCGATAAAATTAGTTGGCCATAACTGATAATTCTTTAAAACCGAATCATCAATAACTTGGGCCAAAGCCTGAATTTGTTTGTTGGCATTGTCATTTTCAGCCACAATCTGATCAATTTCTGTATCGAGAACATCTCCAACAGAAATGTGTATTCTTTTTTTGGTTCCCATGATACCACTTAAAATGGTCATGAAATCCTCATTTTTTTCTTTAATATAAACCTCATTATTGGCTTCTGCCATTAATTGTGGCATTTTCAGTACATCTGTAGGATCATATTCGTATGAAATAGAAACCGGAACGATCTTTAATTTCTTAAAATAATCCATCAAATTGGCTTCATCAGAACCCATTCCTATCATTTTTAAAACTCCGGGGTTGGTTTCGTCATTTCCGTCTTTGGTACGGCCTTCTCTTTGTGCGATCCAAACCGAACGATTTTCGCGAAGCAATAACTGTCCTATATATTCAGACAATAATTTTGAGCTTTGCAGCATTTCTCTGGGTGTTAAACCTCTTAAAACTAAAAAGTTTCTATTCAGTTTTGCCAAAGTGCTCAGGAATGCTTTTTTAACCAAATTGTCTCCAATTGCCGATGCTGTCATGACTAAACCATGTTCGAAAAGACAAACGTTTAATAAGGTTGTATCTAAAAGAATGTCTCTATGATTAGAAACAAATAAATAAGAGGTGTTTTTTTCCAGTTTCTCGAAACCTGAAGTTGTAAGTCCTTCAGAGCTTTTTTCCAGAACTTTTTGTACGGTGTTATAAATAAAGTTGCATTGAAAATCACGTATAGAGTGTGTTTTCTTCAATTGCTCTTTCCAAACCTGATCTTCTACTTCCGGAAAAGTAAAGTTCATCATGGCTTTCATCATCGGATGATTGGCAACAGCATGAAGGGCTTCATTTATTTCAGAATCATAAAACGGTCGAATGGCATCAAATCTCTGCATTATTTATATTGGTTTTAAGTGGGCAAAAGAACAAAAAAAAAATTAAACTATTGTAAGGTATAAATTAAATCCCAAAAACGTTTACAGAATTTTGTGTTGTTCGTTGTGCAATTTCCTCTTCAGAAACGTCATACAGGTCTGCCAACTTAGCAATAACATTTACTAAATAACTGCTTTCATTGCGTTTTCCGCGATACGGAATTGGCGCTAAATAAGGAGAATCTGTTTCTAAAACGATATGTTTCAAATCGATTTGATTTAAAAACTGATCGATTTTTCCGTTTTTAAATGTTACCACTCCACCAATTCCCAATTTCATATTGTAAGATATCGCCTGAAGCGCTTGTTCGTGCGTTCCGGAAAAACAATGAAAAATGCCAAACAAATCCTCTGATTTCTCTTCTTCCAGCACTTCAAAAATCTCATCAAAAGCTTCACGACAATGTATTACAATAGGCAATTTGTATTGTTTCGCTAACTGAATCTGTCTCTTGAAAGCAATTTGCTGTTCTTTAAGATGTGTTTTGTCCCAATACAAATCAATCCCGATTTCGCCAACGGCATAAAACTTTCTTTTGGCAAGTTCCGTTTCTACGTGCTTTAACTCGTCTTCGTAATTATCTTTCACGTAAGTGGGATGCAAACCCATCATCAGGAATACATTATCAGGATAATTTTGTTCTAAATCGTACATAGATTGTGTTGCAGCAGCATCAATGGCGGGAATAAAAAAGCGTGTTACTCCTGCATTTATGGCTCTTTGCATCATCTCATCACGATCCTGATCAAACTCTTCAGAATATAAGTGTGTATGCGTATCGGTAATTATGGGTTTTGAATTCAATGGTGTGTTTTTTTTTAAAGGTTCAAAATTACGACAATATTAAAAACTTTCCCAATTTGAATGTTTGTGGCGGTAAAATGGCACACGGATTAGACGGATTCACTTCGTGAAAACGCGGATGTGCACGGATTTTTCTCTTGTTGTGTGGTTTTTGCAAAAAAAAATCGCAAAGTATTTTACCTCTTTGCGAATTTCAATGTCATTCTTTGTAAATCTCTGCGAAACTTATGTCTTAATCCAGTTCATCTAATAGATGTTCTACTTCATCGTAGTTTTCGTAATCCTGCGAAATGGTCTGCAGGATTTCTTTACATTGGTCATATTTTTTTTGTTTCAATTTAGACAAAGCGAGACTCCACGTTGCTTTATCTTTATAAGCAGATGTTCCTGATCTCAATTCATTAAATACTGCCTCGGCTTTTGGATATTTACTTTCTTCTAATAAAGAAACTCCATAAAAATACTGAATTTCGGGTGTTTGGTTTTCCTTTAAAATTTCCTCAAACAGCGGAATCGCTGTTGCATATTTTCCATCATTAAAAGCGGTTTGCGCTCCTATTAATGCTGCATTTGAATCTCCTCTTTCTACAAACGAAGCTGTTTCGGGGTTATCGTAATCGGCAAAAGACGGATTATTGTAATCAAAAAAGAACAATCCGAACAAAATAATAACAGATGCGGCCGCGGCTAAATACCAAGGTCGCATTAGAGCCACTTTTGGTTTGCTGGTATTAAAATGTTTGTCTGAGATCGTGGTTAAATTTGCTCTAAACGCTTCTCTCTCCTCTTCATGTTCAAATTTGGTTTTAAGGCGCAACTGTACTTCTTTGAAAGTTTCAAATTCCGAGGACAATTCATGATCTTCGGCCAATTGTTTTTCAAAACTATTTCTTTCCTCAACAGTCATTTCTCCCTGAAGATATTGATCGAATAATATATAGCGTTCTTCGTTCATGACTAATTATTTTTTTAGCGATTTAAAATTTTTGGCTTCGTGAATCCACTGCGTTAACTGTCCCACACATAACGATTTCTTTTTACGCACATAGCCGTAAGTTACATTCAGTTTCTCGGCCACTTCTTCCATCGTTTTAGTGGTGAAACTCAGTTTTAGCAACTCTTGGCATTTATCTCCCAATTTTAGAAACATAGCATCAAAAAGCTGCTGTTTTTCATCAAATTCTTCTGTGTGTGTAATCAGTTCAGATGCAGATTCATTCATAGATAAAACATCTTCATTTATTGTTACCCCTTTATTCGATGTTTTTTTGAGTTCGTTAAGCCATTTTCTTTTGCACAATAAAAAAAAGTAAGCATCAAAAGGGCAAGTCAATTGTAGTGTATTGGCTTTGGCCTGATTAAAAAGTAAAATCATAATTTCCTGAACCACATCCTGTGCATGTTCTTTATCACCTGAATTATTCATAATGAACATTACCACTTTTGGAACAAACTTTTTGTAAATCGCCTGAATAATTGCCGAGTCATTTGCCGCAAGTCCCTCAATGTATATTTGATCAGGATGAATTTTCGTTTTGCCCATAAAAAAACTTTTTGTAGCTAATTTAAAAAACAATTGTAAATAAATTTCACAATATAGGGTAACAATTAACATATGAGATTGATATAATGTAACAAAAGTCTTTTAGCATTAATAAAATGTAATGAGATGACCCACTGATTAAACGGATCAAAAACAGATTGTCACAGATTTTCTAATTATTGAAATTTAAAATTCGTGCTCATTCGTGGAGTTTGTGGAAAAAACCTTTTCTAAAAACAATAATAAAATTAAGAGAAATGGAAACTTATCAATTTGTAACCGAAAAAAATTTAGACCAGTTTAACCAAATGATTTCTGCCAAAACCCGAAATGGCTTTGTCATCACAGAGCATAATGAGAAACTGCCTTACGTGGTTTTATCCAAAGAAAAAAAAGCAATCAAACATCCTCTTCATTTGTTTCTTAGCTGTATCACATTGGGTCTTTGGGCGATTGTCTGGATTTATTTGAGTATTACGCTTTCGCGGAAGAAAAACATTCTGGTAGCCATAGATGAAGACGGAAATTTATTTGAAGACAAATGCCTTTCAAAAGAAAATTAAAAAAAATCAAAAACAGGGTAACAATTTTATAAGCCGGTTGATATAACATCAGAACACCAATTAAAAAGAAAACATTTAAAATTAAGGGTAACAATATCAAACCCAAATTGATATAAGAATATAATTAACCAAAATCTGAAAACCACCTGAAACCATCAGGACAGATTTTATAAAAACTAGAAATTATGAACACAAATCTTAAAAAAATCGGACTTTTATTTTTATTAGTTATCACCTTCATCAGCTGCGACAATGGCGATGACAATAATACAGACAATCTTATTTTGCCTCCAACCGGAGCAGCTTTTAAAAGCATTAGCGAAAAAGGAGTATCAGCAAACAAACAAAAATTTACCATTACAGCCGGAACTGGTGTTGTAACCATTACATCTGCAAAAGGAGTAAAACTAAACATCAACGGTGATTGTCTGACCAAAAACGGAGTTGCTGTAACCGGAGCTGTAGACATCGAATACATCGAACTTTTCGACAAAGGAACAATGTTAATTACTAACAAACCAACAATGGGAATTATGCCTGACGGAAAGAAAAACTTACTGATTTCAGGCGGAGAATTCTTCATCAAAGCCACGCAAGGCGGCGTGGAACTTAAAACTTCTTGCAGCATGAATTTAATAGTTCCAACAGCTTTAACAAATGGATTAGACAATGCAATGACTTTATGGAATGGTACAATCGATGATAATGGAGAACTCGCCTGGAGAGAGAACAAACCAAATGCTGACGGAACTGGCGGCGGAAAAGGTGGTGTACAAGGCGAAGGAGCAAATTATTACGTAACTTTTGGCAACTTTGGATGGACAAATGTAGACCGTTTTTACAGCGATCCAAGACCTAAAACTACACTTCTTGTGGCTGCTCCTACTGGTTACGACAACAACAATAGCGCTGTTTACCTGTCATACGATGGCGAAGGAACAAATGCATTAGCAAAATTAGATACTTATACGCCTGCAGGATTATTCAGCGAACACTATGGTCAAATTCCGATTGGTTTAAAATGTCACGTGATTTTTGTAACCGAATCTAATGGTCAATGGCGTTATGCAATCAAAGCCGTAACCGTTGCTGCCAACGATGTTTACACCTTTACTTTAGCCGAAACAACAGTCGGCACCAAAGCTCAACTGATAGCCGCAATCAATGCTATTCAGTAACTTACAAAATACTTTTAAGAAAAAGTGGTGATTTGCTCATCACTTTTTTTTACATTTAATCCAGTTTTAAAATTAACAATCATGATTTTAGAACCCAAAACTGTCTAGTTATGAAACCACAACTGTCTATTTTCTTTATTCTATTCTCTATTTTCTCAATAGCGCAAACCAAAGTAAAAGACACCATAACCCGTCGAGCCAATATCGTTTTTATACAAAACGGAAATGCCGTTACTTACAAACCCGAAACCCCGCCATTGATACCAATTGCAGGTGCGCCAAAACCCAGTTATTCTTATTTATGGGAACTGGGCGACGGACATTACAGCAAAGAAGCCGAACCCAAGCACGTTTATAAAAACAAAGGAACTTACACCACAAGACTTGCGGTAACCAATAACTATGACAACGGAAAACCTCCGGCAACGCGACCAAAAAAAGTCGTCGTAAACGATATTACCGATACTAACTATAAAGACATTGCCTCAATAGCAGATCAAAATGGTTTTGCGATCCTCAAAAATTGCGATCCTATTCCGGATCAGGAAATGGTAGTCGTAGTAGGTTATCAAAATCTGGAGAATTACGTAGCGAGCGGAAAGTTGTATTTGTTCTATAATGAGAAACAATTTAAAAACAATAATTTCGAACTAACAGATTTTCGAACCTATGCAAATGAGCGTGAAATAAAAGAAAAAACCATTGCTGCTGTTACGGATCTTGATGATTCTAATAATTATCTGGCTTCCGCCGAAAGTAATTTCAGAACCAAAAAATACAGAAACACGACTACCGAGGAAGATCTCGACGCATCATTATTAGAAGCCAATAAAACCTATCATAATGTTTCGATCTTAGAATTTGATGATGCCAATCCCGGGGAAACCCGTAATGTTTTTTATACCTTTAAAACGACTCCCGAAATGATCAAAGATACCAGTGCAACGGTTACCATGCGAGGGATTTTTGTACCCAACAGAAGTTATAAAAACCACAAGATAAAAAACCTCGAAATGGAAATCGTAACTTCTCACGATCCGAACAAAATGGGATCTAACGGAAGTTTTATGAATTATAGACTGGTGCGTTTTAAACGAGTAAATTTTAAAACCCGTTTTCAAAACAATGGCGAAGGTCCGGCGAGAATGATTCGGTTAGAAACTGATGTTCCGGATATGTTCGACAAGAAAACATTTCAAATTGAAGACATGTATCCAAAATGTCCCATTTGTCCAAAAGATGAAGTTCCTACTGTAAGTTGTCTCGATACCATTATCAAAAAAAATCAAATCTTTTTTACTTTCAAGAATATCTATTTGCCTGGAAGCGAACAGAAAAATGTACATGAAAAAGATTCTACCAAAGGTTTTGTAAAATACTCCATGAAATTTGCGGAGGATTTTCATAAGGTAAAAACCCGAAGCAGAACCGCAATTATCTTCGATAAAAATGAACCTATCATAACCAACTACGCCACTACCCGATTCCTGCCCGGAATTTCGCTTGGCGCAAAAGCGGGTTATAATGTATATCCTGATCTCGAAAAATCGACCAGTTATTTTGTAGGTGCCACAATTTCGCCTTTTAAATCGTATCGTTTTTACTGGCAGGCCGAATGGCTCAATGCTATTAATAAATACGAAAATGCTGCAACAGTCGTCGATCAAAATGTGGTAAACCCAAACGGAGTAAAACAATTTCAGCGCACGACAACAACCACAGAAAACAAAAGCGTAAACTGGGAAATTCCAATTCTAATTCGGTACAACATCAACAATTATATTGGCGTTGGTGCAGGAGTTCAGGCTAATTTTGATGTTTCGTCTGAACAAACTACCAGCAAAAAAATCGAAAGTTTTGAAGGCGGAACCGATCAGTTTTTAATGGATATGAGAACCGAATCAAGTTCTGTCAAAAACTCGTTTGTCAATTTAAAAACAGGACTTTTATTTGACTTAACTTTAGGCTTCGCAAGAATTGGTCCGAGTTTAGGCGCGCGCTATGTTATGAATTTCGAACAAAATTTTAATTACTTTCAGTTTTACGGAATATGGAAATTTTAAGTTTTACTAATTTTAAAAAGTTAGCCACGAATTCACGAATTTTTTTCAATCAATTATAAATAATTCGTGAATTCGTGGCGAAAAAACGTTATACACATTCCGGAAATCTCTGTGAAACAAAAAAATATGACAAAACTATATTGCTATATCTTATTCTTCTCAACACTGATTCTATTTGGACAGCATCAGGAAGACAAAATATACAATGCTGTTGATGTTTTTGTTGCTCATCCTTCCGCGAAAGCGTTACAAAATTTAACCCATCTTGAAACTGCTTTTTGGAAAAATCCTAAACCAAAAACCGAAGACGAATTATTGGCCATTGTGGTTTTAAACTGTAATAAAGCGTATTATGAAAACCAATTTGGGCAAACCGAAAAAGCGATTGCGAGTTACGAGAAAGCCTGGCAGGTTTATCAGAAAAACAAACTTGGCGATTACGATATTATTGAGTTTTGCCTGAAACCTTTAGGCAATTTATATACTATTTTAGGCGATTATGAAAGTGCCGAAAATACCATTAAGCAATACTTTTTCATCATAAATACTTCCAAAAATTATCCTGATGCTCAAAGGCAAAAGTTTGCTGCGATTTTGAATTTATCGAATGTGTATCAGAGTTCCGGGAAGATTTCTCTGGCGATTGAATTATTAGAAAGTACTTTAAAAACAGAAAAATTATCGAATTCTCAGAAAGGGATTTTATTGAATAATCTGGGGAATAGTTACATCCTGAGCTCAGCTGGAAATGTAATGCATCCTGAAATCTATCAAAAAGCTGAAAATGCTTTTGAGTCTGCCATAAATTATCTGAAAAATGAAAAACAACAATCAGAAACTTTATCCAATTCTTATCGAAATCTGGCAACGCTCAATCGTCAGAGACAACAATTTGATATCGCTGCTTCTTATTTAGCAAAAGCAGAAAAACTATTTTTAGAGATCCCGAATCAACAGCCTCGAAAATTGGCAAAACTATATTATGAAAAGGCATTATTACTTTTTGATGAAAGAAAATATGATGAAAGCGAGAAACAGATTCAAGTTATTTTTAAAATTTTAATTCAGAATTACAATTCAAAAAATATTCTTCCTAATCAGAATCAGTTGTATGCAGAAACGGTTTTAATTGATGTTTTAGATTTACAGTCCGAAATATTCTTTAAACAAAATCAGCTCAAAAAAGCTCTTGAAGCATTTAGTCTTTCTTTTCATATCGAAGATCTATTCATGAATGGTTTGGTCTATGAAAACTCTAAAATTATTACCCAAATCAGGGCGAGAAATCGAACTGAAAAATGTCTTTTGATTTATGATCGATTGTATCAGGAAGAAAACAAGTTGCAGTATTTAAAAGAAGCTTTTCAAATGGCTGAAAAAACCAAATCCGGAATATTAAAAAGCTATCGTTCGAATATTAAAAGCGCTTCCGCGAAAGAAAAACAAATGATACAGCAATTTCAAAATCTCAATAACACTATTATAAAAGAACAGCAAAAAGGAGATTTGGCTAATATTTCAAGAATAAATCAGCTTATAAAAGAACAAAATGAACTGATGCTTTCGCTGAAGAAAATGCAGTCTGAAAACCCGGATTATATTGCTGAAAATTGCGATATAAAGTCTTTGTTTTCAAAACTGGAAAAAGATAAAGCCGTTATGGTCTATTATTTTATGGGAAATGAAAATTTGTTTTATTTCACTTTACAAAATAACAGAATCAATTTTAGTCATTTTTATACGGCACATAGATCCATGCTCGAAATTGTAAAATTTATTGATTATTTTAATGGCGCAGATGCGATTACCAACGATATTTCCGGTTATAATTATTATGGAAAAAGAGTTTATGATTTATTGAAGTTACCTTCAAATGTGATCTACAAAAACCTCATCATTGTTCCTGATGGCATTTTGAATTTTCTTCCTTTTGAAGCTTTAATAACTCAGGAATCTTCTACAACAAATTTTGCCAAAATGCATTATTTGTTGAATGATTTCAAGATTGGATATAATAATTCGGCTAACAATTATCTGAATTCAAAACCTATTTTAAAATCTGAAAAAACTGTTTTAGGGATTTTTCCGGTTTTCGAAAAAACAGCTTTTGAGTTGAGTTATTCGAAAAAAGAACTGGAATCTATTCGAAGTAATTTTAAAGGAAAATATTTAGAAAATGCAGACGCAAGTTTTTCAAATTTTAAAAGTAATGCCAACCAATATTCGATTTTGCATTTGAGTACACATGCCTCTTCGGGCGATATTGAAACTCCGGCAAGTATTAAATTCTACGATCAGGAAATCTTGTATTCTGAATTGTACAACCTCAACATCAATCCGGATTTGGTCGTTTTAAGTGCGTGCGAAACCGGAATTGGTAAACTCTATAAAGCCGAAGGTGCGATGAGCGTAGCAAGAGGTTTTCAGTTTGCCGGAGCGCAAAATCTACTGTTTTCTTTATGGAAGGTGAACGATTATACAACATCGGTTTTTATGGCAGATTTTTATAAAAACATTAAAAATGACGTTCCTTATTTTGAGGCCAATACGAATGCAAAACTTGCTTTTTTACAGGATAAGTCAATCCCCAACACAAAGAAATCACCTTATTACTGGAGCTCTTTTGTGTATTATGGATCTATTTCGGCAGAAGAAAAATCAGCGAATTATATCTATTACATCATTAGTTTATTGACTGTAATTGGTTTATTTTTGGTTTTCAATCCCTATCGAAAATGGAAAATCTTCACGAAGTTCTCAAAAAAGAGAAATACAAAAAAATAAAATTCAAAGTTATCAAGACACAACATCTTTTAATAAAAGCCAAAATAAATGACGTTTCAGGAAATTTTATTTTAGATACAGGAGCATCAAATTCGTGTGTAGGATTTGAAAGTATAGAACTTTTTGCACTGAATGCCAAAAAATCCAAAACTAGAGCTTCGGGAGCCGGAGGAACAGGAATGAAAACGCAAATTTCGTCTCATAATAAATTACAACTTGGCAGCTGGAAAAATCAGGATTTCAATCTGGTTATTTTTGATCTTTCGCATGTAAACGAAGCTTTAGAAGCCTACAAAGCAAAACCAGTTCACGGTATTATTGGTGCTGATGTTTTATTGGAAGGAAAGGCGATTATTGATTATTATAATCATTATTTGTATTTGAAATTATAAAAATTCCAAATTCCAAATCTGAAAATCTGAAAATCAATAAAAAAATCCCAAACTCCTTAATCGGAATTTGGGATTTTTAAGTTTTAAATTCCTCCAAAAAATTGGAATTTGGAATTTTTATATTGGAATTTCTTAATGCGTATGTTTAGGATTAAAACCATCTTCACTAACCTCTGTTGGCGTATAATCAGCAACCATTTCAGCTTCGTAATCGATTTTTTCTCCTTTGCTCACTCTGGCAATAATTTTCTCCATGATGTTATAAATAACAGGAACTACGATCAGGGTTAAGAATAAAGAAGAAATTAATCCTCCGATAATTACCCATGCCAATCCGTTTTTCCATTCAGCTCCTGCTCCGGATGCCAATGCAATTGGGAACATACCAAATACCATCGCAATTGTCGTCATCAAAATCGGACGTAAACGAGCGTGATTCGCCTGAATTAATGCATTTCTTATCGATTCTCCAGCTGCTCTTCTTTGGTTGGTGTAATCGACAAGCATGATCGCATTCTTACACACCAGACCAATTAACATGATAATACCCAGAATGGTAAAGATATTTAATGAGTTGTTTGTTAAAGCCAGTGCTAACATCGCCCCGATAAACGAAAGCGGAATAGCAAACAATACTACAAACGGGTGAACGAAACTATCGTACAAACTCACCATTACTAAGTAAACCAAAATAATTGCGGCTAATAAAGCGATTCCTAAAGTACCAAATCCTTCAGATTGGTTCTCCTGGTCACCTCCCCAGATATAATTTACTCCGGCTGGTTTTTTCAGCTTGTCTAATTTAACCTGCCATTGTTGTACAATTGTTCCAGAAGGAACCCCAACGTTTTGTCCTTTTACCGTTACAGAGGCAGATTTATCTCTACGCTCTAACTGGCTAGGTCCTGAACCTTCTGTAATATCTGCAAATTGAGATAACTTAATTTGTTGTCCCGCAGCATTTACAAAAATCAAATTACTAACGTCAGTAATACTTTTTCTGTCGAAAGCGTTGTATCTGATATTGATATCGTATTCGTATTCACCAGCTCTGTATTTACCATCTGTATTTCCGCTAAAAGCAGTTTGCATGGTTAAACCCACTGTTTGAAGTGTCAACCCTAAAGCAGCCATTTTATCACGATCTACTTTAACGTTGATTTCAGGGTTTCCGTCTTCAACCGTTAATTTAATCTCTGTTGTTCCAGGAATTGTGCGTAATTCAGCTTCAGCTAATTTAGCAAATGCCATAGCACTTTCTGTAGATGGACCTGTTACGATTAATCCTAACGTAGCATCTTCAGCAGTTCCTAAAATACCTACGGGAACGGTTTTTACTTTTGCTCCAACCAATACTTTTTCAAGTTTACGTTTGATTTTTGCTGCGTAAACGTTAGCATCATCAGTACGATCTTTTTGTTCGATCATTTTTACGTCAATCTCTGCTTTGTAAGCTGTAGCCTGTGATGCTCCAAAGCCTTCAGAAGTTTGTCCTACGGTTGTAATTTGACTGTGAACGTATTCCTGAGCTTTTAAATAAGCTTCGGCTTTTTGCGTCATGAAGTTCGTTTGTTCTAATGAAGCATCTTTCGGCATTTCGATTTGAACCAAGAACTCTCCACTATCAGAAGAAGCGAAAAATTCACCTCCAATGAAACCTCCACCCATTAATCCTATTGTAGATCCGAAGAATAATACAAGAACGACCGCAAGAGTTTTAAAATAATGATCTAAACACCATGTTAACAACTCAGAAACCCAGTTGGTAAAACGTGTTAAATAACTTTCGAAACCTAGAATTACTCTTCCGAAAACATTTTTCCCTTCAATATGCTCTAATTTACCATAACGAGATGATAACCACGGAATAATTGTAAACGAAGCTAAAAGTGATAATAATGTTGATATAATTACGGTAACACAAAATTGTGTAATAATATTAGAAACCAATCCTGAACTCATTGCGATAGGCAAGAACACTACCACAATTACTAATGTAATCGACGTTACTGTTCCACCAATTTCGGCAGTTCCGTCATACGAGGCACGAATTCGGCTTTTACCCATCTCCATGTGCCTGTAAATATTCTCGAGGACCACAATCGCATCATCGACCAGAATACCTACCACCAGAGACAGTCCTAATAAACTCATTAAGTTTAGGGTGTATCCCATTAAATAAATACCAATAAAAGTAGCAATTAACGATGCCGGAATAGAAACCATTACGATCAACGAGTTTCTGATACTGTGCAGGAAGAACAACATTACAAATGCTACCAAAACTACCGCAATTAATAAATCGTGTACTACAGAATCTGCAGCTTCAAGAGTAAAAACAGTACTGTCTTTTGCAACTTCAAGTTTTAACTGATTTACTTTATAATCTTTTTCAAGAACTGCAATTGTTTTTAATAATTGCTCACTTACCGCTACGGCATTCGCATCAGATTGTTTTACAATTTGTAAAACGATGGCACTTTTTTGATCTACACGTGATATTTTTTCAGCAATTTTTTGAGTATCCTGAACATCTGCAATATCACTTAAACGAATCTGAATTCCGTTTTGAGAAGAAACTACTAAATTTCTTAATTCTTCAACACTTTTATATTTACCCGCTAAACGAATTAATATTTTTTGATTACGGGTCTGAACGTTTCCTGTTGGGAAATCTAAATTTGAGGTTAATATAGTTTGTTGTACCTGAGGCACAGACAGATTATAACCCTGCATTTTTATCGCATCAAGATTCACCTGAATTTCACGTTCTGAACCACCAATGATATTTACCTGAGCAACACCTTGTACACGGGATAAAATAGGAGCAATTTTTTTGTCAATTAAGTCATAAAATGCTGCTTCGTCCATTTTTCCGTTGGCACCCAATGTCATAATTGGTAAATCACTCAGCGAGAACTTGGTTAGTGCCGGCGTTTTTACATCGTCCGGTAAATCACTAATAATCGCGTTTATTTTACGCTGTGCATCATTTAGAGAGAAATCGACCTTTGCATTTGATGTTAATGTAATCGAAACAATAGATAAACTTTCGTAAGATTTCGAGTCAATTTTCTTTACATTCTCAAGAGATGCAATCGCATCCTCTATTTTCTTGGTTACGGTATTCTCTACCTCACTTGGAGAAGCTCCAGGATAAATTGTAGAAATGGTAATAACGTTTTGTTCAAATTTCGGGATCAGCTCATAGCCTAACTGGCTGTAGCTAAACAATCCACCAAGTGTTAGAATTGTAAACAATACAATTACCAACGACGGACGTTTTATGGATATTTCGGCTAATTTCATATTTGTTGCTTTAGGCTGTAGGCTTTAGGCAATAAGCGTAATGCTTACGTCCTATAGCTTATTGCTTTAAATTATTTAATAATTTCTACAGTATTACCGTCTTGTAAGTTAATTTGACCTGTAACAATTACAGTTTCTCCGTCAGATAATCCTTTGATAATTTCCACCTGATCTCCTAAAATTCTTCCTGCAGTTACTTTTCTTAATTTTGCAATACCATTTTCAACTACAAAAATCTCGTTGCTGCTCACACTTCCTACGAAAGCATTTCTTGGCACAACCATAAGTTGTTGTTTTTGTTGGTTTGATGCAAAGTTTGCCGTTCCGTACATACCCGCTTTAAGGTCGTTGTTTACATTATTTGTAATTTCAATTTCAACCGGAAAATTTAAAGTCTCATCCGCTTTTGCAGCAATAAAAGTAATTTTTCCAGAGAACGTTTTATCAGGATAAACACTTGCTGTTACATTAATAGTATTTCCAACTTTTAAACTTGCAACCTGATTTTCGTTTACTGTAACTACTAATTTTAATTTAGAAACGTTTACGATATCAAACAAAGCAGTTGCTGGCATTCCAGTCAAGATAGATCCCGGCTCAATGTATTTTTTATTGATGAATCCGCTAATAGGAGCTTTTACTCTTGTATCTCCAACATTAATGTTGGCTTGTGTTAAGCTAGACTGCGCATTGGTTAATGCTAATTTTGCCTGATCTAATTGTTGTTTTGTAACACCACCCGTTTTAAAAGCATTTTCGTAACGGCTGTAATCAGATTTTGCATTTTGGTAAACAGCCTGAGCTTGTTGTGCGCTTACATTGATTACATCACCTCTCATTGTCAATAAAGTCTGACCTACTTTTACGTAATCTCCTTCTTTAGCCAAAACACTAATTACTTTTCCTGATTTTTCAGCAGAGAAAGTCAATTGTTGAATAGGCTGGAAATTTCCGTTTGCAACGAAATCCAATGAAACTTCTTCTGTTTTTACAGGAGATACTTTTACTGAAACTGCAGCATTTTTTTCTGCTACGATATCTGTTTTTTCTTTATTCTCTTTCTTATTATTATTTAAGACATATCCAATCACACCCAGTGCTGCGATTATGATTACGATTGTTAAAATAGTTTTCTTCATTTTGTTTAGTTATTTAATAAGAGTTTTAAGTTCGCCTTTTGATTTGATTAGTGCTACTTCGGCAATTTTGTAATTCAAGACTGCTCTGGTATAGTTATTTTGAGCTTCAAGTGATGCATTTTCAGCATCTAACAAATCTGTTAATGATGCTAATCCCTGAAGGTAATTGTTTTTTGTATTGCTTAAGATCTCAATCGCCAGACGCATATTTTCTTTTTGATTATTGATAGTAATAAGGTTATTATCAATTTGAGCCATTGCATTTCTGTAATCTAAATCAAGCGAAAGTTTCGTGTCTTTGATATCTTCCTGAAGCGATCTGATTTCTACATCGGCTTGTCTTACTTTGGCACGAGTTCCAAATCCTGTAAAGATTGGCACATGTAAATTTAACCCAATTGCAGAGAAATCTGACCAATACACACCATCTGATGGTTTTGCGAACCAAGGCATTTGTGGTCCCTGACCAATATAATTGTAACCGGCAGATAAAGAAAGTGTTGGATAATATCCTGCTTCAACAGCTTTTTTATTGTACACTAAAAGCTCTTCTTGTTTTTTCAAAAGCAGGTATTCTGTTCTGTTTTCTGTGTTTGGCACTTCTGTTAGTGCAGCAGGAACAACTTCAAATTCTTCTTTTGGAATCTCGATTTGAGCTTCAATAGGCATTCCCATATAAAACTTCAAAGCATTTTCCTGTAATGTAATTTGATTTTTTACTTGCTGACGTTCTGTATCAATATTCGACATTTTAACCACGATACGATCTAAGTCAATTTTTTTCGCCAAACCGTTATCAAATTGTCCTTTTACAATGTCACGAACTTTAGTCGTATTAACATAACTGCTATCTAATAAAACCAATCTTTCACGCTGTACGTAAACTGAGTAGTAATTGTTGGCCACTCTTTCTATTACCTGCTCTTCAGTCAACTGATCGTTTATTTGATAAAATTCACGAGTAGATCTTGCTGCTCTTAATCCTGTAAAAACAGATTGATCAAAGATTGTCTGAGTCAATGAAACCCCTGCAGTTGAAGTCCATTTTTGACCAAATGCTGCCTGAATCGTAGTTCCCGGCGCACCAAATCCTGCTCCGTCAATAACTGTAGTCTGAATTACAGGATTGTAAGTTAAATTTCCGTTTGCAGAAATTTGAGGCAACGCTCTTGAACGTATTTCCTGAATTTTATACTCACTATTTTCAACCTGTAATTTTGCTTTTTTTGCATCGGCTTTGTTTTCAAGCGCGTATACAACTGCATCTTTTAGGGTTAGTGTTTTGACTTGTGCGTTGGCAGACAAGCCAATTGAACACAAAAATATAAGAATTATTCGTTTCATAGATTGATGATTAAATTGTAATTTTTTTAAGTTGTTTTTCTAATTCCAGTATTCCTTTTTCAGTTGCCATAGCTCTTGTGTGGTATTCCAGTGCTTCTAATTCTATTTTTTGTGCTTCTCTTTCTGAGATAGTAGTTTCATTAATATGAAAAATCAGGGTATAATAAAATTTTACATATAAATCGATATTCAAATCCGGTCTGTACAAACCTTCATTGATTCCTTTTAAAATATTATCCCTAAAATAATGGTTGCACTGATCTATCTCATGCGTCATTATATTTTGATAGATTTCAGGATAATGTTTTTTTAACTGGTAAAGAGGCGAAGTGTCCGCTGCATTTTTAAACATGTCACGAAACATCTCTCTAATTTCAAAATTCTCATGAATAGCGTTATAGTCTTTCGCAACGATAGTGTCAATAACTTCATGTACTTGTTGATGAACGGTCGAAGTACTTTCTTCGATCAGAACTTCTTTATTACAAAAATATTTATAAATGGTTTTTTTCGAAATACACATTTCACCTGCTATATCGTCCATCGTAACACTCTTAAAACCAAGTTTTAAAAATAACTCACTTGCTTTTGATATAATTTTCTCTTTCATCTTAATTTTCAAATTGTATTACAAATATACTTAGGAAACTAAAATCAGAAAAATAGTTTCCGTAACATTTGTAATAATTTTACATTAATTTATTCATTATGTAAGATTATATACTGAATTCTAAATTAGCAATCAGTTTAATATCTTTTCCTAAAGCTAAACCTCCGTTATGATTGAACGAATTATAATCTAAACCAAAATCCTGACGTTTGATATCTCCTTTTATTTCAAAAGCAACTTTTTTCTCGCCATTGTAAGTGTTAACGCCAATAAACTCAGCATCAAGTTCTACTACTCTGGTTACATCTTTTATGGTTAAATCGCCTTTAAAGAAATTGATATTATTGTTTATTTTTTGAAAAGAAGTCGATTTAAAACTAATGATCGGATGTTCGTTTACATCAAAAAAGTCCTGAAGTTGTAAATACGTATCGATTTGTTGAAAACTATCCTTTTTGTTATTGATATCTAAAGAAAACTCAACCGATGCATCTTCAATTTCATTGTCTTCGATGTTCACATAACCATCAAATTTATTTGTAGTTCCTCCCATATAAGCAATTATCGAATGTCTCATTTTAATTAAAACATCTGATTGGCTAGAATCTAAGGTCCATGTTGTTTTCATAAATATTTGATTTTAGTGAATTTATAAATCATTAAAAGTTCCAACGGAAACTTTTACAGTGTTCAGAGTTTCCAATTGAGAATGCAAATATAGACAGGAAACTCTAAACACCAAAAAAGTTTCCAAGTTTTTTCAAAAATAATTTCAACTCCCTAATAATTAAAGGTTTTGGGGTCATTTTGAGGTGGAAACTGTCATTTAAAACTTTAAGAAAGAATAATTCATAATGAATCGTATCTTTGGAGCTCGCAATTCAGATTATATTTTATGCACGATATTAGCCAATACCAGGAATTTTTTATCCATTATTTAGAAAAACAAAGCATTAGTAAAGAGCCCAAAAATCTTTATGAACCCATTGCATATATTTTAGGTCTTGGCGGAAAACGCATGCGCCCTGTACTTACTTTAATGGCGTCAGAAGTTTTTGACACTGATTATAAAGTAGCGCTTCCGGCAGCAATGGCCGTTGAAGTTTTTCATAATTTCTCATTGGTTCACGATGATATTATGGATGATGCGCCTTTGCGAAGAGGACAGGAAACAGTACATGAAAAATGGGATTTGAATACCGGAATTCTTTCCGGAGATGCTATGCTGATTCTGGCTTATCAATATTTTGAGCAATACGAACCAACCGTTTTTAGAGATTTAGCAAAGTTGTTCAGTAAAACTGCTCTTGAAGTTTGCGAAGGACAACAATGGGATGTCGATTTCGAAAAAAGAAACGATGTTACCATTCCGGAATACCTGAAAATGATCGAATATAAAACAGCCGTTTTAGTTGCCGCAGCCATGAAAATGGGTGCCATTGTAGCCAAAACCACTGAAAAAGAAGCTGATTTTATTTATGATTTCGGTTTGAATTTAGGATTGGCTTTCCAGCTTCAGGATGATTATCTGGATGCTTTTGGAGATCCTGAAACTTTTGGAAAACAAGTTGGCGGTGATATTATGGTGAATAAAAAAACCTATTTATACCTGAAAGCAAGAGAGTTTTCTACACCCAAAAAAGCTTTAGAATTAGAGAAATTATTCAGTTTACAATTAGATGATAATACGGAGAAAATAGCCACTGCAAAAACTATTTTTAATGAATCCGGTGCTTCAAAAGCAACACAGGAAGCTATAGAAATGTACACTTTTAAAGCTTTTGAAACTTTAGAAAAAATGGATCTTAATGCTGAAAAGAAAGCTATTTTAAGGACTTTTGGAGAGAATTTAATGGGAAGAAAAGTTTAAGTTTTTGCCACAGATTAAAGGATTTAAATGATTTTTTTCGTTTTTATTACACATAGTAAACCCGACAGGTTTTAAAAACCTGTCGGGTTTATATTTTGAAATTATTCCGTTAGGAATATCTGGTTGGTAAAAAAAAAGTAACGAATTTGCAAAGTGTCCTGTAGGGACACCTGTTTTGCGGAATAATTGTTACGAACGTAATCAAACGTTTCTACGGAACGCATACCTTTTAATCCAATCAAAAAAATCTACCAACCAGACATTCCTAGGGAATGAATGACATCTTAAAAAATTTGAACATAATTAAAACAAATCCTCAGGATCAACTAAATTCGATAATTTTTGTTTTAGATTATCTTCTAAAATCGTCAATCCGTATTGGTAAGAAGCGTTCATCCAGCCAAAACCTTCTTCGGTTATAAAATCAAATTCGGTTCCTACGTTTCCGTATTCTGCGAAAATTTTGTGTGAACTTATCGATAAATCAAACTTCTCCGGAATGGTTCCGTTATAATCAACCGCGTTTCTGGTAATCAGCCAAAGCCAGCGATAGACCATTTCCTGCGCTTCTTCGTTAAAATTATAATTCAGTAAACCTTCCCACAAAAGCATTTGATGCGGCGCCCAGCCAAAAGGATAATCCCATTGGCGAATTGGCGAATTGTGATCTAATTCAGCGATTGATTCTTTGGTACTTCCGGCAATTCCACCTTTCATTTTAAATCTTGGGAGTGCCTTTTTTACCAAAATCTCTGCTTGTTCAGGCGTGCTTATTTTTGCCCAAAGCGGATAAAATGTTGTCGCAGCTTCAAAGAAATGTTGTTCCTCGGTTACAAAATTATAATCGAAGTAGATTCCGTTTTCTTGATTCCAGCACATTCTATTGATCTTTTCTTTTCTCGAAGCAGCTTTTGAAATCCAGTACTCACTCGAAAAAGACTTATCTTCAAAATATTGAAATTCGTTTTTAAAATACTTCTTAATCAAAAAGGCAATATCCGTTTCGTATTTATAGAGCAAACTATTGATCGCAACCGTATTTAAATTAGCACAAATTCCGACCAATCTGTTTGTTGTGTCATGACCACTTTCGCGCATGCTTCGATCGTGAATAAAATACTTATCAAGCTCTTCGTCTACCACTTCTCTATCGAGATATTTCTTTTCGAATTCGCGTGTTGACAAATTATATTTGGATGCATATTGTTCCAGAATATCATCAAAATGCCCTTCTTCTACCTCAAACGGAAGCCCGATTCCTTCTGCTTTATAACGATTCAATCCATTGGCGGTAAGTCGTTTTCCTTCTTCCATCCAAACCGTTTGATATTCTTTTATAGCGGTTTTTAAATGTCTTTCAATCCAAAAAATATCCGGATTCGACTTTTCCAAAACATCTATAATCAACGATGTATAAAGTGGCGGTTGGGTTCGGGTCAAATAATAACTTCGGTTGGCATTTAATATTTTTCCGTAATGATCAATTTGATATTTAAAATTCTCCGCAATACCTAAAGCAAGCTCAATTTTGTCATCGATTAAAAGTCCTTTGGCAATAAAATAACTGTCCCAACCGTACATTTCGTTGAATCTTCCACCCGGAACAACAAATGGAACTCCTGATACTTCGTTGTTTTTGATTTGAAGTGCCAATGCCAGAATTCCGGGTTGTTTATTGAGTGATAAAACATATTCTGGCGAAATGTTTTTAGGCATCTGCACTACTTTCAATTTTGGAGTGACAGCTTCTAATTTCTTGAAATAATCAAAAACTATTTCGTCGCCAAAAGGCACATACAAATACGCTAATTCATTTTCGATCTTATTGTCTTCCAGAATTTTCTTTACACCATCGGCATCAATTGTTCTTGTCAAACCTTTCCAATAGAGGTTTTTTATTTTTCCCGAAATTCTCTTTACAGGATCTTCTGTGATTTCATCTAAATTGATTTCGGCAAATTCGGTATTGTTTTTTTTGGCCAAAGCCAGTTCCTGCAATAAATTCGAAAGCTGATAAGTTCCTTCAATCAGAGCAAAATTTCCGTTTTCATCATGCAGCAAAAACTTTTTTGGACCATTATCATCAATGGTTATCTTTTTATCGCCATCAGTATCTTCCTGAGCCAATAATTTTTCGATGGTTTGGGTTATATGTAATCTAAATTTCATCTTTTGCAGTTATTTTTTTAAGAATAAAAAAGGATATTAATAATAAAGACATTGGAATTAAAGTAAAATAAAATGCGTTTTCCGGTCCTTCATTTTTAAACAGCCAACCCGTTATTCTGGAGCCTAATGTTCCGCCAAGAGCAGAAAAAATTACAATTAATCCAGTCATTGAGCTTTGCAGATTTTTAGGCAAAGCACTTAATACAATCGAATTTAATAATGGATAAATGGGCGCAATGAATAAACCAATTAATGGAAATGCAAAACCAATTAAAGGCATATCTGAAAGTGTATTGATATTTTTTACTTCTAAGCCTACTGTTTTTGGAAGTACAAAAATCACCAGCAACATCGCTGAAATAATACAAAAACTCAAAACCCAAATCCAATTTACTTTTTTGGTTATAATGCCTGCAATCAATCTTCCTATTGCTAATGAAATAGCCAAAATACTCGCCATCATAATGCTGATATTTTCTGGCAGATGAAGTACTTTTGTATTAAATGTAGGCAACCACGACAAAATTCCCTGTTCGATCATTACGAACAAAAAGACACTAATTACAAAAATAACGGTAAGCAATTTTGCCATTAATTTGAACATTTGCATGAAATCGTCTTTGAGATTTGCTCCTGCCGAAACTTCACTTTCTTCAAATTTCACAAAGAATAAAAACAAGAACGAAAGCAATGATAATCCTGCCAAAAACCAATAAACATTCAGCCATGAATTAGGATCATTTTCGTTATTAAAAGCTGGGAATAAGAAATAAGCCAATGCAATTCCCACCATAAAAAAACCTTCGATACTGCTCATTAAGGCGTTGTGTTCTTTTTTGGTTTCGGTTACAGTTCCGATTAGCGAATAAACCGAAACTTTGATCAAAGCAAAGGAAACTCCAACAGTTGCAAAAAGAATTTTAGCGTTATTAAAAGAGTTTCCAAAATACATAGAAATACAAGCCACAGTAACCAAACCCAAACCTATAAGCATCGATTTTCGATAGCCTATTCTGGGTAAAAAAGACGCTATAAAAAAAGAAACAATGGCAATTGGCATGTCTTTAAAAGCTTCTAAAATACTCGCCTGAACTTCATCTACTCCGTAATTTTTCTGCGATTTTAAAATCACAATGCCTACGCTGTTTAATAAAATGGCGAAGACAAAATAATTGAGGTAAAGTGAGATTTTAATTCCTATGTTTTTCATTTTTCTATTTGTTTGTCTATGCTTTGTGATTACGGTGCGGAGACGCACTGCTGTGCGCCTCTACGATACCGTATATATATATTATTTAACCTGTTGGGCGTGATGGCTAAAAATTTAAATAAACACATAGAAACATAGATTTTATGTGTTTAAAAAAAGTAAAAAAAAAGAAACTCGTTTCTCACACATAGCTATGTGTATTAATGCAAGTGAAACGCCTTTTCTCATTTCAATAATTCTATGTTTCTATGTGTTAAAAATAATTAACCCCAACAGGTTAAATCTAGAAATTAATCGCTACCGAAAATCTAAAGGCGCGCCCTAAAATTGGTCTTGCCATAAACACATCGCTTGCCGCAGATGTTGTTTGTCTTGGATCTCCTTCTGTTAAACCAATTTCGTTGAATAAATTCGAAGCATCAACTGCAAAACGAAGATTATTATACGTATAATTTAAACCTGCCCCTACTTCTTTATATGCTGGTAAAACCTGTCTGTTATCTTGATTAGTGAATTTTTTATCATAATAAGAAAACTGAACATATGCTGTAAAATCTTTTGTAATGTCGACTTCCGGTCTTAGGTTACAGAAAAACTTAGGAATTCTTCGTGCTGTATTACCGTTGAAATCAAAAGTAGAACCGTCAGCATTTGTTCCTGTAAAATTATCATATTCCGGTTTTTGAACCGTAAATGTAAAATTCAGTTTTACAATATTATATCTCACATTAGTTTCTACTTCAAGACCAATATTGTTTACGTCAGCAAATTTATTCTCAGAACTTCCATCAGATAAAATATCAGTAAAAGCAACATTTTTTAAGTTCATGTGAAATAAATTGGCATTCACATTAAAGAAGGAATTAGCATATTTATAACCCAATTCAAACTGATTCACTTCTGTATTCTCCAATTTGCTTAAATCTGCTGCATTATCATAAAAAGATTCTTCGATTGGCGATCTAAAACCGTGGCTGTAACGAACGTACGAAGCCATATTGTCATTGAATTTGTAGTTTCCTGCAGCTGTGTAAGACCATTTGCTTACATCATATCTCCAATACGTGTACGGATTTCCTTTTACCGTTGTTACTGCATCATCGGCCGTATTGTTGTCTAAAATCCCTAAGTTTTCAGCACCAAATCTGGCGTTGTCTCTGTAGCCTGAATATTTGTCTTTGTTGTATCTTAAGCCTGCATTGAAGGTTAGATTATCAGTAGCTTTAATTTCGGCATCAGCGTAAATATCATTCAAAACACCTTTGGTTTGTGCATCTCTTTCTAGCCAGGTGATTCTTTCTACACCGTTCCAGGTATGATCTACTCCACTTGTATTGTCTTTTACATTTAATAATCTGGGATTGTCTGAAACACCTACCAAATACGAATTCCAGTTCCAGTATTGATTCGATTTCCAATTTGAATAGTAGTAACCTGCAGTTAGTTTTACCGGATCTAAATCAAAATTAAAAGAGAAATTATTCGCAAAATTGTTCATCTTTTTTTCGATATGCCAAAGGTCAGCTCTCATAATTAAAGCGTTTGGATCAAGTGTTTGTCCGTTATCTACATAAGAATATGTTAGATTACTAGCGGTTGTATTTTGAACACTTGTAGCATAAGCATCTTGTGTCCAGGGACCGCCATTTGGGAAAATCGCATTGTAATTTAAATCGATATTGGTGTTTTTGAATGAGTTTTTGAACGTCACTTTATCCGATATCTTCTTTTTGAATTCGGCTCCAATAGAATTAATTATAGGATGAGAACCATCTTCTAAATCTGCGCTAAAAGTTCCTCCGCCATATTGAGGTACGTTTAAGCGGCTCAAATTTACTGAAGTTAATGTTCCGTAATTCGGGTTAAATCCAGGAATTCCTTCTACTTTTCCGTTATTGCTTTTTAATGGAATTGGCAAATAGAATGTGTTTCTGTCATCAAGATGTTTGAAGTTAATTCTTAAATAATCATCGTCATCAAATTTATAGGTGATGTTTCCTTTTATTTGTCCGCCTTTATTAGCTGTAAAACCTGTATTTCTTACGCCATTATCAGCTCTGTAAAAACCTCCAACATTAAAGAATAATTTATCCTGAATTAAAGCACCAGATAAATTAAGGTCAGTTCTAAACATTCCGTAATCTGAAGTTGTAAACTTTGCTCTTCCCTGAAACTCATTTTGTCCCGTTTTTGAAATAAAATTGATGATTCCACCTGGAGCATTGGTGGCAAAAATTGAGGCAGAACCTCCACGAACCGCTTCCATTTTGCTTACCGTTTCGTCTAATCTGTAAAAAGTATCGGCGTTGGCAAATTGCAGTGCTCCATCTTCAAAAACGGGCAAACCATCTTCCTGAATTTGTACATATTCATAAGCTCCCGCTGACGGAATTCCTCTTGCAAAAAGGTTATTTCCTATTTCTCCTCCAGAGGCTTCAACTACAAATCCCGGAATGGTCTGCAATAAAGCCGCCGTACTTGATGGTGCTCTGTCTTCAATTGCTTTGGCTCCCATTGTTGTAATCGCAACACTCGACTCCAATTTAGATCTTGGCGTTGAAGATCCGGTAACGACAACCTCTTTTAAACTTTGAGATTCTCCTTCAAGTAATAAATTTACTTCTAGGGATTCTCCTTGTTTTATGGCAATTTTTTTCTCGAAAGTTTTGTAACCTACATTAGTGGCAATAACGGTATACGTTCTGGCTTCGATATTCGAGAATGAATAGCCTCCATTTTCATCGGTAACAGTGCTTTTTCCCGTTTCCTTAATAGTTACGTTTGCGCCTGGAATCGTTACTCCGCTGTCATCAAGTACTTTTCCTGAAATTGTATTTTGATTTTGAGCAAACAGATTATTAGATAAAAAAAACAGGCAAAACATCAAAAGTAATGTGCCTGAATATTGGTGTAGTTTTTTCATTTTTTCGTTCGGTTAGTTAGTAATTATGGTTATCACTGTCAAACTTAACTACAAATCATAAAGGAATTTACGAATTAAAAATCGAAAACGTTTTCGAAATGACCTAAAACGTTTTCGGAAGTTAATTTTTTATCAATCCGTTTTATTTTTAGTACTTTTATTTCATGAATGACACTAAATTAATAGATATAGCCTCGGCACTCGGAATTTCGGTTACAACGGTGTCAAAAGCGTTAAAAGGATATACAGATATTAGTAAGTCTACTCGTGCCAGGGTTATCGAAATGGCCGAAACGATGAACTACATCCCCAATTCTGTTGCGGTGAATCTTAGAACCAATGAAACCAAAACCATTGGCGTTATTATTCCGGCTACCGTGCATCACTTTTTTTCGAGTGTATTAAATGGTATTCTCGAAGAAGCTGAAAAAAGAGGATATCTGGTCATTATATTACAATCTAATGAAAAATATGAACTGGAGAAAAAGCAACTTGCTTTATTGATTCAAAAACGGGTTGACGGGGTTTTAATGTCACTCTCTAACGAAACAGATGATTTCACTCATATTAATGAAGCTATCCGAAAAAACACTCCGGTTGTTCTATTTGATAAAATCGCCAAAAGAGTAGATTGTTCTAAAGTAGTTATTAATGATGCCAAAGCGGCTTTTGATGCCGTTTCTTACCTTATTAATAAAGGGTATAAAAAAATCGCTCATTTTCGAGGTTCGTATGTTCCGCAAAACTCGATCGATCGCTTTTTAGGATACAAAAGAGCACTTGAAGCACACGGAATTGAATACGATTCGAAACTGGTTTATGTCTGTGATAACAATACCGATTTTGAAGACGGCTATGAAAATGCCCAAAAAATAATGACCGAAAATCCGGATATCGATGCCATTTTTGCCATTACAGATTTAGTCGCCATCGGCATTATTAAATATTTTAATGAAGCCGGAATAAAAACGCCGGAACAAGTTGCGGTTTTTGGATTTAGCAATTGGTTTATGAGCACCGTTATTTCACCCAAATTAACTACAATTGATCAACCGGGATTTGAAATGGGACATCAGGCGGTTTCACTTTTAATTGATGAAATTGTAGATATAAAAGAACATCGTCCGGTAACGCATCAAATTATTGAACTTCCTACCAGAATCATTGAAAGAGAATCAACCGTTAAATGATTTTTTAGTTTTAACTTTGCCTCAATCTTAAAAAGCATCAATGTTTCCGATTCCTGAAAATACCGATTTTTTATTGGCTGATGCCGAAAAAGAAAACCTATATCTAAACCTGATTGAACAAATTAATAAGGACTTTAATTTAGCCAATGAAGGTATTGATTTCCCGCTGAGTATTTCTCCCGAAGAATTAAAAATTCAGCTTCACGAAAAAATCTACCGAATGATTCAGTACAAATTTGCTGAATACTTAAACCTGCTTTATATTATTGATGTTTCTGAAGAAGAAATTAAAAAACTAGACGGATCAGATTTGGTTGTTCTCGCTGAACAAGTTGCCTTTTTGATTCTAAAAAGAGAATGGCAGAAGGTTTGGTTTCGCAATTATTACAAGTAAAAAAGTTAGTTAGTCAACAAAATACTATAACTTTCAGGTCTTACGATTTTTTTTAATTTATCCAATTCAGACCAAAGTCCAAATCCATTAGTGTCTAATTTACTTCCTATAATTTGGTAGCGGCCACATTTAAAACAAATTTTTGCTATTCCTATTGTCTTTTCTTTATTCTTAAAAATAAAAATATCACGATATTCTGCAATGCAGGCGGCAAAAGTGGTTTGCAATGAATCTTTGTCGCTAAAAACATTTTCAATCTTTTTTTCTTGCTTGATTGACAAATTTGATTTTTTGTATTCGTATTTTAATAAAAGCTTTTCAAAATCTTTCTTCGGAATACTATCAGGATAATACCCGTAAAAAAAACCTGAAAATTCTTTTTTCTTTTCTTTCTGTGCAATATTATCATTGGATGAATGCTCAAACTCCCGTTTAGAAAAATCTAAATAATAATGATCAATTTTATCCGAATCAAAAAAAGGTCTTAATTCTTTCTTTACAGCCTTTTTGGATGCAACTTCTACTTTATTAGAATTGTTACAACTCGAAATAATAATTGCTGTAATTATAAAAATATACTTTTTCAATTTTTCAAAATTTAAAAACTTAGAATCTTAGAATCTTAGCTACTCAGAACCTTAGCAACTTTCCATCAAAAATACACCCTCACAAAAGGCATAAACCCTGATCCATAAAGACTTCTATCAGGATCATACAAAATATCGTAACGTGCACCAACCGTAACACTTCCGGTTCTGTAACCTGCACCAAGATATAAAGCAGTATTCCAATAATTATCAGAATAACTTGGTCTGTAAGGGGTTGAATTATAATCTGTATTTACTCTCACCTGCTCTAACTCTGCTGATAATTGAATCTCAGGAATTGGATTTACAAGACCAACCAGACTTCCGCCGTACACGAAAGAATTGTAGTAGCTTTTGGAAGATAAATAACCAAATTGTAAACCAACACCAACGGCTACAATTTCGTTTACATTATAAATAGCACTTGGCATTACAGAAATATCAGTATAGCCAGAACCTATTCCTAAACCAAGTCCTCCACCAAACTGAACTTTGTCCCAAAAATGATTACTATTGTCAATAACGTACTTTTGCTGCGAAATTGCATAACTAGAAAATAGGACTGCCAAAATCACAAAAAAAGGTTTGAAAACGATTGAAATTTGATTATTATTCATAGTTGAGTCTATTTTTAACAAATTTTTACGTAAAAGTACGTAAAAAAAAGATTTAAATAAATGCGATTGTTGTACTTTTGCCTTTCTATTTAACAAAAAGTATATTCACTCATATTATGGATAGGTTTTCATTTTTAAATGCAGCGCATACAGAGTTTTTCGCACAATTATATGATCAGTATTTAGTAAACCCAGATAGCGTTGAGCCAAGCTGGAGAAGTTTTTTTCAAGGTTTTGACTTTGGACAAACGACTTATAATGACGAAAATCCAGTTCAACGAATTGTTGAATATGTGACTAGCGACAATCAGGATTGCAGTTTAGTTTCTGACAAACTACAAAAAGAATTCAATGTACTAAAGTTAATCGATGCTTATCGCACACGCGGACACTTGTTTACAAAAACAAATCCGGTTCGTGATCGCAGAACATCTTCTCCAACATTAGACATCGAAAATTTCGGATTAACAACTGCTGATCTTTCTACAGTTTTTGATGCTGGACAAGCTATCGGAGTAGGACCTTCTACTTTGCAAGACATTGTTACGCGTCTTAAATCTATTTACTGCCAACATATTGGTATTGAATATATGTATATCAGAAATCCTGGAGTTGTAAAATGGATTCAGGATAAACTGGCTGTAAATGTTAACCAGCCTAATTTCTCTTCTGAAGAAAAGAAAACTATCTTAAACAAATTAAACCAGGCAGTTTCTTTCGAGAACTTCCTGCACACTAAATATGTAGGTCAAAAACGATTTTCATTAGAAGGTGGAGAATCTATCATTCCTGCTTTGGATGCTTTGATCGAACAGGCTGCTGAAAAAGGTGTTGAACAATTCGTAATGGGAATGGCTCACCGTGGCCGTTTGAACGTTTTGGCAAACATCTTCGGAAAATCTACTCAGGATATTTTTGGTGAGTTTGACGGTAAAGATTACGATCAGGAATATTTTGATGGTGACGTAAAATACCATTTAGGTCTTACTGCCGACAAAAAAACAAGAACAGGAAAAAACATCAATATCAATTTAGCACCAAACCCTTCTCACTTAGAAACGGTTGGAGCTGTAATTGAAGGAATTACAAGAGCAAAACAAGATAAATATTTTCCAAACGATTTCTCAAAAGTATTGCCAATTGCCGTTCACGGAGATGCTGCAATCGCAGGTCAGGGTATTTTATACGAAATCATTCAAATGGCATTGCTTGACGGTTACAAAACCGGAGGAACAATTCATATCGTAATCAATAATCAGGTTGGTTTTACTACTAACTATTTAGATGCACGTTCGTCTACTTATTGTACAGATGTTGCTAAAGTAACGCTTTCACCAGTATTACACGTAAATGCTGATGATGCTGAAGCTGTTGTACACGCCGTATCTTTTGCATTAGATTACAGAATGCAATTTGGACGTGACGTATTTATCGACTTATTAGGATACAGAAAATACGGTCATAACGAAGGTGATGAGCCTCGTTTTACACAACCTGTATTATATAAAATCATCGCAAAACATAAAAATCCAAGAGATATTTATGCTGAAAAATTATTGTCAGACGGCGTAATCGATGCATCTTATGTAAACGCTTTAGAAAAAGAATACAAATCTACTATGGAGGAGAATTTACAAGCTTCCCGTAAAAAAGATTTGACTATTATAACGCCATTCATGAAAAACGAATGGGATGGATTTGTTCAGGTAACAGACACACAAATGCTTGAAAAAGTTGACACTACTTTTGATAAAAAAGGATTGGATTCTATCATCAATACAATTTCAACATTACCAGCGGACAAAAAATTCATCAGTAAAATAACTAAAATTGTTACGGACAGAAAAACCGTATACGACAATAATACTATTGATTGGGGGACTGCAGAAGCATTGGCTTACGGCTCGCTTTTGACTGAAGGATTTGATATTCGTATTTCAGGGCAGGACGTAGAGCGTGGTACATTCTCTCACCGTCACGCTGTTGTAAAAGTAGAGGATTCTGAAGAAGAAGTAATATTACTGGATAGTATTGAAAATAAAAAAGGAAAATTCGGCGTATTCAATTCACTTTTATCTGAATATGGTGTTCTTGGTTTTGATTATGGATATGCATTAGCTAATCCAAACGCTTTGACTATTTGGGAAGCTCAATTTGGAGATTTCTCTAATGGTGCTCAAATCATGATTGACCAGTATATTTCATGTGGTGAAGATAAATGGAACAATCAAAACGGTATTGTTTTATTATTACCTCACGGATATGAAGGTCAAGGTGCTGAACACTCTTCTGCAAGAATGGAACGTTACTTACAACTTTGTGCAAGACAAAATATGTATGTGGCAGATTGTACAACGCCAGCCAACTTCTTCCACTTGCTAAGAAGACAAATGAAAACAAATTTCCGTAAACCTTTGGTAGTTTTTTCTCCAAAAAGTTTATTACGTGATCCAAGATGTGTTTCTACAGCTGAAGAATTAGCCACAGGAAGTTTCCAGGAAACAATTGATGACAATACAGTAGATAAAAAAGCAGTAAAAACATTGGTTTTTGTTACTGGTAAATTCTACTATGACATCGTTGCTGAAAGAGAAAACAACGGAAGAAATGACGTTGCAGTTGTTCGTATTGAGCAATTATTCCCTTTCCCGGTTGCACAACTTAAAGAAATCATCGCACAATATCCAAATGCTGATGATTATGTTTGGGCTCAGGAAGAACCTAAAAACATGGGAGCTTACAGCTTTATGTTAATGAACTTTGATCTTGTAAAATGGAGATTAGCTTCACTAAAAGCTTACGCTGCTCCGGCATCAGGAAGTTATACACGTGCAAAACGTCGTCATGCAGATGCGATTAGAATGGTATTCGATAAAGATTTATTCAGATAAAAAAATGTTTCAAGTTTCGAGTTTCAAGTTTAACTACATGAAACGTGAAACCATAAAAACCTTAAACAAAAACAAAGATGATTTTAGAAATGAAAGTCCCATCACCAGGGGAATCAATAAAAGAAGTTGAAATTGCAACTTGGTTAGTAAAAGACGGAGATTATGTAGAAAAAGATCAAGCTATCGCTGAAGTTGATTCAGACAAAGCAACTCTAGAATTACCGGCTGAAGCAAGCGGAACAATTACGCTAAAAGCAGAAGAAGGTGATGCAGTAGCTGTAGGAGCTGTAGTTTGTTTAATTGATACAAGTGCAGCAAAACCTTCAGGAGATGCTCCGGCAGCTGAAGCTCCAAAAACTGAAGCACCGAAAGCTGAAGCTCCAAAAGCAGAAGTAAAAGCTGAGGCACCTAAAGCAGCACCTGCTCCAGCAGCAGCAACAACTTATGCTACAGGAACTCCATCTCCGGCAGCAAGAAAAATATTAGACGAAAAAAACATAGCACCGGCAACTATTTCAGGAACTGGTAAAGACGGAAGAATCACTAAAGAAGATGCTGTAAATGCAGTACCTTCTATGGGAACTCCAACTGGAGGAAACCGTGGATCTGAGCGTACAAAATTATCAATGTTGCGTCGTAAAGTAGCTGAGAGATTAGTTGCTGCTAAAAACGAAACAGCAATGTTAACTACTTTTAATGAAGTTAACATGACGCCAATCAACTTGATTCGTAACGAATACAAAGATGCTTTCAAAGCAAAACATGGTGGTCTTGGTTTAGGTTTCATGTCTTTCTTTACAAAAGCAGTTACAAGAGCTTTACAATTATATCCAGACGTAAACTCTATGATGGATGGTGATTATAAAGTAGCTTACGATTTTGCTGATATCTCTATCGCAGTTTCAGGACCAAAAGGTTTAATGGTTCCTGTTGTTCGTAATGCTGAAAACTTAAGTTTCCGCGGAATTGAAGCTGAAATCAAAAGATTAGCTTTAAGAGCCCGTGACGGTCAAATTACTGTTGACGATATGACTGGAGGAACTTTCACTATTACAAATGGTGGTGTTTTTGGAAGTATGTTAAGTACTCCAATTATCAATCCTCCTCAATCAGGAATTTTAGGAATGCACAACATTATTGAGCGTCCGATTGCTGTAAACGGGAAAGTTGAAATTCACCCAATGATGTACGTTGCTCTTTCTTATGACCACAGAATTATTGACGGACGTGAGTCAGTTGGTTTCTTAGTGGCTGTAAAAGAAGCATTAGAAAACCCATTAGAATTATTGATGAATGGCGATGCTAAACGTGCTTTAGAACTATAATTATTAAATATTTCGGCATACTACTAAGCCTGTTCACTTTAGAACAGGCTTTTTTTTGTCTTAATATTGCCTTAAATCTTGCTTAAGATGTTAATTTTTTAAACAAATTTAAATTTTATGCTTTAAAAAATATTTTATTTAGAATAAATAAGAATAACTTGTATAGTTGACAATCAACAACTAAATTTGCGCTATTAAAATCAATTCTAAATAAAATGAAATATAAATTTACAATTTCTCTTTTGAGCCTTTGTTTTTTTCTATTCGCTGCTACAAGCATTTCAGCTCAGGAAAAAGCTTCTGTAAAAGGTCAGATTAGTTTAACAAATAATCAGACTGCAGACAATGTTTCGGTTACATTAAAAGGAACTAAAATAGGAACCAATACTGATAGCAATGGTTTTTACGAAATTAAAAACCTTAAACCGGGAAGTTACGTAATCAAAGTTTCTGCCGTTGGATATTCATCAAAAGAAAAAAGCATTTCTCTTAATGCTGGTGACGAAATAGTTGAAGACTTCACCATTAGTTCAAACTCTGAACAATTAGACGAAATTGTAATTAACGGAGGTACTAAAAAAAATCCATTAGCCCGTAAAGAAACACAACAAGTATCAAGACTACCCCTTAAAAATCTTGAAAACCCACAAGTTTATACTACCATTACAAGCGAATTATTAAAAGAGCAAGTAGTTACTAATTTAGATGACGCATTAAAAAACTCACCTGGATTAACGCAGCTTTGGGGCTCTACTGGTCGTACAGGAGATGGTGCAGGATATTTTTCGTTAAGAGGATTTGCTGTTCAGCCAACCATGATCAACGGATTACCTGGATTATCAAACGGAAGTTTAGATCCGGCTAACATTGACAAAATCGAAGTTATAAAAGGACCATCAGGAACATTGTTTGGAAGTAGTTTGATTTCTTACGGAGGACTAATCAATGTTACCACTAAAAAGCCTTACGATCATTTTGGCGGAGAAGTTAGTTACACTTCCGGAAGTTATGGTTTAAACAGAGTTACTGCAGATATTAATACTCCTTTGGACGAAGAACACAAAGTAAATTTTCTTGTAAATGCTGCTTATCATAATGAAGACAGTTTTCAGGATGCTGGTTTTAAAAAATCATTATTTGTTGCGCCGTCGTTATCTTATCAGGTAAATGACAGATTATCATTCCTTATTAATACTGAATTTTTGAGCAGCGAAATGACAAATCCAACCATGTTATTCTTAGACAGAGGAACTCCTTTAAGAGCTCACAACATTGAAGAATTAGGCTACGACAACAAACGTTCTTATACAAGTAATGATCTTGTAATAAAAACACCCTCATATAGCCTTCAGGGTCAGATGAATTATAAAATTTCAGACCAATGGACTTCGCAAACTGCTTTTGCAAGAAGCTCTACAAAATCTCAGGGTTACTATAATTACTTATATGACATAACAAGTAATTTTCAAAATATTACTGACGGAATTGTTTTTGGACGATCATTTACAAATAATAATTCAAAAACACTAACAACTGACATTCAACAAAATTTTATTGGAGATTTTAAAATAGGAAATCTAAGAAACAGGATTGTTGCCGGTTTAGATTATTTCAACAGAATGCAAGTTGATAACGGAACAGATTACGCATATTACGAAAGCTACGTATATGTTGGTAGAGATGACTTAAAAACAGTAAACGAAAATGTATTTGCAATCACTGATCCTACTAAATATATTTTAGACGGAGATAATGGTATTTTATCCCAATCACATGCAGATGCGGTTTTATCAGGCAAGGGTGTAAGCAACAGCAAACAAAAACAAGAAGTTTTTAGTGCTTACGTATCAGATGTTATTAATTTCACTCCTGCCCTTTCTGTAATGGCTAGTTTACGTATCGATCGTTTTATGAATTCAGGCGAAGTAACGACAAAAGATGATGACTTTAATCAAACTACTTTTTCTCCAAAATTTGGTATTGTATACCAGCCAATTATCGACAAAGTTTCGATTTTTGCCAACTATATGGATGGTTTTGTAAACCCATCTCCAGTTACTAATATATTAGCTGACGGAAGCAGACAACCAAGAACTTTTGGTCCTGAACATGCAACTCAAATTGAATTTGGTACCAAATTAAACGTATTCAAAGATAAACTATATGCCACTTTTAGCTATTATGACACAAAAGTAAAAGATATGGTTTATACGGATTATGGTGCAACAACTACAATCAGTTATGAGAATGGCGCTCAAAGAAACAAAGGTTTTGAAGCAGAAATAGTAACCAACCCGGTTGATGGTTTAAACATCGTTTTTGGATATAGTTATAACGATGCGATCTTAACAGCAGGACTCGATGATTTTGTGAATCACAGACCTGAAAGTGCAGGACCACAAAACTTAGCAAACCTTTGGGCAAGCTATAAATTTCTTCAGGGAGACTTAAAAGGTTTTGGTTTAGGTTTCGGAGGTAATTATGCAAGTGATAATAAAATCATGAACAGAACAGTTGCCGGAGTATTTACAATTCCAGAATATACTGTTATGAATTCTTCTATTTTCTACGGAACAGAAAAATACACTTTAACTCTTAAAGTTAACAATATCGCAAACGAAGATATTTATAGCGGATGGTCTACAGTGAGTCCAAGAGATGCAAGAAGCGTAGTGGCAAGTTTCTCTTACAGATTCTAAAAAACAAATAACAAAAACACCTTTTTCCAGAAGAAAAAGGTGTTTTTAAATTCTATAAAATTATGATAACAATAGCAAGTCTCATCGTTTTTTTAGCTTTTTACACTCTTTATTACACCTCAAAAAGAGCTACTTTATCTTATGACTTAGGTTTTGAGAAATGGATGAAAAGTAATCCTAAGGCAACCAAATATATGGGTTTAGGACTTCTTTTATTAGCGTACGCTCTTTGGTTGTTCACACAATCACTTTGCTGCGGAACTTTAATGTTTTTTATTCAGCTAATGACCATTGGAAGTTTGATTATTATTCTGACTCCATTAAAAAAAATTAGCCCATTCGCTATTATTGCTTTATTTGTAATTGTCGCTTTAATAGAATTTTATTACAACTAACTTATTTCTAACCAAAATATGCCAGCAAATCCAAAATATCTAACCCAATCTAAGTGGCAACGATTTGCCAAAATTACAGCTGCTATAATTGGCGGCTATTTTGTTTCAGTCAGTTTTCATTTGGCTTTAGCATCCTGGTTCAACCGTGCTAATATCCTTATAACAATGGCATTTAGCGGATTCATTCTTTGGGTAGCGCTTATGATAATTGCTTTCCTGGCAAAAAGCGGATTGAAAATTTGGGGTATTTACCTACTCCTTACCCTGGTTTTTTCACTCTTCATTTATCTTGGTCAAACTTACAATCCGATAGCAAAATAAACTATGAACAATCGTAATTATAACATCTATTTTCACACGCATACTGTTAGCGGAATTGTTATTAGTGTAGTCCTCTTTGTGATTTTTTTCGCAGGATCTTTTTCTTTTTTCAGGGATGAAATCAACAATTGGGAAAGAAATGAATCTACTGCAATTACAAAGGAAATTCAGTTAGACTATAATACCGCTTTAAATAAATTAGATAAAGAATACGTTTTACACGGCAGAAACATTACGATTTCTAAAAACAGTAACGAAAGAAGAGTTGCCGTTTATATGGAGGGTGCCAAAGATACTTTGGCTCCAGCCAAACAAAAAGAAGGAAGCTTTTTTTATCTTGACACCAAAACTTTTAAAACATTCACTTACGAACAATCTTATTCATTAGGTGAATTTCTTTACCGATTACATTTCCTGGCTCAAATTCCATATCCGGTGGGATATTATCTTTCCGGCTTTATTGCTTTATTTTTCTTATTTGCAATCATAACCGGTGTTTTATTGCATTGGAAAAAAATCGTTTCGAACTTTTATATTTTCCGTCCAAAGGAAAAATTAAAAACATTATGGACAGATGCTCATACCGCTTTAGGAATGATTGGCCTGCCTTTTCAGTTTGTTTATGCTGTGACAGGGGCATTTTTTATGATTAAACTTTTGATTGTTGCTCCTGCTGTAATGACATTATACAAAGGAGATCAGGATAAATTATATAAAGAACTGGAATACAGTGATCCCGAATATAAATTTGAAAATAAAAAATTAGCTACACCATTTAATATTGATGGTTTAGTAGCAAAAGCCAAAAGCAATTGGAAGGATTTTGAGATTACCCGTGTTGTTATTCAGAACTATGGCGATGCGAATATGCATGTAGTTGTTGAAGGAGAAATGCCAAGTCACAAAAAATTTACAGGAATAGGAAAAGTGATTTACAGAATTGCTGATGCAAAAGAAATTGCCAGAAAGAATCCTGTTACGCAAAACAACTATCTTGATGTTGTAAAAAATGTTTTGTATAAAATACATTTTGGAGACTATGGCGGTTACGCTTTAAGAATCGTAAGCTTCGTTTTGGGTATTATTACTTGTTTTGTCATCATTTCGGGCGTAATGATTTGGTTAGTTGCCAGACAAAAAAATAATTTACCTGAAAAGAAAAGACGTTTCAATGCTGCCGTTGTTCGTATTTATTTGGCAATCTGCCTGAGTATGTATCCTATTACCGCACTTGCGTTTATTGTTACTAAAATATTTTATCCGTTAAGCCAAAATAATCTATTTCTGGTTTATTTTGGAGGATGGTTAATTCTAGCAATCTTTTTTATTCTTAAAAAGAATGATGCCTTTACCAATAAATTCTGTTTAATTTCGGGCAGTATTTTAGGATTTCTAATTCCAATTACAAACGGAATCGTATCTGGAAACTGGTTTTGGAACTCGTTTATGCACAATCAGATTCAGGTTTTCTTTATTGATGTTTTCTGGATTATTTTGGCTTCGCTAACACTTTACGTCGCGTATCATTTAAAACCAAAAAAAGTAGCTTCTTAAAAATTAGCTTAAATAATTTGCCCTCTATTGATTTAGCATATACTTTTACGCTTTATTCAAAAAAATGGGTTTTAAGAAACAAATACGTTTTCTACATAAATGGCTCGGATTAATTTCCGGGCTTATTGTTTTTATCATCAGTATTACGGGTTGCATTTTTTGTTTTCATGACGAAATAAAAGACATTACGCGAAAAGAATGGCGATTGGTTGAACCTCAAAACCAACCTTTTATACTTCCATCTGTTTTACAGGAAAAAGCAAAAGAAATTCTTCCGAATTACAAACAATCAATGGTTTCTTTTTACGGAAAAGACAGATCTGCGATTGTTTACACCTATTCTGATACCGAAAACAGATATCTCTACTTTAATCCCTACACAGGAAAATATTTAAAAACCGAAGATCCGGCAACTGATTTTTTTATCATTGTTGAGTACATTCATTTGTATTTGCTTTTGCCTGATTATATTGGGAAACATATTATTGGCGGTGCAACAATTATTTTTATTCTTTTATTAATTTCGGGAATTATTCAGTGGTGGCCAAAACGCCGAAGCGATATCAAACGAAGTTTCACTATAAAATGGTCTGCAAAATGGCGTCGTGTAAATTATGACTGGCACAATACAACTGGATTTTATATTGCGATTATTGCCGCTATTATTGCGATTACAGGTTTAACTTTTACTTACGAATGGGTGGGAGATGGTATTTACAAAACCTTCAACTTTGGCGGAGATAAAGCATTAGAAACAAAAGCACCCATAATTGACACAACAAAGTTTGAATACAATACTTCGGCAGCAATAGATCGGGCTCTTTATCAAACCATGAAAAAAAATCCTGAAGCTGAAATGTTTTACGTTATGCTACCGCAAAAGAAAGGCGATATAATAAATACAGGTGCTTATCCGCATGCTTTAAGATACGATCACCAAAGCAATTATTATTTTCATCCTTACCACGGAGAATTAATGCAAAGCCAGACTTTCGACAAAAAGAGTTTGGGTTTACAGGTTGTAGAAATGAATTACGGAATTCATACCGGACAAATTTTAGATCTGCCGGGAAAAATTATTGCTTTTATAATTAGTTTAATTGCGGCAGCTTTGCCCGTAACTGGTTTTGTAATTTGGTACGGAAGAAAAAATAAATCCTGTAAAAAAATTAAGGCCTAAAAAAATTTAACCACAAAGAGCGCAAAGTTTTTTTATTTATAGGATTCTATATAAACGCAAAGTTCGCAAAGCTATAATTATAAAGCTTTGCGAACTTTGCGTTTGTTATCATAACGATAATATAAAAACTTTGCGCTCTTTGCGGTTAAAATGATTAGCCAAACACAATATTTACTGATCCAAAAAAAAAACCGCTAATTAAAGCGGTTTTCTAAATTATTCGAAATTGTATTAATTTCTATTTGCTAGAGCATTTTTTTGTAAATTCTTAACTGAAGCGATTTTGCTGTTTTCGTAAGCAACCTCGCAAAGGTTTTTTTCATTAAAGAAAATCCATTTTCCAGTTTTCAATCCGTCTGTGTACTCTCCTACGGCAACTTTATTTCCTTTTTCATCATAAGATACCCAAACACCATCTAATTTTCCATCTTTAAAAAAGCCTTCTTGTTGTACTTGACCATTTTCATGGTAGTAAGTAGCTTTTACTTTGTTTCCAACAGCTTCTAATTCAGGTTTTATCTCTTGTGCAACTAAAATTCCAGAGAACAATATTGCAACTAAAATTACACACTTTTTCATATCTTGAGGTTTTAATGTTATCAAATCGTTATCAAATATAATTAATTGTTTACATTAAAAAAACTTTTACTTAACAATTTGGTAACATTGACTAAAAGCTTAACATTGGAAATTTAACTAAAACAAAAAAACCAGCGCTTAAGCACTGGTTTTACTGGGTTTTTATAAAAAACACAAATTTACTACAACGTTATAAATTTGGTAAATAAATTACTTCAATAATGCGTCTAATTTCGTTTGAAGCTCTGGAGAGGAAGGTCTGTCAGCATCTGCACTTAAAACATTTCCTTTTGGATCAACAATAATAAATCTCGGAATTCCGGTTACACCATAACTCGTTACAAATTCAGATTCCCAGTCTTTATCTGCAAATAATTGAATTCCGCCCAAATTTTTGTCGGTTACAAACTTTTTCCATTTTTCATTGTCTTTCAATTTATCAATCGAAATACTCACGAATTCAATATTTTTTCCATGATACTTTTCCTCTATTTTTTGCAAGTATGGAATTTCTGCTCTACAAGGCGCGCACCATGTTGCCCAAAGATCAATGTATACATATTTTCCTTTAAGGTCAGAAAGTTTTGTCTTTCCTCCTTTATGATTATCATAATCAAATTCAGGAGAAGGTTTTCCGTTAAGTTTATTTGCTTTGGCTACCCTTTCGTAATTCTCAACAGAGTATTGGTTAAAATGCTCAAAATTACTTTTCATCGCAGTAATAAATTCCGGATCATAAGATCCTTTTGCCAAACTTTCTATGTCTGCCTTTTTCTTAGCCTCAAATAACAGCGCAAACTCAGCTGGTTCTTTTGAAAAAGCTTCTTCAAATTTTTCATTCCTTAAAGCTTGTTGTGCCATAAAATTACTTTCATCTACACCCTTACCTTTATATATAATCGTTTCGTCGAATTCTTTAGCATTCATTGTCAGGTTTACTTCAGAATTTGGTTTTAGGTATAAATTAGAAGATTCTGTCCCGTCAGAAAACATATAAAACCCTTTTGGAGCATCAAAATTGGCTGCAAAAACCTCTTTTTTATTAATTGGGATTACTTGTTTAAAGTTATCCCTTCCTTTAATTACTAAAGTATCGCTATTTCTATTGGTAATTTTAGCCGTAAATTTAATTTGATTTTTGGTTTGACCTATAACATTCAAAGCGCTAAAAATCAACAGACCAGTAACAAAAAGTTTGTTCATATACATTAAAGTTTGTTTTTAGTGATTCAAATCTAAAGAAATTACAGGTCTCAAATTTAAGAATTAACAAAATATTTCAAATTATTGAGCATCTAGTGATCACTTTACTACATTAATTTGAATTTTGTGTTTACTTTTGCAGTCTAAAATTTTGATCATGTATAGAAGTCATAATTGTGGCGAATTGAACGCCTCAAATATTAATACGGAAGTTACACTAGCGGGTTGGGTTCAAAAATCACGCGATAAAGGATTTATGAATTGGGTTGATTTACGCGACCGTTACGGAATTACACAACTTATTTTCGACGAAAGTCGTACTGATAAAACTGTTTTTGAATTGGCAAAAACTCTTGGTCGTGAATTTGTAATTCAGGTAAAAGGAACTGTGATTGAGCGTGAAGCCAAAAACAAAAATATTCCGACTGGTGAAATCGAAATTTTAGTTACTGAATTAACAATTTTAAATGCAGCACTTACGCCTCCATTTACAATTGAAGACGAAACTGATGGCGGAGAAGATATCAGAATGAAATATCGTTACTTAGACATCCGAAGAAATCCTGTAAAAAACAGTTTGTTATTCCGTCATAAAGTCGCGATGGAAGTTCGTAAATATCTATCTGATTTAGATTTCTGCGAAGTTGAAACGCCTTATTTAATTAAATCTACTCCTGAAGGAGCAAGAGATTTCGTTGTACCAAGCCGTATGAACGAAGGTCAGTTTTATGCTTTACCACAATCGCCACAAACCTTCAAGCAATTATTGATGGTGGGCGGAATGGATAAATATTTTCAAATCGTAAAATGTTTCCGTGATGAAGATTTACGTGCAGACCGTCAGCCTGAGTTTACACAAATCGATTGCGAAATGGCATTTGTGGAACAAGAAGACATTTTGAATGTTTTTGAAGGATTGACAAGACATTTATTAAAAGAAATTAAAGGTATTGAAGTAGACAAATTCCCAAGAATTACCTATGACTATGCCATGAAAACATACGGAAATGACAAACCGGACATTCGTTTTGGAATGGAATTTGGTGAGTTAAACGAATTTGCACAGCATAAAGACTTCCCTGTATTTAATGCTGCAGAATTAGTAGTTGGTATTGCTGTTCCGGGAGCCGGAAATTACACTCGTAAAGAAATCGACGGATTGATTGACTGGGTAAAACGTCCTCAAGTTGGTGCATCAGGAATGGTGTACGCAAAATGCAATGACGACGGAACTTTTAAATCATCTGTAGATAAATTTTATGATCAGGACGATTTAGGACAATGGGCAAAAATTACAGGAGCAAAACCTGGCGATATGATTTTTGTACTTTCAGGACCGGCAAACAAAACACGCGCGCAACTTTCTGCACTTCGTATGGAATTGGCCACTCGTTTAGGATTGCGTAAACCGGAAGAATTTGCTCCGTTATGGGTTGTAGATTTCCCATTATTAGAACTTGACGAAGAAAGCGGACGTTATCATGCAATGCACCACCCGTTTACATCGCCAAAACCAGAAGATATGGCCTTGTTAGAAACCGAACCTGGAAAAGTTCGTGCTAATGCTTATGATATGGTATTAAACGGAAATGAAATTGGTGGAGGATCGATTCGTATTCACGATAAAGCGACTCAACAATTAATGTTCAAATATTTAGGATTTACAGAAGAAGAAGCAAAAGCACAATTTGGTTTCTTAATGGATGCTTTTCAATTTGGAGCACCGCCACACGGAGGTTTAGCATTTGGTTTAGACAGACTTGTTGCTATTTTAGGAGGTCAGGAAACCATTAGGGATTTCATTGCATTTCCAAAAAACAATTCCGGACGTGATGTTATGATTGATGCACCTGCAGCAATCGATGATGCTCAATTGAAAGAATTACACATCAAAATTGATTCAATATAAATTCTTAGAGTTTTAAGAATCTCAAAAAAGGAATTCTCAAAACTAAAATAAATGTTTGAGAATTGAATGTTTGAGATGTTATTTTAGAAATCTGAATAAAAAATAGAAAAAGAAGCTGTTTCACGAGTTGGGGAACAGCTTCTTTTTTTATTACTCTTTTTTAAGCAAAATAATTTCCTGTTTCAATAATGAATTCTGTTCTTTCAATAATTCAATTTTATTTTCTAAAGATTTCAGCAAAACATCTTGATCTGTATAATTATTTTTTTGTTTAGCTCTTAATAATACCGAAACATCTACCTGCAATGCGGCGGCAATATTTATTAGAATTTCAATATCAATTTTACATCTATTATTTTCAATTTTAGAATATGTTGATTGACTCACTCCTATTTTCTCAAATACTTCTTCTGCTTTTATATCTTTATCTCTTCTGTATTTTCTAATGTTTTCACCAATACTCATAAATAAAATTTAAATTATTTTACAAATATATAAGTAAATTCGTATAAATAAAACGATATTCTTTTAAAGAATTATTTATTCTTATTATGATATGCAGTTTTTAAACTAAAATCCACAAATTTGAAGTATAAAATTATTCTTACTAATATAGTTAACTGCAGTAACTCATTATAAAGTAAGTCTAAGTTATTTATTAATCAACTAAAAAAATAAACAAAATGAGTAAATTAAGTTTAGAAGCTTTAAAAGAAAAAGCAGAAGCAGTTGCTTCAGAAGAATTATTGGAATCAATTTCAGGAGGTACAATGTCTAATTGCCATACTCTTGCCCAAGATATGGCTGACTTTGTTAATTTTTGGTTCTATTAAAACATTAAAATTTATAAAAGTAAATAAAACCTTGGAATTAATTTTCCAAGGTTAAATAAAATAAATAAATGATTAAAACTTTTTTTGAGGATTTTAAAAATGTTTTCAGTAGTCCGGACTTAATTTGTTGCAATAATAATAAGTTTAAAGAATCTATTAGCTACTTCCTAATTATTCAATTTTTCTTTTTTGTTACTTCTTTTCTAACATTCATAATTGCCAATAAGTTTAAACTTATTATTCATTATGACAGCCTTAAGTTTTTTTTTTTTAATGTTGTTATTATTGCACCTTTAAAAGAAGAACTTCTTTTAAGATCTTTCTTAAAGAAAAGTAAAATAAATATCATTTTATTTTTAAGCATGTTAACTTGTTTTTTTCTTGACCATAGTATAGATAACAAATTTATGATCTATGTGGTTAGCTTTTCATCCATTCCTATATATTATTTTCTGTTAAGTTTTTGTATAAAAAAAACTTATTTTTTGAAACCCTACAGCAAAAATCAATTATTGATTTTGGTTTATTCCAGTTCAATTTTATTTGGGCTGGCACACATTGTAAATTTTCAATTCAATATAAATGAGCTCTCAATTAAATTGCTTGTTTTATTGATAATAGTCTCAATTCCAAAAATATTTGGTGCATTTCTATTTGCGATGTATCGAATCAAATTTGGCATATTACCATCTTTCTTATTGCATGCTTTTAATAATTTATTAGGCTACTCTCTTATTCATTTATTAAAATAAAATTCTTTAAAAAAATAATTAAATTAATAAATCATTTTAAACTATGTTAAATATTCAATCTTGCCAAACCGAAATAATAAACACAATCAAATTACTTATATATAAAGAAAACCCAAGCTTATTAGAGAAAATAGATTTTGATGATGACACATTATTTCTTGAACCTTTGTTGTTTTTTTATTTTAATCAAAAAGTTGATTTTCTTTTACCAGATGGTCTTTTACCAGAACTTATACAAGGTTATTTTTTAAATAAATACGAGCTAAATATTAATCATTCCTTTTATAAAAATGAAATTACGTATCTGCCAAAATTAGGATACTTTAAAAAAAATGAAACAACTTTTTCTGATCCGATATATTTGATTGAAAACACGGATATTGAAGTTCTTAAATATTCAGGAAATTTGCTTCGGAATATTTTTACAGATATATCAGGAAATTTAATTTCTGATTGTGATATAATCCTTGACATTACATTATTTGAAAAAAATATAGCCTACTTAACAAATGCTGTAACTTTTATAAAAGAAAATTCAAATGATCATTTTCAGTTAATCGAAAAATGTTGTAAAAAAATATTACTTTTTAAATCAGAACCTACTAACACAAACTCATTTGCTAGTATAAAAGCTCATGGAATTGCATTTTTAAATGTTTATCAAGATGAATATGATGAAGTCTTTTTCATAGATGATATTGCCCATCAGACAGGCCATATTATTTTAACAACCTTATTTTACAATAGAAAGACCATATTTAAAATAAACGAAGAACAAGATGTTGAAGATATTTTAAAATTAAAAGATCATAGAACGATATACATCCTTCTCCATGCACTTTATACCTATTATACCACGTTTTTGTGTTTAGACAATTGTTTAAAAAACAACAAATTTAACAAACAGCAAGAAAAAGAAGCCATTGGAAGAATCGGTTTTTACTTGAACAAATGCTATTTTGATTTGAATAGATTTGAAAAAATAAACCTTTTTTATAAGGGCATAGATAATGTTTTAACAGAAGATGGTAAAGAAATATATAATTTAATAACGAGAAAGTATCTTGAGATTTCTCAAAAATGGCAAAGTACAACAAACAATTTTGATTATAGTAACCAACCTTACAACTTTACATTTAAACTTTTCGACAAACTAAATGCATTAGAAAGAACTCAGTTATGAAAAATATCATTTTAATTATCTTCATTAATATCACTCAGTTTATTTATCCTCAAAATAGTCCAGCAATTAAAAGGACACAAGATGCCATAATTCTGGAACATTTAACTAATTGTGCAGAGCGGTATAATTATAATTATCAAATGGCAGAATGGCAAAACTGTTTAGATAAGGGGTTAAAAAAAGACAGCACAATTTCTTATTTATGGCAACAAAAAGCAATGCCATATTTTAAAGCTCAAAAATACGAAGTTGGACTGCAATATATTGACAAAGCTGTTTTTTATGCCCCTCAAGAATGGCAACCTTATAGAGCTTTTATAAAATGCATTTTTGCTAAAATTTATAAAGATGCAATCATAGATTTTCAGGATTGCATAAACAAATATGGTAATGGATACATAATGGACCATAGTTATAGTTTTTATATAGGACTATGCTATCTACAACTAAATGAATATGAAAAGGCTGAAAAAATATTCAAAGAATACAACGATAATCTGTTCAAAAACAGAGATGGCTTAGAACATCCTACAGCATTATTTTATTATGGAATTGCAAAATATGAATTAAAAGAATGGACCGAAGCAATACTATTATTTGATAAAGCATTAAAAATTTATCCAACTTTTTCGGATGCAAAACAATACAAATCAATATGCATGATCAAATTAGGAGCAAATCGGGAGGAAATTAAAATCTTATTTACACAGGCAAAAGAGGATGCAAAATTAGGATATACCATAAATGAAGATAACACTATTTATGAATTCTATCCATATCAGGTAAGGTGGAAATTTTAATCACAAAACATTACTAATGATCTTAATCAATATTAACCAAAAAGAATATCTGCAATTGGCTTAAAAAATAAAAATAATGATTAAAAAAAAGTTTCCGCATTTCAAGCAATTAGATAATAAAGATTGCGGCCCAACTTGCTTACGAATGATTGCTAAATATCATGGCAAAACTTTTTCGCGAGAATTTTTAAGGGATAAAGCAAATATAACAAAGATTGGAGTGACAATGGCAGGAATTGCTGAGGCTGCCGAAACTATTGAAATGCGAACACTTGGAATGCGTATTTCCTTAGAAAGCTTAATAACTGAAGCTCCAACTCCATTTATTGTACCCTGGAGACAAAAGCATTTTGTTGTAGTTTACAAAACATCTAAAACAAAAATATGGATTGCAGATCCTGCCCAGGGTTTACTTACTTATTCTCATGAAGATTTCAGAAATGCATGGACAGATACGATAGACACAACAGGATTTATATTAATATTAGAACCTAACGCAAAATTTAATAAGCAAGATGATTATAAAGAAAACTCTAATGGCTTTTCTTTTTTATATCCATATTTTAAGCCATATAAAAAATTAATTTATCAAATTTTTATAGGATTGTGTATTGCCGCAATTATCCAATTCATATTGCCATTTTTAATGCAATCGATAGTTGATGTTGGTGTTAATAATCAGAATATCCCTTTTATTTATTTAATACTTGTTTCTCAATTTGTCCTTATTTTGTCACAAACTTTGGTTAGTGTTTTCAGAGAATGGATTTTAATACATATAACAAGTAGGTTTAACATAAAAATGATTTCCGATTTTTTATATAAAATGTTGAAATTACCTGTAAATTATTTTGAAACCAGAAATTCGGGAGAACATTTACAAAGAATTACAGATCATACTCGCATTCAAAATTTCATCTCTTCTTCAAGTTTGAACATGATTTTTTCAATAGTTACCTTCCTTATATTTAATGCAATTCTGGTTTATTATAATTTGACAATCTTTTTAGTGTTTTTAATTGCATCATCACTTTATGTTGGCTGGACTTTTTTCTTTTTAAAACAAAGGGCTGAACTAGATTTTAAAAGATTTGATCAACTATCTCAAAACCAAACGTCATTAATTCAGATTATAAATGGAGTTAAAGAAATTAAAATAAATAATTCACAAAGAAAAAATCGATGGAAATGGGAATTCAATCAGATTAGTTTATATAAAACCTCTTTAAGCACGCTAAAACTGGCACAATATCAAACCATTGGCGCAAACTTCATCAATGAATTCAAAAATATAATCATCACATTTCTTTCAGCTAAAGCTGTTATAGATGGTAATCTAACATTGGGAATGATGACTTCTATACAATTTATCGTTGGTCAGCTTAATATGCCATTAGGAAACTTTGTTTTATTTATTCAATCCTGGCAAGATGCAAAAATAAGTTTAGAACGTTTAGCACAGGTGCATTTAAGTGATGACGAAGATGTTCCTTCAACTCATAAGGCAAAAGAATTGCCCAAAGATAAATCGATTATTTTAAAAGATTTATCTTATCGTTATGGTGGAAAATCCTCTCCTTTAATTTTAAAAAATATTAATTGTATTATCCCCGAAGGAAAAACTACAGCCATCGTTGGTGCTAGTGGAAGTGGCAAAACTACTTTGATGAAATTACTTTTAAAATTCTATAATCCTACAGCTGGAAGTATAAATATTGGACCTGTCAATCTAGATGATATTTATAATGATTTTTGGAGATTAAACTGTGGAGCGGTTATGCAGGATACTTTTATGTTTAATGATACTATTGGCGGAAATATTTCAGAATCTGAACAAAATGAAATTATTAACAGAGACAAATTAAACAATGCTGCATTTGTTGCCAATATAGAAGACTTTATCGAAAAGCTACCTAATAAATACAATACAGAATTAGGTACATCGGGAATAAGATTGAGCGGAGGTCAGGAGCAACGTATTATGATTGCAAGAGCCGTTTATAAAGATCCTTTCTATTTGTTTTTTGACGAAGCTACAAGTGCTCTTGATGCCAACAATGAGAAAGTAATCATGGAAAACCTGAACAATTTCATACGTGGAAAAACAGCTATCATTGTTGCACATAGATTAAGTACTGTAAAAAGTGCAGATAATATTATTGTCCTTGAAAATGGAGAAATAGTAGAACATGGAAATCACAATGATTTGGTTAAACTAAAAGGTAAGTATTACGAATTAGTAAAAAATCAACTAGAATTAGGAAATTAAAATGGAAGAACTAAATGATGGATTGAAAATTTATAGTGAAGAAGTAAGAGATGTTTTATCTGCTCCTCCTATATCCATTCAAAAATGGGGCAACACAATTTTATTATTATTTATCATGATTTTATTTTTAATATCTTGGTTTATAAAATATCCTGATATCATAACATCACAAATTACAATAACTACTAATACACCACCCCAAAAGGTAGTAGCTAAGGTATCTGGAAGAATTGAAGCAATTTTAGTAAAGGACAAAATATTCGTTAAACAAAATACCGCACTTGCCATTCTTGAAAACTCGGCTAAATATCAAGATGTGCTTTTTTTAAAAAGTATTTTGGACACTATAAATATTGATAAAATCAAGTTTCCTTTCGAGAAATTAAATTCGGCACAATTAGGCGAAGTAGAAAGTGCATTTTCAAACTTTAGAAAAGAATATATTGCAGATCAACTAAATTCTGAACTTCAGCCATACCGTGTAGAAGAATCAGCCCAAAATTATGAAGCAATTCAGCTTCGGGAACGATTAAACTTATTAAAGTCACAAAAAGAAATTAACCAAAATGAATTAATTCTTCAAAAAAGTGAATTAAACAGATATGAAATTTTATTTCAAAAAGGAATTTACTCGTCTCAGGAAATAGAGAAACAACAATTAATCTATTTACAGGCTCAAAAAAGTTATAAAACCTTACTAAGTACTATCTCACAAATAAAATCATCACTCAATGAATTAACCAGAAATACCAAAACCACACATATAAATGAAAGCAGAGAATCAATAAACTTGGAAAATAATAAAATACAAGCCTTTTATCAATTAAAAAAAGCGATAAAAGACTGGGAATTAAATTATCTTTTGAAATCTTCTATCAATGGTAAAATAAGTTTTTTACAAATTTGGTCTAAAAACCAATCTATTGAAAGTGGCTCCACTATTTTTGCAATAATTCCAAGTAAGGAAAATGGTTATATTGGAAAAGTTAAAGCTCCGGCATTAAACTCCGGAAAAATAAAAACAGGTCAAAAAGTTAATATCAAACTAGCTAATTTTCCCGACAGAGAATTCGGAATGATAAAGGGTAGAATAGAGACAATATCATTAACTCCAGACAAAGAAGGAGATTTATTAATTGATGTGTCATTACCAGACGGATTAGAAACTTCATACCAAAAAACAATTCCATTTCAACAGGAAATGCAGGGTAATGCGGATATTATAACAGAAGATTTAAGATTAATAGAACGATTATTATATCAATTTAGAGATTTATTTAAAAGGTAAGTGGAAATCAGCATTTTATTTTCTTATCAATAATGAATCTCAAATGAAGTACTTTCCATCAAAATTGATGCGATATAAATTCTTAGAATTTTAAAATTATATATGGCAGCTCAAAATTTAGCTGCCATTTTTTTTGATTTTCACTGTTTTTTAACTCAAATTTAATAGTGTTTCAAACCAACAACATCAGTAATTACAACTATTCTGTCACATTTACACAGTTTTAAGGATCATCCTGTGCATAATATAAGAAAAATTTGTAAACTATAAGCTACTTTTTTAACTTTTATTCTTACAATTAATGATTCTTAAATAAATTACTTCCATATCAAAATTGATGCAAAATAAATAGCGAAAACACTGTGAATCAATAATTTTTACAAAAAATTAACACCTTATTGTCTTTTGTATGAATTTATATATTACATTTGCTACATTATAAATTATTATTACAATTACAATGCGTACAGGTACAGTAAAATTTTTCAATGAATCTAAAGGTTATGGATTCATTACAGACGAAGAAACAGGAAAAGATATCTTCGTTCACGCTTCAGGAATTAACGCGGAAGAATTACGCGAAGGTGACCGTGTAAGCTACGAAGAAGAAGAAGGAAGAAAAGGGAAAGTTGCTGCTAAAGTAGCAGTAATCTAAGAAAAATATAGCAATTTATTTTTTTTGCCTCTGAATGGTTTAAAAACGTTTCGATTTAATTCGAGACGTTTTTTTTTGCTCAAATCTTAAAAAAGTCTTAAAAAACCTTACTATTATTTATAATGAATAAAAATTACAAATAATACCCCTTTTACAACTCACTTAAATCCTTTTTTAGCTTGTGATTTACAGAGTTGAAAGTTATCTTTGTGGCTTATTCTTTAAGTAAAAAACCTAAGATTATGCAATCTGATCAATACAATTACATTCCTATTTTAATGCAGTTCATTTTAGCTGTTGGTTTTGTGGTAGGAACAATCATTATTTCCGGAAAATTAGGACCAAAAAGAAGTTCTGAAACCAAAGATAAAAACTTTGAGTGCGGTGTTGAATCTGTGGGTAACGCGCGTATTCCTTTTTCAGTAAAATACTTCCTGGTAGCCATTTTGTTTGTATTGTTTGACGTAGAGGTAATTTTCCTTTATCCTTGGGCAGTAAACTTTAAAGAATTAGGAGTAGAAGGAATGTTAAAGATGATCGTGTTCATGTCACTTCTTTTAGTTGGCTTTTTCTACATCATCAAGAAAAAAGCATTAGACTGGGAATAAGAAATTTTAGATTTCAGATTATAGATTTTAGATTTAATTATTTAGAATTTTAGATTTGAAAAATAAATTTCTCAAAATATAATTGATTTTAAAAATATTGATTTCGATTTTCAAGGTTTCCAAAATCTAAAATCAGAAATCTAAAATCTAAAATAAAATGAGCAATTCAAATGTAAATATGGTTGCACCACCAGAAGGGGTTGTAGGAGAAGGTTTCTTCGCTACAAAACTTAACGATGTTGTAGGTTTAGCGAGAGCCAATTCATTATGGCCATTGCCTTTTGCAACTTCATGCTGCGGTATCGAATTTATGGCTACAATGGCTTCACATTACGATTTAGCACGATTTGGTTCTGAGCGTGTGAGTTTTTCTCCTCGTCAGGCTGATATGTTGCTTGTTATGGGAACTATTTCTAAAAAAATGGCCCCTATTTTAAGACAGGTATATGAACAAATGTCTGAACCACGCTGGGTAATTGCTGTTGGAGCTTGTGCTTCATCAGGAGGAATCTTTGATACTTATTCTGTATTACAAGGAATCGACAAAGTAATCCCTGTTGACGTTTATGTTCCGGGATGCCCGCCAAGACCAGAACAAATTGTTGATGGAGTAATGAGACTTCAGGAACTGGTAAAAAGCGAATCTGTGAGACGCAGAAGCTCACCGGAATACCAAGAATTATTAGCTTCATATAATATTTCATAAGATGGCCTTAGAAAATACCCTGATACAAGATAAACTTACTGAAACATTTGATTCAAGTGTTTTTAACTTTCACGAGGAAAGAGATGTTTTTACATTAGAAGCTTCAGCTGACAAAATCACAGCTTTGATTCTTTTCCTGAAAAACGATGCTGACCTTCGTTTTCACTTTTTAACTGATTTATGCGGAGTTCACTATCCGGACAACGAAACAGATCGTCAGTTTGCCATAGTATATCATTTACATAACTGGTACGAAAACAAACGAATTAGAATTAAAGTATTCTTAAACGGTGAAAAACCAGAAATTAAAACCATTTCAAATATTTTCTTAAGTTCAAACTGGATGGAAAGAGAAACATACGACTTTTTCGGCGTAAACTTTATTGGGCACCCGCAACTGAAACGTATTTTGAATATGGATGAAATGGTGTCTTTCCCAATGCGAAAAGAATTCCCAATGGAAGACAGCGGAAGAACTGATAAAGATGACAGATTCTTTGGAAGAACAACAACAAATTGCTAAAAATAAATAATTCAACATTATAAAATGTCAGAACTATTATTACCACCAGAGCATCGTTATGCTAAAATAGTTAAGGATAAACTAAACGAAGACGGAAGCGAGCTTTCGGTACTTAATTTAGGCCCAACACACCCAGCCACCCATGGTATTTTTCAAAATATCCTGTTGATGGACGGTGAGAGAATTCTTGAAGCTGAACCAACCATTGGTTACATACACAGAGCTTTTGAGAAAATCGCCGAAAATCGTCCTTTTTATCAAATTACGCCTCTTACAGACCGTATGAACTATTGCTCCTCTCCTATCAATAATATGGGATGGTGGATGACTTTGGAGAAATTACTAAATATTGAAGTTCCTAAACGTGCCCAATATTTACGAGTTATCGTAATGGAATTGGCTCGTATTACAGATCACTTAATTTGTAATTCAATCTTAGGTGTTGATACTGGTGCTTATACTGGTTTCTTATATGTTTTTCAATTTAGAGAAAAAGTTTACGAGATCTACGAAGAAATTTGTGGCGCTCGTTTAACAACAAATATGGGAAGAATTGGTGGTTTCGAAAGAGACTGGTCACCAGAAGCTTTCCGCAAACTAGATGCATTCTTAGAAGAATTTCCTGTCGCTTGGCAAGAGTTTGTAAACTTATTTGAAAGAAACAGAATTTTCCTTGACAGAACCGTAGACGTAGGTGCAATCTCAGCAGAGCAAGCAATGGCTTACGGATTTACAGGTCCAAACTTACGTGCTGCCGGAGTTGATTACGATGTTCGCGTTGCACAACCTTACTCCTCTTACGAAGATTTCGATTTTGTAGTTCCTGTTGGAAAATCAGGTGATACATATGATCGTTTCTGTGTTCGTAACGCAGAAGTTTGGGAAAGTTTAAGCATTATTCGTCAGGCTTTGGATAAGATGCCAGCCGGAAACGAATATCATGCAGAAGTTCCTGATTACTACCTTCCTCCAAAAGAAGATGTTTACACTTCTATGGAATCTTTAATTTATCACTTTAAGATCGTAATGGGAGAAGTTCCTGTACCAGTGGCAGAAATTTATCACCCTGTTGAAGGAGGAAATGGAGAATTAGGATTCTATTTAGTTACTGACGGAAGCAGAACTCCATACAGATTACATTTCAGAAGACCTTGTTTTATTTATTACCAGGCATATCCTGAAATGATAAAAGGCGCTTTACTTTCTGATGCAATTGTTATTTTATCAAGCTTAAATGTTATTGCCGGAGAATTAGACGCGTAAAAAAATTGTTGATTTTAGATTTTAGAATATAGATTGAAAAATCTAAAATTAGAAATCTAAAATCTAAAATAAAAGAGATTGCAGAATATGGATTAAGGACAAAGATTGAAAAAATCTAAAATCTAAAATCTAAAATCTAAAATAAAAATGGAACGTAAACATTACAAACAAGAAATAAATATGACCGAAGCATTGATCACCCGTATCAATGAATTAATCAGTCATTATCCTGAAGGCAAACAAAAATCAGCTCTATTGCCTGTTTTGCATGAAGTACAAGATGCACATAACAACTGGCTTAGTACTGAATTGCAAGATAAAGTTGCCGAAATTCTTCAGATAAAACCAATTGAGGTTTATGAAGTGGTTACTTTTTATACCATGTTCAACCAAAAGCCAATTGGAAAATACATGTTTGAGTTTTGCCAGACTTCTTGTTGTTGTTTAAACGGTGCCGAAAATTTAATGGATTATACTTCTGAAAAATTAGGCATTAAAATGGGAGAAACAACTCCGGACGGAATGTTTACCATTGCCGGTGTAGAATGTTTAGGTGCCTGCGGATATGCTCCAATGTTACAATTAGGCGATTTCTACAAAGAAAAATTGACAGAAGATAAGATTGATCAGTTAATCGCTGATTGTAAAGATGATAAAATAATATTACACGATAAATAAGATGTCACAAAAAATATTATTAGATAAAATCAATATTCCTGGAATTAAAACCTACGAAGTATATCGCCAAAATGGTGGTTATGCATCTGTAGAAAAAGCACTAAAAACCCTTACACCGGATGAAGTTACTGAAGAAGTAAAAAAATCAGGTCTTCGTGGTCGTGGTGGTGCAGGTTTCCCTGCCGGAATGAAATGGAGTTTTATTGATAAAAAATCAGGCAAACCAAGACATTTAGTTTGCAACGCCGACGAGTCTGAACCGGGTACTTTTAAAGATCGTTATTTGATGGAATATATTCCTCACTTATTGATCGAAGGAATGATTACCTCGAGTTTTGCTTTAGGAGCTAACCTTTCGTATATCTACATTCGTGGAGAATATATGTGGGTTTACAAAATACTAGAAAGAGCTATCGCCGAAGCTAAAGCTGCCGGTTGGTTAGGAAAAAATATATTAGGTACAGGTTACGATTTAGAGTTATACGTTCACTGTGGAGCCGGAGCTTATATTTGCGGAGAAGAAACTGCACTTATCGAGTCACTGGAAGGTAAAAGAGGAAATCCTCGTATCAAACCACCTTTCCCAGCAGTTTCAGGACTTTGGGCAAACCCAACAGTAGTAAACAATGTTGAAACTATTGCTACCGTGCCATGGATCATCAACAATTCTGGTGATGATTATGCTAAAATAGGAATTGGACGTTCAACCGGAACTAAATTAATCTCTGCTTCCGGACACATTAAAAATCCAGGAGTTTACGAAATTGAATTAGGATTAAGTGTTGACGAATTCATGAATTCTGACGAATACCTAGGCGGAATGTCTTCTAGCAGACCTTTGAAAGCATTTGTACCGGGAGGATCTTCAGTGCCAATTTTACCAGCTGAATTAATTTTTAAAACAGCAAATGGCGAAGACCGATTAATGTCTTACGAATCTTTAAGTGATGGTGGTTTTGCTACCGGATCTATGTTAGGTTCAGGAGGATTTATCGTGTATAATGACACTGCTTGTGTAGTAAGAAACACGTGGAATTTTGCACGTTTTTACCACCACGAATCTTGCGGACAATGTACACCTTGTCGTGAAGGAACTGGATGGTTAGAAAAAATCTTATGGAGAATCGAAAACGGTCAGGGCCGTGAAGAAGATATCGAATTATTGTGGAGCATTCAAAGTAAAATTGAAGGAAACACAATTTGTCCTCTAGGTGATGCAGCTTCTTGGCCAGTAGCAGCGGCGATCCGTCACTTTAGAGATGAATTCGAATATCATGTTCGTTTCCCGGAAAAAATAAAAAACAGAGATCACTTTGTTGCTGAACCTTTCTCGCAAGTGAAACATTTAGTAGGCAAACAAACAGTTTAAAAATAGTTTAAAGTTTCAAGTTTTTTTGTTTCAAGTTAAAACCTGAAACGTGAAACCTGAAACTAAAAAAACAAAAGCAAGAGATGAAAGTAACCATAGACGGTCAAAGTATAGACGTAGAGCCAGGAACAACGATCCTGCAGGCTGCACGTATGATTGGTGGAGATTTGGTACCGCCAGCCATGTGCTATTACTCAAAATTAAAAGGCAGTGGCGGAAAATGCCGTTGTTGTTTAGTTGAAGTTTCTAAAGGTAGTGAAGCTGACCCAAGACCAATGCCAAAATTAATGGCATCTTGTGTAACAGGATGTATGGACGGGATGGAAGTAAACAGTAAATCATCTGCCAGAGTTACGGAAGCCCGTAAATCTGTAACAGAATTTTTATTGATCAACCATCCGTTAGATTGTCCTATTTGTGATCAGGCCGGAGAATGTGATCTTCAAAACTTAAGTTTTGAGCACGGTAATCCGAAATCACGTTTTATTGAAGAAAAAAGAACATTTGAACCAGAAGATATTGGTCCAAATATTCAACTGCATATGAACCGTTGTATTTTATGCCAAAGATGTGTACAAGTTGCAGATCAATTGACAGACAATAGAGTTCACGGAGTATTAGATCGTGGTGATCATGCTAATATTTCAACTGGAATTTCCAAAGCAATCGACAACGAGTTTTCTGGAAACATGATTGACGTTTGTCCGGTTGGAGCTTTAACAGACAAAACTTTCCGTTTTAAATCAAGAGTTTGGTTTAACAAACCATACAATGCACACAGAGAGTGTACAACTCCTGGATGTTGTGGAAAAACTACCGTTTGGATGTTTGGAGGAGAAATTCAACGTGTTACAGGTCGTAAAGACGAGTATCATGAAGTTGAAGAATTCATTTGTAACTCTTGTCGTTTTGAACACAAAAATGTAAATGACTGGGTTATCGAAGGACCAAGAGAATTTGAAAAAGATTCTGTTATCAACCAAAATAACTACACTCAAAAATTAGAGAAAGTAGAAATCGATACTGAAAAAACTATCCTTATGGGTAGAGATGAAGACCGTAAAAAAATTAGTATGGCTGAAATTCCATTAAATACTAACAACAAAAATTCATAACGATGGTAGATGGTACATTTATTATAGAAAAAAGTGTTGTGATTGTTGTGGTTTTCGCTATAACAATGATCATGGCAATGTATTCTACCTGGGCTGAACGTAAAGTTGCAGCTTATCTTCAGGATCGTGTAGGACCAAACCGTGCCGGATGGGGAGGATTATTACAACCTCTTGCAGATGGTATGAAATTATTCTCAAAAGAAGAATTTTTCCCAAATACACCTAACAAGTTTTTATTCGTTGTAGGACCGGCAATTGCCATGAGTACAGCTTTAATGACAAGTGCAGTAATTCCCTGGGGAGATAAATTACATATTTTTGGTCGCGATGTTCTATTGCAGGCAACCGATATTAATATTGGTATTTTATACATTTTTGGAGTACTTTCTATTGGAGTTTATGGCATCATGATTGGTGGATGGGCTTCTAATAATAAATTCTCTTTGATGGGAGCTGTTCGTGCAGCTTCGCAAATGGTTTCTTATGAAGTTGCAATGGGATTATCAATGATTGCTTTGTTGATGATGACCGGGACTTTAAGTTTAAGAGAAATCTCTCTTCAACAACAAGAAATGAACTGGAACGTATTTTACCAGCCTTTATCTTTCTTGATTTTCCTTATTTGTTCTTTTGCTGAAACCAACAGAACTCCTTTCGATTTAGCAGAATGTGAATCTGAGTTGATTGGTGGTTACCATACAGAATATTCATCCATGAAAATGGGATTCTATTTATTTGCTGAATATGCAAGTATGTTTATTTCAGCTACTATTATTTCTGTTTTATTCTTTGGAGGATATAATTATCCTGGAATGAGCTGGATGGTAGAACATGCTGGAGTAAATATTGCTAATCTATTAGGAATTGCAGCATTGTTTGCAAAATTATGTTTCTTCATATTTTTCTATATGTGGGTACGTTGGACAATTCCAAGATTTAGATATGACCAATTAATGAATTTAGGCTGGAGAATTTTAATTCCGCTTTCAATCATTAATATCATGATTACCGGAGCTGTTATTTTAAGACACGATATCGCAGCAGCTTTAGGATTCTAAGAAACGTAATGCCAAGCCTTGATAGAAGCAGCATCTTTTTATCCGCCGCAGCGGCCAAAAGATATAGCGGATAGCAGGATTAGCTTCAAATAAAAATAAAACAGATTTGATTTGTTTAAACACAAATAGTAAATCGTAAATCATACATTAAAAAATGTCAATAGAAACTATATCATTATCGGGTAGAAAAAAGATGGTCTCGAATAAAGAGATGACTTTTTGGGAACGATTGTATCTTGTGGCGATTGTGAAAGGATTATATATCACACTTAAACACTTATTCAGAAAAAAAGTGACGATTCACTATCCTGAGCAAGTGCGTGAAATGAGTCCGGTTTATCGTGGTCAACACCAGTTAAAACGTGATGAACAAGGTCGTGAAAACTGTACCGCTTGTGGATTATGTGCTTTATCATGTCCTGCTGAAGCAATCACGATGAAAGCTGCAGAACGTAAAGCAGATGAAAAACATTTGTACAGAGAAGAAAAATATGCTTCGATATATGAAATCAATATGTTGCGTTGCATTTTCTGCGGTTTATGCGAAGAAGCTTGCCCGAAAGATGCAATCTATTTGACGACTTCAAAAGTATTAGTTCCTGCTAGCTACGAAAGAGAAGATTTCATTTTTGGAAAAGACAGATTAGTGATGCCTCTTGATGTGGCGATCAAAAATGCTCAACTTAATAATGCTAACTAAATGATACATATTCCTGATTTTGCACACGCGACAACTGTACAAATTATATTTTGTTTCTTAGCGTTTATTACGGTGATTACCGCTTTTTTGACCATTTTTAGCAGAAACCCAATTCATAGTGCTATTTATTTAGTGATTTGTTTTTTCTCAATTGCTGGTCATTATTTACTATTGAATGCTCAATTTTTAGCTATAGTACATCTTATAGTTTATTCCGGAGCAATTATGATTTTGTTCCTGTTTACGATCATGTTGATGAATCTTAACGAACGCCATCAAGTACACAGACCCAGAATTACACGTTTAGGCGCGATTGTTTCTTTTTGTTTGATTTGCGTTGTATTGATTGCCATTTTCATTAACTCTAAACCAATTGTTGGTGAATACGATTCAACTGGTGAAGATTTTCAATCGATTAAAGTATTGGGTAAAATATTACTGAACGAATATATGGTTCCGTTTGAATTCGCTTCGGTCTTGCTTTTAGTAGCCATGATTGGAACTGTATTATTGTCTAAAAAAGAAAAATTAAATAAATAATGGGTAATATATTAAATCAAATAGGTATTGAAAACTACATCTTTTTAAGTGTTGTACTTTTCTGTATTGGTGTTTTTGGTGTATTGTACAGACGAAATGCTATTATCGTTTTCATGTCTATCGAAATCATGTTGAATGCTGTTAACCTTTTATTTGTTGCTTTTTCAACTTATCATCAAGACGCGCAAGGACAAGTCTTTGTATTCTTCTCGATGGCAGTTGCTGCAGCAGAAGTTGCAGTTGGATTGGCTATTTTAGTTTCGATCTTTAGAAATTTAGGTTCGATTAGCATCGATAATTTAAAAAATTTAAAAGGATAAATAAAAATGGATACCAATTTAGCTTTACTTTTAGTTTTATCTCCTTTTTTAGGATTTTTAATCAACGTTTTCTTTGGCAAAAACTTAGGGAAAACAGTTTCTGGTGCAATCGGAACTATTGCCGTAGTAATTTCTTTTATAGTTTCTCTTTTACTTTTTAATCAAATAACTTCAACGGGAAAAGCAATTGAAGTGACTTTATTTGATTGGATTCAAATTAGCAATTTAAAAATCAATCTTGGATTTTTATTAGATCAATTATCTGTTCTTTGGTTACTTTTTGTAACGGGAATTGGATCTTTGATTCACTTATACTCTATCAGTTACATGCATGATGACGAGAACATGCACAAATTCTTCTCTTACTTGAATTTGTTCATTTTCTTTATGATTACACTTGTAATTGGAAGCAACTTATTAGTACTTTTCATCGGATGGGAAGGTGTTGGACTTTGTTCTTACCTATTAATTGGATTTTGGCATAAAAACCAGGATTACAATGATGCTGCAAAAAAAGCGTTCATCATGAACAGAATTGGAGATTTAGGTCTTTTAATTGGAATGTTCATTTTAGGCTCTATGTTCTCAACTTTAGATTATGCAACTTTGAAAACGGCAATCGCTGGAGCAACAAACCTAAACTTACCCTTGCTTTCACTAGCAGCTTTATGTTTGTTTATTGGAGCTTGTGGTAAATCTGCACAGATTCCGTTATACACTTGGTTACCTGACGCGATGGCTGGACCAACCCCGGTTTCTGCATTGATTCACGCGGCGACAATGGTTACTGCAGGTATCTTCATGGTAACGAGATTAAACTTTGTTTTCGATTTAGCCCACGATGTTCAGAATCTTATCGCAATAGTTGGAGCTGTAACTTCATTAGTTGCTGCAACAATAGGTTTGGTTCAGACTGATATTAAAAAAGTATTGGCCTACTCTACCGTTTCTCAATTAGGCTTAATGTTTTTAGCGTTAGGATTAGGTGCTTATGAAGTAGCTGTTTTTCATGTAATTACTCATGCTTTCTTCAAGGCTTGTTTGTTCTTAGGATCAGGTTCTGTTATTCACGGTTTACACGGAGAACAGGATATGCGTAAGATGGGTGGTTTGCGTAAAGCAATGCCTATCACTTTCTGGACGATGTTGATTTCTTCATTGGCAATCTCAGGAGTTCCATTTTTCTCAGGATTCTTTTCTAAAGATGAAATTTTACTGACTGCTTTCCACAAAAGTATTCCATTATACGTTGTAGGATCGATAGCCTCAATCATGACAGCTTTCTATATGTTCAGATTAATGTTCTTAACTTTCTTCAAAGAATTTAGAGGAACTGAAGAACAAAAACATCATTTACATGAAAGTGGTTCATTAATTACTATTCCGCTTATCATTTTAGCTATTTTGGCAACTTTTGGAGGATTAATCAGTTTACCAGGAAATAGCTGGCTGAATGAATATCTGGCTCCGCTTTTCACGAAAGTGGCAGGAGAAGAGCATCATTTAGGCACAACAGAATACACTTTGATGGGAGTTGCTGTTTTAGGCGGATTGTTAGGTATTTTAATTGCTTACATTAAATACTTCAAACAGGATAATGTTCCGGAAGCCGATGAAAACATTACAGGTTTAACCAAAGTTTTATACAACAAATATTATGTAGACGAAGCTTACGATGCCGTATTTGTTCGCTCTATTAACGGATTATCAAGATTTTTCAGAGACTATATAGAGACTGGTTTATCTGCTCTTGTTTTTGGATTAGGAAAAGTAACCAATGAAATCGCTTTTCAGGGTAAAAAATTACAAAACGGAAGTATCGGATTATATCTTTTTGCCTTTGTTTTGGGTCTTTGCGCCATTGTTTCCTATATATTTTTAGCTAAATAATTTTACAACTATGAACGTTTCTCTTATATTAATTATTCTTCTAATTGGTGCATTTGTCACTTATTTTGCTGGCGACAAACTAGCATCTAAAGTAGCTTTGTTCTTTAGTTTGGCGGCTTTAGGTTGTTCAATTGTATTGCTAAATCATTTTTATGCAGGCGAAAATATCAGTTTAATCAACACCTGGATTACTAAACCTAATATTTCATTTGCTTTAAATGCCGATGGATTAGGAATTGCCATGCTTTTACTGACTGTTGCTTTGACGCCAATTATTATATTCTCTTCTTTTGGGAATGAATATAAAAATGCAAAAGGTTTTTATGCTTTAATTTTATTTATGGCTTTTGCTATGATAGGAACTTTCCTTGCAGCAGATGGTCTTTTATATTATATCTTTTGGGAATTAGCACTTATTCCTATTTACTTTATTGCTCTTATTTGGGGTAATGGTGATGCTGAAGAACGTAGAAAAGCAGTAGTTAAATTCTTTATTTACACACTTGCAGGTTCATTGTTCATGTTAATTGCTTTCATTTATTTATATCAAAAAGCAGGAACTTTCTTGATCGAAGATTTATACAAATTAAATTTATCGGCTAGTGAACAACTTTGGATTTTCTTAGCTTTCTTTTTAGCGTATGCGATTAAAATTCCAATTATTCCTTTCCACACATGGCAGGCAAACGTTTACCAAAAAGCGCCAACTGTTGGAACAATGCTTTTATCTGGTATCATGCTAAAAATGGGATTATACAGTGTTATTCGTTGGCAATTGCCAATTGCACCATTGGCTGCAAAAGAATACATGAATATCTTTATTGCTTTAGGAATTGCCGGAGTAATTTACGGATCGATCGTAGCTTTAAGACAAAGAGATTTAAAGAAATTGTTGGCTTATTCTTCTCTTGCACACGTTGGATTAATTGCTGCAGGAACTTACACATTAACCATTGATGGTTTACGCGGAGCTGTTTTACAAATGATTGCTCACGGTTTTGTTGTAGTAGGATTGTTCTTTGCCGGTGAAGTTATCTTTAGAAGATTCGAAACCAGAGAAATTGGTGAATTAGGCGGTATTCGTACTCAATCTCCAAAATTTACTTCTATGTTTTTAATTTTGGTATTGGCTTCTGTAGCTTTACCAGGAACTTTTAATTTCGTTGGAGAGTTTACTGTTTTGTATAGTCTTTCTCAAATTAATATTTGGTTTGCTGTTTTAGGCGGAACAACTATTATTTTAGGAGCTTATTATATGCTTAAAATGTTTCAAAATGTAATGTTAGGAGAAACGAATTCAAAAACTTTTGCGGATGTTTCTGTTAATGAAGGAATTTCATTCGTAGTAATTATTGCGGTTTTAATATTATTCGGATTTTATCCAAAACCAATTACAGACTTGATTACACCAAGTTTAGAAACAATTCTAAACGTTATCAATAAAAATTAATATTTTAAATAAAAATAAATTAGGGCATCATTAGTTTGAGATTTCCTAAATCAAAAAAACAAAAATGAATACATTAATAGCTATAACAGGATTGGGTATTTTCTGCCTATTGTTTGAAATTCTTAATTTAAGAAAAGCCATAGTTCCTATCACCATTATTGGTTTGTTGGGTGTTTTGGCCATTAACTATTACGAATTTGGATCAACAGCAAGTTACTATAGTAATATGATTACGGTGAGCAAGTTCTCTACTACGTTTTCATCTTTATTTATTATTCTGACTATTTTCTTAGTAGCATTAAGTCATAACTTTTACGAAAATCATCCAACAAAAATCTCTGATTTTGTGGCTATAAAAATCTTTTTGTTAGCCGGAGGAGTTGCTATGGTTTCTTTTGGAAACTTAGCTATGTTTTTCTTAGGAATCGAAATTTTATCAATTGCGCTTTATGTACTGGCAGCAAGCGAAAGATTAAATCTAAAAAGTAACGAAGCAGGTATGAAATACTTTTTGATGGGATCTTTTGCATCAGGAATTATCTTATTCGGAATTTGCCTGATTTACGGAGCAATGGGAACTTTTGATGTTGCTGAAATTCATGAAAGTTCTCTATCTGCCGAATTGCCAATCTGGTTTCCAATTGGAATGATTTTGATGATTATTGGTATGTTGTTTAAAGTTGCTGCAGTTCCTTTTCATTTCTGGGCTCCGGATGTTTACGAGGGATCTCCTGCTTTAACTACTGCATTAATGAGTACTTTGGCAAAAGTAGTAGCGATTGCAACTCTTTATAAATTGGTTTCGGCATTAAATTTTGTTCCTTCTTTAGACAATCAGGATCTTTTAGGAACATTTGAAACTATAGTGGTGATTATTTCAATTGCTTCTATGACTGTTGGTAATATAATGGCATTACGTCAGGTAAATGTAAAACGTATGTTGGCATTCTCAGGAATTTCGCATGCAGGTTTTATGTTGATGACTTTATTAACCGTTGCCACATCAGCAGGTGTTTTATTATATTATACTGCTGCTTATGCATTGGCCGGAATTGCTGCTTTTAGCGTAATATTATATGTATGTAAAAATCAGGACAATGAAGATATTACGAATTTTCACGGTTTAGGAAAAACAAATCCATTGTTAGCGGCAATCCTTACAGGTTCATTATTATCTATGGCCGGTATTCCTATTTTCTCAGGATTCTTCGCTAAATTGTTTTTATTCAATCAAACTATTGAGGCCGGATATATTGCTTTAGTAATTGTTGCGGTTATCAACTCTATTATTAGTGTTGGTTATTATTTCAAATTAATATTAGCCATGTATTCTAAAGAACCAAACCAGGAACGTACAGGAAAACCTTTCCTTATTTATGCCGTTGCTGTAATTTCAATCACTTTAAATATAGTTTTAGGTTTGTTTCCATCATTAGTTTTAGATTTATTGAACTAAAATTTTCAATCAAAATATAAAGAAATCCATTCGCAATAACGAATGGATTTTTTATTTCAGGGACATTCTATTTCAGAAGAGAAATTCATGTTAAAAATTTAACTTAAACAATACGGGCTTCAAAAAAACTCCATATATTTGGGTTCATTTAAATGTATTAGAAATATGAACTTCAACTCAAAAAATCCATTTTTAAGCAACAAGCGTTTTTCATCAAATGCTGTTTCAAAAGCTGAAGAAGTACACCAAGCTCAAATTATTGATTACAATCAGGAAATGACTTTGTCAGGTACTATCAATAAAACAGCTATTTTATTTTTAATATTATGCGGATCTGCAATGGTAACATGGTGGATGGCATTTAACGGAATGAATGCTTTATTACCTGCAATTGGCGGAGCAATAATAGGTTTTATTTTGGTTTTAGTTTCAGTATTCAAACCTCACCTTTCTCCATATTTGGCTCCGGGTTATGCCTTATTTGAAGGTTTATTTATTGGAGGAATTTCTGCTATTTTTGAAGCTAAATATCCGGGAATCGTAATAAATGCGGTTAGTGCAACGCTTGTAACTTTTTTAGTTTGCCTGGGATTATATAAATTTAAAATTGTAAAAGTTACGGAGCAATTTAAATCAGTAGTTATTGCTGCTACTTTAGCAATTGCAACCTATTATTTGATTTCATGGATCGCTTCGTTGATTTTTAATTTTACTCCTGTTCATTACGGAAATGGAATGATGAGCATTGGAATTAGTGTTTTTGTTATCATTATTGCCGCTTTGAACTTATTTTTAGACTTTGATCAAATTGAAAAAGGAGTTCAGGAAAGAATGCCAAAATTTATGGAATGGTACGGAGCTATGGGATTAATGATTACTTTAGTTTGGTTATACATCGAATTCTTAAGATTATTATCGAAATTATCAAGTAAAGATTAATTCTTTACTCATAATACATACAAAGCCTTTTTGAGAAATCAAAAAGGCTTTTTTTATACCCCTTTTTTAATTAGAACTGGATCGATTACTTCTTTAAAAGGCTATTTTATATCCAGCCTTTTGCATCTTTTTTCGACTAAACTTATTAATCATTTTGTAATATGAATGGCAGGAAATCTTTTTACTTTTTCAAAAAAAATACTGCTTTAATATAAATTTAGAATCAAACTCCATCATCTAAATAGCAGTCAGAAAATCCCATAAAATCTCTCAAATAGCTATTGATTTTACATATGTAATAAATTACAATCTGTGCAATTTATTACATATTCGGTAAAAAACAGATCTTTTTTTTATATTATATATTTTTTAGAGAATAAATACTAATAATTTAAAAATAATACTTATTTTTGTGTAATCGATTACATTTTACTGCATTCATTTTAAAGATATAAAATCCACAAAACCACGCTTTGACTAACTTTAAAACTAAACAACATGAAAAGAGGATTACTTTATCTACTATTTTTATTCGCTACCATACAAACATGGTCACAGCAAATAACAATTAATGAATCATCAGGTTGGCTGGAATCAGCTTATGTAAAATGGATGCCACTTTCCGGAGCAGACACTTATAATGTTTACTACACCGGAGGCGGTCAAACCAATAAAAAAATAGACAACGAATTAATCCGTGATTATGGAACGTATTTTCGTGCCGATATTCCGGGACTTGCTGCAGGAAATTATACTATAACCATTAAACCAGTTACAGCAACAGTAGAAGGATCCGGATCTTCGACACAAAATTTAACAGTATCATCCCATGATCGATCAGGTTTTGCTTTTCACGGTGGTCGTATTCCGGGAGGATATAAAGCAGACGGCACACCAAAAAACAACGCAGTGATTCTTTATATTAGTCAAAATACAAAAAATACTATTTCGATGAATATTACAGGAGCCAGCGCTAATCCATGTGTTGGTTTACAAAATATTCTTTACGGTATCAAAAAAGGAAAAGACACACGTCCTTTTATTATTCGTTTAATTGGAAACATTACCGACATGACTATAATGGAAGGCGGTGATATTACGATAGAAAATGCAAATAATGCCAACAGCTATCTTACCATAGAAGGAGTTGGAGATGATGCTGTCGTAAACGGAATGGGAATAAGACTTAAGTCGGCTTCGAATATTGAGGTTAGTAATCTCGGCTTCATGAATTGCAATAGCACTGCTGGCGATAATATCGGAATGCAACAAGATAATGACCATATTTGGGTACATAATAATGATTTATTTTATGGAGATGCCGGAAGTGACGCTGACCAAATAAAAGGCGACGGAGCATTAGACAATAAAAATTCCACTTATATTACATTAGCTTACAATCACTTTTGGGATAGCGGAAAAGCAAGTCTTTTAGGTTTAAGCGAAGGGACTACAACCGGCTTGTATATTACATATCATCATAACTGGTTCGATCACTCTGACTCGCGCCATCCTCGTGTTCGCTTTTATTCAGCCCACATCTACAATAATTATTATGATGGTAATTCTAAATATGGTGCCGGGTCGACTATGGGATCGTCTTTATTTTTAGAAGGCAATTATTTTAGAAATACTAAAAATCCAATGATGATCTCGATGCAGGGCACGGATGCCTGGGATGAATCGGCTCAGAAAAACAATGCAAAAACAGTAGGAACTTTCTCTGGTGAAGCTGGCGGTAGTATCAAAGCATTTAATAATACCTTTGATGCCGATATCGCTACAAATAAAATGCGATTTGTAGCTTATGGAGACACCAACCCATTATATAACATTGCAGGAAAAATAAATTCTACCACTGATTTCGATGCCTACGTTGTAACCAATCGCGAAGATCAGATTCCTGTAAGCGTAAAATCATTTTTAGGTGCAAATACTTATAATAATTTCGATAATGATGCATCGTTTTACATAAAAAATCAAATTATCGACGATCCATCAATAGCCAAAAGTAAGGTTATGCAATATGCGGGCAGGGTTTCCGGTGGAGATTTAAAATGGACATTTAATAATGCTGTCGATGATAAATCAGCACTTGTAATTCCGGCTCTTAAAGCAGCACTTACTAATTACACAAGTACTATGATTGCTATTCAAGGCGAAATCCCTGTTGTTGAAAGTTCTCAGAGCTTAACAACAGACAGTGACATTAATCAAACGGTTACATCAGAAACAGCTATTGAACCAATGATTTTTGTGTGGGGAGGTGACGCAACAGACGTTTCAATAAAAGGATTACCTGCATCCGGAATAACTTTCGTAAAGGATGATACAAACAAAACGATAACGATAAGCGGCACACCAACAGCCACTATTTCTTTTACTATTACCACAAGTGGTACAGGAGGAACTCCTGCAAAATTATCAGGAACAATAAATCTTGAAGGAGCGGTTGCGCCAATTGCCGGTGACGAAATACACGATTTTACTTTATCAGGAAAAACAAGTGATTTTTATACCATAACAGGAAACCTTGCAACCAATAAAGGAACCGTTACTTATAATGGACAAACATTAACGCAATGCCTTAAAATGGAAACTGCGACCGCAATTACTTATACCACAACTCAGCCAAGTACACTAATACTACTATTTGCTGAAGCTGCCGGTACTGCCAAAATTGACGGAACTAACTATACTGCATCAAACGGAATTATAAATGTGCCTATTGCCGCCGGAAATCACACTATTGCAAAAAAAGATGCAGCAAATTTATTCTATATTAAAACGACTTATGCTACATTAGGTTTAAATCAGGACTTCGGGATTTCAAATTTCACAGTATATCCTAACCCTGTAGCAAATCAATTGCATATCTTATCAGAAAATGTTCAAAAAGTGGAAATTTATAATCTGTTAGGAATGTTACTCAAAACTGCTGAAAAGGAAACACAATCTATTGATGTAAGCAAACTTGCGGCAGGAAATTATATTGTAAGGATAACAACAGAAACAGGTACTTTTTCGAAAAAAATAATTAAAAAATAATTTCATTCAAAACTATAAAGCAAAAGTAAAGGCTTCTGATTTTTTGGAAGCCTTTACTTTTGCTTTATAATTTAACTCAGCTTGCAGAAATTTTTTCACTCAAAAAATAGTAAAATAAATTAACCCAAATAAAAAACCGCCAATTTCATTTATTTGAAATTAACGGTTTTCTATTGAATTTATTTACAATTACAAATCAAATTTGATTCCTTGTGCCAAAGGTAAACTCGTTGTATAATTGATGGTATTGGTTTGACGGCGCATATAAATTTTCCAGGCATCAGATCCGGATTCACGTCCGCCTCCTGTTTCTTTTTCTCCTCCAAAAGCACCACCAATTTCAGCACCTGAAGTTCCGATGTTGACGTTTGCAATTCCGCAATCAGAACCTACAACAGATAAAAATCTTTCGGCTTCACGTAAATTGTTGGTCATAATTGCTGATGATAACCCTTGTCCTACTCCATTCTGAATCTCGATAGCATTATCAACATCTCCAGAATATTTAATTAAATATAAAACCGGAGCAAAGGTTTCGTGTTGTACGATGGCGTATGAATTTTGAGCTTCGGCAATTGCCGGTTTTACGTAACAGCCACTTTCGTAACCTTCACCTGAAAGTACTCCGCCTTCAACCAAAATTTTCCCGCCTTCGGCAACAACTTTGTTTAAAGCTACAGCATACATTTCGACCGCGTGAGTATCAATTAGTGGTCCAACGTGATTGTTTTCGTCAAGCGGATTCCCTATTCGTAATTGTTTGTAAGCTGCTACCAAAGCATCTTTTACTTTATCATAAATACTTTCGTGAATGATTAAGCGGCGCGTAGATGTACAGCGTTGTCCGGCAGTTCCTACTGCACCAAAAACAGCACCAATAACAGTCATTTTGATGTCAGCATCAGGAGTAACAATGATCGCATTATTTCCTCCAAGTTCTAATAATGATTTACCTAAACGTCCCGCAACAGCTTGTGCAACGATTTTTCCCATTCTAGTAGAACCAGTTGCAGAAACTAACGGAATACGAGTATCAGCCGTCATTAATTCTCCTATTTTATAATCACCATTTATCAAACAAGAAATTCCCTCAGGAAGATTATTTTCCTTAATAACCTGAGCAATAATGTTTTGACATGCAATTCCGCAAAGTGGTGTTTTTTCAGAAGGTTTCCAAACGCAAACATCTCCCGAAATCCACGCTAAAGCAGTGTTCCACGACCAAACTGCCACCGGAAAGTTGAATGCCGAAATAATTCCAACTATTCCTAATGAATGATATTGTTCGTACATGCGATGTCCTGGTCTTTCTGAATGCATCGTTAATCCGTGCAATTGACGTGATAAACCAACTGCAAAATCACAGATGTCGATCATTTCCTGAACTTCTCCATAACCCTCTTGCAATGATTTCCCCATTTCGTAAGAAACCAGTTTACCAAGCGCATCTTTATTTTCACGCAACTTTTGCCCAAACTGACGAACAATTTCTCCACGTTGTGGCGCAGGAATCAAACGGAAAGTTTTAAAAGCTGCTGTCGCTGATTGCATTACTTTTTCGTAATCCTCAGGTGATGACATTTTTACCGAAGCAATTAGTTTCCCGTCAACTGGTGAAAAACTGTCTAGAATTTCTCCTGAAGAAAAGTTTTCTATTCCTGTTGATGTTCCTTCATTGATCAATTTGATGCCCAATTTTTCCAGAGCCTCATTCATTCCAAATTGCGATGCTATTGTTGTCATTGTAACTTTTTTAGTTAAAATTGTTATATTTTTATGTAAAGATATTATTTCGAGTTGAATTTCAACCGAAGCAAGTTTTTAAAATCAAGTAAATTTAGGATTAATAAAACTCAAATAAAGAAATATGCTACAATTTATTCGTCTTAATTCAGGAACTTTGCAGCAACAAAATTATTTAAATATGTCTGTTTTCAATCGTCTTTTGATTTGTTTGGTTTTAATTTCTGCAAATGCATTTTCTCAAAAAGAACAAAAACCTGCTTTTCAGGTTGTTCCGCTAGGAATAAAAGGCGGAATCGACGAAAAAAATCTTTCGGCATATTTAGTAGCACCAATAAATACGAATGATTTTATTGCTCTCGATGCCGGAACTATAAATGCCGGAATCGAAAAGGCCATCGAAAATAAAGTATTTAAAGTTTCGACAAGTGAAGTTTTACGAAAGTATATTAAAAGCTATTTTATTTCTCACGCACATTTAGATCACGTTTCTGGATTGATTATTAATTCTCCTGCCGATTCTTCAAAAACGGTTTATGCAACTGATAAATGTATGGAGATGATGGAAAATCATTATTTTAATGATGAAACCTGGGCCAATTTTGGTGATAAAGGTCCGGGAACTCTATTAAAAAAATATCATTTTCAAACTTTAAATATTGGAGAAGAAACTCCAATTACCAATACTACGATGACTGCAAAAGCATTTCCGTTAAGTCATGTAAATCCGTTTGAGAGTACTGCTTTTTTGATTAAAAATGGAGAATCTTATGTGCTTTATTTAGGAGATACAGGACCGGATGTTGTCGAAAAAAGCGATAAACTGAAATCACTTTGGACAGCGATTGCGCCTATTGTAAAAAGCAAACAACTAAAAGGAATTTTTATTGAAGTTTCGTTCCCTAATGAACAGCCTGATCAGTTTTTGTTTGGACATTTAACGCCAAATTATTTAATGAAAGAACTTCACACTTTAGAAGATTTAGCAGGAAAAGGAACTTTGAAAGGTTTTAATATTATCGTGACACATTTGAAACCACCAACTAAAAATATCATCAAACTGAAAGCACAATTGCAAAAGCAAAATGATCTTGGATTGAAGATTATTTATCCGGAACAAGGGAAAAAGTTTGAGTTGTAGTTTTTTAAGTCAAATATTATATTCTCATTTTTGTCATTCTGAGGAACGAAGAATCTCCGCAAGTTACTCGCCAAAGATGGGCACTTTACATGATGTCTGCCACCTTTGTCAAAGTTTAAAACTTTGACAAAGGTTTACGCGCTTTAAGATATAGCTAGAATAACTGTCAAATCTTAAACTTCATTTTGAAAACTAATGCCCTAGCCCCGATAGAAGTGGAAATCCTTTTTCTGGCTTCTTTAGCCAGGAAAAGATTGAAACGGATAGCGGGAAATAGCTCCTAAAAACTAAAATTTCAAAGACTTTAATTGCTAATATTATAATACCTAACAGGTTTTAAAAACCTGTTAGGATATGTTTATTTCTTCGCGACAAATCTAGGATCAGATTCCATTACGGTTCCGCAATTATCACAAGTTCTCAATTCCTCTGAATTATAGAAATGTTCGAAATGTGGCAGGAAATCTTTTTCGATATTATGCAATTCAAAAAACACTTCATAAAGTTTATGATTGCAATTATCGCAATGCCAAAGCAATCCGTCAGTATATCCTTTTCCGGCACGTTTGCGTTCGATTACTAAGCCAATAGAACCTTCTGAACGAACTGGAGAATGTGGAACTTTCGCTGGATGAAGATACATATCTCCGGCATTTAATTCCATTTCCTTACGTTCGCCATCTTCCTGAATAACCACTTTTATACTGCCTTCGAGTTGGTAAAAAAGCTCCTCGGTTTCGTTATAATGGTAATCTTTTCGGGCATTTGGCCCCGCTACAATCATTACAATATAATCGACGGAATCTACATAGAGATTTTTATTCCCTACTGGCGGTTTAAGTAAATGACGGTTTTCGTCGATCCATTTGGTAAGGTTGAAAGGTTTTGCTATTGACATATTTACTGATACTGAGTTTCTATGAAGCTAAGTTAAGGAAAAGTTTTCAGTCGCAGTCCCAGTTTTCAGTCGCAAAATTCTGAAAACTGAGACTGCTATTGAAAACTATAAGTACGCCTATTTCATCTCCTTTATCAAATAAATATAAGCGGGGAAATGATCGCTAAAACCAACCTCGGTCAAACTATGTCGTAGGGGATATCCCTTGTATTGTCCGGAAGTCGTAATAAGAAAGGGTTTGCTAAAAATACCGGCTTTCCAAAATTTAAAGGTCGAAAAATCAGGTTTTATAAGGGATTCTGTAATGATAATCTGGTCGAAAATGTCCCATGAATCTCTAAAAGCGATCGTTCCCATACCTTTATTTGCCAGTTCTTCAAACGGATTAAATGTACCAAATTCGGGAACTTCATTTTTTTTAGCCTTTGCTCCTAAAGCTATTTTTACACTTCGGTTAAACGGGCCGTCGTTTAAATCACCCATTGTTATGACTTTTGCATTGGGATTTATTTGTTGTAAAGAATCGATAATTTTTCTGTTTAAATTTCCTGCTGCTTCGCGAAACGGACTGCTTTTCTTTTCTCCGCCCGATCTCGATGGCCAGTGATTGACAATAATATGAATCTCCTCGCCTTCGAGAAAACCAGTTATCAAAAGCTGATCTCTTGTAAAAATCCGGTTGTTGTTGGCTGTCTTTATTTCGATTTCATCATCTGTTTCTTCTTTATTTTCGTCTGCAATGGTATTATTTTTATAGATATATAAAGGAATGTTCGAATAAGAAGTGGGCCTGAAATATTTTTTTTGATAGAGTAATGCAACATCGATTCCGCGTTTGTCCGGAGAATCAAAATGAATGATTCCGTAGTCGAGATGCTGTAATTTGGGTTCCTTGATTAAGTCTTCGAGAACGCCGCGGTTTTCGATTTCAGAACCGCCAATTATTGTTGGTGCGTTGGGATTTTCAGGAGTTCCTATTGCTGACAAAACTCTGGAAAGATTTTTTAGTTTCTGTTCGTACTTTTCTCTGGTCCAATGTTGTGCTCCGTTTGGTGTCCATTCGTCATCATGGGTTGCAGGATCGTTTATCGTGTCGAAAAGATTTTCGAAATTATAAAATGCCACGGTATGAATGGTATACTTTTTTGACTGTGCCTGTGAAACCGAAAGAAAAAACAGCGCAATAATATATACCTGAAATCTAAAAATCTTCATGAACTTAGTATTTTAAAAAGTTCAATTTAGGCAAATTAATCTATTTGTAAGATTTTTCTAATTATTTTATTTTTTAAAATTTCTATATTTGTTTATCATTAATACTGAAGTAGAAAAGAAACCATGAACATGAGCCTAAACCAATACTTAAAGAATCACTTTGCCTGTTGTAAATTCATATTCCTTATTTTTACTTTGCATTCATTCACTTGTCAATCACAACAAAACATGATCACACCACCTTATTTACAAAAAGGAGATACCGTAGCCATTTTAGCAACTGCCAGAAAAAATATCGACGATAACTTAAAACCTACCATAGATTTATTAAAAAGCTGGGGATTAGAAGCCGTTGTGGGAACCTCAATTGGACTCGATTTTAATCAATTGGCGGGAACTGATGAACAACGTGCTGCAGATTTCCAACATCAGTTGGACAATCCCAATATCAAAGCAATTTGGTGTGTTCGCGGCGGATATGGAACCGTGAGAATGATTGACCTTTTAGATTTTACTAAATTTAAGCAACACCCAAAATGGGTTATTGGTTTTAGCGACGTAACGGTTTTGCACAATCATTTAAATACAATGGGTTATAAATCTATTCATGGTATTATGCCCGTTACGATTCCGCGTGCAACTCCGGCTGCCATTAGCTCAATGAAAGCGAGTTTGTTTGGCGAACCACTATCTTATACTGTCGCTCCGGATAAAATGAACCGTTTTGGTAAAGCAACCGGAGAATTGGTAGGCGGTAACTTGTCTATCTTATATAGTTTGTTAGGATCACCATCGGCTATTGACTGCAAGGATAAAATTTTATTTATCGAGGATTTAGATGAATATTTATATCATATCGATCGCATGATGATCAATTTAAGGCGTAATGGATGCATTGAAAACCTAAAAGGAATCATCGTTGGCGGAATGACCAAAATGAAAGACAACGAAGTACCATGGGGTAAAAATGCAGTCGAAATTATTGATGATGTAACCAAAAAATATAATATTCCCGTTATCTTCAATTTCCCGGCCGGCCATATTCAGGACAACAGAGCGCTTATTATGGGAAATACAATTTCGATTGATGTTAATGAAACCGGTAGTACCGTTTCTTTTCAAAAATAATAATTTCTCGTTTTCTTCTAATTAAGAAAAATCCAAATACCACATAAAAATCTCCCAAAGGCGCAAAGTCGCAAAGTTTTATTTAATTCTTTGCGACTTTGCGTCTTTGCGTGCAAAACAAACTCATAACTAATAACTCAAAACTCATAACTTAAAAGTGGCTGAACACAATGAACTTGGAAAAAAAGGCGAAGAACTGGCCGTAGAATTTCTTCGGAAAGAAGGATATAAAATTTTAGATCGAAATTGGACTTTTCAAAAAGCCGAAATTGATATTATCGCACAAAAAGAATCTATTTTGGCCATCGTCGAAGTAAAAACAAGATCGAGTTTAGATTTTGGTGCTCCACAAGATTTTGTGAAACCAAAAAAGATTCAACTTCTGATAAAAGCAGTAAATGCCTACATAAACGATAGGGAAAAGGATTTTTGTGATGATTTAAATATAAGATTTGACATCATAGCCATCCATAAAAATGGCGAAACATTTGCAATTGAACATCTTACAGATGCTTTTTATCATTTTTAACATAATTTTTTATTGTTATATTTGTAACAAATTGTTTTTTTATTTATATTTGCAGGAATTTATAACATCCCCTATTAACTAAACCAACACAATTAAGTTACAAAAAAAAAGAAAAAAAACTATGAAAACTGTTTCTTCAATCGTCGAAAATTACATCAAAACAAAACCTTTTTTATTAAATGCGCTATCGCTTGGAATCATCAACCTGACGTCGCTTTCACGGAACATTATGACCGAATTAGAAAGTGAATTTGGCAAAGAGGTGAAACAAGGTGCTGTTGTAATGTCGCTGAAACGACTCACGGAAGAATTAGATTTTAAACTGAACCATAAAATCAATAAAGTAATCAAGAATATTGGTGAAATCACAGTTCGCTCTGAATTGACGGATTACACCTTTGCAGCTTCTGAAACGGTTTTAAACAAACAAGCTGATTTAATTTCTGATATTAATGCTTTATCTGATATTTTTTACACCTCATCCCGTGGTGTAAACGAGACCAATATTGTGGTTAGCAGCAGTGTAAATCATTTGGTTGAAAAACATTTTATGCGCGAAAAACTAATTCAGAAATTAGATAATCTTGCTTCGATTACAGTAAAATTACCGAAAGAAAACATTGTCGTTCCTGGTATTTACTATTTCATTTTTCAACGTTTGGCATGGGAAGGAATTATTATTAATGAAGTAATTTCGACTTCAAATGAATTCACCATTTTAGTGGGAGAAGACCAGGTTGATGTTGCTTTTAAAGTAATTAAAGACCTGAAAAACTAATAAGTTTTTTAAATCACAAAATCATTACGATTCGTTATACTATCCTTTTATCTTTCTTCCTCAGAAAGGTAAAAGGATTTTTTTTGCACTTTAATTATGAAATCATCATTATCTACAGATACAAATAAGAATATTCGCAATAAATATTGATCTGAATAATTAATTTTAAAAATATAAGTCAAAAACATATTGAACTGATAAAAAGCGCGTTACCATTGACTTTACTGGTATTCAGCATAATTTTTATTAAAAAATATAGAATTAAGTTTTTTTTAATAAAATTTGTTGCGAATAATATTTTTATATATTTGCTAACCCATCAGCAAATTAGAGTATCAATTTTGATAGTATCATAATATAATTAGATTTAAATAAGGACTAATTAAATTAATGTTAGAAGCGAAGAACCATAGCGACAAATTATTGGTGAGTGAACTCAAAAATGGCAACGAAAAAGCATTTCGTCAGCTTTTTGATTTATACCATCAGGATATTTATGGTTATAGTATTAGCCTTTTAAAATCTAAAGAAGCTGCGGAAGAGAATGTTCAGGATGTTTTTATGAAAGTTTGGCAACATCGCGAAAACTTAAATCCGGAACAATCTTTTAAAGCCTATATTTTTACAATTGCCAGAAATCAGGCTTTTAATTCTTTGAATAAAGCAGCAAATGATGCGTTACTTAAAGAAGCCATTTTTTACGAAAGTCAGAAATCTCATGATTATGGTGATTATTCGATTCGCGAAGCTGATTGCAAGAAGCTCCGAAAAGAAGCCATGGAGCAATTGCCTCCAAAACGAAAGAAAATTTTTAAGATGTCAAGAAAAAAAGGCATGAGTTACGAAGAAATCAGTCAGGAACTCGGCATCTCAATCAATACAGTCAGGAACCAAATGAGTAAAGCATTAGAATCGATGCGGGTCTTTTTTCAAGTTCATGACGAAATTATCTAAACCAAAAAACCATATTTAACCATTAAAATCACTCTTTCCGGGTGATTTTTTTTGTTTAACCGCAAGGTGGTTCGCAATGTGTTTTACGCAAGTCTCGCAAAGCAATATATTCATTTTGAAGCTTTCATATTTTGAAAACTTTGCGAGCCTTGCGTAAAACACATTGCGAACCTTGCGGTTAAATCATACAGTTCGCTACTTCTATACGCGATTTCTCCAAAAAACTAAAAATATTTTTCAATCAAAAACCTCAACAAAATCAATACTTCACAAGTTTTTCCCTTCCATTAGAATGTTAAAATTAAAAAAATTATAACGTTTGAGTAGTACTCCACTTCTTTTCAACTGTATTATATAAAACCCGGACCTAAAAATAATTCTTAATGAATTCAAATTCTGAAATGCAACGTCTTTTACAAAAGTTTGTTTTAAACCAATGTACCCCTGAGGAAACAAATGAAGTAATTGCCTATTACAAAAAAAACCAGCTTACAGACGATTTTCCAACTGTAGAGGATATTCAAAATCTTTTGGACGAAATGCCAAAAATGAATCAGCAAACTGCTGATGACATTTTCCTGAACATTTTATCTGCATCAAAAGAAAATGAAACTACAATCGAATTACATCCTAAAAAATCAAATTTCAGAAAATACATTTCGATTGCCGCTTCGATAGTTGTTTTATTAGGAATTGGACTTGCTTATCAAAAAGGAGCTTTCGATACTAAAACAGAACCAAAATTCGATTTTAAAAGCACGGATATCGTATTGCAATTAGAAAATGGAAATATTCAAATTATTTCTGAAAACAATAAAGTCGAGGTAAGAGATGCTGATGGAAATATAGTTGCGAATCAGAACGGAGATAAAATTATTTACGATAATAATTCTGATTTAGAAAAAATCGCTTATAACACCATCAAGATTCCATATGGCAAAAGATTTCAATTGCAGTTATCTGATGGAACTACCGTTCATTTAAACTCCGGAACTACTTTAAAATATCCTGTAAAATTTATTGCCGGAGAAAACAGGCAGGTGTTTTTAGACGGAGAAGCTTTCTTTGATGTCGCTAAAGACAAAAAACATCCCTTTATCGTAAATGCAGATGACTTGAATGTTCGTGTTTTAGGAACTCATTTCAACGTTTCAAATTATCCAGAAGATGCTGCAACAGATGTTGTTTTAGTTGAAGGATCGGTTGGAATGTATAATGTCCACGAAGAATTTGACGCTAGTAAAAATACGGTTCTGAAGCCAGGATACAAAGGAAGTTTTAATAAACAGAATAACATGATTTTTACTAAACCAGTTCTTACCGATATCTATACTTCATGGGTAAATGGCGGACTTACTTTTAGAAATATGACTTTCAAAAATATCATCACCAAATTAGAAAGACGCTATAATGTGACCATTATAAACAAAAATGAAAAACTGGCAAAAGAAAAATTCAATGCCAGTTTTAGCGACGAATCTATCGATAAGGTAATGAGCTATTTTAACGACATACACGGCATTAATTACACTATAAAAAACGATCAAATACTAATTAAATAACCACTAAAACCAATGAAAAGAAATGAAGAGAAAGTACTAAAATAAAAAAATCGGAAAGAGCTGCGAACAATTTCCGATTTACTAAGTGATTGAATATAACGAATTAACTACAATCAATTAACAAAATTATGAAAAAAAAATCAAAGAATACTGGGTTTTTATACCGAGTGTTCCAAAATGACCTAAAATTGAAACTAACTACGCTACTTATTTTGGTCGCCATGTTTAATATTAGAGGGAATACTTATGCCCAAAAGACAAAAGTAACTCTAGAACTGAACAATTCAACAATCGAGAAGGTTATTGAGACCATAGAACAAAAAACAGATTTCAGGTTTATTTACAAATTAAACGATATCGACTTAGACCGAACAGTTTCGATATCTGTAAAAGACCAGAACATATATGTGGTTTTAGATAGAATTTTTAAAGGAACCCAAACAGAATTTAAAGTTAGGGATACTCAAATTATCCTTAAAAAACCAGAGATTAAAACACATGTCATTGAGTTTGAAAAGCAAACAGTAATGGGTACTATTACTGATGAAAATGGATTGCCTTTACCAGGAGCATCTGTTTTTGAACAGGGAACTAAAAATGGAATCATTACCGACTTTGACGGAAAATACAAAATTACTGTTGAAAGCAGTCAGTCAGTAATTCTAGTTACGTTTGTAGGATACACGGAGAAAAAGTTTACTGCTGATCAAAAAGTAATAAACGTTCAATTATTTCCTGATGCTACAAACTTACAAGAGATTGTCGTGGTTGGTTACGGTACTACAGCCAGAAAAGATGTTACCGGAGCGGTTTCTTCAATAGCTGCAAAAGATATGAATCAGGGGGCAATTGTTAATCCGTTGCAATTGATTTCAGGTAAAGCTGCGGGTGTAAACATTAACCAGATTGGAAGCGAGCCGGGTTCCGGACCAAGTGTTCGTATACGTGGAGTGAGTTCATTAATTGGCGGCAGTGATCCGTTGGTAGTGGTAGATGGAATTCAAGGAAATTTAGACTTGCTAACTTCGATTCCTCCAACTGAAATTGAATCGATTGACATTCTGAAAGATGCCTCGGCAACCGCTATTTACGGATCAAGAGGAGCTGCCGGAGTTATTCTTGTAACTACAAAAAGCAACAAAAATGGAAAATCTACTATTGAATATGTTGGATCTACATCTATAGATTTTATTCCGAAAAAATTAAATATGCTAAGTGCTGCTGAATGGTCAGCGGCAGCAGCAAGTAATGGTGTTCCTGCCTCTTCAAATCATGGCGCTGATACGGATTGGTATGGAGTATTAACCCAAACTGGTTTTACGCAGTCCCACACACTTTCATTTGGAGGAGGCACAAATAAATTAAATTACCGTGCTTCTTTGACGGCTATTTCGCAGGATGGTGTGGTTATCAACTCTAGCAACAAAAAATATATTGCCAGAGTACAAGCGACTCAAAAAGGACTGGACGATAAATTAAAATTAACTTTTAATTTAAATAACGGAGTTGAAACCAGCACAAGGACTATTGCAGATGTGGGCAGATCAGGACAGGTTTCTAACTTGATTTCACAAGCTTACTTAATGCGCCCAACTGACCCTGTTTTTGATACAGATGGAAAAACTTATTTTACAGACCCAGGCTTGTTTCAATATATAAATCCTTACGCCGTAGCAGAAAAAACAATTAATGACTCACAATGGGATAACTTATTTGGGAGCCTTAAAGCTGACTTAGATTTAGCTGAGGGCTTACAAGCGGGTTGGTTTGGCAGCTGGAGAAAAACGAATAAAACAACTGGTTTTTATTTGCCCGTGTCATCAACAGATCCTGGCGCTGTTAGACAAGATGGTTTTGGAAACATCACAAATGAAAGACAGAATGAGAAGTTAATGGACATCAGTTTAACGTATAAAAAAACCTTTGGTGTTCATAGTATTAATGCTTTGGCCTTATACGAATGGCAAAATCAAACTTACGAGGGGAATTTTTTGCAAGCCAGAGGGTTTATTAGTGATGTGACTTCATATAATGCACTACAATACGGCGATATGTCTAAAGTAATATATAATGATATAAGATCATATAAAAATGACAGAACATTAGCTTCATTTGTAGCAAGAGCTAATTATACTTTATTAGACCGTTATTTAGTTACCGCAAGTATCAGACGTGATGGATCTTCTGTTTTTGGAGCGAACAACAAATGGGGTAATTTTCCATCGGCATCTGTTGCATGGCAAATTACTAAAGAATCATTTATGAGCAATCAAACATTAATAAATGAATTGAAATTGCGTGCAGGTTACGGTGTTACGGGAAACCAGCAAGGTTTAAGTCCACAGGGTTCTCTATCTTTAGTTGATGGTGCAGGATCTACCTATTTTGGAGGTTCTCAAATTACCAATTTCAACATTAGTCAAAATCCTAATGCCGATTTGAAATGGGAAACCAAAAAGCAAACCAATTTAGGTCTTGATTTTGCCTTACTCGATAGCCGACTAAGAGGTACCTTTGATGTATATACTGCTACAACTGACAATCTTTTATTTAATTACACAGTGCCACAACCGCCTTATCCAAAAAGCGATATTAAAGCCAACGTAGGTAGTATTAGAAACGAAGGATTAGAGGTTTCTTTAGGTTATGATGTTATTCGTAATGAAAATACAACATTTACATTGGCCGGAAACGTTTCTTTTATGCGCAATGAAGTACTTAACTTAAGCGGAAGTATCAATGGTATAGCATTGAATACTGATTATGTAGCCTGGGGCGGAGGGACGCCTAACATGTATTTGATAAAAGGACAACCAATTGGTACATTCAATATTTTAGAACATGAAGGCGTAAACGCTTCCGGGGTTGAAACTGTAGTGGATAGAAATGGAGATGGAATTATCGATCAGGGTGCCAGAAGTCCTGACCGTGTAATAAAAGGATCTGCTTTACCAACTTATACTTTTGCTTTCAATCCATCTTTACGCTATAAAAACTTTGATGCATCGCTTTTATTAAGAGGTTCAGGAGGTAATAAAGTTTACAATCTTGTTAATCAGCGTTCAAGTTATTTAGAGAATATCGGTAAATCAAATGTATTAGACAGTGCCTTAGATAAAGGTATCAGAACTTCTCCATATGGTTCAGACATATGGCTGGAAGATGCTTCTTTTATTCGTTTAGAAAATGTTACTGCCGGATACAATTTTGTTTTTAAAGACCGCTTTTTGGAGTCTATCAGACTTTCTCTTACTGGAAACAACTTATTTCTTATCACAGATTACACAGGTATCGATCCTGAAATTAACCTAAACGGAAGCAACTCTGATAATGCCTATTTTGGTGGTGACAGAGGTATTTATCCTCGTACAAGAAGTGTTGCGTTTGGTGTAATTGTCAAATTTAAATAGTAAAAGAAATGAAAATTAAAAATATATTGATAGCAGGAAGCGTTTGTTTCTTTGCTCTGGTTGGCTGCACTAATATTGATGAAACTGTGTATGACAAATACCAGCCAGATGAATTTTACGGAACACCAAAAGGAGCGGATATCGCTTTGGCTAGTGTTTATGCCCAGATAGGCGGTAACTGGGATGGAGTTGGTTATGCTGGTGCTGATTTAGGCTGGTATGATTTGAATTCTATGTGTGCCGATGAACAAGTTATCCCGCACAGAAATACAGGCGACTGGGGTACTGATTTTGCACGTACCTATCAACACGATTGGCTGCCAACAGATACAATGATAAATAATACCTGGAACTGGTTGTATAAATCCGTTTTCAATGCCAATTTAGCTGTTAATCAATTAGAGTTAGCAGGTGCTGATGCTTCAAAAATTGCTGAAGCAAAAGTATTAAGAGCTTTTTTCTATTACTTATTGATTGATGATTTTGGGAACATTCCTTTTTATACAGACAATAATATTACTGTAGATAAAATTCCGCAAGCAAATCGTCAGGTAGTATTTGATTTCATCGTTTCTGAATTAAAAGCGAATGTTGATTTGCTGCCAACAGGTAAAGGTGGAGAATTATATGGCCGATTCAACAAATGGGCAGGATACACATTGCTTGCCAAAGTTTATTTGAATGCAGGTGTCCTTACCGGAACACCAAAATGGGCTGAGTGCCTCGCAGCGTGTAACGTTGTCGACGGTGGTGGTTTTTCACTACACTCGGGTGCTGAGGATGCTGCTAATCCTTTAAAAAGCAAATATTATGAATTATTTGGAGATGTACTTCCTCAGGACGAAACCATTTTATCTATTTATACAACTGTAGATGTGGTTTCGAGAAACATCTTTACCGTACGTAGTTTGTATGGCGCACATTGCCGGGCATTATTTGGTTATGACGGATGGAACGGGACGATTGTTCCTAAAGAATTTTATTTGAAATATCAAGATGGCGATGTACGTAAAAACCAGTTTTTGGTAGGACAACAAGCAGGAGGAGCCAATTATACACTGGATGTAACTTCATTAGACGATCCGGGTGCCGGAGCGCAAGAAGGAGTTCGTAATATCAAATTTTATCCTGTTGCACCAAGAGGTGGCGGTGGAGCATCTAATGATTTCCCTATTTACAGATATGCCGATCTTGTTTTAATGATGGCAGAATGTAATGTTCGCTTGGGTAATGCCGGAGCAGCTAAACCATTTGTTGATGCTATTAGAACACGTGCAGGTATTTCTGGTCTGGCTGGAAATCCAACTCTTGATGATATTTATGATGAAAGAGGTCGTGAACTAAACTGGGAAGGACACCGCAGAGAAGATATGATTCGTTTTGATAAATTTTTATTACCAAATCAATTCAGAGGTCTTTCGCCTGAATATAGAAAAATATTCCCTATCCCAACTTCAGCTTTAAATGCTAATCCAGCACTTAAACAAAATCCAGGTTACTAAAAAACAGTACACATTATGAAAAAATATATCAATAAATTAGCAGCATTACTTACCATGGTAATGTTTGCTGCTTCTTGTGACAGTGATGCACCATTGACAGTTTTACAATCTGTTAGCTTTCCGGCACCAATTACCTCTTCAGCAAATACATTTGTGTTAACAGAGGCAACGGCAGACAACGATGCCGTAACTATCTCCTGGCCAGCTGTTATTTTTCCCGTTGCAGCTCCCGTTCTATACACGGTTCAATTTGATTTAACCGCAAACACTAAAGGCAAAAATGCGTGGGTAAATGTCCAGGCTGTCGAAGCTGGAAATGACGTTTTGAGTAAAACTTTTACCGTAAGAGAGTTAAATAAAATTGCTGCCGACTTAGGGCTTAAAGCCGATGTTGCCGGTACAATATCTGCCAGAGTTGTGGCAGTAATGGATAGAAGTATCTATTCTAATCAAGTTGACCTTACAGTTACACCTTATGAAAAAGCAATTGTTTTTGGCGAAATTTATATGCCAGGAAGCTATCAAGGTAAAGACTGGGACGTAAACACAGCAACAATTTTAACTGCTATTGAAAAAGGTATTTATCAAGGTTATGTAACCGTTCTTCCGGGATACGGAACAGGCTTTAAAGTAAATACTGCAAAAGGCTGGGATGAATTTTACGGCGCCGGCGCTGCAGCAGGTTCTCTTGCAAGAATGAGTACAACCGATTTACAACTTCCTGGTGAAGGTTCTTTCCAGGTAAAAGTAAATCTTAATACTTTGAAATATACAGCCACAGCTTACGAATGGGGAATTGCCGGAGATGCAACACATGCACCAACAGCCGAAGATGCAAACTTCGGATGGAACAATGCGCTTCCTATGTCTTATGATCATCAAACTAAAACATGGAAAATTACGGCTGCGTTAATCCCTGGAAATATCAAATTCAAATTGAATAATCAATGGACAATTAATTATGGCCCTAATGATGGATCAGGCACAGTCGCAACTTATGACGGTGGAGCTTATTACATTTCAGAAGCAGGCACATATGAAGTTACATTTACTGTAAATGAAACAGCAGGAGTTGCTACAGATAAAGGTACATATCCAACAACAGCTTCTTTCACTGTTGTAAAAAAATAATCTAACGTATATAATTATAAGCTAGATTAGTTTGAGTGATACCTGCCTTTTTTGAGCGAAAGGCAGGTTATCTATCAAACTTTAAAATTCAAAAATTACAGCTCAGCCTTATAAAAAAATTAAATTCCTTAATTATGAAGTCGAATACCAACATTGTTTTTTTACTATTGTTAGCTCTGGCGTTTATATCCTGCAGTTCTTCTGAGGATAATCCGAATCCCGATCCAAAACCAAACCCAGATCCGGATCCAGTTTATCAGCAATACGGCGAACCATTTGCTAATATGCCTAAAAGTACCGATGCCATTATTTATCAGGTAAATATTCGCGCCTTTAGCAGCGAAGGAACATTAAAAGGCGTGGAGAAAAGATTAGACTCCATAAAAAAATTAGGGGTAAATGTGGTCTATTTAATGCCTGTTTATCCTGTTGGACAAGTAAAAAAATCAGGAAAATTAGGTTCTCCTTATTCTGTTAAAGATTATAAAGCCGTTAATCCTGATTTTGGAACTTTAGAAGATCTTCGTTCATTAGTAAATGAATCTCATAAACGCAATATGGCTGTTATTTTAGACTGGGTGGCCAATCATACTTCCTGGGATAACAAATGGATTACAGAGCATTCAGACTGGTATCAAAAAGATGCAAGCGGTAATATTATTATTCCTCCCGGAACAAATTATAACGATGTTGCCCAATTGAATTTTAATAATGCTCAAATGAAAACCGCAATGATCGATGCTATGTCCTATTGGGTATACAATGCGAATATTGATGGTTTTAGATGTGATTATGCCGATTTTGTGCCAACCGATTTTTGGACGCAGGCAGTTTCTACTGTTAGAAAGATCAAGAATCAAAATGTATTGATGATGGCAGAAGGTACCCGTGCCGAGAATTTTACAGCTGGATTTGATTATAATTTTGGTTTTGGTTTTTTTGATTCATTAAAAAAAGTAGTTGCCAATGGACAACCTGCCTCAAACTTGCAGACACAAAATACAAAAGAATATGGATCCACTTCAACTGGAAGAATTGTTCGTTATACAAGCAATCATGATGTGAATCTTTCTGACGGTACTCCGATAGAATTATTTGGCGGTAAAAAAGGATCACTTGCTGCTTTTTTAGTCGCTTTTTCCATGAACTCAATTCCAATGATTTACAACGGTCAGGAAGTAGGTTACAATAAAAGAATTGATTATTTTGATCGAACACCAATCGATTGGTCAACAGCAGATTACGCAATGCTAAAAGAATACAAAAATTTAATTGCTTTTAGAAACAGCAGTGATGCTTTAAGAAAGGGAAAATTGACAGGATACAGTAGTACTGATGTGAGTGCTTTTATAATGCAAACTGACACCGAAAAAGTTTTAGTTGTAGTTAATTTGCGCAACAATGCGGTAACCTATGGCGCTGCAACAGGAATTGCCAACACTACCTGGAAAAACGCACTTACAGGCGAATCATTCGAAATAACGAACCAAATTAAATTGGAGGCTTACCAATATTTAATCCTAAAAAAGCAATAAAAGCCTTTAATAAAATTAGATTTGCAAAAAACTAAATAACAATGAATTTTCAATCCCACAAAATGCCGCTTCAAATTCGTTTGAGCAAAAAACTAGCGCTTTTACTTTTTGCCTGTGTAAATTCCTTATGGATTCACGCACAGGAAATAACTTCGCCAGACAAAAATCTTTCCTTAAAATTTGAATTGAAAGAAGGCGGAATTCCGTCTTACCAATTATCATATAAACAAAAAGCAGTTATAAAGCCAAGTTCTTTGGGTTTAGAACTTCAAAATTTGCCTTCGTTTTTGGATGGTTTTACCGTTACAAATACAGCACAATCTTCTGTTGATGAAAGTTGGAATCCGGTTTTAGGAGAAGAAAAAACCATTCGTAATCATTATAACGAATTGGTTGTCACTTTAGCGCAAGCGAAAAATAACAACAGATACATTCGCATTCGTTTCCGTTTATTCAACGACGGATTAGGTTTTAGATATGAATTTCCAAAGCAAAATGACCTGAGTTATTTTGTGATAAAAGAAGAGCGTTCTGAATTTAATTTGGCTGGAAATCATAAAATTTTCTGGATTCCGGGAGATTATGATACCAATGAATATGCGTATACCACTTCGAAAATTTCTGAGATTCCTTCGTTGATGAAAAAAGCAACGATCGAAATCAATTCACAATGGCCAATAAAAGAACTTGCTGTTCAAACGCCATCTATGATGAAGTCTGATGACGGTTTATACATCAACATTCACGAAGCAGGATTAATCAATTATCCGGCAATGTATCTTGAAGTTGATGCCGTAAACAACAAAATGCGCAGTCATTTAGCGCCTGATGCAGTGGGAGCAAAAGGTTATATGCAAACTGATGCCCAATCGCCTTGGAGAACTATTGTCGTAAGCGATAAAGCAACTGAAATTTTGGCTTCAAAATTAATTCTGAATCTTAACGAACCAACAAGTTATAAAGACGTTTCCTGGATCAAACCGGTAAAATACATCGGAATTTGGTGGGAATATTTTGTGGCAGGAAAAAGTACGTGGGCTTTCGGAAAAGAAAATAATGTAAAGTTGACCGATGATTTTACGAAGCTTACGCCAAATGGAAAACACGGAGCTACAACTGAAAGAGCAAAAGAATATATTGATTTTGCTTCTAAAAATGGTTTCGATGCGATTCTTATTGAAGGCTGGAATATTGGATGGGAAGACTGGATTGGAAACTGGAAAGAAGAAGTTTTTGATTATGTAACCGCTTACCCTGATTTTGATGTTAAAGCAGTTCATGCATATGCGGCTTCAAAAGGAGTTAAAATTATCATGCACCACGAAACTTCTGGATCTGCAACAAATTACGAGCGTCGTTTAGACCGTGCTTTTCAATTTATGAATGACAATGGTTATGATGCTGTTAAAACAGGATATGTAGGTAAAATTATTCCGCGTGGCGAACACCATGACGGACAATGGATGGTGAATCATTATATCAATGTTGCAAAACGTGCTGCGGATTATAAAATCATGATTAACAGTCATGAAGCAGTTCGTCCAACAGGTTTGCACCGAACTTTCCCAAACTGGATTGCACAAGAATCAGCCAGAGGAACGGAGTTTGAATCAATGGGAGGATTGAATCCAGATCATACTACGATTTTACCATTTACAAGATTGATGGGAGGCCCAATGGATTTTACTCCGGGGATTTTCCAAACTGATCTTTCGTATTACGGAACAGGAAGTACGCAGCGTGTCAACACAACTTTGGTAAAACAATTGGCTTATTATGTTACAATGTACAGTCCGTTGCAAATGGCGGCTGATATTCCGGGTAATTACGAGCGTTTTCCAGATGCTTTTCAGTTCATCAAAGATGTTGCGGTAGATTGGGACAACAGTTATATTCTGGAAGCTGAACCTGGAGATTACATCACAATCGCCCGTAAAGCTAAAGGAAAAGACGCATGGTTTGTGGGAGGAATCACAGACGAAAATCCAAGAACTGCCAACATCACATTTGATTATTTACCTGCCGGCAAAAAATTCATCGCAACAATTTATGCAGATGCTAAAGAAGCCAATTGGGATAAAAATCCACAGAAATATACTGTCACTAAAGTTGTTGTAACCTCAAAAACAATTTTAAAACAATATTTAGCTCCGGGCGGAGGTGTTGCTATTAGTGTTAAAGAAGGAAATGCATCAGAATTAAAGGGATTGAAAAAGATATAATTTTTTTCGCCACGAATTGCACGAATTAGCACGAATTAATTTTTAAAAGTAAATGCCGGATGAAAAATTTCATCCGGCATTTTTATTTTGAAAAAATTCATTTGCCACAGATTAAAAGATTAAGGGGATTTTATAATCTGTGAGAATCTTATAATCTGTGGCTAACTTTTTTATTCCCCCAACATTTCCATCAATTCCAAAGCTCGTTTAGTAGATTTTACATTTTCAAAAGTCAATAAAAGTCGTAAACCATTAGGCGTTTGTTTTTCTTTCATTGTGCAAAGATTGCTGTATTTTTGAACAAATTGCAAAACCTTTCTAAACTTAGACGACTGATAATAATCAGATTGCTGATCCGAAACAAAATAGCCAATCATTTTTCCTTTTTTCATTACCAGTTTTTCAATTCCTATATTGGTTGCAATCCATTTGATGCGAATGCTGTTCATCAAGGCATTGGCGCGCGGAGGCATTGGTCCGAAACGGTCAATTAATTTGTTTTGAAAGATAACCAGTTCGGCTTCATTTTTTACAGAACCTAACTCGTTATATAAGCTTAGACGTTCGGTAACATTATTGATATATTCATCAGAAAACAACAATTCAAAATCGGTATCAATTTGTAAATCTTTTACATATTCCTTCGTTTCAATATCGTTCTCTTCCGGATATAAATCTTTGAATTCATTTTCTTTTAATTCTTCGATGGCTTCGTTCATGATTTTTTGGTACGTATCAAAACCAATTTCGTTAATGAAACCGCTTTGTTCGCCACCTAATAAATCTCCGGCACCACGAATTTCAAGATCCTTCATAGCGATGTTGAAACCGCTTCCGAGTTCGCTAAATTGTTCTAATGCCTGAATACGTTTTCTGGCATCTTCAGTCATAGAAGAATACGGTGGACAGATGAAATAACAGAATGCTTTTTTGTTGCTTCGCCCTACTCTACCACGCATTTGATGCAAATCTGACAATCCGAAATTATTGGCGTTGTTGATGAAAATCGTGTTGGCATTTGGTACATCCAAACCGCTTTCGATGATTGTGGTTGCTACCAAAACATCAAAATCGCCGTTCATGAAACCTAACATCAATTCCTCTAGTTTGGCGCCTTCCATTTGTCCGTGGCCAATTCCGACTCTGGCATTTGGTACCAAACGCTGAATCATTCCCGCCACTTCTTTTATGTTTTCGATTCGATTATTGATGAAGAAAACTTGTCCGTTTCGCTGAATTTCATACGAGATGGCGTCACGAATAATCTCTTCATTAAATCCAACCACATTTGTTTCAATCGGATAACGGTTTGGCGGAGGTGTTGTAATTACAGATAAATCGCGCGCAGCCATTAACGAAAACTGAAGCGTTCTCGGAATTGGCGTAGCGGTTAATGTCAATGTATCGACATTCGCAGCAATCGTTTTTAATTTATCTTTTACGTTTACACCAAACTTTTGTTCCTCATCGACAATCAATAAACCAAGGTCTTTAAAAACCACATTTTTGTTTACTAATTGATGCGTTCCAATCACAATGTCGAGTTTACCTTCGGCTAAATCTTTTAAGGTTTGTGCTTTTTGTTTGGCCGTTCTGAATCGGTTTAAATAACCAATTGAAACCGGCATATCTTTTAATCTTTCGGTAAAAGTTCTGTAATGCTGGTACGCCAAAATTGTGGTCGGTACCAAAATAGCGACTTGCTTGCTATTATCAACCGCTTTAAAAGCAGCACGAATGGCAACCTCGGTTTTTCCGAAACCAACGTCGCCACAAACCAAACGATCCATTGGGCGATCGCTTTCCATGTCGGCTTTTACTTCTTGTGTCGATTTGGTTTGATCCGGCGTATCTTCATAAATAAACGAACTTTCTAATTCGTTTTGCAGATAACTGTCCGGCGCAAATTGAAAACCTTTTTCTAAACGGCGTTTTGCATACAACTGAATCAAATTGAAAGCAATATGTTTGACGCGTGCCTTGGTTTTTTGTTTTAAAATCTTCCAGGCATTCGATCCTAATTTATAGATTTTAGGAGGTGTTCCGTCTTTTCCGTTGTATTTTGAAATTTTATGAAGCGAGTGAATGCTCACATAAACAATATCATTATCAGCATAAACCAGTTTTATGGCTTCCTGCGTTTTGCCTTCCACCTGAATTTTCTGCAATCCACCGAATTTTCCAATTCCGTGATCGATATGTGTTACATAATCGCCAACCGAAAGTGCGGTTAATTCCTTCAGCGTAATATTTTGCTTTTTAGAATAGCCGTTTTTGATGTTGAATTTATGATAACGTTCAAAAATCTGATGATCGGTATAGGCCGTAATTTGATTTTCTTCGTCAATAAAACCTTGGTACAAAGGCAATACAATAGTGTGATATTGCTTGCGAATATTCTCTGAATTGGCTTCGTCTAAGGTTTCAAAAATATCATGAAAACGTTTTGCCTGCGTTTCATTCGAACAAAACAGATAATTTTTATATCCGTTAAAATGATTGTCACTCAGATTATTTAGCAGTAAATCAAATTGTTTGTTGAAAGAAGGCTGTGGCTGAAAATGAAATTCAAAATTTTTAGTGGTTTTGAAAATTGGCTTTGAAGCCAATTCTACTATAGAAAAATCCAAAGCGCGTTTGATAAACGAACTTTGATTTAAAAATAATTGTTCAGGCGTAGCGTGTTTTATTTCGCCCGAAAGTTTCCCAAAAGCTTCTTCGGCTCTTGCGAATTGTTTGTCTAACTGACTAAAAAGTCCGTCGGTATTTTGAATAAAAAGAACGGTTTTTTCTGAAATATAATCCAAGAAACTTTCACGGTTTTCCTGAAAGATCTTATTTTCAACATTCGGAATAATCGTGATTTTTTTATGGGTTTCTACAGACAACTGCGTTTCAACATCAAAGCTTCTGATGCTGTCGACTTCATTTCCAAAAAACTCTATTCGATATGGATGATCGTTTGAAAAAGAAAAGACATCGACGATTCCTCCACGAACTGAGAATTCTCCCGGTTCTGTAATAAAATCAACTCTTTTGAATTCGTATTCGAACAAAACTTCGTTGATAAAATCGATCGAAATTTTATCGTTCAAAGCGACTTTCAACGTGTTTTTATCTAATTGCTGGCGCGTCACTACTTTCTCAAAAAGCGCTTCCGGATACGTAACAATTATGGCTGGTTTTTTACGAGAATTAATTCTATTTAAAACCTCAGCCCTAAGCAAAACATTCGCATTGTCCGTTTCATCAATTTGATACGGACGACGAAATGAGGCCGGATAAAACAACACATCCTGCTCACCGATCATTTGTTCTAGATCGTTCAAATAATAAGCAGCTTCTTCTTTATTGTCTAAAATAACTAAAAAAGGCAACTCGGTTTTTTTGAAAACAGCGCGTAAAACAAATGAAACTGCAGATCCTAACAATCCGTTAAGATGCATTTTTATCTGATTTTGTTCTAATAATTGTGTGGCAATCTGCTGATTTTTTGGCAGATTATCATACATTGTATATAAGGCGTTTTTACTCAACTCTCTGTAATTTTTTATCTAAATTTTGTGCCTGAACCGGAACTGGAACTGTACTAGAGTTCGGAATCGCACGTGTTGTATCTAACATTTTAAGGAAATCTTCTTCTCCCTGCTCTTTCGGAATTTTACTTTTTACAAAAATATTATCCATTTGTCTTTGTAAAGACACTAATTCTTTATTGATGTCTCCCACTAAAAAAGTCACTTTATCAGCCGGAATCTGATTTAAATGAATAAATAAATCCATCATTTTGATTTTGGTGATCAAAATAGAAATTCGGCTTTTTATGGCAGGTACATTAAATTCTGCGGGAATATTGCTATTTAATGCCATCGCTTTTTTTGAAATCGCCCTTGACTTTTTCTGGAAAGCTCCGATTGTTTTTCTGGGCTTATCTCCAATTTCTTTTAAAAATTCGCGCCATTCATTCCATGAACTTACTTTTTGTTCTGAAATTTCATTGATAGGCTCATCAATAAATACCCATCCTTTATTGATATTATTAAAAATAACTTCCTTTTTTTTAGCTTCTTTTTCATTTTCGGCACGACGTTTTTCGTCTTCATTTTGGCATGAATTCAATACAAAAACAAAAAGCAGAAAAAGAGATATTTTATATTTCATTTGGTAAAACATTAAGCTACAAAGTTACAAAGTAAATTTACAATTACGAATGCTGTTTTTTGCTAAAGATTCTATAAATCATGGTTGTTTTTTTGTCTGGAAAATTTAACCGCAAAGAGCGCAAAGTTTTATAATTTAAGTCGTTTTATAAAAACACAAGTTCGCAAAGCTGGTTCAACGCAAAGCTTTGCGAACTTGTGCTTTCTAAACTTACTGTAAGATAAAAAATCTTTGCGCTCTTTGCGGTAGAAACCTTTTGCGTGCTTTGCGGTAAAAATAATTAAACACCTCAACGGAGAATAATCCAAAAAAGCATCTTCATCATTGTTAAATTTATAATTTGTTGTAATGAAAAGTAAAAATATTTGCGAAAACGTTATATTTGTACATCTAAAAAAACATTACAAATGAATCCAAAAATATTGATCATTGGCGCTTGCGGTCAGATTGGGACAGAACTGACTCAAAAACTGCGCAAATTATACGGTACAGACAATGTAATTGCGTCTGATATTCGAAAATTAAATACTGACGTTGTTAATTCGGGTCCGTTTGAAGTGGTCAATGCTTTAGATTTTAACCAAATCGAACATCTTGTCGAAGAGCATCAAATTACCGATATTTATTTAATGGCGGCACTTTTATCGGCTACAGCCGAAAAAAATCCTGCGTTTGCCTGGGATTTGAATATGAATTCGTTATTTCACGTTTTGAATTTAGCGAAAGCAAAAAAAATAAAAAAGATTTTCTGGCCATCAAGTATTGCGGTTTTTGGACCTACAACTCCAAAAGAAAATACGCCTCAATATACCATTATGGAACCTTCGACGGTTTACGGAATCAGCAAACAAGCGGGTGAAAGATGGTGCGAATATTACCATAACATTTATGGTGTTGATGTTCGAAGCATCCGTTATCCTGGTTTAATTAGCTGGTCTACACCTCCGGGTGGCGGAACTACAGATTATGCAGTTGATATTTTCTATAAGGCTATTGCCGATAAAAAATACGAATGCTTTTTATCCTCTGAAACAAAAATGCCGATGATGTATATGGATGATGCAATTGAAGCTACTATCAATATCATGAAAGCTCCGGCTGAAGATATCAAAATACATTCATCTTATAATTTGGCTGCAATGAGTTTTACTCCCACTGAAATTGCTGCTGAAATTAAAAAACATATTCCTGAATTTACGATTACATATGAGCCTGATTTCCGTCAGAAAATTGCGGACAGCTGGCCGGCAAGTATCGATGATTCATCTGCAAGAGAAGACTGGGGCTGGAATCATACCTTTGATCTTGAATCGATGACAAAAGATATGCTGGAGCATTTAGGATAAACAAATCTTAGCTTACATAAAGAACTTTTTGTCGAGCAGAAAATTTTAAACAAAAAAAATACCGAAGTGTTCATCTTCGGTATTTTTTTGTTTGTACTTTTTTCTAAAATTCAAATTCTCCAATCAGAATTTTGCTGTCGTTTTCGCGTTTATTTTCTTTCTGACTTTGGAAAACAGCAATTTTACGTTCTTGTCTTCCATCAGAATAGTACAAATATACTTCTGCCATCACTGTTGTTGGCCCGGAAAGCATATTCTGTCTCTCGCCATAAAAATTGGTTTTAATTTTATATTTACCTTTTATGGCTTTTTTTAGTAAAAACTGTTCAGGACCAAAACCCTGAGTGAAATCATTACTTAATCTTCCTCCAATTTCTGTAGATTTATGCGAATAGGAACAATTTTCCCCTCTTGGATCTGTAACCCAAAGATCTATATCTGTATTGTCTTTATTCCAGTTAATCACAACGCGAATGTCTACCGGTAGATTTGCTTTTAGACGATCATCAACTTTGCTTGCATCAACATTTTTATTCTGGCTCAGAATATTATTAATTTCCATAATCAAAATCTCTTCTATACCGTTGTCTCTTACTGAAATTTCATCTGTATATTCCTGATAAAGCATCGATTTATAGACATTCAGGGCTTCCTGAGGTTTTTTATTATCAATCAGGGCCAATGCATAATCTCTGTGGCTTTGAGAATCGAATGGTCTCCATTCCAGAATTTTCTGGGTAATCCATAATTCTTTTTCATAATTACCTCTCTGTTTCAATAGATAAGATATCGTTTTGTATAATTCCTCATTTTCCAGATCAAGCTCTGCTAATGTGCTTAAAACCTTTAAAGAAAGTGCTTTGTCTCCTTTTTTGAACAGCAATTTAGATACATCAAAATAATACGTTACCAGCTTTTCATATTTAGGACGATTTTCAAGGTATTTTTGGTAGATTAATTCAGAAGACTGTAAATTCTGAAAATCTTTCATATACTCTTCGTTGCTTTCTACTTCTACCAAAGTTATTTTACCTGTAGATTTTGTTTTATCGGCAACGGAGTTACTTTCTGCAGAATATACAGCATTGTCGCTAGCAATACTTTCTTGTCCTGACATTTTTTGCGACTGATTAGAAATCTTAGGATACTGCTTTTTTTCGACAGGTTTAAATTCGGTATTCCACCAGGCTACCAGTTCACGCGTTATGTCAAAAGATTTGGACAGAAGGTTTTTTCTTTTCTCTAAAATTTCTTTTTTGTTTCTTGAAACAATTTTGTTGTATTCAGATAATAATTCCTGAGGTGGTTTAATTCCGTAACGCACATAGTCATTTACGTCGTCCAATACAATAAGGCTGGTGTTTTTACTTACTACACCAAACTGTTCGCTCAGATTTCTGATTTCATCGCGGTTTTGAGTTGAATTGAGTTCAAGATCATTAATTTTTCTTTGTGCCCAAAATTGCGCAATTTGCCAGTTATCAACTTGCACAGCGTTATTGAAATCTACGGGCACTTCAAATTTTTTATTTCCTACAGAAAAAAGAGCAGTTAGCTTGCCCAAATTTGGAGATGAAATTCCAAATATATTCACCGGTTGATTTACTACCGTTCCCACATTTGGAAATAATTCCTGAATAGCAGCACTTTCTTTAAATCCTAAAAATATAACAGGCTGTTTATTGTATGTTTTTAGAGCAGACTGAGTATCTAATTCATTCAAGTTGATAAAGTTTCCACCTGATTGTGATGCTAAAAGTTTTAGAAGGTTAAAATCAGAAGTAGGCGTGCTTACAATACTATTTACAGGTTTTTTGAATTTTAAAGTCAAATCTCCAAAATTTGAAATTCCATCAGAAAATAGAAGATATTCTTCTATTCCTGAAATCTCTTTTAGTGCACCAAAGTCGGTTCCACCATCATATTTTAAATCAACAATTCTATTTTTTAATGCACTCCAATTTCCCCCCGAAACAGTAAATTCTTCTGTTTTTTCCAGAACATTATTTAAAAGGACAAATGATACCGAAATATCCTTGTTCTCTAAAAAATAAGCATTTAGAAAGTCAAACTCTTTTTGACGGTTTCTCTTTGATCCGCTAAATGAATTGTCCCAAATAATGGCAATCTTATGAGATTTTGATTTTTCCTTTACAGGGAAATCCGTCGAAACATTCGCTGCAAAATAAAATTTATCACCAGAAGTTTTTTGAAACAATACATTTGATTCGTTTACTTTTGGAATAGTTATTTTAAGATTTTCATTTGGTGTAAAATTCGTTTTATTAATCTCAGCAATCCATTGATTGCCTTGTTTTTGAAAAGCAAAACTTCCATCTGGATTTTCCGTAATCTTAGGAGTTGCCAGACTTTCATTCACCAATACTTTCAAATTAAATTTTGGAATATTGACTGCATTGGCAAAACTTAAAAAATACTGATAATCGCTGTCGAAATTTTTCAGTTCCTGATGGTATGTAATCCTAATGAATCTCGTACCTCTGGCCGTAATTGGATAAATTCTGGTTCTAAAATTATTTCCCGCTACTTTTTCAATAATACCGGGATCTATATTTCTTTTTTCAATACTTTCAAATACCTCTTTAGCGCGTTCTTTCGGAACAGGAACTGCATCTCTTAAACTTCCGTTGATATCTAACGCATAGCCGCTTATACTTACTCCTTCCGGTAACGGAAGTGTAAAATTTCCTTCTAAAATTCTGTCACCAGGATTGTAAAATACATAAGTTGCAGTCGTTGATGCAAGATTCCCTAAAATTTTGGTTTCAATTTTTACTTCTTGCAGGATTACTGAATTTTTTTTCTGATTTTCTACATCCAGAGTTGGAATTTGAGAAAAAACTGCACTATAAAACATTATTGCACAGATGGTAAAAACTTTATTCATATTAAAAAAATTGGTTTTTTTGTTTGATTATAAAGGAGAAAAAACAATACGTTTTTAAGTGGTTATAATTAAAACGTACTAATATGCTTAGCGACAATTCCAAAATTAAAACCCTGTACCTCATCTACTCCGCTAAAATTGACTGCGATTAACTGACCGCACTCATTAAATACCGGTGCACCACTGGCACCATGCGTAGAAGTGATACTGTACTGAATTTTATTCCCGTCGGATTCTTTACTTATTTTACCGTCATAAAGCTGCACTTTTATGCCTGAATCTGTCTTTGCCAAATCCATTCCCAAAGGATAACCCACCATTATTGCTTTTTGTCCGGGATTTAAAGAGGCATCATCCTTAACCGAATTGTCAAGATTGATGATATTTGCAACACTTTGCGGAGTTGTATGATCTATTAGTCGTACAATACCTAAATCAATATTGGTATCTTCTGAAACTTTTTCGATCTCGCAACTAAGCCATTGCTCATCTGAGTCATGAAGTGCCACCGCAATATTTACAGTTTTTACATATACTTCAATATCTTCCCTCGATACATATTCTTTAACAGGAATAGCAGCTGCAATATCTGTTGTGGCTGTATCTGTTTCTGTATCATTCGAACTGACAAATTCTTCACCCGCTGGCTCTTCACTTGTTTCTTCACCTTCACCTTCATAATCGCCTTCACTTTCGTCATAAGCAGATGCAATTTTCCAGTTTCTTTCAATAAAACTTTGATACTCGTCTTCTGAAACATCGGTGGTAAGAATTGAGGCAATCTTTAATTTTAAATTTCTTATAGTGGTATTTGCTTTTTCCTGCTCTTCATTTGATGAATTCCATGGCTGCAAAACATGGCTGTTGGTCATTATTTTACCCTCCCGGTCTACGAAAAAACCTGTTCCAAAAACTGTTTCTTCTTTTACATCTTGATTAATAAGCTGAATTTCTTTTCCTTTAATTTTTGCAAAATAACCATAACTGTGTTTTATCAGTACAACAGCGTCTTTGTATTCGTTATAAACTTTTGTATCTGAATCTAAACAAATAGCAACAGGTGGCTTTTTTAAATATTTAAAGCCAAAAAAAGCTGCTGTTGACAGAATGATTAAAGTAAAGAAGATAATTTTATAAGGTTTTCTCTTTTTATTATTAATTTCATGCAAATCATGGTTGGGTCCGATTTTTCTAATTTTCATTTGTAAATAGGTAAGATTTATTAGTTTGGTTCTAGATGTCAATTCACAAAAATTATTAACATTTGCTTTTTTAACGGCTCGAAGATAGTAATTTAATTATTGAATTTTAATAGTAAATATCATCATATTTAGCATTGACACTATTTTTGATAACTTTTTAAAACAAAAAAAATCCAAAGCCATAACAGCTTTGGATTTTATCTTAATTGAAATTTAAATTCTTTACTTCACTTCAAAAACATTATTGGCAGGTTTCACATCCGCCATTAATCCGCTTGGATCTATTGTGATTTTTTTGATCGCTGTTTTGTTTTTGTCAATTGTAAAGCTATAGTTTTGTTGCGCCCAAGCCCAATCTTCTAAAACTGTTCTTTTTACTTTCGTATTTGGATTTGGTTTAATGAAATTCATCATTCTTAACGGAATGTAGAAACTTTCAGAAGTGCCGTCAGTATATTCAACCGTTAGGTCTATTGGCATTGGCATTCTTCCAATTCTTTCTAAACTTACAGTCGTTTTTCCTGCATTATCTGCAACGTCTTTGATACCGTAATCTATTGTATTTAATGTCTCAGTCCAATCTATTAAATACCAGTCTAACTCTGCTCCCGAAACTCTTTCTGCAGTTCTCTTGATATCGTTTGGAGTTGGATGTTTGAATTTGAAATCGTTAAAATATCTTTTCAAAGTTGCATCTACATTATCTTTCCCAATTACATATTCTAATTGTGATAAAAAGATGCTTCCTTTTATATAAGCCGAAATACTGTAAGGTCTGTTTTCATCGTAACGATCTCCATGAGTTCCTTGTGGTTGTTCTTTTCCGGAATTTACCAATTGATAATAAGCGGCGTAATTTCCTTTAAACGGATTTACTTCTTTTTTATCTCCTTTTAATTCATTCAAAGCGCCGTCTTCTATATAAGTCGTGAAACCTTCATCCATCCATGGGTGTTTTGACTCGTTTGAAGCCAAAATATGCTGAAACCATGAATGTCCTAATTCATGTGTTGCAGTTCCCAAAATTCCCTGAAGTGTTCCGTTTCCTAACATCAAAGTACACATTGCGTACTCCATTCCGCCATCTCCACCCTGAATAAACGAGTATTGTTTGTAAGGATATGCACCAACTCTTTGATTGTAATACTCCATTACTTTTACCATTAACGGCTCTAATTGTTTCCAATTTTCGGTCGTTTTCGGGTTGTTTTTATAGAAGAAATGCAAATCGACATCGTTTGGTCCTTTTACGATATCATGCGTATATTCTTTATCTGCAGCCCATGTAAAATCGTGAACGTTTGGAGCGATAAAATGCCATGTTAACGTTTTTGCTTTTTTTGGATAAACAACGGTTACACCAGCATCTTCGTAGCCGTGACCAATGGCGTTTTTGTCTTGCAGATATCCTGAACCTCCAATAGTATAGTCTTTATCGATTGTAATTTTCACATCGAAATTACCCCAAACACCGTGAAATTCTCTCGCAATGTATGGATCTGCATGCCAGCCTTCAAAATCAAATTCGGCTAATTTTGGATACCATTGTGACATTGAAAGCGCTACTCCTTCAGAATTATTACGTCCTGAACGACGAACCTGTACCGGAACTTGTCCGTCGAAATCTAAGGTAAAAGTAGTTTTCGAATTAGGTAAAATCGGTTTCGCCAAAGTTACTTCCAAAATCGTTCCTGAAACTCTGGTTTGAGCCGTTACGCCATCTTGTTTTAAGTTGGTGATTTTTAGAAACCCTATTTCGTTTGGTTTTAAAGTTTCTATTCGGCTTTGCTTTGTTTCCTTTCCGTCGGCACCTTTTATTTTGGTTACCATTCTTCCGTCAGGATCTTTTATAAAATGCAAACGTGCATCCATTTCACTTCCCGGCTGAAATGCATTTGGAAATAAATGATAAAATACTTTTTTTAAAGTATCAGGAGAATTATTGGTATACACTAATTCTTGTTTCCCTTTGTACTGATAGTTTTTTACATCCATGGCAACCTCCATTTTGTAATCAGCATGCTGTTGCCAATATGGAGCATTTTGTGCAAATGCTGAGTTTAAACCCAAACTTAAAAAGGAAAGTAGTATTATTTTTCGCATCATTTTTTCAATAAAAATGGAAGAGTTGCCACTCTTCCATCAGGTTACTATTTTGTGTTTTTTATTTCTTTGACATTTTTTCTGCCATCAACAAAGCATTATAGGCATTTACCATTTTAGCAGATTTTGATGATTCTGCAGAAGAAACTGCTACCGGTTTTTCGTTGGGATTTGGATTTTCACCTAAAATCACCATTGATGGAAGTGCTACTCCTGAATCTATTAAAATTTGTTTTACCTGAACTGCTTTTAGTTTTGGATAATAGGAACGAATCAATGCTGCAACTCCTGCCGCATTTGGAGACGCCATCGAAGTTCCTTGCAAATATTTGTATTTATTATTTGGAACAGTTGCATAAATTTCTTCGCCCGGAGCAAAAACATCAACATTTATTTTTCCGAAGTTTGAGAACGGAGCTACAACATTTTCTCCGTATGCTTTATTGATTGCGCCAATTGTGATTACGTTATTTGTAAATTCTTTTACGTTATCTTCAGAGTCATTTGGGTAGTTAATGTTTTCTGTTTTATCGATATTGTATCCGTCATTTCCTGCTGCGTGTACAATTAAAACATCTTTTTTAGCTGCATATTTTATCGCATCGTAAACCCATTTTTTATGCGGAGAAAAACTTTTTCCGAAACTTCCGTTGATTACTTTTGCTCCGTTATCAACTGCATAACGAATTGCCAAAGCGATATCTTTATCGTACTCATCTCCGTCAGGAACTGCTCTCACTGTCAATATCTCGACATTGTTTGCAACTCCGTCTCCACCTAAATCATTACCACGAATTTGTGCAATAATTCCGGCAACGTGAGTTCCGTGCAATGCTTTTTCTTTATCCGGGCCAAAAACTACGTTATTTCCGTAATGATTGTCTTTGATATCTTCCGGATTATCACCTACGATTTTTCTTCCGTCGTACTCTTTATTCAAGTTATAATTGAACTGATCGTAAACTGATTCTCTGTAATCTTCTAATTCTGCTTCAGGATTAAAAGTTGGTCCTGCATTGGTCAAAATTTGAGTCATCACCATTTTACTTCTCGCTACTTTTGGGTCAGTCGAAGTAACTTTGCTTAGATCTTCTAATTTATAATCTGTTTTATTTAACTCTTTTTTGATTGTATTATGCACATCGATTAAAAAGTCTACTTGTTCTTTGTCTTCTAAAACTTTTTTAGATTTTTCTTCGTATTGTGCTAAAGCTGCTTTGTATTGTGCTGATCCATCATCTCCTTTTTTGACAATACGTGTCAATTCAAGATTTTCGTGAACAGCATCCCCAAGAAAATTCCATCCGTGAACATCATCAATAAATCCGTTTTTGTCATCATCGATTCCGTTACCCGGAATCTCTTTAGGATTAGTCCAGATCATTCCTTGTAAATCAGGATGCTCGATATCTACTCCAGAATCTACAATCCCTACAATTACTTTTACTCCTTTTTTTCCTTGCAATAATTCGGCGTAAGCCCTGTCCACACTCATTCCCGGAATCGAATCTTTGATTAAATCAAGATGACTCCATCTTTTTAATTCGTTTTCGCTAAGCGGTGCTTTTTTAATAACTGCTAAAGGAGCAGTAATCAACTCTTTAGAAGCAGAAGCTTGTGCTTGTAAAGTAGTGTTACAACCTGCAAATACAAGCAATGCAAAGGCAGATAAAGTATTTATTTTTATAGGACTCATGTATCTATTTTTAATAAAAGTTAAAATATGGGCCTAAATTATGATTTTTTGTTACATAAAACTAACGATTAACACTGTGTTATGATTTATTTGTAGCAATTAAAATCTGTTTTTGAAGTAAAAGAAAGCTCTTATTTACAAATTATATTATGGATTGTATAGAGATATATTATCTTTAAAAATAAGTTTTTCTGTACTAAAATTTTAATAATAATTTGTATACTTGCGCTATAAAAAATGCAGATACTACTCTATGAAAACAAAACTACTCTTGTTATTCTTATTATCAAATTTCTTTCTTCATGCTCAATACACCTCAATTCCTGATGCTAATTTTGAAAAAAAATTAATAGCGCAAGGGATAGATAAAGGAAATATAGACGGAAAAGTCCTAACTTCTAGCATTGCCAATTTGACTGTTCTTGATTTATCTAATCGAATGAACGATCCGTCATCAAACAATATATTAGATTTAACCGGAATTCAGGATTTTAAGAAATTAACACATCTAAATTGTAGCTATAATTCCATTTCAACCGTAGATATATCTGCCCTTAAAGAGTTAAATATCTTAAGCTTCTATAGAAACAATTTAGTAGCATTAGATATTTCTAATAGCAAAAATCTAACGTTTTTAGACGTACAAATGAATAAACTAAAAGCGATTAATGTTAGTGAAAACATTAATCTGAGAACTTTCTATTGTACTATGAATGAAATTGAAAGTTTAGATATTAGTAAAAACATCAGTCTTACAGATTTAAGTTGTTATCAAAATCCTATAGTCGGACTAGATGTAAGCAAAAATACTGCCTTAAAAAGTTTAAGCTGTGGTTTAAATAGCAAACTAAAAACTCTTAATCTTTCTGCCAACAAAGCCTTAACTCGTCTCGATTGTTCTGCCTCATCATTGGTAAATTTGGATGTTTCGGGCAATCCAAATCTAACAGAATTTAAATGTGATAATAATTATTCTTTGACTAGTTTGAATTTAAAAAATGGAAATAATACCAAATTAACTGTCTTTGATATTACCAGAAGCGATATGTTGCGATGCGTTCAAGTGGACGATCCTCTATATGCCGACAGATATTGGCTTAGATATAAAGAAGCGACTGCTACTTTTAGTAGCAATTGTTATGGTTACACTACAATTCCAGATTCTAATTTTGAAGATAGATTGATTTCTTTAGGAATTGACAAAGATGGCAAAAATGGTAAGGTTTTAACCTTTAGTATTGAAAAAACAGGGATGTTAGATTTGGGTTTTAAATCTATTTCAGATCTTACGGGAATTCAAGATTTTACAAATCTACAAGTTCTATATTGCAACTCGAATCAAATTACCAATTTAGATCTTTCAAAAAATACCAAACTTACCAATTTAATTGCCAACTCAAACAAATTAACAAATTTAAGCTTGGCAAAAAACACTGCTCTGATCGAACTGAATGTAGATTCTAATTTATTAACAGATTTGAATGTTTCAGATAATAAAGCTTTATTGAATTTATCTTGTGCTTCTAATCAAATAACACAATTAGATTTAAATTTAAACACTTCTTTAAAAAGTTTAAATTGTTCAAATAATAAACTGACAAACTTAAATTTAAAAAACAATAATAATACTATTTTAACAACTCTTGATTTAAGAATAAATCCATCTTTAAGCTGTATTTTAGTAGATAACAAAACCTTTTCTGATACGAATTGGGCGAGCAAAAAAGACGCTACTGCAAATTTTAATCATTCTACTTGTGATGTCTATACTTTAATACCCGATCCTAAATTTGAAGCTAAATTAATTTCATTAGGTATTGATTCTGGAGATATTGATGGAAAAGTGCTAACTGCAAGTATTAGTTCAATTACTAATTTAGATGTCTCTTCCAGTTCAATCATTAATTTAAAAGGAATTGAAAATTTCACTTCTCTAAAAAATTTAATTTGTTATGAGAACAGAATAACCAATTTGGATCTTTCTCAAAATTATGACCTGATTTATTTAAACGCTGATAAAAATGCTTTGACAACAATAAATCTTTCTAAAAACACTTTATTGAAAGATTTAATTTTAAGTAATAATAATCTATCTTCTGTAAATGTTTCTAACAACTTCAATCTTGTTAACTTCAATTGTGCTAGCAATAAACTTCTTACAGTTGATGTAGCAAAAAATACAAAATTAGTTAGTTTTAATTTTAATGGAAACCAATTAAAAACATTAGATATCTCTAAAAATACGGTTTTAACGACTTTAGATTGCGGAGGAAATCAATTTGCATTTTTGGATTTTTCAAAAAATACCACTCTGATTAATTTAAACTGCAACAGAAATCAGCTTGAATATTTGAATTTAAAAAATGGAAAAAATAATATTTTAATTGAACCTGACTTTAAAAACAATCCAAAACTGATTTGTATTTTAGTAGACAATGCCTCTTATTCAGATACAAATTGGGTTAATTCTAAAGAATCAATTGCAAGTTTTAATGAGGTTACTTGTTCCGTTTTAATACCAGATGCTTATTTTGAAGATAAATTAATTAGACTTGGCATTGATAAAGATGGAAAAAATGGTCAAATTTCTATATCAAGTGTTCAAGGTGTTACTTCTTTAAATGTGGCAAGCAGTTCAATATCTAATTTAACAGGAATTGAACATTTCAAAGATTTGGAAATTTTAGAATGTGCTGGAAATAATTTTACAGCTTTAGATCTATCTAAAAATATTAAATTAAAAGAGCTAAGTTTTGGAATGAACAAACTAACAAGCATTGATCTATCAAAAAATACAGCTTTAACAAACTTAACTTGTTATTCTAACCTTTTGACTAATCTTGATACTTCGTCTAATACTGCTTTGAAAATTTTAGCCTGTGACAGAAATAAGTTAACAAGTTTAAATGTATCTAAAAATAGCTCGTTAACTTATCTAGATTGCTCGCAAAACCAATTAACAACTTTAGATGTTAGCCAAAATACAGCACTTGGTAATTTAGATTGTTCAACAAATCAACTTACAAGTCTTGATATTTCAAAAAATTCATCTTTAACCTGGTTTCTATGCAAATCTAACAAAATTGAAACATTGGATGTTTCTGGCAATCTTAACTTAAAACAATTAACCTGCTCTGATAATAGATTAAAAAGCATTGATGTTACTAAAAATAACGCATTGACAATACTAGAGTGTAGCACTAATAATCTGGAATCTGTAAATGCAAAAAACGGAAATAATAAAAGTTTATTGAGAGCTTACTTTGGATATAATCCTAATCTTTATTGCATTTTGGTAGACAATGCAGCGTATTCGTATGCAAATTACACCATATGGAGTAAGGATAAAGAAGCGACTTATTCGGATACTTTTTGCGACAACACTTTTACCTTAATTCCTGACTCTAATTTTGAAGATATCTTGATAAAAAATGAAATTGATACTGATGGAAAAAATGGAAAAGTACTAACTAAAAGCATTGCTTCGGTTACAACTTTGCACATTTTATCAAATTCTATTTCAGATTTGACCGGTATACAAGATTTTAAAAACCTTGAATCTTTAAATGTTGATAACAATAAGCTGAAGACGATAGATGTATCTAAAAACTTGTTATTAACATCTTTTTCCTGTAGCGAAAATCAATTGACAAACCTAGACGTTTCAAAAAATACGCTACTAGTAGAACTTTATTGCAGTAAAAATCAATTAACAAGTTTAGATATTTCAAATAATACAGCTTTGAAAGCCGTACGCTGCGATAATAATCAATTGAAAAATCTGGATATTACTAAAAATAAAGAGCTCGGAACTTTGTATTGTAATTCTAATCAACTCGAAAGCTTAAACTTAAAAAATGGAAATAATGTCGGATTATATGACACTAATTTTACATCAAATCCAAAATTAACCTGTATCAGTGTCGATAATTCTGCGTTTTCAGCTTATTACTGGAAAACAAGCAAAGATAACATTGCTACCTTTAGCACAAATTTATGCCAATCAGACACTTATGCATTGATTCCGGATCCTAATTTTGAAAAAAAATTAATCGATTTAGGAATTGATACTGATGGCTTAAATGGAAAAATCACAATTACAGACGCAAGTTCTCTTACTTCTTTAGATCTTTCAAACAGCAATATAAAAGATCTGACCGGAATAGAATATTTTACTTCATTAACTACTCTGGATGTCAGCAATAATCAATTGACAACTTTAGATGTAAGTAAGAATATTGAATTAGAAACATTAAACGCTTCTTCAAATCAGCTTACCACATTAGACTTATCTAAAAATACTAAATTGACAATTGTATATACCTTAAATAATCCATTGGTTTCATTAAATCTAAGAAATGGAAACAATAGCAACTTTATTCTACCGTCAAATACTGGTAAAAAATCGGCTTCTGGGATTTACACATCCTTTTTAGGTCTTAAAACTCTTGGTTGTATTCAAGTTGATGATCAGAATTATTCAAATACAAATTGGTCAAGTATCAAGGAATCGACTACTACTTATGCTAATAGCTGCAAAAATTTAAGCAGTCCCGAATCTGCTTTTAATAATGTTATTATACATCCAAACCCAACAAAAGGGGAGTTAAATATTCAAAATGTAAATTTAGGAAAAGCTAATGTCTATAACACTTTGGGACAACTTGTAAAATCATTTACATTAAATCCAAGTAATACCGATAACACAATTAATTTATCTGGCTTGCCAAAGGGAATTTATTATATATACTTAATCAATCAAGACGCAGCTTCGGCTAAAAAAGTGATTGTAGAATAAATCATATGTAGTTAAACTAAAAAATCCCGTTTTCAAAATAGTGAAAACGGGATTTTTTTATGTTTTTGAATTATCTCTTAAAGAACTTCTTCGCAGGTAAAAACCTCTTTCAATCGAACACCTTTCTCCGTATGTTCAACTGTTATAATTTGATTGTGTGCGTCATGCTCTAAGAACAAATAATAATTATTATCCGCTGCTGCATTCAAAAATTTCGATTTTTCCGGCATTGTCAATAAAGGTCTTGTGTCGTAACCCATAACATAGGGCAACGGAATATGTCCGGCTGTCGCCAGTAAATCGGCACAAAAAACAATGGTTTTATCATTATATTGAATGTGCGGAATCATTTGTTTTTCAGTATGACCGTCGACGTAATAAATTCCGAAATTCATTTCTTCCGAAAAGCCAAAATCAGATTCAGGACGTTTTATAAAATTCAATTGTCCGCTTTCCTGCATTGGTAAAATGTTCTCTGATAAAAAAGAAGCTTTTTCGCGGGCGTTGGGTTTTGTTGCCCAATTCCAATGATTTACGTTCGTCCAAAATTTAGCATTTTTAAAAGCCGGTTCATAAAATGTTTTATCTGAGTTCCATTGTACACTTCCTCCACAATGGTCAAAATGCAAATGCGTCATAAAAACATCCGTAATATCATCTCGGCTAAAACCATATTTCGCCAATGATTTATCTATCGAATGAGATCCCCAAAGCGAATAATAACCAAAAAACTTTTCAGATTGCTTATCGCCCATTCCGGTATCAATTAAAATCAATCGGTTTCTATCTTCGATCAGTAAACAACGTGCAGCAATATCAATTAAATTATTGCCATCTGCAGGATTGGTTTTGTTCCAGATTGTTTTTGGTACAACACCAAACATGGCGCCGCCATCTAACTTAAAATTTCCGGATTCTATTGGGTAAAGTTTCATGAGAAAAAATTTCTAGTATTAAAAACAAAGCTAGGAAATCCAATCTCTTTATACTAAGCATTCTTTAAATAATATTTTTTTGTATATATAAAGATTGCCCACTGATTGATTTTTATTAAAATTTAAGTTTTAAATCCGAAATTAAACAGCGACAACCCGCTAAATCCGTATAATCCGTGGGCTAAAAGTCAGCGATTATTCAAGCGTAATCGAAGTACTTCCCATTATTTCCTGTTTGTCGAAGAAGTTGACAAAATAAGTTCCTTTTTTAAATGCACTTTCATCAGCATTTAAAATCCCGTAAACATTTGCCGCTTTTCCCTGAAAATCTACGGCCACAATAAAACTATAAACCAGAGCTTTATCATTTCCAAATTCAATTAATTTATTTTCACCCAGAACCTTATTTTTCTGATCTAAAACCTGAATATAAAAAACTTTTTTTCCTGTTTTTGCAACAGCATTCCCATTAACAGAAAAACTTACTTTTAGCTTTTTAGTATTTTTTGCTTTCTGTGTCTCCAGTTCTTGTCCCGATTTTTTTTCCTTAAGCGCTATTACACTAAAATTATTTGTCACCAGCTTCGAAGCATCTTTTAAGGTCGATTCTAATTTTTTTTGTTTAGAAACCAAAGTGTCATTCTCTGTCTTTTGTTTGTACATGACGACATTCTGACTTTCTATTTCGCTAAGTAAATTTTTATTCTGAGATTTTAATTTTTTAATTTCAATCACTTTAGATTCTAATGCGATTTTCATGTCTGAAAGCTGTTTTCGATATACCTGAATTTGCTCAGCAGAAGGATTTTTAGAAGCTTTTATAATTTCCATCAGGTTTTCGATGTTTCTTTTTTCAAGTTCTAATTGTTGAGACAAAGAAGTTTTCTCTAAAATAGCTACATCATAAGCTAGTTTTAAAGTACTTAAAGAATCTAAAATATTTTTTTGAGAAAGTGACTCAGAACTTGATTCACTAAATTTCTGATCTGTTGCTATCTTCTTGATTTTCTTATCAGTCTCATGTAATTCTTCACTAAAAATAAAGACTGTAGCACCTATTCCAAAAACAAAAAATACTGACAAAAGTGCTTTAATCCACTTATTTATGTATTGTTTTTTCATAATTCCTCCCAATTTTTCGCAAAAGTAACAATAAAAAAATGTCTGTAATGCGTATAAATACGCTTTTTTAACACTTAGTAGTAACTATTAACAAGTAAATATTATAAAATTGACAGCTTTTTAAATTTTCGATAAAAAATGCTTATAAACAAATAAACCACATTAACAATGATATTTGATTTAGCAATATAACTAATATCTATTTTAACATTTGTTATAATAATGTGAAGCGTTATGGAAAAAGGTTTTTAAGTCGTATCTTTGCAGATAATTTTATTTCAACATTGAAAGACAGCACTTTAAAATGTAATCAATTAATTACGATTTTGAAATGCAGATTTAAATGAAAGCAAAAAATAAATACCATAAACAATGATAAAAGTTTCTGATACAGCCAAAAAGAAAATCATCGACTTGATGAAAGATGATGGTTTTGATGCTGCACACGACTATGTAAGAGTAGGCGTGAAAAGTGGCGGATGCTCTGGTTTGTCTTATGATTTAAAATTTGACAAAGCCAAAGGCGACGACGATAAAATATTTGTAGACAACGACATAACGATTGCAGTTGAAAAAAAATCATTTCTATATTTAGCCGGAACAATTCTTGAATTTTCAGGCGGATTAAACGGAAAAGGTTTTGTGTTTAACAATCCAAATGCAAGCAGAACTTGTGGTTGCGGAGAATCTTTTTCGCTATAAATTAAAGTCTAAAAGCAAAAATTTAAACGATTAAGAAATTTATTTTAAGCGTTTTAAAAAACTAAAAAATGTCAAAATACACAGAAGACGATTTAAAAATCGAACTCGAAACGAAAGAATACGAATACGGATTTTATACCGATATAGAATCGGAGACGTTTCCTATTGGCTTAAACGAAGATATCGTAAGAGCTATTTCTCTTAAAAAAGAAGAGCCGGAATGGATGACCGAATGGCGCATCGAGGCTTTTCGTGCCTGGAAAGAAATGATTGAACCGGAATGGGCAAATGTTCATTATGTAAAACCAGACTTTCAGGCGATTTCTTATTATTCAGCTCCAAAACAAGTAGATCCAAACAAAACTTTGGATGATGTAGATCCGGAACTTTTAGAAATGTACAAAAAGTTAGGAATCTCTGTAGACGAACAAAAAATGATGAACAATGTCGCTATGGATATTGTGGTCGATTCTGTTTCTGTGGCTACTACTTTCAAGAAAACATTAGGAGAAAAAGGAATTATTTTCTGTCCTATTTCTGAAGCTATCAAAGAACATCCAGAATTAGTTCGTAAATATTTAGGAACAGTTGTACCTCAAAAAGACAACTTCTACGCAGCATTAAACTCAGCGGTTTTCTCTGACGGAAGTTTCTGTTATATTCCAAAAGGCGTTCGTTGCCCAATGGAACTTTCAACGTATTTCAGAATCAATCAGGCAGGAACAGGACAATTCGAAAGAACACTTGTTATTGCAGATGCAGGAAGTTACGTATCTTACCTTGAAGGTTGTACGGCTCCAAGTCGTGACGAAAATCAATTGCACGCTGCTGTGGTTGAATTAATCGCTTTGGATGATGCAGAAATTAAATATTCTACTGTTCAAAACTGGTTTCCTGGAAACAAAGAAGGAAAAGGTGGAGTTTACAACTTCGTAACCAAAAGAGGTTTATGCGAAACAAACGCTAAAATTTCATGGACGCAAGTAGAGACTGGTTCTGCTGTAACCTGGAAATATCCTTCTTGTGTATTAAAAGGAGATAATTCAGTAGGAGAATTTTATTCTATTGCTGTTACCAATAATTACCAACAAGCAGATACCGGAACTAAAATGATCCATTTAGGTAAAAACACTAAATCGACTATTATTTCTAAAGGTATTTCGGCTGGTAAATCACAAAACAGTTACCGTGGATTAGTGCAGATTAGCCCTAGAGCTGAGAATGCAAGAAACTTTTCGCAATGTGATTCCTTATTAATGGGTAACAATTGTGGAGCGCATACTTTCCCTTATATTGAAAGTAAAAATCCATCGGCTAAAATCGAGCACGAAGCAACTACAAGTAAAATTGGAGAAGATCAGGTTTTTTATTGCAACCAAAGAGGTATCCCGACTGAAAAAGCGATTGCCTTAATTGTAAATGGTTTCAGTAAAGATGTATTGAACAAATTACCAATGGAATTTGCCGTTGAAGCTCAAAAATTATTAGAGATTTCTTTGGAAGGATCTGTTGGATAATTGAAAGATGGGAAGTAAAAAAGTCATCATTTTAGGTTCAGCCAGAAAAAACGGAAACACAACAAAAATTGTCGATGAAATTGCAAAAGAATCGGGAATTGATGTGATTGACTTAAGTGATTATAATATTTCTCATTATGATTACGAAAGCAAAAACAGAGAAGATGATTTTCTGCCTTTAATAAGAAGAATACTCGAAGAGTATGACACTTTAATTTTTGCAACGCCCATATATTGGTATAATATGAGTGGAATAATGAAGATGTTCTTTGATCGTTTTTCGGATTTAATCCGAATTGAAAAAGAAACCGGACGAAAGCTTAGAGGAAAGAAAATTGGTGTGATATCAAATTCACACGACAACGAAATTGAAGAGAGTTTTTACATTCCGTTCAAAAAAACAGCCGATTATTTAGGCATGGAATATTTAGGACACGCGCATTTTAATGCGAACATCCTGAACCAAACAACAAAAATAGAATTGACATTTATATAAAAATAAAAAAAACAATGTTATCAATAAAAAACCTTCACGCCGGAATTGGTGATAAAGAAATCCTTAAGGGAATTAATATAGAAGTTAAAGCTGGCGAAGTACACGCTATCATGGGACCAAACGGTTCTGGAAAAAGTACACTTTCTGCCGTTATCGCAGGAAACGAAAACTACGAAGTTACTGACGGACAGGTTTTCCTTGACGGAGAAGATCTTGCTGATCTTGCTCCTGAAGAAAGAGCACACAAAGGAGTTTTCCTTTCGTTTCAATATCCTGTAGAAATTCCTGGAGTTAGCGTAACTAACTTCATGAAAACTGCCATCAACGAAACTCGTAAAGCAAACGGTCAAGCCGAAATGCCGGCTAACGAAATGCTGAAAGTTATTCGTGAGAAATCAGAATTATTAGAAATCGATCGTAAATTTTTATCTCGTTCTTTAAACGAAGGTTTTTCTGGAGGAGAGAAAAAAAGAAACGAGATTTTTCAAATGGCAATGTTAGAACCAAAATTGGCTATCCTTGACGAAACCGATTCTGGTCTTGATATCGATGCTTTGAGAATTGTGGCTAACGGAGTTAACAAATTGAAAAGCGAGAAAAACGCAATTATCGTAATCACGCACTACCAACGTTTGCTAGATTATATCGTTCCGGATTTCGTTCACGTTCTTTACAACGGAAGAATCGTAAAATCTGGCGGAAAAGAATTGGCTTACGAATTGGAAGAAAAAGGATACGACTGGATTAAAGCAGAAAACTAGTTTACAGTTACAGTTTGCAGTTTGCAAAAACTCATAACTCATAACTTATAACTTACAACTACGAAAATGGATTTAAAAGAAAAATTAGTATCGTCTTTTATGGCTTTTGAAGAGCGTGTCGATGTACATTCAGATTTGCATGACATTCGCACAAATGCCTTAAAAAACTTCGAAAATAAAGGTTTCCCAACCAAAAAAGAAGAAGCTTGGAAATATACATCCCTAAACGCCATCTTAAAAAATGACTTTACGGTTTTTCCTAAACAGGAAAATGCAATCGAATTTAATCAGGTAAAAAAATACTTTTTACACGAAATCGACACTTATAAATTAGTGTTTATTGATGGCGTTTTTAGTTCGCATTTGTCTTCTACGACGCATGACGGAATTGATGTTTGCCTGATGTCATCGGCTTTGACTAAACCAAAATATAAAATGGTTATAGACAAATATTTCAACCAAATTGCAAGTAAAGACGAAAGCTTGACTTCGTTGAATACAGCTTTTGCAAGTGAAGGAGCCTTCATTAATATTCCACAAAAGAAAGTCGCTGACAAACCTATCGAGATCATGTATTTCTCAACAGGAAACGAAGCTGCTTTATTGGTTCAGCCAAGAAATTTGGTTATTGTGGGTGAAAATTCACATGTTCAGATTATCGAACGTCACCAGAGTTTGAATGAAAATCCGGTTTTAACCAATTCGGTTACAGAGATTTTTGCTCAAAAACGTGCGATTGTTGACTATTACAAAATTCAAAACGATAATAGCGAGGCGAATTTAGTTGATAACACTTATGTTTCGCAACAGCAGGAAAGTCACGCTTATGTACATACTTTTTCGTTTGGAGGAAATTTAACGCGTAACAATTTGAATTTTTATCACTTTGGTGAAAGATTGACAAGTACGCTTAACGGAATCACGATTCTTAACGATAAACAACACGTTGATCATTATACTTTAGTAAAACATTCACAACCAAATTGCGAAAGTTTCCAGGATTATAAAGGAATTTTTTCTGATCGTTCAACAGGAGTTTTCAACGGAAAAATATTGGTAGAAAGAGAAGCTCAAAAAACAAATGCTTTCCAAAAAAGCAACAACATTTTATTGAGTGACAAAGCAACTATCAATGCAAAACCGCAATTAGAAATTTTTGCTGATGACGTAAAATGTTCTCACGGTTGTACTATTGGACAATTAGATGAAACGGCTATGTTCTACATGCAATCACGTGGTATTCCTAAAAAAGAAGCAAAAGCTTTATTGATGTACGCATTCTCAAATGCCGTTATTGAAAGCATTAAAATACCGGAATTGAAACAAAGAATTACTAAAATCATTGCCGTAAAATTAGGTGTGAATTTAGGATTTGATTTGTAATAAGCTTAACCGCAATCCCGATAGCTATCGGGAGAAAAGATTTACGCAAGGTTCGCAAAGTTTTTATATAAGCTTTGCGAACTTTGCGGTTTTATACTTTGCGCTCTTTGCGGTTAAATTTTATTTTTTTACTGCAGAAATCACATCTTTCAAAAAACCATTAAAATCAAATCCCTGATCGTCTTCTTTCAAACCCATTCTCACGATTACCATATCTAGTGAAGGAATAATCGCCACCATTTGTCCTTGGTAACCGCTGCAATAAAACATATCACGAGGAACATCCGGAAATTTTCCTCCGGCATTTAGCCAAAACTGTGCTCCATATTTTCTTTCAGAAGTATTTGTTGGTGTAGCGGTGTATTTAACCCAGCTTTCATCAAGGATTTGTTCGCCGTTCCAGTTTCCTTTATGAAGATATAATAATCCAAATTTCGACCAATCTCTGGCCGTTGCCCAGGCATAAGATGAGCCTACAAAAGTTCCTGCCATATCTTGTTCCACAATCATAGAATTCATTCCAATTTTATCGATTACGGCACTGTACCAAAAATCAAGATATTCCTGTTGTGTTTTAAACTGACTTTTTAAAATTCCGGACAATAAATTGGTTGTTCCTGATGAATAATTCCAATGTGTGTTGGGCTTAAATTGAGCCGGTTTTTCGCGCTGTACTTTGGCCATATCTCCAGATTGAAAGAGCATTATTGTTGCGTCGCAAATTTTACTGTAATTCTCTTCCCATTCTAAACCGGAATTCATATGCAGCAAATCGTTTACAGTAATGATTTTACGTTCGTCATTTTGCCATTCTGCAATTGGTGCAGGTTTGTAAATATCAATTTTACCTTGTTTGACTAAAACTCCAAAAGCCGAATTGGTAATACTTTTTGTCATCGACCAGCCTAAAATTTTACTGTCTTTATTAAAGTCCTTATCGTATTGTTCGGCTATCAATTTGTCTTTATACAAAACTACAACGGCGCGTGTTCTTTTTGCTTTTCCTCCATTTTTATCGAAAGAATCGTCAACCATTTTTTTTAATTTCGAATAATCTACATTCGAAAATAGCGTATCTTTTGGTTCATTATTACCGTAAGGAAAAGGCAAATTATTGACTAATTTAGTTCGTTTAGGAAGCAGATAAGGTTTCGAAATATCATAATCATCATCAATTAAAGTTGCTCCTAAACCTTCACGATAAATCGCCTTTCTTTCTTTTAAACCATAAACAGAAGATGTTGCAAATTTTCCGGCTTCATCAATTGTATTTGATGCCAATTCCATTAAAGGAATATCATTATCGCTTTTTTCGATTAATTCTTTCGACCGATGATCTAAGAAATGTCCCGAAGCAATACTTTTTGCCGAAAAGCCAGAGATTAATTCAAGCTTTGGATAAGTAGTAAATCCAAAATAAAAAAGTACAATCAGAAAAACAAGTGCCAGTAACCTGAGGATTTTTTTCATATTCACAAAAGATATTTTTACTGCAATATAAATAATTTATAGTCACGATTTTAGCATCTAATTTACATTTTGAATTCACATAATTTACAAAACACAACTTAATTTTACAGAATCAACATTCAAGACTTCGATTGATAGTGCCATAAAAGGAAATTATAGTTTTGATGGATAAACCAATTTAGTTTTAGTACTTTTGTAAATAGAATTTTTCTAAATAAGACATGCTAGATATCCAAAAAATAAGAGCTGATTTTCCGATACTTTCGGAAAAAGTAAACGGAAAACCATTAGTATATTTCGATAACGGAGCAACCTCACAGAAACCACAAATTGTGATCGATGCGATTGCGACCTATTATCAGGAAATAAATGCCAACATTCACCGTGGTGTTCACACACTAAGTCAATTGGCGACTGATGCTTACGAAATTTCAAGAGTAAAAATCCAACATCATATCAATGCTAAGTTGTCTCACGAAGTACTTTTTACTTCAGGAACAACATTCGGAATCAATTTAGTAACGAATGGTTTTGCTTCGATTTTAAAACCAGGCGATGAAGTAATTGTTTCCTCTTTGGAGCATCATAGCAATATTGTGCCTTGGCAAATGTTGTGTGAGAAAACCGGAGCAACTCTTAGAGTTATTCCAATGAATGAAGACGGTGAATTGATTATGGAAGCTTTTGAGGCTTTGCTATCAGAAAAAACTAAAGTTGTAACTGTAAATCATATTTCGAACGCATTAGGAATCATCAATCCTATAAAATATATGATCGAAAAAGCACACGCTGTTGGCGCTGCAGTTTTGATCGATGGTGCGCAGGCTGTTCCGCATTTAAAACCGGATGTTCAGGATTTAGATTGTGATTTTTATGCCTTTTCGGGACATAAAATGTGCGGTCCGACCGGAACTGGAATTTTATACGGAAAAGAAGAATGGTTAAACAAATTGCCTCCTTATCAGGGTGGCGGAGAAATGATCAAAGAAGTTACTTTCGAAAAAACTACTTATGCTGATCTTCCTCATAAATTTGAAGCCGGAACTCCAAATATTGCCGGCGGAATTGTTTTAGGAACTGCTGTTGATTATTTAAACAATATTGGTTTCCATAACATTCAAAAACAAGAAGAAAAATTACTAGAACATGCTACAAAGCGTCTTTTAGAAATAGAAGGTCTAAAAATTTACGGAACCGGAAAAAATAAAGCTTCTGTAGTTTCGTTTAATATAGATGGAATTCATCCTTACGATATTGGTTCAATTATCGACAAATTAGGAATTGCCGTTAGAACCGGACATCATTGTGCACAACCCATCATGAACTTTTTCTGCATTCCCGGAACAATCCGCGCTTCGTTTTCTTTCTACAATACAATAGAAGAAATTGATGCAATGGTTGAAGCGGTGAAGAAAGCAAAAACCATGTTAAGCTAAAAAAAATTATGAGAATACTATCTTTATTGCTTTTAACGATTTTCATCGGAACAAGCTGCTCTAGCCAAAAAACAAGCGATATGACATCAACACAAATGGAATATTCGGCTGTTTCAAGAGGCCTGTATAAATTGGTAATTGTTCAAAATAAAACAGTTTCGGTTACCAATGGTAAAAATACGCAGCCAGTAGTAACTAACTTAAGTGATGCTCAATGGAAAGAGATTGTAGCGGAATTTTCGAAAATTAATTTACAAAGTATTCCAACATTAAAAGGACCTACTGAAAAACGTTTTTATGATGGTGCCGCGATTGGAAATTTAAAAATAGTTCAGAATCAGAAGATCTACGAAACGCCAGGTTTTGACAATGGCTATCCTCCAAAGGAAATAGAAAAATTGGTAAATTTGCTCGTAGGTTTCACGAAAGAATAATTATGACAATAAAAGAAATACAAAACGAAATAATAGATGAATTCTCGATGTTCGACGATTGGATGCAACGCTACGAGTACATCATCGAATTAGGAAAAAGTCTTCCTTTGATTCAAGAAGAATACAAAACAGAAGAGAATTTAATCAAAGGCTGTCAATCGAAAGTTTGGCTGCAAGGAGAACAAAAAGACGATAAAATTGTTTTTACTGCAGATAGTGACGCGATTTTAACCAAAGGAATTATCGCCATTTTAATTCGTGCGTTTTCGAATCAAAAAGCAGAAGACATTATAAATGCCGATACTCAGTTTATTGACGAAATTGGTTTAAAAGAGCATTTATCTGCCACTCGCGCAAACGGATTAGTTTCGATGATTAAGAATATCAAAATGTACGCTTTGGCTTTTGATGCTAAAAATAGAAATTAATACAGGCTGGATTTTAAACCATATAAGTTCATATTAGAAATATAAGCTTTGCGTTTACGGATCGTCTAAGGTAAATATAAGAAGAAAAAAAGTAAGCTTTTAAAATGAACTTATATTACTTAAATGGTGGAAAAAAAACAAAAAAAGTAAGCTTTATCTTTCTTTTTTATTTCTTATTATTGCTAAAAAAGCTTATGATAACGAAGAAATATTTGAAAGATTTAATTTACCATGTTAACGGAGCAGCAATTGAAGTTCATAAAAATATTGGAGCGGGACTTTTGGAGAACATTTATCATCAATGCATGATTAAGGAATTGTCTTTAAAAGGAATTAATTTTCAATCTGAATTGGTAATTCCTGTTGAATACAAAGGTCTCCAACTAGAATCAGATTTAAGATGTGATTTATTTATAGAAAATTGTTTAGTTGTCGAATTAAAATCTGTTGATCAGATCATACCCGTTCATATTGCAAAATTAATGTCTTATATGAAGTTGTTGAAATGCCCTATCGGATTAATGATAAATTTCAACGTTACCAATATTTATCACGAGGGTCAAAAAACATATGTCAACGAATTATATCGCTGGTTAGAAGATTAAAATTAAAATTACACCAATATAAGAGATTAAAAGCATATTGCTTAAATGATCTGGAAACATTTATAGAGTTGCGGAATGCCCCCTTATAAAATGAACTTATATCACTTATATGGTGGAAAAAAAATAAAAACAAAGAAAATGGAACAAGAAATAGACACAAACGAATTAGGGGAATCAATTGTAAAGGTTTTAAAAAGCATTTACGATCCTGAGATTCCTGTAGACATATATGAGTTAGGATTAATTTATGACGTAATGGTAAATACAGATTACGAAGTAAAAATCCTGATGACATTAACATCTCCTAACTGTCCGGTTGCGGAAAGTTTACCAAGAGAAGTAGAAGAAAAAGTAAAAACAATCGAAAACATTAAAGATGTTGATGTTGAAATTACTTTCGATCCGCCATGGAGTAAAGATTTAATGAGCGAAGAAGCAAAATTAGAATTAGGAATGCTTTAAAAAAGTATACAGTTTTCAGTCTCAGTTTCAGTTTTCACTGTGACTGAGACTGCAACTGAAAACTAAATAAAATGGAAGAAATTATCAATAAAGTTGCCAATAGTGCCTTAGAAGTTTTTGATCTTGAGGATTATTATCCAAAAGGAGCGCGTGTGCAAATTGACATTTCGCAATGGCTTTTAGAAGGATTTTTATTGAAAGAAAAAGACTTTAGAGAACACTTAAAAAATCACGATTGGTCGCAATATCAAGATCAATATGTGGCTATAAACTGCAGTACAGATGCTATTGTTCCTGCCTGGTCGTCTATTTTGGTAGCGATTCAATTAGCGCCTTATGCTAAAAAAGTAGTCAACGGAACTATCGAAGATTTAAATGCAAGCTTATATGAAGAGATTCTAAGCAAACTTGATTATTCTGACTACAAAAACAAACCTGTTATTGTAAAAGGCTGTTCGAAAAAACCGGTTCCAACTCGCGCGTATATTTTAGCCGCAACTTACCTGCAACCTTTTGCAAGAAGTATTATGTACGGCGAAGCTTGCTCAGCAGTACCTTTATACAAAGAATCTAAGAAATAACTTTCTTTACGGTCGATAATCCCAAAGCTTTTAACGGTTTTTTAGTATATTTGTTCTTATACATTTAAACTATATACCATGAGAAAGCTAACATTATTACTTTTTATTTTAGCGAACTTAACTTTTGTTCAAGCCCAAAATTCTGAAAAAGAATTAATCCAAAACACTGAAAAAGCAGTAAAAAAAATTAATGATACTATCGAGGGAGAAGGCTGGAAAGCAAAAGGAACAGTTTCTCTTTTGCTAAACCAATCGAGCTTTAATAACTGGATTGCAGGAGGTGAAGATAGCTTTTCAGGAACTCTGGGAATCAACTATGATTTCAATTACAAAAAGGACGATCTTACCTGGGATAATAAAGTTTTAGCTTCTTACGGACTTTTACAAACTAAAAATGCCGACTACGAAAAAAAGACTGATGACCGTCTTGAATTCAACTCAATCCTTGGAAAAAGAGCTTTTGGCGAATGGTATTACTCTTATTTCGTGAATTTCAGGACTCAGTTTACAACCGGTTACTTATATGGCAAGGATGAGAACGGAAAGGAGATTAGAACAGAAAACACCCAATTTATGTCTCCTGGTTATCTTACTACAGGTCCGGGTATTTACTGGACAAAGGATGATAATCTAAAAATTAACTTTGCGCCTTTAACCTCTAAATTTACATTTGTAGATGGCGCTTATACTGCAGGAATCGACAGATCAACGGGATTGCCTTATGTAAGTGGTGATTATTTTGGTGTAGATGCTAATAAAACCATGCGTTACGAATTAGGTTTCTATGCATCGGTTTATTACAAATTGGCGATCATGACCAATGTAACTGCAGAGAATACTTTGAATTTATATTCTAATTATTTAGAAGATCCACAAAATGTAGATATCAATTACTCTTTGAATATTATCATGAAAGTAAACAAATTTTTATCTGCTAATTTATCCTTCCAGGCCATTTATGATGATAATGCTTTTCAGGGTTTTCAAACCAGAGAAGTATTTGGTTTAGGAGTTAATTTCGGATTCTAATCTGTAAATTTTACCGCAAAGAGCGCAAAGATTTTTATATTACATTATCATAAAACTGCAAAGTTCGCAAAGCTAAATCAACATCCAGCTTTGCGAACTTTACATTTATAAATAAGCTTTGTAAAAAAACCTTTGCGCTCTTTGCGGTAAAAATTTTATTCTTCTTCTTCCTTCTCGATTGCATCTTTATAATCCGGATACAAGAATTTATTATATGGAAATCTCGTAATATGAATTTGTCTTACAGCTTCGTAAACTCTTTCTCTAAATTCCTCAAAATTTTCTTTATTGGTTGCCGAAATAAACAGTGCATTATCTTCGCCTAAACGATGCATCCAGGTACTTTTCCACTCTTCAAGTGTGTAATGTCTTGGCGTTTTTTCAGTCATTAAATCATCCTCATCGATTGTCAAGTGTTTGTAGGCATCAATTTTATTAAAAACCATAATAACCGGTTTTTCATTTGCTTTAATATCCTGCAAAGTCTGGTTTACGGATGCAATATGATCTTCAAAATCAGGATGTGAAATGTCTACAATGTGCAATAACAAATCTGCCTCGCGAACCTCATCCAGTGTACTCTTAAAAGAATCTACCAATTGAGTCGGCAATTTTCTGATAAAACCTACTGTGTCTGACAATAGAAAAGGTAAGTTTTTAATCACTACTTTTCGAACTGTTGTATCAAGAGTTGCAAATAATTTATTCTCAACAAAAACATCACTTTTACCTACTGCATTCATCAATGTTGACTTCCCAACATTGGTATATCCTACGAGAGCCACACGAACCATTGCACCACGGTTACTGCGTTGAACACCCATTTGTTTATCGATCGTTTTTATTTTGTCTTTTAAAAGAGCAATACGATCACGAACAATACGTCTGTCTGTTTCAATCTCGGTTTCTCCGGGTCCACGCATTCCAATTCCTCCTTTTTGACGCTCAAGGTGTGTCCACATACCAGAAAGTCTAGGCAATAAATACTGACATTGCGCCAGTTCTACCTGCGTTCTTGCATACGAAGTTTCGGCTCTTTGAGCAAAAATATCAAGAATAAGGTGGGTTCTGTCTAAGATTTTACAATCTATAATTTTAGAGATATTTTTTTGCTGAGATGGCGATAATTCATCATCAAAAATTAAAGTCGATATGTCGTTTTCTTTTACAAAAAGATTGATTTCTTCAATTTTCCCTGTTCCAACAAAAGTCTTAGGATTGGGACGTTCCATTTTTTGCGAAAAGCGTTTAATAACTTCACCTCCTGCGGTAAAGGTCAAAAACTCCAATTCATCCAGATATTCGTTAAGTTTTTCTTCACTTTGATTTTGAGTCACGATACCAACAATGGCAGTTTTCTCAAAATTTATAATTTCTTTTTCTAACATAGCTTTGAATAAGGTGCAAATTTAATGATTTGTAAGGTACTAATGCTTATAGAATTCCGTTTTTAAGTTCTATTTGGGAAATTAGTGTTTCTCTAAAAAAAGCAAACCATTTAAAAATTCAGAATTCTAAGAATTTAATCTTAACAAAACTTAATTTTTAAATGGCCTTTTTTTAAAGAAGCACGTTTTTATTCGTAAATAAAAGTTTTTTCAGTTTTTACAATTCCGTTTTCTTCAATCTGCGAACAAGAGATTGGAAAGTTTAGTTTATTGTATTTGTATTTTCTGCTCACCCCCACTAAAACGGTAGATGACGGACTAAAGTTCATTTCATTATTATACGATATTGCTTCAAAACTAAATTCTTCTTCATGATACGAAATCATGGGTACAATTACTTTATAATTGTCACCAAACAAGCTCTGAACAATTAATTGATCTACCGATTTTTTATCATCAAAAGTATAAGTTTTAGAAATTTTATCGCCTACCAATCCTTTGTGTTTTACAACATTATCATTTACGTAAACATATTCAATTTTACCAATAATAGCTTTGTTTCTGTCTCTTGTAGTACGTCGTACAATAATACCGTTTTCTACGATATATTCGTTATCATCAACAACATTCTGGTGATTCGTACTCTTTTTGGTAATTACTTTTACTCGTGCTCCTTCGTAGCCAAAAGTTACTGTTTTGGTAATATAGTCATTACCTTCCTGGTATTTTTTAACGAATTTTGTAATATTATTATCCGCATCGTAAGAGTAGTTTACGACTTCTTTCCATTCGCTTCCAATCTTATCTTTTACAGTCTTATCAAGCAATCCTTTTGTATTGTAAAAAAAGTGCTGAACAACATCTGATGTTGTAATGGTTTCTATTTTTCCGTCTTTAAAAACAACTGTTTTGTTGACAATTTCACCGTCTTTAGAATTTTGGTAATTTGTTTTTACAATGTTGATTTGTTTTAATCTAACAGGGGCATTTTGATCCTGACTGTGCAACAAGCATGGAAAAACCATCATCATGATGGCGATAAAGTAGGTTTTCATGTAGTATTTGTATTGATTTGGGATGACCAAAATACAAAATTCAATTAAATTTTAACAGTTTAAAACTTAAAAACAACACACAATTAAATTATCATTTAAAAATCAGCACTTTAATTTCAGTTTTTAAAATTGAACACCTTATTTTTCTCCAAAAATTTTAACATCATCAACCATAAAAGCGCCATTCAATGTTTTATCCTTTCCTGAACCTACATATCGAAACGCAATATGAATATTTCCTGAATAAGCAGATAAATCTATTCCGCCGGAACTTATAAATTGTCTTGTTGGTGTTGACAATGAAGGTAAATTTGCTTCTAATTTTGTCCATTTTGCCTTTGTGACACTTGATCCGTCAAAATTAGTGGAGATGTAAACTTCTAATGCATTTAAGGGTGAGTCAACTTTAAGATCGTGTTGAGCACTTCTAAAAGATAATACGGCATTTTTATACCCAGTCATGTTTATTTTGGGAGTGACCAACCAGGCAACATTCTCTGCAGCTGTTGTACTGGTGGTATTAAATTCTGCGTACCCATTTCCGGCATACAACATACTTTTCCATATTTTTGAAGCTTTTTCAACAATATTGCTCCAACCCGGCAGTGTAAAATTTACATTGTTTTTTACCGATTGAAAATCTTCTGCAAAAAACGGAACAGTTCTTTTTCCATTCATTACTAAATCTTTTTCTGACCTGATCATTAATTGATAATCCGATCCAAATTTTGTCAAGATCCCTCTTACCTTTCCGCTTCCTTCCGGTACGATATGATCAGCAAAACTGGCGTAACTGCTTGTTCTGAAAATAATCTGATTACCTGTTTTATCCCGTAAATTCCAATTGGTTGAACCTCCAACATTATTGGATTCTTCAAAATAATGGCGACCAATTGCCTCTTCAGTAAATTGCACATCTGTTAGCTCAACCAAAGTATTGAGTTTATCATCATTTAGTGCTTCTTCAATAGAAATTGACTGAACCAGTTGGCTTTCATCAATTAGTGTGCAGGAAGCATTCAGAACATTTTTATAATCATTTTGTGAAACCCTGCCAATAGTGGGATCACCAGCATTACTTACGTACAGACTTCCAATTCGCATTCCTCCAAAATATAAATCTGTAAACTGGTTTTTAAGTTTTATATACACTTTATTTCCAATGCGAAAATCAATGTAAGTGTTAGAAACATCAACAGGGATGCTAAATCCAATTGCAGGCACTTTATCCGTTGCTAATGTTTGAAAAGAAATGGCTTTAAAAAAATTGCCTCCTTCATCACTCGATACTACATAAGCCTCAATGATATCATTGTAATTATATTGTTTTGGAACTGAACCTGAAAGATCCTTAACTTTTAGAACCGATTGATTAACTATTAAATCAGGCTGTGTACATTCTAGCTTTGGAATTTCAACTTCATTATTACAACCATAAAAAAAGGAAATTGAAAACGTTAAAAAAGGGATTAAATATCTATTTTTCATTTTGAATGTGTTTTTAGAATTTATAAACTAATAGTTAGATTTACGAAATAAGTTCTTCCGTATCCATAATAATATTTAGGTCCAAATGATGGCGTTCCGCTTGAAACATCCTGATTTAATGCTCTGAAATTAGCATTCCTCGCCTGCTCAAAACCACCTGTTTCATAAGTCGCATCCAGAACATTATTTATACTTGCAAAAAGACCAACATATTTACCGGAAATACGCCAGGATTTACCTCCACTAACATTTAGTAACGAAATTGGATCGAATTTTTCTTGTTTTAGCAAAGCAGTTGCGCGTTCTTCGGTGGCTTCAGGAAAAACCAAACCGCTTATTGGATTTTTATAAAAACGGGCTGTTCTGGCAATTGGCGAAACATCAATATAACTTTCGGTCATATAGTTGATGTTGGCTCCCAACCACCAATATTTTGGGTCCCGATATTCTAACCCAACAGAGTAAGCTTGTTGCGGCATACCCGGTTGTTTATAGTTTTTGAGATATGATTGGCCAAAATCAAAAGTAGTTTGGGTATCTCCCTTTGCTGCATTTGCATCGTTTGTTATGGAAACATTTGGATTACTATTATAAGTATAGTTACCACACGCAACAGATAATGTACTTTTTAGTGTTGATGAAATTTGATATTCGAAACTCAGCTCTGCTCCAATGTTTTTCTTGTCGAGATGCGTCAAAGTCTGGCTTACAAATGCATCTGTATTGTTATAACTTGCTCCTCTGTCAAAAATACCTTCGGCATAGAAAAAAGAAGTTTTTGTGGTATTTTTTATCAAAGTATAATAAACCGTTGTGCGGATTTTAAGTTTGGGTGAACGGAAAACATAATTCGCTTCTGCACTGCTTATATTTTCATTTTCGATGCCGTCAACAACTGAATTATTCAGGCGTGAATTGGCAAAAGTATTTCGAAGTGATGGCGCTCTGGTAAGATGCATTCCGTTAAAAAATAACCATTGTTTCCCAGAGATTTTATAAGTGAATCCGCCTTTAAAGCCGAAGTTTTCAAAATTCACTTTTACACTTTTACCCAAAGAAGTTGTAGGGTAAATTCCGTTTTGATACAGACCGTCTCTTTGATAATTTGAAACTGAATACGATTGCCCCAGATAAAAATCGATCTTATTATAACTAAACTTAAACTGCGTAAAAGCATCAATTGTCGTAGCGAGAAGATTAAAATTGTAACCGTAAGTATCTCCTTTTTTTACCTGACGATTTGGATGCTGTAAATCTGATTGTGACTGATCTCCGCTGTAAAATGCATCGATATCTTCAAAATATTCACCTCCGAGCAAATCTAAAAGATATTGAAATTGATGAGATTTTAAATTTCGAAAAGTTATTCCTCCATCAAAAAAACTATTTTCGGTAATTTGAATATTTAAATTCGAATTGGCAGCAAACGTTTTATCATCTGTTCGGTCTTCATATACAACATAATGACTTTGTGAAGGCTGATAACCTGTAATTTTTCCATCTGAATTTAATATTGGCTTTTGATTGGCGTGATACATTTCATCCCAATTGATTTGTGAATTTTCTAGAAATAGTTTTTTATTGAATTCCGCATTTTCATAATCAGGAGTAAACGCTCCTGAAAATTCTCCGATATCTTTTCCGTAAAGTGAAGTATAATAGCTGGGTAATTTTCGATAATAAACAGGATCAGGACTATTTGCATTTTGATAATCAATCGTGCTGTTTCCTACTTTTCCAAATTGATACATTACACTGGAATTGAGGCTTGCTTTTTCATTTATTTTATAATAATGGTTGAGCATCAATAAGGGTTCTTCGACTTTTTTTATCCTTGCATTTCGTTTCTCGCCATCCTGAAAACCCCAATACGAATTGTATTTTTCGTTGGTTAATTCAACCACTTCATTGGTATTTGCTGAATTTTTCCCTCTGGAATTTGGCGTGTAAAAACCTGTAAAATTCAGCGAATGTTTGTTGCTTAACTTTTTCTCTATACTTATAAAAAACGACTCAGCATCAAAATTTGTTCCTTCAAAATAACCTTCATTACCAATACGTTTTCCGGCTGATACTACATAAGCCCAACCCGAAGAATTCATTCCGGAAGCATAAGTACCATTGGCGCGCCAGTTATAAGTGGTATTACTTCCTGAAAAAGTAAGCCTTGCCCCTTTTCTGTAAATCGAAGCGCGGGTCGATATTTGTTGGGTGCCCAATATTCCTCCAAAAGTAAAGTTCGAGGTTGCGGCTCCAACAGAAAATTCCTGATTTCGTAGTACATCATTCAAACCTCCCCAGTTGCTCCATTGCGGCCTTCCGTCATAAATTTTATTCATAACCATACCATTGAGCATCATAGTTCCGTTTTCGCTGTCCAGACCCCGAATTCTAAATCGGGCCTGACCCCAATTGAAAGCTGACGCTTGCATAAAAGCATCTTTTGAAGACTGTAAAAGTCCTGAAGTCATTTCTGATGAACTATTATCATCTGAAAGATCACTGTCTAATAATGTGATTAACGTTGCAGGAACATCATCTGAAAAATTGTCTTCTAATTGTAATATTCCGAGATTGACTGTTTCTTCCGGATTTGAATTTATTTTTAAAAGTAAATCTTTATATCCCTGACTTCTCAGCAGCAATAATTGCTCTCCTTTTATAGCAGAATGCAATTCGAATGTTCCGTTTGTATTGGTAAGCTGTGTGATCGAAGAATTTTGAATACTTACCACAACACTTTCAAGAGGATTTTGCGTTTTTGCATCGATTACTATTCCCGAGAAAGTAGTTTCTTGTTGTGCAAAAGCAACTCTAAAAGACAATAAAATAAAAAACAACATGTATTTCTTTCCCATGAAAAACCCAATTTACTTTGATAAATAGTTTTCAGATCGAGCCGTTTTGATTTTCAAAACTTCAATCCTTACGTCAAAAGATAAAATTGGTCTTTGGAAAAGACTTTCGTTGAATACGAAACTTAATTTTCAACCTCAAATATAAACAAAAAACAACAACAAAGTAATTTCTTACAAATATTTATAGTAATGTTTATTTCAATTATTTTCAAAATTGCAGTTCTACATGCTTAAATTATAACAATCGTAAAACAAAAATTTTGCGACTTAGCGAGATTATTTTCTATTCAGTAGTTCTAATTTTCGAAACCATAAAGGCAATCAGAACACCAAAGATTCCGATAAAGGCAAAGGAAAACTGAAGTCCAAAAGCTTCCGCAATATGACCAATAACCGGAGGCCCCATTAAGAAACCTAAGAAACTTACACTTGAAACAATCGTTAAAGCTTCTCCGGGAGGAACGGTAGGATTTTTTCCTGCCATACTATAAACAGTAGGCACAATGGTAGCGACTCCTAAACCAACAAGCATAAAAGCAATGGTACAAGGAATAATATAAGGGAGAAAAACTGCCGTAAAAAGTCCGACAGAAATCATAACGCCGCTAATTTGCATCACGCGTTCACGTCCAAATTTATTGATAAGCCCATCGCCTAAAAATCGTCCGCTGGCCATCATGATCATGAAGGATGTATAGCCTAAAATTACTAAAGGTCCGGGAGCTTTTACAATATCTTTAAAGTAGACTCCGCTCCAATCGAACATTACCCCTTCGCTCGCCATACTGCAAAAACCAATGACGCCAAGCCAAAGCAAAGAGCTGTCGGGTTTTACAAATAGTTTTTTCTTTTCGGATGTTTTATTTTTTATTTTTTCTTTGGCTTTGACCAAAAATTTAAAATTGAAAGCGACCATTAAAAGTACAATTGCGCCCACAACTAAAAAATGATGAAATGGTGTTAGTTTTAAAGTCAACATTCCCAGACCAACCAAAGCTCCGGTAAATCCGGCAAAACTCCACATACCGTGAAAAGAGGACATGATTGTTTTTTTGAAAAGCACCTCGGTATAAACGCCTTGAGTATTTACCGCAATGTTGGCTAAATTTCCAAAAACTCCAAATAGAAATAATCCTAATGATAATTGCAACGCTGATGTTGCCAATCCTAAATTAGCCAGACATAAAACATACATTATTAAGGAGAAAATAAGAATACGATGACTCCCAAACTTGGTTACCATTTTACCTGAAAAAGGCATGATAATCAATTGCCCCATTGGCAAGGCAAAAAGAATCGAACCCAAATCGCCTTCGGTTAAATGTAGTGCGGTTTTAATGTCCGGAATTCTACTCGCCCAGGTTGCAAAACTTAATCCCATACCAAAATAAAACATTCCCACAGCAAAACGAATTCGGTTTAAGTAAGAGGCTTTTGCTTCTCTATAAACTTTCTTGATTTTTCCTTTTGTTTGGAATAGCGATAATGGATTGAAACTGATCAAAGTAATGTATTTTTGGATTTCTAGCATAAAAGTACTAAAAAGCCACTTTATAGACTATAAAACCCTACTAGTTCCTAAATTTATAACGTTATATGTTTATAAATTTTTTAAAAGTGGCAAAGGTTCTGAGGTACAAAGGGACAAAGGTTTTTTTGATGCCCACAGATTAGACGGATGAAACGGATTTACACAGATTATTTTTTGCTTTTATATAGAGGAGCACCATAGTGCTTGTTGCAAAAAAAAGACGCACTGCTGTGCGTCTCTACGATATAGTTTTAAAGATATAATTAGAATAAATCTGTGTTAATCTGTTTAGATCCGTAAAACCCGTGGGCAATTTTACGTTACAAATTAATTACCTTTTGTTGCGCATTACTTGCGATTGCAGCTTCTATAATTTGCATCACTTTTACCCCATCTTGTGCTGTAACAGGTTCTGTTTTATTATTCGCAATTGATTCATAAACGCCATCAAAAAACGAAAAATAATTTCCCTGAAGCGTTGGGATTTTTTCACGTATTTCTTTTCCGTCAATTTCGGTATGTAAAAGTCCTTGCAGGGTTTCTGATTCTGTTCCCCAAGTTTCCAGGTTTGGTTTTTTACCCAGTTTTAATTCATCTTCCTGAACATCTCCACGAGGTTTTAAAAACGAACCTTTTTTTCCGTGAATGGTATATGCCGGATTGGCTTCCCGAACAAAAAAACTGGCTTTTAAACGCACTCTGAAATCTTCATAAATCAACAATAAATCGATCCAGTCATCGACCAAAGAGTTTTCTCTTGTAAAACGAATATCTCCAAAAACTGACTTTGGTGAACCAAACAAACATACGGCCTGGTCGATTAAATGCGGACCTAAATCTTTCAGGATTCCGGCGCCATCGTTTACAGTTTCTTTATGTACTTTTGCACTCAATAAAGGATTGTATCTGTCAAAGTGAAATTCGGCTTCGACCAAATCTCCTAAAGTTCCTTCTTTGATTACTTTTTGAACGGTTTTAAAATCGCTGTCCCATCTTCTGTTTTGAAAAACAGCTAATTTTAATCCTTTTTCTTTTGCAATTGAGGCTAATTCTTCGGCCTCTTCCACAGTTGTAGTAAAGGCTTTTTCGACAACAGCATGTTTTCCTGCCAATAAAACTTTTTTGGCATATTCGAAATGTGTTCCTACTGGCGTGTTTACAATTACCAAATCGACATCATCTGCTAGTAAATCATCAATTGTTGGATAACTTTTTACACTTGGATAATCTTCCTGAATGAGTTTTTTGCTTCTTTCCCAAGATCCTAAAAGTGCAAATCCGGGGTGAATATCTAAAAACGGAGCATGAAAAACTTTCCCTGACATTCCGTATGATAATAGTGCTGTTTTTATTTTTTGCATTTTGTCTAGTTTAGTTTTGCCACAGATTTTACAGATTAAAAATGATTTTTCTTTCGCCACTAATTACACCAATTTTCGCTAATTTTTTTCGCAGTTTGAATTAATATCATTTGTGCAAATTAGTGTAATTCGTGGCGACATTTTTTTAAATCATTTTAATCTGTGAAATCTGTGGCAAAAAAATTATTTAATTTTAGCGCGTTCGTATTGTTTTGGCCATTGAATATCGTCGTGTAATTCTTTGGCAAAATCTAAAGGTAAATTCGGATTTCTAAGAGATTCTCTGGCGAATAAAACTAAATCGGCCTGATTGTTTTCCAGAATTTCTTCGGCTTGTTTGGCTTCGGTAATTAAACCTACGGCACCGGTTAAAATTGATGCTTCTTTTTTAACTTTCTCTGCAAACTGAACCTGATAACCCGGTTTTAATTCAATTTTTTGATGTGAAACTAATCCGCCTGAGGAAACATCTATTAAATCTACTCCTTTTTCTTTTAAGATTTTCGAAAGTTGTACAGATTCTTCGGGATTCCATCCGCCTTCTGCCCAGTCTGTGGCGGAAATCCTTATGAATAAAGGCAGATCAGAAGGCCATTCTGACTGAACCGCTGCTACAATTTCCAGAGTAAAACGAATTCTATTTTCAAAACTTCCGCCGTATTCATCGGTTCGTACATTAGTTAACGGAGATAAAAATTGATGCAACAAGTACCCGTGTGCTCCGTGAAGTTCCATCACCTGATAACCCGCCTGAACCGCTCTTTTTGTCGCTGCCTTAAAATCTGAAATAACTTTTTGGATTCCGTTTTGATCTAAAGCTTCCGGAAGAAATGGTTCGCCATCATGATACGGAATGTTACTCGCGCCAACCGTTTGCCATCCGCCCTGAGTGAAATCTAATTTTTTATTACCTTCCCAAGGAGCCGAAACACTTGCTTTTCGTCCTGCATGCGCCAGCTGAATTCCCGGAATCCCATTTTGTAACACGATAAATTCGTTGATTGTTTTGAGTTTTTCGATATGCTCATCTTTCCAGATTCCTAAATCAGATGGAGAAATTCTGGCTTCGGGAGAAACTGCTGTTGCCTCCTGAATGATTAAAGCTGCTCCGCCACTGGCACGACTGCCTAAGTGAACCAAATGCCAATCATTTGCAAATCCGTCAACGGAAGAATATTGGCACATGGGCGAAATAACAATTCTATTTTTTAAAGTAATTTTTTTTATAGTAAGTGGAGAAAATAATAATGAAGCCATGTTTGTAACTTTTAATGGTTTTACGCTACCTATTGAGTATGATAGTGTTTAAAAAAGTAAAGTTAAAGCTTCTTCGTAAAAGGAGAAATCTAAATGTTTATTAATTAACAAACATTTAAAACCTTAAGTATTATATTGCACTATCAAATTAAAATAGAAACGTTACTTTTGTGCGTTAAATTACGAACTAAAAATACAAAATGGATATAGTTATCAAACTCTCTCAATTTCTATTGAGTTTATCTTTACTTATTATTCTTCACGAATTAGGACATTTTATTCCTGCAAAATTATTTAAAACAAGAGTCGAAAAATTTTACTTATTTTTTGATGTTAAATATTCTCTATTAAAAAAGAAAATTGGCGAAACCGAATACGGAATTGGTTGGTTACCACTTGGAGGTTATGTAAAAATCTCTGGAATGATCGATGAAAGTATGGACAAAGAGCAAATGTCTTTACCACCTCAGCCTTGGGAATTTCGTTCTAAGCCAGCATGGCAACGTTTGATTATTATGTTGGGAGGAGTTACTGTAAACTTTATCCTGGCATTCATCATATATATAGGAATGGCGTTTGCATATGGCGATACTTATGTGGCTAACGCTGACTTAAAAGACGGGGTCTTAGTGGAAAATCCTGCAATGCTAAAAGCTGGTTTTAAAACTGGTGATAAATTTCTGGCTGTTGATGGACAAAAAATCGAAAATTTCGACAACGATATCAACATGAAAATTATCATGGCTAAAGAAATTTTGATCGAAAGAAACGGACAACAACAAACCGTTAAAATGCCTACTGATTTTGTAGATCAGCTTTCTAAACAGAAAAAAGCGCATCTTGTAGACATGAGAATTCCGTTTGCTATTGCTGCTGTTACGCCAGAATCTGGAAACACAGCTTTAAAACCAAAAGATTTAATTATTAGTCTTAACGGACAAGATGCAAGATATTTTGATCAGGTTAAAACAATTTTAGAAAAAAATAAAGGAAAAACGATTCCTGCTGTTGTTTTACGTGATCTAAAACAAGTACCTGTTACCGTTAAAGTTTCTGAAGCTGGTGTATTAGGTGTTAATGTTGGCGGTTTAAATATCGAATCTTTGGCAAAACTAGGTTACTATAAGGTAAGCACTAAAAACTACAGTTTCTTTGAATCTATTCCGGTTGGACTAACAAAAGGGAAAGATCAATTAGTAGGCTACGGAAAACAACTTAAAATGATTTTTAATCCTGAAACAAAAGCTTACAAACAAGTAGGTGGTTTTGCAGCGATTTTTAATATTTTTCCGAGTACCTGGAGTTGGGAAACTTTCTGGTCGATCACCGCTTTATTGTCGATTATGCTTGGAGTTATGAATTTATTGCCAATTCCCGCACTTGATGGTGGTCATGTGATGTTTTTATTATACGAAATAATTAGCGGCCGAAAACCGAGTGACAAATTCCTTGAAAATGCTCAAATAGTTGGTTTCGTTCTACTTATAACGCTACTTTTGTTCGCTAACGGAAATGATATTTATAAGGCAATTGTCAAGTAGTAAAATATTTTAAAAAAAGTGCAAAAATATTTTTGAGAAACTAAAAAATCCTCTATATTTGCACTCGCTAAAAAGAGCAACAACTTCCTCCTTAGCTCAGTTGGTTAGAGCATCTGACTGTTAATCAGAGGGTCCTTGGTTCGAGCCCAAGAGGGGGAGCAACTTTTTTTAGCAAACATATTTACCTTTAAGGTGATTCCTTCTTAGCTCAGTTGGTTAGAGCATCTGACTGTTAATCAGAGGGTCCTTGGTTCGAGCCCAAGAGAGGGAGCTTATTAAATACCACTTACAAACGTAAGTGGTATTTTTTTTGCCTAAAATTTAACTTTCATGTATATTGTTTATATTCTTCGCTCAAATAAACTTAACCGTTTTTACATTGGATTCACTTCTGATTCTGATATAAGATTAGAATTTCATAAAAATGCCGAGTCTAATAAATTTACAGCAAATGCTGATGACTGGGAATTATTTACTAAAATACCATGCGAAAGCAAGTCACAAGCATTGAGAATTGAAAGCCATATTAAAAAAATGAAAAGCAAAACCTATATCGAAAATCTCATTAAATACCCAGATATCATTTTAAAACTTAAAGATAAATACAACCAAAACTGTTAATCAGAGCCCCGATAGCTATCGGGGTTGGTTCGAGCCCAAGAGAGGGAGCTTATTAAATACCACTTACAAACGTAAGTGGTATTTTTTTTGCCTAAAATTTAACTTTCATGTATATTGTTTATATTCTTCGCTCAAATAAACTTAACCGTTTTTATATTGGATTCACTTCTGATTTTGATATAAGATTAGAATTTCATAAAAATGCCGAGTCTAATAAATTTACAGCAAATGCTGATGACTGGGAATTATTTACTAAAATAACATGTGAAAGCAAGCCACAAGCATTGAGAATTGAAAGTCATATTAAAAAAATGAAAAGCAAAACCTATATCGAAAATCTCATTAAATACCCAGATATCATTTTAAAACTTAAAGATAAATACAACCAAAACTGTTAATCAGAGCCCCGATAGCTATCGGGGTTGGTTCGAGCCCAAGAGAGGGAGCTTAAAAAAAAAGACTATCATTCGATAGTCTTTTTTTTTATAATATTGTATTGAACCCAAATTCTGCCAACTTCAATTAAACCCTTAGTTTCAACAGTAATATTACATCAAGAGATGTATTGCGTACCAACGGTTGAAACCGTTGGCTATATTTAAATACCAGTAGTCATAAATTCTTTCAAAAATTAATCTCTAGTTCCTCACCAATTTATTGTGCTTCACCACATTATTGCCTATATTTTTACTTTCAAATAAAAGCATTGCTTCATTTGCTTTGCCCATTTGGTTGATACCTTTTAAGGATTCTGCATAACGATAATAATACATGGCATCTAAATCTGTTTTCAGAATAAAAAGTTCTTCGTAGTATTTAGCTGCTTTAGCCAAATCACCATCAAAATAAGCCCTGTCTGCCACTTTGGTGAGCATCTCTATGGATTTATATCCTTTGTCCAGAACTTTTGAATATGTGTCGACTACATCTATCGTTACATATTTTGGGGCTTCGGTGGGAGCGACTACATCGACTATAACCGGATCGATTTTTACGGCGCTACTATCAGCGACAGTTTTTGACTGTAATGCAACATCAAAGCGTTTTACTTTCGATTTTCTGTATATTGGAGTTACTACTCTGGTATTATTAGGACCGAGGTCGTAGGTGTTGACCATATTGAGTTTTGAAACTTCGTATTTGGTAATTCTTTTTCCGAAAGTCATATTAATCGTCTCCTCTACATAATACCCTACAATTACCAGGTTTTCTTTAGAGGAATTATCAGAACGCACGGTTGCATTCTCGATTGCTGTAATAGCAGAAGCATTGTCTTTGCTTTGTCCAAAACAGCTAAAAGAAAAATTTAATAAAATTGCTACAAAAAGTACCTCATAAGTTTTCATGGTAGTTTGCAATTGTTATTCAAAAAATTATAAAACACTGATATAAATATAGTTATTATTTTATTTCTTTATTTAATAAAACCTATAAACAGCCATAAAAAACGTTTAAACGTAGCTAATAATATGGATTCTCATATTATTATAAAAAAGCAGCGTTACTTTTCAGTAACGCTGCTTTTTATTTAGATCATTTGCTACACTCTTAAACCCCTAACTTCTTAGCAATTTCAGTAGGGATTCCGCCTTTGTTTAGTAACAAAGCAGTTGTTTTATATTTCACAAAGTTTTTAGTCACAAACAAGTATCCTTTGTAGTCGTTTGTTGCTCCCCATGAATTTTTTACGATGTAATATTCTTTTCCGGTTTGATCTTTTGTAAGACCAATAATGTGCATTCCGTGGTCGTCTGTTGTGGTGTAATTATCAAACGCAGCCTGACGCATTTCTGGCGTGATTTCAGGTTCCGCTTTTGGTCCGTTGAACATGTCTGCTTTTTCTTCGGCAGTCATATCATCAAATTTCTTTGTTGGTACATAGGCTACTCCATTTTTCCAGCTAAAGCTTTTCTCGCTTACATCTGTTGCCCAGGCTACTGTATATCCTTTTTTCAAAGCATTGTCGATAACATCTGTCATGTCGTTTACTTTTACGTTGTAAACCTGATCAAATGACCAGTTGTCCGGTACCATCATGGTTGTTTTTTCGTAATACGGAGAGGTTGTAAAAGATGAAATTTCTACATACTCATCAGGATTAATACCCACTACTTCCTTAGCAAAAGTTTGTGGCGTATAGTTTTTCCCTTTGTAAGTAAAGTTTTCCGGCACGGTTCCTAAATACGAATCGATAACTGCAGTGTAAGCTTTTTTCCAGTTTGGCGTTAATTCACCGTTCGGGTTTTTAACTACAGCAGTTAGAACACCTTCTATAAGCGCTGCCATTTCTCCAAATTTATTTTTATCAGTTCCGTAGTTCAATCCTGTGTAAACTTCTCTTGGTACGGTTCCGTATTTTTTATACATATTTATTACATCATGCAAAGCTCCACCATCACCTAAAGTAACTGCTCCGTGCATGCGTACATAATTTACTCCTTTTTCTACATACACATTTCTTGCAGAGTAAATTTGAGATAATTCTACCGGCTGTTTTCCTAAACGAATCATTTCTGACTCTAAGAAAGAGTTAGTAGAATAACTCCAGCATGTTCCTGACGAACCCTGAAGTTTTACAGATGTAGTTCCTAAATTGATTACGTCAGTGAATTTAAAGTTTTCTTTACTTTTTTCGCTTGCATTGAGTTTTAGCGAATTCACTAAAATGTCTTGTGCAAAACAGCCAGTTGCTCCAAGAAAAAAAACCGAAGCAGCAAGCACTGATTTGAATGAAAATGTATTCATAATATTTATTTAATGATTTAATAAATTAGTTGTTACAATTTATTTTTGTTACAAAACAATTAAATTTTATACATAAAAGCTAAGTTTCAACCGTTAATAATTACAAAATATTTTCATTAAGCTATAATCTCTTACAAAATATGCAGAAAAGAAACTCTAACTAAATCGAAAAAGAATGTTTTTTTTACTTTTATAAAATATGTAGTAATTTGGTTGCTGTAAATACCACTTATAATCCTGGAAAATGTTCGAACTCGAAAAAGAAAAATATTTGGGTAATACCAAAAATATCTTCAACAACAATCAAGGTATTGCGGTTGTCGAAACGGAGTATCAGCAAAAGGTTTACGAAGGATGGCATTCGCATAATAATGCACACATAACGCTTTTCCTGAAAGGCGGAACGGCCGAAAAACGAAAAAACTCCAGTACGGTTGTAGGCCCGGGCTCTTTATTATTTTATCACAGCGACGAGTTGCATCTTAATCAGGATACTCTTTTTCCTTCTAAAAATATTAATATTGAAATAGAAGAAAATCTGCTGAAAGAGCTGCAAATCTCTGAAGCTATTATCGAGAAATCTACCCGAAATACTACGCTTACTAAATTTTTGATTCTGAAGATTTTTAAAGAATCGATAGTAGCAGATTCTTTTTCCGGCGATACGATTAATATGCTATTTGCACAATTATCTAATGCTAATATGCATTTGGAAAAATATGAAAAAAGTCCGTTTTGGGTAAAGAGTTTAAACGAATTACTGAATGATTGCTGGAACGAAAATCCAAACCTGCAGGATCTGGCCCAGGTTTTAAACTTAAATCCGATCACGATATCCAAGCATTTTCCTCGATACTTTGGCTGTACTTTAGGTGAGTATATGCGCCGTATAAAAATTGACCGTTCGCTTTCGCTGATAGAATCCAACCAAATTAACTTGACCGAAATTGGTTTTCAATGCGGATTTGCAGATCAGAGTCATTTTATCAGAACATTCAAAAATCAAACGGGATTTTTACCCAAGCAATTTCAAAAATTATAAGGGAGGCAAATTTCATTCTATTTTTTGGTTTTAAGGCGATTTACATTTGCTTCATCATAAATCATAAAATATAATCTGATGGAAATGCTTACTTTAAAACAAAGAACTTTTAATTCTCCAATAACCAAAATTATTCTTGCCTTATTGACTTTTTTGGCGGTTGTTATTATTGGTCAACAAATTGCCGTAAAATTACTGGATTTAACTTCGCTTGATAAAGACTATCGAAATCTTCTCAAAGGACTTTTTGTTTCGGCATCATGCGTTTTGAGTTATATTCTTTTCTTTAAAAAATATGACAAAAGAGCTGTAACGGAGTTTGCTGTAAAAGGACTTGCAAAAAATCTTATAATAGGTACTTCAATTGGTTTTATGTTGCAATCGCTTACTATTTTAGTAATGTACCTCAACGGAAATTACAGCGTCATCAACATCAACCCTGTTTCATTTATCCTGATTCCGTTTGCGCTTATGTTTACCGTTGCCATTATCGAAGAAATTTTGGTAAGAGGTATTATATTCAGAATTATGGAAGAAAAACTGGGAAGTTATGTTTCTTTGACCATTTCGTCGCTACTATTTGGCGTTTTACATTTGGCAAATCCTCACAGCACTTTGATTTCGAGTATCTGTATAACTATTGCAGGTTTTTTGATGGGGGCTGCTTTTATTTATAGCCGTAATTTATGGATGCCAATTGCTTTACATTTTGCCTGGAATTTTACTCAATCAGGGATTTTTGGCGCGATCACTTCCGGAAACGAAAAAACAAACAGTTTATTAAAAGCCAAAATCCAGGGTTCGGAATTTATTACCGGTGGAGCATTTGGTCCTGAAGGCTCCATACAGGCCATTATTTTTTGTGCACTAGGAACTATTGTAGTATTGATTTTGAGCCGTAAAGCTAACAAAATCATAAAACCGTACTGGAAGCAATAAGCATCCTGAAAAACTTGCTAGTAATGTTTACTATAAGCTGCTGATTGGAATTATAATCCAATCAACAGCTTCTTTTTTATAAAGCATTAGGTTTTAGAAGTGAGAAAATATCTTTAATCGAAAATTGTGCACCACAAACAAATTCATCAGAAGCTCCGTAATAAACAGTCACAGTATCGCCATCAGGTTCAACAATATGCCCATTTGTAAATACTACATTGCCAAAGAATCCGCATAATTCATAATGTGTAGTAGGCACCATAATGGGCTCATGCGTTCTTGCAATTATTTGTGAAGGATCTTCGAGATCCATTAAAAAAGCTCCTAAACAATATTGATGATTATCATTGGCGCCATGATAAATCTCTAACCAGCCTTTGTCTGTTTTTATAGGAGCAGCTCCTGCCCCAACTCTTTTACTATCCCACAATCCTTTTCTGGTTTTAATAATGCATTTGTGATTTCCCCAATGAATACCATCGGGAGATGAGGCTAACCAGATATAATTACCGCCAATATCTACGCTGCTTGGGCGGTGCAAAGCATAAAAAATTCCATTTATTTTTTCTTCGAAAATGGCACAATCTTTATTGTGTGCCGGTAATATCATGCCGTGTTTTTTAAAATTTTTCCAATCTTTGGTGGTTCTTAAACCAACTCCAACGCCGTTGTCTGATACCGAAGTGAAGGTTAAATAATAAGTTCCTTCGATCAGAGCAACACGACAATCCTCGATCCCAAAAGTTTCCAGCGCTCCTTCACCAACAAGATGAAGATAATTTTCAGGCTCATAAAACCGATGTCCGTCTTCGCTGCATAATAATCTCAGATGCGATAATGTCGTTAAGTAATCGACTCCGTTATAATTAATTACTCTGGCATCCCTTGCTATTAAATCAGGATGATCTTTTACAATCTCAATTATTTCAATAGTGCCTGTTGCTGTTAATATCGGAAAAGAAATCATGTTTTCTTTTTGTTGTGGTCTTTCTGCAACTCTTACAATTAGCCAGGTTTTATTTTCAAACCAAAATACTCCTGGATTCAGAAGGCAGGTAATTTCTAGTCCTTCTCTGCTTGCAGGTATATCAGATGGCGATAGTAAAGGATTTTCTTTAAAACGTTTTGCTATATCTTTCATATCTATGTCTCTAGATTATTGTAACTAAAAGATAACTCTATTTTTTTATTTAAGATCTATTTTTATTTAAAAAACTGCAAGGCTGAAATTTTTACATAAAAAAACACAAAAAAAGTCTCAATAGATAGTAACTATTGAGACTTTAGCTATATAAACTAACTAATTTTAATATTATTATCGTAACCAATTGCTGCCAAAAACGATGTAATAAGCCCAGTCTTCATTCCCTTTTGCAACGTCGACTCCCATACGGAGTTTGAATTTTCGAGCCAGTAAATATCTAAAACCTGTTCCGTAACTGTAGACTACCGGTTTAGAAAAAGCTTTATCCCAATCGTTAAAAGCACTTGCAACACCGCCATAACCCATAAGGCTCCATCTTCTGTATACATCCCACCTCAACTCTCCTTCGGTAACGATACTGGTTTTACCCTGGTACCTGGCCGCCGGAATGCCTCTTAAGTTAATTTCTGGCCGAAGATAAAAAGGCGGACTCCCAAAAGCCTGCTCGCCCTCAATCCTGAGTCCTCCAATTAATTTTTTAGCTATGGGGTAATATCCAATTGCTGATAAATTTACCCGCCAGGCATCATAATCACTGCCTAATGTATTATCTGACCAAAAAAAGTCTGCCTGTAATCGAACTCCTTTATCCGGAGTAAAAATATTATCCCGTCCGTCAAACTGAATGGCTCCTCCTAATTGACTTACTACACTTTTTATATCATTTAATTTAGCAAATGAGGGAAGATTATTTAAATCCGGAAAATTAATTTTAGAGTCCAACAAAAGATATTGTGGCCCCGCACTCCATTTTGCATTTCGAAACTGTTTCATTACTCGTGCGTAAAAAACAAATGATTTAAAGTTAAGATCAATTTCCTGATCTTTTCCGCTGGGCAAATTTTCATAAAAAGACATGTTTACATTTCCATAACCTGCTCCCACACGGTACATGATCTTTGATTTTATAAAACTTCCGGCTCTAAACGCGCCCGCAACCCAGCTCTTATTACCTGTATACATACCCATTGCTCCTGTAATATCGGGGTCTATAAAGCGTTTTTTTCCGTTTTCATCAATTATGGGATCATGTTTTTTTAGAAAAATCGGTACAATTGCACCCCCAATTCCGCCTAAAGCCGGTTCTGTAATTAATGTGGGAACAACAATAAAACCATGTGCGTAAATAATATAATCGCTTAAATCGAATGCTCCGTCCAGAGAATCTTTTACACTAATATGAGTTTTTTGTCCTACCATTGCAGTGCATGATAAGAGAAAGAAAAGTGTTGCGAGAATAATTTTCTGAAAGAGTTTCGTGCTTTTCCTATTAGAATCTGAATATTTATTTCTCATTAAAAATAATTTAAGATTATCGAATTCATTAAAAAAAACATCCTCTTCCATTAAAAAAAGCAGTCACATTACGCTACTTGCAAACTATTTTTTCTTTAAACTAAATACATGTGCAAGCGTTAGAAAAAATGTATTTCCCTGAAATCTATTAATGGCTTCGACCTCAGCAATCCAACGAAATCCGGCAGAGGTACTAGATCCAATATGAAAATAGTTTATCTCGGCTCCAATACCGCCAACACGATCTTTATTTGTTTCAATAGTACCAAATACAGGAACGGGTATTTGATCGTTTGTCACTTTGTATTGCAAATAATAAATTAATCCTGTGTTAAGGATTCCTTTAGGAGCTGTTTTTTCAGGATTCATCATATAAAATGTTTTTCCCAAACCTCCTTCAATACTTAAAAGATCTCCGGTCTTAATATCGGTATCTTTCTTTTTACCATTTATTTCATAAGAGGCCAAAGCCGAAAAATGAACCGTTTTTTTATCATTAAAAAATAAAGTGGTTCCGGCTGAAAATTCATTCATAAACATTCCTAAACCGCTATTATCAGAAGCTCCCATATCAAATTTTCCTGTTGGCAAGTAGATTTGATAACTAAAAACAAAATCTGCCCTTTTATTGTGCCAGCCCAATTGAACCGGTACGATATAAGTATCTGTTAAAGCAATAGAAGTTTTTGAGTCTAAAGTATTTCCCTGAATTCTATTGGATGCAAATGCAACTAAAACAGTTGCTCCGTAATTGGCACCTAAAATTTTGAAATCACTTACATAGGATGCCCCAACACCTGTAATAAACATGTTAATATCAGGATTTACAATAGCTTTATCGCCATTGGCATTTCGTAAAGATGAAGCACTGTAAAAATAACCCGGTACATACACACTTAACGTATTTTCAGGAGTTTGTGTTCCGGACTGCAGTCCCATTGCACCAAGAATATGTCCTCCTTTAAGCTGACTATGACCAAGGAAACAAACAAAGAAAAGTAGTATTGTAAAAAATGATTTTATGGTTTGTCTCTTGGTATTAAATTTTGTTTTCATAATTGATATTTAAAAATTAATAGACTCCAAAGCTTCTTTTTACAAACTATCCCTTTTTAATTCGAAGCTTCTTTAAAATAGTAACCATTCGTTTTCTCAGGATTAATTCTAATTATTTTAAAATATTCAGAAGGTGATTTTCCGGTATGTTTTATAAAGGCTCTAAAACAAGTTGTTCTGGATTTAAAACCAGATCCCCAAGCCATACCTTCGAGTGATAAATCTTTCCATTCAGGATCATTAATTTTTTCTTTAAAATACTCAATCCTTTTTAAGTTGACATAATCCTGAAAATGAAGATTAAATTCTGAATTGATTAAATTGGAGATGTGATGTACTGATATTTCGGTTTCATCAGCTATATCGCGAATTACTAAATCTTTTTTCAAAAAGAGTTCTTTTGATGCAAAAATGCTTTCTAGTTTGTTTAGATATAGTAATTTTTTTTCGGCAGTTAATTCTTTAACCAGTGCTAAAGCAGTTTTACTTTCGGCGGTTTTTAGAGGTTTTGATCTTGTTTCAGCAATCTCTATAGTTTCATTCGAGTCATAAAAAAATTGTGGTTTAAAATAAAGCCAGCCTACTGTAAAAACCAAAACGGAGGATATTAATATGTAACAGGAAAAATCAACCTTATCAACTCGTGCAATTAAAAAATAATGCACAAAAAGAGCTGAAAACATAAACAATATCATCAAATTATATACTCTTATCCAGCTTAAAATTTTTATTCTGTTAAAATGATTTTCTTTAAATGTTTTCAAATCATAATTCAAAATCATCATGGTCTGACAAAAAGCGTAAAAGAGCCAAACAGTAAGACTTAATGTCGAAAACGGACTGTTTATTTTCACAGAAATATAATCAAGTATAGGAAGACTGATAAAATTCCCTAACCACACCAAAAGGGTTAAACTAAAATAGATTAGAAAAGGTAAAAAATGCAGCCAATCGTATTTTTTAAATAATCTGCCCGAAAACAATATACTTCTTACATACAAAAAAGCGCAAGGAGCCACCAGAAAAATAAACGATTTTGCAATCATAAATAAATCAGGAAAGTTTTTAAAACCAGTTGCCGATAAGTAAAAGTTATAAACACTGACAACTGCAAGACTGAACAAAAACAGGCCCAGGAAAAAACTTTTTGAATAGTTTTTTTTTGAAAAAAGAACCATAAACGAAGTTGCAAAACCAACTATTGTCGCTATAAAAAAGAATAGCGAAAGTACTATATCTACCATGCCCTTACACTTGATTTGTTTGAAATATTCCTTTTTCTTTTTAAAATAAATTTAAAAAGAAGCAGTCTTCAACTTATAAAACACTGTACTCACCGGGGAGATAAGTACAGTATTTTTAAATAATAAGTTTTAAACTATTTTTTAGCTAATCCCGGAGGAAAACCTTCCAGAATTTTTTTGATAGAATTGGCAACAAATTCGTCAGGATTGTCTGGTTTGCTGTCAATTTGCGCATTACCTACTCCTTGCCAAATTAGTTTTTGAGTTTTTGAAGATACGATATCGATTATAAGTGAACCATCAACATAATCGTAAGTATTAAATGTTGTATTGGCACCACCCATCATCGCTCCTCCGCCCCAATATCCGTAAGGACGGTACATTCCGCCATAGCCGTAAAAATCTGAGTTAGCAGTAACCTGTGTTTTATTTTTTAAGATGGTAACTGCATTTACTTTTAAATCAGGATCAGCACTGGTTTCTGTAAAGCCCTTGCTGATTAATTCTGAACGGATTGCTTTTGTAATACGATCCACATTTAATTGATTTATCTGACCTTCTTGCGCTTTTAAATCATAAAATGCGAAAGTTTTATATTCGCTAAAATTAGCGGCATGGTCGTAATCAGTTGTAACTTTTACAGATGGAGAACAGCTGTAAAACAAACCCAAAAGTAACATTGGGATTATACGAAGATTCTTTCTTTTAATATTCATCTTGTGGTATTTAAATTAATGATTAAATTCGTTTTTAACTAAAATTCTTAAATCTTGATTAAATCCTGAATATGGGGGAAGTCATGTTAAATAATTGCTTAATTTTTCACAAACAACTACTAACCAATGTCTTAGTTCATACTCAAAGGTAAATTATTTTATTTAATTAGCATAATACTATCACTAAAATTCTTACTTATTTTATCAGAATAATTTTTCTTTCAAAAAACTTTTTACCCATATATTCTATTTTATTAATGAAGCTTAGATTTCTGCCGAAATGGGTAATTTCCCTTCTTTTATTGCTTCTAACATTTTATTGTAATCTAATTCGTTTTGATTGGCATAGGAAATAGAGAATCTCGAAATGGCATTGGCAAATTCATCACTTTTTCCTATATAACCTGACAGTACCGACGGATCTCCAGTACGGGCATGTGCTCTGGCAAGTGCCCATCCGCAAGCTTTGGCATAATCGCTCATGTTTTTAGCTTTCATAATTTCAAGCACTGGTTTTACTTTTGCATCACGAAGCTGTCGGATATAGAAAAATTTACTATTATCGGCGTTATTTGTCCATCCTAAAAACAAATCCGATGCCGATTGCATCAGTTTTTGTCCTCTCACTATTCGTTCGCCCTGATGTGAGTATTTGCTTTTTGCTTTTACATTTTCTTCTAAAACACTTTTTCTGGCTTCTTTAAATTGTAAAAAAATAGGTTCTCCAGTCGCGGACATTAATAAACTAATACCGCAAAGTGTTCCCACACTTCCCACACCTACTACTTTTATGGCCAAATCATGCAAAGTATACCTGCTAAGCAATACTTTTTTTTCATCAGACAATGTTTCTAAATATTTATTATGAATGGTTTCTGCTTCTAACAAAATCCGTTTTCCCTCTTCTCCTGATGGATGATAAATTAAAGGCGGGTCGTCTTTTATTCTTGCCCGTGGTCCTTCCTGATACGTCATTTTTGCAAATTCTTTTTCGTGCGCAGTATATTCTGCTGCTTTTTTTAGTCTTTTTTGCTGAAATTCTTTCAGTTTCTCATCTTCGTTTCTGTCAATAAGCTCAGCCAGATCAATATCAGCGTACCAAATTTGAAGTGCCGATAATTTACTGTATTCCAGCATATGTCTCTTATAACTATCGGCAACACTCCATGCAAATTCTTTACAGGTTTTATTGCTAAATTTTCTCCATCGTCCTGCAATTACAAAACTTGCTGCAAGTCTTTTTAAATCCCATTCCCACGGACCTTGAAAGGTTTCATCAAAATCATTTATATCAAAGACCAATTTTCGTTCTGGTGTTGCAAAACCTCCAAAATTCATTAAATGACAATCACCGCAAAGCTGTAAATCTATTCCTGTATTTACTGTTGTTCTTAAATCTGCTGCCATAATTGCTGCTGCTCCCCTAAAAAATGCAAAAGGGCTTTCCATCATTCTGCTGTATCGAATGGGCAGTAAACTTTCTATTCTTCCAATGCTGGTTTTAATCAAAATTTCGATTGGATCTTCGCGGTTCTCAGCTGTATTCCATTCCTGATGCGTTGAACGGGGAGTCAATTTTCGAATAGCAACACCCTTATCAAAACGTTCTGCTTTTGATGCCACCGGATCAAATAAGTTTTCTTTTGCATTTTCGAATTTCTCAGTCATAAAAAAGTTTTTATTTCACCTCTTCAACATCTCCCATTTTCCATGTTTTATCAAAAAATCCTTTTTCCGGTCCATAAAAACGAGCCAGTAATTCAAATTTTCTTTTAGGATCTGTAGGAACCCAATTTGCTTCTTTTCCTTCTGGAGCTTTTGCACCAAAATAAAGATCTACAGAACCGTCGGCATTTTTCTGAAGTCCTGGTGTTGTCGAAGCACGGCTCGAATATTTCATACCGAGAATCAATGCGTGTGTTTCACGATCATAAGCTGTTATAGACCAATATAATTTTACTGGAACTTTGGCTGGCAGATGAAGTTTATACAATTTTGAACCATCAAATTGATGCCCGTTATTATCTTTAATTGACATTAAATAAAATTGCCCTGTCCCCAGTTTTTTTGCACTGAAATAAGCCATTGAATAACTTATCGCTCTTTCATCAACAGGATAAAGTCCGGGAACTGAATAATTTGACATTATAGCTTTCACCACATCTGGCGAAGCTGGTAATGCCCAGTTTGTTCCATCATAAAAAGGAGGTGTAAATATTTTTTCATACTTTGAATCAATCCAATTGTGTGCGTCTGTAATTGCCGCATTTAGAATTTCCTGTTTTCTGGCATCGGCGTGAAAAGTTTTTCCTTTTTCTATTCCAATTGATTTTAGCTGATCGACCATTACAAGATCTCGTTCCAGCCAGGGTTCTCTTTGCACGAACTGATTTAGGATTTCAAAAAAATGAAAATTATACGGAATGGTGTTGGTAAAATCAGTATTAATCAAATCAACAAAAGTCGTCGCTGGCGGATTATCAGCCTGAGAAAGCGGATATATTTTTACTTTTTTTCCATATTCTATCGCTCTTTTCAAGTCATTTGGACTTCCATCGGTAAGATTGGATCGCAGTATTGCAAATCCCGTATAAGTTGATGACGGCATCGGAATATAACCTAACGGAACCGCATCTTTATAATTAGGCGGTAAAATAAGATACTTACCTCCCTTTCCTTTATCTACTCCAGCCGGGCCAATATCTTCAATTGCAGTCTGCCAGCCATCATCTAAACTCCCTGTTAATGAAGAAGCTCCTTCAACTGCTGGGATTTCTAAAACAACCGGACCTTGTCTGATATCATAAAATGGATTTATGTAAATCACATCTGGATTTGGTGTCAGGGTTTGGTTTTTAGAACTAATAAGACCCGACCAAAAAACAACTTGATTGTAATCACCTTTTGCTTTGATAAGACTTTCATGAAACAATTCTGAATTTACTGCCGGCATTCCCCAAATTACTGCTTGAACTGCACGATTATAAATGAGCTGTTCTTCAAAATTGGCAGGTTTAAATACCGCTGTCTGAGTAGTATCTGCAACAATCGTCGTTTCATTTTTTTTTGTAGAATTAGTACAAGACCACAACGCGCAAATGAATGCAATTAATAACATTTTTGATTTCATAAATTTTACTTTTAAGGATGAAAAAAGTACTATATCTTAAGAACCCGGAAATACAAAAGCCACAACCGCTCTTAATCCCCAATCTGGTCTTATATCCGAATGACCCACAATTGGTATCAAGGGCATAACAGCAAATTGCATCGTTTGACCGCCTAATTTTGTAATGGCTCCAACATTTGGACTAAGCGTAATTAGTGTTGTATTTCCTTCCCAATTTTGTGTAATCTCTGAAGTAATACCTAAACTTGCACCACTTTTATAACTATGAGTTAAAAAGATTTGTGTGTAAAACTGATTAAAATCAGCTCTGTTTTCGTTTCCTGCTACAGACCATATCTGATTAGCAATGAAGCCTATAGAAAGTCCTTTTCCCTGATGCATAACTAAAACACTTGGTCCGACTCCAAATTTTTCGGTTCCCAGAAATTTTTCTGTAGCTGTTGGCACTAAAAAGGCAGGACCAACTCCCAAAATAATTCCCTTTGTTTTTGGGGCAAAAAATGCTGTTACGGTTGCATCGCTTAAACCAAATTCATGGCTATTTTCTGCAATAACATCCTGCTGATCTACAACCGGAAGAATATATCGTGTAATTAAATTTAGATTTTCACTCAATTTAAAAGGAATGACAGGCTGAATATTTATTTGGTATTTTGATCCATTGTACGGACCAATTCCATACGTTAAATTGTTCTGTAAAGGAACACTGATCAAACTCGCAACCGGATTGGCTAATTTATCTGCCAGTTCCTGTGCACTTGCTCCGGCTTTTGGCTCTTCTTGGGCAAAAGCTGAAATACCAATAAGAAAATAAACTACGCTCAAAAAGAATTTGACATTTGTAAAGGAGTTGTTCTGTTCCATAATACATTTGATTTAAAATATTTGTTCTCAAAATCAAAATGGAAACAATATTTACAACTAAAAATTGTTTCATCTTAATCCTAACTAATTCAAAATTATTGAGTTGGAAATATGGTTTTCCAATCGTCCTTCATACTAACTACATGATATTTGTATTTGGCGGCTGTATTTAAGGATAAATTATCTTTTTCCTGATAATTGTATTCTCTAATAGAATCATTATGGTTTACGATCATTTGAAAAGAAGGATATTTGCTTCCTGAAGAATATCGTAACATAGCAAGATCGCCGGCTCCACCTTCGTTTCCGCAGGCAAAAACAGGTCGTTGACCAATGTGTAATTGTATGCCAACAGGCTTTCCTGCCTTATCGTCTAAGAGGTCTAAAGCTGGTTCTCTTTTGATGGAATTTGTTGCATCGTCAAAAGTGTATTTGAAAGAAGTTCCAACAACTTGTTCTTTTGGGATTCCGTAGAAATCAGCTGATATTGCTCTTACTAATTCGATCGTTCCACCAGTTACAATGAAAGTTTTGAAACCATTTGCACGCAAATAATTCAAAAGCTCCAATTGTGGCTGATATCTAATTTGTTTTAGCGGAACGTTTTTACCAGGATATTGGGCACCAGCAAAAAACTCTTTTGTAGAAGCTTCGAAATCATCTTCGGTCATTCCGGTATGTGTGGCGGCAACCAGTTCTATTAATGCTTTATCACCTCCTTTTTCAAAAAATGTTTTGTCTTTCTCAACAACGGCTTTAAAAGGCTGTTTTTGGGCTAAAGCAGGATTTTTTTCGATCATTTTCTTCACTCTATAAAAAGCAAATAATTCCTGAACATAGGGTTTTTCAGCCCAAAGCGTTCCATCATTATCAAAAGTGGCAATACGGTTTTCTATCGGAATAAAATCAGGACTTCCTTCTTTTGTAACTTTAGTAACATAAGCAATTATATCTTTTTTCAAAGCTCCATCATTCCAGCTTGGCAGTGGATCGCCACTTGTTGCGATAGTTTGAGTACTATCTTTTGGGTTGGTGGCGGTAATCGTATCTGATTTTTTACACGAGCCTAACAATAATAAAAATAGAGGCAATATATATATATTCTTATACATGATATTGATTTTTAAGTTATTGAAAAGCTTGAGCCATGACTGGCTCAAGCTAACTATTTCCTAACTATGATGTTTATTTTTTCTTTTTTGTTGCTTTTGCGCTTGCATCATCAACACTTTCTTTACCATCATGAGGCATAATGTTTTTCTCAATAAATGCTTTCGCTTTTATACCATTAAGTGTTTGTCTAAGAACATTTGTTGGGTTAAAACTAGGCGGAAACGAACGTGGCGGATATTCTTTAAATGTTTCAGCGAAAGCGAAAACTTCCTGCATCATTCCGTATGCAGCTCCAACGTGATTAAGGTTCCAATCCCAAAAAGTATTAGAAGTTATATCGGCTCTTTCAAAAGGATCCTGCATAAGGTTAAATATCTTTTGAAGACGAAGCTCTGTAAAAGGTTCTGCCCAAACTCCCATGGTTCCTTGTTTGCGCTGTTCAGCAAAAACATATTTATAATCACCTTGTCTTATACATACTAATTGTCCGTCATCATCAGAATAAAAGAATTTATCTCTGACACTTTTTCCGGTGCCGCGCAGTAATGCCATTTGATCAAATCCATCCAAATGCACTTTATAGTTTTTTCCATTAGCGCTATACCCTTTTAACATTTTGTTAACTATATCTGGTTCTCCTGCTGCAGATAAAAGTGTAGGAAACCAATCATTGTGACTCATTAATTCATTGGTAATCTGCCCTGGCTTAATAACACCTGGCCAACGCACTAAACATGGAACACGGAAAGCTCCTTCCCAGTTCGTATTTTTCTCAGAACGGAATGGTGTCATAGCGCCATCAGGCCATGTATTCATATGAGGACCGTTATCTGTAGAATAAATTACAATAGTATTATCAGCAATTCCTAAATCGTCTAATGCTTTTAAGATATCTCCAATTGTTAAATCGTGCTCTATCATACCATCAATATATTCACTGTCTCCGTGTGTATATTTTCCACGATGCTCTGCTCTTACGTGTGTACGCAAATGCATACGTGTCGCGTTGAACCAGCAGAAAAATGGTTTTCCTGCAGAAGTTTGTCTTTTTATAAAATCGATAGCAGCTGCAGATGTTTCATCATCTATAGTTTCCATTCTTTTTTTCGTAAGAGGCCCTGTATCTTCAATTCGTTGTTTTCCAACTTTTCCAAAGCGCGCATCAGGAATACTGCCATCATCAACATTCGTTGCCGTACATTTCAAAACCCCTCTTGGTCCAAATTTTTTCAGATATTCAGGATCTTTTGGATAATCTGGCAATTCTGGTTCTTCTTCAGCATTTAAGTGATACAAGTTTCCGAAGAATTCGTCAAAACCATTTACAGTTGGTAAACTTTCATTACGGTCTCCCAAGTGATTTTTACCAAATTGACCTGTTGCGTATCCTTGCGCTTTAAGTGCACCGGCAATAGTAGGATCTAACTGGCTCATACCCATAGGTGCTCCTGGAAAACCAACTTTAGTTAATCCGCTTCTAATACCATGCTGACCTGTTATTAATGCAGCACGTCCTGCCGTACAGCTTTGCTCGCCATAATATTGTAAGAAACGTAACCCTTCATTTCCAATACGATCAATATTAGGAGTTGTATATCCCATTACTCCATCACTATAAGCACTTACATTAGTTGTTCCAATGTCATCGCCCCAAAGTATAAGGATATTGGGCTTTTTTGTATTTTGAGCCTGTAATTCAGTTACTAAAAAACAAGCTAATGCAAATAATATTATCGCATTCTTAAATCCACATTTAATTCTGATTTGTTTCATGATGATAAAATTTGTTAATAATTCCTTTTTTTAATGGGTAAGCCTATAAGATCAAAAAGTGGTATTTCTTAAATTTTTAAGAAGAAAATCTATTCTCATTTTACTTAGTTTTTCCAAATTTTTGAAGAATTATTTCAGAAGAATTTGAAACACGAATTTTCTTAACTTTTTTTTAAGTATCTCAAAATTAGATAATAAATAATCGAATTATAGTATTTAGATGACATGAGATTGTTTCATTTTATAAAATGAAACAATAAAAACACCATATTTTGCGCAATCGTATTTCCTTTTGCACATTGCAACATCCAAAATTTATCTGATAAGATGGTTTAGCATTTTTAGAAATAGAATTTATTTTCAAAACATATCTTTACGTGATCTGTTTTTTGCTATCATAACAACAAAAAAAGACTCATGATTTGCACCACAAGTCTTAAATAATTTTAGTCTGAAAATTAGAACCAAAAAAAAAAGCCATCAAATATTTGATGGCTTTTGTATCTATAAAAAAGAAAACTATTCTATTTCAGAAACTCTCATGGTATTTACCATTCCTTTATCTTTAATTGGCATAGCAGCAAGATTGATTAAATAATCTCCTTTTGTAGCATATCCTTTTTCAACTGCAATTTTATTTACATCTGTAACAGTATCATCTGTACTTACATCTTTATCATAGAAGTATGATTTAACTCCCCATAATAAATTCAATTGTGTTAAGATTCTTCTGTTTGAAGTAAATACCAAAATGTGTGCAGATGGTCTCCAAGCCGAAACCTGAAAAGCAGTATATCCACTATTTGTTAAGGTACAAATTGCTTTTGCTTTGATTTCGTTAGCCAATAAAGCTGCCTGATGACAAACTGTTTTAGTAACGAAACGTTTTGTTTTAATTTGCGGAGTATTTTGTGGAACCTGAATTAGCGGAGAATCCTCTACAGCCTCACAAATTTGAGTCATTTTTTGGATAACCTGTACCGGATAGTTTCCTGTAGCAGTTTCTCCAGATAACATTACAGCATCAGCACCGTCCATTACAGAGTTTGCAACGTCATTTACTTCAGCTCTTGTTGGTGTAAGACTTGTAATCATTGTCTCCATCATTTGTGTAGCAACGATAACAGGAATTCTGGCAATTTTAGCTCTGCGAATCAAATCTTTTTGAACCAATGGTACTTCGTGTGCAGGAAGTTCAACTCCTAAATCTCCACGGGCAACCATTAAAGCGTCGCAATAAGCTACAATTTTGTCCATGTTCTCAAGAGCTTCCGGCATTTCAATTTTAGCTACAATCGGAATTTTATATTCTGAATGTTTAGCGATCAATTCTTGTAAGTCTTGTAAATCGCGAGGTGTTTTTACAAACGAAAGTGCGATCCAGTCTACTTTTTGCTCAATAGCAAAGATAGCATCTGCAATATCTTTTTCAGTCAAAGCCGGTAAAGAAATCTTAGTGTTTGGAAGATTAACTCCTTTTTTAGATTTTAATTCTCCACCCTGAATTACTTTAGCAACAACTTCTGTCTTTTTATCAGTAGAAATAATTTCGAAAATCAATTTACCGTCATCAAGCAAAATACGCTCTCCCGGATTTACATCATTTGGAAAATTTTGGTATTTCATGAACACTTTAGAAGCAGTTCCCAGAATATCTTCTGCTGTTGTAAAAGTGATTAAATCACCATCGTGAACAACAGTTCCTTCTTCCATCACACCCACTCTAAGTTTTGGTCCCTGCAAATCTCCAAGGATTGCAGTTGTGTAACCAAACTCTTCATTTAGACCTCTAATAATATTAATTTTCTCTTTTACACCTTCGTAATCAGCATGCGAAAAATTAACTCTAAACACATTAACCCCTGCATCGATCATATCTTTGATGATCTCTCTCGTACCACATGCAGGACCAAGTGTAGCGACAATTTTGGTTTTTTTGTTTGTTAACATTTTTTTTAAAAAATTAGATTGTTTTTTGATTTTATTTTATCAGTATCTACAGCATAAATAGCTGCAATACTCTCGATGGTATTTAATTGTTGTTGAATTTCTGAAAAATCAAGAGCCTCTTCGCTATTCTCTATTTTCAGGAAAAAATCTACCTTTTTGAATTCAGGAAGTAAATGAATTGTTGTTGAAACCTCACTTGTTTCATTGGAAAACAAATCCTGAGAATCATTTCTACTCGTTGAAATGATTTCATTTTTATTCTGAATTAAATTCCATGAAACTGTTTTCTCAGCATCATAATAATAGAATCTCGAAAAATTTGCCTCGCCTTCTTTAGTCTGAGCATGGATCTCGTTTTTGCTCTTACTTAAGTTTATCGGAAGGTTTTTATTGATAAAATAGGCCAATCTATAATCTTCTAATGAAGTATGAATTGCCATTAAATAATAATCAATTTCGTCAAATTCGTCTAAATCCAATCTATGAATAGCCATGTCATGAAAAATCAAGGTGTAAATATACTATTTCTAGCGGAGCTTAAATAGTTAAGATGTGCTTGTTTTTATTAATTTATAAACGAAAACGTTATAGCTTTAAGATAGTTACAGCAAATTCGTAGCTATTTCTTGTCTATTTTTTCCTGAAATGCAAAATATGCCCTTTGTGAAGCTTTCTCTTCTGCTTTCTTTTTTGAAGTTGCCCGCGCTCGTGCGATTACTTTATCGTCTATACTTAATTTCACGCCAAATAAGCGCTGACCGTCTATACCGTTATCCTCAAAAATGTCATAATGAAAAACTCTCTTTTCTTTCTGACACCATTCGATAACCAAACTTTTATAACTTATTACTTTGCCTTCAAGTCGTGCAATATCAACATACGGTGCAACAACTCGTTTTTGAATAAATTTTTCACAAAACGCATATCCTTTATCCAGATAAATTGCGCCGACAAGTGATTCAAAAATATTACCATGAATATTTTCTCCAAAATGCTGTATAGGCACTTTGCTTTCTACAAAACGAACTAAATTTAAATCTTTACCCAGCTCATTTAAATGTTCACGACTCACAATTTTTGATCGCATTTTGGTCAGATAACCTTCGTCGCCATTTGGTGCTTTATCAAATAAATGTGCTGCAATTACGGCACTTAACATAGCATCTCCTAAAAACTCTAATCGTTCATAATTTATTGGATGTCCTGATTCGTCTAGTTTATTCGAAGACCTGTGCGTAAAAGCTTTCTTATAAAATTCGATCGTAGTAGGCTGAAAACCAAGTATTTTCTGAATAGTGTCAAAAAAAATCCCGTCTTCTAGAGAACGGGATTTAGAAAATATTTTTTTGATAAAATTCATATACAGAAATTAGTCAACTAATTTTTTAAACAATACACAAGCATTGTGTCCACCAAAACCAAAAGTGTTACTCATAGCAACATTTACTTCTCTTTTTTGAGGTTTGTTTAAGGTAAGATTCAATGATGGATCAATGTTTTCATCCACTACAGTATGATTAATAGTTGGAGGAACAATACCATGTTTCATTGCTAAAATCGAAGCAATTGCCTCAATAGCTCCGGCAGCACCAAGTAAGTGACCGGTCATTGATTTGGTAGAGTTGATATTGATTGTTTTTGCATGATCACCAAAAACAGCGCTGATCGCTTTCAATTCGGCAACATCTCCTAATGGAGTAGAAGTTCCGTGAGTATTGATATGATCAATATCTTCCGGTTTTAATCCAGCATCTCTTAATGTATTTTTCATTACTGCAATAACTCCAATTCCTTCCGGATGTGGTGCAGTTAAGTGGTAAGCATCTGATGACATTCCGCCACCGCCAACTTCGCAATAAATTTTTGCCCCTCTGGCTTTGGCATGTTCGTATTCTTCAAGAACCAAAGCTCCTGCTCCTTCTCCTAAAACAAAACCATCTCTGGTTGCATCAAAAGGTCTTGAAGCCGTTTCCGGACTTTCGTTTCTTGTAGATAAAGCGTGCATAGAGTTAAAACCTCCCATACCTGCAATAGTAATGGCAGCTTCTGAACCACCTGATACAATTACATCACACATTCCTAAACGAATGTAGTTGAAAGCATCAATTAATGCATTTGCAGAAGATGCACATGCAGAAACAGTAGTATAATTTGGTCCCATATAGCCATTACGCATCGAAATGTGTGCTGGAGCAATATCGGCAATCATTTTAGGAATAAAAAACGGATTGAATTTTGGTGTTCCGTCTCCTTTTGCATAATAAATAACTTCATCCTGAAAAGTCTCTAAACCCCCAATTCCGGCTCCCCAGATAACACCCACTCTTGTTTTGTCGATATTATCATCAGTAAGTCCGGCATCTTTAATAGCTTCATCACTTGCAGCAACAGCATATTGAGCGAATTTATCTAATCTACGAGATTCCTTGCGATCCATGTAATCTTCAATATTGAAGTTTTTTACTTCACAGGCAAATTTCGTTTTATGCTTCTCTGTATCATAATATGTGATAGGAGCGGCTCCGCTAACCCCATTCACAAGTGCCTCCCAATAATCCTGAATATTATTCCCGATCGGAGTAAGGGCACCTAATCCTGTTACAACAACTCGCTTTAACGTCATAAATATGTATTTTGTACTTTAAACAAATAAAACCCATGCTTTCTTAACTGTAATGTTTACTTAAGAGCCATGGGTATTACAATATAAATATATCTTTTTGATTGAAAATCAATCGAAATTTAAATTTTAAAAAAAATAATAACACCCGATTTTCTTAAAATTCCAATTTTTTAAAAAACAAATCCCAATTTTGGAATTTGGGTATTCAAAGTTGGAATTTTAAAAAAATTCGGGTGCAGTATTATTATTTTTTAGCTTCTTCGATATAAGAAATAGCTTGACCAACAGTAGCAATGTTTTCTGCTTGATCGTCTGGAATTTGAATATCAAATTCTTTTTCGAATTCCATAATAAGCTCAACAGTGTCTAATGAGTCAGCTCCCAAATCATTAGTGAAGCTTGCTTCTGTTACAACTTCGTTTTCGTCAACACCTAATTTGTCTACGATAATCGCTTTTACTCTTGATGCAATGTCTGACATAATCTTTAATTTTAGAATTTAATTTGTTGGCAAAAATAAAAAACTTTATTTTAAAACCACGATTTAGTTTATAAATGTAACACTAATTTATAAAATTAATTTCAAGAAAGCTTTTTTAATACTATTTATTTTCGATTTTTATTCCGTTTTTTGCATTCTCAAATTATATTCAATTATGAAAAAAATTATTGTTTTTGCCTCAGGATCAGGGACTAATGCTGAAAACATCATAAAATATTTTGCAAAAACCAAAATTGCCAAAGTCGTTTCTGTTTTTACAAATAATGCTGCGGCAAAAGTCATCGAAAGAGCAAAAAATCATCAAATTCCAACCGAAATCTTCTCAAAAAGCGAACTTTTAGAAAGTAACATCTTACAAAAAATACAAGAAATCGACCCGGATATGATAGTTCTGGCAGGTTTCTTATTGAAATTCCCGGATCATATAATCGAGAAATATCCTAATAAAATAATCAACATACATCCGGCACTTTTACCAAATTACGGAGGTAAAGGAATGTACGGCATGCACATACACCGCGCTATAGTGAATAATAAGGAGAAAGAAACCGGAATTTCCATTCATTATGTTAACGAACATTATGATGAAGGTGGTATTATTTTCCAGAAAAACGTAGCCCTGACAGATGATGATACGCCAGAAACTGTGGCCGAAAAGATCCATGAACTGGAACAAAAGTATTTTCCGGAAATTATTTCAAGATTATTGGAGGATTAGATTTTAGATTTCTTAGACATAAGACTTCTTAGATTTTGATTATTTAAAATTAAAATCCAAGAAGTCCGCAATATCAAATTCTAGGAAGTCCAAAAAACAAAAAATCTAAGAAGTCTAACAATCTAAAATCTAAGAAGTCTAAAATCTAAGAAGTCTAAAAAAAAATGAATCACGAAGTACATATATATACTGATGGCGCTGCAAAAGGAAATCCTGGAAATGGAGGATATGGCGTAGTGATGGAATTGGTGGGAACGCCTCATAAAAAAGAATTCTACGAAGGTTTCCGTTTGACTACTAATAACAGAATGGAACTCTTGGCGGTAATTGTAGGTCTTGAAAAACTAAAAAATCCCAATATGAAGGTTTTGGTGGTTTCAGATTCTAAATATGTAATTGATTCTGTAGTAAAAAAATGGGTTTTTGGCTGGGAGAAAAAGAACTACACCGGCAAAAAAAATCCTGATTTATGGAAACGGTTTTTAATTATTTACCGCAAACATCAGGTCGATTTTAAATGGATTAAAGGCCACAACAATCATCCTCAAAACGAACGTTGCGACGAATTGGCCGTTATGGCCTCAATGCAAAAGAACCTTTCGGTAGATGTTTATTACGAAACCATCGGCTCAAAATCATAAAAAAATAACGCGTCAGAAAACAATTGTTTCCGACGCGTTTTCTCGTTATTAAAGGTACTAACTTAAACGATTTTATTGCTTATCTAAATCTTTGGCTCTGTGAAATCCTACCAGTAAACCTACTCCAGACATGGTGATGATTGTTGCCGGATACACCACATCTGAATTCATTGCGGTATAAGTAGAAAGAAATAAAGCAATAAAAAATCCAAGTCCAATACCTATTAAAAGAAAAGCGGTATTCAGAATAAGGATTTTCCAGGCCGGAACTCCATTGGTTCTTCCTTTTAAAAAGATACTGGCATCGACTCCTTTTTCTATAAGTGCTAAACGTTCTCTGTTTCTTGTTGAATAAATAAGATAGACGATTCCGAAGATCATTAAGAAAAGACTGATTGGTACTAAAATTTGTGCTCCCATAATTTTTTATGTTTTTATAATTGATTGATACCCCATATGACGACATGTTTTGAATTGAGGTTACAACTTTTGATAAAAAAATTCAAAATTTAAATTCCAAATTCCAAAACTTGCTGATTATGAGTTAATTTTGCGTTTGAAATTGTTTTCGAGAAACAATAAATCTTTATATATAGTAACCGAAATCTTGTCATCCCGAGGAACGAGGGATCTCCACAAGTAGCTCGACAAAGATTGGCAATTTTGATTGCGGAGTTTCTTATGGAGATCCCTTGTTCCTCGGGATGACAATATTGGGGTTAAACTTTGACAAAGTTCTATCAATATATAGATTAGAATATAAACCATATTTCCTCTTCTGAAGTTGGAATTTGAAATTTAAAAATTGAAATTTATTTATTTTTTAAAAAATGTTGTAACCTAAACACAGAACGTGTCGTCTTACCTATTATGAGTACAATAAGTGATCAACATTATATAGATAAAGTGCTGCAGGGCGAGACCAATTGTTTTGCCGTGCTGGTTGATCGTTATAAAGATATGATCTTTACATTGGCTCTAAAAATGATTAAAAACAGAGAAGAAGCCGAAGAGGTTGCTCAGGATACTTTTATTAAGGCTTACAATTCCTTAAGCAAGTTCAAAGGTGATTCTAAATTTTCGACCTGGATTTATAAGGTTGCTTATAATACGTGTTTAGATCGTTTGAAGAAAAACAAAAAAGAAGACAATAATATATCGATAGATGAATTTTCGGCTCATTTAATTAAAACAATGGACAATGCTTTGAGCGCTTTAGAAGACAAAGAACGAAAGCAAACCATTCAGAATTGTTTGAATTTATTACCCAGTGAAGAAAATTTCTTGCTAACTTTATTTTATTTTGAAGATCAGAGTTTAGAAGAAATTGGAAAAGTCATGAACATTAACGCTAATAATGTTAAGGTGAAATTATTTAGAAGCCGACAAAAATTAGCCGTAATTTTGAAAAAGCAATTAGAACCAGAAATAATAGAATGTTATGAAAGAAAATGATAAAGAAATAGAAAATCTGATTGAGAAAATGATGGCCGAAAATACTTTGGAGTCACCATCTATTGACTTTACTTCAAAAATAATGTCTCAGGTTTTAGTGGCCGAAAAAAGCAAAATCAAAGCTTACAAACCTTTGATTTCTAAATCTACATGGATTTTTATTGGCATCAGTTTAGTTGCTTTGACTGCTTATGCTGTTTTCTCCAATAATGATGTTGCTAATTTTGAAATTACCAAAACATATTCTGATAAAGCTTCTGCTCTATTTTCCGGGATTCATATTTCTAAAAATGTACTTTACGCTTTATTAGTGGTTCCTTTTATGATTTTGATTCAAATTGGGGTTTTGAAGAATTATTTTGATAAGAAGTATGAGTTGTAGAATTATTTGAAAGAATCCTCTCTTTTCCAAATATAATATACGGCATGATAATCATCAAAACCAACATCATATTTATTTTTATACAAAAGATATTTTATTGTCGGGAATTCATTTTTTTGAATAATAGATTTATTGAGTTTAAGTTTTTCTTTTCCAATATTACCTTCAGAATACTTTTTTAGAAATCTATTAAATCCTAAACTGACACATTCCTTCTGTATTTTTTGATCTAATTTAAAAGAATATTTGTCATCTAAATTTTCATCTAAAAGATAATCTTGATTCAAGACAGCATTTAAAAACTTTTCAAATGAAATAAATTCTTCAACATAATTCTTTTTATAATTAGAGAATAAATCATGATTGTTTGTTTTATAAATTTCTTTGCCTCTTTTCTTAACATATAAATCAAAACTTAAATAGTGAGATGGCAATAAACCTAACTTTGGATCTTCCTGCATATATGCCAACTTCTCAATCATTTCCTTAGAAAAATCAGGTTCTTTTCTTTCGCAAGAAATCAAAAAACAAAACAGCATTAATAACGTTAGAATTTTCTTCATGAATGAAATTTGATATTTAAACAAATCTAACTAAAATCTTCCAGCCTTTTTTCGAAAATAATTATTGTATTTTAAATCGAAAAAACATATTTTAAGCTCTCTAAGCAACCTAATTTAATTCATTCATTTACAATAGTTTTAGCCCCGAAAACGATATTCTTTTTTTATGAAAATTTTGAGAACTTAAACCGTTGCAATATTGCAACTTATGAAGTATCTTTGCACCCTAATTCGAAATTCATAAAATGAATAAATTATTGATTGTTGGAACGGTTGCTTTCGACGCTATCGAAACTCCTTTCGGAAAAACAGATAAAATATTAGGTGGTGCTGCAACGTACATTGGTTTATCAGCGTCATTTTTTAACTTACAATCGGCCATTGTTTCTGTAGTTGGCGACGATTTTCCTCAAGAACATTTAGATCTTTTAACTTCAAAAAATATTGATATCTCTGGTATCGAAATTGTAAAAGGCGGAAAAACCTTTTTCTGGAGCGGTTTATACCACAACGATCTAAACTCAAGAGACACTCTTGTAACTGAACTAAACGTTTTGGCTGATTTTCAACCAAAAGTTCCTCAAGATTACAAAGATGCTGATGTTGTGATGTTAGGAAACTTACATCCTTTAGTACAAAGTAGTGTTTTGGACCAAATGGAGAAAAAACCAAAATTAGTAGTTTTAGATACTATGAACTTTTGGATGGACTGCGCTTTACCGGAATTACTTGAGGTAATTAAACGTGTAGACGTGATCACAATCAATGACGAAGAAGCAAGACAACTTTCAGGAGAGTATTCATTAGTAAAAGCGGCTAACAAAATCCAGGAATTGGGACCAAAATATGTGGTGATCAAAAAAGGAGAACACGGAGCACTTTTATTCCATAACAGAGAAGTATTCTTTGCACCGGCATTACCATTAGAAGATGTTTTTGATCCAACAGGAGCAGGAGACACTTTTGCAGGTGGTTTTTCAGGATTTATTGCGCAAAGCGAAAACATCTCATTTGGCAACATGAAAAACGCAATTATTTACGGATCTAATTTAGCTTCATTTTGTGTAGAGAAATTTGGAACCGAAAGGATGCAAACATTAAGCAAAGCAGAAGTAGCGATTCGATTACAACAGTTTAAGTCGTTAACTCAGTTTGACATAGAAATATAATGCCCTGAAGCCTCGATAACACGGGGCTTTTTTATTACGTTATTACGCACAACTTACAACAACAACACAAATACAAAAAACAATGAGCGACGCTTTAAAACACGAATGTGGTATAGCCTTAGTTAGACTTCTTAAACCGCTTGAATATTACAAAGAAAAATACGGAACTGCTTTTTACGGGATACAAAAAATGTACCTGATGATGGAGAAGCAACACAACCGTGGGCAAGACGGAGCAGGTTTTGCCAGCATTAAATTAGACGTTGAACCTGGTGAGCGTTATATAAGCAGAGTTCGTTCGAACCATGCGCAGCCTATTCAGGACGTTTTTAAACAAATCAATGAGCGTATCAACGAAGAGATGACTTCTCATCCTGAATACGCAAATGATGTTGCCAAACAAAAAGCAAACATACCTTATATAGGAGAATTATTTTTAGGTCACGTTCGTTACGGAACTTTCGGAAAAAACAGTATCGAAAGCGTACACCCATTTTTACGTCAGAGCAACTGGATGCACCGTAACTTAATTTTGGCAGGAAACTTTAACATGACAAATGTTAAAGAGCTTTTCGAAAATTTAGTTGAACTTGGACAACATCCAAAAGAAATGGCGGATACTGTTACCGTTATGGAAAAAATTGGTCACTTCTTAGACAAAGAAGTAATGCAGCTTTACCAGGATTGTAAAACAGAAGGTTATTCTAAAAGAGAAGCTTCTCCAGTAATTGCAGACCGATTGGATATTGCAAAAATATTAGCCCGTTCTGCCAAAAACTTAGATGGAGGTTACGCAATGGCCGGATTATTAGGTCATGGTGATGCTTTCGTATTTAGAGATCCGGCGGGAATTCGTCCGGCATATTTTTACCAGGATGATGAAGTTGTAGTTGTAGCTTCAGAAAGACCCGTTATTCAGACTGTATTCAATGTGCCGTTTGAAAGCGTTCAGGAAATCGAACCAGGAAATGCTTTAATCATCAAAAAAAGCGGAAAAGTTTCTATGGAGCAAATCCTTGAACCAACCGTTAAGAAAGCATGTTCTTTTGAAAGAATCTACTTCTCTAGAGGAAGTGATGCCGAAATTTACCAGGAACGTAAAAACTTAGGTAAATTAATTTTACCTGCTGTTCTTGAATCAATTGACAGCGATACAGATAATACTGTTTTCTCTTACATCCCAAATACTGCCGAAACTTCGTTTTACGGTTTAGTTGAAGCAGCTCAGGATTTCCTTAATCAAAGAAAAAACAATTATATTTTAGCCAACAGAAATACACTTACAGCCGAAACTTTACAAGAATTATTGGCTGTAAAAATTCGTACTGAGAAAGTTGCGATTAAAGATGCTAAACTTAGAACCTTTATTACTGAGGACAGCAGCCGTGATGATCTTGTTGCACACGTTTACGATGTGACTTACGGAGTGATCAAGCCAACGGATAACCTTGTCATCATCGACGACAGTATTGTTCGTGGTACTACTCTTAAAATGAGTATTATAAAAATGATGGATCGTTTAAATCCTAAACGGATTGTAATTGTTTCATCGGCACCACAAATTCGTTACCCTGATTGTTACGGAATTGACATGGCAAAGCTTGAAGGTCTTGTTGCTTTTAGAGCAGCTTTGGCTTTATTAAAAGAAAGAGATCTATACCATATTGTAGACGAAGTATACACAAAATGTAAAGCACAGGAAAACTATATTGATAGTGATGTTGTGAATTATGTAACTGCTATTTACGATCAGTTTACTCCTGAGGAAATTTCAGATAAAATTGCCGAAATGTTGAGTTCTCCGGAAATCAATGCCGAAGTGAAAATCATTTTCCAGAAAGTAGAAGATTTGCACATCGCTTGTCCGAAAAATTTAGGTGACTGGTACTTTACGGGAGATTATCCTACACCAGGAGGTAATCGTGTTGTAAACAGGGCTTTTATGAATTTCTATGAAGGAAAAGACGCAAGAGCGTATTAAAAAAATACTAACAAAAGGTTAATTTGTGCATTTCATCGGTTTTTTTTGCCGTTCATCCCATATGTTTGGTAAAATTGAAAAGCTACAATACTTTTGAGATACCATAACATTAGTAGGTTAAGTTTATGGTAGATTTGGGGCAAAAAGGGTGGAAGCAATTCCACCTTTTTTATTGGAATAAACTCAAGTGTTTCAATTGTAAAGCATTATCTTCTTTTGGTCGGATTTATCGACCATTCATCTGAAAAGTTTTTTAAACAAGAATAGCTATCATACATTTACTAAACCATAACATTAGTAGGTTAAATTTATGGTAGATTTGGGGCAAAAAAGGTGGAAGAGATTCCGCCTTTTTTATTTTTTTTAAGAACAAAGAATATAGAGCAAAGAATAAAGATTATAGAGAATCAACTAAAAGCAAAAACACAGCTTTTCAGCAGAGAACTCCTCCTCTAATTTTCTCTCTTTACTACATTCTCTTTACTACATTCTCTTTATTACATTCTCTTTATTACATTCTCTTATTCTATTCTCTTTATTCTATTCTCTTTATTCTATTCTCTTCTTACTTAATCGGATATATTTACCATTCATCAGAAAAGTTTTTTTCATAAGAATAGCTGCCATACATTTACTGAACCATAACATTAGTAGGTTAAGTTTATGGTAGATTTGGGGCAAAAAAGGCGGAAGAGATTCCGCCTTTTTTATTAGAATAAGTCAGATCAATCTCAAAACCTGCGGGAAAAAAAAATTACCGCAAAGAGCGCTAAGTTTTTTTTACCCTTAGCTTTATAAAAGGCAAAGTTCGCTAAGCTTTGTATTGATTTAGCTTTGTGAACTCTGTGCTTTCTAAAGCAGTCTTAGATAAAATCTTTGTGTTCTCTGGGGTAAAAAAATTAGTGAGTATGCTTTTCCATAACATTTGACGCTGATCTGCAAAGTCTCGATTGAAAAAGAAGCAAGATTGAAGAATAAATACCGAAGGAGATAGACTGGAAAAGAAGGAATATCTATATTGGTTATAATAAAAAAAGACGGATAGCCATCAAGCCATCCGTCTTTTTTCTTTAATCTTTATTCTATTCTCTTTCTTAGACTATTTATCTAAAGCGAATCTTCTTGCTACTTCCGTCCAGTTAATTACACTGAAGAAAGCTTCAATATAATCCGGTCTTCTGTTTTGGTAGTTCAAGTAGTAAGCATGCTCCCAAACATCCATTCCTAAAATTGGGGTTCCACCGTTACCAGCAACTTCCGGCATTAATGGATTATCTTGATTTGGAGTACCTACAACCTCTAGTTTGCCCCCTTTTTGTACTGTTAACCAAGCCCATCCTGAACCAAATTGTGTTGCTCCAGCTTTGGCAAATTTTGCTTTAAATTCTTCGAAAGTTCCAAAAGAAGCTTCGATAGCTGCTAACAAATCACCTGTTGGTAATCCACCACCGTCTGGAGACATTACAGTCCAGAATAAATTGTGGTTGTAGAAACCTCCACCATTGTTACGAACTGCTGCGTTTTTTTTATCTAAGTTGATTAAGATATTTTCGATTGTCTTACCTTCTAAATCTGTTCCTGCAATTGCAGCGTTTAGATTTGTAGTGTAAGCATTGTGGTGCTTTGTATGATGGATTTCCATTGTACGAGCATCAATATGTGGTTCTAATGCATCATATGCATAAGGTAATTGTGGTAATTCAAAAGCCATGATATTATGATTTTATGATTTATAATAATTTATTTCAAATTTAGACATTTAAGTTTGGAATAGAAAATACTATTTCGTTATAATTGAATATAATTAACTGATAATTTGATTATTTAACAGTTAAATAACTGAAATTCTTTACTTTCCGTTAAACGTAGTCATTGTATTTTCTAAACCGGCGGTTCCAAATGTTTTAATAATTTCTGAAGAAATTTCTAAACGTTCCGGTAATTTTGCTTTTTCTTCTTCATCCCATTCTCCTAAAACGTAATCGATTTGCTGTCCTTTTTTGAACTGATCACTGATTCCAAATCTAAAACGGGTGTAATTTTGAGTGTTCAAAACCAGGTTGATATTCTTTAAGCCATTATGACCGCCGTCGCTTCCTTTTGGTTTAATACGGATAGTTCCGAATGACAGGTTTAAATCGTCTGTAATGACCAAAATATTCTCTAAAGGTATATTTTCCTTGTCCATCCAGTATTTCACAGCCTTGCCGCTTAAATTCATGTAGGTATTGGGCTTAAGCAGAAAAAAGGTTCTGCCTTTGAATTTGTATTCGGCCAAAGCGCCCAGTTTTACGGTTTCGAATGAAAGGCCTTCTTTTTTGGCTAAAAAATCAAGGACTTTGAATCCTATATTATGTCTTGTATTTACGTATTCGGCTCCAATATTACCAAGTCCTACGATTAAATATTTTTTACTCACGCTTTTTATATTGTTTTTTGGGTGTTCGTGAACCTCCGGTTTCATATTGTCTGTGTTCTCTTCTTTTGGTATTGATGAAAACAGTTTGTTGATCCATTTTATCATGTGTGCAAAAATAGGGTTAATTAGGGAATGTGCCAATTGGTTGATTAGATAATTATTCTTAACCGCAAAGTTCGCAAGGGTTTTACGCAAGGTTCGCTAAGAAAAAGTTTCTCGCAGATTTTGCAGATGGAGCAGATTTTTTTTATTTGATTGTGTGATGCTCATTTTTGTCAGGCTGAGCGAAGTCGAAGCCCGCGCAAAGTATTTCATTGTAGATTGTCGAGCCACTTGCGGTCCTTCGACTTCGCTCAGGATGACATAGAAGCTCATCAGCCCAAAACCTTTTAAAAACTAAACCTCTCGCTAGCCCTGACAGAAGCGGTATCCTTTTTCTTGCTTCTTTAGCAAGGAAAAGATACAAGTGGATGGCAGGAACGTTGGGTCTTGAAGAAACCAAAAATTTCTGCTTCTAAAAAAATAAACATAAAACATCAGAAGGGGCTTCGACTCCGCTCAGCCTGACATTAAGATAAAAAACTTAGAACCTCAGCATCTTAGCAACTTAGAATCTTAAAGCAAAAAAAAAGCACCAATCTTTCGATTGATGCTTTTTGTATTGATTTGAAAAAAATTATTTTTTCTTTCCTTTTGCAGGAGCTTTTGCAGCTTTTGCAGCTTCTTGAGCAGCTTTCATAGCAGCACGAGAAATTCTTACTTGAGCAACAACAGTGTTTTCTGGGTGCATTACTTTGTAGTCAGGAGTACCAACTTTAGTAACGTACAATTTGTTACCCATTTCAAGTGGAGTAATGTCAGCTTCAACAAAATCAGGAAGATTTTTAGGTAAAGCTTTCACTTTTAATTTACGAGTGTTCAAACGTAAAACACCACCTGCAAGAACACCTTTTGATGTACCTACAACTTTTACAGGAACTTCCATAGTGATTTCTTTGTCATCAAATAATTGAAAGAAGTCAATGTGTAAGATCTTGTCAGATACCGGGTGAACCTGGATATCTTGTAAAATTGCATTGAATGATTTTCCTTTTCCAAGCTCAATCACAACTGTGTGTGCGTTTGGAGTGTAAACCAAGTTTTTGAACGCTGCAGCGTCTGCTGAGAAGTGTACTGCCTGATTTCCTCCGTATAACACGCAAGGAACCGCTCCAGCATTACGTAAGGCTTTAGTTGACACTTTGCCCACGCTTTCTCTTTCTGATCCTTTAATTGTAATCGATTTCATTGTAAAAAAAATATAGTTATTAATAAATATTCTATTTGCTATAAGCTTTAAGCCATAGGCTTTAGGCTTTTTTCTGCACTAAGTAATAAAGCTTATAGCCTAAGGCTTAAAGCTTACTGCTTATTACATTATAAATTTTCCACTGATGGAATTGTTGTGGTGCACCATGTGCATTACTTCAGCAAAAAGAGGTGCACAACTCACTACTCTTATTTTCTTTGATTCTTTCTTTAACGGAATAGAATCGGTAACTATTAACTCGCTTAATTTTGAGTTTTCAATTTTTTCGTATGCGTCACCTGATAAAATGGCGTGTGTACAAATTGCTCTAACACTTAATGCTCCTTTTTCGATCATTAAATCTGCTGCTTTCGCTAATGTTCCACCAGTATCGATCATGTCGTCTACTAATATTACGTTACGTCCTTTTACTTCACCAATTAGCTCCATAGTGTCGATAACGTTGGCTGCTTTTCTTTGTTTATAACAGATTACTACATCTGATTCCAGAAACTTAGAGTAAGCATATGCTCTTTTTGAACCTCCCATATCCGGAGATGCAATGGTTAAATTGTCTAAATTTAAACTTTTTACGTATGGTAAAAAGATGGTTGATGCAAATAAATGATCTACCGGTTTTTCGAAAAACCCCTGAATTTGATCTGCGTGCAAATCCATTGTCATTACTCTTGTCGCTCCGGCAGCATCTAATAAATTAGCTACTAATTTTGCTCCAATCGGAACTCTTGGTTTATCTTTTCTATCTTGTCTTGCCCAACCAAAATAAGGCATAACAGCTGTAATGTGTCTTGCTGATGCACGTTTTGCTGCATCGATCATTAGCAACAATTCCATCAAATTATCAGCAGTTGGAAATGTTGAGCACACGATAAAAACGCGTAATCCTCTTATTGACTCTTCGTATGATGGCTGAAATTCTCCATCGCTATACGTTGACATCGTTACTTTTCCTAACGGAATTCCGTATTGTTCTGCAATTTTTTCTGCAAGATAAACACTTTGTGAACAAGCAAAAATTTTAGCTTCTGGTTCTAGGTGCGACATTATAATTTGTTGTTTTTGCTCCGCTGCGCTCTGCACAATTTGGCTTTATGATTTTCGTAAAGCCGGACCTGTATAAATGCCTCGGGTGTAGTTAGTTGTGTGTGCTTCGTTTTAACGAGGTGCAAATTTAGAAAATTTATTGGACACTGAAAGGAAAAATTTAAGTATTTTTAGTAGATCATTTAATTTTATTTTTTACATTTGCACCGTGTTAAAGGAATAAGCACAGTTATGACAACATAATTACTTATTCTATTGCGTTAAAAGAGTTGGATTTATTTCACTATTTTTTCGTCTGCTAAGCCCGGATGGCGGAATTGGTAGACGCGCTGGTCTCAAACACCTGTGGGAAACCGTGCCGGTTCGACTCCGGCTCCGGGTACGTAAAACCTCTTCAGCAATGAAGAGGTTTTTTTATGCTTAAAAGGGAGCATTTATAAATAAACAACTACAAATAACCATTGCGTTCATTATATTTATCCCTTAAAATTGTCATTGCCTTTTTAAGAATTGCCAACAAACCATTGCAAAACCTAAACCTTAACCATGAAATATCGATTATTACTGCTCCTATTATTATTGTCAACCCTCTCAAATGCCCAAAAAATCAAATGGGATAATTTAAATGTAAGGCGAGAAATGCCTCCCACTTTATTTGTGAAGGAAAATCCACTGGATGTTGCTTTTATGACTACCTCGACAGATCATGAGTTTTTTGCAGATCAAACTATGGATTATCGTGTTGCTGATATGGGCATCTTATACAATGACTATATATATAATGATTTAGGTTTTCCAAAACTAGTCGCTTTATTAGAATACAAATACCAGCCGGCAACTTTGCATTTGATAAAAAAAGAATTAAAATATCAGGTTGCTGTTGTCTCTCATCTCTATGCCAATTTGATTTTAATAGATCCCGAAAAAGGCGTTTTTGATGTTCAGGAAATTAGATTGGGAGATTGCGACTTGGTTAATCCGGTGGCAAACACAAAAGGATACAATTCTAATCTCGGAAATTTAGATTATCCGAACAATTTAAACACTACACTTTTAATGACTGATTTATCTGAATTTGAAGCCAATCAATACAGAGATCAGAAAGACCCGAGCCTACCAAGGAAAACAGATGTTAAAGAGGTAGACCTGATACAAGTAGTCAAACTAAGTTTAAAAGTAGGCAATATACTGCATACCAAATTTCATCCTTACGGAAAATATATATCACGGTCTTTTAATTATTTAAAAGAGGATAAAGATTTTAATGGTGAAAATTTCAACAAAGCTTCTCAATTGATTAATACTGGGATTGATCCTATTAATGAATCAAAAGTTCGCCAGGCTCTTGAGATTTGGAAAACAGAAGCAAAATCAATTACCAATCTGGAAGACAAGAAAAACAAAAAATATTATATCGCCATTCAGGAAAATATTTTACAATGCTATAATATTCTGAGAGATTTTACAGAAACAGATGAAATTGCCAACCAGCTAAAAGCTATCGATCCAAAGAATCAAATTGCCGAAGCTTTAATTTCGAATAAAAAGAAAGATGAAATTCAAGTAGAGAAAAAAGAGATTTTTTACACACCGCTTCCTGCACGCTTTGCACAAACAGATGTAACTCGTTTTTTAAAGAAGAAAAAAGATATCATAAATGGACTGAACCATATTCAACCCGATAAATATGACGGAAAACTTACTGATATGAGTATTTATAAAGCAGCATCTTTACAAATCAAAGAAACTGCCGCAGGATCAGAAATTTTCAACATACTGGTAGATTTGATGATAGACATTGCAGGATATGAGAAAAACTCCTCCAATTATAGCCAGCGAAAAGAACTAACCGATGTACTAAAAAATTACAATGCATTTTGTTTGAAGGTTGCTGATGAAACAAAAAAATTTAAAGCTACTTACGACTTTAAAAACGGTCGACTTTCTTATCGTACAAAATTAAGAGAGCACATTTTAAATCTTAATAAAATAGCCAATTTTACAGCTTTTGACGATGCTTTAGCGACCAGCGTAGCTACTACTATTGAAAAAACAAAGCCAGAAAATATAACAATTGCAAAGGATTTTATTGCTCTGAACACCGCAATTACTCTAAAGCAATTGACAAATTCAACACAATATGATTCAACTATTGCTACAACTATTACTAACATTACTGCCTTTTTAGATGCTAAATTTCCAATTCAAAATCGTGAAGTTTTTTTTGAATTTAAAAATGCCTGCAGAGTAATTAAGGAAAACAAAAAATTAAGCACGCTTGAAGTTGCTGATTTTGGTAATACACTAAGACTTTTATATTTGTATTGCTAGAATATATTAAATCATTTAAAAGACCTCTTCCTCAAACGAAGAGGTCTTTTTTATTTCTCTTAAAAAAATCAAATTAATGGATCTATTCATAATTTATTAAATTATTCTCGTCCAGTAATTTATATTAAAATAATTTCGCTATGTTTGTAAGTGTACAACTAACACTTAACCATGAAAAAGCTATTATTACTAATCTTTTTTGGGATTTTTCTCAATTCGTTTGCTCAAAAAAAACCAAATTCATTTTTTACAAATTCTGAGAAGACTATAAAAGTAGGCTTTGAAATGAATGCGAAAAACACACCAACTTATACTATATTATATCACGATAAAGTTATACTTAATACTTCTGAATTGGGAATTTTACGCGAAGACGGCAATTTCTATTCTGATTTAAAATTGATTAAAATTTCTAATGCCAAAAAAGTAACTGACCGCTACTCAATGCTTCAGGGAAAACGAAAAGATATTTCATACGCTGCTAATCAATATATTGTGAGTCTTCAGAATGCTAAAGCTGAAGCAATGGAAATCATTTTTCAGCTTTCCAAAGATGGAGTGGCGCTTCGATATAACTTTCCTTCAACATCAAAAGAACTGAAAAGAATCGTTGAAGAAAAAACGGCTTATAATTTTGACACTTCGGCGAAAGCCTGGTTACAACCCATGTCGAAAGCTAAAACGGGATGGAAAGAAACGAATCCGGCTTATGAAGAACATTATGCAATGGGCGTTCCTTTGAATACAAAACCTGCATTTGGCGAGGGTTGGGTTTATCCGGCACTTTTTGAAACCAATAACAATTGGGTTTTGATTTCTGAAACCGGTTTGCATAACAAATATTGCGGAACCCGATTGGTGTACAATGAAAATACAAAAGCAATGCAGGTTACTTTTCCTCAAAAAGAAGAAATTTTCCCGAATGGCGCTTTAAATCCTGAATCTCAATTGCCATGGATTACACCTTGGCGTATTATTACAATTGGTTCTTTGAATACAATTACCGAAAGTACTTTAGGAACTGATCTTGCCGATCCTGCCATAAAAATGGATACTTCTTTTATTAAAAGCGGACTTTCGTCATGGAGCTGGGTTTTATTAAAAGATGATTCTATAAATTATGAAACAACACATCAGTTTATTGAATACGCCTCTAAAATGAATTGGCCGTATTGTTTAATTGATGCAGATTGGGATACAAAAATTGGTGATGAAAAAATGAAGGAATTAGTGGCTTTCGCCAAAACCAAAAGCGTAAAATTACTGGTTTGGTACAATTCATCCGGTTCCTGGAATGGTACTGAATATCATCCTAAAAATAAATTATTAACACCGGAAACGAGAGCTAGTGAATTTAAAAGAATGAATGATTTAGGCATTGCCGGAATCAAGGTTGATTTCTTTGGAGGCGACGGACAATCGATGATTGCGTATTATCATGATATGCTAAAAGATGCTGCCGACTATAAATTGATAATCAATCTTCACGGTGCCACTTTACCTCGCGGATGGCAACGTACGTATCCAAATTTACTAACTACCGAAGCTGTAAAAGGATATGAATATATTACTTTCGATCAAAATATTGCCAATCTGGAACCTAGCCATTGTGCCATGTTGCCTTTTGCCAGAAATGCTTTTGATCCCATGGATTTCACTCCTATGGCTCTAGATAAAATTCCGAATATTGATAGAAAAACAACTCCGGCTTTCGAATTGGCTTTACCTGTTTTATTCTTGTCAGGGATTCAGCATATTGCCGAAATTCCGGAAGGAATGGCGAAAATGCCAGCTTACGTTGTAGATTATTTAAAAGATATTCCGAGCAATTGGGATGACTCAAAATTCATTGCCGGTTTCCCGGGAAAATATATCGTAATGGCAAGAAAAAGCAACAACATCTGGCATATTGTTGGGATTAACGGAGAAAACACGCCTAAAGAAATTGAGCTTGATTTGTCTTTTGTGAAGAACGCAAAAGGGTTTATTATTTTGGAAGATGAGAGTGGTTTTAAACAGGAATCCATTTCAAAAAGCCAAAAATTAACTGTAAAAATGAAACCTAATGGTGGTTTTGTAGTTAAAATATAAATTTTAAATTCTAATATTTTTTAAATTCCAAATTCCAATACTGTTCGCGGTCTATTGGAATTTGGAATTTTTTATTTGGAATTTAATCTGTTGTTGCAACTTCACAACTCGCATTATGCAAAATAGGAAAATTGCAAGAGTTGGCGATAAAACAAAGCTGATTGGCTTTTGTATGAAGCTCATTTGCTAACTCAATTTTATCAGAGTTTGAGATTTTTACTTTTGGATTTAATCTTACCTCAACAAAACGTCCACTTCCATCTGCAGCAACTTCGAGCGTTGCTTCGGCATTGTCTGAATATTCTAAAACTTCAATTCCGTTTTGAGAGCATACATATAAATAGGACATCATATGGCAGGAAACCAAGCTGCTCAACAATAAATCTTCAGGATTGTATAATTCCGGATCACCTTTGAAAGCTTTCGCTGCCGAAACATTTAAAATAGGTTTTCCTTCTATTACTATTTTATGGCTTTTGCTGTAAAATCTCTTTGAATCTACGGGCTTTTGATCTGAAGTCCATTTTACTTCTGCTTTAAAAAGATGTTTCATTTTGCTTTCGTTTTACCTTGCAAAATTAAGCTTTTTAAAGAGTTGCAAATGAATTAATCGCGCAAAGGCGCAAAGCTTTTGACACAATCTTGTCATTTCGACGAAGGAGAAATCCTCGCAAGTAACTCCATAAAGTATAGCCAATCTTTGTCGAGCTTCTCGCGAGGATTTCTCCTTCGTCGAAATGATAAAAATGAGTAAAATTCTTGTAAATTCGTGCCATTCTTGGCCAACTTTTAATCCATAAAAAAACCTCGAAAGGATTACTTTCGAGGTTTCTTAGAGAATTACTAACTAATTAACATAATTCCAAAACTATTTTTTTACAGAGAATTTAAAAGTAGTTTTAGTTTTATAATTTTCTCCCGGGTTTAAAACCGTTGTTGGGAAGTTTTTCTGGTTTGGAGAATCCGGATAATGTTCTGTTTCTAAACATAGTCCTGTTCTGTGTGCAAAAGTTCCGCCTTTTGGCATTGGCAAAGTCCCGTCAAGGAAGTTTCCAGAGTAAAACTGAATTCCAGGTTCATCTGTAGTCATTTCCATAACTCTTCCGCTAGCAGCATGATATACTTTTGCGATAATTGTTTTTCCTTTTTCAGTATTGTTCAATACCCAACAATGATCGTATCCTTTTCCTCTTGCTAATTGTTCGTTCTTCACTTCGATATCTTTTCCAATTAATTTTGGCGTTCTGAAATCGAAAGGCGTATTGGCAACGTCATCTAATTTTCCTGTTGGAATTAAAGTCGCATCAACCGGAACTAATTTATCTGCATTTAAAGTCAATTCGTGGTCTAAGATTGTTTTTGTGAAATCTCCAGATAAATTGAAATAAGAATGTTGTGTTAAGTTTACTACCGTTTTCTTATCTGTAGTCGCTTCGTATAATACTTCTAATTGATTATCATTTGTCAATGTATACGTTACAAAAACTTTCAAATTTCCAGGATAACCTTCTTCCATATCTTTACTTACGTAAGATAATTTCAAAGTTGCCGCATCTCCGGATTTTGCTTCATCCGCTTTCCAAACCACATTAAAATATCCTTGTGGTCCACCGTGCAAAGCATTTGGCGCATTGTTTATTGCCAATTGATATTCTTTTCCGTCTAAAGTGAATTTTCCTTTAGCAATTCGGTTTCCGTATCTTCCGATCAAAGCTCCAAAAAATGGATTTTCTTTTTCGTATTGTGCCAAAGTATTAAATCCGATCACTACATTTTCAGAAACACCTTCTTTATTAGGTACTTTTAAATCTGTAATTCTTCCGCCAAAAGTGATGATATCAACTTCCATCCCATTTTGGTTTTTCAGTTTATAACTATCGACCTGTTCTCCTTTTGCAGTTTTTCCGTAAGAAGATTTTTCGATTGTAACTGTAGCTTTTTCATCTGAAGAAACTGTTGTAGCATCCATTTTTTTATCGCTTTTGCATTGAACTGAAATTGCAGCCAAACTCATAAGACTTATTCCAAAAATACAACGTTTTAATACATTCATAAATGATAATTTTTTGGTTTGTAAAAAGTTAAATGTTAGAAGTAAAATGTTAGACGTGAAATTTAATCATTTTATAAATGTAAAAATCACCTTTTTAAGTTTTTTCACATTTTACATCTTACAAATTACATTTTACTGCCTTAAAGGCCGTGTTGAAACAAATGATAATACGCTTCATTTGCATTGATCTTATCTTTAAAGTCTCTTACGGTAGTTTTTTCATCAATCACTAATAATTCGATTCCGGCGATATCAGCAAAATCTTCCATGTATTCTGTTGTTAGCGACTGGCTGTAAACTGTATGATGCGCTCCTCCAGCTAAAATCCACGCTGTTGCAGCAATATCAAGGTTTGGTTTGCAATCCCATAAAACTCTTGCAACCGGTAATTTTGGCAGTTCAGCCATTGGTTTAATCGCTGTAACTTCGTTTACAATCAAACGGAAACGAGTTCCCATATCTACCAAAGAAACATTGATTGCTTCTCCAGCTGGTGAATTAAATACCAAACGAGCAGGATCTTCTTTTCCTCCAATTCCTAAAGGATGCACTTCACAAGAAGGTTTTCCGTCAGCAATTGATGGACAAATTTCCAACATATGAGATCCTAAAACGTATGATTTTTGAGGAGTGAAGTGGTACGTATAATCTTCCATGAAAGAAGTTCCTCCTTCAAGACCCACATTCATTACTTTTAAAGCGCGAACCATTGCAGCTGTTTTCCAGTCTCCTTCGCCACCAAAACCGTAACCATCGGCCATTAATCTTTGTGTTGCAATTCCTGGTAATTGTTTCCAAACACCAAGATTTTCAAACGTATCTGTAAAAGCGCCAAAACCTCCTTCTTCAAGGAAAGCTCTTAAACCTAATTCAATTTTTGCCGCTTCCGCTAATGAACTTCTTTGTGCTCCGCCTTCTTTTAAAGCATCAGTCAAAGTATAAGATTGTTCGTAAACTGCTAATAAATCATTTAATTCTTTGTCTGTAACTTTCTCAATATATTTGGTAACATCTGAAGAATCAAATCCATTCACTGACATTCCGAAACGAATTTGAGCCTCAACTTTATCTCCTTCTGTAACAGCAACTTCACGCATATTGTCTCCAATACGGGCTACTTTTAAGTTTTGAAGTTCATCCCATCCTAAAGCTACTCTTGTCCAGATACCTAATTTTTTCTGAACTCTTTCGTCTTCCCAATGTCCCACAACCACTTTGCGTTTTTTACGCATTCTAGACATGATAAAACCAAATTCACGATCTCCGTGAGCTGATTGATTTAAGTTCATGAAATCCATGTCGATAGTTCCCCACGGAATTTCAGCATTGTATTGTGTATGTAAATGACATAATGGTTTTTTCAGAATACTTAATCCGCCAATCCACATTTTAGCCGGTGAAAAAGTATGCATCCAGGCAATAATTCCGATACAGTTTTTAGCAGAGTTTGCCGCCAAACATACATCTAAGATTTGAGAAGGTGATTTTACCACATCTTTGTAAACCACTTTTACCGGAATATTAGACGCTCCATCTAATCCTTTTGCAATTATTTGAGAATGCTCCGCTACTTTTCTTAAAGTTTCTTCACCGTATAATTCCTGGCTTCCTACTACAAACCATACTTCTTTTTGAGATATATCTATCATTGTTTAATCGTTATTTCGTTGAACTGTTTAATCGTTTTTTCGTGTGATCTTAAATCTCAAATCAATAATCTGCAATCTAAAATCCCTACTGTCCGTAATACGAATCTTTTCCGTGCTTGCGGTTGTAATGTTTCTTTATTAGGGAATCTTTTAATCTTGGTGCGTTCGGGTTTATTTGTAAAGTCAGATAGGCCATTTCGGCTACGACTTCTAAAACCTTACTGTTGTATACTGCTTTTGCGGCATTTTTTCCCCAGGCGAATGGACCGTGATTTCCAATCAGAATCATTTCTACTTCTTCATAAGAAAGATTTTTTTCTTTGAAGCAATCCAAAATCTGAATTCCGGTATTGTGTTCGTAGTTTCCTTCTATAAGCGAATCTGCCATTGGCGGTGCGCAAGGAATATCAGCAGTTAAATGGTCTGCGTGTGTTGTTCCGAAAATTGGAATATCTTGTTGGGATTGTGCCCACGCAACCGAATAAGTAGCGTGCGTATGCGCAACACCACCAATGTTTGGCCAATTTTTATATAAATAGGCGTGTGTTTTGGTATCAGATGACGGACGCATGGTTCCTTCAATAATATTGTTATCAAAATCTACAATTACGATATCTTCCGGTTTTAAATCTTCGTATGGAACGCCGCTTGGTTTAATAGCAAAAACACCATTTTTTCTGTCCACCGCACTTACATTTCCAAAAGTGTATACTACCAAATTCAATGCATTTAACTGCATGTTGGCTTCGTAGCATTCTTGTTTTAAATCTTTATAAAGAGAACTCATGTTGCGATGTTTTTATAGTTGGATCTTCAAAAGCACTTAATTGATCGTAAGCAATTAACAATTTGTTATACGCCGCTACTTTGTCTAATTGAGGAAAATATTCTCCGTCAAAATCGCTTCCTATTTTTTGACTTGCTTCGATTACGTTTGGATAAATTCCGGCTGCAACTGCTGCATAAATCGCTGCTCCTAAAGCAGGAGTCTGATCTGAAGCTGCAATTTTAATTGGCTTGTTTAAAACATTCGCCAAAGTCTGCATGATAAAAGGAGATTTACGAGCAACGCCTCCAATTCCGATAACGCTGTCAATTTTTACTCCTTCTTCTTCAAAACGGTCCACGATTTTTTTGGCTCCAAAACAAATCGCGTTTACTAAAGCTTTGAAAATATGTGGTGCTTTTGTTCCTAAAGATAAATTCGAAATCGCGCTTTTTAATTCCTGATTAGCATCTGGCGTTCTTCTTCCGTTGATCCAGTCTAAAGCAATTGGAAGACTTTCTGAAACTGGAATTTTCTCCGCTTCTTTTGTCAATTCAACAATTAATTTATCGCTGAATTCTTCTCTTAATTGTTCTTTTTGAGCATCATTTAAAACAGTCGAAGCTGTCAATAAATGTTCTGTTGGCCACATTAATAATTCTTTGTACCAGGCCAACAAATCTCCAAAAGCAGATTGTCCAGCTTCTAAACCAATAAAGCCCGGAATCACAGATCCATCAACTTGTCCGCAGATTCCGCGAACGGTTTTTGTTCCAACTTCATCATAAGAACCAACCAAAATATCACAAGTTGAAGTTCCCATAACGCGAACTAAAGTATTTTCTCCAATTTTTGCTCCAACTGCTCCAGAGTGTGCATCGAAAGTTCCAACGGCAATAACTGTATCAGTTGAAAGTCCTAAACGATCTGCCCATTCTTTACTTAAATTTCCGGCAACTAAATCAGAAGTATACGTTTCATCGTATAAATTTCCGCGAAGTTGTGCCAAATATGGATGCAGTTTTTCTAAAAATTCAACTGGTGGAAGTCCGTTCCAGTCTGCATGCCACATCGCTTTGTGACCCGCAGCGCAACGGCTTCTTTTGAAAGTTTTTAAATCTTTATCTTCGATTAATAAATACGTCATTAAATCGCAGTGCTCCATCCAAGTGTGCGCTGCATTTCGAACCGCTTCATCTTCTCTTGCGATGTGTAAAATTTTAGCCCAAAACCATTCTGATGAATAAATTCCACCTACATATTTTGTTACGTTTTCTCCGCCCCAGCTTACAGCCAGTTCGTTGATTTCGTTTGCTTCGTTGATGGAAGTATGATCTTTCCACAACACCATCATAGCGTTTGGATTTTCTTCAAAACCTTTTGTCAAGGCCAAAGGAATTCCCTCTTTAGTTACAGGAACCGGAGAAGATCCGGTTGTATCAATACAAATCCCTTTTACTAATGAAGGATCTACTTTACTTTCTCTTATAACGGTTTGAATTGTAATTTCTAAACCTTCTATATGATCCAAAGGATGCTGACGAAACTGATTTATAGATGCGTCACAATATTGTTTGTTTTTCCATCTTTTGTAATGAGAAACATTCGATGCCAGCTCCTGCCCATTTTCTGTGTCAATAAGCACCGCTCGAACAGAATCTGTTCCGTAGTCCAATCCTATTACGTAATTTTTCATTCTAATTTTAATTTTAAAATATTGACAAATATAATTATAAATAATTCATAAGTGTACAAAAAACACTTAATAAAATTAACGTCTTTAATTTTTACAAAAAATGCACGAAAGCAATGTTTTCAAACACAAACAAAAAATAAATGTCGGTTTTACATTTAATATGTTGCGATTATTTCATCTTAATTTTCAAAACAGTCACCGAGTACGCTGGAAAATCATATTGAACTTTGTTTCCATTTACTTTAAACTGACTTTCTTTTGGACTAATTTTCGTTGGAGCAGCAAATGAATTTTCATCATTTAATCCGTCTCCGTTCAAAGTAATCGCCGTTCCTTTTGAATCTAATTTGGCGCCTTTTAAATCAACGTAAACATTTTGAGATGCTGCAGAAGTGTTCACAATTTTCAGAATTACTTCTTTCGAATTCACATCTTTTACGGCGGATGCAAACAAATCATTTTGACCTGTAACTGCTTTTCCGTCTTTTGTAATGTTGATTAAATCGGTTCCTTTATTGTTTGAAAATAACTTTTGCACATAATAATTTGGCGTTCCATACGATTGTAAATTGTTGAACCAAATCATATCCGGTGTCCATTGCCAACCTTCTACGTGCGCCAATAAAGGTGCGTAAGAAGTTAAATGAACAACCTCAGCATTACGTTCCATTCCGGTCATGAAGGCCGCTTCAGAAAAAGCACATTCCCAATTGTTTTTATTATCAGGACTTGCAATTGCTACACTTTGTGCTGCATATTCTCCAGCAAAAATCTTTGGTCCTTTTCTGTCGTAATTATCATAACGAGTTGCATTTTTTCTAAACCATTCCGGGTTTTTATAATAATGTTCGTCTACAATTTCTGCGTTTAGTTTTTTAAGTTCTTTCATACCATAATCAAAATAATCTCCGTCAGGAAATGGTCCGGTTCCTGAAACAATCGTAATATTTGGATATTTAGCTTTGATAGCTTTTTCGAAAACTTTAAAACGTTCAATATAATCTGGTCCCCATTGCTCGTTTCCAACTCCAATGAATTTTAAATTGAATGGTTTTGGATGTCCCATATCGGCTCTCACTTTTCCCCAAGCTGTCGTTTGATCGCCGTTTGCAAATTCAATTAAATCTAAAGCGTCCTGAACATAAGGATCAATTTGATCCATTGGAACCAATTCTCCGGTGTTGAATTGGCACGCCATTCCACAGCTTAAAATAGGAAGCGGGGAAGCTCCAATATCTTCTGAAAGTTGGAAATATTCAAAGAATCCTAAACCAAAACTCTGAAAATAGTCTGGAGCAGGACGATGTGCAAATTCCATGTTCCAACGGTTTACGGCAGTTTCTCTGTCTTCCACTTTTCCAACTGATTTTTTCCATTGGTAACGTTCTGCCAAAGTTCTTCCTTCTACAATACAGCCGCCTGGAAAACGTAAAAATCCTGGTTTCAAATCGTATAATAATTGTACTAAATCACTACGCATCCCATTTTTTCTTCCTTTCCAGGTATCTTCTGGAAACAACGAAATATTATCCAAATCGATAACTCCGTTTCCTTCAAAAGTAATTTTCAGTTTTGCCTTAGCTTCTGTTGCTGTAGACGTTAATTGAGCGGTATAATCTGTCCAGTCTTTTGATGTTGGAACAATCGAAGTTTCGCCTAAAACTTTATCGTCCTTATCTATAAATTGAAACTTGATCTTGGTAATGTTTCCTGATAATTTTGAAGCTTTTAAAGACAGATTGTATTTGAGGCCTTTCTTAATTCCCATTCCCCTAAAACCTTCATTGATCAATTGATAACCGCTTGCATCATTAAGAGTAACTCTGCAATAATTATGATTGGTTCCTTGGTTTGAATACTGAACTACAGTGGCAATTCCGGATTGCTGATTTAGTTTATGACGATCGCTGTTGGGTTCTTGCCAACCCATCATTGGAAACAGAAATTCAAACGATCTGTTTTTAATCATTTCAGCATACAAACCTCCATCGGCTGCAAAATTGATGTCTTCGAAAAATACTCCGTACATAGTCGGCTGAATTTTGGTTACTGTTTGGGCAACATTAACCTGAAGATTATTTTTTTGTGCCGAAGCAAAAAGGCCGTTCAGCAATAAACCGCAAAGGGTAATTTTGGTAATTAAATTGGACTTCATTTTTTATTATATTTAATGTGTTTTTAGCACGCGGATGACGTGGGTTAAAACGGGTTTTTATTTTTATTTATTTATTTAACTGTGGCTTAAATTTAAAACACATAGAAACATAGTTTTTTGGTGCTAAAAAGGCATTTCATTTATTTAAAAAAACATAGCTATGTGTGCAAATCTAGATTTGTTTTGTACTCTTTTTTATTCATTTTAAATCTATGTTTCTATGTGTTTAAAATTTTTCTCCCACAGATTTTTTCTAATATTTCTAATCCTTAATCTTGATTCTTTCTTCTTGATTCTTTCTTCTTGACTCTATATTCTATTCTCTATTCTCTACTTGTAATCCAACCAAACTTTCATTTTTCCAACGCCACGATTCGACCACGAATAATAAGGAATGGCTTTGAATTTTGAATTCTCAATTACATTTACGCCCTGCAATAAATTAGCTTCTTTTTTTACTTTGAAAGTATCTGAAGAACTTATATTGATTTTATCGAAATTGCTTTTGTTATCAATTTCTTCAACTGCGTAAACAATTGGACCGTATTCTAAAGAAACTTTGCTTTTATTGGTTGCAACTTTTGAATTGGTTTCAACTTCCTGAACTTCCATTGGGAAATTAAGAGCGATTTTATCTCCTTTTTTCCAATTTCGGGTTACGTTGAAATAACCATTTTCAGGCTGAATTGCCAATGTTTCCCCGTTTACAGTAATCGTTGGTTTTTGAGTTGAAGCTTTTCTATACGTATATAAATCTCCTGGCAAAACTTCATTTCTTGCCCAGCCTGGAACTCTAAGTTTAATTGTGAATTTACTCTCTTTTTTCGGATTTACAGAGATGCCAACTTTTCCGTTCCAAGGATAAGAAGTTTGCTGTGAAATCTGTAAATCGGTTTTTCCTAATGTAAAAGAAGCATCATTTGAAGCATACAAATTCACATATAAATCATTCTTTGTTTTGGAATAAATTAAACCGGGAATTGATGGGATAAAACGAATCAAATTAGTCGGACAGCAGGAACAATCAAACCAAGCCTGACGCGTACACGAACCTCTGTTCGATTTGTAAACGCCATCAGCTTCTAAGGCATTTGGATAAAAAAATTGTTTTCCGTCAAGCGAAATGCCCGAAATTAATCCGTTGTACATGGTTCTTTCGATAACATCAAAATATTGAGATTTCCCGTATAAACTGTGCAGTCTGTGGTTCCAATACACATCGCCAATTGCAGCGCATGTTTCGTTGTAAGCGGTTAAATTAGGTAATTCATAATTATCTCCAAATGCTTCTCCGTCATGTCGCGAACCTATCCCGCCGGTGATGTACATTTTTTTACTGACCATGTTATCCCATAAATTATTTACGGCATTTTCATAGGCTTTGTCTTTTGTCAGTGCGACAATATCGGTCATTCCCGCATACATATAAACGGCACGAACGGCATGTCCTACTACTTCTTTTTGCTCGGTAACTGGTATATGATCCTGTGCATATTCTCCGTATAATTTGTGATTATTTGGATTCCCGCGATTGTCCAGATAATATTTGGCCAGTTTCAGATAATCTTTCTTTCCTGTAATTTGATACAATTTTAATAATCCTGTTTCTACAATCTGATGTCCCGGAACTCCTTTTACCTGACCTGGATTATCTCCAAAAGTTCTTACCAGCATATCGGCTGCTTTTATGGCAATCTCTAGAAAATTGGTTTTTCCGGTTGCTTCATAATGCACGATTGCGGCTTCTATTAAATGTCCCGGATTGTATAATTCGTGACTAATCTGCAAAGATTCCCAACGTTTTCCTTCGATTACGGGAACCCAGGTTGCAGGTGGTTTTGCCGGATTTATCGTTCTCCAGGTTGTAATGTATCCGTCTGCTTCCTGACCTATTTTCACAATGGCAATCATCGAATCCAGAACCCTTTCCAGCTTGGGATTTGGAGCACTGATCAAAGTATTTGAGGCTCCTTCAATGATTTTATAAACATCAGTGTCGTCAAAAGGCATATCGCCGCGAACTTTTCCTGTTTTTTGTTTTCCTGCAATTAAAAAATTTTCAAAACGCCCTTCTTCATTGCATTTCTGAATCGCGTAAGCTATCGTAATTTCCTGTACTCTTTTGATAATGGGCAGCCAAAAAGAATCGGTAAGTTTTACATTCTGAATATTGACCGGCTCAATTTCGTAACCCGCTTTTAAGACGGAAGTTTTATCGCTTTTTTGCACCACATTGTTTTTGTTTTCTTTACAGGAAATCAAAATTAAAAGTGATAAGAAAATTGTTATTATAGGAAAATTATATCTTTTCATTGTTGTTGTATTCTATTTTAAAACGGGCCACAAATCTGCATCCCAAAGCATTTCTTTAACTACTAATCTTGGCACTCCGTTGGTTTTCTTTTCGTAAGCATGATAGAAAATGTAATCTTTCCCATCAAAGGTGTAAGCGCTGTTATGGCCTGCGCCAAAGTAATTTTCGTCGCCTTGCACTACTAAACTGCCCCCGCCTTCATTTAATGATTTTCCGTCTTTATCAACATAAGGTCCGGTTACATTTTTGGCTCTTCCAACCACAACTTTATAAGTGCTTTTTTCGCCGCGGCAGCATAAATCCCAGGAAAGAAATTGGTAGTAATAACCGTTTTTCTTGAAGATAAAAGGAGCTTCAAGCGCGCCATCTCCGGGATCTGAATCCGGTAATTCAAAAGTTCTTTTGCGTTTCGAAATCGTGTGCCATTCCTGAGGCTGTGCAATCGATTTTAAATCGGGATTTAATTTCACCAATTTCAATCCTTCCCAAAAGGAACCAAATGACAACCATGGCGTATTGTTTTCGTCAAAAATTAAATTCGGATCAATGGCATTCCACATATCGCGATTGGGTTGTGATTGAATCACGATTCCCTGATCGACCCATTTGTAATTTTTATCTTTTGGATCTAAAGTTGTATTGGTAGCAACGCCAATTGCCGAAGTATTTTTGGCGAAAGCCGAAACTGAATAATACAAATAATACGTATTGTTATGAAATGAAATATCCGGTGCCCAGATATGATTCTTAAAGTCAGCCGCAACGCCATCTGCCCAAACGGGTTTTTCTGTAAAAACCTGAGGCTGTTTGTCCCATTTTTTTAAATCTTTAGAACTAAAAACACTGATTCCGTTCCCTGTACAATACAAATAATAAGTGTCTTTTTGTTTGATGACAACCGGATCGTGCACTACAATATCCTGCGCAAATGAAACTGAAGCTATCAGCATCATAAGAACAGAAAGTGAATATTTTATGTTTTTGTAAAACTTCATAATTGGATATTTTTTTTCACCATATAAGTGATATAAGATAATTTAAGCTTTTGCTGAAAACTGTGACTTTCTACATCATATAAGCTAAAACTGAAAACCGAGACTGAGGCTGTAAACTATTTACTGAATACCCTCAGATGTCATGACCACTCGTTTCATCGTTCCGTCTTTGTTGTAATACAATTTATCGACACAAACAGATCTTCTAAAACTTCCTCCGTCTGGAATAGATGCTCCGTTGTGATAGATAAAATACGACTGTCCTTTAAAGTCAATTATTGACTGATGATTCGTATTGCTGTTTCCGGCGATTTCATTCATAATTCCTTTAAATTCCCATGGCCCAGTAATTGATTTACTCATAGCGTAGGCAATTTTCTCTGGAAACTCATACGCATAAGATAAATAATACCAGTCTTTATGTTTGTGAATCCAAGGTGCTTCTGTAAAATGCGGCAACTCTTTTATGTGATGAATCGGGCCATCTAATTCGATCATATTTTCTTTTAATTTGGCATAATGACAGGCTGTATTTCCCCAAAATAAATAGGCTTGTCCATCTGTATCGATATAAACTGTAGGATCGATATCGTCCCAGCTTATATCGGTAAATTTGGTCATGTCGTTTGTAATCAAAGCTTTTCCAAGCGCATCTTTAAAAGGGCCGGTTGGACTGTCAGAAACTGCAATTCCAATAGCTTTGCCGTGCACTGAGCCATGTTCGACGGTCACATACCAATAAAATTTTCCGTTTCTTTCAATTACCTGCGAAGCCCATGCATCACCTTTCGCCCATGTAAAATCACTAGCTTTTAAGGGCACCGGATGTGATTCCCATTTTTTCATATCCGAAGAAGAATATACTACCCATTCGTTCATTTTATAAAAATGAAAATCTTTAGGTGCTTCGTCATGACCTGCATATAAATACACTTTATCCTTGTAAACCAATGCTGCAGGATCGCCGGTATATTGATCTTTTATAATTGGGTTATTGAATTTTGTGGGGTCTATTTGAGTTTTACCAGACTGTGCCTGAACTATTGGACAGTTAGCTACTAAAAGTGAAAGGCTTATAATTATATTCTTCATTATGGTTTATTTACACATTATTTTTTCACGCAGATTTTTATTTTTTAAGTCATGATAAAGAAGTCCCAACGGGACATCATATTTATAGTGTGTTTTTTTGTTCTTTAGCAAAAACCCCATCGGGGGACATATTTGCAATCTTAAGAAAAACTTATAATCGCTCCGCTGGAGCTAATAGAAACAACCTGTTATATTCGCTATAAATATTACGCTCCGCTGGAGCTTTTAATGCCCTAAACTACTTTCTTGAAATCTGGGCTATTATTAGAATTTGGAATTTAAAAAAATTGGAATTTCCTAATTTATCTTTTTACCCCAAACCGGTAATCCCGTTGCTGTTAAACCTGAGTAACTCAAGGTTACTTTTCTGGTTGCTGATTCCCAATCCCAGGCATCGGTTACGTTGCATTTTACTCCGTTTACAGTCAAGATTTTTTTTGCACTATCATACGACCAGACACCTGTAACATCTCCGCTTACTTTTTTATCTGCGGTTAAATAAACGGTAACTGACTTTTGAAGGGTTTTGTATTGATAATTCATGGTTATTTGTTCCCATGTTCCAATAAAACTAGCATCAGAAATCGTTGTTGCCGGTACACCAGCATAACGTTCTGCTTCTACAACCGGCCATCCGTCTTCTGTCCATTGAATACCACGAACTTGTCCCATCATCACGGCATTCGAAACTGCAATTCCCGGAACTCCTTCAGGCAAACGCGCTTGTGAGGCGTAATACCATTGTTTGGTTTCAGGATTTTGAAAAATTCCGCAATGTGAAATTCCAACCCAGCCTGTATGATTTTTAAAAGAGTATGGATGCGTTAACATTGGATAACAATCAGCTCCGGATGTAATACTGGTTCCGCTAATGGTTTGATAAGGTCCCATGATATTTTTTGAACGTGCTACACGTGTATTGTAAGCAACTGATAATTCATCATAAGCCAGAAATAAATAATAATATTGAGTATCCGGATTATAAATAATTTCTGGTCCTTCGAGTGCTTGCCAACGATTTGAATTTACGTTGCCGCGTCCTGCAATTCGTACTCCGTAATCGTCGATTGTTTTTAATTTATCCGGTTTTCCTGTTGCCGGATTCAGTTTTAAAGCTGCGATTCCGGAATGCCATGAACCGTAAATTAAATACTGATCGCCTTCAGGTGTTTGGATAAAACTTGGATCGATCGCATTGAATTTAAAATAAGCATCCCAATCGTTTCCTCCGTTTCGAACGTAACTTTTTACGCCATCAGGTTCAGAGCAAACGACCATTCCTTTATCGACCCAATTGTTAGATGCTAAATCAGTTGTTTCGGCTAAGCCAATGAAAGCGCGTTCTGTCCAGGAAGTATTGGTATCTGTTCCTACAATAGGATTCGTCACTACTATGCTGTAATACATTCTGTAAATATTGCCTACTTTTCGAACGCAAGGCGCCCAATATCCATAATTAGGATTTGTAATGGGCGGTAATGCCGGAGACATTCTTGCTCTTTTATTGTTTAAGGAATCTTTTACCCAGGCCGGGGCTTCGGTCATTGACGATCCCATAAATTCCCAGTTGATTAAATCTTTCGATCTTCTGTAAAAAAAATGTCCGTGACCATCCGTTGCATTCCCGTAAGAAGCATCTGTTTGATACATATAATAGTAATCACCCGATTTTTCTACCGATGGATCGTGAACGTTGGCTAAGTTCCATTGTGCTCTGCTTCCCCAACCTGATAACGAGGTGTAATTATCTGCATAAGTTGGTCCGGGAAAAGCCGGCGTCACTACGGGCGGATCAACCACAACAGGCGGATCAGGATTTTCATTTGTTGCAGGATCATCTTTTGAACAGCTCACTGCAGCAAAAACAAATAAAAGCAGCCCTAAATACGAGGCTGTTTTTATTATGTATTTTGATTTTTTCATCTTTTAGCTTGTTATTTTCCTTCTAACACTACTACTGAGAAAGGAGGAATTGTGATTTCTAATTTTCCTTTTTTATTTTCGAAACCTTTAAAAACTGTTGGTACAATTTTGTTTGGAGTATCGAATGAATTATAATCCTGTAACTTAGCTGATGTTATAATAGTTCCCGTGAAATTTTTCACGCCCAGGTTATTGACATCTATTTCTATTTTATTTTTATTCTTGGCATCTACATTTACTAAAGAAATATGAACCAATCCGCTTTTGTCTTTTGATGCCGAAGCAGAAACTGCCGGAAGTGATTCTCCGTTGAAAGTATATAATGGTGATTGAAAACTTATTGGTAATAATTTAGCATCCTGATGAACACTGTACAATTTCATAACATGGTACGTTGGTGTTGTAATCATTTTTGCTTTATCAGTAAGGATTACCGCTTGCAAAACGTTTACACATTGTGCTAAGTTTGCCATACGAACCCTGTCTGCATGATTATTGAAGATGTTAAGCGTTGCTCCGGCCAAAACCGCATCTCTCATGGTATTTTGCTGGTATAAAAATCCAGGATTTGATCCTTTTTCTACTTCGTACCAGGCTCCCCATTCGTCTACAATCATGGCTACTTTTTTCTCCGGATCGTATTTGTCCATTATCGCAGCATGTTTGGTCACCAATTCTTCCATTTTTAAAGCAGATTGCATGGTATGGAAATAGCCGTCTTCTGTAAAATTTACTCCATCGCCTTTTTTAGCCCAATCGATAACGGCATAATGATGTACTCCTACTCCGCCCAACATATTGATCGGAATGTTTTTCATTAAAACTTCTGTCCAGTTATAATCGGCACTATTTGAGCCGGAAGCGATGCGGGTAATTCCGCCCGTGTTTTCCCAATCTGACATGAAAGTGGCGTATTTGCGGTATTCATTAGCATAATATTCTGCTGTCATATTTCCTCCGCAACCCCAGGCTTCATTTCCAATTCCCCAGAATTTTACTTTCCAAGGTTCTGTTCTTCCGTTTTTTTTACGCAAATCACTCATCGGACTTTTGCCGCTGAAGTTGGTGTATTGAACCCAATCAGACAATTCCTGAACGGTTCCGCTTCCAACGTTTCCTGACAAATAAGGCTCTGCTCCAAGAAGTTCGCACATATTAAGGAAATCGTGTGTCCCGAAACTATTATCTTCAGTCACGCCACCCCACCATTTGTTTACAATAGTTGGTCTCTCTTGTTGTGGTCCTATTCCGTCTTTCCAGTGGTACGTATCAGCAAAACATCCGCCTGGCCATCTTAAATTTGGAATTTTTAATTCTTTTAAAGCTTTCACAATGTCATTTCTAACTCCTTTTGTATTTGGAATTTTGGATGTATCGCCCACAAAAAAACCTCCATAAATAGAGCGTCCTAAATGTTCTGCAAAATGCCCGTAAATGTTTTTGTCGATTGTAGGTGCATCTGCATTGTTTTTTATAGTAACAACCGTCGTTTGATTTTGAGCAAAATTAACCTGACTGAAAAGGGTAAAAAGAAATGTGCTTAAAAGTATTTTTTTCATAATGTGTTTTTATAAGTTATAAAGAGGAAAGCTTGATGAAACTTTCCTCTGAATAGTATTTTTAATAAGAAAGTGAGGGCCATCCTGATGACCATGTAAAATATACAATTTCGAGTTTTGGATTTCCACTGTCCGCTCCATCATAATAATGAACTGATCCTTTTTGAGTTCCGACAATTCTGGATAAATGACCTGGTCCGATATAATTTCCTTGCCTTGCTAAAACTGTTGTTCCGCCGCCATTTTTTAAATTGACTCCGTTTTTATCAACATAGGGTCCAAACGGACTTGTTGAACGACCTACTACAATATAGTACGTACTGTTTACGCCGTTACAGCAACTACCCCGGTTTACGAACATATAGTAATAGCTCCCTTCTTTTATTAAACAAGGCGCCTCCCAACTTGCACTGTTTCCGCCGGCAACAATTGTTTTGCTTCCTGTCGTTTTTCCTGTTGAAGGATTAATCTGGATGACTCCAATTCCGGCATGCCAGGAACCATACGCCATATAAACATTGCTTCCGTCTACTAAAATTGAAGGATCAATTGCATTCACATCTGAAGATGATGAGGATGAAACCACAACACCTCTATCTGTCCAGGTTGTTCCTGCCGAAGCACTTATTGCCGGAGCAGTTACCAACCCAATTGCTGATGTTGCAGCACCAAAAGTGGAGCATGAATAATACATATTCCATCGATTATTGAACCAGGCAACATCTGGCGCCCAAAATGTTTTTACAAAACCGGGTACATATCCTGTGATCCAACTTGGAGTCGAAGTAAATACTGATGCTCCCCAAGTCCAACTTGCTAAATTTGTTGAATACGTCATGGGTATATTATCTCCTGTTGTAAATACATAATAGTTTACGCCACTTTTTACAATGGTACTCGGATCGTGTGACGGAACTGTTCCTGTAACGGTTTTGGCTGTTATATTTTTTACTTGAGAATTCTGAGTCTCTACAACCGCTGCTGCGTCCTCATTTGAAGAATTTATAACATCTTCATTTTGGCAACTTGCTAATAATACTGCTAATAAAACTAAACTTGTAATTGTTTTCATTGGTTATAATTTTAGTTAAGGTGTAATTATTATATCTCTGCAATCTCAATTTTTGTTTTTAAGATAATATCATGTAAAGATTTTTAGGCCCTTACATGATATTAAGTATTCTAACTAATTCAAAATAAAATCTTTTTTTAGTCACAGTTCGCAGTCTCAGTTTTCAGTTTAGACTGCGAACTGAGACTGAAAACTTAAAACTTAATAACTGTCATTCTGTTTTGTTCCAGGATTATTATCCATTTCTAATTGCGGAATTGGATAAAATTCTCTTCCTGCTGTGTACGAATTAAACTCAGCGTCTCTTGATTTTAACCAAGCTAGTTTTGTTGCATCCTGCAACCATCCCCAACGACGAATGTCATCAAAACGGTGTCCCTCAAGAGGAAACTCCAGGAATCTTTCGTGACCTATTTGTTCTCTCATTTGAGCTTGCGACATATTTGGTTTTACTGTTGCTAAATCCGGAAGACCCACTCTGTTTCTTACCATCTGAATATATCCATATGCTCCGGGAGTATCACCTGTTTCGTTTAAGGTCTCGGCATACATCAAAAGAATATCTGCATATCTTAATAAACGCTCATTAATTCCGGAACGCCAGTCGTATTCGTCTGCAAATTCTCCGTCAGAATTTTGGTATTTTCTACAAAAGATGTCATTTAAATCTCCAGGACTTTTGGCATAAAAAGTGGCAAAATCTTTTCCGTACAATTTCATTCCACCTGGTTTATTATAAAATATAGTAGCATCTAAACGAGGATCAAGATCTCCTGTTGTAGTTTTCTCATCGTGAAATTCATTAAATAGTGCCCACGAAGGCTGAACGTCTGTCCATCCAAAAGCTCTTGGCGCATAAGTAATGGCGCGAGCCGAAGTTTTTCCCCAACCTGAAGCGGGAGCTCCGCCCCAACCTAAATCAACTCCTCCGGCTTCTCTGCTAAATTGTACTTCAAAAAGTGATTCAGAATTGTTTTCATTAGCAGTAGTAAAATTATCGCGATAATTTGCTACTAAAGAGTAAACGCCTAAATCAATAACTTGTCTGAAAGCCGTTTTAGCATTAGCAAAATCTTTATTAAATAAGTAGGCTTTTCCTAAATATCCCAGCGCAGCACCTTTTGTAGCACGTCCTTTTTGACCTCCGTCTATCCCAGAAATATTATCATAAGAAACCGGTAATAAATCGGCAGCCGCTTTAAAATCGGCAATAACCTGAGCCCAGCCTTCTGCTTCTGTTTTTTGCGGATAATATACTGCCAGTTCTGTTGGTACAGGTACATTTTTGAACAAGTTCACGGCATGAAATAAAAATAATCCTCTTAAAAAATAAGCTTGTCCTAAGATTCTGTTTTTAAGCGCCTGATCCTGAAAACCAATTTCCGGTACATTTGTTAAAACCTGATTGGCACGGTAAATTCCCTGATAATACGTTTCAAATGCCCACCCGTAAATTGATGCATCGGCAACATTAGAGTTAAAGTGGCCTGCATTGTACATAGAACCCCAAGGGCTATTGGTACGGGCATCATCTGATCTTGCGTCTAATAATAATGGTGTACTTCTCATGTACGTCCCGTCTGTCAATAAACTTCCGTAAGCAGCATTTACACCTTCAATGGCATCCTGATCTGTTTTCCAAAATGAATCTACAGCATTATTATTTGGGTCAATTTGGGTCAAATCTTCATTTTCAACACAGCTTGTTGTTACAACAGCCAATGAAAAGAAAATCGCTATATAGTTATATATTTTATATTTCATTTTAATACGTTTTTAATTGGTTAAACCGGTTTAGAAATTTACCTCTACTCCTAAAGAAATAGTTCTTGGATTTGGGAAAGATCCTGCATCATATCCTCTTGAAAGCAATCCGTCGCTAGTAAAATCAGCGTCATATCCTGTATATTTGGTAATAGTCCATAAGTTTTGACCATTAACATATACTCTTGCTTTTTGGATAAATTTGTCTTTCAACGGAATATTGAAACCCAACTCCATTGTTTGCAACCTAACATAATCACCACTTTGAATGAATCTGTTAGAATCTCTGTTATTTCCATTTGGATCACCAATTACCGGTGCCGGAACATTCGTATTTGTATTAGTTGTTGTCCAATAATTCAGTTCATCTGTACTATGGTTTCCGTATTGTCCTGTCATTAAGTTACGGTACATTGCATTGAAAACTTTGTTACCTCCGCTACCTTGCCAGAACATCGAGAAATCGAAATTTTCATAAGATGCGCTAAAATTTAATCCAAAACCATATTTAGGAATCGATACTCCCTGAAAAGTTCTGTCAGCATCGGTAATAATTCCGTCTCCGTTTACATCTCTAAATTTGACGTCTCCGGGAGCTGCACCTGTTTGTGTTGGTGAAGCAGCAACTTCGGCTGCATTTTGAAAAATACCAACAGCTTCCCAAGCATAAATTTCTCCTACCGATCTTCCTACTTCTGTTTTTGATACGGCTCCGTAAAGAGGATTTCCGTTTACTCCAATTTTGGTTACTTCATTTTTTAAAGTTCCAAAATTGGCTGAGATATCGTATTTAAATTTACGATGATGATTACTGTATGATGCTGCAAACTCAAAACCTTTATTTTGCATATCACCTGCATTAGTAAAAATACTCGCCGGGAAAGCACCATTAGAATAAGGTAAAGGAACATTCACCAACATGTCTGTAACTTTTTTTATAAAATACTCTCCTGTAAATTGTAAGTCATTATCAAAAAATCCTAATTCTAATGCAATGTTTTTACTGGTTGTTTTTTCCCAGTGTACATTAGGGTCAAGTGCTGCAACCACAGTTGTTCCCGGAGCAAGCTCGTTGTTGAAATCATAACTGGCAAAACTGTTTACTGTAGAAGCAAAGAAGTATTGCGGAATTGTGTTATTTCCTATTGTACCGTAACCTCCTCTAAGTTTAATATTGCTCACCCATGTTGGTAAATGCAAAAACTTTTCGTTACTAATTTTCCAGCCTCCTGAAAAAGAGTAGAAGTTTGCAGAATTATTGATCTCGCTAAAAAGAGATGTTTTGTCCTGTCTGAAATTAGCCTGTAGCAAATACCTGTCATCATAAGAATAATTTAATCTGCTGATGTATGATATTCCTGTAATGGTAAATTTATATTCACTCGCATTTCTTGCATCTGCAAACTGAAGCATTGGTATTTCTCCAGGGGTATAACCTACACCTCTTGAATTATATCTGTGATAGTCTCTTTTTTCCTGAATCAATCCCGCAAGAGCATCAATTTTATGTTTCCCTAATGAAATTTCGTAAGTCAATAAATTATTCCAGAACGTTCTTAGCTCATTACCCGTTTCTGTATCTAAAGAAGCTTCATCATTTGTAGTAATATAATACCATCCTAAATCACTTGGTGGTATAAATTTTCTGTTTTCCCAATCTGTTCTGTCATAACTTACATCCAATTTGTATTTAAGCCCTTTAACAATTTCAATTTCTCCCCAGATATCGCCAATAAAACGGTTTCTTTTACCATTGTTAGTGATCAAATTATTATATCCAATAGGGTTCATTGAGATCGCTCTTTGTGTCAGGTTATCTGTTCCTCCGTAACCACCTAATCTGTTGGCATCGTAAACAGGCATTGTTGGTACAGCACCTAACATATCACTGATAAAGGTTTGTCCTGCGTTATATTCGTTAAAAATTTCCTTATCAGATTGTGTGTAGGCAATTTTTGCCCCGTATTTGAATTTTCCTTTTTTACCATTCAAATTCAAATTCGTTGACAGCCTTTCGTAATCTTGTGGCGTTTTTAAGTAGCTTGTGTTTTTGAAATAATCAACATTAAAGCTGTACGCAATATTTTCAGCACCGCCTGAAAATGTAAGTGCCTGATTTTGTATCACACCCGTTTTCATGGATTCTTTTTGCCAGTCTGTATCAACATTTGAAATGTATGATGAACTTGCCGGATTATTTCCCGGAGCAATATTTACAGGAACTCCTGCTCTAATATCTCTGTTTCTTTCGGCTTCACTGGTAATTTGTTGGTAACCCAAACGATCTGTTACATCCCATCTTTTAGAAACATTCTGAAGTCCTACAATAGATTTGAATTTAACATCTGTTTTTCCTGCTTTACCTTTTTTAGTAGTAATAATCACCACTCCATTTGCTCCACGAACACCATAAATAGCTGCCGATGATGCATCTTTAAGCACCTGCATAGATTCAATTTCTCCCGGTGCAAAATCATTTGGAGCATCGACCATAATACCATCAATCACAAAAAGAGGATTGTTGTTTGTGAATGAAGTTATCCCTCTAATTTTTACATTTACAAAACCACCCGGCTCGCCTGATGATTGTACCGTTACTCCCGGAACCTGCCCCTGAAGCATTTTTGCAGCATCGTAAGTCACCGTTTTTTTGGCCGATTCCATATTTACAACACTTACAGATCCTGTTAAGTCCGATTTCTTTTGTGTTCCGTACCCAATAACGACTACTTCGTTTAATTTGTTGGTGTCTTCAACCAATGCAGTATTTACTTTTGATTGGTTTCCTACTGTTAATTCCTGATTTTGAAATCCTATAAATGAAAAAACTAAAACATCGTTTGGAGATGCTTTAATCGAGAATTCTCCATCAAAACCTGTTGTTGCTACGGTTTTGGTTCCTTTTATCAAAATATTTACTCCCGGCAAAGGCAGTTTGTCCTGCGCCGAAGTAACAATTCCGGTAATCACTTTGCCTTGAGCCGACATTTGATTAACGGAAAATAATAGCATAAGTAATGCTAAAAGCCATTCTTTTTTTGGCAATAAAAAATTGCAGTAAAAAAGTAATTTTTGGTTTGTTATCATACTGGTTAGTTTAAGTTGGTTAGTGTGTAATTATAAGTGTTAATTTTACATTTGTAAATTTAACTAAAAAAAAACCTCAAAAACAAATTAATATGGCAAAAAAAAGACGTAAAAAAAATACATATCACAAATTAAGTGTGAAATCAACATTTAAAAATTGATATTATTTCAAAAAAAGAGCGTTTTTGAACTGTAATTTGTGTAAAATCAACACTTTTTATAAAAAAGCAACTTTTTACTCAAAAAAAGGAGTCAACGCAAAATTTTATAAATGAGTTATTTAATAGCTATTTAAAGCATAAAATTTTGTTATTTTTGTAAATAAAATCCTGTTTAGGTTCTTTTAAATTTGGACAACGAGTTCAATTTTCAGGAAAATATGATCTTTTTGGCTTCGAAAACGATTGAAAAAGATAAATTGTAATCTAAATTTGACCTTAAAAACTTATTAGTAAACCTCTTGAAAGACTAATTTATTAAGTGTAAAAACCACATTAATAAATTATGAAACGTATTAGGAAGTTTATATATTTACCAATAAAAAATTGAATATGCTAAACAGTTATAGTTCTGCAGATAAAGTCTTATTAGCAGTAGATTGTATCATTTTTGGATTCGACAATGAAGGGCTGAAAATCCTTTTGATCAAGAGAGATTTTGAACCTGAAAAGGGAAAATGGTCTTTGATTGGAGGTTTTTTAAAACGAGATGAAGTATTGGATGATGCTGCGATCAGAATCTTAAATAAGTATACGGGTTTGAACGATATTTATATGGAGCAACTATACGCCTACAGCGAAATTGATCGTGATCCTGTAGAAAGAACCATTTCTGTTTCGTATTATGCTTTAATTAATATCGAAAATCATAATGCCGAGCTTATTAAAAATTATCACGCACAATGGTTTAGTATTGCAGACGCTCCAAATTTAATTTTTGACCACAACGAAATGGTACAGCAAGCCATAAGAAGATTGCGTTACAGAACTTCGATCAAGCCAATTGGTTTTGAATTGCTTCCTGAAAAATTTACTATGCGTCAGTTGTTAGAATTATATGAAGCTATTTTAAGTAAAGAATTGGACAAACGTAATTTTATCAGCAAGATTAATTCTTTAGAAATCCTGAATAAACTAGATGAAAAAGATATGCAGTCTTCCCGAAAAGGATCTTACTTGTATACTTTTAATAAAGAAAAATACGAAGAGAAATTACTGAATGATTTTGTATTGAATTTGTAAAAAGTGGTTGGGCCACGGGTTTTAACGGATTAAACTGATTTTCACTGATTTTTTTTATAGAGAATTCTAAAAATTCTCTCGCAGATAAAGCAGATCGGGCAGATTAAAAATTAGAAAAAAAAATCTGCTAAATCTGCGAGAGAAAAAAGATCAAAGTATTACTTAGTTTCGTTCAGAAATAAGGCGAATTAAAAATTAAAAAATCTGTGTCAACCCGTATCATCCGCACAATCCGTGGGCTTATAATATTATAAAAAACAAAACCCTGAAAGCCACAAACTTTCAGGGTTTTTTCTTCAAAAAAACTACTATTAAAAACTAACAAATTATTATTTTAAGTTTTGGTCACGGATTTTAGACAAACAGATCTTTGCAGTTATTTTATTTATCAATTGAACTGGTATGATAAATTTTAATTGAGCTATCCATTAAATTTAAATCTGCGACAACCTGTTTAATCCGTTAAATCCGTGGCCCAAAAAAGTCTTCTAATTAACTATTTCCTTTTTGGTAATCAGCAAGGAAAGTAGCAAGACCAATATCCGTTAAAGGATGTTTTAATAAACCTTCGATGGCACTTAATGGCCCGGTAATAACATCTGATCCTATTTTTGCGCAATTGATAATGTGCATTACATTACGAACAGAAGCGGCTAAAATCTGGGTTTCGTAACCGAAATTATCATAAATCAGTCTGATATCTTCAATCAGCACCATTCCGTCAGTCGATACATCATCTAAGCGGCCAATAAACGGCGACACATAAGTTGCTCCGGCTTTTGCAGCCAATAAAGCCTGACCTGCAGAAAATACCAAAGTACAATTGGTTCTGATTCCTTTATTCGAAAAATACCTGATTGCTTTTACACCATCTTTTATCATCGGGATTTTTACCACAATTTGCGGATGCAAAGCCGCCAGTTTTTCACCTTCGGCAATCATACCTTCAAAATTGGTCGAGATTACTTCGGCACTTACATCGCCATCAACCAACTCGCAAATTTTTATATAATGATCTAAAATATTCTGAGCTCCGGTAATTCCTTCTTTTGCCATTAACGAAGGGTTTGTGGTTACACCATCTAAAACACCTAAATCATTGGCTTCTTTAATATCTTTTAAGTTTGCTGTATCTATAAAAAATTTCATGTTGTTCTATTATTTTAATAAGTTGTAATTATTATTTTCTAAATATTTTAAAATTTCTTTACGGGCATTTTCGCTTGTAAATCCAAATTTCTGATCTAAAACGGATGCCGGAGCCGAATATCCAAAATGGTCTAAACCAAATACTTGTCCTTTAGTACCAACAAGATTTTCTAAATTAACCGGAAGTCCGGCGGTAAGTCCGAAAACCAAAGCATCTTTTGGAATAACACTTTCCTGATATTCCGCAGACTGAGATCTGAAAAGTCCTTCTGAAATAATAGAAGCTACATTTATTTTTAATTTAAAATTTTGTTCCAGTTCATTTGCAGCTTCGATAAGCGTTGCTACTTCAGATCCGTTTGCTATTAAAGTGATATCAGGATTTGGATTTGATCGTACCAGATAACCTCCTTTTTTTGCCTGAGAAGCTTCTTCAAATCTTGTGTTTCCGTTGGTTGGAAGATCCTTAATATCTTGTCTCGAAAGAATTAATCCTGTTGGCGTTTTTTTATTTTCTAACGCCATTTGCCAGGCCACAGAAGTTTCTACAGCATCTGCAGGACGTAAAGCCAGTAAACTCTGATCTCCGGAATGGTTTTTAATTTTCTCTAATAATCGAATTTGCGCTTCCTGCTCGATGGGTTGGTGCGTTGGACCATCTTCGCCTACGCGGAAAGAATCATGCGTCCAGACATATTTTACCGGTAATTCCTGAATCGCCGCCAAACGAATTGCCGGTTTCATATAATCTGAAAACACAAAAAATGTTGCTACAACCGGAATAACTCCTCCATGAAGCGCGATTCCGTTGGCAATTGCTGCCATCGTTAATTCTGCAACACCAGCTTGAAGAAATCCTCCGCTAAAATTATTCTTTTGTAAAACCGATGATTTTTTAAGGAAACCATCAGTTTTATCGCTGTTCGATAAATCGGCAGAAGAGACGATCATGTTTTCTACATTTTCAGCCAGATATCCTAAAACTGCCGCCGATGCATCGCGGGTTGCCGCATTGGCTTTTTGAGCAATTGTACTAAAATCCAATGCAGGTAAATCTCCGTTAAAGAATTGTTGTATCTTTTTAGCTAACGTTGGATTTTGTTTTTCCCAAGCTGAAATTTGTATTTTTCTGTTCGCCGCTTCTGCTGTTTTATTTTTTAAAATTGCTTCATAATGCGATTCAACTTCTTTATAAACAGCAAATGAATCTTCAGGATTTGCGCCTAAATTGACTAATGTTTTTTCGAAATTGGCTTTTGTCGCTCCAATAGGTTTTCCGTGCAATTCGCATTGTCCTTCGTACATCGTTCCATCAGCCGTTACACATCCTTTTCCCATTATAGTGCGGCCAATAATTAGGGTTGGTCTTTCTAATTCGGCGTGAGCGGCATTTAATGCTGAACGAATGTGAGTATGATTATGACCATCGATAGTAATTACTTTCCAACCCCATGATTCGTATTTCATTGCTGTATTTTCGGTTGTAACCTCATCTGTCATCGATGAAAGCTGTACATCATTCGAATCATAAAACATGATAAAATTATTCAGTCCTAAATGTCCTGCAATTCTTCCTGCTCCTTGCGAAATTTCTTCCTGAACACCGCCATCGGTAATAAAACCGTATATTTTATGATCGAATAAATTTTCGAATCTTGCCGATAAAAATTTAGCCGCAATGGCAGCTCCAACGCCCATTGCATGTCCCTGACCCAAGGGTCCTGATGTATTTTCGATTCCTCTTTTTACATCAATTTCAGGATGCCCGGGAGTTACAGAACCCCATTGCCTGAAATTTTCAAGATCTGATTTTTCGTAATTGCCAAGTAAATGATATTGTGCATACATTAAAGCCGAAAGATGTCCCGCATCCATAAAAAAACGATCTCTGAAAATCCAGTTCATATCACTGGGATCGTATTTTAAATATTCAGAATAGAGAATGTGCATGAAATCTGCGCCTCCCATAGATCCTCCGGGATGACCGGAATTTGCTTTTTCGACCATCGAAATAGCCAAAGCTCTTATATTATCTGCCGATAATTGGTCTATTTTGTTATTCATTTCTAAGTTAATTTCAAGTTGGTTTGGTTTATTTAATAGCAGATTTGTATTGGTTTTTACTAAATTTTAAAATAGAACGTATGCTATTTTTTTAAAGTAAAAACAAAACAAATAATAAGTGTAAAATTTACATTTACAAATGTATATAAAATAACTCTACAAAAACAAAAAAATTGTTTCCTTATTTTTTTAATTAAAAAATTAGGGATTTAATATATTAAGTGTTTTAATTGTGAGATATTGATTTGTTATATAAAAAACAAACCATAATGGGAGATTGGAAATTGGTAGAGATGTCCCTATGGGACAATTGCGTGGTGTGATAATTTAATCTGCTACCGACCTTTAACTCCTAACGGAGTTATACAATTAGGATGAATAATCGTGGAAAATATTATGAATAAATTTTATACTAACAGCTACCAAAGACTACCAACCTTTAACTCCTAGAGGAGTTATCCAATAGAAATCTAAATAATTGGCGGAAACAATTCTTATAATTATGCGAAAAGAAATATCTCGTAGAGATTATATGTTGGTAGAAATACAATATCCTCCACATTCCAAAATGTCCCATAGGGACTAAACCAATCGATTAAAATAACATTTTCCTCTTTTACAAAGAATTGCGCATCGTGAGAGATGATTTGTTTTCTATTTGTTCTTTCTTTCCTTTAAGGACCATATCGGCTAAAATTTTTCCCATTGTTTCAAAGTGAGTCGAAATTGTGGTAATTCCGTTGGCGACAATCTTTTTTAGCGGGGTTTCGTTATAGGATATAATGCCAAAATCAATTCCTAATTTCAGGTTTTTTTCTCTTGCTTTTTCGATTACGCGCACTAAATCACGATCATTTGGGATAATATATAAATCGCCCAGAATAATTTCGCGATCAGTAAATTCAGTGATGATTTCATATTCAAAATCATATTTAGTACAAAAAGCTTCAAACCCAATTTTCATTCCGAGTGGCTCTCTGAAACCGGGAAAAATCAGAATCAACTTTTCGTATTTACCCAGTCTGGACTTTCCTTTAAGCAGTCCTTCAAAAATATCTTTTTCATGATTTTGATAAATTGCGGGATACAATTTCAAATCAGGATTGGTCTGATCCAGTATGATTACTTCGCCTACTGGTAGGGTTTTTATCAATCTGGCTACATCGTTTAAGTTGGTGGGCATAATGATGTATTTTGTATAATTTCCGTTACTGTCGTTTATAAGCTTTTGAAAAACCGGAACATTAAAATGATGAAAGAAAATATCGACCTGAGCATTTTTTCCAATGTGCTGCAAAAACGAATTATAAATGTCTTCCTTAAAACTATTTAATTCATCAAATAATAAAAAAACCTTTTGTTTTATAGTGGTTTCAACGCTTTTTACATAATATCCTTTGCCAGGAATGGCGTAAATAATCCCTCTTTTTTTGAGTTCATCGTATCCTAATAAAACAGTATCACGCGATAATGAAAAAGCCAGACAAACTTTATTTACAGACGGAAGCCGGTCGCCTTTTACAAGTTTTTCTTCTTCGATTGCTTTTTCTATTGACAGAATTATCTGCTTATATTTTGGCAAACCAATGTTGTTTTGAATCGAAATAATATTCATAAAAAAGGAAATTTTGGTGCAATATACAAAAAACTGGTAGGTACTGGTATGCAAACGTAAATAATGTTTCTATTTTTGGATTTCACTTTTGGCAAAAATAGTATGGAAATAAAACAAATATCGCATTTTCAAAACGGATCTGTATCTAAATCATTTGGTTTAATGCCTGATAAGGAAGAAATTCTTTCTTTTGAATTATCAAATAAAAACGGAATGAAAGTTCAGGTCATTAATTATGGTGCTACTGTAACTTCATTACAAATTCCGGTTTCAAATGGTCAGCTTGTTGATGTTGTTTTGGGTTTTGATACTTTAGAATCGTACCTGGCTTCGTATACTTTATCAGGTGCTCCTTATTTTGGAACAACTGTTGGCCGTTATGCAGGACGAATTAGTAAAGGTATTTTTAAGTTAAATGATAAAGCCTACCAGCTCAACATTAACAACAACGGAAATGCATTACACGGCGGAAATGTTGGTTTTGGACAAAAAGTATGGAATGTTACCAATATTACTTCAGGCGATAATCCGTCGATTACATTGAGTCTTTTGAGTGAAGATTTAGATGAAAATTTCCCTGGAGAATTAGACGTTGATTTGACTTATACTTTGACCGAAGAAAACGAACTGAAGCTGGAATATAAAGCAACCACTACAGAAGATACGGTTATCAACTTAACGCATCATAGTTATTTTAATCTTGATGGTCATGACGGGAATGTTCTGGATCAGACTATGTTTATTGATGCCGAAAAAATGTTGGAAACAGATTCAGATAATATTCCTAGCGGAAATTTTACGGCTCTTGCTGATCATGATTTCGATTTTAGAACCACAAAAAAATGTCCTGCTATTATTGATAATTCGTTTGTGGTTGAAGCTACAAATAATGCTGTTGCAAAATTATACAGTGCTAAAAACAACTTGCAAATGAGTGTTTACACAGATCAGCCAAGTGTTCATATTTATGTAGGTGGTAAATGTTCTGATACCTTAACAGGGAAAGAAAACACAAAATATCATGCGTCAAGCGGAATTTGTTTTGAAACTCAAAATTTTCCGGATGCACCCAATCAGCAACATTTTCCAAATTCGGTTTTGAAAAAAGGCGAAGAATACCATCAAACAACGGTTTATAAATTCGAAACTATAAACTAATATTATTTAAAGAAAAGTTCAAAAATTACAAGATAATACCCTTTCAATTACATCATAATGAATGACATTTTAGTACAGAACACAACTGCTTTTTTTGAGAAATCTTTTGGATCAGCTCCTCAAAAAGTAGTACTTTCTCCAGGAAGAATCAACATCATTGGGGAACATATTGATTATAATGACGGTTATGTTTTACCCGCTGCCATAGACAAAGTAATTTGTTTTGCTTTTGCGAAAAACGATACCCAAAAATCGCGAATAGTTGCCATCGATTTAAACGAAGATTTTGAAATTGATCTGACTCAGGAAATCACATTAAGCGATGTGGTCTGGACCAATTACATCCGAGGCGTTATCAAACAATTGCAGGATAACGGATTTGCGTTTGAAGGTTTCAACTGTGTTTTTAGCAGTAATATTCCGGTGGGTTCCGGTTTATCATCTTCTGCGGCTTTAGAATGCGGAACGATTTTCGGAATCAAGGCACTTTTCAATCTAAAAATTGAAAAAGTTGACATTTCTTTATTAGGACAAAAAGCAGAACACTGGGTAGGTATCAATTGTGGTATCATGGATCAGTTTTCGAGCGTTCACGGTCTTGAAAATAAAGTGATTAAACTAGATTGTAATACGCTTGATTTTGAATATCACAATGCTGATTTTAAAGATTACTCTTTAGTGTTATTTGATAGTAATGTAAAACACTCGCTTTTTACATCTGAATACAATAACCGAAGAATTGAGTGCGAACAAGGATTGGCGATTATTAAAGAAAATTTCCCTGCAATAAAAAGCTTCAGAGATTGTACTGAAGAACAGCTTTTGAGCATTCAGGATAAAATAAATGAAACTGTTTTTAAAAGAGTGCACTTTGTTGTAAAAGAAATTAACCGCGTAATTAAAGCTTGTGAAGCTTTGGATAACGGAAATATAGAACTTTTAGGACAATTGCTTTTTGAAACCCATTATGGTTTATCGCAAGAATATGAGGTAAGTTGTGCCGAGCTTGATATGCTTGTAGATACTGCAAAAGCTGATGATGCAATTATTGGTTCCCGATTAATGGGCGGCGGTTTTGGCGGCTGCACTATCAATTTGATTAAAAAAGGTCATGAAAATGAGGTGAAAAGTAAGTTTTCAAATCTTTATTTAGATACATTTGGGATTGAATTAAAATTTTATGATGTAAAAATCTCAAACGGAACAACACTACTTTAATACCACAAGAATTACAATGAAAAATTTTGACATTAACGAAGATCCACACAGACGTTTTAATCCCTTAATTAATGAATGGGTTTTAGTATCACCTCATCGTGCAAAACGCCCGTGGCAAGGACAAAATGAAACCATTTCAACTGAAACATTACCTAAATATGACCCAACTTGTTATTTGTGTCCGGGAAATGTTCGCGCTAACGGATTAAATAACCCGAATTACGAAAGCAGTTTTGTATTCGAAAATGATTTTGCTGCCATGAAGCAGGACGAAATTATTTTTGAAGAAGACATCAAACATACTTTCTTTAAAGCAAAACCGGAACAGGGAATTTCCAGAGTAGTTTGTTTTTCACCAAGACACGATCTTACGTTACCGGAAATGGAAATTGACGGGATCGAAAACATTATTAGAACCTGGCAAAAAGAATACACTGATTTAGGAAACATAAAATACATCAACCACGTTCAGATTTTTGAAAATAAAGGAAGCGTGATGGGCTGTAGTAACCCACACCCGCACGGTCAAATCTGGGCGCAATCGTCATTGCCAACTCAGGTGGAAAAAACACAAAACAGCCTGAAATCTTATTTCGATAAAAACAACAGAACACTTCTTGAAGATTACCTGCAAGCCGAATTGAAAAGCGGAGAACGTATTGTAATCGAGAATGATCACTTCGTGGCGTTGGTTCCGTTTTGGGCAATCTGGCCTTACGAAACTATGATTATCAGTAAAAGAGCTCTTAATAAAATTACTGATTTTACAGCTGAAGAAGTGAATGCGTTCGCTACAATTTTAAAACAATTAACGATTAAGTACGACAATTTATTTAGTACTTCATTCCCCTATTCATCAGGAATTCACCAGTCACCAACAGATGGTTTAGACCATCCTGAATGGCATTTCCACATGCATTTTTATCCGCCATTATTACGTTCGGCAACGGTTAAAAAATTCATGGTGGGTTACGAAATGTTAGGCGAATCGCAGCGTGATATTACACCCGAAAAAAGTGCCGAAATTTTAAGACAACAACCTGATGTGCATTATAAATCGGCTGGTAAATAAGCTCTAAAAGTCATTTTATAATAGAGTCATTTTAAAATTTAACACAATAATTAATTTATAAATGTAAAAAACACATTTGTAAATGCTGTATTTATAATTATTTATTTTACTTTTGGCTTCGTTCTTATTTTAATAAAAAAATAACAGAATAAAAACACATATCACATTTTAAACCAAATTAAACAAACAATCACCTATACTAATTTTTAAAATACTACTAACAATGAACCAGAACCTCGCTTTCGCAGATTATGCGGTTTTTATTATTTATTTTATCGTAGTTTCTGCCTACGGTTATACAGTTTACCGCAAACGTAAACAAGACGAACAAGATGCTAAGGCTTACTTTTTGGCCGAAGGAAACTTAACCTGGTGGGCTATTGGAGCATCTTTAATTGCCTCAAATATTTCAGCAGAACAGTTCATCGGGATGAGCGGTGAAGGTTTCTTTTTAGGAATTGCTGTTGCAGCTTACGAATGGCTTGCTGCTATCGCTTTGATTATTGTAGCAGTTTGGTTCATTCCTGTATATCTTAAAAATAAGATTTACACGATGCCTCAATTCTTAAAAACACGTTACAACGAATCTACTGCATTGATTATGGCGGTTTTCTGGTTGTTTTTATATGTATTTGTAAACTTAACTTCTATCCTTTATTTAGGAGCGGTTGCTATTAATGGTTTAGCCGGTGGAGAATACCTGCACGTGATCATGATAGGTTTAGCAGTATTCGCTTTATTCATCTCTTTAGGAGGTATGAAAGTGGTTGCTTATACAGATGTTATTCAGGTTGCTGTTTTGATCATTGGTGGTTTGGTAACTTCATATATCGCACTAACAACTGTTGGACAATATTTTGGAGTAGGTGAAAATGCTATTGCCGGTTTCAAGGTTTTAATGAGAGAAGCTCCTGAGCATTTCAAAATGATTATTCCAAAACCAACTGCAAATTCTTCTCAACTTGATATTGATAAATATTTAACTTTCCCTGGTTTGATGTCTTACCTTGCCGGTATCTGGATTATCAACTTAAACTATTGGGGTTGTAACCAATACATTACTCAAAGAGCGCTAGGTGCTGATTTACAAACGGCTCGTACAGGTATTTTGTTTGCAGGTATGCTAAAATTATTAATGCCATTAATCGTAATGTTACCTGGTATTGCTGCTTATGTACTTTACGTAAACGGACATTTACCTCAATTAGTTGGAGGAAAAGACGGAGCTTATTCTGCTGTATTGACTTTCTTACCAACAGGATTAAAAGGACTTTCTGTAGCGGCTTTAACTGCTGCAATCGTAGCTTCATTAGCCGGAAAAGTAAACAGTATCTCGACTATTTATACTTTAGATATTCATAAAAAATACATCCAGAAAGATGCTGGCGAAAAACAACAAGTAAACATTGGTAGAATTGCCGTTTTTGCTGCTATGCTTTTAGCTGTTTTATTTACTTGGAATGACATCTTAGGAATTGGCGGAGTTGGTGGATTTACTTACATCCAAAAATATACAGGATTTATTAGCCCTGGTGTATTTGCGATGTTCTTCCTTGGTATGTTCTGGAAAAGAACAACTGGAACTGCAGCAATTGTAGGTGTAATTTTAGGATTTGTTTTATCTGTATTATTCAACGAATATGCTCCAATGTTATTTGGAAACGAAACTTTACTATACACAGCTTATCCTAACGGAAAAGGTGCATTCGAAATTCCTTTCCATATTTGTATGGGATTATCATTCTTCTTTACAATGTTAGCGATGATTGCAATCAGTTTTGCAGGACCAAAAGTAAATCCTAAAGCATTTGAAATCGATGCTGAAATGTTTAAAGTAAAACCACAAACTACAGTTTTAATCGTAATTACATTATTAGTAATTGTAGCTTTATACGTTAAATTCTGGTAATATATTTTTTACCAGAATATTTTTCAAGACAAAATAAAAAACTGTTCGAAAGTATTTTCGGGCAGTTTTTTTTGTTTTTGTACTTTCGTATCTCATGATCTAAATAGGCCTCTTTTTATTTATTTTTAGATATTAATCCATTACTCTATCGCAACAGCATACCGGTCATTAAATAATGAACCATTGCTGCTACATTCTATTTTATGTAAACTAGCTACAGTTCTTCAAAAGGAATAAATCACATTATCTTATACATTTTAAAGTATTCTAGCCTCTTTTCAGTCTTCTATTTTTTACTGAATTTAGGTCATTCTTTTGACATTTAATTTATTCATTATAGTATTCAAATATATATTTTAACGTTTTTTACTTCACATAATATCAGGATAATCCACTCCTTATAGCTATCCATTTGGAATTAACTTATTCTTAAATACCCTAATCTAATACTTAAAAAACTTATCGGAGTAATCTTATAAAACATTAGAGGAGACATTTGCATTTTTCAAATTTTAATGTTTGATCAATAAAATGTAACTATATAATAATTATAATACTATGAAGAACAGATTACTCCCTTTAGTTTTTGTTTTAGGATGTTATTCGGCTTATTCACAGGTCGGTGTTGGAACCCTAAATCCACATGAAGCGTCAAAACTTCAAGTTTTTGAAGCAAAGCACAATAAAGGTATTTTAATACCTAGTGTTGCCTTAACTGGTACTGCTGATGCAACAACAGTTAAAAATTTAGATAGTGATGCTAATAGTTTATTAGTATATAATACTGCGAATGTTGCAGATGTTACCGAAGGGTACTACTACTGGACGGCAGCAGATCAAAAATGGAATAGAATAGTTTCTGCAAAAGATCTATCAGCAGCAATTGACAGTGTCGGTGGTATAAACGGAATTGCAGGTGCTGCAGGAGCGCCGGGTACACCAGGTGCAATTACTACACTTGATGTAATTGTAAAAGATCCGAACGGTGATATATACGCATACGTTGGAACAAAAACAACAGCTGCAGAACGTGCTACTGAATGGGAACAAAAATCTCCAAACTGGGTTAAGATCAATGGCCTTGACGGTAGAGATGGAAAAGATGGAATAGTTGGAGGTACAGGAGCACCAGGTTCAAAGGGTGAGACTGGCTATCCAGGTGACAATATTGCAATGTATATTGATAATGCAACTGGAATAATATACGTACGCGACCCTAACAATGATGATAAGTGGATTGCCTTAACAGGTAAAAACGGTATCGACGGAATTGCAGGTGCTGCTGGAGCACCGGGTACTGCAGGCTCTATTACCACTTTGGATGCAATTGTAAAAGATCCAAACGGAGATATTTACGCATATGTTGGAACAGACAAAACAGTAGCGGGACGCGACACAGAATGGGCAGCTAAATCTCCAAACTGGGTTAAAATCAATGGCCTTAACGGTAAAGATGGAATTGCAGGCGCTACAGGAGCGCCAGGTACTGCAGGTTCAATTACTACACTCGATGCAATTATAAAAGATCCAAACGGTGATATTTACGCATATGTTGGAACAAAAAAAACAGCTGCAGAACGTGATGAAGAGTGGGTAGATAAATCTCCAAACTGGGTCAAAATCAATGGACTTAATGGTAAAGACGGCCAGGATGGAATAGTTGGAGGTACAGGAGCACCAGGTTCAAAGGGCGAGACTGGATATCCAGGTGACAATGTTGCAATGTATATTGATAATGCAACTGGAATAATATACGTACGAGACCCTAATGATAACGATAAGTGGATTGCTTTAACAGGTAAAAATGGTATCGACGGAATTGCAGGTGCTGCAGGAGCACCAGGTACTGCTGGCTCTATTACCACCTTAGATGCAATTGTAAAAGATCCCAACGGTGATATTTACGCATATGTTGGAACAGACAAAACAGTAGCAGGACGTGATGCAGATTGGGCAAATAAATCTCCAAACTGGGTTAAGATCAATGGCCTTAACGGTAAAGATGGAATTGCAGGGGCCTCAGGAGCACCGGGTACTGCTGGCTCTATTACTACACTGGATGCAATTGTAAAAGATACAAACGGTGATATTTACGCATACGTTGGATCAGAAACAACAGTTGCAGGACGTGATGCAGATTGGGCAAATAAATCTCCAAACTGGGTTAAAATCAATGGCCTTAACGGTAAAGATGGAATCGCAGGTGCTACAGGAGCACCAGGGACTGCAGGTTCAATTACTACACTCGATGCAATTATAAAAGATCCAAACGGTGATATTTACGCATATGTTGGAACAAAAAAAACAGCTGCAGAACGTGATGAAGAGTGGGTAGATAAATCTCCAAACTGGGTCAAAATCAATGGACTTAATGGTAAAGACGGCCAGGATGGAATAGTTGGAGGTACAGGAGCACCAGGTTCAAAGGGCGAGACTGGATATCCAGGTGACAATGTTGCAATGTATATTGATAATGCAACTGGAATAATATACGTACGAGACCCTAATGATAACGATAAGTGGATAGCCTTAACAGGTAAAAATGGTATTGACGGAATTGCAGGAGCTTCTGGAGCACCAGGTACTCCAGGTGCAATTACTACACTCGATGCAATTGTCAAAGATACTAACGGAGATATCTATGCTTACGTTGGAACAGACAGAACAGTAGAAGGACGTGCTACGGATTGGGAACAAAAATCTCCAAACTGGGTTAAGATCAGCGGTCTTAACGGTAAAGATGGAATTGCAGGAGCTACGGGAGCACCAGGTACTGCCGGTTCAATTACTACACTTGATGCAATTGTAAAAGATACAAACGGTGATATTTACGCATACGTTGGATCAGAAACAACAGTTGCAGGACGTGATGCAGATTGGGCAAATAAATCTCCAAACTGGGTTAAGATCAACGGTCTTAACGGTAAAGATGGAATTGCAGGGGCCTCAGGAGCACCAGGTACTGCCGGTTCTATTACTACACTCGATGCAATTGTAAAAGATACAAACGGTGATATTTACGCATACGTTGGATCAGAAACAACAGTTGCAGGACGTGATGCAGATTGGGCAAATAAATCTCCAAACTGGGTTAAAATCAATGGCCTTAACGGTAAAGATGGAATCGCAGGTGCTACAGGAGCACCAGGTACTGCCGGTTCAATTACTACACTCGATGCAATTATAAAAGATCCAAACGGTGATATTTACGCATATGTTGGAACAAAAAAAACAGCTGCAGAACGTGATGAAGAGTGGGTAGATAAATCTCCAAACTGGGTCAAAATCAATGGACTTAATGGTAAAGACGGCCAGGATGGAATAGTTGGAGGTACAGGAGCACCAGGTTCAAAGGGCGAGACTGGATATCCAGGTGACAATGTTGCAATGTATATTGATAATGCAACTGGAATAATATACGTACGAGACCCTAATGATAACGATAAGTGGATTGCTTTAACAGGTAAAAATGGTATCGACGGAATTGCAGGTGCTGCAGGAGCACCAGGTACTGCTGGCTCTATTACCACTTTAGATGCAATTGTAAAAGATATAAACGGTGATATTTACGCATATGTTGGAACAGACAAAACAGTAGCAGGACGTGATGCAGATTGGGCAAATAAATCTCCAAACTGGGTGAAAATCAATGGCCTTAATGGTAAAGATGGAATTGCAGGTGCTGCAGGAGCACCAGGTACTGCCGGTTCAATTACTACACTCGATGCAATTGTAAAAGATACAAACGATGATATCTACGCATATGTTGGAACAAAAACAACAGCTGCAGAACGTGATACGGAATGGAAAGATAAATCTTCAAGTTGGGTTAAGATTAATAATGATACAACTGGTAAAGGAAGCTTAACTTCTGAAGACGGTCTTATTACTATTGGTGGTACAGCTGCTGGTACGGATATATTGTTTGCCGACGCTGCGTTAAAGATTAATGGAGGTGCTAAAGGACAAGTTCTAACAACTACAGATGATGATGGCAAAGTAGAATGGAAAAATCCTGTAAGCAACAAATTGAGTGTATTAAGGATTTCATCAAGTACTACTTTAAATATTGATACTGATAATGTAATAATTATTGATGCAAGTGGTGTCCCTGGAAATTTAACATTAACATTACCAACTGTAACCGACCCTCTTTTAGTTGGTAAGGTGTTCTCTATTAAGAGAGTAGACACTAATGATGATGCTTTTGTAAAAGTATCAGTTTCGAGTGGAACAATTGATGAGGCTGATGTAAAAATGACAATAGGTCAATCTAATTCATATCAGCTTATTTTAGAATCTGTAGCCCCATTAAGATGGCAAACACTTTCTAAATTATAGAATATTTTTTAAATAAATAAAAGGGAGGGGTGTGCCTCTCCCTTTTTTCAAAACTAAAAATTAATTTGTTCTTCTAAAATTTCTACAGGCAACTTTGAAACAATACTTAAAAATTTTCAATTTTGAAGCTACATGTATCAAATTTACTTGTAAATGGCTGGATAACAAAAAGACCTTCTCTTCAAATTAGAAGAGCTTTATAATATAGAATTACATAAGAGTTTTAATAAAATTCAATAGCAATGGAATTTAAAAATAAAATAATATTAATACTTGCCATGATTGGTTTTGGCACCCTATCCCATGCTCAAACGGGAATAGGAACACTCAATCCTGATAATTCTGCGCAGTTAGATATAACTTCCAATAAACGAGGTCTTCTCATGCCTAGAGTAGCTCTGGTAAATACAACAGATAATAGTCCTGTTACTAATCCTGCAACAAGTTTAATGATTTATAACACGGCGACTCTTAATGACGTGACGCCGGGGTACTATTATTGGAATAATAAGTGGATAAGGGTTGGTACTTTTGATACGGGTTCACTTTATAATCTTACGTCTGCAAATTCAGCACTTAGTATAACAGGCGGAGGGCAATTATTAACCGCAGCAACCTCTTTAGATATTAATGGTGGTACAGATGGACAGGTTTTAACTTCAAATGGAACTAATTCTGCTACGTGGAAAACTTTAGACGTGCCAGCTCAAATCGAATCAAATGCAGCAACGATCGTCGGTGGTACCAACTTTAATGAAGAACTTGAGAAAGTAATAAAATCAAAGGAAACACTAACTTCATTATTCTATGACGGGGGTAAACATTCTTTAATATTTACAGATGAAAATAATACCAAAACCGAATTCGAAATGATAGATTTGGTAGGTGATGCTCAAACGATTACAAATTTAACTGTAAATTCTACATTGGGAACACTTGATTATTATGATGAAAACAAGGACACATATTCATTAGATATTGGCGCTGCTGTCAAAGAACCATGGTTTGGTTCTGAAAGTAATAAAGGAGCAACAACAAATACTGAAAACATTTACACACAGGGATGGGTCGGAATTGGCTATACTACACCATCCGCAGCCCCTAATGAAAAACTAAGAGTTAACGGGGCTATTAGTACAGTGAATTCTTATTACGCCGATTATGTTTTCGAAGATTACTTCAAAGGATTTTCAGATATAAAAGCAGATTATAAATTTAAGGATTTAAAGAGTGTAGATACCTTTATTAGAACCAACAAGCATTTACCAGGGATAACACCCATCAATGAACTGGAAAAAACCAAAGAAGGATACTCTTTTAATGTTTCTGAACTGTCAATACAATTATTAGAAAAAACGGAAGAACTCTACCTGCATGTAATTGAACAGAACAAACAGCTTGAAGCAAAAGAGTTAGAAATTAAAATACTAAAAGAAGCTTCAGAAGCTATGGAATTGCGTTTGAGCAAATTAGAAACATTATTAAATAGTTCATTAAAATAAATGTTTCGACGGCATAAAATGATAACATGCGGTCCAGGCTTAATGAATTATAAACTTAATATGAAATAGACCATGAAAAATATATTAAAGTTGAGACAAATTGCTTTAGCAATATTCTTAATTATCAGTGGCTTGTCTCCAGTCTTTTCTCAGGTACAAAACTCCAAATTAAAAGACGGGACAATAAGCAGCGGATCGGAAAAAGCAAGACCCGGAGCAATATTCGAGTTGGAAAGCAACAGTAAAGGGATGTTAGTTTCGCGGTTAACCACTTCTCAAAGAGATGCTATTATTCCTGCCAATCTAAGCAACGGTTTATTGATTTTCAACACTACAACAAACTGTTTTGATTATTGGAATGCGGGACAGAATTTGTGGACGAGTATCTGTGGTACGCAGCCTCCTGCTACACTAAATATTGCTGTTGCTGATTGTAACCAGGGAATTGTGAATGGTGCCTATAAACAAGGTGTTGCTTTAACAGCTTCAAATTTTATGACTATTCCTGTGATAGTAACACAACCGGGAACGTACACAATATCAGCAACAACAAATAATGGATATTATTTTAATGCCAGCGGGGCTTTTCCTTCAGCGGGTTCTTATATATTGAACCTGCCTGGCGTAGGTACTCCAAATATGGGTTATGATGCCGGAAGTGCCGGAGATGCTGTTAAAGTTTCCATAAACGGATCTACAAATGATTGTTCACCCAATATTTTTGTAGAAAGGGCTGAAATTGATTACGCACTAAATTGTTCAAGTGTAACAAAGGAAGGGGTATATAATATCGGTTTACCTCTTACCACTAGTAACAAAATAACCTTGAGCGTAAACGTAACTAATATCGGATTTTGGAGCATAAGCACTAATACTATAAATGGTTACTCTTTTACAGGTGCGGGTAAATTTACAACGACAGGCCCTCAAAGTGTCGAATTATTAGGAACGGGAACTCCCTTAGCATCTCAAACAGATTCATTTGTCATTACATCAAATGCGAAAACCGTTTCTGGCGCATCATGTAGTGGCATACTTGTCACGGTATCTCCTGTCTCCTACACCATTAATTGTGCGGAAGCTACACCAACAGGAACCTATATGCAGGCATCACCGCTTAATACAGCAAATACGATTGTACTGCCGGTAAATGTAACAGCAACAGGTAAAACTACCATTACAACTACTACTACTAACGGAATGACCTTTAGTTCTGGCATTATAGATCTTTCGGCTTTAGGAACGCAACAGGTTATATTAAATGGAACAGGTACACCTCTTACACCTGGAAATACTGCATTTACAGTTACAGGAAGCCCAGGAACGTCAAGTTCTTGTACAGTAAATGTTACAGTGGCACAACAGCCAATAGCATATACTATAAACTGCGGCAGTATCACTACCACAGGTTCTTATTTACCCGGACTAGCAATGACATCAGCAAATACGATGGTAGTTCCTGTTAACGTAACGGCAGTTGGGGACTATAATCTAAGTACCAATACTGTAAATGGTATTAGCTTCTCTAAAACGGGTACGTTTACAAGTACGGGTGAGCAAAGTGTGACTATGTTTGCAGCTGGAACAGCGGGAGTTGGTGGTACTTTTAGTTACAATATTACATCGAACAGTATCAGCCCTGCCTGTACAGCAAATGTTACTGTCGGAATCCGTAAGATGAATGTACTGCATTTTGGGGATTTGACCGTGCATTACGGACCAGAGGCGCCTGGTTCTAACACGCCTTCCAGAGCTATGTTAGAATCAAGAAACAATTTTGGACCCAATAGTGGTGCTACTGTTGCAATGGAAGGTGTAAACATATTTACTTTAGGCCCCACTACAGATCCATCAGTGATAAAAAACTTTATCAACGCCAATAAAATCGATGTTATAATACAAACATGGTCATATGCGTGGGACTCCCAGTACTATACTCAACAAAATGGGGCGCTGTCCGTTCTTAATGATTTTGTTAAGAATAAAAAAGGAGTTTTAATTACCCTCCATGCTGGGGTAAGCGACAATGCAGACAGCTCGTTAAACACGGTTATGAATACTATTTTCAACACATCCGGTTTATCAAGTACTTCAGATAGCTCCAATTTAGCAAGCTGGCAATTTGCCAGCATAGCAGACCCTATTATTACAGGACCATTCGGTGATTTAAAAGGTCGTACTATCAATCAAACAAATGGTACTAGGTGTGCTCCTTTTACATCAGTACCTCCAAATGCAGTAAGTTTACTTCCTTTAAACGGCAAACATTATGCTTTTAGACATACAACATTAGGATATGCATTTTTTGGTCTAGATACTCCATTTATGGACACTGTTTGTGGTGTGTCGGGCACAGGAACTCCCATTGTGAAAAATGGTGCTTATAATAGCGCATTTTTTGGTAACCTGATGGCGTGGGCATTTAAATATGCTATGGAAAATGAAAATGTAAACTACCAAATTTAATAAAATCTAATTCATTATTGAATTATCCAAAATAAAAAGGGCTATCTTAAAAAAGACAGCCCTTTTTTTATAAAAATATTCTTAATTACATCATCATGTTTCTTAACAAAAGAGTTTTCATCATTGCAGACCGAATCTGCCAAATCATCAACATTTTTGCTTTTGATTTCTGAGTTTTCACTTGATATTTATTTTTTTAAAATAAAAGACCGTGTATAAGATGTTTTTTTTTATTCTACTAAACTACTCTGGATTGAAGGTGCAAAGGTTTGGTTTTATGAGAGACCGAAAGTCTTTCTGTTCTAAACTTAAATACAAATTTTAAAAACTGGTATCAGCTCAAAAATAATATTTATATTTTTTCGCATTACTAAAGTACTGCAATAAATTGCAGGGCTTTAAACCCCGATCTGAGACCTATAAAAAAAGCCCAGATTATTCAGGGCTTTGTTCTTTTTGCATATTGAGTAAATACGCCATGTTGGCTATCACATGATCGTGTTTTTTTACAAAAGGGTTTTCTTCATTCCAGACATACCCTGCCAAAACAGCACAGATTTTTTCTTTTACATCTGGATTTTCCGGCTGATGAAAAAATAAAGTCTGCAGGTTGCCGGTGTACCATTCTTTCACGTAAGTGGTAAAAACAGCAATCCCTTTTTTCATATATTCTGTAAATTCAACTTCCCAGTCTACTTCGATTCCCTGTGATTCTTTAAGATATAATTTTGCTGCCAGCATTCCGGATTCTGTCGCAAACGCAACTCCTGATGAAAAAACAGGATCTAAGAATTCAGAACTATTTCCTGTTAAGGCAAAACCATCTCCGTACATTCTTTTTACGGCTCTTGAATAATTTTCTAATTTAACTGGTTCGAATAAAAACTCCGTTCCTTTAAATCTTTTGATATAATAATCTGATTTTTGAATTGCATTGCGCAAAGCCTCGGCATTGTTTTTATTTTCAGATAGTGAATTGATAAAATCCGTTGGACCTACAACTCCTAAACTTGTATTGCCGTTCGAGAAAGGAATTACCCATAACCAAACTTCGGTTTCCAGAATATCAAATGAAATCTGAGTTCCCTCTTCGCCTTCGGTTCTGTTAATATCTTTTACGTGCGTAAATATCGAAGAGTGCGGATCTAGTTGTGATGGTCTATCAAGATCTAAAAGTCTTGGTAAAACACGTCCGTATCCGCTGGAATCGATGATGAAATTGGCATGAATCTCTTTTAGATTTCCGTCCTTATCTTTTACGATGGTTTTAGATTTTTTTCCTTCAAAAGAAACTTCCAATACTTCTGTTTCAAATTCAAGATCAATCCCTTTTCTAATCACTTCCTGCGCCATTGTATTGTCGAAATCAGCTCTTGGCACTTGCCAGGTCCAGTCCCAGCCTTCACCAAATTTTTTACTGAAATCAAAAACGCAAATTTCTTCTCCTCTTATAAAACGGGCACCTAATTTTTTCTCAAAATTCATTGCATTGAGACTTTCAAAAAGCTCAGCCTCTGCAAAATGATCCATTACTCGCGGTATAAGGCTTTCGCCAACGACCAGTCTTGGAAACTTTGTTTTTTCAACAACTTTTATCTTAACATTGTTTTTATGAAGATAAGATGCTGACACACATCCAGAAGGTCCCGCACCAATCACTAAAACATCTACAAACTCCTTTATCATATTAAAAATATTATCAATTATTAGCCTACATTTGCCATCATCAAAATAACTACATTTATTTTGATAAATAAAATTAAATTAGCACAATCAAAACCAGTTTAATGAACACAATTAATGAATATTTAAGTTTAGCAGAATTCGAATCCATTATTTTTGGAAATAACAAAGTTTCGATAAGCGATGCTGTTTTAAACCGAGTAAACGAAAGCTTCAATTTCCTGAAAGAATTTTCAGGGAACAAAGTAATATATGGCGTAAATACTGGTTTTGGACCAATGGCTCAATACCGTATCAAAGAGTCTGACCAAATTCAGCTGCAATACAATTTAATCAGAAGCCACTCTTCAGGAACAGGAAAACCTTTGAGCCCTGTTTGTGCAAAAGCAGCAATTTTAGCGCGTTTAAATACTTTATCATTAGGTAACTCCGGAGTTCATCCGTCAGTAATTCACTTAATGGCAGAATTAATCAACAGAGATATTACGCCTCTTATTTTTGAGCATGGTGGCGTTGGCGCGAGCGGAGATTTAGTACAATTATCACACTTGGCTTTGGTTTTAATTGGTGAAGGCGAAGTTTTTTATAAAGGAGACAGAAGACCAACTCCGGAAGTTTTCGAAATTGAAGGTTTAAAACCTATTCAGGTAGAAATTAGAGAAGGTCTGGCGTTAATCAACGGAACATCTGTAATGACCGGAATTGGAGTTGTCAATGTGCACCACGCCAATAAATTATTAGACTGGTCATTAAAAGCTTCTTGTGCGATCAACGAATTGGTTCAGGCGTATGACGATCATTTTTCTGAAGAATTAAACCAAACCAAACGTCATAAAGGACAACAGGAAGTGGCGGCGAGAATGAGACAAAATCTTTCTGACAGTACTTTGATCCGTAAAAGAGAAGACCATTTATATTCAGGAGAAAATACCGAGGAAATTTTCAAGGAAAAAGTTCAGGAATATTATTCATTAAGATGTGTTCCTCAAATTTTGGGTCCGGTTTTAGAAACAATAAATAATGTCGCTTCTATTTTAGAGGACGAATTTAACTCGGCAAACGACAATCCTATTATAGATGTAAAAAACAAACACGTTTATCACGGAGGAAATTTCCACGGCGATTATATTTCGCTTGAAATGGATAAACTGAAAATTGTAATTACCAAATTAACGATGTTGGCAGAACGTCAGTTGAATTATTTATTAAATTCAAAAATCAACGAAATTCTTCCTCCATTTGTCAACTTAGGAACATTAGGATTCAATTTCGGGATGCAGGGTGTTCAGTTTACGGCAACCTCAACAACTGCCGAAAGTCAAATGTTATCTAACCCAATGTACGTGCACAGTATCCCGAACAACAACGACAATCAGGATATTGTAAGTATGGGAACGAATGCGGCGGTTATTACCTCAAAAGTAATCGAAAATTCATTCGAAGTTTTAGCGATTGAACTAATTACAATTGTTCAGGCAATTGATTATTTAGTACAAAAAGATCAAATTTCATCGGTAACCAAAAAATGGTACGACGAGATTAGAAATATAATTCCTACATTTAAAGAAGATCAGGTGATGTATCCTTTTGTTCAAAAAGTAAAAGATTACCTGATCAACAGTTAAAACTTTATCTTACATTATTAATTGAACCTTAAAAATCATGAAAAAACCACTTATTTTTTTATTCGTATTATTTATTCAATTTGTTAATAGTCAGGAATTGGCTTTAGTTAAAAAGAACGGTAAAATTGGATACATTTCTAAAGATGGAAATTTTAAAATTGAACCTCAATACAAATCAGCAAAAAGCTTTTCTGAAGGTTTAGCCGCTGTTGAAGATAACGGAAAATGGGGATTCATTGATACTAAAGGAACATGGGTAATTCCGGCTACTTTTAAAGACACTAAAGAATTTAATAGCGGCATTGCAGTAGTACAAAAAGATAAGGATTGGGTTTATATTAATACAAAAGGTGAAGTTCAGACACCTCCGTCTACTGAAAAATTATTTGATTTTAATGACGGTGTTGCTTTTATAAGACAAGGAAAAAAAGTGGGATTAATCAATTCAAAAATGGCCGTTGTTCTAGAACCCAAATATGATCAGATCAAATCTTTCGAAAATGGTTATGCAAGAGTAGAAAACAATAAAAAATGGGGAATTATTACTACTTCAGGTAAAGAAGTAGTAGAACCCCTTTATGATGAAGTAGGGAATTATTTCAAAAACACAACCTGGGCAAGAAAGGACAAAACTTTTGGACTTGTAAGTTCCGGAAGCTTTATTGTGGTTGATGGCGCAGATAAAATCTGGGATTTTGAAATTCAGGATTTAACGTATGCCCGAAAAGGTGGTAAAATTGGTTTTATTGACATGAAAGGAAACTGGACTATCCTGCCTATTTATGATAAAGCAAAAGCATTCTCTAAAAATTTAGCTCCGGTTTGTATCGGATCTAAATGGGGATACATCAATCCTAAAGCTGAATTCGTTATTCCGCCATCATACAGTGATGCAGAAGTTTTTAGCTCAAACGGACTGGCTCCTGTAAAAGAAAAAAATTGGGGATTTATCAATGAATCAGGAAAATTGGTAATTCCAACTCAATACGGCATTACAGCAAACGGCTTCGTTATTGCTTTGTTTGTACAACAGGACAAAGGTTTTATTGATGGAATTGCAAGAGTAAAAAATGAAGGCAAATGGGGATTTCTTAGACCAGACGGAACTGTATTAAGCAACCAATGGTTTGAAAATGCTGAACTTTTTTCGAAATCAAAAGAAAGAAACAGCGTAAGTGAAGCTCCTGCTGAAAAATCTAAGGCAGAAACAAAACCGACAGCAAAGGCAGAAACGAAACCTGCTACAAAACCGACAGCGAAACCTGTAGCCAAAAAGAAAAAATAATAGCTAATAAAACAAGAATAGGGTATCGCGTGTAAAAAAGCGATACCCTATTTTGACCAATAAAAATAAATTCTGCATATGAAATGTGTATTAGTAACTGGCGGTTCACGAGGAATTGGAAGTGCTATTTGTAAAAAATTAGCCGTTGAATCTAGTTATCATATTCTGATAAATTATCATTCGAACAAAACTGCTGCCGAAGAAACACTTCAGGAAATACAAAAATTAGGAGCAACCGGAGAAATCTTAGGTTTTGATGTTTCTAATTATGAAGAAGTGCAAAAAACATTAACGCAATGGCAGGAACTAAATCCTGAAGCGATTGTAGAAGCAATTGTAAACAATGCCGGAATTACCAAAGACGGTCTTTTTATGTGGATGACTCCCGAAGACTGGAACGGAGTTGTAAACACAAGTTTGAACGGATTTTTTAATGTAACGCAATTTTTTATTCAAAAAATGTTGCGTAATAAATATGGCCGAATCGTAAATATGGTTTCGGTTTCGGGCGTAAAAGGAACGGCCGGACAAACCAATTATTCGGCTGCAAAAGGTGCAATTGTTGCGGCTACAAAAGCTCTGGCTCAAGAAGTTGCCAAAAGAAATATTACTGTAAATGCTGTAGCTCCGGGTTTTATAAGAACCGATATGACAAGCCAGCTCGACGAAAAAGAATTATTAAAACTAATTCCGGTAAATCGTTTTGGCGAAGCCGAAGAAGTAGCAGATTTGGTAAGCTTTTTGATTTCAAAAAAAGCAAGTTACATTACAGGAGAAATTATCAATATAAACGGAGGGATATATTCTTAATAGTTCTATGTTTGCGAGATTATTTTAAGTTTTTTTAAACTTCGAAAATTGCTCGCAAAGACGCAGAGTCGCAAAGTTTTATTAAAAAAAAACACAAAAAGAAGAACTTTGCGACTCTGCGCCTTTGCGAGATTCAAAAAATTACACTTTAAAAATATTACTTTAAAAGACGATGAATAAAAGAGTTGTAATTACTGGAATGGGAATTTATTCTTGTATCGGAACTTCTTTAGAGGAAGTAAAAGAATCTTTATACAACGGAAAATCGGGTATTCAGTTTGATCCTGAAAGAAAAGAATTTGGTTTTCAATCAGCCCTTACGGGAGTGGTTCCAAAAGCTGATCTGAAAAATTTATTGACCCGAAGACAACGTATGAGCATTGGTGAAGAAACCGAGTATGCTTATATGGCTACAATCGAAGCATTGAGAAATGCTAATATTGATGATGATTTTTTTGACAATCGCGAAGTAGGTATTATGTACGGAAATGATAGTGTTTCAAAAGCTATTATCGAAGCTACAGATATTGTCCGTGAGAAAAAAGATACCGCATTGATAGGTTCCGGAGCCATTTTTAAATCGATGAATTCTACGGTAACGATGAATTTATCTACAATTTTCAAACTGCGCGGCATCAATCTTACCATAAGTGCAGCCTGCGCAAGTGGATCACATTCTATAGGTTTGGCTTATTTTTTAATAAAAAGCGGATTTCAGGATATTATTATTACCGGAGGAGCTCAGGAAATCAACAAATTTGCCATGAGCAGTTTTGATGGTTTAGGTGTTTTTTCGAACAGAGAAAATGAACCTGAAAAAGCTTCCCGCCCTTTTGATGCCGATCGCGACGGATTAATTCCTAGTGGCGGCGGTGCAACTTTAATTCTCGAAAGTTACGAATCTGCAATAGCTCGTGGCGCTAATATTATCGCCGAAGTTGTCGGTTACGGATTTTCATCAAACGGAGGACACATCTCGACTCCCAATGTCGAAGGTCCATCTATAGCCATGCAACGAGCGCTTGACGACGCCCAATTGAAAGCAACTGATATTGATTATATAAATGCCCATGCAACCTCAACACCTGTTGGAGACGGTAATGAAGCCAAAGCCATCTTTGAAGTTTTTGGCGAGAAAAACCCGTATGTAAGTTCGACAAAATCAATGACAGGACATGAATGCTGGATGGCCGGAGCGAGCGAAGTAATTTATTCCATCTTAATGATGCAGCACGATTTCATTGCTCCAAACATCAATTTAGACAATCCTGATGAAGATGCTGCCAAATTAAATTTGGTCAAAACTACTTTAAACAAAAAATTTGACATATTTTTGTCCAATTCCTTCGGGTTCGGAGGAACCAACTCTGCGTTGGTGGTTAAAAAGTTTAAATTAAACGATGAATAAAGAAGAGATTATAGCAAAAATAAATGGTTTTTTAGTTGAGGAATTTGAAGTAGATAATGATGATATTGAACCAGATGCTAATTTAAAAGATACACTTGGGTTAGATAGTTTGGACTATGTTGATTTAGTTGTTTCAATTGAAGCCAACTTTGGTGTAAAACTGGTTGAAGTTGATTTCGTTGGAATTGATTCTTTCCAAAGTTTTTATGATCTTATCGAAAACAAATTAAAAGCCAAAACTGCTTAATGAGCAAATGGGATGGCAAATCAAAAGGAACTGTTTTAGGATATAAAATATTCGTTTTTCTTATAAAAAAAGCGGGTATTAAAGCTGCTTATGTTTTACTTTATTTTGTCGCTTCTTACTATTTTTTATTTCTAAAGAAAAGTAACAAAGCCATTTCTTATTATTTTAAAGAAAGACTTGGGTATTCCTGGTTAAAATCTAAAAAAATGGTTTTCAAAAGTTATTACACTTTTGGACAGACCATTATTGATAAAATTTCCATTTCGGCAGGAATGCGAAATAAATTCACCTATGAATTTGACGGAATTGAAACGCTGAAAAATCTTTTGGCAGAAAAAAAAGGAGGCGTATTAATCAGTGCACATATTGGAAATTTTGAAATTGCCGAACATTTTTTAGGCGATATCGACATCGATTTTCAAATTAATCTGGTTACGACAGATCTCGAACATTCTGCTATTAAGAATTATCTGGAAAGCGTTACCCAAAAACCTACCGTTAAGTTTATTATTATCAGAGAAGATTTGTCTCATATTTTTGAGATCAATGCAGCACTTTCTAAAAACGAATTGGTTTGTTTTACCGGCGATCGTTATTTTGAAGGTACTAAATCACTTTCTGAAAAAATACTTGGTCAGGAAGCCAACTTTCCCGCAGGTCCTTTTTTAATTGCTTCAAGATTAAAAGTTCCTGTAGTATTTGTGTATGTCATGAAAGAGCCCAACCTGCATTATCACTTGTATGCACGTGAAGCTGTAGTAAAACATCGTGACGAAAAAGGATTATTGAAAGCGTATATTGAAAGCCTGGAATCTATGCTGGCAAAATATCCTTTGCAATGGTTTAATTACTTTGATTTTTGGAATCAATTGAAAAACAATTAAGGGGGAATTTAACCGCAAAGTCTACAAAGTTTTTATCTAATGCTATGTTTAGAAATGCAAAGTTCGCAAAGCTAAATCAATACAAAGCTTTGCGAACTTTGTTTTTTTTATGAAACCCTATGTGTATAAAAACCTTTGCTCCCGATAGCTATCGGGATTGCGGTTAAAATTAAAGCCACAGATTAAAATGATTTTGTTTCACGCAGATTTGGCAGATTAAAGCAAATTTAATTTTAGATTTTTATTAAATTAATCTGCGCTTATCAGCTGAAATCTTTTTAAATCTGCGTGAAAAAATAATTCGTGAATTCGTGGCAAAAAGTAAAAATCATTTAATTAAATGTCGTTCTTTTATACTTTACAATTCTTAAAGTAAAATATGCAGGAATTTGACACAATTATCATTGGTTCAGGAGTCGGAGGATTATCTACGGCGATATGTCTTGCAAGAGCCGGACAAAAAGTTTTAGTACTCGAGCAACATTATGTTCCCGGTGGCTGGAGTCATAGTTTTACCTTAAAAGGACAGCGTTTTAGTCCGGGCGTGCATTATGTAGGCCAGCTTGAAGAAGGACAATCTGCCAACGAATTATATCGCGGTTTAGGAATTGCAAATGATATGGTTTTCTTTAGAATGAACAAAAACGCTTACGAACATTGTTTGATTGGCGATGAAACTTTCGATTTGCCCGCAGGAGCCGAAAATCTCAAGAAAACACTTTCTAATCATTTTCCGCACGAAGAAAAAAACATCAACGAATATCTTTCATTAGTACAAAAAGTGAGTTACGAATTGCAACTGATTCCAACACTCAAAGGTTTCTGGCAAAATATTACCGTTCCGTTTCGCACCAAACATTTTGGCAAATTTGCGCTCTTTCCTTTAAAAAAAGTAATTGGCTGGCATGTAAAAGATCCCAAGTTAAAAGCCGTCCTTAACATTCAGTGCGGAGATCACGGGCTTCCGCCAAGTCGGGCTTGTTTTCCTGTACATTGTTCTGTAATGAGTCACTATTTTGATGGTGGATTTTATCCCATGGGCGGAGGCGGAGGCATCGTAAAAGCCATGACAAACGGTGTAAAAAGACATAACGGAGAAATCCGCGTAAAACAAAACGTTCGCAAAATCATTATCGAAAATAAAAAAGCAATAGGCGTTCAACTTGAAAATGGTGAAGAAATATTTGCCAGGAACATTGTTTCGAATGCCGATCCATCTATTACTTATCTCAATTTAATTGATAAAGAACATCTCAGTAAATCACTTCTTAAGAAATTAGAGAAGACAAAATATTCCGTTACTTCTTTGATTTTATTCCTGACGCTTGACATTGATGTTACTTTATATAATATCGATTCGGGAAATTTCTGGATGATGAAAGATGAAAATGACGATGCTAATTTTGAAGATTTAATGAGCAGCAATATTGATTCAGGAGATTCATTTCCCTCAGTCTTTATAAGTTGTACAACGCTTAAAGATCCGGCAAGTTTTAATGGACGTTATCATAATTTTGAAATTGTAACCTACGTTAATTACGATCACTTAAAAGATTTTAATGGTTTAGAGGATTATCACAACGAAGAATACAAAATTTTCAAAGAAAAAATCGTCAATAAACTGATGAACAATCTCGAAAAAATAATCCCAAATGCGAAGCAACATATCATTCAGGCCGAATTAGGAACTCCAAAAACCAATGAATTTTACATCAATTCGACAAAAGGAAATGTTTACGGAACCGAAAAAACATTAAATCAGGTTGGTCCTTTCTCATATAAAAACAAAACCGAAATAGAAAACCTGTTTCTTTGTGGTGCTTGTACCCTGTCTCACGGTGTTGCGGGAGCGACTTATTCCGGTCTTGCGGCAGCGGCTGCAATTTTGGGCTGTACTTCTGATGATTTATTAATTGAAGACGAAAACCAAAAAATAAGAATCTACGATGCCGAAGATTCTACTACATGGCCAGATTGGGTTCATACAAAGCGATCCGATAAAATACGGAAATTCGTTTAAAAAAAATACTTATTTTTGCGCAACCACCTAAGCCATTAACCCAAATGAAAAATGTTCTTGTTATTTATTATTCACAATCTGGACAATTAGGAGAAATTGCACGAAATATTGCAAAACCTTTTCTTAATTCAGAAGAAATAAATGTAAAGTTTCACGAAATACAATTAGAAAAACCTTTCCCCTTTCCTTGGGATAAAGATTCTTTTTTTGATGCTTTCCCGGAATCTTTCCTTCAAATTCCAACTGAATTAAAACCCGTTGCAGAAGATATTTTAAATACAAAATTCGATTTGGTATTGTTTCATTATCAGGTTTGGTATTTATCGCCATCGATTCCTATCAATTCATTTTTGAAAAGTCATGATGCCAAAAAAATACTCAACAATACACCTGTTGTTACCATAAGCGGTTCACGAAATATGTGGATTATGGCGCAGGAAAAAATCAAAACTTTACTAAAAGAAGCCAATGCGCAATTGGTAGGAAATGTAGCATTGGTAGATCGCGTTGGAAATTTAATCAGTGTAATTACGATTGTAGAATGGATGTTCTCCGGAGTGAAGAAAAAATATCTTGGGATCTTTCCTTTACCTGGAGTTTCAGATAAAGATATTCAGGAGTCAGATAAATTTGGAGAAGTTATTGTTTCGGCATTAAACCAAAATAATTTTGAAGATTTACAGCCAAAATTGCTCGCAATTGGTGCCGTAAAAATCAGTCCGTATCTGGTAACTGTAGACAAAACCGCGAATAAAATTTTCGATAAATGGTCGAATTTGATTTATAAACATCAAAAAAACAGAAAACAGCTTCTTAAAGTATTTAATGTTTATTTATTCCTCGCAATATGGTTAATCTCACCAATAGTCTATATATTGCACCTTATTACCTACCCTTTTAAGTTAAAAACTATAAAAAAAGAAACTCGATATTATCAAGGAGTTTAGAAGACGAAATTAGATTATGTTTGAAGTATATATTACAAAGGCCGCAAAGTATTTGCCAAATGAAGCTGTTTCTAATGATGAAATGGAAGAATATTTAGGACTCATCAATGATGCCGCTTCTAAAGCAAGACGCATTATTTTGCGCAATAATAAAATTACAAGTCGTTATTACGCCATAGATAAAACAGGGAAAAGCACGCATAACAATGCCGAATTAACCCGAAATGCCGTTGTACAATTATTTGATGAAAACTTTACAGCTCAGGATCTTGAAGTACTTTCATGCGGAACCTCAACACCTGATGTTTTCCTGCCTTCGCATGCTGCAATGGTCCACGGATTATTAAAAAATAAATCGGTAGAATTAAATTCTTCAACTGGTGTTTGTTGCGCCGGAATGAATTCATTAAAATTTGGTTTTCTGTCGATAAGATCGGGAAATTCAAAAAATGCCATTTGCACAGGATCAGAAAAAGTGTCATCATGGTTAAATGCTCAAATGTACAATCATGAAGCAGCAAACCTAAAAAGCCTTGAAGAGCAACCTATTATCGCTTTCAAAAAAGATTTTCTACGTTGGATGTTGTCTGACGGAGCAGGAGCTTTTTTATTAGAAAATAAACCAAGAGGGCCAATTTCTCTAAAAATCGAATGGATGGAAGCTTTTTCGTATGCCTACGAATTAGAAACCTGCATGTACGCCGGCGGAGATAAATTAGAAAATGGCGAAATTAAATCATGGAGCGATTATCCTCCGGAACAATGGTTAAACGAATCGGTTTTTGCCATTAAACAAGATGTAAAATTATTGGATGAATTTATACTTGCTAAAGGAGCGGAAAGTATGAGCGATGCCATGTCTAAAAATAATATTGGTGCAGACCAGGTCGATTATTTTATTCCTCACGTTTCTTCTAACTTTTTTGTCGAAGGTTTAAAGAAAGGATTAACGGAAAAAGGAATCGGAATGGCGGATGAAAAATGGTTCATGAATCTTTCAAGAGTGGGTAATGTAGGTTCTGCCTCTATTTATCTGGCTTTGGAAGAATTAATGAATTCAGGAAATTTAAAAACAGGAGATCGTATTCTTCTGTCTGTTCCTGAAAGTGGAAGATTCTCGTTTGCTTATGCTTATTTAACCGTTTGCTAATGGAGACGACATTACTTTTAGCAAAAGAAGCTGTCGAAAATTTACTGCCGCAAAAGTTTCCTTTTGTGATGGTCGATAAAATGTACTCGTATACCGAAACCTCCTTAATTGCCGGTTTAGAAATAAAAAACGACAACATATTTTTTGATAACGATACTTTTCTTGAAGCAGGTTTAATCGAACATATGGCGCAATCTGTGGCTTTGCATACAGGTTATCAATTTTTCTTGAAAAACGAAACAGCGCCAACAGGATATATTGGTTCTATTAAGGAAATTGAGATTAAAAAGTTGCCAAAAATTAATGATACGATTCAATCTACGATAACTATTTTGCAGGAATTTGCAGGAATTACTTTGGTAGATGTTGTAACATATTTGAATAATGAAGAAATTGCTAACGGACAAATGAAAACTGTTTTAGCGAAATGATAGCAGCAATGAAAACCGGAGTTGATATACAAAATTACTTACCACACCGAGCACCAATGCTTATGGTGGATTTAATTTTGGATATAGATGCCAACTTCGTAGAAACCACCTTTCTGATAAAAGAGGATAATGTTTTTATCGATAATAACGTTTTTATCGAAGCGGGCTTAATCGAAAACACCGCACAAACCTGTTCGTCTATTGTAGGCAAAAAGTATTTTTTTGACGAAGACGGTACCGAAAATGAAAACGTAAATGTATTGGGTTTTATCAGTGCGATAAAAAACCTTAAAATACATTTGCTGCCAAAAGTGGGTGATACCATTATTACCAAAGCAACTTTGGTTTCAAAATTTGAAGGCGACGATTATACATTGTGTACCATGCGCTGCGCAAGTATATGGGGACATAAATTACTTTTAGAATGCGAAATTAATTTGTTCATTCAGAAGATAGTTTCAGTGTAAATGAATACTAAGAAGATCATTTTACACCTATTAATCCGGATTGGGATTTTAGTTCTTATGGTTGGATCTGTTTTTTTATTTTGGTATCTTACCGTTGATCGTCATTCACATTGCCATGGAAATGACCACAAACATTTTGATACTGGTTTAGGATTCTTTATTATGGAATTTATGGCAGTCCTGTTTTTTTATTTTGGACTTGTAATAGAAATGATTTATTTATTTGTGAAAGAAAAACAAAATTTAGGCTTCGCAAATCTGGGGTTTTTAATAATTAGTTTATGTATCGCGTTAGCTTTATATATCTAATAAATTAATAATGAAATGGAAAAAGAAAAAGTACCACAAGATAAAAGCAACTTAACAAAAAACAACGTTAAAGAACTTTTGTACGCAACCGATGAAAACGGAGATTATACTACAACTCTAAGTACCGGCTGGGAACCCAAAACTATCGCACTTTCGAATTCTATTGATGAAATAAACGAGCGAATCGCCGAAGCAAAAATGCAAGTCGAAATTGGCGAAGTAAGCCCTATTGTTTACTATATGGAAGTCAATAAAATGGATCTTACTATTTTATCCAGTTATGTTGGAATATGGAAATGGCGTGTAAAAAGGCATTTTAAACCTACCGTTTTTGCTAAATTAAGCGATTCCATTTTAAAGAAATATGCCGATGCTTTTGAAATTTCAATAGCAGAATTAAAAAATATTAAAAAAGACTAATGCAAATCAATTTCACACATCATCAATCTGCTCATTGTGAGAACGGAGTAGCTTCGAATTTGTTAAAAAACAACGGACTGAACATCAGCGAACCGATGGTTTTTGGTATTGGCTCTGGACTTTTTTTCGTGTATTTGCCTTTTATAAAAGTAAATCACGCGCCTGCAATTAGCTATAGAACTTTGCCGGGACAAATTTTTAATAAACTGGCCAATCGTTTAAATTTAAAAATAAAAAGACAAAAATTTTCTTCTCCCGCAAATGCAAATAAAGCTTTGGATGAAAATTTAAAAAATAACATTCCAACCGGATTACAAGTTGGCGTATATCATTTGAGTTATTTTCCTGATGAATACCGCTTTCATTTCAACGCACACAATTTAGTCGTTTACGGAAAAACCGAAACCGATTATTTGGTCAGCGATCCTGTGATGGAAACCGTTACGACTTTAACGCATGACGAATTAGACAAAGTGCGTTTTGCCAAAGGTGCTTTTGCTCCAAGAGGACAAATGTATTACCCGATTCAGATCCCGAAAGAAGTTGATTTAAAAAGTGCCATCATCAAAGGAATCAAAAATACCTGTCGCGATATGTTGGCACCAATGCCTATTATTGGTGTACGCGGAATAAAATTCGTATCGAAACAAATCCGTAAATGGCCTGTAAAACACGGCACCAAAAAAGCCAATCATTACCTGGCACAAATGGTTCGTATGCAGGAAGAAATAGGAACAGGCGGCGGAGGTTTTCGTTTTATATATGCCGCTTTTTTACAAGAAGCTTCGGTTATTTTAGGAAATGAAGAATTGAAAGTACTTTCGAAAGAAATGACCTTGATTGGAGATTCATGGCGTGATTTTGCTGTTGAAGCTTCCAGAATTTACAAAAACCGAAGTGCCAAAGAAGATGCTTACAACGCCATTGCCGATGAACTTTTGAGCATCGCCAACAGAGAAGAAATCTTTTTCAAAAAACTAAAAAAAGCCATTAGCTAATATATTTTGCAACCAATTATAAAAATAGAATCCCTTTCGAAAAAGTACAAAGATGCAGACCAGTATTCTTTGAACAACGTTTCGCTGGATATCAACGAAGGACAGATTTTTGGTTTATTGGGCCCGAATGGTGCCGGGAAAACCACTTTAATCTCCATGCTTTGCGGATTGATCAAACCAACCTCAGGACATTTTACGATTGATGATCTGAACTACACAAATCATTCATCCAAAATCAAAAAAATTATTGGCGTTGTTCCGCAAGAATATGCTTTATATCCCACTTTGACCGCGAGAGAAAATCTACATTATTTTGGAAGTATGTACGGTTTAAAAGGCGCTTACTTAAAAGACAAAGTAGTTGAAACTTTGGATCTTTTGGGTTTACTAAAATTCGCCGACAAACGTATCGAAACTTTTTCGGGCGGAATGAAACGAAGAGTCAATTTGATTGCCGGAATTCTGCACAAACCTAAAGTTTTGTTTCTGGACGAACCAACCGTTGGTGTTGATGTTCAGTCTAAAAATGCCATTATCGATTACTTAAAAGTTTTAAACCAAAACGGAACTACGATTATATATACGTCGCATCATTTAGCTGAAGCCGAAGATTTTTGTACCAATATCGCCATTCTAGACCGAGGCAGAATTTATGCGCAGGGAACGCCGTCAAGTTTAATTGATGCTACAACTGAAGCACGCAATCTCGAAGAAGTTTTTATTTCATTAACCGGTAAAGATTTTAGAGATGGTCAATAAAATTTGGATGTCGGTCGTAAAAGAATTTCTCCTGCTTAAACGCGATTTAGGCGGATTGATTATTTTGTTTATCATGCCATTGGTTTTGGTAATCACGGTAACTTTAATTCAGGACAGTACTTTTAAAACCATTAGCGATAATAAAATTCCGATTTTATTGGTCGATAAAGACAACGGTTCTGTATCAAAAACTGTTTTTGACAATCTTGAAAAAAGCAATTTATTTAGCGTTATCACGCAAATCGACAACAAACCCATTACTGAAGAAGTTGCTAAAGAAGCTGTTTATAAAGGAAAATTTCAGTTGGCAATCGTGATTCCGAAAGATTTAAGCGTTGATTTACAAGCCAAAATCGATCAGAATGTTCAGAACATTATTAGTAAAATGGGCTTAACCGAAACCGATAGTACTGCACAGACTGAAAAACCCAAAGTAATAAAGGAAAAAGAAGTGAAATTGTATTTTGATCCTGCGGTTCAGATGAGTTTCAAAAATGCCGTAATGAGTTCGATTGACAAAATGATTTCTCAAATCGAAAGCAAATCTATTTACACCACTTTCGAAAATCAATTAGGAGAAGGAACTACAGAATTTGAGCAAAAAAGTTTCATTACTTTCAAAGAAATAATCCCGAAAATAAACAACAAAGAAGTCCGTCCCAACTCGGTACAACACAACGTTCCGGCCTGGACACTTTTTGCGATATTTTTTATCGTGATTCCGTTGTCTATTAATATAGTAAAAGAAAAATCGCAAGGAACATTCGTTCGGTTATTAACCAATCCGGTTTCTAATTTAGTGGTGATTATTGGTAAAACCATTACTTATTCAGCCATTTGTATGATTCAGTTTTATATGATGGTTGCCGTGGCAGTGTTTTTATTTCCTCATATTGGTTTGCCTTCCTTAAACATCGAAGGGCATTTATTTTTAATGAGTGTCGTGGCTTTATTTTCAGGTTTTGCCGCCATAGGTTTCGGAATTTTATTAGGAACCGTAGCCAACACACAAGAACAATCGGCTCCTTTTGGCGCAACAAGTGTCCTTATTCTCGCTGCCGTTGGCGGTGTTTGGGTGCCTGTTTTTGCTATGCCAACGATCATGCAATATATCGCAAAATCGTCACCTATGAACTGGGGACTAGAAGCTTTTTACGATGTGTTATTACGCAACGTTTCTTTCCTCGAAATCATCCCAAAAATAAGTTTGTTATTTTTGTTCTTTATTATCACAACATCCATTGCCTTATTTTATGACAAAAAGAAAAGAACAGTATAACGAAGCCACTGAACTAACCGTTTCTCACGAAATCAGAATTCGTTTTAACGAAACTGATCCGCTTGGAATCGTTTGGCACGGAAACTATATCACCTATTTTGAAGATGGACGAGAAGCGTTTGGCCGCCAGCACGGACTTACCTATTTGGACATTGGCAATACAGGATACACCACCCCAATTGTAAAATCGAAATGTGAGCATAAATTGTCTTTACGCTACGGCGATGTCGTTACCATAGAAACAACAGTTGTTGATACTCCCGCTGCCAAAATGATTTACCGTTTTAGAATTATAGATGCAAAAGGCGAAGTGGCCTGCACCGGAGAAACCGTTCAGGTTTTTCTAGATGGCGACGGAAATTTAATGTTGACGAATCCTCCTTTCTATGAAGAATGGAAACGAAAAGTAGGGTTATTAAAATAAAAGACAAACACGAATTACACTAATTTTCACGAATTAAAAATTAATAAAAATCCGCGTTAATCCGTTTAATCTGTACAATCTGTGGCCGATTTACTGGCCAGAAAAAAAGATAAAATGATAAGAGAAGTATATATCAACGAAACGAATTGTATTACGCCTTTAGGTTTTGATGTTGCATCAAACATTGAAGCAATTGTTCGTGGCGATTCCGGTATTCAATTGCATCAGGATATTGCCTTAATGCCAATTCCGTTTTATGCTTCGATTATTAGTAATGAAAAAATAAAAAGTGCTTTTGAAAAAATAAGTACTGACACAAAATTTTCTCGTTTAGAGAAAATGATGATTTTGGCTTTAGAGCCAATTATCAAAAAATCAGGAATTGAATTAAATTCGAAAACGGCTTTTATACTTTCTACTACAAAAGGAAATGTTACGGCATTAAAAAATGATTCAGAGGAAAGTTTCAATAGTGCACATTTAGATGTTTTAGCAAAAAATGTTGCTGATTTCTTCGGATTCAAAACTCAGCCAATTGTCGTTTCAAACGCTTGTGTTTCCGGAATTTTAGCCGTTTCAGTTGCTAAAAGAATGATTCAGTCTGAGTTGTATGACAATGTATTTGTTGTAGCCGGAGATGAAGTTTCTGAATTTATTTTGTCCGGTTTTAATTCATTTCAGGCAATGAGCGATTTGCCTTGTAAACCGTATTCTAAAAACAGAACCGGCGTAAGTTTAGGCGAAGCAACGGCTGCTGTTTTAATTTCGGCGAATCCGGCAACCGCAAAAATAAAAGTGATTGGAGACAGTTCGATAAACGATGCCAACCATATTTCGGGTCCTTCAAGAACGGGTGAAGGTTTGTTTAGAAGTATTCAGAATGCTTTGAAAGAAGCTCAGATTGAAGTGGACAAAATCGATTATATTTCAGCTCACGGAACAGCAACTCCATTCAACGACGAAATGGAAGCCATTGCATTGAATCGTTTGGGTTTACAAAACGTTCCTATAAATAGTTTAAAAGGTTTTTACGGTCACACCTTAGGCGCTTCGGGATTATTAGAAACGGTAATTGGAATTGAATCCGTAAATCAAAATATACTTTTTGAATCGAAAGGTTTTGATGAAATTGGCGTAAGCGAATCTATAAATGTTATTGAGAAAAATCAAGAGGCTACTATTGAGTATTTTTTGAAGACGGCTTCTGGATTTGGAGGTTGTAATACAGCTGTGGTTTTTGAAAAAATGAAACACTAATTACACGAATTTTCACGAATTAAAATAAAATTTGAACTGTTCGGGAATTCCGAACAGTTCAAATGAAAAATCCAACCTGTAAGTAAATTTTACAAGTTCAATATTGTTGAAGTAATAAATGAAATTATCAAAATTCATAATTATAGTTGTTGTTGTTCTTTCTTTTTTTGGATGTAAAGAGGAGAAAATAGACGAACTACAATTTGAAAAAGATGTCTTAAATAATGTCTTTGTCGAAATTGTAGATTCTATTTATATGGATCGAAGAGTTATACTTCCTCCACCAACGCCAAGAATTGATTTTAAATCTAATAAAGAAGATACTATTGGATTTCATAAAGAATTAAAGGAATATTGGCGTAACCGAGACAGCATCAAAAATGATAAAACAAGGATTTTAATCGGTGTGTATGATGATGTAACAAAAATTAGCCCTCAAGAAAATGAGATGATTATTAGAGAAATTGATATTTCCGGATATAACTATGATATTTCAAAAGAAACAGACGAATACAAATTTGATTTAAAAGCTTTTGAAAACAATAAAAAGTTTAATTTTCAAAACACATCAAAATATCCTCATGAAAAAAATTGGGATTTAAATGATGTAAGTAATGTACTATTTCCTGTTGGAACGATTTCGGTATCAAGAATTCAATTTAATAAAACAAAAACATCAGGAATTTTAGCTGCTGGCGCTTCTTGTGGCGGTGGAAGATGTGGCAGAGGATTTATAATCATAATTGAAAACAAATCAGGAAAATGGAAAATTGAGAAAATTATTCATACTTGGGTTTCTTAAATTGAATCTTCAGAAAAAACAGATTTAAAATGCGAAGTTTAAAAAACCTAAATGTTAAAAAAAGCATAGAACAGAATAAATTAGTTTATTCTGAAAGCTGGCTAGATAAATTTGGTTCATACATTTTTTATTTATTTTGTTTATCTGGTTTTATTACGCCTTTTTTAATTTTTTATGATCCTTATCGTGATCATTCAAAAACAGGATTTGAATATTATTTGGTTTTTATTTTAAGCATTTTTTTTGTGTATTCTTTTTATAGAAAAGCAACCGAAAAAAGACTTATAAAAATTGTAAGTAAATACGATGCTAAAGAAAACAACTTATTAATTAATGAATATTGTGAAAAAAAAGGCTTTGAAAAGTATAAGAATTCAAACAATGTTATAATTTACAACACAGAAATGGCGTTGAATTTTAATCCAAATTATAAAATAAGTAGAATTTTTCTTTTAAAAGGAAACTCTATTTATTTTACTATAATAAGAGAAAACAAATTAAATACACCTGTCCTTTTTTCACAAATTAGTTTAAAGAGAGATATTGAAAATCTCTGTTAAAACATTTACAAATGACTCGAAACAAAACCTATATACAATCCTACATCACCATCCAAAACAACGAAATTGTTTTGAACGGAACCTCTGTATTCAAAATTGAATCAACCGATTTTGGTGATTTTTCTAAACAAGCGTACCGCAACTTTGACATTCAATATCCAAAGTTTTTCAAAATGGATGCTTTGAGCAAACTGGCTTTTTTAGGATCAGAATTGCTTTTGAGTCCGATAACTTCAACGGAAAAAGAAAACAATATCGCTTTGGTTTTGGCCAATAAATCATCAAGTTTAGATACAGATGTTAAGTATCAGGAATCTATTTCGGATAAAGAAAATTACTTTCCGAGTCCGGCGGTTTTTGTTTATACGCTGCCCAATATTTGTTTAGGCGAAATAAGTATCCGTCATCAGCTTAAAAGTGAGAATTCTTTCTTTATATTTGATGCTTTCAATACTGAATTTCTGTTTAACTATTCAGAGATTCTGTTAAACACAAGTAAAGCTGATACAGTTCTTTGTGGCTGGGTAGAATTTTTTAATGACAATTACAAAGCCTTTCTTTGCACCATTAGTAAAGAAGAAAACGAAAAATATAAAAACGAAAATATCAATACATTATATAATAAATAATCATGGAAGCATTAAAAGAAGAATTAAAAAATAAAATCATTACGACTCTTAATCTTGAAGATATCACAATCGCAGATATTGCTGATAACGATCCTTTGTTTGGAGACGGTTTAGGTTTAGACTCGATTGATGCGCTTGAATTGATCGTGATTTTAGATAAAGATTACGGAATTAAATTGGTAGACCCAAAAGAAGGAAAAACCATTTTTCAGTCGATCGAAACTATGGCAGCTTATATTAGCGCGAACAGAACAAAATAATTTTAGATTTTAGACTTCAGATTTTAGATTCCAATAGGAAACCTAAAATCTAACATGTTTTAAAATCCGTCAACTTTGTCAAAGTTTGAAACTTTGACAAAGTTCTAAGAATCTACAATCTAAAATCATAAATCTAAAATTAGATGAAAGGTGTTGCAATAACCGGAATGGGAATTATCTCTTCGATTGGAAATTCAGTCGGGGAAAATTATATTTCACTGATCGAAAATAAAATTGGCATTTCGCGTATCACTAATATTTCGACAGTTCATGCGGATGTTATTAAGGTGGGCGAAATCAAAAAAACCAATGAAGAGTTGATTGCTGAATTGGGATTAGACAGCGATAATAACTTTTCGAGAACGGCAATGATTGGTACTTTGGCAGCAAAACAAGCTGTTGAAAATGCCGGAATTACTTCGATAAACGAATTCAGAACCGGACTTATTTCGGCTACAAGTGTGGGCGGAATGGACATGACTGAAAGACATTATTACGATTATTTCAAACATCCTGAACTGGTTAAATATATTGCTTGTCATGATGGCGGCGATGTTGCAGAGAAAATTGCCGAAGAACTAGGTTTAAAAGGCATCGTTACCACTATTAGTACCGCTTGTTCATCTGCCGCAAACGCAATTATGCTGGGTGCAAGATTGATAAAAACCGGAAAATTAGATCGCGTAATTGTAGGCGGAGCCGATGGTTTGGCAAAATTTACGATTAACGGATTTAAGACTTTGATGATTTTATCAGACGATTTCAATAAACCTTTCGACAACGAACGAAAAGGATTAAACCTTGGTGAAGCCGCCGCTTATTTGGTGCTAGAATCAGATGAAGTTGTGGCGAAACAAAACAAAAAAGTTCTGGCAAGAGTTTCAGGTTACGGAAATGCAAACGACGCTTTTCATCAAACGGCTTCTTCAGAAAATGGAGATGGTGCTTATTTGGCGATGAAAAAAGCCTTTGAAGTTTCGGGTTTAAAACCTTCTGAAATTGATTATATCAACGTACACGGAACAGCAACTCCCAACAACGATTTGTCTGAAGGAAGAGCCATAAAAAGAATTTATCAGGACGAAAAAATTCCGGATTTTAGTTCTACAAAACCTTTTACCGGACATACTTTGGCGGCAGCTGCTGCGATTGAAGCGGTTTATAGTGTTTTGGCAATTCAGAATAATGTGGTTTATCCGAATTTGAATTTCGAAAATCAGATGGAAGAATTTGATTTGACGCCACAGACTACTTTAAAAAATAAAACTATCGAACACGTTTTATCCAACTCTTTTGGTTTTGGAGGAAATTGTTCCACTCTTATATTTTCAAAAAGCTAAAATGAAAAAAACATATATAAATGGAGTAGGCTGTATTTCGACTCAAAAAACATTTGATACTGTTTTTTTAGAAGAAGCTATTGTCAATCATGACGAAAATGTACTGGCAATCGTTCCGCCGGTTTATAAAGACTACATTTCGCCTGCCGCCAGCAGAAGAATGGCAAAAGGTGTGAAAAACGGAATCGTTGCTTCGGCCTTAGCAATGAAAGATGCCAATGTCGAAAAAGTGGATGCCATCATTACCGGAACCGGTTTAGGATGTATCGAAGATTCTGAGAAATTCCTGAAAAGTATTCTGGATAATAACGAAGAATTCTTAACACCAACTTCTTTTATTCAATCGACTCATAATACTGTTGGTGCGCAAATCGCTTTGTTGCAGCAATGTAAAGGCTATAATTTTACGTATGTAAATGGTGCTGTTTCTTTTGAGTCGGCTCTTTTAGATGCTAAAATGCAAATTGAAGAAGAGGAAGCACAATCTGTTTTAGTGGGCGGAGTCGATGAAAATGGCGAATATACAACCGCACTTTTTAAATTATCCGGACGTATAAAACCGGACAATCAACAACCTTATAACCTTTTAGATTCTGATACCAGCGGAGCAGTTTATGGCGAAGGAGCGAGTTTTTTTGTTTTAGAAAATGAAAGAAAAGACACGACGTATGCTGAAGTTCTGGATATTGCAATTGTAAATACGCTGGAAGAAAATGAAATTGAAGCCGAAATTAAATCTTATCTGAAATCGAATAATTTAGAGATTTCAGACATTGATGCTTTAGTTTTAGGTTTTGACGGAAATGTAGATTTCGAAAATTATTATAGAAATCTTACCGAAAATGCTTTCGCAGAAACGCCTGTTTTGTATTACAAACATTTGTGTGGAGAATATGATACAGCTTCGGCTTTTGCTTTTTGGATGGCAGCAAAAATTATTAAAACGCAGGAAATTCCTGAAATCATAAAAGTAAATTCGGTTGAAAAACCAGTTTACAATACCATTTTATTGTACAATCAATTAAACGGAAAAAACCACAGTTTTACGTTAATCACAAAATGATAACGCACAAAAACATATCACTATTTTTTGTCTTTTTATTGCTTTTATTATTTCTTCTGAATTTTTATACGGCAATAAACATATGGTGGTTTGTTGTGGTTATTTTAATTTGGTTGGGAATAAATGCTATTGGTTCTGCCCGAATTTCATCTAATTATCACGTAAAAGCGTTCTGCAATAATTCGTTAGAAACCGAAAAAAAAATCGCCATTACGTTTGATGACGGACCTGGTATTTTTACTTTACAAGTTTTAGAACTTTTGAAAAAATACGATGTAAAAGCGACTTTCTTTTGCATCGGAAAAAATATTGAAACGCATCCTGAAATTCTCAAACAAATTATTGCTGACGGACATTTGGTGGGAAATCATTCGTACTCTCATTCTAAATTTTTTGATTTTTATAATGCTAGAAAGATTCAGGCAGAAATTGAGAAAACTGATCTTCTTTTAGAAAAATACACATTCAAAAAAATAAACTTTTTTCGTCCGCCTTACGGAGTTACAACGCCTTCGATCAGAAGAGCTTTAGAAAAAACCGGACATAAAGTAATTGGCTGGAACATTCGTTCGCTTGACGGCGGAACAAAAAATAAGGAATTGATTTTCAATCGCATTATAAAACGTGTTTCTCCCGGCGGAATTGTACTTTTGCACGACACGGCATCACACTCGGTTTTAGTATTGGAACAGTTTTTGCAATTTTTAAAGCAAAACAATTATAAAGTGATTTCGACCGAAGAACTTTTGAATCTTAAAGCTTATAATATGGAACGCGGATAACGCAGATTCGCTAAAGCGAAAACGCAGATGAAAACGGATTTTATTCAATTTAATAATAATCCGTGTTAATCATTTATCCCGATAGCTATCGGGAGTGGCAAAAAATTTTAAGCACAATTTTTACAAAATATGAAAACTAAAATAGCTCTACTTATTCTATTTATTTCAGGCAATTTGTTTGCTCAGGAACAAAAAATGACTGCTGCAGAAATTGCTTCTTTTAAAGAAGATGTAAATGTAGTTTCTAAAAAAATCAAAACCTTAAGTACTGATTTTGTACAATACAAACATCTAGATTTTTTATCGAAAGACATTGAAACTTCGGGTAAAATGATTTTTAAAGAACCTAGTCTTTTACAATGGCAATATAAAAAGCCATACAATTATAGTATTGTTTTTAAAAACGGAAAAATCCTGATTAACGACGAAGGAAAGAAAAGCGCGGTTGATATTGGAAACAGCAAAATCTTTGGCCGCATCAATAAATTAATCGTGGGCAGCGTAAGCGGAAATATGTTTGACGACAAAGAATTTACGATTTCGTACTTTAAAGTAAAAGGTCAGAATCTGGTGAAATTTGTTCCGAAAGATGCTACGCTGAAAAAATACATCAAGCAAATCGAACTGACTTTTGATAAAGAAGAAGCAACCGTTGTTCAGGTAAAACTATTAGAATCCTCTGAAGATTATACCCGAATTGTACTTAAAAATAAAGTGATCAATGCAAAAATCGACGATTCAGTTTTTACTAATTAATTGCTTTCTGGCAATTATTTTAGTTTCGTGTGGCTCGGTCACCAAAAATTATACGCCTAAAAAATTAGACAAAACGTCTTATGAAGTTCCCTATTTTTCAGATTCAAAAACCGATTATGTTTACAAAACAAACATCACGGTTTACGGAAATGAAATCAGCGGAATTTTTATTGCCAAAAAAATAAATGATACGACGCACAGAATTGTTTTTACAACTGAATTCGGAAACAAATTATTAGATTTCGAAATTTCTGATAACAGTTTCAAAGTCAATTCGATTGTTTCAGAATTAGATCGAAAAATACTCATCAATACTTTAAAAGAAGATTTTAGATTATTGCTCAAAAAAGAATATCTGATTCAGGAACAATTTGAAAATGACTCGGATAATATTTATAAATCGAAAGATGGAAAACGCGACAATTATCTTTTCATATCAAAAAAAGATCATCGATTAGAGAAAGTCGTTCATTCATCCCAAACAAAAGAAAAATTTACGCTGACATTTACTTCAGAAAACAATATTTTTGCCGAAAAGATTCAGATTATTCATCAGAATATTAAATTGAAAATTGAACTGAATTATTTTAAATCAGAATAAAAAATTTAAACTATTCATAAACTTTAAATCAAACCAAAATGAAAAAATTAACCGTAATTGCTTTTGTTTTATTTCTTGGAATTCAATCTTCTCAGGCACAAGTAAGAGTTAGTCCCGGGCTTAGAGGCGGTTTAAATTTATCAACATTAACTAATATTGATGATAATAGATCTAAAGCAGATTTTTATGTTGGCGGATTAGTGAACATTAAATTTAATAAATATTTTTCGTTACAGCCTGAGTTAACGTATTCAAGACAAGGCGATGAAGGAAGAGAATATTTTGGAAACGGCTATAATAATTATCGTTCTATAAATTATGAATTGAACTACTTAACAGTTGGTGCGGTGGCAAAATTTAATATTGGTGGTAAAGCTTTTCATATTTTAGGAGGTCCGTCTGTAGATTTTAAAATTTCTGATAATTATATCAACAGTAATCCTGAAAGTTTTGATCTTGCCATTGTGGGAGGAGTTGGATATACATTGCCAAACGGATTAACGTTTGAAGCAAGATTAAAACAAGGTTTAGTTGATATTTATGGATACGACGGAGTTGAGTATGACGATAATGGTTATCGCTATAATGATCTTATCCTGAATCAGGTTTTCCAGATTGGTATTAGTTACACTTTTAAAGTAAAATAAATGTATACAAAGAAATTAGCGGTTGCCGTATTCCTTTTTTTTGCCTTTGCAAAAGTACAGGCGCAAATGAGCTTTCAACCAGGTTTAAGAGCAGGTTTGTCTCTTTCAACAATTTCAGAAATGCATGCGAACTACAGACCTGATTTTTATATTGGAGGTTTTGGAGAAATAAATTTCACGAAACGATATGCATTACAGCCCGAAATAAATTACATCAGACAAGGATCTAATAATGTTTCCCGTAATTTTTTTGATCAGGATACGCAAACAGAAAGAACCATTTCTCAGGATTTAAAAATGAATTATTTGTCGATTGGCCTGCTTAATAAATTAAAATTTAATCAGTTTCAAGTACTGTTTGGGCCAACTTTAGATGTTCTTTTAAGCGATAATTTAGCCGTTACAAAAACATATAATGATCTTTCGCTTCTTGCAGGTATTGCCTATAAGATGCCTTCGGGTATTGGTTTTGAGTTTCGATTTAAAAAAGGTCTTTCAGATGTTTTAGACAGCGACTACTATCATAATAATTCTAATAGTCATTACTTGTTTGGCAGTTATAATACTAATATGAATTTTCAAATAGGTATTTCTTACTCTTTTGAAACGAAATAAAAAAATACAAATATGGTTTTAAAAGACTTTTATAAAGTGCTTTCAGAAGAAAAAACAGGAGATGCTAAATTTAATATTCGTATATTAGTTAATGCCAATCATGAGGTTTTTAAAGGTCATTTTCCAGGAAACCCAATTATGCCGGGCGTTTGCATGATTCAGATCATTAAAGAACTTACAGAATCGATTACCAAAAGTACTTTGATGATTCAGACGCTTACGAATGTAAAATTTATGGCATTGATCAATCCGGAAACAAATCCGGAATTGCGTTTAGAACTTGATATAACTACCACAGAGGATGATTTGGTAAAGGTGAAAAACACCACATATTTTAATGATACCGTTGCTTTAAAATTAAGCAATGTGTATAAAAAACTATAATTATGAAATTACTATTATCAATAATTCTATGGATAAATTTTGCAGGAAATCCAGATTTGGCATCTATTCGAAAGGTATATCCTGATGTTGCAAAATCAGAAGCAAACGCTAAGGAATTTACAGAAAAACTTTCCGTGATTTCAAACAACGATGAGAAAATTTTAGTGGCTTACAAAGCGGCTTCAATTTTGGTAGATTCTAAATTTGAAAACTTAATAGGAAGTAAAATTTCCCGTTTTAAAGAAGGTGCAAAACTTCTTGAAGCTACTTTAAAAAGTGACCCAAACAATATCGAAATCAGAATGATTCGATTGAGTATTCAGGAAGATGTTCCAGGAATTACGGGTTATAAAAAAAACATTAAAGAAGATAAAAAGTTCATTACAGAACATTACACTGAACAAAGTGGTGTTTTAAAGGAATACCTAAAAAACTTTGTTTTACAATCGAAAAGTTTCTCTGAAAAAGAGAAGCAATTTGTAAAGTAGGTCAAGAAAAAAATCCCAATGCAACCAACTTTATCTCAGCAGGAATTACTTAATTCGACCAATTTTTGTGTTATTGTGCCCACGTACAATAATCACAAAACGTTGAAAAAAGTGCTGGATTCTATTTTAGATTTTACTTCTAAAATTATCATCGTCAATGACGGTTCTACAGATACAACAAACGAAATTTTAAAACAATATTCGGAGCTTACTCAAATTCATCATCCTCGAAATATAGGAAAAGGAAGGGCGCTCCGAAATGGTTTTAGAAAAGCGATTGAAATGAATTTCGAATATGCCATCACGATCGATTCTGATGGTCAGCATTTTGCCTCTGATATTCCCAACTTTATTGCTGCCATTCAAAACGAACCCAATTCTTTATTGATTGGAAGCCGGAATATGACTCAGGAAAATGTGCCAAAGAAAAGTAGTTTTGGTAATAAATTTTCTAATTTCTGGTTCAAGTTCGAAACCGGAATTGCTCTTGAAGACACACAATCAGGATTTAGATTATATCCGTTAAAACTCATTCCGAAACAATTTTATACCAATAAATTTGAGTTCGAAATTGAGGTTATTGTGCGTTCTGCCTGGAAAGGTATTGTAGTAAAAAATATTCCGATCCAGATTTTGTATGATCCCGCAGAACGTGTTTCGCATTTTCGACCATTTAAAGATTTTACCCGAATCAGTATTCTAAATACCGTTTTGGTTCTCAACGCGTTGTTGTACATAAAGCCAAGAGATTTTTTTAGAAGAGCAAAAAAAAAAGGTTTTAAAAAATTCTTTCTTGAAGATATTTTAGAAAGTTCTGATTCTAATTTCAAAAAATCAGCGGCAATTGCTTTGGGTATTTTTATTGGAATTTCGCCTTTTTGGGGATTTCAAACCGTTTTGCTTTTTACTTTCGCAGCTTTATTCAGGCTCAATAAAGTCATAGCTTATCTGGCCTCGAATGTAAGTTTTCCGCCGTTTATTCCTTTTGTTATTTACGGTTCGCTAAAAATGGGAAGTTACTTTGTATCGAATGATGCGCCGTTAATTTTAGACAGTTCAGTTACCCTCGATGATATTCAAAAAAATGCTACACAATATATCGTGGGAAGTCTTATTTTAGCATCCGTTTTGGCACTGACTTTTGGCTTAATAAGTTATTTACTTTTAACCGCTTTTAGTTCTAAGAATAAAACGAATATTACATAAAAGTTGCCACAGATTAAAAAGATTTACGCTGATTTTTTCGCCACAAATTTCACAAATTAGCACAAATTAATTCGCGAAAATTCGTGAAATTCGTGGCGAAAAAAACAATAGGCAAAAACAACAATAAATAATTATGCATCAATACTTCTACGCCATTCACTTGTTTGTAAACCGACGAAAAAAATTATCGGTGGTATTGGCTGTTTTGATGCTTTTGGCTTTTGGCTTTTTTGCTTCCCGAATTAAATTTGAAGAAGATATTACCAAATTGATTCCAACAAACGATAAGGCTGATGTAACGGCAAAAGTGTTGAAACAACTCAACTTTGCCGATAAAATCACCGTCATTTTCAAGCTTGATAAAAACGGTACTGAAGAAGATCTAAAAGAAATGGCCACTATTTTTTCAGACAGTGTTGCCAAATCCTGTAAACCTTACGTTACCGGAATTCAGGGAAAAATTGATGAAGAAAATATTCAGGAAACCATAGATTTTGTCTACAATAATTTACCGCTTTTTCTGGAGAATAAAGATTATGCGACGATTCAGAACAAGCTTCAAAAAGACAGTATTGCAGCAACGGTTCAGGGAAATTACAAATCGATAATTTCTCCCTCTGGATTTGTAACCAAAGATTTTATTCTGCAAGATCCGTTAGGGATTTCTTTTATCGCTTTAAAAAAATTACAGCAATTAAATATTGGTGACGATTTTACGCTCAACAATGGTTTTGTTATGACCAAAGACAAAAAGAAATTGTTGCTTTTTATTACCTCAAATCTTCCGTCGAGCGAAACGGAAAAGAATACGATTTTTGCCGAAAAACTAAAATCAATTCAGGAGAATCTAAATACAAAATTCAAGGGCAAAACTTCAATTAGTTATTTTGGTTCGGCTTTGATTGCGGTTGCTAATGCCAATCAAATCAAAAGCGATATCATCTTAACGACAACAATAGCGATGATTACGCTCATGTTGATCTTGATTTTATTCTATAGAAAAGTGCTGATTCCGCTGATCATTTTTCTTCCAACGGTTTTTGGCGCTTTGTTTGCCGTTGCCTTTTTATATTTTGTGAAAGAGCAAATCTCCGCCATTTCTCTCGGAATTGGTTCTATTTTATTAGGAATCACGATCGATTATTCGATACATATTCTCACGCATTACAAACATAACAGCGATGTAAAAACGTTATACAAAGACATTACAATGCCCGTAATTATGAGCAGCTCAACAACGGCTGTTGCATTTTTATGTTTACTTTTTGTAAAGTCAGATGCGCTAAATGACCTCGGGATTTTTGCCGCCGTAATTGTTATGGTAACGGGTATTTTCTCTCTTTTGATTGTTCCGCATTTGTATAAACCCCAAGAAAACAATTTCGAACACAAGAAAAATGTCATCGATAAACTGGCTCATTTCTCTTTTCACAACAATAAATATCTGATTGGATTTTGTGTTATAATTACCATTATTTGCTGCTTTACTTATAATAATGTTGGCTTCAATAACGATTTATCGCAATTGAATTTTGTTCCAAAGGAAATCAAAGCAGCCGAAAAAGATCTGGAAGAAAGCACGAGTTTAACCTCCAAAACCATTTATGTGGCTTCGTACGGGAAAAGTATGGAGGAAGTTTTGCAAAACAACTCTCAGCTTTTTGCCGATTTATCAAAGGAAAAGCAAACCAACAAAATATTGAATTTCAGTTCCGTTGGCGGCATTATGCTTTCGCAGGCGGCACAACAACAAAAAATAGAAAAATGGAATTCGTTTTGGGACAATAATAAAAAACAACTTTTACAATCTGAATTGATTGCCGAAGGTTCAAAACTTGGATTCAAACCGACCACTTATTCTGCCTTTTTTGATCATTTAGATTTTAATTTCAAACCTATTTCAGCTTCAGAATATCTGAAGATTCAGGCTTTGCAATTGAAAGAATTTGTAACCGAAAAAAATGGATTCTTCACGATTTCTACTTTGGTAAAAGTGACGCCGGAACAACGAGATGCTTTTGTAAAATCGGCTTCCGCCAAAAATAATCTGATTGCAATTGATCGTCAGCAAATGAACGAGACGTTTTTTAGTACTTTAAAAACCGATTTTAATTCGCTGGTTAATTATTCGTTTGTTGCTGTAATCCTGATTTTATTTTTCTTTTTCCGCAGAGTCGAATTGGTCATTGTAAGTTGTATCCCAATTGCTTTAACGGGAATTGTTACGGCCGGAATTATGGGCATCTTTGGCATCCAAATGAATATTTTCAGCATGATTGTTTGTACGCTGATTTTTGGTCACGGTGTCGATTTTAGTATTTTCATGACAAGCGCACTTCAAAAAGAATATACCAACGGAAAAAACGAAATTGCGATTTACAGAACTTCAATAATCCTGGCGGTTATCACGACCATTTTAGGAATTGGTGCCATGATTTTTGCACGTCATCCAGCGTTGCGATCTATCTCGTCTGTTTCATTAATTGGGGTTTTTGCCGCACTGATTATTACGTTCATCTTCTACCCGATTCTGTTTAAACTCTTTATATCCAATCGTGCGAAAAAAGGAAATCCTCCTTTTGTATTGCGCACTTTTATACACGGTATTATTTCGTTTACTTACTACGGACTTGGCGGTATTTTGATGTCTCTTTTCAGTATCACCATCATGCCGATTCTTCCGATTAAGGAAAAAACGAAAATGAAAGCATTCCGCTATTGCATTTCAAGATTCATGAATTCCGTATTGTATTCGAATCCGTTTTTGCATAAAAAAGTCATTAATAAGTTGAATGAAAACTTCGAAAAACCAGCGATAATTATTGCCAATCACTCGTCGTTTATCGATATTCTGGCAATGGGAATGTTGAGTCCAAAAATTATATTTCTGGTAAACGACTGGGTTTACAATTCTCCTATTTTTGGCGGAACAGTTAGAAAAGCAGGTTTTTATCCGGTTTCTGAAGGTCTTGAAGGTGGCGTTGAACATTTGCGCCAAAAAGTAAACGAAGGATATTCGCTTATGATTTTCCCGGAAGGAACACGTTCTACAAGCAATCAGATCAATCGTTTTCATAAAGGTGCTTTTTATTTGGCAGAAGAATTTAATCTGGATATTCTTCCTGTTTTAATTCATGGTGCTTCAGAAGCGATTCCAAAAGGCGATTTTGTCATTCATCATAGTCATGTTACGCTATCTATTTTAGAGAGAATTACTCCTGATAATCTTTCTTTTGGGAAAAATTATGCCGAAAGAACGAAACTATTAAGCGCTTATTTTAAAGCAGAATTTCATAAAGTGCGTCAGGAATTAGAAGGTCCTGATTATTTCAAAAAAATGGTCATTCACAGTTATGATTACAAAGAAATTGAAATCACCAACAGTGTCAAAAGCGATTTAAAACATAATTTAGAAACCTATTATCGTCTCAACAAGCATCTTTCGGCGAAAGCCAAAATATTGCACTTAGCCAATGATTACGGACAACTAGACGTTTTATTGAGCTTGCAGGAACCACAGCGAAAAGTAATTTCTTTTATTGCTGATGAAGAAAAACTAGCGGTTGCTAAAACAAATTATTTCCTTAAAAAGAGAAAAATCTCTTATTTGGACCATCTCGAATTGTCTTTAGAAAATCAATATGACGTTGTTTTAATTTCTGATGAAAATTATAAAGAGGATCTGGAGAAAATCATTTCTACCACTTCTTGTGTTATTTTAATCAATAGTTCAGGTTTAAAAAACACTTTAATTAACTTTGGTTTTCAATCAGTTGCAGAAGAAAATTCTATAATCGTATTAAAGAAAAATTAGCATGAAAGAGCAATACGATGTAGTAATTGTAGGCAGCGGTTTAGGCGGATTGGTCTCGGCAATTATTCTGGCAAAAGAAGGATACAGCGTTTGTGTGCTTGAAAAAAACAATCAATACGGCGGAAATCTGCAGACTTTTGTGCGCGATAAAACCATTTTTGATACCGGAATTCATTACATAGGAGGTTTGCAAGAAGGACAAAATCTATACAAATATTTTAAGTATTTGGGAATCATGGATCATCTCAATCTGAAAAAATTAGATGAAAATGGTTTTGATATTATCTCTTTTGAAGATGATGAAAACGAATATCCGCATGCCCAGGGTTACGATAATTTCGCCAATCAGTTAGTGAAATTTTTCCCTGATGAAAAAACCAATATCGAAGAATATTGTAAAAAAATAAAAGCTATTTGCGAATGTTTTCCGCTTTATAATTTAGAATGGGAAGGCAAATATGACAACGAAATTTTAGGGCTTAACGCCAAAGAAACAATCGAGGGATGTACACAAAATGAAAAGCTAAAAGCAGTTTTATCGGGTTCTAATTTTTTATACGCTGGTATTGCAGACAAATCGCCTTTTTACGTTCATGCGCTTTCTGTAAACTCTTATATTCAAAGTTCCTGGCGCTGCATCAATGGCGGAAGTCAGATCACGAAGCAGCTTTTGAAACAGCTTAAAAAATACGGTGGCGAATTTTATAAGTACAAAGAAGTTACGAAATTTAATGTAGAAAACAACAGGGTTACTTTCGTAGAAATGAAAGACGGAACTCAGGTTTCAGGCTCTTATTTTATTTCGAACATTGAACCCAAAACTACTTTGAAACTGGCTGGCGAAGAAAACTTCAGAAAATCATTTTACAGCAGAGTTCAAAGTCTTGAAGGCGTTATTTCGGCTTTCAGTTTATACATTGTTTTTAAACCGGAGACCTTTAAATACATCAATCACAATCATTATCATTTTAAGAAAAGCAGCGAAGTCTGGACCGCTCATGATTATGATGAAAATTCCTGGCCAAAAGCTTTTATGGCTTCTATGAATGCCTCAAAAAAACAAGAAGAATGGGCGGAAGGAATGACTTTCATCACCTACATGAAATATGACGATGTTGCCCCCTGGATCGAAACTTTTAATACAACGGTTAATGAAAATGACCGCGGAGAAAGTTATGAAGAATTTAAATCCAGAAAAGCAGCTAAATTTTTGGACGAAATCGAGATAAAATTCCCTGGTATCAGAGATTGTATTCGATCTGTTCACACCTCTACTCCACTTTCTTATCGGGATTATATAGGCGGGGACAACGGAAATATGTACGGTTATGTTAAAGATTCGAATAATCCGATGAAAACCCTGATTCCGTCAAAAACCAAGCTGGATAATTTATATCTTACGGGCCAAAGTATTAATATGCATGGTGTTCTTGGCGTGACAATTGGCGCCGTTGTCACCTGCTCAGAAATTCTTGGAAAAGAATATTTAGTAACTAAAATTAATGAAGCATCTGAATAAAATGTAGGGATATGAAAAGCCGGATTAATTTATTTTTTTTCGTTGTTTTTTTGTTGATGTTGGCGTCTTGCGGAACATCAAAATCTATGCATCATCTTCCTGAAACTTCTCAATACAATGCTGCAAAACCAGTTGTAACCAAACAATCTGACAGTGTTTTTGCATCAGGGAAAAATTCACTTTTAAAAAATAAACAAGGTCTTTGGGAATTGTATGTAGAAGGCGATCCTCTTGAAATTGGCCTAAACACCGGAGCCTTATCTGATTCTCTTTTAAAAAATCAGGAACATATTTTTTTCTCTAAAATAAAAGATATTGTTCCTTCAAAATTTCAGCAGCGACTTCTTAGACATTTTCTAAAATGGTACAACAGGAAATTATATACGAATGTTCCTGAAGAATATCAAACCGAGATTTTTGGCGTTTCGCGATATACCTCTCATGACTTTGACAACATTGCACCACAATATCAGCGCAGTTTGTATTTGCATGCCGCGCACGATATAGGTCACGCTTTGCAGGATTTGGCTTTGGTGGGCTGCTCCTCTTTTGCTGCCTGGGGAGAAAAATCTGCAGACGGAAATTTAATCCTTGGGCGTAATTTTGATTTTTATGTGAATGACGCTTTCGCGGAAAATAAAATCGTCGCGTTTATAAATCCGAAAGAGGGTCACCAATTTATGATGGTCACCTGGCCCGGAATGGTTGGTGCTGTTTCCGGAATGAATATCGAAGGCTTGACGGTTACAATTAATGCTTCGAAATCTAAAATTCCGTTGATTGCCAAAACGCCGATTTCGATCCTGACACGTGAAATTTTACAACACGCCAAGAACATTGAGGAAGCCATTGCGATTGCTAAAAAAAGAGAAGTTTTTGTTTCAGAATCTATTATGGTGGGAAGTGCAAATGATAACAAAGCAATTTTGATTGAAGTTTCGCCTAAAAAAATGGATGTTTACGAAGTGCCAAATAGTGATCAGCTATTTTGTGCGAATCATTTTCAGGGAGAAAATTTAAAAAATGAAAAGCGAAATGAGTTGCAAATTGCCAACAGCCATTCGGAATATCGTTTTGAAAGAATGCAGGAACTTTTTGCAGAAAACCCGAAAATCAATCCTAAAATTGCTGCTGAAATTCTACGAAATAAAGACGGTTTAAAAAACATTCCTTTGGGTTATGGCAACGAAAAAGCACTGAATCAACTGATGGCGCATCATGGTGTTATTTTTAAACCCAAAGAAAAACTGGTTTGGGTTTCGGCAAATCCGTATCAATTGGGAGAATTTGTTTGTTATAATCTGGATTCTGTTTTTAAAGAAAGAAAAATGAATCCGATCGTTTCTTCTTTTCAACAAAAAAACTTAGACATTCCTAAAGATCCATTTCTGGAAACCATACAATATAAAAACTATCAAAAATTTAGAATTGAAGACGATAAAATAGATTTGTATCTGAAAAACAAACAAGTTATTAGTCCTGAATTTATTCAACAATATCAATCCTTAAACCCTGATTATTGGGTTGTGTATTACAAAGCAGGGTTGTACTTTTATCAAAAAAAAGAATACAAGCTTTCTCAGGCTCATTTTGAAAAAGCATTAACCAAAGAAATTACTACAGTTCCTGATAAAACAGCAATTGAAAAATATTTAAAAAAAATCAAAAGAAAATTACAATGATTCCATTAATAGAAAAAGATTCTTTAGAAGAAATTAAAAATTTTCAAGAGCAAAAATTAGCCGAACTTTTACAATATATCAGTCAAAATTCTCCTTTTTACAAACGTCTTTTTGCAGGACAAAATATTGATATTACGAAAATTAAAACACTCGAAGATTTACAATATTTACCTGTTACGACAAAAGAAAATTTACAAGAATACAACGACGATTTTTTATGCGTTCCGCAAAACAAAATCATTGATTATGCTTCGACTTCAGGAACTTTAGGTGATCCGGTAACTTTTGGTTTAACCGATTCTGATCTGGATCGACTGGCCTATAATGAAGCAATTTCGTTTGCCTGCGCGGGAATTGCCGAAGGTGATGTGGTACAATTAATGACAACAATAGACAGAAAATTTATGGCAGGTCTGGCTTATTTTCTAGGATTACGAAAACTAAAAGTTGGTGTTATTCGCGTTGGCGCCGGAATTCCGGAATTGCAATGGGATTCTATTTTAAAATATAAACCTTCTTATTTAATTACCGTTCCTTCTTTTTTATTAAAATTAATTGAATACGCCGAAGCACATGGAATCGACTATAATAATTCGAGTATAAAAGGAGCAATTTGCATTGGAGAATCGCTAAGAAATCAGGATTTTTCGATGAACATTTTATCCAATAAAATTACCGAAAAGTGGAATATCAAGTTGTTTTCGACCTATGCTTCCACAGAAATGAGCACTGCTTTTACAGAATGTGAGCATGGAGTTGGTGGTCATCACCATCCCGAACTGATTATCATTGAAGTTCTCGACGAAAATAATATTCCTGTAAAAGACGGAGAAATTGGCGAATTGACTTTTACCACGTTAGGGATTGAAGCCATGCCTTTATTGCGTTTTAAAACCGGAGATATTGTACAGTTACACAACAGTCCTTGTGCTTGCGGAAGAAATACGTTGCGCGTTGGACCTGTGGTTGGACGTAAAAAACAAATGATCAAATACAAAGGAACAACGCTTTATCCGCCAGCAATGAACGATGTTTTGAGTGGTTTTGACAATATCGAAAATCATATTATCGAAATCTCTACCAACGATTTAGGAACAGATGAAATCCTGATAAAAATCGCTGCAAAAAATCAATCTGCTGAATTTTTACAAGAAATAAAAGATCACTTCAGAGCTAAATTAAGAGTAACTCCAAAAATAGAATTTGCCTCAAAAGAAACTTTAAATCCTTTGGTTTTTAATCCAATGAGTCGAAAACCTATTCGATTTTTTGATTACAGGAAAACTACCATATAATTTTTTTTTCACCATATAAGTCATATAAGTACATATTAAAGTTTGTGTTGATCGCATTTTTTATTAGAGGAAAATATAAGTTCATATTGTGGTTATGTATTATATGATTTTATTAAACAAACTTATATGACTTATTTTTCATCATCATAAAGTTTTTATTAATCTCATTTTATTTAAATGAACTTATATAACTTATATGGTTTAATTTCAACCCTTTGAACCTCAATATGAATGTTTTGCTGTGAATTAAACTAAATGTTGTAATTTTGCACAAAATATTGAAGATGGTCAAGATTGGCAACATAGAATTACCCGAATTTCCTTTATTACTCGCACCGATGGAAGATGTTAGTGATCCGCCGTTTCGCAGATTATGCAAAACGCACGGTGCTGACATGATGTATTCTGAATTTATTTCGTCTGAAGGATTGATTCGTGATGCTATAAAAAGCAGAATGAAGTTGGATATTTTTGATTACGAACGTCCGGTTGGAATTCAGATTTTTGGTGGTGACGAAGAAGCAATGGCACTTTCGTCTAAAATTGTTTCTACGGTAAAGCCTGATTTAGTGGATATTAATTTTGGATGTCCGGTAAAAAAAGTAGTTTGCAAAGGTGCAGGAGCCGGAGTTCTAAAAGATGTAGATTTGATGGTTCGTTTGACAAAAGCGGTTATCAGAAGTACTGATTTGCCTGTAACGGTAAAAACACGTTTGGGCTGGGATGATAACTCGATCAACATTGATGAAGTTGCTGAAAGACTTCAGGATATTGGTGTTCAGGCTTTGACGATTCACGCCAGAACCCGCGCACAAATGTATAAAGGCCACGCCGACTGGTCACACATTGCACGTGTAAAAAATAATCCTAGAATTACAATGCCTATTTTTGGAAATGGCGATATCGACAGTCCTGAAAAAGCACTAAAATATAAAAATGAATACGGTATTGACGGAATCATGATTGGTCGTGCCGCAATTGGTTATCCGTGGATTTTTAACGAAATCAAGCATTACTTTAAAACGGGGGAGCACTTGCCTGCTCCAACTGTTGCGGATCGTGTAGAAGCCGCCAGAAACCATCTTATGTGGTCGATGGAATGGAAAGGTGAACGTTTAGGAATTGTTGAAATGCGACGTCATTATACCAATTATTTTAAAGGAATACATTCGTTTAAAGAGTACAAACAAAAATTAGTTACGACTGATGAACCTGAAAATCTTTTTGCAATTATGAAAGAAATTGAACAGGTTTATGCGGGATATGAATTTGTTTAAAAAAATACTGGTACAAAAAAGACCTTCAAAATTGAAGGTCTTTTTTGTACCAGTATAAATCGATTTATTCTAAAGCATTTTTTGTTAAATTCTTTTTAGCAAGATCAATTGCTGACTTTAACTCAGAAAAAAACAATTCAGCTTCTTTAGTATTTCTAATAGATTTAGATAAATTATTATCGCTGTTTGATTCTATAATATTACCATCGACAATACTTTTCTTTGTACTAGAAGCTAGTGCAATTTCTTGAATTCTATTAATCTTATTTTGGATTGAGTCTTTCATACACAAATTTAAAAATTATTGGTTTAAATTAAACATATAATATCTATAAAGATCATGAGATTTTCTATGAAAATCAAAGGGTTCTGGTTTTGGCTTAAAAAAAGCAGAACCGTCATCATCTAATTCAATTGATCCGTTTCTAAGTAATCTCACATACCAATCTACTCCAATGATAACTATAAAATCTTGTAGATCTTTGTAATTATATCTAAACATTCGATGATATAGATTGGCTCGTAAATCATCTGAACCATCTATTCCAATTGCTGCATGAGGATTATCTTTTAAAAAGATAATAGTTGAAAAAACTTTGTTGCTGTCTTTATGTTTAAGATTTATAGAATCATTTATTTTTCCTGTATCATCAAATGGACCAAAAGCCAGATTATAGACATTAGGTAATAAAGAATCGGCAATGTTTGTGAACTTAACTTTAAGTTGAATTAGTGTATTATTCTTTAATTGAGATTCAAAAATGTATTGATCGAAATTAGGGCTTACATATATAGCTTCAAAAGTATTTTCTAAATTAATCTTAATCATAAAAGCATTAAATTTTACAAAACAAAATTAATGTAAATTTCCTACATAAAAAAACCTTCAAATTTGAAGGTTTTTTTTATTTATAAATTATACTTGAATACGTTTCCACTTCCCTCTTTTATAAAAGAAAATACTTGCGAGTGTTATAGCAGTTTCTGCCACTGGAATCGCGATGAAAACACCTGTTGGCCCCATATTAAAATGTTTTGCCAACACATAAGCAAGTGGAATCTGAAACAACCAAAATCCAAAGAAATTAATTCCGGTTGGTGTCCAGGTATCTCCTGCTCCGTTAAAAGTGTTGATTAAAACCATTCCGATCCCGTAAAAGATAAATCCGATGCTCATAATTTGTAAGGCTTCGACGGCTATTGTTTTTACCAATTCATCATTGGTGAAAAATGAAATAATATACTTTCCGAAACATAATGTAATTACCATGATTGTTGCCATAAAAATGACATTGTATTTTGCTGTGGTATAAACTGATTTTTCGGCACGATCGATTTGTTTGGCACCTAAATTTTGTCCAACCAAAGTAGCTGCGGCATTACTTAATCCCCAAGCCGGCAGAATAAAAAACATCATAATTCTAAGTGCTGTCTGATATCCTGCTGATCCGTGATCACCTCCTGTTGTGGCTACCAATTGCGCCAGAAAAATCCAGCTGCACGACGCAATAACAAACTGTAAAACTCCCGGAGCAGCAATTTTTACCAATGCTTTTATCTGATGAAAATCTGGAATGAAGTATGAAAGTTTAATTTTTAACGCTCCGTTACCAAAGAATAAATGATACAATTGATATAATACTCCAATGCTTCTTCCTAATGTTGTAGCGATAGCAGCTCCTGTTAATCCGAAAGCCGGAACCGGACCAAAACCGTTAATTAATATGGGACATAAAATGATATTACAGATATTGGCCAACCAAAGACTTTTCATGGCAATTGCAGCATTTCCAGCCCCACGAAAGATTCCGTTAATCAGAAATAAAAGCATAATACATAAGCTTCCGCCAATCATAATTTGTGTAAAAATGTAACCATGTTCAGCTGCGTCTTCTGATGCCCCCATCAAAATCAGAATTTCTTTGGCATAAATAACGCCCAGAATACTAATTATGGTATTAATTACAAATGCCACTATGATCGCCTGCATTCCTGCCTTTGCCGCAGCAACAGGATCTTTTTCGCCAATACGTCGAGCTACAACTGCTGTTGCAGCCATACTCATACCAATTGCGACTGAATATATAATAGCAAGTACAGACTCTGTTAAGCCAACGGTTTGAATGGCAAAACTGCTGTGCTCTAAATGTCCTACGAAATAGAGATCGACCAAGGCAAAAACAGACTCCATCATCATTTCTAAAACCATCGGAATGGCCAATAGAATAACTGCTTTTTTGATGCTGCCTACGGTATAATCAAAAGATTCGTCTCCTTTGATTGCTTGTTTTAATGTGGTGAAAACTTTAGAAAATAAACTTTTCTGTATTGTTGTTTCTGTCATGATATGTTAGGATAAATGATAATATTAGTCCAGATGCAATGATCTAAACTGAAGAAAAATAAACGTAAGTATCCTAATTATTCAAGAAAATAAAATAGGATTAGGCAGAAACAATCATAAACTGTAGTTTTTTAAGAGGATAAATATAAGTAATATTTTTTAGTACGAAATACTAATCCAATAACTTTTTGCTTACACGGCTGCTGGCAATTAAAGAAGCCACAAAACCAAGTGATACAATAGTTCCCATAACTATAAGTACATTTTCAAGATTGAAAACTACGGGATATGCCAGAGTTGGCGTGATCATAATGAGTTCGTATTGTTGTTGCAATAGTACTAAAATGATACCGAGAACGAGACCAATTACACCTCCAAAAACACTTAACAAAGTTCCCTGAAGCAGAAATATTTTTCGCAGACTATTGATTTCTGTTCCCAGATTAAAAAGGGTTTTAAGATTTCCTTTCTTTTCTAAAATCATCATAATCAATGCGCCAACTAAATTAAAAAGTGCTACAATAATTACCAAAGTAAAAATAAGGTAAACTACAATGTTTTCTGTATTCAGCATTTTATACAAAGACTCATTAAGTTGTGCCCTGTTTTTTATGGTAATTTTATTATTGAAAATGGTATTCAGTTTGGCACTTATTGCATTTTCATTAGCACCTTCTTTCAGATGAAATTCGATTCCAGAAATTTGATTCGGCTTGTACATCAATAATTCCTGCGCTAAACCTAAATCTGCAAATACATATTTTGAATCTAAATCTTCACTGATCGAATAAATTCCAACTGGTAAAACATCTGTTTTATTAAATGCTTCTTCCGGATTTTCGATTGCTCCTTTTCCTGGTTTTGGTGCAAATATTTGAAGAGGATTTTCGAAATCAAGAATTCCCAACGAAAAATCCTGAGCAATTCCATAACCAATAACAACCTGATAGGTATCCGGTTTTAGCCAATCTCCGTTAAAGAGTTTTTTCTTAATGTCATTAACAACAGGATAATTTCGATCGACACCTTTTAAGTAGGTAACCTGCTGTTTGTCTTTAAATAAAAATAAAACGCGTTCTTCGATAATTTTGGTATACAAAACAACACCGTCAATTTTTTTAATTTGACTTTCCTGATCCGGCGTAATCAAAAATGATTTTCCGTAAGTACTGGTAATTTTTAGATCGGGATCTATTTCGTTTGTAAACGAAAGGCTAAAAACCTTTAATCCGCTAAAAACAGATAAAACCACAAACAAAGCCATTGTGCCAACAATAATTCCCATGCTGGCAATGCGATTAATAATATTGATAGCATTGTTTTTACTTCTGCTAAAAATATAACGTTTGGCTATGTAAAGGGGGAAATTCAATTTATGATTTTCTTCTTTTTTCTAAAAGATCACGATTTTCAATTGGATTTTCTCTGTTTGATAAAGCATTATCGATTTTTTCGATATAATCAAGAGAGTCATCAATAAAGAATACCAAGTTTGGTACACGACGCAATTGCAAACGAACACGTTGTGACAAATCGTGCTTAATTAGAGTTGAATTTGATTTTATACCTTCTAAAGTTTCTTTGGCTTTATCCTGAGGAAAAATGCTTAAATACACTGTTGCTACAGATAAATCTGAGGTAACACTAACTTTGGATACCGAAATTACCAAATTACTAATTCCGTTTTTTCTCACTTCACCTTGCAAAATATCAACCAAATCTTTCTGGATGACACCGCCTATTTTTTTCTGTCTATTTGTTTCCATAGTGCAAAAATACTATTTTAAATTTCAATCGATACAATTTCAAATGAACAATAGAATGATTTTTATCTTCTAATTTATTTAATCCTTTATAAAGTTACAATTTCGAATGTCATTTTCTATAAAAATATAAAAAATGAGGTGTTTAAAATTAAATGAAACGATATTTCATAGCTGACAAAAATCATATTATTTATGAGAAAATTGAGACATATTTGATGTAACCTTAAAACATATCAATTATGAAAAAAAGAGAACCTATAAGTCATATAATGACTAAGAGTGTCGTAACCGTAAATGAAAAGGACGACCTTAAAAAAGTAGTTGAAAAGTTAAAAAAACACGCCATTCGTCATATTCCAATTGTTCGTGGTAAAGATGTAGTTGGCATTATTAGCAGAACAGATATTAACCGATTGACTTTTGGAGCTTTGTTTGAAGGACAAGAAGGTGCCGATGAAGCAATCCTGGATATGCTGACCATTGCTCAGGTAATGACATCGAAACCAAAAACAATATCATCTGATACGATCATTAGAGATTCAGCAGAAATTTTTGTGAAAGAAGAATTTCACGCTCTTCCGGTAGTTGATAATGGCGAGCTTAAAGGTATCGTTACTACAACTGATATTTTAAGGTATTTTTTAGAACAATATGATTAACCAATAAACCAACCCACGAAAAAGGGAGCTAATTGAGCTCCCTTTTTTATTATCTGTTTTGCAACCATCCCTCAGGATTGTTGTTTGATGTATTTTGAATAATCAAAAACTTAATAATTGTTTTTCCGGTGTCTCCACTTGTTCTTACTTTTCCAAGAACTTGTTTCACTTTTACTTTATCACCTTGTTCAACAGATACCGAACTTAGGTTTTGATATACTGTAAAGTAATCTCCATGCTGAATAAAAACAGCTCTGTTTACAGGCGACAAGGCTATCACTTTTGATACTACTCCCTCAAATACGGCACGTGCACTTGCTCCTTGTTCTGTAGTAATCTCTACTCCGGAATTATGAACCGTAAGCGTTGGATATAACGGATGCGGCTGATCTCCGTAACCAAGAGATATAAATCCTTTTTCTACCGGCCAAGGCAGTTTTCCTCTGTTGGCTTTAAAATCGGCAGCCAGAATTTTACCTTCCGGTGTTAATGTAATTCTATCTGATGAATAAGTTTTAGGTGATGACGCTTCTGCTTTCTCTGCTTCGCTGGCTTTACCTTCTGCGATTCTTTTACGTCTTTCTTCTTCGGCTCTTTTATTCGCTAATCTAATTTGTTCACGGATAAGCTCCTTAATTTTAGCATCGATTTTTCTCGATTCCTGTTGTTTTGCCTTTGTATCGGCAATAATTTTACTTTTATCTTTTTTAATTGAGTTAACTAATTTTTGCTGTTCTTGCTTTTCAACTTCTAAGCTTTGCTTTTCTTTCTGATTTTCGGCAATAATTTTTTTCTTAACCTGCCTCTGCCCGTCCAATTTAGCATTGTAATCAACTAATTGAGCAGTTTTTGATTGAATTTCTAAACCTTGATTCTTTCTGAAATTTGTATATTGTTTTAAATATTGTGCTCTTTTATACGCTTGCAAAAAGCTTTCTGATGATAAAATAAACATGGCTCTACTTTGCTCAGATCGGCTTTTATATGATTTTAAGATCATTTTTGCATAATCTGCTTTTAAAACTTCAAGTTCTTTTTTTAATTTATTAACCTTAACCTGATTAATATACATATCATTACTTAAAAGTTTTTCCTGTTTTGCTGTAGTATTAATCAGTTTCTCTTTCAGTTTAATTTTATTCGCCTGAATCAAAAAAACATTTACTGCTGATTTTTCTTTTTTCTTTACAGACTGCAACATTTTTTCGTTGTCTCTAATTTCCTGTTGAATCTGCGCTTTACGCTGTTCAAGTTTTTCTTGTTGCGAATCATCTTGCGCCCACATAAATGTCGTGGCACATATAAAAATTAGGCTTAGGAGAAATTTTGGCATGTTTATGTTTTCTTTTTGCAAATTTACTTAATTATAACTTTTTTATAACCACTTGGTACGCTATATGGAAAAGAAAGTTCTTCATTAAATGAAATATTATTGTAATTCAAATTAATATTGGTTTTGCCTTTGGGCTGCATTGCATTGATTTCGATACTAGTAGGAACCGTTCCCTGATTAAAAACTTTACTGTCACCATACGAAATTTGCAACATTCTGTTTTCTGCAGGCTGCGAAATCTCTTCTTTTTGCAATAAATATTTCTCTGCATCCAGATAGAAAGCTTTCTTTATGTTAGTTTCCTTTAGATCTTCTAACTTAAAAAGATTTTCTACAATTGTCTGGGTATATTTTCCTTTCCTTAAATCGTCAAGTGCTTCTCCAACTAATAAATTCTGAACTTTGCTGTAATCCAATTCAGTTCCCAACCATTTGCTTAATCTGGTAAAATCGCCTTCGTAATAGGTACTGTTTATTTTCTCATAATAACTTACCGTTGTTGGCGTTATCAGAGCTTTTGCCATTGTAATTCCTAAAAAACGAACACTTACTAAGATCTGTTTGTCTTTTTCGATTCTAATGTCGGCTGTAACATTTTGACTTTGTTTTTCGTCAACATATCTAGCGCTGGCTTTTATGTATAAAGTAGAGAAATCTAACTTATTATCGTAATGTTTCTCGATTGCTTTCTTATCTTCTTTTGCAACAACTTCTGTGCTGCCGTTATTATTTTGTACCGCGACTGCCTTTGATTTACAAGAAACCATAAAAGCGGTCATTAATATTAGTGCTATATATTTTTTCATCTGAATTTAGTCTTTTACTTTTTTTTCTTTAATAATTCATTTGCCTTCAAAAAGTATTCCTCTTTTTTCTTAGCATCTCCCAAACCATTATATGCTTCTCCTAATTGAATATTAAAATTTGCTTCGAGCGTTTTATCATCAACCACATAATCGAGTCCCATTTCTAAAACGGTTTTTGCGTTTTTAAATTGTTGTAACTGATTGTTTCCTAAGCCGGCATAATAATAAAATTGCGGCTGACTAGGATACACTTCAATCATATTCATTGCTCTTTTTGTCATTGGTTCAAATTGTTTCGCTTGTGTGTAAGCCTCAAGCAGCAACAAATTGGTTTCACGATCTGTATCTGAATTTGATTTTAAATCTTTTTCATAATACTTAATTGCATTCTCAAACTGACCTTTACTGTGGTAAAATTTTCCTATTTCTTTTGCAACATCAATTTCTTTATCATTATCAAAATAAGCAATTGCTTTTTCTAACTCCGGAGCATATTGTGGATTTTTATTGACATAGATCAAAAACTCATTTAAGGTACGATGCTTAATTTTTGAATCAATTTTTGAACTTGATAAAATTACATTCATCGCCTTAATGGCTTTATCTGACTGGTTTGCATCTATATATACTTTAAACAAACTCACTTGCGCCCACTCTGATGTTGGCACTTCTTTTGCTAATTGTTTCGCAACTTCTAATGCTTTGTCTGTTTCTTCAGCTTTCGAATATAAAAAAATCAGGTTGATGTAATTCGATTCTTCTTTCGGATTCTTTTTTATCTGATCAATCAGGTTTGAAATTTCAGCATTTGGATATTTTCCCTGAGACAAAATCTGCATTTTGTATCGATCGCGATCTTCTGATTTTCCGAATTTGTCATTCATTTCATTGATAGTTACAAGCGCCTTATCAAACTGACTGGTAATCATATACAACGAAATCAAATCATCTTTATACTCTTCATCAAAAACAGCAATTTTCTGAATGGTTTCAATAGCCAAAGGATAATTTTTGGTTTCGTAACTTACATCGTAAATTCCTAACCAATACCATTTATTTTTGGGATCTAACTGTGTTGCTTTCTCAAACGAATCCTGCGCGTTTCTATAATCTTTAAGAGATAAATAATTTTTGCCTAACTCAAAATAAGCTACAGCATCATTGGGTTTTAGCTTTACACATTTATCCAGCGATGCTATTGCTTTATCGTAATTTTCAATTCCTTTTTGTTTTAATGATTCATAAAAAGCATCCTGATATTCATCGGTTGCCATAGCAATATCTTCCGGTTCCGTTTGTGCCATAACCGAAATTGGATTGCCAAACAAAACGAAAAATAAAATGACTATAACTCCTTTTTGTATCATCTCTAAAATTTAATCTTTAAACAAAAACGAATCTATTAAGGTTAAAATTTATTCTAAAACAGAATAATCGCCAATGCTAATGCTGGTAAACTTACCATCATAAACAACATGATTTCCTATCATAGCATTGTCTAAGTTAGCATTTTTTATTTGAGAATAGGTTTGCACTAAACTATTTTTAATAGAACTATCAGTAACATGACATCCTTTTCCTAAAGAAACATTTGGTCCTACTGTTGCATTTTTTAGCACTACATTTTCGCCAATATAACAAGGAGGAATAATGGTTGAATTTTCTAATGTTACATCATAATCTACCAGATGTTCACCATCGTTATGTAAAAAACCTAACATTCTTGAATTTGTTTCAACAGTAACATCTTTGTTTCCGCAATCCATCCATTCGTCAACGCTTCCGGTTTTAAAAACTTTTCCGTTGGCCATCATCGCTTTAATCCCGTCGTTGATTTGATATTCTCCACCATTCTGGATATTATTATCCAAAACGCCCTGAAGTTCTTTTTTTAGATCTCCAACTTCTTTAAAATAATAAATTCCGATAACGGCTAAATCGCTTACAAACTCTTTTGGTTTTTCGACCAATTCTATAATTTCGTTATTCTGATTCAGTTTTACAACACCAAAAGCTTCTGGCTGTTCTACTTGTTTTACCCAAATTACAGCATCTGCAGCAGGATCTAGTTCGAAATCTGCTCTGATTAAAGTATCCGCGTAAGCGATAACTGCAGGTCCCGATAAGGATTCTTTTGCACACATAATAGCATGGCCGGTTCCTAATGGTAAATCCTGACGATAGATAGAAGCTTTAGCTCCTAAACTTCCAGCCAATTCTTCTAAACTTGTCACAAGATCATCTCCAAAAAAAGCTGGATCTCCTAAAATAAAAGCCACTTCTTCTATAGGTTCTTTTAATATTTTAGCAATGTCTTCGACTAAACGATGCACAATAGATTTACCCGCAACAGGAATTAATGGTTTTGGAACAGTTAAAGTATGTGGCCTAAGTCTTGATCCTCGACCTGCCATTGGAACGATTATTTTCATTATATCTTTATTTTTAATGGGAAGATTTATAAAAATCCTCTTAGTTTGGTTCTTAATTTTAACCGCAAAGGTTATTTGTTTTGTTTTAAAGTACAGAAACTGATTACTGTGACTGCAACTGAAAACTATTTAACCGCAAAGTTCGCCAGGTTTATTCATTTCATTTTTAAGGTCGCAAAGTACAGAAACTGATTACTGTGACTGAAAACTGAAACTGAAAACTATTTAACCACAAAGTTCGCAAAAGGTTATTCGCGAAGATCGCCAGGTTTATTCATTTCATTTTTTAAGATCGCAAAGTACAGAAACTGATTACTGTGACTGAAAACTGCGACTAAAACTACTTCACTCCAGTGCTTCCAAAACCGCCTTCGCCTCTTGATGTTTCAGAAAGTTCTGCAACTTCTATCCATTCTGCTCTTTCGTGTTTGGCAATAATTAATTGTGCGATTCGTTCTCCATTTTCGATTACGAATTCTTCATTAGATAAATTTACTAAAATTACACCTATTTCACCTCTATAATCGGCATCAACAGTTCCTGGAGAATTTAAAACTGTAACTCCTCTTTTTGCTGCTAATCCGCTTCTTGGTCGAACTTGTGCTTCGTAACCAATTGGTAATTCGATAAAAAGACCTGTTTTTACAATGGTTCTTTCTAACGGTTTTAGTGTGATTGACTCTGTTAAATTGGCACGTAAATCCATTCCTGCCGAAGCAATTGTTTCGTAGTTTGGTAAAGCGTGCTGTGATTTATTGATAATTTGTATTTTCATTTTTTATTTTAAAGATTAAAAATCGAATCGAATGTATTAAAGCTCAATTCTACTTTCTATTCATAATTCCTTTGATCGTGTCTTTTTCGTTATGATAAACAAAATACATGAACGCTAATAATAACGGAACTCCAATAAAATAATTTTCTCTAAATCCATAAAAAGAAATAGCCGAAAATACAATTGAAATTCCTAAGTAAGCTCCAATTTTGTTCATATCATATGGTATTGGATAATATTTGTTTCCTAATACGTAGGAAATCAACATCATGCTTCCGTAAGCTGAAATCGTAGCAATTGCTGAACCGTAGTAGCTGTATTTTGGAATTAAAAAATAATTTAAAACCAATGTTACAATTGCTCCAACAATCGAGATATAAGCTCCAATTTTTGTTTTATCGGTTAGTTTGTACCAAACCGATAAGTTGTTGTAAATTCCTAAAAAGAAGTTTGCCAAAATAATTAAAGGCACGACTTTCATTGCTTCCCAATAGGATTTATTATCTAATAAAAGATATTTTAAAACATCGGCAAAAACAATCACTCCTAATAATATTAAAGAACCCAGAATAACAAAATATTTTGTGATTACGGCGTAGGTTTGAGGTGCATTAGCATTTTTAGCATGACTAAAAAAGAAAGGTTCAATACCTAATCTAAAAGCGGTTGCAAACAAAACCATAAACAAACCTAATTTATAACAGGCAGAATAGGCTCCAACTTCAGATTTTGCTAAATTTTCAGGTAATAAATATCCTAAAAGAATTTTATCGAAATGTTCGTTAACCGCAAACGCCAATCCGGCAACCAAAATTGGTAAACCGTATTTCATCATTTTTTTCCAAAGTACAGGATCGAATTTTCTGCCTAAAGAAAGATAATTTGGTGAAAGCACTATAAAAGTGGCTAAACTTGCTAATAGATTTGCGATAAAAATATATGCAATCTGGAAATTCTCTACATATAAATTGTCCCAAACAGAGTTAGGATTTGAAGCCGCAAGCTTAGGTAAGTACATTAAAAAGAATATATTCAGCAATAAATTGATGATTACATTTCCTATTTTAATTGCTGCATAAACCATTGGTCTTTGATTGGCTCTTAGTTTAGAAAATGGTATTAAAACCAAAGCATCGAGAACTAAAATCCAAACGGTATACGTAATATATTGTACATCGACTTCGGCAAGACTCGCTAATGTATTCCTAAAAATTAAAGCCGCAAATAGGAAAATAATCGAGGACCAAAATATTGATATTGTAGAAGTTGCTATTACATTTTTCTTATCATCCTCTGCACTATAGAATCTAAAAAATGCTGTTTCCATTCCGTAAGAAAGAACGACATTAAAGAAAACCATCCATGACAAAACGATCGAAACCTCCCCATATTCTGCAGTTGGTAAAATACCAGTATACAATCTTACTAATAAAAAACTCAGCATTCTCGGCAATACCGTTGCTAGTCCGTAAATAGCAGTTTGTTTGAACAGATTTTTATATAATCCCAAAATAATTTTATAATAAAGTTTGTAACAAAAATAACCAATTCTTTGGTTTATTATTGCTTTTGCAGGTTCAATAAAAAAATTGACCTATTATTTTATTGTGTTAATTTTTTTTCGTCTAAAATTTTAACAAAATGAAAACCTTTTGGTCCGTAACCCTGATTGTAATAAAAGCGATGAGCAGCAAAATTTCCCGTAAAAGCATCTAACACGATACTGCTGCATTCTAAATCTATAGCCTTCTGTTCTACATAGTCTGTCAGTAATTTTCCAATTCCTTTAGACCGATGCTCCGGATTTACAACAAAATTATCTATTTCGAGATATTTGCCAGTCCACAATTTAGTTGCTGACCAACAACCGGTAATTCCAACACAAATATCTTTATCAAAAACTGCAATCTGAATATAATTGTGAGGTACCATTTCAGAAAGGTAAGCTTCATATTTTTCAATCGATAAATTAGGATAAAGAAATCGCATCGTTGCTATCTGATCCAACATTTCATCTATCGTGGTAAGCTCTTTTATTTGTAGTTTCATTGTAATAAAAAATAGAGATCAAAAATACTTTATTTTTTTTAATTGCCCCGTTTTTAAGTGTTTCTTAACTCCGTATGTGAAATCTATAATAAAGATTAAAAATTATATAAATTTCTACAAGTACTTCTATATTAACTTTGTATCAAAGGAATGAGCAAAGCTAAAATACAACCTTTCAAAAAAAGCAAAGCATTGGGACTAATAAAGCTAGTTTGTTCCCATAAAAGACAAAGCAAAAGGGATTGATTCTGCTGAAATGTAACCCTTAAAAAAACAGAGCATTGGGACTAATAAAGCTAGTTTGTTCCCATAAAAGACAAAGCAAAGGGATTGATTCTGCTGAAATGTAACCCTCAAAAAAACAGAGTATTGGGACTAATAAAGCTAGTTTGTTCCCATAAAAGACAAAGCAAAAGGGATTGATTCTGCTGATATGTAACCCTTAAAAAAAACAGAGCATTGGGACCGATAAAGCTAGTTTGTTCCCACGAAAGACAAAGCACCGCAGAGTGATAAATCTGCCGATAATTTTATAAAATGGTAACTGATTCTCGGTTTTGAATGAATTGAGAATCACCATTTTATAAGTTCTTCATAACGAAAAACTAAACTACTATATATAAAGCAAAAAGAGCCGACAATTACTTGTCGGCTCTTTTTTGTATGTCTTGAATAAATTATCCGTTCAAAGCTTCTGCTCCACCAACGATCTCAAGGATTTCGTTTGTAATAGATGCCTGACGTGCTTTATTGTAAGTCAATTTTAATTGGTTTCTTAATTCAGTTGCGTTGTCAGTTGCTTTGTGCATTGCTGTCATACGCGCTCCGTGTTCTGAAGCAAATGAATCACGAATACCTTTGTACAATTGTGTTTTTAATGATTTTGGAATCAATGTTAACACAATTTCTTCTTTTGAAGGTTCAAAAATATAATCTCCTGTAGAAACCGGTACATCAGATTTAATTGGTGCCAACGGTAAAAATTGTTCTGTTTGAACGATTTGTGTCGCAGCATTTTTAAACTGATTGTAAATCAATTCGATTCTGTCGTATTCTCCAGATAAAAATTTCTGAGTTAAGTTATCAGCAATTCCGGCAACATTTTCAAAAGTTAAATGATCGAAAATTGCATTATGGTGACCGTGAACTTTATGAGATTTACTTAATACATCATTTCCTTTTTTACCAATAGGAAAAACATCAACTTGTTTTCCGGCATAAAAAGCAGAACGATTTTTAACCTCTTTAATAATATTTGAATTGAATGCACCACATAAACCTCTGTTTGAAGTTATAGCTACAAGCAATACTTTTTTTACTTCACGTTGTGTTGTATAATCTCCTCCAACTTCACCATCAAGTGTAGCAGAAAGGTTTTGCAACAACTCCGTTAATTTCTCGGCATAAGGGCGCATTGCAGTGATTGCATCTTGTGCTTTCTTAAGCTTTGCAGCAGAAACCATTTTCATTGCCGATGTAATTTGCATCGTCGATGAAACGGAAGTAATTCTATTACGGATTTCCTTTAAATTTGCCATTAATTTTATATTTATTGTTTGTTGCTTTTAGTTTATTGTTGGGCGAACCACCCAACAATAAACTAAAAACTATAAACTAATATTTAGATATATTTTGCTGAAATTTCTTTTGCTGCTTTTTCGATAACATCAGTAATGTTGTCATCAAGTTTACCAGCTTTCAAAGCGTTAAGCGTATCTTTATGTTTACTGTTTAAGTAAGCTAAGAAATCAGCTTCAAACTCTTTTACTTTATTTACAGGAACGTTTCTTAGTAAGTTTTTAGAACCTGCATAAATAATAGCAACTTGGTTTTCTACAGTATAGGGATCATTTAAACCTTGTTTCAAGATTTCAACGTTTCTTTTACCTTTTTCAATTACATTTAAAGTAACTGAATCCAAGTCAGAACCAAATTTAGCGAAAGCTTCTAATTCACGGAATTGAGCCTGGTCTAATTTTAAAGTTCCTGAAACTTTTTTCATTGATTTAATCTGAGCATTACCTCCAACACGAGATACAGAGATACCTACGTTAATAGCAGGACGAACTCCAGAGTTGAACAAATCTCCATCAAGGAAAATCTGACCATCTGTAATCGAAATTACGTTTGTTGGGATATATGCAGAAACGTCACCAGCCTGAGTTTCGATAATTGGCAATGCAGTTAATGAACCACCACCTTTTACTATAGACTTGATAGAATCTGGCAAATCATTCATGTTTTTAGCAATTCCGTCATCAGCAATTACTTTACAAGCACGCTCTAATAAACGAGAGTGTAAGTAGAAAACGTCTCCAGGATATGCCTCACGTCCCGGTGGTCTTCTTAATAAAAGAGAAACCTCACGGTAAGCAACAGCTTGTTTAGATAAATCATCATACACAATAAGTGCAGGACGACCTGAATCTCTAAAGTATTCTCCAATTGCAGCACCTGCGAAAGGAGCATAAACTTGCATTGGAGCTGGATCAGAAGCGTTAGCTGCAACAATAACTGTATAAGCCATTGCACCTTTTTCTTCTAACATTTTAGCGATTCCTGCTACAGTTGAAGCTTTTTGCCCAATTGCAACATATATACAGAATACAGGTTTTCCTGCATCGTAAAATTCTTTTTGATTTAAGATCGTATCGATACAAACAGTTGATTTACCTGTTTGACGGTCACCAATAACAAGCTCACGTTGTCCACGACCAACCGGGATCATAGCATCTACTGCTTTTACTCCTGTTTGTAATGGCTCAGTAACTGGCTGACGGAAGATAACTCCAGGAGCTTTTCTCTCTAAAGGCATTTCGTATAAGTCTCCACCAATTGGTCCTTTTCCATCAATTGGAAAACCAAGAGTGTTTACTACACGTCCTACCATTTGCTCACCTACTTTAAGAGAAGCGATACGTTGTGTTCTTTTTGCTGTTGATCCTTCTTTGATTCCAGTTGATGGTCCTAAAAGTACCACACCAACATTGTCTTCTTCAAGGTTCAATACAATAGCTTCAAGTCCGTTGTCAAATTCAACTAACTCACCATATTGTACATTCGATAGCCCGTAAATACGAGCAATACCGTCTCCAACTTGAAGTACTGTTCCTACTTCTTCTAGCGTAGCACCAGATTCAAAACCTTCTACTTGCTTTCTTAATATTGCTGAAATTTCAGCAGGTTTGATTTCCGCCATCTTAATTTATAATTTAGACACTTTTATGTGTAATAAAACTAATTACTTAACTCTCTTTTTAATACCTGCAATCTGTTTGCAACAGAAGCATTGTATTGTTGATCACCTATTCTTAAAATAAATCCCCCAATAATTGATGGATCTACGATATTTTCTATTGTTACTTTTTTATCTGACAGTGTAGCTACTTTTGCTAAAACTTTAGCTTCTAAAGCTTCGTCCATAGGAATCGCTGTTGTAACTTTTGCTACTTCAACTCCATTACCTTCATCAAATAATTTTTTATATTCTAAAGCAATTGCTTCCAGAATTTCAAATCTTTTGTTTTCAAACAATAAATGAAACAAACCTTTAGTTACTCCATTTACATCTGCAAAAACTTCTGTAAGAGCACTTTCTTTAACTTCAACTTTTGTAGTTGGGTTTTGGATAAATGTACTCAATTCCAGATTTGTATCAATTGCTGTTGCAATCGACTTCATATCGTTATTGACAGCTTCGGCAACACCTTTAGAGTTTGCTAAGTCTAGAATTGCTTTTGCATAACGAATTGCTGCTCTTGTACTTGCCATAATCTTAGTTTAACTTTACGTCACCTAACATTTTCTCAACTAATTTAGTTTGAGATTCTTTGTTAGATAGTTCTTCTTTCAACAATTTTTCAGCAATGCTTAATGATAAAGTCGAAACTTGTAATTTCAATTCAGCCATAGCAGCATTTTTTTCACTTTCGATAGCCGCTTTCGCCTGAGCGATCATTTTTTGACCAGCTTCTTGTGCTTCGTTTTTAGAATCAGCAATCATTTTCTCTTTCATTTCACGAGCTTCTTTAAGCATCGCGTCACGTTCTGCACGAGCTTCATTCAAAATTCTTTGATTGTCAGCTTGCAAATTTTCCATTTCTCTCTTTGCATTTTCAGCAGAAAGTAATGCATTTTTAATACCTTCTTCTCTTGCGGTGATAGATTCCATAATTGGTTTCCAGGCAAATTTTACTAAAAGTAAAATTAAAACCAACAAGATTAAAGCTTGCCAAAAGAATAAACCGAATGAAAAATCGTTAATTAACTTATCCATTTTATAACTATATTAAATATTTAATTTCTTTTTTTAAAAGTAACAACACCTTTAACCAACCGTTAAAGATGTTGTTAGTTCTTTCTTTATTATTTTCCTAAGATTAAAGCAGCAAATGCTAAACCTTCTAATAAAGCCGCGATAATAATCATCGCAGTTTGAATTTTACCAGCAGCTTCTGGCTGACGAGCAATAGCGTCCATAGCAGATCCACCGATTTTACCTAAACCTAAACCTGCTCCGATTACTACTAATCCAGCACCTACTAAAGTTGGAATTGTTCCCATAACTATTTATATATATAAAATTAAACTTCTAATTAAATGATTGCAGTTTCATCTTCGTGATGATGTGCGTGATCATGATCCTGAACAGCCATACCAATAAACAATGAAGATAACATTGTGAAAATGAATGCCTGTAAAAATGCAACTAAAACTTCGATAACCGAAATAAATAATGTTAATCCTAAAGAGATTGGCAAATCTGCAGCTAAATTTTTACCTACAAAGATCATTGCGATCAAACTCATAATTACTACGTGACCTGCAGTAATATTTGCATACAAACGAATTAATAACGCAAATGGTTTTGTTAATGTTCCTAAGATTTCAATTGGAGCTAAAATAATTTTCATTGGTACAGGAACTCCCGGCATCCAGAAAATGTGTCCCCAATAATCTTTGTTTGCACTAAATTGTGTAATGATGAAAGTAAATGCAGCCAAACAAACTGTGATGGCAATATTTCCTGTAACGTTAATTCCTAGTGGAGTCATACCTAATAAGTTCAACAACCATACAAAGAAAAATACAGTTAACAGGTAACCCATATATTTTCTGTATTTTTTCTCTCCGATATTAGGAATAGCAATTTCGTCTCTAATGAAAATAATAAGAGGTTCTAACACTCTTCCAAATCCAGTTGGGATTGGTCCTTTTTTATATGATTTTGCTAAACCAGTAAACATTATAAATAATAGTATTGCAACAAAAAGCATTGACACTACATTTTTTGTAATAGAAAAATCTAATGGCTTTTCGTTTTCAGGATGTCCGTGCTCATTAAAAGTAATGGTACCCGAAGCATCTGTTTTGTAGATTTTACCGTGAACTAGTTTGTAGAAGTTTCCATCAACTTCTGCAACTTCTTCACCGTGGTGTAATTTTGAAGAAGAGAAAATTTTCAATCCTCCGTCAATAAGAATAACTGGTAATGAGAAACCATAATGTTTATTTTCTTTTTCATCTGAAAAGAAAACAAAATCATGAGAATCTTGTAAGTGATGACCAATAAAAGCGTCTACTTTAGCTTTTGGATCCAGAGCTTCATGCTCACCTTCTACAGGAGCGTTATGTGAAATTACTTTCTCTTCATGAGCAGTTTCAGTCTGTACATGCGTTGAGTCATTCTCTGAATTTGCAAAACTCATTACTGGAGAACAAGCTACTAAAGCTGCAAGAATAAATTTGAGCGGTTTGTTTGAAATCACCATATCTGTTAAAAATCTTATTTTTTACGTTTCTAAAATTTGGTGCAAAGGTACATTTTTTATTAATATTCAAAAGGATATGAAAAATTATTTTTGAACCTTCTTTTACAGAATCGCTATTTTAACGCTTTTCATTTAATAATCGGGCAGTTAAAAGCGTCTCAAATAACAAAAACAAAATAAATGTTATAAAAAAACTGATTTTTTCAACCATTACCTCTGCACTATGGTTTTCCAAAATCGGTCTTAAAATTAAGTATCCTATTAACATTTGAGTAAAAGTTCCGAATAAAAATGCCATCCCTACAATCTCAAAATTCTTCTTTTTTACTATTAATAATATAAGGTATAATAATGCTGATAATCCGAAAAAAATCAAATACAAAAATTCAATACCATAATAAAAGGTTTTGGTATTTAAATCCAAAACTAAAAAAGCTGCTTTATGCAACACATAAGCTGCTAAAGCAAAAAAGAATAAATATAAAATGGGTTTGTAATTTTTTAAAAGCATTCAGAAAATAATTTTACGCAAAGATGCAATTTTTATCAAGTGTTTTTAATGACAAAAATCACTTTGTTTTATTTATATCATTAACCTGACGAATTACATTATATAAGGCAAGTCCAACACCAAGCATTACAAAAATTGTATTGTAATATACTTTTGGACTAGGATGCTTTTCATCTAACCATGTTCCGAAGTATGAGAACACGAAAATAATGATTCCCATTTGAACGGGAATATTAATAAGCGGCATCCATTTATTCCTTCTATTTTTGTTCGGTTCCTTTTCCATCTTTTAGCGTTACTTCTTTTGGATTATTTGTTAACATGGTACAGGTCGCTGTAAAATCAGCCCCGGGTTCGATAGAAAGTTTACCAACAGCAACTTCGCCATGAATTTGTGCAGATGCCTTTATATTAAGGACTTCTAAAACTTTAATTTTTCCCTGAAATTCTCCTTCGATATCAGCGTTATTACAAACAATTTCTCCTCTTACAACACCCGAGGCGCCTATAACTAATTTTCCTTGCGAAGTAAAATTTCCTATCAATTCACCGTCTAATCTAAAATCGGCTTTAGAAACGATATCACCTATTATAGAGGTGCCTTCTACAATTCTATTTGTTTTACCTAAGAGTTCTGTTCCGTTTTTTTTAACTTTATCAAACATGATTATGGGGATTATGGGGTTTGGGGGGCTAAGTAGGCGTCGAGATTCTTTTTAATTTGAATCAGCTTATAATTATCACTCGAGATGATAATTGGCTGATTTGATATTAGATACTTTTTATCATCCTTAAAAACTCCTGAAACATCTTTGGCATAAGCCTCTGATTTTAAACCATGAACCACTATAAAACTTTCTGTTTTGTTGTATCTGTCAAAAGAAGTTGTTAATCTCTCATAATTTTCAACTAACAAAAATACTTTAATTGCCTCTTCGATTTTTTTACGGGTTTTAGAATCGTTATTAGGAACTAAATATAAAATTTTCCAGTTTTTATTATCAACTGAAGTAAAATCCAGTTTTTCTAAACCAGGAATTTGCTTTTCTAAAATCTCTCTTGCGTTTTTACCTTCATCACTATTTGGATAATTATCAGCAACTGTCTCTAAACCATTTTTATATGCTGCAAGACCATTTACCTTTCCTAAAGTGTTTGCTTTTAGTAATTCATATTTAGAAACAATTTCGTCACCAGAATACTGATTGATCAGATTATCAATATTATCCAAAACGGTATCAAACTGTTCTTCCTGAAATAGTTTATACCATTTTTTATACTCTTTATCTGCAGATGCCAAATCTTCTGAGTTGGTATTGTTTAAAAGTTGTGCATACCTCGAATTTGGATATTTAGAACTAATATCCATTTTTATAGCTTCGGCTTTTGCCGGATTTGTAATCTCGTATATTTTATACAAATTATACATCGATGGCAAAATCAATTTCTCCTCCGGATTATTTTGTAATAACTGTTCTAGTTTAGCACTAGCCAAATTATATTCCTTAAATTTCTCTTTATAAATAAGTCCTAATTGGTAGTAGGCAAAATTACGTTCTATACCAATACTATCCATCGCAGCTAGCGTTTTTGGAAGTTGTTCTTCGTAAAATTCGGTTGTATATTTTTCAATAACAACAGAATCTTTTAGTTTATTCGCCGCATCCAGATCATTATTTATAGAATCATTCATTGCGGCATTATTGGCAGATTTTACTGCAGCCAATCTCCAATTTCCGCCCAAAGTCCTGTTACCCCACAATTTCTTGAATTGTAATTTTCCGTAGGCAACTGTTGTTGGATTATAAAAATAAAATGTACTTGCAGTATTATTTCCTGATGGCGGCAAAATACCTTCAGGATCTGAAGGTGGTTTACCTATAGAATTAGGATTTATAGCCGTTGGCTCATTACCGGAATTTGTATTACGATCTATGTTGGCTAATCTCTCCTTCTCTTTTTCTTCGAGAATACGTTTTGCTTCATCTTTCTTTTTAAGCTCGGTAATGTAATTTTCAAAATATAATTTTCTGTCGGGTGCAGGTAAACCGTATACCTTAATTATACTGTCATTACGTTTTGCAATTCCTTCGTACTTAATTACGTTATCTAAATTTTTTCTGTTTTTTTGAATAAAAGCATACTCCCTGGTTTTAGGGTCTAATTTTACCAATGTGCTGTCGTAGTATTTGGCTGCCATTGTATAATCAGTATTTTTAAAATACATGTTTCCAATATTTCGATAAGTCGAAGCAATCAAATAGGGATCTTTAGATTTCCTGAACAATGATTTATTATAAAATATCAGAGCACTATCCTGTACTTTATAATTATCATAAAATACACCCATTTGATAAAACAAAATATCATAATAAGGTCGGTTTTCACGATCTGTAACTAGATTATTATAAGCCTTAAGAAACATTTGCTTATTATCATTTTTATAATCAAACATTTCGGCTTTTTTGGCATAAGCGTGCATCATATATTTACGATCGGCTTTTCTATTCATGTCGATTACGCCGTTATAAAAATAATTTGCACTGTCTTTTTTACCGGCTTCCTGATACATTTGGCCTAAAATAAAACGATAACGCGCACGGTCTTCATTTACTTTTGTAAATTCTTCGGCAATTCTAAGTTTGGCAACTGCACTGTCTTTTTGTTCTAAATTTAAAAAAGCTTCTGCTAATAAAGCATTTGCATCCGAAAAAGTTTGTTTGTCTAAATCTATATTTTTTAATAAAAGCTTAATATTCTTTAAAACAATAGCTTCATTCCCTAAACGCATATTTGTTTTTTCGCGCCAAATTTTTGCCGTATAAATATTACTGCTGTTAGGATATTTATACAAAATATAATTGAATGCTTCAAGAGCCGGAATAAAGCGCTGATCATAATATCGCGCTTTTCCCAGCATCAAATAAGCTTCATCAATTTGTGAATTTCGTTCTCTTCCTCCAATATTCATGGAGTGTTTCTGGATAGCTTTTGTTGCCTTGGTTTCTGCCTTTTCAAAGTCTGGATTTTTAGCTTTTTCTTCTTCAGAAAAATTTTCATCGACTTGCATTTTTTCTATAGGCAAAGTCTTCCAGAAATTATCCTGATCATTGGCCTGTATGGACTTTAACCCCTTGTCAAGGCCAATGCCACCGTTATACAAAATGTTGTATTTTGTACTTAAGGCATGTGAGTTTCTGGATAAAAAAGTATTTTTCTTGGTAGAACAGGCTATCAAAAGAAACAAAAAGACCAGAAAAAAACTATATTTAAGAGTATTCTTTTTCAATAGAAAAGAGTTTAAATCAATTAACTTCTAAAAAGGTTTTTTAGTATATTGACTTGTAAAAATACGCTTCTTTTTGAAATATAGAAATTTAAACCGCAAAAAACGATTCCAGTTCTTGTAAGGTTTCTTTTGAAGTTTGAATATCTTTTACTACTTCGCCTTTATTAAGAGCCACAATTCTATCGCAAACCTCTACTGTATGCTGCAAATCATGACTGGAAACCAATACGGTAACATTTGGATTATCGGCTAAATCTTTTATTATTTTTTTAAGTCGGCTTACCGTTGTTGGATCTAAATTCGCAAAAGGTTCGTCTAAGATTACCACTTCAGGATTACCAATAAGTGTGGCAATTATCCCCACTTTTTTCTGATTCCCTTTTGATAAATCTCTTAAATATTTTTTATTATTCAGGATCTCTCCATTAAAAAATTCTTCATGCTGCTTCAATAAAGCATCGATATCGGCTTTATTTTGATGGCGTAAATCTCCAATAAAATAAAAATATTCTTCTGGGGTTAAATAACCTATCAAAAAACTTTCATCAAGAAAAGATCCTGTAAAAGATTTCCAGTTTTCACTAGTATTTACCTGAATAGAATTGCTTGTGATATTTCCTGTCGAAGGCTGAATAAGATCTAATAACAAACTAAAGAAAGTCGTTTTTCCTGCACCGTTATTGCCCACTAAGCCAAAGCTTTGTCCTTTTGGAATCTCAAGATTATGAATGTTTAAAACTGTAGTTCCGTTATATTGTTTTGAAAGTTGATTTACTTGTATCATGATGATATTAGATTTAGATGGTTGATTTTAGATTAAAAAATCTCTTGCTTGTTGTTTAAGTTTGATGTCAATTGGATAAAATTTTCATTATCAAATTGGCACATTCTTTAATTAGTTCTTTTGTTTATAAGCACTTATGGTACTGTATTTTTCGATTTTATATCTTTTTTCGATTAATGAAAATACCTTGTCTTTTAAGATAAAACCTAAAACTCCGGCTCCGGCAACTAACGCTAATCCGATGGTTTTGTTTCCTAAATAAAGACCAATTGCATAAAGTCCTAATGGCAATAATAGTTTTGGTAAAGTCAATAACATCGCACTAACATTAAAGGCTTTTTTATCTCCAAAAGCACCACCGGCCGAACTTAAATCGATAGGAGTTTTGGTAAATGCTCCGCCTAAAAGTACTAAGTGCGAGTTTACGCCAATATTATAAATGGCTCCAATAACAATCGTTAAGTAAATTTCCCATCCGAAAAAAAGATAAAACGAAGCGATAATGGTTGAAATAATGGTACCAATAACAATAAGCCACCATTTTGAAGTAATATAACCGCGATACGGAATATTTTGTGTCATCATTAATTGATAATACGAGCTGTCCCAACTTGGTACAAACTGACCAAAGACAAATAAAAATCCTCCCGAAACAAAAATCCCCGCAAAAATGTGCATTACCTCAGGCTGATGTGTGTTTCCGAAAAAGATGAATCCGTAGAACAAAAAGAAAACACTCATAAATATGGTCGTTTTTGACCTTTTGTTTCTTTTAATCAATTTAATATCATTTTTTAGAAACGTTCCTAAAGTTCCAAACTGATTGAGCCAGGAAAGATTTTCGGTTGTAGCAATATCTTCTTTCTTAGAAAGTCCGGCATCTAAAAACAGATTGTTTTTGAAATACTTAAAGGTAAATAAATACAATCCGGTTAACACCAAAACTGGAATTATAAACAATCCCTTTGTGGCATAAAACCCCTGAAAAACAGGCGTTGTAAAGGCTGTAATATCAAATACTTTGTAATATTGCGCCGCTGCCAAAGCCAAAATTATTCCGATAAAAACAACAAATAATTTATCGATATTGCTTAAAATAATATTCAGGAAATTATTGATATATATTAAAGAAAATGCCGCTAAAAGCCAAAAAACAATTCCTGTAATATCATAACCTTCCATGGCTAACACAATCGAAAAAGGAACAAAGAAAAGGGCATGAACCCAATTAAAAAAAGACAAAGCTGTTTTGCCTAGTGAGAAATGAACAATAGTTGGTTTTTTGAAAGGTAAAACCAATAATGGTTTGATATTCAATACCGGAATTGCCTGCATTAACAAACGAACTACAAGATCAAACAGAAAATAATAAATTAGAAATTGATTGATAGTCGATAAGGGTTCGAAATTCATTTTTCGTAATATATAAAATGCTCCAACGCCCATTCCGATAAAAAGTACCGAGAAATAGACCATCAAGAAACCAATTAAAATTTTCATTGCCACATTTAGACCTAATGACGCAGATCTTGTAAAGGCTTTCCATTCGAGATAAATAAATTTTTTAATCATGGTTATTTGGTTTTCAGTTTTGTAGTAAGAGATCAAATGTAAGTAAACGTTACAAAAAAAGTTAAAAATAATTATTTCGTGCCTGACATTTAATCTCCGTTTGCTACTTTTGCATAAAATATACCATCATGCCTTCATTCTTAAAACTTATAATTAAAGAGGTAAAACGCGAAACAAACGACGCGGTTTCTGTACTTTTTAATGTTCCCGAAGAACTAAAACCAGACTATAAATTTATAGCCGGGCAATACATAAATTTAAAATTAACTCTTGATAATCAAGAAATTCGCCGTGCATATTCTATTTGCTCTGCACCAGAAAGCGGCGAATTGCGAATTGCTGTAAAAGCTGTAAAAAACGGTTTGTTTTCTCAGTTTGCAAATACCAGACTTAAAGCAGGAGATGTTCTTGAAGTTGGTCATCCGGAAGGAGTTTTTACTTTTGAACCAGATGCCGAAAGACAAAAAAACTACGCAGCTTTTGTAGCCGGAAGCGGAATAACTCCTGTTCTTTCGATCATAAAATCAGTATTGAAAAGCGAGCCAAAAAGCTCATTTGTATTGGTTTACGGAAATAAAACTCCTGACGAAACTATTTTTTACCAGGAATTACATGATTTGCAATTGCAATATGTAGGTCGTTTTTTCGTGCATTATGTTTTTAGTCAGGCTAAAGCCGAAAACGCTTTGTTTGGAAGAATCGAGAAATCTTCAGTGAATTTTGTTTTGAATAACAAACACAAAGAATTACAATTTGATAAATTTTTCTTGTGCGGACCAGAAGAAATGATCAATACGGTTTCTGCCATTTTGAAAGAGAAAAACGTAAAAGAATCAGCGATTAAGTTCGAACTTTTTACTTCTTCATCTCAGGAAAACGAAATAAAAGCTTCATTAGAAGGACATACAAAAATTACTGTTTTAGTAGATGATGACGAAGTTTCGTTCGAAATGTCTCAAAAACAAACCATATTAGACGCTGCGCTAAAACAAGGAATCGATGCTCCATATTCTTGTCAGGGCGGAATTTGCAGCAGCTGTCTTGCTCGTGTAACTTCCGGAAGTGCCGAAATGACTAAAAATTCAATCTTGACTGATAAAGAAATTGCTTCAGGATTAATTTTAACATGTCAGGCGCACCCAACATCTGAGTCTATTTATGTAGATTATGATGATGTTTAGTCGTTAAATTCGAAAAATATTCAAATTCCAAATTCCAAACTTACAATTGGGATTTGGAATTTTTTTTGTTTGATTATTACTTTTTTTAATCTTTGTCAAAGTTTAAAATATTTCACACAAAATAACCCTCAATTATTGTCATCCCAAGGAACGAGGGATCTCCGCAAGTAGCTCTACAAAGATTGGCGATTTTGATTGCGAAGTTTCTTGTGGGGATCCCTCGTTCCTCGGGATGACAAAAAATGTGCAGCTAGCTTTAACAAAGACGAAACCCAAATTTACACCTTCCAAAATTGGAATTTGGCATTTAAAATTTGAAATTTATTTAAATATGAGATCAGTACGAGAAATTTTCAAAAGCAAGGAATATCTTTTAGATGAACCTGAAGTTGAGAAACTTGTAGAATATTGCGAAGAACTTCAAGATGAAATTGTCGAGTTTAAATATCAGAAAACGAACAATAAAGAACTCGCGATGCTGGACATGCTAAAAGAAGTTATAAAAGGCTGCAATGCCATCGAAAAAGAACAAATGGAGCACGAAAGATTTGGTTTTGACGCACCTAATTATGAAGCTACGATTTCGAATCTTAAAAATTATATTTATAGCAGATGTCGTGATGAGAAGATATGGCTTTGATAAATTCCAATAAAATTAAAATCCAAATTCCAACTAAAATTGGAATTTGGATTTTTTTATTAGAATTTTTTAGTTTTCAACTTAAAAAATACCGCTAAGATGCATAAATAAACCCGTAAGTTTTTGTCGATTTTTCAAAAAAAGCGCTTAAAATTTAGTATATTAGTACATTACTAAAGCTGATCATTTTTCTTTATCTAAGATAGCTTTGTAAAGCTATATCTGATTGTCAACCTAAAATTTAAATATTATGGCAATGCATCATTATCTCCGCCTCTCTTTTATTCTACTTTTTGTAATAACATCCTGCTTTTGTATCTACTTCATAATTAAAAAAAGAAGAAACAGAAAAGCGCCTAAACTACTTTCAGAAGAAAAATACAATTCGTTTATTACCGATGGAATGACCGAAATATCAATCTCTAATGATCATTTTTTTAATATTTGGCCTTACGTGAGTGAATTGAAAGCAGCTAAAATTTTATCGAAAAAAATTAAAGAATCTGATTTGATTCATAAAGTTTACAGAAATTCAACCCAAGATTTTGAACACATTTTACTCGCTACTGAAAAAGAAAATCATTTTGTAAAAGTGGTAGTTGATAGAAACAAAAAGAAAGCAATGGGCTATCTTTTTCTTGATTTATGAGAAATTAAATTCCATAAAAAAAATTCCAAATCCCAATTGTAAAAGTTGGAATTTGGAATTTTTTTTATTGGAATTTTCTACTACAACTGTGACTGAATACTGAAAACTACTTTCTCTGGAGAAATACTTCTCATCGCATCTTCGTAACCTTCAACTATTTTATTTCCATAGACAGAAGTTGGTAATTTCGGATATTGATTTCTATCAGATGTTAAGGCGTTTTCTAACGTTTGATTGAATGGCAAAAATCCTGCGTAAGGATGTGTGGCGCCCCAAAGCGTAACCACTTTTACGCCTAACATTGCTGCGATATGCGCATTTCCAGAATCCATAGAAAGCATTACATCCAGATTACTTATTAATTGTAATTCTTGCTGGAATTTTATTTTTCCGGCCATATTGATTACATTATCATAAGGTTGAGAAAGTGAATCCAGAATTTCGATTTCTTTCTTGCCTCCCCCAAAAAGTAATATTTTATTATTTTTAGTTTCTGCTAGTTTTGCAATAACTTCCTGCATTAAATCCTGCGGATAAACCTTAGAATCGTATTGTGCAAAAGGTGCAATACCAATTAAGTTTTGGTGTTGATTGCCAATAATTTCTACTATATCTGAACTTAATTTTGCCTTTTCAAGGAAGGTTGGATTTGATAAATCTAAAGGAAAACCAAGTTCTTCGAACACTTTTGCGTGTCTTTCGAACATTGTTGGCAATTGTTTGAAAATTTTGTTTTCGGCGCGGGTTAGTTCTTTTTTGCCTTCTCTTCCTTTATCAACGGTCGCTCTTTTTTTTCCGCTTAAAGCGAAAAGTAAACTCACGATTTTAGATCTTAAAACATTATGGAGATCCGCAAAAGCATCAATTTTGAGTTTTTTGACATCGCGATATAATCTCAAGAGTCCTGAAAAACTTTTATGACGTTCTTTTTCATCAAAAGCAAAAAAGTCAAGATTTGGAATTCCGTCAAAAAATGGCTTAAAAAACGGACGTGAAATTACGGTCACTTTTACCTCTGGATACTGTTTTACAAAGTCACGTAAAACAGGAACCGTCATGGCGACATCTCCCATTGCGGAAAGTCTCATGACGGCTATATGCTTAATTTTATTGGACAATTTTGCCAATTATTTCTTATTTTGGTATAAAACAGGATTCAATTCATCGTCATTGTACATTTTCATTTGTTTGTACACTTTCATGAATTTATCTCCGTTTTCGATATCAGCAAGCAAATCATCAATGGCTGTTGATAAGTCGCTTCTTTGTTCTAAAAGGATGTTTAATTTTTCCTGACATTTATCTCTGTGCTCTTGCGAAGCCTCTGCACGAGTCGCTTCTTCCTGCATGTGATAAATTTTTAAGGCCAGGATAGACAATCTGTCAAAAGCCCACGCAGGACTTTCAGAATTGATTTTTGCTCCGTCTTTTGCTTTTACATCGCTGTATTTTTGCAAAAAGTAGCTATCGATATATTCTACCATATCAGTACGCTCCTGATTAGAGGCATCGATTCTTCTTTTTAAAGTAAGCGCTGCTACCGGATCAATTTGCGGATCACGAATAATATCTTCAAAATGCCATTGAACAGTGTCAATCCAGTTTTTTAGATATAATAAATGTTCGAATTTATCCTTCGGATAAGGATTATTTATAGGTTGATCTACATTATCAAACTGGTGATAATCTTTGATGCTTTGTTCGAAAACTGAATAGGCTAATTTTGAAAACATGTGTTTATTTGTTAGAGTTACAAAGATACTTTTTATACTTTTATCGTGCGAATAAAACGATGAATTTTTCGTTATCGTACTGTAAACCATTGATAATTCTAAATTTTTATTATGAAAATCCATTATATTTCTGAAAATAATAGCGTATTAAATCATTTTTTAGGTCAAATCAGAAACATAAACGTTCAGAACGACAGTATGCGTTTTAGAAGAAATATTGAGCGAATTGGCGAAATTATGGCTTATGAACTGAGCAAAGATTTATCGTATAAAGAAGTTGAAATTGAGACTCCGCTTGGCATTAAAAAAACAACCGAAATAGAAAGTGATTTGGTTTTATGTTCGATTTTAAGAGCCGGTTTACCACTTCATAATGGTTTTTTAAACTATTTTGACGATGCTGAAAACAGCTTTGTTTCGGCTTGCAGGTACCATCCTAATAATGATCATGAATTCGAAATTCGGGTTGAATATCAGGCTGTTTCTAACATTAATGATAAAACGGTTTTATTGCTTGACCCAATGTTGGCAACCGGTCAGTCTATTGTGACGGTTCATGAAAAACTAATTCAGAATGCGACTCCAAAAGAAATTCATATTGTGGTGGTTATCGCCGCTCCTGAAGGAATTGCTTTTCTTGAAAAAAGCTTACCTGAAAACTGCCATTTGTGGGTGGCTGCTCTCGACGAGAAATTGAACGATAAAAATTACATTATTCCGGGCCTTGGAGACGCGGGTGATCTTGCTTACGGAAGTAAATTATAGTTGAGAGAAATAAGTAAATAAACTACACGCAATAAGTACATAAAAAACAATTTCGTTGTTGAGTTTTTGCTGCATATATTCTACGTGACTTGCCGCCATAATGGTCAATGGAGCAATACTTAATAACAGTAAATCATTGCTTTTATCCGGTGAAATTATATAAACAAGGGCTGCAATAAAAAAACAGGCTACTATTTTTTTGTAAGATGAATGTACAATTTGTGGTCTGTTTGACAAAGTCATCAACATTGATGTGACAAAAAATAAGGCAACTGCAACATATATTGAAAGTGCTCCATTCTCGTAATTACTCTTGAAATAAGTAATATTAAAATCGATTACAGCACGCTTCTGAAAAAACTCTATTATGTTAATATGGAAGATTAAGGAGATCAATAAAAAAATTATTGATACTGCCAAAAGCGCAATAAAAGGTAAAATCCAGTTTCGATAATCTCTCGAGGCATGAAAAACAATCGATATAAAGACCAAAATTAGGAAAAGAACACACCAAAATTGAAATAAAGCAGCTATTAAAATCCAAAAAGAAGCATCGAATATTTTTTCTTTTGAAGCTTTTAATGACTGTAACGAAATTAATCTTCGAAGCGCTAAAAGAATAAAAAAGTTAGCATATATGACATTGGCATTATTAAAAATCGTGGGAAAGAATAATATAAACAATAAATAGAAAAGTATCGCGTAACCATTGTCTTTACTGAGTCCGTTCTTTTTTACGATAAAATTAACCAGGAAAAAAGAGGCTAAAATAAACAGTAGTAAACTTACTTTTTGGAACGCCAAAAAATAAGAACTCACCCATGATGGATCTTTAATTTGAAAAATAAAAAAGAAAACCAGTATTAAAATTACGACCAATGAATAATTTAATGGCGTAGATTTTTTAAAAACACTTGTTATCATAAGGATATTTTATACTTTTGTGATTGTAAATATAATACTTGTTTAAAAAGGAAAACCCAACAAGTTGAAAAAAGATTCTATTATCTGAATTTTAACTTCAATGCGTTACACAACAATAAATAACATATAATTTTATAAATTATGACAGCTTTTTTCGAAGGAATACAATACTTATTCGTTAACATTTTATTTGCTCCACTTGACTTTTTACGTCACCTAGAACTTGTTACTTGGTTTGGTGCTAATACTATTAACTGGATTTTTATGATCATCTGCGCATGCGCAATCGTTTACTGGATTAAACAATTACGCATTTTTGATGACGCCGGAACAGAAAATCAAGATACTACAGCTCACTCTTTTTTAAAGTAAGTCGAAGCCAATATCTTTTCTAAAATACATCTTATCAAAATTTAGTTTATCTATATTTTGGTAAGATTTTTTTATGGCCTGTTGAAAATCGTCTCCGTAAGATGTTACAGTCAATACACGTCCTCCATTACTAACGACATTATTGCCATCTAATTTTGTACCTGCGTGAAAAACTATAGAATCTGTAATATTTTCTAATCCAGTAATTACTTTACCTTTTTCAAAATCTTCAGGATATCCACCGGAAACTACCATAATTGTAGTCGCACTTCTTGGATCAACTTCTAATTCGAAAGTATCTAACTTTTGATCTGCCACAGACTGAAACAACGCTACCAAATCAGATTTTAATCTTGGAACCACAACTTCAGTTTCAGGATCACCCATTCTCACGTTGTATTCAATAACAATTGGTTCGTTTTTTACATTGATTAAACCAATAAATACAAAACCTTTGTATTCGATTCCATCTTTTTGAAAACCTTCGATTGTTGGTTTTACAATACGAGTTTCGATTTTTTCCATCAAAACAGCATCAACGTAAGGAACTGGAGAAACTGCTCCCATTCCGCCTGTATTTAATCCTGTATCGCCTTCACCAATTCTCTTGTAATCTTTTGCTGTTGGAAGGATTTTATAACTTTTTCCGTCTGTCAAAACAAAACAGCTTAACTCAATTCCGTCCAAAAATTCTTCGATCACTACTTTTGAACTTGCTGCTCCAAATTTTTCGTGAACCAACATGTTTCTTAATTCGGTTTTAGCTTCTTCAAGATCCTGAATAATCAAAACTCCTTTTCCTGCAGCTAAACCGTCTGCTTTTAAAACGTATGGAGGTTGTAAAGTTTCTAAGAAAGCACATCCTTTTTCAACTGTTTCGGCAGTAAAACTGTCGTAAGCAGCTGTCGGGATGTTGTGTTTCATCAGGAATTCTTTAGCAAACTCTTTGCTTCCTTCAAGTTGAGCTCCTAATTTTGATGGTCCGATAACCGGAATATGCTGTAAACTTTCGTCGTTTTTAAAATAATCGTAAATCCCTTTTACCAAAGGATCTTCTGGCCCTACGACCACCATTTTTACATTTTCCTGAATTACGAATGCTTTTATGGCATCAAAATCTGTTGGAGACATTGCCACGTTTGTAGCAATTGCAGCCGTTCCCGCATTTCCCGGTGCAACAAAAAGTTTTTCGCAAAGCGGACTCTGAATCATTTTCCACGCAAAAGCATGTTCTCTTCCGCCTGATCCCAATAGTAAAATTGTCATGTGTAGTTGTATTTAGTTGTGGTGCAAAAATAGTGGGTTTTAACCTTAAATAATAATTTTTTTTACTTACTTTTGACGTTAGTAATGCGAAAGGTATGATAATCTCATTTGGATCTAAAGAAACTGAAAAAATTTGGAATGGTATTGTGGTCAAAAAACCTTCGATTGAGATACAGCAAATTGGCAGAAGAAAACTCAGAATGCTGCATAACTCTCAAAATTTAACCGATTTGAGAATTCCGCCTTCTAATCGTTTAGAAAAATTAGCAGGTAACTTAAAAGATTTTTATAGCATTCGAATTAACAATCAATGGCGAATAATTTTTGTTTGGGAAAATGGAAATGCATTAAATGTAGAAATTGTTGATTATCATTAAAAAAAATAAAATGGAAAAATTAAAAAACATACATCCAGGAGAAATTTTATCGGAAGAATTTTTAATTCCGCTAAATATTACACCTTATCGTTTATCTAAAGATTTAAAAATTCCGCAAACCAGAATTTCTGAAATCATTAAGGGAAACCGCAGAATTACTGCTGATACCGCTTTGCGACTAAGTCATTATTTTGGAAATTCGGCTAAATTTTGGTTGGGACTTCAGGACGATTTTGATATTGAAGAAGAGGAATCAAATAAAAGCGACGAACTAAAATTGATTAAACGTTACGATTTAAAAGAAGCCGTTTAATGATTTCTATTTTTGATATTTCGCTTCAACTAAATGGTTTTCCTATAAAGAAAGCCAAAGCTGAAATGGATAAAATCGTGAATTTATCTCAACAAGAATATGCTGTTTTTCTTCAAAATAAAAAAGAAGAAATTGTCAATTTTCATCTTCAAAACAATTCATTTTATCAACAATTAGTAGGGAATAAAACGGATTTGAAATGGGAAGACTTACCTATTCTGAACAAACAAAATCTACAAAAACCTCTTGACGAAAGACTGTCAAAAGGCTACTCGCGAAAAAATATTTACCTCAACAAAACATCCGGATCCAGCGGAACTCCGTTTGTTTTTGCTAAAGATAAGTATTGTCACGCTTTAACCTGGACTTCTATATTTATGCGTTTTGGCTGGTACAAAATCGATTTTAATCGTTCGCATCAGGCTCGTTTTTATGGCATTCCGATGGATTTTATTGGATACAAAAAAGAACGATTTAAAGATTTTTTGACGCATCGTTTTCGTTTTCCGGTTTTCGATTTATCTGATGAAATTCTGGAGCAATTCCTTCGAAAATTTAAAACTAAAAAATTCGATTATATTAATGGTTATACGAGTTCTATTGTTTTATTTGCTAAATATTTAGAACAGAAAAACATTGTTTTAAATGAAATTTGTCCGACTTTAAAAGCTTGTTTTGTGACATCTGAAATGCTTTTTGAATCGGATAAAAAACTGTTGGAAAAGCAATTTGGGATTCCGATTATCAACGAATACGGCGCTTCGGAACTAGATTTAATAGCTTTTGAAAATCCAAACGGAGAATGGCAAGTCAATGCTGAAACGTTATTCGTCGAAATATTAGATGAGAATAATAATGTTCTCCCTTACGGGGAAGAAGGCCGGATTGTGATTACTTCTCTTTTTAATAAAGCGCACCCTTTTATAAGATATGAAATTGGCGATATTGGTATTTTAGACGAAAAAAGTACTCCTCAAAAGCCAATCTTAAAAAAACTAATTGGCAGAACGAATGATATTGCAATTCTACCAAGCGGAAAAAAATCGCCTGGATTAACCTTTTATTACGTGACCAAAAGCATTGTTGAAGATGATGGAAATGTAAAGGAATTTATCATCAAACAAACGCAATTAGATCGCTTTGAAATTGAATATGTTTCTGATAAAGCATTAGATAAAGATCAAATTCAAAAAATAGAAAAGGCTATTTCTTTATATTTAGAATCTAATTTAAACTTTAGTTTTACCCGAAAAACAGTTCTAGAAAGAAGTAAAAGCGGAAAACTAAAACAATTCAAGTCGTATTTGTAATATAAATAAAATCTTACATTTGTTTTTTTAATTAAAAACTTATGGACGTCCAATCTTTACTTTCTGAAGAAACTATTTCTAATAAAATATATTTTATACGTGGCCAAAAGGTGATGCTTGATCGTGATCTGGCCTTACTTTATGGAGTTGAGACACGAATTTTAAACCAAGCAGTTAAAAGGAACATATCTAGATTTCCAGAAGATTTTATGTTTGAACTCAATAGATCAGAATTTGAAAATTGGAAATCACAAATTGTGATTTCCAATTCTGAAAAAATGGGTTTACGTAAAATTCCAACAGCATTCACTGAACATGGTGTACTTATGCTATCAAGTGTTTTAAAAAGTGACAAAGCAATTCAAACCAATATTCAAATCATGCGAATTTTCATGAAAGTGAGACAAATGCTTTTGGATACAACTGAAATTAAAGTTGATATTCTGCAGATTCAGAAGAAGTTAGAAAACCATGATAAGAATATCGAATTGGTTTTTTCTTATTTAGATGAATTAACAGAGAAAAAAGAAGAAGAAAGCGAAAGAGTAAAAATTGGCTATAAAAAATAACAATTCTCTAAGGTCGCAGTTTGCGACCTTAAAAAATTAATGAATAATTGGAGGTCACAAATTGTGACCTCCAATTCTAAACAGTTTTAAGATTTGCTTCAAAAAATCCATTAAACTTTGAAGAAAACATCTCAATCTCTCCAGATTCCAATTTAAACTTTACTTTTGCCAGAAGAAAATTTTTAGACCGAATCCAATCTACTTATGAAAATCACCATAATCGCGGGTGCTAGACCTAATTTTATAAAAATTGCCCCCATTATTAATGCTATAAAAAACAAGCAAAATCAAGGTTTTGATGTTTCATTTCGATTGGTTCACACAGGTCAGCATTATGATAAAAACCTCAGCGATACTTTTTTTGAAGAATTAAATATTCCGAAGCCAAACGTAAATCTCGAAGTAAAAAGTGGTTCTCAAGCCGAACAAACTGCTGCGATCATGATTGCTTTTGAGAAAGAACTGATTCAAAACCCTTGTGATTTGGTTTTGGTTGTTGGCGATGTCAATTCGACTATGGCGTGTTCGATTGTGGCAAAGAAATGTAACACAAAAGTGGCGCATGTCGAAGCGGGAATTCGTTCTGGCGACTTATCAATGCCGGAAGAAATCAATAGAATGCTGACGGATAGTATTACCGATTACTTTTTTACAACCTCAACTTCTGCCTCAGAAAATTTATTAAAGCTAGGATCTGATCCTGAGCATATTCACTTTGTGGGAAATGTGATGATCGATACTTTATACCAAAATTTAGATCGTATTGCTGCTCCTGATTTTTGGGATGAACATCAATTAAACGAAAAAAATTATATTATTCTAACCTTACATCGTCCTGGAAATGTCGATGAAGTTTCTTCTTTGATCGAACTTCTGCACGGAATCGATACTTTAGTCGACAACAAAAAAATACTATTTCCGATTCATCCAAGAACTCAGGCAATTTTAGGCGAAAGCGAAATCAAATTCAAAAACATCATTTTTGTTTCACCGCAAGGTTATTTAAATTTTATGTATTTGATCAAAAATAGTTTTGCGGTTATTACCGATAGTGGAGGAATATCCGAAGAAACAACTGTTCTTGGAATTCCTTGTTTTACCATGCGAAATAATACCGAACGCCCTGAAACAGAAACCATAGGATCGAATACTATTGTGGGAACTTCTTTAGAAAATTTACAGAAAGTCTTTGGTGAGTTCCTGAAAAATGGCGCAAGAAAAAGTGGCATTCCGGAATTATGGGACGGAAAAGCATCTGAAAGAATTATTTCAATTTTATTGGATAAAAAATAATGAAGGACATTTTAATCATATCCAATTATTATCCGCCCGAAAAAGGTGCTGCTGCCAATAGAATCGAACAACTGGCCTTGAAATTAAATCAAAACGGCTATGAAGTTTCGGTGATTTCTCCATTGCCCAATTATCCAAAAGGCAAATTATTTCCGGAATATAAAGGCAAATTTTCTGTTACAGAAAAGGTTCAGAATATTACACTAAAACGCCTCTGGATTTATCCGAGTAATAGTTCGAATATTCTTAAACGAATTGTTTCGACGCTTTCGTTTTCGACAACTTTATTTTTCTATTTATTATTTGCCAAAACGCCTAAAAAGGTTATCGTACAATCGCCGCCATTATTGCTTTCTTTTGTTTCTGTTTTTACACTTTGGTTAAAACGAAAGACAATTATACTGAATGTTTCAGACCTTTGGCCAACAGCTGCCATTGAACTTGAAGTGTTGAAGAAAAACAGTGTTTCGCATAAAATTTTACTTTTTATAGAACGTTTTATCTATAAAAAAGCAACACATATTTTTGGTCAGTCCAATGAAATTATTATACATATTCATTCGATTTTTCCTGAAAAAAAATGCTTTTTGTATCGCAATTATCCGGATCATTTTGTGGAAGATTTGCCAGAAGAAAAAGAAAATTCCAGCGAACCAATAAAACTATTTTACGCAGGATTATTGGGCGTTGCGCAAGGTGTTTTTGAACTTATTCAGCAACTGAATTTGGAGAATTTAAATGTCGAATTGCATATTTTTGGTGATGGTGCTGAGAAAACTCAAATTTTGAATTACCTCAATCAAAATCCGACTAAAAAGATAATTTTTCACGGTATGTTAGAACGTACTATTTTGCATGAAAAATTAAAGGATTTAGATATTGCTCTTGTTCCGCTTAAAACTAGAATTTACGGTTCTGTGCCTTCAAAAATATTTGAATATAGCGCTTTGGGTTTTCCTGTTTTTTATTTTGGAGGTGGCGAAGGTGAAAATATTGTCGAGGAAAATAATTTGGGCTGGGTTGTTCCAGTAGAAGATTTTGAGCAATTAAATTCAACTTTAATACAAATTTCAAAATTAGGTAAAGATGAAATTCAAAAGATGAAAAAAGATATTTTTCTTCATGCAAAAGAAAACTTTAACCTTGATCGACAAATGAAAGAATTAATCGAAAATAATGCTTTTTAAGCAACTTCAATAAAATGAAAACGGGCAAATATCTAATTGAATATTTGCCCGTTTTTTTATTTTATATAACTCGAAAAATCTTTGTGTTCTTCTTTTGAAAGTTCTTCTTTTGAAAGTGACCTGAAATAATCGTATGTAATTTTCATTCCTTCAGAACGACTCACTTTTGCTTCCCAACCCAACAACTCTTTTGCTTTTGTAGTGTCCGGCTGGCGTTGTAACGGATCATTTATTGGTAATGGATGATAGACTACCTTTTGGTTCGTTCCTGTTAGTTTGATGATCTCTTCTGCAAAATCTTTAATGGTGATTTCGTCCGGATTTCCAATATTTACGGGATATACATAATCTGAGTGTAGTAGTCTGAAAATACCTTCGACCTGATCGTCTACGTAACAAAAAGAACGTGTTTGCATTCCGTCTCCAAAAATCGTTAAATCTTCTCCGCGTAAAGCCTGGCCAATAAATGCCGGAATTACACGTCCGTCGTTTAAACGCATTCTTGGTCCGTAAGTATTAAAAATACGCACGATTCTGGTTTCTACTCCATGAAAAGTATGATACGCCATTGTTATAGATTCCTGAAAACGTTTTGCCTCGTCATAAACGCCGCGTGGCCCAATGGTGTTTACGTTTCCGTAATATTCTTCGGTTTGTGGGTGAACCAATGGATCTCCGTAAACTTCAGAAGTTGAAGCAATCAAAATTCTGGCTTTTTTTACGCGCGCTAATCCTAACAAATTATGCGTTCCTAAAGATCCTACTTTCAAGGTCTGAATTGGAATTTTTAAATAATCTATCGGACTTGCTGGCGAAGCAAAATGCAAAATATAATCTAAATCACTAGGAACATGAACAAACTTGGTGATATCATGATGGTAAAATTCAAAATGCTCTAGTTTGAATAAATGTTCTATGTTTTTAAGATCTCCAGTGATCAAATTATCCATCCCGATAACATAATAACCTTCTTTGATAAAACGATCGCACAAATGCGATCCTAAAAATCCTGCAGCTCCGGTAATAAGTATTCTTTTCATTTCAATATTTTCTGTTCATTAGAATTATTTGCTACATTAAATATGCAGTAAAGAATTATAAAGAAGATTATTCCTCTTTGTCTACTCAAAAAAGATTCGGTCAAAAATAAGACTATCATAGTTACTGAAAAAGCAATATGTATAAAATCTTTATTTAAAATTCCTTTTCTAATTGTGACAAATAACATACTTACCACTATTAAAAAACCAAATAGTCCTAATTCTGAAAATATTTGAAGATATTCGTTATGAAAATTAAACTCTCCGTAGCCTGCATATAAATTATGCTCTTTTACTTTCTCTTTTATTTTATTCTGTGAAGCATCTAATCCAAATCCTGTAAAAAAAATATTTTCTTGCTGAAGCATTTCCTTAAAAATTCTAATCTGAAAAAATCGAAAAGCTGCTCCTGGAAAAAAATCATTTTGCTGAAATTTATCCTGGCTCCAAGCCTGCTTTAAACTAATATTATAAATTGGCGCTTGATTTTCTTCTGTAGTTTTTTTTAGAGAACCATCAACAAATATTGTTTCAAATTCAATCATAAACCTATCTCTGACGGGCTTTATAAAGGTTATTACGCTTAGAGATGCAAAAACAACTGTAGCAAGGATTACCCTTTTTCCTTTTACAGAAACAGCCGAAAAAAAGAAATAGTAAATTATTACCATCAATAAATCTACTATGATAATATTCTTAGATGATAATAAGAATATGAAAACAACAAGAATCAAAAATCCGGCTCTATCAATATTTGATTTTTCTTTTTTAGCAAGAAAAAAAAACATGGCCAAAGAAGCAAAAACAGACACATAAATCGCATTTAATTCTAAAGTAACTAACTCATGATAAAAAAATACATCTTTGTTTCTGGAATCTGTAAATTTTACAATTGCATTTAAAAAGTAGAAAATTGCGAAACCAGCCATTGCAAAACTGTACCATTTAAAAACCTTATCTATATGATTTTTATTTATTTTTGGTAATCCACAAAAAGCCAGCGGAATCAATAAAAGCAATATTTCTTTTTGCAATCCCTTTATTGTTTCTTTGCTTTCTATTGTCCAAATGAGAGACATAATCATTAAAACATATAATAGCATCGGAAGCAATAAAACTATGGGAAGGGAAAAATTTACTTTTTTAGTTTTAATAAAAGAAACTATTAAAAAAATGATGCACGTCAAACTTCCAATGATATGTTTCATTGGAAGTGTAATCAACATTGCAGCTAAAAAATAAATCAACAATGTTTTATTCCTCCATAATTCATCAAATCTATTGAAGACTTTTTTCGAATAATTTAAGGTACGATTCATTTATTTTATTCCAATTAAATTCTTTAATTATGATATCAAAATTATCTTGAACAATGTGTTCATAATCCTTTCTTTTTATTGTTTCTATAATATGTTTAATATCTGATGCATTAGAAAAATAAAATGCATTTTCTTGTAAAACAGCACTATTAAATTCGTTGTTATGTGCTACAATTAATGCTTTTGCTGCCATTGCTTCTAATAAAGAAGGATTAGTTCCTCCTACTGAATGTCCATGAAAATAAAGATTAGAAAAATATCTCAGATTATCTAGATGCTCTTTATTATAAATTCCTCCTGTAAAACGTATATTTTGATGTTTAGAAAACTTCTTTTTAAGATAATTTCCAAAACTATTATCATTATTACCTACAATTAAAATTACTTTGTCGTCGTCGCTGCTAGCAATTCCATCCAAAATCACTTCAATATTGTTTTCGGGCTCAAACCGCGCTATTAGAAGGTTATAGTTGTTTTTTTCGACATTATATTCTGAAAGTAAATCAGCATTCTGTTTACAAAATGATTCAGCTCCATAAGCAATATAATCTGCCTGTGTATCATATTTGTCTTGTAAATATTGTTTTATTCCAAGCGAATCTGCAATCAAATGATCACTACTTTTAACTGCTTTTTTTTCAGCAAATTTTAAAAATTTTTGGACTATTTTAGAATATTTACTTCTTTTCCATTCCAATCCATCCATATTGGTAATGATAATTGATTTTGTAGGTAAAAGAAAAGACCATATAGAATTACTTGTGTAGCCTAATTGCAGAATGATATCGAAATTTCTTTTTCTGGAATCCAAGATACAATTCAGATCATAAATGAATTGTCCTACTGTTCCAATTTTATATTCTGGGTCGTATTGGTGAATAATATTGACACTTTTGAATGTATCTTCCTGAAAAATGTGATTATGTGAATTGTACACATACACATCATGAGTTTTCTTAGCTAAGAAAACAGCAAAAATTTCAGCAAATTGCTCAAATCCTCCATAATTATTAGGGATTCCTCTTGTTCCAAGAATTGCTATCTTCATTTAGTGTTTATTTAATTCCTGAAGAAAGCAGAAAGCTGATTTTTTCCAATTATACTTTTCTTTAATTAATTCTGAACAGTTTATCTCTTCTTCTGTCAGTTTTAATTCAATTTTTTGATGCAAATCTGCTTTATTAAACGGATCGAATTGACAGTTTTTTAAAAATTGGAAATCTTTCATAGCAGTTGTATTGGCGTAAATTGAAGGAATTCCAGCAGCAGCAGCTTCTAAAGGAGGAATTCCAAATCCTTCAGCAATGGAAGGATAAATAGAAAGAGTTGCACCTCTAATCAGCAATTGAAGTTCATCAAAATTAACTTCATTTAAAATAATTATCTTTTCCCGAATAGAATTTGATAGAGAATTATATAACATATTAAATTTATTATTTGATAAGTCTCTTTTTCCTGCTAAAACTAGAAAAAAATCTTTGTAGTAATTGTTATCGATAAAAACTTCTAATAAAAAATGATGATTTTTTCGTAGCTCCCATCTGCTAACATAAATAAAATAGTTATCTATATTGTACCTTTTTTTAACCTTGATTTTTATTACCTCTTTATTATAGTTTTCAAAAAAAGCAACGTCTACAGCATTGGGGGTAATTGCGATAGCATCGATATTAAATCTTTCCTGAATTTGCTTCTTTGAATACTCTGAGACAGTTAATATTATATCCGACCGTTTTGCGCTATTGTTAAATAAGAATTTGTTTTTTACGCGATAAAGCCATGGAAAATATTGTGGATATTCTAAAAAAATTAAATCATGGATTGTATTGATATATTTGCAATACCTTATTGGCGGAACTATGTATTGAAAATGAGCATAATCAATATTATTTTCTTTAATAAGTTTTGGTATATCAATTAATAAACGATAAAACTTATTGTCAGATCTCAATTTTAGATACTTTACATTTTCATTATTTCCAAAAGTTTCTTTAAGAATTGTAGTGTTTTTGGCTGCAAAAAAAAACTCTTTACTATTGTCTTTTATTAATTCCTTATATAAGCCTGTAATATAAGTTCTTGTTCCTTCAAAACTTTTGTCAAATATATGACAGTCAACAAATATTTTTATTCTTTCCTGCATCGATTATTCCTTTAATAAAATATTTTGTTGTGATGAAAACACAAGTAAACCTCCTAAGATTATAATAATTATATCTCTAGGGTTATATATACCAGTAATTGTTAGTGTTGTAAAAAGAAAACTTATACCAATTATACTTATAAAAACAGGTACGAATTGATAATTTAGGTAAATATAACGATAGAAATTCAATAAAAAATACAATAATAAAAAGAGACCGAGAATACCGGTTTTATAAAAAATGTAAATGTATCCATTATGCGTTTCTGAAATGTATCGAATACCTTCCTTATCCAGTGGTGCTTTAAATTTAAGATCAATCAAAGATCCAAATCCTGTTCCTACAACGTAACTCATTGGAGTTTTATCCATTAAAGCCAATGCTCTTTTAGCCTCATAACCTCTCCAATGGTCCCATAATTGTTTATGATTCTCTCTGTCAATTTTAGTATTAAACATCTCTGAAGGTGCAATTTTTACTTTATACAAAAAAGCCTCTATACCTTTACCATTTCTATCGATTTTAATTGAAAACAGATAAATATACAACAAACCAACAACAGTAATAAGTCCCAGGAATATTTTTAAATTTCCAGAATTTATTTTTGTATATCCAAAAATGGTTAGAAAACCTAAAATACACACCACTACCATTGTTCTTGAAAAATATAAAAAACAGGATAAAGCAAGTGTGCAGAAAATTAGGGAATTAAACATTTTATTTTTGAAAAGTTTTTCATCTAGAAACTTGTTATAGAAACAAAAAAACAATAAACTAAATAATTCAAGAAAATTATCTTTACCAAAAGCATTTCTTAGTTCATTAATTTTTTCAATCATTAATTTTCCATTAAATAAGACTAAAAGAATATGAAAACATGCCATAGAAAAGCCGGTGAGAACAACAATTTTTATAAAAAATTTGAAATCTATCTTTTGAAAAAAAAGATATCCTAAGGATAATCCAATAATAGGTTTTATAAAATGAGTTATGTCTTTTATAAAATAAATTATTTCAAAATTCCTCCAGACAGAACCAAAAAAACCAATTACGAAAATCAAAAAAAGAGGTGTAAGCAAACTTACAATTCTACTACTTATTTTAAAGTCATTTAATAATAACAGTATAAATAAAACAACGATTTGGATTACAATATTTATTCTAAAAGAAGATAAATAGAGTTGTGAAAACACCACAATCAGAAACAAGGGAATTATGATTTGCTTTATTTTCATTAAATATTATTTGTAATTCGTTTTATAAACATATTAACTGAAATCATTAATAAAGCGATAAATCTTGATAGTCCTGAAAAATGTTTCTTGCTGTACATTTTATATCCATTGATTAAGAGTCTGTTTCTGGATGTAGTATGTCCAACAAAATGAATATAATTAAGAGACGGAACAAAAACACACTTTTTTCCGGCATTATTCATTCTTTTACAAAAATCTACATCCTCAACATACATAAAAAATCCCGAATCAAATCCATGCAAATCTAGATAATCTTTCTTTGTGATCAGCATAAATGCTCCTGTAACCCAATCTACAATATAATTTTCTTTTAAGTTAAACTCTCCTTCTTCAAACTCTTTTCGTTTATCATTTAAAAAAGAAATCTTAAGTAATGTAAAGGGAGATGGAAATCTTCCAACTGCTGGTATATATTTATTATCACTATTCAACATATTAATCGAAACAATTCCATAATTTTTTTCTGAATATAAAACTTCAAGCGCGGGTTTTATGTCATTTAAAAGTATGGTGTCATTATTTAATAAAAGTATTGTTTCTCCTTTAGCATAAGACACACCCAGATTATTTGCTTTTCCAAAACCTAAATTTTTATTGCTTTCAATAACGATAACATCTGCGAAATTTTTTTTTATAAACGAAACACTATCATCTTTAGAATCATTATCCACTACAATTATTTCATAAGTCAAATTGCTTAAATGAGTAAATAAAGAATTTATACAACTGCCCAGATATTTTAATCCGTTATAGTTGACAATAATAATTGAAATCGTTGGTTTCATCTAAAATAAAGTGTAAAAACCTAATTTTTTCTTTATGTAGAAAACACATAAAAAATTGAGTAGTAAGTTTGTAAATAAACTGGCAAAAGCGGCACCAAGAATTCCGTAAAATAAGGTTAAACCAATACTTATTGCAATATTTGAAATAAAACAAATCAAAGTAATATTTCTTAAAATGCTTTGATTGTCTGTCATGTTTAATATTTGATCTCCATTTCCTGCCATCGCATTAACGAGTACTCCAATAATCAATACTATTAAAACATTTGCTCCATTAATCGCTTCCGGACTGAAAAAAGATAAAATGGTTCGATTAAAAATCAGCACTATCAGTACTAAAGGAATTGTTAAAATTGAAATTAATTTTGTTGCATTCTGAATGGTTTTCTTTAAATCGATAAAATTATTTTCACCAAACAATTGTGCAATTTTTGGAGTTGTAATAGTACTTACAGACACAATGATAAGTAAACCCAGATTAGCGACCTTAAAAGCAATATTATAAATTCCAAGTTGTTTCTCATCTACCATTAGTCCAAGTATAATAATGCTTGTGCCATTTAATAAATATAATAAAAAACCATTGAAGAATAATGGTGTAGCCATTTTTAAGAGCATTTTTGTAGATTGCACCTCAACATTTTCTTTTGGTTTCCATTCGAAAACAGTGATGATTTCGAAAAAAACTGTAAAAAAAATTGCCAATGAAAAAGCTAAAAAAGTGAAATACTGTCCCTTACCCAAAAAATGAAATAAAATTAAAAAACCAATCAATAATACATTTGGAATAACAAACATAAAAAGATTGAATTTGAAAAAGTTTTTTGTCGCAATAAAAAAATATACAAAAATTTCGTGTGCAACCAGTATTGGTATCGATAGGGCAATTACTAAAAAATACTTATAAAGGTTCTCGTTTTTAAAAATTGAATGTGACAAAAAATGTCCTCCAAAATAAAAAAAAACCATTGGGATTAAAGCGAAAAGTAATGTTATTTTTAAACCTTTTATTAATATTTTTTTTGCTGTCGGATAATTGTAATTTCCATTACCTATAATTTTTATAAGTGTATTGGGTATACCAAAAGTTACAAACAAAGTACATAGCTGAGAAATCGTCATTACTAATGAATATTCTCCAAATGTTCCCACTCCAAAAAACCGGTTTACCAATAAAACAATCAGAAAAGATATTCCTAAACCAAAAATTCTAAATTGAATGTTTTTTACAAAAGAAACAATCAAATTTTTATGTTTTTTATAAATCAAATTCATAATTGTCTACGTCATAATTAAATATTCTGACTTCTTTTCGTAAATTTTAAAAACAAAAATTTTAAAAAAACCAGCTTATTTAAATTCAATTGCCATTTTATCCATAAGTAAATCATTACCCATTAAATATGGATCATAAGAACCATTTACTGCACTTAATTTATAACCGTAATAATTCATATCCCAGATTACAAATTCGTTAGGTGTAAACCATTCTATAAAATTTTCGTTTCCTCCATCAAGGGTTCTATCTTTAAACTTGATCGAAATATTTTTTATAGTAATATAAGTCTGACTTGGATTTACGCCTAAATCTACTCTAAAATTTTTAGGTTCAATACCTTTTGGCAAATCTAATGTTATTTTTTGCATTTTATTAGATGCATAAACTACTTGTGTAATAGAATTATCATTATTCCAATCCTTTCCTTCAATTAAATAATAAACTTCTAATTTGTCGTTTTTTTGAAAAAGACCTTCAATTTCTATAGAATAATTATCTTTTGTGGTTTGATTATCTCTATTATTTGAATTTTGGCAAGCACCAAATACTAAAAATGCAAATGCTATAAGGGTAAGTAATTTTGTTTTCATTTATAAAATAAATTTCAGTAAAAAATAGTTTTAATTTTGATTATTTTTTAATTCTTGTTGTTTATAAAATCCCAGAAATAATGTCCAGAAAATAAATAATGCGAGAAAAACTAATGGTAATAAAAATTTGAACTTTAAATATATTAGTTTTTGATTCTCAATATTGGTAGAAATACTGTTATCTTTTATCGTTTTATCATAACTAATTAATTCAAGTCTATGAAATGACTGCTCGTTCAATAGTGCATCTTTCGTTTTAATAATATCATTTAACTGAGTGTTTTCATTATAATAAACTAGTTTGTCATTTTTTACACTACCTTTTGTTGTATTCGAAAAATTACTTAAAACACCGTCTATTTGCTTGATAATAGAGTCGTTTTGTTTCATTTTCGTGGTTACATTGTTGTAGGTTTCTTTTTGAACTTTAGAATAGTAATCTGAGGTATTAAAATATTTTAAAAGTGGCTGAATAAACTTTTCCTCAATTATTTTATGTTCTGTTGATATTAAAATTTCCTGATTTGTATAATTTTTACTGGTCATATTTTCATCAAGAATCTTTTTTATATCACCATCTTCAGCCATCAATTTGATTAACTCAAAATTTTCAGGTCTGTTTCTTATAAAGTTGTATACATCAGCAATTGGTTTTACCTCTATCTTTTTGAGATTTTTGGGCTGTTGAATGCCCACAACTTCTTTCAAAAAAATGGTATCCCCTTCATTGATTTTAGAATTTATCAACTCAATTTTGGTAGACAAATAGTCTGTGCTCCCAAAATTTGCCGATACTATAATTTTATGTTCATAACTCTTTTGAGTACTATCTAAAAACCACCCCAAAACAAATCCGGCCAGAACTAAAATCAAAACAATGATCCAGTTTCGAATAAAAAACTGAATTATTCTAAAAATAGAAGTGCCAATTCCCCGAAAAAAATTATTTATTTTTTTTGAAATCACACCTAAATCAATTTCTTGATCTTCATTGTTTTGGGGTACTTTTGTACTCATTTATTTTTTATTTTACGTTGAAAATTTGTTCCAAAATTTTAATAGTAATCAAATACGTTGGCTTTACACCTGTGGTTCCTAATCCGCCTGAAGCTAATGTACTTCCGGTTTCAAGAGGGTTATCTGAGGCATAATAAGCATAACGAACTTTGATATCGTGCGGAACACTTTTCCTGATTTTCGATGCCGACTGAATGGCTTTTTGATAATATGATCCTTCCATTTCAAGACCAATGACACCCCAGGTCGATTCGTGAAAGAATTTCAATAAATCTCTGTTTTGTAATGATGTCCCTAAAACAGTAACCATGGCACCTTCAAAAACAGCAATGTCATTTCCTTCGAACATTGCGCCAGTTAATTCATTTTCGAAGAAATAATTATCAGCTGTTCCTTCATTTATATGCGCTGTCGGGATCATGATATCGCCTTTTCCGCCTTCCAGAATTCCGGCTTTACCCATTATCGAAACTGATCTTACATTTAGTAAAGTTTCTTTTTTGTATGGTTTTAAAAGTTCATCGATCGTTTCGTAAGCCTGCTCACCAAAGGCATAATCCATTACAATAATAACAGGAGCCGCTTCATCAACAACAGTTTTTGGAAATGCTGTTTTTGCCCAGTCAATTTTGGCAGTATCAAAAATCTGAACATCGATATTCGTTCCTGAACTATCAGGTAGTGAAATCATACCATTTTTTAAGGCTAATTCCTCGACAATGCTTCTGGTTTCTTTTGCACCTGATTTGCTTAATTCTTCATAGATATAAAAATCTGACTTGTCCTTGAATTTCGTTTTCAACAACGGTGTTGCAAAAATAGAATTCATCACGCTATGCATATTAGCACTTATTACGTGAATTGGACGCTTTAACAGGTTGTTTGCCTTAAGCACTTCCTTGATGTTGGTTGCCCAGATTTCACCGTGAATATGGTGTCCTAAACGCTCTCTCAATACAGGACTAAAAGTTATAGTACGCTTATTGTTCTCGATAACTTCTTCGATGGCTAATTTTCCTAACCAATAAATAACGTGCAGGAAACGATCAGGAGCATTTTCTGAACCAAAAGCATCATAAATATCCAAAACCTCCTCAAAAGTTCTGGCTAAAATGTTTGCAACATGCGAAATTGCTTTTTCTTTTTCGATTTGAGAAAGCTTTTTGGTTTGTAAAACGGCTTGTTCTAATTTTAACCAATCGCGCGAAACTTCGCCACCATCGTCTAATAAAACCCTGTTTTTTATTTTATGCGATTCGATAAAAATAAAAGTCAAATGTGTCAGGATATCATAAATATCTGATCGTCCGCGAGTGATTTCGACATTCATTTGTTCCTCGTCGATTCTGTAACAATTACGTCGTCTTTTTGGAGGAACAATGGCTTGAAAATGCGATTTAGAATATCCTTCGTCTGAAGTTAAATTGATGAATCGGCATTGTTCGATTCCTATTGGTAAACGCTCTATAACGTACAATAGTCCGTTTAGTTCTACTTTTTCTTCGCCTATGTTTCCGTAAATTTCCGGACGTAATGCCAATAATGATTCACGTAAACTATCACCCGAAACTCCCATTGGTTTATAAAAACCACGGTTAAATAGGTGACGCATTGTAATGTACATTTTTTCGATTGCTGCAGATGATTCCTGCGCTCTTGATCTTGATATATTTTTGTTTTCTTTCATGCTGTTTTATTTTAAAAAATCTTCTGTTTTGAGAAGATGTAATATCTTTTATTAAACGAAATTAGGAATTAAAAATCAAAACTGTATTAAAGCTTTATTATCTTAAAACTAAATTCAAACTGTTTTTTATTTATAATTATCAAAATTAACTTCTACTTTCTGATAATTTTGATTTTTTAATAATATTAAATTTATTTTGTTCAGGCATTCCTGGTTCTCTTCTGACATTATAAATGCGAAGCCCCAAATGTCTTTTGAAATAGAAAATGAACCAATGTCTGAATTAATATATAATAGATATTCATCATTTATCCAAAGATCATTGATTGTATCTACTTTTGGATTTATTTCTATTATTGAATCAAAAAAGTCTGTGAAAAAATCTTCATTTTCAGCACCACTAAAAATTTCAATCAATAATTTTTGAGATTTATATCCTGGTCTTAAATGATATTTATATTTCATAAAATTTTTCTACTTCAAATTATCGGCAATATCACGGTTATTCGATAATCTCGGAATTTTATTCTGTCCGCCTAATTTTCCCTGCGATTTCATGTATTCCTGAAATCCGTTTTTAGAAACTTTGGTTACAACTACTTTTCGCAATACATTTCCTGTAATTAAATCGTCGTAATAAATGTTTTGTTTTCGCATCGAATCATCAATTGCTTCGGCGAAAACTTCAATATTTTCAGGTTCATTTTCAAATTCTACCAACCATTCGTGATACGGTAATCCGCTTGACGGATTTATTTGCGGTGCAACAGTAAATTCGTTAATTACAATTTTGGTTCCTGCTGTGGCTTCTTTCATGGCACTTTCGACTTCCTTTGCAATAACGTGTTCTCCAAAAGCAGAAATATAATGCTTGATTCGGCCGGAAACGATAACTCTGTGCGGAAATAACGAAGTAAACTGAACCGTATCGCCAATATTATAACGCCAAAGTCCTGCATTGGTAGAAACAATCAAGGCATAATTCACACCCATTTCTACTTCACCAATAGTGTAGCTTTTTGGATTTTCTGTAAAGAATTCATCTGCTTTTATAAACTCGTAAAAAATTCCTGAATTCAGCAATAACAGCATTCCTTTTGATTTTTGAGAATCCTGATACGCAAAGAAACCTTCTGAAGCCGGAAACAACTCAATGCTGTCTACTTTTCGGCCAATCATTTTTTCGAATTTGGCACGATAAGGTTCGTAATTGACTCCTCCGTAAATAAACAGATTGAAGTTTTTAAACAAATCACCAATTTTCTTTCCTCCGCTTTTTTCCTGCAAACGTTCAAAATACATTTGAACCCAGGACGGAATTCCTGAAATTATGGTCATATTCTGATCGATAGTTTCCTCTACAATGGCATTAACTTTAGTATCCCAATCTTCGATACAGTTGGTTTCCCAAGAAGGCATTCTGTTTTTTTGAAGATATTTAGGCACAAAATGCGCTCCTATTCCGGATAATCTTCCAAATTTGATTCCGTATTTTTCAATCAAAATAGGGCTTCCCTGCAAGAAGATCATTTTTCCATCAACAAAATCTGCATTGCCGGTTTCGTATATATAATGTAGAATTGCATTTCTTGAAGCTTCAATATGATACGGCATTGATTCTTTGGTCAGCGGAATATATTTTGCGCCGGAGGTTGTGCCGGAGGTTTTAGCAAAATAAAGTGGTTTCCCTTTCCAGAGAATATTTTTTTCTCCCATTCGAACTTTGTCGATATAGGGCTTTAAATCTTCGTAATCACGAATCGGGACACGTTTCCTGAAATCATGAACCGTTTTTATTTTATCAAAATGATGATCTGTACCAAACTGGGTTTCTTTGGCACTATGTATTAAACTCTTAAATACCGCTTGTTGAGTTTCGACCGGTTTATTGGCCCAAGCCTGTGTTTTATAATATATTTTGCTGGCAAATAGTTTTGCCGCTACTGACTTAATCGACATTTGTTATGGTATTATTTCTTGTCACTTTTGTTTTTACTTCGGGTTTTTTCGCCCGACTCCTTCTCCATCTTTGCAACCTCATCTCTTAGTTTAATTTCTTCTTCAGAAGCTTTCATATTTACTTGTGAAGGTTCATCAGCATCTGCTAAAATCGAATCTTTATTGAATTTTGCATATTCTAATTCGCCTTTCAAAACTTTCTGAATTCCTTTTATATAGGCTTCATTTTTCTTTAAAGCGGTTTCTAACGAATCTGATTTGATCGCCAGTTCAGTCGCATTCTTTTTTAATTCAGTCGAAGAATATCCGGGAATTAATTCGCGTAAAGGCGTAAAAGCAATGATAAAAGTAGTAATTAAAATTAAAAATATTCCTCCTAACATGAACGTTACAAAAACATTCATTAAGTTTAGTTTGAATGAAAAAATTTCTTCGAAAGTATCTTCATTCAAAATTACCAATCGGTTTTTGATGAATAAATTTTTTCTGAAATTGAATTTTTTCTTAGTCATTATGGTTATTTATACGAGCAAATATAATAATTAATCGCGTTGTTGATGCCTGACAGAAACTATCGAATACCGTTATTTCAGTAATTTATAAAATATTTAACGCTATCAGAAACAAATATTTTAATCCAAATCTTGTTGTTCTTCGTATATTCTATATACATTTGCGGTTCAATTAGAAAACAATTTGCTTAGGCATTAAATATACAAACCATGGGAAGATTAGGTCTTACAGAAATCCTCGTAATAGTAGGTATCGTTATATTACTTTTTGGAGGTAAAAAAATTCCGGAATTAATGAAAGGTTTAGGAAGCGGAATTAAGGAATTTAAGAACGCTGCTAAAGACGATCAAACTCCACCTGCACCTTCTGTTAAAAAAGAAGAAGAAGAAATTAAATAAGAATTTAACCCCTTATTATAAACCCCAAATTACAATTGTAGTTTGGGGTTTTTGTTTTATATAAAAAAACTTACTTTTATAGTCCCTAAATCAAATAACAATAATTATGAAAAACCTACTTCTGATTACTGTTGCTTTGTTGTGCTTTAAAAGTAATGCACAAAAGCAGCCCTTTCCAGCAAATTTTGTATTTACAACTGGTCTTATGGCATCGACAAGAAATAGTCTCGACGCCCAAAACAATTATAAAATCTGGAAAGACAATTTTGTTACGCCCTGTTCTAATAACCGTTTTAGAATAAAATTTGATAATCCTTCTGAAACTGTATCCGAAGGAATTGGTTACGGAATGTTGCTTGCAGCTTATTCAGGCGATAAAACCTTATTTGATGGTCTTTGGTTATACTATAAAGACAATGTAAATGCTAATGGCGTGATGAACTGGAAAATCAACGGCTGTTCCGGAATTAATGGTGCCAATGGTGCAACAGATGCCGAACTTGACGCTGCTTTTGCTCTTATTGTTGCCGATTATCAATGGGCAAGTACCGGCGCTATAAATTATAAAAATGATGCTAAAACATTGATTGTAGCCGTTAAAGCTCATGAAATCGAAGCCAATACTTTTGTTTTAAAACCCGGAGATCAATTCGGCGGAAGCCAAATTACCAATCCTTCTTATTTTTCTCCTGCTTATTACAGGGTTTTTGGAACTTTTACTAATGATATTTCTTTCTGGAATGCTGTTGCTGCAAAATCGTATACAATTATCAACAATAACTTAAATGTAAATAATGCTGTTGGCGGATTAGTTTCGGACTGGTGTTCAGAATCCGGAGCGTATTCTTCTCAAGCCGGAGGATATAATAACGCAGGAAAAACCTATACTTATGATGCTGCAAGAACGCCATGGAGAATAGCAGTTGATTATTTATGGTTTGGAAATCCCGATGCTAAACTGTATGCTAAAAAATCATCGGATTTTGTGCGCGTAAATCTTGGCGGATCTACAAATATAAAAGATGGGTATAACCAAAACGGAACTTTAATAGGACAATGGCACAACGCTACTTTTGTTGGGGCTTTTGCCTGCGCAGCAATGGCGGGCGAAAATCAGGCACATTTAGATGCTTCTTATAATGACTTAAATAACTTAAACGAGCCTAACAGCTACTTTAATCATACTCTAAAAACATTATACTCCTTTTTACTAACGGGTAATTTTTATCTCCCTCCAACTGCCAATTTATCTATTGGTGATTTTGATATCGAGAAATCTACTGTTACGCTTTTCCCAAATCCAAGTCCTGATCGATTTACTGTGAATGCGCCTCAGCAATCGACTATTTCAGTAATTTCTCCTTCCGGGATTGTTATTCATCAACAAAAAACAAGTTCTGAAAATACCGAGATTAATTTGGCTAATCAATCGTCCGGAATTTATTTAATAAAAATATCCAATGATGATTTTAAAAGTATTACTAAAAAAGTGATTTTGAAATAAGCTTAAAAATAGAAACTCCCAAATTACAATTGCAATTTGGGAGTTTTTTATTTATTACTCCAGTTTTGGAATTTGGAATTTATTTTTTGTAATTTATTAAAGTACCATCGTTAACTGAATACGTTTTCTATCCTCATCAACTTCAGTAACCTTTACATCAACGTGTTGGTGAAGCTTAACCACTTCGTTTACATCGCTTACAAAACCGGCTTTCAATTGAGAAATATGAACCAATCCGCTTTCTTTGATTCCGATGTCAACAAAACAACCAAAATTGGTGATGTTATTCACAATTCCTGGTAAGATCATTCCGGTTTTCAAATCTTTGATTGATTTTACATTGGCATCAAACTCAAAAACCTTAGCCGACTTTCTTGGATCTAATCCGGGCTTTTCAAGCTCTTTTATGATATCTTTTAGTGTAAGTAAACCAATTTCAGGTGTAATATAGTTTTCGGCCTTAATTAGGGCTGTTTTCTCTTTGTTTGCAATTAAGTCGTTTACAGAAAGTTTCAAATCTTTTGCCATTTTCTCGACAACCGGATAAGCTTCCGGATGCACGGCCGAATTATCCAGCGGATTTTTAGCATTCGAAATTCTAATAAAAGCCGCACCTTGCTGATACGCTTTCTCGCCTAAGCGAGGCACTTTTTTCAATTGTTTTCTGTCTTCAAAAGGACCATTTTCTGAACGATATTGTACAATGTTTTCAGCAAGCTTCTCTCCTATTCCACTCACATAACTTAGTAAATGTTTACTTGCCGTGTTGATATTGATTCCAACCGAGTTCACGCAACGAATTACAGTATTATCTAATTCTTCTTTTAGCTTGGTTTGGTCAACGTCGTGTTGGTATTGGCCTACGCCAATGGCTTTCGGGTCGATTTTTACCAATTCGGCCAAAGGATCTGAAAGTCGTCTGCCAATAGAAACCGATCCACGAACCGTAACGTCATAATTTGGGAATTCTTCTCGCGCAATTTTTGACGCAGAATATACCGAAGCTCCAGCCTCAGAAACGATAAAAACCTGCAGCGGTTTGTCGAATGCGATTTTTTTGATGAAAAATTCCGTTTCTCTCGAAGCTGTTCCGTTACCGATAGAAATCGCATCAATTTGATAGGCGTTTACCATCGAACGGATTTTCTTGATTGCCATTGCTTCTTCATTTTGAGGCGCATGCGGATAAATCGTTTCGTTATACAATAAATCACCTTTTTCATCCAGACAAACTACTTTACAACCGCTTCTAAATCCTGGATCGATTGCCAGAATACGTTTTTCGCCCAAAGGCGGCGCCAATAAAAGTTGTCCTAAATTGTTGGCAAAAACCTGAATTGAGTTTGCATCGGCCTTGGCTTTTGCTTCTTGCAAAGTTTCGTTTCCAATTGCCGGATTCAACAATCGTTTGTAACTATCTTCTATCGCCAATTGCAAATGAGCTGTTGTACTATTTTGTTTTTTAATGACAATTTCATCAATAATATCATAAGCTTCGTCGATATCAACATCTACTTTCATCTTGACAAAACCTTCGTTTTCTGCACGAAGCATGGCCAATAATCGGTGTGAAGGTGCTTTTGTCAACGGTTCTTCCCAATCAAAATACTGACTGAATTTTTGCGCTCCTTCTTCTTCAGCTTTCTTTTTTACGACTTTGGTTCCAATTGTTGCTTTTCTATTAAATAATCTTCGCAATTGCTTACGAACATAAATATTCTCGTTGATCCATTCGGCTACAATATCTCTGGCGCCTTGCATCGCAGCTTCTTCATTAATCACATTTTCATTCAGATATTGCGTCGAAATAAAATCAATATCAACATCATTCTCAGACATGATTATTTTTGCCAATGGTTCAAGACCAAATTCGCGCGCAACATCTGCCTTTGTTTTTTTCTTCTTTTTGTACGGAAGGTAAAAATCTTCAATTTCTTGTAAGTCAAAACTTTGTTCAATTTTTTGTTTCAAATCTGGCGTAAGCGCTTTTTGTTCTTCGATCGATTTTAAAACCGCTTCTTTACGTTTTACAATTGCTTCATAATCTTTTTGAAGTTTTGCAATTTGCTCGATCTGCACTTCATCAAGATTTCCGGTTGTATCTTTTCGGTAACGCGAAATAAACGGAATCGTACAATCTTCTTCTAATAATTTTACCGTGTTTTGAATGTTAATTGCTGCTGTTTGAACAGTCTTGGTAATGAATTGAATATTAGTCATTCTTATTTATTTTAACCGCAAAGATTGCAAAGTGTTTCGCAAAGTTCGCAATGGTTTTTTAATTTTATTGTTTTAAAATATCAAAATTAATATTTTATTTCAACCGTCCGATAATATCGGACTCTTCTCATCCCAATTTCTATTTCTTCTTAATTGGCTTTAATACAATACTTGCTTTACTAAAATCTGCAGATGCATTATATACTTTTCTATATTCCTGATAAATCTCTTTTGGATAATTTATTGCTTTGTACTTTTCATCAATTGTGATGATAACCTGATTTCCATCTACTTTTACAGTCGATTTAAACGAACAGTTTTTACTTTCATCAAATTTCATTTCTTTGTCTATCACTAAATCATTGTAATGATCTACCTGATATCCTTTCGGGATGTTAAAGACAATACTATGATGATATTCTTTTGTGTATTTTAAATCAATATCTGTTTTTCTGGTATTTTCCTGATAAAGATTCGCCTGTTTTCCAATCATCTTTCCGAGATTCACCAAAAGCAGATTTCCTGCTTTTTCAGTAAATGATTCTACCGATTCCTGTTTTGAATTAATAATAAACGGCGTATTTGTATAATTATTTTTAAATTCTAAATTTTCGGCTTTTTGTTCTAAAACCTTTACATCAATATCATCAAGTAACACATCTTTTACAAAATCTGTAAGCTCCTTTTTTTCTTCATTATTAGACAAATCATTATACGAATAACGCAGCATTTGACCTGTATAACCGGTACTTGACATTTTTTTATCTATGGTTACTTTTGATAAATCGGGATTTAAAGTTACAACTGACTCTGTTGCTATTTTAGTAAAATCTGATGAAACTACCAGCGGATACACATAACTTTCCTGTTTCTTTTGTACATTATATCCTTTTGCCTTTGTATCCTGGTATTCGTAACTTGGTTTTCCGTAAGCAAGATAAACCACATTTGGTGAGATAAATTTATTTAAATCTCTAAAATAAAAATTAATATCGGTAAATTCATAAAACGTTACAATCTCGTCGTCAAGGTCTCCTATAAAACGATCTTCGGTCGCAATGATTTCGTATGGAATTTTAAGAATATCAAAAGCATATTTGTACAGAAAAATAAAATCTCTACTGGCTAATTTCGAATTTCCTTCGGTTATCTTAATTTTAGTATTAATTGTTTCTCCTTCGGCATAAGGTTCAAAATGAGTTCTGATGTATTCGTCCAGAATGGTTAATTTTTCATCGTTAGATTTATCTTTTATATCCAATTTCTGAACAAGCTTTTTAACATCTCCATTCGAAAAAGCATAAGGTTTGTTTCTAATGTAATTTTTAAAATACGTTTCCCATTTTTTATTACTCATTTCGGCAGGAGATCCGGTAATTAAATACAATACCTTAACCAGATTTCTAAATTTCTTTGAACTTTTTTCGTTTACAAGCGGCTGGATATTATCTGCAGTAAAAAAAGTCTTGCCTTTTACTTTATTATAATGAAATTCACCCGAAGTATATACTCTCGACATAGCCGATCCGGATTCTGTAAGTGTGAACTCAGCATGCAATACCGGCGCATCTTTTTGATAAATTTCGATTCCGTTTGATGTTGGATTTTCTTTTACAATAAAATAATACTCCAGAATATCGCCTTTTTCAACTCCTTCAAAAACAATCGATTTTACGTTTTTTAGATCCGAATTTACAATCTGGCTTTCAGATAAAACTCTTATATCTCCGTTAGGTTTAATAACTCTGGCGTGAAAATCTTTTGTATCACGAATTGTGGTATTATCGTCTGCAGTAACTTTATTGTATTTGCTTATTTCTGAAGACTCATTTATTTTTACTGCAAAATGTTCCATTTTAAATTTTGCAAAACCATACAAATTGGGATTAATTCTGGTATGAACCCATCTTTTATCAAATAAAATTACAGCGGGTTCTTTTTTATATTCTTCAGGAATGGCCTGAAATGACGGAACTGCATCCCAGGAATAACTTTTAATTTCTTGTGCGTTTGCTTTTATAAAAAAAGTAAATAGTAGGATTAGTAATGTTTTTTTCATTATTTTTTTATTAAGATGATAGATTGGTTGTATTGGCTGTTTAATTCGGTTACTAATGCATTCCAGCTGTCGAAATCTTTGGTTTCGATAACTAATTTTTTAAGTGCAATTTTTTGAGATACGATCAGGCTTTTTTTATCTTTTTTATACGATATATCATAACTTAAAACCTCATTTTCTTTCTTACTATTCTCCGGAATAAAATCAAGCTGATAATTTTCGGGGATTTCATAAACATAAGTAAAGTCATTTGTAAACACATTGTCGTTTTCAATAGAAAGTTTTCGTTCTTTAGTATCAATGATATATTCTTTAAAAGGAGCTAACAAAATAGGCTTTACAATTATCTTGTCCCCAATTTTCTTCGTCCAGGATTCCAGTTTAAAATTGTACAAAAGTTCCGCATCTTTGTTGTCATACTCATTCTTTTTAACTTCGGTGCTTTCTATTTCGAGTTTTTGATTGTATCGGGTCAGACCACTTTTTAAGATTTCGTCCTGCTTTTGTTTATTAGAAGCTAAAACATTTAAAAAGTCACTTTTTTCATAACCGGAAAGCAATAATTTTGCTGCGCCCTGAACTCCATCATCATTAATTTTCAACTTCATATCCACTTTTAGATGATTTTCTTTTTTGTCTACAACAGGAACTTTTTCAATAACAAATTCAGTTTCAGATATTCCTATAAGTCCTTCTTTGCCCTGAATCATGGCAGACGGAAATGTAAACGGACAAAAAGAATCAGTTCCGTCAACAAAATAGCGCTGTTTATCGATTTTTACAGACGCAATCATGTGATTGCTTACCAAAGGCGTTGGAACATCTGTAAAACTATACGGTTTATCTCTTGTACCAATCCAGACTAGGTTTGACTCTAATCCCGCAGTTTTAAACATTTCATTTAATAAGTTCGAAATGTCTTTACAATCCCCGTATTTTTTATCAAAAACAGATGCCGCATCACGCGGAATAAAACCTCCCATTTCGTACTCAAAAGCTACATAATGAATGTTTTCCTGAACCCAATTGTAAATTGCTTTTGCTTTTTCTTTAGGATTTGTTTGGTCTTTTATTAATTCTGCGATTTTAGTTTTAAGAGCTGTTTGGTCTAATTTGTTGATATCTTTTACCAACGAATAATACCATTTGTATAAATGCTCAACATCCGGAAAAAGCGCTTCTTTCTTGTTATCTTTAGTATAACTTTTGATGTAATACACAATATGAGGCAGGAAATAAGTAAAATTTGGTGCTCTGTTTTCCTCTTCAAAAGCGGGCATATCTGCCACTTTCCAGGTATAAACATCCAGGTTTCCTTCTTTCGTTTTTTCGAAAACAATTTTATCCTGATGATCGCCAAAAAGTTTATAACCAATTTCGATAGATGGATCTGATTTTATCTGAAATTGTGAAGCAACGGTCTGCAATTCATGCTGAAAAGCAAAAAAAGATAATAATCTTGGTTCGTTTTGCTTTACTTTATACGAGAATTCAACTTTCGATTTATCTTCAACATTATTAAAATCAAAGTGTTTGTATTTATTATCGCTATAAAAAATATCCCTTTGTTTCAACTCATTTGTACTAATATCGTACTGCGAAAGTTTACTTTTTTTATTGGTTTTCGCATTTATTGCAACACCTTTTATATTCGAAATTTCACTAAAATTATCGTACGGAATGTTTATAGAGTATTCATTTACGTTTTTACTTTTCGCAATTTCTCTTTGTTCTTCGATAAAAGATTCGATTTCTAATTTGCTTTTATTCGATAAATAAACAATTTCATTACGATAAAGTACTTTTGATTTTTCTTGCGCGCACAAAAAATGACACGCGAAAAATGCCAGATAAAATATTCTTTTCATTAGGTTTTTGATATAATATTTGGGGAGTTAAATTTTAACAAAAATAAACTTATTTGCGAAAATAACCAGATTTACTGCATTAGCTTCTTAAAATAATATCTTTGATCTTTATTTTTAAGCCAATGAACATTCTGTTATTTTATTTTCTACTTATAAATAGTGCTGCCTTTATCTTTGCTGGATACGATAAGTATTTAGCAATCAATCATAAAAGAAGAATTCCCGAAAATACACTTTTTGCACTTGCAGCTTTTGGAGGTTCTGTAGGTTTGTTATTTGCAATGATCATCTTTAGACATAAAACCAGTAAGGCTTCTTTTATTTTAAAATTTTCGGCAATTGTTTTTATTCAGATCTTGATTGCTGTTCTTTTGTTTGTTTATAATGTAGATGTTTTTAATATTGCTTTATTTTTGACTAATGATAGATAATTAACAATGTTAATAACCTTATAATTATCTGAATTTAAATTCTTTGAATACAAAAAAACCGGGTGAATTTTAAAAATCCGCCCGGCTTAATATTTATATTAGTGCGAAGCACCCAATTTTTTTGACTTTTTATTGACAAGCAATTTTGTTCACTCTGTTTTGGTGTCTTCCACCCTCAAAAGCAGTTGCCAGGAACGTTTCAACAATTTCTACCGCTTGCGGGATCGATGTAAAACGCGCCGGAATACTCACAATATTAGCATCGTTATGTAAACGCGTTAAATAAGCAATTTCTTTGGTCCAGCATAAACCGGCTCTTACTTTAGGATGTTTATTAACAGTCATTGCAATTCCGTTTCCGCTTCCGCAGATCACGATTCCAAAATCAGCTTTACCTTCAGATACATCATTGGCAACCGGGTGTCCAAAATCAGGATAATCAACAGAATCTTCAGAATCTGTACCATAATTGGTTACTTTATATCCTTTTGCTTTAAGCATTGCAACGATTGCTTTTTTATAATCTGGTCCTGCGTGGTCGTTTCCTATCGAAATTTTCATTTTAAATACTATTAAGTTGTGTTTTGCAAATTTACTTAAATAATAAATGTTTGCCACGAATTTCACTAATTTTCACTAATTTATTTCATTATAACTTTGAAAGTATAGTTTTAAAAAATGAAAAAATGATTCGTGTTCATTCGTGCAATTCGTTGCAAAAAAATCGCACTCTTTCGACTACTTTTGCCACAGATTAGTACATATTAACAAATTCAAATTTTATATCAATTTCAGCAAAATGTCGCATCATTTGCTAAACAATAATACTGAATTACAACTAGCTTTATATCAAAACTTTATAGGTTATTAACAATTTTACTATCTCTATAAGAATCTGATAATCAGTTAGAAATAAATAATATTTTTGTTAAAATTTTATATTGTTAATACCAAAACGTAATTCGTTGATATTCAGTTAACTTTAAATTAACATTATTTGTTAATAAGTTCGGATAGAAAATTAGAAGTTTTTTTTGGTTGTGTCGAAAAAAAACCTAATCCAAAACCGGGATGAAATAACCTAATAAAGTTTGATGAATTTTTAGAAAAGTTATCAATATCAAAAATGCCATTTTCAACAAATATCAACATGTGAACTTATCTACAAAATGAATCTATTTTAGGTTGTCAACCATTGTTAATTAAAATACAAAAAGTCTTATAAATGAATCCCTTAACAAAATATAAGTATGTTGATAACTCAAGATAACTAAGAGAAACTTCATTTCAATGCTTTTAAAAATAAATTTATAGCACATATTAACAAGCTATAATAACAAACAAAAATTAATTTAATTTAAATTTTTCTTTTTGTTGTATTTAATATATGTTGACAACTTTGAAAATTTTAAAAGAAAAAAAATTCCTGAAATTGAAAAATTAGATGAGTTTAAACAATTTTAAGTGGGTTATTAAGATTGTCAAGAATTTGCTGAACTTCGTCGAAATCGTTGGGATGAACTTTCAGTTTGATTCCGCCCAACGCTGTGGTGTACATTGGGACGACAGATAAGGTTATTTCGTTCTCAAAGTAATACGGAATCTGTTCTTGCTCTAATAAGTGCTTTAGAACGATTGTTTCGTGCTGATAATTGAATATGGCAATGGTTTTAAAGCTTTCCATAAAGGGTCTTTTTGTAAATATACGAAATGAGCATTACTAAAAATTTGTCGTTCGCCATAATTTTGAATATACGATTTACAAATGACCTTTAAAATCAATATAAGATCTCCCTTTGAAAGTTATATTTTTAATAATTTATTTGTTAAAATCTATAATCTGATATCTTATTTGTAATTTTAACTTTTTAAGAAAAGATATATGAGTAAGAAAATTAGAAAGCCGATAAAAAATGAGAAAGATTTCTCTAGTAAAATAATAAAAATTTTATCGCAAAGTCCTAATAAAGCATTTAATTACAAACAGATAGGAGCAAAGCTCGAACTTGATGATACAAAAAGCAGAAACCAGATTATAAAAGATTTAAAAATTCTGGCCGCTTCAAAAAAAATTATAGAATCTGAACCTGGTAAATATTTAGTAAAAGCAGAGAGTCAGGATTATTACGAAGGAACAATAGACATGACCAGCAGAAAAACGGCTTATTTTGTTTGTCCGGATTTTAGTGAAGATGTTTTTATCCCAACCAATAATCTGAATCGTGCTTTAGACAAAGACAAAGTAAAAGTTTATGTTTATAACCGAAGAAAAGGGAAAAGACCTGAAGGCGAAGTAATTGAAGTTGTAGAAAGAAATAAAACAGAGTTTGTTGGAGTTATTGATATTCAGGCCAATTTTGCCTTTGTATCTACTGCAAATCCTAAAATGTATACCGATATTTTTATTCCAAAAGATAAAATTGGAGAAGCAGAAAACGGTGATGTTGTTTTGGTTACAATTGAAGACTGGCCAAAAAGAGCTGATAGTCCGTTTGGATCTGTGATTAGAGTTTTAGGAAAACCAGGAGAACACAATACTGAGATTCACGCTATTTTGGCTGAATATGGTTTACCATCAGATTTTCCGGTAGAAGTAGAGGTTTATGCACAAAAAATAGACACATCAATTCAGGAATCTGAAATTGCAAAACGTCGTGATATGCGTGATACGCTAACGTTTACGATTGACCCGAAAGATGCAAAAGATTTTGATGATGCCTTGTCTTTCAAAAAGTTAGAAAACGGAAATTTCGAAATTGGTATTCATATTGCCGATGTTTCGTATTATCTTGAAGAAGGAACAATCCTGGATGATGAAGCGTATCAACGTGCAACTTCGGTTTATTTGGTAGATAGAGTAGTACCAATGCTTCCGGAAGTTTTATCTAATTTTGCGTGTTCGTTGAGACCGAATGAAGAGAAATATACATTCTCAGCAATATTCGAAGTTTCTCCAACTGCACAAGTTATCAACCAATGGTTTGGAAGAACTGTAATTTATTCAGATCAGCGTTTTGCTTACGAAGAAGCACAATACATCATTGAAACAAAAGACAATACAATTCCGGTTGATATTTCGATCACGGGAGAATCTTATGTTGTTTCTGATGAAATTACCGAAGCTACTTTAAAATTAGATGAATTAGCTAAGATTCTAAGAAAGAAAAGAATGGCAAATGGTGCAATTTCTTTTGATAAAGTCGAAGTAAAATTCAACTTAGATGAGCAAGGAGAACCGGAAGGAGTATACTTCAAAGTTTCAAAAGATGCCAATCATCTGATTGAAGAATTTATGCTTTTGGCCAACAGAAAAGTGGCGGAATACATTGGTAAACAAAAGAAAACATTTATTTACAGAATTCACGATGAACCAAATGAAGATAAATTGATTGCGATGCAAACCGTAATTGCTAAATTTGGTTATAAAATAGATTTCCGTAACAAAGGCGATATTTCTAAATCATTGAATGCTTTGATGGAAGAAGTAAACGGTAAAAAAGAACAAAACTTAATTGATACTCTTGCTATTAGAAGTATGAGTAAAGCCAAATATTCAACAGAGAATATTGGTCATTACGGTTTAGCTTTTGATTATTACAGCCATTTTACTTCGCCAATTCGTCGTTATCCTGACGTTATGGTACATCGTTTGCTGCAATTTTATCTGGATGCAGGTAAATCTGTAGACGAAGAAGTTTATGAAACAAAATGCCAGCATTGTTCAAATATGGAAAGTTTAGCCACAAATGCTGAACGTGACAGTATCAAATACATGCAGGTTAAATACATGCAGGATCACCAGGACGAAGAATTCCTTGGAGTTATTTCAGGAGTTACAGAATGGGGAATTTATGTTGAAATTGTTTCGAACAAGTGCGAAGGAATGGTAAGAATCAGAGAGATAAAAGATGATTATTATACTTTTGATGAAAAGCAATATGCTTTGGTAGGAGCGACTTCAAACAGTATTTTACAACTTGGAGATGAAATATATGTAAAAGTTAAAAATGCAGATTTAGTGAAAAAACAACTGGATTTTCATTTTTTGAGAAGAGCAGAATAGAGGTTTAATTATAAAAATAAAAGTATGAAAAAGTTAATTATAGGAGCGGCAATTTTATTTGTTCAAATGTCTTTTGGTCAGGTTACCAAAGAGTTAGGTGAATTTGATACTGTAAAAGTTTACGATAAATTAAGCGTAAAATTAGTTCAGTCGTCTGAAAATAAAGTTGTTATAAAAGGAACGAGAGAAGCAGAACTGGAAGCTGTAAACAAAAACGGAATATTAAAATTAAGAATGCCTTTTCCTAAACTTTTGTCAGGAAATGATCTTCAGGTAACTTTGTATTATAAACATATAGAGTTAATTGATGTTAATGAAGGTGCCGATGTAAAAAGCGACGGAACTATAAAGGCAACTTCTTTTAAAGTTAGTGCACAGGAAGGCGGTAAAATCAATGTAGATTTAGATGTTGATAAACTAAAAGTAAGTTCAGTTTCAGGAGGAGAAATTACTGCAACAGGTAAAGCAGCCAATCTTGATGCAAGTTTAGGAGCTGGAGGATATTTCCTTGGAAGTAAATTAGCCACGTCTCAGACTAAAGTAAGCGTTTCTGCGGGCGGAAAAGCAGATGTGAATGCATCAACCCTTGTCGACGCTAAAGTAAGCGCAGGAGGCTCTATTTACATTTATGGAAAACCGAAACAAATTAATCAGAAAACGGTTTTTGGGGGTAAAATAGAAGAAGTAAAATAAATCGTATTTGAATGATAAATGATATTTTAGCTGGACTGCCATGGGGACTTTTTTTAAGTTTTATGGTAGGTCCGGTATTTTTTATACTACTGGAAACCAGTATTACAAAAGGATTCAGGGCTGCAATAGTTTTTGATCTTGGTGTAGTATTAGGTGATATTTTTTTTATAGGAATTGCGTATTTAGGAAGTTACAGACTGATTCAGAGTTTAAAAGATAAACCGGCACTCTTTATTTTTGGCGGAATCATTATGCTGGCTTACGGCATAATCTCTTTCATAAGATTAAAAAATGAAGAAAAAATTGATGATGAAGAAATTGATCGTGATATCATCAAAAGAAACTACGGCAGTTTGTTTGTAAAAGGATTTTTACTCAACGTTATCAACATTGGTGTATTAGGTTTTTGGTTAGCAGTGATCATTTCTGTAGGACCAAAATTAGAAATGCAAAACTCACGAATGTTTACTTTTTTTGCTTCGGTAATTATTACTTATTTGGCTGTTGATTGTCTTAAAATATTATTAGCCAAACAGTTAAAAACAAAAATGACTCCAACAAATATTTTAAAAATTAAAAAAGCAATTAGTATTGTTTTAATGGTTTTCGGGTTGGTGTTAATAACTCAGGGTTGGTTTCCAAAAGAAAAAGAAATGGTTCGAAATGCTTTTGAGAAGATTGAAAAGTAGTTGTTAATAACTCAAATATATAAAATTAAACCTCTGAATTTCAGAGGTTTTTTTGTGTTTATAAGTACATGTAATCGTCTAGTTTGTCATTTCGACGAAGGAGAAATCCTCGCGAGAAGCTCGACAAAGATTGGATTTTCGTTGCGGAGTTACTTGCGGGGATTTCTCCTTTGTCGAAATGACAAGATTGTGGAAAATTAGAATTAAACTTCAAATTTTTTTTAAGGTTTTAAAGGGATCTTCCCGATTCGAACTTAAATCTTTATCTAATTTTTTCTAAAAATTAAACATAAAAAAACTTCAAATTACTTTAAAGGTTTTAAGGCATAGTCTGCATTCAAACGTAAACTCTATCTAATTTTTTCTAAAATTAAACATAAAAAAAACTTCAAATTACTTTGAAGGTTTTGAGGCATCGTCCGGATTCGAACGTAAATCTTTATCTAATTTTTTCTAAAAATTAAAAACAAAAAAAGAGACACACATTTCTGTATCTCTTTTTTAGCCATCTTTTGGATTCGAACGTAAACTTTATCTAATTTTTTCTAAAAATTAAACATAAAAAAAGAGACACATTTCTGTATCTCTTTTTTAGTCATCGTCTGGATTCGAACTTAAATCTTTATCTAATTTTTTCTAAAAATTAAGCACAAAAAAAAAGAGACACATTTCTGTATCTCTTTTAGAGGCATCGTCCGGATTCGAACCGGAGTAGGAGCTTTTGCAGAGCCCAGCCTAGCCGCTCGGCCACGACGCCGTAGTTGAACGGATGGCAAAAGTAACTAAAATCTTTAAATTTCAAAAGTTTAAAATGAAGTATTTTAAAAAATTACTTTTTTTCTTGAAAGAATTACTTTCTAATTTCCGTCATTTTTATAGTAACTGATTCAACATCACCACCAATAGGAGGATTTATTTTAGAAACCCAAACTGTAGTTTTTTTTGCAGTTTCTATTTCAGCAAGTACTCGAATATTGATTCTTTGGGCTACATGCTCTAATAAATGCGAACGAATGGCCATTTCTTCTGTCACAATTTTGTTCAAATGTACATAATCAACAGTATCTGCAAGATGATCTGTGTCGGCTGATTTCTGTAAATTAGTTTTAATTTTTAGATCAACCGTATAGTCAGATCCAATTTTTCCTTCTTCAATCATGCATCCGTGGTACGAAAAAGTACGGATGTTTTTTAATTTTATAACTCCCATTTTTATAATTTTATTCTTGTAATATTTGGATCCCGAAACTATTATTATAGCCATTTTTTATCCATTTCTTTTTTAGCTTCTTCCCAACTTATATAATCTTCTGGTTTAGCATTTTTCATACGTTCCAAAACCATTTCCTGCTGCCAAAGGGGAATTTCATTTTCGGTGTTTTCGTCTATAGAAACATTTGGAATACGTTTTAAAAAACTAATAAAAGTATCGTAAAAATCGTCTGGAATTGTAACAGTTAATTGTTTCATAACTTTGAATATTAATGCAAAGTACAAATAAATTAAGTTTCTGGTTTACTGATAAGTTTCTAAAGAAAACTGTAAACTGTAAACCGAAAACTGTAAACTTTTTTATCTTTGCTAAAATTACTATAAAATAATGGCATCAGAAGAGAAATCACTCAATTTTATTGAACAAATCATAGAAGAAGATCTTAAATCAGGTCTTTCGCAAAGTAAACTTCATTTTCGTTTTCCACCAGAACCAAATGGTTATTTACATATTGGTCATGCAAGTTCTATTGCATTAAATTTTGGTTTAGGAATTGATTATCAGTCACCTGTAAATTTGCGTTTTGATGATACGAATCCTGAAAAAGAAGAACAGGAATTTGTTGACGCCATTAAAAAAGACGTTGAATGGCTAGGATATACCTGGGCAGAAGAACGTTATGCTTCAGATTATTTTCAACAATTGTATGATTGGGCAGTTTTATTAATTAAAAAAGATAAAGCCTATGTTGATAGTCAGTCTTCTGAAGATATGGCGATTCAAAAAGGAACGCCGTCTACAATTGGAACAGATAGTCCGTACAGAAATCGTTCTGTTGAAGAAAATTTAGGTTTATTCGAAAGAATGAAAAACGGTGAATTTGAGGCTGGAACTCATATTCTTCGTGCTAAAATAGACATGAAATCTACTAATATGCTGATGCGTGATCCTATCATGTACAGGATTTTACATAAAGAACATCACAGGACCGGAGATGCCTGGAAAATTTATCCAATGTACGATTGGGCACACGGACAAAGTGATTATCTGGAAGAAATTTCACACTCATTTTGTACGCTTGAATTTTTGCCTCACCGCGAATTATATGATTGGTTTTTAGACCAGATTTTAGAGGATAATAAACTGCGTCCGAAGCAAAGAGAATTTGCAAGACGTAACTTATCACATACCGTTGTTAGTAAAAGAAAATTACAGCAACTAGTTAAGGAAAAGCATGTTAACGGTTGGGACGATCCTAGAATGTCAACAATTTCAGGGTTAAGAAGACGTGGTTATACTGCTGCTTCATTACGTAATTTTGCTAATACAATTGGTATTGCAAAACGTGATAATTTAATAAATGTATCGGTTTTAGAATTCTGTATTCGTGAAGATTTGAACAAAATTGCACCTCGTGTAATGGCTGTTTTAGATCCTGTAAAATTGGTAATTACAAATTATCCTGAAGGAAAAGAGGAGTGGCTTGAAGCCGAAAATAATCAGGAAGATGAAAATGCAGGTTTCAGAAAAGTGCCTTTTTCTCGTGAATTATACATAGAAAGAGAAGACTTTCTTGAAGAAGCTCCGGCGAAGTTTTTCCGTTTGACTTTAGGAAAAGAAGTACGTCTTAAAAATGCCTATATCATTAAAGGTGAAAGTGTTGTAAAAGATGCAGAAGGAAATATTACAGAAATTCACGTTACTTATGATACCGATTCTTTGAGTGGAAGCGGGACAGAGGCAAGCCAAAGAAAAGTATCGGGAACTTTGCATTGGGTTTCTATTTCGCATGCCGTTGAAGCAGAAGTTCGTATGTACGATCGTTTGTTTACAGATGAAGCTCCGGACAGTTATAAAGACAAAAATTTTCTGGATTTTGTAAATCCAAATTCGCTAGAAATTATCACAGGTTTTGTTGAACCAAGTTTATCAACAGCTCAAAACGAAGATAAATTCCAATTTCAACGTTTGGGTTATTTTACTGTTGATAAAGATTCAACTGCTTCAAAATTAGTGTTTAACAAAACTGTTGGATTGAAAGATGCTTGGGAAGAGAAAGGTAAAAAAGAAGAAAATAGCATCAATAATTCTTTAAAAGATATCAACAAATATTTTAAAGTTGAGACCAAACCGGAACGTATTGCAATCGAAAGTGCAATAGGGGAGAGCATCAAAAATGTTTCAAATTTCTCTTTATTGCAAAATTCATTAAAGAAGAATATCAACAATAATAAAGGTTCATTGTTGTTTGCTCAGTTTATTTTGAAATATTCGATTTTGAAATCTAAGGATTTTGAAGAAGAGGATATTAAAAAATTATATACAATGTCTCTAAGAAGTGAGTCAACTTATGTTCGATCTAAAGCACTTTTGAATTTAAGAGATATAGAAGATTTAAATTTAAGAAATCAGTTTCAAGACGAAATTTTGAAATCTTTTTCAAATCCTCCAAAAAATGCTTCTGAGAGAGAAATTGAAATTCTTAAGGAAATGGTAAAGATATAATATCAATATAATCTATTGAAAAGCGCTTTTTATAAGCGCTTTTTTTTATTATTTATGTTTTCTATTGATAAATGAAAATTAATAGTTTTTGTAGATTAAAATCAGCTTCCATAAATTGATTTTAAGCTAATTTTTTAATTCTTCCACCTCATTAATCATCTTTTAAAAAATAATTAAATACAAGCCTTTATTTTAATTTTAGAGCTAGTTTTACCTAGTTTTTAGGGTTGTTAACATCTAATTGTTTATAAAGTTGTAGGTTGATTATAATTTAGTCAGATCTTATATCTTTTTAAATTTCATTTGTTAATTTTCTTCTACTAGATTTATAAAATCAATTTATATTATAGTAATTTATATTTTTTAAGTTTCTTACTATTATATGTTAAAATTATGATTTTTAATTTTATATAAATTTTAATGATTAAAAGTGACTTTCATAAATTAATTTTAAGGTAGTTTTTTAATTCCTTTAGCTCATTAATCATCTTTTAAAAAATCATTTAACAGAGATCCTTATTTTAATTTTCGATTTAATTTTACCTATTTTACGGCTTTTTAATCTAAAAATTGTCGTCAAGATCAATGTCATGATTATTTTGTTATCAATTTCAAATTCTGTTTTTATCGAGTAATTTTTAAGAATAGTTCTGATTTATTATAATCGTTAAAATTGATTGTAATTAATTTATTAATGTTTTTTAATTATTATTTGTTAAAACTATATAAATTATATTTTTAATAGATGAATTTGATTAAAAATGACTTTCATAAATTGATTTTAAGCTATTTTTTAATTTCTTCCATGTCATTTATCATCTTTTGAATTATTATTGATTTTTAAGCTTTATTTAAGTTTTTGAGCTCTATTTTCTTAGTTTAACGGGTTGTTAACATACAATTGTTTATAAAGTTGGTATTTTTATCCAAAGGTCAAATCTAAAGTGTCAAATTTCAAAATACACTTAAGAATCGAATCTGAATTTTTCTAAAATTTAAAAATGCATAATTTTTGGTTTTGGGGTTAATTCTAAATCTGAATTCTAAAGATTGGTTTTATGGTCGATTGTAATTGTGATTGTATTTTGATAATACTTCTAGCGTAAAAGTATTTTTCAGAGGGTAGTTCATAATTTGAAAATTTCATGAAATTAATTTTAACGGCTTATTTGAAATTTTGTCTTTCGTTTTGACAAAAACAATTTTAATCCTTAAATTTTAATATTATGAAAATTCTATTTTTTACGCTATCGATTTTATTTGCAAATATTGCAATTTCTCAAACACACCAAATTACAAAACACAATGGTGAAGAACTGGATGTTAATTTTATAAAAGCCGAAAATGATTTGGTTTATTATTCCTTCAACGGAAGTGCCGAAGAACATAAAATTAGCAAATATGCCGTTTCAAAAATTACCAATAAACAATCTAATCAAACTCAAAAAGTTTCTGATAAAGTTATAGTAGATTCAAAATCAGATTATAAATTAGTAACCGTTTTATCTCAGGACAAGACAATAGGTTTAAAACAAGTGGCTAATTTTTCAGGAGTCTCGACAAAGACAAAAGGAGAACCGCCAATTGCAAATAAAAACCAGACTGCTATGAGAATCAAGACACAATCTGCTTCAAGCGGATATCCGTTTGTGAGTATTGTTGAAAAAGCAGATGGTAAGTATGAAGCTGTAGCTTATGTGTATTAAATTTAGTGTTAATTTTTATTAAATTACAATTAACCAATAATTTATAATTCAAAAAAGCAGTACCTTTAGTATTCATTTAAATTTTAATATTATGTCAAAAAACTTAAATACAGTTGCAGCAATTTTAGCTGGTGCTGCGGTAGGAGCAGCAATCGGAATTTTATTTGCTCCGGAAAAAGGATCAAAAACCCGTGCTAAACTTAAGGAAGGTTTAGATGATGCCAAACATAATTTGCAGGACTCACTTTCGGCAAGTTCTGAAGTGCTACGTGAAAAATTTACAAAAGCAAAAGAAAATTTAGACGGAACTTATGGCGAGTTACTTTCGAACATGAGTTATAAAACTGAAGAAGTAATTGGTTTTTTAGAATCTAAATTAGCTGATTTAAAAGCGCAAAACGCTAAGCTTCAAAAATAATAATCCAGGAAGCACAAAGCTCAATGTGATTTTGATGATTTGTTTTGGTTATTTTAATTTTAGAATAATCGAATGCAGTTATTAAGTCAAGAGTTTTGTGCTTCTTTTTTTAATTAAAATTACAATTATGGCATTTGAAGAATTAAAAGAAAACACCGAAAATATTCAGGATCAGGCTAAAGTTTATATGGAAAGCCACTTAGCTTATTACAAACTTTGGGGTTTTAAGGTGGCCATGAAGTCAACAACTTTAATTTTAAAGTTTACTTTGATTTTATTGTGTTTTAGTATGGTAATGATTTTTGGATCTTTTGCTGCAGCATATGCTTTTGGATCTTTGTTCGAAAGTAACGCACTTGGTTTCTTGGCAGTAGGAGGGATCTATTTAATCTTTACAATTTTACTTTTCTTCCTGAAAGATAAAGTTGTGGAAGGTCCGATATTAGAGAAATTTTCAGAAATCTTTTTTAATGACTAATTATGGAAAATAAAAAATACTCATCATACGCAGCAATCGAAAGAGATCTGGAGATTTTAAAACTGGAGAAAGAGATTAATTACCAGAAACTGGTTTTAAGTTTTCAAAGAACAAAGGAATCTATTACGCCACAAAGTATAGTTGGCGGAGTTTTTTCTTCTTACAAAGAATATTTCACCAGATCATATCCACAGATTTTGCAATCAATTTTACCCTATATTATCAATTGGTTTATCAATAAAAAAAGAGGCAATTAAGCCTCTTTTTTGTTTTATGTTATTGTTCTGTTTCTGGTAAGATATCATCTTCATAACCAGATTGAGGTTGAATTGGTTTTGATTTCTTCTCTATTTTCTTGTTGTTTTTCTTCATCATTTCACCAACCTGATTTGATGCTGAGAATGATGCAACCATATTGTTTAGCATATCACTTCCGGCTTGTGGTGAGTTTGGCAACAAGATTAAGTTCGAATTGGCATCGGCACCAATTGCTTGTAATGTATCATAATGTTGAGTTACAACAATTAAGGCAGAAGCTTCCTGAGAATTAATACCAACGCTGTTCAAAACTTCAACACTTTCTACAAGACCTCTTGCAATTTCACGACGCTGATCTGCAATACCTTGTCCTTGTAAACGTTTACTTTCTGCTTCGGCTTTTGCTTTTGCAACGATTCTGATTCTTGAACTTTCAGCTTCAAATTCAGCAGCTGTTTTTTCTCTGTCGGCAGCATTAATTCTGTTCATGGCATTCTTAACCTGAATGTCCGGATCAATATCTGTTACCAAAGTATTGATAATATCATATCCGTAAGTAGTCATTGCTTCATTCAATTCTCTTTTTACTGCAATGGCGATGTCATCTTTTCTTTCAAAAACATCATCCAGTTTTAGTTTTGGAACTTCGGCACGAACAACATCAAAAACATAAGCGGTAATCTGATCGTGTGGATATTCCAGTTTATAAAAAGCATCATATACTTTTTCCTGAATCACTTTAAATTGAACCGAAACTTTCATTTTGATAAAAACGTTGTCTTTGGTTTTTGTTTCGATGATAACATCTAACTGTTGAATTTTAAGATTTACACGTCCTGCAATTCTGTCGACTATCGGAATTTTAAGTTGTAAACCTGAATTTCTTACGCTTAAAAATTTACCAAATCTTTCGATTACAACAGACGATTGTTGTTTCACGGTAAAAAAAGAAGACATGAAAATAAAGAATGCGAGGACTAAAAAGATAATAAGTGCTGGATTCATAATGATATTGATTTAGTTTTTATGATCTGGTAAATTACGAATAATCTGCCAAATTCAATTTTTTTTAGCGTAAAAAAAACGCTAAGTACATTTTAATAATGTTCTTAGCGCTTAGATTATTTTATCATTAAGATATTAAGTTCATAAAGCTTGACTTCATTTTTCTTAATCTCTTAATGGTAGAAAAAATTATAAAGTTGCAATTGCTTTCTGAATTCTCGCAATAGTTTCTTCTTTTCCGATGATTTCAACAATGTCAAATAGGTGAGGACCTTTAAGAGCTCCAACCAAACTCAAACGGAAAGGCTGCATTACTTTACCCATTCCAATTTCGTTTTTCGTTAGCCAGTCTTTTACGATTGCTTCAATATTTGCTGAATCAAAACCATCAATATATTCAAGAGTCGAAATCAATTCCTGCATTAAAGCCGGCGTTTCTTCTTTCCAGTTTTTACTTGCTTTTTCGTCATATGATGTTGGCTCCTGGAAAAAGAAATCAGTCAAATCCCAAAATTCAGAAACAAAATGAGCTCTTTCTTTAATCAAAGAAACAATTCTTGTAACGTCATATTTAGAAATATCAACACCTTTTTCAATCAAAATAGGAGTGAAGTCTTTTGCTAAATCAGCATCATTTTGTTTGATTAAATATTGGTGATTGAACCATTTGTTTTTCTCAGGATCAAATTTTGCTCCCGATTTATGAACTCTGTTCAAGTCGAAAGACTCAACCAATTCTTCTAATGAAAATAATTCTTTATCAGTTCCATCATTCCAACCTAACAAAGCAAGGAAATTTATAACTGCTTCCGGGAAAAATCCTTTCTCTCTGTAACCTGATGAGATCCCTTCTTCGGTTTTCCATTCTAACGGGAATACAGGAAATCCTAATTTGTCACCATCTCTTTTTGATAATTTTCCGTTTCCAACTGGTTTTAAAATCAAAGGTAAATGTGCAAATTCCGGAGCATCCCAACCAAAAGCTCTGTACAATAAAACGTGAAGTGGCATAGATGGCAACCATTCTTCACCACGAATTACATGTGAAGTTTCCATCAAATGATCATCCACAATATTCGCTAAATGGTACGTTGGCATTCCGTCACTTTTAAACAATACTTTATCATCAAGTAAACTCGTTTCAAATTTTACATCACCACGAATGATATCTTTCAAATGTAAAGTTTCATCAACCGGAGTTTTAAAACGGATGACATAATGTTCTCCATTAGCAATTCTCTTAGCCACTTCTTCTGTAGAAATTACCAAAGATGTGTCCAGTTTTTCACGGATCGTATGATTATAAATAAATGTTTTTCCTTCAGCTTCTTGTTCTTTTCTCAAAGCATCAAGAGCTTCCGGAGTATCAAAAGCATAGTATGCCCAACCTGAATTGATCAGTTGATCAGCATAAGTTTGGTATAAATCTTTACGATCACTTTGTCTGTACGGACCAAATTTTTCATTTTTCCCAACAGTTTCTTCAGGAGAAATTCCTAACCATTCCAGTGCTTCCATAATATAAGCTTCGGCACCAGGAACAAAACGGGTTTGATCTGTATCTTCAATTCTTAAATAAAAAACACCATTGTTTTTTTTGGCAAATAAATAATTAAATAGGGCAGTACGAACGCCGCCAATATGTAAAGGTCCTGTTGGACTTGGTGCAAAACGCACACGAACTTGCTTTGACATTTGTTTAAATTTTGATGCAAAGATACGATTCAGATTTAAGATTGTAGAGTTTAGATTTTAGATTGTTGGTTTTAGATTTTTCTATCTTAGAACCTTAGCCTCTTAGTAACTTAGAATCTTAAAAGGTATTATTAAAATTACTACTTTTATGGGTTATAAATAAAACAGATTCACTTTGAAAACAACATCTGCTATATACCAAAAGTTAGAAGCTTTTATAAAGAAATATTATACCAATGAATTGATAAAAGGAGCGCTTCTTTTTATTGGTTTTGGATTATTGTACTTTCTGTTTACGCTTTTTATCGAATATTTTCTTTGGTTAAAACCATTAGGAAGAACATTATTATTCTGGGTATTTATAGGAGTGGAAGTATTTCTATTGTTTCGTTTTATTTTGTTCCCGATTTTTAAGTTGTTCAAACTTCAAAAAGGGATCGATTATAATCAGGCTTCAACAATTATTGGAAATCATTTTACAGAAGTAAGTGATAAACTGACGAACTTTTTGCAATTGTCAGCTTCTGAGAATTCAGCAGAAAGTTCAGAGTTGATGTTGGCTTCAATAGAACAAAAAGCAAATTCATTGCAGCCAATTCCGTTTGGGAATGCTATCAATTTTAAAACAAATAAAAAATATTTGCCTTTAGCAATCATTCCAATTTTGCTTTTTGCGGTGTTTTTTATTTCAGGAAATAGTAATGTAATTTCTCAAAGTTTAAATAGAGTAGTGCATTTCAATGCTACATTTTTACCTCCGGCTCCATTCAAATTTGTGGTGCTAAATAAGAATTTGCAAACAGAACAGAATAAAGATTTCCTTATCAAAATGGAATCTGTTGGAAATGTAGTTCCGGAGAATGTGATGATTCATATTGGTAATGAAAGTTATTTTATGGAATCTTCTCAACCAGGAAAGTTTGAATTTAAAATTGAAAAGCCAGTTGAGAATGTTGCTTTTTCTTTTGAAGGAAATTCAGTTTCTTCAGAGGAATATGAGTTGAAAGTAATCACGGTTCCGTCAATTGCTAACTTCGAAATGGTTCTGAATTTTCCATCTTACCTAAAAAAGAAATCAGAAACTATTCAGGGAACCGGAAATGCAATCGTACCAGAAGGAACTTTGGTAACCTGGAAAATGAACACGCAATCGACTCAGGAAATTGTTTGGAAAGATGATAATGCGACTTTCAAGTTCAATAAAGCCGAAAATGAGTTTAAATTGGCTAAAAATATCAGTCAAAATACAGAATATCAAATTCTTACATCAAATAATAAGGTCAAAAACTACGAAAAACTGGATTATCAGCTATCGGTGATCAAAGATCAGCATCCAACGATCACAGTTAGTCCTGCACCCGACAGTTTAAAGCTGGATAAAAATTATGTTTTGGGTAGGTTAGGTGATGACTACGGATTGTCTAAACTTCAGGTTGTGTATTACGAACGTAACAAACCAAACACTGCCAAGCGTGGAACAATACCTGTTAAGTCAGGAGTGTTCGATCAGTTTGTTTTTAACTTCCCAAGTAATCTTGCCGTGCAGGAAGGAGTATCTTACGAATACTATTTTGAGGTTTTTGATAATGATGCACCGCATGGTTTTAAGAGTACAAAGTCTTCTGTTTTTTCTGATCGTGTTTCGACTACAGACGAAGTTCACGATATGGAATTACAACAACAAAACGAAAATATCAATAGTTTAGAAAAGTCTTTAAAGAATCAAACCAAGCAATTTTCTGAAATGGATAAGATTCAGAAAGCAGGAAAAGAGAAAGATAATTTAGAGTTTAAAGACCAGCAAAAAGTAAATGATTTTATCAAACGTCAGAAACAACAAGACGAATTGATGAAACAATTTGCTGAGAAAATGAATAAGAATCTGGATAAATTTCAATCTGAAAAGAAAGATAAAACAGCTGATGATTTGCAAAAGCGTTTAGACAATGCAGAGAAAGATTTAGAAAGGAATCAGAAGTTAATGGATGAATTGAAGAACTTAAATAACAAATTGAACAGTGAAGATTTGTTTGATAAGATGGAAAAATTCAAACAGATCAGCAAGAACCAATCTCGTAATCTGGAGCAATTGGTTGAACTAACCAAACGTTTTTATGTTTCTAAAAAAGCAGAACAAGTTGCAGATAAATTAAAGAAGTTAGCAGACCAACAAGAGCAACTTTCGAATAAAGAAAAAGAAAATACACAAGAGAAACAAGACGATATTAATAAAGCTTTTGATAAAATCCAAGAGGATTTAAAAGATCTGAAAGAAGAGAATAAAACTTTAAAAGTGCCTTTGGATATTCCTGCTGATGCTTCAAAAGAGAAAGATGTGAAGGATGATTTGAAGAAAGCTTCTGAAGAATTGAGTAAAAAGAATTCTTCTTCGGCTAAGCCAAAACAAAAAAGTGCAGCCAAGAAAATGAAAAGTATGGCAGAGCAAATGGACTCAAGTATGGAGGGGGGAGAACAAGAACAATTAGAAGAAGATGTTGCAATGCTTCGTCAGGTTTTGGATAATCTTCTTGCTTATTCATTGTCTCAGGAAGATGTTATGAAACAATTTAAATCTATGAAATTAGGTTCTTCGGCTTTTACAAAGAACATTAAAGTGCAGCAAAACTTGAAACAACAGTTCAAACATGTCGATGATAGTTTGTTTGCATTGTCATTACGTAACCCAAAAGTAGCTGAAGATGTAACGAAAGAAATTGGAAATGTACAGTACAATATAGATAAAGCTATTGAAAATTTAAGTGATGTTCAGGTTCCAAAAGGAGTTTCGCACCAACAATACGCAGTTTCTTCTGCAAATAAATTGGCTGACTTTTTAAGCGATTTATTAAATAATATGCAGATGTCTATGTCTAAACCGGGAGCAGGAAAACCAAAACCAGGTGACGGACAAGGAATGCAATTGCCGGATATTATTCAAAAACAAAAAGGTTTGGCTGATAAAATGAAAGCTGGAATGAAACCCGGAGATAAACCTGGCGACAAACCGGGAGAAGGTCAACAAGGGAAATCCGGAGAAGGAAAACAGGGGGAAGGTAAAGATGGCCAAGGTAAAAATGGAGAAGGTAAGGATGGTCAGGGAAATAAAAATGGAGGAAAAGGTAATGAAGGTAAAGACGGAAATGATGGAGAAGGAGATGCGGAAGCCATTATGGAAATCTATAAAGAACAAGTAAAACTTCGAGAAGCATTACAAAAAGAGTTAGCAAAACAAGGTTTGGATTCTCAGGGTAAATCTGTAATTGATCAAATGAAAGCTTCAGAAAAACAACTTTTAAATAAAGGTTTTAAGAATGAAAACTTACAACGCATCCTTAATATCCAGCAGGAATTATTAAAATTAAACAATGCAGTTCAGCAACAAGGTCAAGATACAAAGCGCCAATCTGAAACTAATAAGGCTGAATTTTCTAATAGAACAAATGCATTACCAAGTTCGCTATTGGATTATTTAAACAGTGTAGAGATATTAAACAGACAATCACTACCTTTGCGCTCGAATTTTAATCAAAAGGTTCAAGAATATTTTAATACAAAATGATCAATTTTAATTACGAAACCGAATTTACTTTAGATAACGAACAAGCCTTTGCAGATTGGTTAAGTGCTGTAATCGTTTCTGAAAGTAAAAACGAAGGCGAGATAAATTACATTTTTTGTGATGATGAATATCTTCATAAAATAAATGTAGAATATCTAAATCACGATACACTAACGGATATTATCAGTTTTGATTACACAGTTGGTAATGAACTAAACGGAGATATTTTTGTTTCTGTAGAAAGAGTAGAAGATAACGCAAAAGATTTTAATGTTTCTTTCGAAGAAGAATTGAAGCGTGTTTTGGCTCACGGAATATTACATTACTGTGGATACAAAGACAAATCAGATAAAGATGCTGAGTTAATGCGCTCAAAGGAAGATGAAAAAATCATGATGTTTCACGTGGAACAGTAGAGGGATTTGTTTTTAGGTTTTTTTTGGTTTCAAGTTATTAAAACGAGTTAGTGTTCCACGTGAAACATGTTCGGTTTTGATAATAAAGAATCAGAACGTTCCACGTGAAACATGTTTAGTTTTGAAAATGAAAATTTCAATGTTTCACGTGGAACACTTGATTTGAAGTTTTGATTTGAAGTTTTGATTTGAAGTTTTGATTTGAAGTTTTGATTTGAAGTTTTGATTTGAAGTTTTGATTTGAAGTTAAAAAAAAGAAGTCAAAATGTTTCACGTGGAACTTTTTGTAAAGCGAGAACCTGAAACATGAAACGTGAAACTTTTAATACGTTCCACGTGGAACAAAAGAATAAAGAAGTTAATTCTGAGAACCGACTTAAATGGTATCCCAGAGAATAAAAGATAAAATGTTTTTAGAAGAATACGATGTTATTGTAGTTGGCGCAGGTCATGCTGGATCTGAAGCCGCGGCAGCGGCCGCAAATTTGGGATCCAAAACTTTATTGGTTACAATGAGTTTGCAGAACATCGCACAAATGTCTTGCAATCCAGCGATGGGTGGAATTGCAAAAGGACAGATAGTGCGTGAAATTGATGCGCTTGGTGGATACTCAGGAATTGTTTCCGATCGCACGGCAATTCAATTTAAGATGTTGAACAAATCGAAAGGGCCTGCAATGTGGTCGCCAAGAGTTCAAAGTGATCGAATGCGTTTTGCCGAAGAGTGGAGGATGATGTTGGAGGGAACTCCAAATTTGGATTTCTATCAGGAGATGGTGAAAGGTTTGATTATCGAGGATGGAAAAATAAAAGGAATCAAAACTTCGTTGGGAGTTGAAATTCGTTCTAAGTCGGTTGTGTTGACAAACGGAACTTTTTTGAATGGTTTGATTCATATTGGAGAAAAACAATTTGGAGGAGGAAGAGCAGGAGAAAGTGCTGCAACCGGAATTACCGAAGATTTAGTAAAGGTTGGATTTGAGTCAGGAAGAATGAAAACAGGAACGCCTCCAAGAGTGGATGGTCGCTCTTTGGATTATTCTAAAATGAACGAAGAAAAAGGAGATGCAAAGCCGGATAAGTTTTCTTATTCGGATTTAACCGTTCCGCTAACGCATCAAAGATCTTGTCATATGACATACACGTCGTTGGATGTTCATGATATTTTGAGAGAAGGTTTTGATCGTTCGCCAATGTTTAACGGAAGAATCAAAAGTCTCGGCCCAAGATATTGCCCTTCGATAGAAGATAAGATAAATCGTTTTGCTGATAAAGAGCGTCACCAATTATTTGTGGAGCCGGAAGGCTGGAATACTTGTGAAGTTTATGTAAACGGATTTTCGACTTCGTTACCGGAGGATATTCAATTTAAAGCATTGCGTTCTGTTGTTGGATTTGAGAATGTGAAATTCTTCCGTCCTGGTTACGCAATCGAATATGATTATTTCCCGCCAACACAATTGAAACATACTTTGGAGACAAAGTTAGTGGAAGGTTTATATTTTGCCGGACAAATAAACGGAACAACAGGATATGAAGAAGCAGCTTCACAAGGATTGATGGCTGGAATAAATGCGCATTTAAAAGTGCACGAAAAAGCGCCATTAATTTTAAAACGTGATGAAGCTTATATTGGAGTTTTGATTGATGACTTAATTACGAAAGGAACAGAAGAACCTTATCGTATGTTTACATCAAGAGCAGAGTATAGAACATTGTTGCGTCAAGATAATGCCGATTTCAGATTAACGCCAATGTCGCACGAAATTGGTTTGGCTTCTGAAGCTCGTTTACGCCGAATGGAAAAGAAATTGAACGAGTCTGAAAAGATGGTTGCTTTCTTTAGAGAGACAAGTGTTTCGGTTGCAGAAACAAATCCAATTTTGCAAGCGAAAGAAACTGCTCCAATTACGCAAGGTGATAAAATGTTTAAAGTTTTCTCTCGTCCGCAAATTGATTTGGAGGATATGATGAAATTTGAAAAAGTAAAGGAATATATTGAAGCAAATGATGTTGATCAGGAAATTTTGGAACAAGCCGAAATCCAGGTCAAATATTCTGGTTATATCGAAAAGGAAAGAAACAACGCTGATAAACTAACTCGTTTAGAAGAAGTGAAGATTCCGGAGAATTTCGATTACAATAAAATTAAATCAATGTCGATTGAAGCAAAACAAAAATTGAGCAAGATTCGTCCTGTTACAATTTCGCAAGCTTCAAGAATAAGCGGCGTGTCACCAAGTGATATTTCGGTTTTGTTGATTTATATGGGAAGGTAAAAAGTTTTTAGTCTCAGTAAACAGTTTTCAGTGAATGCTGGATGATGTTTACTGAGATTTATTGAATTGTTCCACGTGAAACTTATTGATATAGTTTGTCATTCCGAGGAACGAGGAATCTCCGTAAGTAACTCCGCAATCAAAAGAATAATCTTTGTCGATATTGCACGGTGATTCCTCGTTCTTCGGAATGACAAAATGCTGCAAATTGAAATGGCTCGTGACGAAACAAGAATGTTAATATAAATTCAAACTTGTTCCACGTGAAACAGATTATAATTATTTTAGATTTCAGAAAAGTTTAAATTTGAGTTATAACAAAAAAACTAGAATTCATTGTATGAAAATTGTTCAAAAAGAAATTTTATCATTAGAAGAAAAGGAGACTTTGCACGAACTATGGAACAATGAATATCCGTCAAAATTGAATTTGAAAACTATTGAAGAATTTGAACTGTATTTAAATGGAATTTCAGAAACCAAACATTATTTGTTACTTGATGATTCAGATGAAATTCACGGTTGGACTTTTACTTTTTTAAGGGAAGACGAAAATTGGTTTGCTATAATTTTAAATAGTGAAATACATGGCAAAGGAAATGGTTCGCTTTTGATAAATGAAATAAAAAAGAATAATACAAGTTTGAATGGTTGGGTAATTGATCAGGAGAATGAAATAAAACATAATGCAACATTTTATAAATCGCCATTGCAATTTTATATTAAAAATGATTTTATAATTTGTTCAGAAATAAGAATTAAAAATGAAAAACTTTCGGCGGTGAAAATTAATTGGAAGCGCTGAAAAAAAAATATAATAAAAAATAGACCCTAAAACCAGAATTCTGGTTTTAGGGTTTGCCTTTAAATTAAACCAAAATACCTATAAATTTAAAAATGGACGTTTTAAACAAAAAACATTTTCTTACTGTAAAAGACCATTCTGTATCTAAAGAAATTTTCGAATTGTATCATGATGAAACTTTAGACATGTTAATCACATCTCCACAACCAGATTCAGAAAATCTTGGAAAATATTACGAAAGTGAAGATTATATTTCGCACACGGATAACAAACGTTCATTATTTGAAAAAGCGTATCACTTTGTAAAAAATATCGCTTTAAAAAATAAACTGAATTTGATCAACGGTGAACAATCCCAAAAAGGAAGAATTTTGGATATTGGTGCAGGAACCGGAGATTTTTTATTGACAGCAAAAAATGATGGTTGGGAAACTGTTGGAGTAGAGCCAAGCGACAGAGCAAAAAATATTGCGATACAAAAAGGGATTTCTTTTGTGAACGAAATTAGCGATCTTGAAAATAATTCTTTTGACGTGATTACAATGTGGCACGTTTTGGAACACGTTCCTAATTTAGAATTACAAATTCAGGAACTGAAGCGTTTATTAAAACCAACTGGAACATTAATTGTTGCGGTTCCAAATTTTAAATCTTACGACGCTCAACATTACAAAACTTTTTGGGCAGCTTATGATGTGCCAATTCACTTTTGGCATTTCTCCAAAAAAGCCATTCAGTCGCTTTTTGAAAAAGTTGACATGAAATTAGAAAAAGTGCTTCCGATGAAATTTGACTCTTTTTATGTGAGTTTATTATCCGAAAAATACAAAACCGGAAAAATGAATTACATCAGTGCTTTTTTCGTTGGTTTAAAATCAAATTTAAAAGCGGGGAGTACAAAAGAGTATTCGTCGCATATTTATGTCTTAAAAAACAAGTAAAACGCAATTTAAGCGCATTTCTGGCGTTTTCTTAGTGTAAGTGAGGAGTAATTATGTCTTTTTTGAGATAATGTTTATAATAAAAGCTATGAAAGCCACTTTTGATAGGGTAGAATTATTGACATTTTTCTTTCCATAAATAAAAACAATATCATAAAATTCTAGCATTTTTTAAACTTTATGTTGATGCTATTTATTTTTTTATATTTTTGTCTTCAATACATTAAAAAATTAGAAATTCAAAAAATGAAAAAAGCATTAGTAATTATCGCACTTTCAATTTTCGCCGTTTCATGTACTAAAACTGCAGAAGTAAAGGAAGTAAAAACAGCTTACGTAGATACTTCGATTTTAATGAAAGAGTATACTGAAGCAAAAGACCTTGAAGCAAAATACAAAGGGCAAGCTGAAGAAAAGGGAAGACAACTACAAGCCGAGATTACACGTTTTAAACAAGACGCTGCTAATTTTCAAAGTCAGGCACAGGCGAACGGTCAGGCTTGGGCTCAACAAAGAGGAGCTGAGTTGCAAAAAAGAGAACAACAATTGGGTTATGCTCAACAAGCTTTGTCTCAGCAATTACAACAAGAAAGTGGTGTTGAAATGGATTCTCTAGTAAGTGGAGTTAAAAAATTCATCAAAGATTACGGTAAGAAAAACGGTTATTCTTATATCTACGGTACTGGTGATGCTGCTTCGATTTTATACGCAGAAGAGAAATATGATATTACAAAAGATATCATTAAAGCTCTGAATGACAAGTACAAATCAAGCCCAAAATCAGAAGAAAAACCGGCAGTAAAAGAAGGAGAAACTGTTAAAAAATAATACCAAACTAACTAACTAAATTAAAAACCTAAATCTGTCAAGATTTAGGTTTTTTCTTTTATAAAAATGCGATACTTTTAGTTTTTCAATATACGCCCAATGCAAAACGTTACAGAAGCAGCTGCTTACACCTTACAATTCATCAATCAAACACAAAAATCGATCTTCCTGACTGGTAAAGCAGGAACCGGAAAAACTACGCTTTTACGCGAAATCATTGCAACAACGCACAAAAATACTGTAGTGGTAGCACCAACGGGAATTGCGGCGCTAAATGCGGGTGGAGTTACGATTCATTCTATGTTTCAGTTGCCATTTTCGGCCTTTATTCCGTCTTATGAAGAGGCTTCTCAGTTTACTGAAACGGTCAAATTTGAGAATAAAGAAACCTTGCGCCGACACTTCAAAATGAACAATGTTAAGCGTAATGTGATCAAAAACATGGAACTCTTGATTATTGATGAAGTCAGTATGCTTCGCGCTGATTTACTGGATGCTATCGATTTTATGATGCAGACCGTGCGTAAAATTTCGCGTCCTTTTGGTGGAGTTCAGGTGCTTTTTATTGGCGATTTATTGCAGCTTCCGCCCGTAATCAGGGATGAAGAGTGGAGAACTTTACGCAATTATTACAAAGGAAAATTCTTTTTCCATTCGCATGTAATTCAGCAGTTTCCGCCGCTATATATCGAATTATCAAAGATTTATCGTCAGTCTGATGATACTTTTATCTCAGTTTTAAACAATCTTCGAAACAATCAGATCACGCCTCAGGATATTCAGATTTTAAACGAATATGTTAGGCCGGATTTTGATTTAAAAAATAATCCAGGATATATTACACTTACCACGCATAATGCTAAAGCCGATTCGATTAACGAACAGGCAATTGGCGATTTAGCCGGAAATGAATTCGCTTATCAGCCTTTTATTGTGGGCGATTTTCCGGAGAAAATTTTTCCGGTTGAAGAAAATTTAAAGCTCAAAGTGGGCGCTCAGGTTATGTTTGTAAAAAACGATTTGTCTTTTGAGAAACGTTATTTCAACGGAAAAATGGGCGTTGTAAAATCGCTTTCACCAGAAGAAATCTTCATACATTTTCCTGAAGAGAATAAAACCATTGAAGTGGAGAAGTACGAATGGAAAAATATTCGATACAAAGTAAATGATCTTACCAAAGAAGTTGAGGAAGAAGTTTTAGGCACATTTGCACATTATCCGCTTAAATTGGCGTGGGCCATTACAGTGCATAAAAGTCAGGGATTAACTTTTGAGAAAGCAGCGCTCGACGTATCGCAGGTTTTTTTGCCTGGACAAGCATATGTTGCTTTATCACGTTTAACGTCCTTAAACGGGCTTATTTTGCTTTCTCCGCTACAAATGAATGGTATTTCGAATGATCAGGATGTGATGGATTACGCTTTAAATAAAGCGACCGAAGAAGTATTAAAGAATTCATTGCATTTTGAAACCAAGAATTTTATTCATAACTATTTGATTAACAGTTTTAATTGGGCAGATTTAGCCCAGGAATGGCGTAATCATCGTTTTAGTTATAATGAAAATGCAGTAGCATCAGAGAAATCAAAACATTCTGTTTGGGCACACAAACGTTTAGAAACCATAGATTCACTGATAGATCCTTCGCAGAAATTTGTGCATCAGCTTAATAAAATTTTCAATAAAGAAACTGTCGATTTGTTTTTTGTGCAGGAAAGGGTAGTGGCGGCCTATGATTATTTTTTTAAACCACTGGACAAGCTGGTGACCGATCTTTTGAATAAAATGGCAGAAATCCAGAAGTTTAAAAAAGTAAAGGAATTCTATGAAGAACTGGCTTTTTTGGATGATTTGCAAACCAAAGCCGTTTTGCGCTTAATGAAGGCCAAATTGCTAATCGAAATTGTCGTGGCAGGCGAAACCATCTGTAAGGAGAAATTGTCGTCTACAGCGATTAAAAACTACAAATTAGATAAGGTTGCAAAGATTCGCGAGGATTTTAATATGTCGAACACTGATATTTTTAAATCTGAAGAACCTGTCGTGCGTTATACAGCACGTAAGCTGGATAAAAGCGTACCAAAGGCCGACAAGAAAACCACTATTGAAGAAACGCACGATTTATGGCTGGAGAAAAATTCGATAGAAGATATCGCAAGAATTCGAAAATTAACTGTACAAACTATCGAAATGCATTTGGTTAAACTAATTCAGGCCAAAAAAGTGGAGATCTCCGATGTTCTGCCTTATGATAAAATTCTGGCTCTACGCGAAGCTTTTGAATTTTATCAGGAAGAATCTTTGAGTCCATTGAAGGAAAAACACGGTGATGAATTTACGTGGGATGAACTTAAAATGTTCAAAGCCAGTATCAATTAATTTTAGATTTTAGAGTTTAGATTTTGTAACTTAGAGTTTGGAATTTGGAATTTGGAATTTGGAATTTGGAATTTGGAATTTGGAATTTGGAATTTGGAATTTGGAATTTGGAATTTGGAATTTGGAATTTGGAATTTGGAATTTGGAATTTGGAATTTGGAATTTGGAACAAACATTATGTAAAATAGAAATCATGAAAAAACTATTATATATCTTATTCATAAGCGTTACCATTCAAAATGCCATAGGGCAGGACTTGAAACCGGAATATCAAAAGTTCGTTAAGAGTTTTATCGATAACGTAAAAAATGACAGAAAAGAGGCTGTAGCGGGAGCTATTAAGTATCCTTTAAAAAGAGAAAACCCAATTCCGTCTATCAAGAATAAAGCAGAGTTGGTAAAACGATATACTGAAATTTTTGATGCTAAACTGAAAGCTGAAATTTCCAAATCAGATCCTGCAAAAGATTGGTCAGAAGTGGGTTGGCGAGGCATAATGCTTAATCAGGGGACTTTGTGGATGGATACGGATGGAAAAGTTTTTTCTATTAGTTATCAGTCAAAAACGGAGAGTGATCTCAAAAACAAGTTGATAGCTTCTGAAAAAAACAAAGTTCACCCATCGATTGCAAAGTTTAAAGCGCCGGAAGTCATTTTAGAAACATCTAAATTCAGAGTCAGAATTGATGATTTAGGAAATGATAATTACAGATATGCTTCGTGGTCGATAAAGCAATCAATGAGTGAAAAACCGGATTTAATCATTACCAACGGAAAATGGTTTCGGGACGGAACAGGAGGAAATAATCATTACGACTTCAAAAAAGGAAATTTTCTTTATCAGTGTTATATTACGGTTTTGGGTACAAAAGATTCAGCGCCAGCTACTTTAACCATTTATCAAAGCGGGAAAGAAATTCTCAATCAGGACGCTAAAATTGTTCCACGTTAAACAAAAATCCTATTCGTTGCGGCGAATAGGATTTTTGTTTTGCATGCACTTTTGAATTTGTTCAAAGCGATGATCATATATTATTTATATTTGATTGTAATTGGCAGATTAATAATTAATTAAAAATATTTTAGGATGATAAGAAGAAATCTATTTTTAGTGATGCTGATTTTTTGCAGCTGTTTTGTTATGGGGCAGGAGTCGAATATTGAATATCAGAAATTTGTAAAAAAGTTCATTGATAATGTCAAAAGCGACAACAAAGAGGCTATTAGTGACTGGGTGGTTTATCCGCTAAAGCGGGAATATCCAATAGCTGATATTGCTAATAAATCAGATTTTTTGAAACGATATTCTGAAATTTTTGATACAACATTGAAAAATGAAATTATAAAATCGACTCCAACAAAAGGCTGGAATGATATGGGTTTGCGAGGCATTATGTTAAATCACGGCAGTATTTGGCTGGATATCGACGGACGTTTAACGGCAGTAAATTATCAATCGAAAACAGAAACAGAAAATCGAAATAAACTGATTGCTGCACAAAAAAAGATGCTTGATCCCAGTATCGCTTTCTTTCAGACGCCTATTTGCATTCTGGAAACATCTGAATTTAAAATCAGGATTGATAATTTAGGAAATAATAATTATCGATATGCTTCATGGTCAAATAAAAAAGAAATGACTCAGAAGCCTGATTTGGTGATTAGTGGAGGTAAATTGGTTGTTGAAGGAATAGGCGGAAATCATCAGTACGAATTCAAAAAAGACAATTTACTTTATGAATGCTCGATTATAGTTTTGGGCGAAAAAAATTCGCCTCCGGCGAGACTACGAATTTATCAAAAAACTAAAGTGATTCTTTCTCAGGATGCTAAAATTGTTTCACGTTGAACAAAGAAACTATTCAATAGGGCGAATAGCTGTTTTTCAGATTTAAAGATTAAAAAGGGCAAAAAAAAATCCCATCTGCCGTGGCGGATAGGATTTCTTTATTATAGTGTTTCAACAAGGATCCAGGCATCTGGATTTTCACCTTTTTGTATCTCTTTCTGTGCTTTTTCGGCTTCAGACATTGTAGCATAACTTCCGTATAAAACAGGAAATAAACCATGTTTGTTTTCTCCAAGCATTCGGGCTTTAAAACCGTCTTTTATCAATTGATTGTATGCTTTTCGTGCATTTTGTTCGCTTCTGTAAGCACCTGCCATAATGTGGTATGACATCGCTTTTTCTGCAGCAACTTCTACTTTTGCAGAATCAACAGAAAGGGTTACAGCCGGCATTGGGCTTTGTATAAAAAATGTAGCTTCCTGTATCTTGTTTTCTACTTTTTTCTGTACGGCACTTTCTACAATAAGCGTTTTGGTTGCGATTTGATTTTGGTACAAAGGATATCCAATACTTCCGGTAATTCCCAATCCTAATACAAGAATTGCGGCATATTTTAAGAAAGAATTTGACGATCTTTCCTCTTCATTTTCATATAAAGCAACTGGTTCTCTTTCTTCGATTTCTTTGATTTTTTTCTCGAAGTTTTCCTTTTTTACAATTGGAGAAATAAAAGGACTCAATCCAAATGAACTTGCCAAATAATTGGTTTGGTCGTTTGGTGTAAAAATTATATTTTTCTCTGTATTAAGTCGAATTTCACCTATGTTTTTAAGGCTGATAACACCATTTTCTTCTAAAGTTTTTTTCCAGCTTACTACTTCAAAAGCAATAGCACTCACTGCAAAACCATAAGATGTTTTTTCAGCATGAGCGATATGATTTGCCAATAGCCCGTCATTGTTTTTCAAGTGGCTATTAAATGAGATCGATTTTTTAGGTGGAAAAAACGAATTTGTGCTTTCATTCAGCTGTGCCGAGTGAATTTCGGTTAAAAATGCTCCAAACCCTGGAACCGTTACACACTGATAACGATACAATAACTGTGCTATATAGTTTTCGATTTTCATAGTAACAAAGTTATGCAACGAATATAGTTATCAAAATTTTATTCACAATTTTTATTAACAATTCGTATAATTTTATAGACAATTAATCTTCAGTTAGTTGTATTTATTTTTTCTTTTTATGAAAGTACCACAATGGGTATATTTTTTTATTTTTTGAAAGAATTTACTTCTAATTTATATCTTTGGCATTTTTAAAATCAATTTAAGAGTTGTTTGATAAACCAATTTTTTGCCGCCATTTAACCTTATTCAATTCATGTCAGATCAAGATTTATTTTATTTATTAGCCTTATTAAAAGTTGAAGGAGTGGGAGATATTATGGCTAAAAAATTACTCGCTAATTGCGGAAATGCCGAAGCAGTTTTTAAAACAAAAATAAATCAAATTGCTGCTATTGATGGAGTTGGATCTGCTTTATTGCATAATTTAAAAGATAAATCTGTTTTTGAAAAAGCCAGTCGCGAACTTGAATTTATTCATGCAAACGACATTAATACTTCCTTTTTTCAGGACGAAAGTTATCCCGAACGTTTGAAACATTGCTTTGATTCTCCGGTTTTAATTTTTTCTTCAGGAAATATAAATTTAAAAAACAAGAAAATAATAAGTATTGTGGGAACACGCCAGATAACGTCTTACGGAATTGAGTTTTGCAAGAAATTAATCGATGATTTGGCACCGCTTGATCCTATAATTGTAAGTGGTTTTGCTTATGGAGTGGATATCGTGGCGCACCAGTTAGCAATAGATTGTAACCTGCAAACCATTGGCGTTTTGGCGCACGGTTTAAACCAGATTTATCCCAAAACGCACAAGAAATATGTGGCTGCAATGGAGCAAAATGGCGGATTTATTACTGAATTCTGGAGTACTTCAAATCCTGATAAGGAAAATTTTGTACGCAGAAATCGTATTGTTGCCGGCATGACCGAAGCTACAATTGTCATAGAATCTGCAGATAGAGGAGGTTCACTTATCACTGCAAATCTTGCTAACGATTACAATCGTGATGTTTTTGCTGTTCCGGGACGCGTTACAGACAAATACAGTCAGGGTTGCAATGATCTTATAAAAACTCAAAAAGCAAACGTTTTAACGAGTGCAGCAGATTTGATTTATATTTTGAATTGGAATATCGAAAATAAAGGAAAAACGGTTCAGAAACAATTGTTTGTTGAACTCGAAGCTGATGAACAAAAAGTGTATGATTTTTTGCTGAAAAACGGGAAGGAATTACTGGATATGATTGCTTTACAATGTGATTTTCCTATCTATAAAATTTCGGGACTTTTATTGAATATGGAACTTAAAGGAGTAATTCGGCCTTTGCCAGGCAAACTTTTTGAAGCAATTTAAGGTTAGAGATAACCTTATTTTCTAGTGATGTGACTTGAAAATATTTACAAAAAAAAGTACTACAGAAAGCAAACAAAAAACAACGGTAACTGTAAAATTTTGAAAAGTTATGGAGTAGAGGGTCAATAAAATAATTTCAAAGTGAGCTATAGAAATATAATAATTGGTCTTTCGTTTTAGGAGATAAAGTATTAAATATCCAATAATGAAGCAGATTTGAGAGCATGTTATAAACGCAGTTAATATGATCTCTTTCGAAAAGTTATAGGCCCAGCCAACGGTTTTGTTTATAGTGTAAAACTGTTCATCTGAAAATAAATAAGCTAACAAAAACCCCAATGCAAAGAGCAATATTAGGAGAAGAAACATGTATTTTGTAAATAGTTTTCTCAATATTCTATTTAATTAATTTCTATGATTTTAATTTATAGTAAGCTAGAAAAGAGTTTTTTAAAATAAAAAACCCGACAGTTTTAAATCTATCGGGTTCGAATATTTTATTTACCAAAGCCAAGTACTTCACGAACTTTTGCCAAAACACCATCTGCAATAACAGAAGCTTTTGCAGCACCTTTTTTCAGTAAAGCATCAACTTCGTCAAGGTTGTTGATATAGTAATTGTATTTTTCTCTTTCGGTTTTGAATTTTTCTGTAATCAATTCAAACAAAGCTTGTTTAGCGTGACCGTAACCATAATTTCCACCCAAATAATTGGCTCTCATTTCGGCAATCTGAGCTTCATTTGCTAATAATGAATAAATTGCAAATGCATTACAAGTATCCGGATTTTTAGGATCTTCAAGCGGTGTGCTATCTGTTTCGATGCTCATCACCTGCTTGCGTAATGTTTTATCGTCAAGGAAAATGTTGATAATATTATTGGCAGACTTACTCATTTTTCCGCCGTTCGTTCCGGGAATCAACATGCTGTCTTCCTGAATTTTTGCTTCCGGAATTACAAAAGTTTCGCCCATTTGGTGATTGAAACGAGAAGCTACATCACGAGTAATTTCCAAATGCTGCAATTGGTCTTTTCCAACCGGGACAAATTCAGCATCATAAAGTAAAATATCAGCAGCCATTAACATTGGGTAAGTAAAAAGTCCCGCATTAACATCGTCTAAACGATCCGCTTTATCTTTGAACGAATGTGCCAAAGTCAAACGTTGAAACGGAAAAAAACAACTTAAATACCAGGTTAATTCAGTAGTTTGAACCACATCAGATTGTCTGTAAAAAGTAACTTTATCAGGATTTAGTCCGCAGGCAAGCCAGGCAGCTGCAGTACTATAAGTGTTTTCTCTTAAAGTTTTACCCTCTTTAATTTGTGTAATCGAATGTAAATCAGCGATAAACAAAAAAGATTCGTTTTCTGGATCATTTGATAATTGTATCGCCGGAATAATTGCTCCCAATAAATTGCCTAAGTGTGGCGTTCCAGTACTCTGAACACCGGTAAGTATTTTTGCCATTCTAGTTTTTTATTCTTTAACTGCAAATGTCGTGATGTTTTTTTTAACCGCAAAGCATGCAATGATTTTAGACAAAATTCGCAAAGTACGAGTGGTAAAGTTTTGAAATGATTTTTAGAGAAAAGATTGGGTGCATTTTTTTAAGAAGTGTCTTATTTTTACCGCAAAGGCCACAAAGTTTTTTCGCAAAGTTTGCTAAGTTTTTAAAGAAAGGTTTTTGAAGTTCACAAAGCTGGATTTATAAATTGTTGACAACTCTTCTGATTCCATTTTTTAGTAGAGTTTCGTTAAAGTTGATGAGTAAACCTAATTTGTAATTTCCAAGTTTTAGATACGTTAGAGTTTGTGCTAAGTGATTTACGGTAAGCGATTCTACACTTTTTATTTCGATTATTAATTTGTTTTCTACTAGCAGGTCAATACGATAACCACAATCTAATCTAACTTCTTCAAAAATTAATGGCATTGCTTTTTCTTTTTCAACAGCTAGTCCTCGTTGTTTAATTTTATACAATAAACATTCCTGATAAGCATTTTCTAATAATCCAGGTCCAAGAACTTTATGAATTTCAATTGCTAATCCGATTATTATATTTGATATTTCGTTTTCAGTCATATATAAAAAAACAATAAATTTAATAATTATTTTCTTATTTTTATTGAGTTTGACCGCAAAGTTATTTTGTAAAAATTTCAAATTTTTACAAATTGAAGTTTCCTGCTTACAGCTTTGTGAGCTTATTGCTTGCAATTATAAGTTTTGTTATTCTTCTTTTCTTTGCGAAAAAACTTTGTGGTCTTTGCGGTAAAAAAAAGGTACCTATTATTTAAGCTAGAAATTCTTTTTGCAAAATTCATTTCTGTTTTATTACATTTGAAACTATGAAAGGAATTAAAATTGTTTTTTGGGTTTTGTGGCGAATTTGGTTTTATGTTTTAATGGCCATTCCGATATTGATTATGCTGCCGTTTTTGCTTATTTCTATTATATCAGAAAGCGGATACCCCTATTTCTTTAAAATGGCCCGCATTTGGGCTAAATTTATCCTTTTCGGGATGGGTTTTTATTATACGGTCAAGCGCGAGCAGAAACTAGTTAAAAATACCAGCTATATGATCGTGGCCAATCATACTTCGATGACAGATATTATGCTGATGCTGGCTGTAGTTCGAAATCCTTTTGTATTTGTTGGAAAAAAAGAACTTTCGAAGATTCCGTTGTTTGGATTTTTCTATAAAAGGACCTGTATTTTGGTGGATAGAAATTCGTCAAGAAGTAAAAATGACGTTTTTAAAAGAGCTCAGGACAGGCTTAATCAAGGACTTAGTATTTGTATTTTTCCTGAAGGCGGAGTTCCTGATGACGAAAGTATTTTATTGGATGAATTTAAGGATGGTGCTTTTCGATTGGCAATAGAACATCAAATACCAATTGTTCCTATTGTTTTTGCTGATAACAAAGAACGATTCTCGTATACTTTTTTGAGTGGAAGTCCTGGCAAAATGCGGGTTAAGATTTTACCTTTCGTAGAAACAAAAGGATTGACAAGTGAAAGCCGAAAAACACTTCGCGATGAAGTAAGACAATTGATTTATAAAGGATTACTTCAGTTTAAGAAAAAGACAGAAGAAAGAAAATAAAATAAAGAAAATAGAAAGCCGACAACTCATAAAAGTTGCCGGCTTTTCTTTTGAATTAAAATCCCCATTTTATATCAAAAAAGACTATCGATGAATTATTTTCTCTGAAATAAAACGCAATACTTTTTTAAATTTCAATTTGGTTTTTTTACGGTTTTTACTGTACAACACTTCTATTTTCTCTTTCATGGTTAAAAATATTAAGGATTGATAATAAAGAGTTTGGTTTAAACTCAAGTTAACGTCATAATAGTATAGAGAGTAGAAAACAAAAAAGGTTGCGTGAAAAACGAAAACTTTTAAAAATTATTGGAATAAAAAACCCGCTAGTATTGAAACTAACGGATTTTTATAGAACAAACAACCAAATTTATTCTGAAAAAAGTTCGAATTGTGTATTATGGCCTAATACCAATCAAAGCTTTGTCTTTTTATTAGATGGGTAAATTTTAAAATGGTTGCGTCATTTTATTCTTTTTTTGAAAATAAAAAACCCGACAGGTTTTAAAAAACTGTCGGGTTAGTATATAAAATGCTACTAATTAAGAATTAAGCGCTTGCTAATTCCTTAATGTGCGCTTTAATTTTTACTTCTAGTTCATCAGCTAATTCCGGATTATCTTTGATTAAAGATTTTACAGCATCACGACCTTGTCCTAATTTTGTATCTCCGTAGCTAAACCATGATCCTGCTTTTTTAACGATCTCAAATTCAACCGCTAAGTCAAGAATTTCTCCTGTTTTAGAAACTCCTTCTCCGTACATGATATCGAATTCGGCAGTTTTAAAAGGTGGAGCCACTTTGTTTTTTACGATTTTTACTTTCGTTCTGTTTCCAATAACATTCTCACCATCTTTAATTTGAGATGAACGACGAATATCTAAACGAACAGAAGCGTAGAATTTTAAGGCGTTACCACCCGTTGTTGTTTCAGGATTTCCAAACATAACTCCAATTTTTTCTCTCAACTGGTTGATGAAGAAAACCGTACAGTTTGTTTTGCTGATAGTTCCTGTTAATTTTCTCAAAGCCTGAGACATCAAACGTGCGTGAAGACCCATTTTAGAATCTCCCATTTCACCTTCAATCTCACTTTTTGGAGTCAAAGCAGCAACAGAGTCAATTACCACAATATCAATTGCTCCTGAACGAATTAAGTTCTCAGCAATTTCTAATGCCTGCTCTCCGTTATCTGGCTGAGAAATGATCAGGTTTTCGATATCAACGCCTAATTTTTCAGCGTAGTTTCTATCAAAAGCATGTTCAGCATCTATAAAAGCAGCAATTCCTCCCGCTTTTTGAGCTTCGGCAATGGCGTGTAATGTTAAAGTAGTCTTTCCAGAAGATTCCGGACCGTAAATTTCTATAATTCTTCCTCTAGGATAACCGTTTACTCCAAGCGCTAAATCAACACCAAGAGAACCTGAAGAAATAGTTTCAACTTCTACAATGGCTTTATCGCCCATTTTCATTACGGTTCCTTTTCCGTACGTTTTATCTAGTTTGTCAAGCGTAAGTTGTAGCGCTTTTAATTTGGCTTCTTTCTCTGAACTCATCTCTTTTTTTTCTTTTTCTTTCATGTAAATTTTTATAATTCATTCTCAAAAACAAACCAGAAATGATAACTTACTGATTTAGATTTGTATCAGGCTTGTATTTTGTAAAATTAGTTCTTTTTTTTGAAGTTTGATTCTCTCCAATTGTTCCAAATTGTCACAAATTTCACTATAAAAATAAAGCCTTTAATTCTGTCGCTTCAGAAGGTTTTATTTTTCCGGCTAATAGTAAACTCAATTGTTTACGACGTAAAGCAGCATCAAAGCGTTGTATTTCCAATTCAGTTTCTGGCGCAATCGGCGGTACTTCAACTGGTCTTCCGCTATCATCCACTGCAACAAAAGTATAAATGGCTTCGTTGGCTTTGGTTCTGCTTCCCGATTCACGGTCTTCTACCCAAACATCAATGAATACTTCCATAGAACTTTTAAAAGATCTGGAAACCTTTGCTTCGATTGTTACTACGGCTCCAAGGGGAATGGCTCTGTTAAAAGCAACGTGATTTACAGATGCTGTCACTACAATTCGGCGTGAATGTCTTCGGGCTGCAATACTTGCTGCGCGATCCATTCTTGCTAATAATTCACCTCCAAAAAGGTTATTCAAAGGATTAGTTTCGCTCGGTAAAACTAAATCGGTTAATATCGTTAAGGATTCTGAAGGGTGTTTTGGATTCATTTTTTTAATGTAAAATTTATTTTTTTTGCCACAGATTGCACAGATTGCACAGATTAAAAAGATTTAAAAATCTGTGTGAATCTGCGAAATCTGTGGCTTATTTTTTAAATAATTTCGGTCAGTTTAATTCAACCAGTAAACAGCCATAACAGCTGGTATAAAATAAATTACAATGGTTCTTGCGCCATCATAATCTTTCGCTAAACGTTGCCCAAAAAGCATCATTAATAAAGATATACAGGAAAATATTGCGCCGTAAAAGCCAAATTCGCGGCCACTATTCGTTAGCAATTGGATAGCTCCAACGACACACAAAATTCCTGAAATTAATTCCAGAATTAAAAGATGCAAAAGCGCAAGAGGCACCTGGTTTTTTAATGGTGTTTTGGCAAAGTGTCCTTTGAGCCATTCGACATTATCTTTCCAATAAAATATTTTTTCATATCCTGATTGTAAGAAGGTTAAGGCCAAAAAGGCTAATAATAAAATAGAGGCAACATTATTCATTTGAAAACTATTTTTTATGAATTAAACGAGTCAGTTTTATAGACAAATCGGTTAGGATTATTTTTGCATTTCCGTTTCTTTCAATGTGATACATCGCATCTGAAAGTTCTTTGAAAATTTCATGAATGTTATTTCCGTTTACGAAAGGAGCAAAATTTTCTAATTTAAATTTTTCAACTTTTGGTTCAATATAAACTAAAGTTGGAGCCTGATAATTAAGCAATAATGCCTGACGAAACATTTCGATACAAAACTGAATGAATTTTTTTTGGCTTTCACGTCCAAGAGCTGCAATTTCTTCACTCCAGGATATTAAATCCTGAATAGCAGCTGCATTGCCTTTTGCCCTGAAAGCGGCGCGAACCCAATTGACGAACCATTGTTCAAAAGGATATTCTGAGTCATCTTCTTTTAAAAGATGCAGGGCTTTGCTGAAATTTCCCTGAGCCTGATGTGCAATTTTAAATGCTGTTTTTTCGTCTACGTTTTCTTTTGAAATCAAAGCTTCGGCAATAACTTTCTCGGGTAATCCGTTAAAGTGAATGACCTGACAACGAGAACGTATGGTTTGGATAATATCTTCTTCATTTTCAGAAATCAAAATAAAAATGGTTTTATCCGAAGGCTCTTCTAATAGTTTCAAAAGTTTGTTCGATGCTGCGATATTCATTTTATCGGCCATCCAGATGATCATGATTTTATAACCGCCTTCGTATGATTTTAACGAAAGTGATTTTAAAACTTCTGTTGCATCTTCCACACGTATTTCTCCTTGCTTGTTCTGAACGCCCAGGATTTTATACCAGTCAAATAAACCGCCGTAAGGCATTTCCTGAATAAACGTGCGCCAATCCTGAATGAAGTCTAAACTTTTTGGTTTTGTTTTGACATCTTCGGTAGTGACCGTTGGATAAATAAAATGCAAATCGGGATGCGAAATGTTTTGAAACTTCAAATTACAGGAATCATTTCCGTTTGAATTTTCGTTTCCGGTATTACTGCACAAAATATATTGCGCATAAGCGATGGCCGTTGATAGTGTGCCGCTACCTTCTGGCCCAATGAATAATTGTGCATGCGGAATTCGTCCGGAAGCTGCACTTTTTATCAAGTGACTTTTGATGTAATCTTGACCTAAAATTTGAGAAAATTGCATGAAGCAAAGATAGAAGAAAATGATGTAGTCAAAAATTTTAGATCAAAAGATTATGAACCAGATATCATTTATCAGATTGTGTTTCTATTTTGATGTTTTTTTTGAGATGTATCAACCAAAAGTTGTTAATAAATTACTTCATACGAGTAAATATCAAGATTTTTTTGTTAATATTTTTTTGCCAAAATCGATAAACGTAAGGTTTTTTTTATTATTTAATATGTGAATATAGCCCTTTTTTATAGCGAATATCTTACGGTTTGAATTTTAACAATTTTAACAAAAACCTCGTTAAAACGCACATTTTCTCGACATAAGACTAATTTTTAAGCTTTTTTTAAGCTTTTTTTTTGAAAAAAGAAATCAATAAAGTTGCAATTTAAGTTAATTTATATATTTTTGTTTTCATCAACAACCAATTATAATAAGAATCTATGAAAGGGAAAATTACTCTACTAAGTGCACTTTTTATTTTAACTACTGCGGCTGTTTCGGCACAGGCTAAAAATGCACCAAGAAGTATCATTAGCACAACAGCTCTTATTCGTAAATACCATGATCAAAAAGAATTGAGTGGTATGCAAAAAGGAGAACTTTTAGAATTATACATTGAGCGTATCAAAGTTCTGGTAAAAACTCTTCCTTACATTGCTTTGGTTACAAAACCGGGTGTTACTATGGCCGATCTTGGTATTCCGGACGACAACGAACACAAAAAAGTTTTAGATGCTCAGGCTGTTGGTACAACTTCTTTTTTAGATACAACAGTAGAATTTCAAAGAAAAATGATGCCATATTCTGATAAAGGAAACCTTATTGCAGCAATTTTATTTTACGAAAGCACATTGAAATCTTTACATGAGTTCAACGAATTGAACGAAATGTAATATTAGATATTATTTTTTAAAACCTTTTTTGAAGTTTTTGCGTAGATGAGTTAAATTTTTTGCGCCATTTTGAAAAAAGAAATAAAAAACAACTCGTTCTCGATGTGTTCTGACTACTATCAGAAAACTCGAGATGAGTTTTTATCATTTAAGCATACGCATACCGCATACCCAAATTTATTATTAACCGTAATACCCCCTTATCATGAAAAAAATTACTCAAATGATCTGCGTTCTTTTGACAGTTACTAGTATGAGTGCTCAACAAGAAAAAGGAATTATGGGCTACAACAATTGGTTGAACAACTGGACCGAATTTAAGCCTCACAAAGTAGAATATGGAGAAGCAAATCAAATTTTAGCAGGAAACATTTCTGTTAATACAAAATTGCTGAAGAGGAATATTTATGTTTTACAAGGCAATGTTTATGTAACTAATAATGCTGTTTTAACGATTGAACCAGGAACTTTGATTATTGGTGATTTCGAAACAAAAGGAACATTGGTAGTTACAAAAGGTGCACAACTTGTTGCAGATGGTTTAGAAACAGATCCTATTGTATTTACTTCAAACCGCAGCCAGAAAAAAGCTGGTGACTGGGGTGGAGTTGTTATTCTTGGAGATGCTCCAATTAATAAATTTGGAAACGTAGGTTCTTACAACATGGATCTTGATCCTACTCTTACTACTTACGGTGGAGATAATGCAGCATCAAACTCTGGAATCTTAAGATTTGTGAGAATTGAATTTGCAGGTAAAAAAGTAAAAGGTGTTGATACTTTTAATGGTTTAACATTAGCTGGTGTTGGTAGCAAAACGGTTCTTGAAAACATCATGGTGAGCTACGCTGGCGGAGATTCATTTGGTATCATGGGCGGAGATATAAATGCTACAAAATTTGTTTCTTATAAATCAATCAACGACGATTTTAAATTTACTCAAGGTGTACAATGTCGTTTCTATAACTCATTGGCAGTTAGATCTTCTTACTTCTCTAGTACTAAAGACGGATCTCGTTGTATGGAAGTAAAATCTTACGAAAAGAAAAGCGAAACCGATTTTACTAAAAAACAAACTTTGGTAGTTGCAACTAATATTACAATGCTTAATGATAGCGAAAACATTAAAGCTGATATTCAGGCAGGTTTAGTAAAAGAGGCTGTTTATGTGGCTGAAAATGCTTCTCTTGAAATGAAAAGAAGTGTGATCTCAGGATTTAATCCTGCAGTATTATTAGACAGCAAAACAGAAATCAATGATGCCAACCTTAAAAAAATCAAATTTGAGGAAATGTATTTCAACCTATGTAACGGAAACATCTTTACAGAATACAATTCTAATAACGAAGATTTAGAGAGCTGGTACGGAAACAGTGTGTTCTTTAATGTTTACTCTCAAAGTGATAACAAAGAAACATTCATTGATATTTCTAATGCTAAAAAACCAGATTTCAGATTGCAATTAGGAAAAATTACAGCTTCAAGCGGCAATAGATAATATACTTGATTTTTATTTCAAAGCGTAAATTTTATTAATAAAGTCCCCAGACACAATTTATGTATTCGTCTTAAACCGGACCAAATAAAGATCAAAACATAATGGCTCAATCTAGAAAAAAATATTTTTTAAATATAATATTTTTGGTTTCACCTATTACGTTAAGTCTATATGCACAAAGTTCGATGGAAACACCTACAGTTTCTGTCGCTACTGTTTGCAGTATGACTGCGTCAAATAACCAAAACAACGATACGTCTGATATCAAAAATATCGACAAATTAGAGAATTCTAATCAGTTTATAGCAGGGCTATCCATCCCCAAGGATAGCCTTCCTATTGCAACTGGTTCTAATGATCAGACTACTTTACAATGCGAGGATAATTCATCACTGGCAGCTTCTTATTCACTTCTTGCAAAAGATATTATTGAGAACTACAGATATGATTTTTCTGAAACATTTATTGACATCTTATTTTTTGAGAATATAGATTTAGCAAGAAAACGCACTATATGATTCGAAAAATTACTTTAAGTTTTACTAAGATTTTAATGTTATTTAGCTTTTTATTTTTAGCTAAATCAAATCTGCATGCACAAACAATAGTTCCTCAGCCATTAAATGGTTTAGAGAAACTTTGTGCCGGTGATTCATTTAATGAATTTTATGCAACATTTAGTTATGTTAATTTTCCTGCGGGAACGACATTCGTTGTAGAACTTTTAGACAATTTAGATAATTCAACTGCTACTACTTTATTAGGACCTCCCGTAGATATTTCTGCTACTCAGCAAACTTTAAAATTTGCAGTACCAACTAATCTGGTTGGTTCTGATAGTTATGGTTTAAGAATCAAAAGTTCAACAGGTGCTACTAGTGTTAGATTTAAAAATAATTTAGGTAATACTTCTTTTCCTGCCTACTATAAAGCATATGAATCTACATTTACTATTAATGGTAAAGCTACTAATGCAACAATTTGTGCTGGCGGTACTTTAACTCTTTCTATAGACGATGGAGATAGTTCACCTTTAAAAATAGTTCCAAGTCTTAAGTACAGATGGCTTAAAGATGGTGCAATTATTTCAGGACAAATAGGTAATACGTTAGTAGTAAATTCTATGGGAGATTATTATGCTTTAGTAGAATATGGCGCCTGTACGGAACCCAATATTAGTTCGAATATTATAAAGGTGGCAAGTTCATCTTCAGGATCTGCTGTAGTTATTAGTTCTAGCTTAGGAAATCCTTTTTGCGGAACTGTTGATGGTACTGTATTAACAGCTTCTAGTGGTAATAAATATACATGGAAAAAAGATGGCGCCCCATTTGGTGGTAATACCCGTACTGTAAAGGCGACTGAATCTGGTATTTACACTGTAGAGGTTGATTTTGGCGGATGTAATGCTATAGGTTCAATTGATTTGAAAAGCAATAGTTTTAATGCCAGTATCGATGTTGCTGATGAGTTTAATCTTGAAGAGGGAGAAACTGTAAACGTTGGCGTTACAACAGATGCTACAAGTCCAACTTATGAGTGGTATTTAAATAATAATCTTATTTCGGGAGCTACCTCAGGGAGTTATCTCGTAGCCGCTATTGGTACCTATAAAGTGAGAATTTCTCAGTCTTCAGGATGTATATCTTCTAGAGAATTTATTTTTAAGGCCAAAGGAAAAGCTGGTCCTTCTTCCGTTATTCCAAATATTGTAAGTCTTAGTGGTTTAAGTCCATATTGGAATATCCCGGACGAATACAAAAATGCCAATACCAAGGTTATGATTATAAGTTCCAATGGCGATATGGTTCTCGATGTGAGCAATTACCAGGGAGATTGGCCTCAGACGTCAATAGATTTTAAAAATGTAAATCCAGTTTATTACTATGTCATTAAAGGCGACGCAGGTGAAAAAAAAGGATCAATAACCGTGATAAGATAATATGAAGAAAATTTTACTATTCATCACTTTATTTTACGGTTTCTCAAATACACTCTATTCCCAGGACAAACCTGAGAATGGAGTTGTTTCGTTTTCATTACCTATCAGAAATTCTTTAAAGTTTAATAGATATTTAATCAACCCAACATTTAGTTTTGTTCGCGAAACAAATGCATATGCCAGTTTTTATAATAAAAGACAATGGGTCCAGTTTGAAGATGCACCAAATACTTACCTGGCCAATTATTCAGGCCGTTTTAGAGAGAATGAAGCTTTTGCTTTTGGATTATTCCAGCAAAATTATGGTTTAATGACCGTTTTTGGAGGAATAGGAAACTTTGCTCATAACATCGTTTTAGAACAAGACAGTAACTTAACTTTTGGTATGAACGTTGGCGTATATCAAAGTAGCTTAAACAAAGGAAAAATCATATCTGATGATCCAACTCTTTTAAATATCGATTACCCTTCAAATACATTGCTTACAGTTAATCCGGGTATCAACTACGGAACTACATTTCTTGATTTTGGAGTTTCTGTTAACAATCTTATACTTTACAATTTCGGTTCAGGAATTGTAAAAGATGATCCGGAAAGAGCTATCGAATTGCATACTATGTACACGGGTTATCTTGATAGTTTTGGATTTTTTGACAGAAGTAAATTCTCTGGAATTGTAAAAACAGAAATCAAACAAGACAAAACAATAATTTCAGGACTTGCCATGATTGCCATTCCGCAAGGAGTTTGGGCACAAGCAGGTTACAATACTTTATACGGAATTTCGGCAGGTTTGGGTATTAATATTTCGCCAAGTATTGCTATCGAATACAATTACGAGAGAGGTATGGGGAATTTTACCAATCTGGGAGGTTCTCATGAATTTGCAATTGCTTATAAATTCAAAAATAAAAACTATTACTATGGTGATGATGAAGAAGGTTCTCTAATAGATCCTTCGAAACCAAAAGCAGTAATGGCTAAAAAAACTACCACTCCGGTAACGAGAGTAAGTGGTGCCGAAACAGCAAAACTTGCTGCAGAAGCTAAGGCTAAAGCCGATGCTGAAGCACTTAAAATAAGATTGGCTGCAGCCGAAAAAGTGAAGGCCGATGCCGAAGCTGCTGCAAAGGCAAAACTAGAAGCCGATAATAAAGCTAAAGCCGATGCTGAAGCATTAAAAATAAAATTAGCTGCAGATGCCAAAGCAAAAGCTGATGCAACAAGAGCACAAACTGCAACAACTAACAGAGCAGTTGCGACAGAACAAAAAACACAAGCACAATTAACTGCAGACAAAGCGAGAGCTGATGCTGAAGCACGCAGAATAAAATTAGCTGCAGATAATAAAGCGAGAGTAGATGCTGCTGCTGCTGCAAGAGCGCAGGCAATTGCAAATAAACCTGCTGCAACAACCGCTCAGAAGACTCAGGCACAATTAGCGGCTGATAAGGCTAAAGCTGATGCAGAAGCATTGAGAACTAAGTTAGCTGCAGATAAAGCTAAAGCCGATGCCGCAGCCGCTGCAAAAGCAAAAACTACAGCTGCACCACAAAAAACACAAGCAGAATTAGCTGTTGATAAAGCGAAAGCTGATGCAGAAGCATTGAAAATTAAGCTGGCTGCCGACGCTAAAGCAAAAGCCGATGCTGAAGCTGCTGTCAAAGCAAAATTAGAAGCAGATAATAAAGCGAAAGCAGATGCCGAAGCTTTAAAAATAAAATTAGCTGCTGATGCTAAAGCAAAAGCTGATGCTGCCGAAGCAAAACGTAAAGCTGATGCCAAAGCAAAAGCTGAAGCCGCAGATTTACAATCGATTTTAGCTGCCGATGCTAAAGCAAAAGCAGATTCTGATGCTTATCAGGCCAGATTAGCCGCTGAAGCTAAAGCCGCCGCCGCTGCTGCTGTAAAAACCAAAGCGAGCATTGATGCTGCCAACAAAGCAAAATTAGCTGCCGATGCGAAAGCAAAAGCTGCTGAAGATGCTGCATTGAAAGAAAAATTAGCTGCCGATGCAAAAGCGAAAGCCGATGCAGAAGCTAGAGCTGCAAGAATAGCTGCGGATGCTAAAGCTAAGGCTGATGCTGAAGCTGCTGCCAAAGCAAAATTAGAAGCCGACGCAAAAGCGAAAGCTGATGCCGAAGCACTGAAAATAAAATTAGCTGCAGATGCAAAAGCGAAAGCAGATGCAGACGCATTACAAGCAAAATTAGTTGCTGATGCAAAAGCGAAAGCAGACGCGGAAGCACAACAAGCAAAATTAGCTGCGGATGCCAAAGCAAGAGCTGATGCTGAAGCACAACAAGCCAAATTAGCTGCCGATGCGAAAGCAAAAGCGGACGCAGAATCATTACAGGCAAAATTAGCAGCCGACGCAAAAGCAAAAGCTGATGCAGAAGCACTACAGGCGAAGTTAGCAGCCGACGCAAAAGCAAAAGCAGATGCAGAAGCTCTTCAGGCAAAATTAGCTGCCGATGCCAAAGCTAAAGCTGATATGGAAGCGTTACAAGCAAAATTAATTGCAGATGCAAGAGTTAAAGCGGATGCAGAAGCAACTGCTAAAGCGATAGCAGATGCAGAAGCGAAAAAATTACAAGAAGCGGAAGAGGCGCGTTTGGCAAAATTAGCTGCCGATGCTAAAGCTAAAGCGGATGCTGAAGCACTTCAGGCAAAATTAGCTGCCGATGCCAAAGCGAAAGCTGATGCTCAGGCTTTGCAAGCAAAATTAGCAGCCGACGCAAAAGCAAAAGCAGATGCAGAAGCATTACAAGCAAAATTAGCTACGGACGCAAAAGCTAAAGCGGATGCTGAAGCACTTCAAGCAAAACTTGCTTCGGATGCTAAAGCTAAAGCGGATGCTGAGGCACTTCAGGCAAAATTAGCAGCCGACGCAAAAGCAAAAGCAGATGCAGAAGCACTTCAGGCAAAATTAGCTGCGGACGCAAAAGCAAAAGCTGATGCTGAAGCACAACAAGCAAAATTAGCAGCCGACGCAAAAGCAAAAGCAGATGCAGAAGCACTTCAGGCAAAATTAGCTGCGGATGCCAAAGCTAAAGCAGATGCAGAAGCACTTCAGGCAAAACTAGCTGCTGATGCCAAAGCAAAAGCTGATGCTCAGGCCATGCAAGCAAAATTAGCTGCAGATGCAAAAGCTAAAGCAGATGCCGAAGCACTTCAGGCAAAACTAGATGCAGATGCAAAAGCAAAAGCCGATATGCAAGCTGCACAAGCTAAGTTATTGGCAGATCAAAGAGCACAAGCAGATGCTGAAGCTACGGAAAGATTAAAGGCTGAAGAAGAAACGAGACAATTGAGATTGGCAGAAGAAGCACGTGAAGCAAAATTATTAGCTGATGCAAAAGCAAAAGCCGATGCAGAAGCACTTCAGGCTAAACTAGCCGCAGATGCACTTGCAAAAGCAGCTTCAGCTCCAAAAGATGATACAGCAAAAGCAATAGATGATTTAACACAATCTATCGAGAATTCGGTTAAAAATCAAAAAGATTTATTATCACAGTTTAATACAACAGTGGCTAATAAACAAAGAGATTTGAATGACTTAAAAGAAGAAAATGATTTAAGTGAAAAAGGAATTTATAAAGAGCCAAAACCTTTCAAAAGTGTTGCGGCCGAAAACAGTCAGTTAGAGGCTTTAAAAACACAACTTGCGGATGCTAACAGAATCCAAAAAGATGAAATCGCTAAGCTGACTAATTTATATAACGAAAGACTTAAAAAATTCCCGAATAAAAATGATGCTTTAAACAAGGCGTATCTGGATAAGATCAACCAGTTGAAAGCAGCACAATTAAAAATGGAAGAAGACAGTGCGACTTTACTTTCGAATTTAGAACGTATTAAAGCTGAAACTGAAATTGAGAAAAAACGTAGAATCAAACGTGCAGCTTACGAAAATGATCAGGGAAGATATGCGCAGGACGTTGCCGCTCTAAAACGTATAAAAGAAACGACAAAAGTAAGTAGTACACCATTAACCGCAAGTGATTTTGATTTTGGTGAAGACCAGTCGAATATGCAGATTATCAAGAACATTAAAAATTCTGATAGTGGTTATTATTTAATTATTGCAGTTCACAATAGTGTAGAAAAACGTGATCAGTTCCTGGCTAAAGCAATTGCAGCAGGACGTTCAGATGTTAATTTCTTTTACAATGTAACAACAAGTAAGTATTATATCTATTACGAAAAATTCGAAGGTTTATCTGAGGCCACTAAGGCATTAGAAGCAAAAGGAACCAAGCCATATAACGGGAAAATGGCTATCGTAAAAGTCGAGAATTAATACACGAATAAGAGTAAAGTCAGTCCTCCTTCGGTTAAGGAGGACATTATAATAAATGTTATAAAATACTAATTGTTTTATTCACTAATGCCCCTTAGAGGATAAGATGTAAGTAAACAAAAAAATGATTATGAGAAAACCTACTATTTTAAGAACGCTGATTTTTGTTTTAGCTATGTTGTTCAATTTTGCATCCTACTCGCAAAATGGAATTGCATTTAACTCCAAGTTTCCTAAAAACTTGAATGAGAATATATTCTTAAAAGCAAATAATCAGTTCGAGAATCCTTTTAGTTTAAATGCAACTGAAGCTGGATCGAAAAAAGAAAATGCTTTTGCACTTGATAATCCCGTAATTCCTTATGCAGAATTACCATATGCAGGACAAGTTACAAAATGTCCTAATGATGGTAAATTGCTGCCTAAATTATTTTTATGTGGCGGAAATGATGCGCGCCTTATTGATACAAAAATAACAGATGCGCAATCTATTATTTGGGAGAGATTTATTTCTGGAGGAAGTTGTATTACCGTTTCTAATAGCGATTGTGCAAACGAAAATGCTGCATCAACTTGTTGGAATCAGGTGGGTACCGGACAAGATTATCTGGCAAATTCAGCAGGACAATTTCGCGTTAAAATAATTGACAAAACTGGAACACCATATGTTTTTTATTTTAATGTGTATCAGAATACATTAATACCGACTGCTACTACAAAAAGCGATATTATTAGAAATAGTGCAGGAAATTGTCAAATTGACGGTAAAATTACTGTAGGAGGATTTGGAGCTGGCTATCAATATAGTTTTACAACAACTGGAAGTTCAGGAGCATGGCAAGACAGTAATGTTTTTACCACCAGTACAGCAGGTAATTATACTGCTTACATTAGAATAAAAGGTGTTGTAGGTTCATGTGAATTTAAAGTAATAAATCTTGATATAAAAAATGTAAATTTTGCTGTTACGACATCAATTGCGTCCCCAAAATGTAGTGGAGCGACGGGAGCTGTACAGGTAATTACAAATGACATTAAACAAGATTATACTTATACAATTTATAATGGCACTAATACAAATGTGGCCTATTTGAATCAGGTTGGCCCAACGTCTAGTCCAAATACTACTTTTAATGGTTTATTCCCTGGAACTTATACAATATTGACTTCTATAAAGGGTTCACCTTGTAAGTCTGAAAGTAATACTATTAACATAGCAGCTGCACCGAATCCAATAACTTCTGGAGCAAGTATTACAACAGCATTAGGAGCATGTAGTCCAGGTCAAATTACAATTACTAGATCAGGAGGAACTGCTCCATATAAATATTTCGTAAATACTAACGATGCGGGTTTTGCAGAGAACCCAACTAACATTATTGTAGTATCACAGCCAGGAAGTTATATCATTCGTGTAGAAGATGCGAATGGATGTACAGCTACGAATAATGTGACTGTAAATGTTCCTGCAGTAACTAAACCTATTTACACTATTAATAAGGTTGATGGGGATTGTTTGGGTAACGTAGGTAAAATTTCACTTAATGTCTCTAACAACAATACATACAATCTTGTGGAGTATAGTATTGATAATGGAGCAAACTTCTCTGCAAGTAATACTATATTTGATATTCCTAGTCCAGGAAGCTACAGGGTAATTGTTAGATATAGAAAAAACATTACAGGTACCGGAGCATACTGTACTGAACCTGCTGTTATAGTGACTGTAGGAGCTTCAATTGCTTTGACAGCATCAGCTGGTGTTGGTGAGTTGTCAGGTTGTGGTCCTGTTGGAAAAGAACTTTATGGACTGGTTAGAATTATAAATCCTCAAGGAGGAACTCCTCCTTATAAATACAGTTTTGACGATAAAAAGAACTGGGTGGATAACAACACTGAATACATGAATTATGGAGGACCTTACACGGTTTATATAAAAGATGCTTCAGGTTGTGAATATGCAATGGGAGATATCACTATTGATAAAAAACCGGACGCTCCTACAATTAAGGTTTTGGATCCAGTTTTTAATTGTGACGGATCGGCTACTACTACAGTAACAGTTACAAATAGTGGCAGCGGAGATCCAAAATACAGTTATGATTATTACATGGATGGTGTTTTAAATACATCTGTTCCAACAAATGTTTTCCTAAACGTAACACAGGGTGATCATACAGTAACAGTAAAATATAATGTACTAAAAGTTTCTACTTATAGTAATTTATTACAGGAAGATTTTGGAAAAGGAGGTTTTACAACTACTCCTGGAATTAATCCTGCTTATTGTTACGAAGATGAAGCTTTTACTCATCTTTTACCTGGATATGCATGTAATAGGGATGAATGGATTAATGATGGAGAATATGCAGTAGCCAGTAAAATTCGAACAAGATTTAGTAACTCCTGGATTGTTGCCAAAGACCATACTGTACCTAGAGATGAGCTTGGTCGATTCTTGGTTGTGAATGTTGGAGGAACAGCAGGTATAGGTGGAATTTTATATAGTAAACCTATTAAGGATGTTATTGAAAACCAAGATGTAATCATTTCTTTATGGGCGGAAAATTTAATTGTTAAAACTTCAACTACCCATGATGATCCAAAATTAACTATTCAGTTAGTAAATAACTTAAATGGAGTTGGTGGAACTGAGACAATTGTTGCAACCACAGATACTTCAAATCCTTGGGTTGTTCCTAAATCTGAAAAGTGGGAATATAAAGAGTTATTATTGAATCCGGGTGCCTATAAAAATTTGAGTTTTGTAATTCGTTCTTATAGTAATCAGTTCAATGGTAATGACGTACTTATAGATGATATTTGGGTTCGCCAAATACCAAAATCATGTAACACAGTTGCTGATTTTCCAATTATTGTTGATGGAAGTAAAGCTTTCTCTGCTGGTATAACAGGATACAAGGATATACAATGTAGTGGAGACCAAAATGGAGAAATTACATTATCAGCAAAGAATTTTGATCCTGTAAAAGGATTCCAATATTCTGTTGATGGAGCTGCATGGCAAACGGTAATACCCGTTCCAGCTGCAAACACTGGTAGTAAAACTTTAACCGGCTTAACTGGTAAAATTTACAACATAAGAATTCGTTATGATGGTTCAGCTAACAGCTGTACTTTTCCATTAGCGCAGGAAATTAAAGTGCCAAAAGCTTTAAAAGTTAAGGCTTCGGTTACTACGTTGTTAACTTGCGATTTTGGAGCAACTATTACTGCTGAAGCTTCAGAGGGTACACCCGGCTACCAATATGAATTAAGACAATCTGACGGTGTTACAGTAGTAAGACCATTTCAGGATTCAGGAGAGTTTCTCGATATTAAAATAGCAGGAAACTATAAAGTTATAGCAAGAGATTTAAATTCATGTCAGACAGCAGTTCTGGCATCTGTAGACGTTGTTGATCCAGTAGCGTCAACAATAAAATTTGATTCTTCAAACTTATGTTTTGATAATAGTGCTGACATTACAGTAAGAATTTCTGGAGGAGTAGGAAAGTATACTTATACAACTCAATTTAATGGAGGTACAGTAAGTGCTGCCAGCGCTCCTTTTGATGGCCCAACTTTTACATACACTGCGAATGCACCTGGTACTTATATTTTTGAAGTTAAAGACGCTAATGGTTGTTTCTCAAATAAGATTACTCAAATCATAAATGAGAAATTAACGACAGATACTAAGGTTACAACACCTCTGGATTGTGACCCTGTTCCAAATAACAGAGCTGTACTTACAGGAACAATTTCAGGAGGTATAGCACCATTTGTGGTAACTCGTACTGCTGGAAACAGTTCTGGTGCTTTAGTGCAGCCTACTATTACAGGAAATACTTTTACATATACAACGGCAGTTGCAGGAAATTATACTTTCCAGATTAAGGATGCAATTGGTTGTATTATTACAAGCGATGCTACTATTACTGATCTTAACCCTATTACTTTAGGATCTGATAATGTTAATCCAAAATGTAGTAGTTCTAATGATGGAACAATACTATTAAAACCAAGTGGAGGAGCAGGAGAATTTACTTATAGTAAAGACGGGATTACTTATAACAATACATCATTTTTTACAGGATTAAGTGCAGGAACACCTTATACTTATTATGTAAAAGATAAAAATAAATGTACACAAAGTATAACAGTTACTTTAGTTGCACCAGACCCAATTAGTGGTACTGCAACGATAACGACACCGTATACTTGTGATGGTGGTGCAACCATAACTGTAGGTGCTGTTGTTACAGGTGGGAATGGTATTTACGAATATACTTTAAACAGGAACGGAGTTGCATTAGTAACTAAAACTACAAAAGTTTTTGATAACATTACTGTAGCAGGAAATTACACCGTAACCATTACAGATAGTAATTCATGTACGTTTACAACTACACCAGCATTAACTATTGTAGCATTGAACGGTCCAAAAGAAATGACGATAAATAAATCGGCACTTACTTGTCCGACCAATAAAATAGATTTTTCTGTTACAGACGTAAAAGATGCTGCGGGAGTTATTTTAACAGGCCCGTTTAAATATGCTATTACGGCTCCGGCAGCAGCAGTGGCAAACAATACTACCGGAATCTTCAAAGATTTAGATCCTGGAGTTACTTATACATTTGAAGTTAAAGATGCTAAAAACTGTTCTTTTTCTTTAACAGACAGAGTAGAACCCTTGAAAGCTTTTACCGTTTCAAGTACAGTAGTAAGTGATGTAAATTGTTTAGGAGATTCAAAAGGTGAAGTTACTTTCACAGTTTCAGGTTTAGGAAATAACGTTAATTATACTTATCAAATTGATGGAGCTTTACCTGTTCAAACAGGAACATCTCCTTCATCAGGAACATTGTTTACTATTTCAGCACCAAACTTAAATGCTGGTTTACATCAAATTACAGTAACGAATGATGTAACAAAATGTTCTCAATCGGATACTGAAATTATTGCAGCTCCTGTAGCAGCATTGGCTTTAGATGCTACAGATCTTAAACATGTTACTTGTATTGCAAAAGGTTCTGCAACCATTAATGCAAAAGGAGGATGGGGAACTTATAGTTATACACTAACACCTACAGCGCCTTTAGGAACTGCAATAACCCAAAACACAAAAACATTTTCTAATTTAACAGCAGGTGATTATTCATTTACTGTAACAGATTTAAAAGGTTGTCAAATAACAGGAACATTTACAATTCAACCAGAAGTTTATCCAATTGCAGATATTGCTGCTTCTTCTGTTTATTGTGCAGGTGGAGCAGGAGCTACTTTAACAGTAACTCCAAATACACAAGCCAATTATACTTATAGTATTAATGGAGGCACAGCTAAAGGGAATGGAACTTTCACAGGATTAACACCTGGAAAATATACAATTAGAGTTACAGATACTTCTACAGGATGTTATATTGATTTAACAGAACAAACGATTGCTCAACCAATATCGGCTACAACTAAATTGTTGGCTGATTTGGATTGTGATGTTGCACCAGCTTCTCCAGATGCGAGAATTGAAGTAACAATTTCAGACGGATATCCTGATTTTAAATATAGACACAACACTACAGGTGCTCCTTTTACAGGTGCCTATACTGATGTTACCGCAGGATCAAGAATATTTAATTTTGATACCGGAGCAGCAGGAACTCATTATTTTGAAATTACAGATAAGAATAACTGTACTACTATTGTTTCAAGAGTTATTAATACTAAAGTATTCCCAAGTGCCGTTACCGTTCCAACAAACCCTACTTGTTTTAATGGAACTGATGGTGCTATCGAAGTAAATGCAAGTTTAGGTTTAGCACCATACACTTACGAAATTTCAACTACTTCTGCTACAACAGGATTTAGTACGATGACTTCAAACAAACAAACAGGTATTGGCGCAGGAACTTACTGGTTTAGAGTTACAGATGCTAAAAAATGCCAGGTTGTAGTATCAAGAACATTAAATAATCCTGCAGAATTAAGTGCTCACGCAGATATTACAACAGAATTAAAATGTGGAGCCGGAAATGCAGCACAATCTGCTACAATTACAGTTGTAATTGATAATCCGGGAACACCTTTTACAGGAACAAATAAATACAGATATGTGTATAATGGTGTATTGCCAGCCGTAACTTCAAATACTTACACTACCACTACACCAGGTGCAGTTACTATTGAAGTTTACGATGCAAATAACTGTCCTTTTTCATTTTCATCACCAATAATTAAGGCATTAAACCCGCCTACGAACATGACATTTACTCCACCGGCAGCAATTACTTGTGAGACGGGTCATGATAAAACGAATTTAACAGTTAAGGTAGATAATGGTGTTGCACCATTTAAATTTGAAATAACAAGTACTGATGCAGCAGTAGCTCCTGCTCCGGGAGTTCTGGTAGCAACAGGTGTTACTACACAAGATCATACATTTAATAATTTAGCACCGGGAACTTATAAATTTAAAGTTACCGATAGCAACAATTGTACAACTGTTGGTGAATATACAATTGACAAAGTATTGCCTGTAATTGTAAACGGTTCACTAGTTGCAAATGTAACTTGTAAAGGATCATCTGATGGTAAAATTACTTTTACGGTTTCAGGTAATTCAGGAACTTTCACTTATCAACTTAGAAATAGTGCAAATGCACTTATTCCTATTGGACAATCTACACAAACAGGAAATGTTATTGATTATATAGGATTGCCAGCAAGTATCTATACGATAACAATTACAAATCCAATAACTAAATGTACTGCTACAAAAGCGGTTGAAGTAAAAGAGCCAGCTTTACAGTTTGCATTTACTACACCAACAATAACACCAATTACTTGTTCTCCAAACAATGGAAAAGTAGTGATTAATACAGTAGGTGGTTGGGGTAATAACAGATACACCCTTACATTACCAGATGCTACAGTACTTGGACCACAGTCTAATGCTACATTTAGCAATTTAACTCAGTCTGGAACTTATGGTATTTCTGTTACCGATTTAAATGGAAACGGATGTACTATTTCAACAACATTTAACGTTGCTGCACCGGTTCAGCCTGATGCAAAGATCGATTTAATAGCTTCTGATTTATGTTACGATGCTGCTGGAAAAGCTACAATTGTTGTGACTCCTGCGGTTACTTCGCCATCTTACATGTATAATATTAATGATGGAACATATCAGGCGAGCGGAACTTTTAATAATTTAAATCCAGGAAGCTATGTTGTTAAGGTAAAAGATATGACTACAGGATGTATCTTAACATTAGCAGCACAAACTATTGAAACAGAATTAAAATTCAATGCTGCCTTAAATTTAGCAGCAGATTGTCTTGGTCAGGATGTTGAAATTAAAGGGACTGTCTCAGGTGGGAAAACACCATATACTTATACCGTAACGGTAAATGGAACTTTAGATCCCACAGTTAGGACAGTAACGGGTACTACGTTTTTATACACAGACGCAACTGCCACTACCGCAACAACAAATACAACTTATTTGTTTACTTTAAGTGATGCTTCTACTACTCATTGTAGTCTTACTTCGACAGTAATCGTACTTCCAAAAACAAATCCTGATTTTGCAGTCACTCCAAATTCAACTATTTTATGTAATGGAGAAGCGACAGGTTCTATAACAGTAGTAATTGATCCAAATAAAGGAGTAAGTCCTTATGTAATTGATGTTTTAAACACTACTACGGGAACTTCATATGGTACAAAAACTTCTGGTTTGCCAGCAGGAAATTATACAGTAAGAGTTACAGATGCTAAAGGATGTTTCCTTGACAAAACAAATATCCTAATTACAGACCCTCCTAAAGTTGACTTTACATTAGGGTTTACTCAAATTACTTGTGATCAGACAGGTACTTCTGGTACTTCTTTTGGTTCAGTATCTGTAGTAGGATTAACTGGAGGGACAGCAGGTTTCACTTATACATTAACTAGTAATACAAGTGCAACTCAAACCTTTACTCCACTTACAAATGAGAATCATACTTTTACGGTTTTGAATTTCGGAATCTATGAGTTAACGGTTTCAGATGCTAATGGTTGTTCTCTAACAAAAACGGTTAGTTTATCATCTCCTCCTGAGGATTTGATTATTAATGTTACTTCTGGAGTAGCTTCATGTACAACGGCAAGTGTTGTTGTCAGTGTGAATCCATTATTTACAGGAGGACCATACCATTTTGCAAGATATCCTATTGTTTCAGCATTTACGCCTCCATATTCTTATCCTTTAAACCCGGCAGGAACGTATCAGGATGCAGATTCTGCAACACCAACTAGTGCTCCTAACTTGTATTTACAATCGACATTTACAGGATTAAACCCTGGAGTTGTCTATTCATTTATTGTTTATGATGAAACGACAAAATGTTATTATTTCAAACAAGCAGAAGCACCAACATTAACATCATCTACATTAACTAGTGATGTAAAAGCAGCAAATGTAACTTGTACAGGTGCGGGTAACGGAAATGTTTCCTTTACAATCGGAAACCCGCAAGCAGCTACAACACAAATTAAATATGAAATTTATAATTCGCAGACCAACACACTTGTTACTCCTTTAGTTGGAGGAACACTTACGTTACCAACTACTACTGTAAACAATGTAGGTCCTCTGAACCCAGGTACTTATTATATTTTATTTACAGAACAAGATGGATTGGGAGCGACAGTTTGTTTAAATTCATCTAAAATGTTCACAATAACTCAATCTGTTATCCCATTGACATTCAATGCGAATGCGGTTAAAAAAGATAATTGTGGATCTGCAAAAGGTGTTATTGAAGCATTTGCACAAGGAGGAACTGTAAGAGCTGCAGATATCCCTAAAGGTATCACTGCTTTGCCTTATTTATATCAAATTTTTCCTGATACGGGAACAGTAGGAGTTATTGACGGTACTGATCATAATTCAGATCCTTTAATAGAGCCAACTTTCCCTGGAACATTTAATGTAGCAACTCATACTGCAAGTACTTTTAACAGAGACGCAGGTGATTATATCGTTTATGTAAGAGATGCAAATGGTTGTATTCAATATCGTTTTGTTAAAGTACAATTAGATCCTGCTCCTGTAATTACAGCTGTAGCAAATAATTTATGTGTTACAGAAGGTTCTTTTGTTATTGATGTTAATTTAACTACAGCAGGTATAGCGCCTCATTCTTATAGTCTGGATGGTGCGGCTCCTGTGCCAATGCCATCAGCATCATTCTCTATTCCAAATCTTTCTTCAGGAAACCATACTGTACAAGTAATAGATTTTAACGGATGTGGTAATACAGTAACCTTACCTCTTATTTCTGAGCCTCTAACTATTAAAGCAAGCTTTACAACGCCGCCTACGTGTGAGGATACAAATGGTGAAATTACTGCGGTAGTAACAGGAGGATTTACTCCAAATAATTTGGAGTATACTTTAGTTAAAAATTCATTACCTGCAATTCCAAATGTAGTACAGTCTAATAATCCTAAATTTGTAGGTCTGGCAGCTGGAAACTACACTATTACAGTTGCAGATTTAAATACACCTTGTTCAAGATCAACAACTGTAGATTTAATCCTTCCAACACTTATAGATTTGGTAGCAGCAGATATTTCGACTACTCCTGTAGATTGTAGTGCTGGACAAGGAACAGCCGATAATGGTACACTTACGGTTAATTTAAAACCCACAAATGACAATCCGGATTATACATTTATATTAACACCAGTTTTACCTGCCGGAGCTCCAATCACGCAACTTAATAATAATATATTTACTGGATTAAGTGCAGGAGATTATAGTGTTAGCGTTACTTCAGCAAGAGGTTGTGAAAAAACAGTACTTGCAAATGTACCGGCACCGCTTGCAGTAGTTGCAAGTGCAGATGCAGTACCTTTTAGTTGTGCTATTGACCCTGCTATAACAACCGTTGTGGTAACAGGTTTAGGCGGTACAGGAAGCTATACTTTCAGTAAAGACGGAATTAACTACGTTACTAGTAATAGTACCCCGCCAGATAACAAATATACATTCGAGATAGAGGATAATTTAGGAACTCAAAACCCAACATATTGGGTTATGGATTCTAATAACTGTTTAGATACATCACAGTTGACAACACCATTAGAGCCATTACCTAAATTAATCTCTGCAACAGCTACAAGATCAACTGTAGCGGGTTCACAAATTGATTGTATCAATGGTAGAGAGGTGATTCAGGTAACTGTTGTAGGAGGTTCAGTACCAACTAATTTAAAATATGAAGTATCTGTAAACGGAACTCTTTATGTAGCTGTTCCGGCTGCAACAAATACAACTTCTATTACTTATAATGCTGTAACAGCTGGTGCTACTTATCAGTTTAGAATTACTGATAATGTAACAGGCTGTGATATTTTATCAAATGTTTATGATGTTCCATTATTTGATGCTATCAATGTAACAGCGACCACTATTGCAGATGCACAGTGTAAATCTGCAACAAATGGAAGTATTCAAATTAATGTAGCAGGTTATTCAGGACCATATACTTATGCAGTTTATGATGGAGCAACTCCAGTAACCGGAGCTTCAGGAACTCATAATACGGCTACTTCTAATCCGTTTACAATTCCATTCGGATTAGGTGAAGGAACAAATTATACAGTAAGAATTGTAGAAACTGCTTATCCAAGATGTTCTACTACTTCAAATATTGTAATTATCAACGAGCCTGCAATTGCTTTAGCTTTGGATCCTTTAGATGTTACGCCACTAGGTTGTACAACTGACGGAGCTGTTAAAGTGACAACGCAAGGTGGATGGGGCAATAACGTATATACACTTACGCCTCCATCAGGTCCGGCAGTAACGAATAATGATGGAATATTTGGAAACCTAAGACTAGACGGTCTTTACGGAATATCTGTAAAAGATGCAAATGGTTGTACAGTTACAGACTCATTTAATTTAGTTATTCCAACTCCTCCAACTGCAACGATTGCTTCAACATCTGATTATTGTTATGATAACACAGATTTAGCAACTTTGGTTGTAACTCCTTCAGGAGGTGCAGGAGGTTATGAGTACAGTATTGATAACGGACAAAACTGGACAACTAACAACACATTTAGTAATCTTACTCCGGGTACTTATGATATTACTGTAAAAGATGCTTATGGTTGTGAAGTAGTTGTATCAAGCAACGAAATTAAACCTCAGCTTTTTGCTTCTGCAGAAAATGACAAAGATATTTTCTGTACCGGTACTGTTAACGGAAGTATTAAAATTTCTGCAGTAGGCGGTTATGGATCTTATAATTATACGGTTAATAAAGATGGCGCAGGAGCTTCTGCTCCAGTAGCTTTCCCGGCAGGTTTAGATACTGCATATTATAGTGTTCCTACCACAGGTGCAGGTAGCTATGAAATTGTAGTTTATGATGCAAGAAATTGTTCTTACGTGATTACAGAAAAAGTGATCATGGTAAACCCAACTCCGGTAGATTTATTAATATCTGATATTGCTATTACACCGGTAGATTGTAATGCGTCGCAGGGTATAAACAACAACGGAACTATTACTGTTAATTTAAGAGCAGTAAATAATAATCCTGATTATACCTATACTCTTACACCAACTTTACCAGCAGGTGCAGCTACGGTTCAGCCTAATAATAATGTATTTACTGGATTAACTCCGGGACAATATGATGTTACTGTTACTTCAGAAAGAGGTTGTGATGCAACTGTATCGATTACTATAGCAGATCCGGTAGTTGTAACGGCTTCGGCTTCGGCTATAGCATTTAGTTGTGCTGTTGACCCAACTAAAACAACAGCTGTTGTTCTAGGTGGCGGTGGTACCGGAACATATTATTTTAGTAAAGATGGTATTAATTATTCTGCAAGTAACAGTGTACCTGCAGATAATAAATACACATTTGAATTGTCTGATACTGGATTCGTTCAGGATCCTACATTCTATGTAAGAGATGCAAATGGTTGTGTTCAATCAACAAAACTGGCAACAGTATTAAATCCATTGCCTCAATTAATTTCTGCAACTGCGACAAGATCACTTGTACCGGGATCACAAATTGATTGTTTAAATGGTAAAGAAGATATTCAAATAGACGTTGTAGGTGGTTCAGTACCAAGTAACTTTAAATATGAAGTTTCTATAGATGGTAATGCTTATACGCTTCTTACAAATTCATTTGGAACTCCATTTACATATTCAGCCTTATTGGCTGGAAGTAATTATCAGTTTAAAATAACAGATAATGTAACAGGATGTGAAATTTTATCAAATGTTTACGAGGTTCCATTATTCAATATAGCAAAAGTAGTTGCAAGTCCGTCTGCCAATGTAGATTGTAACGGTAATGCTACAGGTGCAATTGAAATTAATATTGCAGATTATTCAGGACAATATACTTATCAGGTATTTAATGGTGCAACTGCAGTAACAGGAGCATCTGGAACTCATGATACGGCTACTTCTAATCCTTTTGTAATTCCTTTCGGATTTACTGCGGGTACTTATAGAGTAGAGGTTGTAGAATCAGCATATCCAAGTTGTACCATAACTTCAACAGATGTTGAAATTAAAGAACCAGCAGCTTTAAGTTTAGTTGGATTTAATCCAAAAGTTAAAAATCAAAACTGTACTAATCTTGCAGCAGTTATCACGATTGATCCTACGACAATTGTAGGCGGTTCAGGCGGATATATGTATACAGTTGTACCAACAACAGTACCACCAACAATTCCGGCTGTTGGAGATTATAAGCCATTTACAACTATAGAAATTGCTACAGCTAAAATTGCTCCGGCATTTGATTCTTATGATGTTTATGTACAGGATGGTAACTTATGTTATAGTTATGTTACGGTTCAGATTGCACGAGATCCTTTACCGGCTATTACTTCGGTAGTGGCAACAAAATGTGCATCACCTTATGAAATTACTGTAAGCGCTTCTGGATTTACAGCAGATTTGGAGTATAGTCTGGATGGAAACACTTGGCAGCTTAATAATAATATATTAAAAGTTACTTCACCAGGTGATTACAAAGTATATGTAAGAGATGCTAATTTATGTATTGTTGAAGCACCTGTAACTATTCTAAAACCATTACAATTAATATATGAACTTACAAATGCTCCAATCTGTAACGGAAACGAAGGAGTAGTAACATTAACGGCTTCAGGTGGTACACTAACACCAAGTTATGAATACAGTATAGATGGAACTCCTTTTGTAGCGTCTAATGTATTTACTGGTTTGGTTCCAAATACTTATACTTTTACCGTTAGAGATACAGGAACAAATTGTACAAAAGATGTAGTAGTTATAATCGAAACACCAAATACAGCTATTGATTTCAGTTTAATTCCAAGTCAGACAATTTGTAATGGAGGTAGTACAGGATCAATTACTGTAAATATGGCTGCTGCGACAACAACAGTAAATAACAATCCTGTTTATACGTACGGAATTAATCCAAGTCCTGTTGGAATGGTTTTAGTTGGTAATGTATTTACAAATCTGCCTGCTGGTCTTTACACAGTAACAGTGACTTCTGGAAAAGGATGTCCTGTTTCTCAAGACATAACAGTTGGAGAGCCATTGCCTATCTCAGTTCCAACTCCAGTTGTAGCAGAGTATGGATGTACAGTTGGAAATAAATCTAATAATGCCACAATTACAATAGGTTTACCAACAGGAGGATCTAATGTTTACACAGTATATGAATTCTTAAGAGATGGAAATCCAATTCCAGTTCAAAGAGGAGATAATCCTGTTTATACAGAAAGTGATTTATTAGGCGGTAGCTATGTAATTAATGTATACGATAGCAAAGGATGCTTAGGCACAAACACAGCAGTAATTAAACCATTTATTAGCATTGATTTTGCTAGTCTGTCTGCGATTACTGTAACAACACCAATTACTTGTACTAACGACGAAAGTATTCAGGTTAATGTTATCACTACAGGAACAACAACGCCAATGCCAGTATTGAGCTACAATGTAAAAGGCATAAGTGCAGGAAGTACTTATGATGTTACAAACAATGATGGTGCTTTCACAGGATTAACTATAGGAAATTATACAGTTACTGTAACCAATCCAGTTACTGGATGTGTTCTGTCAGTTATTCATTATGTAAACAATCCAAATACATTTGAATTGGTAGCAAGTACTGTTAATAATGTTAGTTGTTATGGTACTGCCACTGGTAGTGTCGATTTAACCTTAGTTGATAATCAAACAGATCCTTCAGATGATGCAGGAGCATTCAACTATATAGTTACAGGACCGATTAACCTTAGCGGAACAACAACAGGAGCAACATTAAATATTCCGAATTTAGTTCAGGGAGTTTATAATGTTAAAGCAACATTAGTGAATTCGCCTAACTGTGAAGTTGAAAGAAGTTTTACAATCGAACAACCACAGTCTGTATTAAAAATTGCAGAAATACACACGCCGATTACTTGTGATCCTGGTAATGACGGAACAATTACTGTAAGTGCTCAGGGTGGATGGACAGCAGGAGACTATCAATATGAATTGACAGGGCCAGTTAATGTAACATACTCTACTCAGTCATACTTCGAAAAATTAACAGCAGGAGTTTATACTGTACGTGTTAAGGATGTGAATGGTTGTGTGGATACAGTTACTGTAACACTTAAAGTTCCGGATGAAATTATGTTTACAGCTAATGCAACTGTAGGTGCTTTATTATGTAATGGAGATGCGACTGGAGAAATTACAGTAGGTCTTCCAACAGGAGGAGAGGAAAGTAATTATTCTTATATCTTAAATTATCTATCTAGTGATCCTCTTATTTCTAGCGACGCTCAAACTAGTCCTGTTTTCTCTGGTTTACCAGCAGGTAAATATTCAGTAACAGTGATTGACAGAATTAGTTGTAGTTCACAGCCTAGTGCTGAGATCGAAATAACTGAGCCATCAAAAGTGACGCCTACATTAGCTCTTGCAACAAGAGTAACTTGTAAAGCAGATGCAACAGTAACATTAGCTGCAACGGGTGGAGCAGGAGGACCATATGAATATAGTACCGATCAGTCTTTCACTACTATTGCGGGTTCATTTACTACATCAACAACATTTGCTGTAGGACTAGGAGATCACCAATACTATGTTAGAGATGTGAACGGATGTGTTGGAATTATTTCTAATAATATTACTATAAGTCCAATAACACCATTAAGTTTAGAGATTGATTTAACAGGTGCAGAAGTTTATTGTAAAGGAAGTTCAACAGCTGTTATTGATGCTGTGGCTAGTGGTGGTTTAGGAAACTATTCATATAAGCTATTAGATGGTTCAGGTAATGAAATCAGACCGGCACAACCAGAAGGTTATTTCGATTTACTTCCTAAAGGAGTTTACATTGTAAGTGTGGATAGCGGAGATTGTCAATATGATTCTGCTCCTATAACTATAGATGAACCGGCTGAATCATTATCAGTTATTCCTACTGTTACCGATGCTACTTGTTTTGCTGCTAATGATGGTAAAATTTCGATTGCTGCAACAGGAGGAACAGGAGTAATTAAGTATGCTATTTCGCCTAACTTAGGATTGTTTGATGACAAATTTGTATTTGATAGTTTAGCGCCGGGAACTTATCAGGTATTGGTTCAGGATGAAAATTCATGTTTCGAACTTTTAAATCTTGAAATTAAAGAACCAAATATTTTGGAAGCAAAAGTTGTTGGACCTATAATGCAGGAAGTTTGCGACGGAGATAAAGACGGAGAATTTAGTATAGAAATTACTGGAGGAACACCACCTTATACTGTAAGTCTGGATAACGAAAACGGAATCTATTCTCCAGTTAATGGTACACAACATGATTTCAAAAATCTTAAAGGTGGTACTCACAATGTTTATATTAAAGATGCAAGCTGTTTAATCAAAATTGAAGTGAATATGGATAAGGCAGTAATTCTTAACCCAACTACCGATATCAACTACGATTGCGTAAACAATTCACAATCAAACATGGTAACAGTTACAGTTGATGAAAGCAATACTGATCTTACACAAGTAGATTATGCGCTAGATAGTGATGTAGGTCCTTTCCAGCCAAGTAACATCTTTACAAATGTTGCTCCGGGAAGACACTTCATTGTGGCAAGACATACTAACGGATGTAAAGTGCCAACGGCTACTTTCGACATCAAAGCATACGATCCGTTAACACTTGTAGAAACTCCGGGTCAGCAAGAAATGAATATCATTTCAGTTACTGCCGGTGGTGGAGCTCCTGCTTATGAATACAGCTTCAACGGAGAGCCGTTTACATCTTCAAACAAATACAAAATCTACAAAACTGGAGATTATGTAGTTGTAGTAAGAGATAAAAACGGATGTACGGTAACAATTACAGTTCCTGGAACTTATATTGATGTTTGTTTAGATAATTACTTTACTCCTGCTGGTGCTACCAACACAACATGGGGTCCTGGTTGTACAAATATTTACAACAACCTTGAGTTCTCTATCTTCGACAGATACGGTCGTATAATTGCTAAGTATCACTACGGTCAAAAATGGGATGGTAGATACAACGGTGCCGATTTACCTTCAGGAGATTACTGGTATGTTCTTAAATTGAATGATGCGAAGGATGACAGAGAGTTTGTAGGACATTTCACTTTATACAGATAACAAAATAAGACCCCCTAATGATGTTGTCTAAAAAATTAATTACAATGAAAAAGTTTATTTTATCTTTAGTACTCATGGCTGTAACAACAAGTTACAGCCAAGAGTTAAACCTACCAGTATTTACACAATATTTAGCCGACAATCCCTTTGTTATTTCACCTGCATTTGCCGGTATTGGAGATAACCTTAGAATCAGGGCCAACGGTCTTACGCAATGGGTCGGTATTAAAGATGCACCACAAAACCAGTCGCTTTATGCAGATTTTAGAATTCTGGATCGTTCAGGAGTGGGTATCTCACTTTACAATGACAGAAACGGTTATACCCGCCAAACAGGAGCTAAAGTTTCCTTTGCGCACCACATTATTTTAGATTACTATTCAAAACAATATTTGTCTTTTGGACTTTCCTACAACTTCAATACATTTCGTATCGATACGGACGAGTTCAATACTACAATAGAGCATCCTGTTATAGATCCTTCTGTAACAGACAATCGTTATAACGCCAATAACAATTTTGATATTAGTGCCTTATACCGTAATAAAAGCTTCTATGTAAGTTTTAATGCCAATAACGTTTTAAAGAAAAACACAGACAAATACAGAGGAGTAGAACCTAACTTACTTTCAAATTATCAGGTATATACCGGATACGTTTTTAAAGACGGAGAAAACAGCCGTATCGAATACGAACCATCTGTTTACTACCAATACTTTGCAAGTGATGGACGTTCAACAACCGATTTTAATTTCAAGTACAGACGTTACAACCGCTACGAAGATTACTATTGGGTAGGAGTTTCATACCGTTTCCTAAACGATCAGTTCCCAAAACCATTATCAGTTGGACCAATGTTAGGTTTCATGAAATCTAAATTTTACTTCGGATATTCGTATCAGGTAATGTTCAACGATTTAGGAAACTATAATACCGGAACGCACTCTGTAACTATTGGTTTCGATTTCTTACAATCCATCAGTAACTGTCCTTGTACGCAAAGTCCGGTTCACGATTAAGGAGCATTTTCATCATTTTACTGGCAAATTTGTTTTTTTTCTTAACTTATAACGTTTTCGCTGTTATAGATAGGTTATTTTTATATTTATGATACTTTAAAAGTTCTATATTTGTTTTTCTTTCAAAAAAAACTAAAAAACTATATAATGAAAACTTTAAACGATTTCGATTTTAAGAATAAAAAAGCAATTATCCGTGTTGACTTTAATGTACCATTGGATGAAAATTTTAAAGTAACTGATGCTACACGTATCGAAGCTGCAAAACCAACAATTGATGCTATTTTGGCACAAGGCGGAAGCGTAATTTTGATGTCGCATTTAGGAAGACCAAAAGGAGTTGAAGAAAAATACTCTTTAAAACACATTTTAAAAACAGCTTCAGAAATTTTAGGAGTTGAGGTTAAGTTTGCTGAAAACTGTGTTGGAGAAGTAGCTCAGGCTGCTGCCAAAGATTTAAAACCAGGAGAAGTTTTATTACTTGAAAATTTACGTTTTCATGCCGAAGAAGAAGCTGGAGATGTTGCTTTCGCAAAAGAATTAGCGTCACTTGGAGATATCTATGTAAACGATGCTTTTGGTACTGCACACAGAGCGCACGCTTCAACAACTATTATCGCACAATTCTTTCCAACAGAAAAATGTTTCGGAACATTGTTGGCAAAAGAAATAGAAAGCTTAAATAAAGTACTTAAAAATAGCGAAAAACCGGTAACAGCAGTTCTTGGAGGATCTAAAGTGTCATCAAAAATCACCGTTATCGAAAATATCTTAGACAAAGTAGATCACATGATCATTGGAGGCGGAATGACTTTTACATTCATTAAAGCACAAGGTGGTAAAATTGGAGATTCTATTTGTGAAGATGACAAACAAGAATTAGCACTTGAAATTTTAAGACTGGCTAAAGAAAAAGGAGTTCAAATTCATATTCCTGTTGATGTTATTGCTGCAGATGATTTCTCAAATACAGCAAATACAAAAGTGGTAGACGTAAAAGAAATTCCAGACGGATGGCAAGGTCTTGATGCAGGCCCTAAATCTTTAGAAAACTTTAAAAAAGTAATTTTAGAGTCAAAAACTATTTTATGGAATGGTCCATTAGGAGTTTTTGAAATGGAATCATTCGCAAAAGGAACAATTGCATTAGGTGATTATATTGCCGAAGCTACAGAAAATGGAGCATTTTCATTAGTAGGTGGAGGAGATTCAGTTGCTGCTGTAAAACAATTCGGATTCGAAGATAAAATGAGTTATGTATCCACTGGTGGTGGGGCTATGCTTGAAATGTTAGAAGGAAAAGTTTTACCTGGAATCGCTGCGATTTTAGACTAAAAAATCACAATTAACATTTTTTTAGATAGTTTACATGCATAAACTCTTTAAGTTTGCAAAAGTAAGGTTTCTGTAATTGTTTGAATTATAGAATTTTAAAAAAATGTTATATGATTGTAAAAAAAATATCAATAGTGGTTTCGGTGTTTTTTTCTATGTCGATGTTTGCGCAGGATGTGGCAAACACAAATGTAGAAATTAAGCCAATTGTAAAGATATCGTATTTAGATTCTGTTAAAAATACTTTTAAAAGAGATGAACTTGCAACTCGCGTAGATAGTCTCTGGATGAACGAATTAGTAAGTTTAGATATTTACGATGATCTTACAAAAGACATTCAGACGATCAATACAGATTTTACTGTAGATCAGGAACTGCCAACAGACTTGCTTAAACAGCGTCTTCAGGCAATGAACGAGAAATCACCCTTTAACATTGAATACAATCAGGGTTTAGAAAACATAATAAAGTCATTTCTTAAAAATCGTAAAAAATCATTTTCACGATTAATGTCTTTATCAGAATATTATTTTCCAATATTCGAAGACGCTTTTGCCAGACAAAATGTGCCTTTAGAAATTAAATATTTAGCCGTTGTAGAATCTGCTTTAAATCCTAAAGCAGTTTCTAAAATGGGCGCCACCGGACTTTGGCAGTTCATGTACGGAACCGGTAAACAATACGCCCTTAAAATCGATTCGTATATTGATGAGCGTAGTGATCCTCTTAAAGCTACAGCTGCCGCATCAGAATACATGAGCAAGATGTTCAACATCTTTGGCGATTGGGAACTTGTTTTAGCATCTTACAATTCAGGACCGGGAAATGTTACCAAAGCAATTCGTCGCTCTGGCGGAAAAACAAAATACTGGGACATACGTAACCATCTTCCAAAAGAAACTCAAGGTTATGTTCCCGCTTTTTTAGCTACAATGTATCTTTTTGAATATCATAAAGAACACGGAATCAATCCGCAAAGAGCTGTAGTTAAAAATTTTGAAACAGATACAGTACAGATTAAAAATCAAATGTCATTCAAGCAAATTGCAGATTTGCTAGACATGCCACAATCTCAAATACAACTTCTAAATCCATCTTATAAATTAAATGTAGTACCATTTTATCAGGGCGAAGCACATTATCTGCGTTTACCTAAAGATAAAATAGCTACATTCGTTTCAAACGAAAATAAGATTTATGATTATGTAGCTTATCAATCACGAAATAAAACAATGCCTGCTCAGCTGGCCTTGAAAGTTATGCCTAAAGCAAAAGCAAAACTAGAGAAAACAGCAGAGCCAGTTGATACCGATGTTAAATGGTATAAAGTGCAAAAAGGTGATAATCTGGGCACTATTGCCGCAAAGTATAAAGTGAATGTTATTGATTTAAAAAAATGGAACAATCTTAAATCAAATGCAGTTGCGCTAGGAAGAAATTTAAAACTTAAAACAGATGACGATCCAGTTACTAAAAACTTTAAAGAACTAAAATCAACTATTGCAATTGAGAAAAAATCAGAAGAAGCAATTGCTGCAGCTGATGATAAAGATAAGGACAATAAACATCCTCAGGAATATATTGTAGCGGCCGGAGACAATTTAGGAAGCATCGCTAAAAAATTCGGTACGACTATTGCGGAGTTAAAAGAACTTAATGATCTAACTTCAAATAACATTGGTTTAGGTAAAAGTTTAGTAGTGACCAAAGCAGTTCCGGAAATTGTTGAGGAGAATGTAACTACTGCTATCGCTTCAAATTCGTCTATTGATTCATTCAGAAAGAAAGCGACTTCAGCCAAAAATCTTGGAGAAGATTATTACGTTAAAAAAGGAGATTCGTTGTATAGTATTTCTAAAAAATATCCAGGGGTGACAATCTCGGATATTAAAAAATGGAATAATATTAAAGACGGAGAGATTAAACCAGGAATGAAACTTAAAATAAACGGATAGTTAAAAAATCTTACATAAATTTGGGTTTTATTTCATAAATTAAGAAAATGAATAAAACCCATTTTTTATTGCTGTTCATCCCGTTTCTCGTAATTTCTTGTTTAAAAAGCGAGAAACCTCAGCCCGTATCCGGTAAAACCAACTCGATTTCTATTATTATAGACGATCAGTTGTGGTATGGAGAAGTAGGAGATAGTATTCGAAATAAATTTGCCTCACCCGTATTAGGCCTCACCCAGGAGGAACCTTTATTTACCATAAATCAATATCCCGCGCGTTTGCTTGAAGGTTTTGTTACCGATAGCCGAAGTATTATTGTAGTTAAAAAAGCAACTACAGAAAAATTCGAGATTACCCACAGTAAATCTTTGCCGCATAACACATTTCGTATTTACGGAAAATCAGTCGATGATATTCTTTGCAGTATCGAACTCAATTCGGGGCAAATTATTAAGATCATTCGCGATGCCGAAATTCAGAAAATTCAGGAAGATAACAGCAAATCACTATTGAATCCAACAGTGATAAAAAACAAATTTCATATCGATCTGCAAATCCCAACAGGCTATGAATATATGTTGCACAAAAGGAATTTTATTTGGCTTAAAAAAGACATTATAAGCGGTAATACAAGTTTACTTATCTATCAGATTCCACTTCGGAGTTTTAAGAAAAGTTCAGACCTGGTCAACAGCATTACCAAAATGCGTGATTCAGTTGGCTATTATATCAAAGGACGCGAACCCAATACGCGAATGATAACAGGAGAAGCTTATGCACCTTATTTTTCGACTACTATGCTGGACGGAAAAAAAGCCTATGAAACCAAAGGAACTTGGGAGCTAAAAAATGATTTCATGGCCGGACCATTTATCAATTACGCCATTGTAGACAAAACATACAATCGAATTTTGGTCATCGAGGGATTTTGTTATTCGCCTTCTAATCAGGAAAGAGATTTAATGTTCGATTTAGAAGCCATTATAAAATCAGTAAAAATTGATAAACGATAAGAGCTGAAATTTACATGCGATCAACTCATATTTTTCTTAATTTTGTTTGTAACAAACATTAAAACAAAGACTTATGAAAAATTTGATCACAGTATTAGTAATGTTAGTATTGTTTTTTACTTCGTGTAAAAAAGAGGTAAAAACAGAATCCGGAACTATAAATGCTACAGACAGCATTTCGACAACAGAACCAATTACCGAAGAACCAGTAGATTCAGCAGCACAAATGAAAGCCTGGGAAGCTTATGCCAAACCCGGTGAACCTCATAAACTAATGGCAGATGAAACAGGAAACTGGAATTGCGAAATGACTTTTTGGTACGAGCCAGATGCCAAACCTGAAAAAGCAAGCTCTACAGCCAATGTTAAAATGATTCTTGGCGGACGTTATCAGGAAACCAATTTTCAGGGAAAGATTATGGGACAGCCCTTTGAAGGAAAAAGTACTCTTGCCTATAATAATGCCAGCAAAGAATATACCACTACTTTTATTGATAATATGGGCACCGGAATGATGGTGGCTGTTGGTAAATATGATGAAAAATCGAAAAGTATGGAGTTGAAAGGGGACGTTGTAAATCCCGTAAACGGTAAGAAAACCCCGTATAGGGAAATTTATACCATTGTAGACGCCACAACCCGTAAAATGGAAATGTTTGACGTAAAAAACGGAAAAGAGTATAAAAGCATGGAAATCGTTATGAAGAAAAAATAAAGTTTTGATTTTTTTCGAATAGTAAAATCCCGATTACAATTTTGTATTCGGGATTTTTATTTAACGTAATTTTGCTGCAACTTTTTATTATAATTGAATACAGAAGAGATAATGGAATTAAAATGGAAAATAAAGCCGTTTGAGGCATTAACCGTTCATGAGTTATATGATTTACTCAAACTAAGAAGCGAGATCTTTGTAGTAGAGCAAAACTGCGTTTATTTGGACCTTGACGGAAAAGATAAGAAAGCATTACACCTAATTGGCGAATATGATGGTAAAACCGTCGCTTATGTACGCTTATTCGACGCCGGAATTAGTTTTGATAATGCCTCAATTGGCAGAGTTGTAGTCGATGCCAATTATCGCGACAGAAAATGGGGGCATGACTTAATGCGTGAAGCCATTGCAGCTATAAAGTCGAATTTCGATAAAGATAAAATTACCATTGGTGCACAATTTTATTTAAAGAAATTCTACGAGAGCCACGGATTTGTTCAAAGCAGTGAAATGTATCTTGAAGATGATATTCCGCATATCGAGATGATTAGGGAATAATTAACTGTACAAAAACACATCTGAATATTTTTATTTACATCTTGTAGCTTTTGGTTTCAAAGGAGTTTAAGCCTCTATTTGCTTTTACGTAATTAGAGATTTTTTATTCGATCAGTTTTGAGTTATATTTTTATTTAAATTAGATAAAAAAATAACTATGAGAAAATTTCTTTCATTCGTTTTTGTTTTAGTATTGTCTCAGAACACTTTTAGTCAAATTAAACTAAAAGTAGGCGATAAGGTTCCGGATTTAAATATCACAGATTATTTAGCAAATGCTCCCAAAGATAAAAATCTGAAAGGCAAATATATTCTGTTAGAATTTTGGGCTACCTGGTGTACAAGCTGTTTAGAAGAAGTTCCCAATCTAAATAAAATGCAAGAACAATTCAAGGATAGAAAGGATCTCGTATTTGTTTCTATAACAGATGAATCTCCTGTAAAAACGAAGAAAACACTAGAAAGAGTAAAGTTCAAGTCAATTGTAGTTAGTGATCAAACTAAAAAAGCCCTAAATGATTTTGTAGTTGATGATGCTAACGGAGGTTATGCTATACCTAAAACTTTTTTAATTGACAATCAGGGAATATTAAGATGGATAGGCCAACCCTGGTTATTAAATGATGTCGTTTTAAATAAATTTCTGGAAGGAAAAGAAATATTAGTATCAGATAATACGGTTTCAAATAGACCTCCGCCACCAGGTTTTTAAGTAAAAGCTGTTATTAGAAGGTTTCTTAAATATTCACTTTTATTAAATCTTTCAAAATTTATGGTTTCAAAATCGTGGTAACAGTACTTTTTTAATAAGCAAGAATTGTATTTGTCGTTTGCAGGAGAATAGCAATAGACAAAAAAACAAATGACCCTATAAAAAGTAGGGTCATTTGTTTTTAGAGAAATAAAATTTTGACTTTTTATTTAAAGATCAATTTTCAAGTTACATTTTCAAAATCGTTTTATACTCCGTCTGATTGTTTAAAACGCCAACCGCTTTCTTAATCTCAGAATTATTTTTAATATAATATTGGTACAAACCTTCCTGATATTGATATCTCTTAATTAATTCCTCCTGAATCAGGTTTCTAATCTCTTTTTGGTTTTTATCTAACAAAGTCGTTTCACTTTTTTCAAGAGCCGCTAATAATTGTTGATATTCCGGAGCTATCGTTTCGTCGATTTTTTCATTTTTGGCTGCAGCCAAAGTGTTCCTCAATGCCACTTCTGTTTCCGTATCAAAACTAATTTTATTTGCTTTTAGATATTGTTTGAAACTTACATAATCAGCATCAGAAATCGTTGGAATTTTATTTCCCAAATTAGGATTTTTGTAGTAATACGTTGTAGCATAATCAAAAATTCCGTCGTTTTTTAATAATGCAGTTGTAATAGGACTCATTTTAGATTCGTCTAATTCGATATCCGGTAAAACGCCACCGCCATCATAAACCGTTCTTCCTTTGCGGGTTTTAAAAGCATTAAAGTTTTTGGCATCCGTTTTTTGAGCAACACCATTTTTATCTTTATGCGCATAATCTAAAGCCTGAATACAACGACCTGAAGGCGTATAATAACGGGAAATGGTTACTTTTAGCTGAGTTCCGTAAGTCAAATCAACAGAACGCTGTACCAAACCTTTCCCGAAACTGCGGGTTCCTAAAATCACGGCGCGATCTAAATCCTGCAAAGCACCCGAAACAATTTCAGAGGCAGAAGCACTTCTTCCGTTGACTAAAATAGCCAGCGGAATTTGAGTGTCTACGGGTTCTTTGGTCGTTTTATAAGTATTGTTATGTTTTTCGATTCTTGATTTTGTAGTTACAATTACTTCGTTCTTTGGAACAAATAAATTACAAATATCAATAGCTTCGTTAAGCAAACCACCGGGATTTCCTCTTAAATCAAGAACAATTTGTGTTGCTCCATCTGCTTTAAGTTTTTCCAAAGCCTCTTTTACTTCATTGGATGCCTTACGGCTAAAGTGAGCCAAAACAATATAACCCGTTTTGTCATCGATTTTTCCGTAAAAAGGAACCGATTTAATATCAACTTCATCCAAAATCAACTCGGTTGTAAAGGTTTTTCCCTGACGCAGGTATTTAATCTGGATTTTGGTGTTTTTAGTTCCCTTTAGTAATTGCGAAGCATCATCTTTAAAATCAGCAATCAAAACATCGCCAATTTGTATGATTTCGTCACCCGCTTTTAGTCCGGCTTTATCAGCAGGATAATTTTTATAAGGTTCGCGCACAATCAAGCGATCTTTTTTTCTGGATATCAAAGCGCCAATTCCGGTATATTCTCCGGTATTATTGATCTTGAAGTTAACCACATCCTGTTCGTTAAAGTAAACCGTATACGGATCTAAACTTCCCAACATGCTTTTAATCGCTTTGTCCATCAAATCGCCCGGATTCGTTTCGTCGACATAATTCGTGTTAACGGCTTTAAACAATGTCGTAAAGATTTCGATTTGTTTGGCAATCTCAAAAAAGTCGTCTTTGAAACTGGTTCCAATAAATAAAAATCCTGCCGCAACAGTAGGTATGATAAATTTCTTTTTGAAATAAGGATACATGATTATATTTTTTTTCTTTTAAATCTTCTTCTAATAAAATAGGCAATTACACAAAACAGTATAATAAAGGGCCAAAGGCTGATAATGGATATTAAAAATTCTGAAAGGCTAAAAAAACCGGATTGAATTGCTGTCCATATCTTAGAACCATAAGAAGTTTTAACACCTTCTTTTTGAGCAATGGTTTTGTAAAACTCAATGGTAACAGTACTTTCAGAAACACGGCTTTCTAAATATTTCAATTGTCCTTCTTTAGCTTCAATTTCTTCGCGAATAGCTGAAATCTGTTTTTCAATTTCCAGAATTTCACTTATTTTGGTTGCTTTTTGAAGAATTTGAAGATAACGTTCTTCAAGTTTTCGTTTCGTTTTTAGTCTTGTCGTTAAGTCAATATATTGTTCGGTAACATTTTGCGAAGTAATATCTTTTCTTTCAAAATAAGAAACCCCTTTTGAAATAGCATTTATAAAAGAATCAAAATTTTGACTAGGAACCCGAACAGTTAAATTTCTATAAACGTTATCGTAATCTTTTCCTTCAGAATCATTTTGTATGTTGGCCTTATTCGCTGCAATTGCAGTTTGAATTTGATTGAAAGTATCTTGAAGATCATTGGTTTCAAATCTGAGCGAAGCTTCTTTAATAATTTTTTGTGGAATTTGAGGAGAAGCAGGTTCGGCCATGTCATCTTTTAACTCTGAACTGGCAGATTCATTTTTTGGAGAAAGCTTGACGGCGCTAATTGCCATGTCTTCAATTGGTGCTTCGTGTTTAGCACAACCTGAAAAAGTCAAAAGGACAAAGAATAAAAAGAAAATATATTTCATATCTATTTCAAATTAAATCTAAAACTACAATTTTTTTATAATTCTTAGTCTAATTTGATAAATAAACTTGTCATCGAAGGATTACAAACCAGTTTTATCTTCAGAATCATTGATTTTGTTTACTTGCAGAAGAAATTTCTCGAACAATTGAATCGTTTTGGTATTGATCTCTTCGTACGATAGTTTGTCTTTAGTTTGATAAAAAAACATCAAAGAATAAGGTTCCTGAATGTTATCTAAAAGCAAATTTTTATTCAAACGGTATGTTTCTCTTAAAACCCGTTTGAAATAATTACGATCAACGGCTCTCTTAAAGTATTTCTTAGAAACCGAAACTCCCATCTTGATTTTTTCTGTTGCATCAACTTCCGCTTGACGGTAAACCAAACGCAACGGATATTTAGAAACCGATTTTCCTTCAGAAAACAGTAAACCTATCGTTGTTTTGCTCTTTAAGCGTTCCTTTTTTGGGTATGTGAAATTCATTTAATTCAGAAAAAATTGCAATTTAGGGCAAAGGTACAATTGTATTGCAAATGCAGATGTGTTTTTTATAAATTAAACCTGAGTTTCTATAAGTAATGACGCAGAGATTAGACTTATATTTGTTGAATTGAAGTTTTTAACTATTATAATTGTGTAAATTTTGTACGATTTATAATAAAAATATTTGGTATGTGTTTTATATTTAGCTAGTTATATAATTTTTATACAGCTAAAAATTTATTTATTACTTTTGGGCATTAATTTTCAAAAGCATGCAAAAAATAATTTCGTATCCTATATCTGTAATATACTATTTGTTTTTTAGTTCAGTTTTATTGATTTTTCATCCAATACAATGGATTTGTCTGAATGTTTTTGGTTATCAGGCGCACAAAAAAAGTGTAGATTATTTAAATTTCTGCCTTTTAAGATGTACAAATCTAATAGGAACAACTTATAAAATCGAAAATAGAGAAACAATTCCAACTGGTGTTCCATTAATTTTTGTCTCGAATCACCAAAGTATGTACGATATTATAACAATGATTTGGTATTTTAGACGATTTCATTGTAAATTTGTGAGTAAGAAAGAGTTAGGTAAAGGGATTCCCAGCGTGTCTTATAATTTGCGTCACGGAGGATCTGTGCTAATAGACCGAAAAGACCCTAAACAAGCCATACCAACAATTAAAGGCTTGTCTGAATATATTGAAAAGTACAATAGATCTGCAGTAATTTTTCCTGAAGGTACCCGTAGTAAAACCGGAAAACCAAAAGAATTTGCCCAAAATGGTTTAAAAATTTTATGTAAATATGCGCCATCAGCGTACATTGTTCCAGTGAGTATTAATAATTCATGGAAAATGGTAAAATACGGCCTTTTTCCTGTAACTTTAGGAAATCGCCTTACCTTTACCGTTCATAAAGCAATCGCCGTAAAGGATTATGATTTTGCCCAATTAATGGAGATGACAGAGAAGGCAGTTGTAGAAGGAGTAAACGAGTATAAATAGATTTTTGATTTCAGCAATAAAACCGAAACAAAAGTCCCAATCTTAAATAAGTAATGTCTATAAAAAACATTAGATTAGAAGTAATGCAGTTTTTAGAAAAAAACGTGGATAGCTTCGTTGAACAGTATTTAATTCCAGTGGAAAAAATTTGGCAGCCGTCAGACTTTTTGCCTAATTCTGAAGGAGATAATTTCTTTGAGGAGGTAAAAGAGTTACGTGAAATTGCCAAAGAATTACCATATGATTTCTGGGTTACGCTTGTAGGTGATACCATCACCGAGGAAGCGTTGCCAACATACGAATCATGGTTAATGGATGTTGAAGGTATAAATCAGATCGAAAATGGTGGAAATGGATGGTCAAAATGGATTCGTCAATGGACCGGAGAAGAAAACCGCCACGGTGATTTGCTGAATAAATACTTGTATTTGTCCGGTCGTGTGAATATGCGTGAAATCGAAATGACAACACAGCACTTAATCAACGACGGTTTTGATATTGGAACTGGATCTGACCCGTACAAAAACTTTGTATATACTAGTTTCCAGGAATTAGCAACTTACGTTTCGCACAATAGAGTAGCTCAAATGGCGAAAAAATTTGGTGATAACAAGTTGTCTAAAATGTGTAAAATGATTGCAGGTGACGAAATGCGTCATCACCATGCATATAGCGAATTTGTTACGAGAATTTTTGCAGTTGATCCTAGCGAAATGATGTTGGCGTTTCAATACATGATGAAACAGAAAATCGTCATGCCGGCACATTTCTTAAGAGAATCAGGTCAAAAGATCAGTTCAGCTTTCGAGCAATTTTCTGATTCAGCACAACGTATTGGGGTTTACACTGCAAGCGATTATGTTGATATCATGCAAAAATTAATGGACAAGTGGGAAATTGATAAGATGTCGGGTTTGACAGACGAAGCCGAAAAAGCTCGTGATTATTTAATGAAATTACCAGGACGTATGGCCAGAATCTCTGAGAGATTGGTAATTCCACAGGAATCACACATCTTTAAATGGGTAGAACCAGCGAGATTGTAAAAATTTTAGATTACAGATTTCTGATTTTAGATTTAAAATTTAAATTGATTTTTGATATTGCAATTGACATTGATATTGCAATTGATTTCTGATATTGACAATTAAAACATATTGTTGATTGTTGAGGTTGAAAAACTTTGACAATCAACATTTTTTATTCAATAAGGATTTTCGAAAGACGCAATTAAAAAATAATCTGCGTAAATCCGTTTAATCCGTAAAATCTGTGTGCCATTAACCAAGCAGATAAACACAAAACAAACTATGAATAATTCTGAACTGATAAACAAAACAATCGTTTTTGTAAAAGAGAAACTAAATGATGCCGAAGGCGGACACGATTGGTTTCATATCGAGCGCGTCTATAAAAATGCACTTTTAATTGCAAAAGACACAGATTGTAATCTTACCGTTGTTCAGTTAGGAGCTTTACTCCACGATATTGCCGATAGTAAATTTCATAATGGAGATGAAACCATCGGACCAAAAACAGCACGTTTATTTTTAGAATCAGAAAATGTTGAAGAAGTTATTATTCAGCATGTAGTAAACATTATCGAAAACATCTCTTTTAAGGGCGGAAATTTCGAAAAGAAGTTCTCTTCTATAGAATTGAATATCGTTCAGGATGCGGATCGTTTAGATGCAATAGGCGCAATAGGAGTGGCAAGAGCGTTCAATTATGGCGGATTTAAAAATCGTGCCTTATATGACCCTGAAATCGCTCCTGTAACCAATATGACAAAAGAAGAATATAAAAAGAATAATGCGCCAACCGTAAATCATTTTTACGAAAAACTTTTACTCCTAAAAGATAAAATGAATACTGAAACCGGAAAGCAAATCGCTGCCGAAAGACATAAATACATGGAGCTATTCCTGGCTCAGTTCTACGCAGAGTGGGAGGGGATTAAATAGTTTACGGTCTCAGTCTCAGTCTCAGTTTTCAGTTTTCAGTTTTCAGTTTTCAGTAATAAAAAATGGCTTCATAATTGAAGCCATTTTTTATGTTTTAATTCTAATCTAAATTTATACATTGCTTTGTGAGCTTTTCGCGCAACAAAGCTTCAGAATAATATAAAAAAATCTTTGTGAACCTCTGTGAAACCTTAGTGAATCTCTGTGGTACCAAATCTTTGCGGACTTCGACTTCGCTCAGTCTGACATAACAATATAAATACTTTGTGAGTCTCTGTGAATCCTTCGTGAATCTCTGTGGTATAAAACCTTAGAATCTTACTCCCTCAACAACTCAGAACCTTTCCTCTAAGAACACCCACAATTTCCTTCGCCGCAATCTTTCTTCTTTTTAGATTTCCAAAAGAATTTTTTGATCAAAAAACCAACGGCGATAAATAATATGACAAAGGCAATAATTTCTTGTACCATGATCGTTTATTTTAAAAGTTGATACGCAAACAGCGCTACAAAATAAGCAAGACCGCTCATCAGGAAAAGCTGCATGGCAGGCCATTTCCAGGAGTTGGTTTCTTTTTTGGTAATGGCCAATGTACTGGCGCACTGCATGGCAAAAGCATAGAACAATAACAATGAAATTCCGGAAGCAAAATTGAAGATTTTCTGACCCGTTTGAGGATTTATTTCTTCCTGCATTTTGCTTTTTATGGTCGCTTCGTTATCGCTGCTTCCTACACTGTAAATAGTGGCAAGTGTTCCTACGAAAACCTCACGGGCAGCAAACGAACTGATAATGGCAATTCCTATTTTCCAATCATAACCCAAAGGAGAAATGGCTGGCTCAATGGCTTTACCCATTATCCCGATATACGAGTTCTCTAATTTTTGAGAAGCCACTTCGTTTTCAAATTCAGTTTCGTCAAGAGGTTTATCCACAAATCTTTCTTTTACGATAGATTCGGCTTCGTTAAAATCTTTTCCGGGACCGTATGATGCTAAAAACCACAATATAACAGATATCGCCAAGATGATTTTACCGGCTCCAACAACGAAAGCTTTTGTTTTCTCGACAACATTAATTGCAACGTTTTTGAAAAGAGGCAATTTATAACTTGGCATTTCGACTACGAAATACGTTTTGGCACTTATTTTTAATATTTTATTTAAGATATAAGCCGATAAAATTGCTGTTCCAAAACCTAATAAATACAACAGCATCAAGGCTAAACCTTGTACATTTAGAAAACCAAACAAGCGTTCTTCCGGAATAACCAATGAAATGATAATAGTATAAACAGGTAGTCTTGCAGAACAAGTTGTGAATGGAGTTACCAAAATCGTAATAAGGCGTTCTTTCCAGTTTTCGATATTTCTGGTCGCCATAATTGCCGGAATCGCACAGGCCGTTCCTGAAATTAAAGGCACGACGCTTTTTCCGGATAGTCCAAACTTACGCATGATTTTATCCATCAAAAAAACAACACGACTCATATAACCGCTTTCTTCCAGAATCGAAATGAACAGGAATAAAAAGGCAATTTGAGGAATAAAAATAATAACACCGCCAATTCCCGGTACAATTCCCTGCGAGAGTAAATCAGTCAGGATGCCGCTTGGTAATTCCTGAGCAACCCAGCTGCTTAAAGAAGCAAAAGTGCTGTCGATAAAATCCATTGGAATTGTTGACCAGCTAAAAATGGATTGGAAAATCAAAAATAAAATGGCTAAGAAAATGACATAACCCCAAACTTTGTGCGTTAAAACACGATCAAGTTTGGCTCTAAAGTCTTTTGCCATCGAGGCATCGACTTTTAAGCCTTCTTTCAAAACATCATTGATGAATTGATAGCGTTTTATCGTTTCTTTTTGCTGTAAGCGCTTTAATTCTGAATGCGATTTAGTAAAAGTACTTCTGATTTCATTTCGATCTAAATTCGAAAAATTCACATCCTGCGTAATCACCAACCATAATTTATACAATAATTGATTAGGAAAAGCATGCTGTAATTTTTGAAAATATTCTTCGTCAATAACCGAAGCATTCAGACAAGGTTCATTCGGAATGGTTTTATAAGAAACAATGAGTTCCTTTAATGCATCGATTCCTAAACCTTTACGCGAGCTTACTAAGGCAATTTTAGTTTTTAGTTTTTCTTCCAGATACGGAATATCTAAAGTAATTCCTTTGCTTTCCATACGGTCCGACATATTAATGACTAAAATCGTCGGAATTTCAAGGTCTTTTATTTGAGTGTAAATCAGTAAATTTCGTTTCAGATTTTCAACATCTGTAACCACTACCGCTACATCCGGATATAATTTATCGTTTTTGTTTAATAAAAGTTCAATAACCACACTTTCGTCCATAGAACTTGCGTTCAGACTATAGGTTCCGGGTAAATCCAGAATATTGGCTTTAATGTTTTGCGGTAATTTACAGAAGCCAATTTTTTTCTCAACCGTAATTCCGGGATAATTTCCTACTTGTTGATTAAGTCCTGTAAGCTGATTAAAAACGGAAGTTTTTCCTGTATTAGGATTCCCAATAAGGGCAACATTGATATTTTGAATGCTCATTACAAATTGGTTTTGATAAGTTCAACTTCAATTTCACGAGCAGTTTCAACACGAATGGCTACGTGCGAACCATTTATATCTAAATATAATGGATCTCCAAAAGGAGCAATTTGAAGCAATTCGACTAAGTTGCCCGGCAAACAACCCATTTCTAATAATTTTAGAGGAATAAGATCGATATCAAAATCTTTGATAATGGCTTTCTCGCCTTTTTTTAGAGTATGGATAGTATTTTGCAAAGCTTATTTAGATTGAATTTAGATTGCAAAAGTAGGCAATTATTCTTTATTTCAAGGCATTTAACACTTTTGTAAATGCTAAATGTTTCTAAAAATAAGGGATTTTACTCTTGGCACAAGAAATTGATGTCTTCTAAAAGGCGTTGAATTTCCTCTTTATTCGTTCCGTCATAAAAACCACGAACACGTCGTTTTTGATCGACCAAAACAAAATTCTCGGTATGTACCATATCGTACAATTGATCAGGGCGACCTAATTTTACCGCCAGATAAGATTTTCTGGCCATTGTATAGATTTCTTTTTTGTCTCCGGTAACCAAATTCCACTTGCTGTCTACAACATGATGTTTGATGGCATATTCTTTAAGAACCGGAATACTGTCAACTTCAGGAAAAACGGTATGCGAAAGCAACATTACTTTTGGATTATTCAAAATTGCTTTTTGAACATCTTCAAGATTCGTTGTCATTTTTGGACAGATCGAACCACAAGTCGTAAAGAAAAAGTCGGCTACATAAATTTTACCTTCGTAATTTTTTTGTGTAATCGTATCTCCGTTTTGGTTTACAAATTTAAAATCGGCTATTGTATGATATTTGCTTTTGTATTGAATCGTGCTGTCTACTAATTCAGGATTTACATCAGCCGGATTGTAAATGGGCAATGTTTTTTGTGGCTTTAAAGCCGAATAAAATAAAGAGATGGTTACAGCTGAAAATACTATTAAAACAATAAAAAATTTGCGGTATTTATAAAGAAACGATTTCATAAAAATAATTTGGCGCAAAAATACAAAAAGCACATTTTAAAATACTAGTTGAGGTTGGTTTTTAACAAGTTTGGGCTATTGTTTAAGAAATAGATTATCCTTTTAATTGTAGTTTAGTTTGTCATTTATCTTGCAAGAGTAAAAATCATTCGTGAATTCGTGGCTAACTATTTCAATTTAGACTTTCTAATAGATTTATTGACCAAATAAACTCCGGTTAGTGTGACAACTGCGCCAATTGCAACGGCCTTTGTAAGTATTTCTCCAAAAATAAAAGACCCTAAAACCATAGCCACAATCGGGTTGATATAAACATAAATACTGCTAATTTCTGTTGGAAGATTTTTCAATGAATAGATGAAAGCGATAAAAGTTAAAACCGAACCAATAATAACTAAATAGGCAATTGCCCACCATGAAGGCATTGGGATTTCAGCAAATGGAATATTAATTCCTGCAGCTTCAGTAATTCCAAATAAAAATATACTTGAGATCAGCATCTGTAATCCTAAACTAAAATAAGGGTTAAAACTTGCTGCTTTTTTCTTTGTTTGTAAAATTCCAAAAGCCCATGTAATAGTAGATATAGTCATTAAAATAATTCCGAATTGAAATTCTGGTTTTAATATATCAGCAATATAATCGATGAAAAGAATACAAATACCTCCAAAACTAATTAAAATTCCAAGCAAAGCCATTCTTGCAATTTTGTAGCCGTTAAAAAAATTAATAATAATGATAAAGATGGGGAAAAGCGCAGTAATTATTGCCCCTAATCCGCTACTCATATATTTAACGCCCCAGGTACTTAAGCCATTACTAAGCATAAAGTTTAAAATTGCTAGTACGAATATGGTTCGCCATTCTTTTCCTTTTGGCCAGGGTTCTTTCTTTATTAAAAAATAAACTACATATAAAATTCCACCTAAAAACTGACGAATGGTTACCAATTGCAAAGCTGGCATATATCTAACACCCTCTTTTGAGGCAAGCCAGGTTGTACCCCAAAAAAAACTTACCCAACATAACGCCAATATCGGTAACCCGATGGCATCGATTCTTCCGGAAACAGCATTTTGTATTTTGGCTCTCACTTTTATTTGAATTATTTGTAACAAATATTCCAAAAACTATTCTAATATTCAGTTAGAAACCGGTAATAAATACATGAAAATATTCGATGATATCGATTAAAATGTTAGGATAAGTCACTTTTTTGCGATTATTTCAATAATTTTAACATAGCGTTTCAGATATTAGGAATACGTTTGTATAACGACCAAAAACTTAAATATAAATGAAAAAACAACTTAGCAGACCCTTGTTCTGCGCCTTTTTTGCAGCGGTTTCGTTTACAGCTGTTAAAGCTCAAAATGCAACTCCAAAGGAACCGGGTATTAATGTTTCGTACATGAATACCAAAATTAGCCCAAGTCAGGACTTTTTTCAATATGTAAACGGAACCTGGCTTAATCAAACTGAAATTCCGAGTGATCGTACGACATGGGGAAGTTTTAATGAATTGATTAAGAAAACAGACAAAGATGCAATGTCTATCCTGAAAGAAGCATCTAAAAATCCAAAATATAAATCAGACACCGATCAGGGAAAAGCAGTTAATTTATTTTCAACAATTTTAGATACCGTTGGAAGAAACAAAGCCGGAATTGCACCATTGCAATCTTACTTTAAAAAGATTGATGCCATTAAAAACGTTGCTGATCTTCAAAAGTATTTAGTTGAGGTTGAACCGGAAGGTACAGCTGCTTTTTTCGGAATCTATATTGGTGCCGATGAAAAAAACAGTTCTAAAAACTCTGTAACTCTTGGTGTAAGTCAGTTGGGTTTACCGGATAAAGATTACTACACTTCTGAAGATAAAGACTCTAAAGAAAAAAGAGCAAAATACGAGCTTCATGTAGCGAAGATGATGCAGTTTATTGGCGAATCGCCAGAAAAAGCAAAACAAAGCGCAGCCACAATTTTAGCTTTGGAAACAGAATTATCTAAGCCAAGATTAAATCGTGTAGAAAGCAGAGACAGCCGTTTGCAATACAACCCGATGACAATTGCTGCACTTCAAAAAATAACGCCGGCCATTAAATGGGATGCTTATTTTACAGGTCTTGGCCTTGCAAAATTAGATACTGTAGTGGTAATGGAGCCAAAATATATGAAAGCTTTGCAAACTATTTTTAGTGAAAATAAAGTAGCACAGTGGAAAGAATATTTAAAATGGGATTTATTAAACACCGTTTCTACAAAATTATCAACAGATATCGAAACTGCTAATTTTGATTTTTACAGTAAAACCTTAAGAGGAGCTATAAAACAATTACCACGCGAAGAAAAAGCATTACAAGTAGTAAACAATACCGTAGGTGAAGCACTTGGTAAGTTATATGTTGAAAAAGTATTTCCTGCAGAAGCCAAAGCCAAAGCAGTAGATATGATTCATAATATTATTTTGGCGTACCAAAATCGTATCAACAATTTAACATGGATGTCTGCGGCTACCAAAGTAAAAGCGATTGAAAAATTAAATAAAATTACGATCAAAGTAGGTTATCCGGACAAATGGAAAGACTATTCTGCACTTGAAATTAAAAGTGTAGCCGAAGGCGGAAGTTATTTCGATAACGCCCGTAACCTAAGCAAATGGAATTTCAAAAAAGGAATCGAAAAACTAAACAAACCAGTTGATAAAACAGAGTGGGGAATGTCGCCACAAACTGTAAATGCGTATTACAATCCATCTTATAACGAGATTGTTTTCCCTGCAGCAATTTTACAGCCGCCATTTTACAATTACCAAGCTGATGAAGCGGTTAATTATGGTGGAATTGGAGCTGTTATTGGTCATGAAATTTCTCATGGTTTTGATGATTCAGGAGCACGTTATAATGCCGAAGGAAATTTGGTAGACTGGTGGACCCCGGAAGATCTAACACAATTTACAGCACTTGGTAAAGCTTTGGCAGATCAATACAGCGCTTTAGAGCCATTGCCGGGAACTCACGTAGACGGTAATTTTACTTTAGGTGAAAATATTGGTGACTTAGGAGGTATCAATGCTGCTTATGATGGTTTACAATTGTATCTAAAATCACATCCAAACCCTGGATTAATTGATGGATTCACTCCGCAACAACGTTTCTTTATTTCATGGGCAACCGTATGGAGAACTAAAACGAGAGATGAAGCAATTAAAAATCAGGTAAAAACAGATCCGCATTCTCCAGGAATGTACAGAGCTTACGTTCCGCTTCAAAATGTTGATGCTTTTTATGATGCTTTCGGTATCAAAAAAGGAGAAAAAATGTATGTTGATACGGATAAAAGAGTTAAAATCTGGTAATTGACTAGTCCTAAATAATCGATACAGATTATTAGACAAATATATTTAATTAGACACCTGTAATATTTTTTATTGCAGGTGTTTTTCTTTTATAAGTTCTCATCTTTACTACACTTTGTTGATGCATTTGACTTGGAGTGAGCATATAATTAGAGTAATGTGGTCTTTTGTTATTATAAATATCAATTGCATTTTTCACTAAAACCTTCATTACAGCAAGTTTTAGATTAAACTTATCAATATTAAATTCTTGTTTTAAAATTCCATTTATTCTCTCAGCTACTGCATTCTCATAGGGATCAGAGTTTTGGGTCATACTACATTTTATATTGTTTTTATGTAATAGTTTTTGATATTCATCAGAACAATATTGTATTCCTCTATCTGAATGATGTATTAATGTTTTGCCTTTATCTCTGCGTTTTTTTATTGCATTTTTTAAAGCTGTTAAACTACTATGAGCATTCATATTATCTGCCACATTAAAACCCATTATTCTTTTAGAGTAAGCGTCAGTTATTAGACTTAAATAACATGGATTCTTTCTTTTTCCAATATAGGTTATATCTGATACCCAGACTTGCTCTGGTCTACAAATCTCTAACTCTAATATTTGATTTTGATGTTTTCTAAATCTATGATGAGAGTTTGTTGTTATATGGTAAGAACGTTTTGATATTATCAATAAATGATTTGCTCTAAGTATATCTATAAATTTATCTCGGCCTATTTTAAGTTGATTCAACTCGCTTTTTAAAAGATAATACAATTTTCTTGCTCCAATTCGAGGCATTGTATTTCTAATTTCCAAAACCATATTAACAACTTTTGAAGCCAAAAGCTTCTTATCGCAACTTTTTTTTACTCGACGATAGTAAACCTGTCTGTCAATCCCGAACAAAGTACAGGCAAACATTATTGTTTGTTGTTGTTCTTTTTTAAAATGGTCGATTGTTCGGGTGGTGAGTTTTTTCGAATGTCAATTTGATATTCTTTTTCTGCTATATCAATCATCATATCGAAAATAATAGCTTTTTTATCAGCAACGAAAGCCTGCTGTTCTAAAAATGCTCTTTGTTTTTCCAATAACTTCACTTTGGCTTCAAGTTCCATTATTTTCTGTTCAGGAGATTTTTGCATAAGAGAAGGTGTTTGATTGTCCCAATCAAAGTTACCGAATTTTCGAAGCCATTGAACAATTGTTGAACGTGATTGAATAGCATAATCTTTCTTAACTTGAGAAATTGAGGTTTTTCCCTGTTCTATTTCTTGAACAATTTGAAGTTTTAAAGACATACTGTAATCTTTCTGTGTACGCTTAACATAGCGCAATTCTTGATCTTTTTCCATAATGATACTTTTTGTGTATCGCTATTTCAGGACAAGACAAATCTATAAAATAAAAAACGGCGCTGATAAAGCGTCGTTTTTTGTTATGACATTATTCTAAAAACTAAATTTTAAATATTTAGAAGACATTTTGGGTTAAAATAGTTGCTCATAAATTCTCCAAATCAATTATTGATAAAATTTAACATAGAATTCAAAATAATAACAATACGTTTGTATATCTACTAATTCAATAAATAAAAATGATAAAACAGCTTAACAAATCTGTGTTTTGTGCATTTTCAGCAATGCTTTGTTGTGTTACAATCGAAGCACAAAATGCTAAACCAAAAGAGCCGGGAATTAATCTTTCTAATATGGATACGAAAGTAAGTCCTGGTCAGGATTTCTTCCGTTACGTAAACGGATCCTGGTTAGAAAAAACTGAAATTCCAAGTGATAGAAATTCATGGGGAAGTTTTAATGAACTACGTCAAAAGACAGATAATGATGCACTTGCTATCTTAAAAGAAGCGTCAAAAGATCCTAAGTACAAATCGAATACAGATCAGGGTAAAGCAATTGCTTTGTTCAATACGATTATGGATACTGTAGGACGTAATAAAAATGGAGTAAAACCACTTCAGCCTTATTTAAAGAAAATCGATGCGATTAAAAACGTAACCGATTTACAAAATTTCTTTATTGAAATGCAGCCTCAGGGAGGAATTGGTTTCTTTGGAGTTTATGTGGGTGCTGATGCAAAAAACAGTAATAAAAACTCGGTTAATCTAAGCCCGGGCGGTTTAGGATTATCTGATAAAGATTACTACAACGCAGATGATAAGGATTCGAAAGAAAAACGTGAGAAATACGAAGTACACGTTGCAAGAATGATGCAGTATTTAGGAGAATCTCCGGCAAAAGCAAAAGAAAGTGCAAAACAAATCCTTGCGTTAGAAATTGAATTGTCTGCTCCAAGATTAGACCGTGTTGAGCGCAGAGACCGTAGAAAACAATACAATCCAACTGCTGTTGCTGACTTAAAAAAGAATACACCTTCTATTCAATGGGATAAATATTTTACCGGAATTGGTATGGCAAAACTGGATACAGTAAATGTAGCACAGCCACGTTATATGATTGCGTTAGAAAAAACCTTAACAGAAAAGAAAGTAGAAGCCTGGAAAGAATACCTTAAATGGACATTATTAAACAGAACAGCTTCGACTTTATCTACTGATATTGAAAATGCAAATTTCGATTTCTACGGGAAAACACTAACAGGTGCTTTGAAACAACGTCCGCGTGAAGAAGTTGCATTGCAGGTTATCAACGGTGTAACCGGAGAAGCTTTAGGAAAACTGTATGTAGAAAAATTATTTCCTGCTGAAGCAAAAGATAAAGCAAAAAATATGATTGCTAATGTAATGTTGGCTTATGAAAACAGAATCAATGCATTACCATGGATGTCTGCAGAAACTAAGACAAAAGCAATCGAAAAATTGAAAAAACTGACCATTAAAATTGGATATCCTGATAAATGGAAAGATTACTCTAAACTAGAACTTAAAAATGTTAACGAAGGCGGAACTTATTTTGATAATTCAAGAAATATATCAAAATGGGCTTATGCAGAAAACTTAGCGAAATTAGGTAAACCGGTGGATAAAACAGAATGGGGAATGTCTCCGCAAACTGTAAATGCTTATTTCAACCCGTCTTACAACGAGATTGTTTTTCCAGCGGCGATTTTACAACCACCTTTCTACAATTACCAGGCTGACGAAGCGGTTAATTATGGTGGAATAGGTGCTGTAATCGGACACGAGATTTCTCACGGATTTGATGATTCAGGTGCACGTTACAACGCAGATGGAAACCTTGTTGACTGGTGGACTGCTGATGATTTAAAACAATTTACAGCATTAGGTACAAAATTGGCTGATCAATACAGCGCTTTAGAGCCTTTACCTGGAATTCACGTAGATGGTAAATTTACTTTAGGTGAAAATATTGGTGATTTAGGTGGAATTAACGCTGCTTACGACGGATTGCAATTGTATTTGAAAGCAAATGGTAATCCTGGATTAATCGACGGATTTACGCCGGAACAACGTTTCTTTATTTCATGGGCGACAGTTTGGAGAACAAAATCAAGAGATGAAGCTATCAAAAGTCAGGTTAAAACTGATCCACATTCACCGGGAATGTACAGAGCAGTTGTGCCTATCCAGAACGTAGATGCTTTTTACCAGGCTTTCGGAATCAAAAAAGGAGATGCAATGTATGTTGAACCTGAGAAGAGAGTTAAAATCTGGTAATTTTTTACTGTGTTATAATATAAAAAGGGGCTTTTTCTATTTTCGAGAAAGTCCCTTTTCTATGATTATTTATTTAATAAAAGCAGAGCTTTTCACTTTTCTACCCCGGTTTATCATTCCGTAGGAATGTTTCGTCGGTAGAAAAAATAATTGCCAGCCAAGTTTACGTTCCGTAGGAACGTTTGATATGGTTAGATTGCTGGAAAAAAATGATGATGTCAAATCAAACGTTCCTACGGAACGTAAAATAACGATTACAATATATTTTTTCTACCGATGAAATGTTCCTATGGAACAACTGAATATAAAAATAAAAACAAAGTTTTTCACTTTTTTATACCTGTTTATCATTTCGTAGGAATGTTTCGTCGGTAGAAAAATAATAGCGACCCAAGTTTACGTTCCGTAGGAAGGTTTGATGTGTTAGATTGTTTTAAAAAAATGATGATGTCAAAATCAAACGTTCCTACGGAACGTAAAATAACGATCACAATATAATTTTTCTACCGACGAAATGTTCCTATGGAACAAGGGAATTTATATGTGAGTAAAGAGATATATGAGTGGACAAAGGGAATGTATGAATGGAATTAACAATATATTAAATAAAAAACGGCGCTAATTTTAGCGCCGTTTTTGTTTCTATATTTTATTGAAGCGCGATGTAGATAGCAACTTCTGCTTTTTCCGGGTTTTGAGTCTTTTCACCATAAACTTCAAAATCTGCCGTAAAACTTCGATCTAAATCTGAGTTCCATATTTCCAGCCATTTATTAAAAACAATTCCTTCGGACAAGTTTCCTTTGGCAATCAATTCTTTATAATTTGCTGATTCAATTGTTTTACCAATCATATTTTCAGGTACAACATCCAAACTTTCAACCTTACAGCCTAAAATTGTAGTGTAAGGTTTGGTATGATCTTTTTCGTAATCGGTATAAATACAAAATAGATCCTCCGAAACTTTATTTGGAATTTTACTTTGAATTTCTTCGCTCATAAATTGGCTCCAAAGTGCCGGAATGTCTCTTCCGGATTGACCATTTTCGTTTGTCGTTCTTACCGAAATACCAATTACATTGAATTTTTGAATTATCATTTTGCGCTATTTTTTATTAAGCTTTAAATGTAAAACGATGCAATGACAACAGTATGTCAGCAGGAATCGTTAAAACTACTTTAAATTGCTGTAAATATAGCTTTCTATCGCTTTCAACTCCTCATCAGACATTGCCTGAGTAATAGGTAAATTCGTTTTCATAACTGCAAACTGACTCGGATCTACAATTGGTTCAGCATTTCCTTTTAAGAAAGTAACCATATCGCCTTTTTTATCTTTATATATTTTGGCAATTTCCTTGATACTTGGCCCAATTACTTTTTGATCAACCTGATGGCATGAAATGCAATTTCCTTGTCCTTCAAAAATTTGTTTTCCTAATGCTTCGGGAGTTTTGGCTTCCGCCGAATGTCCTTCTGAATAATTTTCTGTAGGATCTTGAACTGGATCTTCTGTTGCTTCTTTTTTACACGAAGTCAACGCTAAAAGTGCGGATAAGAATAATACGTTTTTCATGATTATTTATTTAATAATAAAGCTGCTTCTTTTGCAAAATAAGTTGAGATGATACTGGCACCCGCACGCTTAATGCAATATAGTTGCTCTATCATAATTTTGTCATGATCTAACCATCCTCTTTCTGCTGCGGCCTTTACCATAGCGTACTCACCAGATACTTGGTAAACCGCAACCGGTACATGAACGGCATTTTTTACCTCACGAACAATGTCTAAATAAGCAATTCCTGGTTTTACCATTACGATATCTGCACCTTCTTCAATATCTAATAATGCTTCACGAATTCCTTCAATTCTATTCGCATAATCCATTTGATACGTCTTTTTATCTTTAGGAATATTTTGAGAATCTACCGGAGCAGAATCTAATGCATCACGAAAAGGTCCGTAAAATGCCGAAGCATATTTGGCACTATAACTCATGATTCCCACATTGTGATGTCCGTTTTCTTCTAATGCTTTTCTGATTGCTAAAACTCTTCCGTCCATCATGTCGCTTGGTGCCACAAAATCTGCTCCGGCTTCGGCATGACTTAAACTCATTCGGGTCAAAGCATCAACCGTAGCATCGTTTACCAATTGACCATTTTCGATAATTCCGTCATGACCGTAAATAGAATAAGGATCCAAAGCCACATCCGGCATCACAATCATTTCCGGAACAGCATCTTTGATGGCGCGAATCGTTTGTTGCATCAAACCATCTTTATTCCAGGCTTCAACTCCTTTATTATCTTTTAAATTGTCGCTAACTTTTACATAAATATTCACCGCTTTGATTCCTAAATCCCAGGCCTCTTTTACTTCTTTGATGGTGTTGTCTAACGAATGACGATAGATTCCCGGCATTGACGGAATAGCTACTTTTACATCTTTTCCTTCGGCAACAAACATGGGAAGCATAAAATCCTGTGGACTCAAACTTGTTTCACGAACTAAAGAACGAATAGATTCATTGGTTCTTAAACGGCGGTTTCTTTGTAGTGGGAACATATAATTTTAGATTTTTAGATTTTAGATTTCAGATTTTAACCCAATTTACTTGAAAGCAGATTAATTAATTCCTGTTCTAAAAACTACATTTGTTTTTTTATTTTTTTGAAGATTGTAACGCTTTTTAATAAGTGTCGCAAAGTTAAAGAAAAATGAACAGAATAAGGCTGTTAGCGTATAACAGAATCCGTTAATATTATCTAAAAATTTACTGATTTTTTAGTTTTAGACTTTAATTTTTAAAAGTCCTCAAAACGTTGTTGTGTTTTTCATTTTATAAATAAGTTTCAGGAATTTTTTAATCTCATGGTTTTTAAAAATTTTCCAGTTAAATTTGTCTAATGAAGAAAATTCTCGCTTTATGCTGTTGTTTACTTTTAACAAGTTGCTTTGAAATAACAGAAAGAATCAAACACCACGACGATCAAAGTGGTGAATATACCCTCATGGTCGACTTTTCGAAATCCTGGTTTAAGACAAAATCAGCAATGTGGCTGGAAGAAGTCGATGGCGTAAAAATTCCTAACGAACAGGAAATCACCAAAAAACTGGAAGATTTTAAAACAAAAGCTTCAAAAATCGACGGAATTACAAACGTAACGACTAAGACTGATTTTGACAATTATGTTTTCATTATCAAACTCAATTATGCCAATCTAAAAGCATTGAATGCGGTTGTGAATACGATAAACAATCAGCGCGATCAGATTCACTTTAGCGGAAGCGAAAAAAATTTCGAAAGAATTGCTTCTTATCCGGTTCCCGAAAAAGTGGTTAAAGATCCTAAGAAAAAGAAAGATCTTGAAGCAGCCAATATTATTGCCATTTATACATTCGATAAAGATGTACAGGCAGTACAAAACCCAAACAGTAAAATTTCACAAAACAAAAAGACCGTATTTTTAAAACAAAGTATGTACAGCGTACTTAAAAAATCGGCATTAATGAACAATACAATCCAATTAACTCCCTGATTTATGAAGCATTTTTATACTTTATTTTTATTATTCGCCACGTATTTGACTTTTGGACAAATTAATAAAAACGAATACGATTATTTTGTTCAGTTTAACGGAAACCAGCTTTCTAAAAAAGTAAGCGTTGCCGAAATTCTGAATCATCCTATTATAGCCAAATACAGTGCTAAAAAACCTGATTTGGATTTTACAAAATATACCGAGCTTATTCAGTTAGATCAAAAAATAACCATTCACGGAAAATTCTCAGACAGTATTCCGTACTATCAGGTTACAATTCCTGTAAAAAGCAAAGAAGCGGTCAAACAATTTATAATAAAGGAATTTGGGAATGGCTTAGCTGCAGATGTACAGATTCAGGATCTGGGTAAATATGCTGTTTTTAATGCAAGAGGCAAGAACAAAACATTTGCATGGAACGATAATTACCTGGTTATTCTGGAATTAACCCAAAGACTTCCTTCGAGGTTTTATACCACCGAAAGTCAAACCGTTTGGCAAGATTCTGTTGCTGTTGATGAGGTCTACGAAGAAACAACAACGGAAGAGCCTTCTATCATAATAGATGCGCCAATAAATGATGCTCCAATTGTGGTTGAAGAAGCTCCGGTTCCGTACAATGGGGAACAAGAGTATACCGCAAGCGCACCGTACACGATTCAGGAAGCTACTTTTAATCTGGAACAAACAGAAAAGCTGAATCAGATTATAAAATCATTGTTCGAAAATGGATTTACTGCACCAAGTTCAGAAAAAATAAACGCTAATGCCGATATTTCGTCCTGGATCAATTATAGTGCTGCAATGACAAGTTTATATTCTATGTCCAATTATCCAATGGCCATTTTTGGAGGTTATGATAAGTTTTTGCCTATGCAGAAAAGTTTTGGAAATTTTATAAAAGGTATTAATCTTGATTTTTATTTTGACAATAATAATGCGCGTGTAGAAGAAGTTGTAGAATATTCGCCGGAGCTTGCCGAAGTGGTGAGTAAAGTCACGAATAGAAAAATAAACAAGAATGTTTTTAATTATTTTCCTTCGCAAAAGCCTTTGGGTTATATGTCGTATCATGTAAATACAAAAGCGGCGCTGGAAAATTTCCCGTCTCTAATGGCAGATATATTTCAAAGTCCAAAACTGGTAAAAGAGGATATTGCCGTTGTTACTGATTTAATTTCGACAATTGTTGATGAAGAAGCTGCTGCAACACTTTTTGATGGTGATTTAAGCGCATTTTTATACGGTTTCAAGGAAATTGAGGTTATGACCAAATCATACGAATATGATGAAAACTATGAAGAGAAAGTAATTGATAAAAAGACCAAAAAATCAGTTCCGTTATTTTCTGTGATTTTTACTTCGACGCATCCTACTTTTGCTGATAAATTGATGCAGTTGGGTGTTCGCAAAAAAGTACTGGTACAAAAAGACAATTACTATGTTGTTACCGGAACCAAAGAATACGGAGATATCTTCATCAAAAAAGACAGAGATGTTATTGTAATAGCCAATACACTGGATTATTTTAATGCCAGTAACGGTACATTTTCCGGCGATGCCAAAAAAGATTTGAAGAAAAACTATATGTTTGGAAAACTAAATATGGCTGAACTAATAAATGCATTTGGTAAATCAGGTGAAGCTAACCCTGCGGATTTAGGGAAATTTAGCAAGTTTACGGAACAATTTTCAGACATTACATTTGAATCTCCTAAAAAGTTAATCAACAATAAATTGGTTTTTGGATTTAAGTTAAACTCGTTGAAATCTGATAAAAATATCATTCTTCAAACTTTAGATTTAACTCAGGAATTAACTTCTAAATAGTTTAAATTATAAAAAGCAAATCCCCGAAAATTCAAACTTTTGGGGATTTTTTTATGTATTAAAGAGCATTTGATTATGTGATCGAAGCGGCATAAATTTCTTTGATGGTTTTGCCCAGTTTAGTATTAAAATCAGCATCAGACTGACCTGCTGAAAGACCTTCGGACAATGCTCGCGAGAAACTGGCAATCAAGCCGTGGTTTTGCGAAAGTTTATCATTGGCTTCATCCTGACCGTATCCGCCGGACAATGCCACAACACGCACCACATGCGGATCTGACATTAATTCTTTGTAAAAATCATTTACAGTCGGGATAGACAATTTCAGCATTACTTTTACTTCTTTGCCCAGTAAATTAAGCTGTTTTTTGATTTCTTCTTTTAGAATTTCTTCTGACTTTTCTTTATCAGCGCTGTAAATATCAACCTCAGGTTCGATAATTGGGATAAGTCCTTTTTCGAAAATTTGCAAACCTACCGCAAATTGTTGTTCGACTACTTCACGAATTCCAGCTGCATTCGCTTCTTTAATTACAGAACGCATCTTAGTGCCAAAAACATTTTTTTCTACGGCACGAGTCAACAATTCATCTAAATTAGCAATAGGCTTCATCAACTGTACGCCATTGGCAAGGTCGGCAAGTCCTTTATCGACTTTTAAAAACGGAACTATGTTTTTTTTCTCCCACAAATAGTCAGCAGTCCATTGTTCGTCGATTTTACGATCCATAGTATTTTCGAACAAAATAGCGCCCAGAATATATTCGCGATCAAAGGCAGGACTTTTTATAATTCGGGTTCTCATTTCATGTACAAGCGTATACATTTCTTCATCGTTCGTAAAACTGCTTTCCTGTACACCGTATTGTGCTAATGCTTTTGGTGTGCTTCCGCCACTTTGATCCAGTGCGGCAATAAATCCTTTTCCGGAATGCATACGGTTTAGTTGGGCTATGTATCGTTCTCTATTTTTCATAATGTTTTGTTTTAAATTTAATGGCTATTACAAACCTATTTTCTGATTTACTTTATCATAAACCTCTTTTACTTTTTTTGGCGGATCAAATCGGTAACCTGCAGAAAGTTTTAAAGTAACAATATTATCATTCAATCTCGGACTAACCTTATCGTCCTGAGCAAAACTTGTTGCATTCATACTTGCAAAAGCAAAGAAACGATCGTTATTATACGCCAATTTTAAATTAAAATCACCTTGATACAAAGCAGATGTGTCTCCGTTAATATCATTAATTCCAACACCTAAAGCAACTCCGGCACCAATTAAAACCCGATTACTAATTACAAAATTATAGAAATAGGATGGAGCTAAAGTAAAAACATAAATATCTCCTGGTGGTGTATCGAGAGTGTTTAAGTCTATATTGGTGTAGTAAAATGAGAAAGTTGGAATAAAACTTCCGGAACTCTTGGTTTGCCATTCGTTTTGGCTCACCAATGTTTTAAAAGAGAATTTATCATTGAAAACATACGACGTTGATCCGCCAATTTTCGTAGTACGCATATTGGGCAATTGTGCCGTTATATTATCATCACTGATGTAAAATCCTTTTTGATTGATGTAAGTAAACGACTGCATCCATTTTTTATAATAAAAACGGGTATTGAAATTAAAATGCTTCGATTTTGAATCGCCTTTATTACCGCCAAGAAATTTTGGTGCAAAACCAACAGAAACGTCAATGATTTTATAGTTCAAATTAAAACCAATCTGTTCTCTTCTATTGGGAGTAAGATTAAGAAATGTTTCTGAATTTTGAGCTCCTGAAGCAATCTGAAAACTATTAGAAGTGTCTAAATAATAAACACTGGTGGTAATATTATCATTATACGATTTAAAATAAGGATTCTGCAGCGAATCATTTTGGGCAAAACACCCAAAAACGCTTCCAAAGAATGCTATATAAATCAGTTTGAAATTCATTTTTTTGTTTCAATTAAAATCTATAGCTAATTTATGCATTTTAATTTTGATGATCTAAAATATGTCACCCCGATGGGGTTAAATAATGTACATTCATAAAGTTCTATAAATATTTCATCCAAATGGGATTTCAATTTTTTAGAAAAAAAGCTGTTTTTACTTTTTTAAAGCTCCAGCGGAGCGACATATTTATAGCAATATTGTTGGGTCTGAATTTGAGCTCCAGTGGAGCGATATATTTATAGAAATTTATGAATGTACAGAATTTGAGCTCCAGAGGAGCGGAATATAATTATTTACAATCCTGAAAATCAAACATCCTCAAATAAATATTCATTTTTAAATTCTACATTAAACAATTTTAAAAACTCAACATACTCTTCTTTAAACGTTTTTGTTTTATGATGTTGTTCTTGATTTTGGATATAATTAATAACATTTGTCAATTGAGAGTGACTATATGAGAAAGCTCCAAATCCTGTTTGCCATTCAAATTTTCCATTAATCCATTTTTGATTATTTATGAACTTTGACGAATTTGCTTTTATATCCCGAACTAAATCTGATATAGATTTATCAGGTTTTATTCCGATCAAGATGTGGATATGATCAGGCATTCCGTTAATAGCAATGAGTTTCTGTTGTTTATTGGTGATGATTCCTGTGATAACTTTATAGATTTCATCTTTCCAAACCGTTGCGATTAAGTTTTGCCTGCCTTTTACCGCAAATACGATATGAATATATAGTTGAGAATAGGTGTTTGCCATATTAAGTTTTAATTTATATGTCACCCCGCTGGGGTTCATTAAAATAAGCCTATATGTTTCTATAAATATATCGTCCCGCTGGGACTTTTCAATAAAGTTACTATTGTAATTTTTATAGTTCCAACGAAACTGAATACTTATAATTTTTATAAATATATCGTCCCTTTGAGACTTTTCAATAAAGTTACTACTGTAATTTTTATAGCTCCAACGAAACGGAATACTTATAGTTTCTATAAATATATCGTCCCGTCGGGATTTTTCAATAAAGTTACTACCGTAATTTTTATAGCTCCAACGAAACGGAATACTTATAGTTTCTATAAATATATCGTCCCGTCGGGATTTTTCAATAAAGGTACTACTGTAATTTTTATAGCTCCAACGAAACTGAATACTTATAGTTTTATAAATATCGTCCCGTCGGGATTTTTCAATAAACTTACCATTACAATTTTTAATAGCTTCGGAGAAGCGTAATATTTATAGAAAAACATTAGTTATTACATTCGAGCTCCATAGGAGCGACATATTATTTAATAATTTTTCAATAAAATAAATTTACAAAACCGCTATCAAAAGATTGCCACTATAAGTTTTAATTGTATTAAATCCAGTCCACAGGATTTTCTAATACATTCACTAATTTCTCTTCATCACTTCCCACTTCTGCATGGTGATCATAAACCCATTGTACATGAGGAGGCAAACTCATCAAAATACTTTCGATTCTTCCGTTGGTTTTTAGACCGAATAAAGTGCCTTTGTCATGAACCAAATTAAATTCAACATAACGGCCACGACGGATTTCCTGCCAGTTTCTGTTTTCTGGAGTATATTCCAGGTTTTTTCTTCTTTCTACAATTGGCACATAAGCTTCTAGGAAACTATCACCAACTTCAGTTACAAAATTGAACCAATCTTCCATCGACATTTGCTCATTTGCTTTGCAATAATCAAAAAATAGACCGCCAATTCCGCGGGCTTCGTTTCTATGTGCATTCCAGAAATAAGCGTCGCATTGTTTTTTATATTTCGGATAAAACTCCGGATTATGTTTGTCGCAAGCCGTTTTACAGGTTTGATGAAAGTGTTTGGCATCTTCTTCAAACAAATAATAAGGCGTTAAATCCTGTCCGCCGCCAAACCATTGTTCGATTATTTTTGGGGAACCTGTACTGAGCGAAGTCGAAGTATCATACATTTCAAAATATCTCCAATTGGCGTGCACAGTAGGAGCCATCGGATTTTTAGGATGCAAAACCAAGCTTAACCCACAGGCGAAAAAATCAGCTTCGCCAACGCCAAACATTTTTTGCATGGCTTCCGGTAATTTTCCGTGAACGGCCGAAATGTTGACACCGCCTTTTTCAAAAACATTTCCGTTTTCAATAACGCGTGTTCTTCCGCCGCCGCCTTCAGGGCGTTGCCAAAGATCTTCACGAAATTTTGTAGTTCCGTCAACAGCTTCTAATCCGGCACAAATCTGGTCTTGTAATTTTTGTATGTAGGCGTAAAATTTATCTTTCATTGTTCCAATTCTTTTTTGTTTTCCAAATAATCAATAGCATTTAATTTATTGACCACTTTCTTCCCTGTTTTTTTCTTCAATTTAGCTTCTTCCATTTTTAAACCGTTACAACTTGTTACGGTTTAGTTTATGTTAATCTTTAATAAAGAAAAATTTATCTTTCATTATTATATTCTGATTTGAGCAATCCGAAATAAACAGTGTTTTGCAGTTCGCCGTCACCATTTCTAAATTCGTCCCGCAAAATTCCTTCTTGTTTAAAATTATGTTTTAATGCAATTCGCTGGCTTGCTAAATTAATTTCTGAAGTACAGATGAAAACCTTATTCATCTTCAATTCGTTGAAACAAAATGCAAGCGCGTCCAGAACCATTTTTGATGTTATTCCTTTTCCCTGATAATCTTCATCAACAAAATAACCTAATTCACATTTTGAAATGCGGTAATCAATGGTTTTTACACACAAATAACCAATTAAATTGTTGGTTTGAATATCTCTTGCGTAAAAATAAAAACCTTCGTTGTTTTTTTCTTTATTACGGCTGATTTCCAGAAAATCTTCTGCTTTTTTTAATGAATCTGAATTGGCAAGAGTTACCGGGAAAGTTTTTCCAATATGATGGCTGTTTTTATCTATTAAATTGTAAAATTCTTTAGGCAAAACATCTTCAATTCGGTCTATTTTCCAATCAATAAAACTCATGGCTTTTTATTTTTGGCCGAAGCAATTTTAGTATTTATTCCAAAAGAAAAAACTTTGCTTTCTTTTTGTATATATTGGTAAATAGCAAGTGCTTTTCCTAAAAAATCAAATTGTTTTTCTTGTGACAATCCTATTAAAATATCTGCAAATTGTTCTTGTTGATTCCAGTCGAGATGACATTGTTGTAAAAGAAGAATCAGTTCTTCTTCAGGGATTTCAATTGTTCTTTCCAGGCTTAAACCAAAACTCTTTAGCTGTTCATCTATAAGACTCGTATCTTCGGCATTCCAAAACTTTGGAACAAAAATTAACGCATGTAAAGTTCTTAGAGTGTTCTCTATTCTAATACTTTCTTCGTCTCTTAAACCTTTGTTGAGCATGATTTTTTATCTTTTATCCGACTTAAACTTCTGACTATAGGTTGTTTTGCTGAAAATTAATTTTTCTTGCTGAAAAGTATCATTGTTATTTCTTCCAAAACTTTTGATAGTTCTATAAATAAAATACAAAACCGGCAAAGAGTAGTATATAAAACCCATACATATTGGTACATATGGTTTTTCTATAAACAATCCGCTTGATTTTACAGTGTCAAAATACTTGGATTTTTCTAAAAATTCTTCTGTTAATCCAAATTGCGGAATTATACTATTTCCAAAACAAACTGCAAAAATCAAAAAGAAGTAAAACATTGCTTTCGCAGCAGATTTACCCATCTGCATAGCCCGAACTTCCGGACTGACATCAGAAAAAGCAAATCGCATCCGGTTTAAAACCGTTAGCAAATAAATATATAAAATATTGGTATTAATGACAGAATGATGAAAAGCCAGTGCAAACAATCCGTACATCGGAAAAAACACAAAAAGCGATAATTTTTTAGGCATAACCGCCATAAAAACTCCTGAATGCACCATGATAAATTCGAAAGCCATTAGAACAGCCAAATCATTTATAAGACTCACCGGATGTTCTTCCGGATGCAGCCAAACCATCAGAAATACAGTTGCATAATATGCCTGAAATGCATATTCTACAAACGAAAATGGCGAGTTTCTGGTGAAGTTTAGGTTTGCGAACATCTAAGGTTTTTTTTAGTTTTCAGTCTCAGTCTCAGTTCAGCTTAAAACTAAACTGAAAACTGCGACTGAAAACTGAATACTCTGTTTAGTTCCCGTATTCCTTAACCGCGTCGATAAACGCTTTTGCGTGGTCTACAGGGATATTTGGTAAAATTCCGTGACCTAAATTTACAACATATTTATCTTTTCCGAACTCGTCGATCATTTCATGAACCATTTTTTTGATGGTTGGAATTGGAGAAAGCAATCTTGATGGGTCAAAATTTCCTTGTAAAGTAATGTTTCCACCAGACAAATAACGTGCATTTCTAGGCGAACAAGTCCAGTCTACACCCAATGCCGAAGCTCTACTTTTCCCCATTTCACCAAGAGCAAACCAGCATCCTTTTCCGAAAACAATAACCGGAGCATGATCTGCCAACGCCTCAACAATTTGGTTGATGTATTTCCATGAAAATTCCTGATAATCAACCGGAGAAAGCATTCCTCCCCAGGAATCAAAAATCTGAACGGCATCAACACCTGCTTTTACTTTTTCTTTAAGATATAAAATAGTAGTATCTGTAATTTTTTGTAATAATGTATGTGCTGCAGCAGGGTTTGAGAAAGCGAAACCTTTTGCAGTATCAAAACTTTTAGAACCTTTTCCTTCAACAGCATAACAGAAAATGGTCCAGGGCGAACCAGCGAAACCAATTAATGGTACTTCGTCGTTCAGCATTTCTTTAGTCAATTTAATGGCATCCATTACATAACCTAAAGTTTCCTGAATGTCCGGAACATAAACTCTGTGAACATCTGCCATTGAACGAATTGGATTTGGAATAAATGGACCAAAATTCTCTTTCATCAAAACTTCAATTCCCATTGCTTGCGGAACAACCAAAATATCTGAGAATAAAATTGCTGCATCCGGTGCAATTCTGCGAATAGGCTGAACTGTAATTTCTGCTGCTAACTCAGGGGTTTGACAACGTGTAAAAAAATCATATTTATCACGCAAAGCGATAAATTCCGGTAAATATCTTCCGGCTTGACGCATCATCCATACTGGCGGACGTTGAACAGTTTCTCCTTTTAATGCTTTTAAAAATAGGTCGTTTTTTAACATTTTTTTGTTGCTTTAGGCTTTAAGCTTTAGGCTTTAAGCGTTGTTTTCTGTTTTATTATTTGCTTACGGCTTAAAGCCTAAAGCGTATTGCTATATAAATTTTTGTGCTTATGGCCTAAGGCTTAAAGCTTATTGCTGTATTCAGCAATTACATCTTCGATTACGTCTTCAACCGTTGGCTGATCTGCAATGATGATGTTTTTTGTAATTTTATGTAAAGCTTCGGCAGTGGTTTTTCCAATGCAAAAGCACTTTTCTTTCTTGATTGTGTTGTCTTTCAAATAACTTTCAACGCCGGAAGGACTAAAAAATAAGATTCCGTCAACGGCAGTTTTTATTTTCTGTGGCGTTAATGAGGTATCGTAAACCTGAATTTCGTTCAGTTTTACATCAGCATCTTTTAACGCTTTTGGTAATGTTTCTCTACGTAAGTTTCCGCTAAAAAAGGTAAAACTTTCATTGCGGTAAATTAAAGTGATGATTTCGGCTAAATCTGCTGCATAACCGGTGTAAGCCACAACATTAAAACCATTTTCTGATAAAAGAATCTTGGTTTTTAATCCCACGCAAAATACATTTTTACTTTTTAGTGCTTCAGATTTCGGATCAGCTAAAACACTATGAACCGCATTCTGACTCGTGAAAATCAGATTTTCGTTGAGGTCTTTAAGTTCGAAAGATTTATTTTGGGTTTGAATAAAATCAGCTTCGACAACTTCAATATTGGCTTTTACCAATGCCTGTTTTTGTTCGCCCGATAGCTTTTTTGTAGATAATATTTGAATTGATTTACTCATTATTTTTTTAAAGATTCTTTAATAGATGCCATCAATTCTGCTCCTCCATTGTTTAAGATTTCCTGAGCTGCGAAGAAACCTAGCTTTTTCCATTCGGCAATATCGACCTTTTTATCGATATCAAGTTTTTGTTTTCCATCAATCGAAAGTAAAACACCTTGAAAATGCAAAGTATCTTCGTCTTCATTATAAGTTACCAAAGCCCCAATTGGCGCCGTACAACCACCTTCTAAGGTTCTCAAAAACTGACGTTCGATATAGGTACAAATTTCAGTTTCGATATGGTTTAATTGCGAAAGTGCGTCAAGTGTATAATTGTCGTTTTCCATTGCTACAACAAGCATTGCTCCTTGCGCCGGTGCCGGAATCATCCAATCTAAATTGATATAGTTGCCAGGTTTTAGGTTAATGCGCTCTAAACCAGCAGCAGCAAAAACAGCTCCGTCCCAGTTATTGTCTTGCAATTTTTGCATACGAGTGTTTACGTTTCCACGTAAATCAACAACAGTATGATTAGGATATTTATTGAACCATTGTGCCTGACGACGTAAACTTCCGGTTGCAATAGTACTTGGATTCGCAAAATCAGGATTTCCTTTATGAACTAAAATATCCAAAACATTGGCTCTTTCTAAAACTGCCGCCTGAACAATACCTTTTGGTAAAGCTGTTGGAACATCTTTCATAGAATGAACCGCAATATCAATATCGCCATTAATCATAGCTATATCCAAAGTTTTCGTAAAAATTCCGGTGATACCGAGTTCGTAAAGCGGTTTGTCAAGAATAATGTCGCCTGTAGATTTTACTGCAACAATCGAGGTTTTATAACCTAAATCATTTAGTTTTTTTTCGACAGTATGTGCTTGCCAAAGTGCTAATTCGCTATCGCGAGTTCCAATTCTGATTGTTTTTTCAGCCATTTTTTATTATTTCTTCACCATATAAGTCATATAAGTAAATTTAAGCACTGCGTAAATAACTATGTTAAATGAACTTATATGACTTATATGGTGGAAAATTTATTTTTAAGATGCTTTTATTTTAAAGACTTTTTCGATCCATTCGATGCTTTCATCGACCATGGTATCGTCGTCTTTTAAATGATTGGCAAAATGAGTAGTGATTTTCTGAATGATTCTGTTGCTGATGATTTCCGCCTGAGCTTCATTAAAATCAGCAATTTTTCTGCTTTGAAAATCTAATTCTGAAACTTTAATAGCATTCAGTTTTTCTTTTAAAGCATTTATAGTTGGAGCAAATTTTCGTCCTTTTGTCCAGGTAACAAATTCCTCTTTTACTTCTTCGATAATCGCTTCGGCAGCCGGAATGTGTAATTTTCTGTTTTCAAGAGTTTCATCTGTCAATTGAGACAAATAATCCATGTGAATTAAGGTAACGCCTTCTAATTCCTCAACGTTTTCGTTTACGTTTTTAGGAATCGATAAATCTAAAATCAATAAAGGTTTTTTTAGATTCAAAATTGCTTTGTCAACCGTTGGGTTTTGAGCGCCTGTTGCGACAACCACAACATCTGCTTTTTGAAGTTCTAAGTGTAACTCCGAATAATCTTTAACAATCAAATTTAGTTTTCCGGCCAATTTCTCAGCTTTGTCTTTCGTTCTGTTGATTAAAGTAATATGTTCGTTTTTGGTATGTTTTACAAGATTTTCGCAAGTATTTCTTCCGATTTTTCCTGTTCCGAAAAGTAAAATATTTTTATTGCCAATATCTTCTACATTTTTAAGAATGTATTGTACTGATGCAAAAGAAACCGATGTTGCGCCTGAGCTAATTTCAGTTTCGTTTTTGATTTTTTTGCTCGCCTGAATTACAGCGTTTACCAATCTTTCTAAGAAAGCATTTGCTAAACCCATAGATTTTGAATGTGCAAAACTGGTCTTGATTTGAGAAATAATCTCAAAATCGCCTAAGATCTGACTATCTAAACCAGTTCCTACGCGAAACATATGATTAATGGCTTCCTGATTTTTGTAAACAAAACCAACTTTCTGAAAAGCATCGACTGAACCGTTGCTGTTATCACAAATTAGTTTTATCAATTGAAATGGATGTTCTGCAAAACCGTAGATCTCGGTTCTGTTGCAGGTTGAAGTTACAATTAAACTTTCTATTCCTTCTTCTTTAGCCTGTTCAAGCAAACGCGTTTTTGCAATTGCATCCAAACTAAATTTACCTCTTACCTCAGCATCGGCTTTTTTATAACTCAGACCAACTGAGTAAAAATAAAGATGTTTAGGTACGTTATTGTTTTCCATAAATTCACTTTCATAAAAGTGCAACAAAATTATCACTATAGTCTTTATAAAAGTAACGCTGAAAGTACTTTTTGTATCGCTGCGTGATTTTTTGTTTCTAAACGGCTGTTTTTATGCAAAAAGAAGTATTTTTGTAGCAAAATCAATTGATTAGAAATGATTTGTTTAGAGTGATTCTAAATAAGAAACTGTAATTATCTTGATTTTTGTACTAAAAAAATATCGCTATGAGTTCTCAGGAAATTATTAAAATTGAAGACGACTTTACGCTTATTCGTTTTCAAAATGACAGTTCAGAGCCCTTTTTCGGACAACACGAAGTAGGTAGTGGCCTGATACAGTTTCATTTCGGGATAAAAGGGAATGCCAAATTCTTGTTCAATCAAGGCAGTTATGCTTTAGATTTAAAAGAAGAAAAATCATTGCTTTTGTACAATCCACAGAAAGAATTACCGCTGAATTTAGAACTCGCTCCAAATTCATGGGTCATTTCTGTTATTGTATCCATCAAGAAATTTCACGCGTTGTTTTCTGCGGAAGCAGATTATATTACTTTTTTAAGTCCTGATAATAAGGACAAAAAATATTATAATGAGGGAAATATTAGTCCTTCTATGGCTATTGTGCTGAGTCAATTGTTTCATTATAACCTTCATCCGTCGATAAAAAATCTTTATTATAAAGGAAAAGGATACGAATTGTTGAGTTTGTATTTCAACAGAACAGAAGATCCAAACGCAGAACAATGTCCGTTTTTGATTGATGAAGATAACGTTCTAAAAATCCGAAAAGCCAAAGAAATTATCATCGCCAATATGGCCGAACCGCCAGGATTACAGGAATTAGCAGACGAAATTGGTTTGAATTTGAAGAAACTCAAAATGGGTTTCAAACAAATTTACGGCGACACCGTTTATGGTTTTCTGTTTGATTACAAAATGGATTTCGCCCGCAAACTTCTCGACAGCGGATCTTATAATGTAAACGAAGTTGGATTGAAAATTGGATACAGCACCGGAAGTCACTTTATAGCGGCTTTCAAGAAAAAGTTTGCTACAACTCCTAAAAAGTATTTGATGTCTATTAATACGAATGTTTAATGATTAAAAGATATTCAATATTTTTATTGCTTTTTCTAATCCTGTCTTGCAAATCAAAAGAAGAAAAAATGTTTTTTGATTTTGACAATGTTGAATATTATTCATTATATAAAAACGAGGAAAAAGAAATAATTGAAAATAATAGAAAAGGCATAAAAGATTCTATTTTAAATAATATTTTATATTCTGAATTGCCAGATAAATTAGATGATAATGTTTTTTATAAAACAATTAATTCTAATGGTTTTTCTAAGTTTGAATTATCTCAAAAAGATATTGAGTATTTAAAAAATGATGTTTTTCTGGAAAAATTCTCTTTAAATGTGTTTCAATTAAATAAAGCTTGTGCACCAGAATATAGAGATATTTTGGTTTTTAAGAAAAACAATGAAATTTCAGGTATAGCTAAAATTTGTTTTTCGTGTGGACAATTTTATATAATTAGTTCTAAAAGAGAAATTCAGGTGGAAAACTTTGGAACAGAGGAAGAATATAAGTCCTTGGAAAAACTATTCAAAAAATATAAAAAAGAATAAATAGTAAAGATGTTTAAAAGAATCAATTTTAGATATTCAACAATAAATAAAAAATAATAATTATCATATTTCTAAAAAAGAACAAAGAATACTTTTGACGAAATTTTTAAAAACAAATTAAATGCTTAAAGCCTAGCGCTTAAAGCCTAAAGCAAAGAATAAATGAAAGGCGTATTATTAGTAAACTTAGGATCTCCAGAAAGTCCGGAACCAAAAGATGTAAAACCGTATTTAGACGAATTTTTAATGGATAAATACGTGATTGATGTTCCGTATTTATTAAGAGCTTTGTTAGTTCGTGGAATTATTTTAAGAAAAAGACCGGAAGAATCAGCTCATGCGTACAAAAAAATCTGGTGGGAAGAAGGTTCTCCTTTGGTAGTCCTTTCAGAAAGAATGCAGAAAAAAGTACAACCTCTGGTAAATGTTCCGGTGGCACTTTCTATGCGTTACGGAAGTATGACAATCGAAAAAGGACTTCAGGAACTGCACGATAAAGGCGTTACCGAAGTGTTGCTTTTCCCTTTGTATCCGCAATATGCAATGGCTTCGACTTTGACTATTTTAGTAAAAGCAGAAGAAATTCGTAAAAAGAAATTTCCACAAATGACTTTTACTGATGTTCCTGCGTTTTATAACAAACCGGACTACATCAAGAATTTAGCCGATTCGATTCAGAAACATTTAGTTGGTTTTGATTACGATCATTTATTATTCTCGTACCACGGAATCCCGGAACGTCATATTCGTAAAACCGATGTAACCAAATCACATTGTAAAATTGATGGTTCTTGCTGTAATACACCTTCGCCGGCACACGATTTCTGTTACCGTCATCAATGTTATGAAACCACAAAACAAGTCGTGAAATTATTAGGACTTCCTGAAGATAAGTACAGTTTGACATTTCAGTCACGTTTAGCGGGAGACAAATGGTTAGAGCCTTATACCGATGTTGAAATCGATAAAATGCCAGGAAAAGGAATCAGGAATCTTGCAGTTGTAACACCTGCTTTCGTATCTGATTGTTTAGAAACTCTTGAGGAAATCGCCATGCGCGCCAAAGAAGATTTTGAAAAAAACGGAGGAGAGCAATTCTTGGCAATTCCGTGTTTGAATGACGATGATGAATGGTGTGAAACTGTTGGAAATTGGATTAATGATTGGGCTAAATAGAAAATAGAGTAAAGAGTAAAGAAAAAAGATTGTTGAGTGAAAATCAACTTTAAAAAAAACTTGAAACTTGAAACTTGAAACTTGAAACAAAAAGCATGGAATACTATAACTACTTAAAATCATTGCATCTTATTTTTGTAATAACCTGGTTTGCGGGTTTGTTTTATATTGTGCGTTTGTTTGTTTACCAAATCGAAGCCAATGAAAAACCTTCTCCTGAAAAAGAGATTTTACAAGCGCAATACAAAATAATGACGTACCGTTTATGGTATATTATTACTTGGCCATCAGCAATTTTGGCGAGTATTTTTGCGTTTTGGATGTTGTTTTTTACAGACTTAGGACAAGCCTGGCTTAAAATGCCTTGGATGCACGTTAAATTGGTTTTTGTGTTCTTATTATATTTATATCATTTAAAATGCCATCAGATTTTCAAGCAATTACAAAATAATGAGGTAAAATATTCCAACAATTTTATGCGTTTATGGAATGAAGGCGCAACGATAATACTTTTTGCAGTGGTTTTTTTAGTAATTTTAAAAAGTGCCATCAACTGGATTTTCGGTGTAATTGGAATCATTTTATTTTCAGTTTTAATAATGCTGGGTTTCCGATTTTACAAAAGAATACGAGAGAAAAAATAGTTTTCAGTCGCAGTCGCAGTTTTCAGTTTTATGCTGAGACTGAGACTGAATGCTGAGACTGAATACTAAAAAATATGCTGAATAACTTCAAAATGTCGATGCTTTCATTGCGTGTCAGGATTTTCCTTTCGATGATTGTATTGATAGTTGTAGCATCTTTTTTATTGGCTTCCATTTCTATTATTCAGTTTAAGAATGAAGCCAAAGAATACCATCAGGAACGTCTTGAGCGCAAAGAAAATGCTGTAAAAGAGCATATCAATTATGTGCTTTCTACAACAACTTATCCTTTAAAAACAGGAAATCTGGATCTTATTTTCAAAGATAAAATTCACGAACTGGCCCAAATTCACAAAATCGAAATCAATATTTACAGCCTTGGCGGGAAATTACTAAAATCTTCAAAAGAATCCTTTGCGGTAGATAAAGTAGCGCCGCCAATTCCGGAATATATCCTAAAACTGGTGCGTTCTTCTATCGAAAAGCGTTTTGTAGATATCAAAACCATCGACGGAGTCAAAAACCGATCTTCTTACAGTTTAATCAAAGACGAAAAATTCAAACCGCTTGGAATTTTGAATCTTCCGTATCTGGAAGACGACGGCTATTATGACAACGAATTGAATACTTTCCTGATTCGTTTAAGTCAGGTTTACTCGTTTATGTTAGTTGTGGCTTTTGCATTGGCCTATTTCCTTTCGACTTATATCACAAAATCATTGAAAACCATTTCAGATCGTTTAGAAGAAACCAATCTGGATCAGAAAAACGAGAAAATTGTTTTAGAAGCGAATAGTAAGGAAGTCAATTTCCTTATAAAGGCGTATAATGGAATGGTCGATAAATTGGAAACAAGTGCCATAAAACTAGCCCAAAGTGAGCGTGAAGAAGCCTGGCGCGAAATGGCCAAACAAGTCGCGCACGAAATCAAGAATCCGCTTACGCCAATGCGTTTGACCGTACAGAGTTTTCAACGCAAGTTTGACCCGACAGCGCCCGATGTAAAACAAAAATTAAACGATTATTCCGAAACTTTAATTCAGCAAATAGATACCATGACGGCGGTGGCTTCGGCATTTTCGAACTTTGCCTCGATGCCGGCACAGCAAAACGAAACCTTAAATGTGGTTGAGGTTGTTGAATTGGCTTTGGATATTTTTAACGAAGATTATATTGTTTTCGAAAGCGAAGAAGAAGAAATCATCTCAAAAATGGATCGTACGCAATTGATTCGCGTTATTACCAATCTCGTTAAAAATGCCACGCAGGCCATTCCGGAAAGCCAGTTTCATAAATCGATTGTTGTAACGGTAAAGCGCAGAAACAATAATGTTGAAATCGCCGTAAAAGACAACGGAGTTGGAATTCAAAAACAAGACACCAGCAGGATTTTCGAACCAAAATTTACCACCAAAACAAGCGGAATGGGACTTGGCCTCGGAATTATAAAAAACATTATCGAAAATTACAAAGGAACAATTACCTTTGAATCAACATACGGAAAAGGAACCACATTTAGAGTTTCTCTACCTATTACAAACTCATAAACTCACCGTCATGAACTACGAAAATCTTTTAATCTCGATTGAAGACAAAATTGCAACCGTAACCATTAATAGACCTACAAAGTTAAATGCTTTAAACAAAGCTACTATCAGCGACTTGAGTAAAGCCATTAAATTATTAGGCAAAAACGATGACGTTCGTGTCATTATACTGACAGGATTTGGCGAAAAAGCATTTGTTGCAGGAGCTGATATCTCAGAATTTGCCAATTATACTATTGTTGAAGGAGCCCAATTAGCCTCCGAAGGACAAGAATCACTTTTTGATTTTATCGAAAACTTAAAGAAACCAGTAATTGCTGCCGTAAACGGTTTTGCTCTTGGTGGCGGATTAGAATTAGCAATGGCGTGCCATTTTAGAGTAGCTTCGGATAACGCAAAAATGGGATTGCCGGAAGTAACTTTAGGCTTGATTCCGGGTTACGGAGGAACACAGCGTTTGCCACAATTAGTAGGCAAGGGGCGCGCAATGGAAATGATTATGACGGCAGCCATGATTTCTGCCGAAGAAGCCAAACAATACGGTTTAGTAAATCACGTAGTGCCACAAGCTGAACTTTTGATTTTTACCAAAACAATAGCCCAAAAAATCATAAAAAATGCTCCATTTGCCATCAATAAAGCCATAAAAGCGATCAATGCCAATTATAAAGACGGTAAAGATGGTTTCGAAACCGAAATAAAATCATTCGGAAAGTGTTTTGGAACTCAGGATTTTAAAGAAGGAACAACAGCATTTTTAGAAAAACGCAAAGCTGAATTTACAGGAAAATAAAATTGTATCACAGAGTTGCACAAAGATTTCACAGAGAGTCACAAAGAAAAAGTTTAATACAAAGCTTTGTGTAACTTTGCGAAATCTTTGTGCAACTCTGTGGTAAAACAACACAAAGCGGCTCAACGTAATTAAAAACTCAGTTACTTAGCATTTCAGAACCTTAGAACCTTAAAAAAATGTACGAACCAATATTTGCTCTTTTTTGTGAACGTGTCAAAGAAAGCATCAAAGCCGGAACTTTTGCCAAACTAACTCTTGCAAAAACTATCGGTGATACCGAGATTAAAAATATCTATTTCCGTTTGGCGATAAACGAAGACAATACCTATTCGATCGCCTTAACAACCCGTTATAAAACCGAAGAAATCGAAAGTACTCATACTTTAGACGAGGCTTTATTAGTTTTGGGAACTTACATCAAAAATCCATTTTTGACCGCTTTGTTGTTTACCACAGATAATGATGTGACTTTTAAAGTAAACAAGAAAAATGCAGGAAGTATTATCGAGCAGGAACCGACATTTAAAAACGCTTCGCCTGTCATGTTAGAAATGATTGAAAAAGGGATTGTTTAGGTTTTACTAATATTGAAGCTATAGCATTCAGTTTGTCAGGCTGAGCGAAGTCGAAGCCCGGTTCGCTGAATCACTTTGCGAGACTTCGACTTCGCTCAGTCTGACAAACGAAAAAAATCAGTCCTTCGCGTTCCTCTGTGAAAAACCTTCGCGAATCTCTGCGGAATAACTACCCTAAATAAGCTTCACAAACAAATTCGAAGCAATTTTATTCGAAATAGACAATTCACGACCATCGATTTTAATCTTAACAGATAAATCAAAAGATTCTTTAGATAAAAGTTCAATCTGCGAACCCAAAGCAATTCCTTGTTTGTCGAGATATTTCAAAAATTCAGATGAAGTATCTTTTACACCCACACAAACTCCCGTTTGATTCTCTGTTAATTCAGAAAGCAAGTGTTTTTCGATTTTAACGATTCTTCCGTTCGCGTCCGGAATTGGATCACCGTGTGGATCTTCGGTAGGATTTCCAAGAAAATCATCCAAACGATTAATCAATTGTTCAGATTTGATGTGTTCCAGTTGTTCTGCAATATCATGCACTTCATCCCAGGAGAAATTCAATTTTTCAACCAAAAACACTTCCCATAAACGATGTTTTCGAACAATCATTTTGGCGGCGAGTTTTCCATTTTCGGTCAAAGAAACACCCTGGTATTTTTTATAATTTACTAAATCTTTCTCAGAAAGCTTTTTAAGCATATCCGTAACCGATGAAGCTTTAGTCTCCATCATTTCCGCAATAGCGTTCGTGCTTACTTCTGCATCGTTAGAAGTAGTAAGATGATATATCGATTTTAGATAATTTTCTTCTGAGAAAGTCATTTTTTTTCTAAGTTTCTAAGTTTTCGAGATACTAAGTTTCTAAGCTAAGATTCTTTAAGAAAAATCTTAGAAACTTAGCGACTTAGTATCTCAGAAGCTTTATTTAACAATCAACAAAGGTATTGAAATTTTATGTCTCAATTTGTCTACGGTTGTACCAAATAAAATATCTTTTAATCCAGTGTGGCCGTGGGTTCCCATGACTAAAATATCAAAACTTCCTGCATTAATAATCTTCGGAATCACGGTGTTAGGTTTTCCAAAACCAAGTTCTGTTGCTATCCTGAAGCCCTTCTGCGAAAGCATCTCTTTATATTCTAATAACAATTTTTCGTCTATGGTAGTTTCGTGATCGTCTACATGTTGTCCGTACATTAAGGCACCAACCGTTTCTACAATATGAATTAAGGTGTATTGCGCGTCGATTCCGCCCAATTCAAAGGCATTGTTCAGTGCAGCTTCATCGGCTTTCGAAAAATCGACAGAAATGGCTATGTTTTTCTTGCCGTAACTTTCTTTTGGTGTGTAAACCAACTTTAAATGATGAGGCGAATGATTCTCGATATTCGATTTTGCTCTTGCGATAAAAGGTTTTGCGATGATATACAATAACAAAGCAAGAAAGGCAAAGGCAAGCGGAACCACGGTAAACCAAAGAATAAGTGGATGACTTGAATTGTCTAGCCATGAAGTAATTTCGTCGTAAACCAATTTTGCATTTAGCGAAACGATAATCAAAGCAATAATCCAGGCAGCAATTTGTGTGGTTCTTGAAATATGGAAACCTTTCATTTTAGATTTGTCACTCACAAAGTGGATCAACGGAATAATCGCAAATCCTAATTGTAAACTTAAAATGACCTGACTCAGAATTAGTAATTTTCCGGTTACGCCATCTCCATAAATTAAAATCACGACTACGGCCGGAACAATAGCTATTAAGCGGGTGATTATACGTCGAACCCAAGGCTGAATCCTTAAATTCAAATATCCTTCCATTACAATTTGTCCGGCCAAAGTTCCGGTTACGGTCGAACTTTGTCCTGCGGCAATCAAAGCAACGGCAAATAAAATAGGCGCCCATTTGGTCCCTAACAAAGGTTCGAGAAACTGATGTGCATCCTGAATTTCGGCAACTTCAAACATTCCGTTCTTGTAAAATGTGGCTGCAGCCAAAATTAAAATGGCAGCATTTACAAAGAAAGCGAGGTTCAAAGCGATTGTCGAATCGATAAGGTTGTATTTCAAAGCCTGTTTAATTCCGGCCGGAGTTCGGTCGAATTTTCGGGTTTGCACCAAAGAAGAATGTAAATATAAGTTGTGAGGCATTACCGTTGCACCAATGATCCCGATAGCGATATACAAAGCAGCAGAATTAGGCATTGACGGAATAAGTCCGTAAAATACTTTATCAAGTTCCGGTTCTGCAAAGATCATTTCGAAAATGAAAGAGAAACCAATAATGGCGACCAATACAATAATAAAAGCTTCCATTTTTCGGATTCCCTTATTGATTAAGAAAAGCAATAAGAAAGTATCTAACACGGTAATCAAAACACCTTCGATCAGCGGAATATCAAAAAGTAAATTAATACCAATTGCCATTCCTAATACCTCGGCAAGATCACAAGCCGCAATGGCAATTTCGGCCAGAAAGTATAAAATATAGTTGATGAATTTTGAATAGGTTTCTCTCGAAGCCTGAGCTAAATCGCGTTGCGTTACAATTCCGAGTCGGGCACTTAAGCTCTGCAACAGCAAAGCCATCAGGTTACTCATTAATAAAACCCAAAGTAAAGAATATCCAAACTGGCTACCTCCGGCAATATCTGTTGCCCAGTTTCCAGGATCCATATATCCTACACTTACTAAATATGCCGGGCCTAAAAAGGCTAATATTTTTCTGAAACCTGTTTTTTTATGTTGTGTTGCGACCGATTGGTGAACTTCTTCTAAAGATTTACCCATTGTAAAAATGTTGTTTGAACAAATATATAGAAAAATTACATTCTCGCAACAATATTTTTAGACAAGTCTAAATCTTAGTTGTTAGAATTTAAACAATTTGGGCATAATCCTGACAATGTAAAGTTTATATCGTTCACTTTATAATTGTGCGGAATGATATAGCTCGGTTTTACATTTTCAAGACATGTTATTTCCAGGCACTTTTCGCAGCTAAAATGAGCATGATTATGTATGTGTACACGTTGAGCGTGATGATGACATTTTGCATATTTTACGGTTCCGTCAAGATTCACAATTTTATGTATAATATCGTCATTAACCAATCGCTCTAAGATTCTGTAAATAGTAACTCGATCGCATAAATCTCCTGTTTGTTTTTGAATTTCTGCATGAGACAGTGCGGTTTTCGATTTGCCAAAAATCTCTAAAACGGCTGTCTTTGCTGCTGTATTTCTTGTTGTTTTCATTTTTATGGAATTAAAAATATTATCGCAACATTGTTGCAATTGAAATTAATTGATATATTTGCAACAAAATTGCATTAAGCAAATGTACTGAAAATGAAGAAATCTACCACACCTTTTTACGATATTTTAGGAATTTCAAGTGCAACCATTTGTTTGGTTCATTGTCTGGTTTTTCCGCTTTTAACCATTTTGCCATTAGGTTTAAGTCATAACCCAATTATTGATTTGCTTTTTGCAACAATAGGATTGTTTGCAATTCTCAAAATTATTAAAAAATCCAGTCTTTTGATATCTGCTATCCTGATTATTTCGATGGCGTTAATCTGGATTAGTGTTTTAACGGAACTTTTTCTTGACATTCATCTCGATCTGATTTTTATTGGAGGCATCGGAATGATCATCGGGCATCTATTAAATTATAAAATGCATAAAAATAGTAATCATTAAATATACAATTATGATCGAAAATAATAAATACGATGTTATCATTATCGGTGGCAGCTATAGCGGACTTTCTGCAGCAATGAGTTTGGGGCGTTCTTTACGTCAGGTTTTGGTTATTGATAGTGGTTTGCCCTGCAACAGACAAACACCACATTCGCATAACTTTATAACACAAGATGGTGAAAAACCCGCCGTAATTTCGGCGAAAGCCAAAACGCAGGTAGAATTTTACAGTACAGTCGAATTTTATAACGGACTTGCCATCAATGTCATTAAAACAGAATCCGGATTTGAAATAGAAACCCAGTCCGGAAAATTTTTTACTGCCAGAAAAATTCTATTTGCAACCGGAGTTAAAGATCTATTTCCTGAAATTAAAGGTTTTGCTGAATGTTGGGGGATTTCGGTCTTGCATTGTCCGTATTGTCATGGCTATGAAGTTAAAAATGAAAAGACAGCCATTATTGCCAATGGCGAAATGGGATTTGATTATGCAAAACTCATTTCGAACTGGACAAAAGACCTGCGATTGTGCACCAACGGAAAGTCGACTTTGACTTTGGAACAAACTAAAATCCTTAAAAAGTACGGTGTATCAATTTTTGAAGAAGAAATAGACTCTTTCGAACATACAAACGGATCTATTAATAACATCATTTTTAAAAATCATGAAAAAGTTGCCGTGAAAGCCATTTATGCGAGACCGCCTTTTGAACAGCATTGTCATTTGCCACAAGATTTAGGTTGTGAAATTAATGACCAAGGTTTGCTAAAGGTTGATTTTATGCAAAAAACAAATGTGGAAGGCGTTTACGCAAGCGGCGATTGCACTACACAAATGCGATCTGTGGCGATTGCAGTTTCTACAGGTTCCTTTGCGGGCGCGGTGATTAATAAAAATCTTATCGAAGAGGATTTTAATTGATGCATCGAAAATCTCTCGCAAAGCCGTGAAGGCTCAAGTTTATTGTAAAAACGTAAAATAAAAATAATTTGCGACTTAGCGGCTTTGCGAGATTTAAAAAATTAAATAATAGTAGTCTATAGTTTCGCTTTAGTAAAGTATAACATATTGACATGATAAAAGTTATAAATTTCTAAATTTAAAATCGTTATTTATGAAATATAATTTTTAGTTTTGTCTAAATTTAATTTTATAATGATGAAAAAACTATTTTTGATATTGCTTTTGTTTAGTTTGCAGATTTCGTTCGCACAAGAAACTTCTACTATTTCTGGATATATTTCGGGCGAAGGCCATAAATTACAGTTGGTGAATGTTCATTTAACGGGAACAAAACATAAAACAATCACAGATAGTCTAGGATATTATACATTAGAAAATGTTGCGGTTGGCAATTATACCCTTCAGGTTTCTCAAATAGGTTTTCAGACAGTAAAGAAGAAAATAGAAGTTAAAGATTCTATTCAATCTTATGATTTTGAATTAACCGATAATGAAAACCAGCTGAATGAAGTCGTAGTTTCCGGAACTTTAAAAGCCGTTAAACGATTAGAAAGTGCCGTTCCTGTTGAGGTGTATTCTCCTGTTTTCTTCAAAAAGAATCCCACTCCAAGTATTTACGAAGCACTTCAAAACATCAACGGAGTTCGGCCACAGCTTAATTGTGGTGTTTGTAATACGGGCGATATTCATATTAATGGACTGGAAGGCCCTTATACTTTGGTTTTAATTGACGGAATGCCAATCGTGAGCAGTCTTTCGACAGTTTATGGCTTGTCAGGTATTCCTAATTCTTTGGTCGAAAGAATTGAAATTGTAAAAGGTCCGGCATCTTCTCTTTACGGAAGTGAAGCTGTGGGAGGATTAATCAACATTATTACTAAAAATCCAACGAATGCACCTTTGTTTTCGGCAGATGTTTTTACGACTTCCTATTTAGAAACCAATGTCGATTTGGGGATGAAATTCAATCCAACCAAAAAGGCCTCGACACTTTTAGGCATCAATTATTTCGATTACAATCAGGTTGTCGATAAAGACAAAGACGGATTTACAGATGTGACGCTTTCGCAAAGAATTTCGGTTTTTAATAAATGGAATTTTCAAAGAGAGAATAATCGTTTATTTACAATTGCAGCACGCGGAATGTACGAAGATCGTTGGGGTGGAGATGTGCGTTGGGATAAAAAATATCGTGGTGGTGACGAAATTTACGGTGAAAGTATTTATACCAAAAGGGGAGAATTGATAGGAAGTTATCAATTGCCATTTGAAGAAAAACTGATGCTTTCGTTCTCTGGAAACGTGCATTATCAGGACAGCCGTTACGGAACAACCTCTTATATCGCCAATCAGAAAATTGGTTTTTTACAGCTGACTTGGGATAAAAAAATAGGAAGCAATGATTTACTTGCAGGAATTGCCACTCGATATTCGTATTATGATGATAATACTCCGGCCACAAAGGAGGCTGAAAGTACCTGGCTGCCTGGAATATTTGTTCAGGATGAAATAACGTTTTCATCAAAAAGTCAGGTGTTGTTAGGCGCGCGTTACGATTATAATTCGATTCACGGTTCGATTTTTACACCAAGATTTGCGTATCGGTTCAAAGCAAATGAAAACACGATTTTTCGATTAAACGCAGGAACGGGATTTAGGGTTGTGAATTTATTTACAGAAGATCACGCTGCTTTGACAGGTTCGCGGGATGTTGTGATTCAAAATGACTTAAAACCTGAGAAATCTGTAAACGTAAATTTGAATTATATTCAGAAAATCAATTTCGGAAATGGAACTTTTATGGGAATTGAAACGACGGCTTTTTATACCCGTTTCAGCAATAAAATCATTTCAGATTACGAAACAGATCCCAACAAAATCATTTACGATAATATTGATGGTTATGCGATAAGCCAGGGAATTAGTACCAATGTTGATTTGAATTTCACCAACGGATTAAAATTCATTCTGGGAGCGACGGTTTTAGATAATAAAAATGTTCAGGACGGAATTTCGGAAAGACCTTTTTTAACCGAAAAATTTACCGGAACCTGGAGCATTTCTTATAAAATAGAACCGTGGAATTTGTCACTGGATTACACCGGAAATCTTTACAGCCCAATGAAATTGCCTTTGTTGAGCGATTTAGATCCTAGGGATCCCAACTCGCCTTGGTATAGTATTCAGAATATTCAGTTTACGTATTTTGGATGGAAGAATTTTGAATTGTATGGCGGAGTAAAAAATCTATTGAACTTTACACCAAAGCGAAATAATCCGTTTTTGATTTCAAGAACCAATGATCCTTTCGATAAAAACGTGCAATACGATGCTGCCGGAAAAGTGATGGTTACACCGGATAATCCGTACGGTTTGACTTTTGATACCACTTATGTTTACGGTCAAAACCAGACAATTCGAGGGTTCTTTGGGTTGCGATATACTTTGAGGTAAAATGGCACACGGATAACGCTGATCAAACGGATTTACACTGATTTTTATAACTATACTATTGACTTTGTAATCTTTGCAATAAAAAAAGTAAAATTGACACTATTAATTATCGCGAATTAAATTCGAGAAAATTAGTGTAATTCGTGGCAAAAAAATCCTTTTAATCTGAGCAATCTGTGGCAAAAAAAACAAAAACAAATGAAAAAGCTAATTTTACTTATAATCTTCTTCGGAATAACTTCAATTGGATTCTGTCAACTTAAAACCAGATCTTTTGTGGAAGTAGACAGTTTGCAGCAAATTCAAAAGAGAAAAATAATCGTTTTCATTCATACCGATTGGTGTCAGTTTTGCCAAAGAATGAAAAATACGACTTTCAAAAATCAGGATATTATCCAAAAACTAAATTCTGATTTTTATTTTGTGGATTTTAATGCCGAGGAAAAACGAGATATTACTTTTAATAATCAAACTTTTAAATACAAACCATCAGGAAATAATGTTGGCGTTCATGAACTGGCTTTGCAGTTGGGAACAATAAACAACCAAATTGTATATCCGGTTTTATGTGTTTTGAATGAAAAACGAGAGATTATCTTACAATACAATAACTATCTTAATCGAAAGGATTTTAAACTGCTTTTAGAAAAATTGAAAGAATAAAATTTCTTATTTTTGAAAATGGCTTCTTCACAAATTCCACACTTCAATTATATCTTTACAGGAGCAGGTTTATCTGCTTTGATGACTGTTTATAAAATGGTTTTGTCCGGGAAATTTTCTGGTCAATCTATTTTGTTATTAGATGAAGATGCGAAAAAGACCAATGACAGAACCTGGTGTTTTTGGGCAAAAGAAGAAACGTTATGGAAATCCGTTATTTCAAAAAAATGGGATTCGGCTTTATTTGCCAATGAAAATTTCAAGCGTGATTTGACGTTGAAACCCTATCAGTACAATCAAATTCGAGGATTAGACTTTTATAATTTTATTTTTGATGAACTTTCGAAACATCAAAATATTACTTTTTTAAACGAAAAAGTAACCGATATCAATGAACTCGAAACCCATGTTTTTGTTGGAACCGAGGGCAATCGATATACTTGCGATTATTTATTCAATAGTATTTATACAAAGGCTTTCGCCGAAAGTCAAACTAAATATCCAGTTTTACAACAGCATTTTACAGGTTGGTTTATAAAAAGCGAAACTGAAATCTTCAATCCGGAACAAGCAACTTTTATGGATTTTTCGGTGGAGCAAAGAGGAAATACGCGTTTTATGTATGTTTTGCCTATTTCTAAAACCGAAGCTTTGGTGGAATATACATTGTTTTCTGAAAATCTTCTTCCCAAAGATGAATACGAAAATGAGATTCAAATCTATTTAAGAAATCTGGGAGCTGATCAATATGAAATTATAGAAAAGGAGCAGGGCAGTATCCCGATGACGTGTTTTCCTTTTTGGAAAAAGAATACCAAACGCGTTCTGAATATAGGAACTGCGGGCGGTTGGACAAAAGCGAGTACAGGATATACTTTTAAAAATTCAGATAAAAAATCTTCTGAATTGGTGGCATTTTTGGTTAATAAAAATTCTTCTTCCCAAACTTCGGAATCGCTCAAAATGTCAAAATTTCATAAAAAAACCAGATTTTGGTTTTATGATTTATTGCTTTTAGATATTCTGCATCGCCATAACGAATTGGGAAGTTCTATTTTTTCATCTATGTTTAAAAAAGAAAATCCCGCTTTGATTTTTAAATTTCTGGATGAGGAGACAAGTCTACTAGAAGATTTCAAAGTGATTTTAAAATGTCCAAAAACACCATTTATCAAAGCCTTGTTTCGGATGATGTTCAGATAAAAAAGTTTGTTTCACGCAGATTCAGTAGATTTTAGCAGATTGGTTTTTATCTTTTTTGTTTTTTGGGACATAAATAAAAACATGCATTCATCAGCCCAAATTCGCTAAATCTGCTGACAATTTCGTCAACATTAAAATAACAATCGAACTATAACAAAACTTTATACCTGAAATTAAGTTGTTGCCACTAAACTTTGTAACTTTGCAGATCAAAAGTAAAATTTAAAATAAAGAGATATGTATCCAGAAGAAATGGTAAAACCAATGCAAGCTGAATTGACTGCTGCTGGTTTTCAAGATTTACATAGTGCTGACGCTGTAGATAACGCTATCAAAGCCGAAGGTACCACTTTAGTTGTTGTAAACTCTGTTTGTGGTTGTGCTGCAAGAAATGCGCGTCCGGGAGCAAAAATGAGTTTAGAAGGCGCTAAAAAACCAGATCACTTAATTACTGTTTTTGCAGGTGTAGACAAAGAAGCTGTAGATGCTGCAAGACAACATATGTTTCCTTTTCCTCCATCATCGCCATCTATGGCTTTGTTCAAAAACGGAGAATTGGTTCACATGTTAGAGCGTCACCACATCGAAGGACGTCCAGCTGAATTAATCGCTGAGAACTTGCAAGATGCGTTTAACGAATTTTGTTGATTTTTAAGTTGCTAAGGTTGTGAGTTGCTGAGGTTCTAAGATTTAGGTTCAGAGCGACAAAGGTTACAGAGGTACAAAGATTTTAAAAAGCACTATAGAAATATAGTGCTTTTTCGTTTTTTACTAATTCCATTTAAAAAGCTTAGGACCTTAGCAACTTAGTATCTCAGAACCCTTGCACCTTTGAAGCTTTTTCATACCTTTGCACCTCAAAAAATAATTTCTAAACTTAAAAACTGTTTATAGCATGCAACTGTACAACACTTTAAGCGCAGAAGAAAGAGCCATCATGATCGATGATGCCGGTAAACAACGACTAACGTTGTCTTTCTATGCGTATGCCAAAATTCAAGATCCCAAAAAATTTCGCGATGATTTATTTTTAGCCTGGAATAAGCTCGATGCTTTAGGCCGAATTTACGTTGCCACCGAAGGAATAAATGCTCAAATGAGTATTCCTGAAGATAATTTGGAAGCTTTTAGAGCCACTCTTGAAGTTTATGATTTCATGAAAGGCATACGATTGAACGAAGCTGTAGAGCATGATGATCATTCCTTTTTAAAATTGACAATTAAAGTTCGTGATAAAATCGTTGCTGACGGTTTAAACGATGAAACTTTTGATGTAACAGATATAGGCGTTCACCTGAAAGCCAAAGAATTCAATGAAATCCTTGATGATCCCAATACAATTGTAGTAGATTTTAGAAATCACTACGAAAGTGAAGTAGGGCATTTTAAAGGGGCCATCACACCAGACGTTGAAACGTTTAGAGAAAGTTTACCTATAATCAACGACCAGCTTCAGAACCATAAAGAAGATAAAAATCTTGTAATGTATTGTACCGGAGGAATTCGTTGCGAAAAAGCTAGTGCTTATTTTAAACACCAAGGCTTTAAAAATGTTTTTCAGTTAGAAGGCGGAATCATTAATTACGCCAAACAAATTGAAGCAGAAGGTATTGAAAGTAAATTTATTGGAAAAAACTTCGTATTCGATAATCGTCTTGGCGAAAGAATCACCGATGATATTATCTCTCAATGTCATCAATGCGGCAAACCTTGCGACAATCATACCAATTGCGAAAACGACGGCTGTCATTTGTTGTTTATTCAATGTGATGAATGTAAGGCTGCAATGGAAAACTGTTGTTCTACAGAATGTCTTGATATTATACATATGCCTTTGGTTGATCAGGTTCGTTTGAGAACCGGAAAACAAGTTGGAAACAAGGTTTTTAGAAAAGGAAAATCAGATAGTTTGAAATTTAAACATTCTGGTGAACTACCTAATACTTCTTTGGCTACAGCCGAAAAGCCACTAGACATTCGTCAAAAAATAAAAGTAAAGAAAGTACTTCTTGGTAAAGCGGAACACTATTATGTAAAAGCGCAAGTTGGTCTTTTTACTATTGAAAACCACGAATTAAATACTGGTGATAAAATCTTAATTTCAGGGCCTACTACAGGAAATCAGGAATTGATTTTAGAAAAAATGATCGTCAACGAAGCACAAGCCACTACTGCTAAAATTGGAGATCGAGTTACTTTTGAGGCTCCATTCCGTATTCGTTTGTCAGATAAATTGTATAAAATTGTAAATTAGCCGAAATTTTAAGCTAATTTATTGATCTCACAATCCTTTACCAAACTATGGGTTCATACCATTTGGGCAACTAAAAATCGTCAGGAATTAATTGATGATTCAATTGAGAAAAAATTGAATGATTTCATTTATGAATAGTTAATTGATCTTGGTTGCCCTGTTAGAATCCTAAACGGAATGCCCGATCATGTGCATATTTTATTTTTACAAAATCCACAAAAAACTATCACAGATATTGTAAAGCAAATAAAAGGAAGTTCTTCTCATTTTATAAATAGACAAGAACTTATCCTTGAGAAATTTGCCTGGCAAACAGGATTTGCGGCTTATTCAGTTAGTGAGTCTCAGTTAGAGGTTGTTTATAATTACATTAAAAATCAAAAGCACCATCATCTTAAGAAAAATGGACAAGATGAATTTGACGATTTTGTAAAATTGCATGGATTGGGAGAGAAATGATTTTTTAACTCAACGATACATTCCCTGTGGTTTCAACCGCACGGACACAATGTATATCTACAACGATACATCCTGTAGAGTTTGATAGGATCAAAACGTTCCCCGTTGTTGAAACCACGGGTTATATTTGAAATACCACACATACAAATAAAAACATAGCCTGCGGTTGAAACCGCAGGAACACAATTAATATTCATACCAGAATAACATAATCAATGGTTTAACCATTGGAATACAATATAAATAAAAATGACAACAAACAACAAAATCGAACTTATGGCTCCTGCGGGGAGCTTTGATTCACTTCAGGCTGCTTTAGATAATGGGGCGGATTCTGTTTATTTTGGCGTGGAACAACTTAACATGCGTGCGCGTTCGACTGTGAATTTTACTATGGATGATTTGCAGGAAATTGCGAATCGCTGTGAAGCTAAAAACGTAAGAAGCTATCTTACTTTAAACACCATAATTTACGACCATGATTTATCTGTCGTAAAAACATTGCTGAACAAAGCCAAAGAAGCCAGTATCACAGCTGTAATTGCCTCAGATCAGGCAGTGATTGCTATGGCAAGAACAATTGGTATGGAGGTTCATATTTCGACCCAATTGAACATAACAAACATTGAAACCATCAAATTCTATAGCTTGTTTGCTGATACCATGGTTTTAAGCCGTGAATTGAGTTTGCGTCAGGTAAAAAACATTACAGCTCAAATTGAGAAAGAACAAATAAAAGGCCCAAGCGGAAATTTAGTAGAAATCGAAATTTTCGGGCATGGTGCTTTGTGTATGGCGGTTTCGGGTAAATGCTATTTGAGTTTACATTCGCATAATTCATCTGCTAATCGTGGTGCGTGTAAACAAAATTGCCGCAAAAAATATACAGTGATCGATCAGGAAACCGGTTTTGAAATCGAATTGGACAACGAATATATGATGTCGCCAAAAGATTTGTGTACACTTGATTTCTTAGACCAGGTAATAGATTCTGGAATTCAGGTTTTAAAAATCGAAGGACGTGGCCGTGCGCCAGAATATGTAGCAACCGTTATTAAGACTTATCGTCAGGCTATTGATGCCTATTATGATAATACATTCTCTAAAGAAAAGGTTTCGGTTTGGATGGAAGCTTTGAACACCGTTTATAATCGCGGCTTTTGGTCAGGTTATTATTTAGGTCAGGAATTAGGAGAGTGGAGTGATATTCCGGGATCTGCAGCAACGCAGAAGAAGGTCTATGTAGGGAAGGGAACGCATTATTTCCCGAAAGCTGAAGTGGGACAATTTACAATTGAAGCTTACGATATTAAAATTGGAGATAAAATTTTAGTTACTGGTCCAAGTACCGGAGCACAGGAAATGATCATTGACGAAATGATGGTAAATGATTTGGTTTCTGAAAAGGCTACAAAAGGTGACGATTGTACTTTTAAACTGCCATTCAGAATTAGGATGTCTGATAAATTATATAAAATCGTTGAAGCATAATGGTTATCGTAACTTTACAAAGAGATAAATGCATTGGCTGTAATTATTGCGTCGAAATGGATCCGGTGCATTTTCAAATGTCGAAAAAAGACGGAAAATCGGTATTGATTCACTCGAAAGATGCAAAAGGATTTTTTACATTGAAATCTAATAATCATACAATCGTTGAAAGTTTTGAATTGGCTGCGAAAGCTTGTCCGGTAAAAATTATTACAGTTAAAGAGACTTAGATTATTTGCTTATTATAAATTGAAAGAGCCACATTATTTGTGGCTCTTCTTGTTTTTTTTCAAGCTAATTATTCTTTAACAAGATTTACCAACTTAGCATTTGCCAAAGAAGACAAAGTTCCTTTTTTACCCATACCTTGCCAGTCAGATATTTTTCCGTTTACATTAATTTTAATGCCAACTGCATTCGGTGTTTCGTATAGTATATATTTAATATTACCGCTGTTAAACTCCAATTCTTTACCGGTATTTTGTTTTCTAAATTTGAATACTGCTTTATTTGCTTTTTCCGGACTCACCGGATGTGCAAAAGAAACAAATTTGTATTCATCATTTTGTCGGAAAGCATAATATAAAACGTTATCTACTTTAAAAAGTAGTATACGTCCTTTATGATTTTTTGTATCAAAGACAAGCAATTTATCCAAGTCAGGTTCGTAAGCAGATAAAGAAGTAAAAGGAACGTATTTGTTCTTTTCCCATTTCTTTCCTGTTATTTTATAAAAAGGCGTCTGAGTAAATCCGTCTTCTTCAAAGCTTGACAAAAGTTTGGCTTCGGTGCCAGAAACACTATAGTGTTCGATGCCATGAAGAGCAGCTCCTCCAAGACTCGTTGTGATAAGTCGCTTGTTTTTAGTGTCAATGTCAAATGAGCCTCCGCGCATACAATTGGCACCATTATAAACATCGCTAATACTTTGACTGGATATAAAAGAGGTTGAGGTATTAACATAAATGTGTGCTGTTGCCTGCGGAGTATAACAACCATCATCTATTGCTTCAGTTTCATGAATAACAACATCAGGCCTGCCATCAAAATTCACATCGCCTAATACACGAATATTTTTGTCCGTAATGCTTTTAAATGCAACTGTCCTGGCTGTTTTGCTTATTTGAGATTTAGACAATTCTTTTGCACCATATTCAAGTACAATTTTTTTATTTTGATTTTCTGTAATTTTATAATATTCTCTTATTTCAGACTTTACGGTTTGTTGCGCAAAATACAAAGTATAGCCTTTCATGAAATCGTTTATAATATAAGCTTTTTGAGCGTTTGCATTATAAAATGCTGCGCACACAAAAAGGAGTAAAGAAGTTTTTAGTTTCATATTTGGTATATTATGTAAATGATTTTCTATTTAGTCTTCTGAAACTTCAAGCTTATCAAAATCTTCTATTTCAGATAATTTGAATAGTTTTGTTTTATTGATTTTTGCTTCCTTCTTTTCAAATATCTCAGGTTTATCGATATTCGGGTTTGTGTTTTCATTTACTATTTTTCTTCTGGTTAAAAAATTTATACTCGTTTCTGTGAGTACTGTAGGTCCGTGATTGCTGCTTGAATCGTAGCCAATAAGTTCAAGATCTGAATTTTGAAGTCTAAACAGAGATCTCCAATATCAGTATCTTCCGTGGGCATAATGTATAAAAAGTTTTCCTTTGGTTATTTCAACGCCTAGTTCCGGCGCAAAATAAACTCCGCCATCTTCATTTTCAGATAAAAACAATCCCTATTTTGCATTATTACAAAATAGGGATTGTTTTGTCTTTAAAACTTTCTTATTAAATGCCGATTTTAGCATTGATGTTATGCTTTGCGACATATGCTTTTGCGACATTCATCAATTTTGTAAACTTATTATCAATTTCACTTTGAGTTGCGGCGTCAAAATCTGCGATTGCTTTTTCTATTTGTTCAGGTGAAGCTTTTTCATCCTTCATTTTGGCAATTGGCAAATAGCCTTCTTTTTCTTTAGTAATTGCATAAGAGAATAAATCTTTTGATGCCTGAAGAAGTTCCCGATTGTCATCATCTTCCTTTATTTCTTTAATTTTTTTAAATTGAGTTTCTAAATTGGTAATATCAAATTTAAAATAATCGTAATATGAAGATGGAATCATTTTTTTTTGAGTTTCATCATAAATCTGTGGTTCAGATTCTAACTTAAAATTAATATCCTTACTTCCAAAACGGGATAATAAATTCGAATTTAGCGCGGCTACTTCAAAAGTTTTTTCTGGTGAAAGGTTTGTACAAGAGGTTAAAAATATACTTGTAACGATTAGTACTAATAATATGATGGAATTATTTAATGTCTTTTTCATTTTTTAAGTTTGTTTGTTATTTATCCTTTTAAAATTTTAATTTTCTCGGCCTCAAATTCTTCAGAAGTTAAAATTCCCGCATCCAAAAGTTCTTTCAAATCTAATAATGCCTTTTTCTTTCCTTCGATAGAACTCACTGAATCTGTTTTTTGTGGTTCTTCTTTATAAATTGGAGTTACTATGGTTCCGGATGGAGCATATTTCAAAATCAATTCTGTAATTTCATTAAAGCCTTTTACATTCGAATAATCAATTGCCTTTTGTTCTTTTATATTTACGATAGAAGCGTCTGCCTTATTTTCAAGTAAATATTTAACAACATCTTTTTTTCCATTGGCTGCACTGTAATGCAAAGGTGTGTTCCCGGATTCATCCTGAATGTTGATATTTGCTCCAGCTTCGATTAACAATTTTACCATGCTTAAATTGCCTTTTTTTGTAGCAACATGTAGAAGGCTTTCTCCACCATAAGTATAACTGCTGTTAAGTGTAAAACTAGATTCATTAGCAATATTTGTAGCACTAACAATCCAATCAAGATAATCATTCATAGAAGAAGTGTCGCTATCCAAAGGTTTACTGTAGTTTACATCCACTCCATTTTCTAAAAACAGGGAAACTATTTCCTTTTGATTATTTGCACAGGCATACCAAATAGGGGAATGTCCATTATTATTGGATGCAAGAACATCGGCTCCTCTTTCTGTTAAAAGTTTAGCAAGCATTCTGTTCGTTTCATAACAAGCAATTAAAAGTGCATTTTCTCCCGCATGATTCGTATGATTAATATTTGCACCATTATCCAGAAGCATTGTCACCATCGGGATCGATTTAGTATAACAGGCATGCAGTAAAGGTGTGTTTCCTTGTTTATCGGTGACATTAATATCAGCACCTTTATCTAAAAGCAGTTGAATAATTTCTCTGTTTAATTTTGTCGAAGCCAATAAAATTGGAGTTTCTCCATTGTTATTCAGTAAACTAACATCAATTCCTGCTTCAAGCAACTTTGTTGCAATTTCGATTTGTGCGGTCTGAACAACTAAATGCAAAAGACTATTTCCGTATTTGTCATTTTTAGTAGTTTCCGCACCATTTTCTAAAAGATACAAAGCAGTTTGTTTCTGTTTTTGCAGGCAGGCAAAATACAGTGGAGTTTCTCCGTCATGATCTTCGTAATTTATATCTGCACCATCTTCACAGAGTATTTTTACAATATCCAAATATCCTCTGTGAGCGGCGTAATGCAAAGCTGTTCTCCCTTTTTCGTCGGTATATTTTACATCAACTTCTTTATTCTGAAGCAGTAATTCGGCTATCTTTCTGTTGCCGTTTTCGCAGGCAATTATAAATGACATTGACATATCTTGCTGTTTTTTATGTAAATTTTGTTATTAGGATTTCATTAAAAGTTCGACCGTTTTGATTTTTAGGTTATCTCCGGAAGCAATCATAAGGGCTGTTTCATCTTTGTCATTCGTAATGTCTTTATCGGCACCGTTTTCAAGTAATAATTTTACTTTTCTATAAGTTTCTTTTGCAGCTTCAGCATCATAATTTACATCAAAAAGACACACTTTATGCAATAAAGTGTTGCCTTCATTGTCTTGTTCATTGATGTCAATTGACGAATTGTCTAATGCAAATTTTAGAATTCCGGCTTTTTTTTCTGCGAGATAATCCAATCCTGATTTTGGTTTTCCGTAATATTGCGCACAGAAATTTAGATCGGCACCATCTGATAATAATCGTTCCAGAAATTTTAAGCTGCTTTCAGAATCCGACATTGATCGAATGAATTCTGTAAATAAGGTTCTTTGGTCTTTGTTGATGATACTAAAATCAGGCGTGGCAGCAGCGGCTAAAAGATCATACATTTCATAAGAACACTGTTCTGCGACAGCATAATAAAAAGCAGTATTGTTCGGATTGTCTGTTTCGTTGGCATCGGCACCATTTTCAAGTAAAAAAGGTAAAAGTTCTTTTTTGCTTTTTTTGACGGCACACATTAGTGGAGTAGTTCCAACAATGTTTTTTTCGTTAATATCAACACCATTTTCAATAAGCAAAGAAATATAGTCTTTTGTTTTCTCTGTTTCTAGACCATATGTATTTATAACAGAGTAAATAAGGTTTTCTCCAGCGTTGTTTTTATACTGAGTATCAGCTCCAAAATCATCAATCAAAATTTTTATGATTTTTGGAGGAGTACCTTTCTCAAGAAAGTATCGCAGTAAAGTCTGATCGCTTATTTCATCATTAAGATTGTCTATTTTTGACATTAATTCTTTAAAAAAAGAAAGTGATTCTTCGTCATCCTTTAAATTTCGGGCAATAGTACTAAAAATAGATTTGTCAAAACTGTCCAGTTCATAGATATCGGTTTCAATAAAACCGGCATTTATTAGAGCCTCAGCTAAATCAATTGCTTTTGCGTTACATATTATGGAGGTTATTTGAGAAAAATTGTTTTTGAGGTATTGTTCAGAAAATGATTCCCCGTTTTTAAGAGATTCTCTGGCAGCATCCAAATTGCCTTGAAAAATGTATTCTTCTATTTTGTTTTGTGTAGACATATTAATAAAGTTAATAAATGAAAGATAAAACTTAAATTATTATTCGTGTGTGTTTTTTTGGAAAAAAAGTATAACGATTAAAAAAGTGAAAAATTGGAATATAGTTTAAAAAACTAAATTTGAAGTGCGCTTTAAGACATAAAATAACAAGAATAAGGTTTTTTTTAAAGGATGTTGAAGCTGTATTTGTAGTCATATTTAACTGGGAAATGTTCTCTAAAAAGCTATTTATCACAAGAAAAAGCGTTTTTTTTTATTTAACAAGCCTTTAGATTTTATCCATAAAAAGCAAACTAAAAAAAATACTATCTTTACCGATCAAACATTTATGAACTTAAGTTGCTTTTTTGCAACACTACATATATAATTATGGCATGTACAAGTTGTTCAACCTCAGATGGCGGTGCGCCAAAAGGTTGTAAAAATAATGGGACTTGCGGCACCGATAGCTGCAATAAACTGACGGTTTTTGACTGGCTCGCGAACATGAGTCCGTCTAATGGAGAGGCTATTTTTGACTGTGTTGAGGTTCGTTTTAAAAACGGACGCAAGGAATTTTTTAGAAATTCAGAAAAATTGACTTTAAGTATTGGTGATATTGTAGCGACTGTTGCTTCACCGGGACATGATATTGGTATTGTTACTCTGACAGGCGAATTGGTAAAAATTCAAATGAAGAAAAAAGGTGTTAACCACGAAAGTAACGAAGTACCTAAAATTTACAGAAAAGCGTCTCAAAAAGATATTGACATTTGGTCTGTAGCACGTGATCGTGAAGAACCAATGAAGGTTCGTGCACGTGAATTAGCTATTCAGCATAAATTGGAAATGAAAATATCTGATATTGAATTTCAGGGAGATGGCTCAAAAGCTACATTTTACTATACAGCAAATGACAGAGTTGATTTTAGGCTTTTAATTAAGGATTTTGCAAAAGAATTCAGTACGAGAGTCGAAATGAAACAAGTTGGTTTCCGTCAGGAAGCTGCTCGTTTAGGCGGAATTGGTTCTTGCGGAAGAGAATTATGCTGTTCAACCTGGTTAACAGATTTTAGAAGTGTAAATACATCTGCAGCGCGTTACCAACAACTTTCTTTAAATCCTCAAAAATTAGCCGGACAATGCGGCAAATTAAAGTGTTGCTTGAATTATGAGCTTGACACTTACATGGATGCATTAAAAGATTTTCCGGATTACGACACTAAATTAGTGACTGAAAAAGGAGATGCTATCTGCCAGAAACAGGATATTTTTAAAGGATTAATGTGGTTTGCTTACACGAATAATTTTGCAAACTGGCATGTTTTAAAAATTGATCAGGTAAAAGAAATTATTGCCGAGAATAAACAAAAAAATAAAGTCTCTTCACTTGAAGATTTTGCTATTGAAGTAGTTTCAGAACCTGAAAAAGACTTTAATAATGCAATGGGTCAGGAAAGTTTAACTCGTTTTGATCAGCCTAAAAGAAAGAAAAAACCAAATCGCAAACGCAAACCAAATGCCGAAGCAGCGATTGTGGCTACTCCAAACAAACCGCAGCCAAATCAAAATCAGAATAAGCCTGCAGGAGGAAATCCAAATAAAGGGAATAACCCAAACAAAGGAAACAAACCGAATAATAACAAGCCGAATAAACCTAACAATGCAAACGAGAATAAACCGGCTGAACCTAGAAAACCTATAATTATTACTAAAAATGAGAATAAAAAATAGTGCGATTCTTCTTTTGGTAGGAATACTGCTTTTTTCTTGTGATAAAAAAAGAGTATTTGATGAGTACAAATCTGTTGGAAGTGCCTGGAACAAAGACAGTATTGTAACTTTTGATCTGCCAGTTTTAGATTCAACCAAAAAATACAATTTATTTATAAATTTGAGGGACAACAACAATTATCCATTCAAAAATTTGTTTTTAATTGTGGCTATAGAAACGCCAAGCGGTTTCACTAAAGTAGATACTTTAGAATATGAAATGGCAAAACCCGACGGAACCTTGTTAGGTAACGGTTTTACCGATATAAAAGAAAGTAAACTTTATTATAAAGAAGATGTAAAGTTTAAAGGAAAGTATAAAGTACACATCAAACAAGCTGTTAGGGAATCAGGAAAAATTCCTGGTGTTCAGGAGTTAGATGGTATTACAGACGTAGGTTTTAGAATAGAACAAAAAGATTAGAAAAATAGTTATATGGCCATTAAGAAAAACAAGCAACCTAATAGTAATAAAGATATTAACTACTATAAAAAGAAATTCTGGAGAGTTTTTGCATATACCTTGTTGGGTATTTTAGCTTTCTTTTTATTTGCCTCTTGGGGATTATTCGGATCGATGCCTTCTTTTGAAGATTTAGAAAATCCGGATTCTAATTTGGCAACAGAAATTATTTCATCTGATGGTGTAGTGATTGGTAAATATTTTAAAACCAACAGATCACAACTTAAATATTCAGATTTACCAAAAAACCTGGTAGATGCTTTGGTTGCAACCGAAGATGCCCGTTTTTATGAACATTCAGGAATTGATGGACGTGGAACTTTACGTGCTGCTTTTTCACTGGGAACCAACGGAGGAGCCAGTACCCTGACACAGCAGCTGGCAAAACAATTATTTCATCGCGGAGGATCTAGCTTTTTACCTTTTAGAATTGTGCAAAAGATAAAAGAATGGATTATTGCCATTCGTCTGGAAAGGCAATATACCAAAAATGAGATTTTAGCAATGTACTGCAACGTTTATGATTTCGGAAATTACGCTGTTGGGGTAAGTTCGGCATCTCAAACTTATTTTTCTAAAGAACCTAAAGATCTAACCATCGATGAATCGGCAATATTGGTTGGAATGTTTAATAATTCATCTCTTTATAATCCGTTGCGCAACCCTGTTGGTGTTAAAAACCGTCGTGATGTGGTATTGGGTCAAATGGTAAAAGCCAAGATGATTACTGAATCTCAAAAAAATAAGTATAAGGCATTACCAATTGCATTAAAATTCAAATTAGAAAGCCACCGTGAAGGAACAGCCACTTATTTCAGAGAATATCTTCGTGATTACATGAAAAAGTGGGTTGCCGAAAATAAAAAACCGGACGGTTCTGATTATGATATTTACAAAGACGGTTTAAAAATTTATACCACTATAGATTCAAGAATGCAGTTACATGCCGAAGAAGCGGTTTCTGAGCACATGAAAAATTTGCAACAACAATTTTTCATCGAACAAAAAAATAATAAAAACGCACCATTTGTAAATATCACTAAGGCAGAAACAGATAAACTTATGATGCAGGCCATGAAAAACTCAACGCGTTGGGCCATCATGAAAGATCTGGATAAAAGCGAAGATGATATCATTGCTTCATTCAAAGTAAAAACAAAAATGCGCATATTTACCTGGAAAGGTGAGCGTGATACTACAATGACTCCAATGGATTCTATCCGTTATTTCAAACACTTTTTACAATCTGGTTTAATGGCAATGGAGCCTCAAACCGGAAATATTAAAGCGTGGGTTGGTGGAATCAATTATAAATATTTTCAATACGATCACGTAGGACAGGGAGCAAGACAAGTAGGTTCTACATTTAAGCCTTTTGTTTACGCAACCGCAATTGAGCAATTGAATATGTCTCCTTGTGATTCTATTCTTGACGGACCTTTTATGATTCACAAAGGGCGTCATAATGTTACTGCAGATTGGGAGCCAAGAAACTCTGATAACAGATATCGCGGAATGGTTACCTTAAAACAAGGTTTGGCTAACTCAATCAATACCATTTCTGCAAAATTAATCGATCGTGTAGGACCGGAAGCTGTAGTTGAGTTAACGCATAAATTAGGGGTTAAAACCGAAATTCCGGCACAGCCTTCTATTGCTCTTGGTGCCGTAGATATTACGGTTGAAGATATGGTTGCTGCTTACAGCACATTTGCCAATCAGGGAGTGTATGTAAAACCACAATTTTTAAGCCGAATTGAGAATAAAAGCGGAGAGGTGATTTACGAACCAATTCCGGAATCTCATGATGTATTAAACAAAGATATTGCCTTTGCAGTAATCAAATTGCTTCAGGGAGTTACAGAAACCGGTTCTGGTGCACGTTTACGTACGCAAGGCGGTGGAAGTGGAGACAATCGATGGACGGGTTATCCTTATATGTTCAAAAATCCGATTGCTGGTAAAACGGGAACAACTCAAAACCAGTCTGATGGTTGGTTTATGGGAATGGTGCCTAATTTAGTAACCGGTGTTTGGGTAGGTTGCGAAGATCGTTCGGCACGTTTTAAAAGTCTAACTTACGGGCAAGGTGCAACTGCGGCATTGCCAATTTGGGGTTATTTTATGAAACTTTGTTACGCAGATCCGGGACTTCAGGTTTCGAAATCAGAGTTTGAGCGACCAAAAAATCTTTCTATAAAAGTAGATTGTTATAGTGCGCCAAAAGTAAAAGATACTACTGTAACAGAACAAAATACAGACGAATTCGAACTGTAATTTAAATTCTTTTAAATATAAAATTATCCTTTTGTGATTTTCTGAATTTCAGAAAACACAAAAGGATTTTTTTTGAATTGAGGGAAATTTTACCGCAAAGAGCGCTAAGATTTACGCAAAGTTCGCAAAGTATATTTATAAAAACTTTGCGAACTTTGCGGTTCTCCCTTTGCGGGCTTTGCGGTTAAAAAGTAGATTTTATTTTTTACGAAATCGTTATAATTTAATCTAAAAATGGTATTTTTATCAAAAATATACGGTAATAAAGAGCATTTATTATGATTACAAAAAAAGTAAATAACGTTCAGGAGGCTACAGAAGGAATAGAAAACGGAATGACCATTATGTTCGGTGGTTTTGGTTTATGCGGAATTCCTGAAAATACAATAGCCGCATTAGTAAAAACAACAGTTTCAGATTTAACTTGTATTTCGAACAATGCAGGGGTTGATGATTTTGGTTTGGGATTGCTTTTGCAGAAAAAACAAATCAAAAAAATGATTTCGTCTTATGTAGGCGAAAATGCGGAGTTCGAACGCCAGATGCTTTCCGGAGAACTTGAAGTAGAATTGACTCCTCAAGGCACTTTAGCAGAACGCTGTCGTGCAGCACAAGCCGGGATTCCCGCTTTTTTTACACCAGCAGGTTACGGAACCGAAGTTGCAGAGGGAAAAGAAGTTCGTGAATTCAACGGAAAGATGCACATCATGGAGCAAGCTTTCAAAGCTGACTTTGCCATTGTAAAAGCCTGGAAAGGTGACGAAGCCGGAAATCTTATTTTTAAAGGAACAGCCAGAAACTTCAATGCGTGTATGGCCGGTGCAGCAAAAATTACTATTGCTGAGGTCGAAGAATTAGTTCCCGTTGGTACTTTAGATCCCAATCAAATTCATATTCCGGGAATTATGGTACAGCGTATTTTTCAGGGAGAAAAATTTGAGAAAAGGATTGAGCAGAGAACTGTGAGGCAGAGAGCTTAATTATAATTAGATAATTTGGCAATTAGATAATTATATAAATATTGCAACAACGTTGCTTTAATTGCTATTTATTTTGTAATTCACTTGATAATAAAAGCATTATGTTTAATTACATAAAGTGAATGACTAAATAATGAGGTATTTTTTGAAAATATTTTTCTATTATTCAATTGCATAAAGTGAGTCATTATCTCATTAGCAAATTCTCTAATTGAAACATTAAAAAAAGACAAATTAAACTATGACTAAGCTTTTTTATATTATTCTGTTTTCATTATTGTCTTTTTCGACTTTTGCGCAATCAACCAATGAATTACGACAACAACTAAATCAAATCATTTCGTCAAAAAATGCAACAGTTGGAATTTCGATAAAAGGAATTGAAGATAAAGATACTTTGAGTCTCAACGGTAGCTTAAAAGCTCCTATGATGAGTGTTTTTAAATTTCATATTGCCTTGACGGTTTTAGATAAAGTCGATCAGGGAAAACTTTCATTAACACAGGAAATTTTTATTAAAAAGAAAGATTTACATGAAGATACGTGGAGCCCAATGAGGGAAGATTATCCTGATGGGAATGTGAATTTAACTTTAGATAAAATACTTCGATATACTATTTCACACAGTGATAATAATGGTTGTGATATTCTAATTGATGTATTGGGAGGAACAAAAGAAGTTCAGAAATTCATCAATAAACAAGGAATTAAGGATTTCGTGATCAAAGTAAACGAGCAACAAATGCGAACCTGGGAAAATCTTTATGTGAATACAACTACTCCATTGGCAACAACAGTGTTACTGGAAAAGTTCTTTAAAGGACAAATTCTAAAAGAAAGCACTACAAAGTATCTGTACCAGATAATGGTCGAAACATCGAGAGGTCTCACCTGGATGAAAGCGGGACTTCCTAAAAATACCGAATTGGCGCACAGAACAGGAATATCAGGAACCAACGATGATAATTTGAGAGTAGCAATGAATGATATTGGAATTGTAAAACTCCCAAACGGGAAACATTTTATTCTATCCGTTTATTTAAAAAATATCACAGAAAAACAAGAAGATACAGAGAAAATAATTGCAGATATAACAAAGGCAACCTGGGATTATTTCATCAAAAAAGACAGAACAAATTAGATAATTAGAAAATGTGATAATTAGATAATTGATTGATGATTGCGTAAAGTAATGCATTATCTAATTATCTAATTTCCAAACAGACACATTGTACTTATGTTGACAAAAGAAGATATTGCAAAACGAATTGCAAAAGAAGTAAAAGACCGTTATTTTGTTAATCTTGGCATCGGGATTCCGACTTTGGTAGCAAATTACGTTAGAGAAGACATAGCAGTTGAATTTCAAAGCGAGAATGGCGTTTTGGGTATGGGGCCTTTTCCTTTTGCGGGAGAAGAAGATGCTGATATTATCAATGCAGGAAAGCAAACCATTACGACGTTGCCGGGAGCAAGTTTCTTTGATTCGGCTTTTAGCTTTGGAATGATTCGCAGCCAGAAGGTAGACTTGACGATTTTAGGTGCGATGGAAGTTTCTGAAAACGGTGATATTGCCAACTGGAAAATTCCGGGAAAAATGGTAAAAGGAATGGGAGGCGCAATGGATTTGGTGGCTTCCGCCGAAAATATCATTGTGGCCATGATGCACGTCAATAAAGCCGGAGAATCTAAAATCTTAAAAAAATGCACTTTACCATTAACAGGCGTAGGATGCGTTAAAAAGGTTGTAACCGAATTAGCAGTTCTCGAAGTAACTGAAAAGGGTTTTAAGCTCTTAGAACGCGCGCCAGGTGTTTCAGTCGAGCATATCATCGCCTCGACAGAAGCTGATTTAATTATTGAAGGCGAAATTCCAGAAATGGCTATTTAGATTTACAACCAAACGATTTATGCCCCAAAGGCTCAAAGACACAAAGTTTTTTTAATAACAAAACCGCCTGATTTGGCGGTTTTTGTTTTTTATACTTTTTAAAATTTCTTTGCGACTTGGTGTCTTTGTGGCAATATGTTACAATGTAAAACTCATGCGTCCAAAGTAGTAAGCTCCCGTAGTTCCCATTTGTACAGGTGCATATTTGAACACTCCGTAATAACTGTTCTCGTAAATTTGTCTGTCCGGGAAAATATCAAATAAGTTGTTGGCTCCCAAAGCAATCTGGATTTTTGGAGTAATTTTATAAGCAACAGTCATATCGGTAACTACTTTTCCATTGTGTTTCTGGATGCCTCCAAAAGGGAAACCATCACGAATTACTTCTCCAAAATACGTATTTCTTAATAAGAAATTCCATTTTGTTAAACTGTAATTAATAGCAAAAGTACCTTTGTGTTTAGGAGTGTTGGTCTCGATCAGACTTCTTTCCTGAGGTCCGTAATACACATCTTCCTGGCCTACGAATAAGGCCGGAATATTATTCAGCTGATCATCAACTTTATTGTCGTTGTAGTTGTACAATAACGAAAGATTCATTTTTCCCGGACCAACATTCATGTCATAATCAATTACAACGTCAACTCCGTTTGTGGTCGTGTTGATGGCATTGGTAAAGAAACGTCCGGTTTGAGCTCCGTATTCTGCAAACAAATCGCGAAGCGCAGGAACTGGATCTCCATAAGCATCATTTCCTAAGTTTCCTGTAAGGATGATTCGGTTATCGATTCTAATGTGATAGTAATCAGCTGTAATATGTAATTTTTTTGTTGGAGAATAAACAATTCCAAAACTGTAGTTTTTCGATGTTTCTTCTTTTAGTTTAGGAATTCCAAGTTCTTTAGCAACATCGCTATCATTTCTAAAAATTCCCGAATTCAGGATTTGTCCGTCAACAGCATCAGTGGCAATATTGTTGAAGTATTGCTGGTGCAATGATGGCGCTCTAAAACCAGAACTAATCGCTCCACGAACAAATAGATTGTCTAAGATTTTATATCTGGCAGATAATTTTCCGTTAATGGTATTTCCAAAATCAGTAAAATCCTCGTAACGACCTGCAACGCCAATCAATAATTTCTCCGTAATATCGGCCTCAACATCAGCATAAACTCCAACGCTGTTTCTGTTTTCATTTACTTCATTCAAAGGAGAAAATCCCGGGAATGATTGTGCTCCGCCATTGATATAAGAGTTTTCTTCGCCAGGAACAATTTTGTATTTCTCAAAGCGATATTCACCTCCAAATGCCACATTCAATCCATGAAAAATATCTTTATATAATCTCGAAATGTCAGCATTTACCGTGTTTTGCAGGAAAGAGTGATTTCCGGCTTTAAAATCTGTCTGGCCATTATCGCCTAACGAAACGTTGTTGGTATTCGATACATCATAAATAAATTTGTTTTCACCGATAGTATTGCTCACATCCAATTTCCATTCTCCAAATTTGAATTTAAAACCAACCGAAGAAGAAAGATCTGTTACAACAGAATTCAATTCAGGTTGAAATCCGAAAGGGAAAATAGAAGCCACCACATTTTCAGTTTCACTTGGTAAACGTCTGAAACCGTAACCTGTACCTTCTCTATGGCTCACGCCTCCGTTTGCATAAAACTCAATTTGATCGTTTAATGGAATCGATGCATTAAAAAATCCCTGAATATTCTGAATTTTTGCATCTCCAATCTGAAAATTAAAATCATCACGAGTCAAACCATTTTGAGCCAATAGATTATCATCAATCTGGCGTGACTGTGCCGGATTATCAGCAAAATCATAAGCGAAGAAATTACCTTCAGCCGATTGATCAAAAATAATCAGGTTATTATTTTGAGAACGATTGGTTTTCTGACGATCATTAAATTCAGCCGAAAGGTTGATGAAACCACCTTTGTTACCAATTTTTGTTCCGTAGTTTAAGTTTACATTTGTGGTCTGTCCATCATTTCTGGATGTCGAACCATAAGTAGCGTTTACTTCTAAACCGGCATTGTCTTTTAAAACCAGATTGATTACACCCGCAATCGCATCAGAGCCATATTGCGCTGCTGCACCATCACGTAAAACTTCAATTCTTTTGATTGCCGAAGCGGGAATTGCACTTAAATCTGTTCCAACAGAACCATTTCCTACCGTATTTTGATAATTTACCAATGATGTAGTATGTCTTCTTTTTCCGTTAATCAAAACCAAAACCTGATCCGGGCCTAAGCCTCTTAACGAAGCCGGATCGATATGTTCCGTTCCATCCGCAGAAGATTGTCTGTTAGAGTTAAAAGAAGGAATCAAATAGGTCAAAATATCATTTGTGGTAGTTTGTGGTGTTGTATTTCTGATTTTTGCCAGGTTTACAACATCAACCGGAACTGCTGTTTCGAGTTTGCTTTTATTAGGATTTCTACTTCCTACGACTACAATTTCATCTAGACTATTATTTTCTAAAGCCAATTGCACTTCGATAATATGATCCTTTGCAACGACTTCTTTGGTTTGATATCCAAATAACGAAACAATAAGTGTTGAATTATTTGCAGAAGCATTAATTGTAAACTTTCCTAAAGCATCGCTTGACGCATTAATTTGAGTTCCTTTAATCAATATTGTAGCAAACTCCAGGGGATTTCCGTTTTCATTTGTAATCGTTCCTTTTATCTCGTGACTTTGCGCAAAAAATAAAGTGCTGGATAAAATAAGAATTGCTGTTATGACAATTTTTAATTTTTTTCTCATTGGTAATTTAGTTTTGTAATTGATTTAATAATTATTCAAAGATCCAATAGAACGGGTATTTGTCTACTACTTAGATAGGATAATGAATAAAATGCAAATGTAATTGTAAATAATCAAAATTGATTTATAAAATGATATTATTTGTAAGTTGATGGTGTCAGTTTTTGAATTTAATGAAATATCTTTGCTGAAAATTTAAAAAGAAAAAAAATGAAAGTACGTTTATTACTTTTTTTGTGCGCTATTACTTTTAATGGTTTCGCACAAAATAATGTATTAGTTTTTCAATCAGATTTTGGTTTGAAAGATGGGGCAGTATCTGCGATGAAAGGGGTAGCAATGGGAGTTTCGACCGATATTAAAATATTTGATGTTACTCATGAAATCCCGGCATTTAACATTTGGGAAGCAGCATATCGTTTGTCGCAAACGGCTCAATATTATCCTGCTGGAACCGTATTTGTATCAGTTTGTGATCCGGGAGTAGGTACAGCAAGGCATTCTGTGGTTTTGTTAACCAAGTCAGGTCATTATTTTGTAACTCCGGATAACGGAACTTTGACTCTAATTGCAGAACAATTAGGAATTCAGGAAATTCGTGAGATCGATGAAGTAAAAAACCGTCGTCAAAACTCAAACGAATCGTATACTTTTCATGGTCGTGATGTGTATGCTTATACAGGAGCTCGTTTAGCATCTAAAACTATTACTTTTGAACAAGTGGGACCAAAATTACCAAACGAAGTAGTAAAAATCGACTACCAAAAACCGGTTTTTGAAAAAGGCATCATCAAAGGTGGAATCCCGATTTTAGATATTCAATACGGAAATGTATGGACAAATATCGACAAGAAAACTTTTGCTAACTTAGATTTAAAAGCAGGTGATTTTGTTAAAATCCAGATTTTCAACGGAACTAAAAAAGCATACGAAGGAAAATTGAAACTGGTTAATACTTTTGGAGAAGTTGCTGTAGGTACTGATGTTTGTTACTTCAATAGTCTTTTAAACTTTTCATTGGCCGTAAATCAGGGAAGTTTTTCAGCAAAACATAAAATCTACAGCGGAGCCGACTGGAGTATTCTACTTAGTAAATAAGCAGTAAACCATATATACGAAATAAAAAACCGCCTAATTAGGCGGTTTTTTATTTATAATCTTTGCGACTTAGAGTCGTTGCGAGATTTTTTTCTTTCTTCAACTTTGCAAAAAAAAACTTAGTGTCTTTGTAGCAAAAGTCTTTTTTACAAATTAAAAGAAGCTCCTAAACTAAAAGTAAACTGATTGTTTAAGTGATCGAATACTCCGTCGTTGCTACCGTATTTTGCAATTGGAAAACCAAGTTCTGTGAAAACACCAAATCCATCAGTAAAAAAGTAACGACCACCAACATGACCGCCAAAATTGTGCAATCCTAAACTTAAACCAGGATAAACATCTAATTGATCAACACCAATAACACTGCTTAAATTAGCATTAATTCTGGCTTTAGCATCAAAACGATCACTAAAATCAGGTTTGTAATCATTGTAAGGAGTTGGGTTACTATGGTAAAAACCATTAAAATTATCTACACCCAATAAATAATTAGCAACAAAACCAAAAGAGAAATTTTCACCTAAACCAAAATCAACAGAACCCTGAATTCCTGAACCACCATCTTGTATGTTAGCACCAACGTTAACTTTAACATCTCCTTTTCCTTTAAAAGCTTGTTGAGCTTGTGTAAATCCAAATGATACTAAAAACAAAAGTGTAATAACCTTTTTCATAAACTTAAAAATTAATTATTTAAAAATGCAAAAATAGTTTTTTATGATCTAATTTCTGCCTTTTTCGTTAGAATACAATTCATTTAACGGGTCACTTTGCCAGAATTCCTTGGTATTCACGTCCATAATGGTCAAAGGGCCTCTAAAGGCAGCGCCGGTATCTACATTCCAAACGCAGGCTTTTTGTACAGGAATTGTTTTCCCAATTCGGGTAACAGGAGTGTGCCCGATATAAATTTCTTTATATAGTGTAAAACGTTTTGGATAAAGCAAATCATCAATCTTTAAATTAGGATCTAATGAAAGTGCCATTTCCCAAAGTGTTCTGTCCCAATAAAATAGTTTAGGGAAATATTCATATTTTACACCATTCAAATTAGTGAAGCCGGCATGAACAAAAAGGCGGTTTTCATCATCAAGATAATAATCCTCCAAAGATTCTAAAAAGCCAATATGAATTTGTTTTTTTTCTTCACTTACTTTTTCGTACGCCAATACAGTAGCTTCGCCACCGTGTTTGAACCATAAAGTTTCGTCGATCTCATCATTTTTGGTTTTAAACCATGACAATAATAATTCGTCATGATTTCCTCTAATGCAAATGCAGTTTTGTTTGCTTTGCAAGTCCATCAAATAATCGATTACTTGTGGTGACTGGCTCCATCCATCAACATAATCACCTAAAAAAATAAGAGTATCCCGGGTTGTAACTTTGGCTTTTTTCATCACTTGTTCAAGCGCGAGTAGTCCGCCGTGTATGTCGCCTATAACAAATGTTCGCATTTTTTATTATTTCATGTAGAAATACAAAAATAAAGAAAATGATTTGTTTGTGAACATTAAGTTGAGAATCTTTAATCAGGAAAAAAGTGGCTCATTTTATTTGAAAGAATTTTCGGTTAAATTTTTATTAAAAAATACAAGTTTAAAAATTTATATTTGCCAAAAATTACGCCTTAAAAAATAAGTCTATGAAATCAAAAATTACTTTATTATTTCTTCTTTCTTTATTTATAGTATCCTGTTCGGGTGATGATGATGCCAAATCTAAACAATTCGAGTTCTTAGAATTTGAGAAAGATGTTGTGCTGCCTTCTCTTAATAGTGGTGATATTACTTTTTTAGCAATAGATTTCGATACAAATTTAGGAAACTGGGATCTTAAACTTACTGATGAGGATGGTACTGTTTTAGCAGCTGTATTAGATCGCGTTGAAGATACTCGAATTGGTTTTGCTGATAAAAGGATTCAAAGAGTTGCATTTAAAGCTGCTCCTAAAAATGAAGGAGTCTATACTTTAGTTATTAAAAATAAGACAACAGATCAGGTTTATACGGATCATTTTATAGTGAGAAGTAAGACTTTTAATAAAATCAACTATCAATATGTTGAAGATTATACGATACTGTTTGCTCACAGTTCAAATGAACAGGAACCTACACAGGATTATATTTATTTTCATAATATAAAAAACACGATCCAAAGTAGTATTTTGACAAGTGGAATTTCAGGAATAAGATTAGAAGATGTATCAACGTTTAAATCGTATGATTTAGAATATTCTATTAATTCTAATACAAAAAAAGTAGAGTTTATAATTTCTAGCGGAGTTCCGGCAGGTAAATATTTCTTATCAGTAAGATATAACAATCTAATCGATACTTACTTTGAAAAAGACATTGTAGTACAGGAAGAAAAAATGCCAGTAATTTCATCTATTAATAAAGCTGCTTTTAAAGGTGGTGAAACGATGGTTTTGAAAGGAAGTAATTTTAGATATAATTTTAATTTAGATTTACTGCCAGGATCAGCATATCGTTATTATAAATCACGTACAGCATTAGTTTTTACTGATCTTTATGGTACGGGAGAAATTGAGTTAAGTGCTTATGAATCAGATGCTAGTTTTAAATATATGAATGCACAGGCCACTGAGGTGAATTATCCAATTCCTGTAAAAACAGTAGATAAGTTTTTTTTCTTTGTAAGCGATAAGGAAGCAACTTATTTTGAAGGAACAGTAGCTTTAAGAACAGGACCATATATTAGCGATCCAATGAAAATTAGAATAGATTTCAAATAAAACAGAATGATCTAATGAATAAGAAAAACTGCAGTTTTAAAAAAGCTGCGGTTTTTTTTATGACTTACTTCAACTCATTTTCAAGGTTTCCTGTTTAAATTTGCATAATGTCAGACACGCCAACATATCGAAAAATAATCCATGTTGATATGGATGCCTTTTATGCTTCGGTAGAGCAGATGGATAATCCTGCTTTGCGCGGAAAACCTATTGCTGTTGGAGGTTCAGAGAATAGAGGAGTGGTTTCGGCAGCCAGTTACGAAGCGCGTAAATTTGGTGTACGCAGTGCTATAAGTGGTGTTTTGGCCAAGAAATATTGTCCTGAAATTATTTTTGTACGACCACGATTTGATCGGTATAAAGAAATCTCAGGAAAAATTCACGCTATCTTTCACGATTATACAGATCTGGTTGAGCCACTTTCGCTCGACGAAGCTTATCTGGATGTAACCCAGAATAAAAAAGGAAATCCAAGTGCGAGTTTGCTGGCTCAGGAAATAAGGTTAAGAATTTTGAATGAAGTTGGAATTTCAGCTTCTGCGGGAATTTCGATCAATAAATTCGTAGCCAAAATTGCCAGTGATGTCAACAAACCAAACGGACAAAAAACGGTAAATCCGGATGAAGTTGAAGCTTTTCTGGAAGAATTGCCCATCAGAAAGTTTTATGGTGTTGGAAAAGTAACAACTGAAAAAATGTACCAGTTGGGCATTTTTACCGGTACAGATCTAAAAAGTAAATCGATTGAATTTCTGGAAAAGCATTTTGGAAAATCAGGCGCTTTTTATTACAATGTAGTTCGCGGAATTCATAATAGCGAAGTAAAATCACATCGTATTACCAAATCTGTTGCGGCAGAAAATACATTTGATGTCAATCTGACCTCTGAAATTTTCATGCTGGAACAGCTCGACAAAATTGCCACATCACTTGAAAGACGATTACAAAGACATAAAATTTCAGGAAAAACGGTTACGCTTAAAATAAAATACAGTGATTTTACGCAACAAACCCGCAGCAAAACTTTGCCTTATTTTATTTCAGATAAAAGTCTGATTCTCGAAACAGTAGAAGAATTATTATATCAGGAAAAAATGAAAGATTCAGTCCGATTGCTCGGAATTTCGCTTAATAACCTCAACACCGAAGAGAAAAAAGCGGTTGTAGTACAACTAAAATTTACTTTCTAACTCTTATTAAACAATCGTTAAATAGGGAATAAAATCAATTTGTGATGAATTTACGCTCTATCTTTGGTAAAAGACATTATTATTTAAATTATTCAAAATGAAAAACACCAATTTTGATGAAGCGTCGCATCGCAATTCAGTTCCTATCCTGGCATGGGATTTTCATTATGAATATTTAAATGAATTGAAAGCTATTTTCTCTGATTTGAAAAAAGTAAATAAAATTTCGAATCAATTCACCTGGAATGAAACACATTTGGAGATCGAAGAACGCATTAAGGAAGAAGTAATTTTAGTGACAGATCTTGATTTAAAGATCATTTTTGCCTCAAACGGAATCAGGCGAATGACCGGATACAAAGAAGAAGAAATCTTAGGGAAAACCCCAAAAATGTTTCAGGGTCCCAAAACCTCTAAAGTGGTTTTAAAAGAAATCAGAGAAGCAATCAAATTGCAGATTCCTTTTGAAAAAACAATTCAAAACTACAGAAAAGATGGCCGAACCTACAATTGTCAGATCAATGGAGCTCCAGTTTTTAACTTAAAAGGAAAACTGACGCACTTTATTGCTTTCGAGAAAGAAGTCGCATGATTTTGCCACAAAGTGTAATGATTTGCCACGAAGACACTAAGACACAAAGTTTTTTTATTCTCATATTTACTAAATAAAAAAGGCGCAAAGAAAATAATCTTTGCGCCTTAGTGCCTTTGTGGCTATAGCATTTATAAGTTTTCAAAGAAATCATTTCCTTTATCATCTGTAATAATGAACGCAGGGAAATCTTTAACTGTAATTTTACGAACCGCTTCCATTCCTAATTCCTCAAAATCAACTACTTCAACTTTTAAAATATTATCCTGAGCTAAAATTGCAGCAGGACCGCCAATAGAACCTAAGTAAAATCCGCCATATTTGTTACAGGCATCAGTTACTTGTTTAGTACGGTTTCCTTTTGCCAGCATAATCATACTTCCGCCATGTTTCTGGAATTCATCTACATAAACGTCCATACGTCCTGCAGTCGTTGGGCCAAAACTTCCTGAAGCCATTCCTTCCGGAGTTTTTGCCGGTCCAGCGTAATAAACAGGATGGTTTTTAAAGTATTCCGGCATTGGTTTTCCGGCCTCTAATAATTCTTTGATTTTTGCGTGTGCAATATCGCGGGCAACAATTACGGTTCCGTTTAGTTTTAAACGTGTTTTAATTGGGTATTGAGTTAGTTTAGCCAAAATATCAGCCATTGGCATATTGAGGTCAATTTCTACAGGAGCTTCTAAATGCGGAGCTGTTTCCGGTAAAAATTGTTTTGGATTTACTTCTAACTGTTCAACGAAAATTCCGTCTTTAGTAATTTTCCCTTTGATATTTCTGTCAGCAGAACAAGAAACCCCTAATCCAACCGGACAAGAAGCCGCGTGACGTGGCAAACGAATCACACGAACATCATGTGTAAAGTATTTACCGCCAAACTGAGCGCCAATAGCACTTTCCTGGCAAATTTGCTGTACTTTTTGTTCCCATTCGATATCACGAAAAGCCTGACCCGCCATGTTTCCTGAAGTAGGCAAATGATCGTAATATCCTGCAGATGCTTTCTTAACAGCACTTAAATTTGCTTCCGCAGAAGTTCCTCCAATTACTAAAGCTAAATGATAAGGAGGACAAGCCGAAGTTCCTAAGTCTTTTATTTTTGCGCGAACAAAAGCATCCATTGATTTTTCATTCAATAATGATTTTGTTTGCTGATATAGGTATGTTTTATTAGCAGATCCACCGCCTTTTGCCATGAATAAAAACTCGTACGAAGTTCCTTTTTTAGCATAAATATCAATTTGTGCCGGAAGATTCGATCCTGAATTTTTTTCTTCAAACATCGAAATCGGTACAATTTGCGAATAACGTAAGTTGCGTTTTTGGTACGTATTGAAAATTCCTCTGCTCAGCCATTCTGCATCATCAACACCGGTAAAGATACTTTCGCCTTTTTTGGCCATTACAATCGCTGTTCCGGTATCCTGGCAGCTTGGTAATTGACCTTCGGCAGCAACCGAAGCATTTTGTAATAAATTATAAGCTACAAAACGATCGTTGTCTGTCGCTTCCGGATCATCAAGAATTTTGCGCAGTTTTTGCAAATGCGTTGTTCTTAACATGAAAGAAACATCTGTAAGGGCTTCTTCGGCTAATAATTCTAATCCTTTTGGATCAACGGTCAGAACTTCACGTTCTCCAAATTGTTCTACTTTTACAAAATCAGAAGTAATTTTGCGGTACTGTGTATCATCCTTTAAAATAGGATAAGGGTCTTGGTATATAAAATCAATCATTTCTTTGTTTTTGACAAAGTTAGAAATTATTTACCTAAGAAAGAATTTGAATAAGCTATGTTTTAAAGTGTTTATTCTTGTTTATGAAAGTCATCAAAACTCATTTTTTTCTCAAAATAAGTCTTGTCTTTTGCCGAAAGCAATTGCTTTTGCCATTGATTTCCGCTTAAGCGAAAAACAATCGAATCAGAATGTTTTTCAGTTCCCATGTTTTCATCATTATCATCGGGTTCAAAAGAAACCGTTTTGCAGTAGAATGATTCAGGATTGGCTTTCGCCGAAGGATTTTCGAACTCGACCCAGCTTCCCCAACCGCTATCAGACATCGTATACCAATCATAAACCAATTGTATATCATTGTTTTTTAAATAATACAAATAATGACTTTGATTATAACCACAAGCCGGATATCCAAAACTAATTTGAATAAAGGGGGAATTTTTGGCACTTTCTGTTCCTAATCCGTAGATAGCGGCCCATTCAGAACCTTTATCGACTCCCTTGATGGTAATTTTTGAAGTAGTAGTTTTGGTTTTATTCTGATAAAAATCAAGTTGGTATTTTGCCGTAACAATACTGTCTTTGTCTGCTTTTTGCTCTAGAAGATTTGCCAGAATATAATTGTCCTCTGATGTCTCTCCATAATCAGCAATAGAAATTGTGTCTGTTTTTAAGAAATTCTCTTTAGCTGCAATGGTTTCGGTTTTAGTTCCCGGAGTTGCAGCGATTGCCTGATCGACTGGTTTTGGCTTTTGGCAACCAATTAAAAGGCATGCGATAAAAAGGTATTGTGGTTTCATTACTGTGTGGTATTTTATTAATTCAATGAATTGAAATTTGGTTTTATTTTTAAACCGGATTAAAATTGCTTGATTCATATTTTTAAACCGGATTAAAATCCGGCCCTACAATATAATCCGTTCCTCTGGAACTCTGAAAAACGGGCTATGGATCCGATATTTATTTAAACCGGATTAAAATCCGGCCTTACAATATAAATCGTTCCTCTGGACCTCTGAAAAACGGGCTATGGATCCGATATTTATTTAAACCGGATTAAAATCCGGCCCTACAATATAATCCGTTCCTCTGGACCTCTGAAAAACGGGCTATGGATCCGATATTTATTTAAACCGGATTAAAATCCGGCCCTACAATATAAATCCGTTCCTCCGGAACTCTAAAAAAAGAGCTATGGATCCGATTCTAATTTAAACCGGATTAAAATCCAGCCCTACAAAACAATCCGTTCCTCTGGAACTCTAAAAAAAAGAGCTATGGATCCGATTCTAATTTAAACCGGATTAAAATCCGGCCCTACAAAACAATCCGTTCCTCCGGAACTCTAATAAAGAGCCATCGGCTCGATCCATATTGTAGGGCTGGACTTCAGTCCAGTTTAAATATAATTATATTAAATTTTCAAAAATATATTTTTCATCGAATTTGACATTAAATTTATTTAAAAAAGAAATATATTCATCTTTGAAATTTTGATTTTTATGATGCTCCTCTTGATTAGCAATATATTTATATACAGCATCAATATGAGATTTGCTATAGGAGAAAGCACCATAACCTTCCTGCCATTCGAATTTATGTTTTGTTAATTGATGATCATTTATAAATTTTGATGATTTCCCTTTTACAATTTTCATTAATTCCGAAATTGAAATTGTTGGCTTAAGGCTGAAAAGACAATGAACATGATCTTCTGTTCCGTCTACAATTAAGGTTTTGCAACCCGTTTCATTTATTAAATTTCCGATGACACTTAATATTTTTGATTTGCAGTCACTTGTAATAATTGCTTCCCTATATTTTACTGCAAAAACTGCCTGAATATAAACTTGATGATAAGTATTTGACATTTTGTATTTGTTGGTAACGATTTAAATCCGCAACAATAATACAAAATATTCTTACAAAAAAATAAATATAATTGATTATATATTAAACTGGATTAAAATCCGGCCCCACAATATAAATCGTTCCTCAGGAACTCTAAAAAAAGAGCCGTAGGCTCGCCCTATATTGTAGGGCTGGACTTCAGTCCAGTTTAGATAAAATCATAATGATTTAAAAAAACCAAGTCGCCACAAAAATTGCCGTAATAACACAAATAAGATCCACCAGAAGCATTGTGCCCAATGCATAACGCGTATTTTTGATATTTACAGATCCAAAATAAACCGCAATTACATAAAAAGTACTTTCGGCACTGCACTGAAAAATGCTGCTCAATCTTGCGGTTAAAGAATCTGCACCAAATGTATTCATTGAGTCAATTAAAAATCCGCGTGATCCTGCAGAACTAAACGGGCGAAGCATAGCTACCGGTAATGCATTCGTAATTTCTTTACTTACTCCCATATTCGAAAAAACAAATGCAATTGCATCGCTTATGATTTCGAACAAACCACTGTTTCTGAAAAGAGAAATAGCCACTAACATTCCCAATACATAAGGAAAAATAGTAACTCCGGTTTTAACACCGTTGTTTGCGCCCACTACAAATGTCTCGAAAACAGTTGTATTAGCATCGCTAAATTTCTTTTCGTGTTTGAATGAAAAAATCAAAGTAAACGCAATAATTCCAATTAATATTAATCCCGAAAGATTAGAAGTAAAGTAGTTTTTTCCAATTAAATCTAAATGGTTAACGTACATCAGCAAACCAATAATCGCGGCAATTAATCCGATTAAGACAATGACAAGAGAAGCGCTTTTAAAATTAATTTTTTGTTTAATACCCACAATCAAAAATGCTGCGATAGTACCAATAAAAGAAGTAATAATACACGGAAGCATAACATCGGCAGGATTCGTAGCATTTGCCGCAGCGCGATACCCAATAATTGAAGTCGCGATTAAAGTTAAACCCGAAGCATGAAGACACATAAACATGATTTGAGCATCACTCGCTCTGTCTTTATCGGGATTTATTTCCTGTAAACTTTCCATAGCTTTAAGTCCAAAAGGAGTTGCAGCCGAATCTAATCCAAGGAAATTCGCAGCAAAGTTTAATGTCATATAGGATATAGAAGGGTGATTTTTAGGAATACTCGGAAAAACCTTTACAAATACCGGACTCAAAACTTTGGCTAATTTTCCGGATGCTCCTGAAATAATTAAAAGTTCCATTAATCCGCAGAAAAAAGCCAAATAAGCAATAAGTGGTAAGATCAAATCGACCAAAGTGCTTTTGCAGGTTGGTAATAAACCATCAGATTTTTGAAGACCGCTGAAAATTTTTACCGTTTTATTTTTATAAACATAAGTAGTATCCGCATTAAGAGTATCACGATTGATAATCATGGTCTGATCCGGCGCTTTCTGAATGCTGTCCTTGATAAAAGCAGGAAGTTCATGAATGTACTTTTCTGAGACCAGAATAGGATCGTCTTTTTTTCCGTTTATAACAGAATCGATAGTATAAGTGTTGGCAGTAAATAAACTGACCACAATAAAGACAATTGAGGAAATAAAAATCACTAACCAGAATCTACTTAATACCATAATGCTAATTTTTTTTGTAAATATAATTATTTAGCGATTGTATGCGCAAAGATTTTATAAAGTATACAAGAAGTATGATTAATTTTCTCGAGATTAATTTAAACAATATTTGATTTTATTGTAATAAATATTGATCAGATATCGCCCCGATAGGGCTTGAAAATCAAATTGCCGATTTGATTTCTATAAATATTACATTTCTAACGGAGTTTTCTGAGCCCTGTAAGGGCGTTATATTTATAGAAATGCTCGATTATTCTTTCCGCTAGCTCCTTAGGAGCGATATATAAAAATTAGAGAATCAAGTTATTCAATAACAACTTTAGTTCCCAGATAGTTCTCAAAAGCTTTTATACCTTCAAACAGAATTTCTTTTTTTGAACTTTCGGTTTCATTAAAAAATTGCGTTTCTATTTTTGCGTGATCTTTTTTGATCGTTCGTGTCCACGTTCCTATTACTCTTGCGTTTTCGAGAATAATAGGTTTGAAAATTCCATTATTGGTGAATGCTTTAGCTTGATGTTCTACTAAAATAGAAGCTTCACGGGTTTTATACGAAATTAAAATCTCATCAAAAGCCGGGAGAAAATGTACGCTTTCGCGGAAGTAGGTTTCATCAGAGATATCTTTTTTAAACCAGTAAATTTGATTTTCAATCTCGACCGAGTTCAATTGCAATTTAATTGCATTAATTGCCGTTTTGCAGGTAGTTGGCGGAAAACCAGACCACCACGAAAAGTCAAGAAGGGTAGCAGGACCATGACTTTCAAAATATCTTAGGGCTAATTTTGCTAAAGCTTCCTCTTTGGTGAACTTAGTTTTAGGTTTCGAAACCCTTTCTTCCAATAAGGCATACGTTATTTGTTTGCCTTTCATTTTTCCGTTGCATACTAAACCATCGAGTTCGGCATGCATCATAATAGCTGCAGCTAAAAAATCCTGACTTGAACTTTTTTTTATGTTGAGTTCCTGCATGATTTCGTCACGAGTTAAATGATTATTTCGGGCTAATAACTTTTCTATTTGAGAATTAATTTGGTTGAGCATCTGTACATCATAACCATATTTTTTGGCAGCAGAAATAGTCATTTTCTGAACTTGTGGTCTGGATAGATCCAACATCCAATAAATATCTTCTGCCGAAACAAAATGCCAGGTTGGTCTAAGAATATGCGTTCGGATAATTTGTGCCGAATTTATAGCTTCTTCAATTGCTGCTTCAGTAGCCGCGCATCTGGAACCAATTGCCCATTTCGCCATTGCATAATCCTGAGCCTGCATTGCGCACAGATGTTTTACAATTTCTTGTGGAGTATTTGGGCTTGTTTTATAAAGTTTCTGAGAAACAAGACGATAATGAGATATTTCCTGATGCGTCATTTAGTAAAACATTTTGAGCCTTTTAGTAAACTTTGAACCTTTGTAACTTTGTGCCTCCACCTAAACATGAATAATTTCATCATCAATCAATAAATCTTCACGACGTAAACGCAGGAAAATCTGAGCCACGGCAATGGTATCTTTTTCGCAATAGGTAACAATTCGGTCAATATCTTTCTCTACATAAAATACATGAGCGACCTGACTTCCGTCGATATCGCCTTTTGGTGATGGAACTCCCAGAATTTTAGTCAATAGTTTTAAGGAAGTAAAGTGTTTGTAATCGCCAAATTTCCATAATTCTAAAGTATCCAAATGCGGAATTTCCCAAGGTTTTTTGCCAAATAAATTTAGTTTGTCAGGAATCGCAATCTGATTGATGATCATGCGTCGCGCAATAAACGGAATATCAAACTCCTTCGCATTATGTCCACACAAAAGATGTTGCGGCTGATGAAAATGATTGTTGATTAGATTATTAAAATCACGAAGTATCTTCTTTTCATCACCAAAGAACGATGTTACTCTAAAATTCCTGATGTCACCTTTGATGGTAAAATACCCAACAGAAATACAGATAATTTTTCCAAACTCAGCCCAAATTCCAGCGCGGTCGTAAAATTCTTCTGGTGTAAAATCGTCTTTTCTCTGGTATTGTGTTTTATGATCCCAAAGCGATTGCATTTCCGCGTCAAGCAAATTGAAATTCTCTTCTTCGGGAACGGTTTCTATATCCAGAAATAAAATGTTATTGAGGTTTATTTTTTCAATCATAATTTTAGTTTAGCACTAATTACACTAATTGGCACAGATTACTTTGAGTAAAACAATTACACGAACTTACTTTTTGTAAATATAAAGCTATAATTTTAATTCGTGTAAATCTGTGAAATTTGTGTTTTAAAACAAACTCTGTTGTGTAGTTGGGTTTTCGTGTTCGATTAACCATTTTTTACGGGATAGACCGCCGGCATAACCCGTTAAAGAACCATTTGTGCCAATAACGCGATGACAGGGAACTACAATCCATAACGGATTTTTACCATTTGCAGATGCAACAGCACGAATTGCTTTTACATCACCCAGTTTTTTGGTCTGATCCATATAACTTACTGTTTTTCCGTACGGAATCTCTAATAAGGATTTCCAGACTTTCTGCTGAAATTCAGTTCCTTTTGGATTTAGTTTGAAAGTAAAATCAGTTCTTTTTTTGTCGAAGTATTCCTGAAGTTGTGAAACTGCTTCTTTTAAAATTTCCGGAATTTCCTGAGAAACTTCATTGGTGCCAACATCTGAAACAGAAATTACAGCAACACCATCTTCATCTCCAACAATTTTGGTGATTCCTAAGGGCGAATTGATATAGACTGTTTCCATAGTTTTTATTTAACCGCAAAGATGCAAGGGTTTACGCAAAGTTCGCAAAGTTTTTGTTTTAAACCATATAAGTTAAGTAAGGAAATTTAAGTTTTGTTTTGGCAATGTCACCCTGAGCGAAGTCGAAGGGCGCAACAATTGAAACATGGGCTTCTACTTCGCTCAGCCTGACAAAATAGCTTTGCCTCAACTTGACGACATTCTTAAACTTAGTAATTTTCTATGTTAAACTGATACTTTAAATTGTTTTCGACTTTTTCGCTCGAAATAACCTTTGTAATATTCGATTTTTCAGCGCTAAATTTTGGTAAAATCAGGTTTTGGTCTTTTGCTTTTTGAGTGTAATATGCTGAACGAGTTGGGTGAAAAGGTGCAACAGCATTAAAAACTTCATTCCATTTTGATTGATGGATGATTTCTTCAATAACTGCAATGCAATCTTTTTGATGAATTAAGTTTACCGGAGCGTCCGGGTTTTCGAGGTTTTCTTTTCCTGCCAGAAATTTAACCGGATGACGATCTTCACCAATTAAACCGCCAAAACGTAAAATAGTAGTTTCGAAATTTTGATTCTTTTGAAGAAGCGCTTCTGCCAAAAGCAATTGTTTGCCGCTTTCGGTTTCAGGATTCGGAATAGTTTCTTCTGTAATAATTCCGTTTTCATCTCCGTAAACAGAGGTTGAACTTACAAAAAGTACTTTTTTTACTGTTGATTTTTCTATAAACGGAATTAAATTTTCGATCTTTTCGACAAAAATCTTTCGTGAAGATTGAGATGAATCAGCATTTGTTCCGCGTAATTTAGGCGGGATATCTATGATTAAGATTTCAGTATTATTGAGAAAATTATGTATACTTTCTGAAACACTTTCGCTTTCAAGCGTTCCTTCTCCCGAAGCCTCGGGATCGCTCAGGATGACAACAAACGGATTTATTCCGGCATTTTCTAATATCGGCAATTTGCTTTCAGAAGTTGTAGAACCGTTTACTGAATGTCCTTTTTCGATTAAGGTTTTCGCTAAAGGCAAACCTAGCCAGCCGCAGCCTAATATGCTTATATTTTTCATTTTTTTGAGGTTCAGAGTTACAAAGATACAAAGGGACAAAGATTCCAGTCTTAAAATTAAAATTTTAAAAAAATAGTGTTTTCGCAACTTGTGATAAATTATCATTAAGGTTGAAAAGTAAAGGCAAAGTCGAAATTTTTTTTGAATAGGCTCCAGCTTCAGCTGGAGAAATAAGATTTAAAGAGAAAAAGGCTTTAGCCAAATCAAGATTAGTTTGGCTAAAGCCTTTTTCCGCAACTATATTTTACATCCAGCTAAAGCTGGACGCTATTCAATTTATAGTATTAAATAATTTTAGCTTCAATTATATTACAAATCTAATGTAAATCGAACTTTATCTTTGCCTGTTCCACCAATTCTGTGATAAAATTTTATGGCTCTTTGGTTAAATTGTGGTGTTTGCCATTGCAAATTGATGCATTTTTTCTCTCTTCCAATTTCTTTGAGTGTATCAATTAAGATCTCTCCAATTCCAAAACTTCTGGCTTCTTCTTCCAAAAACAATCCATCCATATACATGAAAGGTGCTGCATCCCAAGTCGAAAAATCAAAAGTATAGGAAACATAACCTATGATTGTTTCTTTTGTGGCCACGACCAAACAATGTAATTTGGGTTGTTTGTTAAACAAAGCTTTTTTAAGACCTTCCTCTTTTCCTTCCGGAGAATAATCGGCTTTCTCGAATTCAGCATGTTTTTGGCACAAAACGACCAATTTTGGTACATCAGCTATTTCGCAATTTCTTATTGAATATTCCATTGCAGGTTGATTTCGTTTTGTAAAAAGGTAATAAAATGATGAAAGTAATCCGGGTATTTTTCGTTTTCGCGAATGGCAATAAAGTGTTTTCTTTTCAATCCGTTTTTTCCAATTTTAATGGCTTTTATGGGATTATTTTTTAAATGTGGTAACAAGGCCCATTTTGCCATCGACATTACGCCCATATCGGCTTTAACCATTTCAAGAGACGCTTCGGTTAAGGGTAATGGAGTGATTTTCTTCGGAGTTACTTTGGCTGGAGCCAAAACAAACTGATGAATTGTAACCGTTTCCATCGGAAGGGAATGAATCAATAAATGTTCGTTGGTAAAATCCTCGGCAACGACGTACTTTTTATTCGCCCAGGCATGGTTTTCAGAAACCGCCATTACGACTTCGTCCTGAAAAAGTTCAATATATTTGATGTTATTGTCTTTGATCTGATCGCTGATAATGGCAATATCAATGGTGTTTTCTAATAATTTCTGCAACGGAATATGGGTGGCTTCGGTTACAATTTTTAAATCGACATTGGGATATAAAAGATGAAATTGTTTTAAAACAGATGGCAGCCAGTGATAACTCGAAAAACATTCTGTACTAATCCTGATTTCGCCGTGTTCTCCATATACCATTTGCTTGATTTGAGATTCGGTTTGCGAGAGTTTTTCCAGAATTTCATTGGCCAATTCGTAGATTTTTTCGCCGGCTTTGGTCAAAACCAGCTTTTTATTGGTTCTCAAAAAAACAGGAGTTCCCAATTGATATTCGGCTTCTTTGAGTTGGTGGCTCAACGCCGATTGTGTCAAATGCAATTTATCAATCGCTTTGGTGATGCTTCCTTCTTCGACAATTGCTTTTATTAATCTTAAATGACGGATTTCCATTTTTTGGGAATTAGAATTACAAAGGAACAAAATTTTAAAATGGTTTTTTGATGAAAAAAAGTAATCAAGTTGATGAATTCTTTTCGTTTTTATCACATGTATGGTTGAAGTACTTTTGAAAAAACTAATCATAAAACACAACAAAAATGGAAGCACAAATTAAACACTACGAAAACAAACTGGCCTTCGAAATGGATCCTTCTGATTTATTTGATGCTTTGAACAATGGGGAAAAAGTAATTGTAATTGATGCAAGAAAAGCATTTGGTTTTGAAGCCGAACATATTCCGACAGCCATTAATATTCCGCATCGCGAAATGACGGCTGAAACTACAAAACATCTGGATAAAGATGTTTTGTACGTGACGTATTGCGACGGAATTGGATGTAACGCTTCGACAAGGGGCGCTTTGAATATGGCAAAATTAGGTTTTAAAGTAAAAGAATTAATGGGAGGAATCGAGTGGTGGAAGTTTGACGGATATGCCACGGAAGGAACAAAGGGAGTAGAAGCAGGATTGAAAATTGAATGTGCCTGTTAAAGAAAAAGGGCAAACTTTAATTTTAAAGTTTGCCCTTGATTTTTGATTTATATCCGAATTATTCGATGACAATATTGTTTTCTGCCGCAATTTTTTTGAAAACATCTTCTTTGTTTTCTTTTACCATTTTTTGATAAATAGCTCCCATAAGCATTTCGGTGTCTTTTGAATATTCTGATTTGTCTGCAGTATATATTCTGTGGGCTATAAAAATATCGTTTAATGCTTTTTCGTCATTGTTGAGTTGCAGGTAGTTTTTTCCGGCGCCAAAATATCCTTCAGCATTGTTGGGCTGATATTTTATAAGCCTTTCGTAATAATCGATAGCCGTTTTATAATCTGATTTTAGTGAATAAACTACTCCAATATTGATTAAAGCATATTCGCCTTCAGGATATATTTCGAGTGACTTTTTATAATATTTTATGGCGTTGTCGTAATCATTTAATTGTCTGTAACAAACAGCCAGATCATCTAGGGCCAAAACAAACTTTGGATCTTGTTTTAATGCCATTTGCAAACCTTCTATCGCTAGTTTATACTTTTGAGCCTGCATAAAATCTTTTGCAATGATATAAGAATTTTGTGCCTTTTCATTTTTAGAATCACTATAATAAATATCTGATTTGTTTTCAGGTGTTTTTGGTAAAAACTTCGAACAGGTTTTGGCAATAGTTTCATCAGATTTTTGAAGCAGAGACTTGATTCCTTCTACCGTATTAATGCCTTCTCTTACTTTTGCATCTTTATCCTGCAAAACAACTTCTGCCATCGAATTGGTCAAACAATTTCTGTAGATTTCTTCATTTACTTCTTTGCTTTTTTCCAGACAAGTGCAGGCTTTTGTAGCTATTTTTTCTTCTAAGGTCTGACTCTTAGCATTGAAAAAACTTAAAGTAATAAAAAGCAGAAATGTTTTCTTCATAGTGGTTAGGTTAGAAAAGTTTATTTATTCTGGTCTTACAACAGGTTTTAAACTGTCTTTTGCAATAACAGTACTATCTTTTACCGCTGTTGCAGGTGCAAGAGGAGTTACCGGTGCTGTATATTTTTTTATTTTTTGTTGAATTAATATAGCATCATTTAAAACAAATGGAGTAGGCATCATCCAGTCGCTTCTTGGTTTTATTTGTAATAACGGATTTGTCATTAAATCGAATGAACTTTCGATTAGATCCATATCAAAAACAGAAGATTTATTAATATAGAAATCCATTACGAGCGGTTCATTGCCTACAACATAATAGCATAGTATTTTTGCGCCATCTCTTTCTAAACGGTTTCCTTTTTCTCCGGAAGTTGCGACACCATTGGCTTTAAAATTAAAAAATGTCATTTTAGGATTCGCGTAAATATCGTAACGATTGACTTTTCTGTTTGGAGTAATTTTAATTTTTAAATATCTGTTATTGCCAACAACACTGTCTTTTAGGAAAGCAATCGTTGGTTTTGGAATATCAACAACAGGAGCAATTGCGCTGTAAGTAAATCCGGAATTGTATTTGCTGGCTAGAGGTAATGAATTTAAACCAACAGCTTTTTGATTTTTTTCTCCTAAATAGGTTTTAGTCCATTCGTCTAAATTGACATCATAAGTGGTCCAGACAGCAGAGTTGGTATTGGCATTATAAACATATAATAAGCTGTTTGATTTTGCTTCACCGTGTTGGTAGCCAGAATGGTAACCGGCATAGATGAAAAATCCAATAGAAACAGCAAAAAAGAACATAGTCCAGGCTCCTTTTTTAAAGAAGTCACCAAATACAGGAAGTAATAATCCGAAAAGTAAAACGGTTAGGATAGCACTTCCAAAAAGGATCTTTAAACCTAAACCAACTGGAAACATCACAATAAAAGGCGCAATAATGGCCAATGCAGGAATGCTGAATAATAAATTTACGCCTAAGCTATAGTGTTTGGTAATGACAAAAATACCGAATAGCATAATGCCAAAATAAACCGGAATAATCAGGAATCCAGCGCCTGTTAAGCTATTTGCCAGAAATGCATTGATGATAATCCAAAGCAGCAAAGGTGCTACAAAATGATTCATTGTGATTTTTGCTTCTGAAAAATGATGGTAGAAAGCAAAAGAAATGGCGATACTCAGCGATACAAAAGCACCAATGTAAGCATGTCCGTTATAAGTAAATCCGTTAAGGAGATCTGAATATTGAGGATAAATTTGAAGTAAAATTTTCCATCCTAAAAAAGTAACTAATCCTGAGATAATGATGGCGCCTAAAAGAGGAACAAATCCTCTGAAAATTTCTCTGAAAGTAATGACACGTTTCGCTTTTCCTATAAAAATAAAAAGAATCAATAAACCTAAAGCAATAATCGTCATTGGAAAAACCCAGGTAAAGGGGTAACTTATGAAAGAGAACGGAACGCTGAAATAGACATCATCTTCTGCAGAATCGGTAGCATTCAAATCAACATTCGAAAAGTATTTCAGTAAAGGCATTAAATATGTTCCCTGATGTTTTAATGTGGTTTTGCTTAAATGCTGAACATCGTCTTGTTGCGTATGATAATTATAATGTCCGTCGATAAAAGCAAAATTGAAACCCTGAATATTTCCCTGTTCTCTAAAAACGGTTAAATCAGTATCGTTAGGAAGCATCTTATAAATACTGTACATGAGCGAATTCGAAACCGGATATTGGGTTTTTGCATTGGCAAATTCTTTTACAAGCGCCTGATTTCCCTTGTTGGTTTCCATTAACATGTAACTTGGTCCTGAAGAACCTCTTGCTTCAAAATTGATCACAAGTCCAACTTCTTTTGCCCATGGATGTTTGTTTACAAAAAGAGCAGCTCCGTTTAAACCCAATTCTTCGGCATCAGAAAAAAGAATTATAATATCGTTTTTATGGGGTTGCTTGGCGTATAAAAAAGCACGAACTCCTTCTAAAATAGTAGCAACTCCTGAGGCATCGTCGCTGGCACCTTTAGAAAATGAATGCGGTGCACTGTCGTAATGAGATAAAAGTAATAGCGCTTTTGAGCTATCAGTTCCTTTAATTCGGGCCAGAATGTTTTTAGACTTTACTAATAATCCTTTATCGTTGAGGGTAAAGCCTTCCTGAATAGAGGTTTCCAATCCAATCCTATTGAGTTCAAGTTTAAGATAATTGGCAACCAGTTCATGATTGGTCGAGCCAACATAATGTGGTTTTTGCGCAATAATTTCGACTTGGTTTAGCGCTCTTTCGGTAGAAAAATCAGCAAGAGCTTCTTCATCTTTTGAAATCCACTGTGGCATCATCGAGGCGTATATGATGCCAAGAATGGCTAAAATGCAGATTATGGCCAGAATTGAGGTGGGGTTTTTCTTCATTACGTACTATATTTCTTTTTTAACAAGCATAAAATAATCATTGTCCAAAGATCGATATCCCTGATCATACAGGAAATAGTAGGTATTCCCTGTTTTGGTCTGCAAGATATTGGTAAAGAATTCGAAATCAAAACCTTTGTTGATCATTTTATCCCTTGTTGCTTTAGATTTTCCATCAGTATTTAATTCACACAAAATACGGTAATTTTTTCGTAATTTGTTGTTTACATTCCTCATGAAATTAGTACTGTCTTTATTTATTTTATTATTGTAGGCATTTCTACAGCTGTCTGAACAGAATTTTTTGTCTTCGCGGCCTACAATTTTTTCCGAACATTCGAGACATGTTTTCATGGTTCAATCTTTTTAATTTCATATAAATCGGTACGTCGGTCTTTTAAAATCCTCACACTTCCGTGCTCGTGAAGTTGTTTAAGTAAATTCAAATCGACATCGACAATTAGCGTCATCTCAGTATTTGGAGTTGCTTCTGCCTTTATACCATTACTAGGAAAAGCAAAATCTGATGGTGTAAATACAGATGCCTGCGCATATTGAATGTCCATATTATTCACTTTTGGTAAATTCCCCACGCAACCTGCTATGGCTACATAACACTCATTTTCTATGGCACGAGCCTGCGAACAATGTTTTACACGAGTGTACGCATTTTGTGTATCAGTTAAGAAAGGAACAAACAAAATATTCATCCCTTCATTGGCCAGAATTCTTGAAAGTTCCGGAAACTCAACGTCATAACAAATCAGGATTCCAATTTTACCACAATCAGTATCAAAGGTTTTAAAGTGCGATCCGCCTTTCATTCCCCAATGCTGTACTTCGTTTGGTGTAACGTGAATTTTAGTATACATTTCTGAAGTACCGTCTCTTTTGCATAAAAAACCAACATTGTACAAGTTACCATTGTCTAAAAGCGGCATGCTTCCGGTAATGATATTGATGTTATACGAAATAGCAAATTCCTGAAAACGTTTTCTGATAGGATCAGAATATCGGGCAAGTTCACGAATGGCTTCGGCTTCAGATAAATGATTATAATCGGCCATCAAAGGCGCAATAAAAAGTTCCGGAAACAAAGCAAAATCTGCCCCATAACCTGAGACGACATCGATAAAAAATTCTGACTGTTCAAAAAATTCCTCCAGATTATTCAATTGGCGCATTTGCCATTGTACCAATCCTAAACGAATAACGCTTTTTTCAAGATTAATTAGCTTTGGACTTTCATCGTAATAAACATTGTTCCATTCTAAAAGAACCGCAAATTCTTTGGACTCTTCGTCACCTTCAAGATAGTTTTTGATAATTCGCAAAACGTGAAAATCATTACTCAACTGAAATGAAAGTACCGGATCGTGTAATTCTTTATGTTTTACTTTATCTATGTACACTCTCGGTGTCATCTTTTTTGAGTGTTGAGAATAATTTGGAATTCTTCCAGCAAAAACAATTGCTTTTAGGTTCAATTGCTCGCACAGTTCTTTACGCGTATCGTATAAACGTCGGCCTAAACGCAAACCGCGATAATTAGGATGGATAAAAACGTCTATACCGTACAATATTTCCCCATCTGGATTATGAGTCGAAAAAGTATAATCGCCTATAATTTGTTTGTAATTGTGTCTTTTGTCTACTAATTTTTCGTCGACAATTAGTGATAATGCTGATCCTACAACTATACCATCTACTAGTATAACAAGTTGGCCTTCAGGGAATATTGAGAGTAATTTTTTTATATCGTTAGGTCTCCAATATGAATTCGCCATTTCAGGATACGATTCAACCATTGAATTTTTTAACTGCTGATAGTCGTCGAATTCTAAATTTCTTAATTCAACTTTATTGATTTGTGTTTGCATTGTAGTATGATTTATGTTAAATATACAAAGAAATATTTCCATTTACAAACGCTTACAAATAGTTACAACCGAAAGTAATTACTTTACAACCGATTATTTTTTGGAGTCTGTCGCATCTTTGCCCTGTTGAATTTGATAAACGAATTCTTTATATACGAACTTTTAAATATTACACGCCATGAATGCAATGAAAAACAGAGTACAATTAATTGGTAATGCAGGAAACGACCCGGAAATCAGAACTTTAGAAAGTGGAAGAAAATTAGCCTATCTAACGATTGCTACAAACGAGAAATACACCAATGATAAAGGTGAAAAAGTGGAACAAACAGAATGGCATCGTGTGACGGCCTGGGGTAAAACGGCTGAAATTATCGAAAAATATGTAGTAAAAGGGAAAGAAGTTGCTGTTGAAGGAAAATTAACCCATAGAAGTTATGACAATAAAAACGGTGAAAAAAGATACGTGACCGAAGTTATTGTTAATGAAATTTTATTGCTTAGCAGATAACGTTTATTCAAATTGAATATAACCCGATTGCCTGGATAAAGTAATCGGGTTTTTTGTGTTGCATACAATGTAAATTATAAAACAGAAGCTCCATTGATATCGGTTGAAAGTATTTCGCTCATATAGTCGAAAAAAGGTCTCATATTTTTGCAAGTGTCTAAAGCCTGTTCTAAAAATAACGGACTTAAAACTTCCTCATCAGTAAAACGTTTGATGATCAAAAACTGTTTGTAGCGAAGTAAATCTATGGCTTCGTGAGTTATTTCATAACCTTTTGGAGCTGTTTTGAGTTGTTCGCCTTGTAGAGTTCCAAAAGTTTTTACAAAAGATTTTGATTGTAATATTTTATTCATTGGTCCGGCATCGTGAGCAAATTCGCTACGTATGCGTTTTAGGTCTCCAGCATTGGGTCCCCAAAAACCACCTGCAAAAAAGCTGTTACCTTTTTCGATATGAAAATAATAACCGCCGCGTCTTGCACTTGTTGCTCTTGTGTAACTGCCGCCCCAAAAAGTTTTAAAAGGTGTTTTATCTTTAGAAAACCGAATGTCGCGATAAATCCTGTAGACACTTTTTTTACCCGAAGACGTTTCCAGAACATCAGTTTTTGAAAGCTGCTCAAGCAAAGCACCTGCAAAAGTTTCAATATGATTTAATTCTTTTAAATATTCCGTTTTATTGGCGTCGAACCAGGGCTTGTTGTTATTTTCTTTGAGCTGACTCAAAAAATCAAGACTGGATTGGGGTATAGTAATCTGGTTTTTCATAATTAAATTTTGAGGAATCAATGCTAAATGTTATAGAGAAACATTAAAAATTTTATACGCCTAATTATTTTTTACCGCAGAGAAACGAAGGTTTTTCGCAGAGTTCTAAGATTTAAATGCGTTTACAGCATCTAAGTCCGCAAAGCTTTGTGAACTTTGTGTTTTTACCAAAGTTAGCATATTTAGAAAAACTTTGTGTTCTCCGTGGTAAATTTCTTCTCTCTCCACAGGTTTTAGAATTGATCCATTTTAAGTCTTAAGACGACTGCATTTAAACTAAAAACCCACCAAATTTCTTGGTGGGTTTTATATATTTTAGTTAAGCAGTTTTTTTGAATAAATCAAACATAGGACAACGCGAGCAGCGTTTCTTTTCGCTCTTTTTGTATTTCTCACAGCAGGAAGATTTACAGTTTTCCAACTTTTTAATCTTATCAAGGATAACTTCTTTCTTCTTTTTCTTTTTATCCTTTTTCTTGTCCTTATCTTTTTCTTTCTTGCTCAATTTTCCTCCGTATTTAAAAACAGAGACAAATATAAAAGAAAATAGTTATTTTTAAGTATTCTAAATAAACTTTAACTTTTTTATTTAGGGTTGATAGCAATAGAGCTTGTTACCGTTAATTGCTGGATATCACGGTCGAACAAGTAAAGTCCTCCTTTGTCATCACCAATTAAGTTGATTTTATCTAATATAGATTTAGCTGTTGCTTCTTCCTCGATTTGCTCTGCAACATACCATTGTAAGAAATTGTGAGTTGCGTAATCTTTTTCTGAAAAAGTAATGTGTACCAGTTCATTGATAGATTCTGAAACAAAAATCTCATGGTTGTAAAGTGCTTCAAACATTTCTTTAAATGTAGAATAAGATGTTTTTGGCGCTTTAAGATCGGTAATCTGAGCGTGACCTCCGCGTTCGTTAATATACTTAACTAGCTTAAGCATATGTGCGCGCTCTTCATCTGATTGGGTATACATAAATTGTGCAATTCCCTCTAATCCGTGTACTTCGGCCCAACAAGCCATAGAAAGGTAGGTTTGCGAAGATTCTGCCTCTATGCGAATTTGCTTGTTTAAAGCTGCTTCAATATTTTTCGATAACATAATGTGACTTTTTTGTAAAGTTAGAAAAAATAATTGGTTCCGGTTTTTTGAAACTCAGAAACACAACACATTTGGATTAATTCTCAATAAATTTAAGCTTTTCAAATTTTGCCGGTCTCGAGAATTGAGACTTATTCATGATCGGATTTCCGTTGTCTTCTCTAATAAAACCATCTGTAAATTTTCGTAATACAAACTGTTTTAAAGCAGTGTCGTAATAGCTCAGGATGTAATAATTCTTTAATTTAAGAATGTTTTGAAGCGATACATTTTTGTTGATACTTAGAAAATAGAAAATATTGTCGATTGCTAAAGGCTCTTGTTGCGGGTTATTTACAAATTCATAATTAGCATTTAATAGCGCATCAAAAGAAACCATTTTACTTTGTGAATACTGCTGAATTCCCATATCATCAAAATCTCTTAGTGACATATCAAATGGGCTATAAGCAACAGAAGAAAAAATGTGTTCAATAAATCCGCCAAAAGTGACTACGTTATTGTTGTTGTTTTTAAAAACTGAAACTCCAACATTTAAATTCGCTAATTGTTTGAGAAACTTTCCGGTAGTTTTTAATTCCTGCGGTTTTTCATTATTTACCTGAAGAAAAATAGGGGAGTTTTTAAATCGTATGGTATCATTTTTTGAAATTGAAACACTTTTGATTGATTTTTGCGAATCAAAATCTTTGATCTCAAATAAAAATTCATCTTTGCTTGCCTTAACCTGAAATAATTTGTTTTGACTGTAAAATGAATTCGAAGATTTCGATGGGTTTTTTGAAACAGGCTGTTCAAAATTTTTCTCTGTAATCTCGCCACTTTCCATATTAAGACTCATTACTTGTGTTTTCTTTGAGTTGTAGTCAAATGTCAAAAGAATGTGATCTTCAGTTACATACATTTTGTTTAGACCACTAGTTTTGTCTAAAGAATTAAAATCGCCTGATTCCATTTTTTGAAGCGGAAAATATCGAATAAGCGAGCTAAAGGTAAACTTTTGTCCTTTTTCATTTTGAAATGCAATACCTGAGAAATCAAACATTTTGATTTCGCATTTTCCATTCTGAAACTCGTAAAGAAGCAAATGTTGCTGGTTTTTCTCTTTTGCAATAATGTAGAAAATATTGTCTTTTTGAAAAGTAGTGACAAAATATTCAATGTTTTCAGGAAAGTCAAAGTTTAAAGCCCTGGAAGTTTTAGTTTCCAGATAGTACTTGATGATTCTTAAGTTTCTTCTGTTTTGTGAACTCCAGTAAAGTGTTGGATTTCCATCTTCGCTAATACTGTGGCCAATTAAAGTTCGATCCTCTACATGCCTAAGCGTGTCTGAAAATTGGTTGGCGAGGAATAGCGATTTATTGTATTTTAAAATAGTAATTTTTTTGTCATCTGCTGCAAAAACATAGATATCATGAGTTTTTACATCCTCAACATTCAAAGCCTGACCATTTCCTAAAGGATTGTTTAAAATTAATGGATACGTGTTTAAAACCGTTTGGCTAAATAGTATTGATTGATAAAGTAGCAGGGAAAAAAATATAAGCTTTTTCATAATTAATTGGGGCACAAATATTATTCCAAATTTAATTAAATATACGTTAATAAAATTGTGAAAAAAAGCATTTCTTTGGTTTCGGAATTCCTTAAAAAAAGCCCTAAAAGAATTTTCCTTTAGGGCTTGATTTTATTTTTGATTAAGATGTTATCTTACTCTAAAAGTAACTCTTCGTGCTAATCTTCTTGCTTCTTCAGAATCTTTTTGGATAGATGTATCAGCTCCGTTAGCAACAACATTTAATCGGGAAGATGCAATACCTGCTTTTTCTAAAATAGTTTTCACATTATTAGCTCTTGCATTTGATAATTTTTCATTGTACTCAGACTTACCAACCTGATCTGCATAACCTAAAATATCTATAGAAGCAGATGGGTTTTTTCTTAAATAAGTTAAAATAACATCAAGTGCTGCAGTAGAATTTTCTATTGGAATCGATTTGTTGAAATCAAAGTAAACACTGTAATATTTGTCATTGATCATTTCTTTTACAATGTCTTTGTCACTTACCGTATTAGTGGTAACTGGTTTTTCGACAATAACTTGTTTTGATGGTATGTTCTTAATTTGATTTTCAAGGTCCGCAATCTTATTATCATACGCTGTAAGGTCAACATTTTGTGTAAGAACAGTCCAGTCCGCATGTTTTGTGTTTTTACCTAAATAAACTGTCAAACCAGCAGTTCCGTTGAATACAAGTCCCGAAAGTCCTCTGGAGTTTGTAAGTCCGGCTCCGTCAAAAGTAGCATCCTGAAAAGCATTAACAATAGTAGTAACATCACCTGTTAAAGCAAGACGGTTTGATAGTCTGATTTGACCTGTAAAACCTGCAATGAAATTACCCATTCTGTCTTTTACATGTAGGTCTTCGTTTTCTAATTGAGCAACTCCAATACCAGCGTGACCTAATAAACCAATTGTTTTAGTCCATGTTTCAAAATTCATGATTCTTCCTAAGTTGGCTACTCCTTGCAAATCAACTCTGTAGTATTTAGAATCAAAAGTATTTGAATTACCATGATCTGTGAAACTGTTGTATCCGAAATCAGCTTTCAAACCAAATTTATTGTTCATCATATACCTTACACCCAAATCAGCAGTAAAAGGACTAACTCTTGCAGTGTAATAATCATTTGACATTGGGCGTTGAGGTTTGTTAAAACCGCCAGCTAATTCAATAGACCATTTATTATAGTCATTTGAGTTATTTTCTGTTTGCGCATTCATGTTGTTGAAAACCAGCGAAAAAGCTAGAATAATTACAATTTTTTTCATTATTATTTGAGATTTTAAATTTTTCCCAAACAAATGATTTATTGTAAGAATTACTTTCCTATATAGGTTTTTATAATGATAGAATAAGGTTAAATATGATTTCAGGTATTCATCAACTCCTGAAAATAATCAACAAATTGGCCCATATGCAAACCATCCATCAAACCATGATGAACATGTACGGACATTGCCATTGTTTTTTTTCCAGTTTCTGAAGTAATCATTTTTCCAAATGAAATTTTAGGGCAGCTATCTGGAAAAGTGTAACTCCGTGCATGCGAAAGAGACGTAAAATTGAGCCACGGAATTGCCGAAAAATGAATCAGATTATCATCATCAAATGATCTTGTAAAAAGTCCGGTTGTGTTTTGAATGCGTTCAATTTCGACTAAAGCATTTTGTTCGAATATTTTAAAATCCGGATTGTATTCGATTAATGAAAAACCAAAAGTACCGTCCTGACGCCCAATTGTTGCTGATGCATCTATACGGTTGTTAATGTAAATCTTGTCATCAGCAATTCTGTACTTGAAATTTTCAATAGAGTTTACGGCAACCAGTGTTTTGTGTAAATAATAAATGAAGAAAGAAGCTTTCAGGTTTTTTGCAGTTTGATAGGCTTTGGTACAATCAATTGCTACGGTTGCGCCAAAAAAAGGTTCTTGCATCTGTTTAAAGTGCTGGAAATGTTCTTTGCGATTCCAGTTTTCTAAATCTAAAAGTGTTTTCATTATGATAAGTTCTGAAGTACTTGGGTAATTTTTTCGAATGAACTAAAATGTTTGTGTTCGACTTTATGACTAATTTTTTCGTGTTCCCAAGTAGTGTGAAACGGAATATGAACGGCATAACCTCCAAGTCCTAAAACAGGTAAAACATCAGATTTTAATGAATTTCCGATCATAAGAAATTCATGTGCCTGAATGTCTAAACGACCTAATAATTTTTCGTAATCAATTTCCTGCTTGTCTGACATTACTTCTATGTGATGAAAATAGTGCCCCAAACCGGACCGATGTAATTTGCTGTGTTGGTCTTTCAGGTCTCCTTTTGTGGCCACAACCAACTTATATTTTCCGTGTAAAGCTTGTAAAGTTTCTTCAACTCCATCCAAAAGTTCGATGGGTTTTTCGAGTAATTCTTTTCCGTATTGGATGATTTTTTTAATAACCTCAATTGGAATTGTATTGTTCGAAATGTTCATCGCTGCTTCGATCATCGAAAGAATATAACCTTTTATTCCGTAACCATATAAAGGCAGGTTGGCAATTTCGATCTTAAACAATTCCTGCGAAATACCCTGATGAGAAAGATAATCTTCCATCAAAGCGCAAAATTTATGCTCCGTTTCCTCAAAGTAAGGTTCATTCACAAATAAAGTATCATCAGCATCAAATGCGATTACTTTTAAGTTTGGTATTTTGTTTTTATGTAACATAAAGATGTTGTTTTTTTAGTTTCAAGTTTTTTTTTGCCACAGATTAAATGATTTTAAAGATTATAAAAATCTGCTTAAATCTCTTTACATCTGCGTGAAACCTTTTTTAAATCTGTGTCATCCGTGGGCTGTTTTTTCGCCACGAATTCACGAATTATTTTAAATAAATCAGCTCAATCTTCCGAATCTGCGCGAGAGCTTTTCTCAATCAGTTAAAAACCAATCAGCGTAAACCCGTTTAAACCCGTGTCATTCGTGGGCTGTTTTTTCGCCACGAATTCACGAATTATTTTAAATAAATCAGCTCAATCTTCCGAATCTGAGCGAGAATTTTTTCTCAATCAGTTAAAAACCAATCAGCGTAAACCCGTTTAAACCCGTGTCATCCGTGTGCCATTTCTCAATCTTAATTCTTAGTAAACAGTTTTTTTAATGAAATCGTCTTATCGTAAAAAGTGATTCTAATCCCGAATAGCAAAATGATGCCGCCAAAAACCATTTGTAAAGTTATTTGTTCTTCTAAAAACAACCAAGCTAATATAGATGTAATTACAGCCTGACTCAATAAACTTAGCGAAACTCTCGTGGCTCGCATGTGTTGTGTGGCGTAACTAATAGAAATCCAGGCACACAACTGGCAAATAACAGCCTGCAAAATTAGTACAAACCATCCTGTATCTGAGAATCCGGTAAAAGGTTCATTTAAAGCATAACAAAGAATTCCTAAATAAATACTCGAGGCAAATAAGCTAATGGTCATAAACGATAAAACATCAACTTGTGAAAGAACATTTTTACTTACTAAAAGATAAATTGAATATAGGATTCCTGATAAAACGGCGAAAAGAAAGGCATGGTCAAAGTTCAATTCAAGGAAAAAATTAAAACCAACTAACGTAATCATTCCAAATAAAGAAACCACAGTTCCAATCCAAAAATTAGTTGCAGGTCTTACTTTCAAAAAGAAAAAAGAACCAATTCCTACCCAAAGTGGCGATAAATTCGTTAATAAAGATGCTTGCGTTGCACTTGAATCCTGAATGGCGATATTCCAAACTGCAACATCTGAGGAAAACAAGACACCGCAAAGAATTGCTAACAGAACGTATTTTGTTTTTGGCAGTTTAAAATTTTGAGTAATCAGCACATAAGGTAAAAGTAAAATCACGGCAAAAGCCATGCGATAAAAAGCCGAAATTAATCCCGGAGCTAATTTAAGTTTAACCAATATTGGGAATATTGAAATACAAAGTATTCCGCAGATTAAGGCTAATCTTGGTTTGGTGAGTTTCATTAGGTATATATATTCGCGTATTATTTTTCAAAGATACTTTACAAAGTGAATACTTTGAAAGCAAAAAACGCGAATCAATTAAAAATCTTAATCGGTTCGCGCTTTTTGATGATAGAATGAATTATTATTCTTCTTTTTCTACAACTTGAATTGTTGGAGGAACTTCAGGAGTATCTTCACCCTTTAGGTAAGACGGTAAATTAAGTCCGGCCATATTGAATAAATCGTTCAATGGAGGAACCGTTTTCATCATTCCTGAAACAAAGTTTGCAGTCGATGAATTTCCGTTATCGCCTTGTCCGTTACCAGAATCCCAAACCGTGATTTTATCAATTTTAATGTTTTTAACAGCCTCAACCTGAGTTTTTACCAGTTCAGGAAGTTTTTCTAATAACAATAATTGGAAAGCTTTGCTCGGATCTCCGCCTGCAGCAGCCACAACCTCTTTATAACCTTCGGCTTGTTTTGTCAATATTTCAAAGAGACCTTTTGCTTCTGCTTCCATTTTGGCAAAAATAGCATCTGCTTCTCCTTTTGCATTCTCTCTAATAGTTTCTGCGGCAGCCTGAGCTTCGATAATAGCTCTTTGCTTGGCAATTTCGGCAGGAATTACAATGTTCGCAATTTGTGTAGAACGTTCTCTTTCAGAACGCGCCAACTCGGCTTTTTGTTCAGCAACATACGATTCTTCCAATGCTCTTGCCTGTTGTACTTTTTCGGCAGTTATCGCAATACGCAACGATTCTGCTTCTTTTTCTCTACGTAAAGCTTCAGAATTTGCAATCGCAATTTTAGCCTCATTTTCTCCCTGAATTGCAATGGCATTGGCTTCAGATGTTTTTACCCTTGTATCTCTCGCAGCTTCTGCTTTTCCAATGGTTTCATCTTTAGACGCCGTTGCAATACTTATTTCTCTGTCTTTTTGCGTAATAGCAATTTTTACATCTCTGTCTCTATGTGTTTCAGCGATTTGAGTATCTTTTTCTCTATCGGCAAGAGCCTTACCGGTTTCTCCAATTTTTTCCTGCTCGGCAACACTAATTTTTGCTTCGTTGATGGCTTTTGCAGCCGCTTCTTTTCCAAGAGCTTCGATATATCCAGACTCATCTTTAATATCAGTAACGTTTACGTTGATTAATTTTAAACCAATTTTCTTTAGTTCGCTATCAACGTTTTTCGAAATATTATCCAAAAATTTATCACGGTCTGAATTGATTTCTTCAATAGTCATCGTAGCAATTACCAAACGCAATTGTCCGAATAAAATATCTTTTGCCAGTTCCTGAATTTGTTCTGATGATAAGCCTAAAAGTCTTTCTGCAGCCGTATTCATGCTATCAGTTTCTGTAGAGATGGCAATAGTAAATCGACAAGGAACATCGACTCTAATGTTTTGTCTGCTTAAGGCATTCGTTAAATTAGCTTCGATCGAAAGCGGTTTTAAATCTAAAAAAGCATAATCCTGAATCACTGGCCAGATAAAAGCGCCACCTCCGTGAACACATTTTGCCGATGTTCCACCAGTGCGTCCGTAAATGACTAAAATTTTATCAGAAGGACAACGTTTGTACCTTGAAATTAATGCCGAAATTGTTACGAATAAAACGATTGCCGCAACTGCAATTAAAATAATTGGGTTCATGCTTGGTTATGTTAAATGGATTCTACTACTAAAATGTTGTTATTTTCTATTTTTACTACTCTTACTACTGCTCCTGAAGGAATCCTGTCATTCTCGGTCATGGCTTCAAGTTCATGAAATGCACCGTTTACACTAATCATGATTTTGCCTTTTCCTTTTTTGTTTTCGGGAATCGTCAAATAAACCTCGGCCGTTTTATTTAAAGTATTGGAGATCTTAAATGAATTGTCTTCGGCTAATTTTTGTACTTGTTTGATCACCAGGAAAAACAAAACAACAAATAAAACCCCAACAACAAAGGAAGTTCCAATAAGTAATAAAGGATTATCTCCTATTGTGGTATAAAACGAAATTCCGGTCCAGCTGAATCCTAATAAAAAATTGATAAGGTTTCGCAATGAAAAAAGTTGAAAGTCTGAACCTCCGTCGTGTACATCTGCATGAAAATCAGTGTCAAAACCATCGGCTACGTCAATACCGGTAAAGGTAATAATGGTCTGAATAATAAAAATGATACTTGTTGGAATAGCGATATACCAAAAAGATTTAAGTAAAGTGGGTAAACTATATAGCAGTTCCATCATTTTAGGTTTTTTAGAACGATTTAGGCGCTAATATCTTACTTTTTATGAAAGAAAACTAATTTGAATTAAAATTGGTGTTCCTGTAGTGTTTAAATAAATAAAGAGTCGTGCCAGTTTATGACTAGCATAAAACGAGGAATTATGTTGTTGAGTAGAGAATTATAATCTTTGCTTTAGATTCGATAAAACGTTCCCGAGTTTCCATTGGGATAGCTCGGGAATTTAAGATTTTAATCAGCAAATTTTCTAATGATATATTCTTTGGTTTTATTATCATAATAACCAAGATAATAAAAGTCGCTAATTTTAAATAAGGTTTGTGAGGAAACATCAGTATTCTTGTCAAAAAACGTTCTGATTTTATCAAATGCCAAAGGTTGTAATTTGCCTTTTATATTATTTCCCTCTTTGTCAAATAAACCTTCAATTTTCACTACTTTTCTATTAGTATATGAGTTGAAGTTTTCCATTGTTGGATTGTACACTGCTACTGAAATCAAAGCTCCAATTAAGCCAAATTGTCCTAAAGCCGCTTGTCCGCCTGATTGCTGAGTTGAAGAAACACCTCCAAAAGTAATTAGGGTATTTTCTCCAATATGATAGCAAGAAAGACCAGCATTTAAATTGTTTACTTTTCTAATAAACTGCGCTGAGGTTTCTAAGGTTCTTTTTCCTCCAAAGAAATCTCCACCTTCCTGATATATTTCGGAATTCTTGAATTCGATTGGTTTGGTAACATTAGCAAAATGTTCTTTTAAGATATTGTCATCCAAATCTTTTATGGTAAAATATAAAAGATCTGATGAAGTTTTTACCTGATACAGTTTATTCTCAAAATAGAAAGAGTTAGAATTTAAAGATGTACGATCTCCTGGTATAAAACGTTGTTTTATCATTCTTTCTTTAGCAGTAAATGTGTTTAGATCAATAGTAAAAACCTGGGTAAAGTCAACATTAGTATCCAGGGTTATTATAATTTGGTTTTTATTAAAGTAACATTTTCTCTTTTTGGCTCCATCAGTTAATGAAGTTGGGTTTTCAGGAGTGATATACTTTAGTGTATATGGAAGTTCAAAAGGAAGTAAATTTTCACTTAATGCTCCATCTAAATCTGTTTTTGCATAAGTGCGTTTTAAAAAGTGAAATCCTTCCAGCGAAATTGTTTTTGCATTATAGTTTCCGTCTTTGTCAAAAATATGAAGTTTCAAATTACTGCTTTTCTTGATAAAAGTTAAAATATAGAAATTCTCATTTTCGCTGAATTTTTGTAGAATTTTCTCTTCTTTTAATACAAGAGAATATTGTTTTGTTTCGACTTTGCGCGTATTAAAATCAAACAATTGTGTATAAATATCCTGGTAATTATCAGACGACCAGAATAATCTAGTATTGTTATTGCTGATATTATAGCCAATCATATTATCATAAGTCTTAGTACCTGGTCTTTCGGTAGAAATACTATCAACAATTTGCATGTTTTCGTTAAGATGAATGGCTTTTACTTTTATTTTGTCACTGACAAATAAAGTAACATCCTTTTTTTCAGTGTTTACAACCTGAAAAATGTCACGATTCTTTTTTAATTCAACAGGAGTAGAACTTACAATATCTTGAGAAAAAGAAAGTAAACTATTTAAAAATAAAGAGGTAAGGAGTAATTTTTTGAACATATAAAGATTTTTTTTGACGAATATCTTGTTTTTTTCTGAAAGTAAAAGTATAGTAAATAAAATGTTTCAGAATTTTCTTTTAAAAGGAAAAGCGGGAATCTATTAAAGTGATTAACAAATTCATGCTTTTCAATAATTATAAAATTTAGATTAAACTTGTTTTTGTTTTGTTTGAAAATTGAATCAAGAATCAAAATGTGCCGTTAGGCAGATCGGTAGAAAAACATGAATTAAAAATATTCAGCATGCCGTAGGTACGCAAGAGGTTTCGTTTTATTGCGTACCTACGGCACGCTATCGAAATTGAAACTGATTTTTTTTCTGTCAATCTGTAGTACCAAGCGGCACAGAATACAGATTTCCAAATGGCGCAAAAAAAGATGCGCAATTGCGCATCTTTACTTTTTTGATATTTATAAAACCTTAGTTTATCGTTTCACCATTTGGCGCATCAGTATCAGGATTTACAAATACTAATTTTCCTTCGGCGTTTGTTGTCATTAAGATCATTCCTTGACTTTCAACTCCGCGTAAAGCTCTTGGCGCTAAGTTGGCTAAAACCGTAACACGTTTACCAATAATTTCTTCTGGCGAAAAGCTTTCGGCAATTCCGGAAACTATCGTGCGAACATCAATTCCGGTATCAATTTTCAGCACCAAAAGTTTGTTTGCTTTTGGCATTTTCTCCGCTTCAATGATGGTTCCTACGCGTAAATCCATTTTAGCGAAATCCTCATACTGAATCAAATCTTTTTGAGGTTCTGCTTTTTTGTTTTCAGCGATATTAGCGGTTTTTGTAGCTTCCAATTTGTCTATTTGTTTTTGTATTTCTTCGTCTTCTATTTTTGCAAATAATAATTCGGCTTCACCAATTTGGTGCCCTTCCGGAATTAATTCTGAATTTTCAGCAACGTCATTCCATTTTAGTTTGCCTTCGTTTTTCAATATTCTTGATAATTTAGCAGCGGTAAAAGGCAAGAACGGTTCTGCTAAAATGCTCAACGCAGCAGCAATTTGAAGTGCAACATACATTTGAGTTTTTACACGCTCCGGATTGTCTTTCATCACTTTCCAAGGCTCTTCATCGGCAAGATATTTATTTCCTAAACGGGCAACATTCATCAATTCGCCTAAAGCTTCACGGAATCTGTAACGCTCCACCGAACTTGAAATCACGGCTGGATACGCTTTTAATTCTGCCAAAGTATTTTCATCAACTTCAGATAATTCATTCGGAGTTGGGATAAATCCGTCGTAATATTTGTTCGTTAAAACGACAACACGGTTAATGAAATTCCCGAAAATAGCAACCAATTCATTGTTGTTTCTTGCCTGGAAATCTTTCCAGGTAAAATCATTATCCTTAGTTTCTGGAGCGTTTGATGTTAATGCATAACGCAAAACATCTTGTTTCTCCGGAAATTCTTCTAAATATTCGTGCAGCCAAACTGCCCAGTTTTTAGAAGTCGAAAGTTTATTCCCTTCCAAATTCAAAAACTCATTTGCAGGAACGTTGTCAGGTAAAATATAACTTCCTTCGGCTTTAAGCATCGCTGGGAAAATAATACAGTGAAAAACGATATTGTCTTTCCCGATAAAATGAACCAGTTTTGTGTCTTCATCTTTCCAGTATGGTTCCCAGTCTTTTCCTTCGCGCAGCGCCCATTCTTTCGTAGATGAAATATATCCGATAGGCGCATCAAACCAAACGTATAATTTTTTTCCTTCGGCACCTTCAACCGGAACATCAATTCCCCAATCAAGGTCACGCGTTACCGCACGAGGCTCCAATCCGCCATCAACCCAAGATTTAACTTGTCCGTAAACATTAGGTTTCCAGTCGTTTTTATGTCCGACTAAAATCCATTCTGTTAAGAATTCAGTATATCTGTCAAGAGGTAAAAACCAGTGTTTTGTAGATTTCAAAATTGGAGTTTCTCCGGTAATCGTCGATTTCGGGTTTATTAAATCCGTCGCATTCAAAGTCGATCCGCAATTTTCGCACTGATCTCCGTAAGCTCCATCATTGCCACATTTTGGGCAAGTTCCCACTACAAAACGGTCTGCTAAAAACTGATCTGCTTTTGCATCGTATAATTGTTCTGTTGTTTCTTCAATAAAATCACCTTTATCATATAAAGTCCTGAAGAATTCCTGAGCTGTATCATGATGAATTTTAGCCGAAGTACGAGAATAATTATCAAACGAAATTCCGAAATCAGCAAATGATTTTCTAATAATTCCGTCATATTTATCAATAACTTCTTGTGGTGTAATTCCTTCTTTTTTGGCTTTCATCGAAATTGCAACGCCATGTTCATCGCTTCCGCAAATAAACGCAACGTCTTTTCCTTGCAAACGTAAATATCTCGAATAAATATCTGCAGGCACGTAAACCCCCGCCAAATGCCCAATATGTATAGGTCCGTTGGTGTAAGGCAATGCCGCCGTAATAGTATATCTCTTTGGATTCTGTATCATAACTCAATTTTATTGAGTGCAAAAATAAGCAATAGAATTGAGAATTCTAAGTTTCGCAGAGATTCACGAAGGTTTTCGCAGAGATTCACGAAAGTTTTTTAATCTCGCAAAGTCACGAAGGCGCAAAGTTTATTCGCTATTGCTATGCGTATTGTAGACTGGACTGAAGTCCAGCCCTACAAAATAAATCGTTCCTTCGGAACTCGGCTCTGGAAATTAGGGTGGTTTTTAATCCATTCAAAAGTGAATAAACTTTGCGCCTTGGTGACTTTGCGAGATTAATTCTCATTTCTTTTAAAAAAAAGCTTAGCGAATCTCTGTGAAAACCTCCGCGAATCTCTGTGGTAAAACCCATAAAATAGAACCAGTTTAAACTAGCTCCTCAATAAAAATCTTCAGAATTTATTTTGCAATCTTTGCTTTCGAAAAAAAACAAAAACAAGTTATGAGTAAGACAAAATTAATCATCAATAAAAACGGATCTATCAAAATCGAAGGTGATTTTGAAATCATGGATTCAGAAGGAACAGTTTACGGACTACAAGGAAGAGCTGCATTAGGACTTTGCCGTTGCGGATTATCTGCAAACAAACCTTTCTGCGACGGAGGACACCGTAATAATTTCGAACACGATTCTATTGCATTCGATTTACCACCAATGAAAACAAACTAAGAAGTCTGGTTATCTATAAAAGCTGCATTATGCAGCTTTTTTTATGATTCATGCTGGGCAATTATAAACCGAAGAACATCTTCAAAATATTCTTTTAAATTTTCGTAAGGATGCTCACCCGGATACCAATTTGCGAACTTCCAATATTTCCATTCTTCGTTTTTTGATTTTGGAGGAAGCAGTAAAAAATATTGTTCTTCGGATATTCCTGCAATTAGAATGGCATTCTCTAATTCGGGCAAATACGAATACGCTTCAATTACAAAATCATCAATATTTTTTAAGAAGTCAATGTTTTCTATGTTTTCAAAACTTGGTTCTATATTATTTGGTGCCGAAAAACCATTAGTTATTCGAATAAATTCGATATAATCTTCAGGTAGCTTTATGCCAAGTTTATTTTCTGCATCACTTATCTGTTTTTCGGTAGCCGGAATAGTTCCGAGCCAATTGTTTTCAATTTGTTCAGATGTAAAATTGAAATCTTCGTATTTAATTGCCTTTTCCGAAATAATATTTAGTAAATTTTTATTCATTAGTGCTATATAAAAATTTCCCCACGCATAGTAATAACCGCAGAACCGCCAACCAAAATATCATTTTCTCTGGCCATAACTTCAATCAGTGAAGGCTGACTTAGTTTTACGCCTTGCAGAATTTTATATCCGGTATTGGGTTTTGTGTATTTGGTTTTAGTTAAAAAGCCAATTAGCGGGCCGGCAGCTGTTCCTGTAGCAGCATCTTCATTAATCCCAATTAGCGGATTAAAAAATCTGGCTTCGACTATATTTTCATGTTTTGCATCGAAAATGGTAAAGCAATAAAAACCTTCAAATCCGTACTCCTTGGAGATTTCGATTAAGCGTTTATTATCAGGAATGCAATCGTGCAGGAATCGTCTGTTTTTTATGGGAACCATCAAATGCGCCACTTCGGTTTGAACAATTGTGGGCAGCAATTCGCCAACCGTTAAATCATCAATGGCCAAACCAATTGCTTTTGCTATTAGCGAAGCCGTAATTTCCTTTAGTGCTACAGCCGGTTTTTGATGCATTTGTACGATAGGATATTCGGTAACGGGATCAAAACTTGTGGTTAAGGATATTGGGTTGTCTTTCATGATTACAAAATGATTGGTTTCATCTTGTTCATGAAATATCGGGATTTCTTTAAATAATGCTGCGCAAACGGCTCCAAGTAAATTATGTCCGGCGCCATCAACCTCAAAACCAGTTGGAGTAAAAGAGCGCACATTAAGCGCCTTTTGAATTGTAGAATAATAAACAAACGAAGTCTCAGAATAGCCAAATTCCTTTGCGATATTATGATAGGTTTCTAACTCCAGATTGCCATCGGTAAAAACAACAGATAGCGGATTTCCTTTGTAACTTTTATTAGAGAATACATCCAAAACGTAGTATTCTAATGCGGTTCTATCTTTCATTATTATAGTTTATTAGATGATTTTTTTTGATAGAATAAAGTTAATGTTTGTTCTCTGATCTAAGTTACAATCATTTGAATTTCTTTTACAACATTCGTTTTTGTTCAGCGCTTACATTAATGGTTTTTTCGAGTCTCGAAAGTCTGGTTTTTTCTTGTTTGGCCGTCATAATCCAATGAATCATGACCTTTTTGTACGATGGAGCTTGTTTATCAAAATAGTCCCAGGCGATTTTATTGGCTTTAAATTGTTTTTCAAATTCGGGATCAAGAATAGCGGGTTCCTTTTCGTGCGAATAAATTCCGGATCTTTCTTCAGATCTTAATTCGAATGCTTTTATTCCGGCTTCTTTCATTAATCCGGCTTTGGTAAGATCTTCGATTTTCTTGATATTGATGGCGCTCCAAATACTGGATTTTTTTCTTGGTGTAAACCTGATCGAATAACTTTCTTCATCAATCGATCTGCGAACGCCATCGATCCAGCCAAAACAAAGCGCCTGATCGACAGATTCTGACCAGGACATGGATGGTTTTTTGCTATTCACTTTATAAAAACCTACTAAAAGCTCGGTTTCTTTTTGGTGATGCTTTTCCAGCCATGCTCTGAATTGTTCTTGGGTTGGGAAGAAAGTTGGGTTCATTTTGTATTGAGTTGTTATTTGTCTTTTAATGGCGGTGGAGGAGGTGGCGGCGGTAAAATAGGACCTAAATCTCCAAAGTCAATGATTTGTTTTGTTGGGACAAACTTTAAAATTTCTTTAAAACTCATTAAAGAGTCGGCGTAATTGTAAAGTTCTTTTGGTGCAATACCTCCATAAATAAAAATGGATTTGTTTTTTCCATTAATTGATGCGTTTATTAAATAGCTTCCGCCATCACATAAATTATTTTGCGCGTAATCTGATTCAAATTTATTGAGATTTAAAGATCGAAGTTGCTTATTTAGCTTGATTTTTTTATCAGCTGGAATTATCGCATAAAAGTTCTCTATTGGTTCGGGAAATCTCCTTTGCATAAATACAGTATCACTATTGGTAAACTTAAGTGAATTATCATGATGTAAACCAGCATATGAAAAAATCAAAGAATCAAACTGAAATTGATTTTTTCCATCTTTTTTACAACCTAAGAAAAGAAATAAAAGAAAAGAAATAAGTGTGATTTTTATTTTCATAGCGAAGTTTTGTTGGCTTTATTGGTCAGAATTTCTAATCGTTTGTCTTTACAATTAGTTCTTTATCTTTGTAAACGTAATTAAAGAAAATTAAATTATGGCAAAAGGACCTGAGAAAAATACCAAAAACAAGGCTTTGCATACCAAATTGCTCAATAAGAAAAAGGCTAAACTTCAAGCCGAAAAAAAAGAACGTGCCTTACGTTTGAAAGCTTTAGTGGCCAAAATGAATGAAAAGAAGAATAATGACGAATCTGGTATTGTTTAATTTGCCGTTTCGTTTTGTCTTACTATTTGCAGATTTTATTATATTTTAGAATCAAATTTTTGTTGAAGGCAATGGGTATCAAAGAATCATTGGCTGTGTCGTATTCATAAAGTTCATTTTTAGACGGATCGAAGGTATACCTTGCAATAGTTGGCATTCGGTCAGGATAAGTTTCATGAAGATTTAATTCATAAGTTTCTGAGTAATCAAGGGCATTATCTCTTTTCGGATTCGGGCTTCCTTCAACTGTAATTCCAAAAGAAGTTCCTCCATTTTTTACAACTGCTTCGTATAAACCTTTTGTTCCTTCAACATACGATGGCGCAGTTGTCAAAATTTCAAGTACTACATCAATACAAGTTATAGAATCACTGATGTTTTTAGGTGTTATGGTTTTGATTGTGTCTTTTGCAGTTGTTTTTGCCGTACTTGTTGGTATCGGAGTTTTTATCGTTTCGGTTTTATGACAGGAAAACGTAATAATCAAGGCTAAAAGCAATACATTCTTTTTCATCAGATATTGTTTATTTTATAGATGTTGTGTTGGATTCAAATTCAATTTCTTGCTTTATTCCTCAAGTTCTTTCCAGCAAACTTCTATTTCCCGCTGAATTTCTTTTTCTAGTTTCGGAAGTTCATTCTCAACCCAAAACTGACTTTCTTTGGTTAAATAAAACTGACTTTCTTTAAGTTTAAATTCCATTGCTCCTTTGATCATTGCAATCATTTCCTGAGTTTCTGATGTACCGTTTGCGAAATTTGGACCTACGAGATATTTTAAAATATCCTTTTCGTAATGCGGTTTGTAATAGAGAATATAGCTGACTATTGGAAAATAGAAATAGAAATAATTATTGGTATTCGAAGGAAAATGAATTTTATTGACTTCAGCTATTAGTGCATCTGATTGCGCATGTGAGGTTTCGGCGTTGAATGTTTTTAATAATTCGAAAGTGGTTTTTGCACTCGGAATTATGTTTCCCACTTTTTCAAGAGCAGCAAAAGTTTTTTCGAATTCGGGATTCGTTGATTTTTTATTCAACCAGTTAAAGATTTTCAATTTTATGCTTTTATAGATTTACTTTTTAATTGATTTTTTTTGAAAAAATACATACCAAAATAAACAATTAAAAGATAAGGAAAATAAAAAGGATAAAATATACAAGCTTTAAGCGGCCAGCCAATTCCCATTTTGCTTATGCGTAATTTTTTTACTTTTTCTAAATTTTCAACAGCGACATTTCTTGTTCTTTCTGTTTCAGTAAATGCATTAGCATCATAACCGTAATGCGAAAGAAGAAGTTCAGTTGAAAAATGGGACCACCATGCAACAACTAAAATGAAAAAGAAGGTAATAAGCACAGCCGTAATTAAATACGAAATAAAGGGATATTTAAAATTTCGTTTACGAAGATTATTGAATAATAGTACGGGAGAAATAATTAAAGCGATTAATAATGCGAATTTTATCGCTGTAATTAAAATTTTCATCAGGATTATGTTGGATTTGCTTTACAAATTTAAAAGCATTTTTATAATCCACAAGAATAAAATAAATCCCAGAAAAGAAAATTCGACCATGTTTACTTTTTGATTCCCAAATTTGGTTACCAGAAATCGATCGATTATTACGAGAATTATAACAGGAAGCAAACAAAACAAAATATAAATTCCCATTAATCCGTCTGGTCCTGAATTTCCGTCGATGAGCATTATGGCATAAATTATTCCTACTATAAGAGAGCATATGCCTGAGACGTAAAATAAGGTAAGGTTTTTTGGCAGGTCATCCATAAACTAAGGGGTTTTACGTTTTTAATAGAGAACTGCTTTTTCGTATTTGATTATTTCAAGATCGGATAAAGCATTCTCTTTGTTAACAGATGACCCTTTTGAAAAATGGTTGCGTTAAAATTTCTGTTTTTTTATAAAATTTTGCTTTTTAGTTCTTATAAAAATTAAACTCTTCGATATCGTGATATCCAAAAACTTCAATTTCAGGATGTTCGTTTATTAAATTTCTGATTTTATCTAAAGTGCTTAATCGCAAATCGTTGTCTTCGGCTCTCATTTTTGCCAATTGGTTTACGGGATGTTCGCTATTGGTAAGTTCAATTCGCATATAATAAGCATCGGCAATATAAAACAACCAGCCTTTTTCTGTTTTTACAGCAACGCCGCAATGTCCTAATGTATGTCCGAAAAGCGGAATTAGAAATATTGCTGTGTCAGTATCGATATCGACTTTTCTGGCTTCGAATCCAAACCAGTTCAAATCTAATTTTTCGTAGGTTTTTATTGTTGGCTGATGCGATAAAGGTGTTTTTAAATATCTTGGATTCCCTGAAATATAAGCGTCACATTCTTCCAGTCCAACGTGAACGGTTGCGTTTGGAAAATCTGCCAAACCTCCAATATGATCATTGTCCAGATGCGAAATAACACAATCGGTCACTTTTTTAGGATCAAGTCCCAGTTTTTCGATTTGTTTGATGGCAGTTTGATTTTCATTAAAACGATAACCCACCATATCTATAAGTTGTTGGCCAATTCTTTCTTCGGGGTTTTGAATGTCTAAAAGTCCAATTCCGGTATCGACTAAAATGAGTTTATCGTTTTCCTGAATCAATAAACAATGTCCGCAAACATTGTCGTTTACGGGTGAAACAATTTTTACGCAGTTGAGGTGATGTATTTGGGGCATGAGGATTTGTTTTTGATTGATTGTTGATGTGGCAAGTTAAGGTTGCAATTTAATTAATTATCATATTATTGATCATGAATTGAAGCAGATTGGTGTCTTCTGATGAAATTGGTGTTTTTTTATTTATAGAGATTAACACTAACTGCTTTTTATTTACAACTCCCCACCAAACCCAATTTGCTTTTTCGTCTGAAACTTTCAATTCGACCAAAATGTCAAATTTTGTTTTGTAACTGTTCCAGTTCTCTCGTGTAATTTCTTTGGTGTGGTAATTTTTGACAAATTCAGTGAGTTGCTGAATCAATTTTTCGTCGGTAGTTTCCTGATCGAATCCGTATGAACTGATTGTTATGTTTAATTCTGACGTTGCATCTGTAATTGTTACAATGCCTTCGTTGTCTTCGTTTAGTACAAAAGTTTTTGGGTAATAAATATCGTAAGCTTTTGATTTTGGAACAAAAGAAGTCATTGTTTTATTATTTTCATTTTGACCCAAAACACTAATGCTGAACATCAGCATTATTATTTGGAAATATATTTTGATGCTGCAATTTTTCATAAATCTGTTGATTAAGTTTAAGGTGTTTTATTACGAAGCGCAAATATAAATGATATTAATAATTGCTCTTTTGAGGAAAGCCTCATTTTTTGAATTAATGTTTGATAATTGTTTTTTGGATTTAATAGAAAGCAGACATTAAGAAGTCCCAAATTAATGAAATAGTTGTTGCAGATTTTCAGAATGTTGATGAATGAATTTTTTTGTGATTTCTTTGTTGTTGAAAATTATAAATATTTAAACCTATTGCTCTGAAAGAGCTTTAGCAATAGCATGGTGCGAAGCACTATGAATGAAAAAGGTTGTAGTTTAAGCCCTGTAAGGGCGTAAGCCTAATTTCAATGGGCGCATTTGTTATGATTTTCCCAAAATTGTTATTGTGTATTTTTCTCTTGCCCTTTCAGGGCAATTTTTATTTTTAATTTAATTTCATAGTGCGCTGCACTACGCTACTGCTTTTAGGACTTTCAGTCCACTTTATAAATTTCGTACACTCTAGATTGCAAATATGTACTATTTGTTATTATAATTTTTAATAATCCTTTTTTGTTCTAAAATATACTACAATTGGAATAATCAAATTAACTATATAAAAGGAATAAATAAAAGATTCAGGAACAATTATTTCGAAAAAAGTTGTTGTAATAAGCAAAAATGAAAAGAAAATATTTAACCAACCAGTGAGTACCAATGTAAAAACTTTTGATTGGTTTGATTTCCAGGTTTTTAAAAGTGAAATTAATATAACTAGTAAACCTAAACCTGAACTAATCCAGCAACTCCATCCAAAAAGCAGAAGAGTTTTAAAGCCACTAAATAATCCTGTCTCAAAGTAATAGACGAAGAAGGTTATAGTTGCCCAGAGATTTGTTATTAAAAGAGGAAGGAGTAAGCTTTTGTATATGGTTTCTTTCATGTTGTTGTGGTTTAGTTGGTTAGTTGAAATTTTGAATACGTAAAACAAAATCTTTGCCAAGTCTTCTTTTGAATGCCGAATTGCGTTAGGGATAGCAGCGAAAAGCCCATAGCCTGACGAAGGAAGTGCGAGGACTTGCAGCGAATAGCCCGACCGGAAGGAACGCCAAAAAAATATTCACGTTTGTATTATTATTTCGTCGAAATTTGCAAATCAATCTTAAAAAATATCAAAATGGAGGAGTTCGGTAGAATACTAGTTTCTGAAACGGCAATGAATAGTGAAAATCTTCAGGATGTGATTCATTCTAATATTTCGGTGATTAATTTAATGCGTGAGGAAGGTGTCGATGACGAATTTATTCACGAAGATGCTTTGATGAGTTATTATCTTGATTATTACTATTCACAATATGCTGAAGGGAATTTTTCGCAGTTTGTTTATAAATCAGGCTGGAATAAAGAACTGAACGAACTTATCGAAGAAGGTCTGGCTTTGATTGGCGCCGAAAAACATCTTGAATTGTTTCAGCAACAAAGCAAAAAGGTAAAATTGATGAGCAGTGTAAAGCTGAATAAATTTGTTAGTGGAAAACTGGAAGGTGTAAATCCGGTTCGCGATTCGTTGAATAATGATACGTTTTTTGAACTTGAAGAAAACCTCATTACGTTAAACGCTAATTTCCTGAAAAACCATCCTGATTTCGAAGTACTTTCGGTAGATGATATGTTTGCTGCTTTGGATGAGTATGTGGGGCATGAGATTAAGAGAGCTTAAGTTTTTTTTAACCGCAAGGAGCGCAAAGTTTTACGCTGAGTTCGCAAAGGTTTTTGTTTGAATGTCTACAAATTCTCTCGCAATCCCGATAGCTATCGGGAGCGAAGACGCTAAGTTTTAATTTTGCGAACTTCGCGTAAAACTTTGCGCTCCTTGTGGTTAAATCTTAGAGAAATTATATTTACAAATATTTCTTTATCAATTAATTATCTTAATTTTAGTTCTCAATAAATAGCGTTATTTATGGAAGAACTAACACACATTAAATCGATTATCGGGATTATTTTGGGTTTGAGTCTCACACACCTTATAAAAGGATCTGTGATTTTTATTCAGCATCCCGGGCGAAAGAAAATCTATTTTGTACACTCGCTTTGGGTGTTTTATGTTTTTTTGCTAATTATTCATTTTTGGTGGTGGGAGTTTAATCTCAAGTTAATTCATGAATGGTATTTTGCTGATTATTTCTTCATTATTTGTTATATCCTGATTTATTATTTGCTGTGTGCTATTTTGTATCCTGATGATTTGGTCGATTATACGGGTTATGAAGATTATTTTTATTCGAGAAAAAATTGGTTTTTTGTCATTCTGGCCATAAGTTTTGGAGCCGATATTATCGATACTGCCATAAAGGGCGGCAATTACTTTTTATACAATCAAACTGAATATTATATTAGGATTATCAGCCATATTATTTTGTGTCTGGCGGCGATTAAAATTCATAATAAAGTTTTTCATTCGGTGTTGGTAATACTTTTTATAATTTATGAGCTTTCTTATATATTAAGATTGTTTAATGTTGAGTAAAAGTTGAGTTTTGGTGATAATTATCAAAAAAATAAAAGTTGATATTTGTTATATTTGTAGGAATAACATTTTAAAAAACAACCACTAAAAAGTAACATCATGAAAAGTAAATCTCCAATTTTGATGATTGCCGCATTATTTGTTTTAAGTATTTCGTGCAGCAAAAGTGATATAGATAAAGGCCTGGATTGCGTAGGAGAGTCTTTATTCGAGAAGGTAAAGCATTCGACAGATGCTACTAACCCTAAAAAAATAGATTTTACAGTTGAATATTCGGGAACGAATACTTTAAAATCTGTAAAATTTACTTTTGGTGATGGTACGCCTGCAGAGACAGTTACAGCGACAGGAACAACGGTTTCTACTTCGCATATTTACAGCGCAGCGGGAACTTATACAGCAAAAGCTGAAATTACAGTTCAAAATGGAGGAGCAACTTGTACATCGTCGCCAACACGAAGTATTACTGTAAATTAGAGAATTGTGTTTTTTGAATGTTAAAGATTTCATTAGTTACTATTTAACTTCGTTACGTTTCTTGTAAATTTGCTTTTAGTGATTTAACGATTTAAAAAAGTTAAAAATGAGATATAAATACTTCCAGATCGTGCTGTTGCTTTTTCTTCAGACGGGATTTTCTCAAAACAAAATCAACCTTTTTTCAGAAATCAATTACAGTTCGATTCCATCTGTTTCGTTAGACGATTATAAGTCGGTTCAGGAACGGGATAAAAAGTTCCAGAATCCTAATATTGCCTTAGGAATTGGTATTTCGGGCGGAGGTTCGAGAGCGCAGTTTTTTAGTATGGGAGTGCTTTTGGGATTAGAGGAAATTCAGGAAAATAATTTACAACGTAATTTCCTGAACGAAATTGATTATTTCTCTACCGTTTCAGGAGGTTGTTTTTCTGCAGGATATTATCTGACGATTCTTAAAAATAAATTGTTTTTTGACAATTGTTCTTTCAACGAATTTTACTTTTCTAAAGCCGATGCTTATAAGGATTACGTAGATAAATCGGCCAATATTTTATCTCTTTTAAACAATAGCCGAAACGAAAAAGGCGATAAAATATCGATGACACAGCGCATAGATGCTGATATTTTGCAATACGATGCCACGAATCCTGATAATACAAATAAGTTTGGAACCCAAATGCTGCTGTCTGATTTTTTTGTTTCAAAGGACAGTAAAACGACTCCCACTTTGCCCATGTTCGTCGCCAACGGAACGGCTTTTAATAATGGCGAACGTATTCCGTTTATGCCGCATATCATTCGGGGTTTAAACCTCAATTCTTCTTTGGCACCCAATAAAGCTGCTATTTCATTAAATGAAAATAAAATAAACGGCGGTTATGATTTTCCGCTTACTTATGCCATTACAGCAAGTTCTGCTTTTCCGGGAGTTTTGCCAAAAGTAAAATTTGGCGTAAAAAACCAGGATAAAATATTGTGTATTGTTGATGGCGGCGCTTCGGATAATATGGGGTATAAAACTTTGGTAGAATTGCTGCATAACGATACAAAAGTGAGTGATAAAAACAAGAAAGCACTTTTTATTGACTGCCTCGGACAAGGGAAAAAAACGCCTTATATAACCGATGCCAAAATAAGATTGATTTCGTTGTTTGAAACCGCTTCTTTATATACGGTGCAGACTCGTTATATGACTTTTGATAAAGATGTAGAAAATACTTTTGAACGTTATAAAATACCGGTTACGAATTATCAGATTATTGGTTTTACCACGATTAGGGATTATTTGGTAAAAATGCAAAAAGATTATCCTTATGAAGATTTGGTTTTTGAATTAAAAAATACCAATGACGAAGCCAGTAGTTGGGTAAAATTATTTGACACTTTTAAGCAGGAACTGATCATGAAGTTTGGCGAAGATTCGTTTAAAAAAGATAAAGACGGCGAAATAATTGTGGCGACTTTGAGCAAAGAAAAATTTAAAGCTTTATCTGCCAGACAAGTTTTGCTGTTATACGAATATGCCTCACACGTAGAAACCAAACTAAGAATTACGCCGGACGAAAGAGAGGTTTTGTTGCTTTCGGGACGTTTTGCTGCCTATTTAAAAACCAATGAATTAAGAGAATTATTGGTAGAACATAAGTAATTTTGTCGAAATTTGATTTTCTATTTAATGCCTAAAATTTTTTGACAGAACGTTATTATGAATAAAAAAATCATTTTTGCCTTATTGTTTTTGCCCGTTTTTTTATCTGCACAGGAAAAAGGCAGCGATACATCTGATAATGTTTCAAGATATTTTTATGATGATCATGTGGTTTCTGTCGAGATTTGGTACGGAAAAGATAAAAAACCGGACAGCACCAAAACGTATTATTCGAACGGAAAACTGAATGAGATTTTCTTTTATGATGATCAGGGTCTTAAAGATTTAAATGCTTATCAGTACAACAAACAGGGCGAAAAACTCGTGACCTGGAATTTCTCGCACGGAAAACTGGTAAGCAGAACCGATCACAAATTGCCGTTTAATAAAGACAAAGAAGAAACGGTAAAAAAAGCCCTTAAATTAATGACCGAAATTAATATAAGAACAAATTATAACCCAACAAAGGTGAATGATTTGTTCAATCGCGGTGTTTTAAGTATTAGTCTTGGTAATACAACTTTGGCGCTTGAGGATTTAAAAAAGGTCGAGTATTCTGTAGATAAGGATCCTAAAAATAAAGATATTGTCCTGTCTGATTCTTTAGAAAAAAAGAGAGCAGCTTTTAGAAGTAAACTTTACGACCGACTGGCTAATATTTATGCCTCACTCGAAATGGATAATTTTGCTTTTAATTATTGTTATAAGGCTATTCGTAATGCGCCGGACGATTTGCGTATTTTGTACAATTTTGCGATCTTATTACAGCGAAGAAAGTCTTATGATTTGGCCCGGTTTTATTTAGAAAAAATTGTAGCTAAAAAACCAGATCACGCACATGCACAATGGGCACTTGCCATATTATACAGCGATACTGGAGAATATCAAAAAGCAATGGAAAGCATTACTGTAGCTTTTAAAAATGAAAAAACCATCATTGACAAGAGTGTAGGATATGGAGGCCGGGATTTACGAACCACAAGAGGATTAATTTATCATAAACTGGGAGAATCAGAGAAAGGAATTGCCGATTTGAAATATGTTTTAGATAGGGATAAAAACAATTCGTATGCAATGAAAAATCTGGGGATTATTTATCTCGATCAACTCCAATACAAAGAAGCCTGCGAATTGTTCAAAAAAGCAGATGAGCTTAATTATACACTTGTTTATGATGAGGTAGATTTACCATCATTATTAGAAAGTGCTTGTAATAACGTTCAGCCCGAAGTTACAGCACTTAAAAAGCCTTTTGTTTATCCTAATCCGGCTCAAACAACAATTTCTATTGAAAATTTAAAAACTAAAAACTTTGATTTTGAGTTTTTTGATTTCGAATCGAAAAGCGCTTTAAAAGGTAAAACCAGCGACGGAACGATAAATGTTATCGCATTAACTCCGGGGTTTTATATTTTGAAAGTTACAATTGAAGATGTTGTTGAAACGTTTAAGGTGATTAAAGAATAAATCAAATGAATCAAAATATAGCTTCAGAGAAGCGTCATATTATAGAAAACGATATTGATTTTGTCTTAAAGCTCCATCGGAGCGGTATATTCATCTGTAAAAGATGTCTCCCCAGTAGGGTTCTGGATTCAATTTGAATTTTCTATTTCTATAAATATTTTACGCCGCAAGGGTTGTGTTCTATTCAAAATATAAAACTTCGATTTAAATAAAATCTTTGCGCATCTCTGCGTAAACCTTCGTGCATCTCCGTGTAATAACCCCCGAAATAACTTTAGAATCAACTTTGTCGTGATCTTATAAAACATTTCCTTAAATTTGCTTCCGTTATAAAAAAATACAATAGTTATAAAAATCAAGCTATGTTACAAATCGCATTTATTAGAGAGAATCAGGAGAAAGTAATCAAGGCTTTAGCAAAACGAAATATCGATGCTAAAAGCGTTGTTGAAGAAGTCGTGCAATTAGACGAAAACCGTCGTGCAACACAAGTTGAATTAGACAACACTTTATCTGAATCTAATAAATTATCCAAAGATATAGGGGAGTTGATGAAAGCGGGAGAGAAAGCTAAAGCGGCAATCCTAAAAGAAAAAACGGTTTCATTAAAAGAAAAAAGTAAAGAATTAGGCGAAAAAGCAGAAGCTTTGGCAACCGAATTAACCAATTTATTATACACTTTACCCAATCTTCCGGCTGATATTGTTCCTGAAGGAAAAACTCCGGACGATAACTTAAAAGTTTTCCAGGAAGGCGATATTCCCGTTCTTCATGAAGGTGCACAGCCTCACTGGGAATTGGTAAAAAAATACGATATCATCGATTTTGAATTGGGTGTAAAAATTGCCGGTGCTGGTTTTCCTGTTTATAAAGGAAAAGGAGCTCGTTTGCAACGTGCCTTAATCAATTACTTTTTAGATAAAAATACCGCTGCAGGATATAATGAAGTTCAGGTGCCGCATTTGGTAAACGAAGCTTCAGGTTACGGAACAGGACAATTACCGGATAAAGAGGGGCAAATGTATCACTCAACAATTGATGATTTATATTTGATTCCAACGGCTGAGGTTCCGGTTACGAATTTGTTTCGCGATGTTTTATTGAGCGAAACAGAATTACCAGTTTTATACACAGCATATACACCATGTTTCCGTCGTGAAGCAGGTTCTTACGGAGCGCACGTGCGCGGATTAAACCGTTTGCACCAATTTGATAAAGTAGAAATTGTACGTGTAGAACATCCTGATAAGTCTTACGAGGCACTTGACGGAATGGTAGAACATGTAAAAGATATTTTGAAAGAATTGAAATTGCCATACAGAGTTTTACGTTTATGTGGTGGCGATATGGGTTTCACATCGGCTTTAACTTATGATTTTGAAGTTTTTTCTACAGCGCAGGATCGTTGGTTAGAGATCAGTTCTGTTTCTAACTTCGAAACTTTTCAGGCGAATCGCTTGAAATTACGTTTCAAAGACAAAGACGGAAAAAACCAATTGGCACACACGCTTAACGGAAGTTCATTGGCTTTGCCAAGAGTTTTGGCAGGAATATTAGAAAATTACCAAACTCCGGAAGGAATCGTAATTCCAGAAGTTTTACGCCCTTACTGCGGATTTGATATTATAAATTAAGATTAAAATAAGTGTACAGTCGCAGTGATAGTTTACAGTTTTTGACTGTGACTGTAAACTGCGACTGAATGCTTTAATAAAGAACCTATTATGAGTAACGGAATTTTAAATTGGAATGTAGATCCGGTTATTGTCATGATAACGGATAGTTTTCCTTTAAAATATTATGGTGCTCTTTTTGCCATCGGACTTTTACTGGGATATTATATTGTAAGAAGTATTTATAAAAAAGAACATCTTTCGCTGGATAATCTGGATAGTTTATTGGTTTATGTAATTGTTGGAACCATTTTAGGTGCGCGATTAGGGCATTGTTTCTTTTATGAACCGTCTTATTTTTTACAGCATCCCATAGAAATTCTTTTGCCTATTCAGAAAGTAGCAGGAGTTTATAAATTTGTAGGTTATCAGGGTCTGGCAAGTCACGGAGGATCGATTGGCGTTTTGATCGCAATGATTTTATATTGCCGAAAACACAACGTTAAATTCTTATGGATTTTAGATAAAATGGCGATTGGAGTTCCGGTTACAGGCGCTTTTATAAGGTTTGGGAATTTTATGAATTCTGAAATCTACGGAAAACCAACGAACGGAAATTGGGGAGTTGTTTTTCAGAGAGATGATATGATCCCGAGACATCCTACACAGTTGTATGAAGCATTTGCCTATTTATTAATTTTTGGTATTGTACTTTATTTGTACAAAACTGAAAAGTTTAAAAATACAGACGGGTTTATCTTTGGATGTTTCTTAACTTTAATGTTTGTGGCCCGATTTATAATCGAATTTTTCAAGGAGAATCAAGAAGCTTTCGAGAATGATATGATTATTAATATGGGACAAGTGTTAAGTATTCCTTTTATTTTAATAGGTATCACCTTGATGATTTGGAAATCGAAGAAGGTTTAGGGTGCAGTCACAGGCGCAGTTTACAGTGAATTGCACTAATACTGAGACCGAAATCTAGTTTACAGTCACAGTCGCAGTTTACAGTGAATTGCACTAATGTTGAGACCGAAATCTAGTTTATAGTCACAGTCTCAGTTTACAGTGAATTGCACTAATGTTGAGACCGAAAACCTAAAACCTAAAACTGAGACTGAAAACTGAGACTGAATACCGCGACTGCGACTGTAAACTGAAAAAAAGACTGAATTATGAAAAACATCTTTATTTATATCGTTTTATTATGGTCGGGTTTTGCATTTTCACAAAATGAGCAACTGGCGCAATATTACTACGACAAAGGTGATTTCGAAAAAGCTAAAATCAGTTATGAAGAGCTGCTGAAAATTTCACCGTCTAATACCCAATATTTTTTAAGAACGATCGATTGTTATCAGCAATTGCAACAGTTTGATCTGGCTCAAAAAGTGATTCAGGATCGCTATAACAGATACAAACAAGGCGTTTTTTTAGTAGAATTAGGGTATAATTTTCAATTGCAAAAAAATGAGGCTAAAGCCAAAGGTTACTACGAGCAGGCAATCGAAAAAATAAAAACAAGTCCCAATGATGTTTACGGAATTGGTAATTCTTTCGAGAAAAAAGTATTGCTGGAATATGCCTTAAAAGCGTATCAAACCGCAATGCAGATACAGCCAAATTATAATTTCAATTTCCAGATCGGGATGTTGTACGGTCAGTTAGGAAAGACCGATCAGATGATCGAACTTTTATTGACAGAATCATACAATAGTCCTCAAAACGCCAATTTAATTCAGACACAATTATCCCGTTTCATGAATGGCGAAACAGATAATACGGCTTTTAAAGATGCCATGCGTAAAGCATTAATTCTTAGAACGCAAAAAGATCAGGATGTATTCTGGAATCATTACCTGAGTTGGTTTTATGTACAGCAAAAAGAATTTGGCAAAGCCTTTATACAGGAAAAAGCCATTTACAAACGAGAACCTGAATCGCTTTCGAGTATTGTTAATTTAAGTCAGTTTGCTTTGAATGAAGATGACACCGAGACCGCTTCGGAAATTCTGAATTTTATTCTTTTAAATACCAAAGATTTAGACTTATTGATTCAGACCAATTCGTATTTAATGCAAATTAAAATCGAGAAAGCACAGGAAAAAGACTATCCAATTATCAATACAGAGTTACAACAATTGCTTGCAACCTATGAAATAACTCCTTTTACCTTATCTTTGCAAATAATTCAGGCGCATTTCCTGGCTTTTAATCTTAAAAAGACTGAAGAAGGAAAGGCAATCGTTAAAAAAGCATTAGAATTAAACTTGAATGATTATCAAAAAGCAGATGCGAAGATGGAGTTGGCGGACATCTTGCTTTTAGAAGAAAAGTTCAATCAGGCGTTGATTTATTATTCGCAAATTCAATTGGATTTAAAGAATGATATCATGGCGCACGAAGCCAGTTTAAAAGCGGCAAAAACAAGTTATTACAAAGGCGATTTTGAGTGGGCTTTGAAGCAATTTAAAGAGCTGAAAGCAGCAAACACACAATTGATTGCCAATGATGCTCTGGAATACTTTTTATTGATTAATGATAATACCGTTGCTGATTCGACACAAACGGCATTGAAACAATTCGCAAAAGGTGATTTTTTAATTTATCAGAATAAAAAAACCGAAGCAATTGCTCAGTTTCAGAGTATTTTAAAAAGCTTTAAAGGGCAAGAAATAGAAGCTGTAACATTGTTGCGTTTAGGTAAAATTTATGAAAGTCAAAAGGATTTTAATTCGGCTTTAAGCCAATACCAACAGATCATTGATAATCATAGTGACGGAATTTATGTAGATGAGGCGCTGTTTTTTTCGGCAGAAATTTACAATGACGAATTGAAAGATACAGAAAAAGCAAAACCTTTGTATGAAAAGGTAATTTTTAATCATCAGGACAGTATTTACTTTGTTGATGCCAGAAAAAAATACCGAGAGTTAAGAGGAGACAAGAATTTATAAAATAGATCTTTAGATTGTTAGACTACTTAGATTTTTAGACTTTTCTAAAATCTAAGTAGTCTAATGTCTAAGAAGTCCAAAATCTAAAAAAATGATTATATACAACGTTACTACCAATATACACGAGAGCGTTCATGACCAATGGTTAAAATGGATGCAGGAAAAACACATACCGGAAATTCTGGCTACCAATAAATTTTCTTCGGCAAGAATTGTTAGGGTTTTAATAGAAGAAGAAATGGGCGGAATTACGTATTCTGTTCAATATGTTACCGATAGTAAAGAAACTTTAGATCAATATTATATCGAAGACGAACCAAAATTTCATCAGGAAGCTTTAGGATTGTTTGCAGATAAAATGCTTTCTTTCAGAACAGAGTTAGAAGTGATTTCGGAGCATTAAAATCTAAGTTTTCAGTCTCAGTAAAAATAGAAAATTATGGAAATTAGATTTCAAACAAAAGAAGAAAGTAATAAGCAACAGCAAGAAGATTTTTTGAAGTTGTCTAAAGTTGAAAGATTTTATAGTTTTTTACGCTTAAGTGAGAGAATAAGCAGATTTCCTGTGAAGAATAAAGTAGACAAAAACAAAGACAATTTTATAATTGTTATAAAATCAAAATAGAATGTCAAAGCTTTGGGATCAGAATATTGATGAATTTATTGCATTAGCTGCCAAACATAATGTCCGAATGCTTATGGTGGGTGGTGGAGCTGTAAATTTTCATGGATATCAGAGACACTCAGCAGATGTAGATTTTTGGATAGAAACGACCGATGAAAATTTTAAGAAGTTGGTGCTTGTTTTTAATGAGATGGGATATGAAATTGATGATTTTCCTGAAAATGTAAAACAACAACAACAAAATATATCAATAAAATTTTCTCCTGTTGATTTAGATTTGGAATTGATAACCAAATTTTCGGTAAACAAAACTTTTGAAGAGGCTTATAATGATAGTGAGGAAACAACAGTTAATGGCAAAACATTTTTAAAATGGAATGTACTGTCTTTAGAGGATTTGATCACAAGTAAAATTAAAGCAAATAGAGCAAAGGATTTATTAGATATTCAACAGTTACGAGAAATTAATAAAAAATAAAACTTTGTGACTTAGCGCCTTAGTGGCAAAAATACCTTAGTGCCTTCGCGGCAAATAAAAAAGAAAATGGAAAAAGTAAAAGCCAAAAAACATTTAGGACAACATTTCCTGAAAGATGAAAGTATCGCCAAAGCAATTGCAGATACTTTAAGTTTAAAAGGATATGATGAGGTTTTAGAAATAGGACCGGGGATGGGTGTGTTGACTAAGTATTTGCTTGACAAACCCGTTAACACGCACGTGATTGAGATTGATGGAGAGTCTGTGGTGTATTTGGGTGAAAATTATCCAAAACTAAAAGATAAAATTATCTCTCAGGATTTCCTGAAATACAATATAAACGAGGTTTATGAAAATAAACAATTCGCTATTATTGGAAATTTTCCTTATAATATTTCAACGCAAATCGTTTTTAGAACTTTAGAATTCAAACATCAGATTCCGGAATTTTCGGGGATGTTTCAAAAAGAAGTTGCTGAAAGAATTTGCGAGAAAAAAGGCTCAAAGGCTTATGGAATCTTATCCGTATTGGCCCAGGCTTTCTATGATACAGAGTATCTGTTTACCGTAGATGAAAACGTTTTTATTCCTCCGCCCAAGGTCAAGTCGGGTGTGATGAAAATGACCCGAAAAGAAGATTATAGCCTTCCGTGTGGTGAAAGGTTGTTTTTTACAGTTGTAAAAACTGCTTTTCAGCAAAGACGAAAAACATTACGTAACAGTTTGAAAACATTAAATTTATCTGATGAATTGCGATTAGACACTATCTTTGATAAGCGTCCTGAGCAGCTTAGCGTAGACGAATTTATTGTTTTGACTCAAAAAATAGAAGCCGATGGAGTTCAAAGTTAGCAAAGAATTAATCCACCAGTTAGAAGAGCATATTGTTAATAAAAACGACAAAGCACTTGAAGTTTTATTGAATGATCTGCACCATGCCGATATAGCCGAAATCCTCGATGAACTGGATTTTGACGAGGCAACTTATATCTTTAAGGTTTTAGATAGTGATAAAACAGCCGAAATTCTTCTTGAACTGGAAGATGACCTGCGTGAAAACATCTTAAGCCGACTTTCGCCTAAAGAAATTGCAGAGGAGCTTGATGAGCTTGAAACAAATGATGCGGCCGATATTATTGGTGAACTTTCTCAGGAAATAAAAGCCGAGGTAATCTCCGAGATGCTTGACGTAGAACACGCAAAAGACATTGTCGATTTGTTGCGTTACGACGAAAATTCTGCCGGTGGTTTGATGGGAAAGGAGTTGGTAAAAGTCAATGAAAACTGGAATGTGCTAACTTGTGTAAAAGAAATGCGTATTCAGGCAGAAAATGTTTCAAGAGTACACTCTATTTATGTTGTTGATGATGAAAACCGCTTAAAGGGCAGATTATCATTAAAAGATTTATTGACAACTTCTACCAAAACTCAAATTGGTGACATTTATATCCGAAAATTAAATTTTGTAAACGTAGATACCGAAGATGTTGAGGTAGCACGTATCATGCAAAAATACGATTTGGAGGCAATTCCGGTTGTAGATGAACTTGGACGTTTAGTAGGCAGGATTACTATTGATGACATCTTAGATGTCATCAAGGATGAGGCAGATAAAGATTATCAGTTAGCGGCAGGTATTACACAGGACGTAGAATCTAATGATAGTGTTCTTGAACTTACAAAAGCACGTTTGCCATGGCTTTTAATAGGTATGGTGATCGAAATTGTGGCGTCGTTTGTATTAAAAGGAAACGAAGCTACATTTCAAAAATATTCAACCTTAATTATTTTTGTACCGTTACTTTCTGCAACCGCAGGAAATATTGGTGTTCAGGCATCGGCAATTGTGGTGCAGGGATTGGCAAACGGAACGCTGAAAGAATTTAGCAGAGGTTATTTTAGTAAAGAAATTAGTGTTTCTATGATTTCAGGAACTATCATATCATTACTTTTATTGGCCTATCATTCTGTAATGTACCAGCAATATTTGGTGGGAATTGCGATTTCAATTTCGATGATTGTAGTAATTTTATTTGCTGCGACTTTAGGAACTCTGGTGCCGCTATTTTTACATAAAAATAAAATTGACCCTGCAATCGCAACAGGTCCGTTTATTACTACAACCAATGACGTATTTGGAATTATGCTCTATTTTGGAGTAGCCAAATTGATTCTTGGTTTCTAAGTTTTTGCAACAAATTAGTAGAATACAGTGATTTAAGATCTGTAAAATCTGTGTAATTTGTGGCTGAAAAATATGCTATTAACCAGCCAATAAATAAGCAATGAAAGTACATATAATAGGGGGAGGAAATCTTGGGGTTTCTATAGCCTTGGGAATTGCTAAATTCTCCAAAAACAACCAGGTTACCGTTACAAGAAGAAACATCGCCAGTATTCAATATTTAACAGAGTACGGAATTACAGTTTCATCAGATAATAAACATAATATTCAGGAGGCCGATGTGGTGATTTTAACCATAAAACCGTATCAGGTTGATACTGTTTTGGCTGAAATTTTGCCGGCAATTCAAGGCAAAACAATTGCTTCGGCAGTAAGCGGTTTATCTTTGGATGTACTTCAGGAAAAAACAAATAATGCTTTTCCGGTAATTCGTATTATGCCCAATATCGCCGCACAGTTTGGCGAATCGGCAACCTGTATTTCTTTTCCTGAAAAGGACAGAGAAAAAGCTTTGCCAATTGTTGACTTGTTTCAGGATTTAGGAACTGCCCCTGTAATCGACGAAAAGCTGATGGATGCAGCAACAGTTCTTGGAGCATGCGGAACAGCTTATGCTTTAAGATATATTCGTGCTTCGATGCAAGCGGGAATCGAAATAGGTTTTGATTCTCAAACCGCATTAGCCATTGCAGCACAAACTGTAAAAGGAGCTGCAAAAATGTTACTGGAGGAAAAAGTACACCCTGAACAATTAATCGACCGTGTAACAACTCCGCAAGGCTGTACAATCGTAGGATTGAATGAAATGGAACACAATGGCTTTAGTTCATCTTTAATAAAAGGTATTAAAACTTCTTTGAAACAAATCAAAGGTTAGTTTTTAAAGAAATTCAAATATTTTAAAAATCCCAAATTCCAACTTTGTTGAGGTTTGGGATTTTTTTTTGTTTTTGAGATGCTAGTTATCGTCATAGTTTGTCACTTCGACGCTAAGAAGTCACACTAGAAACTCCGCAAAGAAGTTGTCAATCTTTGTCTAATCCCGCGTTTGATTTCTTCCTTCGGTCGAAATGAATATGGTAGTTAATTGGAATTTAATAACGTGTTCTTGAACAATAATCTACTATTAATGCAAGATTTTCTTCATTTGCAGCTTTAGTTACTTGGAATTTGGAATTTCAAAAGATTGGAATTTATTTCTTAATCAGCTGTATATATTTCCTGCCACATTCTGAAAGCTTAGTATAAGAATTCATAGCGTTTCCGTAATTCTGAATCGTGAGAGTATCTTTGGTGTAGCTCGCGCCAATTCCTACAGGAATTTTTAATTCTTGAGAATTTGTTCCTGAATCAGCGATAGAATCATTTTCTTCTTCACGGCTAATATCACCCTCATATTCATCCCATTCTATGCCTTCTAAAACGATAATTTTCTCTCCGGATTCATTAGTTGTTAGATTGGCAATACCTTTTAATTCTCGATTTTTTGTTTTTAGAAAATAAGAATAGCTCGTCTTCGTTTTGCTTATTTCAATCGAAATTTGGCACTCATCACTATTATCGGATTCCGGTTGTGTTTCATATACACCTTCAATCAATTCTTTATTTGTGTTTGTTTGAAGTGAAAATTTTGATGTAGAAGCATCTTTTTCGATTGCAGGTTTTGGTTTATTATTGCAGGCCAAAACTAGCAATGCAAGTACAAATACAGCTGTAATTTTAGATATCGAATTCATAAAATCAAGTGGTTTTATTTCTTGTCAAAATATATTTCAAATAAACAAATCCAAATATTCCGGAAAGTACGGATGCAATAAGGATGGCAATTTTAGAAAAAACAATAACCTCGGGATCTTTAAAAGCCAGGAGCGTGATAAAAATCGACATTGTAAAACCTATCCCGCCTAACATTCCGGCGCCCAAAATATGTGCCCATTTTAGACTTTTTGGCAAAGCACATAAGCCGGCACTGACTCCAATCGAAGAAAAGAGCAAAATCCCTAACGGTTTACCTATCACTAAACCTAAAATAATACCATATGTATTAGGATGATTTAGCCCCTGATGCCAGTCAGATTCTATCGCGATGCATGTATTTGCAATGGCAAATAGCGGTAAAATTACAAAAGCAACAGGCTTATGTAAAAAGTGCTGCAGTTTATATGAGGAAGATTTTTCGCCGCCATCTCCAAAAGGAATTACAAATGCCAGAATAACACCGGTAATGGTAGCGTGAACACCAGAATTAAGCATAAAGTACCACATGGCAATTCCTCCAACTAAATAAGGAATCAGGTTTTGAATTTTCATTCGATTCAAAATAAACAAGAAGCCCCATATTCCTAAAGCAATGGCAAGATTTACAAAAGCGATTGTAGTCGTATAGAAAATGGCAATAACTACAATAGCGCCCAAATCATCAATAACTGCCAAGGCGGTTAAAAAAACTTTTAATGACGCTGGAACTCTTTTTCCTAAAAGAGATAAAATCCCAATGGCAAACGCTATATCAGTTGCCATAGGAATTCCTGCTCCGTTTTGTGTTGCAGTTCCAAAATTTAAAGCCAGGAAAATAGCAGCGGGAACAAGCATTCCGCCAAAAGCCGCCATAATTGGTAGTGAAGCGTTTTTTATACTTGATAGTTCACCATGATATATTTCGCGTTCTAATTCCAGGCCAATCAATAAAAAGAAAATCGTCATTAAACCATCGTTAATCCAGTGTGTGATCGAATGTCCGCCTAAGTCTTTTTCCCAAAAAGCAATATAATCTGTCTGAACAGCAGAATTCGCCAAGTAAAGAGATATAATCGTAACAAATAGTAAGAGCAATCCTCCTGATTTTTCGTTGTCAAAAAAGGCTTTAAAAGTCTTGGTTAGTTTCATTGCGGAGGTTTCTGAAGATTTAAAAAAGAGAAATTTTCTCTATTCGTATTTATTCAAAGTTAAAAAAAATCTCACCAATAAAAAATTCAGCAGGTTTCTATTTGACTTTACAACATCTTTAAAATAAATTTTGATGCTTTTTAGAAGCTTTTTAATCGTTGTTGATTTAAGAAAAAACTTAAAAAAATAATAGTATTTTCGTGCTTCTTAATAACCAAAACCACCGTAATGAACTATAAAATAGGTCTATCTCGCGCTTTAATACTTTTTTTTATTCTGATTCAAATTTCCTGTAAAAAAGAAAACACTCAAAATGATGGGGAAATCTCTGAAAAAAAGACCATTCCTGTAAGTATTGACAAAAACTATCAAAAGGATGAGCCGATAACTGGCAATGAAAAACTGAAAGTTAAATCAGTTATTCATTTTTCGAAAAAATACAATTCACCCGAATTATGGCAATATAAATGGGATATGAAAACCGGATCTCTTGAAGGCGTTCATGCATTAGCCAACGGAAATATGCTTTTCGTTATCGAAGAAAGTGATGAAAATCGTAACAATACAGCTGCTTTTGTTTTAATACTCGATAAAGAAGGGAAAGAAATAAAAAAGCAAAAACTGGCATTAAAACCTAAAACAAAGTATGAACTTTTTACCACTGAGGTTGAAACAGACAATCAGGGCGGGTTTACATTATTTATCAAAAAAGAAGATAGAACTTTAACTCAGTCCGTTGAAGAACAAACTGGCGAAGGAAGAGTGCGCTATAACTTAAAAGAATATCATATCGATAAATTAAAATTTAATAATACCTACTCAGGTTATGAAACGGTTAGTAAATCAATGGAATCGATATTCCTAAAATCTTTTCAGGAAAAAGGTATTTCGTATATACCAACAGGTAATTTTTCGGTAGAATATCTGAAAGGTAAAATCTGTGTTTATGGACAAGTTGGAAAGTCTGAAGTGGAGCAAATGCCGTTTGTCGCAATACTCGACACTAATCTTAAACTTGTAAAAATCAATGTTTTTGACCAGTACGTAGATACGAAAATAGATAAAATAAAATTGAATAGTGATGGTGGTTTGTATATTGAAGGAACAGAAAACACAAGTGCCGATGGTTCCTATTTTGCAACGAATAAAAGATTTACAATAAACTCAGATTTAAAAGTTACTACAGACAAGTCAGATAAAGAACCTTACGAATCTGTTTATCGCGGACCATCGGCACCTGAGGAAAGTGATGAAGAGGAAAGCGAAACAGAAACTTCTGCAACAGAAACCCAGGAATCTGTTGTTGAACCAGCAAAAGAAGAAACCTGGTCGACGGTTACATTTTATAAAGATGAAGTAAAAAAGGAAACGTATAACTTTAAGCAAAAAGAAATGTTTTCGAATAAAATCATATTCGAAAAACTGAGTTCAGATAATACAGCTTTATGGCAAATACAATTTGTATTCCCGGATAATTACGAAGTACCGTACATCAATAGTGCAGAAGGATTTAAACGTGCCAATGGAGATTTTGTGTTTTGGTTGTACTTAACGGAGAAATCTAATGGAGATGAAAAACAAAGCGTGGCAATTTTCGTGATAAATAAAGAGGGACGTCTAATTCGTCAGTTTCAAACACCGGGTTATGCTGCGCTTACTGAGTTTAGAATGACAGAATCAAATGGTCAGCTAACGACAGGAGTCATAAAATACGATTCGCCATATGTGTTCTATTCGTTTGCTTATCTTTTAGACTAATCAAAAAATATTTTAATACCATTTTTGGCTTGCTTTACATTTTGTTCGATGAGTAATAAAAGGAAAATATAAAGAATTAGCCGTATTTTTGTCCCCATAAAAACAACTACAATGAGCATAAAAATTCTGCATATCGACAGCAATAACCCAATTCTTTGGCAACAATTAGAAGATGCCGGTTTTGAAAACCACGCCGATTTTAAATCTTCTAAAGAAGAAATCGAGGCTAAAATTCAGGATTATAACGGAATCGTAATTCGAAGCCGTTTTAAAATTGATAAAACCTTTCTCGACAAGGCGACCAATTTACAGTTTATTGCCAGAGTTGGCGCGGGATTAGAAAGTATCGATTGTGATTATGCCGAAACAAAAAAGATTCATTTAATTGCGGCTCCGGAAGGTAATCGCAACGCTGTTGCAGAACATTCATTAGGTGTAATTTTATCTTTATTTAATAATTTGAATCAGGCCGACGCCGAAATTAAAGCGGGACAATGGAATCGTGAAAGTAATCGCGGTCATGAATTAGATGGCAAAACAGTAGGGATTATTGGTTATGGAAACATGGGGAAAGCTTTCGCTAAAAAACTTCGTGGTTTTGAGACGGAGGTTATTTTTTATGACATCTTAGAAAATATTGGTGACGAAAACGCCAGACAAGTTTCATTACACGAATTGCAACAAAAAGCAGATGTATTGAGTTTGCATCTTCCGTGGACTCCTGAGACGGATAAAATGGTTAATACTAATTTTATAAATGCTTTTGCAAAGCCATTTTGGATTGTAAATACATCACGTGGCAAAAATATCGTAACGGCAGATTTGGTAGCGGCAATGAAGTCTAAAAAGATTTTGGGTGCAGGTTTGGATGTTTTAGAGTATGAAAAATTATCCTTTGAAACTTTATTTCAGGATAAAAATACTCCAGAAGCTTTTCAGTATCTTTTAGAAGCTAAGAATGTATTGCTAACGCCTCATATTGCCGGTTGGACTTTTGAAAGTCACGAACGTCTGGCGCAGGTAATTGTCGATAAAATCAAGGCACTTTACTCAAAGTAAGCAGGATAGGAGATCGCAGAGCTTTGTTTGTCTTTTTTTTGGAATTTTATAACGAGTTTTTTCTGTATAATTTACGTAAGATAATTAGTTTATAAGGTTAATTTTTAATAATATTGTTTCCAAAAATAAGGAGTAGCCGAAAATCCAAAGAGTAGGAATTAACTAACTAAATTTATAATTATGATTGAATGGTACAAAAAAGTGGTTTTTGAGAACTACGCAAATTTCGACGGACGAGCAAGAAGAAAGGAATATTGGATGTTTTTCTTAGCGAATTTTATTATCAGTTTTGGTTTGGCATTTGTTCTAGGATTAATTTCACCTACTTTAGGTTTAGCTGCAAATGTATACAGTCTGGCAGTTCTAATTCCTTCTATTGCAGTTGGTGTTAGAAGAATGCATGATGTGGGTAAAAGCGGATGGTTCCTTCTTATTCCAATCTACAATTTAATTTTAGCTTGTACTGAAGGAGATAAAGGAGCAAATGAATATGGTGCGGATCCTAAAAATGAATTTAATGAAATTAACGAGATAGGAAACATTGAATCATAATATTTAATTACAAACAATGGAGAATAATTTACAAGAAACATCTAACAATTTTAATGAGTCAATTCCGGTATTTAAGGTAGATCCTGTTATGGTATTGCTTTTTGGATTTTTAACTTGTGGACTATATTTAATTTACTGGAATATTAAAGTATCCGAGGTTTTGAATGCTGTTGCCGGAAAAGAAGTTATTTCGCAACCTATTGCAATTTTTGCAGGATGTTGTACACCGGTAAATATTTATTTTTATTACTTGGCTGGTAAAGAAGCATTGCCAAAAGTGTATGAAAGAACAGGAGAGCTTCAAAAAGATCAGTCTACTTTATTAATTGTTTTAGGATTCTTTTTTCCTTTTGCAGCTGCAATGATCGTACAAGGTGATATCAACAGATTATACAAATAATAGCAGAGTAAAGCGTAAAGTTTACGGAATTATCGGTGCAGGAATTACACTGATAATTCCGTTTTTCTTAATGCTTAACAACCACAATGATCATTTAGAGACAGATCAGTCGTTTTGTCCTTTTAAGATGATTTCAGGTTTTCCCTGTCCGGGTTGTGGGATAACAAAATCTTTAGTGTATTTCTATCACGGAGATATTTATAAAAGTGTTAGTTATCATATTTTAGGGCCTTTTGTTATTGTATTTTGCTGGCTGACTATTATTATACTGACCACAGAAATCATTACCAAAAAAGAATATTTTACAGGGCTTTTATACAATCGAAAATTAGCCTATAATATGGCTTATTTCCTCGCCTTTTATCATTTGATACGATTAGTGTTATTTGTTAGAAATAATTCTTTTGATGATATCTTACATCAGTCGATTTGGTTTTAAAATAAAGGAATCCCATTTGTTTCACAAATGGGATTTTTTTTTGAGTGTCCCGCTCACTAAATTTAGCAGACAATTTTAAAAAATGTACTTTATAGCTTTAAACTAGTCATTGAGCTGATCTAAACGAGAAAAACGCTCATTCTATAAATGAAATTATAAATTACTTTTTCATGAGTTTCGACATAAGTTCCTGCTAACTCAAATTAAAAAGCATTATTTTAGTTTAAACTTAATAGTGTTTTCTTGATAAAACGTTACTTAAAGTGTAATTTTAATTTGAAAATAATAAATATACAAACATGGGATTATTTAGTAGAAATAATAATAAAATTGAAAAGCCTAAGGTTATTCTTGAGCTAAGAAGTCCTGGATGTCCAATAACTGCAATTGTAGAGCAGGATAATAGAACTGCCTACTTTTACTTGTTTGGAGATAATGAAGATTTTGGCACAAAAAGCTGCTGGATCAGAAATTTAAATGCGGCGCCAGATGAAATAGAGACAAAATTGATGGAAAAAGGTGTTCCGCCTATGTTAATCAAAGAATTTTGCAAATTTCGCGAAGGACAGGAAGAACTTAATGCTAATAATCTGGAAATTGTTTGGTTGGAAGAAGGAGATGGAGCGGCATTATTGGAAAACGGAGAAATCTTATGTATAATTCCTGCTTGGGGAGGTAATGGCGGATTTTACGGATACGCTCGCGATTGTAAAGGAACAGGCGATTTTGCCTGGGAACTTTCAGAAGATAATGAAATGCACACACGTGTTAAACGTTCTGCCGAATTTTTAAAATCATGGGATGAAGAAGTGAACCCTTTTATGTTTCTGCAGCCCGAAATTTTAAATTATTACGACACAATATTTGGAAAAAGTGAGAAGTATTATGCGATTGATAATTCAGAATGGCCTCCAAAAGGTCTTTATGTAAATCAAGGCGCAGAAAAAGTTGTTTTTGCAACAGTAGCTGTATCATTGCGACCACAGCCCAAAATAGAGATGTATTTTGAAAATACAAGTGATGTTAATAGAATAGAACTTGGAGTTATTATAAAGTCTGCATTGAACAACGACCAGGTAAATAAAATTGCGAGCTCTATAAGCGGAATGACGGCAATACCATGGGATTATGTTACTTTTTTAGCAGAAGGCCATACAGTAGGGTTTCAAACTGGAGTTAATGAAAAATTTAATTTTGGCATACTTACCAATAAGCTCAAAGTGCTGCCAGAAGTTAAATTACCCCAATATAGAGAATCAAATACTACTTTTTTATGGGTAGTTCCAATATCAAGTAGAGAAAGAGCTGAAATGATAGAATCTGGAGTTGAGGGTGTTCTTGCTAAACTAGATGATATTGGAGAAGAAATATTTAGTTTAAACCGGGAAGAAGTTGTTTAAAATTAAAGCAATAAAGGAAGTAAAGAAGGTGCTTTAAAAAAAGAAACTCATAAGTAATTGTACTTATGAGTTTCTTTTTTGATATGTTTTAATCTTCTTTCTCAGCTAATTTACGTTCCAGTTCTATCTGAAACTCTTCGATAACAGGTTTCATCGTGCTTTCAGGAATATCTGCTATTCTTATATACATTAAACCATCTACGGCATTGTTAAACAAAGGATCGACGTTAAAAGCGACAACACGTGCATTTTGCTTGATGTATTTTTTAATTAAAACCGGCAAACGTAAATTTCCAGGTTCTAGTTCGTCAATGATTTTATCGAATTTGTTTAAGTCAGATTCTGCTTCATCAAAGATGAAATCCTTGTCAGCATCTTTTAGTTTTACTTTATATGCTTTTTTAGGATGAATATATTGTGCAATATAAGGATCGTAATAATTCGACTTCATGAACTCAATCATCAATGATTTCGAAAAGTCAGAGAATTGATTACTGATACTCACACCGCCCAATAAATATTTATGTTCAGGGTAACGTAACGTAGTATGAATAATACCTTTCCATAACAAGAACAGAGGCATTGGTTTTTGCTGATATTCCTTGATGATAAACGCACGACCCATTTCGATCGATTTGTGCATCATATCATGCAGTTCAGGTTCGAATCGGAATAAATCATTCAAATAAAAACCTTCAATACCATATTTCGGGTAAATTTCAGAACCCAATCCCATACGATAGGCACCGGCAATTTTTTTGGTTTCATCATCCCATAAAAACATATGGTGATAATATTGGTCAAATTTGTCTAAATCTATAGATTCATTAGTTCCTTCACCTACTTCACGAAAAGTGATTTCGCGTAAGCGGCCAATTTCGTGCAGAATATTCGGAATCGATTTTGCTCTTGCAAAAAACACTTCGTAATTTTTACTCTGCAATAAACGACAATCACTATTTCTTAACGCATTTACTTCGTTAATCATTTCTAATTCGTTTGCAGGCGTAACGATTTTTTTAGGTGCTTTTGGTATTTTTAAATTAGCTGTGTCCAGTAATTTATGATCCTTTTCAAAAGGATTAGCAAGCATATAAGTCTTCTTTCTCAGGAATTCAGAGTAATCTTCAAAGGATTCAAACTCGTTTTGTTCGTTTACAGAAATTGGTTTTCCAATACGCACTTTAATTACACGATCTTTCTGCGTAAGCAATTCCGATGGTAATTTAGCAGTTCTTAAGGTATCATCAATTTTAGAAAGCCAATAAAACAATCGGCTGTTTTTAGCATGAAAATAAATCGGTACAACCGGAACTTTGGCTTTTCTGATTAATTTCAAAGCGCCTTCTTCCCAAGGTTTATCTACAACTAATTTCCCGTCTCTATAAGTCGAAACTTCTCCGGCAGGGAAAATTCCCAACGGTTTTCCATCACTTAAATGACGTAAAGTTTCTTTAATTCCAACTACGCTCGATTTAGCATCCTTATGATTCTCAAAAGGATTAACCGGCATAATGTATTTTTTTAGCGGAACAATTCGGTGTAATAAAAAGTTGGCAATAATCTTGAAATTGGGTTCTCTTTCGAGCATTAATTTCAATAGCAAAATACCATCAATTCCTCCAAGCGGATGATTTGAAATGGTAATATAAGCGCCATCTTTAGGCAAACGTTTTAAATCTTCTTCCGGAATTTCAAACTTAATTTGCAATTCATCCAATACTCCGTTTAAAAACGCAACGTCTTCTAAATGTTTATTATGATCGTAAATTTTATTAAGGGTAGAAATTTTAAGGACCTTCATAAGAATCCAGCCTGAAAAAGTACCAAGAACTCCGTACTTCTCAACATTTATTGCCTTTGCAACTTCTTTCGCGGTAACTAAACCCATGTACTATTTTTAATTTATTAGAGCAGCGAACAAAGATAACAAAAAAGTCTACTTTTCGCTGTTTCAAACACAAACTTTCCACTTTTTTATTACATTTGGAATCCTTAAAAAAACACTGATGAAAATTATTTCTTATAATGTAAACGGAATACGCGCCGCAATAACTAAAGGCTTTATCGAATGGTTACGTAATGCCAACCCTGATGTTATTTGTCTTCAGGAAATCAAAGCCACCGAAGAACAAATTCCGGTCGATTTAATAAAAGATGCCGGTTACCCTTATCAATACTATTATCCAGCTACCAAAAAAGGTTACAGCGGAGTAGCTATTTTATCCAAAATAAAACCCAATAATGTAGTTTACGGAACCGGAATTCAGCACATGGATTTTGAAGGTCGTAACCTTCGTGCCGATTTCGACGACTGTTCTGTAATGAGTCTTTACCTTCCGTCTGGAACCAATATCGAGAGGTTAGACCATAAATTTATGTTTATGGATGACTTTCAAACGTATGTTAACGAGCTAAAGCTAACAATACCTAATTTAATTATTTGTGGCGATTACAATATTTGCCACGAAGCTATTGATATTCATGATCCCGTTCGTAACAAAACCGTTTCTGGATTTTTACCGGCAGAACGTGCCTGGCTTGACGGATTTATGAAATCTGGTTTTGTGGATAGTTTCCGTCATTTCAATAAAGATCCGCATCATTATTCATGGTGGAGTTACCGCGCCGGAGCCAGAGGAAATAACAAAGGCTGGCGTATCGATTATAATTTGGTCAGCGACTCTTTACAGCACAGATTAAAACGTGCCGTAATTCTTCCAGATGCCGTACATTCAGATCATTGCCCGGTTTTAGTCGAAATCGAGTAAAGTTTGGTACTGTTCTTGTTGAAAGAATAGCGAGTTAAAATTTCAAAATTAATATTGTCATTGATATTGAATTTTGACATTGTTGATTATTAATGCGCCCCCAAAAATAAAAACCAAAAAGAATATGATTAAAAAGGCCTCCATCGGATTACTAGTTGTAGCTATGTCTATGACTTCATGCGTATCCAAGAAAATTTACAACGATCTTGAAACGAAATATTCAGATCTTAAAAAAGAAAACCGTTCCATAGCAGATCAAAATGCCGATTTGCAAAAATCAAAAAATCAGTTAGAATTAGAACGTGATAATCTAACCAAAGATCTAAATGCTACCAAAGACGAATTGGCAAAACAAAAAGCTGATTTGGCTGCGGCGCAAAGTAAGTTCAAAGTTTTGCAGGATTCATACAATGCATTAGAGAAAAACAGCAACGATGCATTAGAGAAAAACATGGCTAAAAACCGTGAATTGTTAGCTCAATTAGAAGCAAAATCAAAAAAATTGGCCGAAGAACAAGCAAGTCTTGATAAAACGGCAAGTCGATTAAACGAACTTGAAGCGATGATTGCTGCGAAAGAAGAAGCAATGCGCAAACTAAAAGAAACTTTATCTAAAGCTTTAAATGGTTTTGAAGGTAAAGGTTTGACCGTGGAACAAAAAAACGGAAAAGTATATGTTTCTATGGAAAACAAATTGCTTTTTAATTCAGGAAGCTGGGCCGTTGGAACAGAAGGTAGAAAAGCTGTTGTAGAATTAGGAAAAGTATTAGGAGACAATCCGGATCTTTCAGTTCTTATCGAAGGTCATACAGATGATGATCCGTATGCAGGTTCAGGACCAATTGCAAACAACTGGGATTTATCGACTAAAAGAGCTACAGCAATTGTAAATATTTTAAGCGAAAATGCTAAAATCAACAAACAAAAACTGACAGCGGCAGGTCGTAGTGAGTTTTCTCCGCTAGCGAGTAATGCTACCCCGGAAGGAAAAGCTAAAAACCGTAGAATCGAAATCATCTTAACACCAAGATTAGATGAAATCGCTGATATGTTGAATAGTATTAATTAAAGTTGCTAAGGTTCTAAGGGACTAAGTTGCTAAGATTTTATAAGGGCTCAGAGTTTTAAACTTTGGGCCTTTTTTGATTTCTATAAGTTTTTTAAACTTTAGAAGAGACTAAAATGCGATTTAATCGTGTAGTCCCTACGGGACAAAAAAGATTGGTTTTTTTATCGTTTTCTGCTACCGACATTTCATCTCTACGAGATATTTAAAGTATTAAATGTTTTGTTTTTTTAAGAAGTTGTTTTTTTATACTATGCCGTGAAATACTCCGTTAGGAGTTAAATGTTGGTAGAAAATAGAAGCATCGCCTATGTTATTGTCCCATCTGGCAATGTCATTAAGTTAAGCTTAGAAAAAATAATCTCGCAAAGGCGCTAAGACGCAAAGTTTAAACACAATGTTGTCATTTCTGACAAACCTTGCGATTTTCCGCCTGATTTATTCTGCATGGCAATATTGATTTTTTGGAATTGGAATTTTAAAAAATTGGAATTTACTTTTTATAACCTTTTTAACTTTTGTACAATTTTCATTTGAAAAATCCCGTCGTATCTTTGAATTTTATAATTCAAAAGCTGTAAACTTAGAATCCTAGTCACTCAGCAACTTAGCAACTCAAAAGAAATGAAGTATACCACACTACCCAACACCGACATAAAAGTTAGTAAAATAAACCTCGGAACAATGACTTTCGGGCAGCAAAACACCGAAGCAGAAGGACATCAACAAATGGATTATGCACTGGAAAGAGGAATTAATTTTTTTGATACTGCCGAAATGTATTCAGTTCCTGCAAACGAAAGTACTTACGGAAGTACAGAGAAAATTATAGGAACCTGGTTCAAGAAAACCGGAAATCGCGAAAAAGTGGTTTTGGCCTCTAAAATTGCGGGTCCAAACCCTAATTTTACTTATATGCGTGAGAAAGTAGATTTCTCTCCGGAAAGTATTAAATACGCTTTAGAAAACAGCTTAAAACGTCTTCAGACAGATTATATTGATTTGTACCAAATGCATTGGCCGGAACGACCAACCAATTATTTTGGACAACGCGGTTTTAAAGATCACGATGCTGAATGGGAAGATAATTTTAGAGAAACCCTCGAAACTTTTGACGGATTAATCAAAGAAGGAAAAATAAAACACATTGGGGTTTCTAACGAAAATGCCTGGGGAATGATGCGTCTTCTGGAAGAAAGTAAATATCATAATTTGCCAAGAATTAAAACCGTTCAAAATCCGTACAATTTATTAAATCGTCTTTTTGAAGTAGGTTCTGCCGAAGTTTCAAAATATGAAAATGTAGGTTTACTGGCTTATTCTCCTTTGGCTTTTGGAGTTTTAACGGGTAAATTTTTAACCGGAGAAGCACATCCAAACGCGAGAATCAATCTTTTTCCGCAATACACGCGTTACAACAGTGATCAATGTTTACAAGCGACAAGATTGTATCAGGAAATTGCTAAAAAACACGGCCTGACATTGACAGAATTGGCATTAGGATTTGTTTTGCAACAGCCGTTTTTAACCAGTGCAATTATTGGCGCAACCACAATGGAACAATTAAAAGAAAATATAGACACAATTGATGTGTTTTTGTCCAAAGAAATTTTAACTGAAATAGCGGGAGTTCAGGCGATAATTCCTGATCCGGCTCCGTAAATGAATAATGGCTTCGACTCCGCTCAGCCTGACAATCGTTAAAAGACGAATTGTTTCCTAATGTCATCCTGAGCGAAGTCGAAGGCTTGTTAACTAAAAAAATCCCGATACATTTTTTCTGTATCGGGATTTTATGTTTTAAAGATTCAAATTCTGGTCTTTTGGATATCTGACTTTATAACTAATTCTGAATTTCTTGTTTTCATTTGGTTTTAGCTGTAATTGCCAGGTAAGTATTCCGGTTTCGGCATTTATTTTTGCACCGTCACTTTGTAGCAATTCTACCTCAATTTCTTTATTGGTACTTAACGGATATTGATCTTTCAATAACAATTCAACCGCTTCTTTTTTATTGTTTCTAACCGTAATATCAAAAGTAAAAGTTTGTTCTTTCTTGGCAGATAAAAACTTAGTTCCTGATTTATCAGCCACTTTTTCTCGCTTAATCGAAACCTTTTTATCACGTCCCATGCTTAAATTCAAAGTATCGCTCGTTTGAGTTGGTTCGATAAAAGTTTTACCAACATACATGCCTTCAAAAATAATATTGGCTTCGCCTCTTAGTAAATTGTATTTACTGTAATCTGCAATTTCGGCCAAAAGGAAAGCTTCATTTTCTACTCGGGGAACTGCATAATATTTATAAGTTGCAGGAAGTTTAATCTCTTTTAATGAAACACTGTGTATTTTTCCGTTAGATAAAATGTCATAAGGAATATCAATATCAAACGAAACATTCAGTTGGTTTTCTGCGACAGTAGTATAATTTGAAACGGATGATTTTTCAAGTACTGGTGAAGGCATATCGATAGATTCGCTTAATTGTTCTTTTGAAATTTTAGCAACACTTCCCTGAATTTGATTCCTTTTACTTCTGGATGCGTAACCGCTCACGACAACTTCTTCCAGATAGGTTTGATTGGCTAAAAACCACGAACTTAATATTGGTGCCTGATTATTTTGATTAGGCAATCCGCTTGATAAAGTCAGTTTTACTTTTTTCCAGTCGATACCGGTATTCTGAACAACTTGTGCTTTGTACATCATATTAATTGGCGCTGTAACACTCTCGGCACGCAAATCATAAAATGGTGTCCAGGTTGCATTATTAGTTAAATAAGAAATGTCAAACGGAATCACTCCTGCATTTTGATTCATCACCTGCAGTATTAGTTTTCCTGATGATGTTTTTTCTTCTTTATTAGCGTTTACTTCAAGCTTATTGTTGAGTTTTCGAAGTGTTTCATTCAGCTTTTGCTGTTTCTCAGAAAGTGTATTAATGTTGTTGGCAATCTCGATTTGTTTGTTTTTATAATAATCCACCATTTTCATTAATTCAGCTACGTTCAAACCTGAATTTACGCCCGAAATCTGCTGGTTTTTATCTAAAAGCTGTATCGTTTTGTTTTCAGAATTAATGGTATTATTCACCTTCTGAATTTCTTTCTGAACCAAAACAATACTGTCTCTGACTATTTTTAGTGCAGGCGATTTAGAATCGGTTTCATATTCTGAAATATAATTATTGGTGAATTGAACAGAAAGAACGGTTACGCCAGATGGTGCGCCAATTTGCACAGAATTTTCATTTAAATTCACCGCAACATTTTTGATTACTATTTCGCTCGCACCGGCTGGTAATGTTGCAGTCGCGGTTTGAGATAGTTCGGCGGCATTAAAATATACTGTTGCTGATTGTACCTTCGCAGTAGTGAAAATAGGTTTTTGTGCCAATGCAAAAGTAGTTACTAATAGTAAGAGCAATGTGGCTTGTTTTTTAATCATGAGTTGATAATTTAGGTTTTAAATTTTGAAAGATATAGATTACAAATATCTAAAAGTTAAATTGATTTAGTAGTACATAACCAAAATGATTTTCTTTTTAGAATTATCAATCTTTTTTTCGATTACGCCAAAAAACTTTTCGTTGACCATTGGGCATCCCAAACTATTGCAAATGGGATTAATTTGCTCTTCAAAAGGAACGTCAACATATTTGTGAAGTACTATGTTTCGGTCGAAAGCATTACTGTTTGTCTTGTCTAAACCGTATAATTTATAAGCTTTGCCGAATCTTCCGGAATAGGAACCGCCAATGGCATATCTGCCTAAAGAACTACAATTCGAATTTTTGACATTGCTAAATTTTAGTTTTCCGTAGGTTCCTGTTTCAGATCCGGAGCCGTGCCCGACTAGACCTTTATCAAGTATTTTGTTGTGTTTTAAATCGTAAATAAAAAACCGGTTTTTTCCAGATTCAATCTTCATGTCTAAAAAGAAAACAACATCTGAATTGTATTTAGGCGTTTTCCCCAAAAAACTCCTGATTTCAGTGATCTCACTTTTTAGTTTCTCTTCGTAGGAATAAACCGGTTTTGAATTTTTAATACTTATCGATTCTTCTTTTTTGTTCATACATGCAAAACTCAGACCAAAAATGCTGCACAGAAGTAAAAGGAAAATTTTGTTTTTCATGTTATGTGCTCTTTTTATTTCTCAACTGTATATCCTTTCACTTTTGCAAAACCAACGATCGATGTATTAATGGCATTTCCCAGATCATCTTGTTTCTTGGTTTTCTTAGTCTCGGCATCAATAAATTGCTGGCGTTTTTTGCCCAATTCGCCAATTTCTTTCTGGATTGTGGCTCTTTCTTTTGTTTTTTGCTCGACAATTGTTTTGATCTCGGCTTCAGATTTATTCTGTAGTTCTTTTGGTAATTCTTCTTTTTTAATTTTAGAAATAGCCGTTTTATCCTCTTTGACTTTGTCTACCAAATCCCAGCTTTCATTTTTATAAACCGCTTTTGATTTGCTTACCGCACGTTCCGCATAGTTAGACGCAGAAACTTTTTGTGCATTTTTATCCTGCGTTTCCTGATTCATTTTTTTTGCAGAACCTTTGGCACCATAACTAATGTAAGTTTTGTTGATTTTTTCGTTGCATTTTGTAATTTCATCATCATACGGCGTCGCAATGTATCGCACAGATTCATTAGAATCAATATTAAAATATTTCCCTTTTCCGTAATCGGCACCGTTTTTCCATAGTTCGCGTATGCCTTGTGCTTTGTCTCCGCAATAAATAGTATTTACATAAATGCCATTTTTTAGGGCATCACTAATCGCTTCTTTATAATTAATCCCGCCCTGATTGAATTCTTCGTTTCCGGCAATATAAATCAGCTTCATATTGTTGTTGTCTTTCTCCCATTTTAGTTTTTTGGTTGCATCCTGAATAACAGCTCCGCAATATTCGCTGCCTCCATTGGTACTCAGGGCAAATAGTTTTTCTGAAATCAAATCAAGATCTGTAGAAAGAGGTGCTATTTGTCGTATATAATTCGATTTTTCAGATAATCCGTCATTTCCATATTCATATAAAGCAATTTCGATATCAGGCGTTTTTCCGTCATATTTTAAAGTGGTCAGCGTATTTACAATGTTCCAAAGTCTGGATTTTGCCTGATCTATCAAGCCATCCATACTGCCCGAGGTGTCCAGTAAAAGTGCTACTTGTATTTTGGTGTTTTCTGTCGTTATTGGTTTTTCGATCACGGTATTCTTTTTAGAATTTGCATTCGAAGAATTGCAGCTTGCAAAAGAAATTGCAGTGGCTAAAAGTGCTGAGATAAACAGGTTTGATTTCATGATTTCAAGTTTTAATTGTTGATTACAGATCAAACTTAAAAACTTAAAGACCTCGTTTTTTGCAGAAAGGGTGAAACGGTATTTTGACTTGGTGAAATGAGTTGTAAACGGAATATAAAATACTTTACTTTACATTATTGTTTTTTGAAGGTTCTAAAGTTCTGAGAATCTTAGTTGCTAAGACCTTAAAAGATTTTTATTTATGAGAAGTTTACGATCAGGATTTATTATTTCTATAATGCTGTTATTGCTATTTCCAATCGGAATGATGGCACAGGATTCTATTGCCAAAAAGAAGGCGATGCCGGTTTCGAAAATGAGTAAAGCGGTAATAAGTCTTGAAAAGTCTCTGGATAAAAATGATGAGGGAAAAATTGCCGAGAACTACGAACAACTGGCAAATGAATTTTTGAATAAAGGGAATAATGCAAAGGCAGAGGAATATTTTAAAAGAGCATTAAACAGTTATACCAAATTAAAACGGACTGAAGATAAAACCCGCGTAACGCGCAGTTTGGCCAAAGTACAGGAAAACCAAAAAAACTTTAATTCGGCGATTAAAAATTATGAAGTCGCGGGCGCATTATCAAAAGATGTTGCTGAAGAAAAAATAAATTTAAACGATGCCAACCGATTAAAAACGCAAGCGGCTCCAGTATCACAGGCAGTTTACGTTGACTCGAATATTGAATTGCTCAAAAAAGAAAATAAAGCTGGTGAAGTTGCTGAAGCTTATGTACAAAAAGCAGAAAATTCATTAAAGCAAAAAGATAAAAGTGTTGCAATAGAAAGCTATAAAAATGCCCTCGCTTACGCAAAAGACAAACCGGAGTCGATAATTAAAATTAAAAATGAAATTGCCAATGTATATGCCTCAGACAATCAGTTTGAAAAAGCAATTGGAATCAACGAAAAACTATTGGCAGAAGCCGTAACCAAACAAGATTTTAATACCCAAATCAAGCAACTGCAATCGCTGGCAGCTCTTTATTTTAAAAAAGAAGAACCAAAAAAGGCATTAGTTTCATTGAAAGAAGCATATGATCTGGCGTCTAAAAAAGGAAATTCGGCGGAAGCCAAAAATACTTTATCAGCCTTGGCAAAGTATTATAAATCTAACGGGAATGAAAAAGAAAGTATGGCGCTTTATGAGCAATTTTTTCAAAATTTTGATGAGTTAATTCAATCTGATACGACTTTGATTAATGCGAAAACTTTTCAAGTTACAGAAGGAAAAATTCGGCAGCTCGAAAAAGAAAAATCATTAAAAGATGAATTAATTACCAAGAAAAACACCTTCAACTACTTTCTTTTAGGATCAATTTTGTTGCTTTTGCTCTTGTTTGCCTTTATTGTAAAAGCGCTTTATGCTATTAAAACCAAGAACAAAGAAATCGCTTTGCAATCATTACGACGCGAGATGAATCCGCATTTTATTTTTAATAGTTTAAATAGCGTGAATCAGTTTATATCTGAAAACAAAGAACTGGAAGCCAATAAATACCTGACTTCGTATTCGAATTTGATGCGGGATATGATGGAGAATTCGAACAAAGATTTTATTTCGCTGGACAAAGAAGTCGAACAATTAAAAAAATACCTGGATCTGGAACATTTACGTTTTCAGGATAAGTTTGATTTTGAAATTACAGTTGATGAAAGTTTGGACAAAGAAAGGGTTTTTGTACCCAATATGATTATTCAGCCACATCTTGAAAATGCGATTTGGCATGGTTTGCGTTATCGGGATAAAAAGGGATTCTTGAAGCTTCAATTCCGGTTTGTTGATGGTAAAATTGTCGTGATTATTGATGATAACGGAATTGGTTTAACCAAAAGCCAGGAACTGAAAACGATCAATCAGAAAGTGCATGAATCCCGCGGTCTTAATAATACTAATGAACGAATTGGTTTGCTGAACGAATTGTATAAAAAGAATATTGCTTTTGAAATTAAAGAGAAAGTATTGCCGGAATCCGGAACAATTGTTCAGATTGTTTTTCCATTAATTGATACCATATGATGACTATTCAGAAGATAAAAAGTGTTATTGTCGAAGATGAATTGGCAGCGCGCGAAGTACTCAAAAACTATTTGAGTAAATATTGTCCGCAGGTTGAAGTTGTAGGTGAGGCGCAGAATATAAAAGAAGCTGTGCCGTTGCTGCATGAAATTCGGCCGCAATTGGTTTTTTTGGATGTTGAAATGCCTTTCGGGAATGCTTTTGACGTTCTCGAAGCGTGTAAAGATTTACAATTCGAAACCATATTTGTAACCGCTTTTTCTGAATATTCGCTAAAAGCCCTGAACCAAAGTGCCGCCTATTATTTGCTGAAACCCATTAGTATCGAAGAATTGATTGTGGCGGTAAATAAAGTGCAGCATCAAATCATGAATCATGAGATTTTCAATAGAAATAAAATTATTGTAGAAAATTTTCATGAATCAAAACCAGAAAAACAACAGGTCATTTTACCAACTCTGGAAGGTTTTGAAGTCGTAAAAATGGAAGAAATAGTTCGCTTACGCGGAAATGGAAATTTTACAGATCTCTATTTGAATAACGGAAACAAAAAAATGGTCTGCCGATTTTTAAAGCATTTTTCGGAGATTTTGCCTTTGCCTTTTATAAGAGTTCATAAATCTCATATCATTAATATGAATTGTGTAAAATCGTATAATAAAGGAGGAATTGTAACACTAAACGACGGAGCTGAAATTGAAGTGTCGCCTACTTATAAAGAAGATTTCTTAAAGAACTTTAAATAAGGTTTTGCCGCGAAGGCACTAAGGCGCAAAGATTTTCTTCTCATTTTATGTCATCCTTGACGCAGGAAGGATCACGCACGAACTTGACAAAGATTGTATTGTCATTGCTTAGATCTTCTATAAAGACTTTGCGTCTTTGCGAGCAATTTCACGCTGGTAGTAAAAACTTAAAGTAATAATCGCGCAAAGACGCAAAGTTTAATAATAAAAGAAAAAAACTTTGTGTCTTAGCGTCTTTGTGGCAAACAAATATTACAAATCAAATTCCCCGTCAATCGAAAGCGAATCATTTTTAACTGCAGTTGAATCCGGAGCTTTTATTCTGATTAAAGATCTTGCATTACCAGAAATATAAACCGGAAGTTGGCCTATTGTATCTTCAGGGACCAAAAGACCACGACGAAACATTAAATTCTTTAAAAACTTCTGGTTTTGAACCGCAAAGTCCCTTAGATTTCCCTGATCGTTAAACTGATACATGAATTTTCTTGGTTTCGGAATAATAGTGGCCAAATACAAACATTCATCCACATTTAAAGCCGATGGACTTTTCTGGAAATAGAAATGACTTGCCTCGCCAATTCCGTATACATTTGGTCCCCATTCAATAATATTGAAATACACTTCCAGCATTCTTTCTTTGCTTACTACGCGATTGTTTTCCAGAATATAAACCAGTAGAATTTCTTCCAGCTTACGCGAAAGTGTTTTTTCTCTGGTCAGGAACACATTCTTAATCAATTGCATGCTTATCGTACTAGCGCCGCGAGAGAATTTTTTAGTTTTAATATTCTTAAGGATAGATTGTTTGAAAGCTTCATTGATAAATCCGCGATGTTGGAAGAAAGACGGATCTTCAGTAGTCAGGACAGATTTTCGTAAATAAGGTGAAATCTGGTCTAAAGGCGTGTAATTAGGATTCGCATTTCCAACCAGAATTGGTCGTTGCAATACATTCTGAATAATGGCGCGATATACAAATTCACCGTTTAATTTATTAAGATCGGCTTCTCCGTATTTTGTGATTTTTAAATCCTCTTTGTTCAGTTTACTATCAAAAACTAAAGTATTCGGTTTGTTTTTATTGAATTTGAAATCCAGTTTATAGTCGAAATTACCGGTTGCTTCCATTCCTTGAAAATGGGTGAACAATCCGTCAGGCAGGGAAACAATAAAATCCTGCGCTTTCATTTTCGGGATTTCCACTTTCAAAGTATAAATAGTATCCTTTTCTGTGCTGTATGAAATATAAGGTTTTACTTTTATCTTGTTGAGTTGCATGGTCGAACTGCTGTCAATCGAAATAAAGTCATCTCCCAATAAAAAGCGATAATCAAAACGTGCATTTTTGATAATGACGTCTTTACTGGCAATTTTGGGGTGATTGATTTTTAAATTAGTAATCGAAGTGTAACCGTCGATATGCAATTCGCTGCCGTCTTTTTCTATGTTTTGCACATTCAGTCGGATAGAATCGAAACTTGCTTTTAAGTTGTATCGTTCGTCTAAGTACGGAACTCTGATGGCTCCGGTATCTAAATTGAAGAAACGAATATCGGCTTTTTTATTTCTTGGGTCAGCAAATCCTTTTATGTTCCATTTTTGATCAAAATCTTTACTTTGAACATGAAGATTGGTTTCGAGTTGTTTGTTTTCTAAAACGAGTTTATTTACAGCAACAGTAGTCTTTTTGCCATTGTCATCAATCCTGAAATTCAGGTTTTCCAGTTTCATGTCTGTAGGAACCAGATTCAGTAATTTTGAAATAATGCGATAGGCAAAAGCGGCGTATTTCCGTTTTTCGTTTTTATCAGTATCGGCTTTGTCTTTCTTTAAAAAAGCATCAAAATTGCGGACATTTCCTTTTTTAACTAATTGAATATAACCGTTGTTTACTTTTAAAGTTCCAATTTGTACATCCCCAATTAGTAAATTCGATAAACTAACACTGGTTTCAATTTTTTCAATATTACAAAGTGTATCTGCATTTTTAGGAACCAGAACGACATTGGTTAATTTAATACCATTTAAACCATCAAACGTAGCCGATTTTACAGAAAATGTACTGTTATATTCAGTATTCATTTTAGTTTTTACTTTGGCAATAGCTTGTTTTAAAAGTGAATCACGAAAAAAGTAAAAGCCTAAAAAAAGCACTACCAATACTAATGCAATTATCAGGAGTGCCTTGTATATTTTTTGTTTTGGGAATTTCATAAATGGAGATTGGTATTCGAAATTTTTCGCTTTTCAAAGCTAGTGTAAATTTAAATTTAAATTTATCAGCTTATAAAATTTTCCTTGTAAATTTTTAATAATGCTCTAAAGGTTTGATTTTGTTGTTATTGTGTTTTGCGTTTTTCTAAATAAAAGAAGGAATTTATGGTTTAGCGTCAAAATTGAGAGAACCCGTAAAGTTTTACAATTTACACAATATATATTTGCGCAATTAATAATATTAAAATCAAACCAATGAAAGTCTTAAAAAAAATTATGTTTTTGTCTTTTGCCATTTGTGCAATGGTGTTATCGTCATGAAGTAGTAATGATTCTGATGATGAAGGAACTCCGGAAGATCAGGAAGAATTTATCAAATTCACATATAATGGGACAGTATACAATTTTGAGCCTGGCGTTATGTCTTCGTTAAACATGAATATTATGGGAAGTACGGGAATTGATAACACTTACAAAAAAATCTCATTATGGACGCCTTTGAATGTTACTAAGGGAAGCCATGACATCGTATATGATTTATCAAATATGGAGACTACTTATCAAGCGTCTTTTAGTTTTTTGCCTGCAATAAATAATGCTAATGCTAAATCTGGAAAAATAAATATTACTGCTGTTGATGATGAAAAAATTGAAGGGACATTTACTTTTTCGGGAACTTCAGGAGAACAAACATTTACTGTTACAGAAGGAAGCTTTAGGGTTTTAAAATAGATCTCATACTTCTTTAAATATAAATTGCTCATGAATATTTGAAATTTTCATGAGCAATTTTTTATATAATAGAAAATCTGTTTTTTGCTTTATCCAAATAAAATACCGGCTACATCTTCAATTTTGGCAACAAGTTCAATTTTGATTCCAGGATTTTTTAAGGCAATTTTATTATATTTCGATACAAAAATAGTAGTGAAACCTAATTTTTCGGCTTCCTGAATTCTTTGATCGACACGATTTACAGGACGAATTTCTCCCGAAAGTCCAACTTCGCCTGCAAAACAGAACCCTTTTGTTACCGGAATATCTTCGTTTGAAGATAAAATAGCAGCAACAACAGCAAGGTCAATTGCGGGATCATCAACAGAAATTCCTCCGGTTACGTTCAAAAAGACATCTTTTGCTCCTAAACGAAATCCGGCTCTTTTTTCTAAAACAGCCAAAATCATGTTGAGTCTTTTAGCATTATATCCTGTTGTGCTACGTTGTGGCGTTCCATAAACTGCAGTACTTACCAACGATTGTATTTCGATCATCAGGGGACGCATGCCTTCCATAGTTGTGGCAATGGCAGTTCCGGACATTTCTTCGTCTTTGTGCGAAATCAATATTTCTGAAGGATTGCTTACTTCGCGTAAACCGCTTCCTAACATTTCATAAATTCCTAATTCGGCAGTAGAACCAAAACGGTTTTTTAGCGAACGCAAAATTCGGTAAACGTGATTTCGATCGCCTTCAAATTGCAAAACGGTATCAACCATATGTTCCAGAATTTTTGGTCCCGCGATGTTTCCGTCTTTCGTAATATGTCCGATTAAAATAACCGGAATATTAGTTTCTTTGGCAAATTTGATCAATTCAGCAGTCGTTTCTCTAATCTGAGAAATACTTCCGGCTGTAGATTCAATATAATCCGTATGCAAAGTCTGAATCGAGTCGATAATGACAATTTCCGGCTGAATCGCTTCAATTTGTTTGAAGATATTCTGCGTTTTCGTTTCCGTCAAAATATAGCAATTGTCACTATTGGGCGTGATTCTTTCGGCACGCATTTTTATTTGTTTCTGGCTTTCTTCACCGGAAACATATAAAGTTTTATAAGGTAATTTTAATGAGATTTGAAGCAAAAGTGTACTCTTTCCAATTCCGGGTTCACCGCCTAAAAGTGTCAAAGATCCGGGAACAATTCCGCCACCCAAAACGCGGTTCAATTCCCTATCAGTAGTATCCATACGAATTTCCTGAGTCGAGTCGATCTCATTAATTTTTAATGGGCGTGGAGCTTTTCCAGTTGGAGTAGGTTCGCTTTTCCAGGCTACTTTTTCCTGTTTCTGAATGATTTCTTCAGCAATAGTATTCCATTCTTTGCAGGCATTGCATTGTCCTTGCCATTTGGCGTATTGGGTGCCGCAGTTCTGGCAAAAAAAGGAAGTTTTAACTTTAGACATTATTTACCGGTTTTTTCAAGTGTTTTCATCTGGTCGATTTTCTCGTACATCAAATCTTTGTTTAAATCGCCAATTGGCTCCATTTGTGAAGCATTCTGATATTTTTTTGAAGCTCTTTTAGGATCTCCCATTTTTTCATACATCAATCCTAATTCGTACTCTCCTAACATCGCTTTAGGATAATTTACATTTCCAATTTCAGCCATTTTACCTAATTCATCATAAGCATTCTTTTTCAAAATCAGAGTTTCTATAATTTTAAAATCGCTGATTCTTACCGGAATCTGAACTCCCATAACTTTAGACATAATATTGTATTTGTTCTCCAGATAATCGGCATAACCCGTTTCCAGAACAGCTATTTTATTATTGTATTCTGCAGAATTTATAGGTCTGTACACTTCAAATATCTGATACAAAGCGCTAGGAATTGCATGTAAAACCTGAGTATAATGTGTTGTGCCTTTAAATACATCGTATTTATAATTTACTAACGGATTATTGGCAATTTTAATATTGCTGTCTAATTTTTCAATTGGTTCTTTGATTTTTTTATTGTCTCCATCTGCTGCAGATAAATAGTAAAATAAAGGTTCTGTAATTTTAGCAAATTTTTCAGGGATTCTAATTTCCATTTTATTAGCAAGTTCCGGACTAAAAGAGATGTAGGCGCTAAAAAGAGGTTTTTCTTTATATAAATAAAAATTAATAAAACTTGCTGTTACATCATGGCCTGCAATCATTCTAAACGGAGATGTACGGTATTTTTTTTCGATATAAGGAACCAGTTCGGCACCAATAAATTCAAAAAAGTTGGCTCCTTTCTCAAACGGAAGACCTGTATTTTGGTCGATTGTGGTGTCGTCTTCGCGCTCGTCATTTTTGTTTTGATGAACACCAATGATAATCACTTCGGGTAAATCTCCCCAATAGGATCCGTAGCTCAAGGCTCCGGAAAAAGGATCAAATAAATAATCGCCATCTAATAAATATAAAACAGGATATTTTTTTTCGGGATTAGCCTCGTAAGAAGCGGGAAGTCCGATGGTTATTCTTCGTTCTTCGCCAAGTTTTTCAGATTTGATGTTGTCGAATGTTTTCTGCGAAAAGACAGAAAAGGAAATTAGGGTAAGCAGTAAGTAAACTTTTTTCATGATTTGGGGCATTTCAGTGAATTAAAAAGTATCGAAATAGTGTAGCAATATAATACTTTATTTGCTTTTTTATTATTGTAGGATTTTTAAAATAGCAATGTAGATTCAGTTTGTAATGAATAAATCAAAATCTAACCGAAAAGTTCGCAAAGATTTTACGCAAAGGGCGCAAAGTTAAAGGCAAAGCTTTGCGAACTTTCTGTTTTTATAGAAAACTTAAAGCAAATAAAACTTCCTGTACTTTTGAGGTTAATTTTTTTTCTCAATACAGATTTTTGGATTCTTCTTTTAAAATCAAAAATTGAATTCAGGCAAATAGAATGCTGTTCGTGCAAAGTAAATTTGACAAACTAAGTTGGATAAAACGTAAAAGCAAAACTTAGGTTAACGAATTATCGTTTTCATTAGGGAAAATGATCCATGGTTTGAAGGTTTTTGCCTCTTCAAATTCCAGGGTTGCATAGGATATAATGATAATAATGTCGTCTTTTTGAACTTTTCTTGCAGCAGGTCCGTTCAGGGTAATTTCGCCCGAATTTTTCTCTCCTTTGATCGCGTAAGTTTCAAAGCGTTCGCCATTATTAATATTTACAATAGATACTTTCTCACCTTCAATAATGTTCGAGGCTTCCAGTAAAGTTTCATCAATAGTAATACTGCCAATATAATTTAAATCAGCTCCAGTTACTTTTACTCGATGAATTTTTGATTTTATAACTTGAATTTGCATGATGCAAAGGTAAATTAATTTAATGAAATGGTATCAATCAACCTTATAGAATTAACAAATACCGCTATAAATGCACGGTAGTTTTTGTCTTTACTTTTATGATCGATAGGTAATAATGTAGATTCGTCAGCAATTACAAAATATTCTAAGTCAAAATGCTCATTATCTTTAAAAGAATTTTCGACAAATTGAATCGTTTCTTCAGGAGTGCCGGTCTGAAATATTTCTTTTGCTTCAGTTAAAATTTTATATATAATAGCTGCTTCTTTTCGTTCTTCGGGAGTTAAGCGTTCATTACGAGAACTCATAGCCAATTGATTATCTTCTCTAAAAATTGGACAACCCACAACATTTACAGGTAAATGCGTTTTTTCGACCATTTTTTTAACGATCTGCAATTGCTGGAAATCTTTTTCTCCAAAATAAGCATTTGTTGGCGTTACAATTTCGAACAAACGTTTTACTATTGTGCCAACACCGTTAAAATGTCCGGGTCTGAACTTGCCTTCCATTTGATTTTCTAATCCGTCAAAATCAAAATCCTGAGAAACCGTGTTTCCTTCGTAAATATCTTCGACAGATGGAGCATACAAAATCATTTTATCGCTCAAACCGCGCATTTTTTTTACGTCTTCTTCAAGTGTCCTTGGATATTTTTCGAGATCTTCAGGGTTGTTAAATTGCGTTGGGTTAACGAAAATACTTACAACGGTATCGTCGTTTTCTTTTATTGATCTTTGCATTAACGCCAGATGACCTTGGTGTAAAGCGCCCATTGTTGGTACAAATCCGATGGTTGAATTTGCGGTTTTGATAGTTTTTAAATAAGCTATCAAAGCTACTTTACCGTAGAAAATATGCATGGCAGTATTATTAAAATTTAGTGCAAACATAATATATTAGTTATAAACTGCATAAATTTTTGTAATTTTGCAACGTTTTTATTACCAAAAATTAAGTAAAATACTATTATGAAAGATAAGAGGATATTATATGTATCATCTGAAGTCGTGCCTTATTTGGCTGAAAATGAGGTTTCTTTAATGTCTTATGACGTTCCAAAAATGATCAACGATCAAGGAGGTCAGATAAGAATTTTCATGCCAAGATATGGAAATATCAACGAAAGAAGACACCAGTTACATGAAGTTATTAGACTTTCAGGAATGAATTTGGTAGTGAATGACTTAGATATGCCATTGATTATCAAGGTGGCTTCAATCCCCAAAGAAAGAATTCAGGTTTATTTTATTGATAACGATGAATATTTTAAACGTAAAGCAACCTTTGCTGACGAAGAAGGTGTTTTGTATCCGGATAACGACGAAAGAGCCATATTTTTTGCTAAAGGAGTTGTTGAAACGGTGAAAAAACTAAATTGGGTTCCGGATATCATTCACGTGCATGGTTGGCTGGCTGCAATGCTGCCAATTTACATGAAGCACTATTATAAAAATGAGGCTTTGTTTTCTGAAACCAAAATTGTCACTTCTGTTTACGGGCAGTCTTTTGATGAAAATCTGGATTTAGAAATGATAAATAAGGTGAAATTTGATGGTGTGCCACACGAGGCAATCTCTGATTTAGAAACGCCAAACTACGAAAATGTGTTAAAGGCTAGTATATTACACTCTGATGCTGTAATTATAGCGTCTGAAAACGTATCTCCAAGTTTAACAAAATTTATAGAATCTTCAGGAAAACCTTTTTTACCTTTCGCCACGAAAGATGCATTCGCTGAAGCGTATACAAATTTCTATAAAACAATGGGTCTTTAAATTTTAACATTATTATTAAACATGTATAATACTTCTTTTATTAAGAAAATTCTATTAGTAGCAACTGTTGTCCTTTTATATTCTTGTGATAAAGATTTTAATGAAATTGGTGAGGGTTTAATCGGAGACGATCATTTTGGTCTGGAACATACAGAATATGATGTTTTAGCTTATAATCAGGAAGTAACTCCGGTTCAGTCAAACGGATTGACACTTAATGGTTTGGGTATTTATGATAATGCGGTTTTTGGTACTACTACTGCAAATTTTGTAAGTCAGGTTGCCTTAGAATCAAATGCGCCAACTATTGGTGAATCGCCTGTAATAGAAAGTGTGGTGCTTAGTGTTCCTTATTTTAGTCATGCGACAGGGGCAGATCCTAACGGAGGAAATCTTTATGCATTAGATTCTATTTATGGAGATAAGGTAAATGGTAAACTTAAGCTGAGTGTTTATGAGTCTGGTGTTCAGATGCGCTCTTCGTATATAGATGGCGGTTCTCAATTTGCTCAATTATACTATACTGATCAGGACTCTGATTTTTTTGCAAATCTTGTTCCAAAAACGACACCTAAGCTGCTAAATGATGATCCTGATAAGAGGCAAAATGAGGCATTCTTTTTTAGTAACCTTCAGCAGAAAAAAGATTCAACTGTAATAGATGCTAATGCTGTCGAAAAAAAGTATACTTATACGTATACTGCTCCTGAGATGCGTTTAAAATTAAATAAGCAGTTTTTCCAAGATAAAATTCTTAATGCGCCAGCTTCAAAGCTTTCTTCTACAACTGTTTTTCAGGAGTATTTTAGAGGGTTGTATTTTAAAGTAGAAAAATCTGCAGACAGTCCAACGACGAATCTGGCATTATTAAATTTTTTCAAACAAGGTGATAATGCTAAGATTACGATCAGGTATAAGGCAAAAACGGCTATAACTACAGATGGTGATGCAACAGAAGATAAAACATTGGTTATTAATCTAAGCGGAGCTGCGGCCGGTTTATATAATGATGTTAAAAATCCTGCTTATGCTGCTGCTATAGCAAATAGAAATGACCAAACGGGAGACGAACGCCTTTATTTAAGAGGAGGTCAGGGTTCGCTTGCGGTACTTGAATTATTCGGTAAAACTGATTTACTAAGTTACGATGATCAGGGTAATGTAGTGAATAAGCCTAACGGTGTTTCAGATCAATTAGATGAAATTAGAAATAATGTTAAGCATAAAAACTGGCTGGCCAATGAGGCTAATTTAGTTTTCTCTATCGATGCGGCTAAAATGACCGGGGTTTGGGAGCCAAAAAGAATTTACTTATATGATTTAGTGAATAATATACCTCTTGTAGATTTCAGTACAGACGGATCTACTGACGGTGTTTATAATAAAATTGTATACAGTGGTGTAATTAATGTAGATGCTACTACAAAGAGAGGTACAACGTACAAGATTAGATTAACGAATCATATTCGTAATTTAATAAAAGATGCAGCTGTAAAAAATGTGAAATTAGGTTTGGTGGTAACAGGAGATGTAAACACGATAACTTCAGGTAAATTAAAAAATAGAATTTTAATTGATCCGACTAATCCAAATGATTATTTTTCAGAAGTACCAAGAGCTTCAATTATGAGTCCGCTAGGAACAGTATTGTTTGGAGGAAATATTCCTTCAACAGATGCTAACTATGCAAAAAGACTTCAGTTGCAAGTGTACTATACGAAACCAAATTAATAAATAATATATGTGTGGAATTGTTGGATATATCGGTCATAGAGATGCCTATCCTATTGTTATAAAAGGATTAAAGCGTCTTGAGTACAGAGGGTATGATAGTGCGGGTGTCATGTTATATGATGCTGAAACAGGTATAAAAGTTTGTAAAACAAAAGGTAAGGTTTTAGATCTTGAAGCTAAAGCAAAAGAGGGCTTTACGACAAACGGAACTATAGGAATTGGGCATACACGTTGGGCAACACATGGTGTTCCAAATGATGTAAACTCACATCCTCATCTTTCTAATTCAGGTGAGTTGGTAATTATTCATAATGGAATCATTGAGAATTATGCGCCGCTTAAAGAAGAATTAATCAAAAGAGGTTATACATTTAAATCTGATACAGATACTGAAGTTTTAGTCAATTTGATTGAAGAAGTTCAGAAAAAAGAAGGAATAAAATTGGGTAAAGCAGTTCAGATTGCTTTAAATCAAGTGGTAGGAGCGTATGCAATTGCTGTTTTTGATAAAAAAAATCCAAACGAAATTGTTGCTGCTAGATTAGGTAGTCCATTGGCTATTGGTGTGGGAGAAGGAGAATATTTTATTGCTTCTGATGCTTCGCCTTTTATCGAATATACTTCGAATGCCATTTATCTTGAAGATGGTGAAATGGCAAACATTAGATTGCACAAACCGCTTAAAGTTAGAAAAATTAAAGATGACTCTTTAGTAGATCCTTATATCCAGGAGCTTCAAATGAATTTGGAGCAAATTGAAAAAGGCGGTTATGATCATTTCATGCTGAAAGAAATCTACGAACAGCCAAGTGTTATAAAAGATACTTACAGGGGAAGACTTCATGCGAATGAAGGAATTGTTCAAATGGCAGGTGTTGAGGATAATTTAGAAAAATTCTTAAACGCAAAACGTATTCTAATTGTAGCATGCGGTACTTCATGGCACGCAGGTTTAGTAGCGGAATATATTTTTGAAGAATTTACACGTATTCCTGTTGAAGTAGAGTACGCTTCTGAATTTAGATACAGAAACCCAATTATCAATAAAGATGATATTGTTATTGCTATTTCTCAATCTGGAGAAACGGCTGATACAATGGCAGCTATAAAATTGGCTAAAGAAAACGGAGCTTTTGTATTTGGTGTTTGTAATGTGGTGGGTTCTTCTATTTCAAGAGAAAGCCATGCAGGTGCTTATACGCACGCAGGACCGGAAATTGGAGTAGCTTCTACAAAAGCATTTACAACGCAAATTACGGTTTTAACCATGATCGCATTGCGATTAGGTAAAGCAAAAGGAACTTTGTCGAATACTGATTACCGTACGTACTTGCAAGAATTAGAAATAATTCCTGAAAAAGTAGCAGAGGCACTACAAACAAACGATAGAGCAAAAGAAATTGCAGCAATATTTAAAGATGCTCCAAATTGCTTATACTTGGGACGTGGTTATAATTTCCCGGTTGCTCTTGAAGGCGCTTTAAAGCTTAAAGAGATCTCTTATATTCATGCCGAAGGTTATCCTGCTGCAGAGATGAAACACGGTCCAATTGCTTTGATCGATGAGCATATGCCGGTTATTGTAATTGCACCAAAACAAGGTCACTACGATAAAATTGTAAGTAACATCCAGGAAATTAAATCAAGAAGCGGTAAAATCATCGCTGTAGTAACTAAAGGTGATACTCAGGTTCGTGAGTTGGCTGATTATGTTATCGAGATTCCGGAAACTTCAGATGCGTTGTCTCCATTAATTACAACAATCCCTTTACAGTTGCTGTCTTATTATATAGCAGTAATGAGAGGTTGCAATGTAGATCAGCCACGTAACTTAGCAAAATCGGTTACTGTAGAATAGATTTTATTTTAAAGATATAAATATTAAAAAGCGAGACGAAAGTCTCGCTTTTTTTGTGCTTGTAAATTAAAAAATATGTTTGTTTGTTTTTTATTGTGCCAGGTTTATTAAAAAAGAACAATATGTTAAAGTCATGGAATTTTGGTGTTACTTTTATTAATTATCAGATTAATTTTTCAGTCTCCCAATTTTTACTAAATCCTTAAAAAATTATGTATAATTTATATGTATGCATAGTATTTTGATAAATCTTCATGATTAATTTGATTTTAATTTAATAAATGTAATTGATAAAAAGTTAAAATTGTAACTAAATTAATATAGAATATTTATTTTTTTTAACATTTTTTTATTAATATCAAAAATATTTGTATTTTGGCTATATAAACTAACCAAAAACAAATCCAAATGAGAGTGTATTTGCTAATTATGTTGTTTTTCAGCGGAATATCCTTTGCGCAGAATACAATTACAGGTTCTGTTACTGATAGTAACAAACAATCTATTCCTGGTGCTAATGTTAATTTAGTAGGAAGTTCTACCGGAACTTCTACTGATTTTGATGGCTCTTTTAAATTAAATACTTCTGCTAAACCGCCTTTTACAATCAAAGTATCAGCAGTGGGTTTCGAAAGTAAAACGATTAATGTTACTTCGGCAAATCAAAACATTAGTGTGGTTTTGAAAGATGAAGAAACAAAATTAGATGAAATTGTTGTTTCGGCTTCCAGAACTCCGGAGCGTGTAATTGAATCTCCGGTTACTATTGAAAGGATGGGACTTCAGGAAATTAAAAATACAACAGCAGCTACTTTTTATGATGGCTTGGAAAACTTGAAAGAGGTTAATTTTAATACCAGTAGTATTTCTTTCAAATCGATCAATACACGTGGTTTTGCTTCAGTGGCAAATACGCGTTTTATGCAGTTAGTAGACGGAATGGATAATTCATCACCAGCCTTGAATTTTGTATTAGGGAACTTAATTGGTATTTCTGATATTGATGTGGCCAGTGTAGAGCTTTTACCGGGAGCGTCTTCTGCTTTATATGGGGCAAATGCATTTAATGGTATTATGTTTATGAGCAGTAAGAGTCCTTTTACTAATGAAGGAATAAGTGTTTACTACAAATACGGGCAAACGAGTCAGGATGCCGCCGGAACAAATGACTACAATGATTTTGGAATCAGGGCAGCAAAAGCATTTACCAAGCATTTTGCATTAAAAGCAAATTTCACTTATATGGAGGCTTCTGAGTGGATTGCGGCAGATAACAGAAGTATGACCGGCGGTTCTGTTGGGCATGCTAATAATTCAAATTATGATGGTTTAAATATCTATGGAGATGAAATTACAACCTTTATCCCAAATGTTGGACAGGTTAGTAGAACAGGATATCGTGAGCAGGATTTAACTGATAATAAAGTTAAAAGTATGAAGGCCGATTTTAGTGCTCATATTAAGCCTTGGGCAGATGATACCGAAATTATATTGCAATATAAAATTGGTACAGGAAGCACAATTTATCAGGGAGCGAACAGATATGCTTTGAAGGATTTCTTAATGCAGCAAGGAAAATTTGAAATAAAAGGGAAAAACTTTTTTGGAAGAGTTTATTTTACAAGCGAAGATGCCGGAAATTCTTATGACATGAGATTTGCGGGATGGAATGTAAACAGATTGGCAAAATCAGATAAAAACTGGTTTACAGATTACGGAACGGCATATCAATTGTCTTCTGCGGTACTTGGTCTTAATGCAAACGACGCTTCTAATTATGCTCGAAATTTTGCTGATTATAATGTTTCTCCAAATTTACCATTAGTGCCAAATATTGATCCGCTTAATCCAAGTGCGCCAAGATCGGCCAGATTTGAACCGGGTTCCGCGCAATTCAATAATGCATTGGCAACCGTTATTTCTAATCCTGATTTAACTCAGGGAGCTAAATTTATTGATCATTCAAAATTGTATCATTCAGATGTCAATTATAATTTAAGAGATGTTGTCAAATTTGCTGAAATTCAGGTTGGTGGTTCATGGAGAAAATATATAATGGATTCAGAAGGAACAATTTTTACAGATTATGATGGTCCAATCGAATATAAAGAATATGGGGCTTATGCTCAATTGCAAAAGAAATGGATGGACGACAGATTGAAATTTACAGGATCTATTCGTTATGACAAAAGCCAGAATTTTGATGGAAATGTTTCGCCAAGAGTCTCTTTCGTGTATTCTGCAGGAGAATCAAAAAGACATAATTTCAGGGCATCTTATCAAACAGGTTTCCGTAACCCAACCACTCAGGATCAATATATTGGTTTAGATTTAGGGCCTTTTGCATTAGTAGGTTCTGCGCCGGATAATTTAGATCGTTTTCAGGAAACTCAGCCTGTGAGTCTTGCTGGTCAGGCTATACCGGGTGCCGGGATAGGAGCAACAGTGAACTTATCAGGACGTAGTGCTTATGAAAATTCGTACACATTAACTTCTGTTCAGGCATTTGCCGCTTCTTCAAATCCTGCTGATCTTAAAGTTGCAAACCCTAGTTTGGTAAAGCCAGAACAGGTGCACGCTTTTGAAGTAGGATATCGTACAGTAGTGCAGAATGATTTGTCGATTGATATTAATGCGTATTATAATATTTATAATGACTTTATGAATACTTCAAGGGTTATTACACCTTATTACGGAACAGTAGGAACTAATCCTGCAGATGCCAGCGTTCAGTTAGGTTATGCTGCTTTGGCTTTTGGAGACAGAAGAGTTTATCAAATTTATACCAATACTACTGCTCAAATCACATCATTAGGTTTTGGTGTTGGTTTGTCTAAAAAAGTATACAAAGACTTTGAGTTAGGAGTGAACTATAATTATGCTCAATTTGATTTTGACCAAACAGAAGATCCAAGTTTTGTTGCAGGATTTAATACTCCAAAACATAGAATTAAAGGGTCTTTTGGAAATGCTAAAGTGACTAAAAACTTAGGGTTTAATGTTAATGTAAGATGGAACACGGAATATTTATGGCAATCTTCTTTTGGAGATGGTATGATTCCGGAAAACACAGTGCTTGATGCTCAGATTAATTATGGTATTCCAAAATTAAAATCTGTTATAAAAGTTGGGGCGACAAATCTTTTCGGAAAAGATTATCTTCAGGTAGTAGGTGCAGGTATGATTGGTCAGATGTGGTTTGCTTCATGGGTGATTAATCCGTAATTGAAAATGATGATTTGGTCAAAATATTTTTCTTTCTTTTATGACTTTGTTAAATAAGAAAGAGCTAATAAATTAAAAGTTAATAACATGAAAAAAAATATAAAATGGCTATTATTGGTTTCTTTAATCGTAGTAGCGTGTAATAATGATGACAGCAGTGATACTCCTGCAGAGGTGCCTGTTGTTCCCGGATCAGCGGTTTTTACTAAATATGTAGCGCTTGGAGATTCTTTTGCTGCAGGTTACAGTGATGGAGCGTTGTTTGCAAAAGGCCAGAGTAATGCATATACCAATATATTGTCGCAACAATTTGCGGCTGCTGGCGGAGGCGCTTTTACAACTCCTTACATGCTGGATAATATTGGAGGTTTTTCTTCCGGTGGTGCGCAGATTCCAAAATTTCCAACCAGGTTTATTTTTGAGCCTGTTACAAGAAGCCCTGTTAATGTTCCGGGGGTTTCCGGTACGGCGATAACTGCACGCTTAACGGGTTCTTTTAGTAATATGGGTATTCCGGGTGCTAAAAGTTTTCATTTACTGGCTCCTGGATACGGTAATCTTGCTGGTGTTTTTGCGACACCTGCGACAGCAAATCCATATTTTGCACGTTTTTCTTCTTCACCTACCACAAGTGTTTTAGCTGATGCAATGGCTCAGGCTCCTACGTTCTTTTCTTTGTTTATAGGAGGTAATGATGTTTTGGGTTATGCTACAAATGGTGGTGTGCCTACTTCTCAGGATCCTGTTTTGGGAGATGATATTACGCCAACGGCAACTTTTAATTTTGCATATAATACGCTTGTTAATACTTTAACTGCTAATGGTGCAAAAGGAGTAGTGGCAAATTTACCCTACATTACAACATTACCGCATTTTACAACAGTGCCTTACAATCCGCTTACTGCAAAATCAATTGGAAAAGAGAATGAAGCAGTTGGTTTGGCGACGATTAAATTGCTTAATGCACAATTATATGGTCCGCTAAAAGCAGCCTTAACAGCTCTTGGTGCGGGAGACAGAATCAATTTATTGTCTGAAACTTCTACCAGTCCGGTATTAATGAAAGATGAGACATTACCTAATCTGGGTACTCAGTTAGCCTCGATATTTGCTCCAACATTAGGAGCGCAGACTGCTGCTTTTTATGGCGCAATATTTGGTCAGGCAAGACAAGCTAAGGCTACAGATTTAATGTTGTTAACTACAAGAGCCGCCATTGGTACAGCGCCAGATGCTCTTAATTCTGGTGTGGGAATTGCGCCTCCATATCCATTAAATGCATTTGGAATATCATTTCCGTTACAAGACAAACATGTGTTGATTCCGACTGAAATTGAGGAAATTAGAGTGGCAACAGATGCTTATAATGTAATAATTGCTGCTGCTGCAGATGCAAAAGGATTGGCTTTTGTAGATACAAAAGGTGTAATGACAAAGTTGTCCAGTGGAGGAATTCGTTTTGGAAATTTCACAATGACATCTTCGTATGCTGTAGGAGGGGCTTTTTCACTTGATGGTGTGCATCCAAGTCCAAGAGGGTATGGTTTGATTGCTAATATTTTTATAGATGCGATCAATGCCAAATACGGTTCAACGTTGCGTCACGTAGATTTGGGGTCATATCCAATTCAATATCCGCTTACAATTCAATAACATTAGTTTTTTTTAGTTAAAAGCCACTCATTTTGAACATGTAGTGGCTTTTTTTATTTAATTAAAAATTGCTCTTTTAGCTATTTGAAGCCCTGAATTTAAGAATCAAACAAAATCGTAGTATTTTTTATAAAAAAAATATTGATTTTATATTTTAAAAATTTATCTTTGCGCTTTGAAAAAAGAGGTATTTTCGATAAACCTAAATAGCTATTTAATAAACACATAAGTAATGTCAAAAGTAATAGGAAAAGTTGCTCAAATCATTGGACCAGTAGTTGACGTAGTTTTCAACGGTAAAGATGTTGAACTTCCAAAAATTTATGATTCACTAGAAATCACTAAAAAAGACGGAACATTGTTAGTTCTAGAAGTACAATCTCACATCGGTGAAAACACTGTGCGTACCATTTCTATGGACTCTACAGATGGTTTGTCAAGAGGATATGAGGTAGTTGGAACTGGAAATCCAATTCAAATGCCAATCGGTCCAGATGTATATGGAAGATTATTCAATGTAATTGGAGATGCAATTGATGGTTTAGGAAACTTGCCAAAAACAGGAGAAAACGGTTTGTCTATTCACAGACAAGCGCCTAAATTTGAAGATTTATCAACTTCATCAGAAGTTTTATTCACAGGTATTAAAGTAATCGATTTGATTGAGCCTTACGCAAAAGGGGGTAAAATTGGATTGTTTGGTGGTGCAGGTGTTGGTAAAACAGTACTGATTCAGGAGTTGATCAACAATATCGCAAAAGGTCACGGTGGACTTTCTGTATTCGCAGGAGTAGGAGAAAGAACACGTGAAGGAAATGACTTGCTTCGTGAGATGTTAGAGTCAGGAATTATTAAATACGGTGATGATTTCATGCACTCTATGGAAAATGGAGGATGGGATTTATCTAAAGTAGATATGCCAGGAATGAGAGAGTCTAAAGCTACTTTCGTTTTCGGACAAATGAATGAGCCTCCTGGAGCTCGTGCACGTGTGGCACTTTCAGGATTATCTATCGCTGAGTATTTCCGTGATGGAGCCGGAACTGATCAAGGTAAAGACGTATTGTTTTTCGTTGATAACATCTTCCGTTTTACACAAGCAGGTTCTGAGGTATCAGCACTTTTAGGTCGTATGCCTTCTGCAGTAGGATACCAACCAACTTTGGCAACAGAGATGGGAGCTATGCAAGAGCGTATTACATCTACAAACAAAGGATCTATTACATCTGTACAGGCGGTTTACGTTCCTGCGGATGATTTAACTGACCCGGCGCCGGCAACAACGTTTGCTCACTTAGATGCTACAACTGTATTGTCTCGTAAAATTGCTGAGTTAGGTATTTATCCAGCGGTTGACCCGTTAGATTCTACTTCAAGAATTTTGACTCCTCAAATTTTAGGAAATGAGCACTACGACTGTGCACAAAGAGTAAAAGAGATTCTTCAAAAATACAAACAATTGCAAGATATTATTGCGATCCTTGGTATGGAAGAGTTATCTGAAGAAGATAAATTATCAGTATCAAGAGCACGTCGTGTTCAACGTTTCTTATCTCAACCTTTCCACGTAGCGGAGCAATTTACAGGTATTCCTGGTGTTTTGGTTGACATTAAAGATACTATCAAAGGATTCAACATGATTATCGACGGTGAGTTAGATCATCTTCCTGAAGCAGCTTTCAACTTGAAAGGTTCTATTCAGGATGCTATCGAAGCTGGAGAAAAAATGTTGGCTGAAGCTTAATATAGTTTTAAGTTATGAGTTATGAGTTATGAGTTTAGCAAAGCTTTACCGAACTTATGACTCATAACTCATAACTCATAACTCAAAAATTATGATTTTAGAAATAGTATCACCAGAGGCAAAATTATTTTCAGGAGAAGTAACATCTGTTACATTACCGGGAGTTGATGGAAGCTTTCAAATATTAAATAATCACGCTCCTATTGTTTCTATACTTGAAAAAGGAACTGTAAAAATTGCAGCGCCAAGTTTTAATCTTTCTAAAGAAGTAGCGGGTAAATTTACGAGAGTAAACGACCAAACTTATACATTAGAGATTGAGTCAGGAACTATCGAGATGAAAGACAATAAAGTAATTGTTTTAGTTGACTAAGACAGAAAGACAATTCAAATAAATAAGTGAAAAGCCAGACAGAGATGTCTGGCTTTTTTTATGCTTTCTGTAGTAATAGTATGCGTTTGTGAAAGTGCTTGTTTTTTGGTTAATTTTTTAATGGTGTTTCATAATGTCAAATATTATGTAGTGATAATGTGAGAAAATTAACAAAAAAGATAAAAATAGAATAAAAAATGCGTAAGTATTTTTCTATATACCTACTACATTTGTAAGTATATTAACACTTAAATATTTTATTATGAAAAAAGCTTTTTTAGGAATGCTAGTAATAGCATTAGGTTTTGGAACAATGTCGTTGACTACAAGTTCTAATGATGTTGCTAATTCTTTAATAAAAAATCAACAAAGAGTTGATGTTGTAAATGTTGCATTTAGTACAACTTATACAGCGCCCTGGTTAGGAGTTTGTTGTGAGTCGCCACTGAGTGCGATTGAGCGAGATCTTATTAAACGTGGACTTCCGCCTACTAATTACACTATTTTAAGTACTACAAGTACTACTGTAACTTATAAAGTTAATTAATTCAAGTCAGTAGACATAAAGCATTTATTAATAGTAACACTTAAACAATTTTATTATGAAAAAAGTTTTTTTAGCAATGCTGGTATTAGCATTAGGTTTTGGAACAATGTCGTTCTCTAAAAGTTTTAGTGAAGCCGCTCAAGCTTCGATTGACAATAAAAAGCAAGTTCAGGTAAATGCTGCATTTGGTGCTACCTATACAATTCCGTGGAATAGCTGCTGCGAGTCGCCGCTTATTCCTATCGAACGTGATATCGTTCAGCGTGGATTGCCAGTAGGTACTACCTATACTATCAAAAGTACCACAGTTAATTCTGTGACCTATACAATTTTTTAGTATTAATAAAAAATTATAAATAAATAGTGTGTCTGCTGATAATTTAATCAATTGTGTAACATCTATTTAACAGTTATAAAATATGTGAAAAAGCCATTCAAGTTGAATGGCTTTTTTGTTTTATATTTGGACCATTAAAATCTCTTTATAAAATATTGATCATGATAAAAGCTCAGTAAGCTTTTATTATTTCGTTTTATCAAACTGATAAAGCGCAATTTATCTATGTCAAATTTTATAAAGAAGCTATATGAAAAATATAAAAAAGGTTGCTGTCTTAGGTGGTGGCGGAAGAACTGGAAGTTATCTTGTTAACCAGTTATTAAAAGAAGGGTTTAGTGTAAAACTATTACTGCGAGATCCAGAGAATTTCCCTATTCAAAATAATCAAATCGAAATCATCAAAGGTGATGCTCTTGATCTCGAATCTATAAAATCATTACTTAAAGATTGTCAAGCAGTTCTGAGTACAATTGGACAGCGTAAAGATGAACCTTTGGTGGCGAGCGCAGCTACTAAAAATATTTTGCAGGTAATGAATGATTACGGAATTGAACGTTATGTTTTATTGGCTGGATTAAATATTGATACACCATTCGATAAAAAAAGTACCAAAACTATTATGGCTACAGATTGGATGAAAGCCAATTTTCCGATTATTCAGGGCGATCGGCAAAAAGCATATAATTTTTTAGAAGAAAGCAATCTAAACTGGACTCAGGTTCGTGTTCCATTTATTGAATTTACAGCTGTTAGCTCTCGGATCACGATAAGTTTAGAAGATTGTCTGGGAGATAAAATCAGTGCATTTGATATTGCTGAATTTATGATTCAGGAAATGACGGAATCTAAATTTAGCAGAAAATCTCCTTTTATAAGCGCGATTTAAAAAAACAGCGGGTACTATCCAGCGCCCGCTGTTATTTAATATCAATTTCAATTTCATAACTTTGCTTTTATGAAATTAGCCGAAAACCTTATTCAAAAGCTTGAAAATCGTAAGAAGAATAATTCGCTTAGGAAATTGCCTGTATTTAATAATTTAGTTGATTTTTCTTCTAACGACTATATTGGCTTCTCAAAATCAGAATCTATTTTTAAGTTGACGCACGCTTATTTGCTGGAAAATGAAATTTTTCAGAATGGTGCTTCCGGATCGAGACTGATTTCGGGTAATCATTCATTGTATCAAATAACAGAAACGTTTATTGCAGAGTTTCATGATGCTGAATCGGCTTTAATTTTTAATTCGGGTTACGATGCCAATGTTGGCTTTTTTAGCGCTGTACCGCAACGAAATGATGTTATATTATATGATGAACTAAGTCATGCTTCTATTCGTGACGGAATTGTAATGTCGAATGCGAAATCGTACAAATTCAACCATAATGATTTTGAGGATTTAGAAAGACTTATTATTAAATTTCAAGCTTCTATCCCAGATCTTCGGGATCAAATTTCAAACAATATTTACATTGTTACCGAAACTGTTTTTTCTATGGATGGCGATAGTTCAAACTTAGAAGAGTTAGTTGCACTTTCTGAAAAGTATAATTGTTATTTAATAGTCGATGAAGCGCATACTTTGGGTGTTTTTGGTGAAAAGGGCGAAGGCTTGATGCAATATCTTAATTTGCATAATAAAATTTTTGCCCGAATCATGACTTTCGGAAAAGGTTTAGGATGTCATGGCGCTGCTATTTTAGGAAGTAGCGATCTAAAAGAATATTTAGTAAACTTCGCAAGAAGTTTTATCTACACAACCGGATTGTCTCCTCATGCTGTTGCTACGATTTTGGTAGCCTACCAGCAATTACAGGTCGAGAAAGAAACAATCGAAAAGTTGCGTCAGAACATTATTCTATTCAATCAGCAGAAAAACTTGTTAGGTTTAAAACCAATGTTTGTAAGAAGCAAATCAGCAATACAATCTGCAATTGTTCCGGGTAATGAGAATGCGAAACAATTGGCACAGCAACTGCAAGATAAAGGTTTTGATATAAAAGCAATACTTTCGCCAACCGTTCCGGAAGGTCAGGAACGTTTAAGATTTTGTATTCATAGTTATAATTCAGAAGAAGAAATAAATCAGGTTCTTGAATTGTTAAGAAATTTCGTGTTTTAGCCCACGGATGAAAACGGGCTAAACGGGTTCACGCGGATAATGATGAAAGATCTATTGCATACCGAAATATCAAAACCAATTCTACAAGTTTTTTATGATGTCTATAATCAACTTGGTTATGGTTTTCTGGAGAAGGTATATCAAAATACAATGTACTTTGAATTAAAATCGCAAGGATATAAAGTTGAAGCTCAGAAACAAATTAAAGTATATTTTAAAAATGAATTAGTGGGCGAATTTATGCTAATTTACTAATTGAGGATTGCATAATTATTGAACTTAAGGCATGTGAACATCTTATAAGTTCACACGTAGCTCAATTAATGAATTATTTAAAAGCAACACATATAGAAGTTGGGTTGGTTTTAAACTTTGGCGAAAGCCCAGATTTTAAAAGATTAATTTATACAAATAACAGAAAATCTAATATAAAAAATCTGTGACAATCAGTTTGATCCGTTTTAATCTGTGGCCAATTTTATAAGTATTATAAAAAAAATACAACTCTCATTACCCGTATTTCCTCACTTCTATAAAAAAGTTTAATTTTTTTTGTAACGTTTTGATTGTTTGATCACTTACGAGTCGTAATCAAATAAACCAAAATAATTATGAAAACTATAATCACTTCAATAAAAAGATTCATCTGTAATGTATTGCTTTTTTTAACAACAATACAAGTAATCTGTTCTGTAATAAACCATCATTTGTATGGTAAACCTTATCCTCATTTTTTTATAATAATTGTTTGTTTGCTTGTGGCAACTTTGGCATGGATAAAAGGTGAAAAATACAGCAAACAATAACAGGAGTTTTAATCATCAAATCAATCAATAATACTAATCAATCAACAAAATGAAAAATTTATTTACATCAGTAGTAGCAGTAATCGCTTTAACTTTTAGCGGTACAATTCAGGGACAAACAAAATCTCCAAAACTAGAAAATTCATTGTTATGGGAAGTTTCAGGAAACGGACTTTCAAAACCATCTTATGTTTACGGAACAATTCATGGTATTTGCCCAACGGATTATTTTATGGCAGAAAAAACAAAAAATGCATTTCAGAAATCAGATAAACTAATTTTAGAGATCAACTTAGCTGACCCAATTGAAATGGCCGATATGCAAAAAGCAGGTATTGCTTCAGTACCATTAAGTAAGACATTATCGCAGGAACAATTGTCGAAATTAGATGCAGTTTTACAAAAAAATACCGGTCTAAAAATTAAGCAATTAGACGGTTTTACTTTATCTGCTATTATGGGTTTTATCTCTATGAAAACATTTGACTGCGAAACCTTAAAATCATATGAATCAGATTTTATAGATTTGGCTAAAAAAGAAAATAAAAGTATTGGAGGTTTCGAAACCGTAAAAAAGCAAACCAATATGTTAGTAAATGCTTATACAGATTCAGAATTAATTGAGACTGTTGAAGATTTTAGTAAAGACGAAACGAAGAAAATGGTAGAAGATTATAAAGCAGAAAATGTAATGAATGTTTATAATGATCTTGCAAATGAAAAGGTGATGAGTAAAAATGCCAAAAAATGGATACTCGATGACAGAAATAAAGATTGGGTTCAGACAATGCCAGCGATGATGAAAAAAGAAAGTTTGTTTGTGGCGGTTGGCGTAGGACATTTAGCAGGTGAAGAAGGAGTAATTAATTTATTGAGACAAGCAGGATATAAAGTAAAACCAGTAACGAAATAAAATCGTTTTGAAAGAGAAAGAACAAGAATTTTTAAAAAGAATCGAAAGTCATAAAGGAATACTGTACAAGGTTTCTAAGATGTACATGGATAATCATGATGATCAGCAGGATTTGTTTCAGGAGATTGTTTGCCAGCTTTGGAAATCGTATGATTCTTTTAGAAACGAAAGTCAGTTTTCGACCTGGATGTATCGTGTGGCAGTGAATACGGCTATTGTTTTCTTAAAAAAGGAAAAACGAAAGGTCGATAAATATGAAATAGCTTCAGAAAACATCAAAGACGATGAAGGTGATTCTCATATAAAAGAAAGTCAGATCGATCATTTTTATAAAGCGGTTCAGAAATTGGAAAAAATTGATAAAGCAATCATTTTCTATCAGCTGGAAGGATTCTCTCATAAAGAAATAGGAGAGAATTTGGGAATATCTGAAGGGAATGCAAGGGTAAAATTAAACAGAGCAAAAGAAAAATTAAAAGAAATAATAAAAAATCAAGGATATGGATTTTAACGATATACAAAACGCATGGAATAACGAAAAGACGGATAATGTTGTTGTTCCAGATAATTTAGAAAAAATACAATCGGCAAATATGCCTTTGGGCAAAATTAGGAAAAATTTGCGCACAGAACTTTTTGGACAGATTCTGGCTTTGATCATTATAGGTTTTTTGCCACTATATCATGAATTTCCTTCAAGATTTGTAGGCCCTTATTATTTTATATACGGAATAGTGGCGGCAATAAGTATTTACTATTTGTCTAAGCTTTTTCTATTTTATAAGAGATTGGATAAGGCAGCATTAACAACGAAAGACAGTTTGTATGAAACCTATTATGATATTAGGCTTAATATGCAGCTTTACAAAACTTTTACGTTTGCATTAGCTCCTTTTTTCATGATCTATCTGGCTGGTTATTTGATTTTTGGAACTCCTGGCTCAACCGAAATTTTAAATGGGAATTTTGAAAATGAAAAATTAGTATTAAAAGTGGTAATTTTCATGATAACAATGTTGCTTATTGGTGTTTTGACAGAGTGGTGGGTGAGTTTTTATTATGGAAAATACGCCAAAGAAATCAAGAAAGTAATTGACGAACTTAAAGAATAACAAAAAACAAACAAGCTCATCTTAATGATGGGTTTTGTTTTTTAGTGGTATTTTTACACCATTGGCCACTGATAAAACGGATGTAACGGATTTACACAGATTATTTGTCTTTTGGGTGATAGTAATTAATTAAAAAAAATCCGCTTTAACCTGTTCAATCAGTGTTATCCGTGGTCTATTTGCTATGAAAATATTTGTAACAGGAATTTCAACTGATGTGGGTAAAACAATTGCTTCTTCTATTATTGTTGAATCTTTAGAAGCTGATTATTGGAAACCTATTCAGGCTGGAGATTTAGATCATTCGGATACTTATAAAGTAAAGTCTTATATTTCAAGTTCCAAATCCCAATTCTTTTCTAATAGTTATGCTTTAAACACAGCTGCAAGTCCGCATTTGGCGGCTGAAATTGATAGAATTACAATTAATTTGAAAGAAATTCACGAACCAAAAACAGAAAATCATCTGGTGATTGAAGGCGCGGGTGGAATTTTTGTTCCGTTAAATGAAAATGAAACTATTATAGATTTAATTCAACCCGATTATAAAATTATTGTGGTTTCAAGACATTATTTAGGAAGTATCAATCATACTTTATTGACTATTGAAGCAATTCAGAATCGAGGTTTTAAAGTAGCTGGAATTATCTTTAGCGGAAGCGAAAATAAATCGACCGAAAGTTTGATTCTGAATAAAACCGGAATAAAATATATTGGGAGAATTGACGAAGAACCTTATTTCGATCAAAATGTAATTAAAGAATATGCCGATTTGTTCAGGGATAATTTGCTTAATTTATAGAGCAAAGAAGATAGAATAGAGAAAATAGACTTTCCTATCTTTGAATTATGGATTTTAATCTTTTTTCGATACTCTAATATCTATATTCTAAATAAAATGACATTAACAGAAAAAGACCATCAGTACCTTTGGCATCCTTATACACAACATAAAACGGCACAAAATCCAATTGCCATTTCCAGAGGTGAAGGTGCTTTGTTATGGGACGAAAACGGAAAAGAATATATTGATGCCATTGCATCCTGGTGGGTAAATCCGTTTGGGCATAGTAATAAATTTATTGCCGATGCGATTTACAAACAACTAACCACTCTCGAGCATGTATTGTTTGGAGGTTTTACTCATGAACCAGCAATAAAAGTGGCGGAAAGATTGATGGAGATTTTGCCTAAAAACCAGCAAAAAATCTTCTTTTCTGATAATGGATCAACTGCGGTTGAAGTGGCGATAAAAGTTGCTCTACAGTATTTTTTTAATAAAAATGAAAAACGAACGACTATAATTGCTTTTGAAAATGCTTTTCACGGAGACACTTTTGCAGCAATGGCGGCAAGTGGAATTTCTTTTTATACTCAGGCTTTTCAGGGAATGTTTATAGATGTGGTGCGAATTCCGGTTCCGGTAAAAGGAAAAGAACAGGAAAGTTTTGATGCTTTAAATAATGTTATTGAAAATCATAATTGTGCCTGTTTTATTTTTGAACCTTTGGTGCAGGGAGCTGCCGGAATGGTCATGTATGAGCCGGAAGCATTGGCAAAATTGATTCAAATTTGTGCATCAAATAAAGTTTTGACAATTGCCGATGAAGTAATGACGGGTTTTGGCAAAACAGGAAAAACCTTTGCAATGGATTATGTTTCTGAAAATCCGGATATGATTTGTTTGTCGAAAGCGTTAACAGGAGGGACAATTCCTATGGCGATTACGACTTTTACACAAGAAATTTTTGATGCTTTTTACGATGATGATATCAACAAAGCATTATTTCACGGACATACTTTTACAGCGAATCCTACAGGTTGCGCAGCGGCTTTAGCAAGTATGGATTTATTGCAAACGGGAGAAATGCAAGCCAATATTGAAAGAATTAATGCGAGCCATTTAAGATTTCAAAAGAAAATAGAAAGTCATTCGAAAGTAATTACCGCCAGAACTTTAGGCGTTATTTTTGCAGTCGAAATCAAATCAGATTCAGAAGAAAGTTATTACGGATCGATGCGTAACAAACTTTATAATTTCTTTATCGAAAAAGGAGTCATTTTGCGCCCGGTTGGAAATATTGTTTACATTCTTCCTCCGTATATCATGACCAATGAACAGCTTCAAAAAGTATATCAAACAATAGAAGAAGCGATTGAAATGGTCTAATAGTTTTTAAACCATATAAGGGATATAAGAAAGTGTAAGCTTTATTTAAAAATTAGTGCTTTGCGAACTTTGTATTCTATAATGCAAGCTATAAATAAACTTTTGCGAACTTTGCGGTTAAATAGATCCAACATTGAATACTAAAATCTCGATTACAGCTTTTTCATCGATTTCTCCTCTAGGAAATACTTCTGAAGGAGTTTGGGAAAAATATCTCGACAATCAACATTGTTTTTCGAAACAGTTTTTAGATCAGCAAGAAACTTCGGTGGCTTCTCTTGACGCAGAATCGAAACAAATTGTTACTGAAATACGGGAATCAGATATTAAATATAAATTTTTAGACGATTCGGTTTTGTTTGCGATAGCAGCTTCGCGAAAAGCGGTTGCGCAGGCAGGCTGGAATTCAGATGATGTATTCGGAATTAATATTGGTTCCTCTCGTGGTGCCACAGATTTATTCGAAAAGCATTACAAAGAATATATTGATACCGGAAAAGCACAAACTCTGGCTTCGCCCACAACAACCTTAGGGAATATTTCGTCATGGATCGCGCATGATTTGCAAAGTAATGGCCCTGAAATTTCTCATTCTATAACTTGTTCTACTGCTCTTCATGCTTTATTAAACGGAGTTGCATGGTTGAAAGCGGGAATGGCTGATAAATTTTTGGTAGGAGGAAGTGAGGCGCCATTGACCGATTTTACGATTGCGCAAATGCGTGCTTTAAAAATATATTCGCGAATAAATCAGGATGAAGATTCATGGCCAAACCTGGCTTTTGATTTTGATAAAACGCAAAATACGATGATTTTAGGCGAAGGAGCGGCAGTTTGTTGTCTGGAAGCCGGCGAAGTAACAAATGCAATTGCATATGTTACCGGAGTTGGATATGCAACAGAAATTTTAGAACATAATATTTCTATTTCTGCCGAAGCAACCTGTTTTCAGAAATCGATGAAAATGGCATTAAAAGATGTCGATTTAGAAAGTATTGATGCAATCGTAATGCATGCTCCCGGAACGATAAAAGGAGATGTAACCGAATTGCGTGCCATAGAAAAAGTATTTGGATCTAAAATGCCTTTACTAACTACCAATAAATGGAAGGTAGGGCATACGTTTGGAGCTTCCGGAATCTTGAGTTTAGAGTTAGCGCTGTTAATGTTGCAGCACGATACTTTTATCGAAGTGCCTTTTGGAACAAAACAAAATCAGACACAATCTATAAGAAGAGTTTTAGTAAATGCCGTTGGTTTTGGTGGCAATGCCGTAAGCATTTTGATAGAGAAGGCATAAATTATTCTTTAATAAACAAAAAAACCATTCGCTAAACGAATGGTTTTTTATTGGAACTCAATTTATATATTATTGAAATATGATTTTTCTTGTCACCGAAGCATCATTTTCTAAAGTTATTTTTACCACCAAAACCTGATTGCCTGATGGCAGGTTTTGAATCTGAAGTTCTGTATTTGATACTTTGTTTTTGCTGTAAAGCAGTTTTCCTGTAATATCAAAAATGGCAACTTCTTTTATATTTTCTTTTGATGAAAGGATATTGATAACTTTGTTTTTTACCGAAACTAAAATACCGTCCGGGCTATTTTCAAAATCGCCTGTCCCTAATGTTTTATTGGTGTAACGCAGTACAAAACGATCTGTAAAGGTGCCTGTTTCTGCAATAAAATTATAGTCGCTTGTATTTAAATTATGAATTACTCCTGTTTTTTTATCCTCAAGATAAATAGTTTGCCCGTCTAATATTCCTTCTGTATGGTCTATCGCAATGGTAAACTCCCCATCAATTGTTGATCTGTATCCAAGAGGAATCAGGTCACTATTCTCAAATGGCAGGGCACGTCCCTGGATGGTTAATTTTTTAGTTTCATTTACACTGTAAAAATCCACGTAAGGATTACCGTTTAAGGTAGTGGCATCATAGTTATTATCGAAACTATTGGTTGCTTCATCAAAATAACCAATCAGGACTTGTTTGAAAGCTCCTTTTGCATTTTTGAAATTTAACCACAAACGATCTCTTACCCCGGTAGTTTTGTCTGTCTTAAAAAACTGCGAATTTCCGGCAGTGGCAACCCTCATGCTATTGGTAAACTTAATTGGGGTGTCTGTCAGTGCTTTTACGAAAAATCCTTGTCCCGAGGCAATGCTTCCTGTTGGAATATTGTCAGTTGGGTTTGCTGTTGGATCTGATATCGCCTCACGGGTTGCCACGCTTCCTGATAAATTGAAAACAGCATAGTCGTTACTTGTATAAGCGTATATATTAGGCTTAGTAGGATCTGTAACTGCAGGGGCAGTATTATGTGTCCAGAAATATACTGTACCCACGATAGTTGGGTTGGGTCCTGCTGTATTGGCCTGAATAAATTTAGTGGCATCCAGGGCAGAAGGATACGGATTCCCAACAAGGTTCCATTTTGCAGGTATTGGCTTCATATTTACATCGCCGTTATTGGGTACTCCAACAAAGGAAGCAGAATGAACTGAACCAACAGTAAGTGAATTTGATTCAGGTGCACGAACAATATAACCAATTCCCGGCGTCATTACAGCTGCACCATTGATATGTGATACCCATCCGCTAAACGGATCATAACTCTGGTACATATTAGCCGCTGTTCCCGGAGATAAGTCATGAAGGGTAAAACCACTAACCGGTGATGACCAATAGGTAAAATCGTACCTGCGTACCGCAACAGTGTTACGTTTATAGGTTATGTTTCCGACATTGCTGCTTACCGTTGTGGCTGAGCCTTGTACCAAACTGGCATTGTTGTCAAAAATCAAAGATCCTGTTCCTAAAACAGTAAGTGCATTAGTAATGTTTAAAGTACGTCCCGAAGGTACTGTCATGGTAACTCCTGAATTAATCGTACAGGAACAAGCATTCAAATCAGCAGTTATAGGAAATGCACTGGCAAATGTTACGTTTTTGGTAGCATCAGGTAAGCCGTTTGACCAGCTGCCGTTGTAGGTGGTGGAGGAAAAATCATTGATAGTAACATTATTGGTTAAATTCGAAGTGCAATTACCAATTTTTACTGAAAATTGATAAGTTCCTGATGATAAGTTTGAAACTGTATAAGAAATTCCTGTTCCAGGGATATCAACACTTCCAGCCATACTACTTTGTGTTATTGTCCAGGCTCCCAAAGGTAAACCACTTAAAACTACACTACCCTTTGGTGATGTACAAGTTACATGTGTAATTGTTCCTACTGTTGGGATCGATGGTGTTGGATTAGTTGTTATAGTTACTATATTGCTTTCGCTATATCCACAATTTGTTTTAACATTATTGATGTTTGGCATACTGGCGCTAAATGAAACCAATCTTTTAAAATGTCTTGCTATACTAACTGAAGTCGCATTTTGTATTGCGGGTGGATCATAAGTTCTGCCTAGAGCTCCTGGAATATTATTGTATATTACTCCATCCGTAGAAAGCTGCCATTGAAAATTAAGTTGAGGATTTTGCAAATTAACATCTGCTAGAGTGTATTGTAAGGATCCTTCTATTACACTAGGATCTTCATTCGAACAAAGATTAATTATAGAAGGTTCTGTAATATTATTTACATTTGCATCAAATGCTATCATTGTAAAACCAACAACATTTCCACCTGCATTTTCGTAATAATCTAATACAAAATCATCATCTCCATCTAAACGAACAAGAATGTCATTGTAAGTAGTTGAACCTTGCTCACCCCACCTGTCAAAGATTGTAGTATTATTCATAGATAAACGTACTCCATCATCACCTGTTACACGAATTATATAACAGCCTGATTTAGTAGTTTTCATTTTATATCTAACAGCAAATCCTTCTGTAAAAATACTGGCTCTTTTTACTCCACCTGAATAAACTGCAAAACAATTTTCATTTCCTCCAAATCCCTCATTGATAGTTTCAGATCCAACATTATAAGATCCTGCATAGTTGGAAGAAAATGGTTCTGGTGTTATGCCACCGGCATTATAAATATGTCCAATCCACGTGTTTGTACCATATTCATTTTGGCTATCCTGTGTGTTATTGACTCCAGTTAAATTAAGTGAAATGGGTCCGCCAGTTGTACCAGCACTAGCACAATTTGCTCCTGCTGTCAAAAGTATTTTTACCTGACCTGAAAAAGTCGGAATCCAGTCTGTAATTGATACTCCGCCAGTTCCAGTACTAGATGTAATAATCGCGTCATTCGAAGCATTGTAAAGAGATAAATATTCATCAGTAGCAAAAACATTATTTACTGAAAATGTATATTTATAGCCTTTGATTACATTTAATAAAACATATTGACCGGAATTAACATTAGCTGTTGTTATGGTATTTGTATTATCGATGCAAAAAGTATATGTATCTACTGGTGTGCCACTTAAAGAATTAACAGTAACAGTAGGTGTATTTGTCATTTGTAACGGACAAGAACTTGATGTTAATGTTGCTAAAACATTAAAAGTAGTAGTCGTTGATAAAGTTCCCGTTGGTAAATTTATACTTACTCCGGTACCATTTACAGCTGAACCAACATTTGTAGTACCATTTCTTAATTGATAAGAAACCCCGCTTTGAGAAGATGCAACTGTTATATTAGTTCCTGTTCCTATACAAATTGTAGGATTAGCAGCAGTAACTATTTTGTCATCTGGTGATGCCACGATATTTTGAGCTGGACTAATGAACGCTTTGTTCCCTGGGCCTATTCCACCATTATTGTCTTTAAACCATGAAATACCTTCAGAAACAACATCAAAAGTTATATTATTTGGACCTACAGCAAGCTTTGCTCCATAAGCTGTAACTGTTCTTCTTGAAGCAGTAATATTAAAATAGTATGTTTTAGTTTCTCCCGGGGCCAAGTTTTGAGCATCTACCCTAACATGATAATCATTCCATATTGTAGTACTTTCTCCATTCCATTTGATACCAATATTAAAATTTTTACCGCCACCGTCTGTCCAAGCCAGTTTACCTACATTTTTTATAACTACACTTACAGTTCTGGTCTCACCTGCACACCAGGTTGAAGAACCCAGATCAGCAGAGATAATTTGACTTTTATAATCAACTTTAGGTTTTAATGCAATCAGAATTCCTCCATTGTATTCGTCATCGCTTAATGTGGCTCTTCCTGTTCCCGTACTTCCTGCCGTAGGTTTTATTGCCCATGCGGCACCAACAGAAGCTTGTGATCCGGTATTTTTAATTTCGCTATAGAGTTGATTCAATGAATTTGGAGAATCTGCCTGCCAATTAGAATAACGTCTAGCAGATCCAACTACCTGACCCAACAAAATAACTGCTGCATTATTGGATGTAGTTGTAATTGATGTCGCCCTAACATTCTCGTCAGTTCTTCCGTTTATTCCTGTAAAAGAAGCATCAAATGGATCTGCAGTATCAACACCCGAAAACGCTACAATTGAACCTATAGCACCTTTCACATTCCAAAGCGTAAAAGTATAACTTGTTGGCTCACTTGCTCCGGCAACTTTGTACAAAACAGTACCAACACGAGTATTGTTTTCAAGATACATAGAACTTATATTCGTCCAGCCTTGTAAATCGGGAATAAATGTTCCTCCTGAAACTGCCTCTGCGATATTTACAATCATAACATCTCCTTCTACTACACCTGAAGGTTTCGTAATTGTTAATGAATTAGTAGCTGTTGTTGCTGTAGTAGAAGTCCCACGTTGTGCAATTTGTCCAAAACCCAAATTTGCTGCTAAGAATAAAATAAGGCAGAATAAAATTGAACTAAAATTTATTTGCTTTTTTGGGGAATTAATAGAAAATAAAGATTTTGATAAAAGTAATTTTTTCATCATATAACAAGTGGTATTTATATTTTAAATTTGTTTTTTGGATTATAAAAAATAAAAAAGCGTCTCAGTTTAGAGAAACGATAATTCATTTTTTAGTTTTAACAGTTATAATTTATTCTAATGTGTTGTTGGATAAGTGGTAATAAAATGTTAAAATTCTGCAGCAAAAATATTATAATAATTCACATATACAACATCTTAGTAAAATACTTTTTGAGAAAAACGAAAAATAGGTATGTAATTTTAACAACTAATTGAATATTTTTAGCAATAATAGTTAAAAAGAAAGAAAAAACTCATGAATAATATTTATACAATTAAAGACGCAATAGTTAAATTAGAACACTTCTGTGCTTATCAGGAGCGATGTCATGCCGAGGTGGTTTCGAAACTATACAGCCTGAAAATGTCTTCAGACGAAATTGATGTTATTGTCGTTCATCTTATCGAAAATAATTTTTTAAACGAGAGCAGATTTGCTTGTAGTTTCGCCAGAGGCAAACACCGAATCAAAAATTGGGGGAAGATTAGAATTACGAATGAACTAAAAGCCAGACACATTTCGTCGGTTAATATTACGCTTGCCTTAAAAGAAATTACACCTGACGAGTACGAAGCGACTTTTGATGATCTGTCAGAAAAATGCTGGAACGGGATTCATGAAAAAAATGTACTCAAAAAGAGAAAAAAATTCTGTGATTATATGTTACGCAGAGGATATGAAAGTAATTTGGTTTATGAAAAAGTAATGCAATTAGAAAAGGAAAACGGTCACTAAAACGGCTTCACTTAAACTCAAAAAACAACCTATTTTTCTTATAATCCTAAAAGTTATATTTTATAACTTTTTTGCGAATTATTCGATCAAACGACGTTTTTTACAACTATGCGTTTAAAAAACAACCTATTTTTACCAAAAAACTACTATTTTTCTTATATTAAATTTTAACATTTTATAAGAAATAACATAAGTTAGTATTTTCAAAGATGTAGTTCGTCGATTATTTTAACATTTTATCGATTATATAGTCATTCTAAAAACTCTCTCATTTTCTAACAGATAGTTGTATCTATATTTGTCCGGGCAAAATTTATCCTATGCCAACATAACAAATTGTATACAAAACATTTATATGAAGAGAACTCTACTTTTATTTTTATTTTCACCGGTTTTAAGTTTTGCTCAAATTGTTGATTTGGTAAAATGGGATGCTCAACAAACTGCTAACAGGAATACTCCAACGTATGTTAATACTTTGTATCCAACTGCAATTGTAGCAGATATTACTACTTCGGGAGTTGGATCAATCAGCTATAACACTGATAATGCATCAAACCCATATTTTATTATAGGTGGCTGGCCAAATCCTCAGCAAAATGAAGGAAGTTATGATGCCGCAAAGTATGTTGAGTTTAAAATTACACCAAAATCAACCAGTAAAATTGATTTAAGTACTTTTAGTATTACTTATAAAAGCCAAGGTGATACGGGTGGCGGATCTGAAAGATTTCAAATTCAATACTCTAAAGATAAGAATTTTGAAACAAATGTTAGAGTGCTTGTTCCAGAAACCACTAGCTCAAATGGCTGGAAAACTATCACTCCTGTTTTTTCACCAGAAATTAACCCAGTATTGCCCGGAGAGATTATTTATATCCGTTTATATGTTTATACTTCAAATAATAATTTTCATTTTCAAATAACTGGAACACCTGTGACAATCAAAGGAACAGTGTTTCCTTTTGATTCAACAAAAGTTTTAGCAATAAATGACTATACAACTACAACAAAAGGAGTTGGATTAAACATTTCTCCTTTAAGTAATGATGTAAAAAAAGATAATGTAAATTCAATTACAATTTCTACTCCACCAGCTGTAACACAAGGAAGCGCGATTTTGAATCCGGATAAAACAATAACATTTAATCCTGCTAAAAATTTTATAGGAAAATCTTCTTTTAAATATACTATTAGCGATGGAGTAAATCCTTCTTCTGAAGCAACTGTAGAAGTAAATGTAACAGAGGTTACCCCTACAAGTTTAGTGATTTGGAATGCAAAAAGTTCAGATAAACTTAAACCTACTGTTAACTCAGGGTATGTCACATCAGCTAATATTGCAAGTAATGGTGTTTCAAATGTACTAAATGGATACAACAATAGTGAAGATTCAAACAATCCTTTTTATTCAATTACCGAATGGGCTAATAATCAATATATGGGAGGTAGCTATGATCCTGCAAAATATATTGAATTTCAAATGACTGCAGATGATAAGCATAAAATAAACTTAAGCACATTTGGATTTACTTATAGATCTCAGGGCGATTCAGGACAAAAAATAAGAATTAGTTACTCTAAAAGTAGTTCATTTAGCAGTGGTGTTAAGATACTTGCAGAAACAACAGTTTCAACTGACTGGACAACTATAACACCAGCTTTTGCATCAGATTTAAATACGCTGGAAGCTGGCGAAAGTATTTACATTCGTGTTTATGGTTATAATACTTATAACGCTTTTCAATTCAGGACAAAAACAACAATTAACGGATCTATAAAAGATGTTAATACATTATTAGCTAATAATGATGATATTAGCACTCCAATCAATCAACCTGCAAAAGTTTTAATTTTATCAAATGATGTTATTGGTACCTCTGCTGTACAACCAATAACTGTAACGCAACCAACAAACGGAACTGTAACAGTAAACAGTGATAATAGCCTGACTTTTACTCCTTCAAGCTCTTTTACGGGAACAACTTCATTTACTTATACATTAAAAAATGCTAATTCAAATTATTCATCAGCAACTGTTGGTGTAATAGGAACAGCAGCAGTTTGTGCACCCTCTTTAATCGCGGGAGATAATTATTGGAAAGGATATGTTTATACCTACACGGGTAATACTCCAGGAGCTGCAACTTATGTTGGATCTGTAGCTGAAAATTCCATTTTTGATCGAAATGTAGGCGACGGAGTAATTACCGGAGATACAAATGTTGAAGCAAATGCATTTTGCGGAACTGTACCAAGTGATAAGTTTTTTGTAAAATATTTAATGAAAGCCACAACAACAATTGGTACTTACAATATTACATTTGGTGCTGATGATGGGGTTAGATTATATATTGATGGAAAGTTAGTACCGGTAACACCTGCTAATTCATGGAGCGATCATAGTTATGTTACTTATTTTGCACAATACAATTTTACAACTGCCGGTCCTCATGATTTTGTTTTGGAATATTATGAAAATGGAGGCTCGTCCAGAGTATCTTTTTCATACGGTTTGGTACAAGGAGATCCATCTGTGTATGGAACGAATGTTTGGAATGTTTACGGATATACAGCTCCAAATTTTAACTTACCAGCAGTAAATTACGCAGGTACGTATGTAGATTCAAAATTAGATATAAATACTACAAGCTACTGGGCAAAAGAAAAGTCACCATCTTCTGCAGCTGCATGGCAAGGAGCAACAATGCCAATTGATAACTTTACAATATCATATAAAAGACAAGGTTTCCCTTGCGGTAATTACAACATTCAAGTTGTAAATTGTGATGATGATATGCAAATTTATATTGATTCAAAACTTGTTTACACTGCAGGACAAAATATAAATGCACCTGTAACTATTAGCGGAGGTACTTATCCTTTAAATTCAGCATCAAAAGTTGAAATACGTTTAAGAGAAGATGGAGGAGATGCTAAAATGGCAGTTAACTTTATAGATGTTCAGGTAATTTATAATGGAACAGGAGCTGTAGCCGCAAATACTTCTATAATTGTAAAAGCCAACGCTACCCTAGATTCAAGTATCGAAGTTTGCTCTTGTACAATTGATCCAGGAAAAACACTTACAATACCTGCAGATAAAGTTTTAACAGTAAAAGAAAACATTACGGTAGGGACAGCTGGAAAGCTTTTAGTTCAGAATGGTGGTTCATTATTACAAAAGAACAAAAATGCAATATATACCGGAGCTAATGATTCATTCGAATTAAAAAGAATAACTCAGCCAATGCGTTATTACGATTTTACCTATTGGTCGTCACCGGTTACTTTGGCATCAGGATATACCTTAAAAAAATTGTCTCCGGATACTGCATCAAATATGTACCAAAGTTACGATCCTTTTTCAGGATGGGTTTCGCATATGAATGGAGCAGCTTCAATGATACCAGGTGTTGGCTATATTGTTAGGGCTCCTGAAACAAGCTCAGCAACTGTAGGAGCAGCTTACAACGCATCTTTTGTTGGTGTTCCAAATAATGGGGATATCAGTTTTACACCAATAGAAAATAAATTCAATTTAATTGGAAATCCATATCCTTCCTCTCTTGATGCGGCTGAATTTATCAAGAGAAATGATGGTAATACTACCGGATCCTTATATTTCTGGACTCATAATACGGCTCCTGCCAATACCGATCCGTCTAAGCCAAACATATATTCATACACAAGTAATGATTATGCTGTATTTAATTTAACAGGTAGTGTTGCTACAGGATATGTTGCAAAGGGTACAGAAGCACCAAGTGATAAAAGTCCGGCTAATAATGCCCCGAACGGAAAAATTGCATCAGGACAAGGCTTTTTTGTTAAAGCATTAACAAACGCACCCTTAAAATTTACAAATGAGATGCGATCAGCAGGAAGCAACTCCCAGTTTTTAAAAACTTCAAATTCAAATGTTGAAGAAGGTCGTTTATGGTTGAATTTTACTAATGCACAAGGTGCATTCAAACAAACTCTTGTAGGGTATATAGAGGATGCGACTAATAATTTTGAGAATAATTACGATGCGCCAACTTTTAATGCAAATGCATTTGTAGATTTTTATAGTATCAATGATAATAAAAAGTTAGTTATTCAGGGTCGTGCTCTGCCATTTGATATGATTGATCAGATTCCACTAGGATATAAATCGACAATAGCAGGTGACTTTACTATTTCAATAGACCATGTAGAAGGTTTGTTAAACGAACAGCCAATATATTTACAAGATAAAACAACAGGCGTAATTCACGATTTACGTACCAGTGACTATAACTTTAAAACAGAAATAGGAACTTTTACTGAGCGTTTCGTTTTACGTTATAAAACCGATAAGACATTAGGAACCGATGATTTTGAGAATATTGAAGACGGCATTTTACTTTCGGTAAAAAATAAAGTCATCAATGTTATTTCATCAAAAGAGAATATTAAAGAAGTAACTGTTTTTGATATATTAGGAAAAACGCTTTATACCAAAAAGAAAGTTGGAAATAGTGAACTTCAAATTCAAAACCTGCAATCGGGTAATCAGATTTTGTTAATAAAAATAACTTTAGAAAATGACTTTACTGTTTCTAAAAAAATAATCTTCAATTAATTTACCTAAAAAAATAATATAAAATCCGACAACATTTTCTGTCGGATTTTTTCAGATAATAACAAAAGGAAATAAATTTTTAATGATAAAATAAACTAGAAATAAGATACTAACAGATTAATTCCCTGTTAATAAGAAGTGTCAAAATACTAACCAAACCAAATCCTAATTGTATGCCCCAAAAAATACTTTTACTTATTCGTTCTTTTTTTATAAAAAATGTAAGATTACTTTTTTTTCTGATTTCTTTACAAATGTTCAGTCAGACTACAAATACAGTTACTGAAATTCATACCGATTGGAAAGGATATTGGAGGTCAAATGACATCACTCCTTCAGGAAATCGTCCGGACAATGCTAATAATTTATTAGCCTTTAAATGGAAATCTGTTATTTATTCTACCGGAGTAAATGACAATATTCTTAATACAGAAAAAGTAAATTACAAAGCTCAAAAATTTAGAGCTTTAAAAATACAGAGCCTAGGCCTAAATAAGGACACTTATATATTGCAAGGTTCGATGATCGACGGGCTGCCTAATGCTGCAGTTTTAGATCCAAAATTAGCAGGAACTGCGGCAACAGGAGCAGAACTTGCAGCAAGACTTACAGATGGCAGCAATGGCCTAAGTTTGGGGACAGGAGTAGCAAACATAGCGCCCGGTTCAGCCGAATTTAAAATTGGTAGCAATAACCTGAATCTTTTAGGTATCAATGATGATATTCCGGATTTAATTGTTACTCAGGTAGCTGAGCCAGGTAATATTAATCAATCAGATATTTTTAAATTTGTTGATGCAGCAGGAAAAACAGTGGGAAATGAGATAACGGTAGCTTTTACTTCAGTTAAGGCTATTGGTACTTATAGTTTAGATTTATTTAAAGCAGATGGAGGAGTTAATGGTTTTACTCCGGCTGCAACAAGAGACATCAGAATGTTGGGACTTGAAACCAGCTCTTTTGGTATAACAGAGAATAATGCTTCGCAAGTTGATCGTTTTGTTGTTAGTTTCTCAGGTAGTTCTGATTGTGCATTTATTGCTTTTAATACCAATTCATTAAAATTTGCTGAATTAAGTTTGGTCAAAACTGCCTCGATGTCATCGTGTGGTAAGGTTGGGGATATCGTAAATTATACTTTTGATATTAAAAATAGTGGAGATGTACCCATAACTGATATTTACATAACAGATCCACTACCACAAATATCAATCTCATCGAATCATATTGCTTCTCTGGCGCCTAAAGCTACAGCTACAATAACGGGAACTTATAAAATTACATTAGCAGATGTAGCAGCCGGTAAAATTGTCAACTCGGCAAAAGTTACAGGTACAGATCCTTCACTAAATATTGTTGAAGACATTTCAGGAACAGCTTATGATAATGATGTTTCGACAACAACAATTTTATTGTCTCCACCAACAGTGGGAACTATAACCCATTTTTCTTGTAATTCTTCAGGTAAAGTAATTTTAACTAATTTACCCGAAAACGAAAGCTGGACAATAACTCAAAGCGGTACAGCAACAGCCACTAAATCAGGAACTGGTCCAACTTTTACGATAGAAAATCTTGCAGTAGGAACTTATAACTTTAGTGTTAAGACTACTTCCGGATGTAATTCTCCTTTAACTGAAAATGTAGTTATAAGAGATCTATCCTCCACCACCTACAACGGTACCTGGTCAAACGGTTTACCTGATGCTACCAAAAATGTAACATTTGCAAGTGCATTTCCTATAACTGCTGATTTAAATGCTTGTTCCTGTACGATTAATTCAGGAGTTAGTATCACAGTACCTTCTGGACGTACTTTAAACATTACCAATGCACTTACTGTTTTAGGAACAGGATCTTTGATTTTTGACAACAATGCCAGTTTGGTACAAGGCTCAGCCACAACGGTAAGCAGCAATGTCGGAAACATAACCTATAAACGTAATACCGTTGCGGTACGCAGGTACGATTTTACCTATTGGTCATCACCGGTTAGTGGTTTTACCCTTCATGACTTATCTCCGGGAACAGCGGCTAATATGTACCAGAGTTATGATCCGTTTAGCGGATGGGTATCACATATGAATGGTGCAGCTGTAATGACGCCTGGAATTGGTTATATCGTTCGTGCATCTGAATCAAATTCACTAACTGTTGGTTCAGTTCATTCTGCTTCCTTTGTTGGAGTACCCAATAACGGCGATGTAAATATGAAGCCAATACCTGCAAAATGGAACCTTGTCGGGAATCCGTATCCTTCTGCCCTGGATGCCACTAAATTTATTCAGGCCAATACAGCAGGACCCAACCCAACTATCGTGGGTACAGTATATTTCTGGACACATAATACTGCCCCTGCAGTTACAGATCCTACTAAGCCTAATATATACGCTTATACAAGTAACGACTATGCTGTTTTCAATTTATCAGGAAGCGTGGCAACCCGTGAGGCGATATCAGATCCAACAGCAAACCCAACCGACAATATTCCAACAGGAAGCATTGCCTCAGGACAGGGATTTTTCGTAAAAGCACTGACAGACACCCCAATTAAATTTACCAATAGCATGAGGGTTGCCACTGCCGGAAATTCGCAGTTTTTTAAGACAGACAAAACTACCGGGGTAAGAGATCGTTTGTGGTTAAATTTCAAAAATGCAAAAGGAGCTTTCAAACAAGTCCTGATTGGTTATTTTGATGAAGCAACCAATAGTTTTGATAATAACTATGATGCCGCTACCTTAAACGGTAATCCTTACGTGGATTTTTACAGTGTAAATGAAACTAAAAAACTAACCATCCAGGGACGTGCCCTGCCATTTGAGAACAGTGACCTGATTCCTCTTGGATACAGATCAACAATTGATGGGGAGTTTACCATTGCAATAGACCATACAGAAGGAATATTAGACGGGCAAACTATTTATCTTGAGGATAAAAAAACAGGGGTCATTCATAATTTAAATACAAGCGACTATAATTTTATTGCTGAAACAGGCACCTTTACAGATCGTTTTGTACTGCGTTACACCAATAAAACATTAGGGACAGGGGATTTTGAAAATAGCCCGGACGGTATTTTAGTTTCGGTAAAAAACAAAGTTATCAATGTCCTTTCATCAAAAGAAAATATAAAAGAAGTTAACATTTTTGATATTACAGGAAAATTACTTTACAGCAAAAATAAAGTATCAAATACAGAACTTCAGATTCAAAACCTGCCATCAGGCAATCAGGTTTTGGTGGTAAAAATAACTTTAGAAAATGATGCTTCGGTGACAAGGAAAATCATATTTCAATAATATATAAATTGAGTTCCAAAAAAAAACCATTCGTTTAGCGAATGGTTTTTTTGTTTATAAATATTGTCTTGTCCTGAAATAGCGATACACAAAAAGTATCATTATGGAAAAAGATCAAGAATTGCGCTATGTTAAGCGTACACAGAAAGATTACAGTATGTCTTTAAAACTTCAAATTGTTCAAGAAATAGAACAGGGAAAAACCTCAATTTCTCAAGTTAAGAAAGATTATGCTATTCAATCACGTTCAACAATTGTTCAATGGCTTCGAAAATTCGGTAACTTTGATTGGGACAATCAAACACCTTCTCTTATGCAAAAATCTCCTGAACAGAAAATAATGGAACTTGAAGCCAAAGTGAAGTTATTGGAAAAACAAAGAGCATTTTTAGAACAGCAGGCTTTCGTTGCTGATAAAAAAGCTATTATTTTCGATATGATGATTGATATAGCAGAAAAAGAATATCAAATTGACATTCGAAAAAACTCACCACCCGAACAATCGACCATTTTAAAAAAGAACAACAACAAACAATAATGTTTGCCTGTACTTTGTTCGGGATTGACAGACAGGTTTACTATCGTCGAGTAAAAAAAAGTTGCGATAAGAAGCTTTTGGCTTCAAAAGTTGTTAATATGGTTTTGGAAATTAGAAATACAATGCCTCGAATTGGAGCAAGAAAATTGTATTATCTTTTAAAAAGCGAGTTGAATCAACTTAAAATAGGCCGAGATAAATTTATAGATATACTTAGAGCAAATCATTTATTGATAATATCAAAACGTTCTTACCATATAACAACAAACTCTCATCATAGATTTAGAAAACATCAAAATCAAATATTAGAGTTAGAGATTTGTAGACCAGAGCAAGTCTGGGTATCAGATATAACCTATATTGGAAAAAGAAAGAATCCATGTTATTTAAGTCTAATAACTGACGCTTACTCTAAAAGAATAATGGGTTTTAATGTGGCAGATAATATGAATGCTCATAGTAGTTTAACAGCTTTAAAAAATGCAATAAAAAAACGCAGAGATAAAGGCAAAACATTAATACATCATTCAGATAGAGGAATACAATATTGTTCTGATGAATATCAAAAACTATTACATAAAAACAATATAAAATGTAGTATGACCCAAAACTCTGATCCCTATGAGAATGCAGTAGCTGAGAGAATAAATGGAATTTTAAAACAAGAATTTAATATTGATAAGTTTAATCTAAAACTTGCTGTAATGAAGGTTTTAGTGAAAAATGCAATTGATATTTATAATAACAAAAGACCACATTACTCTAATTATATGCTCACTCCAAGTCAAATGCATCAACAAAGTGTAGTAAAGATGAGAACTTATAAAAGAAAAACACCTGCAATAAAAAATATTACAGGTGTCTAATTAAATATATTTGTCTAATAATCTGTATCGATTATTTAGGACTAGTCATATCACTAAAAGTGGGTATTGTATTATTTTTTAATAATGAATAAATTGCAGTTTTTTCTTTCAAATCATAACAACTCAATTCTTTTATTTTGATTAAAAATGTACTTTTGAGACTCGTTTTTATCGTTTTCTTTATTATTTCAGGATTACATGCACAACAAGGAAAAGTAGATGTCAATTTTAATTTACCTGATAATGGATTAAATGGTGATGGATTCGATAAACCTGTGCGAACTTTATCTTTACAATCAGATGGTAAACTTATTGTTGGCGGCGAATATTTAAATCTTAATGGTATCCCGGTTTCTTATTTAAGTCGTCTGGAATTAGACGGTACTATTGATGCTAGTTTTAATACCGGAACAGGTTTTAATGGAAAAGTCTATGATTCGTATCTTCAGGATGATGGAAAAATAATTATAGCAGGAAGTTTTTCTGTTTTCAACGGAAGCAATACGGGAAGACTTATTCGTTTAAATCAAGATGGTTCTCAAGATACAACACTTAATACATCCATAGGGGCAACTACTGGAATTATTTACAAAGTCTGTCCTCAACCCGATGGAAAAATTATAATCGTTGGAAGTTTTACAAAATACAATAATATCACCGTAAACAGAATTGCCCGCATTCTTCCCAATGGAACATTAGATACATCTTTTTTAACAGGGAAAGGTTCTGCCTTAAATATTACAAATGCTGAAGTTTTAGCAGATGGAAAGATAATATTGTCCGGAAATTTTACAGAATTTAATGGAGTTTCGGCAAATAAAATTGTTCGGTTAAATCCTGATGGCAGCATTGATACTAGTTTTAATATGGGAACAGGTTTTAATGATGATATAAATGCTATGGTACTGCAACCCGACGGCAAGATTATTTTAGGAGGAAAGTTTACAAGTTATAATAGTACTACGGCAAATAGAATTATTCGTATTAATGAAGATGGAACTCCTGATACTAACTTTTTGTGCGGAACAGGATTTTCAGGAGATGCCATCCAAACGATCAAAATAGATAGTTTTGGTAATATTATGGTGGGTGGTTCTTTTACCGGGTCTTATGACAATAAAGTGGTAAACCGGATTGTGTTTTTAAATTCAAACGGTACTTTAAAAACAGATTTTGATACAGGTTCAGGGCCAGGATCTGCATCTGTTTATGCTTTAGCAAATGCTTCTGATGGATCCTGGTATATTGGAGGTTCATTTTCGATTTTTGATGGTCAAAATCAAGGCCGGTTAGTAAAAGTAAATCCAGATGGGGAACATGATACAGGATATTTAGCTTCTGGAGTTGGCTTTGATAATACTGTTCAGAAAGTTTTGTCTTTAGATAATAAAAAAACGATGGTATTTGGAAACTTTACTAAATTCAACGGTGTTCTGGCCTCAAGAATTGTTCGGCTTTTAGAAAATGGTTTAGCTGATGAAAGTTTTAATTCCGGGGAAACAGGGGCCAATAATTTAATAAAAACAGCTGTTTTACAATCTGATAATAAAATTATTTTAGGAGGCAGTTTTACAAAATATAATGGAAGAACTTGTAACCGACTTGTTCGAATTTTACCTGATGGCGAAATTGACAATACATTTAATATAGGTTCAGGAGTCAAAGCTCAGGTATATGCATCGTGCATGCAGGGCAATAAAGTAATTGTAGCAGGAAATTTCACCACCTATAATGATATACCGACCGGAAGGATAGTAAGACTACTGGAAGATGGTTCACGTGATCCGGATTTTAATGCAGGGCTTGGCGCCGATGCTATAATTGAAGCTGTTGTAACTCAGTCTGACGGAAAGATTCTGGTTGCAGGAAGGTTTAACACCTTTGCGGGTCAGTCATTTTCTCGTTTAGTTCGATTAAATTATGATGGTACTATTGATTCTGATTTCCATATTGGAGATGGTTTTGACAAATTTATATATGCAATAGCTTTACAATCTGATAATAAAATAATTATTGGAGGCTCTTTTACAACCTATAGTGGCATTTCTCAAAAGCGAATTTTAAGATTGAATACGAATGGCAGTTTAGATACTACTTTTGAATCCGGTACAGGTTTTAGTAATGCAGATGTTTTGAGTCTTTTAGTTCAGCCTGATGATCGTATTTTGGTTGCAGGAAGTTTTTCAGGAACTTTTAAAAGTTATGCTTCTTTGCGGTTGATCCGATTATTAAAATCAGGTAACTATGATCCTTCTTTTCAGACAGTGGTAAATGGTAAGATTAACACAATGTGTTTTACGTCAGATCAAAAACTAATGGCTGGAGGAGATTTTAATTCGATTTCTGGAGTTTCAAAACATAGAATTGCTCTTTTAAGACTCTGTCTGGAAGCAACAATCTGGAACGGCACTTCCTGGTCTAATGGCTTTCCATCCGGTGGAAAAGAACTTCTGTTTAAAGAAGATTATCCAAACCTAACGACAGCAAATGTTTGTAGTTGTACCATCGATAAAGAAAAAACAGTAACGCTTTTAAGTGACAATACTTTGGGAATTACGTTCGATTATTCAGGGTTAGGTACTTTGGTTTTAAATGATACAGCCAGTTTATATCAGGACGATGATGAAATGGTCAATACAGGAATCGTTCATGCTAAAAGAAAGTCATCACCTATTGTAAAATTTGATTTTACTTATTGGTCATCTCCTGTTGAAAATCAAAAATTAATTGATGTTTCTCCAAATTCAGCATCACAGTGGTTTTTTTCCTATGATGAATTATCAAAAAGCTGGAAATGGGGAGATCCGCTAAATAGTAACATGAATTTAGGGCGAGGATACAGTATTATTGCCCCTGAAGATTTTTCGAATACAGTTCCACAAAAATATGAGGCAACATTTAAAGGAATCCCTAATAACGGAAAGATAACTTTAGATTTAGGCATCGGAAATACTTTTAGTTTAATTGGAAATCCTTATCCATCAGCCCTTAATGCTGATGTATTCCTAAATAAAAATTCGTCGAATGTAAAAGGAACACTTTATTTTTGGACACATAATACACCAATTACTGATAATAAATACACCTCGAATGATTACGCTGTATATAATTTATTGGGCGGCGTAGGAACCAGAGCAATTGCCTCAGGAATAAATGAGACTATTCCGGACGGGACAATTGCTTCCGGACAGGGATTTTTTGTAAAAAGTAAAGATGGTCATATTATAGAATTTGACAATAGCATGCGAATTAAAGCAGGTAATTCGGTCTTTTTTAAACAGACTGACAAACAAATGAATAGTACATTTGAAAAACATAGAATATGGTTGAATTTTGAAAATAAAGAGGGTGTCTTTAAACAAATATTGTTAGGATATGCACAAGGAGCAACAAATTTTTATGATCAAAATTTTGATGCAGAAACTTTTAACGGAAATCAATTCGCTGATTTTTATAGCTTAACTGAAGATAAAAAATTAGTCATTCAGGGACGTGCGTTACCATTTACAGATACAGATACAATTTCGTTAGGTTATCGTACAGCAATCGCAGGCAATTATACAATTTCAATAGATCATGCTGACGGTAATTTAAGTGCTCAGTCTGTTTATGTCGAAGATAAAATAACGGAAAAAATTCACGACTTAACAAAGAGTAATTACAATTTTGCAACTGCAGCGGGAACTTTTACAGATCGATTTGTTGTAAGATACACGGATAAAACATTATCAACCGGAGATTTTGAGAATCTGGAAAACCATATTTTAATTTTATTAAAAAACAAAGCTATCACTATAGTTTCATCAAAAGAAAATATAAAAGAAGTTATGATTTATGATGTTTCCGGAAAGCTGCTTTATAATAAAAAGAAGGTAGGAAATACAGCACTTCAAATTCAAAACCTGCAATCAGGCAATCAGGTCCTGCTGGTAAAAGTAGTTTTACAAAATGATTTTACAACAACAAAAAAAATGCTATTTTAAAACAAAAAAGCAGTTGTCATCAATAGTAAAACTGCTTTTTTATTCAAATTTTTTAGGCACTCTTCCTCAGGTTTTCATGAGTATTCGTAATTGCTTTTTCATTCTTATAATCAATCCATTTTTGCCCTTTAAATTTTCGCATCAAAATATCAAAATGGCGCATGATAAAAACATTATATGCTGCCTTTGAAAGATTCGTTATATTTTTAGGGAAAGAACGTAAACTCATCGAAAATCCGGGAGTTAAATATTTCATATAATGCCAATAACCTTCGGGCATGTATAAAACTTCACCATGTTTGAGATTGGTGATGTAACCTTCGGCATTTTTTAGCGCGGGAAACTTTTCATAATCCGGATTGTCAAAATCAATGTCTTCTCTTGAAATCAAAGCATGCGGAACTTTGTACATATATTTTGACTGATCAGGAGCAAAAATCATACATTGTTTTTCGCCATGAAAATGAAAATGCAGAATATTCGAATAATCAATATCATAATGCATGAATACTTTCGAGTTTTCTCCGCCAAAAAACAACATTGGCATTTGCTTTACTAGTTTTAAACCAATATCCGGCCATAAAAAGTCATTCTTTAATGTGGGAACTTCCTTCATTAAATTATAAAGAAAAATACGATAATTGGTAGGCTTAGATTCTAGTAAATTGATATAATCGCTCATTTTCATTTTAGTATGCGCTTCATTAAAGCCATCTTCATGATTTACGGGCCTATTATCGTATAATGGGACAATAGTATCGCCAGCGATTTCTTTGATATAGTGTAGTTTCCATTTATGATAAGCTGGCCAATCTTCGGTTAGCTCTTCAATAACAACTGGAATTTGTTTTTTTACATATTGGGAAATAAAATCAGATTTTGAGATCTTTTTTACCCTTTCGATTTGTGTTAACTTCATCTTTTTAAATAAAAAAATTGCTTATAGCTCTCTGCTACAAGCAATTTAAAAATATTTCTTGAAACTTGTTAACTCATTTAATTAATTTTTTGATTTGATCGAAGCTTCAAGGTTTCTTTCAATAGTATGTCCCGGTCTTGACCATTTAGGTTTTTCGCCTAAAGGAGCGAACTGAGAGTCAGCTGCTTCAACGGTTTGAGGCTGTGAAACTTTAACAAATGGTTTTTGCGGAATCAATCCTAATAAGTCAAACATTTTCATGTCTTCCTGAACATCAGGGTTTGGTGTTGTCAGCAATTTGTCTCCGGCAAAAATAGAATTTGCACCGGCAAAAAAGCACATTGCCTGTCCTTCGCGGCTCATATTGGTTCTTCCTGCAGACAAACGTACTTGTGTGTCCGGCATTACAATTCGGGTTGTGGCAACCATACGAATCATTTCCCAGATTTCAACAGGTTTTTCTTCTTCCATCGGAGTTCCTTCAACTGCAACCAAAGCATTAATAGGCACAGATTCCGGTTGAGGATTCAATGTCGAAAGTGCTACAAGCATTCCTGCTCTGTCTTCGATGCTTTCTCCCATCCCGATAATTCCTCCGCTGCAAACCGTAACATTGGTTTTACGAACATTTTCTATTGTTTGCAAACGATCCTCAAAACCACGAGTCGAAATAACATCTTTATAATATTCTTCAGAAGTATCTAAGTTGTGATTGTAGGCATATAAACCAGCTTCTGCCAAACGTTGCGCCTGATTTTCGGTAATCATACCCAGAGTACAACAAACCTCCATGTCTAGTTTATTAATGGTACGAACCATTTCCAGAACCTGATCAAACTCTTCGCCATCTTTTACATTTCTCCACGCAGCTCCCATACAAACTCGGGACGATCCGCTGGATTTGGCACGTAAAGCTTGTGCTTTTACCTGACTTACACTCATTAAATCATTTCCTTCAACACCTGTGTTGTAACGTGCAGCTTGCGGACAATAACCGCAATCTTCAGGACAGCCACCTGTTTTGATAGAAAGTAAAGTAGAAACCTGAACCACGTTTGGATCGTGTTTTTGCCTGTGTATAGTTGCTGCTTCATACAGCAGGTCCATCATGGGTTTATTATAGATGGCGATTATCTCGTCTTTTGTCCAGTTGTGTTTGGTAACGTTCATAGGTTTATTATTTGTTTGGAACTTCAAATGTAATTAAATTGTTCTAATCAAAAATGTGCATTGCCTAAAATGAATATTCTGCATGAAATTTCAAAAAAGAAGCATTCTAAAATCATATAATTATTAAAAAATATGATTTTTAGAATGCTTAAATGATTATTTTATTTTGAAATATTAATCGGCTACATATTTGTTGTTCCAATACAGCATCATCATTAATGTCACGATTACCGAAGATGCAACTCCTTCAAATAATAAGCAAATACAATAAGTTGGTACAGAAGGGTTTCCTCCAAACATAAAAGCTTCCGACAGTGTTTGTACGTAGGCATCTCCGCCTCGGGCGTAACTATAAACCAATAATCCAAAAACACTCATCGCTACACCAACCACAGAAGTTGCCATAGCAGAAACGGCATTCGATACAAAATTGGTTTCTCCTTCCTGCAGGTTCATCTTCATTGTTTTATTTACTCCGTAGAATATAAAAAACACATTCAGGGTACGTAAATAGAATAAATGTGCCAAACCTAATACGTTCATCAATAAAAAATAAATTCCTATACCAAGGAAAATAAGAAAACCGTTGGTTATTTCTTTAGGTAATTTCATAGTGGTTATTTTTAAAGAAGTTAATAGTAAATATTTGATAAACAGATATATATCAAATTTACTAAAAAAATAACTACGATGATTTAAAAATGGCGAAAAGTATAATCAGGTACTTTTTTAAAGTTGACTTACAAAAGCCAAAGCATCTTTTTTATCCTGATTTAATTGGGCTTTCAGTAAATCTAATGATCCAAATTTTTGTTCTTCGCGAAGATATTGGAGTAATGAAACTTCAATTTTTTGACCATAAATATCAGCATCAAAGTCAAACAGGTTAACTTCGATAGTTTGGCTTTGTCCATTCACAGTTGGGTTATAACCAATATTCATCATTCCAAAAACTTCTTTTTCGTTTATTAAAGCTTTCACTACATAAACACCAACTTTTGGAATTAGCTTATATTCTTCTTCTATTTTAATGTTTGCTGTAGGGAAACCAATTGTTCTTCCTAACTGTTTTCCTTTTACAACTTCACCCGTTAAAAAATAAGAATATCCCAAATATTCATTGGCCAAATCCATGTTTCCTTCGTTTAAAGCTTTCCTGATTTTAGTCGAACTTACAGAGACATCCTGAATTTCCTGAGCCGAAATTTGTTCGACTTCGAAACCGTATTCAGTCCCAAAAGCAATGAGATCATCAATATTGGCGGTTCTATTTCTTCCAAAACGGTGATCGTGACCAATAATTATTTTCTGAATATGAAATTGATCTACCAAAATAGAATGTACAAACTCTTCGGCGGTTAATCTCGAGAAACTTTCGTTAAACGGATGAATAACAAGATTTTCAATGCCAGTTGCTTCCAGAAGTTTTGTTTTTTCAGCAATAGTATTCAAAAGTTTTATCTCTGATTTTTCCTGCAAGACCATTCTTGGATGCGGAAAAAAAGTAAGCACTAAACTTTCGTGTTTTCCGTTTTCAGTATTTTGAGTAATTCGTTCAAGAATTTTTTTATGACCAATATGTACGCCGTCAAAGGTGCCAAGAGTTAAAATTGTTTTCTTGGTTGACTGAAAATCGCTTATAGAATGAAAGAGCTTCAAAACAAATAATTTAAGATGGTGCAAATTTATACTATCTATTTTAAATTTTATGCTAAGCCCAATTGATTTTTAATGACAATCAGGCTATTTTATATAAAATATAACAACTTGTCGACTAAAAAGCATTAATTGTCGCAGATATGTAAGAGTTTCATTTAATTCACTTAATTTTGATTATTCAATTATCATTTGGGTATGAAAAAAAAATTACTTCTTTTATTGTTTATTTTTTGTTGTGTAAATATTCATGCGCAAAGTGATAATTTGTGGCAAAAAGTAAGCTCGGCTTCTGTGAGTAAAAGGATAAATTCAGCTAATTCTGAAAGACTTTACTATAAACTTAATGCCGATTTTTTAAAATCGAAACTTTCCGGTACAACAACTCCTTCATCAAAAAAGAGCACAACAGAAATTACAATACCAAATTCTAATGGCGTTCTGGAAAGATTTACAGTGTGGGAATCCTCTAATTTTGAACCTGAACTACAGGCAAAATATCCAGAGATAAGAGCCTATGAAGGAATAGGTGTAGACGATAAATCGGCCAAAATTCATTTTAGTGTTGCACCAATTGGCGTTCAAACCATGGTGTTTCGTTCTGAGAAACCTTCTGAATATATTGAACAAAATCCTGAAGACAAATCCGGATATGTTTTATTTACTAAAAACGATATGCCGGCTACAGCACGATTAGAGTGTAAAACGACAAATGAAATTTTGAATGTAAATACTTCGTCAAAAACAGCAAAATCCGCGGCAAATAATAAAGTTTTCAAAACCTTGCGCTTAGCAATTTCCTGCACAGGAGAATATACCGCTTACTTTGGCGGAACTGTTGAGGGTGCATTAGCAGGAATGAATGCTACTATGACCAGAGTTAATGCTGTTTTTAATAGAGATCTCGCTGTAAAATTGATGTTAATTGCCAATACAAATGCAGTTATTTATACCAATGCCGCAACAGACCCATATTCTGATGCTGCCAAAGGTACATCCGAAGATCAATCAGACGGTAATGATTATTGGAGCAAAGAAGTTCAGAGTACATTAACAACCGTTATTGGCGACGCAAATTATGATATAGGACATTTGTTTGGTGCATCGGGAGGCGGTGGTAATGCAGCTTGTATAGGTTGCGTTTGCAATAGTCCAACAGCATCAAATGTTATTGGTAAAGGAAGCGGATATACCTCGCCATCTAACAATAAACCGCAGGGAGATACTTTTGATATTGATTTTGTGGCCCACGAAATGGGACATCAATTAGGTGCCAATCATACTTTTTCTTTTGATGGTACCGAAAGAACAGGAATGAATGTAGAACCAGGAAGCGGGTCTACTATTATGGGTTATGCAGGTATAACGAATTATGATGTTCAGGACAATTCAGACGATTATTTTGCTTATACCAGTATTTGGCAAATTCAGAGTAATCTTGCTACAAAAAGTTGTCCGGCTAATACTGCCATAGCCAATAATCCGCCCGTAATTAATGCTGGTTCAGACTATACAATTCCAATAAATACACCTTTTATTTTAACGGGTTCAGGTAGTGGTGCTACTTTTACATGGGAACAATTTGACAGTGCAATATCATCATCAACGGCCAATAGTAATAGTGTTGCTTATCCCACAAAACCTGACGGGCCATTGTTTAGATCTCTAATGCCGTCTAGTTCTCCGGTGCGTTATATGCCGACTTTAAGTACTGTTTTAGGAAATAAATTAACTACAACCTGGGAATCTGTTTCATCTATTGCAAGAACATTGCATTTTACTTTGACAACAAGAGATAATGGAGCTCAGGGACTCGCGCAAACAAATAGTGATGAAATGGTAGTAAATGTAGTGGCGAATGCCGGTCCGTTTGCAGTAACTTCCCAAAATAGCAATGATGTAAGCTGGCAAATAGGATCATTTCAAACCATAACGTGGAGTGTTAATAGTACCAATACTTTGCAAGGTTCTTCAAGTGTAAACATCAAATTGTCTACAGATGGCGGATTAACATATCCTGTCATTCTGGCTTCAAATACACCAAATGATGGTACTCAGTCTGTTCAAATTCCAACAAGTGTAGAAGCTTCAACAAATTGCAGGGTTTTGGTTGAACCAACGGCTAATATTTATTATGCCATAAATAGCCAGCCTTTTGCAGTAGGATATACCTCTGCGACAAGTTGTGATTCTTATAGTTTTGGAAACGCTTTTGATATTCCTTTTGGAGCCACTTTTACGACAAGAACTGTAAATGTGCCCGCGTCGACAGGAAAAGTTTCTGATGTAAATGTGATGGTGAATTTTACACATGAAAGAATTTCTGATGTCGAAATTCAACTAGTAAGCCCACAAGGAACAACCGTTAATTTATATAACAATAAAAGCTGCGGAGGAATACAGTCTACTTTAGACTTGCAGTATGACGATGCAGGAGTTCCATTAGATTGTTCTAAAATAACCAGCCAGATTGTTATTCCGGTAGATTTGTTAAGTGTATTTAACGGGCAAGATCCTAAAGGTACCTGGACTTTTAAAGTTCGTGATGCAGTTACAGGCAGGTTCGGGAAAATAAATTCAGCATCGGTAAATATTTGCAATCAAACTTTTACTCTGGGAGAACCCAGTCAGGAAAAAATAGATTTTGCACTCTATCCAAATCCAACCAGAGGAAATTTTACCATTCAGCTGGAAAGTGATTCTTTGCAGAGAATTGAGGTTTTTGTACATGATATTACAGGTCAAAAAGTCTATTATAATTCTTTTGATAAAACGCATCATTTTAACCAAAACATCGATCTAACAAATCTTTCTGCCGGAATGTATTTCGTAACAACTATTAATGGAGATGACAGAACAGTGAAGAAACTGATTGTTTACTAACTTTTAAATAAATTCCCAAATTTTAAAATTCCAAATTCCAATAACTATAAAAGTTGGAATTTGGAATTTATTTTTTGGAATTTCCTCAAAAGATCAAGTTTGGAATTTCCAGTTAAGGTTTGGAATTTGGGATTTTATCCCCATGTTTCGGGATTGGAATTTCCTGCTAAGAGTGCGCCATCGCCATACAAACAATGCTAATTTTGGCTCCGGGAATTTTTAATAAAGCTTTTGAGCAGGCTTCGAGAGTGGCTCCGGTTGTTAAAACATCGTCTACAATTAAGAAATGTTTGTTTTGATTTTCTTCTGTAAAAAGCACATCAAAAATATTTTCGATATTTTCAGATCTTCCAATGAGGTTCTTTTTTGATTGTGTTTTCGAATATTTTTTTCGATATAAAAGAGTATCATTATAGTTAATCTTTAAACCTTTGGCTAAAGCCTTGCCAAAAGTTGTAACCTGATTATAGCCACGTTCCCTGAATTTTTTAGGATGCAACGGAACAGGGATTACAACATCAAAAGGAGTTTCTAAAATGAGTTCCTTTAAATCTTCCATATACCAATTTCCTAAAACGGTTCCAATCTCTTCGTGACCTTTGTATTTTAGGTTGTGAATAAGTTCCTGAACAATTCCTTTTTTGTTAAAATACAAAAGTGCCGATGCGTGTTCAATAGCAATTTTACCATAAAATTTCTTGACCGCTTCATTTTTTGGATCTAAATGATATTGGGTAAGAGGCAATTCGTGACGACAATTGGTACAAAATACAGTTTCGTTGGTGATCAAAATAGTATGACAACCGGCACAAACTTTAGGAAAAAACAGGTCAATAATATAATTAAACACAAATAGAAAGAATTTAGTTACAAAAATAACGAAATCAATCTCTCAATCTTTATATTTTTTCTTTTTTTTAAACGTACTTTTTATATTTTTGCATCACTATGGCAAAACAAGAAGATATATTTAAGAATGTGGTTTCGCACGCAAAAGAGTACGGATTTATTTTTCCGTCAAGCGAAGTATACGACGGATTGAGTGCAGTGTATGATTATGCACAAAATGGTGTCGAGTTAAAAAAGAATATCCGTGAATATTGGTGGAAATCAATGGTTCAGATGAACGAGAATATTGTGGGCCTTGATGCCGCAATATTGATGCATCCAACAACCTGGAAAGCTTCAGGCCACGTTGATGCATTTAATGATCCGTTGATTGATAATAAAGATTCAAAGAAAAGATATAGAGCTGACGTTTTAGTTGAAGATCATGCTGAAAAGATCAATCAAAAAGCTCAAAAAGAAATCGAAAAAGCGAGAGCTCGTTTTGGCGATGCATTTAATGAAGAAGAATTTATTACCACAAATGCACGTGTTGTAGAATATCTTTCAAAGTATAAAGAAATTTTATCAAGGCTTGCAAAAGGTATGACTGATGATCTTCAGGATGTAAAAGCTTTGATCGAAGAATTAGAAATTGCTGATCCTGAAACCGGTTCAAGAAACTGGACAGACGTAAAGCAATTCAACCTAATGTTCGGAACTAAACTGGGAGCTTCTGCAGATTCTGCAATGGATTTATATTTACGTCCGGAAACAGCTCAGGGTATTTTTGTGAACTTCCTGAACGTTCAAAAATCAGGTCGTATGAAAATTCCTTTTGGAATTGCTCAAACCGGTAAAGCCTTCAGAAACGAAATTGTTGCAAGACAATTTATTTTCCGTATGCGTGAATTCGAACAAATGGAAATGCAATTTTTTGTACGTCCGGGTGAAGAAATGAAATGGTACCACCATTGGAAAGAAACACGTTTAAACTGGCACTTGTCTTTAGGATTAGGAAAAGATAATTACCGTTTTCACGATCACGAAAAATTAGCACATTACGCAAACGCTGCGGCTGATATTGAGTTTAATTTTCCTTTTGGTTTTAAAGAATTAGAAGGAATTCACTCTCGTACTGATTTTGACTTAAAAGCACACGAACAATATTCTGGTAGAAAATTACAATATTTTGATCCGGAACTAAATGAAAATTACGTGCCATACGTAGTAGAAACTTCAGTTGGTTTAGATCGTATGTTTTTGGCTGTTTTTGCAACTTCATTACAAGAAGAAACTCTTGAAGATGGTTCTACAAGAACGGTTCTAAAATTACCATCAGTTTTAGCACCAACAAAAGTGGCTATTTTGCCATTGGTTAAAAAAGATGGATTGCCGGATATCGCCAGAAAAATCATTGATGATTTAAAATGGGATTTCAGTGTGGCTTATGATGAAAAAGATGCTGTAGGACGTCGTTACAGAAGACAAGATGCTCTTGGAACTCCGTTTTGTGTTACAGTTGATCACCAAACGATCGAAGACGAAACAGTAACAATTCGTCATAGAGATACAATGAAACAGGATCGAGTAAAAATTTCTGAATTGAAAGACATTATCGAGAATGAAGTTTCTATGAAAAACTGGTTGATGAAAATGTAATTTTCTTAAATCAATACTATAATAAATCCCAAATTCCGTACAGGAATTTGGGATTTTTTTAATTTTACAAATGCAGTTCGTCGGACTTTTTTGCATTTCACCTATATGTGTTAACATTTGTTTGTAATGTATTAACAATGAAATAGTAAAATAACTGAAATTCGTATTTTTAATTGCGGATAAAACACTAAAAATAAATTTTTTCAAAAGTATTGATGAAACTACTGGGATAGTTGTCGGGGATTCATGAAAAATCAACAAAAACTGATATTGAAAAAGTATTCGTATATTATTATTGACGATGATGCTGAAAGTATTTTGAAAACCAGAGCAATTACCGAAGGTTTTTCAGAATTAACTTTTATGGCTTCGGCTACGAATTATCAGGATGGTTTGTATTTAGTGTTACAACACCGGCCTTCGATTGTTTTTTTAGAAATTGATCCTTTGGACATATCCAGCAATTTATCGCTTGCTTTTATAAACGAGCTTTACAGATTCCTGCCTCTTATTCCCAAAATAATAATTACTACCCCAAAAAAAGAGCTTGCTTTTGAAGCTATTCAGTATAATGTTTTTGATTATATCCTGAAGCCTCTTCGCGCAATAGACGTTTTAAGAACAATTTTAAAATTGGATAAAACGATTCACGAAACGAATGTGGCAGAAATAAGAAACGAAATTACCTCTTCTGCACTTCCTTTTATACAAAAGCCGCAAAAGATCGAGACTCCTCTTATTATATGCATTAAGTCATATGGTGACCATCGTTATATGAATGCAGCCGATATTTGCTATTTTCAGGCTGATAATAATTCGACAGATATTTATTTGAATTCCGGCGAAATGATCACCGCCTTTAAAACTTTAAAGCATTTTGAGAGTATTTTGTCACATCCTTTTATCCGAATTCACAATAGTTATATTATCAACAAAAACTATATAGCAAGAATTCATAACGGAAGCTCAGTTTGTTACATAAAAAATTCGCTAAAAAAGATCCCTTTTTCTAAAACCTACAAATCAAATGTAGATCTAATTATAGCAGATTTTTCTATAGGAAATTACTTAGAAGTCTAAAAATTAAGCATTTACATAAATTTGATACCCATTGACTATCAATTGGGTATGATCTACCATAAACCTGTTTTTTCGTATAAATTTTTTTTGAATTCGGAGTTAGTTTTACACCATGATTCGCACACGGCGATGATTCTCCAAAAACAAAAAAAATCAACATTTAATACCTCAGATCATGAAAAAAGCAGCTTTAACATTCGGATTATTTTCTTTAGTAATGGTAGCAACATCATTCGCTACTCCTGAAACTACAAATTTCTTAGCAGTTTCAGATTCTATTAAAATCGTGCCTATAGATGGAGGTGCTACAGGAAAACAAAAGAAAGGTGATCAAATAGCTAACAATGCAAAACAATTGACTTTTGCCAGCGTTAATCAATCTATCGGAACAGATAAAAAAGTAGACTAAGCTGCAATTTGAATAAATTTATATGAGGCTGTTAATTTTAACAGCCTTTTTTTGTGTCTATAGTTTTACTATTTTTGGTAAAACTCAAAGACACAAATTGAAAAAGCAATGTAAAATAATATTAATTTTATTCTTTGTTCTATTGGCATGTACCAAGAAAAAAGAATCAGGTAAAAATATAATTTCCCCCGCAGATAGTCTTCCTACGTATCTTTCGTTAGCAAACGAAAACAATTTGCCTTTACAGATTAAACAAAATTACAGTCAGAAAGCTTTAGCTATCATCTTAAACCAAAAAGATGACTCTCTTAATAAAGCAAACCTTTTTAAAGTCGCCAATCGTTATTACAACATGAGCGATTGGAAATCTTACCTTAAAACTACTAAATTAATTCTCGAAAGGGCACAAAAATCTCAGGACTCCGTGCACATTGCCAAAGCCTATATGTACTTAGGTGATTATTATGAATCCCAATCGATTTCTGACAGTGCCTTTATGAATTATTTTAAGGCCGAAAAGCTTTATTTAAAAATAAATGATCAGTACAATTTAGCAAAAACGTTTTTAAATAAAGCAAGCCTGCAATATAACGAGGGTGATTTCTTTGAAAGTGAAATAGGGGTTTTTAAAGCTTTACGCAGTTTAAAAAAACAACAAAAAGTAAACGATCTCTATTATGAAAGCTATAATCTGTTAGGAATATTGTATAATGAAAGAGAAGAATATACAAAGGCATTAGAGTTTCAAAACAAAGCTTTAGCAATTTTAGAAGATAAATCGATACTGGCATTTTATCAATATAAAGCAGCATCACTCAATAATATTGGCTTTATCCATATGAAAATGGGCGATTATAAAAAGGCTAAGTTTTTTTTTGAAAAAGGATTGGCACAAGAAAATCTTTTTGAAGACAGGGCAAGTTTATACGCTATTCTGCTCGATAACCTGGGATATTCGAAATTCAAATTAAAAGAGCAAGATCAGTTGCCGGAGTTGTTTTATAAATCTTTAAGAATTAGAGACAGTCTTGATCTTACTTCGGGAGTGGTTTCGAGTAAAATTCATTTGTCTGAATATTTTGCTTTTAAAAGAGATACTTTCAAAGCATTTCAGTTTTCAAGACAAGCATTAACTTTGTCCCGTACATCAAATAAGTTCGTGAATACACTAGAAGCGCTCAAACAAATTGCTATAGTCGATCCCAAAAACGCATCGTTATATTCTAGAGAATATATTAAGCTGAACGATAAAATGGTAAAATCAGAACGAAAAATGGGAGAAAAGTTCTCTCGTATTGAATATGAAACCAACGAAATAAAAGATCAAAACTCAAATCTTCAGGAAAAAAATAAAACCCTGATTTATGTTTTTAGTATCTGTACCTTAATAGGTTTGTTTTTTTATGTTTACAAAACACAACAGGCCAAAAACCGGGAATTACTCTTTAAGCAACAACAGCAAATAGCAAACGAAGATATTTATAATTTGATGATTTCGCAGCAAAACGATATCGAGCTCATGCGTATTAAAGAAAAGAAAAAAGTAGCGCAGGATTTGCATGATGGCGTTTTAGGGCGAATGTTTGGAGTGAGGATAAGTCTGGATAGTTTAGATAAGATCGATGAGGCGGAGGCAGCTTTAAAAAGAAAAAAATACTTAACAGAACTGAAAAATATCGAGCAGGATATACGTGAAATTTCGCATGATTTAAATCGGGAGAAATCCGAATTAATTAATAATTTTATCGCGATTTTAAACAAATTGTTCGAAGACCAAAAAAACACGTATAAAGCAGAATTAATAACTTCTTTTGATTCTAATATCAAATGGGAATTGGTGAGTAATGCCGTTAAAATTAATTTATACAGAATTGTTCAGGAGGCACTTCAAAATTGTAATAAGTATGCAAATGCAAACACTATAAAAGTCGAGTTTAAAAGTGAAATAAATCATTTGGTTTTGTCTATTTCTGATGATGGAGTTGGTTTTAATGCCAAAAAATCAAAAAATGGTATAGGTTTGCATAACATTCAATATAGAGCTGCAGAATGCAAAGGCACAGTACATTTAAAGTCTGCTCCGGAAGAAGGAACGCTTCTTATAATAAAAGTACCCATAGACCAGAAAATTAACCTACAAAATAGATGACAATTGATTCAAATGCCTCAGATCCTCAATTAATTAAAAAGAACATATTAATTGTCGATGATCATCCTTTTATTATCGAAGGATATAAAAATGCCATAACGCGTTATAATCCTCATCAATATGAATTTTTAATTTCGCAGGCACACGACTGTAAATCAGGTTATGATTTAATCGAAGATGAAAATACACCGCATTTTGATGTCGCATTTTTAGATATTAGTATGCCGGCTTACGAGGAAAAAGATATTTATTCGGGCGAAGATTTAGCAAAGCTAATCCTGAAGAAAATGCCAAGCTGCAAAGTTATTTTGCTAACGATGTATACTGAATTATTAAAAATTAAAACCATAATCAGAACCATTCAGCCCAATGGTTTAATTATTAAAAACGATCTCACTTTCGATGAACTGCTTTTTGCCTTTGATAAAGTGATGAAAAATGATAAATATTACAGTCAATCTGTTCAGAAAATAATCAATCAGTCGCCTCATAATTCTATCGAAATAGATGAATTCGATAAGCAGATTTTATTTCATTTATCAAAAGGAACATCGGTTGAAGATATGCCACAGTATATCCCGATTTCTCAAAATGCAATCGAAAAGCGTAAAGCAAGCCTTAAAGAATTGCTCAAAGTAAAATCAGGTTCTGATGAGGAATTATTGAAAGAAGCAAAGAGTAAAGGATTTCTATAGATAAAATTCCAAATAAAAAAATCCAAATTCCAATTGATACTTATATCGTTGGAATTTGGATTTTTTATTTTGGAATTTAAAAGTTTACTCGCTCAAAGCATCCCAACCACGAGCCTTCAAAGGAATTTGAGTGTTGGCGCGTGTAACCAGATTAATTCCTTCGCTTTCGTCTGCCATATGACCAATGATAGAGAAATTAGGATTTCCTTTTATCTTATCAAAGTCATTAATGTCAATGGTAAACAGCAATTCATAATCTTCGCCGCCATTAATAGCAACTGTTGTACTATCAATATTAAACTCCTCGCAAGTCGAAATAAATTGCGGATCCAGCGGCAGTTTATCTTCGTATAAATTACAACCCACTTTTGATTGTTTGCACAAATGAATAATTTCAGATGATAATCCGTCTGAAATATCGATCATCGATGTTGGTTTAATTTCAAGAGCGTGTAATAAAGTACGAACATCTTTTCTTGCTTCAGGTTTTAACTGTCGCTCGATTAAATAGCTGTACATATCAAGATCAGGCTGACTGTTTGGATTCACCTGAAAAACCTGTTTTTCGCGCTCCAAAACCTGCAATCCCATATATGCAGCACCAATATCGCCGGTTACAACCAGTAAATCAGTTTGTTTAGCTCCATTTCTATACACAATTTCATCTGCATCAGCTTCACCAATAGCAGTAATACTAATAATTAATCCTTTTTGCGATGAGGTAGTGTCGCCGCCAATAACATCGACTTTGTATTCTTTTGCAGCGTGCGTAATCCCCTCAAATAATTCTTCTAAGGCTTCTAACGGAAAACGATTAGAAACAGCCACAGAAACGGTTATTTGCGTTGGTCTGGCATTCATGGCACAGATATCAGATATATTTACAACAACTGCTTTATATCCTAAGTGTTTTAAAGGCATATAAGCCAAATCAAAATGTACGCCTTCGATCAGTAAATCAGTAGAAACAACTACTTTCTTGTCTTTAAAATCAAGAACAGCAGCATCATCGCCTATACTTTTTAAGGTAGATTCCTGAGTAACATCAAAATTTTTGGTTAAATGTTCAATTAAGCCAAACTCGCCTAATTGCGCTATACTGGTACGTTGCGGATTTTTATCTTCGATCATTTTTTTTTAAGTTCCAAAGTTTCTAAGGTGCAAAGGTACAAAGGTTTTATCGAATTTAGCCGGAAGTTATTTTCAACCGCCTTATCTCTGCGCAAAGATGCACGGCAACGCATTTATGTCTCCTAAATTTTATTCTTTTGGAAACAGCATTTTTTTTCGGATCTTTAATAGAATTAAAAAACAGAAAAAATGAAAACATTCGATATAGTAACCTTAACCGTAAATCCTTCGGTAGACAAAAGCACTCATTTTTCTGGTCTCATTGCCGAGCAGAAAATACGATGCGCAACACCACAATTCGACGCAGGCGGAGGCGGAATAAATGTTTCAAAAGCAATTTCTCGCTTACGCGGAAGTTCATTAGCAGTTTTTACATCAGGCGGACCAGTGGGCGAAATGCTGAAAGATTTAGTAAAACAGGAAAAAGTAGATTTTGAATCAATTGAAACTAAAACGGCAACCAGAGAAAACTTTATAGCTGTTGATGATAATACCAATTCGCAATATCGTTTTGGTTTTACCGGAGATGTTTTAACTGATTCAGAAGTTCAGAAAGTTTTAGCAACCGTTTCAAATTTAAAACCAAAATTTCTAGTCGCAAGCGGAAGTTTAAACGAAGGTTTGTCGACTGATTTTTATCAAAAAGTAGCTGAAATTGCCAAAGCATCAAATTCAAAATTAATCATAGATACGTCAGGAGAAGCCTTAAAGAAAGTTTTGGAAACCGGAGCATATCTTATAAAACCAAACGTGGGTGAACTCGCAAAATTAGTTGGAGTAGAACGCCTGGAAATGGAAGAAGTAAACGAAGCCGCCAAAAAAATTATTGCAAAAGGCGGAGCCGAAATTGTAGCAGTTTCTTTAGGGCCGCAAGGTGCAGTTTTGGTTACAAAAGATCATTATGAATATGTTCCTGCACCAAATGTTGCCAAAAAAAGCACCGTTGGCGCCGGAGACAGTATGGTGGGCGGCATGGTTTGGGCATTGTCTCAAAATAAAAGCCTGAAAGAAGTCATTCGCTGGGGAGTTGCCTGCGGATCTGCCGCAACAATGAATGAAGGAACACAATTGTTTAAATATGAAGATGCACATCGTTTGTTTGAATGGTTGAAAAACAAATAAAGATCCAAGATATAATTATCACAATCTATAGAGATGCACAATGTAGATACACCTGCATTTTAGAGGCGCGCAGCAGTGCGTCTAACACATCGTAACCATAAAGTAAACCCGACAGGTTTTTAAAACCTGTCGGGTTTCGCACGTAATGACATAAAGATTTTAATTGTAGAGGCGCGCAGCAGTGCGTCTCACGCACAGTAACCTCATTTTATTCCTCTATTGTTTTTATCTTTTTACACAACGTTAATATATTGTGGTTACGTTGTGTGAGACGCACTGCTGTGTGTCTCTACGTTTGTCAGCAGGAAAAAAAATATTTATTTTTTTTCCTGCTGACAAACCGTTGTCACCGACCCTCAATACTTTTGAAGTATTAAAAACATTTAAACTTTAAAATTATGAAAACATTAGCTGCCCAAGTAATTACTCCCGAAGATTTGTTGAAACACTGGCAAGGTCACCGCGCCCTTACTCGTCGTGTAATTGAATTGTTTCCGGAGAAAGATTTCTTTGAATTTTCGATAGGGGGAATGAGAAGTTTTGCTAAACTGACAGATGAACTTTTGGCCATCGCAGTTCCGGGACTTAAAGGAATCGTAAATAAAGAAGTGAAACCCTTTAGCGAAGAAGCATCAGAAAAAATGATTTTTAAAGCGCAATATCTTGAAAAATGGGACGAAGCAACTGCTGAAATCAACCAATATTGGGAGAAATTATCAATTGAAGATTTTAATGAAAACTTTAATCTTTTTGGTCAATACGAATTTCCGGTAATCCAGAATATTCTGTATTTTATTGATAACGAAGTACACCACCGCGGACAAGGATATGTGTATCTGAGAGCTTTAAATATTACTCCTCCTTTTTTCTGGGAAAGATAACATTTTTGAAGATTGTCTAAATAAAAAAACTCCTGAGATGAAAGTAAAATTCAGCTTAGGAGTTTTTTTTATAACAGTTTTTTTCTGTTGCTTTCGATAAGTTCCAAAACCCGGTCTTTTAATCTTTGAGGTTCTAAAATTTCAGCATAATCACCAAACGTTAAAAACCAACGCGAAAAACCTTCTTCGATATTGCGTGACATGAAGGTCATTTCGATCTCGTCGCCCACTTCTTTTTCAGAAACAAATCCATGATATTTTTGCTCGTATCGAAGATAATTAATAATTTTTTTCGAAGCTAAAATACGGACTTTCGTGGTCGGAATTGTTTCGTTTTTCTTTAAATAAGTTTCTAGTGAGTCGTGTTCTATTGTAAAATCACAGTCGGTTTTCTGAATTCCCAGAATTCTATCGGTTCTAAATTGGCGGTAATCTTTTCGTAAGTGGCAATAACCCAGAAAATACCAATTGTTATGATCATGAAAAACGCCAACAGGCTCAATGTTTCTATTACTTGCTTCTTCGGCTTCAAGAGTTTTATAACAAAGTAAAATTTGTTTTTTCTCTGCAATACTTTCAAACAAAACAGCCAAAGTGTTAGGCGAACTGTCATGAAACAAGGGTTCCTGACTCTGCATTAAAATTTTCGACTCAATGTTCGAAAGCCAGTCTTTATCATTACTCCTCAAAACCGATTTCAATTTATACATTGCCGATGCGTAATGAGACCCAAGCGACGGATCTGTAAATTTCTGCATCAATTTTTCGGCAGCAATAAAGCTGCTTACTTCCTCACGGGTAAACATCACCGGAGGCAATCTGTAACCATCCATTAAAGCATAACCCACTCCGGCTTCGCTATAAATAGGAACTCCAGATGCTTCAAGAGTTCGAATATCACGATATATGGTTCTTAAACTCACTTCAAAACGATGGGCTAATTCCTGTGCCTTTACAATTTTTTTAGATTGTAACTGAATAAGAATAGCAATAATCCGGTCAAATCGTTTTGGGGTTTCGTCCATTTTTTCTTTTAATTGAAGATTCAAAGATACAAAGGTTCGAAGTTTTGAAATAAAAAAAGCTGTCCCAAATTGAGACAGCTTTTTTGAAGATTTAAGCGATATAAATCTAGAATCTGTATAAAAGACCAAATTTAGGTTGATCAAATATGTTTTCGAATAAATTGATGTTTAATTGAAAAGTATCAGATGATGGCCCATTTTCTGGCGATACGCTATTGTAAGATAAGATATTTGCTAAAGTAAAAGTAACCGCTAGGTTTTTGGTTAAGAAATAATTCAAACCAACATTAATATTTGCTGTTAAGCTATTACTATCATTAGAACCGGTACTATCTTCAACCTTATTTCGTCCATAACCTAATCCAACTTCCCCATAAGCTTTAAAACGTTTTTTGTCCAATTCTAATGCATAATATCTTGCAAATCCACCTATGCCAAAGATATTTGTTTTAGTATTTGTTGATTCATATTTGTCGCTCGAATAGCTTACCTGTCCTCCAACAGCAAATTTATCATTGAGAAAGTATCCGAATTTTGGATTAAAGGCATAATAATCGCGATCGCCTCCTGTACTGATTTGTATTGCGCCTTCTAGAAACATATCTCCGTTTTGAAAAGTAATGCCTTTTGCAGAATTCATTTCAGAGTCGACTTCTTCTTGTTGCGCATTGGCGAATGAAAAAGTTAACATTGATAAAATAATAAAAAATCTAGTTTTCATAATAATTGCTTTTAAAAGTTGTAAGATTAAAATTATGTTTTTCGTTTTAAAACTTTTAGAATTACAATCAATAGCATTAAAATTGAAGTTATTGAGTTAATAATCCTACTTTTTTATAAGTATTTACCTGTTTATTTTTTGAATAAGTTATGTTCTTTTTAGGATTATATTAAATGAAAAACTCATAAATTATATTATCGAATGACATAAAAAAATTTTATTAAGCATGAGGGCTACTAATTTTAGCGTCACTATTATTTGTAGGAATTACAATTTTTGTGTTTAACATTTGCTAAAAATTTATTTACACCATAAAATAATTTTACTAACATAAGTATGAGAATTTAGTAAAAATCAATAAATAAAAATTTTTGTGTTAAATATTTAATTTGTATTAATATAAATCTGACTTTTGTTGAGTTTAATTTTAAAAATTAATTTTATGAAAAGAAATATCCTATTATTATTTTTAATTGTATTTTATTCATGCAACGACGAATCTTCAGAATTATCTCCCAATGCCGAACAGTCTAAAGTTGCTTTTAGGTCTTGTACAACAATAGAACCTGATATTGCTGGAAGCTCTACAGGAAGAGTTTCTTACAAAGGTTTTTATTGGCTACCTGGGCAGACAATAAGAATTAAATTTTTGAATGGAGATGAATATCTTCAGAATAAAGTAAAGCAATACGCTAATCAATGGTTACAATATTCAAATCTAAAATATGAATGGGTAACTAGTGGGAGTGCTGCGATTAAAATTGGTTTTAAGTGGAATGGTGACGTGGGATCTTGGTCCACTATTGGTAATGACTGTTATACAGTTGCACAGAATTCACCATCAATGAATTTTGGATGGTTTGACAATAACACGTCAGAAGAAGAGTTTAGTCGTGTTGTGATTCATGAATTTGGTCATGCTCTAGGATTTGCACATGAGCATCAAAATCCTACTTCGCCTATCCAATGGAATACAACTGCAGTATATGATTATTATGCACTTGCAGGATGGGATAAGCAAAAAGTGGATAATAATATTCTAAATAAATTTTCACCATCACAAGTTGATTATAGTAATTTTGATTCTCAATCAATTATGTTGTATTCATTCCCAAGTAGTTTAACTTTAAATGGTTATTCTTTTCCTTGGAATACTATATTATCTGATGAAGACAAGTCATCTGCTCAAACATTATACCCAACTGCCACTACTACGATTACTAACAGATTAGTCTCGGGAGAAGGTTTGAAATCTGGATATTCTATTAGATCTAAAAATAATTATTATAAAATGAGTCTAAAGAATGATGGGAATCTCGAAATTATGTCTTTGGCATCAGGGCAAATTATATGGCGATCAAATAGAACCTCGGTAGTAGGGACTGCTGCACGCGCGGAAATGCAGACAGATGGAAATTTTGCAACATTTAAGGGTACTACACTTTTATGGAGTACTGATACTTCTGGAAAGTTAGGAGCGTATATTAGTTTAGAAAACGATGGTAATTTGGTTTTAAGTAATTATCGTGGACAAACTTTATGGTCATCGAAAGGTGGAAAGGTAAATTCTCCATTTCTTTGAAAGTTAAAAGGATATATTAGCACACTTATTAGCTTATAAAAAACTCAGGACTATACGAAAGTATAGTCCTGAGTTTTTTATATATGAAAAAAAAGGAATTAATCGTTCAATTTCAAAACAGCCATAAAAGCTTCCTGAGGAATCTCAACATTTCCTACTTGTCTCATACGTTTTTTACCTTTTTTCTGCTTCTCAAGTAATTTACGCTTACGCGAAATATCACCACCATAACATTTTGCGGTAACGTCCTTACGAAGTGCTTTAATCGTTTCACGAGCAATAATCTTAGCCCCAATTGCCGCCTGAATCGGAATGTCAAATTGTTGTCTTGGGATTAATTCGCGTAATTTCTCGGTCATTTTTTTACCGATGTTGTAAGCGTTGTCTTCGTGAATCAAAGCTGAAAGTGCATCAACCGTTTGAGCGTTCAAAAGAACATCCAGTTTAACTAATTTCGAAGTTCTCATTCCGATAGGAGAGTAATCAAAAGAAGCATAACCTTTAGAAACTGTTTTTAGACGATCGTAAAAATCGAATACAATTTCTGCCAATGGCATATCAAAATTCAATTCAACACGTTCTGTAGTCAAATACGTTTGATTGGTAATCTGACCACGTTTTTCGATACATAGACTCATTACGTTTCCAACGAAGTCAGATTTTGTAATGATGGTTGCTTTGATATATGGCTCTTCAACTCGATCTAAACGAGAAGGTTCCGGTAAGTCAGAAGGGTTGTTTACAACAAATGGAACTTCTGGTTCTTTTTTGGTGTAAGCCAAATACGAAACGTTAGGAACTGTAGTAATAACCGTCATATCGAACTCGCGCTCTAAACGTTCCTGGATAATTTCCATGTGCAGCATTCCTAAGAATCCGCAACGGAAACCAAATCCTAACGCTGCAGAGCTTTCAGGAGTAAAAACTAGTGAAGCATCATTCAATTGCAGTTTTTCCATAGAAGAACGCAAATCTTCATAATCTTCAGTATCAACAGGATAAATTCCGGCGAAAACCATTGGTTTTACATCCTCAAAACCCGTAATCATATTAGTCGTAGGCGTTTTAGCATCTGTTAGTGTATCACCAACTTTTACTTCTTTGGCTTCTTTAATTCCTGAAATCAAATAACCAACATCACCAGCAGAAATAACATTTTTAGGAACCTGATTTAGTTTTAAAGTTCCAATTTCGTCAGCAAAATATTCATTGCCTGTAGCCATGAATTTAATTTTTTGCCCTTTTCTAATTTCTCCGTTTTTTACACGGAAAATAACTTCAATTCCACGAAACGGATTGTAATGTGAATCAAAAATCAAAGCTTGTAAAGGCTCATCCACATTTCCTGACGGAGGCGGAATTTTTTCGATAATGGCAGCTAAGATATTCTCAACACCAAAACCTGTTTTTCCGGAAGCATGAATAATATCTTCTAATTTGCAACCTAATAAATCGATAATATCGTCACTAACCTCTTCAGGATTAGCACTTGGTAAATCTACTTTATTCAAAACCGGAATAATTTCCAGGTCATTTTCTAAAGCGAGGTATAAGTTTGAAATCGTTTGTGCCTGAATACTTTGTGCAGCATCAACAATCAAAAGTGCGCCTTCGCAAGCTGCAATAGATCGTGAAACTTCGTATGAAAAGTCAACGTGACCGGGAGTATCAATAAGATTTAAAATATATTCTTCTCCTTTATAGGTATATTCCATCTGAATGGCGTGACTCTTAATGGTGATTCCACGCTCACGTTCCAGGTCCATGTTGTCAAGCAATTGAGCTTTTTCTTCACGAGCTGTAACGGTTTGTGTAGCGCCCAATAAGCGGTCTGCCAATGTACTTTTACCGTGGTCAATGTGTGCAATAATGCAAAAGTTACGTATCTTCTTCATTTTATAATATCAATTCTCTATACGAGTTTAAGTAATTCCGGGTATAAATTTGTTCTGTAACAATTGCTTTACAGAGTGTTATTAAGGCGCAAAGATAGCGCAAAGTTTTGGATTCTGGAATGATGATTACTGATTGTTGGAATCTGTAATTTAAAATCAGTTTTAAAACTCAAAATTGAAACCTTTTTCAGTGAGTTTTTTATAGATTTCGGGATCAAATTTATAGAGTTTTGCGGCTCTGTGCGAAACATCTTTCTGTTTTTCGTCAAGTGCGACTAATAATTTCATGTGCAGTATTTTTCTGCGGAAATTTGATTTGTCCAATTCAATTCCTAATATTTCTTCGTAGAGATGCATTAACTGCAAAAGAGTAAATTTCTCCGGCAAAAGATTAAAACCAATTGGTGCCTGACGAACACGATTACGCAATTGCATCAAACTAAATTCGAGAATTTCGTTGTGGTCAAAAATCAAATCCGGAATGTCTTTAATTTTATACCATTTCGCTTCAATTACAGAAATGCTGGCTTTAATATTATAATCTTCCCGATTAACCAGAGTATAATAACCAACTGTTATAACTCTCGTACTTTTTACACGATCAGGATCTGTAAAAGCTTTTAGCTGTTCGAGGTAAATATTGTCAAGACTTGTAAGTTCATATACTATTCGAAGCGCAGCATTATCAATACTTTCGTCTAAATATAAATCTCCACCAAGAAGCCCCCATTTTCCGGCACTAGCTCCTCCGGCATGTTGTACTAAAAGTACTTCCAGGTTTTTTTTATCGAAAGAAAAAATAACGCAGTCAATCGTGATGCCATGTATAACTGTTTTTTTATCTGCAGCTATATTGGTATTTGTTTCCGAAATATTTTGAGAAGATGAAGAGGCCATTAAAATTCAAAGTTAAATCCTTTTTCCGTCAATTTTTTGTAAATATCAGGATCAAACTTATATAATTTTGCGGCTCTGTGTGAGACATCTTGTTGTTTTTCATCTAAAGCAACCAATAATTTCATGTGAAGAATTTTTCTGCGGAAATTAGATTTATCCATTTCGATTCCCAAAATTTCTTCATATAAATGCATCAATTGTAATAAAGTAAATTTTTCAGGCAAAAGATTAAAACCAAGTGGCGCCTGACGAACTCTGTTTTGCAAATGTTTTAAACTGTAAGCCAGAATTTCATTATGGTCATAAATCAAATCCGGAATGCTATTAATTTTATACCATTTAGCATCAGCGGCCGTAAAACCTGCTTTAATATTATAATCTTCTCGTTTTACCAAAGCATAATAACCAATCGTAATAACGCGTCGAAGCGGGAAACGATCGGGATCTCCAAAAGCTTTTAATTGCTCTAAGTAAATATTATCAAGACCAGTAAGTTCGTTCAATAAACGATGTGCGGCATTATCTGTACTTTCTTTTTTATAAATCCATCCTCCCGGAAGTCCCCATTTTCCTTTACTAATACCTTCTCCGTGTTGTACCAATAGTACTTCTAAACTTCCTTTATCAAATCCAAATATGACACAGTCAATCGTGATCGCATTCATTGCGGTTTGTTCACCTTTTAAAGATGAATCGTCGTCTACATTTTTGACCATATGCTACTTAAATTTTAAACAAATTAAATAAATAAAATGTATAGTTGGTTTTATAAATCCTTTATATTTTTTTTAACGAAATAATTTTCTGACAATCAGCTGTTTGTAATTAGTTAGAAAATGCCATTATAAAATTATAATTCCTAAACGGCTGATTGTCAAATCGCTAATTCGTTATTTTTTTGATATTTTTTTATTCTATTTCACTTAATATTTTATTGTATTCATAAAAATGATCCTCTTATTATCAGAATTGGAAAAATATAACCCTAATATTTTGTTAATATAGAAAAAATGTTTTACACTTGTAGTCAAATTAACCATAAGATAAGTTCAGTTTGACTATAAGTTTAAAAATGGACAAATCTATAACTAACTTAAAATACCACCAAATGTTTTTTTTAGGAATTGATTTAGGAAGCTCTTCGATAAAATTATCAATTTTCGATCCTGAAAAAGGAGTGACTATTGGAGCAGTGAGCGTTCCGGATTTTGAAATGCCGATTATTGCACAACAATTTGGTTGGGCAGAACAAGATCCTGGATCCTGGTGGCAGTATGTTAAAGATGGAATCCACCAATTAGGCGCAAAATCGAATATTGATTTAAAGAAAATTGCCGGAATTGGAATTGCTTATCAAATGCACGGTTTGGTTTTAACCGATGAAAATTTGAATCCCGTTCGTTCTTCGATTATTTGGTGCGACAGCCGTGCTGCGATTATTGGAGATGAAATTTATGCTAAAATAGGTGCTGCGAATTCTCAAAAACAAATTTTAGGAAGTCCCGGAAACTTTACCGCATCAAAACTAAAATGGGTAAAAGACAATCAGCCTGAAATTTTCGCAAAAGCAAAATACATGATGCTTCCTGGCGATTTTATTGCGGCGAAATTATCAAAAATAGCTCAAACAAGTACATCAGGATTATCAGAAGCTGCTTTGTGGAATTTCTCTGAAGGAAAACTGGCAACTGAAATCCTTTTTCAAATGGGATTATCTTCAGATATAGTTCCGGAAATTGTTTCCAATTTTGGAATTCAGGCCACCATTCACCCCGAAATTGCTCAGGAATTAGGATTAAATCCCGATGCTAAAATTACCTACAGAGCCGGAGATCAACCCAACAATGCATTGTCATTGAATGTTTTGAAACCTGGCGAAATTGCTACAACAGCCGGAACTTCGGCAGTAGTGTATGCCGTAAGCGATCAGGATGCTTACGACAAGCAAAACAGAATCAATACTTTTTTACACGTCAATAATACAGAATCAGAAAAGCGCAACGGAGTGATGGTGTGCATAAACGGTTCTGGAATTTTATACCAATGGTTACGCAAAATCATGTCGGTCGACAGAGCGGAATTAATTGCGTACGAAAAACTAAATGCAGAAGCTGCAAAAGTTGAAGCCGGAAGTAGCGGACTTCGTTTTTATCCTTTCGGAAATGGCGTTGAGCGTATTTTCAATAATAAAAATGCCACTTCGGGAATTCAGAATTTAAACTTCAATATTCATCAGCCATCACATTTGGTGCGCGCAGCCTGCGAAGGAATTGTGTTTGCCATGAACTACGGTTTTGATGTTATGAAAGAAGTTGGAGTTTCTGGAACTGTAGTTCGCGCAGGAAATTCGAACTTATTTTTAAGTCCGGTTTTTAGAGAAATCTTCACCAATACAACCCAAACAACTTTAGAATTATACAATACATCCGGAGCCGAAGGTGCAGCAAGAGGCGCCGCTTACGGTTTGGGATTTTACAATTCGCTCGACGAAGCTTTCGCAGGATTGCAATGTTTAGATCGTATTGAACCCAACAAAATCCTGACATCGCAATATCAGGATTACTATCAGGAATGGAAAAGTCAAATTAAAATAGAACAATAATAATGAGCACAACTAATCAATATTTTAAAAACATCGATACTATTAAGTTCGAAGGCAGAGAAAGTACTAACCCATTGGCATTTAAATGGTACGATGAAAATCGTGTTGTTGCGGGAAAAACTTTAAAAGAGCATTTACGTTTTTCAATGGCATACTGGCACACGCTATGTAACACAGGTGGAGATCCGTTTGGAGCTTCGACTGAAACTTTTTCATGGGATAAAAATGAAAATGTGATTTTAAGAGCTAAAGACAAAATGGATGCGGCTTTTGAATTCATGACAAAATTAGGTTTGCCTTACTATTGTTTTCATGATGTTGATGTGGTAGATGATGCACCAACATTGGCAGAATTTGAAACTCGTATTCAGACGATGGTTGAATATGCGAAACAAAAACAACAGGAATCAGGAATTAAATTGTTGTGGGGAACTTCAAACTTATTCAGCAATCCACGCTATATGAATGGTGCTGCAACCAACCCAAACTTTGATGTTTTGGCGTATGCAGGAGCTCAGGCAAAAATTGCTATTGATGCAACAATTGCTCTTGGCGGAGAAAATTATGTTTTCTGGGGAGGACGTGAAGGTTATATGAGTTTGTTAAACACAGACATGAAAAGAGAATTAGACCACTTAGGAAGATTCTTAAATACTTGTAAAGATTACGCACGCAAAGAAGGTTTTAAAGGAAACTTCCTTATCGAACCAAAACCAATGGAACCAACCAAACATCAATACGATTATGATGCGGCGACTTCACTAGGTTTCATTAATAAATACGGACTTCAAAACGATTTTAAATTAAATCTTGAGGTAAACCACGCAACGCTTGCCGGACACTCTTTTGAGCATGAATTGCAGGTTGCCGTTGATGCCGGAATGTTAGGAAGCATTGATGCCAATCGTGGAGATTACCAAAATGGTTGGGATACAGATCAATTCCCTATTAATCTTCAGGAAGTGACTCAGGCTATGTTGGTTATCCTTGAAGGTGGCGGAATTCAGGGTGGAGGTGTAAACTTTGATGCTAAAGTGAGAAGAAATTCAATCGATTTAGAAGATAAATTCATTGCACACATCGCAGGAATGGATGTTTTTGCAAGAGGATTAATCTGCGCAGATCAGATACTACAAAATACAGATTACAGAAAATTACGCACGCAGCGTTACAGTTCATTTGACGGCGGAAACGGAGCCAAGTTCGAAAACGGAGAATTATCTCTTGAAGATCTTAGCAAAATTGCCCGTGCAAGTGGAGAACCTCAACCACTAAGTGGAAGACAGGAATTATTCGAACAGATTATTTCGAATGCGTACTAAGACTAAAAATTACTAACTATAATTTAAACCAATTCTTAACTATTATGAAAAGCAAACATTGTATTAAAACAACACCGCTCTCGTTTTGTATGGCGCTGTTGCTTAGTGTATTTATGATGCAGTCCGGTTTTGCCCAGGAGCAATCCCAATCGATAACCGGAAATGTAAAATCAGGAGATGATGGTATGAGTGTTCCCGGTGCTACCGTAGCTATCGAGGGCACGAAAACAGCAACATCTACAGATTTTGATGGAAATTTTAAATTAGATGCCAAAACCGGTAACGTAATCGTAATCAGTTTTATGGGATTTAAAACACAACGTATCACCGTTGGTACTCAAAAAACAATCGCTGTTACTTTACAAACAGAAGCGGCAGATCTTAAAGAGGTTGTCGTTATTGGGTACGGTTCACAAAAGAAAACACTTGTTACTAATGCTGTTACTCAGGTGAGCGGAGAAAACCTTGCCAAAACCAATACAACCAATGCGCTACAGGCACTTCAGGGGCAGGCAGCGGGTATCCAGATTACCTCTACTTCGGGGCAACCGGGAGAAGGATTAAATGTGGTGATTAGAGGTGTGGGTTCAACAGCAGGAAGCAGTCCGTTATATGTTGTAGACGGAATTCTTACTAGTGATATCTCTTATTTAAGCAATTCAGATATAGAATCTATTTCTGTATTAAAGGATGCTGCATCTGCTGCAATCTATGGTTCGCAAGCTTCTAATGGAGTTGTTTTGGTAACAACCAAAAAAGGAAAAAGAGGTGCTGCAGGACAAGTTACTTTTGATCAGTATTATGGAGTACAATCAGTATCCAAAAAAGTTGATTTACTAGATGCAACGGAGTATGCGACTATATTAAATGAGGCGAGACTAAACTCTGGAAATACGCCATATTTTACCAATGCTCAAATTGCTGCAATGGGAAAAGGAACCAACTGGATGGATAAAATGTTAGTGGATAACGCAGCGACTAAAAACTTCGCATTTGGTGTTTCCGGTGGTTCAGATACTTCTGTTTATTCCTCATCTTTATCTTATTTAGGACAAGAAGGAGTTGTAGGAGGTAAAGATTTATCGAACTATGAGCGTTATAATTTCAGATTCAATTCAGAACATAAATTATACAAAGACGTTTTGACTTTTGGTCAGAACTTAAGTTTTGCTTACATCAATAAAAACGGAATTGGAGTTGGAAATCAGTACAGCAATGCTTTAAGAAGTGCTTTCCAGGTATCACCGTTATTACCAATGTACGATGCAAATGGTAACTATTACGATAGTACCAAAAACAGTGAGCCTTGGTTAGCGGGTCAGGCAAATCCTTATGCATTAATGGAGTATAACAATCAAAATGAAAACAATAACCAAAAATTATTGGGTAATGTTTATTTGCAAATTGAGCCAATAAAAAACTTAACATTCAAAACTACTTTAGGTCTTGATTATTATGCTGGTGAAGGACATTCTTATTTGCCTAAATATAACTTATCGATTTATGCAAACAGTCTTGCTGATAAAGTAACACAAAATATGAACAAAGGTAAAACACTTACCTGGGATAACTTATTGACGTATAAATTTAATGTTGCCGACTCGCATCATTTTGAAGCAATGGTGGGAACATCATCTATTAATTTTGACGGAACGACTATACAGGCTTCAAATGTAGATTCATTTTTTGATGATTTAGAGCACGCCTGGTTAGATAATACAACCAATAAAGACGGAGCAGGAAAAATAACATTAAATGGTATCAAGCAACAGACGAAAAGGATGTCTTATTTTGGAAGATTAAATTACAATTATAGAGAAACCTATTTGTTAAACGCGACTTATAGAGTCGATGGATCTTCCATTTTTTCTAAGCAAAATGAATGGGGTTATTTTCCGTCAGTTTCAGCAGGCTGGATCGCATCAAACGAAGAATTTTTAAAAGATTCAAAAGTGATCAATTTTCTTAAATTGAGAGCATCTTGGGGTCAGGTTGGAAATCAAAATGCAAGAGCTTTTCAATATTTATCATCAATAGAAGTAAAAAATACCAACTACAATTTTGGAGACGAAGAAGGTGTTCTTACTCCAGGAGCATACCCTGACAGATTATCTAATGTAAATTTAAAATGGGAAACTTCAGAGCAAATTGACCTTGGTCTGGATGCAAGATTTTTAGACAATGCATTAAATCTTACTGTTGATTTTTATAAGAAAACCAACAAAGACTGGTTAATATTGGCGCCAATTTTGGCAACCGCAGGTGCCGACGCACCATTTATCAACGGAGGAAATGTTGTAAATAAGGGGGTTGAGATGAGTTTAAATTACCAAAACAGTATTGGAGATTTTAAATACAGTGTGAGTGCCAATGGTGCTTACAACAAAAATACAGTTGGCGAAATACCTACAAATGACGGAATGATTCACGGATTACCGAATGAACTTTATGATAATTCAAGTGAATTTTACAGAGCGCAAAACGGATATCCATTAGGTTATTTCTGGGGATATAAAACGGGAGGTGTTTTCCAAAACCAAGCACAAATTGACAATTATAAATCAGCAAGCGGTGTAGTGTTACAACCTACTGCAGCTCCTGGAGACATTATTTATGTAAATACAAACGGAGATGATAAGATTGATGCTACAGATAAAACCAGTATAGGAAATCCTAACCCTGACTTTACTTACGGTTTCTCTTTATCTGCGAGTTATAAAGCTTTTGATTTTTCGCTTTTGGCAAATGGAGTAGCAGGAAACCAAATCGTACAATCGTACAGAAACCAATCTAATGCTTTCGGAAATTACACTTCTGCAATATTAGATCGTTGGCACGGAGAAGGATCTTCTAACACAGTACCAAGAGTAACAGAAGACAACAGAAACTTTACGCAATTTTCTGACTTATATGTTCAGGATGGTGATTTCTTAAGAATTAGTACAGTAACATTAGGATTTGATTTGGCAAAAATGAAACAATCAAAACCATTTTTTGCAAGTCAGTTCAGAGTTTACTTTTCAGTATTAAACCTTTACACTTTCACGAAATACAACGGTATGGACCCTGAAATTGGATTTGGTTCTTCAAACGATGACCAGAAATTTTCATCAGGTGTAGATGTTGGATATTATCCAAGACCAAGAACATTCATGTTAGGATTAAATGTTAAACTTTAATAAATAAAAAGATGAAAAATACATATTTATATATTTTCTGTTTGAGTTTATTGTCTCTGGGTTCTTGTAGTTTAGAAACAGATCCTTTGACTCCAATAGATACAAGTTTTTACAAAACCAAAGACGATGCTTATGTGGCATTAGTAGGTTGTTATGACGGAATGCAGGTAGCAACAGGTGGTGCAGGAATGGGAATTCCGGTAATAAGCGAAATCATGTCTGACAATTGTTTTGGAGGTACAGGAAATTCAGATGGTTACAATTATGCCGCCATCGACGAATTTGATATTTCAAGATCTCCCGGAGATACTGATTTACTTAATACCAATTGGATCGCATATTATAAAGGAATTTATCGTTGTAATATGTTATTATCCAAAATGGATCAGATCGAATGGCAAGGCGACACTGCTTTAAGAAATACATACGAATCTGAAACGAGATTTATTAGAGCCTATCTTTATTTTGAAATGACCCGTTTATGGGGAAGTGTGCCTTTGTTGACAGTACCAACTTCTGAGAATGTTCCGCAGGCCACTCCAGAGGCAATTTATAAAGTAATAGCAGATGATTTAGTATTTGCTTCAAACAATTTGCCAACAGAAGCCTATAATGCGAAACCAAACGGTCGCATTACAAAATGGGCTGCAAAATCTTTACTTGGTCGTGTTTACTTATACTATACAGGTTATTACGGAAAAACTGATTTAGCCGGTGTCGTAACAAAAACTCAGGCTTTAGGACATTTAGAAGACGTTATTTCTTCAAGTGGTCATGGTTTAGTAGCTGATTTCTCTACTCTTTGGCCAGCAGCTTCGGTAGAAAAATATGCAGGAGAAGGTAATAGAGAATTCATTTTTTCAATAAAATACACTTATACAAGTGACTATAACGGAAATACTGATAGTAACCAATGGATGGTAATGTTTGGGATGAGAGAATTCTCTTCTTATCCATATGGCCGTGGTTGGGGAGTTACTGTAAATTCAAAGTTATGGAATGCTTACAGCGCAACAGATACAAGACGTACTGCAAGTATCATTGGAGTTGATGAAGAAAAGATACCATTTGATAAAAAAAATAGCCAAAGAGAATACACTGGATATTACAACAAAAAATATTCTCCAATGGTGAATAAAGATGGAGTAGATCTTCCTATTGCTATGGGAAGCCAGTTTTGGGACATAAGCCAATTTCAGGATTATGTCGTGTTAAGATACTCTGACGTTTTATTGATGGCTGCAGAACTAGGAAGCGGAAATGCGCAACGTTACTTTGATGAAGTTAGAGAAAGAGCTTACAAAGAGAATTTTGTTTCATTACCGGTAAATGCTGATAATATTTTGAACGAGAGACGCCTGGAGTTTGCTCTTGAAGGAGTAAGATACTATGATTTATTACGTCAGGGTATCGGAAAAGCTTCTTCTGCAATTGCAGAATCTACAACATTATTAAATGGTGGAGTTCCTACAACAAAAACAATTTCGGCAGGTAAAATTCAGGAAACAAAAGGATTGATCCAAATTCCGAATACTCAGATTACATTATCCGGAGGAGTTTTGAAACAAAATGCTGGTTGGTAATTTTAACTAAAAAATCAAAGAAATGAAAAATATTAAATTATTAATTACATCATTTTTGGTGTTAGCACTAATGCTGGTTTCGTCTTGTTCTCCAGATTCATATGCTCTGGACAGCGCAATGGACAAATCGGATATACATTTTGATATTACTCAGGATTTAGTTACAGATCCGGGAGGGAATACAGTATTATTAAAAAACACAACTCCGGGAGTAGTGTTAAACTGGGATTATGTTACAGGAAAATCAAATAAAGCCGAACAAAAAGTACAATATGCTTTTAAAGGTTCTTATACTATTAAAATCTCAGCAGTAACAGATGGTGGTATTGTAGAATTAGATCCTGTAACTATTACAGTAAGTGAGGACAACCTAAATTATGTTAATGATCCTCTTTGGACTGCATTATCTGGTGGCGTTGGACACAAAAAATCTTGGGTACTTGACAATGGTAAATACGGTTTGGCTCAGGGAGCAATGTCTTTTGCAGATCCTAATACAGTAGTTGAGTGGAATAAATTTTCTCCAAACTGGGAACCTGCAGGAAATGCCAATTCAAGTACAGATGCAGATATGCACTGGGGAAGATACATGACATTCAGCCTTGACGGAGGACCTTTTATGACCGTTCACGAAGCTGACGGAACTAGTATCGAAAGCGGAGCTTATTTCTTAGATGTTAATGCACATACTTTAACAACAACAGGAGCTACAATTTTAAGACCGGACAATTATATTGCAAATGCAAGCAACTGGACAAGTGAAATCAAAGTATTAACACTTACAGACAATCAGCTAAGAATTGCTATTAAGAGAACCAATAGCGAAGGACCATGGTGGTACATCTGGAATTTTGTTTCTAAAGAACATGCAGACACCTACGTTCCTCCAGTTACAGTACCAGTTTTTGATGAAGGCTACAATCCAACTTTTGCCCCTGGAGAATTAGTAACTATGTTAACCGGTGGTGCTGGTGCAGGAAGAGTTTGGAAATTAGATGCAGGAGGAAACCCTGTTGACTGGGTAGGAAAAGGTATAGGATGGACAGTTGATGCCAGCAGTTCTTCTGATTGGGGATGGAACCCTGGTTGGGCTACAGTAGCAGGTAATTCATGGATACGTTTTGATCAATGGGGAGGTAAATTAAACTATACCCGCAGTCAAAATGGTGTAGTAACTACAGGTTTATTTACCATAAATGCAGCAACCAACGAAATTAATTTAGGAACAGATACATTGATTCAAAATTCAGATAGCTGGATGAGTCCAACTGTAAATGTTATCAAAGTAGTAAAAGCATATAATAAAGATTATCTTCAAAAAGGTATTTGGTTAGGAACATCTTATGATGCGACTAAAGATGAGTGGTTCGTTTTCCATTACATCATCCCTTAAATAATGGCGGTTTTTATAACTAAAAACCAAATTGTTTAAAAGTATAAAACAACCGGTAGGGGATTTACAAAGTCGCCTATCGGTATGTTTATATTTGTTTTTAAATATTAAAAATCCTTTCAAAATGAAGAATAAAAGAAAATACTTCAATAATGGACTACCATTATTAATGCTAATCGGAATTATCTTGTTGGGCTCTTGCAGCAAAAAAGAGGATGCTTTTGCAAACAGAAAAGTTTCTTTTAATTCAGATTGGAGTTTTCATTTAAATGATAGCATAATTGATAAAGATACCATTGGCGCTTCAACCAAATGGAGAGCCTTAGACGTTCCTCACGATTGGAGTATTGAAGGTAATTTTGACGAAAAAAGTCCTGCAGGTTATGGAGGCGGAGCTCTAAACGGAGGTTTAGGCTGGTACAAAAAAACATTCAAAGTCGCTGTAGAAGACAGCACAAAAGTAACTTCAATTACTTTTGACGGCGTTTACAAAGACAGTGAAGTTTGGGTAAACGGGCATTATTTAGGAAAACGTCCAAACGGATATATTGGTTTTCAATATGATATGTCGCCATATTTAAATTATGGAGACAAAAACAATGAAATAATTGTTAAGGTTGACAATTCAAAACAACCTAATTCACGTTGGTATTCAGGTTCAGGAATTTTTAGAAATGTCTGGATCGAAACCACCGATAAACTACACGTTGCACAATGGGGAACTTATGTGACAACGCCAAAAGTTACGGCTCAAAAAGCTTCGATACATTTTGAAACTACCATTCAAAATCAAAACACAGCAGCAAAAAAAGCGACCGTAACCACTACTATTTTTAAAGAAGATACCAAAGTAACATCGGTTACTCAAAATATAACGATTAGTGCCAATGCCAATCAAACCTTAAAACAATCGGCAGAAGTAGAAAGCCCTGTTTTATGGTCGGTTGAAAAACCGGAATTGTATACCGCAGTTACCGAAATTTCGCTTGACGATAAAATCATCGATCAATACAAAACCAATTTCGGAATCAGAGATTTTAAATTTGATTTGAATAAAGGTTTTATTTTGAATGGAAAACAGGTAAAAATAAAAGGAGTTTGTTTACATCATGATTTAGGTCCGTTAGGTGCTGCGATCAATACGCGCGCTATCGAACGCCAGTTAGAGATTATGAAAGAAATGGGCGTAAACGGAATCAGAACTTCTCATAATCCTCCCGCTCTGGAACTTTTAGACCTTTGCGATAAAATGGGTTTCATTGTCATGGATGAAGCTTTCGACATGTGGAAACAAACCAAAACCAAATACGATTACGGAAACGATTGGGACAAATGGCACAAAAAAGATCTAATCGATCAATTGCTGCGCGACCGAAATCACCCAAGTATTTTTGTTTGGAGTATCGGAAATGAAATTCCGGAACAATGGAATGAAACGGGTGTTGCAATTGCCAAAGAATTAGCCGCAATTACACGTCAGTACGATAAAACACGTCCATTAACTGCAGCGATGAATCCGCCGGTAAATATGAATATTGATGAAGTGACGTTACAGTTTGAGAAAAACATTGTATCGATTAATCCGCTTGCCGCATCTGGTGTTTTAGACTTAATTGGATACAATTATGCACATCAAACGTATGCGCATCATCAAAAAAACTTTCCAAATACACCTTTTATAGCAACAGAAACAACTTCAGGTTTACAGACAAGAGGCTATTATGATGCGGTTTCGGATACCATAAAAAAATGGCCGGTTAGTTGGGATAAAAAATTTGAAGGAGGAAATCCAGGAAATACCGTTTCAGCTTACGATCAGGTGCAGACGCCTTGGGGATCAACGCACGAAGCAACCTGGAAAGTAATTAAAAAACACGATTTCCTTTCCGGAATGTACATCTGGACCGGTTTTGATTATATCGGAGAAGCAACGCCTTACGAATGGCCGTCAATCAGTTCGTATTTTGGAATCGTTGATTTAGCCGGTTTCCCAAAAGACGTTTATTATATGTACCAAAGCGAATGGACAGACAAAACCGTCCTGCACATTTTTCCGCATTGGAACTGGAAAGCAGGACAAACCGTTGATGTTTGGGCTTATTACAATAAAGCCGATGAGGTGGAACTTTTCGTAAACGGAAAATCAGTTGGAAAAAGAAGTAAAAAAGGAGACGATCTTCATGTAATGTGGAGAATTCCTTTTGAAGCGGGAACTTTAAAAGCCATTTCTCGTAAAGACGGAAAAGTGGTTTTAGAAAAAGAAATTAAAACAGCTGGAAATCCTTCGCAGTTAAAATTAACCGCAGACAGAAGTACAATCAAAGCAGACAAAAATGATTTGTCATTTGTTACAGTTGATATTTTAGATGATAAAGGTACTTTGGTTCCGAATGCCAATAACGAAATCAATTTTTCATTAAAAGGAAACGGAAAAATTGTTGGTGTTTGCAGCGGTGATCCCGTAAGTCACGAACCGTACAAAGGAACTAAACATACCGCTTTGGCAGGAAAATGTTTAGTAATCGTTCAATCGGGTAATTCAGCCGAAAGATTAGAATTAACCGCTAAAGCGAATGGATTGAAACAATCAACAATTGTAATTACAACGGAATAAATTTTTGAAATTTTAAATATAGCCACAGATTAAAATGATTAAAAAGATTTTTATGCTCTCGCAGATTTAGCAGATCATGCAGATTTATTTTTCCAAATCTCTGTAAAAAGATAGCAACAGATAAAATGATTAAAAAGATTTAAATCTGCATAATCTGCTAAATCTGCGAGAGAAAAGAAAAAAGAAAAAAAATCCTTTCGAATCCTTTTAATCTGTGGCAAAAAAAAATAAAAAGTAACCAATGAAAAACTCAAAATTAACCACATTGCTTTCTGCGTTTATGTTTGGATTTTTGGCAGTTCCAAATGCTAGTGCTCAAATCCAAAATGCAGACGTACTAAATGCACCAATAGACATCAGTAAAGATTTTCAGAATTATCTGAATACCTTTTATTTTGCCGATGAATTAGCTTCTTTTGATCCTGCAACAGGAAAAGGAACTATAAAATATTTGAGATACAATTATAAAACGCGTCAGGCTTTCAACAATATGATGATGAAGCCAGACGTTGAAAAAGCAAACGAATTTCCAACAACAGAATACGAAGAATCTCCTGTTTTACCATTCGAAATTCAGTTTGTTTCTGATCGAACAGTTCGTATCAAAACGACATCTGGACCGCAATTTCATCCGCAAAAGGAATCTTTAATGCTGATTGACGGCGTTGCGCCAAATCATCCTGAATTATGGAAATATTCTAAAATTGAAGGCGGTCACAGTTATACAAGTAAACATGGAAGAGTTGAAATCCTGACAAAACCCTGGCACGTAAAAATCTACGATGAAAAAGGAAAATTGCTGACCAGTACACTTCACGATACCGATTTTAAAAACACGTATACGCCAACACTTCCGTTTTCTTATGTTCGCAGAAACAGCGATTATTCCAGAAGTATGGGCGCAGCTTTCAGTTTAGAACCGGACGAAAAAATATTTGGATGTGGTGAATCATTCACACAATTAAACAAACGCGGTCAAAAAGTAGTTTTATGGGCAGATGACGCAAACGGAATCCAAAATGAAACGATGTACAAACCGATTCCATTTTATATGAGCAGTCGTGGTTACGGAGTTTTCATGCACCATTCAACACCAATTACGGTTGACTTCGGGAAATATTTCTCAAGTGCAAACGAAATGTACATTGGCGATGACGAAGCCGATTTGTTTTTCTTCATCGGAGAACCAAAAGACGTTTTAGATCAGTACACCAATTTAACCGGAAAAGCTGCCATGCCGCCGCTTTGGTCTTTCGGATTCTGGATGAGCCGTATTACGTATTTCTCTGAAAAAGAAGGACGCGAAGTAGCAAAAGATTTGCGTAAATATAAAATTCCAACCGATGTTATTCATTTTGATACAGGCTGGTTTGATGTAGATTGGAGAAACAACTATGAGTTTGCAAAATCTCGTTTCCCGGATGCTACAAAAATGATGTCTGATTTAAAGAAAGATGGTTTCCAGGTTTGTTTATGGCAATTGCCTTATTTCACGCCAAAGAATACTTTGTTTCCTGAAATAATGGATAAAAACTTAGCAGTAAGAGACAGAAAAGGAAACCTTCCTTATGAAGATGCAGTTTTAGATTTCTCAAATCCAGAAACGGTGACTTGGTATCAAGCGAAGTTGAAAAAATTATTTGATGAAGGAGTTGCGGTTTTCAAAGTAGATTTTGGAGAAGCTGCACCACCGGACGGAATTTACCATTCGGGAAGAACTGGTTTCTACGAACACAATTTATATCCATTACGATACAATAAAGCTGTTGCAGAAATCACTCAAAAAGAAAAAGGATATACTTTAATCTGGGCGAGAAGTACTTGGGCAGGAAGTCAGCGTTATCCTTTACATTGGGGAGGAGATTCTGAAACCACAAACGGAGCAATGTCTGCAGAATTGCGCGGTGGACTTTCTTTAGGTCTTAGCGGATTCAGTTTCTGGAGTCATGACGTTGGTGGATTTGCTACTAAATCTCCGGAGAATTTATACAGAAGATGGACACCTTTCGGAATGTTAACTTCTCACGTAAGAAGCCACGGAGAACCGCCTCGCGAACCTTGGTTGTACAGCAAAGATTTCCTGGAAGGATTTAGAAAAGCAGATAACATGCGTTACGAATTAATGCCATACATCTACGCTCAGGCAAAAGAAAGTTCTCAAAAAGGATTGCCAATGATGCGTGCTTTATTTGTAGAATATCCAAATGATCCGGGAGCATGGTTAGTTGATAATGAATATTTATTTGGATCAAGCATGTTGGTTGCACCGCTTTTTGAAGAAGTTGAAGAAAGAGATGTTTACCTTCCGGAAGGAACTTGGATTGATTACCAAACCAAAAAAGTTTACCAATCAGGATGGCATAAAATCAAAGCCGGAGAAATACCAATTGTAGTGTTAGTAAAAGACGGAACAGCTTTGCCCCACATCGCTTTAGCACAATCTACAAAAGACATGGATTGGAGTAAATTGACACTTAAAGTATATGCAAGTGACAAAACAACATCGGCGACAGCCAAAGTATTTTTACCGGACGGTGATGCAGTACAAGAAATAAAAGTAACCAAAAACGGAAACAATTTTGACGTAGCTGCAAATCCATTAAACGGAAAAACCACTTTTAAAACAGAGTGGATAAAATAAAAAGTCAGCCACGAATTTCCACGAATTAAATTTGTGATAATTTGTGTAATTAGTGGCAAAAAAATATAACCACAGATTAAAGGATTAAAAAAGATTATTACTCTCGCAGATTTAGCAGATCAGGCAGATTTTTGTGTTATTTAAAATCAGCTCAATCTGCTAGATCTGCGAGAGAAAAAAATAAAAATCCTTTCTAATCCTTTAAATCTGTGGCCAAAAAAATAATTCAAAAAACATGAAAAACTATCTAATTCTCCCAGCCGTATTGTTTTCAGTAGCAATTGGCTACAGTCAGAAAAACAAAAACGCTTACGAACTGGCATCGCCAAACGGAAAAAACAAAATCAAATTTGAGCTGGTAAAAAATGCTCCAAAATACGCAGTTTCTCACGGAAAAACCGAAGTGATTTCTCCGTCAGATATGGGATTTTTGCTGAAAGGAAATGAAGATTTAAGCTCAAATTTTGAAATTAAAGGTGCCAAAACTTCAACTTTTGACGAAACTTGGGAACAAGTTTGGGGAGAAAAGAAAAACATCAGAAACAATTACAATCAGCTTGTAGTTGATTTACAGCAAAAAACAGGAAACAAACGTAAATTACAAATTCAGTTTCGTGCGTTTGATGACGGAATTGCTTTTAGATATGTGTATCCAAAGCAAAATGTAAAAGACAGTATTTTTATTACGGATGAAAAAACAACTTTCAATCTAAAAGAAGACGGAAAAGCATGGTGGATTCCGGCAAACAGAGAAAACCGCGACGAATATCTTTTCAAAGATGCTCCGGTAAGTACCTTGGACACCGTTTTAACTCCATTAACAATTGAAAGTAAAAGCGGATTGGCTCTAAGTTTTCACGAGGCAAATCTGATTGATTTTGCGAGTATGACTTTGGTAAACACAAAAGGAACCGAATTAAAATCGGATTTAGTGCCGTGGCCTGACGGAGTAAAAGTTCGCGTAAAAGATACGTTTACTTCTTCTTGGAGAACGCTTCAAATTGGAGAAAATCCAGGAGAATTGATTACTTCTTATTTGGTTTTAAACCTAAACGAACCAAACAAATTAAAAAATACAGCAAGTTATTTCAAACCTTATAAATATTTAGGAATTTGGTGGGGAATGCACATCGGGAAATATACTTTCTGGGAAAGCGACAAACAAGGTGCAACGACCAAACATGCTGAAGAATATATTGATTTTACAGCAAAAGAAGGCTTTCATCATTTATTGATCGAAGGATGGAACAAAGGATGGACGCCGGGCTGGTACGAAAACCGTATGCACATGTTCAGCTTCACGAAAAGCGCTGACAATTTCGACCTTGAAAAAGTAGTGGAATACGGAAAGAAAAAGAACATCGAACTAATCGGATATCACGAAACAGGTTCGAACTTAATTAACTATTTAAAAGAAGTTGATGAAGGTTTTGCTTTATACAAGAAACTAGGAATTCATACTGTAAAAATCGGTCACGTGGGTTCCAAATTGAATATGAAACAAATGCACTTTGGACAATTTGGAGTGAATTATTTCAGATACATTTTAGAAAAAGCAGCACAATACGATCTAGCTGTTTTATACCACGAATCGATAAAAGATACAGGAGAACGCAGAACTTTTCCAAACATGGTTTCGAGAGAGGCAGCGCGTGGACAAGAATATAACGCTTGGAGCGAAGGAAATCCACCAAACCATTTAACTATTATTCCATTCACAAGATTACTTTCCGGACCAATGGATTTTACACCTGGAATTTTTGATGTTGAGGTAAAACAAGGTTATCCTGGAAAAAGAATTCAGGGAACAGTTGGTCAGCAATTGGCACTGTATGTTACGATTTATGCACCAATCCAGATGTTGGCCGATCTTCCGGAAAATTACGAAGGAAAACCAGCTTTACAATTCTTAAAAGATGTTCCGACAGATTGGGAAGACACTAAAATCTTAGAAGGAAAAATTGGTGAATATATCACAACAGCAAGAAAAGACAGAAACAGCGCAGACTGGTATTTGGGAACTCTTACGAATGAAAAACCTAGAAATGTAGCAATTTCATTATCATTCTTAGATCCAAACGCAACTTACGAAGCACAAATTTATGTGGATGCCGAAGGAACAGATCAAACACACAATCCAGAAGCAGTTGCCATTTCTAAGAAAACAGTAAAAGCTTCAGATGTTCTAAATCTAAAATTAGGCGGAGCAGGCGGTGGAGCAGTAAGATTTAAAAAGCTGTAATTTGGGTTAGAGGTTAGATGTTAAAAGTTAATCGTTAGGTATAAACCAGACAGGTTTTTTACAACCTATCTGGTTTCGTAACGCAACAATTACATATAATTGTAGATACGCACAGCAGTGCGTCTAACATATAATTAGAAAATAAATATTTAGCCACAGATTAAATGATTAAAATGATTTTTATGTTCTCGCAGATTTAGCAAATAATGCAGATTTTTTATTCCAATCTGTATAAATAAAATATAGACACAGTTTAAAAAGATTTAAATCTCCCTAATCTGCTAAATCTGCGAGAGAAAAGTAAAAAATCCTTAGAATCCTGTTATCCCGATAACTATCGGGAGTGGCAAAAAATAAAAAAACCATTTTCAGATGAAAAAACTTTTAATCATAGCAACATTTTTATTTAGTTCAATCCATTTATTTGGACAAAATGAAAATCGAATCATAAAAGTTGATTATAAAAAAGAAGCAGGAAAATTAAACAAAATGTTTAAAGAATGCATTGGTGCCGGAAGAGCAAACGAAGGTTTGAGAGCTGACTGGCAGCAGCAATTGGCATTGGTAAAAAAAGAATGCGATTTTAAATACATCCGTTTTCATGGTTTATTGTCTGATGATATGGCCGTTTATCGTGAAGATAGCAAAGGAAATCCGGAATACAATTACCAATATATAGACGTTTTGTTTGATTATATTGTGAGTTTGAAAATGAAACCCTTTGTAGAACTAGGTTTTATGCCTAATGCTTTAGCAAGCGGAAAAGAAACTATTTTTTGGTGGAAAGGAAATGTAACACCTCCAAAAGATTATAAAAAATGGGAAGATTTAATTAAAAATCTAACCGCACATTTTAAGGAACGTTACGGAGATGAGGAAGTAAAAACATGGTATTTTGAAGTCTGGAACGAACCCAATTTAACTCCGGGTTTTTGGACAGGAACTCAGGCAGATTATTTCAAATTATACGAATACGCAGCACGCGGAATAAAAGCTGTAAATCCATCATACAAAGTTGGCGGACCAGCAACAGCAGGTGCAGGATGGGTGCCGGAAACAATTGATTTTTGTGTGAAAAATAATGTGCCTTTAGATTTTATTTCGACTCATACTTATGGTGTTAATCAAGGATATTTGGACGAATTCGGAACTTCTGGAACAGTTTTGAGCCCAGACATCAATAGTGTCAACGGAGATGTTAGTAATTCGCGTAAGCAGATTACTAATTCGGCTAAACCAAATTTAGAATTGCATTATACAGAATGGAGTTCATCTTATACTCCAGCAGATCCTATTCACGACAGTTATCATTCGGCAGCTTATATTCTGCAGAAATTGAAGCAAGTAGGCAATGATGCAAACTCCATGTCATATTGGGTTTTTACTGATATTTTTGAAGAACCAGGGCCAAGATTTACACCTTTTCACGGTGGTTTCGGATTGTTGAATACGCAAGGAATTAAAAAGCCGGCCTATTTCTCTTATTATTTAATGAATAAATTAGGAGAAACAGAACTTCAAAATTCAGATAAAGCGTCGTGGACTTCCAAAAATGCAAAAGGTGATGTTCAGGTTTTGCTATGGGATTTTACCAATACACATCCGGGAGATAAAGTTTGGAACCAAACTTATTATGTTCAGGATCTTCCATCAAAAGAAAAAGGAAAAGTAAAAGTTGAAGTCAACGGAATGCAGAAAGGAAAATATCTGCTAGAAATTTACAAAGTAGGATATAAATCAAACGACGTTTATGCAGATTATTTGGCAATGAATAAACCAAGTCAGTTAACACGTCAGCAGGTTAATTCATTAAAAGAAAAAAACAACGGCGCACCAATTGCAACAGAAAAAATTACGATTGACGGAAAAGGAACTTTCAGCAGAGAATTTAAAATCAATGAAAATGATGTTTTTTTTCTCAATCTGATTAAACAATAAACCACAAACATAAAAAATAATATTAACGGTATTTAAAGATTATTTGTGAGGCTGAGAATCTTTAAATCTAAAACACCTAACTATCTATGAAAAACAAAATGATATTCCTTTCGGCAGCAGTTGTTTTTGCATTGTTTACTTCTTGTAAAAATGATGCAAAGACAGAAGCTTCAAATTCGGATTCGGAACAGACAGAAGAATACACAGGAAAAGAAATAAGCACAGATCATGATGCTGAAATCGACAAATTGATTTCGCAGATGACATTGGAAGAAAAAATAGGAATGCTGCACGGGAACAGTATGTTTGCAAACGCAGGCGTAAAACGTTTAGGAATTCCAGAATTAAAAATGGCCGACGGTCCGTTGGGAGTTCGTGAAGAAATTTCACGCGACAATTGGGCTCCGGCAGGTTTAACAAACGACTTTGCAACGTATTATCCAGCAGGAGGCGCTTTGGCTGCAACTTGGAATGCAGAAATGGCGCATACTTTTGGAGCTAGTTTAGGAGAAGAATTACGTGCAAGAGACAAAGACATGTTACTTTCGCCAGCCATCAATATGGTAAGAACACCGCTTGGAGGAAGAACTTACGAATACATGTCTGAAGACCCTTTTTTGAATAAAAAACTTTCGGTGCCATTGATTGTTGGTTTACAAGAAAAAGATGTAATGGCTTGCGTAAAACATTATGCAGCAAACAATCAGGAAACCAATCGTGATTTTGTCGATGTACAAATTGATGAGCGTACACTTCGTGAAATTTATCTTCCCGCTTTTGAAGCTTCGGTAAAAGAAGCAAAAGCCTACAGTATTATGGGAGCTTACAATAAATTTAGAGGCGAATATTTATGTGAAAACGATTATATGCTGAATAAAATTCTTCGTGACGAATGGGGATTTAAAGGTGTAGTAGTTTCAGACTGGGCTGCGGTGCATTCTACAGCAAAAGCACTAAAAAATGGTTTAGATATTGAAATGGGAACACCAAAACCATTCAACGAATTTTTCTTAGCCGATAAATTAATTGCAGCCGTTAAATCTGGAGAAGTTTCAGAAAAAGAAATTGATCTGCATGTAAAACGTATTTTAAGAGTTTTATTCCAGGTTAAAGCAATGGGTGGAGGCGAGCGTGCAAAAGGAAGCATCGCAACAGAAGCACATTACCAGGATGCTTACAAAATTGCGGCAGAAGCAATTGTATTGTTGAAAAACGATAACAATGCTTTACCATTAAAATTAGACGGTGTAAAATCGATTGCTGTAATTGGAAACAATGCTATAAAGAAAAACGCTCTTGGCGGATTTGGAGCTGGAGTGAAAACAAAAAGAGAAGTTACACCTTTAGAAGGTCTTAAAAACAGATTGCCTTCTTCAATTAAAATCAATTACGCAGAAGGCTATTTAGAGCGTTACGACGAAAAAAACAAAGGAAACTTAGGAAATATTACTTCTACAGGACCAGTTACAATCGACAAATTGGATGACGCTAAAGTTCAGGAAGCAGTAGAAGCAGCTAAAAATTCAGATGTTGCGATCATTTTTGCGGGTTCAAACCGTGATTACGAAACAGAAGCTTCAGACCGTAGAGATTTACATTTGCCTTTTGGACAAGAAGAATTAATCAGAAAAGTAACGGCAGCCAATCCAAAAACTATTGTAGTAATGATTGCGGGAGCTCCATTTGATATTAATGAAGTAAGCCAAAAATCTTCTGCGTTAGTTTGGAGCTGGTTCAATGGTTCTGAAGGTGGAAATGCTTTGGCAGATGTTATTTTAGGAAAAGTAAATCCGTCAGGAAAATTACCTTGGACAATGCCTAAACAACTAAAAGATTCTCCAGCACATGCAACAAACAGTTTCCCTGGAGACAAAACAGTAAATTATGCAGAAGGAATTTTGATCGGATACCGTTGGTTTGATACTAAAAATGTTGCGCCATTATATCCTTTCGGATACGGATTGTCGTACACCACTTTTGCGCTTGATAATGCAAAAGCAAATAAAGAATCTTACGCTCAAAACGATGTAATTGAAGTTACTGTTGACGTTAAAAACACTGGAAAAGTAGACGGAAAAGAAGTGGTACAATTATATACTTCTAAATCTGATTCTAAAATTACCCGTGCAGCTCAGGAATTAAAAGGTTTCAAAAAAGCAGCTGTAAAAGCGGGAGGTTCAGAAAAAGTAACGATCAAAGTACCCGTAAAAGAATTGGCTTACTACGATGTTGCATCCAAAAAATGGACAGTTGAACCTGGAAAATATACGATCAAACTAGGAACTTCTTCTAGAGATATTAAAAAAGAAATTCAGGTAACAATCCAATAATACTTGAAATACTAATGCTCTTTAATTTTTATTAAAGAGCATTATTTTAATCTGTAGGTTGTAATTAAATTTTTATGTATTACGCACAACAGTTATTTTAATAAATAAAATGAAGTTGCCTGAATAAAACTTAGAACTAACTATTAAACCAAACCAAATGAAAAATACTATTAAGAGTTACCTGTTTAGTGCCATGTTGAGTTTGTCGTTTTTAACGATCTGGGCTTGCAGTTCAGACAAAGACGCAGCAGATCCGGCAACTGTAGAAAAAATGCTGAGTGCAGATACCAATAAAATTGACTTTTTAGGTAAAGGCAGTGAAGCTATAGTAAAAGTTAATGCCAATGTACAGGCCTGGACAATTACAAGTACTAATGCAAACTGGCTACAGTTAAGCCAGTCATCAGGAGTTAAAGGAACAGTTATCGTAAAAGTAACGGCTTTAGAAAACACAACAACAGAGGCAAGAACAGCAACCTTAACAGTAAGTTCAGGCGAAGCTCCATCAATTCAGATTGCAGTGTCGCAAGCAGCAGGAAATCCTGTTACAGGTTTGTACCCAAGTTACAACACCAACCCAATTGCAGCTGATGCTTCAGGAATGTCAAGTACCGCAGTTCAATTAGCCGCAAAAATAAAACTGGGCTGGAATATTGGGAACACTTTAGAAGCGACTAACGGAGAAACCGCCTGGGGAAATCCAAAAGTTACAAAAGCCTTAATCGATGCTGTAAAAGCAAGCGGATTTAATGCCATTAGAATTCCGTGTTCATGGAATCAGTATTTAGAAAATTCGGCTACAGCCAAAATTAAAGCAGATTGGCTAAACCGCGTAAAAGAAGTCGTGCAGTATTGTGTAGACAATAATATGTATGTGGTAGTAAACATTCACTGGGACGGTGGCTGGTTAGAAAACAATATTACCGAAGCCAAAAAAGTAGAAAACAACGCCAAACAAAAAGCATTCTGGGAACAAATTGCAACGCAATTACGCGGATTCGATGAGCATTTGCTTTTTGCCAGTGCCAATGAGCCGGCGGTTGAAGATGCAGCACAAATGGCAATTTTAACATCTTATCACCAAACTTTTATTGATGCTGTTCGTTCAACTGGAGGTAAAAATGCTTACAGAACATTAGTAGTTCAGGGCCCAACAACAGATATCGAAAAAACAAATAAGTTAATGACCAGCCTGCCAACAGATGCGGCAGCAAATCGCATGATGGTCGAAGTACATTATTATACACCATGGAATTTCGCCGGATTAACCAAAGACGAAACCTGGGGAAAAATGTTTTACTATTGGGGAGCAGCTTATCACTCAACGACAGATACAGATCGAAATGCAAATTGGGGTGAAGAAGCAGATTTAGAGAAAAACTTTAAATTAATGAAAAACCAGTTTGTTGATAAAGGAATTCCGGTTTTATTAGGAGAATTTGGTGCCATTCGCAGAACGACTTTAAGCGGAGATGCCTTAACTTTACATTTGGCTTCAAGGGCTTATTATTTAAAAACAGTGGTAAAAACAGCCAAAGCAAATGGTCTGTTACCATTTTATTGGGATGAAGGAAGTCTTGGTGACAACAGTTTCGGAATCATTAACAGAGCCAACAATACAGTTTCTGACACTCAGGCTTTGAATGCAATGATCGAAGGATTACAGTAAAAAATCTATTTACTATGTAAGGGATAAAAGATAATTTAAGTTTGATTTAAAAGTTCAAGTTCAGATTCTGATTATGCACAATTTTGTCATTTCGACCGAAGGGAGAAATCACACTAGGTGATCGACAATGAATGTCGCCAATTTTTGCGGAGTTTCTTGTGTGATTTCTCCTTAGATCGAAATGACAAACTATATCGTTTTTGCATTTAATTAAAATAAAAACAATAGATTCATCATATAAGTGATATAAGAAAATATAGGCACAATCCGCATCTAAAACTTAAATTATCTTATATCACTTATATGGTTTAAACAAAAAAACAATGAAGAAAAACATAATCTTTCTTTTTATAATGTGCAGCATCCTGGCAAACGCCAATGTTAGAATGCCATTGTTGTTTTCCGACGGAATGGTGTTGCAGCGCAATAAAGAAATTCCGGTTTGGGGTTGGGCAGAACCAAACGAAAAAGTAGAAGTTCATTTTAACAAACAAACCAAAACCATCCAAGCAGATAAAAACGGAAAATGGATGATTACATTATCTGCCGAAAAAGCCGGAGGACCTTTTGAATTATCCATTACAGGAAAAAATAAAATCATCATCAAAAATGTTTTGGTCGGTGAAGTCTGGATTTGCAGCGGACAATCGAACATGGAATTTCAGATGTATAAAGCCATGAACGCTGAGAAAGAAATGGCAGATTCTGATTATCCGATGATTCGTCATTTTGGAGTGGCGCAGGATTTAAGCGGAACTCCAAAAGAAGATCTTAAAGCAGGAAAATGGCTTGTTGCCAACAAAGAAAACATTCGCGATTTTACAGCGGCGGGTTTCTTTTTTGCTAAAAAATTATATGCAGAACTTAAAATCCCAATCGGAATCATCAATACTTCCTGGGGCGGAACCAATGTAGAAACATGGACAAGCCGTGAAGCATTCGAAAAAAGCGATGATTTTAAAAGCATGATTGCAGATGTTCCTCAGGTTGATATGGACGCCGTTTTTGAAGTCTATAAAAGAACACTTCTAGAGAATATTAGGAAAATACAAGGTTTTGATGTTTCAATGGAAAACGAAAACCAGTTTGCAGCATTCAGTTTTGATGATAAAAACTGGCCAGAAATAAAAGTACCGTCCTTATGGGAAAACCAGCAAATAGGCAATATTGATGGCGTAGTCTGGATGCGAAAAACAATTACCTTAACGGCAGAACAAGCCAAAAGTGAAGCTGTTTTACATCTTTCAAAAGTAGACGACGAAGATATTACCTATGTAAACGGCGTTGAAGTTGGAACCAATAAAATTTGGGAAACCTTAAGAGTTTATAAAATTCCCGCAGGAACTCTAAAAGAAGGAAAAAATGTAATCTCAGTTCGCATTGCAGATTATTCAGGCGGCGGCGGAATTTATGGCGATCCTGCCGATCTTAAAATTCAGTTTAAAGACAAAAATATTCCACTCGAAGGACTTTGGAAATTCAATGTTGTGCAGGTAAAAATTGCCGTTTCACCCAACAGTTATCCATCGTTATTATACAATGCAATGGTCAATCCGTTGGTTCCGTATGCGTTTCAGGGCGTTTTATGGTATCAGGGCGAAGCCAATGTTTGGCGCGCAAAACAATACAAAAAAGCATTTCCGCTAATGATCAACGATTGGCGAACAAAATTCAAGCAAGGCGATTTTCCTTTCTACTTCGTTCAATTATCCACTTTTGATGAATTCAAAGGAAACAGTAAAGTAGGAAGCCGTTGGGCAGAACTTCGTGAAGCACAAGCCGAAACTTTAAAATTAAAAAATACCGGAATGGTCGTTACCACAGATATTGGTAATGCAAAAGACATTCACCCCACAAACAAACAAGATGTCGGCTTACGTTTGGCCGCAATTGCACTGAATAATGTGTACGGCAAAAAGCAAATCTATAGCGGACCAACTTTTAAATCTCAGGAAATAAAAGGAAATCAAATCATCTTGACATTCGATAATATCGGTTCAGGATTATCAACTCCGGATCATTCAGAAAACGTAAAAGGATTCGAAATTGCAGGTCCCGACAAAGTTTTTCATTCCGCGAAAGCGATAATAAAAGGCAACAAAATCATCGTTTCCAGCGACGAAGTAAAAAATCCTGTGGCTGTCCACTATGGTTGGGCAGACGACGATACCGAAATCAATCTTTTCAATAAAGAAAAATTCCCCGCATCGCCTTTCAGAACCGATAATTGGGAAATGATTACGGCAAATGAAGTTTATAAGGTGAGTAAATAATATTTTTGTGTGACATTTGGGCGTGACCGTATTTACAAAAGGCGCTACTTAACAAACCGCTTATGTGCGCCTTTCGCAAATACGGTCGGGCTATCACTGCTACTGCGGTAGCTTAGCTCTATCCCTCACGCAAAAGGGTTAAACGAGATGTTTATTTTTATAAATTTGGATATTGCTGCTATCATTCAGATGAATTAAAATCCATCCCTACAAAATAATCGAAGCCAAAGGCTCTTTCAAAAGTTCCGGAGGAACGAGCTATATTGTAGCATCGGATTTCAATCCGTTGTACGCGAGATTAGCATATTTAAACCGTATTAATTCAAAATCAAAAAAGAATACATGAAATCAAACCTCATAAAAATATTCTTCATTTTACTATTCACCACTTTCTTTACAAACATGACGGCACAATCCAGTCATGTTTTGTGGTACAATCAACCCGCAGAATTCTTTGAAGAAAGCTTAGTTTTAGGAAATGGAAAAATGGGAGCAACCGTTTTTGGCGGAGCAAACTCAGATAAAATTTACCTGAACGATGCCACGCTTTGGTCAGGCGAACCCGTAAACGCCAAAATGAATCCCGAAGCTTACAAAAACATCCCGGCAATTCGCGAAGCATTAAAAAACGAAAATTACAAACTAGCCGAAGAACTTAATAAAAAAATTCAGGGAAAAAACTCAGAATCATTTGCGCCTTTAGGAACATTAGAAATCAATAATTCCGAAAAAGGAAAAGCAGTAAATTATCGTAGAGAACTGGATATTTCGAATGCCACATCAAAAGTAAGTTACGAATTAAACGGTGTAAAATTTACCCGTGAATATTTTGTCTCAGCTCTGGATCAAATTATGATTATCAAATTGACAAGCGATCACAAAGGAGCTTTAAATTTTGATGTTAATTTAAAAAGTCTCTTAAAATCAAATGTCGAAGTAAGAAGCAATATTCTGGTAATGAAAGGTTCCGCACCAATTCATGAAAATGCCGGATATACTGTTTTACCAAAATATCTTGAAGCAAAAGAAAGAGGAACACGATTTACAACTTTAGTTCAAATCAAAAAAACAGACGGGAAAGTTACAAGTTCCAGAGAATCTCTAAGTTTAAGTGATGCCACAGAAGCCATTATTTATGTTGCTGTTTCCACAAGTTTTAACGGTTTCGACAAAAATCCAGCTACCGAAGGTTTAGATGATGTATCAATTGCTTTGCAAAACCTGAATAAATCATATGCCAAATCATTTGATCAATTAAAAGAAAGCCACACCAAAGATTATCAAAAATTCTACAATCGTGTCACTTTAGATTTAGGCAAAACAACCGCTCCGGATTTACCAACAGACGAACGTTTATTGCGTTACGCTGACGGAAAAGAAGATAAAAACCTCGAAATTCTCTATTTCAATTTCGGACGTTATTTGCTCATAAGCAGTTCGAGAACTTTGGGCGTTCCGGCCAATTTGCAAGGAATCTGGAATCCGCATTTAAATCCGCCGTGGAGTAGTAATTATACCATGAATATCAATCTGGAAGAAAACTATTGGCTGGCCGAAAACACTAATCTTTCAGAAATGCATTTGCCACTTTTAGGATTTATAAAAAATCTTTCGGTAACCGGAAAAGTAACCGCAAAGACTTTTTACGGAGTTGATAAAGGCTGGGCAGCAGCGCACAATTCTGATATCTGGGCCATGACAAATCCCGTTGGGCAATTTGGCAAAGAAGATCCAATGTGGGCCTGTTGGCCACTTGCTGGCGCATGGTTAAGCACGCATATTTGGGAGCATTATATTTTTACACAGGATAAAGCCTATTTAAAAAATGAAGGTTATCCGTTAATGAAAGGTGCAGCTGAATTTCTTTTAGGATGGATGATAACCGATAAAAACGGAAATTTAATCACGTCGCCATCCACTTCACCCGAAAATCAATACCTGACACCTGATGGTTTTGTTGGCGCAACCCTGTATGGAGGAACGGCTGATTTGGCCATGACAAGAGAATGTTTCGACAAAACGATAAAAGCTTCGAAAGCCTTAAATACTGATGCCGATTTTAGAGGAAAACTAGAAACAGCACTTTCAAAATTGCATCCGTATCAAATTGGTAAAAAAGGAAATCTTCAGGAATGGTATTTCGATTGGGAAGATAAAGATCCCAAGCACCGTCATCAATCGCAATTGTTCGGACTTTTCCCCGGAGATCATATCACGCCAGAGAAAACGCCTGATTTAGCCGCAGCTTCAAAAAAGACTCTGGAAATAAAAGGCGACGAAACCACAGGTTGGTCAAAAGGCTGGAGAATCAACCTTTGGGCAAGACTTTGGGACGGAAATCGTGCGTATAAAATGTTCAGGGAATTATTGCGTTACGTAGATCCTGACGGAAAGAAAACCGAAAAACCAAGAAGAGGAGGAGGAACGTACCCGAATTTATTCGACGCGCATCCACCATTTCAAATCGACGGAAACTTTGGCGGAGCCGCAGCCGTTGCCGAAATGTTGGTTCAATCCAACGAAAACGAAATCAGATTATTACCCGCTTTACCGGATGCCTGGGAAACGGGATCAGTAAAAGGAATTTGCGCCCGTGGCGGATTTGAAATCGAAATGAATTGGGAAAATAAAATCCTGAAAAAAGTGACGGTTTCATCTAAAACAGGAGGAAAAACGACTTTGATTTCTGGAGATAAAAAACAAAATATCACGTTGAAAAAAGGAGAAAAACTAGAAGTGAACTGGTAAAAGATATTCTAAACGCAATCTTTGTCAAACCCGACATGTTTTTAAAACCTGTCGGGTTTCGCTATAAGGAGTTTGTTCTTTTTTACAAATTTTCGGTATTGGAATTGTTAGATTTACATTTTTAAGCTCCATCGGAGCGATATATTTATAGCAAATAATGTTACGTTTGGTAAATCAAGCTCCATCGGAGCGACATATTATATTCCACCCCGCTGGGGTTTTATGTTGGTACATTTATAAATTTTCTATAAATATTTCGTCCCTCTGGGACTTAATTTCTTTTGAAAACTAATGTCATCCTGAGCGAAGTCGCAGGCTTGTTTTATATAAAGGGCTTCGACTTCGATCAGCCTTACAATTCAATTATTCCTTTTCAGTAGTAGTTTTATTTGACTTCTCTTCAGAACTTTTAGCATGTTCTTTAAAAGTATCGTACCATTTCTCAATTGAAGGATAAACAAAAGCCGCTACTTTTTTAATCGGATTATAAAAATAATACTTATCGAGAGTTTCTTTTTTAGCAAAAGTTTCATTGAAGTTCATTTTCTCAAAAAGAGCAATAAAAATACTCATGATCAGGATCGTTTTTAAAATTCTAAAGAAACCTCCACCCAATTTGTTTGCCCATCCCAGAAAAGCAAAATCAGCAATTCCGGTAAGGATTTTGGCTAAGAAATAAACGCCAATTACGACCAGAATAAAAGTCAGGATAAAAGCCGTAACCTGAATCGTGTTCGGATTCCACGAAACATGTTTCATGATGAGTTCCTTCATAAAAGAAGAGAATTTAATAGCAATATAAATCCCCAACAATAACGAAATAAAAGAAGCGATTTCTACAAAAAGACCGTTCTGGATTCCTTTATATAAACTAAAAGCCAAAAGAGCGGCAACAATAATATCAAAAAAACTCATGTTTTCTGTTTTCATTTAATTATGGCGCAAATATAAAAGAATTATCTGCTTTCGGCGGGCAAAGTTTTTGAGTAAGTTTTGATAGCCCACAGATTAAACGGATTAAACGGATTAGCACAGATTAAAAATAGTTTAATGATTTAGGCTGAGGTTTTGTTTATATAGTGTAGGATATACAGCACAAAAAAAGAAACCTGCGTTAATCTGCTGAACCCGCTAAATCCGTGGCCCATTTATTTATCATGTATGAGAAATCTTTAATTTTAGGTCTTTGGATTTGAACTTCCTATCTTTGCAAAGACAATTTTAGAGTTTAGATTGAAGATTTTAGATTTTAATGTATCGCAAATCAGTAATCTAAAATCTAAAATCAACAATCTAAAAACACATTAATGTCCAGAGATACACAACTAAAAGAGCGATGGGAAAAGCTCGTCGATATACTATCTAATCAGTTTTCGCAAGGAGAAGACTTAGATTTAGATGCCATAATTTACCTAATTGGAGTTCAGGAACTCGGAAAAGTACACCGTGAATTCAAAAAAGATGAAAAATTAAACCTGATGCACATCGCCATTTGTCGATTATTAGAGCCTTACGGGTTTTATGAATTCGATTTTTTTGATGCTGAAGGATGGCCGCATTACAAAGTAAAAGAAGAATTACCGGCACTAAAAGCAGGAGAACAATCGGTTTTGATGAAAGAAGCCATTGTGAATTATTTTTTAGAAAGAGAACTTATTGAATAGTTTTTTAGTTTTCAGTCGCAGTCTCAGTTTTCAGTGCCAATTAAACTGTAAACTGAGACTGTAAACTGAGACTGAAATCTGAAAACTGATCAAAAGATGTGTAGATATGCAATGGTTTCTTATAAACCGCATTATGCTTGTTTTAATTGTCGAAAGACATTTAAAAGAAGATTGATGAATGACATACAAAGAGGTGAAAAATCAGTTCAGGAAGCAAAATGTCCGGAATGCGGGGACTTAATGGCGAGTATGGGACTTGATTTTGAATCGCCCAAAAAAGATGATCTCAAAAAATGGGAACATATGAAAAGTTTGTATTCTGTTGGAATCGCTTTTCATTCCTGTGGCTGCAGCGGACCGGGTTATATTCCTAATTCTAAAGAAAAGATAATCGAGTATTTCGAAGATTTAAAAACGACTTATCTTAAAAATATAGAGTTTTGGCGCTCCAGAACAGAACCAACAAATAAAATCGAGAAAGATAAAGAATGGAATAAAAGCTGGGCTGAACTGGGTAAAGTAGCATCAAAACATAAAAAAGAAATTATTAAAAACGAGGAAGGAATAACTTTTTGGCTGGAAAAAGTGAAACAAATAGAACATAAAATTAGTTTGATAAGATAGATTCATGAATTTGAAAGGAAACTTTAAATTTTAGAACTCATACTTAGAACAAAATCCTTAAATTTGCACCTTCAAAGTAAGATCGATGATAGACAAGATAAAACAACATATAGAGGAAGCTAAAGCCTTTAATGATAAAAATAAAGAATCCTTAGAGCAATTCCGTATTAAATATTTGGGTAGTAAAGGGTTGTTGAAAGAACTTTTTTCAGAGTTCAAAAATATTCCAAACGATCAGAAAAAAGATTTCGGACAAGTAATAAATACTTTAAAAGCTGTAGCTGAAGAGAAAGTTCGTCTTATTCAGGAAGAACTGGAGAGCAAACAGGAAGTAAAAGGAATGTTTGGCGATTTAACGCGTGCTGCAGAACCGGTAATTATTGGTTCACGTCACCCGATTTCTATCGTTAAAAATCAAATTATAGATATTTTTGCCAATATTGGTTTCAACGTTTCCGAAGGTCCGGAAATCGAAGACGACTGGCATAACTTTACAGCGTTGAACTTACCGGAATATCATCCGGCGCGTGATATGCAGGATACATTTTTCATTCAGACCAATCCTGATGTGTTGTTGCGTACGCATACATCATCTGTTCAGGTGCGTTATATGGAAAACAATAAACCGCCAATCCGTACGATTTCTCCGGGACGTGTATTTCGTAACGAAGCTATTTCGTCACGTTCGCACTGTATTTTTCACCAAGTTGAAGGTTTATACATTGACAAAGATGTATCTTTTGCCGATTTAAAACAAACATTACTTTATTTCACTAAAGAAATGTTCGGAAAATCGAAGATTCGTTTACGTCCGTCCTATTTCCCTTTTACAGAACCAAGTGCCGAAATTGATATCTATTGGGGTCTGAAAACCGAAACCGATTACCGTATTACAAAAGGAACCGGTTGGTTAGAAATTGGAGGTTGCGGAATGGTAGATCCAAACGTTCTTAAAAATTGCGATATCAATCCGGACGAATACAACGGTTTTGCTTTCGGAATGGGAGTAGAGCGTATCGCGATGTTATTGTACCAAATTGGTGATATTCGTATGTTCTACGAAAACGACGTTCGTTTCTTAGAGCAATTCAAAGCCAATATTTAATTTTTAGAAATTAGATTGTAGATTTTAGATTAATTTTTGAAAGATATAATTCTCATTAATACAATAAACCTTTGTTGAAGTTTAGACTTTGACAAAGGTTTTTAAAATTTAATAAAAATGAAAGCAGATATAACAATCCCGGAAGTAGAAAACGTATTTATTGCCGCTGTTCAGGAATGGAGCGACGATTTTATGGAGAAAGTGTGGTACGCTTATTTGGTAAACGACAGCGACTTTAATTTAGACAGCGTAATGGTCGTTTCTAAAGCATTTGGAACGATAGATGGCGAAATGAAAAAGACTTCGGTTTTACGTCACGCATTTGTTGAGGTTCCCGCAGTTTCGGTAGTAAAAATCGAAATGGTCGAAAAAAGTTTACTGGTTTTAAACAACGAATTCATGGTAACTTTCTTTATCGATAATAAACTGTACGACAAGAAATTCATTTTCAAATCAAACCTAATCAACGAGAACGATACAGAAGAAGTGCCGATTTTGTTTGTTGAGGGGGTGATGGTGAAGTAGGGAAAATAGAAAATAGAATATAGAGAATAGAAAATAGAATATAGAGAATAGAAAATAGAATATAGAGAATAGAATATAGAAAAAGAGTCAAGACGAAATTAAAATTAGTCTTGACTCTTTTTTTATTCTCAAAGTATAAAAGTCTATTTTCTTTATTCTATTATCTATCTTCTCTTAAAAAAAACTACTGCGGTAATTCCGGCGGGCGCATTTTATAAGCACCGGTTGATAAACTACTTATAAAAGCTTCCAAAGCATTTAATTCTGATTGGTTCAGTTTTAATTTTTGAATTAATCTGGAAGTTGTCGGGAATAATGTGTCGTTCGCTTGACTTTCTTTTCTTTTAGGTTGAGGCATTCCTGCATTATACATATTCAAAACACCACGCAAATTCGGGAATAAACCGTTGTGCATATAAGGCGCGTTTTGGGAAACTCCTCTTAATGATTGCGTTTTAAATTCGCCTACATTTTCGGCTTTTCCGGTTACGTTATATCTGCCTAAATCTTCATATTCTCTTCCGTAATAAGTTAGACCAATATTGTGGAATTTATTATCAGAGAAATTAGCTGTATTATGGCAATTGATACAACGTGCTTTGGTTCTAAACAAATGCAAACCTTCAACTTCTTTATTAGTTAATTGAGTAGAATCTCCTGCAACAAATTTATCAAATCTGCTTTTCGGGCTTATCAAAGTTCTTTCAAAAGTAGCAATGGCTTTTAAAATCTCGGTCTGAGTTAGTTTTTCTTTTCCAAACGCCTTTTGAAAATAAGGTTTGTATCCTTTTATTTTATTCAGTCTTTTTGTAGCCAGATCGATATGGAAGTTCATTTCTTTGGTATCTTTTATAGGAAAGCTTGCCTGATCTTCAAGCGTTATCGCTCTTCCGTCCCAGAAGAAAACTTTCGCATAAGCGATATTCATTAAACTCGGAGAATTTCTAATTCCTTGTAACCTTCCTTCTCCATACGAAACTCTTCTGGCATCGCCCCAATTCAGTTCAGGATCATGACAATTGGCACAGGAAATCTGTCCCGATTTTGATAATCTCGGATCAAAAAAGAGAACTTTACCCAAAGCGGCTTTTTCTTCTGTATAAGGATTGTCTTCCGGAAATTCAGGTTGGCCCAGAGTTCCTATATCTTCAAAACCTTGCGCATATACAAGTGAATCTACTTCTGGTTTTGGCCATTTTTGATAATCACCACTGCTGTATAATCTTTTTAATTCGGAAATAGAAAGCGTTGGGTTAATCTTAGCATAAGAAACGATAATAAGTGATAATACCATTATCCCAATGGCAATAAACTTTGTTTTCATTTTTAATAATTTAATTGTACACCACATTGAATCCAATAAGTAGTATTGGTATTGATAATGGCGTTGTAGTCATTTTGTTTTTTTAGTGCTATTTTTTCTTTAAAATTGGTAAAGAAAACCACTGTTTTGTTGTTTTTTACCGGATAACTGTATTCTAAACGTAAGGCAGGAGCAAAATAATTTGTGGTACTCACGACATAATCATGAATAATGACTTCGTTTAGAAAAGCAGCATTTGTGCCACCGGAAGTATCGTAATATTCTAATTTTGACGGAAGCGGGAAATACATATTAAAACTTACGGTGGAGTTTAATTTACTTTTCCCAAATGAAAAATCCCTGCTTCCAAATATCCCTGTATTAAGCGAGTTTATTTCAATATCATTTGTCGCCATAATATCATTGTATTGGTTTTGCTGGTAAAGAACATCTAATCCAAATAGATAATCAATATGCGAGCCTGTTTTTTGTGAAACAGCACTTAACCAACTAATTGCATTTAAACTGTTTTTATAATTATAGCCGTTGTTTTTTAAATCATAATTTTGAGCCTTGCTTTTGTCAAATTTCAATGTTGTTTTTATTTCTTTTTTATCCCATTTATGCAAAGCAAATAGCTCAGCATGATTGGTAGTTGTTTTAATAGTCAGCCTTTCGTTATCTGGATTGTCAAAAACGTCGCTGTAGAAATTGTTATCTGATTTTTGGTTGTAATATAAAACAGTAAACTTGGTGTTATTAGTACTAAAGTTATAACCTAAGCCCATTTTGTTTTGATTTTCCTTATAAAGAAATCGTGTACTGTTGTAATAATTAGACTTGAAATAATTAATAATTCTTCCGTACCCTGTATTAAATCGCAAATAAGTATCCGGATTGCCCTCTACATTAGAATGTGTATCCTTGTATTTGTATGAAAAATCTTTATCAGATCTGGAATAATCTACCAGAGCAAAAATTTTATGGTTTTCTTTCAACTGATATCCCAGCTGTAATTCTCCTCCAATTTTCCTTGAAATAATTTCAGGCCTCGGATCCAGATTTCTACTGTATTTTCCGGTATTGTAATTAAGTTTTGCAGCAATTGATATGTGATTGGTAATATCCTTAGAAAGTCCCCCGCTAATTTTATATTCCTGATTGGTCCAGTTTGCTTTTCTTGGAACATAAAAATAATGAGGAAGAATAACCTCTTGCTCTTCAGAACGATCATCAGAAAGTACCCATCCCAAATTTTTTTCATCTGTTTTTTTAAGGGATAAATTACCAAAAAAATTCCATTTTGATTTTGTTGTATAATACCCCTGAGCCAAAAATTGATAAGAATTGATTTCATTCGCGATCTGTTTTCTGGCAAATTGATTTTTTTGATATTCATATGATAGTTCTGTAAAAGTGAAATCTTTGATATGCTTTTTGGTATAATTTACAGGATATTTGAATATTTGATTTTTAAGCTGGGCATCAATAACATGATTGGTTACAATTATAGTATCCTGAGCTTGTACTGAAAAATTACTAAAAATAAATAAAAGAAGTAATGCCCAATATTTCAGGGCATTACTTTTGGTATTATTAAGTGTAACAGTTGTGATTTTCATTAATGAAAATTTTAGTTAAATCCTCTTGGATTTGCTTTTGTTTCTACAAAATCATTAGTCGAATTATTGGTGTCCTGTAAAATAATTCTTCCTCCAATTGTTGTTTTTGTCTTTCTCATCACAGATTTTGAAGAATAAGAACCACTTGGCAAATAAGTGTTTCCTCCATCTACTTGTGCAGGCAGCTTTTTTGGTACAAGACCAGATCCTAAATCTTTTGTAAGCTCAACACCGTCTGTAATTATTGTACTAGGAATCTGTAAATACAAATTCTTATCGCCTTTAGGATTTTTGTATTTTTTTAGACTTGCAAATTCAGCAGTATTCATATTAAAAATTGCAAAAGATTGTCTTCCGCTTGGATCCAGAATCAAGTCATTATTTCCATTCCCCCAATATGCAATTCCTAAATCTGGTACTGCAGGATTTTGAATGTCAAATTGATAAAGATCACCAGAATAAGTTCCTAAAAATGCTTCAAAATCTGCAGTACTTAAATCAACCGTTAATTCAGGACTTAGTATGCTTACCGATTTTCCTGTATTGTCTATATAGTTCGATTGGTGGTTAATAGCATTTTGAGCAATCACAATACTTTTTCCTGGCTGTATTGGATATTGTGTGCCGTTTCCTGGAATTTGTACAACATTAGAAGCGTATACATAATTTTTGTTTGCATCATCACCTATTGTCATTTCTTCAGATTTACTCCAGTCAAATTGACCTGTAGAAAGTGTATAAGCAAATACTGTTGTAACATTGGTACCATATAATTGCGCGATATACAATCCGTCAGCATATTGTGTTGTATTTGAATTGTTGTAAATTTCAATAAACTGATCTCTAAAAACAGCCCCTTTTTTGGTGTCAGAACCACCATAGTAAATTTGTTTAATTACAAAGTCACCTACTTTTGATGTTTTCATTGTAATATTTATTGGAGTAGTTTCTGTGTTTACCACTAAGCTTGCTTCGGCACCATTAAAATTCACTTCAGTTTCAGTTGGGGTATAACCAAAAGTCTCTGTAAACTCTTGAGAATGCATTACTTTAGTAGCAGAAACTGAATATATACCAGGCAAAATCTGATTGAATTGTGCAATACCATTATTGTCACTTTCTACAGTGTATTTATTTCCTGTTTCGTTATTTACAATAAGAACAGTTGATTTTTTTGTTGCAAGATTATTGAATGTGTCATCATATTTAAGCGTTATGGTTAGGTTTACAAGTTTTAACGCCTCGTCGTCGTTATTGCTGCAGGATTGTATTAATAACCCTAACATGAAAGTTATAGTAATAAGGAATTTTTTTTTCATGGTATATATATTTAGTTTAAAATTGATAATTAAGACTTGCTCCAAATGTAAGCGGGGCAATATTAGATAATACTTTCAAGCCGCTTGTGTCGTAATAATAAGGTTTGAGGTTTAAAAAGTTGGTAGAATAAAGCGAAACGCTGAAACCATTTAAAAAATCCTTAGAAACTCTCAAATGAAAATTATGAAGGACGTTTTGAAGTTTGCTCTGTGTTTCACTTGGAATTCTTATCAGATGTCCGTATTTCTGAATATTTGTTCTGTCTTCAACCGGAATTTCATGATATACAAGTTCAGTATCTAGGTATCCGTTTAAGAAATTGCCTGTTGGCGATTTGGAATTTCGTAATAAAACATGTTCACTTCTCACGCTAACAAGCAAGCCAACAGCCGGAATATGATAGTTAAAATTAAAGCTTGTTGTAAAATTATCCATCCAATAGTTTTTTTTATCATATACGCCGTATAGTTCAGTTGAAAGAAGACTAGATGAAGGATAATATTCTTTTACGTATGAAAAATCTTTTGTAGAGGTATAAGAAGCATTCATACTTATATCCAGATTAAGTGCTTTTATTTTTTTGAAATTGATGGTTGTTTCCAAACCTTTATCTTCTGAGCTGCTGTTGTTTGTTATTGAGTTGCTCATGTAGTAAAACTTTTCAGTTCCGTTAATTTCATAAGTTGGAATCTCAGTTCCTGTAACGATAATCTGTGCCTTTGGAATTATTTTATAAACCGGAACCTGCTGGCCTGAAAAACCATCAAAGAGTTTGTTGTAATATCCTGTAAAATTGACAGAAGCAAATGGCAGTTTAACATCTAAACCAACTTCTGTTCGATAGGATTTACTGGGTTTTAAGTTTAAATTATCACCAGGAGTTATAACGGTTTGTATCCAGGCTTTTTGATAAATTCCGGGATAGGTATAAATTCCGCTTCCTACTAGTTTATCAAAATAACGGTCGCCTGTATACAACTGGTTTAGTGATGGTGCTTTTGATGATATCCCTCCTCCGGCGCGTAATCTGAATGTTTTATTAAGGGTATAAGATGAATTTATACGGGGCTGTAAAGAAATACTTCCCATTTGATTGTCAAATCGTAGGCCTAAGTCAACATTTAAAAGTCGATTATTTTCAAATTTTTTAAATATTCTGTCTTCAAGGTAAGCAGACGTCTGATATTCTGTTTTTGTTTGATCGAAGTCATAATCTCTGTAAGCAAGAGTACCTGATCCTTCTTTTCCAAGTGTGTAAAGATTAAATAATCCCGTAGCAGCATTTTTTCTTCCCTCTCCTTTATTGGAACTTATTCTGTTTGAAATTCCAAAAACCAGACTATGGATCCAATTGCTTTTGTTGGTCAAAGTTTTTGTCGTTTCCAGTGTCACAAATGTCGAAATAGGAATACCTTCTACGGTACTAATACTCGTGTACTGCGAAGGAACAATGATAGCTTCGTGTATGCCTTCCTCACGACTATCGGTCGCAGCTGAAGTGTATGTGTTAAGCCATCTTTCTCTACGGGTAAATTGTCGGTCATAACTCAAACTTGCGTTGATATTAATTCCATCTACCCATAAATTTTTAGGTTTCCACATTAAATTATTCGATATAGAAAATCCTTGCTTTTCATTTTTTACTATAACGGCCGTAATATCGTCCGGATCACTCTTTGCATCATCGAGATTCATTCTAAAAGAGGTACTTACCGTATTTTTTACAGTAGCATCGTTGTTTTTATACTGCCAGGATATATTTCCGTTTACCCTTTTAAAATTTAAAATGTTATCTCTAGGGTCAGCTTTAGAATCCAGATAACTAATGCCGAAATTCATGGAGTTATTAATGTTAAATTTCACTCCTTTGGTTAAATTAAGCTGAGATGTTGCATCTCTTATCGATGCAGAAATACGATATGGACTATTCCCAACCTTTGTCGTTATTAAAACAAGTCCAGAAGTCATATCGCCATATTTGGCAGAAGCAATTCCCTGAATGACTTTTATTTCTTCAATATTATTAGTGGATATCTCTCTTAAATCGACTCCTTTATTGGTATTCGTAAAAGTGTTAGTTTTTGTACCAAAAGAATCGCCAAGACCCGAATTGGGATTAAAGGCCTGCATATTCTCATTATTTGAAATTGGAATATCATCCATAACAAAAGAAGTTCCAAAAGCTTTGGTTGCATAAGAAATTGAGGCTTCTGACGCCGTACGAAAAACAATATTTTTAAATTGATTTAAATTAAAATCTGTAGTGGTCTGCCCAGGAAGCTGTTGTAAAACATCATCAAGAGAAAAAGCCTGAACGTTATTGATTGCATTTGTTCCCAATGTTAATTCAGAATATTTTCTTTCCTTTTCGGCAGTAACAACTACTTCTTTTAAGTGTAATGTATTGTCTTCTAAATAAACTGTAATATAGTTTTGATCATTTTTTACAATTTCGTTTATGTCTTTTTTTCCAAGAATAGAAAAATTTAGTTCAACGTCCTGATAATAAACAAGAGTGATTTTAAACTTTCCATCCTTGTCAGAAATCGTCCAATTATCTGTTTTTGTATCCCGAATAAAAACTCCCGATAAAGAAGTTGAGGATTCTTTATCTATAACTTTACCCGTAATCACTCTTTGGGAGAAAACAGAACCCGAAATAAGAAGGAAAAATAAAATAAAACGCATTGTCTTTAATTAGAATCAATAAAAATAATGCGCAAATCTATCAATAATTCTTTGTGAAGCAATGGAAAATAAGAAGATTGTAAAATTGTAAATGTCTCATTTGTGAGAAAAGCAGCTTCACTGAGTTTCTGAAATTTTGATTTATCTTATTGATAAACAATAGATTAATCTTTTGATGGTTTTGTAAGTGTAAAGACTTAACTTTTTTTTGGTAAGATGTAGGTTTGATGTATTCTGAAGCAGAATATTTCTTGTTAATTCGCGTGGTTCTGCTTTAGATTTTAAAAATGGAGCATAAAAAAAAAGAGTCAGGAACTTTATATTTCCCTGACTCTTTTTTTACTGTAGTAAAATATAGTCTTTAAACTGCTATTGAAAACTGTTACTGCGAATGAAAAATTAATCTAATGATTCAGTCAGTTTTTTAAATACCGATTTAGCATCTTTTCCGTCATATAAAATAGCATAAACGGCGTCGATGATTGGTGTTTTAGCTCCGTAACCCTGATTGAGTTTATAAGCGCTTTTGGTAGCATAATAACCTTCGGCAACCATACTCATTTCCATCATGGCACTTTTTACGGTATAACCTTTACCAATCATATTCCCAAACATTCTGTTTCTCGAAAAAACAGAGTATCCCGTAACCAATAAATCGCCTAAATATGCCGAATCATTAATATTACGTTTCATTTTATGTACTTTTTTGATGAATTTTTTCATCTCGCGAATTCCGTTACTCATCATAACCGATTGAAAGTTATCTCCGTAACCTAAACCGTGAGCAATTCCGGCAGCAATGGCGTAAATGTTTTTAAGCATTGCAGCATATTCAGTACCAATAATATCATCAGAAATTTTGGCTTTGATATAATTTCCGGATAATGTTTTAGCAACCACTTTGGCTTTTTCCGGATCGCCACAAGCAATTGTCAGGTACGAGAGTCTTTCTAAAGCTACTTCTTCAGCGTGACAAGGACCTGTAATAACGCCAATGTTGTAATACGGAATGTCGTATTGAATATGAAAATGTTCTCCAACAATTAAACTTGTCTCAGGAACAATTCCCTTAATAGCCGAAAAGATGATTTTATCAGACAAAGAAACTGTTAAGTTCTTTAATTCAGCATCTAAGAAAGCAGAGGGAATAGCAAAAATTACATAATCTGCGTATGCTACAGCTTCGTTTATATTGTTCGTTAATTTAAGTTTTGAGGTATCAAATTCAACCGAACTTAAATAATTTGGATTGTGTTTGTATTTCTGAATGTGCTCGATCGCAGCATCATTGCGCATATACCACGCAATTTCTGAAAGATTTACACATAACATCTTTGCAATTGCCGTTGCCCAGCTTCCTCCTCCAATTACTGCAAATTTTAGATTTTCGCTCATTTTTTTAATAATTTAAAACAAAAGTACTTAATAATGCAGTAATATCACAAAATCTGATTTAAGAAATTAAAATTGATGGTTAAGATCTAAATGTCATAAGTTGAATTTTGTGTACTATTTTTTATCTTTAAAAAATTAAATGAATTCAAAAAAGCCTTACATTCGGTGAAATTTCTTTCAAATATGACAACTAAAATTTTCAGCATTATTTTGATTTTGACAAGCAGCTTTTCTTTTTCACAAAATGGAGATCGTATTTATTATGATAAAGACTGGAAAGAAACTTCTAAAGAAAATGCTTCTTTTTATAGAATTAAACCATCAAAAAAAATAGGTAATCTGTTTTTAATGGAAGATTTCTACAGTAATAAAACACCTCAATTTCAAGGTTATGCTTTGCAAAGCGACGAAAATAGTTATGTTGGAGATATTGTCTGGTACGATGAAAAAGGTTTCGATACATCGGTTTATCAATACTATAATAAGACTGCCGTTCCTGTTTTGACTTACTATTATCCTAATGGAAAAAAACGTAAAACCGCTGAATATAAAAATGGTAAAAAAAACGGATTTTCGATTGTATATCATCAGGACGGAACTGTTTTAATGAAAGGTAAATATCTTAACGGTAAACCGGTTGAAGGAGATTTCGAAGAAGTCAGAAACTGGGATGATTACAGAGAGAATAAGTTGGATGAAGAAGCTTATCAGGAGCAGACCGAAGTTATGGTTGAAACGGCACCTGTAATGGTTGAAGATTATCAGGCTGGAACTAAAAAAAAGGTTATAACGAAAATAGTGAAGAAAAAAATATTCTGGATTAACTCAAAACAATTGGCCCAGGAAACGTGGTATGATATTGAGTACGACCGAATGCATCCTTTTAAACAGATAAATTATGATGCGACAGGAAAAGTACTGCAAACCATCAATCAAAATGATTTTGAGGAATACGGTAGTGAGATTTCAAACGGTATTTCTTATGAATACTATACTCAAAACAAATTTGCCATATCTGTCAAGTCAAAAACAGCTTATAAAGAAAGACAGAAACTTGGAGAAGAAATTAGATATTTTTCAAACGGTAAGATTCAGGAATCTACTAAATATTTAGATGGCGAAAAAATTGGCGATGAGATAGTATATAATGAAAATGGAACTGTAATGACAAAACGAATCTATAAAAAGGGAGAACCTTTTGACGGTAATTTTGATGAGAATTTTTCAGGAAGTTTGTTTGTTAATACCAACTATGTAAATGGTATAATAGAGGGAGAGGCAATTGCAAAAAAACAAGAAAATGATAGTATTGTGGCAACTGGTATTTATAAAAATGGTAAACCCTATAACGGAACATTTATTATAGAAAACGGAAAAGACCGTCATGAGTTAATTCGTATTGTAGATTTTAAGAAAAACGGATTGCAAAAAGTTTTTAGTTATAATATAGATAATGTTCTTGAAACCTATACTTGCGTAAATGATGTTCTAAATGGTGAAACTATTTTTTACGACAGCGGTGAAGTTACCGGAAAACTGGAATATAAAAACGGTTTGCCATATGAGGGGAAATTAGTAGAAGCTGAAAGAACCACGATCTACAAAAAAGGAGCAATTGCTGAGGAAATCTTTTATAGAAATAAATATGAAAGAACCGATGAAAACAATATTTTAAAATCAAAACATTATACAAACGGAAAACTCTCAAAAATAGACGATCGCTCTTTTACCCTTGCAGAAAAAATGCAGGATTCTTATGAAGGAATTTATAAAGATGAAAAACCTTATTCGGGCTATTTTTCAGCAGATCTCAGAGAGTTTAATTATGTCGATTATTATGAAAATGGTACAAAAAAGTATCAGTATTCAAACAATTATCTGGAAAATCTCGAAAAATATCAATACCCAAATTACGATATAAAATCGACTTACAAAGAAGGGAAAATAGTCGACGGTCCTGAATACATAAAACAAGACAGACAGTTTATTTCGAAATATTGGAAAAATGGAGTTTTAAAGAGTTTTGATTTTGATGTTTTTGCCATGCATTATTTTAATCGTTATCATTTTGAGTTAAAAAACAATGCTATCGAACTTGAGGAATTTAATAATAAAGTAAAAGGAAAAATCGTCTTAGAAAAATCAGGCAATAGGAATATCGGGAAATTTAGTATTGATGATAAGGTGCTTGTTGTTAGTTCTTTATTAGAAGTTAATGACGTCGCTCCTCTGGAAACCGGAAGTGTTTTGTATTTTGAAACCAACGATAAAATAGAAGCAAAGTTATTTACGACAATAGAAGGAAACGATGAAAAAAGACGAGATTCTGAGATTTTTAATACTGTTTTTACTTTGTACATGGACCATAACAAAACGATCGAAGAAAACTTTAATTTGATCGCTGAAAAAATCTCTTCAGAAAAAGATGTTGAATTGTTATTTGGCAATGAACCAAAAGGAAATATGATCGCTGGTCTGAGGCTTAATCAAGCAAAAAAACCGGAAATAGGAACTCTGATCCTGAAAAATAAAAACAATTTGTATGATTTGCAATTATTTTTGAAAGGAAAAATTTTAGAAGAAAAAAAGAATGTTGACCTTAAAAATGTACAAACAGAGATTAAAATATTGAATGAAAGATTACAAAAGAAAATGAATGAAGACTTTAAATAAGCTGTTTTCTGTAATTTTAAAAGATGATTAAAAAAATAAAAAATTATTTTTAATTATACACAATAAAAATAAAACCACTACGTTATAACTACTTGTAAATTAGAATTTAATGAGTTTAGCAAAAATTGAGTTAGTTAGTTTTGTTTTAGTATTGTAAAAAGGCGTTCCTGAAAAATTCAAGAACGCCTTTTTTTTTAGTTTTAAGTTTACAGTTACAGTTTACAGTTTGAACTGCAACTGAATACTGTCACTGAAACTAGTAACTCATCTCAACAATCGATTTTACCTTATCCAGAGTAATCAATTGTTTTTCTCCTAAACCTTTCCAGCCTCTTTTGTCGAAACGATTTACAATAAAATCTGCCGTTTTGCCGTAATCCTCAATGTATTGAGACAGTTTAGTATCCATTCCCATAGTATGGAAAAATTCAACAGTTTTGTTGATCGCTTCTTTCGCTACTTTGTCATCAGCACCTGTTAAGCCGAAAATTCGTCTTCCGTATTGGGCCAATTTTTCTTTTTTGGTTTCAAACATCACCTCGTATAAACTTGGGCCAATAATTGCCAAAGTTCTGGCGTGATCAATTCCGTATAAGGCAGTTAATTCGTGACCAATCATATGCGTTGCCCAATCAGACGGAACACCTTTCTGGATCAATCCGTTTAACGCCATTGTACAACTCCACATAAAGTTAGAAGCCAAAGCATAATCAGTAGGATTTTCAACTACTTTTGGACCTACTTCAATTAATGTTTGAAGAATTCCTTCGGCAATTCTATCTTGTAAATACCCTTCGTGCGGATACGTTAAGTATTGCTCCATTACGTGAGTATAGGCATCTACAACACCATTTTGCAATTGTCTTTTTGGTAAAGAAGCAATCACGGTTGGATCGCAAATAGAAAATTGAGGAAACATTGCGCTTCCGCCAAAAGCCAGTTTTTCCTGAGTTTCGGTAATGGTAACCACAGCTCCTGAATTCATCTCACTTCCTGTTGCCGGTAAAGTTAAAACAGTTCCAAAAGGCATTGCATTTTCTTTAATCAACAAACGTTTTTGCAAAATATCGATCGGATTTCCGTCAAAGTTTACGGCCGCCGAAATAAATTTCACTCCATCAATAACAGATCCTCCACCAACAGCCAGGATAAAAGTAATTTTCTCCTTTTTGATTACTTCTACAGCTTTCATTAAAGTCTCAAAATGAGGATTTGGTTCAATTCCGCCAAATTCAACAATATCAAAACCTTTAAGATTTTTGATTACCTGTTCGTGAATTCCGTTCTGAAAAATACTTCCGCCACCATAAGCCAATAAGATTTTAGCATCTTTTGGAACCAAAGTCGAAAGTTTTTCTATTTGTCCTTTTCCGAAGATTAAATTCGTCGGATTATATAATTCAAAGTTTAGCATGTCTTTTTAAGTTTCTGAGATGCTAAGTTTCTGAGGTTCTAAGTTTTTTTTCAAACTTAATATTCAAAATCTCAACATCAATTTTTATTTTCTTTTTAATTTTGATTGACTAATCGCTAAGTTGCTAAAATCTTAGAATCTTAGCAACTTAGAACCTTAGCATCTTATTTTAATTTCTCCAATAATTTACCTGCAACAAGCTTAGACGAAGCCGGGTTTTGACCTGTAATCAAAAGACCATCTTCTACAGCATATGGTTGCCAGTTTGCAATTTTCGAGAATTTAGCACCATTTTGAGTCAAAGCATCTTCTAATAAAAACGGAACAACTTTAGTTAATCCAACTGCTTCTTCCTCTTCATTGGTAAAACCGGTTACTTTTTTTCCTTTTACTAAAAATTCACCGTTTACTTTTACGTTTTTCAAAACTGCCGGAGCGTGACAAACAAATGCTACAGGTTTTTTGTGTGTATAAAAAGATTCGATTAAAGCAATTGAGTTTTTATCTTCTACTAAATCCCAAAGTGGTCCGTGACCTCCAGGATAAAAAACAGCATCATAATCTTTTTGATTAATGGTCGAAAGTTTAACGGTATGTTTTAATTTTTCCTGTAATGTTTTATCGGCATCAAAACGTTTTGTATCTTCAGTTGCAGATGCAGGATCGGCGCTTTTTGGGTCAATTGGCGGCTGACCTCCAAGCGGAGTTGCGATGGTAATTTCAACTCCCTTATCTAATAATTCATAATAAGGTGCAGCAAGTTCTTCTGACCAAAATCCAGTTTTTTCTCCTGTATTGCCCAGTTTATCGTTACTGGTTACAACAAATAATACTTTTTTCATACTTTTTTTATTTGTTTTTTGAGCTATAGCGGTTGAGCTAAAAGCTGTTAAGGTTATAATTGCGAGTAATGCTATTTTTTTCATAAGTTTAAATTTTCATCAAATTTACAGCTTAAGTGATATTTGTAAAAATAAAATAAACTATGTTTGTTATAAATAAATTTATGTCATGGTAAATCTCGAATGGTACAGAACATTTAAAGCGGTTTATAAAAACGGAAATTTTTCTATCGCTGCAAAAGAGTTGTTTATGAGCCAGCCTGCAGTGAGCCAGCAAATCTCTATGCTGGAAGCTCATGTTGGAAATAAATTATTTAACCGAAAGTCAAAGGGCGTAGAACCAACGGAATACGCTAAGTTACTGAATAATTTAATCATTGATGCACTCGATCGTCTTGAAAATGTAGAGAATACATTTAGGGCAAAAGCCGAAGATGCAAACCGATTAATATCGGTGGGAATTTCTAAAGACCTTTTTAATTGTATTGGGAATTTGTTAATCGCTAAATTTGATTTAATCGATTTTACTTTTGCCGATAATGATGCACTTTTTGCGCTTGTAGATGCCAAAAAACTTGATTTTGCGATCACGACAAAAAGGTTTGATACGTTTGACACTATTTATGAAATCGTCGGAAAAATTAAATTGATCATGGTCGCGCCGATAAATTTAGATGCAACAGAATTTCGTCAGAAATTAAAAGCAGACAATTTTACGGACTTAGAGTTATGGCTCAATGATCAAAAATGGTACAGTCACGATGCCAGAATTCCGCATATAAAATTATTCTGGCTACATGCCTTTAATAAAAAACGTCCATCAATGGTGCCTAATTACATTATTCCATCAGAATCTGAAATGCTCAGAATGCTGGCTGATAATGAAGGAGTAGCCATAACCTGGAATTGTAACGCGAGAAAATATATCAAAGAAAATAAACTGCAATTATTGTGGAATAGTTTTCACGTACCGGAAGAATACGTTTATTTACTGAGTGCCAAAAACAATAATCTGAATTCATTTTTTGATATTATTTCTAAAGAATTGAAGTTGTTTTTTGGTAATAGATTATAATTTTTTTAGCCACAAAATCTTTTTTTTTGGCCACGAATTCCACGAATTAGTACTAATTTTTTGTGGTTAAAAAGTTAGCCACAGATTAAAAGATTCTCACAGATTCGAAATCATTTTTAATCTTTTAATCTGTGGCAAAATAATAATTCGATAAATTAGTGCAATTCGTTGCAAACTCTTTTTTTAAGTTATGGAAAATTTACAAAATATTAGAATCGCCGTTGATGCCATTGTTTTTGGATATAAAAACAACGGTTTATATGTTCTTTTAATCGAGCAAAAATTTGGTTCAGCCGATAAATATTGGGCTTTACCCGGTGGATTGGTAAAAAATGATGAATCTTTGAGTGATGCTGTAATTCGGGAATTGCACGAAGAGACCAATGTTCAGCTTACTTTTATGGAGCAGCTGTACACTTTTGGCGATGATATTCACAGAGATTCCAGAAATCGTGTTATTTCGGTTGCGTATTACGCTTTAGTTGATGCTTCGAATCTTGAAATTAAAGCCGATACTGATGCAGATAAAGTACAATGGTATAAAATTGACGAAATTCCTTCTTTGGCATTCGATCATAATTTAATTATTGAAAAAGCCATTTTAAGATTAAAAGCAAAACTGACTTACGAACCAATTGGTTTCGATTTGCTTCCGGCGGAATTTCTGTTTTCAGACCTTGAAAATCTTTATTGTACCATTTTAGAAAAAGAAATCGACCGACGAAATTTTAGAAAAAAAATCCTCAGTTATGGGTTTTTAGAAGAAACAGAAAAATTTTCACCCATAAAAAGCGGTCGTCCGGCAAAATTATTTCGATTTAATAAATTGAAATACAATGAGTTAATTGATAAAGGCTTTCACTTCGAAATAAAGTTTGCGTAATTTTTACACAAAATAAATTGTTTATTTAAAATTTAATTCTACATTTGCGTATAATTAACGCAAACTATAAAAACTATGATACTTAACCTAGACCCACAATTCGCTCCATTTCAAAATCAGGAAGAAATCAAATTTCAAAGTTTTACATTTTCTGGCGGAGAACCTCACATTAAAATCAATCCGGATTTTGATACAACTCAAAAAGTAACCATCACACATAGATTAAATTCATTCAACGATTTGGGTTTATTGTGTATTACAGTAGATGCTTTGCGCAGAATGGATGTTAAAATTATCGATTTGTTTATTCCGTATTTTCCGGCTGCAAGACAAGATCGTGTCATGATAAAAGGAGAACCGCTTTCTGTAAAAGTATATGCCGATATCATCAACGCACTTCAATTGAATAAAGTTTTTGTTTTTGATGCGCATTCTGAAGTTACTCCGGCATTGGTAAACAATTGCGAAGTGATTCCGAATCATACTTTTATTCAACAAGTTCTAAAAGTTACAGGCGAAAACGTAAAATTGATTTCTCCGGATGGTGGCGCTCTTAAAAAAATCTACAAAGTGTCTGAATTTTTAGGCGGAGTTGATGTAGTAGAATGCAGTAAGAGCAGAGATGTAAAAACAGGAAGATTATCTGGATTTAAAGTTTACGAAGACGATTTAAACGGCATAGATTGTTTAATTGTAGATGATATTTGCGACGGCGGCGGAACTTTTGTTGGCTTAGCCGAAGAATTAAAAAACAAAAATGCCGGAAAATTATACTTAGCCGTTAGCCACGGAATCTTTAACAAAGGTTTTGAAGTTTTAGATTGTTTCGACAAAATATTCACAACCAACTCTTTTAAAGATTTTGACAACGAAAAGGTTGAGGTTGTAAAATTAGAATTATGAATAAAAATTACAGAGTAGAAATAGCCAATAAAACCTTAGAAATCGTAAAAAATGGTTTTTATGAATACAAAGGAAAGAAGATTGTTATAGAAAAAGAACTCAAAGAATCGATACAAGATACGTTTACAATTGCGCCAAACGATTGGGATGCAATCCTGAAAACGCCAATTTCAAATACGTTTGAAACAGAAATTGTCACCAAAAACTGTTCTACAATTGAAGCCATTGCTGAAGAGAAAAACGGCAAAATCTGTATTTTAAATTTTGCTTCTGCAAAAAATCCGGGCGGTGGATTTTTAGGAGGCGCTTCGGCTCAGGAAGAAAGTCTGGCCAGATCTTCAAACCTGTATGAAACGCAAATCAAAGACAAAGCGATGTATGACTTTAATAGAAATCAGTCTTCGTTTTTATATTCAGATTACATGATTTATAGTCCGAATGTTTTGTTTTGGAACGATGATAATGGAAATTATTTTGAAAAACCATTTGTCGCAGACGTAATTACAGCACCTGCACCAAATAAAGGCGCGATGCTGCAGCATAACCGAAAAGAAGAAATTGCTGAAACAGAAAAGGTGTTAAAAAACAGAATGGATAAAGTTTTGGCAATTGCATTAAAACAAAAAAGCGAAACATTAATTTTAGGAGCATGGGGTTGTGGGGTTTTTAGAAACGAACCCAAAGATGTAGCACAATTATTCAAAGAAATTATTGCAGAAAAATACGCAGGCGCTTTCAAAAAAATAGTTTTTGCAGTATTTGACAATTCTGAAAAAAAATCAAATTTTAAACAATTTGAAGTGATATTAAATTAAGTTTCAAGTTTCAAGTTTCAAGTTTCACGTTCTATCGTTAACTTGAAACAAGAAAAACCTGAAACCTGAAACAAAAACAAAAGCTATTAACCGTTTCAAGTTTAAGATTCCAAATTTCAAGTTCAGTGCACAACCTGAAACCTGAAACAAAGAAAACCTGAAACAAAACCACAAAAGACATGAGTGATGATTTAAAACCAAGATTTATTGAGTCTTTAAGAAGAAACAATGATCAAATTAGAGAAGACAGAGCCAAAACCATTGGTGAAGATTCTGAATTAATATACAGAAGAAGAGTCGAAGATATCGAACTAAAAATAAAAAGACTCGAAAGAGAGCAGGAGGGCCTTATCGATATTAGTCCGCTTGACAAGAATAGTTTGACTTTTGCCGACTTTCAACCGGAAGCATTTGTGCAAAGAGATATGGAATTATCATTAACAATCAGAAATTTAAATATTCAGTTTGAAGTGACAAAAAAGAGATTCGAATATTTATTTGGTAAAACATTTTAGTTATGGGAGGTACAAGATACGATTTAGGCGCTCGTTTGAGCAGAGCTACAGCAGCAGGTTACGGATTTAAATCTGCAAGTGAGATTTTCGTTCAAAATCAATTAGGAATGGCACACGAATCTATGAATCCAAATGGCATTACGTTTAGAGAAGCCAGAGATTCTGAAGTGCATCCCAATACAGTTCCAATTATTTTAGGATTGGATGTTACGGGAAGTATGGGACATATTCCGCATGAATTGATCAAAGACGGATTACCAAAATTAATGGGCGGAATTATTCAGGGCGGCGTTCCGGATCCGGCACTTTTATTTTTAGGAATTGGAGATCACGAATGCGACAGGTTTCCGCTTCAGGTTGGACAATTTGAATCTGGTGATGAAGAACTGGATATGTGGTTAACGAGAACTTACATTGAAGGTGGTGGCGGAGGAAATGCTGGAGAAAGTTATCTTCTGGCGTGGTATTTTGCCGCTTTTCATACCAAAACAGATGCTTTCGAAAAAAGAGGTCAAAAAGGATTGTTGTTTACCGTTGGTGACGAACCAAATTTACCAACGCTTCCGGCATCTGCTATAAAAGAGATTATGGGTCAGGGACAGCAAACGTATACGTCTCTTGAATTATTAAAAGAAGCTCAGAAACGTTACGAAGTGTATCATATCAGCGTATTACATTCTGATCAGGCGGTAAGAGCAAATGTGGCCTGGAAAGAATTACTGGGCCAAAATTGTTTGTCTATCGAAGATCACAAAGAAATCCCGAATGTAATCAAGAAAATCATTTGCGAAAAACATAAAAATTCAGGGTCAGGTTTAGGAACAATACCAGTTTCTGACACAAAAGACACAGGTTTAGATAATATAGAAATGCTTTAAATTAAACACATAGAAATGTAGATTTAATTAAAAATTGAGAATTAAAAATTAAAAATTTTTGAAACCGCATTTCACATGGTGCTATGAGATTTATTATAAGTGAAATGCCTTTTTAGATTCTGCAAAGCTATGTCTCTATGTGTTTAAAAAAATATTAAAATGAAAACAGCTCAAATAGTTATAGGTTTAGGATTTGGTGATGAAGGAAAAGGAATTACAACAGATTTTCTGGCGAAGCAAAATCCTGAATCTATAGTTATTCGGTTTTCAGGAGGACAACAGGCGGCGCATACCGTAATGATTGGTGATAAAAAACACGTTCATTCAAGTTTTGCCAGCGGAGCACTTCGCGGTTTGCCTTCTTATTATAGCGAACATTGCACGATTCATCCCGTTTTTTTATTTAATGAAAAAGAAGAACTCGAAGAAAAAGGAGGAAATATTGCACTTCATATTCATCCGTTAGCCAAAATAACAACTCCGTTTGATGTTTGGCAAAACCGAAACAACGTAAGAAATCTGGATCACGGAACTTGTGGAAAAGGCGTTGGAGCGACAATGAAACGTAATGAAGGTCAGTACAAACTTTACGCCATAGATTTGATCGCGCCAAGACAAATGCTCTTAGAGAAACTGCAAAAAATCGCTTATTACTACGGTTTTTTAAATGAAAGTGAAATCGATACAGAAGTAGATCATTATTTGGAAATCATTGATAAAATAAAATGGAATATCAGCGATTACAGTTTTTTAGAAAACTATTCAAATTTGATTTTTGAAGGAAGCCAGGGAATTCTTCTCGACATGGATCATGGTGTTTTTCCAAATGTTACGTATGCCAATACAACATCCAAAAATGCAATTGAAATCTGTCAGAAATTAAAAATAGATGATGTTGAGGTTTATTATGTTACCAGAAGTTATTCAACAAGACATGGAAGCGGCTGGATGGCAAATGAAAGAGAATTAAAATTAAAAAATAACGAAGAAGAAACCTGTGTTTACAATGATTTTCAGAAAGAGTTAAGAACGGGAGATTTAGATTATGAGCTATTAAATTATAGTTTAAAGTTGGATGCCGCTTACAGTTTTAATGCAAAAAGAAACTTGGTGGTAACCTGCATGGATCAGATCGAAAAAGATTATGAGTTTGAAAACTTAACAACAGCGTTTAAGGAAATCTACGGATCATTTTCACCCGATTCTAAGGATTTCAAACAGTTAACTTCTTTGTTCCAATAAAGAAAAAATGAAATACAATATACAAAATATAGCCACAGAAAATAAGTTTTTATTCTTCTGGGGACATCAGCCCAATAAAGACGGAAGCATTTCTAAAACCTGTTTTAGTCAATGGTGGCTGAGTTCGTTTGAAGTTGATAAAGTGATTTACAAAACCGCCGAACACTGGATGATGGCCAAGAAAGCTGAATTGTTTAAAGACCATGCGATTTTGGAGAAAATCCTTCAGGCTAAATCTCCTGCCGAAGCCAAAAAGTTTGGCAGAGAAGTAAAGAATTATAATGAAACCTTGTGGTTAGCGGCCAGATTTGATATTGTAAAAGAAGGCAATTATCATAAATTCAGTCAAAACCCCGAGTTAAAAACTTTTTTACTCAACACAAAAGAGAGAGTTATCGTAGAAGCAAGTCCTGTAGATGCCATTTGGGGAATCGGGATGGCTGGTGATCACAAAGATATTTTGAATCCTGAAAAGTGGAGAGGCTTGAATTTGTTAGGTTTTGCTTTGATGGAAGTTAGAGATGAATTAGAATAAATTAATCATGAAAATAGAAATCCTTAAAGCCGATATAACAGAAATTCAAGTAGACGCGATTGTAAACGCCGCCAATACTTCCTTATTAGGCGGAGGCGGAGTTGACGGCGCTATCCATAGAAAAGGAGGAAAAGCTATTTTAGAAGATTGCGTTAAAATTCGAAATAAGCAAGGTGGCTGTAAAGTTGGAGATGCTGTGATTACAACGGCTGGAAATTTACCAGCAAAATATGTTATTCATACCGTTGGTCCGGTTTGGAATGACGGTAAAGGTCTCGAAGAAGAATTATTGCTAAGCTGTTATTTAAGAGTTCTGGAATTAGCTGTAGAAAATGATATTAAAACCATTGCATTCCCTAATATAAGTACAGGTATTTATAAATTCCCCAAAGAGTTAGCAGCAGAAATTGCACTGCATTCAATTGATATTTTTGAAAATAAAGAGCAATTCGAAAAAATCATTTTTGTTTGTTATGATGATGAAAATTTCAAAATTTATAATGATATAATAAAAAACGTCTTTGAATATAAAGTGAAATCAGGATTATTTGGAGTTGCGATTGGAGATGCCTTGGGCGTTCCGGTAGAATTTAAAACCAGAGATTATTTAAGAAGTAATCCTGTTCAGGATATGATGGGGTTTATGTGTTGGAATCAACCTCCCGGAACATTTAGCGACGATAGCTCATTGGCTTTTTGTACTGCCGAAAGTTTATGCAAAGGTTTTGATATAGAAGATATGGCATTAACTTTTGTTAAATGGATGCAGGAAGGATATTGGGGAGCTCATCATAAAGTATTTGATATTGGAGGAACTACAAGATATTCTTTGGCCAGAGTTGTAAAAGGAGAATCTGCCAGATTTTCGGGTAATTTCTTTGAAGAAGATAATGGTAATGGATCTCTAATGAGAATTCTGCCTTTGGTTTTTCATCTTCATAAAGAAACTGATATCGAAATTATTTATAAAAAAGTAAAAGAAGTATCTTCTATAACTCACGCTCATTTTAGATCAGTATTTGCCTGTTTTATCTATGTTGTGTATTGTTTAGAAATTTTAAAAGGCATTGATAAAATAGAGGCGTATAAAAATATGCAAAAGATTGTTTCTGATTTTTTAAGTGATAAGAAATTTAATCCAATTGAAATTCAATTGTTTGATAGGATCTTAAAAAATAATATAGCCGATTATCCTGAAAATGAAATTGAATCATCAGGTTATGTTCTTCACAGTTTAGAAGCCAGTTTTTGGTGTTTTTTGAATTCGAATACTTATGAAGAAACTGTTTTAAAAGCAGTGAATTTAGGCGGAGATACAGATACAACTGGAGCAATTACGGGAGGCTTGGCAGGAATGTATTACGGAATTGACAATATTCCGCAAAAATGGATTACTGCATTAGCAAGAAAAAATGATATTGATGATTTGTGCGAAAGACTGTCTTTGAAATTAAAAAAAATGAAATAGACAGTTTATAATTTTTAGAAAGAATAGATCAATAAGAAAGTTTAAACACGAGTTTTTGCTGTTCCATAGGAACATCTCATCGGTAGATAAAAATAGTGTTGTGTTGTATTTACGTTCCGTAGGAACGTTTGATTAAAATAATGAAATAAATGAAAGATATTCAATATAGAAAAGGAGATGCAACGGCTCCTCAATCAGAAAATAATAAAATCATTGTGCATATCTGTAATGATATTGGAGGTTGGGGAAAAGGATTTGTTATGGCAATTTCTAAAAGATGGAAAAAACCGGAAAATCAATATAGAGAATGGTTTAAATCAAAAGACGGTTTTGAATTGGGTAAAGTTCAGTTTGTTCAGGTAGAAGAAGATCTTTGGGTAGCAAATTTAATTGGTCAGCATAAAATCAATAAAGATGAAAACGGAAATGCTCCAATACGATATGATGCTATTGAAGATGGCTTGAAAGAAGTAGCTTCGTTCGCAAAAGAAAATAATGCCAGCGTTCATATGCCAAGAATTGGCTGTGGTTTAGCAGGCGGAAAGTGGGAGATGATAGAGCCTATTATTCTCCAAAGACTTTCAAATAATGATGTTGAAGTCGTTGTATATGACTTCTAGAAAAAAATATATTAATAATGAATGAAAATATAGCAAAAACAGTGAGCAAATTTCTAAGTTTAGTACTTAGACATTCACCAGAAAAAATAGGATTAAAACTAGACGAAAATGGCTGGGCAGATGTTGAAGAATTAATTCTAAAATGTTCTCAAAAAGGAAATAAACTAGACGCGGTTCTTTTAGATTACGTAGTAGAAAACAATGATAAAAAACGTTTTGCTTTTAATGAAGATAAAACGAAAATAAGAGCAAGTCAGGGACATTCTATTTCGGTTGAATTAAACCTGAATGAAACAGAACCTTCAGAATATTTATATCACGGAACTGTTGGAAAGTTTATGGAGAACATTCAGAAAGAAGGTTTGAAAAAAATGAGCCGTCAGCACGTGCATCTTTCCAAAGATCGTGAAACGGCCATAAAAGTAGGTAGCAGACGTGGCGTTCCTCAGATTCTAACCGTAAGAAGCGGTGCGATGCACAGGGACGGATTTAAATTTTACTTGTCTGAAAATAATGTTTGGTTAACAGATGAGGTTCCGGCGAAATACATTGAATTTAAATCATGAAACGTACTTTAGTTTTTGGAGATATTCACGGTGGTTTAAAAGCTTTAATTCAATTATTAGATAAAGTTGGAATTAACGAAAATGACCGATTTATTTTTCTTGGAGATTATGTCGATGGCTGGAGTGAATCGGCACAAGTGATTGACTTTCTGATTGAATTATCCCAAAGGCAAGAATGCATTTTTATAAGAGGAAATCATGATGTTTGGTGTCACGAATGGCTGAAGAATGATGTTGTAAACGATATTTGGTTTCTGCATGGAGGAAAATCAACCATCGAAAGTTATCAGAATATTGATTCTTTGGAAAAAGAGAAACATCTTGATTTTTTCACGAATATGAAAGATTATTTTGTAGATGAAAATAATAATTTGTTTATTCACGCAGGATTTTCGTCGATGCATGGTCCGGACAAGGAACATTACAAAACAAATTATTCCTGGGACAGAACGCTTTGGGAAATGGCATTGACAATGGATAAGAGAATACAAAAAGATTCAGTATCCTATCCTAAAAGATTATTGCTCTATAATGAAATTTACATTGGTCATACGCCGACGCTTCATTATAATATTGAGATTCCAATGCAAGGATGTAATGTCTGGAATATAGATACCGGAGCAGGTTTTTACGGAAAATTAAGTTGTATTGATATAGAAAGAAAAGTATTTTGGCAAAGCGATGTTGTGCAATCATTTTACCCAAACGAAAAAGGAAGAAATAAAGCTTAATATTACACAAAGACACACGAAGAAAAATACAAAAAAGCACAAAGAAAATTAAAACGTGGCGAGTCTCTGTGATAAACTTCGTTATCTCTGTGAAACCCAAAATTTACGAGAATTTAAATAACTAAAATATATGAACCCATTATTATTAACAGATGGTTACAAAGTTGACCACAGAAGACAATACCCGGACAAAACCACATTAGTATATTCTAACTGGACACCAAGAAAATCCAGAATAGAAGGTCTTGACGAGGTAGTTTTTTTTGGATTGCAGTATTTCATAAAAAAATATATCATTCACGATTTTGAAGAGTATTTCTTCAAACAGCCAAAAGAAGAAGTGATTAAAAAATACTCACGAAGAATCAATAATTATTTGGGTGAAAATCAGGTAGGGACAAAACATATCGAAGATTTGCACGATTTAGGCTATATCCCAATGGTTTTTAAAGCATTGCCAGAAGGAGTAAGTGTTCCGTTGAGAGTGCCAATGTTTACGATGTACAATACGATTCCGGAATTTTTCTGGCTGACGAATTATTTCGAGACTTTACTTTCAGCCGTAATTTGGCTGCCTTGTAACTCTGCTACAATTGCAAAAGAATACAGAAAAGTATTAGACAAATATGCTGGTGAAACTTCATCTGTTCCTGAATTTGTAGATTGGCAGGCACACGATTTCTCAATGAGAGGTATGGGCGGAATCGAAGCGGCAATAACTTCTGCAGCCGGACATTTATTGAGTTTTACAGGATCTGATACCATTCCGGTAATTGATTTCTTTGAAGATTATTACAATGCCAATTCTGATAACGAATTAATCGCAGGTTCAGTTGCTGCAACAGAACATTCTGTAATGTGTATGGGAACGACTGAAGGCGAGTGCGAAACTTTTAAAAGATTAGTAACTGAGGTTTATCCAAAGGGAATTGTTTCTATCGTTTCTGATACCTGGGATTTATGGAAAGTGCTAACCGATTATTTACCACGTTTAAAAGAAGATATTGTTGCCAGAGAAGGTAAAGTGGTCATTCGTCCTGATAGTGGAGATCCGGTTGATATTATCTGCGGAAATCCAAACGGAAAAACAGAACAAGAGAAAAAAGGTGTGATTGAGCTGCTTTGGGATGTTTTTGGAGGAACAACTAATGCAAAAGGATATAAAGAGCTTATTCCGCAAATTGGAGCTATTTACGGCGATAGTATAACAGTAGCACGTGCAACTCAAATTGCAGAACGATTAAAAGAAAAAGGATTTGCTTCTACAAACGTTGTTTTAGGAATTGGTTCTTTTACGTATCAATATAACACCAGAGATACTTTTGGTTTTGCCATGAAAGCAACTTACGGAGAAGTGGATGGAGAAGGAAGAGCGATCTTCAAAGATCCAATCACAGATGACGGAACTAAAAAATCAGCCAAAGGATTAATGAAAATTGATTTAGTTGACGGTGTTTACCATCTAACAGATGATGTTTCATGGGAAGAAGAAAAACAAGGCGAATTGAAAGAAGTTTTCAGAGACGGAAAACTTTTGGTTGATCAGTCTTTAAGTGATGTTAGAGCGAGAGTTAAAAGTGATGTTAATATTGAAGCATAAAGAATCGGATTATAAGTTGGACTAATAAATCCCAGAGGGATGATATCTTTATAGCATTTTAAAGATTGTTTTATGAGAACCCCATCGGGGTGATATATTGACAATTAAACTATAAAGCGAATATCGCTCCGCTGGAGCTTTAACTCCAACTGTATATTTTAGCTATAGATATCACGTTCCTCGGGAGCTGATTCTAAAAATCAATTTATTACAAAAAGAAAAAAGCCTGAATTTTAAATTCGGGCTTTTTTTGTTTAATAAGTCTCGTAAACGACAATATTTTATATTCCGTAGGAATATCTCATCGGTAGAAAAAAAATTATCGTTTTGCATTGTGTCCTGTAGGGACACCTGTTTTTTTTATGAAAATAAAATATCGCATTATTAATCAAACGTTTCGTAGGAACAAATAGATATTGTAGGGACGGATTAAAATCCGTCCTTCGCAATGTATGTTCGCGTTCTGTTTGTCATTTCGACGGAGGAGAAATCCTCGCAAGAAACTCAACAAAGATTGGCTTTTAGGAACGGAGCTACTTGCGAGGATTTCTCCTCCGTCGAAATGACAATAATGTGTTGCAATTCAATTTTAAATAAAAAAGCTGTCTGAAAAATATTTTTCCGGACAGCTTTTTTTTATTTCTTATAAAAATTATTATGATCAATATATTCCCAAACTTTTGGAGGTAAAAGCGGTTGAATGTTTTTTCCTTCTTTAATACTTTTTCGAATAAAAGTAGCAGAAATTTCTACAATTGGCGCATCAATAATATGAATATTGGGATGCGATTTTAAAGTATTTGGTTCTTCTTCTAAGATTTCGGCAGTTTGTGTTTTGTCTTCGAGCCTTGGATAAACATAAATTTCATAATGTTCTAAAAGTACTTCGTAGTTTTTCCATTTATGAAGCGTTTTCAGATTGTCTTCGCCCATAATTAAAGAGAAATCATGCGTTGGGTACTTCTCATGCAAATGAACCAAAGTATTCACCGTATAATTAGGCTGAGGTAATTTAAACTCAATATCCGAAGGTTTAATTTTTGGATAATCCTCTGTAGCTAAATGCACCATTTCTAAACGCTGGTGATCGTCTAATAAAGTAGATTTCTTCTTTAACGGATTATGTGGCGTTACAACCATCCAAATCTGATCTAAATCGGCAAACTCCGCCATATGATTGGCAATAATTAAGTGGCCAACATGAATGGGATTATACGTTCCGAAATAAAGGCCTATCTTCATAAAAGAGGTTTTTTCATAATTCAAATGCTAATCATTACATTCAAATTAAGCAGTGGTATTAAATAATTTAGTATCGATTCTTTTTTGAAATCAAATAATCAATAGAGAATTTACCACTTCCGGTTACCAAAAGAAGTACATAAAACAGCAAATATAAAATTCCCATTTCTTTTACATCTATTGGGTCGGCACTATGAATAACAAATACAGCAACGAGCATTGTAATTATTAATGGCAAAGTCGCCAGTCTTGTGGCTAAACCAAGGAAGATAAAAAACGAACAAATTACTTCTGCAAAAACGGCAAGAGTCAACGAAGCTGTTTTTCCTACTCCAAGCGGGTCAGGAAACTGAATGTCACCTCCAGCTAAAAGCATATTTAGTTTGGATAATCCATGTGAAATCATCAATGATGCTATCAATACTCTAATGACAAGAATAATGATGCTTAGATAGTTTTCGTTTCTTTTTATTTCAAATAAATTAATCATAGTACAGATATTAATAGCGGTTACATCAAAAGCTAACGGCTGTTTTTCTAAAAAAGTATTGATTTTATGAAGTTTCTAGTCTTTATTTACAAAAGCTTTCACTAATTGATACGCTTCTTCTTTGGCAGTATCTAAATCGTAATTTTTTATGATCGTGTCAAACTGAGGTGCAGTAGCTAACTCGACAGAAGCTTTTGCAATACGCATATTAATTTTGTCATCACTTTCAGTAGAACGTTCCTTCAATCTGCGTTTTAGTTCGTCGACACTTGGAGGTTTTACAAAAACAGCCAAAGTCTGCTCCGGAAATTTATGTTTAATACGTAGTCCGCCGGCAACATCAATATCAAAAATTACGTTTTTGCCCAAAGCCCAGATACGTTCGATTTCGGCTTTCAGAGTACCGTAAAAATTATCACGATACACTTCTTCCCATTCCAGGAAATTTTCGGCTTTAATGTGTTTTTTGAATTCTTCCAACGAGATAAAATAATAATCTTTTCCGTGTTCCTCTTCTCCGCGTGGGTCGCGTGAAGCCGCTGAGATTGAAAATTCTAAATTTAAATCCTCTTTCCCAAGTAAGTGTCTTACTATAGTTGTTTTTCCTGATCCCGAAGGTGCTGAGAAAACAATTAATTTTCCTTTGTTCATTAATGTATGCTTTTGGCTTGTGGCGTTATGCTTTAAGCTATAATTTGTATGTTGTTTCGCGTTTTAATGCGTAATTGTTTATTCTGTTTTTTTATAAATCGTCGAACAGCCTTCGTCACAAATAAATTGATATTCAGCGTTTACAGGATCCAGCGACATTTTTTTAGCGTTTCTTTTATCCGTACGGCAGAAATAGTAAAATTCTTCTTTATCAAAAACAAGGTGAAGACTATCTCCGGTAAACTCATATTTACCCTTGTTGTTAAGATGATCAATTACAATATTATTTTTCTCAAAAGTAATTTCATTTCCATCTTCAATTTTGGTAGTGAATTTATTCGCTCCATTGCTTCCTGTTGACTCAATTGGTTTCCATTTTCCAATTAATGTAAAATCTTCATTTTGAGATTTACAACTTGCAGTGAGAATCAGAATACAGAATACAATCACTATTTTTTTCATAGAGAAAATGACAATGTAATATTACAAGACATTCAAAACCTGTTCTTTAATCTTTTCCAATTCATCCTTCATCATCACCACCAACTTCTGCATTTGAGCATGATTAGATTTAGAACCCATTGTATTGATCTCGCGACCCATTTCCTGAGTAATAAAACCTAATTTACGACCATTAGCTTCAGTGCCTTTAATCGTTTCTAAGAAATAATCCAAATGATTTGTCAAACGCACTTTCTCCTCCGTAATATCCAGTTTTTCAAGATAATAAATCAATTCCTGTTCGAAACGATTTTCATCCACATTCACTTTCAATTCAGAAATTGCAGTTTGCAAACGGTCTTTTATCGCCTGAACACGTTCCGGATCAAGAGCCAAAGCATCGTTCATGTATTGACGAATATTTCCAATTCTTAAGTTGAATTCTTTTTCCAGAGATTCACCTTCATCTTTTCTAAAAGTCAAAATGTTTTGTAAAGCCTCTTCAATAATCACCTGAATTTGTTCCCAATCGTTTTCATCGATTTCCTCACGTTCCGTTTTTAGCGTATCTGGCATACGAACGGCCATTTTCATCAATTCAGTTTCGTCAGCGCCAGGATAAACTTCTCTAAGCTGAGCAATGTAGTTTTTTACAACAGGTACATTTACTTTTGTCGAAGTTTGTTCAGAAGTACTTTCAATGTAAATCCCGAAATCAATTTTCCCTCTTTCCAGTTTTGTAGAGATTTGAGTTCTTAAACCAAGTTCCATCTCGCGATAAAGCGACGGCATTCTTACGTTTAAATCTAAACCTTTACTATTTAAGGATTTTACTTCAACGGTAATTTTTTTTGTAGGCAATTGCAAAGAAGCTTTGCCAAACCCTGTCATAGATTGTATCATATAATTGAGTATAAAGGCGCAAAGATAAATAAAACTTTGCAGTCTTGAGTTTTAAATCGCTAATCTGTTAAAGTCAGCTTTGTGTAAAGTTTTTTTACCGTAAATTCCACAAATTTCCACAAATTTTTTCCAGGCTAACTTTGAAAATATTTTTAGAATTCAAATTAAAAAAGAATGAAATTTGTGAAAATTTGTGCAATTTGTGGCTAACTTTTTTCGCCACCGGCGTTTTAGTTTTTGGGCGTTTCCGCCGCGGCGGACCGGGCTATCCGCTCCCAATCTTTTTTTGAGCAGAAAAAGCTCAAAAAAAGGATTTCCGCTTCAAACGAAGTTCACTTAACACTAAAATAAAATAAAATAAAATTATAGTGAAGTAATCCCTAACCCAAACCCGGCCATTTTAGCACTTTATTTTTCTAAAGCTTTCATCACCTGTAATGTCACAGGTTGCGTATTGCCAATGTAAATTTTTTCATCAATAATAAAAACCGGACGACTGATAAACGTGTAATGTTCTAAGATGTATTTTTTATAATCGTCCTCAGTCAAAGATTTGTTTTTCAAATCCATTGATTTATATAATTGCGCTTTCTTACTAAACAAAGCCTCGTAACTTCCGGCAAGTTTGTGCATTTCCTCCAGTTCAGCTTCAGTAATAGGGTTTTGTTTGATATCGTGAAACACCAGATCATTATCTTTAGGCAAGCTTTTGATGATTTTGCGACACGTATCGCAAGAAGCCAAATAGTATATTTTATTCATGTTTTTTAATTTAAGAGACTACAAAGAAAATCCATTTAAAACTGAAAAATGACTAATTTTAGAAAAAAAATAAAATTATGAACTCAGTTTTTGAAGTACAGAAAACCATTAGAGAAATTCTGTTAAAGATTTTAGATCATCATTCCTTAGAACAATTAAATAAAATCCCGTCAGGATTTAATAATAACCTGATTTGGAATATTGCGCATTGCATTGCTTCACAACAGGTTTTAGTTTATAAATTATCAGGTTTACCTTTACAGGTTTCTGATGAATTTTTATCGAAATATTCTAAAGGAACAAAACCCGAAGGCGATGTGTCGCAATCAGAAGTTGATGAAATAAGAGGCTTACTATCTTCGACTCTCAATCAAACTATAAAAGATTTTGAAGCCAATATTTTTGTTAATTACAATGCATATACCACAAGTATGGGTTTTGATTTGAAAAATGTTGATGATGCTTTAAATTTCGTTAATTATCACGAAGGAATTCATACCGGAATTATTATGAGTATCAGAAAGTTTCTTTAATCTCTTCTAATTGTTAGGTACTTAAATAAAACAACAAACCCGATAGATTTTTAAACCTGTCGGGTTACATTTAGAATTTCTTTACTATTCTACTATAGTTTCAATTGTTACTTTCATAGCGCCACTTCCTTTGTGCTTGGTGATTTCCATAAAAGCTCTTTTCGATAAATCAAGTTCTCTTGTTCTTACAAACGGACCACGATCTGTTACTTTTACGATGACAAATTTTCCGTTAGCTTCATTTGTTACTTTTATTCTGGTACCAAATGGCAGTTTTTTATGTGCTGCAGTATATTTACTATTGCTAAATCGTGCTCCACTTGCAGTTTTTTTTCCGTTAAAACGATCAGCGTAGTAAGAAGCGTGTGCGTTTTTTTTATAAGGTTTTAATTTTAAGCCTTTGTCAGTAAAAACCGAATCAGTTGGAATGGCAAGTATGTCCGGTTTTAGCATTTTTACCGTATCCTGTGTACTTTTAGGTTTAGGCTCTGTTGCTGGTTTTGTTTGACTTATAACATAGGTAAAACAACTTAAAAAAGTTAGTGTAAGGCTGGTAAGTATAATGTTTTTTTTACTTCTCATTTTTTATTTTTTTTCAGACTTGGGGAGTTTGTACAAATAATATGCCGAGATAAAAAAAGCCCTATTATTTTAGGGCTTTAATTGGTTTTTTTAGAACCATAAGTTCCACGGGATTCTACTTAATATAAGCAATAATCCTAATCCGTAATAAATAGCAAAAGTTTTAAATTTAGCTTCGCTATTGATTAATTTTTTATGTTTCGACCATCCAATAGTAATCAAAATAATAGCAATAAGATTGATTAATGGATGTTCTAATGAAGTTAATCTTAGTTCTGCGTTAGACATTTGTCCAAAAGCTGCTTTTCCAAGCGGAGAAACAAAATAAAGTAGTATTCCAATCAATAATTGAGTGTGAGTTCCTATTAAGGCAAACAATGCAATTTTACGGTCTTTAGCGGTAAAATCTTTCTTAGACGTTACTCCAATGATAGCGTTTACAACTGCAACTAATAAAAGCAAAAGTGCTAAATAAGCCCAGCCAGAATGGAATTTTTGTAGAAAATGGTACATAAATTAATTTTTTTGTTAAAACAAATATAGCAAAAAAGGCATAAAAAAAACGGCATTAGACTAAAAGTCAATGCCGTTTTTTGGTATTTATTTAGATTCTAAATATTAGAAATCGTAACGTAGTGTAAAGTTCCATGTTCTTCCAAATCCGAAGAATACAGTGTTTACGTTAGCAACTCCGTCATAAAGCATTCCGTTTGAAGCGTAAGTTCCTTTTGAGCCAGCTGGTTGTCCAGAAGCTACAGGAAGATTATCATCAGCAAAAGTATTAGTTCTTGCTTCAGCAATGTAAATTTCATTAAAAACGTTGTTAACGTTTAATCTGAAGTTTACCGATTTGTCTTTGTCCTTACCTACTAACATTTTATAAGAGAAACCAGCATCCATTAAACCGTAAGAAGGTAATTCTAAAGCTCCTTTGTTAGTTGCAGATGTAAAGTTTACCGGGTTTAATCCAGCATATAATTTGTCATTAAAGTTGTAGTTAGCGTCGATAGTTACTCTTGTTACAACTTCGTAAGAAGCTCCTAAAGATGCAGTAAGTTGTGCAGCATCACCTACTTTTACTTTGTCCATGTATACAGTTGCTGCAGTGTATCCTACAACTGGTGTATTGTCTGCCTGGTTGTAAGCGTTTACAGTAGCATTTCCTTTGTATTCCCAGATTCCGTAAGAGAACATACCTGTGATTTTTAATCTTTCAGTAATATTTGAGCTACCTTCAAATTCAAATCCAGAGTGAACCTCGTTAAGACCTACGAATTCGGTATAAGTTGAGTTTGCAGGAATAGTTGCTGAAGCATTAAGTGCATTACCTTTTAAGTACCTGTCATTCCAGGTTGTGTTGTAAAGGTTTACCGAAGCATTAAAGAATTTAGAACGGAAACCATAACCAGCTTCAAATCCAATGATTTTCTCGTTAGTAAGGTTAGGGTTTACTGTAGATTTGTTGTTTGGATAAACTGAATTAAAGAACGGTTGTCTTGAGTAGTATCCAGCATTCACAAAAACATTGTGTTTCTCGTTGATGTTGTAATTAGCTCCACCTTTTACGTTTCCACCTGTAACGTTTTTGTACGGAGTAGAAGATAATGGATCAGTTGTTTTGTATACAAAATTATCTTCTCTTTTGTAACCTTGTTGTGATATAGCTCCCTGAACGAATGCTGTTAAATTATCTTTAGAGTATTCTAATTGAGTAAATACACCATACCATTTTACATTACCAGTACTGTTGAAAGAAATTTTCTCATAGTCTGGCTTTTTAAAAACATTCCATTGAACATCGGTATCATAAGTTGTAGTTAAACGTCTACCGGTTGGTTTTTGATCAGCAATAAAATTGTCATAATACTCACCTCCGCCTAATAAGTTATTCAAAACTGTATAGTGGTATCCTTTGTAAGTTCTTCCGTCAAAACCAAAATCTAAAGTTAATGTATTAGATAGTTTTTTATTCAAGTTGATTACTGCACCAAACCAGTCATGAGAGTTGATAGATGAAGTTTGTGAGATACCAGTAGTATTAATGTTAGTTTGTGGATTGTAATCCGCAATATTTGAACTTGAGTTAAAGTAAGAACTGTTTTGGTAAACACCATTAATTTGTTGTCTTTGTTGAGGTCCTGTAAGACCTGCAATAGTAACTGGTGTACCAGAGTTATATGCTACGATTTTATCGTAATCTACTAAACCGTCCGGTCTTCTAAAAGCTATAGCATCACTATATCCTTTTCCTTTAATTCCTCCAGTTGCACTAGCTCCTGCACCACGTCCCATAGAGGCATAAAGAACAGATGAAAGTTTTGTAGTTTCATTGATTTTATAATCCCAGTTGAACGAAGCAATAGGTTTGTGGTAGTAATTTTTTCTGATGTTATATTCTTCACCATTCAAATATCCGTTATCAGCATTGTATCTGATGTTTGGATCATTGTTACGTCCGTATTGTTGGTAAGTAGCAATTGTAGATATTGTAGATCTTTGGTTGTGCCATTGTGGAGCACCTGTTACAGTAAGTTGAAAGTCATGTTTACCGCTTTTTGTACCGTATCCTAAAGCTACATAATAGTTAGAACCTTCAAATTGAGTTCCGTCTACGTAACCGTCTCCCATTGTTTGAGATAACAAGATAGAAGCAGAAAGACCATTGTCTAATTTACCAGTGTTATATGAACCCTGAATTTTAAAGTTTCTTCCATTTCCAAAACCAGAAGCGAAAGATCCGCCTTCTTTTTTGTCAGAAGATTTAGTTACAATGTTGATTGTTCCCCCAACTGATGGAGTTGCAAGTTTAGAAGCTCCTAAACCTCTTTGAACCTGCATTGCAGATGTTACATCTGATAAACCAGCCCAGTTACTCCAGTAAACAGAACCGTTTTCCATGTCGTTAACCGGCATACCGTTGATCATTACAGCGATGTTGTTTTGGTTGAATCCACGAATGTTGATTCTTGAATCTCCAAAACCACCACCTGATTTAGTAACATATACTGAAGGAGTGTTTCTTAAGATCTCCGGAAATTCCTGAGTTCCTAATTTTTCCTGAATTTCAGCAGCTTTAATTGTAGAAACTGCTACAGGAGTTTTTCTGTCTTTTGCAATGTCGACAACTGAACTTTTTACAACAATTTCGCTTAATTCGTTTGAATTAGAAGTTAAAACGATTGTTCCTAAATTTGTAGAACCGCCAGAAACTGAAAATTTAACAGTTTTGTTCTCGTAACCTAAAAAAGAAATAACGATTTCTCCTGTACTTGTTGTTGCATTCAAAGTAAATTTACCGTCAAAATCTGTAGAAGTGGCAGTCGCAGATCCTTTTATCACTACGTTTGCTCCCGGTAATGATCCAACTCCGTCGGTAATCATACCTGTAATTTTTCCTTGAGAAAATGCGGTTGAAACTATCATGAACAATAGTCCAGTGAGTAACCAATTTTTCATTGTCTTCATTTGTTATTAGTTTATTGTTTTTGGCAAAATTATAACAATTAAATCAGATAGTGTTATCAAAATGTTAAGAAAAATAAGTTTTATATAATCTGTTGCGCATTAAAATGATTTTTTCTTTTTTTATTAAATAAAATAACGATTTTTTAAATTTTTACTACTGTATTTTGTTAAAATCGTAATGATTTGAACTGTCTTGTAGTGCTAAACTTGCAATAATCAGTCTTTTAGGTAGTTTTTGTATTGTTTTTATACGAAAAAACGCCTTAATTTTTCTTAAATTAAGGCGTTTCAGTTTATTGAGATTTTTTTTATTCAGTTTCTATTTGTTCTTCAAAAAGTGATTTAACAAAAATGAAGTCGAACTATCATGATTTTTTACCGTTTTAGTGTTAATTTCATCTAAAATAGAATTAGCCAATTGTTTTCCTAATTCTACTCCCCACTGATCAAAACTAAAAATGTTCCAGATAACACCCTGAACGAAAATTTTATGTTCATATAAAGCAATTAACGAACCTAAACTTTTAGGTGTCAATTTTTGAATTAAGATAGTGTTCGTTGGTTTGTTTCCTGTAAAAACTTTGAAGGGTAATAAATAAGATGCTTTTTCTGCCGAAAGTCCCTGTTTGTCAAATTCGGCCTGAACTTGTGCTGCTGTTTTTCCGTTTAATAAAGCCTCTGTCTGAGCAAAAAAGTTAGACATCAGTTTATCATGGTGATCTTCATTGCCATATAATGGTTTAACAAATCCAATAAAATCAGTCGGAATTAATTTTGTTCCCTGGTGAATCAATTGAAAAAAGGCATGTTGCGAGTTTGTTCCCGGTTCTCCCCAAATGATAGTTCCCGTTTGGTAGTTCACAGGTTTTCCGTCACGGCCAACACTTTTTCCGTTACTTTCCATAGTAGCCTGTTGCAAGTAAGGAGCTAATTTAGATAAATATTGTGTGTATGGAATCAAGGCTTCACTTTCTGCTCCAAAGAAATTGTTATACCAAACACTTAACAAGGCCAGAATTACAGGAATGTTTTCGTCGAATTCTGCCGATTTAAAATGGTCGTCCATTTCGTTGGCACCTTTCAATAAATCATTGTAATTATCGAAACCTATTGCTAAACTAATGCTTAAACCTACGGCGCTCCATAAAGAGAATCTTCCTCCAACCCAATCCCACATCGGGAAAACGTTATCCGGATTAATCCCAAATTCAGTTACTTTTTGAATATTAGTAGAAACTGCTACAAAGTGTTTTGCAATATCTTCCTGAGAAGCTGATTTCAAAAACCATTCTTTGATTGTTTCAGAATTTGATAAGGTTTCCTGAGTAGTAAAAGTTTTAGAAACAATTAAAAATAAAGTCGTTTCAGGATTTAATTTTTTAATTACTTCATTAACGTGATCGCCATCAACATTAGAAACGAAATGTAGGTTTAAATGATTTTTATAAAACTGTAATGCTTCAACTGCCATAACCGGACCAAGGTCAGAACCTCCAATACCAATATTTACAACATCAGTAAACGCTTTTCCTGTAAAACCTTTTCTTTCGCCAGAAATAACTTCGTGGCTGAATTGTTTTATTTTATTTTTTACTTCGTAAACTTCGGGAATTACATTTTCGCCATCAACTTTTATAGTTGCCGATTCAGGCGCACGCAAAGCAGTATGCAGAACAGCACGGTTTTCTGTTTGGTTGATGATTTCTCCGCCAAAATATTGAGAGATCGCTTCTTTTAATCCAATCGAATTGGCCAATTCTAATAAAAGAGCAACAGTTTCCTGGCTGATATTGTTTTTAGAATAATCTACTAAAAAGTCGTTCCATTGTAAATTGAATTTTTCAACACGAGCATTATCTTGTTGAAATAATTCTTGTATCGTAGTTTCGTGAATTGCGTTATAGTGGTTTTGCAGATTTTTCCACGCTTCAGTCCCGGTTGGGTTTGTTGTGTTTAAAGCCATTTTTTGTTTAATTGAGAATGTGGTTATAAAAAAAACAAAAATACTGAAATTACTTTTAATAGCTTTAAGCTTCACAATTATATAACAAATAGTTACGAAAACGATTTATAAGTTTATTTGTTTTGCTGTTATTATAATGGCGCCATCATTTTCTCTTTCATTATAAATGATGCGACTGCTGTTTTTATTTAAAAAATCTAAATCTATAATGTCAGTTTTTTTAAGAGGTAATATTATGGTGTCCTGTTTTTTGTCATATTTAAAGGGAACTCCATTTATTACAATTAAAGGCGATTTATCAATTTGATCTTCCTTAAAGGCTTGGTTGACTAGTTTTAAGACATAATATTTATCTTCTTTTGTGTCGTTTAAAACAAAAGCATGTGGCTGAGAACATCCTAAAATTATTGTAGAAGAAAATAGTAGTAAAGTTCTTTTCATTAATTGACTGATGGTTGAGTAGAAAAAGAGGTTTTTACCAAATTTTCCACCAGGGTTTTTTATTCACTTCAATTGTTTTCTTGGCGACATTTATCTCTATTCTTTTTAATGGTTCAGTTTTAACCTTAGAATCATCAAAAAACAATTGGCCATTTTCATCTATTCCAATGGGGGATTTAGTTCTTTCTTTCCACTTCTCAGTTTGTAGTTCCGGAACTAAAGGTAAATTGATTTTGTTTGAAAATTTTTTTCGCGCTTTTTCGATAATTTCTTCCTCTAAGTTTGAAGTTGAATTTTTAAGAAGCGTTAAAGAAGTGTCGGGAATATTTAAAAGGAAAACCTGTGTTTTGTTTTCAATCTTATAAATGTCCAATACTTTAAAATAAGCAATAGAATCTAAAAGAAAGTGACCGTTTTTTGCTGAATCAGGATTGAATTTAGATAAATCTTTTGGATGAGCACTCGCTATTAAATATCTTAAATTGCCGGAAATCCCGCCGCCCAAAGAACTCATGTCGGTAAAACCTTTTTCCTGAATAATTTGCCCAACCTTGTAATTTGAAATTAACGCATCAGATAAATCGGTGTCTCTGTAGAATAGTTTTAAACCTGAAAAAGTTTCATTATAAATTGCTTTAAGACGAGCGTTTTTCATTTCCTTACTATTTAAAAATTGAGATTTTAAGAAATTTATAAATTACCAATGCTATCTAATTCTCTTTTCAAAGGTTCGATTTGCTTCATAAAGCGTGATCTGTCATTTCCTGTCAGTGATTCTCCTGTAGGTAAGTTAAGTCGAAGTGCATCAACCTGAATTCCATTTTTCCAGAAGCGATAGCAAACGTGAGGTCCGGTAGCTAATCCTGTGCTTCCTACTAAGCCAATAGTTTGTCCTTGTGTCACTCTTTGTCCGCGTTTTACTAAAATTCTCGACATGTGTAAATACTGAGTAGAGTAAGTTCCGTTATGCTTTACTTTTACAAAATTTCCGTTTCCTGCAGTGTATCCCGTTGCTTCTACAACTCCGGATGCTGTGGTTGAAATTGGTGTTCCTGTTGGAGCAGCATAATCAGTTCCTTTGTGTGCTTTCCAGGTGTGTTGAACAGGGTGAAATCTGTTTGCAGTAAATCTCGAAGTAATTCGACTAAATTTGATTGGTGTTTTCAGGAAGAAATTTTTCAGTGTTTTTCCTTCATCATCATAATATTCTACTTTTCCTGATAGCGTATCTTTTTCAAACGGGAATGCGTATACTATTTTTCCTTTATATTCAAAAAATGCAGCTTCAAGATCTTCAACTCCATCATAGGTTTTACCGTTTATAAAACGTTCTGTAAAAATTAAACCATAGCGGTCTCCTTTTTTAAGTTTAAAAAAGTCGATAGACCAGGAGAAGACTTTTGTAATTCTGCTGGCAAGTGCTGTTTCTACACTTTCGTTTCCTAAAGTTTCGGATAATGAACTTTTTAAAACGCCACCAATAATTTTGCGTTTAAGTGTAACGGGTTTTACTTTTTTGTAAGCTTTTGCAATACTATCGCGAAAATCGATTACATAATAAGATAATGCATCTGGCTGATAAATAAAAACCTGCAGTTGGTTTGTTTTGTTTTTTGATCGAAGAATAGTGTAAGGTTTGTTGTATCGAATGCTTCTTACATTAAAAGAATCTTTTATTTGCTCGACAACATCAAAGACTTTTTTGTCGCCAATATTTTGACCTTGAATGATAGATCCAAAAGAATCTCCTTTTTTTATAGTGTCTTGAAGAACATTAAAATCCGCGTAATTAAAACCAAATTCTACTTTCTTGGTTTTTGGTTTTGTAATTTTAATTTCAACTTTTTCAGCGGTTTTATTACATGAAATTATTGAAAATAGCAGGATTATAATTACGAGTATTTTTTTCAAACTTATTTATTTTTTTGGAAATTAAACTGTGGTTTCAGTTCCCCAATTAGACAATTCTTCTTCGGTCCACAATTTAGGAAAAAAGATGCGTCTTTGGTATTTTGGATGCATATATTTTTGCCAGTCGCTTCCTCCTGTGGCTTCACCATTGCCTTTTCCGCTTTCTAAAATATATTTTCTTGCTGTATTTAAATGCTGCATAACCCAAGTGATATTCACTGTTTTGTCATAGTGACGCATTGCTTCAATTAATGCTGGATTTTGCTGATTTTCGATAGGAAGTTGTGTGAATTTCTGCCAGATATTTTTTGTTTTGAATGCAGAAATTTGTTTCAGGAATTGATCTTTATATTTATTTTCAAATTCTTTAAGCAGGTATGATTTTTCTCCGGTATGATAATCTTTTCCGGCAGCTTGCCAGTACAAATGTTCAAAACTTGTTTCTAAATCTGTATTTTCATCAAAATTATCTTTGTATCTGCGATCCGTTAAATTGATGACATCTGTCGAGGCAAATTCTATCAATCTGTATTGTGCACTTTGAAAACCACTTGCGGGAGTTAGTGTATTTCTAAATTTCATGTATTGATCAACGTCCATCCCGTTTTCCATGATGCTGAACGAATTGGTCAGCATGTCAAAATAACGTGTGATTCTGGATAATCTTTCGCTAAAAAAATCAACCTGAATGTTCTGTGTGTCTGCAATTTGATCGATTTCCCACAAAATCATTTTAAAAATTAATTCATTTACCTGATGGTACATGATAAAAACCATTTCGTCAGGAAGTGTGGTGCGTTGTATTTGTAAATTCAAAAGAGCATCAGTCTGAATGTAATCCCAATAAGTAATTGGTTTTGACCAAAGTAATCCTTCTAACTGAACTTCAGTTTTTTGATTAATAGCTTGAAATTTAAGGTCAATTTCTTTTAAAATTGATTCAGAATGATCTGTGGTATTCATTATTTTTTTACTTTAAACGGATTTTTTAATCCTTTATATTCGTCTAGGTCTGCCTTGAGTGACCCTACAGCAAGATCTGCTTTTATTCTAACCGGAACTTTGTTGTCGTCGTCTGTTATCCAAAGTGTTACGCTTTCTTTTTCTTTAAAAACGCGTCCTGTTTGCACCAAAGGTTTAAACATCATTGTAGAAACGGTTCCAAATTTAGTTGTAATATCCTGACGACCTATATATTTTAACTTAAATTTTGTGATTTCGTCATCAAAAAACATGTCGATTGTGATCGATTCCCCTGATTTAAGTTTGTCAATATTAGGATGATTTCTTAAATAATAAAATGACGAAATTATATCCTGAACATTATCTGTTATAACAATCGTTTTTTCGGTTTTGCGTTTGTAATCTTTAACTAAAATCCTGTTTTCGTTTTGATTAAAAAAACCTTCCTGATCTTTTGTGTAGCCGCCCTCGTTGATTTTTCGAACATAACGGTAAGGATTTCCTGTTTGTTTGTCAAAATAGCTTTCGTACAAATCTTCTACTTTAAAAAATAATTTTGACATTCCGGTAGTGTAGCCTTTGCCAATAGCATGAAATACTTTTTTGTTACTTATTGTAGCGTCTTTTACTTCAAGTGTGGCGTAACCGGCATTGATAATTCCGTAGTGAATTCGGAATTTGAAGTATTCTCCGGTATCGAAAGCGTCTTCTCTTGCTGAATCGAAACCAAGTGTAGTGAGAATTAATATAAGTAGGATTATCTTTTTCATAGTACAATTTTTACATTTCATTATAAAGATAAAGAAATGCAAATTCTATTCCAAATGTACCAAAACAAAAAAACTCAGTCAAGGAATGACTGAGTTTTTATGCTATTAACTAACCAAAAAACTATAAATTATGAAATTTATATCAATTCAGAAGGAAACCACCCCTTCTTGATTTGCGAGTGCAAAGATATATAGAAAATTCAAAAAAGAAATAGCAAAAGGCGAGTTTAACATAACATTTGCATAAAAATCATCATTTTACAGAGAATTATGCTGTTTAATGTAAAAATTTTGTGGTTTTATAGTGTTCCTCTCAATTCCTGCTCTCTCTCAATCGACTCAAAAAGGGCTTTAAAGTTCCCTGCGCCAAATCCTTTTGCTCCCATTCGTTGAATAATTTCGAAAAAAAGCGTTGGTCTGTCCTGAACCGGCTTGGTAAATATTTGTAATAAGTAACCATCTTCATCTGCATCAACCATAATGGCTAATTTTTCAATTTCGTTAATATCTTCTTTCATCATATCCATATGAACTCCTAATCTTTCAGGAATTGCCTGGTAATAGGTGTGAGGAGGAGCAGATAAAAATTCAACTCCGCGTGCTTTTAATTGTGATACGGTTTTAATAATATCATCGGTTGCAATAGCAATATGCTGAATTCCGGGCCCGCCGTAGAAATCCAGGTATTCTTCGATTTGCGATTTTTTCTTTCCTTCTGCCGGCTCATTGATTGGGAATTTAATTCTTCCGTTTCCGTTAGACATTACTTTACTCATCAATGCAGAGTATTCTGTAGTGATTTGTTTGTCATCAAATGACAGGAAATTTACGAATCCCATTACTTCTTCGTAGAATTTTACCCAGGTATTCATTTCGTTCCAGCCTACATTTCCAACCATGTGATCGATATATTTCAATCCTGTTGGTTCCGGATTATAATCTGATTTCCATTCTTTGTAACCCGGAAGGAAAACTCCGTTGTAGTTTTTTCTTTCCACAAAAATGTGAACTGTTTCCCCGTAAGTGTAAATTCCCGAACGAACTACTTCTCCAAATTCATCAGATTCCACGGTTGGTTCCATAAAAGAACGTGCCCCACGTTTTATGGTTTCTTCGTAAGCGCTTCTGGCATCTTCAACCCAAAGTGCAGCGACTTTTACTCCGTCACCATGTTTTTGAAGATGTGCATGAATTGGTGAGTCCTGTGTTAAAGGCGTTGTCAAAACAATTCTGATTTTATCTTGTTTTAAAACATAAGAGGCTCTGTCTCTAACTCCGGTTTCCAATCCGGCGTAAGCCAATGACTGATATCCAAAAGCAGTTTTGTAATAATGTGCCGATTGTTTTGCGTTTCCTACGTAGAATTCTACATAATCTGTTCCTAATAGTGGAAGGAAATCTTGTGCTCCTTCAAAGATTTTTTCTAATCCGTATTCTACTGATTTTATTTCTTTACTCATGATGTTTATTGTTTAATCGGTTAATCATTTATTTGATGTGCCGAAATGTTTTTTAAGATTTGTTTTTTAACCGCAAGGAACGCAAGGATTTTACGCAAGGTTCGCAAAGTTTATCATAGCGATCTTTGCGTAAAATCCTTGCGAACTTTGCGGTTAGATCGACTCGATGAATTTACTACGTCCAGGATTTATAGTATTGCCCATCATCAAGTCCCATTGCTTCTTCTGTAACCATAAGTGGTCTGAAAGTATCAACCATAACAGCTAATTCGTGGGTTTCTTTATGACCAATACTGCGTTCCATTGCGCCTGGCGCCGGACCATGCGGAATTCCTTTTGGGTGTAAAGTAATATGACCTTGCTCGATATTATTACGACTCATAAAATCGCCATCAACGTAATATAATACTTCGTCAGAATCTATATTACTGTGATTGTATGGCGCCGGAATTGCTTTCGGATGATAATCGTAAAGTCTCGGACAGAATGAACAAACGACAAAAGTGGCCGTTTCAAAAGTTTGATGTACCGGAGGCGGTTGGTGAACACGTCCTGTTATTGGTTCGAAGTTATGAATCGAAAATCCGTATGGGAAATTGTAACCGTCCCAACCCACAACATCAAAAGGATGTGTGGCATAAACCACTTCGTGAATCATGCCTTCTTTTTTGATTTTAATTAAAAAATCGCCTTTTTCGTCATGTGTTTCCAATTCGTTTGGCAAAATAAAATCACGTTCGCAAAATGGCGAATGTTCTAAATGTTGCCCCGATTGGTTTTTATAACGTTTTGGAGTATAAAAAGGAGAATAAGATTCAACGTAAAATAGTCGGTTTTCTTCAGTCTCAAATTCGATTTGATAAATGATGCCTCTTGGAATAATTAGATAATCTCCATATTCAAACGGAATATTGCCTAACATGGTTCTTAATTTTCCTTTTCCTTTATGAATGAAAAGCATTTCATCCGCATCGGCATTTTTATAGAAATAATTCCGAAGCGATTCTTTAGGAGCTGCCAATCCAATGATGCAGTCTTTATTGACTAACATGGCTTTGCGGCTGTCCAGAAAATCGTTTTCAGGTTTCAATTCAAAACCTTTAAATAATAATGATTTTATGTTTTTTCCAATTGCAATTTTGGGTTCAACCGAATAAGAGTTTAAAATTTCTTTAACCTGCGTTGGTCTGTGAACATGATATGATAATGATGAATGTCCGTGAAAACCTTCAGTACCAAATAATTGTTCGTAGTACAAACCTCCGTTTGGTTTTTCGAATTGGGTGTGTCTTTTTTGAGGAAAGTTTCCGAGTTTATGATATAATGGCATGGCTTTTCTATTAGATAATTGTAAATTAGATAATTCGAAAAATTTGAATTGTGTGAACAGATAATCAGCTCAACTTTTGTGTTGACCAATTATCTCAATTCGGTAGTTTTATTCAGGATTTCTCTTGATAAGGAATTGAAGATACTCTAATAAACCTGTCCATTTTGTTTTCATTATAACAAATGTCGTAATTTTTATTGATTTAAATTGTACATTTTGTCAATTATTAACGTGAAAAAAACATTAACAATATTTTTTACCATAAAATTCCTAGATCTTTATTAAGGCAGTATTTTTAATTAACTGTATTAAAATTGGAATCCAATACTAAACCAAGTAAAACTTTTAGACATTTCAGGAGACCATGATTGTTTAATTTCGATTGGGCCAATGATTGTTTCCAGCCCATAACCTACAGCGTATCCGGAATATTTAGGCATAGAAACCCAGTCAACACTAGTGAAAATGTCATCGCCTAAATTGGCAAAATTGGCTGAAAAGTTAATGTGATTCTTTTTTAAAATTTCGTAATCTAATGTAATGTCTCCTTTTATAAAACTATTTCCGGCAATACTTAGAAAGTCGTATCCATAAAAATAATTGAAGTTGTTGATTTTGCTGTAGCCAAAACCTCCTAGTATAAAATCGAAAAACGGAACGCTGTCACTGCCGATATTAAATCCGGCATCGGCTCCAATTTTAATGGTGGCTTTCCTGAATAAGGTTCTTGCAAAAGCAATTTCGGCTTTTGCAATCGAGAAAGGCTTAAATTGTTTTGTATAATCTGATGATGCCAGATAGGTTTGTAAATCTCCGGAAAAATATAAGCCCGTATGAGGGAAATATTTATTATCAAACGAATCGTATTTTAAATATCCAAAAAGACTGAAATAATTACTCTTTTCGATAATGTTTTCTGTGTTAGAAAGGGTTGGCGAATCTATTTTTAGGTATTTGTATTCGAGTCCGCCTCCCATTAAAAACTTTTGTACAAAGATGGTCTGAAAATAAGCCTGATTGGTAATGTCTAAAAAATCGACATTAATCAAATTTACATTTGGATTTTCTGTAGCCAGATTACTAATGCTCGTTGTTACATTTCGATTAAACTGATTTAATCTTGAACGAAAACCAAAGCTGATATTGAACCCGTTTTCGACATAATAATTTAAATCATACCTGAAATTGTCACCAAGAATAATGTCCAGCGATGTTACATCATTTTTCAGGAATGTTTTTTTATGGGTAAGATTCAGTAAAATACCACTTTTATAAAGTCCGTCGTAATGTAGCCCAAGTTTAAGGTACGTTTGTGTTGGGTTTTCTTTTAATACCAAATCAAGATCGTCTTTTGTGCCGTCTGGTTGCAGACAATAGGAGATCGTGCTAAAGTTTTGAGTAGCATTTAAGTTGTTTATTCCTGTTTTAAGATCGTCGTATGTAATGGTACTTCCTGGTTTAAAACGAAGTTTTCCGCGAATGTATTCTCTGGTATAATTGTCTAGTTTGTCGCTATTTATTTTTTCTATTTGAATGGTATCGGTAGCAATTTTCAGTTTTGGTTTTTTGTAAAAATTGTCTTCGTTTACCAATGTTTTGATTTTTTCGTAAACGGCAAAAGCGGCTTCTTCACCTTTTCTGATGATTTGTTCGCCTTTGTCAAATGAAATAACGCCATAATCACGAATGTCCGGTTTGATATAAACATCAGTGTTTTTTATTTTGTTTTTCATTTTATCAATCGACTGTAAATTGGTAATCTGAACCAATATACGCGTTGCATTTTTCAGGTTTTTTCGTTTCATTAAATCGTCCTGAACATCGACACCAATAATAATATCAGCACCCAGATTGCGAACTTCCTGAATAGGATAATTGTTTACTACACCGCCATCGACCAATAAATTGCCGTCGATTTCTACCGGAGTAAATAACGATGGGAATGCGGCACTTGCCATCATGGCCTGCACCAGATTTCCTTTGTTGAGTAAAACTTCTTCGCCGGTTTCGATATTGGTACCAATACATAAAAACGGAGTTGGAAGTTTATTGAAGTCACGTACATGACGTACGTTGCGGGTAAGACTGCTTAGTAAATTATAATTGTACATTCCCTTAGAAAGTGCCTCCGGAATCCCAACTCTAAAATTGCTAAACGGTAAAACGATGGCATATAATTCGTCATTTTTTTTGCCGTAAAAGTTTTTTGAGGAACGCGGAATGTAGTCATTAATCAATTCGTCGAAATTGGTTCTTTTAAAAATGGAATCAATTTGAGAGGCATTATAACCTGAGGCATAAAGTCCTCCAATGATAGATCCCATACTGGTTCCGCCTATATAATCGATTTTGATTCCTGCTTCTTCGAGAACTTTTAAAACTCCTATGTGTGCAAATCCTTTTGCGCCGCCGCCACTTAAAACCAAACCAATTTTTGGTCTTTTGGCTTCGTCTTGTTTTGCCTTTTCGCTATTTTCTTGTGAAAAAGAGTTTTGTGTATTGAAAAATAAAAGTGTGAAAATCACCAACTGTACGCCCCAGATGGAAATGGAAAACTGCGAGAGGCAAAACGATATTTTTTCCTGTAAAAAAAGAGCGACTTTAGAAGCTCCTTTTTTTGCAGTAGAAAAAAATCGTTTTGACCGAGTATTTGAAATGGACAGCTGGATTGGGCGCATAAAAAATAACTAGTTGATTTTGTAAAAGTCGACAATTTTTTTGGCTTTTGATATACCAATGACATCAGATATTTCTTTTTCGGTTGCCAGTTTCAATCTTTTAACACTTTTGAAATGTTGTATTAACGTTAGCATGGTTTTTTCGCCTATACCAGGAATGCTTTCTACAGAGGAATTCAGAGCCGCTTTGCTACGTTTGTCACGATGAAAAGTGATCCCAAATCTATGCGCTTCGTTTCGTAATTGCTGAATTACTTTTAATGTTTCGGATTTTTTATCGAGATATAATGGAATGGAATCTCCGGGATAAAATAATTCTTCGAGACGTTTTGCGATCCCAATAATGGCAATTTTACCGCGTAGTTCCAGTGCGTCGATACTTTTTAAGGCTGCAGAAAGTTGTCCTTTTCCTCCATCGATAATGATAAGCTGGGGCAAAGGTTCATTTTCGTCTAATAATCTTTTATAGCGGCGATAGACAATTTCGGTCATCGAAGCGAAATCGTCAGGACCTTCGACGGTTTTTACATTAAAATGGCGATAATCTTTTTTGCTGGCTTTTCCGTCTTTAAAAACTACGCAAGCTGCAACGGGATTTGTTCCCTGAATATTCGAGTTATCAAAACATTCAATGTGGCGAGGTTCAACTGGCAGTCGTAAATCTTTTTGCATTTGCGCCATGATGCGATTGGTGTGCCTGTCCGGGTCTACAATTTGCAATTGTTTGAGTTGTTCGATTCTGTAAAACTTTGCGTTACGAATGGATAAATCCAGAATCTGTTTTTTATCGCCCAGCTGCGGAACGGTTGTTTTGATGTTTTCGCCCAAATTCATTTCGAACGGAACAATGATTTCTTTTGAAAGTAACTGAAAACGTTCGCGAAGTTCTATGATTGCCAGTTCTAACAATTCTTCATCAGGTTCATCGAGTTTTTTCTTGATTTCTAAAGTATGCGAACGAATGATCGATCCGTGTGAAATTTGAAGAAAGTTAACATAGGCTGCACTTTCGTCAGACACGATCGAAAAAACATCAATATTGGTTATTTTAGGGTTTACAATCGTAGATCGCGATTGGTAATTTTCGAGAATTTCTATTTTTTCTTTGATTTTTTGGGCTTCCTCAAAACGTAAATCCTGTGCGTATTGGTTCATTAATCGCTTGAAGTCTTTCATGCTTTCTTTAAAATTTCCTTTCAGGATTTCGCGGATCGCATCAACTTGCCGTTGGTATTCTTCAAGAGGTTCAAGGCCTTCGCAAGGACCTTTGCAATTGCCAATATGATATTCGAGACAAACTTTGAATTTGCCTGAATCGATGTTGGATTTACTTAAATCATAATTACAAGTTCGTAACGGATACAATTCTTTGATTAAATCCAGAATGGTATGTACCGTTTTGAAACTGGTGTAAGGCCCAAAATATTCTGAGCCGTCTTTGACCATTCGTCTGGTCAGGAATATTCTCGAAAAAGGTTCTCTTTTAATACAAATCCAGGGATAACTTTTGTCATCACGAAGCAACACATTATATCGTGGCTGCAAGGTTTTGATTAAATTGTTTTCCAGCAAAAGGGCATCCGTTTCGGTAGGAACAACGATGTGTTTTATGGTTACAATTTTTCGGACCAATACATTTGTTTTGGCCGTGTCGTGAATTTTATTGAAATAGGAGGAAACCCTTTTTTTTAAATTTTTGGCTTTTCCAACATATAAGATCTTTCCCTCTTTATCATAATATTGATACACACCGGGATTGTCCGGCAAGGTTTGAATTTGAAGATCTAAAGACGGTTTTTGCATTCTGTTTTGTTTCTGAAGTATCTGTAAAGCATTTTCTAAAATCGTTTTGATTCCGGAAAAAAAGCTTAACACTGATTTAGTTTCAAATTTACGAAATCAAAAGAATAATTTCTATATTTAGATTTTATAATTCTACATGAAAAATAGTACACCCCTGGTTATTTTTGGCGAATCGATTTTGCCTGGAGAAAATAAAACAATAAATGTTGAAATTGCAAGGTTGCATACGACCACAAAGCTGAATATTCCTGTTATTGTGCGCAGGTCAAAAATTGAAGGTCCGGTAGTTTTATTCTCGGCGGGAATTCATGGCGACGAAATTAACGGAGTCGAAGTGGTACGTCAAATCATTAGCAAGAAGATTAATCGTCCTGCAAAAGGCACTATAATTTGTATTCCGATTATCAATATGTACGGTTTTGTAAATAAATCCCGCGAGTTTCCAGACGGACGTGATTTAAACCGCGTGTTCCCGGGAAGCAAAAAAGGTTCTCTGGCGAGTCGTTTTGCGTACCATATCGTTGCAGAAGTTTTGCCAATTATTGATTATGCGGTCGATTTTCATGCCGGAGGTGCCAGCAGATTTAATGCGCCGCAAATTAGGGTGACCGAAAATAATCCTGAATTGAAAATTTTGGCAGATGTTTTTAATGCTCCGTTTACGTTATATTCTAAAAATATCAATGGATCTTTTAGGAATACTTGCGAAAAAGCGAATATAAAAATGTTGCTTTTTGAAGGTGGAAAATCATTAGATATAAATAATGTAATCGCCAATGAAGGGGTAATGGGAGTGAAGCGTTTGCTGCATTATCTAAACATGCTGGATCCTAAGCAAGTAGTTGAATATGCTAAGGAACCTTCCATTTATATTAAAAATTCGGTTTGGCTGCGCGCCAAATGTTCCGGTTTATTGCATGATTATAATTTGATTGGTAAATATGTAACTAAAGGATCTATTCTGGCTATCATTACGGATCCGTTTGGTAAATTTGAACAGAAAGTAAAAGCGCCGCATGACGGTTTTGTCATCAACGCCAATCATTCGCCCATAGTTTACGAAGGCGATGCGATTTATCATATGTCTAAAAACAGCCCCGATAATAATCCTGAAAATGCAGAAGAATAAAAAAGAATTACGCTTACACTATAAAAATCTACGAAAAGAATTGTCTCTTGATGATCTTGAGGAAAAGAGTCTGGCTGTAGCCAATAATTTAATTCAATTGCCCATCTGGGATAAAACGTATTATCATGTTTTTTTGCCTATCGAGGAACAAAAAGAAGTAAATACGGAATATGTTTTGCATTTGCTTTCCGGAAAAGATAAAGAAATTGTGGTGTCTAAAAGCGATTTTGACACTCGCGGAATGACACATTTTTTATTAACTGATAATACCAAAATCAAAAAAAACGAATATAATATCCCTGAACCTGTAAATGGTTTGCCAGTTCCCTCAGCAACTATCGATGTAGTTTTTGTACCGCTTTTGGCTTTTGATCTTTCAGGAAATCGGGTTGGTTACGGAAAAGGTTTTTACGATAAGTTTCTAGCCGAATGTAAACCTGAAACCGTCAAAATTGGTCTTTCTTTTTTTGAAGCAGAAACTGAAATAGGAGATGTTTTTGAATCTGATGTGAAGTTGGATTATTGTGTTACGCCTGAGAAGGTTTATAGTTTTTAAATCCTGTAAGTGATTATAAAACTGGATGTGGTTTTTTACCGCAAAGATCGCAAAGAAATAAGGCTTAGTTTGTGATGATTTTAAGTTCGCAAAGTTTGTAATGAGAACTTATTCTGTTATAATTAAAATCTTTTTGAATTTTCACATTTTATTCTGTAGAGACGCACAGCAGTGCGTCTACACAAAGTTTGTCAACATTCTAGATGTAGACGCACTGCTGTGCGTCTCTACAATAGGCTGGGTTGGATACTTCGTGTCATAAATAAAATATTTACTTAATCGAATCAGACTTCAATTTACTTATATCACTGATGTGGTTTAAAGACTTAGATTGACATAAAAATCCCAAATTCCAATTGTTATTAAGTTGGAATTTGGGATTTTAATTTTAGATTTTAAAAGCGTTATTTCACTTCTTTAATTGTCGAACTATCTATCCAGCCTTCTGTTCCGTCTGTTAGTTCTACTTTTTTCCACTGTCCCACAGTTTCAGTAACGTAGACTTTTGCTCCTTCATGTAGTAATATAATGGCAGCGCCTGCTTTTTGTGGTTCGCTGCGGACTTCACTTAATTCAGCAAAAACAATCGCCGGGCGATCATTGGTAAAATGGTCCTTTTCTGTTATTCCCGCAGAAACACTCAATAACAAAGCAACTAAAAGAACAAACATTCCTATGAAATAAAGTCTTTTTGAAAGCGTAAGCTGAGAGAAATAATAGCCAATAAAACTTAATAAAAAAACAAACGCAATAGCAACAGAAATCTTTGCCCAGGTGTTATAATCAAAAATGCCTGTAAAGTTTTGAATTAATTTTGAAAAACCTACTTTAGGAATTTCCTTGATCTCATCGATGGTTAGTTTTTTTGCAAATTTTAAATTGTTTAAAGTCTCCGGATCGTGAGGTTTTAAAACTAATGCTTTTTCATAATTGTAGATCGACGGTGCCACTTTGTTGAGTTTGTAATAGGCATTTCCTAAGTTGAAATACAACTCTGCAGAGTGCTCCTTGTCTTCTTTAATAATGCTTTCATAAACATCAACAGCCTGTTGGTATTGTCCCTTTTGATACAAGGCATTTCCTTTCTCAAAGCCGCTTTGAGCAAAGAAAACCTGAGTGATTAATAAAAAAAGATATACTACTATGTTTTTCATTTTCCTGATTTGTAATAACATTTTCAACTTTGCGAACTTTAATTCAACGAAAGCTAAATCAATTTTCTTAGCGCACTTTGCGGTTAAAGATTAAACTAAACAATTTGTTTCTCTAATTCTGAAATGATTAAAACAGCTTTGTCATAATCCTGCTGAATCGAAGCGCTTGATGCCGGGGCATAACGGGCAAACTCACAGTTTTCTGTCAGATTAATGAAATTCTGAACTGATTCAGGATTTGCATTTCTCGACAATAACAGCTCCTGAATATTATTCTTGCTCATTTCTGAGGTTTCGATATGTAATTTAGCTTTTAGGAAATTATGCATCGCTTTTTCTAACGCAATATAAAACGCCTCTTTATTGTTAAGTTGTTTTTTAGCCTGAGATAAATATTTCTTAGCTAATTTATTGTTCATTCTAATACGGTTTCCTGTTACGTCACCATCAATTGCTTCTTTTCTTTTCTTAGCCAAAACAATAATTGGTAAAATGACGAATGGTGCGAATAACAGAAGATAATATAAATTAGAACCGTAAAAATCGTTTTTAGCAATGGCAACCAAAGTTGTTTTTGGTTTGATGTATTTAAACTGTTCTGTTTTTGTAAATACATTTTTAGAGGCATTTGCTGTCGCATTTGCTTCTGCCTGCATTGGTCCGTCTAACACATCAACCATAATTTCCTGAGAAGTAATGGTTTTATACGAACCGGTATTCAAATCAAAATAAGAAAACTGCATTGGTTTTATCGCATATTTTCCTTTGTATTGTGGTACAATAGAATACTTATCGGTAATTTTTCCTGACATTCCTGAAAGTGAAGTCGTCACCTGCTCATCATGAACCGGATCGTACATTTCTAATGCATTAGGAACAACAGGTTTTGGTAAGGTAAACAATTTCATGTTTCCGCTTCCTGAGGCACTCACGATTAAGTCCAGACTTTCTCCGCTTTTAAGTGTTGTTTTAGATGGAGTAACAGTGAAATTAAATTTCCCTACCGCACCGCCAAAACCTTCTGGTTTATTAGTTTCCGGAAGTGGTCGTACATTAATGGTCTTGGCTCCGGCCGAAACTACCTTATTGTCATCTGTCAGAATCATCTGGCCGTACATGTTACGACGATCTGTTGGCAATTGTACGCCTATGTCTAATGATAGCGGTTCAATAGTTAATCTTCCTGATTTTTGAGGGTATAATATGGTTTTTTTCAGGATTACAAAATAACATCTTTGTCCCTTAAAAGTGCCTTCTTCAATCGACAATTGCTTGATGTCTATGTTTTGGTTCCAGAAATCATTATACTTGGGTTTGGCCAATTCTTTAAAACCAGTTACGTTAATGTTGTTAAAGTATAATTTATAAACAACAGTAATTGGCTCATTCAAATACGGATTTGTTTTAGAAATCTCGGCTACAAGATTCAAAGTTTCATTTGGAATGCCCTGTTGTCCTTGTGGTCTGCTGTTGTCATAAGGATCTCTTTCTTGTGCAACGGCATTTGTTACTACGATTTTTATAGGCTGTGTTTTATAAATTTGCCCATTGTATTCTATAGCTGCCTGCTTGATAGAAAATGTTCCTTTTTGATTAGGCTGTAAAATATAAGAATATATTTTCTGAAAAGAACTTCTACCGTTTACCCAGGACTGACTTACTTGTTGACTTGGTCCGCCTACAACTCTAAATCCGTCAAATGAAGGCTGGTCAAAGTTATCTCCATCAACATTCATGATGAAGTCAATACGGAATCTTTCGTTCAGTCCGAGCGTGTTTTTGCTTACTCTGGCTTCAAATTGAACTTGAGCCATAAGCCCTTGAAAAGTGAATAGTAATAGAATTAAATATCTTTTCATTAATTGTTTTAATCAGTTTATTGTTTGTTGTTTATAGTTTGTTGTTAACTGTTTAACGTTTTAATTTGTCTTTTTAATATTTCAATTAGGAGAAAAACCAAAAACTTTAGACCAAAAACCACAAACAAACCATTTACCAGTCTTTTTCTGTTTTTCTAGGATTGCCTTTTACTTTTTGAGCGTTTACTTTATCCTGAATTTTCTTTTCTTCGTTGTTTACGGCATCTAATAAATTCTGGACACGGTCTTTAGAAATTCCGCCTGGCTGTGGTTTTGGTTCTCCTTTATTGTCAGACTTGTCGTCTTTTTTAGGATCATCTTTACCATCTTTTTTGTCTTTGTCTTTATCGCCTTTGTCGTCTTTCTTGTCTTTGTCCTTATCCTTGTCTTTATTTTTATCCTTGTCCTTGTCTTTATCTTTGTTTTTATCCTTGTCTTTATCCTTATTCTTGTCCTTGTTTTTATCGTTTTTAGGCGGATTTTCTTTAAGCTTTTGTTTGGCTAAGGCATAATTATAACGTGTTTCGTCATCGGTAGGATCGTTACGCAAAGCTTCTTTATACGCTTCAACGGCTTGCGTATAATCTTTCTCTTTCATGAAAACATTTCCTAAGTTATGGTAAGCTTTATGTTTTTCAGGTCTTGTTTTAGCATTCTTTATGGCTTTCGCGTAAGCGAATTTAGCTTCAGAAACCTGATTTTGTTTGTAAATAGTATTTCCTAAATTATAAGGAGCAGTAGCACGTTTTGGAAATTTTGATTCTGAAATTCTGTAATTGGCTTCAGCGTCAATAAATTTATTCTGCTTATATTCTTCATTGGCATCAGGCAATGTCTTATCTTTCTCCTGAGCTGAAACCGCCAAAGAGAACGTTAGTAAAATATAAAGAAGTAAATTTTTCATTCTAATGTTTTATGTTTTTAGTTTGCCACGAATTACACCAATTCTCACTAATTAATTCTTTGTGTTTGAATTACGAATAGAATCTAAACAATTTGATTCGTGTAAATTCTGGTAATTAGCTGCTAACTTTATTATTTCTTTTCGTTAAATAAATTCAACTCTTTTATCCAATTTGTTTTTCTTTCTAAAAGGAAAATATCCACAAACAATAATAAGAAGGCAAAGCCAATGAACCACTGAAACTGCGATTGAAAATCGGCCATTTGTGTCGCTTCGAATTCTGTTTTTTGTATGTTGTTTAAAGCATTTTTGATGTATTCTAAAACTTCCTTAGTGCTTCCGCCATATACATAACCTCCTTTTGTAGCTTTTGCAATGGTTCTTAATCCTTCCTGATTTAGTTTTGTAATAACAGTTTGTCCGTTTTGATCTTTTTGATAGTTTCTGACTACGCCATTTTCTTTTAATGGAATTGTGCCTCCTTTTTCTGTTCCAACACCAATCGTAATGATTTTCATTCCCATTTTATTGGCCTCTTCCGCTGCTGCTGAAGCTCCTTCAGAATGGTCTTCTCCATCAGAAATCAAAATCAATAATTTGCTGGTTTTGCTTTTTTCATCAAAATAAGTCGATGATAATCTAATGGCTTCATCAAGCGAAGTTCCTTGAGATGAAACCATATCAGGAGTCATACTTTGCAGGAACATTTTGGCAACACTATAATCTGAAGTGATCGGTAAAACCGGAAAAGCACTTCCTGCATAGGCTACAATTCCAATTCTGTCACTTCCTAAATTGTTGATGATTTGCGAAACCAACTGTTTACTTTTTTCTAAACGACTTGGTGCCACATCTTCGGCAAGCATACTTTTAGAAACATCGACAGCAAAAACGATATCAATACCTTCGCGTTTTACAGTTTCCATTTTTGTTCCAATCTTCGGATTCACTAATCCGATAATTAAACAGGCAAGCGCCAAAAGTATTACCGATAATTTTAAAACAGGTTTAAAAACCGATCTTTCCGGGCTTAGTTTTTTTACCATTTCGAGATCACCAAATTCGCGCTGTTTTTTTCTTTTCCAATACATATTGAAAAGGAAAATACACACCACAATTGGGAGTAATAATAAAAGGTATAAATATTTTTTTTCGTCTAATTCCATTTTTAGTTCTAGTTTTCAGTCGCAGTTTTCAGTCGCAGTTTCAGCTGTAAACTGTAAACCGTGACTGCGACTAAAATATTATATAAAGCTTCTGTAAACTGTATTTCTTAAACCAACTTCTAACAATAATAAAAAGGCAGCCAATAAGACAAATCCTCTGTATTTTTCGTCGTAATCATAGAATTTTAATTCCTGGATTTCAGTGGTTTCTAATTTATTAATCGCGTTGTATATTTCGGCTAATCGATCATTACTTGTTGCTCTAAAATAAGTTCCATCGGTTTTACGGGCAATATTTTTCATTAATTGTTCGTCGATTTCAACTTTTTGCATTTTATATAAAAAACCTCCGTTTGGTGCATAAGCATAAGGAGATTCGGCCATTCCGTTAGTACCAATACCAATTGTGTATACTTTTATGCCGTATTGTTTTGCTATGTCTGATGCAGTTTCAGGCTCAATAAACCCGGCATTATTCACACCATCGGTCATTAAAATAATAACCCGGCTTTTTGCTTTACTGTCTTTCAGGCGGTTTACGGCAGTTGCCAATCCCATACCAATTCCGGTTCCGTCTTGTAAAACTGTATCGTATTTAATGCTTTTAATAGCTTCAAGAATAATAGCTTTATCACTTGTAACAGGTGTTTTAGTATAAGCTTCAGAAGCGTATAAAACCAGTCCAACTCTGTCATTAGGTCTTTCCCCAACAAAATCTGCAGCTACTCTTTTTAAAGCTTCCATGCGGTTTGGCTTTAAATCCTTTGCCAGCATACTTCCAGAAACGTCGATCGCCAAAACAATATCAATTCCTTTAGTTGTTTTAGTCTGACTGCTAATGTCAACCGTTCTTGGTCTGGCCAAAGCTATAATTAAGGAGCTTAGTCCTAAAATTCTAAAAACGTATAAAGCAGGTTTTAATTTCGTTAGCAACGATTCGCTGTTTTTAAAACCCTGAGTCGAACTCATTTTTAAAGTAGCCGATTGCTGGTTGCGTTTCCAGAAAAACCAAGCTATTGCAATTGGGATTAGTAGAAACAACCAAAAAAATTCCGGATTTAAAAAAGTTATTTTATTCATTAGTTACTCGCTTTTCTAAGTTCAACAGAATTTAAAATTCGGGTTGCAATATCGTTTCCGTATGTGTCACCTTCTTCATGCAAAATCATAATTTGTTGTAATCCCTGATCTTGTTTGAATAATAAAATCTCGTAATAGGCTTTTGTGCTCGTTTTATCAACCGGATTTAAAATCGACATTGTTCCGTATCCTTTTAATCCCTGAACACCTTCATTGGTTTGAAAATCTTCTTGTTTTACAATAATATTTTGTCCGCCCTGCGCTTCAATTATTTTTAAAGTACCTTCTAAAGTTTTTGCCAAATCAAGTTCTACAGGATTTTTGAATTTACTTGTCGAAACAGTAATATAAAAGTTGTCGATCATGCTTCCGTATGAAAACAGCTGCATTTCTTTAATCAGCGCCATAGTTTCTTTCGGAAGTACTTTTTGAGTATCCATACGTTTTAAAACCTTTGGAGTTTCAATTAAAACACCAGGATTTCCGTATTCACTTTTTACCCATTGACCTTCTAATAATTCTTTGGTTGGATGCCCAATCAAATTATCTTTTACAAATTTGAAACCTTTGGTTACAATAAAAAATGCCGTAGTCGCAATTAATAAAAACAAAACAGTTCCTACTGCAATAGCAATACGTTTGTTGCGTTTTTTTAATAACTGTTGTTTAATTTGTTTTTGTCTTTGCGCTTCATTCAGTAATTGATCTTCTTCTTCGGCAGGAACTTCTGTTGGAATTGCATTATCCAGCGTTAAAATTACTTTCTGAATTTTATTTCTGTCATCGGTAATTTCAAAATCAAGCGGTTTCGATTTAGCAAATTTTACTAAATCGGCCTGGCGTAAAACACGTTCCAGATTCTCAACAGTTTCAGGAGTTAAGGTCATCTTCTTTTTGGTTGATGCCGTTCTGATCGCCTGAATCAATTCAGAAGTAGTACTTTCCATTGCCGGAATATGAATCGCTTCTTCGATATAATTACGGGCAATATCTGTTAATTCGCTATAATATTCTTTGATTTCTCCTTTTTGAACCAGTTCTTTTTGTTCCAGGTTGTTTAATAAGCTTGTCGCTTTTTCGATAGGAGTTTTATAAACCTCTTCTTCAATTTTCTTTTGTTGTCGTTTCTTAACAAACCAATAAACGAAAGCTCCAATTCCAAGAATGATTATTAAACCTAAAACATATTTCCACCAATCACCAATTCCGTTATCAACAGCAGTAATGTCTTTGATATCGTACATTTTTTGCTGTAAAGTATCCACTTTTACACTGGCAACTTCAACACGGATAGAATCTGTTAAGAAAGGTTTTTTATCAATTAAAATTTTAATACTCGGAATAGTATATTTCCCGGAATCAAATTGCGTTAAACCATATTTTTTGATTAATTCGTAAGTGTCATTTTTCTTCACCGTGTCAATTGGATACGACTGAATTACTTCAAGCGGACCAATGTTTTTTAATTTCGGAAAAACAACTTTCGACTTTGAGCTCACAACCGTTTTAAGTGTTAGCTTAAACTCCGCCCCAATTTTATTTTTTGTTGTATCAATGCTCGTCTCTACTTGTTTTTGCTGGGCAAAAATAGATGAGGAAAGTAAAAATAAAAATATGTAAAACTTTAATTTCATTTGATTTTGTTTTCAGATTTTAGTCTAAAACGAATGCTTAAATATGGCACACGGATGACGCGGATGGCACAGATTTAAGCGGATTTTTTATTTATATAATGTTAAGCAGAAATCAATAATTTATAAATCTTTAGAAAAAATCTAAAATCTGCACTCTAAAATAAACTTATCTTGATTTGAAATACCCCAGTAATTTAGTCACATAGTTTTCATCAACTCTAGTGTTTACAACTCCAGCTCCGGATTTACTAAAAATATCTTTGAAATAATTAACTCTTTCCTGATAGTGTTTTTCGTAATTCATTCGCACGGTTTTTGAACCTGTATTTACCAATTGAATTTTTCCCGTTTCAGCGTCGAGTATAGATACCATTCCTAAATTTGGAATTTTTTCTTCACGAATATCGTGAACCCTAACACCGGTAATATCGTGTTTTTTAGACGCAATCTTCAAAGTCTGCTCATAATTTTCAGACATAAAATCAGAAATCATGAAGACAATCGCTTTCTTTTTCTGGGTTCCTGATAAAAATTTTAAAGCAGCTCCAACATCTGTTTTCTGGCTTTTTGGTTCAAATTCGATCAGTTCACGAATGATTCTCAAAACGTGGGAACGACCTTTTTTTGGCGGAATATACAATTCTACATTATCAGAAAATAATATTAAACCAATTTTGTCATTATTTTGTGTAGCCGAAAAAGCCATCGTTGCCGCAATTTCGGTGACGATGTCTTTTTTAAATTGACTTTTAGAACCAAAACCCTCTGAACCTGAGATGTCAACCATTAAAACCATGGTCAATTCGCGTTCTTCTTCAAAAACTTTTACGTGGGCTTCGTTGTAGCGTGCAGTTACATTCCAATCGATGTTACGAATGTCATCGCCATATTGGTATTGACGTACTTCACTAAAAGTCATCCCTCGTCCTTTAAATGAAGAGTGGTATTCTCCCGAAAAGATGTGATTGCTCAGTCTTTTGGTTTTGATTTCTATTTTCCGTACTTTTTTTAAAAGCTCTTTTGTATCCATTTCTTTAGTTTTCAGTCGCAGTTTTCAGTCGCAGTTACTTGTAATATGTTCACTGTGACTGAAAACTGAAAACTATTTTTAAGGTACTTCAATCTCGTTTACGATTTTGTTGATAATGTCTACAGAAGTAATGTTTTCGGCTTCAGCCTCATATGTTATCCCAACTCTGTGACGTAAAACATCATGTACAACTGCACGAACATCTTCTGGAATTACATAACCACGACGTTTGATGAAAGCGTAACATTTTGCTGCAACAGCTAAATTGATACTTCCACGTGGTGATGCTCCAAAACTAATAAGAGGTTTTAGGTCGGCCAATTTGTACTTTTCTGGATAACGAGTAGCAAATATGATATCTAAAATATATTTTTCGATTTTTTCATCCATGTAAACTTCACGAACCGCTTCTTGTGCGCGTAAAATTTGTTCTACAGAAACTACAGCATTTACTTTTTCGTAAGTTCCTTTTAAGTTTTGACGAATTACAAAACGCTCTTCATCAATTTTTGGGTAGTCAATTACCGTTTTTAGCATAAAACGATCGACTTGCGCTTCCGGAAGCTGGTATGTTCCTTCTTGCTCTACCGGGTTTTGAGTTGCCAGTACTAAAAACGGACGATCTAGTTTGAAAGTCGTGTCGCCAATAGTTACTTGTTTTTCCTGCATCGCCTCCAAAAGTGCCGATTGAACCTTTGCCGGAGCACGGTTAATCTCATCGGCAAGGACGAAATTTGCGAAGATTGGCCCTTTTTTGATAGAAAACTCGTTTGCTTTTATGTTGTAAATCATCGTTCCAACGACATCGGCAGGTAATAAGTCAGGTGTAAACTGAATACGACTGAACGAACCTTGTACTGCTTGAGACAAAGTATTTATGGCTAAAGTTTTTGCTAATCCGGGAACACCTTCAAGCAAAATATGCCCTTGTCCCAAAAGTCCAATTAGTAAACGCTCGACCATATGTTTCTGGCCCACAATAACTTTGTTCATTTCCATTGTAAGAAGGTCTATAAAAGCACTTTCTCTTTCAATTTTTTCATTTATCGCTCTAATGTCTAAAGTCGTTGTATTTTCTTCCATATAAATATTTTTAAAACCTTGATTTCTATGCGTAGCTTTTGAGAGTGCAAATTGAATATTTTTTGAGAAGTAAGATGTTAAAGAATGGTTAAAACTTCGACCAATGACCTAATTTTAAGGACTAATTGTGAATCTATTTTTATATTTTTAAGAACTTTGGTGATTATGCTTCAGAAAAGCATATTTATTACCAAAAATAACGCAATGAAACCATGAGTAAAACAGCATTATCGCCCATAATTTCGGGCACTATGAATTGGGGAGTTTGGGATAAAAACCTTACAACTAAAGAAATGGAAAACCTGATACAACTTTGTATCGAAAACAAAATTACAACTTTTGATCACGCAGATATTTACGGATCGTATACCACAGAAGCTGATTTTGGAAAGGCATTTCACAACAGCAAAATCTCGAGAGAGAAATTACAATTAATTACCAAATGCGGAATTCAGATGATAGCCGAAAGCCGCCCAAACAAAATCAAACATTACGATTACTCCAGGGATTATATTGTTTGGTCAGTTGAAGAATCATTAAAAAAACTAAAAACAGATTATGTTGATGTTTTTTTATTGCACAGACCAAGTCCATTAATGCAAGCTGATGAAATTGCAGAAGCTGTTGAAAAATTAAAAGCAGAAGGAAAAATTATCGATTTCGGACTTTCGAATTTCACGAGTTCTCAAACCGAATTGATTCGTCAGAAAACAGAAGTAAGTTACAATCAGGTACAATTTTCGGCAACGAATTTTGAGCCAATGGTTGACGGAAGCTTTGATTACATGCAAACGCACGGAATTCGTCCGTTGTCATGGAATCCGCTTGGAACTGTTTTTAGAGAAGACACTAAAAAAACACGTCGTTTGAAAAAATTGTTGTCTGATTTGGTTAAAAAATACGGTTTTGGATCAGATACACTTTTATTGGCCTGGATTTTAAAACATCCGTCAGCAGTTATCCCGATTGCAGGAACAGTAAATATTGCCAGAATTCAATCGCTGATGAAAGCCGTTGAATTAGAAATGGACAAAGAAGACTGGTTTGCCATCTGGACAGAAAGCAGAGGCGAAGAAGTTGCTTAAACCTTTGATCATATAATGATACGATTAGAAAAATTCGATGCAGCGTTTTATCCACAATTGATTGATAGTATAAAAGATGCTCGCGAGTTGATGCAATTTGCAGGACCGGAATTTACTTTTCCTTTAACCGAAGAACAAATAGAAAAATCACTTTCGGATAAAAACAGGATTGCTTTTAGGGTTGTAACTATTTCTGATGATTCGACTATCGGGCATTGTGAAATTTGTTATAAAGACAACTTTGCAAATCTGGGAAGGATTTTGATTATGGATGAAAACATTAGAGGAAAAGGAATTGGAAAACAAATAGTGACTTTGCTTCTGGAATTTATTCTTGAAAATAGTAAGCAAAGAAATGTTGAGCTAAATGTTTTTGATTTTAATACTGGAGCAATCAAATGCTATGAAAAGATTGGTTTTGTCATTAACCCTGATAAAAAGTTTGTTAGGGAAATGGGTGATGAAACCTGGACCGCTCTAAATATGAAATTGAATTTAGACAATTGGATCAGGAAAGATTGAAAAATTTTTGCCACAGATTGAAAGATTCTCACAGATTATAAATCATTTTAATCCATTTAATCTGTGGTAAAAAACTTTTAAAATAAAAATAGTAGAATGAAAAAAACAGTTTTAATTACTGGAGCCACAAGCGGAATTGGTAAAGCAACCGCTCAAATCATGGCAAAAAATAACTATAAAGTGGTGCTTTGCGGAAGACGTAAAGACCGTTTGGCCGAACTTGAAAAAGAACTTTCGGCTTTTACCGAAGTACATTCTTTGTCATTTGATGTCAGAGATAAAAAGGATGTTCTGGAAAGTATTAATTCTTTGCCGGAAGTATTCTCAGATATCGATGTTTTGATCAATAATGCCGGAAATGCACATGGTTTAGACCCTATTCAAACCGGAGATTTAGAAGATTGGGATGCGATGATTGATATTAATGTTAAAGGACTTTTGTATGTTTCGAAAGCAGTGATTCCAAAAATGACAGCCAAAAATTCCGGACATATTATCAATATTGGTTCAACAGCTGCCAAAGAAGTGTATCCAAACGGAAATGTATATTGCGGAACAAAACATGCAGTTGATGCCATTACTGCCGGAATGCGAATCGATTTGAATCCGTTTAGTATTAGAGTAGGAGCAATTCACCCCGGAATGGTAGCGACAGAATTTAGTGAAGTACGTTTTAAAGGCGATGTCGAAAGAGCTTCGAATGTTTACAAAGGTTTCGATCCGTTGCAGGCTGAAGATATTGCTGATATTATTCACTTTGTAGTGTCAAGACCCTATCATGTAAACATCGCCGATTTGGTGGTGATGAGTACCGCGCAAGCGTCGTCGACAATTGTTAAGAGAGGATAACTTAGATTTTTAGACTAACTTAGACTTCTTAGATTTAAACAATCAAATAATCTAAGAGGTTTAAGATTTAAAAGTCCAATAATCTAAGAAGTCTAAAAATCTAACTTTCTAAGAAGTCTAAAAATAATGATCAACAAGCGCCTTTTAATAAAAAATTTACTCGCTCATAATGACGAGAGCAGTTTTTATGATAAAAAAAGGCAATTGAATTTGCATTCTCGCGAAGGAAAAGGAAAATTCCTGAAGCATATTTGCGCTTTATCAAATTCAAACCCAACCAATAATTCTTATATCGTGGTTGGAGTAGAAGATCAGGATAACGAAATTGTAGGCGATGATTTTTTTGATGATAGCCGAATTCAGAATCTTGTGAATGCTTTTCTGGAAAATCCTCCCAAAATTCAATACGAAAATGTACCGTTTCCTAATCTTCCAAAAGATAAGGTTATTGGTTTGGTTACCATTAAACCAAAAAATAAAATCTCCTATTTCAAAAAAGGCATTCATACCATTCCGGCCAACAGCGTTTTTATAAGGCGCGGCAGTAATTCGGTTCCTATTGAAGGGGAAATTGAGAAAAACTACCAGAACACCGAAACGGTTATTGGGATCGAAAATAGTTCCAGAAACAGTATTCAGTACACACTTGATGGTGTAATCGATTTTATGAATTTCAGGCACAAAGACATGTCACCGAAATATCATGTTTTTAAAGAACTGTTTGTGATTTGCTGGGCAGGAGTTCCTCATAAATCACGTGATAAAACTTTCTTGTCCCGTGTTGATATCGAATTGATCAACGAACAAATTAAACTTTTTTATTCGGCGCAGGATGTGGTTACGATTGTTTTTGATGACGATAGTTTTACGATAACCGAGTATGTTCCGTTAGGTTTAAATGACAAAACGAGTTATTATCCTCTGGAAAAACAAACGATTCATTTTTTTGATAACGGTTATTACAAAATCGACCGCGAAATGCTGTTTCAACCTCCGGAATTCAACCGTAAAATGTTATACCATATTTATAATGCAAATATGGCGTTGCTTCAAAAACTGCAAAAAGGAATTGCCTTGTCAGAACGTGAAGTAAAAGATTTGGAGAATCTTCCATCAACTTTTATGATTTGCTATCTGAATGGTTTTGATGATGCGAAACAAAAGTTGATTGATGCTAAATTGCTTTTAAAGCCCTTTGGAAGTATTTATTTATCGTTTAAAGAAGCTATGAGGATTTTGAGAAAGATGAAATATGATTTTCAGGAAGGGAGTAAATAAGCTCTAAGTTCCTAAGGGACTGAGATGCTAAGGTCTTAAAAACGACAAAGGTTTTTTGTAGAGACGCACAGCAGTGCGTCTAACCCAATACATGTTATAGTTTTTTTAAAAAAAATTGCCTCAATGTTTAGTTGTAAATTTATTATGCGTAATTTTCAATAAACACTTCTTCAATCTTTTTTAGGTTATCATTCTCCTCAAATTGCAGATGACTTATTTCGTTATTGTAGAATTTCTCTATAAAAAGTTTAATGATGTACATTACTTCTGTTCTGTTGTCGCTGTTGGTCAAAAGTTCTTTAACTAAATAATTACTTAGTTTTAGTTTTTGATTTTTATACTGGTTTGACATTAAATCAGAATCCGATTCTGTATGTAGGATAATCATTTTGTCAACTTTATCTATCTCTTCTATCAAGTCTAAAATATGATATAACTTGTTATCTTTCATTTGTTGTAAATTAAAATTTTATTTCCAAAAAGCCTTTTGATAACCTATTTCCTCTAATTCTTCTTGTTTTTGTAAATCGATCCAGCCAATATGCTTTATCGCTTATATATCTAAAATTATTACTGTGATTTTCAGGATAAACTTCAATAATGTAAGCGTCAACACCATAAATAATTTCTGAGTTAGGATATTTAAAATTATCTAATTTTGAGCCTAATTGAGAAATAATCTTGTAATCTAAAAACGTAACTAAATCAATATCTCCGGGATTATTCTTTTTCGTTACATAAGATCCGTTAATCCATTGGTGTAGGTGGTCTAAATTACATACTTTTTTGAAATCTTCATTATATTTAACATAAGCTTCAAAAATTTCCTTTCTTTTTATGGAAGGAATTTTGATAACGAACTCATTTTCTAACTCTTGAATTGTTGAAGTAATTTTATTATCAGGAACTAATAGCCCTGAATGGTTAAAGGTTAACATATCGAAAAAATTAAAATAAAAACCAAATATACAAAAGTAAGAAAAGGTTTATTTTTAATTTGATGGTTTTAAGAATTGTATTTAGAAATGATTATCGATATTTCAAATATTTACTCACTTTTGCATACGAAAACAAAAGCTCTTTTGGTCCGTCTGCATATGAAGCAGCTTCGTATGAGTTGTAATATAAAAGCAAACCGTCATTCGTATAAAAAATATTTTGAGGTAATTGAAATTTGTCGTTTTCAAACATTAAGCCTGTTGCATTAATGTTTGATTTTTCTGGAATTTTGTATTTCTTTCTGAATTCTTTTTCGGCGAAAGCCTTAAACTCATTTTCGTTTTTGAATATTTCATCGGTAAAAATGGTCTTTCCGGTTTTAGGATGAAATAATAATGATCGAAAGCCCTGATAACCGTGAGCTCCGCCTGTAAAGGTATAATGGTCGATTTTGATATTGATGATCTGATCAGATTCAAATTCGACATTTCCTTTTATTTTTCCTTCCCAACCAAAGGTTTCATCGGGAAATTTTTTATGCATTTCTTCATAAGAAGTAATAAAAGAGGCTGCCAAAGTTTTATAATCATTCGCTTTTGATGGATCTTCTTCAAAATAAACAATCTCTTTAATGACCGAAAAAACTTTCTTGTTGATGCTGTCTGCTACAACATCAATATTTTTAGCAATAGGAACATCAATAGTAATTTTTGGACAATCTTTTTTGCATGGAATTGTTGATTCTTTTTCAAATGTCTCATTCTCAAATGAAAGCTCTTTGTTGCAACTTGCAATGGTTAGGAACAAAAAGGCTAAAAAAGTGTAATGTTTCATGTCGAAAAGTGTTAATTATATACAAAGGTAAGAAGTTGTGTCAGGATTAAAATAAATTTAACGGTAAATTTGTACCACGTTTAAGCATTTAAAATTTGTAACTATATGAAATTCAATACAAAAGTAATACATGGTGGTCAGCATCATGATCCAAGTACAGGAGCTGTTATGCCTCCGGTGTATCAAACTTCAACTTTTATACAAACTAGTCCGGGAAAACCTTTGGCGGATTATGAATATAGCAGGGCCTCGAACCCAACCCGTACAGCTTTAGAGAATGCTTTGGCAAGTATCGAAAATGGTACTCGCGGATTGGCATTTTCATCTGGTTTAGCAGCGACAGATTGTATCTTACGATCGTTTAAAGCCGGAGATGAAATTATTGCAATGGATGATTTGTATGGAGGAACTTATAGAATGTTCTCCAGAATTTATAAAGATTCGGGAATTAAATTTCATTTTGTTGATATGACGGATATTGCAAAATTGAAATCATTAATCAACGAAAACACTAAATTAGTTTGGGTTGAGACACCAACAAATCCATTAATGAAACTGGCTGATATTGCAGAAATTGCAAAAATCACCAAAGAACATAAAATTTGGTTTGCTGTCGATAATACTTTTGCAACACCGTATTTACAAAAACCTCTTGATTTAGGAGCTGATATTGTAATGCACTCGGCTACAAAATATTTAGGCGGACATTCTGATGTTATTGCAGGAGCTTTAATCGTAAAAGATGAAGCTTTAGGAGAACAATTGCATTTTCAGCAATTTGCAACCGGAGCAACTTTGGGCCCAATGGATAGTTTCCTGGTTTTAAGAGGAATTAAAACACTTTCGTTACGAGTGCAAAGACATTGCGAAAACGGAGAAAAAGTGGTGGAATATTTAAGTAATCATCCTAAAATAAATACCGTTTATTATCCGGGATTAAAAAGTCATCCGTTTCATGACATTGCAAAAAAGCAAATGAAAGCTTTTGGCGGAATGGTTTCGTTTACTTTTAAATCAGGTAAAAAAGAAGATTCGATTGCATTTTTAGAGAAACTTAAAGTTTTTACACTGGCAGAATCTTTAGGCGGAGTAGAATCATTGGCCAATCATCCGGCTTTGATGACACACGCTTCTATTCCGGCAGATAAAAGAGCCGAAGTTGGTATTACCGATGATTTGGTTCGATTAAGTGTGGGTATCGAAGATGCCGAAGATCTAATTGCAGATTTAGAGCAGGCTTTAGCATAAAAAGCTAATTCTAAAATAAAAAAAATCCCAAATTCCAATTGTAATCATTTTGGAATTTGGGATTTTATATTTTTGGGAAGTATTTAAAATTCTAAATAGTAAATATATCCTGCATTGAACCAAACTTGTGAATCGTTTGCTTTATTTTCTTTGTAAATATCTTTATTCGGATTTAAACCATCAACCCAATCAGAGGCGTAACCCTGATAACGAACTTCAAACATTAAATCGCTCATTGTTGTTAGCTTGTAGTGTACACCAACACCTGCTGTTCCTGATAAAACCAAACCATTTTCGTTAGAAAAACCAAACTGGCGTCCGTCAGAAGGAGTTAGGTATTTTGGATACGTAGTTAGCGGAAGTCCTAAAGTTCCTAGTCTTGACTCGACTTTGGTTTTGTAATAACTCACCTGAAAACCTAAACTGATATACGGGCTAAAACCACCAATTGTATTTTCGAAATCGTGAATTTTCATAAAAGGAGAAAATTCTAATTGAGCTCCAAGATTGACGAAGGTCGAGGTGCCATGCATTGCTCTAAGATGTTGTACAAGATTCTTTTTTCTTTCTATTTCAACCCATTCACCAAAATGTTCTAATTTGGTTTGGTTGAAAGACAATTCAGATCTTACTTTAAAATGTTCCGTAAAAAAACTTTCTCTGTTATTATTGGCAGAAAAGTTGATAAAATGAACAATCCCTATTCCAAATCCGGTATTTCCAACGGTCGTGTCAAAATTATTTCTTTGACCAAAATCAGATTGAAAAGTTGAAGGTCCGAATATTATTCCTACTTCTTGGGCGAGACTAGATTGGGCGTTTGCTATTGTAGGTATTCCAAATAAGGCGAATAGCGTGATTATTATAGGTTTGAGCATGTGTTTGGGCTTTCAAATCTTGGCAAATATATAAAAACAACACTAACAAAAAAGTATTAAAAGCTGTATTGATGAATTTTTATTAAAATTATTAAAATTTTAAATATAAGGGTAGTAAATTACTGTAAATTAGCAAACCTGAAATCTATTTTTTTCAGATTGCCTATATAATAGATAAAAATTTTAATTGATATTTAAAAATTTATTTAACAAATATCAATTTAGATTACCTTTGTATGGAACAACGAAAACGTTTTCTTAAATGTTAATAATCTAATAATCATGTCACAAAGTATTGCCGCTTTTATGGATTCGGTTAGCGAAAAAAACCCGAATGAATCAGAGTTTTTACAAGCAGTTTTAGAAGTTGCCGAAACGGTAATTCCTTTTATTGAAGAAAATAAAAAATATCAGAATAAAATGCTCTTAGAGCGAATGGTGGAACCGGAGCGTGTTATCATGTTCAGAGTTAACTGGTTAAACGACAAAGGCGAAATTCAGGTAAACAGAGGGTATAGAATTCAGATGAATTCAGCCATTGGGCCTTATAAAGGTGGTTTGCGTTTTCACCCTTCGGTAAATTTAAGTATTTTAAAATTTCTTGCTTTCGAGCAGACTTTCAAAAATAGTTTAACAACATTGCCAATGGGCGGCGGAAAAGGTGGTTCTGATTTTGATCCAAAAGGAAAATCAGATAACGAAATCATGAAGTTTTGCCAAAGTTTCATGACCGAGCTTTCAAAACATATTGGTGCTGATACGGATGTTCCTGCGGGAGATATTGGAGTAGGCGGCCGCGAAATTGGTTTTATGTTTGGTCAGTATAAAAGACTAAGAAATGAGTTTACAGGAGTTTTAACCGGTAAAGGAATTCAGTTTGGAGGATCATTGATACGTCCTGAGGCTACAGGCTACGGAACGGTTTATTTTGCTCAGAGTATGCTGGCTACAAAAGGCGATAGTTTTAAAGGTAAAACGGTTGTGATTTCAGGTTCAGGAAATGTATCTCAATATGCTGTAGAAAAAGCCAACGAATTAGGTGCAAAAGTAGTTACACTTTCTGATTCTAACGGTTATATTTATGACGCAGACGGAATTGATTCAGATAAATTAGCTTTTGTAATGGAGCTTAAAAATGAATTAAGAGGAAGAATCAGCGAGTACGTAAAGAAATATCCTAATGCAAAATATGTTGAAGGAAAACGCCCTTGGGAAGTAAAATGTGATGTGGCCTTGCCATGTGCAACTCAAAACGAATTAGAGGGTGACGAAGCAAAAACTTTAGTAGCAAACGGATGTATTGCTGTTGCAGAAGGCGCTAATATGCCATCTACGCCAGAAGCAGTTACTGCATTTTTGGAAGCTAAAATTTTATTTGCTCCGGGAAAAGCTTCAAATGCCGGAGGTGTTGCTACTTCAGGACTTGAAATGTCACAAAACTCATTGCGTTTAAGCTGGACTTCTGAAGAAGTGGATCAAAGATTAAAAGAAATCATGTTGGCAATTCATGCTTCATGTGTAAAATATGGTTCAGATAAATCAGGTTATGTTGACTACGTAAAAGGAGCTAACATTGCTGGATTTGTAAAAGTAGCCGATGCTATGCTTGCTCAGGGTGTGGTATAAGTTTTAATTACAATTGTAAGAATGCCTTCATTTGTCTTTTTTAAAGATGATTGGAGGCATTTTTTATTTTCAGCCACGAATTCGCAAATTCTTTTTATTTTAAATCACTTTAAGATAGATTTGTTTTCACATTTCAAGCTTAATTTTTCTTAATCTCTTAATGGTTCAAAAAAGAGCTTTATTTAAAGCAGAACAAAAATCAAATACTTTCGTTTGTAGTATATTTGTCTATCCGAATATCTTAAGTAATGAAGAGAAGCTTTCTGTATGTTTTGTTTTTAGTGTTGTTTCAATTTAGTTTCGCTCAGAATAAATTGTCGTGGCAAAGTTATTTTTCATTTAATGAAATAAAAGATATTTCAGAAGCACCAACAACGGTTTTTGCAGCTTCAGAAAATGCATTGTTTTCTAAAAACACAGCGACAAACACCATCAAAACCACAACTACTGTTGATGGACTTTCGGGCCAGACAATTTCTGCTTTATACCATAGCGAAGGATTCAAAAAAACGATAATTGGTTACGAAAATGGTTTGATGATCGTAATAAATGAAAAAGACGGGAGCATCTTAAAAGTGGTAGATATTATCAACAAACAATTGCCGGCGAACCTTAAAAAAATCAATCATTTTATGGAACATAATGGTTTGGTTTATGTTTCCTGCGATTTTGGAATCGTTCAATTCAATTTAACAACATCCCAATTTGGAGATACTTATTTTATTGGTGATAACGGAGCAGAAATCAATATAAGACAAACCGCTTATTTCGACGGATTTATTTACGCTGCCACTTCAAACGGAATCAGAAAAGCCAATAGTACCAATGCCAACCTGATCGATTTTAATCAATGGACTTTGGTAAATTCAGGAGATTGGTCGAGTATAGAAACTTTAGATACAACGCTTATTGCAATCAATTCAGGAGGGTATATTCATCGTTATAATTCAAATACATTTATTGGATTTTTACAGCTTCCGCAACCCGCTACAGACATGCGTGCAGTAAATCAGAAATTATTTGTTACAACATCAAATACAGTTTTTGTTTATTCTAATCAAATGGTTTTAAACCGTCAGATTGCAAATACTCAGGTTTTAGATAATACATTAAGTTTTACTTGCGCAACTGCTATTGGAGATTTGCTCTACATTGGAACAAAAGAGAAGGGATTGTTTTCCTCAACTTTATCAAATGTTTCAACATTCGAGAATAATACCCCGGCGGGACCAGAAAAAAACAATATTTTTTCACTCGATGTAGCGCCAAATGTGCTTTGGACAGTTTATGGAGATTATACTTCATCTTATAATCCTTATCCGTTAGATAATTATGGCATAAGTAAGTACGATACTTCAGGATGGCTAAATCTATCCTATGATGATGTTCTTGGAGCAAAATCTATGACTCGTATTATTGTAAATCCCAACAATGACAAACAAGTTTATGCAAGTTCATTTTTTTCAGGTTTATTAAAGATCGAACAGGATGTACCTACGTTTTTATATAATGAAAAAAATAGTGGTTTAGAAAGTATCACTACCGAAGGCCCCAATTATATAGATGTTCGTATTAACGGAACTGCTTTTGATAAATCTGGAAATCTCTGGATTACCAATAGCAGGATCAAAAACGGTTTAAAGGTTTTAAAAACAAACGGACAATGGCAAAGTTATTCTATGGCGACTATTCTCGACAATGCAGAGCTTGCCAGTTATGCCAATGTTGTTATTGATAAAAATAATACAAAATGGATAGCAACAAATAGAGAAGGAGTAATTGGTTTTAATGAAAGTACCAATACCTTCAAAAAAATAACTTTTGGTGCAGATGTCGGGAATTTGCCCACTGCGGATGTTCGTTCTGTTGCTGTCGATACAAAAAACCAGCTGTGGATTGGAACCATAAAAGGATTAAGGGTTTTGTCGAATGTGGGAAGCTTTCAGACCGAGAGCCAGCTCAAAGCAAATCCCGTTATTATAATGGATGATAATCTGGCTCAGGAATTATTGTACGAGCAATTTATAAATGTAATTGCAGTTGACGGCGCCAATAATAAATGGATTGGTACCGGAGATTCAGGTGTTTTTATGGTATCGCCAAACGGTCAGGAAACCAAATATCATTTTACGATCAATAATTCGCCTTTACCAAGTAATGTTATTAATGATATAAAAATTAATAGTGCAACAGGCGAGGTTTTTATTGCAACAGATAAAGGTATGGTTTCTTTTAAAGGAATCGCAACCGAGGCAAATGAAGGTTTAAATAATGCCTACGTTTATCCTAATCCCGTTCGCCCCAATTATTCAGGAACAGTAAAAGTAGCAGGATTGATTGATAAGGCCAATATTAAAATTACCGATATCGAAGGCAATTTAGTATACGAAACCACTTCTACAGGCGGAACGATAGAATGGGATACAACAGCTTTCGGGCGATATAAAGTAGCATCGGGAGTGTATATGATTTTTATCTCAGCTCAGGATGGTGGAGAAACAAAAGTTAAGAAAGTAATGATTATTCGTTAGTTTTTAGTCTCAGTCTCAGTCTCAGTTTTCTAAAAAAAATAAAATTGATTAATCAATTTTATTTTTTTTAGAAAATCTAAAATCTAAAATCTAAAATCTAAAATCTAAAATCTAAAATCTAAAATCTAAAATCTAAAATCTAAAATCTAAAATCTAAAATCTAAAATCTAAAATTGTTAGTCAAAACCAAAGCAATAGTAATCTCTTCGCTAAAGTTTCAGGAAAAAAGTTTGATCGTAAAATGTTTTACACTTTCAAACGGTCTGAAGTCTTATTTTGTGCGCGATGCTTTTTCGAGCCGAAAAGCCAGTCAGAAAATTGCTTACTTTCAGCCTTTGTCGATTCTCGAAATCGAAGCGGTACATAAAAACAAAGGCACTTTAGAAAATTTTAAAGAAATAAAATCGGCAGTTCATTTTCAAACCATTCATACTGATATTATAAAAAGTACCATGGTCATGTTTTTGTCTGAGATGCTTCATTATTCTATTCAGGAAGAAGAAAAAAACGAATCGCTTTTTGTTTTTCTGGAAACGGCCTTAACCTGGCTGGATCATCATGACGAAATCTCTAATTTTCATTTGATTTTACTTTTAGAAATTACCAAGTATTTAGGTTTTTATCCGGATGTTTCAGAGATCGATTTGCCTTACTTCGAAATAAACGATGGTGTTTTTACCCTTTTTCATGGTTTGACTGCACTTACAGAACATGAAACCAACCTCTTTAAAAAATTAATTGATTTGAAATTTGATAATACCGAAAAAGTTTTTCATGTCATCGAAAGACAGATTTTATTGAAGATTCTGATCGATTATTACAGCTTTCATTTAGACGGTTTTAAGAAGCCGAAATCACTTGATATTCTGAAAGAAATTTTTTCTTAAAGTGAATGCTATTTTTATATATTTGCGCAGTGAATTTTTATTAAAATTTTCTTAATTATTATTTTAATAAGTGAATTCATTACTAAAACCCCCAGCCTAATTATTAAATTTTTTAAAGAAAAAAATTACTATGAAGAAAATTACTTTTTCGATTATTTTGGTTTTCTTAGTTGCTTTTTCGGCGACTGCACAAAGAAAATACGACGAAATAATCACTACAGAGAACAGTGTGAAAGACATGGTTCAAAACGAAATAACAGGAATTGTTGTTTTTAAAGAAGGCGGAACTGTAAAAGGTTTAGATCCTGAAACGAAAAAAATTGTTTGGACTTTAACAAAAGATGATTTTGGAGCAACTTCAGCGGGTGATATCCTGACTGATCCTGATTTTGGTAAACTTTTTAAAGAAAAAAGTGACTTGTCAAGTGTTGCCGGAAGCCCTTATGTAGAGGCTTACATCAATAATAAATATATTATCATTAATACTGATACTGGTAAAGTGGTATATAATTCGTCTAAAGAATCTTTCTGGGTAATGCAGTCAGATTTTATTCCTGAAACAGATGAGTATTTGCTTACTTTGAAAAAAGACGGAGATATGGCAATTGCTTTATTAGATATGAAAACAGGAGAATTAAAATGGAATACTACTGTAGATAAAGCAAAATCATTATTTAGTTTTTCATTAAAAGAATCTGCAAATACCAATAAAGCGACAGTACACGGATCGGTAATTTACTATTTATTGTACGGAAAACTATATTCATTTGACAGAAGTTCAGGAAAATTAAACTGGAAAGCTGAAGAAGAGTATTCAAGATTCTTTTTGACTCAAAATGATAAAAATATTGTAGTTGTAAACAGTAAAGGTTTATTTGCAGCCAAAGAATATTTGAATGTTTTGAATACCGAAAACGGAAAAAGTATCTGGAAAGAATCTATTAAAACAAAACGTGTTGTTTATTTAGAAGATTGGGGTACAAAACTATTAATTGCTCATTACGGAGGTTTTAATTTTTTTGACTTAACTACAGGAGAAAAAATCTGGAAAAAAGATGCTCGTGGAGATGGTTTGAAAAGAGTAATTCCTATTGATCAGGATTTCTTATATGTTGCAGAAAATGAAATGATGCTGATCAACAAAGACGGAGAAAAACTTTGGAAAAAATTCATCGAAATTTCAGATGACAAAGAAGATCCAATTTATTACTTAGGAAAAGTAGGTGAAAAAGTAATGTATCTTACAGGAACTTACGGAAACATGGTGGATTATAAAACCGGAGTTAAACTTTGGAAACGTAACATCGGTTTTGATAAAAATCGTCCGGTTTTACCAACTTATGACGAAGCTTCAAATTCTTACTTAGTATATAATGACGAGAAGTTATACAAATTTGATCCAAGTATCAAGGACAAACCAGAGCCTTTTGCTAAAGTAAACATCAAAAAAGAAAAAGAATTAAACAGTATCGAATTATTCCCTTGGGGAGTTGTGCTTTCAGGACCGGTTGAGGTTATGGGAGTTAATATGGATGGAACAATTAAGTACCACCTTACTTATACGCAACCAGGTGAAGGAACGAGACGTTTACTTAAAAGTGCTGCAATTGCGGGAAGTATTGGTTTAGGAGTTGGGTCAGCAGTAAGTGCTGTACAAGCTTCTGAGTTAACTATGACGTATCGTGATTCTAGCGGAAATATGAGATCGACTGTTATTAAAGAAGAAGATAAGTCAAAAATGAATCAGGCTAAGAATATGGCCGGAGCTTCAGCTGCTCTTGGTATTGTAGCGGCTAAATTTAATTCTCGCTTTAATGCAATGAAACAAAACAGAGACTTCTCGTATATTTTTGCAAAAGCAGATAGTGGAGATAAAATTTTGGTAAAAGTGAGTAAAGCTGATGGAACTGAGGTTGATAAAATCATCTTCAATAACACAAAACCAGTTTATGAAGTAGATCCTGCCACACAAAACATTTTTTATGTGTCTGATAAATCTATTCAAATTTTCAATAAAAAGTAAACTAAATAAAAACCCAAAGCCATCAGAATTTGTTTCTGGTGGCTTTTTTTTTGCCTATGAAAAAAATATTACTCTTAATAGCTTTGCTTGTAATTGGTTCAGTTCAGGCACAAGAAAAAATAAGTTCGAAAACAAAGAAATTTAAAATTCCGGTAATTAGATATCCAGAATTTCCAGCTCTTGATAATGTATTAACGCAAACTGCTTTTTATCAAATAGATAAGTCGCTTCAGGAAGAAGAATCTAATTTAAAGAAGGATTTTTTTAATATTGATGGATTTATAAAAGATCCGGTAAACGGAAAGCTTAAGCTTTACTTAACCTTTGCGATGCCCAGATATACAGACACTCAAATAGATAGTGTGTATGACAAGGAAAAAAATCGTTGGACTTATAATGCGCATTCTAATTATATAAATAATGTAAAACTGGATGTTAAGCTTGGTGATAAAATTATATTGACTAAAGATTTTGGAGGTTCAGATTCTTATTCCGTAAGTGCGGGAAATAGTATGGGGGCTTTGAAAATTGCAGCCTCAGAACAGGACAAAAAAGTAAAGACAGCTATAAAGAACTCAGATTACAGTGATGTAGGGCTGGGATTTGATAATGTTGTTTACAAAGCGGCAATAAGGATTCAGGATTTTTTAAATTATAAATTTGGATATACAACTAGTATAGTAAAGGAAAAATTTGAATTTGTAACATCAAAAGGACATTCGGAATACAAACAAATGCTTGCTTTCGAGACAGAAATTACAGCTCAGATGGAGAAAGTAACTCTTGAGAAAGGTTTAGACGAGAAATTACTAACGCCGCATTTGCAATATTTAGAAAGTTTGTTGGTTAAATATCCGCTTTCTCCTGCCAATGAAGATATTCGTTTTATAGTCACCAACAATTTAGCTGAAACTTATTTTTTACTTGAAAATAAAGAAAAAGCTTTGCAGTATGCCAATCTATTGATCGAAAATGATAAGCAAGATTCAAGAGGTTCTACAATTATCGAAAGAGTTAACAGAGGTTATTTTGCAGATAAAAAAAATAGAAGTCATACGCCTCGTTTTGCGGAACTTAAAAAATTAGGTTTAAAGATTGCGGAGGAAAAAGAAGAATTACGATTAGCGTTTTTTGAAAAAATTGACCGTCAGGAAGCAGATTGGAGTATTGAGAAAGAAAATCGAGCAGCAGCTTTAGAAAAAAGCAAAATTCAGCGTGAGAATATGCTGGATTCTATTGCTTATCAATCTAATCCAGATTTGTTAGCGAAAATCATTGCTAATTTTGGCGGAAGCGATGTTCTGAAGAAAGTCGAGAAAACGCATTTATTATCTAAGTTAACTTTAGAAGAAAGTAAGATACCTCAAACAGAAGAAAGATGGGCGACGACGACTAATTATCTTCTGAAAAAGAAAATGCCCGAAACCTATTATGAAATTGTAAACGGACCGGAAGCATGGAGTCACAGCGATCGCGAAAGTGGAGTAGAAGCTAAATGGGCAAAATTACCAGTTTATACGTACGGCAATCTTTCGACAAATTTAGATCCGGTGAATTTTTTAACTGCTTTTAGGCTTGACTTATGGAATAAACTGGAACTTTTGCAAGACGAAATGGTGGATGGAAAATTATGTTATCACTTGAATTATTTCGAAAAAACATTAAATACAAGTAATAGAACAATTCCTAAAACAGATTATCATCTTTTTGTAGACAAAGAAAACTTTTCGATTGTAGCGACAGAAAGAACAGAATTTGACGATGGAAACAAAAGTTTTTTTGAGAGAAAGCTTTTTAAAGATTATCGCCCGTTAGCGGCATTAAATTCAGGAAAGATTCCGCATAAAATCAATTATGAAATTGAAGATTTTTACGGAGATACTTCTTATCAGGAAAGTCGCGAAAAAGTTGAAGTAAATGCTGTTTTTGGAAATAGAATTTTTATGAAAGAAGTGTATTTCGGAAGTTTTAAATAGTCTTTTATACTTTAAAAAAAGAATAAGAAGAATTGATTGGTTTTTGGTTTATTTACTCATTTTTTTGAGTTTAGTACCGGAAACTAATCAATTCTTTTGTTTTTGTACCAATTATCTCAACAAAAGTTTGTGAAATTTCAAGAAATTGATGGTCAATAATCCAAAATTCCTTACTTTCGCACCTCGTTTAAGAAAAGGATAAAATGAGCACAAAATTTACTGAATACAAAGGACTTGACTTACCAACAGTAGCGTCAGAAGTACTTGATTTTTGGAAGAAAGAAAATATATTTGAAAAGAGTGTAATAACTCGCGAAGGTGCTGAGCCTTACGTGTTTTTTGAAGGTCCGCCTTCAGCAAATGGTTTACCGGGAATTCACCACGTGATGGCCCGTGCGATTAAAGATATTTTTTGCAGATATAAAACTCAAAAAGGTTTTCAGGTAAAAAGAAAAGCCGGATGGGATACGCACGGTTTACCTGTAGAATTAGGTACCGAGAAAGAACTTGGAATTACAAAAGAAGATATTGGTAAAACAATTTCTATCGAAGAATATAACGAAGCGTGTAAAAAAACCGTAATGCGTTATACCGACGTATGGAATGATTTGACCGAAAAAATGGGATATTGGGTAGATATGGAAGATCCATATGTGACTTATAAACCAAAATATATGGAGTCTGTTTGGTGGCTTTTGAAACAAATCTACGATAAAGGTTTGTTGTACAAAGGATACACGATTCAGCCTTATTCTCCAAAAGCAGGAACGGGATTGTCTTCTCACGAAGTAAATCAGCCGGGAGCTTACAGAGATGTTACGGATACTACTATTGTTGCGCAGTTTAAAACTTTGCCGGAAACATTGCCTTCGTTTTTACAAGGTTTTGGAGATATTCATATCTTGGCCTGGACGACAACTCCATGGACATTGCCATCGAATACCGCTTTAACAGTTGGTCCAAAAATCGATTACGTTTTAGTAAAAACATTCAATCAATATACTTTTGAACCTGTAAATGTTGTTTTGGCTAAAAATTTAGTTGGGAAACAATTCGGAAAAGGATTTTTTGCAAGTGAAGATGATACTGACTTTGATAATGTAAAAGAAGGTGACAAAAAACTTCCGTACAAAATTTTAGCGGAAGCAAAAGGAATTGATTTAGTCGAAATAAGATACGAGCAATTATTGCCATACGTATTACCTTATCAAAATGCTGAAAATGCATTTAGAGTAATCGCTGGAGATTTCGTAACAACAGAAGACGGAACCGGAATTGTACATACTGCTCCAACTTTTGGTGCTGATGATGCTAAAGTTGCAAAAGAAGCAAAACCGGAAGTGCCGCCAATGTTGGTTCTTGACGAAACCCGAACTGCAGTGCCTTTGGTCGATTTACAAGGGAAATTCACTTCGCATTTAGGTGAGCTTGCCGGTAAATATGTAAAAAACGAATATTATGACGAAGGGCAAGCGCCAGAGCGTTCTGTAGATGTCGAAATTGCTATTCGATTAAAAGAAGAAAACAAAGCCTTTAAGGTTGAAAAATACGTGCACAGTTATCCACACAGTTGGAGAACTGATGAGCCGTTATTATATTATCCACTAGACTCCTGGTTCATTAAAGTAACCGATGTAAAAGATAGAATGTTCGACCTGAACGAAACTATCAATTGGAAGCCTAAGTCTACTGGTGAGGGACGTTTTGGAAATTGGTTGAAAAATGCCAACGACTGGAACTTATCTCGTTCTAGATATTGGGGTATTCCGTTGCCAATTTGGAGAACAGAAGATAAAAAAGAAGAAATTCTTATTGGTTCTGTTGAAGAATTGTACAATGCGATCGAGAAATCTATCGAAGCAGGTTTTCAAAAAGAAAATCCGTTTAAAGATTTTGAAATCGGAAACATGTCTGAATCTAATTATGATTTAATCGATTTGCATAAAAATGTAGTCGATCAAATAACTTTAGTTTCGGCTTCAGGCCAGCCAATGAAACGCGAAAGCGATTTAATTGATGTTTGGTTTGATTCAGGAGCAATGCCTTACGCCCAATGGCATTATCCTTTTGAGAATAAAGACAAAATTGACGAGAATAAAGATTTTCCGGCTGATTTTATTGCCGAAGGTGTCGATCAGACTCGTGGATGGTTTTATACGCTGCACGCAATCGGAACTTTGGTTTTTGATAAAGTAGCTTATAAAAATGTGGTTTCAAATGGTTTGGTTTTAGACAAAAACGGAATTAAAATGTCTAAGAGTAAAGGAAATACTATTGACCCGTTTAAAACCATTGCAGAATACGGTCCTGATGCCACACGTTGGTATATGATTATGAATGCAAATCCTTGGGACAACTTAAAATTTGACCTTGAAGGTATTGCTGAGGTGCGTCGTAAATTCTTCGGAACATTATACAACACCTATTCATTCTTTTCGTTATATGCGAATATCGATGGTTTTAAATACGCCGAAGCGGAAATTCCGTTAAACGAAAGACCTGAAATCGATCAGTGGATTATGTCTGAATTGCATACATTAATAAAATTTGTTGATGAATGTTACCAGGATTATGAGCCTACGAAAGCAGCAAGAGCTATTTCTGACTTTGTTCAGGAAAATTTGAGTAACTGGTATGTTCGTTTATGTCGTCGTCGCTTCTGGAAAGGTGAGTATGCTCAGGATAAAATTGCAGCTTACCAAACGCTTTATACTTGTTTGCTAACGATCAGCAAATTAAGCGCTCCAATCGCTCCATTTTTCATGGATAAATTGTACCGTGATTTAACAAGTTCTACAGGATCTGAGCAATACAGCAGTGTTCACTTGGCTCAGTTTCCAAAATTTGTCGAAAACTTTGTTAATAAAACGTTAGAAAGCAAAATGCAGAAGGCGCAAACCATCTCATCTTTGGTTTTATCGCTTCGTAAAAAGGAAATGATTAAAGTGCGTCAACCATTGCAAAAGGTAATGATTCCGGTACTTGACGAAAATCAGAGAGCTGAAATTTTAGCAATCTCCGAGCTTGTAAAAGCAGAAGTAAACGTTAAAGAGATCCTGCTTTTAGAGGATGATTCAGATATTCTGGTGAAACAAATCAAGCCTAATTTTAAAGCCTTAGGTCCACGTTTTGGTAAAGATATGGGTTTGATTTCCAAAGAGATACAATCTTTTTCGGCAGATCAGATCAATCAGTTGGACAAGCAAGGTACGTTAGATATTGTTATTGCTGGAAATAATGTAACTTTATCACTAGAAGACGTCGAAATAACATCGCAGGATATCGAAGGCTGGCTGGTTGCAAATTCAAACGGAATAACAGTTGCGCTTGATATTACAATCTCTGACGAATTGAAAAGCGAAGGTATCGCAAGAGAGCTGGTAAACAGAATTCAAAACATCCGTAAAGATTCCGGATTTGAAGTTACTGATAAAATTAAAGTTCAAATAAAGCGAAACGGTATTTTAGAAGAAGCAATTCTGAAAAATATAGACTATATTAAGTCTGAGACATTAACAGATGAATTGGTTTTTGTGGATAGTTTAGAAAACGGCACAGAAATTGAATTTGATGATATAAAAACAATGATATTAATTTCAAAATAAATATAACATGATAGATGAAATTACAAGATACTCTGACGCTGATTTGGCAGAGTTCAAAGAAATAATTCAAAATAAAATACAAAAAGCACAAGCCGATCTGGATTTAATCAAGAGCGCTTACATGAACGATTTGAATAACGGAACAGATGATACTTCTCCAACTTTTAAAGCATTTGAAGAAGGAAGCGAAACAATGTCTAAAGAAGCAAACTCACAGTTGGCTATCAGACAGGAAAAATTCATCCGTGACCTTAAAAACGCATTATTCCGTGTTGAAAATAAAACATACGGTATTTGCAAAGTAACAGGTAAATTAATTGGCAAAGAAAGGCTTAAAATCGTTCCTCATGCAACAATGAGTATCGAAGCGAAAAACTTGCAACGATAATAAATACTTAATGAAATAAGCGCTCCTTTTAGGGGCGTTTTTTTTGTTTAATGTTTTGCGGCAACGTGTTTAAGGTAAATTTAGATCTTTTGAAAGAATTTGATTATAATTAAAAAAGAAGAACTAAAATTATAAGTCAATTTTTTGTAAGATGAGAGGGAATTCGATTTAGGGCAGTAAAAGAATATTTTTAATTAGAACTATCTGAATTATGGATAGTTCTAATTAAATAAAATAAAACTAAAAATTAAGCTAAGTTTTTCTCTAACTCTAATTTGTGTTTTCTTAAAATAGCTCGTGTCATTCCTAAATTTGCTTTTGTAGAATCTGCTGCAAGATAGATCATAAATTTTTTGTTAGGCGAAATGTCGATAATGTGAATTTGATTCGAAAGAGTAATCAAAATATCTTCAATATCCTGGTTTAAATTTAAAGCTTTTACCGCGCTTAATTTAGCTTTTACAACTTCAAGATTATAAGCCGCTGCAAGTTCAGGGTCGAAACCTGGGTCTACAGTTAAGTTTCCAAAGCTTAATCCTGATTCAATTTCGGTTACAGCTACCGCTATAAAGCCGTTTACGTTGGTTTTCATTTCATTTAAAAAAACGTTCAAAAAGTCGTTACTCATAGTTTAGGGTTGTTTTTGGGTGAATAGATCTATGTTATTTTAATAAGGAATTCTTACTTAATTCTGTAGCGACTTCATCAGTGGAACGCATTAATAAACCCAGATTGCTTCCGTCTTTTGAAAATGCAATTATAAAATTTGTGCCGCTTATTTTGTTTCCAATAACAACACCTTCTGATGTTTTTAGAAAAAGCTGTTTTAGTACACCTCTGTCTAAATCAATTAAGAATTTTTCACTCATTGATAAGATAGCAGCACTCATTGCTGCAACGCTATCTGCATAATCAATCTCTAATGATGTGATTAATTTTCCTTTTCCGTTTATTATTAATGCCGCAGAAGATTTTGTGGTAACAAGGAAGTCGTTTAGAGTAGATGTTATTTCATTCATATTTGTAGGATTTAGGAAAAATGTTAAAATTAATTTATTTTGATGTCTTTTGGTAATAAATATTGCTTTTAGATCTAAACAAGTGTTAATTTTTTTAAACAAATATAAATTAAATTATGTATCATTGTAATCCCAAATCATTAATAATTTTATTTATTTAACATAAAAAACTTACATTATGGCTAAAGTATTGAAATTCAAAGATGTAAACTCTGACGTTGAGCACAGAATGAAGGAATTTGAAAAAATTCGCATTAAATTAAAAGCGGATGTAAAAAAAGCTGAAGCTAAAAAGGCAACTGCAGGAAAAGAAGGTAAAGGGTTGTTGAAGTCTATTTCTGAATTTTTTGCCGATACGCCAAAGACGCCAGCCCAGTCAAATAGTAAAAAATAGACCATAATAATACTGAATAAATTAATCCGAATTGCCTCTGTTTACCGCAGGAAAGAATTAACGCTCCTTTGGGAGCGTTTTTTTTGATTAAATTGTTACTTTTGCCCCATCAAAATTTAATAAAATGTCATTACCAAAAGCGTATTTCCTTATATTCTTAGTTTTAATTGTCGATCAGCTTTCAAAAATATACGTAAAAACAAACTTTGTTTTAGGTGAAGAAGTTGTGGTTGTTGATTGGTTTAGAATTCATTTTATAGAAAATGAAGGAATGGCGTGGGGAACAAAAATACCAGGGCAATACGGAAAGTTGATTTTGACTGTTTTTAGGATTTTTGCCGTATTCGGGATTGCGTACTGGTTGGCGGATTCAATAAAAAAACGTCATTCTAATTATTTGATCGTGGCAATTGCATTAATTTTTGCGGGTGCTGCCGGAAATATAATCGATTCTGTTTTTTACGGAGTTATTTTTGATGATAGTCATGGTAATATGGCAACATTATTCTCGAAAGAACCTTACGGAACTTGGTTTCACGGTTTGGTGGTAGATATGTTTTATTTTCCTCTTTGGAGAGGTACTTTGCCGGCTTGGTTTCCTGTTTGGGGAGGCGAAGAGGTTTCTTTTTTTAATGCTATTTTTAATGTTGCCGATATGGCGATTTCTACAGGTGTTGGGATTTTGCTTTTCTTTAATAAAAGAGCTTTTCCTAAAACAACATAAATTTTTTAAAATTCCAATAACTCAAAATTCCAAATTCCAATAACTTTGTCATAATTCGGCAGACATTGGAATTTGGAATTTTCAATTATTGGGATTTAAAATTTTAATGTACTATTTTTACAAGTACTAAAGTCAAACTTATGCAAAGTCCGTCCTTTTCACTTTATGATGCCTCTGCGGGTTCAGGAAAGACCTATACTTTGGTAAAAGAATACCTTAAAATTATTCTTTCTTCTACTAAAAATGACGCTTATCGAAATATTCTTGCGATCACTTTTACCAATAAGGCAGTTCATGAAATGAAAAGCCGTATTGTGGGAAGTTTGTCTGAATTTACAAAAGAAGAACCTTCTTCAAAAGCAATGGATTTAATGGAAGATTTGTCTCGCGATACGGGGCTTTCTATTATTAAAATCAAAATAAAATCACAGAATATCATAAAGCATCTTATTCATAATTATGCTGCCTTTGATATTTCTACAATCGATAAGTTTACGCACAAGGTGATTCGTGCTTTTGCACATGACCTTAATCTGCCAATGACTTTTGAAGTTACTTTAGATACTGAAAATTTATTGACAGAAGCTGTTGATGCAATTATTGCGCAAGCCGGACAGGATGAAACCCTGACTAAATTGTTGATTGATTTTACGATGGAAAAAACTGATGATGATAAAAGTTGGGATATATCGCGTGAAATTTTAGATACAGGAAGGTTGGTTCTTAATGAAAATAACAGAAATGAAATTTCTCATTTTCATGATAAATCTATTGAGGAGTTTGTGGTAATAAAAAAGAAAATGCTGGCTCTTTGTAAAGAGCTGGAATCTGAAAATGAAGTTTTTGCCACAGAAGCACTTGCTTTGATTGATAAAAACGGAATAGATTTGAAATCATTTTCCCGCGGAACTTTTCCAAATCATCTGGAAAGTATTCGTGATGGCAAATTTAATCCCAGAAATAAAACTTTTCATGAGTTTGATGATATTGCGATTAATAAAACAGCTAAAGACAAAGCATTAATCGAAAATATTATTCCGGAGCTGCTTCAGATTCTGGAAAAAATTTATAAGAATTTTGAAAAAAGAGATTTTTATAAAGCATTTCTAAAAAATATAACGCCGCTTTCTCTCTTAAATACTGTTAGTAATGAGTTGGCAAAAATCCAGGCCGAACAAAATGTTTTATCGATTTCTGAATTCAACGCCATAATCCATCGCGAAATTCAGAACCAGCCCGCGCCATTTATTTATGAGCGTATAGGCGAGCGTTACCGTCATTTTTTTATTGATGAATTTCAGGATACATCAGAGATGCAGTGGCAAAATCTGATTCCGCTAATCGATAATTCGCTTTCAGGTTTAGATGATTTAGGTAATAAAGGAACTTTGATGATTGTGGGTGATCCCAAACAATCTATTTATCGTTGGAGAGGTGGTAAGGCGGAGCAATTTATAGAATTGAGTAAAGGTCTTAATCCTTTTAATAATCCTGAAAAAGTAATAAAGCATTTAGATACAAATTATCGAAGTTACAGCGAAGTAATTGATTTTAATAATTCCTTTTTTAAACTGATTTCGACCGAATTTTCAAATGAAGATTATAAAAACCTGTATGAGAATCATAGTTTTCAAAACTCAAATTCAAAAAAAGGAGGTTATGTCAATATTTCTTTTCTTCCAATAATCGAAAAATCAGATTTTGCAGATGAAGAAGAGGTAGTCGAAAAATCAGATTTATATGTTTTAGCGACATTAAACACAATTCGAAAAGTAGTTCGTGAAGGTTTTGAATATAATGATATTGTTATCCTGACCCGAAAAAGAGATCAGGGAATTGCGATTGCCAATTATTTGACCGAACAAAATATTCCGCTTTTGTCTTCAGAAACCCTGATGATTCAAAATGCTACAGAAGTTCGTTTAATTGTTCATTTGTTGAAATATTTGCACAATAGTGCTGATCTTGAATCAAAAGCTAATTTTCTGCATTTTTTGGCTTCAAACAAAGAAATTCAAATGCCCATTCATGACTTCATTGCTCGGGGAATGTCTCATAAATTAGAAGTTGATTTTGAAATTTGGCTTCTGAGTTTTGATGTTGCATTATCTTTTGAAAATATTAGAAAAAAGTCACTTTATGAAGCGGTAGAAATTATCATTTCGAAATTTGTGCCTCTTGCGGAAGGAAATGCTTACGTGCAATTTTTTCTGGATATTGTTTTAGAAAGAGATATTAGAAATCAGGCCGGAATTGCAGATTTTCTTGGATATTGGGATAAAAATGCCGGAAGATTTAGTATTCCTTCTCCGGAAGGGATTAATGCTGTTAGAATTATGACTATTCATAAGTCGAAAGGTCTGGAGTTTCCTGTAGTGATTATGCCTTTTGCAGAAGAAGATTATAATCGAAAACCAAAGGATAAATTATGGCTTGATACTGAAGATGTAGATTTAGGGGTTCCAAAAGCTCTGATCGATAATAGTAGTGCTGTTGAAGGTTTTGGTGAAAGCGCTTCGAATGTTTTTAATTTAAAGAAACAAGAAGAATTACTGGATAATATTAATGTTTTATATGTAGCATTAACGCGTGCAGAAGAACAATTGTATGTTATTTCTCAGTCGTTAAAAGAAAGGAAAGATGGTGAGTTCCCAAGTAATATGGCTTCTTTTTTTATTAAATACTTAATTCATAAAGGTGTTTTTGATCCGGATAAATTAGAATATGAATTTGGAGATAAAACCAAGCTTTCAAAATCGACAGAACTAATCGATTTGGTAAAAACGATTCCTGTAGTTTTAGATGTTCTTAATCCAAAAAATATCAAAATAGCACAACGGGAATCCTTAATGTGGGGAACGCATCAGCAGGAAGCAATAGTTTATGGAAACATAGTTCATGAGATTTTAGCTTTTGTTAAAGATAAGTCAGATGTTGATTTGGCGATTACAAAAGCGATCGAAAATGGTTTGATTACAATTGATCAGGTAGATATGGTTTTAAAATCACTTCGGGAAATTGTAAATCATCCTGAATTGAGTATTTGTTTTGATGGGAATTATACTATTCTAAATGAGCAAACAATCGTTCAGAAAGAAGGAAGGATATTGAAGCCGGACCGAATTGTTTTAACTCCTAATAAAGAAGCTTATCTTTTAGATTACAAAACGGGGGCTATAAACTCGAAATATACTCAGCAAATTCAGGAATATCAAGATGCTATTGAAGATTTAGGATACAAAGTGTTAAAAAAGGCTTTGGTATATATAGGAACAGAAATCGATGTAGTAAATTTGTGAAGAAATTAATCAGATGTTAAAGAAATATTTTGATCTTAACAGGTCTAAGTTGTTAATTTTTAACGTTTTAAATAAATAAAAATGTACGGTAAAATAAAAGAACATTTGCAAAGTGAGTTGCAGACTATTGAAGAAAACGGAATTTTTAAAAAGGAAAGAATAATAACTTCTGCTCAGGACGCAGAAATTACTATTTCGACGGGAGAGAAAGTATTGAACTTTTGTGCCAACAATTATTTGGGTCTTTCATCGCATCCTGAAGTGGTGCAGGCTGCAAAAGATGCCATGGATACTCATGGTTTCGGAATGTCGTCAGTACGTTTTATTTGCGGAACTCAGGATATTCATAAAACATTAGAAAAAAAGATTGCTGATTTTTATGGTACAGAAGATACAATTCTTTACGCAGCGGCCTTTGATGCAAACGGAGGTGTTTTTGAACCTTTATTAGGAGAAAACGATGCAATTATTTCAGATAGTTTAAATCATGCTTCTATTATTGATGGGGTTCGTTTGTGTAAAGCAGCACGTTACCGCTATGAAAATAGTAATATGGAAGATCTTGAACAGCAATTAATAAAAGCAAATGAAGCTGGCGCTCGTTTTAAATTAATTGTTACAGATGGAGTTTTCTCTATGGATGGTCTTGTGGCGCCTTTGGATAAAATTTGCGATTTGGCAGATAAGTACGATGCAATGGTGATGGTGGATGAATGTCACGCAGCTGGATTTATTGGGGCAACTGGTAAAGGTACGCTTGAAGCAAAAGGGGTTATGGGGAGAGTTGATATAATAACAGGAACTCTTGGTAAAGCCCTTGGTGGAGCAATGGGAGGTTATACAACTGCTAAAAAAGAAATAATCGAATTATTACGTCAGCGTTCACGCCCTTATTTGTTTTCAAATTCATTAGCGCCTGCTATTGTTGGGGCTTCTATTAAAGTTTTTGAATTACTAGAAAAAGATACTTCTTTGCGTGATAAATTAGAATGGAATACTAATTATTTTAAAGACGGAATGAAAAAAGCAGGATTTGATATCATTGACGGGGACTCTGCAATAGTTCCAGTGATGTTATATGATGCAAAATTATCGCAAACAATGGCCAATGAACTTTTAAAACAAGGCATTTATGTAATAGGATTCTTCTTTCCTGTTGTGCCAAAAGAAAAAGCCAGAATCAGGGTTCAATTGTCTGCTGCGCACACCAAAGATCACTTAGATAGAGCTATAGCTGCCTTTATAGTTGTCGGAAAAATGTTAAAAGTTATATAATTTCCACATAGTGAATTTTTTGTAGGTTTTTTTTAACATTTCATTTTGTATTTAAAAAATTTGGTGTTACTTTTGCTTGTAATTAACTAAATTGTAATTAAAAAAAATTAAGTATGAAACATCTTAACAAACTTTTAGTTGCTGTGATGATGGTGATGGGTTTAAGTTCTCACGCACAAGACAGTAACAATCCATGGGCTATCTCTTTTGGAGTTAATGCCGTTGACACTAGAACCAGTTCTGGTGGAGGAAGTGGTTTCTTTCAACAACACTTTTCTCAGCCATTCGCTGTAAAAGACAACTGGAATATTCTTCCTTCTCTATCTTACATTGGTGTGTCTAGATATGTAGGTAGTGGTTTCTCTGTTGGTTTACAAGGTTCTGTAAACAAAATTGATAAATATGTTACTTTTTCTCCAACTGCTCCAGGGCATGATTCAAGAGGTAATGTTGTAAGTAATCCTGGCGATTTAATGTACTACGGAATTGATGCTACTATTAAATATAGCTTCCAGGAATTAATTAAATCTAAAGTAATCGATCCTTCGTTATCTGTTGGTGGAGGTTATACTTTCTTTGGTGATAGCAGCTACGGAACTGTGAATCCAGGTGCTGGAATAACTTTCTGGTTTACAGATGCTATTGGTCTTGAGCTTGCTACAAGATACAAATGGTCAGTTAGTGGTGATAGAGAAGATGCTTCTGGAACTCCAGATGCTCCATCTCACTTTCAACACACTGCTGGTCTAGTTTTCAAATTCGGAGGTAAAGATACTGACGGAGACGGAATCTATGATAAAGATGATGCTTGTCCAGATGTTGCTGGTTTAAAACAATTCAACGGATGTCCTGATACTGACGGAGACGGAATCGTTGACGCTAGTGATGCTTGTCCAACTGAATTTGGTTTAGCTGCATTAAACGGATGTCCTGATAGAGACGGAGACGGAGTTGCTGATAAAGATGATGCTTGTCCAGATGTTGCTGGTTTAGCTGCTTTAAAAGGTTGTCCTGATACTGACGGAGACGGAATCGCTGATAAAGATGACAAATGTCCTACAGTTGCTGGTCCTAAAGAAAATGGTGGTTGTCCTTTCTTAGACGCTGATAAAGATGGTGTTTTAGACAAAGATGATGATTGTCCTACAGTTGCAGGTCCTGCTTCTAACAGAGGTTGTCCTGAAGTAACTACTGAAGCTTTAGAAGATCTTAAAGTTCAAGCAAGAGCTATCTACTTTAACTCTGGAAAAGCTACTTTCAAAACTGGTGACAAAGAAACTCCAGCTAGATTAGATGCTATTAAAGAAATCCTTAAAAACTATCCAAACGCGAAATTCAGTATTGAAGGTCACACAGATAGCGATGGTTCTGACAAATTGAACCAAAAACTTTCTGAAGAAAGAGCTACTGCTGTTATGAACGCTTTGATCGAAAGAGGAGTAAACGTTGATAACTTAGTTTCTAAAGGTTTTGGAGAGTCTCAACCAGTTGCAACTAACAAAACTGCTGCAGGTAAAGCACAAAACAGAAGAACAGAAATTAGACACATTGGTTCTAAATACCAAGGTAAAATCTAATTTACTTTCTAAATAAATACTAAAAGCCATTCTTAATTGAATGGCTTTTTTTATTTTTATACAATGATAAATACATCTTTTCTCGGAAAAATAGCAAGTGTTATAATTCAGGATTATTCGGATAAGCTTACTGCAACTACTATTGTTTTGCCAAACAAAAGAGCTAAGGTTTTTTTGATTGAAGCTTTGAAAAATGAAACGAAAAACACTATTCTTTCTCCGGAGATTATTAGTATCGAAGACTTTGTGCAGGACGTAGCCTCAATACGATCTATAGATTCGATTGAGCTTTTGTTTGAGTTTTATGAAGTTTATCTTTCTGTTACAGAAAAACAAAATCAGCAATCATTTGAGTTATTTGCTAATTGGGCTAAAACGCTTTTGCAGGATTTTAATGAAATTGATCGCTACTTATTGGATCCGGTTCATGTTTTGTCCTATTTGAAAGATATAGAAGATATCAAAAAATGGGGAATTGAGGTCGAAAACAAAACCAAACTTTTGGAAAACTATATTGATTTTTGGAAACTTCTTCCTTTATACTATGATTCATTGTACAATCATTTATTAAGTAAATCAATTGGATACCAAGGTCTGATTTATAGAGAAGCAGTAAATAATCTGAATCACTTTTCGAATACTATTACAGGCAGATATTTTATTTTCGCAGGCTTTAATGCTTTAAATGCGGCCGAAGAAAAAATTGTACAGCATTTATTGGCATTGGATCAGGCAAAAATTTATTGGGATGTAGATCAAACCTTTCTTAATGATCCTTATCATGATGCGGGACTTTTTGTTCGTCGTTTTAAAGAAAACTGGAAACATTACAAAACAAATATTTTTGAATGGATTGTAGATGATTTTTCGCAGTCTAAAAATATTCAGGTAATAGGAACTCCTAAAACAATTGGTCAGGCCAAGTTAGCAGGAAGTATTGTCGAAAATATAATTAATGAAAATCCTTCCACATCTTTGGATAAAGTTGCCATTGTGCTGGGTGAAGAAAATTTATTAATGCCTGTTTTGTATTCATTGCCTTCTTCTGTTGGAAGTCTGAATATTACAATGGGATATTCCGGGAAAAACAATCCGTCTCAAATATTGATTGCAAAATTATTTAAAATGCATACCAATGCACTTTCCAGAAAGGGCGAGAGTTATGTGTTTTATTATAAAGATGTACTTGATATTTTAACCCATCCTTTAGTTGAACCTTATGCAAATTCAGGTAATTTGGTTCGAATCATCAAAGAAAACAATTATACGTTTATTACTCATAACCGAATTATTGAACTTAATTCCTATCCGTCGCAATTGTTTCAATTGTTGTTTCAGAAATGGGAAAACGGATCGATTGCAGTTCTTGAAAATGTATCGGCACTTTTGCTTTTAATCAAAGAGAATTTTAGTAATGATAATGAAGAAGAAAAGATTGCCAAAGCATTTGTTTTTGCTGTTTTTAAAGTCATAAATAAATTAATTAATTACTATTCGCAACATCATCATATTGATAATATTGATACTTTGCACGCTATTTATAAACAAATTATTGATGTGGCCGAAGTTTCGTTTGAAGGTGAACCTTTGCATGGGTTACAAATTATGGGAGTTTTAGAAAGCCGTGTTCTTGATTTTGATACCGTGATCGTAACTTCTATGAATGAGGGAAAATTTCCTGCCGGAAAATCTCAGAATTCATTTATTCCGTATGATGTAAAAAGAGAATTGGGGTTACCGACTTTCAAAGAAAAAGATGCCATTTATACATATCACTTTTATCATTTATTGCAAAGAGCTAAAAATATTTATCTGATTTATAATACCGAAAATGACGGTTTAGATGCGGGAGAACGAAGTCGTTTTATAACACAATTGGAGGTAGAGAAGCAATCTAAACACAATCTGACATTTGACATTTATAACCCTGTTTTACCTACATCAGCGTATCAGCCTATGGTAGTTCCAAAATCTGATGCGGTTATGGAGCGTTTGAAGGAAATTGCAGCTGCTGGTTTTTCGCCATCGGCATTGACGAGTTATATTCGAAATCCTATTGAGTTTTATTTTCAAAAAATACTCCGTATTCGCGAAGTAGAAGAGGTTGAAGAAAATATCGCGTTAAATACACTGGGAACAATAATTCATGAAACTTTAAAAGCATTGTATGATCCTTTTATTGGTAAGTTTATTTCGGCTACTGATCTTGAGAATTGTTTCAAATTATTAGACGATGAAGTTTTACGACAATTTAAAGTAGTTTATAAAGAAGGTGAAATTAAAAAAGGACGTAACCTGCTGGCTTTTGAAGTGGCAAAGCGAAATGTTTCTAACTTCTTGAAAATGGAATTGGAAGCGATCAAAAACGGAGATGCGGTTAAAATTATAGCCTTGGAACAAACGTACGGACGTGAATTAAATCATCCAAATTTGCCCTTTCCGGTTTTAATAAAAGGAAATGTTGACAGGATTGAATTGCGTAACGGAAAAATAAGAATTATCGATTATAAGACCGGCAAAGTAGAAAAAAACAATGTGATACTTAAATCCTGGAACGGATTAACACAAGAGCTTAAAAACGATAAAATCATTCAGGTTTTGGCTTATGCTTTTATGTTCGAGAACGAAGCTGCAGGTTTGCCAATTGAAGTTGGGATTATCTCGTTTAAAAATTTGAAATCAGGATTTCTTCCTTTTGGATTTAAAGAAGAAAAAGAATTGGATATGGTGGTTTCAAAAGAGATTTTGAAGAATTATTTGGAAGAAATTGTGCTCTTGCTCATCGAAATTTTTAATATTGATATCCCGTTTGAGGAAAAAATAATTTAAGGTATCAGAAAGCTAAACAACATTTTTGAGTTTTTTAAAACGACATTAGTTATTAATTTAACTGTTTGTGCTATTGCTGTTTTATTAGGCGGTTTTGATTATTTTTTTATCACGTTCCTGAGTTTCGGATTTTTAATGAGTGTTGGTTTTAAAGAGTTGTATAGAAAAAATGATTATTTGTTTTATTCGAATAACGGAATTTCAAAACTCTGGCTTTTAGTTTTTAGTTACCTGATGACTTTTGCGGCTACAATTTTAATCGGTCTGATTGTCTTTTTAATAAAGAAAATATTTTGAAAAAGCATATTTTAGAAGTTGACGGAATTCAGAAGAAATATGGTGAAAGGATAATTCTTTCTGATGTTTACTTAAAATGTGAAACCTCGCAAATTATTGGTTTGTTAGGAAGAAATGGTTCTGGAAAATCGACTTTATTGAAGATTATTTTTGGAGTTATAGCAGCTCCAAACAAGTGCATTCGTATTGATTCTGTTTCAAAAAACAACGAAAATAACCTTTCAGATGAGATTAGTTATTTGTCGCAGGAGCAATTTATTCCGAATCATTTATCGGTAAATAAGGCAATCCGATTATCTGTCGATAAACAAAAAATAAAATTTTTCTGCGAAGATGAATTTATTCAGACTATTTTGAATAAAAGAATAAGCCATTTGTCCGGTGGAGAATTACGATATCTGGAAATTAAAATAGTATTATTCAATCCTTCGAAGTTTGTTTTACTCGATGAGCCTTATAACGGATTGTCGCCAATAATGGCAGATTTAGTAAGCGAAATGATAACAGCAAATTCGCTTGAAAAGGGTATTGTTGTTACCGATCATAATTATAAAAATGTAATCAAAATTTCATCTCAAATTATTTTGATTAAGGAAGGTAAAACACATTATGTCAGGAATAATGCAGAACTTGTAGAAAAAGGTTACCTGGTAGATTTGGGATCTTTGTAAGTACTTTTTAACTGAATATTTTTTTGAAAAAGCCTTTCTTCTCGCTCTCTTTCGAATTTAAATTGTTTAAACTTCCGTTCTCAAAACGAAATCTTCTAAACTTCATCAGTTTTACATTTAGGTCAAAGCGTAATTCGTCAACTGTTTTCATTTGATTATAATTTTTTTGCAAAGCTATGAAAAACTAACTGTAAACGGAATTTGTTATAAATGTTAAAATAATATTTAAGGTATTTGAAACAGAACTTTATTTTTTTAAACAGATCTTCTTTTTTTGTTAACGTTTTTTAAAAATTTTATTCTAAAAATAAAGAAACATTATCGTATAAATAAAAGTGTTTCAAACGGTTAGGTGTGTCTTTTTTTTAACAAGTGTTTATCGGGCAATTCTGTTTATTAAAATATCTTTGAGCTTCTTAAAAATGAAATAAATAAGAATATGATTGATTTAAATACACTTGTAGAAGAAACTGGAGCTGAGTCGGGATTAACTTTTAACATTGATGGCATTTTGCTTGAATCAGTTAATTTAGAGTATGACGGAAATGTAGCAGCAATGATTGGAATGATATTAAAGATGTGTTTAGAAATGTCTGAAGACGTAAATAATGGTGATCTTAAGCAAGTCATGATTAAGAACAAAGATGGTATTGTGGTGGCCAATAAAGACGAGCAGGATAACTGTGTTGCGCTGCTTTCTAAAGATATAAGTAAAATGGGTCTTTTGCTGCGCAAGATGGATACCGTTTTCAATAATTAATTTAAATACAATTAAAACATGTCAGATTTTTTACAGAATTTTCAAAATGATTTAAAAGAGAATATTAACGGATTCATTGCAGTTTCAGTAACAGAAGTTGAAACAGGAATGTCTTACTGTTCACTTTCTTTAAATCCAAATTTTGACCCGGAATTAGCATCTGCTTATAATTTAGAAGTTGTAAAAGCAAAATTAAGCGCAATTAAAGCTTTAGGATTAGATCAAAAAATCAACGATATCTTAATAACACTTACAGATCAAATACATATTATAGATGTGTCTGAAGATGGTAAATATTTTATTTATTTAGCAGTAGATTCAACTAAAGCAAATCTTGGATTAACAAGAGCAACTTTGGCTAAATTTAAAAAAGACATTATAACAAAATTATAATTTTTGCCCCCAAGAAAGAGAAAAAGGCTGTTCAGAATTTTTGAACAGCCTTTTTTGATTTTATAAACGGACTATATTATTCGAAAAAATCTAATAAAGTAGTTTTCAGTTCTTCTTTATTTTCAATTTGGCTCATATGTCCATCTTCAAAAGAAACTAGTTTTACGTTTGTATTTTCGATTTGAGAAATGTTTTCTTCATAATTCAAAACCGGATCTTTTTTACCTAAAATCAATAAAACCGGAAATAGATTTTCTTTTAAAAGTGATTCTCTGTCTTTTCTAATTTTCATTCCTTCAAGCGAAGCTACAATTCCTTGCAGGGGAGTTTTTAGCGCCTGAACTTTTGTTTTTTCTATTTCATCAGCTAATCTTGTTCGGTTGTTTTCGCTAAACAAATTACTAATCGCGAGACTTACAAAGTTCACGTAATTTTGTTTTACCGCTTTTATAGCGCGGCTTCGGTTTAGTTTTTTCTCCGCACTATCTTCCTTAGAAGTAGAATTTAATAAAACCAGTTTATGAATGTTCTTCGGGAATAATTCGGCGAAAGCCAAACCAACATAACCTCCCATAGAATGGCCTAAAATTGTCGCTTTTTCTATTTTTAAATGTTGCAAAACTTCCTGAACAGCATTTGCATTATCCTCCATAGAATGTACATAACCCAAAGAATCAGAATCGCCATGACCTAACAAATCGATTGTGATAACGCGGTATTTTTCAGAGAAAAGAGTCACGTATTCCTTCCACATTTTTTTGTTTTCTAGAAAGCCGTGAAGCAACACAATTGCACTTCCCTGACCTGAATCAGTATAAGAAATCTTGGTATTTTTATATAAAAGAGTTTTCAAAATAGTGTTTTAATTATAATTGCAAAGATAAGAAAAGCTAAAATCTTAGAAAGAGTATAAGTTCAATAGAGTCAAAAAAATAGTTATTCGGTTCAATTTTAAATGAATTTATATCACTTAATATGGTAAAATAAAAAAAGACGGTCAACATTGCTGCGAACCGTCTTTATTCAATAATCTATATTCTTTTCTCTTTCTTTAAGAATTCATCAAACTTTCGATTTCATCAACTTCGATCGGAATGTTGCGCATTAAGTTAAAAGGTTCACCTTTTTCCTGAACCACAATGTTATCTTCTAAACGAATCCCGAAACCTTCTGCCGGAATATAAATTCCTGGTTCAACCGTAAAAACCATATTGGCTTTCATAGGTTCGTGAAGTAATCCGTAATCGTGTGTGTCAAGTCCCATGTGGTGAGAAGTTCCGTGCATGAAATATTTTTTGTACGCTGGCCATTCCGGGTTTTCGTTCTGAACATCGGCTTTGTCTAATAAGCCCAAACCTAATAATTCAGATGTCATGATTTTACCTACTTCAATATGATATTGTTTCCAAAGCGTTCCCGGAGTCAGCATTTTTGTAGCTTCATTTTTCACATTCAAGACAGCATTGTAAACCGCTTTTTGTCTTTCAGAATATTTTCCTGAAACCGGAATTGTTCTTGTCATATCGCTGGAATAATTAGCATATTCAGCCGCAACATCCAATAAAATCAAATCTCCGGCTTTACATTGCTGATTGTTTTCGATATAATGTAAAACATTTGCATTATTTCCCGAAGCAATAATTGGCGTATAAGCAAAACCTTTAGAACGGTTACGAACAAATTCGTGAATCAATTCGGCTTCAATTTCATATTCCGTAACATTTGGTTTTACAAATGGTAATAATCTACGAAAACCTTTCTCCGTAATGTCGCAAGCTTTCTGAATCAAATCGATTTCTTCGCTTTCTTTTACAGAACGAATACGTTGCAAAATTGGATTGCTTTTAGCAACGTTATGAGCCGGATAACGTTCTTTCCACCATTTTATAAAACGAGCTTCGCGGGTTTCAGTTTCAACAGAGGCGCGATAATGTTCGTTAGTATTAATGTACATCGTATCAGCATACGTCATCATTTCGTTCAAAACTTTATGAAAATCCTGCAACCAATAAACAGTTCTAATTCCAGAAACCTGAAATGCGCGTTCTTTACTTAATTTTTCACCTTCCCAAACCGCAATATGATCGTTGGTTTCTTTCAAAAAAAGAATTTCTTTTTGGTTCTCGTAAGGCGCATCCGGAAACAAAAGCAAAATACTTTCTTCCTGATCTACACCGCTTAGATAAAAAATATCTCTGTGCTGCGCGAACGGCAAAGTACTATCAGCACTAACCGGATAAATGTCATTTGAGTTAAAAACGGCAACACTGTTAGGTTTCATTTCTGCCGTGAATTTTTTGCGATTTTTTACAAAAAGAGCGCTGTTTATTTGATGATATTTCATAATAATGTGAGTTTTGAACTTCGTATTTCAAAAATAGTGATTTTTACAGAAGTGGCGTATAGTTGATTTATTAAAGTTTTCTTATTTGTTTTGGTTGCCACGAAGGCGCTAAGGCACAAAGTTTTGTCATTGCGAGGAACGAAGCAATCTCCTTAGGAATTGACACAAAGGTTTAGAAATCTCAGCAACTTAGCTTCCTAGAACCTTAAAATCTTAATAAGGATGTGTTTTGCCGCGGCGAACCGGGCTTTCGGCTATATTCCCGATTTAGAAAAACTACGGCTAAAAAGCCTTGTTTTTCTAAATCGGGAGATACCGTCTCTATTCCTCGCGCAACTCGAATAATAAGATATTTATGTTTGTGTAAAAAATGAGTTTTAAATTGTTTGAATTTGTATATTTTTATGGATAAAAAGTAATATCTAAAATGCTTCTTGATGGTATTCCTCAATTTATAGATGAATCAGAAAAGCACAATAAGAATTATAAGTCTTCAAATTCTTCTGTTGGAATTAAAAATGATGAAAATAGAAAAAGCTTTTTAGATAAATTTAATGATTTTTTTAAATAAAAATTTTGAAGCAAAATATAATAATGACCATACAAAAAGCAATCCCAGGCGATCACGAAATTTTAACCCAAATAACCAAAAAGTCAAAAGCTTATTGGGGATATTCTAATGAACAAATAGAAGATTGGTCTCCGTTTCTAACGGTTACAGAAGAATATATCGAGACGAATTCAGTTTTTAATTTAATGTTAGATAATGAAATATTGGGCTATTATTCATTCTTTCACGAAAGTGAAAATAGTATAAAGCTCGATAATTTGTTTGTTTTGCCGGATTTTATTGGCAAAGGATTTGGGAAATTATTAATGAATGATTTTCTTGTTCGTTTACAAGACTTAAGTGTGCAAAAAGTAGTGCTGAATTCAGAACCAAATGCGGAGAGTTTTTACATTAAATTCGGGTTTGTAAAGATCGGTCAAATAGAAACTTCTATCAAAGATCGACATTTGCCCATAATGGAATTGAAAATGTAATTATTGCGTTGTTATATTAAGAAATCTTTAAAATCGTTTTAATCTGTGGCATAAAAAGCTACACAGTTTCTAATAAAAAAATAAAATGCAAAATTCAAACTTTAAACTAATAACAATAAAAGAAGTAAAATCTCAATTCCCATTTTTAATCGATCATGAAGGATTTGATTATTTTGAAGAATGGGACGATCAGGATTTCTTTCTTATTGCAAACGAAGATGTGACTTTTGAAGGTGATTTCTATTTAGATCTTTATGAAGATAAAGAGAAAAAATGGCTTGCGAATATCTTAAGCCATCCATTAAAAGAAATTGAAAAAATAAGAATCGAGGGCATTTTGATAAACGGAAATTTATCAACAACCGGAACAATAATAAATGCCGAAGGCGATTACGGACCTTATATTTTTATAAAAGGCAATGTTGATTGCCAGAGTTTATTATTAGGCGGTTCGTATGTCGAAATAATGGGCAATGTAAAAGCTCAGGAAGTTGTCATGACGTCGTATAATCACGGAAATTTTAAATGCTCAGGCATAATAGAAGCTCCTGTTTTTATAGTCGAAGATCACTACACGACTTTTACAGGGCGAAAAAATGATTTGTTTTATTACAACGATAAAACAGATGATTTTGATGCTAAAAATAGTTGTGAATATGACGATGAAAGTGAAGAAGATATTATCTCGATAGAATTACGTAAATATCTTGAAAATCCTTTAATAGAAACTTTCGAAGAGTTAAAACGCGAATTAGAAAGCGGAGAATTGGTTTTGAGAGAAAATAATCCGCCCTTGAAAACTTATGAATATTGGAAAAATCGTGTTTTGGTAAATTATCGTGATTTAAAGTTAGTTCCGTCTCAATACAAAACTCAGGAATTGTGTGAACTTGCATTAAATATTACATTTCATGCATTACAATATGTTAGTCAGGAATTTATTACTCATGAACTTTGCGAAAAATTAGTAACTAAAGATGGATTTGCTATTCAGAAAATACCGAATGAATTTATAACAAAAGAACTTTGCCTAAAAGCGGCAAAAAGCGGAACGCTCATTTCGCTTATTCCAATAGAATTTTATTCTGAAGAATTGATTTTAACGACATTCAAAAATGGAAAACATGAGCCCGACATCAATGACGTGCCGTATGAATTTATTACCGATAGTTTGCTAGAGGAATATGTAAAAATAGGTAAAGGATTATGGCTCGATAAGGTTTGTAAAGAGAACGAAAAAGATAAATTATCGATCTTAAAACGAATTGTTGATGCTGGAATAGAGAATTTAGATGCTATTTTTGGAAATCATTTTAGTAAAGAAATTGTTGATTATGCAGCAGCAATTTATAATAATGAAAATCATAAACAGGGATGGAATAATTACGTTCAGAAATACAAGGTTAAATTTGAGCGTCTTGAGTTAAATGAGTATTTGTAAAGATATTATGAAGGAACTTATAATTGAAAGTAAAGGAATCAAGACAGATCATTATTTTATACCGCCTTTTGAATTAAGAGAAGGAGAGTTGGTTATTATATATTTAGAAGGTGGAGCTTATTTTGATGATCTGAAAGAGCAATTGGCGGCTATTTTTGCAGGAAAAGTACATCATGAAAATGTAAAAGTAATAAAACCGTTGACTTTTGCAGCACCAATCGAAGAATCAGCACTAAAAAGAATATTTAATCCGATGAGTGTGGGAAGGTATTTAAAAAAGAATGCAAATCTAAAAAAATCAGTCTTGAGAATTTTCGAAATCGATAATTTTACTAAAAAAGACAAAGTGAAAAATCTTGAAACCAGTGAGAGAAAACGACTTTCATTGTGTGCAGTTTTTTCAAAAACAAAATATGTTTCTTTTGATCTTAGGGGAGAAGGAGCTGCATATTTTAATAAAACATATCAATTTGCCAAGAACGAAATTAAAAACGATAGCGCAGCTATTTTAATTGACTGGTCTGATGACTTGAAAAATGATTGTTCAAAATTTATAGCAATTGAATGGTTAGCAGGTCTTGAAGAGTTAAGAAAAATTGGTAATGGAAGCGCAAATTTATCTCGAATGTATTAAAAAAAACAGCATTGCGATTTATAAGGTTATGAAATCAAAAATAAAAATCAAAAAAGTTGAAAACAGAGATTTGGATTTTGTCTACAAAGCAATCTGCGAACTCGAAAATGAAGAATTAGATTTTGAAGTATTCAAAGAAATCTTCAATGAGAATATTTCGAATCCAAAGAATTTGTATCTAATAGCCGAAAACGAAACTGAAGGAGTAGGTTTTATTAGTTTTCATACACAAAATCTTCTGCATCATTGCGGTTTGGTGGGTGAAATCCAGGAATTTTTTATCAACGAAAATTATCGTGGTAAAGGAATTGGAAGACAATTAATAAACAGGATCTTGCAGTATGCAGATCTGAATAATTTGAAAAGTATTGAAGTTACAACAAATAAAAGAAGAGTAGAAAACGTGCTGATATACGAAAATCTTGGTTTTGGCCTGACGCATAATAAGTTTACGATTTATAAATAAGCTTTCTGATGATGAGAAAACTGAATATAAAAAAACTGCTATTTTGGTTAATAGCAGTTTTAATAAATTGATAATTATGTTTTTATGATAATCCGTATTCCATGCAGTGACCTTTTCCTGATGTTTTGTATATATACCAACCACATGAGTTTATTGATAAAAAAGTTTTTTCTTCACCCTCACATAGCGGATATGGTTCACAAGTGGTAGTCCCAGCATTAATTGATTTTAATTCTTCTTTTGATAATTTTTGGAAATTTTTCATAAGTAATTTGTTTTTTGGATTTTCCTACTCTATAAGTTTTTCGGATACGACTTTGATAAAAATACAAATTATTTTCGAAATAAAAACTTACAAAATAAATACTTTCTATTCTGGTTGATTATTTAACAATTTGTGATCTTCTTCTGTTTTAAGATGAATTTGGTTAAATTCTTTCTTTTGTGCTTTTATTGTAATTTCATCTTAAAAAAAGTGGAAAACTCGTGAATCTTACTTCAAACAATTTAAAATTAAAGTCTAATATTGTATACTGAATAATTGCTTTATGAAAAAATGAAAGAATTAAATCCGAAAATAAAATATCATTTAATAGTTGGATTACTAATTAGTGTCTGGTTATTTGTTTTTGCTTTCATCATAAAACCTTTTGACGATGGGACTATAGATTTTAGGGCTTGGTTTTTAATTAGTTGTGGTTTTAGTGTGTTGGCTTTTTTGTGTTATGGTATTGTCGCTGTTCTTCAAAAAAAGGTTTTCAAAAAAATATCAAAATGGAATTTTGGTTTAGAAATTCTATTTCTTAGCCTTTTTTATATTATCTATTTAATTGGAATTTATATTTATTATAAAAGTCCCATTTTAAATGGCGGTTATAGTTTTGCTGAATTTTTCTCCACCATTTTCATTAAAATTGCCTTGATTTTAACTCCTGTAATTATTCTGGCAAGAAGATATTTAATCAAACTCATTCCGGTAAAAGATGATATTGTAACATTCACAGGAGAAAATAAACTAGATATTTTAAAAATCAAAAAATCCGATTTGGTTTGTATTTCTAACGCTCAAAATTATGTGGAGATTTTTTATATCGAAAACGAAAAATTACATTCAAAACTGATTCGTTCTTCCCTCAAAAAAATTCTGGAAGATTTTACTTTTTTAATCCAAATTCATCGTTCTCATTTAATAAACCCACTTCATTTTAAATCCTGGAGAAATTCAAATACCGTTATTCTGACTCAAATAGAACTTCCGGTTTCTAAGAATTATAAAGAAAGCATAATGGCTATTTTGTTTTAATTTGTATTTTAGTTGCAAGAAATGAATAACAGTCGAAACAAATTGAATAAACACCTAAAATACCTAATCTATGTCTTTCTCGCTTTTGTTGTGATTGCGAGTGATGGTACTTTGGTTTGTCAATCAAAACCGGCGGATTATTATCAATCTTCGTTTGTAATTTCAAGACGAGAAGTAGATGCTGAAAAATCTCGTTTATACGTATTCAATCAATTTGTTTCCCAAGTAAAAATTGCGTTTTTAATTCCTGTAAACTATCTCGAGTTTAAACAGGTTCGCACTTCTCAAATTCAGATAATTCAAAAATTACAAACGCTTCTTCATCAAAATATTAATTCATTCATAAGACAAGCTGTTTTTATAAATGAAATAATCACTTCAAACAATTTATATAAAAGTTTATACAGCGCTTAGATAATTTCTGAGCATTTATGTGCGCTTCAACGCATAAGATGATGCAATAATGTCTAATCATTTATCATTTTCAAAATGTATAAACACAAAAATAAAACAAGTTTAGAGCAATCTAAACAACCACTTCATTGGATAAAAAGGAAACTACTTTTAATTATTACAACCTTTATGCTTGGAATGTCAAACGGAATGAACGTACATGATGAAGCAATTAAAGGAAATCAAAATTATACAGAACTGCATAAGAAGGATTAGTCTTCATTGAGGTTCTAACGTATTTTTGTCATTTCGACCGAAGGGAGAAATCACACTAGAAACTCTATAAAGATTGGCGACTTTGTTTGAGGAATTACTTGTGTGATTTCTCCTCCGTCGAAATGACAAGATTGTCTATAATTTTATTGCGCATAAAAAAAACCTTTGTCAAAGTTTAAACTTTGACAAAGGTTCTGCGTATTTAATTAATTGGGATTTGGAATTTAAAAAATTTGGAATTTTATTAATTAATCCATTTATAATAACGAGCCCCAATCAAATTAGGAATCTCTTTTTCAATTCGATCTAAAACCCATTCGTTTTTAGGAGTTCGAACGCTTTGTTTTTCTTGTTTTTTATGAAGACTTTCATAAGTTTCAAAACCAATTTCTGTACTTTCTTCCAGATTTTCAAAAAGTTTAACTTTAGCTATAGCTAATTGCCATTCCGGTTGAATTGTTCCTTCAAAAACTTTCGATTTCGATCCGCTTCCGTAAGCCAGAAAACCGAACTTTTTTCCGGCAACTTCTTGTTTTGTATCATAATAATGAGCCAAAGTCGATAATAATCCCATGAAAATGGATCCTGTATAAAGGTTTCCTATTAAAGATGAAGCCAATTCTGCGGGTTGTAATTTCTCGGTTACAAACTTTCTGTATTCATCAGATTTTCCAACTTCCTTAATTTTAGTTTGATAATCTGCGGGTTCAATATTTTCTGAAATGATTTTATCTGCACTGTCTAAAGCATAAATTTCAGACAACATTCTGCGCCCCTGAAAAGAATAGGGAAGATGCATAATAATACTGTTCCAGGAATTGTATAAAGTTTCTGTTGTATTTTTTAATTTCTTAAATGAAAAGTAAGCGTTACGCGTACGATCCATGTAGCATTGGTTCGAATACTGGCCATCAAAAACCGGTTGATCTTTATGAATTTCGATTTTGGCTTCTAAATTATCAAACCACGCTTCGTTGTTTTTGTTTTGCGTAATTGCTTCTTTTGAGATAGTTCTGTAAGGTTTGAAAAAGTCAAAAACGCCTTTTGTACTTGTTGCCCAATTTTCATCAAAGGCAATGATTCGAGGGTTCGAAGTGATTAGCATTGCCAAAGCTCCGGCACCTTGAGTATATTCTCCGGTAGAATTTAAATCGTACTTGGCAAAATCTGTGGTAACCACAATTGCTTTCTTATTTGGATTTAATTTTACAAAATCAATACAGTTTTGCAAGGCATCAACACCTCCAATGCAGGCAAAAGTAAAATCGACTACATCACATTCTGCTAATGTATCTTCTCCAAATTTTTGCTCCATTAAACTAATTAAGAAAGAACTTATTGGTTTCGAGCTGTCTATGCCACTTTCGGTTCCAACATAGATTCGGCTAATTTCGTTTAAGTTTATTTTGTTGTCAATAATAAGTTTTGTCAAAGCGTTGGCTCCAAAAACCACAGCGTCCTGATGAACGTCCGGCAAAGTCATTTTTAATAATCCCAGGCCCTTTTCTAATTTTTCGGGTTCAATATTTCTGGCAACTGCCAAAGTTTTTATGGGTAAATGTATGTTGGCTACATCAAAAGAGATAGCGTCAATTCCTGTTTTCATTATATTTTTTTTGAAGCCGATAAAGGTAAAATTATGTTGCGGAATGACAATTTTTAAACCTTATAAAATTTAGGTAAGGAGTAACTTTTGATGAAAACAAATTAAAAGTTTACTTAAAATAATAATATGATAAACTTTTATCAACGAATATGCTTGTTTTTATCCTTAAAATACGGTTTAAAAGCATTTTTATTGATTTTTATAATGAAATAATTTGGGATACAACATTGTTTATACGTAAAAATACGTATTACTTAGTCTATTTTAAAATCATTATAAATAACAGCGAAATGGTTGTAGTTCTTTGTTAATTGAGTTATTTTTGTTTAATTTTTTAAAACAAACTACTTAAACAATTATGGCACAATCTGCACAGTTGAATGCTTCCATCTTAAAGAAAGTGGCTATGGCCCTTTCGGGAATATTCTTAATCACGTTTTTAGCGCTGCATGTTTCCTTAAATTTTATTTCTATTATTAGTGAAAATGTTTTTAACGAAGCATCTCACTTTATGGGATACAATCCGCTGATTCAATATGTAATGCAACCAGTTTTGGCAATCGGAGTAATCTTCCATTTCGTTATGGGATTTGTATTGACTGCTCAAAACACAGCTGCAAGACCAATTTCGTATGCAAAATACAACGGAGCTGCAAATGCTTCATGGAGTTCTAGAAATATGATTATTTCTGGATTGGTTATTTTGGCTTTCTTAGGATTGCATTTTTATGATTTCTGGTTTCCAGAGGTTAACTACAAATATATTGCAGGTGCTACGCCAGATGCTACAAGGTATTATGGAGAATTAGTTCATAAATTTCATGACCCAATCCGTACAGGAATATATTGTGTGTCATTTGTATTGCTAGGGTTTCACCTTTGGCATGGATTCGGTTCATCGCTTCAGTCAATGGGGATGCACAATAAATATTCAAGATTTTTAAGTAAAGTGGGTTACGGTTTTGCAGTTGTAGTACCAGCCGCTTTCGTAATTATCGCATTATTTCATCATTTCAATCAACATAATTAATATCAATTATAATGGCATTAGATTCAAAAATTCCACATGGCCCAATATCGGACAAATGGACAGATTATAAAGATCATATTAATTTAGTAAACCCTGCAAACAAACGTAATTTAGATATTATTATCGTTGGTACAGGTTTGGCTGGAGGTTCAGCTGCGGCTACTTTGGCTGAGCAGGGATATAACGTAAAAGCTTTCTGCTTTCAGGATTCACCACGTCGTGCGCACTCTATTGCAGCACAAGGGGGAATCAATGCAGCAAAAAATTATAAAGGTGATGGTGACTCGGTTTACAGATTATTTTATGATACTGTAAAAGGGGGTGACTACCGTGCTCGTGAAGCAAACGTTCACCGTTTGGCTGAAGTTTCGGCAAATATTATCGACCAGTGTGTGGCTCAAGGGGTGCCATTGGCTCGTGAATATGGCGGACTTTTAGATAACCGTTCTTTTGGAGGAACTTTGGTTTCCCGTACTTTTTATGCACAAGGACAAACCGGACAACAATTATTGCTAGGAGCTTATTCTGCAATGAACCGTCAGATTGGTCGTGGAAAAATAAAAATGTACAACCGTCACGAAATGCTTGACATCGTAATCGTGAACGGAAAAGCAAGAGGTATTATTGCTCGTAACTTAATCACTGGAGAAATAGAAAGACATTCTGCTCACGCAGTAGTAGTTGGTTCTGGAGGATACGGAAACGTGTTTTTCTTGTCAACAAACGCTATGGGAAGTAACGCAACAGCTGCCTGGAAAATTCATAAAAAAGGAGCATTTTTCGCAAATCCTTGTTACACACAAATTCACCCAACTTGTATTCCGGTTTCTGGAGATCACCAGTCAAAACTGACTTTGATGTCTGAATCGTTACGTAATGACGGACGTATTTGGGTTCCGGCAAAATTAGAAGATGCAAAAGCAATCCGTGAAGGAAAGAAAAAAGCAACTGATTTATCTGAAGCGGAGAGAGATTATTTCTTAGAAAGAAGATATCCTGCTTTTGGTAACTTAGTACCTCGTGACGTAGCATCTCGTGCTGCAAAAGAAAGATGTGATGCCGGTTTTGGTGTGAACAAAACAGGTGAAGCTGTTTACCTGGACTTTGCTGCAGCGATCAAACGTTACGGAACTGAAGAAGCTTTCGTAAAAGGTTTAGATGCTAATGATGCTGCTTTGGTAACAAAATTAGGAGCTGAAATCGTGAAAAGTAAATACGGAAACTTATTCCAGATGTATTACAAAATCGTTGACGAAGATCCTTATACAACACCAATGATGATTTACCCAGCGGTTCACTACACAATGGGTGGAACTTGGGTTGATTATAATTTAATGACTACAATTCCGGGATGTTTCTCAATTGGAGAATCTAACTTCTCTGATCACGGAGCAAACAGACTTGGAGCTTCTGCTTTAATGCAAGGTTTAGCTGATGGATATTTTGTATTACCTTATACTATTGGAGATTATTTAGCTCCGGATATTAAAATGGGAGAAATTTCTACAGATTTACCGGAATTCTTAGCAGCAGAAAAAGAAGTAAAAGATCAAATCGACAGATTTATCAATAATAAAGGAACTCATTCTGTAGATTATTTCCACAAGAAATTAGGGAAAATCATGTGGGATAAAGTTGGTATGGCTCGTAATGCTAAAGGTTTAGCTGAAGCTATCGAAGAAATTGCCGCTTTACGTGAAGAGTTTTATAAAGATGTTAAAGTTCCTGGAAGCGCTAACGAATTTAATCAGGAATTAGAGAAAGCGACACGTGTTGCCGATTTCTTAGAGTTAGGAGAATTGTTCGCGAAAGATGCATTACACCGTAATGAGTCTTGTGGAGGTCACTTCCGTGAAGAATACCAAACAGAAGAAGGAGAAGCACTTCGTGATGACGAAAACTTTGCATACGTTGCAGCCTGGGAATACAAAGGAAAACCAAGTGATGCCGTATTACACAAAGAACCTCTGGTTTACGAAAACATTAAATTAGTTCAAAGAAGCTACAAATAGTATTTAAGAAAGTTCAGACTTCTTGATACTTAAAACTTATACAAAATGAAACTTACATTAAAAATATGGCGTCAGAAAAACGCCCAAGATAAAGGGGGAATTGTTGATTACCCAATCGACGGAATCGAACCAGATATGTCTTTCCTTGAAATGCTTGATGTTCTTAACGAGCAATTGATCAATAAAGGAGAAGAGCCAGTAGCATTTGACCACGATTGTCGTGAAGGAATCTGCGGAATGTGTTCTTTGTTCATCAACGGAGAAGCGCACGGACCAGACAGAGGAGTAACAACTTGTCAGCTGCACATGCGTATGTTTAAAGATGGTGATACGATTTTTATTGAGCCATTTAGAGCAAAAGCTTTCCCGGTAATTAAAGATTTAGTTGTTGACAGAAGTTCTTTTGACAGAATTCAACATGCTGGAGGATTTGTCTCGGTAAATACTTCAGGAAATACAATCGATGCAAATACAATTCCGATTAACAAACACGATGCAGATAAATCATTTGATGCTGCTGCTTGTATTGGTTGTGGAGCTTGTGTTGCAACTTGTAAAAACTCATCAGCAATGTTGTTCGTTTCTGCGAAAGTATCCCAATATGCATTATTACCTCAAGGTAAAGTAGAAGCGGTTGATCGTGTATTAAACATGGTACACCAAATGGATTTAGAAGGTTTTGGTAACTGTACTAATACCGGAGCTTGTGAAGTAGAATGTCCTAAAGGAATTTCTCTTGAAAATATCGCGCGTATGAACCGTGAGTATTTAGCAGCAAGCTTAAAAGGATAATCTAAATTATATTTAGTTTAATAAAAAAACGCATCTGCCATAGCAGATGCGTTTTTTGTTTTGCAATAATATTGCATTAAATGCTTAAATTTACTCCAATAAAATGAATCCTAATGAATGATAGTGAATTAGTAAATTATACTAAGGAAGAGCGTAAAAAACATATCCTAAAAGAGATTAACCTCCATACCCGTGTAAGTTTTGAAACGCTTTCGGCTAAGTTAGGCGTTTCAGAAGATACCGTTAGACGCGATATTAATGAACTTGAATCAGAATCATTATTGATTAAGGTAAAAGGTGGTGCTATGACAAAAGGGTATCATTATACATCATCAAATCAAACATATGAAATCGAGTCAAAGCAAATCATTGCTCAGAAAACAGTGAATTTGCTACATGATGGTATGGTATTGTTGCTTGATGGGGGAACTACGATTAGGGAGTTTATTCGATTAATTCCGAATGATTTAAATCTTACTATTTTTACAATTACTGTTGTTACAGCGGTACAGCTTTTGGATAAACCTAATATAAAAGTCATCATGATTGGGGGTAGCGTGTCATCTTACAGTCAAATGTGTGTGAGTGGAGAGGTATATCATCAATTGGCAAATATTAAGGCAGATTTATTGATTTTAGGAACAAATGCTTTAGATGTAGACGGTGGGTATTCTGATTCAGATTGGGAAACCGTACAAGTAAAAAAAGCGATGATTCAGGCCTCAAAAAAAACAGCAATTATAACAATTACCGAAAAACTCAATACAGTGCTGAAAATGAAAATTGCAAGTTTATCTGATGTTGATTATATCGTTACCGAAGTTGATTCGGAAAACGAAAAGTTAAAGGCTTATAAGGCAGCTTTTCCAGATTTAGTTCTTATTTAGCTTTAAGCCAAAAAAATATAAAATGAAAATCGCACTTATACAATCAGATCTTTATTGGGAAGATGTTTTTAAAAACAGAAAAAGCTTTGAATCGAAGATAAATCAGATCGATTCCAGCGTTAATTTGGTGGTTCTTCCTGAGATGTTTTCAACAGGATTTACTATGAATGCTCCCGAAGTTGCTGAAACTATGCAGGGTGAAACCGTACTTTGGCTTCAATCTTTGGCAAAACAAAAAAACTTCGCCATTACAGGAAGTTTGATTATTCTTGAGAATGAAAAGTATTATAACAGAATGCTGTTTGTTTTTCCGTCAGGCAAAATTGAGTATTATGACAAGCGACATTTGTTTTCGCTTGCAGGAGAAGATCAATTTTACACCAGCGGAAAAGAAAAAGTAATTGTAGAATATCTGGATTGGAAGATCTGCCTACAGGTTTGTTACGACTTAAGGTTTCCGGTTTTTGCCCGAAATGTCGAAAATTATGACCTGCTTTTATATGTTGCCAATTGGCCTAAAGTGAGAACGAATGCTTGGGATACTTTACTAAAAGCAAGAGCAATTGAAAATTTAAGTTATGTGGCAGGCGTAAATAGAGTAGGTCTGGATGCCAACAATTACGAACATGTTGGACATTCACAAGTCATTGATTTTTTAGGAAATTTTATTCTGGAACCACAAGAAACCGAGTCTGTTTTTATCGTTGAATTAGATAAAAAAGCCATGATAGAAACGCGAAAAAAACTCGATTTCTTAAATGATAAAGATATTTTTGAGATTAAAATCTAGAACGCTGTTCTTTTTTTGGCGTCTTCTTTTTTCTTCTTGTCAAGTTGTTTTTTCTCGACTTCAGGATTATATGGTATGCTTAAATCGATTGTTTCGTCTACATCCCAATTGGTTCTTACATCAACTTCTTTTTGGTAATAAAACACTTCCTCAGCATAGGTCTTGCTTAGGAAACTTCCAGCGTCATACCTTTTGTTTTTATTATCATCGTAGGTTATTCGCAGCGTAAAGGATTCAGGCTGCAGTAAGTCAAAAGTGATTTTTGTATTTCCTTCAGAATACGCACTTGCGAGTACAACATCTCCTTTTTTATTCGTAATCTCAACAATTATAGGAAAACGTTTTACATTTCGTAAATTCAAAACAAGATTTCCGTAATCTGCGTGTTCTTTTGTAGTTAATTTAAAAGCAAGCGTGTCGTTTGTTTTTTCGTAAAAATCAGTCAGTGCACCTGGGAAAAATGTCATATTGTATTTGTCGACCGGTTCTTTTTTAAAGTCGACATATAGTTTTTGTTCGAATTCGTCATATTCCGTAGTAAAGTCTACAGCCACGGAATCTTTGTTGACTAAGGTCATCTTTGATTTGTCAAATTTAACCAATGGTGTTGCTGATTCTAAGGTAAAACGGTCTCTGAAATTTATAACTCCGTTTTGTACGGCTGTAATATTTAAGGTGTCTTTTTTGAGGTCTTTTACTTTAAATGAAAAACGTTTGTTATAGGTATCCCTGCTAACTTCCATAGACAGAGAATCTGCTTTTAGTGGTTTATACCAAACTTGTAGAGAATCCTTTTTAGGAAAGGCAGTTACAATTGTTTCCAAAACTTCATTATTGTGTTTCAGTACAATTTTAGGTTTAGACTCCTTAAAGTTTTGTTTTCCTTCATAAGGCAGATACAATCTGTTTCCGGATGCCTGAATAGGTTTAAAAGTTTTTAGCGGAAGCACTTCTTTAAATAATTCTAACTCAAATACAGTGTCATTTGGTACCGTGATATAATGTTTCAGGAATCCAATTTTATCATCTTTTGGATTGTATCTGTTGTTTCCGCCTTTGTCCTTTAGTGCTACCAACAGATATTTTCCTGCCTTTAAATTTTCTAATTTAAAAGTTCTCAAACTATCTAAAGTATTGGTAATGTATCTGGGGCTTTGTTTGTAAATTACTGAATCTTTAAAAGTATCATTCACTTCATAAAGCATTACAGATACAAAATTATCTACATTTTTTTCGTACGCATCTTTAATTTGTCCGCTAATAGAAAGCGAATCAATATAAGATCCTGTCGAAAAAATATACTTAAACTGATTGATGGCATTTCCTTCATTATTGTCTGCAATACTTTGCCCGAAGTTAAAGCTATACGTTGTATTAGGCTGTAAAGTATCTTTTATCTTTATCGTAATAACTTTACTTGCAGTTGTTGGCAAAATCAACGGCTCATGTTTCATAGGAGGCGAAATAATAAGCTGTTTGTTCAGGTTTTTAAGCTTTACATATTCATCAAATCCTAAAATAATTTCGTCTCCTTCAAAATTAGTACTCATGTTCTTTGGAGAACTATATTTTAAAACCGGAGCAAGCGTGTCTTTTAATCCGCCGGTAATGCTGCCTCGTTTGGCGCAGCTCAACATTAAAAATACCAGTAAAAAGGAAATATATCTGAAGTTGTTTTTCAACATAATGTTTTCTGAATTTGATTGCACAAAATAACGATTATATTTGCTTTAATTGAAATTTTTTATCCATTTATTAGGATTTGTAGCTTTCGTCAAGGGTTAATTTTTTTAAATTTGAAATTACCGCCACGATATAATTTCTTACTTTTGATTTTAAATATAATTTTTCCCCGTTTTGACAAAAAGATTTTTCGTTGGTGTATTGTTTTTTTTACTGATTTCTTGTGGTAAAAATGAAAAGCCAGTCGTAGCTTTTTATTATTGGAAAACCATCTTTAAATTATCGGAGACCGAGAAAAAAGTCCTGCAGGATAATGAAGTCAGTAAGCTTTATATTCGCTATTTCGACATAGGTTTCTATCCGGAAACCAAAGAACCAATCCCTATAAGTCCCATTCGTTTTCAGGAAAATAGTAATGCTTTTAATGTAGTTCCGGTAGTTTTTATTCAAAATAAGGTCATGTCTTTGCCTCATCTTGATATTGATGATTTGGCTCAGAAAACCGTTGGGTTGGTCGAAGAAATTAATGCTAAGAATAAAATTTCTTGTCAGGAAATTCAAATCGATTGCGATTGGACATTAAAAAGCAAAGCTAATTATCTTAAATTTATAGAACAATTTAAAAAACTTTCGAAGAAAAAACTTTCGGCAACAATTCGTTTGCATCAGGTGAAGTATTTTAAAAAGACTAAAATTCCGAATGTCGATTCAGGAGTTTTAATGTATTATAATATGGGGACAATTGCGCCGGATTCGTTAAATTCGATTTACAGCAAAAAAATTGCCGGAAAATATTTAAAGAGCCTGAAAAAATATCCACTGCATCTCGATTTTGCTTTGCCCATATATTCCTGGGCAGTTCATATCCGGAATCAAAAAGTAATTGGATTGCGTTCGAAAATCAATGCGAAAGAACTTAAAAAAGATGCTAATTTTGAACTGATTGACGGTCTCTTTTTTAAAGTGAAAAAATCAAATTATAAAAATGGAACTTTTTATGAAGAAAATGATTTGCTTAAAATAGAAGCCATATCTTCAGAAGATTTAAAAGAAATGGCAGAAGAATTAGATGATAATTTAGTTCAGCGCCCAAAGGAAATTATATTTTACGATTTAGACGAATTCAATATTAAAAACTATGAAAAGAATATTTTTAAACAAGTTATTTCTTGTTTCTAGTGCTGCTTTACTTTCTGTTTACGGAATAATTCATGCGTGTGGAGGCGGAGATGACTGGGATTTCTTTGGTTATAATTCTAACTTTACGCCTGAAACATTTACTGACAAATCATATTCGCCGCTTTTTTTGTCCGGCGATGTTTTCTACGGAATTGGTTTTGATACGCAACACAATTCAAGATTCAATGACGATATAAAATCGGATTGGAGTACGTTTTTGAAAGGAAAAATAGATACGGCAACCGTAAATTATTTTTTAATAGGAGAGGAAACGCCAAGATATTCTTCTGAGAAAAAAACGGCTCAAAATAAAACAGATATTACGCAGCTTCATGTTTTCTTTAAAAATAAAAAAGAAAATCAGACTTCATTAAAATGGGGTAAAAAGATTGATTTGAAAGATGCAAAAGTGATGGGTTTTGTCGAATTTTTGTATTTGGCACAAAAAATAGAGACTGTTTCGATAAACAATGATTATTGGAGTTATGATCCCGTTGTGGCAAAAACTTTTGATGATTTAAAAATGATTCAGTCCATCGAGAATGTTTACAATACAACCTCAGATTCATTTCTAAAAAACAGATATTGGTTTCTTACCATGAAAGCTTATTTTTACAGCAGCAACAAGAAAAAAGCAATTGAGTTTTTTAATAAAACCGAAGCTTCTGTAGCGAAAAATACGTTGTATTACCGCGCCCTTTCTTACGTGGCGGGAATAAACTATCAGCAGAAAAAGTATTCGACTTCAAATTATTTGTATGCGCAGGTATTTGATAAATGTCCTGAATTGCGTGTGGTGACTGCTTATAGCTTTCGTCCGCAAAACGATGCCGATTGGAACAAGTCTTTGGCAATGGCAAAAAATAATAAAGAAAAAGCAGCACTTTGGGCCATTCATGGTTATTATAAAGATGAAGCTCAGGCCATCGGAAAAATTTACGAATTAGATCCCAAAAGTGAACATCTAAACTATTTGTTAACCAGATTGGTGAACAATCAGGAGCAGGCAATAAATAATTCATTTGAGGTAAAAACAAATGTTGACGATTATAATTCGCCAACGGTTAAACAAACAGTTACTGAAAACAGAGAAGCAAATAAAGCTAAAATGAATGCCAAAGCGTTTGATTTAGTTTCTAAAATTGCTGCTGCAGGAAATACCGAAAAACCTTATTTGTGGGATATTTCATTAGGATATTTGCAAACTTTAAAAGGTGATTATGCCGCCGCCGATACTAATTTGAATAAAGCGGAGAAAACAATGCCAAAAACCGAATTGGCCAATTACCAACTGAGATTACTTCGTTTTGTAAATAACATGAGTAAAATCGATAAACTCACCGATAAAAACGAAAAAACAATCCTGGCCGATTTGAATTGGTTGTATCAGGAACTTCCAAAAACGTACAAGGGTCAGGAATTCCGTTATCAAAATGCGGCGCAATGGAGCAAGAATTATTTGGCTACGTTATACAAAGCAAAAGCAAATCCTGTAATGGAGGAGTTATTTGGCGGCGATTCTCATTCGAATTTGTATTACTGGGGTGCAGGGAATGCTTTTTATGATAACGAGAAGAATTTGTTAGATATGAAAGGATTTTTGGCTAAGCCAAATAAAACCGAGATCGAGAAAATTGGGGTTGGAATTTACTATCTCAAATTAAAAGATATTAATAATTTTCAGGCAGTTCAGGCAACATTCAACAATAAAATTCCTGAAGCGATTGCGTTTATTCAGCAAACAGATTCAGTTCAGCACTATACTTTCTTAGGAAATCCGTTTAACGGGAATATTAAAGATTGTCATGATTGTGATCACACAGCTTATCAAAAAAAGAAATATTCTCAACTTGAATTTTTGAATACCATAAAAGCCATGCAGGATAAACTGGCACAAAAAGAAGATGTCTATACGAATAGTTTATTGCTTGGGAATGCATTCTATAATATCACCCATTTCGGGAACGGCAGAACTTTCTATGAAACCAGTATTGTAGGTTACGGTTCAAATCCGTATTCGTTTAGGGATTCGATGAAAAAAATGATTACCAATTGTGATGTTCCTAAAATGTATTATCAAAAAGCATTTGAAGCTGCAACAACAAAAGAGCAAAAAGCAAAATGCATCTATATGTTGGCGAAATGCGAGCGAAACGAATATTATAATAATAAGTTCAATGATCTGAAAAACTGGTGGGACGCAAATGATGATAAAATTAATTTTATAGCATGGAGTGGTTTTAAAACTTTGAAAAAAGAGTATTCAGACACAAAATACTATCAGGATGTAATTGCAGAATGCGGTTATTTTAATACTTATATAAATCAGTAAATGTAATTAAGATGGTCAATAAGATTGAGCATATCGGAATCGCGGTAAAAAACATGCAAGATGCTACTATTTTGTTCGAAAAATTATTAGGCGTTCCATCATATAAAGAAGAAGTGGTGGAGAGTGAAGGAGTCTTAACGTCTTTTTTTCAAACAGGAACCAATAAAATTGAACTTTTGATGGCAACAAATCCGGAAAGTCCAATTGCTAAGTTTTTAGAAAAAAAAGGAGAAGGGATTCATCATATTGCTTTTGATGTCGAAGATATACATGCAGAGATTGCTCGCTTAAAAAACGAAGGTTTTGTCTTGATAAATGAAGTCCCAAAGAAAGGCGCCGACAATAAATTGGTAGTTTTTTTGCATCCAAAAAACACAAATGGGGTTTTAGTAGAGCTTTGCCAGGAAATCAGATAAAAAAATATTTTTTAAGAATCTGAAATAATCGATTGAAAATCAATTGTGTTTTAAAAAGACTGACTATTATTTGAAATTAATTAGAAATCATATCCCAAAATATTTGGAGTGAATTAAAAATAGTAGTAATATTGCATCCTCAAACCGGTCCTATAGCTCAGCTGGTTAGAGCACCTGACTCATAATCAGGTGGTCCCTGGTTCGAGCCCAGGTGGGACCACATAAAAATGCCTTTACAGAAATGTAAAGGCATTTTTTTTTGGAGTTTTTTAATGATTTTTTTGTCTGAAAAATCTTTAATATCATGTCTGTTAACTGATTAGCTGTTGTTTGGTGGTGAAATGTATTAATGTTGAGGTTTTAAATTGTAAAATAATACATAAATAATTAAAAGATATTTTGCTTTTTTTTGGGTCTATTCTTACGTTAAAAAGTTATTTTTACTTATTTGGTCGTTTTTTGCTTTAAATCTTGTTTTTTTGTAAAAAACATATACTTTTGTCAAATATTTGCGTCTAAGCCCCTGTTTTTGTGCGAATTATATTAAATTTTAATAAATTTAACAATCTACCTTGCTGTAATGCAGCATGTTAAAATTATGAAGCGAATAAGAATAGTTTTTTTGTTGTTTTTTATTGTTTTGGTTTCGATATCAAGTGTTAAAGCAGGAGTTCATCCTCCTAGTCCTCAAAATGCTCGATCAGCAAATATGTTAGGGGATGAATCTGAAGGTCCACCGCCGCCAGATTTTGAAATGCCAATTGATACAAATATTGTTTTCTTATTGGTTGCGGGATTAGTTTTAGGTACTACTGTTGTATATAGGCATAAAATAAAAAAAGCTTCAATGTAAATTGAAGCTTTTTTTGTAGAAACGAGTTTTTGAAATTATTTATTGATGGAATAAAGTCTTGATATGTATTTTCCAACCACATCAAATTCCAGATTGATTTTTGTTCCAACTTGAAAGCTTTTAAAATTGGTATTTTCGTAAGTATACGGAATAATCGAAACACTAAATTCGTTTGTTTTAGAGTTTACAACTGTAAGGCTTACTCCGTTTACAGTTATTGATCCTTTTTCGATGGTGATATTGCTGAGGTTTTTGTCGTATTCAAAAGTATAATTCCAGCTTCCGTTTGCTTCTTCGATTTTAATGCACGTTCCTGTTTGGTCAACATGACCTTGTACAATATGTCCGTCAAGGCGGTCGCCCAATTTCATTCCTCTTTCCAGATTTACAATATCGTCAACCTTCCAGTTGCCAATATTTGTTTTCGAAATCGTTTCTTCAATAGCAGTTACCGTATAAAAAGAGTCCTTTATCGCGACAACCGTCAGGCATATTCCGTTATGCGAAACGCTTTGATCTATTTTTAATTCATTTGTAATCGAAGCTTCTACTGTTACGTGAAGATTGCTTTGCTCTTTTTTTATTTCGTGAATCCTTCCAAGGGTTTCTATAATTCCTGTAAACATTGTTGTTTTATTTTACTAAATTTGCACATCAAAATTAGTAATAAATAACCTGAGCTCATGAATAAAAAAGCAGAAAATATAATTGTTGGAATTTCAATTGGAGATTTAAACGGTATTGGAAGCGAAGTTATACTTAAAACATTCGAAGATTCTCGCATGTTAGAAATGTGTACGCCGGTTATTTTTGCCAATGCTAAAATACTTTCTTTTGTAAAAAAGAGCTTTACTTCTACAGTTCAGTTTCATGGCGTTGATAAACTCGATCAGGTTGTGGTTGGAAAAGTAAACGTATTTAATCTTTGGAAAGAAGGAGTAGATATCAATTTAGGGACAAACGATGAGAAAATTGGCGAGTATGCTATAAAATCATTTGTTGCGGCGACTAAGGCTTTAAAAGAAGGTTTGATTGATGTATTGGTTACAGCGCCCATCAATAAGTATAATATTCAGTCAGAAGATTTTAAATTTCCAGGACATACCGATTATTTAGATCAGGAATTAGAAGGGAATGCATTGATGATGATGGTTCAGGATAATTTGAGAGTGGGTTTATTGACGGATCATGTTCCTTTAAGTGAAGTTTCTTCGCATTTGACAGAAGAATTAATTACAAGAAAAATTGAAACCGTCAGAAAATCTTTGATTCAGGATTTTAGTATTGTAAGGCCGAAAATTGCTGTTTTAGGATTGAATCCGCATGCGGGTGATGGCGGCGTAATAGGAAAAGAAGATGATTTGGTTTTAAAACCTGCTTTAAAGAAAATATTTGATGCCGGAACGATGGTTTTTGGACCATTTTCTGCCGATGGTTTTTTTGGAAGCGGTCAATATGAAAAATATGATGCTATTGTAGCAACGTATCATGACCAGGGATTGATACCTTTTAAAACATTGTCTTTTGGAAAAGGAGTAAATTACACAGCAGGATTAAATAAGATCAGAACATCGCCGGATCATGGTACAGCATACGATATTGCTGGAAAAGACATGGCAGATTATAATTCATTTAAAGAGGCAGTTTATCTTGCAATAGATATTTTTCACTCGAGAAATCAGTACGAAGAGATTACTCAAAAACCTCTTAAAATAAAAGAAAAACAGTTATAAACAAAAAAAGGTGAATAAGATTATTAGTTTTATAATAATTTTATATCTTTGCACCCCAATTCAGGTATCTGATTTTTAGATACGAGTTGGCGAAATTGATGTTGAAATGAGCAAAACAAAAGAATTTTTAATTCCTTTCATAGGGTTAAAGCTAGGAAAACACCATTTTGAGTATCAAATAAGTAACACGTTCTTTGCGAACTTTGATTACGACGAATTTCAAAGTTCAGATATCAAAGTAGGTTTAGTTTTAGATAAGAAAAGCAACATGTTAGAGTTGGAATTCAAACACAAAGGAACTGTAAATGTGCCTTGTGATCTAACAGGCGAAGATTTCGATCTTCCTATAAAGGGAAAAATGAAATTAATTGTTCGTTTTGGAGATGAATTCAATAATGATAACGAAGAGCTGTTGATCTTACCGCACGGAGAACATGAAATAGATGTTGCGCAATACATTTATGAAATGATTGCCCTTTCGGTGCCGCTAAAACGAGTTCATCCAGGAGTAAAAGACGGAAGTTTGCAAACCGAAGCCTTGAAAAAACTAAATGAACTGACAGTAAACAAAGTCAAAGAACAAAAAGAAGAGAGTAAACAAGAAGAAGATATTGACCCGCGTTGGGACAAATTAAAGAAACTATTAACGGATAAATAATATAGTAAAATGGCACATCCTAAGAGAAAAATCTCGAAAACAAGAAGAGATAAGAGAAGAACACATTATAAAGCTACTGTAGCTCAAATCGCTACATGTCCTATTACTGGAGAAGCACATTTATACCACAGAGCTTACTGGCATGAAGGTAAAATGTATTACAGAGGGCAAGTTGTTATCGATAAATCTGTAGCGGTTGCTTAATACGTTTTTGTAAATGATACTAGAACTCTCACATAGTGAGAGTTTTTTTTGTTGGTTATAATTTTCTTTTTTTAAGAAAATGCATACAAATTCATTTCGTTTTTTTTTGTAATTTTCAAGTCTTTTAAAAATTTTTCAGGTACGTAGTATTTGAAACGAAATAATAGAATATAATGAATACAATCACAGCCGCAATTACCGCTGTTGGAGCTTATGTTCCTGACTTCGTTCTTTCGAACAAAGTATTAGAAACAATGGTCGATACCAATGACGAATGGATTACTACTCGTACTGGAATTAAAGAAAGAAGGATTCTTAAAGATGCTGATAAAGGAACGTCGTTTCTTGCCATAAAAGCAGCACAAGATTTAATTGCGAAAGCAAATATTGATCCTTTAGAGATTGATATGATTATAATGGCAACAGCTACTGCCGATATGCCGGTAGCCTCTACAGGAGTTTATGTTGCAACAGAAATTGGAGCTACAAATGCATTTGCATACGATTTGCAAGCAGCCTGCTCAAGTTTTTTATACGGAATGTCAACTGCTGCAGCTTATGTGCAGTCAGGGCGATACAAAAAAGTACTGTTAATTGGTGCCGATAAAATGTCATCAATTGTAGATTATACAGACAGAGCAACTTGTATTATTTTTGGAGATGGAGCGGGAGCTGTTCTTTTTGAACCAAATTATGAAGGCTTAGGCTTGCAAGATGAATACTTACGAAGCGATGGTGTAGGACGCGATTTTCTTAAAATTCCTGCCGGTGGTTCTCTAATACCAACTACTTTAGAAACCGTTCAAAACAATCAACACAATATTATTCAGGACGGAAAAACCGTTTTTAAATATGCTGTAACGAATATGGCTGATGCAAGTGAGTTGATTTTGAAAAGAAACAATTTAACTAACGAAGATGTTAATTGGTTAGTGCCGCATCAGGCAAACAAACGTATTATAGATGCTACTGCAAGCAGAATGAATCTTGAAGAATCAAAAGTATTAATGAATATCGAAAGATATGGTAATACAACTTCAGCAACGTTGCCGTTGGTATTAAGCGATTTTGAGCACCAGTTCAAAAAAGGAGATAATATTATTTTTGCCGCTTTTGGTGGTGGATTCACTTGGGGATCTATTTACCTAAAATGGGCTTACGATAAGAAATAAATTAAAACTAAAAACAAATCATTATGGATTTAAAAGAAATTCAAAACCTAATCAAATTTGTAGCAAATTCGGGAGTTGCAGAGGTAAAGTTAGAAATGGATGATGTAAAAATCACGATTAGAACAACTTTAGAAGGAAATGTAACTGAAACTACTTATGTACAACAATTGCCTGCTCAGGCTGCCTTGCCACAAGCAGTTGCTCCTCAACAAGCTCCAGCTGTTGTAAACGTAACTAGCGAAGCATCTGTTCCGGCAGAAGATTCTAAATTCATTACTATTAAATCTCCAATTATTGGAACTTTCTATAGAAAACCATCTCCGGACAAACCAGTATTTACTGAAGTTGGAAGTACTATTTCTAAAGGTGATGTTCTTTGTGTAATTGAAGCAATGAAATTATTTAACGAAATCGAATCAGAAGTTTCAGGTAAAATTGTAAAAATTCTTGTTGACGATATGTCTCCTGTAGAATTTGACCAACCTTTGTTCTTAGTTGATCCATCTTAATTTTAGATCGTTAGATTTTTAGATTTTTAGACTTTCTTAAAAGTGCTTAAAATCTAATTATCCAATTATCTAATTATCTAATTATCTAATTTTAAAAAGATGTTTAAAAAAATATTAATTGCGAATAGAGGAGAAATTGCACTTCGTGTAATTCGTACATGTAAGGAAATGGGAATCAAAACTGTAGCAGTTTACTCTACAGCCGATGCAGAAAGTCTACATGTTAAGTTTGCTGACGAAGCGGTTTGTATTGGTCCTCCTCCAAGTAACTTATCGTATTTGAAAATGTCAAATATTATTGCTGCTGCAGAAATTACAAATGCAGACGCAATACATCCAGGTTATGGTTTTCTTTCTGAGAATGCTAAATTCTCTAAAATTTGTCAGGAACACGGAATCAAATTTATTGGTGCCGCTCCTGAAATGATTGACAGAATGGGAGATAAAGCTTCTGCAAAAGCTACAATGAAAGCGGCAGGGGTTCCATGTGTACCAGGTTCTGAAGGATTATTAGAATCTTTCGAACAAACACAAAAATTAGCTAAAGAATTTGGTTACCCTGTAATGCTTAAAGCAACAGCAGGTGGTGGTGGAAAAGGAATGCGTGCGGTTTGGAAAGAAGATGAATTATTGAAAGCTTGGGAAAGTGCACGTCAGGAAGCTGCTGCTGCATTTGGAAATGACGGAATGTACATGGAGAAACTTATCGAAGAACCACGTCATATCGAAATTCAGGTTGTTGGAGATTCTTACGGAAAAGCATGTCACCTTTCTGAAAGAGATTGTTCTGTACAACGTCGTCACCAAAAATTGACTGAAGAAACGCCTTCACCTTTCATGACTGATGAATTACGTACTGCAATGGGAGAAGCTGCTGTAAAAGCTGCTGAATTTATTAAATACGAAGGAGCTGGTACTGTAGAATTTTTGGTTGACAAACACAGAAATTTCTATTTCATGGAAATGAATACTCGTATTCAGGTAGAGCACCCAATTACAGAACAAGTAATTGATTACGATTTAATTCGTGAGCAAATTATGGTTGCTGCCGGAATTCCAATTTCAGGTAGAAACTATTTGCCGGAATTACACGCTATCGAATGTCGTATTAATGCTGAAGATCCTTATAATGATTTCCGTCCTTCACCAGGAAAAATCACTACACTTCATATGCCGGGAGGTCACGGAGTCCGTTTAGATACTCACGTTTACTCTGGCTATACAATTCCGCCAAATTACGATTCGATGATTGCTAAGTTAATTACAACGGCACAATCTCGTGAAGAAGCAATCAGCAAAATGCGAAGAGCTTTGGATGAATTCGTTATCGAAGGAGTTAAAACTACAATACCTTTCCATAGACAATTAATGGATGATCCTAGATATATTGCAGGAGATTATACAACTGCATTTATGGATACATTTAAAATGAAACCTATAGAAGAATAATATAAAGGCTGTCAATTTTTGGCAGCCTTTTTTGTTTTATAATAGTGCTAAACCCGATAGATTTCATGCTATCGGGTTTTGTCGTTTAATTGGCCTGCATTGAACTGTATGCTGTTTTTGTTATTGTTAGGAATATTTCGTTGGTAGAAAATAATTACAAAGGAATTATGATTCAGATGTTTTTAGTTTTTGCAAGATCTAAGTTTAGCAGTTTCCTCATTGAAATTCTCTAAGTAAACACTATTTGTGTATACTTTTTACACAATATCTATGAGAATTACACACTTATTCACAATTCATAATTTTGGCACATATGGCTTAATCCCTTTAAAAATAAGAGATTAAGCAGTTAGGGAGGTAACGTTCGCGTTGCGGCACAATATTTTCATTATCTAAAGCGTAAACAACTATTAAATAATTAAAATATATACATTATGAAAAATCTATTTTTATCAGCCGCAATTGTTTTAGGAAGTTTAACTTCATTCGCTTCAACTACTCCTATTACAAATACAATCGTAAAAACGATTTCTATTGAAGATGAATACACAGAAATCAAATTAGAAGAATTACCAGCTCCAATTGCTGAGTCTTTGAAAAAAGCTTATCCGGATGCTGTAATTACTAAAGCATATAAAAACGAAAAAGCAGAATACAAATTGGACGTTACCGTTGGTGACAAAGTAGGAAATCTTTTTGCTAATGCAGACGGAACCTGGATTAAAAAATAATCACGCTAAACTAGATTCTCATGCAGATTCGAATTAGCAATACTAAAATAAAATTAACAATATTAAAATATAACTATTATGAAAAATCTATTTTTATCAGCCGCAATCGTTTTGGGAGGTTTAACATCATTTGCTTCAACTTCGCCAATAACAAATACAATCGTAAAAACAATTTCAATTCAGGACGAATACACTGAAATTAAATTAGAAGAAGTGCCAGTTGCAATTACAGATGCTCTTAAAAAAGCGTATCCGGATGCAGTACTTTCTAAAGCATACAAAAATGCTAAATCAGAGTATAAACTAGACGTTACAGTAGGTGACAAAGTAGGTTCACTTTTTGCTAACGCAGATGGATCTTGGATTAAAAAATAATTAAAAAATAACCGTAAAAACTATCACTATGAAAAAGTTAATATTATCGGCAGCTATCCTGTTAGGAGGGTTGTCAATGCAAGCAGGGAATGTAGCCGTGACAAGTTCAATGGTTCAATCAGTAAACATTCAGGACGAATATAAAGAAGTTGATGCCGTACCGGCAGCTATTAAAACAGCGTTAGACGAGGCTTATCCAGGTGTAAAATTGGACAAAGCTTATGTAAACGAGAAAAAAGAGTATAAAATAGAAATCACTGTAAGAGGTGAAAAGTCTACTGTTTATACAGATGCTACTGGTAAAATTATTAAAAAATAATTAAGTAACCCATAAAAACTATTATTATGAAAAAGTTAATCTTATCAGCAGCAATCATTTTAGGAAGTTTGTCAATTCAGGCAGCTAATCCTGTAACAACTTCAATGACTCAGTCAGTGACAGTTCAGGATGAATTTACTGAAATTGGTACAGATGCTGTTCCGGCAGCTGTAAAATCAACTGTAGAAAAATCTTTTCCGAATACAAAACTTGAAAAAGCTTATAAAAACGAAAAGAATGAGTACAAGTTGGAAATTTCGAGTGGTGACAAAAAGTATACTGTATTTACAGATGCTTCAGGAAACATCATTAAAAAATAATTAAGAAGAGAGCAACATGAAAAAGTTAATCTTATCAGCAGTAATAGTTTTAGGTAGTTTATCTCTTTACGCAAGTAATCAGGTAACGCCGGAACAAACTAAGACGGTTGTTACTGCTCAGGCAGAATATACAGAAGTGAGTACAGATGCTGTACCTCCTGCTATAAAAACCGCACTGCAAACTGCTTATCCGGGAGCAAAACTGGACAAAGCATTTGTAAATGAAAAAAAAGAGTATAAACTCGAAATATCGGTTGGTGACCAAAAGGCTACTGTTTTTTCAGATGTCAATGGCAACTGGTTGAAGATATAAATTAGGTGAATTTAGATTTATGTTTTTGGTGAAAAAGAGATTGCAGTATGCAATCTCTTTTTTTTTGCATAATTTTGTGAAAAGACAATTTTAATAGTCTTATTTTAGCAAAAAAGTCCCTAAAAACAAATGTCAAAGATATTACTCATAGAAGATGATATTTCGTTTTGCAAATTATTAGAAAAATTTCTGGTAAAAAAAGCATACGAAGTAACCATTGCCTTCTCTGCTGCAGAAGCAAGATTAGCCATCAAAAAAGAATCATTCGATTTAATTTTGACAGATCTTCGCTTGCCTGACTCTGATGGTATTGGGTTAATGTCTGAGTTTAAAACATCGTATCCTGAAATACCTGTAATTCTTATGACAGGATATTCAGATGTTAATACTGCAGTAAAAGCTATTAAAAACGGCGCAGCTGATTATATTTCGAAACCTTTCAATCCCGATGAGGTTTTACTGGTTATTACCAATGCTTTAAAAACTTCAGAAACAGAAGAAGAAATTCCTGTAAAGGAAAAGAAATCTGTAAAAAAGCAAACTAATAGCAATGAAAATGAGTTTGTTAAAGGAATTTCTGTTGCATCCAAAAAATTATTAGATCATATTCATTTGGTAAGTCCAACCGATATGTCGGTTTTGATTATTGGAGAAAGCGGAACCGGAAAAGAAATCATCGCCAAAAGTATTCACCAGCAAAGTTTAAGGAAAAACAATAATTTCATTGCAGTCGATTGCGGAGCTATTCCGAAAGAATTGGCGGCAAGTGAATTCTTCGGACATTTAAAAGGATCTTTTACCGGAGCCATCAGCGATAAAATGGGTTATTTTGAAGCGGCTAATGGAGGAACTCTTTTTTTAGATGAAATAGGGAACCTTTCATACGAAAATCAAATACAGCTTTTAAGAGCGCTTCAAGAACGTAAAATCAAACCTGTTGGTAGTAATAAAGAAATTAATGTTGATATCAGAATCATTACGGCTACGAATGAAGATTTGCGCGAAGCAGTAAAAAATGGCGATTTTAGAGAAGATTTGTACCATAGAATCAACGAATTCTCTATTCAGTCTCCATCATTAAAAGACAGAGACGAAGATTTAATGGTTTTTGCCGATTATTTCCTTGAAAAGGCCAATCAGCAATTGAATAAAGATATCATCGGATTTTCACCAGAAGTAGTTACTATTTTTCAAAACTACAACTGGCCTGGAAATTTGCGTGAACTTCAAAACTGTGTCAAACGTGCTACGCTTTTAACTCAGGGCGATTTTATACAAAGTGATGTGTTGCCGGTTGAGTTTTTTCAGATCCAAAAACAACAAACTAATAATAGTGATTTCTCTTTGTCGGAAAACGAAAAAGAAGCAATTATCTATGCTTTATCAAAAGCACAGAATAATAAATCCGAAGCGGCAAAATTGCTTAAGATTACCAGAAAAACACTTTATAATAAATTAAAGCATTACAATATAGATTAAGCTATTTCTTTCTGTAGAGCTTTAAAAAGTACATCTGTTTTTGCTTTCAAAACTTTAAAAATATCGGGTAAATCAGAAGTTTCAAGATCCTTATTTTCTAAGACTTTTAAAATTTCACCAATTTCACGCGCCTGAATTTGCTTGAACATTGGCGCAATTCGGTGTGCAACTGAATTAATTTCAGCTGTGTTTTTATCAATCATCGCATTCTCTAATAAATTTAAGTTTTCAGAACTGCTTTCGATAAATGATTTTAAAACTTCTTTTAATGCTGTAGTATCATTACCTAAAAATTCTTTTAGTGTATCCAACGAATACAATTGAGAACTGGTTTTTTGTTCTTGTTTATTAATGTCAACATTGGGTAATGTATCATTTTCTAAAATAAGATGTATGGTTTCCAGTAATATTTTAGGCGAATACGGTTTTTGTATTACAGTTGTAAAACCGGCTTCGTTATACACAGCCGCGTCAAGATCAGTTCTTCCTGTTAAGGCAATTACAGGCTGGTTTTTATAAGTGGAATATCCAGAATTTTTTAATTTTTTCAAAAAAGCAAAACCGTCCATTTCCGGCATTTGTATATCTGTAATAATAAAATCGAAATTCGTATTCTGGATCGCTTCTAAAGCTTTTATACCACTATTAAAAGACAGTACCTGATGTTGTTCCTGCTTTAAAACGCCGCTTGTCAAATTCAAAAGATTGATGTCATCGTCCAGAACTATAAAAATTTGTTTTTTAGTATTACGAACTAGAGGTTTTTTGACTTCGGGAAGTGAATTCGGACTATTATCAAACTGTAACGGAAGTTGTACTTCAAAAGTACTTCCTTTACCAAATGTACTTTCCAGTTTTAAATCGCCACCCAAAATCGAAATTATTTTTTGGCAAATAGACAATCCCAAACCAGTTCCTCCATATTCTTTTTCAATATTTTCATTGGCCTGTGCAAATTCTTCAAAAACCAATTTCTGATTTCCTTTTTCGATTCCAATTCCTGTATCTTCAATTCTAATGGTATAAAATTGATCATTTTCAGCTATGTATCCGCTTATTTTGATGAAACCTTCTTCGGTAAATTTATATGCGTTTCCTATAATATTACTTAAAATTTGTTTCAGTCTAAAAGGATCTCCAACAATTTTCGAATTCAGTTTCTCATCAACATTAATAATAAGATCAATGTTTTTATGTTTGTATACGGTCTGAATACTTTTTGCAACTTCATCAATAATGTCAGGTAATAAAAACGGAACTTTTTCGATCGTAATTTTTCCGGCTTCAATCTTAGAGAAATCCAGTAAATCCTGAACCAATTGCGTAATATATTCTGATGAGTTTTTGATGTTTTTAATGAAATACGATTGCTTTGTAGTAACATCAGAATTCCCCAAAAGTTCAGAATAACCCACAATGGTACTCAGCGGCGTTTTTAAATCGTGACTTACCGTTGAAATTAATTGTTCGCGGCTTTTAAGCAAATTCTTTGTTTTGAAATTCGCAATTTCGAGTTGTTTTTTATAAACCTGCGATTTTGAGTAATCGCTCACAATTAAAATTGAGAAAAACAATGTTAGGACCAAACCAACAATAGCTGAAACGGTTACAATTTCATTGACTTTTTTAAGGGATTTTTCTTTTAGCGAATTGTTTTTTATAGAGTTAATGATAATTTCTCTTTCGATAATTCGAAGTACTTTACGAAGCTGGTCCGAAATGGCAATTTCATTTTTCAATAATTTGTTCTCTTCAAAATTCAGTGATTCTTTTTTCTTTTCGGCCTTGATTTTTACATTGCTTAGCAATTTTTTAGAATTGGCCAAAATAGAATCCGATGCTTGTTTGCTCAGTGTATTCGTGCTGTCATCCGGAATATTCTGATTGAGATAATCAACATATTTTTGCAGTACATTGCGCTGATAACTGCCCAGCTGATTCGGGTTTTTATTGAAATCCTGAAGTTCTAATTTTCGAAGTTTAAACTCCATTTTGGTAATTTCATCAATCGCAGTATTAACAGAGACTTCGTCTTCGGCCTTATTTTTTATGGTTTTTAATTGCCGAATGTTTTTCGTTTTTTCAGACAATAAATACGTAACGCTATCCAATAACGTTTTTTGATATTGAGTCGTAACAATTTGTTTTAAAGTATCGATTCTTGATTTTAAAGAATCAGTTTCGATAATATAACTTCTAAAATCTTGTTCAGAATTAGTCTGAATCGTTTTCCTTGCTAAACTTTCTGTTTTATACACATTCGAAAACAATTTACTTACCCTGAGGATCTTGGTTTTTTCAAAAGCGATTTTATCTTCTAATTTTTTATAAACTACATTTTCAGAATATAAAAACCATCCTACAGTAACTACTAATCCCAAAAGAGCAATGTAACTAAAAAGGACTTTGAGTGCTGTATAACTTTTTTTACTCTCCATAGATTGCTATTGTGGGGATTGAGAAGATTTTGTGATGTGAAATCGCTGCAATTTATTCAAAATTTCTGTTTTAGAAATACAAATTAATGCTAATATTTTACATAATTAAAAGATGTGAAAAACAAAATAGCCGCAGATTATATAAATCTACGGCTATTTTTATCGTTTAATTATAGGATTAAAGTGTCTCGTCTAACCATTTAAAAAATTCACCTTGCCAAACCTGAGCATTTTGCGGATGTAAAACCCAATGATTTTCATCCGGGAAATATACAAATCTTGATTTGATTCCTCTTAATTGCGCAGCCTGAAAAGCTTCTTGTCCTTGCCCAATTGGTACACGGTAATCTTTTCCACCCTGAAAAATTAAAATAGGTTTGTTCCAGTTTTGTACCAAAGTTGCAGGGTTAAAAGTAGTGTATGCTTTTTGCGCTACAGCATTGTCTTTTTCCCAGTAAGCACCGCCAAAATCCCAGTTGTTAAAGAAAACCTCTTCGGTAGTTCCTAACATACTTACCGTATTGAAAACGCCATCATGCGCGATAAAAGTTTTGAAACGGTTTTTATGAATTCCGGCCAAATAAAATACAGAGTATCCTCCGTAACTTGCACCAACGCAACCTAAACGCGATTTGTCTACAAAACTTTCTTTAGCTACATCGTCAATTGCAGATAGGTAATCGTCCATAACCTGTCCGCCCCAATCTTTACTAATTTGCTCATTCCATTCTACACCATGTCCTGGCATTCCACGACGGTTTGGTGCTACCACCACATAACCTTTAGCAGCCATTAATTGAAAATTCCAACGGAAAGAATACGATTGTGTCAACGGAGATTGTGGTCCTCCCTGACAAAATAATAAAGTTGGATATTTTTTAGAAGCATCAAAATTTGGAGGCAAAATTACCCAAACCAACATTTTTTTACCGTCTGTAGTCGTAACATAACGTTTTTCTGTTTTGCTTAATGCTAATGTCTTGTACGTTTCGGTATTTACGTTTGTTAATTGTTTCCAGCTGTTTTTCTTTAAATTAAAAGCATAAATTTCGGGAGCGTGATTCATATCATTTCTGGTAACAATAATGTCATCACCAGCCAAACCTACTAAATCATTTACGTCAAAATCTCCTTTAGTCAATTGGCGAACATTGATTGCAATTTTGGTTAATCCAGGAAAGTTTACCGTAAACAATTGTTTTGTACCATCAACAGCAGCTACAAAAAATACGTTTTTGCCATCTTTACTCCAAATAAAATTATCTACAGTTCCGTCCCAATTTGCCGTTAAGTTGGTTTTGATTCCTTTAAACTCAACAATAATATCGTTTTTATCAGCTTCATAACCGTCACGTTTCATTTGAAGCCAGGTTAAGTTTCCTGTTGGAGAAAATTGAGGAGCCGTATCGTAACCTAAGTTTTCTTCGGTTCTGTTTGTCGTTTTTTGAGTTTCTAAGTTGTACTCATAAATATCTGTATTGGTAGAAATTGCATATTGTGTTCCAGCTTTTTTCTTGCACACATATAAAATACTTTTTCCGTCAGGAGACCAGATATAATCTTCGTCGCCACCAAAAGGTTTTTGCGGAGAATCAAAATTTTCACCTTTCAAAATGTCAATTCCTTTTGCGCCGTCTTTGTTTTCTTTATAAAAAACGTGGTTAAATTTACCTTCATTCCAGGTATCCCAATGGCGATAATCTAAACCATCGTAGATTTGAGCATCAGATTTGTCCAGTTTTGGATAAAAATCTTTACCTAAAACCTTGTCAATTTTTACTTCTTCATTGTACACTAAAAATTTTCCGTCTGGCGAAACATTTTTGTCGGCCAAAACATCTTTTGTGTCTTTAATTTCAGTTGCATTTCCGCCATTTGCAGGGATAATGTAAAATTTAGAAGACGATTTGTTTTCCTCGATCGAAGGCGTCGAAACCTTAAAAACAACATTCTTCGCATCTTTCGAAAGTCCAAGAGCACTTACTCTTCCTAATTTCCATAACAATTCCGGAGACATTACATTCTGTCCGATAGCGTTTAAACTCATCATTATTAAGGTTGTAAATAATACTTTTTTCATAATAAAATTCTAATATTCGTGGGGCTAAAAATACAACTTTTAAACTCCAAATAGTTAAATTCCAAATCCCAAAAATGTTAAAAATCCCAAAAGTTTATACTAAAGTTTTTCTGGCACGAATTCACGAATTTTTTTTGATAATTTTTTAAAATGAAAATTCATGAATTCGTGGCGATTGAAAATAAAGTTTTAAATTTATTTCCTAAATTGGAATTTGGAATTCAAAAGATTGGAATTTATTTTAAGATAAAAATGGAGTTAAGTTATTGGGAACTTAAAAATTGGTTCACAAATGTTGATTATACTATCGTGGGCAGCGGTATTGTAGGATTGCATGCTGCATTACGCTTACGCGAAAGATTCCCTGCAGCAAAAATTCTGGTGTTAGAAAAAGGAATGCTGCCACAAGGTGCAAGTACAAAAAATGCCGGTTTTGCCTGTTTTGGAAGTCTCTCTGAAATTTTGGAAGATCTCAAAACACATTCAGAAGAAGATGTAATAAATCTGATAGAGAAACGTTGGAAAGGTTTGCAATTACTTCGAAAAAGACTGGGAGATGCTGCGATTGATTTTAAGCCTCACGGCGGATATGAATTATTTCTGAAAGAGGATGAAAGCGGATTTAGCGAATGTATTTCGAGATTGCCTTTTGTAAATGAAATTTTAAAACCACTTTTTAAAGCCGATGTTTTTTCTAAAGAAGTGGACCGATTTGGGTTTGATAAGGTGAATGAATATTTAATTTTTAATCCTTTTGAAGCTCAGGTGGATACCGGAAATATGATGCAGGAATTGCTAAGGCAGGCTGTTTCTTCAAATGTTTTAATTCTGAACCAGCAAACCGTGACTTCATACGCCGATTTAGGAAATCAGGTCGAAATTGTTTTGACTGATTTTAGTTTTAAATCGAATAAACTACTTTTTGCCACAAATGGTTTTGCAAATACCATTACAAAAGGAGCTGTACAACCTGCAAGAGCACAGGTTTTAATTACAGAACCTATCGCAAATTTAGATATAAAAGGCACTTTTCATCTGGATCGAGGTTATTATTATTTCAGAAATATAGAAAATAGAATTTTGCTTGGCGGAGGTCGAAATCTTGATTTTGAGGCAGAAACAACAACACAATTTGGGCAGACGAAAATTGTGCAAAATAAATTGGAGGATTTACTTAAAAATGTAATTTTACCAAATCAGGATTTCCAGATCGCACATCGTTGGAGTGGGATCATGGGAATTGGAAATAGTAAAAATCCTGTTGTTGCTCAACTGTCTGAAAACGTGTTTTGTGGAGTGCGTTTAGGCGGGATGGGAGTAGCGATTGGGAGTTTAATAGGAACAGAATTAGCAGATTTAATATAATGGGAGTAACCAAAAGACCGATACCAAAAACAACAACCGCAAACAAACCGAAACCAAAACCTAAAGCAGCACCAAAAAAAGGCAATCGCTCTTTTGGCGAAAAAGTAAAATGGTTTTTTATAAAATTATGTTTATGGTTTTTCGGAATCTCAATCGCGTCTGTGGTGTTTTTTAAATATATTCCAGTACCGTTTACCCCTTTGATGCTGATTAGGGCGATCGAAAATAAACTCGATGGTAAAGAAGTTTTCTTTGATCACGATTGGGAACCTATCGAGAAAATTTCGATGAATTTGCAAAAAGCCGTAATCGCCAGTGAAGACGGAACTTTTTTAAAGCATAATGGTTTCGATTTTAAAGCGCTTCAAAAAGCATATAAAAGCAACGAACGCGGACGCCGAATTCGTGGCGGAAGTACGATCTCGCAGCAAACCGCCAAAAATGTCTTTTTATGGCAGGGCAAAAGTTATTTCCGTAAAGGTCTCGAAGCTTATTTTACGGTTTTAATCGAAGTAATTTGGGGTAAAGAACGTATTATGGAAGTCTATCTTAATAGTATCGAAATGGGAGACGGAGTGTACGGTGCTTATGCAGCAACAGAACATTGGTACCGCCGTGATGCATCTAGTTTAACACCAATGCAGGCCGCCGGAATTGCGGCAATATTACCAAACCCAAGAAAATTTAAAGCAACAGGATCTTCAAGTTATATAAACAGAAGAAAAGAACGAATTGTTCGTGAAATGCGCGCGGTTGGAAAAATAAATTATAATGCCAAATAAAAAATCTTTTATTGCGCTCCTCGTATTGACAACGGCTTTGGCTTTTGGTCAGGTAAAAACAACAGAAATTGGTTTTATTACCGACAACGATTTGTACACATCATCTAAAAATGATATGTATTATACCAATGGTTTAGAACTTTTTTATCGGTTTTTATCGAAAAATGATAATCCTAAAATCAACAAAAAAATCACTGAATTCCGTATTGGTCAGTACATTTATAATCCCAGGTTTATTAATGCAGAAGCTGTAACGATAAATGATCGCCCTTTTACCGGATATCTTTTTGCAGAAGCGGGAAGAAGCTTTTTTTACCAAAGCGAATCAGTTTTAAAGACTGATTTTCAAGTAGGTTTTATGGGACCAAATGCTTTGGGAAAAGAAACCCAGGAAAGTTTTCATCATATTATTGGATATAAAGAAGTATTTGGCTGGGAAAATCAATTGCATAATGCTTTTGCTGTTCAGGCACATGTGATGTATTCGAAGAAAATGTTTCCGGCAAAACACAACGATTTCATAGATCTTCATTTTCAGTCAGAAGCGAACGTGGGAACTATCTTTGATGGCGTTTCTACGGGATTCTTAACCCGAATTGGTTTTAAAAAATTACTACCAATTTATGATTCGAATTTGCATGATGCCTCGGTAAGTTCTGTACCGCAATACAATATCAGAGAGTTTTATTTTTATGCGATGCCAAGCGTTAATTACCAATTTTATGACGCTACGATTCAGGGAAGCATGTTTAGTAATACAAGTCCGCTAACTTTTGAGCTGGAACCGCTTCGTTTTAATGCCGAATTTGGATTAAAATACAGACATAACAACTTCAATATGTCGTATTCTTTTATTTATAGAGGCAGAGAATTAAGAGATCCGGAAACGAATACCAATTCAGGTTATTTTTATGGATCGATTCGATTTGGGTATTTGTTGAAATAATACGTTTTGCTGCGAAGGCGCTAAGAGACAAAGTTTTTTTGATTTGCAATTTTTTCGAATGGGATAGAAGTTAGTTAGAGCTAATCAATAATGCTAGATATGATAAAAAATTTAAATAGATTAGCGCATCCTGTTTTTCTTGTTTCGTTAGTGATGCTGTTTTTAAATGACTTCATATTAAAAACAGTCTTTCATAATTATCTCACCGGAAAATTATCTGATTTTGCGGGACTTCTTGCTTTTTCGTTTTTTTGGAGTGTGCTTTTTCCAAAAAGAATCAAAGAAATTCATATTGCTGTAGCTTTATTTTTTGTTTTTTGGAAAAGCACTTTTTCAGAAGCTGTTATTGACTTTTTCGGTTTTTATCGTGTTGTAGATTTTTCAGATAATATTGCCTTGATAAGTATTCTGGTTTCATTTTGGTTATTAAAACAAGAATCTGTCACATATAGAGTTCATCCCGTTTTTCTAAAATTGATTTTTCTTCTTTCTTGTTTCTCTTTTGTTGCAACTTCAAAACCACAGGAGCCGGAAACCTTTGAAGATGGTTTTAGATATTTAAACCTGAAAAATGAAAGTGATGAAAAAGTAGTGGTTTTGATAGATTTTAAATTTTCTGAAAAAGAGATTGAATTTTATAAAAAACAGGAAATCAAAATTGCCATAGCAAAACGCAAACAATTTATTAGTGAATACGGAGAGGAATATAAATTGGTTTATAAAGAATCCGATTCGATAGATATTGTAAGGGAAGTAAATGAAGAATGGAAGTTACGACAAAAAAACAATGTTATCGATCCGCTTGTAATAGACAAAGGAGCGGAACAATTTGTTCCATTGCCTTTGCACGCTAAAGATACATTGGTAGGTTTTCCTAAAGATTTTAAAATTTCAATTTTAGATCTTAATTGGAAACCGCTAAAAAGCTATGATAAAAAAGCGTTTTTTAGTAAAATAGAAAATAAAGGATTAAACGAATTCTCAAGAAGAGAATCTTTTAATTTAACTTTTGGAAAGAAAAAGGAACCATTAAATATTGCTGACTGTTACGGTAAATGGGAATCTGCCAGAAAAGTCAATTTCAATAAAATAGAAATCAATGCTGATTATTTTGTAAACGATAGTGATGGTAAAGTTTACGATTGTAATTACAAGAACGATTCTCTTTGGGTGCATTATTCTCGTAGTAAATGGTATTTGGGAATCATTAAAAAAGTAACGAAAGATCGTCTCGTAATTTCCTGGGATAATGAGCCAGATCTTATTTATGTTAAATCTAAAAAGCCTACGATCTTGGCTCGTTAATTTTTTTATGATGATTCTGGTTTGGTTACAAAAAAGTATTCTTTTTGCGAGCACAAATTGTAAATCATAAGTATTCGAAACCTGTTGCTCTGAAAGAGCCTTGGCAACAGCATAGTGCGAAGCACTATGAAGGAAAACGATTGTAATTTTCTGCCCTGTAAGGGCGGAAGCCTAATTTCAAAAAGCATGTTTAACATGATGCTCTTCTAGAAAATACTTTTTTCTTTGAATTTTTATTCTCAATTCTTTTGCCCTTTCAGGGCAATTTCCACTTTTGATTTAATTCGTAGTGCGTTGCACTACGCTATTGCTTTTAGGGCTTTCAGCCCATTTTTAAAAGTTTCTAATAATGATGATTGCAAATTGCGCTAACGGACCTCTTTTTGTTTACAAATTGCAAATTAAATTTTTCGTAAACTGCTCTGAAAGAGCATTAGCAATAGCGTAGTGCGAAGCACTATGAACTAAAACGATTACAATTTTCAGCTCTGTAAGGGCGAAAGCCTAATCCCAAAGAAAACGTTCATCATATATTACTTGGTATTTATTTAAAAAAGCCAGCAACTCTTCTTTAAATGTATGTTTTTTATGATGTTCTTCTTGATTTTTAATGTACTGTGTTACTATTTCCAGTTGTGATGGGTTGACAGAAAAAATGCCATAACCTTCTTGCCAATAAAATTTTGCGTAATTTTTATCTATCGTTTTTATCCATTTCGAAGATTGCTTTTTTACTTTTTCTGCCAATTTCATTTGAGTAATCTTTTTAGATAATAAGCATAAGATATGTACGTGATCTTTATCTCCTCCAATCTGAATTGGATTGCATTCTAACCCTTTGCAAATTCCGCCAAGATATTGCCATAATCTCTCTTGTATAGTATGGTCAATAAATGGATAACGTCCTTTGGTGCTAAATGTTAAATGAACATATACTTTTGATAGTGATTGGGACATATTATTTTTTTGCTTTGGCCCTTTCAGGGCAATATTCACGATTGCTTTTAGTTCGTAGTGCGATGCACTACGCTATTGCTTTTGGGCTTTCAGCCCATTTTCAATTACAGCTTCTAGCTTATGATTTATTCTGATATTGTTTTTTGTTTAAATAATTAAGCATAATCTCTAATCATAAAAATAAATTAATTCCGTTTTCTGCTATTCCTCTAAAAGTCATTTTTTAGTCAAAATAAGTTATGTTTTTTAACTATTATTCTATCAATCAAAAACGCAACTCTCTTTAGAATGGCTTTTTTAATTTGTATGTCAAATGACTATTTCTCTTTCAATAAACGAGATTATTAAGACACCACTCCATAAAAACAATAAAATGATTGTCCGGATCTTTTAGAAAAAGTGCTTTTCCGCCGGGATAATCCCAAGGGCCTGAAAATGTACCTGCCGGCATCTTTTCTATGTCTGATTCATCGCTTTGCGGAAGCTGATTTTTTATGAGACGATTGTACATATCATTTATATCTGCTTCGTTTATTTCGATATTTCCTTCGTTAAGGGGTTTCTGTAAAGTGCTTATTTTTAATTCAGCATGATTATCAATTGGTACAAAGAAAGTTTTTGCTTTGTTGGAAAAAGTTTCGTTTTTGAGATTAAAAACTTTTTGATAAAAATCAAATGACACTTCGAGGTTTGAACAATAAAGCCAGAAAGAAATTTTCATGAAAACGTTTTAATTAAATTATTGGGTAATGAAACTAAAAAAAGTTCTTATAAAAACTAAAATTTCTAGTTTAGCCCCGATCGAGGCGGTATCCTTTTTACTGCTTCTTGAGCAGGAAAAAGATATAGCCGAGAGCGGGACAATTGGTCTTTTTGAAAATGAATTTTTCTGCTCCTTATTTTCTAAATGATCAATTTAATGTCGGTTATCGCATTGAATATAAATGTCTTCGTTTGATTTGTCGATAAGCGAAATTGCCGGACAGCCAAAAGATTCATATTGAAAACCAAATACAACTGGCGGTTTATTTTTAAAGAGTTTACCTGTGTATTGATCAAATGAGTGATCTCCGTTTTCTCCGTTGAGTGGGGCGGGAGAGGTGCCTTCGCTTTGGCTGTAAAGCTTCTCGATTATGATTTCTTTGGTTTTAGAATTGGTTACCAAAAGGCGTCTGGCATAAATTATTTTATCACTGTCGAGATAGTCTTGTAGAAAATATTGATAAGTAGCTGTGTTATATAAATATGTATTGCCAGCAACGATGCTTTTTAAGAGTGCACGATCTTCTTTTTTCATAGGTTTAGATGGATAGTCTTTACCAGGGATTTTTTTCCAGACAATTGGTTTTAAGGGTTCGTTTGCAAACGGATTTTCTTTGCCTGCATAAACGATCACATCAGAATAATAATCGCTAAACCCTTTTAGACTTTGTTTGCTGATTTCGAACCCAATCATGTAATAGTATTTGGGATAAGGCCAGTCTTCTTCGGATGAATAACCGTTTAGCCATGCAGCGGCTTTAAGATTTTTTATGGCAAATGATGCCAGTTTGTTTTTTGCATAATCGTAGACAAACAAAGAGTCGTTTTCGGAAATATTGGTTTTGGATAAAAAATGATTTCTGTATTTTTTTTCTAAGGTGAAATATTTTGCTGCTTTTTTTTCCATTTTTTCGATATTGGGCAAAGCAAGTGTGTCTGAAGCCGTATCGTTGAGTGGGTAAATGTCTGAAAGCGAAATAAAAGCGACGTCAGTACTGTCTCTGTAAGTAACAGTAAATAAATTGATGCTTTCCTTTCTTGGAAGTTCATCGGTTTGTACAGAATCGTTCTGGGTAGTTGCTGTTCTATTTAGTTGAGGTTTACTGCTTTTGGTTTCCTGTTTGTTGTTGCAGGAAAGCAGGAAAATAAATGAGACAACAGTAATTGCTTGTATTTTAAGATTCATAATCAGGCAGGTTAGTTTTTTATTTATTCTGAAATAATTATAAAGAAATATACAATTGACAATACTAATATAACTGCACCAATAGTGAGAAGTATATCGTCATGAACGGTTTCGATGCTTTTTTTTGCCAAATAAAAGCGATTAAATAACATGCCAATTTCGTAGCAAACCAGGAATGCGATTATGGTTAATATGCCATAAAGTTTTTCTAATCCACCGCTTCCGCTAAAGGCTCCTTCGTGCGCAAACCAGCTAACTATGAGAACCAACGGAACAATTAATAAGGCTGATTTTATAAGTATTGGACTGCCTTTCCAGAACAGTAATATGATCATTGCTATTATAGGCACGAGTAACCAACGGAGTAATAGTGTCATATTGTTTTGTTTTTAGTTCAATTCAATTTGTTTTTATGTTCAAGACTTCCCCGGTATTTTTGTTGAAAGTAATGGTTTTGTTTGGGCCGCCATAAAATAGAGTAAGCGTAAGTGTGCTATCAGTTTCGTGATTAAAAATAATATCTTTTGCTGTTCGGATTTTTACATTTAGATTATCGTTCATAAGTTGATTATCGGTACTTTTTAATATTCTTTTTTCCAATAAACCGTGTTTTTCTATTACTTCAAGCCACGGTGGAGCCATTGCGCTGTAACTTACAATTTGCGCTCTGTATTTTTCATTTAGATTTCTATCTATCATTAATCCTAATGGTGTAGTCGAAAGTATCCATGCGTAAAAAGGCATCATCAGAGGTAAAATACTGAGTATTATGGCTAATATAATTCCTCCCAAAAGTAATTTTGCCATAATTTTTTTCCAAAACACTACAATCACCACAAAGCTGGTTAAAAACCACAGCCAATAGAGAACCACATCGCTGTAATAGCCTCGGAAACTAATGAGTTTATAGTAATATAAGAGGCAATCTATTGCCAGAAGCAAACTAAGAATCAGATAAACTCTTAAAACTATTGTTGATTTTTTATTTTGGTTCATGACTTTTTAAGATATAATTTAAACCAAATATTGTGGGAATTGATAAAATTAAGACCGGCAAAATTGAAACCGAAAGGGTGTAATAAAGTTCTTCGTTGAAAGTATAGGTGCTCCACGACGATTCGCGATCGACAAAAATGGTATAATTCCAGAAAAACCAAACTGAAATTAAGAACATGAATTGAATGGTGACTTTTAAATATTTGTTTTTAATGAGGGAAAGAAAAAGAAATACAATGGTCAAAAAGATAGTTGTAAACAATGAAATTAAATAAGCATCATCAAAAAACGAAGCATCAGGATTGCCACTTGACATCCTGTCCGAAAGTTCGCCAACAGCCCAGTAAATTTCTAAAAAGGTACTTATGAAGAATAGCAAGCCAATTGATAAAGGCTTTTTTAGATTTTTAAGCATTTTCGTGAGGGCGACACTGAAATTATTAGATGATGTATTCACGGTATTTGGGGTATTGTTTTGTAAAGGTTTTAAGTAAATTAAAAACCAAATGCCTTTTTGCAGATATAAATATAAAGAAAAATGTTTCTAATAAAACTAAAAACTTCTCGTTTAGCCCTGATCGAAACGGCATCCTTTTTCCTGCTTCTTTAGCAGGGAAAAGATACAGTGGAGAGCAGGACTAATGTTCTTTTTGAAAACTTGGGTTTCTGCTCCTGAATTTTATGATACTTCAGGTTTAACGTTTTGATAATGTTCTACAAGTTTAAATCATTAACTTTAATAAAAATTAGCGTTATGGATATCAATTGGATAATAATAGGAATTGTAGTTGCGGTGGCGATTATTTTAGTGGTATTGACTACCAAAAAGAATCAGAAAGAGAAAAAGAAATTAACCGATTTACTGAACAACGATTTTAAGAAACCCGAAGAAGACGAACCGGATTTTGACAACAATGCGAGTGAAAAATAAGAAATCAAGAACCAATTGATAAACTGACTCTTGATTTCTTTTATAATTTTATGTAACGGTTGGGCTTAATAATATTTATTTCATGGATTTAAAAAGTGTTTCGATTGTTGCTGTTTTTTGGTTCAGGACAATCAATTGACTTTTGTCGTGTAATAATATCATATTTGCAAATTCTTTGTTGGCATTAGGGTTCCAGTTTTTTAATTCCGGGAATTCATTTTTTAATAGTTTGATATTTTCGGCACTGTTTTTTGAGATGACGATCACTTTTGTAAGCGATGTTGTTTTCATTTTTTCAATGCTGCTTTTTGTAATTTGATATTCTTCTTCGGTTCTGGAACGATAACGATACATTTTTCTTATGGCATTGATGTCTTCTTTGTTTTCGGTTAGAACATATCGGTAGCTCATTATGTTATTGAGTTCGTTTATCCATTCCGGAAAATTTACTTCGTAGAGATTGATGTAACTGTCGATAAAGTTTTTATCCATAGGTTTCTTTTGATCGATATATTCTGTTACTAAGGGATAAATTTGCTTTGCCATAAGACTGATGTATTTTTTATTATACCAGTCTCCGGGATCCATTTTTCCGTCTAGTTTTCTATAAACATAGCCATTTCCTAATGCTGTTGCCAAAGCTTCGTTCATAAGCTGATAGGCGTAATTGCTGTATTTTGATTTACTTTCTTTAAAATATTGGTCAATTTGGGTTTTTACTTCAAGTGATTGCTCGTCATAAATAATATGATACGTTTCGTGCAGCATTACACTAAACAAATCTTTATGCGATTTTAAGTCGGTTTGTACTGCGCTAATAAAGTTGTTGCAGAATGCTTGTGCTGTAAATCCCTGAGAATTGGGCAGGGGATAAAAAGCTATTTCGAAAGGAATTGAATTGTCCCAACTTGAATTGTAAAATGTTAATCCTGTTTGAAAATAGTTTTCGAGACTATGGTCGTTAGAATATTTTTTGATTTCTTCGATTTGTTTTTCGAATTTTTCTTTATTAGGATTATAGATTAGTTCGTTGTAAATTGGGGTAAATGCCGAAATGCTTTCGGTAAAATCACTCAGCGTCTTGCTGGAAATAAAGCCAATAGTTCGAATCTTGAAATCTGTTAAGTTTTCGGTTTCAATCAGATTTTTTTTCACGATATCTTCTGTTTGCATTGTTTTTTTGGAGCCAAAAGGATATTCGTCAAACGGATAACTGTAGTAAATATTTAGTTTATCGAAGTTTGAAATGATGGTTTTGTATTTATCTGTATTGTATTTTGATTTTTCAAATTCAGTTTTGAAAACATTTTCAGGGTAATTCTCAGAGAGACTTTGTAAAAAAACAAAAACTGCCAATTGCTCAGAATATTTAATCTTAAAGGTTGGTTTTTGTGCAAATCCTAAGGTTGTTAAAAATAAAAATAGAAGTAAGATTTTATTTTTCATACGGTTGGTTCTGGTTTATGTTAGTGGATGTCTGTTTTGTAAATGAAGCAAAATGTTCTTTTATGCTGAAATTTGTTTAATGTTATATAGACGATTTGTTTGAAGAATTGTTACAGAGGTTAAATTATACTAACTAATTATTTTTTACCGCAGAGAACGCAAAGATTTTTATGTAAGAGTGATTTTAAAAAATACAAAGTTCGCAAAGCTAAATCAATAAAGCTTTTGCATTTTTTGGATTTTTTATAAAAGGGAATAGCAAAAATGTTGCAGTATAGTTTGTGCCAAAAAGAAAAGCACTTACAAATGTTATGTAAGTGCTTGATTTTACTGGTGGAGAATACCGGATTCGAACCGATCACCTTCCCGATGCATCGGGATACTCTAGCCTTTTGTTTGTATTAAGGTTTCGATGTATTTTCTGCTTTTCATTTTTTTAATTTGCAATTCTCTTTTGCAGGCTTCGCTGCGGGTTAGAAAAGTTTCAAAATATTTTAATTCCCAGTCTTTGGCGATTTTGGTAAACTTACTTCTGCTGTTTAAATGATCTTGCAAGCGTTGTTCAATATTTTGACAAGATCCAATATAATATTTGTTAAGTGAGGTGGAAAATAAGATATAAGTGTAAAACATAGTTTCTATAAATGAAAATACCCAAACATATGTTTATGTTTGGGTATTTTTTTATTGTAAAATTTGTGGAGAATATCGGATTCGAACCGATCACCTCTTGCCTGCCAGGCAAGCGCTCTAGCCAAATGAGCTAATCCCCCTTTTTTGTTAGCTGTGTGTAAATCAAATCGGCCACCTTCCCGATCAGATCGGGACGCTCTAGCCAAATGAGCTAATCCCCCTTTTTTGTTAGCTTTGTGTAAATCGAATCGGTCACCTTCCCGATCAGATCGGGATACTCTAGCCAAATGAGCTAATCCCCCAAAGCGATAGCAAATAAAGTCAATTAATTTTCAAAAAACAAATTTCAAATCACGTTCAGGTAAAATTATTTTTCAAAACCGTAACTTTACGATCAAATCTATTTTTTATGAGTTTAGAAAATCAAAACGGTTCTTTGCAAACTATCTTTAATAATGCTGTTGCAACATTGCAATTTGGTCATCCGGCGAGTAATTCTTTTCCAAGACAATTGTTGGATCGATTAACAGCCGAAATTAATTCTTTAAGCCTTAACGAAAATGTGTCTGTAATTATTTTACAGAGCGAAGGATCGAGAGTGTTTTGCTCAGGTGCTTCGTTTGATGAGCTTTTGCAGGTAGAAAATGAGGAGCAGGGAACTGAGTTTTTCTCTGGTTTTGCTCATTTGCTAAATGCCATGCGCAATTGTTCTAAACTTATTATTGGTCGTGTTCAGGGAAAAGCTGTTGGCGGCGGTGTCGGAATTATATCGGCTTGCGATTATGTTTTGGCAACTCCTGAAAGTGCTGTAAAACTATCAGAATTAGCGATTGGTATTGGTCCGTTTGTGATTGAGCCAGCCGTTTCGCGCAAAATAGGAAAAGCTGCAATGGCCGAAATGACGCTAGCTGCACAAGAATGGAAATCTGCTGAATGGGCTTTAGCAAATAAATTATTTTCGGAAATTCATAAAGCAGAAGAACTTGATAATGCAGTGGCCAATTTTGCCCAAAAATTGAGTTTGTATAATCCTGAGGCTTTGCAGGAAATGAAGAAAATCATTTGGGAAGGAACAGAACATTGGGAATCATTACTTATAGAACGTGCTGCGATTACCGGAAAATTGGTTTTATCTGATTTTTCAAAAAAGGCTTTGACGCAGTTTAAAAAATAAAAAAAATAAAATTCCAAATAGGAAATTCCAAATTCCAAATTCGATATAATTAAGTTTTTATTGGAATTTGGAATTTTAAAATATTGGAATTTATTAAATTTTATAACTTATGACTATCATTTCATTATTTCAAAAAGTTGATGTTGCAGAGAAAATTAAAACAGCTCCTGATGGCAGTTATCAGATAGGAGTGATCATCGGATCGTTTATTCCTTTTGTGGTTTTAATAGGAATTGCATATTGGATGTATAACAGAGCTAAAAAAAGAGACGAAAACGGTTATTAATTTGTAAATTTGCAACCTAAAATTCAAATCGATGAGTAATATCAGAATTACAAAGCAATTTAGTTTCGAAACCGGACATGCTTTGTACGGTTACGACGGAAAATGCAAAAACGTTCACGGACATAGTTATAAATTATCGGTAACAGTTATTGGTTCGCCAATCACAGATCGATCGAATGTAAAGTTCGGAATGGTAATTGATTTTTCGGACTTAAAGAAAATTGTAAAAGAAGAAATCGTCGATCAGTTTGATCATGCAACGGTTTTTAACGAAACTACACCTCATATCGAATTGGCAAATGAATTGAAAAATCGTGGACATCACGTAATTTTAGTTGATTATCAGCCAACAAGCGAAAACATGGTAGTTGATTTTGCAGATCGAATTATTGCACGTTTACCAAAAGATATTTCTCTTTTCTCACTTAAACTTCAGGAAACAGAATCATCGTTTGCCGAATGGTACGCATCTGACAATATCTAAAAATTAAATTCCAAATTCCAATTCTTTGACTTCGTTCAGAGTGACAAAAGGTTAAGTCTAATAATCTAAGAAGTCTAACAATCTAATAATCTAAATGAAAAAAGTATATTTCGCTTCTGATCAGCATTTTGGTGCTCCAACGCCTGAGTTGAGTTTGCCGCGCGAACAAAAATTTGTCGCATGGCTCGATGAGGTGAAACAGGATGCGGAAGCTATTTTTTTATTAGGTGATTTATTCGATTTTTGGTTCGAATATAAAACAGTTGTTCCAAAGGGTTTTGTGCGGGTTTTAGGCAAATTGGCGGAAATTCGTGATAGCGGAATCCCTATTTATTTTTTTGTGGGAAATCACGATTTATGGATGAACGATTACTTTCAAACCGAATTGAATATTCCGGTTTATCATGATAACAAAGAATTTACTTTTAGCGGAAAAACATTCCTAATTGGTCACGGCGACGGAAAAGGTCCTGGTGACAAAGGCTATAAACGAATGAAAAAGGTTTTTACAAATCCGTTTTCTAAATGGCTTTTTCGTTGGCTGCATCCCGATGTTGGTGTAAGTCTGGCTCAATATTTATCAGTAAAAAATAAACTCATTTCAGGTGCCGAAGATGTAAAATTTTTAGGCGAGGAAAACGAATGGCTGGTTTTATACGCCAAACGCAAACTCGAAACCCAACATTACAATTACTTTATTTTTGGTCACCGCCATTTACCAATGATTATTGAGGTTGGCCAAGATGCCAAATATGTAAATCTGGGTGACTGGATTGGTTATTTTACCTATGGTGTGTTTGACGGAGAAACTTTTGAACTTAAAAAATTCGGGGAATAATTATTTTTTATTACCTGAATAAATTCCAATTTTGTGTGTTCTTAAAATGTAATTCGACATTTGTTTGCTGTTAGAAATTTGAAATTTAATAGCATTAGACATCTTTTTTGGCATATGGCATTCAACGCAATTATTAGCCAGTAAACTTCCGGACATTGTTTTTAAAGTTGTGTCATTATGTTTTAAACCCTGATGGCAGCTCATACAAATTTTAGAATAGGAGGCTAAATTTTTAGACGCATTTTCATGTGGATTATGGCAAGTAATACAATCCATTTTTTCACTTTTGATAAAACATTTACTTTGCGACATTAAACGAAATTGATTTCCATGTACGTCAAATGTTGTGTCATTAGGGTCTCTGGTACTTCTGTAAAATTCAGATAAATTATCTCCGGGCTTAAAATCAAAGCGGGATTTCATTTTCATTCCGTCATTTCCTGCATGACAAAGTGCACAGGCGTCTAACTTTTGTTGTCTGTTTAATGTTTTATAACTTACAATGCTATTGGCTACTTTTATATCTGGATTTTTCAGATGAAATTCAGCATGTTTTTTAGCAGGTCCGTGACAACGTTCACAATCAATTCCGTATACAATTGTTTTTTTATTAATTATATCTTCAACATCTGCAGATAGAAAATTTACTTCGTCAGATTTCTGATTTACGCTCCTGCTGCTAATATTTGAACTGTGGCAGGCATAGCAATCTCTCTCTATTTTTCGGTCAAAATAGGGCTTGTCGGCAGGAAATCCAGGACTGGTTGCCCAGTTATTTATAGCATTATAATAGGAAAGCGGCAATTCGTAAGTATTGTTGTTTCGCCAATAAACCGATGTTTGTGCGTGTTTGCTGCCAAAAACAATTTCAAATCGATGGGCCTGAACTTCTTTTCCATTTTTATATAGAACCTGATAAAGACTGTCGTTACGTTTTTCCATGACCAGCTTAGTATCTTTGTCATAAATAAAAGTATGATTGCCCTTGTCAAAATTGCCTAAAACATTTCCTGAAATTGCGGGAGCAGTAGCTTTAAAGTGAGAACTTTGCAAAGACATATTGTATTGTACCTGATGGCACTGAATACAGCTTTCGGAACCGGCATAATCGGTTCCGCGAGGATCAATGTAGTTGTCAGATTCGTTTTTGCAGCTTGCGAAAAAAGCGATCAAAATAACAACGGCAAAAAGAATGCGTGTTTTTTTCATTGCTGTAAATATACTTTTTTTTGTATAAAATCAAAATATATTTCAATAATGAAAAAATGTTGTTAAAATATTTAGAATGTGCGTTAATTTAATCCGGCTCCGTAAACATATTCGTCAAGTTCAATTCTAAATAATGAACCTTCAACCAAGTCTTTAATCGATTTTAATTCTTTTACAGAAACTGCTAAATCGATCGAAGCGCATGGCGTTTTAAGTAAAAATTTATGACATGAGTTTTTTAATTCACAAGCTTCGCAACAAGCATTTTCGATCATGCTGTCCTCAATTAAATCACAAAAATAATTTAATTCCTGTACTGTAAAATAGAATCCGGTTTCCTTAAAAACCAATTGTATTTTATCAGTTATAATTTCGTTATCCTTTTTCCAGTAGAAAGCAATGCCGAAGTTGTTGTGGTATAATTGTTCTATTTCTCTCATTATAAATTCCTTTATTACAACAAATATAAATATTATTTATATTAATTCTAAATAAAAAAGTCATAAAAAAAGATATTTTTTGTTAGCCAGTAAACTGAAGTAATAAGAGATTAAAGTTTATTGGCACAAAGTGTTGAGGTAAAATGTTAGGCTCTGTCCGCTTTTGTGCCATGAACTCATATTTTTTTCCCTGTAAAAACTGGTTTCAGTAGCTGACATGGCAGTTGAAATGGCAAGAAATTTACTTTCTTCGTTTTCTTTTACACTTTCAATCCATTGAATGGTTACGGCAATATCTCCCATTTCCTTATCAAGATAAATATCATAAGGTTTTAAATCTAAAGTGTATAAACCGCGAAATCCATTTTTTATCTCAAAAATTATATCCTTATCAACAATAAGGTTGGTAGGTAAATCATTCTCTATTTTGTAGAAATTCAATCTAAATTTGACTGATTTGAATTCGTTTGCAGTAATGTTAAAATTAAAATCGTTTACCTTACAGTCTTTTTTAATCTTAAACTTCATTCCTTTTTCCCGACTCAATCTGTCATCAACATCTTTATCAAAAGCGTAATAAAAATTAGAATGCATCAAAGAAAGACCTTTTGAACTTCTGCCAAATTGTTTGGTTTTGGGTTGTTTAAACTTTATAACCACTTCTTTCAACATATTATCCGAAGGTTCTAAAAGAATCAGATTATTTTCCTGCTTTAATTGATTTACAATTATTTTTTTGGATTTATAACCCACGTGCGAGAATACAATTGTATCATTAGCAGTAACTTTATCGTTAAGTCTTAAATTGAAGATTCCTTTTGAATTCGAAACTGTTCCTGTATTTTTATTCGCAATACCGATATTTACATATTCTAAAATCGAATTGCTTTGGGAGTCTTTTATTTCGCCGGAAATGTTTTTTTTCTGAGCAAACATGTTAAAAGTAATCAGGAATAGAAGTAGTAGTTTTACGAATTTCATTTGCAATTATTTTTTTATAAAGAAATGAAATTCAATTAAAAACAAAACTTACTTTATCCAATTTTTAACATTCGAAAGAAACTCTTTTTGTTGATCTACAAATAGATAGTGCGAACAATTATCCAGTAAAGCGAAATGATTTTTGCCTGCTAAATTCCTAATAGAGCTCATTTGTTTTGTTGAAAATACGCCATCTTGTTTCCCGTAAATCGCATAGATAGGAATGCCTTTGCTTTTTATTTTATTTAGAAAAGGTCTGCTGTCAATATTGTTTTGTTTTTCGTTTTTATAGAAAAGCAGCGGGGCATTTTTATTTCGGATATTGGTTTGATAAAAAATACTTGCATCATAATCTGCATATAGCATTTTAGATTCGGCAGTTGGATTTGGTATTTTAAAGAAATTATTTTCTCCGGCAAGTTCAAAACATCCTTTTCGATATTCGGCAGAATTTTTATTAAGTTTTTCAACAAGAGCCACTTTATCGAGTTTGGCCAAATCATTCTTTGCAGTATATATTTTTTTAACCGAATCCAGAATATGGTTGTACGTTTCCTGTTGAGAAAATAAAGCTCCAGCCAAAATAAGATTACTCACATTTTGAGGGTATTTCTCGGTATATAAAGTTGCTACCAATCCGCCAAAACTGTGCGCAAGAAGTGTGGCTTTCTTTAAATTATACTTTTTGTAAATTGCATTTAAATCCTGAAAAGCTTCATCATAAGTAAATTTCGCCTCAGGATCTGCAGATCTTCCTTCGCCTCTTCGATCGTAAGCAATGACAAAAAAACCTTTCTTTGATAGTTCTTCAGCAGTATTAGTACCTTCAAAAAGAGTTGCATTGCCACTTGGACCGCCATGAATAAAAATAATGGGCTTGTCGTTTTTGTTTCCGTAGGTTTTAATATAAAGTGTTTGGCTGCTAACTAGGAATGAAATGGAAAGCAACAATAATAAAAATATTTTCTTCATTTGTTATTCCATGTTTTGATGATCTTCCATGTCTTTACGAAGATCTAAGTTTCTAAAAGTAGGAGATTTTAAACCAAAGCCTAAAACAGTCAGTAAGGTCATACTTCCACCAAAAACCACCGAAATAACGGGTGTCATTAATTTTGCTGTTAAACCACTTTCAAAAGCGCCTAATTCGTTGGATGATCCTACAAACATTGAGTTTACGGCAGCGACACGACCACGCATATGATCTGGAGTTTTAAGCTGTAAAATCGTTTGACGAATCACAACCGAAATTCCGTCAGCAAGTCCACTTAAAAATAATGCGAATACAGAAATCCAGAAAATAGTGGAAATTCCAAATAGAATAATCGATAATCCAAAAACAAAAATGGCTCCTAAAAGTTTCATTCCCGCTTTTTTGTACAAAGGAACATAAGCTGAAATCATCATTGTGATAAAAGCACCAACTGCCGGGGCAGCTCTCAGAACACCAAAACCTTCTGGACCAACCTTTAAAATATCCTGAGCAAATACAGGTAATAACGCAACGGCTCCGCCGAAAAGAACGGCAACCATATCAAGTGAAAGCACTCCTAAAATCGTTTTATTATTAAAAACAAACTTTAAACCTTCTTTAAGGCTTTCCATGATAGGTTCGCCTATTTTAGGATTCAGGATTGGTTTTTTACTGATTTGCGATAAAGCAATTAAAGCAAAAAGTGAGCATGCAAACACAGAACACATCGACCAGTGAACCCCAATATAATTAATAGAAAATCCGGCAATTGCAGGTCCTAAAACTGACCCAATTTGCCAAACCGAACTGCTCCAGGTTGCAGCATTAGGATATACTTTTTTGGGTACAATTAAAGATAAAAGCGAGAATATAGTTGGCCCTAAAAAAGCACGAACCAGTCCGCCAATAAAAACTAAAAAGTAAATCGAATATAAGATCGCTCCAGTAGACCAACCGTTAACAACTTTTGGCCAGGTTAGTAAAAAAAGTCCAAAGCTAATTACCGAAAAGCCAAGAATACATTTTACCAATAAACCTTTTTTCTCTCGCTGATCGACCATATGTCCGGCGAACAACGCCATGCCAACGGCAGGAATTACTTCCATTAAACCAATAAGTCCTAGGGAAAGCGGATCTTTGGTTAAACTATACACTTCCCATTCAATAACGATAAATTGCATCGACCAGGCAAAAACCATAGCGAAACGCAATAGTAGAAATACATTAAATTCTCTGTAACGTAACGCCTGATAAGGATCTTGCTTGTTTGTTTTAGTTGTCATTTGTTCTAATGTCTTTAAGCATAAGTTGGGTAGAAACAGTTCCGTTCCATTCGTTTTCAGCTAAAGAATAAGCTAACTGAAAAGGATTGTGATTTTTTACGATGTTTATTTTTTTGCCAAGGCCAAAACCTATGGCGGCAATTCCGTCTGAGTTATTCTGTTTTACAAAAAGTCTCAAATGTTCTTCATCTGCACCTAAAGTTTTAGCGTAGCCCGTGTCTTTTGCATTTTTCGTCATAAAAACGGGTGTCATGTTCAGAGGACCAAAAGGCTCAAATTGTTTTAAAATCCGGATTAGTTTTGGGGTAATGTCGCTAAAATTAATTTCGGCATCGACTTCTATTTCCGGAGTTCGCATTTCAGGTAAAATGGTTTCCTCGACTTGTTTTTCAAAAGCATCTTTAAAAGTCTTATAATTTTCTGCTTTCAAAGTCATTCCTGCAGCGTACATATGGCCTCCAAATTGTTCTAAATGTTGTGAACAGGCATCAAGAGCGTTATACACATCAAATCCTTTTACAGATCTTGCAGATGCCGCATATTTATCGCCGCTTTTGGTAAAAACCAAAGTGGGACGATAATAGGTTTCTATTAATCTTGAAGCCACAATTCCGATCACGCCTTTGTGCCAGTCTTCCTGAAAAACAACTGTTGAAAATCGTTCTTCTTCCTGATTTTGTATAATTTGCTGAAAAGCTTCTTTAGTAATTTGTTTGTCGAGATCTTTTCGGTCTGAGTTGTATTGCTCTATTTCGGATGCAAATTGTTGTGCTTGTTCAAAATTAAATTCCGTCAATAATTCAACCGCATGATTTCCGTGTTTGATTCTTCCGGCAGCATTTATTCGGGGTGAAATAATAAAGACAACATCGGTAATATCCAATGTTTTCTTTTTTACCTGATGTACCAAAGCTTTAATTCCGGGTCTCGGATCTGCATTAATAACCTGCAAACCAAAATAAGCCAAAACTCTGTTTTCGCCTGTTATGGGTACAATATCGGCTGCAATTGCTGTTGCAACCAAATCCAGATACGGAACTAAATCTTCTATTGTTTCATTTCTGTTTGTTCCTAAAGCCTGAATCAATTTAAAACCCACGCCGCAACCGCACAATTCATCGTACGGATAAAAACAATCCTCTCTTTTTGGATCCAGAATCGCAACGGCATCCGGAAGAAATTCTCCGGGGCGGTGGTGATCACAAATAATAAAATCAATGTTTTTTTCTTTCGCGTAGGCGATATGATCAATAGATTTTATTCCGCAGTCTAGTGCTATGATTAATGAAAATCCGTTATCATCAGCAAAGTCAATTCCTTTAAAAGAAATTCCGTAACCTTCGGCATAACGATCCGGGATATAAGTGGCAATATTGGGATAATGCGATTTTAAATAAGCCGAAACCAAAGAAACGGCAGTCGTTCCGTCGACATCATAATCGCCAAAAACCAAAATGTTTTCCTGGTTTTCAATCGCTAATTCTATTCGCGCAACCGCTTTATCCATGTCTTTCATCAAGAAAGGATCATGAAGATGTTCTAACGAAGGACGAAAGAAATTCTTGGCATCTTCAAAAGTTGCAATGCCACGCTGAATCAAAAGGGTTGCTACAAAATCTTCTACATTAAGGGCTTGTGCCAAATGTTTGACTTGATCTTCAGAAGGTTTTGGTTTTAATGTCCAACGCATTTTTTTATTGTAGATTTTTGATTTTAGATTTTAGATTGAAGAAATCGAAAATCGTTTAATCTGATATTTATTTTTTTTGCCACTCCCGATAGCTATCGGGATAAATGATTTTAAGAATTTTTTAATCTGTGCTAATCTTTTAATCTGTGGCAAATGTTCTGTTTTAACTTTAATGCGGTCTTTTAGAGTGTGTCAGTTTTCAAAAAAAATGTAAAATCTACACTCTAAAATGTAAAATTATTTCAACTCTAAAGCTTTTCCTTCAAACTGAATTCCGTCCCAGCCTAAGTTGATGAAATTTCTAATGTTTTGATGGTTCGTTCCGTTTGGATCTCCTAAAACTTCTTCGAAATAAAAAGCTCCAAAACAGGCTAAAGTTTCGTCTTTGCTTAAGTTTTGCAGTTTTGCGAAAGAGAATAATTTACAAGAACCTGAGTTTTCACCGGCTGCATTATGCTGCGTTCCGTTCTGGAAAGCAGTTGGGGTAAAATTGTAATTTTCCTCGATTACTGCAATAGTTTCAGGGAATGTTATTTCGTTTGGAGTTTGTTTTACTTTTTCTAAAAAGGCTTGGATGCTCATGTTGTTTGGTATTAGTTTTTTTGCCACGAATTTCACTAATTTCTCGAATTACATTTGAATTCAGCTTAAAAAATTTGTGATAATTTGTGAAATTTGTGGCGAAAATTATTCTTCTTCTTCTTCTTTTTCATCATCCTTAGAAAATTTACTTTTCTTAGGTTCTTTTATTATTGTTTTTCCGGCAACCACAACGACAATTTCGCCGCGTGGCGCTGTTTTTTCAAAATGGGTTAGAACTTCTTTCGCGGTTCCACGAACGTTTTCTTCGTGCAGTTTTGATAACTCACGTGAAACGCAAACTTGCCTGTCTTCTCCAAAATACTGAATAAACTCAGCTAAAGTCTTAACGAGTTTATGTGGCGAAACGTATAAAATCATCGTTCTGGTTTCTTCGGCTAAAGCCAAAAAACGAGTCTGGCGGCCTTTTTTATCAGGTAAGAAACCTTCAAAAACAAATTTATCATTTGGTAGTCCGCTGTTTACCAAAGCCGGAACAAAAGCTGTTGCTCCTGGTAAACATTCTACTTCGATTTTATTTTCTACACAAGCGCGTGTCAATAAAAAGCCCGGATCTGAAATTGCCGGAGTTCCTGCATCCGAAATCAAGGCGATAGTTTCGCCGGCTTTCAAACGCGCAATTAAGTTCTCGGTTGTTTTGTGCTCGTTGTGCATGTGATGGCTGTGCATGTGTGTGCCAATTTCAAAATGCTTCAACAATTTCCCACTCGTTCTGGTGTCTTCGGCCAAGATCAAATCGACTTCTTTCAGAATCCTGATGGCACGAAAAGTCATGTCTTCAAGATTGCCAATTGGCGTGGGAACGATATATAATTTAGACATATTTTTTTTATATTATAGCACGAATTTACTTCGTCTGTTCGCTGTCGCTCGAGTCACGAATTAACACAGATTGCAGGTGCTTTTAAAATTTCACAAAGAAGAAATCCGTGTTAATTCGGGAAATCTGTATTTTGCTTTTTTTATGAGAATTTTTTCTCTACAATTCCCAGGAAACGTTCTGCGTAATCGTCTTTTCCTTCCCAATTGTTATAATCCGGTTTCACCATGTTTTCGATAAATTCCTGAGCTTCGTTGTAATTGTCAAAAGTCAATAACTGATTTAGAACACGGCTATAGTCTTCAGAGCTGTTTCCGAAAAGGTTTTTTGTAAAAGCAATTCGGTCGTTCAGATCGATATGAAAACCTTTTGCCAGCTTTTCATTCAAGGTAACTGCCTTTGCTTCTGTTGGTTTTTCTATAACAACAGTTTCTATAATTTCTTTTTTCTCTTTAAATTCATTGACCACTGGAGCAGGAGTAGAAGCAACGTTTTCGAAACTATCTACTTTTACAAATTGAGCGTCGGCATAATTCAATCCAAAATCTTCAAACGAGATTGTCATAGGATTTGGAATTGAAATTTCTGCTTTCGGTTCTTCTTTTTCCGGTTCTTTTTCTTCTGGTTTTTCCAATTCAAAAAGAGGTACAAAATCCGGGATTGGTTTTAAATCGCTAACGGTTGTAAAAGAAAGTTCTTCAGCAGGCTGTGTTTCTTCTTTAGTTTCGACAATTGGTTCCTCAGTTTCTTCAGCAACAGGTTCTTCAATAACTTCAGTAATTGGCTCGGCAACAATTTCGCTGATAGGTTCCGTAGTTATTTCTTCAGGTACTTCTGCGACAATTTCTTCCCCAGAAATATCTTCTGCCGGAATTTCTTCCGCAACAGTTTCTTCAGTTTCTTCTGCTTTGATTTCTTCTGTAACTTCTGGTTCAGCTACAGTTTCAATTGAAGTTTCTTCCGCTGCAACGGGTTCTGCGATTTTAACTTCTTCCGGAATTGTTTCTTCTTTGTCAAAAATAGATTCAATTTCGGTACTAATTTCGCTGTGACCAATTGTTGGTTTCAAAGTGTCGAAATTTTCATCTACAAACTTTAAAATCGCTAATTTCTCGTATAACTTCTGAGTTTCAAGATACAATTGATTGATATCGGATTTATTTTTTATTTTTAAAATTCGATGTGCAATGCTGATTAAATCGGCTTCCAATTTTTTTTTCATAACTGTTGAAATTATAGTGAATAGGGTATTTTAGTATATTTTGTATTTGAATGTCTTTATTACCGGTAGAAATCTAAAAGATATTTTTTTATTTCTGTTAATAAGCGTTTGCGAATCTCCGATTTGATAAAAATTTTCTACTTTTGAAAAAGTGAAAAACAACGATTTCTCACGTCGATTTATTACCAGTACAAAGTAATAAAAACTATTCATTTTTAAAGGTAGAAAAATACAAAATGTTTCTCGAAAATACAGTAAATCACAAAGAACAATTTGGTTGGATTGAAGTTATTTGTGGATCAATGTTTTCGGGTAAAACCGAGGAGTTAATCCGCAGATTAAAACGCGCCCAATTTGCCAAACAAAGAGTCGAAATTTTTAAACCCGCTATTGATACCCGCTATCATGACGAAATGGTAGTGTCTCATGATGCTAACGAAATTCGTTCTACTCCGGTTCCGGCCGCAGCCAATATTGCTATTTTGGCACAGGGTTGCGATGTTATAGGAATTGATGAAGCACAATTTTTTGATGATGAGATAGTTACAGTTTGTAATGATCTTGCCAATCAGGGAATTCGTGTGATAGTGGCAGGACTTGATATGGATTTTAAAGGAAATCCTTTTGGCCCAATGCCGGCACTTATGGCAACTGCCGAATATGTAACTAAAGTTCATGCCGTTTGTACCAGAACAGGAAATCTGGCAAATTATAGTTTTCGTAAAACAGATAACGATAAGTTAGTCATGCTGGGTGAAACGGAAGAATACGAACCGTTGAGCCGTGCTGCTTATTACAATGCGATGAAAAAAAATCAGGAGAAATAAATTTATTTAAGCCTTAAACAATGCAAGACAAGAAGAATAAAAGAAAACAAAATATCTTATTATTAGGTGTAATTGTAATTGCGGTGGCTTTAGCTGTTTATTTTCAGTTTTTCCTTTCTGAAAATAGAGGAGAAGTAAAAGTCGAAGTAACAGAATTGGTTGCAAAATACAATAAAAATTGCCCGCTTAAAATTCAGGAAGGTATTCGATTAGATAGTGTCAGCTTACCTAATTTACCACAAGAAAGCGTGGTTCAGTATAATTTGACATTAACGAATGTGGAAAATGAAACAGCAGAGATTGATGTTATACAAGCGGAAATCGAAAAAAGTTTAATAAGTACTGCTAAAGCAAATCCGGGACTTCAGGTTTTTAGGGATAATGATTACTCGCTGGTTTATAGTTACAAAGACAAAAAGAAAACTTTTTTGTTTGATGTGAAAATATTACCGGATCAATATAAATAATTTAGCTATTCTGATATAAAACAAAACCCGACAGATTCTGAAATCTGTCGGGTTTTGTTTTTTTGCATATATCGTATATAAACTGGACTGAAGTCCAGCCCTACAATATAATATGTTCCTTCGGAACTATAAAGAGCCTTAGGCTCGAATAATATTGTAGGGCTGGACTTCAGTCCAGTTTATTTAGTGAAAATGATTTTTCAAATCTTCCGAATGATATAAGTAATTATACAAATTCTTGTAAATAACAAAACCCGACAGATTCAAAAAATTGCCGGGTTTTGTTTTTTGTGTAAAATCAAATGATAATGTTTTGTCTAAACTGGACTGAAGTCCAGCCCTAAAATATAATATGTTCCTCCGTAACTATAAAGAGCCTTAGGCTCGAACCACATTGTAGGGCTGGACTTCAGTCCAGTTTAATATAGATTACGGTAATTATATTAAATTTTCAAAAACCTAAATCTTCTTCCTCATTCTCGCTACCGGAATATCGAGTTGTTCGCGATATTTGGCGATAGTTCTTCTGGCAATAGGGTAACCTTTTTCTTTTAAGATTTCGGCCAGTTGATCGTCTGGTAAAGGTTTCTTTTTGTCTTCTTCTTCAATTGTATTTTTAAGAATCTTTTTGATTTCTAAAGTCGAAACATCTTCACCCTGATCATTTTTCATAGCTTCAGAGAAGAATTCTTTGATTAGTTTCGTTCCGTATGGAGTCTCCACATATTTACTGTTGGCTACACGCGAAATTGTCGAAATATCCAAACCAACCATATCCGCAATGTCTTTTAAGATCATTGGTTTTAGTTTGGTTTCGTCGCCATCTAAGAAATATTCTTCCTGATAATGCATAATCGCATTCATGGTCACAAAAAGGGTTTCCTGACGTTGTCTTATCGCATCGATAAACCATTTAGCCGAATCCAGTTTTTGTTTGATAAACTGAACCGCATCTTTTTGTGCCGATGATTTATCACGAGAATCTTTATACGTCTGCATCATTTCCTGATAATCCTTAGAAACGTGCAGGGAAGGAGCATTTCTTCCGTTTAAAGTTAATTCCAGTTCGCCATCAACAATTCTGATTGCGAAATCAGGAACAACATTTTCGGTTACTTTATTATTTCCGGTATAAGATCCTCCCGGTTTCGGGTTTAGTCTTTCGATTTCGTGAATCGCTTTTTTAAGCTGTTCGTTCGAAACACCATATTTTTGAAGCAGTTTGTCGTAATGTTTTTTTGTAAAAGCATCAAACTGATTTTCGATAATATCAATTGCTAAATCAACATATTCAGTTGGAGTTTTATGCTTCAATTGTAACAACAAACATTCCTGCAAATCACGCGCTCCAACCCCTGAAGGTTCCAGCTCATGAATAACTTGAAGCATTTTCTCGACCATTTTCTCATCTGTATAAATACCCTGAGTAAAAGCCATATCGTCTACAATATCCGGAACACTTCTGCGGATGTAACCCATATCATCAATACTTCCAACAAGGAATTCCGCTATTTCGCGTTCTTCATCATTCAAAATAAAAGTATTCAGCTGATTGATTAAATCCTGATGAAAGCTTATCGGCGACGCAAAAGGAGTTTCTCTTTCTTCGTCTTCACTGTAATTATTCACCTGAGTTTTATAATCGGGAGTATCGTCGTCGCTTAAGTATTCGTCAATGTTAATATCGTCTGCTTCGATTCTGTCGCCTTCGGCATCATCATAATCATCGTATTCTTCATTAGCGAATTCATCCGCTTCGTATTCATCTTCTTTACCAGCTTCCAAAGCCGGATTTTCGTTCATTTCTTCTAATAAACGTTGTTCAAAAGCTTGCGTAGGCAATTGAATTAACTTCATCAGCTGAATTTGCTGAGGAGATAATTTTTGTGATAATTTTAAATTTAAAAATTGCTTTAGCATAATAAGGCACTAATTTTTTTTAGCCACTAAGACGCGAAGGCGCAAAGTTTTTTATTTTTTAATTGCCTCAAAGGCTTTTATTGAAATCTTTTAAAATACTCTTTTCGTGTTTATAAATCTTTTAATACCACTTTTGATTAATGGTACATTGAAATTAATTAAAAAGCCTAAATCTTTATTTAGCAATTTTAATTGACTTATAATTTGTGCTTCCCAAACTGGATTTGTTTGTTCAACTGCTTTTATTTCTATAATTATAGAATCTTCAATCAGCAAATCTAATCTTAATCCTTCTTCAAATTCAATTCCGTCATAAAAAATCGGAATGTCAACTTGTCGTTTTACATCAAGACCAGCTTTTGTGATTTCATGAGCCAAACAAACTTCATAAACTCTTTCTAATAATCCTGGTCCAAGTTGTTTATGAACTTTAAATGCTGAGTTTACAATTATTTTTCCAATTTCTTCTATTCTTTCAGAGAGCATATTTTTATGGGTTTTGCCACGAAGGCACAAAGACGCGAATTTAATTTTCTTTTTAAAGACATAATCTTAAAAAATAAAAATACATGATTGACTTACTTTGTGTCTTCGTGGTATTTTTATTTCTTTTAGAGTCTTTAGCAAAATTTATAAAAAAAACTTTGCGCCTTTGTGCCTTCGTGGCAAACTTTTACCAACAGGGTACAAAAAACTTAGTGTCCTTGTGCCTTCGTGGCAAATTCCTTTTTTCTAAAATTCCGCATTTCCTGGAGTTCTCGGGAAAGGAATTACGTCTCTAATGTTTGTCATACCTGTTACAAACAATACCAAACGCTCAAATCCTAATCCGAAACCTGCGTGAGTTGCAGAACCAAATCTTCTGGTATCTAAATACCATGATAATTCTTCTTCGTCAATTTCCAGAGCTTTCATTTTTTCGATTAGAACATCGTAACGCTCTTCTCTTTCAGAACCACCAACAATTTCTCCAATTCCAGGGAAAAGGATATCCATTGCACGAACCGTTTCTCTTCCAGGTTCTGTGTTGTCGTTCAAACGCATGTAAAACGCTTTAATGTTTGCAGGGTAATCAAACAAGATTACCGGACATTTAAAGTGTTTTTCAACCAAATAACGCTCGTGTTCTGATTGTAAATCAGCTCCCCATTCGTTGATGATGTATTGAAATTTTTTCTTCTTGTTTGGAGTTGAATCTCTCAAAATGTCAATTGCTTCAGTATAAGAAACACGTTTGAAGTTATTCTCCAAAACGAAGTTCAATTTTTCCAGCAAAGCCATTTCGCTTCTTTCTGCCTGAGGTTTTGATTTTTCTTCGTCTAAAAGTCTTCCTTCTAAGAATTTTAAATCATCCTGACAATTATCCAAAGCGTATTTTATAACGTACTGAATAAAATCTTCAGCTAAATCCATGTTGTCATCAAGATTGTTGAAAGCAACTTCCGGCTCAATCATCCAAAACTCAGCAAGGTGACGAGAAGTATTAGAGTTTTCAGCTCTAAAAGTTGGTCCAAAAGTATAAATCTGACCCAAAGCCATTGCGTAAGTTTCGCCTTCTAATTGTCCCGAAACTGTTAAGTTCGTTTCTTTTTCGAAGAAATCTTCTTTATAATTTACTTTTCCGTCTTCAGTTCTTGGCGTGTTGTCAAAAGGTAAAGCCGTAACCTTAAACATTTCTCCAGCGCCTTCAGCATCAGATCCGGTAATGATTGGCGTATTTACATACACAAATCCTTTTTGTTGAAAATAGTTGTGAACCGCAAACGATAATACCGAACGCACACGCATAATCGCACCAAACATATTCGTACGAACACGTAAATGTGCATTTTCGCGTAAGAAATCTAAACTAGGTTTGTTTTTTGGCTGTATCGGGAATTTTTCTGCATCAGAATCTCCTAAGATCTCCAATTTGTTTACCTGAATTTCGTATTTCTGGCCCGCACCTTTACTTTCGATCAAAGTACCAATTACAGAAATAGCAGCTCCAGTAGTAATTCTTTTTAAAGTTTCATCCGGTGTATTTTCAAAATCAACAACACATTGTATATTATTAATGGTAGAACCGTCATTAAGAGCGATGAACTGATTATTTCTAAAAGTTCTCACCCATCCTTTTGCATTAACCTCCTGAAGCGTCGTCGTACTGTTTAATAAGTCTTTAACTTTTGTGTGTTTCATTTTAATTTTAGATTTTAGATTGCTGATTTTAGATTAAAATCAAATCAGTGTTTTTATATCGAGTTGCAAATATAAACGATAATAATTAATTTTTGAAGCTGTTTCCCGCTATCCGCTATATCTTTTTATTGCTAAAGGAGCAAGAAAAAGGATACCGCTGTTATCGGGGCTAGGGCAATCGTTTTCAAAAGCGCGTAACTGCTGCTTTATAATTTTTGTATCTCACTTTTTTTTGTCATTCCGAGGAACGAGGAATCCCCGCAAGTAACTCTACAATCAAAATCGTCAATCCTTGGCGAGCTTCTCACGGGGTTTCCTCGTTCCTCGGAATGACAAGATTGTGTGTGAAAACTTTGTCAAAGTTTTAAACATTGACAAAGATGATATGTTTAATTCGTGAATTCGTGGCGAAAAGAAATCTAATTCTCTAATCCCTCCAAATCCTCTTTCTTAGCCTTTTTCTTCTCAAAAGTCAAAACCAAAGCAGGTAAAACCAATAAATTGGCAAACATTGCAAACGCCAAAGTACAAGAAATTAATCCACCAAGAGCGATTGTGCCGCTAAAGCTTGAAAGCGTGAAAGTAGCAAATCCCAAGATCAAAACTACCGAAGTATAAAAAGTACTGATTCCTGTTTCTTTCAAAGCACTAAAAACAGATTTTTTGACTTTTCCATTACTCTGAATTAAATCATGTTTGTATTTCGCCATAAACTGAATCGCATTATCGACCGAAATACCGAACGCAATACTAAATACCAAAATCGTAGAAGGTTTTAACGGAATCCCGAAATAACCCATTAATCCGGACGTGATACAAAGTGGTAAAATATTCGTAATTACAGATGCCATTACCATTTTGAACGATCTGAATAAGTACAACATTAATCCTGCAATTACTAAAATTGCAAAAATCAATGACTCGATTAAGTTGTCGACCAAATACGATGTTCCTTTCTGGAAAACCAATGCTTTTCCTGTCAGAGTCACTTCGTAACGATCTTCGGGAAAAATTTCAGCAATTTTTGAGCGTAATTTTTTCTCTACTCTTGCCATTTCCTGAGTTCCAATATCTTTCATGAAAGTCGTGATTCGGGCATATTGTCCAGTCGAATCTACGTACGATTTCATTAAGTTGTCTTTGCTATTTTTTGTCGCATTTTTTGCATACGATAAAATAAACGTCTGTTCCTGCGAAGTTGGTAATTGGTAATATTCCGGATTTCCATTATAGAAAGCCTGTTTAGAATATTTAACCAGATTCACTACAGAAACTGGTTTCGATAATTCAGGAAGTTCAGCAATTGTGTTTTGCAATTCATCCATTTTTTTCATCGTCGATAATTTCATAACACCTTTTTTATGTTTGGTATTAATCATTATTTCAAGTGGCATTACACCGTTGAATTCTTTTTCGTAGAATAAAATGTCTTTATAAAATGAAGCACTTTTTGGCATTTCACCAATCAAGCTTCCCGAAACTTTCATTTGTGAAACCCCAATTACACTAAAAACCAAAAGCAAACCGTAAATGGTATAAATTACTTTTCGTTTGTTTTTTACCACATTTTCAACAAAATTCAATAAAGTCGAAATGTAGGTTTTGTTTAAGTGATACAAATGTCTTTCGCCCGGAATCGACATAAAACTGTATACAATTGGCACAATTAAAAGCGTCAGCAAATAAACCGAAATTACGTTGATCGAAGTCACCAACCCAAATTCAAAAAGCAAATCATTACCCGTAATCATAAACGTTGCAAAACCTATTGCTGTGGTTAAATTCGTCATCAAAGTCGAAACTCCAATTTTCGAAATAATACGCTGTAAAGCCTTTGCCTGATTGTTATGCAGTTTTATTTCCTGCTGGTATTTATTAATCAGGAAAATACAATTCGTAATCCCGATAACGATAATTAATGGCGGAATAATTGCCGTTAGAATCGTGATTTTATAATGAAATAATCCAAGTGTCCCGAAAGACCAAATTACACCAATTATTAAGATACAAATCGAAATAAAAGTCGCTCTGAACGAACGGAAAAAGAAAAAGAAAATCAAAGAAACTGTAAATAACGCCGCTCCAATAAAAAGTCCGATTTCACCTTTCATGTTGTCCGCATTAATCGTTCTGATGTACGGCATTCCTGAAACTTTCAAATCAACCCCGGTAGTTTTTTCGAATTTATCGATTTTCGGAACCAGGTTTTCAAGGATAAAAGTCTTTCTTTCTGGTGTATTTACAAGTGCTTTATTAATGTAAATTGCTGAACGAATACTACCACTTTGTTTATTAAACAATAATCCTTCGTAAAAAGGCAAGTTGTGAAACAAATCATATTGTACCTTTTTTAAGTATTCAGGGTCAAGTGCTTTTTTTTGATCAATAAAAGGTGTTAGAACAAATTTTTCGTTAACAGTATCTTTTTCCAGTTTCTTTAAATCATTAAGTGAAACGACCAAATCTACCTCTTTAGAATTTTTTAAACCCGTCATTAATTCATTCCAGGCCGCATAATTTTTAGGGGTAAAAAATTTCGGATCCTGAAACCCGATTACTACCAAATTTCCCTCTTCACCAAATTTATCTAGAAACTGTTGGTATTGTTTGTTTACGATATGATCTTTAGGAAGCAAATTCGCTTCGGTATAAGTCATAGAAAGGTTTTTCCATTGATAACCAAGGAAAATCGTTAAAGCAGATAGGATTACTAGTATTATAATTCGGTTCTTAAGTATGATTCGGGCTAGTTTTTCCCAAAATCCAACTTGTACAGCGTTTTTCATAAATTCTTTAAAATGGATGCAAATGTAGTGAAAAGAGCTCTAAATCATAAATAATCGCTTGTATTTTACTTAATGTTAACACAAAATACGCACTTGACGTTTGTGATATATTTCTCTCTTTTTGTGTTTTAATGATCAGCTTTTCTCATATTTGTACGTAATTTAAAAATGAGACGAAAATGAACTGGATTTTATTAATAATTGCCGGACTATTTGAAGTAGGGTTTGCTTCTTGTTTAGGCAAAGCCAAAGAAACAACAGGAATGATCTCCACATATTGGATGGTTGGTTTTTTTGTTTGCCTTTCGATCAGTATGATATTATTGTATAAAGCCACGCAAGTTTTGCCTATAGGAACCGCTTATGCCGTTTGGACAGGAGTTGGCGCCGTTGGAACTGTTTTAGTGGGGATTTTAATTTTTAAAGAACCGGCAACTTTCTGGAGAATATTTTTTCTTTCGACTTTGATTGCTTCAATTATTGGGTTGAAGTTTGTTTCTAGTCATTAGAAAGTTGGCTCACGGGTTTTACGGATTTAACAGATTTACGCGGATAAATTAATTTTGGTTAAATAATAAAAAAAGTTCTCGCAGATTTTGCAGATATCATAATTCGTGCTTATTGGTGCAATTCGTGGCGAAAAAAACAGCCGCAGATTGTAAAGATTAACAGATTTACGCAGATAGAATTAAATACTATAAAAATAAAATCTGTGTAAATCCGTTCAATCCGTAAAACCCGTGGGCAAAAAAAAACGTTTTAACTTTACATAAACATGCAAGAAAACAATACCATCACTTTTATATTTCTGGCGATTCTTTTATTACTTATCGTCATCATTTGTTTTTTGATGTATCAATTGATGCAGTTTAAAAAAGCAAAAGATGATGCTGAGAAAAGTTTTTATGCGCTCGAAATGAAAGTGAATGATTTGCAGTTAGAAACTTTAGAATCAAAACTGAATCCGCATTTGTTTAAGAATATTTTGAACTCGATTCAGTCGCATGCGTATCAAACGTATTTTGCTTTAGATAAACTGGCGAATGTTCTGGATTATATTCTATACGAAAGTAAAAAGAAGTTTGTCACCGCAAAAGAGGAAATTGATTTTGCCTTGAATTTAATCGAAATCAACAAAATCAAGATCAGTCCGCTTTTTGAGTTGAAGATTAAAACCAATATCAATAAAGAAGATAAATTATACGATCAGCCTTTATTGGCACCATTAATTTCTATCGATTTAATCGAAAATGCCTTTAAACATGCTGATTTGCAAAGTGCTGATGCTTTTATTTCGGTAGTTTTTGAGTTTAGGGATAATGCTTTTTTTATGACGGTTTCGAATAAAATCTCTGATAAAAAAGTATTAAAAAAAGAACGAAGCGGTTTTGGTCACGCGACTTTAGAACACCGCTTGCGTATTATTTATAAAAACAACTTCAAACTCGATAAGTTTGTAGAAAACGATGTTTATATAGCTCATCTTAAAATAGATTTACTTGAATACAAAACTGAAATGCTTGCTGCTGGACGATGAGTTACCGGGATTAACGTACTTAAAAATGCTTTGCGAGCAAATTCACGAAGTCGAAATTGTAAAAACGTATAATAATCCGGAGAAACTTCTTGCCGATATTCCGAATCTCGATTTTGATCTATTAATATCAGATATCGAAATGCCCGGAATTGACGGTTTGCATCTGGCAGAAATGCTAGACAATAAATTAGTAATTTTTTGTACCGCCTATAAAGATTATGCTGCTGATGCTTTTAATATTGATGCAGTAGATTATATCACAAAACCAGTAAAACTGGAACGTTTAGAAAAAGCGATCTCAAAAGCTTTTGAGCGTTTTCATAAACCGGATGCGGCTAAAAAGTTTATTCAGTTAAATACAGATAAAGGTAAAACTTTATTGTATTTTAATCAGATCGTGTACATCAAAACGGCTGTTAGTGATAGCCGGGATAAAACAGTTTTGCTTATTGACGGAAGTTTTCTAAACTTGAAAAATGTAAAATTTGATACACTTTTAAACGAATTGCCCGATGCCGATTTTTGCCGCGTAAACAAGAAAGAAATTGTAGCGGTAAAAGCCATTAAATTTTTTAATCATAACGAAATTATACTGCATCATTTAGAGAAAAATGATAAAAACAGTACCTTAATTCTCAGCGAAACCTATCGTTCTGACTTTTTGAAAAAGGTAAAAATATAACTTATTACAAAGTTTTTCCGACTTGTTACATACATTGAAAATTAGGTTTAAAATTGCTTTATCACTTAATTCTCAGTGCTGATATTTGCACCATTAAAATCAAAAAAACGAGTTATGAATAATATTAAAAACTCCTTATTTTACGTTACTGTTATTGGCGGATTCACTGCCTTGATATATTGGGTAATTTCAAAAGGTGCTGCACTCGAAGTGGGGCGCGGAATCGTACACAAACAAATCGAAAGCAATCATTGGAATGATTTTCTCGATTCAATGATAGATAATTTAAAACATCCATTGGCTATTTTATTGGCACAAATCGTTACGATTATTTTAGTAGCACGTTTGTTTGGATGGGTTTTTAGAAAAATAGGGCAGCCATCTGTAATTGGCGAAATGATTGCAGGTATTGTTTTAGGGCCCTCTTTGGTCGGAATGTACTTTCCTGAGTTCTCTGCAGCATTGTTTCCAAAAGAATCTTTAGGGAATTTACAATTCTTAAGTCAGATTGGTTTGATCCTTTTCATGTTCGTTATCGGGATGGAATTGGATTTGAAAGTATTAAAAAATAAAGCTCATGATGCTGTAGTTATAAGTCACGCCAGTATTGTTATCCCTTTTGCTCTGGGTCTTTCATTAGCTTATTTTATCTACCATACTTTTGCTCCGGTTGGTGTTGAGTTTGCATCGTTTGGTTTGTTTATGGGAATCGCCATGAGTATTACGGCGTTTCCGGTATTGGCCAGAATCGTGCAGGAGCGAGGCATGCAAAAAACAAAACTGGGGACTATAGCTATAACTTGTGCTGCGGCCGATGATATTACAGCCTGGTGTATTCTGGCTGTTGTAATTGCAATTGTAAAAGCAGGTTCGTTTACAAGTTCTTTATACGTAATTGGTTTGGCTATTTTATATGTTATTATCATGCTCAAAATAGTTCGTCCGTTCCTGAAAAGGGTTGGGGATTTAAATTCAACTCGCGAAAGCTTGAATAAACCTGTTGTTGCTATTTTCTTTATTACGCTTTTATTCTCTGCTTATGCTTCTGAGTTAATCGGAATTCACGCTTTGTTTGGTGCTTTTTTAGCAGGAGCGATTATGCCTGAAAATAATAAATTCCGAAATATTTTTATCGAAAAAGTCGAAGATGTTGCGATCATTGTTTTATTGCCATTGTTCTTTGTGTTCACCGGTTTACGTACTCAAATAGGTTTGTTAAACGACCCTTATCTATGGAAAGTGACAGCTGTAATTATAGCAGTTGCCGTAGCCGGGAAATTCTTAGGAAGTGCTTTTGCTGCCAAATTTGTAGGGCAAAGCTGGAAAGACAGTTTAGCAATCGGGGCATTAATGAATACTCGTGGTTTAATGGAGCTTGTGGTTTTAAATATTGGCTACGATCTAGGAGTATTATCTACAGAAATTTTTACCATGATGGTTATTATGGCTTTAGTAACTACTTTTATGACGGGTCCGGCTTTAGATTTTATAGGATTTATTTTTAAAGATAAGGTCAAGGCAGTTCCTCAGGAAATTGGTAATAAAAGCAAATTCAAAATTTTGCTTTCTTTTGCAACTCCTGAAAAAGGGAAAAAATTATTGAAACTTGCTAATAGTCTGGTGAAGAAACAAGGTGATAATTCGATTGTAACGGCGATGCATTTATCATTAAGTACCGAGATACATTCGTTTGACATCAAGGATCACGAACGTAAAATGTTAGTTCCGGTAATCGAAGAATCAGAACGTTTGAATCAAAACATGGTGAGTGTTTTTAAAGTAACCAATGATATTGATACAGATATTATTGATACGGCAAACCAAGGCGAATATGATTTATTATTAGTGGGTTTAGGTCAGTCTATTTTTGATGGAACTTTGCTGGGTAAAATTCTTGGTTTTACTACCCGAATCGTAAATCCGGATCGTTTGATTGATAAGTTTACAGGAAAAGAAGGTTTGTTCGAAAATTCTCCTTTCGACGAAAGAACACGCCATATTATTGCAAAAAGTAAAATGCCGGTTGGTATTTTTATTGATAAAGAACTGGAAGAAGTGAATCAGGTTTTCATGCCTATTTTTACTAAAGAAGATTCTTTTTTAATTGAATATGCCAAGAAATTAATTAACAATAACGGATCTCAGATTACGGTTCTCGATGCGAGCGGTGAAGTAAAAAATACCAGGGATATTCAGGAAACAATTCGTTCGATTGAGCAAATTGCACCCAATCATATTATGATTATGCACGACAGAACTATTAAAAAAGAGTTTTTAGAAAACCAGAATTTAATGATCATTAGTTTAGACAGCTGGAAAAAACTAATAGAATCTCAAAGTACATGGCTGAATAATACGCCTTCGGTTTTGATTTTGAAACCATAAGGGTTTTAAATTCCAATAATTTTGAAAATTCCAAATTCCAATTTTTATGATTGGGTTTGGGATTTTTTTTTGGAATATTCTCAGGATTGCGAGATGGCACGCGGATGACACGGATTCGCTCGTGCGAAAACGCGGATTTATACGGATTTTTTTGTTTTGTTATTCGCATTTTTTGTCATCTCGACCGAAGGGAGAGATCACACTCGGAGCTCGACAAAGATTGACGACAATCTTGTCATCCTTACATAGGAATTATCTTCGCTCGTTGCTCGACAAAGATTAGCGATATTTTGTGCGGAGTTTCGAGTGTGATCTCTCCCGCCGGCCGAGATGACAAACTATATGTATAATTGGAATTTTGACTTGAGCTTTAGTAAACAGGCGAAGCAATTTAAAAAATTGGAGTTTAAAAATTACAATCCTAAGTCTAAAACATAAGAAATTTTAACGGCAATATTATCCTCAAATTTCAGCAACTGATTTGGACCGTAGCGATAAAAACCACCTAAACCAAAACCTTTGTAAATCTTGTTGAGTTCGATTCCGGATTCGAAGAAACCTTTGTCTAATGTTTTGTAGGTTGGACCAACGTGTTGTTGAGGATTTTCCATATTTCCCCAAGCCATTCTGGTTACTAAAACTAAAGAGGGACGAACTTTTTTAAGGATTCTGATTCGGTCAAAACCATGTTTGATTTGGAAAAAGATGTATTGGCTCGAGAAAAATTCATTAAAGTACATGGTTTCAAAACTGTTTCGGCCAGCAAAAGTAATACGCTGGATAACGGTTTCTTTGGTTAAATTATTAGGCATTGTGTTGTACAAATGCGTAAGCGGCACATCGCCAATTGCGTAACCTCCTTGTAAAAGTAAACTTGTTTTTTGACCGTTCAGGTAATTTTTTTCATACTCGGTTTTGAAATCGATTTTGCCAAAAGAAAAATCATTTCCTAAAACATCAGGTAAGGATTGTGTGTACTGAAAAGTAAATCTTGGAAATCTTTTTTCCGATTCGTTTCTTCCGGTTGGTGTTTGCATAAAGTTGCTAAATGGTGCCCAAACAATAGAAACCATGGCAGTTGTCATAACGTAACTCGAATATAATTTTCCGCCGTAATTAAACATATAATCAAACTGAGGCACAACATCAGTTCGGGCTAATTCGAAAACAGCTTCGGTTTTTGGAATAATTTTAGACTGAACATTCGCTTTCCATGCAGTATATTGATAAAATGTGCTAATATTGATTGGGCGAGGATCATAAATTTTAAAAACACGCTTATCAACGGCAAAAACGGTACTTGCAATTTCGCGCACATCATCTGTATAATACGCGTTTACCCACGTATTGGTACTCTTGTTGAGTAAAACTCCGGTTCCTAAACTGTATTTAACTTCGCCATCTTTTGTCCCGTAAGCAGAGTAGCCTTCGATTCTGAAATTTTTAGAAAAACGATCGTTCGTGATTCCGCCAAGACCAAGGCGAAAACCTTCATAATTATTATAACTGATAATTTTTTTCAGATCAAGATCAACAGGGCCAATTGGGATATAACCATTGATAATTTTTCGGCCAAAACCTAAGCGGTTTTCGATTCTTTTCTTGATCGAAAGGCTGTCTATCAATTGATATGTTTTTTGTCCTTTTAAGTCTAAGGCTTCTTTTCGGTACTGATTCCAGAATGCTTCAGGTTTTTTGCTGGCATCGTCTTTAATTTCAATATAAAGTGACGGATTTTTTATTGGCGGACTGGTATTGTAATGAACGTCGAAATTATTACTTTCAGATAGCAGATAGGTAAAATCTGAAGCTGATTTTTTTCTTTGTTCAAAATTATCCTCTACATCTCCGTCAAACTGAATTGTTCCGCCCAGAATCTTGATGTCATCATCGTTTTTCCCTTTTACGATTTTAAAAGTCGTATTGCTCTGAAACCATACTTTTTCATTGGGTACATATTCAAATTCGTGAATTCCGCTAATATCAAGAACACCTTTTATACGCATTACAGCTTTAGCTATGGCAAAGTTCTCCTGATCAATATATAGAACGCCTTCTAATCCTGATGCTTTTCTTTTTTGTTTGTTTTTAAAGTAAATCATATAGGTTTCGCGGCCTTTTATGTTTACAGTATCAAGTAATTTATAATTGTAAGCTGACGGTGCCGTATTCGAAATTGGATTTTCGTATTTGGTTTCAAATAGCTCATATTTATTGTCGTAAATCGATATCGATTGCAAGTTGAAAGCAATAACTTCATAAATAGGATTTTTGAATCCTGCCATTTTGGTGCCCAGAATGGTTTCTTTTAGCTTGTTATTTGCAAACTGATATTGTGAGACTTTTTCGGTTTGAAACAAGTGCTGTTTGGTTATTATTTCCTTGAATTTATAATCGGATGAATCAACATTGATGCGTTTTTTATCGAAATCCTTATAAGCTGCTGTAGAATCGATTCTGCCATCTATAGAATCAGGATTGGCCGTTACAATAAGTTTATTGTAGCTTTTGTACTCAAAACTGCTCAGTTTTTTTTGTGGATTGTTTTTGTTTTTATTGGCGATTACTTTCTTTATGATGGTTAACGCCGGATTTTCATTAGAAATAATAACTTCTTTTAAATCGTCGGTTTTTTGAGAAAGCGAAACTGAATAGTATCTTTTTTCTGTAATCGAGATAATTTTGGTTTGAAAGCCGATATAGGAAACCGAAAATGTATTTGCCTTTTCAGAAGGTGTAAAAATAAACTTCCCGTCAACGTCAGTAATTGTATTGATGTTGTCTGGAGTTGTTATGGTTGCAAAAGGAAGCGGTTTGTTGTTGGAGTCTGTTACAATTCCGTTTATTTGAAATTGCGCCTGAATAGTAAGCGTGAAAAACAAAGTCAATAAACAGAATAGCTTCATAGAGAATATTATAGTTTCAAACGAACAAAATGTAATTTTTGGTATGCAAAAATAGCAATAAAAAAAATCCGTCTAGTAGAATTTAACTAAACGGATTTTTATTTTGTGATAATATCATTATACTTTCATGATTTCGGCTTCTTTTGCAACCAAAAGTTCATCTATTTTTTTGATATAAGTGTTAGTTAGATTCTGAACTTGTTCTTCGGCAGATTTACAAATGTCTTCAGAAGTTCCTTCTTTTTCTAATTTTTTGATATCAGTATTAGCATCTTTACGCACATTACGCACACCAATTTTGGCATCTTCAGCTTCAGATTTTGCCTGTTTGGCCAAATCTCTACGACGCTCTTCTGTCAAAGGCGGAACGCTGATAATGATAACATCACCATTGTTCATTGGGTTGAAACCGATATTAGCAATCATAATTGCTTTTTCGATTACTTGTAACATGTTTTTTTCAAAAGGCTGTAATGTAATTGTTCTTGCATCAGGAACACTAATTTTAGACACTTGCGAAAGTGGTGTTGCTGATCCGTAGTAATCTACAAAAACGCTTCCTAGCATTGCCGGAGAAGCTTTTCCTGCACGAATGTTAAGAAATTCTTTCTCTAAATGCGCAATCGAACCATTCATTGATTCTTCAGTACTATCTAATATAAATTCTATTTCTTCAGTCATTTTTTTTAAGTTTTCAGTTTTCATTCTCAGTTTTCAGTTCAGGTCGGCAATTGCGACTGTAAACTGTTACTGATGACTATATATTTACTACAGTTCCTATGTTTTCGCCTTCACAGATTTTTAATAAATTTCCAATTTTGTTCATATCAAAAACAACGATTGGCAATTTGTTCTCCTGACTTAATGTAAAAGCTGTTGTATCCATTACGTTTAATCCTTTTTTAAGAACGTCATCAAACGAGATCATATCAAATTTTACTGCTGATGCATTTTTTTCCGGATCAGAATCGTAAACACCATCAACACGGGTTCCTTTTAAGATGACATCTGCATTGATTTCGATACCTCTTAAAACAGCTGCAGTATCAGTTGTAAAATAAGGATTTCCGGTTCCGGCTCCAAAAATTACAATTCTTCCTTTTTCAAGATGACGGTCTGCTCTTCTTTTAATATAAGGTTCTGCAATAGACTCCATTTTTAAGGCAGTTTGCAAACGGGTTTTCATTCCTTTGTCTTCAAGAGCGCCTTGTAATGCCATTCCGTTTATCACAGTAGCCAGCATTCCCATGTAATCACCTTGTACTCTATCCATACCAGCACTTGCACCTGCAACGCCTCTAAAAATATTTCCTCCTCCAATAACAATAGCAATTTCTACCCCTTTACTATGAATTTGCTTAATTTCGTCAGCATATTCGGCTAATCTTTTCGGGTCAATACCATATTGTAAATCACCCATCAAGGCTTCGCCACTCAGTTTTAGAAGAATTCTTTTATATTTCATGTGTTGTTGCGTTAATTTGTGCAAATATAGACATATTCTCATTTTTAAAAATAATGTTTTCAAAAAATTAATAGTTCTTTTACTTTTAAATTTATAGGGAGTTTTCAGGATTTTTTTGAATGTGATAAAAGTCATTCTTTGAATCTTCTTGAAATTTGTAATTTTATGCAATTCAAAAAATAAACAAATATGAAAAACATTATCGCTAAGGCATTATTTAAGAGTCATACTTATGCTGAATATCGCAAATTGGTTAGTGATTTATTAGTCAACGGACAATCAACCGGTAGCGAACAATCTGAAAGTTTAACCAATTATAGTAAACTGAACGATGCCAGAATGAATCGCTTAGATAAAACGATCAAACTTACAGATGAAGTTATTTCAAAATTAGAAAACCTGGATCATAGATATATTTGGCTTGTAATTTCTGAAGGCTGGTGCGGTGATGCAGCTCAAATACTTCCTATAATTAATAAAATGGCTTTGGCATCGAATAAAAAAATCGATCTTAGAATTGTGTTGCGTGACGAAAATGAGGAATTAATGAGCCAATATCTTACGAATGGCGGAAAAGCAATTCCGAAAGTTATTGTAATTTGTAAAGAAGCAGGAATTGTCCGCGCCAATTGGGGACCCCGACCAAAAGCAGCATCTGAATTAATGGCGAACTATAAAAAAGAATTTGGTGTAATCGACGAAAAAATAAAAACGGATCTGCAATTGTGGTATTTGGCAGATAAAGGAATTTCGGTTCAGGAAGAACTCATGCAAATTACAGAAGATATTAAATATAATCGCTTGTAGTTGGATTTATTGTGGCACTAAAAACGGGATTTTGTTTTGTAATGTATTGAAATTAAATGCGGTAGCTTTTAAAAAATGTAGTAAAATGTTTTTTTTGTTTTAAAAGTTTTGTACTTTAGTAACATCATCCCACTTCTATTATTTATTTTCTGATTTACTCTTTTTATTGGTGTTTATTTAATGTTTAACAATTAAAAAATGCACTATTATGAAAAAGTTATTCGAAAGATTTTATGATTTTGTTTCAGGTGTATTGTTTGGAGGAAAAAATGTATGTAATTATTAACTCCAAAAAAAGCACCCTATGAAATAGAATTATTTTAGGAGTTGGCACATTACGATGGTTTCATTTGTAATGTGCTTTCTGTTTTATTCTAAATTAAGGCTTTCTTCAAATAAAGTAACATCAATCGCATCTTTTACATCGTAGTCTCCAATTTTTGTACGACGTAAAACAGTTAAATGTGATCCTGAATGCATAGCTTTTCCAAAATCATAAGCTATAGATCTAATGTAGGTTCCTTTGCTGCAAACGATTCTAAAATCGATTTCAGGTAAAGCAATTCTTGTGATTTCAAATTCGTGAATGGTCGTTTTTCTACTTTCAATTTCTATGGTTTCTCCTGCGCGTGCATGTTCGTACAAACGAACGCCATCTTTTTTAATAGCAGAAAAAATAGGTGGTTTTTGATCGATTTCACCTAAAAATTGTTTTACGGTTTCATGAATCAAAGCTTCGTCAATATGTGAAGTTGAATATGTTTCGTCGATTTCGGTTTCAAGATCATACGATGGAGTAGTGGCTCCGATGTAAAAAGTTCCGGTATATTCTTTGGCCTGACCCTGCAATTCGGTAATTCTTTTAGTGAATTTTCCAGTGCAGATCAATAATAATCCGGTTGCCAAAGGATCTAAAGTTCCGGCATGACCAATTTTGAACTTTTTAGGAAGTCCGACTTTATTGATCAAAAGGTATTTTAATTTATTGACAGCTTGAAACGAACTCCATTTTAAAGGTTTGTCTATCAATAAAATTTGTCCGTTTAAATAATCTTCAGGCGTCATTAGATAATGGTAAGAGGATGAATGAAAAAGTGAATCAGTAATAAAGCGATTCCGGCAATTATTCGATAATAACCAAAAACTTTAAAGCCGTTTTTAGTCAAAAAACCAATAAAAGTTTTAATCGCTAAAAGTGCGACAATAAAAGCAACAACATTTCCTATAACCAATAAATTAACCTGATCGTGAGATAATTCGAATCCTGCTTTATAATAATCGTAACATTTTTTTGCTGTTGCGCCTAACATCGTTGGTACGGCCAAAAAGAATGAGAATTCGGCAGCTGTTGTTCTGGATAGTTTTTGAGACATACCACCAACAATACTGGCTCCGCTTCGTGAAACTCCCGGAATCATAGCCAAACATTGAAACATTCCGATTTTAAAAGCTTGCAAATACGTGATTTCTTTTGAAGTTTCGGAAGTATTTGGGTTATTGAACCATTCGTCAACTTTTAATAAAATTAATCCTCCTATTAAAAGTGAAACCGCAACCGTAACCGGATTTTCTAATAAACCATCGATAAAATCACTTAGTAATAATCCTAAAACTACAGCCGGAATAAATGCAACCAAAAGTTTAAAATAAAAATCAAGTGTCTGAAAGAACCGTTTGAAATATAAAACAACTACAGAAAGTATGGCACCAAGCTGAATGACAATGGTGAATAATTTAGTAAAATCTTCATGGGCAATTCCGAAAAAAGAAGAGGCAATAATCATGTGGCCGGTTGAAGAAACAGGTAAAAATTCTGTGATTCCTTCAATTATGGCAAGAATAATAGCTTGTAATGTATTCATTAAATTTAGAATGTTAGATTGTTAGAATATTAGACTTCTTAGATAAGATGAATCTAACAATCTAAGAGGTCTGAAGTCTAAGGAGTCTACTTAGATTTTTTAAAAATAGAATAAACTGCAATTCCAAAACCAATTAAAACAGTTGTTGGAGCTAAACGAATACGTCTAAAGTTAAAAACATCTTCATTAAAAATGTTAGGATCTTTACTTCCTCCGCCAGACATTAATATAAAACCAAGGGCAATAACGCCAATTCCAATTAATAGAATTTTATAGTTAATACCTTCAAAAAGGAATTCTTGTTTTTGCGGCTGTTGTTGTTCTGTATTGTTATTGTTTTTCATTTTTATTTTTTTGTCTCTCTGATTGAAGTCAAAGACTATTTATTTTTACTGTAGACTTAAAACTGTGACTGAATACTTTTTTAGTAAAGGTCGTCTGTTCTTAAATTCAGGAAACGTTGAGTTGCAAAATGCGTACTTACCCAGGTTATTAAAATACCCAGCCCAAAAACAGCTAATAATACCAATCCGATTAATACTTTATCTTCTAAAATTCCTAAACCGGGAAAATTGGTTTCTACATAAAATAAAACCCCAATTAAGGCAATTATAGCCAATCCAGCACCTAACATTCCTAATTTTACACTACGGGTTACAAAAGGTTTACGAATAAACGATTTTGTAGCGCCCACCATTTGCATGGTTTTAATAATGAATCGATTAGAATGAATCGATAAGCGTAAAGAACTATTGATTAATAAGACAGCGATTACAGCAAGAAAACCGCTGATAATCAAAATCCACATACTTACTTTTTTGATGTTGTCGTTTACCAGATTTACCAATTGTTTGTCGTAAACAATGTCTTCAATCATAGTGTTTTTGCGTAATTTGCTTTCAATTTGCACAATACTGTCTCTCTCGACATAATCAGCTTTTAAGTGAATGTCGTATGAGTTTAATAAAGGATTTTCTCCTAAAAAGGTCAGGAAATCTTCTCCAATAATATCAGTATGCTCTTTTGCTGCTTTGTCTTTGGTAACATAAACATAAGATCTTGCGAAAGGCGCTCTTTTCAATTCGGTATCGAATGCTTTTATCACGCTATCATTGGCTTCGTTTTTAAAGAAAACTGTCATAGCAATTTTTTCTTTAAAATCATTGGCCAGTTTTTTAGAATTGATAATGAATAATCCCAGTACTCCTAAAAGGAATAAAACCAGAAATACACTTAATACAACCGAAAAATAAGAGGAAATTAACCTGCGCTTTTGAAATTTATCAAAGTTAGAACTCATAGTTTGCTTAAATTATGTGGTAAAAATAATAAAGAATTTCTTTATTTGAAGTTAATAACGATCAAAGTTTTAACTTTAGTACCATAAATGTACAATTAGATGTTGAATAAAAAGTTTATTTAATCACAAAGTGCGTCAAGTTTTACGCAATCCCGAAGCTTCGGCAGCAAAGCTTTTTCTGTTTTCATCCCGCAAAGCCACGATCTAGAGGTCAATACTATTAAGTCAAGAAAGTAATTTGAAAATCCGTTTTTATCAGCGTTTTCGCTTTAGCGAATCAGTAAATCAGCGTCTAATTTTAATGCGGGCAAAACAGATTTACTTGATGAAAACACGAATAAAAACGGATTTGATTTACAATAATTTTATTGTGCGGTTTATTTGTGCTTATTCTCACAGTTGAAAACGCGGTTTACGTTTTGCTGCTATTTTCTAAAAATAATAACCGAAAAGTTCGCGAGGCTTTAATTCTTTGCGTTTTTAAAGGTAATTTTAAAACAAATAATGAGTTTTAAAATTTTAAATTTTGGGTTTCTTTTAGAGCGAAATCCTTAATGCGTTTTTCAATTTCGTAGAAAACAGTAATGGCTTTTTCTCCGGCTTCGGTAAGTCTTGCACCGCCGCCTCCTTTTCCGCCCAGAAGTTTTTCGACCAAAGGACTTTCGGCACGCTGATTCATTTCTTCTACCAATTGCCAGGCCTGGCGATAGGCCATTTTCATTTCTTTAGCAGCATTGGTAATTGAGCCGGTTTTTCGAATGTTTTCTAATAACCAAATTTTTCCAATTCCAAGAAAAGCTCCTTCATTTTCTTCAATCCAAACCCGAACTTCAACTTTGTATTTTTTGCTGTCAGCCATTTTGATTTTTTTAATGCTATTCAAAAATAGGCATTATTATTCTTTATTTTAAACTGGACTGAAGTCCAACCCTATAATATGGGTCTTTCCTACGGAACTTTATTGCTTCGCAATTGTTTTAGCAAAAAATGATATTATCCTAAATACAAAAGTACAAAATCACGTATTTTTACTTAATTAAAAATACGTATTTTGTTATTTTATTTGTTTGTCAACGAAATAGCTTTGGTACAAACGACAATAAATGTAAATTTGCGCCAATAATTAATTTAGTGAAAAGCCTTAGAACCTTAGTAACTTAGAATCTTAGTCACTTAGAATGAAATACAATCCAAACGAAATCGAAGAAAAATGGCAGAAATATTGGGCTGAAAACCAAACTTTTGCTGCATCAAACAATTCTGAAAAGCCAAAGCATTATGTTCTGGACATGTTTCCTTATCCATCTGGAGCCGGATTGCACGTAGGGCATCCGCTGGGTTATATTGCTTCAGATGTTTATTCTCGTTTCAAAAGACATCAGGGTTTCAATGTTTTGCACCCAATGGGTTACGATAGTTTTGGTTTGCCGGCAGAGCAATACGCGATACAAACCGGACAACGTCCTGAAGATACGACGCGCGTAAATATTGATGGAGGAGTAGATAAAGAAGGAAAACAAATTGCAGGATACAGAAAACAATTGGATAAAATTGGTTTTTCGTTTGACTGGAGCCGGGAAGTTCGTACGTCAAATCCTGATTATTATAAACATACACAATGGATTTTTATCCAATTATTCAATTCGTGGTATTGCAGAAAACAAGGAAAAGCATTTGATATTTCAGAGCTTGTAAAAGTTTTTGAAGAAGAAGGAAATGTTTTGGTCGAAGCCGTTTGCGATGATAATGTGGCAATTTTTACCGCAGCAGAATGGAATTCGTATACTGAAGATCAAAAAGAAAAAATCCTTTTGCAATACAGAATGACATATTTGGCAGAAACGGAAGTAAACTGGTGTCCTGGTTTAGGAACTGTTTTGGCAAATGATGAAATTGTAAACGGAGTTTCGGAACGTGGCGGATATCCGGTTATTCGTAAAAAAATGACACAATGGAGCATGCGAATTTCTGCCTATGCAGAGCGTTTGTTGCAAGGTTTAAATGATATTGACTGGAGTGAATCGATAAAAGAATCGCAAAGAAACTGGATCGGGAAATCTGTTGGTGCAATGGTTTCTTTCAATGTAAAAAATCACGATGAAGTAATAGACGTTTTCACAACACGTCCTGATACCATTTTTGGAGTAACTTTTATGACCTTGGCGCCAGAACATGATTTGGTAGCTAAAATCGTAACGGCAGATCAAAAAAATGCTGTTGAAGCCTATATCGAAAAAACAGCAAAGCGTTCAGAACGTGAACGTATGGCCGATGTAAAAACGATTTCTGGAGTATTTACCGGAGCTTACGCTGAACATCCTTTTACAAAAGAGCCAATTCCGGTTTGGATTGGTGATTATGTTTTGGCAGGTTACGGAACTGGTGCTGTAATGGCGGTTCCTTGTGGGGACGAAAGAGATTATGCTTTTGCTAATTTCTTTAAAGGTCAAAACGGAATGCAGGAAATCAAGAATATCTTCGCAAACGTTGATATTTCTGAAGTAGCTTACGGATCTAAAGACAATGTTGAAATCGCCAATTCTGATTTCTTAAACGGATTAAATTATAAAGAGGCAACTCAAAAAGCAATTGCTGAATTAGAAAAAATAGGTCAGGGAACCGGAAAAACAAATTACCGTTTGCGTGATGCTGTTTTCTCCCGTCAGCGTTATTGGGGAGAGCCTTTTCCTGTTTATTATGTAAACGGATTGCCGAAGATGATTGCTGCAGAACATTTGCCTATTATTTTGCCAGAAGTAGAAAAATATTTGCCAACCGAAGATGGTTTGCCTCCGTTAGGAAACGCCACAATCTGGGCTTGGGACACTAAAAACAATGAAGTTGTTAATACTGATTTGGTTGATAATTTCGAAATTTTCCCTCTTGAATTGAACACCATGCCAGGTTGGGCGGGAAGTTCATGGTATTGGATGCGTTATATGGATGCACATAACGAAGATAGATTCGCTTCCGCGGAAGCATTAAAATATTGGGAAAGCGTAGATTTATATATTGGAGGAAGCGAACACGCAACCGGACATTTATTGTATTCTCGTTTCTGGAACAAATTCTTAAAAGACAAAGGTTTTGCTCCAACTGAAGAACCATTCAAAAAACTGATCAATCAGGGAATGATTTTGGGAACTAGTGCTTTTGTTTATTATACTTATTATTCATTGATTAATAAAAATAGTAAAGAAGTAATTATTGACAAGAAAATGATTTTTATTTCTAAGGAAGTATATAATAATGTTCTTTCTGGAAATGATGAATCATTGAGAAATATAGTGAAGAATGATATTAATTCTGATTTATTAGAAAGATTAGACAGAGAAGAATTGAATTTAATTACTCCTATAAATTATTCTCATGTTGATGTTTCAATTGTAAATTCTTCTGATGAATTAGATATTGAAAAATTTAAGAATTCTAGAGAAGAATATAAAAATTCAATATTTGTAACTGATGATAAAGGAAAATACATTGTTGGCCGTGAAGTCGAAAAAATGTCGAAATCGAAATACAATGTAGTGACTCCAGATGATATTTGCAATGAATACGGTGCCGATACATTACGTTTGTACGAAATGTTTTTAGGTCCGTTAGAGCAAGCAAAACCTTGGAATACTGCCGGAATTTCAGGCGTATTTGGTTTCTTGAAAAAATTATGGAGATTGTATTTTGATGAGAATAAAGGTTTAATCGTAAACAACGACGAACCAACAAAAGACAACTTAAAATCATTACACAAAACGATCAAGAAAGTAGCGGAAGATATCGAGAGTTTCTCTTTTAACACTTCTGTTTCTCAGTTTATGATTTGTGTAAACGAATTGTCAACTCAAAATTGTCACTCAAGAGCGATTTTAGAACCATTAGCTATTTTGGTTTCGCCTTATGCACCGCATATTGCTGAGGAATTATGGTCGCAATTAGGACATAAAACGTCAATTGCAACAGTTGCTTTCCCTGTTTTTGAGGCGAAACATTTGGTCGAAACGAATAAAGAATACCCTGTTTCTTTCAACGGAAAAATGCGTTTCACGATCGAATTGCCTTTGGATTTAACCAAAGAACAAATCGAAGGAATCATCATGAAAGACGAAAGAACATTAAAACAATTAGATGGTAAAACACCAAATAAAGTGATTATTGTTCCCGGGAAAATCATTAACCTGGTAGGTTAATAATTTTAAAATTCCAATATTTAAAATTCCAAATTCCAATTTTACGATTGGGATTTGGATTTTTTTGCGCTTATTTTTCCGCCACGAATTACATAAATTAACACAAATTCAATTCGTGAAAATTCGTGTAATTCGTGGCAAAACTTCATCTTATTCAAATTGGAATTTGACATTTTTATACTTGGAATTTACCTCATAAACATTGGAATTTGAAATTTTAAAATATTGAAATTTATTTTTTTTTCAAAAAATCTGTAACATTTTAAAACTTCTCGTATCCAAAGGGCGAATTAAATCATTTAACAACTTAAAATTATTAAAAATGAAAAAGTATATCATTCTGGTTATCGCCCTTTTATTTTCAGCATTGTGTTTAAATGTATTTGCACAAACAAAACAATATCCGTTTGAGGTTATTAAAACCGGAAAAGGAAAACAAGCTATTTTATTTATTCCGGGATTTGCTTCTTCAGGAGATGTCTGGAATGAAACCAAAGCAACTTTCGAAAAAGATTTTACCTGTTACACTTTTACAATGGCAGGTTTTGCAGGAGTAAAACCCCAGCCAAATCCTTCTTTTAAAAATTGGGAAGATGAAATCGTTAATTATATAAAAGCAAATAAAATAGAGAAACCAATTGTTGTTGGTCATAGTATGGGCGGCGGATTAGCATTGGCAATTGCTGCAGATTATCCTGAATTAATTAGCAAAATTATTGTGGTCGACGCATTACCATGTTTAGGCGCGTTGATGGATCCTTCATTCAAATCAAAAGAAAATAATGACTGTTCAACTATGGTAAGTCAAATGACCGCATTGTCTGACACTCAATTTTATGATATGCAGAAAAAAACGATGCCAAGACTTCTTGAAAATACTTCAAAACTGGAAATGGTGGTCGATTGGAGTGTAAAATCAGACCGTAAAACTTTTGCCGAAATGTATTGTGATTTTTCTAATACTGATTTGAGAGATAAAATTGCAGCTATAAAATGTCCGTCATTAATTTTACTGGAATCTTATTTTGTAAATTTAAAACCTGCAATTGAAGGGCAATATAAAAATTTAAAAACTGCTAATTTTCAATATGCCAACAAAGGATTGCATTTTATCATGTATGATGATACAACATGGTATTTAACTCAGATCAGCAATTTTATAAAATCGTAATAAATGGAATTTGAAACTATTTATAAAACGTATTGGGACAGGATATTCAGGCTTTGTATGGGTTTCGTGAACGATTACGATGTTGCGCAGGATTTGGCTCAGGAAACTTTTATTATTGTCTGGCAAAAGCTGGAAACTTTTAGAAATGAATCGGGTATAGGAACCTGGATTTTTAGAATCGCGTCTAATAATTGTTTAAGGCAGATTGAAAAAGAAAAACGTTTCCCAAAATCAGATTTGCCACATCATCTTACTGAGGAAAAACAGACTTCAATAGAACCACAAATTCAGTTTTTGTACAAATGTATTGCCGAATTGCCGGAAACAGACCGTATTATTATCTCGCTGGAGTTAGAAGATGTAAAACAAACAGAAATTGCCAAAATTGTCGGGCTGTCTGAAGCCAATACGAGAGTACGAATCTATAGGATAAAAGAAAAACTGACTCAAAAATTTAAAGAAAATGGACAACAATAATATAGATTTTAAAGATTTATGGAAGAAACAAGCCGTAAATCAGCCCAATATAGAAGATATATTGGCAAGGTTAAAACAATTTAAAAAGTCAAGTTTAAGATCTTTGTGGAGAACTAATATCTTACTTACTGCAACAAGTGCCTTTATAATTTTTGTATGGTACCACTATCAGCCTGAATTTATTTCGACAAAAATTGGAATCATTTTAGCGATTTTGGCAATGGTAATGTATGTTGGTGTTTACAACAGATTACTGGGTACTTATAAAAATATCGATTCAACACAAACCAATCAGGAATATTTGCAGCAGTTAATTTCGATTAGAAAAAAACAGCAATACATGCAATCCAAAATATTAAGCTGGTATTTTATTTTGCTACTGGTAGGAATCTGCTTGTATATGTATGAATATGCATCAAGAATGACTGTTTTCTATGCTTTGATTACTTACGGCATCACTTTGTTATGGATCGCATTGAACTGGTTTTATATTCGTCCAAAGCAAATTAAAAAACAGGAAACTAAGATTAATCATCTGATTGAGAAATTTGAAGAGATAAACCATCAATTAGAAGGATAAAAAAAGCTTCGTAATATACGAAGCTTCTTTTTTCCAAAATTAAAATAAAAATTCCACCTAAAACTTATAGTGGGAAAGCATAAGGCACAAGAGTTACAACGATGATTCCGTCATTGTTTGCTTTTGCAGTCGATTCTTTTACTACTTTACCGCCAACATAAATTTTGGCAGTTAGGGTTTGATCTTTAACTCCGCCATAACCACTTGCGCTGGCTGTTATACCATTAACACCTGCATCAACGGTGATTTCTTTTGTCCAAGGTAAGGTGGTAACGTCCTCATTTAATGGATTTCCACCCTTATCAAAATAAATTGTACTAAGTTCTCCTGAAAAATTTCCGGTTAGCTCATATTTTACATCTCTTGAAACAGGTGCTGAGTCATTATTGTCGTCGCTGCTGCAAGATCCTGCTGTAAAAGCAAGAGTGAATACAATCGCTAAAGTTTTTAAAACTGATTTCATAATATAGTTTATTAGTTAACATTCATTTAAAACAAAATTAGATGCTTATGAATGAGATGACAATACCTGATAAAATGCATTTTGCATTACCTGATATCAGGTAAAAGTGATAGGATTTCTTTTTAAACATTTTTTTATTTGATATTTTTGAATAAATACCACGTTATGACGAAAATCTACTTATTTACACTTTTTCTATTTTTATCTGCTGTTTCGCATTCGCAGGTAATTCTTTCTCTTGATGATGATTCGGTTTATATAGACAGTATTGCTAAAATCACTAAAAACACAAAGTCAGATAGTATTAAATGTTTGTATAGCTTTAAGTTGTCTAAGCTGTATTTGATGGTTCAGGATGCTAAAAAATCAAAAGAATATTTAGAGCAGGCCAATAAACTAAAAAGCAAATATCCGTTCTTAAACGATGCAGGGATATTTTATAATTCATATAGTTTTTTAGAAAAAGGTGATGCTGATGGTTTTGAAAAAGCATTACTTGATGGGAATAATAAACTAAAAAAGTATTATAATACCGAAGCATTTCGAATCAGGGCAATTATCCTGCAGAATTATGGAATCATGCAGCAACGAAAGAATAATGAAAAGCTTTATATGAAACTGCTAATTAATGAAGCTATTCCTGTTGCCAAAAAAAGTCGTGATTATGAACTTATAAGTGGTTTGTATAAAGCTGTTGCGATTATTTTTATGAATAATAATGAGCGTGAAAAAGCAAGCGAATATTTAAGTGAAGCCCAGATGTATATTGAAAGGGCTATTAAAAAATCGCCAACGCTTGCCGAGTCAAGAATGGAAACTTATATTATTAATGCCGAAAACCTGGTAGAATTACGTCATTTTTATGACGCCAAAAAAGTACTCGATAAGGCATTTTCGACATTAAAAAATTTCCCTGAGTCGAACTTAAACGATTCTTATTTTTATGCTGAAGGATTATATTATTCGAAACAAAATAAAAACACAATTGCTTTAGAGAGTTACGAAAAAGGAATTAAATCGGCAGAAAAACATCAAAATCAAATTGCATTAAACAGGCTGAAATATGCGGAGTACGAAGTAAATTTTAAATTAAAAAATTATGAAAAGGCCAAAGCGAATCTGGAATATCTTTTAGAGAAAACACCTTTTATTGTCGATCAGAAAAATTATTATAACAAGCTGTCTGAAGTTTATAATGCGACTAAAAATTATGACAAGGCTTATTTCTATGCCAATAAATCGAACAGGATCAATGATAGTCTGAATGATACTAAGTTTAAAAGTGAAATTGTAGAACTCGAAGCAAAATATAAAAAAGCCGAAAATGAAAAAAAGATAAATCTGCTGCAATCGCAAAACGAAAAAGCAGCTTTGTTGGTTAATAACAATCGACTGAATACTATTTTGTTTGCAGTATTGTCGGTGCTCCTGTTTCTAATAGTTTTGTTCTTGTGGATCTTAAACAATAATCAGAAAAAACTAAGCATTCAAAAAGAAATTAATCACGAACAGGAATTGACTTCGCTTGAAGACCAACAGAAATTGTCGGTTTCTAATGCTCTCATTGAAGGCGAGGAAGTAGAAAGAAAAAGAATTGCCAGAGATTTACATGACGGGTTGGGTAGTATGCTTTCCGGACTTAAAATTCATCTGAAACTGGCTGAGAAAGAAAATGCATTAAGTGCTGCGGAAGTAAATAACTTGCTCGACAAATCGATCAAGGAATTAAGAAATATTTCTCAGAATTTAATGCCGGAGAGTTTGCTTAAACTGAGTTTAGAACATGCTTTGCGGGATTTATGCATGGCAAATTCAAATGCCAAAACTCAAATTGAATTTCAGTATTTGATCCAAAAACCAAATTTACCAAAGAATTACGAAATTGTAATTTACAGGATCATTCAGGAATTGTTGAATAATGCTTTAAAATACGCAGATGCATCCCTAATACTGGTTTCCTGTTCTCAAAATAAAGATACTTTTTTTATTACAGTCGAAGATAACGGAGTTGGTTTTGATATTATGGATAAAAACAACAATGGAATGGGGTTGAGAAATATTAAAAATCGTGTCGAAATCCTGAAAGGAAAATTAGAAATTGAAAGTGAAGTAAACAAAGGAACTTCGGCTTATATTGAATTGAAAGTAAAAAACGAAACAGCATAACATGGATAAAGTATATAAAACGGTAATAGTAGATGATCATCCTATTGTGATATCAGGAATTTCAGGTTTGTTGTCGGATTTTGAAACGGTCGAGATCGTCGAAAAATTACAATCTGGTGTAAAGCTTGTTGATTATATCGAGGAAAATCAGGTCGATTTAATTTTAATGGATATTTTTTTGCCCGTAATTAATGGTGTTGATCTTTGTAAAACAATCAAGCAAAAATATCCGCAGATAATTATCATCGGGATGAGCAGTCAGTCTGAAAGAAGTCTGGTGATGCAATTTATTCAGAATGGCGGAAACGGTTACGTGCTAAAAAGCGCTTCGTTTGATGAATTTAAAAATTGTATTGATAAAGCGATCGAAGGTGAAATTGTATTTAGCGATGAGGTTAAAACGATTATAAGTCAGCCTTTGTCTGATGATTTTGAGCATATTCCGAGTTTAAGTCGCAGGGAAAAAGACATTACATTATTACTTTCAAAAGGCAAATCGACCCAGGAAATTGCCGATGAATTGTTTTTGAGTTTTCTAACGGTGCAAACGCATAGGCGTAATATTCTACAAAAATATAAAACTAAAAATGTGGCAGAACTAATTGCATTTCTGATTAAGAATAACTTACTGAATTAATGGATAGCTGAATGCCAAAATGACATTTTTTTAATTTGGTTCAGAAATTGCAGTTTCTTTTGTAACTTTAATAATCAATCAAATAAAAGTAAAAATATGGGAAGTGGATATTTAATTATTGCTGGAGCAATTATGTTGTTCAGCTGGTTAGTGAGTTCAAAGCTCAAAAGTAAGTTTGAATTATACTCGAAAATACAATTAAGAAACGGAATGAGTGGTGCCGAGATTGCCGAAAAAATGCTGGCTGATAACGGAATCACAGATGTTCGTGTGATCTCGACTCCGGGACAATTAACAGATCATTATAATCCATCAGATAAAACAGTAAATTTAAGCGAGGCAGTTTACAATCATCGTAATGCGGCTGCAGCGGCTGTTGCGGCGCACGAATGTGGTCACGCAGTTCAGCATTCTATAGGTTACGAATGGCTGACTCTGCGTTCTAAACTGGTGCCAGTCGTTAGTATTGCATCAAACTATGTGCAATGGATTTTGCTGGCCGGAATTTTAATGATCAGGACTTTTCCGCAATTACTATTGGTAGGAATCGTGATTTTTGCCGCGACAACATTGTTTACCATCATAACTTTGCCTGTAGAATACGATGCGAGTAACAGAGCACTTGCCTGGTTAGAAAATAAACATATGCTGACACAGGAAGAGCAGGCCGTTGCAAAAGATGCCTTAAAATGGGCTGCAAGAACTTATGTAGTTGCTGCAATTGGTTCTATTGCAACGCTGTTGTACTATATCTCGATTTATTCCGGAAGCAGAAGGAATTAAAATGAGATCATTAGGAAATGAGATAATGAGATAATGATATGGAACCCGATTAGTTTTAATCTAATCGGGTTTTTTTTATGAATTGCTAAAGCTTAAAAAGATAAATAGTAAAACCCAAATTCCGGATATAATATAAATTGAGTTTAAGTATTGTTTGTTTTCTGATTTATAATATTTGTAATAAAGAATTGAAGAATAAATGATACTCACCGGTATTGAAAGTAAAAACAATAAAAAGCCAAATCCTGGTGTACAAACACCGCTTGGGCTTGTTTTCTCTGCAATAAATGCTATTACAAAGTAAAATATAAAAAACAGGATGGTTTTAATTTCGGGTCTAATGTTTGTCATAAAGTTTTTTAAAAATTATCTCATTATCAAATTGACACATTATCAAATTTACAATTGAATCTGCCTGTCAATCTGCTGATCTAAGGAAATAAAAGTCTCCGTTCTTGAAACTCCTTCAATAGCCTGAATTTTGGTATTCAATAGCTGCATCAAATGTTCGTTGTCGCGACAAATGATTTTAATCAAAACCGACCAATTTCCGGTGGTATAATGACATTCTAAAACTTCAGGAATTTTTTTTAAATCTTTTACGGCTTCAGAGTTTCTCGAAGCTTTGTCCAGATAAACGCCAATAAACGCCATGGTATTATAACCTAAAACTTTTGGATTTACAGTAAACTTAGAGCCGGAAATAACGCCGGATTGCTCCAGTTTTTTCAAGCGCTGATGAATTGCAGCTCCGGAAATGCCTATTTTGTTAGCAATTTGTAAAATAGGTTTTCGGGCATCTTCCATTAAGTAACGAAGGATTTCTTTGTCGATACCGTCAATTTCGATTAAAAGGGAGTTGATTTTCATAGTTGTGGTTTGAAACTTATTTTGATGATTTGGTTTATAATAGAAATCAAATTTAGGAATAAAACTTTAAAATATTTGAAAAATCAAGATTTGAATTATTTTACTCAGCGTTGAGTTTTTTTCTTTTTTTTACCATTAAGAGATTAAGAAAATAAAGAGAAGTTCTTAAAATGTGAAATTTAAATAAAGACAGAAGAGAACTTTGACAAATGTTTACGTTCAAAGTTATTATTCGCATTTTTGTCATCCCGAGGAACGAGGGATCTCCGCAAGAAACTCCGTAAAGTAAGTTGTCTATCTTTGTCGAGCTACTCGCGGAGATCCCTCGTTCCTCGGGATGACAATGATTGTGTTTAGATACTTATAATCCAAAGTGATTTAAAATAAAAAATTCCAAATCCCAACAGTAAAGTTGAAATTTGGAATTTAAAAATATTGTAATTTAAAAAAGGATTATTTTCCTTTGTTTGCTTCTGCGATGTATTTTTCTAAAGCCATTGTCATAGAAGGAGTTTCAGGAGTTGGAGCAAGAATATCAATTCTTAAACCGTGATCGAGAGCTTCTTTTTGAGTTGTGCTTCCAAAAACTGCGATTCTGGTATCGTTTTGCTTAAAGTCCGGGAAGTTTTTAAACAATGATTTTATTCCGGTTGGACTAAAAAATGCTAAAACATCATAATAAACATCTGCAAGGTCAGATAAGTCGCTCATTACCGTTTTGTAAAAAACAGCTTGTGCCCAGTCTACTTTTAGATTGTTTAACGTTATAGGAGCATCAGCATTCAATTGGTCAGATGCCGGAAGCAGGAATTTTTCGTCTTTGTATTTTTTGATAAGAGGTGATAAGTCTGCAAAATCTTTTGCTCCAACGTAAATCTTACGTTTTCTATACACGACATACTTTTGCAGGTAAAATGCAACAGCTTCAGATTGGCAGAAATATTTCAATCCTTCAGGGACTTTATAGCGCATCTCATCAGCTACTCTAAAAAAATGATCCACCGCATTACGGCTTGTCAAAATTATAGCAGTATAATGATTAAGGTCGATTTTTTGTAATCGAATCTCTTTTGCATTAACCCCTTCCACATGAATAAATGGTCTGAAATCAATTTTTATTTTGTGTTTTTGTTGGAGCTCAAAGTAAGGAGAATTTTCCACTTTAGGTTCAGGCTGTGACACCAAAATTGTTTTCACTTTCATATTATAAACATTTTCTAAGCACTCCCTTTTGTAATCCAATAATAAAGAAAATAATAAGGTGCTATTTCAAGAGCGCAAAGATATAAAATAAAATAAAATAACTTGCTGATTATTACGTTTTGATATGTTTTTATTGAAATAAAATAGGAGTAGAGGCTGATACATAGCGAAATACCTATGATTGCAAGCGGTATAATTTTAGGAATATTGTCATAATAAAATAAAATAGCATTAATAGGAAGCACTAAAACGCCAATATAAGTTCTGTAAGTAACTTTTTGTAAGTTAAAAAGGTCGGCAAACTCATCGATGTTGAATGAAGTTGCAATGATTTTTTCGATTAAAAACTTCGCCAGAATAAAATAAAGCAGCAATGTAGCGATCTGAATAAACAAAATCCAGTCGGTTTTTAAAATGCTATAAGTTCCCGTTTTAGGATCTTCTGAAAAAATATGCATGGTCAACTGAATGAAAAAAGCATACGAAATAACCTGAACAAAAAACAAACCAACCGTAAAACTGCTTTTTAGGTGGTTGTTGTCGCGATATATTTTTGCGTATTTGTCTGAAAAAATAAGCTTGCTAAATTCGCTAAATCTAGTTTCATATGCTGATTTAGTAATAGCCACAACAGCAAAGGTCAACACAAATAAAAGTGTCGCCCAGTCTTTGTTTTCGATAATTCGAGGGTGAAGTTGTTCAATCATAACGACACAAAATTAGTAATTTTTTGTATCAATACTTTTATTATATATTTATTATGAATCAAATGCTATAAAAAGTTTACTTTTGCGGTGAAATTTACGCAGAAAAATGAATGATTGTATTGTCATAATCCCCACTTACAACGAAATCGAAAATATTGAAAGTATAGTAAGAGCTGTACTCTCGCAACACAAACCTTTTCATCTTTTGATTATTGATGATAATTCGCCGGATTTTACGGCCAATAAGGTAATTGCGTTGCAGGAAGAATTTCCTGATAGGTTGTTTTTAGAAAAAAGAGCCAAAAAATCAGGCTTAGGAACTGCTTATGTTCACGGTTTCAAATGGGCTTTGGAGCGCAAGTACGATTACATTTTTGAGATGGACGCTGATTTTTCTCATAACCCTAATGATCTTGAAAAATTATTTGATGCTTGCCATTTTGGCGGAGCGGATCTGGCTATTGGTTCCCGTTATGTAACAGGCGTAAACGTTGTAAACTGGCCACTAAGTCGTGTTTTAATGTCTTATTTTGCCTCTGTTTACGTGAAGTTTATTACCGGAATGAAAATACATGATGCTACGGCAGGTTTTGTTTGTTATAAAAGAGAGGTGCTGGAAAAAATCAATCTTAACAAAATAAAATTTGTGGGTTATGCTTTTCAGATCGAAATGAAATACAGGACATATTGTGCCAAATTTCAAATTACCGAAGTTCCTATTATCTTTACAGACAGAACAAAAGGAGTTTCGAAAATGAGCAATGCCATTATCAAAGAAGCTATTTTGGGTGTAATTTCCCTTAGATTAAAAAAATTAATCAATACATTATAATACCACGGTGATGAATAAGATTTTAATAAAGAATGCCAGAATAGTAAACGAAGGATCTGTTTTTGAGGGTGATGTCTTGATTGAGAACGACTTAATTGTTGAAGTTGCAGATAGTATTAGCTTAAAAACATCCGATTGTAAAGTAATAGATGCCGAAGGAAGTTATTTAATTCCGGGTGCTATTGATGATCAGGTGCATTTTAGAGAGCCTGGATTAACACATAAAGGGGATATCGAATCAGAATCAAGAGCTGCGGTTGCGGGAGGAATAACTTCATTCATCGAACAGCCTAATACGGTTCCTAATGCGGTTACTCAGGAAATTTTAGAAGATAAATATCAAATTGCTGCCGTAAAATCATTTGCCAATTATTCGTTTATGATGGGGGCAACCAATGATAACCTGGAAGAAGTTTTGAAAACCAATCCGAAAAATGTTGCGGGAATCAAGATTTTCTTAGGTTCATCTACCGGAAATATGTTGGTGGATAACGAAGCGACTTTAGAAAAAATATTCTCAAGCACGCCAATGTTAATTGCTGTGCATTGTGAAGACGAAACTACGATCCAAAATAATCTTGCTGCATTTAAAGAACAATATGGCGATGATGTTCCGGTAACGGCGCACCATTTGATTCGTAGTGCAGAGGCTTGTTATATTTCATCATCAAAAGCTGTGGCACTGGCAAAGAAAACCGGAGCCCGTTTGCATATTTTTCACCTGTCGACTGCGAAAGAGATGGAGTTGTTTACGAATAAAATTCCATTAGAAGATAAAAAAATTACCGCTGAGGTATGTGTACATCATCTTTGGTTTACCGATGAGGATTATAAAACAAAAGGAAATTTCATCAAATGGAACCCTGCTGTAAAAACGGCTCAGGACAGAGCAGAGCTTTGGAAAGCCTTAAATGATGGCCGTATTGATGTAATTGCTACAGATCACGCGCCACATACTAAAGAAGAAAAAATGCAATCGTATCTAAATGCGCCTTCTGGAGGTCCGCTTGTGCAACATGCTGTTGTAGCAATGTTCGAAGCGCATCATCAGGGGAAAATTACTGTAGAGAAAATTGTAGAGAAAATGTGCCACAATCCGGCTAAAATTTTCAAAATCGAAAAAAGAGGCTTTATAAAAGAAGGTTATTTTGCTGATTTGGTTATTGTGAATCCAAGTTTGCCATGGAGCGTAAAACCAGAAAATATTTTAGCAAAATGCGGTTGGTCGCCTTTCGAAAATTATACTTTTAAATCGAGAATTACCCACACTTTCGTGAATGGTGAACTGGTTTATAATAATTTTAAAGTAAAAGACCTTCGCAACGGAAAAAGATTATTGTTTGACAGATAAAAAGCTGAAATGAAAAATTGTATAATAATAGTATTGGTTTTGTTTCTTTCTGTAAGTTGTAAAAAAGAGTTGGTCAAACAGCCTTCAAAACTTATACAGAAAGAAAAGATGATTGATATTATGTATGATTTGTCTCTTTTGGATGCAATGAAATATCAAAATCCGATCTCATTAGACTCAGTTGAAACAGATCCTGTAAAGTTTATTTTGAAAAAGTATAAAGTTGACAGTTTGCAGTTTGCACAAAGCAATATGTATTATGCAACTGACTATGAAGCGTACAAGGAAATGTTTGATGAAATTGGTAAGCGTTTGTCTGTCAATCAAAGAGCTACAGATTCGATTGTGAAAATCGAAGACAAAAAAGCGGCTAAAGAAAAGAAAAAGAAAGAAAAAGATTCTATTAAAGAAGCAGTGAAGAAACCTGTGAAGCAGCAGGCAACTATAGATTCTATAAAACAATTAATACAGTTAAGAAAAAAGAGATAGTCTTATAACTTCGAAACTTCTTTTATGTATTGATGTACATCTAAAAAAACCGTTCCCAGAGCGGTTTTTATTTTTTCATTGGAGTACAAATTCTTTGAATAAGAAGCTTTTGCAGTTGCTTTGGTAATACTTCTTTTTTGAAAAAATAAAGTTGAAAACACCGCATCCGCAATCCATAGAAAATTCATCAATAATGGCTTAGCATGAGTACTAGGTCTTTTTACTTTTAAAGTATCTGCAATTGTGTTTAGAATATCCTGAAAAACAATATTGTCGGCAATTAAAGTAAAACGCTCGTTTTTGATGTCGCTTTTCATTAATTCATTTGCAATTCGTACGACATCATTGATAGTGATGAAGCCAGTGCTTCCAAGAGTGTAAAATGAAAGTCCGTTCGCTACTTTTCGGTACAATTCGACACTTCCTTCATCAAAAATTTTTGTTGCTGCAATTGGGCCTAAAATCACACCAGGATTTATAATAATAATATCTAAACCTTCCTGAAGTGCACGCCAAACTTCCATTTCGGCACCATATTTAGAAATCGCATAATCGCTGTGGGGTTTCTCAGGATTCCAGTCTGTTTCTTCGGTAATATAGGTTTCGTGTGGTGCTATGTCTCCTAAAGCGGCAATGGAACTTACAAAACAAAATTTCTTGACTTCTTTGGCAATAGAAAAATTAACCATATTGGCTGTTCCTTCAATATTGGTTTTTCGTAATGATTCTTCGTCTTTAGGGTCAAAGGATATTAATGCGGCTGAATGATAAACGTAGTCGATACCAATAAAAGCAGTTTCTAATGAAGGAACATCAAGAATATCGGCTTCAAGCCAATGGATCTTTTCGAATAAATCGCCTTTATTATACAATTCAAAAACTGATTTTGTTTTTTGAATGTTGTTTAGGTTTCGATAAATCGCCCTTACATTTTCTCCATTTTCAATTAAATGAAGTAATAAATGTGCGCCAACTAAACCCGTTCCTCCAGTTACTAATACCATTTTGTAAATATACCGATTTTGTTACAAAAGCACAAAAGTTTTGCCACGAAGGCACAAAGGCACAAAGTTTTTTTGTTTTTATTTTGCATCAAAATCACGAAGTTTTTTAATTATTCTTTGTGTCTTCGCGACTTTGTGGCAAATTACATTGTAATTGTTTTTTGATATTGATATTGACATTGATTACATTTGCACAAATTATTTTAAAAATGAAGAATCTAGTTGAAGAATTAAAGTGGCGCGGATTATATCATGATAGCATGCCAGGAACGGAAGAACAATTGCTTAAAGAGGTAACGACGGCATATATAGGTTTTGATCCAACGGCAGATTCGCTACATATTGGTAGTATGGTTCAGATTATTTTATTGGTTCACTTAAACAGAACCGGTCATAAAGCGATCGCCCTGGTTGGTGGTGCAACCGGAATGATTGGTGATCCATCTGGTAAATCTGACGAAAGAAATTTGCTGAACGAAGAAACTTTAGCTAAAAACGTTGCAGGAATAAAAAGTGTTTTATCTCGTTTCTTAGACTTTAATTCAAAAGAAGAAAATGCTCCTGTTATGGTAAACAACTATGACTGGATGAAAGAATTCTCGTTTATTGATTTTGCACGTGAAGTTGGAAAACGTATCACGGTAAATTACATGATGGCGAAGGATTCAGTAAAAAAGAGATTTGCCGGAGAAGGCGAAGGAATGTCTTTTACAGAGTTTACCTATCAATTAATTCAGGGTTACGATTTTTATCATTTATATAAAAATAACAATTGCGTTTTGCAAATGGGAGGTTCTGATCAATGGGGAAATATCACCACAGGTACAGAATTAGTGCGCAGAATGGGAGGAGAAAATGCAAAAGCTTTTGCTCTTACAACTCCATTAATAACAAAAGCAGACGGATCTAAATTTGGTAAATCTGAAGGGGGAAATGTTTGGCTGGATGCTGATAAAACTTCGGTATATAAATTTTACCAATTTTGGGTAAATTCAACAGATGTTGATGCTGAAAAATACATTAAAATCTTTACTTTTTTAGATAAAGAAACGATTGATGCTTTGATCGAAGAGCATAAAACAGCTCCGCATTTAAGAGTTTTACAAAAGAAACTGGCTGAAGAAATCACGATTTTTGTTCACTCTGAAGAAGAATTAGAAAAAGCAATTCAGGCTTCGAATATTTTGTTCGGAAATTCTACTGCAGACGATCTGAAGAAATTGGATGAAACAACTTTTTTAGAAGTTTTTGACGGAGTTCCTCAAGCTGAAATCGCAAAAGCTGATTTAGAAAACGGATTGGATATTGTTACCGTTTTAAACGAAAAAACAGGTTTCTTTAAATCAAACGGAGAAGCTAGACGTGCTTTAACAGCAAACTCAATCTCAGTAAACAGAGAAAAAATAAAAGAAGATTTTGTATTGACGACAAATGATTTAATTAATAATCAGTTTGTGTTGTTGCAAAGTGGGAAGAAGAATTATTTTGTTATAAGAGTGGTTTAAATGGCTTAGCATTTTAATCTTAAAAAATATGAAATCCAATATCTCGAAAGAGTTATTGGATTTTTTTATTTTAAAAACAAATCATTCCATAGGAATGTCTCGTTGGTAGTATTAGGTTGATTAGGTTTTTACGTTCCGTAGGGACGTTTGATTAATGAAGCATATATGCTGTTGTTTTTTTAAAACAGGTGTCCCTACAGGACACGTACGAAATAATGCTATTTTTCTACCTATGAGATATTCCTATGGAATATTAAGTGTTTACTAGTTATTTGGCAGATAAACAATTTTAGTAAATTAACAATTGAACTTTAAAGAACCATCAAATTACACCCACGAATATCCGAATTATCAAAACGTCCCAATACCTCGAAAGAGTTGTTGGGATTTTTTTTGCCTAAATCCTGTGTAGCGATAAAGGAACATGAGTTGATGTTGGCCAAATCAATAACGTTGATCCCGCCGGTTTTTCCATCTTTCACGTAAGTGAGAGCATCTTCGGGATCACGAACTAAAATGTGCATCCAGGACGGACATTCAAATACGCCTTCGCCTAGAGAATACGCTTGTCCCAGAAGTTCGGTCATTCCATATTCTGAGTGAATTGCCGAAACGCCAAAACCTTTACAAAGTATCTCGTGCAATTCTTCGCGGATCATTTCTTTGCGTCTGCCTTTCATTCCTCCGGTTTCCATAATTATGGTATTCTGAAGATTGAATTGATGTTTTTCGATCAAATCCAGTAATGCGTAAGTAACTCCAATTAAAATTACATTTTGACCGGATTCGTCAAGAGCGGTTAGTTTTTTTATTAAGTCGTCGTGATTGTGTAAATAAAACCCGCTTTCAGGCTGATTGGATAGTTTTATCAGGTCTTCGACCATATAAATTAACGAAGATCCATCGCGCTCCAGATAAGATGGTAAAAGGGCTAAAACTACGTAATCTTCGATGTTGCCGTAAAACTGCGAAAAACCATTGCGATAACTTTCCTCATATAAGGAAACATCGGTCACGATATGTCGGCTTGTGATCATTCCGGTTGTTCCGCTGCTGGTAAAAGTAACCTGAGCCGGATCATTATTAGAAACTACATCATGGCTCTTGAAAAACTGAATAGGTAAAAAGGGAATTTGCTCCAGTGATTTTACGTGTTGCGGATTGATTTTTAAAAAATCGCAAAAATCACGGTATACCTGATTATTCTCGTGCTGAAAACGAAACACTTTTAGCGCTATTTTTTCAAATTGTTTATGACTCGAAATTGTGAATATATCGTTGGCTGTGATCAAAACTTTTTTTGTGCAAAGGTAAGTATAATTGTAAATAGTTTTCAGTTTTCAGTCCCAGTTTTCAGTCCGGTTTTTCTCAGCGGTTTTAATAATATATTTATGGTCAAAGTATGAAAACGGAAAACGGCAACTGAATACCATAAAAAAAGCTCCAATGAAAATTGGAGCTTTTTTCTAATTTATCGAATGATGAGTTTTCTGGTTGCAGAAGCATTTTCTTCGCTTATTTTAATAATGTAAACGCCGGGTACAAGATCTGAAACGTTTAATTCTTTTGAACTTAAATGTGTTTGAAGTACTTTTTTTCCTAAAACATCAAAAATGATAATTTCTTTTTCCAAATCATTTTTCGAAGAAATATATACTTTTCCGTTTTTCACTGGATTAGGGTACAAGCTTAAACCCTCAATGGTAGTAGACTCTTGAGGTTTTGGTAATTGCTTACTATCTTGTGCCGAGACACTAAGAGTAAAGAAAAAAGCCAATAAGAATGTAATATAAAAGTAGTTTTTTGCCATCGCGTTATTTTGATTACCGTAAATATACAAAAAAAATTACAAAAATTACGCCAAAAAAAAAACACCCTAAAAATTTAGGATGTTTTTAACATTTTGTTTTTTATATGATTAGAAACCAACTGACCAACCAGCAGCCCATGTTGGAGCTCCAACACCATTACCAGCTCCAGTAGCAGTAGCTAATTCAGTTACAACAGCTGATACAGTAGCAGAAGTCCCATCTGTTTTCTTACCTTTAGTTTTTGTAGGTACATCGGTTACGAATAATACGTTTGAAACTTTTAAAGATGTTCCGATGAAAGCTATAGTTTCGTCGTTTTCAACATCAACTCCAGTTGCCCAAGAGCTTAAAACTACGTTTGAAATAAGTCCTTTAGTTCCTCTTCTTAATTTGATTGCTTGGTTTTCTGCGAAGTTAGCAACAGCTGCTGTACTTCCAGGTCCAACAAGAGTTAAGTTTGTGATAGTAGGGTTAGCGATTGGAGTGAAAGCATATCCGAATTCAAAGTTATCAGCTTCAATTCCTCTGTTTCCTTTTCCGAAATCTAATTTACCATACCAGTTTTCGTTAGTACCATTCCATCCTTCTGTCCAGTCAAACTGATCATCTTCGTTACCAATAGAGATTAAGTTTTTAGTATTTACAGATCCTCCGAAGAATTCAAATCCGTCATCAGCACCGTAATAAGCTTCTACATTTTCAACAACTGTTCCTGAGCCAACTCCAAAGAATGAAAGTCCATTAAACTCTTTAGCATCATTGAAAGCAGCTCCAGCATACTCAATTCTTAAATATTTGATAGATCCTGAGTTGTCAGCAGAGTTAGTTCCTCCATAAGTTAATTCAGCAACTTCAGATGTAGCTGTACTTGCACCCCCGCTTACACGGTTAATTGGAGCTTTACCACAAATTACTAAACCTCCCCATTTTCCAGCTTGTTTTACAGCAGCAGTCATGATAACTGGTTTTGCAGCTGTACCGTTTACATTTATTTTTGCACCTTGGGCAACAGATATGTATGATGCAGTTCCTCCAGTACCTTCAATAACTGTTCCGGCAGGAATAGTTAAAGTTGCTCCGTTTTCTACTTTTATTGCTCCAGTTAATTTGTAAGTCTTAGATGCGTCAAGTACAACCTCACCATCAGTGATTTTTCCTTGAAAGTTAGCAGGATCAGCAACAAAAGTTGAAGGTGTTGTTGTTTTTTTATCGTCATCATTAGAACAGCTTGTAAGCAAGCCTCCTGATAAAGCAATAACTGTAACGAAATTTAAAATTGATTTTTTCATAATCCTTTTAATAATGTTTTTTGTGTTTAATTTCTTGTTGCAAAGATGGATTAGAAATCTTTTTTAAATGTTAAGTAACTGTGATTGTTAGTTTAATAAAAAGCGATTTTTATATTAACTAAATGTTAACTGCTTGGCATGTTTTTCTAACTTTAAAGTTTCTCAAAAAAAAAGACGGCTATTAAGCCGTCTTTTACTAATTCAAATTATATCTTAGTTAAAACTCATAGCTAAATTGTAAGCTTAAGTTTAAACCTTTTTTGTAACTCAAAACATTTACATCTCCAGATTGATTTTCCTGAACTCTGTTAACTGTAGGGTCTAAAATATTTTTCACCACCAAACCAAGACCATAGTTTTTACTTAGTTTAGATTTTGCAATGAAATCTAATGAACCAACGGCTTTGTCTACTAAATCGCCTTTTTCAAGTGTACCAATTGCATTTACTCGATCAGAGAAATAAGTATAAGCTAGTGTTGTAGTTAAGTTACTTTTTTTGTCATTCCATTCGTTATAGAATGATATGTCAGCATTTAATAACAAAGGAGAAGCTCCTGTAAATTTACCTGTTTTATTAGTAAAAGTAGTTGGACGTGTCCCGTTAGTTTCTTCAAGAACCTTCTCGTCATTTAATTCTTGCTTGCTGTATAAGTAAGAAGCATTAATTCCTCCTGTTAGTTTTTTAGTGTTTTCACTGTCAAAAGAAAAAAGTACTTTTTTGTATTCTACTTCAGCACCTGCTACGTAACCGTAATCTCCAGAGTTTACATAAGAAATATCGTTTGTAGATGAGTTAATGATTACCTCGTTAATTGGATTTAAAATATATTTTCCAAATGCAGTTAAGGAAATTACTTCATCACTTTTTGGAAATATTTCCCATTTAATATCTAAATTATAATCGTCTGATGCATACAAGAAAGGGTTACCAATTTTTGCCTGTAAAAATTCCTCATAAATAAAAGGAGATCTTTCTTTAAATTGAGGCAAGGTATATGTCTTACTGGCTCCTAATCTTAAATTTTGTTTTTCATTAAGTTCGTATTTTAAAACTAAACTTGGTAAAAAAGCAGTTTTTTCCAAATTATCACTTCCACCTGCAGGGTCTAATTGAGTACTCCATTCTACATTTTGCGTTATAACTTCGGCTCTTAATCCAACAACGGCAGTTAATTTGTTGAATTTATATTCTGTATTCAGGTATCCTCCGTTAATTGTCAAGTCACCATTATAAGTTTGCGGGTCCAGAGCATTAGGAACTTCTGAGCCACCACGGAAAGTTGAAATAGTGAAGAAATTATTAGCGAAATTTTGTTGATTGTAAAACAAATCCAGATTATTTGGATCTACGATATCTCCAGTATGAGAAACTGGAAATGTTGTTGTTTTAAGATTAAATTGAGTAGCTTCAAAGTCTCTGTTTTTGAATCTTCCGTTATATCCTACAGTAAATTTTCCTTTGTATTCTCCTTCGCTGTCTTTTTTGAATTTATAGCTAACAGCTATATTGGCTGCTAATTCATTTTCTTTTAACTCCTGGAAATAACGATTGTTGTTTGGTGCAGATTGCGAATTGATTACATAACCACCATCAACTTTATTCATTGTATTGTACGTTCTGTCTGGAATGTTTTGGTTTACAAGATTATAAGATCCTCCCCAGTTTAAAGTACTTCTGTCACTTAACTTATGTTCTCCTAATAATTGGTTTACCCATAAATCAGTTTTCTCATATTCATTTCTTCGAATATACCCGTTTCCTTCATTTGCTAAGTCAACAATGTACCCTGAAGATTCTTCTTTTCTTTGTGCAGATGTATTGATATATAAAGAGTTGAAGTTAATTTTGTTATTGTTGTTGATTTTATATCCCGCATTAAACATTCCGGTTGTATTTGTGCCATAAGATAAATAGTTGTAATCTAAATCTTTTCCTGCAACACCGGCAGCATTTACGCTTCCTTTAGCTGTTCCGTTAGTTCTTGAAGAATATTCATTTGTAAAAGAAGCTGTTCCGAAAATATTGATTTTTCCTTCGCTTCCAACGTTGAATGAATCACCACCAGACAGACCGAATGAACCTCCTAGTGGAGTTTTTTTGTCAAACTGTAATGAGTTAAAATTATATTGATTTAATGGGTCATTTGGAATTTCAGCTTTGCTAAATCCAAAAGAGTTTGGACCTTTTTGTAGTGTAAAATTATCTTCACCAACAGCATTTGTGTTTACTTTTGATTCAGCATCAATTCTAAAAAAACCATTTCCTTTGTAATCTTTAGAAACAATATCTACATTTCCTCCAGCAAAATCTCCAAAAAACTTTCCATTGTAAACTTTATCAATAGAAACAAATTCGATAATATCTGTTGAGAAAATATCTAAATTGATATTTTTCTTCTCAGGGTCGTTTGATGGAATTGGAAGACCATTCATTGTTGTAGAATTGTAACGATCTCCTAAACCTCTTACGAAAATATTTCCTGTGCCTTCTTGCTTTGTGATTCCGGTAGTTTTCGAAACTGCACCAGCAACATCGCTAACTCCTTTTCTTGAAAGTTCTTGTGCACCAATAGACTGTTTAATATCTACAGCATTTTTTTGTTCTAAAAGTAATGCTGATTCTTTTTGTCTGTTTACTCCAGATGATTTTACTACAACATCTTTTAGCGTATAACCCCCAGATGAAAGTACCTGATTTACAGTAATAGTTTCATTTGCTTTAACAGTTACTGGCTGTTCTACAGATTCATATCCAACGAAACTAAAAATAACGATATAATTTCCCGGATTTACGTTCAACGAATATTTTCCGTCAATGTCAGTGTTCGCACTTGTTGTAGTCCCTTTTACTAAAACATTTGCGAAAGGTAAAGGTTGATTGTTGGTTTCTTTGTCGGTTAATACACCAGAAATCGTACCTTTGTTTTGAGCGATCGAAATCGTACAAATAAAGAATGTGATAAATAGAAATTTTAAATTGAATTTCATTTTTGTGTTGTGTTTGATTTATTTTTGTGCAAAGAAAGAAACGCTGTGTAAAGTTCATGTTAGGCACTTGTTATGTTTTTGTGTCTTGTAGATTATCAAATTGTTACCAGATTAAATTACCGTTAACCGCAATTTTTAACGGTTATTTTGTTAGTATATTTACGCTGTGAAATAAAAAACATCGAATGTTTAACGAAGAAAATTTGATGTAAAAATCTCAATTTTTGCTATTTATGAAAAAAACACAAACCAAGATTTTATTAGTTGACGATGAACCAGATATCTTAGAAATCGTTGGCTATAACCTTGCTCAGGAAGGCTACCAGATTGTTACGGCTTCAAATGGAAAAGAAGCAATAGCAAAGGCTCAGAAAGAATTACCGGACCTAATTATTATGGATGTAATGATGGCCGAAATGGATGGAATGGAAGCTTGCGAACACATTAGAAAAATCCCTGAATTAAATAATGTTATCATAACATTCTTAACTGCCAGAAGCGAAGATTACTCACAAGTTGCTGGTTTTGATGCAGGTGCAGATGACTATATTACCAAACCAATAAAACCAAAATTATTGGTAAGCAAAGTAAAGGCTTTGTTAAGAAGGTTAAAAGAACAAGAAGTTGTTAGTGATACCTTAAATGTTGGCGGAATCGAGATTAATCGTGAAGAATATAAGATCATAAAAGGCAATGTAGAAATTGCTTTACCAAGAAAAGAATTCGAATTATTTTATTTATTGGCTTCAAAACCTGGAAAAGTTTTTAAAAGAGACGAAATCCTGGATAAAGTTTGGGGTAATGAAGTGGTAGTAGGAGGAAGAACAATCGATGTTCACATCAGAAAATTACGCGAAAAAATAGGCGAAGATCTTTTTAAAACCATAAAAGGTGTTGGTTACAAATTTGAAGTCTAGACATTCAATAAATATTTGAACCATATAAGTTATATAAGTTCATTTAAATTAGTACAACATACTTTTCGAATCAAAGGTTATCTTTGTCAAAGTTCAAAACTTTGACAAAGATTTCTTTTTTTAAGTTCTTAATGTAATCATACAATTGCGCTTTACTTTAAATGAACTTATATAACTTATATGGTAAAAATATAATCTCTTAATGGTTCAATAATCTCAATGAAAATTAATTTTAAAAAAACATACAAATTTGCTGTAAAGTCAGCATTATACATCAGTCTTTTCGGAACAGGATTTGTGCTGATCCTGATGAATTTATTTTATAAAAATCAGCTAAAACATCAGGTCGCATTTGGAATAGTTTTCATTATTTCGATTTACATTTTCTCCTTTTTGGTCTTGCAATATCGTGTAGAACGCTTTATTTACAGACGAGTAAAGAAAATCTACGATGAGGTTTCTTTATTAGAATCAACAACACTAATAAATCAACCCATCACTACTGATATGGAAACGCTTTCGCGTGAAGTAAAAAAGTTTGCTACCGATAAAAAACTCGAAATCGAAATGCTGGAAATTCGTGAACAATACCGTAGAGAGTTTTTAGGGAATGTTTCGCACGAACTTAAAACGCCTTTGTTTACGGTTCAGGGTTATGTTTCGACTTTACTGGATGGAGCAATGGATGATAAAACCATTAGAAAGAAATACTTGAAACGTGCCGAAAAAGGAGTTGAACGTCTCATCTATATAGTGGAAGATTTAGACATGATTACCAAACTCGAGTCAGGAGACCTGGACTTGAATATGACTGATTTTAATATCGTTGAACTTATTCAGAATGTGTTTGATTTGTTGGAAATGAAAGCTGACAAAAAGAAAATCAAACTGGCTTTTGAAAGCAAAAATGTACAATCGGTTATTGTACGTGGTGATCAGGACAGGATTCAGCAAGTTTTAGAAAACCTGCTTGTTAATTCTATTAAATATGGTAAAGACGGAGGTTTAACCGAAGTTGGTGTTGTAAACTTGACCAAGAAAAAGGTATTAATCCGAATTAGTGATAACGGAGAAGGGGTAGAAAAACAAAATATCCCAAGACTTTTCGAGCGTTTTTACAGAGTAGATAAAAGCGGAACCCGTTCAGAGGGTGGTTCTGGTCTTGGATTAGCCATAGTAAAACATATTATCGAAGCGCATAAAGAGAAAGTATACGTCGAAAGCGAATTCGGAATTGGTTCTGAATTTTCTTTTACACTCGAAAAAGCACATAAAACAGTAAAAGCGGAAGTTAAATAATTGTGATGTGATTTTTGTTAAGTGCCGCAAAACATGGGATTTTAACAATTAACTAAACTACGCCAAAACTTCGTAACATTAAATTTTTATTATAGTAACATCTTGTTAATGATTTCTTAACATAGGTGAGTCATCTTTGCACCTTGAAATTAAGGGAATTAGAGAAAGGATGATAAAAAGAAAAATTTTAGCCGTTTTGTTACTCATAACTTGCGCATCAAATGCACAAGAATTAAATAAACAGGATGTAAAAAACGAAGTAATGCGTATTTTAGATTCTATTAATAAAGCGAAACTTCCGGATACCAAATCCGGAGTTAGTAGCGAAGAACATTGGTACGACAGGATTTCCTTAAGAGGATATGCTCAAATACGATACAATGGACTTTTTTCTACAAATGATAAAGTTTCCTGTGATCAATGTGATAAATCCTGGGGAACAACTTCTACAGATCCTGATGCAAAAGCCAACAACGGACTTTTTATTCGTCGTGCGCGTTTGGTGTTCTCAGGACAGGTTCACCCCAATGTGTTTTTCTATTTCCAACCTGATTTTGCGAGTTCGCCAAGTACAGGAATTCAGAATTTTGTTCAGATTCGTGATTTGTATTTTGACCTTTCTTTTGATAAGAAAAAGGAATATCGTGTACGTGTAGGACAAAGTAAAATTCCTTATGGTTTCGAGAATATGCAGTCCAGTTCGCAGCGTTTGGCATTAGATCGTAATGATGCGATGAACAGTGCTATACTAAACGAACGTGATTTGGGGTTGTTTTTTTATTGGGCTCCGGCCGAAATCAGGGAACGTTTTAATATGCTGGTAAAAGACGGTTATAAAGGTTCAGGCGATTTTGGAGTTTTTGCCTTTGGAGTTTACAATGGTCAAATTGCCAATAAACTGGATGGTAACAGAGATTTGAATGTGGTTGCAAGAGTAACATATCCTTTTGTTATTGGCAGTCAGATTATAGAACCCGGAATTCAGGCTTATACCGGAAAATGGGCATTTACAGGCGAAATTTCACCGGGAGTAAAAGTAAACGATCCGCAATATGTAAAAGACCAGAGAGTGGGCGCAACTTTTGTTTTGTACCCAAGACCTTTCGGAATCCAGACAGAATATAATATTGGTACAGGCCCAAGATACAATACGGTAACCAATACAGTTGATGAAACCGATTTAAATGGCGGTTATGTATTGTTGAATTATAAATTAGACATCAAAAAACAGCATATTTATCCTTTCGCCAAATTTCAATATTATGACGGAGGAAAAAAATACGAAAAAGATGCCAGAAGTTATGTTGTTAGAGATTATGAAATTGGTATAGAATGGCAGCCTTTTAAAGCTTTTGAGTTTACAGCAGAATACGTTATTGCCGACAGAACTTTTGAAGACAGCGTGCTGCCAATCAACCGTCAGCAAGGAAATTTGTTGCGATTACAAGCGCAGTTTAATTTCTAAAACTAATCTTCAAAAACGGCAAATAACGAATCCCAGTCGATATCTTCGTTAAACTGAGTTAAACCTTTAAACGACTTTACTTTTGAAAGATCTTCAATCGTAAAGTCGTTTTGCATTGCATACGGTACCAGATTTTCTTCCTGAAGTTTTATCGCCAAATACTCTTGTTCATATTGCCCCGGAGTTGGGATAAAAAAGGCTTTTTTGCCTAGTTTAGCCAAATCCATTACTGTGGTATAACCGGAACGGCATAAAACAAAATCACTTTCATTAAAAGTTTGTTCCAGTTGTTTTGAGTTCATGAAATTGTAATACGTTACATTTCCAGCCTGCCATTTGGTTTGGGTTTTCTCAACAATGCCTTGTATAAAAACAACTTTGCCTTTATAATCAGTGACTTCTTTTTGTAATTTTTCGTCTAAATAAGTGCGTTGAGGTTCAGGACCGGACAAAATTACCATCAGGTCATATAATTTTGGAGTTTCCTTTTTGCGCATTCTGCTTAAAGGACCAATGTATTTTAAATTGAGGTGAGTAGTTTTAAGATGCCCCAGATCGCCGGTTAAATTTACCGCATCATTAGTATCGGGAACCCAGCATTGATTGTATTTTTTTATAATGTATTGATGGCATTTACTCGTAAACCAGGTCGTATTTCCAGTCATGACATTCAATTGATGCGTCATAAACACAGATGGAATTTTTTTACTGAAAACCCCCAATCGATTATCCGAGATAATCCCGTCAATTCCGTGTTTTTTGATCCAGCGGTTCACCATTTTTTTCTCGTCTAAAATAGCAACGATCATTTTAGGCAGGCTTTTAATCAATTTCCATTTAAAGTTTTTACCATTTTTAGCATATTCAATATGATAAGAAGGCAACTCAAGTGTTTGTATGTACGGGAATTCTTTGCGTAGTAACGCCAAAGCAACTCCATCAGAAGCTATAATTGGTATGAAATTTTTTTCCTGAAGCGCTTTTATAATAGGGATACATCTTGTGGCATGGCCAAGTCCCCAGTTTAATGGAGCAACTAAAATTGTTTTGTTCGCAGAATAGTCAATGCTCATAGTTTAACGCTTTTTAAAAACGAAGATAGAGAAATAAGCTTTTTGTGTTATTTCGTACATATTACTAAATTATTAACTCTGATTTAAGCTTCTAAGTTTCTAAGCCTCTAAGATGCTAAGTTTTTTGCTTGTTAAATAAAAAAACCGAACTGTAGTTCGGTTTTTCTATTAATCTTAGCGCCTTAGTAGCTTAGCATCTCAGTATCTTTGACTAATCCTGAATATACGTTTTATTTCCGTTTTTATTAATGTAGTATTTACCGCCTTTTGGTCCCGTATATACTTTTTTACCATTGTATTCTCCCGTAACTTTATCCGCTACTTTTGGAGCTTTCTCTGTGGTTTCTTTTAATGTTTTAGTGGCTGTTTTTTTAGTAGCGGTAGCATCTTTCTTAGCTACAGTTGCTTTGGCATCGGCTTTTTTGGCATCAGCTTTAGCTCCATCTGCTGCTGCAGTTGCTTTTTTAGAAGCTTTAGTGGCATCGCTTTTTGCTTTAGCAGCTTCTTTGTCGGCTGCTTTTTTGGTTGCTGCTGTGCTTGCTGCAGAAGCATCAGTGGCTTCTTTGGCTGCTTTTTTTGCTTTAGTAGCTTCTTTTTTTGCATCTGATGCCGCTTTGTCAGCAGTTGCTTTTTTCTTTTTAGCAGCAGTTTCGGTTTTGCTTTTTGTGTCTTTTACAGCTGTTTCCTGAGCATAAAAATTAGAAGACAAAACCACCATAAAACAAAGTAATAATAATTTTTTCATAAGGTTACGGTTTTAAATTTCAATTAAAATTAATCAATTTATGAATACATTTTTCGTAAAGTGTTAAAAATAAGCGCGAAGCTGAATGTTGCCCGTATGAACAACCGCTGAAGTCTCACCTTTTCGGCCTTGATAATTTAAATTTACATCCAGAAACTGTGTTATGTTTTTCTGTAAAAGCAATTTCCAGACTAAATTTTGTCCTTCCTGAAGTCCTTCCAGCATCTGAAAACCTACAGATGAAAATTCATTGCCGTTAAACTTGTTTTGATAAAAAGAAAATTCTCCATTCAGGGTGACCTTTTTCTCTCCCGCAAACGAAAAGGAAGTTCCAAGTCTGTTTTGCACTAAAGTTTCGAAATTCCCAATTTGGTTTTCTTTGTTCTGAAATTCATAAAAGAAATCTAAACTGGTATTTTTAGAAAACAAATAACTGATTTTTGGTGCTACCTGATAGCCTTTTAAATCATAGTTTTTTTCGACAAAATCTTCAGAAACTAAATTGGTACTTATTGTTTTGGTAAAGAAATTAAACAGCCAGCTTTTTTGATACAAATGAGTGTATTGCAATTGGTTTGAACTGTTTCTAACATTTTGAGATCCTATCGAAAGCAAATTCTTCCCTTTATTAATAAGATAAGTGTAGGTTACAGAATGTTTTTGCTTTCCGCGATTGTAATACAGACTGTTTCTAAAACTCGAATTCAATCCCAGAATATTTTCTTCAGATGAATCAAATGGATTGAGTTCTAAACGTTCGCCTCTGCTTTTTACTTTTCGATCCATAATAAACGAAGTTTGATTGTAAAAATAGGAAGCAAGTTTTTTAAACCCTGTTTCGTTTTGCCATTGCAGCGGATTCAAAGCAACAGATTGAGAAAATTTATTCTGGTTGGTTTTAATATAAATTTGATTGGGCAAAAAGATTCTAACATATTTTGCCTGATCCGCAAATGCAGCAATTTCAAACTCTTCTAATTCCTGAATTCCGTTGCCATTATAATCGTTCCAGGTATAAACCCCTTGTCCTGTTGGAACTTCTACATAGGTAAATTCTTGTTGCGCAATTGTTCCTGAACTGGTTTCATAAGTCGTCCCAATTTGCATAAACTGGTTAAAGAAGCGATCATTATATAATATTCTCGAATTTAAGGAAGGTTCATTTTTTCGGGATGAATTAATGAAATCTAAATTACGATAACTTGCATAAACCGCTAAATCGGTTGTTTTATTCTGAATCAATTTTGACTTTAAGTAATACGTTTGCGAATTGTTTACATGTTGTAACAATCCGTTTTGCAAACTATCATTTCGACGCTGCAAATAACCTAGTTCTACAAAAACTTTGGTGCTGTCACCACGTCCAACAAAAGCACCGTATTCTGTGAATTTTTGGCTTAAAGCCGAAAACTGATTGCTAATTTTATCCCGTTGCTGGTTGTTTTCGATTTGCATACTGGCGCCAATCCAGTTTTTACCAAAATGATATTTGGTTCTGGTTTGATTTCTGATAAATTTAGAAGTCGAACTTGTGGCATCACTATTTAAAAAACTACCCTGATTTTCTATCGTCCATTGTTTTAGTTTGAAGAGGGCAGTCGTTGTATGTCTTGCCCCCGAATAACTTTCAGAATAATCTAATTTTTCAAATTGATAGGTAAACAGTCCAATATTTGAGGTTTGTTTTTTAGCAAATAAATCAAAATTCAAACCCGTAACCAATAAACTCTGATTGCCTAAAAGTGCTTCATTTAAATTCCAGTCCCTATTAAATTCAATATTATACAATCGCTCCACAGATCTAAAATCTTCCTGAACAAATTGGTAGTTGGCAAAACCGTCTAAAGTCCATTCTTTCGTAAAAAGACGTTTTTTAATGTTGGTTTTAAGGGCAATTCCGCTATTGTCGCCGTCATCGATTTTCGAAAAAAGGTTTTTATCGTTATTGCTTATGGCAATTTCAAAGTCAACCAGCGTTTTTTCATCAGGATTGTATTTTCCTAAAAATGTGGCTACCTGCAATTTTATCGGGGCAACCAATTGTACAAGAGGTTCATAATTTCCTTGAAGAATTCCGTTTACAGGAGCAGCATATACATAAATACGTTCTACCGAATTGTTGTTCTGAATAATATAATTTCCGGCATTATTGCCTACAAGACTAAATTTTACATTATACAAAACATTGCTGGCATCATTCGAGTATTCGTAAGCTTCAACCGCATTGACGAGTATTTTTTTGTACAGGATTTTATTATCAGCATAACTATCTTCGTAAGCAGATGGCGCTTTCATTAAATTAATATTATCACCGGCCTGACTTAAAACCCCGACCTGCTCTGTAGAAAGATTTTGTTGCAATGGCTGGTTTTTCATATCATTTTCTGAATAAATATAGCCGCCAAAACTCCAGTTTTTATTTTCGTGTGTTGCCCCGGCGTAGGTTACGAGTCGGTTATAATTTCGTTCAGAATATTGGTATTCAACATTAATTCGCATTTCAGAAGTAATTGTAAAAAGGGAAGTAAACGTAATTTCTCCGGCATTATAATCAATAACATAATCATTGTTTTCACCCCGTTTTAGCAAAACACCATTTACATAAACCCGTTCAGATCCTGAAATAACCAGAACATACAACTCACCGTTTTGACCTTTTAATTTATACGGTCCCTGATTGCCTTCCTGGCCTGTAAAAGTACTTTTGGCGTATTGCCCTTTTACAAAAGCCACCGAGGCAAAAATATTGGTTTTGCTTTCTTCATCTCCAAAATTAAAACTGGTTGAAAGGCCTTGTACTTTTTTATTAAAATTTAAAAATTGGGTTTTTCTGTTCTCCAAAAAAACATCTCCCGCACGAATGTTCCAGTCATTGCTGAATAATTCAATAAAAATATTATCAAATTGATCGAGTTTTTGCGAATAACCGCCATCCTGCAACGGTATGTTATTGTCCTGAAGTGAAGCCCGAATACTAATTTTATCAGAGATTTTTCCGGTAATCTGAAGATCTAAATTAGAGTTTAAAACTGTATTTTGATTGTTTCCCACCGTAACGCCGCGAGTAATACTTCCTGAAGTTTGTAAGCCATCAAATGGCGTAACTTTTTTAGTGTTGGTATTATCAATTCGGTATAATTTTTCAGAACCAATATCATTGGTCACAACTTGATCAGATTTGTACAGACTGTATTCTTTGGTTAAGAAATCAGGATATTTTAGATAATTTACAATTAAAGTATCCGAAACTGAACCGGCATTTTCATTCAAAATCAAAGTTCCTTTTTGAAAATCAATCTTATAAAAACTGGAATCTACAGGTTCGTTTTTAGTATTTAATATTTTGAAAAAAACAGAATTGATACTAACTTCTTCGAGATGAATCGTATCGCGGCTTATAATTACTTTTTTGGTTTTGTACGATGATTCCGTTTCCTGTGCCTGAAGCCCGGAATACCAGATCAAAACCGTTAAAAACAGTAATTTTTTCAACATAAATACTTTAACTCTAAAAAATCAAAAGTAGTATTTATAATTGGGAAATTCCGAGTCTGTATTTTGGAGATTAAATGTGTGTTTTTCGATCTATTTTCTGGTTTTTATCTGACTGAACATCGAGATCGAAATTAATAGTGCCAATACAATTGATGTCCCGGATTTTATCATGTTGCCGGTGTGATCCGGGCTATAAAAAAAGTATGCTAAATACAGACAGCTTATAATAGCCATGCTATATTTGAATAGGAAGAATTTCATGTGGTAATGAATATTAATCAGGAGTAATTACCCGGTTTTTTGAATTTAAGTGTTGGTGTGTTCTGTCAGAATAAGAAGAATTGCAATTACAATCAAAGCTATAAAAACAGAATTTGGATTGGCAAAATTAATCGTCCAGCCCAATTCTTTTATTCTTTTAGGAGGAAACAATCTATTGTCTTTTGGATTATAATAAAACATTCCCCAAATCCAGTTATCAGGATCATTATTCCATTCGTTTTGATTTTCCTGATCAGGTTTATTGTTGATCCCCATGATTTTTTAGCGCTTTAAAGTTATTATTACGAACTAATTTCCGGAGGTATTTTTAACGATACTTTTTTGAAAATCGGTAGCCAAGCGCAATAACTATTATTAAAAGACATAAAAACAATGATGGATTACTCATATTATTTAGATTTTAGGGGTTAAATTTTTTAATAGATCTTATCCTTGATTTGAGGTAATTTCTATTTGTTTTTTGGCAAGTCTAAATTACTGTTTTGTAAGGCTTCTTATTATGTGATTATCGGGTATTTTAATACGTAATTTATAGTTGTTTTTTTATTTAAAAAATAAAAGTCTTTTTTTGTGAGTATATTTTTATAAAATCGCCCTCTATTGGTTTATAAGGAAAAATACCATAAAATATGAATGTTGTTGTAGGTAATAAACTTAAAATACTCCGAAAGAATAAAAAAATGTCACAAGAAGAAGTGGCAGATTGTCTTCATATATCACAATCAGCATATGCCAGAATGGAAAGCGGCGAAAGCAGTTCATGGGCAAATCATATTTTAACCATTTGTAAAATTTTTGGAATAACTCCGGAAGACTTACTAAAAGTAGGTCTCAATAATAAGGGAGTATCTTCTATTGATGCAGATCAATTATCCGATCAAATAATTGAGCAATATGAGAAGCGTATCAAAGAATTGAAAAAAGTGATTAAGGATTTGAAAGAGGATAAAAAATCGTTAAAGTCATAATTTTTTTTAGCTTTGTGAAGATAAAACAAACTTAAATTATGGATACCAGTAAAGAACTCTTATTCTTTTTTAGTGCATTAGGAGTTTTTAATGGAATTGTTTTAAGTGTGTATTTCTTCTTTTTTACCAAAAAAAATTTGCTGACCAATTATTTTTTGGGTGCATTATTATTCGCATTAAGTATCCGGATTGGAAAATCAGTGTTTGTATATTTTCATCCCACATTGTCTAGATTATATTTACAAATTGGTTTAACCGCTTGCTTTTTTATTGGTCCCTTTTTATATTATTTCCTGAAATCAGCCGTTGCTGAAATTAATATAATGCCGAAATCCTGGAAACTCATACTTTTATTCTGGGCGATACTTATTATTACTGTTGGAATTATATTTCCGTATGAATATTACCCAAAACTCTGGCGCGGTTATTTTATAAAAATCATTTATTTTCAATGGTTTGTTTATGTTGTTTTTTCATGTTATACGATTAAATGTATATTGGCGAAAATCATAAACAGAAAACACAAAACAACTCCGGCAGAAACGTGGTTCGGGATGCTTTTTCTGGGCAATTTTCTTTTGTTTCTTTTTTATTTTCTTGCTATAATGGGTGCTCCGGCCGCTACTTATATTAGTGGAGCAATTGTTTTTTCTTTTATTCTTTACCTCATTATTTCGATTCTTTTATATCGAAAAAAAACAGACGATTTATTTCTGCTCAACAATCAAAAATATTCAGGCAAGAGAATAGATTCGACCGAAGCCGCAATTTTATCCGAAAAGCTGGAAAATATAATGAACGCAAAAAGCTTGTATAAAAATCCAAATTTAAGTTTACAGGATGTATCACAGGAGATGAATATTTCGACTCATCAGCTATCACAGTTTTTAAACAATAACCTGAATAAGAATTTTACCAGTTTTGTAAACGAATTCAGAATAAAGGAAGCTTGTAAAATCATCACATCAAATGATAAACTGACCTTAGAATCTGTAGGTTATGATGTAGGTTTTAATTCTAAATCGACTTTCTTTTCGGCCTTTAAAAAACATACCGGAACAACACCTTTGAATTATCAATTACAGGCTTTACAGGTTTAAAACGAGTTTGAATTTATAAATTCGTACTCCTGATTTCTCTTTTGATTACCTCGTTTGACGATTTACAAAAGACTTTTGTTGCAAACAAAGTCAAATTTTAAATCACCAATTCTTATGAGGTTTCCAGTTACTGTTTTCATTCACATCTATTGTTTTCTTTTTTATGCCTTAGCAATAAAAGCACAATCTAAGCCAACAATTCCCGAGAAAATTACAAATCAAAAGAATGAGTTAAATGAAGTTGTAATCAAAAGACAAAATTCATTAGTAAAATATTCAGCCAATGGAACAATCGATGTAAATGTCGCTAATACATTGCTTTCGACAAGCAGTTCTGTAAATGAATTATTAGGCAGAGTGCCGAATGTTATTGTAGCCGAAGGACAAATAAGCGTTCTCGGGAAAGGCGAAGCGATTATTTACCTTAACGGAATATTGATTAATTACGAACGTTTTGCCGCAATTCCGGTTTCGCAAATTTTAAAGATTGAAGTACTCTCAAATCCTTCTTCAAAATATGATGCCGAAGGAAAAGCAGTCATTAATATTATTACCAAAAAAAATATCGAAAACGGAATATTAGGAAGCGCAAGTCAGCAAATTACAGTTTCAGAATTCGCAGGAACAAGTACCAATACATTGCTGGATTTTAATTATACCAAAGGTAAATTTTCGTTTATAACAAACTACGGATTGCAATTGGGCAAAGGCCGTGAATTATTATACACAACCAGAACGCGACCTAATCTGGAGGATTACATGCGATCTGAATTAACTACAGATTGGAGAAGACAGTTTAATAATTACTCTAATTTTGGTTTTGGATTGCAATACACGTTCTCTGAAAAGAATTATATCTCTTTAGCCTATAGCGGGAATGTTGAAGATTTAGGCGGAGATGTAGAAAGCCGAAATTCCATCAGTAATAATGTTGGAAACAGCTTTTATGCCACGGATATTGCCAAAAATGATGTGCTGCTGAATCAGTTCATTAATCTAAATTATAATGCCATAACAGATAGTAAAGGTTCGTCGTTATTTATAGGAACGCAATACTCCAATTATAACGGAACTACAAAAGATTTTATTGATGAAAATAGTTGGGTTGACGAACGAAATACTGAAAAGTATTTGAAGAATAATGTTGACAATACAATTGATATTATAAGCATTCAGGCCGATTATAATAAAAAGATAAATGAAAATACAAAGCTCGAAACCGGAGCAAAATACAGCAATGCGAAAGTACAGTCAGGAACAGATTTTCTGATTTCTGATGCAGAAAATGGGGAATTTGAACCTGATGATCAACTTTCGAGTGATTTTAAATACGTTGAAAAAATCAGTGCGGTTTATTTTAATTATGGAAGTTCATTAGGAAAGAAGTTTAATTTTTCTTTTGGCGCCCGAGGCGAATGGACAAGTTATAATTTGCATACTACTGCAAACGGGATTCAGGAATTCAAAAAAAGTTACGCCAATTTTTTCCCGAATGTGTTACTAAATATGGATGTTTCAGATGATTTGAAAGCACATGTGTCGTATGTTTCCAGAATAACAAGACCCCGATATCAGGGTTTGAATCCGTTTGTTATTTATCAGGATCCGTTTACCACTATAGAAGGAAATCCTAATTTATTGCCCGAAAAAGTTCATGCCTTTGAAATTGGTGCGATGTACAAAAAGTTCGATTTTAGAATAGGATATTCCTATAAAATCGATCCAATTTCTGGAGCTGCTTTGCGTGGCGATACGCCCAACAGTTATATTTTGAGATCATTAAATATAGAAAAAGAACATACTTTTTTTACTTCGCTTTCAAGATCATTTACAAACAAATGGTGGAATTCAACAAATACAATTAGTATGAATTTAAGTAAATCGATCGACAATTTTTATGAATATGCTTTGGGTTCGGTCAAACCTCAAATCTATCTGTATTCGAATAATACATTTACCATTCCGAATCTTTTTAAGATACAATTATTAGCGTGGTATTTGGGTGATAAGAGTTACGGATTGCGAAGTGAAAATAGCAGGTCGACAGTTACGGTAGGAATCGAAAGAAACTTTTTTAAAGAGGCGCTAAAGCTCAATTTTACCGCAAATGATATCTTTCATGACTTTATGGTTTCCGGTAATTATGACGTAGGACAAACCGAAATCTATTATCACAGAACGTATACTACCAATTATTTTAAACTGATAGCCACTTATAGTTTTGGGAATTCAAAGAAACAGGTTTTTAAGAAATCAGAAATTGAGCAGAGTGAGAATAATAGAGCGAGATAAAAATTAAAAAAGGCTTCACAGTTAAGCGAAGCCTTTCTTAAATATATTTGAATTGAAATAATTAACGTAAATAAAAAAGATTTAGTTATTAATCTCTTTAGTAACAATTTGCATCGTCTCGCGGCTTACTTGTTTTAGTAAAACAGTTTTGTTTGCTTCAACAGTTTCGGCTGCATTTTCTGTAAAGTGACGAATTGTATATAAAGTCACATTCTCGTTATAATCTACCTTGAATTTTTTCGAAAGAATCGAATTCAGTTCATTGAAATTCTCAAACTTATCTTCCACACAAACAGAAAAACTAATCGCTGAATTCTGAATCAAATTTACTTTTATTTTAAATTGATGAAATAATGCAAAAATCTCACTGATGTTTTCTTCCATAATAAAAGAGAAATCAATTGACGATAGCGAGATCAAAAGCTGGTTTCTTTTTACAATAAAACAAGGATATTGTGGCTCTAAATCAACACCTTTAGAAACGCAGGTTCCTTTTAATAATGGGTTGATGAATGATTTTACATATAAAGGAATTTCTTTTTTCTGTAAGGGTTGCAATGTTTTTGGGTGAATGACCGTTGCGCCGTAAAAAGCCAATTCGATCGCTTCACGATACGAGATTTGGTTCAGTAAACTTGCATTTTCAAAATAACGCGGATCGGCATTCATAACTCCCGGAACGTCTTTCCAGATTGTTACACTTTCGGCATTTAGGCAATAAGCAAAAATTCCGGCCGTATAATCAGAACCTTCACGACCAAGAGTTGTAGTAAAGTTATTCTCATCTGCGCCTAAAAATCCTTGTGTAATGTTTAATATTTTGCGTTTTACATTTTTGCTGATCAATTGCTGAGTAGCTTCCCAATCAACTTCGGCATCTCTGTAATTAGCATTCGTTTTAATGAAGTTACGAACGTCCAGCCATTGTGTCTGAATTCCTCTGTAATTCATATAATGACTTAAGATAGTAGTCGAAATCAATTCTCCAAAACTTACAATCTGATCGTAAACAAAATTGTAATTAGGCGATTTGTTATGCGCCAGGAAATATTCTAATTCAGAAAACTGCGCTTTTACAGCAGTAAAAACCTCATGTTTTTCATCCTCAAATAAATCTAATAAAATTTGATTGTGATATTTTTTTATTTCTTGTACCGATGAGTTCAACTCTGTCGATTTATCAAAATAATTCTTGATCACAACTTCAAGAGCATTTGTAGTTTTTCCCATCGCCGAAACGACCAAAATTACATCTTCATAACCTACTTTTTGTAAAACGTCGTATACGTTTTTAATTCCATCGGCATCTTTAACTGATGCTCCACCAAATTTAAATACTCTCATTTTTAATTTTAGATTTCAGGTTTTAGATTTCAGATTCGGGGTTTGAGTGAAATCTGGTTTTATTTATTTTATTTTATAATTTTTCTAAGAACGAATTAATTCCGTTTTCGTCCATTTGAACTACTTGCCAGTCTTCCAGAATTCTGGCGCCTGAATTTTTGTAAAAATTAACGGCTGGCGTATTCCAGGCCAGAACATTCCATTCAACTCTGCGAACATTATCTTTTTTGCCTTGTTTCATGATTTCGGCATAAAGAGCAGATCCTAAACCTGTGCCCCGCATTTTTTCTTTTACGATTAAATCTTCAAGATGTATGGTTTTTCCTTTCCAGGTAGAGTAGCGATAATAATAAAGAGCGATTCCAACTATTTCTTTGTTGCTTGATTCATCTTCAATTTCTGCCACAAAAACATTAAATAATGGTTTTTCACCAAAACCGTCACGTACTAAATCCTCTACAGTAATGACAACGGCTTCCGGTTCTTTTTCGAATATTGCCAACTCCTGTATTAATCCCAAAACCGATTCCATGTCTTCAGGATTTCCTTTTCTAATATTCATATTATGTAATTTATTTTAATCCTAAATATACTATTCCCTCTTTATATTTAAAAAATTTGTTTGTACGAATTTCTTGTAAGGGCAATTCATATATTCTTATTATTAAGCGTTTATTAGCTAAAAATGTATTTTTTTATTTGATACTTCCCGCTTTTAATTAGCAAATATACAATAGTGGCAAACTAACAAAATAATTTTTGAAGCATTCTCACAAAAAAAGCGATATTTGTGACTTATAATCAAAAACTATAACGATATAGCAATGGAAGAACGCAATAAAACACTAGGAGAGTTTATTATTGAGAACCAAAAAGCATTTCAGTATTCGTCGGGAGAGCTTTCCCGAATTATCAACTCTATACGTTTGGCGGCCAAAGTCGTCAACTATAAAGTAAACAAAGCCGGATTGGTGGATATTATTGGCGCTGCAGGCGAACAAAATATTCAGGGCGAAGACCAGCAAAAATTAGATGTGTATGCAAACGAAGTATTTATCCAGACGTTAATAAACCGTGAGATTGTCTGTGGTATTGCTTCAGAAGAAAACGACGAATTTATTACTGTCAAGGGGAGCGACAACAGTAATAATAATAAGTACGTGATCTTAATGGATCCGCTTGACGGATCTTCAAACATTGATGTAAATGTTTCTGTAGGAACTATTTTTTCTGTTTTTAGAAGAATTACACCTATCGGAACCCCGGTAACAAGCGAGGATTTTTTACAACCGGGAATCAATCAAGTTGCAGCAGGTTATGTAATTTATGGCACTTCGACCATGTTGGTGTACACAACCGGTCATGGCGTAAATGGTTTTACACTGAATCCGGCAATTGGTACATTTTATCTTTCACACCCTAATATGAAATTTCCACAAAATGGAAATATCTATTCAGTAAACGAAGGAAATTATGTTCATTTTCCGCAAGGAGTAAAAAACTACATTAAATATTGCCAAAGAGAAGAAGAAGACAGGCCATATACTTCAAGATATATCGGAAGTTTGGTTTCTGATTTTCATCGAAATATGATCAAAGGCGGAATTTATTTGTATCCCACAAGTTCAAAAGCACCAAAAGGAAAATTACGTTTATTATATGAATGTAATCCAATGGCATTTATCGCTGAACAGGCAGGAGGAAAGGCAACTGATGGTTTTGGAAGAATTATGGAAATCCAGCCAACAGAATTGCATGAAAGAGTTCCTTTTTTCTGCGGAAGTTATAATATGGTCGAAAAAGCAGAGCAATTTATGGCAGAAGCTTTATAGTATTCAGTCTCAGTCTCAGTTTTCAGTCTCAGACTGAGTTATAAATAGCAAACCCGACACGTTTATAAAAACGGTCGGGTTTATTTATTTTAGCTAAACTGTGACTGTGGCTGAAAACTGCCACTGAAAACTGAATACTTTCTTACTTGTTCATATTTTCCATTTCGAAAAGGAAAGTATCAAGATCTACTTTTTTATCTACTAAAGACAAAGCTTTCCTAACAATATAATTTACGTTTCCTGGTGTAAATCCTAGAGCTAATCCCATACGGGTTAACATCACTTCCTGCTGATCTCCTAAATGGTGGTCTACATGAACCATTCTTGCCAAATCATACAAACGCTCTAAACGTTGTGTGTATAAGTAAGGTGGGTTTATTGGATGTTTCCACGGATCTTTTAGGATTTCTTTATATTCTTCTTCTGAAATTTGTAATGTCGAAGCTATTTTATCTAAAAAAGTTTGTTCTTCGTCATTAATTTTTCCGTCAGCGAAAGCTACACGAACAATTGCAGAGAAATGGCCTCTGTTTCTTTCTTTAAATTCGTTATCAAATAATTCTGAAAATGGCATAATTTGTTGATTTATATATCGCAAAGATAAATTTTATTTTAAACTATTAATTTTAATTTTCTCATAAATTTTAACGTATCAATATTCATTGATTTACGATCAGACAACTTTACTTTTTCAAAATAAATCGTAAGTTTACAGCCCCTAATCATTTAATAGTAGTACCCGTATGTCAGAGTTTTGGATTTATTTTCAAATAGGATTAAAGCACGTATTAGATATTCATGCTTACGATCATGTTCTTTTTTTAATCGCATTAACAACGCCTTATTTGTTTAAAGACTGGAAACGCATTTTGCTTTTAGTTTCAGTATTTACAATTGGTCATACACTGGCATTATTGCTTTCTGTATACGGAATCATTGCCATAAAAGTCAATACGGTCGAATTTTTAATTCCGATAACAATTTTAATAACGGCGGTTTTTAATCTTTTTACAGCAGGAAAAACGTCAAAGAGCGATGGATTGAATTTAGTGTTTTTTGTAACCCTGTTTTTTGGGATTATACACGGACTTGGGTTTTCTAATTATTTCAAGACCATTTTAGGAGGATCACCTAGTTCAAAATTACTACCTTTAGGCGAGTTTGCGTTAGGGATCGAAGCAGCTCAATTAGTTGTGGTGTTTGTTGTGCTCATTATATCATATATTGTACAAACCGTATTTCGCTTTTCAAAACGCGATTGGGCGCTTGTAATGTCGGCTTTTATTATCGGAGTTGTAGTTCCGATGATTATCGAAAGCCCAATTTGGAACAGATAAAATAAATGGAAGAAAAAAAATTAAATAAATACGATAAAGCTTATTTGCGAATTGCGACAGAATGGGGAGCACTTTCCTATTGCAAACGAAAACAAGTAGGCGCGATTATCGTAAAAGACCGAATGATTATTTCTGATGGATACAACGGAACACCATCCGGTTTTGAAAATTGCTGCGAAGATGAAGACGGATTAACCCGTTGGGATGTTTTACATGCCGAAGCGAATGCCATACTTAAAGTAGCCAGATCAACACAATCGTGTGAAGGTGCTACTTTGTATATTACGCTTTCGCCTTGTAAAGAATGCAGCAAATTAATACATCAATCCGGAATAAAAAGAGTGGTGTATCATAACGGATATCGCGATGATTCCGGAATTCAGTTTTTAATAAAAGCAGGTGTCGAAGTCGAACATATTCCTGTTTTAGAAGAGTAATGAAATTGAACTTAAAGTATTTGCCAATCATTATCGGAGCGACTTTTGCTCTTGGTATAGTCATCGGAAGCCTTATGAGCGCTCCCGTTGATGATCAGCTTTTGGCTAAAAATTACTCGAAAACCAAGCTGAATAAACTCATTGATTTTATCAATAATGAATATGTTGACAGCATCAATACAGATTCTATTGTCAACCTTACAGTAGATAATATTTTATCAAAACTAGATCCGCATTCCGTTTATATTCCGCCAACAGAACAGGCTGAAGTGGCAGAAAGTATGAAAGGTGATTTCGTGGGAATCGGGATTAATTTTTATATGTATAAAGATTCTGTTGCGATTATAAAACCAATCGAAAACGGACCTTCGGCGAAAGCCGGATTAAAATCAGGTGATCGAATTTTATTTGCAGGAAAAACGAAATTGTACGGCAGAAGATTGCCTTCGGATAGTTTGTTTTCAAAATTAAAAGGAATAAAAGGTTCTGAGATTGAGTTGACAGTCTTTAGAAAATCAGAACAAAAGAAACTCAAGTTTAAAGTAAAAAGAGATATTATCCCTATAAAAAGTGTCGATGCTTCTTTATTGCTCGATAATAAAACAGGTTATATCAAAATCAACCGTTTTGCCGAGACTACATTTAATGAATTCAAAACCGGTTTAACCCGATTAAAACAAAACGGAATTGAATCGCTGATAATTGACCTTCGTGATAACGGAGGTGGTTATATGGAAGAAGCTATTGCAATTGCTGATGAATTCCTGAAAGACAAACAATTGATCGTTTTTACCAAAAATAAAAATGGAACCACTGAGAAAACATTTGCAACAAAAGCAGGAAGTTTTGAAACAGGAAAAGTATATGTTTTAATTAACGAAAACAGTGCTTCGGCAAGTGAAATTCTGGCTGGAGCAATTCAGGATAGCGATCGCGGAACCATTGTTGGTCGCCGCTCTTTTGGCAAGGGATTGGTGCAGCGCGAAATGGATTTCAATGACGGATCTGCCGTTCGTTTAACCGTGGCAAGATATTATACGCCAACCGGGAGATCGATTCAGAAACCCTATAAAAAAGGAAACGAAGAATATTATAAAGAGTCGGAATCGCGTATAAAATCAGGTGAACTTTATGCAAAAGACAGTATAAAAGTTGCAGATACTTTAAAGTTTAAAACGCCAAAGGGTAAAATCGTATACGGTGGTGGCGGAATTGTTCCTGATGTTTTTGTACCAATAGAAGCAGAACACGGTAATGAAAATGTAGCTTATTTGATGCAAACCGGAGTTGTGGGACATTTTGTTTTTGAAGAATTAGACAAAAACAGAAATGCTTTTGCCGGACTTCATTTTAATGAGTTTCTGGCTAAGATGAAAAACTCTGATTTGTATTTTAAAAAGTTCAGAAATTATATTTTAATGACAGGTTTAGACCTGAAATTAGATAAAACCAAAGCTTTGGTCAACCGATATATTACCGCAGAATTTGCCCGACAATTGTATGGCGAACTCTATTATTATGATGTCATTTTAAAAGGTGATGCCATGATCAAAGCCGTTTTGAATCCGAAAAAGTAATCCTTAATTTTTATCAGATGAAAATAGAATCTATTGTAACTGCTGAAATCGAACTTTTAACAGCAATTAAAAATGCTGATGTTGCTGCTTTGGAAAATCTTCTTCACGATGATTTGCTTTTTAATTTACCGGATGGAAATACGATTACTAAAGAATTTGATTTGAATTCCTATCGATCAGGTAAAATGAAAGTGGATACTATCGAAGCTTCAGATCAGATTATAAATCTAATTGATGATACAGCTGTTGTTGCGGTTACAGTTTTATTAAAAGGATCTTTTGATAAAAATCCTGTAAATGCTGCTTTGAGATACATTAGGGTTTGGAAAAAATTTGATGAAAGTGTAAAAGTAATTGCGGGAAGTTGCATCCAGTTACAATAAAATAATAATAATTTATTAAGATATAATGTAATGAATCTTGTCTGCAATAGTGCGAGATTTGTAGTTAAATAATATAATATGAAAAATCTAAAAAAATTAAGTTTCTTAGTATTGCTAATGACTTTTGTAATTTCTTGTGCTTGTATGAAAGATAAAAATACGATTTCAGGAAAAGTAGAATCGATAGAAAACGGAAAAGATGGTTACACAGCCAAAATCAATACCGATAAAAATGAGGTTTATTTTGCAACTGTAAGTATTGTAAATGTTGGAGGGCCACAAAACTACAAAAGGTTTAAAGAAGGTGATGAGGTTTCAGTAAAAGGAGAAATCTGGAAAACAGATACCGAAAAACATATCACAGTAAAGGAAATTGTTTCAGTGAAATAATTTTTTACCATTAAGAGATTAAGCTTATTAAGCTTTGTGCTAAAAATTTATTTACCATTAAGAGATTAAGGTTATTAAGTGTTAAAGCTTAATTTTTTTAATCTTTTAATGGTTTTTTTATAATAAATGCAAAGTCTTAATTATAGAGAAATCTTAATAATGGTAAAATAAAAATAATCTTATGCTTTTTGTTTCACGCCAAAGCTTAATAAACTTAATATCTTAATGGTGAAATAAAAAAAAACTTATGTTTTTAAGTTTATCGAATACTATCGTGCGAATGAGTTTGTATGCCGTTATTCCATAAAGTAAGAATGTCCGTTGCAACAGCAGCACCACTTCCGGCAGCAATTGCCAGTTGGCTTCTCCAACCCGCTAAAGTTCCAATAACATAAATGCCTTCGGCTACTTTATGATCGTCATTTTTAAGCTGAATACGTTGTTTTTCGGGTAATGCCTTTTTATGAGGTTCAATATATTGTGTCAAACCTTCGATGTCGAAAGTATTGGCAGAACCAATCCCAACAACGATATTTTTTGTTTGGTAGGAGTTTTTGTTTGTAGTAACAGTGAATTCAGGATAAGCTCCTTCTACTTTAATTACCTTCTCATTTGCGATTTGTGTAATATGCGGATAAGCAGTAGTTAAATCCTGTGTGCTTTCTGTAAGCAAATCAGATCCTAATTTACCTGGTGTTATGCCATAAGCATTGTAGAAAATTGCCTCTTGTAAAGAAGAATTCTTTTGATGTGTAAAAATTCCGATTTTTTTATCGGTAACAAAAGCTTTGTTTTTGGCGGATCCTAAAACAAGGGCACAAGACATGCCTGAAACACCTCCGCCAATAATTAAAACGTCAAACATAATATTATCGTCCGTTTGTTTTTTCTTCGATTCTTTTTGAAATTCTAAAGATTAAAAGAATCAATACGGCACAAAATGAAGCTGCGATTCCAATAAAAGCAACTACACTGTCTCCCTGAAAAGGATTTTTGAAGTCTAGCAACGTAATATTAAAAACAATTAAAGCCAATGCCAGAAGCACTAAGATTGAAGTAAAAATTTTCATAATGGTTGTTTATTTGCCTAAAATAATAAAGTAAAACTCTTAGATGTAAAAAATGTCCTTAAGTTGTATTTTAGAAATTTTATGGGGTAAATTTATAAAAATAAATGTTAGACAAACAAACCTTTAACATTAGCAGCAAATAATTTAACAGCAATCGCTAAAAGTATCACTCCAAATGTCTTGCGAACTACGCCAAGTCCGTTTTCTCCTAATAAATCCTCGATTTTTTTTGAAGATTTTAAAACGATATACACTAAAATAATATTTAATAAAATGGCAATAATAATATTAATGGTGTGAAATTGAGATCGTAATGAAAGTAAAGTTGTCATTGTACCCGCTCCGGCAATTAACGGAAATGCTAATGGAACGATAGAGGCAGATCCTGGTTCTTCATCACGAAAAATCCTAAGTCCTAAAATCATCTCTAAAGCAAGAAAAAATAATACAAATGAGCCTGCAACGGCAAACGAATGCACATCTATACCAATCAGGTTAAGAAAACCTTCTCCCACAAAAAGAAAAACAATCATAATTGTTCCGGCAACAATTGTAGCTTTTTCAGATTCGATATGGCCTACTTTTGCTCTTAAGTTCACAATAATTGGTATAGAACCTACAATATCAATTACAGCAAAAAGTACCATTCCAACAGTAATGATTTCTTTATAGTCGATTTCTAGCATATTACTTTGATTTTAAGCGTTTAAAATTTTTGCAAAGGTAGATAATAAAGGTAGGTGTTTTTTTGACAGGATGTATTTTTGTTATAAAAACATGTTTTATCGGTTAAAAAAGTGATATTTGTAACAAATGATTCTTTTTACCAAAGAGATTCGTAGGGTTAATTGTTTTTTACCACGGAGTTACATAAAGTTTTTTCACAGAGTTTCGCAAAGTTTTAATTTTTTAAGGTTTACAAAGCTTTGGGTTTAAACTTTTGCAATTTTTAATAAATCTTTGTGTGTCTCTGTGGTAAAACTTTGTGCAACTCTGTGGTAAAATTATGCGGTAAAATTTAATCTCATATCATCTACTTTCTTTGCCTATCTTTGCACTTTATAAATTTCAGTATTTTATTATCATGTTTCAATTAGGAAAAACCATTATTTCAGAAGATATTCTTGAAAAAGAATTTGTGTGCAACTTGTCAGCTTGTAAAGGGGCTTGCTGTGTTGACGGAGATGCCGGCGCACCCTTAAGCGAGGCAGAAACTAAAATAATGGAAGAAATCTACCCAAAGGTAAAACCATTTTTACGCAAAGAAGGAATTGCTGCTATCGAAGCACAGGGAACCTGGGTAAAAGGAACCGATGGTGATCTTGAAACACCATTAATAGACGAAAAGGATTGTGCTTATGTTATTTTTGATGGTAAAACTGCACTTTGCGGAATTGAGCAAGCTTATAACCAAGGAATCGTAGACTGGAAAAAACCAGTTTCTTGTCATTTATATCCAATTAGGGTAAAAGACTTTACAGAATTTGCTGCAGTCAATTATGATAAATGGGATATTTGCGATGATGCTTGTTCTTTAGGGAAAGAATTAGAAGTTCCGGTTTATAAATTTGTCAAAGAAGCATTAATACGCCGTTTTGGTCAGGATTGGTATTTAGAGCTCGAAAAAGTCGCTGAAGAACTTAAAAAACAGTAAAAATCCAAGGGCCTTAGTTACCACTTTTTAGAGAGGTATTTTGACTCAAAAAATAAAGTTTTAACTCAAAAAAAAACTTTTAAAAACAATTTAAAATTTCTTGCTTTTTATCTCAAAAAGTCTATATTTTACGGGCTTTGAGTCTGTTTGTTTGGTTTTAAACCATTCATTTACAATAAATTAATTATTGTCTGAAAAATATCTCATTTTTTCACCTTTGTTAAAAACTACGCCGAATTGTGAATAAGTTTGGCTTTCTTTTTTAGCGATAATTGACAATCTTTGTAGTCTATTGAATTAGCAGAAATTCAATACAAAAATTAAATAAAAAATACCATGTCACAAGTCGAGCCAATATTACAAGAAAATAAAAATCGTTTCGTTATTTTTCCTATCAAACATCATGATATTTGGGAATGGTATAAGAAAATGGAGGCTAGTTTCTGGACTGCTGAAGAAATCGATTTGCACCAGGACTTGACAGACTGGAATAATAAACTTAGTGACGACGAAAGATATTTCATTAAACATATATTGGCATTCTTTGCTGCTTCTGACGGAATCGTAAACGAAAACCTTGCTGAGAACTTTGTAAACGAAGTGCAGTATGCAGAGGCGAAGTTTTTCTACGGTTTTCAGATCATGATGGAAAACATTCACAGTGAAACTTATTCTTTATTAATTGACACTTACGTGAAAGATGAAGCGGAGAAAGCAGAATTGTTTAATGCTTTGGAAGTTTTTCCTGCAATTAAGAAAAAAGCAGACTGGGCCTTAAAGTGGATTGAATCTGATTCATTCGCTGAAAGATTAATTGCTTTTGCTGCAGTTGAAGGAATTTTCTTTTCAGGAGCTTTCTGTTCTATTTATTGGTTGAAAAAACGTGGTTTAATGCCAGGTTTAACTTTTTCTAACGAGTTGATTTCCCGTGACGAAGGTGTACATTGTGACTTTGCAGTACACTTACACAATCACCATTTGATCAATAAAGTACCAAAAGAGAGAATTAAAGAAATCATTGTAGACGCATTAGATATCGAAAGAGAATTTGTTACAGAATCACTTCCGGTAAGTTTAATAGGGATGAATGCTGTTTTAATGACACAATACTTAGAATTCGTTGCCGATAGATTATTAGTAGAATTAGGTTGCGAGCGTGTTTATGGATCAGCGAATCCGTTTGATTTCATGGACATGATCTCACTTCAGGGAAAAACCAATTTCTTTGAAAAACGTGTTGCCGAGTATCAAAAATCTGGTGTGATGAACACAGATAGCGATGCTCAGAAAATTTCATTCGATGCAGATTTTTAGAGCAAAAATAATGTAGCGTTACCTCGAAACGCTGCAAAAGATTAAAATCATTTTTTTAAGATTGAATCTCTTTTCCCAAATCGCAGATTCAATAACAATTTTTAATGCCTTTTCGATCTGATTTCAGATCGGGAACACACAACTATTGAGAATTTCATAATTCTCAAAAAATAATTTAAAAACACGCAATGTTTAAGTGCTGGAATTCGTTTTCTAGTGTCTTTCATTTTTTCAATAACTAAAATAGTAAGCTTATGTATGTAGTAAAAAGAGATGGCCACAAAGAGCCCGTAATGTTTGATAAGATTACAGAAAGAATCAAAAAATTGTGTTACGGCTTGAATGAGCTTGTAGATCCTGTTAAGGTAGCCATGAGAGTTATCGAAGGATTGTATGATGGGGTTTCAACTTCTGAACTGGATAATCTTGCAGCAGAAACGGCGGCTTCTATGACAATTGCGCACCCTGATTATGCACAATTGGCAGCACGTGTGGCAATTTCAAACCTACATTCAAATACAAAAAAATCGTTCTCAGAAACGATGAAAGATATGTACCTGTACGTAAATCCAAGAAATGGGCAAGAAGCTCCGTTGCTTTCGGATGAAGTATTCAAAGTAATTCAGGAAAACTCAGCTTTCCTTGATTCTCATATTATTTATACAAGAGATTTCAATTACGATTACTTTGGTTTCAAAACCTTAGAGCGTTCTTATCTTCTTAAAATAAACGGAAAAATCGTCGAAAGACCACAACATATGTTGATGCGTGTTTCGGTTGGTATTCACCTTGACGATTTAAAGTCGGTAATTGAAACGTACGATTTAATGTCTAAAAAGTTCTTTACGCATGCAACGCCAACGTTGTTTAATGCAGGAACTCCAAAACCACAAATGTCTTCTTGTTTCCTTTTGGCAATGCAGGATGATAGTATTGATGGTATTTATGATACTTTAAAACAAACGGCTAAGATCTCGCAATCTGCGGGAGGAATTGGTCTTTCTATTCATAACGTTCGTGCGACAGGATCTTACATTCGTGGTACAAACGGAACTTCAAACGGAATTGTGCCAATGTTGAGAGTTTTCAACGATACGGCGCGTTACGTAGATCAGGGTGGTGGAAAACGTAAAGGAAGTTTTGCAATTTACATCGAAACATGGCATGCTGATATCTTCGAATTTTTGGATTTGAAGAAAAATACAGGAAAAGAAGAAATGCGTGCAAGAGATTTATTCTTCGCTATGTGGACTTCAGATTTATTCATGAAACGTGTACAGGAAGATGCATCTTGGACTTTAATGTGTCCGAATGAATGTCCAGGATTATACGATGTTTACGGAGAAGAATTCGAGGCCATGTATTTGGATTATGAATTTAGAGGAAAAGGTAGAAAAACGATTCGTGCACGTGAATTATGGGAGAAAATCCTTGAATCACAAATCGAAACAGGAACGCCTTATATGTTGTACAAAGATGCAGCAAACCGTAAATCGAACCACAAGAATTTAGGAACAATTCGTTCTTCAAACTTGTGTACTGAGATTATGGAGTTTACTTCTAAAGATGAAATTGCAGTTTGTAATTTAGCTTCTATTTCGTTACCAATGTTTATTGAAAACGGAAAATTCGATCACCAGGCACTTTACAATGTTACCAAACGTGTAACTCGTAACCTGAACAAAGTAATCGACAGAAACTATTATCCGGTAAAAGAAGCTGAAAACTCAAACTTACGTCACCGTCCGGTAGGATTAGGTGTTCAAGGTTTAGCAGATGCTTTTATCATGTTGCGTATGCCGTTTACAAGCGATGAAGCAAAAGCTTTAAATCAGGAAATTTTCGAAACATTATACTTCGCAGCCGTAACCGCTTCTATGGAAATGGCGAAAGAAGAAGGTCCATATTCTACATTTGCAGGTTCTCCAATGTCACAAGGAGAATTCCAATACAATATGTGGGGAATGAAAGATGAAGAGTTATCAGGACGTTGGGACTGGGCTTCATTAAGAAAAGAAGTAATGGAACACGGAGTTCGTAACTCATTATTAGTTGCGCCAATGCCAACAGCTTCGACTTCACAAATTCTTGGAAACAACGAAGCTTTCGAACCATATACATCAAACATTTACACACGTCGTGTATTGTCTGGAGAATTCATCGTAGTAAACAAACACTTACTTCATGATTTAGTAGACAGAGGTTTATGGAACGAGACATTGAAACAAGAAATCATGCGTCATAACGGATCTGTTCAAAACATTGATGTGATTCCGCAAGACCTGAAAGAATTATATAAAACAGTTTGGGAAATGTCGATGAAAGACATTATCGATATGTCACGTCAGAGAGGTTATTTTATTGACCAATCACAATCATTGAACTTGTTCATGCAAGATGCCAACTATTCTAAACTAACGTCAATGCACTTTTACGCTTGGCAGTCTGGTTTAAAAACAGGAATGTATTACTTGAGAACGAAATCTGCAGTTGATGCGATTAAATTCACATTAAACAACGATAAAAAAGAAGAAGATGCACCGGTAACTTTAGTTCCGGAAACAGAAGCGATCAGCGTTGAGGATTATAAAGCAATGCTTTTAAAAGCACAAGCTGCAGAGCCTGATGATTGTGAAATGTGTGGGTCTTAATAATTTAGATTGTAGATCTGAGATTTTAGATTTTTAGAATATATTTATAAAAGCAGTTATTGTAATGATAGCTGCTTTTCTTTTTTAGGAGCTAATTCCCGATTTTCGTTGCAATCTTTATTTTTTTAAAGAAAAAATATAAAGGATTTCCTCTTCAATCGGGGCTCATATCTTTACATTATTATATCAAAATCTTATCTTTGGATATAAACTATTGATAAACAGAACTAAGTTGCAAAATTCTATCGGGGCGAAATACATCATTGATGATATTGTAAACACTAGGTAAATCCTCTTAGTTTTAATTACATTTTAAGTCACAATAGTACTTAAGCACTTTATTTTAGATAAAGATGCTGTATAAAAAATGAGCAAAGACCAGTGTAATTTTTTGTTTATTATTCTAAAATATGGAATTATGAATTTAAAGTATTCTGTGGGACTAGACGTTTCAAGCAAAAAGATCAATGCTTGTATGAGTTGTATTGATGAAAAACAAAAAGTAATTGTAAAATCAAGTACTGTAATTTCCAATAATAAAAAAGGATTTAAAATTTTACAAGATTGGGTATTAAAACACGTAAAGGAAAATGTTCCAGTTGTTGTATGTATGGAAGCTACAGGGATTTATCATGAAAATTGCGCTTATTATTTATTTGAAAAAGGATTTTCGGTTTCTATTATTTTACCCAATAAGGCCAAAAAGTATTTGGAAGCAATTGGATTAAAATCAAAAAATGATAGTATCGATGCCAAAGGATTATCCCAGATGGGAGCCGAGCAATGTTTGGATACCTGGCAGCCTATGGGAACATTTTTTTATGAATTACGACTATATACCAGACAACATCAAAATGTAACCGAATTAAAAACGGTTTTAAAAAATCAATTCGATGCATTAAGTTTTGCCATGCATCAAGTCGATCCAGTAACAAATCAATTAAAAGAAACCATAATTTTATTTGACAAACAGCTGAAAGAATTGGAAAAAGTAATCAACAACCACATAAAATCAGATGCAAAAATAGCTGAACGTGTTGCTAATATTTTAGAAATAAAAGGCATTGGGATTTTAACTTTAGCAACAATTTTAGCCGAAACTAATGGTTTCGAACTCTTCAACAACTACAAACAATTGGTTTCTTACGCAGGTTATGATGTTGTAGAAGCCCAATCAGGAACCAGGGTTGGAAAAACCAAAATATCAAAAAAAGGTAATTCCAGAATTAGAAGAGCAATGCACATGCCATCACTTGTTGTTATAAAATGCGAAGTAAAACCATTTAAGGAACTATTTGAACGAACTTATAATAAGCACGGAATCAAAATGAAAAGCTATGTTGCCGTTCAAAAGAAATTACTGACAATGATTTATTATATGTGGAAGAAAAAGGAACGCTTTGAACCAAATTATATAAAAAGCATCCAAGAAAAGGAGCAGAAGTCTTTCTCTCTGTTTGCCTTTGAAAAAGGCATAAAAAACAGCCCCAATAAAATTGAGGCTGCACAAGGTAAACATCCAGCGAATGATCACAGTAAGTTTCCTCTCTGTTAAAACAAAGATAAAAAATATTAAAATTAATTAGGTAATTAAGATAGTACCTAGTCATGATTCAGTAAAAATTTATGAAAAAAATCATTTTATTTTGTTTTTGCCTGTGAGTATTATTTACGCTCAAAAGAGAGGTATTATCTCTAAAATTGCTACTGATTCTTATCCTACAGGTGGTTACACTTATGTAGTAAGTGTTTATACTTAAGGGAAGATCGGGTGACACTTTAGAACTTTGCGATCAAATTCTTATTGGAAAAAAATAAAAAATTGAAATACTTATGGACTTAAATATTATTTTAAAAAATAAAGACGAATATTATATAATAGCTGGTGAGTATTTGAAGAAAATAGATTTTACCGATATTAATTTTGATAAAATTATTCCAAAATCCATTTCGATTTTAATAGATCATGATTTTATTCCAACACCCTGTATAGAGATTAAATTAGAGCTTTTTAAAGATCAAAAAAAGACAGGTAACTATTTTCTTTATGTTGATGAAAAGAAAGAATTCATAGATGAATTTCTTATAACATAGCCTGTGGTTTCAACCACAGGAAAACGAAGTGGAGTAACGCATTGTATTCCCGTGGTTGAAACCACAGGCTATGTTTGATTATGATTGTTGAATATAAAATAAACAATATACCAATAAAATCCCCGTTCTAATTAATACCAAAGATTTTTAAAACATATCACCTTAGCATCTAAGAACCTCAGGCCCTTTCTCAAATTAAACCTTTAAGAAAAAGTCAAGTCTTATTGCTAAACAAATTCCTGTGTTATGAAAAAAAGCAATCTTTGGTCGTTACGATTGGGTTTTTCCGGTAAAGAATCCGATAAAATAGAGAAACTGGGATTAGAAAAATTTCTAAAGCATTCCTATGATTTCAAGATTGATACACAACTTCCTGCTTTTTTAGATGACGATCCCAAGACACTTATTGAACTCAAGGAATTACGGGAATCGATAAAAACCGCCGATTCAGAAGAAAAAAAGAAAATTCTTAAAAAAGAAGTGTATTCTACTATTGAATTCAAAAAATGGTGGATAGCAAAAATGCGAAATGATGAATTTCCGTTACGCGAAAAAATGGCTTGTTTTTGGCACAATCATTTTGTTTCTACCGCTCCAAAAGTAAAAGTTACCTATTGGACTTACCAGCATAATATGATTTTACGCGAACACGCCTTTGGAAACTTCAAAGAACTCACCAAACAAATCGTAAAATCGAATGCCATGGTGAAATATCTGGATAATGTCGACAATAAAAAAGGTAAATACAACGAAAACCTAAGTCGTGAGTTATTGGAATTATTCACAATCGGAATTGGAAATTATTCAGAAGGCGATATCAAAGAAGGCGCAAAAGCTTTAGCGGGACTAAATTACGGAGATGAAGGCGCGGTTTACAGAAAAAACTTAGAAGATAATAGTGATAAAACCTATTTCGGAAAAACCGGAAACTGGAAAGCAGATGATTTGGTTGATATTATTTTCGAACAAAAAAACATTCCGTATTTCATTACCAAAAAAATTCTTAAATGGTTTATTTATGATAATCCGTCAGAAGAATTAGTGAAATATTATGGAGATTATTTCAGGAAAGTGAAGTTTGAAATAGAACCTTTACTGACTAAAATTTTTACTGAAGAATATAAAAAAGAAACTTCCGGGACTAAAATAAAAGATCCGCTGGTTTATATTTTGCAACTTCTGGATGAATTAAACATTGAAGATCTTGACGAAACGATTGTACTGTATTTTCTGAAACAACAAGGAATGGATTTGTACAATCAGATTAATGTAAAAGGTTGGGATGGCGGAAATTCCTGGCTTACTTCGCAAATTTATTTACAACGAAACAATACTTCAGATTTGCTTTGCAGTGGGAGAAGTATTACCAGAAAAGCGTTGAATACAATGGCTTCTGAAACTGAAAAACCACAATTAGGATTGGAGAAAATAGAAGTGAAAATAGATTTTGATTCTAATGGAAATAACAAAACGATTATCGCCGACTTATCGAACAGGTTAGTATTCAAAGTAAATGATTCGATGCAAAAAGACATGGAAAACTTACTGAAGTATGATTTTGATCCAAAAGAGGGACATGCCAATTTTGCCGTAATAAGACTCTTTAATTATATTACAAAACTACCCGAATATCAATTAATTTAGAAAGCTACAGCCATGAACAGAAGAAATTTTCTAACACTTACAGGAACATTTACCGGCGGATTGCTTGTGCTTCCTGATTTTTTACACGCTTTTGGTTCGCAAAATAATTTGGTAACGGGCGAGCAATGTATTGTATTTGTGCAATTAAATGGCGGTAATGACGGATTAAATACTTTTATTCCGTACGATAATCCGTTATATTATGATTTGAGAACGAAGATTGCTCTAAATAAAGATGTTGTTATCGGCAAAAATAAAGGAATGGCATTTCATCCTTCGCTAAAAGATTTTGCTCAAATGCAGCAAAACGGAGATTTAACGGTAATTCAGAATGTTGGATATCCTGAGCCTATTCGTTCACATTTTCGCAGCCAGGAAATTTGGCAAACTGCAGCAGATTCTAATAAATATATAAACGAAGGCTGGCTTGGTCGTTATCTTGACTTGCAATGCAACGGACATCAGCCAACGGCAGGAATTAATCTGGATTCGATAGATAATTTGGCTTTAAAAGGAATGGAACCCAATTCGATTACTGTTAAAGACCCAAACCGATTTAAAGTAAAATTTGATAAAGAACAAAATGTGAAATTATCGGACAATCCGCAATTAGATTTTGTTCGCAAAATTGCCAATTCAGTTACCGAAGGTTCAGATGAAATTCAGAAAGCATTAGTAAAATCCAAATCAGAAATCAGTTATCCTAAAACTGATTTGTCTAAAAATCTGGAATGGATTGGAAGATTAATCAAAGGAAATCTGAACTCAAAAGTATATTATACTTCGCTCGGTGGATTCGATACACATGACAATCAACTCGCCATTCACGAAAAAAAATTAGCGGATTTGAATGATGCTTTATTTAGTTTTTATAAGGATTTGAAACAAGCACAATTGCTTCAAAACGTTACAATCGTAGTATTTTCTGAATTTGGGCGACGAGTAAAAGACAACGGTAACGGGACAGATCACGGAACTGCAGCGCCAATGTTTATCATAGGAGGAAATAATAAAGGAACAATTTTAGGAAATAATCCTGATTTAGCCAATTTAGATAATGGTGATTTAAAATACGAAATTGACTTTAGAAGTGTTTATGCTTCTTTATTGCAGCAAAAAATGAATTTCGATTATGCTAAAATTGGGATTAGGAATGCACCGGTTTCAGGGTTATTTTATAGTTAGCCACGAATTTCACAAATTTTCGCGAATTTTTATTTGGGGTAATTAATGTTTTTTTGGTACTGAATTAGTGAAATTGAATTTTAATAGGCAATGAATTTGTGCTAATTCGTGAATTCGTGGCTAAAAAATCTTAGAACCTTAGCGCCTCAGAACCTTAGCACCTTAGAAAAAGCTATTGTAAATATCTCATTTAAAGCCGATATTTTTATATTATCATACAAAACCTGCTAAATTTGTTAAGAAATCCCTTTTTGTTTCATAAAATGCAATATTTTTTTTGGTGCACTGAAATTAATTTATACATTCGCAGAGAATTTATTGAAAAACACAAACAAAATGTCTAATAACCGTTTTTATTTTAGCAACTCTTTTTATTTCTTCTTTAGTAGAAGTAAGGATTGTGCTATGGTTATTTGAGAAATATAAAAGACAAATAAAACTAATATACAATCCTGATGCAAATCAGGATTTTTTTTTGAATATATGACAACTAAAATTGCAATACAAGGTATAAAAGGTTCTTTTCATCATCAGGTAGTGAAGGAGTATTTCTCTGAAAATGTGGCTATTGATGAGTGTTTGTCTTTTGAAGAATTAATCGACAGTCTTCTTTCAGGAAAATCCGATCAGGCGGTTATGGCGATTGAAAATTCGATTGCAGGGCCAATTATTCCGAATTATGCTTTGATCGATAAGAATAATTTACACATAATAGGAGAACATTATTTAAGCATTCACCAAAATTTAATGACTTTAAAAGGTCAGAAAATTGAAGATATAAAAGAAGTTCATTCGCACCCAATGGCATTATTACAATGTATGGATTTCCTGAAACAGTATCCAAATATCAAATTGGTTGAAGATAAAGATACAGCTGAAACTGCCAGAAGAATTCAGGAAAAACAATTAACCGGAATCGCTGCAATTGCAAGTAAAACGGCTTCTGAAATGTATGATTTAGAAATCATCGCTCCGGAAATTCAAACGATCAAAAACAATATGACTCGTTTTGTGATTATCAAAAAGCAGAATTCATTTTTGCCGGAAAGCGAAATCAACAGAGCTTCGATCAAATTTGAATTGGATCATAAAAGAGGAAGTCTGGCAGCAGTTTTGAATGTAATGAGCGACTGCAAATTGAATTTGACAAAAATTCAATCGCTTCCAAAAATTGAAACTCCGTGGAAATATTCATTTTTCGTAGATGTAACATTTGAAAAATATCAAGATTTTGCAAAAGCCAAATCGTTATTAAATATAATGGCAGAATATTTAAAGGTCTTGGGAGAATATAAAAATACTAAACCGTAAAAAAGGAAATTCCAATTTTTTTAAATTCCAAATTCCAAATCTGATCCTTCGCTTCGCTTAGGATTAAATAAAAAGAGAAACTCTAAAAAGAGAATATATATAAATCATGATTACAACAGCAAAAAGATTAGATACAGTTGAAGAATACTACTTCTCATCAAAATTGAGAGAAGTGCGTCAGCTGCAGTCTGAAGGAAAATCTATCATCAATATGGGAATTGGAAGCCCTGATTTGAGTCCGTCGAAAGCAGTAATTGAAGCGGTTGCCGCAGCAATTTTAGATGAAAACGGACACGGTTATCAGAGCTATCAGGGATTACCGGAATTGAGAAAAGGGATGGCAGATTTTTATCAGAATCAATTTGGTGTTGCATTAAATCCGAATAATGAGATTTTGCCTTTAATGGGTTCGAAAGAAGGAATTATGCACATTTCGCTAGCTTTCTTAAATGAAGGCGATCACGTGTTGATTCCGAATCCGGGTTATCCGACTTATACTTCGGTAACCAATTTGGTTGGAGCAGTTCCGGTTTATTATGATTTGAAAGAAGAAAATGCGTGGGAACCGGATTTTGATTCATTAGAAAAATTAGATCTTTCGAAAGTAAAAATTATGTGGCTGGGTTATCCGCACATGCCAACAGGAGCGAGAGGAAGTTTAGCGTTATTTGAAAAATTGGTTGCTTTTGCTAAAAAACACAACATATTATTGGTCAATGATAATCCGTATAGTTTTGTTTTGAATGATAATCCGATGAGTTTATTGCAGGTGGAAGGTGCAAAAGATGTAGCGCTGGAATTGAATTCACTTAGTAAAACCTTCAACATGGCCGGCTGGAGAGTGGGGATGGTTTTGGGAAATCCTGAAATTATCGATGCAGTCTTAAAAGTAAAAAGCAACATGGACAGCGGTATGTTCTACGGAATTCAGAAAGGTGCAATTGCAGCGTTGAATTGTGATAAATCATGGTTTGAAGATCAAAACAAAATTTACAGACGACGAAGAGAATTAACCGAAAAACTAGCAGAAAAATTAGGCTGCGAAGTGTATGCAGCAGGAGTTGGACTTTTTGTCTGGGCGAAATTGCCGGAAGGAATCGAATCAGCAGAAAAGTTCATTGACGAAATATTATACGAGAAACACATTTTCATAACCCCGGGAACAATTTTCGGAAGCAATGGTGAAGGTTATATCAGATTCTCATTGTGTGTGAAAGAAGAAAAAGTACAAGAGGCGATTGACAGGTTTTAGAATCAAGAAACAAGAAACAAGATTTTAGACTTTAAGATTGCGAACCTTGCGTAAATCCTTGCGGACTTTGCGGTTAAGAAACAAAAAAGAATTATGAAAGTATACGTAATAGGAATAGGGTTAATAGGCGGTTCGATGGTGCTCGACATCAAAGATCAACATCCTGAAGCTACTATTTTTGGAATAGATAATAACGAGAAACATTTGCAGGAAGCAATTGATTTAGGTGTTATCGATCAGGCGGGAAGCTTTGAAGAATTAGCTGAGGCTGATTTTGTAATCGTTTCGGTTCCTGTGGATATAGCGCTGATGGTTTTGCCTAAAGTTTTGGATTCGGTTGGAGATAAAACTATTGTTTTTGAAGTAGGATCGACTAAAAAACCAATTTGCGAAGCGGTGGCAAGTCACCCGAAAAGAAGAAACTTTATAGCAACACATCCAATTGCCGGAACGGAGTTTTCCGGGCCATCGGCGGCGATACGAGGTTTGTTTAAAGGGAAAACAAATATTATTTGTGAGGTGGAAAAAACCACTTTTAAATTGCAGGAAAAAGCATTAAAGCTTTTTAGCGAAATAGGAATGAGGATTCGATATATGGATCCAACTTCACACGACAAACATATTGCTTACGTTTCGCATTTGTCGCACATTAGTTCGTTTATGCTCGGGAAAACGGTAATGAACAAAGAAAAAGACGAACAGGATATTTTTGATATGGCGGGAAGTGGATTTGAAAGTACAGTTCGTCTCGCAAAAAGTTCACCCGCAATGTGGACGCCAATTTTTAAGCAAAACAAAGAACATGTTTTAGAAACTTTAGAAGCTTACATTTCAAATCTCAGTCGGTTTAGAGATTTGCTAAAAGAAGAAGATTACAATGCCATTTTTGAAGAAATGGAAAGCACAAATAAAATAAAAGAAATACTAAACGGATTAACAACAACTAAGAAATAAATTAAAATTAAGATGGAAAATAAGAAAGAAATGAGAAAGTGGTTAGAAGATTTCAATTTAAATCACCCACTTGTGATAGCTGGACCTTGTAGTGCAGAAACGGAAGATCAAGTATTAAAGATTGCTCATGAATTGAAAGATTCAAAAGTTAGTGTATTCAGAGCTGGAATCTGGAAACCAAGAACGCGTCCGGGAGGATTTGAAGGTGTTGGAGAAATTGGTTTAAAATGGTTACAAAAAGCAAAAGCTGAAACTGGTTTATTGATGGGAACTGAAGTTGCGACTGCAGCTCACTGTAAATTGGCTTTAGAACATGATATCGACGTTTTATGGGTTGGTGCTCGTACAACTGCAAACCCTTTCGCAGTTCAGGAAATTGCTGATACATTGAAAGGAACGGATAAAATCGTTTTGGTTAAAAACCCTGTAAACCCTGATTTAGCTTTATGGCTAGGTGGTGTTGAGCGTTTACATATGGCTGGAATTGAGAAATTAGGAGTTATCCACAGAGGTTTCTCTACTTACGAAAAAACAAAATATAGAAACATTCCGGAATGGCAAATTGCTATCGAATTGCAAAATAAATTCCCTGATTTACCTTTAATCATCGATCCATCTCACATTACCGGAGATCGTAAAATGATTTTTGAAGTAACGCAAGAGGCTTTAGATTTGAATTACGATGGTATGATTATCGAAACGCACTACGATCCGGACAACGCTTGGTCTGATGCTGCTCAACAAGTTACTCCTGATGCTTTGAAACAAATCATTAAAGATTTGACTATCAGAAAAACAGATGATACTACAGACGAGTACAGCAATAAAATGACAAAATTAAGAGCTAACATCGACGTTTTAGATGCTAACTTATTAGAGTTGTTAGGAAAACGTATGAAAGTAGCTGACGAAATTGGTCAGGTGAAAAAAGATGCAAACGTAGCGATTCTTCAAAACAACCGTTGGAATGAAATCTTAGGAAAAATGATTTTAGAAGGTGAGAAAAAAGGTCTTACAGAAGAATTCGTTTTGAGAATGTTCAAAGCTATCCACCAGGAAAGTATTGGTCACCAGGAGAAAATTTTCAACGCATAAATTTTTTCAAAATCAAATAAGTGATATAAGGGAATTTAAGTTTTTGTGAAATTATTTTAAACTTTTCTTATAGCATTATTTAAAAATAGATTGTTTTTTTAGATCTCCGGCACTTTGTAAAAGAAGTGTTGGAGATTTTTTTTGGTTGTATATATAAACAAGCGCACGGTTTCAGCCGTGAGGACTTAACCAATGTTCGCAATCTTTTGAGATCACAACACAATGTATATCAATAATCTTTGTCCCCACGGTTGAAAACGTGCGCTATATTTTTTACAGCTTTTAATTTCGATCTTGGACTAATGTTTTCTTATATGACTTATATGGTTTAAATTTTTTTTATAACCCATTCCAACCTTTTTAGATTTTATGTTCTCTATATCATTATAGAACCTTAACTCTCACGTTATGAAATCAAAATTATGTTTGTCTCAGCCAGGAATTTTTCAAGTTAATTTGAAAATGTTATTTTATTTGATATTGTTTTTAGGAACAAAATCTTTCGCACAAAGCCCCGAATTAACAGTAAAAGGTGAAGAAGCAGAAAAGGTTAGAATGAATAAACTAATTGTGAATGTAAAAGTGGTGGGGAATATCGCTTACACCACTGCCGAAATGCATTTCTTTAACTCAGGAACGCGCCAGATGGAAGCGGAACTTATTTTTCCGTTACCCGAAAATGTTTCGGTTTCGAGATATGCTATTGACATCAATGGTAAAATGCGTGAAGCGGTTCCTGTAAATAAAAACAAGGGAAAACAGGTTTTTGAAGCCATAGAACATCGTCGCGTTGACCCGGGATTATTAGAGAAAGTAGACGGAAATAATTTTAGAACGAGAATTTATCCGTTGATGCCAAACGGAGAACGAACTGTAATCATAGGTTACGAAGAAGAACTTTCGGCATTTGATAAAGACAATCTGGCGTATCAATTGGTAAGTCGTTATCCTAAAAAACTGGATAATTTTGAATTGAATGTTTCAGTTTTAGGAACTTCGGCTTCGCCAACTGTTTCGGAGAATTCGGGAGATGCAATTGTTTTTTCGAAATGGAATCAATCTTTTCAAACTTCGATCAAAAAAGAAAATTATCAGCCATCTGAAAAACTACTTTTTAAGATTCCGATTCAGGAAAATGCTCCGAGTGTAATCATGCAAAATGTGGGCGGACAACATTATTTTTACGGAAATACTTTTATCGAAGGAAATAAAATAGCTAAAAAAACTCCGGTTTCAATTGGTTTAATTTGGGATAATTCACTGAGTTGTAAAATAAGAGATGTAAAAAAAGAACTGAGTTTGTTGAATGCTTATTTTCAAAAAATAAAAAACACAAAAGTCACTTTATACTTTTTGAATTATACTTTCGAAAAACAAAAAGAATACACCATTACAAACGGAAACTGGTCTGAATTAAAAGCAGTTTTAGAGCATACAAATTATGATGGAGGAACTCGTTTTTCGCAACTTAATTTCGTGAATAACGACGAATATTTGTTTTTCTCTGACGGACTTTCATCTTTGAGCGAGAATGTTTTACCAAAGACTAAAAAGCCAATTTACACGATAACATCATCGGTTTCAGCAGATTTTTCTTTTCTGAATTATTGGGCGATGCAAACGGGCGGTAATTTTATCAATTTAAATCAGGTGAATCAGGACAATGCATTGGATAAACTGACGAATAGTAATTTGAAGTTTTTAGGTATAAAAGAGAACTACACGGTAACAGATTTATTTCCGGTGGAAGGAACTTCGGTTTCAGGAAGCTTTAGTTTTTCAGGAATTTCTCTGAATCAAAAAAATCAAATTACCTTATTATTTGGTTATAATAACGAAGCAGTTTTAGAACGAAAAATTACTTTAGACGCGGTTCTTCAGAACACAAATGATGTAAATGTTGAAAAACTTTGGGCACAGAAAAAAATAGCCAATCTTGATTTTCAATATGATAAAAATGCTGATGAAATTGAACTTTTAGGAAAGAAATATGGCATCATAACCAAAAATACCTCGTTGATTGTTCTCGAAGATATTCGTGATTATATTTCGTATGATATTATTCCACCAGCTGAGTTACGTGCTGAATTTGACAGAATAAAAAAACAGGAAAACGATAGAAGTCTGGCGCAGCAAAAAAATAATTGGGAAAGTATCGAAAGTTATTTTCAAGGTTTAAATGACTGGTGGAAAAAAGACGTGAAATATACTGCACCAAAACCTTTACCAAAACCAAAAGTTCAAAAAAACCGAAGATCAGACAATGAAGAAAACAGGAGTTCAGGCAGAAGTGCAAGTGCAGTATCTACCAGAAGCACAAATGTTGCAGCAGGTAGAATTGAGGGGACTGTTTTAGATCAGCAGGGATTAGCCCTGCCTGGAGTGACCGTAACAATAAGAGGAGAAAGAGAAGGCGTTTACACTGATTTTGATGGGAAATTTGTAATTAGAGCAGCCGAAAATAGTACTCTTAATTTTAGTTATATTGGTTTTGATTCTTATCAATTAAATGTTGGAACAAATAACCAAATTAGGGTTCAATTAAGAGAAAATACGCAATCATTACAAGAAGTTGTTGTAACGAGTTACGCCGCTCCTGTTAGAAAAAGGGATATGACATCTTCAGTACAATCTATTACATCTGAAACTATTTCTCAAAATGCCGATATAGCACAAAGACTAGAGGAGAAAGTTTCCGGAATTGCTGCTTCATCTTCTGGGAGTATTGATAAAGTTGTATTTGATGAGAAGGTTTCAATGCCGATCTCAAAAAAACCTTTGATAATTGTGGATGGAAAACCTTTTGAAGGTGAATTGTCAGATTTGGATCAGGATGATATCGCTTCTGTAGATGTTCTTAAAAATACTATGGTAACTGCACTTTATGGAAGTAGGGCATCAAACGGAGTCGTAAATGTTGTTACGAAAAAGGGAGAATCTAATATGATTAATAATGAACCTAAAACCTGGAATCCCGATCGTTTGTATCTAAAAGCTTTAACGGCTGTACCAAAAGAAAAACAATATGATTTATATTTTGAATTAAGGAACGGACAAGAGAGAAATCCAAGTTTTTATTTTGATGTGGCGCATTTTTTCTACAATCAGGGCGATATCAAAAAAGCTTTGCAGGTAATCAGCAATATTGCCGATTTAGGTTTAGAAAATCATCAGCTTTATAAAACCCTTACGTATACATTACGTCAGTGGAAAGATTTTGATGATGCCTTATTTACTGCAAGACAAATTGCAAAATGGAGAGCGCATGAACCACAAAGTTTAAGAGATTATGCGTTGGCTCTTGAAGATGCAGGAAAATATCAGGAAGCTTTTGATCAATTGATTAAGGCATTAGAAGTAAATTATTACGGAGAAATGAGCGGACAATACCAAGGTGTGGAAGATATTATTTTAATGGATGTTAACCGTTTGACGATGGAACACAAAGGTTTGAAAACAGGTAAACTTGATAAAAAATATTTAGAGAAAATGCCGGTTGATATCAGAATAATTATGAACTGGAACCTGATGGATGTCGATTTAGATCTTCATATTATTGAACCAAACGGAGAAGAATGTTATTACGCACATAAAGGTACACAAGCCGGCGCGCGATTTTCTAAAGATTTTACCCAAGGTTATGGCCCGGAACAATATTTAATTAGAAATGCGATAAAAGGAAAATATCAAATAAAAACCAATTATTTTGGTGAAAGAGAATTAACCGAAAGTGGCCCCGCAACCGTTATGGTAGAAATTTATACCACAAGAGCAGGAAAAACGACAAAAACGTTAAAAACAATTCAGTTAGGAAAAATCAAAGAGAATGAAATTTTAGCCGAAATTGTTTGGTAAACGTATCAAATTCTGAGTAAGTCTTTAATTTTAAAAGGTGAAATTGCGTTGTTCAATTCTAAAAACGTAATTTTGCCTTTTATTTTTTAGTTCTAAGAGTAATCTAAAATCTAAAATCAATAATCTAAAATTAAAGAATGACAGGACTCGTATATAAATCTACAGGAAGTTGGTACACTGTAAAATCTGAACAAGGCGATTTTATAGAATGCCGTATGAAAGGGAAGTTTAGGATGAAAGGTATAAAAAGCACTAATCCTATTGCTGTGGGCGATATTGTCGATTATGAATTGGAAGAAACTTCAGATGCCTTAACCGGAACGATTTTTAATATTCACGAAAGAAAAAATTACATCGTTCGTAAATCGGTTAACCTTTCGCATCAAATGCATATTATCGCATCGAATATTGATCGTGTGTTTTTATTGATCACTATTAATAATCCACCAACAACCTTCAACTTTATCGATCGTTTTCTGGTTACTGCGGAAGCTTATAATATCGAAACGATTCTTGTTTTTAATAAAATAGATACTTTTGATGAGCCAACTCTCGAAGATCAATTGTATATGCAATACGTATATCAGCAAATTGGTTACAAATGCCTTCGTGTTTCTTCAACAGAAATGAAAGGTATTGACGAATTAAAAGAAATGATGATTGGTAAAGTAAGCATGTTTTCAGGGCATTCAGGTGTTGGGAAATCGACTTTAGTCAATGCCATGGAACCTTCGTTACATCTTAAAACCAAAACCATTTCTGAAGCAAGTAAACAAGGTCAACATACAACAACTTTTGCCGAAATGTATGATTTGTCTTTTAATGCAAAAATTATCGATACGCCGGGAATCAAAGGTTTCGGAATCGTTGATATGGAAAAAGAAGAAATCAGCGGTTATTTTCCGGAATTCTTTAAATTAAAAGATCAATGCAAGTTTAACAATTGTCTACATAAAGAAGAACCTCATTGCGCAATAAAAGCAGCTTTAGAAAGAGACGAGATCGCCTGGTCACGTTACAATAGTTACTTGAAAATACTGGAAGGCGATGACGAAAATTATCGTACAGATTCGTATGATGAAGATCGAAAAGCGAGTGATGAGTTAAGGAAGTAAACTTTTTAAATTCCAAAACGAAAATTCCAAATTCCAATAAAAAAATTATCGACAAATTTTGAATGTAGAGATGCACAGCAGTGCATCTAACGTTAGATTTGATCTTTTTAATCCGTGTAATCTGTGGCAAAAAAACACATTATTAGATAAAATATGAGAATTGTTCTTCAAAGAGTTTCAGAAGCATCAGTAACTGTAGATCATCAAAAAGTAGCTGATATTCAAAGAGGATTATTGGTTTTAGTAGGAATTGAAGATCTGGACACGCAGGAAGATATCGATTGGCTGGTTGGTAAAATCATCAAGATGAGAATTTTTGGCGACGAGAATGATGTAATGAACTGCTCAGTTCAGGATATCGATGGAGATATTATAGTAGTAAGTCAGTTTACACTTCATGCTTCGACAAAAAAAGGTAATCGTCCATCTTATATAAAAGCATCAAAACCCGAATTCGCGATTCCGATGTATGAGAATTTTGTGAAATCTTTAGAAAAAGAATTTAATAAAAAAGTACAAACCGGAATTTTTGGTGCAGATATGAAGGTTAGTCTCTTAAATGACGGCCCTGTAACGATTTTAATTGACAGCAAAAATCGAGAGTAAAATTTTATTAAACATATGTTAAGAATTTCTAAAAATAATATATATTTGGCGAAATTACTTACTAATGAAATTTACTTTTTCGGGATTATTTTTTTTCTTATTTACCCTTATTCTTTCGGCTCAAAAAACCGAATATGCTGTAACAGCGATTTCTGATAGTCTTAAAGAAAATTCCAACGCTGTTGTCCGATTAGATCAAATGGATATTAATATTGTTTCCCAAAGAAGCATGAATATTAAAACGCAGCGAATTATAACAGTTTTAAATGAAAAAGGCTCTAAAGCAATAAATGCTTATGAAGATTATGGTAAAAACTCATCAATTAAAAGTATAGAGGCAACTGTTTACGATGCTGCAGGGAATGAGATAAAAAAAATTAAACGAAAAGATTTTAAAGATCAGAGCGCAGTTGATGCAGGTATATTGATTTCAGACAATCGATATCTTTATTTAGAATACACTCCAATATCATATCCGTATACAATAGTTTATAATAGTGAGAAAGAAACTTCTACAACTGCTTTTATTCCAAGTTGGATGCCTTTAGATAGTTATTATATTAGTGTTGAAAAAAGTATTTTAAACGTTAGATATCCTGCTAATTTAGGTTTTAGAAAAAAAGAATGTCAATTTTCAGTTTTTAATATTAAAAAAGAAGCAGACAGTGATACAAAGACTTCGTATGTGGCAACAGGTATTTTAGCGCAAAAAAACGAAGATTACAGCCCTAGTTTTGATGAAATATATCCAAAACTTATAATGGGACTTGAGTATTTTAATCTTGAAGGAGTCGACGGAAATGCAAAGACTTGGAAGGAATTTGGTAAATGGTGGAATGATAAAATTCTATTTGGAACTGAAGATATTCCTGAAGTAACCAAAGTAAAAATGAAAGCTTTAGTGGGAGATGAAAAAGATCCTATTAAAATTGCAAAAATAATATATAATTATCTTCAGAAAAAAGTTAGATATGTCGCTATTAGTGAAGGGATAGGGGGCTGGAAACCCATGTTGGCTAGTGATGTCGATCGTTTAGGCTATGGAGATTGTAAAGCTTTAACGAATTATACTAAAGCATTATTAAAATCCGTAGGAGTGGAGTCTTATTATACGAAATTATATGGTAATAATTATAAAATGGATATTAGATCTGATTTTGTATCCCAGCAGGGTAACCATATTATTCTAGCTATCCCTAATGGTAATCATTACACTTGGTTAGAATGTACAAGCCAGGATGCTCCTTTTGGATATCAGGGAACTTTTACTGATGATCGGGATGTCTTGATTATTAAGCCGGAAGGGGGAGAAATTGTGAGAACAAAAGTGTATGAGGATTTAGGAAATACTCAAAAAGATAAAGGACTATATAGCATAGACGAAAATGGTAATTTTTCGGGTTCATTATCAATTGTTTCAGAAGGTTCTCAATACAACACAAAGGCTAGATTAGAAACTTTACAGCCAACAGAAAAAGAAGCTCATTATAAAGATTATTGGAGCAATATCAATAATTTAAAATTGGGTAAAATTTCTTTTACTAATAATAAGGAAAATATTCAATTTACTGAGGATGTGCAAACAAGTGCTTTAAACTATGCCGCAATTTCTGCGAACAAAATGATTTTTACCGTAAATGCATTCAATCAAACTTCTGCTAATGTTAAGAGAATCCGTAATAGAAAAACCCCGCTTCAGATTCAGCGTGGTTATTTAGATTCAGATGAAATCGAAATTAATTTACCAACAGGTTATACAATAGAATTTTTGCCTCAAAACTTTGAATTAAAAGGAAAATTTGGAGAATACAAAACCGAAATCATCAAAAAAGAAAATAATAAACTGACTTACAAACGCTCTATATTCATAAATAAAGGGCAATATTCAAGTAAAGAATATGACGAGTACCGTCTTTTTATGGAGCAAGTTGCAAGAAACGATAATGCCAAAATTATATTAACCAAGAACTAACCAAAAATGAAAATTACCAAACTTTTTAGTCTGTCAATTCTATTGTTGCTTATTACGAATGTAACAGCGCAGGAATTTAAATTAGGAAAAGTATCTATTGCTGAATTAGAGCAAAAAGTACATCCTAAAGATTCATCGGCAGCAGCTGCAATTTTGTATAAAAAAGGAAAAACGAGAATAGAATATGATCAGAATGAGGGGTTTATTACCATAACAGAAGTAGAAACCAGAATTAAGATTTATAAAAAAGAAGGATACGATTGGGCCAATCAAAATGTTTGGTATTATAATCAGGCCGGGTTTAAAGAAAAAGTAAGTTTTTCTGATGCCGTTACTTATAATTTGGTAAATGGTAAAATTGAAAAAACGAAGCTAAAAAGCGATGGAGCCTTTGATGAAGTCGTAAATAAATTTAGAGGACAAAAAAAGATCACAATGCCTAATGTAAAAGAAGGTTCTGTTATTGAGTTTAGTTACATCGTGAGAAGTCCTAGCGATAGAATAATTAGAGATTGGGATTTTCAGACGAGTATTCCGGTAAATTATTCTGAGTTTTCAACTTTCGTTCCGGAATATTATGTCTTTAATTCAAGACAAAAAGGATATGTTTTTCCTAAGATTACTACGGTAAAAAATCCAAAGTCAATAGTTTTTACGAATAAAGAAAGATCCGGAGGCGGATGGGGAACTACTCAAACAACATTTTCTACGGATAAATTAGATTACTCTGAAACGCAAACGACTTATGTGGCAGTAAATTTTCCTGCAATGAAAGATGAGGCTTATGTCAATAATATTGATAACTATACTTCAAGTATTCAGCATGAATTATCGATGACAAAATATCCTAATTCACAAATAAAAATGTATTCGACAGATTGGAATTCAGTTGTGAAAACAATTTACGAATATGATGATTTTGGTCCTGAATTAAATAAAACAGGCTATTTCGAAGACGATTTGAAAAAAATATTAGAAGGAAAAAATACAGCAGATGAAAAGATATTGGTTATTTTAAATCATGTAAAATCGAACGTAAAATGGAATGATTACAACGGATACAGCTGTGATAATGGCGTTAAAAAAGCGTATAAAGAAAAAACAGGAAATATTGCGGATATTAATTTAATGCTAACCGCGATGTTGCGTTATGCAGGTTTAACAGCAAATCCGGTTTTGGTGAGTACACGCGCTAATGGAATTTCTATTTTCCCTAATAGAACCGCTTTTAATTATGTTATTGCTGCAGTTGAAACTCCAAACGGAAATGTTTTGTTAGATGCTTCTGATAAATTTTCAACTCCTAACGTTTTGCCTTTTAGAGCCTTAAACTGGTCTGGCCGATTGATTAGAAAAGACGGAACATCTGAAGAAGTAGATTTAATGCCTAAAAAATCATCAAATGATGTTGTTTACATGAATTATAGTATTGATGCCGAAGGTAAAATAACAGGTAAAACAAGAAGACAATGTACAGATTATAATGCCATGATTACAAGAGATAATATTAACGGGGTTAAAGAAGATGAATATTTAGAAAAACTGGAGAATAGAAATAACAAAATCGAAATAAGTGATTATTCAAGAACAAACGAAAAAGATTTGTTACTGCCTATTATAGAAAGTTATTCATTTACCGGTAATAACTTATGCGAAGTGATAGGCGGGAAAATATATATTAGTCCAATGCTGTTTTTAACAAATGAAAAAAATCCTTTCAAACAGGATCTCAGAGAATATCCGGTTGATTTTGGATTCCCTTTTACAGATAAATATAACATAACGCTTCAAATCCCCGAAGGTTTTACAGCCGAGGTATTGCCTGCTCCGGTGGTTATGAATATGGAGGATAATTTAGGAAGTTTTAAATTTAATATTGCTCCCGCAGGTAACGCTTTACAAATAAATATCCAACATCAAATTAATGAGGCAATTGTATCTACTGAAAAGTATGAAATGCTAAAAGAATATTATAAAGGAATGATTGCAAAAGAAACAGAGAAAATTGTTTTAAAAAGAATTTAAGATGAAGTTTCAAAGCTTAGTATTAGTTGTTTTTTTACTTCTGGGAATTTCAAAAAGCAGTGCTCAAACTTATGATTTGGGAAAAGTAACTGTTGCTGAATTAAAAGAGAAAGCAAACCCAAAAGATACAGCTGCACCTGCTGCAATTTTGTTTAAAAAAGGAAAAACATTTTTTACGTTTACTAAAGACAAAGGGTTTTCGGCCAATCATGTTTATGAATTTAAAATTAAAATTTATAAAAAAGAAGGACTAAAATGGGCAGATCAAAAGGTGCGTTTTTATATAGGTTATGAAAATTTGAGCGAAGACCGATTAGAGTTTTCAAATGCAGTAACTTATAATTTAGAAAACGAATCAATTGTTAAGACAAAACTGGGCAATCAGGGCGCTTTTACGAAAAAAGTAAATAAATTTTGGGACGAAAAAATAATAACGCTTCCTAATGTAAAAGTAGGATCGATTATAGAATATAAGTACATTTTAAAATCGGATAACATTGTAAAACTACCCGATTTTGATTTTCAATATGACATTCCGGTAAATTACTTTGAGTATAAAACAGATATTCCGGAGTATTACATTTATAAACCTATTTTGGTAGGAGGCCATAAAGTCGAAACAGATTCAAAATTGACCAGCGGCAGTCAAAGTTTTGAAGATGATTATAACAAGACAAAAAGCATATCCTATAAACAAATAAGCGCTTTTTATAAAGGAAATGATATTCCGGCATTATTGCAGGAACTTTATATAGATAATATTGATAATTATAAAGGATCCATTCAGCATGAGTTAGAAAGGGTACGTTATCCGGATCAGCCTGTAAAAGACTATACGATAACTTGGGAAGGCGTGGCGAATACTATTTTTAAAGATAAAAGTTTTGGAAAAGAACTTAATGAGAGGGATTTTTTACTGGAAGATGTTAAAAAATTATTGACCAATGTTGAATCACAAAAAGAAAGATTGAACATCATTTTTAAATTCGTTCAAAACAAAATGAACTGGAATGAAGAGAATGATTATTATACTCAGAAAGGGGTAAAAAAAGCTTATGCAGATCAAACCGGTAATGTGGCAGAAATTAATTTTATATTAATCAGTATGTTGAAGTTGGCGGGAATAGAAGCGAACCCGGTGTTGGTAAGTACGATACAAAATGGAATTCCGGTTTATCCCACAAGAACGGGTTTTAATTATGTCGTAGCTGCTGCTCAAATTGAAGACAAACAAATTTTACTGGACGCAACACATAAATTTACATATCCCGGAATTTTGCCTTTAAATGTTTTGAATTGGAAAGGAAGATTAATAAAAGATGATGGAACTTCACAGGAAATTGATTTAGTGCCCAGCACAATGTCAAAAGAATATTCAAGTTTGATGGTCAAAATAGATAATCTTGGAAAAATAGAAGGTAAGATCAGAATTCAAAGAACCGATTATGATGCTTATCTTTTCAGAGTTGAAAATGCCAATAAGAATCAGGAAAATTATCTTGAAAAATTAGAAGAACAATTTGGAGATTCGAAAATTTCAAATTACACCATCGATAATAAGAAAACAAATATTCAGGAACCTGTTCTTGAAACATTTTCTTTAAATGCAGACAATAGGGTAGAAATTATTGGAGGTAAAATGTTTGTTAATCCGTTGTTGTTTTTTACCAGATCTAAAAATCCGTTTACTCAGGAAATTAGGCAAATGCCAGTTTATTTTGGTTACCCAACTCAGGAAAAATTCAATTTAAATATTGAAATTCCTGAAGGATATGAAATAGAATCCTTGCCAAATCCTATTAAGATTGCGTCAGAAAATAAAGAGATTGTTTATATGTTAAATACATCAGGCGAAGGAAACAAAATTCGAATAATTAGTTCAAAAGAAATTAACAATAGTATTTTTGCAGCAGATCAGTATAATGGATTAAAAGATCTTTTCCAGAAGATGATTGCCAGTCAAAATGAAAAAATTGTTCTTAAAAAAATATAACTATGGATTTGAAAAATGCACAACTTGATGTCGATACCTGGATAAAAGAACACGGTGTTCGCTATTTTAATGAGCTTACCAATATGGCGCAACTTACCGAAGAAGTTGGGGAAGTTGCCCGAATCATTGCGCGCAGATACGGAGAACAATCTGAGAAAGAAAGTGATAAAAACAAAGATTTAGGCGAAGAATTGGCCGATGTTGTTTTTGTGGTTTTATGTCTTGCCAACCAAACCGGAATAGATTTACAAGCCGCTTTTGATAAAAAAATGGACTTAAAATCAGTTCGTGATAAAGACCGTCATAAAAACAACGATAAATTAAAATAATTGTGAAATATCACTCATAAGCTTTGAATTATGAGTTTTGAATTTTGAATTATGAGTGGGGAGTGGTAAATTGCGGGACTGAATTATGTTTCTAACCATTCATAATTCATAATTTACAACTTACAATTAAAAAAATGAATTTATTACTTCAAACTACTCAACATAATTTACAAGGACAAATTGCAGTAACAGGATCAAAAAGCGAGACGAATCGTTTATTGCTGTTAAAAGCATTGTTTCCAAATGTTACATTGGCTAACACATCAAACTCTGATGATAGCGAGGTAATGCAAAAGGCATTAATAGGCAACGAAGAAATTGTAGACATTCACCATGCGGGAACTGCAATGCGTTTTTTAACCGCTTATTTTGCTGTAAACGAAGGTCGCGAAGTGGTTATGACAGGTTCGAGCAGAATGCAGGAACGTCCGATTAAAATTTTAGTAGAAGCTTTGGGACAATTGGGAGTGGAGATTTCTTATGAAAAAGAAGAAGGTTATCCGCCAATTAGAATAAAAGGAAAAAAAGTTACGGCATCAAAAGTTACTTTGGCAGCAAATGTTAGCAGCCAGTATATTTCGGCACTTTTACTTGTAGCTTCAAAATTAGAAAATGGTTTAGAATTAACTTTAGAAGGAGAAATTACCTCAATTCCTTATATCAAAATGACTTTGGCTTTGCTTAACGATTTAGATATTCAGACTAGTTTTGAAGGAAACATAATCAAAGTTTACCCAAAAGCTGAAGTGGCTTCAAAAGAAATGGTTGTAGAATCAGATTGGAGTTCCGCATCTTACTTTTTTAGTTTAGTAGCTTTGGCTGATACTGCTTCAATCACATTGAGCAGTTATAAAGAAAATAGTTTACAAGGAGATTCTGAATTGGTTTCACTTTATGAGAAATTAGGAGTGAAAACTACGTTTCAAAACAACAAAATGACCTTGGTAAAACAAGAGAATTTTAAATATGAAACTGTAAATTTCGAATTAAACAATACACCGGATATTGCACAAACCATTGTGGTGACTTGTTTAGGTTTGGGAATCGGTTGTCATTTGACAGGTCTTCATACTTTAAAAATTAAAGAAACTGACAGATTAGAAGCGCTTAGAATTGAACTTACAAAATTAGGAGCTGATATTTCTGTTACCAATGACAGTTTGACTTTAACAGCTTCGGAAAATATCAACCACAATGTGAAAATTGGAACATATAACGATCACCGTATGGCAATGGCATTTGCACCTTTGGCTTTAAAAGTACCTATTATTATAGAAGATGCTGAAGTAGTTTCTAAATCATATCCTGATTTTTGGAATGACTTAAAAACATTAAATTTTCAAATCTCAGAATTGTAAAAAAATTATTCGCCACGAATTCACGAATTTCAATTTAATAATTCGTGAATTCGTGGCGGAAAAATAGATAGCCTCTAGTTTTAACTAGAGGTTTTTTAGGTTTAGATTTTTGGCTTTAGCCAAAATAAAAACACTAACATTTTTTTTCAGTATCTAAATTCAATGAACTTATATCACTTATATGGTTAAAAAAGCGTTTTTTTATAAAGTCAAAGCATCAGTAAATCAACGACTTTTGAAAATAAACATCAAAACACTTGACAACGCCTATCTCACAATCGTATATTTGCACACGATTAAAAATCAGGTCTTCAAATAATCCTGATCGAAAATCTATAACTCATAACTTTCTCAAATGAAATTATCACATTTTCAATTTAATTTACCGAAAGAACTTTTAGCAGAATTCCCGGCAGAAAACAGAGACGAATCTCGTTTAATGGTAATCGATCGTCAAAAACAAACTATAGAGCACAAAATGTTTAAAGATGTTATCAATTATTTTGATGATGGAGACGTTTTGATTCTTAACAATACAAAAGTTTTCCCTGCACGTTTGTATGGAAACAAAGAAAAAACAGGAGCAAGAATTGAAGTTTTCTTATTAAGAGAATTAAATTCAGAGCAACGTCTTTGGGACGTTTTGGTTGATCCGGCTCGTAAAATCCGTATTGGTAACAAACTTTATTTTGGTGATGACGATTCGTTAGTTGCTGAGGTAATCGACAATACAACTTCTCGTGGTAGAACTTTACGTTTTTTATATGACGGTTCTTACGAAGAATTCAGAAACAAATTGACAGAACTTGGAGAAACTCCAATCCCTAAATACATTAGTAGAGAAGTAACAGCTGAAGATGCTGAAAGATACCAAACTATTTATGCAAAAGAAGAAGGAGCTGTAGCTGCACCAACTGCAGGTTTACACTTCTCGAAACATCTTTTGAAAAAATTAGAAATCAAAGGAATCAATTTTGCTGAAGTTACACTTCACGTTGGTTTAGGAACTTTTAACCCGGTTGAGGTAGAAGATTTGTCTAAACACAAAATGGATTCTGAAGAATTGATTATCAAACAAGAAGCTTGTGATATTGTAAACGAGGCAAAAGCGAAGAAAAAACGTATTTGTGCTGTAGGAACAACTTCAATGCGTGCTATCGAAAGTTCAGTTTCATCACAAAATACTTTAAATCCTTACGAAGGATGGACAAATAAATTTATTTTTCCTCCTCACGATTTTAGTATTGCAACCTGTATGATTACAAACTTCCACACACCAAAATCAACATTATTAATGATGATTTCTGCTTTCTGTGGACATGATTTAATGAAACGTGCATACGATGAAGCAATCAAAGAAGAATACAAATTCTATTCTTACGGAGATGCGATGTTGATTATCTAATTAGATATTCAGATAAAATATAAAACCTGTCAGTGATGATGGGTTTTTTTATTTAAAATGGTTTCAAGTTTCAGGTTTCAAGTTTGTCATTATTTGCGAAATTTAAACGCAAAGTTCGCAAATATTTTTTACGCAGTTTCTGTTTGCCAAATGCAAAAGCACGCAAAGCTTTGCGAGCTTAGCGTTTATAAACGTTAACCTAGATGAAAATCCTTGCGAACTTTTCGGTTAAATCTTCAAAGCATATCAACGCAAAACTTAAAACATGAAACAAAACAAACAAAATTTGTTATTTTAGCAGACAAAACAAAAACACAATGACTTTTCAAAATACACGCGAATTCGCACGAGAGCTTGATTCGCAAGACACATTAAATCAATATCAGGATCAATTTATTTTTCCTAAGGTAAATGACAAAAGAGTAATTTATTTTACCGGAAATTCCCTGGGTTTACAGCCTAAACGCACCAAAGCATATATCGATGAAGTTATGAACGACTGGGCAGATCTTGCCGTAGAAGGTCATTTTTATGCCGATAAACCTTGGTGGGATTATCAGGAAAGATTTGCAGAACCGTTAAGTAAAATTGTTGGAGCCCTGCCTTCAGAAGTTACGGTAATGAATACGCTAACGGTGAATCTTCATTTACTGATGGTTTCGTTTTATCAGCCAAAAGGCAAACGCTATAAAATTATCTGCGAAGAAAAAGCATTTCCATCAGATCAATATATGTTTCAGAGTCAGGTACATTTTCATGGATATAAAACAGAAGATGCTATCGTAGAAATAAAACGTCGTGAAGGCGAACATAATATTCGTCTGGAAGATGTTCTGGCTAAAATTGAAGAAGTAGGTAATGAACTGGCGTTGGTTTTAATTGGCGGAGTAAATTATTATACGGGACAAGTTTTCGATATTAAAACCATTACAGAAGCAGGACAAAAAGCCGGAGCAAAAGTAGGTTGGGATTTGGCACACGCTGCAGGAAACATCAAACTAGACCTTCATGACTGGAACGTAGATTTTGCTGCCTGGTGCAGTTATAAATACATGAACTCAGGACCAGGAAATGCATCTGGTTGTTTCGTACACGAAAAACATCACAATAACCCGGATTTACCTCGTTTCGCAGGTTGGTGGGGACATAATAAAGAACGCCGTTTTAAGATGGAACCAACTTTTGATCCTGTTCACGGAGCTGATGGATGGCAAATTAGTAATTTACCGGTACTTTCTTTAGCGCCATATTTAGCCTCTGTAGAAATGTTTGCTGAGGTTGGAATGGATGCTTTGATTAAAAAGAGAGATCACATCACTTCTTACTTAGAATTTATTTTGCATGAAATTGATAAAGAAGTAAAAGGAAATTTCGAAATCATCACGCCTTCGAACCCTGAAGAAAGAGCATCGCAATTGTCTGTTTTTTTACACGGAGAAGGAAGAAGTTTATTCGATTATTTAATGAAAAACGGTGTCATTACAGATTGGCGTGAACCTAATGTAATTCGTCTGGCGCCAGTTCCTTTGTATTGCTCTTATGAAGATATGTATGACTTTGGACAAATCCTGAAAAAAGGAATTTTAGGAAAAAGTTTATAATCTCGCAATCCCGATAGTTATCGGGAGCCAAGGCGCAAAGTTTTTAATAAAAATAGTGCTTATCGTACTGTTTGTCATTTCGACGAAGGAGAAATCTTCGCAAGTAACTCTGCAACGAGAATCAAATCTTTGTCGAGCTTCTCGCGAAGATTTCTCCTTCGTCGAAATGACATAAAATGAGAAAAACTGTGCGACTTGGCGCCCGATAACTATCGGGATTGCGTGATTATTTTTAGTTAGTAACTTAAAAAAATAATCTGCGTAAATCTTTGAAAATCTGCTTAAACAAACCTTTCATTCAATAAAAAAAATCCGTTTAAATCCGCGTTTTGCTTTAGCAATCGTTTCATCCGTGTTTAATATTAAACACAATCTTGAAATTATATAATCATTAATCTGAATCATGTAACTTCAGTAAAACAAATTTTCTTTAATTTGTAGTGTAATAATTTAAAAACTACAATTATGAAAGCCTTATATATTTTATTCGCCGCTTTAACAATCGTTTCGTGTCAGAATCAGGGAAAAGAAGATATCAGTAAAGCCAAACAGGCTAGTATTGATTCAATGAAAGTTGAAATTAATAAACAAAGAGTTATTGATTCGATGAAAACAGAAATGGCAACCCTTAAAGAGCAGCAAAAGGTAGAACAACAAAAAGTAGAATCTCAAAAAGTTGTAGTAGTACATCAACAAGCAAATGGAACTACAACTACAACAACCAAAAAGAAAGGATGGAGTGCTACTGCTAAAGGTGCTGTAATTGGTGCTGGAGTTGGTGCTGCAACAGGTGCTATTGTAAGTAAGAAAAAAGGTGAAGGTGCCATCATTGGTGGTTTAGCCGGAGCTGCTTTAGGAACCGGAACTGGTGCTGTTATTGATAGCAAAAAGAAAAAAGAGTAGAACAATTTCTATATAAAAGTAAAAACCCCGATTTAAATTTAAATCGGGGTTTTTGAGTTTTAAGCTAATTCTAAAGTTGGTATTTTTATGTTAGATAATTCAGATTTATAAAAATCGAAATCTTCTTTAATTTTATTTAAATCCTGTTTGAAGTATAAAGCAGGAGAAAGTAACGTATTGTAATATTCGATTCCTTCCAGAATATTTGTTTTAAAAGTATTCCACTTTTTAAATTGTGCATTCGTGATTTCTCCCGAAATATTTTCGATTTCATTTCTAAAATAATCGACATACATTTTTAATTCTTTCACAAATAAATTCGGACGGTCATTAGTTGTTAATACCGACTTGTTTCCGTAAATATGACCCACCATATCAGATAAAGAAACTTCTTTGTCAAAATAGGCCATATTGGGCCCTGGGCAGATTACTACTCCTTGTGCCTGACCTTTTATTTTAATGTCATTCTCTAAATATGATGCATTTGCCAAACCCACACATAAACAAGATTTCTCAGTAATGGCAAATTTTGCTTTTTCAAAAGCCTGAGATGACATGGTATTTTTGAGGTTTTCTAACTCTTCCAGTTTATGATCCTGAAATTTTTTCGAAGCAGTGCAAATTCCGTGTGGATCGTATTCTTTACTTAAAGCAAGGAATTTCTTTGGGCAAGAACTTCCGGCTTTATTTTGGTCGATTCGTTTTTGTTTTAAAATCTCATTTGTAGTTCCTCTTACAGTATTGAAAGGAACTCCTAAAGGCGAAATATGACTTAAATACAAATCGTTTTCTTTTGCGTTTATTAATAATTCGCGGGTTGCTTTATCTACAGAAGTAGCTTCAGGAACTAATAAAAACGGAGATCCCCATCCAACAGAATCTACTTTGTAGTTTTCTAATAAAAATTCATGTTCTTCAGCAGTTCCTACGCCGCCCTGAACCGTAATTTTAAGTGGTAAAGGATTTTCTGGTGCGTAAATTTGTTTTTGCTGTAATACTTTTGTCATCAACTCATGTGCAGATTGAACAAGCTGATCCTTTTTTTGTTTGAATTCTTCTAATATTGGTCCTAATAAAAGGCCATCTGTGGCAAAAGCGTGTCCGCCGCAATTCAATCCGGATTCGATTCTGTACTCAGAAACCCAAAGTCCTTTTTTAGCTAAAAAATTACCTTGAATCATCGCAGATCTAAAATCGCTTACTTTTAGAATAATTCTCTTTTTAAGCTCATTATTTAAATTGGGAAAAAAATCTGTAAAATTCTCAAAATAACTAAACAATCTTGGATTCATTCCGGCCGAAAGAACCACTGAAGACTCTAAATTGCTTTTTGCAAAACCTCTCAAAGCAGCGTGAGCATCATTAAATTCAATAGGAAGCTGTTCGTTTTTTTCGAAATTATCTTTATCGAGCTTTGTCATGATATTTACATCAATTTCTCCGGGAGATAGATGTGATTCGATATAATTTTGAATATTTTCTTTAAAAGAAATTCCGTCGTCAAGCAGATTTTGAAAACCTTTTTTAATATCCGAAGTGTTAGGTAACATTGCGATGTAATTTTCTACCGCAGTTTTGCTTTCTATCAATTCGTTTTTAAAATTCTCGAATTTGTCTTTTACGATTTTATCTACCAAATTAAGATAAGATGTAATTCTTTCTGCTCTGTAATCGTGAAATTTCTGGCTAATTTCTTCGTATGGGAAATTGAATTTAGTGCTATAAAAATTACGCATCTTTTCAATTAATTCATCATCGGCTATAGAAACTACAGACGAAATACCATATTGTGCCACTCGAATCGGACTGTCGATCGTATAAGCAAGTCCCATTACCGGAATATGAAAAGTGTGTAGGGGATTTTTTGTCATTTGTTTTTATATTAAAATAAAAGCAAATGTTGGAAAATTTATCCTTAAAAAAACTGATAATTGTCAGGTTTTAAAATGGTTAAAGTTATAAGGTAGATAAAAAAGTTGCCAAGAATTTCACGAATTTGCACTAATTTTAACGCACTGATTTAAAAGTAATTCGTGCTAATTCGTGAAATTCGTGGCTAAAAAGTAGTACTAAAAGTTTTAAATCAAAATCTTCTTTAAAGATTCGGCTATACTTCGCCATAGAAAATTATAAAATGACTTTTCCTGAATCCGGTCAAGTTCAACATCTGCCTTTTTGGTTTTATCGTCCGAATCATTTTTTAGCAATAAATTAGCGACAGCAGTTTTAAGTTTGGCTTCTTTTTCGCGATCTTTCTTTTTGAATAATTTAACTTTTAAACCTTCATAATCAAGGGTTGCATTTCCTTTGGCAGTAGCATCATTTCCATAAAAATTAAAATGGTATTTATTAAATTTTCCTGTAAACGTAGTATTGATATAAGGTTTTGTAAATCGCTCCATCGCCACGACATTAAAATTAGCGATCGTTCCCTGAATATGAAAACTGTCATTTAAATCCAGCACATTAAAACTCCAATTGACATCCAGCGGAGAATTTTTCATAAACAAACAATTGACTTTAATTTTTACATCGGCCATTTTTTTATAACCAAATCCGCTTTTTAAATTTGTAACCTGCATATTAAAGCGATCGAAATTCAAGATTCCGGGACCTTTTGAGAAATCAATTTCTTCCTCATAAACCAGTTTCGATTTTAGAATTTGTATGGTATCAATTTGAAGCGGAAACTTGATTTTTCGTAATAAATGATTGTACAAATATTTTTTGCTCAAATCATCCTTCGGGATTTTATTGCGATAAATATTGGCATCAACATGATTCGCAATTAGTGAACTTGCTTTAAAGAAAAACTTTTCGTTTTTAAATCCCCAATCCATTTTTTCAATGTGAGCAGAATCTAATTTTATAGTGTAAATGTCTTTTTCCTTATCTAATCTTTTTACAAAATCTTTTCGGCTAAATTCTGGTAAATAAGAGAATTTCTTGATCTTTAAGAAATTTTTCTCGGTACTTATCTGGCCAATATTCATGGCATAAAAAGCGCTTGGTTTGTAATATAAACTATCACAGACCAAAACATATTTTTCAAAACGCATCGGGATTTTTTCTTTTAGAGTGGCGTCTGTAAGTAAAATTCCTTCTAATTTTAAGATGATTTTTTTAACGCTAAGAATGGGTTTGTCTGTGTCTAAAGAAACTACATCTACGGTTCCGTCATTGAGATAAATATTAGATACGGCAACAATTTTTCGAAAAGGTTCAATAATTTCGTTTTTGATGCTTTTACTATTATTCAGAAGTTTTTCGCCTTTTTTGTATAAAATAACACGAGGTTTATTGATAATAATGCTTTCTGCCTGAATAAGATCGTTAAAGGCCAGATCCCAAATATTAAAATGCTTAATCGTGATGGATTCTATTTTAGAGAAAAGCCCGTTTTTACTGTCTTTTGGCTGGTTTTTGGGGCTTATTAATAATGTCGTGGCATTAATATTTCTTGAGAAAAGCGATACTTCAATTTTTTCGTAATGAATATTGTAGGCAGTTTTGTTTTTGTTGATTACAATTATGGGCAATTGTTTTTTTATCCAGTGATTAAGACCAATATTGGCTAAAATCACAAAAAGAAACAATGAAATTACTCCGATCGCTATTTTTTTATAGATTGACATTTATAGTATTGATTTTAAATACATAAATTTAGACTTTTATAAGTGATGTTTTTTACACGATTAGATCTTAAAGTTACATCATTACCAAATCATTTTATCCTATACTTTTTTGAAATATGAGAAGAATTAAAAAAATCCTGTTGGTTTTATTAGTCATAATAGTGGTTTTAGGAATAGGTTTGTGTGCCTATATCTTTCATTTGAAACCAAAATACGAAGGTCAGATTCAATTGAAAAACCTTGACAAGGAAAGCACTGTTTATTTTGATGATTTTGGAATTCCTCATATTTATGCCAGTTCTGAAAAAGATGCCATGACGGCTTTAGGTTATGTTCATGCGCAGGAAAGATTATGGCAAATGGAATTGCTTCGAAGAATTGCTCCCGGAAGATTGTCAGAAATCTTTGGATCTGTGGCGCTCAAAAATGATAAATTTTTCTCCGGAATTGGTATCGAAGAAGCTTCGGCGAAAGCCATTGCCAAATTAGATAAAAACAGTCAGAGTTATAAAATGACATTGGCTTATTTAGATGGAATTAATCAGTATTTAGAGGAAGGTACAACGCCAATTGAATTTACTCTTGTAGGCGTTAAAAAAGAAAAATTCACGATAAAAGACGTTTATAATATTTTTGGATATATGTCTTTTAGTTTTGCTATGGCTCAAAAAACGGATCCTTTGTTAACTGATATCCGCAATAAATATGGAGCAGAATATTTGAAAGATTTAGGTATTGAAGGAGAATTTAATACTACACAAATTAAAAGTTCTAAAGAAAATATTGAAGAATATACTACGATTGCAAAATCTGTAGCCGCTTTGTTGGATAATTCTCCAATTCCGCCTTTTGTGGGAAGCAATAGCTGGGTGGCAGGACCAACGAAAACCAAAAGCGGAAAGGTGATTTTTGCCAATGATCCGCACATTGGTTTTTCGCAGCCGGCAACCTGGTACGAAGCGCATTTAATAACTCCCGAATTTGAATTATACGGTTGTTATCTGGCCGGAACTCCATATCCTTTATTGGCTCACAATCGGGATTACGCCTACGGATTAACCATGTTTGAAAATGATGATATCGATTTTTATCAGGAAAAAAATAAAACAGGAGATGCTAACCAATATCAAACTCCAACGGGTTTTGCAACTTATGAAACCAGAAAAAAAACGATAAAAGTAAAAGATACTTCGGATGTGGTTCTTACAGTTAAATCGAGTCGACACGGGCCAATTATGAATGATTTGCTGGATCGTCTGGATCGAAAAAATCCTATTGCCATGTCATGGATTTATACGCAACAGCCAATACAAATTCTGGATGCGGTTTACGGACTTTCGCATGCAAAAAATAAAGAAGATTTTAGAAAAGCGGTTCAGTTGGTTGCGGCTCCTGGACTGAATGTAATGTACGGAGATGCCAAAGGAAATGTAGCGTGGTGGGCAACGGGAACATTATATAAACATGATAAAGGGGTAAATTCATTTTTTATTTTAGATGGCGCAAGCGGAAAAGATGATATCAAAGAATATCTGGATTTTTCTAAAAACCCATCAGCCGAAAATCCAAAATGGGGTTATGTATATTCGGCCAATAATCAGCCGGAAGCCATTGATGGTTTTTTGTATCCGGGCTATTATTTGCCGGAAGATCGCGCGAAAAGAATTGCAGCTCTTATGGATGCAAAATCAGATTGGGATAAAGAAACGATAAGTAAAATGATTTTTGATAATACTTCTCCAATTGCTCCGGGCGTAGCTCAGAGTTTAATTTCGAATGTAGATATTGCTTCGATTTCGCCTAAAGAAAAAGAGGTGATTAAGTCTTTACAATCGTGGAAAGGAACAAATAACCTGGAAGATGTTGGATCGACCATTTACAACAAATGGATTTATTTGTATTTAAAGAATACTTTTGAAGATGAAATGGGTGAGGATAGTTTCAACCTGTTTTTAGGAACGAGTTTAGGGAAACAAATTATTGCCCGACAAATTGAGAATGAAAATTCGGTTTGGTGGGATAATATCAAAACCAAAAATGTAAAAGAGACCAGAACTGAAATTGTTTCAAAAGCATTTCATCAATCTGTAAAAGAACTTCAGGAACAATTAGGTGATCAGGTAGCCGACTGGAATTGGGGAAAAGTACATACGGTAGAACACGAACATCCGCTGGGAAAAATAGCTGCTTTGCGTAAACTTTTTGATGTAGGGCCTTTTGCAGCTCCGGGATCAAACGAAGTAATAAACAATCAATTCTTTGGATTTAATAAAGAAGGAAAGTATTATGTAAAAGGCGGGCCATCAACCCGAAGAGTTGTTGATTTTTCAGATATAGAAAATAGCTGGAGTATTTTGCCAACCGGACAATCCGGAAATCCTTTCAGCAAACATTACGGCGATCAGGCTGAAATGTACAATGCGGGTAAATTCAGAAAAATGAAACTGAATAAAGGGGAGATTATAAAAACATCGACGAAATTGGTTTTTAAACCAGTGAAGGAGTAGTTTTTGTTTCAGGTTCTTGGCTTTTGTGTTTTTGCTTGTGTGGTTTTACCGCAAAGCGCGCAAAGTTTTTACGCAAAGATTCGCAAAGTTTTTTAACCTTTTATGGCTATGTCATAAAGAACGCAAAGCTTATGTATATAAGTTTGAATGTAAAGATCTTTGTCAAAGTTTTAAACTTTGACAAAGATTTCGGTATATAAAAAACCTTTGTCCCTTTGAGCCTTTGCAACTTTGAGACTTCTTATGAAAAAACCTTAGAACCTTAGTAGCTTAGCATCTCAGAATCTTATTTATATTTCCCCCGAACAATATCATTGGCAAATATTTCCAGGTTATAACCAAGAGCATCATTGGCAATCATAACGTTTGAAGCTTGATAGGCAGTATCCTGTTTGTATGTTTTTAAGAGTGTTTCTAATTCTATTTCGTTGTAAAACGCAAACATATTATAAACAGCGTCCCTGAAATTTTTGTAATTGATGGTTTCTGTTATTTCGACGGTTTTCTGGTCGTTCCATTTTTCTTTAAGGGCAGCTTCATTTATGGTTTCTAAGCAAAAATCTACCACGTAATTTTTGTAATGTGCTGCTTCAACAATTTTATCAATTATGATTTTATTTTGCTGAGTGGGCATTGGAACTGTTTTGGCAGCTGTTTGAGAATTACCAATGATTGGAATAAACAGGCATAGTAATGATACTAAAAGTTGCATCTTTAATTTTTTCATAGGTTTAAATAAATAGTGTTTACAGCTTTAAAAGTTGTAAATCAGGTTGATTTGGGTTTGGAATTATTTTTTTTCGGGCAGCGCTAAAATAGTTTTTTTATACCAAATATGGAATCAGAAAAAGACTTTTAAAACAAAAAAACTCCAATAATTTTGGCTAAAACCAGAATTATCGGAGTTGGTAAGATAAAGATTACCGCCATTGGGCTTGGTCTTTTTTTTAGTTGTTATTTTTTCAGAAGTTCTTCTAATGCTTTTTTACCTGCATCATTTGAAGGATCAAGTTCTACAGATTTTTTATAGTTTGTAATAGCTAAATTTTTGTTGCCATCTTTTAAATAAGCTTCGCCCAAACTGTCATAAACATTTCCTGATTTTGGATACGTTTCTGCATTTATTCTGAAAACTTCTATGGCTTCCTTCGTTTTTCCGTTTTGAAGCAATTCATATCCAACTCTATTCATTTCTCCTTCAGAAATGTTATAAACAGGATCATTTTTAAGCTTTTTGTAGGTATTTAAACCGCTTGTAACTCCTTGTTCTGAAAAGGTATCCAGTAATTCAAATGCTAACGACATTTTAGGCGCTTTAAAAGTTTGATTGTACAAAATAGCACGAATAGATTGGCTGATTTCATTTAAAACCGTTCCGCCTGTATTATTCAATAAAACGATAAGATTTTTATCTTTTGGAATTCTGTAAATGATAGTGTTAAATCCGTTAATGCCGCCACCGTGTTCTGTAACTTTTACTTTGCCCGATGCTCCATCAGTTTCGTCTATAAACCATCCATAGCCATAAGATGATTGTCCGGTTTTGATATATGAATGAAATAAAGATTCCATTGATTTTGATGAAAGTAACTTATTTGTATAAAGCGCCTGATCCCAAAGATAAATATCTTCTACAGTAGAATACAATGAACCCGCAGCATACGGAATACTCATGTCGAGGTAAGGAGCATTTCTAATTTTTTTACCTCTTTTTTCATAACCCGCAGCTCTGTTTTTCAAAATAACATCGGCATGATCATAACCGGAATTAACCATTTTTAGCGGAGTCAGAATAGTTTCCTGTAAATATTGCTCGTATGATTTTCCGGAAACTTTTTCTATAATATATCCCAATAAAAAATATCCCGAATTACTATAATTGAATTTTTCGCCAGGTGTAAATTCCAGTGGCAGATCGCAAAACGTTTTTACGAATTCTTCGGGAGTATAAGGATTTCTGCTTTTATCTTTAAAGAAATTAGGAAGAGAAGTGTAATTAGGAATTCCCGATGTATGGGTAAGCAAATGATGAATCGTTATTTTATCACCCGTTGCTTTTGGATAATTGGGCAAATAAGTGGTGATAGGAACATCCAGTTTTAGTTTGCCATCTTCGGCTAATTTTACAATTAAGAAAGCTGTAAATTGTTTGCTGATAGAACCAAGTCTAAATTTGGTATCCGGCTGATTGGGAATATTCCATTCCATATTGGCGGAGCCAAATCCTTTTTTGAGAATTACTTTTCCGTTTTCGGCAACAAGTGCAGAGCCGTTAAACTGACCGTACTGATTGTACTTGATAATAAGCTCTTCAATTTGTTTTGCTTTGTCTTGCGAAAAAGAAACATTGAAAACAAAAAGGAAAACAAAAAAAGTGTAAACAGCTAGTTTGATTGGTTTTTTCATAATGATTGATTTTGATTGATGACTGAAACTTTAATAATCACTTGTGAGTAAGATGGTGTCTTTTGGTTAGACGACTAATTTTTAATTAGGTTTCAGGATAAATCAATTTTTTTTCATTTTTCTTTTAAAGAGAAGATTACAGCACAAACCAAAAATTACTTTTTGATAGGCCTATGCTCATAACTCACAATTCTTTTCAATTTCCAGTCCTTATCTTTTCTTTCCCAGATATGAATAAATTTACCGGTTCCTTCCGGTTTTCCATCAACATAAAAAGTATGTTCTCCTATTTGCACTGCTCCAAAATCGCCCAATTTGTCCACGGTGCAAGAGTCTAGTTTTCGGGTTAGTTTTTCAGGTCTGTTACATTTTGAGTTTAGTGATTTTATTTCATTTTCTTTCGAAACGTTTAAGCCAAAGCGGTCGTCATAAAACTCAACATCATCAGCTATTATTTTTTTAAATTGAGCCGCATCGCATTGATTAAATGCAACATCAAAAAGCAAACTGTCCATCTTAATGATTTCAGTTTTTAAAAGATCTTCCTGTAGTATTTCGCTGTTGGTTTGTGCGGTTGCTTGCCTGCTTAGAAAAAAAATAAAAAGGACTATTACATTTACCATAGGTATCGTTGTTATGTTTTTGTTATTGTCCATTTTTATCTTGTTTCTATTTCAATTATTTTCTTTCCATTTTCGCCCAAATAATGATTCACTATTTTTTCATAAACTTTGTAACCGTCATCTACATTGGTAAAAATAACTAAGCCTTGTTTGGTTTTTGGTAATAATAAAAAAATGGTCTGCACACCTTGGTCTGCACCGCCATGTGACAGTGCGTAATTATTATTTCCTAAATCATAGATTTCAAAACCCAGTCCGAAATATTTATTTTTCTTAGTTTCAACCTGATGCGATGTCATGTCCTCAAATACTTTTTTGCTTAATCCATCACTATTCATAACGCTGCATAAAAATGTACCGTAATCTTCAATTGTCGTTAGCAGATCGTCAGCGGCATTTACAGTTTTATTTTTAATAGGTTCGTAGGCATTTCCTTTATTGTCGTAACCAATTGCATATCGCGAAACATCGGTAATGTCATTCCAGACAAATTTAGTATCCGTCATTTTTAGCGGTTTGATAATTAATTCATCTGCTAACTGTTGTAACGTTTTATTGAATTTCTTTTCAAGAGCTTTTCTCAAATATTCAAATCCTTCGCCTGAATATTGATATTTGGTTCCGGGTTTGAATTTAAAGTCTAGTTTACCGGATTCATTCATAAATCTCCAATTCGGAAAACCGGTTTGATGGCTTAAAATAATTCTTGCTGTCAGCAGTTTTATGTTAGGATCGTTTGCAATATCAGGATCTGTCCAATACTTGTACAAAGGCTCGTCTAAACTAAATTTTCCTGCGCTTGCCAGTTTCAACGCGACCATTGCCGTTACTGGTTTGGTCAGCGAAGCAACATTCCAAATCGTATTGTAAGGTGCTGTAAGTCCTTTTTTAAGTTCGCCAAATACCTTTATTTGCTGCAGTTTTCCGTTGTTGATGATACCAATTCCTAGAGTTGGCACATTGTTTTGTTTTAGCCATTTTTCAGTTTCATCATCACTATCAAATAGATTCGATTTATCTGTGGTAGTGCTAATCATTTTATGATCATAACTAAGCGATCGTGCTAATTTCCATTCTTTGTTTTTGAGCAGCCAAAGATGAGTGAATTTCGCAAAACTTCCTGGTTCTTCTGGTTTTCCAGGTGATTTTTCAAAAAAACGATGCGTTGACATTTGTATCGCGCCGTACAAAATACCGTTTTTATTGTGCAACGGATAAATCTCTGTACTTCCGTCAATTAATTCTCTGCGGTAATTGTATTTTCGTGTTGGTGAGCATATTCCGTTTTTAAGATTGTATAAGAATTTGGCTTTGTCCGAAACACTGTCTTTATCGTGATAAAATTCGAAATCGGCCGTGTATAAATCTTCAAATTGTTTTATGTCACAGGTATTAAAGCCAACATTAAAAAGAAGGCTGTCTTTTGACATAATAATCTTGTAGAGTTCAGAGTTTTTTTCTTCCTGAGAAAATCCAATATGGAATTGGAAGAGCAGTATTCCAACTAAAACCCATTTTAGCTGAAAAAATGATTTGTTGATTTTCATTTTTGATTGATTTGATTGATTGATGATTTTGCAATATTACCTAAAACATTGCTCGCAAAATTGTACAAATGCGAATATTATCTTTTTTTCGAAAGAAAATAGGAATCGGAATTGAACATTTTTGGGGTTGTTTTGGTTACATCTTTAAACTTCTTGATGAAATGTGACTGATCAAAATATTTGTTGTAAAGCGCAACATCAGTCAGTTTTAGTTTCTCTAAATCAGAATTCACCATTTGATCTACTGATTTTCTAAACTTCAGAATCTGAATGTAATTTTTGATGGTAAGTCCGGTTGCCGTTTTAAATTTAATTTGAAGCGACCTTTGTGAAGAATTCATGTTTTTTCCTATTTCCGAAACCGAAATTTCTTCATTTTGAATTTTAATGATTTCGCAAATTTTTTCGATTGTGTTTTTGTGTGGGTGTGTAGTACTTAATTCCTCAAAATAAGAATTAATTGTATCTAATAATACAAGAATATCGCTGCTTAGATCCGTTTCGATTTTAGTTTGAAAAGGCAATTCGGCAGCATCAATTTTAAGAATAGCGTCTGTAAAATTACTCAAATCATAATCTGGAAACATCGAAAGCGTCCAGGCATGTAGTTGAATTATCGTGACCTTTGTTTTGGATTGTATATTAACCAAAACTTTATTGGTCATTTGCGAACAAAAGTAAAATCCTTCGTTCATTTCATACTTACTTTTGCTTGTATGAACTTCTATGGCATTTCCGCTTACGATTGCGAGATTAAAACAGCCGTTGGGAAGAACGAGTTTGTTTTCGATTAGGCTTTCGCCGATGCTGTTATCAAGACACCAAATTTTATTGACGAACCTTTCAGCTTTTTGACTTACGTAATGTTCTGAATATAGGTTCATTTTGGAGTAATTATTATGCTTGTTTTAGATTTTGCGATATTCAATTATTGTTTCGCTTTGAATCTTTCTCCCATTTTTTTCAATAATCTTTACTGGATAATTGCTAGAGTTGTATTCGTATTCATAAGTATATGATTTGCCATTGATGTTACAAGATATAATATTATTTTTGGAGATTTTGTATACTTTTAAATAGGCATCGGGATAGATTAAGCTAAAAGGATTTTTTTTATCGTCGTAGGTCTTGTAATAATCGTACTCTCTGGCTATAAAATCTTTTTTATTGTAGAGATTTCCGTTTTTGTCATACTTGTATTTTTTCTCAATTAATGTAATTCCGTCTTGTATTTCTTTTTCTGTTATAAGCTGTTGGGCATCATTGTAAGTGAAATAATGAATACGCTTTAATCCGTTACATTCTTTGCTTAGGGTGATAATTAAATTAGCATCATCATAATTATAAATAGCATTTACATTTTCTGTAGGCGGATTTATAATCTTCTTTTTATCATGTCTTAAAGTGGTGTAAAAAAGATTCATTTGTTTTAGATTCCCGTTTTCGTATTTCACTTCAACATCTTCTATGAAATCTCCGTTTTGTGTTGTCTCTATTTTTGAAACTAAATTATTTTCATAAGTAAAAAGTACTATTTGTTCATTCTGAAAAAGACCATCTTCATAATTTTTAATCGTTTTTTTTATAACTTTTAAGCTATCATTTAGGTTGTTGTTGTTTAATTGAATTCTGTCCTGTGAATGACAGATTGATCCAACGAATAAAAATAGAAAGAAAGTGATTCTTTTCATGGATGGTTTTTTAATTATAAATTGTATTTAAAAAATTGAAAATAAGGGTTTTGAATTGTTTTTTTAAAGCTAAAGTAATGCTTTTATACGAAGAAAAATTATAAAAATTCTCCAAAATAATCTCGTTTATTATTCTCCCATTCCTCCACAATCAAGCTATAATAAACATCATCTTTACTCTTTCCTTCAGAATCGACATAGTTCTTTCTAAAGATTCCTTCTTTTACAGCGCCTAATTTTTCAATAGCTTTTTGAGATTTTTTATTTTCCAAATCAGCACTAAATTGTATTCTTCTGAATTGAATGTTTTCGAAACCAAAATTCAGTAATTCGTACTTGCACGCTTTGTTTAAACCAGTTCCCTGAAAATCTTTTCCGTACCAGGTCCAGCCAATTTCGCATTTCTGGCTTGCGTGGTTTAGGTAACCGTAACGAGTACTTCCTGCAACTTTGTTTGTGGCTTTGTCAATTATTAAAAACGGATAACAAATTCCGTCTGCTTTTTGTTGTAAAGTATTTTTGATATAATTTTCGAAATCAGCATCGTTTCTAACATACATTCCCATGAATTTCCAGATTTCATCGTCGAAGATAATTTCTTTGAGTTCGATGTTTCTTTCGTTTTCAAATGGAAGTAATAATACTTTTTCGTTTTCGAGAATGATATCAGATTTTAATAGTTCGCTGTTCATGGTCTTTTATTTGGGTGAAGTAGTCCGTTTATTGCCCACGGATTTTACTGGTTGAACAGATGGACACGGATTTTTTTTTAGCGATGTGCTTTAGGTTTTAATAAAAAAAACTGCGTAAATCCGTTCAACCCGTCAAATCCGTGGGCTTAATTTTTTTCTCATCAAGCGAAAGTAGGCTTTTTCGGATTTCTAATAAATCTATAAAAACATAAATTTGTTATGAAAACTTGTATTGCATTAGGGCTTGAATCGGTATCTCCCGATTTTAGAAAAACAAGGCTTTTTAGCCGTAGTTTTTGTTAATCGAGAATATCGCTGATAGCCCGACCCGCTTTTTTCGGCGGGTCATGCCCAAATAATTATAACGAATAAGGGTAAATATTTACTTTATTTTAAAGCTCTTGTGTAATTATTACTTATTTTTACGATCTTATATTTAGATTTTTCTTGATGCAAACTCCACTAAAAATTGCTGTTGTAGGTTCTGGATTGGTAGGATCACTATTGGCAATTTATCTCAAAAAAGCAGGTCACACCGTTCATGTTTATGATCGTAGTCCTGATATTCGTAAAATTAATTTTTCGGGTCGTTCTATCAATTTGGCAATGTCTAACCGTGGCTGGAAAGCGCTTGATGGCGTTGGTGTTGGCGATTCGGTGCGTGAAATCGCAATTCCGATGGATAAACGTGCCATTCATTTGGTAGATAAACTCAATTTTCAGAATTACGGGCAGGAAGGTGAGTCGATTTATTCGATTTCCAGAGGCGCTTTAAACAGGAAAATGATTGATCTTGCTGAAGCCGCAGGAGCTGAATTTTTGTTTGAACAAAAAATCTGGGATGTGACGCTAAGCGATGCAACTTTGCATATTGGTGAAACCGAAAGAGGCGAGTGGGAGGAGAAAAAATACGATATGGTTTTTGGTGCCGATGGTGCTTTTTCCAGAATTCGTCACAGAATGCAACGCCAGAGCATGTTTAATTATTCGCAGGAATTTTTGAATATGGGGTATAAGGAACTGAATATTCCGGCAAATGCCGATGCGACGCACAAACTGGATAAAAATTCATTTCATATTTGGCCGCGCGGAGAATATATGTTGATTGCGCTTCCTAATCTTGACGGAAGTTTTACGTGTACTTTATTCATGCCTTTTGAAGGTGAAAATTCGTTTGCATCACTTACCGATCGCAAAATGGTCGAAGATTTCTTTGAGAAAAACTTCCCGGATTCGATTGAAGTGATTCCGAAACTGGCAGAAGATTTCTTTAAAAATCCAACCAGTACTTTGGTAACCATGAAATGTTTTCCCTGGACATATGAAGATAAAATTGCTTTGATTGGAGACGCCTGTCATGCTATTGTTCCGTTTTACGGACAAGGAATGAATGCAGGTTTTGAAGACATAACGGTTTTAAACGAAATGATCGAAAAGTACGGAAATGACTGGAAGAAAATTTTCTCTGAGTATCAAATTTCACGTAAACCAAATGCTGATGCTATTGCAGAACTTTCGTATCGCAATTTTATGGAAATGAGCACAAAAACGGCCGATGAAAAATTCTTGTTGCAAAAGAAAATAGAAAAAGCATTCTCTGATAAATATCCTGATAAATGGATTCCGCTTTACAGCCGTGTTACTTTTAGTGATCGACCTTACGCCGAAGCTTTGGCGATAGGCGATTTTCAAAACGGAATTATGGAAGAAATTCTAAAACTGGAGAATATCGAAAACATTTGGAACACACCCCAAATCGAAAATAAAATTCTGGAGTTGTTGCAAAAATAATTGCAATATCAAAAAACAATATCAATGTCAAAAATCAATGGTATTTGCAATTTAAAATTGTAATTGAGTTTTGATATTGATATTGTAATTGATTTTTGACATTGATATTGTAATTGTTTTTTGATATTGAATTTACTTTTTAAATATTTTTGATAAAACTCCAAAAACACCTCTGATAAAAGTAGCGCTTGTTACCACTTTCAAAACTGATTTTGTTACCACACTCGTCGTACTCGGTTCAGCTTTTGATGATTTTGTTGGCGCTTGTTGTTCTTGTTCTGCGTTCGCCTGAACGGCATCCATAATTTTTTTGTTTAGAATTTCATAAGCACTTTCGCGATCAATTTCTTCGGCGTATTTTTTTACTAGTTTCGATTTGCTGTTAATAGCCGCAATTTCATCAGAAGTCAAAACGTCCATTCGGCTCATTGGTGCACGCATCATGGTAGCAACAAGCGGAGTTGGAATTCCTTTTTCATTAAGTGCCGTAACCAGAGCTTCTCCAATTCCTAAATTGGTTAGCAATTCATCTGTTTTGTAATATTGTGAAGTAGGATAATTGTCGGCTGTTTTTTTTATCGCCTGACGATCATTTGCAGTAAAAGCCCTTAGAGCATGTTGAATTTTCAAACCCAATTGTGCCAAAACGCCACTAGGAACATCCATTGGATTTTGGGTAACAAAATAAATACCAACACCTTTAGAACGTATCAGTTTTACAATCGTTTCAATTTGTTCCAATAAGGCTTTGCTCGCTTCATTAAAGATCAAATGCGCCTCGTCGATAAATATCACTAATTCTGGTTGCGAAACATCTCCTTTTTCAGGCATTTGCTGGTAAATTTCGGCCAGTAAACTCAGCATGAAAGTCGAAAATAATTTTGGTTTATCCTGAATATCAGTCAAACGAATGATATTTACATATCCTTTTCCGTTTTCATCAATTCGCATTAAATCATCAATTTCAAAAGATAATTCTCCAAAAAAGAGATCTCCTCCCTGCTGTTCTAATTCTATTATTTTTCGTAAAATAGTTCCTGTCGTAGCAGTAGAAATTTTGCCATAATTGGCCGATATTTCGTTTTTACCTTCTTCGGTGATATAATTGATAACTTTTTTTATGTCTTTTAAATCTAACAAAGGCATATTGTTATCATCGCAGTATTTGAAAATAACAGCAACAACGCCAGCCTGGGTATCATTTAGATCTAAAATTCGGGAAAATAAAACAGGGCCAAATTCAGAAACTGTCGCTCTTAATCGAACTCCGTTTTGCTTGGATAAAGACATTAATTCCACTGGAAATGAAGCAACATTATACGGGATATTTATTTTAGCATGTCGTTCTGTAATAAAACCTTCTTCTTTTCCTTCTTTTGCAATTCCGCTAAAATCCCCTTTTATATCCATCATTAAAACAGGAATTCCGGCATTTGATAACTGTTCAGAAAAAAACTGAATTGTTTTTGTTTTTCCTGTTCCGGTTGCACCTGCTATTAATCCGTGACGATTTAGTGTTTTTAGTGGGATTTTAACGTGAGCCTCAGCAATTGCTTCTCCGTCAAGTAATGCTCCACCCAAAATTATATTATCTCCTTTAGATGCATAACCATTGTTTATATCTTGAATGAAATTGTCTTTTTTATTCATGTTTTATTTGTAATTTAGATGATTATAAGAGTATTGCTTGATTTTTTAACATTTTACGTTCGTTTTTTTTAGTAAGAAAAAGCTTTTAGTGGTTGAAAATTATATAAAAAATAATTTCGCAACTTTTTAAGAAGATATCAACGGAATGTTTGAATATTTACTAAAACGTTGTAATTTTCCCATTAATCGCCTTGTTTTTTGTTTTATCTAAAAAATGACGCCGGCAATTTAATGAGATATTTTTTAAATCGACGTTAAATTTCATTCAATTAAATTAAAAAAAGTTTTTTTATTTAAACTAAACGTATAAATTTGCTCCTCTACAAGTTAAATATAACTAAAAAATAAAAATTATTTAAAACTATTAAAATTAAAAAAAATGGCAAACGTTAAAGTTAAAAAAGAAAGCACTTCAAATGGAGGAGGAATGATTACAGGAATCATTATTGTAGCGTGTATTTTAGTTGGGGTGTTTATTTGGAAAGTAATCATGGGAGATGCTGCTAACTTCGAAGGAGGTAATCCAGAAACAGGTCACCCGATCAATACATTAGGTCAAGTTTATAAAGGAGGTTTTATTGTACCGGTATTATTAGGTATGTTTTTAATGGTTGTTGTTTTTTCTATTGAAAGATTTATCGTTATTGGTAAAGCTGCTGGTAAAGCAAACTTAGATACATTTATGAAAAATGTACAAGGAAACATTAAAGAAGGAAACATCGAGGCTGCAATCGCTTCATGTGACAAACAACAAGGTTCAGTTGCAAATGCAATTAAATCTGCTTTGGTAAAATACCAAGACGTTAAAAAAGAAGGTTTCAACAGTGAAGAAGCTGCAGAAGTAATCCACAAAGAAATCGAAGAGGCAACTTCATTAGAAATGCCAATGTTAGAAAAAAATATGACTATTATCTCTACTTTAGTATCTTTAGGTACATTAGGAGGATTATTAGGAACTGTATCAGGTATGATTAAAGCGTTTGGTGCGTTAGCTTCTGCTGGAACTCCAGATCAGGCTGCTCTTGCAACAGGTATTTCTGAAGCACTTATCAACACTGCAACAGGTATCTCTACTTCAATCTTAGCGATCGTTTCTTATAACTTCTTTACTGCTAAAATTGATGATTTAACTTACTCTATCGATGAGGCTGGTACTACAATTGTAAATACTTACAGAAGATTCAGAGGAAGTTTGAAACAATAATTAATTTTTGATTAGTATTAATTACAATTAATTATATCAAAATAAAATAAAAGATAATGGCTAAAATAAAAATGAAAAAAAAGTCAACATCGACAGATATGACTGCCATGTGTGATGTTGCGTTCCTTTTGCTTACGTTCTTTATTTTGACCGCTACTGCTAAAGTGCCAGAAGCACTTCCTGTAGATATGCCTTCTTCTGTTGCTCAGTCTAAATTACCTGATTCAGATTTAGCTATCATTACAATAGGAAAAGGTGCTGACGGGAAAAGCAAAGTATTTTTTGACCTAAAAGGTAGAGAGATCCGTAAAAAGACTCTTGAAGGAATGGGAGCTAAATACGGTGTAGAATTTTCAGAAGATGATAAAACTAAATTTGCTTTAATGGATGACTTTGGTGTTCCATTGACAAATTTAAAACAGATCATTGATATGAAAGCGGCTGACAGAACAAAAGCGAATCAACCTGGAATTCCAATAGATTCTTTAGATAATCAATTAAAAGACTGGCTTTTGGTTTCAAGAAGAGCTTCGATTGATCTTGATGATAAAGAATTGAAAATTGCGATAAAAGGTGATGCTAAAGAACAATATCCACAAATCAAAAAGATAATGGATATTTTACAAGATCAGAAAATCAATTCCTTTAACTTAGTTACAGGTACGAGAGGAAAAGACTTTTAATTAAAAAATATACACTAAAATGGCTGAATTAAATACCGGCGACGGTGGTGGCGGAAAAGGTGGTAAAGTAAGAAGTAAAAAGCAGAATTCTAAAGTCGATTTAACGGCAATGGTGGATTTGGCATTCTTATTGATCACGTTCTTTATGCTAACCACATCGTTGTCAAAACCTCAAGCGATGGATTTGTCTCTGCCAGATAAAGATCCAGATCCTACTAAGAAAACGGAGGATACAAAAGTAGATGAGAATCGTACAATGACGGTTATGCTAGGTCAAGACAATAAAATGATTTATTATATGGGATTGCTTGCAACTCCTAAAGTAGGTCCTAAAGATATTGCCTATGGAAAAGACGGAATTCGTAAAGAATTATTAACTCAGAAAAAAGCAGTTTTAGCTTATTCTACAGCTTTAGGGAAACCTAAAAACGGAATTATAGTTATCATCAAGCCAACTAAAAAATCAAATTACCGTAATTTGGTTGATATTTTGGATGAGATGGCAATTTCAGGTGTAGAGACTTATGCTATTGTTCCTGAGTTTAGTCCAGAAGAAACGAAATTGATAGATAAAAAATAAGAGCAATCTTATTTTAATCCTTAATAATCAAGAAATATGAAACTAGATATAATTAAAAATCAGTGGCTTGATATCGTATTCGAAGGGCGTAATAAGATATATGGTGCATATGAGTTAAGAAAAGCTAACGGTAAGACGACTGTAAAGGCGCTTATTATTGGTTCACTTATCTTTAGCGCTGCTGTTGCAGCTCCTCTTATTGCAAGCTTCTTACCAGATTCTGAAGAAGAAGTGGTAAATAACGATATTAAAATCGCAACAGTAAAATTACCTCCTAAAAAAGAGGAAATTAAGCCAAATCAACCACCACCACCACCACCACCACCAAAAGTGGATCAGGTGAAGTTCGTGAAACCGGTAGTTGCTAAAGCAAATGAAATTACTGAAGACCCACCAAAAATTGTGGATCTTAAAGATAAAAAAGTAGGTAACGAAACTATCAAAGGAGATCCGGATGCAGTTTTAACTGTTGATGAACCTGTTGGTAAAGGACCGGTTACTGAGATCATTCAGGAAGATAACAATGTTTATAATACTGCAGGTATCGAAGTAAAACCAGATTTTCCTGGAGGAATCGAAAAGTTCTACAAATTCGTAGGAAATAATTACAAGACTCCCGAAGAAGAAGGTTTAAAAGGTAAAGTTTATGTTACTTTTGTAGTTGAAAAAGACGGTTCATTAACCGACATTAAAGTTTTAAGGGATATCGGTTACGGTACAGGAGCAGAAGCAATTCGTGTTCTTAAAAAATGTCCAAAATGGACTCCCGGCGAACAAAATGGTAAAAAAGTTAGGGTTCTTTACTCACTTCCTATTACTATTCAATCTGCAGAATAATGTTAAAAGATAAGTTTAATAATATTCAGAAGAAATCGCTCAAAGAGCGATTTCTTCTTGTTTTAGGAATAATGTTTTTTTTAATATATCTTGTACTAGGTTTAATGATTATGTTCTGGAAGAAACTTCCTTTAGATATGGAACCCAAATACAGATATGCTTTTGGCGGATTATTGATCGTATATTCAGGAATCCGTTTTTTAAGATTAATTAATTCAAATGCAGAATAATATGTTCAAATATGGTAAAATTGTAGGTTTGGTAGTTTTTGTTTTTTTGTTTGCCATGTGTAACCAAAAAAATAAAAATGAAGCTGATAATGAAACAATTTTAAAAGGATCAATAGATATTACCGTAGATGAAACAATAAAGCCTATTGTTGAAGATATGGTAGCTGTTTTTGAAGGAACTTACTATGATGCTAAAATTTCATTAAAACCTAAATCTGAAGCTGAGCTTATAAATGATTTGTTAAATCAAAAAGCAAAGGTTGCTGTTACCACCAGAGATTTAACTCAGGAAGAGAAAACCAGATTTGAAAAAAGCAAGATTAATCCTAGGGTTACTCCTTTTGCAACAGATGCAATTGCTTTTGTTACTAATAAAAGCAATAATGATACATTAATTGCGTTGAAAACCGTAATTGATTTTCTGCAAGGCAAATCAGATTCTGGAATTAAAGGTCTTGTATTTGATAATCCAAATTCAAGTACAGTACGATACATGAAAGAATTGGGTAAGGTGAAAGATATTCCATCAAAAAATGTTTTTTCTTTTAAAACCAACAACGAAGTTATTAAATTCGTGTCTGAGAATGATGGTATGATTGGAGTGGTGGGAGTAAATTGGCTGTATCAGCCCTCTCCGGATATGCTCGGTCTTGTTAAAAAAATAAATGTTATGAGCGTCAAAGGTCTAAATGGTGGTGGCTTCTATAGTCCTACCCAAAATGATCTTGGCGAAAAGAAATATCCTTTGGCACGTGATTTGTTTATTATAAATTGTCAGGGTTATACTGGTTTAGGAATGGGGTTTGCTTCATTCATTTCAGGAGACATCGGACAGCGTATTGTTTTAAAGTCAGGATTACTGCCTGTTAGAACTCCAGGAAGAAATCTTAAAATTAGAAGTCAGATTATTAAAGATAAAGAATAAATTAATTACAATTAAAGATGAATAAATTTAAAATTTTTAGTCTTGCCTTAGTTGCTTCGGCCACTGTTGCAAAAGCGCAAGACATCAAAGAAGCTAAAAAAGCAATCGACGCTGAACAATTTCAAAAAGCAAAGTCTTTGCTTAAATCAATCATCCAGGCAAAACCTTCTGACGGAGAAGCGAATTTTGTTTTAGGTAATATATATTTAAATCAAACTATTGTTGATTCAGCGAAAATTTATTACGCAAACGGATTACAGGCATCTGATAATAAAAATTTGAATTATATCGGATTAGGTCAGATCGATCTTGATGCTAAAAATGCTGCTGCAGCTCAGGCTAACTTTGGTTTAGCGACAAAAGATATGAAACGTAAAGATGTAGATGAATTTATTTATATCGGTAGAGCATATATTAATTCAACTTCTCCAGATTATCCAAGTGCTATTGCGATCTTGAAACGTGCTTTGGTCCTTGAGCCTCAAAATGCAACTGCTCTTTTGACAATTGGTGATGCTTACTATGGTTCAAATAATCAAAACGATGCTTACAAAGCTTATCGTGATGCTTTTACTGCTGATCCAACACTTTTAAGAGCAAAAATGCAATTAGGAGTTTTGTTAAAAGGAGCTAAATCATACGAAGAGGCAATTAAATCTTTTAATGAAGTTATCGCGATCAACCCAAATTATGGTCCGGTTTACAGAGAATTAGCTGAAACATATTACAAATGGGGAAGAAACAAAACATCTACCTCTAAAGTTAATATGCAAAACGCAATTACAAATTATGAAAAATATTTAAGTCTTACAGATTACTCTTTAGATTCGAAAATGCGTCATGCAGATTTCTTAATCTTAGTAAAAGATTATAAAACTCTGGAGACTGTAGCAAACAAAATGATTGCTGAAGATAAAGTAAATCCAAGAATTTACAGATATTTAGGTTATGCTGCTTACGAAAATGGAAATGTTGAAGTAGCAATTAAATCTATCGAAGATTTTATCAAAGTACCTTCAAACAAAGTAATTGGTAGAGATTATTTGTATTTAGGATTATCGAAAATTAAAAAAGGAACAAATGCTGAAGGAGTTGTAGATCAGGCTGCTTTTGATGCTGGTATTGCGGATATTAAAAAAGCAATTGAATTAGAGCCTTTAGTAGTTGAAGAACTTGCTGATTTAGGAAAAGCATTGTTTGGTAAAAAACAATTTGCACAAGCTGCAAATGTTTTTGAACTTGCAGTTAATAATAAAGAATCTAAAAATTATTTAGATGACAATGTATATTATGGTATTTCACTGTATTATGCTAATGCAAATAAAAAAGATGGTGCTCCGGATGCTGCAGCTTTAGCAAAAGCTGAAGGCGCTTTTGACAGAGTTTTAGAAGCTTCTCCAACTTATGATGAAGCATACTTGTACAAAGGAAGAATTAATAACTTACTTGAGAAAGATGATTTAATTATCAAAAATTACGAAGAGTATGTAACTAAAACAACTGCAAAAGGTCCTGAAGAATTAGCAAAACCTGCTACAGTTAAAAAAGTAATCGAAGCTTACAATAGTATTGGTGCTAGTTATGCAAATACTGACAAAGCTAAAGCAATTGAATATTTCAATAAAACTTTAGTTTTAGATCCTGCAAATGCTTACGCTTCACAATCTGTAAAAGCTTTAAAATAATATAAGGTCTTTATTAAATATAAAACCGATAGTTCAAAGAGCTATCGGTTTTTTTTGTTCCGTATTTAATTGACTATCTTTGCACTTTAAAATATAATAATGTTATCAAAAGAAATACAATTAGAAGTAAATAAAGGAGCGATGTTGCCTTTGATGGAAGAGTTTTACACCATTCAGGGGGAAGGTTTTCATACGGGAACGGCGGCTTACTTTATACGAATTGGAGGTTGCGATGTTGGTTGTCACTGGTGTGATGTGAAGGAGAGCTGGAATGCAGAGTTACATCCGCCAACGAGTGTTGATCTAATTGTGAATAATGCCGCAACGTATGCAGATACTGTTGTGATAACCGGAGGAGAACCTTTGACCTGGGATATGAGTTTGTTGACTCAGGAATTAAAAAACAGAAATTTAAAAGTTCATATCGAGACCTCGGGCGCTTATCCATTAACAGGGACATGGGATTGGATTTGTCTTTCGCCAAAAAAAAATAAATTGCCAACGCAAACGGTTTACGATAATGCTCACGAATTAAAAGTGATTATTTATAACAAACACGATTTTATTTTTGCAGAAGAACAAGCAGAATTGGTAAATGATAATGCAATTTTGTTTCTCCAGCCCGAATGGAGTAAAAAAGAAGAAATGACACCATTAATTGTTGATTATGTAATGAACAATCCAAAGTGGAGAGTTTCGCTTCAAACGCATAAATATTTGAATATTCCTTAAAGGATATAAAAAAATCTCTTCATCCGAAGAGATTTTTTTATTTAGGGAAAATAATATACAGTGTATAAAAAAGAAACAGCTTTCTTATTTCCAGTTTTTATATTTTTTTAAAGAAGTAATATGTGCTAAATGATGATTGCTGTGCCAGGCATACGTACCTATTAATTGTTTTATTTTGTATTCCGAATTATTTTCAGGATGAATAAAAGATTTATCAAGATCTGAAGCTGATAAGTTTTTCATGATATACGCTAGTCTAAAATGTAATCCTTCAAGCAAAGTTAATGTTGGCTCAATTGGCATGTTCAAATTATCTGGTAATTCAGACCATAAAGTTTCGTCGTATGGTTTTATTACAGGATTATTTTCTGTCAAAGCCCATTTTATTCTGATGTAACAATTCATATGGCTTTCAGCGCAATGATGAATCACTTGTCGAACAGTCCATCCATAGGGACGATACGGTGTATTCAATTGCTCATCTGTTAAATGAATTGTTTCTTTTTTCAATCTTTCAGGAAAAGATTCGATCGCATGAATTTTATCAGAAATGTATTCAGGGCTAAATTCCGTTGGAAATTCAAATTTTCCTATCGGATATTTTAATTTTTCTAAATCTAATGCTTCCATGATTGTTAATTTTTATTTTAAATCGAAAGTTTAGCCAAATAATCGTAATGTTCGCCTTCTAAAATAAGCTCGCAGTTTAATCCGTTTGCAGCAGCTGCATTTTGAAGTGTGTTGTAATCTAAATACAACCAGTGAAAAGGTTCTTCTTTTTCTCCTTTGTAAGAAATATTAAAAACAAGTTCGCCGTAATAGTCATTGTTAGAAGGAATCCATTTTCCGCCATCTTCGTCTTCATCAAACATATAAATGATATCGGAGCTATCCAGTAAAATTTGTCCGCCCGGATTTAAAAGTGACCTTAGCTTAGATAAAAATGTATTACAATTTTCAAGTTTGCCAAAAATACCAACGCCATTCATTAGTAAAATTATAGTATCAAATTTTTCTCCTTCATAATCTAATATATTTTGAACTTTTGCATTCTTAACGCCTCGAAGTTTACAAGTTTCAATTGCTTTTTCTGAAATGTCTATCGATGTAACGTCTAAATTACGGTCATTTTGCAAAGATAAACTATGGCTTCCGGCGCCACAGCCAACATCTAATATTTTTCCAGTAGCCAATTGCAATGCTTTTTGTTCAAGTTTGGGCATTTCGTTATATGAACGAAATAAATAGTCAACGCTCATTGCGTCTTCTTCAGAAATGGTGGTTTCTGTAATGATATCTTCAGGTGAATTATTGGTTTGAAAGTCGAACATCGCCTTTCCAAATAGATCTTTCATCGTATTTTAGTTCAAAGTTTAGGGTTTCAAGTTTAAAGTTGTTTAATTTTGCACATCAACTTTAAAAAGTAAACTTGAAACAAATTTTAAATAACTTAAATAAGTTAGCCAAAGATAAGCATATCGAAAACAAAAAGTATTTTGATAAGCTGAAAAAGAAACAACCTAAGAATTTAGATTACGTGATGCAGGATTTGCATGATGCCGAATTTAAAAAGACAGATTGTTTACAGTGTGCTAATTGTTGCAAAACAACCGGACCATTATTTACGTTGGCAGATATCGAACGAATTTCAAAATCATTCAGACAAAAACCACAGCAATTCATTGAGCAATATCTTCGAATAGATGAAGATAAAGATTATGTTCTAAAAAGTGTTCCCTGTACTTTTCTGGATAGCGAGAATTATTGTATGATTTACGATGTTCGACCAAAAGCATGTAGAGAATTTCCGCATACAGATCGTAAAAAGTTTAATCAAATTACAGATCTTACCTTAAAAAATGTTGCCATTTGTCCTGCAGCATACAATATAGTAGAAGAAATGAAAAAGAAACTTCCGTTGTAAGATTTAAAACTTTTGTAATTGTTTTTAGAAGCCATTCGATTTTACTTTTTAAAATGTATTTTTGATTCGGATCAATAAGGTCCAGTGATAATTAATAAAAGAGAACCCAAATTTGAGTTTAGAATATTTCATAGCCAGAAGACTTATTACTGCCAAAGATTATAAAAGCAGTATATCAGCGCCAATTATAAAAATTGCCATTTCGGCCATTGCCATTGGTATTATTATGATGATCGTTTCAGTTGCTACCGGAATAGGTTTGCAGCAAAAGATACGTGATAAAGTTTCGGCTTTCAACGGCCAGATTATAATATCAAATTTTGATAATAACAATTCTGAAGTCACTTTGACGCCAATTTCTAAAAAACAGGACTTTTATCCCAATTTCAAATCAGTTCCAGAGGTAAGTCATATCCAGGCAATAGCAAGCAAGGCCGGAATTATTAGAACAGAAAATGCTTTTGAAGGAATTGTTTTCAAAGGAGTAGGAGCGGATTATGACTGGAATAATATAAAAGAATATATTGTTGATGGTAAAGTGCCTGATTTTTCTAAAACTCTAAACGAAGAAGTTTTAATTTCTAGGCTACTTGCTGATCGTCTTAATCTAAAAGTAGGAGATAATTTTAATGCCTTTTTTATTAAAGAAGAACAAGGTAAAATGCCAAACAGCCGCAGATTCAAGATTACAGGTATTTTTAATTCAGGATTTCAACAATTCGATGCTACTTATATAATAGGAGACATTCGTCACATTCAGCGAATTAATAAATGGACTCCGGATCAGGTGGGAGCTTTTGAAGTGTTTGTAAAAGACTTCGATAATATTAAATCAACAGGAATTCAGGTATACGATCAAACATCATCGAATTTAGATACAAAAACCATAATCGAAAAATACAGCTACATTTTTGACTGGTTACAATTGTTCGATTTCAATATTATCATTATACTGGGGGTTATGATCTTAGTGGCTACCATAAATATGGTTGTGGCATTATTAGTTCTCATATTAGAACGAACCCAAATGATCGGAATTCTAAAAGCAATGGGAGCAAATAACTGGACCGTTCGCAAGATATTTTTATACAACGCATTCTATCTTATTATACGAGGATTGTTTTGGGGCAACTTAATAGGTATTGCGATTTTATTAATCCAACAGCAATTTGGAGTCGTTCAGTTAAATCCTGAAAACTACTATGTCAATCAGGCACCGGTTTATTTAAATTGGGGATATATTGTCTTGCTAAATTTACTCACCATTACAGTATGTTTCGTAGTGTTGTTAATTCCGTCCTATATAATAACAAAGATTTCACCTGTAAAAGCCATTCGTTTCGAATAGTAATTCATAAATCATAAACCCGTTAGTTTAACTGACGGGTTTTGTGTTTTTGGAATATAAGGAATCGGAGGAAAGTGCGCTTTTGAAATTTGGAATTTAGAAAATTTGGAATTTAGTTTTTGTTTAGGAGCTATTTCCTGCTATCTGCTCCAATCTTTTGTGCTGAACCCCAGCAAAAAAGGATTTCCACTTCTATCAGGGCTCATATCTTTACATTATTATATCAAAATCTTATCTTTGGATATAAACTATTGATAAACAGAACTAAGTTGCAAAATTCTATCGGGGCGAAATACATCATTGATGATATTGTAAACACTAGGTAAATCCTCTTAGTTTTAATTACATTTTAAGTCACAATAGTACTTAAGCACTTTATTTTAGATAAAGATGCTGTATAAAAAATGAGCAAAGACCAGTGTAATTTTTTGTTTATTATTCTAAAATATGGAATTATGAATTTAAAGTATTCTGTGGGACTAGACGTTTCAAGCAAAAAGATCAATGCTTGTATGAGTTGTATTGATGAAAAACAAAAAGTAATTGTAAAATCAAGTACTGTAATTTCCAATAATAAAAAAGGATTTAAAATTTTACAAGATTGGGTATTAAAACACGTAAAGGAAAATGTTCCAGTTGTTGTATGTATGGAAGCTACAGGGATTTATCATGAAAATTGCGCTTATTATTTATTTGAAAAAGGATTTTCGGTTTCTATTATTTTACCCAATAAGGCCAAAAAGTATTTGGAAGCAATTGGATTAAAATCAAAAAATGATAGTATCGATGCCAAAGGATTATCCCAGATGGGAGCCGAGCAATGTTTGGATACCTGGCAGCCTATGGGAACATTTTTTTATGAATTACGACTATATACCAGACAACATCAAAATGTAACCGAATTAAAAACGGTTTTAAAAAATCAATTCGATGCATTAAGTTTTGCCATGCATCAAGTCGATCCAGTAACAAATCAATTAAAAGAAACCATAATTTTATTTGACAAACAGCTGAAAGAATTGGAAAAAGTAATCAACAACCACATAAAATCAGATGCAAAAATAGCTGAACGTGTTGCTAATATTTTAGAAATAAAAGGCATTGGGATTTTAACTTTAGCAACAATTTTAGCCGAAACTAATGGTTTCGAACTCTTCAACAACTACAAACAATTGGTTTCTTACGCAGGTTATGATGTTGTAGAAGCCCAATCAGGAACCAGGGTTGGAAAAACCAAAATATCAAAAAAAGGTAATTCCAGAATTAGAAGAGCAATGCACATGCCATCACTTGTTGTTATAAAATGCGAAGTAAAACCATTTAAGGAACTATTTGAACGAACTTATAATAAGCACGGAATCAAAATGAAAAGCTATGTTGCCGTTCAAAAGAAATTACTGACAATGATTTATTATATGTGGAAGAAAAAGGAACGCTTTGAACCAAATTATATAAAAAGCATCCAAGAAAAGGAGCAGAAGTCTTTCTCTCTGTTTGCCTTTGAAAAAGGCATAAAAAACAGCCCCAATAAAATTGAGGCTGCACAAGGTAAACATCCAGCGAATGATCACAGTAAGTTTCCTCTCTGTTAAAACAAAGATAAAAAATATTAAAATTAATTAGGTAATTAAGATAGTACCTAGGGTTTCAGTTTTCATGAGAAGATGTACTCTAATTATTTGTTTATAGGGTTCGTTTCTTTGAACTCTACAGTCAGTAGAGGTCAAACTTGGTGCCTTCGTGTCTTAGTGGCATGCTGATTCAGAAGGATTGATATACTTGTTGTCAAGAAATCAATATCTGCTCAATAAAGTTGTGAAGTCAATAAAAGTAGTAGTTGTTTAAGAACTGCTATTACGAAAAACATACTTCAAATCAGAAAATTCCTAAAATATATAAAAAAGACAGATTGTTAAGTTTTGTGTTATCAGAGTGTTAAGAGAAAGTTTTAAAAAAGATGGAAAATATATAATAAAAAGGCTTGTAAATGTAAATAAAGGGTCTACTTTTGCACCCGCAACAGCGACAGACGTTCTTTAAAATACTGACAAGCATTACGAATCAAACTGAAAATTTATTTTCAAAAAAAGATTAAGAAAAGCTTGTGAGATTTAAAAACAGAAGTTACATTTGCACCCCGCAAAACACGGAAAGTTCATTGAGAGATTGGTAAGGTTTAGGAAGGAAAAAGGAAAGTAAATTTTCTTAAAAAAAACTTCAAAAAAACATTTGCCGGTTTGAAATAAGTTTTCTACTTTTGCACCCGCTTTGAGAAACAAGCGATAATGAAAAAGAAACACGTTCGTAGACATATTGAATTGACAGCCGTTTTAACAGAGATGTTAGAACAAAAGAATAAGAGTAATGGAATCGAGAGATTTGAAAAACCGATAGAGAAAACGTCGAATAATAATTAGTCTTAAGTAATTAAGACAAACAATATACGATGAAGAGTTTGATCCTGGCTCAGGATGAACGCTAGCGGCAGGCTTAACACATGCAAGTCGAGGGGTATAGTTCTTCGGAACTAGAGACCGGCGCACGGGTGCGTAACGCGTATGCAATCTACCTTTTACAGAGGGATAGCCCAGAGAAATTTGGATTAATACCTCATAGTATATAGCCCTGGCATCAGGATTATATTAAAGTCACAACGGTAAAAGATGAGCATGCGTCCCATTAGCTAGTTGGTAAGGTAACGGCTTACCAAGGCTACGATGGGTAGGGGTCCTGAGAGGGAGATCCCCCACACTGGTACTGAGACACGGACCAGACTCCTACGGGAGGCAGCAGTGAGGAATATTGGACAATGGGCGCAAGCCTGATCCAGCCATGCCGCGTGCAGGATGACGGTCCTATGGATTGTAAACTGCTTTTATACGAGAAGAAACATCCCGACGTGTCGGGACTTGACGGTATCGTAAGAATAAGGATCGGCTAACTCCGTGCCAGCAGCCGCGGTAATACGGAGGATCCAAGCGTTATCCGGAATCATTGGGTTTAAAGGGTCCGTAGGCGGTTTAATAAGTCAGTGGTGAAAGCCCATCGCTCAACGGTGGAACGGCCATTGATACTGTTAGACTTGAATTATTAGGAAGTAACTAGAATATGTAGTGTAGCGGTGAAATGCTTAGAGATTACATGGAATACCAATTGCGAAGGCAGGTTACTACTAATTGATTGACGCTGATGGACGAAAGCGTGGGTAGCGAACAGGATTAGATACCCTGGTAGTCCACGCCGTAAACGATGGATACTAGCTGTTGGAAGCAATTTCAGTGGCTAAGCGAAAGTGATAAGTATCCCACCTGGGGAGTACGTTCGCAAGAATGAAACTCAAAGGAATTGACGGGGGCCCGCACAAGCGGTGGAGCATGTGGTTTAATTCGATGATACGCGAGGAACCTTACCAAGGCTTAAATGTAGATTGACCGGTTTGGAAACAGATCTTTCGCAAGACAATTTACAAGGTGCTGCATGGTTGTCGTCAGCTCGTGCCGTGAGGTGTCAGGTTAAGTCCTATAACGAGCGCAACCCCTGTTGTTAGTTGCCAGCGAGTCAAGTCGGGAACTCTAACAAGACTGCCAGTGCAAACTGTGAGGAAGGTGGGGATGACGTCAAATCATCACGGCCCTTACGCCTTGGGCTACACACGTGCTACAATGGCCGGTACAGAGAGCAGCCACTGGGCGACCAGGAGCGAATCTATAAAACCGGTCACAGTTCGGATCGGAGTCTGCAACTCGACTCCGTGAAGCTGGAATCGCTAGTAATCGGATATCAGCCATGATCCGGTGAATACGTTCCCGGGCCTTGTACACACCGCCCGTCAAGCCATGGAAGCTGGGGGTGCCTGAAGTCGGTGACCGCAAGGAGCTGCCTAGGGTAAAACTGGTAACTAGGGCTAAGTCGTAACAAGGTAGCCGTACCGGAAGGTGCGGCTGGAACACCTCCTTTCTAGAGCCCCAATTGTTAGTAGTAATACACGATGGGGAAAAAAGATGTTTATCTAAAGGATCTGAATTTTAAAGTTCAATTACTCTTGCTGTTAGTTCAAATAATAAATTTTAAGTAAAACAGAGTCTCGTAGCTCAGCTGGTTAGAGTACTACACTGATAATGTAGGGGTCGGCAGTTCGAGTCTGCCCGGGACTACTTTTTAAATTGTTAATTATAAATTATGAATTGTAAATTATAAAAAGACAAAATAAAGAGACTGTAAACTTGAAAAGGAAATTCTAGAGTTGAGGCGTTATGAATAATAATTCATAATTCATAATTCACAATTCATAATTAGATTGGGGGATTAGCTCAGCTGGCTAGAGCGCCTGCCTTGCACGCAGGAGGTCAACGGTTCGACTCCGTTATTCTCCACTGGTTTACTATAAAGATAGTAAATAAAAGTTCATTGACATATTGAGATAAGAAAATAATAAAAAGTAGAAAGCGTTTTTTGTTATAAGTAGCAATACAAATAATAAAAGACAAAAAAAAACGGTCATAATTGATTTTATGATTGGTACAATAAGCAAAATAAGGGCGTATGGGGGATGCCTTGGCTCTCAGAGGCGATGAAAGGCGTGATAAGCTGCGAAAAGCTGCGGGGACGGGCACACACCGATTGATCCGCAGATACCTGAATGGGGCAACCCACTATGTTGAAGACATAGTACACCGATAGGTGGGCAAACCCGCTGAACTGAAACATCTAAGTAGGCGGAGGAGAAGAAAACAAAAGTGATTCCGTAAGTAGTGGCGAGCGAACGCGGATTAGCCCAAACCAATGTTGTTACGGCAAGATTGGGGTTGTAGGACCACGAGATTTTATGCACAAGGAACCGGAAGTTACTGGAAAGTGACGCCAAAGAGGGTGATAGCCCCGTATGGGTAACGAGTGTAATAGATAGTGGTATCCTGAGTAGGGCGGGGCACGTGAAACCCTGTCTGAATTTGGCGGGACCATCCGCTAAGGCTAAATACTCCTGAGAGACCGATAGTGAACCAGTACCGTGAGGGAAAGGTGAAAAGAACCGTGAATAACGGAGTGAAATAGATCCTGAAACCATACGCTTACAAGCGGTCGGAGCCCTTTCGTGGGGTGACGGCGTGCCTTTTGCATAATGAGCCTACGAGTTAACGTTGCTGGCAAGGTTAAGTGGTTAAGCCACGGATCCGTAGCGAAAGCGAGTCTGAATAGGGCGCTTTAGTCAGTAGTGTTAGACGCGAAACCGTGTGATCTACCCATGGGCAGGATGAAGCTGTGGTAACACACAGTGGAGGTCCGAACCGGTTGACGTTGAAAAGTCTTCGGATGACCTGTGGGTAGGGGTGAAAGGCCAATCAAACTCGGAAATAGCTCGTACTCCCCGAAATGCATTTAGGTGCAGCGTTAGTTATAAAGTTATATAGAGGTAGAGCTACTGATTGGATGCGGGGGCTTCACCGCCTACCAATTCCTGACAAACTCCGAATGCTATATAATGTTCACTAACAGTGAGGGCTTGGGTGCTAAGGTCCAAGTCCGAGAGGGAAAGAACCCAGACCATCAGCTAAGGTCCCCAAATATACACTAAGTTGAAAGAACGAGGTTTGTCTGCCCAGACAGCTAGGATGTTGGCTTGGAAGCAGCCATTCATTTAAAGAGTGCGTAACAGCTCACTAGTCGAGCGGACGAGCATGGATAATAATCGGGCATAAGTGTATTACCGAAGCTATGGATTTAGAGTTTACTCTAAGTGGTAGGGGAGCATTCCAGCAGGGTTGAAGGTGTATCGTAAGGTATGCTGGACTGGCTGGAAAAGAAAATGTAGGCATAAGTAACGATAATGCGGGCGAGAAACCCGCACACCGAAAAACTAAGGTTTCCACAGCTATGCTAATCAGCTGTGGGTTAGTCTGGTCCTAAGGCGAACCCGAAAGGGACAGTCGATGGCTAACGGGTTAATATTCCCGTACTACTAATTACTGTGATGGGGTGACGGAGTGATGAAAGCGCCGCGAACTGACGGAATAGTTCGTTGAAGTACCTACCTATAAGCTGCGCAGGCAAATCCACGCGGCTTGGGGAAATACGATAGTACTCGGAGTCTTCGGACAAAGAGATAGTGCGCCTAAGGGCTTCCAAGAAAAACCTCTAAACTTCAGGTAATTAGTACCAGTACCGTAAACCGACACAGGTAGTTGAGGAGAGAATCCTAAGGTGCTCGAGAGATTCATGGCTAAGGAATTAGGCAAAATAGACCTGTAACTTCGGGAGAAAGGTCGCCCCCAGCAATGGGGGCCGCAGTGAAGAGGTCCAGGCGACTGTTTATCAAAAACACAGGGCTCTGCAAAATCGTAAGATGAAGTATAGGGCCTGACACCTGCCCGGTGCTGGAAGGTTAAGAGGAGATGTTATCTTCGGAGAAGCATTGAATTGAAGCCCCAGTAAACGGCGGCCGTAACTATAACGGTCCTAAGGTAGCGAAATTCCTTGTCGGGTAAGTTCCGACCTGCACGAATGGTGTAACGATCTGGACACTGTCTCAGCCATGAGCTCGGTGAAATTGTAGTAACGGTGAAGATGCCGTTTACCCGCAGTGGGACGAAAAGACCCTGTGCACCTTTACTATAGCTTAGTATTGACCTTGGATAAATGATGTGTAGGATAGGTTGGAGACTATGAAGCGGCGTCGCCAGGCGTTGTGGAGTCATTGTTGAAATACAACCCTTTGTTTATCTGAGGCCTAACCCCGTTTTGCGGGGGACATTGCTTGGTGGGTAGTTTGACTGGGGTGGTCGCCTCCAAAAGAGTAACGGAGGCTTCTAAAGGTTCCCTCAGTACGCTTGGTAACCGTGCGTAGAGTGCAATGGCATAAGGGAGCTTGACTGAGAGACATACAGGTCGATCAGGTACGAAAGTAGAGCATAGTGATCCGGTGGTTCCGCATGGAAGGGCCATCGCTCAAAGGATAAAAGGTACGCCGGGGATAACAGGCTGATCTCCCCCAAGAGCTCATATCGACGGGGGGGTTTGGCACCTCGATGTCGGCTCGTCACATCCTGGGGCTGGAGAAGGTCCCAAGGGTTGGGCTGTTCGCCCATTAAAGTGGCACGCGAGCTGGGTTCAGAACGTCGTGAGACAGTTCGGTCTCTATCTACTGTGGGCGTTAGAAATTTGAGTGGATCTGATTCTAGTACGAGAGGACCGAATTGGACAAACCTCTAGTGTATCTGTTGTCCCGCCAGGGGCACCGCAGAGTAGCTACGTTTGGAAGGGATAAGCGCTGAAAGCATATAAGCGCGAAACCCACCACAAGATGAGATTTCTTTTAAGGATCGTGGAAGATGACCACGTTGATAGGCTATAGATGTAAAGGCAGTAATGTCATAGTCGAGTAGTACTAATAATCCGTAAGCTTATGTACACCCTTTTCCCCCGACTCCGGTCGGGGGGAGAAACTTTCTAAAACTAAAATACTTTTCTTTATCTCAGTATGTTAAGATATTGTGTAATGTTGACTAGCTAAGGCTAATCACCCATTGCAAAACGGCCTTAAGGTGGTTATTGCGGCGGGGCTCACCTCTTCCCATCCCGAACAGAGTAGTTAAGCCCGCCTGCGCAGATGGTACTGCAGTTATGTGGGAGAGTATGTCGTCGCCTTTCTTTTAAGAATCCTTCCCAATTTATCGGGAGGGATTTTTTGTTTATATCACTTTGTGAAATTTACCGCAAAGTACGCAAAGGTTTTTTTTATCGTCTGTACTGCTGTCTTTATTAAGGTCGCAAAGGCTGTTCGTTGCGCACTTTGCGTAATCCCTTGCGTTCTTTGCGGTTAAATAACAGTTTATTTACATGATCTCTTCTGAAAGTAAAAACTATGAGGTTCTATGGACTGGAATTTGGGATTTTAAAAGTTGGAATTTCTTTTGAAAATAATACTTCCTTTTTACCGTAAACTGCGTTAGGGATGGGAGCGATATCCTTTTGCGACACACTACACTTCCGGCAAAGCAGCCTAAAACCTCTCTCGCAAAAGATTTAGCGGACAGCCCGGCCCGGAGGGAAACGCCAAAATTATCTATGCGCATAAACACTTGATTATTTATAAAGGTGTTTTACTTTATTTTTTTAGCTTTTATAATAGTTTTGTGGCTTCAGTGTAGTAAAGAGAAAAATAATGCATTAAATCTTTTGTTTTGTAATTTCAAGATTGTGCAATCTGTTGTGATGAATTTTAGAATTCATTGTTCGATTATATTGGTACATTTGTTTAGCAATTATTTGAATTATGACGAAATTATTAGATGTAATAAATAGCTTTCAGAAATTGGATTTTGAAACTGAAGAAGCGATAAGAAAATATTTTATCGAGGAAAAGTTTCAAAAAAATGAACTCATAGTTAGTGAAGGCAAAATATGTTCTAAAATCTATTTTATAAAATCAGGTTTAGTACGACGATTTTGTGTTGAAGATGGAATAGAAATTATAAAATGGATTTATATCGATAATCAATTCGTTACTTCTTTGAGTAGTTTTTTTGAACAGAAACCTTCTTTTGAAAATTTTCAGGCTTCTGAGGACACAATTTTGTATTCGTTGTCGTATGAAGATGAAGAAATTTTATTAAAATATCCTTTATTTTCTAAGTTTTATATTAAATTACTTCGACTTTATCTTTCTAAATTAAATGAGTTTCATCATCTTTTTACATCAATGAACGCTCAGGAAAAATATTTGTATCTACTAAATACATTGCCTCAGATTATTTTAAAAGCTAAATTAAAAGATATTGCTTCTCTAATTGGTGTAAGTCCCGAAACTTTAAGCAGGATTAGAGCCCAAATTAATTGATTTTAGATCAATAAATTGTATTTGTTTCTTTTTAATATTTGTATTCTACACAAAATAATAGAAATTGAAAAATAGTGTGATTGGCCGCAAAGCTATAATTGGAAAAAATGTTCATATTGGAAATTTTACAAGTATTGAAAATGATGTTATAATTGGGGATAATACCTGGATTGGTAATAATGTAAATATTTTGAATGGTACCAGGATTGGAGAAAATTGTGAAGTACACTCGGGAGCTATTTTGGGGGGAAATCCGCAAGACTTAAAATACAAAGGGGAATATACTTCTTTGGAGATTGGCAACAATACGATTATTAGAGAATTTGTTACCATAAATAAAGGAACCGTATCAAAGGGTAAAACTAGTATTGGTGATGCCAATTTAATCATGGCAAATACTCATATAGGTCACGATTGTGCTATTGGCAATAATTGTATTATTGGTTTTAATGTAGGTATAGCAGGCGAGGTAATTGTTGGAGATTGGGTGAATATTAGTGGCTTAACAGCTATTCATCAGTTCTCTATTATTGGCGAACATTGTATGATTGGCGGTATGAGCCGCATTGTTAAAGATGTTCCTCCTTATATTTTAGCATCACGAGAACCATTGTCTTATTGCGGTTTAAATGTAATTGGACTAAAAAGAAGGGGTTTTGGAGCCGATAAAATTAATGAGCTAAGAAATATCTATCATGTTATTTTTCAAGAAAGGCGAAATACAACTCACGCGCTGCAACTGATAGAACAAAATTTTGCACATACTGTAGAACGCGATAAGATTGTGACTTTTATTAAAAAATCAACCCGGGGAATTATAAAGGGGATAGATTGAAAAAGCTCCATTATTTTTTTAATGGAGCTTTTTTTGCTAGATTTTCTAAAGTTATTTTACTTTGATTTCGATTGTTTTAAGCCAATAGACATGACGTGGTCCTGTTTTAATATCATTTTTACATATTAAAATCATTTCGCCATTCTTTACTGGTTTTCCATTTTCTTCAAAAAGGACATAAGTGTTTTCGCCTGTTTGATTATTGAATATTTCGGCTCATTCTATATGGAAATTTAGGTCTTTATGTTATGAAAATAATTTAAACAGATTGTAAATCTTAGTTTTAGAAATCATTTTATTTTTGAACTATGAAGTTTTTAGTTTGCAATTATACGTATTCATACTTGATTTTAATTGAATGTTTATTTGCTTTATTTTATTTAGATTAAAATATCAATCATATTCTTTTGTCATTTTGGCTAATAGAAAGATCAAAACGACTACGTCTCAGATAACACTTCTTCAGACTTTTGCCTTATAATTTTAAAACAATAAAAAAATGCAAAAGACAATTTTTATCACAGGAGCTTCATCAGGTTTGGGAAAATCAACCGCAAAATTATTTCAGAGTAAAGGCTGGCGAGTAATTGCCACAATGCGTAATCCTGAAAAGGAAACAGAATTAAATAAATTAAAAGATGTAATACTACTTCCTTTAGATGTAACGCAACAGGAGCAAATTATTTCGACTATAGAAAAAGTTACCAATTTATATTTGGTAGATGTTGTAATGAATAATGCAGGATATGGTTTGATTGGTGTATTGGAATCTTTAAATGACGAGCAAATTCAACGTCAAATAACAACAAATTTACTTGGTGTTATCAGGATCTCCAAAGCTTTTACTTCTCACTTTCGTGAAAGAAAAAGCGGTATATTCATCAACATTACCTCGACTTTTGGATTAATAGGATTTCCAACTTGTTCAATTTACAGTGCTACAAAATTTGCTGTCGATGGCTTTTCTGAAAGTATGGCATATGAACTCGCTCAGTTTGGAATACAGGTAAAAATTATTGCTCCCGGAGGAATGCAAACTGATTTTGCCGTACGTTCTATGGAATTAGGACAGCATGACGCTTATGAAAAATTAACTTCGGAAGTAAGTAAAGGTTACAGTGCCGAAAAAATAAGCAATTACACTAAAGTTGAAGACATTGCTGTAATTGTTTATCAATCGGCTACAGATGGCAAAGATCAATTGAGATATGTTGCAGGAAATGATGCAAACCAATTGTATGATGAGCGATTAAATTCGGGTATTGAAAATCAAGTGCAAAATATTAAAACCATGTTTACTTTTTAAATTTTAGATATAAAATGAAAAATCAAGCTATAGAACTGACTACCTTTAAATTAAATAATTGCACGATACAACAATTTATTGCTGCTAATAAAGAGATCGATGAATTTTTGAAAAAACAAAAAGGATTTGTTTCCAGAAGTATTTTTGAGTTGAAAAAGAGTATTGTGTACGATCTTTTGGTGTGGGAAAGCGCTGAAGACGGCACAACTGCAATGCACAAATTGATGGCGGAATTAAGTGATTCTGTCGTGCATGAGCTTATTGATCAAAGTACAGTAAGCTGGAATATTGCGCCAGTAGAACATTCTGTAAATTTGTCTAATAAGTATAAAAGTCAACATTCGATAACAAAATAAGTAATGAAAAATCAGCCTAGAATATTTAGCACTATATCTGAACTTCATCGCGCAATGGGTCAGCCAAAGCCAATGCATCCGCTTATTAGTATTTTAAATTATGGTGAAGCCATTTTTGATCCTAAGGATTTTGAACAGGGAATTATATTAGATTTTTATAAGATCTCTTTTAAAACTCATTTTAAAGGAAAACTACGATATGGTCACGGTTTTTATGATTTTGAAGAAGGAGGAATGTCCTTCATTTCACTGGGACAAGTTTTGAAAATGCAGAATGAAGAGGCTGATTATAGCGGAATGTCGTTGCATATTCATCCAGATTTTATTCGTCCTTATTCCCTAAATAGTGCTATTAAAAAATATGGGTTTTTTAATTATTCAGCTTCAGAAGCATTGTATTTATCAGAGAAAGAAAAAGAAACTATTTTAGGCGTTTTTGCTTCGATTCAGAATGAACTTAATGAACGAATAGACAGCTTTAGTCAGGATGTAATTATATCTCAAATAGAACTTTTACTGAATTATAGTAATCGTTTTTATAATCGGCAGTTTATTACGCGCAAAGCAGTGAATCATGATGTGCTTTCTAAATTAGAAATCCTGATCAATGATTATTTTGATCAGGAAAAAACATTGACACAAGGCGTTCTGACTGTTCAGTTTTTGGCAGAACAATTGAATTTGTCTCCCAGATATCTAAGCGATTTGTTACGTAATCTTTGCGGTCAAAATACACAGCAGTTTATTCATGATAAATTAATTGAAAAAGCAAAAGAATATATTGCAAATGGGACTCATTCAGTTGCAGAAATTGGATACAAATTAGGATTCGAACATCCTCAATCGTTCAATAAATTATTTAAGAAGAAGACCCAATTAAGTCCAATAGCATTTAAAGAATTATTTAATAAAAATTAAATTATGGCCTCACTAAATTTCGAACAATTAAAAGAACGCTCTTTAAAAATAAGACAACGTTATCATGAATTAGAGCGAATTCATCACGAAAGCGAATGGACTGTAGAAGAAGATGCACTGGCTTTTTTAACAGATGCTGGTTTAATAGGTCGCTATGTGATGTCGCAACAAGGGAGATGGCCAAAAGAGAATACTGCAGAAGAACTCAAACATAAAATTGGCGAATCAATCTGGTGGCTTACCATTTTAGCCGAAAGGATGAATATAAATATCGAAGAAGCAACAGAAGAGTTTTTAAGTAAAACCGAAAATTTGTTTGAAAAATAAAATTTACGATTTTGGTTTTTTTGCCAAATGACAAATTCTTCAATAATAACTTTGTTTAACTTGCCACTATGAAAGAATTTATAGAATATATATTGCAATTTGGGAATTTAAATTCCCAACAAATTGACTTGGTTTTAAGTAAAGCGACAGCATTAGAATTAAAAAAAGAAGAATATTTTTCTGAAGCCGGAAAAGTTGCACAGCAAGTAGGCTTTGTGTTAAATGGTATTGTAAGGGTTTGTTATTATAATAATAAGGGAGAAGAAATTACGAAATATTTTATTGACGAAAATAATCTTGTAGTAGATTTGGAAAGTTTTGAAAATGAAATTCCTTCAACAGCTTATGTGCAGGCAATTACAGATACCGCTATTATGGTTTTTTCTAAAAAAGACTGGAAAGAACTTTCTAATACTATCGTGGGATGGGATGCAATAGTGCATAAACTTATTTCCAGAGCGTTAATGCAAAAAGTAGAAAGAAGAAGTCCGCAGATTTCAGAAGATGCGGCCACACGTTATTTGAAATTTTTAGAAATCTATCCAAATGTTGTCAATCGTGTTCCGTTATCTTATGTTGCCTCTTATTTAGGTGTTACCCAATCCTCATTAAGCAGAATAAGAAAAAATATAAGTTAAATTGCTTTTTGCCAAATGGCAAATGATTTTATTTTTAAAGGAGTGAACTTTGCTTCAATAATTTAAAACAAGAAAAAATGAATTCAGTATTAATTACAGGAGCAAATAGAAGCATTGGTTTAGAACTGGTAAAACAGTTTTCTAAAAAAGGATTATTCGTTTATTTAGGGACTCGCGATCTTGAAAAAGGACAAGCAGTGGTAAACGAATTAAACAAAAATGGTTTTGAAAATATTAAAGCCATTCAAATTGATGTTACTAATCCGGATACCATTTTAGCAGCCAAAAACATTGTAGAAAGTGAAAAAGGTAAACTAGATATTCTGATAAATAACGCAGGAATAAGCGGGGAGTTTCCTCAAAGTGCTCTTAATACATCGATTAAAGATATTCAAAATGTATTTGATAGTAATTTTTTTGGTGTCATCAGTGTTACGCAAGCATTTTTAGAATTGCTTAAAAAATCAAAAAGTCCAAGAATAAGTAATATTACATCGGGACTAGGATCTCTAACTTTACATAGTGATCCTACCTGGAAATATTATAATTTTAAAGCTGTAAGTTATGTTACTTCAAAAGCAGCTTTGAACGCTTATACTATTGCACTGGCATACGAGTTGAGAGAATTACCTTTTAAAGTAAATGCAATTGATCCGGGTTATACAGCTACAGATTTTAATCATCATAGCGGTCCCGGTTCAGTAGAAAGTGCTGCGGCTTTTATTATCAAACATACTTTTACAGATGAAAATGCGCCTACAGGACAATTTTTCAGTAATGATATAGAAGATGAATCAGAAGTTAGCCCTTGGTAAAAAAAAATAGAAAAATCTTTAAATTTTAAAAACCTCCAAAGTCATTATTGACTTTGGAGGTTTCTTTTTTTATTTCTTCCTTCTTAAGGAAATATTCGTTTGAAGAATGACAGAAGTCATCACGAAAAACAATCCAAAGTAAAATGATTGGCTCATTTTCTTGCCTTCATTAAAACATTATAATAATGTAATTCGTAAATTGTTCTTTTATGACAAAAGAAGTGCTTCATCAAGAGTTTGATAATTTGGGTATATTTGAGATTTCAGAAAACTGATTAGAATTTTCTATTTTTTATGATTAAATGTAAAAAGATATACTTGTAGGAAAATATATTTATATTGAGAAAAATTTATATCGGATTACGAAAATGGCATTTTCAAAAATATTTGTTTTTTTCCCTTTTGCAAAGCTTAATGCGTTTTGTGAAAATTTGGATTTGAAGATAATAAGTAAAAAACATTGAAGTTCATAAAACTGTTTTAGAAAAATACAATTGGGATAATTCTAGTTATGATCTTCAGGTTCTTATGTTGGTAAAATAAATGATATTTCTAATGGAGTTCACTTCAAATATAGTAATAAATACAAATCGATTAATTCTTGAGCCAATTGATGAAAAATATATTGATGATATTAATACAAACTTCACTCCGGAAATAACAACATACATGCCCTTTAATCCAAATAGGGATAAAAATGAAATTGTAAATTTTGTGGAGAGCGCAAAGAAAAATTTAATTCAAAAAACTGATATTGTTTTTGTGGTTCTTAATTTAAAAAGAGAATTCATAGGTTGCTGTGGAATACATAATATTAATAAAGAATCTGTTGAACTTGGATTATGGTTAAGAAAGGAATCTCAAAGTTTAGGACTTGGAACAGAAATAATAAATGCTCTAATTGATTTTATAGAACAAAATTTTAAACTTAATTATATCATTTATCCTGTAGATAAAAAGAATTATAGAAGTGTGAAAATTCCTGAAAAATTTGGTTTTATTCCTTTTAGGACCTATAAACAGCAAAAAAATGATACAACTGATCTTTGTATTATAGAATTCCGAAAGTATACGACATAATTAAATCTTCGTTATTTTTAATTCGGTTTTGCCAGCTCCAGCCTCTCCTGTAATTATATAGTTGTTCATTAGATTTATAATTTTTAAAATTAAATTATTGGTTTTAGATAAAATAGGATAAAAATGTATTAGAGGTAGATAATAGAAAGTCTTTTTATTTGGCTATTTTAGCTTTTAAACAAAAGTAGAAAGTAGGCTTTAGCAAACTTATTACGTTTTAACTTTAATTGAAAATTGTACGAAAAGAAATTGCCCTATAGCAAAAAGAGTGGAGTATGATTTATATGTATAAGAGAGATTACAAATTAGGATGTAACATTAAAAACATAAATTATGAAAAACAAAATTTACTGCATGGCGTTATTATTCATTAGTAGTTTAATAATTTCCTGTTCTTCAGATGATGATTTGAGTTATAAAAACGATTTTCAAAGTAGTCATGCTACATGGTTAAATTTTAAAGAATCTTCAAACAATTCATATAAATATGTCGTTGCCGGAGGTTCTGTGTTTGCGACTTATGGTTGGCAAACTACAATTACAGTCTCAAACGGGAAAATAGTGTCTAGAAATTTTAAATATTTAGGTAATCCAGCCAATATTCCCGCAGAACAATTAGAATGGACAGAGAATGAAAGTGAAATAAATAGTCATCAAAATTCAAATGCTGCTGATGCTTTAACGTTAGACGAAATATATAGTAAAGCCCAAAACGAATGGTTGGTTAAGAGAAAAAATGTAACGAATTATTTTGAAGCAAAAAATGATGGTTTGATATCAACCTGTGGGTACGTCGAAAAAGGTTGTGTTGACGATTGCTTTGCTGGAATTACCATAAAGAGCATTCAGAGTTTATAACGTAGAGTAAAGTTTTTCCAATTTTAAGAGTTCATTTATTGCGGCATTATATTTGTCTGGCGTAAAGAAGTTAACGAACCTTAATCAAAAATTAATAATTTTTAAATCAAATGGAAAATCAAATTATTATACCAAAACCCTGCAATCAAAACTGGAATTCAATGCTACCAAATAAAGAGGGTAGATTCTGTAATTCTTGTAGTAAAACAGTAATTGATTTTACTAAAATGGAGAATTCTGAAATTAGAAAATATTTGATTGAAAACTCCAAAAATGAAAGTGTTTGCGGGCATTTTAACTCTAATCAAATTAAGAACGACGATAGTAGCAAATATGCTAATTTGAGAAATAGATTTAGTAGAATTAAGATTAAACCAATTAAAAAAATGGCTTTGTTTACACTGAGTCTTCTTTTTTCTTTAACAAGTTGTATGGGAAAAGCAGTAATAGATGGAGAAACAGCAGTAATTGATAATGATACAATTAGTGATAGTGAAATCATCAATAAAGAAAAGGATACATTAAAACAGAATGATGCTATAAAAAGTGAAATTAGTCAATAAGAGAAGAGATAATAACAGTGTATTTCGGATCAATGCTTAAAGACTCAATAATTATTTTTTACTGCAGAGAAACACAAAGACTTTTATCTAAGAATACTTTAGAAAGCACAGATTTCACAATATTAAATCAATACAAAACTTTGCGAACTTTGCCTTTTATAAAAGTTAAGAGAAAAAAAACTTAGCGTTCTTTGCAGTAAATTTTTTTTACTCCCAAAGATTTTGGGATTGATTAGGATTAAATAACATTGAAGAAATAAAAATAAAAAAAAACTCCTTAATTTCTTAAGGAGTTTCTTGGTGGGCTGTCAGGGATTACAGTCGAACACTTAATACCTATTTTGACGTTTTTCAGAAATATAAAGTGAAGTATTTTCGAACGTTTATTGGCTTTTTAATTGACAAGCTCAAGATCAATTTTCCATTTAAAATCCATAACGACGCTTATTCGTAAGCACTATTTACGCTCCTTTGGTTTATTAAATATAACTACATCTATATTTTTATATTTTTTAACTTCTTCTTTTAAATATTCCTCTATCGAATTTGAGTATTCCCTAGTAAAATCCTTTTCAATTTCGTTTTTTTTATTTTTACTCAAATTAATAGTTATCTTGGTTATATGTTTTATTATTTTTTTCATAGTCTACAACTTTAAATGTTTATCTACTAATGAGCCATAATAAGCTAAACTTTTTTCCCACTCAATTATTTCAGATTCTTTTAATGTAACTCCTTTTTCACTATCAACAGAAATAATTGCTTTAACTTCATTATCTTTATCAAATATAGGAACAGTTGAACAAAATTTTACATCTGTTGTATTGCTTTTTTGGTAGTGGGTCAAATTATAATCAGATTGTTGAACATCAAAATCAATTAATATACTTTTAGACTCAAAAGTTTTTCCTACCATTCCCTGAATATTTGGAGTTACTTCGAAATGTAGGTTTTTATTTGAAATAGAATCGCTTATACTTTTGAAATGTTTTAAGTGAAATTCTTTCTTATTGTGTCTAATATTTTTCCAATGACTTTTTAAACCTTTTTCAGGAACAAAAACACGAGTTCTGAAATTTATACTTTGTTTTTTTATCTTTTCTTTTGCGGATTTAAAATATATGTCTTTATTGAATTTTAAAAGTTCATTAAATTCGTCTTCTTTTTCTTTTAGTTTAATTTTTGTGTTTGCAAATTGTACAGGAGTAACTAAACCTGCCCATATACACCCCGATAAAAAACACCAAAATTGAGGGCTTTGGATATCAGTACTATCAGTCATAAATTTATGCTCTTTAAGAAATGTAAAAAATCCGTCAGTTTTTCCGATATAGATTAATATTGTAGGAATTAGTGACAATCCAATAGTTTTAAAATATTCTTTCATTTATTTTTTATACATATTTTACGTGAGATTAAGTGCTATTTGATGAAGCATATCTTATTTTTAGTGATTTATGTAAGCTACATAATCAAGCATAAGTTTATACAATAATACAGAAAAACGGAATAGTACCATTGATTTTTTTTATAAACTCTAATTTAATTAGAGATAACCAAAAAATAAGCTAGACAAAAAATTTGTGGAGTATGTTAACACAAACAACTCCATTGGATTCCAATAGCATTGTTTGTCTTTCTTTGGAATATCTTGGAATGTAGATACTTAAAATCTATTTTGATGTTTCTCGAAAATATAAAATGATGTATTTCTTAACTTTTATTAGGTATCGCTACTATCTCATTTTTTCGAATTAAAGTAGCTAAATCAAAATAACTAATAATCGTAATTTTTGTACTGTACTGTTTTAAAATTTTAGAAACGGCAATATCATCATATTCGTAAAATCCACCTACAACTCCAATCAATTTTAATTCGTTATTCACTTCAATGTTGTAATTAGATTTCGCATAATTGCGATTCTCACTTTCTTCAAAATATCTTTCGTAATTTATTAATTGTGCGACTAATTCAGTAACGTAATCGATAAATCTTTCCCTTCCAATCTTACCCTTTACTAATTTTCTTCCAAGAAAACCTTTTTTCAAATCAATTATATGATAAGTTCCATCTTTTGATTCCATTAGATAATCAGGAATGCTTATTCTTGGGTCATTATCATTTCTTTTTATCCACCTCAATTCAATCTGAGGTAAAGCTCTTTTGTAATTCATTGAATTTGCAAACAATTCAGAATGCTGACTAATATATTTATCGAGGATTCTTTCTGTAATATTTTGTTCTGAAAGACTTATTAAACTTCTTGAAATCCTAATATTTGCAGAGTCTGCGGAAAAATCAATACCTGCTGGTGCACAATTATTCCATTTTTGTTCTAAATGTTCTCTGAACCAATTTTTAAATTCAATTAATGAACTGCTCTTTTTTACGATAACTAAAAAGCTAATGTGACGATAATATATATTTGAAGTTACAGTCCTCAGGAGTTCAATTTGATGAAGTAAAGAATTGTTTGTTTCTTCTCCAAATTGAATCGGTATTGTTGCAGATTCTTTTTGAATACCGTCCTTAACTATTCCAATCCCTAATCTATTTTCGGTTTCTCTTTTGTCGCTAGAAGATGCGAGAAATATTCCTCCTAAATTACAACTGCTTTTGCTGAAATCTAAAATTGCTATTTCTGGATTACTTATTTTATAAATACCTAAAACAAATGAGTTTATGTTGTCAACTTTTTCAATTGCTCTGGTCGTAATCTCGGTTTTTTTATTAATTTCAAAATCTTTATTTCCTAATAACTCCGCTATATAATGTTCTTGAGTTTCGGCAATTCTAATTTGTGAGTTATAAGTGGGTTTGTTTGGGAATTGAATTGATTTATTAAAATATCTTATTCGCAGAAATTCGTATGAATGAATCATAGATTCTATTATCTCATTTTCGAATTCTTTTATTTCCATTCGAGTTATTTATTGTTCGCTAATCTGGTGCATTTTGGTTAATACCTACCATATTAGGGGGCGATTATAAATGTAGTCAAATAATGGTCTTACCATAAGACACAGAAACAGAATAATATATTTGGTATGCTTAACTAATTCCTGCTTATTCTGAAACCGAGTATTTGCGACTTAATGCAAATTTAGTAAAAAGTGCTAATTTCATTAAATTCTCAATCATGACAAAGGTTTTTGGCACCTAGTGTTTACTATAATTCATCGGTATTCCAATTCAATTTTTCTAATTTATCTTTGTAATATGTAAGCAAATGGTCTCTAACCTCACTGTCATAATCTAAATAGTCATTTTCTTTTAATATTTCTAAAGGCATTTCTCCTTGGACAACATTAATTACTTCTTCGTTAAGAAATTCTATCAAATCTTCTAAATTTTCCACAATGAAGTCTCTATCTGTATAATCGTCAGGAAATATAATTTGATTATTTTCATAATCCCATTCTGCTCTATTGAGGATAGATTTTAAAGATTCTTTTGGAATATTTATTTCTGGATCATAATATTCATATGAGATTTGATTTAGGAATCTTTCTAATTCTAAGTATAGCTGTGGTTTATTATAATTTTTAGAAAATATCACATTTTCTAAAATTTCATGAGAGAGTTTATCTTTTAGTTTCTCATCAATAAAGAAAAACTTTGTATTTATTGGAATAGATGAATTTTCAATCTGTTCTGTAACGTTTTCAATAATGCCTTTTATTTGCAGCGTAGCTTGGCCATCATCAAGGATTACAATAACAGCTTTGTTTTGATGATAAGTTGCATAAAGATTTAAAAGAGAAGGAATTTGTCTTATATTATTTATTCCTTCCAAAGAAATAATTTTATAAGAAAGTAGAAAATCTAATTCTATTGGCTTTAAGAGATTATCAATAATTTGAATATCACTTTTGCCTTCAACAAAAACCAATAAATCTTCGGTAATTTTTCTTTTTGTAATTTTTTGTTGAAATAGCTGTGCTGTTAGGAAATCTAATTTGCTCTCTTTTGATATTCTTTCTGCTTTAGTTTTTAAGCTGTATGGAATATTTACGCTTCCTGTATCTCCTGCTTCTCGCAATTTAAATTTTAAAACATCAAGAAATGTGACTTCGCCATTAAAAATTAATTTAACATCTGAAGAATCAAATAGTATTATGTTTAGTGATTTTCCAAATTTTAGGGCATCTTCAACATCATTCGAATAGCCATTGACTGCAATATAAATACCACTTGTAGTATGAAATTTACCATCAAGTTTTCCTTTAAATGCATATATAGTTGAAGCTGGTATTTTGGGCTTAACCCACTTTGCTTCCAATAAAAAGGTCTGTCCTTTCCAAAAGAATGAGCCATCAACTTGTTCTCCTTTTAATTTATAGCTCGCCCTTGGTTCAAGTTTTTCGTTTTTAAGCTGTGCTTCAATTATTTTTTCGAATTCGTATCCTCTTTGTTGTGGTGTAAATAGAGACTCATTGTACAGTCTATTGAACAAATTTTTAATTTCGTCTTTATTTAACTTAGGTTTACTCATTTTTATCTAGTTTTTTCTTCTTTAAGTTTATTAATAAACTTATACATTCACATTACTTTATGTCCCATAACTAAATGATTATTTAATTGATGTCCTTATTTGATCACAGACTGGTCCCAATGCAGCTTGCAAATTTTCTAAATTAGGATTGTAAACAGCTTTTGTAATACCATTAAAATCACTTAAGATATGCAAATCCATACTTTTCGGATGGACTAAAAAAGCTTTTTTTCTCGATAATTTGCCCACGAACATTCCTAATTCAAAAATAACATTATCTCGAGCAATTTTTTTTGTTTCTCCGCGACTTTGAATAGTATCATCTGGAGTAAAAATAAAAATGCCATAATCAAACTTGTTTACGGTTTCCTCCAAAATTTCTAAAAATGAAAGGCCTAATTTATCAAAAATGCCTTGACTCCAAATAACAATTTCGAAATCGTGAATCAATTCATTTTGTATTTTTTGTGCAATAGATAATCCTTCGATAGATGACCCTACAAAAATTGTAGGTCTCTTAACCTTAAATTCTATTTGTTGCTTCTCTTGATTTAATAATTCTTCACTCAATGCAAATATTTGATTTATACTACTAAATTGTGAAGCTGAAATTGAATACTCCGGATTCATAACTACTGATCGACATTCGTCACAAAGCGCTCCTGCTTTCATACTCTTAACAATATCAGTTTTTAGTTCTTTGAAATCAAATGCGCAACCTCGAGTATCGTAATGATTGTGATGATCTTTAATTAAAAAGTTAAAAGTATATCGTGCTAAATAATATGCTATGTAAGACTCAATTTTATTCTCAGGAATTATTAATTCCGCTACATTGTTAAATGTGAATATCGCTACTCCTTTTTCAGAATGACATGTTCCGAACAAATTTGAATACTCATCATCATAAAGGTCAGTGTTTGTGATAGCAATAAGATAGGGATGGTATCCTTTTAATTCGCTTCTAATAGTTTTTATAGACTCAATTAATTCATTGCAATCAGCTTTTTTAAAATCTAATAGTTGAAATTTTTCTTCTTCATTTGAAGACAATAAAGAAAACTGAATTTCTTTTTGCGTTTGATTTAGCATTGCAATTACATTTTCAATGTTTTTTGAATATGAATTTCCAATACGTACTATTTCTATAGGTAACTTTGCCATTTTTATTGTTGATGTTGTTATTAAGTTACTTCCGAACTTACGAGTAGTTCTCAAAAAGTTAATGTTTCTAAATTATTTCTTAAACATTTGTCTTCCTTTATGTAAACTCTAACTATTATATATCACATATTGAATTAATAATTTTTCAATCTTCTTTTTCAAATCCAGTAATCATTTCATAATAGTTAGTTATAAAACTTTTTAGAGCATTTTTTTTATCATCAGTAAGTTCAAAGTTTTCCAATATACCAGTGTGAATTGCTTTACCTATTATATAATTTATTTCATCAATTGTTACCTGATCAAAATTATTTCTTGAGATCTCGGGTATAAAAAGTCGTGAATTAATATTTAGTACTAAACTTTCAATTTCAAATAATGAAGCTGAATATGGAAGGTTAAATCTAAAGTCTTTAATTAAAACGCTTCTAACAAATAGCTCTTTTCTTTTTTTATCTTGATTTCTAGAATAATAAATATATTTGTCGCCCTTATTGAATGTTAGATATAATTCCTTCTTTTTGCCTTCATGAATATTAATTGTTTCAGTAAATATCGATGTTTTGCATCTTTCAGAATGTCCTAACTTATATAATTCTTTCAACTTTAGATTTTCAAGGATACCACTTTCTTCATCATCAAATGTGCATGGATATATTAGTTTTTGAAGATCCTTTTTAACAATTATTGAGATCCATTTTAATTCTCGTTCCAATTTTTGAATAACATCATCAACATTTGAATCAGTAAATGCGATTCCTGTAAGAAAACGTTCTTCAACTTCTTCTTCTACTAATGGAATTGTTATGTACTTAATTTGATTGTTATCTATGTAATCGTCTAAATTGATGTCGTTTTGTAAATTTATTTTCTGAATTCCATTTATGTCGTCATAAGTATAAATTTCACCTTTAAAATCTAAATCTTCAATGTTAGTTATATAGTCTTTATTCTTTTTAACAATTATATAACCTTCAATATCTTTCAAGTATTTGCGAAAATCAATTTTAATCCAATTATTAGGATTTTCGATGTTTATTAAATTTACGATTTCATGAGTAATCTCTTCGCTTTTGTTAATTAACTCTATTTTAATTTCATCAGTCAAAAAATATTGATTTAAAAACTCCTTTATTGTATCTGCATCATTACCAAAGATGCTCATGAAATTAATGTAGTTTAATATTACTTCTGTGCCTTCAAATGTAAAATCATCAATTTGAGTTAAAGATGTATATTCATTGTTCTTCTCTAGTTCAATAGTGAATTTACTTTTATCTTTAAAATTCCTTGTTATAACTTTCACATTGTCTGATAACATAAAACAGGATAAAAAACCAATTCCAAAATTTCCGATAGGTTTATAATTTAAATCTCTTAATTTAAAATCGGTTGAATTGTAATATGAAACACCTATGTTTAAAAAATGCTTTTTTATTATTTCCATTGACATGCCAATCCCATTATCTTTAATTATGACAATGTTATTTTTAGCATCAAGAATAATTTTTATTTTAGGTTCGTAGTTATCATCACCAAACTGGAATTTTTCTTTTTCAATTTCCTGTCTCACTCTACACGCATCAAGAGAATTTTGAATTATTTCACGAAGACCAAGTGATTTATTACCATAAATTTTATCCCCCATCAATAGTCTACTAATTGCATGATAATCAAGAGACATTTTATATTCAGAAAATGTAAAACCTATTGGTCTGATATGAATTTTTGGAGAAGAATCAAATAAGATATTATATTGATTAGGCATTTTGTTGGTAAGATCCATTGAGCCATTAAGCTCTTTTTCAACCCAATCTATGTATGATAGAATTTTTCGATGGATATTTGCATTTGGAGATTCGCCATGAAAAACAATTTGTTTTTGTTTCTTGACCGTATCAAATTCAATTTTTTTCTTGTTTGTAATAACAAAATGTTGTTTCCACTCATCTTCACTAATTCCTTTTGGATCAATAGTTTTGTATAAATTGTATGGGGTTCTGCTGGAATCAATATCTAGGATATCTCCCAATCTTAATATACAGGCAATAAATTGTGAATTGTAGTGAAAATGTCCCTTCTTATCATTTTGAGTTAACCTTGAAGATATCCAGTCAAAATCTTTTGTATGGCTTTCACAAATTAGTGCTAGATCTTCAGTGAAATAAGCAGTAATCTGACCAGGTATTTGAAAATATTCATTAAGATTTTCTCTAATATACTTAGCAGAAAGAAATGAATGGTATCTCCTAATGTATTCAGTTAATGCGATTTCTTCGTTATTATTCATCACTTTTTTCATTGATGAAAATTTAATGTCAATTTCAGAAAAATTATCTTTTTTAATTAAATCAATATCCTTAGTGCTAACAGCCATTCCAATATCATGTAGCAATGCTGAATAAACTAACAATGTAATTTCTAATTCACTCAAAGAATTAATATCTTGAATTATATCTGCCATATACTCCATTATTCGAATCGAATGGTCAATATTGTGAAGGGTATAGCTTCCAAAAATTTTTGGAATTTGGTTATCAAGGAGTGGTTGTATCTTATTAAAAACAGTTTTAATATTAGGGAGAAATTCACTGTTTTCTAAACGTTTAATCAAAATTAAATCATCAATTTTTAAATTAGTGTCTATAGTTAGATTTAGGTTTTTATCTGACATTTTTTATTTATATGAATGTGGTCTTTAATTATTTTTAATTTATTTTAAAATATACTTTTTATTTGAAACGATACTTAAGTTCTCTCTTTTTAAAAGCATCTTTTCCTCCTTCAACAATATCAGCAATATGTTCCCTTATTCCCATTGACAAGAGAAGATTTGTCTCAGTCTCAATCTTTTCGAAACTATTTTCGATTGCGCCATTAATATAATCAAACCTAAATTCACTTGTGGTTTCAATATCATTCTGTCCTTTCTGATTTGCTACAATAATATTTTCCGCATCGGAATTCACAACGATATTTGCATTATGAGTCACGATTATAATTTGACGTTCTAATTTTTTGTTCTTGAGATACGATACCAAATCAGAAGTAATTGACCTGTTATCAAGATTATCTTCTGGTTGATCTATCAATATTGGGGCTTTAGATTGGCTTAACCCTATGATAAGCATGAGTATAACAAAGCTTGCTTTTCCGCTAGACATTTCACCAAGTTTGTCACCTTTGTAAGTGATCTTCCAAAAATCAAAGAAATAATCATCTAGTAATATTTTAATAATTTCTTTTTTAGATTGTTTTGAATTTGTGACGTATACTCCATTTAAAATATCTCCAAATAATAGTTGCATTTGAGATAGTAAATCAGCAAATTCGAAAGTAGATGTAGCTTTTAATTTTTGATCAAGTGGTAAATAATTTAAGTATGATGCACTTCTTCTATCACTTAAATCTAAAATGTTTTTATAAAATTTTGGAAAATTAAATTGGGCAATACCTTCAATCTCCAATCCATCATTTTCTAGTTGCTCAGTTCTAAGTTTGAGTTTTTCAATAATATCTAAATAAACTTCATAATTAGAGCAATAAAGATCAAAAAGTTCTTTCCTTGTTTCTTCAAGCATTAAATTTTTGTCCTTAATTGTTTTAGTTAATGTAACTATATCAGAAAGAAGTTTTTTATCGTTTACTATTGATTTGTTTAAATCTTCTATTTGAGTTTTTAATTCAAGATTTTGTTGAAATGGTTTAAGATCTTCGTTGAAATTTTGTTTTGATTTGTTTAAACTTTGTAAGGTTTCTTTAAAAACACTATCATTAATTAGAATTGTTTTACCATCTTTAATTTCTGTAGCTACATCGTCGCTAAGAGTGGATAATGCAGTATTAAATTCGTCGATAAATTTTAAATCGTTTGTGTATTTATTTTTTATAGAATTATTTTGTAAACTGGAAGTAATAACTTCTTTCTTTTCTGTAATTTGAGATGCAAGATTTTGAATGTCTAAAATTTGCTGTCTGAAAAGATTGAAATCGTTTTTCCAGATTTCAATATCTGAATTATTCTTTTCAATTTCTTCTTGTATCTTTTTATATTTTTCGAGATCTTCAGTTGATAGGCCAGCATTTTTATTTAAATCATCAACTTTTGCTGAGTTAACGGTGATGTTTTTTTCAAGAACATCCTTATTTGACTTGGTTTTTAATTCAATTTCGAGAGTTTTTATTTCTTCAATTAAATTAAAAAAATTGTCTATAATTTGATCCCTCTTAATATCATTTTGTTTAACTATGTAAATAAACTCGTTGTAGAAAGATTTCGAATCACTATCCTCATTTATCAAATCTCTTACTAACTTATTTAAAGATTTTCCTTTTTTTGTAAATTCAGCTTCTGCAAGTTTGACAAGGTAGTTTTGAGGTATGTATTTAATTTCAGGTATAATTGAGTTCTCCTCTATTGGTCTGAACATTTTTTGACTTATACCCAATTTTGAAGTTACTTCAAAATTTAAGTCAGAATCAATTTTTTTTAGTTCGTATTTTTCTGTATCATCATCGTTTTTTAGAATAAAATCATCAGGTAAAAGTGTTTTAGCGATTGCGTACAATAAAATCGATTTACCTGAAGACTTACCCCCAATAATAACATTTAAATTCTCATTGAGGTATATAGTTTTATCTGTAAAGGTTTTGCTTTGGGAAATGAATTTAACATTTTCAATGATTAATTTATCTTCTTTAAATTCAGGTTTTTCTTTTTGAATTTTAGCCCTTTGTTCTGGTTCAAATATAAGTTGTTTCAATCCTTCGAATGTGGGATCTGCTTTTATCCACGTATATTTTTCATTTACTTTATCTAAAGAATGAGCATCACTACATTCAAGTATAGTTTTCTTTTTTGTGATTGAATAATTATTTCCTGTAATCGAATATGTTCGATCATTAAGAAAATAGGTTAAAAATGTTTTACTGCCAAATATAATATCTGAATGAATGTCAAATTTCATTTCAGTCTCTCCGTTACGAGGCTTTGCATCATTTTTAAAGCCACCATAGCCTGTATATGGACAAATTAAAATAAAGTCATCGATTGGTCTAAAAGTTTTTTTTAACTCTATAATTAGTGTTTCAAAATCTACAGAAATAGCTTCAAGTCCTAATTCATTAATATCTTCAATATTGCAAAATTTATCAGTCCTGTTATGGATTTTTACTCTGCTCAAAGTCTTTAAGATATTACCAATGCCAATTTCAGGATTAAATAATACATGCACATTTATATGGTCTCCTTTATTATTTTTATCACTTACTCTAAACTCAAAATTTGGAATGACTAAACATTTACCATCTAATCTAGAATTTATTTCGTCAAATTCTTTTTCTGTTATGTAGAAGTAATTGGTTAATCCAATACATGCAATTTCATTTTGTAAAATTGTATTACAAAATTCATCTATGCTGGTGCTACCGTATTTATTTGCCGTGCCATGGGTATATGGAGAATGAATGTGTAAATCCCATTTTCTCCATTCAGAACCTTTGTAACTCATAATGTTTAGTTTATTTTGTTATAAACATAATTGATATTTTGAAGCATCGTTTACCCGTACCTAAATTTTTACCTTACAATGATTATATTATCAAGCATGTCTTTTTGAATATTAATTAAAGACCATGTTTGCTTTATAATTTTTAAGTTCGACAAAAACTGTAATGCATCTTAATCATCCAAAAATATGCAATTAATCTTTTTATTAAAATGAGTATTTATACTTGTTTAATAATCATTTTGAATGTAACATTTTTTCTTCATTTTTTGTTTAAATTAAATTCTGATAATGGAAAAAATTAACAAATGCAATTATTTACAGTACTACGGATGAGATTATATAATAATTGAAGAAATAGTAAGCAAAAAGACTAATCTAATTTTTTATTGGTGCGAAACTATAATTTTACTATACTATATCACAATAATCGAGTATAGTTACTGATTCTTCAAAAGCACTATAAATTTGCCCAACACTAGTTAAATTTTCTTTTCCATTTTCAATTAAAAAAAATTCAAGCTTTTTTAGACCAGTGGGATTTTTACTCAGTACATTTCTCCAATCTGCTTTTCCTTTTATAAACTTAAAAAAACTCTCTTTATCTTCTACAACAAAGTATTTTCTTCTTGGGTCTTCTGAGGTTAGAAGACCTATGTAATTACTAAAATAGCCTCGTCTCCTTAATCCGTTAGGGCTTTTATCGTTCCATCTGCCAAATTTAAATTCAGCAATCCTTAAATTAGTTTCCAAGTCGAATCGTTCCTTATGATTTCCTGCACCAAGAGACAGGTATCGCAATTTTTCATTCTCGTCAAGCCATTTTTTTTGAGCATTCATTATTCCAGAGGCATGAACAATTTCATCAATTTGCGCTGAAGCTTCTTTCATTATTTTGGAAGCGGAAAAAATAGTCGCAAAGTCGTAATCCATATCCAGTGCATCTAGTTTTTCCAACGCTTTAAAGGTTTCACGAATATTTATGTTTTTAAATCTATCAATTACGTTTAGTGCTTCTATTAAATCCATTTTTAAATTCTTATTGTTTAAAGGTTCTGTCGCCAGAAGGCTATGCTCTTTTTTTTTGGACTGACTTCTTGTAAAGATTTTAGATTGAAAGATAGACAAAACATCAATGCAAAATAATAAGCTGTTCAATCCGCATATTTTTTGTTTCGATTAGAATATAGTTGAAGTTTTCAACCATTTATGATCGTAAGTATAAATAATATTGAGCAAATTTCTATGTCACAGCAATTATAAAAGAGCGTGTTTTAATTTGCGAAAAGAAACATAAGCCGGTTTAGCAGGTGATTTTTTTGATGTCCTATTTTATTTTAAAGCCTGTAAATACCTTGCAGGCATTAAGATTTTTTTTAAGCGTCCTGATTTAATGTTTAAAACCTTGACAGGCGATTAAAAAATAATTTAAAAAAAATCAACTTTTAAAAAAAATGGGAATATTTATATATAAAGGAAATATTATGGATACAATTGTACAGTTAGTGATCGTTATTTTTGTCTTCATCTTTGTGATGACTATTGTTTTAAATTATGTAAAAAAAGACAGAATACCTCTTATGGGAGATTTTTTTGAGAAGGTACTCCCAAGACTGCCGATCAGTAAAATGTTCTCACCCAAAAAGAAATAAGTCTTTTTGAGTGAGAACAACTAATTGCCATTTTGATAGATAATGTATGAAGCTACTTCATTCTTTCACAAATTTCTTCCAGCTGTACTATTAATTCTTTCTTAAGCATATCTTGCAGATTCCCTGTGCTTTCTGAATTTTTAATGCATAGAATCAGGTCTTTGAAAAGAACTGCGTTATCGAGGAAATAGCTTTTGATATTTGAAAAGCTATGGCGCTGTTTCAGCAGATTTGTAAATTGGGTTATGGTTTTATTTTCAGAGTTTTGAAGATGCGCCCATAAAATTTCGGCACTGAAATTTAGGAACAGCTCCTTGTTAACATTGTATCCATCAAAAATATCCTTCATCTGCTCCAAGTCGTTCTCTGCAATAGCAATTAAAAGTGAATTACTTTTTTCTTTTTCAAATTCTTTTTGGCTTGCATTGATATACTCAATGATTTTATCTCTCAATATTGTGTCATCAGTAGGGTTTTGATCCATATCAAATGAAAAGTTTCGCATTCGGCTGACAGGAATAATATTTTCCTTTGCAATATGAAGCCCTTCCAAAAGAATTTTCCTTATCTCATCTTTCGTCTGATCAATAATTGAATTTTCAGAATAGAAATTTAAAAATTTAGAAATCTGCAGATAATCAGGCACATCATATTTGCCTTGTTTTGCAAAGACTAGGAAACGTTCAATATTTTGATTAAATTCCTCATTAGATAACTGTCTGAATTTATTTGTTGCAACATTGGTAAAAGTTGCATTTTCAATTGTTGGTTCAATAGGAATACGGCTTTTAAGTTCATTGGTAAATTTCTCAATATCCAGATAACCTGTCAGTATAAATTGGTAAACAGCTGGATAAAAAAAGTAATCTTGTATATAGTTGGTAAGGTATCTTTTATAGAATTTTTCCAGTTCACTTTCTTCTATTGGAGTCTTTTCAGCCTTTTTAGAAAGCAGACTAAATGAAGGATCGAAGTTGAACATCACATATGACGGATTCAGCAAATCAAAATCATTAAAATTTTTATAGTCGTTGGAGTTTAGATTGCCCCTTTTAAACTCTAGCGTAATAATCAACACAAATAATATGATTTCTTTTTTAAACTCTATGTTTGACTTGAAAACAGGATATAGTTTATTTAAGGATTCAAGATAAAATGATAAATTCCTTAGATTCTCTTCTTTAAACTCTGCTAAGATTTCAAGTATAAATGATTTATTCTGATCCAACAAATATGAAAATTCAGGTTCTGACTTTTCATATTTGTTTATAAAAAAAGGAAATATAAGATTTAAATCATTATTAAAATTTAATATCCTGCCAATAACTTTTTCTTTAATAGAGTTATAAGTGGTGTCGTTTTTATTTTCTTCTTTCTGTATTTTTGATTCATCAGATAAGATGAGAACTTTTGAGTTTTTATGTTCAACAAAATTATTGATGTATCCCAACACTTCGCTTAAAGGTATATTGCATCTTTCCAAGTCATCAAAGCATATTACCTGTTTTGAAAAAAGTGCAGTGTCAACTTCAACATCCTTTAAAATTTCTTCAGGACTAACATTGTATTTACTCTGTATAATTTTTCCTCCTATATTTTTTAAAAGATTAAGCAATGAGATCGCTTTTTTGGAGTCTAATTTATTTAGCAATGGGATAAGTTTAATCTTTAACTGATAATCCAGTGTTTCTATTTTACTCAATCCATTTAATGAAATGTATAAAGTTTTATAATTATTTTCAGAGCAGATTTTACATAATGAATCTTTCCAGAAATAAGTTTTACCGCTTCCCCAGCTCCCATTTATGAGTAAAGCATAATTTGAATTAACTGTTTTTAAATAATCTTCAAATATGACTTTAATATGTGAACTGTCCATAAAGCTAAATGTTTTTTATTTAGGTTTGAATTTTGGTAATAAGTAATGTCAAAACAAAAGATTAATTAATCTTTCAGGAGTGTTACAATATCTGTTACATTATTAGCAGATATAAAATCTAACACAAAATTTTCAGCTTCTTTTTTATGATCTGGTGAAGTTGTAAAAGTATTTAAGTGGAAATCTTCATTCTCATCGGCTATGTGGATAATTTCAGTATAGCCTCTGGAAATTAAAGTCCCTTTCAGTTTTAATACTTTAAGTTCTTTATCCCTTTCAATTTCTTTTTTTACCCTTAGCTTAATTGTTTTATTCATGATATTTATTTGGTATTGTAAAATAGTTGAACAAATATTTTTAAAACAAAAAAGAGACTCGAAAGCCTCTTTTTGGAATTAATATATCTTTTATAAAAGCATTATTTTGCTTTTAGTAATTTTTCCAAATACTCGACTTTATCTTTTTCTGCCTGAACCAAACGTTCGTAAAGTTTGATCTGATGTTCGTGGGATTCGATTAATTTATCTAATGGATTAAAATTGCATACGTTATTTGCAAAAGTATTATTGCCCGAATCATTAAAAGTGTTAAAATAATTAAACACACCTTCTTCTGAAAAATTCTTGATTGCTTCGACACTTACTCCTAAAGCCTTTGCAACTTCGATCAGTTTTTCTTCTTCTACCGTCTCGCTGTTTTCCATAATAGAAATCGCCTGCTGGTTAGTTCCCATAGCCTGTGCCAGTGCTTCCTGTTTCATGTCTTTCAGTTCACGGATACGGCTGATTTTACGCCCCATGTGACTTGGTTTTGTTGATGTACTCATAGCTCAAAGATAATAATTAAGAATAAAAAAGTAAGTCTGCTGTATGATATAGAAATTTTACTGTACGGTATGATACAAATTGATACGGTACAGTACAACTAATCACTTACTTGGCTGTGTGTTAAACAAAAATACAATTTTTCACACAAGTATTAATTAAAAAAAGTAAAATTATGAAAACAATTGAAATTTCACAGCAGAAAGAAGTAATTCAGGCAATTACTGAGCACATCAAGACATCGGCAGTATATTGTTTCGGCAGTAACGATACGGCTTACAGCTCAAGCAGAATGGTTTATCCCGACCATGGGATGCAGAAAGAACATGTCCATTTGTACCTTCTCGTTTTTGTAACAGAAACTATAGAGAATGCAAGCAATGACATAAGTGATAAAATAAAAACGAACACTCAAGGGGCTTTGACTGCAACTATTCTTCTGCATCATGTACAGAGCCTGAAAAGCGTAGGACAAGACCAGCAGTTTTTTTTCTGGCAGATCATGCAGAATGCTGAGCTTTTATTTCAGGACATTAACAATCCTCCGTATTTAAACATCAGCGAAACTCCAAAACGAAACTTAAAACTTGCATCCAATTATGTTGCAAACAGGAGCAATATTGTTATCACAATCTGGAACTTGGTTTACAATGACGATGATGTTTCAAATTCGTATGAGCTGAAAATGTTTTCCCTTCACCAGATAGTGGAACAGACCTGTCTTTCTCTTATCCGTTCCTTTACAGGCTATACCCCAAGCCATTTTGCAATGGAACATCTGTTCAGCCTCTGCGAATACTTTTCCAGCATTACTGCAGATTTCTTTCCACGCAAGACCAAGGAAGACAGAGCTATGTTCAGCCTGCTTAAACAGCAGTCCCACGTACTTCGTTTCGCCAAGGCTAACGACGTTGATTATCTCTATTACCAGCTTATGGAAGAAAGATGCGGAAAATTTAGAAAGCAGGCTGATATTCTGATACAAGATCAACTTGACAGGCTTGAGAAAGCTGAAAAGGAAGAGCCTGAGAAAATAAAATAGAAGAAATTATGGAAACAAATGAAACCAGAACTGCGGATGAATTTATTAAAGAGCTGAAAAAGAGTTTCTTTTTCAGAACCCTGACCCCGCAGAAAGACAAAGAAGGCGCTTATTATGCAAGCCTAAAATTTACAAGCTACATCAATCTGATGTTTACTGTACAGGATCTTCTGAAAATAGCCCTTCATACGCTGGAGAATTCTGATTTAGAGAATTCCAGCCAGATCGAGGATCCCGCTTTCCATCTTACAAGCGTTCTGGAAATTGCAGTACAGCTCCTGCCATGCTGTGAAGCCGAGGGACTTGACAAACTGCATAAGCTTTACTTAGATATAAATAAGGAAAATGATAACGGATAATCTTTGGAAATTATGAAAAAGAATAAAATATCTTTCGAAACAAGATTCTGGGCAGGCTTCAGAACGGAAAACCCATACAGCGCATTAGATGCAGTTTTTGATTTTGCCCATCTTGATTATTATAAACAGAACCTAACCCAAGCGGTTCTTCACTGTTATAAAAGTAAAGTATATAAACAGGATACTCCCTGCAACGTTTTTGTTTTTTATACAGCTGTGTGTTCGTTTGTCAGAGTCTGCTACTGGATGCTGGATAAAAGCAAAAAATGGAAAGTGAAAGAATCAACCCGCTCTGAAACAGTATTTCATCTCTCTTCCCTGACCAAAGAAGAATACGACAATCCTTATCTGGCGATTCAAAATGCGTTTGAAGAGAAAACACTGCAGGAGTTTGAATTCTTCTTAAACGAAATAACAGAGCTTTCATTATCTCCTTTCAGTTCAGATCCTGACTCCGATATAACCACTCCTTATATCCATTTAATAAAACTGCTGGATGCGGGAGAGCTTATCAATGAGAGAGGGATTAAAAAAAACAAAAAAGCAACGTGATATGAAAAAGAATATAAAATCCTTTGAAACCAAGTTTTGGGCAGGCTATGAGATTAAAAAACCTTTTGAGGTTATGGATGCTTTTTTTGACTTTGCCCATCTTGATTCATATAAGGAAGTGCTCAGCGAGACATTTTTGTATATCCATAAAACAGAAGTATGCAGGATAAGATATCCCGGACAGGTGTTTGTTTTTCACAGCGCTTTCCGATCTTTTGTTAAAGCATGTTTTCTTCTGCAGTACAGAAGCAGAAAATGGAAAATTAAAGATTCATCCGCCTTTAAGTCAAAGCTTGATCTGGCTTCACTTACAGAGCAGGAATATGAGAATCCTTTCACAGTATTTCAAAAAGCATTTGAGGAGAATACCATTGATAAATTTGATTTTTTTCTTTTTGAAATCTCGCACCTGTCATTGTCACCATGTACTGAGGAATTTGATTATGATCTGATCACGCCTTATATCTATCTTGTCAAGATGCTTGACGCATGCCAGCTTATGCGAGATAGAGGGATTGAGAAAATAAAAAAAGTGAGTCTGAGTACAGATAATGCAGGATAATGACATTGCTACATCATTTCGAACATGATCGATGTTAACTGATAAAATATATTGATATGGGAAAAAATAAAATCAAATTAAGGGATATGGTTGAGAATCCAGAGCATTATTTTGTAATGCTCAAGCCAGCGTCAAAAACAAGAAAAGACGTATATAATCTCAACATAAATGTTGGCGGATATTCTGATCTTTTTACCATGATTATGGATCTGCTTAAAGTAGGAATGCTGGCTTTAGAGGGAATTGAAATAAGTGAGAACAATCACAAGCAGACGGAAAGATACGTTTGCAGCCTTCTCAAAGTGATTGAAATGCTGATTCCTTTAGAGGAAGGTGATCTGCTGGACATCCTTCACAGGAAATATTTAAAGCAGAATAAAAAAGTAATGCGGACTGATTTTTCCGTTATTAATTTTAAAAAAAACGCCGACTTCGGAGGCGTTTTCCAGCCCCGCAGGGCAAGTTGTTTTGAGATGCTGAATTCATTTCAAGCATCTCAAAACACAACTTGCCGTTGTCTGGCGACAACTTTTTAGGAATGGATTTTTAATTGAAAGGGCTTGATGCCCTTTTTTTTGTTGTATTTAAAAAATTATTAAAAATGCAGGCAATGATGGGCTGTACAATACAGCCTGAAAACGCCGAAGAGTTTTAAAATAAAGCAGAAGATATGGCGATAATTAATTTACATATGCAGGCCAGACATGTCTTCGAGTATTCAGTCATGTTTTCATATAACCATGCAGGAAGGTTTGCATGTATGCAGGTCTGCATTCCTGCCTGCGAGACTGCGAGACTGCAAGCAGTCATGAAATCAAGGCTGTGATTGTGGACGCAGATAAGCTGGGGTTCAGAAATTCCATTACTAAGTAGGAGAAAAATTAATCATAACAATATGCCCAGGTTACGGCTTTATTTTAAATGTAACCCAAAAGTTAATTTGATATCAGAGGATAATGTAGTCAGCTATTTGATTATCTTTTATTGTCTGTATATCTGTGAGTTATAATTCTTAAATTCACGTAAGAATATAAACTGAAATTTAAGAAATGAAATGTAAAATTTACGATAGAAATTTCAAAATGAAAGCAATTCAAATGGGCTCCGAATTGGGCGTGAGAAAAGCTTCAAGAGAACTTGGTATAGAGTCATCTCATATAAGTAGATGGCGACGGGAGTTTCTTAAATATGGAGAGGCAAGTTTCTGCGGAACAGGGAAGTGCAGACTTACTCCCGAAGAAAAACTATTTTCCAAAAAACAAAGAAAACTAAAAAGAGAGCTTAAAGAATCATTAATTAAAATCGAGATTTTTAAAAAAGGCTATAAATATGTTTCTCAGGGGAGACTGATGACTTATCATTTTATTGAAAATAATGTAGAGAAATATACACTCAAAAAAATATGCAAAGTTTTTGGAGTTAGCAGAAATGCATATATTAGATGGAAAAGTCAGGTACTTTCTCCGACAGAAAGTAGAACAAATTTATTAAAGAAAGAAATAACTTCAATCTTTTTTGAATACAAAAAAATTTATGGTAGCAGGAGAATTACTGCAGAATTACGAAGTCGAGGCTTTACGATTTCAGACCGGCAAGTTTGCAGTCATATGAGCGAACTAGGTCTGGTCAGCAAGCTGAGAGGTAATTATAAGTTCAAAAATGTTTCGCATTCTAATCCTTATATTTTTCCTAATATTTTAGATCAACAATTCACGGTTGAAGAGCCTTCCAAAACTTGGATTTCAGGAATAAGTCGCATCCAAACGACGGAAGGACTTTTGTTTTTAACTATTATCATGGATTTGTTTGACAGGAAAATTATAGGCTGGAGCTTGAGCAATGGATTGACCGTCAGAGAAACCACAATGCCAGCTTGGGCAATGGCGGTTAAAAACCGGAAAGCAAAAGCAGGTTTGCTATTTCATTCTGACAGATCAGCTCAATACGCAAACAAGATATTTACTCGGAAATTAAACTCCTATAAGTTTATTAGAGGAAGCATGAATCGAAAAGGAAATCATTCCGACAATTCTGTGTGCGAAAGCTATTTTGTTTCCCTTAAATCTAAACTGGCCGATTTAAATGTGCTTTTAAATAAAGAACAGATGGTAGAGAAAATATCTGAATGCCTTAAATAAAATTAATACTAAAGAAATTCTGCGATAAATTATCAAACTTTAAGCTATGAAACACTATGAACGTACTTTCAAAGAGAATGCGGTTAAATTAAGTTATGAGCGAGGAAAAGGGCAGATTGCAGGTTTTGCAAGAGAGCTGGGAATAGCTCCCGATTACCTATACAAATGGAGACAAGACTTTGAAAAATATGGTACAGGCAGTTTCTGCGGATGTGGCCATCCAAAAATGACTCCTGAACAAGCAGTCATTACCAGTCTTGAAAAAAAAATTAAAGATTCAAAAATTACGCTGGAAATTTTAAAAAAAGGAACCAGATATGTTTCGCAAGGAAAAATAATGACTAAAAATTTCATTGAAAACAATAAATCACAATATTCGATTCAAAAAATATGTGCCGTGTTAGAAGTATCGGAAACAACATATTATAGAAGAAAAAAGCAGGAGATTACAGATACAGAGGCCAGGGTAATTTTATTAAAACAGGAAATTACATCCATATTTTATGAATTTGAAAAAGGCTATGGAAGCACTAAAATTACAAAGGAACTTCAAAGCAGAGGATTTAAAATAAAAAACTCTTCAGTAAAATTTTATATGAGAACGCTGGGTTTGCGTAGCATCGCTAAAAGAAATTATAAAGTGACAACTGACTCATATCATAATAACTATGTAGTTCCAAATGCATTAAATAGAGAATTTAGGGTCCGTGAGCCTGATGTAGCTTGGGTTTCAGACATTACATATATACAGACAACCAAAGGCTTTTTATATCTTACTATTATTATGGATTTATTTGACAGGAAAATCATAGGATGGAGTTTAAGCACTAAAATGAGCACCAAAGCAACAATTTTACCTGCATGGGATATGGCAGTTGCCAACAGAAAAATCACAAAAAAATTAATATTCCATTCTGATAGAGGTGTCCAATACGCCAACAAAATTTTCACTAGCAAATTAGAATCTTATAAGTGTGTAACACGTAGTATGAGTCGTAAGCAAAATCATAATGATAATTCTGTGTCCGAAAGCTTTTTTGGGTCATTCAAAAGGGAATTAATTAATCGAAACAAACTTCTGCCGAGAAAACAGATGAGAGTTGAGGTACAGGAATACATTGAAAATTGGTATAACAGAAAGAGAAGACATTCATTTTTAGGCTACAAAACCATCGAAGAATTTGATAAAATACATTTAAGATAATTTATATGTCTCATTACAGATTGGAGATAATAAAGGATAAAATTTTTTTTTCAAAGAAACAGAAAAACGGAAAAAAGAAAAAGAAAGCTATTTCATAAAACGGGATGCAGACAGGCCAAAAGGAAACGGAATAAGTCCCGAAGGGTGTTTTGTGAGGAACGAACAAAACATTATGCCGTAGTCTTTTGGACAGGCGGAGGCTTCCCGTCATACCTTCGGTTTCTTTTTTTATTTCTGTGTAAAAAATATCAAGTAAATAGAATCTAGTGTTTGATAAATTTAGAGGCAAGACTAAATCCAATGATATGGTTTATCCTTCCGGTTGATATAGCAGTACATCTCTTCCTTTTTGAGTTCAGAAAAGAATTTTATAGCTCGGTCAATGGCATAATTGGGAAGGAAATAGATTTCGTCACGTATAGCCGTGATCACTTTTTCATATCCATAGAACCGCACGATTTCATCAATTTCCTCCTGACCTCCACGCTCTATGATACGGGCAATAATAGTTTTGTAGGCTTTGTCTAAGTCCATAGCATCGATATCGAAATCCCAGAAAAAGACCTGATCCAGATTAAGAACCCTATTATTTTTTTTAGCTACTGCCATATAGTAAAAATACGAATTTTAAGCTTAATATTCAAGTTTTTACCTCCTAAATCCACGTCTTTTATTGGGTGGAGGATTCTGATTTTTTGGCTCGGAAAAATCAAAAGAAGGGTTTAGAACTGCCTTTTTTATACGCTGAGTCATTTTTGCCCAGCTGGTTACTTTTCCTTTCAGCAGTTTAACTTTTTCTTCTCGGTCTATATTTTTATGGTGCAGTAATGAAATTAGAGCCAGTCCAGGACTTCCATTGTACTTGTTTTGATAAACATCCAGATAAGTTCTAAGTGGGTGATGTTCCAAAAGAAAATACATATCCACAAAATCTTTTATTCTTGTGCCATTTTGAAATATAGCATGTAGCTTCATAACACCTATGTCACGTAAAGATGCAAGCCTGACTCCTTCCTTTGTTTGAACAGGTTCCTGCCATGGGTATTTATGTGCTAGAATATCTACTTTAACCTTACCTATATCCAAAAGCATTGTATTGTCAAGTAGCTCCCTGATTTTAACTGGATGTTTACTGCTTAAATGAGAAAGCATTGATTGTACATCAAAGTCCTGTGTGGAGAACAGATCTAGATCACTGCTTAATCGATGTCCTATCATAAGGCTTAAAGCTGTGCCTCCAACAAGATTAAATTCCTTTAGTTTTTCATCTTTCATAAGCCTTTCGAGAAGTTCCCACATCTCGGGAGTAACAGTTTCTTTATAAAGCATAATTCTATATTTTCAGAAAATTTAATTCTGAAAACTGTCTGCTCTTTTAAAGTGTCCTCTGATGGCTTTATTTGACAGCGGATGTCTAATATTAAAGGTTTAAGATAAGGTCGGAAACAAATAAAGACAAATACTTCCAAACGCTTCCACGGACATCCACAGTAGCTCATCAATGCTGATTATAAAATATATTGGGTTTAAGTAATACAATACACTCAAATCATGGAAAATGAAGAAAAAAAGAATAGGAAAAAAGGAGGCAGACCTGTCAAAATAAATCCCGCCGTCCATCGCTATTCGATCAGTTTTACTGCAGAAGAAAACGCTCGCTTTCTGACCCTTTTTGAAACATCAGGAATGCATGTAATGGCGCATTTTATTACAGCGTGTGTTTTTCAGAAAGGGATCAAAACAGTTAGGATCGATAAAGCAACAATGGATTACTATATGCGCTTGACCTCTTTCTATAGCCAGTTTAGAGCAATCGGGGTAAATTATAATCAGGTTGTGAAGATTTTATATCAAAAATTTTCCGAAAAGAAAGCTTCTGCGTATTTGTACAAGTTGGAAAAGCAGACTGCGGAATTTGCTGTTCTGTGCAAAAAAATCATACAGCTCACAGAGGAATTTGAAGAAAAGCATCTGAAAAAAGAGTCTTGATATGAGGGAGAAATTTCAAGGACAGTTGATCTGTAATACAATTTACTCACGTAAAAATGTATGTAACAAGATTTTGAGTGTACCATATATAAAGAATTGATAGGATACATTATTGTAATTTTTTTAATTGGTGTTTGAAAAAATTACATCTGAGTATGTCTCCATAGATTGTTATAAGCCAAATGAAGTCACATTGTTCCATTAAAAGCATAAATAGTTCAAACTTCAAAATTGTATTTTAAATTAGTTTTGGTTCCGTGAGATACACGGCGTCTTGATTAAATTTAATGATTTTGATATGGAAAATTTAAAAGATGAAAAGTGTGAAAATGATGATATTGTATCAAAAAATTATGAACATTTAGAAAGTGAAAAAGAAAAGAAATTAGTAAATCTTATGATTGAAATTATTGTTTCATTAACATTGAAAGAATTATATGAAGAGAGCGATTAGATATTTAAGATTTAGTCAATTGGGGCAAAGCAATGGCTCGATTGAACGACAGGAACTGTACACTGACCAATACCTGCAGTATAATAATATACAGCTGGTAGATACTTTCATTGACAGGGGGAAAAGTGCAAAAAGTTTTGATCGTCCAGATTTTATAAAACTGCAGGCATTTATAGCCAAACATTATAAATCTGTTGATTATCTGCTTGTAGACCAGCTTGACCGCTTTAGCAGGGACGCTGGCGAAGCGATGAACATGGTCAAGCAGTTCCAAAAAAAATATAGCATTCAGATTATAAGTGTGACCGAGGGGATAGTCTTTGATTATGACACCCCAGGGAGCTTTTTCAGGGCAGGCTTGCAATTACTGCTTGCCGAGGAAGATAATATCAACAGGAGTATTAAAGTACGGGGCGGACTTTACACAGCTCGTGCTAAAGAAGGCCGTTTCCTTACGAGAGAAAAACCTTTTGGCTATATTAAAGTCGGAGAAGGAAAACAACGACATCTCGAAGTAAATGAGATAGAAGCTAAAGTTGTCCGATTGATTTATGACATGTTTCTTCGTAATGTGCCATTATACAAAATCAAGGAAATAGCTTATCAGTCGGGTTTTGACAGAAAAGGCAATATGGCTATTGACCGTGTGCTGGCGAATCCTGTTTATGCAGGACTCGTAAAGGTCGAGCCGTTCAAGGATCTGCCGGGCGGTCTTTTTCCAGCCATTCATGAGCCAATAGTGGACAAGATAACATGGACAATGGTTCAGGCGAAAATGAAAAAAGAAGATAAGATAAAGGTAACCGTTGATGATGAGATACCATTAAGAGGCGTTGTAAAATGTCATTGCGGTGCGCCTCTTACAGGCGCGCCTTCCCGTGGAAAATCTGGAAAATACTTCTACTATTATAAATGCAAGCATTCTAGGCATAATAATATAAGTGCTGTCAAAGCGCATGAGCAGTTCTTAAATGCCTGCGACCTGATGAGTGTTTCAGAAAAACATATTAAGGATATAAGAGATGGAAGCTATGCTTCAATTGAGAACGAAGTAAAAACCAACAAGAAAAAAGCAGTAGAAAAAAGACATGAACTTGAAGAAATACAGCAGAGATTAAATGCTGTAGAAGAAAAATGGTTCAGAGATGAAATAAATAAAGATACCTACGATAGATGGTATTCTACATACAGTGATCATATCCTGACCCTTACGGCATCTATAGAAAGATTCAGCATAAACCAAGGTAAAGCTTTTGAGATTTTAGAAAGTAATCTGGATTTATTGGGAGATATAAGACATATCTACGACAGATCAAACACTTTGCAAAAACGAGAGTTTGTAAATATGGTGTTCGATGGCAACTTGTACTATCAAGAGGGTATTTATCGAACACCTACAATGATGGACATATTTTCTCATAATGCCAGTAAAATGGAGGAAAAAGGATATCTTTTATACAAAAAAAAGAGGGATAACATTTCTGTTATCCCTCAAAGTGGGCGATGAGGGGTTCGAACCCCCGACCCCCTCGGTGTAAACGAGGTGCTCTGAACCAGCTGAGCTAATCGCCCTATTTTACTAGGTTGCTATCGTTTGTGATTGCGAGTGCAAATATAAGGCACTTTTTCAGTTCTGCAAACAAAACCCGCTAAAAATTTAAAGTTTTTTTAAAGTTTTTTCTATCTAGTTGTAATTGAATTTATTATAAAAGAACTTTTTTTAGTCTTTTTCTTTCAATTTAAAATTCCGTTAGTTTAATGGCAATTCGGCAACAACAAAAGTGCTTCCGCCAACATAGATAAAATCATTTTGCGCCGCATTTTGCCTTGCTGAATCGAAAGCTTCGGCAACAGAATCATATTTTGCACCAATTAAATCATATTTTTTAGCCGATTCTTTTAATATTTCAGTAGCTAAACCTCTCGACGAATCAGGTCGGCAGAAATAATATTGTGCATTTTTAGGAAAAAGAGGCAAAATAGCATCTAAATCTTTATCATTTACAACACCAAGAACAATATGAAGCTTTTCATAATTTTCATTTCGGACCTGATTCATCACAACAGTCAGTCCGTGTTTGTTATGTGCCGTGTCGCAAATGATTTTAGGGTTTTCTCCCAATTGCTGCCATCTTCCTTGTAAGCCCGTATTTTTTACCACTTTCGATAAACCAGATTTTAAATTTTCATCAGAAACCTTAAATTCATTTTGAGAGTTTAAAACCGCAATAGTTTGCTGAGCCGTTTTTTTATTGTGAAATTGATAATCCCCAATTAAATCCGAAGGAAAAACTTGCGAAATTAAATCAGAAGCAAAATAAATCGGTGCTTTGTTTTCTTCGGCTTTAGCTAAAAATACAGGCTGAGTTTCATTCGTATATTCGCCGATAACAACAGGAACATTTGGTTTAATAATTCCTGACTTTTCACCAGCAATTGCTGCTGGAGTATTTCCTAAAAATTGAGTATGATCTAAATCGATGTTTGTAATAACCGAAACCAAAGGCGTGATAATATTCGTAGCGTCCAATCTTCCTCCAAGACCAACCTCGATAATAGCGATATCTACTTTTTCTGAGGCAAAATAATCAAAAGCCAAACCTACAGACATTTCGAAAAAACTCATATCATTCGCTTCAAAAAAGTCTTTGTGTTTCGCTACAAATTCACAAACAAAATCTTCGGATATCTCTTCACCATTTATTTTAATTCTCTCCCTGAAATCTTTTAAGTGCGGCGAAGTGTACAAACCCACTTTATATCCCGCTTCCTGCAAAACCGAAGCCAGCATGTGCGAGGTCGATCCCTTACCATTTGTTCCCGCAACATGAATGCATTTTAACCTGTTTTGTGGGTTATCAAGATGATCGACCAATAGTTTAATATTCGTCAAATCTTCTTTATATGCCGAAGCGCCCTGAAGTTGATACATCGGGAGTTGATTAAACATCCAATTCGTAGTTTCCTGATAGTTCATGTATTTTGGATAAAATAGTTGTCGATTGAAATAATTTTCGTTTTTTTTAGTTTTATATTACAGCGAAAATTATCTTTATTGCAAATTTCAAATATTTTTTAGAATTAATTATTAAAAACCAGAATTAATATATGTTTAGTTTTATTCAATTACAAACAGACACCATTGCAAACGCATCAAACGTAGTTATCGAAAAAATTGCACCAAATACCGAAATCTCAGTTTTAGGATTTATCTTAAAAGGAGGTTTTTTCCTAATCCCGATCGCCTTATTATTATTCTATACATTTTACGTTATTATAGAGCGTTATCTCTATATCAGTAAAGCTTCTAAAATCGATGCAAGATTAATGCAGGATGTGGGAGACAAACTAAATGCCGGTAATATCGAATTGGCCAGAACAATTGTAGAAAGAAGCAATACCGCAGCCGGAAATATATTAAAAGAAGGAGTTCTCGTAATCGGAAGACCAATTGCTGAAATAGAATCAAACATGGACCGTGCCGCTGATATCGAGATTGGCGAAATGGAACGACGTTTAGGCCACCTGGGACTTATCGCCGGTATCGCACCAACATTAGGATTTATCGGAACAATTTCAGGAGTTATCAAAATATTCTACAGCATCTCCGTAACAGAAAATATTAGTATCGGAAACATTTCCGGAGGTTTATACGAAAAAATGATCAGTTCAGGTTCCGGACTTATTGTAGGTATTATTGCCTATAGCGCTTACCATTTATTAAACGGAAAAATTGATGATTTTGCTTTAAAAATCCAAAAACAAATATTAGAATTTGTCAATATAATTCAAAGAGCATAAGGTATGTCTATTAAGAGAAAAAGAAGATTTCATGCCGAAGTGGCGACTTCATCATTAAGTGATATTATGTTTTTCCTGCTGTTGTTTTTCCTTATTATCTCAACACTTGCAAACCCTAATGTTATCAAAATGACGTTGCCAAAAGCGAAATCAAATGAAAAAACAAACAAACAGCTGATCAGTTTATCAGTTACCGAAGATAAAAAATTCTACATCGACAAAGAACCCGTAGATTTCGAAAATCTCGAAACCAGTTTAATGTCAAAAATAGGAGCAGACAAAGAACAAACCGTTGTCGTTCGAATTCCGTTCAATCTGCAAGTACAGGATTTAGTCGACGTATTGCAAATAGGAGTGAAGAACAATTTAAAGTTTGTAATTGCAACAAGTCCCAAGTAAAATGATCATTTGGGCGTGACCACAATAAAAAAATGGGCCAATCAGCATAGCGTTGATTCGCCCATTTTTTTATTCCGGTTGGGCTATCCGCTCCGCCGCGGCGGATAGCTCCTATCCCTCACGCAGAAAAAGAGAAAAGAGCATAGAATAAAGATAATAGAGGAAAGAAAAAGTAGCCATAGAGTTTGTCATTGCGAGGAACGAAGCAATCTCACTCGCTGTATTACACAATCTTGTCATCCTGACAGGGGAAGGATCGCACTAGTAGCTCGATAAAGATTGTGGTTACTTTGCGAGGATTTCTCCTGCGTCGAAATTGACAAAAAAGCGAATAAAAAAGGCTTTCTGAAATATTTCAGAAAGCCTTTTTTATGTTTATTGAATTAGTGAAAATCAGTGTAATTCGTGTTTCTTAATCCAAACTAAAATTATAAATAATCTTACCAACCTGTTTGGCTGCTGCATTATTATCAGCTTCCCATTTCGTGTTCATAGCGGCAATTTTAGCTTGATCAAGTAAACATCTTGCTGTATTTGTAGTGCCTTTTATTCCTGGAGTTGCACTAATTGTTTTTCCGTTTTGATCTACTGTGATTTCAACGACAACTCTTCCTTCTTCATTACAGGTATATTTTGGTGCAGGTTTCGACAATGCCTTTCTGGTACCTAAAGAGTATCCTGAACCGCCACCAGAACCTCCGCCGCTTCCAGCTCCGTAACCGCTTCCAGTACCAACTCCATTTCCGGTACCGTTTCCGCCGCCAGTCCCACCACCGGAACCTCCGGCGCCATAATATCCGTTAGAGCCTAAACTTCCGTTTGCTTTTCCTTTATTTCCTGCTACTTTATCATCGCCATCACCACCTTTGTTAGATCCTTTTAAGATACTGGACAAAGCATCGTTGGTAGAATTCGAAACTTTTGGTTTCTCAGGAACAGGTTTAGCTTCCGGTTTTACTGGAGTAGCTTTTTTAGGCTTTTCTTTTGTTGGAATTATTACGTCGTTAGCATCGTCTTTTGTATTCTCTTGCGTAATGATTGCTTCGTCTGGAGTAGCTTTTGCAGGAGCTTGTTTTACGTTGTTTTTTACGTTTAAAACTTCACTCTTATAATTCGCTCCAGATCCTAAATCACTATCGCCAAAATTAACCGTCACGCCACCACCGCCGCCGCCTGAAGCAAGCGCTGCATTGTTCTCCGCATTATAAGGAGGCCAAAAACGAATGAAAAATAAAAGCAACAACAAAACAGCATAAATAGCTGTAGATATTAGTAGAGATTTCTTTTTATCTGAAGAATCCGTAAAAGTCATTTTGATTCTGAGTTTTGTAATAGTATATAATAAAAACGTTTAAAAGTACTAAAAATTGTTTAGAATCAAAGAGCTGCAGCTATTTTGTAATGAGTTGTTTTCTCTCGCAGATTTGGCAGATTGAGCAGATCAATTTTTAAAAATATATTATTTATTGATTCTTCAAAAGAAAAAATCTGCTCAATCTGCCAAATCTGCGAGAAAACTTTATTACACAGCTTGAAAATCTTTTTAATCTTAATAATCTGTGGCATAAAAAAAACGAGCAAAATAATTTAGCTCGTTTTAAAATAAAAGTATAAAGAAAATTATACTAATTGTTTCAATGCAATTTCAAATGCAGTTGCACTAATATTTGTTTTTGATGGATTCAAAGCGTGAGCTTTTACAATCGCATTTTTTATAATTTCAGACGTATCATTAAAAATAGCTTCATCTGTCATTTGCACTTTCTTCTCCATAAAATAAGCAAAAACTCTTGCCATTCCACAGTTCGAAATAAAATCCGGAATCAAACTTACTTTATGATCTACTTCTTCCATAATAGAACCAAAGAAAATTTCCTTGTCGGCAAAAGGAACATTCGCACCACAAGAAATCACTTCTAATCCGTTTGCGATTAAACTATCTATTTGAGTTTGTTGTACCAATCTTGAAGCAGCGCAAGGGGTGAAAATTTCAGCACCAATTGTCCATATTTTAGAATTGATTTCTTCAAACGGAATCATATTGTCGGCAACTAATTTGTTACCATCTTTATTAAGGAATAAAGTTTTAATTTCATCAAAAGAAAAACCCTCTTCTTTAATCAAACCTCCGTCACGATCGATAATTCCGATTACTTTTGCGCCCATTTCTGCAAGATAAAAAGCAGCAGCAGAACCTACGTTTCCAAAGCCCTGAACGATTGCTTTTTTACCTTTTATATCACCTCCGTAAGTGGCATAAAAATGACGAACTGCTTCTGCAACACCAAAACCAGTAATCATATCTGCTACTGTATATTTTCTGGTTACATCCGGAGAGAATTTAGGATTTTCGATTACCTTAATTACACCTTGGCGTAATTGGCCAATTCTATTAATTTTATCAGCTTCAGTTGGTTTAAAATGGCCATTAAAAACACCTTCCTGTGGGTGCCACACACCACATTCTTCTGTCATAGGTATTACTTCGTGAATTTCATCCACATTCAAATCCCCACCGGTTCCGTAATAACTTTTTAATAAAGGAGAAACAGCTTTGTACCAACGTTGCAAAACACCTTTTTTACGAGGATCATTCGGGTCAAAATTAATTCCGGATTTAGCACCGCCAATAGCAGGACCAGAAACTGAAAATTTCACTTCCATTGTTTTGGCCAATGATAAAACTTCATTCATATCCAAGCCTTTTCTCATTCTTGTTCCTCCACCAGCGGCTCCTCCGCGAAGTGAATTAATAACAGTCCAACCTTCAGCTTCAGTTTCAGAATCTTTCCAGTTAAAAACAATTTCAGGCTCTTTATTTTCAAATTGCTGTAATAAATCTTTCATTTTGTTGAGATATGTTTAGTTTGCGTAAAAGTATAAAATAGAATAATGCGAATAATGTATTCTGTTACAATTTTAACAAACAAAAAAAAGAAAGCCGAAAACAATCCGTTTTCGGCTTTAGTATTCTGTAAATTTTAGTAGAATTATTATATTCCTAATAAATGTTTTTTCAGCGTTTCGTCTACTGGTTTATTAGAAAGCCAGATTCCGAATAATGCTTTTTTGAAATCAAATCCGGGAACCTTTCCTTTTAAAACTTCATTTTTATAAACATTGATCGTTTGATCAAGCGGATTGTAACCTAAAACAAAAACATCTTTTTCTTTAATCACATCGCTTAATAGTTTTTTAAAATCCTCTATTCTTGGTCGCAATTCCTCAAGATTACTTCCTGCAGATTTTTCGAAACCAGTATTCATTGCTTTCGTCAATTTGTTTGAAGAAACCATAGACGATGTAATTTCGATTCGAATGGCCATCTCAGTATCGCTGTCAATAATAAATTGAGGGTCTTGGCTTAATTGCGATAAATACAATGCCTGAACATAAACTTCGAGCCACATTTTAGATCTTCCTCCCGCTCCGTTAAGTTGTAAAGTTTTGTTTTGAAATTCAATTTTTCTTGGAACTGTAACGCCGTTTACTTCTAATTGAGTTTGGGCAGAAACTGTAGAAAATGGTATGCTTAAAAGAAGTGTAAGTAAAAGTAAAATCTTTTTCATGTTCTGTCAATTTTATAATTTTTAGGCAAAAATAATGCTAATTTATCAATTATAGGTCGTTTATTTATTAGTTTTTTTTCTTGAAGGGTTTAAGTTTTTTGTCGTATTTAATTAATAATCAAATTAGTAAGACTTGTTTTACGTAGTTTTACGCGTTTTATGATTTGTTTAAACTTTTTGCTCTTGTAAATTAAGTAAAGATTCATCCGTTACCTGTTTTTAGCGCTAATTATATTCTTAAAATTTGCAGAAATCATTGCAAACTTTTCCTCTGTATTGCTAAAATTCATAATTATAACGAAAACGATATCGTAATTGTTGCGTATCTATTAATTTTATATGCGCGCATTGTTAATTCCACATTTAAAAATTATCTTTGAGAGCCCTTTTTAAGGAAATAAAACAATTCAAAAAACAAAAATAACCATCAGCTAAACGAAATAATTAAAGATTTGGTTTAGGGGAAATAATAAAACAATATAACTATGGATTTCAATCTGACCGAAGAACATTTAATGATTCAGCAAGCTGCCAGAGATTTTGCTCAAAACGAATTGTTACCAGGCGTTATTGAACGTGACGAAAAACAAATTTTTCCGACTGAGCAAGTAAAAAAAATGGGACAACTAGGTTTCATGGGAATGATGGTTGATCCTAAATACGGAGGCAGCGGTCTGGATGCGATTTCATATGTAATTGCTATGGAGGAAATTTCTAAAGTCGATGCATCAGCTTCTGTAGTGATGTCTGTAAATAACTCATTAGTTTGTTGGGGTTTGCAGGAATACGGAACCGAAGAACAAAAACAAAAATATTTACCGGGTTTAGCATCTGGAGAAATTCACGGAGCATTTTGCTTAAGTGAGCCGGAAGCGGGAAGTGATGCCACTTCGCAAAAAACGACTGCGGTAGATATGGGAGATCATTATATTGTAAACGGAACAAAAAACTGGATTACAAACGGAAATACAGCATCAGTTTATTTGGTAATTGCTCAAACGCATCCTGAATTAAAACACAAAGGAATTAATGCTTTGATCATGACCAAAGATATGCCGGGTTTTTCTATCGGACCAAAAGAACAAAAAATGGGAATTCGTGGTTCTGATACACACTCTTTAATGTTTAGTGATGTAAAAGTTCCCAAAGAAAACAGAATAGGAGAAGATGGTTTCGGATTCAAATTTGCGATGAAGACCCTTGCAGGCGGACGTATCGGAATTGCGTCTCAGGCTTTAGGAATCGCTTCCGGAGCTTATGAGTTGGCTTTAAAATATTCGAGAGAACGTAAAGCTTTTGGAACTGAAATTTGTAACCATCAGGCAATTGCTTTTAAATTGGCCGATATGGCTGTGAATATAGAAGCAGCGCGTCATTTATGTATGAAAGCAGCTTGGGACAAAGACCAGCATAAAAACTACGATGTAAGTGGAGCAATGGCAAAACTATTTGCTTCGCAAGTGGCGATGGATACTGCGGTTGAAGCGGTTCAGATTCACGGAGGAAATGGTTATGTGAAAGAATACCATGTAGAGCGTTTTATGCGCGATGCAAAAATTACTCAGATCTACGAAGGAACTTCTGAAATCCAGAAAATTGTAATTTCAAGATCTGTAATTGCAGGATAAATCAAAATTTGTTTTTATATAAAAAATACCCTTTCAGCTTTTTTAGCATCGAAAGGGTTTTTTTATAGATAATTTTTTTACTTTTCAGAATATTATACTTTTAAACCAATAACTTAGCTATTCATTCAGTTTTTATTTTATGAAAAAAATATACTTTCTTCTTCCGTTTGTTTTGTTAGCCTGCAAGTCGAATCCCACTGCTGTAAGCGAAAAAGCTTCAAAATCAGTTTCGAAACCACTTGAAATTAATTATAAAGTAAATCAAACCGAAGTATCGGACTTTTTGGAATATCTTTCATCAGATGAATTAGAAGGCCGCGAAACCGGAACAAAAGGAATCGAAAAAGCAGCAGTATTTTTAGAAGATTTTTTTAAAAAGAATAATGTAAAGCCTTATTTTTCGTCTTATCGTGATACGCTTACTAATTTTAAATCTCCTGCTTATAACATTGTTGGAGTTCTGGAAGGAACAGATCCTGTTCTAAAAAAAGAATTTATAGTTTTAAGTGCGCATTATGACCATATTGGTTTGGAGAAAAAGCAACAGGATGATATGATTAATAATGGTGCTAATGATGACGCTTCGGGAGTTACCGCTGTTGCACAAATGGCAAAATATTTTAGCGAAACAAAATCAAATAAACGAAGTATTCTTTTTGTGTTTTTTGCAGGGGAAGAAAAAGGATTATTAGGTTCTAAAAGTTTAGTGCAGAAACTTCAAAAGCAAAACTTCAATTTATATGCACAACTCAATATCGAAATGATTGGCGTGCCCATGAAACGCGATTATCTGGCTTACATTACCGGTTTTGATAAATCGAACATGACCGAAAAGATAAATGAATATACAGGGAAAAAGACTATTGGTTTTTTACCAAAAGAAGCAGAATATCAATTGTTTTACAGATCTGATAATTATTCGTTTTATGAAGCGTTTAAGAAACCGTGTCAATCAATAAGTACTTTTGATTTTGAGAACTTTGATTTTTATCACCATGTTTCGGATGAATTTAAAGTAATGGACATTTCGCACATGACTTCTTTTATTCAGGAATTTTTGCCAGCCGTGACAAGAATTGCTACTACGCCAACCCAAGAAATTACAATGAATAAATAATCGGTCTTTTTATCTGATTTGCTTATTTTTGCCTTATGAAAAATATTATTGTTACCGGAACCAGCAGAGGAATTGGTTACGAATTAGCATTACAATTTGCTAATGCCGGAAATCAGGTTTTGGCCATTTCCAGAAAAATACCTCAAACACTTTTAGAACATCAAAACATTACTTGCCTTTCAGTCGATTTGTCCGAAGAAAGTGCGTTGATGGAAGTAGATAGTTTTCTTTCTTCGACCTGGAAAAAAGTCGATGCCGTAGTGCATAATGCAGGTGCCTTATTATTGAAGCCTTTTGCAGAAACCACTCAGGCTGATTTTGAAAGTATTTATAAGGTGAATGTTTTTGCGGTTGCAAATCTTACCAGAATTTGTTTGCCTTATCTTCAAAAAGGAAGTCATGTTGTTACAATTAGCTCAATTGGCGGCGTAAGAGGAAGTCTTAAATTTGCAGGATTAGCCGCTTACAGTTCAAGTAAAGGTGCGGTAATTACTTTAACCGAATTATTAGCTGAGGAATATAAAGAACAAGGAATTTCGTTTAATGTTCTGGCTCTGGGTTCAGTTCAGACAGAAATGCTAAATGAAGCTTTTCCGGGTTATCAGGCGCCAATTTCTGCCGAAGGAATGGCAACTTATATTTATGATTTTACATTGAATGGAAATAAATATTTTAACGGGAAAGTGTTAGAGGTCTCGTCTACGAATCCATAGTTAGTTATGAATTATAAATTATGATTTATGAGTGAAAGTATTGTGAAAACTAAGATTTTTGAATTAGCCATTAGAGGAGTTAATTTTTATAAATGGTTAGTTTCGGAAAAGAAAGAATTTGTAATGAGTAAACAATTTTTACGTTCTATTACTTCAGTTGGTGCAAATGTTCGTGAAGCGGTCAACGCACAAAGCAAGGCAGATTTTATTCATAAGTTATCAATTTCTCAAAAAGAATGTGACGAATCTATGTATTGGTTAGAAATTTTAAATGCAACAAGCTATATTTCTGGAATAGAGTTTGAATCGATGCACAATCAATGTAGTGAAGTGCTAAAAATCATTAAAAGTATAATAATTACATCAAAGAAAAACCTAATTCAAAACTCATAACTCATACTTCATAACTCATAATTATTGTGATCGAAACATTAGCCAGATATATCCCGGAACATGCTGTAAAGCCTGTCTTTGATTTGATTGTTGCCAATCAGGTGCATCTTAAAATCGTAAATGAACGCCAGACGCGTCACGGAGATTATAGGAGAGGGCCAAGTGGTAAACATGAAATCACGGTAAATGCCAGTTTAAATAAATATCGTTTTTTGATTACGTTAATTCATGAGATTTCGCATTTGGTGGCATTTGAAAGGTTTGGTCGACAAATAAAACCACACGGAAATGAGTGGAAGCATACTTTTCAGCGTATGATGATTCCGTTTATTCGTCCGGAGATTTTCCCTGGACAGTTATTGCCTTTACTAGCGAGGCATTTTAAGAATCCATCTGCCAGCAGTGATACCGATACTACTTTATCTCTGGCTTTAAAGCAATACGATGCGCAAAACGATAAAAACTATGTTTTTGAAATTCCATACGGAAGTGTATTCAGAATTAAAAATGGCAAAATATTCAAGAAGTTAGCCGTTCGAACCAAGCGTTTTGAATGTATTGAAATAAGCTCGGGAAGAACGTATTTGTTTAATCCAAATGCGGAGGTAGAGTTGATAAATTCGAATTAAGTTTAAATTCCAAAATATAAATTCCAAATAAAAAAAATCCAAATTCCAACTGCTTATAGTTTTGGAATTTGGATTTTTTTATTGAGTTATTCCAGAATTGGAATTTGGAATTTATATTTTGGAATTTAAAAAAGTTTTAACCTTTAAGATAGGCTTCTCTCACTTTTTTAAACAGGTTCGAAGAGTAAACGAACTTTACAATATCTTTGTTTTCTGTTCTAAAGATTTCTTCTTTAGTTCCCTGCCATGCTTTTACTCCTTTTTTTAAGAATACGATATTTTCTCCAATTTCCATCACCGAATTCATATCGTGTGTATTGATTACGGTTGTGATGTTGTATTCTTCTGTAATTTCTTTAATCAGATTATCAATCAGAGTAGAGGTGTTAGGATCTAAACCAGAGTTCGGTTCATCACAAAACAAATACTTCGGATTGTTTACAATCGCACGGGCTATCGCAACACGCTTTTGCATTCCTCCGGAGATTTCTGATGGCAATTTTTTATGTGCATCAACTAAGTTTACTCTTTCTAAAACAAAGTCAACACGCTCTTGAATTTTTGCCTTGTTGTCATGAGTAAACATTCTTAATGGAAAAGCAACATTTTCTTCAACAGTCATCGAATCAAATAAAGCACTTCCCTGAAAAACCATTCCAATTTCGGTTCTTAATTCTCGTTTTTCGTCGGGGTTTAATTCAGAATAAATACGTCCGTCAAATTCAATTGTTCCTGAATCTGGGGTGTGAATTCCTAATAAGGTTTTTAATAAAACTGTTTTTCCCGATCCACTTTGTCCTATGATCAAGTTGGTTTTTCCAGTTTCAAAAACGGTCGAAACGCCTTTTAAAACTTTACTGTCACCAAATGATTTTTCTATGTTTTTTACTTCGATCATTATCCTAATAATAATTGAGTTAATATATAATTAAAAAGAATGATACAAACAGATGTCCATACAAATGAAACTGTACTTGCCTTACCAACTTCTAATGCACCACCTTTCATGTAATATCCGTGAAAAGATGGAATTGTAGCCAATAACATTGCGAAAATTAAAGTTTTAATAAAAGCATATGTAATGTGAAAGGGATTAAAATCCATTTGAGCGCCCTGAATAAAATCTTCACTCGTTGAAAATCCTCCATATGCACAAGCCAGCCATCCGCCAAAAATTCCTAAGAACATACTAATTCCAATTACAAAAGGATACATTAATAAAGCTACTATTTTAGGAAAAACAAGATAGTTTAGCGAATTAACACCCATAACCTCTAAGGCATCAATTTGTTCTGTAACGCGCATTGTACCAATACTTGAAGTAATGTATGATCCCATTTTTCCCGCCATAATTACCGAAATAAAAGTAGGGGCAAATTCTAATATCACAGATTGACGTGTAGCAAAACCAATTAAATATTTTGGAATTAAGGGATTAGTTAAGTTTAAAGCAGTTTGAATGGCAACAACTCCTCCTATAAAAAAAGAAATAAAGCAAACAATACCAAGAGAGTCGATTATTAAATCGTCGATTTCTTTAAAAATCAATTTTTTCATCACAGACCATTTTGTCTGTTTGTTAAAAATTTCTTTCAGCATTAAAAAATATCTTCCTAGTTGAGATATATAACGAATTAGCATCATAATTTTTGAAATATTGGCTAAATTAAGGATTAGTTTACAGTTTACAGTTTCAGTTTACAGTTTTTTAAGTTTTAAAAACTAAAAAAGCTTCTGTTTCATTTTTTGAAAACGATAATTTCTTATAAATTTAGCTTGTTCAGGTGTAACTAATAATGGTGTTTTGGCTTTTTTTGCTTTCCAAAATCCTTTTATATAGTCTAAAAATAAAAATGGTTTTTTCTTCATCATTGCCAGTTTTGCCGATGCAATTGCGGTAATCCAAAAACCATATCCTAAAGTATAAAAAGCCTCGCCTTGTTTATAACGGGCTGTTTTGTTGTAATTTGCACCTGTTGGTTTAAGGTGTTTTACTTGTAAAGACTCGTCGGTAACGATTTTCCAATCATAATATTTACAAAGCAATTCGTCTACTGTATCCCAGCCCATGGCAGGTTTTAATCCTCCAATTTGCTGATAAGTTGCTTTGCGATAGGCTTTCAATGCACCACGAATATGATCTTTGTCGGTTAAGTTTTCTAAAACCCAATCTCCATTTTTTTCGATGTAACAAAATCCGCCAACCATTCCGATTTTTGGATCAGATTGAAAGTGACGAATGATAGTTTCAAAATAATTTGGAGGAAATATTAAATCGCCGTCTATTTTTACAATAATATCATAATCAGAATCCAGTGTTGCAAAACCTTTCTGGAAAGCCTGAATTACTTTGCTTCCCGGCATATGAATCGCATCTGAAGTTTTGTTTACAACAGAAATATACGGATTGTCTTTAGCAAAACCCAAAACGACTTCTTCTGTTTTATCTGTAGAATTGTCGTTTACAACCACAATTTTTGAAGGCAAAACAGTTTGCGAAACCAAAGATTGCAAAGTCAGGCCAATAAGATCTTGTTCGTTGTGAGCTGGTATAACAATATAGTACTTCATGATTTTTAATTTAAATTCCAATTATTTAAAAGAAATTCCAATCTTTTAAAATTCCAAATTCCAATTTTTACCGATATGGTTTAAATTGGAATTTGGAATTTGTCTTTTTGAGATTTTCCAAATAATTGGAATTTGGAATTTATTTTTTGGAATTTGCCGTTAGGCTTTTATTTTCTCCGCAACAACAATATAATATCTTGGCGTGAAATATCTTAGTAATGGTCTGAAACCAAACTTTTTTACCGGATGTGTAAATTTTTGACGATCGGTAATTTTCCAGCCTGTTTTTTCTAAAAGCCAGTCTAATTGCCAGTCTTCAAATTCGTGGTAATGTCTGTCCCACATATCTGTTTTAGAACGATAAGCCGGAGAAAACCATAAACGTAACGGAATTGATATTAACAATTTGTCACATTTTACATTTTCAAGAATCGTGTACGGATTTAGTAAATGTTCAAAAATTTCAAACGCAGTAAAAACAGTATATTCTTCGGTTTGTAAAGCAGTTTGATCATTGTCTAAATCTTCTCCTTTAGTGTTTTTTACGGTATAGCCATTTTCTTCCATTATTTTTGAGAATGGATTTGGTACACCAAAATCAAAAATAGTTTCTGATGTTGTAACGTGTTTTTGTAAAAACTCTAAAGTAAGTTTGAATCTTTTATTAGGAAACGTTTTTTCGTACATAGTCGTTGCGAGGAACGAAACAATCTCTCGTTCTTGATTTTATAATTAGGTCGCAAATATACTAAAAAGTCCGCATTTTAAGATGCGGACTTTTTTAAGTTTTCATTCTCAGTTTACAGTCACAGTATTCAGAAGCTGAAAACTGTGACTGCGACTGTAAACTAATTTAGTATCGGTAAACAAATGCATTAACATTCATTCCTGCTCCTACCGAAGCAAAAATTACTACGTCGCCTTTATTGATTTCGTGGTTTTCTAATTTTCCTTGTATTAAAAGATCATATAGAGTTGGTACGGTTGCAACGCTTGAGTTTCCTAAATCATGAATACTCATTGGCATAATGTTTTCAGGAGCTGTTTTGTCGTATAATTTGTAGAAACGTGCAATAATTGCTTCGTCCATTTTTTCGTTTGCCTGGTGAATTAGGATTTTCTTTACTTCATCAATACCGATTCCGCTTTTGTCTAAACAGCTTTTCATGGCACAAGGAACCTGGCTTAATGCAAATTCGTAAATCTTACGACCGTACATTTTTATGTATTTAATGTCCGGATCTAAATCTGGATTGTATGATTTTCCGAAATATAAAAAGTTAGCTTCATCATTGGCAAAAGTAGCACTTTCATAAGAAAGTAAACCTGCTTCATCATCAGAAGCTTCTAAAATTGAAGCACCTGCTCCATCAGAATAAATCATAGAATCACGATCATGATCGTCTACAACTCTTGATAAAGTTTCGGCACCAATTACCAGAACACGTTTTGCCATGCCTGATTTGATGAAAGCATTGGCCTGTAAAACTCCTTCTATCCAGCCTGGACATCCAAAAAGAATATCGTAAGCAACACATTTAGGGTTTTTGATATCCAGTTTGTTTTTTACACGAGTGGCTAAACTTGGTAAAATATCAGATTGATTCGTTCCGGATTTTACATCTCCAAAATTATGTGCAAATATGATATAATCTAATGTTTCACGATCGATTTTAGCATTTTCAAGTGCTCTTTCGGCAGCAAAAAAGGCTAAATCAGATGAGGTATGTTGGTCTTCGGCATAACGACGGTTTTCGATTCCGGTAATACCTTTAAATTTTTTAATTACAACTTCGTTAGGGTAAGCAAAAGGGGTTCCGTCTTCGTTTAGAAATACGTGATCACCAAAGTCAGTATTGCTTACTTCTTTATTTGGAATATAGCTTCCGATGCCTATTATTTTTATTTTCATTATTCAGTAATTATCCGATAAATTTATTGCTAAAGTATAAATAATTTCATGATAACTATCATAAAAAATACTATGCATGCATATAATTATGAAATAATAATTATTTGTGGGATTTATTGTTAATTTTCTAACGAATTTTAAGTTTTATCGAGATTTCAAACGATTGAGATTTGTTTTCAGGTTTATTTTTTTCGGAAAAATGGTTAAGTTTTTTTGCGTTTTGTTACAAATAAAACCGAAGTTTCAAAAAGTGTTAAAAAACAGAAAACTTTATGATTTCTTTTGAAGTTTTGTAGACGTTATTGTAATTTTTTGACTGAGGATAGGAGGCAATTTCATTACGTTAAGCTTTTTTAAGATAAAATTAATCTCGCAAAGGTGCTAAGACGCAAAGTTTAAACACAATATTGTCCTTTCGACGAAGGAGAAATCTCCGCAAGAAGCTCGACAAAGATTAGACTTCCGTTGAGGAGTTACGTACGAAGATTTCTCCTTCGTCGAAATTGACAGTATGTTACGGAAATTTAATTTGTAGTTGCTCGCGTGAGGGATAGGAATAAACTGCCGAAGCAGTATGGATAGCCCGACAGTATTTAAGAAAAGGCCTCATAAGCGCAAAGTTGATTTGGCCTTTTTTTAAATACTGGCACGCCCAAGTACTATTTTAGATTATAGATTTCTGATTTTAGATTTGTTTCAGGTTTCACGTTATTGTCGAACTTGAAACCTGAAACAAAATAAAACAAAAAGAAAACCCGACAAGTTAAAAGACCTGTCGGGTTTGGATATATAATTCGAAAACTATTTCTTAGTTTTCCATGTAAGCTTCGATTGGAGCACAGCTACAGATTAAATTTCTGTCACCGTATGCATCATCTACACGACGAACAGATGGCCAGAATTTATTTTCAGCAATGTACTCTAATGGATAAGCTGCTTTTTCTCTAGTGTAAGGGAAAGCCCAGTTATCAGTAGTTAACATTGCTAGTGTATGAGGTGCATTTTTCAATACGTTGTTTTTATCATCTGCTGTTGCAGCGTCAATTTCTTTTCTGATTGAAATAAGAGCATCACAAAAACGATTTAATTCTGCTAAATCTTCAGATTCAGTTGGTTCGATCATTAAAGTTCCTGCTACAGGGAAAGAAACCGTAGGAGCGTGAAAACCGTAATCCATCAAACGTTTTGCGATATCACCAACTTCAATTCCGTTTTCTTTGAATGAACGACAATCTAAAATCATTTCGTGAGCCGCTCTTCCGCATTCTCCTGTATAAAGAATTGGGTAGTGTCCTTCGAAACGGGCTTTCATGTAATTTGCATTCAAAATTGCATGCTCTGTAGCGCTTTTTAATCCTTCAGCACCCATCATAGTGATGTAACCGTAAGAAATTAAACATACCAAAGCTGATCCGTAAGGTGCAGATGAAATAGCGGTAATCGCTTGTTCGCCACCAACTTTTAAGATTGGGTTTGTTGGTAAAAATGGAACTAATTTTTCATTCACACAGATTGGTCCAACTCCAGGTCCACCACCACCGTGAGGAATAGCGAATGTTTTGTGTAAGTTTAAGTGACAAACGTCAGCACCAATTGTAGCAGGATTTGTTAATCCAACTTGTGCGTTCATATTAGCACCGTCCATATATACTAATCCGCCGTTGTCGTGGATTAATTTAGTAATTTCAATAATAGAAGATTCGAAAACTCCGTGAGTAGAAGGGTACGTTACCATTAAACAAGATAAATCATCTTTATGTTCAATCGCTTTTTCTCTTAAATCTTCTACATCAATGTTTCCTTCCGGAGTCGTTTTAGTAACGATGATTTTCATTCCGGCCATAGCTGCAGAAGCAGGATTGGTTCCGTGAGCAGATGAAGGAATTAAACATACATTACGGTGACCTTCGTTTCTTGACAAGTGGTAAGCACGAATAGCCATTAAACCAGCATATTCTCCTTGAGCTCCTGAGTTAGGCTGTAATGTAGTTCCGGCAAAACCGGTAATTACATTTAGTTGCTCTTCTAACTTTTTAAGCATCGTGATATAACCTTCAGCTTGTTCTACTGGTGCAAAAGGGTGAATGCTGTTCCAGTTTGGCATTGATAAAGGCAACATTTCTGAAGCTGCGTTTAGTTTCATTGTACAAGAACCTAGTGAAATCATCGAATGATTCAATGATAAATCCTTACGTTCTAATTTTTTGATGTAACGCATGATCTGACTTTCTGAATGATGGTTGTTGAACACATCATGCGTTAAGAAAGCAGAAGTTCTTTCTAATGAAGCCGGTAATTGACTTGCAGCAGTTAATTCAGAAACAGAAACAGTTTCTTTTCCTAAAGCTTCAGCAAAAATCGATATGATTTGATTGATATCAGCAACTGAAGTTGTTTCGTTGAATGAGATAGAAATGGTATCAGCATCAACATAGTAGAAGTTTACTTCATTTTTCTCCGCAATCGCTTTTACTTTTTGAGCATCAGCTTTTACCAAGATAGTATCAAAGTAAGCCGTATTGGTTTGGAAAACGCCTAATTTATTTAAAGCTTCAGCAGCAGTAACTGCCGATGCGTGAACTTTACCTGCAATGTATTGTAATCCTTTTGGTCCGTGGTAAACCGCATACATTCCGGCCATAACCGCTAATAAAACTTGAGCGGTACAAATATTTGAAGTCGCTTTTTCACGCTTAATGTGTTGCTCACGAGTTCCTAAAGCCATACGTAAAGCACGATTTCCGTTTACATCAATCGAAACTCCAATAATACGACCTGGCATAGATCGTTTGTATTCGTCTTTAGTTGCAAAAAAAGCAGCGTGAGGACCTCCGTAACCCATTGGCACACCAAAACGTTGTGTAGTTCCAACAACAACTGCTGCTCCCATTTCTCCCGGAGAAGTTAAGGCAGCTAGTGATAAAATATCCGCAGCAAAGGCAACTTTAATTTCATTTTCTTTTGCTTTAGCAACAAAAGCACTATAATCATTTACCTGACCATATTTTCCCGGGTATTGTAAAATAGCACCGAAAAAGTCATTTGAAAAATCAAAGTTTTCGTGGTTTCCAACAACTAATTCAATTCCAATAGGAGTTGAACGTGTTTGCAGGATCGATAAAGTTTGTGGTAAAATTTCTTCACAAACGAAGAATTTGTTGGTATTGTTTTTCTTTTGGTCACGTGTACGAACGTCAAATAATAACGCCATAGCTTCTGCTGCTGCAGTTCCTTCATCCAATAAAGAGGCATTCGCAATTTCCATTCCTGTTAATTCGATAACCGTAGTTTGGAAATTCAAAATAGCTTCAAGACGACCTTGAGCAATTTCTGCCTGATAAGGCGTGTAAGCAGTATACCATCCTGGGTTTTCAAAGATATTTCTCTGAATTGGAGCAGGAACGATAGTGGGGTGATAACCCAAACCAATATACGATTTGAATACTTTATTTTTCTTTCCTAATTCCTGAATATGATTTGCAAATTCGTATTCCGTCATTGCAGGATCCAAATTCAAAGGCGCTTTTAAACGAATGTCGTCCGGAAGGGTTTCATAAACAAGTTGTTCAATCGATTCAACACCAATAGTTTGTAACATGTGTTGAAGATCCGTTTCTCTTGGACCAATGTGTCTTAAAGCAAAAGCATCTGTTTTCATTTGTAGCAGTCTGTTTTTTAAGGTAATGTAAGTAGCAACGTGTACTATTTAATAATGTTACACAAGGTTTATTACATTTTATAGTAAATGTGTTGTTTTTTTGTGGCGCAAAATTAAGTATTATTAATAATTTAATGGGTATTTTTAACTTCAATTTTTATCAAATTTCTAACTAAAGAGTTGATTTGTTACCAATTGATTAGATTTGAGACATGAAACTTCTAAAACAAATAGTTGATTTTTATTTAAACAGCAGTATTCACGTGGCTTTATCGTGTTATGCTTTGGTCCGAATTACATTTTACTTCTTTCATATTCAGTATGATGAGCCAATTGCTTTATTTGTTTTTTTCGGAACAATTGTAGGATATAATTTCGTAAAGTATGATGCTTTGGTTCGCGTCAAGAAAAAACCAATCGGAATACAGCTGAAAATTATTGCCGTTTTGAGTTTTATTTCGCTGATTTTAGTGGGTTATTATTTTTTCCACCTCAACCGAATTACCCAAATTGTTTCCGTTTGTATATTTTTAATAACGGCACTTTATACTTTACCCTTTTTTCCTAATAGAAAAAATGCGAGAAACTGGGCAGGAGTAAAAATCTATATTGTGTCGCTTTGCTGGGTAGGAGCGACTTTGGTTTTGCCTTACATAAATGCTGAAATTCCCTTTACAGCTAACTTTTTTATAAAATGTGGGCAGCGTTTTGTCTTGGTTTTTGTGCTGATTTTGGTTTTCGAAATTTTAGATCTGGCGAATGACGATCCGCATTTGAAAACTGTTCCGCAAACAATTGGTGTAAAACGAACTAAGATCTTAGGCTTTTCATTATTAGTTCCGTTTTGGGTTTTAGGAATTTTGAGTTTTACCCTTCATGATCTTATTATCAATCTGGTAATGGTTGTGACTTTGATGTTGTTTATTCTCTTTGCCAATACGAATAGATCAAAATATTATACTTCTTTTTGGGTCGAAAGTGTTCCGATTTTTTGGTGGCTGATGATTGTGTTTTTATAAGTAAGACGCATTTAAGGTTCTAAATAATTTGGGCGTGTTTCGCCGTGGCGTAAAATGAGAAAATTCATTTTTCAAAAGAAAAATTTGGTTTCTTCAGAAACCTCTTTTAAGATCTTATTTCTCTCTAAAAGAAATTGTGTGAGATGTTTTTCGAGAAATAAAATATCAAATAATTTTCCGAAAATTCCAAATGGCGTTTCATATTGTAATATATCCTTCATAACCGTTACGCCATTTTCTTCTTCAAAAACATGTTCGTGTCTGAAAGATTTAAATTTTCCTTCTTCCATTTCATCTACGAAATAATCATAAAAATTCATGACCGGAATTTTGCTTTTATGTGTGAGATAAAATCCAAAATGTTTACCGCGCCAAGTTACTGTTTCGTTTAAATTTATTAAACCAGACGTCACTCCGGCAATTGCTTTTTCTTTTGTAGGACTTGCAGATTCCTGGTGAATATCGATATTTCGTGATGCGTCAAAAACAATTTGTTTTGAGGCTTTTATTTTTGTTGTAAGGTTTATTGTTGTCATGAATATGAATTGTATTTTGGTAAGTTTTATTATGCACATTTTTGTCATCCCGAGGAACGAGGGATCTTCGCGAGTAGCTCGACAAAGATTAGCAACTTACTACGCGGAGTTTCTTGCGGAGATTTCTCCTTCGTCGAAATGACAAAAATGTGGGAATTGGGACGAATAGGTTTCGAACTTGTCAAAGTTGTTAGCGTAATAAATCATTAAAAGCCTCATCAAGATCTCCAAACTTAAACTTAAACCCATTTTCTAAGAGCTTTTTCGGAATCACATTTCTGCTTTTCAAAACCAATTCAGCTTCTGTTCGAATAAAGAAAGATCCAATTTTTAGTAAAAAAGTATTCACCGGAATTCCGAAAGGAAAACCAACTGCTTTTCGAAGTTTCTTCATAAAATCTGCATTACGGATTGGTTCCGGAGAAACAACGTTTACAATTCCGGTAATTTCTTTTTCAATAATAAAATCAATCGCATTGGCAAAATCTTCTTCGTGAATCCAACTTACAAACTGATTGCCGCTTCCTTGTTTGCCTCCAAAACCAATTTTTGCCAAAGTCTTTAACGGAATTAATGCACCGCCATTTTTACCTAAAACTATAGAAGTTCGCAAAGCGGTTTTTAAAGTATTTGGAGTGTCGGTTTTAAAGAATGCTTTTTCCCAGGATAATGCGACGTTTATAGAAAAGTCATTCCCTATTTCGCCATCAATTTCATCCATTTGTTTATCCAAAGAAAATCTGTAAATAGTAGAAGTTGATGAATTCAGCCAGTGTTTCGGTGGGTTTTTACAATTTAAAACGGCTTTGTTTAAAATCTTTGTGCTTTCAATTCTTGATAATAAGATCTCTTTTTTATTCTTTTCAGTATAACGACAATCAACCGATTTTCCGGCCAGATTTATTAAAACCGTTGCATTTTCCAGTTCATTTTCCCAACCTGAAAAACTTCTGGCATTCCAGTTTACATATTTGATTCCGTCAATGGTTTGAGATTTTCCACGGGTCAGAATTATAATTTCTTCAAATTTATCTTTGAAATGATTGACTAAGACTTGTCCTAAAAATCCTGTTCCGGCTGCGATGATAAGTTTGTTCATGGTTTTGTGATTTTTTTTTCGCCAGGAATTCCACGAATTTGCACGAATTTGTAAAATATTAATTCGTGATAATTCGGGAAATTCGTGGCGACTTTTAATATAAAATTATGCTTTAAAAACCAGTCTTTCTTCTTCCTGCGCTTCTTTGGCTTTTCTTTTTCCTCTAAAGAAGAAATACAAATTAAAGAATAACATTACACCAAGATAGATAGAAAATCCGCCAATTTTGTAGCTCAATCTTTCAATTAATTCCTGATAACTATTGTTGCTCAATTGCAGTTGCAAAATCATTAAGGCAAAACCAATGTTTAAAAGGTAAAAACCTGTTTCGAAAAGTCTATTCGTAGCTTCAGCAATTTCTTCTCTTCCCTTAAAAATATCCAGCATAAAGATTTTTCCGTTTTTAAAAAGTGTTTTAGAAACATAATAAGTAAGAAATAAAGCAACTGGTAAATAAATGCCGTAACCGATTAAGATTTTTGTAGTTTCCATGATATTTAAATTTAAGGTATTATTTAATTAATTTGTGAATGTACTTGGTTAGAATAATGATATTGAAATAATGTAAGATCGAAATGATGAAAATTATAATAGCTGTTTTTATTCCGATCGTTTCAATCAATTGTGCCGAAGATGAAATTTTTTGCCAGGAAATAAGCGTCATCGCGCAATAGCCAATATTTAAAAGATAATACGCCAGAAGCAAAACGTGATTGATTTTTTGGCAGATATCCGCATGATTTGGAATTAATTCGGCGACAAAAATGTTTCCGTTTTTGTAGCATATTTTTCCAACTTTCAAAATGATGAAAACCGTAATGCTGAAATAGATAAAATATCCTGTAATATTAAGATTCATAATTGCCGATTTATAAATTAATGATTGCAAATTTATTATGCCATTTCTTTCAGAGCTTTCACCGATTCTAATTTTCTTTTATTCTTAACTGTAATTTTGGAACCTTTCGCCAGAAAAACTGAAGCTGGTTTTATATTTTGAAGGAATTTAAAATCTTCTCCATATGTTTTTTCGAAATCAATATCAATATTATGATGTAAGACTTCATATTGCTCCCATCTTGGATGCTGAACTTCATATTCAAAAGTGAGGTCTTTTGTAATTTTGGTATAACCAAAATAATGCTCTGTAATAAATTCAGCGTCAGAATCAATTCTTATTTTCGTCAAATCTTTTTCAGTTTCTAATTGAATTGTATTCCACTTTTCTTTACTCTTCCATTGATAAATGAAAGTATTGGTAGTTGAATTCTCAATGATTTCATGTCTCATTTTCTGAGTTTCATAATGTTCCTGATACAAAGTATTGGCAATAAAAGTGATCGCTTTTTTAGGAACAATTTCTTTGATAAAAACTACGCCGCGTTTCCATTCGCCGTTTTCAAATCGTTTTACATAAAATCTTAAATTGACTTCTTCAAAATCTACATGAAACGGAACTTTCAATCCTAAAACTTTGGTGTTTTTGAACATAAAACCCACTAAGCTTACATAACATTTGTTATTCCAAAGATCTATTTCGGTTCCTGCAGGAACATATTTTTCTAATATTTTAGCATCAACTTCATAATTAAAGAGAGCTAAGTTTTTCCATTCTGCTTTTAAGAAGTTCATTGATACGCTTTTTTATAAGTTATGATAGAAAAATAGATAGCCAGAATAATTGGTATTATAAATAACAGAAAGTAAATAAATTCAAAATGCATTATAAAAGCATTAACGGGCCACAACAGGAAAAAGAAAATAACTCCGTTTACATAAGCTTGAAGATTTTTGTCATCAGGTTCATCGATTAGCATTTTTATTCCAAAAATTAATTGAAATAAACCTGTAAGTATGGTGAATAAAAGACCAAAACATGCTAGTTCAGAACTAGTAAACAGCCCTATTATAATTAGTATGATGGGTGCAGCAACAAAAAAGTAGTTGAGGTAATTTATAGCTTTCATAGTTATTGATTGTTTTAAACTTTCAGAAAAAAATGAAAGTTTTGATTAAATTTTTTTACTTCATTATTTTTAAAACCAAACGACCTAACCAGTTATCATTAAATTCAGTCATTTTGTCTAACATATTGTCTGCTTTTAAAACGAAATCATACAATTTAGAAGTTTGATCGACAAAGTGTTTTTCTTCAGCCGAACTTTTGGCATCGATTGTCGAAACTTCTTTTAAAATTTTAAGCGCAGGTTTAATTTCTCTTTTGCTTCTTTCTCTGGCAATTTTTACAGCCAATTCGTCAAGATCTTTTTCGGCGGTAAAAAACTCTCTTCTTTCTCCGGTTTTGTATTCTTTGTAAACAATTCCCCAATCCATCAAAGCTTTTAGGTTCATGCTGGTATTGCCGCGGGAAATTTGCAATTCATCCATAATATCTTCCATAGAAACAGGTTCGTTCGAGACCATTAATAAAGCATGGATTTGTGCCATGGTTTTATTAATTCCCCATTGAGATCCTAATGCTCCCCAGGTTTGTACGAACTTATTTTTTGCTTCCTTGAATTTCATTTGTCGATTTTATTGTTTTTCAAACGGTCAAATGCAAATCGCATAAATGCTCATTGTCATAGGTCAAATGTAAACAAAAGTTTTTAAACTTTCAAAAATAAATGAAAGTTTAATTAAAAAAAGAGTTTAATTTTTATGAAACAACCTAAAAACAGGTGTTTATACGTGTTGAATTTTTCTGTGTCATTCATTATCTCATTCATGCCTAATAATTTCCACTCTGTATCATTTTATTAATTATGCCTTTTTATTTGATTTAGTTTTGAAATAGAAAATCATCCCAAATGCATTATTTAAGATGTTTTTGAAACACTAAATAATAGTATTAACAAATCAGGTGGAGCAGAAACCACTAAAAAAAACGAGGCGTACCCGAAAAGCCTTATGAGTAGGAAACCTAAATCAAAAGTTATGTCAGATTTATTAGCAGGTGCTTATTTAGCACAGGGCACAATTGGAAATGTTGGAACACCGGGTGCTCCAATTGCAAAATTTAGTTTAGTAGTTGTACCATCACAACATACTGTTACAGGTACAGTTGTAATTACTCAGGCGATTCAAGGTCCGGATAGCCATATTGTTGTTCCGGTAACAGGAAAAATATATGCAACAGGACTTGGTAAAGTTACACAAGTAGTAAGTCTTCAGGGAGAATATGTACACTCTGTTCCTCCACCGGCAATTGGTTCATTCTTAGCAAAATTTGATGCTCATTTAGCAATCGATGCTGCATGGAACGGAACGGGAGGTTTTTCATATTATCAACATAATATCGAAAACGTACCGGTAGCGGCAGTAAAAAATTTACAAGAAGAATTGGTTTAAAAATTAATTTCTCCCCAAAAACAAATTCAACAGGATAGCAAAAATTTCCTGACTCGGTAAGAGTTTTGATTTAAAGATCGCCTGATTAAGGCGGTCTTTTTTATTGCAATAGTCCTGTTTATCTAATCAATTTTAAACCTATAAGAAAATGAAAAAAAAATACGTTATCATTAGTTTACTGCTTATTATCATAATAGCAGTTGGTTTGTGGTTGTTTCTTTTTAATAAAAATAACGGAGTATATAAGGATGGAGCTTCTTATGCAACTGCATCAGCAGATTCATGTAACTGTGAGACAAGTTGGTTTCCGCATGAACAAACTCCAGCTCCAAAAGAAGGTGACGGAAGTCCGTTTGATAGCAAGAGTACAACAAACTGCGATTTTCATCAATGGTCATGGCAAAAATTTTTGTGGGTAACAAAACCATTGCCAAGCGGAAATCCTTTCTTTTTAGATTCTCTCGATTTAGTTAGCCCTGAAATGGAAGATGTCGCGCCGCAATTGGGCATAAAACTAGTGCTGAGTTCTATTAATCAGGCTGGTTCAAGAGGAGTTTTACGTTCTAATCCTAAATTTAATAATACTGCAGATACAGTATATTACTCCATTCATATTAATAAGCTGCTAAAAGACAAAGCAGTTTTAATGGCATCTTTAATCAATAGTGGAAAATTGCCTGTTTCTAATTTAGAGACATTTCCTGTTGGTGCTTTAGAATTAAAAGTTTCATGGATTAATATCAATGCAATTGCAAAGGCCAAGCAACAAGATTATTTTACGACGAAAGCTGCTGTTCAAAATAATAAAGGGCAATATGTTGAAAAAACAATGGCATTATTAGGTATGCACGTAGTTGGAGTGGTGAAAAATCATCCTGAATTTATCTGGGCCACTTTTGAACATAAAGATATGGCACCTGTTTACGATAAGAAAACCAATTCGGTAACCGCGGCAAATGAAATGCTGTTTTACGAAAAAGGTACCACTAAGGGAATAGGAGGAATTAAGTGGATTAAAAACGGAACTTCGCCTGTTGTTCCTAATAAAGCATTTATCCTTTATGAGTATGGTGTACCAAAAGATGTAAATACTGGTGCGTTTATGGCAACAAGTCAGGCAGAACCTGCTAATTTTAATAATATAGACAATATCAATAAGTGTGTAGCGTCTAATTTGAAAGATGTTTTTAAAAATTATTTTTATAATGGTTCTATTTGGTTAGATTTTGATGGCGTTTCTCCGGAAAATCAGGCAAAAGCAATTGTAACAAAAGACATCTCGAGTGCGCTTCCGGATTCGTTAGCAAGAGGTTCAGTTAATTTGGCCAATATTACTATGGAAACTTACACACAGACTTTTCAAAGTGATATACACGATATTAATAATGGTAATGTAATAAGTTGCTTTTTTTGTCATCAATCTGCAAACTTTGATAAAAGCAGACCGGGAAAATCGCCTTTATTTTTGAGCCATTTATTTGGAGATTACTTATTGTTTACCAAACCGGTATTACAATCTAGTGGTAAAAACGCAAATAATGCAAATAATTTAAGAGCACGACGTATTGAACAAATAGATGCGCTGAAAGTACAACAACTTGAAGAGTTTGTTAAAGCTAAAAAATAATTTATATTTCAAACAGAAAAGAATCTTATTTTATAAAGTTGATCCCAAAATAAAAATGTCGAAGTTTAGCTTCGGCATTTTTTATGATTTTTGTTGTCTTTAGAATAATTCAGGATTAAATGAAGTGTAGTTATTTATTTGTTTGAATTTTTCATTGTGAAACTGGTTTTTTATTGAGAATAATTCAGTTGTTTTGTTTTAAAATTGTAAAGTTATGTTAATTTAGGAAATGAAATTTTGTTTTAGGTAATGGAAATATATTTTTGTAAAAATCACATTTATGGAATTATACTACACCTTTTCAATACTTATTGTATTGGCCTCTTTCTTCGCCTATTTAAATTTAAGATTTTTAAAACTTCCGGGAACTATCGGAATAATGATTATTGCCATGTTGGTTTCTTTAGGCATTCGTTTGTTGGGAGATTCTTATTTTCCGGCTACAACCAAACATTTTTTTGAATTAATAAAAGAATTTGACTTCAACGAAATCTTAATGGGAGCGATGTTGAATTTTCTTTTATTCGCAGGCGCACTTCACGTCAACATGTCTGATCTTAAAGAGCAAAAAGTTCCCATTATGATATATTCTACAGTTAGTGTAGTATTGTCAGCATTAATTATTTCTATACTGCTTTTTTATATTGCACCAATTTTAGGCATAAAAATACCTTATATATTTTGTTTGGTTTTCGGTACATTAATTTCCCCAACCGATCCAATCGTGGTGTTGGGCGTTTTAAAACAAGCAAAAGTTCCTAAAAGAATAGAAACCAAAATTGTTGGTGAATCGTTGTTTAATGACGGAGTAGCAGTAGTAATGTTTGCTGTTGTTTTAAAAATGGCAACAGATCCTACATTTGATATGACTTTTGGTTCTATCGCCTGGTTATTTGCAAAAGAAGGAATTGGCGGACTTTTATTAGGAGCTGTTTTAGGATATACTGCATCGAGGGTTATGAAAAAAATCGATGATTATAAAGTGTCAGTTTTAATCACGCTTTCTATCGTAATGGGAGGATTTTTGATTGCCCAAAGTCTTCACGTTTCAAGTCCGTTAGCGATGGTTGTTGCCGGATTGATTATTGGTAATTATGGAAAAAAAGTAGCCATGAGCGAAGTTACTCAGGATTATTTAGGTAAGTTTTGGGAACTTATTGATGAGATATTAAACGCTATTTTATTCTTATTTATTGGTTTTGAATTACTATTGCTCCCAGATTTAAACAAACAATTGTTAACAGGTTTGGTAGCTATTTTTATAGTGTTATTCGCCAGAATTTTTTCTATCGTTTTACCGTGGAAATTCTTTGATATATTCAAGTTTTTCGGAATTAAATCTGCTTACAACAAAGGATCCTTAATGGTTCTGGTTTGGGGAGGAATTCGCGGTGGAGTTTCTATTGCTTTGGTACTTTCAATGCCCGAAGGTGAATATAAAAACCTCCTTCTTGAAGTAACTTATATTGTGGTATTGTTTTCAATCGTAGTACAAGGACTTACTGTTGGAAAATTAGCCAAAAAAGTTTTGGAGAAAGAATAAAGAACATGGAGCAAAGAATAAAGATTTTACTGAACAAGCCTGCAAAATATTTTGCAGGCTTTTTTTATAGCTTATCTATTTTTTTTAAATAGAAGTAAATAATTATTTTGAATGACTTTTCTTATATTTGTGTTTTTGTTTTTAATTGCAACTAAATTTTAGTTGCGTTTTGAGAATTTAATTATAAATTTGTATGAGTAAAATTGATAAACTTATTGAAAAGTTAAAATCAAAACCAAAAGATTTTTCTTGGGATGAAATGCTGAAAGTTCTAAATCATTTCGGTTATAAACAAATCTCACAAGGAAAAACAGGAGGCTCAAGAAGAAAATTTGTGAATGAAAATAAACAGATTATAAGTCTGCACGAACCGCATCCACAAAAAGTTTTAAAAGGATACCAACTTGATATTATTATTGAACATTTGGAATTATAAAATGAAAAACTATTTAGAATATAACGGATACATTGGTACATTAGAATTTTCTGCAGATGATAAAATATTCTTTGGAAAAATTCAAGGTATAAACGATTTAATAACCTTCGAAGGTTATTCTGTTAACGAATTAGAAAAATCTTTTGAAGAAGCTGTTGACGACTATTTAGAAACATGTAAATTATTGAATAAAGCTCCAGATAAAAGTTATAAAGGATCTTTTAATGTAAGAGTTTCTCAGGAACTACACCGGAAAATAGCTCTCTTAGCCACTAAAAAAGGATTGAATTTAAATGAGGTCGTAAAGGAAGCACTATCTTACATAATTAAACACGAAGAGGTATTGAACTAAAAAGAATAAGAGGTTTTCCAAGTCATCGTTTGTCTTCTTTCGAATAGTTAGAAGCTCCGTTTATATCAATCGAATTTCCTAAAAAATGAGGTTCACGATTTCTCAAAACATCAAAAAATGATTTAAAAATAGAACCATATTCTCTAAAAGTTACATATTTATATCCAAGATATTCACCATTGTTGGCAGAATAGCCAACAGATTTTATTCCAAGTTTTTGACCAATATAAATTGCCCGGTTTAAATGATATTCCTGAGAAATTAAAGTTGCTTTTTTGATGTTGAAAATATGCTTTGCGCGATACATCGTTGAATAAGTGTCAAATCCTGCATAGTCAATAAATATTTTGGTCGTATCCACACCGTGATTAAAACAGTAGTTTTTCATTACCGTTAATTCATCATATTCATCACTACCATTATCACCAGAAAGTAAAATTTTATTGATTCGGTTGGCTTTATATAATGCGATTCCGGCATCAAGACGGTCTTTTAAATATTTACTCGGTTGATCTCCGTTGATTCCGGCACCAAAAATAATTCCTACATCGTTTTTAGGGAATTTTTTAATCGAATAGTAAATGTTTTTTTTGGTCGAAGACTTCACGTAATAATTTACCGAAACAATAGCAACCAATCCGATAATTGCAAGGTAAAGGAATATTTTAAAATATTTTTTCAAAATGTATTTTTGTAAGATTAAGATTTAAAAGGTGGTGAAGATAGATAACATTTATTTACAGTCAAAATCAAATTAAAAAACCGAAGCATTTCTACTCCGGTTTCTCATTATCTAATATTCTAAGAAGTCTAAAGTCTATAAAAGCCCAGCTCTCTTCAATAAAGCTTCCGGTTTTGGTTCCTGACCTCTAAAACGTTTGTATAAAATCATTGGATGTTCTGTTCCTCCTTTCGAAAGTACATTATCTTTGAATTTTGTAGCAATTTCATGATTGAAAATACCATTTTCCTGAAAGTATTCAAAAGCATCTGCATCCAAAACTTCAGCCCATTTATAGCTGTAATATCCGGAAGAATATCCACCCTGAAAAATATGAGAGAAAGCCGTGCTCATTGCATTTTCTTTTACATCAGGATACAATTGCGTGTTGGCAAATTGTTGGGTTTCGAAAGTTTTTAGATCTGTAATATGTGTTGGATCCTGTCCGTGCCAAGCCATATCCAATAGTCCAAAACTTAACTGACGTAAAGTGGCTAACCCTTCCTGGAAACTGGCACTTTCTTTGATTTTTTGTACATATTCAATCGGAATAATTTCTCCGGTTTCGTAGTGGTTTGCAAACAAAGCCAAAGCTTCAGGTTCGTAACACCAGTTTTCCATAATCTGACTTGGTAATTCTACAAAATCCCAAAATACTGATGTTCCGGATAAACTTGGATAAGTTGTATTGGCTAACATTCCGTGTAAGCCGTGACCAAATTCATGGAATAAAGTCGTCACTTCATTAAAAGTCAATAAAGATGGTTTTGTTTCTGTTGGTTTGGTAAAATTGCAAACGTTCGAAATATGTGGTCTTTCGTTTACGCCATCTTTTATAGATTGATGTTTGAATGAAGTCATCCAGGCGCCGTTTCTTTTTCCTTTTCTTGGAAAGAAATCAGCATAGAAAATCGAAACTAAATTACCATCAGCATCGGTTACTTCATAAGTGGTAACTTCTTCGTGATATTTATCGATGTCAAAAACTTCGGTAAAAGTTAATCCGTATAGTTTTTTAGCAACTGTAAAAGCACCGTTTAATACTTTTTCTAATTGAAAATATGGTTTTAGTTTTTCATCATCTAAATTAAAAAGCTGTTGTTTTAATTTTTCAGAATAATAAGCGCCATCCCACTTTTCCAGTTGTTCGATTCCGTCCAGCTCTTTGGCGAAAGCCGTTAATTCAGCAAATTCTTTTTGAGCTGCCGGTTTTGCTTTTGCTAATAAATCATTCAAAAAAGAGAAAACTTTCTCCGGACTTTCGGCCATTCTTTCTTCAAGAACAAAATGTGCGTGCGTTTTATAACCTAATAAATTCGCTCTTTCGAAACGTAATTTCGCAATTTTCAAGACATTTTCCTGATTGTCAAATTCGTTATTTTGAAAAGATCTTGAGCCAAAAGCAATTGCCATTTTTTTACGCAATTCACGATTGTCTGCATAAGTCAAAAATGGAAGATAACTTGGATGATCTAAAGTGAAAATCCAACCTTCTTTTTCCTGGTTTTTAGCCAATAATCTTGCTGCTTCAATTGTTCCTTCAGGCAAACCGGCCAAATCCTTTTCATCGGTCAAATGCAATTCGAAAGCATTGGTTTCAGCCAAAATATTCTCTTCAAATTGTAGTTTTAATTTCGATAATTCTTTGTCAATTTCTCTAAGTTTATCTTTTTTATCTTCAGCTAAATTTGCTCCGTTTCGGGAGAAGCTTTTGTATTTTTTATCTAAAAGGGTAGTTTGCTCCGGATTTAGATTTAATGTTTCCTTTTGATCGTAAACGGCTTTTATTTTAGCAAATAAAGCAGCATTTAGCGTAATGTCATTTCCGAATTCAGACAATAAAGGCGAAACTTCCTGAGCGATTTTTTGCATTTCGTCGCTTGTTTCTGCCGAATTCAAATTGAAGAAAACACTCGAAAGACGATCTAAAATATCTCCTGAAAAATCCATTGCTACAACAGTGTTTTCAAAAGTTGGCGCTTCGGGATTGTTTACGATAGCATCAATTTCGGCTTTAGCCAAAGTAATTCCTTCCTGAAAAGCCGGAAGATAATCTTCAATTTTAATTTGTGAAAAAGGTGCTGTGTTATGTTTGGTAGTGAATTTTGAAAGTAAAACGTTCATTATAATGTAATTATTTATATTAATTGAAGTCAAATTTTTGAATTCCAAAGATAGCAATTTATAAAAATGTAATCATCTATATAGAATTGATTGTAGGCATAAAATGCTCTTAAATTGTGTTATAAATATGTTATTTATTCCGATCCCCCTTTTAAAAAGCGTAAATTGAAAAAATATGATTTAGCATTATAAAAGCTAATCAGCAATTTTAAAAAAGAAAATGATGAATTATCAAATTGTAATAAAGAATATAGATACGGTTAATGAAGTAGAAGGATATTGGTCTGATGAAGATTTTGTTCAGTTATTAGAAAAATTCAATTATCCCGATGGTGCAACTGCAGACAAAGCGAGTTTGCCGGAATTATTAGAAATGGCTATTTCGGATTACGAACCTAATGAAGCTGCTGAAATAGTTTTGAAATATAAATTTCCTGACAGATTAGGCGACGGACAAATTGAGCAAATATCACACAACATGTTGATTGATAAAGTTTGCGAAGAATATCCCGAAATAGATATGCAGGGAACTTTATTTCATATCAATCAATTACTTTTTAAAGCGTACAACGGAAAATTCCCCAATGCAAAAGCTTCTATTGTTCATTTTTCAATGACACCAACGGACGGTGAAGCACAAAAACTGACAGCTGAAAATGTGCTGAAATTATTGAATAAAGGTTTATCTGATAGAAATCTAATCAAAAGATTATTCGAAAATCAAATTTCTCAAAATATTCCATTTCCTGAAGCCGAAGCTATTGTTTGGGAGTTGACAACAGAAGACAATGTAAATTATGATCTGGTGACCTCAGAAAACTGGATAAATAAAGAAGATATTACAGAATATGAATTTGAATCTGTTCTGGAGGAAATTGAAGACGAAGCATAATTTCAGATTATAAATAAGTTTTTGTTTCACAAAGACTCGCAAAAAAACGCAGAGATTCACAAAGTTTTTCTTCACTAAAATGTGAAAAAGCTCTGTGAATCTCTGCGTCTTTTTGTATATCTCTGCGGAAGAAATCTTATTTTTTCAATCCTTCAGCAGCTTTATTAACCGCAGCTTTCAATTCTTCTTTGTAAGCAATAATCGTATCAAGTACTTTTTTATCGTGACTTCCGATGATTTGTGCTGCCAGAATTCCGGCATTTTTTGCTCCGTTTAAAGCGACAGTTGCCACAGGAACTCCGCCCGGCATTTGCAGAATTGATAAAACCGAATCCCAGCCATCAATAGAATTACTTGATTTTACAGGAACTCCAATTACAGGAAGCGGCGACATTGAAGCTACCATTCCTGGTAAATGTGCTGCACCGCCCGCACCAGCAATAATTACAGAAATTCCGCGAGTATGTGCGTTTTTACTAAAATCGAATAATTTTTCCGGCGTTCTGTGTGCCGAAACGATATCTACTTCGGTTTCAATATTAAATTGTTTTAGTATTTCGATGGCATCTTGCATGACTGGCATGTCTGAGATGCTTCCCATTATAATGGCTACTTTGCTCATAGGTTTTGTTTATTTTGTTTCAGGTTTCAAGTTTCAGGTTGTTGTTGAGACTAAAAACTAAGAATGTTTATTTTGTTTGTTAAGGTTTAAACGGTAGACTGCGACCGGGACTGAAAACTATAGACTAATCACTTTAATCGTATTCTTAACATCCTCTGCAATTCTTCTTGCTTCGCCCATGTTTTCATTTACAATAGTAACATGGCCCATTTTTCTAAAAGGTCTTGTTTGTTTTTTACCGTAAATATGTGGTGTAACTCCATCCCATCCTAAAATGGTTTCTATGTTTTCATAAACGACATCTCCTGAGAAACCTTCGGCACCTACTAAATTTACTATAACTCCCGCAACTTTACTGTCTGTATTTCCTAACGGAAGATCTAGAATAGCGCGTAAATGATTTTCGAATTGTGACGTATAACTTGCTTCGATAGAATAATGACCTGAATTGTGTGGACGCGGAGCTACTTCATTTACCAGAATTTCATCTTCGTGAGTTTGGAACATTTCAACTGCTAAAAGACCAACGTGATTGAATTTTTCCGAAACATTCAAAGCAATTGCTCTGGCTTTTTCGGCCACTTTTTCGTCGATTCTGGCTGGACAAATTACATATTCGACTTGGTTGGCTTCCGGGTGAAATTCCATTTCGACAACCGGATAGGTTTTAATTTCTCCAGAAGGGTTTCTTACTACGATCACAGCCAATTCATTTTTGAACGGAACCATAGTTTCTGCAATGCATTCTACATTGGGTAAATCATCCATATCAGAAATCTGGCGGATTACTTTTACGCCATTTCCGTCATAACCAAATTCAGTACATTTCCATACAAACGGAATTGTGATTTCATTATCTCCAACTGATTTTTGCAAATGCAACGGACTATCAAATCGTAAATATGAAGCTGTAGGAATATTACTTTTAGTATAAAAATCTTTTTGGACGCCCTTATTCTGAATTCCTTTTAAAGTTTTTGGAGATGGATATACTTTTACGCCTTCGTTCTCTAATTGCGTTAAAGCTTCAAGATTAACCAATTCGATTTCGAAAGTCAAAACATCGACTTGTTTTCCAAAATTGTAAACCGTTTCATAATCCATCAAATCGCCCTGAAAGAATTTATTGCAGGCAATTTTACTCGGAGCTTCGTCGCTCGGATCTAAAACATAAGTTTGTATGTCAAATTTTCGAGTGTCAAACAATAGCATTTTACCCAATTGTCCGCCACCTAATATTCCTAATTTAAAATCAGAAGAAAAATAGTTCATTGTAGTTGTGTTTTTGCAAAGATACTTTTTAATCTTTTTTTTGCCACGAATTTCATGAATTTCATGATTTTTTTCCAATTCTAATTTCAACCAGAATACAATTTGTGGATTTGTGGTGAAAAATTTAACCGCAAAGTCCGCAAAGATTTACGCAAAGTTCACAAAGTTTAATTGTTAGAAGGGGGCAAAGAACACAAAGCTATGTGTTAGATTTTGAAGATAAAAATTTGTGCTAATTTGTGAAATTTGCGGTTTACTAAAAAATCATTTTTAATCGTCTCATCTGTGGCTAAAAAGATTAACCGCAAAGTCCGCAAAGATTTACGCAAAATTCGCAAAGTTTAATTGTTAAAAGGATGCAAAGGGCACAAAGCTATGTGTTAGATTTTGCAGATAAAAATTTGCGCTAATTTGTGAAATTTGCGGCTAACTAAAAAATCCTTTTAATCTTTTAATCTGTGGCTAAAATTTAACCGCAAAGTACACAAAGGGTTCGCAAAGTTCGCAAAGTTTAATTGTTAGAAGGAGGCAAAGAACACAAAGCTTTATGTTAAGATTTGCAGATAAAAATTTGTGCTAATTTGTGAAATTTGCGGTTAACTAAAAAAAACATTTTAATCTTTTAATCTGTGGCAAAAATATAACCGTAAAGCTATATGTTAAGATTTGTGGCAAACTAAAATTACTTTTCGATTTTCTTCAAAACTTCTTTGGCAACAGCTTTATAAGCGGCAGAATGATCTCCATAATCTTTGTTTAAGATAATTTGCAGTTCCGGATGAATCCAGTCGTAATGATTTCCCAAAACATATAAAGTTCTTATGGAATAGGCTTTCGTTGCCACTTTTACATCATTTATCAGCCAGTCAAAAGAAGCTTCGATACAATCCTGAAGGTTTTCTTCGGAAAGTAAAATACTGTCATCATTTTTTTTATAATGTGATTTTACCAAAAGCTGAATCACTTTTGCGATTGGCCTTATAGCACTTTCATCCTTTAGCACTTTCAAATTAGAACATAAAAAATCAAGATGAGGTTGCAGCCAGATTAATTCTTCGTAGGATACAAATTCTAAAATCCAACAGGCTTTATGATTGTTTTTGTTTTCGGGCGAAAAACAAATTGAAACCAGCTCTTCAAATAAATGATGATTTTCTAAAACATACTGAGCCGCCATGAGTCGGTTTTCTCTGTAAGCATTTACATAGTCTAGTTTTGCTTGTAATTCAGATGACATTTTTTTCGATTTAGGACACATCTAAAATAGGTAATTTAGTGAAATGGTTCCGTAATAATTTACAGGAAGTCCCGGATAATAATATCTTGGACTTGCGTTCCCGACGGCAACGGCATTGGGTAAAATCATTGACGCATATTTTTCATCAGTTACATTATTAATACCAAAAGCTAAATTGGTATTTAAATTAGGAAGAATTTCAAAACCATAACCAGTTTTTAAGTTGACGATATGATAAGAATCTGAATAAGCAGAATTAGCATCATTCAACGGAATTTTATCTGTAAACTGAAAATCAGCAGAAAAATAAATTCCTAAAGAAGTATTTAAAATTATTCCGGCATTTACTTTATTTGCTGCAACTCCGGTTAATTTATTTCCGGAATAATCATTTCCGTCATCAACAAAATCTTTAAACTCATACTTTCCTAACGAAACTGCGATAAAAGAATTCAAAGTAAAAAAACGATTAATGGTCCAGTTGTGTTTTGCTAAAACTTCGATTCCTTCATGAAACGTTTTTCCGGCATTTACACCTTCATATTGATCATCGCCAATGCGTTTTGCTACCAATAAATCTTTTATTTCCATTCGGTAAACCGCAAATTCGGTATAAAGATTTTTATTGGAGAAATAGAATTTTCCGCCAGCTTCGAAATTGTAACCGCTTTCAGGTTTTATATCAGGATTGATGTTGCCGGAACTTGTAAGTGTTTCTTCGGTCGCCGGCAATGAAAATCCGCGACTTGCCGAAAAGTATAAAGTTCTTTCGGAATTGGGTTTGTATAAAAAAGACAATTGAGGAGAAAAGATCCCGTCATAACTGTATTTTTCAGTTGAGGTTTTAGTCGGCAGAAAATTCGTTAGCTCAAAATGGGTTTCATTATAATTAAGTCCTGCCTGAATTTCGAATTGATCTGAAAGTAGCGTTCTGATTTGTGAAAAGATATTATAAAAATGCCTTTTCTGATCGGTCTCAGTAAGTTGTTTTCCTTGTAAACTTCCCTGGCCATTGTTGTTTTTGTAGAGATTCTCAAAAGTATTTCCGTTATAATTATCTGTGAAATATTCGATTCCGGCAATAAATTGATTTTCTGTTTTTCCTATTTTAAAATCTCCCGAAAACTGCGTTCTTCCGCCGGTTCCAAAAGTATATTGACGTAAAATATCAAAAGGACGAGGTTCGCTACTGTCTTTATAATTCACAAATATCGAAGTAGCATTACTCAGATGATCACTAATTTTGAAATCATAAGCCAATCCCGCCAAAGTCGATTTATATTCCTTAAATCCTTTTGCAGCTACCCAGGTTGAAGCGCCCAGTTTCGGATTAGAATCAAAAACCTCCTTACTAATCGAACTTGGAATGTAAGCTTTTAAATAGGTGTAATTCGTAAAATAAGTCAGTTTGTTGTTTTTCTTTTTGAATAATTCTCCGGCAACTGTGATTCCTTCTCGCTTGTACGAACTGTTTTCTCTCCATCCATCGGTTTTAAGATTATGGTAACTGATATTCAGACTGGAACTTTTTTCATTCACACTATAATTCAAACTGTTTTTAAGTAATCCAAACGAACCAAAAACGCTGCTTACGCTGGCATTTTCGCCATTGGTTTTAGAAAGTTGAGGCGAAATTAAAATAGCACCACCCAATCCTGCACCGTAAATACTTGAAAGCGGACCTTTGATTACCTCAAGCTGACCAATATTTTCAAGATCGATATCATCAATAACTGTTTCGCTGTTTCCGGAAGTCAGCGGAATACTGCCGTAAAAAGCCCTGATTTTATTCGTTCCGTAAGGAGATCTTGCGCCAATACCACGAATCGAAATTCTGCTTGTGGTAAAATTAGAGGATTGCATGAAAACTCCCGGAATCGTATTGATTACGGTAGTAATATCTGTTGTGTTATTTTGCAGAAGATCTTTTTTAGATAAAATACCAATTGCTGCGGGTGTATTCTGTAATCTATTATTAACATGAAGTGAACTAATAACAACTTCGTCGAGTTTTTGAGTTTTGACAGAATCAATAGTTCTGCTTTCTTTTTCTTGTGCTTTACTATTATGAAAAATGCAAAACACAAAAAGTAGAAAACAATATTTTTTTAAAATCATAAAAGAGTTTTGATCAGTTTTTGCGCATAATTTTAAACACATAGAAACATAGCTTTTGATGACGTAAAAAGGCATTTCACTTAGCATTAATTCACATAGCTATGTGAAAGAAATGTGTTTCTTTTCAATGACCTTTTCGCAAAATAAAACCTATGTTTCTATGTGTTTAAAATTATTCGCGTAAAGTTTGGGATTTGGAATTTAAAAAATTTGGGATTTATTTATTCACCGTAACCTTCCAAATCGTATTTCCACTATCATCATTAACCAAAAGCGATCCGTCTGGTGTAACCGTTACCGCAACAGGTCGGCCAAAAACTTCTGCTTTTTCAGCATTAGAAATAAAACCAGTCAAAAAGTCCTCAGGTTTTCCAGAAGGTTTTCCGTTGGCAAAAGGAACAAAAACTACTTTGTAGCCTGATATTTTGGCGCGATTCCATGAACCATGCTGCCCAACGAAAATTCCGTTTTTGTATTTTGCAGGAAAAGCATCTTTAGTATAAAAGGCCAATCCTAACGAAGCCGTATGAGCACCAACCGGAACATCCGGAACAATAGCTTTTTCTACTAAATCTTTGCGTTCACCTTTCATTCTTGGATCAGGAATATTTCCGTAATAAGAATAAGGCCAGCCGTAGAATCCGTCTCTTTTTACACTCGTTACATAATCAGGAACAAGATCGTCGCCCAATTCGTCACGTTCGTTTACAGCAGTCCAAAGTTCCTTGTTTGCCGGATTCCAATCCATTCCAACAGGATTTCTAAGTCCGGCAGCATAAATTTTTTCACCGGTTCCGTCAGGATTAATTTCCAAAATATCAGCACGACGTACTTCTTTGTCCATTCCGTTTTCACCTACATTACTTCCCGAACCTACAGAAACGTAGATTTTTGTTCCTTCAGGATTTGCAATTATATTTCTTGTCCAGTGATTGTTGTAACCTCCGGCAGGAAGTTCAAGAATTTTAGTTCCCTGAGTTTCTAATTTTAGCGGATTGTTTTTGTAAGGATATCGATATAATCCATCCGTATTAGCGATATAGAAAAAGTCTTTTAGAACCAACATTCCAAAAGGTTTGTTTAGGTCTTTTATAAAAACTTCACGCGTTTCAAATTTACCATCTTTATCTTTATCACGTAAAACCGTAATTTGATTTTTGCTGCCGCGGGTTCCGCTTTCTACCACAAAAATATCATTATTGGGAGCGATATAGGTCCAACGCGGATTTTCGAAACCATCTGCAAATTTGGTAACCGTAAAACCTGCAGGTGCTGTTGGTGTTTTTCCTTCGGGCCAGCCAATCACTTTGCTATTGTTTGTTTTTGATTCTGTTGCGTAGGGTGGAGGTAAAGTCAGGTCGCCAACAGCTGTTTTTACAATCGTATTGGGTTGCTTGCTCAGGGCATCTTTTTCTTCTTTTTTAACCTGTCCGTTGCAGGCCGTTAGTATAGTGAGTAGGGATATTGAAAATAGTTGCGCGGTATTTTTCATTATGATTCAGGGTTAAATATTTATAGAACAACAATTTACTAAAATTAAAAATATTTTTAAGAAAAGATTTGTAAATATTATGTGATATTTAACATTCTTAAAAAAATATGTGTCCAGCCTATTTTGATACTTACAGTTTGGTTGTAATTCTGTATCTTTGCCCATTATTTTAAACATAAAAATAATGATACAACTTCACGATAAACAATTTGTTCCGTTTATTTCTGCCAAGGAAATTGATTTTGCTTTGACCAAATTAGTAGCTCAGGTAGAAGATGATTTTGGAGATGATACTCCAATTTTTATAGGGGTTTTGAATGGTGCATTTATGGTTGTTGCAGATTTTTTAAAAAAATATAAAAGTCCTTGCGAGGTTTCATTCATCAAAATGGCATCTTATGAAGGAACCGAATCTACTAATACCGTAAAGGAATTAATTGGTATTAATCAGGATTTATCAGGCAGAACCGTAATTATCATCGAAGATATTATCGATACCGGAAACACAATCGAAGAATTAAAAAAGATTTTTAAAGAGCAAAATGTCAAACATTTTAAAATTGCGACTTTGTTTTTTAAACCGGATGCGTATAAAAAAGACATTAAAATAGATTACATAGGAATCAGGATTCCAAATAAATTCATCGTTGGTTACGGATTAGACTACGATGGCCTGGGCAGAAATTTAGCCGAAGTATATAAATTAGCCGAATAATTAAAAACACACACAACTATATATTCATTTAAAACTTCTTATAAAAAACAGAAGTAACAACACTCACTCATATTATGATTAATATTGTTTTATTTGGAAAGCCAGGAGCAGGAAAAGGAACTCAGGCAGAATTTTTAAAAGAAAAATACAAACTAACTCATCTGTCAACAGGAGATATTTTTCGTTTTAATTTAAAAAATGATACAGATTTAGGTAAAAAAGCAAGAGTTTTTATGGACAATGGAGAATTGGTTCCTTGCGAAGTTACCACTGCAATGTTAATAGACGAAGTAAATAAGCATCCAGATACAGCAGGTTTCTTGTTCGATGGTTATCCAAGAACATTAGATCAGGCTCAGGCTTTAGATAAATTTTTACCAACAATTGGGTCAAGTGTTACTGCTACAATCGCATTAGAAGCTGATGATGAAATTCTTGTGGCACGTTTATTAGAAAGAGGAAAAACAAGCGGAAGAGTTGATGATCAGGACGAAGAAAAAATTCGTGTAAGATATCAGGAATACAACGAAAAAACAGCTCCATTAATTGGATATTATAAAGAACAAAATAAGTTTTATGCCGTAAACGGTATCGGAACTATCGAAGAAATTACAGAGCGCTTAACATCAGTTATAGATAATTTGTAATACAACTTGTTGGAAGTTAAAAGTTAAATGTTTGGAAAGAACTTTAAGTTCTGAAAAGCATTTAACTTTTGGTTTTTAACTTTAAACTTAAAAATGGAAATACTAATAATATTTTTTCTAATACTATTAAACGGAGTTTTCTCTATGTCTGAAATTGCACTTATTTCAGCAAGAAAAAACAGACTCGAAACTGCCGCAAAAAAAGGAAATAAAAGTGCCAGAATTGCGCTCGATTTGGCCAATTCGCCAAACAAGTTTTTGTCTACAGTACAAATCGGAATTACTTTAATCGGGATTTTGACGGGTATTTACAGTGGTGATAAAATCACAGTAGATGTGGAAACTTTTGTTAGCGGATTCGCAGTTTTAAAACCCTATGCACATTCTGTTGCAGTAGGGATTGTAGTTGTAGTACTAACATTTTTCTCCTTAGTTTTAGGAGAATTGCTGCCAAAACGAATTGGGTTAAATTATCCTGAATCTATTGCAAAAATGGTGGCAATGCCAATGAAGATCATTTCGATTATTACAGCGCCGTTTATTTGGCTGCTTACTACTTCGACTGATTTTTTACTGAATGTTTTACAAATTAAACCTTCAGCCGACGGAAAAGTTACCGAAGAAGAAATAAAAGCCATTATAAAAGAAGGAACGGAAGGCGGAGAAGTTCAGGAAATTGAACAAGATATCGTAGAACGTGTTTTTCATATTGGTGACAGAAAAGTAAATTCGTTAATGACGCACCGTAAATCGGTTGATATGTTGCCGTTTAATGCAGACAAAGCCAAAATAAAGGAACTTGTTCTTATGGATTTGCATACAGTTTATCCGGTTTACAGAGATAATTACGATGATATTGTGGGTATCGTAACCTTAAAAAATATATTTGCCAATATCGAAAGCGATCATTTTGATTTGGGTGCAATAATGACAGATCCTCCTTATTTAATGGAGCAGACAACAGCTTATAAGGCGTTGGAAAATTTTAAGAAAACAGGAGTTCATTATGCTTTAGTTTCTGATGAATATGGTGTTTTTCAGGGGATCATTACTTTAAATGATATTCTTGAAGCCTTAGTTGGTGATGCATCTGATTTTTATAAAGATGAATTTCAATTGGTCGAAAGAGAAGATGGTTCATGGTTGGTAGACGGACATTATTCCTTACACGATTTTCTGACTTATTTTGAGTTGGATGAACTAACAAATGATTACGAAGTAAATACCGTAAGTGGAATGATTATGACCGAGCTTTCTCATATTCCAAAAGAAGGCGAAAAATTAATCTGGCAAAAATTTGTGCTTGAAGTCATTGATATGGATGGCGTAAAGATTGATAAAGTGTTGGTGAAAGCACTTAAAGAGTAAAAATAAAATAGTTTTCAGTCTCAGTTTTTAGTCGCAGTTTGCACTGAAAACTGAGACTGCGACTGAATACTAAAAAAAATGACAGAAGGAAATTTTGTAGATTACGTTAAGATATATGTTTCATCCGGAAAGGGAGGAAAAGGATCTACACATTTACATAGAGAGAAATTTATTGAAAAAGGAGGCCCGGACGGAGGTGATGGTGGTCGAGGTGGACACGTGTATTTAGTAGGGAATAAAGGTTTGTGGACATTATTTCACTTAAAATTTGCCCGTCATATCAAAGCTGGTCACGGTGGAGATGGAGGTGGAGATCGTAGTACAGGTGCTGATGGAGAAGATAAATTTATAGAAGTACCTTTAGGAACTGTCGTAAAAGATAAAGAAACCGGAGAAACCTTGTTCGAAATTACCGAAGATGGTGAAAAAAGAATCCTTTCAAAAGGAGGAAAAGGCGGTTTAGGTAACTGGCATTTTAGAAGTTCAACAAATCAAACACCACGTTACGCACAACCAGGTTTACCGGGTGTAGAAATGGATGTGATTCTGGAACTTAAAGTTTTAGCCGATGTAGGTTTAGTAGGTTTTCCTAATGCAGGAAAATCAACTTTATTATCTGTATTGACTTCTGCAAAACCAAAAATTGCGGACTATCCTTTTACTACCTTAAAACCAAACTTAGGAATTGTAGCTTACAGAGATTTTCAGTCTTTTGTAATTGCAGATATTCCGGGAATTATTGAAGGTGCTGCTGAAGGAAAAGGTTTAGGACATTACTTTCTGCGTCATATCGAGCGTAACTCGACATTGTTGTTTTTAGTTCCTGTTGATACGCCGGACATTAAAGGGGAATATGATATTTTGGTAAATGAATTAACGAAATACAATCCTGAAATGTTAGATAAGGAACGTCTTTTAGTAATCTCAAAATGTGATATGCTGGATGACGAACTTAAAGCAGAATTGAAAGTTGAACTTGATGTTGCTTTCAAAGACATTCCTTATATGTTTATTTCATCAGTTGCCCAACAAGGTTTAACAGATTTGAAAGATAAACTTTGGAAGATGTTAAACGAATAGTAAAAATAATAATTTTATACAAAAAAGGTGTTCTGTAATAGGACACCTTTTTTATTGTGCAAAATGTTAATTTCGTAATAAAATCTTAAAAAGAGGTGAGCATATTTATTTTTGATCCTACTTCGGATGATATAATTATGAAAATGACTTATATTCGCATCACTTAAACAAAATAATATGAAAAAAATAATTTTATTCTTAACCATGTGCTTAATGGCTTTTCCTGTAAAAGCTGATGAAGGAATGTGGTTTTTGATGTTTATCGAAAGATTGAACCATAGAGATATGGAAAAAATGGGCTTGCAGCTTACAGCCGAAGAAATTTATAGCATTAATCATCATAGTTTGAAAGATGCAATTGTACAGTTTAACGGAGGTTGTACTGCTGAGATTGTTTCTAAAAACGGATTGGTTTTAACAAATCACCACTGTGGATATGATGCAATTGCAGAACTTTCTACAGCCGAACAAAATTATCTGAAAGATGGTTTCTGGGCAAAAACAAAAAGTGAGGAAATGAAGCCAAAATCGTTATACGTTCGTTTCTTTGTTCGTATGGATGACGTTTCTAAAAGAATTTTGTCTAAAGTAAATGATAAAATGACAGAGACTGAAAGAAATAAAATCATTCAGCAGGAAATCAATTTGATTGAAAAAGAAAATAACGAGGGTGGAAAATATACTGTTTCTGTTCGTCCTTTCTTTCAGGGAAATGAATATTACTATTTCGTATATCAGGATTATACCGATGTTCGCTTAGTAGGAACACCTCCGGAAAGTGTTGGTAAATTTGGTGGAGATACTGATAACTGGGAATGGCCACGTCAAACAGGAGATTTCTCTATGTTTAGAGTATACGCTGATAAAGACGGAAATCCTGCGACTTACTCAAAAGACAATGTGCCTTTACAGCCTAAACATTACTTACCTGTAAGTATAAAAGGAGTTAAGGAAAATGATTTTGCTATGATTTTAGGATATCCGGGAAGAACAAACCGTTGGATGCCAGCCGGAGGAATCGAGCAAAACATAAAATATGCATATCCTGCATGGGTTGAAGGTGCTAAAACCGGAATGGATGTAATGAAAAAATATATGGACAAAGATGCAACAGTTCGTTTGCAATATGCGTCTAAATATGCTTCGACTGCCAACTACTGGAAAAACCGTCAGGGAATGATTGATGCCTTAACAAAAGCCGGAACGGTAGATGTTAAAGCCGCACAGGAAGATAAATTCTACGAATGGGCAACTAAACCGGCTAATAAAGAAAAGTACGAAAATGTAATTCCTACTATTAATGAGTATTACAGATCTACAAATTTAAAAGCAACTCATGATAATTATTTAATGCAGCTTTTGCGTACGTCAAGTTATGCTGCAGGACCAGCAAACTTAGGAAATGCATTGATTGCTTATTATAATGAAAATGATGCTAAAAAAGCAGAGATGTTACCTAAGATCAATGCTATGATCGATAACATTTATGGTGAGTTTTATGCGCCCCTTGAAAAAGATATATTTGCTGCACAATTGAACTTGTACACCTCTAAAGGTGCTGAATATGGTTTAGGTACACAAGTAGCTAAAATGAAATCAGAAAATAAGGGTGATTTTACTGCAGATGTTGCAAAAGCAACTGAGGTTAGTTACTTTACAACTAAAGAAAAAGTGTTGGCATTTATGGCGAATCCAAAACCATTAGCAATTGTACATGATCCTTTGTACATTATTTCTAATGATTTGATGACAAAATACCGTGCTAAAACAGATGATCAGGCTAAAGCTGATGATGGTTTCGCAACTGCTTTCCGCGAATTGGTTGAAGGGTTAAGAGAGTCAAAATTAAACACGATTCAATATCCTGATGCAAACTCTACTTTGAGACTGACTTACGGAAAAGTTCGTGCATTACCTGCAGATCCTAGAAACGATGCTACAATTAACAACTATACTACTATGGAAAGTATGGTAAAAAAATACAAAGCAGGAGATCAGGAATTTGATTTACCAAAACGTTTGTTAGAATTGAACAAGAAAAAAGATTACGGACAATATGCTGACAAAGCTGGATATATGCCTGTAAACTTCCTGACAGATAATGATATTACAGGAGGAAACTCTGGTTCACCGGTTCTTAACGGAAAAGGAGAATTAATTGGTATTGCTTTTGACGGAAACATTGAAGCAATGGCAGGAGATGTTATTTTTGACCCTAAATTGCAAAGAACAATCAACGTAGATATTCGTTATGTACTTTGGATTATAGACAAATACGCTGGAGCTAAAAATATTATTGATGAATTGACTATTGCAAAATAGTTTGTTTTATTTCTAAAATTAAAGCCGACAGATTTTAAATCTGTCGGCTTTTTTTGTGGTAATTTTTTCCGCCACGAATTCACGAATTTTTATTTTAATTAATTCGTGAATTCGTGGCTATTTTTTGAAATTTTATTGAACCTTAACCCGAATTCCTTTTGTATGACTGGCAAATTCCGGAGCATACATACTTTCAATTGTGGTAATTCCGTTTGAGAATTCTCCGCTGTTGTTTACTCTTATATCATATTCTATTACATAAGTTCCTTTGTTGATCTGGTCAAAAAAGAAATGCGTTGCAGAATCTTTTGTGCTCATATAATATCCTAAACCATTTTTGTATTGATATTCAGAAAGTACATTTACAGGTTCAAAGCAAGAAGCGCGCATATCTTTTAAATGCACAAATTCCATGTCTTCTTTAGATTTTATAATTAGTCTTACCGTAACTAAATCTCCTGTTTGTAAAGGGTTTTTGCTTGTAATTCGTTCTAATTGGTTGCCTTTTATTGAAGTCTTCTTTAAATATAATTCTTTCGAAACTGATAAAACTGCGCCCGAATTGGTTTTGATTTTATCCAATTCTTCAAAATATTGCCAATAAACGCCGCCAAATCCGGGAACTTTAGATTTGTTTTGAATACTTATTGAAGCCATTTCTCTTTTGACTTCATCAGCTTTCCAATTGAGTTTGATATAGCCGGTTTCAGCTTCTTTTTCGTTTTCGGCTAATTTTTTGGTTAGGATTTTTTCGTTTCCAATTTTGATGATAGTATTGTCTTTCACGCTTAACCAGTCATTACCTTGCATCAATAAAGCATAAACAGCTTCTGTTGTAGATTTTGTTGTTGGCCAGTTTTTGGTCTGTTTATTTTTTAACAACCAAACTTTCATGGCATCCACAGATTTGATATCGTGAGTCACTTCGGCGAAAGCCTCAATCAATAAAGCCTGAGTTTCTATGGGTGCCTGATACCAATACCAACCTGCTTTATTTGCGATCCAGTACATTCCCCAATCTACATTATTTGATGACGTTTCTTTTAGGCTTTCGATAATTTTTTTAGCCGACTCGCTTTCTCCAAAACGATTTAGAGTTAAAGCAGCCAGTCCTTTTTCGTAAAGCGAATAATTGAGCCAATCTTTTTTAGTTGTTTCTAAATATAATTTGGTTGCTTTTTTCAAAGTATCGGAAAGCGGATAATTGTCTAAATAAAAACTTCTGGTATATAAATAATGCAGATCTGAATAGGGATTGATCCAAATTAGCTTCTCTGTCTTTTTTAAGTTTTTAGTCTTGTTTTTATAATACTCTAAGAATTTATTGTCCAGAAACGGAACTCCGGTTTTGGCAATGGCATCAATTTTTGCAATATTATCTTCTGTTTTGTTTAATTTGGATAAATGACCTAAACCTGCCAGAATATGACGGGTGATGTATTCATTTTCAGAACTTCCTTCAAACCAAGAAAATCCTCCCGATGGGTTTTGTTTTTGTTTTAATTTATCGAAAGCAGCTTCTTGCGATGTCTTCATTTTTTCCAAATCAAACAAAAGAGCCAGATTCTTTTTCTTTTCTTCTTCGCTTTCCGCATCTTTTAGCCACGGAGTTTCTGCCAGAATAATTGATTTTAGTTCTTCGTTTTCTTCTAATTTAGAATTCAGTTTTCCGTTTTTTCTCCAGTTTTCAAATACAGTTGCAATTTTCGGATTACTCGAAATGATTTCTGAGGCCAAAGCATTGGCATAAAAGCGGGCGAAAGTTTGTTCGGCACATTCATGTTCGTATTCCATCAAAAACGGCAAAGACTGAATTGCCATCCACGATGGATTTGAGGTATATTCTAACGTAAGCTGATGACTTTTTAAAGTCGCTGAATTGTTGTTTTTTAAATTCTCAAACGTATATTCTTTAGTAGAATTTTCACGAACCCAAATGGGGATACTTTCTGTAACCAACATATTATTGGTCAAAACGGGAAGTATGTTTTCTTCTCCATCCGAAAAATTACCGGATTTGGCCAGGATTTTATATTGCACACCTTGCAAACCTTCTGGAATTGAAATTGTCCAGGTTGCTGTTGTATTCCCAAAAGCACTAACCGTAAAGTTTCTCACGTTTTTTGCATTCAGCATTTTGGCATCTATGGGCTGCATTGTTGTTGCATCGAAAAACTGTAAAATAGCGATTCCTGTTTTTACCTGATCTGTTACATTCGAAATCTTAGCTGAGATTACAATCGTATCTTTTTCCCTAAAGAAACGAGGGAAATTAGGTAGAAGCATTAATTCTTTTTGCGTCACCACACTTTTTTCTAAATAACCGGAAACAGCATCTTTATTATGTGCCAATAAACGAAGTTTCCAAGCCGTTAGAGCTTCTGGAGAGGTAAAATTGAAGCTTACTTTTCCGTTGGCATCGGTTTTTAAATTCGGTAAAAAGAATGCGGTTTCAGAAAGATTTTTTCTGGCTTTTACTTGGGTTAATGCTTCTAATGCTTTTTTGGTTGTAATGATTATTACGCCGTTTGCAGCTTTGCTTCCATAAAGTGCTGTGGCTTTTTCAGACTCTAAAAATTCTATATCAAGAAGATCGTCAGAATTTATTTTTTTGAAATTGTTTTCGGAAGAAATTTCGCCATCAATTATATATAACGTTGATGAATTTATTATCATTGATGTTAGGCCGCTTATGATTTTTTTTCCAGGTATAAATTTTACTTTGCTGGTCTGGTAATAATATTCGGGATCCTCAGTAGATTCTTGAGCTTTAGCAACAACTGGTTTTACAAATCTTACCTGATCTACTTTTGGAGCTGGTGCTGAAGCAGATTCTGAAATAGTAATTGCTGCTGCTGCACCAACTGGTTCATCAACAGTTAAAACAGCATCAGGATCTCCTTTTATAGTTTCGCTGCCTACTTTTTTATCTTTAAGTTCGGTTATCGTGATGCCAAGTGAATCACCGTATCTGCTATTATTGAAGTCAAAACCAAACCAGTTTAATCGCGTTTCATCATTTTTTAGCGCAGTTAGAGGAAGAAATTCATTTAGATTTTCCAGAGATGAAGATGTTCGTTCAAAACCTAAACCAGATTTAAAAATAGGAGAATTGTAATGGTAATTGTTTATACTTAAGCTATTATTCCAGTCCTTTTTTGTAAACTGGTCTAAAGAGCTGTCGTACATAGAGGCTAATACTTCTGCTTCGGTTTTTGCATGGATTGATTTTAGTTTAAACGACCAGGTTTCCTTACTTCCGGGTTCGATTTTATTTCTAAAACTTTCTACAAGTAATTCAAGTTTAGATTCCGGTGTTTTTAGTGCAACGTCTATTTGGTTATTAAAAATTTCGTTGTCCAAAATGCTTTGAAAACTTATGCCAACTGATTTTTCGAATTCTTTTTTTAACGGAACTTTGATAGTTACTTCATGGTTTTGCAAATGATACGTATTTTCAAAATAGGTTTGATTACCATAATTTCCGTTTGTAGTGATATAAAGATCCGGAATGACAGAAGAAAGTTTAATTGCTACAAAACCATCTTTTTTTGGATCCGTATTAATTTGCTCTGCTGTAAATAATTTACTTGGATTAAATTTATCCTTGCTTTGTTTGATTTCGAAAGTCGATACAGATTCTATAGGATTATTGAAGGTGTCTTTTGCAGAAAACACAATTTTATAAATTCCGGATTTATAATCTGAAATAAAATCCAAGACTATTTTTTTGTCTTTTTCGGTGTCCACTTTTTTCGAAAACAATAAAACTTCGTTTGCTTTATCTGTTTTAATTTCTACCATTTCATAAGGAAACAATCTTTCAAAATCTGACGGTGAAATGTTCTCGATTTCTGGTTTTTGCCACAAGTTTTCTTTAAATTTATAAGAAAACGGACTAACAAAATACAATTTAATTTCGCCTTTGGCTGCTAAAAATTCTCCGTTTAAATTGGTACTTATAAGCGTGATTTCGTTTTTGTTTTTAGTTTCAATACTACCCGGAATACTGGCATTGATGACCAAATCATGATAACCCACTTTTACAGTGGTTTCAGAGGTATGTGTTTCGCCATTAATATCAGTGACATTGGCAATTACACTGTAGCTAAAAACAGGCAATTGTTCTTTGATTGCATTTTTTGAAGGTTCGGCAATAAATTCAATTACAAATTTACCAGAAGCATCTGTTTTGGTTTCGCCCGTTGCTATAATTTCGTTTTGTTCGTTCCCCCAATAATCACTATAATTCCTCACGTAACGTGTAAATCGAGTTACTTTGTAAGTTACTTTTGCATCAGAAATGTTGCTTCCGGCAAATGCTTTTGCAGTTCCGTTTACTTTAATCGATTGATTGACCTGAAAACTTTCTTTTTTAGGATCAAAATCTACTTTAAATTTTGGACGTTTGTATTCTTCGACCCTAAAATAAATTTGAGAGTTTTCAAGTCTTACGGTTTTCCAAAATGATGCATTTGGTTTGTTTTTAAACGAAATATCTCCTTTTTCATAATTATCAGGTTGCGTTGCATAAATATTAAAATTACCTGTAAGTCCGCTTTTAGGCAAAGTGAATTCTCCTGAAAAAGAACCAAATTCATTGGTAATAACTTCAAATTCTTTAAACGTTTGATAATTAGTGTCTCTTACGAAAATTTTAAAAGTGGTATTGGCAACAATACTGGTTTTGTTTTTTTGTTTTTTAATGGCAATTCCTTTATAGTAAACCGTTTGTCCCGGACGATAAATTGCCCTGTCCAGATAAAACTCAACTTTTCCTGTTAAAGAATTGTTTTCTGTTTGATTGTATTGCTGCGTATATCTAAGATAATTTTTCTCGGGTAAAATAGTGTCGTTTGCCAATGAAAATTCTATATGCTCATTGTAATCGTAGTTATTTGCTCCAATATAAGAAGCTAGTCCGTTTGAATCTGTTTTAAGAGTATAACGCTTAGATTTTATGGTTACATTTTCAAGAGGTTTTCCTGTTTTTCTGTCCAGCACCTGAAAATTTTCTTTGTTGATTTCCTGCGAGGCCAGAATACTTAAATTTGAGACGGTAATGGTTTGATAAGAAAATGGTTTCTCTTTTTTTGCATCAGAATCACTTTCAAAATAAACTAAATACGTTCCTGTTTCCAGTTGTGGTAAAACAACTTCTGTAGTATATTCAAAATAATCCTTTTTATTTTGAAGCTGATAGTCTTTAGAAGCTATTTTAATTTGATTTTTTGTAATGGCTGCAGCTAAACTATCTTCTTCAGAATATGAATCTAAAAATTTCCTGAGTTTTTTTTGATCAATTTTGTAGAATGATATTCTTAAATGGTCAAGATTTTTATAAGTGATAAAAGCTCTGGTATTCTCCTTATTATAAATGAACTTTTGAAGCCTTGCAGTTAATGATTTAGAAATAACATATTGTTTTTGCCCCAAAGCAGTCTGAGCTGCATTGGTTTCATTATTCATTTTTATTATCTCGTCGTATATTTTGACCGCTTCGATATTATAATCAGGATGTAATTCTTTCGATGCCTGACTAAGCAGAATTTCTGCTTTTTTTAATAGAATTTTTTGAATAAGAATGGGATCATTCGAACGTTGTTGAAATTCATTTAAAAATGTTTTCAAATCTTCATTGGGCTGTGGCATAAATTCACTGCAAAAAATGATGCGGTCAAATTGGTTTTCTAATGATGGATTGCCAGATTCGAGCTTTTGATATAGAGAAAGTACTTTTTTGAAATTTTCTTCTTTTATAAAATTGAGATCAAGCGCTAAAAAGGCTTCTGAATTTCCTAAAAGTTCGTTTTTATAAGCTGGAATTTGGCTGTTATCAATTTTCCATCGCTCAATTTTTTCAGTGAAAAACGCGATATTTTCTTTTAGTAAATAATCATATAAGTTTTCATTCTTTAGCTTTTCTAAAGTCAAAAAACTAAAAATAGCCTGATACTTTTTTAAAGATGTTTTTTTAAGGATTGATTCATTTTCCAGTGTTTTTTCATAAAGTGCTATTACTTCTTTTTCAGATGTAAAATCAATGCTTGCTTTATCATCTTCCGGCATATCAACAACTGCTGTGGTGTCTATGGCTACAGCAATAGTATCTACCGTAAAAATAGCAGAATCTATCATTGCAGCAGCTTCATCTACTACCGCCGCAGCACTGTCTACAACTGCATAAGCTTCGTCATAATTAGAGTACCTATTTAAACATTTTGCATAAATTAAATTCAAAATTGCTTTTGATGGTATCGAAACCCGGTTGATATCTGTTTTAAGATGATCTAAGATTTTAGTTTTTGCGTTTTCGTCAACTACCTGCAAATATTTCGATTGATAAAAAAAACATTTTATCATTTGTACTTCGTCTTTTGCTGAAACTGCTTTTTTGTAAATTTTGTCAACGATTTCATTTGCTGATTTTATTTTACCTTCATTTTCATAAGCGGCAACTTTAGCCCAGTTTTTGTCGTTTTTTTGAGCAAATAAAGCAGTAGTAAACAATAAGAAAACAAATAATATATTTTTCATAAGTCGGTTTTTAGTATATAGAGCGCGGTTTTGTCTAAAAGGTTGGGAAAACTATTAAAAATAAATTTCGTACAAATTACTAATTTATCTTCAAAACCAAATGTTGCGTTTTATATTTCCCTATTTTTGAAAGATGAAAAAGCTAATCCTCTTTTTTTTATTTGTGCCAATATGTATTTGGTCGCAATCTAATTTTGAAAAAGCAGAAAAGCTATATCATGCCAAAAAGTATGATGAAGCCCGGGTTGTTTTTGAAGAGGTTTTAAAAAGCAAACCTTCGGATATAAAAACAATCGAGTATTTGGGAGAAATTACAGCGCATCAAAAAGCATGGTTAAAAGGAGCTGAATATTTCAAAAAACTGAAAGAATTAAAACCTACAGAAGCAGATTATTTCTATAAATACGGAGGCTGTCTGGCAATGCGGGCTATGGAAGTCAACAGATTGAAAGCTTTGGGAATGGTGAGTGAAATGAAAGAATCATTTGAAAAAGCTATTGTTTTAGATCCTAAACACCTTCCGGCCAGATGGGCATTAATCGAAATATATTTGCAATTGCCGGGCATTTTTGGAGGAAGCGAATCTAAGGCAATTTTATATTCCAATCAGCTGGCGCAATTATCGCCCGTTGATGGTTATTTATCAAAAGGAAGAATAGATGTGTATTTTAAGAGATATACAGCAGCCGAAAAAAACTTTATAAAGGCTCATGAAATTGGCAAATCAAAAACTACGTTTCAAAAATTATATAATTTATATTTGAATAATCTAAAAGACACTAAAAAAGCAAAGGAATTAAAACAGAAATTTGAAGCTTAATGTCAAAATTAAATTCCATTTAATTGGAATTTGGAATTTTAAAAAAATTGGAATTTAAATGAGAACACATTTCATCGCAATAGGCGGGAGCGCTATGCACAACTTAGCATTAGCATTACATAACAAAGGATATAAAGTTACGGGTAGCGACGACGCTATTTTTGAACCATCAAAATCAAGATTAGAGAAAAAAGGAATTCTGCCGGTTGAGTTGGGTTGGTTTCCTGAAAAAATTACTGCTGATATTGATGCTATAATTTTAGGAATGCATGCGAAAGCCAATAATCCTGAACTGCTAAAAGCGCAGGAATTAGGTTTGAAAATATATTCGTATCCTGAATTTTTGTACGAACAGTCTAAAAATAAAACACGTGTTGTAATTGGAGGTTCTCACGGAAAAACAACCATTACTTCGATGATTTTGCACGTAATGCATTATCATAATATCGAAGTTGATTATATGGTAGGGGCACAGCTTGAAGGTTTTGATACCATGGTGCATCTTACAAAAGAAAATGATTTTATGGTTCTGGAAGGTGATGAATACTTATCGTCGCCTATAGACAGACGCCCGAAATTTCACTTGTATCAACCAAATATTGCTTTGATTTCAGGAATTGCCTGGGATCATATCAATGTTTTTCCAACGTATGAAAATTATGTTGAGCAATTTGAAATTTTTATTGCTAAGATTACCAATGGTGGAATTCTGGTTTATAATGAAGATGATGCTGAAGTAAAAAGAGTAGCAGAGGCGGCTACAAACCCAATTCGTAAACTGGCTTATTCTACTCCAAAATATAGCGTAAATGATGGTGTAACTTTATTAGAAACTCCTGAAGGCGATATGCCAATTGAAGTTTTTGGAGCACACAATCTAAATAACCTGGCTGGTGCCAAATGGATCTGCCAAAACATGGGCGTAGACGAAGCTGATTTTTACGAAGCAATTGCAAGTTTTAAAGGTGCATCAAAACGTTTAGAAAAAATTGCCGAAGGAAAAGGGAAAGTGGCCTATAAAGATTTTGCTCATTCTCCAAGTAAAGTGGCTGCAACTACAAAAGCAGTAAAAGAACAATACCCAAACAGAACTTTAGTAGCTTGTCTGGAATTGCATACCTACAGTAGTTTAAATGCTGAATTTTTGAAAGAATATGAAGGAGCTTTAGAATATGCAGATGTTGCTGTAGTTTTCTATTCTCCGGATGCTGTAAAAATTAAACAGCTTGAAGAAGTAACTTATGAGCAAATTGCGACTGCTTTTAATCGTAAAGATTTAATAATTTACACTAATCCAATTGAGTTCAAAGAATATTTGTTTCATTTAAATCTTGATAATTCGGCTTTGTTATTGATGAGTTCAGGAAATTACGGAGGATTAAACTTTGATGAAGTAAAAGGTTTAATTGAGTAGTTTTATTTGAAATGGACAGAAGAGTTGCTAAGTTAAAAGAAAATAAACGACAGCTAAAAAATGAAATAAAACGCAATGATAAAAAACTGTATAAGTTATTTGTTGGTTTTTTAATTTTTGGAATTTTAAACTGGCTTTTCTGGTATAACCAATATTTGAATAAGGGAATTCTTTGTGATGCAATATTTGTTTATCTGCCCATTTTATTGGGAATGATTTTCTTTTATTTTAAGTTCAATTCTTTTGTTAAATATTATTCAGATACAACTTCAGTCCTTGATAAAATTGGCTGTTTTTTACTTTTGTCTTTGATGGGAGTAATGATTTCTTTTCTTAGTTTTGGAACTGTGTCTGATATTATTTTTAAGTCTTTAATGGATTATTCTATAAAGGATAAGCCAACAGAAATGCAATCTTATACGATCAAAAGATTCATTTACGGTTCGGGAGGAAGAAATAGTATCAATAGGTTTTCAAGGATTGAGTATTACGATTCAGGAGAGCATGAAGGAAATTTTAGCCTTAGTAAATTTGATGGCGATGATTCAGATGTTATTAGAGAATTAAGAAATCTGGACAACCACCAAATCAAAAAGAAGAAATTAGTCTTGTACACCAAAGAAGGTTTTTGGGGTATAAAAAAGATTATAAATTATAAGATTAATTAATAGGTTTAAAATGCCAATTACAAATAGTAGTTGGCATTTTTTTCTTAATTTAATTTGGAATTTTTCTATTACCATTTTATTTAATCTTTATTCCCAATACCTATAATGTCCTACAATTTTATATTCAAATAAACAATCCTGCAGTACTTGTCCGTTACCAACATTGTGTACAATCAGGTTTCTTTTTCCGTCACTAGATTTTTTGCTGGTCACGATTCCAATATGTGGCAATTTGTTATTAATAAGCCAGGTTACAATTTCTCCGGTTTTATAATCTTTTGGATCTTGTGTTATGGAAAGCTTTTGTCCGTTTCTTTCAAAAAAAATTTCCAGATTAGGAACTCTTCTATGATCAATATTAGTATCTGTTTTAGTCATTCCCCATTTTTCTAGATTAGGATATTTAGAAAAATTTTCGATCATATCTTCATGAACTTCTTTTTGCAAATCGATGCCTAATTTTCGATAGGAACGAATAATAACATCTGTACAAACGCCCTTATTTTTAGGAACATCTCCGTTAGGATATTCGATAGAGAAATAAGCAGGATCATAATCTATTGATGGGTCAATTATAGAGATCGCTGCATTAGATAATTTCTCAGCGAAGTTTTTTGCTGCTGTTGGTGTAGTTTGAGAGAAAGTATTGCTTTTTTCTTTTTGATTACATGAAATGAATAAAAAGATGATGAGTAAGGTATATGGAAATTTCATTGCGAATTTGGCAGAAGTTTGGTTAAGAGTCTTTTGGCATTTAAAGTTAATTAATTTGAAAATAGTAATCACTTTTTATGACTGATTTTTCTTATTTTTAAATATATTCGCTTTTTGGATTAAAAGTAAAATGAATTCAAAAATAAAGATTGTCAGCAGAAAAAGAGTGCAAACTCTAATTTATATATGATTAATAATATACAATAATGGAAACAACTCATTTTCCTATAAACAATTGGTCTGAAGATGACCGACCTCGTGAAAAATTAATGCTGAAAGGTAAAATAGCGCTAAGTGATGCTGAACTTATTGCAATTTTGATTGGTTCAGGAAGTCGAAACGAGTCGGCTGTAGCTTTAAGCAAACGAATTTTATCAAGTGTTGATAGTTTAAATGGTTTAGGCAAAATGTCAGTTTCTCAATTAATTAATTTTAAAGGAATAGGAGAGGCTAAAGCAATAACAATTATTGCTGCATTAGAGCTTGGTCGCCGCCGAAGAGCCGAAGATGCGGTAGATTTGGTAAAAGTTACCTCTAGTAAAAAGGTATTCGAAATGATGCAGCCTATTATTGGTGAATTAACACATGAGGAATTTTGGGTCCTTTTTCTGAATAATTCTAATAAGATAATTTCTAAATCGCAGCTTAGTAAAGGCGGAATAACAGGTACAATTGTAGATGCGCGTCTTGTGTTTAAATTAGCACTTGAAAATGGTGCTACAGGCCTGATTTTGTGTCATAATCATCCGTCAGGTAATTTACAGCCCAGTGACGCGGACAAAGAAATTACAAAAAAACTAAAATTGGCCGGTGAAAGTTTAGATGTTAAAGTTTTAGATCATTTGATTATTACTGAATCAAAATATTATAGTTTTGTAGATGAAGGAATTTTTTAACAGATGAAAACAAATATTACCGATGTTTTTTTTGATTTAGATCATACACTTTGGGATTTTGATAAGAACTCAGAGATGGCTTTTGATCGAATTTTTAAAAACAGATTTCCTGAAATTAAAATACAGGATTTTATAGCAAAATACGCTCCTATAAATCAGGAGTGCTGGAAGCTTTATCAAAACGATAAAATTACTCACTTAGAATTGCGTTACAATAGATTGAAGTTTTCTTTTGATGCTTTAAACATTGATATCTCTGATGAAAATATTAATCAAATTGCAAATGATTATATAGAGTTTTTAACTGATAATAACCATCTTTTTGATGGTGCAATCGAAGTCTTAGACTATTTAAGACCAAAATACAGATTGCATATCATTACAAATGGTTTTGCAAATGTTCAGGACAAGAAAATTAATAATGCTCTTCTTTCAGGATATTTCCAGACTATAACAAATTCTGAATTGGCAGGCGTAAAAAAGCCAAATAGTATTATCTTTGATTATGCTGTAAATGTTGCCAAAGCTTCTAAACAAAATAGTGTCATGATTGGCGATTGCCTTGATGCCGATGTCAATGGAGCTTTAAACGCTGGACTGGATGCTATTTTTTTTAATGATAAAAAAGTTACGGTCCCGGATAATATTAAACAAATAAACCATTTATTAGAACTTAAAAAATATTTATAATTATGAGAATAAAATTTTTGTTGATTGCGCTTCTTACTTCAGTTATTGGGTTTTCGCAATCTGTTAATGATTACAAAGCAGTGATTGTGCCTTTAAAATATGAGTTTCTTAAAACAGAAAACCAATACAGGTTATCAACGATGACTAAGGCAAATTTGGTTAAAGCTGGTTTTAAGGCTTTTTATGGTAATGAACAGCTTCCGGCAGAATTTGCTGATCGTTGCGATCTATTGTATGCAGATGTAAAAAGAGATAATGGTTTTTTAGTGACCAAACTTTTTGTTGAATTTAGGGATTGCTATGGTAAAGTTGTATTTACTTCGCAAGTAGGAAAAAGTAAAGAGAAAGAATACGAATCAGCTTATAGAGAAAGTCTTGAAATGGCATTTGTTTCTATAAATGCACTGCAATATAAGTATAATGGAAAAAGTGCTAATACAGTGAAAACTAGCACTGCTTCTGTTCCTGCAACTGTTCAAACTGTGACTACTGCAGCAACTGTATCGGCTCCGGTGGCAGATATTACAGATCCTAACTTGTTATATGCGCAACCTACAGAAAACGGATATCAGCTAATTGATAAAACTCCTAAAGTAGTAATGAAGTTGTTAAAAACATCTCGTCCTGATTCCTTTATTGCAATAAAAGATGGTATTCAGGGATCATTAAATGCAAAAGACAATCAATGGTTTTTCGAATATTACAAGAATGATCAATTAGTATCTGAAAAAGTTGTAGTAAAATTCTAAAAATAATATAATACGGTTTTAATAACCATATTTATCTTTCCAACGGTTCTTTAAAAATTCGCGGTTGCTATTCTCTCTAGAATTGTTACCAGGATTATAAAGAACCGTTTTCTTTATGGCATCAGGTAAAAACTCCTGTTCGGCAAAATTATTGGCATAGTCGTGCGAGTATTTATAATCATCGCCATAACCTAATTCTTTCATAAGTTTAGTTGGCGCATTTCTTAAATGAATAGGGACAGGTAAATCACCGGTTTGTTTTACTAATTGCTGCGCATTGCCAATTGCCATATAAGAAGCATTACTTTTAGGAGATGTTGCCAGATATATGGCACATTGACTTAATATGATTCGGCTTTCAGGATAACCAATGGTAGTCACGGCCTGAAAAGTATTGTTTGCCATTATAAAAGCCGTTGGATTTGCATTTCCAATATCTTCACTAGATAAAATAAGCATTCTTCTCGCAATAAATTTCACGTCTTCACCGCCTTCTATCATTCTTGCGAGCCAATAAACAGCACCGTTTGGATCGCTGCCGCGAATTGATTTTATAAATGCCGAAACAATATCATAGTGCTGCTCACCACTTTTGTCATACAAAACAGTATTTTGCTGAACCAGTTCAAAAACCCTGTCATTTGTAATAATTATTTCATCGCCTGCAGAAGCATTTACAACAAGTTCAAAAATATTCAGTAATTTTCGTCCATCTCCGCCCGAAAGTCGGAGTAAAGCTTCTGTTTCTTTTAATGTAATATTTTTTGAAGCCAGATAAGTATCTGTTTTCATAGCACGATGCAATAAGGCTTCTAAATCTGCTTTTGTAAAAGCATTTAGTATATAAACTTGACAACGTGACAATAATGCAGGAATAACTTCAAAACTTGGGTTCTCTGTAGTAGCACCAATAAGTGTGATCCATCCTTTTTCTACCGCTGCTAAAAGTGAATCTTGTTGTGATTTGCTAAAACGGTGAATCTCATCAATAAATAAAATAGGGTTTTTGGCCGTAAATAATCCGCCACTTTGTTTTGCTTTTTCGATTACATCACGAATATCTTTTACTCCCGAATTTATTGCACTCAAAATGTAGAAAGGACGTTTAGATTCCTGAGCAATAATTTGAGCGAGAGTTGTTTTTCCTGTTCCCGGAGGTCCCCAAAATATCAATGACGGAATGATTCCTTTCGAAATTTGTTGTGTCAAAGAACCATTTGGTCCAACCAAATGACTTTGACTAATATAATCTTCTAATTGCTGTGGGCGAATACGCTCGGCTAAAGGTGCTTCCATTTTGTAAAATTACTATTTCAATTTTAATTTTATAGTTAAAAAAGGGTTACAAATCATAACAAAGGGTATAAGGGGCATAGCTGACAAATTATCAGTAAATTGTAATTGGATAGTTTTTTGATATTGTGTCTTTAACTTTATTTCCATAAACAATGAATGATAACCACTTTAAATTTTCGAATGCTGTTATTGGCCTTCCTGTTTTCTTTGTTCTTTTTCTGTGGATTGTTTATTGGATGCAAATCCGGTTTGATTTTGATTTTTACCAACATGGTATTTATCCTCGTGATTTTTCGGGTTTACAAGGTATTTTGTTCAGTCCTTTTATTCACGAAAATTTAGATCATTTATATAATAATTCCATTCCGTTATTAGTATTATTGGCAGCCATGCAATTTTTTTATCCTAAGCAAACTTTGTCTGTTATTGCTTTCGGAATTGTATTTTCAGGTTTAATTACCTGGGTTATTGGTCGCGAAAATTATCATATTGGTGCAAGTGGACTGATTTATGTTTTGGTTAGTTTTATTTTTTTTAAAGGAATTCAAACTGGTTATTATCGTTTGGTGGCACTTTCATTATCAGTAATTTTACTCTACGGAGGAATGATTTGGTATGTTTTCCCAGACGTTGATAAAACAATTTCCTGGGAGGGACATTTGGCTGGTTTTATAACCGGATTTGTACTGTCTTTGCTTTATAAAACTCCCGAGTATACAAAACCTGTTGTTTATGAATGGCAAAAAGCTGATTTCAATCCGGAAGAAGATGCGTTTATGAAGCATTTTGATGAAAACGGAAATTTTGTAAATACGGAGATACCGGAAGAAGAAACAGAATCATTTTCGACTTATTATCATTCAGATGTTTCGGTTAATTATACTGTAACCAGAACAGAATCAGACGATAAATATAATAACTAAGATTTGATTGATTTAAAAACGCTATTTTTGTTAGTGTTCTAATTTTAATTTGAGGTTATGAAATATTTGAACCTAACAATAGTTTTTTTATTATTCTTACTTGCTTCTGAAGTATTTGCACAATGCGATGTAAAAAATAAAGTATTAGCCGATGGAACAATGGTATATTATTTTGAGCCATCTGATTTTTATGTTACCAAATCGAAGTCATTAAAAATCAATATTGTAACAGATAAAGAACATTACTTTGTTGCTTTGCAGCCATTGCCATTTCCTGCTAAAAATGATGGCAAGAAAATCAAAGATGATTTAATTATTCATTTGGCCAATAAGAAAGAATATAAGTTAACTCACTACGATACACAATACAGGCAAAATGATTCGATTATGCAAGTGCTTTATTTAATAGATGACAAAGATCTTGACGATTTTTCAAAATTTGAAGCATTAGTAGCAAAAATAAATATGCAGGGTACTGAGTTTGTTCGAGACTACACTTTTAAATTACATAAAGATGCTATTGTAAAACAGCTGACTTGCTTTTTGAAAAAGGAAGATCAATAATTTTATTCATCGTTAGGAGAATCGCTTTTATGAGATAATTTTTTTTTGATATTTCTAAAAAGATTATTAAACGTTAGTGTAAGTGAAGCAGCATTTACAATTTGAGTTTCTTCACTTCTGGGCAGGTATTCATTTGCATAAATCAATTGAACTTGTATATCATCTGAAAATAAATAACCCGCTCCAATATTTAGCCTGTTTCTGTCAAAGAAACTTTGTCCGGTTACTTTTGTTCCTGATTTAAAGAATAATTCATCTGAAGCTATTGCGTAAACGACACCTTGTCTTAGAATTTTGCTGTTTATGGGTTGAATGTATTTTACTTGTTGTCGATATCTTAAAACATTATCATAATCACCATCTTCATTTCGCATATGCCTCAATTCCATTCTCATTCGGGTACTAAGAGTATATCCTGTTTTATGAAAATAGTAAATACTTTGTAACGCAAACCTAACTTCGGGAGATTTAAACTGACCTATTTCAGGAACATCTTTGTTGTAATTGTAAGCTAAAAATGAAGAGAATTTCCAACGGGGAGAAAAGTAATAATGTCCCCATGCGCGTACAGAGCGCTGAGTGTTTTGTTCGAAAATATTAGAAGAAGATTCCGTACTACTGTAGGTGGCTCCAATATTTAATTCAGTTGACCATTTTTCATTGATCGTTCTGTTGAATTGAATTTCATTCCAAAACTGATTGTATGTAGTAGTTTGTCCGTAATTAATACTTGTAATTAATAAAATTACAAGTATTAAATCGGTCTTTTTTGATAATATGTTATGAGAAGGTTTTAAAGACATCAATTGTTATATTTATTTGTCAACCTAATTCCTCAATACTTGTTTAGCTCCTTTGGCGAACAGTCTCGTATAAAAATGCGCCACAGGCAACAGAAACGTTTAGAGATCCTATTGATCCAAACATTGGTAATTTTGCTTTTTCATCAACGATTTTAAGTACAGAAGGGTTTATTCCTCTTTCTTCCGATCCCATGATAATAGCTACTGGTTCGTTTAATGCAACGTCATATATATTTTGATCTGTTTTTTCAGTTGCGGCAACGGTTTTGATACCTGATCCCTGAAGATAGAAAATAGCATCTTTGATATGTTCAACTTTGCAAATAGGCACATTAAATACAGCTCCTGCTGATGTTTTAACGGTGTCTCCGTTTACCGGGGCAGAACCAGATTTTTGTACAATGATTCCGTTTACACCAGTGCATTCTGCTGTTCTTATGATAGCCCCAAAATTACGGGCATCAGAAATCTGGTCTAATATTAAAAATAAAGGTTTAGTTCCGGATGCAATGGTTGATTCAACTAAATGTTCCAGTTCTATAAAACCAATAGGAGAGATGGTTGCCACTGCTCCCTGGTGATTGTTTGGAGTTAATCGATTTAATTTTTCTACAGGTACGTATGAGAAATTAATGTTAGCGCGTTTCATCACTTTCATTAAATCTTTCATTAATTCTCCTGAAATCTCTTTTTGTATAAATACTTTATCGACTTCTTTACCTGCTTGAATTGCTTCTATAATGGCTCTAATTCCAAATATTTGATGTTCTTTTTCCATGGGACAAATATAGCGATAATGTTGATATAAAAAAAAACCACTCTGAATGAACAGAGTGGTTTAATGTATTTATTTGAGAAATAAATTAGTCTTTATCCCACCAAAGTTTAGTAGTTACATTACTAACTACAGTAGCATTTGGGTTGTAATTTCTTTCGTCCGAAGGAGTTGGGAATCTTACAGGAATAGTTTTAGTGTTAGATGATTGGTTTGGAACTAAAGCAGGGAAACCAGTTCTTCTGTAATCATTGTAAGGTTCCATAGTCAAGAAAAGTGCATTATACTTTTGTTGAATGATGTTAGCTAAAGTTACTGTTGAAGTTGCAGTAGCTAAGAAAGCTGGAGTTGCAGCGGTTCCTGTAACTTTTAGTACTGATGCAGCAACAGCAGCTTCTAAAGCTGGTTGAGCATTTTGTCCTAATCTGAATTTAGCTTCAGCTTCGATAAATTTAGCTTCAGCATAAGTTACCATTCCAACTGAACTGTTGGCATCAGCATATGCCAAACCAATGTATGAAGATGATGTTGTGTCTAAATCATTCGCAGCATTACCAACGTAATTTCCATCTTCATCCTTTGCGATTGCAAAAGGTAATCTTGGATCTGCAGTGTTTTTTAAACCGTCAACAAAATATGCTCCTGTTTTAAGGTAGTTAGCACGGCTATTATCAAAAGCATACCATTGATTAAGCCCGTTTGATGTTCCAGGGAAAAAAGTGTTAGCGTCATCAGCATTAGAAGTCATTCCAGATGCGTTGATATAGTCTAAAGCTTTTTGAGCAGCACCTGTATCAACTTGTGTTAATCTTAATGCGTATCTAGCTTTTAACACGTAAGCAACTTTGATCCATTTTGCAGTATTTCCAGCAAAAATAAAATCATCAGCTCCTGGTTTAGAAGTGTTACTTGCGGCAGGTTTGCTTAAGTTAACAATAGCAGCATCAAGAATTGTTTGCAATCTTGCGTAGATTTCTTGTTGTGTATTGTATTTTGGTGATTTATTACCTTCTTCAGCTTTAAAAGCTTCATCATAAGGAACATCACCCCATAAATCAGTTGCGTAGCCTAAATTTAAAGCAGTCAATACTTGACCAATACCATTATAGTAAGGAAATTCAGCTGCGAAATCACGGCTTAAAATGTGTCCACTGATTAATGTAGTTCCGTAAACGGTATTCCACTCGTTATTTACATCTTGTTCTGTCAGAATATAACGTTGAATGTCTCCTAATTGTCCAACACTTGTACCAGCAAGGTGTTGGTCAAAAATATTTGAAGTTCTTATTAGACCACTTGTATGTGTAGAAAATGTAGAAACTTCCATAGCAGACAACAATAATGTTGGCGTAGTTATTATAGGAGAGTTTGGATTTTCGTTAAATGTGTCTAATTCTGTCTGGCAGCTAGTTAGCAAACTAATACCAACGGCTGTAAGAATTATACTTTTTATATATTTTTTCATTTTTATTTATTTTAAATTTAGAAGCCTACTTTAAGAGTCATGATAAATGATTTGCTACCTGGATTGTTGAAGTAGTCTAATCCGTTGATTCTTGAACCAGCACCAGTTAAACTTGTTTCTGGATCTACACCTTTGTAGTTAGTGTCTAACCATAAGTTTCTTCCTGTAAATGAAATTTGTGCAGAATTGATTGCAGTAAATCTTTTTACATCAAAATCATAGCTTAAAGTAACATCACGAAGTCTAATCCAATTAACATCAGTTACTGCTTCTTCAGCAGCTCCACCACCATCTCCTAAATATTTTTGGAAGTAGTTTTTTGCTGTTATAGCTACATCATTTTTAGTACCGTCAGCTTTAACACCATCGATTACGTAAGTACGCTCTCTGTCTGCAGATGCTTCAGAAACTCCAAAGTTATGCATTCTTGCTAATGTACCGTTGTAAACAGCACCACCATGTCTGAAATCTAATAAACCTGATATTGTTACTCTTTTGTAAGAGAATGTGTTTCTTAAGCCTCCTGTCCATTTTGGAGCAGAGTTACCTAAGTTACCAGTTTGTCCGTCAACAATAGCTAAACCGTCAGTTCCAATAATTTTATTGCCATTTGCGTCACGTGCCCATTTAGTTCCGTAGAAACTTCCTAATGGTTGACCTTTAACAGCATAGTATCCAATTGATCCAAAAGCAGATTCAATAGAAATTTCGCTTAAGTTTCCAGAAATATCTGTTACTTCATTTTCATTTTTAGACCAGTTAGCATTGATGTTCCATTGGAAAGCATTTCCTTTTTTGAAAATATCATATCCTAATTCAATTTCCACACCTTTATTTACTAATTCAGCAGCGTTTTGGTATACTGATGTAAATCCGCTTGACGCTGGTAATGGTAGAGTGATTAACAAATCTTTAGAAGTTTTGTAATATGCGTTAATGTCAAATGTTAAACGGTTGTCTAAGAATTTAGTGCTTAAACCAACTTCATGACCTAATACTCTTTCAGGTTTTAAGTCTTGGTTTCCTAATCCTCCTGATACTGTCATTCCGTTTATTCCATTGTAAGGGAAACTTAACCCGTCTGTGAAACCATCTGTCATAAATGGTTGCGTATAAGTACTAAGTGTTCTGTAAGGTCCAGGAGCAATACCTACCTCACCATAACCGTAAGTTACTTTTGCAAAACTAATTGCTTCTGGTAAATCAAATGAATTTGTTATTACCCATGAAGCAGATGCCGCAGGGAAAATAGCACTGTTAGCATTTGTTCCGTAAGTTGAAGACCATTCTTTTCTGATAGATCCTGTTATGAAAAGTTGGTTTTTTACGTCGAATTCTAATTGACCAAAAATCGCTCTTGACATTATGTTTTCTTCGTAGTTGGAAGCGTATAGCTGAGTAGCATTTGCTAAGTTGTAAACTCCTCTTACAGCAAGTTCTTTACCTCTAGAGAATACATCTGTATTTTGATTAGAACGTAAATTAAGACCAGCAGTATAGTTAATTTTTAACCACTCAGTTTTTAGTGGTAATAATCCACTTGCAATAAAGTCTGCATAAAATTGTTTGTTGGTAATGTTGTTAAAGGCAACTTCTCCAATACCTGCAAGATTATCACCATTTGATGAAATTGCATAAATTTGTTTACGATAATCTGAGTATGTATCGATACCTCCTTTAGCTGTCAAAGACAAATATTCACCTGGAGAATAAGTTAAGTACATATTTCCTAAAACACGATTTACATCACTTGTAGCAGGGTTTTCGTTTACTGTAAAATATGGGTTATCATAAGAAGCAAAATAGTTTTGATTGTTTCCTAATGCATCTTTATAATTTCTCAGATCGTAGTTTCCTACTGAACGTAATAAACTCAACATAACCCCAGAAACGTTACTTCCGTTTTGAGCCAATGTATTTGTTGTGTGAGTGTATTGTAAGCTAGCACCCGTCTTCCATTTGTCGTTCAGTTTTAAATCACCAACAACTCTTAGAGTGTTTCTTTTTAATCCTGTTTCAGGAACCATACCAGTTTGCGTTACATTACCGTAAGAAGCTCTGTAGGTTGCTTTGTTGTCTCCGCCATAAAAAGCGATGTTGTTGTTGTATGTTAAACCTTCTTGAAAGAAGTTTCCAACATTGTCATACATTGGTACACCTAAAGTAGAAGCTGCAGGCCCCCAGCTTTGTGGCGTATTAGTAGGTATTGTAGTTGCAGTAGCACTAGTACCTTGAACGTATTTGTTTTGTCTTGAAGGTAATTGACTTACTTTGTCAATAGCCAATGAAGTAGAGAAATCAATTCCTAATCCTCGTCCAGCTCTACCTTTTTTAGTAGTATAAAGAATTACACCGTTACCAGCTCTTTCTCCGTATAAGGCAGCAGCAGCAGGTCCCTTAAGAACAGTAACACTTTCTACATCATCAGGGTTGATATCTAAAGCTCTGTTTGAGTTGTTGATACCTGATAAGTTTGCATTAAAAGGATTGTCTCCAGCTGTAGTCTGGCTTGTACTGTTGTCAATTGGCACACCATCTACTACAATTAAAGGATCAGATGATCCTGTGATTGTATTAACACCACGAATGATGATCTTACTAGATGCTCCTGGAGTACCACCCGATCCAATTACTTGTACACCTGCAGCTTTTCCTGCTAATGCCTGAAGAACGTTTTGTTCACCAGATCTAGTAATTTCATCTGAACTTACTTTAGATACAGCGTATCCTAAGGTTTTTTCAGATCTTTTAATACCTAATGCGGTTACAACCACACCTTCTAGTTCTACTGAGTCATCTTTTAATTTTACATTAATTGAAGTTGAACTTGCAGCTACTTCTTGAGTTTTCATCCCGATGTAGCTAATTACCAAAATTTGGCTTGAAGATGCTTTGATAGAGAATTTACCATCAAAGTCTGTTTGCGTTCCTGTCTTTGTTCCTTTAACTAATACACTAACACCTGGTAAAGGCATTCCTGTATTATCAGAAACTGTTCCAGAAACAGCTCTTTCTTGCGCGAAAGTAAGTTGCGCAACTAGTACTAATAAAAGTACTAAGAATCCATTGAACTTTAGTTTCATTTTTAAATATTTTGAATTAGTTCGACAAAAATCTTAATAATTTGTTAATCTACCTAATATAAAAAGCTTTTTTTTTAGTTAAATTATGATTTTACTATAAGATATTGTTTTTTTATAGTTAAAAAACATGTGTAAATTGTAAATTCGTATTTTTTTGCTTCAAATATGATAATAATGAAAAATAATGTGATTGTTTAAAATGTTAAATTTAAGAAAATAGTGGTTATTATTCTTTTTTTTATAACTTTTACACAAAAAAACCACCCTTTTTGAAGGGTGGTTTTCTGTTAAATTATGTTAGGATTACTATTTTACTTATCCCAGAATATTTTTGTGCTTAATTTATCTCCTCCAATTGAAGTTGATGCAGCATTGTAATTTGTAGCATTTAATGTTTGCTCTCTAATAGGATATGCCATTCTTGAGGGTACTTGGCCTTCAGCTGCAGCATCTGCATTTGCAGCTAGTGCTAAAACTGGGAAATTTAATCTTCTTGTAGATGTCCATCCTTCAAAACCTCTGTTGAATAAGGCATACCAAGCTTGTTCTCCAATTTTTTGTTGCCATGTTCCTGCGGCTGTAGCGTAAGCGACAGCTGGCTGACTTAAATAAGTATCTGCATCTGCTGAAGAAACACCCCAGTCTTGCATAGAGGCTCTAATTGCTGCTTCATAATGCGAAGCAATAGATCCTCCTACTGCAACTCCTCTTGCTGAAGCTTCAGCTAATAAAAATTCTACTTCGGCATAGTCTAATAAAGTACCGCTGAAATCAGGGGCTTTAATTTTGTCACTTGCGTGTGTAAATCTCGATTGAGAATTTTTTGTTCCTACTATTCCTCCTCTGTAACCAGTAACTGTTATCAGTTCATCTGTAACAGGATCTGTATCTTTATACGTTGGTCTAAAATACTGCGCTTTTCTAGGGTCGTTTAAAGTTACTAATGCATCAACAAATGGTTTTGCAACAACAAAATCATTTCTTCCTGAAAATACCATATCTACATAAAGTGGATTCGTGTTAGGAAGGTTTGACATATAAGGTAATTTTGCATTGTCAGCATTGGATGTAAATCCTCCTGCTGCTGCGGAAATAATTGTAGCGTCAGCAATAGCACCTTCTAGTCCGGATGCTTTTAAGTTTACTCCTAATTTTAATTTAATACTGTTGGCAAATTTAACCCAAGCATCTAAGTCGTCTTTGTAAATAACTTCAGCGCCTTCAAATGCAGACTCTGAAGTGTCTATATTAGCAATGTCATTATTAAGGCGAACAATTAAATCTTTGTAGATGTCAATAGCTTTGTCATACTTAGGTAAGTAATTACCTGCTCCTTTTAATGATTCTGTATAAGGAACGTCTCCAAAAGTGTCTACTAATATTTGATAAGTGTAAACCATCAAGATATCAATTAGTATTAATTGATTTTTCTTTCTGATTGTTTTTTGAGCAAATTCAGGATCTACAGGGTCTATTACATCTTTTTCTAAAAAAGCTTTTGCTTGCGATAAATCAGCTAGTGGTCCTGCGTATAATCTGTCCCAGTGATTGTCAGAAATTTTACGAGTTACCCAGTTGTAGGTAGATTCATCCAAATAAGTAGTTTCTGTCCATTGCTGGTTTACTAATCTAAATATGTTTTTATTTACGTTTGTATTAACCAATTGCTCAGTAAGACCTTTTTCTGCATTTGTAAATAAAGTGCTAGCAGGGACTACGGAAGGGTTTTTTACATCTACGTTTAAGTCTGTTAGGCTACTATCGTCACAAGAAACTGTGAGAATCATAATTCCTAAAGCATATATTAATTTTTTCATTTTTTTGGTATTAAAATTTGAATGTTAAGTTAAATCCAATATCTCTGGTTGTTGGAAGTGATCCAACTGAGTAACCTCTAGAGCTATTTCCTGAAGACAATCCGCTTTCTGGATCTGCGTATGGTAGATTTTTACTGATTATCCATAAGTTCGATCCTACAAGGCTTGCTGATGCAGAGCTTAAGAAAGTGTTCTCGAACATTTTTTTAGGGAAGTTATATGTAATAGATACTTCTCTTAATTTTACGAATGAAGCATCGTAAATAAAGGCTTTGTTTGGAGCGGCTCCATAACCCATACTGTTTTCGATCGTTCCGCCTTCTGTTCTTACAGTGTTAACTGATCCGTCTGGCGCAACACCTGGTTGTATAACTCCATTTTCTCTCATGTCTCCTATAGCAGTTTCTTTGTATAATCCTGAAGCAAGTCCGTAGTACATGTCTAGAGAGAAAATATCTCCACCTTTTTGAGTGTCAATTAAGAATCCAAAAGTTAAATTTTTGTATGTGAATTTATTTCTAACACCACCAATCCAATCTGGAGTAATATTACCAATTGTATTGCTTGAAGAAGTAGTGATTAAATATTTTCCTGTAGTTTGATCTACTGTTGGCTGTCCGTTTGTGTAAACGTAATCTGTTCCTTTTAAGGCTCCATAAGCTTCTCCAGGAGCAGCATTTACAGTAACGCCACCTTGAAAAGATCCTAATTGAAGGTTGTCAAGTCCGTTTGGTAATGAAATTACTTTACTTCTGTTATTAGACCAGTTGATGATTATTTCCCAAGAAAAATCTTTTGTTTTAATAGGAGTACCATTCAATTGAAGTTCTAAACCTTTGTTTTCGATATTACCACCGTTAACAAGTCCGTTTGTATAGCTTGAAGCAGAAGATACTGCTGCAGATACAATTTGATCAACAGAGTTTGTTTTGTAGTAAGTGATATCAAAGCCTAAACGTCTGTCTAGCATGCTTGCTTCTAAACCAACTTCGAATGATTTTGTTCTCTCTGGTTTAAGTTCTGGGTTTTTATTAATACTACGAAACGGAAGTAATAATGAATTTGTGTAAAGAGGTTGTCCTTGAAAATTAGAAACTCTTGTATAAGTATTGTTAAGTTGTAATGCATCTGCATCATTACCTACCTCTGCATAGTTAACTCTGAATTTTCCTAAATTCAACCAATTTGCTTTTACTACGTTTGAGAATAAAAATGATCCTGAAATTGCAGGATAAACGTATGAATTGTTATCGTCTGGTAGTGTAGATGAAACGTCTCTTCTGATAGAAGCATCTACAAAATAAGTGTCTAGGTATCCAATAGATCCCTGAGCGTAAATACCGTTAACACCTGAAGATATTTTAGCTTCTTTAGGGAATGGTAAATCTAATTTAGAGTTTGATAAAGCATAGATTCCAGGTACTACTAATCCACCAACTGTTGATGATAGTACGTTGTCTCTGTCATTTCTTCTTATGTTTGTTCCAATTACTCCGTTTACGCTGATGTTGTCTCCGAATTTTTTATTGAAATTTAACATAAAATCGTAATTGATTTCTTGAAAGCTAATGTCATTTCTTTGGTATCCTGATGATTCATCAACTGGAGAAAGACCAAATCCTGAAGCTATAGAGCCAATTGCTCTTCTTTCTTCCTGAAGTTGTTTGTAAGTATCCAAAGACGCTCGTCCTAATGCGCTTAACCAAGGAGTAATTTCATAGTTTAAAGAGGCGTAGCTAAACAAACGAGTTCTGTCATCAGATGAGTAGTTCTGATAACGTGTAAAATAAGGGTTGTCCCAATATGCTGGCACTAGACCTTCTGGACTAGTAGGGTCACTAAAGTTCCAGGTTATGTTTTGGCCTCCTGAAGCAAAGTAAACATCTTTTTGAGCTTGAACATCAGTGTTGGTTTGCCACCATTGTCTGAAGTTACTCATAATATTGTCGTTGTAACCAGTAGAGTTTCTACCAACTGTGCTTTGTAATGTAACAGAAGCATAAGCGTTAGCGGTAAGTTTATCAGTAACTTTTTGGCTAAATCTTGCACTTATTTGATTCTTTTTCAATTCACTATTCGGTAAAATACCTGTTTGATTTGTGTTAACGTAGCTCATAGACAAGCTTGATCTTTCTGTTGATTTTTCAAGCGAGATGCTGTTAACAAATGTTTGAGCGTCTTTAAAGAAAGTTACAGGACCATTTTTTGCAGCTGCCCAAGGTGTTGCTTTTCCATAATTTGGCGAAAATGGTGTAAAAGCATCCCATTGATATACCGGCTGATTGTTGAATGCATCTCCGTCAGAGGCATCGTTTGATGTGTCTACGGTATCTGGTGTTCCGGTTCCTAAGAATGATGATCCAAATCCATATCCTGATCCGTATCTGTTTTGGTATGTAGGAAAAGTTGACTTATCAATGCTTCCGTTTGTAAATCCGCTTGAGAACGAAAATCCAATTTTATTATCGTTTGACTTTCCTTTTTTTGTTGTTACCATTACAACACCGTTTGCAGCTCTAGATCCGTAAAGTGCTGTTGCAGCAGCTCCTTTAAGAATGTTGATGCTTTCGATATCTTCTTGGTTGATATCAGATGCGTTATTACCGTAATCGTAACCTCCGCCACCTACTTGTTGGGAAGAAGCGTTTGAGTTTGAGTTGTCAATCGGCACCCCGTCTATTACCCAAAGGGCCTGATTATTTCCTGTAAGGGATTTATTTCCTCTAATTACAACGTTTGTAGATCCTCCAAAGTTGTTGTTTCTCTGAACTTCTACACCCGCAGCTTTACCAGATAAAAGGTTAGCGACGTTTGCATTTCCTGCTCCGCCGTTAACATCTGCACCCGAAATTTGTTGAGAGGCATATCCAAGAGATTTTTTTTCTCTTTTAATACCCATTGCTGTTGTTACTACAACGCCTTCAAGTTGTTGGGCATCTCCGGATAACTTAGTATTTACTTGTGATGAACTCGCTGTTATTTCCTGCGATTTCATTCCAATGTAGCTGAATACTAAAACTTGACTTGTTGTTGCTTTGATGGAATATTTACCATCAAAATCGGTTTGTGTTCCGGTTTTTGTTCCCTTAACTAATACACTTACGCCTGGTAGTGGCATACCTGCATCATCGGTAACAGTTCCCGAAACGGCTCTTTCTTGCGCGAAGGTTAATTGCGCGAATAGCACTAATAATAGTACTAAAAATCCATTGAACTTTGGCTTCATTTTCTCAATTATTTTGAATTAGTGATGCAATATTCATAATAATTAGTTAATAATCCTAACGTTATGTTAACGAATTTCTCTTAAAGGTTAAAATTTAACATTATAACATATATTAACGATAGTGTTAAATAATTGAATTTCCTGAAGCTTTGTCCCGCTATTAGTGAGATTAATCCGAAGTAGACCGTTTGGAGTTTGGATATTTGTTCCTATTCCAATTCCTGTTAAATTTTTTATTTTATCCGGATTTTGACTATTTGTTAAATCTTGATAAATCGCGTAATCTAAAATTGAATTTATGTATAAATTGCTTGATACAACATATCGGTATTCTGTTAGAAGCATGGCAGTTAAATTGCCTTGAAGGCTGTTTTCGGTAAACCCTCTTATCGAGTTTATTCCGCCAAATCTGAATAATTCATTTGTAATGTAGTTTTTGCTCTTTAAGTATGAATTTTGCGAATTGATGAAGATAAAGTTCTTTTTGTTTAATTCGAAATTGTAGAAGAGATTAAAATTGGTTGAAAATTGTTGGCTTGATTTAGCTGTTTCGGGATTGTCATTGGTGTTTCTTTTTCCGTATCCAATCATAAAGTTAAGTGATGCCTTTTTTGGGAATAAATTGTTGATGTAATCTGTTTTTTTGTATTCTAAAGTTGATGTGATATAGGAGTTTTTGTAGTCGCTAATAGTAGCATTATTGATGTTTTGGATATCGCTTGATTCTGTAGATTGATATCCAAGATATATTTTTGAATTATAACTGATGTAATATCCCAGATCAATTGCTGTTTTTGTGTTCTGAAAAGTACTATCCTGTTTGAAAATGTTTAATTGTGCTTTTATTCCTAGTGGCGATTGAAAGATGTAAGGAATTTCTAATTTGGTGTTAAAAGTTTTTTGCTGATTTCCATCGCTCTTCCAGTACAATGAAAATTGTTCGCCAGCGTGCAGGGTATTTATAAGTGTTATGTCAAGGTAGCCGTTAATGGTTGTTTTTTTGTTTTCATCATTTGAAAATCCAATATAGCCATCAAAAGTATTAGCTTTTCTTTTTTCGATGTAAGTATATATTTTCGTCGAATCATTTGTGAATAAAATTTGGGGATATTTTGTTTGGTTTACAAATTCGAAATTATTTATATCAGCATATAGTTCTTTTACGGTTTCTTGATTGAAAGTTTTGTTGAGGTATTTTTTGTTTAATTGTTTTAGATGTCCTTTAGGGAAATATTTTTTTTCTTCCAAATTAATCTGGGTTAGAATAATTGAATTAACGGTGCGTTTTTTTTCGGATTTAAAATTTAAATCAGCATAAATTGTTAAATTATCTCTTCGTATATTTTCAAGTTTTATTTTACTTAGTGCAAATCCCTTCTTTTCTGCATCAGCTATTTTTTGATTAAGAAAGTTTTCAACTTCTTGATAGGCTATAATTATGGTGTCTTTTTGTCTTTTTTCTAATTCAAAAAAAAGATTATTTATACCTATATATATATGTATCTCTTTAATTCTTTTTTTTAAGTCAATTATTAAGGTATACGTACTGTCGTTTATCTGTTCAAGTTGCTGTGTTTTGTGGTCTAGAAAACCAATTTTGGTTAGCTTTTCAGACATGATTGTTGTTTCCTTATTTAATGATTTAATATTGGGGTGTTTTTTTGCGTAGTCAAGAGAGTCGATTATTTTGTTTTCGGTATTGCCTGAGCCGGTTATTTTTAAATAAAAATTTTGACTATAACACGATGAGCTGATGCAGAGAATAATTATGTATAAGATATGTTTCAAGTCTAATAGTTTGGTTTTTAAAAGTATTGCAAATATCTATTATTTGTTTGTAAAAGTTTAAGGTTAAATAATGTTATTGAAAATTAATGGATTAACGTTTGTATAGTGAAAAATATTTTATACATTTGCAACCCCGTAAAAAGCGGGAATTTAATATACATAATAAATTTTTAGTATTAATTATGCCAACAATTCAACAATTAGTAAGAACAGGAAGAACTCAGATAACTAAGAAGAGTAAATCGGTTGCTTTAGATTCTTGTCCTCAAAGAAGAGGGGTTTGTACGCGTGTTTACACTACTACACCAAAAAAACCAAACTCTGCAATGCGTAAAGTTGCGCGTGTACGTTTGACAAATGGTAATGAGGTGAATGCTTACATCCCTGGAGAAGGACACAATTTACAAGAGCACTCGATAGTATTAGTTAGAGGTGGAAGGGTAAAAGATTTACCAGGTGTTAGATATCATATCGTTCGTGGAGCGCTTGACACGTCAGGAGTTGCAGGAAGAACGCAAAGAAGATCTAAGTACGGTGCTAAACGCCCAAAAGAAGCAAAAAAGTAATTTAAAACGTTAAGAGTTGGAGGTTAGGAGTTGAGGGTTAGATTGAAACAAATGTTGAAGTCTATAACATAACATTTAACGGATAACCTATAACTTTTTATTAAAAAAAAGACATGAGAAAAAGAGCGGCAAAGAAAAGACCACTTTTACCAGATCCAAGGTTTAACGACCAATTGGTAACACGTTTTGTGAACAACTTAATGTGGGATGGTAAGAAATCTACAGCTTTCAAAGTATTTTATGATGCAATTGACATCATTGAGTCTAAAAAGCAAGATTCAGAAAAATCTTCATTAGAAATTTGGAAAGATGCTTTAACAAACGTTATGCCTCACGTAGAAGTACGTAGTCGTAGAGTTGGTGGAGCTACATTTCAAATTCCAATGCAAATTAGACCAGACAGAAAAATTTCTATGGCAATGAAGTGGTTAATACTTTATTCTAGAAGAAGAAATGAAAAATCTATGGCACAACGTTTAGCGTCAGAATGTTTAGCTGCTGCTAAAGAAGAAGGTGCTGCGGTTAAGAAAAGAATGGATACTCACAAGATGGCAGAGGCTAATAAAGCTTTCTCTCACTTTAGATTTTAATTCGTAAGAAATGGCTAGAGATTTAAAATATACAAGAAATATCGGAATTGCTGCTCACATTGATGCTGGTAAAACAACAACAACTGAGCGTATTCTTTTTTATACTGGAAAGTCACATAAAATTGGTGAAGTACACGATGGTGCTGCGACAATGGACTGGATGGCTCAAGAGCAAGAAAGAGGTATTACAATTACTTCAGCTGCAACAACTTGTGAGTGGAATTTTCCAACTGAGCAAGGTAAAATTTTGCCTGAATCTTTGCCATATCACTTTAATATTATTGATACTCCTGGGCACGTTGACTTTACTGTAGAGGTAAACCGTTCTTTACGTGTACTTGATGGATTGGTTTTCTTGTTTAGTGCTGTTGATGGTGTTGAGCCGCAATCAGAAACTAACTGGAGACTTGCTGATCAATACAGAGTTCCTCGTATGGGATTCGTTAACAAAATGGACCGTCAAGGATCTAACTTTTTGGCAGTTTGTCAACAAGTTCGTGATATGCTAAAATCAAATGCTGTTGCAATCACTTTGCCAATTGGTGAAGAAAATGATTTCAAAGGTGTTGTAGATTTAGTAAAAAACCAAGCTATCATTTGGCATGATGCAACTCAAGGGGCAACTTTTGATATTGTGCCTATTCCTGAGGATATGGTTGCAGAGGTTAAAGAATACAGATCTATTCTTATTGAGGCGGTTGCTGATTATGATGAAAATCTTTTAGAGAAATTCATGGAAGATGAAAACTCTATTACAGAGGAAGAAATCAACAAGGCTTTAAGAGCTGCTACTATGGATATGGCAATCATTCCTATGATCGCTGGTTCTTCTTTCAAAAACAAAGGAGTTCAATTCATGTTAGATGCAGTTTGTAAATATTTACCTTCTCCTATGGATAAGGAAGGTATTGAAGGGATTCATCCTGATGATGCTGAATTATTAGAAGAAGATCAAACTAAAATCTTGCGTAAGCCAGATGTAAAAGAGCCGTTCGCTGCTTTGGCATTTAAAATTGCTACTGACCCATTCGTAGGTCGTTTAGCTTTCTTCCGTGCTTACTCTGGTCGTTTAGATGCTGGTTCTTATGTTTTGAACACACGTTCAGGAAATAAAGAAAGAATTTCTCGTATCTACCAAATGCACGCTAACAAACAAAATCCAATCGAATTTATTGAGGCTGGAGATATTGGAGCTGCTGTTGGATTTAAAGATATCAAAACTGGAGATACATTGTGTGATGAAAAACACCCAATTATTCTTGAGTCTATGAAATTCCCTGCGCCGGTAATTGGTATTGCAATTGAGCCTAAAACTAAAGCTGACGTTGATAAGATGGGTATGGCTTTGGCTAAATTAGCTGAAGAAGATCCAACATTTACTGTTAGAACAGATGAGGCTTCAGGGCAAACTATTATCTCTGGTATGGGTGAGCTTCACTTAGATATCCTAGTAGATCGTATGAAACGTGAATTTAAAGTTGAAGTGAACCAAGGTGAGCCTCAAGTTGAATATAAAGAAGCGTTTACAAGAACTGCTACGCATAGAGAAACTTACAAGAAACAATCAGGAGGTCGTGGTAAATTCGGTGATATCGTATTTACACTTGAGCCAGCTGACGAAGTTGATGGTAAAGTTCCTGTAGGATTACAGTTTATTAATGCAGTAAAAGGTGGTAACGTTCCTAAGGAATATATTCCATCTGTAGAAAAAGGTTTCCGTGAAGCTATGAAAACTGGTCCTTTGGCTGGTTATCAAGTGGATAGTTTGAAAGTAACTTTGACAGACGGATCTTTCCACCCTGTCGATTCTGATGCTCTTTCTTTTGAATTAGCAGCAAGAATGGGTTATAGAGAAGTAGCGAAAGCTGCTGGAGCTATTATTCTTGAGCCTATCATGAAAATGGAAGTTATTACTCCTGAAGAAAACATGGGAGATATCGTAGGTGATATCAACCGTCGTAGAGGTCAGGTTAACGACATGGGTGATAGAAACGGTGCTAAAACTATTAAGGCTGATGTGCCTTTATCAGAAATGTTTGGATATGTAACAACATTAAGAACATTATCTTCTGGTAGAGCAACTTCAACAATGGAGTTTTCTCACTATGCAGAAACACCTTCTAATATTTCAGAAGCTGTAATTAAAAAAGCAAAAGGTAACGCTTAATTCTTAAGAAAATGAGTCAAAAAATCAGAATAAAACTAAAATCTTACGATCACATGTTGGTAGATAAATCTGCTGAAAAGATCGTAAAAACAGTAAAAACTACTGGAGCAGTTGTAACAGGTCCAATTCCGTTACCAACTCACAAAAAACTTTTCACTGTGTTACGTTCTCCGCACGTTAACAAAAAAGCGAGAGAGCAATTTGAAGTAATGTCATACAAGAGATTGATTGATATTTATTCATCTTCATCTAAAACTATTGATGCATTAATGAAACTTGAATTGCCAAGTGGAGTTGAAGTAGAAATAAAAGTATAATTTTTTATTATATTTTATATATAAAAGCGAGTCAGAAATGTCTCGCTTTTTTTGTTGCTGAAATTTTTGACACTAGTTTGTTTTGAGTTATTTATTTTTGTGATTTATTTCTTTGTTTTTACTGAAATGTCTTTTGTTTAGGCTGCTGCGAGTGTTTTTTCTTGTCGAGATTATGTAATTGTTAAGGTAAATAAAGGTGTTTGTTAAAATATTAAAATTTGATTTTCTTGAAGAATAAAATATTGAATGAGGAGGAATCGAAGCTTTGATTTTGATTATGAGACATTTAATTTTTCTAACTGTTTGGTATATTCAATTTTAATGTATACTTTTGCACTCCCTGTTTGGAAATTTCTGTTATTTTCAAATTGAAGGGAATTTTAGTAATTAATAATTAATATTTATGTCTGGGTTAATTGGTAAAAAAATCGGCATGACTAGTATTTTCGACGAAAACGGGAAAAACATTCCTTGTACAGTAATCGAGGCTGGGCCGTGTGTTGTTACCCAAGTCAGAACCAAAGGTGTTGACGGGTACGAAGCGTTGCAACTTGGTTTCGATGACAAAAACGAGAAACATTCCACTAAAGCGGCTTTAGGTCACTTTAAAAAAGCTGGAACTGTTGCTAAGAAAAAAGTCGTTGAATTTCAAGATTTTGCAACTGAACAAAAATTAGGAGATCTTATTGATGTTTCTATTTTTGCTGAAGGAGAATTTGTAGATGTACAAGGTGTATCTAAAGGTAAAGGTTTTCAAGGGGTTGTTAAACGTCACGGATTTGGTGGTGTTGGACAAGCAACTCACGGTCAACACAACCGTTTAAGAGCACCAGGTTCTGTGGGGGCTTCTTCTTATCCATCTAGAGTATTCAAAGGAATGCGTATGGCTGGAAGAATGGGAGGAGATAATGTAAAAGTTCAAAACCTTAGAGTTTTAAAAGTGGTTGCTGAAAAGAACCTACTTGTTATTAAAGGATGTGTTCCTGGACATAAAAACTCTTATGTAATCATTCAGAAGTAATGGAAGTAAAAGTATTAGATTTCAACGGAAAAGATACTGGAAGAAAAGTTCAACTTTCTGATTCAGTATTCGCAATTGAACCAAACAATCACGCTGTATACCTTGATGTAAAGCAATATCTTGCTAATCAAAGACAAGGAACTCACAAAGCTAAAGAAAGAGCTGAAGTGACAGGAAGTACACGTAAGATTAAAAAACAAAAAGGAACTGGTACAGCTCGTGCGGGAAGTATCAAAAATCCATTGTTTAAAGGTGGTGGAACAATTTTTGGACCAAGACCAAGAAGTTATTCATTCAAATTGAATAAAAGCTTGAAAAGATTGGCGAGAAAATCAGCTTTCTCAATCAAAGCAAAAGAGTCGAATATTATCGTTCTTGAAGACTTTAATTTTGAAGCGCCAAACACTAAAAATTTCATTAACGTTTTGAAAGCTTTAGGGTTAGAAAATAAAAAATCTCTATTTGTGTTGGGAGAGTCAAATAAAAATGTATATTTGTCGTCACGCAATTTAAAGGCTTCTAATGTCGTAACTAGCTCAGAATTAAGCACTTACGCTATTTTAAACACTAACAATTTAGTGCTTTTAGAAGGTTCTTTGGAGTTAATCGAAGAAAATTTAAGCAAATAATAGGAATATGAGTATCATAATTAGACCTATAGTAACAGAAAAAGTAACCAAAGAAAGTGAAGTTTTAAACCGCTTCGGATTCGTTGTTGACAAAAAAGCAAACAAAGTTCAAATTAAGAAAGCTGTTGAAGCTGCTTATGGAGTAACTATCGTTTCAGTTAACACGATGAACGTAAGACCGGATAGAAGCACAAAATACACTAAAAGTGGTTTGATCAGTGGAAAGACAAATGCATATAAAAAAGCGATTGTTCAAGTACAAGAAGGAGAAACAATTGATTTTTACAACAATATCTAAGATAGAAAAATGTCAGTAAGAAAATTAAAACCTATTACCCCAGGTCAGCGATTTAGAGTTGTGAATGGTTATGACGCCATTACAACTGATAAGCCGGAACGCTCTTTGATAGCGCCGATAAAAAACTCTGGAGGTAGAAATAGTCAAGGAAAGATGACCATGCGTTATACGGGTGGTGGTCACAAGCAGAGATATCGTATTATTGATTTCAAAAGAACTAAAGACGGAATTCCGGCTACAGTGAAATCAATCGAATACGATCCAAATCGTACTGCATTTATCGCTTTATTAGCTTATGCTGATGGAGAGAAAACTTATGTAATTGCTCAAAACGGATTGAAAGTTGGTCAGAAATTAGTTTCTGGTCCAGAATCTCAACCTGAAATTGGTAATACATTGCCTTTAAGCAGAATTCCTTTAGGAACTGTAATCTCTTGTATTGAGTTACGTCCAGGTCAAGGAGCAGTAATTGCTCGTTCAGCTGGTACATTTGCTCAATTAATGGCAAGAGATGGAAAATATGCTACAATTAAAATGCCATCTGGTGAAACAAGATTGATCTTGTTAACTTGTTCGGCTACAATTGGAGCTGTTTCTAATTCAGACCACCAATTAGTTGTATCTGGTAAAGCAGGTAGAACAAGATGGTTAGGAAGAAGACCTAGAACAAGACCTGTTGCGATGAACCCTGTTGATCACCCAATGGGTGGTGGAGAAGGACGTTCTTCTGGTGGACATCCACGTTCAAGAAATGGAATACCAGCAAAAGGTTATAGAACTCGTTCTAAGAAAAACCCGAGTAACAAGTATATCGTAGAACGTAGAAAGAAATAATAAGATATGGCACGTTCATTAAAAAAAGGACCTTTCGTTCATTATAAGTTAGACAAGAAAGTTCAGGAAAACGTAGAAAGTGGTAAAAATAGTGTAGTAAAGACTTGGTCTAGAGCTTCTATGATTACTCCGGATTTCGTTGGACAAACTATCGCAGTTCATAACGGTCGTCAATTTGTACCAGTTTACGTAACAGAAAACATGGTAGGTCACAAATTAGGAGAATTTTCACCAACTAGATCTTTTAGAGGTCATGCTGGAGCAAAAAATAAAGGTAAAAAATAAGAAGCAATGGGAGTTCGTAAAAGAGAAACAGCAGATGCGAGAAAAGAGGCTAATAAGTCTATTGCTTTCGCAAAATTGAATAACTGCCCTACTTCACCTAGAAAAATGCGCTTAGTAGCGGACTTGGTAAGAGGTCAGAAGGTAGAAAGAGCACTTAACATCTTAAGATTTAGTTCTAAAGAAGCTTCAAGAAAATTAGAGAAACTATTATTATCTGCAATCAACAACTGGGAGCAAAAAAATAGCGAAGGTAATTTAGAAGAAGCTGGGTTATTTGTTAAAGAGATCAGAGTAGATGGTGGAATGATGTTGAAAAGACTTCGTCCAGCTCCACAAGGTCGTGCACACAGAATAAGAAAACGTTCTAATCACGTAACAATCGTGCTTGGAGCTATCAATAACACACAAAGCAATTCTTAAGCAGCATGGGACAAAAGACAAATCCAATTGGAAATAGACTTGGTATCATCAGAGGGTGGGACTCAAACTGGTATGGTGGAAATGATTACGGTGATAAACTTGCCGAAGATCACAAAATCAGAAAGTATATCCACGCTCGTTTATCAAAAGCTAGTGTATCAAAAGTAATCATCGAGAGAACTTTGAAACTTGTAACCGTTACTATCACTACTGCCAGACCTGGTATCATTATCGGAAAAGGTGGACAAGAGGTAGACAAGTTGAAAGAAGAACTTAAGAAAGTTACTGACAAAGAGGTTCAAATCAACATCTTTGAAATCAAAAGACCTGAATTAGATGCTTATCTTGTGGCGACAAGCATCGCTCGTCAAATCGAAAGCCGTATTTCTTACAGACGTGCAATCAAAATGGCTATTGCTGCTTCTATGCGTATGAACGCTGAAGGTATCAAAGTTTTGATTTCTGGTCGTTTGAATGGTGCTGAGATGGCACGTTCAGAAGGTTTCAAAGAAGGTAGAATTCCTCTATCAACTTTCAGAGCTGACATTGATTATGCTTTGGCTGAAGCTCATACTACTTACGGTAGAATGGGTATCAAAGTATGGATCATGAAAGGTGAAGTTTATGGAAAGAGAGATCTTTCTCCACTTGCAGGAATGGATAAAAAACAATCTGGAACTGGTGGTGGTAAAGGTGGAGATTCTCCGAGAGGAGACAGAAAACCTTTTAATAAAGGTGGTAAACCAGACGCTCGTAAAAGAAAGTAAATTTTTAAACTAAAGAAAAATGTTACAGCCTAAAAGAACAAAATACCGTAAGGTACAGAAGGGTAAAATGAAAGGTAACTCTCAAAGAGGGCATGAACTTTCTAATGGAATGTTTGGTATTAAATCTGTACATGAAGATGGAATGTTCTTAACTTCTCGTCAAATCGAAGCTGCACGTATTGCTGCAACTCGTTTCATGAAGAGAGAAGGACAATTATGGATCAAAATATTTCCAGACAAACCAATTACTAAGAAACCTCTTGAGGTACGTATGGGTAAAGGTAAAGGTGCCGTTGAATATTGGGCTGCCGTTGTTAAACCCGGAAGAATTATGTTTGAAGTTGGAGGAGTTCCTTTATCAGTTGCAAAAGAGGCTTTACGTCTTGCAGCTCAAAAGCTTCCAGTAAAAACTAAATTCGTCGTTGCTAGAGATTTCGAAGCATAATTAAATTTATATTATGAAACAATCAGAAATAAAAGATCTTTCTGCAGCGGAGTTGCAAGAAAAACTTAGTCAAACTAAGAAAATATATGCTGACCTAAAAATGGCTCACGCTATTTCTCCAATTGAGAACCCACTTCAAATTAGAAGTGTAAGAAGAACAGTTGCAAGATTGGCTACAGAGTTAACTAAAAGAGAGTTACAATAATTGTATTCTGCTGAAAGATGGAAGAAAAAAGAAATTTAAGAAAAGAAAGAATAGGTGTTGTTACTTCAAATAAAATGGATAAGTCTATTGTTATTGCTGAAGTAAGAAAAGTAAAACACCCATTATACGGTAAGTTCGTGTTGAAAACAAAGAAATACGTTGCACACGACGAAACAAACGACTGTAACATTGGAGATACTGTAAGAATTAGCGAGACGCGTCCTTTAAGTAAAACAAAATGTTGGAGATTAGTTGAAATCTTAGAAAGAGCTAAATAATTATGGTACAACAGGAATCAAGACTAAAAGTAGCAGATAACACGGGAGCAAAAGAAGTTTTAACTATCCGTGTTTTAGGAGGTACCAAAAGAAGGTATGCCTCTGTTGGTGACAAGATTGTAGTATCTATTAAAGATGCAACTCCTAACGGTAACGTTAAAAAAGGAGCTGTTTCAACTGCAGTTGTTGTACGTACCAAAAAAGAAGTGAGAAGAGCTGATGGTTCTTATATCCGTTTCGATGATAATGCATGTGTTCTTTTGAACGCTGCAGGGGAAATGAGAGGAACACGTGTTTTTGGTCCGGTAGCAAGAGAACTTCGTGAAAAACAATTCATGAAAATTGTATCATTAGCACCAGAAGTGCTTTAATTCGTTTTAAGATGATAAAGCTAAAAATAAAATCAGGAGATATCGTAAGAGTTATTGCTGGAGACCATAAAGGTGCTGAAGGTAAAGTTTTACGTGTTTACCGTGAGAAAAATAAAGCGATAGTTGAAGGTGTAAACATGGTTTCGAAACATACAAAACCAAGTGCTAAAAACCCTCAAGGTGGTATCGTTAAGAAAGAAGCTTCTATACAAATATCTAACATTTCACTAATTGATCCTAAAACTAAGGAAACAACTAGAGTTGGTATTAGAGTAGAAGGAGATAAGAAAGTAAGATTTTCAAAAAAATCTAATCAAGTACTATAGTAATGGCATATACACCTAGACTAAAAGAAGAATATAAGAGTAGAGTAATCTCTGCTCTTAAAGAGGAATTCGGATATACAAACGTAATGCAAGTTCCAAAACTTGAAAAAATCGTTTTGAGCCGTGGAGTTGGTGCAGCTGTATCTGATAAAAAACTTATTGACTATGCAGTTGATGAGTTGACAAAGATCACTGGACAAAAAGCAGTATCTACAATTTCAAAGAAAGACGTTGCGTCATTCAAATTGAGAAAAGGGATGCCTATTGGAGCAAAAGTTACTTTACGTGGAGAAAGAATGTATGAGTTTTTAGATAGACTTGTTACTTCTGCTTTACCACGTGTTAGAGATTTTAGTGGTATTAAAGCTACTGGTTTCGACGGAAGGGGTAACTACAATCTTGGAGTTTTAGAGCAAATCATTTTCCCTGAAATTGATATTGACAAAGTAAACAAAATTTCAGGAATGGATATTACATTTGTTACTACTGCAAAAACAGACAAGGAAGCAAAGTCATTATTGGCTGAATTAGGATTACCTTTTAAAAAGAATTAAGACATGGCTAAAGAATCAATGAAAGCCCGTGAGGTTAAGAGAGAAAAAACGGTAGCAAAGTATGCTGAGAAAAGAAAAGCTTTGAAAGAAGCTGGAGATTTTGAAGGTTTACAAAAATTACCTAAAAATGCTTCACCAGTTCGTTTGCACAATCGTTGCAAATTAACAGGTAGACCAAGAGGTTATATCCGTCAATTCGGTATTTCACGTGTAACTTTCCGTGAGATGGCTAATAATGGGTTAATTCCTGGAGTTAAAAAAGCGTCTTGGTAATCTCGCAATAAGTTAGTACTTTTGCAAACCAAAAAATAATTTTAATTGATTAAAGGTTCGGGAGGCGAGTGCCTCCCGAAAACCATAGTCGCAATCAAATACATATGTATACAGATCCTATTGCAGATTATTTGACTAGAGTTCGTAACGCTGTGGCTGCAAACCACAAAGTTGTTGAAATTCCGGCATCTAATCTAAAAAAAGAAATAACTAAGATCTTATTTGATCAAGGTTATATCTTGAGTTACAAATTTGAAGACAACTCTGTACAGGGTTCAATCAAAATAGCTTTAAAGTATGATAAAGATACTAAAGAGCCTGTAATTAAAGATATCCAAAGAATTAGTAAACCTGGTTTACGTAAATATGCAGGTGCTGCCAAATTACCAAGAATCCTTAATGGATTAGGAATTGCAATTGTTTCAACTTCAAAAGGTCTTATGACTGGAAAACAAGCGAAACAATTAAATGTAGGTGGTGAAGTAATTTGTTACGTATACTAATTTTAAAGACTAAATAAGATGTCAAGAATAGGTAAAAGCCCAATTGTAATTGCTGCTGGAGTAACTGTTGAAGTTAAAGATGGTATCGTTACGGTAAAAGGAAAAAAAGGTCAACTAACTCAGGAGTTTTCGGACATTACTGTAAAAGTTGAAGGTGATCAGGTTCTGTTAGAAAGATCATCTGATCATAAAGACCAAAGAGCAAAACACGGATTATACAGATCGTTAATCAATAACATGATAATTGGTGTATCTGAAGGTTTTACAAAAGAACTTGAATTAGTTGGAGTTGGTTATAGAGCTTCAAACCAAGGTCAAAAGTTAGATTTAGCTCTTGGATATTCTCACAATATTGTTTTAGAAATTGCTCCGGAAGTAGCTTTAGAAACAATATCTGAAAAAGGTAAAAACCCTATCGTAAAATTAACATCATTTGATAAACAACTTTTAGGTCAGGTTGCTGCGAAAATCAGAGGTTTCCGTAAGCCTGAGCCATACAAAGGAAAAGGTGTTAAATTTGTGGGTGAAGTATTAAGAAGAAAAGCAGGTAAATCAGCTTAAAAAATAAGATTATGTCATTAACAAAATCTGATAGAAGACAGAGAATTAGATTCAGAATTAGAAAATCGATTAGTGGTACTGCTACTAACCCAAGACTATCTGTATTTAGAAGTAACAAAGAAATTTATGCTCAAATTATTGATGACGTGAATGGAGTTACTTTATTATCTGCATCTTCAAGAGAAAAAGAAATAGGAAAAGGTACTAACGTTGAAATTGCTGCTGCTGTTGGAAAACTAGTTGCTGAGAAAGCGTTAAAAGCTGGGATTGATACCATCACTTTTGATAGAGGTGGGTATTTGTATCACGGTCGTATTAAATCATTAGCAGAAGGCGCAAGAGCGGCTGGACTTAAATTCTAATATATTATGTCTAAATACAAAAATGTAGAATTGGTAAAACCAAGTGGTCTTGAACTTAAAGATCGTCTGGTAAGTGTTAATCGTGTTACTAAGGTTACAAAAGGTGGTAGAGCTTTCGGTTTTTCTGCTATTGTAGTTGTAGGTGATGAAAACGGAGTAGTTGGTCATGGATTAGGAAAATCTAAAGACGTTTCTGAAGCAATTGCGAAAGCAGTAGAAGATGCTAAGAAAAATTTAGTAAAAATTCCTTTGAACGGACAATCTGTTCCTCACGAACAAAAAGGTAAATTTGGTGGTGCGCGTGTATTCTTAATTCCTGCTTCTCATGGTACAGGAGTTATTGCTGGTGGAGCTGTTCGTTCAGTTCTTGAATCAGTAGGTATTCACGATGTATTATCTAAATCTCAAGGATCATCAAATCCTCATAACGTAGTGAAAGCAACTTTTGATGCTTTATTACAAATGAGAAGCGCTTATACTGTTGCAAAACAAAGAGGTGTTTCTTTAGAAAAAGTTTTTAAAGGTTAATTCAAGGAAATTATGGCTAAATTATTAGTAAAACAAGTAAGAAGCAAAATCAACTGTCCTCTTTCTCAAAAGAGAGGTTTGGAAGCTTTAGGTCTACGTAAAATGGGACAAGTTGTAGAGCATGATTCAAATCCTGCTATCCTTGGGATGATAAACAAAGTTAAACACTTAGTTTCTGTCGAAGAAGCTAAATAACAAATACTGTTATGAATTTAAGTAACTTACAACCAGCTGAAGGGTCAACACACAATCAAAATAAAAGATTAGGTAGAGGAGAAGGTTCAGGAAAAGGTGGTACTTCTGCAAGAGGTCACAAAGGAGCAAAATCTCGTTCTGGTTATTCTAAAAAGATTGGTTTTGAAGGAGGGCAAATGCCACTTCAAAGACGTGTACCTAAGTTTGGTTTCACAAACATCAATCGTAAAGAATACGAAGGTGTTAATTTAGATACGCTTCAATTATTAGTAGACAATGGTGTGATTACTGATTCTGTTTCAATGACAGATTTCGTAGCAAATCGTCTGGCTACCAAAAATGAAATCGTTAAGATTTTAGGTAGAGGAGAATTGAAAGCAAAATTAAAAGTAACTGCCCACAAATTTACTGCTACTGCAAAAGCTGCTATTGAAGCTGCTGGAGGAGAAGCTGTAACTATATAACTTATCTACTAAGATGAAGAAATTTATTGAATCAATAAGTAATGTTTGGAAAATCGAAGAACTGAAAAACAGAATCTTAATTACATTAGGGTTGCTTTTAGTATATCGTTTTGGTGCACACGTAACGCTACCTGGAATTGACGCAACTCAATTAACAGGTTTAGCGGGACAAACTAAAAATGGTTTAGGATCTATCCTAGACATGTTTACAGGAGGTGCTTTCTCTAAAGCTTCAGTTTTTGCTTTAGGAATTATGCCTTATATTTCTGCATCTATTGTTGTTCAGTTAATGGGAATTGCTATTCCTTATTTGCAAAAACTTCAAAACGATGGAGAAAGTGGTAGAAAAAAGATTAATCAAATCACTCGTTGGTTGACTATAGCTATTACACTGGTTCAAGGTCCGACTTATATCTATAATTTATACAGAACATTACCTGGAAGTGCATTCTTACTAGGCTTTAATTCACCTGAATTTTTGTTTTCTTCTGTTATTATCTTAGTTACTGGTACAATTTTCGCTATGTGGCTTGGAGAAAAAATTACAGATAAAGGTATTGGAAATGGAATTTCATTATTGATTATGGTTGGTATTTTAGCTCGTTTACCGCAAGCTTTTATACAAGAATTTACAACCAGAGTTACCAATAACAATGGTGGTCCAATGTTGTTAGTTATTGAAATTATCGTTTGGTTATTAGTAATCATTTCTTGTGTATTGCTTACAATGGCAGTACGTAGAATTCCTGTTCAGTACGCTCGTCGTACAACAAGTGGGGATTACGAGCAAGACTTGGCAGGTGGAAACAGACAATGGATTCCTTTAAAGCTTAATGCTTCAGGGGTTATGCCAATCATTTTTGCTCAGGCAATTATGTTTATACCTGCAGCTGTAGCTGGACTGTCTAAATCAGACACATCACAATCTATTGTTGGCGCTTTTAGTAATATGTTCGGATTTTGGTATAATTTTGTATTTGCAACTTTAATTATTGTATTTACATTTTTCTATACTGCGATTACGGTTCCTACTAACAAAATGGCTGATGATTTGAAAAGAAGTGGTGGTTTTATTCCTGGCGTTCGTCCGGGAGCTGAAACTTCAGAATTTCTTGATAAAGTGATGTCTTTAATAACTTTCCCAGGATCTTTATTCCTTGCTTTGATTGCTGTGTTCCCAGCTATTGTTGTAAGTATTATGGATGTACAACAATCTTGGGCAATGTTTTTTGGAGGTACCTCGTTAATAATTATGGTTGGAGTTGCAATAGATACTATTCAACAAATCAATTCATACTTGTTAAACAAACATTATGATGGTTTAATGAAGACTGGTAAAAATAGAAAAGCAGTAGCTTAATTTTTATATGGCAAAACAATCAGCAATAGAACAAGACGGATCAATCATCGAAGCATTATCAAATGCGATGTTCCGTGTAGAGTTAGAAAATGGACATATCGTAATTGCTCATATTTCTGGTAAAATGCGTATGCATTACATCAAATTATTACCTGGTGATAAAGTGAAACTAGAAATGAGTCCTTATGATTTGTCAAAAGCAAGAATTACTTATCGATATTAAAGGATATTCACTATGAAAGTTAGAGCATCAGTAAAAAAGAGAAGTCCCGAGTGCATCATTGTGCGTAGAAAAGGGAGATTGTACGTAATAAACAAAAAGAATCCTAGATTTAAACAAAGACAAGGATAATTATGGCAAGAATAGCAGGGGTAGATATCCCAAAAAATAAAAGAGGTGTTATAGCACTTACCTATATCTTTGGATTAGGAAGAAGTAGAGCTATTGAGATTTTAGAAAAAGCTCAAGTTAGCCAAGACAAAAAAGTTCAAGATTGGAATGATGATGAGATCGGAGCAATTCGTGATGCAGTTTCATTTTATAAAATTGAAGGAGAATTACGTTCTGAGGTTTCTTTAAACATCAAACGTTTAATGGATATTGGATGTTACAGAGGTATCCGTCATAGATCTGGTCTTCCTTTAAGAGGACAAAGAACTAAAAACAACTCTAGAACAAGAAAAGGTAAAAGAAAAACTGTTGCTAACAAGAAAAAAGCAACTAAATAATAAGTAATATGGCTAAAGCAACTGCAAAAAAACGTAAAGTTATCGTTGAATCAACGGGAGAAGCTCATATTTCTGCTACCTTCAATAACATCATCATTTCTTTGACAAACAAAAAAGGTGAAGTTATTTCTTGGTCTTCAGCTGGTAAAATGGGTTTTAGAGGTTCTAAAAAGAATACTCCATACGCAGCCCAAATGGCAGCAGAAGATTGTAGTAAAGTAGCTCTTGAGGCTGGACTTAAAAAAGTGAAAGTTTATGTAAAAGGACCAGGAAACGGGCGTGAGTCTGCTATTCGTTCTATTCATAACGGTGGAATTGAAGTTACTGAGATTATCGATGTTACTCCAATGCCTCACAACGGATGTCGTCCTCCAAAAAGACGTAGAGTTTAATTTTATTTATTCATAGTATAAACAAGGTAGAACATAGATTATCGAAGGATTTGACCTGAATTCATAATCTCTACCTTAAATTTAATTTTTTAGAAATGGCAAGATATACTGGTCCAAAAACTAGAATTGCTCGTAAATTTGGCGAAGCAATCTTCGGAGATGATAAATCTTTCGAAAAAAGAAATTACCCACCTGGACAACACGGGATGGCTAAAAAAAGAGGTAAAAAATCTGAGTATGCTGTTCAGTTAATGGAAAAGCAAAAAGCTAAATATTCTTACGGGATTTTAGAAAAACAATTCAGAAATTTATTCAAAAAAGCATCAGCTACTAAAGGTGTTACTGGTGAAGTTCTTTTACAATTATGTGAAGCAAGATTAGATAACGTTGTTTTTAGAATGGGTATCGCTCCTTCTAGAAGAGGTGCTAGACAATTAGTTTCTCACAGACACGTTACTGTAAATGGTGAAGTTGTAAATATCGCTTCTTACCACCTTAAACCTGGTGATAAAGTTGCAGTTCGTGAAAAATCTAAATCTTTAGAAGCTATCGAACGTTCTTTATCAAATTCAAGTCATGTTTATGAATGGATTACTTGGAATAATGATCTTAAAGAAGGAACTTTTGTTTCTGTACCTGCAAGACTTCAAATTCCAGAAAACATTAAAGAACAATTAATCGTAGAGTTGTACAACAAATAATAATTGACTTAGTCGAAATTTATGGCAATATTTAATTTTCAAAAGCCCGATAAAGTTATCATGATCGATTCAACCGATTTTGAAGGTAAATTCGAATTTAGACCTTTAGAACCTGGTTATGGATTGACAGTTGGTAATGCACTTAGAAGAGTTTTGCTTTCAGCATTAGAAGGTTATGCAATTACATCTGTTCGTATCGAAGGTGTAGATCATGAGTTTTCTACTATTTCAGGTGTTGTTGAAGATGTTACCGAAATTATCCTTAATCTAAAACAAGTACGTTTCAAACGTCAAATTGAAGATATCGATAATGAAGCAGTTACAATTTCTGTTTCTGGTAAAGATCAACTAACAGCAGGTGATTTTCAAAAATTTATTTCAGGTTTCCAAGTGCTGAACCCAGACCTTGTTATCTGTAATTTAGATTCTAAAATCAAATTGAACTTCGATTTAACAATCGAAAAAGGTAGAGGATATGTTCCTGCTGAGGAGAACAAAAAACAGAACGCTGCAATTGGTACCATTTTTACAGACTCTATTTTTACTCCGGTAAAAAATGTAAAATATGCAATTGAAAACTTCCGTGTTGAGCAAAAAACAGATTATGAAAAATTAGTTTTTGAAATTAAAACTGATGGTTCTATTAATCCAAAAGATGCTCTTACTGAAGCTGCTAAAGTTTTAATTCACCACTTCATGTTATTTTCTGACGAAAGAATTACACTCGAGGCTGACGAAATTGCACAAACAGAATCGTATGATGAAGAGTCATTGCATATGAGACAATTGCTTAAAACTAAGCTTGTTGATATGGATTTATCTGTGAGAGCATTAAATTGCTTGAAAGCGGCTGAAGTTGATACACTTGGTGATTTAGTATCGTTCAATAAAAATGACCTAATGAAATTCCGTAATTTTGGTAAAAAATCTTTAACTGAGCTAGATGAACTTGTAGCTGTTAAGAATTTAACTTTCGGAATGGACTTAGCTAAATACAAATTAGATAAAGAATAATTCAATCCGCTAAGGCGGATTAAATTTAAAATAGCAATGAGACACGGAAAAAAATTCAATCACTTAAGCAGACAGACTGGACATAGAAAAGCTATGTTGGCTAATATGGCTTGTTCTCTTATTGAGCACAAACGTATTAACACTACTGTTGCTAAGGCTAAAGCGCTTAAACAATTCGTTGAGCCTTTAATCACAAAATCAAAAGAAGATACGACTCACAACCGTCGTATTGTTTTTGCTTACTTACGTAGTAAATATGCGGTAACTGACTTGTTCAGAGACGTAGCTGCTAAAGTTGGAGACCGTCCAGGTGGATACACTCGTATCATTAAAGTTGGAAATCGTTTAGGAGATAATGCTGATATGGCAATGATCGAACTTGTAGATTTCAATGAACTTTACAATGGTGGTAAAAAAGAAGTTAAAAAAGCTAAAAGCCGTCGTGGTGGGAAAGCAAAAAAAGCTGAGGAGACTACTCCAGAAGCTCCAGCTGCTGAATCAGAATCGACTACTGAAGCTTCTGAATAATTATGAAAGTAATGATTCTATAGAAATCAAGGATAAGCTAATTTTTTAGTTTATCCTTTTTTTTTGATTTTTTTTAAGGAAATCTGATTTTTAACTTATTTTGATGCTCTGGTTTTATTTTTATGAATGAAAGTTTTAAAAAATCTTGGAGACACTCTTTTAAAGAAGTAAATTTGCAAAATATCTAATTACAATTGAAACAGTTTTGCCTGATTCATTAGACGATAAAAAAAAACAATACAAATTAAAGAATGAAATACACTACACGACAAAGCGCCATTTTATTACTTAGTGATGGAACTATTTTTCACGGAAAATCTATCGGAATTAGCGGTAAAACTTTTGGTGAAGTTTGTTTTAATACAGGGATGACAGGATATCAGGAAATATTTACTGATCCTTCTTACTTTGGTCAGATATTAGTTGCCACCAATGCACACATTGGGAATTATGGAGTCAATGATTTAGAAATTGAATCTGACAGTGTCAAAATTGCTGGTTTAGTTTGTAAAAACTTCAGCTTTAATTATTCAAGTGAAGATGCTTCCGGAAGTTTAGAAGATTATTTTACAAAAGAGAATTTAATCTGTATTTCTGATGTTGATACTCGTGCGTTGGTAAGTTATATCCGTGATAACGGTGCTATGAATGCTGTTATCTGTACGGATGGAACTTCGGTTGAAGAATTGAAAAAAGAATTGGCAAATGTGCCAAACATGGAAGGTTTAGAGTTGGCTTCAAAAGTGTCGACTACTGAGCCTTATTTTTTTGGAGATGAAAATGCTACTTACAAAATATCAGCATTAGACTTAGGTATCAAGAAGAATATTTTAAGAAATCTTGCTAAGAGAGATTGCTATATTAAAGTTTTCCCATATAATTCATCCTATAAAGATTTGACAGAATTTAATCCAGATGGATATTTCTTGTCAAATGGGCCTGGAGATCCAGATCCATTATTTGGAGCAATACAAGTCGCTAAAGAAATTATAGCAGATGATAAACCATTATTCGGTATTTGTTTAGGTCATCAAATTATAGCTCTGGCTAATGGGGTTAAAACTTATAAAATGTTTGGTGGTCATCGCGGAATTAATCATCCTGTGAAAAATATTATTACCGGTAAAGGGGAGATAACTTCTCAAAACCATGGTTTTGCAGTCAAGAGAGAAGCTTTGGATGGTCATCCGGAATTAGAGATTACTCACGTACATTTGAATGACGATACAGTAGCAGGAATGCGAATGAAAAATAAGAATTGTTTTTCAGTACAATATCACCCTGAAGCTAGTCCAGGACCACATGATTCTTCTTATTTGTTTGATCAGTTTGTTGAGAACATAAAACTCGCTACTGCTAAAACGATATAGTTAATAAATAAAGGTGTTTAATAGTAAGAATGCAATTTTTCTATTATATATTTTTATAATTTCGAAAAAAAATATAATTTATTAATAAAAAACAAAAATAATGAGTATTATAATTAAAGTTCACGCAAGACAAATTTTTGATTCTAGAGGTAATCCTACTATTGAGGTTGATGTTATAACTGAAAATGGGGTTTTAGGAAGAGCTGCTGTTCCATCTGGAGCATCAACGGGAGAACATGAGGCTGTTGAATTACGTGACGGAGGAAAAGCATTCTTAGGAAAAGGAGTTTTAAATGCAGTGAATAATGTAAATACTGTTATTGCTGAAGAATTAGTAGGAACTTCTGTTTTCGAACAAAACACTATCGATCAATTAATGATTGATTTAGACGGAACTCCAAACAAATCCAAATTAGGAGCTAATGCTATTTTAGGAGTTTCTTTGGCTGCTGCAAAAGCTGCTGCTAACGAACTTGGATTGCCATTATACAGATATGTAGGTGGAGTTTCTGCCAATACACTACCTGTGCCAATGATGAATATCATCAATGGAGGTTCTCACTCTGATGCGCCTATCGCATTTCAGGAGTTTATGATTTTCCCTGTAAAAGCAACTTCTTTCTCTCATTCTATGCAAATGGGAACTGAGATTTTTCACAGTTTGAAAAAAGTTTTGCATGACAGAGGATTAAGTACTGCTGTTGGTGACGAAGGTGGTTTTGCGCCAAACTTGGCTGGTGGTACTGAAGATGCTTTAGATACTATCAAATTAGCGGTTGAAAAAGCAGGATATACTTTTGGAGACGAAATTATGATCGCTCTTGACTGTGCTGCTTCTGAATTTTATGTAAACGGAAAATACGATTATACTAAATTTGAAGGGGAAACTGGAAAAATCAGAACTTCTGAAGAGCAAGCTGATTATTTAGCGGAACTTGCTGCTAAATATCCAATTATTTCTATCGAAGATGGTATGTACGAAGATGACTGGGATGGATGGAAATATTTAACTGAAAAAATTGGACACAAAGTTCAATTAGTAGGTGATGATTTGTTCGTTACTAATGTTGAGCGTCTGTCAACTGGAATCGAAAAAGGAATCGCAAATTCAATTTTAGTAAAAGTAAACCAAATTGGTACTTTGACAGAAACTATTGCAGCTGTAAATATGGCTAAAAATGCAGGATATACTTCGGTAATGTCTCACCGTTCAGGAGAAACAGAAGATAATACAATTGCTGATTTAGCTGTAGCTTTAAACTGTGGTCAAATTAAAACAGGTTCTGCTTCTCGTTCTGATCGTATGGCAAAATACAATCAATTATTAAGAATTGAAGAAGAGTTAGGAAGTAATGCTTATTTCCCGGGATTAAACGCTTTCAAGATCAAATAATTGTAAGAGTTATATATTAAATTTAAACCATTCGTTTTCTGCGAATGGTTTTTTTTTGGACTTTTAACAAATTCATAGCAGTATTCTTTTTTTAATTAGTCTTAAATTCCTTAGATTTGATAAATTATTATTTTAAAGATTTATTTCCGATATATTATGTCAAAAATAGCTACATTAGAAGTAGATGGTCAAAAAATTGAACTTCCGGTAATTACGGGGAGCGAAAATGAATCAGCTATCGATATTAACAAATTACGTGATTTAACTGGTATTATTACTTTAGACCCTGGATATAAAAATTCTGGTTCTTGCAAAAGTGAAATCACCTTCTTAGACGGAGAATTAGGAATTTTGCGTTACAGAGGATATTCAATCGAAGATTTAGCTGAGAAAGCTAATTTCTTGGAAGTATCTTATCTTTTAATTTTTGGTGAATTGCCAACAGCTCAACAATTAGAGCAGTTCGAAAATGGTATTAGAAAACATACTTTGGTAAACGAAGAGATGAAAAATATCATTGATGGGTTCCCCAAAACAGCTCACCCAATGGGAGTGTTATCAGCTTTGACAAGTGCTTTAACAGCATTTAATCCAAAAGCGGTAAACGTTGAAAATGAAAAAGAGATGTACGAAGCCATTTGTAAAACAATGGGTAAATTTCTTGTAATTGCTACCTGGACTTATAGAAAAACTATGGGTTATCCGTTAAATTATTATGACAATACACAAGGTTATGTAGATAATTTTATGCAATTAATGTTTAAATTGCCTACAAGCCCTTATTCGGCTAATCCGGTTATCGTAGCAGCATTAGATAAATTATTTATTCTTCATGCAGATCACGAACAAAACTGTTCTACTTCTACAGTAAGAATGGTAGGTTCATCTCATGCTGGTTTATTTGCTTCTATCTCTGCAGGAGTTTCTGCACTTTGGGGGCCACTTCATGGAGGTGCAAATCAGGCAGTGCTTGAAATGCTAGAAGAAATTAATAAAGACGGTGGTGATACTGATAAATTTTTAGCGAAAGCGAAAGATAAAAATGATCCTTTCCGTTTAATGGGATTTGGTCACAGAGTTTACAAAAACTTTGATCCAAGAGCAAAAATTATTAAAAAAGCAGCTAAAGAAGTTTTAGAAACTTTAGGTGTTGAAGATCCTATTTTAGAGATTGCTAAAAAATTAGAAACAGCAGCTTTGGAAGATGAATACTTCAAATCAAGAAACTTATATCCAAACGTAGATTTCTATTCTGGAATTATTTACAGAGCACTAGGAATCCCTACAGATATGTTTACAGTAATGTTTGCTATCGGTAGATTACCAGGGTGGATTGCACAATGGAAAGAGATGCGTGAGAATAAAGAGCCAATTGGCCGTCCAAGACAAATTTATACTGGGCACCCGTTGAGAGACTTTAAGTCGAACAAATAAAAATATTTTAAAGCTTCACTTAACTGTGAAGCTTTTTTTATCTTTGGCCAAAATATAATAAAGTTATGTTGCAATTAAATATAAAGAACGAAACGTCTAGATTGCGTGCTGTAGTCTTGGGTTCTGCTGTTCATAATGGGCCAACTCCATCTTTAGACGAGGCTTATGATCCTAAATCATTGGAGCATATTAAGGCAGGAACTTATCCTGTCGAAAAAGATATGGTTGCTGAAATGGATGCTTTTAATGCTGTTTTTCAAAAATATGATGTAACGGTTTATCGTCCTGAGATGATTGAAAATTATAATCAGATTTTTGCCAGAGATATAGGTTTTGTAATAGATGATACTTTTGTGAAATCTAATATTCTTCCTGATAGAGAACGTGAGTTAGATGCGATTCAATATATAATTGATCAGATAGATCCTTTAAAAGTGGTTCGTCCGCCGGAAGAAGTTCACATCGAAGGTGGAGATGTTATGCTCTGGAATGATCATATCTTTATCGGGACATATAAAGGAAGTGACTATAAAGATTATATTACGGCAAGAACTAATATGCATGGTGTTAACTTTATTAAAGAGTTGTTTCCAAACAAAATCGTAAAAGAGTTTGATTTGGTTAAATCTAAAATCGAAGCCAGAGACAATGCTTTGCACTTAGATTGTTGTTTTCAGCCTGTTGGAAAAGATAAAGGTATTATTTATAAAAGAGGTTTCCGCGAAGAAGCTGATTACATGTATTTAGTGAATCTTTTTGGAAAAGAAAACTTATTTCACATCGAAAGAAACGAAATGTACAACATGTTTTCTAACGTGTTTTCTATTGATGAAAATGTAGTCGTTTCAGAGAAAAATTTTACAAGATTGAACAATTGGTTACGTGCTAAAGGTTTTACCGTTGAAGAAATTCCGTATGCTGAAATTGCAAAGCAAGAAGGTTTGTTGAGATGTTCGACTTTGCCTTTAATTAGAGACTAGTTTTGAGTTTTGTGTTGTGAGGTGTGAGTTATGAGTGTGGGAATGAGATTCAATAAGTTTTTTTATGAAAAGTTATAAAGATTTAGATGTCTACAAAATTGGACTGGAGCTGTTTTATATAGTTCATCCTTCGTCGCTAAAACTTCCTAAGTATGAATTGTATGAGTTAGGAAGTCAGATTCGTAGATCTTCAGATTCTATAGTTTCTAATATAGTTGAAGGTTATGGGAGAAGAAGATATAAAGCGGATTTTATTAAATTTTTAATTTATTCACATTCAAGTTGTCTTGAAACTATTGGGCATTTAGAAAAAATAGCGAAACTTTATCCTAATACATTTAGTAGTATGGATCAGTTAATTAATAATTATGAAGGGTTGGGAGGGAGAATATTTAATTTTATTAAATATGTTGAAGAGAAGTGGAAAAGTTAAGTGCCTTATAGTTTAGAAACTCAAAACTCATAACCTACAACCCATAACAAAAATAAAAATGAAACAAACAACAAATGCAATTGTAATGATTCGGCCAGTTGCCTTTAGAATGAATGAGCAAACTGCAGTAAATAATTATTATCAAAAAGTATTAGACGGACTTTTACCAAGTACGGTAAATGCAAAAGCGCAACAAGAATTTGATGTTTTTGTAGAAAAATTGAGAGCTGTTGGGGTTGATGTTACGGTTATTGATGATACATTAGAAACAGATACTCCGGATAGTATTTTTCCAAACAACTGGGTTTCTTTTCATGAAAATGGAGATGTAGCACTTTATCCAATGTTTGCAGAAAATCGCCGTCAGGAACGTCGAGAAGATATTTTGGATACTCTTGAAGATAAAGGATTCGAAATTGCTAATATAATGGATTATACATCTGCAGAAGAAGATGGCTTTTTCTTGGAAGGAACAGGAAGTTTGCTTTTAGACCGTGCGAATGCAAAAGCATATTGTGCTTTGTCTCCTCGCGCCGATGAAGAATTATTTATCGAATTCTGTGAAGACTTTGATTATGCTCCGGTTATTTTTGAAGCTTTTCAAACTGTCAATGGAGAACGTAAACTAATCTATCATACTAATGTAATGATGTGTTTAGGAGAAACATTTGCTGTTGTCTGTGCAGATTCTATAGATGATAAAAAAGAACGCAAAATGGTTCTTGAAAACCTAAAAGCGGATAAAAAAGAAATTATTTTGATTACCGAGGCTCAGGTAAATAATTTTGCCGGTAATATGCTGGAAGTTCGAGGTACAAATGACAAGAAATATATTGTTATGAGTGCATCAGCACATCAAAGTTTAACGCCAAAGCAAATTGCGCAATTAGAAAATCATGCTGAAATTTTAAGTTCAAGCCTTGATACGATTGAAGCTTGCGGAGGCGGAAGTGCAAGATGCATGATGGCCGAAGTTTTTCTGCCAAGAAATTAAGCTTTAGTAACTTAAAAAAAAATCCAAATTCCTTACTGATTTTCAGCTTTTGGAATTTGGATATTTTTATTTGAAATATTGAACGAGTTACATCAAATTTCCTTTGACTATATTAATAATCGAACTTACGATATATTGAATTCCGATAGAAATTACTATAAAACCAACAATTCTTGAAATAGCAACAATTCCGGATGCTCCTAATATTCGTGCTAAATAATGGGCGCTTTTTAAAATGGCAAAAATGGCAACTGCAATAGCTAAAATAGCCAAGGTAGAGATGACAATTTCCTCCATTCCGTGATGCTCCTGATAAAAAGCGATAAGCAAAGATATTGATCCCGGGCCTGCCAGCATTGGTATTGCTAATGGTGTTAGTGCAATATCATTACGTTGTTGTGCATCTGTTTCAACCTTTTTATTAATTCCTCGTTTTTTATTAATTTTTCCGGAAAGCAAAGAAAAACCAGAGTTTACAATTACAATTCCGCCCGCAATTCGAAGAGCGTCAATACTAATTCCAAAAAAGCTTAGAACATATTGGCCAATAAAAAACGAAACAATTAAAATGATAAAAACGTTTATAGCAGTCCAAAGCGAGATTCGGGAACGTTCTTCCTGAGAATCATGTTGTGTAAGTCCAACAAAAATTGGCACCGTCCCAATCGGATTTAAGACCGAGAAAAGAGCAGCAAATAAATAAATGAATAAATCCATGAAGTTTGAGTTAATGAAGTAAAAATAGTTATTTTTTAATATCCGAAAGCAAATTCTTGTTAGGATATTGTTTCGAATGTTATTATTTCTAAATCAATAACCTAAAATAAGCTCATTCTTTTTGATTACTTTTGTAAAATATTTAAAAATGATGAAAAATAAAAAAACCTTAGTTCTGGGTGCAACCACTAAACCAGATCGTTACGCTTTTAGAGCCATAAATATGTTAGTCGAAAAAGGACATACTGTATTGGCAATTGGTCAAAACACGGGAGAAGTTGCAGGTGTAAAAATTTATACCAAAGCAATTCCGGTAAAAAATGTAGATACGGTAACGTTATATTTAAATCCTACGCGTCAGCGTGATTACTACAATTACATAATCGAAGCACAGCCCAAACGTGTAGTTTTTAATCCGGGAACTGAAAATCCCGAATTATATCAATTATTAGAATTGAATAATATTAAGGCAGAAGTTGCTTGTACTTTGGTTTTATTGGCTACAAATCAATATTAATTTTTTTCAGGAGCTATTTCCAGCTGTCCACTATATCTTTTGTGGTGAACCCCACCACAAAAGGATGCCGTTACCATCTGGGCTAGAAAGAACTTTTGTATTTATAATTAGTATTCTTGATCATATTGAATTTAGTTGTCTCCCAGTCTACTAAACCATTAAAAATATTACTTTTGTCGTCATGGAATTTTCATCAAAATTAATAGAAAAAGCAGTCAACGAAATGTCGCAATTGCCTGGAATTGGTAAGCGTACGGCATTGCGTTTGGTGCTTCATTTATTAAAACAGCCCAAAGAACAAACAGGCTTTTTGTCTCAGGCATTATTAAATATGCGTGAGGATATTAAATTTTGCGAAAGCTGTCACAATATTTCAGATACAAAAGTTTGCGAAATCTGTGCGAATTTGGCACGAAATCATCAGACTATTTGCGTAGTCGAAGATATTCGTGACGTTATGGCGATCGAAAATACCGGTCAGTATAAAGGAATTTATCATGTTTTAGGCGGAAAAATTTCTCCCATAGAAGGTGTCGGCCCAAGTCAGTTAAACATTTCGAGTTTGGTCGAGAAAGTAAAAGCGGGAAAAGTAATCGAGATTATTTTTGCCCTTAGTTCAACTATGGAAGGGGATACTACCAATTTTTATATCTATAAGCAAATTGCCGAATCAGAAATTATAATTTCTACAATTGCCAGGGGTATCTCTGTAGGTGATGAGTTAGAATATGCAGACGAAATTACACTCGGAAGAAGTATTTTACATCGTGTTCCGTTCGAAAAAACTTTCAAAAATAATTAAATAAACCCAAATAAAGGCTAGATTTTCTGAAGATTAAAGGAAAAGCTATATTTGCGATAAAATTTCAATAATGACAAAAAACGGCTTTTATATATTACTGTTAATTGGTGTGTTGTTTACATCCTGTATTCCAGTAAAAGACTTAACCTATTTGCAGGATAAAAATACTTCAGCAGAGCAAAATAATATTGCCGCAGTAGAATCTAAACCATATAGATTACAAGTAAATGACATTTTAAGTGTCGATATAAAAGCAATTGATCCTAAATTAGTTTCAATTTTTAATACAACAGATAGTGCTTCGGGAGCTGGGAAATCTGAGTCAGGATTGTATTTTAACGGATTTACTGTTGATGATCACGGCAATATTAGAATGCCAATATTAGGAGAAATTAATGTTATAGGATATACGCTTGAAGAAGTCCGGGTTACAATTGAAAAAAAATTGCTGGAAGAATATTTTAAAAAAGAAGCTAATATTTTTGTTACCGTAAAATTAGCAGGTTTTAGATATACAATAAATGGCGAAGTAGGAAGTACTGGTACAAAAACATTGTTTCAGGAGCATGTTAATATTATGGAAGCCATTGCAAATGCCGGCGATATAACCATAACCGGGAATAGAAAAGAGGTAACAATAATTCGTCAAACCCCAACGGGTGTCCAAATGCATGATATTGATTTAACAGATGTTAATGTGATAAAATCACCTTACTTTTATTTGCAGCCCAATGATTATGTTTATGTGAAACCGCTCAAACAAAAAACCTGGGGAACAGGAAAAACAGGTATAGAATCCATCACTACAATTATTACTGTTTTGTCATTAGCTACAACAGTTTTTCTACTGCTTAAAAACTAAAACCAAATTCAAAAAATGTTAGATATAAAAGATTTTTCCATTTTTGAGAATCATTCAAATTTTGATTTTAAAGGATTCTTGTTAAAGATTTTAAGTTATTGGAAATGGTTTTTGGCTAGTTTGATAATTGCTTTTACAATTGCATATCAGGTAAATATTCGAAAAGAAAAAATTTACGCCATGCAAACCATGGTTTCAATAAAAGAAGAAAGAAACCCATTTTTTACATCAAATACCAGTTTGGTTTTTAATTGGGGAGGAGTTTCAGATCAGGTAAACGGAATTTCGACTATTATACAATCACGATCTCATAACGAATTGGTGGTAGATAAATTGCAATTTTACATCGATTACCTTACCCAGGGAAAATACAATTTAGTAGACTCTTACGGTGCTGTTCCGTTTTATGTCAATATAGACAAATCAAAAGGTCAGTTGGCGAATACCTTGATCAGTATTAAATTTCTGAGTGCTAATGAATATGAAATTCGTATACCTTTCGAGAATAATGCTGTTTCGTTAATAACTTATTCTACTAATACATACAGCAATACTGCTGTTCAGCCAACAGAATTTGTGAAGAAATATAAAGTTGGCGAACAAGTTTCGTTGCCTTTTTTAAACTGGAAGCTTCAAATAAATGATAATCCAGGTATGTACACAGGGAACGAATATTTTGTAAAATTCAATGATTTTGATGGTACTGTATCAGGTTACAGAGGAGTGAATGTTGGTTCTGACGACAAAGGCGGATCGATATTAACATTGTCAATGCAGGGAACAAATAAAGCACGAATGGTCGAATATTTGAATGCAACAGTAAAAATGTTAATCAAACTTCAGCTTGACGGAAAAAATCAATTTGCCACTAATACCATTCGTTTTATTGATAGTACTCTTGTTGCAATGGAGTCACAATTGAAAGAAACTGGAAGTGAGCTTAAATCTTTTAGAAAAGACAAAAATATTTATGAGATTGAAGGAGGAGGCGAGAAAGTTTCAGATAAAATAATGGATTTTGATGTTGAAAGAGATCAGGTCACAAGAAAGATAGCGTACTACAATTCTTTAAAATCATATTTAAATAATAGCGTTGATTATTCGAGATTGCCTGCACCATCTGTTGCCGGAATCGAAGATCCAAATGTTGTTGTGAATGTATCGAAACTTATAGCGCTTTCTACACAAAGATCAGAAATGGCTTATGCGGTAAAAAGTGATAAGATCTTTAAAGATTTTGACAACCAGATGCAAGCTGTGAAAAATGTTTTACTGGAGAATATTGCTTCTGCAAAAGGATCTTTATTGACAGATTTGGCAATGGTAAATGCTAAAATAGGTCAGGCTGAAAGTACTGTAAAAAGACTTCCGGAACAACAGCAGGAATTATTGAAGATCCAAAGAAAATACGATTTAAGCGATAATATTTATAATGAATTTTTAAAGAAAAGAAATGAGGCTGAGATTGTTAAAGCTTCGAATTTATCAGATATTCATTTTATAGATCCTGCAAAAGATATTGGGGGAGGATTAATTGGTCCAAAAACTTCTGTAAATTATATTCTGGCTTTATTCTTGGGGACGTTAATACCTTTACTGTTTATTTTTGGAATTTTCTTTATTAATAATTCAATCCAGAATACTGAAGATATTAGTAAATTAACTCAAATTCCATTAATTGGAGTAATTGGAGTAAATAAAGATTCTCTGAATTTAGCGGTTTTCGATAAACCAAAGTCGGCACTTTCAGAAGCCTTTAGAACGATTCGTTCTTCGTTGCAGTTTTTATATAAAAAACAACAGGTAAGCGGTTCGAAAACATTGATGATTACTTCGTCTATAAGTGGTGAAGGAAAAACATTTTGTTCGATAAATATCGCTACAGTTTTCGCTTTAAGCGAAAAGAAAACTGTAATCATTGGTTTAGATTTAAGAAAACCAAGATTGGCAGATGAGTTTAATTTGAAAAATCAAATAGGGGTTGTAAATTATTTAATAAAACAAAATAGTTTAGCTGAGATTATCAATCCAACACAAATTCCTAATCTTGATGTGATTCTTTCGGGACCAATTCCGCCAAATCCGTCAGAGTTAATTTTGAGCGATGCAATGCGGGACTTGATTTTGGAGCTGAAACAGCAATACGATTATATTATTCTGGACACGCCTCCGGTTGGGTTAGTGTCAGATGCATTAGAGTTAGCACAATTTGCAGATGTTACGCTTTATATAGTGAGACAAAATTATACTAAAAAAGACATGATAACGTTGCTAAATACCAGAGTACAGCGTGGTGAGCTTGCAAATGCGAGTATTATTTTAAATGGTTATGAAAATAAAGCGAAATATGGCACTGCTTATGGATATGGGTACGGCTATGGAGCTTATTCAAATGGTTATCATGATGAAGGAGATAGAATAAGTTTCTGGAAAGAAATTTTGAATAAATTCAGGAAAAAATAATTGGTAAAAATGAAAACATCAACTCAAAATACAATTTTAATTACAGGTGGAGCAGGTTTCATTGGTTCAAATTTGTCCGAATATTTTTTAGGATTGGGATATAAAGTAGTTTGTCTGGATAATTTTGCTACAGGACACCGCCATAATTTAAAAGATTTTATAGATAATCCGAATTATAAATTGATAGAAGGTGATATTCGAAATATCGCCGATTGTAATTTAGCGGTGGATGGAGTTGATTATGTTTTGCACCAGGCCGCTTTAGGTTCTGTTCCGAGATCTATAAATGACCCCATCACGACAAATGATGTGAATGTTTCCGGTTTTCTAAATATGCTAGTGGCTGCCCGTGATGCGAAAGTTAAAAGATTTGTATACGCAGCAAGTTCCTCAACTTATGGAGATTCTGAGGGATTGCCAAAAGTAGAAGATGTTATTGGTAAACCATTATCACCATATGCTATTACAAAATATGTAAACGAATTGTATGCTGAAATTTTCAGCAGAACTTATGGTTTGGAGACGATAGGTTTGCGTTATTTTAATGTTTTTGGAAGAAAGCAAGACCCAAATGGAGCGTATGCCGCGGTGATTCCGAAGTTTGTTACACAATTAATGAATCATGAAAGTCCAATCATAAATGGAGACGGAAATTATTCCCGTGATTTTACTTATATCGACAATGTAATTCAGATGAATGAATTAGCAATGATGAGTCAAAATCCGGAAGCTATAAATACAGTTTACAATACCGCATTTGGTGATCGCAATACATTAAACGATCTGGTAGGATACTTAAAAAAATATCTATCTGAATTTGATGCTAAAATTGCAGATGTAGCAATTGTTTATGGAGAAAATAGAGCAGGAGATATTCCGCATTCATTAGCAAGTATAGATAAAGCGAAAACAATTTTAGGATATGATCCTAAATATTCATTGCAAGATGGGTTAAAAGAAGCTGTAAGCTGGTATTGGAATAATTTAAAATAAAATTAAGGATCAAGATAATAGTAAATTAAATGAAAATTACAAAAATTTGTTGCATTGGTGCAGGTTATGTTGGAGGTCCGACAATGGCAGTAATTGCTCAAAAATGTCCGCATATTCAAGTGACTGTTGTTGATTTGAATGAACAAAGAATTAAAGACTGGAACGATCCAAATACAGATAATATTCCAATTTATGAACCGGGACTTTCAGAAATAGTAGCTGAGGCAAGAGGAAGAAATCTTTTCTTTTCGACAGAAGTAGAAAAAGCAATTGATGAGGCTCAGGTTATTTTTATATCTGTAAATACGCCAACAAAAACCTACGGAAAAGGAAAAGGCATGGCTGCCGATTTAAAATATATAGAACTTTGTGCCAGACAAATTGCCAAAGTTGCGAAGAATAATAAAATTGTCGTAGAAAAATCAACTTTACCAGTACGTACAGCCGAAGCGATAAAAAGTATTCTGGACAATACCGGAAATGGAGTTCAGTTCCAAATCTTATCAAATCCTGAATTTTTAGCTGAAGGAACTGCTGTGACAGATTTGCTAAATCCTGATCGAATATTAATTGGTGGAGATACAACGCCGGAAGGTGAAGAAGCAATTAATGCTTTAGTTGATGTTTATGCAAATTGGGTAAGCAAAGATAAAATTTTGACAACAAATGTTTGGTCTTCAGAACTTTCTAAGCTAACTGCAAATGCATTTTTGGCACAGCGTATTTCATCTATAAATGCAATGTCTGAACTATGCGAAAAAACGGGAGCTGATGTGAGCGAAGTTGCAAAAGCAATTGGAATGGATAGCAGAATTGGGCCTAAATTTCTAAAAGCATCTGTTGGTTTTGGTGGTTCTTGTTTCCAAAAAGACATTCTGAATTTGGTCTACATCGCAAAATCTTACGGATTAAATGAGGTGGCTGATTATTGGGAACAGGTAATTATAATGAATGATCATCAAAAAAGAAGATTTTCGAACAAAATTGTGCAAACTTTATATAATACAGTTGCTGATAAGAAAATTACATTTTTGGGATGGGCTTTCAAAAAAGATACCAATGATACCAGAGAATCTGCTGCAATTTATGTTGCTGATGATCTTATCAATGAGCGGGCAAAAATCTCTGTTTATGATCCTAAAGTTTTGAGAAATAAAATGCTAAGTGATTTAGATTATTTAGAAACCAGAAGTGACGAAGCAAATAGCAAAGCCTTATCAATATTTGATAATGCCTATGAGGCATGTAAAGGCGCTCACGCCATTGCGATTCTAACAGAATGGGATGAATTTACAAGCTATGATTGGCAAAAAATTTACGATTCAATGCACAAACCGGCATTTCTTTTTGACGGAAGAAATATTTTGAATGCAAAAGAATTAGAATTAATAGGGTTTATTTATAAAGGAATAGGTTCTTAATTGAAAAAGATATTGAGGTGAAATTTGATATGAAATGAATAGTGAGAGATTGTTTTAAAATTTTATTTCAATAAGATACAAAAATGAAAAATTGGTATGTAGTGTATACAAAGCCCAAGTGGGAGAAAAAAGTTGCCGAAAAACTTAATGAAATTGGAATTGAATGTTATTGTCCATTAATAATTCAAATCAAACAATGGACAGATAGAAAGAAGAAGATTGAGGTGCCGCTTTTTAACTCCTATGTTTTTGTTCAGTTAGAAGATACTGATCGTAGTTCTGTTTTTCAAGTTTCTGGCGTAGTTCGATTTCTGTTTTGGTTAGGAAAACCTGCAATTGTTCGTGATGAAGAAATTAAAATAATAAAAACAAGCTTGGCAGCTCCAAATATCAGTGATATTTCAGTAACTTCGATTCAGGTAGGGGATCGTATAAAGTTAGAATCAGGAGTTTTTAGTAATCAGGATGCGATAGTTCAGGAAATTTCAAACACCTATTATACATTAGTTTTGGAATCTTTAGGATGTGTTCTTAAAATAAAATATAAATAATGTAGTTATATTGTGTAACTATTGATACTAACAGAAGGTAAAATTTCTCTAAATAGAAAGTTTATTTTCTGTTTTTTTTATAAGGTGAATTTTTACATACTGATTGATAGAGCGTTGGTGGTTATTGGTGCTATTTATTTGGTTGTTTTTTCTGTATTACGGGAAACCGTATTGAATAGATTGACTTAATATGTTATATTTGCCGAAAATGATTTTAGAGTATCTGTGTCCAATTTTTGTGACTCAGAGAGGCGAAGCCGTGAATTGTTATGACTGAAATAGATAAAAAAGATTACAAATTGAACGAAAACGTAAAAATAGCCATTATTGGTTTGGGTTATGTTGGCCTGCCTTTGGCTCGATTATTTGCTACTAAATATTCAGTTATAGGTTTTGATATTAATGAATCAAGAATAGCTTCTTTAAAATCAGGTACAGATACAACATTAGAAGTTGATGATGCTACATTGAAGAATGTTTTAGTAGATAATTCCACTTCTGACGCGGGATTGTATTGCACGACTTCTTTAAACGATATTGCAGATTGTAATTATTTTATAGTTACGGTTCCTACGCCAGTAGATAAAAATAATCGTCCAGACTTGACTCCATTATATAAATCGAGTGAGTCTGTTGGTAAAATATTAAAAAAAGGAGATATCGTAATTTACGAATCGACAGTTTATCCTGGAGCGACAGAAGAGCAATGTGTTCCGGTTTTAGAAAAAGTTTCAGGATTAAAATTTAATGAGGATTTTTATGCCGGATATTCACCAGAAAGAATAAATCCGGGAGATAAAGAGCATACAGTAGAAAAGATCTTAAAAGTAACTTCAGGTTCAACACCTGAAATTGGTTTAAAAGTTGATAATTTATATAAGTCAGTAATTACTGCCGGAACACATTTAGCGCCTTCTATAAAAGTGGCAGAAGCGGCTAAAGTGATAGAAAACTCACAAAGAGACATTAATATCGCTTTTGTAAATGAACTGGCTAAAATATTCAACTTAATGAATATTGATACGCAGGAAGTATTAGCTGCCGCATCAACAAAATGGAATTTTTTGCCTTTTAAACCTGGATTAGTAGGAGGACACTGTATTGGTGTGGATCCCTATTATTTAGCACAAAGAGCCCAGGAATTTGGTTATCATCCCGAAATAATTTTAGCTGGTCGCCGTTTGAATGACAGCATGGGAGAATACGTTGCCTCTCAAATAGTAAAGTTGATGATCAAAAAAGGAATTTCGGTTAATGGTGCAAATCTTTTAATGCTTGGAATTACTTTTAAAGAAAATTGTCCGGATGTTCGCAATACCAAAATTGTAGATGTTGTAAAAGCATTAAAAGAATACGGAATTTTAGTAACCATATTTGATCCATTGGCTAATGTGAATGATGTAAAAAAAGAATATAATTTAGTAACAATTAACACTTTGCCAAATGATACATTTGACGCAATTGTGCTCGGAGTTTCTCACAAAGAATTTTTAGATTTAAATTTCTCAGAGTTGCAAAAAGAAAATAGTTTATTATACGATGTCAAAGGAGTTTTGGGTAGTATAGCTGATAACAGGTTATAGTATTTAAAAATTCTTTTTTTTATTTTTAAAAAAAATGGAAACACAAAAATCAATTATACATGTTATTTTGACTGGAGGAGTAGGAAGCAGATTATGGCCTCTTTCAAGAAAAAGCCAGCCTAAACAATATCTTGAAATATTTGAAAATAAATCTTTATTTGAAATGACTGTTGATCGTAACAGTCACTTAATAAATAAAGTAATGGTGGTGGGAAATGTTGATAATCATCATTTAAGTGGTAAGGTTATGGATAAAACCAAAACTTCTTATATGAACATTGTTGAAGCTACGCCTCGCAATACTGCTGCTGCAATAGCTTTTGCTGCGTTTGCATCAGATCCGGATGACATATTAATTGTAACACCTTCAGATCATATTATTGATAAAATAGAGGATTATAATAAAGCTATAAAGGAAGCAGTTTTAATGGCAGAAGAAGGATTTATTGTAACTTTTGGTATTATTCCAACCAAACCGGAAACTGGATACGGTTATATTGAATCAAAAGGAGATAGGGTAATTTCATTTAGAGAGAAACCTAACCAAACTACAGCTAAAGAGTTTATTGCAAAAGGAAATTTTTTGTGGAATAGTGGAATGTTTTGTTTCAAAGCAAGTGTTCTTCTGGATGAACTAAAACAATTTCAACCTGATGTATATGAGAAATCTAAAACTGTCTGGGAGGCAAGTGAAAATGGGTTTTTAGACTTGGATTTATCATTAGAAATTCCATCAATAAGTATTGATTATGCGGTAATGGAGCGTAGTAAAAAAATTAAAGTGGTACCTGCTGCTTTTTCATGGTCAGATTTAGGATCATTTGAGTCGGTTTACGATTATTTAGTGACAAAAGGACATCCGACAGACAAAAATGGAAATATGGTAATTGGTTCTGGTAAGCATACCACTTTTTTAGGATTAAAAAATACTATTTTTGTATATACCGATACAGCAAATTTAATTTTGCAAAAAGAAAATTCGCAAGATGTTAAGGATATCTATAGTGAATTAGAAAAAATAAATTCCGATTTATTAAATTAATATTCAAAATGAAAAAGATTCTTATAACCGGTGGTGCCGGTTTTATTGGTTCACATGTAGTAAGACGTTTCGTAAACAAATACCCAGAATACCAAATTTTTAATTTAGATGCATTAACTTATGCAGGTAATCTGGAAAACATTAAGGATATTGAAAATCAGTCTAACTATACTTTTGTAAAAGGAGATATAGTAGACGAGAGCTTTATAAATGAACTTTTTTCAATTCATAATTTTGATGGTGTTTTGCATTTGGCAGCAGAATCCCATGTAGATCGTTCTATTGAAGATCCTTTAGCATTTGTTAGGACTAATGTTATTGGTACGATGAATTTATTGAATGCAGCTAAAAATCAATGGAAAGATAATTTTGACGGAAAACGTTTCTACCATATTAGTACTGATGAAGTGTATGGTTCACTTGGAGTTGAAGGTCTTTTTACAGAAACTACTTCTTACTATCCTAATTCACCTTATTCAGCTTCAAAAGCAAGCTCTGATCATTTTGTAAGAGCTTATGGAGAAACTTATGGATTGCCTTATGTTTTAACAAATTGCTCTAATAATTATGGATCCTACCATTTCCCTGAAAAATTGATTCCACTTTTTATAAATAATATTATAAATAATGAACCATTACCTGTTTACGGAGATGGTAATTATACACGTGACTGGCTTTTTGTAGAAGATCATGCCATTGCTATAGATTTGGTTTTTCATGAAGGAAAAAATCATGAAACTTACAATATTGGAGGTTTTAATGAGTGGAAGAATATCGAATTGGTAAAATTATTGTGCCAAATTATGGATCAAAAATTAGGCAGATCTGAAGGGACTTCTCAGGAATTGATTACTTATGTAAAAGACAGACCTGGTCATGATTTACGCTATGCGATAGATGCATCAAAAATTAATAGAGAATTGGGATGGAAACCTTCTGTTACATTTGAAGAAGGCTTGGAAAAAACAATTAATTGGTATCTTAATAATGAAGAATGGCTGCAAAATGTAACATCAGGTTCTTATAAAGATTATTACCAAAAACAATATTCATAAACAATAAGCAATTTTATTTCAACCAAACTTTAGGTTAAATTATAATTCTATATGAAAAAGATAACATTCGTTCTTACGCTGCTTTTTATTTTATCACTGTCATTTAATGCAAATGCCCAAGACATACTTAAGTCGAAAGATTTGAGTACGATCAAGGTTGATTATTTATCTGATGATGATTTGGGTAAAATTAGTGCACAGTTAAGAAGCAACAATACAACAATTGATAATGTAGAGTCGATGGCCTTGTCAAAGGGAATGACACAAACAGAGTTTAATAAACTAAGAATTAAGCTTTCTGAATTTAATAAGAAAAATTCAAAAGATAATAAACCAAACATAGTTGATAAGGAAAATTCTGGATTTGGAAGAAAACAGGAAGTAGTTAAAAACGATAAAGTAAAAGATTCAACAAATTCTTTAATTTTTGGTTCTGAGTTGTTTGATAATCCTACTTTAAATTTTGAACCGGATTTAAAATTAGCCACTCCCATGAATTACATTCTGGGGCCCGGCGATGAATTGCAGGTAAGTGTATATGGCATTCAGGAATATAATGCCAGTATACCGGTAAGCGTAGAAGGAAAGATAACTATAGATTACGTAGGACAAATTTCAGTTTCTGGAATGTCAATTGAAGCAGCGACCCAAAAAATTAAAGCTGCCATTGCAAGAGTTTACAGTACAGTAAGTTCAGGACAATCCCAAGTGAGTGTGAGCTTAGGTAGAATCCGAACGATTAAGGTAACGATTGTTGGAGGTAAGCAACCAGGTAATTACTCAATTTCTTCTTTAGCGACAGTATATAACGCTTTGCATTTGGCTGGAGGTCCAGGAAAAAACGGAAGTTACAGAAATATAGAATTAATTAGAAATAATAAAGTTTATAAAAATGTTGACATCTATAAATTTTTGGTGAAAGGAGATCAATCTGATAATGTGAGTTTGAAGGATAACGATGTTATTCGAATTCCGGCATATAGCCAAAGAGTTACAGTTGAAGGGGAAGTAAAACGTCCCGGGATTTTCGAAATGAAAAAAGGAGAAAAATTTTCTGATTTATTAAATTTCGCCTCTGGTTTTAATGAATTTGCCTATACTGCATCAGTTAATGTGACACAAAAAACAGGGAAAGAGTTTAAAGTACATGATATAAATGAAAGTGAGTATAATACATATTTATCACAATCTGGTGATGTGTTTAGAGTGACTAAAATATTAAACAGATTTGAAAATCGAATTAAAATTGAAGGTGCTGTTTTTAGGCCAGATTATTATTCGTATAGTGAAGGAATGAGAATTTCGGATCTTATTACCAGAGCAGAAGGTCTGAAGGAGGATGCGTACACAAAAAGAGCTAGGATTATTAGATTAAAAACAGATTTAACCACTGAGATTGTAAATGTAGATTTGAGCGCCGCATTATCCGGAGATTTGAATGCTGATCTGAAATTAAAAAGAGAAGATATTGTAACGGTATATTCTATTCTGGATTTCAGAGAAGAATACAAAGTAACAATTGATGGTGAAGTTAAAAATCCTGGGGTATATGAATATTTCGACAATTTAACTTTAAATGATTTGGTTGTTCAGGTTGGTGGTCTAACGGGCTCAGCATCTAAAAGAGTTGAAATTGCTAGAATGCTAAAGTCTGATGTGATAGATGATTCTGATCCAAAACGCATTGAATTGGTTCAACTTGAAATTACTGCTGATAGTAATGAACAAATTAAAAACTTTGTTTTAAAACCTTTTGATGTTATCAATATAAGAAAAGTGGCAGTTTATGAAAAACCAGAAATGGTCAAAGTTAACGGTGCAGTTGCTTATCCTGGCAAATATGTTCTGGCGAATAAAAAGGAGACTGTTTACAATCTTGTAATGAGGGCGGGAGGGCTAACATCTATTGCTAATTTAGATGGTATGAAAATTAAAAGACCAATAAAAGAAGAACAGATTGAACAATTAGAAAATATAAATTTTAATATTGGGAACAAAGTATCCTCAGAAGAAGAATCAGGATTAAAAAGCAAAGATACGCTGAAGGGAGTACTATCTAAAAGACTTAGAGATGAATTGAAATATGCTACTATACCTGTAAACTGGGAAAAAATTGTAAAAGATAAAAATCATTATTCAAACGTTACTTTGTTTCCTGGTGATGAAATTGAAGTGGCAGTATACAATGAAGGTGTGAAAGTTGCTGGTAATGTATTACTAACATCTGAAATCCCATATAGAACTGGAAAAGGATTTAAATATTATCTTAATTCAGTTGGAGGTGTTGACAGCAAAGGTTGGAAGAAAAAAGCTTATATTATTTACCCTAATGGTCGGGCAGATGTAACTAAGTCATTTTTATTTTTTAAATCATATCCGACAGTACAACCAGGCTCTCAAATAGTAGTTCCCGAAAAACCAGAAACAAGAAAAATGAGCACAGGAGAATGGGTTGGTATAGGAAGTGTGTTAACAAGTTTAGCATTATTAATAGTAACAGCTTTTAAATAAAACTCATGGACAATACAAATGTGAATGATGAACTCTCGTTAAGAGAATTAATATTACAAAGTAAAGAATGGTTTTTTTATTTTTTTTCAAAGTGGAAAAATATTTTTTTGATTGCAATTTTAGGATCTTTATTGGGGATTACTTACTCGACATTTAATAAGCCAATTTATACAGCTACGCTTTCTTTTGCCTTGGAGGATGAAAAACCTACTGGTGGATTTGGAGGAGCACTTGGATTTGCAAGTTCTATGGGATTAGATTTAGGAGGAAATGCAGGAGGTATCTTTTCGGGGTCTAATTTGACGGAGTTATTTAAATCAAGGTCAATGGTTGAAAAAACGTTACTTTCTCCTGTTTTTGTAAATGGAAAACAAATTTCTTTAGCAGAGATGTATATTCAAAATAACAATTGGAGAGCAATCTGGAATAAAGACCCTAAATTTAGTAAAGTTCAGTTTCTGCCAAATGCTGATCGTAAAAAGTTTACTAGAGTTCAGGATAGTATTTTAGGAGTAATGTTTAAAAAACTCTCTACTACAAGTTTAACGGTTGGTCAGAAAGACAAAAAAATTGCTATTATAAATATTGATGTTTCATCGCCTGATGAAATGTTTTCTAAATATTTTTGTGAGGGATTGGCTAAAAAAGTTGGAGATTTTTATGTTGAAACTAAAAGTAAAAAGGCTAGAATTAATATGGTTATTTTAGAGCGTCAAGTTGATTCTATTCGTGGTGAACTCAATGGCGCCATAACTGGAGTAGCAATAGCTAACGACAATACTTTTAATTTAAATCCAGCTTTAAACGTTCGTCGTGCACCATCAGCAAGAAGACAAGTAGATGTGCAGGCAAATACTGCAATATTAGCAGAACTGGTTAAGCAAGTAGAATTGGCCAAAGTGACTTTAAGAAAAGAAACACCATTAATTCAAGTAATAGACAGACCTATTTTACCATTAGCTAAAGAACGTTTCGGAAAGTTGAAAGGGATTTTAATTGGAGGTTTTTTAGGAGGATTTTTTGCCTTATTATATTTTACAATTAGACGATTAACAAAGCTTTTAGTTTAATTTTTATCAATATCAACAATAACACCATGTTAAATAACAAATCAATATTAATAACTGGAGGAACAGGTTCTCTAGGTAAAGCATTAACAAAACATATTTTTGAAACATATCCATCTGTTAAGAAGGTAATTATTTTTTCTCGTGACGAGCAAAAACAATTTCAAATGGCGCAGGAATATCCTTTGAGTAAATATCCTCAAATTAGATTTTTTCTTGGAGATGTTAGGGATGAACAGCGATTGATCAGAGCTTTTCAGAATGTAGATTATGTTATTCACGCTGCAGCAATGAAACATGTACATTTAGCAGAATACAATCCTGACGAATGTATTAAAACTAATATTGGAGGAGCTCAAAATGTTATTCATGCAGCTATGCAGACTAATGTACAAAATGTAGTAGCATTATCAACAGATAAGGCGTGCGCACCCATTAATCTATATGGAGCAACAAAATTAACATCAGATAAATTATTTGTAGCAGCGAACAATATTAAAGGAGTTAATCCTATAAAATTTTCAGTTGTTAGATATGGAAATGTAATGGGATCTAACGGATCAGTAATTCCATTCTTTATAAACAAAAAGAAAGAAGGTAAATTACCAATTACCGATATTGCAATGACTCGTTTTAATATTTCTCTTCAAGGAGGCGTTGATATGGTGATGCATGCAATGGAACATGCTTGGGGAGGTGAAATTTTTATTCCAAAAATTCCTTCATATAAAATTACAGACGTCGCTGAGGCTGTAGCTCCAGATTGCACACTTGATGTAGTAGGAATTCGTCCTGGTGAAAAAATTCATGAAGAAATGATTACAGCTTCAGACTCTTTTTATACTTATGACCTAGGGAAATATTATACGATCTTACCTTCAATTCCTAATTTTAAATTAGAAGAATATTTAAATCATTTTAAAGCTAAAAAAGTAGAAGAAGGGTTTAATTATAATTCTGGCTCAAATGAAGATTGGGAAACTGTTGATACTTTGAGAGCCTTAATAAAAGAACACGTTGATGCTAATTTTGAAGTATAATGGAAAATAAAATTATTCCTTACGGAAGACAAGATATTACTGAGGAAGATATTAAAGTTGTAATTGAAACTTTAAAATCAGACTTTTTAACTCAAGGACCTAAGATAAAAGAGTTTGAGGAGAAATTCGCAAAATCTGTAGATGCTAAATATGCTGTAGCGGTCAATAATGCAACTGCAGGTCTTCATATTGGGGTCATGGCTTTAGGATTGGAACAGGGAGATAGAGTAATTACTACTCCAATAACTTTTGCGGCTTCAGCTAATTGTGCACGATTTGTTGGTGCCGAAGTCTGGTTCGCAGACATTGATAGAGATACATATTTGTTGTCGCTTGAAAAAACAAAAGAATTAATAGAAAGCAAGCCAAAAGGTTTCTTTAAAGGAATTATTCCTGTTGATTTTGCTGGATTACCAGTAGATTTAGAAGCGTTTAGGAAATTAGCGGATGAGCATAGTCTGTGGATCTTGGAGGATGCATGTCATGCACCTGGCGGATATTTTATGGATTCTAAAAATCAGAAGCAATTTTGTGGAAATGGTGTATATGCGGATGCAGCTGTTTTTTCATTTCACCCGGTAAAACATATTGCGTGTGGAGAAGGTGGAATGGTAACTACAAACTCTGAAGAAGTTTATAAAAAATTATTGCTTTTACGTTCTCATGGAATAACAAAAGAAAATATGTCAGAAAACCAAGGTGGTTGGTTTTATGAAATGCAGACATTAGGATATAATTATAGAATAACCGATTTTCAAGCAGCTTTAGGAATTTCTCAATTGGGAAGAAATGAGAAAGGTGTAGAAAAGAGAAATGAAATTGCTCAAAAGTATAAAAGTGCTTTTCAAGGAAAAATTAGGTTTCAAAGTTTACCAGATAATTTTTTAAATGCACATCATCTTTTTGTAATTGAAGTGGAAGATAGAAAGGGACTTTATGATTATTTGCATCAGAATAAAATTTATGCTCAAATTCATTATATTCCCGTTCATCAGTTGCCTTATTATAAAGAAATTGGATATAATAGCGATACTGATTTAAGTAAAGCAGAAGATTATTATTCAAAGTGTATCAGCCTTCCAATGTATCCTACATTAACAGCTGAAGAACAAGAATTTGTTATCACAAAAACACTTGAATTTTTAAATGTCTAATCTTTGTATAATTCCTGCACGAGGAGGAAGTAAGCGAATTCCTAGAAAAAACATTAGACCTTTTCTAGGAAAACCTATTATAGCTTATTCTATAGAAGCAGCACTTAATTCTGGATTATTTGATGAAGTAATGGTTTCTACAGATGATGATGAAATTGCTGAAATTGCATTAAAATATGGGGCAAAAGTTCCATTTATGCGTACAGAAAAAAATTCAAATGACTATGCAACAACTTTTGACGTTATTGAGGAGGTTTTAATAAAATACAAAGACACAAATAAACATTACGATGTAGTTTGTTGTATTTATGCCTGCGCACCATTTGTTACTTCTAATAAGCTAAGTGAAAGTCATAAAATGCTGGAAACAAATAATTATGACAGCGTTTTTCCCGTTATACCATTTGGATTCCCAATACAAAGAAGCTTAAAATTTGAAGAAGATAAAATTAAATTTTTCTATCCTGAATTTAGTTTAGCGAGATCTCAAGATTTGGAAAAGAGTTATCATGATGCAGGACAGTTTTATTGGATGCAAACAAATAAATGCTTAGAACAAAAAAAGATCTTAACTGAAAATAGTGGAAGCATAATTATTTCTGAAATGGAAGGTCAGGATGTTGACAATGAAGTAGATTGGAAATTGGCTGAATTAAAATATGAATTGTTACAAAGTACTAAATAAGCAAGTATACTCTCAAGGAGATTTTTCAATTGTTCCGATTCGTTATGAAGATCGTTTTGAAATAATGAAATGGCGAAATGAACAAATTTATCATTTACGTCAAGATAAACCGCTTACAATAGAAGATCAAGATAAATATTTTTCTGAAGTTGTAGCTAGACTTTTTGAACTTGAAAAGCCAAATCAGATTTTGTTTTCTTTTTTGAAAAATGAAGTATGCATAGGATACGGAGGATTGGTTCACATTAATTGGATAGATTTGAATGCTGAAATATCTTTTGTGATTGATACCCAGTCACAAAAAGACAATTTCAAAAAATATTGGTCAATCTATTTAAAAATGATAGAAGATGTTGCCTTTAATGAATTAAACTTTCATAAAATATATACCTATGCGTTTGATTTGAGACCTCATCTATATGAAGTGATAGAAAAGGAAGGTTATCATAAAGAAGCTGTTTTAAAAAATCATTGTTTTTTTAATGGTAAGTTTATTGATGTAGTTATTCATTCAAAATTTAAAAATGTACATGTTCCCACTTTAGATGATAATTTTTTTTTAAGAGAGGCGATGTACAATGATGCAGAATTGCTATTTAATTGGGCTAATGATATATTTGTTAGAAAAAATGCTCTTAATCAAGAGTTAATTATATGGGAAAATCATTTAAAATGGCTCAAAAACAAAATTGAAAGTCTTGAAACAAAAATTTTTATTTTAACTCAAGGAAATAAATCACTAGGACAAATAAGAATTGATAAAATTGATGACTGTTGGCAGATTGATTATTCTATTGATTGTAATTATAGAGGTCAAGGATTGGGAACAAAAATTGTGGGTTTTTTACTTGAAAACATTGACAATGTAAAGTTTAAAGCGATAGTGAAAAAAGATAATAAAGCTTCATATTCAGTTTTTGTTAAACTAGGATTTAAACAATTGCCTACAAATGATCCAGATTTATTATTTTTTGAATATCAAAAATTAGCTTAAAATATGCTTAGATATATTTTTTTGTCAGAAAAAAGCTGGCATAAAGACCTTTTTAAAAAATTACAAGAATCTTTTGAGAATGACAGTTGGCTATTAATTGATTCAAAAGAGGATTTTAATCTAGAGACATTAGAAAAATTTAAACCTAATAAAATTTTCATTCCTCACTGGTCCCATATTATTCCAAAGGGAATATATGAACAGTACGAATGTATTGTTTTTCATATGACAGACTTGCCATATGGAAGAGGTGGTAGTCCGTTACAAAATTTAATTGTCAGGGGCCACAAATCAACAAAAATTTCGGCTTTAAGGGTAGAACAAGGTTTGGATACAGGAAACATCTATCTTAAAGAACCATTAGATCTTAGTGGGACAGCCACAGAAATTTTCCTTCGTGCTTCTGAAATAATTGGTAAGATGATTTTCGATATTATTAAAAATAAGTCTATTGCTATACCACAAGTTGGTGAAGTGGTAGAATTTAAAAGAAGAAAAAGGGAAGAAGGTAATTTTACTAATATAATTGATTTAGATAAAATATATGATTACATTAGAATGCTAGATTGTGATGGATATCCTAAGGCATTTATTGAAACAGATACAATGAAATTTGAATTTGATAACGCTAGTTTTGATGAAACTGGAAAAATAATTAATGCGAATGTTCGAATCTTTAAGAAATAAAAGAATAATGGTTGTTGTAGCTCATCCAGATGATGAATTATTAGGTCTGGGAGCAACATTTCATAAATTAATTAACGAATACAATGTGCAAACGCATGTTGTGATTTTAGGAGAAGGTATAACTTCCAGAGCAGACAATAGAGATGTTAAAGCTTGGGAAAGTGAATTGTCTATTCACAGAGAAAATATCAAAAAGGCGCAATTTGCAATCGGATATCATAGTACAAGTATCTATGATTTTCCGGATAATCGATTTGATTCAGTAGCACTACTTGATATTGTAAAGACAGTTGAAAAAGAGAAAACACAATTTAATCCAGATGTGATTTTTACACATCATGGAGGAGATGTTAATATTGACCACCAACGAACATTTGAATCTATAATTACTTGCTGCCGGCCAATGAGAGATGAGAAAGTTAAAACAATTATAACTTTTGAAACTCCTTCAGGAACTGAATGGAGATCCCCTACAGATCCAAAGCATTTTTTGCCCAATTTATTTTTCAGTGTATCAGAGAAAGATGTTGAAGCAAAAATCAAAGGGATGGAAAGTTATGAATTTGAACGTAGAGAATATCCGCATCCCCGTTCACCAGAGGCACTGAAAATCCAAGCTCAAAGATGGGGAGTTGTTGTAGGCTCGAACTTTGCAGAAGCTTTTTGTTTAATAAGATCAATCAACTAATTGAATATGAAATTAGGAAATATAGAAATAAATAGCACGTCACCCGTGTTTATAATTGCAGAATTATCTGCAAATCATAATGGAAGTTTAGAAACTGCATTAGAAACTATTCGTGCCGCCAAACGTGCAGGTGCAAACTGTATAAAATTACAAACTTATACAGCTGACACAATGACAATAGATTGCGATAAAGATGATTTTATAATCAAAGGTACAATTTGGGATAGACAAAATTTACATAAATTATATCAGGAAGCATATACACCATGGGAATGGCATAAAGAATTATTTAGAGTTGCAGAAGAAGAAGGATTAGTATGTTTTTCTTCACCTTTTGATAAAACAGCAGTTGATTTTTTAGAAAATTTGAATGTTCCTGCTTATAAAATAGCTTCCTTTGAAATAACAGATATTCCATTAATTGAGTATACTGCATCAAAGGGAAAACCAATTATAATTTCTACTGGAATTGCAGAACAAGAAGATATTGTGTTAGCACTTGATGCCTGTAGAAGGATGGGAAATAATGATATTGCTTTACTTAAATGCACTTCTAGTTATCCAGCTCCAATAGAAGAAGCAAATATGTGTATGGTTAGAGACTTGGCTGAGCGATATAATGTAATTAGTGGACTTTCTGATCATACAATGGGAGCAACCGTACCAATTGTTGCAACAGTTTTTGGGGCAAAAATTATAGAAAAACATTTTATTTTAGATCGTTCAATCGGCGGCCCAGACGCGTCTTTTTCGATGAATGAAGAAGAGTTTACGAAAATGGTTATAGCAGTCCGAGAAGCTGAAAGCGCTGTAGGAATTGTTGATTATTCCTTAACAGAGAAACAAGCCAAAGGCAAAGATTTTTCTAGATCTTTGTATGTTGTTGAAGACATTAAGCAAGGAGAGCTAATTACTGATAAAAATGTTAGATCAATTAGACCTGGTTTTGGAATGCATCCAAAGTTTTTTAAAGATATTTTAGGTAAAAAGATTAATTCAAACTTAGAAAAAGGTGACGCACTAAAATGGGAATATATTATTAAATAATAGTTTTATGAAGATAAAGTTACTTAATCTATTACTGCTTGTAATAGTTTTTTGTTCATCATGTACTGCACAGGATGAAAATGATAAAAATGATAAAAGTGATAAAATAACACAAAGAATTACTTACTCTGATGGCTTAAGTAACGCTTTTACAGATTTAGTCTATTTTAATAAACAGTTTTTCCTAGTATATAGAGAATCCGATAAGCATATTTTTGGACGTGATGGTGTTATCAAATTATTAAATAGCACAGATGGAAAAAAATGGGAACTAATCAAAGAAATTGCTATTGATGGAATTGATTTACGTGATCCAAAATTTTCATTAAACAAAGATAAATTGATGCTCTACTTTCATGGCTCTAGTTATGAAGGCAAAGCTATTTCTAAATTCAGTGATTATCGAGTGAATTATTCTGACAAATGGAATAAAATCGAAAATGTTACACTTGATAATAAAGTGAAAACAACTTCAAAAATAAAAGGGAATGAAGCTTGGCCATGGAAAATAACATGGTTAAATGGTAAAGCATACTCTTTTGGATACAATGCGTCGGATATTTATAGACTCTATAAAAGTGATGATGGTCTTTCGTTTAAAAGCGATGATTTTGTTTATAGTAATGTTGCATTACCAACAGAAGCAACGATAAATACAAATACGAATGGAGATTTGTATGCGTTAGTGAGAAGAAACTATGCATCAGCATTATTTCAAAAATACAATGTTGAAAAAAATGAATTTACAACATTTGCAGAATTGCCTTTTACAAATTTTACGGGTCCTAACTTTGTGTTTTTGAATAATAAGTATGTACTTTTTACTGGAGCATTTCAAAAAGTATTAATAGGGATTTATAATTTGGAAACCAACGAATACAAAATTATCTATCGTTTTGGTTGTTGTGATTGTGGATATCCAGGAATGGTAATAAAAGATAATGTTCTTTGGATGAGTTTATATTCTTCGCATGAAACAAAAAATGGATCATCTATTTATATAGCTAAGATAAATCTTGATGAATATAAATAAAATTAAAATTGAAAAGAATGCTATTATGTGATTTTAGTGATGAGTATGTTTTAAATTTGCTTTTTAATCAGCTTAAAATTTTCAAACTAACAGAGAATGAAGAGGATATAATTAGATTTTCATTAGAGAATGTGAAGAAAAGATTAGAACATTGTTTTATCAATACTTCTAATAAGTACTACAGTAAAAATAATCAAGCTTACTTTAACCCATTTCATTCTGGCCAATGGTGTATCTTTCTATACTTTTTAAGTAACTCGATTTTTCAAAAGAATAATGAAAATAGATTAGTATGCGATAAAGTATATTATTTAAATAGAATGTTAAATTCATGTGATCTTTTCTATGAAGTAAATCTTCCAGATATTTTCCATTTAGATCACCCTCTTGGATCAGTAATTGGTAGAGGAACTTTTGGTGACAATTTTTTATTTACTCAGGGCTGTACAGTTGGAAATAATAAAGGAATATTTCCAACATTTGGTAAAAATGTAAAAATGTTATCAAATACAAAGGTATTGGGTAATTCGAAAATTGGTAACAATGTAATAATTTCAGCTAATACTTATATTAAAGATACTAATATTCCTGATAATTGTATGGTGTTTGGCTCAAGTCCTAATTTGGTTATAAAACCAATAGTTTCCCATGAAAATTAAACATCTTGTTAAAATTAATATTCTGTTTCTATAAAATTTAAAATGGACAAATATCTTATAAAGTATTTAAGAGATAATTCCGGTAATGAATTATCCTCAAAATATATTGATTTCTTTAAATCAGAATTAGATTGGCATATTTATAATTCTGAAAGACACATTGCAGAGAATTATCATAGAAACAGAAAAATATATTTTAAAGAAAAACTTATAAGATTTCTACAATATTCTACTGCTATTTTAAAAAATTCAGAAAAAAATCAAATAAAAAAAATAAATATATTATCAACAGTTAGTTTTTCAGATAGAAACGTCTTGTCTAACTTAGAGTTCACTTCATTTTCTCCAATTTGGCATCCTATAGGTAAAAAGAATATTTATGGCGATCTAACAACTTACAATTGGCATAGTAAAATTCAAAAACTTATAAAGAAAGATGATTTTTTTAATTACCTTGATCTTGGTTTGCATCTTGAATTAGAGAATTTTCAGAATCATTTTCTTGATCAATATAGTACCAAAGATTTTAGAGCATTATTATTATATACGGATCAATATTTTTACAGTAAATACTTTATTGATGTTTTTAAAAAGTTAGAAAAACCTTCGTTTGTTTTTACACATGGTCTACCAGGGATTTATACAAAAGATGTTGATAATAGATCTGATTATTTGATGGTGTGGAGTGAAAAAATTAAGAACAATTACATAGCTGCTGGATTTGAATCATCTAAAATTAAAGTTGTAGGTAACCCAAAATTTACAACTTTAGAAAAACAAAAAGAACTTAAGTCTAGTCTTTCCGATATTTTAGTTGTTCCTCTTTCTTCTGCATTATGGCATCAGCATGAATATGATAAAACTGTAATCAGTGATAAAAGTATGGTTGTATTATATTTATACAAAGTGCAATCGGTTTTAAAGAAAATGGGAGTAAAAAGAGTTAGATACAGAGTACACCCTTCTCTTAACAAAAAGTGGGTTCATGCATTTTTGGATCAAGAGTTTTATATTATTGATGAAGAAGATTTAAACACATCGCTTTCAAGATCATCATTAGTTATCGGAGCATCGTCGACTGTTGTTTTAGATTCTTTAATTCAAGGAGTCAATTATTTAGTTTTTGACCCAGTTGACAATAATAATTGTAATATGTCGGGTTTTGAATTAGTTCCTCCTTTTGATGGCACAGAAAAAAAACTTATGATCGCTCGTGAAGAAGATGACCTGGAAAATATGCTTAGAAATAACGTAAAAACCGACTATAGTTTACTTCACGATTACATTCAAGATTTTGATCCTGCCATATTAAAAGAGTTGATTAAATAACATTATGGCTGAAAGTAAAAAATTAATTAGAAATACTACCATATATGCTCTTGGTGATATTATACCAAGATTATTAAGTTTTATCGCATTTCCAGTATTAACTCATTATCTGACTCCTACAGATTATGGAATCTTAAATTATGTAAATGCACTTTCAACTTTTTTAATGGTTGTGTCTTTTCTTTGCACAAATACGTACTATTTAGTGCATTTTTATAGATGTGAAGATGAAGCTGCACAAAAGAAACTGTTAGGAAATCTTTCTACTTTTATTATAGCATATAATCTGATCATCGTTGCGCTGCTATTTTTATTTGGAGGTTACTTTTTTAAATTACTAGATAGTAAAATCTCTTTTTATCCCTATATAATATTAGGGGTTTTAACGAACTTTTTTAATATTTTTTCAATTCTTCCTTCTGCATTATATAGATTGTTAGAAAAACCTCTTTTTTTAACAATGGTAAACATTTCCAGGGGTGTTATTACATTAGCTCTAACTTTAGTATTAGTAGTATATTTTAATTATTCTGCATTAGGAGTTTTATATTCTTTATTAGTGTTAAGTATAATTTACGCTGTTGTTTTCCTAATAATTACTCAAAAACACATTATTTGGAATTTTAACTGGAAGCAGATCAAAGAGATATTAATATTTTCTTTACCATTGGTACCCGGATCATTGGCTTACTATATAACTACCATTTCAGATAGAATATTGATTGATAAATATTTAAATTTAAATGACTTAGGTATATATGGTACAGCATCTACATTGGCTTTAATTCTTAATATATTCTCTTATGGCGCTTATAAAGCATTTGAACCTTTTATTTTTAAAAGCTGGGGAAGCGAAAACTTTTCGCGTGTATTTGAAAGAATAAGAAATAATTTTGTTTACGTATTATTATTTGGTAGCTTGGGGTTATCTCTTTTTTCAAAAGAATTTTTTCAAATATTTTCTGGAGTAAAATTTCATGGAGCTTACTTTTATGTTCCAATGATTATTATAGGAGTTTATTGTTCGTCGGTAAAAATGCTATATGGTACTGTTGTTACGGCAAAAGGAAAAACAAAAATAAATTCGGGGATTAGCATTTTTGGTGCTGTAATAAGTGTTGTTTTAAATATTAGTTTATTACCAGTATTTGGTTTAGTTGCTGCCGCCTTAGTTTCGAGTTTGGTATTAGCTATTGAATGCTTAATTTTAATATGGTATGCTAAATTAGATATACAAAGAAATACACCAGTTGTAAGCTTTTTAGTGGTTTGTCTAATGACCTTTTTATTTGTATACATGATAAATTTGGACAATATAATTCTATCCATTATTTTAAAAATAATTGTATTGATTGTAACCCTCTTAATCTTATCTAAAATCTTGTCAGTAAATCCTTTTGAAATACTAAAAGGATTTATTAAAAAATAATTATTTTATGAAAAAAAATGCACGTGTTATTGCATTGTATTTGCCGCAATACCATCCGATCCCGGAAAACGATAAATGGTGGGGAAAAGGATTTACAGAATGGACAAATGTTGGTAAAGCAAAAGCTCTGTTTAAAGGGCATTATCAACCGAGAGTACCTGCAGATTTAGGATATTATGATTTGAGAGTAGCAGAATCAAGAAAGGCTCAAGCCGATATGGCAAGAGAGTATGGAGTGGAAGGATTTTGTTATTGGCACTATTGGTTTGGAAACGGAAAAAGATTAATAGAAAGACCTTTTAATGAAGTGGTAAAATTTGGCGAACCAGATTTTCCTTTCTGTTTAGCATGGGCAAATGACACATGGAAAGGTTTTGCACATGGTCTTTCGAATAGAAATATCTTAATTGAACAATTTTACCCTGGAGTAGAAGATTATAAGGCTCATTTTTATGAAGTGTTAGACGCCCTTAAAGATAAAAGATATATTACTGTTGAGGGCAAGCCTCTTTTTATGATTTATAAACCATTGGATAGTGAAGAAATAAAAATATTTATACAAACTTGGAGACAGCTTGCAATTGAAAATGGGCTAAAAGGAATCTACTTTGTAGGGCATATAAATAATTCCAATGCTGATGTAAATTCAATTATGGAAACTGGCGTAGATGCAGTTAATACTGTACGAATAAATAATTATTTAATTAATCATCGTACCTTTTTTCAAAAAGTGATAAAAAGACTAAACAAATTTTTTAGAGGAGTTCCTAATGCTTTTTCGTATAAAGTAATGAGTAAATATTTTATCGAACCTCATATTGATTCTCTGGATCATGTTTATCCGAGTGTCATTCCAGGATGGGATCATACTGCACGAAGTGGCAGAGAAGGTTTAGTGATTACAAATTCTACCCCTGAGTATTTTAGAACGCATTTAAAAGATGCAATTAAAACTGTAGAAAACAAAGATGATGAGCATAAAATTATTTTTATAAAATCATGGAATGAATGGGCTGAAGGAAATTACATGGAACCTGATTTGAAGTATGGTTTAAAATATTTAGAAGTTTTAAAAGAAGAATTAGACAATAAAAAATGAAAGTAGCATTATTAGGAAGCAAAGATTTTGATAGTTTAGAGTTTCACTTAAATGATTCTTTGAAATTTTTAAAAAATGAAGTTTTTCACATAGATATTAAGGATATAGTTAATGTTCCATTTAGAGTTAATTATTGGGGGTTTAAATTATTGAAAAACTATAATGAATCCATTTTTAAAAAAATTGCATATAAAATTATTGAGCAAGCACCAGAGCTGATTATTTGTACTTATAGATTTATACACCCTGTTTGTATTGATATCTTAAAAAAAAACCTTCCAAATGTTCCAGTTGTTCACATTAATCCAGATGCGATAACAAATTTTGAGCAGCAACAAATTTTTGCTTCAAAATATGACGCGTATTTTACAAAAGATAGCTTTATCGTCGATTTTATGAAAAATAAAATGGGTTTAAATACATTTTATTTACCAGAATCATTTAATCCCCGCGTGCATGTAATGCCTTCGGGAGATAGAAAAGAAATAGAAAATGGAACAAACATAGATGTAGTAACTTTCGGTACTATGTATCCTTACCGAGCAAAAATGGTAAGTCATCTGGTGCAGAGTGGAATTAATATGACTTTATTTGGAACGCCAGATAAAAAATTTCCTAGACCTGAAATTGTTTCAAATTTCAGGAATGAATATATAACTGGTAGTCGTAAATCAGAAATATTATTTGGCTCTAAAATTGTTTTTAATAATTTTCATTATGCCGAAATAAATTCTGTAAATGCAAAATTTTTTGAAATTGCTGGTATTGGCGCTTTCCAAATTTGTGATTATAAACCGGCTATTTCGGAGTATTCTGTAATTCCTGTCGAAAAATTTACCTATAAAAATATTAATGAAGCGGTAGAATTAATTCACTATTATTTAGAAAACCAAAAAGAGAGACATCAACTCGCTTTAGATCAACATACACATTTTCTTAAGGAGCATACCTATGAAAATAGAATAAGCACTATTTTAAATTGTTTATAATTGAAATACAAATAATTAATAATTAGTGGTAGTATATTTAATAACTTTTCTTTTTTTTATTGTCTTCTCATTTATAGAAGTTCGAACAAATGTTGCAATAAATGTAAAAAGGAAAATGTATTTCTTTTTATTTATTTGGGTTGTATTTCTAATTGGGACACGTTGGGAAACAGGAACTGACTGGGCTGATTATTTTAGGCATTTTTTAGAATCGACCTCGTACCAGATAGTACTATTCAATGTTTTAGTGGGTTATGAGATAGGTTATGGCCTTTTTGCCTTTACAGTTAGGTCTTTTACTGATAATTATAGTATTTTTTTAGTAATTCATGCACTCGTATATTATCATTTTATATTCAAGGCTAATAAAGTTTTAAGCCCTCTACCTTTTGTTTCTTTATTAATCCTCTTTGCATCGACAATGGGGATTGTTGGATCTAACAAGCAGCTTATTGCAATAGCAATTTGTCTTTATTCCTTAAAATTTTTGTTAGAGAAGAAGATGATTAAGTTCTTTTTATGTGTACTTATTGCTTTTTTCTTTCATACTTCGGCACTTTTATTTTTAGTATATTTTTTCTTAAATAAAGACTTTAAAAAATACTATGTTGTTTTAGCATTAGTTCTGGCTATTATAATTGGAAAATCTAGCTTGCCAAATATGTTATTTGATACTTTGAGTGGTTACCTGGGAGGCGCAGTAGCAGATAAGGCAGAAATGTACAGTGAAAATAAAATGTCCGAAACAACTTTAAGTCTTGTTGGACTTCTTCGACGTCTTCTGTTTTTTTTCATATTTTTTATAAATTACGATAAAATTGTAAAAAAATTTCCAACTTACAGAGTATTATTTAATGGATTTACCTTTGGTCTTATTATCTATTTTATGTTTTCAAATTCATTTGTAATACTTGTTGGACGAGGCAGTTTTTACTTTAATACGATGGAATGTTTCCTAATGGCGAGCCAGTTATTACTGTTTCCTTCTAAAAAAGAAAGAGCTTATTTGTTAGTTTTGTTTTTCTGTTATGCTTATTTTATATTTCACCAATCTATTTCGGAATATCCACAATTATTTTTCCCTTATAAAGGATTATTTATTAATGAATCGTTTACTAGAAATTTTACGAATTAAATATCTTCCAACTATTTATGTTTTCAGATAAGAATCTTATAATATTCTCTTATGATTTTCCACCTTCAAATGGTGGAATTGCAAGACTATGCCAAGAAATAGCTGTTGGAATGAAAAGTTATTATAATACTGTAACTGTTTTGACAAGAAAAAAAGATGGCGAAAATTTCCCTTACAACTTAAAAGATGTTTATATAATTGAACTTCCCAAAAACCGTCTTTTTTGTGAAATTAAAGCCGTTAAATATTTAAGTAAATTAAAAAATAAGAATAATTATGATATTCTTTGTGGAACCTGGCATCCTGAGGGTTTATTGGCTATAATGGCGGGCTTTAAAAATGTATTTGTACTAGGTCATGGTACAGAATTTTTAAGCGGAAGTTCAAATTTTAGAAAAAGAATTTGGATAAAATATTATGCTAATTTTGTTTTGAGAAAATCAAGATTAATTATAGCTAATAGCGAATATACTAAGGGACTAATAACAAAGGTATCTAAGGATTCAAACGTTGTAACATTACCTTTAGCTGTTAATCATGAATTTTTTAAGCCTGATAAGAACAAACTATCGAACTCTGAAAAATTAAAAATTTGTACTGTTTCTAGAATAGAACAATTTAAAGGACACGATTTTATTGCTAATGTTTTATTGAAAATAAATCAGAAATACCCGGATAAGATAGAATGGAATATTGGAGGAACTGGAGAATATCTTAAAGAGTTGATTAATCTAGTAAATGATTTAGGAATTCAGAAAATTGTCAAATTTCATGGATTTGTGAAGGACGCTGATTTGCCTTGTTTTTATAATCAAAATGATTTGTTCATATTGTGTACAAGAGAGAATCCTTCAAGCGTAAATGTAGAAGGGTTTGGATTAGTTTTTTTGGAAGCGCAGTCCTGTGGAATACCAGTAATTGGCACGAAAACTGGAGGCATATCGGATGCCGTTAAGGAGGGTAGTGGCGGATGGTTAATAGAGCAGGATAATGAAAAAGAATTATACGCTTTATTTGATAATCTTCTTAATGGGGAACAATCAATAATTAGTTCAGAGGGATTGAAAGCAAGATTAAGAGTGGAGAAAGACTGTACTTGGGAAATATATTGTAACAATTTATTTCAATTAATGAGGAAGTAAAATGTGCTTTCCAATAAATTAAATTAATTATTAAATGATTTCAGTAGTAATACCCGCCTACAATTCTGGAAAATTAACTATTAACGCAATAAAATCAGTTTTAAGGCAAACTTATGAAAATTGGGAAATTGTTATAATAGATGATGGTTCTACTGATGATACTTTTTATTTAATTCAATCTTTTTTGAAATCTTTAAATCATTCAAATAACGAACGAATAAATCTTTATAACCAAATTAATCAAGGTCCTTCTTCAGCACGAAATAACGGGGTTAAATTTGCAAAAGGTGATTATATTGCATTTTTGGACTCTGATGATGAATGGAAGCAAAATAAATTAGCACTTCAGTTAAGTTATTTTGAAAAAGATCCTGAAATATATTTATGTGGTGCTGGGTTTGAAAAGAGGAAGTTTAAAGAAGAAATAGAATTCGAAACTATTTCTTTTAATAAATTAATGTTCAAAAACTATTTTTCTACGCCAACTGTGCTAGTGAAAACTGAAGTGTTTTCAAAATATAATTTCAATATTAAACAAAAATATTCAGAAGATTATAGATTATGGCTTACTATAGCATATGATCATAAATGCATTTATGTTAATTCTATTTTAGCTAATAATCAATTAAAAAAAAGAGAATTTGGTGATTCAGGATTATCTTCTCATCTATGGAAAATGCAAAAAGGGGAAATGTCAAACTTTATTTTCCTTTTTAAATCTCGAAGAATTAATGTTTTTGAATTAATTTTTTATTGTAATTATTCTTTTTTAAAATTTATCATACGTATTTGTAGATCGTTATAAATAAAGCACTAATTAAATTGAGGCAGTTTCTTAATAATTATTTTAAAGTATGAAAAGACTACCCAAACTTGTTTCCACTAATAAAAACATGAAACCTAATAAAAACAAAATAAATAATGAAATACTGCATGTAGTAACTGTTTCATTTGTAATAAATCATTTTTTTGGAAATCAGTTTAATTATTTGAGAAGTAAAAATGGTAAAAATTATCATTTAGCGTGCTCAAGTTCAAAAGAATTACATGAATTATCGAATACTCTTAAATTTATTCCTTTCGAAGTAGAAATTACAAGATCAATTAATCCGTTAAAAGATTTAAAAGCGATTATCAGTATTTACAAGTATATAAAAAAAAACAACATAAGTACAGTAATTGGTCACACTCCTAAAGGAGGTTTGGTAGCAATGACAGCGGCATTTTTAGCAAGAACAGAAGAAAGAATTTATTTTCGTCATGGAATTATTTATGAAACCAGTACTGGTTTTAAAAGATTTTTAATGAAAAACATTGACCGACTAACAGGATTTTTTGCTAAAAAAGTAGTTTGTGTTAGTAATTCAGTTAAACAGATTAGCGAAAGAGACAGACTAAATAAAGCTTCAAAAAATATTGTTTTAGGTATGGGGACATGCAACGGTATAAATACCTCTACCAAATTTAATCCGGATTACAAAAACAAAAATCAATTAGACGAATTAAGATCGAAATATAATATTCGAAAAGACAATGTTGTTGGTTATATTGGTAGGTTAGTAAAAGATAAAGGAATTGATGAATTAATTCTTGCTTGGGAAATAGTGAATTCAAAATTTCCAGACTCACAACTTTTATTAGTAGGCCCGATAGAAGAGAGAGATTCAATTTCGAGTTATTCAAAAAAAGTAATAGCGGAAAATCCATCAATTATATTCATAGATTTTGTAATAGATGCATCTCCTTTTTTTTCATTAATGAATATTTTTGTTTTGCCAACTTATCGGGAAGGTTTTCCGACAGTAGCTCTAGAAGCTTCTTCTATGGAACTGCCAGTTTTGATAACAAAAGCAACAGGGTGTACAGAAGCGATAATTGATAACAAAACAGGAATTTATATAACTTATGACGTAAATGATATAGCGAAAAAAATTATATATTACATGGAAAATGAAGAAATAGCTTTAGAACATGGAAGACAAGGTAGAATTTTTGTAAATGGTAATTTTGAAGAAACAAAGGTCTGGGATTTGATTTCTGCCGAGTTGAAAATTTAAAATTGATGATTAAAGTAATAATAACAGGTGCTTCTGGTTTTGTCGGTCAAAATCTTTTAGGCTATTTAAATGTAAATTCATTCGTTGCAAATTCGGTTTCACTTAGAGAATCAAATTGGAAAAGTAATTTTTTTGGAGATGCTGTAATACATTTGGCGGGAAAAGCACATGATACAAAAAATACAAGTGATTCATCAGAGTATTTTAAAATCAATACAAATTTAACCAAGGAGTTATTTGATGCTTTTTTAGAAAGCAAAATTAATGACTTTTTTTATTTCAGCAGCGTTAAAGCTGTTGCAGATGATGTAAAAGATGTATTATATGAAGATGTAATTCCAAATCCTAAAACGCCTTACGGACAATCAAAACTAAAAGCTGAGGAATATATTTTATCAAAGGAGATTCCAGTAGGGAAAAGGGTTTTTATTATCAGACCTTGTATGATACATGGACCAGGAAATAAAGGTAACTTGAATCTTCTTTATAATGTAGTTAAAAAAAGAATTCCATATCCTTTAGGAGCTTTTTATAATGAAAGGTCTTTTTTAGGAATCGATAATCTTAATTACATAATTAAGGAAATTCTTCACAATAAAAACATTAATTCTGGTATATATAATTTTTCAGATGATAGTGTGTTGTCAACAAATGAATTAGTTGAGATAATAGCAGAAGTTTTAAATAAAAAAAACTTAAATATCGCGATTCCAAAGCTCTTAATAAACGGAATTGCAAAACTTGGGGATTTAGTTAAATTTCCACTAAATTCTGAAACAATTCAAAAAATGACTGAAAATTATAGAGTTTCAAATCAGAAAATAAAAATGGCTATAGGAGTGGAAAAGTTACCAAATTCAACACGCGAAGGTTTAGAAAAAACAATAAAAAGCTTTATTAAATAATGCAATACACAATTTTAGGACTAATTTTAATGATATTGATGCTTCTTTACTTTAAAGTAGCAGATCGATATAATATTATAGACAAACCAAATCTGCGTAGTTCACATACTGAAATAACTTTACGTGGAGGCGGAATTATTTTTTGGTTTTCGGCGTTACTTTATTTCATACAAAATAGCCAAAGCAATTATCTTTTCTTTACTGGAATAACCTTGGTAAGTCTTGTGAGTTTTTGGGATGATATTCAAAATTTATCAAATAAAATCCGAATTTCAATTCACTTTCTGGCTATAACTTTAATTTTTTTTGATTTAGGAGTTTTTACATTGATGCCGATTTGGGGAGTTGTGATCAGTTATGTTTTGGCTATCGGCCTAATAAATGCTTATAATTTTATGGACGGAATTAATGGCATAACCGGACTTTATACTTTAGCTGTTCTGGGAGCGTTATTATGCGTTAATACTAAACTCCAATTATTTATTGATGGAGATTTGATAAAATACGGAATGATTGCAAGTGTTGTTTTCTTATTTTTTAACTATAGAAAAAGAGCAAAATGTTTTGCAGGTGATGTAGGTAGTATTGCAATCGCATTTTGGATAATTTACTTAGTTCTCAAATTAATTTTGGTCACAAACTCTTTAATTTGGCTTCTGTTTTTAGCTGTTTATGGTGTCGATGCAGTTTGTACTATTGTTCATAGATTGTATTTAAGACAAAATATATTCGAAGCGCATCGTCTGCACTTATATCAGATTTTAAGTAATGAATGCCAATTACAACATAGGTTAGTATCATTGTATTATGCTTTAGTTCAAATTGCCATTTCGGCTTTAGTTATTTTTCTATATCAAAAAACGGAGGATGCGTTGTTGTTTTTAATTGTCGTAATTCCTCTTCTTTTGATATATACATTGAAATTTTATTTACTAAACAAGAAAAAGTTAAAACTGAATATATGATTGCGAGTATAATTGAGGGAGGTAATTTCGTAGATCATCGTGGTAGTATTTCCTATGTAAATGATTTTAGTTTTAAGGAGATTGAAAGATTTTATATTATCAGCAATTCCGAAGAAAATCCAATTCGCGCCTGGCAAGGGCATAAGTTAGATGCAAAAAATTTTTACTGTGTAAGTGGTTCTTTCAAAATTCATTTTGTAAAAATTGATGATTGGGAAAGCCCCTCTAAAATGTTGGATATACAAACTATTGTTGTTTCAGAATTAGAAAGTAAGATAGTCCACATTCCTGCAGGCTATGCAAATGCAATACAATCTCTTGAAAGTAATTCAAAATTAATATCATTTTCTACTTTACCTTTAACTGATGTCAAAGAAGATGATGCAAGGTTTCCTTCTGATTATTGGCTTATAAATGAATAACTCCAGAATTTATCTTTCCTTAACCCAGCAAAGTGGTTTTGAAAAAGAATTTGTTTCAAAAGCGTTAGAAACTAATTGGTTAACTTCAGGAGGGCCAAATGTTGCCGAGTTTGAGTTAAGACTTAAAGATTATCTTGAAGACGACTTTTTTATTACGGCTTTAAATTCTGGTACATCAGCAATACATTTGGCACTAATTTTACTAGGGGTTCAAGCTGGAGATGAGGTCATTTGCCAAACAATGACATTTTCGGCATCTGTAAATCCTGTTTTATACCAAGGCGCGGTACCAATTTTTGTTGATAGCGAAGCCGAAACATGGAATATATGTCCCGATTATCTCGAAGCAGCTATCAAAGATCGAATTAAAAAAGGCAAAAAGCCAAAGGCCATAATAGCTGTACATTTGTATGGCACACCTTATAAAATAAATGAAATTCATGCTATTGCAAATCGATATCAAATACCTATTATCGAAGACAGTGCAGAAGCTTTAGGAAGTTCGTATAAAGGAAAAAAGTGTGGAACTTTTGGAGATTTCGGGATTCTTTCATTTAACGGAAATAAAATTATCACGACGTCTGGTGGCGGTGCTCTTATTTCAAATTCAAATGAAATACAACAAAAAGCAGTCTTTTATGCTACACAATCAAAAGATGAAGCAGTCCATTATCAGCATAGTGAAATAGGTTATAATTATCGAATGAGTAATATCTGCGCAGGAGTTGGCCTAGGACAAATTATGATTTTAGAGGATAATGTCGAAGCAAGAAGAAATAATCATCTTTTTTATAGGGAACTTTTTTTAGAAAATAAAAATGTTGAACTTTTTGAAGTCTTAAATGAAGATTATTTTTCAAATTATTGGCTGAATACAATTTTGGTTATACAAGAAGGAAATAAAAATAAAGAGAATTTAAGATTGGCTCTTGAAGCAGAAAATATCGAAAGCCGCCCTCTTTGGAAGCCAATGCATCTGCAACCAATTTTTGAAAAACACCCATATTATGGTGCTGCTTTAGCGGCAGAATTATTTGAAAAAGGATTGTGCCTGCCATCAGGATCAAATTTAACAAATGAAGATAAAAATAGAATAAAAGAAGTTATTAATACTTTTTTTGCATCGTAAATAAAAAAACTTGCATAATTTAATATGAAAATTGAAGAAACGTATATAAAGGATTTAATTATTGTTGAACCAACAATTTTTAGTGATGAGAGAGGTTATTTTTTTGAATCTTACAGTAAAACTAAATTTGAAGATTTAGGAATTAATATTGAATTTGTACAAGACAACCAATCCTTTTCTAAGTATGGATCTTTAAGAGGATTACATTATCAAAATCCTCCATTTGCGCAAACAAAATTGGTAAGAGTTTTAGAAGGAGAAATTATTGATGTTGCTGTAGATTTAAGAAAGGATTCTTCAACTTATGGAAGATCGTTTAGCGTTTTATTATCAGCTGAAAATAAAAAACAATTATTAGTTCCGCAGGGATTTGCTCATGGTTTTTCAGTAGTTAGTGAAACAGCATCTGTAATGTATAAATGCGATCAATTTTATAATAAAGCTTCTGAAGGTGGAATTAAATTTGACGATCCATCTTTAAATATTGATTGGGGAATGAATTTGAAAGATGCAATTGTTTCCGAAAAAGATCAAATACTTCCTTTTATTGAAAATTGTAATAGTTTATTTTAATGAAAAAAATTCTTGTAACGGGAGCAAACGGACAATTAGGTTCTGAATTAGCTGTTTTATCATTAAATTATCCTCAATATGAATGGATTTTCGCTGATAGAACTCAAATTACTTTAGATAGTTTACATTTTCTTGAAATTCAACTCAATCAAATTCAACCTGATGTAATTTTTAATTGTGGAGCATATACCGCAGTTGATAAAGCAGAAATTGAAAAGGAATTGGCTTTTAAAATAAATCACCTAGCAGTTGAATTAATTGCAAAATATACCCAAGAGAATAATGCAAAACTAATCCATATTTCTACAGATTATGTTTTTGATGGAACTTCTTCAATAGCTTTAAATGAAGATGAGGAAACTAATCCTGTCAATGTGTATGGAGCAAGTAAAAGAGCAGGTGAGATAGCTTGTTTGAAGGAAAATCCAAATTCAATTATTATAAGAACTTCATGGGTGTATAGCAAATTTGGAAATAATTTTGTAAAAACCATGCAACGATTAATGCAGGAACGAGAAGCTATTAATGTGGTAAATGATCAAATAGGTTCTCCAACGTATGCTGCGGATCTTGCTCAGGCAATGATTGATATTTTAGAATTTCCAGAATGGATATCCGGAATTTATAATTATTCAAATGAGGGTGAAATAAGTTGGTATGAATTTGCGTTGAGCATAAAAGAATTTGGTGGATACAATTGCAATGTTGGAGGTATATCATCAGCATCCTATCCAACTCCTGCAAAACGTCCTGAATTTTCATTATTAGATAAGAAAAAAATTAAAACCCTTTATAATCTGGATATTCCAAATTATAAAGAAAGTTTAAAAAAAATGTTTATATAAAATAAGTAAAGATGATTTTAAGATTTGGTTGTTGCATTTCAGTATTAGGAAATCTAAAGTCTAAAGTCTAAATCAAAATATATGAAAGGAATTATTTTAGCCGGAGGTTCTGGTACACGTTTACATCCATTGACTCTTGCGATGAGCAAACAAATGATGCCCGTATATGATAAACCAATGATTTATTACCCTTTGTCTACTTTGATGATGTCAGGTATTAGTGAAATATTAATTATTTCTACTCCACATGATTTGCCAAATTTCAAAAAACTGTTGGGAGATGGTTCAAATGTAGGTTGTAAATTTAGTTATGCAGAACAGGCTATTCCAAACGGTTTAGCTCAGGCTTTTGTAATTGGAGAAGAATTTATCGGCAATGATGATGTAGCATTAATACTAGGAGATAATATCTTTTTTGGATCTAATATGCAAGAACTTTTAAAATCAAATACAAAACCCAATGGTGGTGTTGTTTTTGCTTATCATGTATCGGATCCGGAACGATATGGAGTGGTTGAGTTTGATGAAAATTTTAAAGCAATTTCTATCGAAGAAAAACCCGAAGAGCCAAAGTCTAATTATGCTGTTCCTGGATTATATTTCTACGATAATTCTGTTGTAGAGATTGCCAAAAATATTAAACCAAGTGCTCGTGGTGAATATGAAATTACTGATGTTAATAAAGTATATTTAGAAAAAGAAGCTTTAAAAGTGGGCATTTTAAGCAGAGGTACAGCCTGGTTGGATACCGGAACCTTTAATAGTTTAATGCAGGCAGGCCAATTTGTTCAGGTACTTGAAGAAAGACAAGGACTTAAAGTAGGCTGTATTGAAGAGATTGCCTGGAGACAAGGTTTTATTAATGATACCCAATTAGAAAAATTGGCATTACCTTTATTAAAGTCAGGATACGGAACTTATTTAGTTGATTTATTAAAACGAAAGAGAAAAGGAGTTAAAATTTAATTTGTGTTAAGAAAAAAAAATTTTAAAACCTTTAATTCGTATTTTTGTAAGTCATACAAAGTTTACAAAATTAAACTGAACCAAATTGGATACAGATAAATCAAACCAAATAGCCTCCTTGTTACTTAATTCTTTCTCACCAAGAAATTTGAGAGCAAGCATTAATAATCTTAGTTATTTACCAAGATGGATCATTATCGCGATAGATATAATGGTTCTGATTTTTGCATTTACATTTACTTATATGTTGTTTGAAGGAACAGCTTTAGGTTACATTATAACTCCTCATCATTTTTACTTTGTCACTAGTTTAATTGTTGTAAATGTTTTTTTCTTTTGGTTATTTAGAACTTATTCAGGAATTATTCGACACTCGTCTTATATAGATGCTATAAAATTGCTATTTTCTCAAATGTCAGTTTTGGTGTTTTTTTTATTTTTAAATTTAGTTTTTGAACTCTATACAGGATACAAAGCATTTTTAAATACAGCTCTATTTATTAATTTGGTATTGTCATTTTGCGGTTTGTTTCTGTATCGTGTTGTAGTAAAACAAACTTTTGAATTATATTTTTCAGAGAAGACCAATTCTAAATTAATTAGAACTGTAATTTACGGAACAGATGCTAATGCAATTTCGGTTGCCAATGCCTTAAAATTCGAAACACCTTCCCGATTTAAAATTGTTGGTTTTGTAGATAAAAATAATCAGAATGCATCTAAACGAATGTTAGATTTACCAATTCTGATTTTAAGAAAAAAATTACCAGCTTTAATGCGTTCTGTAGCAGCAGAGGGTGTTATTATAGCTGATAAAAGCTTATCTAAAGAAGAACAATTAATTATTGTTGATCAATGTTTAGAATTCAATTATAGAGTATATACGGTTCCTTTAATTTCTGATTGGGAAAACCAAAAAGAAATTTCACAAAAGGTAAAAAATATTCAGATTGAGGATTTACTAGAAAGGAAACCTATAGTTCTGGATAGTAAATCGATTTCAAAACAATTAAAAGATAAAACTGTTCTTATTACGGGAGCAGCAGGATCAATTGGAAGTGAAATAGTAAGACAGGTTTTAGGATTTAATCCTAAGATGGTTATTATTCTGGACCATGCCGAGACACCACTTCATAATTTGTGTTTAGAAACTTTAGCTTTGAATTCCGGATCAAAAATTGTTGCTGTAATTGCTGATGTAAGAAGTAAGAAAGCGTTAGATAAAGTTTTCAAAAATTATAGTCCCCATGTTGTTTTTCACGCTGCAGCTTACAAACATGTTCCGTTAATGGAGGAGAATCCGTCACAAGCCATTCAAACTAATATTAAAGGGACTAAAAATTTGGCAGATTTATCGTGTAAGTATCGTGTCAAGAAATTTGTTATGGTATCTACTGATAAAGCAGTTAATCCTAGTAACGTTATGGGGGCCAGTAAGCGAATAGCAGAGAAATACGTTCAATCGTTGTATTTAAAAAATCAAAAAGAGGACGTTCAAGGCGTGACTAAATTTATTACAACTCGTTTTGGAAATGTTTTAGGTTCAAATGGATCAGTTGTTCCTTTGTTTACAAAACAAATTGCTGAAGGAGGCCCAGTTACGATTACGCATCAGGATATTATTCGTTATTTTATGACCATTCCGGAAGCTTGTCAATTGGTACTGGAAGCCGGTGCTATGGGTAACGGAGGTGAGATTTATATTTTTGACATGGGTAAACCAGTAAAAATAATTGATCTTGCGAAAAAAATGATTAAGCTGGCAGGATTTATTCCGGACAAGGAAATTAAGATTAAAATAGTAGGTTTAAGACCTGGAGAAAAGTTATATGAAGAATTATTAAATGATACTTCTAAGACTTTACCAACTTATCATAATAAGATCATGATCGCTCAGGAAATACAAGACGAATATGAGAATTTACATATTGAAATCGACGAGCTTATAGGTATTGCTGATTTTTATGATAACGATGACATTGTAACTAAAATGAAGAAAATTGTTCCCGAATTTAAAAGTATGAATTCTGCTTTTGAAGTTTTAGATAAGTAGTTTCTTATGATAAATTGAATTTTGGATTCAAATGATATTAAAAAGGTGTTTTTTTATAAAACGCCTTTTTGCTTTTATAATAATTTATAAGCGAATAAAAATCTTGTTAATTAAATAAATCTTGCTTTTCAAGAACTATTTCGGTTAATTAGTTTAAAATAAAATGAACGACAACAATACCCCAAATGATTGGTTGTTTGAAATAACACCTAAAAATAAATTCTTCTCCCTAAACCTGAAAGAAGTTTGGCAATACAGAGATTTGTTATTGCTCTTTGTAAAACGCGATGTTATTACTGTTTATAAACAGACTGTTTTAGGGCCTTTATGGTACTTAATACAGCCCTTATTTACTTCTGTAACATTTACTATAATATTCAATAACGTCGCCGGTATTGATACAGGTACTGTTCCTCCATTTTTGTTTAATTTGGCTGGAATAACCGTTTGGAATTACTTTACAGCATGCTTAACGGGAACTTCAGACACGTTTAAAGCGAATGCTGCCATATTTGGAAAAGTATATTTTCCTCGGATTATTACACCACTTTCGGTAGTGATTTCTAATTTGGTAAAATTCGGAATTCAATTTTTGATTTTTATCGGATTTTACATTTTCTATTATTTTCAAGGAGCAAATTTGGGGTTAAATGGCCTGATTTTATTTTTTCCAATTTTGATTATTATAATGGGACTTTTAGGGCTAGGATTAGGAATGCTAATTTCGGCAATGGTCACAAAATATCGTGATTTTAGTCATTTAATTAGTTTTGGGATACAGTTATTAATGTATTTATCTGCAGTAATGTATCCTATGAGTTTGATTAAAGATAAACTACCGGGTTATGGATGGCTAGTAGAGTATAATCCATTAGCATATATAATAGAAACAGCTCGTTACATGCTTTTAGATGTGGGAGAAGTTTCATTTTTGGGATTATCCTATACTTTAACTGTTACTATTGCAGTATTTTTTATTGGCCTGTTAGTTTTCAACAAAACCGAAAAGAGTTTTATAGATACTGTTTAGAACCAAATATAGCTGTTTAATTCATTTACCATTTTAGATTTACAATTGAAAAAAGATATAATATTAAAAGCCGAAAATATCTCTAAACAATATCGTTTAGGGCAAGTAGGTACTGGAACCCTTAGTCATGACATTAATCGTTGGTGGCACAAGATTAGAGGAAAAGAAAATCCGTATTTAAAAATAGGAGATGTAAATGATCGTTCTATCAAAGGAACTTCTGATTATGTTTGGGCTTTACAAGATATAAACTTTGAGGTTGAACGAGGAGAAGTTTTAGGAATCATTGGTAAAAATGGAGCAGGAAAATCTACACTTTTAAAAATACTTTCGAAAGTAACAGCGCCAACTACAGGAAGTATAAAATCTCGTGGGCGTATTGCTTCACTTTTAGAAGTTGGTACAGGTTTTAACGGAGAAATGACAGGACGAGAAAATATTTTCTTAAATGGTGCTATTCTCGGAATGACCAAAAAAGAAATAGCTTCTAAACTTGATGAAATTATCGAGTTTTCCGGTTGCGAACGCTACATAGATACACCAGTAAAAAGATATAGTTCCGGAATGACCGTTCGTTTAGCATTTGCAGTAGCAGCTTTTTTAGAACCAGAAATTTTAGTCATTGATGAGGTTTTGGCTGTTGGTGATGCTGAATTTCAGAAGAAAGCTATTGGCAAAATGCAGGATATTTCTCGTTCAGATGGGCGTACAGTTATTTTTGTTAGTCATGATTTAAGTGCAATCAGTACTTTAACTAGACGTACAATACTTCTTGCAAATGGAAAAATAGTGGCAATAGAGGAGACAAATAAAGCCATTTCGTTGTATTCATCTATGCATAAATACGATAATAATTTTGAACATGAAATTCAATCCAATAATCCAACAGTAACTAAAGTTCAAATTTTTACTTCTGAAGGGGGAACATTACAAGGTTATAAAAAACCTTTTAAAATTAATTTTGAAATCGCAATGCCAGAAGATGATATAAAGAATATGGCGTTATCTTTTCAAATTTTAAATCATTTAGAAGTGCCAGTTTTATATGATTACATATTTGATATTAATACTGAAATATGCAGATCGAAGGGTATTAATTTTTTGTCGTTTACTTATAACGAACTTTCTCTCTATAAAGGTACTTATAGTATAAAAGTTCATTTGTCAGAAACAAAAATGAAAAGAAAATTTCAAGAGTTTAATTGTTGTGCATTTGATTTAGACATGATTGGTATAAAAGAACCTGAATGGGGATGGCAAAAAAATGTATGTCAATATTTTGAAGATGGTGGTTGGGTAAAAGATATTAAATAATTAGATTTTATTATGGAAAATAATTTAGATAAGAAAAGCTGGGATCCTTTTATTAATTTAAAAGCAGATAAAATGCAAATTTCTTTTTACTTAATTAGAAAATCATTATTAGCTGCCGTTTCTGAATTAAAACCTAAATTGCATGGAAGCGTTTTAGATCTTGCTTGTGGCATTATGCCCTACAAAGAGTTTCTTAAGAATGATTTAGTAAAAGAATATATAGGCGTAGATCTTGAGCCAACACAATATCATCATCATGTAAAACCAGATTATTATTGGGATGGAAAAACAATTCCACTTGAAGATAATTCAGTTAATTTCATTCTTACTACAGAATTTCTAGAGCATTATTTAGATACACAGCATATTTTAAAAGAAATCAATAGAGTTTTGAAACCGGGAGGGACATTTTTTTTTACAGTTCCCAACATTTGGCCAATTCATGAAGCTCCTTACGATTATCATAGATTTACACCTTTTGCACTAGATGAACATTTCAAAAATGCTCAATTCTCATCTTGGGAAATTAAACCATTAGGAGGATTTCATTATTATCTCGCCTTATCATTTGCCGTATGGAATGATTTTAGACTCCAACAAAAACATAAAAAACTTGTGAAACCATTTTTAAGTGTATTCATTAAGTTTTTAATAAGAAAAGATAAAAAAACTAAGCTTTTTCAGAATGGTGACATGTATTCTGGTTTATACGGTTTTGTAACGAAATAATCTACCCCATTTTTAGTAATACAAACTTCTAAGATGAATCCAATTTTGTCCATAATAATTCCTTGCTTTAACGTTGAGACTACTTTAGAATCTACTTTAGAATCTGTATTAAATCAAGATTTTCAAGAGTGGGAAGCCATTATTGTAAATGATGGTTCAATAGATGGGACAGAAGAAATAGCGTTAAAGTGGACAAATCAAGATAAAAGATTTAAATATTTTTCGAAAGAGAATGAGGGATTAGGCAAGACCAGAAATTATGGAATTTCAAGGTCAAATGGAATTTATATACTACCTCTTGATTCTGATAATCTATTAGAAAAAGATTTTGCGTTGAATGCTATTAAAATGTTTGAAAAAGATTCTAATATTGGTGTAATACATGGGGATGCAGAATATTTTGGAGAAAGAAATGGACTTTGGAAAGTTGATGATTTTAAATTAAAAAAAATGTTAATTCATAATTACATAGACGCTTGTGCGATTTATAAAAAAGAACTTTGGGGAAAAATTGGAGGTTATGATGAAAATATGCCTTATCAAGGGCATGAAGATTGGGATTTTTGGCTCTCACTAGGAAGTCATAACGTAATTTTTTACAACATGCATAAAGTTACGTTCAAATATTTTGTTTCTAAAAATTCGATGATTAGATCGTTTACTGACGATATGTTATTTTTAAATCAAGATTACATTGTGAAAAAACATAGTAAATCAATTCATGATGAATATGTTTTAGCTATAGCGTCCTCTGAAAAAGAATTATTAGAGAGTCAAGAAAAGCTTAAGAATAAAAGATATGTTTTGGACTTATTTTTCTATACCTTTTTTGGATTTACATTTTTTAAAAGTTTGCCTAAATCATTTAAGAAATAATGTATAATATTAGCCCCTTAATCTCTATAATAGTACCCAATTATAATCATGAAAAATTCTTAAAGCAACGCTTAGATAGTATTTTTAATCAAACATATCAAAACTTTGAAGTTATACTATTAGATGATTGTAGTACAGATAATAGTAGAGACATACTTTTAGAATATGCTAAAAGAACACAAGTCACTCATTATATTTTTAATGAGAAGAATTCGGGAAATACTTTTTTTCAATGGAAAAGAGGAATATCTCTTGCAAAGGGTGAATATATTTGGATTGCTGAATCGGATGATTTTTGTGAAAACAATTTTCTAGAGATTGTAAGTAAGCCTTTGCTGGAAAACGATGAAGTTGTTTTGTCTTATTGTCAATCGAATAAAGTTGATGAAAATAGTATTTTAATTGGAAACTGGAAAGCGCATACCAATAGTTTTAATACTTTGCAATTCGAGGAAAATTTTGTTATAGATGGTGATTTATTTATAGAGAAGTATCTCATTTATAAAAATATTATTCCTAATGCCAGTGCTGTATTATTTAAAAAAAGTAACCTAAAAATTAACGATATTTTAATTGAAAATGATCAATTAAAATATTGTGGCGATTGGGTTATTTATTTAGAGCAAATTGTACAATTTAAAATTGCTTTTATTTCAGATTCTATTAATAATTTTAGATTTCATGGAAATAGCGTTATTGCGAAAGCATCACAGACGGAAAATAGAGCTTCTATTATTGACATTGATTTTGAGATGAGGAAAGTTATGATTGCATTTTTGCAAAAAAATAAACCGACAAATTATAATGCGATTGTTTCAAATAATAGAAAAATTATGAAATTATTAAAATATGATAAAGGTATATTTCTAATTGAGAATAACAGAAGATGGGAAGGGGCATTCGTATTACTAACTATTTTTGATGAATTTTGGAAAAGATATCATTTTAAAAAAAGGTTAGTTTTAAAATTTAAAAAAAATATTTCAGGATAATAACTTTTTTTATTTTAATAAAATATCATAGTAAATTGACTATGATTTAAGATATTTTTTGTCTTTCTAATTAATTTCAATCTATTACTTGGTTTTTTAATTTTTTATAAATATTTTTTTTAATGAGAATTTCTGAAATAAAAGTTGGTTACGTAGTGTCATATGATTTCGACTTACTATTGTTATCTATAAATCAATTATATAAGAAGGTAGATAGAATATATATAGCAATTGATAAAGAAAAAAAAACATGGAGTGGCAATTTTTTTGAAATATCAGAGTCGTTTTTTACCAAAATAAATCAATTGGATATTGATAATAAAATCGAATTTTATTATGATTCTTTTTATGTAAGAGATTTATCTCCTTCTGAATGCGAAACAAGAGAGAGAAATATGTTATTGCAAAAAATGGGAAGAGGGTGGTTAATTCAGTTAGATACAGATGAATACGTATATGATTTTGATAAACTAAGGAGTTATTTAAAAAAATATTGGTACTTAACAGTTTTTCCTGCATATACTCCAATTGTATTTAGAGGAAGATTAATTACCTTATTTAAAAAAATACCTGAGGGATATTTATATATAGATAATGATGAAAAATTCTCGTTTATTACAAATATACCTAACTATGAGTCTTGCAGAGCAAATAAAAGCGTAAGAAACTTTTTCATAAATTTTAATGTAATACATAATTCATGGGGAAGAACAGATGAGGAACTTCTATTAAAAATAAAAAACTGGGGGCATCGAGATGATTTTGACACCCAAAAGTTCTTTGAATCATGGAAACAATTAAATTATCTTAATTATAATAGTTACAAGAATTTTCATCCAATTATTCCGGAAGTTTGGAATGAACTACATTTTATAAAATCTAAATCGGTAGAAAATTTTATTAATAATTATGCTCAAAATAATACACAAAATTTAATAGAAATTAAACCATCTATCTTTTTTAAAGCATTATTTGGCAAACTGAAGTTTTTTAAAAAAAAGAAACATTAATAATTATATGTTATCCATAATAATTTGCAGTAGAAAAAAGGAGATTGATTCTAATTTGTTTGAAAATATTAAAAAAACCGTAGGTTGTTATTATGAGTTGATAGTTATTGATAATTCTAAAAATGAGAAATCTATTTTTGAAGCATATAATGATGGTATTTCAAAAAGTAAAGGACATTTTTTTTGCTTTCTGCACGATGATATCATTATACATACCAATAATTGGGGAAATATTTTGCTCAATCTTTTTAATAAGGATAGTCGTCTGGGCCTGATTGGAGTAGCGGGTACCAAAATTAAAAGTAAAATGCCTTCAGCTTGGTGGGATTGCCCACATTACCAAAAAGCAGCAAACTTAATTCAGCATTTTGGTGATGAGAAGATAGTAACTTGGAATTATGGCTTTGAACAAGAAAGTAATGTTGAGGTGGTTACTATTGATGGAGTTTTTATGGCAATGAGAAAAAACGAACTTATTTCATTTGATACTCGAATGAAAGGTTTTCATAATTATGATTTAAATATTTCTTTAGAGCATAAAAAAAAAGGTCTTAAAATAATTGTTACTAATGAAATTTTAATAGAACATTTTTCATTAGGTAATGTAAATGAAAATTGGATGTTTTCCACCTTGAAAGCGCACAAAATTTATAATAATTATTTACCAATAAGTATTCCTGACATCCAAAATCATGAAACAATAAAATTGTTAGAAATTAAGAATGCAAAAAGATTTATGAAACAAATTTTAAGTTTTGGATTAAATAAAAAAACTATTAATATTTGGTTTAATTTTTTTTCATTTTTAGTCTACTCTAAATTTTATTTAGAATATTTAAAGAAAATATACAAATGATGCTTGCCATAGTTATTCCATATTATAAAATTATGTTTTTTGAAGAAACATTAGAATCTTTAGCGAAACAAACTGACAAGCGTTTTAAAGTTTACATAGGTGATGATGAAAGTCCCGAAAGTCCATTATCTTGCTTAGAAAAATACAAAGATAAGTTTGATTTTACATATTATCGTTTTGACAAAAATATAGGAGGAGTCTCTTTAGTTAAACAATGGGAACGCTGCATAGATTTAATTGAGAATGAAGAGTGGATTATTTTGCTGGGTGATGATGATTTCTTGGAAGAAACTGTTGTAGCATCATGGTTTAAAGAGTATCCAGTCTTTAATGAAAAATCGAATGTAGTTAGATTTGCAACAAAGTCAATAAATATGATTTTAAATAAGGTTAGTGACTCGTTTAAACATCCTTTATGGGAGAAAGCAACTGATTCTTATTTTAGAAGATTTAAAGGTTTAACAAGAAGTACCCTGTCCGAATATGTGTTTTCAAAAGAAGCTTTTATTAAATTTGGATTTTATGATTTTCCTTTGGCTTGGCATAGTGACGATGCAGCTTGGTTATCTTTTTCTGATCATAAACCCATTTTTACAATAAATGATAGTCATTTGTTTATTAGACATTCTTCTTTTTGCATCTCTGGAAATAAAGGAAATCAAAATTTGAAAAATATTGCAAGTGAAAAATTTTATACAGAATGTATTTTTAAAAATATTAATTTATTCAATAAGTCGCAAAAAATAGATTTAGTATTAGAATATGAGATTTCTGTAAAGAAGAATAGAAAATTAAAAATTTCTGAATGGTGCAATTTATGTTGGTTTTATTTTTCTAACCACGAGTTTATATTGTTTTTTAAATGTATTAGAAGGTTTTTTTTAAGTTTATCAATTTAATTTTTTTATTAAATGATGCTGGCTATTATAATCCCTTATTATAAATTTACATTTTTTGAAGCTACTTTACAGTCGCTTGCCGATCAGACTAATAAACAATTTAAAGTTTATATCGGAGATGATTCAAGCCCAGAAGATCCGTCAATTCTTTTGGAAAAATTTATTGGAAAAATTGATTTTCAATACAATAAATTTCAATCTAACTTTGGTGGTACTTCGTTAGTTAAACATTGGGAGAGATGTGTAAATCTTTCATTAAATGAAGAATGGTTTATGATTTTAGGCGATGATGATGTTTTAGAATCCAATTGCGTCGAAAGTTTTTATAGTAAAATTAACACAGTTAATCAGGGATTTAACGTGGTGAGATTTGCCAGTTGTAATATTGACCAAAAAGGGAAACAAATATCAAAAGTCTTTCAAAATCCAATTATTGAAAGTTCAATTGATTTTTTTTTTAGAGAAAGAAGATCTTCTTTAAGCGAATATCTGTTTAATAAAGAAAAATTTTTTACTGTCGGTTTTAAAGATTTTCCCCTAGCCTGGTGTACTGATATTTTGGCAGTTTTAGAGTTTTCCAATTTTGAAAATGTTTATTCAATCAATGATTCAATTGTTTATGTACGTATTTCTGAAAGGAGTATATCTGGGAGTAAAGGTTTAGAAAGATTAAAAAGCCAAGCAGCTTTTGAGTTTTTATATTATTTATTAGTTGAAAAAAAACATTTTTTTAATTCTTTTCAAAAAGAAGAATTACTTAAAGCGATTATTAGAATTTATCTAGCCAATAAAAAAAACAGCATGTTTTTTTTTAAATTGTCATGGTATTTTTTGAATAATTTTTTTATATATGGGTACTTCAATTTTATAAAGTTGATTTTTTTAAGTTTGAAAAAACATAAGTTAAAATTTAAAAAAAATGTTATTAAATAATCCTATTGTCTCTATAATTATTCCGACGTATAATAGAGCTCATCTTCTTGTTGAGACTTTGGAAAGTGTCTTGGCGCAAACTTACTCTAATTGGGAGTGTATTATTGTAGATGATAATTCAACTGATGAAACACAACTATTGTTGAATGAATATAGCAATAAAGACAATAGATTCACTTATATAATTAAATCTGAGAAACAAAAAAAGGGAGCAAGCATTTCTAGAAATTTAGGACTTAAAATAGCGAGAGGTGAGTTTATTCAATTCTTGGATTCTGATGATCTCCTTGCGGATAATAAAATTCAAGAACAAATAAAATTACTAATTAATGAAAATAAATATACTGTTTGTACTTGTAAATGGGGAAAGTTTATAGAAAAATCTGATCCATTAACGCTCATAGAGAATAGTGCAGATTATAGAGACTTTAATACGATTAAAGAGTATTTTAATTTAATAGGTATTCATGGGGGGTTCTTTCCGCCGATAAATTTTTTAATAAATAAAGAATTAATTAATCAGTCGGGATATTGGAACGAAAGCCTTACTGTAAATGATGATGGGGAGTTTTTTTTTAGAGTTCTATTAAATGCTGACAAAATATTGTTTTGTGCAAAAACATATGTTTTATATAGAAATAATTTAACTGATAATTTAAGCATACTAAACTCAGAGATTAAAGCAATTAGTTTATTAAATAGTTGGAAAATTATCGAAGCTTTATATAGAACGAAATATAACGAAGAAAATTCAGATTATATTAATAAAAAGAAAAGCAGTGTTTATAGTGAATTAAAAAAAATGTATCCAAAAATAATATGTAAAAACACAAGCTTCTTCAAACAGCAAATTAAAGAAGATACTTTAGTTAAGAAAATAAGTAAATTAAAAAAAAGAATTAAAAACAGGTTAAAAATTGTTTTTAGATTTTAATATGAGAGTAGGTTATAATCCATATAAAGATCAAAAAAATGATGAATCGAAATACATTCATCAGGTTATCATACCAGTATATATCCCTAATCATGAGGCATATTTTAAAGATAGTTTTGCAATTTTAAAACTATGCTTAGAATCTCTATTTGCAACAATACACAAAAAATCTTTTATAACTATCGCTAATAACGGGAGTGACAAAATTGTGTCAGATTATTTGGATGCTCTTTTAAGACAAAATAAAATTCAAGAACTAATTCATACTGAAAATATAGGAAAGCTCAATGCGATACTGAAAGGTTTAGTTGGGAATGCAATAGAATTGGTCACAATATCCGATTCAGATGTCTTGTTCTTACCCAATTGGCAAGCCGAAACTGTAAAAGTTTTTACTCATATTCCTAATGCCGGAGTTGTAGGCATTGTTCCTCAGTTCAAAATGTACGAAGCTAATTGTGGTAACGTTATTTTTGACAATTTATTCAACAAAAAATTACAATTTGTCCCTGTAAAAAATAGGGAAGCCTTAATTCGGTTTTATGATAGTCTTGGCTGGGATCGAAATTACAATCAGGATTATTTGCAATATGCTTTAGGTTTAGAACTTACCCCGGATTTAAAAGTTTTAATAGGTTCAGGACATTTTGTAGCCACGTATAAAAAAGACATGTTCAAAGAATTAGTATCTTATATAGGTTACAAAATGGGTGGAAATAGCGAAGGATATCTAGATCAATTACCATTGCATAAAAATTATTGGCGCTTAACAACTCAGGATAACTATGCGTATCATATGGGTAATACGCTTGAAAACTGGATGGGTATTACAACTGTTGAAAAAACAACGGATGAAAACTTAGATTCAAATTTTTCTATAAATAAAAAAGAAAATGAACTTCTGCATTTTATTAAAAACAAGATTTTTATAAAGTTTATTTCGTTCAAATGGAGTATTAAGCTGTTTTTGAAATATAAAAAATTACCAAAATCAATGATTGAAAATTATTAAGCATGCAAAGCCAAAAAAGATTTTCAATTTTAATCACCACAAAAAACCGAATAAAAGATTTGGCTTTTACATTGCGTAAAATTCAAAATTTACTAGACAGGGAAGATGTCATTTGTATGATTTGTGATGATGGTTCGACTGATGAAACGTATCTTTTTCTACAAGAGAATTATCCTGAAATTCAGCTAATTAAAAACGATAAAAGCAAAGGCTTAATCTACAGTAGAAATCGGTTACTGAATCTCGTTACTACAGAATATGCTATTTCTATAGATGACGATTTACATTTTATAACCCAGAATCCTCTCAAAATTATTGAAGAAACCTTTAGTCAAAACTCAAAAGTAGGTATACTTGGTTTTAGGATTTTTTGGAGTTTAGACGAGCCTGAGACAACTATTTCAAAAGACGTTTCACATCGCATGAAAAGTTTTGTGGGTTGTGGGCATGTATGGCGAATGTCTGCATGGAAAGATATTGCCAATTATCCGGAATGGTTTGTTTTTTACGGAGAAGAAAATTTTGCCTCTTACCAATTATTTAAAAAAAAATGGGAAATACATTATTTACCAGAAGTTTTAGTCAATCATAGAGTAGATGTAATAGCAAGAAAAAATAATGCCGATTATAGCATAAGACTTCAAAGATCATTGCAATCAGGCTGGTATCTTTATTTTTTATTTTATCCAATTTCGGTTATTCCTCGAAAATTAGCATATTCTATTTGGATACAACTAAAGTTGAAAGTTTTTAAAGGAGATTTTAAAGCATTGAAAGCACTTTTATTAGCAATAATGAATTTATTTATAAATATTCCGAACATCGTAAAAAATGCAAACAGATTATCTTTGAAAGAGTTTAATCTTTATCAACAGTTAGAAGAAACCAAAATTTATTGGAAAACAGAAGATAATAATTTAGTTGAATGAAAAACATTGCTATAATTCCTGCACGGGGTGGGTCTAAAAGATTGCCTCAAAAAAATATAAAATTGCTTGACGGATTTCCGTTACTTTCATTTAGTATATTATTCGCACAGGCAAATAGTGAAATTATTGACGAAATATATGTTTCAACTGATGATGAAGCTATAAAAAATATCGCCCTAAAGTATGGTGCAAAAGTTATTGACAGGCCTAAGGATCTATCAGGAGATTTAGAACCAACAGTTTCGGCATTAAAGCATGTTTTGCAGAGTATTGATTCAGAGGTCGATAATGTTGTTTTATTGCAGGCTACAAATCCTATTCGACCAAAGAATTTATTGAAAGAATCTTTTGAAATATATCAAAAAGAAAACAGCAATAGTTTATTTACTGTTTCGAGAAATCATAAAAAATTCGGCAAAATAACAGATCAAAAATTTATTCCATACAATTACAAAATTGGTCAGCGCAGTCAGGATATCGAGCCTCTTTACTTCGAAAATGGATTGCTGTATATTACGAAAGCCTCTTTAATTCATGAAGATATAATTATTTCCGAAGATGCATTTCCTTTCGAAATAGATCATATTTTTGCCAGCGTGGATATTGATACGCAAGAAGACTTTGACTATGCCGAATATTTATATCATAAACATATAAAACCCTAATTAAGAACCTACTTTATGAATCCATATATAGAAATCGCCGGAAGAAAAATAGGCCAGGATTTTCCGCCTTTAGTTATTGCCGAAATCGGAATTAATCACGAAGGTTCTTTGCAAGTTGCCAAAGAAATGGTTGATGCTGCACAAAGAGCAGGAGCTGAGGTGGTAAAACATCAAACACATATTGTTGCGGATGAAATGAGCGGTGCTGCTAAAAAAGTGATTCCAGGCAATGCCGATGTTTCTATTTACGAAATCATGGAACGTTGCTCATTGAATGAAAGTGACGAACTCGAACTTAAAAAGTATGTCGAAAGCAAAGGAATGATTTTTATATCGACTCCATTTTCCCGGGCAGCAGCAGAGCGATTAAAGAAATTTGATATTCCGGCTTATAAAATTGGATCTGGTGAATGCAATAATTATCCTTTATTAGAGCACATTGCATCATTTGGAAAACCGGTTATTTTAAGTACAGGTATGAATACTATCGAAAGTGTTCAAAAAGCAGTTGCTATTTTTGATAACCACAATATTCCGGTAGCATTGCTACATACAACAAACTTGTATCCAACCCCAATTCATTTGGTGCGTTTTGGAGCAATGATAGAATTACATAAAGCATTTCCAGATAAAGTTTTTGGTCTCAGCGATCACACTCTCAATAATAATGCGTGTTTAGGTGCAGTAGCACTTGGCGCTAGTATTTTAGAAAGACATTTTACAGATCACATGCAAAGAACAGGTCCGGATATCGTTTGTAGCATGGATGAAAAAGCGTGTCATGAATTAATTATTTCATCTGCAGAAATAGCGTTAATGCGAGGAGGAACTAAAGAACCGGCTAGAGAAGAGCAAGTAACAATAGATTTTGCATTTGCAACGGTATGTACAATAGCCCCAATTAAAAAAGGAGATAAATTAACTAAACAAAATATCTGGGTAAAACGTCCTGGTACAGGTGAAATTTTAGCGGAACACTTTAATAATATAATTGGCAAAACTGCAAGAAGAGATATTGAAAATGATGAGCAGTTAGACTTTGCTGATTTTGAATAATTTGATGAAGAAAATTTTATTCCTTACAGGTACTCGTGCAGATTTTAGCAAAATAAAATCATTAATTCAGGTTCTTGAAAAACAGCAGGATTTTGAAGTTTATGTTTTTGTTACAGGTATGCATTTACAAGAAATCTATGGTTACACCTTAATTGAAATTGAAAGATGTAATTTTAAAAACATCCATACGTTCAAAAACCACACCCATGAAACTACAATGGATTTGACTCTCGCTAAAACCATCGAAGGGCTATCAGCTTATTGCAAAGAAGTAAATCCGGATATGATTGTTGTTCATGGTGATAGGGTCGAAACGTTATCAGGTGCCATAGTAGGATCGCTGAACAATATTTTGGTAGCCCATATAGAGGGTGGAGAAGTTTCAGGCACCGTAGACGAATTAATTCGTCATAGTGTAAGTAAGTTGAGCCATATTCATTTTGTCTCCAATAAACAAGCCCAAAAAAGATTGATGCAGATGGGAGAAATAAAAGAATCTATATTTGCAATAGGTTCACCTGATGTTGATATTATGTTTTCAGATCAATTACCGGATTTAATAACAGCAAAAGCATACTATAAAATAAATTTTGAAAAATATGCAATAGTTATGTTTCATCCAGTTACAACTGAGATTAATGAAATGAAGCAATATGTAGAAAACTTTGTGATTTCACTATTAGAAGACAATCATAATTACATAGTTATTTTCCCAAACAACGATTTAGGAAGCCAATTTATTCTTGAAGCATATGAAAAATTAAAGGATAATGTAAGGTTCAGGATTTTTCCATCACTTCGCTTTGAATATTTTTTGACTTTATTAAAAAACAGTCAATTTATTATTGGCAATAGTAGTGCAGGAATTAGAGAAGCTCCATACTACGGAATTCCGATTATTAATATCGGAACGCGTCAGCAAAACAGAGCTGTTCATGCCGATATTATCAATACAGATTATTCTGGAAAAGGTATAACAAAAGCACTTTCAATCATTGACGCGCATAAAGTAAAAAGCGTAAAAGATGATTTTGGTCAGGGAAATAGTAATGAATTATTTCTTCAATGTCTTCAAAAAGCAGATATTTGGCAACTTAATCATCAAAAACAATTTAGAGATATTAAATAATGCTTACAGTTAGTAATTATCATTATATACGAAATAAGTTTAAGGCAAATTATCCAAGTATATTTGGACTTACTCCTAAAGAGTTTCAACAACAATTAATGTTGCTAAAAAAACAAGGAGATTTTATGAGCCCAAACAATTTGGTAAGTAATATTGATGAGGTATTAAAATCTAAAGAAAATATTTTACTAATAACTTTTGATGATGGTTTAAAAGAGCAATTTGACTTGGCCTTGCCTATTTTGAATGAACTCAATATCCCAGTTATTTTTTTTGCAAATTCATTAAATTTTGAAGATAAAAAAGTAAGCACAGTTCATAAAATTCATTTATTAAGATCGATTATCTCTACAACTGAATTTTTAGATAAAATTTTAAAAATTGAAAAAGTTGATTTTTCAGATCTAGAAAAAGTGAAAGCAAAAGAAATTTATAGATATGACGATGAAAATAGTGCAGTTTTAAAGTATATTTTAAATTTCAAACTAAATTTCAAACAGCAAGAAGGGATTATAAAAAACATGTTTGATTTGCATTTTGAAGAAAGTAGTGTTCTAGAATCACTTTATATGAGTGAAGAAAATTTAAAGGAAATTGCTAAATTGGGGTATTTGGGAAGCCATACACACAGTCATTATCCATTAGGTTTATTAAATACTGAAAAAATTAAATTTGAACTTGAAAATACTAAAACATTTTTTGAACGACTAACAGGTTCAAAATTAGATTTAGTTTCTTACCCTTACGGAACCCCTGAAACTTGTACAGATGAAGTTGCGGAGATGGCTAAAAAAGTTGGATACAAATTAGGTTTTACAACAAATAGAGGAATAAATACAGCAACCAGTAATCATTTGTTATTAAATAGATTTGATTGTAATGATTTGTTAGGAGGTAAAAATTATAAAGAAAAGTTATGATTACTAGAGAAGCAACTATAAACGATTGGGGAATTTTAGAATCTTTTTTCAAAATTATATATAGAGAAAATCATCCGCTACACGATAAATTTTTTTGGGAATGGCAATATGGAGATTCAAAACATGGTCGTTCATTTATATGTTTAAACGAAAAAGGTGAAGTTGTTGGTCATGTAGGAGCAAATTTTGGAGGTGGTCTTGCTTGGATTATTAATGTATATCTTAATGAAGAATGCAGAGGAAAAGGTATTCTAGGAAAACTGTATGAATTGGCCCGTAATTATTATCCTTTGGCCGCAACAGCAGCAAATGAAGCGGGATTAGGGCTTTACAAAAATATGCGTTGGATTCGTTATTATGATTTGGTACGTTATGTAAAAATTAATCCAAGTATTGAGAATAAAGATTTTGCCAATGTTTGTGTTCCTATAGATATTGAAATAGAATCTTTGATAAAAAAAGATACTCATTATTTTTGTCAACCATCCATAAAAGGAATTGTTTTAAATGATGGTTCTAGGGCGGTAAGTCAGGAAAATGTAGGAGGATTGAGGATTGTAGATATCCAAAATCTGCAACTGTTAGAAGAACAAGCATGGCAATTAGGTTATATATGGATGGATTATATTTCTTCGTGGAATGATTTAAAATCTAAAGATTTAGAAAAAAATGGTTGGGTTTTGGATTATAAAAGTACTATTCCATGGCGATTGAATCCTCTAGAGAAAGATAGATTTTGTGATATTACATTTCTTTCAGAAAAGCCTTTAGATAATAATTTTGTAGTGCATAGATCCTATTCTGATCATGGAAGAATTGGAAGTCTAAAATAAGAGTTTTTTATGAAGAATTTAGGGGTTGTTATTACAGATGGTGTTGGATTTCGTAATTTTATATTAACCGATTTTATTAAGGAAGCAAAAGTTAATTTTGATGAAGTAATTATTTATTCATGTTTGCCTAAAACAGTTTATAGTGATTTCAATTTAGAGTGTAAAATTATAGAATTAAGGGTTTTTGAGGAGTCTTTTTATACGTGGTTTTTTAGAAAAGCCAAAGAAGTTACCCATTTGCAATTACATGCAAAAGGCAATTTTGGTATCGAAGATAATTTAAGCAGCACCAAATCGAAAGCAAAAAATCCGAGAGGATTTGCAACAAGAACTATTCATAAATGTTCCAAATTATTTTATTCAGAGAAATTGATTTGGATCTATAATCGTTTACAACAACAAACGTTTAAATACGATTTAATAACCAAAGAGTATTTAAATCTTTTAAAAGAGGATAATATTTCTACATTATTTTTTACACATCAGCGTCCACCATTTATCGCCCCACTTATTTATGCCGCAGAAAAATTAAAAATTAAGACTTCAGCTTTTATTTTTAGTTGGGATAATTTAGCTTCGAAAGGTAGAATGGCAGGTGTTTTTGATTTTTATTTGGTTTGGAGTCATTTGATGAAACAAGAATTACTTGCGTTTTATCAATCTGTAAAAGAAAAACAAATAAAAGTGGTAGGAACTCCCCAATTTGAGCCTTATTCAACTAATGAATTTGGATATGGTAAAGATGATTTTTTACAGAAGTTTAAAATTGATAATAATTATCCAATTATATTTTTTACTTGTAATGATGCAAGTAGTGAAAATGACCCAATCTATTTAGAGTTACTAGCAAAATTTATTTCAGAAGAAAGACTTGTAAAAAAAGTTAATCTAATAGTTAGAACATCCCCAGCTGAAGAACCTATAAGATTTGAGAATTTAATTAAAAAGTTCCCTTTTATTATTTGGAACTTTCCTGATTGGAATATCAGCAGAGAAGGACATCAGGAAGCTTGGACGCAAAGAGTGCCAACTGTTGAGGATCTGAATGATTTAAAAGCGTTATTAAAATATTGTGATTTGTGTATAAATGTCCTGTCAACAATCACTTTAGATGCTTTTATTTTTGACAAACCAGTTATAAATCCTGTTTTTGGAACGGATAAAAACGGTTGGTTCGATGATCAAAAATTTTTGAAATATAAACATTTATCAAAATTAGTTGATTCCGATTCAACTAATATTGTCAAAAATGAAAATGAATATTTAGATGCAGTTAATTTTATTCTTGAAGGAAAAGATAATAAACAAGAACAAAGAGTAAGCTTTCTTCGACTACAAATAGGAGGAGAATTAAAAAATACTAGTAAACGCATTGCTACAACGTTATTATCATTCAATGATTAAGAAAAAAATAGCAGTTGTTTGCAATTATGAATTACTTCCTGAAAGAGGGAGCGATGTAGATTATTGCTGTGATTTAGATAAAAAAGGCAAAATTTAATTAAAATTATGAGTAATTTAAAGGGGGTAAATTCTAATAATAGAATAACTATTCTGGATGGTTTTAGAACATTAGCAATAATGTCAGTGATTTTATATCATTATTTTTATCGGTGGAATGACTCTGTGTACCCTTATTTTGGTGGAAACTATTTTCATTATGGCTTTAAAGGAGTTCCTTTTTTCTTCATAATAAGCGGATTTGTAATTTGTTATTCATTAGAAGGAACACAGGATTTTATATCTTTTTGGAAAAAGAGGTTCATTCGCCTATTCCCTTCTATATTGGTTGCTTCTGTATTAACATATTGTTTTTTACTAATATTTGATCATTATAATACATTTCAGGACAACCATTTTAGAAACTTAATGATTAGTATCACATTTTTACCCCCTAATCTTTATAATTTAATTTCAGGGATTCCAAATCACTTTAGCTATATCAACTATGATTACTGGAGTCTATGGCCGGAAATGCAGTTTTATACTTTTGCCAGTATTATTTACTTTTCAAGTAAACAAAATTTTAAAAGAAATTTTATTATAGCTTCCTTTGGGGCTATATTTTTATATTATGCATTACTTTTTTCTGGCTTTGATCAATTTGATTATTTTACTAAATTATTTAATCTGTTCAACCTTCTAAAACATCTGGTCTTTTTTCTGTCTGGAGCATTGTTTTATATGCTCTATAAAAATAAAGAATACAAACTATACATATTTTTGCTAGTAATGAGTTTTTTTATCATTAACCATAGCTTTAATTTATCGGAGTTTATATCAAGTATAATTATGTTTTTTCTTTTCTTTTGTTTTATATATTATCCTAAAACTTTACATTTTTTAGAAAACAGATTTATTACTAAAGTCGGTTTTTCATCTTACTTTCTTTACCTTATTCATGAATATATTGGAATTGTTTGGATTCGGAATATTGTTACTGTTTTTTATCCAAATAGCTTTATAGCACCAATCTTAATAATAACTGTAATGATTACTCTAAGTATTCTTTATACTCATAAAATTGAAACTAAGATTAGTAAATACTTGCATAAAAGTTTACTAAATAAAACTAATGAGTAAGATAGCCGTAATATGTAATTATGAATTGCTTCCGGAAAGAGTGGGAGGCATGGATTATTTTTTCTGGGATTTTGATAAAAAATGCAAAGAAAATGGTTTTGAAGTAGATTGGTTTTTTCCTAACCAATCTAATCATGGTGAGTATTCAAATTTAACTATCTATGAGTGTCAAACAGAAAATAATTTTCTCTCTTTTTGTAAACTTAAAACTGAATATTCACATATCATAACTCATTTTATAGAATTATGTACGCCTTTTTTTTATAAAGTCAAGCAACTTACAGATGCAAAAGTTATCACAGTTGATCATAATCCAAGACCCTTATACGGATACCCATTCAAAAAAAGAATAAATAAGAGATTAAAAGGAATTTTGTTTTCAAGATATATTGATGTTTTTGTAGCGGTTTCAGAATCTACTAAAAAAGAACTTGTAAAGGAGTTTGGACTTCACTTAAGGTACAAAACAGAAATCATCTCAAATGGATTAGATTTTACAAAATACACTAAGAAACAAATTTTTTCTACTTCTAATAAATTTATCGTAGTTTCTCATTTAAGAAAAGAAAAAGGAATTCAGGATTTAATTCTGGCAGTAAATGAAATGGAAGAAAGAAATAGTCTTGATTTTTCATTTGATATTTATGGTAAAGGATATTATAAGGAAGAACTAGAGGAAATGATTGAAAAATTCTCACTTCAAAAGTTCTTTAACTTTAAAGGAAGTGTCTCAAATTTAAATCAAATTTATTCTCATTACGATTTCTTAGTTCATCCTTCTCATGGTGAAACATTTTGTTATGTTGTTCTCGAAAGTTTAATATGCAATTTGCCAGTTGTTACAACTTTAAAAGAGGGAAATGTGCTAGGACTAATTAAAGAAAATGAAAATGGATTTTTATTTCAAGCAACTAAAACAGACCAATTAAAAAGAATTTTGGAAAACATTTTAAATCAAAAATATATTCTGGATAATAATTCAGATATTAATGATAATTTGCACGCTTTTTCATTATCTCAAATGGTTGACAACTATTTTAAGTTAATAATCTAAAATCCATAAATTTAATCTATTTAAAGTTAGACCTCAAATATGTTTTTTAATTCCTTAGCTTTTGCTATTTTTTTACCAATCGTTTTCTTTTTGTATTGGTTTGTATTCAATAAAACGAAAAGCACGCAAAATGCTTTGTTAATTGTAGCCAGCTATTATTTTTATTCTTGTTGGGATTGGAGATTTTTGTTCTTACTGGTTTTTTCTACGTTTTTAGATTATTACACCGGAATTCAAATCGAAAAAGGAAAATCTCAAGCAAGCCGCAAGTTTTGGTTTTGGCTTAGTATTTCGGTAAATTTAGGTTTTTTAGGTGTTTTTAAATACTATAATTTTTTTGCAGCTTCCTTCGCAGATTTATTAAATTCATTTGGCATTCAGGCAAGCCCAATTTTATTAAATGTTATTCTTCCGGTCGGAATTTCATTTTACACTTTCCACGGATTATCGTATGTAATTGATATTTATTTGAAAAGAATAAAAGCCGAATATAACTTTGTAGATTATTCACTTTTTGTAAGTTACTTTCCTCTTTTGGTTGCCGGCCCTATAGAAAGAGCAACACATTTGTTGCCGCAGGTAAAAGTCAAAAGAGAATTTGATTTTGAAAAAGCCAAAGAAGGGATCTGTCAGATTATTTGGGGATTAGTAAAAAAAGTAGTCATTGCAGATACTTGCGCGACTTATGCGAATGCGATTTTCGACAACTATACTTCGATGAATTCTTTCTCACTTATTTTAGGGGCAATATACTTTGCTTTTCAAATTTATGGAGACTTTTCAGGATATTCAGATATTGCTTTAGGAGTTTCAAAACTGTTCGGATTAGATTTATTACGAAACTTTAATTATCCCTATTTTTCAAGAGATATTGCAGAGTTTTGGCGTCGTTGGCATATTTCTCTTTCATCTTGGTTTCGTGATTACTTATATATTCCATTAGGTGGGAGTAAAGGTGGAATCTGGATGAAAATTAGAAATACGTTTATCATTTTTGTTGTTAGCGGATTTTGGCATGGAGCCAATTGGACTTATCTGGCATGGGGATTTATAAATGCCATTTACTTTTTACCATTGCTTTTATCCAACAGTAACAGAAACAATATGGGGGCTATTCAGTTGAAATTTAATTTTGATTCAGTAAAAGTCATAGTAAGTATTTTATATACTTTTTCGTTAACCTGTATAGCGTGGATTTTCTTTAGAGCCAAGACAATCACCGATGCGATTTTGTATTTAAAACGTATGATTTTAAGTAGAGATTTTAGTTTTCAATATTTAGATAATGAACGTTATAGCTATGAATTATTAATAATTCTTGGCATTTTTGTTTTGGTCGAATGGAATAATCGCACCAAAGTTGAACCGCTTTCAGGAAAAAGAAATATGCTAAAATTGGCTTTTGCGATAATAGCTATAATGGCATTCGGAACTTTTTCAGATTATAAAGAATTTATATATTTTCAATTTTAATGAAACGTTTTTTAATTTATATAACTAAAATTATCCTGGTAATCATTTTGACTGCTGTTGCTCTTGATGGTCTTTATACAGCCATTTTTATGCGATCTAAAAATAGAGGAAAAATTGAAACCGTATTTAACTCAAAAGCACAAAAATATGATGTTATAGTTTTAGGCTCATCAAGAGCTAATAATCATTTTGTTTCTCAGATGTTTGAAAATGTTGGATTAAAAACTTTTAATTACGGTATGAGTGGAGGCCATTTGTTTGAATCGTCATTACTTTTGAAATTAATGATCGAAAGAAAATATAAAATAAAAAATATAATTCTTGAGGCTGATTTAAATCTTTCTAATGATCAGGAATCTGATGGAGTTTCTGCAAAATTTTTGCCTTATATTCATAATTCAAATGTTATTAAAGAGCATTTTTCGGGTCAAAAAAATTTCAATGAACTATACTATATTCCTTTTTACAGATATATAAAGTACGATTCGAAAATTGGTTTTAGAGAAATTTTTAAAATTGAAAGTAAGGAAAAAACAAATGCTTTAGATAACTTAGGATTTTATCCATTAAAAAAGCATAAGAATGGCAATATGAAAAATAATATTGTCAATTTAAATCCCTTGCCACATAACAAGTACTATGAAGAAGTTAAAAATATCTGTGTAGCTAATAATATCAATTTAATAACTGTTATGACTCCAATGTGTGAAAATGTTGTAGGGATGAATTATTTTTATAAAGTAAAAAAAGCATATCCGGAAATTCATAATTACGAGAATGTTGTGGTAGACAATAAGTACTTCTCATCTTGTGGACACATGACTGATGCTGGAGCTAAAATTTTTACTTCCAGGATTTTGAAAGACTTTTTTAATAAATAAAATGATGAAAATAGCCTTTTTAACACCAGAATATCCACACCCTAAAACAGGAAGCTCTGGTGGTATAGGGACCAGTATTAAAAATTTATCAGTTGGCCTTTTATTGAAAGGTGTTTCAGTTCGGGTTTTAGTTTATGGTCAAAAAGAAGATAATACTTTTGATGATGATGGAATTATTATTCAACAGATAAAGAATATAAAGTTTAAAGGATTATCGTGGTTATTAACTAGAAAAAAAATTGAAAGAATAATTAATGAATTATATTCAAATGATGAAATTGACTTAGTTGAAGCGCCAGATTGGACAGGTATTTCATCATTTATACAACCCAAATTGTGTCCCTTAATTATAAGATTAAATGGTTCGGATACTTATTTTTGTCATTTCGATGATCGCCCTGTAAAGTGGATTAATAAGTTTCACGAAAAAAGAGCATTACAAAAAGCAGGTGGACTATTATCGGTAAGCCAGTTTACTGCAGATAAAACAAATGAGCTTTTTGAGTTGAATAAAAAGTTTACCATTATTCCAAATCCGATTGAAACTAATTTGTTTCAGGTTAATAATGAAAATTCCCAGATAGAAAAAACGATATTGTATTTTGGAAGTTTAATTCGAAAAAAAGGGCTTCTGGAATTGCCTTTAATTTTTAATAAAGTAATAGAGAATATTCCTGAAGTAAAATTGATCTTGGTTGGTAGAGATGTTCCGGATATTATTTCAGGTAATTCATCAACCTGGAAAATGATGCAAAATTTTTTTTCAGAAAAAGCCAAAGCAAATGTTTCTTATTTAGGAAGTGTTCCTTATTCTGAAATTAAAAGCAAAATTGAAGAAGCTACAGTTTGCGTGTTCCCTTCCTTTGCAGAAGCTTTTCCGGTTTCCTGGCTAGAATCCATGGCTATGAAAAAAGCAATCGTAGCTTCAAATATCGGATGGGCAAACGAAATGATTATGGATGGAGAAAGCGGTTTTTTAGTTCATCCTAATAATCATGATTTATTTGCATCACGTATCGTTCAGCTTTTAGAAGATTCTGACTTTTCAAAAAAAATGGGGAAAAATGCGAGAAAAAGAGTCGAAGTTTTTTTTAGTACTGATAAAATAGTAAAGGATAATATTGATTTTTATAAAACTATAATTCGTAAATTTTGATAATATTATTTCATAATAATAAAAGAATTGTAAAGGTTATTTCAGAAGAAAATGTAGTCATACCGTTTAGCGATACAGACAACATTTCTTCTGGTATGATGGAACTAGCTTCTCAATTTCCTTTTGCAAAAATAGTTTGGTGTCATATAGATTATAAAGATTATCTTAATTTAAAGGAAGTCTCTCAATTTATGCATCATGATAAAATGATGTTTACTTTTAATCCGCAAAAAAATGATTATCTAGGAACAAAAATTGGCTATATCGAGGATTCACCTTTTATTAAAATTAATAAAAACGTTATGTATCCGACTTGGCAAATGAGCAGCATTGTTGGTGTTATTCATGCTTCGTTGCTGCTTACTGTTAATAATCGCATAAAACTAGAATCTGATTTTGATTATTACCTTAATTCATTGGCAAAAGTTTGTAGTCCTTTAGGATTATTATGTTATTCACAGCCAAAATTATTATACAGTAATAATATAGAGAAAAAATATACTAGTTCAACATTTGTCCTTTTTAGATTTGTTAAGCAGCATTATAGAACTCGTTGGGTTTTGTTATTATTTATTAATTTGGTTATTTATGAGCATAAAATTCTTTTTTTCCCTTTATTAAGTAGTTTGTTTTTTAAAAATAGAAATGTAGGTAAAATAGATCTTAATAATGTTCAGGTTAATTCTGTTCTTAAAATTGTTAGTTCCAGAGCTATAGATGTTATTATTCCCACAATAGGACGAAAAAGCTTTTTGTATGATTTTCTCAAAGATTTAGCTCAACAAACTTGTTTGCCGCTAAATGTAATAATTGTGGAGCAAAATCCTATGAAGAATAGTATTTCGGAGCTGGATTATTTGGCTTCAGAGAACTGGCCTTTTGAGATAAAACATATCTTTATACATCAGGCAGGTGCTTGTAACGCTCGAAATATAGCTTTAAATGAAACAAAAAATGATTGGATCTTTATGGCTGATGATGATATAAGAATAAAAGATTCGTTTTTAGAAGAAGCTTTTAATCAAATAGATAAATTCGGCGTTAAGGCAGTTACATTGGGATGCTATGGAAGCGAATACAATCCCAATGAAAAATATAAGAAAGAAATGCAGTGGGAAAGCTTTGGATCGGGTTGCAGTATAGTAAAACGTGAGATCTTGCAAGACATTCATTATCGAGAAGGTTTTGAATTTGGTTATGGAGAAGATTCTGATTTTGGAATGCAGCTTAGAAATAAAGGTATAGATGTTCTATATTCTCCAGAACCCGAAATTCTTCATCTAAAGGCGCCAATTGGTGGTTTTAGAACTAAACCGGTTCTGCCATGGCAAAATGATACCATTCAGCCAAAACCTTCACCAACAGCAATGTTATACAAAGTTTTACATTTGAGCAAAGAAGAAATTGATGGTTATAAAACAATTTTATTTATCAAGTTTTACAAATTGCAATCGGTAAAAAATCCCGTTCTGTATTTTTTGAATTTTAGAAAACAGTGGAAGCAAAGTGTGTATTGGGCAAATCAATTAAAAAATAAAATATAACTTTTGATACAAAGTATAACAATTGTGACCCATGAGGGAAGTCGTGATGTAGAATTTGATACAAATCATTTATCTAAAATTGCTATAAATTTATGTTTATTTAATATTGAAGATTGTAATGCATTTGATATAAAATTCACTTTTTCTAAAAAAATTGCTGAATTTCGCGACCATGATTATACTTGGAGAAAATGCCACACAACATATATCGCCAACCAATTTAGCCCAAAAATTATAAAACTTCAAACCGGAGAGATAATTCAGGCCAATATAACAGATGGTGTTTGGGAAGTAGATCATAAAATTCCATATGTTTTACTTTGGCGATTTAATCCTGATCTTGCTGCACCTATTGCTAACTATTTAGGAAATAAAAATAGAAAAATAATTTCTCAGGCAAAACAAAAGTGGGATTTCGCAGAACCCCCAGCCTTATTATTTCCTGAAAGTTATTCAATTGAGATTAGTAGGTCTAAAATTCCATTCTCTGCGGTAGCATGTTTTACTGATCATTGTGATTTTGATACGGCAGAAAATTTAATTTTGCAAAGAGAATTTTTTAATAAACATCAAATAAAAATTACAAAAGGATTTTTCTTGAATCATTTTTCTAAAAGAGAACAAAATGCATCTTACCAAAATCAAGAAGAAGAATTATTGAAATGGAGGGAATCAGGACATGAGTTGTGTTATCATTCGCTTTCGCAGTCTTTAAAAAAAAATGAGGAAAGTTTCGCAGATTTTAAGCAATTTGTCCCACCATTAGATCATATAAAAGTCTGGATTGATCATGGGTTTCAGCCTTATAATTTTTCTCTTTTTAAAAATAACAAATTTAAGGAGAGTGAATTTGAAGCGGTTTTGTGTGAAAAAAAAATTAATACACTTTGGAATTATATTGATTCAGGAACTGCAACACAAGGCGTGATAAATCAATTTAATAAAAAGCATTTTACATTGGCAAGTTTTTTAAAGGGAAGCAAAAACGTGGGTTTACTAAAAAAAATGCAGCTTATGATTAAGAATATTTTATTTCACTATTATAATGATGAAGATTTGATTTTAAGATACTCTAATGCAGCAACACATTTTAAAAAAATGTTTTTTCAAAGGGATGTACGATCATTTTTTTCTTTGGTTAAAGATTTTTCCAGACTTAGTAGTTCTATCTTTTCAGTTTTATTATTTTGGAATACTAAGAAAAAGAAGTCATATAAATTAGCAAGATATTCTCCAGTTGTATTTAAGCATAATATTGTTGACAAAGAATTCTATGTTTTTCAGACTTTAGAAATGCTCGATTTTAAAAAATCGCTCTCTCACGAAAATATAAACACCTTAATTCAGGAGAAAGGCGTTTTTATTGCACATACGTATTTTTCAGTACAGCTGGAATATCATGGTGGGAAATTATTTTCAACACCCACAACAATTGATAGTAAAGTTTCTGATAATTTTAAGTTTTTAGGAAATAAAATTAAGAACCAGGAAATCTGGAATCCAACTCTTACTGAGCTAATTGATTATTGGGCCAATTTTGAAAAAGTAATTTTTGATATTGATATTGAAGGCAACATATTCGAAAAAAGCAATACTGCTCTACAAATGCGGAATGTAATTTAAATCGTAAATGAATCATAAAGTAAAAACTATATTATTTAAATCACTTTCTTTCTTACCAAGTAAAGTGGGAGATTATTGTTATCATAAAATTCAAGGTTTGTTCGATAGGTCTACCTTAGAGAGTCGATTAAAAAGCGTTGAAGCAACCTATATTAGACTTTCAAAGGTTTTGACTACTTTGGATATTGACTTAAAAGATAAAACTGTTTTTGAGTTAGGTTCAGGCTGGTTTCCCAGTATGCCTTATTTTTTTAAGTTTAAGTTTGAAGCAAAAAGAGTCTATACTGTTGACATTAACAGACATTTTAAAAAAGAAAGAATTTTAGAATTAAATGATCTTTTTTCTAAAAGATATTCTGCTAAGATCTTGGTTAATCCTGATGATCAATATAAACTTCCTTATGAAATTGAGTATTTCCCAAACTACAATGCTGTAAAAGAAAGCTTTCCTGATGTCCAAGTCGTTTTTTCACGTTATGTGCTCTCGCATATGAATGAAAATGATGTTGAAGCATTACATGAAAAAATGAAAAGAGAATTAAAAAAAGGCACTTATATAATTCATTTTATTTCACCAAGCGATTTGAGACAGCATGGCGATCGCGGTTTATCTTCTCATGATTTTTTAAAGTATAGCAAAGAGGAATGGAATAAAGTTCATACTAGATACGATTATCATAATAGGCTGAGATTACCACAATTTCTTGAAATTTTCAAAAAATATGACTATGAAATTATTCATCTCGAATATGACAATTTAAATAAAGGAGCAGTAGCCTATGATTTATTTAAAAAAGTTTCACTTCATGAAGATTATCAGAAATACTGTGATGAAGAACTAACGGCAGGAAATATTTTGGTAGTTTTAAAAATATAAATTTGATGGATTTACCTTTACGCTTTTCTCTAATTATCTGTACATATATGCGTCCTGATGCATTGTTAACTTTGCTCAAGTCAGTTAAAGGACAGATCTGTTATCCTGATGAAATCTTAATAGTTGATGGTTCACTTAATGAAGAAACTAAAAAATGTTTAGAACAAAATCTATTTCAAAATCTAAAATATTTTCAAGTCTCAGATGAGAATAGAGGTTTAACAAAACAACGAAATTTTGGAATATCTAAAATAAATCAGGATATTGAAATAGTTTGTTTTTTGGATGATGATACGTTTTTAGAACCAGATTATTTTTCTGAAATTATAAAAACATTCCAAAGTAATTTAGATGTTGTTGGTGTGGGAGGAATAGCAATCAATGAATATAAATGGAAACAGCAAGAGCCAAATATTAAGTATGGCAACAAAAAGTATTATTTGTTTGAGGGATATTATTATAAAGAGGGAACAAGAAATGTAGTACGAAATTACCTGGGACTTTCGTCTCATTTAGGTTCTGGAAAAATGCCCAATTATTCGCATGGAAGAACTTCAGGATTTCCAATGACAGGAAAAACATATGAGGTAGATTTATTAATAGGAATGTCAATGTCCTTTAGAAAAAATGTTTTAGATGAGATCAAATTTTCTAAGTTTTTTGAAGGCTATGGCTTGTATGAAGATGCTGATTTTAGTTTGAGGGCTCTAAAATTTGGTAAGAATGTAATTAATACCAATGCTCATTTATCTCATTTTCATGCTGATTCAGGAAGACCAAACCAGTATAAGTACGGTAAAATGGTAGTACGAAACGGATGGTACGTTTGGCGTATTAAAAATCCTAATCCAGCGCTACAAGATCGTTTCAGATGGAATGCAATAACTATTCTGCTGACTTTAATTCGCTTTAGTAATTCGTTTACTGGTAATAATAGAAAAAAAGCTTTTACAGAAGCAGCTGGGCGTACTGTAGGATGGTGGAGTTTAATATTTACTAAGCCTAAACTACAATAGTAAAAGTTTTTTAATGAAAAATATTTTAATAGCACATAATTATAGCGAAGATTCTTTTGCTTCGATGAGTTTTAATTTAGCACATCATTTGGCTAACCTAGGAAATAGAGTCATTTTTATCTCACATAAACCATTTTTTGATGAAAAGCAAAGTATAAAAAAGGGAAAAGGCGAGATTGTAATTTATTCATGGCCTTCGAAAAAAAGGCCTACATCTTTACAGGATGCTTTTTGGTATTCTAAAATTTATTTTAAATACAAGCCCGAGGTAGTAATAGGACATTTTGTGGGTGCTAATATTACTATTGCAATATCAAAATTACTCTCACTCGGTAAAGTGAGAACTTTTGTTTATTATCATACTCTACTGCAACAAATTGCCGAAGATCATAATACATTAAGTTTTAGATATAAAATGTCGTTTTACAGAAAAATGATATTTTACAAAACCTTATGTGATATAATTGTTTGTCCATCAGACTTAGCAAAAAATGACTTATCAAATTTTTATTGTGTTAAAAAAGGAATGGTTCTCTTAAATCCTATGAAGGATAGATATACAAGTGAAAGTAACAAAAATAATAGCAAAATTATAATTTCTTATCTAGGGAGGTTAGATCCTTCAAAAGGGATATTAGAACTAGTTAAAGCTTTTAAAAAATATAACAGACAAACAGAATGTTCAAACATTATTTTAAACATTGCAGGAGCAGGAAGTCAGGATACAGAAATTAGAGAAGAAATAATTGGAGAACCTAATGTTTTATATTTTGGGGGTTTAAGTTATGATGAAATCGATAATTATTTGAGCAAAAGTCATTTTATAATAATACCTTCCAAAAGAGATAATCTACCTACAGTAGGATTAGAGTCTATGATGAATCAGGTCCCATTATTAATATCTAACACAACAGGATTGACAAATTATTTAGAAGAAGGGAAAGAATGCTTTAAATTCGATCCAAATTTAGAATCAATGATTTCTATTTTTGAAAAAGTTGAAAAAGAATTTGAAAAGCAAGTTCAAATGGGGATTCATGCAAGAAAAACTTTTTTAGAAAAATTTAGCATGGAAGAATACTGTATTAATTTTTCTAACCTTATATAATTATGAAATTTGCCATAATTACTCAGGTAAATCATATTTTAAAAGAAGAAAAATATTTTAGCTATTCTCCATATGTATATGAAATGAATATTTGGCTAAAATATACAAATAAGGTAATTATTGTTGCTCCATTAAAAAATAAAAAACCAACAGAAATTGATATTCCTTATGGTCGTAACAAGATTGATTTTCGCCCGGTTCCTGATTTCAATCTGACTAATTTTAAGAATGTTTTATCCTCAGTCTTTAAATTACCAATAATTTTCTGGAGAATATTTTGGGCAATGAAAAATGCAGATCATATTCATTTGCGCTGCCCGGGAAATATGGGGTTAATAGGCTGTTTTGTTCAGATTTTCTTTCCTGAAAAAATAAAAACAGCAAAATATGCAGGAAATTGGGATCCTCAAAGTAAGCAGCCTTTTACATATAAAGTGCAAAAATGGATTTTAAGCAATACTTTTTTGACACGAAATATGACTGTTTTGGTATATGGAGAATGGAAAAATCAATCTAAAAATATAAAACCATTTTTTACCGCTACTTATTCAGAGTCAGAAAAGGAAAACGTTATAAAAGAAAGTTTTGAAAACACAATAGAATTCATTTTTGTAGGCAGCCTGGTTTCGGGAAAAAATCCAATGTATGCTTTTAAATTAGTTCAGGAATTAATAGAAAAAGGATACAAAACAAATCTTAATTTATATGGTGAAGGTTCTGAACAAAGGGCTTTAGAAAACTATATTCAAACAAATAATCTGGAAAAATTTATTGTTTTACACGGAAATCAAAATAAGGAAATCATAAAAAAAGCCTATCAAAAAAGCCATTTTGTAATTTTACCTTCAAGAAGCGAAGGTTGGCCAAAAGCTATTGTCGAAGGAATGTTTTGGGGTTGCGTTCCTGTGGCGACTAAAGTTTCTTGTTTACCATCTATGCTAGATTATGGTAATAGAGGTATTTTGTTAGAAATGGATTTAGATAAAGATGTAAATAGGATAAAGGAAATTATCAGCGACGAAAAAACATTTTTAACTAAAAGCAGGCTAGCTATGCAATGGTCACAAAATTATACCACAGATCTTTTTGAAAATGAAATTAAAAAGCTATTGATCTCATGAGAATTGTACAAATTATAGATTCTTTAGAACCAGGCGGAGCAGAACGTATGGCAGTAAATTATGCTAATGTATTATCTAAAAAAATAGAGTTTTCTGGTTTAGTTACATCTCGTAAAGAAGGATTATTAGTCAATCAAATTGATAAAAGCGTTTCTTATTTGTTTTTGAAAAAAAAGAAGAAAATAGATCTTGGAGCAGTTTTTAGATTACGTAAATATTTAAAAGAGAATAAAGTTGATCTTGTTCATGCACATAGCTCTTCTTTTTTTAGTGTAGTTTTAGTAAAATTGATTTTGCCAAAAATTAAAATCATTTGGCATGATCATTACGGAATTTCACAGGATTTATCTTCAAGAAAAAATATAAGTTTAAAACTTGGATCCCTCTTTTTTACCGGAATTATTTCGGTAAACTCAGCATTGAGAGATTGGGCCAAATCTTATCTTTGGTGTTCAAATATAATTTACTTCCCTAATTTTATTCTTGATTCTTCTATCTCAAATGAAAAGATTAATCTAAACGGATCTGAAGGAAAAAGAATTATTTGTGTAGCTAATCTGCGTCCTCAAAAAAATCATATATTATTAATTAATGCCGCTAAAGTAATAAAAGATAAATTCCCGGATTGGACTTTTCATTTATTTGGAAAAGACTTTAATGATTCCTATTCTGATCAGTTAAAGAAAAGAGTTAAAGATTTACAACTTCAAAACACGGTATATTTTTACGGCACTACAAATAATGTGAATGCTTCATTATTACAATGTCAGATTGCTGTTTTGCCTTCTCTTTCAGAAGGGCTTCCGCTTGCGATTCTCGAATATGGATTAAATAAATTACCCGTCATTGCAACAAATGTAGGTGAAATTTCAAAAATTATTATCTCGGAAAAAGAGGGAATAATGATAGAATCTAACAATTGTAATGAGCTTGTTACAGCCATCGAAAACCTGATTGAGTCAGAAAAATTCAGAAATGATCTAGGTTTGAATTTATTTAATAAAGTTCAAAAGGATTTTAGTGCAGAGACTATTCTGTCGAATTATATTTTATGGTTGAAATCTTTAAGTACTTTTACAGTTTAAAATAATATATGAAGATGAAAAAAACAAAATTGTCCTATAGCTTTCTGCTTCTAATTCATGCAGTAATTGCTTTGGCTGTTTTTGCGATCCCTTTTTTGTCAAAATTATACGCACTTTTTATTCCAATTGCTGGTTTTTTTATTGTTTATCGCACTAAAAACGCAAACAATGAAGTGCTTTATATTGCAGCTTATTTAGTTGGTGTAGAGGTCTTTTTACGAATGACAGGCGGTAATTTTAATAATGAATTTGTAAAAGTTAATGTTATTTTTTTCATGCTTTTAGGTATGATTTACAGTAATTTTTCATCAAATGCATTTTTATACTGGTTTTTCCTTATTTTATTAATTCCGGGTATTTTAATTACTGCTACAGTTTTTAATCCTTCTATAGATATTAAAAAATCTTTGGTATTTAATTTATCAGGTCCTGTATGTTTGGCAATATCCTCGATCTATATGTTCAAAAGAAGAATTTTATTTTCAGACTTGCAGAATATATTAATAGCAATGGCACTACCAATAGTGAGTACGACAGTATATTTGTTTTTATTCAATCCTAGTGTCAGAGATGTAGTGACAGGAACACAATCTAATTTTGAAACTTCAGGCGGGTTTGGTCCCAATCAGGTTTCAACAGCATTAGGTTTAGGGATGTTTATTTTCTTTACACAATTGGTTTTATTCTCAAAATCAAAAATGACAATAGTTATAAATAGCTTTTTACTGCTTTTTATAGCTTATAGAGGAATCGTTACTTTTTCTAGAGGAGGAATTATTACAGCAGTTGTTATGATTGTTTGTCTACTGTTTTTGCTATATCGATTTTCGAATGCTAAAGGGAAAAGTAAGTTTGTATTAGTATTCATTCTAACGGGTTTTATGGCGGTTGGAGTTTGGACTTATTCTTCTTTTCAGACAAGGGGACTTATAGAAAAAAGATATGCAAATCAGGATGCTCGCGGTAGAGAAAAGAAAGATAAGTTAGGAGGTAGAGAACAAATTATGAATGAAGAGTTAGCACTTTTTTTAGAAAATCCTATTTTAGGTGTTGGAGCAGGAATGGGAAAACAAATCAGAAAGCAGACGTTTGGAGAAGAAGCTGCTTCACATAATGAGATTACCCGTATGTTTAGCGAACATGGTTTATTTGGTATTTTTGGTCTCCTGATACTTTTTGTAACTCCTTTTGTTCTTTATATAAATAACAGACAACACTTATATTTCTTATCCTTTTTTGTCTTTTGGCTCTTGACTATAAATCATGCCGCGATGCGAACGGCAGCTCCGGCTTTTGTATATGCATTATCGCTTCTTTTAGTTCAGGTTAAAATTCCGGAAAAAGCAGAAAATTCTGTAGGCTAATATCTGTTTTTTTATAATACATTTGCCTGAAGTTTAAGCCCCTAAACAAAATCAAATAAATGTTTCCTACTAATAAAATGCATTTCGAAATTTCGGAAAGAAGATTATTGCTTCTTTTTTTTGATACTGTTTTTATATTATCGGCTCTCTTTATATTAAGCCTGATATTTGATTATAATTACTTTGCTTTTAATACAAGTAATTTACTTAGTATTATTTTACTTCTAAGTTATGTGTACGTTTTTGGATTAATATTCGAAATGTATAATTTGCAGGTGGCAAGTAATCAATTGCAAATTCTTCAAAGTGTAATATTTACTGGAACTGCTTCAAGTTTGGCTTATTTATTTACGCCTGTATTATCTCCGGAATTGCCAAAACAGCGTTTGATTATATTTATTTTTTATTTTACTATAATCGGAACATTACTACTATGGCGATTATTCTATGTTTATTTTCTTGCCTCACAACGATTTTCTCAAAGTGTAGTTTTAATATGCGATCAAAATCAGGTTGAAGAATTGGTTTTAGGATTAGAGAATGTTGACCCGCATTATAAAATTATTGGTTTTGTCAATTCAGATTCTTTATCAGAGGAAGATTCGAATTTTCATTATGTGAAAGAAATAAAAAAGAAGGATTTAGAAGATTTTGTATTTAAAAATCAAATTTCTGAAATTGTAATTGCTTCTCAAAAAACCGACGGAATTACTGCAGATTTATACCAGCAATTGCTTCATTTATTAGAATCGGGAAATGTTATTCGTGAATACACGCAGGTTTATGAAAGTAAAACACAGCGTATTCCGGTGCATTATATCGCAAGAGATTTCTATAGGTTTTTCCCTTTTAGCCGAAGTAATAGTAACAGACTTTACTTGTTTTTGGTGCGTTCTATGGAGTTTTTATTTTCTTTTATAGGGCTATTGGCTTGTGTTATTTTTATTCCTATAATTTATATTGGAAACCTTTTTGCCAACAAAGGATCGCTATTTTACACTCAGGAACGTGTTGGTAAAAATGGAGTTATTTTTGAAATATATAAGTTCAGAACAATGGTTGAAAACTCTGAATCCAACGGGGTTGTTTTTGCAACGTCAAACGATAGGCGAATTACTCCCTTTGGAAAAATGATGCGCAAATCAAGAATAGATGAATTACCGCAGTTTTTTAATGTTTTAAAAGGCGATATGGCGGTGATTGGTCCAAGGCCGGAGCGACCATTTTTTGTTGAAGAAATAGCGCGTGTAATGCCATTTTATGAAACACGACATGTTATAAAGCCAGGTCTTACAGGCTGGGCTCAGGTGAACTATTCTTACGGAGAATCTATCGAAGAGAGTTTGATAAAGCTGCAATATGATTTATACTATATCAAACATCGAAGTATATTTCTTGATTTAAGTATTACTTTCAAAACAATTACTACAGTTTTATTTTACCGCGGACAATAATTTAGATGATAATCGGGATACGTTTTTTGTTTCGAATAGCAACTCTCACTAAAACAAATCCACTTGTAATGATCATGGGCAAAACAATTAGAAAATGAGCTTTGTTGATCATAAAAATAGCATAAACTACTAAAAAAAGTAAGTGCAAAACTGCAGATCGATAGGTCCATCTTTTGTTTTTGATAACTGAAAAAAGAAGTAAAATCAATAATAATGGACTAAATAAAAGCACATTATAATTCATCGCCAATTCGTGGTGAAAGGAATAAAATCCCATAAAAACAAAAAAGGTTCCTATTAACGATAAAATTAAAAGATAGATTTTGTCAACGATTTTATTGTGAGCTAAAATAACAAAGGCAAGAATAAAAAGATAAGTATAGATGTTATTCCACCAGGAACCCGGAGTTTCTTTTTCAAAGCTTAACAATGTACTTGTTTTATTAACTAATGAATTGTTTTGATAAGTAGTTTTCTCTAGACTATTTTTCAATTCAAAAGGCAAAAAGATCTTCGTTCCCAATTGATCTACTTTGGTTCCAAAAATAATACTGGTTCCTAATTGATCATAAAAATGACCGTTGAAATAGGGAAATAAAATAGATCTATAGGTGATATCTGTATCTCCTTTTTTTATAATAACAGTACTGTTTAAACTTTTATTGATAATATCGACTACCATCGAAGTACAGTTTTTATCAATAAATTTATAAGTATAAAAACGATCTTCAGAAGCTAATGTCGTATTTAAATTATCAAAAAGCCTTTGTTTTGCATCCTGAGGAATAAGAAGTTCTTGCTCAAATACACTTCTTTTTTCATTATTATATTCTTCAATAAACTCCGAAAACGAATGTACAATTACGAAATATTGCAAATCTCCTTTTGCAAATTTTGCCACAAAGTTTGGAGTCCTAAAATCGAAAGCGCCATAATTATATACAACATCAATATTATTTCCGGGATCAGCAACTCGTATTGCGGTATGCCCAAAATAAGAATAAGTTTCATTGCCTAATCCGCAAGTGAGGACACTTATTTTAGCGTCTTTGGATAAAGGCAAATTTTGACTAAAACCAATAAAACTTAGTAATAATAATAAACTAAAAAGTGTTTTTTTGAAAATGACATTTTTCATGATTTAAAATTTTAAGAAGTTTATGGTTTGTAAATTTTATCTAAAGATACCTAAATCTACTTTTAATGAAAAAATATTTGAGTATAAAGCAGTACTTTGGTTTCCTAAATCAGTCAGCGCATAATCGACTTGAATACCTCTGTATTTAAAACCCAGACCAATATTAGGTTGAAAATTCAATTTTTCAGTATTGTCTAACTGTGTTACATTCTGAAAATTTCCTACTCCTGCACGTAAAAAAACAAGATTGGTATATCCAAATTCAAATCCAAGAGCAGGATCAATACTAACTATTTTAGATGAAATAATATCATTGGTTTGCTCAAAACGCATGTTCAGATTAGTTGCCACTAATATGCTATAATCATTATGAAAATCGAACGTTCTCGAAACTCCCAATTGTGCTTTTGGTAATGTAATTTCAGTACTTTCTGGTAATTCGTTATTTTCTCCCGGAATTGCATTGGCAATTTTGGCATATTCTTCTTCATCAATATTCCACACATTGTAAGTTGTTGTGATGTCCCGAAGCATCAACCCAAATTTCCAATTATTTCGTTCAAACTGTAATCCAACATCAAATCCAAATCCCCAGGAATTGGCAAATTTCCCGATAATTCTTCGAATAATTTTTGCATTTACACCGTATTGAAATCCGTCAACAGGCAATTTTCTGGCATACGAAAAACTAAAACCATAATCAGCAGTAGAAAACAAACGAATTCTGTTATAATCAATGTTTCCCTGATTATCGATCAATTGAGTGGTATCCATAATATCATCAACACCAAAACGAATCATAGAAATTCCCCACGCACTTCTGTCGTCAATTGGGCTTGCGTATCCTATATAATCGTATTGCGCAATATTAGCAAAATAATTGGCGTGCATTAATGAAATCTGATGATCTTCAAGATTGGTTAAACCAGCCGGATTCCAATAAACCGAGTTGACATCATTTGTAGAAGCCGTTACTGCACTTGACATTCCCAGAGCAGCTGCATCGACACCAATATTCATAAATTCATTCGAATATTTTCGAACGGTTTGCGCATACTGCAACGTACAACTCCAACATAATAAAAGCACAAAGATTTTCTTCAACGGATATTTTTTAGCAGATCTGAGTCTGTTTTAATTTTTACCAAAAATATAATATTTTACTCAGCAAATTTATTCCTTTTCATAAATATTGCGAAAGTCAGAATTTCAAATTAAAAACTCTTCAAAAAACGCATTCTACATACAGTTATTATGCTAAATTTGCCGTTCACTATTTATCAAAATTTATAAATCATGAATATCAAAAAGCACATTCCTAATTTAATTACATTAATCAATTTATTTTGTGGTTGCATAGCCGTTGTTTTTGTTTCACAAGGCGATTTTTTGATGGCTTTTTACATGGTTTGTTTAGGGATCTTTTTTGATTTTTTTGATGGTTTTTTTGCCAGATTATTTAAAGTTTCAAGTCCGCTTGGATTGCAGTTAGATTCTTTGGCAGATATGGTTACGAGCGGAGTTGTGCCAGGATATGTAATGTATTCTATGTTTGTAAAAAGCGCTAATCCTCATGAAGTAATTGGATCGGTTTTTATTCCTTTTTTAGGATTTATTGTAACCTTGGGTTCTTGCTACAGATTAGCGAATTTTAATATTGATACTCGTCAGACAGATTCTTTTATTGGTCTGCCAACACCTGCAAATGCGCTGTTTATTTTAAGTCTTCCCTTGGTTTTAGAATATTCAGATTCTTTGGCAGTATTCGAAATACTAAGTAATCACTGGGTTTTGTTAGCTATAACATTATGTAGTGCCTATATTTTGAATGCTGAAATCCCTTTATTTGCTTTAAAAATCAAGAAATTTACAGTCAAAGATAATGTACTTCAAATAGTATTTTTGTTGGTTTCTTTACTTTTAGTAGTAGTCCTGCAATACATGGCAATTCCTTTGATTATCATTTTTTACGTATTATTATCAGTTGTTAATAATATGTTTTTGAAAAAGTAGTTTCATCTCAATGGCAAGAAAAACCACTACCCGAAGAACTTCTTATTCGCGAAAAACGAAACCTCAGAAATCGGTTTTAGCAAGAGTAATTCGCTTTGTTATTTATTCTTTTTTTGTGTTACTTTTCTTTTTTGCAGTTTATCATTATCGTGATGGACTGGCGTATTATCTTGGCTTTAAATCAAATAAAGTGTTAGACGAAGATGCGGTTGATAAGCATTTGTCTGATGTTAGAAATATTAAAGTTCTTGAAAATCATAAAGGAAAAGTAATAGGTATTGATGTATCTGAGTTTCAGGGAAAAGTACAATGGGATGAAGTTGAGGTTTTAGAAGAAAAATATCCTGTACAATTTGTTTTTGTTCGCGCAACTGCGGGCAATGACAGAGTAGACAGGCAGTTTAAAAAAAATTGGGAAGGAGCAAAAGAACATAAAATCATACGTGGGGCTTATCATTATTATAGGCCAAATGAAAACTCAATCGAGCAGGCTAATCTTTTTATTAAAACCGTAAAATTACAAAAAGGGGATCTGCCGCCAGTTTTAGATATCGAAAGATTGCCTAAAAATCAACCTTTGGATAGTTTAAAGAAAGGATTAAAGCGTTGGTTGAATAAGGTAGAAGCGCATTATCAGGTGCGTCCTATAATTTATTCCGGAGAGCGCTATTATAGTGATTTTCTAAAAGAAGAATTTGGCGAATATTTATTTTGGATAGCCAATTACAATTTTTACAGAGAAAAAATCGAAGACGACTGGCTTTTTTGGCAATTTACCGAAAAAGCATCCTTGCCGGGAATCAAACATCGTGTTGATGTTAATATCTACAATGGTGATTTGCAGCAATTACAGTTTATAACTGTTGAGTAGTTTTCAGTCGCAGTCGCAGTTTTCAGTATTTACTGTGTAGTTGCTTTATCGTGATAAAAGTGCAAGAATAATTATTGAGAATACTGCCAGGACAACTAAGACAGAATAAGGATTAGCAAGATTTATTGTTGATCCAAGTTGCCATATTCTTTTTGGAGCGAATAATCTTTTGTCCTCAGGATTATAGTACAAGAATCCCAAATACCAGTTATTTGGGTCTTTGTGCCAATTATTGTATTCTTCCTGTGTTGGTTTTTCTGAATTCATTTTAAATTATTATTTTAAAACTGAAAACCGAGACTGAGACTAAATACTTTATTTAGAATTCAAGTTTCTTTTTACGAAGTTCGAAGTTTTGTCCAAGATAAACACGGCGAACCATTTCATCCTCAACTAATTCTTCCGGGATTCCGGCTTTCAAAATTCCACCTTCAAACATTAAGTAGGTTTTATCGGTAATCGCTAATGTTTCCTGAACGTTGTGATCGGTAATTAGAATTCCGATATTTTTATTTTTTAGCTGAGCTACAATTCTCTGAATGTCCTCTACCGCAACTGGGTCAACTCCCGCAAAAGGTTCATCGAGTAAAATAAATTTTGGGTCTGTTGCAAGAGCGCGTGCAATTTCGGTACGACGTCGTTCTCCTCCCGAAAGTAAATCACCTCGGTTGGTACGAATATGTTCTAAACTGAATTCTTCTATTAAACTTTCCATTTTGGCAATTTGCTCTTCCTTTGAAAGTTTAGTCAATTGTAAAACGCTTAGAATATTATCTTCAATACTTAATTTTCTAAATACAGAGGCTTCTTGTGCCAAATAACCAATTCCTTGTTGAGCGCGTTTGTACATCGGATAATCGGTAATATTCAAATCATCAAGATAAATATTACCCTGATTTGGTTTTACCAATCCAACAATCATGTAGAAAGAAGTTGTTTTTCCTGCACCATTTGGTCCTAGAAGTCCAACGATTTCTCCTTGGTTTACTTCAACAGAAATTCCTTTTACTACACTACGACCTTTATAGGTTTTGATTAAATTATCAGCTCTTAATTTCATTTTTAAAGTTTAATCGTTTAAACGTTAGAATCGTTTATTCGGTACAAATTAACGAATAAACGATTCAGCAAATAAACGTATTAACAATTATTTAGTTTCGGCTTCCTCTAAAGCTTCCCAAAATTCGTAAGCTCTTCTTAAATGAGGTACTACAATTGTTCCTCCAACCAGAGTTGCAATTCCCATTGCTTCCATCATTTCTTCTTTGGTAACCCCTTCTTTATGGCTGGTTTCTAAGTGATATTTTACACAATCATCACAGCGTAAAACTGTCGAAGCTACCAATCCTAAAAGCTCTTTTGTTTTTACATCAAGAGCTCCGGCTGCATATGCATTCGTGTCAAGGTTAAAAATTCGCTTTACAATTTTGTTATTATCAGCGAGTAATTTTTCGTTCATTTTAGAACGATAGTCGTTAAATTCTTGTACAATATCAGACATTTTCTTTCAATTTATTTTTATAAACAATCCTCGAAATAAGGATACTCACTTCGTAAATAATCAGCATTGGTATTGCTACAATAGTCTGGCTTACTACATCCGGAGGAGTTACAATTGCAGCTACAATTAAAATAATTACAACGGCATATTTCCAATATTTTCTTAAGAAATCAGGAGTTACTAATCCTAATTTAGTCAGGAAATATATAATGATTGGCAATTCAAAAAACAATCCGCTTGCGAGGATACTCGTTTTTACCATTCCCATATAAGAATCTAATGTAAATTGGTTTTTTACCACATCACTCACAGAGAATGTAGCGACGAAATTCACAGACATTGGAATTACAACAAAATACCCGAACAAGACTCCTAAAAAGAAAAGTAAAGAAGAAGTAAAAATGAATACTTTGGCATTTTTTCTTTCTTTTTCGTATAAAGCAGGGCTAATAAATTTCCAAAGTTCCCATAAAATAAAAGGGAAACTTAGTATGAAACCGGCTAAAAGACACATCCATACAAAAATATTTACCTGTCCTTCCATTTCAGTGTTTTGAATAATGAAATTCAGTTCGGTAATACAAATGCTATCGGCGAAACCAAGTGCATGAGATAGATCGCAAAACCACACATAGGTAAAAAATGTAGGTCTTATAGGGCCTAAAATGATCTGATCAAATAAATAATCACTTATGAAATAAGTAAAAAAAGCCATAATGCATATTGCAATTGTGCTTCTAACTAATAACCATCTAAGTTCTTCAAGATGGTCTAAAAATGACATCTCGCCAAGGTTCTTTTTTGCCATTATACGATTCCTTCTTTTAAAATGTCATGTAAATGTAATACTCCTTTGTACTCTCCGTTATCTGAAACGATAAGCTGCGTTATCGAAAAATCTTCTAAAATATTTAAGGCGTCAACCGCCATAGTTTCTGAAGATACTGTTTTAGGATTTTTTGACATTATATCTCTTGCGGTTAAGTCAGCTATAGTATCTACGTCATTTAGCATTCTTCGGATGTCTCCATCGGTAATAATTCCAATTATTTTATCATTTTCGATTACTGCTGTAACTCCCAATCGTTTTTCAGAGATCTCAAAAATAACTTTTTTAACCGAAGTATCCGGCGTTACCATTGGTTTTAACGAATGTTCAATCATGTCTTTTACGCGAAGCAATAATTTTTTACCTAAAGCTCCACCTGGGTGATATACAGCAAAATCTTCAGGTTTAAAATCGCGCATTTCCATCAAACAAACGGCAAGGGCATCACCCATAACAAGTTGTGCTGTAGTACTATTTGTTGGAGCTAAATTTATGGGACAAGCTTCCATCTCGACTGTTGTGTTCAAAACATAGTCAGAACCTTTTGCCAGAAATGAAGTTACGTTTCCTGTTATTGCAATTAAGGTATTGCCAAAGCGTTTTAATAACGGCACCAAAACTTTAATTTCAGGACTGTTTCCGCTTTTGGAAATGCAGATGATAATATCTTCGTTTTGGATCATTCCTAAATCACCATGAATGGCTTCTGAGGCATGTAAAAACATAGAAGGTGTTCCTGTAGAGTTAAAAGTCGCTACCATTTTTTGAGCAATGATGGCGCTTTTTCCGATGCCTGTAACGATCAATCGGCCTTTGGTTTCGTAAATACGTTGGACAGCTTCGTAAAAATTTTCGTCTAAAAAATCAATAAGCTTTGTAATTGCTTCACTTTCAGAGAGTATTGTTTTCTTGGCAATCGCCAATATATTTTCTTTTGTAATCAAAACAGGATATTTTAAATTTGTATGTATAAAAGAAAGTTGTATCTTTATGTGTTGCAAATTTATACAAAATATCCATTAATATAAAGAATGAATTCAAACGAAATTGAAATACACAAGGAATTAAAGAAGTATTTCGGCTTTAGCCAATTTAAGGGTTTGCAGGAGCAAGTCATTACGAGTATCTTAAACAAAAAGAATACATTCGTAATCATGCCTACTGGCGGTGGAAAGTCTCTTTGTTATCAATTACCCGCTTTAATTCAGGACGGAACAGCTATTGTTGTTTCTCCTTTAATTGCTTTGATGAAAAATCAGGTTGATGCCATTAGAAGTCTTTCTTCAGAAAACGGAATTGCACATGTCTTAAATTCCTCTCTTACTAAAACAGAAATCGCACAAGTAAAAAAAGATATTACTTCTGGATTAACCAAACTTTTGTATGTAGCGCCGGAATCTTTAACCAAAGAAGAATATGTAGCTTTTTTACAAAGCGTACCTATTTCGTTTGTAGCTATTGATGAAGCACACTGTATTTCAGAATGGGGGCATGATTTTAGGCCTGAATACCGAAACCTGAAAAATATAATCAAACAATTGGGGCAAGTACCTATAATTGGTCTTACCGCAACTGCAACTCCAAAAGTTCAGGAAGACATTCTTAAAAACCTGGACATGTCTGATGCCAATACTTTTAAAGCATCATTCAACAGGCCGAATTTATACTACGAAGTTCGGACAAAAACTAAAAATATAGAATCGGATATTATTCGGTTTATCAAACAACATAATGGCAAATCAGGAATTATTTACTGCTTAAGCCGTAAAAAAGTAGAGTCGATTGCCGAAGTTTTACAAGTAAACGGAATCAGTGCGGTTCCTTATCATGCAGGTTTAGATGCTAAAACACGAGCCAAACATCAGGATATGTTCTTGATGGAAGACGTAGATGTCGTTGTAGCAACAATTGCTTTCGGGATGGGAATTGACAAACCAGACGTTCGTTTTGTAATACATCACGATATTCCAAAATCGCTCGAAAGTTATTATCAGGAAACGGGTCGTGCCGGTCGTGATGGGGGAGAAGGACATTGTTTGGCTTATTACTCTTATAAAGATGTAGAAAAGCTGGAGAAATTCATGTCCGGTAAACCAGTTGCCGAACAAGAAATAGGTTTTGCTTTATTGCAGGAAGTGGTGGCTTACGCCGAAACCTCAATGTCACGCAGAAAATTCTTATTGCACTATTTTGGTGAAGAGTTTGATAGCGAAACCGGTGAAGGTGCAGATATGGATGACAACGTTCGTAATCCTAAAAGTAAAGTCGAAGCGAAAGATCAGGCTGTTAAATTGCTTGAAATTGTTCGTGATACTAAACACATTTATAAATCAAAAGAAATTGTCTTTACTTTAATAGGTAGGGTTAATGCTGTAATAAAAGCGCATAAAACCGATACGCAATCCTTTTTTGGTTCAGGATCAGATCATGACGAAAAATACTGGATGGCATTATTGAGACAAGTTCTTGTTGCAGGTTATTTATCTAAAGATATCGAAACTTACGGTGTGGTTAAAATCACAAAAGAAGGTTTGAACTTTATTAAAAATCCAGTATCCTTTATGATGTCTGAAGATCATGAATATAATGAATCTGAAGATGAAGCAATTGTAACCGCAGCAAAATCATCAGGAACTGCTGATGAAGTTTTAATGGGGATGTTGCGAGAACTGCGTAAAAAAGTAGCTAAAAAACTGGGAGTTCCTCCTTTTGTTGTTTTTCAGGATCCTTCTCTCGAGGATATGGCTCTAAAATACCCAATTACTTTAACTGAATTATATAATATTCACGGTGTTGGTGAAGGAAAAGCAAAGAAATATGGTAATGATTTTGTAACTCTGATTAATCGTTATGTAGAAGATAATGATATTATCCGTCCAGACGATTTAGTGGTAAAATCTACCGGAGTAAATTCAGCAAATAAATTGTACATTATTCAGAATATAGATCGAAAATTATCCCTAAATGATATTGCATCTGCAAAAGGACTTTCGATGGATGCTTTGATCAAAGAAATGGAGCAGATTGTTTACGCTGGTACAAAACTAAACATCAAATATTGGGTTGATGATATGCTGGATGACGATCAGCAAGAAGAAATTCACGATTACTTCATGGAATCAGAATCAGATAAAATCGAAGACGCTCTTAAAGAATTCGATGGCGATTATGATATTGATGAATTAAGGTTGATGCGAATTAAATTTATCAGCGAGGTTGCAAATTAAATTTAAATTCCAATTTTTTAAAACCCAAATTCTAAAAGAAATAAAACAAATAGTAAAATATAAATTCCAAATTTCAAGCGCAGCTGCAATTGGAATTTGGAATTTTTTATTGGAATTTATTCTTCAAATACTTCCCCCCGATGCGGTTTCAAAGCATCTCTTATCTGAATCATATTTTCATCGGTTACTACCATAAAAGCGGTAGCATGCAGATCGTTTACAATTTTAAAACCCGTAATATTTAGCGGAAGTTTTTCTATGGTGATATATTCTTTCAAATGAATTTCGTGATGTTCAGCTGTTTTTGCAGAAGCCGGACCACGAAAATCCCAAATTAGTTTTATTTTTCTAGACATTATTTTTTTACGTGCAAAGGTTGATAGGCACAAAGGTACAAAGTCTATTTTGAAAAAAAGGTACTGAGGTTCTGAGATGCTATCCCGATAGCTATCGGGACTGAGTTTTTTTCTGTAGAGCCACAGAGATTCTGTGTTGATTTCCTAATAAATATAAATTTTATTTTTAGCTGTCTTGGTTATTTATCTTTTATATTATTAAATTTGTAGCCTTAGTCAGCCATAGAGCTAGACTGTATAGCGTGTTTATGCATTTTTATGCTGGCACGCTATTTTTTTTTGATTCAAAATCTTTATCATATACTGCTTTATTTTTGTAGAGTCGCAAAGAAAATAAAAAACTTTGCGTCTTCGCGACTCTGCGAGATTAAAAAATAAAACTTAGTGCACTTCGCGGTTAATTATATAAAGTCATTTCAAAATAGTATTTTTGCATGTTCTTTTCATAAATAGAAAAGCTAATTGAATAAATAAGATACAATGCCAAGAGAACTTTTACTTCAGGTAACGCCGGAAATAGCTGCAAACGAATTGTTGCTAAAAGACTATTTGTCTAAACAAATAAAGGTTTCTCCTAAGGAAATTCAACATATTTCTATTTTAAAACGTTCTATTGATGCACGTCAAAAAGCGATAAAAATCAATTTGAAGGTTATTATTTATCTGCAAGGCGAAACTTTCCAGGAAACTAAAATAGCGCTACCAATATATAAGGATGTTTCTTCGGCTCAGGAAGTGATTGTCGTTGGCGCAGGTCCGGCAGGACTTTTTGCTGCTTTGCAATTAATAGAATTAGGCTTAAAGCCAATAGTTATCGAACGCGGAAAAAATGTTCGAGGACGTAGACGTGATCTAAAAGCAATAAATGTAGATCATTTGGTAAACGAAGATTCTAATTATTGTTTTGGAGAAGGCGGAGCAGGAACTTATTCTGATGGAAAATTATATACACGTTCTAAAAAACGTGGCGATGTAACCAAAATTTTAGAGCTTCTTGTGGCTTTTGGAGCTTCAGAAGATATTTTGATAGAAGCGCATCCGCATATCGGGACAAATAAATTGCCGAAAATTATAGAAGATATCCGAAATAAAATCATCGAATTTGGAGGTCAGGTTTTATTTGATACACGAGTAACTGATATTCTGGTAAAAAATAATGAAGTTGAAGGAATCGTTACTCAAAACGGAGACAAGATTCTGGCTAATAAATTGATCTTAGCAACTGGACATTCGGCGCGTGATATTTTTGAATTGTTAGACAAAAAGAAAATTTTTATCGAAGCAAAACCTTTTGCTTTAGGAGTTCGTGCAGAACATTCGCAAGAACTAATAGATAGTATTCAATATAGTTGCGATTATCGTGGCGAACATTTGCCTCCCGCACCTTATTCGATTGTAAAACAAGTAAACGGCCGAGGAATGTATTCGTTTTGTATGTGTCCTGGAGGTGTAATTGCACCTTGCGCTACAAGTCCGGGCGAAGTAGTTACAAACGGCTGGTCGCCATCTAAACGCGATCAGGTTACAGCAAATTCAGGAATTGTGATTGAGCTGAAATTGGAAGATTTTAAGCCTTTTGCAAAATTTGGTGCTTTGGCCGGAATGGAATTCCAAAAAAGTATCGAGCAAAAAGCTTGGCATTTGGCTGGGGAAACTCAAAAAGTTCCTGCGCAGCGAATGATCGATTTTACCCAAAATAAAGTTTCGGCAGATATTCCGAAAACGTCTTATGTTCCCGGAACGACCTCGGTAGAAATGGGGCAGGTTTTTCCGGGATTTTTATCTCAGATTTTACGCGAAGGATTTAAAGAATTCGGAAAATCGATGCGTGGTTATTTGACCAATGAAGCTATTTTGCATGCGCCGGAAAGCAGAACTTCATCACCTGTTCGTATTCCGAGAGATCCCATTACTTATGAGCATTTGCAAATAAAAGGCTTGTATCCGTGTGGAGAAGGAGCAGGATATGCGGGCGGAATTATATCAGCCGCTATTGATGGCGAAAAATGTGCTTTGATGATTGCTGAAACTTTAAAATAATATATCATATGAAAGACTTCTTTTCTAATTTATTTGGTCGAAATAACGATCCAAAATCAATTGTTTCTTTTGATGTTATGGATGCCATTTATTCTTATTTGTATAATGAGGATAATAAACTGGAATTTAAAATAAAAGGAATTCATGATACTGTTTTGGTGAATTTATATTCATTTCCCGGTTCATTTAATTATGAAGAAGCACAAAATGAAATTAAGAAAGCGGGTTTTAAAAACGCCTACGAAGTATTAAACGAAATTTATAAAAAGATCAATATCGGACCCGTTTCAGAAGAACAAATGCTTCAGGAATTAGAGTACGATTATATTCATATTCAGTTTTATACAGAACCAACTCCGGAAGCGAAAAAATACCTGAAACATGTTTTGCATAATTTCGTAATCTTTTTTTGCTGTACCAATAGTTTAGAAACTAATGATTTTAGAATGCTCTATAATAATAGTTTTTTTATGGATTACACAAAAGGAATATTAGAAACGGAATCTATTGATATAAAGGAGCCTAAAAATGATACACAGAAAATAGGATTTAAGGAGTTCGAAAGGGTTTTACAGGGAATTTGTGAATATTTAGAAATAGAATTGCCTGAAGATATCGAACTTCCTTCGCAAGAAAAGCTATTACCAGAAGAAGTTGAGGTTACACAGGAAACTTTTGAAGAGTTTATAAAATTGGTTTCAAGAGGAGATGTAGATGAAAAATTGGTTCAAAAACAATCAAAGAAACTTTTAAAGAATTTTAAAAAAGGTCATACAGAATATCATGATATCGTGAAAGGGCAATGGGATTTTTTCGAAAGTATCGATGCATGGAACAGCGACTGGAAATTTGATCCTGAAGATGCTGAATATTTTATCTCAGAAATGATAGGCGAAGATCTTAATTTCGACTATCCGGAAGAAACCTATAGTCATGATTTGTTTCCTTATATTCAATCGGCTTTAGAAAAAAGAGGTCTTGAATTAATGAGCTACGATACCCACGGAGATAATTATTTGTTTTTTGTGGCGAATAAAAATGACGTTCCCAGAATTTTACAATTGTCTGAATTGACTAAAATTGAAGTGGATAGTTTGTAAATATACCGACAGATTATAAGATCAAAAATATTTTCGCCACGAATTTCACGAATATACACTCATTAATTTGTGCTAATTCGTGAATTTAGTGGCGAAAAAAAATCTAATTATATCTTAGGAAATTTCATTTCGTTGAAAGTACTTTTTTGAGCCGCTAATTTTTCGACATCCTGCCATTTTCTAGGAGATTCTGCTGATAAATTTTCGTATGAATCTTTTGTGATGGCGATATCATCTTCGATACGAACGCCAATATTCCACCATTTTTTATCGCATTTGCTGTTTGCGGGAATATAAATTCCGGGTTCAACGGTGAGCACCATGTTTTCTTTTAGATTACCCATATAGTTTCCTTTGTCATGAACATCTAAACCAAGAAAATGCGAACAGCCGTGCGGATAATATATTCTGGCATCTTTAGGATCTGTAATAATGCCAAGTTTAATTAATCCTGACGCAATAACTTCTCTGGATCTTTCATTTAAATCCTGAATTGGCGTTCCTGGTTTGCAAATTTTAAAAACCTCTTCCTGCGATTCATATACCAATTGATAAATGGCTTTTTGTTCTTCGGTGAATTTTCCGTTTGCGGGAATTGTTCTGGTAACATCTGCAGAATAACCGTGATATTCAGAACCCACATCCATCAATAATAATTGGTTGTCGATTTTTGTAGCGTTATTTTCTCCGTAGTGCAGGATGCATCCGTTTGCGCCGGCACCTACAATTGGCGGATAACCTTCGCCTTCGGCACCGTAGTGTCTGTGAACGTAAGCGTGAATTCCGTCGGCTTCATTTTCGCTCATATCTGGTCCAACGGCTTTCATAACTTCGTTATGCGCAATGCAGGAAAGTTTTACAGTTTTACGCATTAACTCCATCTCTTCCAGAGTTTTTATTTCTCTAAGCGAATTGGTTATATTTGTAAATAAGTCATTTGATGCTGTATTTTGTTGTATAATCGCAGCTTTGGTTTTAAAGTTTTCCAATAAACCATACAGGTCAAATCCGCTTTTGTCATTGCCAATATCTGTGGGGATTTTATCGTAAATTATCTTGTCGAACTTTTTAAAATCGATTTTAAAATCTTTGAAATCTTTCCCGTTATAAACTGTGGTAAAACCTAGTTTAGATTTTGCGCCTTCGGTTCCTAATCGTCTTCCTGTCCACGTTTCTTTTGACGCATTTCTTTCTCTTACAAAAAGAACTTCATTGTATTTTTCTGTTCCCTGAGTTTCTTTAAAAATGAATAAAACAGCATCAGGTTCTTTATATCCTGACAAATAATATAAATCAGGATTTTGATGATAATTATAATTAATGTCTTTTGAGAATACTCTTTCAGGATAAGAAAAAACAACAGCTACAGAATTTGAGGGCATTAGATTTCTAAATGCTTCCCTACGGCCTTTATGAAATTCTTTCGAAAGATAATCTGTTGGTAAATTCTCCCGAGATTGAATTTGAGAAATTGTAATGAATAAGGCAAAGAATAAAAATAATTGCTTCATTTTGTGGTTTTTAATTGGTTTGTGGTTGCAAATTACAAAAAATATGAATTGCTATTGGAGAAAAAAGTTTGCCACGAATTTTACTAATCTCCACGAATTTTTTTCTTTAGAATGTTTAATTCTAATTCGTAATAATTCGTGAAACTCGTGGCAAAAAAAAATAAAAAAACCGTTCATTTTCATGAACGGCAACTATTATTAACCAATATAAAAGTCTGTTATTTCTTTTTTAATTTGTCTTTAAAAACTTTTTCAAATTTTTCTATTTTAGGCTGAATTACCATTTTGCAATACGGTTGATTCTTGTTGTTTGCATAATAATTTTGGTGATAATCTTCGGCTTTGTAGAAAACTTTAAAAGGTTCAACTTTTGTCACGATCGGACTATTGTAAACCTTTGCTTTATTAAGCTCGGCAATAATGCTTTGGGCTGCTTTTTTCTGTTCTTCAGTTTTATAAAAAATTACAGAGCGATATTGAGTCCCGACATCTGCACCCTGACGATTTAATGTCGTTGGATCGTGAACCGTAAAGAAAACCTGAAAAATTTCATTTATGTCTGTTTTCGTTTTATCATACGTTACCTGCACAACTTCAGCATGACCTGTTGTTCCTGTGCAGACATCTTCATAAGTAGGGTTGGCTACTTTACCTCCGGAGAAACCGGAAACTACAGATTTTACTCCGTCTAAATTTTCGTAAACGGCTTCAACACACCAATAACAGCCTCCGCCAAGTGTTATCGTTTCAAGGTTTGAAGCACTTTTCGCTTTCGTATTTTGTGCAAACCCGTTCAGGGATAATGCAAAAATGGCAATCAGAAATATATTTTTCATTGTTGTTTTATTTAGAATCAGGAACAAAGTCAAGTGCGATCGAATTCATGCAATAACGTTTTCCGGTTGGTTCCGGTCCGTCATCAAATAAATGACCTAAATGACCGCCGCAACGTCCGCATAGCGCTTCGATTCTTTCCATTCCCAAAGAGTTATCATTTTTATATACTACACTTTTTTTATTGTCTTGTTCAAAAAAGCTTGGCCATCCGCAGTTGCTGGCAAATTTTGCTCCGGAACGAAAAAGTAAGTTGCCGCAAGAAGCGCAATAGTATGTTCCTTTTTCATCTGTATTCCAGTACTTTCCGGTAAAAGGTCGTTCGGTATCTGCATTTCGCATTACGTCATAAACATCTTCGGGTAATACTTTTTTCCACTCAGCATTACTCACATTGAGTTTGGTTGTATCTGTATTCGAATAATATGGATTTCCTGTTTTGCTGATTTTGTTTTCCATGACTACTGTTTTGGTGTTTGTTTTTTTTGCGCTTTGTCCGCATGCCTGTAAAATAAAAAGCGGAATTAAAAAGCAAAGACTGAAGATTTGGGTTTTTGTTTTCATTGTTTTTGAGTGCTTTAATTCTGTGGTCTCAAAGATACAACTAGATTTCGCGTTGAAATCCTGTGGATTGTACAATTGAGATTTTTTTAAGTATGTTTTAACTTTTATTATGTACGTAAAACATTCAGTTTTAGTTTTTACAGCTTGTTTTTAAAGGATTTTTTAGCTTGAATGATCTGTATTTTGTTGTTAATCAGTTTTTTGTAAAATGCAATGCTCGTTAAACTTTTCACAATCTCTGCTAGAATTTTCAAGCCATTTCTTTTTTCGTATTTTTGTTTGATCAATAAGCCTTATGACAGAAGAAAACGTAATATTAGTAAATCAAAACGATGAGCAGATTGGTTTAATGCCAAAATTAGAAGCACATGAAAAAGCAGTATTGCATCGCGCTTTTTCGGTTTTTATTCTAAATAATAAAAACGAAATTATGCTGCAGCAACGCGCTCATCAAAAATACCACTCGCCTTTACTCTGGACCAATACATGTTGCAGCCATCAGCGTGAAGGTGAAACGAATGTTGAAGCCGGAAGCAGAAGATTGTTTGAGGAAATGGGTTTTAAAGCCGATTTGAAAGAACTCTTTCATTTTATTTATAAAGCTCCTTTTGATAATGGTTTAACTGAGCATGAACTCGATCATGTTATGATTGGTTATTATAATGATGATCCGGCCATCAATCCTGAAGAAGTCGAAGACTGGAAATGGATGAAGATAGAAGATGTAAAAGCTGATATTGAGAAACAACCTGAAATTTATACCGTTTGGTTTAAAATAATATTTGATGAATTTGATCATTATTTAGAAGATCATAAGCTTTAACCCAGACTAACCAACCACCAAAATGAAAGTAACCATATCAAGAAAAGCGCATTTTAATGCTGCACATCGATTGCACAGAAAAGATTGGACATTTGAAAAAAACAATGCTGTTTTTGGAAAATGTAATAATCCCAATTTTCATGGTCATAATTATGGTTTAACAGTAAGTGTTACAGGAAAAATTGACCCGGAAACTGGTTTTGTTTTAGATGTGAAAGTATTAGCGGATATTATACTTGAAGAAGTAGAGATTCCGTTTGATCACAAAAACCTGAATCTGGATGTTCCGGAATTTCAGGATTTGAATCCAACTGCAGAAAATATTGCTGTTGTGATATGGAATAAAATTAGAAAAAGAATTCAACCCGATTTTGACCTAGAAATCGTTTTGAATGAAACGGATCGTAATTTTGTAACTTATAAAGGAGAATAATAAATGTCACTAAAAATAGGAGATATAGTTCCGAATTTTACTGCAAAAGATAGTCATGGAGAAGTTTTTGAAAGCCAAAGTGTTTTGGGTCGAAAGCCTATAGTGATTTATTTTTACCCAAAAGATAATACGCCAGGATGTACTACTGAAGCTTGTAGCTTTAGAGATCAATATGAAGATTTTAAGGATCTTGGTGCTGAAGTTATTGGTATAAGCAGCGATAGTGTAAAATCACATCACAAATTTGCCAACAAACATCAGTTGCCTTTTATACTCTTATCTGATCAGGATAAAAAATTGCGACACCTTTTTGGGGTTCGCGATAACTTATTTGGTCTTTTGCCAGGAAGAGTAACGTATGTGATTGACAGAAACGGTGTTGTTATTTTGATTTTTGATAGTATGAATGCCGGAAAACACATCCCGAAAGCACTTGAAACTGTCAAAGAATTAGTATTGTAGAAAAAAATATCAGATCGGAATTATATTAATAAAGATATTAGCCTTAAGAAAACATGAGTATAAAATCATACCCTTTACAATTTGACCCTATTCTTAAAGATAGAATTTGGGGAGGAGAGAAGTTAAAAACAATTTTAAATAAACCAATTACTTCTAAAATAACCGGCGAAAGTTGGGAGTTATCAACCGTAGAAGGTGATGTAAGTGTTGTTTCTAATGGAGTTTTGAAAGGAAAATCATTGATGCAGCTTATTGATGAAATGCCTAATGAAATTCTGGGAACAAAAGTGTACAATCAATTCGGAAAACAATTTCCGTTGCTTTTTAAATATTTAGATGCACGTGAAGATCTTTCGATACAAGTACATCCAAACGATGCATTAGCAAAAGAACGTCATAACTCTTTTGGTAAAACCGAAATGTGGTATGTAACGCAAGCTGATGCCGATGCGAGAATTATTGTTGGTTTTAAAGAAAATTCCAGCAAAGAGGAATACTTAAAACATTTAGAGGATAAAACGCTGGTTTCGATTTTAGATACCGTAAAAGCAAAATCCGGCGACGTTTTCTTTTTAGAAACCGGAACCGTTCATGCTATTGGTGCAGGATTGGTAGTAGCTGAAATTCAGCAGACATCTGATATTACATACCGCTTATACGATTTTGATCGAAAAGATGCTCAGGGAAATACAAGAGAACTTCATGTAGATTTAGCTCTTGATGCTATCAACTATAATAAGGTAGAAACGCAGAAGAAATATGAGACAAAAGTAAATACTTCGAATACTGTGGTAGATTGCCCTTATTTTACCACGAATTTTATTCCTTTAGAAAATAAAGTTGAGGTGGCTAAATCAGGAGAAACTTTTACGGTTTATATGTGTATCGAAGGGAGTTTTGAAATTGAATATGAAGGTTTCAAACAATCGTATATAAAAGGAGATACGGTTTTGGTGCCGGCTGAGATAAATGCATTTATTTTGAGTGGAAAAGCTTCTATTTTAGAAATTTACATTTCATAGCACTTAATAGAAAGATTATGTGTACTTTTGCAGTCGCAAATTAAAATTAAAATAAAAATGGCAAACGTTAAAAATTTAAAGAAAGACATCAACTTCGTATTAGGAGATATTATTGAGGCAATTTACTTATTCGAAATGTCTACAACAGGAAATCCTACTCCAGAAACGAACGCTTTGATCGATCAGGCTATCGCTGCTTTTGATACTTTGATCACAAAAGTGAATGCTAAGAACGTTGAAAATAAAAAAGCGCACTTTAAACAAATCAATGTTGAATTGGAAGAAACTGCTAATCAATTGATTGCTAAAATCAACGAATTGTAAGCAAAAAAAAGTATAAAAAAGTGCAAATTTATTTTGGTAAAACGAAAAACCGCTTTATATTTGCACCCGTAATGAGTCGCCAGCGTAGCTCAGTTGGCTAGAGCAGCTGATTTGTAATCAGCAGGTCGTGGGTTCGAGTCCCTCCGCCGGCTCAACAAAACCATCACTTTTAGTGGTGGTTTTTATTTAAAAAAGAGCAAATTATTTGCATCCGTAATGAGTCGCCAGCGTAGCTCAGTTGGCTAGAGCAGCTGATTTGTAATCAGCAGGTCGTGGGTTCGAGTCCCTCCGCCGGCTCAACGTAAAACCATCACTTTTTAGTGGTGGTTTTTTTTTGCCCGAAAAACAAAAAAAGAGAAATTCCAATATTTGAAAATTCCAAATTCCAAATGATTGAGATTTTTGAATTAAAATCCTTCAGCTTCAACTTTGATATCGAATATTGAAATTTATTATTATCTAATAGTTAAGGCCTTTGGAACGAATTGTTTTATTGCAAGTATGATTGGGATTTTGAATTTTAATGTTATTATTTAATTGGGAATTTGCTTTGATGAAAAATTGTAACCATATTTTTCTTATGTTTGTTTCTTAACCAAAACATATTTAACAAATGGAAGAAAATTCAGTTTTTGAAAAATTTGAGTTGCAACTCGATCAATCTGCAAAAGACTTTTTAAAAGAAACCGCAAAATGGGCCTACTTTTTATCAATAGTAGGATTTGTAGGTATTGGGCTTATCATGCTAATTGCAGTTTTTGCAGGAACCTTTTTCGCAGCGATGGGAAGTATGATCCCGGGAGCGAGCGCTATGGGAGGTTCTTTTGGGGTAGTAATAGGAATTGTGTATTTTATTATTGGAGCAATTTATTTCTTCCCGGTTTATTATTTATTCAAATTTGCATCTAATGCAAAAAAAGCGTTTAGAGATAACGATACTGAAGCACTAACCAGCTCTTTTGGGTATTTAAAATCTCATTACAAATTCCTTGGTATTTTTACGCTTGCTATTTTAGTATTGTACGGATTAATATTTATCCTTTCTATGTTTGGAGCTTTGTTAGGAAGATAAAATGAAATAAAAAATCAAATCTTTAAAAATTCCAAATTCCAATTTAATTATAAAGTTGATTTCGTTATAGTTTGGAATTTAAAAATTTGGAGTTTACTATAAATAAAAAAGTCCTGAGATTTCTCAGGACTTTTTTGTTTTTATCAATGCTGTATTATTGTTTTTGTTGCTCTTTTTTAATGTCTGCAACATATTTCGTTAGTTTTTTTCCGTAAAGAGATTGCGCTACTTTAGGAGTCATTGATTTTTGAATTGTATCAAGGAATTTAACATTGATGTCGTAAATCTCAGATAAAGCAATATAAGGGGCTATTTCGTGATCTTTATTGTTAAGAGCAAAGTTTGTAGCATACAAGTATTTTCTTTTGATGTTAGATTCTTGTTTCGTGTTTATACTATCAAGAGCTTTTTGGTCTTGTCTTTTTGTAGCTTTAAATCTTGATTCTACCAAAGACAGATTTTCATCATTAAAACGAGAGTTTATTTTTTTGTACTCATCATATAGTTCCTGATTTTTAGATCCGGTAATTTTGGCATTATAGATAAAGTTGTCTAAGTTGGTGTCGATATTAATATTACCAGGTTCAGCAAAAAACAAAATGTTATTGTCTAATGAATTGGTAACGCCACGATCCAGGTATAAATAAAGTACCTCTGGAGATTCCAGTTTAATGTCGCTTTCAAAAGAAGAGTCTCCGTCTATTTTAATGCTGTCAATAGCTACAAGAGAGGTGTCAACGATTCTTTGAATGTATAAAGTCCCGTTTTTTAATCCTTTTATATTTCCTGTAAGGTGCAAGTTGTCGGTAGATTCTTTTTTGCTACAAGATGCTAATACTGCGAGTGTAACAAAAGCAATAATTGATTTTTTCATTGGTTTTTTAGATTTTGCTGCAAAATAAAGAAAATAGTTTGAATGTAATGATGTAGTGTTTAATTTTTCCGAAAAATAAATTACAATCTATTTTAAGGTTTTAGAAAATAAAAGCATAAAAAAATCCTGTAAGCTCAGCTTACAGGATTTTTAAATATTTATGCGATTAAAAATATTATTTAATCATTTCAAAACTTCTTTTTACGAACGCCGTTAAAGCTTCTCCTTTTAAAAGGTTTTGCGATAATTTAGCAAGATCTAAAGCTTGTTTTACCAAGTGTTCCTGATGTGTTTTGTCTTCAGTATTCAGAATATTGGTTGCCAAATCAGAGTTGGTATTTACTACCAAATTGTACATTTCCGGCATATTACCCATTCCAAACATTCCTCCACCGCCGGATTGGCTCATTTCTTTCATTCTACGCATAAATTCAGGCTGCGTGATGATAAACGGAGCAGCTTGACTATCCATAGCTTCTAGCTGTACACTATACGCTTTAGGGATATAAGCTTCTAATGAAGTTTTTAAAGTTTCTTTTTCTTCATCAGATAATTTAGAAATCGTGTTCTCATCTTTTTTGATCAAATTATCAATATGATCAGAATCTACACGTACAAAAGTTACATCTTTATTGTCACCTTCAATTTTTTGAATCAAGTGCGAAATAATAGGAGAATCTAAAAGTAAAACTTCGTATCCTTTTTCTTTTGCTGTTTCAATATAAGAATGTTGTGCTTCTTTATTTCCAGCGTACAGTACTACCAGTTTTCCGTCTTTATCCGTTTGGTTTTCTTTTAATTTTTCTTTTAATTCTTCAAGAGTAAAATAAGTATCATCAACCGTTGGATACAAAACAAATGCACCTGCTTTTTCGTAGAATTTATCTTCAGAAAGCATTCCGTATTCTAAAACGATTTTAATATCGTTCCATTTAGCTTCAAAATCAGCACGGTTTTCGTTGAATAAAGCTTTTAGTTTATCAGCAACTTTACGAGTGATATAGTTAGAGATTTTCTTAACTGCACCATCCGCTTGTAATCCTGAACGGGAAACGTTCAATGGGATATCCGGTGAGTCAATAACTCCTTTTAACATTGTCAAAAATTCAGGTACAATTCCTTCTACGTTATCGGTAACGTAAACCTGGTTTTGGTACAATTGAATTTTATCTTTCTGAATTTGCATATCAGATCCTAACTTAGGGAAGTACAAAATTCCGGTTAAGTTGAATGGATAGTCTACATTTAAATGAATGTGAAACAACGGATCCTCAAATTGCATTGGATACAATTCTCTGTAGAAGTTTTTATAATCTTCATCAGATAATTCAGTTGGCTGTTTTGTCCAGGCCGGGTTTGGATTATTGATGATGTTGTCAGTTTCAACAGTTTCATTTACGTAATCTTCAGGAGCATCTTCCGGTTTTGGAAGTGTTTCTGTTCTTGTTCCGAATTTAATCGGAATAGGCATAAACTTGTTGTACTTGTTTAATAATCCACTGATTTTTGAATCTTCTAAAAATTCAAGAGAATCTTCGGCAATATGCAGGATGATTTCTGTACCACGTGAAGTTTTGTCAGCCGGCTCTAAAGTAAATTCAGGGCTTCCGTCACATGTCCAGTGTGCAGCTGGTTCGTCTTTGTATGATTTTGTAATGATTTCTACTTTTTCAGCCACCATAAAGGCAGAGTAAAAACCAAGACCAAAGTGTCCGATAATACCAGAATCTTTTGCAGAATCTTTGTATTTGTCAAGGAATTCTTCGGCTCCTGAAAAAGCAACCTGATTGATGTATTTTTCAACTTCATCAGCTGTCATCCCAAGACCCTGGTCGATAATGTGAATTTTTTTTGCTTCTTTATCGATTTTCACTTCGATAAAAGGATTACCATATTCAACTTTGGCTTCTCCAATACTAATTAAATGTTTTAGCTTTAAAGTAGCATCGGTTCCGTTCGAAATTAACTCACGTAAAAAGATTTCGTGATCGCTGTACAAGAACTTTTTGATTAAGGGAAAGATGTTTTCTACCGAAACATTAATTTTACCTGTTGTCATATTTTTTTAATTTTTTAGTTTAATGTGATGATTCTCATTTCTTCAAATAGAATACCAATTGCTTTTTTAGTGACAAAATGTCGCAAGTGTTAATTCTGAAAGAAAATAATCAGATTGTAAAACAAATGATATTCTTATGAATTGTATCTTTGTGGTATAATAATTGTTAAATAAGTAAGTATTAACTTAAATAAATGTACAAAATGAAGAAAATTATTTTCATTTGCATGATCGCCACGATGTTATTCGCGTGTAAATCAGCTTCGACAACAGCTTCAACAGAAGGCACTTCGCTATCGACTAAACTTGATAAATCTACTCAAGTTGCTCTTAAAGGAAATTGGGTTTTAACCAATGTTTCTTATCCCGGTTCTGAATATATCAAAGTAAATTCTTTTGATCTTGCAGATTCTAAATGCTTTATTGGTAGTACATGGAGTTTTATTTCAAATAACAATAAAGGTACGATGGCACTAACTGCGCCAAGCTGTACTGGTTTTAGCTCGCCAATCGTGTGGAGTATTAACAATCAGGGACTTTTTGTTCTTAAAATTCTTAATGCCGGTGAAAAAGCGAAAAAAGTAAGAGATGGTTACTTATTAAAAGTTGCTGGTGTTACTGAAAGTTCTTTTCAGTTAATCGATAATATTAATGTTGGCGGACAAGTTAAAGACGTTGTTTACCAATTTCAAAGAGCTAATTAAAATTAAAAAAATATAAAATATATAATATGAAAAAGATAACAGTTTTAGGTTTGAGCAGTTTACTTGTATTGGTAAGTTTCTTTACAAGTTGCGATTCAGTAAAAAACGCAAATAATACACAAAAAGGCGCAGGAATTGGTGTAGTTGCCGGTGGTCTTATTGGAGGTATTTTAGGAAATAATTTAGGGAAAGGCGGAAACGCTGCTTTAGGTGCTGCAATTGGTGCTGCTGTAGGTGGTGGAACTGGAGCTCTTATTGGAAACAAAATGGACAAACAAGCTCGTGAAATCGATCAGGCTTTACCAGGAGCTTCTGTAGAAAGAGTAGGTGAAGGAATCCATTTAACTTTAAATGAAAATTCTGTTCGTTTTGATACAAACAAATCGACTTTAACAACTCAGGCAAAAGCAAATTTAGATAAATTAGTTCCTGTATTTAATGAATACGGAGATACTGATATTCAAATTTTTGGTTATACTGATAATACAGGAAAACCAGAATACAATTTGACACTTTCAGGACAAAGAGCTGCATCTGTTCAAGCTTATTTAGCTTCAAAAGGACTAAAATCAAGTCGTTTCAAAACTTCTGGTTTAGGAATTGCTGATCCTATTGCAACTAATGATTCTCCTGAAGGAAGAGCCCAAAACCGTCGTGTAGAATTTTCTATTACTGCAAACGACAAAATGGTAAATGATGCAAAAGCAGAAGCTGGAAAATAGGTTTCAAACGCAATAAAATTTCTTAAAAGCTGTTTCATATTTGAAGCAGCTTTTTTTTGACTTTAGAAATTAAACATTGTAAATTTGTGCTTTCAAACATAACCCATGCTCGACATTCAAAATATCTCTTTTTCGTATACCGAAAACCCTGTTATAAAAAACGTTTCTTTTACTATCAATAAAGGAGAAAATATTGCTATTATTGGTGAAAGCGGCTGCGGAAAAAGTACGCTTCTTAAATTACTGTATGGTTTATATGATTTAAATGAAGGCAAGATTTTTTATAACGAAAAACCTATTTTAGGCCCTAAATACAATTTGATTCCGGGAATGCCTTATATGAAATATCTGGCACAGGATTTTGATTTGTCACCTTTTGAAACTGTTGCAGAAAACGTTGGTAAGTTTCTTTCGAATGGTTTTGCGAACATGAAAAAACTTCGTGTTCAGGAATTGTTGGAAATGGTAGAAATGGAGCAATTTTCGAATGTAAAAGCGAAGTTTTTAAGCGGAGGTCAGCAACAAAGAGTGGCGCTGGTAAGAGTTCTGGCTTTAGAGCCTGAAGTAATTTTATTAGATGAACCTTTTAGCCAAATAGATGCTTTTCGTAAAAATGCTTTGCGCCGAAATTTATTTAAATATTTAAAACAAAAGGGAATTACCTGCATTATTGCAACCCATGATAGTACGGATGCTTTATCTTTTGCAGATGAAGCGATTGTGATGCGAAACGGAGAAGTTATTGTAAAAGACAATCCGGTAAAAATTTACGAAGATCCTGAAACTAAATATGTAGCATCACTTTTTGGAGAAGTAAATGAAGTTCCTACTCATTTATTACTTTCTTATGAAGATCAAACGCATAAGACTTTGGTATATCCGCATCAGTTTAAAATGGTCAATGAATCGAATTTGCCGGTAAAAATTAGAAAAACTTATTTTAGAGGAAATCATTATCTGATTGAAACGGTTTATAAAAGACAATTGGTGTTTTTTGAAAGTGAAATCGATTTGCCTCTTGAACAGGAAATATTTTTAGGTTTAAACTATTTGTAATTAGATAATTTTCTAATCTTAAAATACAAAACCCGACAGAATTTAAATTCTGTCGGGTTTTTTTATTATCGAAAATAAATGAAATTTAGTTTTTTAAATACTTCTCTAAAAATTGATCTTGTTCCCAAAGTAGGTGTAAGATGTTTTCTTTGGCAACATAACTATGTGCTTCTTTAGGTAAAATTACCATTCTTGTAGTGGCTCCCAAACCTTTTAGTGCTTGGTAATAACGCTCTGTTTGCAAAGTAAAAGTACCTGGATTATTATCAGCTTCACCATGAACTAATAAAAGCGGCGTTTTCATTTTGTCTGCATTCATAAAAGGAGACATTGCAGTATAAACCTCAGGAGTTTCCCAATAATTACGTTGTTCGCTTTGAAAACCAAATGGAGTTAAGGTTCTGTTGTAAGCACCACTTCTCGCAATTCCGCAAGCAAACAGGTTAGAATGTGTCAATAAATTAGCAGTCATAAAAGCGCCGTATGAATGTCCTCCCACCGCTACTTTTTTACGGTTGATATATCCTAAAGCATCTACAGCATCAATAGCAGCTTCGGCATTGGCTACCAATTGAGGTATAAAGTTGTCGTTAGGTTCTGTAGTTCCTTCGCCAATAATAGGAAAAGCAGCATCGTCAAGAACCACATATCCTTTGGTTACCCAATACACAAATGATCCGTAATAAGGAAACGTAAATTCGTTTGAGTTTTGAGTCGATTGGCCTGCACTGTTTTTGTCTTTGTATTCAGCCGGATAAGCCCAGATTAATAACGGTAGTTTCTCTTTTTTGACTTTGTCATAACCGGCAGGTAAATATAAAGTTCCGGAAAGTTCAACACCATCTTTACGTTTGTATTTAATAACTTCTTTACTTACGTTTTTAATACTTTCAAAAGGATTTTGGAAAGATGTAATTGGCGTAATGCTATTTTGTTTTTTAATATTTCTGAAATAATAATTAGGATAGTCACTTTTAGACTGAATCTGAACTAAAACTTTTCCGGTTTTAAAATCCTCGATCCCTAATAAATCTTCTTTTTTGTCTTTATAAGTCGAAGTATAAAGGCGTTTTGACTGTAACGTTTTTAAATTAAATTCATCAATAAAAGGGAATTGTCCTTCTTTTGTATATCCTTCGCCAATGCGATATGCATTGTCTTTTTCGATGGCTAACACATATTTATTGTATTCATTCTTTTTAGTTTCAAAAATTCCGGGATCTGAGTAAACATCTTGCTGGTTTCTGTCTGTAATAACTTTTGGCTGCTGGCTTGGGTTAGACGGATTTATTAAATACGTTTTTGTATTTCGGGTGTCGTACCATTCGTCAGTAAGAAAAGCAATATTATCATTACCCCAAACTATGTCGTTATAACGTTGAGGTACTTTTGCTAAAGTTGTTGCATTGTTTGCAAAAGGCGCATCCCAAAGAAAAACTTCGTCTCTAAAATCAACTTTATTTGCTGGATCTCCTTCATCAAGAGCTACAACATAAGATAACGTAGCCGGTTTGTCGTTTCTCCAGGCCATTTCTCTTTTTCCTTTTCTAACGGCCATAAAACCTTTAGGAATTATTTCGTTTAAAGGAACTTCATTAACCGTTTTAATTTCTTTTCCTCTTGCATCATAAACAACTGTTTTAGATGGAAATCTGTATAGAGGTACCACATATGAAAATGGTTTCTGAATAGTTGTTAACATAATATAATTACCATCTGGTGAAATTCTTTCTCCCGCATACATTGCCGCTTCTTTAAACAGAGTCGCAGTTCCGTTAAGGCTGACTTTGTACAATTCTGAAGTAATGATATTTTCAAAATTAATTTCGTCATTTTGATTTTTCAACATATCAGGATAGGTTCTGTTTTGAGATTTTGCACCTGATGTACTTGAAATAATTGGACCTGTTGGTAAATCTTTTTTAGAATCTAATAAAGGCTTTCTGTTTTTAGGAAGCATTTTTACCAGAATAGTTTCATTGTCTAAAAACCAGCTAAACGGATTGCCAAGATTTGCGTTAACAGTCGCATCGGTAAGTTTTGCTGCTTTTGCCGTTGCTACATCTACAACCCAAAGTTCTACGCCTGAATTTGTAGTATGCGAAAACAAAATTTTCTTATCATTTGGCGACCATGAAATGTTGCTTATTTTAGCATTTTCAGGCAATCCTGCAACTTGTGTTTCGTTTTTTGAGCTAATCTTTCTTAATTTAAGATTGGTAGTATAAGTAACCGTACTCGATATATTAGTTACCGGATTAATTCTCAGTCCACCTAAACGAAGCTCTTCCTGGTTTAAATCGTCTAATGTTTTATAGGTGTTTCTGTATATTAGTAACATGGTTTCCTTTTTAGTATCCATAGATACTGTTGGAGCTCTTTGATAATCGGCTAGATCTAATATAGATTTAGAAGGTTTTTGATAGGTTAGGTTTTCCTGAGCAAAGGCAAAAAAGCCCATGTTTAGAAATAAGAGGAGAGTAACCTTTAATTTCATAATTTGAATTTTAGGAGTTTAAAAAAATGCTTTTCATAATGTTTGACTAAAGTACTTTAAACTTGTTACATTTTATACGTTATTTTTCATACTTTTCAGTGTTTTGGTATGAAAACTGTTTTTTCGTGATCGAAATAGCTTCAATTGAATTTATAATTGAAGTATATTAAATTGCCAATTACGAAAAAAACACTAATTTGTACGCTAATGATTTAAAGTATACTTAAATTTGCAATCGAATTTTTTAATAAATAATAAAACAATATGTATCACTCAAAAATAGCGGGCTTAGGATATTATGTTCCTTCAAATGTTGTGACCAATGATGATTTGTCTAAGATTATTGATACCAATGATGAGTGGATTCAGGAGCGCACGGGAATTCAGGAACGCAGACATATCATTCGTGGAGAAGATACCACAACTTCAATGGGAGTAAAAGCAGCTAAAATTGCGATAGAACGTTCTGGCGTAGCCAAAGAAGATATTGATTTTGTAGTTTTTGCTACATTAAGTCCTGATTACTATTTTCCAGGTCCAGGAGTTTTAGTGCAACGTGATTTAGGATTACGTACAGTAGGAGCATTAGATGTTAGGAATCAATGTTCTGGTTTTGTTTATGCTATTTCTGTTGCAGACCAGTATATTAAAACCGGAATGTATAAAAATATTTTGGTGATTGGTTCTGAGGTACATTCTACAGGATTAGATATGACAACCCGCGGCCGTGGAGTTTCGGTAATTTTTGGAGATGGAGCAGGAGCAGCGGTTTTAAGTCGTGAAGAAGATCTGACAAAAGGAATTTTATCTACTCACTTGCATTCAGAAGGACAGCACGCAGAGGAATTAGCTTTGCAGGCACCTGGAATGGGAGCGCGTTGGGTAACCGATATTTTGGCAGATAATGACCCAAATGACGAAAGTTATTATCCGTATATGAACGGACAATTTGTATTTAAAAATGCAGTAGTTCGTTTTGCCGAAGTAATTAATGAAGGTTTAGAGGCAAACGGTTTACAAGTTTCGGATATTGACATGTTGATCCCGCATCAGGCGAATTTGAGAATTTCACAATTCATTCAAAACAAATTCAAATTGACGGATGATCAGGTGCATAATAATATCCAGAAATACGGTAATACAACTGCAGCTTCAATTCCGATTGCTTTGACAGAGGCGTGGGAACAAGGAAAAATCAAATCAGGAGATACAGTGGTTTTAGCCGCTTTTGGTAGTGGTTTCACTTGGGCAAGCGCTATTATTAAATGGTAAATTAATTCATCTTGCATTATATTTTAAAACCTGCTCTTTTTTAGAGCAGGTTTTTTTATACACATTCATTTGTCAGGCTGAGCGAAGTCGAAGCCCTTGTTCCCATTGAGGCGCCCTTCGACTTCGCTCAGGGTGACAGTTGATTAGCAAAGAGATTTTGATGAATGACGATTGTCAGTCTGAGCGAAGTCGAAGACCCGTTGCTATTGGGAGCACCCTTCGACTTCGCTCAGGGTGACACTTGATTAGCAAAGAGATTTTGATGAATGACGATTGTCAGGCTGAGCGGAGTCGAAGCCCGCGTTCCAATGAGAGGGTCCTTCTACTTTGCTCAGGGTGACATTTGAATATAAAGAATATTTTATTTTGAAATGATTTTCTTACTTTTATATGTTTTTGAAATCAAATAAGATGAAAAGATATTATGTTTATATATTAAAATGTTCTGATGACAGTTATTACACAGGAGTTACGAATGATGTAGAGAGGAGATTAAATGAACACCATTTTGGTTTAAATAAAGAAAGCTATACATATAGTAAAAGACCTTTGAAATTAGTTTTTTGCACCGAATTTAATGATATTAATCAAGCTATTGCATTTGAAAAGCAAGTGAAAGGATGGAGTAGAAAAAAGAAAGAAGCGATAATAAATGATAGATGGGAAGACTTAAAAAATCTTTCAGAATGTTTAAATGAAACTTCTCATAAATATTATAATAAAAAAGATGTTTAGTATCAACTAGCCTTCGACTTCGCTCAGGATGACAAATGTACTTACAAGTAATTTAATACTCTTTTGTCAGGCTGAGCGGAGTCTAAGCCCACGTTCCAATTGGCTAGCTTTTTACTTTGAGTATGCGATTTTGATTTTTAATTAATATTTTTGTTAAGTGAGAAATGATAAAACCTCTTTTTAATCAAAATGAAAAAAAATCAACTGGAAATAGCGTGCTTCAATTACGAATCGGCATTAATTGCAGAGGAAAGTGGTGCAGATCGAATTGAGCTATGCGAAAATATGCAACTTGGCGGAACAACGCCCAATGCTGTTTTGGCGGTAAGAGTTCGAGAAAAATTATCGATTAAAATGCATGTTATCATAAGGCCTCGCGGTCGAGATTTTGTATATACTGATGAAGAATTTGTAGAAATGAAGCAGGATATAAAACACTTGAAAAAATTAAGTGTTGACGGTTTTGTTTTTGGAATTCTTAATCCTGACGGAAGTGTCAATAAAAAGCAAAATCAGGAATTAGTCAATTTGGCAAGTCCGCTTTCCTGTACTTTTCATCGTGCTTTTGATCATGTCAATTCGATAGAACAAGCCCTTGAAGATGTTATTGATTGTGGTTTTAAAACCATCTTAACTTCTGGTCACGCAACAAGTGTTGAAGAAGGAATCGATGATTTAGAAATGATTCAGAAACTTGCAAAAGACCGAATTGAGATTATGCCCGGCGGAGGTTTACGATCTTCGAATATTAAATTGTTACAGGAAAAATTAGAACCTACTTTTTATCATTCGTCAGCCATTACAGATAATTCTGAAACAGCAAATCCGGAAGAGATAAAAGAATTGCGGAATTTTTTATAAGCAATATATAAAATAAGAAAAGCCTGAAGTTGGCAAACTCCAGGCTTTTCTTTTCTACAAGAACTATTAAAATCTACTACTAAAAGTGGGATTAAAACATTCCGCCACCACCTTTATTAGTGTTGTCTTCTCTTTGTTTACGTTCAAGATTTTTGATTTTTGCTCCACCAAAATTATAGGTTAACCCTAAATAAACGGTTTGGCTTTCCCATGTAAATTGTCCTGCCTGAGGATAAGGATACATCGTATCAAAAGCATATTTCATAGTATTGAATACGTCATTAAAACGTAAACTAATGTTCATCTTGCTGTCTAACAATGTATAACGCGAACCTATGTCCATTTTGTACATTTCATGGTTGTTATTTTGCAATCCATCAACAGCACCTCTGTAAAATCCGAATAATAAAAAGCTTAAACGCTTATTAACTTTGAAGTTTGAGTTCATACGACCGTTGAATGCCGCAACGGTAACTTTTCTTTCAATAGGGTTACTAATTTTTGTTGCCGGATCATATAAAAACACAACTCCTTGCTGATTGATACTTGAGAAATCGATAGATGGAGAGATGTCCCACCATTTTGTTATCTTATAATTGAAAGAAACTTCGAAACCGTAAGAAGTATTATGATCATAATTGGTAAAAGTCATGATCTGTTTGTTACCACTTGGATCTGTATCGTCCGGATATAAAATTCTACTGATTTGGTCATTAATGCTTCTATAGAAAACGCCTGTCGTAAAACTTCCTTTTTCAAATGTTTTAGTATAATTCACTTCCACAGAATTTGTAAACTGAGGTCTTAGTGCTTCATTTCCTAATGAAGTTACCAACGGAGTAGAAAATTCACGAATAGGTTTTGTCTGCTCTAAACTAGGGCGATCTACACGACGGCTATAGCTAAATTGCAATGTGTTTTTCTCATTTAAATTATATGTGAAATAAGCTGATGGATATAAAGTAATATAATCATCATCAAATTTTTTGAAACCATTATTTAAATTGGCCGCTACTTTATAGCTTTCGAAACGAGCTCCTAATTGGTAACTGAATTTTTTATATTTCTGACCAAAAGTTACATAAGCGGAGTAAATATCAGTATCATAAGTATAATTAGAAACTGGGATTTCTGCCAATGCATTTCCTGTCGTATAATAGTTATCTGTTTTAGTAATTCTGGCTTCGGCACCTGCTTCAAGAGTCGTTTTCTCGTTTAACGGATTTATGTAATCAACATTCAAAGTACTTAATTTACGGGTACCTCTGATATAATCATCATAAATTACGCTATTTTTAGTATTGTCAAGTTTTGTCGACTGAGTATCAAAAGAAGCGTATTGTGTTTCTTTATTGTCACTATAATTTCCTTCAACATCCAAAGTATGACCTTCTTTTTTAAAGATGTGTTTGTATGCTAAGTTGTAAGTCCCAACCTGATCCGGACCTGTATATTTAGATTTTTGAAAAACATTCAGTAAATCAGAATCAGCTACATTATTGTAATCAATGTTGGTGTCTACAAATCCTTTTCCGTTAGATTTATTTTGGTTGGTATAAAATGATAAAGTATTATGATCATCAATTAAATAATCCATTCCAATTTTATACAAGTAAGAATCGTTATCGTTTTTAATGTCTAAATTTTGAGTAATGTCCTGATCTAATCTGTTGATGTGACCTTCATTAAAATAAGTTCCAAAATTCTGACCTACGTTACCAAAGAAATTTACTTTTCCGGTTTTATAATTCAGATTCAAAGACTGGTTGTATTTAGCCGTTTCACCAAAAGTGATTCCGCCACTGTAACTTCCGTTAAAGCCAGTATTGGCATTTTTATGCAAAACGATATTAATAATTCCCGACATTCCTTCAGGATTGTACTTCGCACTTGGATTGGTGATTAATTCAATTTTTTTGATCGAAGTTGATGGAATTTGTTTTAATAATTGAGCGGGATCAATGTTTGATGGTCTACCGTCAATTAATACACGAACATTATCGTTTCCACGAAGTGAAAGTTTTCCGTCCTGATCTACATTTACAGATGGAATATTGTTCATGATGTCAGAAGCAGAAGCTCCGGCAGTTGTCAAATCTTTTCCAACAGTAATTACTTTTCGGTCAATTTTTTGTTCAATTGTCGAACGGTCGCTTACAATATTTACACCTTTTAACTGAGTTGCTTCTTCTTCAAGAGCAGCATTAATTGTAGCTGACTTTTTACTGTCACTCAAAATTACAGACCCAACGTATTTTCTAAATCCAATGTACTGAATCTCGATCGTATAACTTTTTAAAGCTAAGTTTTTAATCGAAAAGCTTCCATTATCATCTGTATTTACTCCCGTAACTACTTTTCCGTTGTCTTTGATTGAAACTGTGGCGTAAGAAATAGGTGCGTTATTCGATTTTTCGGTAATTTTCCCGGACACTGTTCCCGTGTTCTGGGCTTGTGTTGTTGCAATTACCCCCAGTAATGCAAACAGAAAGAATTTTAATTTCATAATGATGTAATGATTATTTTGATTTGATTGATGATGATGATTTGTTTTTTGTTTTTTTAGATTTTTTGCTTCAAACGAATTCAAAGTTCCTATTAAGACTCTTTTATCATCGATATGTTACAGGAAAAATTAAAAATATTTTGTTTTTTTTAAGATCCTCTGTTTTTTAATAGATTAGCATTTTAATTTTTTGATAATTTTAACAATCATAATAAAACGCTTTTTAGGAAATTCTAAGTGTTTTATACTATTTTATATGTTTTTCATTTTCTGTAATTGATGAATAAGCAGTATCTTTGCTCACTTTAAAAATAAGTTTACATGTCATTATCACAAATTCTTACCCCTTCTATACAAAAAGCAATACAAGCATTATTTGATGTTACTGTTGATAAAATTGAATTTCAAACTACCCGAAAAGAGTTTGAGGGCGATATTACAATGGTAATTTTTCCTTTACTAAAAGTGATCAAAAGCAATCCTGTAGAATTAGGAAATAAAATTGGGAATTATTTAGTCGAAAATCTTTCTGAAGTAGCGCGTTTTAACGTTGTTTCCGGTTTTTTGAATATTGTAATTGCAGATAGTTATTATTTGAATTTCTTTAATGAAATAAAAGACAATCAAAAATTTGGATATGTTACTCCTAATCCGGAGGACAAAGCCATTATGGTCGAATATTCTTCGCCAAATACTAACAAACCTTTACACTTAGGTCATGTTCGTAACAATTTGTTAGGATATTCCGTAGCCGAAATTATAAAAGCGTCAGGTAAAAAAGTATACAAAACTCAAATTATCAACGATCGCGGAATTCATATTTGCAAATCAATGCTGGCCTGGGAAAAATTTGGAAATGGAGAAACTCCGGAAAGTTCAAACTTAAAAGGAGATAAGTTAGTTGGTAAATATTATGTGGAGTTTGATAAGGCGTATAAAGCAGAGATTTCACAATTAATAGAAACCGGCAAAACCGAAGAAGAAGCAAAAAAACAAGCTCCAATTATTATTGAAGCACAGGAAATGCTTAAAAAATGGGAATCTGGTGATGAAAAAGTTATTTCACTTTGGAAAATGATGAACCAATGGGTTTATGACGGTTTTGCTACAACTTACACCAATCTTGGAGTTAATTTCGATAAATATTATTATGAAAGTAATACGTATCTATTAGGAAAAGATGTTGTTCAGATAGGCCTTGATAGTGGTGTTTTCGAAAAAGATTCTGACGGTTCTGTTTGGATTGATTTGACAGATGAAGGTCTGGATCGTAAAATTGTTTTACGTTCTGACGGAACTGCTGTTTATATGACGCAGGATATTGGTACTGCAATCCAGCGTGTAAAAGATATGCCAGATGTGGGCGGAATGGTTTATACCGTTGGTAACGAACAGGATTATCACTTTAAAGTTTTGTTCTTAATCTTGAAAAAACTTGGTTTTGATTGGGCTTCAAGCTTATATCACTTATCATACGGAATGGTTGATTTACCTTCAGGAAAAATGAAAAGCCGTGAAGGAACTGTTGTAGATGCAGATGATTTGATGCAGGATATGACAGATACAGCGCAGCAAATTTCAGAAGATTTAGGAAAATTAGATAGTTATTCTGCCGAGGAAAAAGCGAAATTGTACAAAACAATTGGTCTTGGTGCCTTAAAATATTACATATTAAAAGTAGATCCTAAAAAACGTATTTTGTTTAATCCTGAAGAATCTGTTGATTTTGCCGGAAATACAGGACCGTTTATTCAATATACATATGCCAGAATCCAGTCAATAATTCGTAAAGCCGATTTTGATTTTTCTGCCGCAACCAATACCCAGGAATTACACGAAAAAGAAAAAGAATTGGTAAAACAAATCGAACTTTTCCCTGAAGTAATTCAAAATGCAGCTCAAAATCATAGTCCTGCTTTGATTGCCAATTATACCTATGATTTGGTAAAAGAATACAATTCATTTTATCAATCAGTGCATATATTAGGAGAAGTAGATTTGACTAAAAAAATATTCAGAGTGCAGCTTTCGCAAAAAGTAGCCGAAGTTATAAAATCAGCATTTACCTTATTAGGAATTGAAGTTCCTGAAAGAATGTAAATATCTTAAACATTAAAATGCGTAAAAAGCCAATAGTTGTAAAACTATTGGCTTTTATTGTTAGTAATATGTCCTATTGTTCTTTTTTGAAAGAAAATTCCTTATTTATTTTGCGGAAGTAATTTTTAATGTTTTTAAAATTAAAAAATAAGCATTCTTAATTTAATCGACAGTTCTAATACTTGATGATGTTATCTTAAAAATATTTCCTATTATTTGTTTTTAACTATTTTGAATTAGTACCCTATTTAGTAAAAATGATAAAGGATCACCGTCTGAAATTGATTTTTGGACGGTTTTTTTTTGTCCTTTTTTAATCTTTATGAAGGATAATAATGATAAGAGATGATATACTTAGCGAATTTTTTAGCTTTTTGTAAGATTCTAATTTTTTACAGTAATTCTTCTAATTACTGCTGCTTTTTTTCTTAAGCGCTATAATACCAATTGCTTAATACCTCAAAATTTATTAAAAGTAGTAAATAGATTACTTTTAATTATGTTAAAAGAATTAAAAATCTTGTTAAAGTTATATTAATTTAATAAGTTGCGCCAAAATAATTTCAAAATATAAACAATGAAACAAAAAATTAAAGGGTTTTTACTACTGATTGTTGTACTGAGTTCTCAGTTGTTTTTTGCACAACAGCGTGTTATTTCGGGAACTGTGTCAGATGTGTCTGGACCGGTACCGGGAATAAATGTTATCGTTAAAGGAACAAAGAATGGCGTACAGACCGATTTTGATGGGAAATACTCAATCAAAGCAAAAACCGGAGACGTTCTTTTATTTTCCTATGTAGGTATGCAGGATGTTACTATTACTGTGGGCACCTCTTCTGTAGTAAATGCTAAGATGAAAGAGATAGGAAAAGAGTTAGATGAGGTTGTTGTGGTGGCTTATGGTAAGGCAAAGAAATCATCTTACACGGGATCAGCAACACAAATTAAATCAGAACAACTAGAAAATAGACCTTTAACAAATGCGTTGTCTGTTTTAGAAGGAAGTACTTCCGGAGTTCAGGTTCAAAGTTCCGCTGGACAACCAGGATCGGCACCAGAAATTAGAATTCGCGGATTCAGTTCAATCAACGGATCAAATACTCCCTTATATATTGTAGATGGAGTTCCTTATGCTGGAGATATTAGCAATTTAAATTCGAGTGATATTGAAAGCTTGACGGTTCTAAAAGATGCCTCTTCGACATCACTTTATGGTTCAAAAGCCGCAAATGGTGTAATTATAATTACAACTAAAACCGGAAAGTCAGAAAAAGATAAATTTTCATTGAATGTAAGTACTGGTATGACCTCAAGATCTATTAAAGATTATGATAGAGTAGATGCTTATCAATATTATCCATTAGAATGGGAAGCTATAAGAAATAGTCGCCCTATGACTACGCCGGCAGACATTGCTGCAGCTAATATTTATGCGTCAGGAAGAGTAGGTACAGTGTTGGTAACAAATCCCTTTAATGTTCCTGTAGGAACTGTTGTAGGAACTGACGGAAAATTAAATCCTAATGCACAATTGTTATATCCTGAAGATTTAAACTGGGAAAAACAATTGGAGAGAGCAGGTGTTCGTAAAAATATAGATTTCTCTTATCAGGGAAAATCAGACAGATCAAATTATTTTGCGTCACTCGGACATTTAGCAGAGGAAGGATACATTCAGAAATCTGGTTTTGAAAGAACAACAGGACGATTAAATTTAAATACAAGTTTAAATGACTGGTTTAAAACAGGTGTGAATTTGTCGGGAACCGTAACTAATTCTAAATTGGGAACTGATGGGGTTGCTAACACAAGTGCGTTCAACAATCCTTTTGTGATAATGAGAACGATGGGGCCAATTTATCCTATTTTTGATCATGAAGTAAATGGTGATTATAAATTAGATGCTTCTGGTAATAAAGTATATTCAACCACAAGAGGATCTGGAGCCGCTAACGGAAGAAATGTGGTATATGAAACACTAAATAATACAGATGTTAAAAAAGGGCTGGCTCTTTCAGGACGAACTTTTTTTGAAATAAGTTTTTTAAAAGATTTCAAATTTACCACTAACGCTTCTATTGATAAGACTTATTCTAATAGAACATATTCATATAATACCCTTATAGGAGATGGATCGCCTACTGGATTAATGGCGAAAGAGGATAGGATATTTACAGGTATCACCTATAACCAATTATTAAATTATTCTAAAAAAACAGGAAATCATTCTATTACTGCATTGTTTGGTCATGAGAGTTTTGATTATGAAAGAAATTGGACTACAGGGGTGAAGACAGGTCAGGTTTCTCCGGATATTATTGAATTTATTAATTACGCAACAACTACTACTTTAGAAAGTAAAACGAGAAATTATTCGACAGAATCTTATTTTTCAAGAGTAGGATATGATTATATGGATAAATATATTTTTTCGGCATCATTTCGTAGAGATGGGTCTTCCAAATTTTCTAAAGATAATAAATGGGGAAATTTTTGGTCATTTGGAGGGGCATGGGTAATTTCTAGAGAAAATTTCCTAGCTGAAAATTCTTGGATTAATGATTTAAAACTAAGGGCTTCGATAGGGGAAGTTGGAAATGATTCTCATATAGCTTCCGATAGAGATGAAGATGGTACAGTAACAAAAGGTTTAAACTATTATGTGGGAAAAACCACTTATAGTTTAGGTAATGATAATGGTAGTGAAGGCGGGGTGGTAACATATGCTTCAGCAGCACCTGATTTGAAGTGGGAAGTTAATACTCAAAAAGATATGGCAGTAGAATTTGGATTGTTTAAAAACAGACTTAAAGGAAGTCTTGAGTATTATAATAGAAATACAGATGGGCTTATTTTTCAAGTGCCAAATGCATTATCTTCAGGTTTAGATTATAGAGTAGAAAATATTGGCTCGATGGTGAATAAAGGTTTTGAGATTGCTTTAGACGGTATTGTTCTCAAAACAAATGATTTCTCGTGGAGTTTAAATGTAAATGCTTCAACTATTAAAAATGAAATTACCAAATTGCCACAGAAAGAGATTATTGATGGCACCAAAAAATTGGCTGTAGGTCAATCTATCTATGATTACTGGTTAAGAGATTGGTATGGGGTAGATCCTGCAGACGGTTATGCATTATATGTTGCTGATCCTGAAAAAATGGTTAAAAATGATACTAGTGCACGAGTTATAAATGGAGTGAATGCAACAACAGATCAAAACAAAGCACTTTATCACTATGCAGGTTCTGCGATACCAGATTTATTCGGAACTTTTGGCAGTACAGTTAAGTATAAAGGACTTCAGTTGGATGTTATGTTCTCTTACCAAATAGGAGGCTTGATGTATGATACAAACTATTCAGCTTTAATGCAATCCGGTAATAATTACGGTTCAGCTTTTAGCACAGATATTTTAAACAGATGGCAAAAGCCAGGTGATATTACAGACGTTCCAAGATTAGATGTTACCAGAAGTCCCCAATCAAATGCCGCTTCGGACAGATGGTTAATAGGATCTGATTATTTATCACTAAGACAAATTAATCTTTCTTATAAATTACCTTCTGATTTAATTTCGAAATTAGAAATCGATAATGCTACGATTTATGTAAATGGCGAAAACCTCATGTTATTTACCAAACGTCAGGGAATGGATCCAACCCAAACATTTAATGGTACTACTCAAAACAGATATATTCCTTCAAGAGTAATTACGTTAGGTGTTAATTTAAATTTTTAAGAAAATGAAATCAACTTATATAAAATTAGTATTTTTTATACTCTCAATAGCTGTCTTAGGATCTTGTTCAGATGATTTTTTGGATAAAAAACCAACAGAGTTTGTTGACTATGATGGAGCAACAAAAACAACAGAGAACTTAATGACTTTGTTAAACGGGATCCATAGATCTTTATATCTTCAGTACGAAGATCAAAGTCAGGGAGGTTTGGGCGGTTTAATGCAGCAAACAGATATTGTAGGTGATGATGTTGTTTTTCCAATTACAAACGGTTGGTTTTTGACAGTATATAATTGGAGTGGATTAAATAATGAAAATTCAGTTGATGTGCGTTTTCCTTACAGAACCTATTATAGAATTGTCCGAAATGCAAATACAATAATAAATGCAACTGATGCTGCTATCGGTACAACAGCTGATAAAAATATTGTAAAAGGACAGGCATTGTTATACCGTGCATTTTGTCATTTTCAATTAGTACAGTTGTATGGTAAAAGATATGTAAATGGAGAAACAAATTCACAATTGGGAGTGCCAATTATTTTGAATGTTGGCAATGAAGCTTTTCCAAGATCTACTGTAGAAGAGGTTTATGCTCAAATCAATAAAGATTTAGATGAAGCTAATATTTTATTAATTGGCTATGATAAACCAAACAATTCTCATCTAAATCTAAAAGTAGCTCAGGGATTAAAAGCCCGAGTAGCCTTAACTCAGGGAAACTGGGAAATTGCGGCCGACTATGCAAATAAGGCCAGATCAGGAATAAGCTTAATGTCTATTGCAGATTATGCCGCTGGTTTTAACGATTACAATAATAAAGAATGGATGTGGGGTAGTCACATTAATGAAGTGCAAACGCTATATTTTGGAAACTTTGGAGCTTATATGTCCAGAAACTTTAGCTCAACAGTTATACGTTCCTGTCCAAAAGCAATAAATAGTAAATTGTACAATATGATTCCGGAAACAGATGTTCGTTCTACTATTTTTAGTAAAGACGGAAGCCATCCAGGTCTTGCTTTAGGATCTGCTTTTGCAAAATTTCCTTATACAAGTCAAAAATTCCTGGCTATTGGTACGGGCGATAGTAGATGTGATGTTCCTTATATGCGTGCAGCCGAAATGTATCTTATAGAAGCAGAAGCAAAAGCGAGATTAGGGCAATCAGATGCCGCGTCAATACTTTTTGATTTTGAAAGTAGCAGAGATCCAAAATATGTATTGTCTACCAATACTGGACAAGCATTAATAGATGAAATATTGATCCAAAGAAGAATAGAATTATGGGGAGAAGGATTTAGATTTTTTGATTTGAAAAGAACAAATGCTCCCTTGGACAGAACAGGGGCAAATCACGATTCAGGTCTTACAAATGGAGTTATGAATGTCCCTCCAACAGATAAAAGATGGCAATGGCTTATTCCAGTAGCAGAGATTAACGCTAATCCACTCATAAAACAAAACGAACTTTAAGTAATGAATTGCAAAGAGTTTCATTTTTTTAAGTCTTGACAAAAAAAGCCGATAGTCCTAAAACTATCGGCTTTTTTATAACTAACACAAATATTTTTTATTTTACAAATTTGTCGATGATGGCATCAGATTCTGCTTTTGTAGCAGTTGGTTTTAAATCGAACAAAAGAGAATAAAGCGCTTTCCTGTCTACTTTAGCTTCTAAGTTTAAGTCTTTATGTCTGTCAAAAAGAGTTTGCCATTTGTCACGAACATTTTTCCAAAGAGCATTATTTGCTACCCACCATTTTTGTCCGGCGATACATTTACTATCTGCTACTTTAGTGTAAACATCCATACCTTTTTCCTGTGCTAACAAAACATCTTTTCCGCTGTCATCGCGAATCAATTTGTCATTGTCTTGTTCATGATTCCATCCTGTAGCAGTAATTTCGTGAATGTTTCTTCTTTTTAAAACATTATAGTCATTACGTTTTGTTTGCTCTCTTCTAGGTAGCGGAGCATCAGCAACGTTTGCCCAGTAGTCCTTTCCGTCTACATGTACCCATGTAGAGGATCCTTCATATCTAGGGCTATCATCTACCTGATACACTTTTTGAGTCCATTGACCTTTTACGGCTTTTTTGTCCAGTTTTTTATATTTCCACGAACTTGCTTTATCAAAAGAATATAAATCTGTGTTTTCATATAACCAATCTTGTCTCCAGTGTTTAATGATCATATCGTCACTTACTATTAATAAGTGTTGCATTACAATTTTATTAGGAGTGTCTTCTAACAACTCTACCCACTCTAAAGCAGATTCATGTTTAGTTTGAGAAGGCTTATAAGTAAGAGAATCTTTAGGGTATTGAAAAGTTTCTGTAAAATTAAATTTCACTTCATAACAACCACACATAGATTTGATTGATTTAATGTCTTGTTGCTTTTTATCCTGACTGAAACCAAGGCTACAAGTCAAAGCCATAACGGCTGAAAAATAGAGGCTTTTTGAAATCATAATTTATTTTTTTGGTTTTTTAATTTTCGCAAATATATGTATTTTATTTAGAACAAATAAAAATAGTTCATATATTTGCGTCATTATTAAGACTGAATAAAAATAATGAAAACAAAATTGATGCTTTTTGCGGTTGTCCTTTTTTCTCAGATTTCTGTTGGACAGGAAATGCAAAAAGATAGTGTTCAAACAAATGAATTGTCTGAAGTTACGGTTACAACAGCCACAAGAACTGAAAGAGTACTTTCGTCTTTGCCGTTACCTATGACAGTAATTACGTCTGAAACAATTATAAAATCGGGCGTTACAAGATTAAATGAAATTTTAAACGAGCAAACAGGAATTATTTTAATTCCGGATGAAAGCGGATTTGAAGGTGTTCAGATTCAGGGTTTAGACGCAGCTTATACCATGATTCTTATTGATGGACTTCCTCTTGTGGGAAGAAGCTCAGGAGTTTTGGACTTATCGAGAATTTCTGTTGGAAATATAGAAAGAATTGAAATTGTAAAAGGAGCATCATCAGCTTTATATGGTTCAGAAGCAATGGGTGGAGTGATTAATGTAATTACAAAAAGACCTAGAAAAGATATGTTTTCAGGTAATCTTTCTTATCGATATGGTACATTTAATACCAATGATGCTAATTCTAATTTACTTTGGAAAAAGAAAAAATTTGGAGCAAACTTATTTGCCAATTTTTACTCGACTGACGGTTTTGATCTGGATAAAAACACATGGTTGCAAAATGTTGAAAAATTTCATAATACCACAATTCAGCCCAAAATATACTATGATTTTTCAGATAATCTGAAGCTTACCGTTAGCAATCGTTTTTTTAATCAAAAGATAGATAACAAAGCTATAATTGAATCTGAAAGATATAGAGGTGATGCAAAAGAAAATGAATGGAATTCGCAAATTAAATTAGAACACAGATGGAACCCCAGATTAAACTGGGAATATGAATTGTATGCTACCAATTATAAGAATGATTCTTTTTTGAATGATCCGGATAATGTACTTTTTGAAAAAACATACTATAATCAGTGGCTTGTTCGACCGGAAATAAGGACAACTTGGTCTATAAATAATGATAAATTAACAGCAGGGGCAGGATTAAATTATGAGACTTTAGATCGTACCTATTTTGCTAATAATGTCAAGTTTAATTCACAATATTTTTATCTGCAATATGACTATAATCCCACAGAAAAACTAAATATTCTTGCCGGATTCAGATATGATAATCATAGCGAATATGCATCGCAATTAAGCCCGAAATTAGCGGCAAACTATAAATTTAATAACAGTTTTTCTCTAAAAGGTTCAGTAGGATATGGTTATAAAGCACCGGATTTCCGTCAGTTATATTTCGATTTTACAAATCCATCGGTAGGCTATACTGTTTTGGGATATAATGTTGCCGAAGCCCGATTAGATGAATTTGCAAGCCAGGATTTGCTTTCGTCAAGAGTAGCTGGAATCAATTTTGATGAACCGTTGAAACCGGAAAGTTCGATCAATTATAATTTTGGAGGCTATTATAAAAAAAACAAACTTAAAATAGAACTAAACGCTTTCTACAATTCGATAAGCGATTTAATTGATACGGGTGTTGTTGCTACCAAAAAAAATGGACAAAACATTTTTAGCTACTTCAATTACAGTAAAGTTTTTACTTATGGTTTAGAGTTTAATTCTGCTTATGATTTTACGAAAGACTTTTCAGTTTCGCTTGGATACCAATATTTGACTGCTAAAGATAAATCGGTTGTTGATAATTTTGAAGAGCATCAATACATCCGTAATTCTGATTTACAAACCGTTAAAATTAATAAATCAGATTATTTCGGATTATACAACAGATCAAAACATACGGCCAATATTAAATTTGCTTATACCATTCCGTCACTTAAAACAGACATCAACTTGCGTGTTCTTTATCGAAGCAAATACGGATTGTTTGATACCAACGGAAATGGAATTCTCGACAAATACGACAATTTTATAGGAGATTATTTTATAGCAAATTTATCAGCCTCAAAAGATATTATGGATAAATTCATGCTTCAGGCCGGAGCTAATAATTTATTTGATTACACAGACCCAGGTCAAATTCCGAGTTTGGCAGGAAGGCAGCTTTATGCACGAATTCAATACAATTTCTAAATCAACAATAATTTAAATACCATTACTATGAAAACAAATTTCTTAAAACTTTCGCTTTTAGCACTAGTGCTTTTTACTGCATCTTGTAGCAGTGATGATGATAAGGATACAACTCCTGAAGTAGTTGTGACAACACCAGTTAAGGATCTTTATGCACCACAATCAGGTGGTCAAGGACAACCTATCACTGGTGATTATACAAAATTCAGTTTTTCTGAAAACAAAGTTGTTACTGGTGATAAATGGGATGTCGCTTTTCGTGGAACGTTTATTATTGTAAATGGTGGAGCAAAAGTTAATGTCGATGACGCAGGTGAACCGGCAAGAACAGGGTCAGGAGCTATTAGTATTGTTTCTAATGCTTTTGGAGCTGTAACAGCATTTCCTGCAGCATCTACTTTTAAACAAGATGCAGCTACAGTTTACTCAATTCCTGCAGTAAGCGGACAAGGATGGTATAATTATGCAAACACTATAATTTCTCCTATTGCAGGGAAAGTTTTTGTAGTGAAAACTCATGATGGCAAATACGCAAAATTTGAAATTTTAAGTTACTACAAAGGAGCACCTGCAACTCCAACGGCAGAATCTGCATCAAGATATTATACTTTCAATTTTGCATACCAGGCTAATAGCACTACAACATTCTAAGAAAATATTCAAGAGGAATAATATACTTCTGGCACTAGTTTCGTAATGAAAATAAATTATTCACGCTGATTTTAGGCGGAATGATGATTGTATTTTTAAGCTTTGAAAGTCAATATTATATGATACAATACATTAAAATTTAGTTAATCATTAGCTTTGTTTTTTTTATTTTTTTTTGATAAAGAGGTTAGATTCATCTAGCCTCTTTTTTTGTTTTATTTTAATGTTAAAAATAATTCGTAAATTAATGTTTAATTCTATCTTTGCGCATACTTTTTTATAAGGAAATAGCAGACATTTTGATTTTAAAAAAAAAGTTAATCCTTTCTTCAAATTTATTATTACTAGTGAATACAAAATCTTATTTTTTTCAGTCTTTTGCAATTGTAGCATTGGCATTCGTAGCTTTCATTGGATTTAAACAAATCTTGCCAGATAAAATTTTTCCGGATAGTAAAGTAGATTCTAAAAATGTACTTATCGATAGTTTGCTTTTAGAATCTGTTGCAAACGATTCCTTGGCGCTAAAAGGGGACAGTATTTCTGAAAGTGAAAAAAACGAAGCAGGAGAAAAAATCAATTTTGATGCTGCTGAAGGAATCGAATTTCCGTCTGAAACTTTCGATAACTATAAAGGATATCAATACCTGATTTCTTTTTATGAAAAATTATATCAGCTCGAAAAAAATCCACAAGCAAAAGTAAGAATCGCTTATTACGGGGATTCCATGACAGATGGAGATTTAATCGTGCAGGATGTTCGATCCAATTATCAGGAACGTTTTGGCGGTAATGGTGTTGGTTTTGTTTCTATCACTTCAGAATCTGCAGCTTCAAGAGGATCTGTTAAATCTACTTATTCTAAAAACTGGAAAACACTATCGTATTTAAATATCAAAAATCCGATAAGTCCTTTTGGAGTAAATGGTCATGTCTTTTTTGCAAATGATAAAGCAAATTCAACCTGGGTGCAATATGAGGCAGGTCTTAATAAATACGCAACAACTTTAGATAATCCTACATTGTTTTACGGAAGATCAACCAAAAAAGGAAATGTAAATTTTATTATTGGAAAAGATACTTTACGAAAAAGCCTTGTTCCGAATAATCTCATTAATACATTAAAAGTGACTTCGGGAAGTATAAAAGCATTCAAGGCAAATTTCATTCATGCGGATTCAATTCCAATTTATGGCTTTAATTTTGATAATGGAAGCGGAGTTCATGTTGATAATTTTTCACAAAGAGGAAATTCAGGATTGCCAATTTCGATGTTCAATGCCAATGTAATGCAGGGATTCAATAACAGCTTAAAATACGATTTGGTTATTTTACATTACGGAACCAACGTTTTAAACTACGGAACCAAGAATTATTCATGGTACCAAAAAGGAATGACAAAAGCGGTAAATAAAATAAAGGAATCTTTTCCTGGAGTTTCTGTTTTGATCATTTCAACAGCTGATAAGTCGACCAAATATAATATGGAAATGAAAACAGATTCTGCTGTTGTTCCTTTAATGAAAGCCCAAAAAAGATATGCACTCGAAACCGAATCCGGATTTGTGAATCTGTATACTTTGATGGGAGGCGACGGATCTATGGTAAAATGGGTAGATGAATCGCCGGCAAAAGCCAATAAAGATTATACGCATTTTAACCAGCGAGGAGCAAAAGCTATAGGTAAATTATTATACGATCAATTAAATAAAGGTTACGAGCAATACAAAACATTGCGAGGAAATAGAGAAACTGACGTTAATAAGCGGAAAGCCGTCAGGAAAACAAATACAGATTCCGTTTCTGTAAAAAATGATAGCGTAAATGACTAGATTAATGATTTTCTTTTGTTGTCTTTTTTTTGCAACAAACGATAAAGTGCAAAAAACAGATCCCATTCCAATAACAAAAAACATGATGCATAAGATAGATAGAGCAGTAGTTGATTCTTTTTCGGAGGATAAAATCTATAATGCAAAAGTCTTAGGAAGTTTTTTTAAGAAATTAAAAGAAAACGAAGATCATAATAATCAGAAAATAAGTATTGTTCATATTGGAGATTCTCATATTCAGAGTGATTTAATGACCAATGAAATAAGGCTTAATCTTCAGCAAAAGTTTGGCAATGCCGGCAGAGGGCTGGTTTTTCCTTATCAATTAGCCAAAACAAATGGATCTTATAATGAGCGTTTCTATTCGAACAGAGTGTGGGAAAGTTATCGGAACATTCATTCTTTTAAAAGTGTTCCTGTTGGTTTAAGCGGAATAGGATTATGGAGAGACAATGCTGGTTTTGCAATCGAATTGCGTATAAAAGAGGCAAATTATAAGTTTAATACTATTCATATTATTACGCCCAAAAACGAGAATATGTTTGATTTGGCTACATCATCCCAAACCAAAACAATTCAGTCAACAGAACGAAAAGTCATTACTCACAAAATTAAAAAAGGCGAAGCCATTTCGACAATTGCAGATAAATATAATATCTCGATTGCAGAAATTAAAAGAGAAAATCATCTGAAGTCAAATAACATTCGCGCAGGAAGAACGTTAAGGATCTTAACAAATGAAACGAAACCTAAAAACATTACAAGTTCAGAGTTTGTTACTTTAGATCTTGTATCTGATTCGTTTTCTCATTCCTATCATTCTGATAAAGCATTGGATAAAATATTTCTGATTCCTAATAAAAACGCTGATAAATATGCGCTTAACGGAATCGTTCTGGAAAAAGATGCTCCTGGAATTATGTACAGCGGAATAGGGGTAAACGGTGCAAAATTCTCAGATTATAACAAGTATCCCTTATTCTTTGAGCAGTTAAAAGCTTTGCATCCTGATATGTTGGTTCTTTCCTTTGGAACTAATGAAAGTTATGATCATATGGAAGCTTCGGCTTATATTGAACAGATTCGTCTGTTTATTAAGAAAGTGAGAGAGCAGAATATAAATGTTCCGATAATTATTAGTACGCCAGCACCTTCTTTGCTTAAAGGAAGAAGAACTAATACTTACATATTCGATTATGCGAGAAGTATAATTCAAATGACAGAAACGGACAATGTTGCTGTGTGGGATTTATATGATGAATTTGGAGGAATGCATGGAATCCAGCAATTAAAATCTCAAGGATTAATAGGGCCCGATTGGGTTCATTATTCTAAGAAAGGATACGAAAAACAAGGAAACTTGTTTACAGAGGCGTTTTTAAAAGCATACGATAATTTTAAATTAAAAAAGTAAGTTGATTACAATAGATAACATAAATAATTGGTTTGTTCAAAATTTCGGTGCAGTTACTTTAGAACAGGCTAAAAGTTGGTTTATATACAATCCCGAAGAAAAACTATTGTTTAATACAGGTTTGTTCTTAGGGCTGTTTCTCGTGTTTTATTTTGTGTATGCTTTTTTACGCAAAACATTTTATTTGAGATTAACATACGTTATTCTCTTCTCGCTTTTCTTTTATTATAAGTCAAGCGGAATCTACTTTTTACTCTTATTGCTTTCCTCAGTTGTAGATTATGGCTTGAGCCAAATTATCTATAGAGAAGCAAAGGACAGTCGAAAGAAAATCTATTTGATTATCAGTGTGATCCTGAATTTAGGATTACTGGGCTATTTCAAATACATGAATTTTATGATTGTAACATTCAATGATATGTTTCATGGTAACTATAAGCTTCATGATATTTTTCTGCCTGTCGGGATTTCATTCTATACGTTTCAATCGATGAGTTACATTATCGAGATTTATCGTGAAGAAATCAAGCCAACAAAAAATTACATCGAATACTTATTTTTCGTTTCGTTTTTCCCGCAGTTAGTAGCAGGCCCAATTGTTAGGGCAAAAGATTTCTTACCACAGATTTACCAAAAATTAAATCTAACTAAACAAGATGTAAACAACGCCTTGTTTTTAATTATTGGCGGATTGATAAAGAAAACTGTAATCTCGAATTACATCTCGATAAATTTTGTCGACCGTGTTTTCGATACGCCAATGAATTATACGTCGTTCGAAAATTTAATGGCATCTTACGGATATGCTATTCAAATTTATTGTGATTTCTCTGGATATTCAGATATGGCAATCGGAATCGCATTGTTGTTGGGGTTCAAATTACCGGCCAACTTTAGAACGCCATATAAATCAACTTCGATCACTGATTTCTGGAGAAGATGGCATATTTCATTATCAACCTGGCTAAAAGATTTCTTGTATATTTCTATAGGAGGAAATCGTGAAGGAACATTCGCGGGATTTTTATTCCCAAGTTTATTCTTCTTCGGATTATTGCTTTGGGGAATGTCAAATATAAACGAGAGTTTTATTCCGTTAGGTATAGCAATTGGGGCAATCGTATTGTTCTCTTTGACATTTTTACTTTCAAAGAAAAAGCATCAAACATTGGTAACCAATTTCAATTTGTTTACTACAATGCTTTTAGGGGGATTATGGCATGGAGCCGGTGCACAATTTATTGTTTGGGGAGCCTTACACGGATTAGCATTAGCAGTTCATAAAATTTTTATGGAATTTTTCCCATCCAAAAAAGAAGGAAAAGGTTCAAATTTCTTATGGACGTTTTTCTCTATCGTAATTACATTTCATTTCGTAGTGTTCTGTTGGATCTTTTTCCGCGCCAGAGATTTCGAAACAGCCTTACAGGTTATCAACAATATTGGTCAGCTAACATTCGAACCAGAACATTGGCAAGCCATTATATTAGGATATAAAAATGTATTCTTATTGATGCTTTTTGGATATGTTTGGCATTTCTTACCGGAAACCATTACATCAAAAATGAAATTTGTTTTCGATAAAACTCCATTAATAGGAAAAGCAATTATCCTTGGTTTCGTTTATTGGATTGTTTACGCTACAGCTGTGGCAGGTTCACAGCCGTTTATTTACTTCCAATTTTAAAAAAAAAGGTTCATAGCCACAAAGACACAAAGGCGCAAAGATTATTTTTTCTTTGTGCCTTTTTTATATTTTTTGCTCAAAGAAATTAAAAAAAAAGCAAACTTTGTGTCTTCGACTCTTCGTGGCAAAACTAAACTTCGTGGCAAAAAAAGCACTTAAATAAAAATTGCCTGAAATACCTAATTAGATTATCTTTGCACTTCAAATAAAGAAAAAATTATGTTTGATAATTTAAGTGATAAGTTAGATAAAGCCTTCCATATATTAAAAGGGCACGGTAAAATTACAGAAGTAAACGTAGCCGATACCTTAAAAGAAGTTCGTCGTGCCTTATTAGATGCCGATGTTAACTTTAAAATTGCTAAAGATTTTACTACCAAAGTAAAAGAAAAAGCAATAGGTCAGGACGTTTTAACCACACTTCAGCCAGGACAATTATTGGTGAAGTTAGTAAAAGACGAACTAACTGAATTAATGGGTGGCGATGTTGCCGGAATCAATCTTTCTGGTAATCCGAGTATTATTTTGATGTCAGGACTTCAGGGTTCTGGTAAAACAACTTTCTCTGGTAAACTTGCCAACTTCTTAAAAACAAAGAAAAATAAAAAGCCACTTCTTGTAGCGTGTGATATCTACCGTCCTGCGGCGATCAATCAGTTGCATGTTGTTGGAGATCAAATAGGCGTTGAGGTATATTCAGAGCCGGAAAATAAAAATCCTGTAGAAATTGCTCAAAACGCAATCAAACACGCAAAAGCAAACGGTTTCAATGTTGTAATCGTCGATACTGCAGGTCGTTTGGCAGTAGACAAAGAAATGATGGATGAAATTGCCCGTGTTCACAAAGCAATTGAGCCACAGGAAACCTTGTTTGTTGTTGATGCAATGACAGGACAAGATGCTGTAAACACAGCAAAAGCCTTCAACGATATCTTAAACTTTGACGGAGTTATCTTAACCAAATTAGATGGAGATACTCGTGGTGGAGCAGCAATTTCGATTAAAACCGTTGTAAACAAACCAATCAAATTTGTAGGTACAGGCGAGAAGATGGAAGCAATTGATGTTTTCTATCCGGATCGTATGGCCGAGCGTATCTTAGGTATGGGAGACGTTGTGTCTCTTGTAGAAAGAGCGCAAGAACAATTTGATGAGGAAGAAGCCAGAAAACTTCAAAAGAAAATCGCTAAAAACGAATTTGGTTTTGATGATTTCTTAACGCAAATTCAGCAAGTAAAGAAAATGGGTAATATGAAAGACCTGGTTGGCATGATACCAGGAGCTTCAAAAGCCATGAAGGATGTAGAAATCGAAGATGATGCTTTCAAACATATCGAAGCCATCATTCACTCGATGACACCAATCGAAAGAAGCAAGCCGGCCATAATCGACGTAAAAAGGAAAGCCAGAATCGCTAAAGGTTCCGGAACCAAAGTCGAGCAGGTAAATCAGTTAATGAAGCAATTCGACCAAATGAGCAAAATGATGAAGATGATGCAAGGTCCAGGCGGAAAAAACCTGATGAAAATGATGGGAGGCATGAAAGGAATGCCAGGCGGAATGCCAAGATAAAAAAATAAGAAAAAAGTTTCAAGTTTAAAGTTTCAGGTTCGAGACTAAAACTTGAAACTTTTTTGATTAAAATAAACGCAAGTTTTAGCTTTTTAAAACTTGAAACTTTAAACCTGAAACATTTTAACTACAGAATAATGCAACTACTAGACGGTAAAAAAACAGCTGAAGACATTAAAAACGAAATTGCAGCCGAAGTTCAATCGATAAAAGATGCCGGAGGAAAAGTACCTCATTTGGCAGCCGTAATCGTTGGTACAAACGGGGCAAGTTTAACTTACGTAGGAAGTAAAGTAAAATCTTGCCAGCAAATAGGCTTCGATTCTACTTTAGTAAGTTTACCCGAAGATATTACCGAAGAAGCTTTACTGGCAAAAATCAAAGAACTAAACGAAGATGACGATCTTGATGGTTTCATCGTTCAGTTGCCTTTACCAAAACATATCGACGAACAAAAAATCTTATTGGCAATCGATCCAGATAAAGATGTTGATGGTTTTCACCCAACCAACTTCGGGAGAATGGCTTTAGAGATGGAAAGCTTTATTCCTGCAACGCCATTCGGTATCATGCAATTACTAGAGCGTTACAACGTAGAAACTGCCGGAAAACATACCGTAGTAATTGGTAGAAGCCACATTGTAGGCCGACCAATGAGTATTTTAATGAGCCGTAAAGGAAATCCTGGAGATTCAACCGTTACGCTAACACATAGCCGAACTAAAAATTTAGCCGAATTCACTAAAAATGCAGATATCATTATCACCGCTTTAGGAGTTCCTGAATTCTTAAAAGGAGACATGGTTAAAGACGGAGTTGTAATTATAGATGTTGGAATTACTCGTGTAGACGATGCATCAAACCCAAAAGGTTACGTAATCAAAGGCGACGTTGATTTTGACGAAGTAAGTAAAAAATCATCATTTATTACGCCAGTTCCTGGTGGAGTAGGACCAATGACAATTGCAATGTTACTTAAAAATACACTTTTAGCAAGAAAAATGAGAAGCGCGAAAAAATAATTCTTTTCAAATAAAAATAAACAAAGCCTATTCAATCGAGTAGGCTTTGTTGTTTGATATACTTTGGGCGTGACCGTATTTACAAAAGGCGCTACTTAACATGCCGCTTATGTGCGCCTTTCGTAAATACGGTCGGGCTATCCACGCTACTTCGGTAGCCAGCTCCTATCCCTCACGCAGCTTTACGTTCATTCATGAAGTCCATCAAAATTATAAGTATTTAAATCGCTATTCGAATTTATGATAGAGTCCCATCGGGACGATATATTTATAGATATCTATGAATTTTGTCTTTCAGAACCCCATCGGGGTGGCATATAAAAATTACAGTTAAGGCGACTTCATAAAAAAAAAATCAATTTTCTATTTGTCAATTCAAAATAAAATATAACTTTGCACTACAAAGTACTTTATTTATGAATCAGAAGCACCAAGAAGATTTAGCACACATTCGTTCCATGATGGAGCGCTCTTCAAGATTTATATCCCTAAGCGGACTCTCAGGAGTTTTTGCGGGCCTATCAGCTTTAATTGGCGGATTGTACGTTTATCAATTATTCAAAGCAAATGGCATTGAATATTTCGACGACCAGCAAATCACAATTACTTCTGGTTTGGTGTCTCAATTGTTCTTTACAGGATTAATCATTTTGGCCTTTGCTTTTGTTTTCGGATTAACCTTTACCATTAGAAAAAGCAGAAAATACGATTTACCAATTTGGACATCGGCAACAAAAAATATGTTGTTCAATTTAGCGGTTCCTCTTTTGGCCGGAGGCATATTTTGTCTGGCACTTTTATACCACGAAATTTATGGATTAGTAGCTCCGGCTACCTTAATTTTTTACGGTTTAGCACTTGTAAATGCAGAAAAATATACGTTTTCGGATGTTAAGTACTTAGGATTCTGTGAATTATTTTTAGGATTTATTTCTCTTTTTTATATCGGATATGGTTTAGTTTTTTGGATAGTAGGTTTTGGTATTTTGCATATCTTGTACGGACTAATAATGTTCAAAAAATATAAATAAATCCACGCAATGGGAATTATTGATAAACTAAATAAAGATTTTGAAAGCCGTGTCAGATTGGGTATTATGTCCGTTCTGATGGTCAATGAATGGGTTGATTTTACCGAGATGAAAAACCTCCTGAACATCACAGACGGTAATTTGGCCAGCCATTCCTCAGCGCTCGAAAAATCAGAATATATCGAAGTCAAAAAAGAGTTTGTGGGCAAAAAGCCTAAAACTTCTTATCAGGTAACTCCCAGAGGACGTGCGGCCTTTAAAGAACACCTTTCGTACCTCGAAAAATTAATGAAATCGTAATAACGCTATTTTTTTTGTCTAAACACTTTGAAACACAAAGTACTTTTAAAATTGAAATAAATGAAATCAGCACTTAAATATGGGAAAATCCTTTAAGAAAAGCTGATAAAATAGTAAACAAATAAAAAAATAAAATCAACAAAAATGAAAAAACATCAAATCATTCTAGCTTGCAGTATAATATTTACACTGCTTTTTTACAACGAGTCAATAGGAGTAAACCTCGCTATTTTTGGACTATTATTAACCGGTTCAATCTGTTATTTCTTTCAGGATCGGTTTACAGACAGATCACATTTGATCTTGGTTGTTACTTCGGTTTTATCTTGTCTGGCTTTTGCCTGGTACGGAGATTTTGTTTCTTTTTTGGCTTTGGCAATGTCCATTCTCTTTTTACAGTTTAAAACCCAGGAATCAAAACTTAAAATTGTACAGGTATTTCCGTTAATATTTTTAAATGCATTCGCTTCCATTGGTCGTATTTTTATTTTCAGCCAATGGCTTCCGGAAAGAAAAATTCATAACAACTTTGCCAAGAAGTTAGTCGCTTACTTCATTATCCCAACGATTTTTATAATAGTCTTTTTTACAGCATATTCTTTCGGTAGCTCACATTTTTCTTCTTTACTAACAGATTATACTTTAGATATCGATATTGTCGAAGTGATTTTAATTGGAATTTTAGGATTTTACATTTCCTTCAGTTTCTGGAATTACTGGGTACCAGAAGTTTGTTATGAGAAAAATGACTTATTAGACAATGATTTTAAGAATATAGCCGAAATTAAAAGTCAGAATACATTTTCGTTTTTAGATATAGATTTCGAAAGAAAAAGTGGTGAGATTACTTTAGTATTGCTCAACTTTTTACTCGTAGTATTCATCATAACTTATAATTACGAGCAATTTTTTGAAGTAGTAGAAAAATCAAACTTAAGTGCCGATACACACGAAAGAGTCAATTCAGTAATTTTTTCAATTATTATGGCGGTTGGTGTAATTATGTTCTATTTCAAGGGCGGATTCAATTTTGATAAAAAAGCAGCTAATCTCAAAAAACTGGCTAAAATCTGGATTGTCTTAAACGGGCTTTTGATCGTAAGCACCATTATTAAAAACTCAGAATACATTTCGGTTTTCGGATTAACTTATAAGCGATTGGGAGTTTATGCTTTTCTAATCCTGGCCATTATAGGTTTAGTTTTTGTTTTTCGAAAGATCACAAAACAAAAAACAAACGCTTATCTGGCAAATCAAATGGTATGGTATTTTTACGGAACGGTTTTGCTGTGCAGTTTTGTAAACTGGGGAAACCTTATTACTACTTATAATATTGCAGTAAACAAATGTGTCGAACCGATATTTTTGAGCCGTTTGAATTTTAATGATGAAGCCCGAAGAGAATATTTCTCAAAACTTCATTTAGATGGACAATTAATTGAAATTAGAAAAGAGGAAGAAATTGATGAATATCAGAACAAAACATTTTTATCAAAAGCATTGTACTATGAGTTTTTGAATAATAAAAAATAATTTTTTCCTGAAACCACCTTTAGTAAAATACTGAAGGTGGTTTTTTAGTATTTAATTATACTTTTAAACTTTTGGGTTTTAAAAATAAAGGATACTTTTGCACCACTTAAAAAAAAACTTCTCCAATGGACGATTATTATTCGTTAGTATTAAATTAAAATAGCTTTTGAAACTTTTCAAAATGCTATGATAAAACCCTGCAATTTTGAAATGAAAGCCTTTTACAAAAACAACAACGGATTAATCGAGACACAAGAATGGACTCCAAACTGCTGGATCAATATTGAGTCTCCTTCAGAAACAGAAAAAAAATACTTACTCGAAGAACTTCAGGTTCCTGAAGCCTTTTACAATGATATTGAAGATATCGACGAAAGACCCCGTATGGAATCAGAAGACGGCTGGACTTTGTTTATCATGCGTATTCCGGTAAAAAGTAATGATATTAAACTGCCTTTTCAAACCATTCCCCTTGGATTAATTTTTAAAGAAGATGTTTGCGTTACCATTAGTTTTTACGAAACCGAAATTATTTCTGATTTTGTACAATATACCAACCGCAAAAATATACACATAAAAGATAATTTTGATTTGGTTTTAAGATTATTATTGTCCTCAAGTGTTTGGTATTTAAAATACCTCAAACAAATTAATCAAAAGATAAAGCTTGCCGAAGATAATTTAGAGAAGTCAATCAAGAACGAAGAATTACAGGCACTTTTGCAAATAGAAAAATGTCTTGTGTTTTTTATTACTTCCCTAAAAGGAAATGATGTTTTGTTTCATCGAATTAAAAATTTAAAAGCCAAAAGAGAACATTTTGATCAGGATTTATTAGAAGATGTTGATATCGAATTAAGTCAGGCACAAGATACAGCCAATATTTACAGTAATATCTTGACCGGAATGATGGATGCTTATGCTTCAGTGATTTCGAACAATATGAATAATATTATGAAGCAAATGACTTCGATTTCTATTATTTTAATGATCCCTACTTTAATCGCCAGTTTATACGGAATGAACGTGCCGAACGGTTTAGAAGAAAGTAAATACGGAATCTGGATATTACTTTTAGTATCGGTAATCTTATCCATTTTTGGTGTTTATCTGTTCAAAAGAAGAAGATGGTTCTGATAAAATAATTTAGGTAACTATTAAATAAAAAAGACCCTTTCGTTCTGCGAAAGGGTCTTTTTTATAGGATCAATTTAGTAATCTCCTTTTTTCTTAAATCTGGGATCATCCTTTGATATAAAATCGGTACGTCGTTTAGGAACATCATCTTTAGATAAAAAATCCGTTCTTCGTCTTGGACTTGGAGTTTCGACTTTTGGAAAACTTGCTTCTTCAGTTTTGCTTGAGGGTTCTATTAAATGATTTAATTCTTTGATTTCATCATCGGTCAAATCACGATAGCGCCCAACCGGAACATCAAGCGAAATATTGATGATTCTGATACGTTTAAGCGCCGTAACATCATAACCCAGATATTCAGTCATTCTACGAATTTGGCGGTTTAAACCCTGCGTTAATATGATTTTAAATGTAAATTGACTAATTTGTTCTACTTTACATTTTTTGGTCACAGTATCCAGAATCGGAATACCATTTCCCATGCGTTGTATAAAACGTTCTGTAATAGGTTTGTTTACTGTTACCGTATATTCTTTTTCGTGATTGTTTCTGGCGCGTAAAATCTTGTTTACGATATCGCCGTCATTCGTCATGAAAATTAATCCTTCACTGGCTTTATCCAATCTTCCAATTGGAAAAATACGTTTTGGATAATTAATATAATCTACAATATTATTTCGAACTTCAAGATTCGTTGTACATTCGATTCCAACAGGTTTATTGAAAGCCAGGTATACCAATTTTTCGTGTTTCTCCACAATCAATTTTCCGTCAATACGCACTTCGTCATTTTGCGAAACTTTGGTTCCCATTTCAGGTACAACACCATTTATTGTTACGCGTCCTTCTTCAATAAGCTTATCGGCTTCACGGCGGGAACAATATCCGGTTTCACCAATAAATTTATTCAGACGTTTTAAATTCTCTTCCATACTGCAAAAGTAAGCAAAATTTAGACTTCTTGGATTTTAGATCTTTAGATTGTTAGACTTCTTAGTATTGCAGATTTCAGATTTTAGATTTTCCTCAATCTTGTCACTCCTCGTTTCTTGCAATGACAAAACTAAAGAAGACTATCAAAAGAAAAACCTTAGGGTCTAAGCGTCTTAGAATCTTAGAACCTTTTTTAAGAATGAAACTGCGAACTATCGCTAGGCGTTTCCTTGCGATCAAACATTCCGTAATCTCGAACTATATGGGCGATTCTTAAATGATAATCTTTAAAAACTTCATTTCGTCCTTTTGCCTGAGCATGACGATGCATTTCGAGATTTCTCCATTGCTGAATACTTTCTTCATCTTTCCAGAAAGACAATGATAAAACTTTATCAGGATTGCTAAAACTCTGAAATCGTTCTATTGATATAAATCCTTCAATAGTATCTAATTCTGGGCGAAGACTTGCAGCTATATCAAGATATTCTTCTTTTTTTCCTTCATTAGGAATTACTTCAAAAATTACTGCTATCATATTTTATATTTTAATTGTTGAATTGAATACAGATTCTTTTTGGTAATCTGGCGTTTATAAGGGATTCGTACTGAATTTGACTTTCTAACAATGAAACAAATTTGTAATTCTGAAATAAATGCCAAAGCGCTTCTGTTGCCAAATGAATGGAAAAATATTTTGCCAGACACATATGACCGCCAATTCCAAAAGTTAGATTTTCATTGTTATTGATTCTTTCAATATCAAAATTCACAGGGTTTTCAAACTTTTGAGAATCTCGATTGGCAGAAGCCAAAACAATTAATATTGAATCGCCTTTTTTAATTTGGCTTTCGCCGATGAAAAAATCTTCAATGGCGATTCGTCTTGTATTATGAATCGGAGGATCAAAGCGCAAGGTTTCAATAACCGATTTTTCTATTTCAATTCTGTTTGAAAATGTTTTGTTTTGAATAATTTGTAATAAAGAATTACTCAAAATTCCGCGCCCGGCATCGAAACTCTGAATACATAAACCGATAAAATTACTAACTGCAATTGTACTAATTTCTTCTTTTGAAAGATTATATTGATTCGAAATATTCATTAGTAAAGAATCATAAAAGGGTAGTGAAGAAAGATGTTTTTCAACAGTAAAATAAAGTTTTGCTGAAATTTCATTTATAAATTTTACTTGCTCTTCAGTTTTCTGCGGAAGCATAATTTTGATAAAAGAGTCTATTACTTCTGAAATAAAATCACAGTCATTTTCTTCAAAACCAAAACTTTTTAAAAGAACAAGGATCGGCAATTTTTTGCTGATAGAATTAACCCAGTCGATTTTATTGTTAGCTAAATCATTTTCGATCAATGACGAAGTAATTTTGCTGATGTTAACTGATTTTATATTTGAAAATAACAGCGTTGCAATTTCTTTTGAAATTTCGTGTTGAATTCCATTTGATAATCGTGTTAGATTGTCTAGAATTTTCAAAGCAAATTCATTCAGTTTTTGTTCATTATCTGGATTTACAATCGGAATTTCGACTTTATTGTTTTTTAGAATTTCGACACAATATCGATAAGAATAAATTGCCCAGATTTTGTTGGTTTTATCCCAGTAAACAGGATTTTTGTCCATCATTAATTTATAAACTGAATAAGGATTCTGGATGTCTGATTGAACGAATAAACTTGAGGTCATTGTATTTTATTTTTAACAAAGTTATTTAACTTTACAGGGGAATAGTTCAGTCTGTATTTAACTATGGAATAAAATGGAAGATCAGTTTATAAAAACGGCAACTTTAATTGGTGATGCTACGCGTGCGTCAATTTTGTGGAATTTACTTGACGGAAAAGCATTCACTGCAACTGAATTAGCCATTGCAATCGAAACATCAGCTCAAAACATCAGTATGCATTTAGGAAAACTTCTTGATGCCGATTTGATTTCTGTCGAAAAACAAGGCCGTCATAAATATTACCGATTTTCGAATAAAGAAGTTGCCTACGCCGTTGAAGCAATGGCGAATCTGATTCCGAAACCGGAGATTTCTGCAAAAAAGAAGACAGAAAATTATCCTCCTATAAAATATTGCAGAACGTGTTACGATCATTTAGCAGGTAAAATTGGTGTGGCTTTAGCCGATAGTTTATTAGAACAAAAAATAATTATTGAAAAGAATAATACTTTCGAAGTTACTTCTGAAGGAGAAAAATGGTTCTCAGATTTTGGAGTTAATATTGGAGACGCCAAAAAACAAAAACGAATATTCTTAAAACCTTGCCTCGACTGGAGCGAAAGAAGATATCATATCGCAGGTTCAGTAGGAACTTTGTTATTGAATAAAATGTTGGAACAGGACTGGATAAGAAGAACAAAAGATTCAAGAGTTATTATAATAACAGGAAAAGGAGAAAAAGAAATGTTGAAGTCTTTTAAAATTATTGTTTAAAAACAATTTTGTCATCCCGAGGTACGAGGGATCTCCGTAAGTAGCTCTACAAAGATTGGCGATTTTGATTGCGGAGTTTCTTATGGAGATCCCTCGTACCTCGGGATGACAAAAAATGAGCAGACTAACTCTCGCAGATTTGGCAGATTGAGCAGATTTAATTGAATAAAAAAATCAGCAATATCTGGTAAATCTGCGGGAAAATTTTTTAATAGAAAGTAACCACAATCTTGTCATCTCGACCGAAGGGAGAGATCACACAAGAAGCTCGACATAGATTGGAGATTCTAGGAACAGAATTACTCGTGCGATCCTTCGTGCCTCAGGATGACAAAGTATAATGGTGAAATAAAAAAACTTTGCGACTTAGCGCCTTAGTGGCATTAAACCTTTTCTACAGAAAACAAAAACTCAATTACTTTCTCATACAATTCATCATCATGCATTCCGTGACCTAAACCTTTAGTTTCTATAAACTGACTATTCTTCCAATTACTCGCAATTTTTTTCCCTTCTTCAAAAGCAACAATCTTATCTGAAGTATCGTGCGCAATAAAGCCGGAAACATTAAATTGTGATGCGAACTTTTGCGCAGAGAAATCTCCGATTTTAAAGTTGAATCGATTTATGAATTTACCCTCGAGAAGCGAAAACATTTTGGTATTCAAACTCAACATGGCAATATAATTGTCGATCAAAGTTTTTAAATCTGATGGCGCTCCAAGAATTACCATTTTATTAATACTTGTATTGGGAAATAAATATTGATGATAAACGCAAGCTGCGCCACCAATCGAATGGCCAATAATAATTGTGGGTTGATACTTTTCTACCGCTTTATTAATGAATTCAGCATAAAGCGGAATATTAAATTCTTTGCCGCTGCTTTGTCCGTGTGCGGGAGCATCAATTGCAATAATGGTACTTCCTGATTTTTGAAGATGTGGTAAGGTTTTTTTCCAGCGTGCGGCATTGCTTTCCCAACCGTGAACAAGCAGAATTTTAGTTTCGTTACCTTTCCAGATGTAAGTCTGAAAATGATGTTCGTTATGATGAAACGTTTCAGTTTCAGTATTTTTTAATATTTTGGGTAAATCTTCTTTTTGCAGTCTTCCAATTCTGGGCTGACTAAAGAGGGCATAGGAAAGTTCAACAGCTTTTTGCGGACGAACATAACTTAGAAAATTGATATACGACCCAACCGATTTTAATGTAATGAACCGAATTCCTTTTTTAATTCCCAAAACAAGTAGTTTAATGATAGAAAAATAATTTTTCGAAACTAGATCTAAAAAAGATTCGCCACGAATTTCACAAATTTAGCACGAATTTTTATTCTTAGGATATAAAAATTAGTGAAATTAGTGAAATTCGTGGCGGAAAATTTTGAGTAAAAAAAAGTCCCGATAAAATCGGGACTCGTATTAGAATTTAGAGAACAATTGTTCCATTTTTTCTTTTTCTTCTTCAGCTAATGCGCTGTCAACTAAAATTCTTCCAGAGTGCTCATCAGTAATGATTTTCTTTCTAGAAGCGATTTCTACCTGAGTTTGAGGCGGAATTGTAAAGAATGATCCTGCAGATGCTCCTCTTTCGATAGATACAACAGCTAATCCGTTACGAACACTAGTTCTGATTCTAGTATAAGCAGCTAATAATCTTTCTTCGATTTGAGCAGAGAACTCAGCTGATTTCTCAGATAAGAAGATTTCTTCTTTTTGAGTTTCAGCCATAATAGCATCTAATTCAGATTTTTTATGTTTTAAGTGAGAACTTTTAGCGTCAAGTTTTTCTTTTAAGTTAGAAGTAACTTCTTTCTTATGTTCGATAGAAGCTTTCATTTCTTTGATTTGCTTTTCAGCCAATTGAATTTCTAATTCCTGAAATTCAACCTCTTTAGTCAAAGAATTAAATTCTCTGTTATTACGAACTGATTCTTGTTGTTTTGTGTATTTTTTGATAACCTCTTTGTGCTCATCAATAGCATTTTTCTTTGCTTTGATAAGATCTTCAATAACCTCAAGTTCACTTTTCAATTTCTCTGAACGCGTGCTTAAACCTGCAACTTCATCTTCTAGATCTTCCACTTCTAAAGGAAGTTCTCCTCTCACGTTTCTGATTTCGTCAATTCTAGAGTCAATAAGCTGTAAATCGTATATTGCTCTTAACTTGTCCTCAACACTTAATTCTTTCGTATTCGCCATATTCTATAAGTACTTAACTGGATTTGTATTTTCTTCTGATAAAATGATGGCAAAATTAAGGATTTTTTTTCGAAGATAATCAACAATATAGTTTTTTGTATAGCGTTCGCTCTCAAAATGACCAATATCGGCTAAAAGTAGTCGATTTTCTGCTTCATAAAACTGATGGTATTTTAAATCTGCCGTCAAAAAAGCATCGGCTCCAGCCTGAATTGCATTTTTTATAGCGAAACTTCCTGAGCCTCCCAGAACGGCAACTTTCTTGATTTTTTTTCCTGTAAAGACCGAATGGCGAATTCCGTCGGCAATCATTTTATCTTTTACCAAAAGCAGAAAATCTTTTTCATCCATTTCGGTTTCAAATTCACCAATCATTCCTAAACCAATATTTTGATGAGCGTTTTGTAAATCATACACTTCGTAAGCTACTTCTTCGTAGATATGATTGGCAAAAAGTGCTTTCAGGACTTTAGATTGTAAATGTTTTTCGAAAACAACTTCAATTTTTATTTCGCGTCCTGTATGCAATTTCCCTTGTTCTCCAACTACAGGATTGCTGTTTTCATTTCCCTGAAAAGTAAAAAAACCTTCAGTATTAAAACTGCAATTGTCATAATTACCAATCGTTCCGGCCCCAGCTTCAAACATAGCGTCTCGAACCTTATCAGAGTTATCAGGAGTCGTATAAGTAACTAGTTTTTTGATAAAACCTTGTTTCGGAATTAAAACTTTGGTATTTGTTAAGCCTAAAGCATCGCAAAATATTTTATTAACTCCCGCCGAATGATTATCTAAAGCTGTGTGAACCGCATAAATAGCAATATCATTTTTGATGGCTTTCAGGATTGTGCGCTCGACATAATTTTTACCCGTAATTTTTTTAATTCCGGAGAATAAAATCGGGTGAAAACAAACTACCAGATTGCAGTTTTTTGCGATAGCTTCATCAATTACATTTTCTAAAGCATCATGACAAACTAAAACTCCGGTGCTATCAGTTTCAGCATTGCCAACTAAAAGGCCAACATTGTCAAAATCTTCGGCGTAAGCCAAAGGTGCCATTTCTTCGAGAACTGCTAATATTTCTTTGATTTTCATTATTTTTTGTTTCAGGTTTTAGGTTTAATTTGTTTCAGGTTTTATATAGGAACTTGAAACTTAAGACCTGAAACAAATTAACGAATAAACCTGTCAATTTTAAAATATTTAAATAATATTGTTTGTGTAAATTGGCAATACCAGTAATACTGATAATACGAGTAATACTAATTTTGTATCTTTGTGTTTCAAAATCTAAAGTTATGACTACAATAAAAATTAACGAGCAAACGAAGACAGGAAAAGCATTTATGGCGATGTTTGAAGCTTTTTTTAAAGGTGTCGAAGGTATTGAGATCGTTGAGCCAGTTCATGGACAGGTTAATGAAGAGCCAAGCATTTATAGCTCTGAATTTATTGAAAAAGTAAAAAAAGCAGAAGAAAATATTAAAAATGGCGAGACTACAACGCTAGATCCAAATGATATATGGGGAAGTTTAGGGTTGAAGTAACTAAAAGTGCAAATCAGGATATTGAAAAACATAAAAAATCAGGAAATAAAATTTCTATTAAAAATATTGCTAAAATTTTAATAGATCTTACTGATAATCCATATGAAGGTTTTGGAAATCCTGAGCCTTTAAAATATGAATATTCAGGATTCTGGTCAAGAAAAATTAATCAAAAAGATCGGTTGATTTATCGTGTAGATGATGAAGTTGTAACCGTTTTTGTAATCTCTGCGATGGGACATTATTCCGATAAATAACTTTATGAAATTACTTCGAATACTACTTTTCCCGCTTGCCGTTTTATATGGATTCATTACTTCAATCAGGAATTTTCTTTTTGATAAAGGAATTCTAAAATCAACATCTTTTGATATTCCGGTTATTGCTGTTGGAAACTTAAGCGTGGGCGGAACCGGAAAAACACCTCAAATAGAATATTTAATCAGGTTATTATCTGATAAATATAAAATTGCCACTTTAAGCCGGGGTTACAAACGTAAATCTGAAGGTTTTGTTTTGGCCGATATGACTTCAAATGCTGAAATTCTGGGCGATGAACCATTTCAGTTTTATCAAAAATTCCCCAATGTTCAGGTCGCGGTTGATGCCAACAGAACAAACGGGATAATACAATTGCTTTCGCAGAATGAAAAGCCTCAGGTTGTTTTATTAGATGATGCTTACCAGCACCGAAAAGTAAAAGCAGGTTTCTATATTTTATTGAGTTCATACGGTGATTTATATGCGGATGATTTTATGCTGCCAACCGGAAATCTTCGTGAAAGCAGAAGCGGAGCCAATAGGGCAAACATTATAATTGTCACGAAATGCCCGAAAGATTTATCAGATACAGAACAAGCAGAAATTCGTTTGAAATTGAAATTGACTTGTTCGCAGCAAGTCTATTTTACTTTTATCGATTATGATGATTCTATTTACGGTGAAAATAAAAAAATAGCTGTAAATGAAATTAAATCAGAACCAAAATTACTTATTGCAGGAATTGCAAAACCAACGCCGTTTTTTGATTATTTAAAAAATGAAAATGACGAATGTATGACTTTTCCGGACCATCATAATTTTTCAGATTCAGACTTAGAAACAATTCAGAGTAAGGCTCAGAATAAAAAGATTGTTACAACAGAAAAAGATTATGTACGTTTAAAAGATTCTAAACTAGCTTCTCAATTGTATTATTTACCAATAAAAAGTACATTTATCAATAACCACCAAAATTTTGACGCGTCAATTCTGGAGTACGTTAAATTAAACTCGGGATCTTAGGAACTTAGAACCTTAGTGCCTTTAAAAATTAATCGAAAAACTTCGCAATTGTACTGTAAAACTCATCTGGTACAAAAGGTTTGGTGATCACATCATTCATTCCGTATGACAAAAGCATGTCTCTGTTTTCATCAAGCGAAATGGCTGTTAATGCAATAATAGGAGTGGTTTTGTCAAATTCCCTGATTAGTTTTGTAGCCGTTGTGCCGTTGATTCCGGGTAAATGAACATCCATTAAAATCATATCGAATCGTTTTACTTTTAAAAGCTCAACAGCATCTTCACCATTATCTATTATTTCGCAGGTAATGGCTTTGTTTTCCAGCATTTTTCGCGTAATCATCTGATTGATTTTGTTGTCTTCAATCAATAAAATCGATTTGTGTTTTAATTGTTTGTCATTATAGGGTTTTGCTTCTTCTACCACTTCCAAAGGTTCATTGTTAATCTTGAATTTCAATTTAAAGGTAAAAGTAGAACCTTTACCCACTTCACTTTTTAGTTTTATTTCGCCTCCTAAAAGTTCAATCAGTTTTTTAACGATTGTTAGTCCTAAGCCAGTTCCGCCATATTTGCGATTGACTTCTATTGAACCTTGAGAGAAACTTTCAAAAACGGTTTGCAGTTTGTCTTCGGGAATACCAATTCCTGTGTCTACAATTTCAAAATAAACTGTAGCGCCATCTTCTTCTTTCGTGTACAACTTTGCAATTACATTTACATTTCCGTTTTGTGTAAATTTCAGTGCATTATTTATTAAATTTAAAATGATTTGAGAAATTTTAGTAGGATCTCCAATTAAATTATCCGGAATTGATTCATCTATTTCAAGGTTGAAATAGTTTTTATTGGCAGTGGCTAATTCTTTTAAGGAGCTTTGAATATTGAATAGCAATTCTTTTAAGTTGAAAGTAATGTTTTCTATTTCGACTTTTGTAGAATCGATTTTATTAATTTCGAGAATTTCATTGATGAATGTGGTGAGATAATTTCCTGAAAATTTTAAAGATTCAAGATATTTTAATTGTGTTTTTTTAGGATTATCTTCTAGTAGTAAATGCGTAATTCCGTTAATCGCATTTAATGGCGTCCGAAGCTCATGACTTACAGTTGATAGAAATTCGGATCTTGCTTTTGATGCTTTTTCAGCTTTATTTTTGGCTAAAACAAGTTCTTTGTTTTTCTCTCTTAAAAGTAAATTGTTTTGATTTCGAATAATATTGTTTTTGTATAATGCCAGGCTTAAAAGGGATAAAATCGAAATAAGGGCAATGGCCAAAATGCTGACCAATTTAGAGTAACGATATGTTTTTAGCTGAATTTTTTCTTCGCTTTCACGTTTAATGGTATTGTTTAAAGATTGATTTTTTTTGAATTTTTCGAACTCATTAAGATCAATTTTCGCATTTTTTAATTTAAGAATATAATTTTCTAACTGATAATGTTCATCCAGATAAGAGTAGGCGAGGTCAAAATTTTTATGCTGTTTGTAATATTGGCTTATCGCTAAAATAATTTTTGATTTTTGAGCCAGATTATTGCTTTTTGTATTATAGTCTAAAGCATTTTCCAGATAAATTATAGCAGAATCATTTCGTTTGAGCTGTGTTTCGATTAACCCTAGTTGATAATAGGCATCAGACTTAGTTTTTAGAATAGAAGGATTGTCAGGTTTTTCTATTATTTCGTGAAAAGATTTTGCTGCAAGAGGTAAATTCTTATTTGTTTTTAATGCCATCGCTTTTTGAAAGTTCAAAACTTCGGCATGATCAACCATTTTTAACTGATTCAAAAGCAATTCTGCTTTTTTGTAATAAATGGCAGCTATTTCATAATCACCTTTTGCAGTATTTGCTACACCAATATAATGCAGTGCCAGCACTTTGGTACACGTTGGTTTTACACTGTCAAAGGAAGCAACACTTCTATGAAAACTTTTTAGGGCTTCATCATATTTATGTTGTTTGTAGTAAATTTTGCCAAGCTTAAATGTTTGATTGGCTAAACCTTCGTGTTTGTGATTTAATTCGCAAAAATTGATAGATTTTTGGGTATAGTAAACCGCTTCCTTATATTTTTTATTGCCCAGATTTTTATTAACTAACTTGTTGTAATAGAAAATACTATCTGTATTCTTTTTGGATTGAGAATACAAAAATGAATTAAAAAAACAAAAAAGAATAAAAAAGTGGTATTTCATGTAATGCAATGCTTTTACAATGAATCTTATGTTTTTCTTGTACGCAAAATCAAATCAATTAATCTTGATGAATAGCCAATTTCGTTATCATACCAACCCACAACTTTTACCATCTTGTCAATAACAGAGGTTAATTGTGCATCGAACAAACACGAATGTGTATTGCCAATGACATCAACAGAAACAATAGGATCTTCTGTGTAATCTAATATTCCTTTTAAATTTGTTTTTGAGGCTTCTTGAAATGCTTTATTTATTTCTTCAATAGTAACAGCGCGTTTTACATTAAATGTAATATCGGTCAATGAACCGTCGGGAACGGGAACACGAATTCCGCAACCTCCGATTTTTTCATGCAATTTAGGAAAAATTTTTGTTAATGCCTTAGCTGCACCTGTAGTTGTTGGAACAATTGACTGACTTGCGCCTCTTGCACGGCGTAAATCCTTATGTGGCTGGTCGTGAAGACTTTGGTCTGTAGTATAAGAATGTATTGTTGTGATGTATGCTTGCTCGATTCCGCACAATTCATCGATGATTTTTATCATCGGAGCAGCATTATTTGTGGTGCAACTTGCGTTCGAAATAATGTTTTCGCTTCCGTCCAGAATATTTTCATTAACACCTAATACTACCGTTTTGATACTATCAACTTCTGATGGAGCAGAAAGGATTACTTTTTTTGCGCCGGCTTCGATATGTGCGTTTAATTCTTCGTGAGTTTTATATTTTCCCGTAGACTCAATTACAAAGTCAATATTATGGCTTTTCCAGTCTAAATTTGAAATGCTTTTTTCATGAAAAAATAAATAATGTTTTTCATTAACAATTATTCCTTTTTCGTCATGACTAACAATAAAGGGCAAAACCCCATGAATACTGTCGTATTTTATCAAATGCGCCATGGTTTTGTTGTCAGCAATATCGTTGATGGCAACGACTTCAATATCAGGATGGTTTAAAAGTAAACGGAATAAATTTCTACCAATCCTTCCGAAACCATTAATAGCAATTCTTGTTTTCAAGTGCTTTATTTATTTGTTTAAATTGTTCAATCGTTTATTTGTTTAACCGTTGGTGCGATTAAAGAAATAAACGATTGAATAAAAACTTTTTATAAAATGTGTTTTTGTGCTTTGTATGAAGAGCGAACAAGAGGACCGCTTTCTACATGACGGAAACCTAATTCAAGACCAAATTTTTCGTATCGTGCAAATTGATCCGGGGTAATAAATTCTTTTACTGGTAAATGTTTTTTACTAGGCTGTAGGTACTGACCAATAGTAACAATATCCACATTGGCATTGCGTAAATCGGTCATCGTCTGGAAAACTTCTTCTTCAGTTTCACCAAGACCTAACATAATTCCGGATTTTGTTCTGTTAATTCCTTTTTCTTTCAGGTAACGTAAAACCTCCAAACTACGATCATATTTTGCCTGAATACGTACTTCACGAGTCAAACGTCGAACGGTTTCAACATTGTGGGATACTACTTCAGGATTTGCTTCTACGATTCGGTCTAAGTTTCTTTCTATTCCTTGAAAATCAGGAATTAAAGTTTCCAGAGTGGTGTTAGGGTTCATTCTGCGAATTGCCTTTACGGTTTCGATCCAGATAATCGAACCACCATCTTTCAAATCATCTCTGTCAACACTTGTAATTACAGCGTGCTTGATGTTCATGATTTTTATAGAACGAGCCACTTTTTCAGGTTCATCCCAATCTACCGTTTCAGGCCTACCGGTTTTTACACCGCAAAAACCACAAGAACGTGTACAAACATTTCCTAAAATCATAAATGTAGCTGTTCCTTCGCCCCAGCATTCACCCATATTTGGGCAACTTCCTGAGGTACAAATCGTGTTTAAGCTGTATTTATCTACCAAACCGCGAAGTTCAGTATATTTTTGTCCAATTGGAAGTTTTACTTTTAACCACTTCGGTTTTCCAGTTGGTATATTTTCAATGACTGTTTCCATATATCAAAATTCAAAGTACAAAGATAAGCAATGTAGTTTATTTGATGATTTGTTTACCATTTAATTTGGTATTGATCTCATTATAGTTTGAAAAACCATTTTAACGATAATTTTGCTCTAGTGTTAAATTATTGTTTTTAAATTATGATGTTGGTGAAATTGGCTATTTTTTGTTTGTTTATTTGAATAAGAAGAATAATTATAGCACAAGCTTGATTTTTACTCGTTTAATATTTATATCTTTATTTGTTATAAATTGTATTTAATTGAAATAGAAAAACCTAATCATTGTAATACATTTGTTGTTAAATTGTAATAATATAAAACATGAAAAAGAAATTTATTGTATTAGGCGTTTTGTTTGCCGCTTTTGGTTTTACTAAAATGAATGCACAGATTAATTTCGGTGATAAAGCCGTTGGGGCACTTCAAAAAGGTGTTAGTGGTTTTACGTTTAGTAATGCCGATGCAGCTGCGCTATCTAAAGCTGCAGTAGATAAAATGGATACTGAAAATGAAGTTGCGAGTGCAACAGATCCCTACACTTTAAGACTGAACAGAGTTTTTGGAAAATATACTGCTGGCGACGGATACACTTTAAATTATAAAGTTTATAAATTAAAAGAAGTAAATGCTTTTGCAACTGCAGACGGGAGTGTTCGTGTATATTCAGGATTAATGGATATTATGGATGATAATGAGCTTCTTGCAGTAATTGGTCACGAAATTGGTCACGTTGCCAATAATGACTCAAGAGATGCCATAAAAGCTGCTTACAGAAAAGAAGCTTTGTTAGAAGGTGCGGCTTCACAATCTGCCACAATTGCAAGCGTTACAGATAGCCAGTTGGGTAAAATAGGAAGTGCCATAATCGATAGTAAATTTAGTCGTAAACAAGAAGCCGAAGCAGATTTGTTCTCGTATAATTTTATGAAAAAAAATGGTTATAACGTAAATGCTGAAGAATCAGCTTTTAGAATTTTGGCTAAAATGAGCGAAGGATCACAAGCTTCATTTATCGATCAGATGATGAGTTCGCATCCGGATTCAAAACAAAGGGCTGAAGATGCTAAGAAAAGAGCTGAAAAAGATGGTTTGTATAAACCATATGTACAACAAAAAATTGTAAATACTGCACCAGTAAGTAAAACTACTAAGAAAGCTACAACTACAAAAAAAACAGCTACTAAAAAGAAATAATAATTTCTGCTTGAAAAATAAAACCCGATAAGTTTCATAGAAATTTATCGGGTTTTTATTTTAATATTAACCTAAAACGTGAAAAGCCAATACTTTTTGTACATCGTAAACATTTACAGATTTGTTGAATTGTTTTACAATACTGGGTTGTAATTCACTTGAAACCCAAATTTTCAACTCAGCATCAAGATCAAAAGTTCCTGCGGTTTCTACGCTAAAGCGAGTGATGCTTTTATATGCGATCGATTTGTATTCTGTTTTGCTTCCGGTTATTCCTTGTACATCAACAAGAATTAATCTTTTGTTAGTAAAGATAAAAGTATCGCGGATAAGTTTAAAACCCATTTCGATTTCTTCATTATCAGTCAAAAGCTGTCCGTATTTTTTAATTAAATCTTCCTGACTTACTGAACCGGCGTTGCCTAGAATAGCTGAAAATATTCCCATTTTTTAGTTTTTAATTTTGATAGATTTGATTTTCCTTTGAAAGGTGATGTAAAAGTAATTGATTTTGTTAAAATTTTTCACTTCCTGTAGATTTAATTAAGACAGGACTTATTACTAAAGAAATTAAAAAAGCTGAAATTACAGTTACAATAATATTTCCTGGAGAGATATGATTTAAATTAATTAAAAATCTTAAGATTGAAATTGTCACTGTAAGTATACTAGTCGTAGCCCAGTATTTTTGATTAATATCTATCGGCTGAATTATATTTTCAGGAAGTTTAAAAAATGATGCAACTATAATTATGGCTCCTAATAAAGTGCTTGCATGCTGTGTTATTTTCCAAATTGGAATTTCATTTCCTAAAAAAGAAAAGCTATTCTTTAATGAAGAAATATGTTCTACGAAATAACCATGATTATGTGTAAAACCATCCCAAAAAAGATGAGAAGCTATTCCGATTATTGTGGAGATTAAAACTATAATCCAATTTTCTTTAAAATAATTGTTCCAATTAAACTTGCTGAAAAGCAATACTCTTGATTTTATAATATTAGGACAATTAAAGAATAAAGAATTGCGGATTATATTGTGAAATATAAAAGAAAGCAAAATTGCTAAAGGCAAATCAAACCAAAATATTCCATAAAAAGTATGACTGTAATTACTCTGAACTTTCATTCGAATAAAATACTCAAAATCGGGAGTTAAGCTGCCAATTATAAGTCCGGTTAATGAAATCCAATTTTTAGGTAAATATTTTAAGGGAAGGATTATTGCGGGATGAGAAAAGGTAAATGGCATTAAGATTAGAATAGTTAAGATTTTTATGAGGTTAAATTTAAAATTAATAATCTAACAAAAGGCTTAATTTTTCTTTATCTCTTAATAGTTCAATAAAATAATGTTTTAAATTAAGGCATAAAAAAAAGCAGAACCTAAGTTCTGCTTTTCTATTTTTATTATTGAGCTTCCGTTTTTATAGTAATCGGAAGGTTATAGGCAGTTCGAACTGCTTTCCCGTTTAATACTCCGGGAATCCATTTTGTTTTTAATGATTTAAGTACTCTGATTGCCTCTTTTCCAAGTCCGTAACCAGGATCGCTTTTCACCATGATATCGGTAATAGAACCGTCTCTTTCGATTACGAACGAAACATAAACTTTTAAAGTTCTGTCAGCATCCAATTCGGGTCTGTTGAAATTATTACCTACATAAGTATAAAACTTAGCCATTCCTCCTGGAAATTCCGGCATTTTGTCTAAAAGTGCAGGAAGTACAGGTTCATTGGTTACTGGTGCTACTGATACAACTTCTGTATCTCCACCAGGATTTCCAGGTATTGGATTCGCGATAGTTCCTGATCCGTCTCCTGTATTAGGTACTGCAGAAGGATTTTGATCGTTTGTAGCAATCTTGTCTACAGCCTGTTCGGTTGGTACTAGAACTGGATGTGATAATTGACTCAAATCTGTTGCCGAAGCTGCTGCTGCCTGTTGTTGAACTGGCGGTGCCGGAGGCGTTGGCTGAACAGGGATTGGAGTTAAATTTACTGGCGTTAGCGGGTCATAAATAACTGGTCCTTCTTCTACAGGAGCTGGAGTTTTAAATTTGTTGATTAAAATTGATACACTTCCCAAAGCGGCTAATAATAGCAAACCCATAAATAGAGCTGAGATGGTAGTTTTTGAATTCTCCTGGCGTAATTGATACGCGCCGTACTCTTTGTTTTTGTTTTCGAAAACAAGATTGGTCCAGCTTGTTTCGTAGATACTTGATTTAGACATGATTTATGGATTTTAAGGTTAAGTAACATTTAAATCATAAGCGATAAGGTTTTGGGTTTTGGCAAACAACGGAAGCGTTGTTGTTTTAATGTGTGGATAATTTACTTTTTTAAGAATAAAGTGAATTATATTTTATTCTTTACCTAAAGATAATAAATTATCTATTACGTTCGATAATTTCTGCCAATAATTTTTTAGCTCGAAGTAATTTTACTTTTACGTTGCTTAAAGGTTCATCGATTTTAAGTGCGATTTCCTGATAAGTCATTTCCTGAAAGTAACGCAACTGAATTACTTCCTGATAATGTGGTTTCAGTTCTTTGATGCATTGTAGCAGGCGGGAAAGATTTTGCTCTTTAATTAAAGCATCTTCGGCTGATGGAGTAGGGTCGGCAATATTGTAAGCCTGTTGGTCTTCGTTATCAGTAATTTCTATAAAAAGATTGGTTTTCTTTTTACGCAATAAATCAATGTATACGTTTTTTGCAATGGCAATTAACCAGGTGTTGAATTGAAATTCAGGGTTATAAGAACCTATCTTATCAAAAGCTTTAGAGAAGGTTTCGATAGTAATATCTTCGGCAGTAGTTTCGTTTTCAGTACGAGTTAGCATAAAGCCATACACTTCATTCCAGAAATAATCTAATAAAAAAGTAAAGGCGATTTGATCGCCCTTTTTTGCTTTTTCTATTTTAGAATTTATTTCCAATATACAGGTTTTGAAAAGATATTAGTTATAAAGATATTAATTTGTGTGAATATAAGCATGATTTCTACAATAGGAAACCAAACTTTAATGTCGTTTTCTTTTAATTTTCCGGCAGAAAATCCAATTACAGTCCATGCAACAGTGTAACGAGTTGCCAAAATAGCTAAAACTGCAATCCATTGAAATTGGAAAGCTAATAATAGTATAACTAAAATAAAGAAAAATAATTGTGATATAAAAAAGAGGCCCAATTGCATTTTGTCGAAAAACTTATAATGTTCGGCAGTAGAAATATGTCTTCTTTTTTGAGTAAACCATTCTCTGTAAGTTTCTTTTGGTTTAGAGTAGGTGAAACTTTCCGGAGTATAGGATATCGTTGTATTGTTTTTGTTTGCAGCCTGATTGATAAACAAGTCATCGTCGCCAGAACGAATCTGGATGTGTTCGATAAAGCCATTTACATTAAAAAACTCGTCTCTTTTATAGGCTAAATTACGACCAACCCCCATGTACGGAAGTCCCAATTTTGCCCATGAAAAATATTGTACCGCTGTTAAAACCGTTTCAAAACGAATTATTTTATTCAATAAAGAACGCTCAACTTTCTCATAACCTCCGTAGCCTAAAACAATCGTTTTATTCATGGTAAATTGAGAAGTCATTGCCGTAATCCAGTTTTTTGAAGTTGGATAACAATCCGCATCTGTAAATAATAAGTATTCTTTTTTGGATGCTTTGATTCCCAGGGTTAAAGCATATTTTTTATTGCCCCAAAAAGCTTCGTTATTTTGCACTTTTACTAAACGAATGTTAGGATATTGTTGTTCAAATTGCTCAAAAACTTCTAAAGTTTCATCGCTTGACGCATCGTCTATTAAAACAATTTCGAAATCAGGGTAATCTTGTTCTGCCAATAGCGGAATAAACTTTTTAACGTTTTCTTCTTCATTTTTAGCACATACAATTACCGAAACGGGTAATTTTTTTAATGTAATATCTTGTGGTTTAGCAAAAGCAAACTTTCCAAAAATTCCTAAATAGTAGAAAACCTGAATAACAACAATAGCAATAAAGAAGTAAAATAAAGTTATAAGCATCTGATTTTAATGTCTTTTAATTTCTGAATCTTGCGCGTGCAAATGTACTTATGAATTCCTAGATTTCAATGGCTAAAGCCAATTTACTTTCGGCATTTCGACATTTCTTTTGCAACAGCAATAGCCTGAGGGTTTTCAGTTTTTTCTAATTCTGTAATAATGTTTTTATAATTGAGGTCGTCTCGGTTTTGAGAGAGTTTTTTGGTAGCCTGAATTTCATCAATTTCAATTTCAAAACCAAATATTCCTCTGGCTTCGCGCATTGTTTTTGTTGATAAATCCTCAACACGAACCGGATTCTCAGAACCCGCTTCATATTTATCAACTAATTTTTTAAGCTGCTCTATTGTGGTGGCTTCGTCTACAATTTTAATTCGGCCATAAACATGTACGGCTATATAATTCCAGGTAGGCACATTTTCGTGATCGTACCAGGAAGAAGAAATATAACTGTGCGGACCTGTAAATACGGCCAAAACCTGATCGTTCTCGGCAAAACCTTCTGCTTGCGGATTTAATTTTGAAATATGTCCTTGTAAAATTTCTTTTCCGTCAGCTGTAACTTCAAGTTCTATCGGAATATGTGTTGCACATAATTTTCCCTGAGTCTGATTGATCAGAATGCCAAAACTGTTTTCTTTCAAAAAAGTCCTGATCGATTCCGGATCTTCGTCTTTGTATATTTTAGGAGTATACATTTTTATGAATTTTGATTTAAAGATTTTTCCAGACAAATGGCTTCCGGTCGATCTATATATTTTCCGTAATTCGGAATTACTTTATATCCTTGTTTTTGATAAAACTGAACAGCACTTTCATTTTTTACTCGTGTTTCTAAAACCAAATTGGTATAACCAAGATTGACAGCTTCATTTTCTAAAAAACCTAAAATCGTTTGTCCAATTTTCTTTCCCGGATATTTGGCATACATTCGTTTTACTTCTCCGATATTTTGATCAATTGGCCTAATAGCGCCGCAACCCACAATTTCAGAATTAATTTCAGCTACAACAAATACAAATTTTGAATTTTCATTCTCCCAATCCTGAAAAGAATTTTTCCCGTCACTTCCAAAACGAAGGTAAAGATTTTCTGATAATTCTTCTGTAATTACCAAAACTTTTTCGTCGTCGGGATTTACTATTTTTATCGAAATACTATGTGTCATCTTATTTGAAGAAAATGAGTTTTTGGATTTTTCACATCGAATGTTCCGAGACTTCGGAAGAGATGCTTTGTTGATATAACGGACTTCGACTTCGCTCAGTTTGACAATATTTTTAATTTTTGAATTAGTGAAATTCGTGTTTTATATCACATTAACTTCCGCTTCAATATGAATCCCAAACTTTTCGAAAACAGTTTTTTGAACATCTTTCGAAACGGCTAAAATTTCCTGTCCGGTTGCGTTTCCGTAATTGACCAAAACCAAAGCCTGATTTTTGTGAACTCCCGCATCACCAAAACGTTTTCCTTTAAAACCTGCTTGTTCTATCAGCCAGCCAGCAGGAACTTTTACCTCAGTTTCTGAAACTTCATAATATTTCATTTCAGGAAATTTTTGATGGATTTTTTCGAAATCAGATTTTAATAAAATTGGGTTTTTAAAGAAACTTCCGCTATTTCCTAATTCTTTAGGATCGGGTAATTTGCTTTGTCTGATGGCGATTACAGCATTACTCACGTCTTTTAAAGTTGGAGTTGTCACATTGTTTTTAGCCAATTCAGCCGTAATGTCTCCGTACGAAGTATTGATTTTGTGATTGCGTTTTGTTAATTTATAAATTACCGAAGTGATAATATATTGATCTTTAACTTCATTTTTAAAAATGCTTTCTCTGTAACCAAAATTACATTCGGCATTGGTGAAGGTTTTTATTTCCTGAGTTTCAATATTTATGGCTTCGCAAGAAACAAAAGTGTCTTTTATTTCTGTTCCGTAAGCACCAATATTCTGAACAGGAGTTGTACCGACATTTCCGGGAATCAGAGACATGTTTTCTAAACCTCCAAAATTGTTATCAATAGTATAAAGTACGAAATCGTGCCAGGTTTCTCCGGCCTGACTTTCGACCCAAACAAAATCATCATCTTCTTTAATGATTTTCTTGCCCTTTAAATCTATATGAATTACCAACGCCTCAATATCTTTAGTTAAAAGCATATTGCTTCCTCCGCCTAAAATAAATTTTTTCTCGTTTTTGTATTGTTTCAAAATTGATTTTAATTCGTCTACTGAATGAACGGCAACAAATTGTTTGGCTTTGGCTTCGATACCAAAAGTATTGTGGTTTTTTAAAGAAAAATTGGATTGGATTTCCATAAATAAAAGGCTTTTAAATCTGAGTTCAAAAGTAAGGATTATTATTTTTTTTAACCGCAAAGTTCGCAAGGATTTACGCGAAGTCCGCAAAGTTTATGTATGCGTGGTATTGTAAAAAGGCAAAGTTCGCAAAGCTTTGTATTAATCAAGCTTTGCGAACTTCTTTGTTTATGAATATTCAATAGATAAAAAAAAACCTTGCGGACTTTGCGGTTAAATTTTTGAATCCAGCAATTCATGATATTTATCCGCAATAATCTTCATATTAATATCATAATTCGCATTTGCCTCTACAAATTTTCTGTTTTGAATAACGGCCTGATTTCGCGATTCAGCATTTTCAAAAGACCAAATTAGTTCTTCTGCCAAAATTTTGATATTATCAATTTCAATTAACTGTCCGTTTTCGCGATGCTTGATCCAGCTTTGATTTCCGGGAATCTCTGAAACTACAGGATAGCAATTACAAGCCATTGCCTCAAATAAAGAAGCCGAAACTCCTTCTGTAATTGGCATGCTGATATAGATATTTGATTGTTGCAATAATTTAGGAAGTTCAGTGTTTGGGATTCTTCCTGTAAAAATTACTTTGTTTTCGATTTGAAGCTCTCTTGCTAAGTCTTTTAAGAATTGCAAGCGTGTTCCGTCGCCAACAATGGTCAACGAAAAATTGATTCCTTTTTGATGTAAAATCGCAAAAGCTCTTAAAATCGAATCATGTCGGTATTCCGGTTGTAAAGATCGCGTTACAATAGCTTCGATTTTGTTTGAATTGTTTGTTGAAGGAGAAAAAAGAGATAAATCAATTCCTTTTGGTATGACCAAAACTTTATTCATGTCAACGCCAATTGCTTTCATCGAAATAGTCATAACCGGACCCCAGGCGTGAATTAAATCGGCTTTTTTGAAAGCGTGTTTCTGAATGATTTTTTTTAAGGGTAATAAAAGCGAGCCTTCCGGCCATAAATCTGTTCGGCCTTGTTGTGCAATTGCGACAGGATGCATTCCTGAAATTGCTGCAAGAAAACCATAGCTGGTGGTTCTTTCTGCAATAATCATATCCGGTTTTTCTCGACGGATTGTTTTTCGAATAGAAAGAGGAGAAAAAACATATTCTAAAATACGCTTGAATCGGTTGAGTTTTGAATTGTTGGGTGTTTGAAGTTCCCAGGTGCAAATTTCAAAATCGCCAAATTCTTTCAAACCATTCATCCATGTAATAGCGTCAGCGCGATAGGATTCTCCCAGAAAAAGTATTTTTCTTTTCATTCATTGAAGTTTTTCGCCACGAATTTCACCAATTTCCACTAATTAATTCGTGCTTATTCGTGAAATTCGTGGCAAACTTTTATTTTAAACTAAAATTCATCCGTTTCTAAGGCGCGATTGATGAATTCGTTTAAAGGTTTTAAAGCAATTAGTTTTTTGCTCATTTTGGCAACAAAGTCTTTTTGAGTGACTTCAGCAATATCATATTTTTGAGTAGCTGTGAAACTTTTTAGTTTTAAAAATTCAATCGCAGGATGGTCTTTTTCGTAACCTCTTGGCGGATTTTTAAGCGAATTGGTTTCATTTATATCCAAACTTCCAAACTCTTTCTTAAAGTTTTTATCGGTAATAATTGCTTCCAGATCATCATGAAAAAAGGCAATTTCTTTACGTACTTTTTTTAAATCTTCCGCTTCTGGCGAATAAAATCCGCCGGCGATAAAACTGGCACCTTTTTCTATATGTACATAATATCCAGCACGGTTAGCACCTTTAGCGCCGGTAGACATCCAAACGCCTAAATGCGCTTTGTAGGGCGCTTTGTCTTTTGAGAATCGAATGTCGCGATTGATTCTGAAGGTACAGTTTTTAACTTCCAGTAATTCTAATGAAGGATCAAGCGGTTTCATTACGTCAAGAAAATCACTCACCAACTGGTGATAATCTTTTTTGAAAATCTCATATCTCTTTTTATTGTCCTGAAACCAATCTCTGTTATTGTTCTTTTTTAAATCGTCTAAAAATTGCAATGATTCTTTCGTTAGCATATTCTTTATTTTATTGCAGTTGTTTTTTTAAGTCTTTTTCACTGATGAAGCCGGTTGTTTTCCATTGTACGGCTTTGTTTTCGTATAATACAATTGTTGGTAATTGGTCAATTTTTAGTTGAGTTGCCAATGTTTTGTTCTTATCTACATCAATTCTAATAATCTTTACTTTATCTGCCATGTCTTTTTGCATTGTTAAAAGAAACGGTTCCATTTGCTTGCAAGGTCCGCACCAAACAGCATAAAAATCGACCAAAACCTTTTTGTCTGAATTTAATAAATCATTAAAATCATTCATAGACATTCCGGCTTCTGCCGCTGCAGGAATTCCAAATCCTTCTTCGTTCCAGTTCAGGAAACCGCCATCTAATTCGTAAACAGTATTAAAACCTAATTCTTTTAGTTTTGCGGCTGCTTTTTTGCTTCTTCCTCCGCTTAAGCAATAGACAAAAACAGGTTTTGATTTGTCGTAAGATGCTGCTTTTGCTTCGAAATCATCACCGTTCCAGTTTACGTTTTTGGCATTATCGATATGTTCCGATTCGAATTCGTCAGGAGTTCGAACGTCTAAAATTTGAGGATGATCGGTTGTTTTAATTTTTTCTGCAAATTCTTTTGGATGCAGTGATTCAAAAGAGTTTGATTTTTTATCGTTGCAGGAAATGAATACAATTGAAACTATTAGCAATAAAATTTTGGGGAATTTCATGGGATTAAATTTTAAAAATGGTATCGCTAAAGTAATGATTTTTCAATTTATATTTTCGCCACGAATTTCACGAATTAGCACAAATTAGTTTTTCTGAAAAATGAATTTCACAAAACTTATCTATTTTAGATTGATTTTAAAATTTAAATAAGAAAATAATTAGCGTTAATTCGTGAAATTCGTCGCAAAAAAAATTACAAATTAAAAATCTTATAACTCTGATGTGTCGATTTTACAATAGTTTCGGTACGTTCAGGATGTGTATCTGAAATAAAAAGCTGACCAAAAGTCTCGCTGTTGACCATTTCGATGATTTTACCGACCCGGGTTTCATCAAGCTTATCAAAAATATCATCAAAAAGCAATAAAGGTTTTACACCGCTTTGTTTTTTTAGAAATTCAAACTGAGCTAATTTCAAAGCAATCAAAAATGATTTTTGCTGACCTTGCGATCCGAATTTTTTTATAGGATGAGAGTCGATCTCAAAAGACAAATCGTCTTTATGAATTCCTACGCTTGTGTAATGCAACGCGCGATCTCTATTGATGTTTTCCTGTAAAAGCGTTAATAGGTCTTTTTCAAACAAATGACTTTCGTAAACTAGTTGTACCGTTTCTTCAGATCCGGTTATGGCCTGATGATGTACATTAAATATAGGTATAAATTGTTCGAGGAAATCTTTTCTTTTTTCAAAAATCGATTGTCCAAAACTATTCAGTTGTTCATTATATATAGATAAGGTATCATTATCGAAAGTATGATTCAGGGCAAAATACTTCAGTAAAGCATTTCGCTGAACAATTACTTTCTGGTATTGAATAAGCTGATGCAGATAAGTGGAGTCTAATTGCGAGATTACGCTGTCCATAAATTTACGTCGTGTTTCGCTTCCTTCAATAATTAAATCACGATCTGCGGGAGAAATAATTACTAACGGAATAAACCCAATATGATCTGAGAATTTATCATACGCTTTTCCGTTTCGTTTTAAAATTTTCTTTTGCCCTTTTTTTAAACTGCAAACAATTTGTTCTGCTCTGTCATTTTTTTCGAGTTCGGCATCAATAACAAAAAACTCTTCTCCGTGTTTGATGTTTTGCACAGCCAACGGATTAAAATAACTTTTTCCGTAAGCCAAATGATAAATGGCATCAAGCACATTCGTTTTTCCAATTCCGTTTTTACCTACAAAACAATTGATCTTGCGGTCAAAATCAAAACTGACTTCGGAGAAATTTTTATAATTGAATAAAGAAATTTTGTTTAAATACATTTTTTTCGAAACTGTAATGATAAAAGTTGGCGTTTCCAGTTTATTACTTTTTCCTGTAGATTAGGTTTTTTCTACAGCTCCAAATAACTATCGGGATAAAAGATTAAAAAGGATTTTGTTCTGCAAATTTAATTGAATAAAAGCGTAATCTGTTACAATCTGTGAAATCTGTGGCGAAAAATTACTTTTAATAATATTCGTAACTTTTATTAAGTAGAAAATAGTCAGATACAAATTGCTAAAAAGATCCAAATAGTGAGCTTTTTAGCGGATTTTAAGATGAATTATACCGTGATGAAAGTGAAAGAATTATCCGTTTACTGAATTATTTTTTTTAAATAGATATAAATTTGATTTTTTTTACGTTAGTTTCAATAAAAATTTTATTTTTGCCGTTCACTAAATTAATTTTAAATGGCTACTTACAATAAAAGAGGATATAAAGCACCAAAGGAAAAGGAAGTTAAAGAGGAGGTTGTGAATGAAGAACAACAAGTAATTCTTGATGGAAAGAACAGTACTACAGCTGACGTTTTTTCTAAATTAGATGAAACTGCTTCAAAAACTGAGGATTGGGTTGCTAAAAATCAAAAAATCATTATTGGTTTAGTTGCCGGTATTGCTGTGGCTACTATTGGATATTTGGCTTACCAAAAATTCATCGAAGCTCCTAAACAAGACGAAGCTGCAAGCGAAATGTTTGTTGCTCAGCAAAATTTTGATAAAGCGACAAATGGTGTAGCTAGTGATTCATTATACAAATTGGCTTTGAATGGTTCTGAAGGTAAATTCGGATTCGTGAAAATTGCTGAAGAATATTCTGGAACTGATGCTGGAAATTTAGCGAACTATTATGCTGGTATGGCATATTTGAATACAGGTAAATTTGATGACGCTATTAAGTATTTAGGTAACTTTAAATCTAAAGAAGCTATCGTTAATGCTTTGGCAATTGGTGGAATTGGAGACGCTTATTCTCAAAAAAACCAACAAAAAGAAGCTTTAGACTATTATGTAAAAGCAGCTGAATCTAACAAAAACGATTTTACAACGCCTCGTTTCTTATTAAAAGCTGGAAAAACGGCTTTGGCTTTAGGTCAAAAAGAAGACGCTTTGAAATATTTAACAGATATTAAAGAAAACTACGATACAACTCCAGAAGCAGCTTCTGTAGATGTATTGATTGGATTAGCGCAATAATATTATTGCAGAGTTTAGATTTTAGATTTAAGATTTGTATTTTAGCAATCTGAAATAAAAATCTAAATATCAAAGATGGCTACCGAAAATAAAAATTTATCCGAATACGATAAAAACACGATCCCAAATGCGAAAGATTTTCGATTTGGGATTGTTGTTTCTGAGTGGAACGAAACCATAACAGAAGGGCTTTATAATGGTGCTTTTGAAGCATTAATTGATAATGAAGTTCCGGCTCAACAAATTATTCGCTGGAATGTTCCGGGAAGTTTTGAGCTGATTTATGGTGCGAAGAAAATGTTGCAGACACAAAATGTAGATGCAGTAATTGTAATTGGATGCGTAATCCAGGGGCAAACCAAGCATTTTGATTTTGTATGCGAAGGCGTAACGCAGGGAATTAAAGATTTGAATGTTCAAACTGATATTCCGGTTATTTTTTGCGTTTTGACAGACAACAATATGCAGCAGTCAATTGATAGAAGTGGAGGAATTCACGGAAACAAAGGTACTGAAGCCGCAATTGCTGCAATCAAAATGGCTTATATCCGCCAGCAAGCATCGATGTCGCATCCTTTTCATCAGCCTTTGTTGGCTTCAGGAGCAATTCAGATAGAAGAAACACCGATAAAAATCGAGAAAGAATAGCAATATTTTTCTTCTAAAATATTAAAAACCTGTACTGTGTAAAATAGTACAGGTTTTTTGTTTTTTTTATGACAGCACTTATTCTAAAAGCCAAGAGAAATTCATTAAATTTGTGCTTCTTGGTTCGAAAATTTTAACCTTAACTTTTTAATTATTTTTTCTTAATGTCGAGTATCATTCAATTACTTCCTGATCACGTTGCTAACCAAATTGCCGCTGGAGAAGTGGTTCAAAGACCTGCTTCAGTCGTAAAAGAGCTGTTAGAAAATGCTGTTGATGCTAAGGCAACCGACATTAAGTTGATTATTAAAGATGCCGGAAAATCATTAGTTCAGGTAATTGATAATGGTTCAGGAATGAGTGTGACCGATGCGCGTTTGTGTTTTGAGCGTCACGCCACTTCTAAAATCCGTCAGGCAGAGGATTTGTTTTCGTTATGTACAAAAGGTTTTCGTGGAGAAGCATTGGCTTCTATTGCGGCAATTGCGCACATGGAAATGAAAACCAAGCAAGATCAGGACGAACTGGGAACGCATATTGTCATCGAAGGCAGTAAATTTGTTTCGCAGGAAGTGGCTGTTTTACCAAAAGGAACTTCGTTTGCTGTTAAAAATTTATTTTTTAATATTCCGGCTCGTCGTAATTTCTTAAAGTCTGATGTAGTTGAATTTCGTCATGTTATGGATGAGTTTCAGCGTGTAGCTTTGGCGCATCCTAATATTCATTTTACGTTTTACCATAACGGCAGCGAAATGTATAATTTGCCTGCTGCAGGTTATCGCCAGCGTATTGTTGGGATTATGTCCGGCAAAACCAATGAAAAACTCGTTCCGGTTAACGAAGATACAGAGATCATTAATGTTCAGGGATTTGTTTGCAAACCCGAATTTGCCAAGAAGAGCAGGGGAGAACAGTTCTTTTTTGTAAACGATCGTTTTATAAAAAGCGGTTATTTGCATCATGCTGTAATGGCAGCTTATGACGGACTTTTGAAAGATGGTTCACAGCCAAGTTATTTCTTGTTTTTACAAGTTCCGCCTAATACAATCGATATCAATATTCATCCTACTAAAACAGAAATTAAGTTTGATGATGAACAAGCGTTATATGCTATTTTAAGAGCTTCGATCAAACATAGTTTAGGACAATTTAATGTTGCGCCTGTTCTTGATTTTGATCGCGATGCCAATCTAGACACGCCCTATCACTATAAAGATTTAGAGGCAGAAACACCAACAATTCAGGTCGACGGAACTTTTAATCCGTTTACAGATGATAAAACCAATCAGCATTATGCTAAATCGAGTTCTGGTTCAAACTCAGGCTCAGGTTCCAGTTTTAGTTCAGGTTCAGGATCAAATTCATATTCGGGATATAATAAAAGAATAGAGCCAACGGCAACGTGGGAAAGTTTATATGTTGGTCTGGAAACCGATACAATAGAAAGCTCACCTTTTACATTCGAAAATGAAGAAGTAACTTCGTCCTTGTTCAATGATAATGAAATTGAGCAGGCAAGTCAGGGAACGTATCAAATTCATAAAAAATACATTGTTTCGCCTATAAAATCCGGGATGGTAATCGTTGATCAGCAACGTGCGCATCAACGTATTTTATACGAACAATTTTTGCTTAATATGACTGTAAACCAGGCTTCGAGTCAGCAATTGCTGTTTCCGCTGAATTTGTTTTATTCTTCTGATGAAATGACATTAATCGAAGAATTAAAACCTTCTCTAGAAACAACCGGTTTTGTGTTTGAAGACGCACAGACCGATCATATTGTGATTTCAGGAATTCCGGTAAATATTACCGAAAGTGAAGTTTCTCTTGTAATAGAACAATTATTAAGTGATTTACAAGACGGAATCCCGGCTAGCAGTTATAGCCAGAATGATACAATTGCCAAATCGATGGCCAAAAGTTTAGCGGTTAAAACAGGATCTTATTTAACCGAAAAAGAACAAGATAATTTGGTAAACGGTTTGTTTGCCTGTAAAGATCCAAATATTTCACCTTTTCAAAAACCTACTTTCATCACCATGCGTGTGGAAGATATAGATAAAAAGTTTGCCTTATGATGAAAATGACTCCCGTAGTAAAACAATTATTGATAATCAATATTATCTTTTTTATTGGCTGCAATTTAGTTCCCGCTGCACAAGTATATTTTGCTCTTTTCTTTCCTGAAAATCCGGGATTTAAATTTTGGCAGCCTATTACACATATGTTCATGCATGGTAGTGTGATGCATATTGCTTTTAATATGTTTGCGTTATATTCTTTTGGATCGACACTTGAGCATTTTTGGGGCGGTAAAAAATTCTTGTTTTTTTACATCTCTTGTGGATTAGGAGCGGCTTTAATAAATTATGCTGTAAACTATTATTTTTATCAGGATGCATTGAATACATTATTGGCTAATGGCTATAATAAAGTGCAAATTTTGCAATTACTAGATCAAGGAAAAATAGATACAAGATGGCAGCAAATATTAACTGTTTCTGAGTTTAAGCATTTTACTGATGCTTATTTTGGAACTGTTGTTGGGGCTTCAGGTGCTGTTTACGGTTTAATGGTTGCTTTTACCTTTATGTTTCCTAATGCCGAACTTGGCATTATGTTCATTCCAATTCCAATAAAAGCAAAATATTTTGTGCCAATCTACATGCTTCTTTTTGATGGTTTTTTTGGTATTTTCGGAAGTTCATTTTTGGGAATAGAATCTGGAATTGCTCATTATGCGCATATTGGGGGAGCTCTCTTCGGATTTTTGATTATGTGGTATTGGAAAAAAAATCAGTTTAATAATAATCGTTGGAATTAATTTTTAACTTTAATAGGGCAAATAAAAACTAAAAAAAGCTTTTATGAATATTCTTGATGATTTAAAATTACAATATAAATTAGGTGGTATAGCAATGCGTGTTATTTACTGGAACGTTGCTTGTTTTATAATCGCTTTAGTATTTTTTTATCAATATTCAGGAGGAGGTTTTGCTTATCCAAATTGGCTGGCTTTATCATCAGATCCAAACGTGTTTTTGTTTAAACCGTGGACATTCTTAACCTATGCTTTTTTTCATGCATCGTTTTGGCATTTATTGTTTAATATGATGGTTTTAAATTTTGCCAGTAATTTGTTCCTGACCTTTTTTACTCAAAAGCAATATTTAGGTTTGTACATTTTGGGTGCAATTTTCTCCGGAGTTGTTTTTGCGCTAAGTTTTTATTTTTCAAACGTAGCAGGTTCTATTGTTGGTGCTTCAGCGGCTATTATGGCAATCCTGGTTGCGGTAACGACTTATCAGCCTTTAATGGGAGTGCGTTTAATGTTTTTTGGCAACGTTAAACTTTGGCACATTACAGCTGTAATTTTAGTTTTGGATTTAATGCAGTTTAGATTAGAGAACACCGGTGGACATATTTCGCATTTGGCTGGAGCAGTTTTCGGTTTTCTATTTATTAAATTGCTTCAAAACGGAACAGATTTAAGTAAGATAGTGTCCAGAACATTAGATTTCTTTACCAATCTTTTCAAAAGATCCCCTTCGACCCCTTTCAAAAAAGTTCATAAAAATTACCAAAAACCTACAGAAAAAGTGACTTCAAGAATTGTTACGAAAGACAAAACGCAACAACAAATTGATGAAATTTTAGACAAGATTAGCCAGTCTGGTTATGATTGTTTAACAAAAGAAGAAAAAGAGTTTTTATTTAAAGCTGGAAAATAATCCTTTTAGCATAAAAATATGAAAAACCTTTCGTGGTTTAATAAAATAATGTTCTTTTTGAATATAGTACTGACTGTAGTAACGTTTAGTATTTATATTTTACCTTTTTTGGCGCCTAGAAGTTTTCCGCTTCTATCGGTGTTTACACTTTTTATGCCTGTATTTTTTGTGTTGAATGGCTTCTTCTTTTTTTATTGGGCAATTCAGTTTAAAAAGCGTCTTATTTTGTCCGGTTTGGTTTTGCTCACGGGTATCACATTTATCAGCAAGTTTTATAAATTCTCTGCCAAGGAATATATCAAGGACGAAAAAGACTTCTCTGTAATGAGTTATAATGTACGTCTTTTTAATGTTTTTAAATGGCTGGACCGAGATGATATTCCATCAAATATAAAGGCTTTTATCGATGAGCAAGATCCGGACATTCTTTGTATTCAGGAATACTCCAATTCGGCTCATATCGACTTAAAAGTGTATCCTCATCGTTATATATTTATAGATGGTAATCAGATAAAAACAGGTCAGGCTATTTTTTCTAAGTTTCCTATTATAAATGAGGGAAATATTATTTTTCCTAAGTCTGATAATAACGTAATTTATGCAGATATAAAACGTGGTACAAATGTTATCAGAATTTATAATATGCATTTACAGTCGATTAAGATTTCGCCTGATGTTACTAATATTTCGAATAATATAGATAATGTAAATCAGGAAAAGTCACAGCTTATTTATACCCGAATAAGTAAAGGATTCAGGCAACAGCAGGAGCAGGCTGAAATATTTAAAGAGAATATTAAAAAATGTAAAACTCCGTTTATTATTTGCGGTGACATGAATAATAGCCCTTTTTCGTATGTGTATCGAAGTATAAAAGGAAAGCAAAAAGATGCTTTTGAAGAAGCTGGAGAAGGTTTTGGTGCGACTTACAAATTCCGCTATTATCCAGCCCGAATTGACTATATTTTTACCGACAGCAAAATGAAAGTAAAAGGATTTGAAAGCTTTCCTGATTTTGAAAACTCAGATCATTATCCTATAATGGCAAGGCTTTCTATGGAGTAGTGCTTTTAACCATAAAAGAGCGCAAAGGTTTATTTAAAGTTCCTAAAGTTTAATTAATAAGCTTTACGAACTTTGCTTTTCTAACCTTTGCGCTCTTTGTGTTTAAGAAAATAATCTAAAAGATTAAAGAAATGGAACAATTACTAAATACCAACTAAATCATGATTAAAAAACATTTTTTATTACTTCTTTTTGTTTGCTCAGGTATATTTGCTCAGAAAGATATTGACATTAACGAGTTAAAATGGCTGCCAAATTCGCATTCATTTTGGGTAAATTCAGCTGAGAATATTTTGGTTTATGATGTAGGTAAAATAGATCAGAATACAACTGTTTTAACCGCTAAACAATTAAAAGACGCTGGTTTTAATGGAAACATCAAAGAGTTGGTCTGGAATCAAAATAAGACAAAAGTATTGGTTTATACCAACTCAAAAAAAGTATGGCGTGCTAATACAAAAGGAGATTATTGGTTCTTTGATTTAGTAACCGGAAAAGGACGAAAACTTGGCGTAAACTTAGAAGAATCTTCTCTTATGTTTGCAAAGTTCTCTAGTGATAATGAAAATGTTGCATATGTTTCAAAACATAATATTTATCTTGAAAACCTAACTTCAGGTAAAATTACGGCTTTAACAACTGACGGAACGGATAAGGTTATTAATGGAACTTTTGATTGGGTTTATGAAGAAGAATTGGCAGCAAGAGATGGATTTCGTTGGAGTCCTGACGGAAAGAGTATTGCTTTTTGGCGTGTTGATGCAACAGATACAAAATTTCATTTGATGATTAATAATACGGATGCTTTATATCCGTTTGTTGTTCCTGTTGAATATCCTAAAGCGGGAGAAAAACCTTCGGCTGTGAAGATTGGAGTTATTGATGTTGCTTCTGTAAAAACAAATTGGCTTAATATTCCGGGGGAACCTGATAATAATTATTTGGTTCGTATGGAATGGGTTGCCGCAAATGAAGTAATGGTGATTCAGCTTAACAGACATCAAAACCAAGCTTCTATTTATAATTGTAACACTCAATCAGGAAAAGCAAATTTAATTTATCAGGAGAAATCTCCTGAGTGGATTGATGTTTTCGATATTTCTTCAGGAGTTTATGATGGTTTTCCATGTCAGTTTGTAGATAACGGAAAAGCTTTCTTATGGAGTTCTGATGCTGATGGCTGGATGCATGTTTATAAAATTAGCCGCGACGGAAAAAAGAAGGAGCTAATTACAACCGGAAAGTTTGATGCCTATTTTAAAGCCTATAATGAGAAAACAAAATCTATCTATTATATTGCCAGTCCAACAGACGCAACACAACGTTATTTGTATGAAACGAATTTGAATTCGAAGAAAACAAAAAGGCTTACCCCCGAAGCTTTTGAAGGGACAAATAAATATGAATTCTCTACAGACGGATCTTATGCAAAACACACCAATTCTAATATCAACCGTAACCCAAATGTAAGATTGGTTTCGCTTTCAGATCATAAAAAAATACTGCCAAAAGAAGAGGATGTTTTTACGGCTCCTGCTCGTAAATTTTCTTTAGAAAAATTTAAAGTAACCACTGTTGATGGTATTGAAATGGATGGGATAATGGCCAAGCCTCTGGATTTTGATTCAACTAAAAAATACCCACTGTTTTTTTATGTTTATGGCGAGCCAGTAGCTACTGTCGCGAACGATGTACCGTATTTTAATGGATTTATAGATCATTTGATTCCAAAAGGATATATCGGGATTGCAATGGACAACAGAGGAACTCCATCTCTTAAAGGAACAAAATGGAGAAAATCTATTTATAAAAATATCGGAATTATCAATACGCGTGATCAGGCGATGGCCGCTAAAGAAGTTTTGAAATGGAATTTTATCGATAAAGATAGAGTTGCTGTTCACGGATGGAGCGGTGGTGGAGCTGTTACTTTGAATTTGATGTTTCAGTATCCGGAAATATACAAAACGGGGGTAGCGATTGCTGCAGTTACAGATCAGCATTTTTATGATAATATATACACAGAACGTTATATGGGATTGCCAGATGAAAATGAATCAGCTTATATTCAAGCTTCTCCGGTGACTCATGCGAAGAATTTAAAAGGAAATTTGCTGTATATTCACGGAACAGGAGATGATAATGTGCATTATAAAAATGCTGAGGTTTTGATCAATGAACTAATTAAATATGATAAAGTTTTTAATTTAATGATTTATCCAAATCGTTCGCACTCAATTTACGAAGGTGATGGTACCCGCAAACATTTGGTAGATACTTTTTTGAAATTTATAGAAGAAAAATGTCCTCCGGGAGCAAAGTAAATAAACTCTAAAACAAAAAAAAAGGAGAATTTCTATAATGAAATCTCCTTTTTTTTTTGTTTTATAAATGCTGTAGTGCCAGCAAATAAAAATATAGTATTTTTTATGTAGTCGAAATGATTTACAATATTTTCTGGCTCTTTAGGTAATCCATTGCAAATTTACCTTCGTTAAAAAGTAAATCCAAAACACTTAAATTGTTGATGAATCCGTGTTTGTCATCAAAAACCTGAGTATATTTTTCAAATACATTCGGATCTTTTTTTCCGTTTGCTAAAAATCTGAAATCAGTAATGTTTTCGACCTCATGAAAATATTCTGTAGTTTTAGAGAATTCTAATTTCATTCGTAGACACTTTGTTACTATCTCTAGAACTTCCATATTTAGATCCATAAGGAAAGTATGTTGCTTTTCGAAAATAGGAGCGATATCATCTTCAAAGAATTCAAAAAAAGGAGAACTTCTATAAGCTGCTTCTAAGGATTTAAAATGCTGTTTTTGCCAGTCAAATTCATTTTCGATCAGAACATCTTTTGTTTTTTGATGAGCAGATTTCGAATGCTTAACAGGGATATTTAATAACTGAATTCCGTTTGGACTATAGATATAAGTACGGTTTCTATTGGTCTGTTTTTGAAAATTATCTTCCATTTCAAAAGTGATATTTTCAGATTGAGCCATAACTGCAAAGTGACTAATCGACGGAAAATAGGTAGGAAGTAATAAGGAATTCATTTTGTTAAGTTTTACGTTAAAAGTTTCAGGTTTCAAGTTTCACGTTCGCAAAGAACCTGAAACTTGAAACCTGAAACAAAAATAACTATTTTTTTATGCTTTGTTTTCTTTTCTTTTTCTCCAGAAATATTCTCCAACAAAATAAAGTGCAAGAACAATCAGAAAGTACTTAAAGTAGGATTGTGGCTGTCCTTCACCATTAACGGTAGTGAAGACTCTGTCCCAACGAACTTTGTTAATCCCTTTTCCGTTAGTATCCCAGCTCATCCAGATAAAAACCGGTTTCCCTACGATATGATTGGCTGGAACGTAACCCCAATAACGGCTATCTTCAGAGTTATGACGGTTGTCTCCCATCATCCAGTAGTAGTCTTGTTTGAAAGTGTAGGTTGTTGCTTGCTTTCCGTTTATTAAGAAATGTGAACCGTCCAGCTGCAAAGTATTGCCTTCGTATTTAGTAATGATTTCTTTGTAAAATGGTAAAGATTCATTGGTTAATGCAACGGTTTTTCCTGCCTGAGGAATGTAAATAGGGCCAAAATTATCCTGACTCCATTTGTTGATATGAGGGAAAATCGCGTTGTCATTTCCTCTGTCAATTTCTCTTTTTACAGCAGTAATTCCTGGAGTGTTTTTTAAGCGTTCAGCACTCGCTTCTGTTAATGCTCTAAAATAGATAGTGTCTCTTTTTTCCTGATCTTTAATGTAAGCGCCATCGGTAATATCAAGCTCTTTCATTAATGATTCAAAATCAACCGGAGTTTTTCCGTCTAAAGCTACTGAATAAGAATATTGCGGTTTCGCTCTTTCAGGCAGGATTAATTTTTTTCCGTTAATGAAAACAAAACCGTCTACAATTGATAAGCTGTCACCAGGAATACCAACACATCTTTTTACATAATTTGATTTTTTATCGATAGGTTTTATAACCCCTGGTCTTCCTTTTGGCTCATAGAAATAGTGAACAGTATCTACAGGCCAGTTGAAAACAACGATGTCTGATCGTTTTATTTTTTCTAAAGCCGGTAATCTGAAATATGGCAATTGCGGCCAGCTTAAATATGATTTTCTTTTTAAGAATGGTATGGTATCGTGAACCATAGGTAAAGCAACAGTTGTCATAGGTACACGAGGACCATAATTTACTTTACTTACAAACAGGAAGTCACCAATTAATAGTGATTTTTCCAGAGATGAAGTAGGAATTGTATAAGGCTGTACCACATAAGTATGTACTAATGTTGCTACGATAACAGCAAAAAGTAAAGAACTTACAGTGTCAGCAGTTTTATTTTGAGGTCTTAATTCTCTGTTGGCATTATATTCTAATTTCTGAGTATAATTTACATAATAAATGTAAAAACCAAAAGTAAAAATCCCTAGTAAAGTATCTAAAGTAGATTTTTTGCCAAATGTTCTTAAGGTTTCTACCCAAACAACAGGAAACATAATTAAATTAATAATCGGGATAAAAAGTAATAGAGTCCACCATGTTGGGCGGCTAATAATTTTCATTAAAATTATTGAATTATAAACCGGAATAGCAGCTTCCCACTTTTTTCTTCCTGCGGCCTCATACAGTTTCCAGGTTCCCAAAAAGTGAATTACTTGTACGGCTAAGAAAAATACGAACCAAAGATATAGTGTCATCGTTTTTTTGTTTTATGTTTCAGGTTTTAGGTTGTTCTGTTGAAAACCTTCCTCTTCAAATTTGATTATTTTAAATTTAATACATCTTTCATGCTGTAAATTCCTGTTTTACCAGCAAGCCATTCAGCAGCAATTACAGCTCCAAGAGCAAAACCTTCGCGGTTGTGTGCAGTATGTTTTAATTCGATGCTGTCTACAATTGAGTCGTAAGTTACCGTATGAGTTCCGGGAACGTCACCAATTCTTTTTGCTTCAATGTGAATTTCATTATTGTTTTTGGCTTCGTCTAAAGTCCAATTGGCATAATTACTGTTTTCGATCACTCCTTTTGCCAAAGAAATAGCGGTTCCGCTTGGAGCATCTAATTTTTGTGTATGATGAATTTCTTCCATTGATACTTTATAAGAATCAAATTGGGACATGATTTTAGCCAAATATTCATTTAATTCGAAGAAAATATTAACTCCTAAACTAAAATTTGAACTGGATATAAATCCACCTTGTTTTTCGTTGCAAAGTGCGATCATTTCATCAAAATGCTCTAACCAGCCAGTTGTTCCTGAAACTACAGGTACATTGTTGTTAAAACAGCTTGAAATGTTGCTTACTGCTGCGGTTGGAACGCTAAAGTCAATCGCAACATCAGCAGTTGAAAGTCCGTCGTATGTATTGAATTCGTCTTTCTTTAAAACAATTTCGTGACCTCTTTCTAAAGCAATTCGTTCAATTACTTTACCCATTTTTCCGTAACCTAAAAGCGCAATTTTCATTTTGTGTGTATTTTTTGAGTTTAAATAACAGGAGTTATTTAAAAGTGGTAATTAAAAGTTAGTCCAACGTTTGGTCTGAAAGTAATATCGTTAGGATATACTTCCGGACGCATTGATAGTCTTTCGTTTACGTTGAATTGAATCAAAGCCGCGTCAACATTGGCGTCTATAATGTTTAGTGCATAAAAAGCAACAACAAATAAAGCGGATAAATCCCTGTTTCGCTGATAGAATTTCTGACCTGCAACAAGTCGGCTTTCATCAAGAAATTGGTATTTGTCGTCGTTGTAGCCTTCTAGTCTTCGTTTGTAAGCGTTACGATAATCGCGGTATTTGTTATTGTTGTCAATATAAAAATACAAACTCGTACCAATTGCTCCGTAAACCAAAGGAATTTTCCAGTATTTTTTATTGTATGCCTGACCTAAACCTGGCAAAATTGCAGAATAAAAAGCTGCTTTTGCCGGAGTAAGCGGATCAATTTCTTGTAATTTGCTAGTGTCTTTAACAACCAAAACCGTTTCTTCTTTTGCCTGAGCAAAAAGAGAGACGGTTCCTATGAGAAAGAACAATAGGCTTATGGGGACAATCTTATTCACTATCCGTTTATTAATTTTATAATTCGATTAAAGTCGGCTTCAGAATTAAAAGGAATTGTAATTTTTCCTTTTCCGTTGCCAGCGACTTTTACATCAACTTTCGCACCAAAATAATCGTTGAAAGTGTTTTTTTGTGTTTCTCTAACTACAAAAGAAGATTCTGCTTTTGGTTTCCCTTCCGCTTTTGGCTTTAAACTTTCGTGATAATTTTTTACTAAAGTTTCTGTTTCACGAACAGATAGATTGTCACTTACGATTTTTTGATATATATCAGTCTGAATATCCAGATCTTCAATATTGATGATTGCTCTACCATGTCCCATGCTGATAAAACCGTCACGAATACCGGTTTGAATAATCGGATCCAGTTTTAAAAGACGTAAATAATTGGCAATTGTAGAACGTTTTTTTCCAACGCGCTCACTCATTTGTTCCTGAGTCAATTGAATTTCATCAATTAAACGTTGGTACGAAAGAGCAATTTCGATTGGATCTAAGTCATGACGCTGAATGTTCTCCACCAAAGCCATAACCAATGATTCATTGTCATTCGCAATACGAATGTAGGCAGGAACATGTGTTAGTCCAACTAAAGTTGAAGCGCGTAAACGACGTTCTCCAGAAATTAGCTGGTATTTATTAAAGTCTAATTTTCGAACAGTAATAGGTTGAATCACACCAAGTTCTTTAATAGAAGTGGCTAATTCGCGTAACGATTCTTCATTAAAATTGCTTCTAGGCTGAAACGGATTTATTTCGATAGCACTTATTTCAAGCTCAATGATGTTTCCAACAACTTTGTCAGCATTTTTGTCTTCTACTGATGTAATGTCGTTTTCCGGATCTTTTAATAATGCTGATAATCCTCTTCCTAAGGCTTGTTTTTTAATTGCTTTTGTCATAAAAACTATTTACTGTTTTTCTTTATAATTTCTTGAGCTAAATGAATGTAATTTACCGCTCCTTTGCTTGTTGCGTCATAATTAATGATGCTTTCTCCAAAACTTGGAGCCTCGCTTAATTTTACATTTCGCTGAATAACGGTATCAAAAACCATATCGTTAAAGTGTTTTTGAACCTCTTCTACAACCTGATTGGATAAACGTAATCTTGAATCGTACATAGTAAGTAACAATCCTTCGATATCAAGATCCGGGTTGTGTATTTTTTGAATACTTTTTATCGTGTTCAGTAATTTTCCTAATCCTTCAAGTGCAAAATATTCGCATTGAATAGGAATAACAACTGAATCAGCCGCCGTTAAAGCATTTAAGGTTAATAAACCTAATGAAGGCGCGCAGTCGATGATGATATAATCATATTCGTCTTTTACACTTTCTAATGCTTTTTTAAGCATATACTCTCTGTTTTCTTTGTCAACCAATTCGATTTCGATGGCAACAAGGTCAATGTGAGCAGGGATCACATCAACATTTACAGCTGAACATTTTATAATGGTTTCTTTGGGAGTGTTACTGTGTTCAAGTATTTGGTAGGTACCCATCTCAACAGATTCTACATCAATCCCAAGGCCAGATGTGGCATTTGCCTGAGGATCAGCATCAATTAATAATACTTTCTTTTCTAAAACACCCAATGAGGCTGCAAGATTTACTGATGTAGTAGTCTTTCCAACGCCTCCTTTTTGATTAGCAATCGCAATGATTTTGCCCATTTATTTTCTGAATTTTGAACCGTAAAAATACAATTATTTATGGTTTCTGAAAATCTATTTTGTTAACATTTAAGAAACTTCGGTTAATCGTTGTATGGTGCGTGTTCTGAGGATTTTAATTTCTTATATAATAAAAAAATAGTAACGAAAATTCGTTCTATTATCATCTTCTTTTTGGTGTAAAAGAACAAATTTTGGTTTAAATATTAAAAAAATATGCAACATTAGATTTAGCGTTGCTTTAATTTTTTCTTTTTAAATCTTTTACTAAACTGGCGGTAAAAAATAAAATTGTAATGCCCCCCAAAATAATGCAAAGCCACATAAACCATGATTGTTGCCAAAATGACTGACTTGCTGTTGAAGTTTTTGCCGGGTTATTTTGCTGAATATGGTACAAAGTTGTTTGTGGTAAATTGCCGGCAATATTGGTTTTAAAATTCGAAAGATCATATTCCGGTTCTCTCAGTTTTTTATTTCCTGTTTTTAGGATATAATTTTCATTAGAATTTAAATCCGCAATAATAGAAATTGGTTTTTGATAGTATTTTATTTTTGAAATCGATAAGGGTTGATTATCGTGATTTTTGATTTTAATAAAAAACTCTTTTTCGAATATTTGAGGAAATGTAAAAGTATTTGTGGCATTTGAATTTAACTCAAAAGAAGTAATTTCTTCGTCGAATATTTGAGATTTCCTTTTTGTCTGGCGTTTTGTTTTCTTGTAAAGAATTGCAGTTCGCTTGTAATAAGTAGGTTTTGAAATTTCGAATGAAATCTCATTAATTACCTGTGGCGCATCAAAAAGAATATGAATTTGAGTTTCTTTTTCTGAAGGGATTTCTTTTGTTACCGATTTCTTTGGATAGATTTCCTGTAAAGCACTTTTCTGCAATTTTGAGTTGAAACTCCCAACTTTAAGAACATTAATTGGAAGTGTTTTTTGATCATCAAAATCTATTTTCAAGTACTTGTAAGTACTCAAAGGATAAGATATTGTTTTAATAACGCTTGTTTCTGATGTGCTGTTGAGATCGTAAAGTGTTTGTGCATCAGAAATCCCAAACCACTCTTTTTGGTCGTCGCTTCCTGAAACAGAATATTTTTTTTCTACATCAGAATTAGCGATAAAAAGCGAAAGTTGATTGTTGTGTTTATTTGAAGGAATTGCAATAATTACTGAAGTGCTCTTTTTAGGAACATTCGTTTTTGAAACAATAGTATATGCTTCAAAAGTATTTGATGAAACATTTTGAGATGCTTGTATAAAATACGGAACTTCATTTCCTTTCGCATCAAATAATCTAATGTCGCTCAAATCCTGTTTCGATAATGACCGAATCTCAGGTGATAAAATAATTTCGTTAAAGCCGCTTTGATCGACTTTTTTTAGTTTTGCAGTAGTTTGATATTGCCCAAACGAGAGGTTTGTGATCAATAGCAATAAGATGAATTTATTTAGTTTCATTGGTTTCTTCAGGCTTGTTTTCGTCAATAACTAATACTTTGATTTTTTGATATACAAAAGAGATAATCAAAATTAAAATTCCTAAAAGGATAAAAGAGATGATTTTTCCGGTTTCAGAAATATTACTAATGTCGTATAAAAATAGTTTTAAGATCGTTAATCCCAGTAATGATAAAGCGATTATTCGCAGGGATTTTAGTTGCTTTTTTATTCCGATAATTAAAAATACAAAAGCTAAAACTCCCCAAAGAATTGGGAATCCTGTTTTGATGATTTTAGTTCTGGCCAATGCAATATAATCTTCGGCAATAAATTCACGTAAATAAGGTAAGTTAGATTTGTAACTCGCGTACATAGGACTTGTTTGTATGTCCTGAAGAGTTACCGGAGAATTCATAAAAATAAGACCGTGAAGCATCACCTCTGAACTTGCAACATAAATAATGAAAAATGCCGCAATCCACATGAAGTATCGGCTTTTAAGAAAAGTAAAGTCTACTTTTTTATAAATCTGAAACAATTGATAGCCAAAATATATCGTGATAATCAATGAAATATAATGCAGGTAAAAAGCAATTGCTCTTCCGCTTCCTGAACTAATAATGTCTTTGTGCTCAAAAAATGGATAGTTCGAGAACCAAAAGGCAAACAAGACAATATTAGCAATCGCAAGTAATAAAGCACCCTGATATCCGGTTTCTGTTTTTCTTTTTATCAGATAAGAAGAAAACAAAGCCGAGAATAACAAATGATATAAAATAGGCAATGCTATCGAACTGTAAATGCTGTCGATATAGTGATTCGATTGGTAAATAACTTCTAATAAACCTGTGAAATAACCAATTACAAAACCTGTTTCTAAAACGATTCTTTTGTATTTTTCAGGATTAAAGCTAATGCCGAAAATAGTTGAATTTTCGGTTTCATTTTTTAATAAATACCAAATTGCAAATAAAGAACCGGCAGCAAAAATACCCGTTATAAATATTGGATTAATAATAATATTTAATGGTAAAGCACCATTGTAATATTTGTTCCAGTCCATGATCAGGCTGAAAATCATTAAAATATGAACTATTATAGAGCCAAATCGATAGCTTGTAATTTTAGATTTTTGAGATAACCATAATAACAGAACGGCTTCTGCTGCCCAAAATAAGGTAATATAATTCCCTTCGAACTGAATAGGAATTGCTAATGTTATAAAAGTCAGTGTTAGACCGATAAGTAAATAAGCAGCTTTCTGGTCGAGATCGAATTTTTTGTATAAAATCCAGGCGTAAATTAAATTCAGCAAGGCAAGAATGGTGGTAAACAAACCTTTTAATTCCGGATGATAATTAGCTAAAATTGCCATTCCGGCAGCATAAAACAAAAAAGTGTTGCTGGCCAAAATAGTGAGTTGGGTTTTAGAAAATTCTCCTTTAGACCGAATGTTATTTACAAGGTTCATTAATATAAAAATGAAATAGAAAATAAATCCAAATACTAATCCTCCAAGGTAATGCGGTTTGTTCGAGCTTAAATCTTTAGTTAGCCATGCGAAATATAATAATACCGTAAAGATGTAGGCAAGTATATTAACCAGATTCCATTTTTTATAATAGGCTATGGCTAAAATTCCAATATTTAGAATAATAATGTAACTAAAAAGAACTACATAATTTCCTTCGCCGGTACTCACCATAAACGGAACTGCAAATCCGCCTATTAGCGAAAGCACAGCTAACTCAATTCTATCATAGGATAATGATATTAAAGCACTAAATGCTGTAATGATCACCATGATACTAAAGGCAACCGTTTGATTGAATAAATGATAATCGTGAAAAGCGATTCCTATTGTAAAATAAAAAATCGCAATCGCCCCGGCAACAATAACCGAACTAAAGGCGGCATAGTTTTTACGCAGTTTATGCGCAATTCCCATAACTAGGGCACCACATAATACGCCAATTCCAACTCTTGCCGGTTCGTTGATCCAGTCTTTGTCGATGGCATATTTTACAAAATAACTAATTCCCAAAACAAGGATCAGAACTCCAATTTTGTTGATCAGGTTTTCACCAATGAATTTTTCTAAATCCGGATTTTTCTCCTTGAAGTTTTCCCAGAATGATTTTTTCGGTTCAAAAGGGATGATTGGTCTTTGAACTGGTTTTGTTTCCAGAGGTCTAGATTCAATTGGTTTAGGTATATTATCAATAGAAGATAAAGCTATTTTTTCTAATTGCTCATCTGCTATTTTTTCTTTGATTGCTTCTGGTTGCGTAGGTTCAAAAATAGCCTTGTTAGATTGTTCAGGCTCAATCTTAAATTCTTCTTTTTGTACAACAGGAATTGATGCGGTAGGAATAATTTCAGTAGGTTTTTCAACTGTTTTTAAAAGATCAATCTTTTTGTTTAGTTTCTGAATGTCGTTTTCGAGGTTATTAAAACGACCTTTAATGGTATTAAAGATATAGATTAAGAAACAAAATAACGCAACTAAAAGAAAACTTTCCATAAAGAACTAAGTATAATGTTATGATTGGTAAATATAATAACATTTTAATACGAAGGGGATTTTTTTAGTTCTTTTCGTGTTAAATGAAGTATTTGTTTTCTTCTATAGAATTAGCTTGATCTAAAACTCTCTATTTGTAATTACAACTCTGTTATTTACTCAGTCTTTACTTTTAGCATTGCAATTAAAGGAAAATTAAGCCTTTGTATAGTTTTTGATGAGAAAATTGGGACCAAATACGGACATATAGTTTAAAGATTATGACTATTTTTCGAATCCTTAAAAACTATATTAAACCCAAAAATATTATTATGAGTAAAAAGTTAATCTCAGTATTTACTGCATTTACAGTCATGCTGATGCTATGCAGTTTTGTAACGCTAAATTTATCTGATGAAAAAAATCAGGAGAATAAGATAGAAGGCAAGATTATTTACAACAAAAAGAAACATAGTATAACCTTATCATGGCCGGCATTTGGCTCTACAGGAAATTATGTAATTACAAGAGGAGGAAGTCGTTTGGCTTCAGAGTTTGTTGCTGTTGGTTCGACTACGAAATTGACATTTACAGATAATAAGCCAAATAAAGATAGATACGAGAACTATTATAAAATTACCCGTAATGCTATAACTATAATAGTTTCGATAGAGAACCAGATTTTTGGCAGTAATATGTATTTCTACGATCGAAAATATGAAAAAGCAGAAACTGCGCGAAATGATATTAATTCGCAGTTTAGTGCTATTGGCCTGGGCGGATCAAATGGCGAATGGACTACAAAACGTCAGGCCTATTATTTTAAAGCAAATATTGAGGGACAAACTTACGATTCGGGCGGATCAGGTTCTGCATCATCGGCAACAGCAAATTCAATAGAATTAGGATTTTATTCTCATATAGGAGGTTTAGGTAAGTTACCATCAGCCGTTAAACTAGGTTCGATATTCACCAGACCTCATCTTTCTGGTGGAGCAAATGCTACGTGTACATTTTGGCGTTCTGTAGAAAATGTAGCAATAATGCGGGATTTTGGATGGACAGTTTCTCAATCCACCAGTGCAAGAAGAATGCTGATTGAAAGTACTTCAAAATACATTTCAGATATTGGAGACACTAACTTTTGGGGAAGCGGTGGTTTTATTGCCGATACACATTATACATCGTCCAGGCCAAACTGGGGCGGACAGCAACAATGGTACACCAGAAATACTGTTTTTCCTTCAGGTTCCGGCGCAATGGGCGGTTCGTATAATATGGTTTGGCAAGGTTGCGTCAATCCTCCAAAAGCAGATGATGCCAACTCGCCAGTTCCTACTACACCTGTTATTAGAGAAAAACCTTTTCTTTTTATCGATAATGATGGCGAGTACAAAGTATTTGTTCCGGCATGGCAAAAGGACAGAGTAGGAGTTTCCTGGTCGGCAACAAATATGGGGAAAGGAAAAATTCAGGATTTGCTTACCGACTGGTATGTTGCCAAAGAAGGCGATACTGATGTTGAAATTAATAATGCGTTAAAAGTTGGCAAAAATATATTTTTTACTCCAGGTCATTACGCATTGAATGCTCCTATTCAGGTAAATAGAAAGGATGCAATACTTTTGGGCGCTGGTATAGCATCAGTAACATTAGAGCCGACCGAGAAAAATACTTGGGGATGTATCTATGCAGATGACAAAGACGGAATTATCATTGCCGGACTTCTTATGGATTCATTTAATAGTACAACGTATCAGGTTAGAATTGGTAACGAAGGAGCAAATGCTGACCACTCTGCAGATCCCATTTTACTTTCAGATATCACTTGTAGAGTAGGCGGGGTTCAGTCAAAAAATATTCAGATACATGCTTCTATGGAAATAAACAGCAACAATGTAGTGGGTGATCATTTCTGGCTGTGGCGCGCTGACCATGGTTCGCAAAAAGGTGGAAATGCACGCTGGATAAGAGACAGATGTAAAAACGGCCTTATTGTTACAGGAGATGATGTTACACTTTATGCTTTATTTGTCGAACACTTTCAGGAATATGAAGTATTATGGTTAGGAGAACGTGGCAGAACTTATTTCTTTCAAAACGAACCGCCATACGATGCTCCAAATCAGGCTAGCTGGAGCAGTCAGGGAGGTAAAGTAGATGGTTATGCAGCATTCAAAGTAGCAAATACTGTGAAAGAACATCAAAGTATAGGGATGGGATCTTATGCAGTTTTTACAGGAACGGATGGCAAAGTCAATAAGAAAAATGGTTTTGAAATACCGAATAGTCCAACTGTGAAACTCGAAAAAATGTGTATCACGCGTTTTGCCGGTCCGGGTAATATTCAAAATGTGATTAATAGTAGTGGCGGTAGTACAGCAACAGGTGTGAAACGTGTCGCATTATATAACAATGGAGAAGGTACGCAATCGTACGACGAAGAAGTTAATTTGCCTAATAGTGAATCCTATCCTGTCTATATTGTTATGGAAAAGTAAAAAAGAAGCGGTACAACAGTACTGGAAAATCTTTCAAATAAAAACTCTGAAGACTAATAGGTCTTCAGAGTTTTTTTTATTGTCCAAAGTAGTACATAATATTTCAATATTAAGAAGGAGGATTTAATTTAACAAAATCTCGATTTTTACATTAATAGCACCACTATTTTTGTTCGAAGCAATATCCATAAAAGCTTTTTTAGAGAGATCAATTTCTCTGCCTTTTACAAAAGGCCCTCTATCGTTAACTTCCACGATAGTGGATTTTTTATTTAATACGTTTGTTATTTTTAGTTTTGTACCAAAAGGTAGTTTTTTGTGGGCAGCAGTGAGCTTGGTGTTGTCGAGTCTTTTTCCGCTTGCTGTTTTTCTTCCGTTAAATTTATCATGATAATAAGAAGCATGCGCTTTTTCTTTATACATTTTTAAGTTCTCAATCTTGATATTCTCATCTCGGCATACAAGACTTTCTTGTGCAACAGCTGTCAATGACATAGAAAGAACAATATATAATAGTATTTTTTTCATTTTTCTTCATTTTTTTTGCAAAAAAAGATTAATCTATATAATTAAGTTTATTGCAAAGGCCATATTTATACTATTAAAAGGCATATTGTATTTTTTTTAAATAAATAATTGACTTTAATTGGCTCATTTGTTTCTAATTATAATGTATAGCGAAATATTTTTTTTCTTATTTCTAAATTTGTTTTGGATAAGCCGAAAATAGTTATATATTTGCACCCGCTTACGGGGTGTAGCGTAGCCCGGTTATCGCGCCTGCTTTGGGAGCAGGAGGCCGCAGGTTCGAATCCTGCCACCCCGACAAAAGTCTTTTCATTTTCTTGAAAAGGCTTTTTTTTTGCATAAAACTGAAATTTCAATCTCATTCTGGATTAATCTCAAAAACTCTGAAAAGAGAAAAAAATTACTGCAGAGACAATAAGTTTTTAAACATTCGAAATTCGGTAAAACACAAAGTTCACAAAGCTTTGCGGACTTAGGTTTTGTAAACACAAGTCCAATATCAGCGAACTCTGCGAATCCCGAAAGCTATCGGCATTGCGATCTCTACGGTAAAAAACAATTAGATTATGAAATTTAATGTTTCCCGACAACATTTAGCATTGATATGTCACCAAGAATTCTTTATTTCTACCGTATTCATTATTCTCTATTTCAGAATAGCAAAAACTGATTAATTGAGTTCTTTATTCCAACAATAAAAACTTACTTTTGCACCATCAATTATTAATAGAATCATATTATGTCAGATACAATCGAAAAAATTAAATGCCTAATCATAGGTTCTGGTCCTGCAGGTTATACTGCTGCTATTTATGCTGCCAGAGCAAATATGAATCCAGTTTTATATCAGGGAATGCAGCCAGGAGGACAATTGACTACTACTAACGAAGTAGAAAATTTTCCGGGTTATGTTGATGGTGTTACAGGGCCGGAAATGATGGTTCAATTACAAGAACAAGCAAAACGTTTTGGCTCAGATATCCGTGATGGATGGGCTACAAAAGTTGATTTTTCAGGAGATATTCATAAAGTATGGATTAACGATTCAATAGAATTGCACTGTGAAACGGTTATTATTTCGACAGGTGCTTCAGCTAAATATTTAGGATTACCATCAGAACAACATTATTTACAAATGGGTGGCGGAGTTTCTGCTTGTGCTGTGTGTGACGGATTTTTCTACCGTAATCAGGAAGTTGTAATTGTTGGAGCAGGAGATTCTGCTTGCGAAGAAGCGCATTATTTATCTAAACTTTGTAAAAAAGTAACCATGTTAGTAAGAAGCGAAAAATTCAGAGCTTCTAAAATCATGGAAGAACGCGTTCGCAAAACCGAAAACATAGAAATTTTAATGAACCACGATACTCTTGAAGTATTAGGTGACGAACAAGTAGTACATGCTATAAAAGCACTGAACAAAACTACTGGGGAAGTTATCGAAATTCCTGCTACAGGATTTTTCGTTGCCATTGGTCACAAACCAAATACAGATATTTTTAAAGACTACATCACACTAGATGAAACAGGTTATATTATAAACACTCCGGGAACTTCTAAAACTAATATTGAAGGTGTTTTCGTAGCGGGTGATGCTGCAGATCATGTATATCGTCAGGCGATCACTGCTGCGGGTACAGGGTGTATGGCTGCATTGGATGCTGAAAGGTATTTGGCGTCTAAGGAATAAGTTTTCAGTCTGCAGTCTTAGTTTAGTTTTCAGTTTATTGAAATAGGAATAGAGCTATAAAACAAAAGTCCTATTCGTCGCGGCGAATAGGACTTTTTTGTGTATTTATATTTAAGAAGTTTCATACTGAAAACTGAAACTGAAAAACTGAGACTTTCTACTTTATCTTCTTCAATAATTTTGCTTCTTCAGAAAAACGAGTCAGCGTAATGGCAGGACTTCCTAAAAGAGAAAGTTCGGCTTTATCCCCAAGGGCTATTGAGGCTGTAGTTTCAACTAAAACACTTCCTAAAGCATAGTTTTCTGCAGTAATATTAGCTTCTTTCAAAGTAAATTTGATTCCTGTAAAGATGGAATTGTTATCTAAACGAATGGTTGCTTTTTCGGCAATTCCTTCAATATTGGCAACTGATTTTTGATATAAATCACATTTGAATTTTATAGCAGATACCAATGTTTTAATCGAGGAATTTTTACTCAATTGTAAATTTGCATCTTCAGACTTTAAATTCAATTCGGTTTTTGATTTGTCATCAGCAAATAAGGTAAACTTTTTAGAATTTACATTCAGGAATAATTTAGCATAATCAAAAGTATTAAACGTAATGTCGTCTAACTGAAGTTCCTGAATAGCATAAACGACTGCATCATTTTTTGCAATAACACTTTTTAGAGAACTTGTATAGGTAACACGAACGATTAGTTTTTTGAAAATAGTACTTTCTTTAGAAGTGTATAAACGAAGTACTTTTTCTCTTAAATCCATCCCGATAATATCGTGTAAATTGTCGTCGGCTTCAATTTTTATTTCATTTTTTTCTCCTCTTTCAAGATAAACTTCTAAATTATCATCGGCTTCAATACCATCAAATTCTCCTACTTCTTTTACTGAAGTGGTTACGATTTTAGATCCTTTTATTTTTTCTCTTCTTTGAGCAAAAGTTAATGTTGTAACCAATAATAATAGGAGTAAGGCTGTATTTTTTTTCATTAATTCTAGATTTGATTTTCACAAATATAAAAAAATCATCCACTTTCGATGAATGATTTTTTTATATTTAACAGATAAATATCTTTTACCCCTGGCTAATACTTCCTCCTGAATTCGAAGTTTTCTCGATTGTTTTAGGAGTGTTGTTGTAATTAACACTTCCTCCGCTGTTTGCTTCAGCTTTCAATTTTACAATAGGATGAACATTTACACTGGCTCCGCTTGAAGCTTCGGCATGAATATCATTGGCTAATAATTCACCTGCATTTACATTGGATCCGCTTGACGCTGAGGTATGAAATGTTAATGCTTTTCCTTTTACACTAATAGTACTTCCGCTTCCGGAATCGGCAGAGATATTATCAGATTCTACATTAAGATCTATTGTTGCTGCACTTGAAGATTCTAAATCCAGATTTTCACCCTGAATTATTCCTTTGTTTGATACAGTTGAAGCACTGGAAGCTTCCAGCTTGTCAATTTTAGGCATTTTTACCGTTACTTTTTTCTTTGTAACTCTAAATGAATTATGTTTAGACTTAATGATCAAAGTTCCGTTTTCGACTTTTGTAATAATTTCTTTCTGAATATTATCATCTGCTTCAACAACAATTTCTGTCGCGTCAGATTGCTCAATTACCAGGTCGATTGCATTGCTTACATCTATTTTTGTAAAATCTCCCTGAACAATTCTTTTTTCAGTGGTAACATTTCCACTTCCTTCAATTTTGTTTACATTAAGGTTGCATGAAGCGAACAATAATGCGGTAATACCTGCAACAATAAATTTCGTAATATGAATGATTATTTTTATCATGGCTTAGTTTATTTTGATTATAACTCCGTTTTTGTCAGTGGTTAATCTGCCGTTGGTTTTTTTTCCGTTTAAAATTTCTTTTCCATTAATTTTAACCGAAACCTCATTTACTGTGTCATTGTCAGTCTGAGTTTCTTCTTCGTCTATATCATTATGGTCATTCTCTTCAGCTGGACAATTCAAACATTTAATTTTAGAGCCTTCTACTTTATAGTTATAGTTGCCACTAAAATGTAAGTTGAAGAAACTATCTTCAGAATCATCATAATCCTGAACAGAAGCATCTGGCTTGAATAATTGACCTTCAGGTAAGTACAAATATACATCAACTTCCTGACCTCTAAATTTGTTTTTTACATCAGTAAGAAAATAATTATCTAAAACTAAATGATTTCCGTTGATCTGAAATTTGTAATTGATTTTTTCTGCTCTTTGTTTTGCTGAGATAAACGAATTTCCTCTTGCACTTTTTTCTATCTGAATATAAGGAGCAGCTTCATCAGTACGTAAAACATGCAAACGAACATCATTTGAATATAGTAGTTGATTGTTAGCGGAATCCTGAACAAATTCAAATTCTCTATGGTGATTTAAATCCTTGGCATAATAATCATTGTATCTGAATTTTACGAACAATGTATCTTTTGGTGTAATGTTAAGTGCTTTTTTCTCTACTGTTTTATTGTCGTATGAAATTTCAGTAGCTTGTTTAATTCCTATACTAATAACAATTGCAACGGCAATAATCCAAATTGCTAACAAAGTATATTTTACAATATTTCCAATAGATTTTAAGTTTGGAGATAACAATTTGAAACCTAAAAGTGTCAAAAAGAAAAACGGAATTCCAACTGCAAAGAACATTAATAAACCAAATGACCAGATAGGATAATCAGTAAAGTTTCCTGCTTCAACGAAGTTTTGCCAAGGAAAATCAATAAATATGTTGGTTCCCAAAGTAAATACTCCAATCAGCAACATAATCAAAACACTAATTCCGGACAGGATTAATATTACTCCTAAAAACTTAGCGAAGATTTTAAAAACCGTCATAACAAAGTCTCCAAATGAACTACCTATTCTCTCAGCTCCTGACTTTACCTGGTTTCCCATTGCGTCATAATCTGCATTTTTAAATTTGTAAGATAAGTTTTCAATCTCCTCACGCACTTTTTTCTCTATGTTCGAAATCGTAACCGGTTCGCCAGTCATTTCCAGTTTTTCAGATGTTGTAACCGCTTCAGGTGTTACAATCCAAAGAACAAAATAAGCTAAAATTCCTGTTCCAAAACCTGCAAAAACAAAAATTAAGAAGATAATTTTTATCCAGACAGCGTCAATTCCAAAATAGTGACCTAAACCAGTTGCTACACCACCAATCATACCTTTTTCTTTATCTCGGTATAATTTTTTATGTTTTCTGGTCGTATTATAATCATTAAAAGACTGATTTGTTTTTTCTTCGTCTTCAAGGATATAATCTTCCGGTTGTCCCATCACTACAATCACTTCATCAACATCTTTCAGTCCTACAACATGCTTGTCGCTTTTTTGTTTTTCCAATAATAATTCAGAAACACGCATTTCGATATCTTTAATAATTTCATCTTGTCCTGATGAGTTGTTTAATGATCGTTTTATAGCGTCAAAATAGCGTGTCAATTTTAAATATGCGTCTTCATCTATATGAAAAACCATACCGCCTAAGTTAATATTTACTGTTTTGTTCATGATTATTGATTTTGATTGGTGATTAGATTTACGGCGTCAGACAATTCTGTCCATGTTCCGCTAAGTTCGTTTAAAAATGTTTGTCCTATTTCGGTTAATCCATAATATTTTCGTGGTGGTCCTGAAGTCGATTCTTCCCAACGATAATTAAGCAAACCGTCGTTTTTCAGCCTGGTTAGAAGCGGGTAAACTGTTCCCTCAACAACTAGTAATTTTGCGTTTTTTAAAGTGTCTAATATTTCTGATGTGTATGCGTCTTTTTCTTTCAATACAGATAAGATGCAAAACTCAAGAACACCTTTGCGCATCTGTGCTTTTGTGTTTTCAATGTTCATAATTTCATTTTGTTTTTTTTAGATTGAACAATTCGTTTTTTGATTGATGATGATTGATTGATGATGATTTTGATTGATGATTGATTTCGAAACGATTCTTGTTGATTGCTTGTAAAGTTTCGACTATAACTTTTAATTTTTATGTCAGGCTGAGCGAAGCCGAAGCCTTACTTTATAAAAGGAATCGTAAGCGGATATTTGTAAAACTCCCCATTCGAAGCTTTTATCGAAGCGTAAATCACTAAAAAGAATTCAACAAATTTTAATAATCCAAAAAGTAAAACTGCTGTTGCTCCAATACTTAAAATTCCAATATTTCCGTCGATGTTCAGATTTCTGATGATTAAATCTTCATCGTTAAAAACCGTATTGATTGGCAGGTTTTTTAAAAGTACAAATGCAAAAATCGGAATTGCAATTAATGCTAAAATTAAAGTGTAAAGCAAAAGACTCAATTGAAAATTCAATGTTTGCTTTCCGTGATAATTTACAAATTCTGATTTGTCTTTGTAACTCGTCCAGATCAGGATTGGAAAAATATAATTTCCAAAAGGAATAATGTACTGACTTAGAGTACTTAAGTGTGTGAACGTTGCAATGTTCTTTTCTGATGTTTCCATGATTAGTGGTGTTGTTGTTTCCATGATTAAAAGTATATAGTATTTTCTTATGCAAATATATGTCTAAAAGACAGTATCTTGTTTTGCATAGTACCAAATATTAACAAAATTTTAACAAAGTTAAAGTTTTAAAATTGTTTATAATGTATTGAAAACCATCGAAAAGGCTTGGTTTTGCTACCTTTTTAGGAAAGTAATTGCGATTTATTGTGCGTGCATAGTTTTTTCGTATTTTTACATAAAAAAATAAATACCATGGCGATATCAGTTTCTAAACTCAATAAATTTGTATTATTCAAATTACCATCAGCATACTTTTGTGGTGTACGTGTAAAGGCAATCGACGAAGATAGATGCGTGGTAAGCGTAAAACATAGATGGATCAATCAAAATCCTTTTAATTCGATGTATTTTGCAGTTCAGGCAATGGCAGCAGAGTTAACAACCGGAGCATTGGTCATCTCTCAAATTCAGCAAAGCGGAAAAAAAATATCGATGCTCGTAGCCAATAATAAAGGAAACTTTACCAAAAAAGCAACCGGAAGAATAACATTCGTTTGTAACGACGGACATTTGATTGCCGAGGCAATTCAAAGAACAATAGCGACAGGCGAGGGGCAAACCTTCTGGATGAAATCCATAGGTACAAATGAAGAAGATATTCAGGTTTCAGAAATGGATTTTGAATGGAGTGTAAGATTGAAATAAGGTTCTAAAATTTTTTGCCACAGATTACACAGATTAAAAGGATTTCTGGGCGATGAACTTTGACATAGTTTGAAACTTTCTCAAGGTTGATACATATTTTTTTTGTCGCGAATTTAATATACGCATTTTTGTCATTCTTCGGGATGACTTGTGGTTACTGTACAATTAAAAATCTTTTTAATCTGTGAGATCAGTGGCAAAAAAACATAAAAAAAAGGCTTCGAATATATTCGAAACCTTTTTGGTAATGATGTTGCTGTTATTTTTTAGAGCAACATTTTTTGTCTTTGTCACCTGATTTTTTAGTACAAGCTTCTTTCTTCGCTTTTTCTTTTTTAGGAGCCGGTTTTGTGTCTTGCGCCTGTAATCCAATTGTAAATAAAGCGATGGCTAAAACGGTAAATAATTTTTTCATTTTAATATAATTTAGTTGTTAGATATTTTTCTTTTTTTTGATAAACGATTGTTTTTCAAATATAATGCGATTTGGTTTTCGAAATTGTCAACGATAAGTTAATGCAATTAAAACATTATTAAAATTATTGTTAATAATTCAAATTCACTCCAAAACCAATTCCCATATCGCTGTCGTAATGTGTTGTGATTCCGAAGTTTCTTCCGGCAATATATTTTAATCCAGCCATATATTCCTTATCTGTATTCCACATCAAATTCATTCGCAAACGTCTGGAAAGCGGAATATCTTTTCGTTCAAATTGGACTCTTACATTTCCATCGGTGTACACTTCAACTTGGGCTTTTACTAGCATTGGTAAAGTATATTCGGCACCTAAACTAAAAACAGAACGATTGTCTTTGGAATTCGATTGTCCAAAAAAGTTTTGTTCCTGTTCGTCCATTCCCATTTTTCTGTAGCGCCAGTCAAAACCGATAAAAGGCATAAACCATTGCATTTTTCCAATATAGCGGCCAATATGTGTTTCGGTTTCATAACCGTGTTTATCGTTATAACCCAATCTCCATTCGGTTCCAATACTCCAGCGTGTGTTGCTGAACATGGCTTCACCATCATTTCCGTTTGAAGCAAAATCATTTTCGGCCATAAAATGAAACATACGATCGTCCATTTTGAGCATTTTATCTGCCATTTTCGGATCATGAATCAACGGATTTGGAGCTGAATTTTCATAAGTAAAAATACGTCCCATTCCGGCCATCATGTGATACAATATATGACAATGGAAAAACCAATCTCCATCTGCATTTGCCTGAAACTCGATGGTATCGGTTTCCATAGGCATAATATCAATTACGTTTTTTAGCGGAGAATAATCGCCGTGTTCGTTTAAAATCCTAAAATCATGTCCGTGTAAATGCATAGGGTGGCGCATCATCGACCCGTTGTACAATACAATTCGAACATTTTCACCTTTCTTGATTAAAATTTTATCTGTTTCAGAAATCACTTTATTATCCAGGCTCCAAACATATCGATTCATATTTCCGGATAATGTAAAACGTAACTCTTTTACCGGAGCGTCTTTTGGAAGTGTTGTTTTGTTTGGCGATTTCAACATTCCGTAATTCAATGTTACAATTTCAGAAGTAGCGGTAGAATCACTTAACATTTCCATGCCTTCCATATTGTGCATAGAATGATCTTCTGTTTTTGCAGATGCATCTTCTCCCGAAATTTCAGGATACATTACTGCATTCATGTCCATTTTGTTCAGGGACATTTTCATTCCCATATCATTCAGTTCGCCATTCATCTTCATCATGTCGTTCATCATTTTCATTCCCTCAAAATATTTCAATTTAGGAAGATGTTTGACAGGTTGTTTTGTGCCGCTACCTAAAAATAAAGAAGCAGATCCGGTTCTGTCTTCGGCTGTAGCCAAAAAAGCAAAGGATTTTTTATCTTCAGGAATTGTCACGATAATATCATAAGTTTCAGAAACGGCAATAATCAATCGGTCGACTTCTACAGGTTCAACATCATTACCGTCGCTCGCTACAACTGTTATTTTGCCGCCTCCATACGTCAGCCAGAAATAGCTTGAAGCGCCTCCGTTTGCAATTCTTAATCTTACTTTATCTCCGGCTTTAAATTGCGAAATCTGATTTTCATTTTTTCCGTTAATTAAAAACTTTTCATAATAAACATCACTCACATCCATGGCATTCATACGTTTCCATTCATTAGTGACTTTTGTCGAAAACTGACCTTTTTTGATCGCTTCGGCATAACTCTGTGTTGTTCCTTTTTTTATCGCAAACCAATCATTGGCATTGTGCAGCATTCGCTGCACATTCTCTGGTTTTAAATCCGTCCATTCACTTAAAATAACCGGAACAGTTGGTAAATCATCAATCCCTTTTCTGAATGTAGGATCGTCTTTCTTTTTATTAATAATAAAAAGTCCATACAAACCAATTTGTTCCTGTAAACCTGAGTGACTGTGATACCAATACGTACCGTTCTGGATAATTGGGAAAGTATATTTATGAGTTGTTCCCGGCTTAATAGGCATTTGTGTTAAATACGGAACACCATCTTCTTTATTCGGAAGAAATAAACCGTGCCAATGCAGTGCAGTATTTTCTTTTTTGAGATCGTTATGCACATAAATCTCCGCAATATCGCCTTCGGTAAAAGTCAATGTTGGCATCGGAATTTGTCCGTTGACTGCGATAGCGCGTTTTTCTTTTCCTGAAAAATTGACAATCGTATCGCGAACGTGCAAATCGTAACGAACTACTTTTTGGGCTTTTGCACTAAAAGCAATCAAAAAGACAATTAAAATAGTATGTAGTTTCATATTGATTTTTTAAAGGTTGAGGTTTCGCAATCGCAAAGCATTTACAATTACCGAAACCGAGCTTAAACTCATTGCCAAAGCGGCTAACATCGGCGAAAGCAAAATCCCGAATACAGGATATAAAATTCCCGCCGCAATTGGAACTCCCAAAACATTGTATATAAAAGCAAAAAACAGATTTTGCTTGATGTTCTTCATTACCGAAAAACTTAGTTTTTTAGCTTTTACAATTCCGTTTAAATCTCCTTTTACGAGCGTTATTTTGGCACTTTCAATGGCAACATCAGTTCCGGTTCCCATAGCAATCCCGATATCAGCTTTGGCTAAAGCAGGAGCATCGTTTATTCCGTCACCGGCCATAGCAACTACTTTTCCTTCGGCTTGCAAACGTTCAATTTCTCTTAGTTTATCTTCCGGAAGACAATCGGCTTTGAAAGAACTTAAATGAAGCTGATCCGCCACTGCTTTAGCCGTATTTTTATTGTCTCCGGTAAGCATAATGACTTCAACGCCCTGATCGATTAAATCTTTAATGGCTTGGGCACTATTTGTTTTTATGGCATCTGTAATGGTTACATAACCTGAAACAATATTGTTTATGGCAATGTATGAAACCGTTTTTCCAAGATTTTGTTCGGCTGTAATTTTGCTTTCAAAATCATCAGAAACCGAAGCGTTAATCTGTTCCATTAGTTTTTTATTTCCTAATGCTATTTTCGAATTGTTAACCGTTCCTAAAACTCCTTTTCCGGCAACTGCTTCAAAATCCGGAACTTCAAGTAATTTTTGGTTTTTAGCTTTAGCAAAATTAACAACGGCTTGCGCCAAAGGATGTTCGCTATGCTGATTTAGCGAAGCAATGTTTTGCAGCAGAATATCTTCGTTATTATCGATTGCAAAGATTTTTTCTACAGTTGGTTTTCCTTCAGTAATAGTTCCGGTTTTATCTGTAATTAAAACGTCGATTTTATTCATGTTTTCGAGCGCTTCGGCATTTTTGATTAAAATTCCGTGCTGTGCGCCTTTTCCAACTCCCACCATAACCGACATTGGTGTTGCCAATCCTAAAGCACAAGGGCAGGCGATGATTAAAACCGCAATCGCATTAATTAATCCGTATATATACGAAGGTTCCGGCCCAAATTTTGCCCATAGAATAAAAGTCAATATAGAAATAGCCACTACTGTCGGAACAAAATACTTCGCAACGCGGTCTGCCAGTTTTTGAATTGGGGCTCTCGAACGGCTCGCATCGTTTACCATTTGAATAATCTGCGAAAGCAAAGTTTCTGAACCTACTTTTTCGGCTATCATTATAAATGATTTTGTTCCGTTTATAGTTCCTGAAATCACATTGTCACCCGCTTTTTTATCAACCGGAATGGGTTCTCCCGTAATCATGGCTTCGTCAATATTGCTTTCTCCCGATGTTATTTTTCCGTCAACAGGAATTTTTTCTCCCGGTTTTACTCGCAATAAATCACCTTTTTTAATGTCGTGAATTGAAATTGTTCTGTCGTTTCCATCTTCTACCAAAGTAGCCTCGGTTGGTGCTAATTTTAGTAATTCTTTAATTGCGCCATTCGTTTGTCCGTGAGCTTTGGCTTCTAATAACTGACCTAATAAAACTAACGTAATGATAACCGTGGCCGCTTCAAAATACAAATGAATGGTTCCGTGATGCGATTTGAATTCGGATGGGAAAAGATCAGGAAAGAACATTCCGGCCACGCTAAATAGAAAAGCAACGCTGGTTCCAATTCCAATCAAAGTAAACATGTTTAAATTCCAGCTGATAATCGATTTATAGGCACGAACAAAAAACATCCATCCGGCATAAAATAAAACCGGAATTGAAAATAGAAACTGAACCCAATTCCATTTTTCAATTGACATGATTTTAAAAAGTGGATTATCCGGAATCATTTCTGACATTGATATAATGAAAATAGGAAGCGTGAAGAATGTCGCAATCTTCATTTTCTTTAGCAAGTCGGTATAAGTTTTGTTTTCTTCAGATTCAGAAGCCTGCATCGGAACCAAATCCATGCCACAGATAGGACAATCGCCTGATTCGTTCGAAATAACTTCCGGATGCATTGGACAGGTAAATTGTGTTCCAATGGCTATTTGAGGTACCAAATCCATTCCGCAAACAGGGCAGTCTCCGGGTTTGTTATACGTTTTATCGCCTTCGCAATGCATTGGGCAGTAAAAAATACCTGTTGCATTATGAGGAATTACTGTGTTTTCTTTTTTATGAGAATGCGAAGTATGATCTTCTTTTTTATGGCCTGAACAACATGATTTTGCAGCGGGTTCTGTATCATGAGTTGGAGACTTCATTTCAATAGTATACTTTCCTACTGCTGATAAAGCTTCCTGAAATTTTTCAGTTGGAACATGTTTTTCCATTGTTATGGTTGCCATTGGCGGATCTAACGTTACTTCGGCATGAATTCCTTTAACTTCATTTAGCGTTTTTTCTACTTTAGTGCGGCAGCCATTGCATGACATTCCTGAAATTATATATTGATGAGTCATTGTTTTTCGTTTTTTAGGTATTACAATGCAAATTTCCGAACTAAGATTTACAACGGTTTGTATAATTATGAGAATGATTTGTAATATTTAGGAAAGAGTATTTAACCGCAATCCCGATAACTATCGGGAGCAAAGTTTTTTTGGATATACTTAGTTTTATAAAAAACGTTAAGTTCGCAAAGCTTTGTCTAAAATAACTTTGCGAACCTTGCGTAAATCTTTGCGAACTTAGCGGTTAAATATTCTCTATTTGAATGCGTTTTTTGTCTTTCAACTGTTTGAAATAAGTAGGCGTAAATCCAGTAATTTTCTTGAACTGATTACTTAAATGAGCAACATTGCTATAGTTTAACATATCAGCAATTTCACTCAACGAAAGCTCATTGTAAATCAGTAGTTCTTTTACCTTTTCTATTTTTTGGCTGATAAAGTATTTTTCTATCGTAGTATTTTCAATTTCCGAAAAAAGATTACTCAGTGTGCTATAATCCTGGTTGAGGTTTTCGACCAAATAATCAGACAAATTAACTTTAAGTTCGTTGTTTTTATGATGAACCAAATCGACAATTAGGTTTTTGATTTTCTCAATGGTTTTGTTTTTTTTATCATCAATAAGATCGAAACCCAAAGCTTGCAGATTTTTAAGCAACAGTTCTTTCTGAGAATCGGTAATATTATCTTGCAGTTCGACTTCGCCTAATTCAACAGCAATAGTCTGAAGTCCGAGTTTATCCAACTCAGACTTCACAACCATTTTACAGCGGCCGCACACCATGTTTTTGATGTAGAGCGTCATATTATTTGATGGTTTCTACCACGTTTCCGCAAGTCAGCATCGAAGAACCGTAATACGGATTCTTAACTGCCTTTTCTTTGCTTAACCAATCAGCATCTGCCATTGGGCAATATTGTTTGTAAACAGCGACATCAGATTTAGAAACTTTAATTAAATCGTAGGTATTTTTTGAAAGTGATTTAAAAGTTTCACGTTGTTTTTTAAGATCTGAAGTACCTGAAATACTTTTGGCATCAGCGGTTAATTTTTTTACCACTTTCATCCAAACAGTGTGTTCGTTACTTTTTAGTTTGTCCATTTTTACTGCAGTTATTGCAGCTAATAAATCATTGGCTTTCGCCGAAGTTAATTTCGCATCGCTTTTTATTAAAGCATCTTTTACCGTAAAATAAGCGTCATAAACAGTTTGTAACTGACTAGAATCAACATCTTCATTTGTAGTTATTACTGTTTTTATGGTAGTTGCCTGAATAGTATTTGCAGAAAATAATAATGTGATTACTACTGCTATAGTTGAAATTGTATTTTTCATTGTATGTGATTTTTGATAGAGAATGTGAATTTATCCTCTAAGTTAAATAATTTTATTTTTTAATTGAATGTTTAATCTCGCAAAGTCCCAGTGACGCAAAGTTTGATTTTTTCTCAGAACTTTAGAGCTTTGGCAGCTAAACATAATTATGGCTATCAGAAATAGAATTATTTTATTTTTGGTGGTAACCAAATCGAAGTAAAACCATCAGAAATACTAGCATTATTGTAGTATGAGATTTGTTTTTTTGTAGAAAAATTAAAAAGATTATTGCTTAAATCAATTTCGTTTGTGATCAGGCTCAATTGCAGAAATGAAGTTGTACAACCTGAATGATCGCATTTTCCGTTGCAGCCATGGTGGCTTTTTTGATCTTTTTTAGTTTTTGTACAACAATTCTTCTGGCAGGAATTCGTAATTTCTTTTTTTGAAGTTGCTTTCTTTTCACAATCCATTTTTTCTTCGGTTTTTCCACATGCATAACCCGAATTGGACATCAAAAAGAAGCCAAGAGTTAAAAAGAGAAATAATATGTGGAATTTTTTCTTCAATGAAATTGTTTTTGAAAGTACAAATTTAGATATTTTTTTTAAGAGCAACTATACATTTAAGATTTCCAATTTTAAGTTTTTTTGAAATCAGTTGGTTTCATGTTTTTTCTCTTTTTAAAATAGTTCGAAAGATGACTTTCATCGGTAAAACCAAACTCGTACGCTATTTGTTTAATAGGAAGCTGATTGTTGTGAATTCTTTTTTCGATTAATGTGGTTCTCAAATTATGAATATATTCGCGATAACTAATAGAAAATGTTCTTTTAAAATAAGCGCTAAAATAGGTTTCAGCAATATTAAAATGATTCGCGATAACTTTTATCTGAACCAGTTTTGGCTGATAAATATTCTGATGTATATAGGATGTTATCTGTTCGTTATCGATTGAATTTCCTTTAACAATAAGATTCTGGCCACGCATGGTTTCTTTAATTAATCCAAAAATTGAAAGAATTTGATAAAAGACAATAGGAGAGGTCGAAACATCTGTTTTACAATTATAAGCAGCAATGTTCTCGATTGTGTTTTTTAATATTGTTTTGCAGGGATCATCTAATTTAAGAACCGTTTCTTTTAGGGTCTTATCACGCATGAAACTTTCAGGAGTATGAATTAAAAATTCATCACAAGTAAGATTTTGTTTCGAATTGAAATAATTATCGGTAAACTTAATATAGAAAAAGCGTGTACTCTTTTTAATATCAAAATAATGCTCGTCTTCTGGTGAAATTACAAAAAGATCACCTGTTTTATAAGGTAATAAGTTGTTGTTCAGGTGATGAACGCCAGTCCCTTTTTTGATATAAATGATTTCATAATAAGTATGCGTATGCGGCGGAAGGTGAAATTTCTCATCTTCAAATTCATCAATGACTAGAGTTTTGAATTGATTTAAAATTGGCATAACTTAAATTTACAAGTTTATATCGCAAATGTACAACTAATTTTCTGCTTAACAGTGTTAACTTTGCACCATAGAAAATCTATTCCTTTCTTATAAAAACAAATGAAAAAAAGTCTTATTGCACTCTCATTAGGAGGATTAACAATTGGTATTACCGAGTTCGTTATGATGGGTTTGTTGCCAGATATTGCCTCAGATATGAAAGTTTCGATTCCGGTTGCAGGTTATTTAATTTCTGCTTATGCACTTGGAGTTGTTATTGGAGCGCCTTTATTAGTAATCCTTGGAAGAAACTTTCCACCAAAGAAAATGCTTTTAATCTTAGCATTGATGTTAACTGTTTTTAATGCGCTTTCGATTATTGCGCCAGATTATAATTTTTTATTCGCATCCAGATTTCTTTCCGGATTACCACACGGAGCCTTTTTTGGGGTTGGCGCAGTTGTAGCGAGTCGTTTGGCGGATAAAGGTAAAGAGGCACAGGCTATTGCGATTATGTTCTCGGGTCTTACATTAGCCAATTTAATAGGTGTTCCTATTGGTACTTATATAGGGCATCATTTTATATGGCGCTATACTTTTATATTAATTGCTGCTGTAGGATTGCTTACATTTTTATTTATTTCTTTATGGATGCCAAATCTGGAGAAAAGCGGAAATGTAAATATGAAAACCCAACTGCAATTTTTTAAGAAAACCGAGGCGTGGCTAATTATAGGTATTACCGCAATTGGATTTGGAGGATTATTTGCCTGGATTAGTTATATCGCACCTTTATTAATTAATGTTTCTAAATTTTCAGCCGAAGACGTTTCCTATATCTTAATTCTTGCCGGATTAGGAATGGTAGTGGGAAATTTTCTTGGAGGTAAACTAGCCGATAAATACTCGCCGGCACCAACAGTATTAGCTTTGTTGTTTGTCATGTCAATCGATTTGATTTTGGTGTACTTATTTTCATATAATCAATACATTTCTTTATTCCTGACTTTTCTGACAGGTGCTATTTCTTTTTCGGTAATTGCGCCTATACAAATGTTGATGATTAAAACAGCTAAAGACGCTGAAATGATTGCTTCGGCAGCACTTCAGGGAAGTTTTAATATCGGGAATGCTTTAGGAGCTTTTTTGGGAGGTTTGCCTTTGGTAGCAGGATACAGTTATGCCTCGCCAAATCTTATTGGAGTTGCTATGGCTGTTATCGGAATGGTAATCACCTATGTTTTGATGCAAAAACATAAAAGTAATTTACAGCTGCAGCGTGCTTAATAATATGTAAGTTTTTCTTTTTAATTATATAGCCTTTAAACGATCTTGTTTAAAGGCTTTTTTTTGCTTTAAATTAATTGGCTCTTCTTAACCAATTTTTTTATAAATGAAATCTATAATGAGAGTTCCTTTTTTCTTTAGATTATCTTTTTAAGAATATTTACAGTCTTAATTTAATCATTAATAAATTTTTAATCTTTATCGATGTAATCGATTGTTTTTTATGTAATATAACAATAAATCTGAACAAAACAATAATACAATTCATATTTTTAGTTGCGTAAAATTACATAAGTCGTATAAAAAAGTGCTTTTATTTTTAATGTAATATTTTTTTTAGGAAATTATTATGAATTTTAACTTTTTATATAAAAAAAATATTTATGTTTGTGTAATCGATTACAACTTCGTGTTACTTTACTAAAAACGGCTATTTATAAAATAAAAATTGATATTATTCCCAAGTATTAATAGCCTTTAAAGATCAAAAAGTTTAAAAGATTACAAACACAAAAAACCACTAAAAACAATAAACTATTAATAACTTAAACAATCGACCATGAATTTTAAAGATTTATTTAACAAAGGAACTAATTGTTGCTTTGCAGTTGTTTTCTTATTGTGTTTACTCACAAGCAACCGTATGAATGCTCAGTCGGTAATACTTGAAGGAACAGTAAGAGATGCTGCAGGATTAACTTTACCCGGTGTTAATGTATTAGAAAAAGGAACAAAAAATGGTGTCTCTACAGATTTTGACGGGCACTATAAAATAAAACTTTCAAATCCCAAAACAGCTATTCTAACTTACTCTTTTATTGGTTTTAAAACCAAAGAAACTGCTGTTGCAGGAAAAACAAAACTAGATATTGTTTTAACTGAGGATTCTAACGAGTTAAACGAAGTTGTCGTTGTTGGATATGGAAAGGTAAAAAAATCAGATTTAACAGGTTCTGTTGCTTCAATTTCTGGAAATGATTTAAAGAAAGTTCCTGTTTCTAATGTTGCAGAAGCTTTGACCGGAAGAATAGCAGGAGTTCAGGTTACTTCATCAGAAGGTTCTCCGGATGCAGAAATAAAAATTAGAGTTCGTGGTGGCGGTTCACTAACACAAGATGCTTCGCCTTTAATTATAGTAGATGGTTTTCCTGTAAACAGTATGAATGACATTGCATCTTCTAATATTGAATCAATGACCGTATTAAAAGATGCTTCTTCTACAGCAATTTATGGTTCAAGAGGAGCAAACGGTGTTATTATTATTACCACTAAAACAGGTAAAGACGGAAAAATGGCAGTTAGCTTTAATATGTTTTATGGTATGAAAACAATGGCTAACGATATTGATGTCCTTCCTGTTGGTGATTTTGTAAAATGGCAATACGAATATGCTATGCTTAGCCAGACAGATAAAACTATTGTAAGTAATCCAACTTCTTATACCAAATTTTTTGGTAACTGGGCTGATCACGATTTGTATAACGGTGTGAAAGGAACTGACTGGCAAAAACAAATTTACGGTCGTCGTGGTGAAGTAAATAGCCGTGATTTAGGAATTCGCGGAGGAAATGACAAACTTAATTATAATTTTAATTATTCCTATTATGATGAGAAAGCAATCATGATTGGTTCTAATTTTAAAAGAAATAATTTATCATTGGCATTAAAAAATAAAGCAAGCGAGAAAATTGATCTTGCTTTTACAGTACGTTACTCTGATACAGAAATAAATGGAGGCGGTAACAATGATCAAAAACAATCTTCATCGCTTGACAGCCGTTTACGACACAGTGTTGGCTATGCTCCGGTTCCAATGCCGGGATTAACAACTGATAATGAAGACCAGACTGTTAACAGTTATTTAGTAAATCCATTTTTAGTTGTAAGTGATAATGATCGTCAGCAATCTCGAAAAAATTATAATTTATTAGGAAGCTTTGGCTGGAAATTGGCTCAAAATCTAAAATTTCAAAGTGAGTTTGGATTGGATAATAATAATTATACAGATTATCGTTTCTACGGATCATCTACATATTTTTCGAGCACTGCTAAATTTGGAGCAGGAATGCCTGGTATGGTAATGAGTGATCGTAAAGATGTACGCTTTAGAAATGCCAATACATTAAATTATGATTTTAAAAATATCTTAAGAGATAAGCATCACTTGACAGCCCTTTTAGGAGAAGAAATGATTACGACTACTTCAAATAATGTGACAACAACAGTTCTGAAATATCCTAGTTTCTTTGATTTGGATCAGGCAAGGAAATTAACAACTCAGGGAACTCCACTTTCCGTGGATAATTTTTATAGCCCTGATGATAAATTACTGTCATTTTTTGGTCGTTTAAATTATGATTATAAAGATCGTTATTTATTGTCAGCATCTTTCCGTGCAGATGGTTCAAGCAGATTTTTAGGGAACAATCGTTGGGGATATTTTCCAGCAGCTTCGGCAGCATGGAAAATTTCTGAAGAAAGTTTTTTGAAAAATACATCCTGGTTAAATCTTCTTAAGTTTAGACTAAGTTATGGTCAAGCAGGTAACAATAATATTCCGGTAGGACAAACAGTTCAGAGCTATCAATCAAGTACTAATACCAGCATGAATGGTTTTGATAATTATTGGTCACCATCGAGTGTTTTGGCAAATCCAAATTTAAAATGGGAAACTACTGTGACACAGGATTTGGGTCTTGATTTTGGATTTTTCAAAAATCGTTTGAATGGAACTTTTGATGTATATAAAAATGTTACGCAAGATTTGTTAATTGAATTTCCAGTAGGAGGTACAGGTTATAAGACTCAGTTTCGAAATATGGGAGAGACACAAAATACAGGTTTTGAGGCTACTGTGAATTTTGTAGCAATTGAAAGGAAAAATTATGGTTTAAATTTTTCTGTTAATATTGGTATTAACAAAAATAAAATTAACTCTCTTGGCGTAATGGATAATTTCGGAATGAATACCAATTGGGCATCAACAGATATTGGTAACGATTATGCTGTAAATGTGGGGTCGCCAATAGGGTTAATGTTTGGTTATCAAAGTGATGGCAGATATGAAGTTTCAGATTTTGATTATGTTGGAGGAAAATACACCTTAAAAGCTGGTGTGGCCGATGCTACAAGTGTTATTGGTACTATTGTACAGCCAGGTATGATGAAATTAAAAAATACTGATGGTTCTACAGATAATAAAGTTACCGCATCAGATCAAACAATTATTGGTAACTCTAATCCTAAAAGCACAGGAGGATTTATAATTAACGGTAATGCTTACGGTTTTGATCTTTCTGCAGCTTTTAACTGGAGTATAGGAAATGATATTTATAATGCAAACAAAGCAGAGTTTTCAACATCAAACAGAAATGGACAATATAAAAATTTAAGTTCTGAAATGGCTGATGGTAAAAGATGGACAAATGTAGATCCTCAGTCAGGACAATTAGTAACAGATCCTACTGCTTTGCAGGCTCTAAATGCTAATACGACAATGTGGTCTCCTTATATGAAAAATTTTATGTTTACAGACTGGGCGGTAGAGGATGGATCTTTTTTAAGGCTGAATACCCTAACTTTAGGCTACACCACGCCCGAATCGTTTACATCTAAGTTGGGAGTAAGTAAATTAAGATTCTATTTTACGGCAACAAATGTTTTTGTAATTACAAATTATTCTGGACCGGACCCTGAGGTGTCAACAATAAGAAGAACGCCACTAACACCTGGAGTTGATTATTCAGCATATCCGCGCAGCAGACAATTGGTTTTTGGTTTAAACCTTAATTTCTAATTTAAAATTTATCAAAAATGAAATATAAAGTAATAATAGCAGGATTAATTATCTCGGGTTTATTTGCTTCTTGTCAGGATTTAGGAGAAGAATACTTTGATACGCCTGCACAATCAACATTAGGCGACGAAATTATCTTTTCTAATGCTGAATTAGCACAAGGTGCTGTTGATGGAATAAAAATCTCATTTGGAGAAGAGCAGTCCTACAGAGGAAGACTTTTAGCTTATCAGGGATTGAATACTGATACGGAGTGGCTTTTAGCCTCTTCCAGTGATAACGCCAAATCAGATTTGGTGGTGTATAATGCTAAGTCTGACAATACAGAGATGAACTCTCCAAAAAATGCCTGGGCAATGATGTATGAAGGAATTGAGCGTGCCAATCTATGTATTAGAGGTTTGCGTACGTACGGAGATACTAAGTCTAATAGCGCATTAGGACAGTTATTGGGAGAAGCACTAACATTGCGCGCCATTTATTATGCTGATTTGGTGAGAAACTGGGGAGATGTTCCTGCTCGTTTTGAACCTGTTGTTACAGCAACTATTTATATTCCTAAAACAAGCCGTGACGAAATTTATAAGCAATTGATCGCTGATTTAGATGAGGCTTCTGATTTGGTGGCATGGCCTAATGCATCTTCGGCAACTTCAAGTACTGAACGAGTAAATAAAGCTTTTGTTAAAGGTTTAAGAGCTCGTTTGGCTATGATGGCAAGCGGCTATCAGCAATATCCTGACGGAGTTAGAAGAAGCAAAGATCCTGAACTTTCGGTGGCTAATATGTATAAATTGGCATTAGAGGAGTGCCGTTCTGTAATTAACAGTGGTTCAGCACATTTAGAACCAACTTTTGAAGGATTATGGAAAAAATACAATCAGGAAACCTTAACGGCTGGAGGCGAGTCTCTATGGGAAATTCCTTTTGGAGCTACAAGAGGAAGGATGTTATATACTCTTGCGGTTAGACACGATGCTGTAGATCAGTTTCAAGGTATGGGAACAAACAAAGGTGGTGCTAACGGACCATTACCATTCGTTTATTATGACTACGATCAGGCTGATACCCGCAGAGATGTTACTTGTGTTCCCTATAAATGGGGAGCTGCAGTAAACGGAAAAGCAAAACAAGAGCTTGGAGACTTACAAACCTGGTATTTTGGTAAATACCGTTTTGAATGGATGAACCGTTTTGTTACTGCACCAAATGATGATGGTGTAAATAAAATTTATATGCGATATGCAGAAGTGCTTTTAATTGCTGCTGAAACTGCTAACGAATTAGAAGGGCCAGCATCTGCAGCAGTTTATTTAAAAGAAATTCGTCGCAGAGCTTTTGCTGCAGGGAGTCAGGCTGTAAAAGTAGATGCTTACGTAGACGCATTGACAAGTAAAGAAGCCATGATGAATGCTATTATTGAAGAAAATAAATATGAATTTACTGGAGAAATGGAACGTAAATATGCGCTTATACGTTGGAATTTATTAAAAACAAAATTAGATGAAGCCAAAGAGAAAATGACCAATCTGAAAGCACGTACAGGTTCCTATCAGGATGTTCCTTCAACATTATATTATAAATACAAGGATGATGGAATTACATTGGATATTTACGGATTAAATAGAGGAGAAACTCAGGCTCCAACAGGGTTTACTTCTAAAGCTTGGGATAAATTGGAAGATAATAAAATAAGCAGCTTGTACAAATTAGGAGTTGATCCAGATAAAAGACAATTTTGGCCAATTTGGCAAACGTTTATTGACGGAAGTAATGGTCAATTGAAAAATGACTGGGTTTTAGGTAACTAATAATAATTAAATTATAGTTTATAATTATGAAAGCAAAATATATATTAAAAGGATTGCTGGCTATGTTTTTATTGCTAGTTGCCAGTTGCGAAAGCTATAATGAAGGAGTTCTAGAAGATATTGGAGCGAGCAGAGCATTTTCTCCAATAGAACTAAAAGCCTTTGTTAGAAATCAAACCTCAGTAGAATTAAACTGGACAGTAAAAAGTGATGTAGATTATTATGTTGTAGAATTTAGTGCAGATGATACTGAGTTTAAAACGATTTACAAAACAGTAAAAGTATTGCCTACAGAACTTCCTATAACAATTCCGTTAGAAGGAGAAACCGTTTATTCAATCAGAGTAAAAGGAGTAAGCGCAACAGGTGCAGCAGATTCTAAATGGTCTGTTACAACAGCTACAACATTGACAGAGCAAATTTTATTACCTGTTGCTGATGCTGATGTTGAGGCAAAGCAAGTTACATTAAGATGGACTCCAAATAGTACTGTAACACAAATTTCTATCAATCCAGGCAATATTGTACATGCTGTAACAGCAGAAGAAAAAATAGCAGGAGTTGCTTTAGTGTCAGGTCTTATAAGTGAAACAGATTATACAGCAACTTTACTTAATGGAACTAAAACAAGAGGAGTTAGGACGTTTAAAACCGGAATAGATATTGGAACCGGAATTTTAGTAAAACCTACCGATGACTTAAATGCTGCTATTCTTGCTGCTCCTGCAGGTTCTACATTAGTGCTTATGCCTGGCGATTATCAGGTGTTTAAAGGTGAAATTATTTTAAACAAAGGAATTACAATAAGAGGATTACGTGCGGGTGATAAACCATTATTGCATGTAAGATTTACTCTTAATGCCGGCACAGGAAATGTTTCATTAATTGATTTGAATTTGGAAGGAAGTACTGCTGGAGATACTAGTTTTATTACAATTAATACTGCTAGTGCAATTTATGGTGACATATTAATTAGTGGTTGTTATGTTCATGATTATTTACGAGCTTTAATTTATGGAAGTGTTAATTTGGCAAAAGTAAATTCATTTACGGTAGATAATACTATAGTTGAAAATGTAAGTACTAATGCGCAAGCTGAGACTGTAGATTTCAGAAACACTTATGTAGCAAGTATCGTATTGAAAAATAGCACATTTGACTCTTGCTCGATCGGACGTGAATTTGTTCGTGTAGATAATGCCGGCTTAACAGGTACGGGTTTAACAACAAATGTATTAATTGATAAATGTACTTTATACAATGTTTCAAGTAATGTAGCGTCGAAAAGAATTTTATATCTTCGATTTGGAGCTAATACTTCTACTGTGAGAAATACGATAATTGCTTCAACAACAGCAATTTATTCGAACCAGAATGGTTCAGGAACACCTACTGCTCCGCCAACTTTTGCAGGTAACAATTATTTTAATGCTAGTTTATTATATACAGTTGGTGCTAATTCAATAACAGTTGATAAATCGACAACATTTACAACTGTAAACCCACAATTTGCAGATGCTGCAGCGGGTGATTTCACAATAAGTAATCAAACATTAAAAGACAACGGAGTGGGTGACCCTCGTTGGATAAAATAGTTCATTTTTAAGTGTTAGTTAGAAAAAAAGGGATGTAGCTTTAGGCTATATCCCTTTTTTGTTTTCAAATTAAGTAGGTCAAAGGTTTTTAAATACAGAACGGAAATCTGAGACTAAAAACTGCGACTGCAAACTTTTTAATTATTCAATATCCAAATCAAATTTTTCTAATAATCCTGCAAGTGCGGCATGAGATACTTTGGTACTTTTTATTTTGTTTTCAGAGGGATCAAATGCATAATTTCGTGAACTTCTAAAATCAGTTTTTTCTAAAATACAATCCTGGAAAGTAGCATTGGCAAGATCACAATTTTTAAATACAGCTAAAGACAAATCAGTATTTGAGAAATCGACATCTTTTATCGAGCAATCTATAAAGTATGTTTTCTTTAGTTTTTTGTAAATAAAAGTCGAATAATCAAGAAGGCAATCCTGAAAAGACATCGAAAACAAAAAGCTATTACTGGCACTAAAGTCAAGTCCCATTAATTTACAACCGATAAATTTGATGTTTTTTAATCCTGTATTTTTAAGAACAGAAAGCGAAAGATTGCAATTCTTAAAAGTACAATCTAAAAAATCGATAGAACTGAAATCGCTTTTAGAGAAGTGGCAATTGATAAATTCGCAGTTTACAAATTCATTATCAGATAGTTTTTGATCTGAGTAATCAATAGTGTCAAAGGTTTTGTTCTGATGTAATGCAGTCTCCATAATAGTAAGTTGAGGTTTGAAAGAGTTTTAAAAAGGCAGTTTATTCTAATTCGATGCAATCGAAAACTTGATTTTTTAGAACTATTTCGTTTATTTCTTCTTCACTGTCAATTCTTAAAATGTTATCACAATCTTCAAGATCAAAATTCCAAAAAGCATTTGGTAGTAATTCTTGAAGCAATGCATTTGCGAATTCTAATTTCGAATTTGTATCAACGGAAGTCTTAAAAACATAAATCATAGTTTGCTTTTTTTTTACTTGGCAAATTTCAATAAATGCTTTTCGTTTTGATAGGATTCTGCAAGCAATAATTAGGATTTATCAATCAATTTTCGATACTGGATAGGAGTGATTCCTTCAAATTTTTTAAAAAACCGACTAAAGTAAGAATGATCCTCATGTCCAACCTGCATTGCTATTTCGCTTACAGAAAGAGAGGTTTGAAAGAGTAAATATTTCGCTTCTAACAAAATGGTTTCATCAATCCATGTGGCTACGGTTTTGTTTGTGATGGCCTTGACGGATTTATTCAAATGATTTGGAGTAACATTGAGTAAAGAAGCATAATAGTTGACCTGATGATGTGTTTTGATATTGGTATAAATGAGCTCTTTAAACTTATTGGTAATCACTTCAGCTGCCGAAATACTTTTAGCACTTTTAACCGAATTTTTATTCATTTCATAAAATAATGTAATCAAATACGATTGCACAATATTGAGATTTGCGCTTGAAGTTTCTGAATATTCTTTGTGAAGTCGCTTAAGAATGGCTGTAATATCAGGAACATCATTAACATCCAGCGTGATTTTGGGATTACCGGAAATTTTCATGAAATCAAATTCATTGATCATTTCACGGCTGCCGTATTTTCCAATTAAAATATCAGGATGAAATTGGCATATAAAGCCTTTGTGTATATTATTAATATTTTCAAGAGAGAAAATCTGACCAGCCGGTATCACGATGATTTCATTATCGGTAGAAGTATATTCCTGATACCCCAATTTCATAACATGCAGACCTGAGGAAATAAAAATTAAGGTATGACAAGAATGTTTAGAAGGTGGAACAGGATGCTGCATTTGCATCATGTCCTCAATTTCAAGACAGAAAAAATGATCCGAATTTGATTTGAAAAGCAAATGAATAGGATTGTCTTCTCCCAGAAACTTCTCGCGAAATCCTGTTGGGCTGTAGGTTTTTATTTTCTCAATTGTTTTTGCCTTCATATTCAATAATACAATCTAAAATCGAGCAATTTGCACAAAGCATAATGTTTTTGATACAATTCTTCTACCACTTCAGTAATATCATCATTATCCTGATACAAACTAAAAAAGGCTTTGTCGATTGTGCTGGAACTGGCAATTTTATTATAAGTAGATCCGTAACCTGAAATAGCGCGCGCACCCGTGATGTCGAGAAAATATTGTGCCTCTTCATCATTTAAATCCAAAACCTTTAAATTGGCAAAATGAATGATTTTACCTTTCATTTTTCCTTCAAAAAGTTCGGCTATTTCTTCGAGACTGTAATAGTAATCGTGCAGGCAAATAGTATTTGCTTCACCTGGCATTACCAAATAGATGATTTCATAATCTTTAAAATTATGATCTTCGTAAAGCAACACATTCAAACTTTCTTCAAGACCTTCAATTGTATCGCAGGTTTTATAAATACTGGCAATACCCTGATCAATAGCAATTTCTTCCAGGTTCTTTACTACCAGGGTCTCTCTGTCGTCGTCTACGTCTGGGACACCTTCGAGGCAGAAGATGAATTTTTCGTAATCCATACTATTGTGTTTCGGGTTGCTGATAAGTCTTTGTTTTTCCTATCTCACAAAAGTATTTTTTATTGTCGAAAAACTGCTATCACAAAAGTTTTTTAACGCATTTTTGACATTGAATAAATAATCTCCTTTTGCTATAAACACAATCTAAAATTAGATATAAAGTAATGTGATAGAATCTTTTACAAGAAGAGGTAAGCAATCTAATTTTTAAATCGCTGAGAATAAATATTAATGCCAAAAATAATTGCTGATGTTACAAATGGCACAAAAGCAGAGATTTGCCAAAAAAGTTCTGTTCCGGTTTTTAGTCTTGTATTTGATATGGAGAAGATTCCTAGACCAATAAAGAAAAGACAAATAATTAATAGAAAAAATTGAATTTTATAGTTGATCTTCATGTTTTATGATTTTTATAAAAGTAATAAAAATGCTACTCAGCCCTATTCAGTATCCAGAATTTCTGCCACCATTTTGGTGCGGCCTCTTGTAAAGTTGCGGCATAATTGATAATGGTAGATACTCTTTTATTGCCGCAAGCAGCACATAAAGAAGCTTTGGGAGTTCTATAAGGTTTAGAACAATTTTCACATTCAGAACCGTATAAGTCGATACGATGGTGCATGATCGCGTTAGGATTGGTCTCTTCAAATCCTGTTAAATTTTTATAATAGTCAAGCAGGTCTTTAAATCGTTTTTTTCTGGTCATACTACATTTCCCTGTTTGAAAACCATCTCGATATAGTTTAGAGGCTACTTTATATTCCTCTTCATTAAGCATAGGAACTTCCATTTTGCAACGCCAACACCAAAGATTTTTCATAGTTTTCTTTTTCAGGTTTGAAATGTATAATGAGTATCTTTTTTAATTTTTAAGTAAATGTTTTGCTAATTTATAATCGTTTGTTGAGAATTATTTACGGTTTCTCACATTCGGTAAACAAAATTCGTTTTTTTAACATTTATAACACTACGTAGAAATACCTGATTTTAAAGAGAAAATGTAAAATTATAGATAAAAAAATGCGGATTAGTTTGTACCAATCCGCTTGTCTTATATGCCTAATGATATATTTTAGTGAGATACCGCTTTTAAACCTATAATTGAACCAATAAGCGTTGTAATAAAAAAGAGTCGCCAGAAATTAGCAGGATCTTTAAATAGTAGAATACCAATTAAAACAGTTCCAACAGCTCCAATACCTGTCCAAACGGCATATGCGGTACCAATAGGTAAAGTTTGTGTTGCTTTCATTAAAAGTCCCATACTCACAATAAGCGATATTAAAAATCCGGTATACCACATGTACATTTCGTTTCCGGTAGTTTCTTTTGCTTTTCCTAAACACAATGTAAAACCCACTTCAAATAAGCCGGCAATAACTAAAATAATCCAGTTCATATCTTTTTTTTTGCAAAGGTTAGAAAAGGAATTGGCAGGGAATTTTACATTTGTTAAAAAATGAAACTATTTTATTTCGGCGCGAATTCTACTCAAACTCACTTGAGAAATTCCTAAGTAAGAGGCAATATGTCCCAATTGTACACGCTGAATTAAGTGCGGATAATCAGTAAGTAATTCTTTATAGCGTTCTGTAGCAGTACGAAACTGGCGCGAGATCAGGCGTTCTTCGGTTTTTACAAGTTCTTTTTCGGCAAATTTTCGTCCCCAATTGGCAATGTGGATGTCTTCTTCAAAGAGTTTCTGTAGTTTCTCAGATTTTAATTCATATAAATCACAGTCTTCCAGAAGTTCAATATCTTCATATCCTTTCTGGTTGGCGACATAACTTTTCATTGATAAAACCGTGTCTCCTTCTTTGCCAAACCAAAAAGTAACCTCGTTGTCATCGCGATTGGCATAAGCTCTTGCAATTCCCTTTCGAATAAAATAAATAGTGGTTTCAATTTTATCAGCACGCAATAAAATATGACCTTTAGAGAAACGCACTTCTTTTACACAATTTTGAAGTTTTAGTTTTGAAAGTTCCGGAAGAGGATAGATCAGGTCAAGAATTTGGTCTATTTCCATGTTATGTTTTTATTTTAAAATGTTTTAAATCAAGCCACAGATTAAGGGATTATAAAAAATCTGCCAGATCTGCTAAATCTGCGTGAAAAATATCTAACACTTAGATTTATAAAATAGCATCAAGAGACTGTCGTAAAATAGTTACGGCATTTTCCATTTCCGTTTGATCAAAATGTCCAAAACCTAAACGCGTTGCCGTAAGATTTTTGGTTTGATATAAAACTGTTTTGGGCAAAAATAATCCATTTGCGGCACATTGTTTCTGCAATTGTATCAAATTAAAGTGATCCAGCCATTCTACCCAAATCGCCAAACCTCTTAACGGAACCTGAAATTTGATTTTTCCTTCCAGTTTTTCTTTCAATAATAAAACAAAATTATCCCTGCGTTCTTTGTAGATTTTTTTGTTTTTTTTCGAAAGACGATGCACTTCGCCTTCCTTGATCCAATCAGTTAAAACCTGTTCCTTGATAACATCAATTCCAGATTCGAGAATGTTTTGATGTTTTTCGAGTTCTTTTATAAAAGCAGATGGTGCAGCGATAAATCCGTAACCAAATCCTGCCGGTAAAGACCTTCCAAACGATCCGATGTAAACTACTCTTTCGTTTGAATCTAAGGCGGCGAGAGGCAGAACGGGATTATTGTCATAATGAAAATCAAAATCGTAATCATCTTCAATAATCACAAATCCGTAGCGATTGGCCAATTCCAGAACTTCCATTCTTCTTTTTGCACTTAGTGAAGTTGTTGTTGGATAATGATAATTTGAAGTTAAATACAAAATCCTGATTTGATGTTCCTCGCAAATTTGTTTTAACTGTTGCGTATCGATGCCGTCTTTATCAACGGGTATTGTAATAATTTGTGCACCACTATCAGACAATGTCATATTAGAAATATAATATCCCGGAGAAGCCACTACCACTTTATCGCCTGGAGAAATAAGTAGTTTAGTGACGAGATACAAACTAATTTCATGACTGCTTGTGGTAAGTAAATTAGAGGTCGAAATACGAATTCCTCTCGTTAAATTTAAAAAATTAGAAAACTGGGTTTTAAAATTCAGATGAGACTGCGCCTGAATTTGTTCCCAGGTTTTGGTGGTTTTTTGTTTTTTTAATTTAGAAACATACAATCTTGCCAGAACATCGCTTTGTACCAATCGCAAATCAGGCAAACCATCATTAAACTGATACGGCAAATCGCTGGTTTCTTTTGGGTTTTCAAGAATTGTAGAATGTTTAAAAGTAAAACCTTCGTTTGCTTTTGAGACATTTTTACTTTCGTCAGTAAAATCGGCTTTGTTTTTTTGTTGTTTTTCAGATAATATAAACGTGCCCTTGTTGGGCAAAATTTCGATCCAGCCTTGCAATTCGAGATCCTGAAAAGCTTTGATCAGGGTATTTCTGTTTACTTCTAATACTTTACATAATATGCGGGTTCCCGGAAGTTTTGTGCCTTCAGGAAGCAACCCAATTTGTATTGCTTTTATAAACTCAAAAACGATTTGCAAATACAAAGCGGTAGTTTCTTCAGGCTTGAGCTGAATGAAACTTTTAAAAGGAATTTGAACCGGACTATCCATTTTTGTAAAACTGGTATACATTAGTAGTACGGCAAGGTACTACTTTTGCAAAAAATTAAAACAAATGACAAAACTTTATTTTGCTGCACTGACTCTATTAAGTGTTAGTTTACAAGCTCAGGTGCAAAAAGATACCATTAATATTGATGAAGTAATTATTCATGAAAATAGGTTTAGTACGCCTATATCCAAGAAAAACAGAAACGTTTACGTAATTGATCAGGCTACAATTGCAAAATTACCAGGAAGATCTGTTCAGGAAATTCTGCAATATGCCAACGGAGTTGACCTTAGACAAAGAGGCCCTTTTGGAAGTCAGGCTGATGTAAGTGTCGACGGAGGAAGTTTCGAACAAACGGTGGTTCTTTTAAACGGAGCCAAAGTTATAGATTCTCAAACCGCTCACAATATGCTTAATCTCCCTATTCCGGTTGAGGTAATTGAAAGAATCGAAATCATCCGCGGACCGGCAGCGCTTACCTATGGTGTAAATAGTTTAACAGGAGCAATCAATATTATTACCAAAAAACCAACGCAGTCCGGATTTTTAGTCAATAGTTATGCAGGTTCGAATTTCGAAAAGGATACACAAAATACGGGTGATACTTTTTATGGTACCGGAATTCAGGTTGGTGGTGTCTTAAGCAAGGAAAAACAGCAACATTCGCTTTTTGCTTCGCATGATAAAAGCAATGGATATCGCTACAATACAGCTTTCGAAAATAATAAAATCTTTTATCAGGGTAATTACCAGTTAAATGATACCAACGAAATTTTAACTTCATTTGGTTACATCAATAATGGCTTTGGAGCAAACGGATTTTATGCAGCGCCAGGAGATAAAAACTCAAGCGAAGTGGTACAAACAACTTTTGCATCGGTACAATCGAAACATCAGTTATCTGAAAAATGGACTTTGATGCCTCGGGTAAGTTACAGATACAATTATGATGATTATCGCTATTACGGAATTTCGAACCTCAACGCAGGAAGAAGCCAGCATTATACCAACTCAGTTGCTGCAGAAGTGAATACGACTTATAAAATGGAAACAGGAGAATTAGGCTTTGGAGCCGAAGTAAGAAGCGAAGATATTCACTCGTCTAATATTGGGGATCATAATCGTGATAATTACGGAATTTATCTGCAGTACAGAACGACTTTTATCGAAAAGCTTGATGTAAATTTTGGAACTTATGTCAATTATAATTCAGATTATAAATGGCAGGCTTACCCGGGATTAGATGCAAGTTATGCGATTACAGATGCTTTTAAGATCATTGGAAATATTGGCACAAGTCAGCGTATTCCTTCGTTTACTGATTTATATCTTAACCAGCGTCCGGGAAATATTGGAAATCCGAATCTGGATACCGAAAATGCTTTTCAGAGTGAAATAGGATTCAAATACATCAAAAGGGATTTTAGTTTTAATGCCAATTATTTCTTTAGAAAAATCAGCAATTTTATCGACTGGACAAGAAATGTAACAACAGAACCGTGGCAAAGTAACAACTACGGAAACCTGAATACCAGTGGTTTCAATTTGCGTACCAATTACAGAGTCAGTTTTTCTAACGATTCTAAGTTGAATATCAATCTGGCATATTCTTATCTGGATTTTAAATTTCAGGATGTAATTTCGACTGTTTATGCCAAGTATTTGGTTTCATCTCTGGAACATCAGGTAACCAATACAATAGATTTTCAGCATAAAAATTTTACCGCTTTATTTGCAACCCGTTTTAGCCAAAGAGTAACTGGACCATCGTATTGGGTAAATGATTTTAGAGTAAGTCAATCGATCAAAAAAGTGACTGTTTATGTAGATGCGCAAAACATCTTTAATGCGACTTATTATGAAGTAGGAGCGGTGCCTCTTCCTTCAAGATGGTTTAGCCTTGGAGTAAAATTTGTGACTTTCTAAGCTTCATTATTCTTTTAAAATAAAAATATAAAATCCCTTTAATCATTTATGATGAAAGGGATTTTGCTTTTAAAAAACAGATTGTTTGCTATCTATACTGATTTTAGGATTAATTTTCTAAGTTTGTACAGACCTCATCGTTTAAAATTTACGTGTTATTCATAAATCCAAAAATCACAATTTGAAAATTCCTGTTTACAATCAGAGTTCAGAAGCAGTTGGCGGTATTTATATTGCCGAATCGTCTGTATTGGGACGAGATGCAGAAACCATAAATAAATTAGGAACACATCGCGATGATTTTTATATTTTTTTTGTGCTTATCAAAGGCAAAGTCATCATGAAATGTGATATGATAGACTTGAAAATTAGTGCACAAAGTATTGTAGTTATAAAACCTTTCCAGATTCATGCGCCAAAATTTGTTTCACCGGATGCAGTTGGATATTATATAAGTGTAGCTCCATTTTTAATTCCGAATCATTGTGCAGCTGTTTTTCAGAATCTGAAAATTGTTGATCAGGTAAATAAAATTGATAAACTCCACAAGCACGATCTTTTACAAACTGTTGCGCTATTGCACCGTTCTTTTGAAGATACTATTCTCAATAAAACGGCTATTGTCAATGGTCTTTTTAATGCTTTAGTTTACCGTTTTGTCAATATTTATTCAGCATCCAATACTGTAGCATCAGAAATTAAAAATCAATCGATGCTGATTTATTCTAATTTTAAACAATTAATTTCTGAAGTTACTTTTTTAGAAAGTCCATCGTTTTTTGCTCAAAAATTAAATATTACTACTTCCCATTTGAATTATTGTGTGAATGCTTCGACAGGTAAATCAGTCACTTATTGGTTACAAAATAGCATGATTATAGAAGCACAGCGATTGCTGTATTATACCGAAAATGATGTCAAAGAAATTGCCTTTATGTTAGGATTCGAAGACCATACTTATTTTTCAAGATTATTCAAAAAAATAACTGGCGAAACCCCATTAGCCTTTCGATTGAAATTCCGCGAATAGTCCAATCATCCCTATTTCCTCTGCAACCTGTTTTTTGTGTTTTAGTTTCAATTTTGCATTGAAATTAAAACATACCATTATGAATTCGATGCCTAAAATTATTGGAGATTTTATGGAACTTGCCTTTAGCAGTAAAATTTGCAAAGTAAAAGTTACCGATACTAAAATGCTGAGCCAAAATATAAAGAGAATTAGGTTCAAAGGTCATTTTCCGCACATCAATTTTAAAATTGGCCAAGCCATAATTATCAGGATTGATGATACCAATTATCGAAATTATACGCCCAGTAAATGGAATAGCGAAAAAGGAACATTTGAAGTTATTTTTCATATTCATAAAAATGGTCCTGGAAGTTATTTCGTCGAAAACCTAAAACCTGATGATCAAATAACGGTGGGAATGCCACGAGGTTTTGAGTTTTTTAAAAAAGAAGAAAAATACCAGTTTTTTTATGGAGATGAAACCTGTATTAGTGTTTTTAAAAGTTTAAAGGATGAAATAAATGCTAATGAAAATAATTACCTCGGTATTTTAGAACTGGATCCTGATGATATGGAAGTTCCTGATAAACTAGGATTCTCAGTTGATATTGTTCCAAAGACTCCCAACAAAGCCGAATTTGCAATAGAAACACTGAATAAATTAGATGCTAAAATTTGGGATTTATGGCAACATGGACAATTTTATTTAATGGGAAATGCAAAGTCTATTCAGGCGTTTAGAAAAGTATTAAAAGAAAAAGGTGTCCTCAATAAAAAAATCTATACCCAGGCTTATTGGGCCGAAGGAAAAATTGGATTGTAATCACATAATCAAATAGTTGAAGCTGTAGTGTTGCATTTTGATACAATTTAGAACAACCAATTTCAGATTTTTTGCATCATAAAAGAGTAGTTTTGAGGCGAAACAAATTTAGTTTTTTTAACCACAAAAAAAGGCTCAAAATGGTACATGAAAGAGTGATGGAGAAGTTGTCGATTTTGGCTGATGCGGCGAAATATGATGTTTCATGTTCGTCAAGTCAAAGCAATCGAAAAAATAAGGATAATGGACTAGGAAATGCAAAAGGATATGGTATTTGTCATTCGTATACCGAAGATGGCCGTTGTGTTTCGTTGCTGAAAATTTTACTGACCAACCATTGCATTTTTGATTGCGCGTATTGCGTAAGCCGAAAAAGTAATGATGTAAAACGCGCCGCTTTTACGGTGCAGGAAGTCGTTGATCTTACGATTGGTTTTTACAGAAGAAATTATATTGAAGGTTTGTTTTTGAGTTCTGGCATCTTTGATAATCCAGATTATACGATGGAACGTTTGGTGAGGATTGCCAAGAAATTACGATTAGAAGAAAATTTTAATGGTTATATACATCTTAAAGCCATTCCGGGAGCCAGCGATGAATTACTGCAACAAGCCGGAATGTACGCCGATCGTTTGAGTGTAAATGTCGAAATGCCAACAGAGAAAAGCCTTAAATTACTGGCACCGGAAAAAAATCATATCGATGTGATTAAACCAATGGAATATCTGAAAAATGAAATTGTTGGTCATAAAGAAGAGAAAAAAATCAATTATAAAGCTCCGCTATTTGCTCCGGCAGGGCAGAGTACACAAATGGTAATTGGTGCAACACAGGAAAATGATATGGAAATTCTGGGAATGGCCAATTATTTTTATGATCAAATGAACATGCGACGCGTGTATTATTCCGGATATGTACCCATAAGTTATGATACCAGACTTCCTGCGATAGGAACTCCGGTTCCGATGATTCGCGAAAATCGTTTGTATCAGGCCGATTGGTTAATTCGCTTGTACGGATTTAATGTAAATGAAATCGTGGGTTTTGATCAGCCTAATCTGGATCTGGATATCGACCCAAAATTAGGTTGGGCATTGCGTAATATGAATCAGTTTCCAGTCGATGTTAATACTGCCGATCTCGAACTAATTAAGCGTATTCCGGGTATCGGTTTTTTGAGTGCCAAAAAAATTGTAGCTGCAAGAAAATTTAAAAAATTAGTGCCTCAGGATTTGCAAAAATTAGGAATCGCCTATACGCGCGCTAAATATTTTCTGGCATTTGCAACACCTTTTCAATTACAAAAGGATTTAACTTCTATTCAAATCAAAGATCATATTCTCAATACTCAAAAGAGTAAATACAAGAGTGACTTTTCGAATCAGCTTGCTTTATTTTAGTTAATTAAATGCAATGGTAGTAATTTTTAACACATAGAAACATAGCCTTTGTTTATTAAAAAGGCGTTTCACTTAATTAAAATGCATCCCGAAGCTTCGGGGACTATGTGAAAGAAATGTATTTCTTTTTTGTATCCTTTTTTGCATATAAAATCTATGTTTCTATGTGTTTAATATTGAGCAAACGAATGGACGAAGTAATCACAATTACGGAATAAAATTAGAATGACACAGATAATTTACGATGGTACTTATGAAGGCTGGGTTACAGCCGTATTCGAAATTTATGAATATAAATTGCAGGATATTGTTTTTGCCAAAAACGAAGCCTCTGCCGATTTGCTTTTTTCTACCAATCATACAGTGATTACAGATGAGATAAAAGTAAAGCGGGTTTTAAGCGGATTACAAAAACGTTTTTCGAAAAATGGATTTCAGGGTTTATATCATGCCTTTTTATCCGAAACCAATAAGATCGAAGAAATCATGTTTCGGTATGTGCAATATGTATTGTCAAGTACAATAAATGTAGAAGACGATTTTAGTAATAATGATGTTTTAGAACTGCGAAAAGCCATTAGGCTTACCGGAAAAGAATCACATCGAATGGAGGCATTCGTCAGGTTTCAATTAACAGAAGACCAATTGTACTATGCGATCGTCGAACCGGATTGCAATGTTTTGCCCCTTATAGAAAATCATTTTAGAAGCCGTTATGCTGATCAGCGCTGGTTAATTTATGATGCCAAACGTAAATATGGTATTTATTATGATCTGAAAAATGTTTCGAATGTAGCAATACAGTTTAATACTGAATCTAATTCCTCTAAGTTTTTAGCAGAAATAGGCGATGAAGGCGAAGAACTTTTTCAGGATTTATGGCGCAATTATTTCAAAAGTGTCAATATTGAATCCCGAAAAAATACAAAACTTCATCTCCAACACATGCCAAAACGATACTGGAAAAATCTAACAGAGAAAATTCCGGATATCAAGGGTCGGGTTTAGAAGTAATGCTTTACAAACTATCTTTTAGAGATAACGCAATTTTTCCTCTTCAATATCTAAATAATGCATTTGTCGCCTAATGATGGTTTCATCCAGCGTTTGATCTTCTTTGTTTTTAGCAATTAGCCATTGTCTTTGCTCGTTTAATAAATCAAGATAAATTACTTTCAGTTCTTTGCCTATTGCTTCATCATCAATGCCATTACTGTATTGTTCCCATTTATGAATAAGATGCTGTAAAGAAGTATTATTTTCGATTTGGTCGCTGTAATTGGTCTTAAGATAATTTAAAGCAAATTCGGCTAATTCGTGGCGCAGGTTATTATGAGCTTCTTCTTTTGGCAGCGGATCATAAACATCTGTAAGATTAATTTTTTTAATGAAATAAGGCAAGGTGAGTCCCTGAATGACCAACGTTAAAAGAATAACGATAAAAGTGATAAATAAAATAAGATTTCGCTGCGGAAAACCGTTGCCATTATTCAAATAAACAGGTATAGACAGGGCAGCAGCTAATGAAACTACACCTCTCATTCCGGTCCAGCCCAATATAAAGGGGGTTTTGTAACCGGGATTTCTGCTATCGGCAACTGTAATAAAATTTCGGGCAATGAGCGTCACGACAACAGCACCATAAGAGGATATAATTCTACTGATAATTAAAACAAATGTTATCAGAACGCCATAACCAATTGCTGACGAAATGCTAACAGCCTCGACTTTAAGTCCGTTTGTAATTTGCGGAAGATCTAAACCAATCAGCATAAATACAAAACCATTCAGGATAAAAGTGAGACTCTGCCAAACATTGATACCCTGCAAACGAGATCTGCTGCTCAAAAATCGGTGTCGGTTATTAGACAAAAGCAATCCGCCACACACTACGGCCAATACACCTGAACTGTGAACTTCTTCGGCAGCGAGGTAAATAATATAGGGTGTAGCTAATGATAAAACGATATCTGCATTGGCATCTGTAGGCAAATATTTATGTGCTTTCATAAAAAGCCATCCAATTAATAAACCAATTCCAACTCCGCCAAAAATCATCCAGCTAAAACTTACCGCTGCTTTATAAAATATAAATTGCTCAGTTGCCACGGCAATCATCGCAAATCTGAAAATTATTAAGGAGGAAGCATCATTAAGTAAACTTTCGCCTTCTAAAATGGATGAAATAGTTTTAGGCACCTTTACAAATTTCAAAATAGCACCGGCACTTACCGCATCCGGAGGAGATACAATTCCGCCCATAACAAAGCCTAATGCTAATGAAAATCCGGGAATAATATAATTGGCCACTAATGCTACAGAGAGGGCCGAGACAAAAACGACTACAAAGGCAAAACTTGTAATAATGCGTCGCCATCGCCACATTTCTTTCCATGAAACTGTCCACGCCGCTTCGTATAATAATGGCGGCAGAAATATAAAGAAGATAAGATCGGGTTCGATTTGTATTAAAGGCACTTTTGGAATAAAACTGATAGCCAATCCTGCCAATACTAATAATATGGGATAAGCTACTTTTATTTTATTAGCCAACATAATCAGTAATAAAATAACAATTAAAAGACCTAAATAAAAAGGGAAATTCTCAAGCATTCTTTTGTTTATAGATTTTAATTTAAACTTCTGTATTCAATTGGGGTGTAACCCGTATTCTTTTTAAACATTCGATTAAAATGCTGTGGATATTTAAAACCAAGTTCAAATGCGATTTGACTAACGGATTTGTCAGTATCAAAAATTCGTTCTTTGGCTAAGGTAATTAATTTTAACTGAATGTGTTCCTGAGCTGATTTGCCTGTTTCTTTTTTAATTAAATCACCAAAATAATTCGCAGAAAGGTGCAAACGATCGGCAAAATAGCCAACCGAAGGTAAGCCCGAATCTTTTGCAATTTCAGATAAAAAATACTCATTCAACAAATTTTCAAACTTCGATAAAACATCAGTATTGATATTTTCTCTGGTAATGAATTGCCTGTCATAAAATCGAACACAATAATTAAGTAACAATTCTATAGTATTACTGATGATGCCTTTACTGTGCTTATCAATAGAGTGAATTAATTCGTAATCTAATTTACTAAATAAATCTTTTATTATTTGCTGTTCTTTCAAAGATAAATGAAGTGCTTCATGTGAGTCATAAGAAAAGAACGAATACTGATTTATATTTTTTGCCAGTGAAGTTCCTCTAATCAGATCAGGATGAAAAAGTAATGTTAGGCCAGTAGATTTATAATTCTCAGTATTATTAACCTCGAGTATTTGTCCGGGACCTATAAAAACCATTGTACCATCATCATAATCGTAATTGTTACGCCCGTATTTTAACTCACCGCAATTTCCGGCTTTTAAAAATATAGCATAAAAACCAAAGTGTATTCTGGTATGATTGGGGAGTGCTTTGCTATTAGAATTATCAAAAATACTTATTAAAGGATGCTGGGTTTCAACATCTTTTAATTGATTGTACTGTGTAACTTTTTCGAGTTTTATAATAGGATCCATGATGCGTCTATGAAATTATATACACAAATATACTACTCAGATTTTTAATAACTTAGCGTGATTATGCAAATCAGTAAAAATGGTTAGAATAGCAGTAATATGTATTATAGGCAAGTGAGATTATTGGCGGAAATTTGTAGTATTAAAAATGATACTAAACATATCAGATCACTATTTTTAAAAATAAAATTATGGAAAAGAGAATATTAGGAACTCAGGGCTTAGAAGTTTCTGCATTGGGATTGGGTTGTATGGGATTAAGTTTTGCTTATGGTGCCCAAATAGAAAAACAACATGCTATAAAAATAATTAGAGAAGCCTACGAACAGGGAATTACCTTTTTTGATACTGCCGAAGCGTATGGTATTGCCAACGAAGAATTGGTAGGAGAAGCTTTAAGCCCATTTAGAAAAGAAGTAATTATTGCTACTAAATTTGGTTTTAAAGACGGACAGGCGTTTAACGGACAAGACAGCCGACCTGAAAATATCAGGGCTGTGGCCGAAGAATCTTTAAGACGTATGAAAACGGATGTTATTGATTTATTCTACCAGCATAGAGTAGATCAAAATGTGCCAATTGAAGATGTTGCAGGAACAGTGAAAGATTTGATTCAGGAAGGAAAAGTAAAATACTTTGGAATGTCTGAAGCGGGAGTAACCTCTATTCGAAAAGCACATGCCGTTCAGCCAATATCTGCTTTGCAAAGTGAATATTCGATTTGGTGGAGAGAACCTGAAGTAGCAATTTTGCCAACAATTGAAGAATTAGGAATTGGTTTTGTACCGTTTAGCCCTTTAGGAAGAGGATTTTTAACAGGTGCAATTACTGAAAGCACCAGTTTTGAAGCGACGGATTTTAGAAATTCTTTACCTCGTTTTAGTGAAGAAAACAGAAAAGCCAATCAAAAATTAGTTGATTTGCTATCTGCCATTGCTTCTCAAAAACAAGCAACTCCTGCACAAATTGCATTAGGTTGGTTATTGGCGCAAAAACCTTGGATTGCACCAATTCCGGGCACCACCAAATCACACCGATTAACAGAAAATATTGGTGGAGCCTCAATTAAATTATCTGTAGAAGATATTAAAAACATTGATGATGCTTTTTCCCAAACCACTATACAAGGAGATCGATATCCTGCGCAATTGCAAAAATCGGTAGACAAATAAAACAACAAAACCCTTAAATAATAGTATTTAAGGGTTTGTTTTTTTAGTATCGTTTTAAATCTTAATTCCAGATTCCGTTCATTTCTGTCAAAATAATAGGTTTGCCATTGGTAACTACAATAGTATGTTCGTGTTGTGCCATATGTCCGCCTTTATTGCCTACCATTGTCCAGCCATCCTTAAGTTCTACGGCAAGAGAGGATGAGGTTGAGATAAAAGTTTCAATTGCTACAACCGAATCCTTTTTGAAACGTCTTTGATCAAATCGGTTTTTATAGTTTAATAATTCATCCGGTTGTTCATGCAGGCTTCTTCCAATACCGTGCCCGCCCAGATTTTTGATTACTTTGTAACCTCTTTTTTTAGCTTCAGTTTCTATAAGATATCCTATTTCAGAAATCTTTACACCGCCTTTTATATTGTCGATTGCTTTTTGTAAAATATCTTTTGAAGCGTCAACCAGTTTTTGGTGTCCGTTTACATCTTCACCAATTACAAACGAACCTCCATTATCTGACCAAAAACCGTCAAGTTCTGCCGAAACATCAATATTGATTAAATCACCTTCGTTAAGAATTCTTTTATCTGACGGAATACCGTGACAAAATTCGTTGTTTACACTAATGCAAGTCCATCCCGGAAAACCATACGTTAAATAAGGTGCCGATTTTGCCCCTAATTCGTTCAGGATTTTTCCGCCATACTCATCTAATTCCTTCGTTGTCATTCCTGCTTTGGCAAAGTTTCTCATTTCTTTCAAAGTAAAAGCGACAGCTTCACTTGCCTTTTGCATTCCAATTAATTCGGATTCTTGTTTTATTGACATGATTTTGTTTTTTCTGATGAATACAAAATTAGTTATTTTCTACCAGTTCTATGTCCATCGTTTTGATCAATCCGTCCTGAAAAGTATAAATATGCTTTACTAGTCCGTCAAATATTAAACCGCCTTGCAAATCTTTTACGTTTTGATGCACTTTAACTTCCAGACTTCCGTTTTCTCTTTCATTAAAGCCAACAGGTTCCACTTTTGGATTTATTTCTGTCCATTGTCTTGTCCAGTAATCTTTAATTTCGTCGTGACCGCTTATGTAACCGCCTTCCCATGCTTTTGACCATTGCACATCATTTTGCATTGTCGATAAGGCGTTGTCAATGTTTCTTTCGTTAAACGAATTGTACGCTTTCCTGATAATATCTTCAAATTGATTTTCCATTGTCTTTTTTTTGATTATAAGTAGTCTTAATGAGGTTTATTTTGTACAATAGCCTGCACCGATTTGTTGAGCAAATGTTTAAACTATAGCTAATATAAAACTAATTCAATAAAAATTTTAACTCCGCCATTTGCAAAAGCTAAAAATGATTTTTCTAAACACTTTTTTTATTGAATCAAAAAGGATTTAATATATTTGAAATATGAGTACAAATAACAAAAATATAACGATCAGGCCTGCTGCCAATACTGATTTGCCTAAGCTTGCCGAATTCCTGCAGACTCTTGTTGATGCAGAACGACCATTTGATCCAACACTAAAAGAGGGTGAAATATTTTATTACGATATACAGGAATTGATAGAAGATAAAGCGACAGAAATTATGGTTGTCGAAAGTAATAACGAAATTATTGGAAGTGGTTATGCGCAAATTCGATCTGCAAAACCGTATGAAAAACACGAAGTATTTGGGTATCTTGGCTTTATGTTTGTAAGCCCGGAATTTAGAGGACAAGGAATTAGCGGTTTATTACTTACCGCTCTTAAAAAATGGATTTTAGATCAAGGAATAACAGAGGTAAGATTGCAGGTTTATGACGAAAATGAAGCTGCAGTGAGAGCCTATGAAAAAGCAGGTTTCAAAAAAATCGTTACAACAATGCGCTGCGATATTGGTTAAGTATTTTTATCAAAGCCATTTTTAAAGTTTTCGAAATAAATTTTAAACCAAAGCCCTTAAACAATTACTGTTTAAGGGCTTTGGTTTGTTGCATATAAATTATTTATTTCTCTTCCTCTAAACCATCAACGGCAGAAATTTGATCCAGGATATTGGTTTGGTTCGGTGAGATATAGTTTTTTACTTCGCTTGGAGTTTCTTTCTTAAAAAGAAGATCTAATGCGTGATAAAGTCGTAATAAAACTTCTTTGTCTTCTTTTTCAATTTCTAAAGCACTATTAAAATTAAAAACATAATTATTCGAATTGCGTACTTCTACTTTGATCGTTTTTGATGTGATTTTAAATTTAACTATATCCATATTGTTAGCGCATTAATTATTTTGCAAAAATGAGACTTTAACCCCAATTAGCATTATTATTTTTTATGTTTTTTTATGAGTAAAGAAAAGTTTTTGATAATAAGGATTTGAAAGCGTCTATTTTTGAACTTAATGTGATACACTAACTTTTGATATAAAACCTTATCCTCTATATAAAGAACAATTTAGGCCTAAAATTGACTTTAGTATTTTATTCATCCTGAGTTTTATTTCTTAATCTAGGTTAATCGATAAACAGCGATAACCGCGGTAAATTTGTAAAAGAAAATCAAAACAACTTAATACATAAAATATCATGGAAAATAAAATCTTAGGCTTACACCATATTACTGCCATTGCAGGCGACGCTAAACGTAATTTCGATTTTTATTCAAAAATACTCGGATTAAGATTCATCAAAAAAACAGTGAATTTTGACGACCCGGGAACCTATCATTTTTACTTTGGCGATGAAGTAGGAAGCGCAGGAACCATCTTGACCTTTTTTCCGTGGGGAGAAGGAATTCAACAAGGAAGAAAAGGATCTGGAATGGCAACAGAAATTGGTTATTCTGTTCCTAAAGGAAGTCTTGATTTCTGGCAGAAACGTTTTGAACAATATAATGTAATTTACAATAAACCGGCAGAAAAATTCGGCGAAAAATACCTAACTTTCCTTGATCCGGATGGGTTGAAATTAGAATTAATCGAATCTAAAACAGGAGACAACAGAAAAGGTTGGGAAACAGATGAAGTAAAAGCTGACGTAGCAACAAAAGGTTTTCATAATATTACGCTGACTTTAAATGACATTAAACCAACTGCATCAATCTTAACAGAAATATTTGGTTACAAATTGATTGATCAGGATGTAAACCGCTATCGTTATGCAACAGATGCAGTAGAAAATGCCGCAATTGTTGACTTGGTAGAATTAGCTGATGAAAAACGTGGTTTAAATGCAAATGGAACTGTTCACCATGTGGCTTTCCGTGTAAAAAATGACGAAATTTTAATGTACTTCCGTGAAAAAATCGAAGCTTACGGATTGTCAATTACACCACAAATAGACAGACAATATTTTCATTCGCTATATTTTAGAGAACCAGGTGGAGTTTTGTTTGAAATCGCCACCGATAATCCTGGATTTACAGTTGATGAAAGCTTAGAAGAATTAGGTCAAAACTTAAAACTTCCCGCACAATATGAATCTCAAAGAGCAAGTATTGAAAATCATTTGGTTAAAATTAATTAAGCTAAAAATTTGTAAATTAGATTCTTAAGAAAAAACATATGGAAACAATAAAACTGGAATTAGACGAGAAAAAGCATGGAGCCTTTAATCTTTATGTTGATGATAAAAAGCTGGGCGAAATGACAGTAAGCATAAAACCAGATTTGCTGACGGTTTACCACACTGGTGTTGAACCTGAAGGAGAAGGAAAGGGATATGCAAAGAAACTTTTAGACGAAATGACATCGTACGTACGTGCCAATAATTTGATGGTTTTGCCGCTTTGCCCGTATGTGCATGCACAATTCAAAAAACATCCGGATGAATATCAGGACATCTGGAAAAAATAATCTTAGAACTTATGAATATAGAAACTATAACAGACGGTGTGCATTTAAATGATGCTAAAAAGGCGCTGATCATGATTCACGGACGTGGTGCAAGCGCTCATGATATTCTTTCGATTTCAAAACATCTCAATGTCAATGATTTTGCCTTGGTTGCCCCTCAGGCAGAAAGTAGAACCTGGTATCCTTATTCTTTTTTAGCGCCTATAAATGAAAATGAGCCTTCATTTTCAAAATCATTAGAAGCTATTCATAACGTTGTTGTTGCAATTCAGCAAAACGGAATTGAAAAAGAGAATATCTATTTTCTTGGATTTTCCCAGGGAGCTTGTCTGGCTTTAGAATTTACTGCCAGAAATGCCGCTAAATACGGAGGCATTGTGGCATTTACCGGCGGACTTATTGGCGATAAGGTTTATGAAAATCATTACGAAGGAAACTTCGAAAACACACCAATTTTCATCGGTACCAGTGATCCCGATTTTCATGTTCCGGTTGAAAGAGTAAATGAATCAGAAGTGCTTCTGAAAAAAATGGGAGCAAATGTTACTAAAAAAATCTATGAAAATATGGGACATACCATAAGTCAGGATGAAATAGATTTGGTTAATGAGCTTATTTTTGGAAAGGAGAGGTTTTAAGTTTTATGTATCAACACTGAATGTTGTGGAGAAATATTAAAATTTTATATTCCTAATTATTTTTTAACGCAAAGAGCGCAATCCCGATAGCTATCGGGATTCGCAAAGTTCACTAAGATTTAAGTAGTGTTTACAATCAAAGTCCACAAAGCTTTGTGAACTTTGTGTTTTTTCTAAGCTTAGTATATTTAAAAAACTTTGCATTCTCCGTGGTAATTTTTTCTATATCCACAGGTTTGAGGATTGATCCAGTTTTATTTACTTTTTCTTTGAGTTAAATTTATCTTTTTGCGAAATTTCTATCTTGAGCCCTTACTTGATACGATTTTTAGAAACAAAACTACAATAAAAAACCCCTAATCAATTGATGATTAGGGGTTTGTTTTTTGTAGCGAGGACGGGAGTTGAACCCGTGTCCGCCGCGGCGGATATAAATACTGCAACTATAAGTTTTGGATTATATTTTGAATAAATTCCCTGCCAATTCCTGATTTGAAATATTTCTCTCTTTTCATTACTTCCGATTTAGAATGGAAAAATTCGACATGAATTACAGTCCATGGTCTAAATTTTAAAGTAAATCCTTTTGTTCCAAGATAATTATGAGACTTAAATCTATCAATTAAATTAGAAGTGAATCCAGTATAATTTTTATTAAATCTTTCAGAATAAAGAATATAGACAACAAATTCTTCCATGTGCGACTTTTATAAACGAAAAAAACACCAACTTTTCAGTGGTGTTTTTTATTTTGTAGCGAGGACGGGAGTTGAACCCGTGTCCGCCGCGGCGGATATAAATACTGCAGCTATAAGTTTTGGATTATATTTTGAATAAATTCTCTTCCAATTCCTGTTTTAAAATATTTCTCTCTTTTCATTGCTTCCGATTTAGAATGGAAAAATTCGACATGAATTACAGTCCATGGTCTAAATTTTAAAGTAAATCCTTTTGTTCCAAGATAATTATGAGACTTAAATCTATCAATTAAATTAGAAGTGAATCCAGTATAATTTTTATTAAATCTTTCAGAATAAAGAATATAGACAACAAATTCTTCCATGTGCAACTTTTATAAACGAAAAAAACACCAACTTTTCAGTGGTGTTTTTTATTTTGTAGCGAGGACGGGAGTTGAACCCGTGACCTCAGGGTTATGAATCCTGCGCTCTAACCAACTGAGCTACCTCGCCAAGATTGCAAGTGAACCGTGTTCCTCATTGCGGGTGCAAAGATAGAAATATTATTAAAGCTTCCAAGAATAAATTGAAGAAAAAAAAATATTTTTAAAAATGCATTGTTTTTGGACATATATTCTTATATTTCGAAAAAATTAAAAGTAGCACATGGATCCAAAAATACGTTACGAAATAGAGTTTCCAATAAATTCTTCGCCACAATTATTATATCAATATATATCAACGCCGTCAGGTTTGTCAGAATGGTTTGCAGACAATGTAAACTCACGAGGCGAATTTTTCACTTTTATCTGGAATGACTCGCAGGAAAAAGCACGTTTGGCTTCTAAAAAAACTGGGGAAAAAGTCAAATTTAAATGGGTCGACGAAAGCAGTAAGGATACAGAGTACTTTTTTGAATTGCATATTTTAGTAGATGAACTGACTAAAGATGTATCATTAATGGTAGTAGATTTTGCCGAAAAAGAAGAAGTAGGAGAAGCTAAACAATTGTGGGAGAATCAGATCTCAGATCTGAAACATCTTATAGGATCTGTTTAGTAAAATTCTATTTTAAACCTTATATTTGCCCTGAACAAAATTCAGGGTTTTTTTATGATCAATTTTAACGGAAATATAGCAGCACAAGAGGATAATATCTTAACTCAAAATCGTGCTTTTTTGTATGGAGATGGTGTTTTTGAAACACTAAAAATAGTCAATAATAAAATCTTGTTTCTTGAAGATCATTATTTTAGATTAATGGCTTCAATGCGTGTTGTTCGAATGGAGATTCCGATGAATTTTACAATGGAATATTTTGAGCAGCAAGTTTTAAGTCTTGCCAATCAGGAAAATATTTCTTCTTCGGCTAGAGCCCGAATTACCGTTTTTAGAAAAGACGGAGGTTTGTATTTGCCAAAAACCAACGAAGTTTCTTTTTTAATTCATGCAACGGCATTAGAAAGTACATCTTACGCTATAAATACTGGAGAATATGAAGTTGATTTATATAAAGACTTCTATGTGACCAAACAATTATTATCGTCGATTAAAACGACCAATAAAATGATAAATGTTACCGGAAGCATTTTTGCTCACGAAAATGGTTTGGCTAACTGTCTTTTGGTAAACGACACAAAAAATGTGGTCGAAGGTCTACAAGGTAATTTATTTATGCTAGTAGGTAAAAAACTAATTACTCCTCCAATCTCCGAAGGTTGTTTGAACGGAATAATGCGCAAACAAATAGTAGCTTTGGCTAAAAAAGTTGAAGGCATAGAAGTGGCAGAAGAAATAATTTCACCTTTTGATCTTCAAAAAGCTGACGAATTATTCCTCACAAATGTAATCACGGGGATACAACCGATAACTAAGTATCGTAAAAAGGAGTTTACAAGTAATCTGGCTCATTTATTAGTGCAAAAACTGAATGAATCTATATCTGAAAATTAATTCAGATACGGATTTTCAGGTGCATTAGACCAAATAAGATAATCGCCTCCGAGCTCAATAATTTGCTCTTTCCAAAAATGGGTGGTCGACTTTCCGATAATTTTATTTTTATAACTATTATCAGTGATGATCCAGGAGTTACCTTGCATTTCATTCTCAAGCTGATTTTCGTCCCAACCGGTATAACCTAAGAAAAAGCGAATATTGTTTTTGCCAATAGATCCGTCGTTTATTAAGTCTTTGGTCGATTCGAAATCACCTCCCCAATAAATCCCATTTGAAATCTCAACACTATTAGGAATCAATTCCGGAATATTGTGAATAAAATACAGGTTGTCCTGTTCAACAGGGCCGCCGTTATATATTTTGAAATTGGCATCAATCTCAGGTATTAGGTCATTAATAGTATACTTTAATGGTTTATTAATGATAAAACCTATTGATCCTTCTTTGTTATGGTCTGCTAATAAAATTACCGATCTATTAAAAGATAAATCTCCAATTATAGAAGGTTCAGCAACAAGCAGGTGTCCTTTTTTTAATTTTTCTGAAATCATACGGCTACAATTTTTATTAAATTTAATCATAAAATTTTTAAAAACCCAAATAAAATCGTTAAACCGCACAAAAAAACCCTCCATGAGGAGGGTTTTGATTATATTATAAGTTTAGAGAACTTTCTTACTTAGTTCACTGCACCTTCTAATTCAGCTCCGGCTTTGAATTTTACAACATTTTTAGCAGCGATTTGAATAGTTTTTCCAGTTTGAGGATTTCTTCCGTCTCTTGCAGCTCTAGCAGATACTGACCAAGATCCAAAACCTACTAAAGAAACTCTACCACCTTTTTTCAAAGTAGCTCCTACGTTTCCTAAAAATGACTCTAAAGCTAATTTTGCCGCAGCTTTTGTGATTCCTGCATCAGCAGCGATAGCATCGATTAATTCTGATTTGTTCATAATAATTAGTTATTAATTGTTGGTTAAAAAAAATTGTTAATACACAAATTTAGTAGGAAATCCGTTCCTTGCAAGTGTTTTCTTTAATTTTAGCAAAAATTGTTGATAACTTGCTTTTTTTGTTCATAACGCCAGTTGTTTTGAGCTCAAAATCAGGTAAAAACCCCTGTTTTACTGACCTTAATAGACCTTTGCGCTATCAGTAAAAGTGATCCCGTTAAGTAATTCTGCTACTTGCATTCTCTTTTTTCCCGGTAATTGTAAACTCAAAAGCTGAATGAAGCTATCTTTGATCGCAATTTTGATTTCTTTTTTACTGCTAATCAAGCTTCCAACTTCATAAGAATGTGGTTCTAAAACCAGTTTTGCTTCGTATATTTTAATGCTTAACTCTTCGTTTTTATCTTTCAAAAAGCACCACGAAGCAGGATATGGACTTAAACCTCGAATTAAATTAATGATTTCATCTCCGGATTTTGTCCAGTCGATCTTACAATTTTCCTTGTTTAGTTTATAAGCTGTTTTAATTTCGGCATCATCTTTCTGAATTGTGGTGGTTACATTTCCGTTTTCAATTACCTTCAAAGTGTCAATAACAGTTTCGCTGCCTAATAACATTAATCGATCGTGCAATTGTCCGGCATTTTCTTCCGGTTCAATAGTAATTTCTGAATTCAGAATCATTGCACCAGTATCTATTTTGTCATCAATAAAGAATGTTGTAACTCCGGTTGTGGTTTCTCCATTAATAATTGCCCAGTTAATTGGTGCTGCACCGCGATAATTTGGTAGTAAAGAAGCGTGGAGGTTAAAAGTTCCTAAACTTGGCATTTCCCAAACTACTTTTGGCAGCATTCTAAAAGCAACTACAATTTGTAAATTGGCGTTGAGCGCTTTTAATTCGGCTAGAAAACTTTCGTCTTTTAAATTGGTTGGCTGTAATAAAGTTAGGTTGTTTGCCAAAGCATATTCTTTTACGGCCGAATATTTTATTTTTTGTCCTCGTCCTGCCGGTTTATCTGCAGCTGTGATAACGCCAACAACATCATAATTGTTTTTGATAATGGTATCCAGAATGTCTACTGCAAATTCCGGGGTTCCCATAAATATAATTCTCAATTTTTCCATTATAATTTTAAAGTGTATTTATTGTTTGCCTGAATGGTAATATAATTGTTTTCAAGTAATTCCTGAAGTGCCAAAATTACATCATTTGCGTCAAGTTTTATTTTGGTTTCAATCTCTCTCGACGTTAAAGCTGCCGTTTTTAATAAATGTAAAATTTTATCTGCAATCGAATCTGCTTCGGTAATTTTTCCTTTTTGAGTAATACAATAGGAGCAAACGCCACAATTTTCTGTGGTTTCTTCTCCAAAATAATCCAAAATCAATCGGTTTTTACAGGTTTTATTGTCCTTTATATAATGCAGAACAGATAAAAGCTGGTCTTTCTTAAGCTGATTTTGTTTTTCCAGATACTTTGCAACTCTGTTTATGGTAAGATTATCTTCGCGAACTTCATTAAATAATATAGTAGCGTCGTTATTTTTAGATTTATATTCAATGATTTCTTTCTCTTTCAATTTTTCTAAAACAGCAGCAACCTGTGCTTCGGTATGGTTTGATTTTTTTGCAATTAGTGAAATATTAAAAGGCATTTTCATTTCGTAAATTCCCGGATAAGTTCTCAAAATCGCCAGAATGATTTCTTCGTCATTAGAATGTAAACTCGTATATCGAATTACTTCTTTCGATTCAATCAAAAACTGCATCGTAATTTTTTCAGAGAATTCCTGAGACATGGTAATGATTCCCTGCTGATTTAAAAACTGCAAAGCATTATATGTTTTGAGAGTTGGGAAATCATATTTCTGGCAAAAATGATTCAGTTTAAACGAAAAAGAATCATCTAAACCTTCGCCATAAGCTATCTGAAAATAATTGCAAAGCTTTACATACATGGTATTCAGAAACTTTTTATCCGGCAAAATGCTTAAAAATTGCTGTTCAGACTGAATGCTGTCTGACGAATTCGTCAAGACAACTGAGAAAGCTTTTTCGCCATTTCGCCCGGCTCTTCCTGATTCCTGATAATAGTTTTCTATATTTTCAGGAAGCTGAGTATGAATTACTGTTTTTACATTGTCTTTGTCGATCCCCATTCCAAACGCATTTGTGGCTACAATTACCTGTGCTTGTTCAGACATCCACAATTGCATGTTTTTATCTTTTTCTTTTGATGAAAGTCCGCCGTGATAGTAGGTTGCTTTGAATCCTAAAGATTGTAATTGCGTTGACATATTCAGGCACGATTTTCTATTTCGTACATATATTATAGAAGGCTGTGGATTTTTTTTTAAGATTTGTTCTGTGCGATACAATTTGTCTTCGACTTCAAAAACCATGTATGCAATATTTTTTCGTTCAAAAGATTGCTGAAAAAGTATTGGGGTTTTCAATCCCAATTCGGTTTTAATATCTTCAATAACTCTTGGAGTTGCTGTAGCCGTCAAAGCTAAAAAGGGAATTTTAGGAAAAAATTTTTTAAGTTCTGAAATCTTCAAATAAGCCGGACGAAAATCATGTCCCCATTGCGAAACACAATGCGCTTCATCAATTGCAATTAAATTTATAGGAAGATTTTTTATGCGTTCCAAAATCCAGTCTGACTGAAGCCGTTCCGGAGAAAGGTATAAAAATTTGTAATTTCCAAACTGGCAATTATCCAGAAGATCAATAATTTCTTCGGTATGAATTCCTCCTGTTAGAGCAATTGCTTTAATTTCCCGCTTTTGCAAATTCGCCACCTGATCTTTCATTAAAGCGATCAAAGGCGAAACGACCAGGCAAATACCTTCCTTCATCATGGCCGGAACCTGAAAACAAATCGATTTTCCGCCACCTGTTGGTAGTAAGGCAAAAGTATCCTGACCATCCAAAACTGAGTCAATAATCTCCTTTTGTAAAGGTCTAAAACTGTCGTGTTTCCAGTATTTTAAAAGAATTTCTTGCGCTTCAGACATTGGCCTTGTTTTAAAGTTAAAAAATTTAGAAATCAGTTTCTAGTTTTGCAACTTTAAAACAAGCCTAAATTTTATCTAAGATATAAAGAATTCTGTTGTCAACCGTATCTTTTGGCACCTCAATTAAGTCGTAGCCATATTTTTTATAGGTTTCAACAAGGTGTTTTTGTATCGTTAAAGCCTGTTCGAAATTTTCGTAGCGCTCAGTGTCGCATTCGTAAATCTCTTCCCAGGGTGGTAAAATAAAAGTTTTAGTGTATTTGAAATCCTCACAAGCTTTTACAAAATGTGAAGGATAATCATCACCTATGTAATCCATATAAGCGACAACATCAGGAATTCCGCGATCTATAAAAACAACACTGTCGGATTCTTCAAGAGCATCTTCGTATTGTTTAATGCGGCCTTCAAGCAATATTTCGCTAAACAATAAAGGTTGTTCCAGAAACAATTGGTCGATACCACGCTGTTGTGCTTCGAGTGTAACTTGTCTTGAAATTTCAGGATAACAGCAGTAGCCACGAGCTACCAATTCGTTAATAAGAGTAGATTTTCCCGTTCCCGGGCCACCAATTAAAACTATGATTTGTTTTTGCACTTTCTTAAAATAAAGCGCAAATTTACCTAAACTTATTGTATTTAAAAAGATTATTTTTCCTTGAGCGAATGATTTCGCAATTTTAGGTGATATCACTACTGCTTTTGACTAAAACTTTGGGGCTATATTGCCTCAACTGGACTAAAGTCCAGCCCTATTAAATGGATCGTTCCTCCGGAACTCAAACGAAAAAGACTCGTAGGCTCGATAAAATGAATCGTTCCTCCGGAACTCAAACGAAAAAGACTCGTAGGCTCGATAAAATGAATCGTTCCTCAGTAATTCAAACAAAAAAGAGTCGTAGACTCGACAAATATTGTAGGGCTGGACTTTAGTCCAGTTTTATAATAGTAGGCAAGTTGTTGTTTTAATTGTATCATTCACAAAACAAATATTTTCCAGCACCAGCACCTTTCTTCCCTGAAGGAATAATAATATGCGATTCAAATCTTTTTCCTTGCAAAACATCATTTACAAAATCCAGAACATATTGCTGTCCCTGGTGAAAAAGATAACCTGAAAATTCATGTCCGCCGCCACAAAAAGTAATAAGTTCAATATCTTTATGTAAATCATTCATATGATTGTAAACCGCGTAAGACCCAAAAAGAATCAGCCATCCAGAAGCATTTGTAGGGCAGGAACGATGGGAGCCTGCCGCATACGGAACAGTATCATCATTGTTTCCGTGTGCCAATAACATCGGAATTGCTTTTTCTTTTGTGATTAAATTGATGTCCTGGATAGCGCCCGAACCACCTATGAAACCTTTGTATTTAAAGTTTTCAGGAAGATTATTTTTGTATAAATTCATAAGTTTATAATCCCAAAACGAAGCATGAAAACCAATTTCGGCTCCGGCACTAATTCCTGAAATAAATATTTTCGAAGCATCAAGGTTATATTTATTGGCATTTTCGATCAAAAAAGAAGTGGCTTGCCACATATCGCTCACACCAATTTGTATTGCTTTTATTTTTTCAGTCAAAGTTCCTTTGCAACCAAAATCCTTTCCTTTCATATATAAAGAATACGAAATGCTGGCAACCGCATACCCATTTTTTGCCATAAAAAGCCCGAATTCTTTTTCGCTTGTGCGTTCTCCACCCGAAAATCCTCCACCAAAAGCAAAAATAATTAACGGAATTTTTTCGTTGGATTTCTTCTTTGGCAGATACAAATCAAGATCCAGTTTGATTGTGTCATTCTGAAAATAAGTCATCGTTTTTATTTCCTGAGCTTTTATTGAGTTGAATGTGAGTGCAATAAAAAGAATAAGAATGTAGTTTTTCATAGTAATGTATTTTTTAATCGTACAAAGTCGCAAAGACGCAAAGAGAAAACATTCGAAGTTTACAAAACTTTGCAACTTTGCGGGCAAAGTTCTCCGCAATGTTTTCCAAATATAAAAGTTTGCCACTAATTTCACGAGTTTTCAAGAATTTTAACTTTAGAATTGATCAAAAAAAAACAAAATCAAGGATAGATTTACCGCAATATAATTAGTGTGAATTAGTGAAATTCGTGGCAAAGAATCAACTCTTTTTTCAATGAAAAAAATCTAAAATCTAAAATCTGAAATCTGAAATCAAAAACGTATATTTGCCTTCTATTTTAATGTGCAAATGGAGAACGATAAAGAAAAAAACACAGCCGAATTTTACGAAAGATTAAAGGTAGAGTTAGATAACTCAAATACTTGGCCTGCAGAATATTTGTATAAATTTATAGTGCCGTCGGTCGATGATAATGTCGAACGGGTTGAAAAAGCTTTTGACAGTATGGGCGCCGTTATTAAAACAACAAAATCTAAAACAGGTAAATTTACCAGTGTTTCTGTAGATGTTACAATGCATAGTGCCGATCAGGTGATTAGCAAATACAAAGAAGTTTCTACTATAGAAGGTATAGTTTCATTATAATTATGGTCGAAAAATATAAAAAAGAAATCGCGAATGACGTTGTTTTTAATTTAGAATACAATTCTGAAAGACAACGTTTACTTATTCCGGAATATGGTCGTCATTTACAAAAATTAATCGATCAGGCCACTATTATCGAAGATGATGAAACGCGCAATAAAGCGGCGAAATACATCATTCAGGTTATGGGAAGTCTGAATCCGCATTTGCGTGATGTACCGGATTTTCAACATAAATTATGGGATCAGCTTTTTATCATGTCTGATTTTAGATTGAATGTAGAATCTCCATATCCAATTCCGTCAAGAGATGTGTTGCAGTTAAAACCAGATGTTTTACACTATCCGCAAAACTTTCCTAAATACAGATTTTATGGTAACAATATCAAATATATGATTGATGTTGCCAACAAATGGGAAGATGGAGAAATGAAAAATGCATTGGTATTGGTAATTGCCAACCACATGAAAAAATCATATCTGAGCTGGAACAAAGACACGGTAAAAGATGATGTGATTTTTGAACATTTATTTGAATTGTCAGGAGGAAAAATCAATTTATTACAAAGCACAGAAGAGCTTTTGAATACTACCGATTTATTGCGTACAAACAAGCGCATGTCGAACAAAATTACGCCACCAGGACAGCCAAAAATTCAAAGTAACAAAAACAATAAAGGTCCGGGAAAACCAAAACCATTTCAAAAAAACAATAATCAGAAATAAAAAAAGGTGCTAAGATACTAAGATGCTAAGCTACTAAGATTTTTAGCTCAGAACCTTAGAACCTCAGAACCTCAGAACCTAAAAAAAAATATGGGAGTATTTAAAATCGAAGGAGGAATTCCTTTAAAAGGAGAAATAACGCCACAAGGAGCAAAAAATGAGGCATTACAAATTTTATGTGCCGTGCTTCTAACGGGGGATAAAGTAAAAATTAATAATATTCCCGATATTATTGACATCAATAAATTAATCACTTTGTTGGGTAATTTAGGAGTTAAAATTCAACGCAATGAACCGGGTTCGATTACGTTTCAGGCTGATGAAGTTAACGTTGGATATTTAGAAACCGAAGCTTTCAAAAAAGAAGGTGGAGCACTTCGTGGTTCTATTATGATTGTTGGACCATTATTGGCCCGTTTTGGAAAAGGATATATTCCTAAACCTGGAGGAGATAAAATAGGTCGTCGTAGATTAGATACTCACTTTGAAGGTTTTATTAACCTTGGAGCAAAATTCAGATACAATAGAGAAGACCACTTTTATGGAGTAGAAGCCCCGGCAGAAGGACTTAAAGGAACAGATATGTTACTTGACGAAGCATCTGTAACCGGAACTGCAAATATTGTAATGGCAGCTGTTTTGGCAAAAGGAACAACCACAGTTTACAACGCAGCTTGTGAGCCTTACTTACAACAGTTGTGTAAAATGCTAAACTCTATGGGAGCTAAAATCACTGGAGTGGGTTCGAACTTATTAACTATCGAAGGTGTTGAAAGTCTTGGAGGTTGTGAGCACAGAATTTTACCTGATATGATCGAAATTGGTTCTTGGATTGGTCTTGCGGCGATGACAAAAAGCGAAATTACGATTAAAAATGTAAGTTGGGAAAATTTAGGTTTGATTCCGAATACTTTTAGAAAACTAGGTATTACAATCGAAAAACGTAATGATGATATTTACATTCCGGCTCATAAAGACGGATATGAAGTAAAAACAGATATTGATGGTTCTATTTTAACAATCGCAGATGCGCCTTGGCCAGGATTTACACCTGACTTATTAAGTATCGTTTTGGTTGTGGCAACACAAGCAAAAGGAGATGTTTTAATTCACCAGAAAATGTTCGAAAGCCGTTTGTTTTTCGTAGATAAATTAATCGATATGGGAGCAAAAATTATGTTATGCGATCCGCACAGAGCGGTGGTTATGGGACATAATTTTGAATCTCAACTAAAAGCAACAACAATGTCATCTCCGGATATTCGTGCCGGGATTTCATTATTAATTGCAGCGCTATCAGCAAAAGGAACAAGTACAATTCAAAATATCGAACAAATCGATCGTGGATACGAGCGTATAGACGAACGTTTAAGAGCAATTGGAGCAAAAATCGTGAGAGCGTAAAAATATTTGCCACGAATTCAGGAATTAAACGAAGATTAAGATTGTTTTTATTACACTAATTTTTAAATAAAATTAGTGTAATTGAATTCTAAAATTTAAGGGTTTTTATAATTCGTGAATTCGTGGCGAAAAAAAATAGTCTAAATGACAGATGAACAAAAAGCTGTAAAAGCTACTATATTTAGTATAGTTGGGAACACCTGCTTAGCCTTGGTAAAAGGTTTGGCAGGTTTTTTTGGCAATTCTTATGCCTTAATTGCAGATGCGATCGAGTCTACTGCAGATATATTTTCATCTTGTTTGGTTTTGTTCGGAATCAAATATTCTAATAAACCGGCAGATGAAAACCATCCTTACGGCCACGGTCGTGCAGAGCCTTTAATTACCTTTTTGGTTGTTGGATTTTTAATTACCTCGGCCACAATTATTGCGTACGAAAGTATTTCAAATATTCAAACTCCTCACGGATTGCCAAAATCATGGACATTGTATGTTTTGGGTGTAATCATTGTTTGGAAAGAATATTCATTTAGGCTGGTGATGAAACGAAGTAAAGAAACTAATAGTTCTTCTTTGGCGGCCGACGCTTGGCATCATCGCAGTGATGCTGTTACCTCAGTCGCCGCATTTATTGGTATCTCGATTGCGTTGATTATGGGAAAAGGCTATGAATCAGCAGATGATTGGGCGGCACTTTTTGCTGCTTTTTTTATCTTATATAACAGCTATAAAATTTTCAGACCTGCGCTTGGAGAGATTATGGATGAAAATTTGAATGATGATTTAGTTGAAGAAATTCGTGTAAAAGCATTAACTGTGCAAGGAATTTTGGGAACCGAGAAATGTTTTATCCGTAAAGCGGGAATGAAATATCACGTAGATCTTCATGCCATAGTTTCGGCAAAAATTTCAGTGAAAGAAGGACATGATTTGTCTCATAAATTGCAAGATACTTTAAAAGAAAAAATTCCTCAATTGGGGAATGTTTTGATACATATTGAACCGGATGATTATCATTGATTCTGAGGTTCAAAGGGGCAAAGGTTCAAAGGTGCTAAGGTTTTGAATCTAGAAAAAAATCCGTTTATTCTTTTTTTAAAGAGTAAGCGGATTTTTTTATAGATAAAGTTTGTCACTTCGACGAAGGAGAAGTCACATAAAGTAGATCACGTCACGTAATTTCTCTTTCGAATGACAAAATTGACAATTTGATGGTTTATTCGAAATGATAATTAAGAAATTCCATGCCTGAATTGAAACTTTGTATTAATTCTATTTTCTTTTCTCTTCTCCATTTTTTTAATTCTTTTTCTCGAGCAATTGCTTCTTGGATCCAAACAAATTTTTCATAATAAACTAGAAATTCTATAGTGTATTTTGAAGCGAAAGTTTTGTTTCCATTTCCTAAATTGTCTTTATGTTGTTGTAATCTTAATTTTAAATTGTTAGTTACGCCGATATAAAAAGTAGAACGATATTTATTGGTTAAAATGTACACATAATAGGAATGAAATCCTTCTTGTGGATTAAACATAATTTTAATGTTTTTATAGTTTTTTGTCACTTTAAACAAAGCATATGCAGAAGTTACTTTGTATGAACTTCTTTATGTGACTTCTCCTTCGTCGAAGTGACAAGATTGTCTTTAATCTAATCAAGGACATTCAAAATCTTCAACCCAAAAACAACTCCGTTTTGTTCAATTCCACCTTGATAAGAATGAACATAATCCACCCTGAACAATTTAAATTTTCCGAATCCAAGATTGTCTAAACCAACCGTTAATTCAGTATAAGGTTTTCTATCCGGAATGGCCAATGAATGAAATCCAAGATTCATGGTAGATTTTAAAAGATTCAATAGCGGGATTTTATTCATGATAAATCCGGTATCGTTGTGCTCTAAATGCATCTCAAAATAACTGTCGTTTGTGCTGTTAGCGTAGTATGGCATCAAATTAAAAACATTCAAATAACGATCGCTTGTTCCTATATGAGTTTGGTTTCCGTTAAAATGTCTGTAATCTATAAACGAAATATTTTCGGCATTAAAGAATTTTCCTGTTCTAATATTCATTCCCAGAGTTCCCTTGTTACCTAATGATAAATCGTAAACAACAGAAGCGCCAATTCGTTCAAACTCGTATTTTTTTTCACTGACAGCAAATGCTTTTTCAAATGCTAAAAATACTGTTGGATATTTATCATTTTTAATGTTATATCTTCCATCAGGTCTTGAAATGTATTTGTTGCCAAAATTAATGCGGGTACTTATAGCGGCCTTAAATAAATGATGCTGATTAAAAGCCGGTGTTGTAAAATCATTTGGTGGCACCGGATTGTTTGAAGAGTAGATATCATCTTTTTTAAAGAAAGAATAATCTGTGGTATTAAAAAGAGGTTTTCGCTGTTCATAAGCTACTTTTCCAAACAAATTCACGCCATTTAGAATGTTTTGCGAATAGTTAATCTGAGCATATTCAAGGTTGTATAATTTCATATAATTGTCTTTAAAAAATAAAGAACTTACAGAATTGACCAGCTTCGTTATAGGTTCGAAACTATTAAACTGTGTGACCTTTGTTCCTCCGGAAACTCCAATGGTCGCAAAATTCAGGTTATTGAATTTATGACTGAATTCACCAACAATGCGAAAACGCTCATCCGAAAAACCGTAGTTAAATGTCGTACTTATCGAAGTGCTTTTTCCTTTGTCTTCATCCCATTTTCTAAAGGAAAAGCCAGAATCTAAATTAAATCCCTGAACGGTATTAAAGCTTAAAGAAGCAATGTTTAATAATCCTTTGTAATCAAAAGAATATTTTTTGAAAGTGTTTTTATAATCATAACCCATTAAAATATCGGTGACTTTAAACTTATTGTTTTTTGCATCTACAGAATCGATATATTTTTGAGATTTTCTAATGGTTTGCAGACTATCCTTTTTAGTATAATCTGTGCTTTCTTCGATCGTTAGCGGAATGGGTCTGATCTGGTTCCAGAAAGCATCATCTTTTTTGTTGGCATTGGCTTCAAAGGCAACAATTTCATTTCCAAATGTTTTCTTCTCAAACGAAGCCGGAAACTCGTAATTAGAATACACATAATTAAATTTTCCCGAGAATTTTACGCCAAAGATACCGGCATTAAAGTCCAGTGTTTGCGCATTTTTTGTCCAGATTTTATTTTTTGTATTGTAACTAAAGCTTTGTTTTAAGGTCATCACTTCAGTAAGTTCATTCTTCATGCGGTACCCTTTTATATCTAAATCCAGGGCATAAATGGCAAAACTATCGTCGACAATATAAATGTAACCTTCGAAAACAGGTTCTTTATCACGTTTGGGAATTACCTTAATTTTGTAAATCTGCTGATTGTTATCATCATAAAATGTCCCTTCGAGTTTGTACTTGTAATAACTAAAAGCATTATCAGCAATAGGAGAGATGAGCTTGACATCAAAGTCCAGCGTGTTGTCGTAAAAGTCATAAGTAGAGAGCGAAGCAGTATTGTAACTATATCCTTTATTATTTCCCGAAATTTTAGAGGCAATAATCTTCTCTTTTAATTTGTCGGGTTTTTCAAAAATAATTTTAGAAATAGTTTCAGACAAGTACAAAATTCCGCTTCCGGTTGAATCCAGATTGGATGCCATATCTTGTCCCAGATCTACTTTTTTGCCCAGAATTTTTTTAGGCAAATCCTTAACTTTAAACATTCCTTTCGAATAAAAATCAGCTGTATATCTACCGGTTTTGTCTGAGTTGTCTTTTTTTTCTGCTATAGCACTTCTTATAATAGCATCAGCAGGATTTTTTTTAGGATCAATTACAACTTCATTTAGAGCAAAGCTTTCTTCAGGCATTTTTACATCTAAAACAATTGTTTTTGAATCTCCCGAAACGGATATCTTTTGAGTTTTAAAACCTAAATATTGAAAAACGATTTTATTTTTACCAATTTCCTTGACATTTAGCTGATATTTTCCTTGTTCGTTCGAAGTGGTTCCGCTATAAGTGTTTTCTTCAAATACAGAAACAAAAGGCAGCGGATTTCCTTTTTCATCCGTTATAGTTCCCTTTATTTGGGCGAAATTTGAAATTGAAAAAAATAAAAAGGCAAGTAAAGTATAGTTTTTCATGAAATAGGTTTCTCTAACAAAAATAGAATAAGTTAAAAATGAGCTTATTAAAAATTTGTTAAATAAAAACCTATAAGAAATACTGAATAGCGAGATTGTAACTTTTGAGTCCAAAACCTAAAATTACACCTTTTGCATTGCCTGATAAATATGATTGGTGTCTGAAACTTTCACGGGCATATGTATTCGAAATATGTACTTCGATTACTGGTGTAGTTACCGCCTTAATAGCATCTCCCAAACCTACAGAGGTATGTGTATAAGCGCCGGCATTCAAAATGATTCCGTCGTATGTAAAACCAAATTCCTGAATTTTGCCAATCAGTTCGCCTTCGATATTACTTTGATAATAGGACAGTTCAATATTTGGATACGTTTTTTGCAACGTTTCAAAATAATCTTCAAAAGTTTGACTTCCGTAAACTTCCGGTTCTCTTTTTCCTAAAAGATTTAAATTGGGTCCGTTGATTATAGCGATTTTCATATTTAAGTTATTTTGAAAATATTAGATTTTTTTAAACCATATAAGTAATATAAGTTCATTTAATCTAAGTTATTGTATTGTTGATTTTTTAGTTGATTGATATTGCAATTGATTTTGAAATTGCCATTGATTTTTGACATTGCAATTGACATTGACATTACCATTGAACTTGGTAAAAATAAAAAAACCGTTCTAATTAATAGAACGGTTTTTGTAAAAGTATGTGATATATTTTTTAGAACATGAATCCTGCTGAAATCTGGAATACAGAATTTTTAACATCAGCATTTTTAGAAGCTTCTGTCAATCCTAAACCATAACGTCCTTGTAAAAAGAAGTTTTCGGTAAGTTTTACTCCCAATCCGGCATTTACACCAAATTCAAAAGTTTCTCCGTTTTTAACATCAAAATCATTTTTCTCACTAACTAGGAAAGAAGCTTGTGGACCCACTTCTAAACTAAATGTATTATTTAAATAAAATTTAGCCATTACAGGAATAGAGATATATCCTAGCTCATTTTTAATATCCTCGCTCACGTCATCAAATTTATAAGATGCACCAGTTGTAGAGTATAAAAGCTCTGGCTGAATAGAAAATTTGTCTAATAATTTTACTTCTGCAACAAGACCTGCGTGGTAACTTGTGATACCTTCTTTATCAACGGAAATTCCATCAAAGTTTCCTCCAGTTTGATTTGCAAAGTTAACCCCTGCCTTAACTCCAATTTTTAATAATTGAGCCTGAATTGTAGCTGATGTTGCCATAAACAAAACAGCTGCTAAAATTATCTTTTTCATAAAAGTGTTTTTTAAAATTTGGTATTTTTTAACGTTATCTATAAGTCAAAACTACATTTTTTTGATTTTATTGTTTTATATATTGCTTTAAATAATTAATAAAATTCGCACTCATTTTTGTTTTTTGTGTTTCTTATTTCGTGTTTTTGCCTTTAATCCTTTGTCTTTCAGTTTTTTGTTTCGTTATCAATTGTGGCTTATTTTAATACTTTTCAGTCTTATGATGGACTTTTTTTAACAAGTATAAGATTAGTTTTACGAGATAATAATAAATAAAAATTGTAAACATGAAAAAAATTATTTTAGCTGCTATTGCAGTAATGGGATTTAGTTTTGCTAATGCGCAAACTGGAGGATTTTCAAAAGGTGATGCTTTTATTTCGGGAGCTTTAAATGTAGGTTCTCAAAAAACTGGTGACGACAAGACTAGCGGATTTGTTATTGAGCCTAAAGTAGGTTACTTTGTAACTGAAAATATCGCAATCGGAGCTAAATTAGGTTTTGGTTCAGAGAAGGACAATGATTACAAAGATAATTCATTTACAGCGGGAGCTTTTGGTAGATATTACTTTACTCCAGCTTCTCAGTTTTCTATTTATGGTCAGGCAGGTATTGACTTTACTAACCACAAATACAAACCAAGTGATGCAAAAGCTAATGAAATTGGAGCAAATTTAGGTTTAGGTTTAAGTTATTTCTTATCAAACCATTTTGCAATTGAAGCTACTTGGCTTGGTGTAGGTTATAGTGTAAATAATAACGGAGGACATGGTGCTGAAAAAACAAATACTTTTGGTTTTGGTACTGATTTAAGAGATGTAAGCTTTGGAGTGGTTTACAAATTCTAATCTGGAATTACAATAATTTTGAAAAGCCTTCCTAATTTAGGAAGGCTTTTTTTGTTTAGAATTGTTTAATTTAAAACAAATTACAGAGTCTTCGTTTGCTTTTAATGCGGTTAAGTGTCTAATTACCACTTTCTTTGTTAAATTCCAAATAATTTTTTGTGAAGTATATTTTTATATTTGATTATTAAATTTAATCAAAACAAATTAAAATGAAGAAAATTATTTTAGCTGCGATAGCAGTAATGGCATTTGGATTTGCTAATGCGCAACAAACGAGATTTGGAATAAAAGGAGGTCTTAACATGTCAACTGTAGTTGGCGGAGATGTTGATAATACTAAATCATTAGTTGGTTTTCACGTGGGAGGTTTTGCGGAAATTCATGTTGTTGAGAAATTTTTTATACAACCAGAACTTTTATTCTCAACTCAGGGAACTAAATTTGATGGTCCTTTAGGAGAAGATTACGATACTAAGCTGAACTACTTAAATATTCCGGTATTGGCTAAATATTATATCGTAGATAAAAAATTTAGTGTTGAAGCTGGACCACAGTTAGGTATTTTATTGTCTGCTAAAGTTGATGGTGAAGACATTAAAGATTTTACAAGGTCAGTAGATCTTGGTTTTAATATAGGAGCAGGATATAATTTTACAGATAATCTTTCAATTGGTCTTCGATATACTCTTGGTTTATCTCCTCTTTCTGATAAAGATATTGATAATGAAGATGATTATTATGATAGTGCTAAAAATAGTAACCTTGCGTTATCTTTAGCTTATAAATTCTAGGATCACTATAAAAAAGATTGAAAGCCTTTCTAGTTCAGAGAGGCTTTTTTTTGTAAGAAAAAATCATTTTTAATAAGATTTTGCGCCTAGTTACTACAAAAAATGTTAAAATACAAATAATTTTTTGGTAAGTATATTTCTATATTTGCCTCGAATTAATTTAACCAAAACAATTAAAAATGAAAAAAGTTCTTTTATCTGCAGTTGCAGTTATGGCATTTATGAGTGTTAGTGCTCAAGAAACAAGATTTGGAGTTAAAGCTGGTGCAAACTTAGCTACATTTACAGGAGATGTTGAAGATGCAAAATCTTTAGTTGGTTTTCAAGTAGGTGGTTTCGCTGAAATTAAATTGACTGATAAATTCGCTATTCAACCTGAGATCTTATTCTCAACTCAAGGAGCAAAAGAGGAAGGAAGCGATATTTTTAGTTCATATGAAAATAAAGTAAATTTAAGCTATTTAAATGTTCCTGTAATGTTTAAATATTATGTTGCAGAAAAATTTAGTCTTGAAGCTGGACCACAAATTGGATTTTTACTTAGTGCTAAGTCAAAGTATAAGGAAACTGTTGATGGTGAGACATATTCAGATGATGTAGATGTAAAAGATGCTTTTAAATCAATTGATTTTGGAGTAAACTTTGGTGCTGGATATGATTTTACTGAAAATCTTTCTGTAGGATTGCGTTATAACCTTGGCTTGTCAAATATTGCTGAAACAGAAGAAGGTAGTGATGCAAAAGTTAAAAACAGTGTTTTCTCTTTATCTGTAGGATACAAATTCTAATCAAATTAGATAATTTCATATTTAAAAACCTTCCTGATTCAGGAAGGTTTTTTTATTTATAGGAAAATATCTAATGTATTTATTTTTATTATAAAAAAAAACTTATAATTGTATAATATTAACTTAAAAAGTAATTACATTATGAACAGAAGTTTTAAATTATCATTATTTAGTTTTTTTTATTTGCTAGCTCTTTCCAGCTGTGACAATCAAAATGAAAATGTTGATCCAACAACTAAGAAAAACAATGAATTAAAGGTTGAAAATTTATATGATGCAGATTCAAATCTTAAAAGAGAGTTTGGAAAAGCCTTAGTGAAATCGTTGAACGAAAGTAAAGCATTACGAAATTTAATTAAAAATGAATCTCTAAAAATGTTTGATAATGATTACGATGTTTTGTATCAAATGATTAAAGATGAGAAATTAGAAAATAATTTAACATTCAGGCAAATTCTAATAAAAAATCTTGGTAGTGAAGCTCTTTTAAATCAGATTGAAATTAATAACCCAACATTGACAATTTTTGTTCCTGAATTGCCAGAGAATTCTTTTTCTGCTGAAATATGGGATACTCAAAGTCAAATTCCAGCAGTTGCAATTAGACTTACTAAAAGCAATGATGTACCGATAATTAATTTAGATGGCAGTGAAGAGGTTTTAGAATCTCAATATATTCCTGCATTTCCTGTGATTGTGATAAAAGATAATGAAAGGATGATTGTTAGTAATAACAGTAATAGTAAAAATATTAAAACAAATAGAGTTGCTAATATTAATGGAGTTGATTATAAGTTTTTAGATGATTGTTTTGATAGCTCTAAAAACTTGAAAAACGAAACTTCAAGAACAGTGGCTTTTGCGTCTTTAGATTCTAAAATTGTTACTGCTTATAATACTTATACAGCAGTCAATGTTGATGGGTGGCAAAGAGATTATATTTATTATGGAATTACACCAGACAATCCAATAGGCCCATTTAAATATGATTTTCAAGAGTCTCTTAGATCATTTAGGTTACAAGGAGATCCAACCGCAGCATATGATAAAATTGCTGATCAGACAGGGGATCCTTATTTGAAATTTCAGACATTAATTCCTAGAAGTAAAGCAGTTGCTACTATTTCTGCATGGGCTGGTGGAAACTTTGAGTTTAAAATTCGGGTAATTGTTAATGGTAAGAATGGAATTGGTTCAGAAATAATTAAATATTTTAGTGCAAAAGTTAGTGATTTGTTTGAATACAATATTGTAGAATATTCATATTCAAGATTTCAAAGAAATATTACGGGCTTAAAAACTGTAGATTTAAATATTCCAATTTTTAATTGGGATTTAGATCAGTATGCTTCTACAATTAAAATAGATATTGAAGAGGTAGATTTAACTGAAACAACTATTTTAACAGAATCAAGAAGTGTTGAGTTTGCGTCTAATTTTAGTATAGAAGCAAGTGGAAGTTTTTTTAAAGAATTAGTAAAAGTAGGGCTTAAGTATGGAACAAGTCAAAAAGTTGTTAAAACAAGTACTGTTCAGAGAACTTTTACCCAAGGAAATGATTTGCTTGGTGATGTAATTGTCAATTTTGCAGATAATGTTATTATAGGAACGACTGGATCAACTTATACAACGAGAGAATATAATTCCGGATTGTATTCTATAACCGTTGAACCAACAAGAGTTCAATAAATTTTATTTTTGGATTTAAAACCTTCCTGATTCAGGAAGGTTTTTTTATGCCCAAAAATGTTTTACTTTGTAAGTATGAATTGGAACCGGTATATCAAAGATTATCAATCGTATTTAAGGATCGAAAGAGGGCTGTCTAAAAACACCATCGAAAATTATGGTTTTGATATCGAGCGATTGTGTCTTTTTTTAGAAACAAATCAAATTGAAGTTTCTCCTTTAAAAATAAATGAAGAAACAATACAGCAATTTATATACGCGGTTGCAAAAGAGGTGAATCCTCGATCGCAGGCGAGAATTATTTCGGGATTAAAAAGTTTTTTTAATTATTTGGTTTTTGAAGATTATAGAAATGATAATCCGCTTGAATTAATCGAAACGCCCAAAACAGGCCGAAAATTACCGGATACTTTGTCTGTACAAGAAATTGATGCGCTTATTGCTGCCATTGATTTAAGTTCTAACGAAGGCGAGCGAAATCGCGCCATGCTGGAAACCTTATACGGTTGCGGACTTCGGGTTTCTGAACTCGTTTCGCTTAAAATTTCTGATTTGTTTTTTGATGAAGGTTTTATAAAGATTACCGGAAAAGGAAACAAAGAACGTTTTGTTCCCATAGGAAAACTGACGCAAAAATACATGCAGATTTATCAAAAGGAAGTTCGTGTAAATCTAACGATCAAAAAAGGTCACGAAGATACCTTATTCCTGAACCGAAGAGGGAATCAGCTTACACGAGCCATGATATTTACGATTATCAAAGATTTGGCTGTAAAAATCAATTTGCATAAAAGCATTAGTCCTCATACTTTGCGCCATTCATTTGCTACTCACTTACTTGAAAATGGAGCCGATTTAAGATCGATTCAATTAATGTTAGGGCATGAGTCTATCACAACTACCGAAATTTATGTGCATTTGGATCGAAGTTTTCTAAAAGAAGTAATGCATTCCTATCATCCTCGAAAATAATTTTTTTGCTCTGACAAGTCATTTTAAGTGAAAATTTAATATATTGTGATGTATTTTCTACTAAAAGCAGATAAGATCGACAAACAGCACTTTTATTGTTTTAAATGTTATTTTGATCACTAAATTTAAGTAAAATAAGTAGCATATGGTTTTTGATTTATATGGAAATGAAGATTGCTTAGAGGTGAATAATTTTTACAAGAAGTTATTTGCAGAAATGCCCGATTTGCTTTTTCAGTTTATTATTGATTGTGATAACAATTATACTTTCCCCCTTGTCAGTAAATCTGCTGATGAAATTTTAGAACTTAATACAGAAATGTTTTTAAGTAATCCGGAACTTATTATTTACAATAGAATTTTTCCTCAGGATCAGGATATTTTTTTTCAGTCTTTAGTCAAAGCAAGAAAAGAGATCAAACCCTGGAATATTGAGTTTAGAGCTGTTTTGCCCAAAAAAGGATTGCGTTGGTTTAAAATTTCTTCTAAAACAGAATTGTCTTCAAATGGCTGCGTGAGTTTTTACGGGCATGTTTCGGATATTACAGTATTAAAAGATAAGGAAGAAAAGCTCCGTTTGTCCGAGGAGCGTTTTCAGTTTGCTTTAGAAGCCTCAACAGCCGGAATTTGGGATTGGGATATGGTGACCAATAATGTTTTCTATTCTTCTTTATCGCTTAAAATTTTAGAATTAGATTCTTCGGATATTTTTGATGACCCCGAGCGCTGGGATAAAATTGTGCATCCCGATGATCTGCCAAAATACTATTCGGATATTCAGGAACACTTTGATAATAAAATTCCGTATTATGAAAATTATCATCGTGTAATGACTTCCAGTGGTAATTATAAATGGATTCTGGATCGCGGAAAAGTGATTAAACGGGATGAAAATGGAAAGCCGTTACGCGTTATTGGTACACATACTGATGTTTCCTTACAAAAGGAAAAAGAGTTAGAGCTTTTAAAAACCATGAAATTATACAGTGATCAAAACAGCCGACTGGTGAATTTTTCGCATATCGTTTCGCATAATTTAAATACACAGGCAGGAAATATAAAATCGATTTTGGACTTTATTGATGCCGATATCGAACGCCAAACCGTTAATGAAATGCTAGAGCATTTAAGAACCGTTTCTAACGATTTGAATGATACTATAGCCAATCTGACTCAGATTGTAAAGACACAAAGCAATATAAATATTGCTGTTGTGCCAGTAAAACTTTGTGAATATATCGACAAAACGATTTCGACTATCAAAGGATTTGATAAACAAAAGAATGTTACGATAATAAATAATGTTCCTAAATATTTGACAATTAATTTTAATCCGGCTTATATGGAAAGTGTGTTGTTGAATTTTGCAACAAATGCCATTAAGTATGCGCATCCTGAGCGGGATCCTGTTATTGTGTTCGATTTTTCGATTGAACCCGAAGGGCATAAATCATTAAAAATTACAGACAACGGATTAGGTATCGATTTGAATGTATACGGTGATTTATTATTTGGGATGTATAAAACTTTTCATAAACATCAGGAAGCCCGAGGAATTGGTTTGTATATAACCAGAAATCAAATTGAGGCTATGAAAGGAACTATTTCTGTAGAAAGTGAAGTTGGAGTAGGGACTAGTTTTAAAATCATCTTTAACGATATTTAAAATCCTAAATTGATATAAATAATAAAGGCTATCTGTAGAAGATAGCCTTTGTTGTTTTATAGAATGTTGAGATTATTTAGCGATATTAACTGCTCTTGTTTCTCTAATTACAGTAACTTTTACCTGACCTGGATAAGTCATTTCGGTTTGAATTTTTTGTGAAATTTCGAAAGATAAGTTGGCTGCGTTGTCATCAGAAACTTTTTCGCTTTCTACAATTACACGTAGTTCTCTACCGGCCTGAATTGCGTATGCATTTTTTACACCGCTAAAACCGTACGCTACTTCTTCAAGATCTTTCAAACGTTGAATGTATGAATCTAAAACCTGACGTCTTGCTCCTGGTCTTGCACCTGAAATAGCATCACAAACCTGAACGATAGGAGAAAGTAATGATTTCATTTCGATCTCGTCGTGGTGAGCTCCAATGGCGTTGCAAACTTCTTCTTTTTCACCATATTTCTCAGCCCATTGCATACCTAACAATGCGTGAGGTAAATCACTTTCAGTATCCGGAACTTTACCAATATCATGTAGTAAACCTGCTCTTTTAGCCAGTTTTACATTCAGGCCTAATTCAGCTGCCATGATACCACAAAGTTTAGAAACTTCTCTTGAGTGTTGTAATAAGTTTTGTCCGTAAGATGAACGGTATTTCATTCTACCAACTACTTTTATCAATTCTGGGTGTAAACCGTGAATTCCTAAATCGATAACCGTACGTTTACCAACTTCGATAATTTCGTCATCGATTTGTTTGGCTGTTTTAGCTACAACTTCTTCAATTCTTGCCGGGTGAATACGTCCGTCAGTTACCAATTTGTGCAATGACAAACGTGCAATTTCTCTACGAACCGGATCAAAACAAGAAAGTATAATAGCTTCCGGCGTATCATCAACAATGATTTCTACTCCCGTTGCAGCTTCAAGCGCTCTAATGTTACGACCTTCACGACCAATAATTCTACCTTTTACATCATCAGATTCAATGTTAAATACAGAAACGCAATTCTCAACCGCTTCTTCTGTCCCTACTCTCTGAATAGTGTTGATGATGATTTTCTTCGCTTCTTGCTGAGCTGTAAGTTTTGCCTCTTCAATAGTATCCTGAATATGAGACATGGCTTTACTTTTAGCTTCAGCTTTTAAACCTTCCACCAATTGTTCTTTTGCTTCTTCTGCAGAAAGCCCTGAAATAACTTCAAGTTGCTGCAATTGACTTTTGTGTAATTTGTCAACTTCAGCTTGTTTTTTATCTAAAACTTCAATTTTGTTATTGTACTCGTTTGTTTTAGCTTCAAAATCGTCGTTTACTTTTTTGGCTTTCGAAAGTTCGTTAGAAATTTGAGATTCTTTGTCACGAACTCTTTTTTCTACTTCGGCTACTTTTTTGTCTCTGGCTAAAATAACTTGTTCGTGCTCAGATTTTAATTCAATGAATTTTTCTTTTGCCTGAAGAATTTTATCTTTTTTAATGTTTTCGGCTTCTAAATTAGCATCTTTTAAAATTGAAGAAGCCTCTTTTTTTGCGTTCTTGATTAGATTAGAAATATTGCTTTTTTCGATAATTTTAGCTATTGCAAAACCTGCCGCAATCCCTATAATACCTGAAATAATGATCGTTATTATGTCCATGTTTGTTAAAATTTATATATAAAAAAAGCCTACATTAATTGCTTGAATAAACTCGTAAAGACAAGTTTTGAGCTAACTCACTGTTCAAGTTTCCTTGCCGAAGCATGGCATACTATAGTAGCGAAGATTCACTCACTTTAATTTGTTAGTGTTGAGTTTACCAATTGTGAACTAATGTAGGCAGTATCTTAGTTTCTGTAAAGAACGTTTAATTTTCGAGATATTGATCTAATAGCGAATTTAATCTTTTAATTCTTTCGATGGTTTCTTCTCCATCGATTGCGTTATCAATTTGTTTTTGTTCTACTTGTGATGCAAATTGCAAAGCACACATAGCCAGAACATCTTGTTTGTCACGAACCGCGTAACTTTCTTCGAATTGCTTGATCATAGCATCAATTTTTTTTGAAGCACTTCTAAGTCCTTCTTCCTGAGTAGGTTCTACCGTTAGCGGGTAAACCCTGTCTGCAATTGATATTTTAATTCTTAGCTTTCCGTCCATGTCTTTCTAGTCTGATAGTTGCGCTATACAGTAATCAATTTCGCGAATTAATGAATTTATTTTAAGCTTTGTCTCTCTCTTGTTATTGTCGCTGCCGAGCAACGAATTGGCTATTTTAAGTGTATCATATTGCTTCTTCAAAGCCTCCATTTCTTCAGATTGTTTCTGGATAATTTGCGCAGCTTTGGCTAGTTCTAATCGTAATACCTGATTATTTTTTTCTAGAGCTTTTGACTTCTCAAAAAGCTTTTCGACTTTATATTCAAGAGTATCAATTATTTCTGCAATTACACTCATTGTAAATCCTATTCATTACTTAATCATACAAAGTTAGTATTCCTTTTTATTAATGCAATTTTTTATCGATTTTTTTACATTAAAAATAACCAATTAAATGAAATTCAATCAATTGTATTTTTGTAGCTTTTTACTCGGTTTTGGCTTCTTATTTTTTTATCTTAGCAAAAATGTTGCTTATGAAATTCTCACTACTCACCTTATTTTTTTGCCCTTTTATTTTTGCTCAGACGCAATATCCAAAGAATGATTTTCGTGCTCCGCTTGATATTCCGATGCAGCTTTCCGGTAATTTCGGGGAGTTAAGGCCCAATCATTTTCATGCGGGATTCGATTTAAAAACCAATCAAAGAGAAGGTTTAAGTGTGCATGCAATTGCTGATGGTTATGTTTCAAGAATAAAAATCTCAACTTTTGGCAACGGAAAATGTATCTATATTACGCACCCGAACGGATATACCTCAGTTTACGGACATTTACAAACTACTGTGGATGAAATTCAGGAGTATGTAAAAAAAACACATTATAAAGAAAAAGCATACGAAATCGAAATGTTTCTGAAACCAAACGAATTGCCTGTTACAAAAGGACAGATAATTGCGCTTTCCGGAAATACAGGTTCTTCTGAAGGGCCGCATTTGCATTTTGAAATTCGGGATAGTAAAACAGAATTTGTAATCAATCCACTGTTTTTTGGATTCGATAAAAATATTAAGGATACCCAAAAACCCACGCTTACGAGTTTATATGTTTATCCTTTAGATAATGCAACGGTCAATCAGTCGAAACAGCCTTTGCTGGTAAATATGACGCTTCAAAAAGACGGAACTTATTTGGCAGGAAAAGTAAAAACAAACGGAAAAATTGGTTTTGGAATTAATGCAGTTGATAACGATGATGTTTCTCATAATAAAAATGGGGTCTTTAATGTATCCGGTTTTTTAAACGGAAATCAAAATTATAATTATCAGTTTAATACCTATTCGTTTGACGAAATGCGTTATATCAATGCTTTTATTGATTATTCGAGATATAAAAAGACAAGTCAGCGTATTCAAAAGCTTTTCATGAAAACGCCTTTTGCTTTAAGTATTGTTAAAACAGATTCAGAACGCGGTATAATTTCGGCTCAACCCAATCTGGCTTCGACGTATAGAATTGAAGTTTCTGATTATTTTGGGAATCAAAATTCAATTACAGTTCCAATTGAATACGATACTGCAACACCGCTTGTACAGGCGGAACCTGTTATGTCGAAATATTTTATTAAATATAATAAGGACTCCAATTTCGAGAAAGATAATATGTCAGTTTTCTTTCCCGCAGGAACTTTCTATGAAGATTTTAATATGAATTTTGATGTAAGGAACAATAAAATTTATATTCATGATGATACGGTTCCGGTACATTCGAACTTTACCATTACTATTAAAGATACTGTTTATCCTGAATCTTTGCGTGATAAATTGTATATCGGGAAAGGTACCAGTTATAACGGAACCATTAGAAAAGGAGATGTTTTTACTGCAAAAGCTAAAATACTGGGCCAATACGGTTTGGTTCTCGATACAATTGCTCCCGTCATTAGGATTGCAAAACCTGTTGAAGGAAAATGGATAAGTGACCAGAAAAAAATCGATTTTACCATTAGCGATGCTGCATCCGGCATAAAATCATACAATGGATATTTAAACGGAAACTGGGTTTTATTTGAATATGAAAATAAAGCAAGAAGAATTACGCACACTTTTGATAATGAATTGTTGCTGGATGGAGAAAATGTTTTAAAAATAGAAGTGATTGATAATGTGGGTAATTCTGCTATCTTTGAAACTCGTTTTTTTAGAAGTCAACAAAAATAAAACCAAAGCGATTGAACCATAATAAGCAATTATTCGTTTTTCTTTTTTTATGTATTACGTGTTTTTCATTTGCTCAAAATGCTCATGTAAAAGGTGTTATTTTAGATGATCATAACCGTCCTGTTCCTGATGTAAATATTACTTCTTTAGGAACCACAAGGCAATCTGATGAAAATGGTTTTTTTGAAATCAATATCCCTTCAAACAAAAAAACTTCGCTGATTTTTACTCATATTTCTTTAAAAATGATGAGTCTTGCGGTGAATTTAAATCCCAATGAAGTTTTTGTTTTTAATCCCGTTATGAGCAGCTCAGAAGAGCAAATGGGAGAAGTTTTTGTTTCTACCAAAAATAAAAAGCGTGTTCAGGGAATTGCTACTGTTGATGCGGCGACAATCAAGAAAATTCCCGGAGCAAATGCAGGGATCGAAAATATTCTAAAAACATTGCCTGGAGTAAATTCAAACAATGAACTCAGTACGCAATATGCAGTTCGTGGGGGTAATTACGATGAAAATTTAGTTTATGTAAACGAAGTAGAAGTTTATCGTCCGTTTTTGATTCGTTCCGGACAACAGGAAGGTTTGAGTTTTACGAATACAGATCTGGTCCAGAATGTTGATTTTTCGGCAGGAGGATTTCAGGCTAAATTTGGCGATAAATTATCTTCAGTTTTGGATATTACTTATAGAAAGCCAACTGAGTTTGGCGCTTCGTTAGAGGCTAGTTTATTGGGCGGAAGTATTGCTGTTGATGCTGTTTCTAAAAATAAAAAGTGGTCAGCGGTGACTGGAGTTCGTTATCGAAACAACAGTTTGCTCGTAAATAGTCAGGACACGCAAACCAATTATACTCCTACTTTTGCCGATATTCAGACAAATGTCAATTATGATATTTCGGATAAATGGCAGGTGAGTTTTTTAGGTAATATTTCTCAGAATAAATATTTGTATCAGCCATTAACACGCGAAACAAAATTTGGAACAATAGATCAGCCTATGTCTCTGGCGGTGTATTACGAAGGAAAAGAACGAGATCAATACGATACGTATTTTGGCGCTTTGAAAACAACTTACAAGGTTTCGCCAAGTTTTACTTTAAAATTTATAGGTTCGCTGTTTCATACAAAAGAGGAGGAGCATTTTGATATTTTGGCGCAATATCGTTTAGGAAATGTAGGAGACGACGGATCAACTCAAGTCGATTTTACACGCGGAATTGGTTCGCAGCTCAATCACGCCAGAAATGATTTGGATGCTTTAATTGCGAATGCAGAAATTAAAGGTTTTAAGGAATGGAAAAATGACAGCCAGTTAGAGTTTGGTCTAAAATATACCAGAGAATCGATTCGTGACAGAATTGTAGAGTGGGAGATGATTGACTCGGCAGGTTTTTCTATTAATCCGCCTATTGTTATTTTACCTAAAAACAATCAGCCTTACGAACCTTATACAGGGCCACTTTTGCCGTATCAGGATGTTCGTGCGACTAATTTTAATACTATCAACAGATTTTCGGGATACGCCCAATACAATAAGAAATCAGAACTGGGATCCAATCAGATTTGGTATAATGTAGGTGCTCGTTTTCAAAGTTGGGATGTTTCCGGAGCCTCGGTTGAAGGAAAAAATCAAGTTGTTTTTAGTCCGCGTGCTCAGTTTGCAATTAAGCCGGATTGGGATATGGATATGGTTTTCAGACTTTCGGGAGGATTGTATCATCAGCCGCCTTTCTATAGAGAACTTCGTGATCTGGATGGCGTTGTGAATCCAAATGTAAAAGCGCAGGAATCCGTGCATATTGTTTTGAGTAATGATTATAATTTCAAGATGTGGAACCGTCCGTTTAAATGGGTAACGGAATTGTATTACAAATCACTTTCAGATGTCAATGTATATTCGATCGATAATGTGAGAATTCGTTATATCGCCAATAATAATGCAAAAGCGTACGCACAAGGTCTTGATTTCAGGCTGAACGGAGAATTTGTTCCGGGAACGGAATCATGGATTAGTTTTGGTTATTTAAGAACCGAAGAAAATTATGCAGATAAAGGATATATCGCCAGACCAACAGATCAACGATTGAAATTCGCAATGCTGTTTCAGGATTATATGCCGAATATCCCGAGTGTGAAATTATATCTTAATCTGGTTTATAATACTGGTTTGCCAGGTGGAGCGCCGGCATATTCAGATCCGTATTTGTATCAAAACCGATTGAACGATTACCGCAGAGTAGATGTTGGTTTTGCTAAAGTTTTTGTAGACAATAGTACAAAAGTGGCTAAGGCAAAATGGTTGAAAAACTTCAAAGAATTATCTGTTGGGTTAGAAATTTTCAATCTTTTTAATAATCAAAACGCAATCACCAATACCTGGGTTCGTGATGTGTACTCTAAAAACCAATACGCGATTCCAAATTATATGACTTCAAGGGTTTTTAATGTAAAGCTGAATGCGAGGCTATGACAAATAAGAGTGAAAAAAGAAAACGAATTTTTTACGTGCCGGGAATAATATCTTTGGTTTTTATTCCGTTGTTGTGTTTGTATTCTTGGTATAAAGCAGGTGTCTTTAAGAGCGAAGGATGTATTAATATCTATTTTCCTGAAAAGTCTATTGCCAAGTCAAATTTGCAATCTATTAAAAGAAATTATCAGGTTTTTAGCTTTAATAGTTCTGAAGTTTTGCAATCTAAAGATTTAGAAAATCTTCAGGCTGTTTTAAGGAAGTTGAATCGTGAAAATGATACTATAAATGGGGTTCAGATTCATTTGGGAAATAAAATGACTTATGAAGTTTATGTTAGAATTTGGGATATTTTAGCAATTGAACAAATGCCTACTTATCTACAATATAACAATGATTTTTTTGTTTTAATGTTGCCAAAACCGAAGCCTGATAAAAATTTAGAAGAAATAGTCCCTATTACATGTGGATATTGGGAGGCTAATAAAGAATATATCTTAAAAGAACGAAAAGAAAGGCAATTTCAGTATATTTCGGCACTACATAAAAGGTATTTGTATCTTTTTCTCGGTTATCTGGGAATTGTAGTTCTCAACATCTTTGCCTTAGTAAAATTCAATAAAACGAAATAATACAATCAAAAATACTATATTTGATATCCTAATATAATTAGCATACATGAAAAAAACCTTAATATATATAGCCTTGGCAATCGTCGGAACATTAGTGAGTTGTAAAGACGACGTTCAGAAACCGAAAGTGATTTATGATGCTGCCAACAAATCAAATGTTGTATCCAAAACAGATTCAACGCAGATTGAAATAGCCGATTTGCCTATTCAGATGGAAGGGACGAGTTATTTAATACATCCTGTTGGTGATTTACGCGTTTTCGAAAAAGGAACGAAATCACGTTATGGATCTTCGAGTGTAAACGACTTGAGCTTTACAATTTCGAATTTAGGAGAATATGAAATTACAGGATATTTGCAAAACCTGAAGTTTCAAAAAGTCGATTCAGATTCTATTCGCCCTTTGACAGATAAGCCAGCTTTGATCTTAACGGCTACTTATTTGAAAGCGGTTGCAGACAGAACTCAAAACCAAATTATGGTGTATACATTGGCTGATGCTGATACGAATAAAGATGGGAAAATTGATTCAGGAGATATTAAAACATTATATCTAAGTAGTATTAGCGGAGAAAATTTCACAAAGATTTCAGAAGATTTTCAGGAATTAATAGACTGGAGTTTAGTAGAATCTAAAAGCCGTTTATACTTTAGAACAATAGAAGATACCAACCAAAACGGACAATTTGATAAAAACGACGTTTTGCATTACAACTATATTGATCTGGCTTCTAAAAAATGGGAAGTGAAGAGTTATAAGCCGATTTAAATTTTAGATTTCTGATTTCTGATTTTAGATTGAAATTAAAGTTTAGATCTGATTCAAAATAAAACCGTTTGGAAATTAATTTCTAAATGGTTTTCTTGTTTTTAATTATGATCAAAAAAAAAGAGCCACTAGGCTCGATAACTTTTGTAGAGCTGGACTTTAGTCCAGTTTAGGTTAATATTTTAAGAAATTATTTAAAATCCACAGCCAATAAGATATAAATCCTTTTAATCTGTGTAATCAGTGGCTAAAAAAAACTTAGAGCCTTAGGGTCTCAGAATCTTAGCAACTTAAAAAAAAAATCTAAATCAAAATATCACTTTCCAAATCAGATTTTTCAATTTCAAAACCAAATCCTAATCGTTCTACGAGCTCAATAACCAGCTTTTTATACCAGTTTTCAGATTTTGGATGAATATAGATCTTTTCAATTAATTGTTTAAGATCGACGTTTATTTTTAAACCGTCATTTAGTCTCAAATTACTTTTTGAAGTATCGGTAATAATGCGGACTTCACGCTCGTACTGAAAACTTTTTCTCTTAAATAAAAACGGGAAGAACAAATCATCAAACGGAATATACTCTTTTTTATAATCGATATAGTTGACTTCGCCAATATACTGGTCAAAATTATTCTCGGGATTCAAAGCTTTCTGCAATCTTCCAATAGTAGACTGGATAGCTAATCCTTCGCTGTTTTGAGTGAAAATCTGCCACATGGCAAATGATTCGTATTCATTGATGTGCCAGCTGCTTATAGCGACTTGTTCGCGATGCGTTTTGTAATAATTTAAAAAGTCAGGATTGTCTATTGCCAGTTTTTTAATCTCTTCAAAGGTAGGTTCGCTAAAAGTACCTTCATACTGATCTTCGAATTTATCAGATCGGGACATGAATAATTTCTTCGACAATAATAAATCAAGAAATTTAGATAAGTCCAAGTATTTCCAAACAATAGTATCCGGATCATCAGGAAGCGTTATGTTTGGATTGTTGAGATACATTTTTTTGAGTTTTAAGATTTATTCTAAAAAAAAGCCACAGATTATACAGATAAATATATGATTTTAATTCTTTAGTAGAAAAATAATCCGTGTTAATCTGTGTAATCTGTGGCTAAACGTTGATTCTTTTATTTACGATTCAAAAGACTGCATCGTTACCAGCTTATTGTAAGTTCCGTTGTGAGCAATCAATTCGTCGTGTGTTCCTTGCTCAACGATTTTTCCTTTTTGCATTACCACAATCAGGTCTGCTTTTTGAATGGTCGAAAGTCGGTGCGCAATTACAATCGAAGTTCTGTTTTGCATCATGTTCTCTAAAGCCACCTGAACAAATTTTTCACTTTCAGTATCCAAAGCAGATGTTGCTTCATCCAAAATCATAATCGGAGGATTTTTCAATACCGCACGGGCAATTGATAAACGTTGTTTTTGTCCTCCTGAAAGTTTGTTTCCGCTGTCTCCAATGTTAGTGTAGATTCCTAAAGGTAACTCGCTTACAAATTCATAAGCATTCGCGATTTTTAGAGCCTCGATAATTTCATCATCTGTAGCGTCTAATTTTCCTAACGAAATGTTCGCTTTTATAGTGTCGTTAAATAAAATGCTGTCCTGAGTAACCAATCCCATTAAACCACGAAGAGATTGTAAGTTCATGTCTTTTATATTGATGCCGTCAATCGCAATAGTACCATCATTTACATCATAAAAACGAGTCATTAAGTTGGCAATAGTACTTTTTCCGCTTCCTGATTGTCCAACTAGTGCTACTGTTTGGCCTTTTTTAATACTAAGAGAAAAGTCTTTTAAAACCGTTTCGTCCTGATATTTAAAATTGATATTTTTAACCTCGATACTATCATCAAAAGATATTTTTACAATAGCATCAGGTTTAGAAGTAATAGGGTTTTCCTGATCTAAAATTTCCAGAACACGTTCTGCTGCTGCATTTCCTCTTTTTACTCCGTAAGAAGCTTTAGAGATTGCTTTTGCAGGTGTCAGGATGTTGTAGGCTAATCCCATGTAAGCGATAAAAGCAGCGCCATCTAAGCTTTTGTCGATTAAAACCATTTGTCCTCCGTACCATAATAAGATCGCAATTACAGTGATTCCCATAAATTCACTTGCAGGAGAGGCTAAGTTCTGGCGATTACCAATACTATTTGATAAATTAAAAAAACGTTCTGTAGAATTTTGAAAAACATTGTTGAAATAATTTTCAGAATTATATCCTTTTACAACCTTCAAACCTCCAATAGTTTCTTCTATAGTCGATAAAAAAGTACCTTGTTCCTGTTGTGCTTTAGTAGATTGTTTTTTTAGCTGTTTTCCAATTAATGAAATGATATAACCGGAAACAGGAATGAAAATAAAAACAAAAAGCGTTAGCTTAGGACTGATAATCAACATTGTGGTTATGGTGAAAATGATAGTCAGAGGTTCTTTTACAATAAGTTCCAGAATGGCTAAAAATGAGTTTTGTACCTCATTTACGTCGGCTGAAATTCTTGAGATCACATCTCCTTTTCTTTTTTCAGAATAAAAAGCCAAAGGCAGTTCCAGCGTTTTCTTGTACATTGCATTTCGCATGTCTCTTAAAACACCATTTCGCAAAAAAGTGATAAAAAACATAGCGGCATAATCGGCTAAATTTTTAAGCAAAAAGATCGAAATAATAATCGCGACCATTATCGATAAAACATATCCGGATTCATGTGTGCCTTTTGTGGTGGTAATGTAATAGCTTAAATAGTCCTGACCGTAGTCCTGAATTTTTAAAATTCCCTGATATACCGGTTTTACATTAATTTGCTTATTTTTATCAAATAATACCTGAAGCATCGGTATTAAAGCAACAAACGAAAGTGTGCTAAAAAGCGCATACAAAACATTGAAAAAAATGTTTAAGAATGCATATTTTTTATACGGATATATAAAAGGGATTATTTTTTTTATGTTACTCATTTATTTATAGATGTTGTTTTCTGCTATAGCAATGGCTTTTTCCAGTTTTTCTAGCAATAATTTTTTTTCTGGTAATTGGGTTAAATAAGCTGAAACTTTTATTTGTTCGTCATTGTCAAGCATTAAATAGTTTATTTGTTCAGGAGATTTTTCACTGCACAAAATTAATCCAATTGGTTTGTTTTCACCTTCTTTTTGTTCGTTTTTCTCTAACCAACGTAAATAGAGCTCCATTTGGCCTTTGTATCCGGCTTTAAATTTTCCTAGTTTTAAGTCAATAGCAACCAATCTTCTAAGTCCGCGATGATAAAAAAGTAAATCGATATAGAAATCTTCATCATCAATTGTTATTCTTTTTTGACGTGCAAGAAAAGCAAATTCGCTTCCCATTTCAGTAATGAAATTTTGCAATTGTGCCAAAATAGAACTTTCCAGATCCTTCTCAGAATAACTGTCATGAAGTCCCAGAAAATCAAGAAAGTAAGGGTCTCTAAAGGTGAGGTCCGGACTAATTTGTTTTTCTGATTTTAAAAGAGCAAGATCATTAAGAATAGTTTCTTCGGGCTTTTTACTAATGGCAGTTCTTTCAAAAAGCATACTGTCAATGCGTTCCTGTAAAGTTCTCACGCTCCAACGTTCGTGAACGCTCATTTGAATGTAAAACTCTCTTTTAATATTATTTTCAATATAAATTAAGGTTCTAATATGAGACCAACTCAATTGTGCACACAGTGTGTGCACAATTGTAAAGTCTTGAATTATAGAGTTTAACTTGATGAAGCTGTGCAGGTTTCTTTTGTTAAATCCACTTCCGTATCGTGTAGAAAGTTCCTCGCTTAAATTCTTAATGAGTTTCTTCCCATAATCGGCACGATCATTTTTTAGAATTTCTTCATTAATGGTCTTTCCAATTTTCCAATACAACAGCGTTAATTCCTGATTCACCGTTTTGGCAACAAAATGACGGGTCTGGTCTATTAATCCTATAATCGAATTTAATAGTTCAGGCTGCTCATTTGTTTCCGGTTTATCACTCATTATTTTTTATTTCAATTGCATTCCTGCAATGATATTTTGTATTTTTTCGTCTAAATAACTTTCTGCAGCATCAAAATTAGCAACCGAATCTAATTCTGCATTAACGCTAATGTAGAATTTAATTTTAGGCTCAGTTCCGCTTGGTCTTGCACAAATTTTAGAACCATCTTCTGTGTAATAAATCAATACATTCGATTTCGGGATATCCATTGCAGATTCTTCACCAGACAATAAATTCAAAGCGATCGATGATTGATAATCTTCAACCATAATCACTCTTTGTCCGTTGATTTCTTTTAAAGGATTTTGACGTAAATTAATCATCATCTGATTGATTTCCTGCAAACCTTCCATTCCTTTTTTGGTCAATGAAACCAGGTATTCTTTATAGAAACCATTTTCTACATAAAGTTGTAAAAGTTCATTATAAACGCTGCTTCCTGCCGCTTTTGCCTGAGCTGCAACTTCGCATATTAATAAAGTAGCTGCAACGGCATCTTTATCTCTCACGGCATCACCAACCATAAAACCAAAGCTTTCCTCGCCACCGCCAATAAATTCAAGTTCCGGGAAATCTTTGATCATTTTGGCAATCCATTTAAAACCGGTCAAACCAACTTTACATTCTACGCCATAACTTGTAGCCAGTTCCATCATCATCGGAGTCGAAACAATCGTAGAGCCTACAAATTGTTTACCGTTGATTTTGCCTGCTTTTTTCCATTGTTTCAATAAAAAAGAAGTCATCAAAATCATCGTCTGATTTCCGTTAAGCAAAATCATTTTGCCATCGTTGTTTCTAACCGCTACACCAAGACGGTCACAATCAGGATCTGTTCCTACAACAATGTCAGAATTGGTTTTATCGGCCAAAGCCAAAGCCATAGTCAAAGCTTCAGGCTCTTCTGGATTTGGAGATTTAACTGTTGGGAAATCTCCGTCAGGAATTGCTTGTTCCGGTACAATATGAACATTTTTGTAGCCCGCTTGCGCTAAAGTATCCGGAATAGATTTTATAGAAGTTCCGTGCAATGAAGTAAAAACAATATGTAAATTATCTTTGGCTTCAGCCGGAGTATTAAAACTTGCGTTTTCGATAGATGATTTTATAAAGGCCTTATCAATTTCATTATCAATATATTCAATCAGACTTTCGTTAGCATTGAATTTAATTTTATCGTAGCTTAAATTTTCGATCACATTGATAATTGCAGCATCCTGAGGAGGAACAATTTGTCCGCCATCTTCCCAATATACTTTGTATCCGTTGTATTCCGGCGGATTATGAGAAGCCGTAAGTACGATTCCGCATTGACATCCTAAATGTTTAAGTGCAAATGATAATTCAGGAGTTGGTCGTAAGTCTGAGAATAAGTAAACGTGAATTCCGTTTGCCGAGAAAACATCAGCCACAACTTTAGCCAAAGTATTACTGTTATGACGACAATCATAAGCAATAACTACTTTTAAAGGTTGGTTTGGGAAAACTTCGTGTAAATAATCAGATAAACCCTGAGTATTTTTTCCAAGCGTATATTTGTTGATTCTGTTGTTTCCAACGCCCATAACACCACGCATTCCTCCAGTTCCAAATTCAAGATTTTTATAAAAACTTTCCTCGAGTTCTTTTGGCGATGTAGTCATTAATTCTTTAACCGCAGCTTGTGTATCGTTGTCAAATGTAGGTGTTAACCATTCGTTTACAGCATTCAGGATATTAGGTGCTATATTCATCATTCGTATATTTTTATATTTAATTTAAAATAATAATAATTTTCAGGAGCTAATCCTGCTATCATTCCAATCTTTTTTGTTGTAGAAAAAACAACAAAAAAAGGATTTTTCCCTTCAAATGAAATTCACTGAACTCCAATAAAAATAGAAGTATAGTGAAGTAATCAAGGCTAGGGCTTCATGTTAAAAATTAACCTCTCGGGCTACTTTGTAACGTGCTTCGTTGCTTTTAGTTCTCAAAATAATCTCCCCAAGAAAACCTGCAAGAAATAATTGAGTTCCCAGAATCATGGTTGTTAAGGCGATAAAAAACCAGGGATTACTAGTTACGAGGCTATATTTCATTCCGTTATACATATGGTATAATTTAGAAATACCAATATATGCGGCAGATAAAAAACCGATAATAAACATTACCGATCCCATCGCGCCAAATAGGTGCATTGGTCTTTTTCCGAATCTTGACAAGAACCAAATTGTAATTAAATCCAGGAAACCGTTTATAAAACGTTCCATTCCAAATTTGGTTTCGCCATATTTACGAGCCTGGTGAATCACTACTTTTTCGCCAATTTTATTAAAACCGGCATTTTTGGCCAAAACAGGAATATATCGGTGCATTTCGCCCGAAACTTCAATATTCTTTACAACTGTATTTTTGTAAGCTTTTAATCCGCAATTGAAATCATTCAATTCAACTCCCGAAGTCTTTCTCGCCGCCCAGTTGAAAAGTTTAGAAGGAAGATTTTTTGCCACAACAGAGTCGTAACGTTTCTTTTTCCATCCTGAGACCAAATCAAACTTCTGAGCGGTGATCATTTCGTATAATCCCGGAATCTCATCCGGACTATCCTGTAAATCGGCATCCATTGTAATAATAACGTCACCTTGCGCTTTTGCAAAACCAGCATGTAGGGCCTGCGATTTTCCAAAGTTTTTCATGAAACGAATTCCTTTTACATTAGGGTTTTCGTTAGAAAAACTTTCAATAATATTCCAAGAATTATCTGTACTTCCATCATCTACAAAAATGATTTCATAAGAGTAATTGTTAGATTGCATCACTTTAATAATCCACGAATAGAGTTCTTTAAGTGATTCCTCTTCATTAAGAAGCGGTATAAGTATAGATAAATTCATTTATATTTTATTATAGACTTAAGGTTTGTCATTCTTTACTATTGCTCCAATAATTAGAGAATATATTAATCCAATTAATGAATACATGACAAGTGTTACTGGAAGAACAATTAATGGGTTCATGAATTTTTTAACCATGCTAAGTCCCATTTCTAATTCTTGTGATGTTATATTAGGATTTTGAGTTATCATTCCTTCTTTAGAAATTTCCAGCATTTCATTTATGAATTCAGGAAATATCAAATTAAAAATTACACTAAATATGGCATATACCAAGCCTGCAATAACAGTAATTGAAACTCCTGTTTTTAAACATTCAGAAAAAGATATGAATCCATTGTTGATATCCTTCTTATAATGATTGCAACCTAAGTATATAAAAATAAGAGGCAGAACTAAATAGTTGGCTATATTTACAATTACTCCAACACTTGAGTTTACTAATGATTTCATGCCAATTACATACATAATGACAAACTCTAAAACCATTATAACACCGAACAAAAGACCGTACATAGTTCCCGACTTGGCAGGAGATATATTTTTATCCATATAATTATTAGTTTAATTAATCCACAAATATAGCAATTCCCAATATATGAGAGATAAAAAAGCTTTTTGAATTTAACTAAAAAAAAGTGGGATAAACATTTGTAGATTAAAAAAGAATTGTAAATTTGCAAACTCAAATAATTAAAAGTTTTAAACAAAAAAAGAGTATCCTTTGTTTACACCTTTTTCTAACCATGAAAAAGCTTCAAAATAAAAATGCTCTAAACAATAAAATAAAAGAAAAGATGAAAAAAGGAATTCACCCAGAAAATTACAGATTAGTTGCATTTAAAGACATGTCAAATGACGAAGTTTTTATCACTAAATCTACTGCAGATACAAAAGAAACAATTGAAGTTGACGGAGTTGAGTATCCAGTTGTAAAAATGGAGATTTCTAGAACATCTCACCCTTTTTATACTGGTAAATCTAAACTTATCGATACTGCAGGACGTATTGATAAATTTAAAACTAAATATGCAAAACACGTTAAAAACTAATAACTGTTTTTACTTATACAAAAGCCTTCCAATTTGGGAGGCTTTTTTTATGCAATTATTTTTGGATAAATAATAGCCACCAATTTGTTTGAATATCTGGGAGTTAAAGAGAAAAAATAATAGTTTAAAATTAGATAAATTCGTGAATTCGTGGCGAAAAAAAAATATTTCTCCATTTTGAACAGAAACACATTTAATGAAAACGCATAAATATTTGTAACTTTGATCTCGATAACCAAATCAAGATTTTAACAAGTACAAATTTTATATTTATGAATTACATTCTTTTTGACGGTCCCGTCCGGAATGCTTTACTACCTTTTACTTTTACAAGGCCTGTTGCTGATATACTAATAGGAATCATGACGATTCGTCAAAAATGGGAAGCACGTTTAGGTTCGACCATTACAACTATTACCGAAGAATACTTGTCAACTAAATTTCCGATGGTGGAAATGGAAGAAAATGTAATGATCAATGCGGCATATTTACCAAATGATACGCTTGCAGAACTGGTTTCTGATTTAAAAGAAAATCAGGCAATCTTTAAAGGAGATGATGTTATCGCTTTTTTTACAACAGAAAATCAGGAAGAAGTAGATTTTGATGCTTACGAAATCATTCAATATAACGGAGATGCTCTGACTGTAGAACATACATGGGATATTTTTTCTAAAAACGATGCAGCCATTCGTGAAGATTTTATTTATCTAACCGAAGACAGAAAATCACAGCCTATCCCAAAAAGTGTTAATGTTATTGCGCCCGAGAATGTATTTATCGAAGAAGGAGCAAAGTTAGAGTTTGTTACGCTGAATGCTTCAACAGGACCTATATATATAGGTAAGAATGCCGAAATTATGGAAGGAACCGTAATTCGTGGTCCTTTTGCTTTATGCGAAAATGCTCAGGTAAAACTAAATGCCAAAGTGTATGGCGCTACAACAGTGGGTCCGGGATCAAGAATAGGCGGAGAGGTTAAAAATTCGATTCTTTTTGCTAATTCAAACAAAGGACACGACGGGTTTTTAGGTGATTCAGTTTTGGGAGAATGGTGTAATATTGGCGCAGACAGTAACAATTCAAACCTGAAAAACAACTACGAAGAAGTAAAGTTATGGAGTTACGAAACCGAAGGCTTTGCGAAAACCGGGCTTCAATTTTGTGGTTTAATGATGGGAGATCATAGTAAGTGCGGAATCAATACCATGTTTAATACCGGGACTGTAGTAGGAGTAAGTACCAATATTTTCGGGAGTGGTTTTCCTCGTAATTTTGTTCCTAGTTTTTCATGGGGAGGTGCAGGAGGTTTTACTACTTATGTAACCAAGAAAGCTTTCGAAACTGCAAAATTAGTGATGGGAAGACGAAATATAGATTTCGACGAAACAGAATCTGCAATTTTAGAACACATTTTTGAGGAAACTAAAAAATGGAGAAAGGATTAATTTAATGAGATAATTAGTCAATTAGACAATATAGCAAACCCGACAAGTTTTTAAAACTCGTTGGGTTTGTATGTTTTAAATTAATTACTAATTATCAAGTTTAGTAAAATCTCCTTTTAAGTTAAATTTTAATTCTAAACCGTTTGTCAGTTTTGTTTCGTAACCAAAAGTTCCTATTTCTATTTTCGTTATCTTCTCTTTAGGAAAATTAGTTTTTACGTACGAAGCAATTTTTTTCGGGATAACAGAGGAAGGAATTTTATCTCCATTACCGTCAACTTCTTTCCAGTTTCCTTTTTTATCAAATTCTATTTCAATTTTATTGTCAAACTGTACTTTATATTCTGTAGAAAGGATTTCTTTATCTTCTAATATATAGCTTGGCTTTTTAGATCCAAAGTGAGCCTTTAAAAAAGTTTGCGCATTTGCGGGTAAGGCTTCTTTTTTAATGACGGCTTTTTGTGCATTTGCAGAAAATCCAAACAGTAATCCTGCAATTAGGCTGGCTACCACGTTTAATTTCGTTCTCATATTTTGCTGATTTTAATTCTAATACAAGATAAGGCTAAATTTTTAAAGATGTAGGAATATTGGTGTAATATTAAAAAATGGAGCGCGCTGTGGTTTAAATAATATTGTCTAATAGTCTAATTAATCTATCTTTGCGCTTTTAAAAAAATACTTGCTGAGAAGTCTAAAAATCTAAGCAGTCTAAAAATCTAAAAATCTCAATGATTACAGTTAACGATATTTCGGTTCAGTTTGGTGGAACTACACTATTTAGCGATGTTTCTTTTGCTATAAATGAAAATGATAAAATTGCCCTTATGGGTAAAAATGGTGCGGGAAAATCGACACTTTTAAAAATAATTGCAGGTCAGAGTAAACCTTCTACAGGAAGTATTTCGGCTCCAAAAGAAGCGGTTATTGCTTACTTGCCTCAGCATTTATTGACCAAAGATGGTTCGACTGTGATGGAAGAAGCATCTAAAGCTTTTGGTGAAATTTTTAAAATGAAAGCTGAAATAGATGAAATCAACGAACAATTAACCGTTCGTACAGATTACGAAAGTGATGCTTACATGAAATTGATCGAAAGAGTTTCTGACTTAAGCGAAAAATTTTATGCAATCGAAGAAGTGAATTACGAAGCTGAAGTGGAGAAGATTTTAGTAGGTTTAGGTTTTGAGCGTGAAGATTTTGCTCGTCAGACTTCAGAATTTTCCGGAGGATGGAGAATGAGAATTGAATTGGCTAAAATTTTATTGCAAAAACCGGACTTAATTTTACTGGATGAGCCAACCAACCACATGGATATTGAAAGTATTCAGTGGCTGGAAGAATTCCTGATCAATTCAGCAAAAGCGGTTGTTGTAATTTCGCACGATAGAGCGTTTGTCGATAATATTACCAATCGTACTATCGAAGTGACAATGGGAAGGATATACGATTATAAAGCTAAATATTCTCATTACCTGGAATTAAGAAAAGATCGTCGTGTACACCAGCAAAAAGCCTATGATGAGCAGCAAAAAATGATTGCTGATAACAGAGCTTTTATCGACCGTTTTAAAGGAACATTCTCTAAAACAGATGCTGTTCAGTCTCGTGTTAAAATGCTTGAAAAGTTGGTGATCGTACAAGTTGATGAAGTAGATAATTCTGCATTAAAATTAAAATTTCCTCCGGCGGCACGTTCAGGCCAATATCCTGTAGTGGTAAAAGAACTTTCTAAATCATATGGAGATCATGTTGTTTTTAAAGATGCTAATATTGTGATCGAACGAGGTGAAAAAGTAGCTTTTGTAGGTAAAAATGGTGAAGGAAAATCGACCATGATTAAAGCAATCATGAAAGAAATTGGTATTGATGAAGGAAGTGTTGAAATTGGACATAATTCTCAAATTGGATATTTCGCTCAAAACCAAGCTTCATTATTGGATGAAAATGCAACAATTTTTGAAACGATTGATAATATTGCTGTTGGAGATGTTAGAACGCAGATTAAAAATATTTTGGGAGCATTTATGTTTCAGGGAGATGATATTACTAAAAAAGTAAAAGTACTTTCCGGAGGAGAAAAAACGCGTTTGGCAATGATTAAATTATTGCTTGAACCAGTTAACTTATTGATTCTGGATGAGCCTTCAAATCACCTTGACATGAAAACCAAAGACATTATCAAAGATGCTTTACGTGACTTCGACGGAACTTTAATTTTGGTTTCTCACGACCGTGATTTCCTTGACGGATTAGCGACTAAAGTTTTTGAATTTGGAAACAAACGTGTAAAAGAGCATTTTGAAGATGTAGCAGGTTTTCTTGCTCATAAAAAAATGGATTCTATGAGAGAGATAGAGAAGTAAACTAGTTAAAAATATAATAATATAAAGGGCGTTAGTTAATTCTAACGCCTTTTTTTTATGAAAAAATATGGAAAAACGATTTATTAAATAAATGTTAAAAACATGATATAAATCACAAACGTAACTTTAAGGATTAGATAATTTTAATGGAGTAAAAATGGGTTATTCATAGCTTGATTTTTATAAAAATAAAATAAATCTAAACTTTTATTATGAACCTTTTAAATAAATTTTTCTCCAAAAAGATTATACTTCTAATCTTTTTATTTCCCTTTTTCTTGAGTGGGCAAACTATAGATTCTCATGCTCAAACAGAAGTAAAATATCCTCAATTTAAAGTACAGGGGCTTTTTCAGGGCCGTTACTTAAGTGGCTTTACGAAAGGAATAGATGCTGCAACCGGACTGCAGCATTTAGATGGTGAAGGAGTCGAAGATACATTCGATATAAAAAGAATGCGTCTTGGGCTTACAACAAAATTAAGTGATGGATTTGATATTGTTGTTCTGGCAAATTTTGCAGACGTAAAATCAGATCCTAAAAACAAGATTCTTGAAAATGCCTTTGCAAGGTATATTTTTAATAAAAACATTGGTATTATGGCAGGTCAGTTTAGACCCGCTTTTGGACTTGAGGAACTAAATCCTGCCGATATTCTTAAATCATTCGATTATTCTAATCAATATACAGAGTTTGGTAATAATGGATGGGCAAGTTTTCAAATGGGAGCTTCTGTATTTGGAGGGTTTAATTTAGGAAAGCTTCCCGTTAGTTATGCATTTTCTGCTGTAAACGGAAATGGGAGAAATCAGGCATCTGATAAAGATGATGGCAAACAATACTCTTCGCGTTTTGCTTTCGAGTTGAATAAAAAACATAATATCAATTTTGGTATTAATGGTGGTTTTGGGGAAGTTTTTAATACCAAAGTTTTTGCAGTTGCCTTAGATTTTACAGCTGATTTTAAATTGGCGGATAAACTAATATTACAAACGCAGCTTGAAGGCAAACAAGGAATAAATCACTACTTATATTATTCTTTAGCTGCAGAATCCAGAACAGGAAATATTAATGATTACGAAATGCGTGGGGCATACTTCCTGCCCAATTTGAGATATGAAATTCAATATCAAAAATTAACCGCTATAGAATTTTCATGTCGTTATGAATATTTTGACAGAAGTTTTAAAATCAATTCAAATGCAAGACAGACTTATACGCCAATGGCAGGTCTGGAATTTGGAAAAGGGTACACGGGACGTATCGAAATGGGAATGCAATTCGATAATTATAAACGAAACGTCGCTAATACTACGGCATACGATAACAACTTATTTATCATACAATTTCAAGGAAGATTTTTCTAGAAATAAAACTCCTGCGTAGTGTATGGCTAAACAAATATTAACTAATCAATAATTTAAAATAAAAATGAAAACAAGTATCAAAATAGTACTTTGTCTCTTCTTTGCAATTGCAGGAATGAATCCTTCTTTTGCCAATAGCACAAACAAAAAAGATATTGTTGCAGAGCAAGCTATAGCTCAGGTTTCAGTTCCTTCAAATTCAAAAATAACTGTTCAAAAAGAGATTGCAACACCTTCAAAGGCACAAAATGAAACCGTTAAAAATGCTTCAACTGATTCCGAAAAAGCAATACCGGCAAACGCTCCGTTCTTGTTTTGGAGTCAATTAGTCTTGCTTCTGGTAATTATTTATTTCGGAATAAAATATGGAGGTATTGCCTTGGGAATGCTGGGAGGTTTAGGAGTTACCTTATTAGTATTTTTATATGGAGTAGAACCGGGAAAACCTCCAGTAGAGGTAATGCTGATTATTCTGGCAGTAGTGACAACATCATCATCGTTAGAAGCGACAGGAGCATTAAATTTAATTGTAAGTTATGCTGAAAAATTGCTTCGTAAGAATCCAAATAAAATTGTGTTTTTAGCGCCATTAACAAGTTTTACTCTTACCATGCTGGTAGGTACGGGACATGCAGTTTATCCATTATTGCCAGTTATTTACGATGTTTCGATTAAGAATAAAATTCGTCCGGAACGCCCAATGGCAATGGCTGCAATTTGTAGTCAGTTAGGAATTACGGCGAGTCCAATTTCTGCAGCTGCAGCAGCGTTGGTTGGAATTTTTGCAGCGGCCAATTTACATGTAAGTCTTATCGATATTCTAAAAATTACAATTCCGTCCGGTCTTGCCGGTTTGCTTCTTGCAGCACTTTGGAGTTTGAAAAGAGGAAAAGATCTGGAAAACGATCCTGTTTTTCAGGAAAAAATAAAAGATGAAGAACAACGAAAATATATTTTTGGAGATCTGGAAGAACAAACTAACAAATTCGGAAAAAAATCTAAAACTGCTTTAGCGCTGTTCCTGCTTGGAATTTTAGGAATTGTAATTATTGCTATTTTTCCCGAAGCCATACTTCCATTAGATAAAGAAGGGAATTCTTTAAAAATGAGTATAGTACTGCAATTTGTAATGTTGGCGGTTGGTGCAATCATACTTTTTGCTACAAAAATATCGGCAAAAAGTATTTCCGATACAAAAGTTTTCAATGCAGGTATGGTCGCGGCTATTATGATTTTTGGTATTGCCTGGATGAGCGATACAGTGATAGAAAATAACAAACCCTATATTTTGTCACTCATTAGCGAAACGGTTACGGCACATCCGTGGACATTTGCTCTGGCTATGTTTTGCGCTTCTGCTTTTCTAAAAAGTCAGGCAGCGACATTGTTGGTTATTATGCCTTTGGGAATTTCTTTAGGAATTCCAACGCCGGTATTGATAGCTTGTATTCCGGCGTCATATGCCTATTTCTTCTTCTGTTTTTATCCAAGTGATTTGGCAGCAATCAATTTTGACAGATCAGGAACTACTAAGGCAGGTTCGTGGATATTGAATCATAGTTTTATGATTCCGGGTATGATTGCAGTCTGGACAGCAGTTATTGTAGGTTTTGGATTGGTAGAACTGTTATAAGATTAATTATTATTATTTAAAGGTTTGACTAGTCCTAAATAATCGATACAGATTATTAGACAAATATATTTAATTAGACACCTGTAATATTTTTTATTGCAGGTGTTTTTCTTTTATAAGTTCTCATCTTTACTACACTTTGTTGGTGCATTTGACTTGGAGTGAGCATATAATTAGAGTAATGTGGTCTTTTGTTATTATAAATATCAATTGCATTTTTCACTAAAACCTTCATTACAGCAAGTTTTAGATTAAACTTATCAATATTAAATTCTTGTTTTAAAATTCCATTTATTCTCTCAGCTACTGCATTCTCATAGGGATCAGAGTTTTGGGTCATACTACATTTTATATTGTTTTTATGTAATAGTTTTTGATATTCATCAGAACAATATTGTATTCCTCTATCTGAATGATGTATTAATGTTTTGCCTTTATCTCTGCGTTTTTTTATTGCATTTTTTAAAGCTGTTAAACTACTATGAGCATTCATATTATCTGCCACATTAAAACCCATTATTCTTTTAGAGTAAGCGTCAGTTATTAGACTTAAATAACATGGATTCTTTCTTTTTCCAATATAGGTTATATCTGATACCCAGACTTGCTCTGGTCTACAAATCTCTAACTCTAATATTTGATTTTGATGTTTTCTAAATCTATGATGAGAGTTTGTTGTTATATGGTAAGAACGTTTTGATATTATCAATAAATGATTTGCTCTAAGTATATCTATAAATTTATCTCGGCCTATTTTAAGTTGATTCAACTCGCTTTTTAAAAGATAATACAATTTTCTTGCTCCAATTCGAGGCATTGTATTTCTAATTTCCAAAACCATATTAACAACTTTTGAAGCCAAAAGCTTCTTATCGCAACTTTTTTTTACTCGACGATAGTAAACCTGTCTGTCAATCCCGAACAAAGTACAGGCAAACATTATTGTTTGTTGTTGTTCTTTTTTAAAATGGTCGATTGTTCGGGTGGTGAGTTTTTTCGAATGTCAATTTGATATTCTTTTTCTGCTATATCAATCATCATATCGAAAATAATAGCTTTTTTATCAGCAACGAAAGCCTGCTGTTCTAAAAATGCTCTTTGTTTTTCCAATAACTTCACTTTGGCTTCAAGTTCCATTATTTTCTGTTCAGGAGATTTTTGCATAAGAGAAGGTGTTTGATTGTCCCAATCAAAGTTACCGAATTTTCGAAGCCATTGAACAATTGTTGAACGTGATTGAATAGCATAATCTTTCTTAACTTGAGAAATTGAGGTTTTTCCCTGTTCTATTTCTTGAACAATTTGAAGTTTTAAAGACATACTGTAATCTTTCTGTGTACGCTTAACATAGCGCAATTCTTGATCTTTTTCCATAATGATACTTTTTGTGTATCGCTATTTCAGGACAAGACAGTTTTAATTCTAAAAAAGCACAAGAGAGATCTTGTGCTTTTTTTTTCGAGAAAATAGTAAAGCTTGTATTTAGTGATTTTTCCTATTTGCTTTTATGCTTGGTTTAGTAGGGTCTCTTTACAGAACTTTAACGCATTATGGTCACGGGCCGGCACCTGTTTTCTTTGGGAGCGGCTATATAGATTTAAAAAGCTCGTGGGTCAAAAGATTAATCACCGATTAACAATGCTTCTTATTTGCATGGTTATCGGTGGATTATGACTATGACTTATTGGCTATTTTTAAAATTAAATTCTAATTCCGGGAGGAAGTAATTCCTTGTACTGAGGGTTTTTTTTGATAAATAATACAATTCTGGGATGAATAGGCATTAATCTGAATTTCTTTTCGATAATAAGTTCCATGATGTTTTTAAGTACTACATCAATTAATGCTTGATTGTCAAAACCTTCTGGTGAGTTGATTTTGGTTAGAAAGATTTTCTTTTCCTGAAATGAATATTCAACAGAAAGTAATCCTTCAGGGACTATGGTTTCAAATTGTCTTGCAAAAGTATTGTCTTTGATTTCCATAGTTTCAATAGGTTCCATATTAGTCATGTTTTTTTGGGGATTGAATTAAAAAAATAATAGAAAAAGAACGTTAATAGTATTGTTTAAAAAATCCTGGAAAGATCTTTTGATATTGATTATAATGACTACAAAGGTAATCATTTGATTTTCAATATAAAATTATTTTTTGATAGTCCTGTAAAGGCTTGGGTTGCGTGCGGTTTTTGTTATTTTATTTTGTTTAAATTAATTATGGTGTAAGATTTGCAGTGCATATCACTAAAAAAAGTAATTTTAGCTTGAAATTAAAAGCTGTAACCATAATCTGTTTCTGTTAAAATGAGTAAAATTCCCGTATACTTTATGCCTGGTCTGGCAGCTAGTCCTGCTATTTTTGAAAGAATCAAATTAGATGAATCTGTTTTTGAAGTATGTTTATTAGAATGGGAGATTCCGCAGTCAAAAGAATCTTTATCTGATTATGCGCTTAGAATTTCTAAAAACATTAAACATGAGAATCCGGTTTTGATTGGAGTTTCGTTTGGAGGAATTCTGGTTCAGGAAATTGCAAAACATATCGAAGTACGAAAAGTAATTATTATTTCGAGTGTGAGAAGTAATGTCGAATTTCCTAGAAGAATGAAAATTGGTAAAACTACAAAAGCCTACAAGCTGATTCCGATGAAGCTGATTTTGAATATCGAAAATCTGGCAAAATATTCCTTTGGAGAAAAAATCAATAAGCGAATTAAACTGTACGAGAAGTTTTTAGCGGTTCGTGACCTTAAGTATTTACAATGGGCGGTAGAATCAGTTATTTTATGGGACAGAAATGAAATTGATCCCAAAGTGATTCATATTCATGGTGATCATGATGATGTTTTTCCTATAAAATATATCAACAGCTGTATTGTCGTAAAAGGAGGAACCCATATTATGATCCTGAATAAATACAAATGGCTGAATGAGAATTTGCCTTCGATCATCTTGGAAGATTAGAAATCTTTAAAATCCCAAATTTTTTAAATTCCAAATTCCAATATTCATAATATTTTGAAAAAATAAAAAGCAACAAAAAAAATCCCAAATACCATTAATTGGAATTTGGGATTTTAAATATTTGGAATTTCAGCAATTTTAGATTTTCTTCATTTGATCTTTCATCATTGTGATTTGCTCTTTCAGCATTCCTTGTTTGTCTAATTTCTTAGCTTCGTTTAATAAATTAGTTGCTTCAAGCTTTCTGCGGCGTGACATTGCAACTCCGGCAAGGTTTAATTTTGCTACGGCTAAATCCATATCCATTGATAGTCCAAGCTCGATAGCTTTTTTGAAATGTTTCTCGGCCTGGTTGATATTTGTTTGAGATAACATGATTCCGTGTAGGTAATTAAAGTATCCTTGTTGTTTTCTTACTAAAGCAGCTTCCGGGTTTTTGATGTATGCCAGCCATTTTTTAGCACCTTCGAAGTCTTGTTTTCTTAATTTAAGGAAAGCTAAAAGGATAAATTCATTTTTAAAGTAAAGAAAAATCGGAATTGCCGTTAATAATATAAGGAAGATTCCGTTCCCGATATTACTTTCAGTAAATTGCCAAACGCCAGCAACTACAAGAAGTCCGGCCAAAATAAGTTTAATATTCTTGTGAAACATAATAGATGTATATTTGTGATTGCAAATATAGTAAAATGAATTAAAAATATTTTTATTAAAGTACTTGCCAGAAAAAAAAGTCTTTGTATATTTGCACTCGGTTTTAGAATAACGATATTCTAAAACAGAAAAGAGATATTAGATACCATTTTAAAGATACAAAGCAATGAGCAAAAGAACGTTTCAACCATCGAAAAGAAAAAGAAGAAATAAGCACGGATTTATGGACAGAATGGCTTCTGCGAATGGAAGAAAAGTTCTAGCGCGTAGAAGAGCAAAAGGAAGACATAAATTAACTGTTTCTAGCGAGCCTAGACACAAAAAATAATGTTTGTATAAACATACATAAGGCGATTACTTTTTTAGTATCGCCTTTTTTTATACCTTGTCGGTAAAAAAAGATGCAACGTTCTAGTTTAGAATATACTACGAATGTTTTTTAAAGTACTTTATATAACTACACAATACAAATAAAATGCCTAAAGACACATCAATAAAATCAGTTTTAATAATAGGGTCAGGACCTATTGTTATTGGTCAAGCTTGCGAATTTGATTATGCAGGTTCTCAATCTGCACGTTCTATTCGTGAAGAAGGAATTGAAGTTATCTTGATAAACTCGAATCCAGCGACTATCATGACCGACCCAACAATGGCCGATCATGTTTATTTGAAACCTTTAACTACAAAATCGATTATTGAGATTCTGAAAGAACATCCACAAATTGATGCTGTTTTACCAACAATGGGTGGACAAACAGCTTTAAATTTATGTTTGGAGGCTGAAGAAAAAGGAATCTGGCAGGATTTTGGAGTAAAATTAATTGGGGTTGATGTAAACGCTATTAATATTACCGAAGACAGAGAGCAGTTTAAACAGCTTTTAGAAAGAATTAATGTGCCAACTGCACCGGCAAAAACGGCTACTTCTTATTTAGAAGGTAAAGAGATTGCTCAGGAATTTGGTTTCCCGCTTGTAATTCGTCCTTCGTTTACTCTAGGAGGAACAGGAGCTGCAATTGTTTACAAAAAAGAAGATTTTGATGAGCTTTTAACACGCGGACTTGAAGCTTCTCCAATTCACGAAGTTTTAATTGATAAAGCTTTAATGGGATGGAAAGAATATGAGTTGGAACTTTTAAGAGATAAAAATGATAATGTTGTAATTATCTGTTCGATCGAAAATATGGATCCAATGGGAATTCATACCGGAGATTCGATTACGGTTGCACCGGCAATGACATTATCAGACACGACTTTCCAAAAATTACGTGACTATGCCATCCTGATGATGCGTAGTATTGGTAATTTTGCTGGAGGTTGTAATGTGCAATTTGCAGTTTCGCCAGACGAAAAAGAAGATATCGTAGCGATCGAGATTAATCCTCGTGTGTCTCGTTCTTCTGCATTGGCATCTAAAGCTACTGGATATCCAATTGCTAAAATTGCTTCTAAACTGGCTTTAGGGTACAATTTAGATGAATTACAAAATCAAATTACAAAATCAACTTCGGCTCTTTTTGAACCAACTTTAGATTATGTAATTGTAAAAATACCACGTTGGAACTTTGATAAATTTGAAGGTGCTGACAGAACTTTAGGTCTTCAGATGAAATCTGTTGGTGAGGTAATGGGAATTGGGCGTTCGTTCCAGGAAGCATTACACAAAGCTACTCAATCTTTAGAAATCAAGAGAAACGGTTTAGGTGCTGACGGAAAAGGATATAAAAACTACGAAGAGATTATCGAGAAACTAACTTTTGCAAGTTGGGATCGTGTTTTTGTAATTTATGATGCGATTGCAATGGGAATTCCGTTGAGCCGTATTCATGAAATCACAAAAATTGATATGTGGTTCCTGAAACAATACGAAGAGCTTTATACTTTAGAGAAAGAAATTTCGAACTATAAAATTTCTAATCTTCCAAAAGAACTTTTGCTTGAAGCGAAACAAAAAGGTTTTGCCGACAGACAAATTGCTCACATGTTAAATTGTTTAGAAAGCGAAGTACATACTCTACGTATGGATCAAAATATTAACCGTGTGTTTAAACTGGTTGATACTTGTGCGGCTGAGTTTAAAGCGCAAACACCTTATTACTATTCAACTTTTGAGGCTGAGATAGAAAAAGCAAATGGTGAGCGCTATGTAGATAACGAAAGTATTGTTACTGATAAAAAGAAAATCATAGTTCTTGGTTCAGGACCAAACAGAATTGGACAAGGAATTGAGTTTGATTATTCTTGTGTACACGGAGTTTTGGCTGCTAAAGAATGTGGTTACGAAACCATCATGATCAACTGTAATCCTGAAACAGTTTCGACTGATTTTGATACAGCTGATAAATTATATTTCGAACCGGTTTTCTGGGAGCATATATATGACATCATTCAGCATGAAAAACCAGAAGGTGTTATTGTACAGTTAGGTGGACAAACGGCTTTGAAACTGGCTGAAAAATTATCTAAATACGGAGTAAAAATCATCGGAACTAGTTTTGATGCACTTGACTTAGCTGAAGACAGAGGACGTTTCTCAGATCTATTAAGAGAATTACATATTCCTTTTCCACAATTCGGAATTGCTGAAACGGCTGACGAGGCTTCTGCTCTTGCAGATACTCTTGACTTCCCATTATTGATTCGTCCTTCTTATGTATTAGGAGGTCAGGGAATGAAAATTGTAATCAACAAGAAAGAATTAGAAGAGCACGTTATCAACTTATTGAAAACGATTCCAGGAAATAAATTACTTTTAGATCATTATTTAGCCGGAGCAATCGAAGCTGAAGCGGATGCAATTTGTGATGCTGATGGAAATGTATATATCATCGGAATTATGGAGCATATCGAACCTTGCGGAGTGCACTCTGGAGACAGTAATGCTACTTTGCCTCCTTTTAACTTAGGAGAATTTGTAATGCAACAAATAAAAGATCATACGGTGAAAATCGCGAGAGCACTTAAAACTGTTGGTTTAATCAATATTCAGTTTGCTATTAAAGATGATACGGTTTATATTATCGAAGCAAATCCTAGAGCTTCAAGAACAGTACCTTTTATTGCAAAAGCTTATGGAGAACCTTATGTGAACTACGCTACAAAAGTAATGTTAGGACACAATAAAGTAACGGACTTCAACTTTAATCCGCAATTGAAAGGTTACGCGATTAAACAACCGGTTTTCTCTTTCAGCAAATTTCATAATGTAAACAAAGCATTAGGACCAGAGATGAAATCAACAGGAGAAAGCATCTTGTTTATTGATGACTTAAAAGACGATCAATTCTACGAATTGTACTCTAGAAGAAAAATGTATTTGAGTAAATAATCTCAAATCCTGATATAAAAGGCTCTAATTATTTAGAGTCTTTTTTTTTGGAACGCATCAGATAAAAAAATCCAACGATGAGTGTGGGAAGCCATATTGCAAATGAAATTTCTGCTATGATATTTAGAATTGGATTAATAGATCTGATACTTGCAATAAGACTCATAACTAATAAAAACATTAAAAACGCTAAGCCAATAAGTGAAAGACCAATTTTTGTATATCTATGCATAAAAGTTAGTTTAGTAGCAAAATATAAAGATATCCATTTTCAATTAAAAAAAGCTCCATGAAAATGGAGCTTTTTTTCGTTTAAAGTAAGATGTATTATTTAATCAATTGTTGTAAAGGCTTTAATTGTTCCATGTCGATTTTGGATTCTTTTAAAACCGACATTAGAGTCATGATGTTATTTGGGTTCATGTTTTCGCCTAATACCCTAACCACTGCAAAACCGTTTTCTTTTCTGTTGGCAAAAACGACAAATTCTTTAATATTGTCATCAGAACCTACATAACTTATTGATGCTCCATCTTTACCTGAGCCAAAACTCATTAATTGCTGGTATTTTGGATCTTTTAGAATCGCTTTTACTTTGGATCTTTCTGCCTCAAACTGAACCTGATTGGTGGCATTTGCTTTAAAAGCCAGAATGTTCATCTTATCAAATGATTTTAAAGCCTCGGTTTGTTCTGCAGATAGTTTTGTTTTCTCTACGTTTAAAATACTGGGCGAAACATCCAGAGCAATAAAATTTTTGTTGTCTGTATTTTCTACAAAATATTTCTGCAATGAAGGATCAGAATTACAACTTACTAAAGTTAGTATTAGTAAAAGGGCTGAGGTAAAAATGTTGGTTTTCATCTTATTTTTTGCCTTTAGAGGCTTTTTTTAGATCAGAACCGCCAGGAAGTTGCATCTTGTCTGTAAGTACTGAGATTTCGTTAATATCAAAATTACCTGTTAATGATAATAAAACAGTTTCGTCATTTTTGGCTCCGTCTACGTACATCAGTAATTCTCTTACCTGAGAATCTGTAGCTCCTGATTTTACTGATATTCTAACGTTTCTGCCACCATCGTTAATTCGCATTAATTCTTCTAAACCAGCTGTTTTTACATATTTTTCGGCAGAAGCTTTCATATCTGCTTCAATTTTTGGGTTTTTAGTGGTAAACACTTTCAGATAATCTAATTTTTTAATTAGTTTAATGTATTGTTGTGTTTCCTTATCAGAGGCATCAACTTTTACTTTGCTCATTAAATCGAACATTTTTTTGTTTACAATTACTGAGGTTACATCGTCCTGACCGTCAAATTTGTCAAATGCTCCCTGAGCATAAAAAGTAGTGCTAACAAATGCTAAAACTAGTGTTATGATGAAATTTTTCATTTTTGATTGAATTTTAATTACTGTTTAAAAATTTTGTTTTTTGATTGTTCGTATTCTTTAATGTATTGTACACTTTCGATACCTACATTAACATTGCTTGATAATAAGGCCAAAGCTTTTTGCGTTGCGGCAAGTGCTTCTTCCGGATCATCATAGGTTCCTAGTTCTGTTTGCGCCACAGCGGGAGCTGCATTTTTTTCGCTCACATAAAAATAGGTTCCAACTCCTAGTAAAACAACAACCGAAGCTGCAATCGATAACCACGCCACATTTTGTTTTTTAGTTTTTAGTGGTATTGTTTGCGTCGATTTTTGTTCTTTTACCTGAGAGAAATAACCAAACATAGGTTTGTATTGCTCTAAATGCTGCGCAACATTTGGTGAAGAAAAATAGTCTTTTAGTTCTTTTTCCTCTGCAATACTGGTTTCTCCCTGAAAGTATTTTTCTAATATATCTTCTATTTTATTGAATTCCATAACTGTGTGTGTTAAGCATTGATTCTCTAATTTTTTTTCTCGCTCTTGAAAGTGCTACCCGAATAGCCGTTTCATTCATGTTGACAATTTTCGCAATTTCATCAAATTCATATTGTTCAACATCGCGTAACTGAATTAATATTTGTAATTGTTCGGGCAACTGACTTATAATTTTCTCCACCCATTCTAAACTATTCGAATCCTCTAGTTTCTTATCCAGTTGAGGTTCCCTGTCAGTATAGTTATTATGTACAATTTGAAGATTTCCGGCTCTTTTTGATTTTAGTTGATCGAGACAATAATTCTTGGTCATTGTCATTGCTAATGCCTCAACACTATTGTAGTTATCCAGACTTTCTTTTTTATTCCATAATTTAACTATTACTTCCTGTGTAGCATCTTCGGCCTCTTCTGTACTGGTTAATAATCTTTTTGCCAGACGAAAAACTTTGTCTTTAAAAGGATTTATTAATTCTATAAACACATTCTGATTCATAAAATTGGTTGGTTATTCGTTAGCTTATATAGTCAAGACGAGGCACTATTATTTTTGTTACACAGAGCGTGGAAATTTTATAATAAAAAAATACTTTAAAAATATCATTGTTAAAACTAAAGATACTATTTTTACGTTAATACTACATAGATACCTACTATATGAAAACAATTTTAAAGAGCGTACTGTTATTATTTCTTCTCGCATTTTCTTTGCAATCTTGTGAAGATCAGGATGATGTTGCGGCTCCGGCCGATTTACAGGTGAAAGATTTCATTTGGAAAGGGCTAAATCAGTTTTATTTATGGCAAGCCGATGTGCCCAATTTAGCCGATGATCGTTTTAATAGTCAGGAAGCATTAAATTCTTTTTTAAGAGGATATTCTCAACCTGAAGATTTATTTCAGGCTTTATTAAATAAACCTATTAGCAAATTCCCAAAAGGTCAGGCAATTGATCGCTTTAGCTGGATTGTTCCTGATTATACTGTTTTAGAGCAGGAACTTCAGGGAACGACAAAAAATAATGGTGTCGATTTTAGTCTAAGTTATAAACCTAATAGTACAACAGATTTGATAGGTTACGTACGTTATATTATTCCTAATTCTGATGCTTCAGGAAAAGGAATCAAACGTGGTGATCTTTTTACAGCAATAAACGGAACCCAACTTACAGTTTCAAACTATCGATCTCTTTTGGCTGCGGATAGCTATACCTTAAATATGGTTGTTTTTAATGGTACTGGTTTTGAGTCTAACGGGAAAACAATTTCGTTAGTAAAAACAACTTTAGACGAAAACCCTATTTTTATTAATAAAGTAATAACTTCAGGAAGTCATAAAATTGGTTATTTAATGTATAATGGTTTTTATGCCAATTATGATGCGCAATTAAATGCTGCTTTTGGTGAATTGAAATCGCAGGGAATTACAGATCTTGTTTTAGATTTGCGATATAACGGCGGTGGTTCTATACAAACCGCAACGCGTTTGGCAAGTATGATTACAGGTCAGTTTACGAATCAGATTTTTTCTAAAGAAAAATGGAATGCTAAGATAAATGCAGCTTTTGAAATTGATAATCCGGAATTTTTAAATAATCGTTTTGTAGACAAAATAGACGGATCGGCAATAAATAGTTTAAAATTATCCAAAATATATATTCTGACAACAGACGGTACGGCTTCTGCGAGTGAGTTAGTGATAAATGGTTTGGTGCCCTATATTTCAGTAGTTCAGATTGGAGAAACAACAGTTGGTAAAAACGTTGGTTCTGTTACTTTATACGATTCTCCCACTTTTGGCAAAGCACAAAGAAATCTAAATCATAAGTACGCGATGCAGCCCTTGGTGCTTAAAATAGTAAATGCCGCTGATTTTGGAGAATATACAGATGGTTTAAAACCAACTTTTGAACAATTGGAACGTATTAGCAATCTTGGCGTTTTAGGTGATACATCAGAGCCATTATTAAATGTTGCCATTTCGCAAATTACAGGAGCAACTGCTAAAAAAGCACAACTCGATGAAGGTATAGCTTTAAAGAATTTTACAGATGCCAAAGCAATGGACGGCATCAGAAATCAGATGTATGTTAAAGATGCTCCGGAAGGACTTTTAAGAGCATTAAAATAATGACTAGTCCTAAATAATCGATACAGATTATTAGACAAATATATTTAATTAGACACCTGTAATATTTTTTATTGCAGGTGTTTTTCTTTTATAAGTTCTCATCTTTACTACACTTTGTTGATGCATTTGACTTGGAGTGAGCATATAATTAGAGTAATGTGGTCTTTTGTTATTATAAATATCAATTGCATTTTTCACTAAAACCTTCATTACAGCAAGTTTTAGATTAAACTTATCAATATTAAATTCTTGTTTTAAAATTCCATTTATTCTCTCAGCTACTGCATTCTCATAGGGATCAGAGTTTTGGGTCATACTACATTTTATATTGTTTTTATGTAATAGTTTTTGATATTCATCAGAACAATATTGTATTCCTCTATCTGAATGATGTATTAATGTTTTGCCTTTATCTCTGCGTTTTTTTATTGCATTTTTTAAAGCTGTTAAACTACTATGAGCATTCATATTATCTGCCACATTAAAACCCATTATTCTTTTAGAGTAAGCGTCAGTTATTAGACTTAAATAACATGGATTCTTTCTTTTTCCAATATAGGTTATATCTGATACCCAGACTTGCTCTGGTCTACAAATCTCTAACTCTAATATTTGATTTTGATGTTTTCTAAATCTATGATGAGAGTTTGTTGTTATATGGTAAGAACGTTTTGATATTATCAATAAATGATTTGCTCTAAGTATATCTATAAATTTATCTCGGCCTATTTTAAGTTGATTCAACTCGCTTTTTAAAAGATAATACAATTTTCTTGCTCCAATTCGAGGCATTGTATTTCTAATTTCCAAAACCATATTAACAACTTTTGAAGCCAAAAGCTTCTTATCGCAACTTTTTTTTACTCGACGATAGTAAACCTGTCTGTCAATCCCGAACAAAGTACAGGCAAACATTATTGTTTGTTGTTGTTCTTTTTTAAAATGGTCGATTGTTCGGGTGGTGAGTTTTTTCGAATGTCAATTTGATATTCTTTTTCTGCTATATCAATCATCATATCGAAAATAATAGCTTTTTTATCAGCAACGAAAGCCTGCTGTTCTAAAAATGCTCTTTGTTTTTCCAATAACTTCACTTTGGCTTCAAGTTCCATTATTTTCTGTTCAGGAGATTTTTGCATAAGAGAAGGTGTTTGATTGTCCCAATCAAAGTTACCGAATTTTCGAAGCCATTGAACAATTGTTGAACGTGATTGAATAGCATAATCTTTCTTAACTTGAGAAATTGAGGTTTTTCCCTGTTCTATTTCTTGAACAATTTGAAGTTTTAAAGACATACTGTAATCTTTCTGTGTACGCTTAACATAGCGCAATTCTTGATCTTTTTCCATAATGATACTTTTTGTGTATCGCTATTTCAGGACAAGACATAATAAACATAAAAAAGGCTTTCAATTTCTGAAAGCCTTTTTTTAATGAACTAGAGAAATCCAAAAACTAATTCTAATTGTTCGGGTAGAAACCGTTTGGTCCAAAACCAACAGTTAATGTTTTTAATACAGTTCCTGTAGAAGAATATACTGTAACTGTACCATCTTTAGTAAACGCATTTGCATCTCCTGAATATATTTTACCGTCAATTGCACCAAAACCATAAAAAGTAGACCAACTATTATCTGTAACTGAAAATAAAGCTTTTTCAGAAAAAGTTGTTGCTGTTAAATTCATTACATAAACACCCGTTCCTTGAGTATAATAAATTTTATCTCCATCAATATCCATATTCAAAGCGCCTTTTAGCGTAGTCGATTCTATAGATGTAACAACATCGCTGGTAGTATTGATTTTAAATAATTTACTTTTAGTTTTGTTTCCGGCTAAAACATAAACGCTGCCATTATTTTCTTCAACAGAGTTTATTCCGTCTTCAAGAGTCAGTGTTTTTGCTACAGTATTATTTGCAGGGTTTATTATTGTTACTTCACTTCCGCTTCCAAAAGCGGCGTTTGTTACATATAACTTTCCGTTTGCAGCTATAATTTTTTCTGCTGTTTTACCTAAAGGAATAGACGCTAGGTAAACATAAGTTTTTGCATTATAAACCGTAACTGCGTTAGAAAGTGAATTAGTTACATATAATTTATCATTTAAAACAACACTGAAACGAGGGTTTTCAAGTTTCTCAGTAATTGTTCCTAAACTTTTTAGTGTATAACGGTTTATAATTCTTACCTCGTTAGAATTGTTTAATACAATAAAAGCTTTTTCGTTACTAAACGTTAAAGATTGTGCTACGTCACCCAATACAGCTGAAGGGTTTACCAATTTGAAAATATCATTCTGAAAAGTAGCCAAATCATTTGAAAGAAAGGATACAGAAGCATTTACGTCCTTGTAGTTTCCTTCATTTAAAATAAGGATTCCATTTTGATAGTCTCCTAACGGAATAACTTCTTCGTTGTCATTATTATCGCTGCTACAAGAAGCAAATAAAAATGCAGATGCAATAATTCCTAAATAAAGATTTTTTAGTTTCATGTTTTAATAATTAAGATTTAAGTAAATAGTTAAGTTTCGCCCCGGCATATAGCGATTTGGCAACGCTTCGTAATTTTCGTTCCATAAATTAGCAGCTTTGACGCCTACTTTAAAAGTGTTTTTTTTGCTAAAATTGTAATCAATACCTATGTTAGATACATTATATGCATCAAGAATATATTTTGGATTGTTGTCTGATGTGGTGAAGATTTCTCCCGTATACATAATTTGGTAATAGGCAGATAATTTCCTGTAGTTATAAGAGAATGAACCAGTCAATTTATGATAAGGCACATAAAATAATTGTTTGTCTGTTTTATCATCCAATGAAACAGTGTAAGCATACGTTCCGCTAAAATCAAAAGTATGTTTGCCAAAGTTTTTTCGCCATCCTAAAAGTGCTTCAGCACCATAAATAGTTACTTTGTCTGTGTTTTCAGGTGACCAGTTTCCTGTGTTGTTGGGCAGCCAGCGAATCATATCATTAATTTTCATTCCGTATGCTGTAATGGTCAGCCTGAAATCTTTATATTTAAATTCATTTCCTATTTCTGCCTGAAAAGAACTTTCCGGTTTTAAATCAGGATTTCCACTTCCTTCCCAGTATAAATCATTAAATGTTGGAATTCTATAATTTCTTGAAAAATTAAATTTAAGCTGATAGAAATCTGAAAAGTTATATCTGGAACCAAAAGAAAAAAGCACAGGACTTTTATACACATCCGAAACCTCTTTTCGGGCACTCATTTCATAATTCCATTTGGCTGTAAGACTATGTTTCCATAAAAGACTTAGCCCGCCAATTTCGCGATTGTTTTTTCCAATTCCTGAGCCAACTCCATCATTTTTTGTGTAATCTGCAATCGCACTAATTTTCATTCTAGAAGATAAGGAATAATCAAGATCGTACTTTCCAATAAAACTTTTAACTCCTCCCGAAGTAAATCCATCCCTGTTAATATCTTCAAAATAATTATAATGTTCGGTGATATAAGCTAATTTTAAGTTCGATTCGAATTTGTCGAAAGCGCTGCTCCATGTTAATAAATTTCGGGTATTGTAATCCTGATATTTTGTTTTAGTTTCATTTGGAGAAGTGAGCGAAAAATGACGTTCTCCATCGTAAATTTCGCTATAAAACTTGATACTGTTATTAGTATTTATTTTATATCCAATGGCAGCATCCAGCGTATTATTGTAATATTGTCCGTTTTTGTTCCAGACTTTCTGACCTACAAATTTAAAATCATTGTCTGAACTGTTTCTGGTAAAACTAGCATCAAAACTCCACTTTTTTGTGGCGGCTGTAATACCATAAATTGCACTTATGGTATTGAATTCGCCGTAGTATATCTGAAAATCGTTTTTAAAAGTATCAGTAAATTTCAAATCATTATTCAAATGAATCGTTCCTCCAATGGCACCGCTTCCGTAAACGATACTTCCGCCGCCTGCTTTTACATCAATAGAACTAAAGCCACGTGTTGAAATTGTATTAAAATCAGTTTGTCCTAAAAGTTGAGAGTTAATATTAATTCCGTTCCAGACTACTACAGTTTGTTGGGCGGTAGTTCCTCTAAAAGAAGGAGAGGAAGTCATGCCAAGGCCATTCTCTTTAAAATAAATAACAGTATTATAATTTAAAAGAGAAATCAGTGAAGACTGGTTTTTAGTAATAATGGAATCATTTAGCCGTTGAAGAGATTGGGTATTAGAAGAGTTTTTAAGATTCGCATCAGAAACCACAACTTCTTTTAAGTTATTAATAGTATCGCTCTGCGCTACAATAATCTGGCACAAGAAGAATAAACAAAAAGCAAAAAGTTTTTTCAAAGTCATAATTTCTACACTCTTTTTCCCGAGAGCTCGATATTTGTTACAAAGGCAGGTCTCCTGGCTTGCGTCTTGTTGTTTACCTTCCCGTTCGCGGGGGCGAGCAGTGGTTTGTAGATAACAACAATCATTCTTTTTTAGAACTAAGCTTACAGTTGCGGGTACAGCTCAAGATTTGATTATTACTTGATTCCCTTTTAATGTGTTTGAAATAACACAACCTTAATTGGCTGCAAAGATAAAGTTAAAAATGTCGATTTTTCTAATTTGTTTGACTTTTAAAACTAAAATGGAAACAAAATGATAATTAGAGTTCGATTTTGATAACTTGTCCAAAATCTACTTTGTTATTAAAGGCATCTTTTAGCGGCAATGAAGTATGATGACATAAAATGCTACGAATCACTCCAGCATGTGCTACGATAATGATAGGTTTTGTTATTTCTTTTGAAATTTGAGATAAAAAATCGCCAACTCGTTCATGTAATCTTATAAACGATTCGCCATTGGAGGCGCTACTATTTACAAAATCCTCCATCCAGGGATTAAGTTGTTCAGGCGGAATCTCATTCCAGTTTTTCATTTCCCAATCGCCAAAATGCATTTCCATCAAACGATCTTCTTTTTCAAATGCAATCGTTTTAATATTTTTTTGAATGTATTCTGCTAAAATCACACAACGTTTCAACGGACTGGAAAAAATTATTGCTTCAGAAGGTAATTGCGAAACGATATTTTCAAAAACAGATTCAAAAGGTTCTGCCAATCCCACATCCGATTGTCCGTAGCAAACTCCTTTTTCGCAAATTGTTTCGGTGTGACGAACTAGATAAGCTTCCATATCAAAAGTAGACTTAAATAATAAACAACCTCGCAAACCTGTTGTGTTGCGCCAAGGCAATCACCGGTATATCCATCAATCCATTTTTTGAAATAGCGCGCCAGAAAAAATCGTGTTATAAAAACCGGAACTAAAGCTAAAAGGAATTTATATTGAAAATAAGAGAAAACAAAAAGAGGAAGCAATCCGAAGAAAAAAGAACCTAAAACTTCTTTCCAGGAATGGTTTTTAGCAATAGGTTTACTTTTGCTCGAAGCGTCGTCTCTTGAATATTCATCCGTAAAAATAATAGAGATCGCAGCCAAACGGCTTAAAGCGTGCGCTGAAACAAATAAAAGAAATACTTGAATAATCGATGTAGTAATATCTCCTTTGAAAAGAGAAATTGATTCTGAAAGTAATTTGAATTTCACTAAAAACAATAAAACCAAACCAATGGCTCCATAAGCGCCAATCGCGCTGTCTTTCATAATGATCAGGATTTTTTCTTTGGTCCAGCCACCGCCAAAACCATCACAAACATCTGCAAAACCATCTTCATGAAAAGCTCCCGTCGTAAGTACAGAAATAATTAGAGCAAAAATTACCGCTGTTTCTACAGAAAGAAAAAGAGAAAAAAGATAAAAAGTTAGAAAAGAAATACTGCCAACAATCCAGCCAATCAAAGGAAAATACCGAGTGGCCTTGTTTAAATAATCAGGATGATGGTCGATGTTTTTTGGACAAGGAATTCTGGTGTAGAACATTAAAGAGGTAAAGAAAATATGTAGTTCTTTTTTCATTTAAAAAATGTAGAGTTATTCGGCTAAAGCCATTTTGATTGTCAATTATGTAACCAACATCTAAAGATGTTGTCTATTCAATTTAGATTGCTGATAATTTTCATTATTAATCTGAATGTATTTTTTCTGAATAGCCCCCAGATTTATCTGGGGTATTGTTATTTAGTGCTACAAAGGCTTTAGCCAAATTCTTGTTATTTATTTTTTTTGAAACCCAAATTTGCTAATAATTTCATTGTATTCTTCCTGAAAAGTTTTTTTCTTATGATGACTTTCTTGGTTTTTAATATAATCCCTTACTTTATCTACTAAAGATTCTGAAACTGAAACCGCAAAATATTCATCTTGCCACTCAAATTTTTCTTTTGTCAATTTATTTTTATTAATCCAAAATGAAGATTCGCCCTTAAGTAATTGTATTATTTTTTGAATATTTTGATCAACTCCCAAAGAAATTAGACAATGGCAATGATCTGAATATCCATTTATAAAATCAACATAAATTCCTTTTTCCTTTGCGTTTTCTCTAATATGATTCCAAACCTTTTGTCTTAATTCTAATGAATCTAAAAATGGAAATCTATTTTTTGTACCCCAAACAAAATGGATGTACACTTTTATTAATGGCATAATTATAATGTTTTTCTTACTTAACGAAAAAATAGCACTAAAATTACTTCCTACTAATCCCTGCACTTTCAAAACTTGCCATATCATTCAAAAAAGTTTCAGCCGATTTTAAAATAGGAAAAGCAATGGCACAACCCGTTCCTTCGCCCAAACGTAAATCCAGATTTAAAATAGGTTTTGCATCTAAATAATCAAGAAGTTTTTGGTGTGCTTTCTCGGCAGAACAGTGACAGAAAAAAGCATTGTTTTTAATATTGGGATTTATTTTTGAAGCAATCAAAAAAGCCACGCTACAAATAAAACCATCAACCAAAATCAGCATTTTGTTCTCCAGGGCGGTCAACATTCCGCTGGCGATTTGTATAATTTCAAAACCTCCAAAATAAGCCAGCTGCTGTTTTAATTCGGCTTGACCGGAATAATTTTCAATTGCTTTTTTGAGTAAGTTTTGTTTCTGAAGCAGTTTGTCATCCTCAACTCCGGTGCCTTTTCCAACACAATCTTCGATAGGTAAACCCGTTAAAAGACTCATTAAAACCGAAGCCGTAGAAGTATTTCCAATTCCCATTTCACCAAAGCCAATACAGTTAGAACGGGTTTTAGCAATGTCTTCAACAATCGACTTTCCTTTTTCGAAACACAATTGCAATTCGGTTTCGCTCATAGCGGGAATGTGCAAAAAAGACTGTGTTCCTTTGGCGATTTTTGCATGAATCAAATTCGCATTGGTGGGAAAATCATAATTTACTCCGGCATCCACAATCGATAATTGAATCTTGTTTTGATTGCAAAATACATTGATTGCCGCACCGCCATCAAGAAAATTACCCACCATTTGTCGCGTAACATCTTGCGGATAAGCACTCACGCCATGATTTGCAATCCCGTGATCAGCTGCAAAAACTACTATATTTGGTTTTGTTATTTTTGGATTCAGAGTTTCAAAAACCGTTGCCATTTGAAAAGCCAGCTTTTCGAGACTTCCTAAAGAACCAATAGGTTTCGTTTTAGAATCTATTTTTTCCTGTAAAATTGTACTGAAATCATTTTTAGTTTCGACCTCGTTTTCAACTTTTAGATTAAAATCTGTAATAAAATTTTCAGCAACATTTTTAATCTCTTTACAAATTGGAGCTTCAGATTTTTGTTTCCAATGCAATTGCTGCAACATCGGTTGATTGTCATAATTCGTTGCAGGTTTTCCAATACAGAAATACCCCAAAGGCTCGATATTTTCAGGTAAATCGAGAATTTTTTTAAACTGGTAATAATCTAAAATCGAAACCCAACCCATGCCGTAACCTTGTTCTGTAAGCGAAAGCCAGATATTCTGTGCCGCACAAACCGAACTAAATTTTACCGCTTCATTACTGCCTACAGTCCCAATAGTAAATTGGTTTAAAACCGATCGATCGTACGCAATAATAAGTCCAATTGGAGCTTCTTCAATCGCTTCAAGTTTCAACGATTTGTAATGCTCTTTTTGTTCGGGATTATCGGTAAGTTCTTCTGCCTTTTTATTGTAATCTAAAAATAGATTTTTTACAGCCGTTTTAACTTCATCAGACTTTATTATAAAATAGCGCGTAGCATCGGTCAATCCAACAGATGGTGCCCAATGTCCGGCTTGCAAAGCTTTCTCAATCACTTCATCGGGAACTTTATCAGCAGTAAAATGTCTGGTATCCCGGCGCGATTTTAAAATATCATCTAAATAGCTCATAAATTCTTTAAATTACAATTTTTAAATTCTAAATTCCAATTCAACGGCAATTACAATATCAATTGCAAAAATCAAATGGCAATTTGAAAATTTAAAGATTAAAGTAAAGATAAAGTATAAGGTTGGAATTTGGAATTTAAAAATTGAAATTTGAAATTTTGGATTTTCAAATTGCAATTGTCATTGATATTGATTTTTGACATTGACATTGATTTTTGACATTGACATTGATTTTTGACATTGATTTTTGAAATTGTCAGCCTTTTATCTTAACCGGAATTCCCGAAACCATCAAAACCACTTCATCAGCATTTGAAGCCAGAAACTGATTCATCCAGCCTTGCAATTCGGTAAACTTTCTGCCAATATGAGTTTCGGCATGAACGCCCATTCCAATTTCGTTAGTTACAATTATTAAAGTTGTATTTTCCTGATTTACTATCGAAAGAAACTCTTTTTTGGCTTCTTCCAAACTTAAATTCACATCATATTTATGATCGGTAAAAAAGTTGGTTAACCAAAGTGTTACGCAATCGATCAGCGCTACTTTTTGGGTAAAATCAATTTTACTTAAATATTTTTCCTCTTCAATATTCGTCCATCGTTCGTCACGTTCCTGCTGATGACGATCGATTCTGTTCTGGAAATCGGCATCCCATTTTCTGGCCGTCGCTATATAAATTGGTGAATCTGAAAGCTGTAAAGCCATGTTTTGAGCATAACTACTTTTTCCTGATCGTTCGCCTCCGGTAATTAAGTAAACCATTTTTTGAGTTATGAATTATAAGTTATGAATTATGAGTTAGATGTTAAGATTTAGATGGTGAAATTAGATTTTGAGAGTTTACTTTATTTAAAATCTTAATGATTTATACTCAATGTTGTAAATTAATAATGCACTCAAAACTCATAATTAATAACCCATAACTAATAAGGACAATGTCTGCAATCATTTCCGCAACAAGTTCCTCTTTTTAGATGAAACCAGGTTTTAAAAACGTACTTGTCATTTTCGATATAATAATCGATTCCTTCAATTAGTTTTTCTTGTTTAGGTAACGATATTGCTTTGTTAATAAGTGCTTTTTGAGGGGTAATTGTTTCTACATAAGCATCAATTTTGTCTTCGCAAGCTTCCTTAAAGCAAATCGGACACAGGCAATCGCCTCCTTCAGAAAGGTTAAAAATAGGAGGGAAGTCATTGCACCAACATTTGCTTTCTTCTGAAATATCTCCACAACTAAAAGAAGATTCACAACTTGAGCAAAGTTTCGTTTTTATGCTATTCATAGGTTAAAGATGGTGTTTTTTTGGTTTTGTAAGAATAAAGGTAAACAAAAAAAATAGAAATTGCGTTACCTTTGTAACTCTCGAAAGAGTAAAATTTGTCCCGTAATAGTTTAAATTACGAGATAAAATGAAGAATGCAAAAACTATTCCTTAAAAATAAGATAACCCATATATGAAACATTTATTACCAAAACTGATTTTTATTTTACCCTTTTTTGTTCTTGTTGGATGTAAAAAAAATGAAACAGAAGCCGTTGTAAAAAATGAAATTGCGAAAAACAGTATCGAATACGCATCGGGACTTTCTATAGTAAAGCACGATGGATATTCAGTTGTAACAGTTTCTGAGCCCTGGCCCAATGCCAATGCAAAATTTACTTATATTCTAAAAGAAAAAGAAGCCAAGGTTCCGGATAGTTTACAAAAATATACCACAATAAAAATTCCTTTAGAGTCTGTTGTGGTAACTTCAACCACCAATATTCCGTTTCTCGAGATGCTCGAAGTCGAAGATAAATTAGTTGGATTTCCGCATACAGATTATGTTTCATCAGAAAAAACCAGAGTTTTAATCGACAAAGGATCTGTTAAAAATGTAGGTGAAAACGAAAAATTAAATATCGAGCAATTAATCGAATTGTCTCCGGATTTGATTGTAACTTTTGGTGTAGACAACAATAATTCAGCGTTGGATAATTTGAAAAAAAGTGGTTTGAATGTTTTAATTCAGGCCGACTGGATGGAGCAATCTCCACTAGGAAAAGCAGAATGGATCAAACTTTACGGAGCTTTATTTGGTAAAGAAGACAAAGCCAAAGAATTATTTGATAAAATTGTTACCAGTTATGATCAGGCAAAAAAATTAGTAGCCGATAAACCTGCAGCCTCATCTGTTTTATATGGTTCGATGTATGAAGATGTTTGGTATGTAGCCAAAGGAAACAGCTGGGTAGCCCAGTTTATGAAAGATGCTCACGCTAATTATTTATGGGCAGATTTAAAAGGAACGGGAAGTGAAGGCTTATCTTTTGAAAAAGTCTTGGTAAAAGCCAAAACGGCTAATTTCTGGATTGCTTCCGGATCGTTTAAAACTTTGGCAGAAATAGAAAAAACCAACCCGCATTACAGTCAGTTTGATGCCTTTAAAAATAAAAATGTGTATACATTCGAAGGTAAATACGGAGCAACAGGAGGAACTGTTTATTATGAATCGGCTCCAAGCCGTCCGGATTTAGTATTGAAAGATTATATCAAAATATTTCATCCTGATTTATTGCCAAGCTATGAATTTACTTTTGCATCAAAATTAAACTAAACGTATTGATCAATAAAAAGCGAAATATAATCCTGTTTTCGGTACTTGCTTTAACACTTTTATTTATGTTTTTTCTGGACATTAGTTTGGGGTCTGTTACCATTCCGTTCAAAGAAGTATATACGAGTTTAACAGGTGGTCAAGCAAGTAAATCGACCTGGGAATATATCATTATTAATTATCGTTTGCCAAAAGCAATTACGGCAATGTTAGTTGGCGTAGGTTTGGCTATTAGCGGACTATTAATGCAAACCTTATTCAGGAATCCGCTGGCGGGGCCGGATGTTTTAGGATTAAGTTCCGGAGCAATTTTAGCCGTAGCCATTGTGATTTTAGGAGCAGGTTTTTTACCATCATTTTTAAACTCAATCTTATTATCACCATACGGAATTGTGTTTGCCTCAACATTAGGAAGCGTTTTGGTTTTACTATTGGTTTTATTAGTAGCGCAGCGTTTACGAAACACAATGGCAATTTTAATTGTAGGACTTATGTTTGGTAGTTTTACCAGCGCTATTGTAGGCGTTTTAACTTATTTTAGTTCGGCTGAACAATTGCAAAAATTTACATTTTGGTCGTTAGGAAGTCTGGGCAATCTTTCGTGGACATCTATTTCGATATTGGCAGTTTGTGTTGGTTTGGGGTTGCTTTTAAGCGCCAGCAGCATAAAACCGCTAAATGCATTGCTTCTTGGCGAAAATTATGCTAAGAGTATGGGATTGAATTATAAAAAAGCGAGACTCATTATTATATTTGCCACAAGTATTTTAGCCGGAAGTGTAACCGCTTTTGCCGGACCAATAGCATTTATAGGTTTAGCAGTGCCGCATATTGCAAAGCTAACATTTCAAACCAGTAATCACGCTGTTTTATATTGGAGCACATTTTTTTACGGCGGCATTATCATGTTATTTTGTGATATGGCATCTCAACTACCGGGATTAGACACAACATTGCCTATTAATGCCATAACATCCATAATTGGAGCACCGGTTGTAGTTTATTTATTAATGAGAAAAAGAAATTTTCAGTAAATAATGGCCCACGGATTCGACGGATAAAACTGATTTTCACAGATTTTAAAATCATTTTAATCATTTAATCTGTGGCAAAAAAAACTTAGCAACTTAGCCTCTCAGAACCTTAGTAACTTTAAAAGATGACAACTATTTTAGAAACCTCAAATTTAAGTATTGGCTACAAATCCAAGAAAGCAACTGTGGTTATTGCCGAGAATCTAAATTTGAATTTAACTTCAGGAAAACTCATTTCATTAATAGGAGCAAACGGAATTGGAAAATCGACTTTATTACGAACGATTACAGGAATTCAGGAGCCATTATCAGGAACTGTTTTTCTGAATGATAAAAATATAAACAGCTATAAACCTCTGGATTTAGCCCAAAATTTAAGTTTGGTTTTAACCGAAAAATTACCGCCAAGCAATCTTTCTGTTTTCGAATTAGTGGCGTTAGGCCGTCAGCCATACACCAACTGGATTGGCACTTTAACCCAAACCGATATCGAAAAAGTTGAGGAAGCCTTAGAGCTAACCCAAATCGAACATTTGGCACATAAAAAACATTTCGAAATTAGCGACGGACAACTGCAAAAAGTCCTAATTGCAAGAGCTTTGGCACAAGATACCCCGCTTATTATTCTGGACGAACCCACAACACATCTTGATTTACTGCACAAAGTTTCGTTGTTTAAATTACTGAAAAAGCTAACACAGGAAACTCAAAAATGTATTTTGTTTTCGACTCATGACATTGATCTGGCGATTCAGCTAAGCGACGAAATGATTATTATGACACCGGAATTAATTGTTCAGGACGAACCTTGTAATTTAATTTCAAAAGGAAGTTTTGCAACTTTATTCAAAGATGAACATATTGTTTTTGATGCCGAAAAAGGGAAGTTTGTAATTACTTAGGATTCTTCATAAGTTAAAAAATCGCATTATTTATAAGTCCCAGCGTGGCGTTATATTTATAGAAAAAGTTATCACATTTTAGGCGGAACCCCAGAGGGGTGAAATATTTATAAAAAAGAAGAATTATATATCGCTCCGCTGGAGCTTTAATATATTGTCTAATATTTTGGCTATAAATATTACGCTCCGCTGGAGCTTTTGACCAAAATTTCAAATTGATTTAAACTTTCACGCTATCTTGAAAAGGGGGATTATGAGATATTATTTTCTCTCTTATATCTATTTCTTTGTATGGTAAGCGTAATTGTTAATTCATTGATATCAGTGCTTAAATCGGCAAGATCAAACTTCATTATCTGTCCTGAATCAATAATATAATAAACGAAATAATAACGGGTATCTTTTTCGTTTTTATATTCAGTAACAACTCTTTCGTTTTCAATATTACTCCAGGGAACCAGAATTAAATTTCTATACTGAATTCCTTTAGAATTAATTCTAAATTGAATTTCATCAATTCTCTTTATTTCTTTAATTAAATAAGGAATTTGAAATAGAAAAATACCTGATAGAACAAGTGAAACTAGAGATTGGTCTTGATTTAGAAAATATATTGCAGCCACAATAAGTCCTGTTAAAAGCAATATCCTCAAAAGAATATTTGTTCTTGTGTAGTAAATTAAGATTTCCTTAGAGTAGCTTAGATTATTTGCGTCTATTAAAGGTCTCATTTTAAACCTTCAGCCCAATTTGTCTCTTAGCTTCACCAATTACAAAAGCAACAGAATTCGCAATATTAAAACTTCTGATTAATTTCGACATTGGGATCGTTAAATGGTTTTCAAAACGAGCTAAAACTTCCTGGCTTAATCCAACACTTTCTTTTCCAAAAACCAGCCAGTCTCCATCCTGAAAAACAGTTTCCAGATACGATTTTTCGGCGTGAGAACTCATCAGGAAAACACGTGACTGATCAGGAATTTGATTGATCCATTCTTCAATATTCTGATATTCGGTAACATCAAGATGTACCCAATAATCCAAACCGGAACGTTTTAGGTTTTTATCATTAATTACAAATCCAAACGGATGAATTAAGTGCAATCTACTTTCGGTACCCACACACAATCGTCCAATATTTCCAGTATTATTTGGTATTTCAGGTTCGACAAGAACAACGTTTAGCATTTTTTTTAGTTATGAGTTATGAATTATAAGTTATGAGTTTTAAGAATTATCTAATTTTCAAATTCACTCATTATCTAATGTAAAAAAATCCGGAACTTCTAAAACTTCACCGGCTTTCAGGTTTTGCAAATATACATTTCCTATACGAACACGAACCAGTCTTAAAGTCGGAAAACCAACAGCAGCTGTCATTTTTCGAACCTGACGAAACTTTCCTTCGTTTACCGTTATCGATGCCCAAGAAGTTGGTCCATGACGTTCATCCCGTATTTTTTTCGCCCTTGGTCCAAAATCAGGAATTTCAGTAATGATAAAAGCAGAACAGGGTTTCGTTTTGTATTTGCCGCCATCAAAACCTATTTCTACACCTTTTTGCAATTCTTCAATCGCTTCCGGAGTAATAACACCGTCAACCTGAACATAATATTCTTTATCGACTTTTTTGCTTCGTATTTGTTCGCTCACTTTTCCGTCAGTTGTCAATAAAAGCAATCCTTCAGAATCTTCGTCAAGCCTGCCAATAGCCATAGTTCCTTCGGGGAAATCGTATAATTCTCCCAAAAGCTTTTTCTTTCTTTTTAATTCATAAATAAATTGACTCAGATATCCGTAAGGTTTAAAAAGAATAAAATGTTGATGCATGCCGTATTTTTAGACTGCAAAGATAGTTTTGTTTGAGATGGAATTAAAATATTGATGCAATAATCCAAATGCAATGTTAAAGGGTTTAGAAATCCGCTGTAGAATTCGTAATATTATAAGACTAACACTAAAATACAAAATTATGGAAACTAATAATTTAGGAACGAAAAAGATAAATGGAGTACAAAAAGATATCGATGAAACTAAAGGAAAAAACATTTCTCACGATGGAAAATCAGATGATGCAAAACTTAAAAAAGAGGTAGTTGCCGATAAAGATGGTGATAAAAAAGTGGTTGACAGAGCGCGAAATGAGAACGAAGATATTAACGTAAAGGATGATGGAAAAGCTAAAGGTGCTAATGCCAATAGAGGAGTGTCATCAGATGAAGAGGCCAAAAAAACGGTAGAGAATAAAGACAGAAATTCTGATATTACACCTAATCGTTATCCTAATTCTAATCCCGAAAGTCATGAAGATCGAGGAAACATGAAATTAGATGAGGAGTAAGTGCTATCTTTAAAATAGTAAATATTTTGCTGAATTAAATCCTTTTTTCCTAAAATAACATTTGATTGGCAAATGGCGTTAATGTTATTCTAAACTTGGTTTTGAGATTGCTCTTCCCTGTAGATCTTCGTAAATTGTAGTACAAATTTTAAATAAAATTAAAAATGGCACTTTTAGAAAACAAAGTAGCTTTTGTATCCGGTGGCGGTTCAGGAATTGGTCGCGCAGTAGCAGAAGCTTATGCCCGTGAAGGAGCAAAAGTAGTACTTTCAGATATTAACGTAGAACACGGTGAAGAAACCGTAAAATTTATAAAGGATCAAGGTGGTGAAGCTTTTTTTGTAAAAGGAGATTCATCAAGCGCAAGCGACAATAAACACATGGTTGAAGTAACCGTTTCTAAATACGGCCGACTAGACATTTCGTGTAACAATGCAGGAATGGGAGGTCCGGCAAAACCAACCGGCGAATACGAACCGGAAGCATGGGATAAAGTAATTGCGCTGAATTTGAGCGGTGTTTTTTATGCGTGTCGTTATCAATTGGAGCAAATGGAAAAAAATGGAGGAGGAAGTATTGTCAACATAGCATCTATTCACGGTCAGGTTGCAGCTCCGCTTAGTCCTGCTTATACAGCATCAAAACATGGCGTTGTAGGACTAACTAAAAATATTGCAGCAGAGTATGCACAAAAAAATATTCGTTGTAATGCAGTTGGTCCGGGTTATATCGAAACTGCTTTGCTAAAAGATAATTTAAACAACGATGCCATGAGTTCTATAGCAGCAAAAGCACCGATGAACCGTTTAGGAACTGCCGAAGAAATTGCAGAATTGGTATTATTTCTAAGTTCAGAAAAATCTTCTTTCACAACCGGAAGTTACATTATTGCCGATGGCGGATATACCGCAATCTAAAATGTGATTTTTTTGGTTTAATATAAAAAAGGCATCCGTTTTTTACGACGGATGCTTTTTCTATTTAAAACAGTGCTTTAAACCTATCCAAATTTGCGTTAGGAAATATTTCATGAAAATAATCCAATTGCCATTGTTGTGTTTTCTGTGCTTGTTTGCTGGTGGTTTCATCCCAAGGCGGATAAACTCTTGTAGCTCTTTTGCCTTCTTTAATTGCTGTCGAAAAGATTCCTTTTGCTAATAAAATACTTTTCGGAAAAATAAATTGTCCGTATAAATCATCCTTTCGAACACTAATAATTACAAAATCAATTAAGTCTGCAGCATCAAAAGGCTCGATAATTCCGCTATTATTCCGTTTCCACAAGGTTACAAATTGTCCTGTTTTTGTTGGGGTAATTTTTGCCGTTCTGTAACAAATGTGCTTTCCGTTCAAATCAAAATGGTATGCATCATAATCGGCACTTTCAAGTGCTGCCAGCGGCTGAGTAACTTCAAAATTGCAACAATCGTAAACTGTTTCTTTGGCAATGATTAAATCTTTAGGTAATAATTTTTGATCGTTCCAATTATTTTTGATGGCCATTTTGGGAGATATTTCTATTGCGTTATTTGGGTAAAATTACCACAAAAAGAACTTTAAAAAGAAACATTTAACCCAAAATTAAATCCCCATTGAAACTGATTAAAGGATTGATTATTTAAAGGATTTACATAATAATTCATTGCAGGTTCAACAAAAACATTCGTTTTTTTGTAAACACGGTATTGCAGCGTACTGCTTAATGTAGAACCATAAATATAATCATTGGCATTTACATTTTGTCCAATCGAATTGCCGTCTAATGCTACATTATTAGAAATCAGTTTTCCAACAAAACCGCCGGTGTTCAAATTGATACTTGCTCTGTTCATACTAAAAACAACATACGAAACTTCCAAGGGCATTTCGAGATATCGTAAATTCTGATCCAGATTACCATTTTTAAGATTGTTGTTTTCTATATTATTTTGTTTGAATGCGTCACTGGTCGAATTAGGAACAAATACATAATTATCATTGGCTGTAATAGGAGCAGATAATGCCGCCGAAGCAGTTTGATTAAAATAGTCGTTGGAACTAAAAAAAGCATTGTTTTTTGCGCTTAAATACGAAACGTTTGCAACACTCTGCCCTAATTCGTTAATTTTTAATCCGGAAGCAACCGCCCATTTCTTATTGATTTTGTATTTGGTTTTTACTCCGTAACTGTTACTTTGTCTGGAATCATTTGTGTTACCAAGCGTTTTTTCGTTCTTATAATTTTCAGAACTGGCCACTCCTGCAAAAACTTCAACAGCCCATTTTTCGGCATTAGTAAGATTTTTGTTTTCCTTTTCTTTTTTCTCTTCCGGAGTTACAATTCCTTTTTCTAAGTTTTGAAGTTCTGCTAACTGAGCAGAATCCTTTCTGGTCAAAACATCATTAAATTTTGAATTGCTTTTTTGATTGTCCGCAAGTTGTTTTTCAGCTATTACACTTCCGGTTTTTTCATTTGCTCTAACTTCATTTAAAACTTTTTTATTTTCATTTAAAGTGGAAGAATTGAAAGCAACATTGTTATTGTTTTTTGAAGTGTATTGATCTTCAAAGATAGATTTCGATAATTGATTTTTTGAGTTTGGATGAAACGGATTGACTTTACCCGCAGAAAATGTTTTTTCGGCTAAAATTTTATTGCTGGCTTTTTTATCTGCACTTACAATCTGATTTTTAGATGCTGAATTAAATCCGTTTGTTTTACCCGTAGCGAAACTTTTTTCAGCCAGGGTTTTATTCGAAATTTTCTTATCTGTTAAAGATTGAATTTTCGAATTTGGATTGAATGAACCCGCTTGACCTGAAACAATAGTTTTTTCTGTTGACTGATTTGCAATGTTTTTATCAGCATTGGCAATTTGGTGTTGCGAATCTGAGTTAAATCCGTTTTTCTGATCGGATACAAATGTTTTTTCGGCTACAGCCTGATTATTATTAAGCTTTCCGGTATTTGTTTTTGAATTAAAAGCATCATTATTGTTGTTTTTAGATTCGGTATGAGCAACTGCTGTTTTTTGATTTTGATTTTTTTGAAAATGTTTAGGTTGATTGGCCTTGTTTTTTAGAGATGAAACTTCATTAATACCATCAGATTCTTTTTTACTTACAACCTCTTCTGATTTGTTTTCAGTAGATCGTGTAGCATTTGTAGTATTGCCATCATTTTTTTGATCATCAAGAACAACACTATTGTTTTGCGGAGTATCAATTTTTATAGTTTTAATTCCTGAAGTAGAACTAAAATGTAAAACAGAAGGGAGTAGCAAGCCCAATAATAAGCATGCCGCAGCCGACCACCAAAGAATAACCCTTTTCTTCTTTTTTGGTTTGTCTAATTTCTTCTCAATTTCGCCCCATAATTCAGGCGGCGGAACACTCGAAAAGTTTTCCATTGATGAAAAAATATCTTCTATATTTTGCTTTTTCATGCTATTTTAAAATTTTTTATGCTCAGTATTTTTTTTTGCAAAATGTGCTTGGCCCTGTTTAAATTTGATTTTGAAGTTCCTTCCGAAATTTTTAATAATGCTGCAATTTCCCGATGTTTCATTTTCTCAAAAACGTATAAGTTAAAAACCGTTCGGTATTGGTCAGGCAAATCCCGGATGTATTCTAATAGTTTTTCTTGTTCAATGGGGAGAATGTCCAATTCTTCTTCTTCAACAAAATCCGTATCAGGATCAAAAACATCTAAAAAAAAGCTTTCTTTTTTCTTTTTATTTAAGGTTTCGATTAGTTTATTGATAAAGATTCGTTTTAGCCAGCCCTCAAAACTTCCTTCAAATTTATACTGGCTTATTTTTTGAAATACAATCACAAAAGCTTCCTGAAAAACATCTTTTGCATCATCCTCATTCTTCATGTACTTTAGGCAAATACCATATAAAACAGGAGAGAACAACTGATAAATTTTCAGTTGTCCCTCTCTGTCATTTTTTATGCACAGTAGAATGTATTTTTCTAAATCGTCTTTCAAAAAAAGTGGTATTGTTTGGTTTTGCAAAAATAGTTTTTATAAGCTTATAAAACTACCTTTTAAAAATAGTACGGGTTGCATCCTGGTTATTGCTGACAATCGTTAAATTTTGATTGTCAAGACTTTCTATAATATAAGTCTTCCCTTCAAAAGTAATTAAGTCATTTTCTGACTGGTCAAAAAAGCTACTGCCTTTCTCCATTTGATAAGCACTATTTCTAATTTCTATATTGTTTTTGTAAGTGATCACTCTTCCGTCAGGAGTAAAAACAACCTTCTTTGTAAAACCGATAGTTTTAGGAGTAGCCAGGTATGGATTGCTGCCTCCTCCAATCGATTTTTGCCAGATCCAGGTGTTTACAATAGATCCGGAATTCAGCGTAGTTGATTCCAGCGAATACGCAGTTGAAAAAAGACAACACACAACAATAAATAATAAAAATTGCTTTTTCATGATTGATTATTTTTGAGCTGCAATTTTATCCTGAATGGCTTTTTTGAACACTTTTATTTCAGCACTCTGATCACTCGTATCGTTATTGTCAATAAAGATTTTAGTTACAATTCCTGCCTGACGAAGCTCAAAATAAGTTCCACCCTGATCAGCTGCATCCGGCGAACCATAAGTTTTGGTTTGTCCTTTTAAACTTAAAATTTCTGCAGGTACACTTTTCAGGAACAAAGTATAATCACCTTTTTTAGTTGTTGTAGTGTATTTATATTGATTAAAATCAAAACCATTAGCAGCAACATTTTGGAATTTTAAAATATTAAAATCATTTAACTGATAAAATTTTCTGCAATCAGCTCCACCTGTACATTGATTGAAATAGCTTCCTATTACAATGTTGTCAGGGTTCTCATTTGTTTTATTAAAAAGAATTGGTTTTAATGTTTTTGGGATTAAGATAAAATCGCTTGGGTAGTTTACTGTCGAAGTGATAGGCTCTCCCGGTTGCGGTGCTTTTTCATAATAGTTTATCAGAATTTCGCATTTGTTTTCTACCATGCTTGTTATTTTTATACTATAACCTGTGGTAGTTTTAAGACCGGAGAAAAGACCAACCAAATAGTTTTTAGTAAAATCGATAGTTAGATCACCTGCGTTTGGACAAGTGCTGGCGTTATCACGCTTAGTAAAGAAACCTTGTAATTTTTCATCTGTATTTACTAATATATAAGTAGGAACAGTTGGGTAGGTTTTTACATTGTATGCACATAAAAGAGGAGTTCCTATAAATGCTGATTCTTCTGTTGGTCCGCAATCAGTTTTTATATCGTCATTATTAAGAGAGCATGCGCTGAATCCAAAAGCTATAAATAAGCTTAACATTAATTTTTTCATGATAAATTTTTAATAGGTTATATATACTGTAGATGTGCATGTTTTGAAATGGTTGCGTTAAAAAATAAGTTTTTTTTAAGAAGAATAATTTTTAGGATTTTTTTTATTCAGAAAGAGCATTAATATGTGAAATTTCGATTTTAAAATTATGCACTTCGTATTATTGATTACTTTTACTTTTTTTAAAACAAATTTATTTATGTTCGATTTTCTTCCCTATTTAGTAGCTTTTGTTGTGGCTTTGTTTTTAGGCGTGTTTTTGGGTAAGCTGCTGTTTTCGGCTAGGTTTCAGTCAGAAAAAGTGAGTCTCGAAGAGCGATTAAATTCGCATGTAAATCAATTACAATTGCAAAGAGAGCAATTTGAAAGGGAAAGAAATAATTTTGAAAAACAGGTTCAGCTGGCTGCTGTAGAAAAGGAAAACATTCGAACAGAAAAAGACAGTTTAGCAATTCAGTTATCTAAAAAAGAAGTAGATTTCGAAAATTTGTGGGAACGTCATAAAGAGCAAAAAAACGAAATAACAGAGTTACAGGAAAAATTCACTAAAGAATTTGAAAATCTGGCCAATAAAATCCTCGAAGAAAAATCGGCAAAATTTACCGAGCAAAATAGCGAAAACATGAAAAATATCCTGTTGCCTTTGCAGGATAAAATTCAGGGTTTCGAGCAAAAAGTAGAGCAAACCCATAAAGAAAGCATCGATTATCATGCAGCGTTGCGCCAACAGATTGTAGGTTTAAGCGAAATGAACGCTCAAATGAGCAAAGAAACCCTAAACCTGACAAAAGCCTTAAAAGGAGATAGTAAGATGCAAGGAAATTGGGGCGAACTGGTTCTGGAACGTGTTTTAGAAAAATCAGGTTTAGAAAAAGGCCGTGAATACGAGGTGCAGCAAAGTTTTACTAATAACGAAGGAAATCGCGTTTTTCCGGATGTCGTGATCAATCTGCCGGATGGTAAAAAAATGATTGTAGATTCTAAAGTTTCTTTAGTAGCCTATGAAAAATGGATCAACGAAGAATCTGAAATTCTTAAAATTGATTATCTCAAAGAACACGTAAATTCTATAAGGAGACACGTAGAACAACTTGGCAACAAAAACTACCATGATCTATATCAAATAGAAAGTCCTGATTTTGTTTTGCTTTTTATCCCCATAGAGCCGGCTTTTGCCATTGCATTAAACGAAGATTCGGCTCTTTACAATAAAGCGTTCGATCGTAATATCGTAATAGTTACCCCAAGTACTTTATTGGCTACTTTAAGAACCATCGACAGTATGTGGGCCAATCAAAAACAACAGGAAAATGCTTTTGAAATTGCGAGACAAGCCGGTGCATTATATGATAAATTCGAAGGTTTTGTAACCGATCTGGTTAGAATTGGAAATAAAATTAAAGACACCAAAACCGAATACGAAAATGCGATGAGCAAATTGGTTGATGGCAGAGGGAATTTAATTTCCAGTGTCGAAAAATTAAAGAAAATGGGAGCAAAGGCTAAGAAGTCGCTGCCCGAAAATATTATTGCAAGAGCCTCTAATGAAGATGATAATTCATTATTGAACTAAATAAAATACCACCATCAATTATATCCAAAAATAAAAATATGACAACAGACTTTAAGCCGGTATCCTCATCAAAAATCAGTATTTCAGAATTAATGCTGCCATCGCACACGAACTTTAGCGGAAAAATCCACGGAGGTTACATTCTGCAATTACTCGATCAGATTGCGTTTGCTTCTGCCTCAAAATTTTCAGGAAATTATTGCGTAACGGCTTCTGTTGATACGGTAAATTTTTTAAAACCAATCGAGGTTGGCGAATTAGTAACGATGAAAGCTTCTGTAAATTATGTAGGTCGAAGTTCGATGGTTGTGGGTATTCGTGTAGAAGCTGAAAATATTCAGACAGGTGCAATCAAACATTGCAACTCCTCTTATTTTACAATGGTAGCTAAAGATAAAGAAGGTAAAAGTGTTCCGGTACCGGGATTAATCTTGTCGAATCTTGACGAAGTGCGTCGTTTTAGAAAAGCAATTAAACATATTGAACTTCGAAAAGAGGTCGAAGAACATGAAAAAATAACCAATGTAAGTTCTATCGAAGATCTCGCAGGTTTAGCGAAATACAATGTGTTGTTAGAAATTAGCTAGAATAGTTTATAAAATTAAAAAGAAACAAAAATGGTAAAGTTTGGATACACAATATTATATGTAGAAGATGTACAAAAGTCAATTGAGTTTTATGAAAACACATTTGGTTTTTCAAGAAAATTCATAACTCCCGAGAATGATTACGGAGAATTAAGTACAGGTGAAACAACGATTTCATTTGCGTCAAAAAAATTAGCCGCTCAAAATTTAAAAGATGGTTTTATCGAAAGTAATCTTGAAGATAAACCTTTTGCAATTGAATTGGGTTTTATTACCGATAATGTTGGCGAGTTGGTACAAAAAGCAACTTCTTTTGGCGCAGTTTTAATAAAAGAGCCAACGCAAAAACCGTGGGGACAAATTGTAGCGTATGTCAGGGATCTTGATGGTTTTTTAATTGAGATTTGTACAGAAGTGCAGGGGTAGATTTTGTTATTATTGAAAACGAAATTATTTTTTTTCTCTACCAATATTTAATTCCTAACAGAATATCTTCTAGAGATTATATATTGGTAGAATAAATTGTAGAACACAGAGTATGTCACATAGGGCAATGTCATTAAGTTATGCCTTAAACACAATCCCTCTGTGATCTTAGAGCAAAGCGTAATTCACAAAACTTTGCGAACTTTGCGTAATTCTTTGTGAACTTTGCGGTAAAATTTTCTTTGTCGAGTTACTTATGGGCTTCGACTTTACTCAGCCTGACAAAGATTGCGTTAAAAAAACTTAACTTAATGACATTGCAAGTAAGGACAATATTCGACAAACAAAAAAACATTTTTTTACCAACTCCACTTCACATTTACAAACAAAAAATATTTCACAAATATTTGGCAAAAATCGGCAACTGTGTCCGTGAAAATTTCGTAACTTTAAGTATAAACATTTGGTTATCACGTTTTCACGGAGTACTGCCATTCAATTTTTAAAAACTTATATTAAGTCCAGTTTTTTTCTCTTCTTAAAATAAAAAAAATCGAATGACATAATTGTTTAATTATTGACGATTATGAAAAAAACTACTTTTTTTATTTTGCTATTTACAGCCTATTCTGTTATTGCTCAGGATAAATTTTTTACCAATACAGGAACTGTCAATTTTGAAGCTTCTGTACCTTTCTTCGAAGAAGTAAAAGCTGTAAACAGACAGGTTGCAATTGTCTTGGAACCTAAAACCAGTACATTTATTTGTACAGTGATTGTGAAAGATTTTCGTTTTAAGCTCGACATGATGCAGGAACATTTTAACGAAAACTATATGCAAAGCCGTCGTTATCCTAAAGCTGTTTTTAAAGGAAAAATCGAAAAATTTGACTTAAAGGATATTAATGAAACGGAGAAAGAATATCAAATAAAGGGGAAATTGGTTTTGCGAGGAAAATCTAAAGATGTTATGGTAAGTGCTTTAATTAAAAAAGTGGGCGACGGAATTCAGATTATTTCTGATTTCCCAATTTCTGTTTCTGATTTTAATATCCAGATTCCGAATGAAATTGCTGCTAAAATTTCAAAAACAGCCAACACCGGATTAATTGGAGTAGTTAAAACCAATGATTCAATGTATCTTACTTTAAAATGATATTTAATTCAGACAGCTTGCAAGCGCAGTTTCTAAATCAGTAAATTGAAAATCAAATCCCATTTTTTGTATTTTTTCAGATGAAACTCTTTGACCTTCTAAAACCGCCACACTCATTTCACCTAAAACTATTTTAAGGACAAATGCAGGTGCTTTTGGGAGCCAAATCTTGTATCCAAATAAATTGGCCAGTGTTTTAGATAAACTCGCATTTGTGGTATTGTCTGTAACGCAGGAATTATAAGGGCCATGCATTTGCTGGTCTGTAATAGCTTTTAGGTAAATATTGCATAAATCCTCAATGTGAATCCAGGGAACGTATTGTTTTCCTGTGCCTAAAATGGCACCAAAACCTGACTTAAAACTTGGAACAATTTTTTTCAGAAAACCTTCGTCTTTTCCCAATACAATTCCGGTTCTTATTTTTACGGTTCTAATGTTTAATGCATTTATTTTATCGACCGCTTTTTCCCATTCCTGGCAAGTGATGCCTAAAAAGTCATTTGCCGGCGGAGTATTTTCGGTACAGATATTTTCGTTAGTATAAGCACCATAAATTCCAACCGCGGAGGCCGAAACAAATGCATCCGGCTTTTTATTCGTTTTTTCTAAAACAGAAAAAATAAGATCAATAGGTTGTGTGCGGCTTTCCAGAATTTCTTTTTTACGTTTTTTAGTCCATCGTTTTTCAACAATTCCTTCTCCTGACAAATGAATAATGTAATCAGCTTTTGTTATCGCTTCTTCATCAATATAATTGCGCGTCAAATCCCATTTGTAATAGGTGATCGATGAAGTATTTTTTCTGTCAGAACGGCTTAAAATAGAGACTTCGAAACCATTATCAATAAGTAAATCGGTTAAGTGTTTGCCTATAAATCCAGTTCCTCCGGTAAGTAAAATATTTTTTGCCATAATAGTTTATAATTTATTTAACAGCGTATTCTGTTTAACGATAAGTAAAGATACTTAAACATTGATTACCTTTAAGGCAAATTAAAAAAATTAATAAGATGGAAGCTAAAAATAAGATAATCAGTAAGGAAGACATCGTTTCAATATATATGGAAGAGGTTTTGGAAAAAGGACAAAAGCCAAAATCGGTTTATCATTTCGCAAAAGAAAATAATTTTACCGAAGCCGAGTTTTACGCTTTTTTTGGTACACTTGAAGGTTTAGAAAAAGAAATTTTCAGATTGTTTTTTGTCAATACAGTCGATTTGCTTCATAAAAATGCAGATTATCTGGAATACGATATGAAAAACAAAATGCTGAGTTTCTATTTCACTTTTTTTGAAATCCTGACAGCCAACAGAAGTTATGTTTTACAATCTTTAAAATTCGACCGAAATCCGTTAAAAAACTTAGTGCAGCTTACTACGCTTCGCAATAGTTTTAAAGAATATGTTTCAGAAATACTAACCGACGATTACAGATTAGAACAGGAAAAGTTGCAAAAGTTTCAGGAAAAAGGAATTCAGGAATCGGCCTGGTTGCAATTAATGCTTACCATAAAATTCTGGGTCGATGATGAATCAGCAGCTTTTGAGAAAACAGATATTTTTATCGAAAAATCTGTAAATGCTTCATTTGAGTTAATGAATGTCACACCACTAAATCACTTGATAGATTTAGGTAAATTTCTTTTTAAAGAAAAAATCTACAGCAAACAATGAAAACAATCGACTATATACCAACGTCAAAAATAGAAAGAGCCAGTAAATTGGTGCAAACCGGTGCGAAAATAGGTGTAAACTATGTAAAGCATTATGCCGAAAAAATGGTGAATCCTGATTTGACACGCGATAAACTCAACGAAAACAACGCCGAAGACATTTACGACGGACTAAAAAGCCTGAAAGGAAGCGCGCTAAAAGTTGCCCAAATGCTAAGTATGGACAAGAACTTTTTGCCTCAGGCCTATGTCGAGAAATTTTCGTTGTCACAGTTTTCTGTTCCACCTCTTTCGGCGCCATTGGTTTTAAAAACGTTTAAAACTAATTTTGGAAAAACACCTTACGAAATTTTCGATGAATTCAATGCCAATTCTGTCAATGCAGCAAGTATTGGTCAGGTTCATTTGGCGGTAAAAGACGGTAAAAAGTTAGCCGTTAAAATCCAATATCCAGGTGTTGCCAATAGTATTTCGTCTGATTTGGCTTTGGTAAAACCCATCGCAATCAGAATGTTTAATCTACAAGGAAAAGATTCTGATAAATATTTTAAAGAAGTCGAAGATAAACTGATCGAAGAAACCAATTACTTACTCGAATTAAAACAAAGCGAAGAAGTAGTAGAAGCGTGTAATAAAATCGAGAATTTACTTTTCCCGAGATACTATCCTGAGTTTTCATCAGAGAAAATCATCACGATGGACTGGATGACCGGAGTTCATCTTTCTGAGTTCACCGCCATCAATACAGACAAAGAAGTTGGCGATAAACTAGGGCAGGCACTTTGGGACTTTTATATGTACCAAATTCATGTTCTTAGAAAAGTACACGCAGATCCGCATCCCGGAAACTTTTTGGTCGATGATCAGAACAATCTAATTGCTTTAGATTTTGGTTGTATGAAAATAATTCCCGAAGAATTTTATGTGCCGTATTTTGAGTTAATCAATAAAAATGTAATTACAGATAAAGCGCTTTTCAATCAAAAATTGTTCGAATTAGAAATTCTTCGTCCGGATGATACTCCGGCAGAAATTGAATATTTTACCGAGATGTTTCATGATTTATTATCCCTTTTCACGAAACCGTTCCAGAACGAAATCTTCGATTTTGCCGATGAAACTTTCTTTGACAGCATTGCCAAATTAGGAGAACGTTTCTCTAACGATACCAATCTCAAAAAAATGAACGGAAATCGTGGCTCTAAACATTTTATTTATATGAACCGTACTTTCTTTGGTTTGTATAATTTAATGTTTGATTTGAAAGCGAAGATTGTGGTTTCGAATTATATAAAATATTAGGAGGTAAAACAGTACTCCGATAATAAAATTAAACTTAAATAAATGAGAAATATTCTAATTATCGGAGGAAGCAAAGGAATCGGAAGTGCTGTTTTATTGCAACAGCTCGAAAGCAATCGAGTATATAATATCAGCAGGAGCGCGCCGGAACTTACGCATCCTAATCTTACTCATTTTGGTTTAGATGTATTGCAGGATGAACTTCCTGCTATAGACGAAATAGATTCTTTAGTTTATTGTCCGGGTTCTATTACGCTAAAGCCTATCTCGAATTTAAGTATTGATGATTTTAGAAAAGATTTCGAAATAAATGTCATTGGCGCTGTAAAAGCGATTCAAAAATATTTGCCTGTTTTAAAAAAAGGAGATGAACCTTCGATCGTTTTATTCAGTACCGTAGCCGTAAAATTAGGAATGCCTTTTCACGCCAGTATTGCAACTGCAAAAGCAGGTGTCGAAGGCTTGACAAAATCACTTGGGGCTGAATTGGCTTCTGTAGTTCGTGTTAATGCCATTGCGCCTACTATTACAGATACTTCACTTTCGGCTTCGATCTTGCGAAACGATCGCATGAAAGAAAACATGGTCGATCGCCATCCTATGAAAAGTTATTTAAAACCTGACGAAGTTGCTAATATGGTTGATTTCCTGATTTCTGAAAGAGCGAATTCTATTTCAGGTCAAATTTTCGAAATGGATTATGGATTAGTGACTTTTAAAATCTAGACACTATGAAAATTCTCCTGACAGGTGCAACAGGTTACATTGGTAAACGTCTTTTGCCGCTTTTAGTGGCGCAAGGACATCAGGTGATTTGCTGTGTAAGAGATAAAAACAGGTTTTACATACCCGCAGATTTTCTGCAAAAAGTACAGGTCATTGAAGTCGATTTTCTTGAAAAAGAAACGCTGACAGCAATTCCTGCCGATATTGATGCTGCTTTTTACCTCATTCATTCCATGTCAGGTTCTGATACCAATTATGATGAGTTAGAAAGTATTTCGGCAACTAATTTTACCGAAAGAATAAATCAGACTCAGGCACAACAAATCCTGTACTTAAGCGGAATTGTAAATGATAAGTCACTTTCTAAACATTTGTCGTCCCGCAAAAATGTCGAAAGTATTTTAGCGAAATCAATAGTACCGTTAACCACTTTAAGAGCCGGAATTATAGTAGGATCGGGCAGTGCTTCTTTCGAAATCATCCGCGATTTGGTCAATAAACTTCCGGTAATGATTACGCCCAAATGGCTCAATACAAAGTGCCAGCCCATTGCGATAAACGATGTGTTAGAGTTTCTTTCAAAATCACTTCTAAATCCGTCAACTTACAACCAAAGCTTTGATATTGGAGGTCCGGATATACTCACTTACAAAGAAATGTTATTGGCTTTCGCCGAAGCAAAAAATCTCAAACGGTACATTTTTACTATTCCCGTAATGACACCTAAATTGTCATCATATTGGCTGTATTTTGTTACCTCAACGTCATATAAACTCGCATCGGCTTTGGTAAGCAGTATGAAAGTCGAGGTTATTTGCAACGATCATCGCATTAATGAGCTTTTGCAAGTGAAGCCCATGACGTATAAACAAGCGCTTTCGAGAGCTTTAATCAAAGTCGAAGAAGATAAAGTGGCTTCAAGCTGGAAAGATTCCCTGGTAAGCGGACGTTTTAATCGCAATATCTCAGCACATCTAAAAGTGCCTAAAAAAAATTGTTACATCGACCGGAGAAAAAAAGAAATCAAAAATCGCGATTATACCATAGATAGAATCTGGTCAATAGGAGGCGAGACAGGTTGGTATTACGGCGATTGGCTCTGGAGTTTACGAGGCTTCATTGATAAGCTTTTTGGTGGCGTAGGTTTGCGCCGTGGCCGAACCAATAAACACGACATTCATTCCGGCGATGCTTTAGATTTTTGGCGCGTTTTATACGCCAATAAACAAGAAGGAAAATTGATCTTATATGCCGAAATGAAATTGCCCGGGGAAGCCTGGCTCGAATTTAAAATCATACACAATACTTTATATCAGGCTGCGACCTTTAAACCCAAAGGTATTTTAGGAAAACTATATTGGTATTCTGTTTTACCGTTTCATGGTTTTATTTTCAACGGAATGCTTAATAAATTGATTAAGTAGTTTTAGGAGCTGTTTCCTGCTATCCGCTATATCTTTTGTGGCGAACCCCGCCACAAAAGGATGTCGCTTCTATCAGGGCTAGGGATGCAGTTTTCATTAGAAGTTTTATCGATTAATATTACAATTTTGTCATCCTGACGAAGGAAGGATCACACTTGTAACTCGTCAAAGATTAGAAATTCGTTTTTATTATAATAACAAACTATTTCAAGATGCCCGCCTTATATGTCGCAATTGCACGATCTCTGGCAAAAGCATGATCTACCATTGGCTCATTATATCCTAAATCAAATTCAGGAATCCATTTACGAATGTAGATACCTTTTTCGTCGAATTTCTTTAGTTGAATTTCCGGATTAAAAACCCTGAAATATGGTGCAGCATCGCAACCTGTTCCTGCTGCCCATTGCCAGTTGCCTACGTTGGATGCCAATTCGAAATCCAGTAATTTTTCGGCAAAATAAGCTTCGCCCCATTGCCAGTTAATAAGTAAATGTTTGCATAAGAAACTGGCGACAACCATACGAACACGATTGTGCATATAACCGGTTTCGTTAAGCTGACGCATTCCTGCATCGACCATTGGGTAACCCGTAGTTCCGGAACACCAGCGCTTAAAATCGTCTTCATTATTGCGCCATTGAATGCCATCATAAGCCGACTTGAAATTGTGATTCACGCAATTAGGGAAATTGAACAGAATCTGGATAAAAAACTCTCTCCAGATTAATTCGCTTAAAAAAGTCTGGTTTTTCTTGTTGGCCCAATTCACTAATTTTCGAATACTAACAGTTCCAAAACGTAAATGTGGAGAAAGATAAGATGTACTGTCTAATGCTGGAAAATCTCTCGTTTCTTTATAATTGCCTATTTGCGTTAAGTTGTGGGGCAATACTTTTATGCTGCTTCTTTCAAAACCAATTTGGGATAATTCAGGAAAGTTAAAATTGTTCTTAGCAAAATTTACGAACAAAGGTTTTGTATCGTATTCAATAGCTTGTCCTGAAAGATGGTATTTTTCCAGCCATTTATTTTTATAAGGCGTATAAATGGTATAAGGAAGTCCATCAGCTTTGGTGATTTCTTTTTCTTCAAAAATCACATGATCTTTGAATGAAAAAGATTCAATGTCATTTTTTCTTAATAATTCCTGAATTGATAAATCACGTGTAATAGCGTATGGTTCGTAATCTTTATTAAAGAATACTTGATGAATGTCAAATTCGGAAACAAGTGATTTCCAAACCTCAAAAGTTTTTCCTTTTTTTATTAAGACTGATGAATCAATTAGTTGAAGTTGTTTGTTTATTGCTTCAAGTGAATCGTAAATAAAACTGACTCTCGCATCATTTTCAGGAAGATTTTCTAAGATATCGTCGTCAAAAATAAATAACGGAATTACCGGAAAATCAGATTGCAGGGCATTGAATAACCCGATATTATCATCAAGACGCAAGTCACGTCGAAACCAGAAAAAAGTAACTTTTTGTTTTGTCATTATAAGAAATGCTATTTTTTGTTCGGGACTAATTCACGATTTTTTTAACCAATCAATTGAATTTAATATTATGATTCGTGAATTCGTGGCGATTTTTTTATCTATGGAATCTGTGGAATAAAATTATTTGAATTGAATAGTTCTTCAATTTTTTTGTGACGATATTCAAAAATAGATTTCAGTTTATTTTTTACCATTATCTTATTGGCGAGTTGGCCTAAGAAACCAAATGGTAGAGCATAATGTACAACATCGGTCATTTTTGTGCCGGTTTCAGTTTTTTCAAAAAAGTGTTTGTGATGCCATAATGTATAAGGCCCAAAACGCTGTTCGTCTACAAAATATTGGTTTTCTGATGAAATTGTTATGATGGTCATCCAATTTATTTTGATGCCCAAAAGTGGTTTTAATGTATAAGTAATCACTTGACCGGGATACATGCGTTTGCCATCAAAATCCTCAATTACGAAACTCATATCGTCAGGTGTTATCTCTTGCAGGTTTTGTGGACTCGAGAAAAAGTCCCAACATTTTTCGATACTGGAGTTTAAGTGTTGTACAGTTTCTAGTTTATATACTTTCATAAAATCGATTATTACGAATGGTTCTTGAGATGCGTTTGCGTTAGGGATTACTTCACTGGTTAATAATTTAAGCGGAGTTCAGTGAACTTCGTTTGAAGTGGAACTCTTTTTGTGTCAGGATTTTTTTTTGCCTGACACAAAAAAGCGGGAAAGGAAAGCCCGATTCGCCGCGGCGAAGAACGCCCAAATAATGTTACATTTTATAATATTTAAAGGGCACGAATAACATCCCGAAACATTCTCCGTGTTCTTTTCCTAAATGTTTGTGATGTATTTTATGCGCTTTTCGGAGGCCAATTAAGTATTTATTTTTGGTGTTTTTGAACCATTTAAAACGCTGATGAATTAAAACATCGTGAATTAAGAAATAGCAAGCTCCGTAAGTGGTGACGCCGCAAGCGATGAAAAATAAATAATTGAATCCGCCCTGAACGCCAAAATAAAAAAGAACAATACTGGGAATGGCGAAAATGACAAAGAAAATATCGTTGCGCTCAAAAGTATCTTCGTATTTGGGTTGATGATGATCTTCGTGAAAATACCACATAAGTCCGTGCATGATGTACTTGTGCGTGAACCAAGTAACACATTCCATGAAGAGAAAAACGCCTAAAAAGATTAAAAAAGAAATCATTTTTTATGTTTTGAGTTATTAAACTTATTGTTCTGGTCGAGTAACGAGGAATCTAACTATTATAGATGTAAAGTTTGATTTAGCAAATGTGGTTGCTTCGTTCATCGCAATGACATACAAGCTGTGAATCTAAACCAGTTTCAACTTGTAAGTTACAAAAGATTGTGCTAAAAGCCCGGCTTTTGTATAATTAGAAACTCTGATTCTGGAACTTCCAATTTCGTAATACGGTGTGTTTTTTAGTTTTTTTAGTAACTTTTTGTAATAGATATAAGCGGTATAAACCCCAAATTGTGCTTCAATAGGCAATTTTACAATTCCCTGATAAGCAATCCTAAAATCTTCTTCGATTTCGTTGATGATCGTGGTTTTGGCATTTTCATCAAAAGAATTTAAATCGACTCCGGGAAAGTAGTTTCGGTTTAAAACCAAATTATCATCTTTAAGATCCCGCAAGAAATTGACTTTCTGAAATGCCGACCCCAAACTCATGGCTTCGTTTTTTAGCTGCTCGTATTTTTGTTCATTTCCTTTTACAAAAACCTTAAGGCACATTAAACCCACAACATCTGCAGAGCCGTAAATATAGTCTTCATACTCAGTTTGGGAGTTGTAGGTGGATTTGATGAGGTCTAGTTTCATGCTTTTAAGGAAAGCCTGCACAAGATCGTCGGTAATATTGTATTCTTTTACGGTATGCTGAAAAGAGTTGAGAATAGGATTTAAGCTAATGCCAAACTCAACGGCTTTGTAATATTCTTTTTCGAAATCATTGATAAGATTTTCTTTGTCGTACTCATGAAATGAATCGACAATTTCGTCAGCAAAACGAACGAATCCGTAAATGCTGTAAATCGCTTCACGAATGCTTGGTGAAAGCATTTTTACCGCTAACGAAAAAGATGTACTGTAGTTTTGGGTGACCAATTTGCTACATTTGAAAGAAACGGTGTCGAATAGTGATTTCATTTTTTAAGATCTAAAAGATTTTTGAATTAACTCGGCTACTAGTTTTCCTGAAATTAAAGCAGGCGGAACACCTGGGCCAGGAACGGTTAATTGTCCTGTAAAATATAAATTACGAACTTTTTTACTTTTTAGTTTTGGTCGTAAAAAAGCCGTTTGCAATAAGGTATTGGCCATTCCGTAAGCATTTCCTTTGTAAGCGTTATAATCGGTTACAAAGTCATTCTTACAAAATGATCTCTTAAAGATAATGTTATTTTTAATTTTTTGTTGTGTAAGCTCCTCAAAACGAGTAATAATTTTTTCGAAGTATTCTTCTCTAAGTGCTTCACTATCATGTATTCCCGGCGCTAACGGAACGAGAAAAAATCCGCTTTCCATTCCTTCCGGTGCTGCAGTCTGATCTGTTTTTGATGGAAAGTTGGCATAAAACAAAGGGGCATCTGGCCATTTTGGCTCATCGTAAATATCTGCTCCATGCTGATTAAAATCGACATCAAAAAATAAAGCGTGATGCGAAATGTTTTCTATTTTCTTGTCAAAACCCACAAAAAATAAAAGTGATGATGGAGCAAAAACGCGGCTTTCCCAATATTTTTCAGAATAGGCGCGGTGTTCGATATCTAATAAAGTTTCGGTATGATGATAATCTGCTCCGCTTAAAATGATATCGGCTTGTATCGTTTTTCCATTAATGACAATTCCTGTTGCAGTTTTGTTTTCGACTATTATTTTTTCGATAGCAGCATTGGTTTCTATTGTAACTCCAAGTTCCAGAGCTAGTTTTTCGATACCGCGAACTACGTCGAACATTCCGGTTTTGGGGTGCCATGTTCCTAAACCAAAATCGGCATAATTCATAAAATTATAAAAAGAGGGTGTTTTGGTTGGTTTTGCTCCTAAAAACAACACGGGAAATTCCAAAATCTGAATCAGTCTTTGGTTTTTGAATTTCTTACGGATATCGTTACTTACGGTGCTAAAAAACTGATTGAGTTTTAAAGTGGTTTCAACAGTGATTAATTCCAGAGGAGAAACTCCGGGACGATATACCAAATCCTTAATTGCAATATCATAATTGCTTTTGGCCTGTTTGATGAAAGTTTCAAGTTCGTGACCGCTTCCTTTTTCTATGCTTTCAAAAGTGGTTTTTATTTCTTCGAGATTATCATAAATGCTAATAAAATCATCTACTCCAAAATAAACCCTGTAAGCTGGATTTAGTTTGATAAGCTCGTAATAATCAGTTGTTTGTTTGTTGAAATCATTAAAAAAACGTTCAAAAACATCTGGCATCCAGTACCAGCTTGGTCCCATGTCAAAGGTGAAACCTTCTTTTTTAAACTGTCTTGCCCTGCCGCCAATAGATTCATTTTTTTCATATATAGTCACCTTGTTCCCTTGTTGTGCCAGGTAACATGAAGCGGCTAAAGCAGAGAAGCCTGATCCTATTATTGCTATTGTTTTTTTCATTTGTTTAACAAATGTACAAAAACTTTAAACAAAATAGATTATAGCATACTAATTGTTTCTTCCATAGAATCAAAAATTCGTATTCTTTCCGGTAGAAGTCCCTGATCAATGCTTTCGACCATATTACCCATAAGCCAAATTTCGTTGTTTTTTTGAAGTAATTTTTGTCCCATAGATTTTACATATTGATTGATAACACTGCGATCCGGCTGCACTGTCATGAAGGATATAAATGTAATATTCTCAAAATGTTTGGTTAAATCCTGAAGGTTTTCAATTGGCATACTTTCGCCCAAATAAATGGTTTTGTAGCCATGGGATAAAATTTCATATTGCAGGTACAACAAACCTATTTGGTGAATTTCGTTTAGCGGTAACGAAAGCACAAAAATTCTATTGGTTTTACTTGGTTTTAATATTTGAAGACTTTCGGTATAGATTAATATTTTTTGTTTGATCAAATGACTCATGAAATGTTCATTTGCAGGAGTTATGGTTTCTGATTGCCATAATAGTCCCAGCTCTTTCAATAAAGGAAGAAAATGATCTTTGAAAACTTCTTTGAATGATTTTTCAGAGATCAGCCAATCGAAAGTATTGAAGAATATTTCCTGATCAAAATTCATCATCGCCATCTTGAATGAAGTTATGGCGTAATTCTGAGAATTTTTCTTCGAAATAATTTCGCGAACCAATTGCGGGATTTTTTCTTCGGGATAGGTGGCAATTTTAGAGATTTTATATCCGTATTCGTGTAATAAAGTAATGTTTAAAAGCTTCTGTAGATTTTGTAGGTTATAGAGTCTAATGTTGGTGTCAGTTCGCATTGGCTCCAGGATGTTGTATCTCTTCTCCCAGATACGAATGGTGTGTGCTTTTATTCCTGATAAGTTTTCGAGGTCTTTTATGCTGAAAACAGTCTTAATATTGTTTATCATTACTGGCTATTTGGTGAACAAAAATAGAATAAAATCTGAAAAAAGATTTAAAACTTCGCTAAAATGATAAATTACGAAAGGTCTACTAATTTATAATGGTTTAATTTGTCTAAGTGCAGGATTGTTTTAGAGTTGTTTTTACTTCTGTTGTACATGGTTTCGAATTTGGCTCCGTAAACAATTTCATTAAAAGTATACGATGTTCTGGCAGCAACCGTATTACTATACATATTATCGAATGTTGTAATGAATACTAATATTTCGCCGTGGACTTTTTTGAAATCATCTTCGGTAAAATGATATAACGGACTGTCTTCTGTAATGGGATGTACCAAAGTCCAGCTCAATGATAGTGCATTGATTTTGTCTAATTCAAGATTCAGGTTGTAGAATTTATTGGTTTGTACGCCATTTTCTTCCAAGCTCATTCCCAGTGTTACTTTTGCTGTTGCATCTGTAAAATTGGTATTTTTAAAAGGTACAAGTCGTATCATTAATCCTTTGCTTTCTCCATAAGGTGTTATTAGGGCATTATCTGCAAATTTTAAAAAAGCTGTTGGTTTACTGAATCTTCCAAAAAATAAACCTGTTGCAATGGCAAAACTTAATAAACCTATTAAAGCTTCGGCTGCTGATAATGCACTTGTTAAAAAACCTGTTGGGCTAATGTGTCCGTAACCTACCGTGGTAAAAGTTTGCGCACTGAAAAAATAGGCCTGACCAAATTGGGTTAAAACACTTTGAGATTGTTCGATTCCGTCCAGATGTTCGATACCAATGACGTAGTAAATAATGGCAAAAATAAAATTGAGCACAATATAAAAAATAAACAAAATCGACATGAATTTCCAGTTGGGCATGTCGATCATGGTATGGTACCAACTAATGCGGCGAAAAAAATGCATGCCCCTTTTTTCGATATTGGGAGTACCGTCCTTGTTTACAAATCTTCCTCCGTAACTGTTTGCATTGGCTCCAAAACCGGAGTTTTTATCGGTTTGTGCTTTGTGATTTATCTTTTTTAAAAGTGCCATTAAAAGTTGGGTTTAAAGGACAAATGTAAGGATAACTTTGAGATGAAATTGGGTCCGGTTTTTTTGAATAAAAAAAGCAATCTGTAAAATTGATATTTACAGATTGCTTTAGTATTGAATGCGTTTGATGCTGTTTTATTTACAAAAAGTAGCTCTGTTTTTTATGGCACTCTGACTGCCTAATTCGATTGCTTTTGTAAAATCCTTGCACGCATTTTTTTTATCGCCCATTTTATTGTAAGCCAATGCTCTTAAGTTGTAAGCAATATAATCTTTTGGGTTTAAACCAAGTGATGAGGTACAATCATCTACGGTTTCTTTAAAGTTGTTTAATTTGTAATTTACATTGGCTCTGCCGGTAAAAGCATCTGCGTTCATGGTGTCCAGTTCGATTGTTTTACTAAAATCTGCCTGTGCGCCTTTTAGATCGTTGAGTTTAAATTTTGCTACACCACGATTTTGGTAAGCTTCGACGAACTTAGAATTCATGCTGATGGCTTTTGTGTAATCAGCAATTGCGCCTTTTGTGTTGCCGGCTTCGGCTTTTTTCATGGCTTTATCAAAATAGGCCGTTGCAGATTGTGCCCACGCAGAGCAGGTGATCATAATAAATGATGCAATTAAAAAGTGTTTCATAAACCAATTTGGGATTAGGTTAGTAGGTTAAATAATTCTGGAAACGAATTTAGTAAAGTTTTGTTTTGTTGGGAAAGTTCTTTTGTGAAATAACTATTATTTAATTTATTCTTTTTGGATAATTTGTTTTTTGTTGTGGTAAAGCATTGGAAATTAGATTTTTATTTCTGTTAGAAAAAGATTATTTAATCTCATTTCTTATTACGAACAAACGGATTGGAATTTAGCCTCCAGATATATCCAATTTGTAAATTTCCTGACGATAAAGCAATGTTGTTAGTGTCATTGCCTGAGAAAGAAGAAAATATAAGGTTATTGATATATGATAGACCAAGAGACCAATTTTCTTTATTATAGCCAACAGATATTCTTGGGAAAAATGTAGGGTAGATTTCTATCTTTTGTTTGCCAAAATCGTTTATTCTTTCAGTACCAAAGTTTACCCCCATAGTTGCTGATCCGCTGGTAAACCATCTTTTGTTAATTGCCCAGGTATAAGCATAACCTCCACTTACTCCGAATTGGAAATTGCGTAATGAATTTTTAGATTTGTGTACAAAAGAGCTGTCAGAACCTATTTTGGTAAAATATACTCCTCCGCCAAGCAAAAAGCTTCCGGCTGATTTTAATTGTCTTTCGTTTTGATTAAAAGCGGCTTTATAGGAGAATTTCTTATTATTAAAAACATATTGGCCAAAAGCGCCATATTGCTGAATATTTAAGTCGGGATATAATTGTGTGTTTTTATCCGATTGATCTGAAGTATAGAAGCCATGATATTTTTGTATAAAAAGGTCTATAATGAACTTTTTCCCGTAATGGTGAATTTGAAAATCAAGTGCTTTGGTTTTTCCTTTTTCATCATCTTTCAGGAAACTCAAACTATGACCATAGCTTAAATCGATTATGGTGTTTTTTATAGCAACTCCAAAACCTAAACTCATTGGTGTATTGGGCATGAAATTTTTAATTTCTCCATCTGTTTCCTTTTCCATCGAAATAAATTTCATCGATAGATAAGTTCTTAGAGAGACTTTATGGTCAAAAGGTTTAATATACGTTGTGTCAATCTGCGCCTCGCAAAAATAAGGAAGGATAAAAAAGAGCAAAAAAGAAAAATATAATTTCATTAGGATGTCAAACGGAAAATAAGGCCTCTTAGTATTTTAGAAAAACCGATTAAAAAGGTTTACAGCGGTTAAAAATAAGACGTAATGAATTGATTTTAGTTACAAAATTTATAATCTAATGTAAATAAAATGTGTTTTAGAGTTATTCTATTTGTTTTTATAAAACGATAATTTTATTTAAAAAGGGAGCCATTTCTTAGTTGAGATTTTATTCTAATTTCTTTTCTGCTATAATTTTTTATGTAAATTTGATTGGTATCTATTTGTGCAACAATGTTGTAATAGATAGATATACTCAGAAAAAGGAATGTTTTTTTCTAAAAATAAACGTTTTAATTAGTAACCCCAATAATAATTAAAAGGAATGAGAAAAAATTTTGCCCTTGCTTTTGGTGCGCTCTATATGTTGTTTTTTACAATTCCGTTTCCAATGCTTATCTATTATAGCGTTAATAGTGAATTTGATGTAACTACGCTGAAAGATAAAAATCCGTGGCTGGCTTTGGCTATAGTTTCGATTTCTATAATTCTTTGGTTGATTGTTTTAATTGGCTATTTCCATAAATGGATTCTTCAGATTTTTATTTCAAAAAGAAATATAGAAAAACTAAAGTCGGGCGGAGTATCGCGCGAAGCAAAAATTTTAAGCGCTGTAAAAACATCTAAGCCAATTGAAAAATTCAATACCTATGAACTTGAATTATCATTTAAAAATCTGGCCGATACAGAAATTACAAGCAAGACCATTATTACGGATGCTAAACCTCATCAACGTCGTTTTGAAGCGGGAAAAAAATTAAGTTTAATACTCGACAGAGATGCCAAAGAGGCTCCGCACTTTATTATTACCAATACCGAAGTGGGTTTAAATATAGCGAGGATAGCATTTATTGTATTAGGCTGGCTGGTATTTGTGGCTCTAGTAATTGGTTATTATATTTATTCGTACCGAATCGAAAGTTATGGTATGGGCTGGCGTTTTATAAGTTTTGGTCATCCGCTGATTTTGTGTCCAATGGTGCTTTTGTTTTTTAGATATCTTTTGAAATTTATTTATAGTAAGCTTACAGTATTAAATGGCAGTTCATCAATGATCAAGTTTAAGGGAATAAAAACCTGGGCTAAACTGGTTAAGGTGAGTCAGACGGGGACTTATATTAATGATCAGCCCGAGATTCTTTTTCAACTCGAGTACACAGATAACAAACATCATGTTCATCGCAATAGTCTGAAAAAAGTAATCAGGCTTCTTGAACTCGATATTACCAAACAGGAAAAAATAGAAATTTTTTATCTGCCGGAAAATCCAAATAAAATTGCTTTTGCAAGCGATTTAAATACTATAGATTAGCAATGAGAAAATTAACTATACTAATAATTTGCTGTCAGCTTTTGTTAAGTTGTGAGCAGGTAACTAAAACTATCGATGAGACCTTTAAGCCGAATGATACTTTAGTTGAAAAGGAAAAAGAAAAAGAAAGTCCTGTGCCTGAAACGACGGTAAACACTCAGATTGATGTTCAGGAAATTATACAAACAGCACTCGAAACACATTCTGTAACCCATACGCATACTGAAGGTAAGAGTGTTGATCTTTTGACTGATACAAAGGAATTAGAAAAAGCGGAAGAGGCTTTGAGAAAATTGCCTCAATATGCCGGAAAAGAAATTTTTATTTATTCGACGCTGTATTTTTATAATGATGGACTCATTAATGTTATGCTTCAGCATCCAACAAATCCCAAATATGTGGATATTTATAATTATAAAGAAGGTCAGTGGTCTGAACCAAAACCTCTTCAGTTATCTGTTAGGGACGAAGTTCAAAAGCGTTTGGTTTCACTTAATAAAATTAAGTTTGTAAATGTTGTCAAAGTAACGGCTACTTACAATGAGAAAGTAAAAGAAATAGAAGGAGCAAAACCTCTTACGAGTGCTTATGTTTCTATTTGGGATAATAAGATGCGCTGGTATCCTTCGAGCATAAATGGGAGTAGGGAAAGATATTCGATACAATTTAATGATGACGGAAGTTTGAAAGCATTTAAGCAGGAGTAAGGCTTTTATGTTGAATATTTATAATTTGCCTGACTTGTTGATGGCATTAAAAAAAGGTAAAACAGATTGTATGTTTTACCTTTTTTAATTCTTTATGCTATTTGATGTGAATTATAAAATCAAACCGATGATTTTTATTTTAAAATCGCCGGCAATAAATAATCGTGAACTATTTTGTCTGCCTGAGCATGTCCGTAAGGTTTATTGAAAGCTTTTGAAGTAATTATTACTACAAGCGGTAAATCTTTAAAAATTATAAATTCGTTTCCGCCATTTCCGGCGCAGTAATAGGTTTCGTAATTTTTACCTTTGTAATTGACTGTTTTATTCCAAAACAAATAACTGTAGAATTGATTGTCTCGCTCAGAAATCTGAATTTGTTTTGTAAAGGTTTTTTCGACCCAATTTACGGGAAGTATTTGTTTGCCATTCCATACACCATTATTTTTATATAACTGTGCATATTTAGCATAATCCAGCGAAGTCATTTGAAGGCTGCCCGCGGTATTTGGTACTTTTTGTGGTGTATATTGCCATTGATAATTGGTAATGTTTAAGGGCTTGAAAAGCTTTTCATCGGCGTATTTTTCTAGTCTGCCCGGAACACTTTTATCCAGAATATCTCCTAAAAGCACTACGCCTGCTGTAAAATAATCCCATTTGGCTCCATTAGTTTTAGTAGGATCAGTAGGCAAGTCCAGCGTAAATTTGACCCAGTTGTCTGTGGGATACATGTTTTCTTCGTTTCCCGGTGACTCGCTATGGGCATCAGATCCTTCAAATGAAGAGCTCATAGTGAGCAGGTCTTTTATTTTTATACTGTCTTTTTTTACGTTATAATTTGCATAGTCTTTTAAGTTATAAAAAGAACTAAGTGGTTGATTTTCATTTTTAATATATCCATCATTTATGGCTACACCCATAAGTGTCGAAGCAAAAGATTTTCCTGCCGAACGAGTGTCGTGCAAGGTATTTCTGGCTGCATCATTAAAATATTCTTCTATCAAAAGTTTACCATCATAAATGGCGACAACGCTTGTTATTTCTTTTAGATTGTATGAAGCAATTTCCTTATTTAGTAATTCAATCTTCTTTTTGTCGAATTGAAAATCAGAAACTTCCCATCCGCTGTTGGGCAATATTGGCTGTATTTCCATTTGTTTAGCAGTCACTTCAGGAGTTTTTATGATCAGTTTAATTTGTCCTTTGGCGATTAAAGTTCCAACTATTGCTTCGGTATTTTTGTTGGTGATAATATAAGGTCTAACTTCAATTCTTAAATTGTGAGTTCCGTTTGTGAGTGCTTTTTCGCCGCCATTAAGTTTAAAACGGTCCCACATGTGCAAAGCCCAAAGATTTTCGGTTTTAGAACTGGTAAGCGGGATTCTTAATATTGTTGAGGTGTTTTTGCTGCTGCCGTATCCAAAATTGCAGCCTGAGTTAATATTGTCTTTATAGATGAATTTGTTATCAATAAAAAAAGAAAACTGAAGATTGCCCATTTCTACAAGTTCTTCCGCTGATAAATTAGGAGCTAATTGATGTAAGTAGTTTGTTATCGAGTTATCCAGAACAATCCTGATATTAAGATTTGATTTGTACGTAAGATTGAATGACTCAAGAAAATCGCTTTTTTTGTATTGATCTAATGGGATATTGCCATCCATAAAAGTAACTTTCCCCAGGTTTGCTTGATGCAGTTCTCCGGTAATTCCTTCGGTTTTAAAAAGATCGGCGTTCTGGCCAAAACCAATAAAGCTGGAAAGGCTGATTGCAAAGAGAAATAATATTCGTATCATATTTTTTGATTGATTTGATTGAGGTGTAAAATTATTCAGCCGCCAGCATTAAAAATTGAACCAGATTAACATTTGCATTATTTCATTAAAAGTAATTTTAAATGTGCAGAAGGATTTAATCCGTTTACCTCTTTGAAGCACCTTGTAAAATGGCTTTGGTCAGAAAATCCACATTCGTAAGCAATTTCAGTTAAGGATTGTTTTTGTAAAGAAAGAAGGGAAAGTGCTTTTTCGACTTTCAATTTTCTCATGTATTCGCTTAAAGTGCAGTGAAAATATTTAGAAAAATCTCTTGACAAGTGAACAGGATGTATTCCGGCTATTTTAGATAAATAATCTAATGAAATTGTGTCTCCAATCTGGTCATGAAGGATTTCATCGATAATCTGTACCCATTTTGGATTTTTGTGTAGTAAAGAATTATTATGTGTGCTTAGTTTTGATAAAATCTCGATCAGTAAAGTTTGGGTTGAAAAATCTACCGCAGTACCTTCAATTTTTGCCGCCCTGAAAACTTTATACATTAAAAACTTGATTTCCGGCTTTGAGATATTAATGCTTCCTTGCAAATTATCATCAGATAGTGCTATAGTGTCAAACCAATGTTTTTCGATTTCGAGATGAAAACCTCTCGTAAATCCGTCAGGTTTTATGTTGTAATGTGGTTCCTGCCAATTATGAAAAAGCAAACTTCCCGGAGTACAATTGTAGACTTCTTTTTTATTTCCCTCTATAACATTGCCTTCAAGAATAAACGTAAAATAAGCATTCTCATGATAATGCCAGTCTACTTTACTATGGGTGTAAACGGTATCTGTCAATGTTATTCCGTCCAGTGCAATGGTTTCATTGGTTTGTCCGTAAAATGTGCCTTTTTGTAGCTGTTTCATAATTAATTGTATTAACTTCTTTTTTCGGGACTGAAATATTTCAATTGAATTAAAACATATTGAATTAAAAAAGGAAAGATTCTCCTTAATTAGAAGAACTTAATTGCAAAAAGTTACAAAAATTGTTGAATTTTAAGTGGGTTCAATTTAGCTAAACAGTCATTTGTTGTGTGGGGGGTAATTATTTATAGCTCAATAAATTGAAACAGGATAGATTGAAGGCGCAAGGTAATAGGAATTGATCGTATAATCAATATTACGCCTGCAATTTCTATTTTAGAAGTCTTTAAGGGATCACCGCTAAATGTTGTGGAGCAGCTTACAAGTGCTGACTGTTTTTTACCGCAGAGAAACAAAGATTTTATCTAATAATGTCTTAACACAGAGTTCGCAAAGCTAAATCAATATACAGCTTTGCGAACTTTGCCTTTTTATAAAAAGCTAAGAGTATAAAAACTTAGCGATCTTTGCCGTAATTTTTTTGCTTCAGAGGTTTTAGGATTGACGTATCAACACTGAATGTTGTGGAGAAACATTAAAAATTTTATATTCCCTAATTATTTTTTAACGCAGAGGACGCAATCCTGATAGCTATCGGGATTCGCAAAGTTCACTAAGATTTAAGTAGTGTTTACACAATCAAAGTCCACAAAGCTTTGTGAACTTTGTGTTTTTTCTAAACTTAGTATATTTAAAAAACTTTGCGTTCTCCGTGGTAATTTTTTCTATATCCACAGCTTTTCGTGTTGATCCTCTTTAAGTTGATTTCAATTCGGCTATTTTCAACCTGAACTAAAATGAAAAAAGGTCAAGTAAATAAATACTTGACCTTTTTGTGACCCGACTGGGGCTCGAACCCAGGACCCCATCATTAAAAGTGATGTGCTCTACCAACTGAGCTATCGAGTCATTCTTTTCTTGAATGCGGGTGCAAATATAGGGAGTTATTTTTTAAATAGCACTACCTTTTTTCAAGTTAATTTAATGTAAATGTATTGTTTTGAATTAATGGATTGAAATAGAGGAAGAAACAAAATAAAATAAAATGTTTTTTAGTGTTTTTAATTTTTTGTTACGTTGCTGGTGTAGGTTTTAAATCATTTATCGAAAGATTTAAAGTTTCCAGGGAAAATTTTAGAGGTTTACTTTTCTGCTTTTTTCACGCAAATTTATTTCTTCTATTGTGCTTTGTATAAAATATTTTAAATCATTCCTTCTTGTTTTTTTAAATCTTTATTTTTTAGACAGCATCTTTAAGTAAGATTATAATAAACTTGACGGAGCTTTACTCCAAACGGATAATTATGTTCAGAATCACAACTCAAAAATTATAAAATAATAGATATTTGAGAACAGCATACATTTTTATAATCAATAAATTAAAAATAGGTTATAGGTGTTTTAGGATTCAAAAAGTCATGCCCTGTGGCTAAAAACTATATTTTTATATTTTGTCCCGATTTTGACTATTTTAAGTGATCTTTTTGATAGTAACAAAAAGATCTATCGATATAACTTTGCGTCTATGATAATGAGAGCAAAAAAAAGATCAATTGGGCTTTATGCCATTTACTTTTTCACAATTTTTTGTGGTGTTTTCTTTATGCTTAAAAGTGAAAATCATCTGCTAGTAAAATCTAATAGTAGTACATATTCACAAAAAACTAATAATCAAATTTCGGCTGGTGTTTTTGATTTGCTCGATATTCAAGAAAGACTTGCAATCGATGATGATTTGAATCAACCACTATTTGATATTAATATAGTATCGGAAGAATGGAGTAGTCATACTTTAAATCTTCATTTTTATTCTACGCAGCCGGCTATTATAGCCGCTCATAACTATTCGTATATCACTTTACCCCGATATATATTATTTCATTCTCTACGAATTCCAAGTTGTTAATTTCTTGCAGACTTCATTTATAAGTTTACAATAACTGGTAAAATTTAACTTTTGCTTTTGCTAAAGAGCAAGTTGCTAAGTTTATTCAAGCGTTAGCGTTTTACGACTAATTTGCCGAATATGCTGTCAAAACCAAAAACTATTATTGGTAGTACTCATTGTAATTTTTATTACTAGTATCAAACTATAAATGAATCGCTTATGAATTAAATATTCGCTTACACATTCATTGTATCTTTTTTAAATTTTTAACAAGATAAATAATACGATAAATCTAATTTTAAATAAAAACAATTATGCACTTAACACCAAGAGAAATTGAGAAGCTCATGTTGCACACAGCAGGAGAACTTGCTCTAAAAAGAAAGGCCAGAGGTCTAAAATTGAATTACCCGGAAGCGGTGGCTTTAATTAGTCATTTTTTACTGGAAGGCGCAAGAGATGGCAAAAGGGTTGCCGAGCTAATGCGCGAAGGAGCTCAGATTCTAACAATAGATGATGTAATGCCGGGAGTCGCTGACATGATTCATGATGTTCAGATTGAAGCCACTTTTCCTGATGGAACCAAGTTAGTAACCGTACATGATCCAATTCGTTAATTCCCAATTATTATGACACCAGGAGAAATTTTTGTAAAAGAAGGTACAATCATCTGCAATGAAGGCAGAGAGACTGTAAAAATAACAGTAACCAATACAGGAGACCGCCCGATTCAGGTAGGTTCTCATTTTCACTTTTTTGAAGTGAATAAAGCGATGAGTTTTAATCGTGAAAAGGCTTTTGGAAAAAGGCTCAACATTGTTGCCAGTACGGCTGTTCGTTTTGAACCGGGAGAGGAAAAAGAAGTAATACTTGTCGCAATTGGCGGAAACAAAAAAGCAATGGGCTTTAATAATCTTGTTGATGGATTGGTAGATTCTGATACTACGAAAAAAGAAAGTTTAGCTAAAGCGAATCAATTAAATTTTAAAAATTCATAACATGAGCTTAAATGTAGACAGAAAGCAATATGCTAATATATTAGGTCCAACTACTGGAGACAGAATAAGATTAGGAGATACTGACATCATCATCGAAATCGAAAAAGATTTTACCCATTATGGCGATGAAGCTGTTTTTGGAGGTGGAAAAACGGTTCGAGACGGGATGGGGCAAAATGTTGAACGTACAAGAGATCAGGATGTCTTAGATCTTTGTATCACCGGAGCAACTATTATTGATCACTGGGGAATTGTAAAGGCAGATATCGGAATCAAAGATGGTAAAATCATAGCTATAGGCAAGGCAGGAAATCCAGACACAATGGATGGAGTATCTCCTAATATGATTATCGGTGCATCTACAGAAGTTCATGGTGGTAAAGGTTACATCGTAACTGCCGGAGGAATAGATACACACATTCATTATATCTGCCCACAACAAATTGAAACTTCTCTTTATAGTGGTATTACAACCATGATTGGCGGAGGCACGGGACCAAATGACGGAACAAACGCAACGACTTGTACGCCGGGTAAATTCAATATTCAGAGAATGTTGGAATCTGCAGAAGAATTTCCTATGAATTTAGGCTTCTTTGGTAAAGGAAATTGCTCAGCAGAAGCACCACTTGAAGAACAAGTTGAAGCAGGAGCCTTAGGTTTAAAAATTCACGAAGACTGGGGAGCTACAACGGGAACAATTGATGCTGCACTTAAAGTAGCGGATAAATATGATGTTCAGGTGGCTATTCATACTGACACTTTAAACGAAGGTGGATTTCTGGAAGACACCATGAAAGCTATCAATGGACGAGTAATTCATACTTTCCATACTGAAGGTGCCGGTGGCGGACATGCACCGGATATTATCAAAGCTGCAATGTATCCAAATGTATTGCCTGCTTCTACAAATCCTACACGTCCTTATACGGTTAATACGATAGATGAACATCTTGATATGCTTATGGTTTGTCACCATTTAAGTAAAAATATCCCTGAAGATGTAGCATTTGCTGATTCCCGCATTCGTCCTGAAACTATTGCTGCCGAAGATATTTTACATGATATGGGAGTATTCAGTATTATGAGTTCTGATTCTCAGGCTATGGGAAGACCCGGAGAAGTAATTACCAGAACATGGCAAACGGCAAGTAAAATGAGAGATCAGCGTGGTCAGTTAGAGGAAGATAAAAATACACAAAATGATAACTTCCGTACAAAACGTTATGTAGCCAAGTACACTATTAATCCTGCTATTGCTCACGGTATTTCTAACTATGTTGGATCTATTGAGCCAGGTAAAATAGCTGACTTAGTGATCTGGAAACCAGCATTATTTGGTGTTAAACCTGAAATGATTGTAAAAGGAGGTTTTGTAATTGCTGCAAAAATGGGCGATCCAAATGCGTCTATCCCTACGCCGCAACCTGTGATTTACAGAAATATGTTTGGAGCTTATGGTCGTGCTAAATTCACCACTTGTGCAACTTTTGTTTCTCAGGCTTCGATTGATAATGGATCTATTGCTGATTACAAGCTGGAAAAAATGATTCTTCCTGTAAAAAATTGCAGAAACATCTCTAAAAAAGATCTTATCCATAATGATAAAACACCGGTAATTGAAGTAAATGCTGAAAACTATCATGTAACGGTAGATGGTGTACATGTTACTTGTGAGCCGGCAGAAACGCTTCCGTTGACTCAATTGTATTATTTATTTTAATAGTAGTAAAAATTTAAGACCTAACAGATTTTTAAAAATTGTTAGGTCTTATTTAAAAATAAAAAACGATGACCATCAGTGAAACTTTAGGGACTATTTCGAATAGTACAATTAACGGGCGATCAATAGATTATCTCGACTTAGAATGGTTCGAATCGACAAAGAGGATTCAACGTAAAAAAACACGTCAGGGAGAAGATATTGCCATTAAATTCCTTAGAGAAGGACAACGCCTTCGAGAAGGAGATATTCTTTTTGAAAATGAAGAGAAAATAATTGCGGTCAATATTCTGGAAACAGAAACTATTGTTATTTCTCCGTCTTCAATGCTCGAAATGGGAACAGTGTGTTATGAAATTGGAAACAAACATATTCCGCTTTTTATACAAGAAGACAAAGTGTTGCTGCCTTTTGAAATGCCAATGTTCAGATGGCTGGAAGTGAGCGGTTTTAAACCCGAAAAACAATCCGTGAAATTACTGAATTTGTTAAAATCGAATGTAGAACCCCATGGACATGGAAGTTTGGGTTCAACAATTTTTACTAAAATCCTAAAAATGGCAGCTCCAAAAGATGAATAATATAAAATTTTTAGCCAGCCTTTTGCATATTTCAGATCCTACATTGCCTATTGGAGGATATTCTCATTCTAACGGACTTGAAACGTTTATACAAAATAAAATTGTACACAACGCAGCAACTGCGCAGGAGTTTGTAGAAAATATGCTGAAGTATAATCTCAAGTACAACGACGGTGCTTTTGTAAAATTGGCCTACGAAGCTGCTGCATCTAATGATTTAAAAGCCATTTTAGATCTGGATCAGGAATGTAACGCTTTAAAGTGCCCAAGAGAAATTCGTCAGGCAAGTCAGAAACTGGGATTGCGTTTGATCAAAATCTTCAAAAGACACGAGAATTTTCAGTTGATGGAAGCTTATGAAGAAGCGGTTCGAAATGGTGATGCAAATTCTCATTATTCTATTGTTTTTGGAATGTATTGCTGCCTGTTAAAAATCCCTTTGCAAGAAGCTCTTTTTGGATTTTACTACACTTCTACTGCCGGAATGATTACCAATGCTGTAAAATTAGTACCACTGGGACAATTGGATGGACAGGATATTTTATTCCGTCTGTATCCGACAATGGAAAAAACGGCTCAGGAAACCATAACATTAGAACGAGAGTATGTAGGGCTATGCAATACCTCTTTTGACATTCGTTGCATGCAGCACGAAAGACTGTATTCAAGACTATACATGTCTTAATTAAAAATGAAAAATAATTTATAAAAAAATGAAAAATAGAAAATATATAAAAGTAGGAGTTGCCGGACCTGTAGGTTCTGGAAAAACTGCTTTATTAGAACGATTGAGCAGACACTTATACGGAACATATGATCTTGGCGTAATTACAAATGATATCTATACGAAAGAAGATGCAGAATTTATGGCCAAAAACAGTCTTTTGCCTCATGAACGCATAATTGGAGTAGAAACAGGAGGATGTCCTCACACCGCTATTCGCGAGGATGCAAGTATGAATCTTGAAGCAGTAGATGAATTGGCAAACCGCTTTTCAGATATTGAACTGATTTTTATCGAAAGTGGCGGAGATAATCTGTCAGCAACTTTTAGCCCGGATCTTGCTGATGTGACCATTTTTATAATTGATGTTGCCGAAGGTGAAAAAATTCCAAGAAAAGGAGGACCAGGTATCACAAGATCAGATTTACTGGTGATCAATAAAATCGATTTGGCTCCTTATGTGGGTGCAAGCCTTGAGGTGATGGAAAATGACGCAAGGAGAATGAGAAAAGGAGCTCCTTTTATATTTTCAAATCTTAAAACAGATGTTGGTGTGTCGGAAATTATAGGCTGGATTAAAAAATATGCTTTACTGGAAGATTGTGAAGAACCGAATTTAGTAAGATAATGACCAGTCGCTTACATATTATAGCAGGTTATAAACAAGGAAGTTCCTATGTAAAAGACCTCTATGTATCTCCTCCCTTTCGTGTAGTATCAGTAGGACAACGCAAAACCGACAATAAGCTTTATCAAATTGTAATGAGTACCTCACCGGGAATTTTATGCGGTGACCGTTACCAATTGGATATTGATTTAGAAAAAGGAGCCGCATTGCAACTACAGTCACAATCATATCAAAGATTATTTAATATGAAAAATGACGCTGTGCAAAAGCTTACTATCTCGATGGAGGATGATACTTCTTTTGCTTATGTCCCACATCCGGTAGTTCCTCATGAAAATTCTGATTTCAAAAGTAAAGCCGAAATCCGTATTGGTACAAACAGTCAGGTAATCATCAGTGAGATTATCACCTGTGGAAGAAAGCATTATGGTGAGCTTTTTAAATTGAGACGTTTTCAGAATCTTACAGAGATTTATCACAAAAACAAATTGGTTGTAAAGGACAATGTACTTATCCAACCTGACCTGATTCCGATAAACGGCATAGGAAATCTGGAAGAATTTACGCATCAGGGAACTCTTATCTTTTATAGTACGAAAGAAAATGTGGATAAAAATCTCTTAGTAGAAACTATCTATTCTATTATAGAATCTCAAAGTGAGATGGAAATCGGCATTTCGGCAATGGAAGATAACGGATTCGTTATTAGAACACTGGGAAATGGTGGTGAAGTAATGTATAATTTTTTCCTCAAGGTTCAGGAAATCCTTTGGGAATTAGAATAAAAATAAGTTATGAATAGTACTATTTGGGCATTAATACTGAGTGCTGTATCTATAAGTTTTATACATACCGCATCAGGACCAGACCATTATTTGCCATTTATTGTTTTGTCGAAATCTAAACAATGGAGCAAAAGCAAAACAATTCTACTTACAATTGTCTGTGGTTTTGGCCACGTTTTTAGTTCTTTGGTTCTAGGAACTATCGGGGTTTTTATGGGATGGCAGCTTAATAAATTTTCATGGTTTCAGGAAATCAGAGGCAACATTTCGGGTTGGGCATTGCTTCTTTTTGGCGTAATCTATCTCCTATATGGCGTGATTCAGACCATAAAAAATAAACCTCACAAACATTTTGATGTACTGGGAGGTGATGTTTATGTTTATGAACACAATCACGGCGAAGTCGTTATGCCTCAAAGCCGAATAAAAGTAACACCCTTTGTGCTGTTCATGATTTTTGTGATGGGACCAAGTGAACCACTTACACCACTTCTTTTTTATTCGGGATTAAATCGTTCCGTGACCGAAATTGTTGCACTAGTAGTACCATTTGCACTTACAACTGTCGCAACGATGCTGGGCATGGTTTTACTTGGACGATACGGATATTCAACTTTTTTCAAGACCGACAAACTAGAACGCTATATGAGTGTTGTAAGTGGTGCTGTAGTCACTATATGCGGCATTGGAATGGTCTTTTTAGGATGGTAAAATCAAAACAAAAAACAATTCAAAATGGATAAAATTTTCACAAAAATTCCTTTTATCGATAATGTATTAAAGGGAATAGGGCAAATTATGCTTCAGGAAAACAGATGGACAGGAATCTTATTTCTTATTGGTATTTTTTTAGGAAGCTGGCAAGGGGGTGTTGCTATTTTGTTGTCTACAAGTGCTGGAACATTTACAGCGATGAAACTGGATTATGACAAATCCGAAATTAATGCCGGATTATATGGTTTTAGTGCAGCTTTGGTGGGAGTGGCTTTGTCTTTTTTCTTTCAGACTACAATATTAATTTGGATTCTTATTGTTTTAGGTGGCGCACTGGCAAGTATAATTCAGCATTTTTTTATTAGCAAAAAAATTCCGGCGTTTACATTTCCATTCATTGTTATTATTTGGGTATGTGTTTTTGTATTGCATCACTTTACAGATATCCCACCTTCGGAAATGATTAGCGCAAAACCGGAAAATGTTGCCTATAGCGAATTTATAACACCCATAAATGGCTTTGGGAAGGTCATTTTTCAAGGAGGATTATTATCTGGAGTTATTTTCTTTATCGCAATTTTTATCAGTTCTCCCGCAGCAGCTTTGTATGGCCTTGTAGGATCTTTATTGGGAGCTTATTTTTCATATATGGATGGCGAATCAATTGAAGGTATTCATATGGGATTATTCGGTTTTAACGCGGTACTTTCTGCTATTGTTTTTTCAGGTTTCAAAAAAACAGACGGGTTGTGGGTATTAATCGCAGTCTTGATTACAGTTGCTATTGATGACTTCCTGATTGATCATAACATCCTGACTGAGGTAGGCGGAGTATTGACTTTTCCGTTTGTGGTAGGAACGTGTATTACACTGCTTATTCAGAGATTTTTTATTACTAAAAAACAAAACTAAAATCATCCTCTTTACAACATCATTAAATTCAAAATAATCATGCATTTCTTGCTTTGATAGCAGAATGCATCAGCTAAAAATTACTCAAATTATTAAAATAAATAAACAAAATGGCATCAAATAAAATAAACTCATTACTATCAAGAAATACCGAGAATGCTCCAAAAAATATCGGACCATATTCACAAACTGTAGCGTTTTCACATTATAATAATCTATCAGCTCAATTACCAATCGACCCAAAATCTGGTAAGATAGTAGCTGGCGGTATAAAAGAACAGACCAAACAATGCTTTAAAAATATCAAGGCCATTTTAGAGAGCATCGATCATGTTATGAATGATGTCGTTAGAATCACTGTATTCGTAAAAAACATTAAGGATTTTGATACTGTAGACGAAGTTTATAAAACATTCTTCCCTACTTATGTTCCAACACGAACTACAGTTGCAGTTGCTGCTTTACCTTTGAATGCTTTAGTGCAAATTGAAGCACTTGTTTCAAATGGCGAGGGTACAATTCCTAATGCACCACAGGCAGGAAATCTTATAAAACTTATCAATAACACGGCAAGTGCACCTTTGAGTAATTTGTCTGCACAAACAGTATCATTCTCTCATTATAATAATCTTTCAGCTCAATTACCAATCGATCCAAAAACGGGCAGATTGATAACAGGAGGTGTAAAAGAGCAAGCTCAACAATGTTTAAAAAATATCAAAGCAATTTTAAACAGTATTGATGTTCCTTTTGATGATATTGTTAAGATTAACATCTTTCTTAAAAACCTGTCAGACATTGAAGCTGTAGATGAGGTTTATGCAACGTTTTTTCCTGATTCTGCTATTGCAAGGGCTGTAGCTTATGTTCCTGCAAGAACAATCGTGGCCGTTTCGGATTTATCTATGCATGCTTTGGTGCAAATTGAAGCAGTAGTATCACACGGAGACGGAACACCTCCTCAAGCTATCGAAGACAGACATGGAATTGTCATCAACGCAAACAATACTGAAAATGCGCCAAAAAATTCTCTTTCTACGCAAACCGTAGCATTCTCTCATTATAATCACATTTCAGCTCAATTGCCAATCGACCCAAAAACGGGTAAAATGATAGCCGGAGGTGTAAAAGAGCAGGCAGAACAATGTTTAAAAAACATCAAAGCAATTTTAGAAAGTATTTCACATGGTATGGAAGATGTAGTTAAGGTTAATATCTTCCTTAAAAATATCACAGATAGCGAACTTGTAGATGAGGTTTATACAACATTTTTCCCAGGGGGTATTCCTGCAAGAAGAACAGTTGGCGTGTCAGCATTACAAAACGATGCATTAATCCAAATTGATGTAGTGGTATCAAATGCAGAAGGAACACCTCTAAAAGCGTAACATTCAACTCAAAATATAATTTATAAAAGGGCGATAATGGTATTATCCCCCTTACCCTTCTGCTTTATTTCTTTAGTAATTTTTTATTCAAAAAAAAACTAAAAAAGTATTTAGCATCGGGCAAGTACGGTTTTTTCTTATTGAATTCAGAAATCAAATCACCTTATACTTAAAATAAAACAATTATGAAAAATAGTAAATTCGCATTTTTATTTTTGGTTGTTACTGGTTGTTACACAGCACAAGCACAAATTAATTTTCCGTCTCAACAAAAAACAGATGATGGAAAATCGCTTTATGAAATGGAGTTTTCTCCTCGTTTAAAATTAAATGGATACTTAAATTTGGGAGGTAATGACATGAATTCTCAGTCAATCAACCTAAATTCAGCTGATCCTTACAATAAAATCGATCAGAAAAATGCAGGTTTTAATATGTATCAAACACAGTTGGCATGGAAGACTATCTATAATGGATTCTCAAAAGGTCCTTTAGTTACTTATGTGGAAGCGCAATGGTGGGGCGCTCCCGGCGCAGGCGGTAACTTACAATTAAGGGTAGCCTACGTCGATTACAATCATTGGCATATTGGTCAGGACTGGACTTTCTTTGGTAATGGTGTTCCAAGTTGGTACAATACGCTGGATTGGGAAGGACCTAATAGTGGAACATGGGCGCGTCATCTACAGGTCAAATATTACAATGATTTTGGTGCCGACAAATCATGGAAGTTTGAAGGTGGTGTCGAAAGTTCTTCTGAATATCTTAAGATCGCCGGTGGAGTTACTCCAGGTCAGTTTTCTGTAGATCCAATTGTAGCATTTACCAAAAAACTGGATGACCAGACAGGTTACTTGCGTTTAGCCTTTATGGGACGTACGCTTCGTTATGAAAAAGATACAAATGAAAATGCTATGACAATGGGATGGGGTGTGAATGCCAATTACAAAACCATGCTTAATGAAAAGAGTTATTTTATGGCTCAGGCTGTTGCTGGTTACGGTATAGGAGGCTCTTATACTTTATCCGGTGCCTTGTTTGGTAATGGAGGTGCAGGAAATATGTATGACGCCATTTATGACCAAAATGGCAATTTTAAAACAGTGCCTATTTATGGAGGTTCTGCAGGCATAGAATATTACTTTGGAGAAAAGAAAAGGCTGCATTCTAATTTAGTTCTGGGTTATACCACCATGACGTATAATGCAACTCCTGTTTCGCTTGTAAACAGCAAAGTTATAAATGATAATTCATCTGCAGATTTTGTTACCAATAATACCAATTCGAATACACGAATTGCTTTACCTTCTGCTTCTATCAATGCTATGTATGATATAACAAAGAACTTCTTAATAGGTTTAGAATATGATGCCGGCGCCAAACAAATCATTAATACCAATACACAAACTTCTACAGTTAATCGTATTGCTGTAGGTATGATGGTTGGATTCTAGCTTTTACTGATAATAGACTTTTGAGTCACATTAAACATAAAAATCTAAAAAATCTGCTTGAAGCTTTTGCAAGCAGATTTTGTGGATTATATTAAAAAAACAAAATGACAAGAATTCAAAATACCATAGTTTTCCTTCTCTTAATGATAAGTGTAGCAGCTGTAGCACAGAAGAAAGAAAGTGAAATGAAAGCTTTCCTTAAAGATACAGACAGTAAATTTCCAATAGGTAATGTCTTGATAGAATACAATCACGGAAACACACATACCCATTCAGAACCAGATGGTTCATTCAAGTTGCACTTTCAATCCTTTCCGGATACACTTGTAATTAGTCATCAGGGATATGATCAGCAGAAATTGGCTGTTAATAGTAATATTGAGTATGAAAACAAAGTCATTTTTCTTCAGCGCAAGCCTATTGAAATTTCCGAAATAATTATTAACCACAATTCATTTCTTTCAGATATCACAAAAGTTGATCTTAATAAATTTCCGGTAAACTCAGCTCAGGATTTATTGCGCAAAGTTCCTGGTTTGTTTATTGCCCAACATGCCGGTGGTGGAAAGGCAGAACAAATTTTTTAAGAGGTTTTGATGCAGATCACGGAACGGACGTTAGTGTAAATGTAGACGGAATGCCTGTAAATATTGTATCACATGCTCACGGTCAGGGATACTCAGATCTGCATTTTGTGATTCCCGAAACCATCAACAATATCGATTTTGGAAAAGGAGCCTACTTCGCTGACAGAGGAGATTTTAATACTGCGGGTTATGTAGATTTTAAAACTTATGGGGCTTTGAAGAACAGTATGATTAAACTCGAAGCAGGTTCTTTTAATACGAAAAGAATTCTGGGAATGTTCAATATCATAAACGATCCCGACAACAAGAAAAATTTCTATTTAGCAACAGAATACAATTACACCGATGGGCCTTTTGATGTAAAACAAAATTTTAACAGAGTTAATATCTTTGGAAAATATAACCAGTGGATAACAGATAATGATTATTTCAACATTCAATTTTCTACGTTCAATTCTTCCTGGAATGCTTCAGGACAAAATCCGGAACGCGCCATTAATCAAGGAATTATTGATCGTTGGGAAAGTATTGATCCTACCGAAGGCGGAAGCACTTCTCGCAGCAATGTTCAGATGAATTTTAAACATATCATTTCTCCATCAGAGCATATTGAAGCGATGGCTTGGTATTCTAAGTATAATTTTAATCTTTATTCTGATTTTACATTTTTCTTAAATGATCCTATTCACGGAGATGAAATTCAACAAAAAGACGGCAGAAATATTTATGGCGGTGAATTTAAACATGTCAAAAATTTCATCCTTTCTAATAGTTCTTTAGAATTGATATCCGGAATTGGATTCCGAAATGACGATATTCAAACTTTGCAGCTGAATCATGTTTATCACAGAGATTTATTGTTGGATAAAAAAATGGATGTTACCGGCGTAGAAACCAATTTGCACGCTTATTCAGAATTGATATGGAAAACGGGAAAATGGACTATTGCTCCAGCGCTAAGACTGGATCATTTTATTTTTAATATGCATAGTTTACTGGATCAGGAGCAATTGCCATCTGGACAATCATCAGAAGCAACCAGACTGAGTCCTAAGCTTAATTTTTCTTATGCTTCCAGTGACAAAGTTGTGTGGTTATTAAAAACAGGCATGGGATTTCACTCTAATGATATGAGGGTTGTAATTCCACAAAACGGGCTTAATACATTACCATATTCTATAGGAGCTGATTTGGGAACGAGACTTCATCCTTTGAAATCATTGATTATTACACCAACGATATGGTATTTATTTCTACAACAGGAATTTGTTTACGTAGGTGATGATGCTGTAGTAGAACCGTCTGGTAAATCAAAACGTTATGGATTTGATTTAGGTATTCGCTACCAGCCATTACCAAATCTATATTTAAATGCTGACATTAATTATTCTCATGCCCGATTAATGGAGGAGCCAAAAGGAGAAGATTATATTCCGTTAGCACCCGTAATTACGAGTACCGGATCTTTAAATTGGGATTTCCTGAAAAGCTTTTCTGTAGGATTACAGTATCGCTATCTGAGTGAAAGACCTGCAGTTGAGGATAATAGTCTCAAAACAAAACCTTACCTTGTAAATGATTTAATACTTTCCTACAACCGTGCAAAATGGGGGGCTAATTTGCAAATCAATAACTTGTTTAATGTAAAATGGAATGAAGCTCAATTCGCTACAGAAACGCAACTGAAAAATGAAGCTGCACCAATTACTGATATTACTTATACTCCGGGAAACCCTTTTGGAATAAAAATGGGACTATTTTATAAATTTTAAATGAAACTAAGTATTAAATTTACACGATTTTCAATAGTATATTAATATGGAAACACTTTCTAATTTTCAATATAAGAAACTTTTTCTTCCTAATATTACAGAAAAAATACTTTCTAATAATGCCGATATACAACTTTACAGGCTCGAAGATTATCTAAAAGGTATTCTTATGCCCGTAGTTCCATACCGTACTACTTTTAATTTTGTTCTGTTTATCACCAACGGACATATTAAACAATATCTGGAGAATAAAGAATATAATGTAGAAAAAGGAAATGTTATTTTTATCAAACAAGGAACAATTACGGCGACCATAGAATTATCAGATGATGCCGAAGGTTTTTTCTTAGCCTATGAAAATAATATTGTATCCGAACAGGAATTACCCAAACATAAAACCAGCATTTTTTTTATGCCTCCTTTCCTAAATTTGGATAGTCTTACTTACGAAACGATTAAACAATTGCTTACCATTATGGAGCAGGAATTATGGCTTAATGAATTGAATTTAAACGAGATAATTATTACTATGCTTCATCTTATTTTGGTGAAAATATTAAGTACAGATACTAATAGCCATCATAAATCAGCTACTCGTCCTATGGAGTTGTCTCTTCAGTTCCGGGATATTCTGTTCAAATATCACAGAGATGAAAAAAGAGTAACATTTTATGCCGATAAACTATCTGTTACAGAAAATTACCTTAATAAATGTGTGAAAAATATAACTCAGAAATCACCCAAACAATGGATCAACGAAATGGATATCAATTACAGCAAAGCGCTTCTTCAGTCCAGTAGAGATATTGCTGAAATTGCTTACCAGCTTAATTTTCACACAGCTTCACATTTTACGCAACTTTTTAAGAAAATTACAGGAATCACCCCTAAAGAATATAGAATACAATTTTTTAAATAAAATGATATTCTCGTGGTAAAAACCTATCCTGCTAATCCTATATTCAAAAAATAATTTAATACAAAACAAAAAAAACACTCGTTTCGAGTGTTTTTTTTGTGACCACGGTGGGATTTGAACCCACACGCCCTTACGAGCACCACCCCCTCAAGATGGCAAGTCTACCGTTTCTCCACGTGGCCTAAAATAAAAAAAGGTCAAGTAAATAAATACTCGACCTTTTGTGACCCGACTGGGGCTCGAACCCAGGACCCCATCATTAAAAGTGATGTGCTCTACCAACTGAGCTATCGAGTCATGCTATCAAGAAAAGTATTTTGTAAATCACAAATTTTGTGACCCGACTGGGGCTCGAACCCAGGACCCCATCATTAAAAGTGATGTGCTCTACCAACTGAGCTATCGAGTCATATTCTTTCCTTGAATGCGGGTGCAAATATAAGGAGTTATTTTTGATATTTGCAAGCTTATTTATTATAAATTTGTCTTTTTTTAATCAAAATTTACAACACCTTAATTTTTAGGTTCTTATTAAAATGAAAAAGATTATATTATTAGGATATATGGGCTGCGGAAAGTCAACAATTGCCCAAAACTTGTCAAAAATTACAAATATTCCGTTTCTGGATTTAGATAAATGTATCGAAAATAAAGCAAATTTATCGATAAACGAGATTTTCGAGCAATTTGGAGAGATCCATTTTAGGAGATTAGAACACGAAATGTTGCTGGAATTACTTCAGTCTTCAGAAAACAGCATCATAGGCCTAGGCGGAGGAACGCCTTGTTATGCCAATAATCATGAATTATTAAAAAGAGATGATGTTACTTCGATTTATTTAAAAGCTTCAATAGACACTTTATATAATAGATTAATTCATAACAAAAGCAAACGTCCGCTAATTGCTAATATGAATGAAGAGGAAATGAGAGAGTTTATCGCAAAGCATTTGTTCGACAGAAGCTATTATTATAATCACGCACAACATAAAGTTTCGGTTGATAATAAAGCTGTCGATGAAACAGTTCAGGATATTCTGGAAATCTTAGCTTAAAAAAGCATAATTATCACCGTTGTCATCAAAAACAACCTGAACATGCTCTAATAAAGAGGTAGATAACGAGATTCCTTTAAAATCGGCCTTTACGGGATATTTTTTATGATTTCGATCTACAAGCACTGCTGTTTTGAATTTCTTTAACGGAACGTCTAAGAAATGACGAACAGCATAAATTAAAGTAGTCCCTGAATTTAAGACGTCGTCTACAAGTACCAATCCTTTGTTTTCGTATTCTTCTTTTGTTAAAGAAGTCTGTATAGGCAACTGCGGATTTTGTTTGTCGACTTTCACTTCGCAAAGAGAAACCTTAAGTGTCGAAATTGTACTTAGTGCCAAAGCAATTTTTTGCGCAAAAATAGATCCGTTAGATGCGATTCCGGCAATAACAACTTCTTCTTCGTCAACAAATGTTTCGTATATCTGATAGGCGATACGTTTTATTTTATGTTCGATTTCCTGATTTGTTAAGATGATGTTTTTGCTCATGATTTATTTTTTTGCTAAAATACAACTAGAATTTTAGATATTAGAATTTAGATTTCAGATTTTTTGATTGGAATTTGGGATTTGTAAAATTTGGAATTTACTCAGTTTCTTCATCATCAATAATATCATTTCCGTATTCGTCGATATCTCTTCTGTCTTTTTTAGTTGGTCTTCCGGTTCCGGTTTTGCGATAATGCTCTTTAGATAGTTTTAATAATTCTAAATGTGCATAAGCTTCAGCTGGTGTTTCATTTTTTCTATATATATCTACCAGTTTTGCACCAACACGGCTTTCAGGAATATCGAGAACCGTTATAATTTGTGTGATCTGATCTTTTCTAAAAGTGATTTTATCGGTTGGAAAAACTTCTTTCGAGGGTTTGGCAACCTGCCCATTTACTGTAACATGGTTCTTTTTGCACGCTTCAGTAACCATATTTCTGGTTTTGTAATAACGTACACACCATAAGTATTTATCTATTCGCATAATTTTTCTAAATTCAAAGTTAAATTCTTTACAAAAATAAATCAATATTGTATCTTGCGCACCTAAAAAATTAACAATAATGAATAAATTTAAATATTATTTTATTTTATTACTTGCGGGAATAGCGATTGTGTCTTGTAATAAAAGTGATGATGACGATGTTGTGACTGTGCCTCTAAGGGACTATAAAGAACAATACAAAGCAGATAATGATTCTATTGTTAATTATTTAAAGACTAATTATATGACCGTTATACATGCTCCTGGAACTCCGCAGGATCTGGATGTCGTGATAAAAAAAATAGTTCCTGGTGATGGAAATGTTTCAATTTGGGATCAAAAGGAATATCCTTTACAAACAAGAAAGGTTTACAGCAATGATGTTAATTACGAAGTTTATTTTTTAAGTTTAAGAGAAGGAACAGGAAGCAAGCCAATGAATACAGATAAAATTGTTGCTTCTTATTCAGGTAATTTATTAAACGGAACTGTGTTTGATAGCTCTTACGGAAACGCAGAGACTTTTAACTTGTTTGCATATTCACCTGAAGGTAGTGTAATTGAAGGTTGGTCTGAGATTTTTCCTCAATTTAGAACAGGCACTTCTACAATAAATGCAGGAACTGGTGTAATTACTTATGAGAATTATGGTGCGGGAGTTATGTTCTTACCATCGGGATTGGCTTATTACGCGTCAGGAAAAGGAACTATTCCGGCTTATACATCTATAGTATTTAGTTTTAAGTTGTTTGATCTTCAAAGAATGGATAATGAATATAGTATTTCTTCGTCGACCGGAGGAATTGTTATTCTTGGAGATGGTGTTCCTGATTATTTGGAAGATGTAAATGGTGACGGTTATGTTTATGATTTTAGAAATACAACTAAATATCCGAAACCGCCAACTGATTTAATTGATGATACAGATGGAGATGGAATAGCTGATTTTGTAGATTTTGATGATGATGGTGACGGTTTTACTACAAGATTCGAAATTACAAAACCAACAAATGAAATAGGTATGGTTAAAGTTGGTGATGTTTATATAAATTACGGAACCGGATTTTATTATCCTTGGGATGCTAGAGAAGATAATCCTGCTACGCCAAATACAAATGAATTTGAGCCTAGAGGAATTCCTAGAAAACCAACAGGGGCGAATGGAACTTTTGTTCCTGAAGACTATACAGCTTCAGGACGATTAAGAATTCATCTTGATAAAACATATCCAATTAAAAAGAATTAGCTTTTTAATTTTAATAATACCTAAAACCTCGAAAGTGATTTCGGGGTTTTTTTGTGTTCAAAAAATTCTCTTGTACTGAAAAGTGCAGTTTTTTGGAATTAATTTATTGACTTGTAGTGGTTTATTTAGAAAATAATTTACCGTTTTACGTTTTCCCGTAATGAATATCTGAATCATAATGGTAGATTTGTAAGAGTAATGATCAAATCGTTAAAATGAAATAAACAAAAGTTCTTAAGGACTTCTTGAAATTAAAGATTAGTGAGGAGTATTTGGCCAGTTGTTAGATGCTGATTGCGATACAGATCATGTTTGATAAATAAGAGGCTGCAAAATAGAAACAAACGATGAGTCTAATAAGATTAGTAGTGATTTCTGTCAACTTATACTTGTGATGCTTTGGGGAGCATCATCAAATATTCAGTTCAGTCTCTTGATACAGGAACTCAAATTTGTCTGATATTGAATTTTGTTAATTCAGGTTCGAATCCGATAGCTTTGTTTCGATTGATCTGTTTTTTTTATGCTAATATTTGGTATTGGTATAAAAGTAAAAACCCCGAAATCACTTTCGGGGTTTTTGATATAAAGTAAGAAAATCTAAAAATTATTTTCTTTTGATTACTCTTTCTACAGCTTCAACAATCGCTTGGTTGTTCAATTTGTATTTTTCCATTAATTGCTCCGGAGTTCCAGATTCACCAAAACTATCGTTTACAGCAACAAACTCTTGTGGAGCAGGATTGTTTAAAGCTAATACTCTTGAAACGCTTTCTCCAAGACCTCCAAGAATATTGTGCTCTTCTGCAGTTACAACACATTTAGTTTTTGCCAATGATTTTAGAATCGCTTCTTCGTCAAGTGGTTTAATAGTGTGAATGTTGATTACTTCAGCAGAAATTCCTTTTGCTTCTAATGCTTCTGCAGCGATAAGAGCTTCCCAAACTAAGTGTCCTGTTGCAACAATAGTTACATCAGTTCCTTCGTTTAATAAAATTGCTTTTCCAATTACGAAAGGTTCGTCAGCTGGCATAAAGTTAGGCACAACCGGACGTCCGAAACGTAAATAAGCAGGACCATGATGATCTGCTAATGCTAATGTAGCCGCTTTAGTCTGATTGTAATCGCAAGTATTGATTACAGTCATTCCTGGCAACATTTTCATTAAGCCAATATCTTCAAGGATTTGGTGTGTTGCTCCGTCTTCTCCTAATGTTAAACCTGCGTGAGATGCACAAATTTTCACGTTTTTATCAGAGTAAGCAACAGATTGACGAATTTGATCGTAAACTCTTCCTGTAGAGAAGTTGGCAAAAGTTCCTGTAAAAGGAATTTTTCCTCCAATGGTTAAACCTGCAGCGATACCAATCATATTAGCTTCTGCAATACCAATTTGGAAAAAACGCTCCGGGTGATTTTTTTTGAAATCATCAAATTTTAATGATCCAATTAAATCAGCACAAAGTGCTACTACTTTTTCGTTTTTTTGACCTAGTTCAGTCATTCCCGCTCCAAAACCTGAACGAGTATCTTTACTTCCTGTATTTGTATATTTTTTCATTTTTGTCTTTTTGAGATGCTAAGTTTCTAAGTGATTAAGATTTTGAGTTTAAACTGAAATCTGTGCACTGAGACTGAACACTTTTTTAATAGTCGATTTGATCTGCAGAATAGTTTTGAGCCAAAGCACTTTCTAATTGGTCATTGTTAGGTGCTTTACCATGCCATGCGTGAGTGTGCATCATAAAATCAACTCCGTTACCCATTTCAGTATATAGTAAAATACAAACTGGTTTTCCTTTTCCTGTTCTTGATTTTGCATCTGTTAAACCTGCAATGATAGCATCGATATTGTTTCCTTCTTTAATTTCAAGAACGTCCCAGTCAAAAGCTTCAAATTTTGCACGGATACTTCCCATTGCTAAAACTTCGTCAGTTGTACCATCAATTTGTTTTCCGTTAACGTCAACAGTTGCAATAAGGTTGTCTACTTTTTTAGCAGAAGCATACATGATCGCTTCCCAGTTTTGACCTTCTTGTAATTCACCATCTCCATGTAAAGTATAGATTAAGTGATTATCACCGTTTAATTTTTTTGCTTGTGCAGCACCAAGAGCTACAGATAAACCTTGTCCTAATGAACCAGAAGCCATACGAATTCCAGGCAATCCTTCGTGAGTTGTTGGGTGCCCTTGTAAACGAGAGTTTAATAATCTAAAAGTTGCAAGTTCTGAAACAGGGAAATAACCGCTACGTGCTAGTACGCTATAAAATACAGGAGAAATGTGTCCGTTTGAAAGGAAGAAAATGTCTTCTCCAATTCCGTCCATATCAAAACCTTCTTTACGCTCCATAATGTTTTGGTATAGTGTTACCAAAAATTCAGTACAACCTAGTGAACCACCTGGGTGACCTGAGTTGACAGCATGTACCATTCGAAGAATATCTCTTCTTACTTGGATAGTTAAATCGCTTAATTGTTGTGTGTTAGGCTTCATTTTATGTGTAAAAGTTAAACTGGTGCAAAAGTAATTTTTATTTTGCGGGCTGACAAATGATTTTTGGGTTTAGTTTGCTGAAATTGTTAAATTTTGAACCTTTTTTTGTTGATTTAGAAAAAAAAGAAAACTTCTTGAAAGAAAAAAGTTTGTTAGAAGTTGAAACGATTAAAATCATTTGAAAAAAAATCCAAATATCAATCCACTTATTTGTTGAAAAAAATAACATTTTGCATAAAAAATGCCACAGATTACAAGATTAAATTGATTTAGAAAAATCTATTAACTTGAAATCTGTGGCAAAAATCTATTGTAATTCTTGTAATTTGGGACAAAAAAGGGCTTATTCCGTATCGCCTTCGCTATAAAAATTATTTTCTTCATCTTCAGAACCAATTTCTTCCTGCTCATCATCAAGTTCTGAGCCTGGAATATCTAAATCGTTTCCGAGTTTGTCACTATTTTGTTTCCATTCATTGTCGTTGTTATCGTTTTGAATGACTGTTCTTTCACCTGAAATCCCTTCCGGATCGATGTCTTCCAGTTTTTCTTCCTGATTGTAAATATCTTCGTTTGCAGGATAATCTAAATTTTCAAGATTTTTTTCAATCTGATCATCTTTAATTTGATCTAGATCTACGGGAGTTTTTTCTTCTGAATTTATCATGATGACTATATTTTAATTGTTATAAATTTCATTTTAATGTAGGATTAAAGTTAAGAAACTAATGTGCGTGGTATGTTACATTTTGATAATGCGATTGTTGTAACTTTTACATTTGTGTTATTTATCGAAAAGCTGCTGCATATTTGCGTTAGGGATAGAAGTGAAAAGCCCGGAGCCTGACGAAGGAAGTGCGAGGACTTGTAGCGAATAGCCCGACCGAAGGGAACGCCCAAAAAGAATAAATTCCAATTTTTGTAAATTCCAAATTTCAAACTTTTAGGCAAGTAAAAATCATTATCTAATTATATAATCGACAAATTATCTAATTAATTAAATTTTCCTCAAATTAACCTATCTTTGCCGACTGAAAAAAGAAACAGATGAAGTTTGATTTATTGAAAAAAGATCCGCAATCTAAAGCGAGAGCGGGAAGTATTACTACAGATCACGGCGTAATCGAAACGCCTATTTTTATGCCTGTCGGGACGGTTGCATCTGTAAAAGGAGTACACCAGCGCGAGCTAAAAGAAGATATTAATCCGGATATTATCCTTGGGAATACCTATCATTTATATTTACGTCCGCAGACTGAAATTCTTGAAAAAGCGGGTGGATTGCATAAATTTATGAATTGGGATCGTAATATTTTGACTGATTCTGGTGGATATCAGGTGTATTCTCTTTCGAATAACAGAAAAATTAAAGAAGAAGGAGTAAAGTTTAAATCGCATATTGATGGTTCCTACCACTTTTTTTCACCGGAAAGCGTAATGGAAATTCAACGTACAATTGGGGCTGATATCATTATGGCTTTTGATGAATGTACGCCTTATCCTTGCGATTACAGGTACGCACAACGTTCGATGCACATGACGCATCGTTGGTTAGATCGTTGTATCAACCATTTGGATAAAGTGCCTTATAAATATGGTTATGAGCAAACTTTTTTCCCAATTGTTCAGGGAAGTACTTACAAAGATTTACGTCAGCAATCTGCAGAATATATTGCCAATTCAGGTCAACAAGGAAATGCAATTGGTGGATTGTCAGTAGGGGAACCTGCCGAGGAAATGTATGCGATGACTGAAGTGGTTTGCGAAATTTTACCCGAAGACAAACCTCGTTATTTAATGGGAGTGGGAACTCCAATTAATATTTTAGAAAATATTGCGTTAGGTATTGATATGTTCGATTGTGTGATGCCAACTCGTAATGCCAGAAACGGTATGTTGTTTACGGCAAACGGAACAATCAACATTAAAAATAAAAAATGGGAAGCTGATTTTTCGCCAATCGACGAAATGGGACATACTTTTGTAGATACTGAATATACGAAAGCCTATTTACGCCATTTATTTGCTGCCAACGAATATTTAGGAAAACAAATTGCTACGATTCATAACCTTGGCTTTTATATGTGGTTGGTTCGTGAAGCCAGAAAACATATCTTAGCAGGAGATTTTAGACCATGGAAAGAAATGATGGTTAAAAACATGAGCCAAAGACTATAAAAAAGTTTCAAGTTTTTTTAGTTTCAGGTTTCAGGTTCCGTATAGAACTTGAAACCTGAAACCTGAAACCTGAGCGTTAAAATTGAAACTAAAAATCTATGTTAACGATAATAGATAAGTATATTTTAAAAAGATATTTAGCCACTTTCTCAGTGATGATCTTATTATTTATTCCGATTGGAATTGTAATTGACGTCTCTGAAAAGGTGAATAAAATGTTGGAGAACAAGATTCCTTTTACTGCAATTGCGGTCTATTATTACAATTTTACGATTTATTTTGCGAACTCTCTATTTCCGATATTCTTGTTTTTATCGGTAATTTGGTTTACCTCAAAATTGGCTAATAATACTGAGATTATTGCGATTTTAAGTTCGGGAATTTCATTTACGCGTTTTCTTCGTCCTTATATTATTGGTGCTTCTATCGTATCGGTTTTTGTGCTTTTAATGGGTTTTTTCATTGTTCCGGCTGCCAGTGAAGGTTTTAATAATTTTAGGTATACCTATCTAAAAGGAAACGGAAAACAGCTGATGCGTGGAGAGAATACCAATGTGTACAGGCAAATTAATGACAACGATTTTATTTTTGTAAATAGTTTTAATGAAGAGTCTAAAACGGCTTTTAATTTTACATTGGAACATTTTGAAAAAGAGCAGTTAACATATAAAATTACTGCAAGTCGTATTAAATGGGATCCTAAAAAGAAAATCTATATTCTGTACGATTATATCAAAAGAACTCTTGGCGAACTGAATGATAAAATAGAAAAAGTACCTGAGAAAAATGTGGCTTTCAAATTTGAACTGGCCGATTTAACTCCAGTGGTTTATATTGCCGAGACGCTTCCGTTAGGCAAGCTGATTGATTTTATCGAGAAAGAACGTAAAAGAGGTTCAGGAAATATTAATACTTATTTAGTCGTACTATATAAAAAATACAGCGTACCGGTTTCTGCTTTTATTCTAACGATTATTGCCGTAGCGGTTTCGTCTATGAAACGACGCGGTGGTATGGGAACCAATCTTGCAATTGGTATTGCAATTGCATTTTCATTTGTGTTTTTTGATAAAATATTCGGTACCCTTGCCGAAAAATCTACTTTCTCACCTTTATTTGCTGTCTGGTTCCCGAATATTGTTTTCGGAATTCTGGCAGTTTACCTATTACGTAATGCGAAACGATAATTTAAAAAGTTATTTAAATCTTCATTTAATTGTTTTTATTTGGGGCTTTACGGCTGTTCTTGGCGCTTTGATCACTATTGATGCCGAAAATTTAGTATGGTTTAGAATGCTTCTTGCAGGTGTTTTTCTCGCTGCTTTTATAGTTTACAAGAAGCAATCTTTTGTGATTTCGGCCACGTCCTTTGCTAAATTAATTTTTGTTGGATTGCTAATTGCAATGCATTGGATTTTCTTTTTCAAGGCCATTCATGTTTCGAATGTTTCAATAACACTTTCGATATTTTCGTTGGGTGCTTTTTTTGCGTCTTTACTGGAACCACTTTTTTACGGAAGAAAAATTTTATTTTATGAAGTTTTCTTCGGGTTAATTATTATAGCAGGTTTAGCATTAATAATGCGCGTAGAAGTAAAATACCTGGAAGGAATGTATTATGCCCTGGCTTCTATTATTCTGGGAGTTTTGTTTACCTTAATGAATGGTAAGTTAATTTCTGATCATGAACCGTCGGTAATTACGTTTTATGAGTTTGGAGCAGGAGTTTTCTTTATTTCAGTTTATTTTTTAATACAAGGAAAATTCAATGCTGATTTCTTTACGATGTCATTAAACAACTGGATTTTGCTATTGGTTTTGGCATCAGTTTGTACTGCTTATGCATTTACGGCATCTGTAAAAGTAATGCAGAAACTAACGCCTTATACCGTAATGTTAACGACTAATTTAGAGCCTGTTTACGGAATTATTCTGGCCTATTTTATCTTGGGCGGAAAGGAAAAAATGAGTACGGAATTTTATATTGGCGCTCTGATAATTGTAATTACAGTTATCTTAAACGGCGTTTTTAAACATTATAAAAATAAGAAAGAAGTGTAATAATTTCCTTATTTTTAAATTACATTTTTACATTTTAAATACGATTTAATCACACCAATGATATAATATTTTTATATTTGCGGTTCGATTTACAAACAAAATTCAAAAATCCATGGAATATTTAGATTTTGAGCTTCCAATAAAAGAACTTGAAGAACAGTTAGAAAAGTGTGTTATAATTGGAAAAGAATCTGATGTTGATGTAACACCGACCTGCAAGGAAATCAACAAAAAATTAGAAGAAACTAAGAAAGAAATATACAAAAACCTTACGGCTTGGCAACGAGTTCAGCTATCAAGGCATCCAAACAGACCTTATACTTTAGATTATATCAGAGCAATTTGCGGAGATACATTTTTAGAACTTCATGGAGACAGAAATTTTAAAGATGATAAAGCGATGGTGGGCGGTCTGGGAAAAGTAAACGGACAATCGTTTATGATCGTGGGTCAGCAAAAAGGTTTTAATACAAAAACACGTCAGTACCGTAATTTTGGTATGGCAAATCCGGAGGGATACCGTAAAGCTTTGCGTTTGATGAAAATGGCAGAGAAATTCGGAATTCCGGTTTTAACTTTAGTTGATACTCCGGGTGCATACCCAGGACTTGAAGCCGAAGAAAGAGGACAAGGAGAAGCTATTGCCAGAAACATTTTCGAAATGGTTCGTTTACAAGTGCCAATTATCACCATTATCGTTGGTGAAGGTGCTTCTGGAGGAGCTTTAGGAATTGGTGTTGGTGATAAAGTTTACATGTTAGAAAATACATGGTACTCGGTAATTTCGCCAGAATCGTGTTCGTCTATTTTATGGAAAAGCTGGGAGTACAAAGAACGTGCTGCAGATGCTTTAAAATTGACTTCATCTGATATGAAAAAACAAAAATTAGTGGATGATGTAATACCAGAACCGCTGGGTGGAGCGCATTACGATCGCGAAACTACTTTTAAAACAGTAGCAGAATACATCACCAAAGGATATAATGAATTGAAAGACTTATCAACAGCCGACTTAATTGCCCAAAGAATGGACAAATACAGTAATATGGGCGAGTATAAAGAGTAAATTCATGTAAAACGATTTAAAATCCGAAGCCTTACAGTTTCGGATTTTTTTTTGGTTATCAACAAAATGATCTTATTTATAAACAATTAATAGTTATAACTCAATAGCGATCTTTTTTTAAATTTCGCTACTTTCGCCATATGGAAAATTTCAAAAGTGTAAACCCCGCAAAGGTAAATAAACCCTCAATTATTAATTTAGAAAAAGGAAAACTTCCTCCGCAAGTTCTTGATTTAGAAGAAGCTGTGCTTGGGGCGATGATGATTGATAAAAAAGGAGTTGATGATGTAATTGATATTTTGCAAGGGGATGCTTTTTATAAAGAAGCACATAAATATATTTTTGAGGCAATCGTTCAGCTTTTTACAGAAACGCAGCCAATTGACTTGTTGACGGTTTCGACTCAGTTGAAAAAAAATGGAAAATTAGAATTAGCCGGAGGAGATTTTTATTTAATTCAGCTTACACAAAAAATAGCATCTTCGGCGCATATCGAATTTCACTCGCGTATCATTCTTCAAAAGTTTATTCAAAGAAGTTTGATTCGTATTTCGACTGAAATTATCGAAGCATCTTATGATGAAACTGCGGATGTATTTGATTTGCTTGATCAGGCCGAATCTAAATTATATGAAGTAACGCAAGGAAATATCAAACGTAGTTCTGAAACTGCTCAGAGTTTAGTACTTCAGGCTAAAAAGAAGATTGAAGAAATTGCAAAACAAGAAGGTTTAAGTGGTGTTGAAACAGGTTTTCATAATCTGGATAAACTAACTTCGGGATGGCAGCCTTCGGATTTAATTATTATCGCAGCGAGACCTGCGATGGGAAAAACGGCCTTTGTACTTTCGATGGCGAGAAATATCGCTATTCAGTACGGGCATGGAGTGGCTTTGTTCTCTCTTGAGATGGCGTCAGTTCAGTTGATTACCAGGTTAATTTCATCAGAAACAGGACTTTCATCAGAGAAATTGCGTACTGGTAAATTAGAACCTCACGAATGGGAAATGCTGAGTACCAAAGTAAAAAACTTAGAAAAAGCGCCTTTGTTTATTGATGATACACCCTCTCTTTCTATTTTCGATTTAAGAGCAAAATGTCGTCGTTTAGTTTCGCAGCACGGTATCAAGATTATCATTATCGATTATTTGCAATTGATGACTGCCGGTGGAAATAATAAAGGAGGAGGAAACCGTGAGCAGGAAATCTCGACAATTTCCCGAAACTTAAAAGCCCTGGCAAAAGAGTTAAATGTACCGGTAATTGCCCTGTCACAGTTATCACGTGCGGTCGAAACGCGTGGTTCCAGTAAACGTCCGTTACTATCGGATCTTCGTGAATCTGGAGCGATTGAGCAGGATGCCGATATTGTTTCGTTCTTATACCGACCTGAATATTACAAAATTGAAGAATGGGATGATGATGAGGCGTCGCCAACTGCTGGTCAGGCAGAAATCATGATCGCTAAACACCGTAATGGTGGTATCGAAAACATTCGATTGAAATTTATAGGACACTTGGGTAAGTTTGATAACCTTGATGATTTCTCTGGTAGTTATGACGATTTACCATCAAAAATGAATCATGAAGATAATCCATTCATAACCAAAAATTTACCTTCGCCTAATGAAGCATTTGGCAGTAACTTAAATGACGATGATGATGACAGTGATGTTCCGTTTTAATAAAATATTTAAGCCTCTTTTATGAGGCTTTTTTTACACCTAAATGTTAACTTTTTTGATAAAATTGAGTAGTTTAGCCAAACAATTGATTCCAACAATTGCATATTAATTAACAACCAAAAACAAATTTAGATTATGTCACAAGAAAAATTTCCAGGTAAAATTGAAATCAGTTTAGCTGTTGGTCAGGAATGGTCAAAAAAGTACAAAGATTCTCCAGAGGGTAGAGAAAAAGATTCAGTAGACGCTTACTTAGTACCTTTAGAAAGCTTAGAAGCAATTTTGAAACTTAAAGAATCTTTAAAAATTGATGCGACCAGAGCTTATAAAGGAATTAATGAACTTGGAGAACAAACTTTAATGTTTGTAGGAGCTAAATTAAATGAAAAAACAGGTATCTATGAAGACGTCTTTTTAGATGGTGATTTAGTTACAGCAGTTTTGTATGATGGAGCTAGGCCATGCCCTCCTTTTGGAGATCCAACAGGTCCTCTATAATGGTTGATCTTGTAATATATTCGGCCTATTTTGTTTTATTAATAAACTTAGTGCTGTATACATATAGCTTTTTCCGTTTGGAAAAAGCTAATGTTTTTTTTGTTTTTTATCTTGCATTTGTTTTTATAATGCAATTTAGTTTAGAGTTGATGTATCGTTTTGCAATGAATAATTTATTTGCCATTAATATCTTTTTTATTGGCCAAATAATTTTGCTTGGTTTGTTTTATAGATCCATCTTAAAATACAGACAGCAAAAAACTTTTGTAACATGGAGTCTTGTGGTAACTCTTTTGATTTTAGGAATTCAGTTTTGCATTGATTTTACTCAGTTTTTAAAATTCAATTTGTTCGCGATTAGCATTACTTCACTATTAATTGTTGTGTATGCCTTATTGCACTTTTATAATATGCTTACCAGTAATAAAGAGTATTACTATTTTACAATTGGTGTAGTTTTTTATTTATTGACTAGCACAATATTATTTTTGGTAGGTAATTTAACTATTGGTTTGAGTAATGAATTCAAGTTGATGAGTTGGACTTTAAATGCTTTTTTGCTTTTGGCGTATTATCTTTTTATTTTATTTCAATGGAAAGTTAGCTTTAGTTCTAAAAATAAAATTAATATTTGAATATGAATGGAAGTCCGGTTTATGAAAAAGAAATTGTCGCCATAATTCTGTATACGTCGTGTTTTTTTATGGTGGTTGCGGTCTTTTTAGTTGCATTTTTTTATCTCTCGAGGAAAAAAATTATCCAAAAAGAATTAGAGAAAAGAGATTTAATATTACAATATCAAAAAGAACAATTGCACGCTGTGATTTTTACTCAGGAAGAAGAACGAAAAAGAATTGCTCAGGATTTACACGATGATATCAGTTCTAAACTTAATATTGTTTCATTAAATACACATTTACTTTCTGCTCCTAATTTAACAGAAGCTGAGACAAAAGAAATTACAGATAATATTATCAATCTAACGGCAAAAGCTTTGGAGAATTCCAGAAAAATTGCCCACAATTTACTGCCTCCGGTTTTTGAGAAATTTGGACTTAATGCGGGTATTGAAGAGTTGTGTGAAGAATTTGAAAGCAGTAAATCGGTAAAAGTAAAATACGAGAATGAAGTTGATTTTGATGAGAAAGAGATAGATCGTCATTTGCATGTGTTTAGAATTTTGCAGGAATTGATGAATAATTCTTTACGTCACGGAAAAGCGACCGAAATATACATTGCGTTTAAAAATATAAACGGGATTATTACTTGCAATTATCAGGATAACGGGGTAGGACTTGATAGTGAAAATGTTGAAAATCAGAAAGGATTAGGAATGAAAAATATCGACAGCCGAATTTCTTTTTTGAATGGAACGATAAAAATGAACTCTGAAAAGGGTAATGGAGTTGCCGTAATTTTCACTTTTTAAGTTAAAATTGATAAACAAACACGCTTTTTGCTTAATATGTTAAGATTCTGAGGCTGTTTTCGTTTGAGATTTTGTAATTTCGACGAACCAAACGACCAAAATCAAATAAAAAATGAGTGCCGCTATTAAAATTGCTTTAGTAGATGACGAAGTTTTATTCCGTAAAGGAATATCTTTTTTATTGCAAAGAGAAGATAATATCGATATTATTTTTGAAGCATCAAACGGAGAAGAACTTCTGTCTAATTTAAATGACAGTATTATCAAACCCGATATTATTATTATGGATTTGAAAATGCCTATTCTTAATGGTGTTGAAGCCACAAAAATAATCCGAAAATTATTTCCCGAAATTAAAATAATTGCTTTAACAAGTTATGATACAAAATCGTTTATTGCAAATATGATTCAGGTTGGTGCTGTTGCTTACTTAATCAAGAATACAACACCAAAGGATTTAATTCACACCATTAACCAAGTTTCAAAAAAAGGTTTTTATTATTGTGATAATGTTCTGAAAACAATTCAGGAAACAATTATTTCTACTAAAAATTCAAAAGGAAATTTAGAAACAAGTTTTCTATCGCCTCGCGAAATAGAAATTCTTCAGCTTATTTGCCTGCAAAAAACGACTACAGAAATTGCCGAGCATCTTTATTTGAGCCCGCGAACCGTAGAGGGACATCGTAACAATTTATTGCTAAAAACAGAGTCCAGAAATATTGCAGGATTAGTAGTATATGCTATTCAAAACGAAATAGCAGTTTTGACAATTTAAAAATTCAACTTGTTAAAAACTGAATTGAAAGTACATAGTACAATACTATCGTTACTACAAGTAAGCACAAGGCTATTTTTTGCATTACATTCATTCCCTTTGGTTGGTTCTTATGATCATTAAACTTCATGGTTTTTGGTTTTTTCATTGATTAGTTTGATGATTCGGGAAAGCAAATGTAATGATAATAATTTTTCATGAAATAGGTGTTTCTACCTGATTTTGAGAAAACTGCAATTGAAATTAGCTTGCCATAAATTCATAATTAATATTTAAAAAAATATAAAACAAGCGTATCTGTTGTGTTTTTAAATGCTTACTTTATATCTTTACTAAAATAATTTTATAATGAATAAGAGTTTAGTTTATATTTTCATATTCCTACTTTCATTAACAGCAAAAGCTTCGTTTATCTTAATTCCGATGGACGAAACCACACAGCAAAATCATCTAAAAGCATACGGAATAACCTATTGGTGTTTAAGTAAAGATTATAAGGCAAGTTGGTTGCTTAATTATCGTGGAGGCTCTTTTTTGTTGCCTGATGCTGACGAAATTCGTAAAGAATGCAAGATTCGGGGAGTAAGCTTTGAAGTGCTTTCGGATACTGAAGAAGCTTCGATTTTAAACGAAATCTCAAGTCCGTCACAAAATATGGAATCGGTTATTCTTGAAAAAGCACCTAAAATTGCCGTTTATACACCAAAAGGAAAACAGCCTTGGGATGATGCCGTGACATTGGTTTTAACCTACGCCGAAATTCCTTTTACACCAATTTATGATGAAGAAGTTTTAAGTGATCAATTGCTGCTATACGATTGGCTGCATTTGCATCACGAAGATTTTACGGGACAATATGGTAAATTTTATGCTGCATATAAAAATACACCCTGGTACATAGATCAAAAAAGGGATGCCGAAGCTCTTGCTGCAAAATTAGGTTATAGCAAAGTATCACAAGAAAAAGGAGCAGTTGCGAAAAAGATCCGGGATTTTGTTATTGGCGGTGGATTTATGTTTGCTATGTGCTCTGCAACTGATAGCTTTGATATTGCACTTTCGGCAGATGGTGTTGATATTTGCGAAGCTATGTTTGATGGAGATGCGAGTGAGTCTAATTATCAGTCTAAATTAGATTACGGCAACTCATTTGCTTTTAAAAATTTTACATTAGAAAGAAAACCTGAGGTATACGAGTTTTCAGATATTGATATGACCAATAAACGCAGAATTCCGATGGAAAAAGATTATTTTTCTTTAATGGAATTTTCTGCAAAATGGGATCCAATTCCAAGTATGTTATGCCAAAATCATACACAATTAGTAAAAGGTTTTATGGGACAAACAACATCATTTGATACAGCATTAATAAAATCAAATGTTTTAGTAATGGGAACCTGTGAACTTAACGGTGAATCAAGATACATTCATGGCGAAAAAGGAAAAGGGATGTTTACTTTTTTTGGCGGCCATGATCCAGAAGATTTTCAGCATCAGGTTGGAGATCCTCCTACAGTTTTAGACCTGCACCCCAACTCCCCGGGATATCGCCTGATCCTGAATAATGTTTTATTTCCTGCAGCAAAAAAGAAAAAATTAAAAACATAATTACTTCAAATAAAATTCGAACCAAATAGGGATATGATCCGATATTCTTCTGGCTTCTTTTAGCGAATTAAAATTTTTGTGAAACGGAAGTATACCTGAATTAATAAATTCTAAAGCACTTGCTTTGTAAAACATATTATCAAATTCAGATGCGAGACAGATATTGCTTTTGCATTGCTGTTTTAATGTAGTTTTTTGATTTTGTAAAATAGGAGAGTAGCCCATTTTCTTTAAAGGATTAAATACCGTGTGGGATTGAGGGCAATTAAAATCGCCTAGAAATACTAAATTTAGAGCAGGATATTCGAGTGGCAGAAACTTAAAGTACTTAATTTCGGTTTCTGGTTGCTTACTTTTGGTAATAGCATGGAAATTAACCAGTGTAACCGTTTTTTTATTTATTTCAAAAGTAGCAAAATAGGGTTCCCTGTCAATTTCAAGATGATATTGTTTTTCTAACCAAGGATTTCCTTTTAGTTGGATTCTACTGGTTTTCCAAAGAAAAGCATAACGTTCTGTTTTGTAACTGGTACCACTTGTTGGATTACTAATACAATAATCCCATTTAGTTCCTTTTTCGTTTAGTAACATGGCAAGTTTAGCGACAGCTTGTGCGCCACCGTAACCTGCAACAACTTCCTGAATTGCTACAATATCATACTCTAAAAGAGTGTTGGCAATAAAATTTAATTCAGATTCAGATTTAGATTTTCCAAAGTTTTCTAAATTCCAGGATAGAATTTTGGTTTGTGAAAAGGTGAGAACAGTAAAAAATAAAAGAAAAAAACTTAAAATATATTTCATGCTAAAGATAAAAATTCAAATATAAGCATTTAAAATTTTTAGACGAGATGTTTATTTAGATGAAAAAACTTATTTTGTATGGCTAAATAAAATACAAATTATTCTTTTTTATACCTGTTCTTTAGAGCAGTTCCTATGATGATTATTTGCAAAACAAGAAGAGCTGGTATGAAAATAATTTTCCAGTCTATCTCGAGCCAGCCTGTTTTTTCAGAAATGAATGCAAAACTTAATGATAGAAAAAGACAAAGTAGCATAGTTTTCATAACGATTTTATTTTGAGTGGTATTAATTTTTGAGATAAACATTTGCTGCAAACGTTTCCCTGAATTAATTTTATATTTAGCTTTCATTAGGTGGTTAATAAATTCTACACAAACTTAAATCTATAAAAAGTCATTTCCTTACGGGATTCCGTAAAAAAGTTATAAAATTTACACCAAACCAAAATCTTTTGCAATTGCAATTAGGTGTACGTTATTATTAGCTTTAAAATATATTTTTAATTTATTGATGCGTTTCTCAATACTGCTGGTACCGTTTGGGGTTATTGAAGAAGCTTTAAACTCGCTCGAGATATTTTCCAAGATATAACCTTTAGCCAAAAGTTTTAAAATCGAAATATCATAAGATTCAATTTCAATCAAAGCTTTATCATTAAAACTAAAAGATAAATCTGAAGAGAGTATTTTTTCTTCATTTCTAAAAGTACCTTCAATTGCTTTTCTTAATTCAGTAATACTGTTTCTTCCTTTTGAAACATAGGCATTAATACTTAAATCGTAAAAAAGAGATTTTATACGATAGGATTTATCTTCAATAGAAAAAACTATTTTTTTTAATTTAGGCTGAACTTCATTTGCTGCTTCAATAAGTTCTTCACCGCTGGAAAGAGTTACATTACGGTGATCAGACTTAAAAGATAGATCGCTTATGAGTAAGTCATAAGGTTCGTTTTCGAGCAATGCTTTTTTTATTTTTAATAAACCATCATCACAATATTTCACATGATCAATTGTTTGAACTTGTAAATCTTCAAGCACTTGAATAACGGCTATGCTTATACTGTCTAAATCTTCGGCAACTAAAACTTTTTTGTACATATAATGGTGTTTACAAAGGAAAGGTAAAACTTAATCTAAATCCTTTTTCTGAATTGTTGTCAAAAATAATATTTCCATTTATAGTTTTAATACGGTTTTCCACATTTTGCAATCCATTTTTTAAATTTGGTGTACTATTTTTCGTTCCAATCCCGTTATCATTATAAATGATTATAAGATTTTTTTCGGTTATTTTAAAAGTAATACTTACCAAGGTTGATTCTCTATGCTTTTTCATATTGACAAATAGCTCCTGTAAAATCCTGTAAAGCACTATTTTTTTATTTTTTTCAATATCATCCCATAAAATCAAATCAAAACCATTTAATAAAATGTTCAGTTCAGGAGTTTTAAAGCCGGAAATCATTTCTTTTAAATCGCTTGCATACTGTTTTCCAGTAGTAATAGTGCAATTTTCTTTAGAAATATTTCTTGTTCTTGCATAAATTGCATCAAGGTTATTCAGTAATTTTTCTTTATTATCTTCTTTTGTCAGATCAATATTTTCTGCAAAGGTTAATGTTTTGTAAACATCATGAGCCAACTCGGCACTTAATTTTTTCGAAATTCGTATCTCACTTTTAAGTATCGCATCATTTTTTTCTTTTCGTCCCTTAATACTTAAATAACAAAAAAGAAATAAACTGAATATAGCTGTAAAAAAAAGAATGATGTAAGAAATTATATTACGATTTTTTTGTCTTTCTAACTGCAGCTCATTTTTTACTTTTTCGGCTTTGTATTGAAGGTTTTCATCTTTATCTTTTTTAGAATAGTATTTAATTCTGGCAAATTGATTTTTAGCCGTCGTTCTGATCTTCTCAATACTATCAGAAAGTTGGATAAATTGAGTAGTGTATACTTTTAAGTTTTGGCCATCGCTAGTCTTTGTTAGTAATTTTAAGCTCTGAAGTTTGTTCGATGCATCATTTAATTCATTAGATAAAAAGTAAGCTTTCTTTGCATAAGGCTGTGCTTTTTGTGGATTGCTTAATTGAAAATATTCGGCAATGTGCAAATAAGTATATAAAAGAGCATAGTTATTTTTTAATCTTAGTTGTATTGCCAAAGCTTTTTTATAGTAATTAATCGCTTCAGGTTTTTCCTGTTGATGATAACACAATCCTAAATCATCTAATATTCGCGCATATTCATAATCATTTACGTTTTTATTTTCTTTGCAGATCGTTTTAATTTTTGATAAGGGAATTAATATGCTTTCTGCCAGTTTTACTTTGTTCTGCTTCAGGTATATTTGAGAAATACTATTAAGAACGACTATTTTTCTAAACGTACTGGTTTTAAGATGTAATGCTTTTTGATAGTATAAAAGTGAGTTTTTGTAATCGTAAGTATAATAATAATTGGCACCAAATTGTTCGTAGACATTTGCTGCGAACCTTGGTTTTTTTATTTTTTTTAAATGTGGAAGTGTCTTTGTTAATAATATTTCACTGGCAACAAAATCACCCTGCATTTGTTCAATTGCAGCCATGCAGGTAATTGCATAAACATACTCGATGTAATATATATCAGTATCGCAAAGCAATTGTGCTTTATTAAAGTAATCATATGAATTATTGAGTTCGTAGGAATCAAAAAGGATATCTGCTTTATTGAGAACTTTTCTTATCTCAGATTTGTTATGTTTTTTTTTAATAGTAGGCTCGTATTTTGGAGATTTGAATAAATAAATCACGCATCCTATTATTAAAAAAATGAGAATGGACATAAGATATTTTAAAACCGTTTTATTCTGAAATAATCTGAAAATCTTTTTCATCATCATAAAGGGATTTTTATTAAGACCTTAAAACCTTTTCCGGGGTGTGAATCTATTTCGACATTTCCTTTTATGGATTGAATTCTATTCTCAACATTATGAAGTCCGTTTTTAAAAGATAATTGTGTCAAATCAGCTCCATTTCCGTTATCACTATAATTTATAGTAATGTTTTTGTCCGTTTCTTTAAAATTGATTACGCCTAAATTGGCATTACTATGTTTCTTCATATTTACAAGTAATTCCTGAAGCACTCTGTATACAGTTGTTTTTTTACTTCGATCCAGCGTATTCCACGAAACTGTTTCTAAATCATTTAGAATAATACTAGTGTTAGAAGTATTAAATTCTAAAATCATTTCTTTTAGACCTAAAACATAATTTTCGTTGGTAATAATAGCGCAATTTTCTTTCGATATGTCTCTGGTTCTGGAGTATATAATATCAAGATTGTTTAATAACTGCTCCTTGTTTTCTGTTAGCGCAAGGTTTTTGTTTTCAACAAATGCCATTGTATGGTAAATATCGTTAGCAAGTTCATCATGTAGTTTTTTTGCAATTCGGGTCTCACTTTTGTAAGTCGCTTCAATTTTTTCTTTCTTACCTCTGGAAGTCAGGTATAAATAGAGTACAATTATTAAAGTCAAACTGATGGCAATAATAATATACGAAATTATATTTCGATTTTTCTGTTTTTCCAGTTGTAGTTCGTTTTCGGCCTTATGGGTTTTCAGTTTTAAATTTTCGTTCTTTTCTCTTTTAGAGTCGTATTTTACACGTGCAAATTGATTTTTGACTTTCTGTCTCACTTCAAAAATGCTGTCAACGAGATTGACATATTTGGTAGAATATTTTTTTAATGCTATGTCAGAACTATTCTGAATGATTAGTTTTAGTGACGTTAATCTTTCATCAGTATTATTTGCAATGATAAATTGATTATAGCTTAGCAGCATATATTTTTTTGCCAGAGAAGAATTTCTTTTTTCATAGAATTTTGCCAAATGAAGATAGCTTTTTCCTAAATCAAAAGGATCACCTTTCTTTTGTCTTATTTTAAGGCTTTTATTTAAATAGTAAAGTGCTTTTTTGGGTTGGTTTATTTTAAAATAACAGAAGCCAACGTTATCAAGTGCTTTAGCATAAAACAGATCATCGCTTATTACTTCTTCTTTTGTAATTAAAGAAAGGAAGATTTCGAGCGACTCTTTGTATTTTTCTTCTTCAATCAAAATCACTGCGATATTATTTTTAGCGGCTAGATTTCTCCATGGCTCTGTTTTCAACTGTAAAGCCTTTTGGTTGTATAATATTGCATTTTTATAGTCGTATGTGTTTAAGTAATTAATACTTAAAATGACATAACTGTTCCATGCATATTGCTGGTTTTTTATATATTTTAAATAAAGTAATGCTTCAGTAACTGTAGATTCACTACCCGTATAATCACCTTGACTTTGCTGAATGTCGGCCATTCTGTTTAAAGTGCTTACATAATCTAAAGCATCAGTTACGGGGTTGCAGATAAATTTTACTTTGTTGTAGTAATAGAAAGCACTATCAAAATTATTTGTGTTATAGAAGTTATCAGCAACTTTAGTTAACTTTTCAATTTGAAGTTTTGTGCTTTTTTGTTTTGGAGTTGTATTGGTTTTCTTTTGGCAGGAAAAAAGAAATAGAAAAGTAAAAATAATAAAAAAAAAGTTCCGCATCATTCGTGGTATCATGCGCCAAAAATAAAGAATTTTAGTTCTTAAAAAAGAGTAGAAATACGGTATTTTGTTTAATTTGTAAAACTTTCTTTTTGTTGATTTTTAAGTATATACGAACAATACAATCTAATTTGTGGTATTGTTCGTATATATAATGCAAAATTGAAATTCTTTAAATTACACAGCTCTCATTCCTGTTGCAATAGCCAATCTGTTCCAGGAGTTAATAGTGATAATGATCATAATGATTTCTGCTAAATATTTGTCATCAAAAAGGCGTGCAGCATTCTGATAAACTTCGTCAGAAACATGATTCGTAATCATTGTAATTTGTTCTGTTAAGGCTAGTATTGCCTTTTCTTCTTCGGTAAATACATCGGCTTCACGCCAGGCACTAATGAGATAAATACGTTTTTCCGTTTCGCCATATTTTCTCGCATCTGCAGTATGCATGTTAAGGCAAAATGCACAGCCGTTTATTTGCGAGGCACGAATTTTTATTAGCTCTTTTTGTATGGGAGTTACAGAGGTAGTTGCATTATATTTTTCTAAATTCACTAAAGCTTCATACGCTTCAGGAGCAACTGTTGGGATAACGATTCTTGGTTTCATTTTTCTTGTTTTTAAAGTTTGATACAAAGATCTTGTATGTATGTTTTAAAAAACTTGAAGTACTTCAAGAAATGAATCTAGATTTTGCCTGCTCTAATTTTACTCATAAATTCAGCAGAGAAATCCAGATAGGAGGCAAGCATGTATTGCGGAACGCGTTGAACAAATTCAGGATACAAACCATTAAAGTGATGATACCTTTCTTCTGCCGACATGGTAAATAAAAACTTGATTCGCATTTGTGCAGCGCCAAAGGATTTTTGCGCTACAATTCTAAAATAGCGTTCCAGTTTCGGGATCTGAAATAGAATAGATTCTAAAGTTGATTTATCTATAGCAATTACCTCTGATTGCTCTACAGCCTGTATGTAAAAATGAGAGGGAATATAGTTGTGGTAGCTTAAGTAATCGGTAATCCACCAATTCTCAATGCCAAATTGAAGCGTTTGTTCTGTTCCCTTAGTATTAATAATATACTGCCTCATACAGCCTTTAACTATAAAATAAATTTTATTGCAAATCTGACCCTCTTCTAATACAAGTTCTTTTCTTTTAATAGTAGATACACTTAAGCAAGAAGCCAGTATGTCAATTTCTATAGGTTCTAGTTCTACGATCTTTTCAATATGTTGTAAAAGTGACTTGTGCATGTTATGTGTGATTCTGTACAAATGTACTTTTTAAATTTAATTCGTAAAAACGGGAACTAAAATGATCGTAAAAGCAAAAAACCATCCGCCGTGGCGGATGGTTTTTCTATGATAAGTAAGTAATCTAAATTGAGTTTATAAAACGTTTATTTTACTTTGTTAAGTATTGCTTTGAAAGCTTCAGGGTGATTCATTGCTAAATCTGCAAGAACTTTACGGTTCAATTCGATTCCGTTAGCTTTTACTTTACCCATGAATTGAGAATAAGACATTCCTTCCAATCTAGCTCCAGCGTTGATACGTTGAATCCATAATGCACGGAAATTTCTTTTGTTTTGTTTTCTATCGCGGTAAGCGTAGCACATTGCTTTCTCTACTGCATTCTTAGCAACTGTCCAAACGTTTTTACGTCTACCAAAGAAACCTTTGGCTTGCTTCATTATTTTTTTTCTTCTTGCTCTTTTGGCAACTGAATTTACTGCTCTTGGCATAATTTTAATGTGTTTTTGTAGCAGGCGTCCCGAATTAAATCAAAGGAACTTAAAAGCCATACTCCAAGGTTATATAAATAATTTTTAACCTAAAGAATTATTAGATAATTCTTAATTGTTGTTTGATGCTTTTCATATCTGTTTTGTGAACTAGCGCTGAGTGAGTCAAAGCTAATTTACGTTTTTTAGATTTTTTAGTCAAGATGTGACTTTTAAAAGCATGCTTTCTTTTAATCTTTCCAGAACCAGTAACTTTGAAACGTTTCTTGGCGCTAGATTTTGTTTTCATTTTAGGCATTTTTCCTAGTGTTTTAATTTATTCTTACTTACTTATATCTTTGTTTCAAGTTTAAAGTTTCAGGCTCAGATACTGAATACTGAAACTATAAACTGAGACTATTTTTTCTTCTTAGGAGCAATGAACATAATCATTCTCTTTCCTTCCAAAACCGGCATCGCTTCCACTTTACCGTACTCTTCTAAATCTGTAGCCAAACGTAGTAATAAAATTTGTCCCTGATCTTTATAGATAATAGAACGACCTTTAAAGAAAACAAAAGCTTTAAGTTTAGCACCTTCTTTTAGGAACTTCTCAGCATTTTTTCTTTTAAATTCGTAATCATGCTCATCTGTCTGAGGACCAAATCTAATCTCTTTTACTACAACTTGCGTTGATTTAGCTTTTAATACCTTATCACGTTTCTTTTGTTCGTAAACAAATTTCTTGTAATCCATGATTTTACAAACCGGCGGCTCAGCGTTTGGCGAAATTTCAACCAAATCCAATTCGAACTGATCCGCTAAACGTAAAGCTTCTGCAAGCTTAAATACACCTGGTTCGATGTTTTCGCCTACTAGTCTTACTTCTTGTACACCACGAATAAGGTTATTTATTCTGTGTGCATCTTTTTTTTCTACTCGAGGTTGGTAACCTCTGTTGCTTCTTATTGCTATGACTTTATAATTTAAGTTAAACTGTAAAAACTTTTAATGTCTTTTTTATTTCTTCGTTTACAATAGCGACAAATTCATCAATTGTAACTGTAATATTCCCTTTTCCTTCTTGCCCGTGACGACGGATCGAAATAGTTCCGTTTTTCTCCTCTTCCTCACCTACAATAAGCATAAACGGTATTTTTTGCATTTCAGCATCTCTAATTTTCTTACCAATAGTCTCGCTTCGGTTGTCAATTAGGGCGCGAATTTCGTGATTTTCTAGCAAATCTAAAACTTTTTTAGCATATATTTCGTATTTCTCGCTCAAAGACAAGATTATAGCCTGTTCCGGCATAAGCCAAAGTGGGAAATTTCCTGCTGTGTGCTCTAGCAAAATTGCGATAAAACGTTCCATTGATCCAAAAGGAGCTCTGTGAATCATAACAGGGCGATGTAATTCATTATCAGCGCCTTTATAAGTTAATTCAAAACGTTCCGGAAGATTATAATCAACCTGAATAGTTCCCAATTGCCATTGTCTTCCTAGGGCATCCTTAACCATAAAGTCAAGCTTCGGACCATAAAAAGCAGCCTCGCCATATTCTACAACAGTATTCAGTCCTTTGTCAGCAGCAGCATTGATAATTGCATTTTCGGCTTTTTCCCAGTTTTCATCAGTACCTATATACTTATCTCTGTTCTCTTTGTCTCTCAACGAAATCTGAGCAGTAAAGTCTTCAAAACCTAATGATCCAAATACATAAAGTACCAGGTCAATTACCTTTTTGAATTCTTCGTCTAATTGCTCCGGAGTACAAAAAATATGCGCATCATCCTGAGTAAACCCTCTTACACGAGTTAAACCATGCAATTCACCAGATTGTTCATATCTGTATACGGTACCAAATTCAGCATAACGCTTAGGTAAATCTTTATACGACCAAGGTCTTACATTGTAGATCTCACAGTGGTGAGGACAGTTCATCGGTTTCAATAAAAACTCTTCACCTTCGGCAGGAGTATGTATTGGCTGAAAACTATCAGCGCCATATTTCGCATAGTGACCAGAAGTTACATAAAGTTCTTTTTGACCAATATGTGGAGTAACAACTTGTTCGTACCCTGCTTTCTTTTGTGCTTTTTTTAAAAACTGCTCTAAACGATCTCTAAGTGCAGCACCTTTTGGTAACCATAAAGGAAGTCCTTGTCCAACTTTCTGAGAGAAAGCAAACAATTCAAGTTCTTTACCTAATTTACGGTGATCACGACGTTTGGCCTCTTCCAGAAGTTCAAGATATTCAGTCAAATCTTTTTGTTTAGGGAAAGAAGTTCCGTAAACACGAGTCAACTGTTTGTTTTTTTCATCACCTCTCCAGTAAGCACCTGCAACACTCATGATTTTAAAAGCCTTGATGATACCAGTATTTGGGATATGTCCACCTCTACATAAATCAGTAAAAGTAGCATGATCACAAAAAGTAATAGTTCCGTCTTCAAGATTCGAAATCAATTCAGTCTTGTAAACGTTATCTTTATATAGTTCTAAAGCATCAGCTTTACTAACCGGACGCATTTTAAATTCATGTTTTCCTCTTGAAATTTCAAGAACACGATCTTCAATCTTTTTAAAGTCAGCATCAGTGATCTTTTGATCTTCAAAATCCACATCATAATAAAAACCGTTAGAAATTGCAGGTCCAAGAGTTAATTTAATTCCAGGATACAATTCCTCAAGCGCTTGCGCCATTACATGCGAAGTCGAGTGCCAGAAAGCTTTTTTACCTTCCGCATCATTCCAAGTATATAAAATAAGACTACCGTCGGTCGTCAATGGAGTTTCGGTTTCTATTGTTGTACCATTAAAAGACGCAGAAATCACATTTCTTGCAAATCCTTCACTAATGCTCTTAGCAACCTCCATCGGAGTTACACCTGAAGCAAACTCTCTAATTGACCCGTCGGGTAAAGTAATCTTAATCATTGTTTATAATTTTGTGAATGCAAATATAGCGCATTACTAAAATACATACAATATATATATGCATGTTTATACTATTATATATGTAGTGAATTAATGTTATTCTAAAGTTGATGCTTTTTTATACATATATATTAAGCAGGTAAATGGGACCATAATGTGTAAGAAGGGCTCTCTAGAGAAGAATTAGTATTTTAATAAGGAGCTGTTTCCCGCTATCCGCTACAATCTTTTCTTCTACTGTCGGGGCTAGGGTAGTTGTTTTCAATAGGTGTCTTCTTATATATAAGTAAAGAAAGAAACTTTGTGGGGCAGGAAAGCAGGAGAAAGAGTCTTTTTGTCTTGGTGTTTTCGTGGCAAAGGAAAAAAGAGAGTGATAAGTACGTTATAAAGTTCTCAGGAAAGAATGTATTTCGGTGTGAAGTCCATAAAAATGGCATATTCTTAAATAAAATAATTGAGACAAGTGCAATCACTACAGTAAAATCCTATAAATGGTAAAAAACATCAAAAGCTAAGTTTTGTGTTATCAGAGTGTTAAGAAAAAGTTTTAAAAAAGATGGAAAATATATAATAAAAAGGCTTGTAAATGTAAATAAAGGGTCTACTTTTGCACCCGCAACAGCGACAGACGTTCTTTAAAATACTGACAAGCATTACGAATCAAACTGAAAATTTATTTTCAAAAAAAGATTAAGAAAAGCTTGTGAGATTTAAAAACAGAAGTTACATTTGCACCCCGCAAAACACGGAAAGTTCATTGAGAGATTGGTAAGGTTTGGAAGGAAAAAGGAAAGTAAATTTTCTTAAAAAAAACTTCAAAAAACATTTGCCGGTTTGAAATAAGTTTTCTACTTTTGCACCCGCTTTGAGAAACAAGCGAAACAAAATTGAAACACGTTCGTAGACATATTGAATTGACAGCCGTTTTAACAGAGATGTTAGAACAAAAGAATAAGAGTAATGGAATCGAGAGATTTGAAAAACCGATAGAGAAAACGTCGAATAATAATTAGTCTTAAGTAATTAAGACAAACAATATACGATGAAGAGTTTGATCCTGGCTCAGGATGAACGCTAGCGGCAGGCTTAACACATGCAAGTCGAGGGGTATAGTTCTTCGGAACTAGAGACCGGCGCACGGGTGCGTAACGCGTATGCAATCTACCTTTTACAGAGGGATAGCCCAGAGAAATTTGGATTAATACCTCATAGTATATAGCCCTGGCATCAGGATTATATTAAAGTCACAACGGTAAAAGATGAGCATGCGTCCCATTAGCTAGTTGGTAAGGTAACGGCTTACCAAGGCTACGATGGGTAGGGGTCCTGAGAGGGAGATCCCCCACACTGGTACTGAGACACGGACCAGACTCCTACGGGAGGCAGCAGTGAGGAATATTGGACAATGGGCGCAAGCCTGATCCAGCCATGCCGCGTGCAGGATGACGGTCCTATGGATTGTAAACTGCTTTTATACGAGAAGAAACATCCCGACGTGTCGGGACTTGACGGTATCGTAAGAATAAGGATCGGCTAACTCCGTGCCAGCAGCCGCGGTAATACGGAGGATCCAAGCGTTATCCGGAATCATTGGGTTTAAAGGGTCCGTAGGCGGTTTAATAAGTCAGTGGTGAAAGCCCATCGCTCAACGGTGGAACGGCCATTGATACTGTTAGACTTGAATTATTAGGAAGTAACTAGAATATGTAGTGTAGCGGTGAAATGCTTAGAGATTACATGGAATACCAATTGCGAAGGCAGGTTACTACTAATTGATTGACGCTGATGGACGAAAGCGTGGGTAGCGAACAGGATTAGATACCCTGGTAGTCCACGCCGTAAACGATGGATACTAGCTGTTGGAAGCAATTTCAGTGGCTAAGCGAAAGTGATAAGTATCCCACCTGGGGAGTACGTTCGCAAGAATGAAACTCAAAGGAATTGACGGGGGCCCGCACAAGCGGTGGAGCATGTGGTTTAATTCGATGATACGCGAGGAACCTTACCAAGGCTTAAATGTAGATTGACCGGTTTGGAAACAGATCTTTCGCAAGACAATTTACAAGGTGCTGCATGGTTGTCGTCAGCTCGTGCCGTGAGGTGTCAGGTTAAGTCCTATAACGAGCGCAACCCCTGTTGTTAGTTGCCAGCGAGTCAAGTCGGGAACTCTAACAAGACTGCCAGTGCAAACTGTGAGGAAGGTGGGGATGACGTCAAATCATCACGGCCCTTACGCCTTGGGCTACACACGTGCTACAATGGCCGGTACAGAGAGCAGCCACTGGGCGACCAGGAGCGAATCTATAAAACCGGTCACAGTTCGGATCGGAGTCTGCAACTCGACTCCGTGAAGCTGGAATCGCTAGTAATCGGATATCAGCCATGATCCGGTGAATACGTTCCCGGGCCTTGTACACACCGCCCGTCAAGCCATGGAAGCTGGGGGTGCCTGAAGTCGGTGACCGCAAGGAGCTGCCTAGGGTAAAACTGGTAACTAGGGCTAAGTCGTAACAAGGTAGCCGTACCGGAAGGTGCGGCTGGAACACCTCCTTTCTAGAGCCCCAATTGTTAGTAGTAATACACGATGGGGAAAAAAGATGTTTATCTAAAGGATCTGAATTTTAAAGTTCAATTACTCTTGCTGTTAGTTCAAATAATAAATTTTAAGTAAAACAGAGTCTCGTAGCTCAGCTGGTTAGAGTACTACACTGATAATGTAGGGGTCGGCAGTTCGAGTCTGCCCGGGACTACTTTTTAAATTGTTAATTATAAATTATGAATTGTAAATTATAAAAAGACAAAATAAAGAGACTGTAAACTTGAAAAGGAAATTCTAGAGTTGAGGCGTTATGAATAATAATTCATAATTCATAATTCACAATTCATAATTAGATTGGGGGATTAGCTCAGCTGGCTAGAGCGCCTGCCTTGCACGCAGGAGGTCAACGGTTCGACTCCGTTATTCTCCACTGGTTTACTATAAAGATAGTAAATAAAAGTTCATTGACATATTGAGATAAGAAAATAATAAAAAGTAGAAAGCGTTTTTTGTTATAAGTAGCAATACAAATAATAAAAGACAAAAAAAAACGGTCATAATTGATTTTATGATTGGTACAATAAGCAAAATAAGGGCGTATGGGGGATGCCTTGGCTCTCAGAGGCGATGAAAGGCGTGATAAGCTGCGAAAAGCTGCGGGGACGGGCACACACCGATTGATCCGCAGATACCTGAATGGGGCAACCCACTATGTTGAAGACATAGTACACCGATAGGTGGGCAAACCCGCTGAACTGAAACATCTAAGTAGGCGGAGGAGAAGAAAACAAAAGTGATTCCGTAAGTAGTGGCGAGCGAACGCGGATTAGCCCAAACCAATGTTGTTACGGCAAGATTGGGGTTGTAGGACCACGAGATTTTATGCACAAGGAACCGGAAGTTACTGGAAAGTGACGCCAAAGAGGGTGATAGCCCCGTATGGGTAACGAGTGTAATAGATAGTGGTATCCTGAGTAGGGCGGGGCACGTGAAACCCTGTCTGAATTTGGCGGGACCATCCGCTAAGGCTAAATACTCCTGAGAGACCGATAGTGAACCAGTACCGTGAGGGAAAGGTGAAAAGAACCGTGAATAACGGAGTGAAATAGATCCTGAAACCATACGCTTACAAGCGGTCGGAGCCCTTTCGTGGGGTGACGGCGTGCCTTTTGCATAATGAGCCTACGAGTTAACGTTGCTGGCAAGGTTAAGTGGTTAAGCCACGGATCCGTAGCGAAAGCGAGTCTGAATAGGGCGCTTTAGTCAGTAGTGTTAGACGCGAAACCGTGTGATCTACCCATGGGCAGGATGAAGCTGTGGTAACACACAGTGGAGGTCCGAACCGGTTGACGTTGAAAAGTCTTCGGATGACCTGTGGGTAGGGGTGAAAGGCCAATCAAACTCGGAAATAGCTCGTACTCCCCGAAATGCATTTAGGTGCAGCGTTAGTTATAAAGTTATATAGAGGTAGAGCTACTGATTGGATGCGGGGGCTTCACCGCCTACCAATTCCTGACAAACTCCGAATGCTATATAATGTTCACTAACAGTGAGGGCTTGGGTGCTAAGGTCCAAGTCCGAGAGGGAAAGAACCCAGACCATCAGCTAAGGTCCCCAAATATACACTAAGTTGAAAGAACGAGGTTTGTCTGCCCAGACAGCTAGGATGTTGGCTTGGAAGCAGCCATTCATTTAAAGAGTGCGTAACAGCTCACTAGTCGAGCGGACGAGCATGGATAATAATCGGGCATAAGTGTATTACCGAAGCTATGGATTTAGAGTTTACTCTAAGTGGTAGGGGAGCATTCCAGCAGGGTTGAAGGTGTATCGTAAGGTATGCTGGACTGGCTGGAAAAGAAAATGTAGGCATAAGTAACGATAATGCGGGCGAGAAACCCGCACACCGAAAAACTAAGGTTTCCACAGCTATGCTAATCAGCTGTGGGTTAGTCTGGTCCTAAGGCGAACCCGAAAGGGACAGTCGATGGCTAACGGGTTAATATTCCCGTACTACTAATTACTGTGATGGGGTGACGGAGTGATGAAAGCGCCGCGAACTGACGGAATAGTTCGTTGAAGTACCTACCTATAAGCTGCGCAGGCAAATCCACGCGGCTTGGGGAAATACGATAGTACTCGGAGTCTTCGGACAAAGAGATAGTGCGCCTAAGGGCTTCCAAGAAAAACCTCTAAACTTCAGGTAATTAGTACCAGTACCGTAAACCGACACAGGTAGTTGAGGAGAGAATCCTAAGGTGCTCGAGAGATTCATGGCTAAGGAATTAGGCAAAATAGACCTGTAACTTCGGGAGAAAGGTCGCCCCCAGCAATGGGGGCCGCAGTGAAGAGGTCCAGGCGACTGTTTATCAAAAACACAGGGCTCTGCAAAATCGTAAGATGAAGTATAGGGCCTGACACCTGCCCGGTGCTGGAAGGTTAAGAGGAGATGTTATCTTCGGAGAAGCATTGAATTGAAGCCCCAGTAAACGGCGGCCGTAACTATAACGGTCCTAAGGTAGCGAAATTCCTTGTCGGGTAAGTTCCGACCTGCACGAATGGTGTAACGATCTGGACACTGTCTCAGCCATGAGCTCGGTGAAATTGTAGTAACGGTGAAGATGCCGTTTACCCGCAGTGGGACGAAAAGACCCTGTGCACCTTTACTATAGCTTAGTATTGACCTTGGATAAATGATGTGTAGGATAGGTTGGAGACTATGAAGCGGCGTCGCCAGGCGTTGTGGAGTCATTGTTGAAATACAACCCTTTGTTTATCTGAGGCCTAACCCCGTTTTGCGGGGGACATTGCTTGGTGGGTAGTTTGACTGGGGTGGTCGCCTCCAAAAGAGTAACGGAGGCTTCTAAAGGTTCCCTCAGTACGCTTGGTAACCGTGCGTAGAGTGCAATGGCATAAGGGAGCTTGACTGAGAGACATACAGGTCGATCAGGTACGAAAGTAGAGCATAGTGATCCGGTGGTTCCGCATGGAAGGGCCATCGCTCAAAGGATAAAAGGTACGCCGGGGATAACAGGCTGATCTCCCCCAAGAGCTCATATCGACGGGGGGGTTTGGCACCTCGATGTCGGCTCGTCACATCCTGGGGCTGGAGAAGGTCCCAAGGGTTGGGCTGTTCGCCCATTAAAGTGGCACGCGAGCTGGGTTCAGAACGTCGTGAGACAGTTCGGTCTCTATCTACTGTGGGCGTTAGAAATTTGAGTGGATCTGATTCTAGTACGAGAGGACCGAATTGGACAAACCTCTAGTGTATCTGTTGTCCCGCCAGGGGCACCGCAGAGTAGCTACGTTTGGAAGGGATAAGCGCTGAAAGCATATAAGCGCGAAACCCACCACAAGATGAGATTTCTTTTAAGGATCGTGGAAGATGACCACGTTGATAGGCTATAGATGTAAAGGCAGTAATGTCATAGTCGAGTAGTACTAATAATCCGTAAGCTTATGTACACCCTTTTCTCCCGACTCCGGTCGGGAGAAGAAACTTTCTAAATATAAAATACTTTTCTTTATCTCAGTATGTTAAGATATTCTGTAATGTTGTTCCGATAAATCGGAATACCCATTGCAAAACGACCTTAAGGTGGTTATTGCGGCGGGGCTCACCTCTTCCCATCCCGAACAGAGTAGTTAAGCCCGCCTGCGCAGATGGTACTGCAGTTATGTGGGAGAGTATGTCGTCGCCTTTCTTTTAAGAATCCTTCCCAATTTATCGGGAGGGATTTTTTGTTTATATCACTTTGTGAAATTTACCGCAAAGTACGCAAAGGTTTTTTTTATCGTCTGTACTGCTGTCTTTATTAAGGTCGCAAAGGCTGTTCGTTGCGCACTTTGCGTAATCCCTTGCGTTCTTTGCGGTTAAATAACAGTTTATTTACATGATCTCTTCTGAAAGTAAAAACTATGAGGTTCTATGGACTGGAATTTGGGATTTTAAAAGTTGGAATTTCTTTTGAAAATAATACTTCCTTTTTACCGTAAACTGCGTTAGGGATGGGAGCGATATCCTTTTGCGACACACTACACTTCCGGCAAAGCAGCCTAAAACCTCTCTCGCAAAAGATTTAGCGGACAGCCCGGCCCGGACCCGGCCCGGAGGGAAACGCCCATATAATTTAAAATCTATTTTTCTGTTAAATTATAATCGTTTTTAAGTTTTAAATTATAGTGCGCTAGCCTATCTAAATGCTAATCTGTATTTTTGTATCAAATATTATAATTGAAGTATGAAAAAAAGTATTGTATTGTTGACATTGTTTGTTATCTCAAATTTAAGTGCTCAACAGCGACCTAAGTTGGTGGTAGGTATTGTAGTAGATCAGATGAAAATGGAATATTTGTATCGCTTTTCAGATGATTTTTCACCAAACGGATTTAAGAGACTAATGAATAATGGATATACTTTTCAGAATATGCATTATAATTATATGCCTACTTATACAGCTCCTGGACATGCGTCTATTTATACTGGAACTACTCCGGCGACACATGGAATTGTGGGGAATGAATGGTTTAGCAGGGCCCTTGGTAAGGAAATGTATTGCACAGATGATGCAGGTGTAAAAACTGTAGGGGATGGCACAGTTGAAGAAGGCGCAATGTCTCCTAAGAATTTACAAAGTACTACTATTACTGACGAAGTAAGAATGGCTACTAATTTTGAAGGAAAAGTTATTGGAATTAGCCTTAAAGATCGTGGCGCAATTTTACCAGCAGGTCATTTTGCTAATTGGGCTTTTTGGTATAGTAAAACCGGGTCTTTTATTTCCAGTACTTTTTACGGAGAAAAATTGCCTGAATGGGTTACTGAGTTTAATAATGAGAAACATTATATGCCTTACATTAATAAAGGTTGGGATTTGTACAAGCCAGCTTCTACTTATAACGAAAGTTTACCGGATAATAATCCTTACGAGGGTAAGTTGTACGGAAGTGCAGCTCCAGTTTTCCCATATGATTTAAAGTCAATGTATGAGAAGAATGATGCAGGGATTTTAAGGGCGACTCCTTTTGGAAATGATTTGCTGGCTGAATTTGCTAAGAAAGCTATTGAAAAAGAAGAATTAGGAAAAGATAATATTACAGACTTTTTAACTGTAAGTTTTTCTTCTACTGATTATGTAGGTCACTTACTTGGGCCACGTTCGATGGAACTACAGGATACTTATTTAAGGCTGGACCAAACTATTGCCGATTTCTTGGCCTATTTAGATAAAACTGTTGGAAAAGGAAATTATTTACTTTTCTTAACTGCTGATCATGCTGGTGCTGAAAATGTAATTTATTTGAAAGACCGTAAATATAATGTAGATAATTATCCGTCTAAAGATGTTAAAAAGAGTTTACAGGATTTCTCAACTAAAACATTTGGAGTTGATTTAATTTTAAATTATTCCAATTTCAATGTTTTCTTTAATAAGCAAATTATTAAAGATAAGAGGTTAGACTTGGTAAAAGTAAAACAAGCTTTTAAAGAGTTTTTAATTTCGCAGCCACAAGTTAAAAAGGTTTACACTGAAGAAGAAATATTGGCTAATTCAGGAAATGACTATTATTTAAATTTTGTTGCAAAAGGTTTTGATGTAACTCAAAATGGCGATTTGGTTATTATTGATAAGCCTGGTGATATAGAATATTCAACTACAGGAACATCACACGGAACACCTTATAGCTATGATACTCATGTGCCAGCTATTTTTTACGGATGGCATATTAAAAAAGGAGAATCTTACGATAAGAAAGCTATCACTGAAATTGCTCCAACAATAGCACAGAAAATTAAAGTTACTTTCCCAAATGGGACTGAAGCAAAAGTGTTACAAGAAGTATTAGATGAGAAAAAATAGTTTTCATTTTTTGATATGAAAATAAAAACCTGTCAAAATTCATGACAGGTTTTTTTATGTCTAAAAAAAAGACTTTTCAATTAAGAAAAGCCTTTAAATAGTGTTTTAGTAAGCACTTATTTTAATGTTAGCACTATGCGTTTGCTAACACTAACTCTTCGTTAAAAGGAAGATTCCAAGCTTCAGCAACTCCTTTATAAAGAATTTTTCCGTTAGCAATATTTAATCCTTTTTTCAATTCTTCGTTTTCGCTGCAAGCTTTTTCCCATCCTTTGTTTGCTAATTGCACTGCATAAGGCAAAGTAGCATTAGTTAAGGCTAAAGTAGATGTGTAAGGAACAGCACCTGGCATATTTGCTACACAGTAGTGAACAATGTCATCAATAATAAAAGTTGGATTTTCATGTGTTGTAGGAGTACAAGTTTCGATACATCCTCCCTGATCAACTGCAACGTCAACAACAACAGTTCCCGGACGCATTAATTTAAGCATGTCACGAGTAATTAAGTGAGGTGCTTTTGCTCCTGGAATTAAAACAGCTCCAACAATTAGATCTGCGTCTTTAATTGCTTTTGTAATATTGTAGTGATTAGACATTTCTGTATTTACGTTTGCTGGCATAATGTCATCTAAATAACGTAAACGTGGCAAACTTAAATCCATAATGGTTACCTGAGCACCTAAACCTGCAGCCATTTTTGCAGCTTGAGTTCCAACGATTCCTCCACCTAAAACTAAAACTTTAGCAGGAGGTACACCTGGAACACCACCTAAAAGAATTCCTCTTCCTTTTAATGGTTTTTCAAGATATTTAGCTCCTTGTTGAATAGCCATACGACCTGCAACTTCAGACATTGGCACCAATAATGGTAAACTACGATCTGCTTTTTCTACTGTTTCGTAAGCTAAACATACAGCACCTTTTTCAAGCATTGCATGAGTTAATGGCTCTGATGAAGCAAAATGGAAGTAAGTAAATAATAATTGATCTTTTTTAATTAATGGATATTCAGATGCAATTGGTTCTTTTACTTTGATGATCATTTCAGCAACAGCATACACTTCTTCGATAGTAGCCAAAACTACTGCACCTGCAGTTGCATATTCTTCGTCACTAAAACCGCTGCCTAAACCAGCAGTTGCCTGAACATAAACTACATGTCCATGTTTTTTCATTTCAGAAACACCTGCAGGAGTTAAAGCTACACGGTTTTCGTTATTTTTTATTTCTTTTGGAACACCTATTATCATTTTTGTTGGATTTTTTTGTTTTTGTTGAGATTCTTTTACAAAACTACAGATAGAGAATTTATTATGGATTAAGGACCTATAAATAAGAAAATATTATTTTATTTAATACTTTTACAGAAAAATATTCTATTTAAGAGTGTTTATACTCGTCCAAAAAGAAAAAATGACTTATTTTTATTAATTACAGAAAACGTTTTCGTTATGGCTTTAGATGAAATTGACAAAAAAATCTTACGTCTTTTACAGGAAAATGCGCACTACACGCTAAAAGACATCGCAAACAAAATAAATTTGTCTTTAACCCCTGTTCATGATCGGGTAAAACGTCTTGAAAAAGATGGAGTTATTGAGAAATATGTTTCGATTTTGAATAAGAAAAAACTCGGCAATAATCTTACGGTTTATTGTCAGGTTACCTTAACAAAGCAAACTTATGACACATCAGAAGGATTTAATCAATCTATTTTGAATTTGCCTGAAGTCGTAGAGTGTAATTATGTTTCGGGAAATTTTGATTATATGCTAAAAATTATCATTCCTGATATGGAAAGTTATCATCAGTTTCATCAAAAAAAATTATCGGTATTACCGGAGGTTTCCCTTATCAATACTGTTTTTGTAATTTCTGAAGTAAAGAGTACAACTGTTTTACCAATATAATTCGACAATTTTTATTCTATTTTAAACGATTCAGATCTTGTTGAATATTTCCTAAGAAAAAACCACCAGACAATGCCTGATGGTTTTAGATAAATGGTTGGTTTTGGTTTTATATTAATAGTAAGTAAAACGTCTTACTTTGGCAATGTATTTTGCTAATCTAATTACCTGATGACTGTAACCATATTCGTTATCATACCAAATATATAATACAATGTTTTTTCCGTCTTGAGATACTATTGTGGCATTACTGTCATAAATAGATGGGGCAGATGTACCAATAATATCAGATGAAACAAGTTCATTATTTAATGAATATTTTATTTGTTCAACCAATTCGCCTTCAAGAGCGTATTTTTTCATGATTTTATTGATAGCCGAAATCGAAGTCGCTTTTTTAACTTCTAAATTCAAAACAACTAAAGAACCATTTGGGACAGGTACTCTAATAGCATTTGAAGTTAATTTTCCTTCTAGTGAGGGTAATGCTTTTGCAACAGCACTTCCGGCACCAGTTTCGGTGATAACCATATTTAAAGCTGCAGCTCTTCCACGACGGTATTTTTTATGCATATTATCGACCAGATTTTGATCGTTTGTATAAGCGTGAATGGTTTCTAAGTGCCCTTTTACAACTCCTAGGGTATCTTCAATAGCTTTTAAAACAGGAGTTATGGCATTTGTAGTGCAGGAAGCAGCTGAAAAAATATTTATTTCGTCAGGATTATATTCATTGTGATTTACGCCATGTACAATATTAGGAACTCCTTTTCCGGGTGCTGTCAATAAAACTTTACTAGTACCTGGAGATGTTAAATGTCTTTTTAAAGCTTCCTCGGTAGTAAAAGCTCCGGTATTATCAATCACTAACGCATCATTGATTCCGTATTGGGTATAATCAATTTCTTCCGGGGAATTTGCTGTGATGATATGTACAGTAGTTCCGTTGATAATCAGCGCATTGTTTTTTGGGTCAGCAATCACAGATCCTTGAAAATCTCCGTGAATAGAATCATATCGCAAAAGAGAAGCTCGTTTCTCTAAAGTAATTGCGTCATTTTTATCACGGGTTACAATTGCTCTCAAACGCAATTGATTTCCTTTTCCCGTTTTAGACATTAATTCTCTTGCCAATAAACGTCCGATTCTTCCAAATCCATATAATACAACATCTTTTGGCTGAATTTCTTCTGATGATTTTGCTTTTTTCAATTTGTCGATTACAAAATATCTCGCATCGGGATATTTTTCATCTTCTAAACGATATTCATAAGTTAGTTTTCCAAGATCTAATTTTGCAGGAGGAAGATCTAAAGATAAAACAACTTTTGCGATTTCAACCGAATCAAAAATGGTGATAGGTTTGCCTACAAATTCACCTGCATATTGATGTAAATTGATAATATCGCTGACATTTTTATCCAATAATTGATTTTTGAATAAGACCATTTCAATGGATTTGTCATACCATAAATCGCTTATGATTTTAATTAATTCGACACCAGCTCTTCTTCGGTCGACTTGTAATGATACCTCTTTTTGGTACAATGTTTTTTTGCTCATAATTGATTAAATTGAAAAAATAAATACACGAATATTTTTAAATTTTGCGCAAAAGTATCCATTTCAATCGATTTCGTAAAGTATTTTGTGATTTATTTTTTTAAAAAAATAAAAAGCCACCTTATTTCTAAGATGGCTTTTTTTGAGTTTTCAATGTCAGTTTAAGTGTTCAGTTTTTTGCGACTGAATACTGTAACTGTAAACTGTGATTAAATAATAATTCTAAGGATTTCTCCATTTTTATTGATCATTTCCAGACGAACACTTTGTGCTTCATCTTTTCTGTTTAAAAGTTTGGCAACCGTCTCGATATTTGTTGCTTTTACATTATCGATACTCAGGATAATATTACCTTGTAATTCGTTTTGATATTGCATTAAGTTTTCATTGTTGATATTTCTGATTTTTACACCATAATCAATTCTGAATTTCTTTTTGTCGGCAGCATCAATGTTTTCTAATTCAATTCCTTTAAATTCGGTACTATAAAATTCGTTTTTGCTTAAAGTTACGGGAACTGTTTTAGTTTTTCCTTCTTTTATATAAGTTACTTTAACAACATCATTTGGTCGTTTTGTATTGATATATCCTGAAAGATCAGCATAAGTTGCAATATTCTGATCGTCAAGTTTTACAATAATATCTCCTTTACCCAAACCGGCTTTTTCTGCACCTGAATTTTTAGAAACTTTACTAATGTAAAAACCCTGAGTTTCGGTAACACCTAATTCTTTGGAGGCAGTACTATTTAATTCTCCACCTTCGACGCCTAGAATTCCTCTTTGAACATTTCCAAATTCCATAATATCTTCGATAATTTTTCGGGCGATATTTGAAGGAACAGCAAATGAATAACCTACATAAGAACCTGTCATAGATGAAATCATGGTATTAATACCAATTAATTCTCCTCTCGTGTTAACTAGTGCACCACCACTATTACCTGGGTTTACGGCAGCATCAGTCTGAATAAAAGACTGAATTCCGTTAGTGTCTAAATTTCTGGCTTTCGCCGAAACAATTCCGGCAGTTACAGTCGAAGTTAAGTTATACGGATTTCCAACTGCCAAAACCCATTCGCCAATTTTTACAGAATCTGAATTGGCAAAAGCGGTGTAAGGTAATTTTTCATCAGCATCAATTTTGAGTAACGCGATGTCCATTTTAGAATCCGTTCCAATTAATTTTGCTTTGTATGATTTTTTGTTGTTTAATGTAATTTCGATTTCTGTGGCATCTTTTATAACGTGATTGTTCGTGACAATATATCCGTCTTCAGAAATAATGACACCAGATCCGGTTCCAACTTGTTCTTGCTGCTGTTGGCCACCGTAGCCATAGAAAAATTCTAACATAGGATTGCTAACCGTTCTTCGCGAAACATTTTTTACGTGAACAACAGTGTGAATTGTTTTATCTGCAGCAGCTGTAAAATCGACCGTTTCAGCAGATAAAGCAACATTTTTTCCAAACGAATTAGGGGCAAGAGTTACAACAGAATTTTGTCTTCCAAAAAAAGAATTGTTGCTTTCAAATAATAACTTGTAAGCACCAAGTGTAGTAGCACCGCTAAGTAGTGAAACCAAAAATAAGGTTGAAAGTCTTTTCATAGTTATATTATATGTTTAAGTTGTTATAATTTATGTTTATGTAATTTCACGTAAAAATAATTCAAAAAATTAACGAATAAAATGGTTTAACGCTCTTTAACATTGATTAACATTTCATTAATTATTTGTTCGTACTTTTGTATTATTAATGGAAAAAAAATGCAAATAGAATTTTATAAATATCAGGGTACCGGAAACGATTTTGTAATGATTGATAATCGTTCAGATTTCTTTCCAAAAGATAATATTAAATTGATTGAACGCCTGTGTGACAGACGTTTCGGAATTGGAGCAGATGGGCTTATTTTATTAGAAAATGATACCGAAACTGACTTTAGAATGGTGTATTATAACTCAGACGGGAATCAGAGTTCAATGTGCGGAAACGGCGGACGTTGCTTAGTGGCTTTTGCCAACCAATTAGGAGTGATTAAGGATGAAGCTACATTTATAGCAACAGACGGTTTGCATCACGCTTCTGTAGGTGATGATGCTATTATTTCTCTGCAAATGATTGATGTTGATGAAGTACAAAAGAAAGATTCATATACTTTTTTAGATACCGGTTCTCCGCATCACGTACAAATTGTTGATGATTTAGAACATTATAATGTAAAAGAGAATGGCGCTGCAATTCGTTATGGAGAGTTGTATGGCGAAAAAGGAAGCAATATCAATTTTGTAAAAAAGGTTGACGATGGTACTTTTTCACTTCGTACTTATGAAAGAGGTGTTGAAGATGAAACTCTGGCTTGCGGAACGGGAGCAACAGCAGTTGCAATTGCAATGAACGCTATAGGTCAAACAGATAAAACTTCGATTAACTTAAATGTTGAAGGCGGAAAACTAGTTGTTTCTTTTGATAAATTGGGAGATCATTTTACGAATGTTTTCCTAACCGGTCCTGCCAAATTTGTTTTTAAGGGTACAATAGAGGTATAAAATGCAATTTTTAAATTGCTTCGCCTGTTCGCTAAAGCTCGAGTCCAAATTCCAAAATTTGTAGACTAAAATCTGCAATCTAAATCAACAATGATTACACTAAAAGGAGAAAATATTTATCTGCGAGCATTAGAACCTAATGATCTGGAGTTTGTTTATGCAATGGAGAATGATGAAAGCATTTGGGAAGTCAGTAATACACAAACACCTTATAGCCGGTTTTTAGTTCGCCAGTATCTCGAAAATGCGCAACAGGATATTTACGAAGCCAAACAATTGCGTTTGGCAATCTGTCAGGATCAGGATTTTCCGGCGATTGGGTTAATTGATTTATTCGAATTTGATCCTAAAAATAACAGGGCAGGTGTTGGAATTGTTATTCAGAAAGGTGAAAACAGAAATCAAAATATTGGTTCTGAGGCTTTAGAACTTTTAATCAAGTATTCTTTTCATAATTTAAATTTACATCAGCTGTATGCAAATATTGCTGTAGGAAATGTAGCAAGTATAGCTCTTTTTACTAAATTTGGCTTTGAGAAAATAGGAATCAAAAAGGATTGGATTTTGCTTAATAACCACTATCAGGACGAAGCAATTTTTCAGTTAATTAATAAACAAATTTAAACTTTATACTTTGAGCTTAAAAAAAATCATCACAATAACTGCTGTAGCCGTAATTTCAGTTTTAATGATTTACGGATTTATTTTAATTAGTAAAATATTCAGTGCCAATACTAAATTTGACGAAAAGGAACTATATGTATACGTTCCTACAAATGCAAATTATACAGATGTAAAGAAAATATTAGCGCCTTACATTAAAAATTTCGACAATTTTGAAATGGTAGCCAGTAAAAGAAGCTATCCTGAAAATGTAAAATCAGGTCGCTTTTTACTTAAAAAAGACATGAATAATATCGATTTGGTTCGCGCAATGAGAGCCAATATTCCTGTAAAATTATCTTTTAATAATCAGGAACGCTTAGAAAACTTTGCTGGAAGAGTGGGTGCTGAGATCGAAGCGGACAGTTTATCTTTAATGAAGGCAATTAAAGATCCGGCTTTTCTAAAAGAAAATGGTTTTAATGAAGAAAATGTTTTTGCGATGTTTATCCCAAATACCTATGAGATTTATTGGAATACTTCTGCAGAGAAATTTCGCGATAAAATGATTAAGGAATATCATAATTTCTGGACGGCTGAAAGAATCGAAAAAGCAAAAAAACAAGGCTTAACTCCGGTTCAGGCTACCATTTTAGCTTCTATCGTTCATAAAGAATCGGTTAAAAAAGATGAAAGACCTCGTATTGCGGGTGTATATTTGAATCGTTTGCGTTTAGAAATGCCTTTGCAAGCAGATCCAACTGTTATTTATGCCTTAAAATTGAGAGATAATAATTTTGATCAGGTTATCAAGAGAGTTTTTTATAATGATTTGGTTATGAGATCTCCATACAATACCTATGTAAATATTGGACTTCCTCCAGGACCAATCGCAATGCCTGATATCACAGCTGTTGATGCGGTTTTAAATCCTGAAAAGAACGATTATATTTATTTCTGTGCAAGTATAGATCGTTTTGGCTATCATGAATTTGCATCAACTTATGAGCAGCATCAAATAAATGCAAAAAAATATTCTGACTGGATCGCTAGTCAGGGAGTGACAAGATAATTTTATTCACTATTAATGATTAAAATAAGACAAAGAAACCGAAGACTTACTCTTCGGTTTTTTTATTTACTTATGTTGTACTACTATTTAAAATAAATAATTTTCTAGAAATTTAGGAAGATTCTTTATTCAATATTTTTACTCATTTTTCATTCTAATTTTAAAATAATAATTAAAAAATACAGATCATAATTCTCAATTTATTTAATCTGAAAAACTAAAATTTACAAAATATTATATTCTAGTTTACATAAATTTAATGAAAAAACCAAATTTAAATGCCATAAATTATCTTTAAAAATCATAAGTGTTTGGTAGGTTTAATCTTGCTATTTTAACTAATTTGCTAAAAAATTGATAAAAATTGCATTTTTCAGATTTATATTTTGGCGCTTTTGAAGCTAAATTAAAACCTTGGTTTTCGCCTCGTAATCTGCATCAATAAAGGGATTAGTAGCTATATTTATATTTCTAAAAATATGTAACTTATTGATTTACAGGGTTATTTTGTATTTCTTATCTTTGCACCGTAGAAATTTCAAAGAGGTGACAGGGATTTGAAGAAAAACAATTTATGATAAAGAAGTGGTATTTTTATACGAGTTTGATCGTTATTATTACATTTTTAAGTTTGGGTTTTAAACCCTTTAATCTGGAAACTAAACCTTGGTTTCTAATAGAAAAAACAGATGGATCTGAATACTTGTTTCCATCGCTGGAAGAGGATGATTATCCTACAGTCAAAAAGGTAAATGTTGTATTTACAGAAAAGCGCCTTATCAGTTTTAAAGAAGCGGTAGCCTTTAAAGAATCTCAGGGAAAATACCGATTGGTAAATTCGTTAGGTTATATGGGAAAATACCAATTTGGTTCTAAAGCATTAAGGGCGGTTGGCGTTAAAAACAACAAAGCCTTTTTAAAAGATCCTGCATTACAAGAAAAAGCATTTATTGCATTACTGTCCAAAAACAAATGGATTTTACGTAATGAAATAGAAAAGTATGAAGGAAAGATTATCAATGGTATTGAAATTACCGAATCGGGAATTTTAGCCGCCGCACACCTTGGAGGAGCTGGTTCAGTAAAAAACTTTTTTAAAAATAGGAACAGGCATTTTAGAGATGCTTACGGAACTTCATTAAAAAGTTATATGAAAGCCTTTGGAGGTTATGATCTTTCTCGTATCGAAGCTGATAGTGATGCTACAATACACGATCAAATTTAAAATTTGCATAAGCAAAAAAAATCCCGATACAATTCGGGATTTTTTTATGCTTTTTAGTCAATTAAAATTTCCAGAATTTTAATAGCCGCTTCGCTAATTTTAGTTCCCGGTCCGAAAACCGCAATAGCTCCTGCATCAAATAAAAATTGATAGTCTTGCGCAGGAATTACTCCGCCTACAATAACCATGATATCGTCGCGTCCGTGTTTTTTAAGTTCTTCTATAACTTGCGGTACAAGTGTTTTATGTCCTGCGGCTAATGATGAAACGCCTAAAATATGTACGTCATTTTCAACCGCTTGTTTGGCAGCCTCGGCAGGGGTTTGAAAAAGTGGACCTATGTCGACATCAAAACCTACATCGGCATATCCGGTGGCAACTACTTTTGCACCGCGATCATGACCGTCCTGTCCCATTTTGGCAATCATAATTCTGGGGCGTCTTCCTTCTTGCTTTGCAAAGGCATCTGCTAATTGTTTTGCCTTTTCAAAATTCTCGTCGTTTTTTATTGCTGCACTATACACACCGCTAAAGGATTTAATTTGGGCTTTATATCGGCCAAAAATACTTTCCAGAGCATCGCTAATTTCGCCTAATGTTGCTCTGTTCCGAGCGGCTTCGATAGCAATTTCCAATAAGTTTCCTTGTCCGGTTTTGGCACAAAGTATTAATTTTTCGAGTGATTGATTTACTTTTTCAGTATCTCTTGTTGCTTTTATTTGTTCAAGTTGCTCTAATTGTTGTTTGCGGACCATTTGGTTGTCCACATCCAAAATATGCAATGGATCTTCTTTTTCCAGGCGATATTGGTTTACTCCCACAATAATATCCTGTCCGCTATCAATTCTTGCTTGTTTTCTGGCTGCGGCTTCTTCAATTCTTAGTTTCGGAATTCCGGCTTCAATCGCTTTTGTCATCCCGCCCAATTCTTCTACTTCTTCTATTAGTTTCCAGGTACTTTCTAAAATTTCATTTGTTAGGCTTTCAACGTAATAACTTCCTCCCCAAGGATCAACAGTTTTTGTAATTTTAGTCTCTTCCTGTAAAAAAATCTGTGTATTACGGGCAATCCTTGCCGAAAAGTCGGTTGGTAATGCAATAGCTTCGTCCAATGCATTAGTATGTAAGGATTGAGTTCCTCCAAAGGTGGCTGCAGTGGCTTCGATACAAGTTCTGGCGACATTATTAAAAGGATCTTGTTCTGTTAGACTCCAGCCACTTGTCTGGCAATGTGTTCGTAAAGCCAAAGATTTATCGCTTTTAGGATTAAATTGCTGCACTAATTTTGCCCAGATCATTCTTCCGGCGCGCATTTTAGCAATTTCCATAAAGTGATTCATTCCAATTGCCCAAAAGAAAGACAGGCGGGGAGCAAATTCATCGATTGTCATTCCGGTAGAAAGTCCGGTTCGAATATATTCTAAACCATCGGCCAAAGTATACGCCAATTCTATATCGGCTGTTGCTCCTGCTTCCTGCATATGATATCCTGAAATAGAGATCGAATTGAATTTCGGCATTTTCTTGCTCGTAAATTCAAAAATATCTGCAATAATCTTCATAGAAGGTGTTGGCGGATAGATATAAGTATTACGAACCATAAATTCTTTTAGAATATCATTCTGGATCGTTCCTGATAATTTTTCAATTGCTACACCTTGTTCTTCAGCTGCCACAATATAAAAGGCCATAATAGGCAAAACTGCACCATTCATGGTCATTGAAACCGACATTTCGTCTAGCGGAATCTGATCAAATAAAACTTTCATGTCTTCGACAGAATCGATTGCAACTCCGGCTTTTCCGACATCACCAACAACTCTTTCATGATCAGAATCATAACCACGATGCGTGGGCAAATCAAAAGCGATAGAAAGTCCTTTTTGTCCTGCTGCCAGATTTCTTCTGTAAAAGGCATTGCTTTCTTCTGCTGTAGAAAATCCGGCATATTGTCGAATTGTCCACGGGCGTTTCACATACATAGTAGCGTAAGGGCCTCTCAAATTGGGAGCAAAACCTGCTCCAAAATCAAGAAACTCTAAATCCTCGATATCTTTTTCAGAATAAGTTTTTTTGAGCTCGATGCCTTCTGCTGTGTAAAAATTTTCAGTTATAGGTTCTGAATTATTTGTCAGTACGTCTAACTTCTCACTTTTAACTTCTAACTTAATATGTTTAAGGTCTTTTCTTATCATGGAAATACTCTTTTGAGTAGTTTATTAATTACTTTGAAAAATGATTACTCAAGATCTAATCGTTCTTGTTCCAGTTTTTCGGCCAATCGTTTTTCAATTATGGGTGTAATTAATGTTTTTCTTGGTTTTATTTTTACGAAAGGAAACAATTCTAAATCGTGTTTCATTCTGTCCTCTTTGTTGGGGTATTTATTCGTTCCCAACAAAACTTCTTTTTTAGAATCGAACAATTCCTGTTCTTTTGCAGCGCTCTCCTGAATCTTCTTTTTGATAGTTCCGTCGTTTAGAAGTTTTAAGAAACCTCCATTTGCTTCAATATCTTTAAATAAAGCCAAACTTTTTTCAGCCAATTGCATGGTCAGACTTTCTATGTAATAACTTCCGTCTGCCGGATTATTTACTTTATCAAAATAACTTTCATGTTTTAAAACCAACAATTGATTGCGCGCTATTCGGTCGCCAAATTCGTTGTCTTTATGGTATAAGGAATCATACGGTAAATTTGCCACACCATCTGCGCCACCCAATATTGCCGACATGCATTCGGTTGTGGTACGTAACATATTTACATTATAATCGTAAATCGTTTTATTGCGTTTAGTTGGTGTTACCAGAAAATGGCATTCTAATTCCGGATGATATTCTGCAGCAATTAATTCGAAAAGCATTCGTAAAGCACGAAGTTTTGCAATTTCAAAAAAATAATTTGTTCCTACTGATATTTGAAATACAAACGGTTTTGTAATTGTTGGTAAACGATTCAAATATTCGTTTGCGTGCGCTAAACTGTAGGCAATTTGTTGTGTAATGTTAGCTCCGGCATTTTGATACAAACCTGAATCGACACTTAAAAGTGTCAGGTTTGTAGTAGCTTTTGCAATTTTTTCGATCGCTTCGAAATTATTTTTATCAGCTGTAGTAAACCAGTTTCCTTCTCTTGCAAAATGACCAATAGGATCCATATTGCAATAAAAAATAGCTTTTTTGTGAATCGAAATGGTGTCTAATACTTTTACGAAATCGATTGAAATAAATTTCAAATTAAAGTAAACGGTTCTGTTTTCTAAAGGAAGATTTTCTAATAATTTTTGAACATCGATTTTTTCGTTTTCGATAGTAAAACGTAAACTTTCGGCACCTCTTTCGATAGTGTTTATAGCTCTTTGAATCGATTTATCAATGTCGTATACAAAGATGTTTTGACAAATTTTAAAATTGGACGCTTGGGTTTTAACAGAAGCAGCCTTAGAAAATTCATCTATATGATAAAACGGTTTAACCTGAATGTCTTCTGGAGAATTCCAAATTACGGTTTCGTTATAATCTGCTCCATCTAATTCAAACTGAATTTTTTGTTTCCATTGTTTGGATGAAATCGGATTAAAATCGTCGAATAGGGTAGTAGCCATTGGTTTTTTTTACTTTTTTCTGGTTATTCTTGTGTGTCTTGAATAGTATCTCCTTCAAATTGAATGATGTAAATATCTTCGCTGTCTTTTTTCATGAAGTACTTTTCTCGGGCATATTTTTCTATTTGTTCAGGATTTTTAAGCTGTTTGATCTGTTCCTGATCTTTTTTTATTTCGTCCTGATAATATTTTTTGTTGTCTTGTAGTTCGTTAATCTGCCCGTCCAGAAAACGATGATCAAAATAAGAGTAATTGTCCAGAAATAACATCCAGACTACAAAAAAGAGTAAAACCCAAACATATTTATTGCTCAGTAATTTAAACCAGCGTTTGCCTTTATATGGGTTTTTAAATTTCATTTTCTCTTTCAACTGATTATTTCTTTTAATTTCGATTGGTGTTCTAGCCCCGATTATTTCACTTAGTTTACTGTTTTCATTTGTATTCAGTGAACTTCGTTTGAGCCTCTATCCTTTTATATCAGCCGCGGCGGACATAAAAAGATAGAGGCGAAAGCGGGTTCCGATAGCTATCGGGATTATGGAATAAATTTACGATAAAAATTATGAAATTCGTTGATTAATTACAGCGCGAACTACATCGATGGCTACCGTATTGTATTTATCGTTAGGGATAATGATATCTGCAAAAGCTTTAGATGGCTCGATAAATTGCTCGTGCATAGGTTTTAAGGTGTTTTGATAACGGGTTAAAACCTCGTCGATATCACGTCCTCGTTCTGAAATATCACGTTTTAAACGACGAATTAATCTTTCGTCAGAGTCGGCATGAACGAAAACTTTAACATCAAAAAGATCACGAAGCTCCGGATTTGTCAAAATTAAAATTCCTTCGACAATCATCACTTTTCTTGGATGCGTCGAAACTGTATCATCAGTTCTGTTATGTTGTATGAAAGAATAAACGGGCTGATCGATAGTTTCGCCTTCTTTTAATGCTTTTAAATGTTTTACCAATAACTCAAAATCGATCGCGCGCGGATGATCAAAATTGATTAATGCTCTTTCATCGAACGACAAATTATGGGTTTCTTTATAGTAGGAATCCTGAGAAATTACGCCAACTTCAGTTTCTGGTAATTCGTTCATAATTTGATGTACTACTGTTGTTTTTCCACTTCCTGTTCCTCCTGCAATTCCAATAATGAGCATATTTTTTTTTTATTATTTGTTTTGGCAAAAATAATAATTTAAGTGAATTGAATGAACATATTATTTATTTAAACCATATAAGCGATATAAGTAAATGTAAGTAACAAGATTTTTAAACAAAATGCTACTTAACTGAAGTTATATCACTTATATGGTTAAAAGATTGTGACTTATATGGTAAAAAAAAATAAAAAAATCCCGATAACATTGTCATCGGGATTTAGTGCAATCAGTATAGTTTTAATAAAATATTCTGAATTTAGTAAGCACTTGTAATTATTTATTCTTTTTTGCTTTTATCATCATTTCAAGCTGATCCCAAAGTTCTTCCGGAATGGCTTCTAATAAATTAAATTGTCCTGCGCCTTTTAGCCATTCGCCGCCATCAATCGTGATTACTTCGCCATTTACATAAGCAGAAAAATCAGAAACTAAATAAGCAGCTAAATTGGCCAATTCCTGATGATCTCCTACACGTTTCAATGGCACTTTTTTAGCCATGTCGAATTTTTCGGCAAGATCTCCGGGTAATAATCTGTCCCAGGCACCTTTTGTAGGGAATGGTCCCGGCGCAATAGCATTAGAACGAATTCCGTATTTTGCCCATTCTACAGCTAAACTGCGTGTCATAGCTAAAACTCCAGCTTTTGCAGTGGCACTTGGTACAACATAAGCTGATCCTGTCCATGCGTAAGTGGTAACGATATTTAATATTGTAGAAGACTTTTGTTTGGTATCGATCCAGTGTTTCCCAAAAGCCAGCGTACAGTTTTTAGAACCTTTTAATACGATATCTATAACAGTATCAAATGCATTTGCAGATAAACGCTCAGTTGGAGAAATGAAATTTCCGGCAGCGTTGTTTAAAAGAACATCCACTTTTCCAAAAGCTTTTAGAACTTCCTGAAGCATATTTTCTACTTCTTCATAATGACGAACGTCACATTGAAGTGGTAAACATTTTCCTCCGGTTTCAGTTTCAAGTTCGGTGGCCGTATTTTTTAGCTTTTCTAAATCTCTGGAAGTAATGGCTACCTGAGCGCCTAATTCTAAGAAATATTTGGTCATTGCTTTTCCTAAACCGCTTCCGCCACCTGTTACTACTATGACTTTACCTTTTAAAGCGTCATCTCTTAACATTTTATCTGTATAGCTCATATTTTTTTCTTTTTATTACAATATTAATTAAATAAATAGGATGCACGCATAATAATGTTATAAAATTTTAATAAACTTTATATATCACATAATTTTTTTGCTGCAGATTCTAATGTAAAATTGTCCTTAGCAAAGCAAAAACGTATTAATTTTTGGTCTTTATGATCAGAATAAAAAGTAGAAATTGGAATTGCAGCAACGCCATGATCTGTAATTAGTTTTTTGCAAAAAGTAACATCATCTTCATTTGAAATGTTGGCGTAAGAAGCAACCTGAAAGTAAGTTCCCTCGCAAGGTTTTAGTTCAAAACGGCTATTTTGAAGCAGTTTCTGGAAGTAGTCTCGTTTTTCCTGATAGAATTTTCCAAGCAAATTGACATCAACAACATTTAAATATTCACTTACGGCAGCTTGCGAAATACTATTAACGCTAAAAACCAAAAACTGATGTACTTTTTTGATTTCTTTCATTAAATGTTCTGGTGCAACGGTGTAACCAATTTTCCAGCCTGTAATATGAAATGATTTTCCGAAGGAAGAAACCATAATGCAACGATTCAGAAGGAAATCTTTAGTATGTGCAGATATATGTTTTTCTTCGAAAGTAATGTATTCGTAAACTTCATCAGATAAAACTATAATCTCAGGATATTTTGAAATCAATTTTTCTAATTCCAAAAAATCATTTTCCGTCAAAATCTTGCCTGTCGGATTATGTGGATTATTAATTATAATCATTTTTGTTTTCGAAGAACACGCTTTTTCGACAATTTCCCAATTTGGCGTATAATCATCGTTTAAAGCTACACGAACAGGATTTGCATTACAAAGTAAAACGGGAGATTCATAAGAATCATAACTTGGATCCAGAATAACTACTTCGTCGCCGGTTTTTACCAAGGCTAAAATCGTAGTGAAAATTCCTTGAGTTGCGCCTGCAGTAACCAAAATTTCTGTTTCGGGAAGAATAGTTCTGTTGTATGAACTCTGAACCAGTTTTGCAATTTGATTCATCAAAGGCGGAAAACCGGCCATTGGTGTGTATTGATGTACATTTTCCTTAGATAATCTTGCCAGAATATCTGTTAATCTTTCATCAACCGGGAAGTTAGGAAATCCCTGCGAAAGATTAATTGCGTTGTATTCCGACGCCATTTTTGACATTACAGTAAAAATGCTTGTCGTTACGTTTGGAAGTTTACTCATGATGAAGTTTGATTAGGGGAAAACTTGTGAGCTGAATACTGGATGTAATCTATTTTTTAGAAGTATTTATAGATATAGGTAGTGAATAAAGTACTCTTACAAGCTTATTACTTTTTTTGCCAGGACTCCATTTTGGAGATGTTTTGAGAACACGAATGGCTTCAGCACCTGTTCCTGCACCAATATCTCTTAAAATTTTTATATCATTTAATGATCCATCTTTTTCAACTATAAAACTTACGTAGACTTTTCCTTTAAGTTGGAGGTTTTCCTGTGGGATTTTAAAATTCTGTTCAATAAATTTATCAAATACAGCTATCCCTCCTGGAAATTCTGGTCTTACATCTATTCCTGCTGTGTTGTAAATGCTATTATCATCATTAGGGATAGCTCCTTGAGGTGGAGGGGTATTATTAGGTTCGTCTATGGTAAGAATGTCATCTTTTTTAATAGTTTGCGAAAATGTATTTTGTGCAAAGCAAATCAAGATAAGAATTAGAAATTTTTTCATTCTATAATGGTTTAAAGTTAGTTTACATTTTATGAATAATAAAAATCGTAGGTCGATTATGCAAATCAACTTTTAATTTTTTCCAGTCATTAACACGCATTGTTTTAATAAATTCTGTTGGCAATGTAATATCAGTCGCAATACAAAGATGTGTTGAAGGATTAAGAATTTGTAAAAGATCTTCAACTAATTTATTATTTCTATAAGGTGTTTCAATAAAAATTTGAGATTGATTTTTATCCTGAGATAATTTTTCAAAATGTTTTAAAGCCGATTTTTTCTCGTCTTTATCAATAGGTAAATAACCGTTGAAAGTAAAACTCTGACCGTTCATTCCAGAAGCCATCATCGCTAATAAAATAGAAGATGGTCCTACTAAAGGTACAACCTGAATTCCTTTTTCGTGTGCCAATTTTACAATTACAGCACCCGGATCTGCAACGCCCGGACAACCCGCTTCGCTCATTAATCCGACATTTTTTCCTTCTAATAAAGGTTTTATAAAGTCTAAATGTTCGCTTGGTTCTGTTCGTTTATTAAGAGTAAAAAGTATAAGTTCTGATTGTTTTTTCTCAGGAGAAACTGCTTTTATTGATTTTCTGGCCGTTTTTTCGTTTTCAACAATATAATGATCTATAAAATCGATACTTCTTTTTACGGTTTGTGGCAAAACATCCATCGGATCGCTTTCGCCCATTGTGGTTGGAATTAAATATAATTTTCCTAGAAGTTTCATTTGTGATGGTTTAATATTAAAAGAAAAATGTACTTCAATTATCAATTAAGTAATTAAAATACATTAAAATTATGAATGCTTTTCGATAAGTTTTTTTGCGATTATTTCGGCAGCTTCGTCTAACATTTGATAAACGTTGTCGAAACCATTTACAGCTCCGTAATAAGGATCTGGAACATCTACATTTTCATCCGGAAATAATTCGTTTAGAATAAGATGTACTTTGTTTTTGTGTTCCGGAGTTTTGGCTAACTGAATGACGTCCCGGTAATTTGAACTATCCATAACATAGATATAATCAAATTCGTCAAAATCAGCTGTTTTAAATTGTCTGCCTTTTTGACCGTCAATACACAGGCCATTTTTTTGGGCTACTGCAATCGAACGTTTGTCAGGTGAATGACCCACGTGCCATGATCCGGTTCCTGCAGAATCAACTATAAAGTTTTTAGGTAATTTTGATGCTAAAATACCTTCGGCTAAAGGTGATCTGCAAATATTTCCCAAGCAAACCATTAAAATTTTTACTGGCATGATTCGCGTTTATAGCGTTAATTTTTTGTTGATGTCTTCGACAAATTTCTTGAATTGTTTGTCTGTAGAAACTAAATTGTCAACAGTTTTACAGGCGTGCAAAACAGTAGCGTGATCGCGATCTCCAATTTGTGAACCAATGTTTGCCAAAGAAGCTTTAGTAAATTTCTTTGCAAAAAACATAGCCAATTGTCTTGCCTGAACCACGTGCCTCTTTCTGGTTTTAGATTGAAGTGTTTCAATATCCAACTGGAAATAATCAGACACAATTTTTTGAATATAATCGATAGAGATTTCTCTCTTTACGTTTTTAACAAATTTTTCTACAACACTTTTAGCCAACTCGATTGTAACTTCTTTTTTGTTGAAAGAAGATTGTGCGATTAGCGAAATGATTGCGCCTTCAAGTTCTCTCACATTCGATTTAATGTTGCGGGCAACATATTCAATAATATCTTCCGGCATCTCAACACCGTCACGATATAGAATATTTTTTAAGATCGAAATTCTGGTTTCATAATCTGGCTGGTGCAATTCAGCAGATAATCCCCATTTAAAACGGGACAACAAACGTTGTTCGATATCCTGCATGTCAACAGGAGCTTTGTCCGAAGTCAAAATTACCTGTTTTCCGTTTTGGTGCAAATAGTTGAAAATATGGAAAAACACATCCTGAGTTCCTGATTTTCCAGATAAAAACTGAACGTCATCAATAATCAAAACGTCGATTAATTGGTAAAAGTGAATGAAATCATTACGATTGTTCTTTTTAACCGAATCAATATATTGTTGTGTGAAAATCTCGGCAGAAATATATAAAACCGTTTTCTCAGGATATTTGTCTTTTACTTCGACACCAATAGCATGTGCCAGGTGTGTTTTCCCTAAACCAACTCCACCAAAAATCAATAAAGGGTTAAATGATGTTCCTCCAGGCTTATTGGCAACTGCCATACCTGCAGAACGCGCTAAACGGTTAGAGTCTCCTTCAAGGAAATTGTCAAAACTATAATTAGGATTTAACTGAGATTCAATTTTTAAATTTCGGATTCCCGGAATTACAAAAGGATTCTTAAGTTCAGGATTCAGGTTTTTAAACGGAGCATCAACCTCTTGCGGTTTCATAGGAACTCTGTTGGAACTTGGCAGCTGCTCGGTAAAAGGCTGTTTATTTCCATAAGTGTTCTCCATTTTAATTTTATAGAGTAACTTTGCGTTTTTTCCCAGTTCTTTGGTAAGCGCAACTTTCAATAATTTTACGTAGTGTTCTTCTAACCATTCGTAGAAAAATTTACTTGGTACTTGAATATATAACGCGTTGTCGGTTAGCTCAACTGATTTGATTGGTTCGAACCAAGTTTTATAGGCTTGATCTTGAATATTGTCTTTTATAAAGGACAAACAGTTTTCCCATACCGATTGAGCAGTTTTAGTCAT